>NZ_CP118527.1 GCF_028885415.1 Streptomyces coeruleorubidus
GTCAGGGCCACGCGGACGAACTCGGCGCCTGCCGGGCCGTAGAAGTCGCCGGGGGCGACCAGGATGCCTCGCTCCGCCAGGTGGGACACCGTGTCCCAGCAGGATTCGCCCCTCGTCGCCCACAGGTAGAGGCTGGCCTCGCTGTGGTGGATGCGGAAGCCGTGGGCGAGGAGGGCCTCGCGCAGGAGGCCGCGGCGGGCGGCGTAGCGCTCGCGCTGGACGCGGACGTGTTCGTCGTCGCCGAGGGCCGCGATCACCGCCGCCTGGGTCGGTGCCGACGTCATCATGCCGCCGTGCTTGCGGATCTCCAGGAGGGGAGCCAGGACCGCGGGATCGCCGGCCAGGAACGCCGCGCGGTAGCCGGCCAGGTTCGAGCGCTTGGAGAGGCTGTGGACGGCGACGATGCCCTCGTACGAGCCGCCGTTGACGTCCGGGTGCAGCACCGAGACCGGGTCGGCCTCCCAGCCCAGCTCCAGGTAGCACTCGTCGGAGAAGAGCAGGATGCCGTGCTCGCGGGCCCAGGCGACGATCCGGGTGAGCTCCGCCTTCGCCAGGACCTTGCCCGTCGGGTTGGACGGGGAGTTCAGCCAGAGGAGCTTCAGGCCCTCGGGGTCCAGCTCCGTCGGGTCGTCGTAGACCTGGTACTCGGCGCGGGCGAGGCGGGCGCCCACCTCGTACGTCGGGTAGGCCAGGCGCGGGTAGGCCACCCGGTCGCCGGGGCCGAGGCCCAGCTGGGTCGGGAGCCAGGCGACGAGCTCCTTGGAGCCGACGATCGGCAGGACGTGGCGGTGGGTGACGTCCCGGGCGCCGAGGCGGCGCTCGACCCAGCCGGTGATCGCGTCGCGCAGCTCGGGCGTGCCCCAGACGGTCGGGTAGCCCGGGGAGTCCGCCGCGGCGACCAGCGCCTTCTGGATCAGCTCGGGGACCGGGTCGACCGGGGTGCCGACCGACAGGTCCACGATGCCGTCCGGATGGGCGGCGGCCGTGGATTTGTACGACGTCAGCTTGTCCCAGGGGAAAGTGGGGAGACGGTCGGAGACTGCGGACACGGTTTCTGGCTCACTTTCTGGTACGTACGAGCCTTCGCGGCAAACGCCTCGGCCCCGTACGGCGATCAGGGCGTGATCGGGCCGTACGGGACCGAGGCGGCACGGATGTGCGGGCCGCTTGCGGTGACTAGGCCTGCGGCGGCAGCGCGGCGATGAAGGGGTGGTCGCGCTCGATCAGCCCCAGCTTGCTGGCACCGCCGGGCGAGCCGAGCTCGTCGAAGAACTCGACGTTCGCCTTGTAGTAGTCCTTCCACTCCTCCGGAGTGTCGTCCTCGTAGAAGATCGCCTCGACCGGGCAGACCGGCTCACAGGCACCACAGTCGACGCATTCGTCCGGGTGGATGTACAAGGACCTGGAGCCCTCGTAGATGCAGTCGACCGGGCACTCCTCGATGCACGCCTTGTCCTTGACGTCGACACAAGGCTGCGCGATGACGTAGGTCACGCTGTCGTTCCTCCTCGATAGGGCGCTGGCGGGCCTCCTCAGGCTCCGCCGCCTGGCGCGCGGGAGCGCGGCGTCGTCGATGCCCGCCCCTAGTATCTCCGTTCCTGGGCATGATCCGAACAGGAGGGGTGAACTGACCTGTGGAAATCTCTGCCGCCGGGCGACTCGAGGTCCGTATCACCGCTGCTGACGTGGGCAAACGGGTCTCCGTACGGAGCTTGATCGAACATGCACCTCCAGGTGAGAAGTTCACCGACACGGTCGGGGTTCTCACATCATGGGACAAAGGTGTGTTGCTGATCACACGGAAGGGTGGCGAGAGCGTCCGCATCGTGGAATCCGCGCTGGTCGCGGGCAAGGTCGTACCCGCCGCACCGGCGCGTCGCCGCGGTCCGGCCGCCTCCTACGAGGAGCTGGCCCGGGTCGCCGCGCGGGCCTGGCGGCCCGTGGAGAGCGAGCTGCTCGGGGACTGGGAGCTGCGGGCTGCGTCCGGGTTCACACGGCGGGCGAATTCGGTGCTGCCGCTCGGTGACCCGGGCGTGTCCCTGGACGAGGCCCTCGACGCCGTTCGGCGGTGGTACGCCGAGCGTGGCCTGCCCGTCTACGTCCAGACCGCGACCGGTGCCGAGGGCACGCAGGAGCTGCTGTGCGCGGAGCTGGAGGCGCGGGGCTGGGTACGGGAGGTGACCGCCGAGATGTGGGTCGGGCCGCTGGCGCCGGTCGCCGACCTCGCCGAGCCCTCGGGGGTGGTGCTGTCCCGGGAGGCCGACGAGGCGTGGCTGGCCCGGTACCAGCGCAAGGGCGTGAGCGAGGTCGCGTTGCGGGTGCTGGGGAGCGGGCCTTCGGTGTGGTTCGCGACCGTGACCGGTTCGGCTGAGGACGAGGCTCCGGCCGCCATCGGGCGGTGTGTCGTCGACGGGCGGTGGGCCGGGTTCGCCGCCGTCGAGGTCGATCCGGATCTGCGGCGGCAGGGGCTGGGCACGGCCGTGATGGCGGCGCTGGCCCGGCGGGCCCTCGACGAGGGCGCGTCGGCCGCGTGGCTCCAGGTCGAGGCCGAGAATGAGGGAGCGCGGGCGTTGTACGCGGGGATGGGTTTCGCCGCGCACCACGCGTACCACCACTACCGGGCGCCGGATGCCCGCGCCTTTGGCCGGTAACCGATCGTCGTGAGAGGGCACGAGCCAGCTATGCGTCCCCCGTATCCCCCGCCCCCCGAGCGTTCCGCCGAGCTGCGGCGGTGGTTCGCCGAAGAGGCCCGGTCCGAGCGGCCCGATCTGTCGACGCTGTGCCTGCTGGTGGGCGCGGAGGCGGACGGAGCGCTGGACGAGGCGGGCATGGACGCCGCGCAGGTCGAGCTGGACCGGCTGGCCGGGCTGCTGCCGTACCGGCCCGGGGGCCGCGGGCGTGGGCGGTCGCCCTGCGGGAGCTGCTCGGTGACCGGCTGGGGTTTCACGGCACCCCGGCGGACTACCGGCGCCTGGAGTCCTCCCTGCTCCACGAGGTGCTGGTGCGGCGTCGCGGGCTGCCGATCCTGCTGTCCGTGGTGTGGATGGAGGTGGCCCGGCGGGCCGGGGCGCCGGTGTACGGGGTGGCTCTGCCCGGGCATTTCGTGGTCGGGTTCGGACCTGACGAGGGGCAGGTGCTGGCCGATCCGTTCGACGGGGGGCGGGTACTCACGGGGGCGGACGCCGAGTTGATGGTTGCCGGGGCGACGGGGACGCAGCTTGATCCGTCGATGCTGCGGCCGGCCGATCCGCTGGATGTGGTGTTGCGGATCCTGAACAACGTGCGGGCGTGGGCGGCGGCTCGGCCGGAGCGGTCGGATGTGGCGCTGTGGGCGGTCGAGTTGTCGTTGCTGTTGCCCTCGCATCCAGCTCGGTTGCGGTACGAGCGGGCGCAGTTGCTGGTGGGGCGAGGGGATTTTCTGGGCGGGGCCGTGGAGCTGGAGGCCTACGCGGAAGTGGTGCGGGCAGTGGATGAGGGGGCTGCCGAGCGGGTGCGCGGGGAGGCTCACGCGGCCCGGGCGATGCTCAACTGACGCCTGCTCGCCGTAGGGGCCTTGTTCACGACCAGCCCTTTTCCCGTGCTGCTCGGACCGCCTCCGCGCGGTTTCCGGGCCTCGCCGCGGCAGCCGCCCGTGCGGCTCGTCGCGGTCGTCGTCCCGTCAAGGCCGGTGTAGGCCTTGGTGACCGCGTCCGTCATGAGGGCCTTGCGCTTTGGGGTCGGTGACCCCGTAGCGCCGCTCATTGGCCGAACGCGGTACGCCGAGCCGCTTCAGACGAGCGGGCCAGGTGTATCCCTTCGCCTTCACGCATGTCCCCGCCAGCTCGTCGACGGCCTGGTCGAGAACTGCTCGCTGCTCCGCGCTGACGCCGTAGGTATCGAGGGGGAGGATCGGCACCTGAACACCGGCAACGGTCTTCGTGGGCGGGGAGGAAGAGATCTCGGGTTCGCTCACCGTCAGGCCACCCGATTGGCATCCCGACAGCATCACGACGGAAAGGGCGGCAACGCCGGCGGCCACTGAGCTCTTCCGCATCAGGTCAGACGCTTCCTCCGATGGAGAGAACCCGAACGGGATGCGCCCCGGGAACGGGGCGCATCGTCGCGTTCAGTTCGGGCAGGCGGAATTCGAGCCGAAGCAGTGCGAACTCGCCGCGTTGTCGAGGGACAGGGACACCTGATTGATGTGATCGCCCGGGGGAATGGCGTTGAGCGCACCGGTGTAACCGGAGTGCTGGTAGAAGTGCAGCAATGTGTCGGGGTCCATGTTCTTCACCGAGGACACGGTGTTGTCGAGGGCCGTACCGGTGCCGTAATAGGTGCTGCCGCTGTAGTTGGTCTTGCTGTAGAGCGTGTCGTACAGGCCGCCGCTGTAATTCGCGAGTCTGTACAAACAGCCTCGCCGCCGCCCGAAGACTCACACGTCCTACGAGAGCAGGAGGGATCATTTTCGGTCATTCGAAAGCAGCTGGATTCCCGCTAGACGGGCTGAGGGGGCGCCCCGGCCATGAACCCGGGGCGCCCCCTCAACCTGCTCACGGCTAACTGGGGTTGGTGTCGATCACACCGACGCGGTCCGCCGCCGTCTTGCCGAGCAGGGCCGGTCGCATGGCGCCGATGACGTCGTCGGGCGTCACGGGAGTCTTCTTGCCGTTGCCCCGCGTGATCAGCACGTCGTCGTAGGCGCCGCCGTACAGCTCCTTCAGCGCGGCCTTGTCGTAGTACTCGACCAGCTTGTTGTCGACGGCCTTGACGCGGAGGAACCTCCACAGGGAGTTCTGGGGGCTGAACTTGACCTCCACCCCACCCGCCTCGACCGTGACAATGCCCGACATCGCCGGCTTGGCGAACTTGTTCATCATCCGGTCGACCTCGGCGTTGGAGATCTTCGGCTGCTGGGTGGTCGTCGGGATGGCCACCGAGGTGGCCGAGCCGGTCTCCACCTGGGTGCGGTACGCCTCCTCGATCGACGCGGTCGCCTTGGCGACGTCGATGCCCTTGCCGGGCTTGCCGTAGACGGGGACGGCCTTACCCGGCTCGAACTTGATCGTGCCCTCGGTGACCGAGCCGGCGCCGCCGGCCGCGCTCTCCAGGGAGGCGTGCAGCTTCTCCTCGTCGACAGGCATGACGGGCGTGACGACGCGGTGGTTGCCGAAGAGCGAGCCGATCACGGAGACCGGGTTGTAGTCGCTCTTCGCCGCCGCGTCGGCCGTGGCGTCCATGTCGAACTGGAGGCCCGCGTTGTCCGGGTCCAGGGCGACGGTCTTGCCGCCCACCGACAGCTTCAGCTCCTTGCCGACGCGGTCGTCGAAGGCCTCGTCGAGCTTCTTGACCGCGCCGTCGCGGGTCGTGCCGCCGATGTCGACGCCGAGCACGGTGGTGCCCTTGGGTACGTCGGTGCGGTTCATCAGCAGTCCGGCGCCGTAGACGCCACCGGCCATGACCACCAGGCCGGCGGCGAGCAGCACGAGCTTGTTGCGCCCCTTCTTCTTCGGCGCCTTCGAGGAGCTCGCCGGGGGCGGGGAGACCGGCTCGGGCAGCTTCGGGGCCGTGTGGGGCACCGGGCCGTCGCCGGGAGCGCCCGGGCCGTACGGCGAGGCCGCGCCGGGCGGTACGACGGGGATGCCGCTGGTGACGGTGTGTCCGGAGACGTTGTCGTGGCGGGGGCCGTAGCCCTGGCCCTCCGGCGGCTCGGGGGCCGGCTTCTGCGGGGTGAGGATGGCGGTGTCGTCGCTCATCCCGCCGCCGGGGCCGTGGCCCGCGGCGCCGTGGCTGGTGGGAGCGGAAGCGCCGGGGGCGCCGCCGAGGGGGCCGGGGCCACCGGGGCCCGAGGGGGCGCCGGGGCCGCCATGGCCTCCGGGGTTGCCCGTACCGCCGGGGCCGCCAGGACGCCCGGGGTTGGCCGTACCGGCAGGTCCGCCGGGTCCGCCCGTGCCGGCGGGGCCGCCTATGGCTCCGGGACCGGCGGGTGCGGCGGGGTCGCCCGGCCGACCGGGGTCGTTGAAGGCGCTGGGGCCACCCGGCGTGCCGGGGCCACCGGGCGTACCGGGGCCACCGGGCGTGCCGGGGCGACCGGGCTCGTCGAAGGCACCGGGGCCACCGGACCTACCCGGCTCGTTGAAGCTGCCAGGACCACCGGAGCGACCAGGATCGCTGAAGCCACCGGGGCCGCCAGGAATACCCGGCTCATTGAAGGCGCCGGGGCGACCGGGCTCGCTGAAGCCGCCGGGGCCACCGGGGCCACCCGGCTCGTTGAACGCACCGCGGCCACCAGGACCACCCGGCTCATCGAAGGAACCCGGCCCACCCGGACCACCGGGCTCATTGAAAGCACCAGGCCCGCCGGGGCCGCCCTGCTCGTTGAAGCTGCCCGGCCCGCCGGGGCCGCCCGCCGGGGGGACCATCGGGCCGTCCCCGGTGACCGGACCGGTGGTCGGGCCGGCCGGGCCCTGTGTGCCGGGGCCGCCGGGCCCGCCCGCGTCGCCGAAGCCGTTGGGAGCGCCCTGGCCGCCGTAGCCGCCCTGGTCGTTCCCGCCGAGGCGGTCGTTCTCCGAGAAGTACGGCAGGTCGTCGCGGCGCGTTTCGCCACCGTCACTGCCCGGGGCGGGACGTGAACCGTTGCCGAGCGGGCCCGCCGCCAGTGCCTCGGTGACGTCGAAGGAGCCCGTGCCGCCGCCGTGCCCGGGCGCGACGGGGCCGCCGGTCGCGCCGCCGGGGAGCCCCGCACCGTTCGTGCCGCCGGACCGGGAGCCGCCCGGCCTGCTCATGGAACCGACCACGCCTCCGGGCCGCCCGGCACCGGAGCCACCCGCAGCGGGGCCGCCCGAACCGGTACCACCGGCACTCGGACCAGCCGCACCGGGACCACCCGCCGCCGGACCCGAACCGCCCGGCAGACCGGCCCCGTTGGTGGAGCCGCTCCCCTGACCGGCCTTGCCCGAGCCCGACTTGCGGGGCGCGAACCAGTCGCTGGTCGGCTTGTCCTCGCCGGACCGGGCGGGCTCGGCAGGAGACTCGACCGTGCCGGTGCCTCTGGGCGTGGCGGCGCCCGGAGCCGTCGCGTCGTTGCCGGCGTCGGCGCCGGTGTCGCCGGAGGCCTCCGCATCCGCGACGGGCTTGCGCACGACCACCGGCGGAATGGGCCGGGACCCGGGGATGTTGATCCGGATCCGGGTCGTCAGCGTGGTCTCGGTCTTGCGTTCCTCCGGCCGCGTGGCCGAACGGCCCGCTTCCGTACCGCCGTCGGAGACCGTCGGGGTCCCGTACGGCGGCGTACCCGACGGGTAGGCGGCTCCGCCGCGCCCGTTGGGCCCGGAGGACGGAGTGTCAGTTTCACGACTCAAGGCAGGTTCTCCCGGTTGGCTCCGCCGCCCGACACAACCTCACGCGGGCAGCTCGGCGGCGCGCACCACCATACTGGCCACTTCTCACCCGCATCTCAGGACCGCTGGGGAAACTCACACCGGACCCCCACGGGCGCGTCCTGGCGAAGTGGTACGTCACTTGCCAAGTCGGACGGGGTCGCCGTCCGGTTGCCGCCTCGGGGCGAGGGTGGCACAGATCACAGCCACGCCGATGCCCCGAGCAGGAAGAGATAGGAGCCGGCCCCCGCCGCGAACAGGAAGTCGCCCTCCGGGCGGCTGGCGGTGAGCAGGACCACGGCGAGCATCCAGCCGGCGGCGGCCGCGACACCCCCGGCCGCCCGCGGGTGACGGAGAAGGTGCAGCGCGTCGTGGTGGAGGCGGGCAGGGCGCGGAATGTGACGGGCGCGGATCGACGCCCCGGGTTCTGTGCCTTGTTGGTGGCTGCTGGAGTGATATCCAAGGCGGAGTCCCTCAACTGTTGAACAGCGCATGCGTGGCTGGGCTGCGCCGTGCGTGAGGTGGGCAGAGGGCGTGGCAGGTCTACCCGGCCGGCTGCCGGCAGTTCTCGCTATCCACGCCGGAGGGCAGTTCGCGTACGGAAGTGAAGGCCGTCGCCTGCGGGCCCGCCCGCCCGCATCAGGCCGCGCCCCGGGCCATGCCCTGGCCCCTGGGCGGACATCGACCGCCGGCGGGCGGCATTTGCGCTGTGAACTCGTGATTTGCGCTGTGAACTCGTGGCCATCACATGCTCGCCATGAGTCAGGGCACTTCTTGGTGATTACGCACTGGCCCGTACCCATGGGCTCCGAGCTGCCAGCGGTCCCGGAGACGCTTCAAGCCGGGTGCAGGTCGGTGTGCAGCAGGTGGTGGTCCGAATACGGGGTGGGTTGCACGCGGTGCTCGAGTGGGGCGATGCCCCGCAGGAAGATGTAGTCGAACTTGCTGTGCCAGTCGGTGGTCGGCTTGCAGGTGCCGGTGGGCGAGGGATGACACTGAGGGTCTGTGTCCGCGGCCAGTGACCATATCCGGGTGAGTTCGGGAGCATCCGGCACCGCGTTGAAGTCGCCGAGAACGATTGCGCGGTCGTGCCGGGCGACGTCTGCGGCCAGCACCCCATCTGGTCTGCCCGGACTGCTTCCTGACGTCGTTGGGCGAGGTGTGTGTTGAAGACCCGGACCCGCTGGCCGCCCACCATGGTCGTGACTGCCATGTACCCACGGTCCTCGGATCCGCCCTCGGGGTATTCCACGTGGACGCGGTCTGTCATCGGTGCCGCCGAGAGAACCGCCTGGCCGAAGCCCCCAGGATTCCACGGCACTCCCCCGCAGCGACCCCAATCCTGAAGAACCGTCCCGTACTCGACGTGGTAATCCAGCCCGTAAAAGCCCCTCAGATAATTCCGGATCCTCTCGACGTCACGCACGCACGCTTCCTGCAGACCGATGACCTGGGGCGCATACGCGGCGATCTCCGCCGCCCGGTCGACGTTGCTCACCTCGCAGGGATTACAGATGTTCCACGTCATGACCCGGTTCGGGACCATGTCCCTGACGTCAGCGACAGGCAGCGACTTGCCGAAGAGGCCACTGCCCGGTGCGCTGGGGCCGACGAGCACCACACACGCCACGGCCATGGCACCCGCAAGCAACCGCGTGCTCCTGCCGAACACCATCGCCTCCCCAACGCGCCCACCCTGGCATCTGACGTCTCCCAGCACGAGATTAAGGGACGGGGCGTTCAGCAACACATGCTTCCGGCCCCACAAGGCGGCCGCGGGCCCGGCTGCTGGCCCCGCAGTGCGCGCCTCCCGCCGAGGGCCGCGGCCGGGACCGGATGCCGACAGGTCTGCTGCGGGGCGTGCACCCGCGCGTCGGAAACCGGGTGCGGTCTGTCGATGCCGTGGTGTGTGATCGGGGGTATGGCGATTGTGTTGGGCAAGCCGGGAGTCGACGAGCTGGGCCAGGCTGTGGGCGTGCTGCGGGAGTGGCAGTACGAGGGGGCGCCGATGCAACTGCATCCGGGGGACCTGGGCTGGTTCTGGCGGTCAGGTGCGGAAGCGACCGCCGCGGCCGTAAGGACGTGGCGCCGGGACGGACAGATTCTCGCCGTCGGGCTGCTGGACGGTCCCGGGCTGTTGCGGCTGACGATGGCGCCAGACGCTCAGCGGGACGAGGAACTGGCGCAGCAGTTGCTTGAGGACGTGACCGAGCCGGAGCGTGGCGTGCTGCCCGAGGGAAAGGTGAACGTCGAGGCGCCGATGGGTGCGCTGGTCCAGGATCTGCTGTTCGAGGACGGCTGGAACACCGACGAGCCGTGGACGCCGCTGCGCCGTGACCTCACGGAGCCGGTGAAGGACCCCGGCGTGCGGGTCGAGGTGGTCGGGCCGGAGCAGGCGCATGTGTTTGCCGCCGTGCATCGGGCAGCGTGGGACGGGTCGAGGTTCACGGACGAGCGCTGGCACGCGATGGCGGCCGGATTGCCGTACGCCGACGCCCGGTGTCTGGTCGCGTACGACGACCGGGGCGACGCGGTGGCGGCGGTGACGGTGTGGTCGGCCGGTCCGGGGAGGCCCGGGTTGCTCGAACCGATGGGCGTGCACCGGGAACATCGCGGTCACGGCTACGGCAAGGCGATCAGCGTCGCCGCGGCGGCCGCACTCCAGGAGCTGGGCTCGTCGAGCGCGATCGTCTGCACCCCCAGCTCCAACGTCGGTGCCGTCGCCACCTACAAGTCAGCTGGCTTCCAGCAATGCCCCGAGGTCCGGGACCAGCACCGGGACGCCTAGTAGTGCTTCGTTACGTTGCGTGATCTCGGCTGATCGTGGGCAGCTTCCCGAAGTGAGGTTGGGGAAGTGGAGCGGCTCCGGGGCGAGTTGGCGGAGTTCGTTGCCGATGTGTTCGGGTCGGTTCCGCGGCGGGATCAGCGGCGGTGGGGCGAGTGTTATCTGCGGGGCCTGATGCTCGACGGCCGGCGCAAGTCGATCCAGCCGATGGCCGAGCGTCTGCCGGACGGCAATATGCAGGCTCTGCAGCAGTTCGTGAACCAGTCGCCGTGGGAGTGGACGCCGGTGCGTCAGCGGATCGCCCGACGGTTGTGCGAGGTGATCCAGCCCGAGGTGTGGGTCGTCGACGATGTGTCGTTCCCCAAGTGCGGCACCGCTTCGGTGGGGGTGGCCCGCCAGTACTGCGGAGCGGTCGGCAAGCGGGCGAACTGCCAGGTCGCGGTCAGTGTCCATGCCGCCACCGACACTGCCTCGTGCCCGTTGGAGTGGCAGTTGTATCTGCCGCATGAGTGGATGGACGAGCCGGACCGATGCCGCAGGGCAGGAGTCCCCGACGACGTGGTGCACCGGGAGAAGTGGCGTCTCGCGCTCGGTCTCCTGGACACACTCGCCGAGTGGCAGTTGAAGGCGCCGGTCGTGGTCGCCGACGCCGGCTACGGCGTCAGCACGCCGTTCCGGCTCGGTCTCCAGGAGCGAGGGCTGTCCTATGTCCTGGCCCTGAACGGCAAGGAAGTCGCCCACCCGGAGGATGTTGAGCCGCACCAGCCTGCTTATGGCGGGCTCGGACCGCCCACCCTTGCCCGCTACCGCACCCCACCGCGAGCCGTCTGCGTCCTCGCAATGGAGGCGGGTGCGCAGCGGTTCACCGAGGTGACCTGGAGGCAGGGCAGCAAAGGCGCGATGACCTCACGGTTCGCGGTGCTGACGGTGCGGCCCGCGGGCAAGCAGTCCCTGGCCGCAGCGCAGGAAGCGGGCGGCGGCCGCAACCGGTGGGACGGCGTCCTGCCCGTCCAGACACTCCTCGTCGAATGGCCGGACGGCCAGGACGCTCCGACGGACTACTGGATATCGAACCTGCCTGCCACCACACCGGCCGCAGACCTGGTGCGGTGGGCCAAGATGCGCTGGCGCATCGAGCACGACTACCGCGAACTCAAACACGGCCTGGGACTGGATCACTTCGAGGGCCGCACCTGGCGCGGCTGGCACCACCACGTCACCCTCGTCACCGCCGCCCAGGCCTTCCTCACCCTCAGGCGGCTCGACCCAAAAGCCCAGATGCCGGCCTGACTCTCTAGCAGGTCCTCGATGTCCTTCAGGACCTGCTGAGGTGCTGGACCGGCATCTGCACCACCTGCGGCCGACCCCTCACCACACGCAGACACAGAGCCAGAACCTAACGAAGCACTACTAGGTGTGCTGTTTGGGCGATCATGTGACTGCCCCCTGCCTGGGTCGTTGTTGCGAGCATGGGACGGGGCGATCTGACGGATGCCGAGTGGGAACGGTTGCGGCCGTTCCTGCCGGTGAGCAATGGACGTTGTGGCCGGTGGCGGGATCTTCCCGAGAAGTACGGCCCCTGGAAGACCGTCTATGAACGCACCGCCTGTGGTCGGCCGACGGCACGTGGGAGCGTCTGCTGCAGCAGGTCCGGGCCTGGGCCGACGCCGCGGGCGAGATCGACTGGGACATCTCGGTCGACTTCACCATCGTGCGGGCTCATCAGCACGCGGCCGGTGCCCGGACCGGACCGCCGCCGGCGCCCGCGTCAAAGGGGGCCGGAACGGCAGAACACCAGGGCGAAACACCGTGGCAGAGCCTGCTCACCCGGCTGGTGGAGGTGGTCCGGTGCACGCGTCCACTAACGACGAGAGCTGTCTGCCCGATGTGCGGCTGGCTCCAACCCAATTTGTCAGCGGCCGCCATCTGCTCTGCGCCGAGAAGCAGCTCCAGCACGGCGTCACCGGCTGACGAGGTGAGCCAGGGTTCCTGATCCACGCCGTACCGCCCATCCGCGGCAAGCGCGGACGATCCCGTCAGCGCCCCGACGTCCTCTACGCCGACCGCGGTTAGGACCACAACGTCTACCGCCGCCAGGTCCGTGAGCTGCGCATCCGCACACTCATCGCCCGGCGCGGCACCGGGCACGGAAGCGGCCTGGGCAAGAACCGCTGGGTCGTCGAAGCGGCCTTCGCACTTCTGCGCTGGTTCCGCCGACTGCGTATCCGCTGGGAAATCCGCGCCGACATCGACCAGGCCTTCCTCACCCTCGGCTGCGCAATCATCTGCTGGCGGCGCCTCAAAGAACAGTGCTGATCTGAGCCCTCAGCCCGAACCGGCGACCAGCGCCTCGCCGAGCGGGGTGCGCCGGTAGAGCACCGACCGTCCGGACCGGGCGCGGACGAGCAGCCCCGCGCCTCGCAGGATGGCGAGGTGGTCTCCAACCGCGCCGGGTGCCATGGCGAGGCTTCGGGCGAGGTGGCTGGTACTGGCCGGGGCGTCCAGCGCCAACAGCAGCCGGGCTCGGGCCCGGCCGACCAGAGCGGTCAGCGCGTCCGGTTGGGGGACGGTCGCCTGTTCGCCCCACAGGGCGGCGGTGCCGCGGGCAGGATAGACCAAGGTCCTGGGCCAGGGGTCTTCCAGGTGGGCGGCGATATTCCCGACGAAGACCGAAGGGATCAGCAGTAGCCCGTCGCCGGCGAGGCGGACGTTTCCGACTGGGGGAAGAAGCCGATCTCGATACCGCCGGCGCGCCAGGCGATGCTCGGGTGCAGGCTCTCGATGGTCGTGGCCCATCCGTGTTCGCCGATCACACCCACCCGGTGCACGACATCGCGCTCACAGATCGCGCGCAGTTGCGGCCAGTCCGTGGCGAGTAGCTCGTGCCACGCCTGGTTCATCGCCTCGGCGATCCTGGAGACGGCGTCCGTGGAGTCGAGCACTGCGCGTACGCGGGGATCATGGGCGGACGGGCCGGTCGCGGTGGTGGCGAATTCGTGGCGGGCCGCTTCCAGCGGTGTGGCCCGGATCATGGCCAGGTCGTCTGCCCAGGTCTGGTTGAGGCCGCGCGGGGGCGGGGCGACGAAGTTCGGTCCGGATTGCGGGGTGTGCAGGGCGAGGGCGGCGTCCAGTTCGGTCTCGCGGCGAAGCCGTTCAAAGGCCGGCAGGAGCCGGGTGGCCCAGGCTCGCGGCAGCTGCCGGTTTTGGCCGGCGAGCGAGCGTAGTAGTAAGCAGAGGTCCATCGCCGGCGACAGTGCGAAGCGGCTGCGCAACAGGTCCTCGACGGAGACTTCGAAGCGGAGCACCCTGTGATGCTACCGCCGGACGTCTGTTCCGATTCGTGCAGCGACGAATCATTGGTGAGTGGCGTGGGCGCACGGCGAGGCTGGGCGTCATGACCCCAACCGCCGAACCCGCGCAGGTCAACCATCGTGCCACCTACCGGGAGGTGCTGGCCGAGCCGCGATTCCGGCTGCTCTTCTCGACCCGCGCCGTCGCGATCACTGCGGGCTCGCTGCGGATCACCACGCTCTCGGTGCTGGTCTTCGCGGCCACCGGCTCCGCGCTGTTGAGCGCACTGGCCTTCGGCATCGGCTTCCTCCCGCAGTTGTTCGGCTCGCTGCTGCTGGGCTCACTGGCCGACCAACTGCCGCCCCGCGCGCTCATCGCCGGCGGCTACGCCTTGGAGTGCGCCGCCGCCCTGCTGCTCGCACTGGTGCGGATGCCGATCGCGGCAAGCTTCGGTGTCGTGGCGCTGGTCGCCCTCGCCACACCGGTGTTCGGCGGCGCGTCGAGTCGGCTGGTCGCGCAGTGGCTAAAGGGCGACGCCTATGTACTGGGCCGTTCACTGAACAACATCGCCTCCTCTGGCGCGCAATTGTTCGGTCTGGCGCTGGGAGGTGCGGTCGTCGCGGTACTCGGCCCGCACCGGGCGCTCGCGGTAAGCGCCGCCCTCTACCTCGGCTGCGCGCTCGCTATCCGCATCCGGCTACCCCGGCTGGAGCTGGGAGAGTTCGGCGGCACACCCGGCAGCGCTCGGGGCGATGGCGGGGCCGTCCGGGCAAGCCTGCACGGTGTCGGCCTGCTGCTGCGCGGACACACGGTACGACGACTGATGCTGGCCCAGTGGCTACCGCCCGCGTTCGTAGCGGGCGCGGAAGGTCTGATCGTCGCCTACGCGGGAGGACGCCACTTCGCGCCCGGCTGGTACGCGGTGCTGATGGGCTGTCTGCCGGTCGGCATGCTTGTCGGTGACCTGCTGGTGGGTCGACTGCTACGGCCACCCACCCGGGAGCGACTGGTAGTCCCGTTGATTGCACTGACGGGACTGCCGCTGGTCGGCTTCGCTACCGAGCCCGGAGTGGGTGTCTCGTCCTGTCTGCTGCTGCTTTGCGGCTTCGGATTAGCCTACGGTCTCGGCCTGCAACGGCCGTTCCTGGACGCCCTGCCACAGGATGGCCAGGGCCAGGCCTTCGGTCTGCTCGGCTCCGGCAGCATGACGCTGCAGGGCGTCGGGCCGGCCTGCTTCGGCTCGGTGGCCGCAGGCATCGGAACAGGCGGCGCAATCGCCCTGGCAGGCGGCGCGGCGGTGCTTACCGCCGGCTGGATTCTCACCTGGCACCCGCCCACCTCCCCGGTCCCCGTCCCGAACTACTCAACGGGATCAGAGAACGGCACCGAACAGCATGCGTGTAGTTCTCCTGCGCAGTTGTGTCAGGAGTCCTGAGCCTCGGCTCTGCCAGCCGTTGCGGACCACGTACGGGATCTTGAGACCACGAACAGCCCAAGGAAGGTTCATGCCGCATGATCGATGAATTCGCGAAGGACAACCTGCACGGGAGACTGCGGCGGGACCGCGAGGCGCTGCTCTGGAAACTCGACGGCTTGTCCGAATACGACGCCCGCAGACCTTTGACAGCGACCGGGACCAACCTCCTCGGCCTGGTCAAACACGTGGCCACCGTCGAGGCCAGGTACTTCGGCGAGGTCTTCGACCGCCCTTCCCCGGAACCGCTGTCCCGGTGGCAGGACCACGACGGCAGCGATCAGTGGGCGACCGAGGACGAGACCCGCGATCAGATCATCGGGTTCTACCGGCGCACGTGGGAACACTCGGACGCGACGATCAACGAGTTCCCCCTCGACGCCCCCGGCCACGTGCCGTGGTGGCCGGAGCCTTGTCCCAACACGAACCTGTTCGCCATCATGGTCCATGTCCTCGGCGAATCCATCCGGCATGCCGGGCACGCCGACATCCTGCGCGAGGGTCTCGACGGCCGGACCGGGGTGCGCGCCGAAAACGAGCAGCAGATCGACGAGGAAGCCCGTGCAGCCTACTGCGCGAAGATCGAGCAGGCCGCCAGGTCGGCCGCATCAATCAAGGCTTAGTCGGACATATCAGGCAGCCTGACATCGGCTCCCCTACCGGCGCTTGCGATTTCCGAGCACCCGGCCACCTGATATGCCCGCGTCACCCGATGTGGGCGTTCAGTCCGCGACTTCGTCGTCCTCGTCCAGCTCGAGCGCGTCCGCGTCGCTCAGCGGGCGCCGGGCGCCGGCGGCCGGGGTCGAGGCGGTGAAGCTGTAGCGGCCGAGCAGGTTCAGGTTGCGGAGAGGGGAGAGCCGGGTGATGTCCTCCTCGCGGATGGGACCGGCTGCTGACTCACGTGCAGCAGCATTCCGACGCCGTTGGCGCGGTCGACTGGACGGTGGTGTGCATCGACTCCACGACCGTGCGGGCCCACCAGCACGCGGCCGGGGCCCGGAACGGGGGCCCTGGCCGGGCCAGGCGATCGGTCGGTCCCGCGGCGGGTTGACCACGAAGGCCCACCTTGCCTGCGCCGGCCGCGGTCGGCCCTTGGTCTTCACCCTCACCGGCGGCAACGTCAACGTCTGCACCCAGTTCGAAGCCGTGATGGCCCGCATCCGGGTGCCGGGGGCGGGCCCTCACCCTCGCCTGCCTACGGCTCCCCACTGTTCTGGTGGGGGCGTTCGTGCTGAGCCGCACGGCCGATCCTCCCCGGCAGGACCGTGGCCTGGACCCGGTGGCGGAGTCCCAGCGGGAGTGGCGCCGTCAGGGCGCTTGTTGTCGGCGTTCCCAGAACGGGTGCTCCGGCCAGCGCTGTTCCTGGCCGTAGGTCTCGGCGTGATGCCGCTCGTAGGCGTCCGTGATCCGCTGCAGGAACAGGGAGTAGTCCGCGAGGGCGGCCGTCTCGCCGGACAGGCACAGGTCGACGGTCCGCCCGGCGCGGGCTCCCGTGTGCAGGGCCGTGAGGATGCCCTGGGAGGAGAGCGGGTCGAAGGCGAGGGCGGCGTCCCCGGCGGCGATCCATCCGGGACCCGCCGCAGGGGACAGACGAAGCCCGTGGGCCGCGGTCCAGCGGGGCGCGGGGGCGTGGGCCGGGTCGTAGCCGTCGAGGCGGATACGGACATGGCGGGTGGTCCCGATCGCGTCGAGGAACCCCTCGGCGGTACGCAGGGCGGAGTCGGTCAGGTCCGCGTCGGTGAGGTATGCGACCAGTCGCCCGGCCGGGACCCTGGCCGTGTACCACCAGCCGCCGGGGACCGCCTCGACGAGGGTGCGCAGCTCCGCGTCCTCGGTGCGATGACCGGGGAGCCGACGTCCGAACAGGGCGAACACGGCCATGAGCCGGTCCTGCTTGCGGCGCCGGCCGCGTCGGCGGCCGATCACGGCGCGGCGGCCGGTGGCGTCCACGACCCAGTCGCAGCGCACCTCTTCGAGGCGGCCGTCTCCGCGGATCAGGACGCGCCGGTCCCCCACGTGCGTGAGGTGCGGCACGGCCTCGGCCCGGCGCAGCTCGGCACCGGCTGTCCCGGCGGCGCTCCGCAGGAACGCGTCGAACCGGGTCCTGTCGAGGTGCCAGCCGTGTCCGTGCGGGTCATGGAGGTGGCTGCGGCCGTGCAGTTGCTTCGATCCCCAGGAGGCGTAGGTCCCCACGCACCGCAGGTGCGGGCCTGTGGCGAACTCGGGCCACAGGCCCAGATCGTGCAGCAGCGGCCGGGCCGCGGGCAGCAGGGTCTCGCCGATGCGGAACGGGGACGACGCTGGGCCGCCCGTGCCCTTGTCGACGAGCAGGACACGGCGGCCGGCCCGTGCCAGTACCAGTGCCGCGACGGCGCCTGCCGGACCGCCTCCGGCCACGATCACCTCGAAGGTCACCGCTCCTCCGGGAAGCGTGCCACCTTCTCGAAGTAGCCCGCCATGACGTGCTCGTGGGGTACGTCCGTCCGCTCCAGGGCCGCGGCCACGGCGCCGCCGTTCAGTGCCGGATCCGCCGCCTCCGGCACGTGCAGGCACCGCAGGTTCCGCAGCGCGGGCGGAGGCTGCTCGGGGTGGAAGCTCACCGTGGATTCCACGAACATCGTCTCGGGCAGCTCCGGGTCGTCGGCGGCGCCGGTGCGCCGTTCGACGAGGCCCAGTTTTCCGAAGTCCTTGACCATGGCGTTCATCTGCTCGATGCGGTCCTGGGGCAGCCACCTGTCCCAGACGGCCCGGCGCTCGAAGGCGGTCCGGCGTTCCTCGGCGGGCCTGCCGGGGTCGACCGCCTGGTCGTAGTCCTGTTCCGTCAGGACGTGGTTGGGCACGCGCGCGGGCCAGAAGGTGGGCAGGTAGGGGTCGTAGCGCGGGCCGAACCCCAGGTAGTAGCCGGAGCGGCAGCGCGCGGTGTCGGTCTGCCAGGGCACCGCCATCCAGCGCGTCAGATCGCCCGGCCCCTGCGCGTACAGCGGACCGTCGACGCCGAGTGCCGCCTGCGGAGTGAGCACCTCGCCATGGTCGGACTCCGGGGTTCCGGGGGCGCGGTGCCGCACCCGGAACGGTGCCGCGTACAGGCTGCTGTGGCGCATCGGCCAGGACAGTTCGCACCCCGGGTGGAACGCGTCGGCCAGACAGAACGACAGGGCCGCGCGGTCGAGCATGCCCGGCCGCTCCGCCGGCGGCACCTCGTCGAGGTTTCGCGGCGGCACCGCCGACGGGTCGTGGTCGGCGTCGAAGTCCCCTGCGGCCCACCGGGCCAGTGACCGGTACTGCAGCGAGGACAGCGTCAGATGCTGCCGTGCGGAGACCGGCCGCACGCTCATCGAGTCACCGTAGAGGGGCGGCCACGGTACGGGGGAGAGACCGTCGCGGTCGAGGTCCCGCATCGTGGCCCAGATCTGCTGGCGCAGCTCCGCGTGGCGCGGCCCGGGGTCGGCCAGCCTGGCGAGCCGCCCGGGCGCCAGGAAGTGCTCCCGCCCGCCGTGTCCGAACAGCGCGGCGATGCCGCGGTTGACCCACTGGAGGTCGCACAGGCGCCGCAGGATCGGCAGGACGTCACGGGTGAACGAGACGTTCTCCGGCAGCGGCAGTGTTCCGGCGGACACGAAGACGTCGCGCATCAGGTCGTACATCGTGCGGACGGACTTCAGCTCCGGCGCGAAGTTCGGTGGCGCCACCACCACCCAGGCCGGTTCGACGGGGACGCTACGGCCGTCGATGTGCACGCGTGCCGTCACCGGGCCGTCGGAGATGTCGTCGTACCAGCCGTCGTTGTTGGCGAAGTGCGTGGCCTGAGCGTGGTCCACCGAGGCCGAGACGCCGTGCCCACCGAGGAACAGCAGCCGGCCGGCGCCGTCGGTGCGCACCTCGCCCAGATGGACGGGCTTCCCGAGGAAGCAGCCCGTGTCGAACCGGTACTCGGGCCGGTCGGCGCGGTCCCGGCCGCGGATCGAGCGGGGACCGGGGTCGATGACCAGCCCACCGCGCTCCTTTCGGGGCACCTTGGGATTGCGGGGCGTGCTGGCGGGGGCGGCGGCCGCTTCGGGATGTCCAGGGCCAGCTGGAACTGGTACCAGGCGGCCTTTTTGTTGGCGACATGCACGGTCCACCGGATGTCGGCGTTGTCCGCGGTCAGCTCGGCGACCGGCTCGCCGGCGGCGTTGTAGCCGTAGACGCGGAAGCGCGCCGCCTGCCGTTTCAGGGCGCCGGTGGCGTCCTTGTACGAGCCGGCGGGCAGCGGTGGAGGGTCGTCCACCTCGGGCGCGAGGAAGAACTCGTCCGCGCTGTCTCCGACCCGTGCCACGCCGATGGCGGGATGGATCGCGGCCCGCACGATCCGGGTGTCACGCCCGTGCGGTTCGGCGGACGGCGGGCGTGCGGGGCCGGGTTCCGCCGCCGGAACGCCGTTCGCGTCGCGGCGCCGGGCGGCCGACGCCCGGTACACGACCTTGCGGGCCTCGGCCATGCTGCCGACCGGCTTGTGCTCGGCCAGGCAGTGCCAGGGGTTATATGCCAGGTTCTCGCCGTAGGCGTCCTGACCGCGTGCCCGGACGTCCTGCTGACGCAGGGTCAGTCTGGCTACGCGGACGGGGGCGCTCAGCGACTCCTCCCAGCGCACGGTGGCACGGTCCAGGGGCATACGGTCCGGGTCCGTGCGGAACTGCACCATCAGGTCGAAGGTCGCCTCACCCGCGGCCAGCCGGTGCCGCAGATCTTCCCGGAAGAAGGAGGGGTTCTCCTCGGGAGGCGCCGCCTGGGGGTCACCGGGCGGGCAGGAGACCGGCACGAGCACGTACTTCACATGGCGGTCGGGCCCGAACGCGTACGGCAGCACGCCCCAGTACCTGGCCGTGAGCGTGCTCTCCTCGGGCTTGCGCATGGCCTGCAGGATGCTGCGGGTCACCGGGTGCGCGTTCTGGTACGCGACCGGATCCTGCTGGAACTCGCACATGTCCCGGGCGGTGTCGACGAAGAACACGTCATGGTTCTGCAGCACGAGATCCTGGGTGTCCGCCCGGCCGTCGTCCTCCAGCAGCTTCGGGCCGGGAACGCCGAACAGCTTGATGCCCATGCCCAGGGTCCGACGGAAGTCCGGACGGTCCGGCAGGACATCGCTGGAGAAACGAACCCAGGCGGTCAGACCGTCCTGCTGGTCCCGGGCGGCTCTGAGGAACCCGACACAAAGGTCCGGCGGCAGATCGGGAGCGACCGTGAGCACGCCCCGGGCGGTGCCGTGGTACTTGACGAAGACCGGTCGCAGGACCGGGTCCTGGCCCTGGGAGATCCGCTGCCCCATGCGCTTGTCCACGAACTCGGCCAGAATGCCGGCGATCGGCTCGGCCGCGCAGTCGGTCGGGGCCTGCGAGGAGCTCTGGTGCGGGTCGGCTGTACCGGTCATGGGCGCGCTCTCCTGCTGCTCGAGCTGATTCGGAGTTCCCTGCTCATAGGTGGAGCGAGACTGGAGAAAATATGTCTGACCGGGGACAAGTTCCTCCGGTCGCGGGTGCCCGAATTCCGTCGGCCCTTGTCAGTGCCGACGAAGTACGCCCGGACGGCGGAGTCGCGGGTGGTCCAAGGGGATGCGGAGACGGTGATCGGTGACAAGCTGGCCGACGATTTCCGCCGTGCCCGCCTCGGGGTACAGCGCGCGGCAGCCGCGCGGACATCGCCGCAGCAGCCGCAGCGGGCCATGGCACCGGCCAGGGCGACGGCTCCGAGGCGGTCGACGCGGTCCAGGAGGCCGCCCGGGACCAGCCACAGCCGGTACTCGTCGCGGGTCCAGCCCATCATCAGCTCGACGCCCCGGGGCGTTGCCGCCGGCCACCGGGCTGCTGAGCTTGCCCACCTCGGCCTTGCCTAATCACCCACCGCCGCGTCCAAGGCCTTCGTCAGGACCTCTAAACGCTCTTTAAGAGGGTCAATGCAAACGGCACGCCACCGAAGCGGGACCGATGCCAGTCCGTTTGCCGTGGAACTCCCCGGGATCGTCTTCCCACAGGACATGCCTCAGGGCCCCGGCGTTTGCCTCGGATGTCTGGTTGATCATGTGATCCCGTAGAGGGTGAGGACGCGGTGGCGTTCGGTGTGGGCTCGGCGTCCGGCGGCGGTTTTGACGTACCCGGCGAGTTTGAGCGCGCTGCGGATCAGGTCGCGGACGGCGGCGAGCACGGCGTGCGTATTGCGGGTCCTGACCTCGGACTTGTCCTCCCCGAAGACGGCATCATGCACCCAGTGAAGATCCCCCATCTTGAAGATGCGGGTCACGAGGCTGGTGTGAGTCGGTGGGTGTGTTCTGGTGCTGGTCGCGGGCGGTTGTGGCAGTTCAAGATCGACTACCGTTGCGGTGATCGCGGATCCTCGGGTTCCCCGGCGTGAGCGAGGCGGGTGTCCGTACGATCCGGGCGGGAAGTGTGTGACGAACTGGAGGAACTGGCCGTCGCTGAGCGGGGTCGCGCGACGCCTGGCCGAGCAGGTGCACCTCGAAACGGAACCTGAATCGACGTCTCCTGGGGCCGCCGGCAGGCCGCGAGCGAGGCGTCGACAAGAACGTGCTGCCCAACCACTACCAGCGGATCATGGATGTGGTGCGGCGGGCGGGCGCCCCGGTCACGGTCAAGCAGGTATGCCGCGAGTCAGGGATATCGCTGGAGCCGGCCCGCTCGGAGGCGATGCGCGCGAAGCTGAACCGGCTGGCGGAGCGGGGCTGGCTGCGCAAGCTTGCCGACAGGAAGTTCACCACCACGCTGTGAGCGTGCTCCGCCGGAAAGGGCGATGCCGTAACGTCCGTGCGCCCAGAGGCAGTTGATAGTTCATGTCAAAGAGAACCAACCCGTGCGGCGTCGGGTGCGGGGACTACCGGCCGGCACGTGACGGGCGCCGCCCTGAGGGCCGTCGATGACGACACCCTCGACCCGATCTGCGCGCCGAGGTCGCTGCCGAGGACGCCCTCCGCGCCCGGACCGCAAGCGTGGGATGGGCCTCGGTGCGGCCGGGGAATTCCGCACCGCACCGTTCCGTCACAGGGCGTCGAGCTGCCACTGCTGGTTGGTGCCGGAACCGGCGGGCCGCTGGATGACGTAGTAGGCACCGCCCGCATCGACGAGCTTCCACCGCCGGCTGTCGCCGCCCGTGTCCTGCCACTGGACGAGCTGGGTGCCCTGGGCGGAGCCGCCGGGGCTGTCGAGGACCTCGCCGCTGTGGCGGGCGGCGAGGCGGAAGGATCCGTCGGCGTCGGGCGCCACAGCCATACGGGGAGTGGATCGTGGCCGCCGGGCAGACGGTCTACCTCCAGGCGGATCAACGTGCCTTCGATGACGGGGAGTTCGCTGGTGTGGTCGATCCATGCGGAGCGGGTGGTCAGCCGGGGGTGGATGCGGTCCCAGGCCATCGCGTGAGCGATGCCGTAGCGGTCGGTGACCTCCACCGGCAGTCCTTCCAGCAGATAGGCCATGCGCGGAGCGTCGTAGCCGGCGTCGAGGACAACCAGGATGTCGCGGTACCCCGCGTGCCAACGGCCCATGTCGATGAGGTCCTCGACCACGCGGCGGACCTGGGCCGCGGTGACCTCGGCGACATCGTCGGCCGGCCCCAGGCGCAGGGCGTCCAGGATCTGGCACCACGAGGCCCGGCCCGACTCCAGCGCGGCGACGAACGAGTAGGGCCAGCCGGGCACGAACTGGTCCGAGGAACGTCCGCTGCGGCCGTAGACGTGGCAGAACAAGCGGTCCGCACTGGTCGGCGCGTCCGGCCGGAGCCAGTGGGTGACATCCACCGCCAGGACCAGACGTCCGTCGGCGGCCTCGGGCTGCGGCAGCCCGGCCAGCACCTGCCGCAGCCGCAGCCGCAGCACATCGACGTTCCCGCTGTTCAGCGCGTCGTACATGGCGCCGTGCCCGCGCCGGTGTTCGGCCGTCAGCGTGAGGTCCACCGGCGTGGTCACCGGCCCGTCCGCGCACAACAGTGCGTCGGCCAGCTCGAACAGCGTGTCTCGTCGCGCGGTCAGGCAGTCGAAGAAGTCGCCCCGGAAGCATGACGCCACCGCAAACGCTTCCCGCCGGACATCGTGTTGCAGCAGACTCATTCCCCCACGGCCTTCGTCCTGGTCAAGTGCCTCTTTGGTCGGAGCACAGGATCAGGCGGAGGCCGTGTTCACGTCCCCGGAATCCTCGTACGAGCGATCACGTTCGGCGCGTGGTTCGAGGGCAGGCACAAAGCCCAAACTCAGAACGGAACGGCCAGCCCGGCCTCGCGCAGCCGAAGCAAGGCCCTGCCCATACACTCGGCGACCGACACTCCGTCAGTTCTCAAGCCATTGGTCAACGGGCCACCGCTGGCAGCAAAGGTCCACGCCGGCTGACCTTCTCGCAAGCGTTCCGCATCGACCCGGATCACGGCCCCCACACCCTGCGCAGCGAGCCATTGCAGGATGAGCAGCGTCGCATCCTCCACGCCGCTGTCCGCGGGATCGAGCTTGGGCCACCGCCCCCTTGCCCTGGTCATGGCGACCACCCTACTCAGCGACCTACCGAGTCCGATCGAGCCGGACGACCTTAAAGAACTTCCCAGTGACGATGTCAAGCCGCTGTCGTGACGGTTGGTAGGGCCTCGTAAACACTCTCCGTCGCGGATCATGGCCCACAAGACGTTGGCTCGTCGGCGGGCCAGAGCGAGCAAGGCCTGCTTGTGTCCCTTCCCCTCGTTCCGCTTGCGCCCGTAGTAGGCCTGGGAGGCGGTGCAGGTTCTCAGGCTGGCCATGGAGGAGAGGGAGAAGGCCCGGAGCAGGCCGCGGTGGTAGCGGCGCGGGCGGCGCATGTTGCCAGGCGGTCGGCCGTGCCGAAGGCCTCCGGGTCGCCGCCGGTGGCGGCCGATGAACTCGCGGCCGGGGAGGGCGCCCATGCCGGGCAGGCTCCGGATCACCGTCGCGTGTCGGTGCTCGTTGGACCGGGCCTCGATGAGCGCGTCGAGTTCGGCGATGGCAACCGGGCGAGAGCCAGCAGCTACGTTTCCGGGACGGCACGCTGGTACGTGGGAATCAGTCGCTGGCTCGCGCTTGCTCCGCCAGACGCTCCTGAAGGTGGGCGTGCCGGAACTGGTACACCCCGCCTGTCTGTCGCAGGATCCCGCGGCGGTGCGCGTCCGCCAGGAATCCAAGGAGTCGCCGTGGCTGGCGTCCGCACACCGTGAGCCATCCACGGCCCAGCAAGAAAATCCCCCATGCCCGTGACGACAGCACGGTGAATCCCACGGCGAGGCCGAACAGAAGACCCACGGCCAGGCCGAATGCCACCGAGTCCGTTGGAGGGAAGGCGAGACCCGCGGCAACCGCGCCGGCCGGGCTGTACGCGCATGCTCCCAGGCGCCCGTAGGCGACTCCACCGACGACCGCTCCGGCGATCGCTCCCGACAGACCGAATTCGACCCCCATGCGGAGCCCTAGGGGAAGGTCCAGCATGAGTCCGCCCGAGGCCTCCTCGGTGAAGATGATCGCCGCGGCGTAAGCTATTCCGAGCGAGAACGAGAAGGACGCGCAATGAGCGAGTGCGGAGGTCCTGTCCCGCCGGAAGACGACCAGGGGCGTGGAAGCGTTGGCCACATTGGCCGGGACGTCCAGCCACACGCGCAGCCCCACCGCGAGACCGAAGGCGAGGCCCAGCCCGAGGACGATGGGCCCTGGGAAGTCGAACGCTGTCCCCAGGGCGAGTCCGGTGACCACGCCGACCGGGAATCGGAGGAGGAAGGGTCCTGCGGTTCCCCGGAATCGCGCCTCGAGACAGGACGGTTCTGGCTCCGAGTCCAGCGCACAGCAGGTCCCGGCGGCGAGCGCGAAAAACAGTCCGTAGGCGAACCCGATGGCCGGGTCGGCCGCGATGCCCCCGACAAGGCCGAACAGAACTCCGGATACGAGGCCGGCCGCAAGCCCGCGCACCGCGCGCGGCACGCCATGGATGTACTGCCACCACGCGATGTCACGCGTACCGAGCCGGCTCAGGTGAGAGGCGAGGAAGGTGAGCCACACCTGGGCTTGTTCCGGACGGCAGCGGCCCGTTCGCGCGGATCCGAGCGGCGCGGTGCTGGTGGATGCGTGCGGGAAATATGAAGCGAAGACAAAGGAGTTGAGCAGGTGCTTCTCGAGTACTGAGGTGTCGGCGAATCTGATGTCGATGAGTTCGACGGGGTCGGCGGAGGTGTCGCTGTAGGCGACTCTGGCCATGGACGACATCAGCGGCGTGGAGAGCACCTCGATGAGCGCCTGCGCGACGGCGTCGGTGCCGCTTTCTCGCAAGTAGTCGAGGACCGGCGTCCACTTGGTGGTGAGCGCCCCATGTGCTTCGCCGTTCGTGCGCCGCGTGGTGAAGGGCAGGTAGCCGACCAGCTGGTCCAGGCCCAGCGGCTGCAGCTCGATGACCGCGGCCGCTGTGAACACGTCGGCGGATTCGATGGTGCGCCGATATTCGTCCGTACGACTAGTCAGGATCACCGGCGTTTCCAGGTCGAGCGTCGCGTTGAGGTGCCGGATGGCATCCGAACGACAGGACTCGGGCATCTCGTCCAGACCGTCGAGGACGGGGAGGACGTGGTCCATCAATTCCGCGGCCCAGGTGGCCCCGGATGGCGCCGTGGCGCTCAGCGCGGGGAAGTCCTTCGCGATGTGCTCGGACATCCAGAACCGAAGGCTCTGCTCTCCCGGGCGCCATGACGCCAGGGAGAACAGGACCGGCACACGGTCCCCGGGCCGGCGGGCCTCGAGGATCTGGAGGACGAGACGCAAGGTGAGCACCGTCTTGCCCGCGCCGGGCTTGCCCAGGACGACCAGTCTCTTGGAAGGGACCCCGTCGAATGTCCTCAGGACATCGGCGAGTTCACCCTCCACGTCTAATGGTGCGATGTTGCCCGACTGCCTGCGGATGTTCGCCCAGTGGTCGGTGATCAGCGGATCGGCCCTCGTCCAGCGAACGGGCAGGGGAAGGGGTCTTGCAGTCGACGAAACCTCTCCTCCGCGCGCCACTGCTCCCGTACTGCCGCTGCCAGGTCTTCCGTCGCCTGGCGCAGGCGCTCGGAGAATTCGGGAGTGGGTGCTGGGGGCTCGGCAGAGAGGAAGTCCGCGAGGAGTCCCAGGAGGCCGACAAACAAGGCGAGAGCGCTGGCCCACTTGTCGATCTTGTCCAGTTCCCCGAGGACGACGAAGAACGCGGCCACGGCGAGAACGGTGGAGATCCAGACGGCCTTGACCCAGCGCGGTCTCCGCCACCAACTCATGGGCCGCTCCGTCATGCCGACATCACCTTTGCCCACAACCCTCCATCAGGCCATCGGCTGATGCTGCACAAAGACCGGAGCCGACCACTTTTGCCGGATGTGGAACACGCCAGGATCGTCCAGCAACTCCTGGGCCCACCGAGCGGCGCGCGCCCGTGCAGGGCCGGCCACGAGGGCGGACGGGGCAGGACCCGGACGGCATCTTCAAGGCGCGCATGCCGTTCAGCCACGGTCTTGCACGTGCCACAGACCGTCGCCATCAGCGCGAGCGTGCAGCGTGCCGAGGTACCGCCACGCCCGTAGGCCACCCAGCTGGGCCGCACTATCAGCAAGCCGCACGAACCGGTCAGCCACACCATCGACCTGTTGACTGAGCTTGAGATGCAACCCACGGATTCGAACACCTCTGACCGGCGCCTGTCGGCAGAGGTCGTTCTCTTTCCGAACCTCGGGTGCGGTTTCCGCTGGTCCGGCCGACGACCCGGTAGCCGGCGTCCAGGTAGTAGGCGTTCAGGCGCGCGTTGTCGGCCAGGCAACCCAGACGCACGACCGCCCTCCCCGCCGCGGCAGCGCGGCGCTCCGCAGCACGCGGCAGAAACCGCCCCGTCCCCGGCTGGGCGCTGTTGCGGTCCACCATCAGCAGATGCACATAGCCGGCCACCGGCGCTGTGGTCCCCAGGCGTCCTCGTCTTCCGACCACAGCTCCCAGGCCCCGACCACGCGGCCGTCGGCCTCGGCGAGCCAGACCTCACCAGCCGCCATGGACCGGCGGAAGTGGTCCTCGTCCAGCTGGCCGGGCTGCCACTGGCCGGTAATGCCCTGGGCGAGCATCCAGCGGGCAGCGTCGTCGCGCAAACGAACCAGAGTGGCGAGGTCGGTGTCGTCGGCGAGGCGGAAGTGCAGATCATTCACGTCGCGATCCTCGCACGGGCCCGCACCGGCATCAGCGGCCACACCCCAGCCAGCCGCGTCACCGGCCTACCCGAACGGCATACCAAGGGCGTGAGCTGTGTGCGCGAAGAATGAGCGCAACTCGGTGGCGTTCGGCGTGGAGATCAGGGAGGCTCGCGCGCATGGTATCGGTAGTGCAGAACGTGGCGATCGACTGTGCGGACGCCTACGAGCTGGCTCGGTTCTGGAGCAGTGTGACTGGCCGTCCGCTGCATCCGGAGGACAGACCAGGTGACCGGGAGACTCAGGTGCTGCTGGCGGAGGGCCCGGTGTTGTACTTCAACCAGGTGCCCGAGACCAAGACAATCAAGAATCGGATCCATCTGTGTTTGCGCCCTGAGACCTCGCGCGATCAGGAGGTGGACCGGCTGCTGGGCCTCGGCGCCACCTTTGTCGCCGATCACCGGCATCCTGATGGTTCAGGCTGGGCAATCCTCGCTGATCCCGAAGGCAACGAATTCTGCGTACTGCGCAGTGAGTCCGACCGAGCCGCCATGAATTCCTCTGACCAGTTGGAACCCGGTACAGTCCGCCCCCCGGCCGGGGTGACGACCAGTGGCAGGCCTGACTCGGCCCGGGTACTGCCTCGTTGGCACGCGCGGGCATCGCACTCAAAGTCGATTCCGGGCACCTGACACAACTCGGTGGGAACATCCGGCTCCGCCTGTCCGTACCATCTCTACACCACAGCACCATGCCGCCGAGACCTCGCCCCAGAGGAACACCGCAGCACGGCCACACGCCGAGGAAAGGTCAGCACCATGCCCGAGACAACAACTCCCGCCACTGAACTGGCGTCGCAGTACATCGCCCAGGTGACCGGCGACCTTGAGGCAAACGTCAAGGAGCAGGAACGGATCAGTGCGGAAATCGCTTCTCTGCAGGAGCAGCTCGCCGCACTGCAGCATGACCACGCCGTGCTGGTGAACATGCAGCAGGCACTCGGCATCACAACTGCCCCGGCAGCCGAGCCCGCAGCCGAGAATCACGGCGCCGCGGTGCCCTCTCCGCGACGGAAGAAGGCCGACGCCACGCCCGGCGGAAAGCAGAGGGCACGCAAGTCCACGACCCGGTCGCGGAAGAAGGCGGCCACGGAGCCCAAGGCCCCCGAGGCCAAGGCCGCGGGCACCCCGAAGGCGGCCCAGCCCACCCTGGTCGAGCTCATCCGCCGCCACCTCGCCGAGCAGAAGGAACCGCGCTCCGCCGCAGAGATCTCCGCGGCCCTCAACCAGGCTCACCCCGATCGCGACATCGCCGCCAAGGTCGTGCGCGTCACGCTCGAGGGCCTCGTGGCCAAGAGCCAGGCCGAACGCACCAAGCAGGGCCGGTCCGTCTTCTACAGCGCCCCCGCGTCGGAGCCGACGGCTGCGCCCGAGGCCGAGGCACAGCCTGCCTGAGAACGCCCACGCCCACCCTGATGGTGCGTGGGACAGCCGCCTGCCGTCTTGACACGGCGGGCGGTCCGCCCGGAACGGCACCC
Organism: Streptomyces coeruleorubidus; assembly: GCF_028885415.1. Lineage (GTDB taxonomy): Bacteria > Actinomycetota > Actinomycetes > Streptomycetales > Streptomycetaceae > Streptomyces > Streptomyces coeruleorubidus_A. The sequence continues at coordinate 28,608 of NZ_CP118527.1, forward strand.
CCGCGGAGTGCTGCGCGCCGCCAGGATGATGCCCAGGACCTTCCGCACTGTGCGAGGACTCCAGTACGGGGAACGCAAAGGCACCGAGGCCGTGCTCCGGCCGGACTGGTCGGCCGGAGCGCACGCTTACGTCCCTCCACCGACCCTCATGGGGCCGTCGGTCGCACAGGTCATGGCTCGGTTGGAACGAGCGGGATTCGGCAAGCTCGTTCCGCGAGTCGATGGCGGTGCCAGTGGCTGTGGGAGGAGCGCCGGCCAGGGGGCAGGTCAGTTGAGGGGGTCGAGGGTGAGGTACGCCTGGCGCGGGTTGCCGTCGTGGGCCAGGGACTCGTGGTGGCCCACGTCGTCGAAGGCGAAGGCGTACGCCTTGCCGTCGGCCATCTGGGCGTGGATCTTGCGCGCGTAGTGGTTGGTGACGTTGTCCTTGTAGAAGGCGCCGGCGCTGGAGTCGGGCTGGTGCGGGTTGGTCAGCAGGGTGGAGCGGTTGAAGCCGGCGCACAGGGTGCGGGAGATCGGGCCGCTTCGGCGCGTCGAGCTTTCTGTGGCAGCCGAAGACGGAGGAGGCGTCCGGCTTTTCGAAGCTGGTGACGGTGGCGCCGGCGGTGTCGGTGAAGCGCATGACGTTGCCGGAGACGCGGCCGTGGTACCTGGTGCCCGGCCGGTCGGCGAACGGGGTGACCGTCAGCGTCGAGGTGGAGTACTTCTGCCAGACGCGGTTGATGTAGTCGTCCATGACGGTGGCCGGCAGTGCGCCGGTCTCCAGGCCGTACAGCGGGGACAGGGCGCGCAGTACGGTGCCGTCGGGGCGGGTCTGGATCAGGCCGGCCCAGCCTCCGGGCTGTCCCTTGAGGGCGTTGAAGAAGCCGTGGTAGCCGCCGGGCTTGAGGCGGCCTGTGGATGCGGTGGTTCCGTCGGCTCGCTGCACTCCTACCGCGTATGGTACGGAGAACATGTCGACCTGTGTGCTGTTGATCCACAGGCCCGCGTCGTTGAGTGTGTACTCCGACCAGTTGAACAGGATGTTCCGGTTGGGGTCGGCGGGGTTCTGTACGGCGGGCTGGACCAGGCCGCCGGTGGTGAGTCTGAACACCAGTTTCTGGCCGTAGGAGAAGTACACGCGGCCGGAGAATTTCGGCAGGCGGATGGTTTTCGACTGGCCCGCGGCCGGGCCCGGGATCGATGCGTCGGGGGCGGGGGTCGGCGGGTTGCCGCCCACCGGCCAGGGGTGGAACGTGCCGTTGGCGTCGGCCCAGCCCTGCCGTCCGGTCGACAGCTCGGTGCCGAGGTTGTAGATGTACACCTGCTCGCCGCGGGCCGAGTCGTTGGTGATCTTCAGGGGGATCGTGGCCGGGACGGCGGCGTGGGCCGGTGTACCCGCTCCGGTCGCGAGAAGTGAGCCGGTCAGGGCCGTCGCGAGGGACAGCCCGACAGCCGTGAGGCCGCGTCTGAGAGTGCGTAACATGCTCGTCGTCTCCGTTCGACAAGTGGCCGATCCGGGAAAGTGCGTGAGAGCGCTCTCAGAGCGTGCCGCGTTGGTCCGGACCTGTCAATGCGCCGGGACGGACGAGGGTGTCAGTGCCCGAGTGCCCTGCCGGTCTCCCCGCGCAGGAGGTCAACGTAGTCGCGGGTCCAGTCCTCGATCGTGGGGCGGTCCCACAGGTCTGCCGAGTACTCGACGAAGCCCTTCAGTTCGTCGCCGGCCGGGACGAGGCCGAAGGTGAGCAACGTACGGGACGCGGCGGGGGCCAGGTCCTCCACGGCCGTGGTCAGGCCGGGCAGTTCCACCTCGGCGTCCAGCGAGCTCTGGTAGGCGAAGCCGACGTCCAGCCGGTCCGGCACCTCGACGCCCGTGCGCTCTTGCAACGCGGGGGCGATCCGGCGCACCGGCACGGCCCGGTCCATGCATTCCACCGCCGTACGGCGACGCGGTCCGTCAGGGCGGCGAAGGAACCGGCGGCGCCGCCCGCACGGGCAGCGCGAAGCCGGAGATCGTGCAGGCCAGCAGGGATTCGAACGCGCGGCGCTCACGGTTGGCGTAGGAGATGTTGAACACCACGTCGGCCTGCCCGGACTTCTGCGCGAGCAGTCGGCCCAGGGCCGCCGCGGTGACCACGAACGGCGTCGTGCCCCGCTGGCGCGCGAGGCGTTCGACGGCGGAGCGCACATCGGCGGGGACGGTGAACATCACGGCGCCGCCCCGGCCGCTCGGCTGCTCGGGCCGGGGCCGGTCCAGGGGCAGGCCGACCGTGAACGGCACGCCGTCCAGCTCGCGCAGCCAGAAGTCCAGGTTGCGTTCGTCGGCGGCCTCGTCGGCCCGTTCCCGCTGCCAGCGGGCGTACTGGGCGGGCTGGCACCGCACGGGCGGCAGGGCGTGGGGGTCGCCCCGCAGGGCGGAGCCGTAGAGCGCGGCCAGTTCCTTCAGCAGCAGGCTGGCGGACCATCCGTCGCAGGCGGAGTGGTGCAGGACGAGGAGCAGGACCCAGGTGCGTTCGCCGGTGCGCAGCAGGCGCAGGGACATCGGCGTGCCGCGGGTGGGGTCGACGGGCGTTTCGGCGGCCCGGGTGCTCGCCTGGTCCAGGGCTGGTTGCCGCTCGTGCGCGGGGCGTGCGGTGAGGTCCTCCAGCGGCAGCTGAACGGGGCAGGGCCGCAGTACCTGCTGTTCCCAGCCGTTCCCGCTGCGGGCCAGGCGGGTCCGCAGTCCCTCGTGCCGTTCGACGAGCTGGGTCAGGGCGGTGCGCAGGGCCGCGATGTCCAGGTTCCCGGAGAGGGTGATCCGCAGGGCGACGTTGAAGACCTGCGGGAGGGGGTGTTCGGCGTGCACCGTGGCGAAGCGGGACTGCTGGGCGGTGGCGGGTGCCCGGCGCTCCACCGGGCCGGGGTCGTCGGTCTCGGCCTCGGTTTCCGTCTCGGTTTCGGTTTCGGCCTCCGCCTCGGTTTCGGCCTCGGTTTCGGTCTCGGCCGACGGGCTCGGCTTCATCGCCGCGAGCGTTTCGGCCAGGTGGGTCGTCATGGCCCGCAGTGTCGGCTCCTGGTAGAAGCCCAGCATCGGGTATTCGGTGCCGAACTCCTCCCGGACCTGGTTGACCAGCCGCATCGCGGTGATCGAGTGGCCGCCCAGGTCGAAGAACGAAGTGTCGGCCGTGACGGTGTCGGCGTCGATGCCGAACTCGGCTGCCCACAGGCGCCGTACGCGCCGTTCGATGTCCGTGCGGTGGCCGGACGCCGGATCCCCGCCGGTGCCGCTCGGCCTGTGGCCCGGTGCCGTGGTGACGAGGTCGGGCGCCGGCAGCGCGGTGCGGTCCAGCTTGCCGTTGCCCGTCAGGGGCAGGGCGGTCGGGATCCGCCAGGCACGCGGCACCAGGTACTCCGGGAGCCGGGCGGCCAGTTCCTCGGCCAGGAGGCCGGCGAGCGCCTGCCGGTCGTCGGCCGAGACGCCGATCGGGCCGGCGGGGACGGCGTAGGCCGCCAGATAGGCCTCCCCCTGGTCGTTGCGCCGGGCCAGCACGGCCGCCTCGCGCACCCCGGCCAGGGCGTTGAGCACGCGGGAGACCTCCTCCGGCTCGACGCGGAAGCCCCGGATCTTGACCTGGTCGTCGGCCCGGCCGCAGAACTCCAGTGTCCCGTCACCGCTCCAGCGGACCAGGTCGCCGGTGCGGTACCTGCGGGCATCCGGGCCGCGGTCGGGGTCCGGCAGGAAGCGCTCAGCGGTGAGCTCGGGGCGGTGCAGGTAGCCGAGGGCCACGCCCGGGCCGCCGACGTACAGCTCCCCCACCGTGCCGACGGGTACGGGGCTGCCGGACTCGTCGAGCACGCTCAGCGTCACGTTGTCGACCGGGCCTCCGATCGCGATGGAACGGGCGGGGTCGACTCCTGGCCGACTCCCTGGCCGACTCCCTGGCCGACTCCCTGCGGGGACACCGTTTCCGTGGTGCACAGGACGGTGACCTCGGTGGGCCCGTACACGTTCACCGTCTCGTACGGCGCCTCGGACCGCGGGCGGGTGCGCAGCACGTCACCGCCCAGCAGCAGATGCCGCAGCGGGGGCTGATCGCCCGCTCGCAGCCGCAGGAGCTGTTCGCCCAGGGCGGTGGGGAGGATGGAGAAGGTGACGCCCTGCTCGGTGTACCACCGGGCCAGGGCGAGCGGATCCCTGCGCATGTCCTCGCCGGCGATCGTGACCGACGCTCCCGCGGTGAGCGCCGGCCAGATCTCCAGGACCGAGGCGTCGAAGCTCTGGCTGCACACGACGGCGCTGCGGTCGGCCGGGGTGGAGGCGAAGCGCCGGTGCTGCCACTCGCACAGGTCGACCACGCCGCGGTGCGTCAACATGACACCCTTGGGGGTGCCGGTGCTGCCCGAGGTGTACAGGACGCAGCACGCGGACCGGGTGTCGGGGGCGGGCATGGTGGCGTGCGGGCGGTGCGGCCGGTCGCGTCGGGTGGTACGACAGTCACGTGCCCGGGCAGGTTCAGCGCGGTGGCCGCCTCGTGCGTGGACACCAGGGTTCGGGCCCCGCACTCGGCGATGACCTGCTCGGCGCGTGCCCGCCCCAGGGACGGGTCGAGCGGCACATAGGCACGGCCCGCCTTGAGCGTGGCGAGCATGGCGACTACCAGGTCGGTGGAGCGTGGCAGCCACAGCGCCACCACGTCGGCGTCGCCGTCGGTTGTGGTGTGCTGCTCGCGCAGGACTGCGGCCAATTGCCCGGCGTGCTCTTCCAGTTCGCGGTAGGTGAGGCGGCTGGTGCCGCTGATCACCGCCGTGCTGTCCGGCCGGGCGGCTGCCTGCCGGGCGACGAGGGCGTGGACGGTGGTGTCCGCGGGCGGGCGGGCCGGGCCGCGCTGCCAGGACCGCGGTACGGGCTCCCCTTCGGCGGCGGTCTCGACGGCGGCCGGGGCGAGCCGCGACAGGGGCGCATCGGGAGTGTCGACAGCGGCGGTGATCAGGTCCGGAAGGTGGTGAAGAACCCCTCGACGGTGTGCTGGTCGAACAGGTCGGTGTTGTACTCCAGATGGCAGCGGATGCCCTGCGGCTGGTCGGTGAAGTAGACGGTGAGGTCCGTCAGCGCCTTGTCCGGACCCACGTCCAGCGGGATGGCCTCGATGCCGGGCAGGTCAAAACGGAACGGCTCGGCACGCTGGAACTCGGCGAACGCCTGGAACACCGGCGTCCGGTCGACCGCCCTGACCGGGGCGAGTTCCCGCACGACCTTCTCGAACGGCACGCGCGCGTGGTCGTACGCGTCGAGGGCAACCGAGCGCACCCGGTCCAGCAGCGCGGTGAACGCCGGGTCGCCGGACAGGTCGAAGCGCAGCGCGAGCGTGTTCACGAAGAACCCGAGCACGTGCTCGGCCCGCTCGGGCCGGTCCGAGAAGGGGGTGCCGACGACGATGTCCGTCTGCCCGGTGATCCTGTGCAGCATCGCCGCGTACCCGGCGAGCAGCGTCATGAACAGGGTGCTGCGGCGGGTTCGGCTCAACTCGCGCAGCCTGCAGGAGAGTTCCGGGTCGAGGGTGTGGAAGACCGCCCGGCCGTTGGAGGTCATCGGCGACGGGCGCGGCCGGTCGGTGGGCAGGGCGAGGACGGGCAGGTCGCCGGCGAGGGTGCGGTGCCAGTGGGCCAGGTCGGCTTCGGTCTCGGGGCTGTTCGCCGACGCCGCCTGTTCCCTCGCGTGCTCGACGCAGCTCCAGGTGAGGGCCGGGAGGTCGGGGGCGGTGCCGTCGCGTTCGGCCCGGTAGAGGGCGGAAACATCGCGGGCGAGGATGGTGGCCGAAGCCGCGTCGACCACGATGTGGTGCAGGGACAGCACGAGGACGTGCTGCGCCTCGGCGAGCCTGACGAGCCGGGTGACGAACAGCGGGCCTTCCGCCAGGTCGAAGCGGCGTGCGCTCTCGGCCGCCAGGACGTCCTGGAGCGTGGTCCGGGTACTGCCGGTGCCGTCCACGACCTCGAAGTCGGGCTCGGCGGATGCCCGCACCAGCTGACGCGGTTCGCCCCCATCTCCCGGAAGACGGTGCGCAGGCCCTCGTGCCGGGCGACGAGGCCGCGTAATGCCGCGTGCAGGGCGGGTACGTCGAGGGGGCCGTCGAGACGGACGGCCTTGACCTCGTTGTAGGCGGTGCGCCCCGGGAGCAGGCGCTCCAGGAACCAGATCCGCTCCTGACCCGGCGACAAAGGGGCCTCGGCAGGGGCGCTTTCGCCAGGGACCGGTCCGGCAGTGGACGGCCGGTGGTAGTGGCGGCGCAGCGCGTCCAGGCGGGGCAGTCCCGAGCGCAGCTCGTCGGGTGCGACACCGAAGTCGACGAGCGCCACGATCTCGTCTGCGCCCGCCGCGGTCACCGCGTCCACGACCGGGCGGACACTGTCCACCGTGCCGATCAGGGCGCGCTGGTCGCAGTAGCGGCCGTAGGCGCGGCGGAACACGGCCTCCAGGTCGTCCTCGCTGAGCGCGGCCAGATCGACGCTGTGCCCGAGGCTGTTGGTGACGCCGCTGAACAGGGACAGGGAGGCGCGCATGTAGCGGGACAGGGGTTCGTACGCCTGAGTGCGTGCGGTGTCGTGGTCCTCCGCGAGGTAGGTGTGCAGCAGGACCGCCACCCGTCCGGCATCCGGGTCCAGGCCGTGCCGGGCCCGTGCACTGCGGTAGCGGGCGATGTTGTCCCGGAGCTGTTCGACGCTCTGGGTCATGAGGTTGGTGACGATGCCCAGGCCGTGGCGGGCGGCCAGTTCGTACGAGGCGGGGTTTGCGACGACGGCGGTGTACATGGGCGGGGCGTCCTGCACCGGCCGCGGGAAGAGCCGCAGGTCGGCGGCCTCGCCGTCACCGGTGGTGCGACGCACCGCCTCGCCGCGCCAGAACCTCCGCACCTCCTCCAGCTGTTCGAACATCAGCTCCCTGTGCCGGCCGAAACGGTCCGGGAAGAAGGCGAAGTCCTTGGAACTCCAGCCACTGGCGACACCGATGCCGACGCGCCCGCCGGAGAGGTTGTCGACCATCGACCACTCCTCCGCGACCCGGATCGGGTCGTGCAGGGGCAGGACGACCGAGCCCGCGTTGAGGCGGATGCGCTCGGTCCCACGGGACAGCGCGGCCGCGAGCACCGCCGGGTTGGGGAAGAGGCCTCCGAAGGAGTGGAAGTGGCGCTCGGGCATCCACAGGGCATGGAAACCGTGCCGGTCGGCGAACCGGGCCACCTCCATCAGGAGTTCGTACTGGCCGTGCCGGGGCGCCGAGGCGTCCTGCGGGTAGTCGCCGAAGAAGTAGACGCTGAAGTCGGCGGTACGTGGGGCGGTTTCGGCCGCGAGTGCCGTGCGGGTCCCGGTGACCGCCGCGGTGTTCCAGGCCATGGCGGCAACGGGGGCGGACGTCGACGCCGGCGCGGTCGGTGCCGGTGCCTGGTCCGGTTCCGGGGGCGTGGCCTTCGGCGCTACGGGCCGCCCGCCCGGGAAGAACCCGGCCGACCGCAGCTCGCGTAGCGAGTCCCGTACGGCGTCGGCCACGAACTCGATGTCGCTGTCCGAGTGGGCCGTGGAGAGGAAGAAGTTGCGCCACTCCCAGACGTGCACGCCGCGCAGCATCAGGTGGTGGTAGAGGAGCTCCATGTCGGCGCGGTGCTCGAAGCGGAACTGGGAGCCGAAGTGGGTCATCCGCAGCGGGTACTCCTCGGCCTCGAAGAAGCCGTTGAGCGTCGTGGCCAGTTCCGCGGTACGCGCGTTCAGGCGCTCCTGGAGGTGCGGGCTGTGCTCCTTGAGGTGGGTGAGGACGGCACGGGCGGCGACCATCGACACCGGGTGCTGGATGTACGTACCGCCGAAGAACGTCGTGTCGGCAGGCGGGTAACTGTCGTCGCCGTACGACCAGTAGCCGCCGTCGACGCCGTCCATGATGTCGGCACGGCCCGCGATGGCGCCGATGGGAAAGCCGCCGCCGAGGAGCTTGCCGTAGGTGGCGAGGTCGGGGGTCACGCCGTACAGCTCCTGCGCGCCGCGCGGGGCGGGGCGGAAACCGGTCAGCATCTCGTCGAAGAGCAGCACGATGCCGTGGCGGCGGGTCAGCTCCCGCAACTGGCGTACGAACTCGCCCGGTTGGAGCGAGGGGTGCCTGCTCTGCACCGGCTCCACGACGACCGCTGCGATGTCGTCGGCGTGCCGGGTGATCGTCTCCAGGGCGGTGTCGCTGCCGTATTCGAGGACCAGCAGATCGGAGACGGCGGCCTGCGGGATGCCCCTGGAGACGGGCACGGTGATCTGGTCGGCGCCGCTGCCCGAGGCGCGGCCGAGGACGTTGTCGGCGTGGCCGTGGTACGCGCCCAGGAAGGTGACGATCTTGTCGCGGCCGGTGGCGGCGCGGGCCAGGCGGATGGCCGCCGAGTTCGCCTCCGTGCCGGAGTTGGCGAAGGCCACCCGCTCCAGCCCGGTGAGTTCGGCGAGGAGTTCCGCCGCCTCGCCGGTCTCGATGGTGCGGGGGCCGAGCTGGATGCCGCGGGACAGGTGCTCGCGCACGGCCTCGCTGACGAAGTCCGGCTCGTGGCCGAAGAGGAGCACGCCGAAGCCCATGGTGATGTCGACGTACTCGTTGCCGTCGGCGTCCTCCAGCCGCGCCCCGCTCGCGCGGCGGCCCGCGACCGGGTACAGCATCTCCTTCGTGGCGCTGCGGAAGCCGACGACGGCACGGCTGTCGGCCAGGACGCGGCGGTAGCGCTGGGCGATCTGCTTGGAGGTGGGGGTCTTGGCGGTGTAGCGGCGGACGAGGTCGTCCAGATGCCTCTGCTGGGTGTGCGGGGAGGCGTCCCGCACCATGCCGGAGTTCCTCGCTACCGACACTCGGGGGCCGTGGACACGCGCCGGTTCCGGGGACCCCTGTTCCGGGCCGGGGGTTCCGTCGCCGATCTGCTCGCCGATCTGCTCGGCGATCCGCCGGGAGAGCTCCTCCATCGCCGCCAGGTCACGGTCCAGTGCGGCGGATACGCCGTTCAGCCCGCTCACTTGGCCACCTTGCCGTTGAGCCGCTCCGTCACCGAGGCCGTCTGGAGAGCCAGCAGCTGGGAGAGCTGGGACATCATCTGGAGCTGTATCCGGGACATCTGCTGGATCTTGTGGGCCAGATCCTCCAGCTCCTCGCGAGTCGCGTACTCCGGAGCCGGGGCAGGTGCGGGAGTCGTGGCGGGAGTGGGCGCGGACAGGGCGATCGCGGGCTCGGGCACGGCAGGGGCGGGTGCTTGCGGTGCGCCCGCCTGCATGGCGACGGCCGGAGGCTGCGCGGCGGGCTCCGGCGCCCCGGACCTCTCCCCCACGGCTTCCGCCGAACCCGTCCCGGCGTTCGGCATACGGGCGACGATGAACTCCGCGAGCCGCCGCGGCGTGCCCGTCTCCTCCAGCAGCTGCCGCATCGTCACCTTGACCTGGTGCTCCTGTTCCAGTTCCCGCAGCACGCTGATCATCTGCAGCGAGTCGGCGCCGAGCTCGAAGAAGTTCGCGTCGCCGACGATCGCCGACGGATCCCCGCCGAGATGCCGGGCGGTCGCATCGACGATGCTGTGCAGTACCCGTGCGACCGCTGCCTCTTGCTGAACCACTTCGGCTCCCTTGCTCGCTGATGTTCCCCTGTTGAGGGCCGTCGGCTCCGGCCCCGTCCAGTGGTCCTGGTGCTGGAATCGGTATCCGGGCAGCGGGATGCGTCTGCCGCCGCTGCCGGCCAGGAGCGTCTCCCAGGCGACGTCCGCTCCCGCGCAGTGCAGCCCCGCGGCCGCTCCCCAGAGGGCGCCGAGCCCGGTGCCGCGCCGTAGGGACGGCAGTGCCCGTACGTCGGGCAGCGCCCGGCGCGCCAGACCGCTGAGGGTGGTGTGCGGCCCGATCTCCAGCAGTACGTCGGGCTGCTCGGCGCCGATGCCGTGCAGCGCCTGGTCGAAGCGGACGGGCTCGCGGGTGTGCCGTAGGAAGTGGTCCGCGTCGGGGATCCAGCCGGGCGGGCGGGTCACACCGTCCAGGGCGCTGACGAACGGAAGCAGCACCGGCCGGAAGTCCGCATCGTCGAGGGTCTTCCGGAACTCCTCCAGCATCGGTTCCATCGAGGCGGTGTGGAAGGCGCGGGTGACCGGCAGCCGATGACCGGGTGTGCCCCGGTCGTCCAGCAGTTCGCACGCCCGCTCGACGGCCGCCACGGGCCCGGCGAGCACCTGGGCGCGGTCCCCGTTGGACACGGCAGGCTCCAGTCCGGGGATCTCGGCGGCCAGGGCGAGGGCGCTCGCCCGGTCGAGCGGCGCGGCCACCATCGCGCCCGGTGCGCAGCGCTGCCGCATCAGCCGGCCGCGTTCGGTGGTCAGGCGCAGACCGTCCTCGAGCGACAGGGCTCCGGCCGCGTACAGGGCGGCGTACTCCCCGACGCTGTGCCCGGTCACGGCCTGTGGTTCGACGCCGCAGTCGCGCCACAGCCGGACGAGGGCGCATTGCAGTGCGAACAGCGCGGGCTGCGCGATGTCCGTGTCTCCGAGCGGCGCCTCCCCCGAGTCCTCCGTACACAGTGCCGCGAGCAGGGAGTCGCCGGTGAGGTCGCGGTAGTGCTGTTCGCAGGTGTCGAGCACTTGGCGTGCGGCGGGGAAACGCGCGTAGAGAGCGGAGGCCATGCCGGGGTGGTGGCCGCCCTGGCCGGTGAACTGGAACGCCACGAGCGGGGCTCCCTCCCGGGGGCCGTCCCCGTGGTCACCGCCGCTCCGGTGGTTGCCGTGGTTCCTGCGAGCCACGCGTCGAGGACGTCGGCGAGGGCTGCCGGGGTGGAGCCGCGGGCCGCGAGGCGGTGGCGGCCGTGGGCACGGCCGACGGCGGCGGTGGTGACGAGGTCCGACAGCTGCGGTGCGGGTGGCTGCCGTAACCGGTCGCGGAAGGCGCGGGCGTTGGCCGCGAGGGCTCGGGGGCTGCTCGCGGAGACGAGCAGCACGTCGGGAGGCGCGGCCGAGCCGGTCCTGGGCGCGGGTTCGGGGCCTGTTCCAGGATCAGATGGACGTTGGTGCCGCCGACGCCGAGTGAGGTCAGGCCCGCGCGTCGGGGTATGTCGCTCGCGGGCCAGGGCCGGGCGGTCCGGGGGATGTAGAAGGGGCTGCGGTCGAGGTCGATGCGGGGGTTGGGCTCGGTGAAGTTCGCCATCGGCGGGATCACGCCGTGGCGCAGGACCAGCAGGGTCTTGACGAGGCCGGCCAGTCCGGAGGCGGCGTCGAGGTGGCCGATGTTGGCCTTGGCCGAGCCGAGGGCGCAGAAGCCTTCGCGGGCGGTGTCCTCGCGGTAGGCGCCGGCCGCGCCTTCGAACTCGATCGGGTCGCCCTTGAGCGTGCCGGTGCCGTGCGTCTCCAGGTAGCCGATGGTGTCCGCGCCGACGTCCGCGCGTCGCAGCGCCTGGCGGATGGCGGCGTGCTGGCACTGGGCGCTCGGCGCGGTGAACGCCGATTTGCCCGCGCCGTCGTTGCTGATGCCCCAGCCGCGGATGACGCCGTGGATGGTGTCGCCGTCGGCGACCGCCCGGGCCAGCCTCTTCAGTACGACGGCCAAGACGCCGGTGCCTCCCACCGTGCCGTCGGCGCCGGCGTCGAACGCCCGCAGGCGGCCGGACCTGGACAGGATCGAGCCCTTGACGTGGCGGTAGCCCAGGACCTGCGGAACATGGACGGCGGTGGCGCCGACGAGGGCGATGTCGCAGTCGCCCATGAGCAGCGACTGGGCGGCCGCCTGCACGCCGACCAGGGAACTGGAGCAGCCTGTCTGGAGGTTGACGGCCGGGCCGGTCAGGCCCAGCCGGTAGGCGACGCGGGTGGCGGCGAAGTCGGCGTAGTTGCCGACGGTGATCTGCATGTTCGCCGCCCAGTCGGACGTGGGGTGCCTGGGCAGGACGTTGTTGAGCAGGTAGTTCTGGAAGGTGTACAGGTGGTATCCGGTGCTGGCGTAGACGCCGACGCGAGTGCCGCCGCGTTCGTCCGGGTAGCCGGCGTTCTCCAGGGCGTGCTGGGCACATTCCAGGAACATGCGCTGCTGCGGGTCGGTGAGCCGGGCCTCGCGGGGCTCATCGCGAAGTGCTGTGCGTCGAAGCCGGCGATGTCGTCCAGCAGGCCGGAGGCGCCGACGAAGTCCTCCGCCTCGTACTCCTCGGCGGGGACACCGGCGGCGGCGAGTTCCTCGTCGGTGAAGCGGGTGATGCAATCGGTGCCGTCCCGGATGATCCGCCAGAAGTCCTCGGGAGTGTCGGCGCCGGGCAGCCGGAAGGCCATGCCGATGACTGCCATCCGCGGGTCGGGCTCGCTCGTGCTCATCAGCCGCGTCCTTCCGTCACGCTCGGTCTGTCGCGGCCTGCGGGTTCTTCCGCGGGCGGGGCGGGTGTCGCTCTGCCCCGGCTGACCAGCCACAGCAGAAGGGCCGCGCACAGGGCGATCGCGAGGCCGTGGAACGCGGCCACCACCTGGAGCGGCGAGAAGGTCTCCAGGAGGGCGCCGCTGACGAGCATGCCCAGGCCAAAACCGGTGTTCTCGGCCGAGGCGGTGAGTCCGAAGAGGCGGCCGCGCTGGTCGTCGGGGGCGGTCTGGAGCCTCGACACGTACACGATCTCGGTGAATCCGTCGGCGGCTCCGGCGACGAGCGCGGCGATGACGGCGGGCACGGTCGGCAGCCCGCAGAAGACCACGATGAACCCGGCCGACATCACACAGGCGCCGAGCGCGAACGCCCGCTCCCCCGGTGTCCGCCCGGTCCTCTTGGTCACCCGGCCGATCACCTGCTGGGCGACGATGTTGCCGATGGCCCACGTGGCCCAGAACTGGCTGATGAACGTGGCCGGATGATCCGGGTCCAGGCTGCTGGAGTAGAGGGGGAGGGCGACGTTGTGGGACGACGAGCCCAGCCCGTCGACCGCCCGGATGGCGATCATCGCCATCAGCAGCGGTGCCGTGCCCAGCAGCATCCTGGCCGTCCAGCGCGCGGCGCCGAGGTCCTTCGCGGAGCCGCCGCCCGTGGCGTCGGGGGTCGCTGCGTCGGTGGCCGCCCTGGTGCGGACGGGAAGCAGGGACAGCACGGTCGCGGAGACCAGGAAGGTCCCGGCGTCCAGCGCGAACGCCGCGGAGTAGCCGAGCTCTGCGACCACCACGCCCGAGGAGGCGAATCCGGCGATCATGGCGAGTGAACGCCCGGTCACCAGCAGCCCGTTGGCCCGGACCCGGTGCTCGGCGCCGACGATCTCCGGGATGCTGCTGCGCAGGGCCACCTGGGAGAGTGTCGAGCAGCCGCCGGTGACCACGGCCAGGACGTACAGCAGTCCCGGGCGCGTGCCCTCGGGGGCGAGCAGCAGCGACAGCAGGGCCACGGCCTGGCACACGTCGGCGCCGACCATCAGGCGCTTGCGGTCGTGGACCGAGACGAGCCGTCCGCTCACCCAGCCCGACACGACACTGGTCGCCAGCCGTACGGCCATGAAGAGGCCGGCGGCCAGCGCGCTGCCGGTGGCGTCGTAGACGAAGACGTTCAGCGCCACCATGTTCAGGTAACTGCCGTACGCCGAGATGCCGTTGCCCAGGACGAGCAGACGGAAGTACCTCATGCACCTTCCCCTGGTCTGCATGAAGGGTGTGACTGGAGTGAGACTTGGATCGCCCTGCCCGACTGGTCAGCGGTGATACGGGATCCAGGCGGACGGCGGTCGCCGACGTGGTCGCCCGTCGCGCCCGCCGGTCACGCCCCCTTGCAGGCACAGCACAAAAGCCATTCCCCCCAATACGCCGCCGGACGACGGCTATTGGTCCGCAACCCAAGCAGATCCGGACAGGCGCGTTCAAGACTCCGAGAGTGGTCTAGACGACTTTCGGTCCGGATTTGGCGATTTCGGAGCGCTCGGGATCGGACCTGACCGTGCCTGGCGCTCAGCGTCGCAGGTCCGCCTCGTTCGGTGCCGCCGCAGCAGGTGCCGGTGTTGCCGTACTGGCGTCGGACGCCCGGGCCCATGCCGACGAAGTAGGTGACCTCGGGGCTGTCGGTGCTGGGGGCATCCCAGCGGGAGGCGAGGATGTGGTTGGTCAGGCCCCGCTCGTAGTAGTCCATGTAGGCGGGGTCGGGGTCGTGGAAGAAGAGCTGCCGGCTCAGCTTGAGCATGTTGTACGTCGCGCAGGTCTCGGCGTTCTTGTCGTCGAGGGTGGCCGCGATGGCGTCGCGGGCGCGGAACATCTCGCCCTGACCGGTGCCGCCCAGGGCGTACATGCGGGGGCCCGCGACCATGCCCCAGATATTGCGGGCCGCGGCGGCGTAGCTCTCCTCGCCCCGTGTGGTCGAACAGGCGGAGGTAGCCGGTGAACTGCGGGATGTGCTGGTTGGCGTGTCTGTCCTCCAGGATGAGGTGGATCGCGGGGGCGATCGGTGTCGCGGGCCCGTCCGCCGGGACGCGTGCGGGCCGTTCCGCGATCCACTTCGCCCGGTCCTCGAAGTAGGCGATGGCCTCGTCGTACTCCTCCCGCGTGACCGGGTCTGCGAACGCGGCGCCGTCCAGGTGCTCGCCGGTTCCGGTCACCAGGACCTGAAGCGGCCAGTCCTCGCGGTTCATGTCGCCGAACCCGTAGTGGCGTTGGGTCTCGGGATGGCGAGGCAGGCGGCGCGGGCCGCGGCCCGGTTCTCCTCGGTCCGGTCGGCGAGGAAGGCGTCGACGGCCGCCAGGCAGCGGTCCGTGGAGTCCGGGCGTCCGTCGAACTGGTCGATGGCGTCGCGGACCTCGGCCGGCAGCAGCTCGGGCGTGAGCCGGGTGCGCGGCTCACTGAACCGCCATGCGGCCGGCTCATGCGCGGACACCCTGGCGCCGTCCGGGAGTTCGGTGGCGACCAGTCGCAGCGCAGCTGTAGGTGACGCGGTTGCCGATCACCCCGGCATTCTGTCGGAACCGCTGGTCGGCGCAATGTGTTCGTCGCCTGCGCGGCGACGCCCGGAAGCCGGGTCCTCCCCCGCCGTCCGGAGGAGGACCCGGCTCCCGGCCGGCCGGTGGCTCAGGACGACTGAGCGCTCCGGTACAGGTTCTGCGCGTCCGCGCCGAAGTACGGGCCGTACATGGCGTTGGGCAGGAAGTTGTACTTGAAGCTGTTCACCGAGGACTGCAACCCGGCCCCGGTGGCCTCGTCGAACTGGGTGAACCACGGGCCGCCGCTGGAGCCGCCCGTCATGTTGCAGGTCATACCGTGATCGCTGGACAGCAGGAAGTCCCGGTAGGTGGTGCCGCTGCAATAGATGAACTTCTCGCCGTCGTAGGGAGCGGCGGCCGGGAAGCCGAAGGCGTACATGGCCTTGTTGTAGCCGGTGTTGAAGGCCAGGCCCTGGCCTCCGACGACGTCGGTCAGCTTCTTTCCGTCCAGCGGGGCGACAACGGCCGCGCCGATGTCGTAGTTGATGTCCTCACTGGCCGTCCACTGCGGCGTGGAGAGGGTCTTGGACGCGGCCCAGGTGCCGTACGGGCGCTGCCCGTCGTGGTAGCCGGGCACGAACACCCAGTTGGTGTGCCAGGCGCCCTCCATCTTCACGCAGTGGCCCGCGGTGATCACAGTGCTCTTGTTGGCGCTGGTGACGGCGTTGCCGGAGCAGGAGGCCGTACGGCCCTGGTAGGTGAAGAACACCCGCCCCGCGGTCTTGGTCACCGCTCCGCCCCCGGTCCAGGGACCGCCACCGTTCGGGATCGCCAGAGGTCCCGCGTCGGCGGCGGGCGTGCTGGGTGCCACGACGGTCGCCTTGCCTTTACGGGGTGCCGATGCCCGCACGTCGGAACGGTCGACGGACAGCACGTCCAGCGGGGTGGCCGCGCGCATCCGCTGCGGGGTCCAGAAGGCGAGGGCGCGTTCCTGCGCCGAGGGCACCACCGCTCCGGGGTCGGGCGCGGCGCTCGCCGGGGTGGCGGTGACGCCGGTCGCCAGCAGTGCGGCGACGCCGGCGAGTGAGCCGAGCACGGTGCGGCGAACACGGGCGCCGCCACCGGAGGAGCGAAGGCTACGAGGTGTGCCTGTCACGCGGTCTCCTTCTGCTGTGGGGCCGGGTGGCGGGGGCGTCCACCCGGTCAGGAAGGGGTGTCACTGCGAACCAGAGGGCAGCGTGCCACCGGGAGACCGATTTGGACAGGTGCATGCCACGGAGATGACCGAAACCCCACACATTCCCCTCGCCGGGGACACGGGCGCATCAGGGACACGGGTACGTCGCGGACACCGGCCCATCAGAGACACGGGCGCATCGGGGACAAGGGGGCATCAGGGACAAGGGCGGGCACAAAAGAACCCGGCCTCCACCGGGTCTGTGGTGGAGGCCGGGGCCGGAAGAGCGGGGCCCTGGGTGTCAGAGGGGGTGGGGCCGGTGCCGCCGGGCCGGATGCGGCCGCGCCAGGCGCCGGACTCGGCTCCGCGCTCCTCGATGTACTGCTTGAAGCGCTTCATGTCACCCTTGACCCGCCGGTCGATCGTGCCGAGCATGTCCCCGGCCTTCTCCACGGCTCCGCTGGGCTCGATGTCCAGCACGAGCTCCACGCGGGTGTGGGTGTCGTCGACGCGCTCGAAGCGGACCGAGCCCTTCTGGTTGGTGTCTCCGCTGGTCGTGCGCCAGGTGACACGCTCGTCGGGCAGCTGGTCGACGATCTCGGTGTCGAACTCGCGCCGTACTCCGCCGATCTTGGTGGTCCAGTGGTTGTGACGGTCGTCGAGCTGCCTTACCTCCTCGACGCCCTCCATGAAGTTCGGGAACTCCTCGAACTGGGTCCACTGGTTGTAGGCGGTGTGGAGCGGGACGTCGACTTCCACGGTTTCCTTGACGGTGCTCATCTGTATGCCTCCGTTTTCCTGATCGACTGCTGGAGGCCCATCGGCCCACACACAGGTCCGGGCCCGTGGCGGGACGAGTACCCGGGATCTTGCGGTTGCCACACGGTTCCCTGCGGTCAGGGAAAGGGGATCAGTGCTGTCCGGGAAAGGGAACGGAACCGGCCCGGCCACCGGTCGAACATGGATACGATCCCGGCGTGCGTCTCCCCCGCTCGGCCTCCGGCTGGACCATGGCCGTCTTCGGCGTGCTCGCCGCCGCCCTCGGGGCGGTGGGCCTGCTCTCACCGGCCGCGCAGCTGTCGCTGCTCGGTCTCGCCGCCCCGGGCGAGCGTGCCGCCGGGGACTTCACGCCCGCGTTCATGACGGCGTCGTCCATGGCGGCTCTCAACATGGGCGTGTACTACGTGCTGGCGGCGCTGGCCGACTGGCGGGCCTTCTTCCGGTGGACCGTGCCGTTCCGGCTGCTCACCTGCACGGTCTTCACTGTCGCGGCGCTCAGCGGGCGAGCGCCGGGCGTCTTCGTCGGTGTCGGTCTGTGGGAGGGCGCGGGGGCGGTCGCCACGGGCGCGGCACTGCTGCTGGAGCGGCGCCGCCGGGCGGGCGGGCCGGCGCCCGCACCGTGACCGGGCGGGCCAGGACCAGCTCTCTGGTCACGGTGCGGGCGGGTCAGGCGGCGGGGGCGGTGGCCCTGGCCGTCTCCGAGCGGAAGCCGCGGCCGAACTCGGGGGCCAGGCCGTGGTAGTGGCGGAAGTTGTAGATGAGCGGGCTCCAGACGGCCGGGTCGATGTGGTGGGTGCCGGGCACGACGACGCGTTCGGCGGCGTGGACGCGCAGGACCTCGCACTCGACGCTGAAGAAGAGGCCCGCTCCGCCGGGCGTCAGCGCGCGTGCCCGTGCCTCCAGTTGGAGGGCGCACTCGGCGACGCGCGGCGGCTTCACGAGGTCGGCGGCGGCCGGGGTGAGCCCGGCCGCCGCGAACTTGTCCGGCTCGTAGCGGTACAGCGCCCGCTTGGCCTCCGGCACCGGGTGGGCCCCGGTGAGCGGGGCGAGGCGTTCCACGTGTTCCCACAGCTCCGGGGAGGCGATGTTGATCACGAGTTCCGGTCGCTCGGCGAGGTTGCGCACGGTCCGGCTCTCGCTGCCGATGCCCAGGACGATGTGCTGTCCCAGGGCCCATGCGGAGGAGATCGGGGCGAGATTGCAGGTGCCGTCCTCGTTCTCGGTGGTCAGCAGCACGACGGGCGTGCCGAAGTAGAGGACGCTCGGCTGGATCACTCGGTGGGTGTCGGTCGTCATGGCTCAGGACGCTACGGGCGGGACGTTTCGATGCGCGTCGAAGTGTCGGCCGGGGACAATCAGCCGGTGACCAGCCTCGACGTCCATGCCGAAGAACCGGATCTCGCCTCACTGGGGACGCTGCTGGCCGATCGCACGCGCGCCGCGATCTGTCTCGCCCTGCTCGACGGCCGCGCCTGGACGGCCTCCGAGGTGGCCCGCCTCGCCGGTGTCGCGCCATCCACGGCCACGAGCCACCTGAACCGGCTGGTGGCCGGTGGTCTGCTGGCTCAGGAGCGCCGGGGCCGGCACCGCTATGTGCGTCTGGCGGACCCCGGCATCGCGGAGATGATCGAGGCGCTGGCGGCCAGGGCGCCCCGCCGGCTGGTCCCGGTCCGTTCGCTCACCGCCGCCCGCCGGCACCGCGCCGTCGGCTTCGCCCGGGTCTGCTACGACCATCTCGGCGGCTCCCTCGCCGTGGCGACGACCGAGGCCATGACCGCTCGTGGGCTGTTGTCCTGGGAGTCCGGCCCGGCACTCACCGCGTCCGGCGCGGCATGGCTGACGGGCCTCGGGATCGCGGACGAGGCGGTGGGGGCGGCGGGCCGTCCGCATGTGCGCACCTGCCTGGACTGGACGGAACAGCGCCTGCATCTGGCGGGCGCGGTGGCCGCGGCCCTGTTCCACCGCGCGCTGGAGGCGTCCTGGCTCGTGCCCGGCGACGGCTCCCGCGTCGTGCGGCTGACGGACCAGGGACGCGACGCCTTCCGACAGCACCTGGGCCTGGCGGACGAGGTGCTCACGGCCGGCTGAGCACCTCCCCCGCCCCGGGACGGCCGGGCTCAGAACCGGTGTTGCTGCTGCGGCTGCCCGTACGTCTGGCCGCCGTTGCCACTCGCGCTCTGGGCCTGCAACTGCTCCGCCTGTTCCTTGGTCACCTTCTGTTCCGCACCGCAGAAGGTGCACTGCGTGAGGTACTTCGTCGAGATCGGGAACAGCGGCACGAAGAACAGCGTGAACTTCGTGACGCGCTTCCTGAGCGTGTGGGCGGCGGGGTTGCCGCACTGGCCGCAGACCAGCGTCAGTATCGCCAGCTGGTACAGGTACCCCTTGGTGCCGAAGATGATCACGTGACGGTCCTTCCCGGGTCGGATCTTCCCCCAGTGTCCTGTATCGCGTTCCACCCCGGCGAACCGGTACCCGAGGCGGATGTGCCCTCGTTCGTGTGGAGAGCCCGGCGGGGCGTGGTCCAGTCGGGTGAGAGCGGGCCGAGTGCCTCCGGGTGCGCCGTTACGGTTCCGCGGTGACCTCGATCTCCCCCGAAACGCAGCCCGTGCACACCGGCGACCTGGGCTCCCTCGTCGTCATGTCCTGGCGGAGCACATCCCCACCGGGGACGTTCCGTACGTCCTGGCCTGCTCCCTCGGAGACGGTGCGAACGGCCCGGAGGCCACGTCGAAGGCCATCGAGCAGTTGCTGACCGGCGCCGGCCTCCCTCCGGGCGAGGGCCTCGTCCACGCGACCCAGCGGCCGAGCCTGCCGGTCGGCCTGCTCGTCGTGCCCGGGTCGGCCGTCCTCACCGTGCAGCACCTCAAGTCCCAGTTCGTCCCGCCGTCGACCTGGCTGCAGGCCGTGGGCGAACTCGGGTACGCCTACCTCATCTTCGCGACCCGGCCGTGGCCGGAGGGCGCCGAGCCGGGCGACTTCGAGACGCTGTCCGCCTTCACGTCCGACGAGGACGTGCTGGCGTCGGCCGCGCATGTTGTCCTGCCCGCCCGGAGCCTGCGCAGCTGAAGCCCACCCGGCCCGGGCCACCGTGACGTGGCCCGGGCCGTCCCGTGCCGTGCTCAGGCCGAAAGTGCCGTCAGCACCACCGTCTTGGCCTCTTCCTGGACCTGGCGGAGGTGGTCGGGCCCGCGGAACGACTCGGCGTAGATCTTGTAGACGTCCTCGGTGCCCGAGGGGCGGGCCGCGAACCAGGCGTTGTCGGTGGTCACCTTGATGCCGCCGATGGGTTCGCCGTTGCCGGGGGCTTCGGTGAGCACCGCGGTGACCGCGTCCCCGGCCAGGGTGTCCGCCCTGACCTGGGCCGGGGAGAGCTTGGCGAGCAGGGCCTTCTCCTCGCGGGACGCCGGGGCGTCGATCCGCGCGTACGCCGGTTCGCCGAAGCGGGCGGTCAGTGCGGCGTAGTGCTCCGAGGGGGTCTTGCCGGTGACCGCCGTGATCTCGGAGGCGAGCAGCGCCAGGATGATGCCGTCCTTGTCGGTGGTCCACACGGAGCCGTCCCGGCGCAGGAAGGACGCCCCGGCCGACTCCTCCCCGCCGAAGCCGATGGTGCCGTCGACCAGCCCGTCCACGAACCACTTGAACCCGACGGGCACCTCGGCCAGTTCACGGCCCAGGTCGGCGGCGACCCGGTCGATCATGGCGGAGGACACCAGGGTCTTGCCGACACCGGCGGTGGCAGGCCAGCGGCCGCGGTGGGCGTACAGGTAGGAGATGGCGACGGCGAGGTAGTGGTTGGGGTTCATCAGGCCCGCGTCCGGGGTGACGATGCCGTGCCGGTCGGCGTCGGCGTCGTTGCCGGTGGCGACGTCGAATCGGTCGCGCTGCTCGATGAGCGAGGCCATCGCGTACGGCGACGAGCAGTCCATACGGATCTTGCCGTCCCAGTCCAGCGTCATGAACCGCCAGGTGGGGTCGGTGTGCGGGTTGACCACGGTGAGGTCGAGGCCGTGCTGGTCGGCGATCCGGCCCCAGTAGGCGACGGACGCCCCGCCCAGCGGGTCCGCCCCGATGCGCACCCCGGCCGCGCGGATCGCGTCCAGGTCGAGCACGCCGGGCAGGTCGGTGACGTAGGTGCCCAGGAAGTCGTAGCGGCCGGTGGTGGCCGCGGCGAGGGCCCGGGCGTGGGGGATGCGCCGTACGTCCTTCAGGCCGCTGCGGATGATCTCGTTCGCCCGGTCCTGGATCCAGGAGGTCGCGTCGGAGGCGGCGGGGCCGCCGCTGGGCGGGTTGTACTTGAACCCCCCGTCGGCGGGCGGGTTGTGGGACGGGGTGACGACGACGCCGTCCGCGAGAGTGGTGGTGCGGCCGCGGTTGTGGGTGAGGATGGCGTGCGAGACGGCCGGGGTCGGCGTGTAGCCGTCCGCCTCGTCGATCAGCACGGTCACCTCGTTGGCGGCGAACACCTCCAGCGCGGTGACCCGCGCGGGCTCCGACAGGGCATGGGTGTCGGCGCCCAGGAACAGCGGGCCGTCGATGCCCTGGGCCGCGCGGTACTCGCAGATGGCCTGGCTGGTCGCGGCGATGTGGTCGTCGTTGAACGCGCCGGCCAGTGAGGTTCCGCGGTGTCCGGAGGTGCCGAACGTGACGCGCTGCCCCGGGTCGTCCAGGTCGGGGTGGAGCGCGTAGTACGCGGTGACCAGCCGAGCGACGTCGACGAGATCTTCGGGACCGGCCGGACTGCCCGCTCGCTCGTGCTGCATGGGCCCGCTCCTCCACATGGGTGTAATTCTTCGCTTGCGCTCTCATCCTTCCTCGTCACAGCCGTCACGCGCGAGAGGGGCACCGCTGTGAGGGCCGGATGTGCGCCAAGCCACGCGGCGGACCGGCGGCCCGGCTGTCCGCGCCAGGAACCACGAGGAGGCGGCGCCGCGTACCACCGGGACACCCGGTGCTGCGCCGCGCCGCCTTCCGGCCTTGTGGGCGTCCTGCCGGGCGCCCTCCGCCTCGGGTCAGATCCGCCCGCCGGTGAGCCGGGTGAGCGGGCCGTGCGTGTGGCGTTCCGCGCGGCGTCCCACCGCGTACGACGCGGCGCTCAGGGCGGTCAGCCCGGCCCCGACGCCCGCGGCGACGCCCTTGCGGTGGGCGATCGTCGTCCAGGCCGTCTTCGCCGTGGCGGCGACGTGGCCCGAGGCCGCGACGACCGCCTGGCGGCCCGCCTCGACACTCCTGGCCGCGGTCTGCACGGCCGCCGTCGTCGTCTCGGCCGAGCGTTCGGCGCCGGCCTTGACGGCTGACGCCGCATTATCGGCCTTGGCCGACGCGCGCTTCGCGGCCCGGGTCGTCGGCGCGGTGGCCTTGTCCGCGGTGCTGCGGGCCTTGGACTCGGTCGTCCGTATGGTGGTCGGCTTCTGATTCGTGCGCTTGTTCTCTTCGGTCATGGACTCCGACTTGCCTCTGACTCCGGCGGCAAACACGTTCGGTCGCGCACCGTCCGGGCGGGCGAAGGGCTGAGCACCTCGTCGGAGGGGTAAGCGAGCTACAGGCAAGACGACGTCAGAACACGAGGGAAGTGCATCATGGCCGGCATCCTGAATCGCATCAAGCAGTTCGCCCGGAGCCCGCAGGGGCGGCGGGCCGTCGAGCAGGCACGGCGAGCCGCCGCAGATCCTCGCAAGCGGGCCCAGGCCCAGCGGCTGCTGGGCAAGCTCCGCGGCCGCCGCTGACCGGTCCGCACCGGCCGCACCGGAATTCTCCCGAGACCAACTCTTCGAGCGCATACGTGTGTTCATGCCCGGCATGGGCACTTGGGTCGCACCACACCCGAGAGGAGCTGGTTCGATGGGCAGGGCAGGGAACGGCAGGAAGGTCTGTGCCTTAGGCGTCGCCGGTGTGCTGGCCGGCACGGTGCTGGTCGGCTGCGGCGACGACGACGGCACGGGTGACCGCGCACGGGGTTCCTCGGCCGGAGGCAACGCACAGGAGCAGGGCACGCAGGCGGTGCGCTCGGCCTACGACAGGACGGCCGAGGAGGACACCGCCAAGGTGAGGCTGCGCGTGCAGACCTCGGCCCAGGGCGCCTCGCAGACCGCGAACGGACAGGGCGCCGTGGACCTGGACGACGGCGACAGCGTCATGACGCTCACGGTGCAGGGGCAGCGGATCGAGCAGCGGGTGATCGATCAGGTGCTGTACCAGAAGATGCCGGAGGGGCAGGCGCCGGGCGGCAAGCCCTGGATCAAGATCGACCTGGGGAAGGTCGCCGCACAGCAGGGCGCGGGCGACCGGTCCATGAGCGATCCGGCACAGTCCGCGGCCTACGCCAAAGCGATCACCGACAAGGACGTGACGGAGAAGGGCACGGCCACGATCGACGGCGTCCGGACCACGCACTACCGCGTCTCCGTCGACGTCGCCGGGCTGCCCGACGGAGACACGCTGCGCCAGCAGGTCGGCCCGACTCTGCCGATGGACGTGTGGCTCGACGAAGAGGGCCGCATGCGCCGTCAGCAGATCGACATGACCCTCAAGTCCGCCCCGGGCTCGACGGAACGGTCCTCCAGCGACACCTCGTCCTCGCCTCAGCGGGTGACGGTGCGCACGGTCATGGACTTCACCGACTTCGGCACCGAGGTGGAGGCGGACGCGCCCCCGGCCGGGCAGGTCACCGACATGACCGGCAAGGCCCTGGAGCAGGGCAAGGGGCAGAGCTGACCCAACTCACCGCACGCCGCGGCTGCGGAACCTCCGTACGAGGTCGTCCGCGGCCGCCGGCCAGTCGGGACGGCCGAAGGTGAAGCCCGCGTCCAGGAGGCGGCCGGGGACGACGCGGCGGCTCTTCAGCAGCAGTTCGGTGTCCGAGCGCAGGGCGAAGGCGCCGGCCTCGGCCATCCAGCGCGTCGCGGGCAGGCCCACCGGGACGCCCCAGGCGCTCCGCAGGGCGCGCATGAAGTCGCGGTGCGGCAGGGGCGCGGGAGCGGCGAGATTGACCGGCCCCGTGATGTCGTCCCGGGCGATGAGGAACTCGACCGCCCGGACGAAGTCCTGGTCGTGGATCCACGACACGTACTGTGCGCCGCCGGCGACGGGGCCGCCGAGGCCCAGCCGGGCCAGCCGCAGCAGGACGTCGAAGACGCCGCCGCGGTCCGGGCTCATCACCATGGCGGCACGCAGAGCCACCTTCCGGGTGTCCGGGGTGTCGGCCGTCTCCTGCTCCCGCTCCCAGGCCTTGGCGATGTCGACGCTGTAGGCCCAGTAGCCGGGGGCGTCGGGTTCGGTGCCTCCGATCACACCGGTGGCCTCGTCGTTGGGCGCGTCGTAGCGGTGGGCGTAGACGGTCGCGGTGCTCATCTGGAGCCAGATCCGGGGCGGTCGGGCGGCCGCGGTGATCGCCTCGCCCACGACCCGGGCGGAGTGGACCCGTGAGTCCATCATCTCGCGGAGGTTGGCGGGGGTGTAGCGGCAGTTCACGCTCCGGCCGGCCAGGTTGACCACGACGTCGCTGCCGTCGATCTCCCCCGCCCACGGACCCAGGGTCGCGCCGTCCCAGTGCACTTCGTCCCGCTGCCGCGGACGCCTGCTGAGCACCACGACGTCATGTCCGGCCGCGCTCAGCGCCCGCTTCAGGACGGTGCCGACCTGCCCGGTGCCGCCGGGTATCACGATCTTCATGTCACTCCCCCTCGATGTATGGGAGTGACCCTAGCTCATATTTGAACGCGTTCAAAACACTCGATGGCGTGGGACTCAGCCTGCGCAGATGTGCCATCGGGCAAGATGGGGCCATGAGCGTAGTCAAGATCAATGTGCTGACCGTGCCCGCCGAGCAGCGGGAGACGCTGGAGAAGCGGTTCGCCTCCCGCGCGCACACCGTGGAGAGCTCCGACGGGTTCGAGTGGTTCGAGCTCCTCCGCCCCGTGGAGGGCACCGACACCTACCTCGTCTACACCCGGTGGCGTGACGAGGCGTCGTTCCAGGCCTGGATGGAAGGACCGATGAAGGCCGCGCACCAGGGCGGCGGCGAGGGAGGCGAGCGCCCCAAGCCCGCGGCGAGCGACTCGACGCTCTGGTCGTTCGAGGTGGTACAGCAGGCGGGGCCGAAGGGCGCCTCGTGATCCAGGGGAAAACCCTTTAGCCGTCGCCCTGTTCCACCGCCGATTCCGCCGTGAGTACGAGGATCGCGATCTGTACGCGGTTCTCAAGAGCCCGCGGGCGACCAGTTCCGCGACGTCCCGTTCGCGCCGGGTGAGTGCGTCCAGCGGGTCGCCCGGGCCGCCGGGCGGCCCGCCGGCCTGTGACGAGCGGGGCCGCACGCCGGACAGCAGCGGCGCCGGCAGGTCGGAGAACGCCCGAATCAGCCGCCGCGTGACCGTCGGCGCGAGCTTCGCCTCGCCCGCCGCGACCACTCCGATCGCCTCGACCAGCAGCTCCGGCGTGGTGTTCTTCAGCAGGAACCCGCCGGCCCCGGCGCGCAGCGCGGCGTGCACGTACTCGTCCACGTCGAACGTCGTCAGCACCAGCACGCGCGGTCGCGGCCCCGGGTGCGGCCAGCCCTGGAGGATCCGCGCGGTCGCCCCCACCCCGGTCATGCCGGGCATCCGTACGTCCATCAGCACCACGTCCGGGCGCGGTTCGTACGCCGTCTCGACGGCCCGCGCGCCGCCTCGCCCACCACCTCGACGTCCGTACGCCGCAGCATGGCCCGCAGTGCCGTCCTGACCAACTCCTGGTCGTCCACGGTCAGCACCCGCACCGGCGGCGTCATCGGCCGTCCCGGCAGGCCAGTCCCTCTCGCACGGGGACGGCGCCGGCGTGCTTGCGTACGTTCGACAACGCCTCCTGCACGACGCGGTACCGCAGCTCCGCGGGGGTAGGCCGTACGGCGTGGTAACGGGGGTCGGTGGTGCCTCCCCGGGGGACGGCGGCCGGAGGCCGTGCTCAGGTGCGCCAGGAGCGCGAGGGTGCGGCGGTACGGCCGACCGCCGCCGCCAGCTTGCGGAGCCGGCGCCAGTCCAGTCGGGGTGGCGCCTCGGGGACCCCGGGGCGGTTGCGCGGCACCCGGACGCGCAGGGCGCGGCGGGCGATGCGGCAGTGGACGGGGCGGGCAGGGTGAGCGCCTCGCCGTCGAGGCCGACCTCCAGGTGCGGTGCGTCGGCCTCGACGACCACGTGCTGGGCGGTGAGCACCGTGAGCCCCTCCGGGCGCGGGGCCAGCAGGAGTTCGGCCGCTTCCACGGCACTGTCGACGCGGACGGCGAGCACGCCCAGCTTTCCGGAGTCGAGGCGCTCGCGCCGACCGAAGCCGAACGGATCGTCCATGCGGTACGGGTTGTTGCTCACCAGCACGGCCTGCGGGTCGGCGATGGTGGTGCCGTCGGCGCCCGCCGTCAGCCGCGGGCCGCTCTGCCGGGTGAGCAGCTCCGGCAGCCGCTCCAGCGCCGCGCCGACCTTGTCCTCGCGATAGCCCGGGCTCTGGACGACGGCCCCGTACACGCCGAACGACGCGTTGTTGACGAAGGGCCGGTCGTCGGCGAAGCCGAGGTCGACGCGGAGTTCGACCCCGTCGGTGAGGGCGTCGAGGCACGTGGACGGATCGTCGCGGTCCAGGCCCAGGTCCATGGCGAAGTGGTTGCGCGTGCCGGCCGAGATGACGAGGAACGGCAGGCCGTGTTCCGCCGCGACGGCGGCGACCAGAGCCTGCGTGCCGTCGCCGCCCGCGACTCCGAGCAGGTCGGCTCCGTCGGCCACGGCGGCCCTGGCCAGCGCGGAGACGTCCTGGTGCTTCTCCGGGTCGAGGAGGACGACCTGGGCGCCCAGCGCCTCGGCCTTCTCCTTGAGGCCGAACTTCCCGACCTTGCCGCCGCCGGAGCGGGGGTTGAGCAGGAGGAAGGGGCGCTTCGGCGGTGGCGTGCGGTACTCCTTGACCCGTACCGGCCGCAGGCCCGTGCTGCGCAGGGCGTAGCGGCCGCTCCAGACCGCCAGGCACCACAGCAGCAGGGACGCGAAGACCACCCAGAGGAGATTCGCGGCCGCGAAAACGATGATGACGGCGACGGGGGTGACGACGGCCAGTGCGGCCGACGCCGTCCGGGCCGGTCCCCGGCGGGACAGGACCCACCAGAGTGCCGCCGCGGTCAGGGCGAGTCCCGCCAGGCCGGCCGCGAGCAGCAGCAGTCCTTTCAGACCGCCGGTCACCAGGGGCAGCGACGCCGCCAGCGCGACCGCGGCCAGGGCTCCCCTGGCCGCCCATCTCTGCCGGCGGTGACACCGCTCGCTCATCGCCGATCCCATGAGGTCCCTCCGCTCGAAGGCGCGGGCGGGCCTTCCAGGCCGCGCCCGGCCGTGAAACATGGTGCCCGCCGACGGATCGGCATGGCCACTGCCATCCCTGATGGCTCCCCTGCCGTGGCGCACGTCAGACGTGACGATCTTCCGGGGCGGAGCCATCGGTAGCGTACGCGGCCCTTGTGAGCGCGGTTCCGCGCCCCGGGGCACATCGGCGCTCACCGGCTCGGCCGCTGTCGACAGTGACTTCGCACTCCCTCTTGACCTGTTGAGTCTTATTACGCAACTCTGCTGCCACAGTTCCTGTCGAGGAGGCCGGCACGCGATGGAGTGGACGGGCGCGCGGTATGCGGACAGACCGACGGTCGAGGTGACGACGTGGATCGCCGCCCCGCCGGGGCGGGTGTGGGCGCTGGTGTCGGACGTGACGCGCATGCCCGAGCTGAGCGAGGAGTTGCAGTCGGTGCGGTGGGTCGACGGGGCCACTGGTCCCGCGGTCGGGGCCCGGTTCGTCGGGCGGAACAAGCACGAGGCGTTCGGCGAGTGGGAGACGACCTCCACGGTCGTCGCGTGCGAGCCCGGGCGGGTGTTCTCCTGGGCGGTCGGGGATCCGGCCGAGCCCAGTGCCGTCTGGCGGTTCGGCCTCACGCCCGGGAACGGCGGGACCGAGCTGTCGCAGTGGATGCGCATGGGACCCGGGCGCTCCGGGCTCTCCTTCGCGATCGACGCCATGCCGGAGAAGGAGCAGAAGATCGTGTTCGTGAGGTTGCGGGAGTTCGAGCGCGGCATGACCGCCGCGCTGGAGCGCATCCGGCAGTGGGCTCAGGCGTGATGCGGACGGCGACGACCGTCGAGGCGTCGGGCCTCGGCTCCTGGTCCCGGCAGGCCGACTTCGTCGTCGAGGCCGAGAAACTGGGGCTCGACGTCTGCTGGGTGGCCGAGGCGTGGGGCTCCGACGCCCCGTCCGCCCTGGGCTTCTACGCGGCCCGTACGGAACGGATGCTGCTGGGCTCGGCGGTCATGCAGGTCGGGACGCGCACGCCGGTGGCTCTCGCACAGACGGCGATCACCCTGTCCAACCTGTCCGGCGGACGTTTCCTGCTCGGTCTCGGCCCGTCCGGTCCACAGGTGATGGAGGGCCTCCACGGAGTGCCGTTCGCCCGTCCCCTGGCTCGCGTGCGCGAGACGGTGGAGATCGTGCGGCAGGTGCTCGCGGGCGGCAGAATCTCCTACCCTGGCTCGGAGTTCAGGATTCCGCTGCCCGGCGGGGAGGCGGTGCCGATGCGCCTGTCCATGCGGGCCGAGCACGCCGTGCCCGTCTATCTGGCCGCGCTGTCGCCCGCCATGCTGCGACTGACCGGCCAGGTCGCGGACGGCTGGCTCGGCACCAGCTTCGTACCGGAGGGCGCGGCGGACGCCTACTTCGCTCCGCTGGACGAGGGACTGGCCGCCGCCGGCCGCAGCCGCGCCGGCTTCGACGTCTGCCAGGGCGCCGAGGTCGCGTTCGCCCGGGACGAGGAGGCGCTGGCCGCCATGGTCGCGGGCCGGAAGAAGGAACTCGCCTTCAGCCTGGGCGGCATGGGCTCGGCGTCGGCCAACTTCTACAACCGGGCCTACAGCCGGCAGGGCTGGGCCGAGGTCGCGGCGGAGGTACGGGAGCGCTGGCAGGCGGGCGACCGGGACGGAGCGGCCGGTCTGGTGACCGACGAGATGGTGCTGGCCACCACGCTCATCGGCACGGAGGAGATGGTGCGGCGGCGGCTGCGCGTCTGGCGGGACGCCGGGGTGGACACGGTCCGCCTCTACCCGGCCGGGGAGAGCCTCGATGAGCGGCTCAACACCCTCGGCAGGGCGATCGAGTTGGTCCGCGAGACCGGCGGCGCGGTCTGAACCCGGCGGGCGGGTAGGCTCCCGTGCCGATCGCCGGAGGACACGGCCAAGCCGATCACCGGTGACACGACCAACAGGGGGACTTCGTGCAGGCCAGGGCCAGCGTAACCGCGCTCGCATGCCTGCTGGCGGGCGCCGCCCTGACCGGGTGCGGCGCCGGCGGCACCGGCGAGGAGAAGTCCGCCGGCGACATCCTCGACGAGGCCAACGCGACGATGCGGAAGCTGAACTCCGTCACCGTCGACATCACCAACCGCACGACGAGCGGCGGTTCGGTCACCAACCGCCTCGTGACCGACCTCGACAGCCGGTGCAGATCCCGGACCACGTGGTCCGGGGGCAGCGCCCTGGAGCAGATCCGGCTCGGCGAGACCGACTACGTCCGGCCGAACCGGGCCTACTTGCAGAAGTGGAAAGAGCTATCCGGGCCTCACGGGCGAGCAGCGGCTGTGGGTGAAGACGCCGGTGGATCCGGCCGGCAGGGGCGGTGACGGTCTCGCCTCCTGCGAACGGCCCTTCGACTCGTTCGGCACCGCGCGCAAAGGCGGCTCCGCCCGCGTCGAGGGCACGAAGGCCGTCGAGCTGATCGTGACCGACAAGGCGGACAAGGAGGGGACGTACACCTTCTACGTGGCCGCCGAAGGCAAGCCGTACCTGCTCAGGACGGTCTACAAGAGCGCCGCACAGCACACCACCACCTCCTTCAGCGCCTTCGACGAGCCGCTCGACATCCGGGCACCGAAGGCGTGCGAGGTGCTGAGCGTGCCGGGCGGCCGCCGACCTGGCGCCGGAGGAGAGTCGTCGACAGCGCTTTCCGTTGGAATTCGGCAGCAAGTGGCCGAGCGGGGCGAATCGGCTCACAAAGGCTTGACGGGGCGGGATGGGCTCGGCCTACTGGAAGGCGCAGCCGGCCGTGTCGGGGGTCTGGTCCGGTGCCGGCCCGGTGGGCCGAATCGCTCCGTCCTCCCCCACCGAGACGCAGGTCAGGGGTCTGATGGTGCGGCGACGTTGGGCAGCGGCGGTGGGCCTGGCGGTGTGCCTGCTGTTGCTGCATCTCGCCGTCCCGGGGCTCGCGCAGGGCGGGCGCACGGCTGAGGCCGCGGTCACGGCGGCGGTGGATGCGGTGGATGCGGTGCAGCCGGGGGCGGCTTCGGGCGCCGGGGCCGAAGGGGCCAGGGCCGAAGGGGCCAGGGGCGAAGGGGCCGAGGCCGAAGGGGCCGGCGGCGAAAGGCCCAGGGACGAAAGGACCCGCGGCGAAACACCCAAGGCCGAAAGCGCCGGGGAGCCCTGTCCGTACGAGGAGGAGCCGTCGGTCCGGCAGCAGGCGGCACGGACGCCGAGGGCGGCGGGAGCGGCCCGGGCGGGCGCCGTGGTGAGCGGTGCGCCCGTGGTGGACCGGGGTGGTACGGACGTCCGAGCGGCGGGCACGGCCCGGCGTCCGGAGACGGTCGCATCCGCCCCGGACGCCGTCGAGTTACAGACGTTCCGCTGCTGAGTGACGGCAGTACCGACCAGGGCCTGCGCCGTGCGGCCCGAGTACTGCCTGGTGCCGGTACGCGGTGAGGTGCAGGCCTTCGTGTGTCCCCATGCCGATGACACAGGAGGCAGAGTTGCCCGGAAAGCGCGTTCTGATTCTGAAGCCGGACGAACTGAGCCCGACCGACCACAAGATGTGGCGGGAGATACGGACGGAGTCCGGAGCCCCGGCGAATCCTTTTCTCGACCCGGCGTTCACCACGGCCGTGGGACAGGTCAGGCCCGCGGCCAGAGTGGCGGTGTTGCAGGACGACGGCTCCCCGGTCGGATTCTTCCCGTACGAGAGGGGTCCCTTAGGGCAGGGCCGGGCCATCGGGCTCGGCGTGTCCGACAGTCAGGGGGCCGTGCTGCGCCCCGGGATCCGGCTCGACGCCCGCAGGTTACTGAGGTCCTGCGCGCTGTCGTCCTGGGAGTTCGACAACCTCGAAGCCGGCCAGGGGTGTTCGAACCCCACGCGGTCGAGGAGCTCGCGTCCCCGGTCGTCGACATCGGCGAGGGGTTCGAGCGGTACACGGCGCGGCTGCGGGCGAAGTCGCCGAGCTTCCTCAGACAGACCCTGGCCAAGGAGCGCAGGCTGGCCCGGCAGGTCGGCGAGGTGCGGTTCGCGTACGACGCCCGGGACCCGGACGCCCTGCGGGCGCTGATGGAATGGAAGTCGGCGCAGTACCGGCGGACCGGCCGGCGGGATCGGTTCGCGCAGGAGTGGATCACCCGGCTGGTGGGGCTGCTCGGGCGGAGCGAGGATCCGGAGTGCCGTGGCGTGCTGTCCGTGCTGTACGCGGCTGACCGGCCCGTGGCCGCGCACTTCGGTCTGCGCTCGCGCACGGTGCTGTCCTGGTGGTTCCCGGCGTACGACCGCGACTACGCCAAGTACTCCCCCGGCCTCGTGCTCCAGCTGAGGATGCTGGAGGCCGCGGCGGCCGACGGCGTCGAGACGGTCGATCTGGGGAGCGGTCCGGCCCGCTACAAGGAGTCCCTCAAGACTCGTGACCTGCGGGTGTACGAGGGGGTGGTGCTACGGCCGGTGCCGGGCGGGGCCGTCCACTGGCTGGGCCGGGAGCCCGCACGGGCCGCGCGCCGCTTCGTCCGCAACCGGCCCCGCCTGGCCGGCGCGGTGGCGCGGACACTGGAGGAAGTGGGGCGGCTGCGCGGTCACTGAGACCGGCCCGTCCGGGCGCCCGGCTCCGCAGAACCGGGCGCACCGCGGTCAGCTCGTGCCGCTCCAGCTGTGGGCGACGTCCACTATGACGCGGCCGTCGAGCTGCAACACCCGGAAGGGCAGCCGGGCGCGGACGCCGAGCCCGACCTGGGTCTCGCCCTCGAAGCTGCCGGCGAACCGGGTGTCCCGGAAGGTGCGGTAGCCGGTGAGGTCCACGCCCGGCAGCGGGCGCGCCACCCGGCCGGGATACGTGGCGGCGCCGGTCTCCGGGTCGTAGGCGGGCGCGGCCACCCGTACCTCGAGGACGGCTCCGCCGGCCACGGGGATGTGCCGGCCCGATCCGTCCTGGTGGAGCTGGTCGACGTAGCGGACGGAGTAGCCGACGTCGCTGCCCCCGCCGGGCAGGTCGATGACCATCCGGTCGAAGCAGGCGTGACGGCCGGTCCGGATGTCCTTCACCGGCGCGAGCGTGGCGCTGGTGTCGGTCTTGGGCAGGCTTCCCCAGCCGGTCGGGCAGGTCGTGGCCTGAGTGGCGGCCTGGGGGGTGGCGACCGGTGCGGCACCGGCCGGGACCGCCGCCACGCCCACCGTGGCGCCGACGAGCGCGAGAGTCGCGCATGCTGTTCTGATTCGTACCATTACTGCCCCCGAGGCTCGGATGTTGCTGATATCGGGTGAGACGGCCGATGGGACCGAAAGGTTGCACCCACCGCGCCGGACCGCCGACCATGGCACATCCTGGTGGGGAGCGATGGGGTCCGGTGCGTCCGTACCGGGAGGACGCGAGATGGATGAGGCAACCGCCGTACCGGACGGGCCGCGGCCACCCGAGGGCCGGAGCCGGGGCGGTGGTGACGGCCGGGTCCGGACCGGGGACACCGGCTGGATCGAGGATGCCCTGACCGCTCCGCTGATCGAGGCCGTACGGGACCTCGAGGGCTATGGCGGACTGGTCTACCTGCGCTCGCGCGACCGGCGTTCGCTCGTGCTCGCGATGGTGACCGGGGTGCCCCGGTCGCTGCTGAGGACCTGGTGGCGGGTGCCGGTGGGCGGTGCGCTGCCCATGGCGGAGGCCTACCGGCGGGGCGAGACCCTGTGGCTGCCCGACGAGCGGGCCACCATGCTGCGCTTCCCGCACTTCACCGCCGGGCTGCCGTACTCCTTCGGCTCGGCCTACCAGCCCCTCCGGGTCGGCGGGGAGCCGGTGGGTGTCCTGGTCGTACTGCGTTCGGCCGCCCGGTCGCCGATGGACGCGGAGGCGGTGGAACCGGCGCTGCGCCCCGCCGGGCAGGCCATGGAGGAGCGTCTGACCCGCCTCGCCGCCGCCCGGCCGGGCGCGGGCTGCGCCGCGTCCCCGATCGAGTACGACGACGAACCGGTCGGCGTGCGGCTTCCCACGCCCGCCGTCCACTCCGTCCGGGTCGGGCTCATCGACTGGGACCTGGACAGCGGCCGGTGCTCCGCGGACGATGAGGCCCTCGCTCTCCTCGGCATCGGCCGGGCGGACTTCGGCGGCACGATCGCGGACATCGAGGCCCGTGTCAGCCCCGACGACCTGCACGAACTGCGGGCGAGCCGGCACGACGCGCTCACGCTCGGCCGGGTCGGATCCCGGCACTTCCGGGTGCGGGACGACTCCGCGGGCGACGAGGAGGCCGGCTACCGGCCCGTCGAGCTGTGGGGGCACCTCGCGCGCGGTGGCACGGGTTCCGGCCGGATCCTGGTGGCGGCCCTCGTCGACGCGGTCAGCGGGCTCACCGCGGCCGAGGCCGCCGAGCGGCTGCCCGACGGTCTCTTCTCCCTGGACCAGGACGGCCGCCTGACGTACGCCAACCGCCGCTGCGAGGAGCTGCTGGGCGGCGACCGGGAGGCGCTCCTGGGCCGCTGTCCGTGGGAGGTGATCACCTGGCTCCGGGATCCCGCGTACGAGGACCGCTACCGGGCGGCGATGCTGTCGCAGGAGCAGGTGTCGTTCCTCGTGCGGCATCCCGCCGGGAACTGGCTGAGCTTCGTGCTGTACCCGGATGTGCACGGACTGACGGGCCGGGTCTATCCGACCGGCCCGCCCACCGGGGCCGAGGCGGCGCGCGAGGCCGGCTCCGCCGCCGGTCCCGTACCGGGGGCCACGGCTGCCGCACCGCCGCCCGGGCCGGTTGCCGCGGCGCGTGCCGGGGCGCTCTACCACGTGGTGCAGATGGCGAGCGTGCTCACCCAGGCGGTCACCGTCGAGGACGTCTGCCGGGCCGTGTCCGAGCAGCTGCTGCCCGCGTTCGGCGTCCGGGAGCTCGCCCTGTACACGGTCCGCGACGGCCGGATGTACCTGCTGTGGGAGTCGGGCTACCCGGAGGGCTTCCTCACCCCGTTCGAAGGTGTCACCCTCGACACGCAACTGCCCGGCGTGCACGCGCTGACCACGCGGCTGCCGCTCTTCTTCGAGTCGCCCGAGGACCTCTCCGTCGCCTACCCGGGCATCATCCTGGACCGTATGAGCGCCTGGTCGTTCCTGCCGCTGATCGCCTCCGGGCATCCCGTCGGCTCGTGCATCCTCGGCTGGGACGCCCCGCGCCGGTTCACCGCCGACGAGCGTTCCGCGCTCACCGCGCTGAGCGGTCTGGTCGCGCAGGCGCTGGAGCGGGCGCGGCTCTACGACGCCGAGTCCGCCGTCGCCCGCGGTCTCCAGGAGGGGCTGCTGCCGCACCGGCTGCCCGCCGTCGAGGGGCTGCGCACCACCGGACGCTATCTGCCCGGCACTCAGGGCATGGCCATCGGCGGCGACTGGTACGACGTGATCACCACGGGGCGTGGGGTGGCCCTGGTGATCGGGGACGTCGAGGGCCACAGTGTCGGCGCCGCCGCGGTGATGGGCCAGCTGCGCAGTGCCGTGCACGCCTTCGCCGCGAGCGAGCGGCCGCCGCAGGAGGTCATCGCGCACACCAACCGGCACCTGGCCGAGCTGGACGCGGACGTCTGCGCCACCTGCTGTTACATCGAGCTGGATCCGCGTACGGGGCGTGCGTCCGCCGTGCGGGCCGGGCATCCCCGCCGCTGCTGCGCCACCCCGACGGGCACGCCGAGACGCTGGATCTCGTGGGCGGCGTCATGCTGGGCGTGCAGCCCGACGCGGTCTATCCGTCACGGCGCTCACGCTGGCTCCCGGCAGCGTCCTCGCCCTGTACACCGACGGGCTCGTGGAGCAGCCCGGCAGCGACATCGAGACGGATATCGAGGAGGTCCGCCGCTGCCTTGCCGACACCCCGGCGGACTCGGTGGACCGTCTCGCCGACCGGCTGGTGCGAACGGCACGCCGCGCCCGGGAGCGGCCCGACGACGTGGCGCTGCTGCTGACGGCGTATCGCTGAGCGAACGGGCTGCCGGGGGTGCCCTCGCGCCCCGCCCCGCTTTTTCGCAGGTACCCCCCTCACGCGACCGGCGTCGACGGCGCGGCGCGGGGTACGGTGGGCGGGACGGGCGAGCGAGGCGGTGGTGGCGGTGGAGTGGCAGCGGTACGCCGAGCAGATGGCGATGCTCGCCCGGGATCTGGTGGCGCAGGACTCGGTGCAGGCGACGCTGGACGAGATCTCGGCAGCCGCTGTGAAGCTGGTCGAGGGCTGTGACGCGGCCGGGATCCTGGCGGTGTCCAAGGGCCGGGCCGTGACGCTCTCCGTGTGCGGCGACATGGTCGAGGAGTCCGACCGGTTGCAGGGCGAGCTGGGCGAGGGACCGTGCTTCGACGCGGCCCGGCGCGTGGACGGCGAGCGGTTGTTCCGCATCGCCGACATGACCGAGCCGCAGCCGTCCTGGCCGCGGTTCTCCAAGGCGGCCCGCGACCTCGGATCGGCAGCATGACCGGTGTGCTGCTCTACACCGGCCAGGAGGACTTCGGCGCGCTCAACCTCTACTCGCGTCGGCCGGGCGCCTTCGGCAAGGACATCGAGGCCGCGGGCTGGCTGCTCGCCTCCCATGCCGCCGTCGCGCTGGCCACCGCCCGCACCGTCGACCAGCTCGAGCACGCCCTGGAGACCCGGCACGCCATCGGGGAGGCCATGGGGATCCTCATGGAACGCCACCGGCTGAACGAGGACGAGGCCTTCGACGTGCTGCGGCGCATCTCCCAGCACCACAACATCAAGCTGCGCGACGTCGCCCGGCGCGTCCGCGCCGACGCCCCGGGCAAGGCCTGACCCGGGCGGCCGGGACGGGGCCTCACGCCGGGCCGCCGTCGGGGCGGGCGGCCCGCAGGAGGAGCCGTGACGTCGTCGGCGTGCTGTCCGGTGGGTGTCGTGTGGTGGACGAGCCTGCCGATGAGCCGTTCCAAGTCGTGGCCGTCGCCGGCGTCCAGGTGCCGGTCAGGTCGGACGTGCACCGGCCACGGCGCGGCCAGGGCCACCCCGGGGCGCCGTCCAGCGAACCGGCGCTCCCGGGCGGCTCGTTGCTCCCGGGCATGGCGTTCTCCCGTCGGCCGGGCCGCGGAAGGCGTGTGGTGCCGAAGGGCATGGCAAGGCATGGTGCCGTGCTGGCAGAATCGGAGGCCCTAGACGGCGACCGGGAGGCCGGCCTTGCAGACGCTCACATCGCAGGATCCACTGGCCCTCGCCGTCACCGAAGCGATCCGGGGCGGTGATCTGCCAGGGCTGCGGCAGCTGCTCGCCGAGCATCCTGGTCTGGCCACCGTCCGTATCACCGAGCACGGCGAGGACGGCAAGGGCACGCGCAGTCTGCTGCACATCGCGACCGACTGGCCCGGTCACTATCCCCATGGGCCCGAGGTCGTCGCCGCCCTGGTCGACGCCGGGGCCGATCCCAACGCCCGCTTCGGCGGTGCGCACGAGGAGACGCCGCTGCACTGGGCGGCGAGCAACAACGACGTGCCCGTCCTGGACGCGCTCATCGCCGCAGGGGCCGACATCGAAGCCCCCGGAGCGGTGATCGCCGGCGGCACACCGCTCGCCGACGCCCGCGCCTTCGGCCAGTGGCGCGCCGCGCACCGGCTCGTCGAGCACGGCGCCCGCACCACCCTCCAGGACGCCGCCACGCTCGGCCTGCTGGACCGGGTCCAGGCCTACGTCGAGGCCGGGGAGCCGCCCGCGCCCGACGAGATCACCAGCGCCTTCTGGGGCGCCTGCCACGGCGGTCACCTGACCACCGCGCAGTACCTCCACCGGCACGGCGCCGACATCGACTGGTGCGGCTACGACGACAGGACCCCGCTCGACATCGCCCGCGCCCAGGACGCCGACGACGTCGTGCGGTGGCTGCGCGGCCTGGATGCGCGGAGCCGCTCATAGCGTCCGGGGCGTCTCACAAGCAGTAGCGCACGAGCCACTCGTCCTGGTTGTAGGCGGTGCGCGCGGGGTCGGGCGTGCTGGCGGCGCGCTCTTCGACCATGTCCTCCAGGCGCACCGGCTCCGGCAGCGTCCCGAAGCGGGCCTGGCGTGCTGCGGCCTCCGACTCGCTGCTCCGCTGCGTCGCGTCGTCCACGGCGATTCCCCTCTCCGGCTGGTCTCTGGGACCGATCGGCCTACCTGGGCAAAGAGTTGACGCACGAGGCGGGCTCATGGTTCCCGCGGGGTCGCCCAGCCGTGGAAACGGCGGCTGCGGAAGTCGCCCTCGGGGAGCCGAGCCGGCCGTGAGGCTTGTTCGACCCCACGAACTTTCCCACGGCCGGCTCTTCCAACCCCCCGCCCTGCTTGGAGGCACCGTGAGACACCCGTCAACCCCGGCACTGCGCCGCACCGTTCTGGCGCTGTTCGGCGCCGCCCTCGCCGCCACCCCGTTCCGGAAGCCGCCGCACGCCATGGCGTCCGTCCGTGCGGCCGGGCTCGACGACCCGGCGAAGAAGGAGATCGCCATGCAGCTCCAGTCGAGCGCGGAGAACTCCTCGCTCGACTGGAAGGCGCAGTGCCAGTACATCGAGGACATCGGCGACGGCCGCGGCTACACCGCCGGCATCATCGGGTTCTGCTCCGGCACCGGCGACACGCTCGACCTCGTCGAGCTCTACACCGGCCGCGAACCCGGCAACGTCCTGGCGACGTACCTGCCGGCGCTGCGCAGGGTCGACGGTTCCGACTCGCACGACGGGCTCGACCCCGGCTTCCCCGGCGACTGGCGCGGGGCGGCCCGCGACGCCGAGTTCCGGCGGGCACAGGACGACGAACGCGACCGGGTGTACTTCGGCCCGGCGGTCCGGCAGGGGAAGGCGGACGGGCTGCGGGTGCTGGGCCAGTTCGCGTACTACTGCGCCGTCGTCATGCACGGCGACGGCAACGACCCCCTCAGCTTCCGCAACATCCGCAAGCGGGCGCTGCGCACGGCGAATCCGCCGGCGCGGGGCGGTGAGGAGGTGACGTACCTCGACGCCGCAAGCGCAACCTCGACCTCGACCCGCCGCTGGACTGGAAGGTCTACGGCGACAGCTACCACATCGGCTGACCGCCGGGCGTGCGCGGCCCGGCGGTGGATTGGTCCGTCAAAGCGCCACGGAAGTGGACCTCCAACTGGGCCACCGGGCTGCCTAGCGTCGCGGGCATGAACGCCACCACCACGCGGGGAGCTCTTCTCGCCGCGCTCGCCTGCGTCCTCGTCGGAGGGTCCTTCACGGCCAACAGCGTCCTGGGCGACTACCCGTACGCGGGCGGCAGTTCCTGCGCTACGGGCTGGCCTGTCTGCTGCTCGTGCCGCTGGCCGGGAAGGGCGCGACCGCCCGGCTGCGGGCGCTGACACCTCGTCAGTGGGTCCGGCTCGCCCTGCTCGCAGCGGTCGGCATGGTCGGATTCAACCTCGCCGTCATCGCCGCGGAGCGCACGGCGGAGCCGGCGGTGCCGGGCGTGTTCGTGGGCTGTGCGCCGGTGGTGGTCGCCGTGCTCGTGCCCCTGCTGGACGGGCGCAGGCCCCAACGGGCGGTGCTGTACGGGGCGTTGCTCGTGGCCGTCGGTGCCTTCACCGTCCAGGGCTGGGGGCGCACCGACGGCGCGGGCATCGCCTTCTCCGTGTGTGCCCTGGCGGGGGAGGTGGGGTTCGCCGTGCTCGCCGTACCCGTGCTGCGGCCCCTCGGCCCGCGGCTGCTGTCGGCCACGGTGTGCGCGGTCGCCGCGCTGGAGTCGGCGGCGGCCGGGCTGCTGGTCGACGGCTCCGGGTGGCTGCGGCGTCCGGACGCCGTCGAGACCTCCGCGCTGCTGTGGCAGGCGGTGGTGGTCACGGTGGTCGGCTTCGTGTGCTGGTACATGGGCATGCAGCGGATCGGCGCGGAACGCGCCACCCTCTTCTCCGGTCTCATCCCGGTCGCGGCGGCCTGCACCGCACCGCTCGTCGGCACGGGCTCCTACGGTCTCGGGCAGGCGGCGGGCAGCGCGCTGGTCGGCATCGGCGTCACCCTGGGGTCCGGGGCACTGACGCGGCCGGTGAGCCCGAAGGGCGGACCGGCCGCGGCCCGCGCACGGCGGTGGTGGCGGTCAGTGGAGCACCAGGTGGACGAGTGCGACGGTGCCGACCGACACGATCAGCGTACGCAGGACGGCGGGACTGAAGCGGCGGCCCGTCCTGGCTCCGATCAGGCCGCCCAGTGCGGACCCGGCGGCGATGAGCAGGACGGCCGTCCAGTCGAACTCCGCGAAGAAGACGAAGAGCACGGCGGCGACGGTGTTGACGACGGCGGCCAGCACGTTCTTCACGGCGTTGAGCCGCTGGAGCGTGTCGTCGAGCAGCATGCCCATCAGGGAGACGTAGATGATGCCCTGCGCGGCGGAGAAGTAGCCGCCGTAGACGCTGGCGAGCGTCAGGCCCGTGAACAGCAGCGGGCCGCCGTCACGACGGGCGGGACCACCTGCCGGGCGACGGCGGCGCACCCTCTTGGCGATCAGCGGCTGGCAGGCGACCAGGGCTAGGGCGAGGCTCACGAGGACCGGCACGATCCGGTCGAAGGCCGATTCGGGCAGGGTCAGCAGCAGGACCGCGCCCGCGAGACCGCCCAGTACGGCTCCGATACCGAGCAGCAGGACGCGGCGTCGCTGCCCGCGGAGTTCCTCGCGGTAGCCGATGGCCGCGCTGATGGAGCCGGGGACCAGGCCGAGCCCGTTGGACACCGTGGCGGTGACCGGGGCAGGCCGGTGGCGAGCAGCACCGGGAAGGTGATCAGCGTTCCCGAGCCGACGACGGCGTTGACGGCGCCCGCGCCCGTACCGGCCAGGAGCACGGCCGCCATCTCGCCCGGCGTCACAGTGCCGCTCCGCCGACGGCACCGCCGCGTGGGGCGTTCCTGGTGAGATTCATGGGATCACGCTAGAGGGTGCGCGGTTCGGCGGCGGCCGAAGTGTGGCGGGGACGGCGCCGCCGGCGGCGACCGCGGCGGCAAAAGGCCAGCACCTTGCCCACGGCCCCGTTCCACGTCAACATCTGGGATGCCGCGGTGCCCAGCGCCGCCGCCATGATGCCCAGAGCCAGGGATGCCACCCTGGCCCACACCGCCGTACCCCGTGAGAGCCCCGTCATAGTGGGGATGATGACAGGGCGTAGATGTTGTTCGCCAAGACGGGTTGCTCCCGGCTCTCCGGGACGCGCGGGCGAGCCCGGCGTCGTCATGTGGGCCGGGGCTCAGCCGAAGAACACCCCGACCTCGTCGTACAGCCTCGGGTCCACCGTCTTCAGCCGGGCCGTCGCCTGCGCGATCGGGACGCGGACGATGTCGGTGCCGCGCAGGGCGACCATCGTGCCGAAGTCACGTTCGCGCACGCAGTCGATGGCGTGCAGGCCGAAGCGGGTGGCCAGCCAGCGGTCGAAGGGGCTGGGCGAGCCGCCGCGCTGCACGTGCCCGAGGACCGTGGTTCGGGCCTCCTTGCCGGTGCGTTTCTCGAT
Organism: Streptomyces coeruleorubidus; assembly: GCF_028885415.1. Lineage (GTDB taxonomy): Bacteria > Actinomycetota > Actinomycetes > Streptomycetales > Streptomycetaceae > Streptomyces > Streptomyces coeruleorubidus_A. Next base: position 69,131 of record NZ_CP118527.1, read on the forward strand.
CTCCCCGGCGAGCCACTCCCCGACGCCGGAGAGGTGCACCGGTCCGGTAGAGGCCGGCGAGTCGGTCCTGAGCACCAGGTGGCCCTCCTTCGGCCGGGCGCCCTCGGCGACGACCACGATCGGGGCGTAGGAGGCCCGGAAGCGGGACGTCACCCAGGCGCACACCTGGTCGAGGTCGAAGGGCTGCTCGGGGATGAGGATGACGTTCGCGCCGCCGGCCAGGCCCGAGTGGACCGCGATCCAGCCGGCGTTGCGCCCCATCACCTCGACGACGAGCACGCGCATATGGGACTCGGCGGTGGTGTGCAGTCGGTCGATCGCCGCCGTGGCGGTGTTGACCGCGGTGTCGAAGCCGAGGGTGCGGTCCGTGGCGGACATGTCGTTGTCGATCGTCTTCGGTACGCCGACGCACGGCACGCCGTGCTCCTCCCACAGACGCGCGGCCACGCCCAGGGTGTCCGCGCCGCCGATCACGACGAGCCCGTCGATCTCCCGCATTTCGAGGGTGTCCCTGATGCGGCGGGCGCCGTCCTCCTGCCCGAACGGATCGGTGCGCGAGGAGCCGAGGATGGTGCCGCCGCGGGCAGGATGCCGCGCACCGCCGGGATGTCGAGTGGGACCGTGTCGCCCTGCAGCGCACCGAGCCAGCCGTCCCGGAGGCCGACGAACTCGTAGCCGTACTCCTGCACGCCCTTGCGGACGATGCCGCGGATGACCGCGTTGAGACCGGGGCAGTCACGGCCTCCGGTCAGTACTCCCACCCGCATGGGCTTGTCCCTTCGCCGCAGTGTCCTGCTGAGGCCCACGCTAACGGAGAGGTCATGTCCCACGCCGCCCACGCCGCACAGGTCGTCGGGGACTGCCCGAGGTCGCCTCCCGGCAGGTCCCGACAGGTGCCTGGTTCTTCTGGTGGGACTGAGAAACCATCGCGCTGAAGGCTGTCCCGCAAATGCAGAGTCCGGTGTCAGCCACGCAACGCGACGACGAGCTGGTAACCGGTGAGCCCGAGCCCGCCGCAGACCATACCGAGGCCGACGACTGTCGTCAGCGCCATCCCGACCTGGAGATAGAGGGACAGGGGGGCGGCGGCGCGGCTGGGGTTGTGCGGGTCGTAGCTGAGTTCCAGCTGCTCCCGCCGGTCGAGTCCTGGTAGAAGTGCAGCTCGCCGTTGGGGTCCGTGTACCGATACACCTTCGTGTTTTGGTGTAGTGATCGAGTTCGGCCATCACCGTGATGCCGTGCTTCGGCAGGCGCAGTCCGTCGTACAGGCCGCGTCCCAACGTGAGCACCATGAACGCTCCGGCGCACGCGAAGAGCTGGACGGCAACCAGCCACCCCGGCTCAGTGCGACCAGCCACCCCGGCTCACGGAGCAACCCCACCGTCACATCGATCACGGCCAAGACGGCGATCGCGGCGGCAACGAGGAGAACGCGCCTCGACGGCCTCCGGGGCCTCCCCCGGAGACGGCGGTGACCAGATCTTCGCCGTCGACGCGCGGTCCTCCGGGTGCTCTCTCCGGCAGGCGGGCATGCACGGCCGCGCAGAACATGGCCACGGCGGCGGCGCTGGCATCGTGGACCGCGTACACGGGAGCAGGACGGTCTGCCTGCGCGGTCGTCAGCATGACCTCGACCGCGCGGCCCTGGCCGCGGACCTCTTCGATGGCCTCCAGCGGGATCCGCGTCACCTGCCCGTCTTGTTCCCACTGCACATAGTCCAAGCCGTCCCCGAAGCGGGCGGTGGCACCGCTGCCACGCAGCACGAGGGAAGGCAAGGAGGGCGTCGTCGTCATGGCCCTATGACAGCTGCGATCAGCCAACGGTTGCACGCCGTGTCAGCAATCATGACGTCGCCGAACGGTCCAAGACCTACCGATGCTCCACCAACCACCAGGTCGTCCTCGATGCCGACACCCGACTCGTAGTGGTGGTCGGCCGCACCACCGTGATCGCCGACGGAGGCTACCCAGGCACCGGCCTAGTTTCGAGTCGAACCTACGAAGGTCCGGCGGGACCCGGAGCCGGTCCGGATCCCGCCGCCGTTCGCCGGTCGTGTCCGTGCCGTCGTCTCAGCCTCGCCTGACGCGGCGGAGGACGACGAAGCCCGCGATGACCAGGACGGCGCCTGCCGCGGCCGGCCAGAGCTGGGCGCCGGTGTCGGCGAGGCCGCCGCTGCCGACCGCCTGGGGCTCGGTCCGGGACGGGAGCGACGGGGTGGGAGCGGCGCTGGTCGCCGTTCCGACGGCCTGGGACTGGCCCAGGCCGTCCCCGTCCGTGTCCTCGCCGGCGTCGTCCTTCGTGCCGCCGTGCTCACCGGTGTTCGCGGCGCCTCGTTCGGGGGTGGGTGTCGCGAACACCTCCGGTTCGTCGGTGCGCGGCGCGGCCGTGGGCGAGCCGCCCTGCTCCGGCTCGGGGGCCGGCTTGTTCGCCGCCGGCGGCCTGGCGGCCTCGCCCTTCCCGCCGTCGCCGTCACCCGTGTCGCCGGGCTTTCCGCCGGCGTTTCCGCCCTGCGGGGCGTCCGGGGTGCGCGTGGGCTGCTCCTGCGGGGCCTCGGGAGTCTTCGTCGGCTGCTCCTGCGGGGCCTCAGGGGTCTTCGTCGGCTGTTCCTGCGGCTCCTCTTCCGGATTGTCGCCCGGCTCGGCTTCCGCTCCGGCGCCGCACTTGCGGCCGTCGTTGATGCAGTCGGCCATCTCCCGCATCAGGTCCTCGTCGAAGACGTTGATGAAGTCGCCGTGGTCCGTGACCGGCTTGTGCAGCTGCTCCGGGAAGGAGTCCACCGCGAACAGCGGTGTCGTACGGCCGCCGTCCTGGAGGCTCGGCGCGTCGACGTCGTAGACGATGCGCTGGACCAGCTGCGGAATGGGCCGGAAGCCGGTCGGGCAGTTGCCGGCGGCGTCCGTGAAGGCCACGTGCGTACGGTGGTTGGCGCTGTCGATGTTGCGGCCGTCCCAGCAGCTCTGGAACTTGAAGGTGCGCACCACGTCGCTGCCCTGCGGGCACAGCGGGTACTTGTCCTTCAGCTGCCGGTCCTCGAACCCCGTGCAACTCCAGGAGGCGTTGGCGTTGGCCGGGCCGTTGACGAAAGACTTGGCGTCGCCGGTGATGATGCGCAGCAGCCGCGGCATCGCGGTGACCTTGCCGCGCGGTTCCCCACGAAGGTCAGCGTGACCTGCTTCGGCGTGACGATCTCGCCGGCGTTGCCCTCGATGCCGCCGCCGGGCGAGTTGGCGTCCTGCTCCTGGGTGCCGTTCTGGAGGCGCAGCACGGGCCAGTAGTAGGAGGACTTGTCGCCCTGGTCGACGCAGCTCGTCTCGGCGTTCGCGAGGTCCTGGTCGCTGGCGAAGGCGTTGTTGGCCTGGTTTCCGATGTAGTCGTGGAAGTGGTGGGCGCCGTTGGTGACGCCCGGGGCGGCGATGATGTTGTCGGAGTTGAACAGGCCGTTCTCGTTCACTGCGCAGTCGGTGGCAAAGGAGCCGCGGGAGGCTTTCGTCCCCTGGCGGGGGCTGCCGGCGTCGGGCTGGACGCTGGTGATGGGCGCGAAGTCGGCGGCGACGGGGCCGTTACCCGCCTGTCCGCCGTTGCCGCCCTGGCCCTGGCCGTCGCCCTGCCCCTGCCCCTGCCCCTGCTCCTGCTCCTGCTCCTGCTCCTGGCCGGGCTGCTGGTCGTCGTTGCCGTCCTGGCCTTCGCCCTGCGCGGGGGCCTGGTTGCCGGAGTCCCGTACGGTGCAGGCGGCGAGGGCCTCGAGCCCGTCGGGCCGGTCCCCCACGCGGTCGATGGCGATCGCGATGCGCTCGATCGTCGCGGTCCGCTTGTCCTTCAGCGGGTTCATGATCGCGTTGTCGGCGAAGCCCGAGTCCTGCCGCACCTGCTGCGCCGACTCGCTCAGCCGCTGGTAGGCCTTGGCGATCTGCTCGTCCAGGAGGGCGAGTTCCTTGTCGACCTCCCCCCGTACCTGCTCGGGGACCGAGGTCAGCTCGCTGCCGACGTCCGGGCAGTCGATCGTGGCGCCCGCGGTCCGGACCCCCGTACCGGACCGCGTCTGAGCGACGTCACCGTCCGAACCGCCGTCGGTCGCGGAGGCGTAGACGTTCGCGGCCATCAGGCCGCCTCCGCCGAGGATCAGTGCGAATGCGGCGAAGGTCGCGCGTCGTGGTCCGGTAGGGCGTCTTCGCGTGTTGCGTCCCAAGGGTGCTCTCCTGCGCTTGTGGCGAACCGGGCATGAAAATCCCTCGCCCCATACGTACGGGAGCACCGGTGTGTTCAAGTGCCTCGAAAGTTTTCGGAGAACTCTCATGAAGCCGCGAAACACCCGAGCCCCGCCGGACACACGGTCCGGCGGGGAGGCGCAGGTCAGCGGAAGTTCACGTCACTGCACAGGAAGTAGGTCTGGTCCATGTGCGACGCCTGCCAGATCGTGTAGACGACGTGCCGGCCACTCAGACCCGAAGTGCTCACGGGGATCTCGTAGTTCTGGCTGGGCGCGTACTTGCCGGTGCGCGCGACGAGCCGGAGGTCGTTCCAGGTCAGCGGCTGAGTGGTGGGATCGAAGCCCTGCCGCGTGACGTACACCAGGAAGTAGTCGGCGCCGTGGCTGGCCTGGTCGTACAGCTTCACGGTGAAGTTGCCGGAGATGTCGGTCGTCTTCCAGGCGCCCACCGTGTCCAGGGAGTTGTACCGGCCGCCCTCGGTGCGTCCGCCGCTGCACAGCTGGCCGTCGGGGACCACGGCCTGGAAGTTGCCGCCGGAGCCGTTGCGGTACAGGCCGTTCCAGTTCCACATGGCGTTGGGTTGTCCTGCCACGCCTGCCAGCACATGGGGTCCAGCCGGGCCATCTCGGGGTTCTGGAAGTCGCTGCCCCAGCGCAGCCAGCAGCCGTAGTTGCGGGATGCCGGGTCGATGACCGAGCCGTGGGCGGCGGCGGTGCCGCTCCAGGGGATGAGGCTGAGCAGCGCGGCGACCAGGACACTCAGGGCGAGCGTCAAGCGAGAGCGGACTCTACGAACATGACCATGACAATTCATGATCTCCTTCTTTCGGATGTGGGGGTTGTGGTGCTCTCGGTGTCGTTCCGTGGGGGTGCGGGAGCGCGCGTGGGAGCGCTCCCGCAAGCACAGGCTGCGCCCGATGCCCGGGGTCGGCAACGTGCGATTGCGCCACTTCCGTGTCCCCTGGCGGGTTCGATGCGTTCGATGCCTTCGATCAGTTCGACGGAGGGTGCTTCAGAGCCGGTCGAGTTCCTTCGTGGTGCGGCCGAGGTAGGTGGCCGAGCCGGGCTCGGGGACGTCGAGCTCCTGGAAGCCCATGCGGTCGTAGAAGGCCCTGGCCCGGGTGTTGGCGGTGGCCATGGCCAGGTGGACGGCCGGCACTCCCCTGTCCTGGAGGGTCGCCAGGAACGCCCGCATCAGGCGGCGGCCGTGGCCTCGCCCCTGCCACTCGGGCAGCAGGTCGATGTGCAGGTGCGCGGGGTAGGCGGCGAGTTCGGGCAGCACCATCCGCTCAGGGTCGTGCAGCAGTCCCGCCATCGCCTCGTCCGGGGTGCGGGGCGGCTGCGGCGGCTTCGGGTAGCGGTCGGCGACCAGCGGCAGCCATGCGGTGCGGAAGGCCTCGGCGAAGCGCGGGGTGTCCGCCGCGCCGAGGATGTAGCCGACCGCCTGCCCCTGCCCGTCGTCCAGTACGAAGGCCAGGTCCGGCTCCAGATGGACGTACGGAGCCGCGAAGGTGGCCGGAAAGATGCCCGGGTCCCTGTAATGGGGTCGGCTGTCCTGGCCGTTGTGCGCGGTGCGGACGCAGATGTCGTCGAGGGCCGGACGGTCCTCGGGCGGTACGGGCGGATGGCGGGGAGCTTGGTCATGGCGGCATCGTGCCCGTGGTGGGAGCGCTCCCTCAACCCGATTCGGGGAGCTCCCCAAGGGCCTGAAACCGAGCGGTGGGTATGCGAAACTCCGGCCATGACCACCGTGACCCAGCTGCGCAAGGCCGCGCTCGCCCTCCCGGAGGCGGAAGAGGGGACGCACTTCGGCATGGTCGCCTTCTCCGTGCGGGGCAGGGGCTTCGCCTCGGTGACGAAGGACGGCCGGGTGCAGCTGCGCCTGCCCCAGGAGGAGACCGACGCCGCCCTGGCCGCGCATCCGGCCGGTGAGCGTCTCGTGCGCACGGGCACGCCGATCGGTTTCCGCGTGGCGCTCGCCGACATCAACGGCAAGGACCTCAACGCCCTGGTCCGGGCGGCCTGGTTCGGCCGCGCCCCGAAGCGGCTTGCCACGTCGCTCGCCGCGGCTCAGGCGGCGGCCGGCCGCCCCGGTGGCGACCTGCCCGCCGGAATCGGCCGGCCCGCCACGCAGGCCCTGCTCGGTGCCGGCGTGACGACGCTGGAGCAGGTGGCACAGCACTCCCGGGCGGAGCTTCTGGCGCTGCACGGCGTCGGACCGAAGGCGGTGCGTGTGCTGTCGGAGGCGCTGGAGCAGCGAGGGCTCGCCCTGCGGGGTGACTCACGCCCGGACAGCCGACGCCGGCGTGACGAGGGCGGCTTAACTGCCCAGCTCGGGGTTACCCGGCCCACATGGTGAAGCTGCATATTCCGGGACGAAAAGAACATCACGCGACCGAGGCTCCACCTCGGTCCTCCGCCCGCGGCCGGGCGCCCGCTCCGGCTGCGGAAGAGCCGGCTCGTGCTGCGGAGAGGCCCGCTCCGAGGCCGGACGAGGAGCCCGGCCCGGGGCCCGAAGTGGAGCGGGCGGCTCCGGACGGCCCGAGTGAGCTCCCCCGGAAGTCATGGGGTGCGGTGCTGAAGGGCAGCCTGCGGGAGTTCAAGGACGACGAACTGACCGACCGGGCGGCCGCGCTCACGTACTACGGGGTGCTGGCCCTGTTCCCGGCGCTGCTGGTGCTGGTGTCGCTGCTGGGCATCACCGGCAGGTCGACCACGGACAGGGTGCTCGAGAACGTCCAGCAGTTCGCCCCCGGCGCGGCCCGCGACATCATCACCCGGGCCGTCGAGCAGCTGCAGGGCAACGCCGGTATCGGCTCGCTGATGGCGATCGTCGGTCTCGTCCTCGCGGTGTGGTCGGCCTCCGGCTACGTGGGGGCGTTCATCCGCTCCGCCAACGCCGTCTACGACATGCCCGAGGGCCGGCCGGTGTGGAAGCTGTTGCCGGTGCGGCTGGGAGTGACGATCGTGCTGATGGTGATGGCGGTGATCAGCGCGCTGATCGTGGTCTTCACGGGTGGGCTGGCCCGGCAGGCCGGGACCGCGCTCGGGATCGGGGACACCGCGCTGACGGTGTGGTCGATCGCGAAGTGGCCCGCTCTGGTGGTGCTGGTCACGATCATGATCGCGATCCTGTACTGGGCGACCCGAACGCCAAGGTGAAGGGGTTCCGCTGGATCACACCGGGCAGCGTGCTGGCCCTGCTGATCTGGATGGCCGCCTCGGCCGGGTTCGCGATCTACGTGGCCAACTTCGGCTCGTACAACAAGACCTACGGCACGATGGCCGGCGTCATCATCTTCCTGGTGTGGCTGTGGATCACCAACCTGGCGATCCTGCTGGGCCTGGAGTTCGACGCGGAGACCGTGCGCCAGCGGGCCATCGCCGGTGGTCATCCGCCCGAGGCCGAGCCGTACACACAGCCGCGTGACACCCGTACCTGGGACGAAGAGGACCGGCGCCGTATGGAAGGGACCTGACCCGTTCAGCCCATGAGTCCGGCGGCGACCGTCGCGCCCAGTTCCCAGCACTTCTCGACGTCGCCCTTGCCGGGCTCGCCGGTCACGGTCACGGCCTCGGCGGCGCGGCGCCAGCCGAGGCCCGTCGTGATCGACTCGATGCCCCGCACGGCTCCGGTGACGTCGTTCCCGCCGTGCACCCAGTAGCCGAAGGGCCGGCCCCGGGTCGCGTCCAGGCAGGGGTAGTAGACCTGGTCGAAGAAGTGCTTGAGGGCGCCGGACATGTAGCCGAGGTTGGCGGGGGTGCCGAGGACGTAGCCGTCGGCGGCGAGGACGTCGGAGGCGGTGGCGGACAGCGCGGGCACGCGGACGACCCGGACGTCCTCGATCTCCGGGTCCGTCGCCCCGGAGACGACGGCTTCGAACATCGCCTGGCAGTTGGGCGAGGGCGTGTGATGGACGATCAGCAAGGTGGCCACGTCATCCGACCTTACAAGTCGTGACGACCATGCGTGTCCGGCGCGAGAACTGGTACCCGTCCGTCGCTCTCCGTACGAGAAAGGGAGGTATCGCCTTGTCACAGGTAGAGGAATCCATCGAGGTCCGCGTCCCGGTGCACACCGCGTACAACCAGTGGACGCAGTTCGAGGACTTTCCCCAGTTCATGGACGGCGTCGAGCGCATCGAGCAGCGCACCGACACCCTGACGCACTGGGTGACGAAGGTCGGCGGCCAGGAGCGGGAGTTCGACGCGGAGATCACCGAGCAGATCCCCGACGAGCGCGTCGCCTGGACCACGGTGAACGGCGAGGCCAGGCAGGCCGGGGTGGTCACCTTCCACCGCATCCAGGACGACACGACGAAGGTCATGCTCCAGATGGACTTCGACCCCAGTGGCGTGGCCGAGACCGTGGGCGACAAGCTCGGGTTCGTCAAGCGGCAGGTCTCCGGTGATCTGCGGCGGTTCAAGCAGTTCATGGAGGCCCGTGGGACGGAGACCGGGGCCTGGCGCGGCGAGGTCTGATCAAGCAAGGACGGCGGCCGCCACCACTGCATGTGGTGGCGGCCGCTTCTGCCGTCGCCCGCTACGCCCCCACCGGCCGGGCCACCCCGCTCTGAAGCCGTTCCCGGGCCTGCCGGCCCAGGTCGTCGAGGCGCAGGGCGAGTCGTGCCGCGGCGTCGTAGAGGGCGTGGACCGCCTGGAGGCGTTCCAGGCGCGGGGCCAGGGCCGAGAGGGCGATGGCCAGGGCCACACCGGCCCAGCCCACGGGACCCAGCGGGGTGCAGCCGAAGAAGTGGCTGACGCCGGGCGTCTGGACCAAGGCGGCGAGTACGGCGGCCGAGCCGAGCGCGGTCGCCCACACCAGCGGGCTGTGGCGCCGGCCGGAGAGGGTCTGCACGAGCTGGGCGCCGACCACGCCGCACAGGGCCATGGTGGTGGAGCGGCGTTCGGTGCCGGGGGTGAGGCGGCCGATGAGGTACGCCGTGACCGCGCCGAGGCAGGTGGTGACGCCGCGGCGCCGTATGGAGCGCAACAGCGGCGCGCCGAGGACGTCGAGACCCATCGGGCCGGTCTCGGCGTGCTCCGCCGTCGAGGGGTCGTCGCTCGGCGTGACCGCCACCGCCATGGCCGGGAACATGTCGGTGAGCAGGTTGACCAGCAGCAGTTGGCGCGTCGACAGGGGCGAGGCGCCGGCCAGCAGGGTGCCGAGGACGCTGAAGCCGACCTCGCCGGCGTTGCCGCCGATGAGGATGCTCACCGCGTCGGCGACGCTGCGCCACAGGGCACGGCCCTCGGCGACCGCGTCCACCAGAACGGACAGGTCGCCGGAGGTGAGCACGAGGTCGGCGGCGTTGCGGGCGGCCGCGGAACCGCGGGACTCGATGCCGACTCCGACATCGGCGGCGCGGATGGCGGCGGCGTCGTTGGCGCCGTCGCCGGCCATCGCCACGACCCGCCCGGCCTGCTGCAGGGCCTCCACGACGTGCAGCTTCTGCTCGGGCGCGACCCGGGCGATGACGCCCGCGCCGCGCAGCACCCGGACGCGTTCGCGGCGCTCCATGGCGACGAGTTCGTCGCCGGTCACCGCCTCGGTCTCCTCCGGCCAGCCCAGTTGCAGGGCGATGGCGCGGGCGGTCTCCGGGTGGTCTCCGGTGAGCATGACGGGCAGGATGCCGGAGCGGCGCAGTGACGCGAGCAGGGCCTGCGAGGTCTCGCGCGGGACGTCGGCGAGGGCGACGAAACCGCTGAAGACCAGGTCCGCGAGCGGCGCGTCGAGTTCGGCGTCGGCGTCGTCGGCCCGGCAGGGGCGCCGGGCGACGGCGAGGACGCGCAGTCCCTGTCCCGCCAGCTCGTGGGCGGTGTCGGTCGTGCCGTCGGGGAGGTCCCGGCAGGCGGGCAGGATCGTCTCCGGGGCGCCCTTGACGACGAGGAGTTCACCGAAGTCCGGGTCGCCGTCGCGGCCGATCGCCGCTGCGTAGCCCCGCCGCGTCTCGAAGGGCAGCTCGCCGGTCGGTGACCAGCCCTGGTCGGGCGGGGCGACGTCGAGGACGGCCTCGTCGGTGGCGTGCGCGACGCGGCGGCCCTGGCCCGTCTCCTCCTGCGGGCAGGCGCGCGCGGCCAGGCGCAGGATCGGCTCGGCCGGTTCGGTGTCCACGGGCAGCACGGTGCCGTCGGCGGTGGCGACCCGGACCAGGCGCAGTTTGTTCTCGGTGAGGGTGCCGGTCTTGTCGAAGCAGACGGTGTCGACCCGCCCGAGCGCCTCCAGGGTGCGCGGGGTGCGGACCAGGACGCCGCGCCGGGAGAGCCTGCGGGCGGCCGCCATCTGCGCGACCGTCGCGACGAGCGGGAGCCCCTCCGGTACGGCTGCGACCGCGACCGCGACACCGCCGCTGACGGCGCGTCGTATGGGACTGCCGCGCAGCAGGGACAGCCCGGTCACTGCGGCGCCGCCCGTGAAGGTCACCGGCAGTGCCTTGCGGGTCAGTTCCTGGAGCCGGGCCTGGACGCCGGCGGGTGGCGGGGTGCGTGCGGCGAGCGTGACGGCGCGGCCCGCCTCGGTCTGGTCGCCGGTGTTCACGACGAGCGCGGTGGCGCGTCCGGCCACGACGGTCGTGCCCTCGAACACCATGCAGGTGCGCTGGGCCACCGGCAGACCGGGGGTGGCCTCGACGGCCTTGGTGACCGGCAGGGACTCGCCGGTGAGCGCCGACTCGTCGACCTCGAGACCGTCGACGTCGAGCAGCCGGGCGTCGGCGGGCACCACGTCGCCGGCGCCGAGGGTGATCTCGTCGCCGGGCCGCAGCCGGGCGGCGTCGACGGTGACGGTGCGCCTGCGGCCGTCCCGCTTGCGGGCCTTGGGCTGCTGCCGGGCGGCCAGCCGGGCCAGTGCCTGTTCGGCGCGCATCCGCTGGAGTCCGCCCGTCACGGCGTTGAGGTCCATGGCGCCGACGACCAGCAGCGCGTCGACGAGCGAGCCGAGCAGCGCCGAGGCGACGGCGCCGGTGGCCAGGACGGGGGTGAGCGGATCGTCGAGTTCGCGGCGTACGGCGCCGGCCGCCTGCCAGGTCCAGCGGACGGGGGCCACGGCCGGGTGTTTGCCCAGGCGAGCGGCCTGTTGCCGTGAGCGGTCGGCGAGCAGGGCGAGTCCGGTGGGCTCGCCGTCGCGGCGGGTGCGCCCCAGCCGGTCGCGGGCCTCGTCGGGTTCCAGGGCGTGCCAGGGGATGTGCAGCCGGGGCGGGGGCGGGTGGCCCGGGCCACGCGGACGGCTTCGAGCCAGCCCGTGAGCAGGGCGTTCGCGGCTGCGATGTTGACGGGGGCGTGCCGGGTGAGGGGCCACAGGAGGTGGCGGCCCGGAGGCTGCCCGCCGCGCGCGACCAGGAGCCCCGACAGGGCCGCCCCGGCGCGGGCCAGGGTCTGCGAGCGGCGTGCGACGCGCCGGGCCGCCGGGATCGCGGTCAGCAGCCGCCAGACGTCGGCGAGTCCGCCGGAGGCCAGCGCGTCGGCGCCCCAGGAGACGGCGGCGCGGCCGTCGGTGAGGGCGATGGCCACGTCGCCGGCGGGCAGTCCGGCCGCCACGTGCCCGTCGGCGGAGCCGTCCAGGCGGGCGACGGTCACCACCACGTGTCCGTCGTCCTGGAGGGCTCGTACGACGTCTCCGAACGGCTTGCCGCCCGGGACGACCTCGTCGGCGAGCCGGACGACGTCCTTCAGGTCGGAGCCGCCCGCGATCACGACGTGCAGTCCTGCCCGGCGGGCGGCGTCGAGGACGGCCTCGGCGAAGGGGTGGACCGGGTCGTCGGGCAGCCCCTCGGAGTCGCCTTCGGCGTCCTGCCGCCGGCTGCGCAGGGCGTCGGCGTGCAGGACGAGGGCGTCGGCGATCTCCAGCTGGCGCAGGCGCTCCCCGCTGCGCACGAGGATCCCGGCCTGGGCGAGGAAGATGCCGAGGGTCGCGGCGAAGGCGGCCGGACCGTAGCGGGCCGCCTTCGGGGATCCGGCGAGGACGGCTTCGGCCGCTTCCCTCGCGGAGTGCGTGACGAGGAGGGTGGCGGCGGCGCCGGCGAGGCTGCCGGTACTGGCGTGGGAGGCGTACTCCTGGGCGGGCGTCACCTTGAGCGGCGGCCGGGTGTCCGCAGGGCAGGGCAGGCTGGTGCGCCGTTCGTGGCAGATGTCGTCGTGCAGTGCCTCGAAGGCCGCGGCCCTGGCCACGGCTTCGGTGAGCTGGCTGCTGCGCAGCAAGCCGTCGAGCACGAGCGCCAGCGGGGTCTGGCCGACGCCGTGTGCCGCGGCGTTGGCGGCGGCGAGGACGAGTTCCATGCCGGAGGTGCCGAACCGCTGCCGGAGCAGGGCCCGGAAGCGGGGGTTCTCCCGCAGCAGCGTGACGGTGGCGGTGACGATGCGTGAGGTTGGCGGCAGGCGCAGGGACCGGCCGGCCAGGGCGCCGGCCGCGCCGGCGGCGTCCAGCAGGATCGCCGCCGCGGTGGCGCGCACTTCGCCGGGGTCGCCGGGTGGGCGGCCTCCTGGGCGACCGGGTCGGCGCCCTCGGTCAGGCCGAGGCGGGCGGCGAGCGCTGCGGCCCGCTCGCTGACGCGGTCGGTGACGGCGTCCTCGGCCACCGTGATCACCAGGCGGGACAGTCCCTCGTCCCAGTACGCCGCGAGCACGTCCGGGTGGTCGAGCAGTTCCCCGGCGACCTTGCGGGCGAGGCTGCCGATGTCGCCGTCGGACCGCCGCAGGGCGAGGTGGACGCGCCGGTCCGCCCGCCATTGCTGTCCGCCGGACAGGGCGTTGCGCGCGACGTTGCGGACGCGTCGCGTGGTGTCGTAGACGGACGTCACGCCCTGGGCGGTGCTGCGGGCGGCGCCTGCCGCCGCCCCAGCCATGGCCCCGACGAGCGGGGCGACGTCGAAACGTGTGAGCATCTCCTGTTTCCCGACTCAGCCGGTGGGCCGGCTGTCGTGTCCTTGCCGGCGGGTCTGTTCCCGGTCCGGCTCCTCCCCGTGCGGGCCGTGGTGCGCGGTGGCCTCGGCGACCTGCTTCAGCGCGGAGGCGGTGACGGTGTCGCCCACTTTGGCGGGCTGTTCGTGGACGTGGTGTTCCGGCCGGTCGTGCCGGTAGTGGGACGTGGCGAGTTTGTCGCCGGGGCCGTGGGACGAGGTGTCCTGATCGTCCGGCCTGCCCTCACCGCCGGTTCCGGAACGGCGCTCTCCGGTCTGACCGGACAGTGTCCCGCCGTTCGCTGATGTGTCGTCGGATCGCTGTCCGGGCTTCGGCTGCGTCAGCCAGGCGACGGCCGCGCCGGTCAGCGCCACCGGCCACTCCACCACCCCGGCCACACCGAGCACTCCGGCACCGGTGTAGACGGCCATCCGGCGCCCGCGCGGCGACACCGCGCCGATCCGGTCCAGGGCGTCTCCGGCCACCTTGCCCACCTGCTCCGCACCCGGCAGGTGCCTCAGACCCGAGGCGACGGCCCGCAACGGCTGCGGAAGATCGGGCGAACGTGATGTCTCCTGGTTCATGGCGACCTCCACAAGCGCGTTGTCCAGCGGCTTCAACCGGTTTCCCAGCTCTTTGCCCCATATTCCGCCTTTGCTGGAGCGAGCGCTTGCGGGCGCGGCGGGCGACGCCATGGCCAGGCGGTGAGCAGGGCGTACGGCAGCTTGTTCACGGGCGGGCCTTCGTGCCGGGGGGAGCCGTGCCAGGCCGGCGTCACCAGGGCGGGCCCGGCCCGGACGTGGTCCGCCCGGGCCGCCGTGGGGAGGAGGGTCCGGCCGTCCGGTAGATCCATCGATGTAGTCGCCGGCTCGGCGCGCAGCAGGATGTACGGCGTGCGGGTGCGGGCGAGCATGGTCCGCGGACGTCCTGCGTACCGGCCCCTCACCTGCCCCGAGGAGACTCGTCATGCCCGAAACGTCCAGGCGGCGCGTGCTGCGCCGCACCGCGGTGGTCACCGTGGCCCTGCTGGTCGCCGCCACCGGGACGACGGCGGCGGCACGGAAACAGCCGCCGGTCGCGGACCTGCGCGCCGACGTGAACCAGGACGGCCGCGTGGATGTCGCGGGGTCGTCCGACGAGGCGGGCGAGGAGGCGTGGCGGCCGCGCCGCGGGGCCGTCTTCCTCGCGAACGTCGACGACGACTCGCGGCGCTGCCGGATGCGCCCCGGTGATCTGGACCGTGTCGATCCGGCGGTCGACGAGCGGCTCGCGCCTGCCATGACGCGGCGGACGAGCGGGTCAACGGGGTGCGGGACGAGGCGGATCTCGCACCGCTGCGCATCGCGCCGCTCGCGGTCGGCGACCAGGGGCGGGCGGGTGGAGGTGCCGGCGGCGCAGCGGCCGTACGTCCGCCTGTTCGTCAGGCGTGACGGGGCGCTGCGGGCGCTGCGCGGGCCGCTGACGGCCCGTGAGCTGCGGGCCGGTGTGGAGCTGGCCCTGGAGGGGCGGGACATCGTCCGCGACCCCCGGCGCTGGGACGGCGAGGTGACCGTCACCCTCACCGTGACCGACCGGGGGCGCAGCACGTCCGACCGGGTGCGGCTGAAGGTGGCGCCCGTGCTGTTCCAGCACGATCTCCAGCGTGCCGAGCGGATCTTCGCGGCCAAGCCGGGCCCGGGCCTCGGCATCCCGCCCGGTCCCTGGAGCGTGGGCAGCGGTTACCGGCCGCGGGAGTGGCGGCCGTTCGCCTCCTCGCTGGTGCGGGCGGCGGGTGCCGCGGGGCTGTCCGGACGGGACGTGACCTTCACGGCCGGCACGGAGCAGTGGTGGCGGGACATCTGGCGGCAGGACATGGTCGAACCGGCCGTGGCGAGCGTCCCGGCGCTCGGCGGAGGGGTGCACAGCATGCGGGTGCTGTTGCGGGCGCCGGTGCTGTGGGCGCCGCCCGAGGGCGGCGAGGCGACCCTGAGCCGGTCGCGCGCGGCTGCTCTTCCGTGACTTCCGGGGACCCGACGTCGGGGTGGTGCAGCAGTTCACGCCGGGGCGCGGGCCGAGCGGCATCGACCTTCAGAACTTCACCGGGAACTTCGAGTCCGTGCCGCCGTACGAGGGCCACCCGCACGGGCGGGTGCTGTACGGCACGGCCCGCACCGGGCGCCTGACCCGGCGTTCGTGCGGATGATCGAGGCGCAGGGCACGCAGCCGGCCGTCACCATCGACACCTCGTGGCTGCTGGTCGGTCATGTGGACGAGACGGTGCACGTGGTGCGGGCCGCAACGAGCGCGGCTGGACACTGGCGGTCTCCGACCCCCGGCAGGCGGTGGAGCTGCTGCGCCGTGCGCAACGCGCCGGGGAGGGCGGGCAGCGGCTGTTCGCGGACACGACGGCGGAGCACAAGCCGACCGTCGACGCGCTGCTGGCCGACGACGCCTTCCTCGCCGGCAACGAGGAGGCGGCGCGCCACATCGACGACCAGATCGACGTGCTGCTGCGAGAGACGGGCTGTCCTGCAGCGACCTCGTGCGCGTGCCGGTGCTGTACGCGATGGTGAGCCCTGCACCGGGTGTGCCGGAGGGTGCGATCGCCTACTCCCCCAGCATCGCCAACGGGCTGTCGCTGACCGCCCGGGACTACGCCGCGCCCGATCCGCACGGGCCGGAGGTGGACGGCCGCGACCTGTTCCGCGCCGCCGCGCAGGAGGCGCTCGCCGCCGGTGGGGTACGCGTGCACTGGGTGGAGAACTTCGCCTGGTCGCACCTGGCGGGCGGCGAGGTGCACTGCGCGACGAACGCGCTGCGGGACACGTCCGGGGGTGTGCCGTGGTGGAGCACCGCCCCGGGGCGGTGACAGGGCCGGGGGTGGCTGGTGACGCCGGGCCGGGCAGCCCGCTGGGCCCGGCGCGGCCGGCGTCGGCGGAAACCGGCCCCCGTCCCGGTGCTCCTCGGGGCCTTCCGTGTCGGTGTGACAGCTCCGGGTACTCAGAGCAGGCACGCAGGCCGTCACGGGTCCGGGCACCGTGCGGCGGCGGGGTGCCCGGTTCGGCGAATGGAGTGGTCATGACGCAGAACGGTGATGACGCGACGCTCGTCCGGCGACCGGGAATCCCCGATTTCCGGCTGGCCCCGGACCAGCCCGAGCCCGCGCCACCACAGGACCCGCAGGCCGACGAGCCGCCCCAGGCGCTCCCCCTGGACCGCAACCAGGCGATCCTGGAGGCGGCCAAGCAGGTCGGTGCCCTGCTGAAACGCAAGGGGCACCTCTTCGCGCTGGCCGGGAGCGTGGCCGCCTACGCCCACGGCGGCGAGAAGAACCTCCAGCACGACGTCGACTTCGCCATCCGCCCCGAGGACGCGGACGCGGTGGCGGCCACGCTCCGCGAGGCCGGGCTGACCGTCTACTCCCCGCCGGAGGACTGGCTGATCAAGGCCACGTGTTTCGGCCAGCCGGTGGACATCATCTTCGAGCTGGCGCACCGGCCGGTCGGCGCGGACATGCTGGAGCGGGCGGAGGAGGTCTCGGTCGACTCGGTGCGCATGCCCGTGCTGGCCCCGACCGACCTGCTGTGGAGCCTGATCGCCGCCTTCTCCGAGCACCACTGCGACTTCGGCGCGGCCCTGCCCATCGCGCGTGCCCTGCGGGAGAAGGTCGACTGGGAGCGGGTGCGGCGCGAGTGCGGGGACGCGCCCATGCCCGCCGCCTTCTTCTTCCTCCTGGAGCGCCTGAACGTCATCTGACGCGGAAGGAACACCCATGACTACCCACGGCTCACAGCACACGGGCGGCGGGGAGCCGGAGCAGAACCTGGACTACCGGATCGCCCACCTCCAGGACCGCCTCGCCTCCGGCGAGCTCGGTGAACTGGGCGTGCGGGTCGAGTCCCGCGGCCAGACGGTGCTGCTCACCGGCACCGTGCCCTCGGCGCCCTGCCGCGACGAGATACTGCGCACCGTCCGGGAGGAGCTCGCCGGGGTCCCGGTGCACAGCGACCTCGTGGTCACCGAGACGTCCTCCCCCGACCACGCGGAGGAACTCGCATGATCCGCATCGCAGCCGTCGGAGACATCCACATGGGGCCCGACAGCCAGGGCCTGCTCCGCCCCGCCTTCGAGACCCTGCCCGAGTGCGCCGACCTCCTGCTGCTGGCCGGGGACCTGACCCGGCACGGCACTGCCGAGGAGGCCCGGGTGGTGGCCCGGGAGGTCCAGGACCTCGGGGTTCCGGTGGTCGCCGTGCTGGGCAACCACGACCATCACGACGACCGGCCCGACGAGGTCACGGCCATCCTCCGGGACGCCGGCACCCACGTCCTGGAGGGGCAGGGGACGGTCGTGGCGAGCGGCGGGGCGCGGATCGGCGTGGCCGGCACCAAGGGGTTCGGCGGCGGGTTCGTCGGCCGCTGCGCCGGGGAGTTCGGCGAGCCGGTCATGAAGGAGTTCGTCAGGTACTCGCGCCGGTGCGCCGACAGCCTGCGCACGTCCCTGGAGCAGTTGGGCGAGGAGGACTGTGACGCGCGGATCGCGCTGACCCACTTCTCCCCCGTCCCGGACACACTGGCGGGCGAGCCGCTGGAGATCTATCCGTTCCTGGGCAGCTATCTGCTGGCCGAGGCGATCGACACCGCCGGTGCCGACCTCTCGGTGCACGGGCACGCGCACGCCGGTACGGAACACGGCATGACGAGTGGCGGCGTTCGGGTGCGCAACGTCGCCCAGCCGGTCATCGGGCGGGCCTTCCACGTCTACCACCTGCCCGTCCGCGACCACGCGACCACCGGGGCCGCACAAGCGGCCCGTTAGACAGCGCAGTCCCCCATCCGCCGCCGGCCGACGCCGGCGGCGTTTTTCATGTCCCGTTCGTGTCCCTGTCCGTGTCCCTGTCCGTGTCCCCGTTCGTGTCCCCGTTCGTGTCCCCGTTCGTCTCCCGCGACACGACCGTGCCCGCCACCGGTCCCGTCGCCGACGGATGCGTGAGCGACGGCGTGACATGACGGGCCGTTCCCGTACCGCCTCTGGTGTGAACGCCCTGCACGTCGTGCCGTTTCCAGGCATTTTGTCTGCTTAGCATGCTTGCTCGCGCCCCGTACGAGAGGACATCAGATGGCGCTGACGGGCCGTCAAAGACCACTGTCCGAGCACGCCTTCTCCCCGCACGACGCCGTACTGCGCACCGCGGCACCGGATGTCGCCCACCGTCGCTTCCTGACCGTCACCGCGGCGGCCGCGCTGCTCGCCTTCTCCACCGACCGGCCGGCCCGCGGCGCCAGCGCCGCTCCCGTGCTCGACGCGGCGCGGCTCCATCGCCAGCGGCGGGAACGGCACCGAGAAGCCGGCCGACTGGGACACGTGCGCCATCTCGACGGCCGCGTCCTTCGTCACGGAGGTGGTTCACCCGGCCTGAAGTCCGCGTAGGCGCGGCGGCCACCGTACTGCACTTGGCAACCTTCGCCGCATCAAAGCGCGAAACGGGGCCGCCGTGGACATCGCGCGAGGCCGTTCAGGCAAGACCTGAGGCTTTGCGGCAGCTACATCCGTGAACGAAGGAGACACCTCGCATGGTCGACAGACATGCCGTCACCGGCGCGGGCGGCCCTGACCGCGATCGGCGCGCTCGTCGCCACCGGGCTCCCCACCGCCGCGGCGGCCGAGCCGACTCCCGCGGCGGGCCCGCTGCCCACCGCCTCCCAGACGCTCGGCGCCGACCGTCCGTCGGCTCCGGTGCTGCGCGCCATGGAACGTGATCTCGGGCTGACCCCGGCCCAGGCGTCGCGGCGGCTGGTCAACGAGGCGGAGGCGGGCACCCGGGCCGGGCGGCTGCGCAACGCCCTGGGTGACCGGTTCGCGGGGGCCTGGCTGCGGGGCAGGACGTCGCAGGAGCTCGTGGTGGCGACCACGGACACCGCGGACGTGGTCGCCATCAAGGCGCAGGGCGCGAAGGCGGCCGTCGTGAAGAAGTCGCTGCGCGACCTGAAGGCGGCGAAGGCGAAGTTGGACGCGGTCGCGGTCCGCGTCAGCACCCGGGACACGCCCCTGTGGTACGTCGACGTCCCGGCCAACCGGGTCGTGGTCCAGGCCGGCAGCAAGGCCGCGGCGGCCGCGTTCGTCAAGGCCGCGGGGCTCGACGGCAAGAGCGTGGGCGTCAAGGTGACGGCGAACCGGCCGCGGCTCATGGCGGACATCACCGGTGGCGACGCCTACTACACCGACGGCACCGCCCGCTGCACCGTGGGCTTCTCCGTCACCAAGGGCGAGCAGGAGGGCTTCGCCTCGGCGGGACACTGCGGCGAGCAGGGCGCCAAGACGACCGGGTTCGACAAGGCCGAGCAGGGGACGTTCCAGGCCTCCACGTTCCCCGGCAAGGACATGTCGTGGGTGGCCGTCAACGACCAGTGGAGGGCAACGGCGAACGTGAAGGGCGAGGGCGAGCAGAAGGTGCAGATCGCCGGCTCGGTCCAGGCGCTCGTCGGGGCGGCCGTCTGTCGCGGCTCGACCACCGGCTCCGGCTCGACCACCGGCTGGCACTGCGGCGAGGTCGAGCAGCACGACACCAGCGTCGGCTACGCCGAGGGAAAGGTGGACGGGCTGACCCAGACGACGGTGTGCGCCGAATCCGGCGACTCCGGCGGGCCGTACGTCTCGGGCGTCCAGGCGCAGGGCGTGACCTCCGGCGGCACCGGCGACTGCAAGACCGGCGGCACCACGTTCTACCAGCCGATCAACCCGCTGCTCAGCGAGTTCGGCCTGACTCTGAAGACCGCGGAGGCCTACTCCCCGGCACCGGCGCCGCAGGACAACGCCGTCGCGCAGCCGTGGGCCGCGGGCCGGGTCTACGAGACCGGGGCCACGGTGAGCCACGCCGGTGTGCGCTACCAGTGCCTCCAGACCCACCAGGCCCAGGACGGGTGGGCGCCCACCCGCACCCCGGCCCTGTGGCAGCGGGTGTGACGAAGGGGCAGGGCTGTCCGGCGCCGGCGCGGTCCGTGCCGCCGGCGCCGGGCGGGCCCGACCACTCCTCCGCCAGCGGCGCGTACGCGGTGGCCACGAACGGGTCGTGGGGGCGGAAGCGGCGGGTGCACAGCGCGGCCAGGGCCGTGCCGGTGCCCGGGCGGAAGCCCAGGAACGCCTGCTGGCCGAGGGTCGCGCCGCCGTGGAAGTACATTGCTCCGCCGCCGGTCGGGTGACGGAACCAGGCCATGGTGTGCACGTGCCGGTACCCGGGCCTCCGGCGGAGCACCGGGCGGCGCACCGCGCGCAGGGCGGTGCGCCGCCCGGGGGGTGCGTCGGCCGGGGGTGCGTCGGCCGGGGGGTGCGTCGGCCGGGTGCAGATGAGCCTCGAGGAATTCACGCGAGCGCTCCCGTCCTTGCCAGTCGTGCCGCCGTGCCTGCAGAGCCACGAGCGGATCCTCGCCACCGATCAGCTCCGCGAAGTCGAGGCCGCCTTCGAGCCCCAGCCCCGGGCGACGTCGGGCGGACGGCGCCCGGCCACGCAGTCCTCACCAGGGCAGGGCGAGCGCGGCCAGCACCGCCAGCCGATGCGTGAGGGACTGCCGGCTCGCGCTGTCGAACTCCCCCGCATCGGGTTCCGCTTCCGGGCCGTACACGGATCCGTCGACGAAGAGCCCACTTCAATAACTTTCTCAACATCTCAGGCGTGAGTGGTTGACCCTCGTGCAACTACGCGCAGGGTGCGGACGGAGGAGTCCGCCGCGTCGGGGATGAGGACGCCGTGCTCGGCACCGCTGCGCAGGTAGTCCAGGACCGCGTCGGTGACGACCTCGCCCGGTGCCACCACGGGCACGCCCGGGGTAGGGGCTGATCATCTCCGCGGCGATCCGTCCGGCGGCCCGCTCGGCGGGCACGTGCTCGACCGGGGCGAAGAACGCCTCGCGGGGCAGCATCGCCTGCTCCAGCTCCAGCGCCGAGGGCTCGGGCAGGTGGACCGGCGGCCGCCGCTCGATGGTGTCCGCCCGCTCGACGAGCGCGGCCAGAGCGTCCACCAGGACCGTCTCGGTCTCGTCGTCGTCCGCGTACGTGATCGAGGCGCTGATGCGGCAGGTGTCCGAGCCGCCGACGTCCACGTGGCGGTGGGTGCGCAGCCACTCCGCGGCCTGCATCCCGCTGATGCCGAGCTTGCGTACGTCGATGACGAGCTTGAGCGGATCGAGGTCGGCGGCGAGCCCCTCCTCCACGACTCGGGGCCCATGGGCCGCAGACCCGGCAGGTCGGCGACCACCGCCCGGATGCGCTCGGCTCGGCGAATGGCGGCTTCCAGGAGCTCGTGCCCGTGTTCGACCATCTGTCGGCGCCAGCCGTCGAGCGTGGCGAACACGAGGGAGGAGGCGCTGGTGGTGCCGAGCAGGTCCTCCCGCTGCTTCAGGGCCTCGGACGAGACGCGGTCGTACTGGAGGTGGAAGACGGAGCTCTGTTCCACGGCCCCGCCCATCTTGTGCACGCTGGTCACCACCAGGTCGGCCTCGGCGTCCATGCCCCAGGCGGGCAGGGCGGGATGGAACGGCAGGTGGGCGCCCAGGCCTCGTCGACGATGACGGGCACGTCGAACTCGTGGCACACCCGGGCCACTCCCCCGATGTCCGCGCAGGAGCCCCAGTCGGTGGGCGTGATGAGCAGCATGCCCTTGGCGTCCGGGTGTTCCCGGAGTCGCCGGCGGACGTCGTCGGGCTCGGGCGGGTGGGCCAGGTGCCTTTCGGCGTCGAACTTCGGGCGCACCCAGATCGGCTCGACGCCGTTGACGACGACGGCCGCGATGACGGACTTGTGGGCGTTGCGCGACAGCAGCAGCTTCTCGCCCGGGCCTGCCGCGGCCAGCATGGCGGTCTTCACGGACAGGGAGCTGCCGCAGGTGGAGAAGAAGGCGTGCTCGGCGCCGACCGCGTCCGCCATGAGCTCCTGGGCCCGGCTGAGGACGCCCTGCGACTGGCGGCGGTCGTCGAGGCCGTTGAGGGAGAGCACGTCGGAGCGGAACACGTCGAGTCCGACGATCTCGGCGACCCGGGGGTCCACTCCCCTGCCCTGCTTGTGGCCCGGCGGGCCGTAGGCGATGTCGCCGCGGCGCCGGAAGTCCTCCAGCGCCTCCAGGACGGGCACGCGCGAGTGGTCCATGGTTCCTCCCAGATCCGGCCCGCCCGGCCGCCGCCGCGGCGTCCACGCTGTCGTGGCCCGGCGAGTACACCGACCGTGTTGCACTCGGGCACCGGTCGAAACGCGGCGGGTGTGGCGGCGCCGGTCGGGCACCCACCCGAGGCACGGCCGCGCCCCGTCGAAACGCGGCGAGCACCGCGACAGGGCGAGACCTGCCAAGGGACACAGCCACACCGGCCGAAACGGCGGCGAGTGTCCGCCGCACCCAGGCGACGACCCGCCCAAGAGCACAACCGCACC
The DNA here is from genome assembly GCF_028885415.1 of Streptomyces coeruleorubidus. Classification (GTDB taxonomy): domain Bacteria; phylum Actinomycetota; class Actinomycetes; order Streptomycetales; family Streptomycetaceae; genus Streptomyces; species Streptomyces coeruleorubidus_A. The sequence goes on from NZ_CP118527.1 coordinate 91,630, forward strand.
CGTCCAAACGCGGCAAGCACCGCGACAAGGCGACCCACCAAGGGACACAGCCACACCAGCCAAAACGGCGACGAGCGCCCACCACACCCAGGACGCTGCCCACCCAAGAGCACAGCCGCGCCCGTCGAAACACGACGGACACCGCGACAGGGCGAACCCACCAACGGCACGACCGCACCAGCCGAAACGGCGGCGAGTACCGCCACACACCGGACGAGACGCGGCGAGTATCGCGGCAGGGCGAAATCCGCCAGGGGACACGGCCACACCGGCCAGAACGCGGCGGGTGTCGCCGCACCGCGCGGGTGAAACCCGGTCGGGGACACGCCGCAGCCGACGCCGGGAGGCCCCTGTGGACCGCACGCGCGACGACGTACACCAGGCCGTCCGTAAAGAGGTGGCGGCCCGGGCCGACGCACTGTGGGGCGTGGCCTCGCGGCTGCACGCCGACCCCGAGTACGCCTTCGCCGAGCACCGGGCGGCGGCCCTGCTGTCGGGTGAGCTGGAACGGGCCGGTTTCGCCGTGGAACGCGGCGTGGCGGGGGTGCCGACCGCGTTCACCGCCCGCCGGGGCCGGGGCCGGCCCGCGGTGGCGCTGCTGCTGGAGTACGACGCCCTGCCCGGCCTCGGCCACGCGTGCGGCCACAACCTCATCGCGGCGGCGGGCCTGGGGGCCGCGCTGGCGGTGGGGGCCGTGGCGGAGGAGTCCGCCGGGTCGGTGCTCGCGGTCGGCACGCCCGCCGAGGAGGGCGGGGCGGCAAGGCCCTGGAGGTGGAGGCCGGAGTGTTCGACGGCGTCGACGCGGCGCTGATGTTCCATCCGGGTGTGTACAGCTGGGCGCGTGCGCCGCTGACCGCGCAGGTGCAGTACCGGGTGGCCTTCCACGGCCGGGCCGCGCACCCCACGGGGAACCCGACGGAGGGCATCGACGCGCTCGCGGCACTGGTGGAGCTGTTCAACGTGCTGGCCGTGCTGGGGCGACGGCTGCCGGAGGGCTCGCACGTGCAGGGCATCGTCACCCATGGCGGCACCGCCACGAACATCGTCCCGGAGTACGCCGAGGGCCTGTTCGGTCTACGCGCGGCCACGACGCCGGCGTTGGCGGACCTCACGGAGCGGCTTCGGGAGTGTGCCGACGGCGTGGCCCGGGCCACGGGCACGACCGCCGAGGTGGAGCGGGCCACCGTGCGCTACGAGCACTTCCGGGACAACGAGGCGCTGTCCGAGCGGTTCGCCGCGCATCTGTCCCGGGCCGGGATCCCGCTGTCCCCGCCCGCGCCCGGCGTGTACCTGGGGTCGTCCGACATCGGGAACGTCAGCACGCGGGTGCCCGCCATCCACCCGTTTCGTCGCGATCATGGACGAGGACGGCTCCGACCACACCCCGGAGTTCGCCGAGGCCGCCGCCTCTCCCCGGGCCCGCGAGGTGCTGGTCGCCGCGACGGAGGCCCTCGCGTGCACCGCCGTGGACGTCCTGTTGTCCGCGGAGCTGCGCGAGGAGGCCTGGGCGCGGCACCGGGCGGCGCGAACCGGGTGGTGCTTCCGCCCCTGGTGGGGAACCCGGCGAACGCTGTACCCACCGACACCCTGGAGAGGGCCATGAGTCTGTTGCGCGTGCTCGGCCGTCCCATGCTGGCCTCGATGTTCCTCACGGGCGGCCTGAACTCCGTCCGCGACCCGAAGGAGGTCGCCCCGGTCGCCGAGCCTGTCGTACAACCGGTCACCGAACGCGTCTCAGCACTGCCGGACCGCACCGAGCAGGTCGTACGGCTCAACGGCGCCGTGCAGGTCGTGGCCGGACTGATGCTGGCCACCGGGCGCATGCCGCGTCCGGCCGCGCTGGCCATCGCGGCCACGCTGGTGCCGACGACGCTGGCGGGGCACCGCTTCTGGGAGGCCGAGGATCCTTCGGAACGGGCCGAGCAGCGGATCCACTTCTTCAAGAACATGTCCATGCTCGGCGGGCTGCTGATCGCCGCGGACGACACCGGCGCCCGCCCCTCGGTGCTGTGGCGTGGCACCCACGCCGCCCGTGGCCTGCGGCGGGACGCGGGTCTGGTGCGGCGCTCCGTCCGTGGCACCGCGGGCCCGGCCGCGGCGGCCGGGCGTGTCCGGGCCAAGCTCCCGCGCTGAGCCCCGAATGGGGGGTCTCGGACCGTGCGTTAGCCCCCTGGGGCCCGGGGACCCGGGGGGCTGGAGGTGAAGGACATGGGACACGGAGGAAACGTCATCGACGAGCTGGTGACCGATCACCGCGAAGTCGAGGAGATGTTCGGCAAGATCGAGGGGCTGCCGTCCGGTCACAAGGACCGCAAGACGTACGCGGACCAGGTCACGATCGAGCTGGTGCGGCACTCGGTGGCCGAGGAGGCCTACCTCTATCCGGCCGTACGCGAGCACGTGGCCAACGGGGACGCTCTCGCCGACCAGGAGCTCCAGGACCACGCCACGGCCGAGCGGATCATGAAGGACCTGGAGGGCTGTGACCCGGGCGACGCCGACTTCGACCGGCTGATGGGCATGCTGATGAGCGAGATCCGCTCGCACATCGCCGACGAGGAGGGCAACCTCTTCCCGGCGCTGCGGCAGGCCTGTCCGATGGACACGCTCAACGAGCTGGGCGAGAAGGTCCGCAAGGCGAAGAAGACCGCCCCGACCCGGCCCCACCCGGCCGCCCCCGACAAGCCTCCGGCGAACAAGCTCCTGGCTCCGGGCACCGGGATGGTCGACCGGTTGCGCGACGCGCTGACCGGTCGCGGGAAGTCGGAGTAGAGCGGCCGCTGCCGCACACCGCCGTACACCGCCGTACAGAAGAAGGGCCCGTCGCCTCGGCGACGGGCCCTTCTCTGTCCGCTGTGGCCGCCGTCACATGATGTGGGCTGGGCGAGGTCCGTGATCGACGGCTGTGATCAACCACACACTCGCGGCCTCAAATGTCGGGAGGCCGGGGACGGTTGGGAGGTGTGGGGCGGCGAACGAGGTGCGGATGGATCCGACTCGGGGGTCCCCTCTGCCACGATGGTCGGCGCCGTATCCGGCGAGGGGAACCACCGCGCAGCGCAGCCGGTGCTTCTCGTTCTCCTCGTCCCCCTCCTGCTGAGTCCTCCGACTCGTCTTGCGAGTACCGCACTGTGTCTACGTCGCCCTCCCCTGCCCAGCCCGTCTCGCGCTCGCCCTGGCGGTCGCTGCGGTACCGCAGCATGCGCTGGTGGTCCGTCGCGAACTTCGTGTCGAACGCCGGTACGTGGATGCAGCTCACGGTGCAGAACCTGCTGGTCCTCGAGATCACCGGGTCCGCCGCCGCGACGGGGCTGTCCATGTCCGTGCAGGCCGCCCCTGCCCTGCTGATGAGCGTCCTCGGCGGCGCGGCCGTCGACCGGTGGCCCCCGCAAGCTGACGGCGGCCGTGAGCCAGGCGCTGCTCGGCGCGATCGCGTTCACGACGGCCGTGCTCGTGGCGCTGGACCGGCTCGACATGACCTCCCTGATGGTGCTGGCCGCCGTCACGGGTGTCGTCGCGACCGTCGACAACCCGGCGTGTGCCCTGCTGGGCAATGATCTCGTCCCGGCGGAGGACGTGCCCTCGGCCATCGGGGTCGGGGCGCTGGTGCACCAGTCGGGCCGGCTCGTGGTGCGGCCATGGCCGGTGTGGCGGTGGGGTTCCTCGGCACGTCCGCGGCGTACTTCGCGAACGGCCTGTCGTTCCTGTTCGTGGCCTCGGTCATTCCGTTCCTGCGGCCGGCCGCCGGGGCGGTGCGGGAGGTCACCGCGGGCTCCAAGCGCACCGGCTCGGACATGTCCGTGCGCGAGGGGCTGGCCTTCTTCGCGCGCCGGCCGCGTCTGATGGCGCTCGCCGGGGTGACCGGGATCAGCGCGGTGTTCGGCCGTAACTACGGGCTCACCCTGGCCGTGCTCGTCACCGGGCCGCTCGCGGGTGGTGCCGGTTCGTTCGGCACGGTGTCGACCGTGCTCGCCGTCGGCGGCATCCTCGGCGCGGTCCTCGGCGCCCGGCTGCGCCGGCCGTCCGTGCGGCTCGTGGGGGCGCTGGCGGCGGCCGGGGCGCTGCTCCAGGTGGTGGCGGGGCTGTCGCCGTCGCTCGCGGTGCTGATCGTGCTCGTGCTGCCGATGGCCGTGGTGGAGTCCGTCTCCGACACCGCCGGCACGGCCGTCCTCCAGACCGACCCGCCCGCCCATCTGCGCGGTCGCGTGCTGGGCGTGTGGGGCAGCATCGGCACGGTGTGGAGCCTGGGCGGCCCGCCCGCCCTCGGCCTCCTCATGGAACTGGCCGGCGCCCGTGGCGCCCTCGTCACCGGCGGCCTGCTCATCTCGATCGGCGCGGGCTACCTGCTGCGACAGCGCCGCACCACGACGCCGGTGGTACTCCGGACGGAGGAGGGCGACGTACAGGGGCAGCCGGCGCTGAGCACGGCGGCCTGAGCAGGAGCGTGGCGGGAGCGTGGCGGGGGCGCAGCGACTGGTGGCCGCGACCGGCTGAGGCGGATTCCCGGGGCCCGCACGGCGGTCGGCCGCGGCTGCCGGAGAGAGACAGGGCCACAACGACCGGTCGGCGGGGCCGCCACCGACGGGTCCGGAGGGCCCGCACGGCTGATCGGCCGCCGCTGCAGGGGAGACCCGACAAGACGGAGCGACCGACCGCTCGCGGGTACCCCTGAGGCAGCCGCGAAGCCCCGACCGTTGGTCGGCCGCCGTTGCCGAAGAAAACCGCAGGACCGCAAAGCTTGATCGACGCGGCTGCCCCTGACGGGTCCGCACAGGCCACACGGCTCGTCGACCGCCGCTGCCGGAGAAGCCCCTTAGGCCGCCGCAACGATCGACCGGCCGGGCCACCCCGGAGACGCCCGAGCGGCTGGTCGGCCGACCTGCCCCGGGGATCCGCCTCCCCCACCGACTGACCGACAGACCTGCCGCCCAGCCGTACCCGCAGAATCCCAACCGCTGATCCGCCAGGCCCCCCGGCGGGGTGCACACAGCCCCACGGCCGGCCAGCCGGACCGCCGCCCAGCGGCACCCGAAGAACCCGAGCCGCTGATCTGCCGAGCTACCCCGGAAGATCCGGAGGGCCCCACGGCTGGTCGGACCGGGCCGCCCCGGCGGGACCGCCTCAGCGGCAGGTCAGCCGTACGCGCTCAGGAACCCGACGGCCGCAAGGCCACCGTCGCCGCCTTTGCCGCTCGGCGGGTCAGCAGGGTCGTGGAGCGGCCGTCGAGGTAGGGCAGGACCACGGCCTGGCCGCCCCAGGTGCGGAGCACCTCCGCCTCGGGCAGGTCCTGGACGGAATAGTCGCCGCCCTTGACCCAGACGTCCGGGCGCAGCCGGGCCAGTACCGCCTCGGGGTGTCCTCCTCGAAGACCACGACGGCGTCGACGCTGCCGAGCGCGGCGAGGACGCGGGCGCGGTCCGCCGCCGGGTTGAGCGGGCGGCCGGGGCCCTTGCGGCGGGTGACGGACGCGTCGGAGTTCAGGCACACGATGAGGCAGTCGCCGATGCGCCGTGCGCTCTCCAGCAGGCCGACGTGACCGGCGTGCACCAGGTCGAAGCAGCCGCCGGTGGCGACCACGGTGCCGCCCCGGGTCCGGACGCTCTCCGCGAGGGCGAAAGCGTCGGTCGCGGGGTCGTCCGCGGGCCGGGCGGCGGCTCGGTCCGCCACAGGTCGGGGTTGCCCGCGCCGCCGGCCGCGACGAACGCGGCGGCCTCGGCGACGGCCCGTTGCAGCGCCTCCTCGGGGAGCAGGCCGTCGGCGAGGGCGGCAGCCGTCGTCGCGGCGAAGCAGTCGCCCGCGCCGCACGGGTCCCCGGCGGCCCGGTAGGGCACGGGGACGAGCATCGGCGTACCCGAGCCGGGCCGGGCGAGCAGCACCCCGCGGTCACCGAGGGTGACGGCGACGCCCGCCGCGCGCCAGCGTTCCGCCAGCCGTGTTCCCCGCTCGGCGTACGCGCCCAGTGACGTCCCTCCGGAGGCGGGGTACAGGGCTTGTGCCTCCGCCGCGTTGGGGGTGACGAGCCGGGCTCCGGGCACGGGCGGGTCGCCCTTGGGGTGCGGGTCCCACACCAGGGGTGTGCGGCGGGCGGCGTCCTCCAGGTGCGGCCGCAGGGCGCCCGCGGTGTGGCGCCCGTAGTCGGCGACCAGGATCGCGCGGGCGTTCGCCAGCGCCTCCCGGACCGCGTCGTCGGGTTCGCCGGGGGTGCCGCCGCCCCGGTCGATGCGTACGACGGGCCGGCCGCCCGCGAGGACACGGGTCTTGACCGGCAGGGTGCCCTTCAGCGGGAGCTCCAGCAGCCGGACCCGGCCGCGCAGGTCACGCCGTACGGCCTCGCTGGCGTCGTCGTCGCCGAGCGCGGTCACCAGGACCACGTCCCGGCCGCCGCGGGCGGCGAGCGCGGCGGCCAGTCCGGCTCCTCCCGGGTGCCGCCGGTCGCCGGTGACGTCGACGACGGGGGCGGGGGCGTCCGGGGAGAGCCGGGTGGAGACGCCTTCGATGTCCTCGTCGAGGAGGACGTCCCGACGACCGCGAGCGGTTCCGGTCCGGTCATGACGTGCTCCCGTGGGTGAGGACCGTACGCCGTGCGAGCGGTGTGGACACGGCCGTGTCGAAGCACTCGCAGAGCAGGTGGACGGCGACGAGGTGGATCTCCTGGACGTTGGCGGTACTGCCGGCGTCGATGCACAGGGCTTCGTGGGCGGCTTCGGCGAGGGGGTTCGGGCCGCGCCCGGTGAGCGCCCAGACACGCAGTCCGGCCTGCCGGGCGGTCACGGCCGCGGCGATGAGGTTGGCGCTGCGGCCGGAGGTGGACAGCAGCATCAGGATGTCGCCGGGCGGCCGTGGGCGGTGACCTGGCGGGCGTAGACGTGGTCGAAGCCGTAGTCGTTGCCGATGGCGGTCACGCTGGAGGTCTCGGCGTGCAGGGCGAGCGCGGAGTAGGCGCGGCGTTCCTGGCGGTAGCGGCCGACCAGTTCGGCGGTGAGGTGCTGGGCCTGGGCGGCGCTGCCGCCGTTGCCCGCGGCGAGCAGCCGGCCGCCGCCGGTGAGGACGTCGGCGAGCAGGCCGCCCCAGTCCGTGATCCGTTCGAGGCCGTGCCGGCGGAACCGGCCGAGTGCCTCTTGAAGCGACCGGCAGTGCAGGCGGGCGGCATCGAGCGCGGGGTGTGCGGGGTGTTCGCTCATGCTGTTCGGGCGTGCCGCCGCCCGGTGGACGGTGGCGGACCCACACCTCCTTCGGTCTTCGGGCGCCGGCGGCTGTCGCCGGGTCGGGGACGGATCGGTTCAGCCGGCGCCCGTCGCGGCGGGCTCGGCGTCGAGGACCTCGCAGTAGGCGGCCTCGGTGGCCGCGGCGATCTGGCCCCAGCCGTAGCGGCTCAGCACCCGGCGCCGGCCGGCCGCCCCGCACGCCTCGCGGGCCGCCGGGTCGGCGAGCAGGCCGGCGACGGCGCGGGCCAGGGCCTCCGGGTCGCGGGGCGGCACCAGCCGTCCGGTGCCCGGGTCGGCGACGGTGTCGAGCTGCCCGCCGACCGCGCTGGCCACGACGGGCACGCCGCAGGCCATGGCTTCCAGCGGGACGATGCCGAAGGGTTCGTAGTCGGCGGGGCACACCACGACGTCGGCGGAGCGCAGCAGCGGCGGCACGTCCTCGCTGGGCACGGCGCCGGTGAAGCGGACCCGGTCGGCGACGCCGGCGTCCCGGGCGATGCCGCGCAGCCGGCGCACCTCCGGGTCGTCGTCGAGCCGGTCCGCGGGCGGCCCGCCGACCACGACGAGCTCGGTGCCGGGCAGCCGGGCCAGCGCGGCGACGGCCACCGCGGCGCCCTTGCGCGGCACCAGCCGGCCCAGCTGGAGCAGCCGGTGCGGGTACGGTCCGCGCGGCGCGGCCGGGCCCTTCGGGGTGAACCGGTCGGGGTCGACGCCGCACGGCACGATGCCGATCTTGTGCGGGGGTATGCCCATGCGGGTCAGTTCGGCGGCCTCGTCCCGGCAGGTGGCGACGACACGGTCGCAGCCCAGCCCGATCTCGATCTCGCCGGGGATCCTCTCGGGCGGGCTGGTGTCGGCGTGGCCTTGGTGCCGGCGCTTCACGGTGCCGAGGGCGTGATACGTGTGCAGCAGGGGCAGCCCGTGTGCGCGGGTCGCGCGCAGTGCGGCCAGGCCCGACATCCAGTAGTGCGAGTGCACGAGGTCGGGGGCCCGGGTGCGCCAGCCGCGCGCCAGATAGCGGCCGAACTCGCCCATGTACGGTAGGAGTTCGTCCTTGGGGAGCGGCTCGGCCGGTCCGGCGGGGACGTGGTGCACCTCGACGCCGTCGCGCAGCTCCACCCGGCAGGGCAGGTCGGACGCGTCACGGCGGGTGTAGACGGTGACGCGGTGGCCGCGGTCGGCGAGCGCTCCGGCGAGGCAGGCGACGTGGACGTTCTGACCGCCGGCGTCGACCCCGCCGAGCGCGGCGAGCGGGCTCGCGTGCTCCGAGACGAGCGCGATCGCGAGGACGCCCGGGTCGAGGGGGTCGCCGCCGAGCGGTCCGGTGGGGAAGGGGCTGAGGGACGGGGTCATGAGCACACCTCCGTGATCAGGCGCTCCCAGTCGGCCAGGAAACGCTTGAGCCCGTAGCGTTCGAGGCCGCCTGCCGGGCCCGGGCTCCGTCCGCGGCCGCGGCCTCGGGTTCGTGGAGGTAGCGGCGGGCGGCGCGGGCCAGGGCCTCGGGGCGGGTGGAGAGGGTGCCCGCGCCGGGCGGCACCGCCTCGACGGCCTCGGTGGTGGCGAGGGCCAGGACGGGCAGGCCGAGGTGCATCGCCTCCAGCAGGGACAGGCCGAGGGAGGTCAACGCACCGGGTGCAGATACATGCGGCGTTCGGCCATGGCCGGGTGCAGCTCGCTCTGGGGCAGGTCGGCGGTGCGGCACCGGTCCGGTGGCAGTCCGAGGTGACCGGCCAGCCCTTCGGTGCCCATGCCGAACACGTCGAGCGGCACCGCCTCGGCCAGGGCGGGCAGCAGGTCCGTGCCGGTGTACCGGGCGCGTCGCACGGGTTCGTTGACGACGACGGCGGCGCGGGCGAGCCGGCCGGTGTAGCGGTGGCCCGGGTCGACGATGCCGTGTTCGACGACCTCGGTGCGGGTGGTGCCGCAGTCCCAGAACAGCCGGTTGAAGTGCGTGACGTGCACGATCGTCAGATCGGCGCGGTCGGCGCACGGGTGCCGGGTGTCCGGTACGTCGCCGTCGGGCGCGTTGTGCTCCAGGTACAGCGCGGGCACGTCCCGGCCGGGTCGGCGTCCGCCGAGCCATCGCTCGGCGAGCTCGGCTTCGTGCGGCCGTTGGAGAAGGACCAGGTCGACGGGCGTGTCGCGGAGCTCCTCAGGGGTGATCTCGCGCACCGAGGACGGCCAGGAGAAGGTACGGGCCCGCCCCAGGCCGTCCGGGCCGCGGCCCGCGGTGACGGGGACGAGGTAGGTGTGCGGGCCCTGGACGAACGCGGTCGTCCAGGAGCCGTGCACGTGCCACAGCAGGATGTTCATACGGCCGCTCCTCGCTCCGTCTGTTCGCCCTGGTCCGCCGGGGCGTCCGTGAGGGCCGCCACGGCGGCGAGCACCTCGGCGTCGCCGATGCCGTCCAGGCAGGGGTGGCCCGGCAGGGGGCAGTGCCGGGCCCGGGTGTCCGCGCACGCGGCGCGCCGGTCGCCGAGCAGGACGTGCGGCACACCGTAGGGCGCCCACCGTTCGGCCGGCACGACCGGTGCGAAGAGGCTGACGACGGGTGTGCCGACGGCGGCGGCGAGATGGGCCGGGCCGGTGTTCCCGGCCACGACGACCCGTGCCCCGGCGAGGACTCCGGCCAGGTGCGGCAGATCGGTGGCGCCGCCGAGGTCCAGCGCGTGCCGACCGGCGACCCGCGCGGTCAGCTCCCCGCTCGTCGGGGCCTCCGGTGACGATGACCCGGTGCCCCTCGGCGGACAGGGCGGCGACGGCCCGGGCCGCCCGGCCGGGGTCCAGGTCCGGGCGGGGACGGCGGCGCCAGGGTGGACGACGACGTACGGCCCGGGCCGGTGAGGCGGGTGGTGGGGGCGGCGGGGTGACGCGCAGTCCGCCGTCGTCGCCGGGCGGAAGGGCGTAGCCGGCGGCGCGTGCCAGGTCGAGGGCGGCCAGGGCCTCATGGCGGTGGGGCCATCTGCGGTGCCGCAGGTCGAGCAGCGCGCCCGGTAGTCCTCGCTGTCGGCGACGGTCCATCCGATCCCGGCGAGCCTCAGCAGCAGGGCGATCGGCAGCGGGCTCTGGTGGTACGACACGAGGACGAGCGCCCGGTCGAAGCGGCCCGCCGTGAGCGTCTCCATCAACTGCCGGGTGGCCGCCCGCGTGACCGGCGGCGGCTCCAGCCCGACCCAGGGGGCGTCGTAGGTCAGCACGTCGTCCGCCCCGGCAGCATCCGCCCCGCCGCGGCGCCCTGCGGCCCGCACAGCAGAGCGCGGTGTACGAGGACCCGGCCGCTACGGCCCGCACGGCGGGCCCGGCCAGGAGCACGTCTCCGGCGCTGTCGAGGCGGACGACGAGGGTCCGGGCAGGCGGCTGCGGGAACGGAAGGGGGTCATCGCGACTCCTCCGCCGGCACGGCCGAGTCGAGGGCGAGGCGTACCGCCTCGATCAGGTCCGCTGCCGTGGCGTCGGCCGCCGTGACCTCCTCGGGCCGGGTGACGGCCGTGGGAACCAGGACACCGCGGGCCCCCGCGGCCGCGCGCGGCCTCCATGTCGGCCCCGATGTCGCCGATGACGACGGTGCGTTCGGGCGGGACGGCAAGTCGGCGGCACGCGGCCAGTACCAGGCCGGGGGCCGGTTTGCGGCAGCCGCAGCCCTCCCCCGGTCCGTGCGGGCACACGGCCCAGACGGCGAACGGCCCGAGCAGCTCCTCCACCCGCAGGCGTACGTCCTCGACCTGGCGAGGTCTGAGCAGGCCGCGGGCCACGCCGGACTGGTTGGTCACGACGCCCACGGGGATCCCGGCGGCGCGCACGGCGTCGACGGCCTTTCGCGCGCCGGGCATGAGCGCGACCCGCGCCGGGTCCCCGTTGTAGGGGACGTCGGCGACGAGCGTGCCGTCGCGGTCGAAGAGGACGGCCGCGGGGAGCGGACCGCCGGGGGCGTGCGGGGGCTGCCGCACGCCGGTGGCCCCGTGCGGCCCGGCGAGCAGCCAAGGACCGGTGGGCCGGGTCATGATCGCAGCCGTTCCCTGACCGCCGGGCGGGGCGCGGGCGCCGGCTCGCCGGTCCCGAGCGGGGTGAGCGGCCGGACCGTACGGTGCGCGAGCCGTCCGCGCAGCCAGTGCCAGGTCGCGGTCGGCGGGATGAGCACGCTGGTCACGGTCATGGTGAGCACCTCGTCGCGGGTGCGCGGCCCGGGCAGGATCCGGGACAGGGCGAACTCGGTCGTGCCGGCCAGCCATGCGGCGGCGCAGGCCCCGGCCAGTCGGTGCCGGCCGAGCAGGGCGCAGCCGAGCGCCGTCACCCCCGCTCCGGTCAGGGCCAGGTGCACGGGCAACCGTCCGCGGGGCGCCTGCGCCCGGCGCCACCAGTGGCGGCCGTGCAGCCGGGTCATCAGCACGTCGTCGGCGTTGCCGGCCTGGAGCCGGACGGAGGTCCAGCGTCCGGCCGGCCGCACGGGGTGGGTGGTGGTGCGCCGGCCCTCGGTGAGCGTCCAGCCGGCGTCGCGGATGCGCAGGGCGAGGTCGGCGTCCTCCCTGAAGGCTCGCCGGAAGCGTTCGTCGAATCCGCCGACGGTGGTCAGCGCGGCCCGGCGGTACGCCATGTCGGCGGTGACCCAGCGGGCGCCGGCGAGTGAGGCCGTGTTGCGTTCCCAGTCGGGGGGGTCGGCTGGCAGCGGCACCTGGATCCGGGCGGTGATCCCACCGGTCCGCTCCGTCGCCGCGGTCAGGTCGAGGGTCAGGTCGTCGCCCCAGGTGGGCCCGGGTACGACGTCGTCGTCGAGGAAGACGATCCAGGGCACGTCACCGGCCGCCCGCCAGCCGAGGTTGCGTGCGGCGGCGGGTCCGCGCGCCCCGCCGGGTACGACGATGGTGCGCGAGCGCAGGGACGGCGGGACGTCGGCGGTGAGGGGCGAGCGGGCAGGGCCTGGACGGTCGTCGACGAGGACCACCCGGACCGGCCCCGGACCGCTCGCCTCGGCCAGGGCGTGCAGGCACACGCCCAGGCTGGGCCGGCCGAGGGTCGGTACGACCACGGCGTACGCGGCGTCCCGTGTGCGGGTGTCGGGCTCGGTCATCGCAGGCCTCCGGCGTCCTCGGAACGGAACAGGTCGCCGCGGCGGACGGCGTACGGGCCGATGGCCAGCAGGTCGACGGGCGCGGAGCCGAAGCACTCCAGGGCGTCGCGCGGGTCGTCGACCATGGGCCGCCCGGCGGTGTTGAGGCTGGTGTTGACGACGACGGGCAGCCCGGTGAGCCGCTCGAACTCGCCGAGCATGCGGGCCACGAGCGGTTCGCGGGCCGGGTCGACGGTCTGGATGCGGGCGGTGCCGTCGACGTGCACGACGGCGGGGATGCGGTCCCGCCAGGCCGGGGCGACGTCGTGCACGAACAGCATGTACGGGCTGGGCAGCGGGCCGTCGAAGATGTCGGCGGCGCGGTCGGCGAGGACCATCGGTGCGACGGGCCGGAACTGCTCGCGGCCCTTGACGTCGTTGAGCCGTTCCAGGTTGCCCGCGTGCCCGGGGTGGGCGAGCAGGGAACGGTGGCCGAGCGCCCGGGGGCCGTATTCGGAGCGCCCCTGGAACCAGGCGACGATCGCGTTGTCCGCGAGGGCGCGGGCGACGGTGGCGGCGATGTCCGGGGGCCGTTCGAAGGGTACGGCGGCCGTCTTCAGCCAGGCGCCGAGCTCCGCGTCGGACCAGTCCCGGCCGAGGTCGGCGCCGGTCATGGGCTCCGGTTCGTCGCCCTCGCCGGCGGACAGCAGCAGGGCGCCGCCCAGGGCGGTACCGGCGTCTCCGCGGCGGGCTGCACCCACACCCGGGAGAAGGGGCCCTCGCGGGCGATACGGGAGTTGGCGACGCAGTTGAGGGCGACGCCACCGGCGAGCGTGAGCACCTGGTCGTGGGTGCGGCCGTGCAGCCAGCGCACGAGGTCCAGCAGGGTCTCCTCCAACACGGCCTGGGCGCTGGCGGCGACGTCGGCGTGGTCCTGGGTCCACGGCTCGTCGGCCGCGCGGCGCGCACAGCTCGTGCCAGGGCACGCCGGTGGCGTGGAAGCCGCCGTCGCCGGTGGGGTACACGTGGCGGCGCAGTTCGGTGAGCATGCGCGGGGTTCCGTGGGAGGCGAGGGCCATCACCTTGAACTCGTCGGAGGAGCGCAGGAAGCCGGGTGTTCGGTGAGTTCCTCGTAGACGAGGCCGAGCGAGTGCGGCAGGTCCTGTGCGTGCAGCGCCTCCAGCCGGTCGCCGACACGGCGCGCGGCCAGGTGGGAGGCGCGTTCGCCGCGGCCGTCCAGGACCAGCACGCTGGAGTCGCCGGCGTCCGGTGCGGCGAAGGCACTGGAGGCGGCGTGGGCCATGTGGTGCGGCACGAAGCGGACGATGCCGGGTTCGAGGCCGGGCAGGGCCGTCCGCAGGAATCCGGGTGCCTCGCGGCGTAGGTCAGCCGCAGGTGGTCCCACGGGTCGTCCAGGCCCATGTCCTGGGCGGCCGGGCGAGTTCCGGGTCGAAGGAGTAGGCGACCGCGTCGAGGTCCTGCGGGCGCAGCCCGGCCCGCTTCAGGCACCAGGCGGCGGCCTTCTCGGGCAGCTCCCAGGCGGAGAACGGCAGGGGTCTCTTCCCGTGCTTGCGCCGGGAGAACCGCTCCTCCTCCGCGGCGGCGACGGTCCGTCCGTCGATCACCAGGGCGGCGGCGGGGTCGTGGAAGAGGGCGTTGATTCCGAGGATGCGCATGGGGGTGGCGGCCCTTTCGGCGGTCGGGAGAGAACCGGACGCGGTGGTGCGGGGGGGGTGCCCGGGCGGGTCAGTCGTCGGTTCTGTCCTCGCGGAACCAGGCGATCGTGCGCCGCAGCCCCTCCTCGGCGCGCACCTGCGGTTCCCAGCCGAGCTTGTCGCGGGCCAGCGTGATGTCCGGGCAGCGCACGGCCGGGTCGTCCACCGGGCGTTCGATGAATCGGATCTCCGACGGGGAGCCGGCGAGTTCGACGACCAGCCGGGCCAGGTCGAGCATGGTGATCTCGGTGGGGTTGCCGATGTTGACCGGGCGCGCATGCCGTGGGCGGCCGCCGCGAGGATGCGCGGACGGTGTCGTCGACGTAGCACAGCGACCGGGTCTGACGTCCGTCGCCGGTCACGGTGAGGGGCTCTCCGGCCAAGGCCTGCCGTACGAAGGTCGGCACCGCGCGTCCGTCGTGGCCGCGCATCCGCGAGCCGTAGGTGTTGAACAGCCGCACGATGCAGGTGTCGGTGCCGTGAGTGCCGGCGTGGGCGGTGGTCAGCGCCTCGCCGAAGCGTTTGGCCTCGTCGTAGACGCTGCGCGGGCCTACGGGGTTGACGTTGCCCCTGTAGCTCTCGTCCTGGGGGTTCTGCTGCGGGTCGCCGTAGACCTCGGACGTCGAGGCGAGGACGAAGCGGGCGCGGGAGGACCGTGCGAGTTTCCAGGGCGTTACGGGTGCCGAGGCTGCCCGTCTCCATGGTGTGCAGCGGCAGTCGCAGGTAGTCCGCGGGGGACGCCGGGGAGGCGAAGTGCAGGACGAGGTCGGGCCTTCGCTTGATCCGCATGCCCTCGGCGACGTTGGCCTGCACGAGCGTGAAGCCGGGCCGTTCGAGCAGCGGGGATATGTTCTCGGGCCGGCCGGTGCTGAAGTCGTCCACGCAGGTGACGGCCGCGCCCGCGTCCAGCAGGGCGGCGCACAGGTGGGAGCCGACGAACCCGGCGCCGCCCGTGACGACGGCGTGTTCCCAGCTCCGTGAGAGGGCGGTGGTCATCTCGGTCTCTCCTCCGTCAGCGGCGTATGGCCCGGCACGACGGTGTGCGCCTCGTGCCGCCGAGGGTGGCCGGAGGCCGTCGAGCCCACGATCAGCGTCCGCCGACGGTGCGAGCGAGGCACGGTCGCTTACGGCAAACCGGTGAGTCACGGAGGGTGAGAGGTTGGGGCTGCCGGCTGTTCGTGCAGGTCGGGGGGTGGGTGAGAGCTGGGGGCCGGGGTGCTCGGGCAGCCTGTGACGGTGCGGGGCAGGCGCTGGGTGTGGGCGGACCGAAACCACGGGGGGGCCGACGGGCAGAGCCGCCGCGGGCCGTGCACTGACGCCGTCGCAGGTCTGCGGACCAACACCTTCGCGGACCGTTGGCTAATGCCATGGCGGACCCGGGGGCCCAGCGGGTGATCGGATGGCGAGCCGTGGACCGGTGAAACCAGCGCGGTCGCGGATCGGATGGCCAGCGCCGCCGCGGACCGGCGAACCAACGCCGTGGCGGCGGGGGGGCCCAGCGCGGTCACGGATCGGGGAGCCGGCGCGGTCGCTGACCGGACGGCCAGCGCCGCCGCAGGCGTGCGAGCCAACGCCGTCGCGGATCGGCCACGTCCGCGCCGAGGGGGTTACCGCGCGCCCGGCGCGCCTTTCGGTGGCCGGCGCCGGCGACCAGCGCTGAGGTCGCCGTCGGTTGCCGCTGGGGCCGCCGCGCTCGCTGTCGTCCTCGAGCGCTCCGCTCTTCCCGCCGTTGGGGTGCAGCCTGGCTCGGGATGTGGCCCGCGGATCGGGAGGCCGACGCCGTCGCGGATCAGAAGGTCGGCGCCACCCGGGCCGGCAAAGGCACTCTGACCCCGCAGGCGTGCGAGCCAACGCCGCCGTGGAGCGGCGGACAGACACCACCGAAGGACGGCGCACCGAGGCCACGTGCGCCGGTAGGGCGGGCCCCGTCAGGGACACCCCGCCCGTGTCAGGCGATCAGCGTGCGGCCCGGTGCAGGCGCTCGAGGAGTTGGGAGTGGTGCAGTTCGGCCACGGGAGCGAGCAGGTCGGGGTGGCGCAGCAGGGCGGCGGCGCGCTGGTCGCTGTCGTCGGGCGCGACGAGCCGGCGGAACTCGGCCGGTGTGCCGGCGCTGTGGCTGCCCTCGGCGAGCGCGGCCACCGCCAGGGCGGCCAGCTGCGGGTCGGTGAGCAGACTGGCCGCCCAGCTCGCGACGACCTCGTCCACCCAGGTGCGCCAGGCGTGCGCGTCCACGTCGTCGCCCACCGACGCGTCGGCGCCGGTGACCCAGTCCAGCCGCGCGGAGCCGCCGGGGCCGCCGTCGACGAGGGCGGCGTCCATCGCCGTGGGGTACCTGAGCCATGCCGCGACCGTCACGGCCTGCCGGGCCTGCACCTCGCACAGCGCGGCGGCGAGCGCGCCACCGGAGGCGGGGAAGGCGCGGGTCAGCCACTGGGCGGTCGCCGCTATGACAGGAGAGAGGTCTGCTTGCACTGCCGGGCCGTCCGAGAGGGTGGGGAAGCGGGGATCTGCCCGTAGACGGTAGCCGCCGCCCCGGGCGGCCGGACGTGATCGGGACCTCGTCCAGGATGTGGCCTCGGCCACATTCGAAACGGCCTGGGGCGCAGCGAGACCGTTCCCGTTTCGCCAGGAAGGGCCCGGGCACCCGCCCCACGTAATCCTCCGCAAGCCGGAAAAGTCCGGCGAACCCCCTGTTCCGGCGGCCCTGGGGCAGGGCCGGAGCAGGACAGGAGCAGTGTCATGACGGAACAGCGAACGGATCCGCCGGGCGCCCAGCGTGCTCCGGTCACCGACATGTCGCTGCTGGGCATCTACCTCAACGACCATCTCGCCGGCGCCACCGCCGGGACCGCGCGGATTCGCTATCTGCTGCGCTCGTGCCGGGGCACGGCGCTCGCCGACGCCCTGGCCCCCGTCGCCGCCGAGATCGCCGAGGACCGGGCGAGCCTGCTCCACATCATGCGGCGGCTCGACGTCCCGGTGCGGCGCTACAAGGTGTACGCGGGCCGCGCGGCCGAGCAGGTGGGCCGGCTGAAGAGCAACGGCAGCCTGGTACGGCGGTCCCCGCTGAGCACGCTGTGGGAGCTGGAGGCGATGGGGCTCGGGGTCGAGGGCAAGACGGCCGGCTGGCAGACGCTGCGCGCCCTGGCCGCCACGGACGCGCGCCTCGACGCGCGGCAGCTCGACGACCTCGTCGAACGGGCCCGGCGGCAGCGCGCCACCCTGGAGGAACTGCGCCGCAAGCAGGTCGAGGTCGCCTTCCGCGAGAGCTGACGCGCAGGCGCCGCCGTCAACCCTGCCCTACCAGAACCTGCTGCTGAGAGTCGGCTGATGCGACAGCTCCACGGCGTCGCGCAACCGCAGCGCCACGCTGATGGTGGCGCGCAGGGCGGAGGGGCGTACGGTCTGGGCGGTCTCCGTGGCCAGGACCAGCAGGCAGGCCGCCGCCTGCTCGACGACCGACGCGGGGAGGGTGAAGTCGTTGTCGGCGGCCGCGCGGAAGGCCTTCAGTGGGATCGCGGCCCGTCGATGGCCCGGTGCGCGGCCTGCTCCAGGTGCTGTGCGGCCTGTTCGCACACGGGGGCGGGCAGGGCGATGGTGCGCTGGAACGGTGAACTCGTCATGCCCCGACTGGTCCCCCGGCGGCACCCGGTTCTGTCGGCGGGCGACGGGATTTCACCGTCCCGCGTGATCGGGGCGTGGCGAATGTCCCGGTATCGAAACGGACTCCGAGTGGGGCCGGCAAGGAGAACCGGGTCGAGTGCCGTCCGCGGGTGCGTGGGGCTGGTCGCGCCCCTGCGGCGGAGCCGCACATCGACACGGCCCCGCGCCCGTGATGGGCCTGGTCGTACTCTGAGTGTCGATCAAGCTCGGAGTCGAGGAGGAGCGCGTATGACCGCCGGTACGGAAGTCGTGGCCCGGCTCACCGGGCGGGCGGTCACCGGGGAACGGCCCCTGTCCGGGGCCCTCGCCGAGGTCACACTCGACGACGGGCGGGTGGTGATCGTCAAGCGTGCCGACGATCCGGGGCGACGCGGGCCGAGGCGGCCGGGCTGCGCTGGCTGGCCGGCGCCGGCACGGTGCGGATACCGGATGTGCACGGTCACGACGGGAACTGGCTGGTCGTCGACCGGGTCGCAACGGGGCGCCGAGCCGGGAGGCGGCGGTGCGTTTCGGGCGTGACCTGGCCGCCCTGCACACCGCCGGGGCGCCCGCGTTCGGCGCGCCGCCCCCGGACGGGCCGGCGGACGCGTACATCGGGCTAGCCCCGATGCGCAACGAGCCCGGCACCGACTGGCCGGGCTGGTACGCCGAGCATCGCGTGCTGCCGTATCTGCGGCGCGCGGTCGACCAGGGCACCGTCCGGTCTGGGGAGGCGGCCGTCGTGGAGCGGCTGTGCGAGCGGCTGCCGGAGCTGGCGGGGCCCGTCGAGCCGCCGCGCGGCTGCACGGCGATCTGTGGAACGGCAACGTGCTGTGGGGGGCCGACGGGCATGTCCGGCTGATCGACCCGGCCGCGCACGGCGGGCACCGCGAGACCGACCTGGCGATGCTGGGTCTGTTCGCTGTCCGCACCTGGAGCAGGTGCTGGACGGCTACCAGGAGGAGGCGCCGCTCGCCGACGGCTGGGCGGAGCGCGTCGGCGTGCACCAGATGTTCCCGCTGCTGGTGCACGCCGTGCTGTTCGGCCGCAGCTACGCGGAACAGGCCCTCGCGGTGGCCCGTAGCGCCCTGGCGGGGTGACCGGTCAGCGAGTCACGACGTGCCGTTCGTCCGGCACGCAGTGGGTCATGGTGAGGCCCTCGACGTCGCGCGGCTGGTTCTTGCCCAGGTTGGCCAGGCGTTCGCGGTCCTCGTCCGTGAGGTCCTGGCTCGCCAGCGGCTCCAGACCGGCGACGTCCTCCGGGCCGATGCCCAGTCCCTCGCCGACCCGCAGACCGAGGTCGTTCTCGACCAGCAGGAAGTGCCAGACCATGCGCTCCTGGATCGGACGGTCGCACTGGGACAGCAGGTCGATGAAGTTCTTCACCAGGTCCTCGCGTTCCCAGTCCTCCAGGAGCAGGTAGCGCTGGCCTGCCTGCATGTAGTCGTTGGTGCGGGGGATGCGCTTGCGGGTGAGCCGCCCTCGATGACGGGTCCCTGCTCGTCGTGGGTCGGGTAGCGGGCCTCGCGCAGGCCGCCGGTGATCGACGGCTCGTAGTTGACCTGCGGGTTCTCGCCCGCCGCCGTCCACGTGGTACGTCATCTGGCCGTCGCGCTGGTTGGTGCCGACGTCCGCGTTCTTGGCCTGGTTGACGGGCAGTTGCAGGTAGTTCGGGCCGACCCGGTAGCGCTGGGTGTCGCTGTAGGAGAAGGTCCGGCCGACGAGCATCTTGTCGTCGGAGAAGTCCAGGCCGTCGACGAGGACGCCGGTGCCGAAGGAGATCTGCTCGTTCTCGGCGAAGAAGTTCTCCGGCATCCGGTCGAGCACCATCCGGCCGACCGGCTTCGGCGGGAAGTCCTGCTCGGGCCAGGTCTTGGTGTCGTCCAGCGGGTCGAAGTCGAGCTCGGGGTGGTCGTGGTCGTCCATCATCTGGACGAGCAGCTCCCACTCCGGGTGGTCGCCCCGCCCGACGGCCTCGTACAGGTCCTTGGTGGCGTGGCCGAGGGAGTCGGCCTGGACGTTCGCCGCGTCCTCCTCGGTCATGCTGCGCACGCCCTGCTTGGGCATCCAGTGGTACTTGACGAGCTTGGTGTCGCCGTCGGCGTTGACCCACTTGTACGTGTTGACGCCGAAGCCCTGCATGTGGCGGTAGTCCGCGGGGATGCCGCGCGGGCTGAACAGGTTGACCAGCATGTGCATCGCCTCGGGCGTCTGCGACATGAAGTCGAAGATGCGCCGGGGCTGCTGTTCGAAGGTCACCGGGTCCGGCTTGAGGGCGTGGATGACGTCCGGGAACTTGATCGCGTCACGGATGAAGAAGACGGCGAGGTTGTTGCCGACCAGGTCCCAGTTGCCGTCCTCCGTGTAGAACTTCACCGCGAAACCACGCGGGTCGCGGGCGGCCTCCGAGGAGTCGCGGCCGCCGATGACGGTGGAGAAGCGGACGGCCACGTCCGTGCGTTTGCCGCGTTCCTGAACAGTTTGGCCCGGGTGTAGCGGCTGATCGGCTCGTCGCCCCAGGTGCCGTAGGCCTCGAAGTGGCCGTAGGCGGTGACGCCACGGGCGTGCACGACGCGCTCGGGGATGCGCTCCCTGTCGAAGTGGCTGATCTTCTCGAGGAACTGGTAGTTCTCCAGCGTGGCGGGGCCGCGGGGCCGACGGTGCGCTGGTTCTGGTTGTCGTAGACCGGATGGCCCTGGCGGTTGGTGAGGACCTTGCGGTCGTCGCCCGGAGCGGGACCGGTACCGGATACGTCCGTCATATGCGTGGGCTCCTTCGGCTCATGGCCGGCGACCGACCGGGTCGGCGCCGCGAGCGGCCGCCCGCCGGTCCTGGCGGAACGCCCGGGTACCCGGCGGGGCGGGGTCAGTCACGTGCCCCGCGGATGGGGAGCCCGGCGGACGGCACCGGCGCCGCGGTCCTCACACGTGGGGCCGGCGCTGGGCAGCGCCGGCTCGGGCAGGGCCGCGACCTCCGCGGAAGGCGGACGTCAGGTCACCGAAGGCCGCCCGCCGCCAGTCGCTGACGTCGGGCTTCTCGACGCCGGTGAACCGCTCCGGGAACTGGAGGGCACAGGTGTGGTCGAAGGGTTCGGAGGAGACCCGGCTGCCCCACGGTTTCAGTGCGTGAACCGGGGCTCGGTCATGGGCCGGCTACGCGTGCCGTCCCTCGCACACGGACCAGACCTCCGCGAGGAGGGCCGGGTGGTTCTCGCCGTACGTGACGACGGCCGCGAACACCGCGTCGAGGGCCGCCCGGAGCGGGTCGGCTTCGGCGGCGCCCGTCACCGCAGGGAGGGCCATGTGCGGCCGCGACATCCGCAGGGACGAGTCCGGCCGGCCGATGGTGAAGGCCCCGGCGTACGGAGCGGAGCCGGAGGCAGGCGATTTCGCCACGGCGGCCGCCGGGCCCACGACAGCCCCTGCCACCTCCTGGGGCTGCGGCAGGGAGGCGCCCGGGGTCGCAGGCGGTCGGAAGGGGGGCCGCTCGGGAGGGACGGCCCGGCCGACGGTGCGGTCCGGGACACGCGGGTCGGTGGCCAGGGTCTGCCACATGCGGGCGTCGTCGTCGAACGGCGGCGGCAGCGGACGGCCTTCGGCCAGGGCCGTGAGCGCGCCGGCGACCCAGTCGAGGGCGGTGAGGCCGGCCGCTTCACACGCTCGGCGGGCGGCGAACACGGCCACCGCACGCTGGGTGGCGGGGCCGGAGGCGTCGATCGCGTGGAGCAGGGCGGGGTCGAATTCGAGGAGGCCGCGGACATTGCCGCCGACGTCGCGCAGGGCCTGGCTCGGCAGCTGTCCGCCCCATTGCCATCGTTCGAAGGCGAGCCGGCGTTCCCGCTGCGCCGTCTCCTGCGCGAGGCGGGCCTGGCGTTCGGCTTCGGCGCGTTCGGCCGGTGTGGGAGGCGGCGGCAGTTCGCGGCGTAGCGGTGCCAGTAGGCGGCGATCCGCGAGGTCTGCTTCAGGACGCGGTCCGGCTCGGGCGGCGCGGGCCAGAACTGGAGTAGGTAGCGGTCGAGTTGCGGCTCGCCGTCCAGGCGGGTGTCCCGCTCGCTCGCCTGGTCCATTCCCCTGGCGCAGTACCGCACCCGGTGGTCGGTCTGCTCCAGATCGAGCGGCCAGGAGGCTCCCCCTCCCCATTCCACGAGTGCGCTGTCCGCCGACACCGGACGGAAGGACACCTCCACCACGTCCTCCCAGGCCGGATCCAGCGGCGGCGCCTGCTCGTGCACCTCGACCGTGAAGCCCACGTCGCCGGTGTGCAGGCCGGTGCTCAGCCACAGAGCGCCCGGTGTCGCCGCCCCGCACAGTCCCGCACTCTGCCCGGCGAACGCCTCCGCGAGGTCCGGCCCGAAGCTGTCCGGATCGGTCTCGACGTAGATCTGGCCGTAGTGCACATGGACTTCTCCCTCGACCGGCCTGCGCACGATCAGCTCCTTCTCGTCCGGGATGCAATGGTGAGCTGTCGGCATCGTGGCATCCGCCACTGACAATCAGAGCGCGATCACGGGAGAGCAGAGGCATGCGGCACGTCTACTGGATCGGGGGCGGTAGCGGCGCGGGCAAGTCCACGATCGCCCGCAGGCTCGCCGAGCGGCACGGCTGGCATCTCTACGCGACCGACGACGTGATGGGGGATCACGCCCGCCGGACCACGCCCGACGAGGCCCCGCTGCTGCACGAGTTCATGGCCATGGACATGGACGAGCGCTGGGTGAACCGGTCTCCGGAGACCATGCTCCGGACGTTCCACTGGTTTCGTGGTGAGGGCTTCGGGCTGATCGTCGAGGACCTGCTGCGCATGCCTCGGGAGACGTGTGTCGTCGTCGAGGGCTTCCGCCTGCTGCCGCACCTCGTGCAACCCCTGCTCACCGAGCCCGGACACGCCGTCTGGCTCCTGCCCACACCGGAGTTCCGGCAGGCCGCGGTCACGAACCGGGCCACGCCGGGAGGGGGTTTCACCGGCCGGACCAGTGACCCGGAGCGGGCGAACCGCAACATCGCCGCACGGGACCACATGTTCACGGAACACCTCCGCGAGGAGACCGCACGCCTCCGGCTGCCCACCGTCACCGTCGATCTCACGATGTCGGAGGACGAACTCACCGAGCGGGTGGGCCGGGTCTTCCGGCTCTGACCTCTCACCACCTCCGGCTCCGACCCCGCACAACCTCCGGCACCGACCCCGCACAACCTCTGGTCGGCGTCAGGTGTCTTCGTCACCGAAAGGAACAATCCGTCCCGACACGTTCCAACGGGGGAACACATGAGCCTGGCCCGCAGCCGTACCCGCCGCGGCGCGACCGCAGCCCTCACCGTCCTGATGGCGGCCGCCCTCGGAGCCGCCGGCGCCGGGGCGTCGAACGCCGGCACCGCCGCACCGCAGACCCGGCAGATCGCCTCGTCCGTCCTCGGCTCCGACTACAGGATCACGCTCACGGCGCTGCGTTCGACGGAGGACGAGTACGCCGCCTCGGTGCGTCTCCAGGTCTACACGCAGTCCGGCGGCGCCTGGAAGGAGTCGGACCGCGTGACCGTGGGCGACGTGGACGGCTGGTTCTGGTACCCGCTCACCGGCAAGGGTGTCGTCTGCGAGTTCTCGACCGCGAGCACGGAGCCCGCGCCGCTCACGGTGAGCCTGCTGCTGACGCCGTCGCTCGGCTGCTCCGAGCCGGCCGAGTACGTAGTGAAGGAGGGCAGGGTCTACGCCGGCTGAGCCGGGCGGCCGGGTAGTTCCGCCGCCGGGCACGAAACGGGCCCGGACCCCCGCCGGCGGGCGGTGTCCGGGCCGTGCGGCCGCGTTGGGCCTCAGCCGCCGTTGAGGCGTGCGCGCAGGAGCGCCTTGCCCAGTTCGGCGCCCTTGCGGCTGTCCGCCTGGGCCTTGCGGAACAGGTCGGCGACCTCGGTGTCCTTGGCGCGCTCCGCGTCCTGGATGTAGCTCTCCAGACGCAGGGCGTTGTTCAGGCACGCCTCGACGTACCAGATCAGGTTGTAGTCCTTGTCCTGCGTACCGGTCACGCCGCCGGTCTCCGTCTCGCTGGTCATTCGGACCTCCTTCTTGCGGAGCGGACCTCTTCAGGCGCCGGACGGGTACCCGTCCTCCGGTCGGACACACAGCACGCCCGCATCACGTTCCGTGACGTCCCGATCACACCCTCGCCGAGTAGACCGCCGACCGGGTGGCCAGACCCGTACGCACCGCCAACTCCCCTGCGCTGTAAGGCAATCCCGACAGTTGCCACAGAAGCGAACAGAGACCGGTCACTTTCCGAACGAAGTGCCGCTCCACCGTGCGAGATCGGTCGATGACGGTGTGTACTGTGCTGCGGGTGGCTCGTGAGAGCACCTCGGACTCCGCCCTGCCCGACTCTGACCTGGACTCGACTCGATGATCGAATTACCGGACCTGGTCGTCGGCGGTCTCGCCGTCGGCACACTGTCCGCGTTCGCCCTCGGTGGCGGGTTGCTGCGCTCACGGCGGCAACTGGCCGCGCAGCGCGCCAAGACGGCCGCACTGCGCGCGCAACTCGACGGCACCACCGGGCGTTCACGGCCGAGGTCGAGCACCTGGCGGCGGGCGCGTGCCCGCAGCGGCCCGGCAGGTGGCCCATCCCACGTCGCCGTGCCCGGCCCGCTCAGCCCGCAGCTCGCCGGTTCGCCCCTGGGTCTCGCGCTGGAGCAGGTACTGAAGGGACTGCAGGCCGAACTCGCCGCGCAGCGCACCCGGATCGACGCCGCGCGCAGGCCGGGATGCGCGGGGCCACCCGGGAGATCCAGGCGGCGCTTTACCGGCTCCAGGACGCCCTGCGCGGTCTGCAACAGCGCTACGACGACCCCGAGTTGGCGCAGACCCTGTTCGAGCTGGACCACGAGAACGAGCAGTCCCTGCGGCGCGCGCAGATCGCCGCGGTGGTGTGCGGGGCCTGGGTGGGACTGGCCCGGAGGAGTCCCATCTGGTGGACGCGGTGACGGGCGGTCAGGCCCGGCTCGCGGGCTACCGGCGCGTCCGGGTCCACAACCACCTGGAGGCGGGCACGGCCTTGGTGTCCCACGCCGTCGAGCCGGTCGCCATCATCGTCGCCGAGCTCCTCGACAACGCGCTGCGGCACTCCGCGCCCGACACCGACGTGGTGGTCAACCTGGAGGCCGTCCACCACGGTGTCTGTGTCACCGTGGACGACGCCGGGCTGGCATGACTCAGGACGAACGGGCCCGTGCCCAGCGGATGGTGGCCGGTTCCGAACCGATCCTGCTCACCGAGCTCGGCGACCCGCCGCGCATGGGACTCGCCGCCATCGGCCAGCTGACCCGGCAGTTCGATCTGAGCGTGGACCTGTCCTCCCCGTCCCCGTACGGCGGGGTGCGGGCGGTGCTGCGGGTCGACAGTCACCTGCTGACGCGGATCGATCCGACGAACTGCCTCCGGCGGCCAGCGCCCCGCGGTCGACGCGCAGAGCGGAGCGGGACACGGCGGGCGGTGCCGCCACGCCCTCCGGTGCCGCCCCGCGCTCCGATGCCGCAACGTCCCGCGGCGTCTCCTCGCCCCGCGGCGCCGGACCGGACGCCTCGCCCCTGCCGTCCGGCCCCTGCCGCCCAAGCCGCCCAGGCCCGCGCATCCGAACCGGCCCCGGCCACCGCCTCCAACGGCTCCGAGCCGTCCCCCGCGTCCCGGAAGCCCGAGCCGCCGTCCACCACCACCACCGCCGCCCACCCCACCCCGTCCGACGATCACGGCTACGGCACGGACCAGGACGACCAGGCCTCCACCCCGGCCTCCGGCCACCACGGCCCCGCGACACCGGCGCCCTCCCCCAGCGGCGTCGCCGCAGCCGGGCAACGCCCCGCCGGGCGCCCCGGCCCCCGCACCCGCACCCGCACCCGCACCACAGCGCCGGCCGCGGCGCCCCGAGGAGTCAGCCGCCGCCCTCGGCGCCCTCCAGTCCGGCACGGCGGCCGCACGATTTGCCGCCCGGCCGAACACCGGCGCCGTTCCAGCCGTACCTGATGATGTCCCGGCCGCGACCACGGCCGACGGAGCGACCGACGACACCGGCCGAGACCGGAACGACCACGAAGGGGGAACGGCTCGATGACCAGCCGCGCGACGGGGGACACGGCCTGGGTGCTCGAACCGGTCCTGGAGGTGCCGCACGTCGTGGCCGCCGTCCTGCTCACCCGGGACGGACTCGTGACGGGCTACACCGACGCGCTGTCGCAGCCGTCGGCCGAGCGGGTCGCCGCCATCACCAGCACCGTGCAGGGCGCGTGCCGTACCGCGGCGGCGGCGTTCGCCGACACCGACCGGGCCGACATCCGGCAGGTCGTCATCGAGTCGGACCACGGCTATGTGCTCATCGTGCCGACGGACCACGGCACCTGCGTGGCCGCGTACGGCGATCCCGAGGTACGCCTGGATCTGCTCGCGCACCGGGTGCACTCGCAGGTCGCGCGGCTCGGCGAGAAGGCGATGGCCGCCGGGCCCCGAGGTGCCGACGGCGACACGCCGGCATGACCGGCCGCCGAGGCGGCCGTCCCTGGTTCCCGCGTATCTGTCGACCGGCGGGTGGCGCGGCCCAGCCGTGCCCATCTGGAGCGGCTGTCGGTCCTCACCGGCAGCGGCGAGCCGGCCCCGGCCGATCTGCCCGCCGCGCAGGCGGCCCTGCTGGAGGAGCTGGAGTACGGGTCGCTGACGGTGGTGGAGGCCGCGGCCCTGCTGCGGCTGCCCGTCTCCGCCGTGCTGGTGCTGGCCGCCGACCTCATCGACCGTGACCTGGTACTGGCCCGCGCGCCGATCCCGCCCGCCCGGCGCTTCGACCCCGACCTGCTGAAGAGAGTGGCCGATGGCCTCCGCGACCTCAAGCACCGTTGACACCGCCGCCGGCGGCGGTATCCATCTCCCGGACACCGCCCGCGACCTGGTGAAGATCCTGGTCACGGGGCCTTTCGGAGTGGGCAAGACCACCCTGATCGGCTCCGTCTCGGAGATCCGCCCGCTGCACACGGAGGAGCAGCTCACCGAGGCGTCCGCGCAGGTCGACGATCTCGCCGGGGTCCGGGACAAGTCGACCACCACGGTCGCCATCGACTTCGGCCGGATCAGCCTGCCGGGCGGGATCGTGCTGTATCTGTTCGGCACGCCCGGCCAGGAGCGGTTCCGGTCGCTGTGGGACGACATCGCCCACGGGGCGCTCGGCGCGCTCGTGCTGGTCGACGCCCGCCGGATCGACGCCTCGTTCGACGTGCTCGGGCTGGTGGAGGAGACCGGGCTGCCGTACGCGGTCGCCTTCAACACCTTTCCGGACGCGCCCCGCCACCACACGCCCGAGCAGTTGCGCGCCGCCCTGGACCTGGAACCGACGACCCCGATGGTGACCTGTGACGCGCGCGAGGCGGACTCCTCGATCGACTCCCTGCTCGCCCTCGTCCAGCACCTGATCGACCACCGACCCGCGGAGCACCGGTGACCCAACCGTCCCCTGCCGAGCAGGCCTTCTGTCTCGCGGCGCCCGTCCGCCTGGGAGGGCGGCTTCGCCCGCGATCCCCACCCGTACTACGCCGCCCTGCGCGCCCAGGGGCCGATCGGCTGGGCGGAACTGGCGCCCGGTGTGCCGGCGTACGTCGTCACGGACCGGCGGGCGGCGCTGGATCTGCTGCACGACACGAAGACGTTCTCGCACGATCCCCGGCCGTGGCAGGCGACCGTCCCCGTCGACTCCCCCGTGCTCGGGATGATGCGCTGGCGGCCCAACACCCTGTTCGCCGACGGTGCCGCCCACATCCGCTACCGCACCACGCTGATCGACGCCTTCGACCTGGTGGAGCCGCACGACCTGCGGGCCCGGGTGCACCGGGCGGTGCATCTGCTGGTGAGCCGGATCGGACCGCGCGGCGAGGCAGACCTGGTCGGCGAGTTCACCGGCCGCTGATGGCGCTGGTGTTCAACAGCCTGTTCGGGCTGCCGGACAGCGCGAGCGACCGGCTCGACGCCGCGCTCGGCAAGCTGATCGAGGGCGGCGCGCAGGCGGCGCAGGGCGAGGCGGAGTACGCCGGGTACGTGCTGGAGCTGATCGCGGCCAAGACCGAGCGGCGCGGCGACGACCTGCCGAGCTGGCTCCTGGACCATCCGGCGGGGCTGACCCCCGAGGAGGTCACCTGGCAGGTGTTCCTCACACTCGGCGCGGGACACGAGCCGACGGCCAACCTGGTGTCCAACGCGCTGTCCAGGATCCTCGGCAACCCGGCCTACTACTCGACGCTGACCAGCGGCGCCCGCCCGGTGACGGACGCGGTGCTGGAGGTGCTGCACCACGAGACGCCGCTCGCCAACTACGGCATCCACTACGCCCGCACGCCCGTCACCTTCCACGGTGTGTGGATCAGGGCGGCGGTACCGGTGGTGATCTCGTACGGGGCACTGGCGCAGGCCACCGAGCAGGAGCGCGGCGCGGACCGGCACCCGGGCGACGCCTCCCACCTGTCCTGGTCGGCGGGCCGCACGCCTGCCCGGTCAAGCAGCACACGCTGCTCATCGCCACCGAGGCGATCGAACGGCTCACGCAGTGGCTGCCCGACCTGGAACCCGTACTGCCCCGCGAACGTCTCACCTGGCGGCCCGGCCCCTTCCACCGCTCGCTGACGGCGCTGCCCGTCCGTTTCACTCCCCGCTCCCCCGATCAGCCAGGAGGACGACCGTGACCGTGACCGACCGCATCGCACTCGACCCTTTCGGCGCGGACATCGCGGGCGAGAGCGCCCGGCTGCGCGCCCTCGGCCCGATCGTGCCCGTGGAGCTGCCCGGCGGGATCCCCGCCTGGGCGCCCACGCGCTACGACACGCTGAAGGAACTCATCCTCGACCCGCGGGTCAGCAAGGACCCGCGGGTGCACTGGCGGCTGTGGCCCGAGCTCGGCGAACATCCGTCCTGGGGCTGGATCGTGAGCTGGGTGGGCGTGGTCAACATGTTCACCGCCTACGGTGCGGACCACAGGCGGCTGCGCAAGCTGGTGGCGCCGAGCTTCACACACCGGCGCACCGAGGCGATGCGGCCCCGGGTGGAGGCCGTCACCGCGGAGCTGCTGGACGCGCTCGACGCGGCCGGCGCCGAGGTCGTGGACATCAAGGAGGGCTCGCCCGTCCCCTGCCGATGCGGATCATCTGCGAACTGTTCGGCGTCCCCGACGCGTTGCGCGAGGACACCAGCCGGATGATCGCGGCCATCATGGACACCACCGACCCGAGCCCCGAGCACGCGGCGTCCGTCCAGCGGCAGATCGGCACGGTGCTGCCCGCGCTGATCGCCCACAAGGCCGCGCACCCCGGCGACGACATGACCACCGAGCTGATCCGGGTCCGGGACGAAGACGGCGACCGGCTCAGCGACGAGGAGCTGCTGTACACGCTGCTGCTGGTCATCGGGGCCGGTTTCGAGACCACCGTCAATCTCATCGGCAACGCGGCCGTCGCCCTGCTCCGCCGCCCCGAGCAGCTCGCCGCCGTACGGTCCGGGGAGATCGGCTGGGACGCCGTCGTCGACGAGACGCTGCGCGCGCACCCGTCGATCGCGTCGCTGCCGCTGCGGTTCGCCGTCACGGACCTCACCGTCGGCGACGTCACGATCCCGGCCGGAGACGCCATCCTCACGACGTACGCCGCCGCGGGGCTCGACCCCGAGCACTACGGCCCGGACGCCGACGTGTTCGACGCCACGCGCGCAGCCGACGACCATCTGGCGTTCGGGATCGGGGTCCACCGCTGCATCGGGGCACCCTTGGCCCGCCTGGAGGCGCTCACCGCGCTGCCGGCGCTGTTCGACCGGTTCCCCGGCCTGAGCCTGGCCACCGGTGACGAGGGCCTGCGGCAGGTGTCGTCCTTCATCGCCTTCGGCTGGCAGGAGATCCCGGTGCGGCTGCGGGGCTGAGGCAACAGGAGGGAGACCGCCTCACCGGGCAGCTCGCGGGAGCGCGACCGGTCCCCCGTTCCGGTCGAGCCCCCGCGGTTCGTCGAACCTACGTCCAGGGCAGAGGCCTTGTGAATCGCGTCGATGCCCGTTGCACGCTCAACAGGGCTCACCCGTGCACAGCTGAGTCCGGATGGCCCGGTTTCGTCCCGCCCGACCTGGCCAACCGGTTGCCACGGAGGCGAACCGGTCAGTTGAGGCGGTGGAAAACCGGCACGTCGAGGTCACCGACGGACAGGTGGGCCAGCACGACCTCGTACAGGTCGGTGCCCCCGGCGAGGAGCTGGCGTTCCAGGACGGGTTCGGCGCTGCGCACGTGCTCGCGCACCGTCTGCGCGTGCATGCCCAGGGCCTGCGCGGCCCGTTCGGCGTTGCCGCCGGCGGCGATCCAGGTGCGCAGCGTCCGGCGCGGGTTCCTGGCGTCCGGGTCCAGCCGGCCCAGCAGGTCCTGCCCCCAGGTGCGCACGGCCGGCCCGGACAGCAGGTCGGAGAGCCGGAGGGTGGAGTTCGCGGTGCCGTCGGTGAACTCGGCGTCGGACAGGCCGATCTGAGTGTTGAGCGCAAGGTGGACGACGGCCCGGACGGCGAGGTCGGCGAAGTCGGTGCCGAGCAGGGCTTCCACGCGTTCCATGCGGGCGCGGACCGTGTTGCGGCTGACGCCGAGGACCGTCGCAGCGTTGACGGCGGTGAACTCCAGGCCGAGGCGGGTGGTGGCGAGGAGTTCGGCGCGGGTGTGGTGCGGCAGGGTGTCGAGGGGGCGCAGCACCCGGGCCGTCCAGGCGCGCAGCCCTTCCGGGTCCATGAGGCGTTCGGGGTGGGTGCGCTCGGCGTAGAGCGCGGTCTTGTCGGGACGGAAGTGGGCGACGGCGAGGGCGCTGACGGCCTGCCCGTAGGCGGTGGCGGTCCGGGCGAGGCTCTGCCGGACGCTGCCGCCGAGGAAGATGTCCGGGTGCCGGTCGGCCAGTGACCGCAGGGCCTCGTCGGTGGTGTCGCGGAGGCTGACGACGATCACGTGCCCGGCCATGGCCGGGCAGCGCACGACCAGGGCGTCCTCCCTGGTGCTGTCCAGGCACTCCTCGGCGATCCGGTCGCGTAGGGCGGGGTCGGACTCGACGACGTACACGCACGCCGTGTCGGCGTCGAGCAGTCCGGGCCAGAGCCCGGCGGCGACGCGGCGGGCGGCGATGGTGTCCTCGACCATCAGCAGTTGCAGGATCGCCAGGCGCAGGTCGGAGGTGGCTCGCCGGAGCCGGTGTCCGGCCGCGGTCGACTCGCGCGCGGCCAGCAGGAGCTCGATCACCTGGGCGGTGTGCGTGACGACGTCGGAGGCCCGCGGTCGAAGGGGGTCTCGCGGGAGACGGCCAGGACGCAGGCGTGGGAGGGGTGCTCCACCCGGACCAGGCGCAGATGGCGCTCCCGGCTCTCCCAGGCGGCGGAGGCGATCCGGCCGGCGGTGATGTCCCTGACGAGGCCTTCGTCCAGCGGGAGCCGGGTTCCGGCCATGAGGTTCCCGGCTGCGTCCTGAAGGGCCACGGACCCGCGCACGGCACCGGCGAGCCAGCTCACGACCCTGCCCACGTGGCGCCCTGCCGGGCGCAGGTGCTCGAGCAGTTCCTCCGCCCACCCCGGACCCGGCCCGGCCGGTGTCTCCTGCTGCCGGTTCCCGTCCTCTCGGCCAGCCACCTCGGCCTTCCCCTCGCTCCTCGCACCGCCTCCGGCGCACCGGTCGGGGACGTTACCTCACACGTCCCCGCTCTCTTCCCGGGCGGACGCCCCCCGCACCCGCCCACGGGCCGACACCCCACCCTGCGTCGCCGCACCCCGCGGGCGGCATAAGCTCGACGGATGGCGAAGTACTACGACGTGCACCCCGACAACCCCCAGCCCCGCACCATCGGCCAGATCGCCGACAGCATCCGTGCGGACGCTCTTGTCGCCTACCCCACGGATTCCTGTTACGCACTGGGCTGCCGCCTGGGCAGCCGTGACGGCATCGAGCGGATCCGGACGATCCGCAAGCTGGACGACCGGCACCACTTCACCCTGGTGTGCCAGGACTTCGCGCAGCTCGGCCAGTTCGTGCGGATCGACAACGACGTGTTCCGCGCGATCAAGGCGTCGACGCCCGGCAGCTACACGTTCATCCTGCCCGCGACGAAGGAGGTGCCGCGCATGCTCCAGCACCCCAAGAAGAAGACGGTCGGCGTGCGGATCCCCGACCACGTCGTCACCCAGGCCCTGCTCGCCGAGCTCGGCGAGCCGCTGCTGTCCAGCACCCTGCTGCTGCCCGGCGAGGAGGAGCCGATGACGCAGGGCTGGGAGATCAAGGACCTGCTCGACCACGTGCTGGACGGGGTGGTCAACTCCGGTGACTGCGGAACCGAGCCCACGACGGTGATCGACTTCTCCGGCGGGGAGGCCGAGATCGTGCGGCACGGGGCGGGCGACACGTCACGGTTCGAGTAAAGCGCGCGCCAAGGGGCGTTCACGGTTGCGCCGGGTGCCGGGGGTGGGCGAAATGCCCCGGGAAGCGGCGTGTCACGATGCCCGTGATCCGCCCGGTCACGCGGACGGGTTCCTGGCCGACACCCCCCAGAGAGGCAGCACAGCCATGACCGCCGTACAGGGAACCGCTGTCGACATCCCCACCGAGGACGGCACCGCCGACGCGTATCTGGCGCATCCCGCCGACGGGGCCGCCCACCCGGCGGTCCTGCTCTACATGGACGCCTTCGGCCTGCGTCCCCAGTTGCGCACCATGGCCGACCGGCTGGCCGGCGAGGGCTACACGGTGCTGGTGCCCAACGTGTTCTACCGGCACGGCCGGGCCCCGCTGTTCGATCTGCCGGAGTTCATCGACCCGGGGGCGCGGCCGGAGATATTCGAGCGCATCATGCCGGTCATGCGGGCCCTGACGCCCGAACTGGCGATGCGGGACGCCGGTGCCTATCTGCGTCTGCTGGCCGAGTCGCCCGTGGTGGCCGAGGGCCCGGTCGCGGTGACCGGCTACTGCATGGGGGCGCGCCTGTCGCTGCTCACGGCCGGGACCTACCCGGAGCGGGTCGCGGCCGCGGCCGGCTTCCACGGCGGGCGGCTGGCGACGGACACGCCGGACAGTCCGCACCTGGTGGCCGGCAAGGTCACCGCGGAACTGTACTTCGGCCACGCCGACCAGGACCCCTCGCTGCCCCGGGAGCAGATCGAGCGCCTGGAGGAGACCCTGACCGCGGCGGGCGTCCGCCACCGGTGCGAGGTGTACACCGGTGCGCCCCACGGTTTCACGCAGGCCGACACCGCGTCCTACCACAAGGAGGCCGACGAGCGGCACTGGTCGGCCCTGCTCGACCTGCTGAAGCGCACATTCTGACCTCAATCGACTCCTGGTCAACAGAAGTTGGCGTCCTACCGACGGTAAGGGCTTGCTTTCCCGCGATCCCTGCGCGTAGACCTTGCTGAAAACCAGCCATGACTCGGGGGGAGTTGACTCATGGACGGCACGGTCGACGGGTTCCGCTACGGTGCGGTGACTCCAGTGGCGGCCTATCTGATGGCCTGTCTGGGAGGGCGCTGGGGCTGCGGTGCATCGTGCGCTCGCTGCTCGATACGCGGTCGTGGAAGCCCGGCTGGCTGGCGTTAGGCGCCGCCTCCATCGGGTGCGGCATCTGGACGATGCACTTCATCGCCATGATCGGCTTCCACGTGGAGGAGACCCGGGTCCGTTATGACGCGGCCACGACGGTGCTCAGTCTCGTCGTGGCCGTCGCCGTTGTGGGCATCGGCGTGTTCATCGTCGGCTATCGCGGCACGGGCCGTGGCACCCTGGCGGTCGCGGGTGTCGTCACGGGACTGGGGTGGCGGCCATGCACTACCTGGGCATGGCGGCGATGCGGCTGCACGGCGACATCGGCTACGACCCGGTCGGCGTCGTCCTGTCCGTGTTGATCGCCATCGCCGCCGCGACCGCCGCGCTGTGGTCGGCCGTCACGATCCGCGGCTTCCTGACGAGCCTCTGGGCGAGCCTGGTGATGGGCGTGGCGGTGTCCGGCATGCACTACACGGGCATGGCCGCCGTCAGCGTCCATGTGCACGACACGACCGGCGGGACGTGGGAGGGCGACTCGCCCCTGTCCCTGCTGCTGCCGATGCTGCTGGGGCCGGTCGTCTTCCTGCTGCTGGCCGGGGTCGTGGTCATGTTCGACCCGCTGCTGGTACACGGCGAGCGCGCCGGGAACCGGGCCCCCGCTCCGCCCCCGGGCACCTCCGCCGGCGTCCGGGTGCCAACTCCATTCCCGCGCCGCGCTCTTCATGGCACGACACGGACTCGCCCACCCGCGGCCGGTGAACGACCCGCCTGCGGACGGCTCGTAGATCATTGTTACGGTGCAGCGGTGTCTGACTCCTCACGCGATACCGCCGAAGGCGCCGGCTGGGGCACCGACGAACGCGGCGCGTACCAGCAGCTGATGCCTCCGAAGGTCGAGAAGATCTCCTGGCTGGACCCGAAGATGCTGTGGGCCGCCCGCAACGGCGTGCTGGCCTCCTGGTTCGGGGACCCCACCGGCCGCACCCGCGGCCGGTGGGTGGCACAGCGTGCGGCCGCCGGCGCACCGGCCGACAAGGTGATCCGGCGCGACGACCCGGACCGGTTCTCCTTCCTGGTCATCGGCGACACCGGCGAGGGTGACGACCCCCAGTACGCCGTCGTGCCCGGCTTTCTGAAGACCGGTCAGGACACCCGCTTCGCCGTGCTGGCCAGTGACGTGATCTACCCGGTGGGCAGCGCGGACGACTACGACACCAAGTTCTTCCGCCCATACGGGACTACCAGGCGCCGATCTACGCGATACCCGGCAACCACGACTGGTACGAGGACCTCGGCGGCTTCATGCGCGTCTTCTGCGACGACCCCTCCGCTGCCGCCCGAGCCCCGCCGCGTCCCCTGACCCGGGCCTGGCTGCGGTCCCTGCTGTGGCACCGGCCGCGTCCGGACGACGGTCAACGCCTCGCCGAGGCCCGCGCGTTGCGGTCCGCCCCCGCCCAGCAGGCCGTCCAGCCGGGCCCGTACTGGGCGATCGACGCCGGACCCGTGCGGATCATAGGCATCGACACGGGCCTGGGCACCCTCGACGCCGAACAGGGCGCCTGGCTGCGCGAGGTCTCCCAGGGACCCCGCCCGAAGATCCTGGTCACCGGGTCGCCCCTGTACGTGGACGGCAGGCACGAGCCGTGCGCCATCGAAGGGGCGGCGCCGTCGACGACATAGTCCGCGACCCGGCGCACCACTACGTGCGGCGATCGGCGGCGACATCCACAACTACCAGCGCTACCCGGTCCGGTTGGACGACGGACGTACCCTCCAGTACGTGGTCGCCGGCGGCGGCGGGGCGTTCATGCACGCCACCCACACCATCCCCGCGTCAACGTCGCGAACGTGACCGAGCGGGACTTCCGCTGCTATCCGCTGCGCGGCGACTCCCTCGCCTTTCTACAGCCGGCTCTACGGCCGCCGCCTGCGCTTGCCCGCTTCTTCACGCTCACCGAGGCGGAGGCGACGGCCGTGATCGCCGAGCGCCTGGGCATCCCGCCGACCCGTGTCCCGGGCGCGGCCACCCGCGTCACCCGGCGCGTCCGGTGGTCGCCGGGCTGCTCGGACCGGCCGCCGCGACCGGGCCAAGCGGTTCCGGCTGCCCGTGCGCAAGATCTACACGTCGCTGTTCTCGCCGAGCTCGGCACCTACAGCCCGCCGTTCTTCAAGTGCTTCCTGCGCCTGGACGTCTCCCCGGAGGCGGTCCGGCTGCGCTGCTACGCGGCCACCGGCAACCGCGCGCAGGAACTCGCCCCGCCGGTCGAGGACGAGGTGACGATCCCGCTGCGCTGACCCGGTGACGCCGCCCCTGACGCAGCGGGAACAGCACGGGCCGCTACCGGGTTGGCACAGCCATACACCATTGAACATTCAACGATGGAGCGCCCGTGCCACCGACCCCACGACCGCTGCGCAAACTGGGCTTCCTGACGATCGGGCTGTTCGACGAGGCGGATCCGCGGCGCGGCCACGAGTCGACGCTGGAGATCATCGAGCTGGGCGAGCGGCTCGGCTTCGACAGCGCGTGGGTGCGCCATCGCCATCTCCAGTACGGCATCTCCTCCCCCGTCGCCGTCCTGTCCGCGGCCTCGCAGCGCACCGCCGCATCGAACTCGGCACCGCTGTCACCCCGCTCGGCTGGGAGAACCCGCTGCGCCTCGCCGAGGACCTGGCCACCGTCGACCTGCTGTCCGGGGGCCGGCTCAATCCGGGCGTCAGCGTGGGCCCGCCGATGCACTTCGACCAGGTCAAGGGCGCGCTCTACCCGGACACGGCCGATGCCGAGGACTTCGGCCACGGGCGGGTGGAGCGGCTGCTGGACTTCGTGCGGGGCAAGCCGGCGACGGACTTCAGCGGGACGGAAGGGTTCGAGACCTTCTCCGACCAAGTACAGCCCCACTCCCCCGGCCTGGGCCGCCGCATGTGGTACGGCGGCGGCAGCCTGCGGTCGTCCCGGTGGGCCGGCGAGCACGGCATGAACCTCCTCACCAGCAGCGTCGTGAAGGCCGAAGGCCCCGACGGGCCCCACGACTTCGCGCAGATCCAGCTCTCCCACATCCGGGCCTTCCGGGCCGCCCACCCCGACGGCGATGCCGCCCGCGTCTCGCAGGGCCTCGTCGTCATCCCCACGGACTCCGCCTCACCCGAGCAGCGCGCCCGCTACGAGAAGTACTCCGCCGAGCGCACTCCCCGTACAGCCACACCACAGGGCCCGGCCCGGCTGCTGTTCGCGCCGGACCTGGTGGGCACCTCGGAGGAGATCGCCGAACGGCTGCACGCGCACGCCGCGTTCGGGGAGGTGGACGAGGTCGCGTTCGCGCTGCCGTTCACCTTCGAGCACGAGGACTACGTCCAGATCCTCACCGACATGGCGACCGGGCTCGGCCCGGCGCTGGGGTGGCGACCGGGCGCGTAGGCCTCCGGCGGAACAGTGCGGCCGGGAGGCGGGGCGTGTCCGGCGGGTCAGGTTACCCGGAAGGCGGCACATCCCGGCCCACCGGGTCACCCCGGGTGCGACGCACCCCCGGCAGAGGAGGTCACCCCAGGAGCGGCGCACCCCCGCCGGACCAGGCCACCCCAGATGCGGCCCACCCCCGGCAGACGAAGTCACCCGGAGGCGGCGCGCTGGAGACCGTCGACGCCGACCGGGTCACCCGGCAGCCACCGACCCATGGAAGGGGACGGGTCGGGAGTGTCCGCCCGCAGCGGTTGGCGCGTCAACGGGGAGTCAGTCGGCATCCGACCCCATCGCGCCGTTCCGAGGACGAACACCCCGGGCGCGGCCCCGCCCCACAACCACCGCGAAGTCGCCAATCGCACCCGGCGCCCCGGGTCGCCCCGGAGGCGCCGCCCGCCTCCCCGGCCCAGGAGCAGACCGCCGCGGAGTCCCAGGCGGCTTCCCGGAGAAGGCCGTGGCGTCCGACTCGCCCCGTGCGGCGTACCCCGGCCGGACCAGGTCGCCCCGGAAACGGCGCATCCCCGGCCGACCCGCCGACCCCGCACAGGTCACCAGCGCCCGGGTGCCGTCCCGGTGATCGGCTCCGACGCCCTGCCGTCCACCCCGACGGGCACGTCCCCGGCGAGCATCACCCGGTGCATGATCCGCGGATGGTCGAGGTGCGCGGTGTCGCCGGGAGCCAGATGCATCGTCGCGCGGTTGTCCCAGAACGCCACGCTGCCCGGCTCCCAGCGGAACCGGACCGTGTACTCGGGCCGGACAGCCTGCTCCAGCAGCATCTCCAGGATCGCGCCGCTCTCGGGCCGGGAGAGGCCGGCGATCTGCTCGACGTAGTAGCCGTTGACGTAGAGAATCCGCTCGCCCGTCTCCGGGTGGACCCGCACCAACGGGTGCAGCGAGGCGACCTGACGGTCCAGCAGGTGCCGGACGTACGCGTCGTCACCGGGCCGGGGCTGATAGCCGACGCCGAGCCGGTGCTCGGCCCGCAGGCCGTCGACGAACTCCCGCAGCGGCGCGGAGAGCCCGGCGTACGCCGCGGCGAGGTTCGACCAGGTGGTGTCGCCGCCGTAGGGCGGCACGGTCTCGGCGCGCAGGATCGTCGCGGCGGGCGGATCGACGCGGGCGCCGTGGTCGCAGTGCCAGCCGCGCAGCAGGGTGTGGCGGCGGCGCCGCAGCCACTCGTCGTGCTCCATGCCGAACCGCCCGCCCAGCTCCAGCCGGTCGGCGGTCGTCTCGATCTCGGGGAAGTCCGGCGGCGAGGCCTTCCCCCGCCGCGGCAGCACGACCGGTTCCCCGAAGCGCCGCGCGAACGCCACATGCCCGGCGTGGTCCAGCCGCTGCCCTCGAAGAACACCACCTTCCAACGGAGCACCGCCGCCCTGATCGCGGCGACCACGGCGTCGTCGAGGTCCGCGGCCAGGTCGACGCCGCCGATCTCGGCGCCGATGTGCCCGGCGACCGGCTGCACCTCCACCCCGGCGTCCCGCACCGCCTCGTCCGTCATCGGGCTGTCCGTCGTCATGCGCACTCCGCTGGTCGTGGGCGTGGTCGTGCCTTCCGGAAGATCGTGACAGCGATCCCCGTCCGGGGCGACACCGCACCAGCGCCCCTCACACCTGGAACTCCCGGATCATGGTGTTCCGGAACACCGCCCTCCCGTCGACCGTGAACAGCGCGAGTCCGGTGTCGATCAGGTACGGGAAGACCGCCGACGCGTGCGCGTACCGGCCGTCGTCGAGGAACAGCTCCACGGATGTGCGGTCGACCAGGATGCGGAGACTCACCGTGCGCCGGGCCGGGTCGAAGGGGCTCCGGCTCTCCTGCCATCTGCCCGACAGGTCGGGTGACACGGTGGGGCGGCGGTTGAGGTAGGCGTAGTCGCGGTGGACGCCGGCGTCGATGTGCCGGACGCCGTCCGGGGAGCGCCGCAGTTGCACTCCCGCGCCCGTGAGCTGGTCCCAGGTGATCTCGCAGGTCAGTTCGTAGGCGGTGCCCCGGTAGTCGAGGACGCGGGTGCCCTCGACCACCAGGTCGCCGAGCGGCACCGTGCGGGAGACGTACCGGTCGAGCGCGGCGACCGGCCGGGACGCAAGGTGGTACGTGCCGTCGGCCGCGCGCTGCAGCGTGATCTCGCGGACGATCGAGTCGGTGCCGTTGAAGCCGTCGCTGTCGATGGTGGGCGTGATGTGGGCGTAGTCCCAGTTGTTCAGCCAGCCGATCGCGTAGCGCGTCCGCTCGTCGACGGCGCCGTCCGCCGTCCGCTTCTCGAAGGTGACGGCCCCGTACCAGTCCCAGCCGTGGTCGAGCCACTGCGGCTCTTCGGCGTCGGCCGTGAAGGCGCTGCCGTCGAAGGAGCCGGTCCAGTACGCGTACGTGTTGGGCAGCCCGGCTCCCTTGCCGTTGGCGCTCACCCCGAGCACCCACTTGGCCGTGCCGTCCGCGGCGCGGATCCGGAACAGGTCCGGGCACTCCAGCACGCCGATCCCGCTCCTGACGAAGCCGCCCACGTACGTCCAGGACTTGAGGTCGGCGGAGTGGTAGAAGCCCACCTTGTCGTTCTCGGCGAGGGTCATCACCCACCGGCCGCGTTCCTCGTCGCGGATCACCTTCGGGTCGCGGAAGTCGCGCACGCCCGGGTTGGGCAGCACCGGGTCGGTGCCGTGCGGGGTGAACGTCCGGCCGCCGTCGGTGGAGTAGTACAGGTACTGCGCCTGGTCGCTCGGACCATCGTGCGGCGACATCGTGGCCAGGACGACGACTGCTCCCGCCCCGAAGCCCGCCGTGTTCTCCGTGTCGACCACCGCCGAGCCCGACCAGACATCGCCGTTGGGGGTGGTGTCCTTGGGCACGGCGATCCCCCGGTCGGTGAAGGAGACCAGGTCGGTGCTGGTGGCCAGCCGCCAGGCGGTGCCGATCGCGCCGGACAGATAGTCGGCGTTGTGCAGGTAGTAGTAGTGATACGCGCCGTCGATCCAGACCGGACGCTGCGGGTCGTTCTTCCACTGCTCGGGGACGGTGAAGTGGTAGGCCGCGCGGTAGCTCGCACAGCCGTTCCGGGGCCTGGCCGCGGCCGGGCCCGCCGCGGCGGGCAGCAACGCGCCGGCCGTGCCCACGGCCGACCCGGCGAACAGGGCTCTCCTCGTGATCCCGCGCATCACACCTGGTTCCTCTCGTCGGAAACGGTGGCTCATGTGCATCAGGACTGTGGGACCTAACTCGTTAAAGGTCAAGCGGTCGCGCGGTCTTGACACGTCTGGGCGGCGCTCACATCATCTGGGGCATCAGTCCTCGACTAACACGAGTTAGGCCCCACGATGACCGACTCGCACCTCACCCGCCGCACCCTGTTGCGGTACGGCGCCTACGGCGCGGGGGCCGCCGCCCTGGGCGGCACCGCCGCGAGCTGGGACCGGCTCACCGGAGCCGACATCCCCGGCCGTGACGACGGCTCCCTCGTCGTCGCCACCCTGGGCCCCGCCTACGGGCCGGAGGCCATCCGCACGCTGCGCGCGAGGGCTTCCGCGAGCTGCACCCCGACATCAAGCTCCAGATCAACGCCGTGCAGGCCGTGGACTGGTCGGACTTCTTCGCGAAGATCCTCACGCAGGTGGCCGCGGGCACCGCCCCGGACCTGGTGTACGTGGCCACCGAGGGCGTGCAGTTGTTCGCGCAGCGGCTCGGCGTGGCCCTGGACAAGTGGGTGAAGCGGGACGCGGCCGAGCTGAAGGAGTACTTCGCCGACGTCCACCCGTCGCTGGTGGAGTCGATGATGTACGAGGGCAGCCTCTACCAGCTGCCGGTGGAGTTCAACGCGGCCGACATGTACCTCAACCGCCAGGTGCTGCGGCGGGCCGGGGCACAGTACCCGCCGGCCGACTGGACCCGCGACGACTTCACGTCGCTGCTGCGGGACATGAAGCAGGCCAGCGGCTCGCGCTTCACGCCCTACTTCTGGACCAACCGGCTGTGGGGCGGTGTGGTGCCCTGGCTGTTCGCCAACGGCACCAATCTGCTCGCGGAGTCCAAGGCGCCCGGCGGCGAGTGGCTGTGGGACTCCTTCTACCCGGCCGGCCAACGCAGGGGCCGCGGCGGCGGCTACCGGTGGACGACACCGCAGGCCACGCACGACCGGGTGGAGGAGGTCTACGACTATCTCGCCTCGCTCGTGCGGGACGGCCTGTGCACGCGCCCCGAGGGCGGCAACGGCCAGAACCTCATCGGCGTGTTCTCCACCGGCCGGGTCGGCGTCACCCCGGCGGGCGGCTTCTGGGCGGGCGGCCTGCATCTGGCGGGGATGGAGCGGGACGGGTTCGACGTGCAGTACTTCCCGCGCTGGCGCACCCAGCGCATGCAGTACGGCGCGGCGGGCTACGCGCTGCTGCGCACCTCGAAGCGGCAGGAAGAGGCCTGGGAGTTCATCAAGTACGCGGCCCGCAAGGACACCCTGACCCAGCTGTTCACGACGAACCAGACCACCCCGGCCCGCCGCTCGATGCTGACCGCCGGCCGCTACGAGGAGACCGGCCCGCCGCACTGGCAGGTCTTCTACGACACCCTCGACCGACACGGGACCGATCCCGGCGCCGCCGCAGGTCGCCGAGGTCGAGCAGCTGCTGCTCAAGCACACCGGCACGGCCCTGGCCTCCTCACGCTCGGTGCGTCCCGCGCTGCGCCGGTTGCAGGGCGACCTGGAGAAGGCCATGGAGCGTGACGCATGACGAACACCCAGATACCGCCCGCGCGAGCCGAACGGCCGAAGGCCCCGCCCGCCAAGGACGCACCGCGTCCCTCGGCCCGCGACCGCGGCACCCGGCTGCTGGCCACGCTGTTCCTGGCCCCGACGATCGTCGGCATCGTCGTCTTCACGGTCGTCCCCATCGTCGGCTCGTGGTGCTGAGCCTCTTCCATTGGAACGTGATCGACGAACCGCGCTTCGCCGGCGGCTCCAACTACGGCGCGGTGTTCGGCGACGAGACCGTGCTGGTGTCCTTCCGCAACACCCTCGTCTTCATGGTGTTCGCGGTGGCGCTGCAACTGCTCGTCGCGCTGGCGCTCGCGCTGACCCTGAACGGGCGGATGCCCGTGTGGCTGCGGTCGGTGTTCCGCTCGGCGTTCTTCTTCCCGCTGGTGCTGTCCGCCGCGTCGATCTCGTGGTGATGATACCTGTTCAACCAGGACTTCGGGGTGGTCAACTGGCTGCTCGGTTTCGTCGGGATCGCGCCGGTGCCGTGGCTGACGTCGGAGAACGCGGCGATGACGACCGTGGTCCTGGTCTACGTCTGGCAGCAGTTCGGCTTCTCGTTCCTGCTGTTCGTCGGCGGCCTGAACAACATCCCGAAGGAGATCCACGAGGCCGCCGCCCTGGACGGCGCGACCGGCCTGCGCAAGCACCTCACCGTCACGCTGCCGCTGCTGTCGCCGACGCTGCTGGTCGCCTCGGTGGTCGGCATCATCAACGCCCTCCAGGTCTTCGAGCAGCCGTACGTCCTGACCAACGGCGGTCCCGGCGACTCGACCCGCACGGTCGTGATGGTGATCTACGAGACCGCGTTCGAGCAGCTCCGCTTCGGTGAGGCCTCCGCGGTGGGTGTGCTGCTGTTCGTGCTGATCATGGCGGTCACGGCCCTCCAGTTCCGGCTCAGCCGGCGTTTCGTCCACTACCAGTGAGCCGGGTGAGTCCCTTGAGCCAAGCAACC
Source organism: Streptomyces coeruleorubidus (assembly GCF_028885415.1). Taxonomy (GTDB): domain Bacteria; phylum Actinomycetota; class Actinomycetes; order Streptomycetales; family Streptomycetaceae; genus Streptomyces; species Streptomyces coeruleorubidus_A. Next base: position 133,930 of record NZ_CP118527.1, read on the forward strand.
CTGTCCTTCAGCCGTGCGCGCCACGGGCTGGCGCCGTGGGCGCGGATCGCCGGGCTGACGGTGTGCGCCCTGCTCACGCTCGGCCGGTGGTGTGGGACGGTGTCCACCTCGCTGCGCACGCCCGCCGAGGCGTTCGACCTGCCACCGCAGCTCATTCCGTCCGCCCCGTCGACCGAGGCGTACCGGGGGTGTTCGACCAGATCGACGTGTGGCTGCTCGCCCTCAACTCCACGCTGGTCACGGGTCTGATCGCGGTCGGCCAGATGATCACGGCCGGGCTGGCCGGATACGCCTTCGCCCGCCTGGAGTTCCGCTTCAAGAAGCCGCTGTTCGCCCTTGTCCTGGCGACGATGATGGTGCCACTGCAGGTCACGATCGTGCCGGTGTTCCTGGTCCTGAAGTCGATGAGCCTGACCGACACCCTGCTCGGGCTGATCATCCCGGCCTTCCCGACGGCGTTCGGCACGTTCCTGATGCGGCAGTACTTCCTGGGCATGCCCAAGGACCTGGGCGAGGCGGCGATGCTGGACGGTGCCGGGCCCTGGCGGACGTTCCGGTCGGTGTACGCCCCGCTGGCCGCGCCGGGCCTCGCGATCGTCGGCGTCCTGGCCTTCAACTACCACTGGAACGAGTTCTTCCGGCCGCTGATCCTCGAAACGTCGGGCCAGAACTACACGTTGCCACTGGGCCTGGTCTCCCTCCAGGGCAACCTCGGCACCGGCTCCGTCTCCGTGGTGCTCGCCGGTGTCGTCCTGTCCATGATCCCCGCCGTCGCCGTGTTCGTCGTCGGCCAGCGCCCTCTGCGTGAGGGCATCACGTCCGCAGGAGTCAACCGTTGAGCCTCGCCGCTCCCCCGCAGGACCCGCACGCCCCGCGCTTCCGGGTCCGCCCGCCCGCCAACTGGATGAACGACCCCAACGGCCCGTTCCGTTGGCGCGGCCGCCACCACCTCTTCTACCAGCACAACCCGGACGCCCCGGTGCACGCCAACGTCCACTGGGGCCACGCCTCCAGCCCGGACCTCGCCCACTGGGAGCACCATCCGATCGCCCTCGCCCCGACCCCCGGCGGCCCGGACGAGGCGGGCTGCTGGTCCGGGTGCGTGGTCGACGACGGGGGCGTGCCGACGGCCGTCTACACCGGGGTCGACCGTGACCACAGCGGGCTCGGCATGATCTGCCTGGCCCGGGCGGCGGATCCGGACGACCCCGCGCTGACCGAGTGGACTGCCCTGCCGACGCCGGTGGTGACGGGCCCGCCCGCGGACCTGGACGTGGTGATGTTCCGCGACCCGTTCGTCTTCCGGCACGACGGACGGCGCCGGGCGCTGGTCGGCGCGGGGCACGCCGACGGTACGCCGTCGGTCCTGCTGTACGACTGCGACGACCTGACCGACTGGCGCTTCGCGGGTGTGCTCCTGGACGGCCGGGACCCGGCCGCCGCGGCGGCGTTCGGCGGCCGGGCGACCGGCTGGGAGTGCCCGCAGTTGTACGCGACGCGGGGCGGCGAGTGGGTGCTGGTCGTGTCCCTGTGGGACGGCGACCCGTGGACCACCGGCTATCTGACGGGACGTCTGGACAGAGACCTGCGCTTCTCCGCCCGTGCGGGCGGCCTGCTGGACCACGGCCGCGACTTCTACGCGCCCGCCGTGCTCCAGGAGCCGGACCGGGCCCTGATGTGGGGCTGGTCGTGGGAGGCCCGCGACCAGGGCGAGGCCGACTGGGCCGGCGTCCTGACCGCTCCTCGGGTCGTCGACGTCCATCCGGACGGGGCGCTGCGGGTGGCGCCGGCCCCGGAGCTGCACCGTCTGCACGCCGCCGAGCCGTTCGTCACCGCCCCGGGCCGGGCCGCGCTGCCGACGGCCTACGACCTGACGGTCGGCGCCCGTGGTCACACCACGGTGAGTCTGCTGCGGTCGTCCTCGGGCGCCGAGCTGACGGTCCGGCTGGACCCGGACGGGGGCACCGTGACACTCGACCGGGCCGGCTGGTCGCGCAAGGAGGCCGAGACGCCGGCGCCGGTCGTGGTGCGGGTGCCGCCCGAGGAGGAGCTCACGGTGCGTGTCCTCGCCGACGGCTCGCTGTACGAGCTGTTCGTCGGCGACCGGGCCATGGTCACCGAGCGCGTCTACCACCGGCCCGACGACATACGGGAGTTGAGGGTGTCGTCCGGGGCGGCTGTCACCGGATGGGAGCTGGTCCCACCGACGCGCGGCTGATCACCGGGCAGGCCAGGCGCCGCACGGTGGCGGGCGGGGTCCGGCCGGTGGCGATGGAGTCGAGGAGGAGCCGCGCGGCGGCCTCCCCCATCTCCCGGTGGGGCAGTGCGACGGTGGTGAGGGGGGCGCCAGGTGCGCGGCCATGTGCTCCTGGTCGTCGTAGCCCACCACCGACAGGTCGCCGGGGACGGCGATCCCGAGCCGGGTCGCGGCGTGCAGGACGCCCGTCGCGACCCGGTCGTTGTAGGTGAAGATCCCGGTGGGGCGGAGGTCGGCCGGGGCGCTGTCGAGGAGGCGGACGGCGCCCTCGTAGCCGCCGGAGATCTCTCCTCCGGTCCGTACGACCCAGTCCCTGGGCACGGTGATGCCCTCGGCGCGCAGCGCGTCGCGGAAACCGCGCAGCCGCTCCACGGAGGCGATGTCGTCATGCCCGCCGACGAGCGCGACCCGCCGGTGTCCCTGCTCCAGCAGCAGCCGGGCCGCCGTACGGCCGCCGGCGCGCTCGGCGGGGATGACGGCGGGCAGCGAGCCGTCCTCGGGCAGGCAGTTGGCCAGCACGGAGTGGGTGCGGTGCAGTCCCTCGGGGACCCGGACGCGGCGCAGGGACATGGCCGCGTAGATGATGCCGTCGACGCGCCGGTCGAGGAGTTCGGCGACCGCGGCGTCCTCCTTGGCCGGGTCGCCGCCGGAGTCGACGGTGAGGACCAGGTGCTCGCCGGCCCAGGCGGTGTCCATGGCGCCGCGCAGCAGCCGCCCGGCGAACGGCGAGGAGGCGATCTCGTCGGTGACCAGCCCGATCACGGCCGTACGGCTGCGGCGCAGACCGCGGGCGACGGGGTCGGGCCGGTAGCCGAGCTGGACCGCGGCCTGCCGGATGCGCTCCTGGGTGGCGGGCGAGAGGTTGCCCTCGGCACGGCCGTTGAACACGAAGGACACCGCGGTGTGCGACACGCCGGCGAGCCGGGCGACGTCCCGCGAGGTGGCACGCCCCGATCCGGTCGTCTGTTTTCCCTCGGCGCTGCCCATGCCGTCCGCCGTCCTCATCCCCCACCTGTCCGATTGATCATTGCTCACCCTATCCGTGACGCTGGAGGGACGACACAGCCAGACGACACAGTCAATGGGAAGGTCCGACGGTGATCAGCATCCCGAAGCACACGCTCAACGACGGTACGGCGCTCCCCGCCCTCGGTCTGGGCACCTGGCCGCTCGGCGACGACGAGGCGCAGCAGGCGGTGCTCTCGGCCCTGGAGGCGGGCTACCGCCTCATCGACACGGCCACGAACTACCACAACGAGACGGGGGTCGGCCGGGCCGTGGCCTCCGGCGTGGTGCCGCGCGAGGAGATCGTCGTGACGACGAAGCTCCCGGGCCGGCACCACGGCTACGAGGAGACGCTCGCCTCCTTCGAGGAGGCCCGGGCCCGCCTCGGCCTTGAGTACGTGGACCTGTACCTGATCCACTGGCCGCTGCCGCGCGTGGACCGGTACCTCGACTCGTGGAAGGCCATGATCAAGCTCCGCGAGGAGGGGCTCGTCCGGTCGATCGGCGTCTCGAACTTCACGGCCGGACACATCGAGCGGCTGGAGAAGGAGACCGGGGTGCTGCCTTCCGTCAACCAGATCGAGCTGCACCCCTTCCTGCCGCAGGAGGACCTGCGCGCCTTCCACGCCGCCAAGAACATCCTCACCGAGAGCTGGAGCCCGCTGGGCCGGGGCACGTCCCTGCTTCAGGACCCCACCGTGGCGCGGCTCGCCCAGGCGCACGGGGTGACGGCCGGGCAGGTCGTGCTGCGCTGGCACACGCAGCTCGGCGCGGTGCCCATCCCGAAGTCGGCGAACCCCGAGCGGCAGCGCGAGAACCTCGACGTCTTCGGCTTCGAGCTGAGCGAGGACGAGATGACCGCCGTCGCGGACCGGACACACCGGCGGGTCGGCGGGGACCCCGAGGTGCACGAGGAGTTCTGACGGGTACCCGGGGCCCGCGAGGCAGGAAGGAGTCGCAGGTGGCTGAGCGGGACCGGCTGCGGGACTACCGCGGCAAGCGCGACTTCAACCGGACCGGCGAACCCCGGGGCAGCGGGGAGTCCGCCGGGGACCGGCCCCGGTTCGTGGTGCAGATCCATGACGCGAGCACGATGCACTTCGACTTCCGGTTGCAGGTGGACGACGTCCTGAAGTCCTGGTCGATCCCCAAGGGCCCCTCGGCGGACCCGAAGGACAAGCGGCTGGCGGTGCCCACGGAGGACCATCCGCTGGAGTACGAGGAGTTCGAGGGTGTGATCCCCCGCGGCGAGTACGGCGGCGGCACGGTGATCGTCTGGACCACGGCACGTACGAGCCGCTGAGCCACGACCGCAAGGGGCGGCCCGTCGACTTCGCGGAGTCGCTGGAGCGGGGGCACGCCACGTTCCGGCTGAGCGGGGCGAAACTGCGCGGCGAGTACGCCCTGACCCGGTTCCGCGGCGGTCGGGGCGGTGACGGCGAGGAGGCCTGGCTGCTGGTGAAGCGCGCCGGAGGCGCCCGTACGCACGGGGCTCCCGATCCGCGCCGGGCCCGTTCGGCCGTGTCCGGGCGGACCCTCGCCCAGGTCTCATCGGAAGCGGCCGGGGAGTGAACGGTGATGGCCGGCCTCCTCGATGCGCTGCCCGACAGACAGCGGCGGCTGCTGGGTCGAGCACGTCCGGGGACGGAACTGGCCGCGCGCCCGATGCTCGCCACGCTGAGCGACCGACGGGACTTCACGGACGCGGACGAGGAGTGGGTGTTCGAGCGGAAGCTGGACGGCATCCGGGTGCTGGCGGTGCGGGAGGGTGAGCGGGTGACGTTGCTGTCCCGGTCGGGCCGTCGGCTCGACGACACCTATCCGGAGATCGTGGAGGCACTCGCGGCCCAGTCGTGTGCCGACTTCGTGCTCGACGGGGAGATCGTCGCGTTCTCGGGCGGACGCACGGACTTCGGGCGCCTCCAGCAGCGCATGGGGCTGACCCGGCGTGAGGACGTGGCGGCGAGCGGGGTTGCCGTGACGTACTACGTGTTCGATCTGCTCCGGATGGACGGGGCCGACACCAGGGAACTGCCGCTGCGGGTCCGCAAGTCGCTGCTGCGCCGGGCGCTGGCGTACCGCTCTCCGCTCCGGCTGACCCCGCACCGCAACGCGGGCGGTGCCGAGTTGCTGGCGGACGTCTGCTCCCGGGGCTGGGAGGGTCTGATCGCCAAGCGCGCCGACGGCGTCTACGAGCCGCGCCGGTCGGCGGACTGGCTGAAGCTGAAGTGCTCCCTGGGGCAGGAGTTCGTCGTCGGCGGTTTCACCGAGCCGGCCGGGAGCCGCGTGGGACTCGGCGCGCTGCTTCTCGGCCACTACGAGGGCGGGCGGCTGCGGTACGCGGGCAAGGTCGGCACGGGTTTCGGCCGGCGCACGCTGCTCGACCTGCGCGAGCGGCTCGACGGGCTGCGGGAGTCCGGCTCGCCGTTCGACGGGCCGGTGCGGGAGGGGGGCGCGCGGTGGGTGCGGCCGGAGCTTGTAGCCCAGATCGCGTTCGCCGAGTGGACCCGTGACGGCATGCTGCGCCACCCGCGGTACCTGGGCCTGCGGGACGACAAGAAGCCGCGGGACGTGGTGCGCGAACGCCCATCGGGGCGCGCCGCCGCGTGAGCGGTCCGGTCAGAACAGCGGCGTGAGCGGCTGTTCGCACCAGATGGTCTTGCCCCGGGTGGTCTGCCGGCTGCCCCAGCGCTGGGTGAGCTGGGCGACCAGCAGCAGTCCGCGTCCGCCCTCGTCGTCCTGGTGGGCCCGCCGCAGGTGCGGGGAGGTCGAACTGCCGTCGGACACCTCACAGATGAGGGTCTGGTCGCGGATCAGACGGAGCTGGATGGGCGTGGCGCCGTACCGGATGGCGTTGGTGACCAGTTCGCTGACGACGAGTTCGGTGACGAAGGCCGTCTCCTCCAGCCCCCACGCGGTGAGCTGTTCGGTGGCGGCCTGGCGGGTGGCGGCCACCTGCGCGGGGTCGGGCGCCACGTCCCAGGTGGCGACCTGGTCGGCGCCCAGCGCCCGGGTACGGGCCAGCAGCAGGGCCACGTCGTCGCTGGGCTCCTCCGGCAGTATGGCCTTCAGCACGATGTCGCACTGGGCGTCGAGCGACTCGGCGGGCACGGTCAGCGCGCGGCACAGCTCGTCGGTGGCGTGGTCGACGTCGCGGTCGCGGTCCTCGACGAGTCCGTCGGTGTAGAGGGCGACGACGGAGCCCTCGGGCAGTTGGAGCTCCGTCGCCTCGAACGGCAGCCCCCCGACGCCCAGCGGGGGCCCCGCGCTCATGGGGATCAGCCGCGCGGACCCGTCGGGCAGCACCAGTGCGGGGGCGGGGTGCCCGGCGGCGGCCAGGTTCAGCCGGCGCGTGACCGGGTCGTAGACGGCGTACAGGCAGGTGGCGCCGAGTTCGGCGACCTCGTCGCCGTCGTCGTCCGACGCGAGGTGGGTGACCAGGTCGTCGAGGTGGGTGAGGAGTTCGTCCGGTGGCAGGTCCACGTCGGCGAGGGTGCGTACGGCCGTGACCAGCCGGCCCATGGTCGCCGTGGAGGGGATGCCGTGGCCCACGACGTCACCGACGACGAGCGCGACCCGGCTGCCGGACAGCGGGATCACGTCGAACCAGTCGCCGCCGATGCCGGCCGCCGAGCCGGAGGGCAGATAGCGGTGGGCGACCTGGACGGCGGCCTGGCCGGGCAGTCCCTCGGCAGCAGGCTGTGCTGGAGGGCCAGTGCGGTGGTGCGTTCGCGGGCGAAGCGGCGGGCGTTGTCGACACAGACCGCGGCGCGGCTGGCGAGTTCCTCGGCGAACACGGCGTCGTCGGCGGCGTAGTCGTCCACCTGCCGGATGCGCACGGCCACGGCGACGCCGAGGGTGGTGCCGCGGGCCCTCAGCGGCACCGCCATCATCGAGTGGACGCCCTTGCGGTAGGGGCGGCCCTGCGGGGCGCGCGTGTTGCGCTCGGCGACCCACCGCATGAACGCGGGCTCTCCTGCCTGACTGAGGACCGCCCGGCCCTCCCGCATGGCCCGGGCGATCGGCGTGAAGGAGGGGTAGACGTCCACCTCTCCCAGGTGCACGGCCGCCTCGGGGTGCCCTCGGTGACGGAGCCGTGGGCGACGCGGCGCAGCGTGATCTCCTCGGCGGGCACCGTCGGCGACTCCTCCGCGCCGAGGACCCAGTCGAACAGGTCCACGCTCGCGAAGTCGGCGAACCGGGGCACCATGACCCCGATCAGCTCCTCGGCGGTGCGCACCACGTCCAGGGTGGTGCCGATGGCGGCCGCGGCCTCGTTCAGCAGGGCCAGCCGCTGCCGCGCCCAGTACTGCTCGGTGCTGTCGAACGCGGCCAGGGCGGTGCCCAGGAGCTCGCCGGAGCCATCCCGCAGCGGCCACATCTCGGTGACCCAGGCGTGCTCCCGGTTCAGGGACGGTGCGCCGGTGTAACTCTCGTAACGGAGCGGCCGGCCCGTCTCGACGACGTGGCGGAGATGCCAGTTGAAGCCGCGGCTGTGCTCCGCGTCCTCCACGGTCTCCGGGAAGTGCCGGCCGAGCAGTGTCTCCTCGGACACGCCCATCACGTGGCAGGCGGCGTCGTTGAGCCGCAGGTAGCGCTGGCTGGTGTCAAAGACGGACATCGACATGGACGCCTGCTGGAAGGCGCGGCCCGCGAGGGACGTCTCCGCCCGTCCGGGTGGCGCCGCGGTGATCACATATCCGTCCGGTTCCCCGTCCTGGCTCGTCACGGCCATCGCTCTGACGCGTAGTCCTACGAGGTAACCGTCGTGGTGCCGCACCATGACGGTGCCCGACCGCGCGGACACCGCCTCGGGCGGCACCTCCTCGGCGAGCAGCTCCCGTACGGACCGGCCCACGGCCTCCTCGGCCGGGTAGCCGGTCAGCCGCCGGGCACCCTCGCTCCACCCCGTCACAATGCCGCGGGCGTCGATGATCGCAGCGGCGGAGGCGTCCTCCATATCGTCCAGGATTATCCATTGCCGCCCTATATCAACCGCGACGGATGATTCGTGACGGCGTCAGCTCCGGTGGGCGCGCAGGGCGGCGAGCGCCCGGTCGGCGTGCGCGTTCATGCGCAGTTCGCTGCGTACGACATCGAGGACGGTGTGGTCCTGCGCTATGACGAACGTGGTGCGTTTGGTGGGGGCCAGCGAGAAGCCGCGCTTCACGCCGAACCGCTCGCGGACCGTGCCGTCGGCGTCGGACAGCAGGGGCATGCCGAGGGCGTGCTGTCCGGCGAACTCCTGCTGGCGCTCGACGGTGTCCCCGCTGATGCCGACGGGGTGTGCGCCGACGGCGGCGAACTCGGCGGCGAGATCGCGGAAGTGGCAGGCCTGTGCGGTGCAACCGGGCGTCAGGGCGGCCGGGTAGAAGAAGAGGACGACCGGTCCCCCGGCGAGCAGCCCGGACAGGCTGCGGACGGTGCCGGTCTCGTCGGGCAGGGCGAAGTCCTCGACCTTGTCCCCGGCCTCCACGCGGGCGGTCACGACCGGCCCTGCGCGTTCCGTGCGACGCCGCGGGCCCAGAGCACGAGGGGCAGCTGGAGCGGCAGGCGCCCGAAGGCCGCGGCCTTCTGCGGCGCGGGGCGGTGGCGCCAGTCGGCCGCCATCTTCACATTGGCGGGGAACACCCCGACGAAGAAGGCCGCCGTGGCCAGCGCGGCCGCCTTGCGGGTGCGCGGCAGCGCCAGGCCCGCGGCCAGCGCGAGCTCCGCGGCTCCGCTGACGTGGGTCCAGGTCCTGGGCGTGCCCGGCAGGCCGCGCGGGATGGTCGCGTCGAACGGTCGTGGAGCGGCGAAGTGGGCGATCCCCGCGGCGGCCAGCAGACCGGCGAGCAGCAGGGCGAGCGTTCGGACCGGGACACGGTTCCTCCTCTGATGGCCTGCCGCGCGATATTACTGGACGGTAAAGGGGTCCGGGACCGGGGTTCCGGCGGGTCAGGCGCGGCGGTTGTGCGTGCCCGGGGTGTAGCCGAACGAGCGGCGGAAGACGTCGATGAAGGCGCTGGCGGAGGACCAGCCGCAGCGGTGGGCGACGGTCGTGACGGGCAGGCCGTCGGCCAGCATCCGCAGGGCGTGGTAGAGCCGTGACTGGGTGCGCCACTGCGGGAACGTCATGCCGAACTCGCTGCGGAAGAGCCGGCTCAGGGTGCGCTCCCCCACTCCGGTCGCGGCGCCGAGGGCGGCGAGGGTGCCGCGCCGCCGGGTCGGCGTGCACGAGCGCGCAGACGGCGGCCAGGCGCGGGTCGGCGGGCGTGGGCAGGCGCAGCGGCTGCTGCGGCGAGACGCGCAGCTGGTCGCGCAGGACGGCGCGCAGTCGGCCGCTCTCGGGGCTGTCGTCGCCGGGGTCGCGGGTGTACGCGAGGATCAGCTCGCGCAGCAGCGGGCTGACGGCGAGGACGGCCGGGTGGTGCAGGAGGAGGGGTTGTCGTCGGCGGGCAGGCCGACCAGGTGCAGGTCGAGCCGGCCGTGGGCGCGGTGGGCGTGCACGGTGCCGGCGGGGACCCAGATGGCGCGGGTGCCGGGCGCGAACCAGGTGCCGGCGTCGGTGGTGACGGCGACGACACCGGAGCCCGCGTAGACGATCTGGTGGTCGTCGTGCCGGTGCGCGTCGATGCGGTCGCCCGCGGTCAGCCGCTGCGCGCGGGTCGGCGCCGCGGGAGTGTGGCGGATGTTCGGCACGGTCCGGCAGATTATCGGAAGCGCGCCGGGCGCCGAGGCGGCGACGATCGCCGGGTGACCGCTTCCCGCCGCAACCGGCCCGTCGCTCTGATGTCCCTGGGACACGCCTGCGTGGACGTGTACCAGGGCGCCGTGGCCGCTCTGGTGCCGTACTTCGTCGCCGAGCGCGCCTACTCCTACGCCGCCGCCTCCGGCGTCGTGCTGGCCGCATCCCTGCTCTCGTCGCTGGTGCAGCCGCTGTTCGGGTGCTCACCGACCGGTGGGCGATGCCGTGGCTGCTGCCGCTCGGCGCGCTGACGGCCGGGGCGGGCGTCGCCCTGAGCGGGGTGACCGGCTCCTACGCGGCGACGCTGGCGGTGGTCGCCGTGTCGGGGGGAGTGGCCGCCTATCACCCGGAGGCCGCCCGGGTGCGCGGACCGTCGCGCACGGCCGGCACTCGGCGATGGGCTGGTTCTCCTTCGGCGGCAACGCCGGTTTCGCCCTGGCTCCCCTGCTGGTCTTCGCCGTGGTGGCGACGGGCGGGCTGCGCGCCTCTCCCCTGCTGGCCGTCCCGGCGGTGGCGGGAGCGGCGCTGTGTGCGGCGGCGGTGCGCGCGGCCGCGTCCGGCGCGGCGGGGGCCGGTGGCGTCCGCCGCCGCGGGCCGGGACGACTGGGCGGCCTTTCTGCGGCTGTCCGGGGCCGTGGTCTGCCGCTCGGTCGTGTTCGTCGGTCTGAGCGCGTTCGTCTCGCTGTACGTGCGGGAGCGGACCGGTGGTGGGGAGGCGGCCGGTACGGCGGCGCTGTTCGTGCTCTACGCCGGTGGTGCGGTGGGCACGCTGGCCGGGGGGCGGCTGGCCGAGCGGTACGGGCGGCTGGCGGTGGTGCGCCGGTCGTACGCCCTGACGGTGTTGGCCGTGGCCGGTCTGGTGCTGGTGCCCGGGCCGCCCGTGTATCTGTTCGTCGCGTTGACGTCGGCCGGCCTGTATGTGCCGTTCTCGCTGCACATCACGCTGGGCCAGGACTGTCTGCCCCGGCGGGTGGGCACCGCGAGCGGGGTCACGCTGGGGCTGGCGGTGAGCGTCGGCGGTCTCGCCGCTCCCTTGCTCGGGGCGCTGGCCGATGCCACGTCCCTGCGGACGGCCCTGCTGCCGCTCATCGCCCTGCCCGCGGTGGGCCGGCTGCTGCTGTGCCGGCTGCGCGAGCCCGCACCGCCGGCCTCCGCGGTCGCCGAGCGGGCGGATCCGCGTGACTCTGCCGCACGGTGAGCGTGCGGCCTGTGTGAACGCCGCCGGCGGCCCGGTCCGGGGATCAGGCGCTGCCCGCCGGGGCGGACTGGGGCTCGGGCTCGCCGGCGTGGGCGAGGAAGTCGTCGACCATGCGGTGGAAGAGCGTGGCGAGCTGCCGCAGCTCCTCGGGGGACCAGTCGGCCAGGGCCATCTGCATGCCGCGGACCCCGACCTCGCGGATCTTGGTGATGGCCTGCCGGCCGGCGTCGGTGAGCTCGATGCGCTGGGCGCGCCGGTCGTCCGGGTCGGGGACGCGGGTCGCGTAGCCCGACTTCTGCAACTGCTGCACCGTGCGCGTGACGTGCGAGGCCTCCACTCCCAGCCGGGCGGCGAGCTCCCCCGGCCGCAGCGGCTCGGAGTCGGCGACCTGCCGGAGCAGCGCGACGGCGGCACGGTCGAGCGGCACGCCCGCCAGGGCCATCAGCCTCTCGTGCCGGCGGGCACGCGTGCTCAGGTAGGTGATGCGGGTGAGCGCACGCTCGATCTCGATGACTTCCGGAGAGGAGACGTCGGGGAGCGGTGGTGTGGACATGAGAGCCACTTTACCATCTCGTTGCCTAACTCAAGCAATGCCAGGCGGGGTCGCTCGGGGGCGATCGGTGAGGCCGGCGCCCGCATCGACGCCGTTCAGGGGAAAGAGCCGGGAAACGCGCGTGACCGGGCACGGGGACGTCCACAACTCACCCGTGGAGCTGCCGCTGATCCCGCCCATGCTCGCCACGCCCGGCACCCTGCCGCCCGTCGCGCAGGACGCCCGCTGGGCCTATGAGACCAAGCAGGACGGCCAGCGCGTGGTGGTCTACCTCCCCGGGGACGGCAGCGTGCTGCTGCGCGCCCGGTCCGGGGAGGACATCACGGCCGCCTACCCCGAACTGCGGCCCCTGGAAGCCGCCCTCGGTCCCACGCCCGCCGTGCTGGACGGGGAGATCCTGGCCCTGGACGAACAGGGCCGGGCGAGCTTCCAGTTGCTCCAGTCCCGCATGGGGCTGGCGCACGCGCCCGCGCGGGCGGCGCGGCGGGCGGCGGAGGTGCCGGTCCATCTCGTGCTGTTCGACCTGATGCATCTGGAGGGCCAGTCACTGATCCGGCTCCCCTACGCACGACGCCGCGCGGTGCTGGAGGACCTCGGCCTCGCCGGGCCCTCCTGGTCGACCCCGGCCGCGATCGTCGGCCACGGCGCCGAGGCCCTGGCCGCCACGCGCGAGCACGGATTGGAGGGCCTGGTCTGCAAACGGCTGGACTCGGTGTACGAACCGGGGGTGCGCTCCCGAGCCTGGATCAAGATCCGCAACATGCTTACCGAGGACGTCCTGGTCGGCGGCTGGCAACCCGGCAAGGGAAGGCTCACCGGCCTGCCCGGCGCGGTACTGGTCGGGCAGCGTGCCGCGGGTCGGCTGCGCTACGTCGGGAGTGTGGGCACCGGCTGGAGCGAGGCCGAACGGACGGAACTCGCCGGGCTGCTGCGGGCCGCCGCGACCGACGTCTGCCCCTTCGACCCCGCTCCGCGCGCTCCGGGCGCGCACTGGGTCGTGCCCCGGCTGGTCGGTGAGGTCCGCTACAGCACGCGCACCCGGGAGGCCTGCTGCGGCAGCCGTCCTGGCTGCGGCTCCGGCCGGATCTCGCGCCCGAGGAGGCGGCGGCCGACATCCGGACGACATGGTCTGAAACGGCGCCCGGCCTCCGGTTGTTGGGTTGCGATTCACTTCTGGGATCACACCTTCCTCTTGGCATGGACGCGTTCAGCCTGGAAGCTGAACCTCCTTTTCCCCCACAGCCGTTGGGCTGCGCCCAAGAGGAGGACGCAGTGTCGTCACGCCCGTTCGCAACCCGCAGGAGGTGGCTCACCGGACTGGCCGGTGCCGCCGCCCTCGTCCTCGCCTTCCCGGCCACGGCGTTCGCCGCCCCGCCGCGGGCGCTGCCCGCCGACGCGGAGTCGCTGGAGAAGACGTACCAGCCCGCCTACGACTACGACACCGACGGCTGTTACTCCACGCCCGCCATCGGCGCGGACGGCACCGTCAACGGCGGCTGAGCCCGACCGGCGCGCTCAACGGCGACTGCCGCGACGCCTCGGACCTGGACAACACCAACGGCTACGCGCGCTACAAGTGCAACAACGGCTGGTGCGCCATCCTGTACGCCCTCTACTTCGAGAAGGACCAGGCGGTGGCCGGCAGCGGCATCGGCGGCCACCGGCACGACTTCGAGCACGTCGCGGTGTTCGTGCAGGACAACCAGGTCAAGTACGTCTCGACGTCCGCCCACGGCTCGTTCAGCGTGCACCCGGCGTCGCAGGTCCGCTTCGACGGCACCCACCCGAAGATCGTCTACCACAAGGACGGCGCAAGCACCCACTGCTTCCGTCTCGCGAACTCGAACGACGAGCCGCCGGAGAACCACAAGCGCACCTGGCAGTACCCGCCGCTGGTCGGCTGGAACGGCTACCCCGCGGGGGTGCGCGACAAGCTCACGTCCTACAACTTCGGCAGCGCCAACTTCGGCCTGAAAGACGGCAACTTCGCGAACCACCTCGCGTCGGCCAAGCCCTCCGGCATCGCGTTCGATCCCTACGCCTGATCGGGGCTCTGCCCCGGCCTAGGTCCCCGGCCGGGGCCGGCCTCCGCCCCGCGCCCGATCCGTCGGCGTGGGGCGTGCGCATAGCGTCCCGTCATGGACGCGCACGACACGACAGGGACACTCGAAGAAGCCCTCGAACGGCTCCATGCCTCGAGGCCGGAGCGGCTCGGCCGGCTCACCAACCACGCCCCCATGGTCGTGGAGGCGCTCGCCGCGCACGGGCAGGCGGGCGCCGTGCACCGCTGGCTGGATCTGTACCGGCCCAAGCTGGAGGACTTCCCCACACCCGTGGCAGCCGTGACCCGCGCCAACTGGCGCGAGGCGCTGGGAGAGCCGCACCGGGCCGACTGGATCGCGTACTTCGGCCACGCCCTCGCCGAACAGCCGTGGCGGGACGTCCTCGCGGCATGGTGGCCACGGCTGCTGCCCGGGTTGTACGGCGGCTCCACGCACCCCGTCATCCGCGTCGGCCACGCCGTACGGGCCCTGGAAGCCGGCGAGAGCGCGCCGCGGCTCGCCGAACTCGCGCACGGGCTGGGCTACTGGGCCGCCCGGCACCGCCCCGTGGCCGGCATCGCACCCCTGCCCGCCGCGCCGAGCGCGGCGGGCTCCCTGGACGCCGTGCCGCCGATCGCCGAACCCCGGGGCGGATTTCCCGACCGGCTGGCCACCCTACGACGCCTGCCTCTGTGGGCGGGCGACGTGACCGACCCCGACACGGCACGGGCCCGCCTCGCCGAACTGGTCCGGGCCGCGACCCACCGGTACGCCACCCACGGCCACGGGGAGGCGACCATGCTGGTGCACGCGGCGACGGCGCCCAACGCCGTGCTGCGCGCCCTCGGTTCCCTGCCGCGCGAGCTGTGGGTGCCGAGCCTGCGTGCGGCGTGGACCGCGTCCGCGGCGGTCACCGCCATGTACGCCACCGCCGAACCCGTCGCCCACGTCCCCGCACCCGGCCGCACCGCGCAGGAGGTGCTGGAACGAGCCCTCGCCCACGGCGACGAACACGTCATCAAGCTCACCGACACCGCCCTCGACGTCGGCGACGAGCGGGCCCTCGCCGCGGCCCTGCACGCGGTCGAACTGAGCGAGCCCCTCGTCCCGAACTGACGTACGCCGAGGGGCGGTCGGGAGGAGGTATGGCACAGACGTACCCCGGGAGGGTCTATCGTGTCCGCATGTCCGTCCCCGAACTGATCCGCATCGTCTCCCGCGACTCGCCCATGGCGCTCGCCCAGGTGGAGCGAGTCCGGGCCGAGCTGGCCACCGCCCACCCCGGAGTGCGCACCGAGGTCGTACCGGTGAAGACCACCGGCGACAAGTGGATGGGCGATCTGTCCAAGGTCGAGGGCAAGGGCGCGTTCACCAAGGAGGTCGACGCGGCGCTGCTGGCCGGGGAGGCCGATCTCGCCGTGCACTGCGTGAAGGACGTGCCCGCCGACCGGCCGCTCCCGGCGGGCACGGTGTTCGCCGCGTTCCTGAAGCGGGACGACATCCGGGACGCCCTGATCCACCCGGGCGGGCTCACCCTGGACGAGCTGCCCTCCGGGACGCGGATCGGCACCTCCTCGGTGCGCCGGGTCGCCCAACTGGCCGCCACGCATCCGCATCTGGACTGCGTGCCGTTCCGGGGCAACGCCAACCGGCGCCTGGCGAAGCTGGAAGCCGGCGAGGCCGACGCGCTGCTGCTCGCGGTCTCCGGCCTGGAGCGCATCGGCCGGCAGGACGTGATCAGCGAGATCCTCTCCACCGAGACGATGATGCCGCCCATCGGCGCCGGCGTGCTGGCGCTGCAGTGCCGTGAGGACGACGCCGACCTGATCGACGCGGTCAGCGGTCTCGGCGACCCGGACACCCACCGGGAGACCACCGCCGAGCGCATGTTCCTGCACGTGCTCCAGGGGCACTGCAACAGCCCGATCGCCGGGTTCGCGCGCGTGGACCGCGGTGGTGAACTGTCCCTGCGGGCCTGTGTCTTCACCCCGGACGGCAAGACCCGGCTGAACGCCCACGAGTGGGCGGGCCGGCTCGACCCGGCCACGCTCGGCACGTCGGTCGCCGTGGCGCTGCTGCGCCAGGGTGCCCGCGAGATCATCGACGGCATCCCGCACTGACCGGTCAGGCTCCCTGACGCCGGATCAGGCGGTGCCTTCCCCCGCCTGATCCTGGAGGAAGACGCTCACCTGGTGGGCCAGGCTGTCGCGCACCGCGCCCTGCTGGCCCCCGGTGGGTCCCTCGTGCGCACCGATGCCGCCCGACCACAGCCGGCGGTCGGCCCACTCCTCCTCGACGCGCAGCTGGACCTGGACGTCAACGAGGCTCAGGGACGCCTCGGCGCCTGCCGCGTACAGCACGGCGGTGGCCCGACGCAGCGGGTACACGTCGAAGCCCTCGATGAACTGCGAGTTGCGCCAGTCGAGGAAGGCGCTCTCCCCGTCCGGGCCGATCCGCACGTCGATCTGGCCGTCCTCGAGGTGGATACCGAGGTGCCGGCTGCCGCGGTTCTCGACGGTCACGCGCAGGCTGAAGTACGTCAGCCCCTCGGCGGCGTCGTCACGGCCGCGGGGCGGCTCGGCCAGTTCCAGACGGTGGACGCGGACGCGCAGACCGGCATGCTCGTCGTACTCCTGCCAGTCCCCGACCACGTTCGGCTCGTACACGCTGCCCCTCTCGACCTCTGGAAGCTGCTTCCTATCTGTGGTCTCAGCGCACTGTCAAATGAGCAGAATGCGCTGTGGCCAGGCAGTTCATCCCTTTTGATCGGTGATCAAGCCGTGCCCAGCGGTTATCCGGAAACAGCCGGAGAAAGCGTTTGCCGCGGCGTGCCGCACATCACTTTCCCGGGTGAAGATCAACGGGCCAGACGGCCCAGCAGGGCCGAGGCCGCGGCGACGCCGAGGGCGGCGGCCACGAGCAGCACCGCGAAGTCGGAGGCCAGGTGGTGGGGCGTGCCGAGGAGGAGTCCGCGCAGGGCGTCCACCTCGTAGCTGAGCGGGTTGGTCTTGCTGACCGCCTGGAGCCAGCCCGGCATCACGGAGACCGGGTACAGGGCGTTGGAGCCGAAGAACAGCGGCATGGTGATCGCCTGTCCGAAGCCCATGAGGCGGTCGCGGCTGAGGACGATGCCGGCGATGGTCATCGACAGGCAGGAGAAGAAGGCCGAGCCGAGGACGACGATCGCGGCGACGGCAAGCAGCTTGAGCGGGTTCCAGGTCAGTGCCACGCCGAGCAGGGCGGCGATGAGGAGGACCACTACCGCCTGGACGAGCGACTTGACGCCCGCCGCGAACGCCTTGCCGGTGATCAGCGCCGAGCGCGGGGTCGGCGTGACGAGGAGCTTGTTGAGGATGCCGGCGTCGCGCTCCCAGATGATCTGGATGCCGTAGAAGATGGCGATGAACATCGCGGACTGGGCGATGATGCCGGGTGCCAGATAGTCGACGTAGGGGATGCCGCCGGTGGGGATGGCCCTGATCCGGGTGAAGGTCTGGCCGAAGATCAGCAGCCAGAGGGCCGGCTGGACCGCTCGGGTGTAGAGCTCGGTGCGGTCGTGTCGCAGCTTCTGGAGTTCGACCGCGCACATCGCGCCGACCCGGGCGGGCAGGAGCCGCCAGCCGGCGCGGGGCCGCGGGGGCTTGAGCAGCAGATCGATGCCGGGGCCGAGGGCGGGGTCAGCCGACACGGCGGGCGGTGCGGCGGGTGCTTCGGACATCGCGGAAATCTCCTGCCTCGTCGTCGAGACCGCTGCCCGCCACGTCGCGGAAGACGTCCTCCAGGGTGGGCAGCGTGTCCGTGGCCGCACCCGCGGCGCGGCGGCGGGCGCCGAGTCCTTCCCTGAGCTCGGCCGGCGTGCCGAGGGCCCGGATCCGGCCGCGGTGCATCAGGGCGACCCGGTCGCAGTACTGGTCGGCCTCGTCCATGGAGTGGGTGGTCACGAGGACGGTCATGCCGGTGGCCGCGCGGACCGCGCCGATGTGCTCCCAGACGCTGGTGCGGGCGATCGGATCGAGGCCGATCGTGGGCTCGTCGAGGATCAGCAGCCGCGGTGCGCTGACCAGGGCCTGGGCAAGTTCGAGCCGGCGGACCATGCCGCCGGAGTAGGTGGCGGCGAGCCGGTCGGCGGCGTCGGCGAGGTCGACGGCCGCCAGGGCCTGGGCGACGCGTTCGGGGCGTTCCCGGCGGGGCACGTCGAAGACCCGGGCGAACAGGGCGACGTTCTCCGCCCGGTGAGACCGGCGTCCGCCGACAGTTGCTGCGGCACGTATCCGAGCAGGCGGCGTACAGCCATGCGGTCGCCGGCGGCGTCGTGGCCGAAGACGCGGACCGTGCCGGCCGGCACCGGCAGCAGGGTGGTGAGGCAGCGGATGGCCGTGGTCTTGCCGGCGCCGTTGGGGCCGAGCAGCCCGAAGACCTCGCCCTGGCGGACCGTGAGATCGAGCCCGTCCACGGCCCGGGTCTCGCCGAAGGCGTGGACGAGCCCGGTACAGGCGACGGCGACGGCCTGTGGTCGTTCGGTGTCCCGCGTCATGACTCCTCGGCCTCCTCGTGCAGGGTGCCGGCCAGCTTGCGCAGGGCCGGGATCGCCGCGTGCAGCGCCTGGCGGTCCGCCTCGTCGAGCCGTGCCACATGGCGTCGCAGGAGGTCGGCGCGACGGCGGCGCCACTCGCGCAGCCGTGTGCCGGCGGCGGGTGTGGGCAGCAGCCGGGCGGCCCGCCGGTCGGCCGGGGCGGTCTCGCGGACCAGGTAGCCCGCCTGCAGCAGGTGGTTGACCAGGGTCGACACCGAGTTGGCGGCCAGTCCGAGGTCCCTGGCCGCGTCCGAGATACCGATGCCGGGCCGCGTCATGACCAGGCGCAGCAGCTCCACCTCGGCGCCGCGCAGCCGGGGGTCGGGCATCTCGCGGCGCAGGCGCCGCCGGATCAGCCGCTGGACCCCGACGAGCGCGTCGGCCAGCTCTTCGGGGAACGTTTCCGGCTCCATGCGGCGAGATTAGCTCTGCAACAGAGGTAATCGGTCCAATGCGGGGTCAAGAGATGTACTCGAAACGGCAGCCGCCCCAGGGACGCCTGGGGTCACAAATGAGCGTATTGTCGGAATTGTTTCGTAGTCTCCCCGCCCGGGAATGGGCGATGAAGTGCTTCGGACAGGAGGCACGTCCGTGGGAGCCGCCCGGGCCCGCGGTGCCCTCCGTGAGGTCCGAGTCCGCGCTTCCCATGGTGTCTGTCCTTTCGGCACCTGCTCAGGGAGGTGCGCACCATGCGTATCGCCGGCAGCACCAGACCGCACCCCCACGACGACGCCCCCGACACCGCCGCGGCCTTCGAACGTCTCGTGCGGCTGCCCGAGGGGCCCGAGCGCAAGGCCCTACGTGACGAACTGGTCGAGGCCTGGCTGCCCATGGCCGAGCGGATCGCCGTCCGCTTCCGAGGCCGTGGCGAGGCCCTGGAGGACCTCTACCAGGTGGCGGCCCTCGGTCTCGTCAAGGCCGTCGACCACTACGACCCGGCGCGCGGCAACGCCTTCGAGGCCTACGCCGTGCCGACGGTCACCGGCGAGATCAAGCGCCACTTCCGCGACCACATGTGGACGCTGCACGTCCCCCGCCGGGTCCAGGACCTGCGCAACCGCGTGCGGCACGCCGCCAAGGAGCTGTCGCAGACGACCCCCGGCCGCTGCCCCACGGTCGCCGAGATCGCCGAGTACGCCCACCTCACCGAGGGCGAGGTGCGCACCGGCATGGAGGCCCTGGAGTGCTTCTCCGCCCTGTCGCTGGAGGCGGAGATGCCCGGCACGGACGGCTACGCCCTCGGGGACGCGATCGGGGCCGGACCCGGCCTTCGATCGTCGTCAACCGCGTGGCCGTCAAGCCCTGCCTTCAGGCGCTGCCGGAGCGCGAGCGGATCATCCTCTACCTGCGGTTCTTCAAGCGCAAAGCCGCATCGCGGAGCAGCTCGGCATCTCGCAGATGCACGTCTCCCGGCTGCTCAGCAGCTGCTTCGCCCATCTGCGTGAGGAGCTGCTCACCGAGGCCAGATGAACGCGCAACCCCACGCGCCGCCGGGGCGGATCACTGCTCCGGCGGCGCTTCGGGGATCTGGGTCGGTCCGGCGCGGTCGAGGGCGTCCTCCAGCTCGGCCCGTATCTCCCGGGGCATCACACCGGTGCGTCCCCACACGAGGATCAGTTCCGCGACGTTGCGCAGCTTGATGTTGGTGTGCTGGGAGACCTCCTTCAGCACGGCCCAGCCCTGGTCGGGCGAGATCCGGCCGAGCACGACGATCATCCCGATCGCCTGGTCCACGACCGCGTGGGAGACGACCGCCTCCTTCAGTTGCCGGACTTCTTCCTGCAACTCGAAGATCCGCTCCGAGCCCCCGTCCGTGGGCATGGTCACCTCCGGGTCCGGTGCGCCGCTGTCCTCATGGCCTCGTGTGGTGCTTGAGTGCCTTGACGCAGTGTCCGACGCCTCCATCGTCGTCACTCGGCCCGCCCGGTGCCACCGGGGCGGTCCAGGCCGGTCCACCACACCGTTTCGGTGCCGTCGCCGGGGTACTCGGCAGGCGCCCACGGGGGTTCCGGTTGGACACTGGTGTCATTCCTCCGGTGGCTGCCAGGCCGACGAGATCAGGACGCGACTGCCATGAACCACGACACCCCACCCCCTCCGGTACAAAGGACGTCGTCTCTTCGCACTCCGTGTTCGGCGCACCGTGCTGGGTGAGTCTGACCAGCAGGGACGTCAAGGCGACCGAGGAGTTCTACGGGGCCGTGCTGGGCTGGCAGTGGCGGCCGGCCAAGCTCGGCGACCGGTTCCGGATCGCGCTGGCGGACGGCTCGCCGGTGGCCGGGATCGCGGGGGTGGCCACCATGTGGCAGATGGCGGTGGCGTGGACGCCCTACTTCGCGGTGCGGAGCGCGGACGACGCCGTGGCCCGGGTCCAGGAACGCATGGGCACGGTCGCCGTCGGGCCGATCTCGCTGCCGCCGGGGCGGGCGGCGCTGCTGGCCGACCGGGACGGGGCGACCTTCGGCATCTGGGAGGGCGACCTGTTCACCGACTGGGAGACCTGGCGCAACGCGCAGCCGGCCTTCATCACACTGCACACCCGTGACGCCTTCGACGCCGCCATCTTCTACGGCGAGGTCCTCGACTGGGCGTCGGAGAGTCCCGGCTGCTGCGAGGTGCACTACGAGGGCGGGGAGGTCGTGCTGCGCAGCCGCGGTGACGTCGTGGCACGGATCGAGTCCGGGGCGCTGGAGGCGGCCCCCGACCCGACGAGGCAGGTCCACTTCACCGTCGACGACGTCGAGGCCTGCACCCGGGCCGCGGAACTGCACGGCGGCAGCGTGCTGTCCAAGGGCACAGACGAGGCCGTGCTGCGCGATCACGACGGCGCGCAGTTCACGGTGACGGCGCGCCGGGGGCGGTGACTCGGGCGCGGACGTCCATGACAGGATCCGCCGCCCCCGTCATCATCCCGCCTCGTCGCGCGCACGCCGGGAGGGCCGGGACAGCAGGACCATGCTGCGGGACCCCACCGTCAGGGCCGTGCCCGCCTTGTGTTCCGATTCGTCGGGGATGCCCTCCGCGTCGGCGGTGTCGATCAGAGCCGTCCAGCGTTCGCCGTAGGTGGCGTCCGGGAGGCGGAAGTCGACCGGCTCCCAGTGGCTGTTGAGCAGCAGCAGGAACGAGTCGTCGACGACGGGACGGCCGCACGGGTCGGGTTCGGCGATAGGAAGACGCCGACGCAGTGCGCGTCGCCGCGATCCCAGTCGTCGTCGTCATCTCCTGGGCGTCGGGTGCCAGCCACACCAGGTCGGGCAGCGGCTGGTCCGCGCGGGTCAGGGTCTCGCCGAGGAAGAAGCGGCGCCGGCGCAGCACGGGTGCCCGGTGCGCAGCCGGATGACGTACCGGGTGAACTCCAGCAGGTCGCGCTGTTCCCCGGTGAGCCGCCAGTCGATCCAGGAGATCTCGTTGTCCTGGCAGTAGGCGTTGTTGTTGCCGCGCTGGGTGCGCCCCAGTTCGTCGCCGTGGCAGAGCATCGGGATGCCCTGGGAGAGCAGCAGCGTGGCGAGGAGGTTGCGCTGCTGGCGGGCGCGCAGCTCCACCACGGCCGGGTCGCGGGTCGCGCCCTCGGCGCCGCAGTTCCAGGACCGGTTGGTGCTCTCGCCGTCCTGGTTGTCCTCGCCGTTGGCCTCGTTGTGTTTGTCGTTGTAGGAGACGAGGTCGCGCAGGGTGAATCCGTCGTGCGCGGTGACGAAGTTGACGCTGGCGCGGGGCCGGCGCCTGCTGTGCGCGTACAGGTCGGAGGAGCCGGTCAGCCGGGAGGCGAACTCGCCGAGCGTGTGGTCCTCGCCGCGCCAGAAGTCGCGCACCGCGTCGCGGTACATGCCGTTCCACTCCGACCACAGCGGCGGGAAGTTGCCCACCTGGTAGCCGCCCTCGCCGACGTCCCACGGCTCCGCGATCAGCTTGACGCGGCTGATCACCGGGTCCTGCTGGATCAGGTCGAAGAACGCCGACAGCCGGTCCACCTCGTGGAACTGCCGGGCGAGGGTGGCCGCGAGGTCGAAACGGAAGCCGTCGACATGCATCTCGGTGACCCAGTACCGCAGCGAGTCCATGATCAGCTGGAGCACGTAGGGGTGGCGCATCAGCAGGCTGTTGCCGGTGCCGGTGGTGTCGTAGTAGTGCTCCCAGTCGCCGTCGACCAGGCGGTAGTACGAGGAGTTGTCGATACCGCGGAAGGACAGCGTGGGGCCCTTCTCGTTGCCCTCGGCGTGTGGTTGTAGACCACGTCGAGGATCACCTCGAGCCCGGCCGCGTGCAGGGTCTTCACCATCGACTTGAACTCGGCGACCTGCTGGCCGCGGGTGCCGTGGGCGGCGTAGCCGTTGTGCGGGGCGAAGAAGCCGATGGTGTTGTAGCCCCAGTAGTTGGCCAGGCCGCGGTCGTGCAGCACGCCGTCGTGGACGAACTGGTGCACCGGCATCAGCTCCACCGCCGTGACGCCCAGCGAGGTGAGGTGCCCGACGGCCGCGGGGTGGGCGAGCCCGGCGTAGGTGCCGCGCAGTTCGGCGGGGATCTCGGGATGGGTGCGGGTCAGGCCCTTGACGTGCGCCTCGTAGATCACCGTGTCGGCGTAGGGCCGGCAGGGCCGGGTGTCGTCGCCCCAGTCGAAGGCCGGGTCGGTCACCACACCGAGCAAGGTGTGCCCGGCGCTGTCGGCCGGGTCGGGGCCGTCCGGGTTGCGTTCGTAGAGCGAGGGGTGGTTGTCGATCTGCCCGTCGACCGCGCGTGCGTAGGGTCCAGGAGCAGCTTCGCCGGGTTGCAGCGGTGGCCGGCGGCCGGGGCCCACGGCCCGTGCACGCGGTAGCCGTAGCGCTGGCCGGGGCCGACGCCGGGGAGGTAGCCGTGCCAGACGAAGCCGTCGACCTCGGTCAGCGGCACATGGGCGTGGGTGCCGTCCTCGTCGACGAGGACCAGCTCGACGCGTTCGGCCACCTCGCTGAAGAGCGCGAAGTTGGTGCCCTCCCCGTCGTACTCGGCGCCCAGCGGGTAGGGGCGCCCGCTCCACGCGGACACCCCTTTCCGGGTCTGCCGGCGGGTCACCGGGCCTCCTCCAGGACCTCGCCCGGCGTACTGGCGGGGCCGGCCAGCTGCGCGACGCGCACCTCGCGGGCACCTCGAGGCCCTCCCGCTCCCGCGGGCGGGCGCGGTCGGCACGAGCGGGACGCGTTCGCCGGCCCGGGCGCGCTGCGAGAACCAGATGACCTTGCTGCCGGTCTCGGTGGCGCAGCAGCCCCAGCCGTCGCTCATCGCCGCGAGGTGCTCCAGGCAGCCACGCAGCTCCTGGTCCGGGCGCAGGGCGCGGTCGTTGTCCCCGATGGCGGTGATCAGGTGCTGGCCGTTCCACCACATCTCGATCGACGTGTTCTTGTCCGTGGCGTGTTCGTCGATGGCCTTGAGCAGCATCTCGGCGCCGCCGCAGACGGGCTGGACCAGGTTGTCCAGGTCCCAGAACCTCAGGTGAGCGGCCAGAATGCGGCTGACCTGTCCACCCGTTCCGGGCTGACTTCCACGTCGAGGTGGTAGTAGCAGGGCACTGCGGTCTTCATCGGTTGGCTCCTCACCGCGAAGCTCAGCTCCTCCTCGCTCCGCGGTCCTGCGGGACGAGCCCGAACACGGAACGTGAGCGCGTATCGCTTCTGAGTCACACTCAGCCTGAGGGTGCTAGCCCGTTCGTGCAACACGAGCGCACAGTTGAGGCGCATGAACGCCAAGCGAGCACGCCGGATGGCCCTCGCGGCTCAGCCGAGCCGCTATTTGGTTGAGGATCCAACAAGACGCTGCGTCGTCACCCGTGCACCATGTGTGAAGAACTCGATCGCCGTTACGGGTCCGTGCCGCTGTGGCACGGCCGCCGTCCGACCGTCGGGAGACCGTGCCCCTCGAGCCCGAAAGGTGATCGGCGCCATGCTGCTACCCGCCAAAGCCGAAGTCGCCCGGCAGTTGCGGCGTTACCGGGCCTGGGAACGCGTCATGCTCGCGGCACCGAACGACCGCACGGTACGGGCCACGTTCGAGGACTCGGGCTACACGCTCTGCGTGCTGATGGGCAAGCGCTGCGCGCGGGAGGCGGCGGACGCGGCCGAGCGGTATCTGCGCACCAACCAGGTCGCCTGTTCGCAGGAACAGCAGGTGACCTATCTGCAGGAACAGCAGGTCACCTGTCTGCAGGAGCAGAACGAACGGCCCCGTCCGGCCGCCGCGGTCCGGCGAAGACCGCCGGCGGCGGAGCGGCGCTCTCCTGCGGGACGGTAGCAGCCGCGCAGATCTCGTCCCCTGAACCGGGCCCCTGGCCCGGCTTTCGAGCACGGTGGAGGTGAGGACCATGAGTAGGACCCGGGCCATCGGCCGTATCCCGGTACGGGACGTCCGCCCGGCCGTGGAGAGCGGCAACCGGCCGGCCAAGGCGGTCGTGGGAGAGACGTTCGAGGTCACCGCCACCGTGTTCCGGGAGGGACACGACGCGGTCGCCGCCAATGTCGTCCTGAAGGACCCCGAGGGCCGCCCCGGGCCGTGGACGCCGATGCGTGAGCTGGCCCCGGGCAGCGACCGCTGGGGCGCCGAGGTCACCGCGGACGCCGTCGGCCGCTGGACGTACCGGGTGGAGGCCTGGAGCGACCCGGTGGCCACCTGGCGCCACACGGCGGGCATAAAAGTGCCGGCCGGCATCGACCCCGGCCTGGTCCTCGAAGAGGGCGCCGAACTCTACGAGCGAGCGGCGGCCGGCGTTCCCAGGGAAGCCGGCCGCGATGTGCTGCTCGACGCCGCCGAGGCACTGCGCGACGACTCGCTGCCCCCG
Organism: Streptomyces coeruleorubidus; assembly: GCF_028885415.1. Lineage (GTDB taxonomy): Bacteria > Actinomycetota > Actinomycetes > Streptomycetales > Streptomycetaceae > Streptomyces > Streptomyces coeruleorubidus_A. The sequence continues at coordinate 159,087 of NZ_CP118527.1, forward strand.
GCGCGCGGCTGGCGGCGGCTCTGACGCCTGAGGTGGACGAGGTCCTGGCCCGGCATCCGCTGCGGGACCTGGTCACCACCTCCGAGCCGCTGCCCCTCCTGGTCGAGCGGGAGCGGGCTCTGTACGGCTCCTGGTACGAGTTCTTCCCCGCTCCGAGGGCACCCGGCAGCAGCCCCACGGCACCTTCCGCACCGCCGCCCGCAGGCTGCCGGCGATCGCGGCGATGGGCTTCGACGTGGTCTACCTGCCCCCGGTCCACCCCATCGGCACCACCTTCCGCAAGGGGAAGAACAACACCCTCTCCCCCGGCCCCGACGACGTCGGCGTGCCCTGGGCGATCGGCTCCCCGAGGGCGGCCACGACGCCGTCCACCCCGCCCTGGGCACCCTGGAGGACTTCACCTGGTTCGTCGAGCAGGCCGGAGTCTGGGGATGGAGGTCGCCCTGGACTTCGCCCTGCAGTGCTCCCCGGACCATCCCTGGGTGCACAAGCACCCCGAGTGGTTCCACCACCGCCCCGACGGCACCATCGCCTACGCGGAGAACCCGCCGAAGAAGTACCAGGACATCTACCCCATCGCCTTCGACGCCGACATGGACGGCCTGATAGCCGAGACCTGCCGGGTGCTGCGGCACTGGATGGACTGCGGCGTGCGGATCTTCCGGGTGGACAATCCGCACACCAAGCCGGTCGTCTTCTGGGAGCGGGTCATCGCGGACATCAACCGCACCGACCCCGATGTGATCTTCCTGGCCGAGGCGTTCACCCGCCCGGCGATGATGCACACCCTGGCGCAGATCGGCTTCCAGCAGTCCTACACGTACTTCACCTGGCGCAACACCAAGGAAGAGCTGACCGAGTACCTCACGGAGCTGTCGGGTGAGGCGGCCTCCTACATGCGGCCGAACTTCTTCGCCAATACCCCGACATCCTGCACGCCTACCCCAGCACGGCGGCCGGCCCGCCTTCGAGGTCCGGGCCGTCCTGGCGGCCACCCTCTCGCCGGCCTGGGGCATCTACTCCGGCTACGAGCTGTGCGAGAACACCCCCTCAGGGAGGGCAGCGAGGAGTACCTCGACTCGGAGAAGTACCAGCTCAGGCACCGCGACTGGGAGGCCGCCGAACGCGAGGGCCGCACCATCACACCGCTGCTGACCAGGCTCAACACCATCCGCCGGGAACACCCCGCGCTGCACCCGGCTCAGGAACCTCCGCTTCCACCACACCGACAACGACGCGCTCATCGCGTACAGCAAGCGCACCGGATCCGACGTCGTCCTGGTGGTCGCCAACCTCGACCCGCACCACCCCCAGGAGGCCACGGTCTCGTTGGACATGCCGCAACTCGGCCTGGACTGGCACGAGTCGGTGCCGGTGCGTGACGAGCTCACCGGCGAGACCTACCACTGGAGCAGGAACAACTACGTGCGCCTGGAGCCGGGGCGGGCTCCCGCGCACGTCTTCCACGCCCAGCCGCCGCCCGCCGCGCCAGGGAACGGAGGGGTAGGAACGTCATGACCGTGAACGAGCCCGTGCTGGACACCTTCGAGGACACCCCCGTCAGGGACCGGGACCCGGAGTGGTTCAAGCGCGCCGTCTTCTACGAGGTACTCGTCCGCTCGTTCCAGGACAGCGACGGCGACGGCGTCGGTGACCTGAAGGGCCTGACCGCCAAGCTCGACTACCTGCAGTGGCTCGGCGTCGACTGCCTGTGGCTGCCGCCCTTCTTCAAATCGCCCCTGCGCGACGGCGGCTACGACGTCTCCGACTACACGGCCGTGCTGCCGGAGTTCGGCGACCTGGCCGACTTCGTGGAGTTCGTCGACGCCGCCCACCAGCGCGGCATGCGCGTGATCATCGACTTCGTCATGAACCACACAGCGACCAGCACCCGTGGTTCCAGGAGTCGCGCAAGGATCCCGACGGTCCCTACGGCGACTACTACATGTGGGCCGACGACGACAAGGGCTACCCGGACGCCCGGATCATCTTCGTCGACACCGAGACGTCGAACTGGACGTTCGACCCGGTGCGCGGCCAGTACTTCTTCCACCGCTTCTTCTCCCACCAGCCGGACCTCAACTACGAGAACCCGCGCGTCCAGGAGGAGATCCTGGCCGCGCTGAAGTTCTGGCTGGACCTCGGTATCGACGGCTTCCGGCTGGACGCGGTGCCGTATCTGTACGCGGCCGAGGACACCAACTGCGAGAACCTGCCCGCCACCCACGCGTTCCTCAAGCGCGTCCGCCGCGAGATCGACGCGCAGTATCCCGACACGGTGCTGCTGGCGGAGGCCAACCAGTGGCCGGAGGACGTCGTCGACTACTTCGGCGACTACGCGACCGGCGGCGACGAGTGCCACATGGCCTTCCACTTCCCGGTCATGCCGCGCATCTTCATGGCGGTGCGGCGCGAGTCCCGCTATCCGGTCTCGGAAATCCTGGCCAAGACCCCGGCCATCCCCTCGGGCTGCCAGTGGGGCATGTTCCTGCGCAACCACGACGAACTGACGCTCGAGATGGTCACCGACGAAGAGCGCGACTACATGTGGGCCGAGTACGCCAAGGATCCCCGCATGCGCGCCAACATCGGCATCCGCAGGCGGCTGGCTCCCCTGCTGGACAACGACCGGCACACCATCGAGCTGTTCACCGCGCTGCTGCTGGCCCTGCCCGGCTCGCCGATCCGAGATCGGCATGGGCGACAACATCTGGCTCGGCGACCGCGACGCCGTGCGCACACCGATGCAGTGGACCCCGGACCGCAACGCCGGGTTCTCCACCTGCGACCCGGGCCGCCTCTACCTGCCGGCGATCATGGACCCGGTCTACGGCCACCAGGTCACCAACGTCGAGGCGTCGATGTCGTCGCCGTCGTCGCTGCTGCACTGGACCCGCCGCATGATCGAGATCCGCAAGCAGAACCCGGCCTTCGGCCTCGGTTCCTACACCGAACTGTCCTCCTCCAACCCCGCGGTGCTGGCGTTCCTGCGGGAGTACGAGGACGACCTGGTGCTGTGCGTGAACAACTTCGCGCGGTTCCCAGCCCACCGAACTCGACCTGCGGGAGTTCGCCGGGCGCCATCCGGTCGAGCTGTTCGGCGGGGTCCGCTTCCCGCGATCGGTGAACTGCCGTATCTGCTGACCCTCGGGGGCCACGGCGCTTCTACTGGTTCCGGCTCACTCGAGTCGCATCCCGCATCGGCCAGGGGACTGTGAGCACGCGCCGACGAAAGGAGGCGGACCATGCCGAAGACCGCATCCCTCCGCCCGAGTCTCACGCGCCTGGCCGAACCCATGGAGTCGCTCGGCGGGCTGCTGCGCGACTGGCTGCCCCGGCAGCGCTGGTTCGCGGGCAAGGACCGGCCCGTCACGGAGCTCGGCCTGCTGTCGATGACCGAGCTGTACCGGGCTGTCTGCACCTGCTGGTCCACGCCGGTCACGCCGGTCACACGGGCGTGCCGTCCCCGGGCGGTGCTCTCCCGGCCGGCGACTGCTACCAGCTCCTGCTCGGCGTACGGGAGCACCCCGTCACCGCGCCTCGGACGGGCGCTCATCGGACGGGTGCAGGACGGGCCGCTGGCCGGTCTGACGGTCTACGACGCGCCCTGCACGACCCCCGATCTCGGCCCAGCTGCTCCTGGACCGGCTGCGCCACCCCGGCACCGCCGGGCCACTGCGGTTCGACTGCGACCCGGACCAGCCGGTGCCCGGCGGACTGGTGCCGCGGCTGCTGGACGCGGAGCAGTCCAACTCCTCGCTGGTGTACGGCGACGAGTACATCCTGAAGGTCTTCCGGCGCATCCAGCCGCGGCGTCAACCCCGACCTCTGGAGGTGCCGGGGGCGCTGGCCAGACAGGGCTGTCACCGCGTGCCCGCGCCCGTGGCCTTGGTTCCAGACGAGGATCCGTTCAAGGCCACCCTCGGCGTGCTCCAGCCGTATCTGCGGGACGCCTCCGACGGCTGGACGCTGGCGCTGCACGCCCTGGCCGCCGGTGACGACTTCACCGCCCAGGCGCGGGCGCTCGGCGCGGCCACGGCGGAGGTGCACCTCGCCCTCGCCTCGGCCTTCCGGTCGGCGAGCCCGGGGAGAACGGGCGCACCGCGACCGCGATGACCGAGCGGCTGGCCGCCGCAGCGCACTGCGTGCCCGCGCTCCAGCCGTACGTGCCGGGCCTGCGGTCCGCGTTCGCCGCCCTCACCACCTGCGACGCCGGGCCGCCGGCCCAGCGCATCCACGGCGACCTGCACCTGGGGCAGGTGCTGCGGGCCGGACGCGAGTGGTTCGTCATCGACTTCGAGGGCGAGCGTCCCGGCCGCTCTCCGAACGGCGCAGCGCCACTCCCCCGTGCGGGACATCCGCCGGATGCTGCGCTCCTTCGACTACGCCGCCCGGCAGCGCCGCCCTGGCGCCCGCAGTGGGCGCGACGCTGTCGCGAGGCCTACTGCGCGGGCTATGCCGCCCGCGCCGGCTGGGACCCGCGCAAGAAGCACGGACTGCTCCGGGCCTACGAGACGGACCGGGCCGTGTACGAGGTGCTGTACGAGGCACGGCACCGCCCCGACTGGCTGCCTGTACCGATGGCGGCGATCGAGCGCCTCGCTGTGAAGGGAGACTGAGCCGTTGGCCCTGCGTGACACCTCAATCCCGGAGCGTCCGGCCCGGTCCCGGGCGCGACCGCGCCCGCCCTGAGCCCTCAGGACCGCGGCGCCTGCTGGCGGGCGCCCACCACGATCCGCACGCGCTGCTGGGCGCCCACCCGGTCCCCGGCGGGATCGCGTTCCGGGCGCTGCGCCCCTTCGCCCGCTCCGTGAGCGTGGTGACCGGCGGCAAGCGCACCCCGCTCGTCTCGGAGGGCGACGGCCTGTTCTCCGGCGTGCTGCCGCTGGCGGAGATCCCCGCGTACACGCTGCACGTGGCGTACGAGGGCGGTGAGCAGGAGGTGCACGACCCGTACCGGTTCCTGCCCGCGCTCGGCGAGCTCGACCTGCACCTGATCCGCGAGGCCGGCACGAGCAGCTGTGGCAGGCGCTCGGCGCGCACCCGATGACCCACGAGGGCGTGGCCGGCACCCGGTTCACGGTGTGGGCGCCGAACGCGCAGGGCGTGCGGGTGGCCGCGGACTTCACCTACTGGGACGGGACACAGTTCCCGATGCGCTCGCTCGGCGCGTCCGGCGTGTGGGAGCTTTCCTGCCGGGCGTCGGCGAGGGCACGGCGTACAAGTTCGAGATCCACTCCCGGTACGGCCACCGCTTCCTCAAGGCGGACCCGATGGCCCGCCGCACCGAGGAGCCGCCCAACACGGCGTCGATTCGTGACGGCTTCGCACTACGAGTGGCGACGCTCAGTGGATGGCGCACCGCGCGGACACGCCGGTGCACGAGGCGCCGTTCTCCGTGTACGAGGTGCATCTGCCGTCCTGGCGCCCGGGGCTGGACTACCGGCAGCTCGCCGAGGAACTCCCGGCGTACGTCACGGCTTCACGCACGTGGAGCTGATGCCGGTCGCCGAGCCCCTTCCACGGTTCCTGGGGCTACCAGGTAACCGGCTTCTACGCGCCGACCGCGCGCCTCGGGACCCCGGACGACTTCCGCTACTTCGTCGACGCCTGCCACCGGGCGGGCATCGGCGTGATCATGGACTGGGTGCCGGCGCACTTCCCGAAGGACGACTGGGCGCTGGCCCGGTTCGACGGTGATCCGCTGTACGAGCCCGGGGACGACCGGCGCGCAGACCACCCCGACTGGGGCACGTACGAGTTCGACTTCGCCCGCACCGAGGTGCGCAACTTCCTCGTGGCGAACGCGGTGTACTGGTGCGAGGAGTTCCACATCGACGGTCTGCGCGTGGACGCGGTCGCCTCCATGCTCTACCTGGACTACTCGCGCGAGGACGGTCAGTGGGAGCCCAACGCCTACGGCGGCCGGGAGGACCTGGCGGCCATGGCGTTCCTGCAGGAGATGAACGCGACCGTGTACCGGCGTGCCCCGGGCGTGGTGACGATCGCGGAGGAGTCCACCGCCTGGGGCGGGGTGACGCAGCCCACCGACAGCGGCGGGCTCGGTTTCGGCCTGAAGTGGAACATGGCTGGATGCACGACTCGCTGGAGTACCTCTCCCACGAGCCGGTGCACCGCAAGTACCACCACCACGAGATGACCTTCTCGATGGTGTACGCCTACAGCGAGAACTACGTCCTGCCGATCTCCCACGACGAGGTCGTGCACGGCAAGCAGGCGCTGGTGTCGAAGGCGCCGGGCGACTGGTGGCAGCGACGCGCGAACGTCCGCGCCTACCTCGGCTTCATGTGGAGCCACCCGGGCAAGCAGCTGCTGTTCATGGGGCAGGAGTTCGCGCAGGGAGCCGAGTGGTCGGTGGAGCACGGGCCGGAGTGGTGGCTGCTCGACGACGGCTACCACTCGGCGGGCGATCACCAGGGCGTGCGGGACCTGGTCCGTGACCTGAACACGGCGTACCGGGCCACGCCCGCGCTGTGGCAGTGCGACACCCGCCCGGAGGGCTTCCGGTGGGTGGCGGTGGACTCGGCCGACGACAACGTCTTCGCGTTCCTGAGGTACGACGTCGAGGGCAGGCCGCTGCTGGCGGTGTCGAACTTCTCCCCGGTCGTCCGGCACGACTACGGCCTGTGGGTCCGGGCGACGCCGTCGCCTGGCGGGAGACCCTCAACACCGACGACCCGCGCTACGGGGGCAGCGGCGTCACCAACCCGGATCCGGTCAAGCCGGAGGACGGCTGTGTCCGGATCACGCTGCCGCCGCTGGCCACCGTGTGGCTGACGCCGTTCGCTCCGTGAGGTCCCGCGGCCGCACCAGGTGTCCGACCCGCCCGTGAGGGGCACTGGGTGTCGTACCACCGGAAACGCCCGGTGGTCGACGCGGCAGGGTCACAGAAGGGCGGGCATCAGGGTGCGCACCGTCGGAGTGGAGGAGGAGCTCCTCCTGGTCGACCCGGAGACCGGGGACCCGCGGGCGCTGTCCGCGGCAGTGCTCCCGGGCCGCGCAGGACGACGCGGACGGGGACGTCTTCGAGAAGGAACTCCACGAGCAGATGCTGGAGTTCGCCACGCATCGCAGTCGTCCATGGAGAGCCTGCGCGCGGAGATCGTCCGCTGCCGCAAGGAGGCGGCCCGGCACGCCGGGAGATCGGCTGCACGGTCGCGGCGCTCGCCACCTCGCCGCTGCCGGTCAGCCCCGCGGTCGGCGTCAATCGCCCGGTACCAGTGGATGGCCGAGCAGTACGGCATCGCCACCCGGGAGCAGCTCGTCCTGGGCTGCCACGTGCACGTGTCCGTCGAGTCCGACGAGGAGGGCGTCGCGGTCATCGACCGGGTGCGGCCCTGGCTCCAGGTTCTGACGGCGCTCAGTGTGCGAACTCGCCGTTCTGGCAGGGCAAGGACACCGGGTACAGCAGCTACCGCAGCCGGGTGTGGCTGCGCTGGCCGTCGGCCGGCCGACCGAGATCTTCGGCTCCGAGCGGTACCACCGGCTGATCGCGGACATGGTGGCCACCGGCGCGCTCCTCGACGACGGGATGATCTACTTCGACGCGCGGCTGTCCCAGCGGTATCCGACGTGGAGGTCCGGGTGTCGGACGTCTGTCTGCACTCCGCCACGGCCGCGCTGGTCGCCACGCTCGTCCGCGGGCTGGTCGAGACCGCCGCACGCGAGTGGCGGGCCGGCCGGGAACCGCTCGGCCACAGTGTCAGCCTGCTGCGGCTGGCCGACTGGCTGGCCGCCCGGTCCGGGCTCTCGGGTGAGCTGCTGCACCCCGCGACCATGCGGCGCTTGCCCGCCGAGGCGGTCGTCCGTGCCCTGCTGGACCATGTCGGGGAGGCGCTCGCGGACACCGGTGACCTGGAGCGGGCCCGGGCGCCTGCGAGGAGCTGCTGCGGGACGGCAACGGCGCACAGGTGCAGCGCGCGCTGATGGAGCGCACGGGGAGCCTGCGGGACGTCGTCACCGAAGTGCGTCCGCCACACACAGCGTGAGGGCGTCCCGCCTTCTTCCGGAGACGGGCTCAGAGGATCGGAACTCGCAGGCTCGGACCTCAGAGGATCAGGACGAGGGCGTAGGCCAGGAAGAACGCCGCGATCAGCACACGAGGCGATGATCACGGCCATCGGAGCCTTGGCCCAGCCCTGGGCGGGTTGTGCGTCTCCCGGGGCCCCGCCTCGGGCAGGCTGCTCTCCGCGGGCGGGTCTCGCCCGGCGGTACGCCGCCGCCCGGTTCCAGGCCGGAGGTGCGTTCGGGTTCGGGATCGGGACTGATGTGACTCATGCCGTCCGGGTCCCCCGATCACGCCGAGATCATCAGCGGGACGACTTCCGTATTTCCCGACCCCTGAGGGTCCCGGCTCGACTACATTCGAGCCCCGCCGATGACGCTACCCGTCGGCAATGTCACACCCCGTACACGTCAGGAGCAGTGCATGCGCGACCTCGCCCTCGCTCCACCGGCCGTCTCGCCCCTGACCGGCGGGCTCGCCGACAGCGTTTTCGAGACGGCGGAGCGCGAACCCACCCGGCCGGTGCTCGCCCGCCGCGCCGACCCGGCCTCCGCGTCCTGGGAGGAGGTGACGGCGGTCGAGCTGCGCGACGAGGTGGTGGACATCGCCAAGGGGCTGATCGCCTCCGGGATAACGCCGGGGCACCGCGTGGCGATCATGGCGCGCACCCGGTACGAGTGGACGGTCCTGTGCTACGCGCTGTGGGCCGTGGGTGCCGAGGTCGTCCCGGTCTATCCGACGTCGTCGCGCGACCAGGTCGAGTGGATCCTGCGGAAGGCCGGCTGTGTGGCCGTGGTGGTGGAGGACGAGCAGGGCGTCATGACCGTCGGATCGGTGTGTGCGTCGCTGCCGTTGCTGCGCCATGTATGGCAGCTGGACGCGGGCGCGCTGGAGGAACTGACGGTGCGCGGGGAGTTCGTGCCGCCGGCCACGGTCGACTCGATGCGCCGCATCGTGCTGCCGGACTCCACGGCCGTCGTCGCCTACACCTCCGGGACCCGCGGCCACGCCATGGGCTGCGCCCTCAGCCACCGCAACCTGGCCGCCCCCTGCGACACGCTGCTGGCGGGCTGGAGGCAGACGACGGCACCGCGCGGGGAGCAGGGCTCCGTGCTGGTGTTCCTGCCCTTCTCCCATGTGTACGGGCTGATGGTCCAGTGCCTGTGCGTGCGCGGCGGCCTGCTGATGGGGCACCAGGCGGAGCTGGGCGGCGAGGCACTGTCGTCTGCGCTGCGCTCCTTCAGGCCCACGTACTTCTACGCGGTCCCGTCGGTCTTCGAGAAGATCTACAAGAACTTCCTGCGCACGGCCCAGCAGGGGGGCCACGGCGGTCTGTTCGAGCGGGCCGCCGAGACGGCGCGGGACTTCGCCGCGGCCCTGGAACGCCAGCGGCTGGGCCGGGCCGCGGGCCCGGCTTAGATCTGCGGCTCCAGCACGCCCTGTACGAGCGCACGGTGTACCGCAGGCTGCGGGCCGCGCTGGGCGGCCGGGTGCAGCGGGGGACGTCCGGCGGCTCGCCCCTCAGCCGCGACCTGTCGCTGTTCTACGAGGGCATCGGCATCTACGTGCACGACGGGTACGGCCTGACGGAGACCGGCGGCGGAGTGACGATGCAGCCGCTGGGCCGGGAGAAGTCCGGGACCGTCGGGCAGGCGCTGCCGGGCACGGAGATCCGGGTGGCCGAGGACGGGGAGATCCTGGTGCGCGGCCCGTCGGTGTTCCAGGATACGTGGGTGACGAGGCCGCCACCCGGGCCGCGCTGCGCGGCGGCTGGCTGGCCACCGGGGACCTCGGGCAGCTGGACTCGGAGGGCTATCTGACGATCACCGGCCGCAAGAAGGACATCATCATCACCAGCAGCGGCAAGAGCGTCGCCCCGGCCGCCCTGGAGCAGCGGTTGCGGATGCACCCGCTCATCCACCAGGCGGTGGTCGTGGGCGACAACCAGCCCTGTGTCGGCGCCCTGATCACGCTGGACCCGGAGTTCCTGGCGCACTGGCGGGCGGCGCTGGCGCTGCAGGGCGAGATGCGGGAGGCGCGCGAGGAGAACGCGCTGCGGGAGGAGGTCGCGCGTGCCGTGGCCGCGGCCAACAGCTCCGTGTCGCGGTCGGAGTCGATCCGGGTGTTCCGGGTCCTGCCGGAGCCGTTCGACGTGGCCAACGGGCTGCTGACGCCCTCGATGAAGCTGTGCCGGGACGAGATCGTGCGGCGCTACGCGTCCGAGATCGACGCGATGTACCAGTCGCGCAGGCGTCCCGGGCGGCCGAGCATCCGGGACGAACCATCGAACTGGGACGACTCGGACAACGTGTTCCGCTGAGCGCGCAGCCGGACGCGTAGGCCTCGCCCCCTCGGGAACACGCAACAGTGGCGACGCATGAGAAAGGACGACAGCCCTGACGGCAGCCTTGCTGACGCCGGGCCGGAAAGGCGATATGTCAACCGAGCCGCGTGGGGATGACGCACTGACCTCCGAGGAGATTCCGAGCCGCACGAACAGCTTCGTGGGCGAGCCGCACGACGTGACGGGCGCGCGGCTGGCCGCGGAGGAGTTCCTGCGTGATCTGTCACGCTCCTCGCCGCCCTCTGCCCCGAGTACTGGGACGACATCCTGTTGGTGGTGACGGAACTGGCCGCCAACGCGGTCCAGTACGCCCCGGGTCCGTTCGCGCTGCGGATGCGCCGGACCTTCGACGGAGTGCATGTGGTCCTGCACGACACCAGCTCCACGGAACCGGCTCCGCGCCCGTTCGATCCGCGCAACGGGGGCGGCGGCATCGGCTGGCATCTGATCCACACCTTGTGCGACCAGGTCAGCGTGGTGAGCGACGAGCGCGGCAAGGACGTGCACGTGTTCCTGCCGTGGTGAGCCGGGAGCGTCACGGGCGCGGGCGCGGGCGCGCCCGTGACCGGCTCGGGGCTCAGGCCGAGGTCGTCGCGCGCGGGGGCAGCCGGTCGTAGTAGTCGCCCACGGCCGTGAGGTACTCCCGGTCCCGGGTCTCGCTGTCGGTCTGGAACCGGGGTGCCGCCTTGGCGTCTCCCCTGGTGCAGGCGAGGGTGACCCTCCGGCCCTGCGTGTCGATGCCGGTGACGACTCCGGCCGGCACCAGGACGCTGCGGCCGAACACCCAGACGCCGGTGTCGACGACCAGGTGCCGCATGCCGTGCGGGTCGGCCTCGCGGTCCACGTGCCCGATCGTGCCGTCGGTCGCGGCGACGGTGAAACCGGTCAGGTCCTGCCCCTCGACGTGACCGCTGTCCGGCGCGTACGACCAGATTCTGTCGATGGCCACGCTGCTCCATCCTCCTGACGGTGTGCGGATCGCGGAGCCCGGCGGACGGTTCCCGCCCGCCTCCTCCACAGCAGCAATTACCCTCCTGCCGCAAGCGCATTCGGCGCACACACGTGCCACCGTACGCCGTCGGCGGCGGGCATCGGCAAGGTTTCCGCCCGGGGCATGGAGGGTGGTTTCCGGGGTAATCGCGGGTGCGCGGTGGAAACGGAGCCCGGTAGCGAAGGGAGGCACATGAGAATCGGCAGCAGAGCCCGCACCACGACCGGCATCGCCCCGCACCGCGGTCATCCCCAGAGGTGACCTGCCCAGGCCGTAGCACTTGTTGGAGGTACCCGTGCCCCTCGCCCAGAACCCGCTGTCCGTGGAAGTCGAACTGCCCCGTCAGGACGTGGCCCTGATCACGGTCGACGGCTACCTGGACGTCGACACCGCGACCGAGTTCCAGGCCCATCTGGCCAACCAACTCCACCACGGCCGACGGCACTTCCTGCTCGACCTGTCGTCCGTCCCCTTCATGGACTCGTCCGGGATGAACATCATCCTGCGGGTGTACCAGGAGACCCGCAGGACCGCCGGCAGCGTGCACGTCATCAGCCCGACGCCGGCCGTGCGGCGCGTCCTCGACCTGACCGGCGTCAGCATCACGGTGCCGATATCGGAGAGCGTCGACGAGGCTCTGGCCCGCGCCGACGAAGTGCCGGACACCCCCGAGGAGCCGGGGGCACAGAGCGCCTGACGGGCCGGGTGCCCCTCGGGCACGGCTGCGGCGGGACCGGCGTCGCGGTGCCCTCGCTCCGCCCCGTCCGATCGGCGGTTCGTCCTTCGCGCGCCGGTGACGGCGATGGTCAACCCCCGTTCCCCTGAACCGGATCGCTTGCGCCGGATCCGGTGTCGTACGAGGTCGGCGCATGGTTAGAGTTGTCGCCCGGCAAGTGTCACAGCGCCGTCCCGTTGCATTGAGGCGGGCTCGGTCGACGCAACGCGGATGAGGAGAGAACCAGGTGCCGGAGCACGAAGCGGACGGACAGCTCGCCACGCCGACGCACGAGGTCAGGGACTTCCTGCACCGCAGGCGTGAACAGATCGCCCAGCGGTGGGCGGACGAGCCCCTGTTCCGCACCGTGTTCACCGTCTCGCGCGACGAGGCGGTGGAGGCGGGCAAGGTCGTCGTGGACGCGCTGGCCCAGGTGGCCGACTCGGATCAGGTGGAGGACCCGGACGCCGCGGGATTCAGCGGGGTGCGCGAGCAGCTGGCCCGGATGGGCGTGGCCCGCTCGCGTGCCGGGCTGTCGAACACCCAGGTCTCCAGCGAGCTGGCCGCCCTGCGGCCGCCCGTGGAGAACCTGCTGGCCGCCGACCTGGAGCAGGCGCCGCCCGAGCATCTGCGGGCGTGTTCGACCGCGCTCACCGTGCTGATGGGCACCCTGCGGCTGGTCGCCATGCAGACGGCGCTGAGCGAGTGGCAGGCGCTCAGCGACCGGCAGCGGCTCCAGCTGATGGAGGTGGCGACCCCCGTCATCCGGCTGTGGGACGGCGTCGTGGCCGTGCCGCTGATCGGGACGCTGGACAGTGCCCGCAGCCAGGTGGTGATGGAGACGCTGCTGAACGCCGTCGTCGACCAGCACGCCCGGTTCGCGATCCTCGACATCACCGGGGTGCCGACGGTGGACTCGCTGGTGGCGCAGCACCTGATGAAGACGGTCGCCGCGGCCCGGCTGATGGGCGCCCAGTGCATCGTCTCGGGCATCCGCCCGGCCATCGCGCAGACCATCGTCCACCTCGGCCTGGACCTCGACGTGATCACCCGTGCGAGCCTCTCCGACGCACTGAGGTACGCGCTGCACGAGCTCGGCGCGGACATCGTGAACCCGGGTGCGGGTCAGCGGTGAGCGAGGCGTACTCCCGTCCGGTCACTGGCCACGTGCCGGTTCTCCGGCTCGGCGACGTCCTGCTGGTCACGCTCCAGGGGGACCTGCACGACAGCACGGCGCAGCAGCTCCAGCAGGATCTCGCGGAGACCGTCTCCCGTACCGGGGTGCGTGGTGTCCTCATCGACATCTCCGGTGTGGAGATCGTCGACTCCTTCCTCGGCCGGGTGCTGGCCGAGATCGCCGCGCAGGCCAAGCTGCTGGCCGCGCGGACCGTGGTGGCCGGCATGCGCCCGGCGGTCGCCATCACCCTGGCGGAACTGGGCCTGACGCTGCCCGGGCTGACCACGGCGCTCAGCACGGAGGCGGGCATGGAGCTCCTCTCGCACCAGACCCCGGCGTACCGTCCGGGCGGCCCGCGTCAGGAGAGTCCGTGATGCACACTGCCGCGGGCGTGGAGGCCTGCCTGCCCATCCGGTCGGACATGGACCTGGTGTGGGTGCGACAGCACGTGCGGCAGGCCGCGGCCCGGCTCGGCTTCGGCCTGGTGGAGCAGACCAAGCTGGTCACGGCGGCCAGCGAGCTGGCCCGCAACACCCTCGTGCACGGCGGTGGCGGACAGATGGAGGCGACGCACCTCAGCAGCGGGGGTGCGCAGGGGCTCCGGCTGGCCTTCACCGACGAGGGGCCGGGCATCGCCGACCTGGACCAGGCGCTCAGCGACGGCTACACCTCCGGCGACGGGCTGGGGATGGGGCTGAGCGGCGCGCGGCGCCTGGTGCACGACTTCGACATCGACAGCACGCCGGGCGACGGCACCACCGTGCGGGTGACCTGCTGGGTGGCCCAGCCGCCGCGACCGCGCGAGGAGGCCTGATGCCGCGCGTGTGGGACGTCCCGGTGCGCGACTCGACGCGGGTGCGCGACGCGCGGGTCGCCGCGGAGGGCGCGGCCGCGCTGGCCGGTCTCGACGAGCGGCGCACCGCGACCGCCGCGCTGGTCGCGACCGAGCTCGCCACGAATCTGCTCAAGCACGCCGAGGGCGGTCAGGTACTCATCGACGTGGTGGCGCCGCCCGCGCCGCGGGAGGGCCGAGCGCAGTCCCGGGTCGTGCAGATCGCCGCGATCGACCACGGGCCGGGCATTGCTGACGTAGGGGCGGCCCTGTGCGACGGTTTTTCCACGACCGGTTCGCTCGGCGCGGGCCTCGGCACGTGTCAGCGTCTCGCCGACGACTTCGCCCTGCACAGCACGCCCGGCCGCGGCACGGTAGCGGTGGCCCGCGTGGGCAGCGCCCCGCGCGGTGGGGGCGGTCCGGCCGTGCGGGCGCGGGCCGAGGGGGTGTCGGGGAGCCGGAGTCCGGCCGGTGTCGCCCCGGCGTGGTCCGAGGGCGGGGCCTGCGCCGGCGGCTGGTGGCCGGGCGGTGCCTCACGGGCCGGCGAGGCGCCGGTGGAGGCCGTGGCGTGCGGTGCCCTGACGGGGCACGCGGCGGTGCCCGGCGGCGCGCCGCGCTTCGCCGCGCAGGCCGGCGGCGCGCCCGGCGACAGTGGTGTCCTCGGGCGCGAGCCCGCTTCCCAGCCGGTCTCCGGTGGTCCGGGCAGTGAGGGGCGGGGCCCCGGCGCACCGGGGCGTGAAAGGCGGCCCGGCCCGTCGGGTGACCGGTCCGTGCCCGTCGTCGGCGTGCGCGCCGGTGGCGTCAACATCCCCTACGGCGGAGCCGAGTACTCGGGTGACGCCTGGGCGTGGGTGTGTTCCGGGGACCGGCTGACGCTGATGCTGGCGGACGGTCTGGGGCACGGCCCGGAGGCGGCCCGTGCCTCGTCCGCCGCGGTCACGGCCCTGCACCGCTGGGCTCACCTCTCCCCCGCCGAGTCGCTGCGGCGGCTCCACGACGCGCTGAGGGGCACCCGGGGCGCGGCCGTCGCCCTCGCCCAGCTCGACGTGCGGGCCGGACGGCTGCGGTTCGCCGGCATCGGGAACGTAGGTGCGCGACTGCGTGCGGACGGCACCTGGCGTCCGCTGCTGTCGCGGCCCGGCATCGTCGGCGTGCACCGGCCCGCCACCCTCCACGAGGAGGAGGCCGACTGGGCGGCCGACCGGCTGCTGGTCCTGCACACGGACGGTCTGCCCAGCCGCTGGACGCCGCCGTCCGACGCCGGTCTGCCCGCGGCCGACCCGGCCGTGACGGCCGCCGTGACGATACGCGACGCGAGCAGTCCCGCCCGTCCGGTGCGGGACGACACCGCCGTGGCCGTGCTGACTCCGACCCCGCCGGAACGCCCATGATGCGCACTTGGCAGATCACCACCGTCACCGATGCGGCACGCGCCCGCATCGCCCTCGCGCGCCTGGCCGCCGCGTACGGTGTGCCCACCGTCGAACGGACGAGGCTGGCCGCCGCCCTCAGCGGCCACCTGCGGCAGTGCCTCACCAAGGGCGGGACCTGGCTGCTCACCCTGGACATGGCCGGGTCCCCCGCCGAGGAGGGACTGCTGCACGCCGTGGTGACGCCGTCGCCGGACGCGTCCGCCGCCGCCGGGGAGCCGCCGTGGGAGGTCACGGTCCCCTGCCCCGAGGCGGCCCGGGCCACGGAGGGCGGCGCCGTCGAGGACGATCCCGCCGCCCTGGCGGAGGCGCTGCTCGGCGCCGACGAGGACACGGCCGTGGTGCTGGACAAGCTCACCGAGCAGGAGGATCTGGTCGCCTTCCACCGCGAGGAGCTGCACCAGACGAACCAGGGCGTCCTGGCGCTGCACGCCGAGCTGGACGCGGCCGGCCGGGCCCAGCGCGAGGCCTTCGCCGCCGAGCGCAGGGCACGCAACGAGGCGGAGAGCGCCCGCCGCAGACTGACGTTCCTCGCGGACGCGAGCGCCGTGCTGACGGCCTCGCTCAACCACGAGGAGATCGTGCGCCGGCTGCCGGACCTGCTGGTGCCGGAGTACGCCCGCAGCGTCGACGTCTGGCTGTTCGACCACGAGGACGACAAGCACCGGTCGGCGCCGCATCCGGCCGCCGCCGTGGTCGCGGCCCGGACCGGGCGGCCGCAGTACGCGGCCGATCACCCCGGCGGCCTGCCCGGTGTCGACGACCAGCCGCCGTCCGCGCTGGATCCCACGCGGCCGATGCTGTGCGTTCCGCTGCCGACGCGGCGGGCGCCGCTGGGGGTGCTGACCCTGTCGCCGCCCGGTGCGCGCTGGGACCCGGACGACGCGGTGATGCTGATCGAGCTCACCCGGCGGGCCAGCATCGCGATCGACAACGCCCGGCGCTTCGAGCACAACCGGGACATCGCCGAGACGCTGCAACGCGCCCTGCTCACGGATCTGCCGGCCACCCCTGGCCTCAGCCTGGCGGCGCGCTATCTGCCCGCCACCCACGGGCTGAACATCGGCGGTGACTGGTACGACGCGTTCCCGCAGCGGGACGGCGGTCTCATCACCGTCGTCGGCGACGTGACCGGGCACGGTCTGCACGCGGCCGTCATGATGAGCCAGTTGCGCACGGCGCTGCGGGCCTACGCCGTCGACGGCGACAGCCCGGGCCGGCTGCTCACCCGGCTGCACCGGTTCCTGCACCATCTCCAGCCGGACCTGTACGCCACCGCCGTCATCGCCCGGTTCCACCCGGACGAGCCCACGCTGACCTGGGCCGCCGCGGGCCATCCGCCGCCCGTGCTGCGGCTGCCCGACGGCACCGTGCGCACCCTGGACGCCAAGCCCGGCGCCATGCTGGGCATCCCGCTCACCCAGGAGATCGGCGATCACACGGTGCGTCTGTCGCCCGGCTCGACTCTCGCGCTGTACACGGACGGGCTGGTCGAACGGCGCGCGCAGGGCATAGACCCGGGCATCGAGCGGCTGGCCTCGGCGCTCGGCGGGTTCCGTTCGGCGGAGCTGGACGCGGACCTGGAGGGCTCGGCGGACCGGATCCTGCATCCGCTGCTGAGCGACTCCGAGCGCGACGACGACGTGTGCCTGCTGCTGTGTCATCTCCAGGGGGACGCCGCGTCCTGACGGCAGGTCCGGCCGGCCGGCCGTGTGTGCACGCGTTCTTCACTCCCGCCTGGTGCTTTTCGGCCACGGGACGGGCATGGTGGTGATCGACGCGTTCGTCTGCCTGCCGCGTCCGACTGGCGTGCCGGTCCAAGACGCGGTGGGATCAATGGGGTGCGAACCAGCGATCCATGGGCAGTCGATAGGCGTTCGAGGCAGACCGCCTGGAGCCGCAGAAAGGGATGAACACCGTGACACGACCCAGGATCCTGGTGGTTGGCGCAGGCTTCGCCGGCGTGGAGTGCGTCCGCCGTCTGGAACGGAAACTCTCCCCGGACGAGGCCGACGTCACGCTGGTGACGCCGTTCGCCTACCAGCTCTACCTGCCGCTGCTCCCCCAGGTCGCCTCCGGTGTGCTGACGCCGCAGTCGATCGCCGTCTCACTGCGCCGCAGCAAGAAGTACCGCACGCGGATCATTCCGGGCGGGGCCATCGGCGTCGATCTGAAGTCCAAGGTCTGCGTCATCCGCACGATCACCGACCAGATCGTCAACGAGCCGTACGACTACATCGTGCTGGCCCCCGGCAGCATCACCCGCACCTTCGACATCCCGGGGCTGACGGACCACGCGTTCGGGATGAAGACGCTCGCCGAGGCGGCGTACATCCGTGACCACGTCATCTCGCAGCTGGACCTGGCCGACGCGAGCCAGGATCCGGACGAGCGGGCCTCGCGGCTCCAGTTCGTGGTGGTCGGCGGCGGCTACGCGGGCACCGAGACCGCGGCGTGCCTCCAGCGGCTGACGCACGCGGCCGTCAAGCGCTACCCGCGGCTGGACCCGGGCCTGATCAAGTGGCATCTGATCGACATCGCGCCGAAGCTGATGCCGGAGCTCGGCGAGAAGCTCGGCAGCAGCGCGCAGGAGATCCTGCGCCGGCGGGGCATCGAGATCTCCCTCGGCGTCTCCATCGCGAAGGCGGGCCCGGAGGAGGTCACCTTCACCGACGGGCGGGTGATCCCGACCCGCACGCTCATCTGGACGGCCGGGGTGGTCGCCAGTCCCCTCATCGCCACGCTGGGCGCGGAGACCGTCAAGGGGCGGCTCGCGGTCGCCCCCGAGATGAACCTGCCCGGCAACGACGGGGTGTTCGCGCTCGGCGACTCGGCCGCCGTGCCCGACCTGGCCAAGGGCGACGACAGCGCCATGTGCCCGCCCACCGCGCAGCACGCCCTGCGGCAGGGCAAGCACGTCGCGGACAACGTCATCGCGACGCTGCGGGGCCAGGCCAGGAAGCCGTACGTCCACAAGGACCTCGGACTCGTCGTCGACCTCGGCGGCACCGACGCGGTCTCCAAGCCGCTGGGCATCGAACTGCGCGGCCTGCCCGCCCAGGCCGTCGCACGCGGCTACCACTGGTCGGCGCTGCGCACCAACGTCGCCAAGACCCGGGTGATGACGAACTGGCTCCTCAACGCGGTCGCCGGCGACGACTTCGTGCGGACCGGGTTCCAGGCCCGCAAGGCCGCCAGGCTGAAGGACTTCGAGTACACCGACGCCTATCTGACACCGGAGCAGGTGCGGGCACACGTCGAGGGAACCGCCCGGCAGGAGTAGGACCGGGCCGGAGGGGGCCTTCCGCTCGTGGCATGTCATGCTGAGGTGCGGATCTTGGTGTGAGTCGGGAGAGAGTGCGGCGGCGTGAGGGCAGCGGGACGGTCGGTGCGGGCACGGCTGCGGGACCGGATCGCGGCGTCCGACCCGGGGCTGCTGCGTCTGACGGCCGGGTTGCGGACGGTCGGCGCCATCGCCCTCACCCTGGCCGTGCTCGCCCTGCTCGGGGCCGATGTGCACCTCCTGGTGGCGGGGGCCATGGCGGCGATGGTCGCCACCTTCGCCATCCGGGAGAAGCAGCTCGGTGCCCAGGCCGTGACGCTGGCGCTGGGCCTTCCGGTGGCGCTGGTCTCCGTGACGCTGGGCGCGGTGCTCAACGCGCGCCTGTACGTCGGTGACGTCTTCTTCGTCGTCCTGATCTTCTGCGCGGTCTACGGCCGCCGGTTCGGCGACCGCGGCACCGCGCTCGGGCTGATCGGCTTCCAGATCTACTTCCTGTCCCTGTTCGTCGGCGCCGAGGTCTCCTCGCTGCCCACGCTGTGCGGTGCCATCGCCGTGGCGTTCTGCTCCAGTGCCCTGCTGCGCTTCGCGGTCGTGCCCGCGCCCCCCACGGGCGTCCTGCTGCGGCTGCGCCTGGCCTTCCGCGCCCGGCTGGCCCAGCTGGTGTCCGCGCAGCTCGACCTTCTCGACGCCGGCCCGGACGAGATGGACAAGGCCCTGGAGGCCGTGCGCGAGGGCACGGCGCGGCTGCACGAGACGGCGATGATGATCCAGGCGCAGCTGGAGGAGGGCACCCCGGACGAGTCGGCGGCCCGTCTCGTGCAGCGCCGCATCGCGGACGCCGAGATCGCCGCCGAGCGGCTCGGCCTGCTGCTGCTGACCTTCCGCAGCGCCGAGCGGGCCGACACGCTCACCCTGCATCTGCCGGGCGCTCCCGCGCCGTCGGTGGGGCAGCCGGCCGTGCCGGACGAAGCCACCGCCACGCTCCGCCGTGATCTCCAGGCGCTGCGCGCCCTGGTGCTGCGGGCCGGCAGCGGCGACGCGGGGACCGGCCTGGCCCATGTGCGCAACCGGCTCCTCGGCTACCGGGACGAGGAGAACCTGCCGCCCGCGCCCGCCGCCGTCCAGGACGTGTTCCGAGGCATCGGCGAGGCCGCCCGCTCGGTGCTGGGGCTGCGGATCGCACTGGACGGCCCGCAGGACGAGTCCGACGACACCCCCGCGACGGCCCGCTCCCGCGAGGAACTGGACGCGGAGGACGCCGCGATCGACGGCGGCGAGGAGCCGGCACAGGAGCAGGAGACGGGGCTGCGGCGGCCCACCACGCGCGCGGCCGTGCAGGTCGCCGTCGGCTCGACGCTGGCGATCGTGGGCGGTGAGCTGCTGTCCACGCAGCGCTGGTACTGGGCGGTGCTGACGTGCTGGATCGTTTTCCTGAACACGGCCTCGACGGGCGAGATCCTCGTCAAGGGCTACCGCCGGCTGCTGGGCACGGTGTTCGGCGTGGTGGCGGGCATCGTCCTGGCGGGTCTGGTCGGGCAGCACACCTGGACGGCGTTCGGCCTGGTCCTGGTGCTGATCTTCGCGATGTTCTACGTGGCGCCGCTGTCGTACACGCTGATGTCGTTCTTCGTGACCGCGATGCTGGGGCTGCTGTACACGCTGCTGCACACCTACAGCCTCGACGTGCTCCTGCTGCGGGTGGAGGAGACGGCGCTCGGTGCGGCCTGCGGGGTGATCGCGGCGGCCCTGGTGCTGCCGGTGCGGACCGACCGCCGTACGAACGAGCTGCTCGGCACCGTGCTGGACCGGCTGGCCGAGGTCACCGAGGCCGCGGTCGGCCAGCTGAGCGGCGGGCCGGCGGACGAGCTGCTGGACAAGGCGCGCGACCTGGACCAGGCGCTGGCCGACCTGCGGGCCGCCACGCAGCCGCTGATCCATCCGGTCACGCCGCTGCGGGCCCGGCGTCACACGGCCCGGTACGTGGTGGCGCTGCTGGAGACGTGCGCCTACCACGCGCGGACGCTGGCGGCCACCGCCGAGTTGCTGCCCACGCATCCCTCGATCGCGGCGGACCCCCGGCTGCGCGGGGCCGCGGGGCGCACCGTGCGCAACATCGGGACCATCGCGGCCCGGGTCGCGGACGAGCACGCCGCCGCACGGGTCGAGACCGGGCCGAGCATCGCCTCGCTGCTGGGGTCCGACGCCGGCACACCGCGCTACGGCCGGATCACCGACCGCGTGCTGCGGCATCTGGAGCGGCTGGACGAGGCCGTGGTGGGTCTCGCGCGGCCGCTGGGCGTGCCGATGGCGGAGCCCCGCGCCTGAGGGCCGGGCCGCTCAGAAGTCGGTGGGCAGTCCGCTCACCTCGGCGATGCCCCGCAGCTCCTCCGTCTGCCGGTGCCGTTCCTTGATGTAGTCGGCGATCTCGCCGAGGCGGACCGGGTCGGACGCGGTGGACGCGTCCGTGACGATCCTGACCGGGCCGGTCTCGTCGACGTCGAGCTCTATCACTTCGTTGTCCAGGCGGCCGGTGACGGCGGTGGCGATGACGAGGGCCACCTCGTCACGGACCTCCTGGGGCAGTTCGTCGCCCGCCCCTGAGTCGAGTGCGAAGTCGAGGCTGGACAGGCGCTCCTCGTCGATCGCCTCGAGGACCGGTTCCACCACGCGCATCAGGAGGCGGTAGTCCTCCGTGTCCATCCGGATGCGCAGGAGGTCCAGGTACACGTCCACGGGCCGGCCGTCGCCATGCGGAATCTCGGAATCGCTCATTCGCTTCGTGTTCCCCACATGACGCGGCTCAGACGCGGCGCCAGCGGGCCATGGCGAAGGAGAACACCCCGAACAGCACCAGCCCGGCCGCGACGCAGACCAGCAGCCAGGGGCCGAGGGGGTGTCGGCGAAGCTGCGCAGGGTGTCGTCCAGGCCCTTGGCCCGGTCGGGTTCGTAGTCGAGCGCGGCGCGGACGGCGAAGACGCCGGCCACGGCGAACACCAGCCCGCGGGCGGCGCCGCCGGCCACGCCGGTGACGTCCACCAGCCGCCTTGTCCGAGGGCTCATCCGACCGAGCCGGAGCTTGTCGTGGTACTTGCGGAGCACCGCCCGTACGCCGATCCACCCGCCGGCCGCGACGATCGCGAGGCCGGCCGCGCCGACCAGCCACTGGCCCGCGGGTATCTCCAGTGCCCTGGCGGTGGCGTCCTGGGACTGCCGGTCGCTGGAGCCGCCGCCGCTCTGGCCGCGGTTCGCGGCGAACGACAGCACGGAGTAGGCGACGAAGACGTAGAACGCGAAGCGGGCCGTCGCCAGCAGCCGCTTGCGTGCGCTGCGGCCGTCCTGTCCGACCGAGCCGAACAGCATCTCGGACAGCCGCCACAGGGCCATGCCGACGAGACCGATGCCCAGCGCCCACAGCAGCACCGCGCCGAACGGCTTCTGCGACAGTTCTGCCAGGGCTCCCCCGCGGTCGGCCTGCTCGCCCCTGTCGCCGAAGGCGATCTGCAGCGCCAGGGCCCCGACGAGCAGATAGATCACACCCCGGGCGGCCAGGCCCGCCCGTGCCGCCCCCTCGATCACCGAACCCCGCGCCGCTCGCCGGGCCCGGATCCGACCGCCTTGTGCCATCGCACTCGTGTTCATGTCGACCTCCCGGCCCTCCGGATGCCCCGGCCGGGCCACCCCACACCCGGCCCGGCGGCCGGACCAGGGAATTCCGGTCACGGCGGGGTGACGGCGGGGTCTGCCGCGTAAGGTTTCCGGACCGCCGGAATCTCGATCCCCGGCCGGCGCGGCCGAGGGCGTACGGGTGCTCCGGGGCGGTGGCGAGGGCCTTGGCCCGGGCCACCCGGACCGGCCCGTCCCGGTGTGCTCCGCGATCCGCAGGCCGCCGCGGGCCCGGTCCGTGAGCTGGGCGTTGCCCACGCCGGTGCCGGCCACCGCCGCAGCGCTGCTCGGCACGGCCTTCAGAACTGCGCCGGCCCGGTGGCGAGACATAACGAGACATGAGGAGGCCCGGCCGACGGCTGTCGCCGTCGGCCGGGCCCCTGTGGTGCCGCGCCTTCCCCGTCATGTCACGCGCATACTCGGATCACGCGGGCTCCGGGGTCGGCATGCGCTGCCCGGTGATCGTCGGCGGGGCGGTCTCGCGGGCCGGTGCGGGTGCGGTCGCGAGCCACTGGTGAGCGACCTCCAGGGCGCGCTCGACGTCCCGGGTGCCGGTGGACACGCACAACGTGTACGCCAGGTCGCGTGCCCGTGTGCTCAGGTCGGCCGGTTCGCTCGCTGCCACGGCGGCCGACAGTGCCTCGTACTCGTCGACGAGGCGGCGCAGCACGGCGGGGTGGGGTCTCAGCATGGTTCCTCACTCCTGGGGGGCGGGTGGTCAGGACGTCGTGGAGGTGCCGCCGGAGCCGCGGGTGCCCGTCCGCTGCCCCATGACCTCGTCGCGCACGCGGGCGCAGCTGCGGCTGATGAGGCGGGAGACGTGCATCTGGGAGATGCCCAGGTGGTCGGCGATGCGGCTTTGTGTCATGTCCTCGAAGAAACGCATGTAGAGGATGGCCCGTTCGCGTTCCGGCAGGCGGCGCAGGCCTTCCTTGGCGGACTCGCGGTCGACCACGACGTCGTAGGACGAGTCGGCCGAGCCGAGGGTGTCCGCGAGGCTGTAGCCGTCGTCGTCGGCCGAGAGCTCGGCGTCCAGCGACAGGGTGCTGAAGCTCTCCAGGGCCTCGAGCCCGGCACTGACCTCTTCCTCGCTCAAGCCGGCGTGGGCGGCGATGTCCGCCACGGAGGGCTCGGGGCTGCCCGGGTTCTGGGTGAGTTCACGGCGTGCCACCCGGACCTTGTTGCGCAGTTCCTGCACGCGGCGGGGGACCCGCAGGGCCCACATGCGGTCCCGGAAGTGCCGCTTGACCTCGCCGGTGATGGTGGGGACGGCGTTAGCTCTCGAAGGCTCCCCGGCTCGGGTCGAACCGGTCGATGGCCTTGACCAGCCCCAGGGCGGCCACCTGCCGGAGGTCCTCGATGGACTCTCCGCGGTCACGGAAGCGGCCGGCGATGCGGTGGGCCATGGGCAGCCAGAGCGTGACGAGTTCGTCGCGGACGGCTTCCCGTTCGGGCCCTTCCTCCATTTCCGCCAGCCGGGCGAAGAGGGCCGCGGTGTCCGGAGCGTCGTCGTGCCGCCGCCGGGTCGCGGTGGTCGTCGTTTCGGGCGTGCCGGGACGGTTGGTGGGCGTATCGATGAGCATGCGGATTCGCTCCTGAACAACGATGTTCTCAGGGACTTACCGCGGGAGGGTCGCTGCCCGGATCGCCTGGAGGGCCTCCGGGGCAGTCATGCATACCGCTCCCGCTGGCGCGCCTCCGGTCCGAAGCACGAGATTGCGTCTGCCCTGCCACCGGTGGAACAAACTCCACTTTGCTCTGCAATCTGGAGTGAATCGCTCACTCGGGCGTTCAGGAAAGGGGCACGACGGCGGTGATGCACTTGCCGCCGGCGGGCAGGTCGGACACACGCACGTCGCGGAGAGCCGGCAGACGATGGGCCAGCCGTGGCCGCCGTGCCGCAGCCGTCCGTGCGGATCGGTGGGCGGCGCGGTCACCGGCAGTTCGTCGCTGCGGTCGCTCACCGAGACCCGTACGCCGGGGCCGTCGACGTCGACCTGGAAGTCGGTGACTCCGCCGCCGTGCAGGATCGCGTTGGTCGTCAGCTCCGAGGCGACGAGCAGCGCGTCGGACAGGGCGTCCTCGTCACACGCGGTGTGGGTGGTGCGGCAGCGCTCGGCCACGGCGCGCGCCACGGCCCGGCGTGCCTCGGCGGGTTTGCACGGCCGGGCCCGGTGGGCACCGGGTGGCTCGAATACAGATTCGATCATGTGCTCCTCGCACATCCTTCAGCTCCCTGCTCGGTCAGTTCATGACCCGGGTCCGGACCGCGTACCGTGGCCGCCCGCCAGGGCACGCCTCGGGCTCACGGACCCGCTGTTCGGTGTTTCCTTCCACCGCCCGCGACATCGGGGCGCGCACCGCGTGAGCGCCGCGAGCCTCCTTAGTTCGGCTGACCTCTCCCCGCACCTGCAAACCTCGGTCCGCCCCGCTGCCGGAAAAAGAACCTGAAAAGACCCCTGGGGGCCCGGGACGGCCGTGAATCGGTGCCATCGCCACGCGTCCTCGGGGTACGCGGTGTGCATGACCGATGTGGTGGATTCCGACGAACTGCTGCGGCGCATCCAGCGCGCGAGGACCTGTGCGGTGCGCGAGGAGCGGACGTGGCGGAGCAGGAGCGAGGAACTGGGCGCGACCGACCCGCAGGGGGCCCGGGACGCGACCGTGCGGCGGATGTCCTACGAGGCGGTGCTCACGGTGCTGGACGAGATCCTGACTCCGGGCAAACACGCCGCGGACGGCTGACCAGGAGGGCCGGTGCCCGGCGGCGGGCCCGGGCGGATTGTGAGAGCACCTGCCGGGAACCCGGGTGCGCATGACAGCCGACCACACCCGAGCACCGGTCCTGGAAGCCCTGGACGCGTACCGCGTAAGGGGCATCTGTCGTTCACGCCGCCCGGGCACAAGCAGGCCCGCGGCGCCGACCCGGCGGTCCGGGAGGTCCTCGGTGACGCGGTCTTCCTCGGCGACGTGCTGGCCTCGGGCGGTCTGGACGACCGGCTCACCCGGGGGCGGGTGCTGCAACGCGCCCAGGAGCTGATGGCCGACGCGGTGCACGCCGAGCACACGTTCTTCAGCACGTGCGGCAGTTCCCTGTCGGTGAAGGCCGCGATGCTGTCCGTCGCCGGGCCGCACGAGAAGCTGCTGATCGGGCGTGACGCCCACAAGTCGGTGGTGGCGGGACTGATCATCTCCGGTGTCGAGCCGGTCTGGGTCGAGCCGCGCTGGGACGCCGAGCGGCACCTGGCCCATCCCCCGTCCGCCGAGGACTTCGAGCGGGCCTTCGACGCCCACCCGGACGCGCGCGGTGCGCTGGTCACGAGCCCCACGCCGTACGGCGGCTGCGCGGACCTGCGGGCGGTCGCCGAGGTGTGCCACCGGCGCTCGCGGCCGCTGATCGTGGACGAGGCCTGGGGCGCGCATCTGCCGTTCCACCCCGATCTGCCGTCCTGGGCGATGGACGCGGGCGCGGACATCTGCGTGACCAGCATCCACAAGATGGGCAGCGGGCTGGAGCAGGGCTCGGTCTTCCATCTCCAGGGCGATCTGGTCCCGCCGGCGCTGCTGGGGATGCGCGCGGACCTGCTGGGCACGACGAGCCCGTCGGTGCTGATCTTCGCGGTCTGGACGGCTGGCGGCGCCAGATGGCGCTGCACGGCGAGGAGCTGATGGGCGGCGCGCTGGAGTTCGCGGCCGAGGTCCGGTCCGCCATCGAGGAGATCGACGGGCTGCACGTCAACGACCGGGACGACTTCTGCGGCCCGGGCCTGTCCGACGACCTCGACCCGCTGCCCGGCCTCATCGACCTCGGCGGGCTCGGGATCAGTGGCTTCCAGGCGGCGGACTGGCTGCGCGAGCACCGGCAGATCGACGCGCATCTGGTGGACCACCGCCGCATCGGCGCGCAGATCACCCACGGCGACGACCGGGAGACGACCGGGCAGTTGCTGGAGGCGCTGCGAGACCTCGCGCGGGCCGCGCGGGACCTGCCCCGGGCGCCGCGGGTGGAGTGCCCTCGCCCGCGGAGCTGCGGATGGAACAGGCGGTGCTGCCCCGCGACGCGTTCTTCGGCCCGGCCGAGGACATGCCGGTGGCGCGGGCGGCCGGACGGGTCGCGGCGGAGATGATCACGCCGTATCCCCCGGCATCCCGGCGGTCCTGCCGGGCGAGCGCCTCACCGAGCCGGTGCTCGCGTACCTGCGGACCGGACTGGCCGCGGGCATGCACCTGCCCGACCCCACGGATCCGGAACTGAAGACGGTCCGGGTCCTCGCCGGGGACGCCGAGTGAAGTGAAACGGGTCACGCGACCCGGTCCAGGGTGCACGCACGCCCCCTCGATGGTTTACGGTTCATTCATACGTGGTGACGGAGTCGACCCACCGTCCTCCGCACCACCGCTTACGGCCCTGGCTGGTCTCCCCCGTCCAGCCAGGGCTTTTTTCATGCCCCCGGAAAGTTGCGCACGCCGAGGTGCCCGGGCCCCGCCAGCGGCTGAAATGGGCGTAGGGAAAGCACCGGAAGTCGACCGCCCGGCGAGGAGCTCCGCATGACCAAAGCGATCAAACTCCTGACCGCCCTGCCCCCGTCCCAGCGACAGCGCCTGATGGCGCTCGCCCGGGAGGTGTCCTTCCCGAGGACGCCCGGATCTTCGAGGCGGGCGGCACGGCCGACCGCTTCTGGGTGATCCGCTCCGGCGCGGTCTCCCTGGACCAGCAGGTGAACTCCCTCCAGCGGGTGACCGTGGCCAGCCTCGGCGCGGGCGACCTGCTCGGCTGGTCCTGGCTGTTCCCGCCGTACACCTGGGACTTCGGCGCGGTGGCCTTCAGCCCCGTACGGGCCTACGAGTTCGACGCGAGGGCCGTGCTGGCACTGTGCGAGGAGGATCCGGAGCTCGGGCTGACGCTGGTGCGGAACGTCGCCGAAGTGCTCGCGCACCGGCTGGAGATGACCCGGGCAAGCTGATGGAGCAGTACACCCTGCACCGGCGCGGCGCCCTGTGAGACGTCAGACGCGGTAGCGCCGCAGCGCCGGTACGGCGGCGGCCAGCGCCAGCATCACGGCGACGACCAGCAGCCCGCCGCCCGCGACGGCGGTGCGGGGGCCGAAGGCGGAGCCCGCGGTGCCGTGCAGCATGTCGGCGAGGCGCGGGCCGCCCGCCACGACGACGGTGAAGACGCCCTGCATGCGCCCGCGCATCTCGTCGGTCGCGGCGGACAGCAGGATCGCCCCGCGGAAGACCATCGACACCATGTCGGCCACCCCGGCCACGGCGAGGAACGCCACACCCACCCACAGGTTGCCGCTCAGCCCGAAGCCCGTGATGGCCGCACCCCAGACGACCACCGCCCGATGACCATCCAGCCATGCTGGCGGGCCCGCGAGAAGGTGCCGGAGAAAAGCCCGCCGAGCACGGCGCCGATGGGGATCGCCGCGAACAGCAGCCCCAGCGCCAGGCCCTCGCCGTACGGGGCGTAGGTCTGGGCGGCGAGCTGCGGGAACAGGGCCCGGGGCATGCCGAGGACCATCGCGATGATGTCGGCGAGGAAGGACAGCAGCAGCACGGTGTGCCCGGAGATGTAGCGGAAGCCGGCGGCGATCTCCTTCACGCCCGCGCGGCGGACCGTCGTGCCGGCCAGGGGCGGCAGTGACGGCAGCCGGTACACCGCCCACACCGTCACGCACAGGGCCAGCGCGTCGACGAGGTACAGCTCGGGCAGTCCGACGACGGGGATGAGGGCACCGGCGAGCAGCGGGCCCGCCACCTGGCCGGTCTGCATCACGGTCGAGCCGAGGGCGCCCGCGGCGGGCAGTTCCTCCTCGGGGACCAGGCGGGCGATGGAGGCGCTGCGGGCCGGTGCGTTCAGGCCCCAGAAGGCCTGCTGCACGGCGAGCAGCCCCATGAGCACAGTCACCGACTCCAGGCCGGTGAAGGCCTGGAGCCAGAAGAGCAGCGAGGTGACGGCGATGCCGCTGTTGGTGATCAGCAGCAGCTTGCGCCGGTCCATGCTGTCGGCGATCGCCCCGCCCCACAGCGCGAACACGATCAGCGGCACCAGGCCGGCCAGGCTCGCGGCGCCGACCCACGCCGAGGAGCCGGTGATGTCGTAGATCTGCTTGGGCACGGCGACGGCGGTGAGCTGGCTGCCGACGGCCGTGACGATGGTCGAACCCACAGCCGTCGGTAGGCGGGGCGGCGCAGGGGGCGGGTGTCCATGGCCCAGCGCCGCCGGCCGCGCCGCCGGGCGGCCTCCGGCGCCGGATCCTGCCCGTCCGTCGTGCTCTCGCTCGTGTCCACTCGCCGCTTCCTGGATGCTCGCTACACCTATCCGGCCGGGGATCACTATCGCACCAGCCGCCGGGCGCCCAGGAGCCGAGGTCTCAGCTTCCGGTGATGAGCACGGTGCCGAGCACGATCATGGTGGCGGCGACCAGGCCGTCCAGGACCCGCCAGGCGGCGGGCTTGGCGAGGAAACGGCCGAGCATCCGGGCGCCGAAGCCCAGAGCGGCGAACCAGCACAGGCTGGCCAGCACGGCGCCGAGGCCGAACGTCCAGCGCAGCGGGCCGTGGTCGGCGGCGACGGAGCCGAGCAGGAACACGGTGTCGAGGTAGACGTGCGGGTTGAGCCAGGTCAGCGCCAGACAGGTGAGCACGGCCCGGCGGCGCGATCCGGCCGCGTCCCCGTCCGTCCGCAGCGCGCCGCCGTCCGGCCTGAACACCCGCCGGGCGGCCAGGGCGCCGTAGCACAGCAGGAACGCGCCGCCGATCCAGCCGATCACCGTCAGCGCGCCCGGCCAGGCCACCACCACCGCGCCGACCCCGCCGACCCCGAGCGTGATGAGGGCGGCGTCGGACAGGGCGCAGATGCCGACGACGGCGAGGACGGCGTCGCGGCGGATCCCCTGGCGCAGGACGAAGGCGTTCTGGGCGCCGATGGCGACGATGAGGGACAGGCCGGTGCCGAATCCCGCGGCTGCGGCGGTGAAGGTGCTGGTCATGGCTGTGACGCTACGGACCGGCCCGGCTCAGGTACAGCTAAAGATTCTTACGTATCGTTAGCTCACGTGATGACTGATCTGCCTCTGGACCAGGTGCGGACCCTGCTCGCGGTCGTGGACGAGGGGACGTTCGACGCGGCGGCGGCCGCGCTGCATGTGACGCCGTCGGCGATCAGCCAGCGGGTGAAGGCGCTGGAGCAGCGCACGGGGCGGGTGCTGCTGCTGCGGACCAAGCCGGTGCGGCCGACCGAGTCGGGCGAGGTGCTGGTGCGGCTGGCCCGGCAGGTTGCGCGGCTGGAGCGCGACGCGTACGCGGAGCTCGGGCTGAGCGGCGCCGGGGAGCCGACCCGGGTGTCGGTGGCGGTGAACGCGGACTCGCTGGCCACCTGGTTCCTCCGGGTGCTCACGCGCGTGCCGGAGGAGCTGCGGCTCTACTTCGAACTGCGCCGCGAGGACGAGGACCACACGGCGGCGCTGCTGCGGGAGGGGTGGTGATGGCGGCGGTGACCTCGTCGCCGGATCCCGTGCCGGGCTGTTCCGTCCGGTCGCTGGGGCGGATGCGCTACCTCCCCGTGGCCGCGCCGGACTTCGCCGCGCGCCACCTCGACGGACCGCTGGAACAGGTGCTCCTCGACGTGCCCGTGGTGGCCTTCGACCGCCGGGACGACTTCCAGGACGGCTTCGTGCGCCGGCTCACCCGGGGGCGGAGCAACGCGAGCGCGCTGCGGCACTACGTACCGACCTCGGAGGGCTTCGTCGAGGCCGTGGCCGCCGGACTGGGCTGGGGCCTGGTCCCCGAGACCCAGGCGGACCCGCTGCTGCGCACCGGGCGGCTGGTCGGGTTCGCCCCGGGCCGGACGGTGGACGTGCCGCTGTACTGGCAGCAGTGGAAGCTCGACTCGCCCGCGCTGGCGCAGGTGGCTCAGACGGTGACGACGACCGCCGGGGAGGCACTGCGGACGTGACTCCCTGCTCCCGGACGCCGTCCAGCCGGGCCGCCGCGCTGTCCGGCAGCATGTCCCCCGCCCGTCGTCCACGAGGCCGGCCGGGGCTGGTTCACCACTGAAGTCTTCAGCCCGGCGCGCCCGTTCCTCGGTGAGCGGTGGCCGGGTCTGCGCTGTTTCACCACGCATCGACAGGTCACCCGAAAAGGAGTAAGCATCAGAAAGGCACGTTTCTACTGCGATCGCAGGTGACTTCGATGGACAACTGGCGAGACCACGCTGCCTGCCGGCACGAGGACCCGGAGCTCTTCTTCCCGATCGGCACCTCCGGCCCGGCCCTGCTGCAGACGGAACAGGCCAAGGCGGTGTGCCGGCGCTGCCCCGTCCAGGAGCAGTGCCTGCAGTGGGCGCTGGACACGGGGCAGTCCATCGGTGTGTGGGGCGGGACCAGCGAAACCGAACGGCGTGCGCTGAAGCGCCGCGCGGCGGCCCGGCGCCGCTCCGGCTGACGCCTTCGCCTCACCCACTCCCCCTGGGGGATTCAGCTGCGACGCAGCGGCCCCCAGGGGTTCTCCTGCCGGGACACCTCCGCCTTCGCCTCGTCGATCACCTGCTGGTCGATCCAGCACATCGGCCGGGCGTCGGTGACCAGCGGTTCGTTGTCGGGGCCGCGGGAGGTCTCCTTGCCCGCGAGCACCCAGGCCCGTACCCCGGGCCCCTTCTCGTGCGGCAGATGGGCGTAGTCGTGCAGGCGACGGGCCACCCACACCCGGGTGGGCCGGTCCTCCCACCAGTCCTCCACGTCGAGCGGGTTGGCGGACAGGCCCGGCATGGACACGCCCGTCAGATCGTCGGTGCTGGACACGTCGCGGAGATCGGTCGCCGGGCCGCGCGACCAGCGGACGTACAGGCCCTGGTGCCGTTCGACCAGCTCGGTGAGCTCGGCGAGTGTGCGCACGACCGGCAGGTCGTCCGATGCGCTCATGTCGTGACCTCCTCCCTCGACGCCGTCAGGCGGACGGAGTACCCGCTCGGCGCGAGCGGAATCGGCCGTCGGGCGCGGCCGGGTGCCGGCACCCGGCCGGGGTTACGCTCGCGGCACACCCGTCCGTCGCAGAAGGGGCCGAGCATGAGCGTTCGCGTACGCCGCGTCTACGATCCGCCCGAGCCGGAGGACGGGGTGCGGGTCCTGGTCGACCGGCTGTGGCCGCGGGGGCTGGCGAAGGACGCGGCGCGGGTGGACGAGTGGCCGAAGGCGATCACTCCGTCGACTCAGCTGCGCCGCTGGTACCACGCGGGCGAGGGCTCGTACGAGGAGTTCGCCGGGCGGTACGAGGCGGAGCTCGCCGGCGACGAGGCGGCCGAACTCCTCGACCACGTCCGTGACCTGGCCCGCAAGGGCGAGGTGACGCTGCTGACAGCGTCGAAGACGCCGGAAAAAAGCCATGCCGCGGTGCTGGCCCGCCTCGTGCAGAGCTGAGGAGGCGGGCCGTCCGGGCATGATCAGGCGGTCTGCTTCGCCGCCGCCCGGCCGGCCGCCCGTCCCGAGAAGAGGCAGCCGCCGAGGAAGGTGCCCTCCAGTGCGTTGTAGCCGTGGACACCGCCGCCGCCGAACCCGGCGACCTCGCCGGCCGCGTACAGCCCCTCCACCGGTTTGCCGTCGGTCCCGAGGGCGCGGGAGTCGAGGTCGGTCTGGATGCCGCCGAGCGTCTTGCGGGTGAGGACGTGCAGCTTGACGCCGATGAGGGGACCGGCCGCCGGGTCGAGGATGCGGTGCGGGGTGGCGACCCGGCCGAGGCGGTCGCCGATGTAGCGGCGGGCGTTGCGGATGCCCTGCACCTGGGCGTCCTTGGCGTAGGGGTTGGCGATCTGGAGGTCGCGGGCCTCGATCTGGCGCTTGATCCCGGCCGCGTCGAGGAGCGGCTCGTCGGTGAGCTCGTTCATCTTCTCGACGAGCTGTTCGACACTGGGGGCGGTCACGAAGTCGGCGCCCTTGCGCAGGAACGCGTCGACCGGCCCGGGCGCGCCCTTGCCGAGGATGCGTTCCTTCAGGAACCCGGCGCGGTCCTTGGCGGTGATGTCGGGGTTCTGCTCGGAGCCCGACAGGGCGAACTCCTTCTCGATGATCTTCTGCGTGAGGATGAACCAGGAGTGGTCGTACCCGGCGATGTCCTCGGTGGTGCGCAGGTGCTTCAGGGTGCCGAGGGTGTCGTAGCCGGGCAGGTACGGTCCGGGCAGGCGGCGACCGAGGGCGTCGAACCACATCGAGGACGGTCCGGGCAGGATGCGGATGCCGTGGCCGGGCCAGATCGGGTCCCAGTTCTGCAGGCCCTCGGTGTAGTGCCACATGCGGTCCCGGTTGACCAGCCGTACGCCCGCCGCGGCGCTGATGTCGAGCAGCCGGCCGTCGACGTAGGCCGGTACGCCGGTGACCATCTCCCGCGGCGGGGTGCCGAGGCGCTCGGGCCAGTGGCGGCGGACGATGTCGTGGTTGGCGCCGATGCCACCGCTGGTGACGACGACGGCCTGGGCGGTGAGTTCGAACTCGCCGATGGCGTCGCGGTTGGAGGCGACGCCGCGTGGTGAGGGGTCCTCGGCCAGGACCGTGCCGCGCACGCCCCGGGCGCTGCCGTCCTCGACGACCAGTTCGTCGACGCGGTGGCGGTGGTGGAAGGTGAGCAGGCCGTCGCGCGCGGCCTGCTTGGCGTAGCGGACGAAGGGTTCCACCACACCGGTGCCGGTGCCCCAGGCGATGTGGAAACGGGGCACGGTGTTGCCGTGTCCGTGCGCGGTGAGGTCGCCGCGCTCGGCCCAGCCGACCGTGGGCAGGAACGTGATGCCGTGCCCGTGCAGCCAGGACCGCTTCTCCCCCGCGGCGAACTCGACGTAGGCGCGCGCCCAGCGCACGGCCCAGGAGTCCTCGTCCTCCAGCCGGTCGAAGCCCGCGCTGCCCCGCCAGTCGCTCCAGGCGAGGTCGAAGGAGTCCTTGATGCCCAGCCGCCGCTGCTCCGGCGAGTCGACGAGGAACAGCCCGCCGAAGGACCAGAAGGCCTGCCCGCCGAGGTTGGCGGCGTTCTCCTGGTCGACGAGGGCGACCCTCCTGCCCCGGGTGGTCAGTTCGTGGGCCGCGACCAGGCCGGCGAGGCCCGCTCCGACGACGATGACGTCGGCATCCATGGCGACGTTCCCTTCTTCAGTTCCGCCTGTGTTCGGGGGTGCCGCTGCCATCGGTCAGCAGGGCCGTGAGCAGTTGCTTCAGCCAGGCGCGGGCGTACTCGACATCCCGGTCCAGCAGCAGTTGGGTGGTGACGCCGTCGTAGGCCGCGACCACGGCGTGGGCGGCGCCGTCCGTGTCGCCCAGCACGGCGGGCAGGGCGGTGTGCCCGCGGGCGCGGGCGAGCCGGTCGGCGATCGCCTCCCGCAGCCGCGCGCGATGTTCCAGGAGACTGCGCGCCACGTCCGGGTCACGGGCGGCGTGCACCAGGAAGTCCGTCTTCACGAGGAGCCAGTCCCGGTCGAGGAGCAGCACGTCGGTGACACGGTCCACGGCGGCCGGCACGTCGAGGCCGGGCCCGTCGAGCGCGAGCGCCCCGGACACCTGCTCCGCGATCAGGTCGGCCCGCTCGCGGTAGAGGGCGAAGAACAGCTCGTCGAGGCTGGAGAAGTTGGAGTAGAAGGCGCCCCTGCTGTAGCCGGCGGCCTCGCAGACCTCCTCGATCGAGACGTGCCCGAAGCCCTTGGCCGCGAACACGGAGAACGCCGCGTCCAGGAGGTTGGCACGGGTGCGGACCCGTCGCCTGGTCACACGCCCGGTCGTTCTCTCCACGGCCATGCCCGCCCTCCTTTCGATACATGACTGTATTCGATACATAGATGTATCGAAAGCCTCAGGTTCCTGGTTCTTATGGAACAAGCTTTCGATTACACGGTACGCTGGATCCATGCACCTCCAGGGCTCCCTCTTCGACCAGACCGACGAGCTGCGGCTCGGGCCTCTCGACGGGATCAGCCGTACCCACCTCGGTTTCGGCGCCTGGCTCGACGTCCTGCCCGGGTGGCTCAGCGGTTCCGACGCGCTGTTCGAACGGCTGGCCGCCGAGGTGCCGTGGCGGGCGGAGCGGCGCACGATGTACGACCACGTCGTCGACGTCCCCCGGTTGCTCGCCTTCTACGGCGCCGAGGACCCGCTGCCGCACCCGGTCCTGACCGAGGCGCACGACGCGCTGAGCGCCCACTACGGCGAGGAGCTGGGTGAGCCGTTCACCACGGCCGGGCTGTGCTACTACCGCGACGGCCGGGACAGCGTGGCCTGGCACGGCGACCGGATCGGGCGCGGGGCGCGCGAGGACACGATGGTCGCCATCCTGTCGGTGGGAGCGCCCAGGGACCTGCTGCTGCGCCCGATGCGGGGCGGTCGCGACACGGTGCGCCGGCCGCTGGGCCACGGCGACCTGATCGTGATGGGCGGCTCCTGCCAGCGCACCTGGGAGCACTCCGTTCCCAAGAGCACGCGCGCGACGGAGCCGCGCATCAGCATCCAGTTCCGCCCGCACGGCGTGCGCTGAGCCCGAACGACCGTGCCCCGCGGGTCCGTTGAGGCGAACCCGGCCATTCCACCCCGCCGTGGGGTCTGCTTTCCTTCTCTCGTCGGGCAGGACCACACCAGCGCGGGGCGATCATGCGGGCAGACGTACACCAAGTCGCGGACGGCACCTACTTGGTGCACGGCTCCCACACCAACTGGGTGATCCTCGCGGAGGGGGACGCCGTCACGCTGGTCGACACCGGCTACCCCGGTGACCGCGAGCGGCTCCTCGCCTCGCTCGCGCAGGTGGGAAGCTCCCCGGAGGCGGTCGCGGCGGTGCTGATCACGCACGCGCACAACGACCACCTGGGTTCCGCCGAGTACCTGCGCGCCGCGTACGACACGCCCGTGTACCTGCACGAGGCCGAAGTCCCGCACGCGCGACGGGAGTTCCTGCACCAGGTGTCCGTCGGGACGGTGCTGAGGAACAGCTGGCGGCCGGGTGTGCTGCCGTGGGTGGTGCACGCGCTGCGCTCCGGCGGCACGACGCACAACCCGGTCACGGCCCCCGAGCCGTTCCCGGGAACGGGCGCCCTGGACCTGCCCGGGCGGCCCGTGCCGGTGCACACGCCGGGCCACACCGACGGGCACTGCGCCTACCACCTGCCGGGCACCGGCGTGCTCGTCTCCGGCGACGCCCTGGTCAGCGGGCACGCCACCTCGCGGTTCGAGGGGCCGCAGCTGCTGCCGGACATGTTCCACCACGAGCGCCCGCGTGCCGTGGCCTCCCTGGACGTCCTCGCGGAGCTGGAGGGCGAGCTGCTGCTGCCCGGGCACGGTCCGGTCCACCGCGGCTCGTTGAAGGACGCCGCACACCGGGCCCGGGAGCGCGCCCTCTAATCTGAGGTGACGATCAGCGGCGAGACAAGGACACCCGGCTCATGGCACTTCAGATCAGCGCGACCAACCCGGAGCATCCCGCGCTCTTGCTGGAGCTGCCGTGGGACCTGCCCCTGGAGGAGTGGCCGGAGGAGTACCTGGTGCCGCTGCCGCGCGGTATCTCCCGGCACGTGGTGCGCTACTCCCGGGCCGGCGACGAGGTGATCGCCGTCAAGGAGCTGGCCGAGCGGCCCGCGCAGCGCGAGTACGGGTTGCTGCGCGACCTGGACCGGATCGGCATCCCGGCGGTGGACCCGCTGGCCGTGGTCACCGGCCGTACCGACGCCGACGGCGCCCCGCTGGAGAGCGTGCTGATCACCCGGCACCTGGGCGGCTCGATGCCGTACCGCTCGATGTTCGAGACGACCATGCGCCCGGCCACCATGCACCGGCTGATGGACGCGCTCGCCGTGCTGCTGGTGCGGCTGCACCTGGCCGGGTTCGCCTGGGGCGACTGCTCGCTGTCCAACACCCTCTTCCGGCGCGACGCCGGCGCCTACGCCGCGTATCTGGTGGACGCCGAGACCGGTGACCTGCATCCGCAGCTCAGCTCCGGGCAGCGCGAGTACGACCTGGACCTCGCCCGCGTGAACATCAGCGGGGAGCTGCTGGACCTGGAGGCGTCCGGGGCGCTGCACCCCTCCGTGGACCCGGTCGAGTTCGGCATGGAGATCTGCGCCCGCTACCGCGGCCTGTGGGACGAACTGACCCGCACCTCCGTCTACCCGGCCGGCAAGCACCACTACATAGAACGCCGGATCCGCCGCCTGAACGACCTCGGTTTCGACGTCGCCGAGATGCAGATCGAGCACGCCTCGAACGGCGACACGGTCACCTTCGTGCCCAAGGTCGTCGACGCGGGCCACCACCAGCGCCAGCTGCTGCGCCTGACCGGGCTCGACGCCGAGGAGAACCAGGCCCGGCGGCTGCTCAACGACCTGGAGAGCTGGATGGCGACCCAGGACGACTACGCCCCGGGCGACCCCCTCGGCGCCCGCCCGGAGGTACTGGCCCACCGCTGGGTGCGGGAGGTGTTCCGGCCGACCGTGCGGGCCGTGCCGCCCGAACTGCGCGGCTCCATGGACCCGGCGGAGATCTACCACCAACTCCTCGAACACCGCTGGTACCTGTCCGAGCGGGCCCAGCACGACATCGGCATCGAGACGGCGGTCGAGGACTACATCAAGAACATCCTCCCCAAGGCCCGCAAGACGCTTCAGCCGACGGCGGACTGAGACGCAGCCTCCCTCACGTGTGGGGGACCACGGCCACCGGGCAGTCCGCGTGGTGCAGCACGCCGTGCGCCACCGAGCCGATCCGGGCGCCGACGGCCGTGCGGTGGGCGCGCCGGCCGACGACCATCAGCTGGGCCGTCCCGGCCACCGACAGCAGCACCTGGCCGGCGCTGCCCATCTCGACGTGCTCCTCCACCGGCACGGCGGGGAAGCGCTCCCGCCACGGCCGGATCGCGGCGGCCAGCGCCTTCTTCTCGTACGGCTCCAGTCCCCCGGCCTCGTCGAGGAGCTTCAGCGAGCCGGGGCTGTAGGCGAACACGGGCGGCAGGGTCCAGGCCCGTACGACCCGTACGGTCGCCCCGCGCGCGGCCGCCGTCTCGAACGCGAACCGGAGCGCGTCGGCGCTGTCCCGCGGGTCGCCCTGCTGGCCCACGACGATCTCCCGCCCCGCCGCCTCCGGCGAGGGCTGGTCACCGGCCCGGACGAGCACGACGGGCCGAGTGGACTCGGCGATGACCTGCTGGCCG
Organism: Streptomyces coeruleorubidus; assembly: GCF_028885415.1. Taxonomy (GTDB): domain Bacteria; phylum Actinomycetota; class Actinomycetes; order Streptomycetales; family Streptomycetaceae; genus Streptomyces; species Streptomyces coeruleorubidus_A. The sequence goes on from NZ_CP118527.1 coordinate 196,716, forward strand.
ACCGAGCCCAGCAGGAAGCCGACGATCGGTCCGTGCCCGCGCGAGCCGAGCACCAGCAGCTCGGCGTCGGCAGCGGCGGCGACCAGGGTGTCGACGACCGCGCCCTCCACGACGTCGGTGGTCACCTCCAGGTCCGGGTGCCGTTCGGTGACGGTCGCGACGGCCTCGGTCACCGCGCTGTGCACCCACTCCGCCTGGCTGTCCGCGTCCCCGGCGATCCCCGCTTCGAGTGCCTCCTGCGGCTGGACCCGCCAGGCGTGCACCACGCGCAGCGGCCGGGCGCGCCGCACCGCCTCGCGGGCCGCCCAGCCGAGGGCCGCGTGGCTCTCCTGCGATCCGTCGACCCCTGCGGTGATCGGGCGTGTCATCCGGCTGCCTCCTTGTGTAACGGTCACTGAGTGCTGCTCAGTCTTCACTACCCTGTCCGCATGTCCTTGGAGTGGCAGCAGTTGATGGTGGACGCGGCCGATCCGGCGGCTCTGGGCCGCTGGTGGGCCGAGGCGCTGGGCTGGGCGGTGGTGAACGACGACCCCGACGAGTACGAGATCCGGCCCGCTCCGGACCGGCTGCCCGGGCTGCTCTTCGTGGCCGTGCCGGAGCGCAAGGTGGCCAAGAACCGCCTGCACCTCGACTTCCGGCCCGACGACCAGGAGGCCGAGGTGGCGCGCCTGCTCGCGCTCGGCGCGCGGCACGCCGACGTCGGCAGGGCGAGCAGTCGTGGGTGACGCTGGCCGACCCGGAGGGCAACGAGTTCTGCGTGCTGAGGGCCCGCCGGAACTGATCTCCGTATCGGAGCGCGCCACGGCGATCGAACATACGATGGGCCAAGGTCGGCGCGGTGCCCCGGGGCGCCGTGCCGTGAGTCGACCGCCCGGTGTGGGGACGTATGGCACAGGCCGCCGATGCGGCGCGGACCGTCATCATGACCGTGGACGACGACCCCGGGTCTCCCGGGCCGTGGCCCGGGATCTGAGGCGGCGGTACGGCGCGTCGTACCGGATCGTGCGCGCGGAGTCCGGCGAGTCCGCGCTCGGCGCGCTGCGGGAGCTGAAGCTGCGCGGCGATCTCGTGGCCGTGATCCTGGCCGACTACCGGATGCCGCAGATGAACGGCATCGAGTTCCTCGAACAGGCCCTGGACGTCTACCCGGGTGCGCGGCGGGTGCTGCTGACGGCGTACGCGGACACGAACGCGGCGATCGACGCGATCAACGTCGTCGACCTCGACCACTACCTGCTCAAGCCGTGGGACCCGCCCGAGGAGAAGCTCTACCCGGTCCTCGACGATCTGCTCCGGGCCTGGCGGGCCGGCGACCACCGGCCCGTGCCCAGCAGAAGGTCGTCGGGCACCGCTGGTCGGCGCGCTCCTCGGACGTCCGGGAGTTCCTGGCCCGCAACCAGGTGCCGTACCGCTGGTACTCCTCCGACGAGCCGGAGGGACGGCGGCTGCTGGCCGCGGCCGGTGAGGACGGGATGCGGCTGCCGGTGGTGATCACACCGGACGGGACACCGCTGGTCGAGCCGGAGGCCGTCGACCTCGCCGCCCGGGTCGGGCTGGCGACGACCCCGACGGCAGAGTTCTACGACCTGGTCGTGATCGGCGGCGGTCCGGCCGGGCTCGGCGCGGCGGTCTACGGCGCCTCCGGGGGCTGCGGACGGTGCTCGTGGAGCGGTCGGCGACCGGCGGGCAGGCCGGCAGAGCTCACGCATCGAGAACTACTGGGCTTCCCCGACGGGTGTCGGGAGCCCAGCTCACCGACCGGGCGCGGCGGCAGGCGGCGAAGTTCGGCGCCGAGATCCTCACCGCACGCGAGGTGACGGCACTGGAGGTCAACGGCGCCGCCCGGATCGTACGGTTCTCGGACGGCTCGGCGATCGCCGCGCACAGCGTGATCCTGGCGACCGGCGTGTCCTACCGCCAGTTGGAGGCGCCCGGCTGCGAGGACCTGACCGGGTGCGGGGTGTTCTACGGATCGGCCCTGACGGAGGCCCCCTCCTGCCAGGGGCAGGACGTGTACATCGTCGGCGGCGCCAACTCCGCCGGGCAGGCTGCGATGTACCTGTCCCGGGGCGCCAAGTCGGTGACCCTGCTGGTGCGCGGTGCGTCGCTGGCCGCGTCGATGTCGCACTACCTCATCCAGCAGATCGAGGAGTCCCCCAACATCCAGGTGCGCACCCGCACGGTCGTCGAGGCCGCGCACGGCGACGGCCGTCTGGAGCAGCTCACCCTGCGGGACGTGGACGGCGGGCAGACCGAACAGGTCGACGCGCAGTGGGTGTTCGTGTTCATCGGCGCGGCCCCGCTGACCGGCTGGCTGGACGGCACGGTGCTGCGGGACGAACGCGGGTTCATCCTCGCCGGGCCCGACCTGACCTCCGACGGCCGCCCGCCCGAGGGCTGGGAGCTGGACCGGCCGCCGTACCACCTGGAGACGAATGTGCCGGGCGTGTTCGTGGCGGGCGACGCCCGCTCCGAGTCCGCCAAGCGGGTCGCGTCCGCCGTCGGAGAGGGAGCCATGGCCGTGATGCTCGTCCACCGGTATCTGGAGCAGTCATGAGCGGGCAGCCCATGCCGTGCGCCCCGCAGGAGATCGGCTCCCTGTTCCTGTTCGAGAAGCTGACCCCCGAGCAGCTGGGACGGCTGTGCGCCGAGGGGCGCGTGGAGCGGTTCGAGCCCGGCCCCGTGTACACCGAGGGCGAACCCGCCACCTGCTTCTACGTGATGCTCGAAGGCACGGTCGTGCTGTACCGCCGGGTCGGCGGCGACGACGTGGAGGTGACCCGGACCTCCCAACGCGGGGTGTACGCGGGGTCCATGCAGGCCTATCTGGGCGACCGGGGTGCGGCAGGTCTACAACAACTCCATGCGCGTCACCGAGCCGACGCGGTTCTTCGTGCTGCCCGCCGACACGTTCGCGGGCATCATGCAGGAGTGGTTCCCGATGGCGGTGCATCTGCTGGAGGGGCTCTCTTCGGCTCGAAGAACACCCAGCGGGCCATCGGTCAGCGCGAACGGCTGCTGGCGCTCGCTCGTTGTCCGCCGGTCTCACCCACGAGCTCAACAACCCCGCGGCGGCGGCCGTACGGGCGACCGCGACGCTGCGGAGCGGGTGGGCAAGATGCGGGTGGGCAAGATGCGGCACAAGCTGGCGGTCATCGCGCAGGGTTCGTACTCCCCCGAGGTCATGGCGAACCTCATCGACCTCCAGGAACGCACCGCCGAGCGCGTCGCCAAGGCCCCCACGCTGAGTCCGCTGGAGGCCTCCGACCGGGAGGACGCGCTCACCGGCTGGCTCGACGACCACGGCATCGCGGACGGCTGGCGGATCGCGCCCGCCTTCGTCCAGGCCGGTCTCGACGAGGACTGGCTGGACCAGGTGGCCGCGGCGGTGGACGAGGAGCTCCTGCCGAGCGCGATCGGGTGGCTCAACTACACCGTCGAGACCGAGCTGTTGATGGACGAGATCAACGACTCCACCGCGCGCATCTCGCATCTCGTCGACGCGGCCAAGCAGTACTCCCAGCTCGACCGGGCACCCTTCCAGAACGCCGATGTGCACGAACTGAGATCGGCCGGCGGATCAAGGTCGTCAAGGACTACGACCGGACGCTGCCGAGGATCCCGGCGTACCCGGCGGAACTCAACCAGGTGTGGACGAACCTGATCGACAACGCGGTCTCGGCGATGCACAGCGCGGGCGGGAAGGGACACTGACCGTGCGGACGGCCCGGGACCACGACCGGCTGCTGGTGGAGTTCCGGGACACGGCGTCGGTATCCCGGCGCAGGACCGGGGGCGGATCTTCGACCCGTTTTCACGACGAAGCCGGTGGGTGAGGGGACCGGGCTCGGGCTCGACATCTCCTGGCGGATCGTGGTCAACAAGCATCACGGGAGCATTCAGGTGGAGTCGGAGCCGGGGACACACGGTTCCAGGTGCTGCTTCCGCTGACAGCGGTGGAGGAGGAGTCGGCATGAGTGGCGGGAACGGGATCGACCCGAGTGTGCCGCCGAGTGGGAGCGGGTGCGCGGAGTGTGATGCGGCCGGGGGGTGGTGGTTCCACCTGCCGGTGTGCGCAGTGCGGGCACGTGGGGTGTTGTGACAGTTCGCCCGCGAAGCATGCGACGGCTCATTTCAGGGAGTCGGGGCATCCGTTGGTGCAGAGCTTCGAGCCGGGTGAGGGCTGGTACTGGGACTACTCGACGAACGAGTTGTACGAATCGGGGCCCGAGTTGACTGCGCCGGTGAGTCATCCTGCGGATCAGCCGGTGCCGGGGCCTGCTGGGCGGGTGCCGGATGATTGGGCGAGGGTTTTGCGGGCCTAGGAGCAAGGGTCCCGTCGTTTCGTGGCGGCTGCGGGTTGTATGTGGTTGATCGCGCCCACGCGGCGGAGCCGCATAGAGTCACAGCCCCGCGCCCCTGAAAAAAGAAGGTTGGTCCTGTGCCGCAGGCTTCATCTGTCACGCCGGTTGTCGGGGGGATGCCGAACTCACGCGGCTCTCTGCGGTGCTGGAGCGTGCGCGCGGCGGAGAGGCCCGGGCCGTGCTCGTCGCCGGGGACGCCGGGGTGGGCAAGACCCGGCTGCTGGACGAGGCCGGCGGGCTGGCCGCTGACGCCGGAATGACCGTGGTCACCGGGCACTGCGTGGATCTCGGTGACGTCGGTCTGCCCTATCTGCCCTTCACCGAGATCCTGGGCGTGCTCGCCGCCGACGAGCGGTTCGCTGCCGCTCTGGCCGCTCGTCCGTGGTCGAGCGGCTGCTGGGGGCCGGGACCGATTCCGCGCGGGACGTCGACGGGCGGCTGCGGCTGTTCGAGGGGATGGCGGGGCTGCTGGCCGAGGTGGCGGATGTCGCGCCGCTGTTGCTCGTGCTGGAGGATCTGCACTGGGCGGACCAGTCGTCGCGGGATCTGCTGCGGTTTCTGCTCGGCCGGGGTGTTCTGCGGCACCGGCTCGCGGTGTTCGCCTCGTACCGGGCGGACGATCTGCACCGTCGTCACCCGCTGCGGCCGCTGCTGGCGGAGCTGATACGGCTGCCCGCCGTGGAGCGGCTGGAGCTGCGGCCGCTGGGCGATTCCGATGTGGCCCGACTGGTGCGGCAGCTCGAACGGCGTCCGCTGGCGGAGGCCACGGTGCGGCGCATCGTGGAGCGGGCCGAGGGCAACGCCTTCTACGCGGAGGAGTTGCTCGCGGCGACGGACACGGAGTCCGGTGGAGTGCCCAGCGGGCTCGCCGATGTGCTGCTGATCCGCTTCGAGCAGTTGTCCGACACCACGCAGCAGGTGCTGCGGACCGCGGCCGTCGCCGGGCGCCGGGTGGAGCACGAGCTGCTGCGGGAGGCGGTCGGGCTTCCCGAGGAGGAGCTGGAGTCGGCGCTGCGGGAGGCGGTGGGGCGGCAGTTGCTCGTCGCCGGGGACGACGACACGTACTCCTTCCGGCACGCCCTCGCCCGGGAGGCCGTCTACGCCGATCTGCTCCCCGGGGAGCGGGCGAGGCTGCACGGCGCGTTCGCCCGGCTGCTCGCCGGGCGGGGGCGGGCCGCGAAGAGCGCTGCCGAGCGTGCCCACCACTACCGGGAGAGCCACGACCTCGCCGAGGCGCTGGCCGCCTCCCTGGAGGCCGCCGACCACGCCCAGCGGGTGGGTGCGCCGGCCGAGGAGCAGCGGCATCTGGAAGCGGCTCTCGACCTGTGGCCGGCGGTGGGTGCCGAGGCGCGGCCCTGCGGCGTCGGGGTCGACCGTGTGACCCTGACGTTGCGGGCCTCGGCGGCGGCCGTGCACGCCGGGGAGCTGCACCGGGCGGTCTCCCTCACGCGGTCCGCACTGGCGGAGCTCGGCCAGGACGCCGACTCCGAACTCGCCGCCCGGGTCCGCTACACCCTCGCCGGGAACCTGCTGAGCGTGGACAGCCTGACGTCGGCGTTCGCCTACAGCAGCGAGGCCCTGGCGATGATCCCCGAGGACCCTCCGTCGCGTACGTGGCTGTGGGCGGCGGCCACGCATGCCATGGCCGCACGCCACGTCGGGAGAACGAGACCGCGCTGCGGGTCGTCCGGCGGGCCCTGGGCGTGGCCGAGGAGCTGGGAGCGACCGACGCCCAGGCGGACCTGCTGATCTCCCTGGCCGTCTTCGACGGAGGTGGACGGCGCGGTCCCGAGGGCCGTGAGCGGCTGCTGCGGGCCCGGGAGCTGGCGCGGAGTTCGGGCAACGCGGCCGTGGAGCTGCGTGCCCTGTTCAACCTGGCCATGGGCTGCTACGAGTCCGGTGCGCTGGCGGAGTGCGTGCCCTGGCTGACGGAGGGCCTGGACCGGGCCCGGCGCGCCGGGCTGCTGTCGTCCCCGTATCCGCTGGAGATGCGGTACCTGCGGTTGCAGGTGCTGCACGTGCGGGCCGTTGGGACGAGTGTGTGCGGGCGGCGCCGGCCGATGCCGAGGTACTGCCGGCCGCCGGCGGGTACACGGTCGGTCCCGCGCTGTATGTCGCCCTGGCACGGGGCGACATGGCGGCCGCCGACCGGGCCCGTGCCCTGCTGGAGGGGCCCTTCGACTGGATGGCCACCCTGGTCGCGGGCATCGTGCTCACCGACGCCGCGGCGCTGCGCCGTGATCCCGAGGACGCGGTGCGGTGGACGCGGTCCACGGTCGCGGCCCTCACCGACGAGGTGGGCACCCCCCGGACGTCACGGTCCGGCTCGCCGCCCTGGCGTTGTCCGGGTCGCCGACGCCGCCGCCGAGCCGCGGCCGGCCGGCGACGAGGCGGGGCCCGCCGCTGGACGGACACCGCGGCCGAACTGGTGGAGCTGGCACGGGCCACCGCCGCCCACAGCGAGGACGGTGCTCCCCAGGGCCCGAAGGACAGGCCTGGCTGGCCCGTGCCGAGGCGGAGTGGATCCGGGCCGTCTCGGGGCCGGACGCCGAGGCCTGGTCGGAGGCGGTGACGGCGTTCGGCTACGGCGACGTCTACGAGCAGGCGCGCTGCCGGCTGCGGTACGCCGAGGCCTGGTGGCGGCCGGGCGTCGTGAGGAGGCAGCGGCCGAGGCCCGCGAGGTCCGGGAGACCGCCGACCGTCTCGGCGCCACGCCGCTGCGGGAGCAGGTGGACGCCCTGGTCCGGCGCGGACGCCTGGCGGACACGCCGGAGACCTACGAGCGCGCCGGTGTGCTCACCGCCCGCGAGCAGGAGGTGCTGCGGCTGCTCGCGCTCGGCCGCAGCAACGGCAGATCGGCGAGGAGCTGTTCATCACCGGCAAGACGGCGAGCGTCCACGTCTCCAACATCCTCGCCAAGCTGGGCGCGTCGAGCCGTGGTGAGGCGGTGGCGATCGCCTACCGGGAGGGTCTGATCGCCCCGGAGCCGTCGGCGTCCGGCGTGACCGGCCGCCGCCGGGCAGGCCGGGCGAAGCTGGTCGCGTATCCCCGATCCGGGCTAGCGGCTGCCGCAGTCGAGGCTCTCCGGATCGACGGCGTCGGCCATCGCCTGCATCCCTTGTCGTTGGGGTGCAGGTGGTCGCCGCCGTCGAAGGCGGGGAGGATCCGCTCGGGTCGTAGGGGCTGCGCAGGATGCGGTCGAAGTCGGTGACCGCGTCGAACTGGCCGCTGGTGCGGATGAAGGTGTTGACCTCCTGGCGCACGGCTTTCCCCGGCGGGGTCCCACTCCTGCCAGCCCTTGTAGGGGGCGATCGTCGCGGCGACGACGCACTTCCCGGCCGCGTGCGCCCTGTCGGCCAGCGTGCGGTACCCGGCGATGAGCTCGTCGGCCGTGGCGCCGGGCTCGGCCTTGATGTCGTTGACGCCCTGGAAGAGGAACACCGTGCGCAGACCCGGCAATGAGAGCACGTCCCGCGACAGTCGGTTCAGGGCGCTCTGTCCGGGGCCGTCGGTGAGGACCTTGTTACCTGCGATGCCCGCGTTGGCCACTCCCCTGACGGTGGTCTCGGGGGACGTGCGCAGCCGGCGGGCGAGGTGGTCGGGCCAGCGGCGGTCGAGGTCGGTCGTGGACTGCAGCCGTCGGTGATCGAGTCGCCGAGAGCGGCCACCGCGCCCGCAGCGGGCCGGGCCGCACGGTGACGGCGTCGAGGTAGAACCAGGACCCTGTCCGCTGCGCCCAGTTGGCGCCGCTCTCCTCCGCGGTGTGGTCGCCGTCGGTGGTGTACGACGTCTGCATCGCCATCCAGTGCCCGGTGAGCACTCCGCCGCCCGGGGACGTGGAGGCTGACGGCGAGCGCGCTCGCGGCGGGGACGTGGCCGGGCAGCGGGTCGCTGTAGACGATGCCGCCGGCGGGGACCGTGACGGAGCGGGCGCCGCCGAAGGTCAGGCGCCGGTTGCTGCCGGGGACGAGTGCGGCTCCGTCGCGCTGGAGACCCGCGTGGACGTTGTCGAACGTCACGGCTGGTCCCGAAGGCGTTGGACAGCCGCACCCTGAGGCCGGTGCCGCGACGCTGGTGCGCACGACCAGCCGGTAGCCGCGGCCGTCGACCGCCGTGCCGATGCGGTCGGCGGAGGAGGCCCAGGTGACCACGCCGTAGCCGGGCCCGGTCGGGGCGCCGGTCGGCGGGGCCGGCTTCTCCCCTGGGGTGTTCCGCCGGACGCGCAGCCCAGCGCGAGGCAGCAGGAGAGGGTGACCAGGGCGGTGCGGCCGCGGGGGCGTGCGGTGCGGGGCATCGTGGGCGCTCCTTCGGCCGGTGTGCAGGGGCGGGCGGTGTCAGGGGGCGAGATCCCGCAGCGTCGCGGAGCCACCGGGAGCGAGTCGGATGCTCCGTGCCGTCCCGGCGTACGACACGGTAGTGGTGCGGCCTCCCACGCTGTGCGGGGTGGCCTCGGTCGGTCTGTCGGTCGAAGACGTTGAAGGCGGTCGTGGGCCCGGGCTGACGTGGGAACCCTCGCGCGGCCACGGCCGTTGTCCGGGCATCCGCGTCCCCCACGGGAGGCCGGTACGACGACAGCAGGGGGGGCGTGATGAGCGAGTTGGTCCCCGGGGGCAATCTGCCGCTTCCGGGCGGGGCGGTGACCGTCCGGGTGCCCGGCCCGTTCGACGTGTCCGCGCTCGTCACGGACGACGGCGGAAAGGTGCGGGACGACGGCGACTTCGTCTTCTACAACCAGCCGGCCGCACCGGGAGCGACGCTGCGGGGCGACGCGCTCACCGTGGACCCGGCGAGGCTGCGTACCGGCGCCACCTGGGTCACCGTCGCCGTCAGCCCCGCCGAGCCCGGAACCGCCCTCGGCCGTCTGCCCTCCCCCACGCTGCACGTCACCGACGCGGGAGGCCACCCGCTCGCCCGGTTCACCCCGCGCGCCCCCGCCAGGAGACGGTCCTGCTGCTCGCGGAGCTCTACCGGCGCGGTGACCGCTGGAAGCTGCGCGCCCTGGGCCAGGGGTACGCCGACGGATTGGCGGGACTCGCCAGGACTTCGGCGTCGACGTCGTGGACGACCCGCCCGGGTCCGGGCCGGACTCGGCGGCGGCCGGTGCGCCGGGCGCGCGGCCGAGATCCCTCGCCGGCGGCGCGCAGCGAGCGGCCCATGCGCCGACGCCGGTCCCGGCCGCGCGGCGCCTGATCGGGAGCGCGGCCGGCGTCGGCGACTCCCCCGGGCCCTCCGCCCCGGTACCGTCCGCCCCCGACCCGGACGGCTTCACCGCCCTGGTCAACTCCGCTCGTACCGCCGCCGGTTCACCACCGGTCTCGCTCGATCCGCGGCTGGTGTCCGCGGCGCGGCCCACGCAGCCGCCATGGCCGCGTCCGGACGCCTCGGTGTCGAGAGCCGGGACGGCATCTCCGTCTACCAGCGGGTCCTCGGCGCCGGGTACGCGTACCTCACCGTCGGCGAGCACCTGGTGTCCGGCCCGCGTACCACCGCCGAGTTCGTCGCGTACTGTCTGCGCACGGACGGGGCCCGCCGCACCCTGCACGACCCGGCGTTCACCCACGCCGGAGTGGCCCACGTCCACGACGGTCCCACCGCCGACACCTATTGGACCGCGCTCTGGCCATGCCCCTGGCACCGGACGGGCTGGCGGGCGCGGCGGCGACCGTCACCGACCTCACCAACCGGGAGCGCGCCCGGGCCGGACTCCCGCCCCTGGCCGCCGATCCCCTGCTCACGGCCGCCGCCCAGGCGCACAGCGCGGACATGGTGGCCCGCGGCTTCTACTCGCACACCGCGCCCGACGGCAGCCGCCCCTGGGACAGGGCCGCCGCCGCGGGCTCCACCCGGCGTTCCATCGGCGAGAACATAGCCTGCGGCCAGCGCTCCCCCGCCGAAGTGGTGGAGGGCTGGATGAACAGCCCCGGCCACCGGGCCAACATCCTCAAGCCCGGCTTCACGCACCTCGGGGTCGGCTTCGCGGGCGGCGGCCGGGCGGGTGCGTACTGGACGCAGCTCTTCGGCGGCTGACACCGCGCCACCGCGCGCCCTGCCCGTCACACGCCCCGATCTTGGCGGAGGGGGACGCTCCGGGTGAGGATGCGCCTATGAAGGGTGACCTCTTTTCCAGCCAGCACATGGCACAGCCGGCCGTCGCACCGGGTATGACGGTCGAGAACGCCAAGTGCCTCCGCTACACGGTGAACGGCGAGATGCTCGCCCGACAGGGCGCGATGATCGCCTACCGCGGCAACCTCCAGTTCGAGCGCAAGGGCCAGGGCGTGGGCGGCATGCTCAAGCGCGCGGTCACCGGGGAGGGACTTCCGCTGATGGCGGTGCGCGGGCAGGGCGAGGCCTGGTTCGCCCACGAAGCGCAGAACTGCTTCGTCGTCGACGTCGAACCCGGTGACGAGTTCACGGTCAACGGCCGTAACGTCCTGTGTTTCGACGCCACGTTGTCCTACCGCATCGCGACCGTGAAGGGCGCCGGCATCACCGGCGGCGGCCTGTTCAACAGCGTCTTCACCGGACACGGCAAGCTGGGCCTGGTGTGCGAGGGCACTCCGCTCGTCATCCCGGTCTCCCCGCAGTACCCGGTGTACGTCGACACCGACGCGATCGTCGGCTGGACGGCGGGCCTGCAGACCTCGCTGCACCGCTCCCAGTCCATCGGCTCGATGCTGCGCGGCGGCTCCGGCGAGGCCGTGCAACTGGCGCTCCAGGGCGAGGGATACGTCGTCGTGCGGCCGAGCGAGGCGACACCGCAGAAGGCTGGTCAGCACTAAAGCCCCCTCCCACGGTGATCTGCGCCTCACAGGCAACCCCGTCCGTACGGTCGACGTCTTGATCGACAACAGGTGATGCCCTGGCCCTTGTGGCCAGGGCAGGTTTCCAGCTTTCTATACGCATCATGTATACACAGGGTGTATACATGATGCGTATACGGACGAAGGGCATCGATGTACGGCAAGGCATTCGCCCCGGAGTACCAGGGCGCGCTCACCACCCTGTCCGTCAACTCCTCACTGACCGACGTGCTGGCCGCCGGCACCGAGCAGTTGAGGGCGGCCGAGCGCGCGGGAAGCCCGGGGAGGCGGCGCGTTCCGGACTCGCGGTGGCCGAGGCGCACCGCCGACTGGGCCGGGTCGAGGACGCGGACCGGGCGTGGAAGGCGAGTTACCGGGCCGCCCGCCGGGCCGAGGACGTCGCGGCGATGGCCTGGGCGCTGTGGAGCGGCGGCACGCTGGCCCGGCAGCGCGGGGCGTTCCGGCTGGCCCGCCGGCTGTTACAGCTCGCGGCGGACCTGGGCGAAAAGGGCGGGGACATCGTCGTACGCGGCTACTCGCTGGCGGGCCTGGCCGAGACCGGCCGCATCCAAGGCGACTACGAGGCCGTCGGCCGGCTGCACGAGCAGCTGCTCGCCGAGGCCCGGCGGCGCGGGGAGGCACGGCACACGGTGTGGGCGCTGGAGGGCATCGCGCAGATGCACCGCAACACCGGGGACTACGACACCGCGTACGCCCTGTTCGAGGAGTCCGCCGAGATCGCCGCGCGCGCCGACGACCGGCGCGGTCACGCCTGGGCGTTGCGTGGTCTGGCCGACGTCGTGTCGGTGCGCGACGGGGACACCGAGCGGGCGCTGGAGCTGCTGAGCGAGGCGGAGGCGACGTGCCGCGCGATGCGGCTGTCCAGCGCGCTGGCCTACAACCACAAGATGCGCGGCAACGTCCTGTACCGGGCCGGGCGTTACGCCGAGGCGCGCGCCCTGTACGAGCAGGCCCTCGCGGAGTTCCGCGAGATGAGCGAGCCCCGCGGGGAGGCGCTGTCGCGGCTGGGCCTCGCCAAGTCCCTGGCCCGGCTGGGCCGCGACCGCGCAGAGACGGCGGCCGAACTGTCCGAGCTCGCCGGCACACTGGAGCGGATCGGTCTCCAGCACGCCCGCAAGATGGTGGCTCGCGCGTACGACGAACTCGGCATATCGGATGCCGGGCTCGTCGAGGCGAGGGTGGCGGAGGTGGCACGGTGACGGTGTCCTCCATGGCGGTAGGGGCGGCGCGGGGGACGGGGCCGCGCATGACGAGGGGCAGGATCAGGCGGACGGCCTTTCGGGCGGGCTCGGCCACGCGGGTGACCTCGCCCAGGCGGGCGACTCCGGCCACGCGAGCGGCTCGAGCCACTCGGGCGCCCCCGACCACGAGATGACCCCCGACCACGCGGTGTGCTCCGGCCACGCGAGTGGCCCCGTGCACGCGGCCGAGCCCGACCATGCGCGAGGCCCCAGCCATTCCGGCGGCCTCGACCACGCGGTCGGCCCCCTCCACGCGTTGCCCCCCGACCACGCGATCAGCCCTGTCCGCGCGGGCGGCCCCAGCCGCCCCGGCACCCCCGACCACTCAGCCGCGCCCGACCTCCAGCCCGACCCCACCAGATCCTCCACCGCTGCCGCACCCTCGTACGCCCCGCCCTCTCCGAAGCCGTCAGCCAACTGCACCCCTGGATCGGCGAGATGGCCGCGTACTCCTTCGGCTGGTGTGAGGTGGGCGGTGCGCCGGCCGTCGCCCCGGGCGGCAAGGGCGTGCGGCAGGCGCTCGCGGTGCTCGGTGCCGAGGCGGCCGGTGCGTCCGGGCGGGACGGGGTGGCCGCGGCCGTCGCGGTCGAGCTGGTGCACGCCTTCTCCCTGCTGCACGACGACATCATGGACGGCGACGCGGACCGGCGCCGTCGCCCGGCCGTGTGGAAGGCCTACGGCACGGGACCCGCGGTCCTCGCGGGCGACGCCCTGTTCGCGCTGGCCGTCGAGACGCTCGCCGCGCAGCCGGGCGGAGCCGCGGCCGTGCGGACGCTGTCCGTCGCGCTGGGCGACCTGGTGCGCGGGCAGGCGGACGACCTGCTGTTCGCCGACCGTCCCTGGACGGGACCGGAGCGGGTCCGGCCGGAAGAGTACCGGGCGATGGCGGAGCACAAGACGGGCTCGCTGCTGGGCTGCGCGGCCGCGCTGGGTGCCGTGCTCGGCGGTGCCGCGCCCGTGACGGCCGCCGCGCTCGACCGGGTGGGCCGGCACCTCGGGATCGCGTTCCAGATCGTCGACGACGTGCTGGGCATCTGGGGCGACCCTCGGGTCACCGGCAAGCCGGTCCACGGCGATCTGCGGGAGCGGAAGAAGACGCTGCCGGTACTGGTCGCGCTCGGCTCCCCGAGTGGCGACCGGATCGCCGCACTCCTGGAGACGGGCGACGATCCCGGTGCGGCGGCGGAGCTGATCGAGCGGGCGGGCGGCCGTTCGGCGGCCATGGCTCAGGCCCGGCGCCACCTCGCCGCCGTCGAGACGGCGCTCGCCGGGGTGCCGCTGGAGGCGAGGGCCCTCGGTGAACTGCGGTCACTGCTCGGCTTCCTGGTGCGGCGGGAGGTCTGAGCCGACCGCCCTCGGAGAATCCGTCGCCGAATTCATCGCCAGGGGTGCCGAGTTCAGCCGTCGGACACCTTCGCATTTACCGTCGGTTACCAGCAGGCCAGCCAGGGATTTGGGAATCTGCGGGCGGCGGGGACGAATTCTCCGCACCCCCGGAGACACCCGCGGCGACACCTCGGCCGCCCCGCGCCGATCCCGGGGCGGCCGAGGTGAGCCGCTCCTGAGCCCGCGAAAGACCATTTCCCCTCGCACACTTGATCCCCTCTCTTGAATAAAAGACAAGAATGAACGCGGAGTTGCGATCCGGTTGAACGCAACACGGCTCGCCCCCCGTACTTCTGGAAAAGGTGAGAGCCAGGTTTCCAGCGAGGGATGGCCATGGGCAGGGCGCACGTCTCCACACACCAGTTGGTCGTCGGCCGGTACCGGCTGCTCGAGATCATCCAGCGCGAGACCAACCGCATCTGCTGGTACGCCGAGGACATCGGTGCCGGCGAGGTCTCCCGCCCGTGTCTCGTCACGCAGATCGGGCTCCCCGACGACGCGTACGAGACCGAGCGCCGGGCCGCCGGCCGCCTGCTGCGCACGTCCGAACGCATGGCGCTGCTGTGCCCCGGCCGGATCGCCACGGTCGTCGACGCCGTCGAGGAGGCCGGCACCCTGTGGACCGTCAACGAGTGGATCGACGGCACCCCGCTCGGCGAACTCCTCTCGGAACAGGGCACGTTCAACTACGTGCGGGCCGCCCGCATCGGCCTGGAGGTGCTCGACGTGCTGGACGCCGCGCACACCGAGGGCATCACGCACGGCGAGCTCAGCCCGGCCAGGTGTTCGTCCGCGAGGACCATTCGGTCGTCGTCACCGGCTACGGCCTCGTCGGCGCGACCCTCGCGCCCCGGCTCACGGCACCGGCGTTCGCCTCCCCGGAACAGGCCCGCGACCAGCACATCGGGCCGGCGGCCGATCTGTGGGCGCTCGGCGCGATCCTCTACACGATGGTCGAGGGCCGTCCGCCCTTCCGGGACCGGGGCCGGCCGGAGAACACCCTCAAGGGCGTGGACCGGCTGCCGCTGCGCACGCCGGTGCGCGCCGGACCGCTCACCCAGGTCGTGCAGGGACTGCTCCGCAAGGACGCGCGGGAACGGCTGACACGCCCGGTGGTCCGGGAGGCGCTGAACCGCGCGCTCAGCGAGGACCCGGAAGCGGCCATGGGGACGGTGCCCGTGCCGCGGATGCGCGGCGCGTACGCCGCGATGCGGCCGGGGGGTCCGGCGTGGAGCAGACGGACCATGGTCGCCGGGACCACCCTGGCCGTGGTCACCGTCGCGGTCGCCGTGCTCGCCGCGACCCAGGGGCTGCCCGGCGGCGACTCGGGCAGCGACGCGGCGGACTCCCCGGCCCGGCCACCGGCCTCCGTCGCCCCGCCGGGCGAGGGCACCGGCGGCGGCAGCCCCGAGCCGTCCGAGCCGCCCGGCCGGACCGGCTCCCCCTCCCCCACGCCCTCTCCGTCGTCCCCGACCCCACGCCCACCCCGACCCCTACGCCTACGCGCACGCCGTCCGACCCGGCCACGGCCCTGCCGCCCGGGTTCCACACCTACCGCGCACCGGAGGGCTTCTCCGTCGCGCTCCCCGAGGGCTGGGAGCGGCTGGACACCGATCGCCAGGGCGATCTGCGGTACCGCGTGGTCTTCGGCGCCGACGGTGACGACCGCACGCTGGCCGTCACCTACAGCGAACGCGTGGGCCCGGACCCCGTGGCCGTGTGGCGGGACGAGGTCGAACCCAACCTGGAGCGGTCCGGCGACTACCGGCGGATCGGCGAGATCCGCGCCACGACGTACCAGGGACGCGAGGCCGCCGACATGGAATGGACGGCGGACGTCGACGGCACCCGGGTGCACACCTTCGGCCGGGGCTTCCTGCTGGGCGAGGGACGGAGCTTCTCGCTGCGCTGGACGACACCGGACGACGACTGGGAGGACAAGGCCAACCAGGAGGCACTGCGGACCTTCCTGAAGACGTTCCGGCCGGGCTCAGACTGAGCCGCGCGGGCGCGCAGGCGGGTGAGCCTGGGCTCGAAGGGCTGCGTGCGCCAGCCCGCGGTGAGCGTACGGTCCGCGAGGGAGCAGGTCAGCGCCAGTCGGTGCGGGGTCTCCAGGAACACCACCTCCACGGCCAGCGTGCCGGGATCCGTCCAGCCGCCGCTCACCGCGGTCGGGAGCGGCTTCTCCGCCACCGTCCAACTCTCCGCTCCGATCCGCAGGTCCAGCCGGTTCTCCCCCTCGGTGAGCCGGAGCGTCCAGCCGTCCGCATCCGGTGCGAGCCCGGCCGACAGAGCGGGACCGCCCCCCTTGGAGGACACGAACTCGGCGGCTGCCCATTCCTGCGCCCGTTCCGGCGGTGCCGGCCTGCCGGGGCGGGCGGCAGCGAGCCCGGCGAGGCGCTCCCGCAGGGCCTCGTCGGCGGAGTCCCGGCCGGGCAGCGGCTCGGGGCCGAAGGCTGGCAGCAGGTGCTGCCAGACGAGGTTCAGGAAGTCCTGCATCCGTTCGTTCGCCGCGGTCGCCGCGATCACCGCGTCGTGCTCGGGCAGCACCAGGCAGAACTGGCCGTACGCGCCGTCGCCCCGGTAGCCGTGCCGCGAGATCCAGAACTGGTAGCCGTAACCCCGGTCCCAGTCCTGCCGGTCCGGACCCCCCATGGCTCCGGCGGTCGGTATGCGCGGGCGCGTGGGCGGGCCACCCATCCTTCGGGCAGCAGCCGCTCGCCCTCCCAGACCCGTCGCGCAGGTAGAGCTCGCCGAGCCGGGCGACGGCGTCGGTGGTGGCGTGCAGACCGCTGTAGCCGATCTCGCGGCCGGCGCGGTCCCGCTGCCAGAACACCTCGCCGATGCCCAGCGGATCCAGCAGCCGCGGGCGCAGATAGGCGGTGAGCGGCTGCCCGGTCACCCGCTGGACGATCGCGGCGAGGGTGTAGGTGGTGGGCTGGTTGTAGGCGAAGACGGTGCCGGGGTCGCGGTCCGGCGGCAGCAGCAGGAACCCGCGCACGGGCTCCTGCTTGTCCAGCCCGTAGACCTCATCGACGGTCTCCCGTTCGTGGCCGCTCGACATGGACGCCACGTGCTTCACGAGCATGGCCCGGCTGCGCGGGTCGGTGATCTCGGCCTCCAACTCCGGGAAGTACGAGATCACCGGCGCGTCGAAGTCGAGCAGCCCCTCGGCCTCGGCCAGGGCGGCGGCGGTCCCGGTGAAGGTCTTGCTGAGCGAGTACAGCAGGTGGGGGCGGTCGGGGGTGTACGGCGCCCACCAGCCGGAGACGACCAGCCGGCCGTGCCGCATGATCATCAGGCTGTGCGGCTCGATCTCGGGGCCGCTTCGAGGGCGTCGAGGAAGGCGTGGACGCCGGACGCGTCGACGCCCTGGGCGGCGGGGCTGCTCGCGGGCAGAGCGGAGGCACTCATGGGGGCATCCTGCCCCCGTCCGGGGGCCTTGATCGAGCAGTTTTCACGCCCGTCGTCAGGGGACTCGCCGGTTATGGTGCAAATCGGATACACGATGATGACCGAGCAGGCCGGCCCCCGAGAGCTCGTCGACCATGTGGTGCGGGCCGAGGAGGCGGGCTTCGACTTCTCGGTGACCTCCGACCACTACTTCCCGTGGCTGCGCTCGCAGGGGCACTCGCCCTACGCGTGGGCGGTGCTCGGTGCGGCCGCCCAGGCCACGTCACGTATCCCGCTGATGACATACGTGACGTGCCCGACGTTCCGCTACCACCCGGCGGTGGTCGCGCAGAAGGCGGCGACGGTCCAGTTGCTGTCCGAGGGCCGCTTCCGGCTGGGGCTCGGCTCCGGCGAGAACCTCAACGAGCACGTGGTGGGCGGCGGCTGGCCGTCCGTCGACGTACGGCACGAGATGTTCGAGGAGGCCGTGGAGATCATCCGGGCCCTCTTCAAGGGCGGCCACGTCAACCATCGCGGCACGCACTTCGACGTGGAGTCGGCCCGGCTGTGGGACCTACCGGACCAGGCGCCGCCCATCGGCATCGCCGTCTCCGGGGAGCAGTCGTGCGAGCTCGCGGGCCGGCTGGGCGATCTGGTGATCGCCACGGAGCCCAAGGCGGGGCTGCTGGAGGCGTTCGACCGGCACGGCGGCGAGGGCAAGCCCCGCGTGGGCCAGCTGCCGGTCTGCTACGACCCCGACCGGGACACGGCGATCAAGCGCGCCCACTCCCAGTTCCGCTGGTTCGGCAGTGGCTGGAAGGTCAACTCGGAGCTGCCGCACCCGGATTCCTTCGAGGCGGCGACCCAGTTCGTCACGACCGACGACGTCGCCGACTCCATCCCCTGCGGCGACGACCCGGACGCGTTCGTCGAGGCCGTCCGTCCGTACGCCGAGGCCGGTTTCACCGAGATCGCCCTGGTCCAGATCGGTGGCGACTCGCAGCCGGCGTATCTGGACTGGTCGGAGAAGACCCTGCTGCCGGCCCTGCGCGACGCGTTCGGCTGAGGTCTGCCGCCAGCGCCTCGACGCTCTCCTCGACCAGTTGAGCCCTCCGCCCCGGGGGGCTCCTCTTGACCAGCGCGCTCACCCGCTGGGCCTGCTCGGTCGTCGGCAAGAACCCGACCAGGAGGAGCGGCAGCAGCATGCGGCGGACGAGGACCTCGCTCCCGGAGGAGACCTGCGGCCTGCGCACCACCGAGACATTGACCCGGATCGCGTGTTCGTTGCCCGGCGGGACACCGGGCCGGTCGGTCTCGATCGCGGCGTAGCGAAAGCCGTGCGCCCGGTCGCAGGCCGGGCAGCCGGCCGGGCCGCGTGCGAGCCGGTCGCCGCAGTCGGGGCACACCAGCCGGTCCAGGGCTGCGTCCACCACCCGCCAGTCGTGCCGGTCGGGTTCGGCCGCGACCATCTCGGCCAGCACTCTCTCCTGCTCGCCTTCGGCGGCGTCCCAGTGCCGCAGGAAGGCCGCCCACTCCTCCTCGACGATGCCGTCCACCAGTTCACGGCAGACGGCACAGGCGGGGGCGCCGCCGTACTCGTATCCACCGCATTGCGCGCAGTGGCGCAAAGCCGCACCGACTTCAGGTCTCACCATGGCCCAAGTCTCCCGCGCCGGGCGGGGCGAGGAGAAACGATTTGCGTCGGCCGGCCCGGGCCATGGGCTCGTATAGGCTGCCGACCTGCACGTACTCAATCGGCCAACCCCATTCAGGAGAGTCGTCCGTGACCCTGGCGATCACCCCGCTCGAAACCTCCCGGCGCCCGCCCCGAACCGATCGCGCGGGACGCGCGGGAGTTCGGGGCGTACGCCCGGACCGGAGGGTGGGCCTTCGGGTTGAAGGTGGCGCGCAGTGTGCGGCCCGGCGGGCAGTCCTCGGACGAGACGGCGAAGGTGTCGGCGAAGGAGTTCGCGGAGCTCGCCGGGTGCTCCCCCGAGCGGGTCATGCGCTACTACAAGGCGTGGGACCGGGCGGCCGACGACGGTCTGGTCCCGCACTTCGAGGCCCTGACGCCGGGTCAGGAGGTGGAGCTGCCGGACGCCGACGTGTGGCTGAGCTACTACGTCTCCCGCAACAGCGCCACCTCCGAGCGCGGCACCGCCATCGCCGAGGCCGCCGAGTCGGAGGGCATCCGGCCCACGAAGGCGCTGGAGGTCGCGGAGAACCCCACCGCTCTGCGCGCCGCGATCCTCGCCGACCCCGCCACGGCCCGCGCGGCCCGCCAGGCCCTGCTGGACCGGGTCCGGGAGGATCCCGAGCTCCAGTCCGAGCTGGCCCGTGACGTCGTGCGCACCGACGAACTGAAGAAGGCCGTCGCCGGCGAGAGCAGGGCGGCCGACCGCATCGGATACGTGCGCCAGATCGCCGAGTCCGGGCAGATCAAGACGCCCGCCGGGCAGACCGTGGACGCGCCGGCCGACCTCCGGCAGGAGGCCGAGCGGCACCTGTCGCTCATCGACGAGTTGGACGAGGGCGAGGACGCCGGCGAGTGGGCCGCCGAGGCGTACGAGACCATGAAGTCCCTCGTCGTCGAGACCGTCGAGACCGACCCGGGGCTGCGGGTGCAGGAGCGGCGCACGAAGTTCTACAGTAGCCTCCAGAAGGCGACCAAGGTGTTCGAGGAACTGACCTTCGACGACGCCGGGGATTTCTACGAGGACGACATGGTCCAGCGTCTGGAGGAGCTCCAGCGGGCCGTGGCCGTGTGCATCGAGTCCCTGCGCGGTGCCCGCGGGAATCACCCGGAGGGCTGAGCATCTTGTGCGTGTAGGGGGTACTAGAGGGCTCTACGTCGGTTGGTTCTTCCCGGAGGCCCTCTCGTGAACTCCTTCGTGCACAAGACCCTGGTGGTGCAGCTCCAGGCGGGTGACACGGACCGCTTCTGCGTGCTCGCCCACCTGAGCTACGACGCCGCGGACCCGTTCGCCGTCACCGTCGTCTTCAGCCACGACGGCCGTGTCCTCGCCCGCTGGCAGCTGGACCGCGAGATGCTCGGCGAGGGGCTGCGGCGTCCGGTCGGGCTGGGGACGTGCGGATGCGTCCCGAGTCGCTGGGCATGTGGCAGGAGCTGCGCCTGGAGTTCCTCGGTGACGCCCGACCCGACGGCGGCCGTCACCACGCGGTGGTGTTCGCGTGGGCTCCGGCGTTCGCGGCGTTCCTGCGGGAGACCCACGAGGTGGTCCCGCCGGGCCGCGAGGAGGTCCGCGTCGACGACTTCCTGGCGGACGTCATCACCGGGGCTGATCCGGGGCGTTTCCCGCTGACGAACCTGCTGTGCCGTCCGCCGGCCGCCGACACCGTGGTGCTGACGGCGGGCAGCACCACGGGCCGTCACTTCGACGTGTGGCGGTGCCGGGTCCACAGAGGCAGGACGAACCAGCACAGCAGGTACCAGCCGACCACGCCGGCGACGAGGTAGGGCACGAAGCCGTCGTGCGTCGCCACACGCAGGATCAGCAGCAGTGAGGCGGTCATCGTGGCGAGCAGCAGCACGAGCCCGAGCAGGGTGAGCCGGGAGGCCAGCTGCACCGCCTGCGGTTTGACGCGCCGCCCGGAGACCAGGCGGTGCAGGGACACCGGCCCGATGAGCGCCCCGGTCGCGCACGCGCCGAGGACGACCGTCAGGAGGTAGATCCTCTGGTCCGTGTCGGTCAGGTCGTCGTACTTCTCGGTGAACACCACGGTCAGCAGAAAACCGAACAGGATCTGCACGCCCATCTGGGCCACGCGGACCTCCTGGATGAGCTCCTGCCACATCCGGTCCGCTCTCTCCTCCTCCGTCTCGTTGCGCCCCCGGCGCCTCGGCGCGCCCTCTGCCGTGTCCGCCACTGTTCCTCCCCGGTGTGAGAACGAAAGTGCTTCTCTCACGCGGGTTCCCCGTAAGCGGCCGTCGTCCCGGTCCGCGCGGCGGTTTGAGCGATCAGCGGACGGTTACACGGACGGCGACTGACGCACAGCCCGAGGAGGTCGTGGACGCATGTCCGGTACGCAGCTCACCGTCACGCTCAGCGGCGGGGGCGCCGACGACGCACGAGCGGTCGTCCGGGCCCTGGAAGGCACGTTCGGCGCGCCGGACGAGCTGCCCGCCGACGAGAACGCGACGGTGCACATGGCGACCTTCGACGGCGGCACGGACGCGAGTCCCGCCGGGAGTGCCGGGGCGGGCGCCGAGCGCCTGTCCGCCCCGGTGACCGTCACGGTGCAGGGCGCCCCGGAGGCGGTGCGGCGGGCGAGCGACACGCTCGCCCGGGCCTTCACGGCCCGCGACGACGGTGTCGCGTCCGGCGACCAGGAGCAGGAGAGGCAGCTGCTCCTGGTGCCGTGACGGGCCGGAACGGGACGCGAGGCCCTGCCTACCAGCGGGATTCGACCTGGTCCTTGATCCGCCGGTCGTAGAGGTCGCGGATCGCCGTCAGCGTCTCGCCGGACAGCTCCGGCAGACGGGCGGCGGCCGCGTTCGCGCGGGCCTGCTCGGGCGAGCGGCGCCGGGGATCACGGTGGTCACGCCGGGCTGGTCGATGATCCAGCGCAGGGCCAGCTGGGCCGGGGTGCAGCCCTCGGGGGCGAGCGCGGCGAACTCGGCGGCCGCCTCGACACCGGTGACGTAGTCGACGCCGGAGAAGGTCTCGCCCACGTCGAAGGACTCGCCGTGCCGGTTGTAGGTGCGGTGGTCGTTCTCGGGGAAGACCGTGTCCCGCGTGTACTTGCCCGACAGCAGGCCGGAGGCGAGCGGGACGCGGGCGATGATGCCGACGCCGGCCTCGCGGGCGGCGGGAGCACCTCGCGCAGGGGCTTCATGCGGAACGGGTTGAGGATGATCTGCACGCTCGCCACGTTCGGCCGGGCGATCGCGGTCAGCGCCTCGGCGCAGGTCTCGACGCTGACGCCGTACGCGGCGATCCGCTCCTCCTCGACCAGGGTGTCCAGGGCGTCGAACACCTCGTCCGTGGAGTAGACGGGCGTCGGCGGGCAGTGCAGCTGCACCAGGTCGATGCGGTCGACGCCGAGGTTGCGCCGGGAGCGGTCGTTCCAGGCGCGGAAGTTGTCGAGCACGTAGTTCTCGGGGATCTGGTCGACCCGGCGGCCCATCTTGGTGGCGACCAGCACGTGCAGGTCCGGCCTGCCGCCGAGGAACGCGGCGATGGTCTGCTCGCTGCGGCCGTCGCCGTACACGTCGGCGGTGTCGAAGAAGGTCACCCCGGCCTCGGCCGCCGCCTCGAGTACCGCGAGGGCTTCCTTGTCGTCGACGTCTCCCCAGTCGGCACCCAGCTGCCACGTACCGAGACCGACGACGGAAGCGTGCTGGCCCGACCTGTCGAATGTGCGCTCGTCCATGGGCGTCAGTCTGTCATCCGTCACGGCCGCGCGCGGACCGTCTCGCTCCTGGCCGCCACCCTCGCCCGATTCACTCACACGAGTGAATAGGTTCGACAGGGACGCGTCACGTGTCAACGGGCCTCTAGCGTGGCTCCATGTGACAACTGGCTCAGAGAGCAACTTCGGGTCGGACGAGGCGCGTTGGTCGCGCCGGGGTTTCCTCCTCACCGCGGCCGCGCTGGCCGCCGTGCCGGGGCTGCCGGCGGATCCGGCGGCAGCCGCGGCGGAGTTGCCGGACTTCCCCGAGGACGTCGCGCTGTACCGCTCGGCGTACCGGAACTGGGTCGGCGAGATCACCGCCGACGGCTTGTGGGCCTGTGCGCCGGGAAGCCCCGACCAGGTGGTCGACGTCGTCAACTGGGCCCGGCGGCACGGGTGGCGTGTGCGCGCCCGGGGCGCCTCGCACGGCTGGTCTCCCTGACGGTGACGGAGGGCACGCCGTCCGGCGCACCCGTCCTCCTCGTCGACACCGCGCCTCACCTGACCGGCCTCGCCCTGGACTCGCCGGCCGCCGTGCGCGCCGGCACCGGCGTGACCATGGAGGCCCTGCTCACCTTCCTGGAGGAGCACGGCCTCGGTGTCACGGCGGCTCCCGCTCCCGGTGTCCTCACCCTGGGCGGCGCCCTGGCGATCGACGCGCACGGCGCCGCCGTTCCCGCGCGGGGCGAGCGGCACCTGCCGGGCCACACGTACGGCTCGCTGAGCAACCTGATCCTGTCCCTGACGGCCGTGGTGTGGGACTCCCGGGCCGGCGCGTACGCGCTGCGCACGTTCCACCGTGACGAGGCGGACTGCGCCGCGCTGCTGGCCCATCTCGGGCGGTCCCTGGTGACCGAGGTGGTGCTGCGGGTGGGCGCGAACACCAACCTGCGGTGCGTGAGCCGTACGGACATCCCGGCCGGCGAACTGTTCGCCGCGCCCGGTTCCGGGAACGGGCGCACGTTCGCGAGCTTCCTGGAGGAGGCCGGGCGGGTCGAGGCGATCTGGTTCGCCTTCACCGAGCACCCCTGGCTGAAGGTGTGGAGCGTCTCCCCCACCCGGCCGCTGACCTCACGGCACGTGACACGGCCGTACAACTACCCGTTCTCCGACAACGTCCCGACCCCGGTGGCAAAGCTGGTGGGCCGGATGACGTCGGAGGCGGCCTGGTATCTGGCGCCGGTGCTCGGCACCGCGCAGTACGACGCGGCCGCGCTCGGGTTGGTGGCGACGCTGTCCGGCGACATCTGGGGCCGTCCAAGAACACGCTGCTGTATCTGAAGCCGACCACCCTGCGGGTCCACGCGAACGGCTACGCCGTGCTCACGTCCAGGGACCAAGTGCAGAAGGTCGTCTCCGAGTTCGTCGCGTTCTACGGGGAGCGGCTGGCGGCGTACGCGGCCCGGGGCAGCTTCCCCGTCAACGGGTCGGTGGAGATCCGGGTGACCGGACTGGACGACCCGGGCGACTCCGGGGTGGCCGGGGCCCGTCCGCCGCTGCTGTCCGCGCTCCGGCCGCGCGAGGACCGCCCCGAGTGGGACACGGCCGTGTGGCTGGACGTCCTGACGCTGCCGGGCACGCCGGACGCGGAGGCGTTCCTGCGCGATATCGAGCGGTTCCTGCTGCGCGCGTACGACGGCGACTCCGCCCTGACCCGGGTGGAGTGGTCCAAGGGGTGGGCGTACACGGACGACGGGGCGTGGAGCGACGAGGAGGTGCTGGGCTCGGTGGTGCCGGCCGCGGTCGGTGCGGCCGAGTGGGCCGAGGCGGACGCGGTGCTGGACCGGCTGGATCCGCACCGCGTCTACGGCAACGCCTTCCTGGACCGGCTGTTCGGGCAGGGCGCCGGGAGTGAGGTGCGCCCGCACGGCGGGCACGTGACGCTCCGAGAGCGGCATGCTTGCGCGGGCGCTCATTCGCGGGCGGCCAG
Organism: Streptomyces coeruleorubidus; assembly: GCF_028885415.1. Classification (GTDB taxonomy): domain Bacteria; phylum Actinomycetota; class Actinomycetes; order Streptomycetales; family Streptomycetaceae; genus Streptomyces; species Streptomyces coeruleorubidus_A. The sequence goes on from NZ_CP118527.1 coordinate 221,269, forward strand.
CGCCCGCGCGTGCACGGTCCGCGCGACCTTCGGGCCCAGCCAGCGCTTGAACCGGCGCAGCGTCTCCAGCTGCCCGGCCGCCCGGTCGAGCCGGTAGTACAGGTGCGGCGGGACGTGGGCAGCAGGGGCGAGTGCCGCTGGCCGAGCAGGGCGAACATCCGCTCCGGCGGCAGCCGCATGTAACGCGGGAGGTTCTCGTACCACTGGGCGCTGTAGCGGGCCGCGCTCTGCACGGGCAGGAGGGCCGCCTTGCGTTCCCGTTCGTAGCGGGCGAGGGCCTGTGGGAGTGCGGAGTGCTCGCGCAGCGCGGCGGCCAGGGCGATCGCGTCCTCCAGGGCGAGGGTGGTGCCGGCGCCGATGGAGTAGTGCGTGGTGTGGGCGCAGTCGCCGAGCAGGACGAGGTTGTCGCGGTACCAGGTGCGGTTCGTGAGGGTGCGGAAGGTCTGCCAGGGCGTGCCGCCGGTGCCGCCGAGCAGGGGATGGCCGTCCAGGACGCCGGCGAAGAGCCTCTCCAGCAGTGCCCGCCCGTCGCCCTCGCTCGCCCGGTGCAGCCCCAGTCCGGTCCAGGTCTCGGGTGCGCACTCGATGACGCAGGTGCTGCGGTCGGGGCCGTATCCGTAGCCGTAGCACCAGATCCAGCCGTGATCGGTCTCGACGAAGGCGAAGGTGAAGGCGTCGAAGACCTTCGTGGTGCCGAGCCAGACGTACGGGTTGCGCCCGGTCGTGACCTCCGTGCCGAAGTGTGCGGCGTGGCGGGTGCGCAGGGCGCTGTGGACACCGTCGGCCGCCACGACCAGGTCGGCGTCGGCCGGCAGGCCGTCGGCGGTGATCTCGCGCCCGTACTCCAGGCGCACGCCGAGCTCGCGGGCCCGGGCGGCGAGGATCTCCAGCAGCCGGTGGCGGCCGATGCCGTGGCCTTGGTCGCCGCTGTGTCGGGCCGTCAGGTCCCGGACGTGGGCGACGCCGTCACGCCAGCGGACGGAGTCGCCGTCGAGGGCGCGCGCCGACTCGGGGTCCTGCTCGTGGAGTCGGTCGTACAGTCCGCGCCAGTACGTCACGCCCCAGCCGTAGGTCGAGCCCTCCGGGTCGCGTTCGTGGACGGTGATGTCGTGGGAGGGGTCCTGCCGCTTCAGCAGGATCGAGAGATACAGACCGGCGGGCCCGCCGCCGACACAGGCGACCTTCACGCACACCCCTGAGAATTACCGAGAGCTGTCAATTGCGTACGCAGAGTAGCAGGACAAGAGCATCATCGGCCGGGTCACCGAATCGCGTCAGATTCACGGCGTGACGCGCACCACGAGCGGCGGCCCGCACGGGGAGAAACATCCGTCACGACACCCCTCGCGGGCGGAACTTTCCGCTCCACACCGCTCGAACAAGCTCTCGCAGCAAGATCACCTTGGTTCAACCTTGCACGACATAAGGGGAATTGCCCGAATCACAGCCAACCGGCTCGCGTGGATTTCTCCCGGTACCGGACGGGCCGATAGGCATGCGGGGTCATCAGCCGAACGAACCCAGGAGGTCCGCATGCCGGAACTCAGCCGTCGCCGTGCGCTCACCGCCGCGGCCGTCGTCGCCGCTGCCGCGGGGACATGGCCGGCAAGCACCCCGGCCATGGCCGCCGGGCACCACGACTCCCACGGGACCTTCGACGAGGTCTACAAGGGCCGCCGGATACAGGGCCGTCCGGCCGCCGGCGCCGGTCACCACCACGGCGCGGGATACGCGGTGTTCGTCGACGGTGTGGAACTGCACGTGATGCGCAACGCCGACGGCACGTGGATCAGCGTCGTCAGCCACTACGACCCGGTGCCCACCCCGCGTGCCGCCGCCCGCGCCGCCGTGGACGAACTCCAGGGCGCGCCACTGCTGCCCTTCCCCGCCAACTGATCCGCCCCGAAAGGCATCTGGAGCACCCGCACATGACCGTCCGCAAGAACCAGTCCGCCCTGACCGCCGACGAGAAGCGGCGTTTCGTCGCCGCGCTCCTGGAGTTGAAGCGCAGCGGCCGCTACGACGAATTCGTCACGACGCACAACGCGTTCATCGTCTCCGACACCGACGACGGCGAGCGGACGGGACACCGCTCACCGTCCTTCCTGCCCTGGCACCGAAGATTCCTCCTGGAGTTCGAGCGGGCGTTGCAGTCGGTGGACGCGTCGGTGGCCCTGCCGTACTGGGACTGGACCGTCGACCGTTCGCCGCGCTCCTCGCTGTGGGCGCCCGACTTCCTCGGGGGCACCGGGCGCGAGCGGGACGGCCGGGTGACGGACGGACCGTTCTCCGCGTCCTCGGGGAACTGGCCGATCAACGTGCGGGTCGACGGCCGTACGTTCCTGCGGCGGGCCCTCGGTGCCGGAGGGCGTCAGCTGCCGACGCCGGCCGAGGCCGAATCGGTGCTGTCGATACCCACGTACGACATGGCGCCCTGGAACAGCGCCTCGGACGGTTTCCGCAATCACCTCGAAGGGTGGCGGGGCGTCAATCTGCACAACCGCGTCCACGTCTGGGTCGGCGGGCAGATGGCCACCGGGGTGTCCCCCAACGACCCGGTGTTCTGGCTGCACCACGCGTACATCGACAAACTGTGGGCCGAGTGGCAGCGGCGGCACCCCGGCTCCGGCTATCTGCCGGCCGCGGGCACGCCGAACGTGATCGACCTGCGCGAGACGATGAGGCCGTGGCACGACACGAGCCCGGCGGATCTGCTGGACCACACGGCGCACTACACGTTCGACGCCTGACGCCCAGGGGTGTTGCGGGCTGTCAGTGGCCGATGGCGGCCAGGGCGGCGGTGTACTGGTCGTCGGTGACGGGTTCCAGCCAGGTGGTGCCGTCCCCGCTCTCGTCACCGACGACCAGGGCGATGTGGGCCATGAGGGTGGTGTCGGTGGCGCCGTGCCAGTGCTCCTCGCCGGCGGGCACTTGACGGTCTCACCGGCGGTGATCCGCACCACGTCGCCGTCGCGGGTGCCGACCAGGCCGACGCCGTCGGTGATGTACAGGACCTGGCCCTTGGCGTGGGAGTGCCAGTTCGTCCGGGCACCGGGGGTGAAGCGCACCAGCGCGGACGCCAGGCGGGCCGGATCGGAGGGCGCCTCGATCGGGTTCAGGTAGACCTCGCCGGTGAAGCGCTCGGCCGGGGCCTTGACGGTGGGGGTTTCCGTGATGTGTTCCACGACTGTTCTCCTTGATCCGAAGAGGTGGCCGGGTGCGGGGGAGGCCGGGCGGCCCGGGGCGTCAGGACGCCAGCTCGTCGGCGATCTTCTTCAGCTGGTTGATCGCGGTCATGGCGTTGGGCCAGCCGGCGTAGAAGGCCAGGTGCGTGATCGCCTCGGACAGCTCTTCCACCGTGAGCCCGTTCTCCAGCGCCACAGCCAGGTGGTACGGCAGCTGCTCGCTGCGGTACAGCGCGGCAAGCACGCTGACCGTCACCAGGCTCCGGTCCCGCGGGGACAGTTCAGCGCGTTCCCATACATCACCGAAAAGCACATGGTTGGTGACTTCGACGAGCTTCGGCGCGATCTGGGTCAGCTCCTGAGGCGCGGATTGCTTCGCCATCTCATGACTCCCTGCAATGACTTCGAGTACGTTTCGGTGGCGCCGCTGCCTTCGAGGAAACCGCAGGCCAAGCGGGCGGGGAAGGCACGGTCGTTCCAGGTACTGACAGGCCCCCCCTCATCCGGGCCGACCGGCCTAGCCTGGAGCGTGTGAGTACCGAGAGCGACATCCGCGAGTTCCTCGCCTCCCGGCGCGCGAAGATCACCCCACAGCAGGCCGGTCTGCCTGCCTACGGCGGCAACCGGCGCGTGCCAGGGCTGCGGCGTGAGGAGGTCGCGCTGCTCGCCGGGGTCAGCGTCGACTACTACGTCCGTCTGGAGCGCGGGCACCTGGCCGGGGCTTCCGAGGAGGTCCTCGACTCCGTCGCGAACGCCCTGCGGCTGGATGACGCCGAGCGCGCCCACCTGTACGACCTGGCCCGCGCCGTCGCCAGACGTCCCGCCCGCCGCACGAAACACGCCCCCGGCCCGCTGCCGGACAGTGTGCTGCGGGTCCTGGACTCCATGACGGACTCCCCGGCCTTCATCCGCAACGGCCGCCTCGACATCCTCGCCGTCAACCGCCTGGGGCGCGCGCTGTACGCACCCCTGTTCGCCGATCACGGCGTTCAGACGGTCAACATCGCCCGCTTCCAGTTCCTGAACCCCGCGGGCAGGGACTTCTTCCCCGATTGGGAGGAGTCCCTGAACACCACGGTGTCCCTGCTGCGCACGGAGGCCGGACGGGCTCCCGGCGACACCGGCCTGACCGGGCTGATCGGTGAACTCGTCACCCGCAGCGAGGAGTTCCGTACCGCGTGGGCCAAGCACAACGTGCGCCTGCACCACACCGGCCGCAAGGCCTTCCGCCACCCGGCCATCGGCGAGATGACGCTCGACTTCGACGCGATGGAACTGCCCTCGCAGCCGGGCCTGACCCTGACCGCCTATTCCGCGGAGCCCACCACCCCGGCCCACGACGCGCTGCACCTGCTGGCCGCGTGGGCGTCCGCCGAGGACGTGTCCGCCGCCGCCGACCGCGGCTGAACAGCGTCCTCGGCCGCGGGTTTTCGTTCACCGCGGGTCAGCCGACGCCTCGCTGCGCCGGCTGCGCACGGACACGATCGACCTCTTCTGCCAGCACACGTGCGCCACGTCGGCAAGTTGAACGACCGCCTGTTCCCCCGACAGCTCAGCGGACAAATAACCGGTTGCCTGTTGGTGATGGCGGTGGATCAATGTCGGCATGATCACCCGCATGCGGACTGACGGATCAGCCGTCCGGATCGGCGCTCTCGTTCCGCTGACTCGGCCTGGCTGGGTCGAGGCAGGCCAACACCTGCTCGCCGGACTCGAGTCGGCCGTTCGGGACGTCAATGACGCCGGCGGGATCGTCGGAAGACCGCTCGAACTGGTGGTCCGAGACACCGCGGCTGATCCGCAGAGAGCCGCGGCAGCCGTGGACGAACTGGCTCGCCTGGGTGTGGCTGCCCTCGCAGGGGAGTATCACAGCGTCGTCGCTCGCGCCGCTGCCGGCAGGGCCGACGCCCTCGGCCTGCCGTTCCTCTGCTCGTCAGCGGTTCTCGACGCACTCACCGACCAGCCGACGGAATGGGTCGCGCGCCTCTCCCCGCCGCAGTCCCGCGGCTGGCAGGTCTACGCGGACTTCCTCCTCGGCGCGGGCCACAGCCGGATCGCCGTAGCAGCACAGAAGAGTGTCTACTGGGCCTCCGGGACCCTCATTCTTCGGGAGCACCTCGCTTCACGCGGCGGCACCGTCATCGAACTCGACATGAGCGCGCTCACCCCCACGGCCGTGTGCGACGAACTCGTCGGCCATCGCGCGACAGCCCTCCTCCTTCTGGTCGGCCACCCTGAGCCGGCCGTGCCGATCGTCACGTCTGTCCGCCGCGACCAGCGCCTCGCCGAGATCATGATCGGTGCTCCGGCCGGGCAACCGGAGTTCGCCGGGTGGGCGACGTTGCTGGGCGACGACGGCGCCGCGATCCCGTTCTTGCGCTATCTGCCCGAGCGCCTCAGCCCACTCGGTGCACGAGTCGAGAAGGCCCTCCGCGAGCGGCTGGGCGAAGCGCCCTCGTTCGTCGCCTTCGAGGGCTATGACACGGTCGCCGTCCTCGCCGATGTGCTGCGTTCTCACGGCGTGGACCGGGGGCGCACCGCCGAATCCTGGCCGCGCGTCGCGGTCGAAGGCACCCGCGGGCAGATCCGGTTCTCCCGCACGCCAGGCATCAGCGTGTGGCAATGGGCCTCGGCGCCGGTCCAAGTCGTTGATCGAGATCCGGCGGAACCCGATCGCTTTCGGGTCCTCCATGCCGGCTGAGAGAGCAGAGAGGTCCGACTGCACTCCGCGTCCGGGCGGCCCGCGCCTCTCCGGTCAGACGGTCTCGGCCGTGCGGCACTCCGGGTGGCCCCAGCCGCTGTCGTTCTTGGCGATGGACTCACCGGCCGCGTAGGAGCGGCCGCACTGGCAGCGGCCGGGGAACTTGGCCTTGATGGTGCGCGAGGAGGCCTTCGCGGTGCGGGCCGAGCCGCCGCGCGACCGGGAGCGCGGGGCCTTGGCCGACGGGATGTCCGGGGCGGGCGGCGGCTCCGGGGAGCCGAGGGCGCTGCCCGCGGGCTCCTGGACGATGGCGGCCTGGCTGGCCGCGCGGTCGGCGAAGTCGTTGAGCCGGTCGCCGTCGACCTGGTGGGCGGGCACGTAGCGGAACTCGACCGAGCGGCCCTCCAGGAGCTCGTCGATGCGCACGACGAGGTCCTGGTTGGCGACCGGCTTCCCGCCGGACGTCTTCCAGCCGTTGCGCTTCCAGCCGGGCAGCCAGGTGGTGACGGCCTTCATCGCGTACTGCGAGTCCATCCGGATCTCGAGCGGCACGTCCGGGTCGGTCGCCGTCAGCAGGCGCTCCAGCGCGGTGAGTTCCGCGACGTTGTTGGTGGCCCTGCCGAGCGGCCCCGCCTCCCAGCGCTCCGGGCTCTCGGAAGCATCGGCGACGACCCAGGCCCAGCCCGCGGGCCCGGGATTTCCCTTCGAAGCCCCGTCACACGCGGCCACAACACGTTCACGCATGGACCCGATCATGCCATGACCGCATGGGCCGTCCGGCCGGAGGTCTCAGCTCACATCGGTCGTCTTCGGCATCTCGCCCTCGGTCCTGGTGATGTCGATGACCGAGAAGTTGGCGCCCTGCGGATCACTGAGGGAAGCGAACCGGCCGAACGGGGTGTCCATGGGCCCGAAGCGCAGGACGCCACCGAGCTTGGTGGCCTTCGCGACGGCGTCGTCGCAGTCCTCGACGGCGAAGTAGACGTTGATGTACGGCGGCACCTCGGGCGGGAAGTCTTCCGTCATCTTCATCCGGCCCAGCACGGTGCGGTCGCCGAGGTCGTAGATCCGGAAGTCCATCTGCTCGTGCTCCATCTCCTTCTGCGTGTAGGAGAAGACGGCGGGGAAGAACGCGTCGGACTTCTCGGGCTCGCGGGTGAAGACCTCCGCCCACGTGTAGGCACCCGGTTCGGCCATCGTGTCGAAGCCCTCATGGGTGCCCGCCTGCCACACACCGAAGACGACACCGCCGGGTCGCGGGCCAGGCACATGGTACCGAAGTCGCCGACCCGCATCGGCTCCATCAGCACCTCGCCGCCGTGGTCACGGATCCGGGCGGCGGTGGCGGCGGCGTCCCGGGCCGCGAAGTACAGGCACCACTGCGACTGGCCCTCCTGGCCCGGCATGGGCGGGACGACGGCGGCGACCGCCTTGCCGTTCGCATACGCCTCGGTGTAGTTGCCGAACTCCGTCGACGCCTCGGCGAAGGTCCAGCCGAGGACGTCTCCGTAGAAGCTCTTGGCCCCTTCGAGGTCACTGAACATCGCGTCGGCCCAGCACGGGCTTCCTTCAGGTTGCACGGCCATGACTGCGGCCCTCTCCGAATGGGTGGATAGTCCGTTTCCTCACGCTAATCACCCGCGGGGCGGCCCGAACGGGCGGTTCCGTCGCAGACTGGGCGAGGGGCTTCGGCAGGACGGGGAGCGGCGGCATGGCGGACGGGACGATGCTCGCGTGGTCGGTGGTACGGCCGGGCCCTGTCGAGGAGGGGTCCCTGCGGCTGGTCGGGAAACCGGTGCCGGTGCCCGCGGACGACGAGCTGCTGGTGCGTGTGCGCGCATGCGGGGTGTGCCGCACCGACCTGCACGTCGTCGAGGGTGACCTGCCCGTGCGGCGGGCGGGCGTCACGCCCGGTCACGAGGTCGTCGGGGTGGTGGCCGGGGCGGGCGCGGCGGTGCGCGGCTTCGCGGTGGGCGACCGGGTCGGTGTGGCCTGGCTGCGCCGCACCGACGGCAGCTGCGCGTACTGCGCGCGCGGCGCGGAGAACCTGTGTCCCCGCTCCGAGTACACGGGTTGGTGCGCCGACGGCGGCTACGCGCAGTACACGACGGTGCCGGCGGCGTTCGCCTACCGGCTGCCGGACGGCGTGCCGGACGTGGCCCTGGCTCCCCTGCTGTGCGCGGGCATCATCGGCCACCGGGCGCTGCGGCGGGCCGGGCTGCCGCCCGGGGGACGGCTCGGGCTGTACGGCTTCGGGGGCAGCGCCCATCTGTGCGCGCAGGTGGCGCTCGCCGAGGGCGCCACCGTGCACGTCATGACGCGCGGTGCGGCCGCCCGGCGGCTGGCACTGGAGCTGGGCGCGGCCTCCGCGCAGGACGCGTACGCGAAGCCGCCGGAGCCGCTGGACAGCGCGATCCTGTTCGCCCCGCCGGCGAGCTGGTCCCGGTCGCCCTGCGCGCCCTGGACCGCGGCGGTGTCCTGGCCATCGCCGGCATCCACCTCACCGACACGCCTCCCCTGCACTACGAGACCGAGCTCTTCTACGAGAAGCAGGTGCGCAGCGTCGCCTCCAACACACGCGAGGACGGCCGCGAGTTCCTGACCCTCGCGGCGAGGTACGGCGTACGCGCGACCACCCATCCGTATCCGCTGTCGAGGGCCGTGGAGGCGCTCACGGATCTCAGGGCCGGGCGGTTCGACGGGGCGGCGGTGCTGGTGAACGACTTGTCGTGAACTCCGCGAGCGGGCCGACCGTGGCCGACGCGTGTCTTCCCCCTGGGGTCCGGCTGTGCTTGCCTGGTGAGCCGTTTCACCGGCCCGGGGCGGGAGTTGCCGTATGCGCAGACCGTGGATCGTGGGTGTGCTGGTGGCGGGGTTGCTGCTCGGTGCGTGCGGCGATCCGTCGTCCGGGCCCGAGGCTCCCCCGCCGTCCGCTCCGGAGGTGTCCGCGACCACCCACCAGCGTGCCCCGGCCTCCCCCAGCGCCCGGGCCCCCGTGAAGGCGCCCACCGTGCTGTACCTCGGCGACTCGCTCGCCATGGAGAACCACAAGGTCCTCGGCCAGGAGCTGCGCCGGGACCTGCGCGCGAAGTACACGAGCGCCCCCTACTCGGGCACCACCCTGTGCGACTACCTGGAGGGCACGGCCGAGCGGTCCCTCGTACCGGCCCGGGACAAGGCGGCCGCCCTGGTGCGGTCGCTGCGTCCGGACTTCGTGGTGCTGCAGTTCTGGGGCAACGCCTGGGACTTCACCTGGTGCATGGACGGGATCACGTACGACGGTGCGCGACAGCGGTACTTCAAGCGGTACGAGGCCGACGCGCGCAGGCTCGTCGAGCAGATCACGACGGCCGGCGGCTCCCACCGGCCGCGGATCGTGTGGGTGCTCCAGGGCCCGGATCCGATCACGCCCGACCGGGTGCGCCGGGTGAACGGCCTGTACGAGCGGCTGGCCGCCACCTCGGGAGGCATCGTCGCCGACGCCGGGAGGGCGGTGAGTCCGGGCTCGGGCCGCTACACCTGGACGCAGTACCTCCCGTGCACCACCTACGAGCGTGCCCACCCCGACTACTGCACTCAGCCGTCGCGCGACCGGACGGCCCTGCACCGGGACGACGACTACCTGCACTTCTGCCTGGCCCCCACGACGTCCACACCGAAGCCCTGCCCGGTCCGCTCCCCCGGCATCCTGCGCATCGCCCGGGAGATCACGAAAACCATTCGACAGTCGGCGAGTTGACCGCTCGAATGGCGGCATGTGCGCGGTGCGAATGCATGAGGACGAGGTGGACATCGACGTCTCGCTCGTCGGCCGGCTGATCGCGGGACGGTTCCCGCGGTGGGCAGGACTGCCCCTGCGGCGCCTGGAGTCCTCCGGGACGGAGAACGCCATGTTCCGCCTCGGCGCGGACAAGGTCGTACGGCTCCCCCGGCATCCACGCGCCGTCGACGCCATCACGCACGAACTGCGCTGGCTGCCGCGGCTGGCACCCGGGCTGCCCGCCGCCGCGCCCGAACCCCTCGGGCAGGGTGAGCCCGGCGAGGACTTCCCGTGGCCCTGGGCGGTGTACGGCTGGCTGGAGGGTCACAACCCGGTGCCCGGCACGCTGGAGGAACCCCGGCTGCTCGCCGAGGACCTGGGGGCGTACGTCACCGCCCTGCGCCGGATCGACGCGGCGCAGGGCCCGATCGGGTACCGGGGTGTGCCGCTGGCGACCCGGGACCGGTTCATGCGTGAGGCGCTCGCGCAGCTGGCGGGGCGGATCGACACCGCTGCGGTGACGGACCTGTGGGAACAGGCCCTGCGCGCCCCGGAGTACGCCGGGCCGCCGGTCTGGGCGCACGGCGACCTGATGGCCGGGAACCTGCTGGTCAGGGACGGACGGCTGACCGGCGTGATCGACTACGGCACGGTGGGGGTGGGCGATCCCGCCGTCGACCTGATCAGCGCCTGGTGTCTGCTGCCCGCCGAGGTCCGCGGCGTCTTCCGCGAGGCCGTGGGCGCGGACGAGGCCGAGTGGGCGCGAGGCCGGGGCTGGGCCCTGTCGATCGCGGTCATCGCGCTGCCGTACTACTGGGAGACGAACCCGCCGGTCGCGGCGAACTCGCGGCATGTGATCGGGGAGATCGTGGCCGAGTCCCGGTAGGGGCAGAAGGGCTTCCTGCCCCTGTCCGGGGAGCGCGTCATTCGCCCGCGTACGCCTTGTCCAGGGCGGCGATGTCGAACTTGCTCATGGCCATGAACGCCTGGGTCACGCGGGCCGCCTTCGCCGGGTCCGGGTCGGTGATCATGTCGTCGAGCCGGTCGGGGACGACCTGCCAGGACACGCCGTACCGGTCCTTGAGCCAGCCGCAGGGGCCGGGCTCGCCGCCGTTCTCGGTGAGCTTGGCCCAGTAGTAGTCGATCTCCTCCTGGTTCTCGCAGAAGATCATGAAGGAGACCGCCTCGGTGAACTTGAACTGGGGGCCGCCGTTGAGTCCGAGGAACTTGTGGCCGTTGGCCGTGAACTCGACGGTCATCACACTGCCGGCCGGCTGGAGCGCTCCCTCGGGGTAGCGGGCGATCTTTCCGACACTGGAGTTCTTGAAGACCGAGACGTAGAAGTGGGCAGCCTCCTCGGCCTGGCCGTCGAACCAGAGACACGTGGTGAAACCGTCGGATGCCATGAGTACCTCCCGGAGCGGTGGATCGCTGTCATCCGTGTCGACCGGTCCACGCCGGGAAACTCATCGGCCGGGCGGGTGATTATTTCGGTGGGGCGGCGTCGAGGCCCGCGCCTGGCATCGCGGTCATGACGACGTCCTCACCCGCCGACAGCGGCATCCGGCCCTTCCGCCTCGACATACCGCAGAGCGACCTCAGCCGCCGAGGCGCGGCTGAACGAGTGGCCGCAGTTCACGACCACGATCGACGGTGCGACCGTCCGCTTCGCCCACGTCCGGTCCCCCGAGCCGGACGCCACCCCGCTGATCATCACCCACGGCTGGCCCGGCTCGATCGTGGAGTTCCTCGACGTGGTCGGTCCGCCGGCCGATCCCGCCGCGCACGGGGGTGATCCGGCCGACGCGTTCCACGTGGTGGTGCCGGGCATCCCGGGGTTCGGGCTGTCCGGGCCGACCCGGGAGACGGGCTGGGAGGCGGGCCGGGTCGCCGACGCGTGGGCCGAGCTGATGCGGCGGCTCGGCTACGAGCGGTTCGGCGCGCAGGGCGGCGACTGGGGCGCGGCGATCTCCCGCGAACTGGGGCGGGCCATCCCGACCGCGTGATCGGCGTGCATCTCAATCTGCTGCCGGGCGGCCAGCAGGTCACCGAGCCGACGTCGGAGGAACTGGTCGCGCTCGGCCCCGAGGAGCAGGAGCGCACCGTCACCTCGTGGCGGCGCTGGCGCGACTGGTCCCGCGAGGGCACGGGGTACGCCGTGCGCCAGTCGACCCGGCCGCAGACCCTGGCGTACGCGCTCGCGGACTCGCCCGTCGGGCAACTCGCCTGGATCGTCGAGAAGTTCCGGGAGTGGCCGGACTCGGAGGAGCTGCCGGAGGAGGCGGTCGACCGGGACCGGCTGCTCACCAACGTGATGCTGTACTGGCTGACCGGGACGGCGGGTTCGTCCGGGACCTACTACGAGCGGGCACACGGAGAACCTCGTGCGCTGGACGGAGTTCGACCGCGGCGGGCACGTCGCGGCGATGGAGGAGCCCGACCTGCTGGTCGGTGATGTCCGGGCCTTTTTCCGGGAGTTGCGCGAGAAGGGCTGACAGCTGCCGTAGGAGGGCCGCTCTGCCGGGAGCGGATCTGCCGAGGGCAGAGAAACGGTCTGCGAGCATCGTCCGAGGTCAAGAGTGGAGTCGACGGCGCGTCCGCGGCAGGTCCGCGGCACGTCCGCCGGAACTTCTGCCACGACGAGGAGAACCGATGACTCCACTCACGACGCTCGCCCCGCGGGCGGAGGAGGGCGACACCCCTCCGACCCGGTTCGACGACCATCTGGCCGCCCAACTGCTCGCGCAGCGCATCGTGCTGCTGGGCACGCAGGTGGACGAGGTCTCCGCGAACCGGGTCTGTGCCCAGCTGCTGATCCTGTCCGCGGAGGACCCGCGCACCGACATCAGCCTGTACATCAACAGCCCCGGCGGCTCGGTGCACGCGGGCCTGGCCATCTACGACACGATGCGGCTGATCCCCAACGACGTCTCCACCCTGGCCATGGGCTTCGCCGCCAGCATGGGCCAGTTCCTGCTCTGCGTCGGCACGCCGGGCAAGCGCTACGCCCTGCCGAACGCGCGCGTGATGATGCATCAGCCGTCAGGGGGCATCGGCGGCACCACCGCCGACATCGAGATCCAGGCGCAGAACCTGGAGTTCACCAAGCGGACCATCGAGCGGATCACCGCCGAGCACACCGGGCAGACCCCGGAGACCATCTCCCGGGACGGCGACAGGGACCGCTGGTTCACGGCCGAGGAGGCCAGGGAGTACGGCATGGTGGACCGGGTCCTGGAGTCCCTCGCGGACATCCGCCCGGCGGCCACCCGGCGCAGGATGGGGCTTCAGTGATGGGTACGTACACGATTCCGAACGTCGTCGAGCGCACCCCGCAGGGCGAGCGGTCCTACGACGTGTTCAGCCGGCTGCTGTCCGAGCGGATCATCTTCCTCGGCACCGAGATCGACGACGGCGTCGCCAACGTCGTCATCGCACAGCTCCTCCACCTGGAGTCGTCGTCCCCGGAGAGCGAGATCTCGATCTACCTCAACTCCCCCGGCGGCTCCTTCACTTCGCTCATGGCCATCTACGACACCATGACGTACGTGCAGGCACCGATCTCGACGTTCTGCGTCGGCCAGGCGGCCTCCACGGCGGCCGTGCTGCTGGCCGGCGGGGATACAGGGCGGCGGTTCGTGCTGGAGCACGCCCGCGTGCTGCTCGGCCAGCCGGCCACGGGCGGCGCGCGCGGCACGGCGTCCGACCTGTCGCTCCAGGCCAAGGAGATGGTGCGGATCCGCTCCCAGGTGGAGGAGGTGCTGTCCCGGCACACCCACCACGACGTGGCGACCCTGCGGGCCGACATGGACCGCGACAAGGTGTTCACCGCGCAGGAGGCGGTGGGCTACGGGCTGGCCGACGAGGTGCTCAGCCGGCGCCCCGTGCGGGTCTGAGGCGCCGGCCGGCCACCGGTTCAGGCGGCCATGCACAGTCCCTCGGACGACGAGGGGACGCCCCGCGGCGGCTGCCGACCGGGTAGCGCGACGTGACGCGGGTCAGTTCGCCCTGCGCCCTCGACAGCAGGTCGCCGAGGCTCAGTCCGAGGGCGTGGGCGGCGGCCGCGAGGACCTCCGATGAGGCCTCCTTGCGGCCGCGCTCCACCTCCGACAGGTACGGCATGGAGATCCGCGCCTCGTCGGCGACGTCCTTCAACGTGCGCTCCTGTGCGAGACGTTCACGCCGCAGGACGTCACCGACCAGGTCACGCCACAGGGCTCCTTCGGGGCGGGAGCCGGCGGCCCCTGGCGTGGCGGGGCGGTGGCCGGACGGGTGGCCTGGGGGCGCGATCCGGGCGGGCGAAGGGGGATGACGCGGGCTTCGTTCGGCACGTGGTTGCTCACTTCTCCAGCCTAGGAGTCGTGCTCGTCAGGGGAAGGGTCCGGCATTCCGCCCTGGGTGGAATCGCCGAACGGGCAGGTCGCCAGGTGACGTTGGGAGACCGTGACTCCGCCCGGCGGTCCGTCTGCTACTGGCCCACGCGCCCGTCGATCCGCTCGCGCAGGAAGTCCGCGTGGCCGTTGTGCCGTGCGTACTCCTCGATCATGTGCACCAGCACTTCCCGCAGCGTGATCGTCTCGTCGTCGACCGTGCCCGTGACCTCCAGGCTCGGTGCCTCGGCCACCAGACGTTCCGCGAACGCGATCTCGCCCCGCCAGGCGGCCCAGGCCGCGGCGACGGTCCCCGGGTCGGGCACGGCACCGGTGAAGTCGGCGTTCGGTTCGTCCTGTGTGCGGTAGAGGCGGGGTACGTCCTGCCCGGCCATGACGCGGCGGAACCAGGTGTGCTCCATCTCGGCCAGATGACGTACGAGTCCCAGCAGCGACAGGTCGGACGGCGGTACGGAACGGCGGGCCATGGCCTCGGCGTCCAGTCCGGCGCACTTCAGCTCCAGCGTCAGCCGCTGGTCGCGCAGGTATCCGACGAGGGTGTCGTGCTCCCCCGTGTAGCCGCTGTCGCTGCGCGGATCGTCGTCCGGGTGGACGAACATGTCCCACCAGCCGAAATTCCGCCCGTGCGGCGCGGATCCCGCTTGCTCGGTGTCGGTCATGGGGGTGAGCATCGACGGCCCGGGCCGCCGCACGCCACCGTTTTTCCGCCGCTCGGCAGATCGACGGGCATGTGTAGCACCTATCCGGGTACCCGCAACTCGGAAGGACCCAGGCAGATGTCCGCAGTGACGTTCATGGGAGAGGTAATGGAGTCCGCCGTGATCCGGTCAAAGGCACAGGTCGTCGAAGAGAACGCGGAGGCCGGCACGGGTGACGGAGCACTGCCGGGAGTCGTGGACCGCGGTCCGTGGCTCCGCGGGACGCCAGGGAGCTGTCCCGCCAGTTCTTCCAGCGCCTGACGGAACTCGAAGAGGGCACGCACGAGTACCAGTACGCGCGCAACACGCTGATCGAGATGAACATGTCGCTCGTGCGGTTCGCGGCCGGCCGGTTCCGGGCCGCGGCGACGACATGGAGGACATCGTCCAGACCGGCATGATCGGCCTGATCAAGGCCATCGACCGGTTCGAGCTGTCGCGCGAGGTCGAGTTCACCTCCTTCGCGCTGCCGTACATCGTCGGTGAGATCAAGCGGTTCTTCCGGGACACGACGTGGGCGGTGCACGTGCCACGGCGGCTGCAGGAACTGCGGGTGGAGCTGGCCAAGGCCCGCGAGGAACTCGCCAGCCGGCTGGACCGCGAGCCCACGGTCACCGAGCTGGCCACGCTGATGAACATCTCCGAGAAGGAGGTCGTCGAGGGGCAGATCGCCGCCAACGGCTACAACTCGTCGTCGCTGGACGCCGCGCTCACCGGCGACGGCCCGGAGGGCGGCGAGGCGGTCCTGGCCGACTTCATCGGCGTGGAGGAGGACGGGCTGCGGCTCGTCGAGGACTTCCACTCGCTCGCCCCGCTGATGGCGGAGCTGAGCGAGCGTGACCGGCAGATCCTCCACATGCGGTTCGTGGAGGAGGCCACACAGGCGGAGATCGGGGAGCGGCTGGGCTGCTCGCAGATGCACGTCTCCCGCCTGATCAAGCGGATCATCACGCGACTGCGCGAGGGCATGCTGGGCGAGCTGGGCTGCGCCTGACGCGGCCGGCGGGCCAGCGGGTGCCGTCCCCGCGTGCGGGAGTGGGACGGCACCCGCCTCTGTGTCGGCTCCGGGAGTCCGGGCACTGTGTCGGCTCCGGGGGTCCGGGACTCAGGACGGCTCAACCGTCGGTGGACGGCTCAGCCGTCGGTTTCGCCGCTGAGCGGCAGCACGGCGCGTACCCGTTTGCCCACCGGCACCCGCTCCATGCTGACCTGCTCCGCGAGCGCGTGGACGATCTCCAGGCCGTGCCGCCCGACGCGCTCGGGGTTGCGCGGGAAGATGCGGGGCAGTGCGGAGCTGCTGTCGTAGACCGACACCGTCACCGAGGTGTCCGTGCCGACCAGTTCCAGGATGTACGGGCCGTTGCTGTGCCGGTCGGCGTTGGTGACCAGCTCGCTCACGACGAGCTGCACCGCGCCGTCGGTCCGGTCGTCGATGCGCGCGCACCACTCGGTCCTGAGCTGCTCGAGGAAGAGCGCGGCGAAGGATCGCGCCTCGGCGATGCATCCCTGCTCGCCCGTGTAGTGTGCCGCCCGCCTCAGCGGTTCCACGGGCACGTCGAAACCAGTCGGTATCACTGCCCCGTCCAGGTGGTCGATCATTCTTTTCTCTCTGGGAAGCCGGGCCGGCCGGACGCTCTGCACAGTGCTCGTACCCCGAGCCGGGCTTCGCAGTCCTGACAGGTCTGCGGCCCGTCCGGTGCCCTGGGCATTGTCCCCTGTTCGTGGGGCACCCGGTAGCAATCGGGACCGGCCGAGCGCGGCCGGTCCGGATCGCCGGACGGTCATCGCGGTACGGCGCCGACCCGGTGGGGAGGTCGAGCGATGAACGAGCTGATGGCGGCACGGAGCCTGACGACCCTGCCGGTGGTCACCCTGGGCGGCGACGCCGTCGCCCACGTCAAGCACACCGTCTTCGACATCGCCGCCGGGCGGATCACCGGCTTCACGCTGAGCGGCCGGGGACTGCTGTCGGGTCCGCTGAAGCAGCGCCTGCCCTGGACGGCCGTGCACTCGCTGGGCCATGACGCGGTCATGATCGTCGACGCCGGTGCCCTGGCGGACACGTCCCTCGTGGTGGCACGCCGGGAGGCCCACGAGGGCCGGGTGGTGCACGCGAAGGTGCTGACCGACGAGGGCGGCGAGGTCGGGACGGTGCTCGACGTGGTCGTCGAGGGCGGCACCAGCGGCCGGGTCGTGGGCTTCCGGATCGCCGCGGGCAAAGCGCTGGTGCAGGGCTCCGGGCGCCACCGGCACCGGGTGTACGTGCCGCGCGGCGAGACGCTCGTGGTCACCGGCCGGGCGCTGGTGATCCCGGCGGACGCCATCCGCTACGTGGCCGGCGACCTGCCGGCCTTCGCCGCCCGGGTCGGCGCCTTCCGCGAGGGACGGAAGGGGACGCCGCCATGATGCTGTTCTCGCAGGCGCGGGGGCTGCCGGTGCTGACGCTGGCCGACGCGCACCGGATCGGCGTCGTGAAGTCCCTGACCGTCGACGCCCCGTCCGGTGTGGTCACCCATGTCCGGGTGCGCGGCAGGTACTTCCGCAAGGAGTCCGTCCTGCCCTGGGGCGCCCTGCACACCGTCGGCCCGGACGCCGTGCTCGTCCGCTCGGCCGCCGCCACGTCCGAGGTGCCGCCGCACCACGAGCTGCCGGGCCTGAGGATCCTCACCGAGACGGGCACCGAGCTCGGCAGGGTCCAGGACGTCGTGTTCGAACCGGAGACCGGCCGCATCGAGGCGGTCCGCACCGCGCACGGCGACCTGCCGGCCGATCACATGCTCGGCCTCGGCGACTACGCCCTGGTGGTCCGTGCCGGGTGAGCCGGGCCGGGTCAGGAGGCCGGGGGCTGGTCCGTCGTGCCGTTCCCGGGGTCGTTTCCGGTGTCGTTCCCGGGCGGAGGCTGCGGCGGCTCCGATGTCGGCGGCTCACTCGTCGGCGGCTCCGGCGACGTCTGCGGATCCGACGTCGGCGGTTCGCTCGTGGGAGGCTCCGAGGAGGTCGGGTCGGACGGTGAGGTCGGCGTCGTGACGCTCACCGACGGGGACGGCTTGTCGGGCTTCTCGGTCTTGCGGTCCTTCGTACCGGGGTCGCCCTTGTGGCGCTCGAACCACTCGCCGTCGGGCTCGCACATGACGAAGACGTCGACCGGCTTCGGAGCGGGCGTGACCGCCACGACGTTCGACGGCTTGTATCCCGGCCACGCGTCGCCGGTCATCTTGGGCGCGGTCTGCTGGGCGACGGGCGCGGACAGCGGGTTGCCGCACGCGCAGCGCACCCGGGGCACGCCGCGGTCGTCGACGAGGACGGCCGTGCCGGCCTGGAGGACGGCCTGGTAGCTGGTGGCCCTGCCGTCCTGGTAACCGTGGTTGGTGACACGGGTGTCCATGCGCAGCACCACGGGCGTGAGCGAGCGCAGGTAGGCGGGAACGTCGGGCGGGTCGACTCGGGCGACGGAGGCGAACGCCCGCTGCTTCTCCGGAGCACCCTTGAAGTACGTGATCTGCTTCTCCACGTCACAGCTGGCCACGTTGCGGGTGCCGCCGTACAGGCCGGGCGCGCCGCCCTGTACGCCCTGGACGGCGTTCTGCGTGGCCAACTCGGTGGGCGAGGGCGACACCGGTGAGGCCGAGCTCTCCTTCGCCGTGGACTCGGTGAACGGGTCCGGGCCGGTGTCGGCCGCCGGCTGCAGGAAGACCTCGCCCTCGGACGTGCTGGTACCACCGTCGGACGCGCCGGTGCCGCCGCCGTCGGGCCGGGTGAACACCACGGCCAGGAGCACGGCGGCCACGACGGCGGTGGCGATCAGCGCGACGCGGGGTACCGACCCCCACCACGGTCGGCGGGGCTCCGGCGCCTGCCCTCCCCCGCTCGGCGGCTCGGGGGCGGCCCGCCCCCCGACGGCGGCTGGGAGGGACCCGACAGCGGGCCCGAGGGAGGTCCTGTGGGGCGGCCGGACGACGGCGGTTCGACGCTCACGAGCTCTTCTTCCCACGTGGGTTCTCTGCGGCCTTGTCACACCTGAGGCGATTGATTCAGGTATATGCCGCTTTTTCCAGTACGAGTTCATTGTGTGCTCCGGTTCCGTACGGCTCGCAAGCCGACGCGGACGGACCTCCCGACGGGCGTGAGGCGCGGGTGCTGCTTAGCGTGGCAGCGTGAGTTCGCGCACCTCCTCCGGCCAGGCACGTACCTCCGGCGAGCGGGCCGTCGCCCGGCACGGCTGGGCGCGTGCCCTCGTCACGGTGGTCGGCGGGCTGCTCGCCATGGCGGTGGTGTCCGCTCTGGGGCTGTGGGCGGCCGGGGCGGGGAACCTCCCGGACGGCTCGTTCGCACCGGTCGTCGCGGCGACCGTGGTCACCGCCGTCGGGGGCGCCGTGAAGCTCTCCGGGAGCGCCGGAGACCTCGCCGACACGCAGGCGGGCCTGACCGTCATCCCGCTGTCCGTCACGCTCACCGGGGCGCTGGTGATCGCCTGGGGCTTCCTGCGGCCCCTGCGGCACCGCGCGGTCGCCGGTGCCGTGGAGCTGGCCGGCTGGGCCGCCAGGATCGCGGCCCTGTGGCTGCTCGCGCTGATCGGCCTGACGCTCGCCGCCCGCCACACGTTCGACATCTCCCTCGGGAACGACGCGCTGGGCGAACTCGGCGATCTGTTCGGCGTCTCGCCGAAAATCGGCTTCACCACCGACGTTCCGCTGTCCGTGTTCGTCGGCGTGGTGTGGCTCGCCGGTGTGCTGGTGCTGGCCCTGCTGGTGTCGCGGGGCGCCCCGTTGCCGGCCGGGCTGCTGCGCTTCCAGACGTCGGTGCGGCCGGCCGCGTACGCGATGGTCGCGCTGCTGCTCGCCTACGTGGTCATCGGCGTGGTCGTCGGCCTGGTCGTCGCGGCGGCCAAGGGGCACACGGCGGAGACGTTCGCCGTGATCCTGCTCGGCATGCCCAACCTGGTCTGGCTGGCGCTGACGATCGGCCTCGGCGCCACCTGGAACGGCCGGGTGGAGGGGCCGTTCGGGCTGCCCATGCCGCATGTGCTCGACGAGGTGCTGCGCACCCCGGACATCTCCGAGCTGAATCTGCGGACGCTCTCCGAGCACGACGGCAGGGTGTGGTGGCTGCTGGTCGTCGACGTGGTGCTGCTGATCGCCGCCGCGTTCGTCATGGCGGCCCGCTCGCCGGCCCGGGTACGGGCCTGGCAGCACGCCGTGCACATGGCCCTCGCGCTCGTGCTCACGGTGTTCATGATCTGCCTGGTCGGGCGCATCTCCGCGCACTTCGGCCTGTCCGTGCTCGGCATCGGCGACCTGGGCGGCGGCCTCGCGGGTGAGCTGTTCCTCAGACCCCGGCTGTGGGGGCCGTGGGCCTGGCCGTCCCGTGGGGGCTGGTGACCGGGTTCGCCGGGGCGCTGCTGGCGCGGCACGTTCGGCGGCCGGGTGAGGTGCGCGCCGAGAAGGCAGGCTGACCCCGGCACACCCTCCCACTGCCCTGCGATCGCTCCCTTCTTACGTCCGCTCCACGAAGACCGGTTCGGCCCAGCGCGGGGGCGGCTTCGGCCGCTCCTCCCCTGGCTGCCGGCCTGCCCGGGCGGGGGCGGGCCCGGCGGCGGCCCCGCCGCCGGTGGTCGCGGCGCGCAGGGCTGCGACGAAGTCGAGACAGGACGGGTACCGGTCGTCGGGACGCTTGGCGAGGGCCTTGGCGAACACCGGGTCCACCTCGGCCGGGAGGTCGGGGCGGGCCTCGGTCAGCGGCGGCGGGTCGTCGTACTGGTGCGCCCACAGCAGGGCCATGTCGTCGTCCCGGAGGAAGGGCGGGTGGCCGGTGAGGATCTCGTAGACGACGCAGCCGAAGCCGTACACGTCGCAGCGGGCGTCGACCGGGCGGCCCGAGATCTGCTCGGGGGCGACGTAGTCGAGTGTGCCGACGAACTGGCCGACCGTGGTGAAGCCGGTCAGCGACAGCGACTTCTTCGTCAGGCCGAAGTCGGTGAGGTAGACGTGCTCGGGGTGGTCGCTGTCGGTGCCGCGGGAGACCAGGATGTTGCCGGGCTTGACGTCCCGGTGCACCAGTCCGTGGTCGTGTGCCGCGTCGAGCGCGGAGGCGACCTGGGCGGCGACGCGCACGGCTGTGGCGGGCGGCAACGGGCCCTCCCGGTCCAGGAGATGACGCAGGTCGCTGCCGGCGACGAACCGCATCGCGATGTACAGCACTCCGTCCGTCTCGCCGGCCTCGAAGACCGGCACGATGTGCGGGTGGTCGATCGCGGCGGCGGCCCGGGACTCGTGGGTGAAGCGGCGCCGGAAGGTGTCGTTGCGGGCGAGTTCCGGGGCTAGCAGCTTGAGCGCGACGGTGCGCTCCAGACGCAGGTCCCGGGCCCGGTAGACCACGGCCATGCCGCCGCGCCCGATCTCCTGCTCGATCCGGTACCCGGCGATCTGCTGCCCGACCAGCTCGGAGGGCCGCCCCGAGAACAGACTCGTCTCGCGCTTCAACGGCCGTCACCCTCGGGCGACACGATCCGGGTGGGCTCGGGCCCCACGACCCGCGTCGGCGGCGCCTCGACCGGCCCGGACCGCCTCCTCGTCAGAAGCCGGCTCGCCGTCCCCCTCCGGGGACCCGACCCGGGTTGGAGGCGCCTCGGGGGACACGACCCGCGTCGGCTCGGCAGCGCGGGGAGCCGCGGGAGACACCACCCGCGTGGGCTCGGCAGCCTCGGGAGGCACGGTCCGAGAGGGCTCGGGCGCCTCAGACGACACGACCTGCGTCGGCTGGGCAGCCTCGGGAGGCACGGTCCGAGGGGGCTCGGGTGCCTCAGACGGTACCGACCGCGTCGACTCGGCAACCTCCGGCGACACCACCCGCGTGGAAGCGGGGGCCTCCGGAGGCACAGTCCGCGAAGGCTCGGGCGCCTCAGACGGTACCGACCGCGTCGACTCGGCAACCTCCGGCGACACCACCCGCGTCTCCGGCGTTTCAGGAGACGCCACCCGCGTTCGCTCGGGAGCCTCAGAAGACACGACCCGCCTCGGCTCGGCACCCCCCGGCGACACCACCCACCTCGGCTCCGCCGCCTCAGGCGACACCACCCGCGTCGGCTCCGGCGGCTCGGGAGACACAGCCTCCGGGGGCTCAGGCGGTACGACCCGCGTGGGCGGTGCCTCGGCCGGAGGGGCCGGCTGCTCGGTCCGGGGCACCTGCTCGGCCCGAGGTGTCTCCTCGACGGCCCCCGCGGGCACGACCCGGGTGGGGGTGCGCGCCGGGGCCGGGGGCTCGGCCGGGCGGGGCTCCGGGTGTGCCCGGGGGGTGTCGTCCGTCGCGTACGTGTTCGCCCGGGTGCCGTCGGCGTACACCCAGTGCCCGTGGGCGGCGTCGTAGAGCCACACGGACTCGCCGTCGACGACGACGCCGATCCGCAGCCCGTGGGTGCGGGCGTGGAAGGACTCCCGGTCCAAACCGCCCGCGACGTCCTCGACCGCGGACCGGTAGCGAGCCAGGGCTTCCTGCGCACGGGCCAGCAGCGGGCGCGGGTCGGCGCTGCGGGTGAGCGGCCCGTCCGCGGCGGGCGGGTCCTGCGGTACGGCGACCAGGCGGCGCCCGTCGACCCAGGCCGACCAGCCGTTGAAGCACAGCACATGCCCCCAGTCGCCCTGCCGCTCGACGAGCTGCACCGGCAGCAGGGGGTCGAGGTCCACGGTGGGCCGGGCCGGGTCGGGGGCCTCCCAGGCGGGCATCCCGTGCTGCGGGACGACGTGGGTGGGCCGGAATCCGGGAGTCGTCATAGGGGCTTCCTACTTCCGCATGACGGCCGGTTCGTGGCGGCGCAGCAGCCGGGACACCAGGAAGCCGAAGAGCGCCGACAGTACGAGCAGCATCCCGACGTCGAGCAGCCAGGTGCCCGCCGAGTGCTCGAAGAGCGGGTCCTTGGTCAGCTCGTCGGGCACGATCCGGGACAGCCCGACGGTGCCGGCCATCGCGGCCAGCGCCCAGCGCGCGGGCACCAGCCAGCCCAGTTGCTCCAGCCCGGGCACACCGTCCAGCTTCAGCAGGGCACCGCAGAAGACGACCTGGACGATGGCGATGAGCACGAGCAGCGGCATCGTCACCTCCTCCTTGCGCACCAGCGCGGAGATGAACAGCCCGAGCATCATGGCCGTGAACGCCAGCAGGGCGACGGCGACCGCGATCTCCACCAGGGGCGACATCAGCACGCCTTCGCCACCGGGCGCGTTGAGGTCCACGCCGAGCAGGGCGACCAGGGTCAGCACCACCGCCTGGAGCACGGTGATGACGCCCAGGACGACGACCTTGGACATCAGGTACGCCGATCTGGACAGGCCCACCGCCCGCTCGCGCTGGTAGATCACCCGCTCCTTGACGAGTTCGCGCACGGCGTTGGCGGCTCCGGTGAGCACCGCGCCGACGCACAGGATGAGCAGGGCGTTCATCGCCGTGTCGAGCGTCAGCTTGCCGCCCGCCAGGGCCCGCGCCATCACGCCCATCACGAACGGCAGGGCGATCATGATGATCAGGAAGGTGCGGTCGGCGCTGAGCGCTGCCGCGTACCGGCGCACCAGCGTGCCGAGCTGGGCGGCCCGGCTGCGCGGCCGGGGCGGTGGGGCGATGACGACGGGCCGGACCGGGGCTGCTGGGGCTGGGCGGTGGCGTCGGCTATGTACCGGCCGTGGAAGGGCGAGGCGCTGTAGGCCCCGGCCCAGTCCCGGTCCGCGTCCCGGTCGAAGGCCTCGAACGCCTCCGGCCACTGCTCGAAACCGAAGTACGCCAGGGCGTCCTCGGGCGGCCCGTAGTAGGCGGTCTTCCCGCCGGGCGCGAGCACCAGGAGCCGGTCGCACACGTCCAGGCTGAGCACGCTGTGGGTGACCACGATGACGGTCCGGCCGTCGTCGGCGAGGCCGCGCAGCATGTGCATCACGGAGCGGTCCATGCCGGGGTCGAGTCCGGAGGTCGGCTCGTCGAGGAACAGCAGCGACGGCTTCGTCAGCAGCTCCAGGGCCACGCTGACGCGCTTGCGCTGGCCGCCGGACAGACTGTGCACGTGCTGGTCGGCGCGCTGTTCCAGGCCCAGTTCACGGATCACCTCGTCGACCCGGGCGCGCCGCTCGGCCTTGGCGGTGTCCTGCGGGAAGCGCAGCTCGGCGGCGTAGGAGAGGGCTTTGCGGACGGTCAGCTGGGCGTGCAGGATGTCGTCCTGCGGGACGAGGCCGATGCGCTGGCGCAGCTCGGCGTAGTCGCGGTAGAGGTCGCGGCCGTCGTAGAGGACGGTGCCGTGGTCGGCTGGCCGCTGGCCGGTGAGGGCGTTGAGGAGCGTGGACTTGCCGGCGCCGCTCGGGCCGACGACGGCGAGCAGGCACTTCTCCCCCACCGGGAACGACACGTGGTCGAGCAGCGTCTTGCGGCCCCGGTCGACGGTCACCGCGAGGTCCTGCACGTCGAGGGAGATTTCACCGGTGTCGACGTACTCCTGGAGTTCGTCGCCGACGAGGCAGAACGCCGAGTGGCCGATGCCGACGATGTCGCCCTGGCCGACCGGGGCGCTGGTGACGCGGCTGCCGTTGAGGTACGTGCCGTTGTGGCTGCCGAGGTCGGTGATCTCGTACGTCCCGTCGGGCAGGGCACGCAGTTCGGCGTGCCGGCGGGAGACCACCAGGTCGTCGATGACCAGGTCGTTGTCGGTGGCGCGGCCGATGCGGATGGTGCGGGCGGGCAGCGGCCGGACGGTCGTGGGCTGCCGGTAGGTGCCCGTCATGGCCGGCATGGAGACGGCGGAGGGGCGTTCCGGGGTCGGTGCGCGGCGGCCCAGGAGGACCACGCGGGGGCCGTCGGCGGGATTGCCGAAGCGGATGACGCTGCCGGGGCCGACGCCGCACTCGTGGACACGGTGACCGTCGGCGTAGGTGCCGTTGGTGCTGTTCTCGTCCTCGATGGTCCAGTGCCCGTCGTCGGGCCGCAGCACCGCGTGGTGCCATGAGACCCGGTCGTCGTCGATGACGATGTCGCTCAACGGGTCGCGCCCGACGTGGTAGTCGCGGCCCGGAATCATCACTGTGGAGCCCGTCTCGGTCTCCAGGACGAGTTCTGGTGCTACCGACGGCTGCGCCATGACCAAGATTCTACCGATTTGCCTGATGTATGACTCGGCGAGCCGCTCAGGCCACGGGTACGCCCAGGACGGGAGCCGTCCGCTGCATCCGCAGGGCGTCCACCGACTCGGCGAGCAGTTCGTACTCGGTGGTGTCGTCGCTGGTGGCGATGCGCACCAGCCGTCCGGCCGCCAACTCCTCGGCGACCCGCTCCTGCTGCCCGGGATCGGCGCACCAGGCGCGCAGCAGGGTGGGCACGTCGGGCACGGTCTCGGCGACCGGCACGAGCGCGCCCGGCGGTAAGTGCTCGGCGTCGGGCTGGGGGTCGAGGCGCTGGGCGATCCAGGAGGCGCGGTCGCGCAGCCACCACAGGGCGAGGGCGAGGGTGGGCGCCCGGTAGGTGCCCAGGGGGACGCCGATGCGGCGGCCGTCGCAGACTCCGTACGCGGTGACATGGCACAGAAACTCGTCGTGCACGTGACCCTCCCCCGTTGCCCGGCCCGCCTGCCGGCCCGGCCTTGCCTGTTCCGCGGCTCGCGTGCTGTGCGTGAAGGCGCCGTCGCTCGATGTGAATGCGCTCTCGCTGGTCAGTATGTTCACTACTGAAACACTGTCACCATGACTTTCCGGCCAGTCTCCTGGCATATTCGCCCCCGAGTTGGCCGAAACGCTGCGGGCGGTCGTCAGGGGGCATGACTCCGGAGGTGATCAACGGTCCCGCCGGGTCCGGGCAAGGTGGTCCGTGCCGGTTCGCCGCGAGTGGCGATCCGGGCCCTGACCAGCGCAGACGACCTTTCGGAGGTTCCGGCTCACCGGCGCCGTCGACGGGCACCACCACATCGCACGCTTCTCGTGGGAGCTGGTGAGCGAGAGCGACGGCTCGGCGCCCGTGGCCGGGTCGGATGTGATCACGCCGGACGAGCAGGGCCGGATCAGGACCATGCTCGGCTTTCTGGACCGCGTGCCCGCCGGGGCGTGAGACCGGCGATGAGTTTCCCGGTGTCCCGCGGTCTGGTGTGTGAGAGACGACCGGACACCGGAGGACACCATGGCCACGACCGGAAAACTGGACGCGGAGTTCACCGCGGTCCTGCGCAAGAGCCCCGCCGAGGGCGGCTGGACGTATCTGGTCTGGCCCCGGTCCGTCGAGTTCTTCGGCACCCGCGGCCTGGTCAAGGTCCGCGGGACGATCGACGGGCACCCGTTCCGCAGCTCGTTCATGGCATTGGGCGACGGCACGCACAAGCTGCCCGTGAAGGGCGACGTCCGCAAGGCCATCGGCAAGGAGGAGGGCGACACGGTGACGGTGCGCCTGGAGGAGCGGATCGGTTCCTAGAACCTGCCCCGGGGGCGTCCGCCGCCCCCGGGAAGGCCGGGGCGCCTACTGCTTGACGATCGCGTCGATACGGGCCAGCTCGTCCGCGTCGAAGTCCAGGTTGCCGATGGCTCCGACGCTGTCCTCCAGCTGCTGCGGGCTGCTC
This sequence comes from Streptomyces coeruleorubidus, assembly GCF_028885415.1. GTDB lineage: Bacteria > Actinomycetota > Actinomycetes > Streptomycetales > Streptomycetaceae > Streptomyces > Streptomyces coeruleorubidus_A. The sequence continues at coordinate 247,570 of NZ_CP118527.1, forward strand.
GCGCCGACCAGCGCGGAGGTGACCCGGCCGCCGCGCAGCACCCAGGCCAGCGCCATCTGGGCGAGGGTCTGGCCGCGCGTCTTGGCGATGTCGTTCAGGTCGCGCAACCGGCCCACCAGCTCCTCGGTGACCGCGTCGGAGTTCAGGAACGGGCTGTCGCTCGCGGCCCGGGAGCCCTCCGGGATGCCGTCGAGGTAGCGGGCCGAGAGCAGGCCCTGCTCCAGCGGGGAGAAGACGATGGAGCCGACCTGGAGCTCGTCGAGGGCGTCCAGCAGGCCTCGTCCTCGGGCGGCGGTCCAGCATCGAGTAGCGCGGCTGGTGGATGAGGAGCGGGGTGCCCAGCTCGCCCAGGATGCGGGCGGCCTCGCGGGTCTGCTCCGCGGAGTAGTTGGAGATGCCGACGTACAGCGCCTTGCCCTGCTGCACCGCCGAGTGCAGGGCACCCATCGTCTCCTCCAGCGGAGTCTCCGGGTCGGGGCGGTGCGAGTAGAAGATGTCGACGTAGTCCAGGCCCATCCGCTTCAGGCTCTGGTCCAGCGAGGACAGCACGTACTTGCGCGAGCCCCACTCGCCGTACGGGCCCGGCCACATCAGATAGCCGGCCTTGGTGGAGATGACCAGCTCGTCGCGGTAGGCGGCGAAGTCCGACTTCAGGAACTCGCCCAGCGCGGACTCGGCGGCGCCGGGCGGCGGGCCGTAGTTGTTGGCGAGGTCGAAGTGGGTGACGCCGAGGTCGAAGGCGCGGCGCAGGATGGCGCGCTGCGTCTCGACCGGCCGGTCCGGGCCGAAGTTGTGCCACAGGCCGAGCGAGAGCGCGGGGAGCTTCAGGCCGCTGCGTCCGGTGCGCCGGTAGGGCATGTCCGCGTAGCGGTCGGGGTGTGCGGTGTACAACGCGACTCCAGAGGGGTTGGCTCGGTCGGGAGGAAACCGGTGTCCACTCTGTCGTGACCTGCGCCCATGCGTCCAACAGAAGAATCCGATGGAATTCAGCGGCTAGGCTTCTCAGTCATGGAACTGCGCCACCTGCAGCACTTCGTCGCGGTCGCCGAGGACCAGCACTTCACCCGGGCGGCCGAACGGCTCCTGGTGTCCCAGTCGGGTCTGTCGGCCTCGATCCGGGCGCTGGAGCGGGAGCTCCAGACGCCGCTGTTCGTGCGCACGACCCGCCGGGTGACCCTCACCCCGGCCGGGCGGGCGCTGCTCGGTGAGGCGGAGCGGATCCTGGCGCAGGTGCGGGCCGCCCACGAGGCGGTGGCGGCGGTGCAGGGCGTACTGCGCGGAATGCTCGCGCTCGGCAGTGAGCAGTGCATCGCCGGGGTGCACGTCGCGGGGTTGCTCGCCACCTTCCGGCACCAGCATCCGGACGTGGAGATCTGTCTGCGGCAGGCCGGGTCGGGCGCGCTCGCGGAGGAGGTCGCGGCCGGGCGGCTCGACCTGGCGTTCGCCGTACGGACGCAGGCGGACAGCGATCAGCTGCGGTCGGTGCCGCTGACCAGCGAGCCTATGACGCTGCTGTGCCACGCCAGCCACCGGCTGGCCGCCGCCGGCGCGGCCGTCACGCCGGAGGAGCTGGGCGGGGAGGTGTTCGTCGACTTCCACCCGGACTGGGGTCCGCGCCGCACCACCGACACGGTGTTCGCCGCCGCGGGCGTACGGCGGACCGTGGCCCTGGAGGTGAACGACGTGCACACCCTGCTCGACCTGGTCGACGAGAACCTCGGTATCGCCGTAGTGCCGCGGCACTTCGCGCACAAGCGCGCCTCCCTGACCGCGCTGCCGGTGAAGGGCACCGGCGAGGCGGTCTACGAGACGGTGGCCCTGCTGCCGCCCCGGCAGGCCACCAGCCCGGCGGCCCGGGCGCTGATGGCGCTGCTGGAGGCCACGGGGACCACGGGCCCGTCACTGGGGAGCACTGGCGCGCCACCAGGGACCACGAACGCGGCGCTGGGGACCACGGGCGCGCGAGCGGAGACCACCGGCGCGTGAACCGGGGCGCACAAGGCGCGGTGATGCGCGATGGTGGAGCCATGCATGCGAAGGACATCCTCATCGACGGCTACAACCGCATCCGGGAAGAAGTCCACGCCACCGTCGAGGGCCTCGGGCCCGACGAACTGAGCGCCCGCCCTCCCCCGACACGAACTCCATCGCCTGGTTGGTCTGGCACCTCACCCGCGTCCAGGACGACCACGTCGCCGACGCCTTCGACCTGGACCAGGTGTGGCTGTCCCAGGACTGGGAGAAACGCTTCGGCCTCGGTCTGCCCCGCCGCGACACGGGCTACGGCCACAGCCCCGCCAAGGTCGCAAAGGTCCGGGTCGACTCCGGCGACCTGCTGACCGGCTACTACGACGCGGTCCACGCGCAGACCCTCGACGCCCTGCGAGGCCTGGCGGCCAAGGATCTGGAACGCGTCGTCGACGAGCGCTGGGACCCGCCGGTCACCCTGGGCGTCCGGCTGGTCAGCGTCCTGTCCGACGATCTCCAGCACATCGGACAGGCCGCCTACCTCCGGGGGCTGCTTCAGAGCGCGGCCTCGTAGCCGGGCAGGACCACGTTCCGGATGAGCGCGTTCCGCTCGTCGAACGGGAGGAACGCGCTCTTCAGGGCGTTCACCGTGACCGTGCGCAGGTCCTCGACGGTCCAGCCCGCCTGCTCGACCAGCAGGGACATCTCGCGGGTCATCGTGGTGCCGGACACCAGCCGGTTGTCGGTGTTCAGGGTGACGCGGAAGCCGAGGTCCTTCAGCGCGGTGATCGGGTGCTCGGCGATGGAGGTCGCGGCGCCGGTCTGGAGGTTGGAGGTCGGGCACATCTCCAGGGCGACACGCCGGTCGCGCACCCAGCCCGCGAGACGGCCGAGCTTGCCGACGGCGAGGTCGGGGATGTCGTCGGTGATGCGCACGCCGTGCCCGATGCGCTGGGCGCCGCACACCTGAAGGGCCTGGTGGATGCTGGGCAGGCCGTGGGCCTCCCCGGCGTGGATGGTGAACGGCACGTTCTCGCGGCGCAGGTGCTCGAAGGCCGCGAGGTGGTCGGCGGGCGGGAAGCCGTCCTCGGCGCCGGCGATGTCGAAGCCGACGACCCGGCGTCCCGGAACGCCACGACCAGGTCGGCGATCTCCCGGCTGCGGTCGAACATCCGCATCCCGCACAGCAGCGTCCCGACCCGCACGGGCGTCCCCGCGGCCGCCGCCTTGGCCATACCGGCCGCGAGCCCCTCCTGCACGGTCTCGACGACCTCGGGCAGGGCCAGCCCGCCCTTGATCATCAGCTCCGGGGCGTAGCGCACCTCGCCGTAGACGACACCGTCCGCGGCGAGGTCGAGCACGTACTCCTCGGCGGTGCGCAGCAGGCCCTCGCGGGTCTGCATGACGGCGAGGGTGTGCTCGAAGGTGGCTATGTAGCGCACCAGGTCGCCGGAGTTGGCGGCCTCGTAGTACCAGGCGGCGAGTTCGGTGGGGTCGGTGGTGGGCAGGGTGTGGCCGACCGCTTCCGCGAGCTCCACCACGGTGGCGGGGCGCAGGCCGCCGTCGAGGTGGTCGTGCAGCACGGCCTTGGGCAGCCGGCGGAGGGTGTCGATGCGGGGCGCGGTCATGTGCGTGTTCCTCGGCAGTGCGTACTCGGTGGGAGTCGGATCTCTAGTCGGTGGCGGGCTGGAGCAGGTCCCAGCGGTTGCCGTACAGGTCCTGGAAGACGGCGACGGTTCCGTACGGCTCGTGCCGCGGCGCCTCCAGGAACGTGACACCCGCGGCGGTCATGCGGGCGTGGTCCCGGGCGAAGTCGTCGGTGTGCAGGAAGAACCCGACCCGCCCGCGGTCTGGTCCCCGACCCGCCCGGCCTGCGCCTCCCCCCTCGCACGGGCGAGCAGCAGGCCGCTGCCCGTTCCCGGACTCCCCGGTTCGACGACGACCCAGCGCGACCCGTCGGGCCGGGGAGCGTCCTCGACGAGCCGGAACGCGAGAGCCTCGGTGTAGAAGCGGATCGCCTCGTCGTAGTCGTCGACGACGAGGGTGACCAGGGCGATACGTCGCATCAGGGCCTTTCGGAGCGTGGGGTTGACGCGAGAGGTTATACGTAACACTCGCGGGATGCAAACACGTTTCGGCGATCCCTGTACCTACTAGTATGTACGCTCGCACTCGACGCCCTACGGCTCCCAGGAGACGCCCATGCCCTTCGTCCGGATAGACACGCTCCGGGCCGGCCCCGAGCGACTCGCCGCACTCGGCCGCGCCGTCCACGACGCGCTCGTCGAAACGATCGGCATCCCGCCCGACGACCGGTTCCAGGTTCTCGTCGACCACGACGGCGCGAGCAGGACCCTCCGGTACGACGACTACCTCGGCGTGCACCGCGACGACGGCATCGCCTACGTGGCGATCACACTGCGCTCCGGTCGCCCGCCCGCGCGGAAGCAGGCGCTGTACCGGAGGATCGCCGAGCTCGCGCAGGCCTACGCGGGCACCGAGCCGAGGAACGTGTTCGTGGTCCTGACGGAGAACGGACCGGCCGACTAGTCGCTCGGAGAGGGGCAGGCGCAGTACCTCGGCGCCCCGGGGACTTAGGCCGCCGGCCTACGTCCTCAGCCCGAGGCGGTCCGCCCGGCCACCCGCTAGCGTCCCGGGTATGAAGATCACCGAGCCACCCCGCACCCCCGAGCAGCGCAAGGCGGACCTTCTGCATCGCCTGGAGCGGGAGATCGACATCTGGGTCGCGACGGCGGACACCGAAGGCGTGCCGTGCCTGGTCCCGCTCTGGTTCGTGTGGCACGACCAGGCCGTGTGGCTGTGCACACGGCTGACCAATCCCACGGGGCGCAATCTGCGGGACGGCCGACGGGCCCGGCTGGCCTTCGGGGACACCCGGGACGTCGTGCTCGTCGACGGTGACGTGGAGACGTTCACCACTGACGAGGTGCCGCCGAAGGCGGCCGGGGCGTTCCGTGCGAAGACCGGCTGGGATCCGCGCGAGGGCCACGCGTCCTACGCGTTCTTCCGGGTGCGGCCGCGCGCGGTGCAGGCGTGGTGCGAGGTGCACGAGCTGCCGCGCCGGCATCTCATGCGGGACGGGGTCTGGGTGGTCTGACCGGTCAACCGGCCTTTCGGCGCGGCGCGTTCAGCCGGTCCAGTTCCTCGTCCGTGAGGCGGATCGCGCCCGCCGCCACGTTCTCCACGAGGTGGTCGGGGTTGCCGGTACCGGGGATCGCGAGCACATGCGGTCCCTGGTGCAGGGTCCAGGCGATGCGGACCTGCGTGGGGCTCGCGCCGTGGGCACGCGCCACGTCGCGTACCTCTTCGTCATGGGCGGTGGTGGCGCCGCCCTCCGCGCCCTCGCCGGCGACGGCGTAGAACGGCACGAACGCGATGCCTGTTCGCCGCAGATCCGCAGCAGTTCGTCGGTGGCGGGGTCGGGGCGGTCGACGGCGTACCGGTTCTGCACGCAGACCACGGGGGCGATGGCCTGCGCCTCGACGAGGTGGCGGGGCTCGACGTTGGAGATCCCCAGGTGGCGTATCAGGCCCGCCTCGCGCAGTTCGGCGAGGGCGCCGAAGTGGTCGGCGATCGAGTCGTACTTCGGCATCCGGCGCAGGTTGACCACGTCCAGGTGGTCGCGGCCGAGCTGGCGCAGGTTCTCCTCGACGTGGGCGCGCAGGTCCTCGGGGCGGGCCGAGGTGGCCCACTCCCCCGACCAGGTCCGGTACGGGCCCACCTTGGTGACGATGACCAGGTCGTCGGGGTACGGCGCCAGCGCGCTGTTGATGAGTTCGTTGGCGGAGCGCAGCGACGAGAAGTAGAAGGCGGCCGTGTCGATGTGGTTCACGCCGAGGTCGATCGCCTTGCGCAGGACGGCGATCGACCGGTCGCGGTCGCTCGGAGTGCCGAGATGGAAGGCGGCGCTGCCCGTCAGCCGCATCGCGCCGAAGCCGAGGCGGTGGACGGGCAGGTCGCCGAGTTTCCAGGTGCCCGCGGCGTCCGCGGTGATCGTCTGTGAGCTCATCGACGGAGTCTCACACACGCTCCCCGCCGTCAGCAGTAGAGATTGCCGCCGGGTGACGTCCCGAGGATCTGCGTGAACCGCTGGTAGTTGTTCACACGGCTCTGCACCTGCGCCGGGTTCTTGCCGTCGCACTCCAGGGAGCCGTTGATGCTGCGGATGGTCTGGCCGAAGCCGGCGCCGTTGACCATGGCGTTGTGCGGAGTCATGGTGCCGGGACCGGTCTGGGTGTTCCAGTACCACAGGGCCGTCTTCCAGGCGACGGCCGCGTCGTTCTGCACCAGCCAGGGGTTGTTCAGCAGGTCGATGCCGAGCGCGTCACCCGCGGCCTTGTAGTTGAAGTTCCAGCTCAGCTGGATCGGGCCGCGCCCGTAGTAGGCGGCCTGGCCGGCCGGACAGCCGTAGGGTCGGCTCCAGTCGCAGTAGTGCGGGTAGTTGGCGGTGTTCTGCTCCACCACGTGCACCAGGCCGCCGGTCTCGTGGCTGACGTTGGCGAGGAAGGCGGCGGCCTCCTGCTTCTTCACCGTGTCGCTGCCGGTGCCCGCGAAGCCGGGGTAGGCGCTCAGGGCGGCGGTGAGACCGCTGTAGGTGTAGAAGGGATTCCGGTTCGGGAACATCTGGTTGAACTGCGCCTCGGTCACGACGAAGCGCGCGTTGGGCGTGCCGCTGTCGCAGGCGTACGGCTCCCAGTACCAAGTGCTGATGGTCGGGTCGTAGCCCGGGTTGGCGTGCTCGGCGATGTACGCCTTGCCGTCGGTGTAGCGGACGATGTCGCCGGCGGCGTACGACTTCCCGGCCACCCAGTTGGGATAGCTGGAGCACGCGGCGGCGGAGGCGTTCGAGGCCGGCAGGAGCACCGGCGCGGTGCCCGCGAGGGCGAGGGCGGCCAGGACGGCGGAGACGCGGCGTCTCGACATGGGGTCAACTCCTTTGCGGAGCACGGCCGCACCCGTCGAGGGCAGGGCGGAGCAGAGCCTTCACCGCACGCACCGGGAGGACCGGTCACGGCGTGGGCGCGGCCGTGGTGGGGGGTGGTCGGAGGCACACTCAACCGCGTTGGTCTGTACCAGTCAAGGGTGTAGACCAGTCATCCGTGCGCCGGGGTCACCCCGGGCTCACACGCGTGCCGACCCCGCCAGCGTCGCGGCCAGCCGCTCCAGCAGGGACCGCAGCAGGTCGTCGTCACCGTCGCCGAGCGGGGGCCAGCCGGCGCGCACCGCGCGGTCGAGCCGCTGCCAGTACTCCTGGCCGCGGGGGGTGAGGTGGGCGAGGACGCGGCGGCGGTCGAACGGGTCGACCCGGCGGTGCACGAGGTTCCGGTCGACGAGCTGGTCGACCAGCTTGGTCAGCGTCCCAGGCGGCAGAAAGGCGGCCTCAGCGATCGCCGTCATGTGGTGCCCCTCGCCGTCGGACAGCAGGGCCAGCACCCGCCACGCGTCGAGCGAGCAGCCCTCTTCCTCCAGCACGGCCTGCAACCGCCGCGCCGCCAGCCGCTCGGCCCGCGTCAGCAGTTGCACCAGGTCGTCCGGCCGGCGCGGGGGTGGGGTGGGCATCCTGCTCCTAGTTCACGAGGTGCGTCCATCCTAGGAGCCGCACTGGAGTTCGTCCGGCTGAGCCGGAATCATGACGCCATGTCCCGGCACGACCTCCCCGCGCCCGAGTGGTTCACGGCCGACGACTCCGTGCTCGGCGTGGCGCTCGTCTTCCCCTTGCAGGGGCCGGCCGGCATCTTCGGGCCCACCTGCGAGCTGTGCGCCCGGCTGGCCGCCGAGGAGGTCAACCGGGACGGCGGCGTGCTCGGCAGGGAGCTGCGGCTGGTGCCGGTCGACGGCTCGGGCCCGCCCGGCGAGGTCGCCGACCACGTCGAGGCGCTGGTGGACCTGGGCGTCGTACAAGGCGTCACGGGCTGGCACATCTCCTCGGTGCGCCAGGCGATGGCGCCGCGGATCGCGCACCGCGTCCCGTACGTGTACACCGCGCTGTACGAGGGCGGTGAGGACACGGCGGGCGTGTTCCTGACGAGCGAGACGCCGCGCGACCAACTGCGGCCCGCGATGGACCTGCTGGCGCACGAGCGCGGGGTGCGTCGGTGGTTCGTCGTCGGCAACGACTACGTCTGGCCGCGGCGTACGGCACGGGCGGCCCGCGGGTACGCTCACCGGTCCGGCGGGTCCGTCGCCGGCGAGGTCTATCTCCCGCTCGGCACCCACGACTTCGAGCCGGTGCTGCGCCGCATCGAACGCTCGGACGCCGACGGGGTGCTGATGCTGCTCGTCGGCAGCGACGCGGTGCGCTTCAACCGGGCGTTCGCGGCGCACGGCCTGCCCGCCCGCTGTCTGCGGCTGAGCACGCTGATGGACGAGAACATGCTGATGGCGAGCGGCCCGGCGGCCACCGAGGACCTCTACAGCACGTCGGGGTTCTTCGCCTCGCTGGCCAACCGGGACACCCTCGACTTCCACGGGCAGTACGCGGCCCGCTACGGCGTCGAGGCACCCGCCCTCGGCAGCCTCGGCGAGTCCTGCTACGAGGGCGTGCTGTTGCTGGCCGCGCTGCTGAAGCGGGCCGGGACGCTGGACGTGGCGGCGATCGGCGCGGCGGCGGGCGCGGTGTCGTACGAGGGTCCGCGCGGACTGCTGCACCTGCGCGACAGCCATGTCCGCCAGCGCATCTACCTGGCCCGCGCCGACGGGCTCGACTTCGACGTGCTGACGGAACTGGACCTGCGCGGCGCGCACCCTTGACGGTGCCGACCGAAGGAAACACCCCGGGATCGACACCCCGGGCCGTGCGAGCGCGAGAATTCCTCCCATGAGCTCCGCATCCCTCGCCTCCCCGCCCCACCCCCTCGTCACCCGCGCACGGCGGCTGGCGCACGATCTCCTCGTCCCGCACGCCGAGCGCGTCGACCAGGAGGGGGTGCCGGCGAGCCACATCGAGGCGGTGCGTCGGTCGGGCCTGCTCGGGCTGGGCGCGCCGGAGGAGTACGGCGGGGCGGACGCGCCCGCCGCCGTGGCGCGGGAGGTCGCGGAGATCCTGGCCGGGGCGTGCTGCTCCACATGGTTCGTGCAGACACAGCACCACACTCCGGTGAAGCTGCTCGCCACATCCGACTCACCGGTCCGGGAGATGCTGCTGGGCCCGCTGGCGACCGGCGAGTCGCTGGCCGGCATCGCGTTCGCGCACGTGCGAGCCTTCCCCCGCGTGCCGGTGCGGGCCGTGCCCGAGCGGGGCGGCTGGCGCTTCGAGGGCACGGTGCCCTGGTACACGGGCTGGGGTCTGAACGACGTGATGCTGCTGGCGGGTGTGACGGACTCGGCCGAGGTGGTGTTCGTCGTCGCCGAGGCCCGCGAACAGCCGGGGATGCGTCCGTCGGCGCCGATGCGGCTCGCGGCCCTCACCGCCGCCCGCACGGTCTCCCTGGAGCTGGACGGCCTGTGGGTGCCGCAGGACGCCGTCGTGCTGCGCACCTCGCAGGAGCAGTTCGCCCAGGTCGACCTGCCCAGGGCCGCCAACACCAGTCCGGCCGTGTTCGGGGTGGCGAGCGCGGCGCTGGACCTGGTGGCGGACGCCCCGGACGGCCGTGAGCCGGCCCGGTCGCTGCGGGCCCGGCTCGACGAGGTCCGGCGGGAGGCCTACGCCCTGGCCGACCACCCCGTTCCGCACGAGTGCGTCCCTGAACGGCTGGCGCTGAAGGCACGGGCGTACGACGTGCTGCGGGCGGCCACGACCGCGGCGATCGTGGCCGGGGGCGGCCGGTCCATGGCCCTGGACAGCCGGGCGCAGCGCCTCGCACGCGAGGGAATGTTCCTGCTGGTGCAGGGCCAGACCGCCGAGGCACGCCGGACGCACCTCGGCGCGCTGGCGTCCGGTCAGCCGAGCCGCGGCAGCGCCGACGGTTTGTCCGTGCGGGACGGGACCTTGCCGCAGAACTCCGCTTCGATCACGTTGATGTAGAGCGACGGGTCCGGGAGCCAGTCACCGTTGATGTTGAACGTCAGCTGGTGCTTCCCGTCCTGTGTGCCGACCATCGCGGACAGGGAGCCGTTCGCACGGCCGCTCTTGCCCACGACCTTCACGCCGCAGGACAGCTGCGCGAACTCGACTCCGAGTCCGTACCCGAGCCCGCCCCCCGCGGGAACCTCGTCGAGCATCTCCTTCATCTGCTTCGGGGGCAGCAACTCGCCCTTGAGCAAAGCCCGTTGGAAGCGGTTCAGGTCGCCGCTCGTGGAGATGACGTCACCGGCCGCGCCCAGCCAGGTCATGTTCTGTTCGGTGGCGTCATGGATCGGTGCGTCCGGGGCCTCCTGATGCAGCCGGGAGTAGCCGACGGGGTGGGGTTTCGGCATATGGGGTGACGTGCCGGGGAACGACGTACCGCGCAGCTTCAGCGGCCGGATGATGCGGCGGGTGATCTCCTGCGCGTACGAGCGGCCCGTCGCCTTCTCGACGACCATCCCGGCGATGACGAAGTTGGTGTTCGAGTACACCGGCGTCGTCTCCGGGTCGGGCAGCGGCGGGTGCTTCAGCGCGATCGCCACGAGTTCCTCGGGTGTATGGGTGTCGTAGCGGTGCTCCGGGAAGCCGGGGCCCGCGGCGTCGTGGAGGAAGGCGGGGTCGTCGGTGTAGTTGGCGATGCCGCTGGTGTGGTTGAGGAGCTGCCGCAGAGTGATCTTGTCGCCGTCGTAGCCGTCGCCCCGCACCAGGCCCGGCAGCCACGACTCGACCGTGTCGTCCAGGCTCAGTCCGCCTTCGGCCTCCAACTGGAGCAGGACGGTCGCGACGAAGGTCTTCGTGATGCTGGCCCCGCGGAAGTGGTCGCCGGGGGAACGCTCGCGCCCCGTGCCGGTGTCGGCGTAACCGGCCTCCGCGAACCAACTCCCCTTGCCGTCACGGACCTTGGCTGCCACTCCGGGCAGCCCGCCCCTCTCGACCAGATCGTGCAACGCGGTGCGAGTCGCCTCGTGATCACGCTGCGACTGTGCCGCGTGTGCGGACGGGGCGAGCGCCGCCGCTGCGGCGGACAACGCCACGGCCAGGCCGATCGAGACGGTGCGTGAAGCCCGCTTCTTCATGGGTGTGTGCCTCCCCTTCACCGAGGGGCGGGACTTGCCCCTCGGCGCGGATGACGCCCAACGCGGGCTTCGGGGTTGATCGTTGGGGCGGGAGGCCCAGGTCCTAGCTCGCGAACGGCGCGAGTACGGAGGGTTCGGTGGGCGTGGTGGAGGCGGTAGGCGCGGCCTCCTTGTCCGCGGGGTGCCGCCACAGCCCTTGTGCGGCAAGGCGCGGCAGCACGCCCTCGCCGAACCAGTACGCCTCCTCCAGGTGGGGGTAGCCGGAGAGGATGAACTCCTCGATACCGAGGGCGTGGTACTCCTTGATCCGCTCGGCGACCTCGTCATGGCTGCCGACCAGGGCGGTGCCCGCACCACCGCGCACCAGGCCGATCCCTGCCCACACGTTGGGATGGATCTCCAGGCGATCGCGCCGGCCGCCGTGCAGGGCGAGCATGCGCCGCTGCCCCTCGGACTCGCTGCGGGCGAGCCCGGCCTGCACCGACGCCACGGTCTCCGGGTCGAATCCGTCCAGCAGCCGGTCCGCCTCGGCCCAGGCCTGCTCGGCGGTGTCACGGGTGATGACGTGCAGCCGAATGCCGAAGCGGAGACTGCGGCCCTCGGCGGCGGCCAGGGAGCGGATCCGGTCGAGCTTCTCGGCGACCTGGGCGGGCGGCTCCCCCCAGGTGAGATAGACGTCGGCGTGCCGGGCGGCGATCTCACCGGCGATGGGCGAGGAGCCGCCGAAGTACACCTGGGGAACGGGGTCGGGCACGCGGGCGAGCGCCGCGCCTTGCACCCGGAGGTGCTCACCGTGCAGGTCGACGGTCCCGCCCTGCCACAACTCCTTTACGACGTGCAGGAATTCGCCGGTCCGGCGGTACCGGCTGTCCTTGTCGAGGAAGTCGCCGAAGGCGCGCTGTTCCTGGTTCTCGCCACCGGTGACCACGTTGAGCAGGAGCCGTCCGCCGGTCTGCCGCTGGAAGGTGGAGGCCATCTGCGCGGCGAGGGTGGGCGAGATCAGCCCGGGCCGGAAGGCCACGAGGAACTTGAGGCGTTCGGTGTGCCGGCTGACCATCGCGGTGGTGAGCCACGCGTCCTCGCACCAGGCGCCGGTGGGCGTGAGGGCACCGGCGAAGCCCACCTCCTCGGCGGCGCGGGCGATCTGGCTCAGGTAGGCGACCGTCGGCGGCCGGTCCCGGCCGGATGCGGTGGCCGGGGTGCCGTGGCCGCCGCCGACGACATGGCGGCTGTCGCCGTTGGTGGGCAGGAACCAGTGGAAGGTGAGGGACACGGGGATCTCCGATCGATGTGGAACGTTCGTCGGCGCGGCGGCTGACGGGTGTCAGCCCGCCACGGCCAGCAGCGGGGTGCGGCCGAGCGCCGCGGAGAACTGGTCGACCACCTGGGTGAGCGCCTCGGTGGCGGCCGGCGCGACGGTCAGGGACCCGTCGTCGTGCACGGTGATGTCCTTGTCGAGGGTGAACCAGCCCTGCACTATGTGGGCCGCGCCCATGGAGGTGAGCACCGGGCGCAGGGCGTAGTCGATGGCCAGGACATGGGCGATGCTGCCGCCGGTGGCGAGCGGCAGCACGGTCTTGCCGGTGAGTGCGTACTGCGGGAGCAGGTCCAGCAGTGCCTTGAGGACACCGGAGTAGGACGCCTTGTAGACGGGGGTGCCGACGACGATGCCGTCGGCACGTGCGAACAGGTCGGTGGCCTCGACGATCGCGGGGTGCCGGAAGTCCGCGCCGAGCAGCGCCTCGGCGGGGATGGTGCGGACGTCGAGCGGGATCACGTCATGGCCCTGTGCGGCCAGCCGCTCGTCCAGGTGGCGCAGCAGTCGGCTGGTGCGGGAGGAGGCGGAGGGGCTGCCGGAGACGGACAGGACGGTGACCATGGGGTCTCTTTCCGGGAGAGGGCACGACTGCGCGTGGCAGCGCCGAATTCGAAGGACGCCGCGTTCAACGGGCGTGACTGAGCGCCGAATTCAGGCGTGAGGGAAATGCACCGCGCACGACGTCCCGTCGGCACGACGGTGTTCGGCCGACGGCGAATACGGCGGTGGCAGGAAGCGGCGAGCCGGGAGACTCAGGCTGCGGCGCGACAGGAGGCGCTGGAGACGCGCGCGAGGTCGACGTGGCGTCGCCGCGTGAGGTCCAGTCGCATGGTCATGCCATGGATCGTGGCAGCGGGAGACGACGGCCGTCAAGGAAATCGCGGCTCATCTCGCATCGCGGACCGGCGGAATTCGGGACCATGGATTTCCAGGCCGCGCATTTTCGGGACCCTGGATTTCGGTCGTCGATGGTATTCAGTCGTCGTCCGACGGAACCACCACGAGGAAGGCGTCCGACTCCAGGTCCATCACGACGGTGGCCGGCTCCCCCTCGGCACGGCGGCGTGCCGCGTACTCCTCCGCCGGCCATGATCCGCGCGGAGCTCCCGCCGGGAACCGCTCCAACACCTTCGCGCCGATGGCCGCAGACACGTCCGCTGCCCTCCCCTGTCCCGCGCCGCCTCCCGGCGACGTCGATCGGTCACTGTCGTACCCATCCGGTTGCCCCCGATCCCCCCGGACATGTGCCGCTCGGTAGAAGTTCGCGCGTCTACCACCTCTACACATAAAGGAGAAATAAGAGCAGAATGAACTTACGCGGCGCTTACCGCATACCCACCAGACGCGGTCGCCCTGCAAGACGAAGGAGACGAATCATGGCCAACGTCTCGCCCACCAGAGGTGACATAACCAGCCACCCTGATGCCTCCGAGATGCGGGATCGGTACGCCCGTGTGCTCGGTGATCGCGATGTGGCGCTCGTGGACGGACCGGTGTTCCTGCTCGGTCTGTACTGCGCGGCCTCCCCGTGGATACTCCACTACACGACCAGCCAGCCACCGCTCGTGACACACAACCTGATCATGGGCATCGCGATCGGTCTGCTGGCGCTCGGGTTCACTCGCGCTCCGGAGCGTATGTACGGCCTGAGCTGGGCCATGTGCGCACTCGGGGTGTGGATGATCGTCTCGCCGTGGGTCGTCGGCGAAAGCCCGGACACCGGCGTCGTGTGGAACAACATCATCATCGGTGCACTGGCCGTGATTCTGGGTCTGGTGTGCGCCGGCACGGCGGCGAAAGCCTCCAAGAGGCCCTAGACCCACCGGAAGGAAACCGAAGGCCGGTCCGCGCCCCGGACCGGCCCCTCCATGTGCGCACCGGCGTGTCCCGGCCGTCAGGGGGCACACGCACTACAGCGGGGGTCCTGAGGAGAAGGGGCGGAGATGGAGATCGACGGCATCATCAGTGCCATCGTGATCGGCATCGTCATCGGCGTCCTGGGCCGGCTCGTGGTCCCGGGCCGTCAGCGGATCGGAATCCTGTGGACGATCCTCGTCGGCATCATCGCCGCGTTGGTCGGCTCCGCGATCGCCGCCGCGTTCGACGTCGCCGACACCAAGGGCGTCGACTGGGTGGAGTGGCTCATCCAGATCGGCCTCGCAGCGCTCGGCGTCGCCGCGCTGGACCGCTCGAAAGCACGCCGCTGACGGCGTAGGACGGCTACAGCTTCACGACGCCGACAGCACGGCGTGGCAACAGCACCAGCACGTGTGCGGCACAAGGAGACACCTGGCACCCGGCGCGCCGTGGCCCGGCGGCCCGGCACGCCGGAGCCGTACGTCTCCCGGCATCAGCGGCCCGCCGACCGCATGGCGGCGAGCCCTTCACGGCTGGACGGGTACAGCGGCGTCCAGCCCAGCTCTCCTTCCGCCTTGGCGCAGGACACCACCAGCCGTGACGACATCACCGTGTGCGCGTACGACATGGGCTTCATCAGCCACAGCGGTACGGTCATCGGCTTCGGCAGTCCGAACGCCCCGGCCACGCTCTCGACGTGGGCGCGGAAGCCGAGCGGGGTGCGGTCGGCGATGTTGTACGCCTGGCCGGGCCGGCCGCGTTCCACGGCGGCGACCACCGCGCGGGCCGCGTCGGTGAGCTCCACCCACGGCAGCACCCGGCCGCGGTCGGCGGGCATGGGCAGTTGCAGTCTGCGCAGCAGGGACAGCAGGGCGTCGGTGCCGCCGGGGCCGTAGAACAGGCCGAAGCGGAGCGCGATGCCCTCCAGCGCCTCGGTCTCGAAGGCGAGCCGTTCCTTGATCCGCATGGCCGCGATGTGCCGCTCCAGCTGCGGGGTCCTGCCGCGCGGGCCGAAGGGGTCGTCCTCGGTGAGCGGGCGGTCGCCGTGGTCCCCGTAGCCGTAGCCGAAGACCATCGACTCCACGACGAAGCGGCGGGCACCGGTGACGCGGGCGGCTTCGACGAGATGGGCCGTGCCCTCGGTGCGCAGCGCGTCGGTGGCGAACATGTCGCGGTCGCGCATGGGGGGCCTGCGCAGGGCGGTCGCGGCGTGGATCACGGTGTCGAAGTGGTGTCCGTCGACGGCGCGCAGCAGCGCGTCACGGTCCATGAGGTCCGCGCGGATGCCGTTGTCCGCGCTCCGGCCGAGTCCGGTGACCTTGTGGCCCGCCTCGGTCAGGCCGCGGGTGACGTGCCGGCCGAGGACGCCGCTCGCGCCGGCGAGGAGGATGCTCTGGTTCTTGCGGATCGTCGTCATGACCATGCGACGGATCGGACGGGCGTGGATGTGACGTGCGGACGGCCCTGGATGTGGCGTCCGGGCGGGGAGAAGCCGGCCGGCTACGGCGTGTACACGTACGGCGTCGTCGTGGTCAGCGGGGTGAAGCCCAGGCGCTCCAGGATGGGGCGGCTCTGGCTGGAGGCGTCGACCTGGAGGTAGCGGTAGCCGCGTGCCGCGGCGGCGTGGGCGCGGTGGGCCACCAGGGCGCGGTAGATGCCGCGGCCGCGCCAGCCCTCGACGGTGCCGCCGCCCCACAGTCCGGCGAACTGCGTACCGGGCACGAATTCCATGCGGGCCGCGCTCACCGGCTCGCGGCCTGCCATCGCCACGACGGCGACTACCGAGTCCGGGTCGGCCGAGAGCCGGGCGAGGAGCTGGTCGCGCAGCCGGGAGCTGTCCGCGCCGAACGCCTTCTCGTGGACGTCGGCCACGAGATCCACGCCCGTCGGGTCGGTGACCGGCTCCACGCGGACGCCCTCCGGCGGTTCGGCGTCGAGAGCAAGCTCGCCGGCCTCGCCGATCATCAGCGTCTCCGCGGGCTCGGGCGTGAACCCGGCCGCGCGCAGCCGCTGCCCGAGGTCCGCCGGCCGGTCGTGTTCGTACAGCTTCCACTCGAAGTCCAGGCCGAGCCCGGTGTAGTGGGCGATCTGCTCGGCGATCGCCGCGTCCGCCGCCGTCTCGTCGAGGGCGGACCACAGGACGCCGTTCCAGCCCGGCGCGGCGGCGACCTGGCGCACCACCTCACCGGTCCGCTCGACGCGGGCGCCGGGGCCGTCCGGCGGCGCACCCTGGCGCAGCTCACGGTCGAACAGGGCGAGTACTGCGGTGTGATCCACATGAGTCATGGGCAGACCTCAGCACACGCCGGGCGGCCGGGCAACGCGTTTTCCGGTGCGGCCGTGCGCCCCGGCGGCCGTACAGTCCTGTCGATCACGTCGTCACCAGGAAGGGCCCGGCACCATGGTCGTGAAGGACACGGAATTGCCGTACCTGCGCCGCTGCGTGGAGCTCGCGGCCGAGGCGCTCGAGGCCGGCCACGAGCCGTTCGGTTCGGTCCTGGTCGGCGGGGACGGCACGGTCCTCGGCGAGGACCACAACCGGGTGGCCTCGGGCGATCGCACCCGGCACCCCGAGTTCGAGCTGGCGCGCTGGTCGGCGGGCCGCCTCACGCCCGAGGAGCGGGCGGCGGCCACGGTCTACACCTCCGGCGAGCACTGCCCGATGTGTGCGGCCGCACACGCCTGGGTCGGTCTGGGACGCATCGTCTACGTCGCCTCGTCCGGACAACTCGCGTCATGGCTGAGCGAGTTGGGGGTCCCCGCGCCGCCGGTGCGGACACTCCCCGTCCACGAGGTCGCACCGGGTGTGGTCGTGGACGGTCCGGTGCCCGAACTGACGGAACGGGTGAGGGAGTTGCACGTGCGGTTCCATCGGGGACGCGACTGAGACACCCGGGCGGTCCCGGCCCGTCAGGCAGACCCTGTTCGCCCGGGCCCGCAGGGCCGGCCGCCCGAGATGCAGGGCCGCGCGGGCGAACTTACGATCGAATTCAACGAACGAGGCTCACGCCCCGGTCTCCCTGACGGGGGAGGCGCATGTCCTTGCTGTCAGCACGTCGGCTGATGGCCGCCCACATCGCCCTCGTCACGGTCGCCACAATCGTGTACATGACGGTCCCGGCCGCGGCTCCCGCCCTGTGGGCCGCCATCGGGCTCGCCGGCGTCGTCGCCGTGGTGACCGGCATTCGTGTCCACCGGCCCGCCCATCAGTGGCCCTGGTGGTTCCTGGCCGGCGGACTGCTCACCTTCATCACGGGCGACACGTACTACAACGTGATGGAGGAGTACTTCGACGCCTCCAACCCGTTCCCCTCCCCCGCCGACGCCTGCTACCTCGCCACCTACCCGCTCTTCGCGATCGGACTGTCGGGGCTCGTCCGGCACCGGTGGGCCGGCCGCGACCTGCCGAGCATGCTCGACGCGCTGATCATCACCGCGGGCCTCGCCCTGCCCGTGTGGGTGTACCTGGTGCAGCCGCTGACGGTGGTGGAAGGACTGACCTGGCAGCAGCGCGCCATCAGCATCGCCTATCCCCTCGGCGACGTCCTCGTGCTGGCCCTGCTGGCCCGGCTGCTGACCCGAGTCCCGTCGACGGGCCCAACCGTGCCGTGCGGCTGCTGGTCGTCGGCACGGTGACACTGCTCGGTTTCGACATCGCGTACGGGATCCTGCAACTGAACGATCTGTGGCAGACGGGCACCCTGCTGGACCTCGGCTGGATCGCCTTCTACACCGCCTGGGGCCTGGCCGCCCTGCACCCCTCGATGGTCGAGCTGACCGCATCCGTGCCGCAGCGGGAGTCCCTGCTGCCGCCGCCGCGCCGGCTGGTCATGCTCACCGTGGCCACGCTCATCGCGCCGGGGATCCTGCTGTACGAGGGGCTGAGCAACCAGACGCGGGACGCCGCCGTGATCGCGGCCTTCTCGGGCCTGCTGTTCCTGCTGGTGATCCTGCGGCTGGCGGGGATGGTCGTGGCCCACCGCCGGGCGGTGACGCGGGAGCTCGCGCTGCGCGGGGCCGCCGCCTCGCTGGTCTCGGCCTTCCGGCAGGAGGAGATCGACCAGTCCTGCCGTACGGCGGTCGGCCGGCTGATGGGGCCGGACGTACCGCACGGGACCATACTGCTGCCGAGGGAGCGCGCGGCGGACCTCGGCGCGCAGGGCACCCACCTGGTGAGCCCGGACGCCCTCGATCCCGGCGTCGCCGCCGAACTGGACGGCCTGCCCTCCGTCCTGGTCTGCCCCATGACCCAGCCCGACCGTCCGGCCGGGACCGTCCCGGGTGTCCTGCTGGTCGCCGCCCCCGAGCGGCAGCTCACCGAGACCGGGGGCTCGCTGGAGATCCTGGCGTCGCACGCGGGCCTGGCCATGGAACGGGTCAGGCTGCGCCAGGAGGTCTTCCGGCGGGAGAGCGAGGAGTACTTCCGCACCCTCGTCCGCAACGCCTCGGACGTCATCCTGATCCTGGAGGACGACGACACGATCCGGTACGCCAGTCCGTCCGCGCGGTCCGTGTTCGGCACCGACGACCTCGTCGGCGTCTCGCTGCCGCTGCTGGTGGATCCCGGGGACCGGGAGCGGGCCGCGCGGGAACTGGCCGCCGTACGGGAGAGGGGGCACGGGCCGGACACGACCACTGGTGGGTGCGGCGCCGTGAAGGGCGTGTCGAGGTGGAGGTGCGGTGCAGCGACTTCCGGGACGAGCGGACCGTGTCCGGCCTGGTGGTGACGCTGCGGGACGTGACCGAGCAGCGGCGGCTGGAGCAGGAGCTGACGCAGCGGGCCTTCCACGACTCGCTGACCGGTCTGCCCAACCGGACGCTGCTGATGGAGCGGATCGAACGCGCCTTGCTGCGCGGCCGCCGCGAGTCGTCCCTGACCTGTCTGCTCTACATCGACCTGGACGACTTCAAGCTGGTCAACGACACGATGGGACACCGGGTCGGCGACCATCTGCTGATCGCCGTAGGCAACCGGCTGTCCCGGGCGCTGCGGCGCACCGACACCGCGGCCCGGCTCGGCGGGGACGAGTTCGCGGTGCTGATGGAGGACGCCAAGCAGCCGCTCGACGCCGAGCTGCTGGCGGCTCAGGTGATCCAGACGCTGGGCCGGCCGTTCGACCTGGCCGACGAGTCGGTGACGGTGTCCGCCAGCGTGGGCGTGGCCACCGCGCGCGACAGCACGGACGCGGAGGAACTGCTGGGCCATGCCGACCTCGCGCTGTACGCCGCGAAGGCGGCGGGCAAGCGGCAGTGGCGCCGCTTCAAGCCCCTCCTGCGCAGCCGCATGGTGGAGCGGCACGACCTCCAGGCCCAGCTGGTCCAGGCGGTCGCCGACAAGACGTTCACGCTGCGTTACCAGCCTGTCGTGGACATCACCGGAGGCGAGGTCGTCGGGTTCGAGGCCCTGGTCCGCTGGCCGCACGAGCAGCGGCCGCCCGTCACGCCGGACCAGTTCATCAGTCTGGCGGAGGAGACCGGGCAGATCGCCCCGCTGGGGTCGTGGGTGCTGGAGAACGCGGTCAGCGACATCGCCGGGCTGCAACGGCTGCCGGGCCCGGCCCGTCCGCCCTACGTCAGTGTGAACGTCTCCGCGCGCCAGTTCCGAGACGCCGGGTTCGTCGAGCAGGTCGGCCAGGCGCTGAGCACGCCGGGGCTGGCGCCCGGGTCGCTGCAACTGGAGCTGACGGAGACCGTGCTGCTGCACCGCGACGAACGCCTCCAGACGGTGCTGCACATGCTCAAGGAACTCGGGGTGAACATCGCGGTCGACGACTTCGGCACCGGCTTCTCCTCGCTGCACCATCTGCGGGACTTCCCCATCGACGTACTGAAGATCGACAAGTCGTTCATCGACGACATCGCCCACGACGCCCAGCAGGTCGCCCTGGTCGAGGGCATCGTGCGGATCGCCGACACCCTGGGCCTCCAGGTCATCGCGGAGGGCATCGAGGACACCGCGCAGCGGGACCTGCTGGCCGGGATGGGCTGCCGGTTCGGACAGGGATACCTCTTCGCCCGGCCCCTGACGGTGGAGCAGAGCGCGCACGTGCTGCGGGAGCCGAGCACCCACCCCTTCGCGCCGCCCGGGCGCCGCGGCCGCGTCTCGACGCCGCCCGGGGACGCCGGGAGGCCCGCTGGGCGGACCTGGAGCATCTGCGGCGCACCAGCCCCATGAGCGACGCGGTCCTCGACGAGGTGCGCGGCCGGCACATCCGCAGCGGCGACCACTGGCTGATCGACTTCGCGTCCTGCAACTACCTGGGTTTCGACTGGACCCGGAGATCATGGATGCCGTTGATCCCGCGGTACGCCAGTGGGGCACGCACCCCAGCTGGTCGCGGCTGCTGGGCAGTCCGCGGCTGTACCCCGACATCGAGGCGCGGCTCGCCGCGCTGCTGGGCGCGCCGGACACGCTGCTGCTGCCCACGCTGACGCTGATACACGCCTCGGTGATCCCGGCGCTGGCCGAGGACGGGCACGTCTTCGTGGAGGCGACCGCGCACCGGACGGTCTACGACGGCTGCGTGGTGGCCCGTTCCCGGGGCGCCACCCTGCACCGTTTCCACGCCGAGCGCCTCGACGAGCTGCGCGCCCTGCTGTCGAGGGTGCCGCCGGGCACGCCCCGGCTGGGTGCCTGGACGGCGTCAACAGCATGAGCGGCAACATGCCCGACCTGCCCGCGCTGGCCGCGGTGTGCCGGGCCGAAGGAGCGACGCTGTACGTCGACGACGCGCACGGCTTCGGCGTGATCGGGGAACGCGGGCCGGGCGAGTCCTGCCCGTACGGCATGCGGGGCAACTGCGTGGTGCGGCACACCGGGGAGTCGTACGACGGGATCGTGCTCGTGGCCGGTTTCTCCAAGGCGTACTCGTCGCTGCTCGCGTTCCTGGCGCTGCCGTCGGAGCTCAAGAACCGCCTCAAGACCGCCGCGGGCCCCTACCTCTACTCGGGGCCGTCCCCGACGTCGTCGCTGGCCACCGCGCTGGCCGGGCTGGACGTCAACGAGCGGCGGGGCGACGCCATCCGAGCCGACCTGTACCGCAAGGCGGTCCGGGTGCTCGATCACCTGGAGGGCCTCGGGGTGAGCATCCTCAACACGGACCGGCTGCCCATCGTGGAGGTTCCGCTGGCGAACCCCGCGGACCTGGACGCGGTCGCCGCGTACCTGTGGAGGGAGGGCATCTACGTGACGCTCGCCGCCTATCCGCTCGTGCCCCGCGACCGGGTGGGCTTTCGCATCCAGCTCACGGCGCTCAACTCCGACGACGACATCGACCGCCTGAACGGGACCCTGACCCGGCTGTCCGAGCGTTTCCCGCTGCGGCTGAAGGGCTAGACGGCCATGACGACGCACAACGACGACGTGGACTGGGACCGCTGGCCGGTCGCCGACTACCTCCGCGAGAACTACCGCGAGGTGCATCCCTCGGACGCGGCCGTCATCGCGCACCACAGCGCCTTCTACCGCCGCTTCCGGCCGGGCGCCATCGCCCGCTCGGTGGAGTTCGGGGCGGGTCCCAACCTCTACCCGCTGATCCTCGCGTCCGCCGCGAGCCGCAGGATCGACGCCGTGGAGGCGGGCGCGAGCAACGTCGCCTACCTCCAGGAGCAGATCTGTCACCGCCTGGACGCGAGCTGGCTCCCCTTCCACGCGCTGTGCCGACGGCTCAACCCGGACGTGCCGGCGACCCTGGCCGGGGCGCTGGCGCATGTGAACGTCGTCCACGCCGACGTCCGGACCCTGCCGCCCGGCTCGTACGAACTCGCCTCCATGCACTTCGTCGCCGAGGGCGCCACGGAGGACTTCGCCGAGTTCGCCGACTTCTGCCGCACCTTCGTCCGCAGCGTCGAGCCGGGCGGCCACCTGGTCGCCGTGTTCATGGAGAACATGCCGACGTACCGCATCGGCCCGGCCTCCCGCTGGCCGGGCTGCCCGGTCGACCCGGCAACCGTGACCGAGGTCTTCACCCCCCTGACCCGCGACCTGGACGTGACCCACATCGACTCGGACCCGACCCTGCCGGACTACGGCGATTCCGGGATGGTGCTGCTGACGGGGGTGGCGGAGGCGGTCTGAGGGCACCGGTCCGGCCGTCACCGACGGTCACCGGCGACCGACCCGGGGTCTGGTGCGGCTGCGGCTGCGGCTGCGGCTGCGGGACGAGGGGGCGGGGTTTCGCCGTCCGCCCCGGCCGTGCGCTGAGCGAACCGAAGCGCCGCGGCCCACGGGCTGCCGCCCAAGGGCGAACCGGAGCGCCGCCGACGTCCCCTGCGATGCGGCACCCTAGGGGGTGTCCGCAAAGCCCCGTCGTCCGCCGGAAGGGCGGGCCCTGCGGCGTTCGATGCGTGTCTGGGGCCCCTGCTCGAAGAGCTTGGGGGCGCACCGGGCGGACGCCCGCGTACTGGTTGTACGCGGGCGTCCGCCGGGTGCGGCGAGAGGGCGTGCCGGGCGTCGCGGTGCAGGCGGGACTTCACGTGGTGGGCGCCCGGTGGGACACGCCCGCGTGTCCCACCGGGCTCCGCTGCACCAATCGCAGCACGGTCGCCGTGGAATCCGGCGAGTGAGGCCGCGCGGGCTCCGTCCTTCGGGACCGGGCGGCAGGACCTCGGCGGCGGGTCCCTCCGGAGCCCCGCCGGCAGGCCGGTCGAGACCTGGCCCGCAAGGGCCGCCGGTATCCCGCGGCCCACAAGGGCGCCGGTACCCCGGCCGTGGTCGCCCTCCCCTGACGAGCCCGGCGAACACGGCGAGCCGGCTCCGGAAGCCGCTGAGCGGAACGCCGCAAGCCGTCTCCTCAGCCCTCCGCCCCCGGGCGGAACCGCCGGCGCAGGACCACTCCCCCGGCCACCAGCGCCGCGCTCGCCGAGACCGCCTGGAGAGTGTGGTCCGTGCCCGTGTGGGCCAGGGCGCCGGTGGCGCGCGGGGCGGTGTGCGGAGCCTGTTCGGGGCGGGCTGAGGCCGAGGCGGGGTGGGCGGCTTCGGGCCGTCGGCTTGGGTGGGTGGTGGGGCGGACCGGGCGGTCGCCCGGGGTGTTCGAGGACTCGTTGCCGGTCGACGCGTTGCCGATGCCGACCACGTTCACGGAGTTGCCGGTGACATTGACCGGCAGGTCGACGGGCAGCTGCACGCCGTTGCCGGAGACCACGCCCGGTGAATCCTTTCCGCTGCCTTCCGCGACCGCGCCGCCGGGCTCGCCGGGCCGGCCGGCCCGCCCGTCGTCCTGGTTCGCGCAGCTGCTGCCCGCGGCGGGATTGAGGAACCCCACCACGTTCACGGTGTTCCCGCACACGTTCACCGGGACGTGCACCGGCAGCTGGACGGTGTTGCCGGAGACCACCCCGGGCGAACCGGCCGCCGAGCCGTCCGCCCCGGACCCGGCGTACGCGGGGACGGTCAGGGCCATCGCGCCAGAGGCGGCGGCGACGGCGATCACACCGTTTCGGGTAACCCGTTTCATAGGTTCCCTGCCTTCCAGACATCGTCGCGGGCGCTCACCCGCACGAGATAAAACGCGGACGGCCGATCCGAGTTATGGCTTATCGGCCTTTCACTCCATCGAGCGGCCCGGTTGTCGAACTAGCGGTAAAGCCCTTCGTATACACGACGCGCCGCGCAGGATAGGGCACCGCGCCCCGCCCGCTCGTCCGGAGGCGGGGCTTGCAGTGCCCGCTATGGTGAGCGAGGGCGCCGGTCCCCGGTCCGCTGCGGGGCGCCCCCTGGAGGCATCGATGCTGGCCAAGCTGTCCACGCGCCCCACGGTGAGGCGCTGCGCGGTCCCCTGTGCGGCCGGGCTGGCCCTGCTGGTGCGGGGCTGCCGGCCGCGGACGACCCGCGCCCGGCCTGGGACGCTTTTACGACCAGAAGGTCAAGTGGTCGGCGTGCGAGGGCAAGGACATGCCGAAGGACCTCCAGTGCGGCAAGGTCACCGTCCCCCTCGACTACGCCCAACCCGGGAAAGCGACCCTCGATCTCGCCCTGGCCCGCTACCGGGCCACGGGCAAATCCCGGGGCTCGGTGCTGCTGAACTTCGGCGGCCCGGGCGGTCAGGGCGTGGGCCAACTCGCCATGGCCGGCAAGGACTTCATGGGCCTGACGAACGGCTACGACGTGGTCGCCTTCGATCCCCGTGGCGTCGGCCGCTCCTCGCCGGTCAGTTGCGGCACCGCCTCGGACGACGCATTGGAGGCGACGGACGGCGACGCGGCCGTGGCCGATCCGCAGGCGGTGCTCGAAAAGCTGCGCGACGCGGCGCCGAGTGCACCGAGCACTGGGCCCCGTTCTGCCCCACATCGGCACGGTGAACGCCGCCCGCGACCTGGACGTCATGCGCGACGCACTCGGCGACGGCAAGCTCAACTACCTGGGCTTCTCCTACGGCAGCCGGCTCGGCGCGGTGTACGCGGCCCAGTTCCCCGACAAGGTCGCAGGATGGTGCTGGACGGCGTCGACACGCTCACCGAGCCGCTGTCGAGCAGGGCGTGGTGAACGCACGGGGCAGCAGACCGCGCTGGAGAACTTCCTCGCCTGTGTGCACGCAGGACATCGCCTGCCCGTTCGGGCAGAATCCGCGGGAGGCCAGGGAGCACGTCGTCCAGGTGGTCGAGTCGCTCGACGAGAACCCGGTGCGACCGACTTCGGCGAGACGTTCTCCGGCCAGGACTTCGCTGGCGCCCTCGCGCAAGGGCTGTACAGCAGGGAGCTGTGGCCCTCGCTCCAGCGGGCCGTCGCGCAGCTTCTCGAGGACGGCGACACCAGCCGCCTGGAGGCCTTCGCGTCCGGGGGTGTGGCCCTCCCGCCGTGGGGGGCGGCCCGCGGCGGGCTCGTCGACCCGGAGGACGTGCCCCTGGACAACCTGCAGGCGGCGCTGATGGCGGTCAACTGCGCGGACGATCCCGACCGCCCCGCCGCGAGCAGGTGCGCAGGGAGCTCCGCCGGCTGCGCGCCCGGTACGAGCAGGCGTCGCCGGTCTTCGGCCGGTACCGGCTGACCCAGGTGCTGATGTGCTACGGCCGCCCCAAGGGCACCGACTTCATCCGTGACGAGGTCAAGGACCTCGACACCCGAGGATCCTGCTCGTCGGCACCCGGGGCGACCGTACCGCTGGACGGTGGAGACGGCCGAGCGGCTCGGGTCGTCGGCCGTGGTGCTCGACAACCGGGGTGAGGGCCACACCGGCTACGGCTCCTCCAAGTGCGTGCACCGCAAGGTCGACGCGTTCCTGCTGTACGGCACCCTCCCGCCGGACGGCAGTTCCTGCGGCTCCGACCACGACACCGAGTGAGCAGGGTGATCCGGCCGTGCCAGGAGGTCCTTCGCCTGGTTCCGGAGGGCCACCGCGTACTCCGGGTCCTGCGTGGACGGGTAGGGGCTCTTGACCCTGTCGTACACGGACCGCGGGATCAGGTCCGCGGTCGCCTCCCTGAGCAGGCTCTTCTCCCGGCCCTCGAAGGACTTCAGCGCCCAGGGCACGTTGTAGACGTACTCGACGAGCCGGTGGTCGCAGAACGGCACCCGGACCTCCAGGCCGACGGCCGTGCTGGCGCGGTCCTTGCGGTCGAACAGGATGCGTACGAACCGGTCAGGTGGAGGGTGCTGATCCGCCGCATCCGGAACTCGAAGTCGCTCTCGCCGTCGAGGCGCTGGACACCGGCGACGGCCGAGCGGTAGCTGTCGGCGACGTACGACTCCAGGTCGAGGGCCTTGACCAGCTCCGGGCGCAGGACGTCGGAGTCGTCGTCGAAGTGCCGGCCGAGGCGCACCAGCCAGGGGAAGGTGTCGGCGTGGCGGGCCTCCTCGCCGAAGAACTGCCGGTAGCCGCCGAAGACCTCGTCGGCCGACTCGCCGGACAGGGCCGCCGTGGACCGTTCGCGGCCCGGAAGAGCAGGAAGAGCGAGGTGTCCACAACCAGGTCCGGGCCTACGACCTGCTGCGGATGTTCGGCCGCGAGGGCCACCCCACCCCGCTGGGGGCGGCCTTCGCCGAGTACGGGCGCATCGGCAAGACCATGCACCTGCTCGCCCTGGTCGACCCGATGGACGACACCTACCGGCGCCTGATGAACCGGCCGCTCACCGTGCAGGAATCCAGCCACCGCCTCGCCCGCGCGATCTGCCACGGCGGTCGCGGCCAGATCCGCCAGGCGTACCGCGAAGGCCAGGAGGACCAGCTCGCCGCTCTCGGCCTGGTCCTCAACGCCGTGGTCCTGTGGAACACCCGCTACCTGGACGCCGCCGTGGCCCGGCTCCGTGCCGAGGGCCACGACATCAAGGACGAAGACGTCGCCCGCCTCTCCCCGCTCAAGGACCGGCATCAACATCCTGGGCCGCTACCTGTTCAACATCAAAGCCAGCGGCCCCGCTGCGCCCCTTCCGGGACCCGGACGCCGCCGAGGACGACGAGGATTGACGGCCGGCACACCCGACCGACCCGGCTACTCGTTGCGCCCCGGGGGCCTGGCTCCGACTTGTTGTGACGCCTTCGAGGCAGGCGTCACAACAAGTCGGGTGCACTCTCCTGGGCGGGATCCTTGGATACCGGGTGACCTGGAACGCCGTCCGGGGCGGCGGCACGCAGTGCCGCTTCGACCCGGCGGTTGCTGGTCATGGATGCCGTGATGGCCGTCATCGCCAGGAGGAGGACGGCGGCGGCGTAGAGCGGGGTGCGGATGTCGTAGGTGGTGGCCAGCCAGCCGCCGAGGAAGGCCCCGATGGGGGCGGCGCACATGGCCAGCATGCGCGAGGTGGAGGCGACCCGGCCCATGAGGTGGGCCGGGACGATCGCCTGCCGGAGGAGGGCCCGAGCACCATCGTGGCGCCCATGCCGGCCCCGCAGACGGCGAGCGCCAGCCCGGCCACGTATGGGTTCGGGGCAGCGGCCAGGCCCAGGATGGCAAGCCCTCGACGGCGGCTGTGCAGGTCAGTGCGGTGCCAGTGCCGAGTCGTCGGCCAAGGTAGGAGGCGATGCCTGCACCGAGCAGGCCGCCGGTGGCCTCCGCCGTGAGGAGCAGGCCGAAGCCGTAGGTGTCGATGCCGAGGCGGTCGTGCGCGAAGAGGGCGAGGACGGCTCCACAGCGAGGAAGGCGACGTTCCCGACCGCCGGGCGGAGGGCGAGCCCGAGCAGCAGCCGGTCCCGGAAGACGTACGAGGCCCCGGCCCGCGCCTGCCGAAGCAGCGACTCGCGGACCTCCGGAACGGGCCGGGGCATGGCGGGCAGCGTACGTACGAGCAGTGCGGAGAGCATGAACGACACCGCGTCGGCGAGCAGCGGAACCGCCCGCCCGAGTGCGAGCAGTGCACTGCCCGCAGGCGGCCCCGCGAAGCCGGCCATGGCGGTCTGGGCTCCGCGCAAGCGAGAGTTGGCTCGCTCCAAGAGTGCGGGGTCGCGGCCGAGTAGATCCGGCAGATAGGCCGTGGCGGCCGTGTCGAAGAAGAGTCCGCCGAGGCCGAGCAGGAAAGCGACGGCCGCGAGCAGCGGAATGCTCAGCACGTCGAGCGCGGCCGCTGCCGCCGGTATCGCGAGCAGCACCGCACGCGCCGCGTCCATGCCCCACATCGTGCGCCGGCGGTCCCAGCGGTCCACCAGCGCACCGCCGAGCACCCCGAAGAGCAGCCACGGCAGCGTCCGGCGGCCGTGACGACGGCGAGCGCCATCGGATCCCGCGTCAACGTCAACGCGAGCAGCGGCAGCGCGGCATGCGACACCCCGTCACCGAGCGAGGACACCGTCTGCGCGGTCCACAGGCGTCCGAACCCGGCCGGTAACTTCCGAACACCTGAGGTCACTTGGCGCTCCCCTCGGCCTGCTCGCGCGGTGCCGGGTGGAACAGGGCGAAGACGAGTGACGCGTCCGGCAGCGACGGATCGGACAGCTCCCTGTACTCGTCCGCCAGTGCCTGCAGCCGCGCCCCAGCTGCGCGAACTGCTCCTCGGTGAGCCGCAGATGCGCCATCCGCACGTGCCGCTCGCCGTCCGCCGGCGCTGCCTCCAGGTCCGCCACCGCATGCCGCATCAGCACATCCGGGCCTCCCTCGCCCGGGTCCGGCAGCACGATCGCCCGCGCGGCCATCGCGTAGTACCGCTCGGTGACCCCCCGGACCTTCCGCGTCCGTACCACCTTCACCAGGCCGGCCCGCTCCAGCAGCCGCACGTGATAGCTGGAACTCCCCTTCGCAAGGCCCACCCGCTCGGCGATCTGCGTAATCGTCGCCGGCTCGAAGCGGAGCACGGCCATGATCCGGTGGCGCGTGAGATTGGAGACGGCGCGCAGTTGCTCGTCCGTGGTGACGTGAAACGTCTCGGGAAGATCATCGGTAGGCATGCGAGCAATGGTCAACGATTCTTGACCATTGAGCAAGGGGATTTCGCGCGGACCTCCAGAATCTGCCGTCCGGCACGCGAGACCTTCTGTCAAAGCCCCCACCCGCTGCCCGACCCGGGCCGCTCGATCACCTCGATCGCCAAGCTGCTCGGCGTCTCGCCGGGCACGCTCTGCAATCACATCCCGGACCTGCGCGAGCTGCGCGCCGGCGCAGTGCCCCGCCAGCTCGAAGCCCCACACAGCAGGCAGATCGGACCAAGATCAATCTCAGCGGCACTTTCTGTACCTCAACCACTCACACCCGGTGCCGGAGTCGGCGGTGAAGCGGTGGCCGCGCGCGGTGAGCTCGCAGCGCAGCTCGACGGCGGGCCCCTCGGCCCAGACGCCGCGGTCGTCCGGGCCCGCGGCAGGCCATCGTCTCGGTCATCGCGTCCAGGGTCGCCGCCTCGGCACTCAGGTCGCGGTCGGAGGAGACCCAGCCGGTGATGCCGCACATATGCCTACCTCCCGCAAATAAGCTGCATCACCCATCCACATTTCGAGCGTCCGGGACGGTGCGCCCAGCCCTCACCTGCGCGAGCGCCGCCGAAGCGCCTCGGCGGCCTGCTCCGCGTCCGCGACGGAGACGGCCAGACGCGTGAACGGCACGGGTCGCCACAGATCCACGACCACGACGGGAACACCCGTCCGCACCGCGACGAAGTCCCGGCCGAGAGGATGGATCCGTTCCCCACGCACCATCGGCCGGGACGGCAGCGCCCGCCCAGCGGCATGCCGCGCAGACTCCGCCACCAGTCACCCTCCACGCGCACGGCCCGCACATCGGCCAGCGGCACCCGCACCTCGCGGCGCCGGGCAGACAGCCCTTCCCGCAGCGCGAGCCGGACCACGACGTCCTCGCCGTCCACCACCAGGCGCGCCATCGACAGCCACCTCCTCTCCAGCCCTCCCAGCCTGCACCCGCGAAGGCGGCCACGAGCACTCGAACCGGCGGACCGGCTGCCCCAAATGCCCCAATGGTGAATCGGCTCTATCGTTCTGTCATGGAGCACGTTCTGAGTCCCGCGACCCTTGCCGAGCTGCGGCGCCCGCGCCCCTACCCCGCGGTCTCCGTGCTGACGCCGACCCACCGGCGCGAGCCCTACAAAACCCAGGACCAGGTCCGGCTGCGCAATATGGTGGCCGAGGCCAAGCGGCAGCTGGAGGCCGATCCGGCGGTCAGCCGCGAACGCCGGACCGACGTCGCCCGGCACCTCGACCAGGCCCTGTCCGAGGTCGATCTGACCCACGCCGAGGACGGCCTGGCGATCTTCGCCGCGTCGAGCGAGCACCAGGTGTGGTCGCTCGCCCGGTCCGTGCCCGAGCGGGTGGTGCTCTCGGACACCTTCCTCACCCGCAACCTGGTCTCCGCGCAGACGGCGGGGCGGCCGTTCTGGATACTGTCGCTCTCCGCCGACCGCGCCACCCTGTGGAACGGCGGCGTCGACCGTGTCGTCGAGGAACGCGCCGACGGCTTCCCGTTGACCCGCCGCGTGGAGAACTTCGACCCGGAGCGGCAGCAGCGGATCGGCGACCAGGCGAGCGCCTTCCGGGAGGAGCGCACGCGCCAGTTCCTGCGCGAGACCGACACCGCGATGAGCACCGTCCTGCGCGAACACTCGCGACCGCTGTACGTCACCGGCCCGCCGGCCGCCCTCGCCCTGCTGGACGAGGTCGGCAGCGCCACCAAGGGGGCGGTGCACGTCCCGCACGGCGGCCTGGCGCACGGGACGCCCGAGTCCGTGTGGCAGGCCATTCGTCCAGTGATCGAGACGGAGGCCCGCAGGAGCACCGACGCCGTGACCCGCGCCCTCGAAACGGCCCGCGGGCGACGGGAGTTCGCCGCCGGTGTCGACGAGCTCTGGCAGAGCGCCCGGGACGGCCGCGTCCGGCTGCTGGCCGTCGAGGAGAACTACCGCGTGACGGTCCGCGACGCCGGGGACCATCTGATCCTCGCCGAGAGCGAGGACCTCGAGTCCCGCGAGGACATCGTGGACGAGATAGTCGAGCAGTGCCTGGAGACCGGAGCCGACGTCCGCTTCGTACCGGACGGCGCACTCGGCGAGGCGGAGGGCATCGCAGGCGTTCTGCGGTACTGAAACTCTCGAACACGAGGCCGTCGAACGTTCGCGGCAACCGAGTACTGCGAACCCGACGAGCGGTCAAACCCCCTGTGTAATCTACGACTTGACCCTCAGGAGGGGTCGCTCCGCATCTACCTCGGAGTAACTCCGTGAGACTGTGGCATATGCCAGAAGCACCACCGTATCGTGTGTTGCCAAATCCCTTACAGGGCGTGGCGGGCTGTGCAACAGTCGTAACGGTCCCTCCGTCCGCCTTGGTCGAACCGTCCCCGCATCGGAGTGCGTCATGCCGTCCCACCTCTCCGCGGACCGCCCAGCCGCCCAGCCGCCCCGCGGCTCGGTCGACGCGCTGATATCGCAGACGCGACGGCTCAAGGGCGACGTGGACGCCGTGCGGCGCGACGCCGAGGGAGAAGGATCGGACCACCCCGGGAACGCTGGCAGCGCGCCCTGTACGACCTGGCTCTGCACCAGCTCAACGACCTCGACGAGCACCTGGCCCAGCTACGGGACGGACCTCGGCCCACGACGGCCCCGGAACCCGCCGCGCCCGCACCCGGCTCGCTGCTCAGCCGGGTCGGCAGCGCCGAGTGGAACCTGCTGACGGACGAGGCCAGTTGGTCCGGGGAGCTCTACCAGATCCTGGGCCGCGACCCCGCCGCTCCCCCGCTCACCCTCGACGAGCTGCCGTCCCTGGTGCTCGACGAGGACCGGCCGAAGCTGACGGCGATGGTCACGAACTGCCTCGTCGACGCCCGGCCCATCGACGGCGAGTTCCGCATCGCACGCCGGGACGGCGACGTACGCACCGTGCACATGATGGGCGAACCGGTCCTCGACACTGACGGCAGCACCGCCTCGATGTGGGCCGTGCTGCGGGACGTCAGCGAACTGCGCCGCAGCCAGCGGATGGTGAGCGAGACCCGTGACTCGCTCACCGACCGGCGGCAGGACGCGCAGACCGAGGACCGGCTCGCGGTCGAGTTGCAGGAGGCCGTGCTGCCACCGTGGCGCGGCTCCCTGCGGCTCCCGCACCAGGGGCCCAGGACCCTCGACCTCGCGGCCCGGCACCTGCCGGCGTCCACGAACACACTGATCGGCGGCGACTGGTACGACGCGCTCGAACTGACCGACGGCGAGACCCTCCTCAGCGTCGGCGACCTCACCGGACACGGCGTCGGCGTCGCGTCGAACATGACGATGCTGCTCGGTGCCGTACGCGGCATGGCGATGGCCGGAGCCCCGCCCGGACAACTGATGGCCTGGCTGAACCAGTTACTCGACGCCACCGTGCAACCCGCCCTCGGCAGCGCCGTCTGCTGCCGCTACCGCCCCGCGACCCGCACCCTGACATGGGCCCAGGCCGGACACCCCGCCCCGCTGCTGTTCCGCGACGGGACGGGGCGTGTGCTGGGCGCACCGGACGGCGTCCTGCTCGGCGCCACCTCGGGCGCCGTCTACGGGCAGGCCGAAGAGACCCTGGAGGTGGGCGACCTGCTGCTCCTGCACACCGACGGGCTGGTACCCGGGCACACCGGAACGGCGGCCGCGAACCTCCTCCTCGACCTGGCGCCGCGTCTGACCGGAACCTCCACCGCACAGGACTGCCTGCGGACGGTGGTCCAGGAGTTCGGCGAGAGCGAGCGCGCGGACAACGCCTGTGTGCTCGTCGCCAAGATCACGGCATAGGAAACTCAGGCCTGTGCGTTGTTGCCGCCCCTGCCCTTCGTCTTCGGCAGGGCGAGCTTGATCTCCTCCCGCAGCTCCTGGATCTTCGGGTAGCCGGAGTACTGGGCGGTGAGCCGGTACATCTGGCGCAGCCGGTCCCAGGTGCGGTGGGAGGAGTTGGAGCCCATCGACACCAGAGCAAGGCGCGCGTACCGGTCCGCCTGTTCGGGGTCGTCCGCGATGAAGCACGCCGAGGCCATCGACAGATAGTCGAAGATCTTCGACCGCTGCCGGCCGTCGATCCGCAGGGCCAGCGCCTTCTCCGCGTAGTGCTGGGCATGCGCGGCCGCGCCCGGCTCGAACTCGGCGAGCGTGCGGTAGGCCAGGGCCTGCATGCCGTAGAGGTCCTCCTCCTTGAAGGTCTGCATCCAGTCGGGCGGCGGTACGTCGGCCTTGTCGGAGACGAACAGGTCCTCCGCCTGGCCGAGCGTGCGGCGCATGGCCTGCCCCTTGCCCATGGAGGCCTGTGCCCAGGCCTCGATGGTGCAGAGCATCGCCCGGGTGCGGGGCAGCACCTCGTCGCCGGAGCCGGACATGGCAAGCTTCATCAGGTCCAGGGCCTCGTCCGGCTTGCCCAGGTGCACCATCTGGCGGGCCGCGCGGGAGAGTGCCTCGCCCGCGCGGGGCCGGTCCCCGCCCTCTCTGGCCGCGTGCGTGGCGATGACGAAGTACTTCTGGGCCGTGGGCTCCAGGCCGACGTCGTGCGACATCCAGCCCGCGAGGACCGCCAGGTTGGCCGCGACGCCCCACAGGCGCCGCTGGAGATGGGGTGGGTGACGGTAGGCGAGCATGCCGCCCACCTCGTTGAGCTGGCCCACCACGGCCTTGCGCTGGAGCCCGCCGCCGCGGGCGGCGTCCCAGGCGCGGAACACCTCGACCGAGCGCTCCAGTTCCTCGATCTCCTGCGACCCGATGGGGGCGGCCTCGTAGCGGTCGAACCCAGCGGGGTCGGCGTGCAGGGGATGGTCGAGGTCGGGAGCGTCGGCAGCCAGGGCAGGGTCGGTGTGCAGCCAGTCGTACATGGCGCTGCTGAGTGCGGATCCCGCGGCGAGCGCGGCGCCCGCGCCCACCAAGCCGCGTCGGTTGAGCATGAGGTCCATTCCCGTGAATTCGGTGAGGACCGCGGCGGTCCGCTCGGGCGCCCACGGCACTCCGTCGGGAGACTCCGCACTCCCGCCGCGTGGCCGTTTCCCCGCACGCCCGTGCCGGACCAGACCGAGGTCCTCGATGGTCACGACACGGCCGAGACGCTCGGTGAACAGAACCGCCAGCACCCGCGGCACCGGATCGCGCGGGATCTCTCCCATGTCGATCCAACGCCGCACCCGGGAGGTGTCGGTCGCCAGCTGGGGATGGCCCATGGCCGCCGCCTGCCGGTTGACCAGCCTCGCGAGTTCGCCCTTGGACCAGCCGGCCAGGCCGAACAGGTCCGCGAGCCGGGTGTTGGGTTGTCCGCTCACGTCAAGCCCCCAGGTTCTCGGCTGAGTTGACAGTAGCCCGGGGAGACTTGCCGGGCGACTATTCGCCAGGGTTCGCCAGGGTGCGCCAGATGGTGTGCCACTGGTCATCGGGTGTCAGGTAGGAACGCGCCATCCCGACCCGGTCGCCGCAGGGACATTCCCCAGGGTGCTCCCGGGAGCCCGGGCCGGGTGGCGCACTGTCGTCGCAGGCACACGAAGGGATCTGTTTCGCCCATGTACGCAGCATCGTCCTCCGTGTCCGCACCGCCCCGGCCGCTGCACCCCCGTCCCACGGACAGCGGCCCCTACCTCGCCCCCGCGCGGCCGGCGGCCCCCGTGCTCGGTGCGGGCAGGGCACGGCGCGGCGCGGTACTCGGCACCCAACCGCTCAGCGGGAGACTCGACTTGTCCGGCCCCCAGGGCGCGCAGCTGCGCACGGCGATCGCGTCGGTACACCGCATCTGCCCGGAGTTCGCCCCGGTGCAGGTCCTGCGCCTGGGCGGGCGGTCCGTGCTTGTGGTCGGCACGACCGGTCGCAGCTCGGCCGTCGCAAAGTGTTTACTGGACCACTCCCCCGCCTGGTCCGAGCGGATCCGCCACGAGATAGCGGCGTACCGCTCGTTCGTCCGGCACCGCCCTCCCGTGCGGGTGCCGAGACTGATCGCGGCGGACCCGGACAACTGCACACTGGTGATCGAGCGCATGCCGGGGCGGGTGGCGGCGCTCCAGCGGCACCCGGCCGAGGCGCCGCCGCGGGCGGACATCAGGGCGGCACTCGGTGCGATCTGCCGGCTGAACGCCTGGCGGCCGCCGGCGGGCACGTTCGACGCCCCGCTGGACTACGCGGCCCGGATCTCGCGGTACCACGAGCTGGGCCTGCTCACCGACCGGGACCTGGGTGATCTCCAGAAGCTGCTGCACGGCATCGCTCAGGCGGCCGGGCGGCAGGGCATGGGCCAGTTCTGCCACGGCGACGCACTGCTGTCGAACATCCTCCTGTCACCGGCCGGTCCAGTGCTGGTGGACTGGGAGCACGCGGGCTGGTACCTGCCGGGGTACGACCTGGCGACGCTGTGGTCGGTGCTCGGGGACGCACCGGTCGCGCGTCGGCAGATCAGCCAGATCGCGCAGTCGGCGGGCCCGGCGTCCAGGGACGCCTTCCTGGTGAACCTGATGCTGGTGCTGACCCGGGAGATCCGTACGTACGAGACGGCCGTGCAGCGTTCGATGCACGACGCGACCCCGGCGGCACCGGGTACGGCCCACCCTGGTGCTGCGCCGTCCGGCGAGGAGCAGCGGCTGCTGCTGCGGCGGCTGCACGACGACTGCCAGATGGCCCGGCGGGCCGTGCGCGCGGCGGTCGGCACTCGCTGACGGGGACGAAGAGGCCGCTGTGCGCCTGGTCAGGCGCACAGCGGCCTCTTGGTGTTTTTGGCCTACTGCCGCTCAGCCCTGCTGGAACAACTCCGCGGGCAGCGGTTTGAGGAGGGCGTACAGGTCGTCCGTGATGGGGCGGTCCCAGGCGGCGATGGTCACCAGGACGTTGTCGCTGCGGTCGAACTGCACGCAGGAGATGCGGCTCTCGGAGAGCTTGACGCGGCGCACGATCAGGAGGTTGTCGCCCTGCATCACCGGCACGTCCTCGGTGCCGACGACGGTGACCTCCTCATCGTTCTCCAGCGCCAGCAGCAGCTGCGCCACCTCGAAGGGGACCTGGCCCTCGGGGACCTCGCGGGCCGGGGAGCCCTCCGGCAGATTGCCGATGATCATCGCGGGACCGCGGCCGCCGAACAGGTCGTAACGCAGGAAGACGCCCTGGCAGGTGCCGTCGGGGGCGGGCAGCAGTCCCGCACCGAGGTTGCCGGGCCAGTCGCCCGGGTCCATGGCCAGTACGTCGAAGTCGGGCCCGGCGGGTGTGGCGCTGCGGCGGCGGAGGAACGACATGCCGCCATGGTACGTGGCCCGGCCTGCGAAGTGTCGGCCGGGCGGCGACCCGATCGGCCCTAGGGGTGTCCGCAAAGTCCCGTCGTCCGCCCGGACAGCACACCTAGGCCGTCGTCCGGTGCCGTTGGTGGTGGCGGGCCACCCGGGCGCGGTTGCCGCAGGACGGTTTGCACCACTCCTGGCGCGGGTGGTCCTTGAGGAAGTACCGCACGCAGCGGGGCGCGTGGCAGGCCCGCAGTCGGTCGCGGTCGGGGCCTGCGAGGAACGCGATCACGGCGCGCGCGAGGGCGGACGTCAGGTCGTCGCCGCCGCGCAGGGGCCGCTGACGGACGTCGGGTCCGGCACCCTCGGGCCAGTCCAGGACGGGCACGGTGGGGGTGCGGGCGGCGGCCGCGTTGAGGCGCCGTAGGGCCTCGGGTACGGGCAGGAGGCGGGCCGCGTCGGCGGGGCTCGGCTCGCCGGGGCGCACCGCGCGGGTGAAGAGCGCGCGGACGGCGGCACGCAGGTCTCGGACGGCGGCGAGCTGCGCGGCGTCGGCGGTGAAACGGCCGGCGTCCGGCAGGACCTCGGGGTGTGCCCGGACCCAGGCGGTCAGGTCTGCCGGTTCGGACAGGTCGTCGGCGACGCCGCCGTTGCCGTCGTGCCGGATGGTGAGGGCGAGGTCCAGGGCGAGCCGGGCGTCCCTGCTGATCGGTTCCCGCATGAGCCTAATGATAGGCCTGCCGATATCCATTACAGCCGGGTCAGTCCTCGGGCGGTGCCGGCGGGACCACCGCGACGGGGCTCGCGGCGTGCAGCAGGACGGCGTGGGTGACCGAGCCCAGCATGCGGGCCGGTGCCAGCAGGTGCCGCCGGTGGCGGCCCACGACGACGAGGTCGGCGCCCGGGGAGGCCGCGACGAGGTGTCCGGCGGCGTCGCCCGCCGCCGGGACCGGCTCGACCGGGACGTCGGGGTGCCGTTCGCGGTACGGGGCGAGGAAGCCTTCGGCGAGGATCCGGGTCTCGTCCTCGATGACGTTCTGGTCGACGATCGGCGGGGGCAGTTCGCCGGGCATCATCCAGGGCTGCGCGGGCCACGGGTAGGCGGCGACCGCCTGAAGCCGGGCACAGCGCCGGGCGGCCTCGGCGAAGGCGAACTCGAGTGTGGCCTCGTCGGGGCCGTCCACCTTCAGGCCGACCACCACGCGCGAGCCGGATCCGGTCTGCGCCTCGCCTTCGATGTCGCGTCCGGGCGGGTGCACCACCACGACGGGGCATTCGGCGTCGCGGGCGGCGGCGATGCCGTTGGAGCCGAGCAGCAGGCTGGCGAAGCCGCCGCGGCCCCGGGAACCCAGGACCAGCAGCTGAGCGGAGGCGCCCTGTTCGGGCAGGACGGCGCTCGGCGCCCCCTCCAGGCCGAGGTACTCCGTGTCCGGCAGGCCGTCGATGCCCTCGAGGTGGGCCCGCACCCGGTCGAGCACCGGGTCGTCCTGCGGGTCCGGCGGTGCGACGGCGAGCAGCTCGGGCTGCGCCCAGTGGGCGTACTGGCGTACGTGCACCACACGCAGGGGCGCCGAACGCCGGCGGGCGGCGTCGAGGGCCCACTCCAGGGCGCACAGGCTGTGGTCCGAACCGTCGACCGCCGCGATGACCGGCAGGGTGCTCATGGGTTCCTCGCCTTCCGGGATACGACCGTGCCTGAGGGCCCAGCCTGGCTCAGGCGCGGGCCCCGGGAGGGCGTCTCAGGTCGCGTGTCCGGCGAATGCGGGCGGAACACCCCCGGATCGGCCGTGGGGTCACGGCCGTCCGGGACGGTTCGCATGGTGCCGCGGTCGAGGTCGCGCGGCGGCGCGTCAGGTGAGGTCGAACTCCCCTTCCCGCGCTCCCGACACGAACGCGCCCCACTCGGCGGGCGTGAAGATCAAAGAAGGGCTCTCGGGGCGGGCACTGTTCCGCATGGCGATGAAGCCCTCCACGAAGGCGATCTGGACATCCCCCCGCCCCCGGCTGCTGGACTGCCACTGTGCGTTGGTGAGGTCCAGCTCCGGCTTGTCCCAGCCCGTGAGCGGGCGCTGCTGGGTGGTGGTCTCGGCCACGTCCGTGCTCCTCCCGATTCGTCGTCCGCGGCCAGCCTAGCGATCGTGCCCCACGGCCAACAGGGCACGTGAAGGGGACCTTTCAGGAGTCCGGGGGTTCGGCTCCCACGAGCCACATCGAGAAGAACTGCGAACCGCCGCCGTAGGCGTGGCCGAGGACCCTGCGGGCGCCGTCCACCTGGTGTTCCCCGGCCTGTCCGCGCACCTGGAGCGCCGCCTCCGCGAAGCGGATCATGCCGGAGGCGCCGATGGGGTTGGTGGACAGCACGCCGCCCGACATGTTGACGGGCAGGTCCCCGTCCAGTTCGGTCACGCCCGCCTCGGTGAGCTTCCATCCCTCGCCCTCGCCGGCGAAGCCGAGGTTCTCCAGCCACATCGGCTCGTACCAGGAGAACGGGACGTAGATCTCGGCGCCGTCGATCTCGCGGCGCGGGTCGGTGATCCCGGCCTGCCGGTAGACGTCGGCCGCGCAGTCCTGGCCGGCCTGTGGGGAGACGAAGTCCTTGCCGGCGAAGAGGGTCGGTTCGCTGCGCATCGCGCCGCCGAGCATCCAGGCGGGCGGTCGCGGTGCCCGGGCGGCTCCGGCGCGGTCGGTGAGGATCATGGCGCAGGCGCCGTCGGAGGAGGGGCAGGTCTCCGAGTAGCGGATCGGGTCCCAGAGCATGGGCGAGGACATGACCTTGTCGAGGGTGATGTCGTGCTCGTGCAGGTGGGCGTAGGGGTTCTTCAGCGCGTTACGCCGGTCCTTGTAGGCGACGAGGGCGCCGACGGTCTCGGGTGCGCCGCTGCGGCGCATGTACGCGCGGATGTGCGGGGCGAAGAACCCGCCGGCTCCCGCGAGCAGGGGCTGCTGGAAGGGGATGGGCAGGGACAGGCCCCACATGGCGTTCGACTCGGACTGCTTTTCGAAGGCGAGGGTGAGGACGGTGCCGTGGACGCGGGCCGCGACGAGGTTGGCGGCGACAAGCGCGGTGGATCCGCCGACCGAGCCCGCGGTGTGCACCCGGAGCATGGGCTTGCCGACGGCGCCGAGCGCGTCGGCGAGGTAGAGCTCCGGCATCATGACGCCCTCGAAGAAGTCGGGCGCCTTGCCGATCACGACGGCGTCGATGTCGGCCCATGTCAGCTCGGCGTCGTCCAGGGCGCGTCGGGCCGCCTCCCGGACGAGTCCCGCGATGGACACGTCCCGGCGTGCCGCGACGTGTTTGGTCTGGCCGATGCCGACGACGGCCACGGGCTCCTTGCTCATCGGGGCTCCCCTTCGAGTACGGCGACGAGATTCTGCTGGAGGCAGGGGCCGGACGTGGCGTGGGCGAGGGCGCGGCCGGACTCGCCGCGGTGGATGCGGGCGGCGGCCTCGCCGATGCGGATGAGACCGGCGGCCATGATCGGGTTGGCCGCGAGGGCTCCGCCGGAGGGGTTGACGACGACCCCGTCGCCGAGGCGGAGGGCCTTGCGCAGGACGACCTCCTGGGCGGTGAAGGGCGCGTGCAGCTCGGCGGTGTCGACGGGCCGCTCGAAGGCACCCGCCCGTTCGGCGGCCAGGCGGGTGGACGGCGAGTCGGTCAGGTCGCGCACACCGAGGCCGTGCGCCTCGACGCGGTGGTCGATACCGCGGATCCAGGCGGGGTGTGCGCACAGGTCACGGGCCCGGTCGCCCGCTGCGAGGATCACGGCGGCCGCCCCGTCGCCGATGGGTGGGCAGTCACCCGTGCGCAGGGGCCGGACCAGGTAGTCCCCCTGCGCCACCGGCCCCTTGAGTTGTGTGTGCGGGTTGGCGGACGCCGCCTCACGGTTGCGGGAGGCGACGGCCGCGAGGGCGGGCTCGTCGGTGTCGCCGGCGTCGATGAGGGCCTGCGCCTGGAGGGCGGCGAGCGCCACGGAGTCGGGCCACAGAGGTGCCACGTAGTACGGGTCGAGCTGGCGGGTCAGGACGTCGCGGACCGAGCCGGGCGAGGACTTGCCGTACGAGTAGACCAGGGCGGTGTCGGCGTCACCGGTGAGGAGTTTGGTCCAGGCCTCGTACAGGGCCCAGGCGCCGTCCATCTCGACGTGCGACTCGGAGATCGGCGGCCAGGCGCCGACACCGTCGAGGGCGAGGGTGAAGGAGAAGGCGCGGCCGGCGAGGTAGTCGCTGGAGCCGGAGCAGGTGAAGTCGATGTCGGCGGTCTTCAGGCCGGTCCGGTCGAGGACCTCGTGCAGCACCGGCATGAGCATCTCCACCTCGGAGAGCTCCTCGCTGCTGCGCCGGTGGACGGTCTGGGCGAAGGCGACGACGGCGATCTGGCGGTCCCCCGGTGCGCTCGTCACAGCAGCTCCTTGTAGGTGTCGTAGTCCGCGTCCGGTTCGCCCGTGGGCCGGTAGTGGTCGGGGTAGCGGGCGCCCTCCGTCCACACCGGTTCGACGCGCAGCCCCATGCGGACCTCGTCGTACGGGATGCCGCCGATACGGCCGTGCAGTGCGAGGTCGGCGCCGTCGAGGGCGATGTGGGCGTAGACGTAGGGCACCTCGATGTCGAGATTCGCCGTGTGTGCAGCCTTGATGTTGACGATGCAGAACGTGGTCACTGTGCCGCGCGGCCCTACCTCGACCTGCTCGGATGTGGCCACCCCACATGTGGGGCACGCACCCCTCGGCGGGACGTAGACCTTGCGGCAGGCGGGGCAGCGCTCGCCGACGGTCCTGCGGCCGGAGAGGGCGTTGATGTAGGCGGTCTGGGCGCGGCCGGGCGAGTAGGTGTAGTCGAGGCGGGCGGCGGCGACGATGCCGGTGACCGGGTCCGCGAACTCCCCCGTGTGCCCCGTCGGTTGGGCCCGGCTGCCGTCGTACGGCTCGAAGCAGGCGATGTCCGTGATGGCTCCGGTGCGTTCCTCCGCCCAGCGGATGCGGACGCGCATGCCGGTGTGCACGGCGTCGGGGCCCGGGACGTCGAGGGCGTGCAGCAGGGCGGTGTCGGCGCCGTCGAGGCGGACCAGGGCCCAGGCGAAGGGGGTGGTGAGGGGCTGGCCGCGGCGGGGGGCGTGGTTCCAGGCCCAGGTGGTGACCGTGCCGGTGGGGGCGACCTCGGTCAGGTCGCGGATCTCCTCGGCGGTGACGGGGTCGTACTCGACGGGCGGGACCAGGGTGCGGCCGTCGCCGGTGCGCACACCGAGGACGACGCGTTCGCGCAGGCCGGTCAGGAAGGCGCTCTGGACGGGGCCGAGGGAGCGGGTGAAGGGGAACTCGACGACGAGAGGGGCTTTGAGGACTTCGGGCATGCCGGAGGGCTCCTTCGGATCAGGCGCGCTTGTAGACGGGCGGTCGTTTCTCCGCGAAGGCGCGGGCGCCCTCCTTGGCGTCGGCGGTGTCGAAGACCGGCCAGCCGCGGGCGAGTTCGGCCGCGAGACCCTCGGACTCGGTCATCTCGGCGGTCTCGTAGACGGAGGCCTTGACGGCCTCGACGGCCAGCGGGCCGCAGGAGTTGATCTGTCCGGCGATCTCCAGTGCCTTCGCGAGCGCCCTGCCGTCGGGTACGACATGGCCGACCAGGCCGATGGCGGCGGCCTCGCGGGCGCTGTAGGGGCGGCCGGTGAGGAGCATCTCCAGGGCGTGGGTGCGCGGGATCTGGCGTTGCAGCCGGACCGTGGAGCCGCCGATGGGGAACAGGCCGCGCTTCACCTCGAACAGACCGAAGGTCGCGGACTCCCCGGCGACACGGATGTCGGTGCCCTGGAGCATCTCGGTGCCGCCCGCGACGCAGTATCCCTCGACGGCCGCGATCACCGGCTTGCGCGGGCGGTGGTGGCGCAGCATCGCCTTCCAGTGCAGGTCGGGGTCGGCCTTGAGCCGGTCGCGGTACTCCTCTCCGGCCATGCCGTGGCCGGCGAGGGCCTTGAGGTCCATACCCGAGCAGAACGAGCCGCCCGCGCCGGTGAAGACGATCGAGCGGACCGAGTCGTCCGCGTCGGCCTCCAGCCAGCCGTCGTAGAGGCCGACGAGCATCGGCAGCGAGAGCGCGTTCCTGGCTTCGGGCCTGTTGAGCGTGAGTATCAGCGTGGCGCCTTCGCGCTGCACGGTGAGGTGTTCCGTCCCACCCATGGCCAACTCCCCTCTCATGGAACGAGAACAGGTTGCAGTAGCGCGGGAGGCACTTCAAGGGTTTTCTGACAGACAGTCAGATTTCTTCGCGCGAGCCCTTCACAGTTGGACCGCCCTTTGCTCTGATGACCGGCGAACCGTCCGATGCCAGGCACGTCCCGGGGTCAGGAGGAGCGGTGGAGTACAACCTTGCCGACCTGTTCGAGTCGGTCGTCGACGTGGTCCCCGACCGTGAGGCGCTGGTGTACGTCGACCATCCGGGCACGGGTGCGGAGCGCCGTCTGACGTACGCGGAGCTGGACGCGGCGGCCAACCGCGTCGGCCACCATCTGCTCGACAGCGGGATCCGGCCCGGGGAGCATCTCGGGCTGCACCTCTACAACGGCGTGGAGTACCTCCAGACCGTGCTGGGCTGCCTGAAGGCGCGGATCGTCCCG
This sequence comes from Streptomyces coeruleorubidus, assembly GCF_028885415.1. GTDB lineage: Bacteria > Actinomycetota > Actinomycetes > Streptomycetales > Streptomycetaceae > Streptomyces > Streptomyces coeruleorubidus_A. Next base: position 289,973 of record NZ_CP118527.1, read on the forward strand.
GTCAACGTCAACTACCGATATGTGGAAGAGGAGTTGGTGCACCTCTACCGCGACGCGGATCTGGTGGCGCTGGTCTTCGACGCGGAGTTCACGGACCGGGTGGCGGCCGCGCGGCCCCGGGCGGAGAGGCTGCGGCATCTGATCCGGGTGGGTTCTCCGGCGCCGGGGGCCGCCGCGGTGCCCTGTGTGGAGTTCGCCCATGTGGAGGCCGCGGGGTCGCCCGAGCGCGGCTTCCCGGCCCGCTCTCCCGATGACCAGTTCATCATCTACACCGGCGGTACGACCGGAATGCCCAAGGGTGTGATGTGGCGGCAGGAGGATCTGTTCTTCGCGGGGCTCGGCGGGGGCGCGCCGACCGGTGAACCGGTGAAGAAGCCGGAGGAGCTGGCCGACCGGGTCGCGGCCGGCGGGGAGGGAATCACCTTCTTCCCCACAGCCCCCCTGATGCACGGCACCTCCACCCTCACGGCGTTCATCGGCTTCAACTTCGGCCAACGGGTCGTGATCCACCGCAAGTTCGTGCCCGAGGAAGTGCTGCGGACGGTGGAGAAGGAGAAGGCCAGCAGCATCTCGCTGGTCGGGGACGCGATGCTGCGGCCGCTGATCGACGCGCTGAGCGGTCCGCTGCGGGACATCGACCGCTCGTCGCTGTTCAGTGTGTCGTCGTCCGGCGCGATCATGTCGGACACGGTGCGCCGGCAGTTCCAGGAGCTGGTCCCGAACGCCATGGTGCTGAACAACTTCGGCTCCTCGGAGTCCGGTTTCAACGGGACGGCTACGGAGGACTCCGGCCCCGAGCGGGGCTTCCGGGTCCGGGTCAACGCCCGCACGCAGGTGCTGGACCCGGCCACGTACGAACCGGTGGCGGCCGGTGAGGTGGGCCGGATCGCCCAGTGCGGCCATGTGCCGCTCGGCTACTACAACGACCCTGCCAAGACCGCCGGGACCTTCTTCGAGAAGGACGGCGAGCGGTGGGTGTTGCTCGGCGACATGGCCACCGTCGACGAGGAGGGTGTGGTCACCGTCCTCGGCCGCGGCTCGCAGTGCATCAACACCGGCGGCGAGAAGGTGTACCCGGAAGAGGTGGAACAGGCCCTCAAGTCCCACCCGGACGTCTACGACGCGCTGGTGGCCGGGGTGCCGGACCCGCAGTGGGGCCACCATGTGGCGGCCGTGGTGCAGTTGCGGGAGGGTGCGGCGCGGCCGTCACTGGAGGACATCCGAAGGCACTGCCGTGACCGGCTGGCCGGTTACAAGATCCCGCGCCAGCTGGTGATCACGGAGTCGGTCCAGCGATCGCCGAGCGGCAAGGCGGACTATCGCTGGGCGCGGGAGGTCGCGATCGCGGCGGACGGGTGATTCTCCGGCCGGTCGATTGAACCCAAGGTGACGTGCGGACGTACTGGTGGTGGCAGGCTCGGTGACCGGGCCCTGTTTGCCATGCCTAGCAAGACCGCACGGAAGGACCACCGGGTGTCGCTCTTCACTCGCTCCCAACAGCAATCGGGCACGACCGGGAGCGGGGCGGAACCGGATGACGATACCGGCGCGGCGGGGCCGGGCGGCGGGACGGCGACGGTGGATTCCGACGGTGGCGCGGCGACGGTGGATTCCGACGGCGACATGGCCGCGGCGGAGTCGGACGCGGACGCGGACGCGGCAGGCCCGGACCGCGACGCCGACGCGGCGGAACGGGACAGCGGCACGGACCCCGCGGAACCGGAGGGCGACGTCGGCACGGCAGGCCCGAAAGGCGACGCCGGCACGGTGCAACCGAACGGCAACGCGACCCCGACCGACGCGGACGACTGCACGGACACGGCGGGACCGGCCGGTGGTACGGCTGCGGCGGATTCCGACAGCGGCACGGCCGCGGCGGAGTCGGACGCGGACGCGGCAGGCCCGGACCGCGACGCCGACGCGGCGGAACGGGACAGCGGCACGGACCCCGCGGAACCGGAGGGCGACGCCGGCACGGCAGGCCCGAAAGGCCACGCCGCCATGACAGAACCAGGCAGCGACACGACCCTGTCGGACGCAGACGGCAACACCGGCACGGCAAGCCCGGACGGCGACGCCGCCACGACGGAACCACACAGCGACACAGCCCCGGCGGACGCGGACAGCGGCGCCGCCGCAGCGGACCCCGGCCGTGACACCGACACGACGCCCCCCGCCCATGCCCCTGCCGCGCGAGAAAAAGGTGACGACGCCGTTGAGGGGGCGGCTGCGGTGTCGGACAGGGCGAGGTCCGGCTGGTTCGCGTGGCGGCGGCGTTGTCCCCGGGCGGCGCGCGGCGTCAGCGTGGGGACGACCGTGCTGGCCGGTGCGCTCGTGGTGTTCGCACTCTTGCTGCCGAACCGGATGGAGCGGATCGAGTTCGCCTCGTTCGTCCGTATCCCCGCCGAGGGCGTGCTGCTCGCGGGTCTGCTGCTCGCGCTGCCGCCGAGGCCCCGGCGGATCATGGCGGTCGTCTCGGGCGTGTTCCTCGGGCTGGTCACGGTCCTGAAGTTCGTCGACATGGGCTTCTACCAGGTGCTGGCCCGGCCCTTCGACCTGGTCCTGGACTGGATTCTCATCGAGCACGCCACGGACTTCCTCCGGGAGACGTTCGGCCGTACCGGGCAGGTGCTGGCCGTGATCGGGGTGATCGTGCTGCTCGTCGCGGTGCTGGTCCTCACGACCCTCGCCGTGGTGCGGCTGACGAACCTGATGGTCCGGCACCGTCCCGTCGCCGCCCGTACGACGCTGATCCTCGGCACGGCGTGGATCACCTGCATGACTCTGGGCGTGCAGATCGGCACCGTGCCGATCGCCACCAAGGGCAACGCGGAGTTCCTCGGCAACCGGGTGGACCAGGTGCGGGCCGGTCTGAGGGACGCGCGGGTCTTCGAGAAGCAGGCCGCCGTGGACGCCTTCGCGAAGACACCGCCGGACCAGTTGCTCACGGGGCTGCGCGGCAAGGACGTCCTGTTCACCTTCATCGAGAGCTACGGCCGGGTCGCCATCGACGACCCGGCGATGGCGAAGCAGACCGACGCGGTACTCAAGGAGGGCACCGCTTCACTCAAGGCGGCCGGGTTCGAGTCGCGCAGCGGCTGGTTGCAGTCGCCGGTGACCGGCGCCGGCAGCTGGCTCGCCCACTCGACCTTCCTGTCCGGTCTGTGGATCAAGAACCAGCAGCGGTACCGCAGCCTGACCACCAGCGACCGTATGACGCTGACCAACTACTTCCGCAAGACCGGCGCCTGGCGGACCGTCGGCATCGTCCCGGGCGTGCGACGGGCCTGGCCGGAGGGGAAGTACTTCGGCCTGGACCACATCTATGACTCGGAGCGCCTCGGCTACCACGGCCCGTACTTCAGCTGGACGCCCGTGCCCGACCAGTTCAGCATGGAGGCCTTCCAGCGCCTGGAGCACGGCAAGAAGGACCGTGAGCCGATCATGGCGGAGATCATCCTGGCCTCCAGCCACAACCCCTGGTCGCCCATCGCCCGCATGATCGACTGGGAGGACCTCGGCGACGGTTCGGTGTTCCACCAGATCAAGAAGGAGGGCACCGACCCCACGGAGGTCTGGAAGGACCCGGAGAAGGTGCGCACCGAGTACCGGCGTGCCATCGAGTACTCGATCCGGAGCCTGACCGAGTGGGTCGAGCGCTACGGCGACGAGGACACGGTGCTCGTCTTCCTCGGCGACCACCAGCCGGTGCCGACGGTAACCGCCGGGGACACCGGCAAGGACGTGCCGATCACGATCGTCGCCCACGACAAGAAGGTCCTGGACCGGGTCGCCGACTGGGGCTGGACCGACGGCATCAAGCCGGCCCCGGACGCGCCCCGGTGGGGCATGGACAAGTTCCGCGACCGTTTCATGACGGCGTACGGTCCGCAGGGCTGAGGAACTCCGCCACGGCCGCGAGGAACTCCTCGGGCCGTGCCTCGTGGACCAGATGTCCGGCGTCGATGGTGACGCGCCGGGCATCGGGAAGCAGTTCGGCGAGGGCGGCGACCTGCTCCTGGGGGATCAGGCTCGTCGGCCCGCCGCCGATCAGCAGCGTGGGCATGGTGATCCGCCCCATGTGGTCCCACCACATGGGATCCGGGGCGTTGCGCTGTTCGTCGGTGGCGAGGATCATCGCCCAGTCGAACGGCAGGTCCCCGCCGGGGTGTTCGGCGGGCGGGCGCGGCGGGTCCAGCGGGAAGGGCGCGGGTACGTCCTCCAGGACGAGCCCCCGTACGAGGCGCGGGCTGTGCTGGGCGAGCAGGCAGGCGACGGCGCCGCCGAGCGAGTGGCCCACGACGTCGGCGCGGGCGATGCCGAGCGCGGCGAGGAAGGCGAGCACGTCGTCGCGCATGGCCTCGTAGGCGTATTCGCCGGGCCAGTCGCTGCGGCCGTGCCCGCGCAGGTCGGGGGCGTACACCCGGCGGGGTCCGGCGGCCAGGGCGGGGGCGATCTCCGCCCAGTCGGCACCGTCGGCCCCGCGGGCGTGCAGGAGCACGACGGGCGGCGCGTCCTTAGGCCCCCAGACGCGGTAGGCCAGGGTGATGCCGTTGGCCCGTACGGTGCGCGGTTCGGTGTCCATGCCGGGCACGGTAGCGGGATGACGACCGCGAGTCGGGCGCGCTCTGCGGACAGCAGAGGATTCAGTCCCGTGCGTGGAAGAAGCGTGCGACGCGTCGCACGAACCACTCCGGGTCGTCCAGCCACGGGTAGTGTCCCGCCCCCGGCTGCACCGCGAGCTCGGCCGCCGGGAACACCTCGGCCGCGCGCCGGGCCAGGCCGGGACGCGGGCCGCCGTCGACCTCACCGGCGAGGACGAGCACCGGGGCGGTGACGCGGGCGAGCGCGGTCCGAGTCGTGTCCGGGTCGTAGGCGCCGTCCGCCCCGTAGCGGTCCGCCGCGTCGTCGTTGCTCTCGTCCTCCTCGCGGTCGGCGTGGGCGCGGGCGGTGTCGTCCAACGGCCGTAGAAGAACGGGATGAACACGGGGTCGAAGTCACCGGTGCCGGACAGCCAGGCCTCGAACGCCGGGAACGCGTCGGCGAACCAGGGTTGCGACGCGCGCAGCCGGGCCGCGGCCAGCCGGTCCTCGGCCGTCGCCGGCAGGCCCAGCGCCCACGGGGTGGCGGTGATGAGCGCCAGCCGTGCCAGCCGGTCGGGATACCGAGCCGCGTACAGCATGGCGAGACTGCCGCCCGCCGAGTGGGCGAGCACGTCCATCCGGTCCAGGCCCAGGTGTCGGCGCAGCGCCTCGACGTCGTCGACGAGCCGGTCGCAGCGGTAGGTCGCCGGATCCTCGGGCACCGCGGACTGTCCTGTGCCGCGCAGATCGAGGAACACCAGCCGTCGGTGGGCGTCCAGCCCGCCCAGGTTCCCGAGGTACCCGGAGGCGCGCATGGGCCCGCCGGGCAGCACGACCAGCGGCTCGCCCGTGCCGCGTATGTGGCAGGCGAGCCGGGTCCCGTCCGGGCAGTGAAGATCGGCATGGCGTCGATCCTCACGTGCTCAGGGGCTTCGGCACAACGGGTTTCGTCGAGGGGCGGAGTGACGTCACCGGGCCGAGGTCGCAGGTCCCGGCTCGCCTCCGAGGGTCGTCCTGAGCTCCCGCTTGAGGATCTTCCCGCTGGCGTTGCGCGGGAGGCCCTCCACGAACACCACCCGCTTCGGGGCCTTGAAGGGGGCGAGCTTCTCGCGGGTGTGCGCGATGAGTTCCGCCTCGGTGACCTCGCCGCGTGGGACGACGACGGCTGTGACGGCCTCGATCCAGCGCTCGTCTGGCAGGCCCACGACCGTCGCCTCGGCGACCCGGGGATGGGTGTACAGGGCGTCCTCGACCTGGCGTGAAGCGACCAGTACGCCACCGGAGTTGATGACGTCCTTCACCCGGTCGACGATCGTGTAGTAGCCGTGCGCGTCCCGTACCGCGAGGTCGCCGGAGCGGAACCAGCCGTCGCGGAAGGCCTCGGCGGTCTCCTCGGGCTTGTCCCAGTAGCCCTCGCAGAGCTGCGGAGAGCGGTAGACGATCTCGCCGGGGGTGCCGACCGGTACGTCCTTGCCGTCCTCGTCGACCACCCGCGCGTCGACGAACAGCACCGGACGGCCGCAGGAGTCCATGCGCCCCTTGTGCTCTTCGGGCGCCAGGACCGTGGCCAGGGGGCCGATCTCGCTCTGTCCGAAGCAGTTGTAGAACGCCAGGTCCGGCAGGCGTTCCTGCAGCCGTTCCAGGACGGGGACCGGCATGATCGACGCCCCGTAGTACGCCTTGCGCAGGCCGCTCAAGTCGCGGGTGGCGAAGTCGGGGCGGTTGGACAGGGCGATCCAGACGGTGGGCGGGGCGAACAGGCTGTCCACGCGGCCTGCTTCGACCAGGTCGAAGAGCCGGTCGCCGTCGGGTGCGTCGAGGATGATGTTCGTCGCGCCGACCGCGAGGTAGGGCAGCAGGAAGACGTGCATCTGCGCCGAGTGGTAGAGGGGCAGCGAGTGCGCGGGACGGTCGCCCGCACTGAGGTCGAGGGCGGTGATCGCGCTCAGGTACTCGTGGACCAGGGCCCGGTGCGTCATCATCGCGCCCTTGGGCAGGGCGGTCGTCCCGGACGTGTACAGCAGTTGCACCAGGTCCTCGGTGCGCGGCTCCGGGCCGTCGTACGCGGGCGCGCCGGTGAGCCGGGCGAGGAGTGAGTCGTCGGCGTCGCGCAGGGGCAACGACCGTACGCCGTCAGGGAGTTGCCCGGCGAGGTCCGGGTCGGCGAGGACCAGGGCGCTGCCGGACTGGCCGACGATGTACGCGAGGTCGTCGCCGGTCAGGTTCTGGTTGACGGGTACGTGCACCAGGCCCGCGCGGGCGCAGGCCAGGAAGGCGATCAGGTAGGCGTCGGAGTTGTGGCCGTACGCGCCCACCCGGTCGCCCGGGGACAGCCCCTGGCCGAGGAGGACGCTCGCCGCGCGGGAGACGGCGGTGTCCAGTTCGTCGTACGTCCAGGTGCGGTCGCCGTACTCCACCGCGACGCGCGCCGGGGTGCGTCGGGCGCTGCGCCGCAGGACTGCGTCGACCGTGCTGCCGTGTCCGGGCGTCGTCATGACACATGATCCTCGGTTCACCGCCGGGCGAGGTCAAGAACCGAGGGACTCAACCCTGCCGCCGTCAGAGGCGTCCGGTGTGATGGTACTGACGTGCGCATGCGGCACATCCGCACGCTCAAGTCTCCTTTCCCTCAATGACATTGGAGGGCACGATGCGCAGCCGCCTGAGACGACTCGTTCTCGGGGCCACGGCCCTGTTCACGGCCGCGTCCGCGTTACCCGCGGCCGCCGCCCCGAGCCAGGGACGAGCGGAGCAGCACCCGTCCCGCGACGGACTGTCCGCCGTCATCCGCTACACCGAGTACGGCATCCCGCACATCCTCGCGAAGAACTACGCCGACCTGGGCTTCGGCACGGGCTGGGCGCAGGCCGCCGACGAGGTCTGCACGCTGGCCGACGGGTTCGTGACCCTGCGGGGCGAGCGGTCCCGGCACTTCGGTGCCGACGCGGCCGCGGCGGCGCCCTCTCCGGGGCCAGGACGAATCTCGCCAGTGACCTGTACTTCCGCGGGGTCCGTGAGACCCGCACGGTGGAGAAGTTGCTCGCCGAGCCGGCGCCCGTGGGCCCGAGCCGTGAGGTACGGGACATGATGCGCGGCTGGGCGGCCGGTTACAACGCCTGGCTGAAGCAGAAGAAGATCACGGATCCCGCCTGCGCGGACGCATCCTGGGTCCGCCCGGTCACCGAGCTGGACGTGGCCGCCCGCGGCCTCGCCATCGCATCGATCTCCGGCGAGGGGCGCTTCGTGGACACGATCACGGCCGCGCAGCCACCGACCGGAGCCGGCACCGCCTCCGGCACCCCCTCCTCCCGGCCCGCCGCCCGCACGCCGGACGCGAAAGCCGTGGCGAAGGCGGCCGACGAGCTGTGGGGCGACCCCGGCATGGGCTCCAACGCGGTCGCCTTCCGCGGCGACACGACGGCGAACGGCAGCGGCCTGCTGCTGGGCAACCCGCACTATCCGTGGCAGGGCGGACGCCGGTTCTGGCAGTCGCAGCAGACGATCCCGGGCGAGCTGAACGTCTCCGGTGGCTCTCTGCTCGGCACCCCGGCGATCTCCATCGGTTTCAACGCACATGTGGCGTGGAGCCACACCGTCTCGACCGGCATTCCGGCCAACTTCCACCAGCTGACACTGGATCCGGCCGATCCCACGACGTACCTCGTCGACGGCCGGCCGGAGCGTATGAAGAAGCGGACCGTGACGGTCGCGGTGAAGGACGGCGCGCCGGTCACCCGCACCCAGTGGTGGACCCGCTACGGCCCCGTCGTCACCTCCCTGAACTCCCAGGTCCCGCTGCCGTGGACCGGTACGACGGCCTACGCCCTGCACGACCCGAACGCCGCGAACCTCCGCTTCGCCGACACCTCGCTCGGCTTCGGCAAGGCGCGCAGCACGGACGACGTCCTCTCGTCGCTCGCCCGGCACCAGGGCATCCCCTGGGTGAACACGATCGCGGCCGACCGCGCGGGACATTCCCTCTTCACCCAGTCCCAGGTGCTTCCGCGCATCACCGACGAGTTGGCGGAGCGCTGCTCGACGGCGCTGGGCAGGACCACGTATCCGGCGTCCGGTATCGCGATCCTCGACGGCTCGCGCGGCGACTGCGCCCTGGGCAGCGATCCCGGCGCGGTGGCGCCGGGCATCTTCGGGCCTGCGCGGATGCCGACGCTCAAGGACGCGCCGTACGTGGAGAACTCCAACGGCACCGCGTGGATGACCAACGCCGACCGGCCGATCACCGGATACGAGCGGGTCTTCGGCACGGTGGGGACGGAGCTGGGCCTGCGCACGCGCGGCGGGATCGAGGACGTGGCCGCGATGGCGGACCGGGGCCGCCTGACCGTACGCGACCTGCAACGGCAGCAGTTCGCCAACCGGGTGCCCGCGGGTGATCTCACCGCGGCCGACGTGGCACGGGCCTGCGCCTCGCTGCCCGGCGGCACGGCGACGGGGAGCGACGGCAAGGCCGTCGACGTGTCGGAGGCCTGTGGGGTGCTGACGGCGTGGGACCGCACCATGGACACCGGCAGGCGGGGCGCTCTGCTGTTCGACCGGTTCTGGCGGAAGCTGGAACAGGCGGTGCCGCCGGCCGAGTTGTGGAAGGTGCCGTTCTCGGCGGCGGACCCGGTGCGTACGCCGAACACGCTGAACACGGACGCGCCCGGCTTCGCCATCGCCCTCGCCGACGCGGTGGCGGAACTGCGCGCCGCGGGCATCGCGCTCGACGCGCCGCTCGGCGCGCACCAGTTCGTCGTCCGCGGTGGTGAGCGCCTTGCGATGCCCGGTGGCTCGGGGAGGCTCGGCGTGTGGAACGTGCTCGAACCGACGTGGAAGGCGGCCCAGGGCGGCTACACGGAGGTGCCGTTCGGCAGCAGTCACCTCCAGGCGGTGGGCTGGGACGGCAGCCGCTGCCCGGTGGCCCGCACCCTGCTGACGTACTCCCAGTCGTCGAACCCCGAGTCGCCTCACCACGCCGACCAGACCCGGCTGTTCTCCGGTGAGAAATGGGTGACGTCGCGCTTCTGCGAGAAGGACATCCTGTCCTCGCCGAAGCTGAAGGTCGTCCGGGCGCACGAGCGCCACTGACCGTGGCTGAGGGGGTGCCGCTCCCGGTCGGGCGGCACCCTCGTTCATCTCCTCACGCCCGGTCGGCCCGGGTCCCGTACATCAGCCGGCGCAGCACCACTTCGGCGGGCCCCCGGCGGCCGGTCCGTTCCAGTGCGTAGGCTCCGGCCACGGTGACCAGCCAGACGGCGAACGCGAAGAGTGCCATGGTCGTGCTGCCCAGGTGGGCGCCGAGGCCGAGTCCCCAGGCGGCCAGCACCGGGGCGAAGAGCAGCGAATGGGCGAGGTAGCAGGACAGGGACCGTTTGCCGACGGAGACCACCGCCGTCACCGCCGTCGTGCCGCGGCGGGGCCCGCGGGTGGTCCACCAGTGCGCGAAGAGGGCGACGGCCGCGACATAGCCGAGGCCCGCGGCGTTGCCGGTGACGTCGCGGAGGGCCGTGAGCGCCCCGGATTCGCTCTGCATGTCGTCCGGCACGTGCAGGACGCCGATGTGGGCGAGGGCGGCGGGCAGCGCGCCGAGCCATCCGGCCGCGATGCCGATGACCGCCGTCCGGCGCAGCAACGTGCGGTGGCGGCCCGGTTCCTCCAGGATGCGGCGGCGCGCGGCCCGGAAGCCGAGCAGGAAGAGGATGTACCCGCCGCCGACGAGGGTCAGCGGGGCGGCGGCGAAGGTGACGAACAGGCCGGTCTCAAGCCGGGTGCCCGCCGCGGTGAGCCAGTTCTCCTCGTCCGGTGCGTACGCCTTGAAGCCCGCGTCGGCGTCGGCGTCGCCCATCGTGCCCAGCTCGCCCTGGAGCAGCGCGGAGATGACGGGCCCGGCCGTGATGAGCGCCATCAGGGCGATTCCGATCCAGATCCACCACGTCAGAGCGCGTTCGCCGCGCCGCAGGAAGGCCAGGCCCAGGACGAGACTCAGGACGCCGTAGAAGCCGATGATGTCCCCGGACATCAGCAGTGTGGCGTGCGCCAGGCCGATGACGATCAGCCAGAGGCTGCGCCGGCGCAGGACCTTCGCCGCGACGCGCCCGTCCGTGCCGGCGGCGGTCTGGCGGAGGTAGAGCTGCATCATGCCGTAGCCGAAGAGGAAGGCGAAGAGCGGGTAGATCCGCAGGTCGAGCACCATGATCATGGTGAACTGCACGGCGTGGTCGAGCCACGAGCCGTCCACGGGCTGCCATCCGGAGGGCCCGCGCCGGGCCGCCCACAGGTGGAAGGCGGTGTTGGACAGCACGATGCCCAGCAGCATGATCCCGCGGGCGAGATCGGGGGCGAGTGCCCGTTCGCCGGGCCGTACGCCCCCACGCCGCAGCGGTGCCTCTTCGGTCGCGATCGTCATGGCTTCACGCTAGGAAGGCGGGGCCCGGCCGGACATCGGCCGGAGGGCGAGCGGGCGCCGACCAAAGGATGACCCCCGTGCCCGCCCGTGCGACCAAAGCCGCACCGCCGCCTCACACCGGCCGGGTCCGGCCCTCCCAGTACGGCTCCCGCAGCCGTCGCTTGTACAGCTTGCCGTTGGGGTCGCGGGGCATCTCGGTGATGAAGTCGACGCTCCTGGGCCGCTTGTAACCGGCGAGCAGGTGCGCGCAGTGGTCGAGGAGGTCGGCCGCGAGGGCGGGCCCGGGCCGGTGTCCGGGGGCCGGTTCGACGACGGCCTTGACCTCCTCGCCCCAGTCGTCGTGCGGGATGCCGAAGACGGCGGCGTCCGCGACGGCGGGGTGGGCGAGCAGGGCCGACTCGATCTCGGCCGGGTAGATGTTGACGCCGCCGGAGATGATCAGGTCGATCTTGCGGTCGCGCAGGAAGAGGTAGCCGTCCTCGTCGAGGTGGCCGAGGTCGCCGACGGTGAAGAAGTCGCCGATGCGGTTCTTGCGGGTCTTGGCCTCGTCCTTGTGGTAGGAGAAGCCGCCGGTGTTCATCTTCATGTAGACGGTGCCGAGTTCGCCGGGTGGCAGCCGGTTGCCGTCGTCGTCGAAGATCGCGAGTTCGCTGATGGGCCATGCCTTGCCGACGGTGCCGGGTTTCTTCAGCCAGTCCTCGGCGGTGGCGAAGGCGCCGCCGCCCTCGCTGGCCGCGTAGTACTCCTCCACACAGGGGCCCCACCAGTCGAGCATGGCCCGTTTCACGTGGTCGGGGCAGGGGGCCGCGCCGTGGATGGCGTGCCGCATGGAAGAGACGTCGTAGCTGTCCTTCACCTCGTCGGGCAGGGCCAGCAGGCGGTGGAACTGGGTGGGGACCATATGGGTGTGGGTGCAGCGGTGGGCGTCGATGAGGCGGAGCATCTCCTCGGGCGTCCACTTGTCCATCAGGACCAGCCGGTGGCCGATGTGCAGGGACGCGCCGGCGAACTGGAGCACGGCCGTGTGGTACAGCGGTGAGCACACCAGGTGCACGTTGTCGTCGAAGGGCCGGATGCCGAAGATGCCGAGGAAGCCGCCGAGGTAGGCCTCCTCCGGCGGTTTGCCGGGCAGCGGGCGCCGGATGCCGCGGGGGCGGCCGGTGGTGCCCGAGGTGTAGTTCATGACCCAGCCGAGCGTGCGGTCGACGGGCGCCGACTCGGGCTGACCGTAGAGGAGTTCGGCGTAGGGGCGGAAGTCCTCGACCGGGCCGACGGCGTACCGGTGGGTGGCCGGGAGGCCGGCCTCGTCGGCGGCGTGCCGTGCCGCGTCGGCGAAGCGCTCGTGGGCGAGGAGGACCTTGGCGCCGGAGTCGGAGACGATCCACGCGATCTCCGGTCCGACCAGGTGGTGGTTGACGGGGACGAGGTAGAACCCGGCCTGGCTGGCGGCCAGGTACGCGGTGAGGAACTCGACGCCGTTGGGCAGGACCACCGCGAAGGTGTCGCCGCGTTCCAGCCCGGCCGCGCGCAGGCCGTGGACGAGCCGGTTGGCGGCGGCGTGCAGGCGGCCGGCGGTCCACTCCTCGCCGTCGGGGGCGACCAGGACCGCGCGGTCGGGGTCGGCGGTGGCCTGGGCCCAGAAGCCCGCGGGAACACTGCTGGTCACTGGCCGCTCCTTCCGGCGATGCGGTTGATGCGGTCCACGGCCTGTTCGAAGCCGCGGGTGAGGTCGTCGAAGACGGCCTGAACGCTGCGTTCGCTGTTCATCCGGCCGACGATCTGCCCGACCGGGGTGCCGAGCAGGGGATCGACCTCGTACTTCTGGATGCGCGAGACGGCCTCGGCGACCAGCAGGCCCTGCAACGGCATGGGCAGCGGGCCGGGCCCGGCCGGGTCGTCCCAGGCGTCGGTCCACTCGGTGCGCAGCTGGCGTGCCGGTTTCCCGGTCAGCGCGCGGGAGCGGACGGTGTCGCCGGAGCCGGCCGCGAGCAGCTTGCGGGTGAGCGCGGGCGAGTGGAGGTCCGCTTCTGTGGTGGTCAGCCATATGGAGCCGAGCCACACACCTTGAGCACCGAGGGTGAGTGCGGCAGCCACCTGCTGTCCGCTGCCGATGCCGCCGGCGGCCAGCACGGGCAGCGGGGCGACGGCGTCGACGACCTCGGGGGTGAGCACCATGGAGGCGATCTCGCCGGTGTGGCCGCCGGCCTCGTAGCCCTGCGCCACGACGATGTCGATCCCGGCGTCCTTGTGCTTGCGGGCGTGCCGGGCGCTGCCCGCGAGGGCGGCGACAAGGACGTCCTGGTCGTGGGCGCGGGCGACGACGTCGGCGGGCGGGGAGCCGAGGGCGTTGGCGAGGAGCCGGATCGGGTACTCGAAGGCAACGTCGAGCTGGGTGCGGGCGACCTGCTCCATCCAGCCGGTGATGCGCCAGCCGGACGCCTCGCCCTCGGCGAGCTCGGGCACGCCGTGTTTGGCGAGGGTGTCCCGGACGAACTGCCGGTGTCCCTCGGGGATCATCGCCTCGACATCTGCTTCCGTGACGCCCTCGACCTTCTTCGCCGGCATCACGACGTCCAGGCCGTACGGCCGGCCGTCCACGTGCGCCTCGATCCAGTCCAGGTCCCGTTTGAGCTCGTCGGGGGCGGTGTAACGGACCGCGCCGAGCACGCCGAAGCCGCCGGCCCGGCTGATGGCCGCGGCGACGGCGGGGAACGGCGTGAAGCCGAAGACGGCGTGCTCGACTCCCAGTGTCTGGCTCAGCTCCGTCTGCATGGGCGCAGGATGCCGGACTCCTCCGGAGGACGGAAGGGGTTTCCTGATACACCGTCAGATTTATGGGCGGTGCCCGGGGACATACTGTCCGGGACGTCCAGGACGGCGGGAGGATGCGCGGTGACCGAAGGCACGGCAGACAGAGCGACGACGAACGGCGGGCTGACACGCAGGGGCGCCCTGGTCCTGGGGGCGCCCTGGCCCTCGCCCCCTTACCCGTCGAGGCCGCCCCGGTCACGGGGCGTTCCACCTTACGGCACGGCTCAGCCGCCCGCGCCGGGCTGCTCCCCTCCCATCTGCGGCAACTCGTCACCGACGCCGAGGCGTTCCTCGGCCCCCCCCCGAGCACCCCTGGTACGCGGGCGCCGTCCTGCTCGCGGGACGGGGCGGCACCGTCGCCCTGCACCGGCCCATCGGCATGGCGGTGCGCTACCGGGCCTACGACGAGAAGACCGACACCGGCGTCGAGTTCCCGGCCGACGAGCAGATCCCCATGGCCGAGGACACCGTTTTCGACCTGGCGTCGGTGTCGAAGCTGTTCACCTCGCTCCTCGCCGTGCAGCAGATGGAGCGGGGCCGGCTGGAGCTGGAGGGGAAGGTCGCCTCGTACCTGCCGGACTTCGGCCGCGCGGGCAAGCAGGACATCACGATCCGTCAGCTCCTCACGCACACCTCGGGCTTCCGCGCCTGGATCCCGCTGTACAGCGCGCCGACGCACGAGGAGAAGCTCCAGCTCATCTGGAACGAGGCGCCGGTCAGCGCGCCGGGCACGGCGTATCTGTACTCGGACCTGAATCTCATCTCGCTCCAGCTCGTACTGGAGCGGATCACGGGCCGCTCCCTGGACGTCCTCCTCCGCGAGGAGATCACCGCGCCGCTCGGCCTGCGCCGCACCCGATACAACCCGCCCGCCTCCTGGCGGCCGAGGATCGCGGCCACGGAGGACGCGCGCCCACCGTGGTCCGGCCTCGACCGGGGCCTGGTCTGGGGCGAGGTGCACGACGAGAACGCCTTCGCCCTCGGCGGTGTCGCGGGCCACGCGGGCGTGTTCTCCGACGCGTGGGACCTCGCGGTCCTCGGCCGTACGCTGCTCAACGGCGGTGTCTACGGGCGCGCGCGGATCCTGACGCCGGAGTCGGTGGAGCTGATGTTCACCGACTTCAACACCGCGTTCCCCGGGGACGAGCACGGCCTCGGCTTCGAGCTCTACCAGCACTGGTACATGGGCGCGATGGCCACACCGCGCAGTGCCGGGCACACCGGCTTCACGGGCACCTCGCTGGTGCTGGACCCGACGACCGACTCGTTCCTCGTCGTCCTGGGCAACTCGGTGCATCCGGTGCGGAGTTGGCGCTCCGGGTCGGCTCCCCGGGTGGCCGCCGCGAACAACCTGGCGCGGGCCGTGCCGGTCCGGCCGGTGCGGGGACGCAAGGCCTGGTTCTCCGGGATGGCGGTCTCCGCCACGGCGACGCTCACCCTCCCCGGGCTCGACACGTCGTCGTCCGGCGGGGCGCGGCTGCGCTGCGCGCTGTGGTGGGACACCGAGCCCGGAGCCGACGTACTGGTCCTGGAGGCGACGGCCGACGGGGGCACGACCTGGCAGCCGGTGCCCTTCACGACGTCCCGCCGGGGGGAAGACCCCGCCGGCATCCGTCGGGCTCGGTCACGGGCTGGTCCGGCCGCGTCTGGCACCGGCTCACCGCCGACCTCCCCGCCGCGCGCCTGCTGGCCCTGCGGTGGCGGTACGCGACGGACCGGCGGTACGTCGGCCGTGGGGCCTATGTGGACGGGTTGCGTGTGGACGCGGCCGACGGCGTCCTCTTCGACGAGGCGCGCCCGGCGGACGCGACGCGCGTCGAAGCGGTGGGGTGGACACCGTCGGGCGACTGAGCGGCTCTGGTCACTGGTTGAAGACGGCCTTCTGCACCTCGTTCGCTCCCTCGAAGCGGTTCTGCTTCAGGCTGTCGAGGCGGCTGACGACCTTGTCGTCGGCGTGGTTGCTGCGGGCACGCTCCACCAGGTGCTTCTTGTCCGTCGGGTAGTCCATGCCCTTCAGGGCCTTCTGCAGATCGGTCGGGCTGAGGTCGGCCATGAGAGCCTCCCGTGGGTGGTGCGACCGTCCGCGCGGTCGGCCGGCTGGTACGGATACCTTCGTGCTGTCGGAGTGCCCCACAGGACGGCAGTGATTCAGTCGTTCCCGGTTTCCAGTACCGCCATGGCCGCGTTGTGCCCGGGCACCCCGCTGACCCCGCCACCGCGCACCGCGCCGGCCCCGCACAGCAGCACGTTCGCGTGCCGGGTCTCCACGCCCCAGCGGCCCGTGCCGTCCTGGGCGTGGGGCCAGCTCAGCTCGCGGTGGAAGATGTTGCCGCCGGGCAGCCCGAGGTCCCCCTCCAGGTCGATCGGGGTCCGGGCCTCGATGCAGGGCCGTCCGTCCGCGTCGGTGGCCAGACAGTCGGCGAGCGGTTCGGCCAGGTGGGCGTCGAGCTGGGCGAGCGTCGACTTCAGCAGCTCTTCGCGTACGGCGTCGTTGTCCCGCTCGAACAGGCGGGCCGGGGTGTGCAGGCCGAAGAGGGTGAGCGTCTGGTAGCCCTGGTCGGCCAGGTCCGGGCCGAGGATGGTCGGGTCGGTGAGCGAGTGGCAGTAGATCTCGGAGGGCGGCGCGGCCGGCAGGTCACCGGCGGCGGCCTGGGCGTGGGCGGTGGCCAGCTGCTCGTAGCCCTCGGCGATGTGGAAGGTGCCGGCGAACGCCTCGCGCGGGTCGACGGCGCCGTCGCGCAGCCGCGGCAGCCGCGTGAGCAGCATGTTCACCTTGAGCTGGGCGCCCTCGGCGGGAGCCGGGGGCCTGTCGCCGGTCAGTTCCGCCAGGGCCTGCGGGGAGGCGTTCACCAGGACGTGCCGGGCGGCGACGGTGCCCTCGCCGTCGGCGGTGCGGTAGGTGACCTCGGCCGTGCCGCCGTCCGTGGCGATGCGCAGCGCCTCGTGGCCGGTGGCGAGGACGGCGCCCGCGGCGCGCGCCGCGTCGGCCAGGGCGTCGGTGAGGGCTCCCATGCCGCCCACCGGCACGTCCCAGTCGCCGGTGCCGCCGCCGATCACGTGGTAGAGGAAGCAGCGGTTCTGTTTCAGCGACGGGTCGTGGGCGTCGGCGAAGGTGCCGATGAGCGCGTCGGTGAGGACCACGCCGCGCACCAGGTCGTCCGCGAAGCGCTCCTCGACGGCGACCCCGATCGGCTCCTCGAACAGCGTCCGCCAGGCCTCCTCGTCGTCGAGGCGGCGGCGCAGTTCCTCACGAGTGGGCAACGGTTCGGTGAGGGTCGGGAAGACCCGCTGGGCGACGCGGCCGGTCATGCCGTAGAACTCCTGCCAGGCCCGGTACTCGCGGTCGGAGCCGGTGAGCCGGGCGAACGCCTCCCTGGTCCGTCGATCGCCGCCGCCGACGAGGAGCCCGGTGGGGCGGCCGTCGCGTTCGGCGGGCGTGTAGGAGGAGATGGTCCGGGTGCGGACCCGGAAGTCCAGGCCGAGGTCCCGCACGATCTTCTTCGGCAGCAGGCTGACCAGGTACGAGTAGCGCGACAGCCGGGCGTCGACCCCGGCGAACGGCCGGGTGGACACCGCCGCGCCGCCGGTGTGGTCCAGCCGCTCCAGCACCAGCACGGAACGGCCGGCCCGGGCCAGGTAGGCGGCGGCGACCAGGCCGTTGTGGCCACCGCCGACGATGACGGCGTCGTACGTCCGGTGTGCGCGGGGTCCCAGGGGTGCGGTCATGGTTCTTCGTAACACGGGGTGATCCAGGTCGGCCAGACGAACGGCGACCGGGCGTCTCGACAGTGCGCTGACGGGCCAGGGCGGCGGTGCCGGTGCCCGGGGACAGCACGACCACCCGCCACCCCAGTCACCCCCCAGCCGAAGCCCGCTGCCCGCGCAGGGCCGCCACTCTGCGGTACAGCGCCACGGCCTCGTCGCTGCGGCCCAACTGCTGGAGACAGTGCGCTTCGTCGTTGCGGCTGGCGAGGGTGTCGGGGTGGTCCGGGCCGAGGACGCGTTCGCGGGTGGCTGCCACCCGGCGGTACTCGGTGAGCGCGTCGGCCCAGCGGCCCAGCCAACCGAGGCCCACGGCGACCTCGCGGCGGCTGACCAGGGTGTCCGGGTGGTCGGGGCCGAGGACCCGCTCGCGGACGGCGCTCACCTCTCGGGACTCGGCGAGGGCCTCCTCCCAGCGGCCGAGCCGGCCGAGGTTGACGCAGCGGCCGTGGCGGGCGCGCAGGGTCTCGGGGTGCGCGGGGCCTTGGACCCGGGTGCGGTCCGAGGCCAGGGCGCTGTAGAGGTCGAGGGCCTCCGCGCTGCGGCCCAGACGGCCCAGGCTGATGCCGACCTCGTGGCGGGCGGCCAGGGTGTCGGGGTGGTCGGGACCGAGGGCCCTGGACCGGGCATCGGCGACCTCGCGGTAGGTCTCCAGGGCTTCTGCCCAGCGGCCCAGCTGGCCGAGCGCGTAGGCGACCTCGTAGCAAGTGACCAGGGTGTCGGGGTGGTCCGGTCCGAGCACCCGGGCGCGGGCGGCGGCCACCTCGCGGGCCATGCGGTAGGAGTCCTCCAGGCGGCCGAGGCGGCTGAGGTTGAAGGCGAGGTTGTGCCGGCAGCGCAGGGTGTCCGGGTGGTCGGGCCCCATCGTGCGCTCCCGGGCGGTGAGTACCGAGGTGTACACCCGGTGGGCGTCGAAGGGACGGCCGAGCTGGCCGAGCACGTAGGCCATCTCCTGGCGGGCCGCGAGCGTGTCGGGGTGGTCGGCGCCGAGCGAGCGGATCCTGGCCTCGGCGACGTGCTTGTACTCGCGCAGGGCGTCCGCGGCGCGGCCGGTGCGGCTGAGGGTGAAGGCGACCTCGTAGCGGCTGGCGAGGGTGTCCGGGTGGTCGGGGCCGAGGAGGTGCTCGCGTTCGGCGGCGACCGCCCGGTGCACCTCCCCCGCCTCCGCCCAGCGGCCGAGCCGGCCGAGGCTGAGACCCGCGTTGTGCCGGCCGGCCAGGGCGGTCAGGGTCTCCGGGGGCGGGCGGGCCGCTGTTCGGGGGCGGGTTCCTCGACGGGGCCGGTGGCGGGCCGCGCGATCCACTCGCCGGACAGTCCGGCGGCCGGGTCCGGCGGTGTGGTGCGCAGGCCGGCGCCTGCCGCCTTGTGGCCGGTGGTCATGCCGTGCGTCCAGGACGGCAGCCGGCCCGCGTGCGCCATCGCGTCGGGCGCGGGCCGGGCCGCCACGACGGTCGGCACGTACGCGGGCGCGGCCCGGTGCGTGCTGATCCGGCGGGCCAGCTCGCGGGCGTCGCCGGGCCGTTCGTCGGGTTCCTTGGCGAGCAGGTCCAGGATGACCCGCTCGAGGTACGTGGGCAGTTCGGGGCGGTGCTCGCGCGGCGGGCGGGGCGGGGTGTCGCGGTGGCCGACGAGGATCGCCCAGGCGTCGTCGAGGTCGAACGGCGGTACGCCGGTGGCGATCTCGTACAGCACGCAGCCGAACGAGTAGAGGTCGCTGCGCTGGTCGACCTCGGTGCCGCCGATCTGCTCCGGGGACATGTAGTGCGGGGTGCCCATGGCGATGCCCGTGCCGGTCAGCCGGGAGGTGAAGCCGATGTCGTGGCCGAGCCGCGCGATGCCGAAGTCGCAGATCTTCACCGTGCCGTCGCCGATCCGCACGATGTTGGCGGGCTTCAGATCGCGGTGCACGATGCCCTGTTCGTGGCAGTAGGCGAGGGCGGCGGCGACCTGCTCGGCGATCTCCACGACGTCCGCGACCGGCAGCGGGTGCTGCTTGTTGTCCTCCAGGAGCTGGCTGAGGTTGCGGCCTTCCAGCAGTTCCATGACGAGGTAGAGGACGCCGTCGGACTCGCCGAAGTCGTGCACGACGGTGATGCCGCGGTGCTGGAGCGCGGCGGCCACCCGGGCCTCGCGGCGGAACCGTTCCCGCAGCACGCGCGTGAACGCGTGGTCGTGGTTCGGGCCCAGCGGTTTGAGGCACTTGACGGCAACGTGCCGGCCCAGGGACTCGTCCCGTGCCCGCCACACCTCCCCCATGCCGCCGCGCCCGATCAGGTCGAGCAGCCGGTACCGGCCATGGATCAGCCTGGTCTCCCCCATCTCGCGCGACGCTCCCCCGGTAGCTGTTCGCCCGCCCCTCCCCTGGTCCACCCAGTATGGCGGGCTATCGTCCGAGTTTGTACGGTGCCGGGCGCGCATCCGGGCCGAGCCTCGCCATGGCGCGCAGGATGTGTTTGGGCGGGAGTTGCCACCGCACACGTGCGGGAACGCGGCGCAGCAGGAGGCCGGTGAGACGCAGTTGCCGGGTGACGGTGGCGGGTGCGGGGGCCGGTCTGCCGTACAGCTCGTGGGCGTACGGAGGCAGGGAGGCGTACGCCAGTTGTGCCACGCGCCGCCACAGCACCTCGCGCAACGGTACGAGAAGGGGATGCGTCGGCGGGCGGAGCAGGAAGTCGTCCACCTCGCGCGCCTCGGGGCCGGCGGCCAGTTCGGGGCGCACCTTCTCGAAGTACGCCGCCAGCTGGGCCCTGTCGGCGGGTACGGACTCGGGGTCGAGACCCACCAGGCGTGCGCTCTCCCGGTGTTCGGCCACGTAGCGGTCGGCCTCGGCGTCGGTGAGCCGGAACCCGGACCTGCGCAGGACGTCCAGATAGGAGTCGATCTCGGCGCAGTGCACCCAGAGAAGCAGACCGGGTTCGTCGACGCCGTAGCGCTCGCCGGTGTCCGGGTCGGTCGCCGTCAGCATGCTGTGGATCTTCCGGACGCGGGCGCCCGCCCGCTCGGCGGCCTCGGTGGTGCCGTACGTCGCCGTGCCGACGAAGTTCGCGGTGCGCATCAGGCGGCCCCAGGCGTCACGGCGGAAGTCGGAGTTCTGCATGACGCCGCGGACCGCGCGGGGGTGCAGGGCCTGGAGGTAGAGCGCCCGGACGCCGGCGATCCACATCATCGGGTCGCCGTGCATCTGCCAGGTCACCGAACCGGGTCCGAACAACCCGGGGTCCGCGCCGGTCATGCGACTCACCTCCGCCCGGCGCCCACGATGACACAGCTCGAACAATCGGTCGATGCCGCCGGGTTCGTCACCTCGCCCCTGCCGTCCGATTGTTGAGGTTTAACCGACCCGGTTCGAGCTTTGGTAAGGCTCTCCTTATATGCTGACGGCGCCGATCAAGCCCCCACCGGGCCGCTGCGGCATGCCCGACCTCCGCACGACAGGACTGACATGCGCACCACCTCCCGCGGTCTCATAGCGGCGCTCACCCTCACCCCTCTGTTGGCCGGCTGCTTCGCGCCGAGCGACAGCGGCGACGGCACGGGGAACGGAACGGGATCGGGCGGTCGGCTGCGGGTCGCGCTGGCCGTGCCGCCGGCGCAGGCGCTGTCCCCGTACAGCAACGACGCCACCGTGCTGAGCAAGCTGTCCGTCGCCGAAGGCCTCACCGCCCTCGACCGGAACGGCACGGCCAAGCCCGCGCTGGCGAAGTCCTGGAAGCAGGACGACGACACCACCTGGACCTTCGAGCTGCGCAAGGCCGAGTTCCAGGACGGCACCGAGTTCACCGCCCAGTCCGTCGTCAACGCGCTCGACCACGCGAGCGCGGCCAAGCCCAAGCCCCGCGTGCTGAGCGACGTGGCCCTCACCGCCAAGGCCGAGGACGCCGACACCGTCACCCTCACCACCAAGTCGCCCGACCCGGTGCTGCCGCTGCGGCTGGCCAGTCCCGCACTGGCGATCCTGTCGGGGAAGGCGTACGGCAAGGACGGCGCCGTCAGCCCGGTCGGCACCGGCACCGGCCCGTTCGAGATCACCCGGCTCAGCGGCAAGACCAAGGCGAAGCTCGACCGCTTCGACGGCTACTGGGGCGGCAAGGCGAAGGCGCCCGGCATCGACGTTAGCTGGATCGCGGACGGCACCGCCCGCGCCAACGCGCTGCGCGGCGGCGAGGCCGACATCGCCGAGTGGATCCCCACCGCCCAGGCGAAGCTGCTCGACAAGGACACCCGGCACGAGGTGCCCTCCGTGCGCACCGACAGCCTGATCCTCAACACCGGCAGCGGCATGTTCACCGACGCCGGTCTGCGCGCGGCCGCCCGGAAGGCCGTCGACGGTTCCACCCTGGTCGACTCCGTCTTCGGCGGGTACGCCGACCCCGCGCAGGGCCTGTTCGGGCCCGCCGTGCCGTGGGCGGCCGACAAGCGGGTGGCCGTGACCGGCCGCGCCCAGGCCGACACCGCCGCCCAGGTGAAGGCCGCGACCAAGGGCAGGACGCTGCGGCTGGCCACCTACACCAACCGGGCCGAGCTTCCCGAGGCCGCGACCGTGCTCCAGCAGCAGCTGGAGAAGGCCGGGTTCACCGTGAAGCAGGACGTGCGCGAGTACACGCAGATGGAGGGCGACCTCCTCGCCGGGAAGTACGACGCCCTCGTCTTCTCCCGGGTGACGCTCCTCGACACCGGTGACGCGGTCGACTACCTCGCCAGCGACTTCACCAGCGAGGGCGTCTACAACATCGCCGGGCTGAAGGACGGCGCGGTGGACAAGGCCATCCGGGCCGCCGCCGCGGAGCGCGACACGGAGCGCCGCCAGCAGAAGATCATGCGGGCGGAGGCGGAGATCCTGCGCACCGACGCCGTCGTTCCGCTGGTCCACGAGCAGGCGGTGCAGGGTATCGCCACCGGTGTGGAGGGCGTGATCCTCGACCCGCGCGAGCGCTCTCTCGTCGACCTCGACACGCACGTCGGGTAACGCATGAGCGTCGCCCACGCCCCCGCCGCCCGACTGTCCCTCTGGCCGGCGGCGGCCGGCCGTGTGCTCGCCGGAGCCGTGCTGCTCGGTGCGGTGGCCCTGCTGCCGTGGCTGACCGGCGCGGACCCGGCCCGCACGGTGCTGCGGGCCCGCTCCGCCGACCAGAATCCGACAGCCGCTGAACTGGCCGCGGTACGGGAGCAGTTGGGGCTGGACGAGGGGCCGCTCGCGCATCTCGCGCACTGGCTGGGCGGCCTGCCACGCGGGGACGCGGGTGTCTCATGGGTCTCCGGCGAACCGGTCATGCCACAGGTGGGGACCGCCCTGTCGGCCTCCCTGACGCTGATGCTGGGCGCGCTCGTGGTGACCGTCCTGGTGGCCGCGCTGGTGTGTGCCCGCACCGTGTTCCTCGGCTCCCGGCGCCGGCTGCGGCAGGACCGGACGGGCACCACGGCCGCCGTGCTGGCCGCGCTGCCGAAGTTCCTGCTCGCCTCGGTGCTGGCCACCGTGTGCGGGGTCTGGTGGGGGTGGTTCCCGTCCAGCGGCTGGGAGGGGCCGCAGTCGATGGTGCTGCCCTCGCTCGCCCTCGGCATCCCCTCGGGCGCGATGCTCGGCGGACTGCTCGACCAGGCGCTGCCCGCCGCCTTCCACGAACCGTGGGCGCGCACGGCGTACGCCGTCGGACTCCCGCCCGGCAACATCGCCCGCAACGCGCTGCGCCGCACCCTGCCCGGCATGCTGCCGCAGTTGCTGCCGACCGTCGTGGCCCTGGTCGGCGGTGCGGTCGCGGTGGAGAAGATCTTCAACATCCCGGGGCTCGGCCGGCTCGCCCTGGAGGCCGCCGTCGCGCAGGACCTCCCGGTGCTCCAGACCGCGACCCTGGCGCTGGTCCTGCTCGGGGTGAGCGCCGGCATCCTGATCCGGGCCCTGCGCCACGCGCTCCTCGGCCGCCCCCTGCGCGACGGCGCCCTGCCGGCCCTGCACCGGCCCCCGCTGTTCCCGCCGCGCTCCCTGCGCTGGATCACCGCGGCTTGTTCGGTGGCCCTGCTCGCCCTCGTCACGGCGGGCCTCCTGCGCGACCCCTTGCAGGTCGACACGGCGGCGCGGCTGGTGGCCCCGTCCCCCGAACATCCCCTGGGCACGGACGCGCTGGGCCGGGATCTGCTGGCCCGGCTGGGCCACGGGGCGCTGCGCACGGCCGGTGTCGCCTTCGCCGTGACGGCGGTCAGCGCGGTCACCGGGCTCCTGCTGGGCATGGCACCGCGGGCGAGCGCCGGTCCGACGGAGGTCGTGTCGACCCTGCCGGCGGTCCTCACCGGCCTGCTGATCGCGGGCGTGACCGGGCCGTCGGTGTGGGGCGCGGCGATCGCGGTCTGCGTGGTCGGCTGGAGTCCGTACGCCGCACAGACCGCCGCGCTGCTCGAACAGGAACGCGCCAGCGGTCACGTCGCCGCGTCCGTCGCGCTCGGCGCGGGACGGCTGCACCTGCTGCGCCGCCACCTGTTCCCCGCTGTCCTGCCGGCCCTTCTCCGCAACGCCCTGCTGCGGCTGCCGACCACCGTCCTGGTCCTGGCCTCGCTCGGCTTCCTGGGCCTCGGCGAACAGCCACCCACCCCCGAGTGGGGCCGGCTCCTGTCGGAGAACCAGCCGTACGCCGAACTCGCCCCTGGACGGTGCTCGGCCCGGCCGCCGCGCTGGTGGTGCTCTCCGTGCTGGCGGTGACGGGCAGCGCGCTGGGACGCGAGAAGGGCGAGTAGCACGCGTCCCGGCCGGTGGGCTCCACGGGCCGGGGCACCTGCTACTCGCCCTTCAGACGAGGTCTTCAGACGGGGCGCGTCTCGTCGACCACGTACCCCCGCCGCTTGTCCACGACGTTGCGCAGAGGCCGACCCTCGATATGACGGGTGAGGTTGTCGAGGAACACCTCGACAAGTGCCTCCCGCTCGCTGGTGGTCTCGCCCGCCGTGTGGGGGGAGATCATCACGCCGGGCATGTCCCACAGCGGCGACCGGGCCGGCAGCGGCTCCTGGCCGAAGACGTCCAGGGCGGCGCCGGCGAGCCGGCCGGCGGCGAGGTGGTCGATGAGCGCCTCCTCGTCGACGAGTCCGCCCCGGCCGACGTTGATCAGCCGGGCCCCCGGCTTCATGGCCGCCAGCACGGAGGCGTCGACCATGCCCCGGGTGCCCTCGGTCAGGGGCGCGGCCAGGACGACGTAGTCCGCCTCCGTCAGGGCGGAAGTCAGGGTCGCCGCGCCGTGGACCGTGCCGAAGTCGGGGTCGTCCGTGCGGGCCTTGCGGCCGGCGCCGCAGACCCGCATCCCGGTGGCACGCAGCAGCCGGGCGATGGCCCGGCCGATGGGCCCCGTGCCCCAGACCAGCACCGTGCGTCCGGTGATGCCGTCACTGGGCCGCGGACGCCACTCGCGACGCCGCTGGTGCTCCCAGGTGCCGGGGAAGTCCTTGGCGAGGGCGAGGATCAGGCCGAGGACGTACTCGGCGGTCGGCTGGTCGTAGACGCCGCGGGCATTGGTGAGAACGACGCCCGGATCGTCCACCAGGGCGGGGAAGAGCAGGGAGTCCACGCCCGCGGAGGACGCGTGCACCCAGCGGGGTGCCTTCTCGGGGTTGTCGGGCCAGGCGTCGCGGATGGCCGGGGTGATGGTGACCCAGGCCAGCAGGGCGTCGGCGCCGGGGAGGAGGTAGGGCAGCTCCTCCTCGGTGGCGTAGACGGTGTCCGCGAGGCGTTCGATGAGTCCGGTGGCGGGTGGCCGGTTGCCCCGGTAGAGGACGACGAGTCGGTCGGGCATGTCAGGCTCCGACGGGGACTGCGATGTACTTGTACTCGAGGAACTCGTCGATGCCGACGCGTCCGCCTTCGCGGCCCAGGCCGGACTGCTTGACGCCGCCGAAGGGGGCGGCGGGGTTGGAGACCAGCCCGGTGTTGAGGCCGATCATGCCGCTTTCCAGACGCTCGCTGACGCGCAGGGCGCGGTCGAGGTTCTGGGTGAACAGGTAGGAGGCGAGGCCGAATTCGGTGTCGTTGGCGGCGGTGACGGCCTCGTCCTCGGTCTCGAAGGTGAGGATGGCGGCGACCGGCCCGAAGACTTCGGTGTCGATGATGGCGGAGTCGGCGGAGACGTCGTGAGCACGGTGGGCGGGTAGAAGCAGCCGGGCCCTTCGGGGAGTTCGCCGCCGGTGAGGACCGTGGCTCCGCGCTTGACCGCGTCGCGGACGATGTCGTGGGCCTTGCTGCGGCCGGCGATGTCGATGAGGGGCCGACATCGATGCCGGGTTCGGTACCGTCGCCGACCTTCAGGGCCGCCATGCGGGCGGCGAGGCGGGTGGCGAACTCCTCGGCGACGGAAGTGTGGACGTAGATGCGGTTGGCGGCGCAGCAGGACTCGCCCATGTTGCGCATCTTGGCGACCATGGTGCCTTCGACGGCCACGTCGAGGTCGGCGTCGTCGAAGACGATGAGGGGGGCGTTGCCGCCGAGTTCCATGGAGGTGCGGATGACGGTGTCGGCGCACTGGGCCAGCAGGATCCGGCCGACCTGGGTGGAGCCGGTGAAGGAGAGTTTGCGGATCTGCCCGTCGCGCAGCAGCGGCTCGACGACACCGGCCGCGTCCGAGGTGACGACGATGTTCAGCACGCCCTCCGGCAGACCGGCTTCGGTGAGGATGCCGGCCAGGGCGAGGGAGGACAGGGGGTCTGGGGGGCGGGCTTGAGGACCATGGTGCAGCCGGCGGCGATGGCCGGCCCGATCTTGCGGGTGCCATGGCCAGGGGGAAGTTCCACGGGGTGATGAGCAGGCAGGGGCCCACGGGCTGGCGGGTGACCAGGAGGCGGTTCCTGCCGTCCGGGCGGTGGTCATCCCGCCGTCGATGCGCACGGCTTCCTCGGAGAACCAGCGGAAGAACTCTGCCGCGTAGGCGACTTCGGCACGCGCCTCGGCCAGGGGCTTGCCATCTCCAGTGTCATCAGCAGCGCCAGGTCCTCGGTGCGCGCGATGATGATGTCGTAGGCGCGGCGCAGGATCTCGCTGCGCACACGGGGCGGAGTGGCGGCCCAGGCCGCTGCGCGGCGACCGCCGCTTCGACGGCACGGCGGCCGTCGCCGGGGAGGCATCGGCGACCTGGCACAGCTCCTCACCGGTGGCCGGGTTGTCGACGGAAAGGGTCCGGCGGACTCCGCGTCCTGCCAACCGCCGCCGATGAAAAGCTGCTTGGGAACGTCGTGGACGACAGTCATCTCGAGGTCTCCTTGTATGCGTAGAGGTGCGCTGCCGCACGGTCAGCGGATGCGGTCCAGCGTCTTGTAGTAGGCGCCCGCGAAGGGCAGGAACCAGGCGGTGCCGTTGTAGAGGGGATGCGGGGCGGGGCGATGTCGCGAACCGGGCTGGCCTCGGGGTGGCCGTCCATCACCTCTGCCATGACCTGCCCCATGTGCGTGGCCATCTGCACGCCGTGGCCCGCGTATCCCATGGAGTAGTACACGCCGTCCTCGGTCTGCCCGGCGTGCACGATGCGGTCCATCGCGAAGCGACGGAGCCGCCCCACACGTACTCGACCTTGGTCCGGGCGAGTTGGGGAAGATCTCGCACATCTCACGGAACAGGACGGCCCCGCTCTTCTTGTCCGAGGTGGGGTCGGACGGTGCGAAGCGGGCACGGCCGCCGAACAGCAGACGGTTGTCCGGGGTGAGCCGGAAATAGTGGCAGACCTGGTTGGAGTCGACGATGAGGCGGGCCTTCGGGATGATGTCCCGGGCGAGCTCCTCGCCGAGCGGCTCGGTCACGATGATGAAGCTGCCCAGACAGACCTGCTGGCGGCGCAGCCACGGAAGTTCTTGTCGGTGTAGGCGTCGGTGGCCATCATGACCTGCCCGGCGCGGATCACACCGCGCTCGTGCTGACCTCGAAACGGCCTTCGGCGGTACGCCGCACGCCGATGGCCGCGTTGCGCTCGTGGATCTCGACACCGGTGCGCTCGCACGCCTCGGCCATGCCGCGCACGAAGCGGCCCACGTGCAGTGCGGCGCTGAGCGGGTCGAGCAGGCCGCCGTGGTAGGCGTCGGATCCGATCTCGGAACGCAGCTCGGACTTGCCGATCAGTACGGTCTCGTGGCGAAGTACTTGGCCAGGTCGCGCTGTTGGGCCTTCTTGCTCTCGAAGTGCGCT
This sequence comes from Streptomyces coeruleorubidus, assembly GCF_028885415.1. Lineage (GTDB taxonomy): Bacteria > Actinomycetota > Actinomycetes > Streptomycetales > Streptomycetaceae > Streptomyces > Streptomyces coeruleorubidus_A. Next base: position 317,679 of record NZ_CP118527.1, read on the forward strand.
GGGCGGGAGGCCACGCCCAGACGTCCGACGCGACGGAACTGACAGTCGATGGACTCCTCGTCCACGAGCCGCTCGACGGTGTCCACGGCCTCGCCGTAGGAGTTGTAGATCTCGCGGGCCCGCTCGAGTCCGTATCGGCGGATGGCCTGGCTTATGCCGATCGTGAAGCCCAGGTTCGCCATGCCGCCGTTGCGCGCTGAGGCCCCGGAACCGATCTGGCCCTTCTCGACGAGGGTGACACGGGCGCCCTTGCGGGCGGAGTGCAGGGCGGTGGACAGACCCGTCAGGCCGGCGCCGACGACCACCAGGTCGGTGTCCTCGTCAGGGGCTTGCCGGACCGGTCGGGAACGCCCCGGCGGTTTCTATCCAGTACGGATCGTCTTCATTGCGGGTCTCCTGCGAGGAATTTTTCGGGGGATCCCGGCCGGGCGCCCACTCGGGGCCCGGCCGACGGCGCTGTCAGCGGTAGCGCGGCCCGTGCCGGCGCAAGGCACAGGTGAGGGCAGCAGGTGCGGCTGAGCGGTGGCGGCGGTCAGCGGAGCGGTGGTGGTCATACGGCCTCACCTCCGGGTGCGGCGATCCCTGCCGTGTTCTCGACGGAGAAGCAGGAGTTCTGCCGTCCGGAGCCGAGCCAGCGCACCAGGGCGACCAGGGCGAGGGCGAGGATCGCGACGGCGATGAGGATCGCGCTGACCGCGGTCACGCTGGGATCGATGTCGAAGGTCAGGGAGTTGTAGACCTGCACCGGCAGGGTGACGGTGTCGACGGAGGAGAGGAACTGGAGATGTAGAACTCGTCGAAGCTGGTGATGAAGGAGAAGATCGCCGCCGCGATCATGCCGGGCGCGGCGAGGGGGAAGGTGATCCGCCGGGCGATGGTCAGGCGGCCGGCGCCCATGCTGGCGGCGGCGTCCTCCAGCCGTTCGTCGATGCCGCGCAGGGTCGCGATCAGGATCAGGCGCAGGGTCGCGATCGATCGGCCGCGATCGGCGAGGCCAGCACGGTGTGCCCGAGAGCGATGGCGAGCGGGCTGCCCAGCATCGCCGCGGGCTCGAAGAGCAGGAACAGGCCCAGCGCGGTGACGATCTGCGGAATGACCAGCGGTCCGAGGACCAGGGCGTAGACCGCGGAGCGCAGCGGGAGTTCGCTTTCTGCTCAGGGCGGTGGCCGCGGTCACGCCGATGATCAGCGAGAACACGGTACTGAGGCAGGCGATGAGGGCGCTCAGTGACAGGGCGGCCGGCCATTTGCTGCCGTCGGCGAACAGTGCCTTGTACCAGCCGAGCGTCCAGGAGTCCGGGGGGAAGGCGGCGAAGGCGTTGTTGCTGAAGGAGGTGACCAGGATGACGACGATCGGCAGGGCCAGGAACAGCAGGATCACGGTGGCGATGGCGGTCAGGGCGATCCGCCCGGCGAGGGTCTTGCGCAGTTCCATCATGACCCGCTCCTCTTCTTACGGCTGGTGCCAGGGAGCTGACGAGCTTGACCAGCAGCAGTCCGGCGAAGGTGAGCAGCAGCAGGATGACTCCCTGAGCGGCCGCCCCGTTCCACTGGTTTTCCTTGGTCACCTGCTGGTTGATGAGGTGGCGATCATCGTCTGGTTGGGTCCGCCCATCAGGGCGGGGGTGATGTAGTAGCCCAGCGAGAGGATGAAGCTGAGCAGTCCGGCACTGGCCAGTCCGGGGGCGACCAGCGGCAGGTAGACCCGGCGGAAGATCGTCACACGTCCCGCGCCCATGCTGGAGGCCGCCGCGAGCAGGCGGCGGTCCACGCCGCGCATCACGCCGTAGAGCAGCAGCACGGTGTAGGGCAGCATCATGGAGGTGGTGCCGATGACCACGCCCAGCTCGTTGTAGAGCAGCTGGAACGGCGCCCCCTGCACCGACAGGCCGGCCAGGGTCTCGTTCACCAGACCCTTGTCGCCGAGCAGGATGATCCAGCCGTAGGTGCGCACCAGGGCGCTGATGAAGTGCGGAACGACGACGATCAGCATGGCCAGTGCCGCCACAGGGGCTTCAGCCGCGAGATCGCGTTCGCCAGAATGAACCCGAAGACCAGGCTCAACAGCGCCGTCTCCGCGGAGATCCGCAGCGTGGTGAACAGGACCGACAGATTGACGCCCGTCAGCGCCTCGACATACCAGTGCAGGGTGAGCGATCCGTCGGCATTCTTCAGGCTGAGGAGCAGCGTGGTGAAGATCGGGTAGAGACGAACAGCACCAGCAGATAGACGACGACGGGCAGCGCGTAGAGGATCCCGACGCGGGTCTTGCGCGAGGCCAAGAGCTTGCGCGGACGGGCAGGGGCGGTGGCGGTGAGGGCGGCCATGGCTCACCCTCCCTGTTCGACGGGGAAGAGGTTGACGTCGTCGGGGTCGGCGGTGATCCCGACCCGTTCGCCGGTGACGGGGCCGCGGCCGGCCGGTACTTCCAGGCGCAGCAGCGGCGCGTCACCGCCATCGATCCGTACGCCCGCGCGGACCAGGGTGCCGACGTAGGTGGCGGTCTCGACCGTGCCGGTACAGAAGCCGTCGTCGGGGGCGCAGGCCCGCAACCGGCCCGGTTGCACCGCGGCCTTGACCTGGGTGCCAGACGCGAGGTCATGGCGCGCGCGCCTTCAGCAGGCCGCCACACTCGTCGAGGCGGACCAGGGTGTGCTCGTCGGTGTGCTGCTCGATGCGGCCGGACAGGAAGTTGGCCGCGCCGAGGAAGTCCGCGACGAACGGGGTCTTCGGCCGTTCGAACAGCTCACGGGGGGTGTCGAACTGCTCGATCAGGCCGTTGCGCATCACCGCGATGCGGTCCGACATGACCAGCGCTTCCTCCTGATCGTGCGTCACATAGATGACGGTCAGGCCGAGTTCCTGCTGGATGGTCTTGATCTCGATCTGGAGCTGGTCGCGGAGCTTCTTGTCCAGGGCGCCGAGCGGCTCGTCCATGAGGATCACCGGCGGGCGGTAGACCAGCGCGCGGCACAGGGCGACACGCTGCTGCTGACCACCGGACAGCTCGCGCGGCTTGCGGCCGCCGAACCCGGACAGGCCCGCGATCTCCAGCGTCTCCCCCACCCGCCTGCGGATCTCGTCCTTCGGCACCCCGCGCAGCGTGAGCGGAAAGGCGACATTCTCGCTGACCGTCATGTGCGGGAAGAGCAGGTACTGCTGGAAGACGAAGCCGAGGTTTCGCTTCTGCGGGGCGAGCCGGGTGACGTCGCGGTCCCCGACGGTGATGGTGCCGGAGTCCGGCTCGCAGAACCCGGCGATCATCATGAGGGTCGTGGTCTTGCCCGACCCGGAGGCGCCGAGGAAGGTGACGAACTCCCCGGCGGCGATCTCCATGGACGCCTCGTCGACAGCGACGACATCCCCGTACGTCTTGCGCAGGGCCACCACCGACAGCGCTTTACCCGTCGCGGTGGGCATCTTGCCACCGGCCACCTTCACGGATGGTGTGGCGATACCGAATTCAGCCACGAGCCCACTCCAACCAGCGCTTGGTGACGGCGGTTTCGTTCTTCAGCCACCAGTCGATGTCGGTGTCGAAGCCCTTGTCGTAGTACTGCGGCGCACCCGCGAGTGCGTTGCGCTCGTCCTCGGTGAGCTTGGCGTAGGCCAGCGGAGAAGACGGGTTCGAGGGAAGGCCTTCGCCAGCGCGGCCTGGCTCTCGGCGCGCAGGGAGAAGTCCATGAGCTGGTAGGCGCCGTCCACGTTGGCCGCGCCCTTGGCGATGGCATAGCCCGAGAACTGGCGGCGCATGCCGGCCAGCTGCCTCTCGACCGGGACGCCCTGCTTCTGCAGATCGGCGATCCGGCCGTCCCAGACGGTGGACATCGTCACCTCCTCGCGGCTGAGGAGCACGCCGGGGAGCGGGCCGCTGTCCCAGAACTTCTTGATGTCGGACCGCAGCCGGGTCATCACCTTGAACGCGCGGTCCACATCGAGCGGGTACAGCTTGTCCATCGGGACGCCGTCGGCCAGCAGCGCGAACTCCAGCTCCGGCAGGTCACCGTCCGGGCTGACCATCGCACGGCCGCCGGTGAACGCCTTGGTGTCCCAGAAGTCCGCCCACGACTCGGGCTTGCGGCCGCCGAAGGCATCCGTGCGGTACGCGATGCACTGGCCGTAGAAACTGTGGCCGACGGCGTGTTCGGTGATCTGGTTCTCGGGGATCTTGGCGCTCTTCACGCTCTTGAGCCGGCCCAGGTCCAGCGTCTCCAGCGCGTCCTGCTTCACGTACTTGTGGTGGGACATCATCGAGTTGTTGATGAGGTCGCACTGCGGGCGCCCCTGCTTGATCTGGGCCAGCAGCGGGGCGTCGTCCAGGTTCAGCACCTTGACCTGGATACCGGTCTCCTGCGTGAACGGCGTGTAGACCGCCTTCTGCAGGGCCGCGCCGTAGGAACCGCCGCTGTCGCGGACGACCACCGTCTTGCTGCCCTTTCCACCGGTGCCGGTGGAAGCGCTGCGGCTGGTGCCGGTGCCGCAGGCGCTGAGGGCGGTCGCGGCGGCGAGACCCGCCGTGGCTCCGCCGACGCCGCGCAGGAAGAGCCTGCGATCTATACGGGCGTCTCTCATGGTATGCCTCCTGGGGGTGGTGCTACGGGGAAGGAAGGACGACTGGGATGGGGGTCTAAGGGGTGGGGGTCCGCCTCGTCGAATCCGAGGCCCGCGCCGGGGACGACGGTGAGCCCGTGCATGCCGTAGAGGATCCGCCCGTCGGCCGGGGCGTGGACCGTGTGCTCCCCGCCGTCGGCCGGGTCGATGATGCGGCCGAGGACGTCGCCCCCTGGTCCCGGTACTTCGAGTTCTACGCGGGCGTCGCCGACAAGCTCGGCGGGGTTCTTCGTGGCTGTCCGTGCGGGACGATGTGCGTCGCGCGTCAGATGCCGAGCATGGTGTTGAGCTCGTCCAGGGACTTCACCGTCACGTAGTCGTAGCCGTGGGTGACCGGGTCGTAGCCGCGGTCCAGGAGGATCAGGTTGCGGAAGCCCATGTCGTGCATCGGCATGTGGTCGTAACGGGTGTGCGAGGCGACGTGCACGAAGTCCTCGGGGGAGGCGTCGAGCTGGTCGAGCATGTACTCGAACGCGGCGTACCGGGGCTTGTAGTAGCCGGCCTGCTCCGCGGTGAAGACCGCGTGGAAGTCCGCGCCGAGCCGGGGCACACTCTCCTCCAGGAAGGCGTCGTCGGCGTTGGACAGGATCACCAGCTTGTAGTTCTCGCCCATCTTCTTCAGCGGTTCGGGCACGTCGGCGTGCGGGCCCCAGCTGCGCACCCCGTCGGCGAACCGCTTGCCCGCGTCCGGGGCGGCCTTCACACCCCACTTGCGGCAGACCCGCTCGAAGGAGTCCTGCAGCACCTGCTCGTAGGGGTAGTACTCGCCGCGGACCTGGTCGTAGCGGTAGCCGCGGAACTCCCGCACGAACTGGTCCCAGTGCTCGGCGGGGATCTGGTCGCCGACGAGTTCACGCGTGATGGGGTCATCGGCCACTCGATCAACGTGCCGTACTCGATCAACGTGCCGTAGCAGTCGAACGAGACGTACTTCGGGCGGAACTGAAGCGAGGGAATGGGCATGAGGATGCTCCTGTCTTGGCTTCGGGGAACTGGTTACGGCCGGTGCGTGTCTTTTCGGGCATGCCCATGACAGGGATGTCTGGGCGGGGAGCGATGCCGTCGGCATCGCCGGGGATCAGGCGGCGCCGACTCCTGCCGGGGCGAGGAAGTCGATGGGGTGGTCAGTGGTGCCATCGAGTGCCAGGTCGGCGGCGATCTCGCCCATGGCGGGCGAGAGTTTGAAGCCGCTGCCGGAGAATCCGGCCATGACGACGATGTCGTCCTCGCCGGGGAGGTGACCCACGAGCGGGTTTCCGGACTCCGTGTAGCCCTCCATGTAGACCGACAGCCTGATGGGGTCGGGGTTCAGATCGGGCATCAGCTCGCCGATGAGCTCGTGGAAGGTGGCGAGTTCCTCCGGGCGGACCGTACGGTCGAGCCGTTCGGGCTCGGGCACCGGCAGATAACGGGCGAGGGACAGGCCCAGCTTGACGGAGATGCCGTCGGGCGACGGGAGCCCGTAGCAGTCATGGGGTGTGCTGCGTACGAAGGCGGGGGCGCCGCCCGCGAACCAGTCGTGCCGGGTGGGGAGATGCCAGGAGCTGATCAGCCGGCGGATGTCGACGGACCGCGGCAGGTCCGGGAGCAGGGTGTTGATCCAGGGGCCCACGGTCACCACCGCGGTGTCGACGTGGTCCGCGCCGTGGTCGGTGACGATGTGCACCCCGCCGCCCGCCGCGGGGGTGATCTCCCGCACCGGCGTGTAGCGGTGCAGCCGGGCGCCCAGCTGTTCGGCGTGGGTGGCGGCGGCCTGGATCGACGCCTCGGGCCGGATGATGGCGCCCATCCGGTCGAGGACGGCGGTGTGCCCGTCCGGGAGGCGGTGCTGGGGGTAGCGGCGGGCGAGTTCCTCCCGGTCCAGTACCTCGTGGTCCAGCCGGTGGGTGGCGCTGGAGGAGAGGAGAAGGCGCATCGACGGCGAGGCGGTCTCTCCCATCACCAGGCATCCGCTGCGGCGTCGCAGTGAGGAGCCGGTTTCGCGCTGGAGACGGTCCCACATCCGGTCGGCGAGCCGCAGCAGCGGGATGTACCCGGGGTCGCTGAGGTGGACGGCGCGGAAGATGCGGGTCTCGCCCCCGGCGGCGCCACGGTCGTGACCCGGCGCGTACCGGTCGTAGCCGATGACCTCGGCTCCGCGGGCGGCAAGTCGCCACATGACCTGGCTGCCCATGCTGCCGGCACCGATCACGGCGACGCGCTTCGGGATGCGCATGAGGTCGCTCCTTTCGCCGGGTGCGGCCTGGGTGTCAGTGGTGCCCCGGCACGGTGCGGACACCGTGCGGACCCTTCCGATTCGGGCCCCTTGGGGATGGCGTTCACTCTCGACCCCGGCGAACACGCAGGTCAACCCACACTCTGTTCCGCCTCGGGACCTTATCGAGACGATGTGTCACGGCGAGCGGGCCGGCCACGGAAAGTGCCCTGCCCCTCTTGTCACGGTGATGTGCCGGTGCGAAGGTGACCCCCATCCCTCGGACGAAAGCACTCCCTATGCCGCCCAGACGTCCCGCAACCGGGCACTTCCCGACCATCACGGAGGTTCTGCGCCTCCCCGTGCTGGCCGAGGGGATGCCGCGCGTGCTGGCCGGTGAGTCACAGCTGAACCGTGCGGTGCGCTGGGTGCACGTCACCGAACTGCTCAACCCCGCCGCTTTCCTCGAGGGCGGCGAGCTGGTCCTGACGACCGGCATGCCCTATCCCGAGGACCCCTCCGAGCTGCGTGGCTACGTCGACCAGCTCGCCGACGTCGGCGCGGCCGGCCTGGTCGTGGAGCTCGGTTACCGGTACCGGAAGGTGCCCGACGAGCTGGTGGCGGCCTGCCGTACCCGTGAGGTGCCGCTGGTCGAGCTGGCCCGCGGCGTCCGGTTCATCGACGTCACGCAGGCGGTGCACGCGCTCATCCTCGACGCCCAAGGGGCGCTGCTGCGCCGCGGGAGAGACATCCAGGACATCTTCACCGCCCTGACGCTGCGGGGCGCGGACCCCGAGGAACTGGTGCACACCACCGCGGAGCTCACCGGGGCCCCCGTGGTGCTGGAGGACCTCACCCACCGGGTCCTGATGTGCGAACTGCTCGGCCGGCCGTACGAGCCGGTGGTGTCGGCCTGGTCCCGGCGTTCCCGGGCCGCCCCGACTCTCGAGAAGATCACGCCGAGCGGGCCGGAGGGGTGGCTGATCGCGCCCGTGCAGGACCACCACGGGCCGTGGGGGCGGCTGGTCCTGCTGGAGGGCAGGCTGAACGCGGAGCCCGACCCGGAACACGTCCTGGTCCTGGAGCGAGCGGCGGTCGCCCTGAGCATGGCGCGTCTGGCCGGGCCGGCCTGGTGGGAGCGCCGGGCCCACCGCTCGGTGCTGCGGGACCTGTACGAACGGCGATTCCGCTCCCCCGCCGACGCCCGCGCCCGCGCCGAGGCGCTGGGGCTGCCGACCCTCGGGCACCGCCTCTTCGCCGTGGTCATCCGCCACACGCACACCCGCACCGGCGAGCACCTCGACGAACGGATCGCGAAGGCGATGGCGCAGACCGGCATCCGCGCCCTGGTCGGCGAGACGGCCCCGGGCCGGATCGGCGTGCTCCTCACCCTGGCGCAGGCCAGCGCCTGGCAGCCGGTCGCCGAGCGGATCGGCCGTCTGTGCCGCGAGGAGCTCGGCCCGGAGGCCGTCGTCGCCGTCGGCCCCGGCGTGACCGACCTCTCCGGGATCGCCCGATCGTGGCAGGAGGCCGAGCAGACGGCCGAGGCCATCACGCCCGCCTCATCCGACCGCTGGTTCTACGTCCCCGCCGACATCCAGCTGCCGGAACTCCTGGGCGTGCTGCGGGAGGACATCCGCCTCCAGCAGTACGCGGAACGGCAGCTCACGCGTCTCATCGAGCACGACGACCGCAACGGCGGCGACCTGCTCCCGGCACTGCGCGCCTATCTGACGGCGGCCGGGAACAAGTCGGTCGCGGCGAAGCAGGCCGGCATGTCCCGGCAGGCGTACTACCAGCGCCTCCACACCATCGAACGGCTCCTCGGCTGCGATCTGGAGTCGGGCCTGCAGTGCACGTCCCTGCACGTCGCGGTGCTGGTGTTGGACGCGCGGGGAGCGACTCCGTAGTTCCCCCGCAGCGCCCCACTCCACCCTGGTAAAGCAATGACACCGCCCCCGCGCCCGGATACACAGGAGGAAGAGGGTGAGAGAACTCGGGATCGATCGCAGAGCATTCCTGAGGGGCGGAGCCACAGCAGGCGTCGCCGCCGCTTCGCTCGCCTGCCGGCCCCGCTCCGACCAGGGCACCACGAGGACCAAGAGCAGCGGACCACTCGTCGTCCGCGACATCGGCGGCTCTTATGGAGCGGCGAACCGAAAGGCCGTCCACGACCCGTTCACCAGGGAGACCGGGATCCAGATCAAGGTGGTGAACATCCTGCACGAGCAGATGATCACCCAGATCAAGGAAGGCCGCCCCGGTTCGATGTCATGGACATCAACATGACCCACTTGGCGCTCTTCAAGCAGGCGGGAGTTTCACAGGAGCTCGACTACGACCGGCTGAAGAACGCGCGGAATGCCGGCATAGCCAAGTCCCTGTTGACCTCTCATGGCGTGGGAAAGAACTATTGGGCCAGCGTCCTGGCATACCGTACCGACGCCTTCGGCGGGAAAAGACCGGAGTCCTGGGCGGACTTCTGGAGCATCGGGCAATTCCCGGGCCGGCGCGCGTTGCAGGGCTCGCTGGACTGGCCGGAGCTGGAGTTCGCCCTGCTCGCCGACGGGGTGCCGCTCGACAAGCTGTATCCCCTGGATGTGGACCGTGCCTTCGCGGCCATGGACGACATCAAGGGCTCTGTGCTGACGTTCTGGGAGAGCGGCTCCGGACCGGGTGAACTGCTCGGCCGCAAGGATGTCGTGGCCTCCAGCGTCTGGAACGGCCGCGTCCAGGGTCTGATCGAGGCCGGTTCCCCGCTCGCGTACGCGTGGAACGGTGCCCGCAGGCAGAGCAACGGCTACGGCATCCCCGAAGGCGCGGCGAATCCGGAGGCCGCCTACCGGCTCATCGACTTCGCCCTGCGGCCCGACGTACAGGCCCACTTCGCACAGATCCACCCCGCGGGCCCTGTCGTGCCGGCCGCCTACGCATACCTCTCCCAGGCCGCCGCCGCTGACCTGGCGAGCTCTCCCGGGCACCTGCGGTCCGGTTTCGACCTGGACATCGAGTGGTGGGTCAGGAACGGGGATGCCGTGACCAAGCGCTGGCAGGCGTGGGCACGCACCTGAGTGCGAGGCACATGGAGCCGTGAAAGATAGGAAAAGGGATATGGCCACTCGTTCTGGTCGGCTCTCGGTGTCTCGGTTCCGCCCGTACAGCGGCCCGCGCTCGACCGCGCTGCCTCGGGTACGCAGTGTCGCGGGCCAGGTGTTCCTGCTGCAGCTGGCGATCATGGTCCTGTTCGCCGCGGCCGCGGGCGTTGCCCTGGTGTTCCAGGCCCGGAACGCGAGCATGCAGGAGGCCCGGCAGCTGGCCTTCGGAGTCGCCCAGGCCTTCGCGCACGCCCCGGGGACGCTGGAGGCCATGAAGTCCGACAGCCCTCGTGCGCTGATGCAACCGCGTGCGGAGGAAGCCCGTGAGGAGTCCGGGGTCGACTACGTCGTCGCGTTCGATCCGAACGGCTTCCGCTGGACCCATCCGGACCCGGCGCTGATCGGAAAGCACGTTTTCGCGCTTCGCGAAGGCGCCGCGGCCGACAGACCCTTCACCCAGACCTTCGAGGGCAGTCTCGGCCTCTCCGTGGACTCGACGGTCCCCGTCCACGACACCGGCGGGAAGACCATCGTCGGCTTTGTGTCGGCCGGCATCACGGTCGACAGCGTGGACGAGGTGGTGCAGGGCCAACTGCCGCAGTTGCTCGGTTTCGCCGGCGGCGCGCTGGTGGTCTCGGCGGCCGGGACGGCGCTGGTCTCCCGGCGGTTGCGGCGGCAGACCCACGGCCTGGACCCGTCCGAGATGACCCGCATGTACGAGCATCACGACGCGGTGCTGCACGCCGTGCGGGAAGGGGTGCTGATCATCGGAGGTGACGGACGGCTCCTGCTGGCCAACGACGAGGCGCGGCGGCTGCTGGATCTGCCCGCGGACGCCGAGGAACGCCGTGTCACCGACCTGGGCCTGGAGGCGGGTACCGCCCGGCTGCTGGGATCGGGCCGGGTGGCCACCGACGAGGTGCACCTGGCCGGCGACCGGCTGCTGGCGGTCAACATGCGGCCGGTCGACCCCGACGGCGACCCGGCGGGCAGCGTGGTCACGCTGCGCGACACCACGGAGCTGCGGGCCTTGACGGGCCGGGCGGAGGTGGCCCGGGAGCGGCTGCGGCTGCTGTACGAGGCGGGGGTGCGGATCGGCACCACGCTGGATGTGACGAGCACCGCGCAGGAGCTGACCGAGGTGGCGGTCCCCCGGTTCGCCGACGCCGCCACCGTCGACCTGCTGGACCCGGTCCTGCGGGGTGAGGAGCCGGCCGGGCCCGGCTCCGAGATGCGCCGCGCGGCGGTGCACGGCGTCGAGGGTGCCCGGAACCTCCACCCCGTAGGGGAGCTGATCCGCTCTGTTCCGACCTCGCCCATGACCGTCGGCGCCGAGCGGGGCCGCGCCGTCCTGGAGGCCGGCCTGCCCGCCTCCGGAGAGTGGATGGCCGCCCAGGGCCCCGACCGCGCCCGGCGCGTGCCGGACCACGGTTTCCACTCCCTGATCACCGTGCCGCTCCAGGCCCGCGGCGTCGTGCTGGGCATGGCGAGCTTCTGGCGCTCGGAGAACCCGCCCTTCGAGGAGGAGGATCTGGCCTTCGCCGAGGAGCTGGCCGCCCGGGCCGCGGTGGCCGTCGACAACGCCCGCCGCTACACCCGCGAGCACGCCCTGGCCGAGACGCTCCAGCGCAGTCTGCTGCCCGGCTCCCTGCCCGACCACTCGGCCGTGGACGTCGCCCACCGCTACCTGCCCGCTCTGGACGGAGTCGGCGGCGACTGGTTCGACGTCATCCCCCTGCCCGGCGCCCGGGTCGCACTGGTGGTCGGCGACGTGGTCGGGCACGGCCTCCACGCCGCTGCCACCATGGGCCAGCTGCGCGCGGCGGTGCACACCTTCTCCGCCCTGGACCTGTCTCCGGACGAGCTCCTCGGCCACCTGGACGAGCTGGTCGCCCGGATCGACGGCGAGGAGAGCGCTGAGCGGGACGACAAGGGCGTCACGGGAGCCACCTGCCTCTACGCGGTCTACGACCCGTCCTCCGGGCAGTGCTCGCTGGCCCGGTCCGGGCATCCGGAGCCGGCCCTGGTGCACCCCGACGGCACCGTGGAGTACCTGCGGGTGCCGGGCGCCCCACCGCTCGGGCTGGGCGGCGGGGAGCCCTTCGAAACCGCCGAGGTCACCCTGCCCGCGGGGTCCAGGCTGGTCCTGTACACCGATGGCCTGATCGAGGACCGGGAGCGGGGCATCGACATCGGCCTGGAAGCGCTGCGCGATGCCCTGGCACGCCCGGGCCGGACCCCGGAGGAGACCTGCCGGGACGTCTTCGACACCCTGCTTCCGGCCCGCCCGGGCGACGACATCGCCCTGCTCGTCGCCCGTACCCACCTTCTCGATACCTCCCAGGTCGCCGAATGGAACGTGCCGGGCGATCCCGCGGCCGTCGCCGGGATCCGGGCGGACGTCACGCGTCGGCTCGGAGCCTGGGGGCTGGACGAGATGGCCTTCACCACCGAGTTGGTGATCAGCGAGTTGGTCACCAACGCCATCCGCTACGGCACCGGGCCGATTCGGCTGCGGATGCTGCACGACCGCGACAGTCTGATCTGCGAGGTCGCCGACGGCAGCAGCACCTCGCCGCACCTGCGTCGGGCGGCGACGACCGACGAGGGCGGACGAGGGCTGTTCCTCGTCGCCCAGTTCTCCCGGCGGTGGGGCACCCGCTACACGGCCCGCGGCAAGGTGATCTGGACGGAGCAATCGCTCCACGGCCCGGCTTCCGACGCCGACGCAGTTACGGCCGACACCCTGCTGGACCAGTGGGACGAGGCCTGGCCGGCGTGAGGACCAGGTTCAGTGGCCGGCGACGACACCGGACAGTTCGTTGGTGCTCTTCGGCAGGGTCACGGACGTGACCTTCCTGCCCGTTTCGATGTCGATGGCGTGCAGCTTGCGCTTGCCCGGCTCGGAGACGTACGCGATGTTGTCGCGGACGAAGAGGGTGGGCCGGGGCTGCTGCCAGTCCAGCGGCTCCTGCCACTCGCCCACGACGGGGATCTTCTTGTCCACCTTGCCCGTTTCCGGATCGATGACATGGAGGGTGCCGTTCGTGCCCAGGAGAAGTGCCTCGCCCCGGGGTCCACGGCCGAGCGAGCGGAAGGAGTAGCTGGTGCCCAGGTCGACCAGCCGCAGTTTCCCGGTCTCGGTGTCGATGAGGGAGATGCGGGTCGGCCGCTCCAGTTCGGCCTCCGGGTCGGTCTTGTAGTCGCCCAGGAGGATGGGCGACGCGTCGCTGCCACTCTGGTTGCCGATGCGACCGTAGTCGTCGGGGGCGTCGACCTTGGTGAACTTGCCGTCCTTGTAGATCAGGACGCCGTCCTCGCAGCCGACGGCGACGGCCTCGCCCTTGGCCGCGGCCTCGCCGTGGACGCCGGGGCAGTTCTCGTTGCGCTTGATCTCCTTGTTGTTCTTGTCCAGGACGAGGGCACCGGTGCGCTTCTCCTCGGTGCCGAGGGTGCTGAGGAGTTCGCCGTTGCCGAGTTCGATGGCGACGCCGTGGTGCGGCTCGGCGGAGGTGTAGCTGCGGCCTTGCGGCTTCTTGCCGCCCGCGAGGTCGTCGGGGTCGAAGACCTCGACCTCGCCGGTGCCGTCGGTGAACAGGACCGTCTTGCCGGCGTGCCGTACGACGTGTCCGGGCTTGGCGCCCTTGTACTCGACGCCGGTGAAGGCCTGTTGGGCGGCGTTCAGGACGCGGAAGCCGGAGTCGGTGGAGACGATGACGTGGTCGTCGTCGCCGGCTGGGTTGAGGCGGTTGAAGCCCGGCAGTGCGATCGTGTTGGCCAGCTTCAGGCTCTGGCCGTCCAGGACGTACAGCCCGCCGTCGAACGTGGCGACCAGCGGGTCCTCGACCGCAACGGCCTTGGTGCCCGGGGCGTTCTTGGCCTTGGTGTCGGTGGCGGAGCTGTCCTCTCCTCCGCAGGCGGTTAGGACGGCGGAGGCCGCCAGGGCGAGGGCCGTGCCCGTGAAGGCTCTGTTGCGTGTCGACTTGTTCACCGGGGTGTTCCTTTCCGGCCGCGCGGGCGCGGCGTCGGGTGCGGGTGCTGCTGGTGGATGGCCGGTCGGCCGGGGCGAGGTGAAGGGGCGGTTTCAGGCGCCGGTCAGGCCGTCGGTCATGGCGGTGGTGTTGGCGCGCATCATCTGCAGGTAGGTGCCGGCGCCCTTGCCCTTCTCGGTCAGGGATTCGGAGTAGAGCTCGACGACACGCGTCCGGCCGCCCATCTCCGTGCGCAGGACCTCGGCCAGCCGCTTGGGCTGGGAGGAGTCGGCGAAAACCGTACGTACGCCTGCCGTGCGCATGGCCTCGGTGAGCGAGCGCAGGTCGGAGGAGCTGGGCGAGGCCAGCGTCGTACCGCTCGGGATCACCGCGCCGACCACCCGGAAGCCGAAGCGTTCGGCGAGGTAGCCGAAGACGTGGTGGTTGGTCACCAACGCGCGCCGCTGTTCGGGGACGCGGCCGAAGGACTTCTCCATCCAGGTGGTGAGGTCGGCGAGTTGGCCGTCGTAGCGGTCGGCGTTGTCGCGGATGGCCTTCTCGTCGACGCCGTCCACGTGCTCGACCACCTGGTCGGCGATCAGGCCGACGGCCTTGCGCACGCGGTCCGGGTCGGTCCAGAAGTGCGGGTCGGGCTGGCCGGCCTCCTCGGGCCCTCCGTCGTCATGCGCCTGGAAGGTGAGGGGGTCCACCGCCTTGCCGGCCTCGAAGGTGGCCACCCCTGTCTCGCGGGCGGCCTCCACGTGCCGCAGTACGTTCTCCTCCAGGCCCAGCCCGTTGAACACCACGAGGTCCGCACGCTCCAGTTCGGCGGCCTGCACGGCCGACAGGCCGAAGGAGTGCGGGTCGGCGTTCGGCTTCATCAGCACGGTGACGCCGGCCTCGTCGCCGACGATCTCCCGGGTGATGTCGCCCAGGATGTTGGTCGTCACCACGACCCGGGGCTGATCGTCGCCGCTCGTGCAGGCAGTCGCCGCACCGGCCAGGAAAAGGGCGAGCAGGGCCGACAGCAGGGTGCGCAGCCGTCGCGATCCTCGTGTTCTTCTCGTCATCGTCCCGTCTCCACCATCAGGGCCGGCTCGATGTCCAGGTCGAAGGCGCGCGCGACGCGCAGGTTGTCGTTGTAGTCGATCTCGTACACGCGTTTGCCTTTGGGATCGTTGAGGTAGGCGCGGCTGCGGTCGACCTCGATGACCGGTCCCCTGGTCCCGTCAGTACTTTCGGCGGAGGCATCCGTCACAAGCGGCTTCGTCCGGGAGACCTGCTTGCCGGTGGCGATGTCGTAGCCGTGGAGCGAACCATCGGTTTCCAGGACGATCAGGACGGAGCCCTCTCCCGCGGTGTTGGCGGAGACGACGGGACCGGACCTCACCCGTGTCCACGTGCGCTCGGTGACGTCCAGGACCCACACGGCCCGGTCACCGGCCGGCGCCGTGAGCGTGTCGCTGCCGGGCCGGTGCCGGAAGGCCGTGGCCCGTTCCCCCTCGGGAACGTCCTCGCCGTACGGGATCCTCTGGGCCGTGAACGCGCCGTCGGCCTCACGGACGAGCAGGGCACCGTCGGCGCAGCCCAGGACGACCCCGCGCCGGGTGACGGCGTCGCCCCGCGGGTCCTCGCACGCCGCGTCCGGCGACGCGACGCGCTTGCCCTCGCGGTCGTACACCGCGAGCTTCGCGGCTTCCCGTCCGTTGTCCGTGAGGCTGAGCAGGTGCTCCGCGTACGGCACGACAACTCCCGCGTGTGTCCCGGGAAGCGCGCGCGGCGAGCCGGCCTTGCCCTTCTCCGGTTCGGCCCGACGGTGGATCCTGGCGCGGCCGTCCTCGTCGGTCACCGTGATCACGGCGGCGTCGCTGCGGACGCGAGTACCAGGACCTCCGGGCAGCCGGCCCAGGTCGCGTATCGCCGCACGGTAGTAGTGGACGTGGTCGCCGTGATCCACCGTCCAGGCGCCGCCGTCGAGGACGTGCGTGCCGCCTGAGGTGTGGAAGTAGCCGAACCGGCCGTCCGTGGTGAGTCCGGTGGTGCCCGCCGTCCGGGCCGCCTCGTGCACCTTGCCGGTGATCAGGTCGAGTACCCGGGTGTCTCCGGTCCCCGGGTCGTTGAGCAGCAGCCGCGACTGCTGCTCGGCCTTCTCCTGTGCCCCTTCTACGTATCCGTGCGGAGCGGAGGCCGAGGCGGTGGTCTTCGGGGCGGACACGTCGTCGTTCTGACCGGCACAGCTCGTGGTGAGCAGGAAGACGGCCACGAGGGCGGCAGGTGCCCAGGGCATGACGTTTCTTCGGACGAGCAAAGGGATCGCCTCAGGTTCTTTCAGTCGGTTGCCGTGGCGTGCACGCCGACGAGGCGCGCACGGCGGCGGTGGCGGAGACCGGATGCCAGGTGGGAGACGAAGAACAGGCTCACGGCGAGGGTCGAGACGGTCGCGCCGGCCGCGGTGCTCAGGTGCCAGGACAGCAGCAGGCCGCAGAAGGTGGCGGTGATGCCGAGCAGCGCCGCGAGGGCCATGACACCTCGCACACTGCGCGCCCAGGGCAGCGCGGCGGCCGGCGGGGCGATGAGCAGGCCCAGGACCAGCAGTGTCCCCACGATGTGGAAGGAGGCGACGATGGCCAGCGCCAGCAGGCCGAGCAGCACGGCGTGAGCGAGGCGGGGGCGCAGGCCGAGCGTTTGGGCCTTGCGCGGGTCGAAGGCCAGGGCGAGGAAGGCCCGGTGGCCGAGGACCGAGACGGCCAGCGCCAGCAGCAGTGCCCCGCCCAGCAGCACCAGGTCCTGCTCACGGACGGCGAGGACGTCACCGAAGAGGAACCCGGTCAGGTCGACCGCGAAGGACTGCGAGCGCGACACGATGATGACGCCGAGGACAGCATCCCCACGAAGAGCAGGCCGATGCCGGTGTCCTGGGACAGCCTCGGGGTGCGGCCGAGGGCGGTGACCCCGGCGGTCATGACGGCCGCGCTCAGCACCGCACCGACCAGCAGGTTGCCACCGAGCAGCGCGGCGAGCGCGACTCCGGGCAGCAGCCCGTGGGACATGGCGTCACCCAGGAAGGCCATCCCCCTGAGCACCACCCAGGTACCGGCCAGCGCACAGATCGCCGACACCAGCATTCCGCCCCACAGGGCCCGTTGCACAAAGGTCACCTCGAAGGGACCCGTCAACCACTCCATGCGGTGCACATTACAATGAAAATCATGTTCAAAGAATCCCCCTCTTTCACCCAAGCGAGGACAGGACGTCCCGCGTCCGCTTCACCGAGCTCTCCGCCGGTTACCCGGGCCGTCCCGTCCTCCATCAACTGGCCGGGAATACCGGCGTTGGCCACCACCGCGCTCGTCGGCCCGAACGGAAGCGGGAAGTCAACCCTGCTCGGAGTGCTGGCCGGAGTGATCCAACCCACGTCAGGCGAGCTCCACCACGCCGGCGACCGGCCGCCGGCGTTCGTCCCGCAGCGCGGCGCCGTCGGTGACGCATGCCGCTGACGGTCAGACAGACGGTGGAGATGGGGCGCTGGGGCGAACGCGGACCGTGGCGCCGGCTGACCCGGCAGGACCGCGCCACCGTGGACCAGGCCATGGAGCGGCTCGGCATCACCGACCTCGCC
Organism: Streptomyces coeruleorubidus; assembly: GCF_028885415.1. GTDB lineage: Bacteria > Actinomycetota > Actinomycetes > Streptomycetales > Streptomycetaceae > Streptomyces > Streptomyces coeruleorubidus_A. The sequence goes on from NZ_CP118527.1 coordinate 335,168, forward strand.
ACCCGCCAGCTCGGGGAGCTGTCCGGCGGGCAGCGGCAGCGCGCCCTGATCGCCCAAGGGCTCGCCCAGGAGTCGGACCTGTTGCTGCTGGACGAATCGACCACGGGACTCGACCCCGAGGCAAGGGAGCGGATCGGGTGCTGCTGACGGAGCTGGTCGCCGAGGGAGTGACCGTCGTCCAGGCCACGCACGACCTGGAAGCCGCTCGCTCGGCGGACGCCTGCCTCCTGCTCCGCGACGGTCACCTGGCAGGACAGGGGCACCCCGAGCAGTTGCTCACCACCGCGACGCTCGCCCGGATCTGGCAACCGGCGTGATGCGACCGCCCTCTCCGTGGCTCCTGGACAGTGCGCCGACTCACGGGGATGTGGGCCCGTCGGCGCTACTTGAGATAAGCGGCGAGCGGGACGTTCTGCCGGCGCACGTCTCCGGCGACGAGGCCGACGATCCGCTGCGCGCCGTAGGTTTCGAAGTGGGTGCGGTCGTTGCGACTCGCCGTCCGGCCCCTTCGTGCCGCTCACGTCGGACACGACCAGGTCGAAAAGCTCACTCGGGCACAATCCGTGGTGACCGAACCAAGGGGCTGCGCAGGGTCGCGTGGTCCAACAGGCCGGACATGGTGGCACTGCCGAGCCTGGACGCGGTGGAGACCGCGGCGCACGAGGCCGAACTGGGCGGCGTGGAGCTGCGGTTGGTACACGCCTTCGGATGGCCGTCGCTGCATGTGCCACCCGGCGGGCCGCCGCGGAACCCCGCTGCGGCAGGGGTGCCGGAACTGCTGGACGGCACACTGGCCGCGGCCGAGCGCCGGGCTCGCGACGTGGCACCACGCGTGGAGATCGCCCGCGACGCCACCGTGGGCGAGCCCGTGACGGCACTGGAGACCGCCTCGCGCACGGCCTCGCTGGTGATGGTCGGCAGCCGTGGTCTGAGCGCCTTCGGCAGCCTGCTGCTCGGCTCGACGTCCGCGCACCTCGCCGCACACGGCCGCTGTCCCGTGCTGGCGGTCCGCGGCCGGCGGGCCCCGGACGGCTTCGTCCTGCTGGCGGTCGACAACGCGCCCGCCTCCGAAGAAGCCGTCCGCTTCGCCTTCGCCGAGGTGTCCCTGAACGGCGGGGAACTCGTGGCGCTGCATGCGTGCCGGTCCGGAAGCCCGGACTCCTGCGACCGGCCTATCCACCCTTCGTGACCTACGACGAGACCCACCTGCGCGCGCACGCCGAGCAGGTCCTCGACGAGGCGCTGACCGGTCGGCGCGAGCGGTACCCGGGCGTCCCGGTGCGCAAGCGCCCGGTCGTCGGCCCAGCGCGCCACGCCCTCATCGGCGGGCCCGTTCGTCAAGGCGAGCGACATCGCCGAAACGGTGTGGCGAGCCGCGCATGACACGACCGGCCAACCGGGCTTCCCGGCGGGCCCGGGCGCGGCTCCTTGCCGGCAGCAGTCGAGTACGGAGCCGTCTTCACCGCCGTCGCTCTCCCACCGGGGGCTCGCCAACCAAGCCCACCGGCAAGGCGCTCGGCCATGGCCGCGTTGCTGAGCCTCCAGAAGCCGTCAAGCTGCAGCCATGGGCTACTTCAGTCCCGTGGTGGCGATTCCCTTGACGAGATAGCGCTGGCCGACGAGGAAGACGATGAAGACGGGAATCAGCGTGACGACGGACATAGCGAACAGCGATCCCCATGAAGCTCCGCTGGTGGCGTCGACGTAGTTGCGCAGGGCCACAGGTGCGGTCTGCAGCTCGGGCTTCGTCAGGTAGATCAACTGGCCCAGGAAGTCGTTCCACGTCCAGATGAAGGTGAAGATCGCGGTGGTGGCCAGGGCCGGCAACGAGATCGGCAGCAGGATGCGGAAGTAGATACGCCAGTACCCGGCTCCGTCGATCTTGGCCGCCTCGTCCAGCTCGGTGGGGAGACTCCGGAAGAACTGGATCATCAAGAAGATGAAGAAGGCGTCCGTGGCCAGGAACTTGGGACGATCAGCGGGAGGAAGGTGTTGACCCATTCGATCTTCGAGAACATCACGTACTGCGGAATGATGAGTACGTAGATCGGCACCATGAGGGTCAGCAGCATCATGCCGAAGAGGAACGCTCGACCGCGGAACTGCAGCCGGGCGAAGGCATAGGCCGCCATGGAGCAGCTGAGCAGGTTGCCGAGCAGTGCCCCCAGGACGACGATCGCCGAGTTCGCCAGGTACACCCCGAAGGGGTGGGCCAGCGCGTTCCAGCCATCAGCGTAGTGACCGAAGTCGGTCTCCGTGGGCAGCAGTGAGGGCTCACGGAAGATCAGGGCCTCGGGTTTGATCGAGCTGGCGATCATCCACAGCAACGGGTAGACCATCACCAGGCCGGCGGTGATCAGGAAGGCGTGCTTGATGAGCGCGCGCACTTGAGGCACCCGCGTGCGACGACGTGGAGCGGGAGCAGGTGAAGGAGTGTCTTCGACCTTCAGGCGTGTCATCTCACTTACCGTCACCGTAGAACACCCATCTCTTGCTGAAGTAGAAGTTGATTGCGGTCAGGAGGCCGACGATCACCACGAGGAGCCACGCCATGGCCGAGGCGTATCCCATGTGGAGCCGGCCGAAGCCCTCCTGGTACAGGTACAGCGAGTAGAAGAGGGTCGAGTCCGAGGGACCTCCCGTCCCCCCGCTGACGACGAAGGCCTGGGTGAACGACTGGAAGGAGTTGATGACCTGCAGAACGAGGTTGAAGAAGATGATCGGAGTGAGCAGGGGCACGGTGACGTGCCAGAACTGGTGCCAGCGGCCGGCGCCGTCGAGGGCGGCTGCCTCGTAGTACTGCTCGGGGATCTGCCGCAGACCGGCCAAGAAGATCACCATCGAGGAGCCGAAGGTCCACACGTGCAGGACGATGATGCTGTACAGCGCGGTCTCGGGGTTGGAGATCCAGCCGGGCCCGTCGATCCCGAACAGTCCGAGGAACTTGTTCACCAGACCATCGGTGCCGAAGACCTGTCGCCACAGGATGCCCACCGCGACCGAGGCACCGAGCAGCGACGGCAGGTAGTAGACGGACCGGTAGAACGCCAGCCCCTTGATGCCCCGGTTGAGGACCATCGCCAGGGCGAGTGCGACGGCCAGCAGCAACGGCACGCTGACGGCGACGTAGACGAAGGTCACGCTCAGGGATTTGCGCAACCGGGGGTCGTCCAGCATGCGGCTGTAGTTCTCCAGACCCACCCACTCCGGAGAGCTGAGCAGGTTGTAGTCCGTCATCGAGAAGTACAGCGAGGCGATCATCGGGCCGAGCGTGACGCCGGCCATGCCGATGAACCACGGCAGAAGGAAGACCCAGGCGGCACGTTCTTCTTTTCTGGCCGCCTGGCTCACAGGTCTGCGGAGCACAGTCATCGTCCTCAGGTTCTTGGATCGGGTGCGGGGTTCAGTTGCCGCTCGGCGACGGCTCGGCGTGCTGTGACGTGGCCCGGGGACTGCGCACGATGGCGACGTCCGCCGCGTCGAGGACGAGCGTCTCCCCCGCCTCCATGTGGCGTCCGGTGATCAGGTCGGTGCCGGAGCGGTCGAGGGTGACGGTCGTCTTGTCCTGCCGGTGGTTCAGCAGGAACAAGTACGCGCTGGTTTCCGTCCGTCGCTCGGTGACCTCGACGCCGCGCGGTGCGGCGTGCACAGGTCGCACTCCGGCACCGTCCAGCACGTGCCGCACCAGTGCCTCGAGGGCGTCGTCGTCCAGACGCGTGCCGAGGTACACGGCACGGCCCTGGCCGAGTGCGTGCTCGGCCACCGCGGCTTTGCCGGCGAGATGGCCTGTGCGGTAGACGGCGAGCGGGCGGGCGGTCTCCGTTTCGAGGTCGTCCTGCCACACGGAGGCGATCGCGAAGAAGCCGTTCAGCGCGGCGTGGCCGGCTGCCGCCTGGACCGGCACGGTGGCCTCGGCGGGCAGCGGGGAGAATTCCTGGACGTGCGCGCCGATGATCTCGCGCAGGGCACCGGGATATCCGCCTTCGACGATCCGGTCGTCCTCGTCGACGATCCCGGAGAAGTACGAGACGAGGAGATGGCCGCCGTCCTCGACGAACCTGCGTACGGCCGCGCTGTGCTGACGTGACATCAGATACTGGTTGGGGATGACCAGGACGCGGTAGGGCGACAGGTCGTCGTCGAGGGTGACGACGTCGACGACGACCTGACTGTTCCACAGGGCGCGGTAGTGCCGGGCCACGGTGTCCCGGTAGTCGAAGGTGTTGTCCGGGTGGGCGCATCCCTCCACGGCCCACCAGTTCTGCCAGTCCCACACGATCGCGACCTGGGCGCTGGTTCGCGCCGTGGCGATCTCGTCGATGTTCCGCAGCTCGTTGCCGAGCGCCTTGACCTCCTGCCACGTCCGGGTCTTCTCACCACCGTGCGGGAGCATCGCCGAGTGGAACTTCTCCTGCCCCTGGCGTGAGGCGCGCCACTGGAAGAACATCACCGCGTCGGAGCCGTGCGCGACGGCCTGGTAGGAGCCCAGGCGCATCCGACCCGGCTGTTTGACCTGGTTGGTCCTCCACTGGCTGACCGCGCCGGCCGCCTGTTCCATCAGCATCCAGGGCTGCCCGCCACGCAGGGAGCGCATGAGGTCGTACTGGAAGGCGGCGGTGACGAGCGAGTGGGGCTTGCCGGGGTCGGGGTAGCAGTCGAAGGCGACGACGTCGAGCTCCTCGGCCCACCTGTGGCCGTCGGTCAGCCGGCACTGGAAGAAGTTGGTGGTCGCCGGCACATCCGGGGTGATCCCGTGGAGCAGGTCGCGCTCCTGCGTGACCAGGTCCAGCAGGATGTCGGAGGTGAAGCGGGAGAAGTCCAGCTCGCGGGAGGGGTTGGCCCAGCCGCGCACAGGCTCGGGCAGGTGCACCTGGGACCAGTCGCTGTAGCGCTGGCTCCAGAACGCCGTGCCCCACCGGTCATTGAGTTCCTCCAGCGTGCCGTACCGCTGCCTCAGCCACTCGCGGAAGCGGTCGTCGCACGTTTCGCAGAAACAGTCGGAGTGGTACTCGTTGCCGATGTGCCACATGGCCAGGCCGGGATGCTGCCCGTACCGCTCGGCCAGCTTGGTGGCGATACGCCGGCTGCGGTCGCGGTAGACCGGGGAGGAGGGGCAGAAGTGTCCTCGGCTGCCGATACCGAATCGCACTCCCTGCCGGTCCACCGACAGCGTTTCGGGAAAGTCCGTGGCGAGCCACGGGGGTGGTGCGGCGTTCGGCGTCGCGAGGTTGACATGGATGCCGTTGGACCACAGCAGGTCCATGATCTCGTCGAGCCATGAGAAGTCGAACCGGCCGTCGGCCGGCTCCAGCATGGCCCAGGAGAAGACGCCCAGGCTCACGAGCCGCACGCCTGCGGCTCGCATGAGCCGGACATCCTCCTGCCACACCTCCCTCGGCCACTGCTCCGGGTTGTAGTCCCCGCCGTAGACGACTCCAGGCAGTCGACGGCGAAAAAGAGTCATGCGCGGATCGGACACAGCGGGGAATTCCTCTCGGAAGCGCTACTGCAAGAGGTTGCTCAGAGCTGGGACTTGATTTCGGAGATGAGCTTCTTGGCTGCCGCCTTCGGTGACAGACGGTCGAACAGCACGTCCTCGTTGAGACGCTGGAAGATCTCGGGGACCGCAGGACCGGCCTTCGGGTTGGCCTTGTGCACCGGGGTCGGCTTCAGGGCGTTGGCACGGCTCAGGTAGTCGGCGATCCGCTTCTCCGCAGGAGACAGCTCGGGCGTTATCGCCTTGAGCACGTCGGGGTTGACGGGAACACCTCGGTCGAACTTCCCGATCTTGGCCGCCTCGGGGGAGTTGACCAGGAAGTCGAGCAGTTGAGCGGCCTCCTTGGGGTGCTCGGTCCGCGCGGAGGCGCCGTAGAAGACACCGGGCTTGGTGTAGGCGCCGACCTGGGCGGCCCCGTCCTCACCGGGGAAGAGGAGCAGCTTGGTCTCGCGCCCGCTGGCGGTCTCGAGCGCGCCGAGCTGGGTGACGGACATCTCGGTCATGGCCGCCTTGTGCTGGGCGACCAGGTTCTGCTCGATACCGGCACCCGACGCCAGAGCCTCGACCGCGGCCTCCGGGCTGGTCGTGCCACCGCTGTCACGCAGCTTGAGGACCCATTCCCAGTAGCCGGCCATGTTCTTCTCGGTGAAACCGATCTCGCTGCCGTCCTCGGTCCACCAGTCCTCACCGTGCTGCCGCAGCCAGGGGCCCACCATGTTGGGGTAGAGAGGCAGCACACTGCCGACCAGTTTCGACTTCGACTTGGCGATGGCGGTGGCGGTCTTCACGTAGTCGTCCCACGACCACTTGGTGTCGTCCGGAATGGGCACACCGGCCTTCTTGAACGCCGCGGGATCCACGGCGACGCCGAACGCGCTGTCGCCGGCCGGGACGCCGTAGAGGCCGTCCTTCACGGTCGTCGCCGCCATCGAGTTCGGGGGCAGCTTGTCGGTGTTCAGCGTCTCCTTGACCTTCTTCAGGTCCATCAGCTGCCCGTTGTCGATGTAGGAGTACATGAACGGGTCGGTGATCTGCAGGACGTCGGGCATGTCACCGGCGGCGGCGCTGGTCGACAGCTTGTTCCAGTAGTCGTCCCAGTTGGAGTACTGGGGCTCGACGTCGATGTTCGGGTGCTCCTTCTCGAACAGCGCGATCATCTGCTTGGTCTGCTCGTGCCGGACGTCCGACCCCCACCAGTTGAACCGGATGACGGTCTTACCGTTGCTCCCGGAGGAGGAGTCTCCGGCGCAGCCCGCGGACAGAACAAGGGCGAAGACCGAACAGGTCACCCCTGCGGCACGCAGTCGGGTGCGTCTGGTCAGGCGGGAAGGGTTGTTCATGATGAGGGCTCCTCTGCTGAAATGCCTGGGCTGTACGCCCGCTGGGATACGTCGTGTCCGCAGAGCCGGCTCCCGGCTCCGGCCGTCTCGCCGTGCGGCGGGGCTGCGCGGCACGGGTGCTTGCCTGCCCACGAAGACAGGCCTTCCTGGGGTCCGTGCGGATGGGTGGCCGCCCCGGTTTGCCGAACTCTCGGGCGGATTACAGCGGCTCTGACCAGAGTGGTTGTGAACGTGCGCTTGAACCTTGTCATCGGCGTACCGGGCTGCTGCGCTGGGTTGACCGCGAGCACCGCACCGGGTTGAGGTCCGTGACGTCAGTAATAGTGAACGTTCACGCGGCGAGCGTAATGACGGACCACATTCCGGTCAAGGCTCTGTACGACAACACTTGCGCCCCCGGTGTGACTTCATCGGTTGGCCGCGTTCCTGAAGGGCAGCGGGGGCATGGAAACCTGCCCGGACGGCCGCGTCCTGGCTGGTGGAGGAGACGTAGGGGGCCCATGCGACGGGCCGCCCCTGGGAGTTGGGTGAGGGAGCGATGGAGCTCTACCGGAGGATGTCTGAGGTCCTTGCCGGGCCCGTCGACTCGCGCAGCACGAGGTGTGAGTTGAGGTCCAGGTGGAGTTCCGGCTCCGCCTCCTGGCGGATGCGGGCGAGCAAAGCCTTCATGGCCTGGCGTCCCATGGCCTGGCGGTCGAGTTCCACTGTTGAGATGGAGGGATTGAAGTACGCGGTGAACTCCTGGTTGTCCCAGCCGAAGACGCTCACGTCCTGCGGGACCCGCCATCCGCGGTCCTGGAACCCGCGTATGACGCCCATGGCGACGTCGTCGTTCGCGGCGAGCACCGCGGTGACGCCGGAATCCGCCGACAGGCTCTGGGCCGCGTCGTATCCGGACCTCACCGACCAGTCACCGTCGATGACGGCGTAGTTCTCCAGGCCGCGCTCCGCGATCGTCCGCAGATAGACCTCGCGTCGCTTGCGTGCCGACATCCAGTCCGTGCTGCCGGCGACATGGATGAAGCGTCGATGGCCTATGGAGGCGAGGTAGTCGATGATTTTGGCGGCCGGCTCGCCGTCCGCCGTGATGCCGTGGGACCGCATCTGGTCGTCGTACTCACCGACGACCACGGTCGGGGTGTGCTCGAGTCCGAGCTGTTCGATGTCGCCGATGGGCGTGAAGGTCAGCACTCCATCCGCCTGACCGGAGTCCAGCAGAGCACGGACACGGTCTCCCCGGGCCCTTTCGTCGCCTTCCAAGCCGACGATGTCCAGCATGTAACCGGCTGCCTGTGCCTCCGCCGACGCTCCCCGCAGGATCTGCGAGGGCACGAAGGTGATCATGGTCGGCAGGACCACCGTAATGCGGTTCGACTTGCGGGTACGCATCGACCGCGCCACCAGGTTGGGCCGGTAGTCCAGGTCGGCCACGGCCTGTTCGATGCGCGCCACCGTCTGCGGCTTCAGACCTCCGTTCCCCCGCAGGAAGCGGGAGACGGTCTGATGGGACACTCCGGCGTGCGCCGCGACGTCGAGGATGGTGGGCCGTTTCTTACGCGGGGGCTTCGGCCGTTTCTTGTCCTGCTCCGATTGCTCCGCACTCGCGTCTGCGTCCACAGTTCCGCCCCCGCCGCCTCTCTCCGCCTCTGATGGCCGTCGGTACTCTACTGCCGGGCCCACCGCGACTATCTTCGTCATGAACTCTCGCCATCTTGTTGCCTTCGCTACCGGTTCCAACTGCCGGCGGCGGTCGGCCGAATGGCAGCAGGCGCTGCGGCCCAGCACGGGCCGCAGCCCGTGCTGGGCCTGCTGCGGGCGGTCGGCCTCCTGGACATCCCGCCCCACCACCATCCATGCCTCTTATGTGTGCCGGCCACGCCGAGGCGCGGCAGCCGTGAAGCCGGTCCGAGCCCGGCCGATGGCCGGGCTCGAAGCGCCGCTTACTGGCCGAGGCACACAGCGTTCAACTGCGGGTGTGCCTGACCGGCGGCATGCAACGACCTGTTCGGTCACTGCCGTTGGTCGAACTGCCTGCCGCCGGTACGACGCTTCAGAGCGCCAGGCTCCACTGCTGGTTCTGACCGCCCAAGCAGTCGAACTGCTGCAGACGGGCCCCGTCCGCGGTCGAAGCCGAGGTCACGTCCAGGCACTTCCCGGAGTGGCGGGCGACGAGTTCGACGTAGCCGCTGCCGGCATCCTGCAGCTGCCACTGCTGGTTGGTGCTGCCCTTGCAGGTCCACTGGATGACCGCAGCACCATTGGCCGTCGAGGCCGAGGACACGTCCAGGCACTTCCCGGAGTGCTGGGCGACGATCTGGTAGTAGCCCTCACCGACGCTCCGCAACCGCCACTGCTGGTTGTCGCCGCCCTGGCAGCTCAACTGCTGTACCGCGGCCCCGTCGGCGGTCGAGGAGCCGGCCACGTCGACGCACTTGCCCGAGTGTCGCGCCTTCATCGTCGTCGGGATGAGTTGGGACAGCTGGGCGGTCAGCTCCGGCACGTAGAAATCGGTGATGCCGGAGATGTTCGGATGGGTGCCACTGCCGCCACTGCCCGGGTAGCCGTTGACGAGGCCGTCGAAGGTGTACGCCACTCGTTGGGCGTCGACACGGGTGTCGAGCGTCGTGTTCGCGAAGACGTCGGCGACCGCAACGCCCCACTTCAGGGCGGCCTGCAGGTTGATCTGGCGCAGGGCGAGCTGGGTGTCCCAGTCACGCGAGCCCATCTTGTGGGCGGCCACGTACACGAGTTGGGCGGCCGGCCACTTCTGCCGCATCGTGTAGATGGTGTTCTCCAGAGCACCGGCGTAGGTGCCCGTGTTGAACGTGGTGGGATCCTTGGAGCCGCTGACGGTGCCGATCGCGTACGTCAGATTGTCGTGGATCTCGATGGCGTCGTTCGTGCCACCGTCGAAGACGACGAAATCGGGCGCCTGTGAGCTGGCCGACCGTACCTGAGTGATGATCTGCCCACCGCTGGCGTTGGGCGCCGGACCCACGGTCGCGCCGTTCCTGGCGTACTTCGTCAGCGTCATTCCCTCACGTTCGGAGACGAAGTTCAGGAAGCTGCGCGAGTACTGGTGCCCGAAGACGATGCTGTCGCCGAAAGCGTAGACGGATTTGCCGGCGAGGGATCCATAGGCGGAGTTAGCGGGCCGGACCAGCCGGAAGTTGTCGATCGACTGCTTGCCGGTTCCGTAGTAGTTGCAGGCGACGAGCTTGGCGAGGTTCTTGCCCGTGATGCCCCCCGTCCCGGAGGCCATCACTCTCGGCGCGGCCTCCTTGCTGATGATCGCGTACTGGACCTTGCCGAGGGTGAAGTCCATGTGCAGATCGACCGTGTACCACTTGGTCCGGTCGAAAGCGATCTTGGTCCAGGTGGGGTTGAGCGAGTCCGGGGCGGAGGTGGAGTCCGAGTCGGGCCCGGTCACGGCGTAGCGGAGTTCAGCGGCGGTCGCGGCGATCCCGAAGACGAGCCGTCCGCTGTCGTCGCGCAGTTCCATACCGGTTTTCATCGCGGTGCTGGCGATGTCCGTCTTCCAGTCGAAGCGCAGATCCAGCGTCTTCTCGTGCAGGGTCGACGACACGAACGGTCGCACGGAAGTCGTGTAGTTGCCCATGTTCTGCGTGACGCTCAGAACGCCGTTGCCGATCCCGGCTCCGACCGGGAATCCGAAGTTCGCGGGATCGGTCTGGGCCTCGAAAGCCTCGTTGATCAGCGTCGCGCCGGGGGTTTCCGCGGCCGAGGCGGCGGAAGGAGTGAGGAGGGCCGACAGGAGCAGGGCTCCGGCGACGAGGGGGCCGGCCAACTTTCGGTGCCAGGAGCCCGGTCTGCCTATGACGGTGTGCACGTTGATCTCCCTTGATCTGCGGTGATGTCGACCGGTGCCCGGTGAGGAGAAGAAGTCCTGGCCATGGCGCCAGCGGAAGGTGGGTGGTCCGCCTCGGATCCGCGGCTCGCTGGAACCGAGCCGACTCGGCACTCGCCAGGCTCGGATCGTGCGGAGCCGAGCAGGGCGCCGAGCCGGACAGGTCTCCGCCACCCGGACTCACACCACACCTAACGGCGCGGACGCGACGCCCACCGCCCGAAAGTCTCGCCGCTCAGCGCGGCACAGGCGGACGCACCACAGTGACAGCCCTGCCAAGACGGCCTCCTCTTAACAGCGGTGCGACCGTGTGCCGGCATTGCTGTGCGGTCACGTCACCGACGCGTCGGGGCCCCACGACGATGCTCGCCGGTGGTACCTGCTCAGTGGTAAGAATCACCGGGAAGGACGTGGAGCCCGACAACTGCAGAGGCAAGGTAGTGATCGATCACCTTGATGGTCAAGATGTCTGCGCGTGATCGTTCACCTTTGCTGGGGCCATCAACCTCGTAGAACGAGCCGATCCGGCCCCGCTGCGGCCACTGCGGGGTCGCCGCCGACCCCCAACCGCGGTGCACTAACCTCGTTCACCCCATTGACACACAAGCATTTCCGCCAGTCTGATGTGCGGCATCGTTGGTTTCAGCCAGCTTTTGATCGCTTGTGTTCTGCCGTGTTGCCTTCGTGTCGCGACCGGCACCCCGAAAGTGGAGGCACATTCCATGCGCCGCGCTTGGCTCCTGGCCCTCACCCTGTTCATCGCCCTGCTGCCGCAGACGTTTCTGACCGGCAGCGCACACGCGGCGACTGTCACTATCGCAAACGCCACCCAGTTCACCGACACCACGGGTGCGGTGGTGCACGCCCACGGTGGTGGCGTGATCAAGGTCGGCTCGTACTACTACTGGTTCGGTGAGAACCGCAACGAGGACAACACCTTCCGGTACGTCTCCGCGTACCGCTCGACCGACCTGAAGAGGTGGGAGTTCAGACGCCACGTCCTGACCCAGGCGACCGACCCCGAGCTGGCCGTCGCCAACATCGAGCGGCCCAAGGTGATTTTCAACAGCACCACCGGCAAGTTCGTGATGTGGATGCACAAGGAGAACGGCAGCGACTACAACCAGGCCCGCGCGGCCGTCGCCGTCTCCGACACCGTCGACGGCGACTACACCTGGCAGGGCAGCTTCCGCCCGCTGGGCTACATGTCCCGTGACATCACGCTGTTCCGGGACGACGACGGCACCGGCTACATGATCTCCGCGGCCAACAACAACCGCGACCTGCACGTCTACCGCCTCAGCGCCGACTACCTGACCGTCGAGAGCCGGGTCCAGCTGCTGTGGCCGGGCCAACTGCGTGAGGCCCCGGCGATGTTCAAGCGCAACGGCGTCTACTTCCTGCTCACCTCCGGCGCCACCGGCTGGAACCCCAACCAGCAGAAGTACGCCACCGCCAGCAGCGTCACCGGCACCTGGAGCGAGCCACAGAACATCGGCGACTCCACCGCGTACGGCTCCCAGACCGCCTACGTCCTGCCCGTGCAGGGCACCTCCGGCACCGAGTACCTGTACATGGGCGACCGTTGGGGCAACTCCTTCGCCCAGAACGTGAACGCCTCCAAGTACGTCTGGCTGCCGCTGGAGTTCCCCACCGACACCACCATGACCATGGACTGGTTCCCGCAGCTCTCCATCGACACCGCCACCGGCAAGGTCGACGGCGTCGGCGGACCGTGGGAGACCCTCGCCGCCCGCCACAGCGGCAAGTGCGTCGACGTACCGAGCAGGTCCGTGGACAACGGGATCCAGCTCACCCAGTACACCTGCAACGGCGGTATGAACCAGGCCTGGTGGTTCAAGGACCTCGGCAGCGGATACGTCCAGCTCATGGCCAAGCACAGCGGCAAGTGCATGGACGTGGCCGACAACTCCACCGCCGACGGCAACAAGATCATCCAGTGGCCCTGCTCCAGCGGCTCCAACCAGCAGTGGCAGCTCCAGGACGCCGGCGACGGCTACGTCCGCCTGGTCTCCCGGCTCAGCGGCAAGTGCCTGGAGGTCAGCGCCGCGTCCACCACCAACGGCGCCAAGCTGGTCCAGTTCACCTGCGGCACCGGCACCCACCAGCAGTTCAAGCGCGGAGCCTGACCCACCCGCCCGACTTCCTGAGCGGAAACCTTCCAGGGCTCTCCCCCGGGAGTCCGCGCGCCAGCGCATGACTGACGACACCAGCAGTTTCATCATTCGGCGGCTGATCGCCGTAACACGGAGGTAGTCCAATGACGTCGAACCGCGATCTGTGGTCCCGCCGCAGATTCCTCACCACAACCGGGGCGGTGACCCTGGGAGGCGCCGCCCTCAATCTCGTCGGAGGCCTCCCGCAGGCCCATGCGGCCGGCGTGGTGTCCTACGTCGACACCTCGAAGTCCACGTACGACAAGCTCGTACTGATGGTTGACGACAAGCCCTTCTACCACAGTGGGGTCCAGTTCCGGTACGAGAAGCACAAGTACACGTTCGGCTGGACGGACGCCCAGTTGAAGCCGGTGCTCGGGATGATTCGCGACGACGGGTTCACCGTGGTGAACATCCCGATCTGGTGGTCGAAGGTGGAGACCTCGAAGGACGTTTTCGACTTCACCGACATCGACCGGTACCTGGCCTGGTGCGGGGAGTACGGCCTCAAGCTGGAACTCCTGTGGTTCGGCCACGAATCGACCGGTTCGTCCATGGCGCCCCGGATGCCGGCCTACGTGATGAACGACTACCAGTTCGTGGTGAGGTCCGACGGCACCAGGCTGGTCCTGAACGGCAACCCTCTCCTGGACAAGACCGACCCGAACCTGCTCGCCAGGGAGAAGTTCGTACTCGGCCGGCTCATGACCCACCTCGCGTCCGCCGACACCGCTCACACCGTCGTCGGCATCCAGGTGCTGAACGAACCGAACGTGTCGAAGCAGCAGGGCGGCTCGTCCATCGACCGGAGCTACAGCACCTACAGCACGGACCGCTGGAACAGCGGCGGGTACACCGACGCGACGAAGTTCCGCAAGGACGTGCTGCTGAACTACCTGACCCAGCTGGGACAGGTGATCAAGCAGTCGGATTACTCGGTGTACACCCGGACCAATATCGCCGGCAGCGGGGACACGGTGCCGGTCGCCGAGAACGAGGTCCTCAGGGCCCAGGGGACGTCGACCATCGACTTCTTCGGGAAGGACCCGTACACCACGGGCCTCGACACGCTCTACAACTACGGGAGGGACGCCGTCTGGGCCCAGGGGAAGAACTTCCCCATGATCATGGAGAACTTCGGAGGAACCCCGGCAGCGGACGTCGAGAAGTTCAACGGCATCGCCGGCAACACCGCCTTCAATCTGTACGCCGCCCTGGACCCTGACTCCAGCACGGGCAGCAGCAACCACGGCTTGTACGACTTCAACCCCACCACCAAGGTGGTCACCCGCAAGGCCGTCTCGGACAAGGTCGCCCGGCTCAACCACGTGCTGAACAAGATCCATCGGGACCTCGCCAGCAAGCTTCCGGTGGAACGCGGCGGAACCAACCTGCAGACGTTCAACCGGAGCGCGACCGCCAGCACCACCACCACCAAACCCGTGGGCGGCGTGGACATCACGTTCACGACATCGAGCGGTGCGCAGGCACTCGCCGTCAGGCGCGGTGCGGCCGAGTTCGCTCTCACCACCACGACCCAGGCCACGTTCACACTGCCGGGCACCACCGGCGTCGTACGGTCCGTCGAGGCCGGACGCTACGACGCAAACGACAACTGGGTGAAGGCCGGCACCAAGACGTACAGCACGGTCTCGGGGAACACCGCCATCGACCTGGCAGCCGGCGAATGCGTGCGGGTCCTCTACCTGGTCAGCGGCGCGACCTACAAGCTCAGGCACTCCTCCTCGGGCCAGTACCTCGACACCGACCTCAACGGTGCGGTCCTGCTGGCGGCCAAGAGCACCTACGACGACCAGGACTGGATCGTCGCCCAGGACTCGTCCGGATCCTGGACCATCAAGAACGCCAGGACGGGGCGCAACTACCTGGAAACCGTGTCCAGCAACAACGGCGTCATCTGGAATTCCGGCACCATCTCGGCCAGCTCACTGTGGACCCTGGAAGGGGTTGCGACAGGCGGGCTCCGCGTGAACAACAACCAGACCGGAAGGGCGTACCTGTACAGGACCTCGGCGGGTGAGGTGAAGTGGAACACCGGAACGCAGGACACGAGCACGGTCTGGGTGTTTGAAGCGAAGTAGGCGGTACCCCCGCGTCGCGGGGTGGTCTGATCAGCGGGGTGTCCGGTTCGCCGGCCGTGACGGCCGGCGAACCGGACACCGTCGTCTCGGGCGCCCGTCACATATGTACACGGTGCATGGCGGGCCCCGATCACCGAGGGTGTCCGTCCTCGCGAAATATTCGAACGTACGTCTGTGTAATGATTGCTGAATGGGGCAGGCTGATGTGCTGAAGGCGCTGGAGGACAGGGCCGCCGACCAGTGGGGCCTGGTGACCACCGCCCAGGCGAAGCTGGACGGCGTGCAGGGAGTACAGCTCCTGAGGCTGGAGCGCGCCGGGCTGCTGGAGAGCGTCGGCCACGGGGTGTACCGCATGGCCGCCTTCTCTCCGCCGGAGCACCTGAGGGTCAAGGTCGCATGGCTGCGGCTGGATCCCAGGACGCCGGTGCGGCACCGCGACACCGAGAGCCCCAGGTCGGGCGTCGTCTCGCACGCCTCCGCGTGCGCGGTGCACGGACTGGGCGAGTGGCCTGCCGATCGCGTAGAGCTGACCGTTCAGGTACGCCGTACCACCCGTGACGAGAGCGTGGTGCTGCACTGCGCGCGGACGGATGCCGAGGACATCACCGTCGTCGACGGCCTGCCCGTCACCACGGTGCGGCGGACCGTCGTCGACCTGCTGCGCGTCCGTGCCGACGCCGCCCGTGTCGGCGCGGTCGTCGCCGAAGCCGCTTCCCGTGGCCTGGTGGACGTCGACGACTTGGCGGCGCGGATCGGGTCCTTCGCCGGTGCCTACGGCCTGCCCGCGGAGGCGTCCGGTGCGCAACTGCTGCAGTTCCTGTGCGAGCGGGCGGGACGCCCCCTGCGCGTGAGGAAGGCCGAGCGGGCCGCCGCGGCGGGAACGGAACCGGAGAAGAAGCGGGCGACCATCTGGGAGGTGGCCCGGAGGGCCGGGGTGTCGCACCAGACCGTCTCCCGGTACCTCAAGAACGACGGCGGCATGAGGCCGGCGACGCGAGCGAGGATCGAGCGTGCCGTGGCCGAATTGAAGTACCGGCCCAACCTCATAGCGCGGTCCATGCGCACCCAGCGGTCCAACCGGATCACCATCGTGC
Source organism: Streptomyces coeruleorubidus (assembly GCF_028885415.1). Lineage (GTDB taxonomy): Bacteria > Actinomycetota > Actinomycetes > Streptomycetales > Streptomycetaceae > Streptomyces > Streptomyces coeruleorubidus_A. The sequence continues at coordinate 351,246 of NZ_CP118527.1, forward strand.
TGCCCGAACTGAGCAGCTTCGTTCCGATTCCCTTGCTGAGGGGTGCGTCGGCCGCCGCGCACGAGGCCGGCTACCTGACGGACGTCATCGGCCTGGAGGGCGGGGAGTCGCGGCGAGCGCAGAGCGTGATGTCCCTGCTGGACGCCAAGCAGGCGGACGGCGTGCTGTCGCTGGTGCCGTTGGCGGACATGCCCGGCGGCGCCGAGGCCGGGCAACGGCCCGTCGTGGTGCTGGGCGAGTACGACGACAATCTGCACTCCCGCGGGCGGCTGGCTGACGGGCGGCCCGCCGAACAGATCCTGCGTCACCTCGCGGACCAGGGGCACCGCCGGTTCCTCCACGTCGCCGGCTCGCAGGAGTGGGCCTCGGCGCGCAACCGGCGTGCGGTGTACGTGGAGGCGATCGAGCGGCTGGGCCTGGAGTCCTACGGCGTCATCGACGGCGACTGGTCGATGCGCTCCGGATACGACACCGCTCGGGACCTGCCGCCCGATTCCGGCGTGACGGCTGTGCTGGCCGCCAACGACTACGTCGCCATGGGTGTGATCCGCGGCTTCCAGGACCGTGGATGGCGCGTCCCGGAGGACGTCAGCGTGTTCGGCTGGGACAACGAGGAGTTCACCCAGTACTTCTCGCCGGCCATCTCGACGGTGCACATCAACAAGGAAGAGGTCGGCCGCCGGGCGATGCTGTCACTGCTCGCCCTCCTGCGCGGCGAGCCCGCGCCCGTGACTGACGTCGACGACCTGTTCCGCATCGTTCCGCGCGATTCGAGCGGCCCAGCCCCCCGGTAGGGCTCGGCCCCGTCAAGCATCCGGCGTGGCCTTCACCTTCAAGGCGCACCGCGCCTGACCTGGCGGGGGTCAGACTCTCACAGCAAAATGTGAACGATCACTACGCAACTCTTGACCTCAAAGGTGACCGATCACTACGTTCTTGCTGCTGCCACGTCACGTCGGCGAGCGCCGGCTTCATCCGCGCGATGTCGCTCTGTTCGACCGCGCCCCCGTGAACGCCCCTGGTGGCACATCGACGTGTCGGAGAGGGAGACATGGCACGCCGAGGCCAGGACCCGGTGCCGCGCCCACCGCAGCACCCCAGCTTCTACGAGAGAGCCACATGACTGAGGACAGACAGCCTGTGAGGGTGGCGATTGTCGGCGCCGGAAACATTGCCGGTGGCTGCCACATGCCCGCCGTCCAGGCCCAGAACGGCGAAGCCACCGTCATCGCGGTCGTCGATGTCGACCAGGAACGCGCCAAGGCCTTCGCCGCCCAGTGGGACATCCCCGCCGCATATGACGACCTCCGGCAGATGCTCCGGGAGGAGCGCCCCGACCTCGTCATCGTCTGCACTCCCCCGGTCGCCCACCGCGAGGCCGTCACCACCTGCCTGGACGCCGGTGCGTGGGTGTGGTGCGAGAAGCCCCCCCCTTTCGGTCGCCGAGTACGACGCCGTCAGCGCCCACGAACGCGAGGGCGGCCCGTACGCCTCCTACGTCTTCCAGCATCGGTTCGGGTCAGCCGCCCGGGCTCTGCGGGAGCACATCCGCACCGGCAGCCTCGGCGCTCCCCTGGTCGGTGTCTGCCACACCCTGTGGTACCGGGACGACGCCTACTTCGACGTCCCGTGGCGCGGCAAGTGGGAGACCGAGGGCGGCGGTCCCACCATGGGCCACGGCATCCACCAGATGGACCTCATGCTGTCCTTGATGGGGGAATGGACCGAGGTCCGCGCCGCCGTAGGCACGTTGGCTCGCGATGTGGAGACCGAGGATGTCTCCATGGCGATGGTCCGCTTCGCCAATGGAGCCATGGTGTCCATGGTCAACAGCCTGCTCTCCCCCCGCGAGACCAGTTACCTGCGCTTCGACTTCCCGGAGGCCACGGTCGAGCTGTCCCACCTCTACGGCTACGACAACTCCCACTGGACGTGGACCCCCGCACCCCACCGGGCCGACGCCACGGCCGCAGAGCTGGGAGCACCGCTCGACGACGAGGCCAGTTCGCATGCCGCACAACTGCGCGTACTGCTGGGGTCGCTGCGCGCCGGAGAACGCCCGGAGACCAGTGGTGACGACGGTCGCCGCGCCCTGGCCTTCATCGCCGCCCTGTACGAGTCGGCGACGACCGGGCGCGCCGTCACCCCGGACATGATCACCACGGCCAACCCCTACTACCACTCCATGAACGGTCTCCTCGCCGCCGCCCAGGACAACGACGCCAAGGAGAAAACCGGTGTCTGACGCCCACTTCAGGATCGAGCACGACGACGCCGGGACCGAGTTCGTGGTGTCGGCCGCAGGCACGGAGCTCGCCACGTACGTCTACCGGCCGGACAGTCCGCTCGAGGAATCCCCCAAGCCGTATCTCTACCCGTTGAAGACCCTCTCCGGTGCGCCCGTGGGTGTCTACCGGCCCTGGGACCACCGCTGGCACAAGGGCCTGCAGATGACCTGGTCGCACCTGTCCGGCGACAACTTCTGGGGCGGGCCCACCTTCGAACATGGCGCGCCCGGCCATGGCTACGTCTGGCGCGAGAACCACGGCCAGCAGGTACACCGCGCCTTCGACCGGCAGGACGACACCGGCAGCGAGGTGTCGGTCGTCCAGGCCCTGGACTGGTTCGCCTCCAGCGACGAGGTGTGGATCGACGAGACCCGCACCCTTCGCTTCCACAGCGCCGACACCGACGACGGTGTCTGGGCACTGGACTTCACCACCGCCCTGACCAACGTTCACCACGAGCCCCTGGCACTGGGCAGCCCCACCACACACGGCCGCCCCAACGCCGGCTACACAGGACTGTTCTGGCGCGGACCCCGGGCCTGGACCGGCGCGGACGTCATCGCCGACGGGGGCCATGAAGGCGACGCCGTCATGGGCACCCAGGGCGCCTGGGCGGCCATCACCGGCGAGCACGACGAGATCGACGGCGGTGCCACGGTACTCGCCTACGCCGGCGCCACCAGCGCCTCCGTCCCGCTGAAGTGGTTCGCCCGCAGCAGCGCCTTCGCCTGTCTCAACCCGTCGCCCGCCTTCGACACCGAGATCAAGCTCGAACCCGGTGAGATCCTTCGCCTGAGCCACCGCTTCGTGTTCATCGACCGCACGGTGGGCCGCCGTGAACTCGAGCCGATCGCCCAGAGGTTCGCGCCATGACCGCACTCCCCGACTTCCCCGGAGCCGTGGGGCTCAGCCAGCTCGACGTGTACCCCTGGCCCACGGCGGACGACGAACACGGCGGCTCCCCCCACATGCACCTCGTCTGCGCGGAGTGCTACGTCGTGGTCAGTGGCCGCGGTCGGCTGGAGACCCTCAACTACAGGGGCCACACGACGACCGAGCTGCGCCCCGGAGACACGGTCTGGTTCACCCCGGGCACGATCCACCGCGCCATCAACGACGAAGACCTGCGGGTGGTCGTCGTCATGCAGAACAGCGGCCTTCCCGAGGCGGGTGATGCGGTCATGACCTTCCCGCCCGCGCACCTCTCCGCCGAGACCTACCCGGACGCGGCCTCGCTCCTCGACGCCGACGGCAACCCCACCCCCGAGCGCGCCCGGGAACGCAGGGACCTGGCCGTCGAGGGGTTCAGGGAGCTGACGCGGCAGTGGCGGCGCGGCAACCGCTCGGCGTACGAGGACTTCTGCGCGGCAGCCGTGCGACTCGTCCAGCCACGCCTGGACGCCTGGGAGAAGACAGTCAACGACGCTGCGCTGGCCGCCGCACAGGCGGCGCTGTGGCAGATCAGCGCGCTGCGGAACGGCGACTTCAACCACCTGTTCAAGGCGACCGTCTCGCGTATCGCGCAACCGCCCCGGCAGACCCTGGGCATGTGCGGTTTCCTGCGCGCCTACGACCCGGTCCGCCGGGCCGGCACATCGGCCGAGCCTCAGTGACGCCCCACTCCCCGAACGTGTCCGAACAGGTTCCGCTCTGCCCGGGTTCGAACGAAGGAAAGTGTTTCGCATGAGTTCGATGCTGCCGGAAGGCGGTGGGAGCGCCGACGCGGCGACCACCCCGATCTTGTCCGGGATGTACCCCGACCCATCGGTGTGCCGGGCCGGCGACGACTACTTCCTGGCCAATTCGTCGTTCGAGTACAGCCCCGGCGTCCCGATCTGGCATTCCCGGGACCTGGTGTCCTGGCGTCAGATCGGCAACGCCCTGACGAGGGACGATCAGTTCCCCGCGGGCCGGTCGCCGTCGAGCCGCGGCGTCTACGCCCCGACGCTGCGCCACCACGAGGGACGGTTCTGGCTGATCACCACGAACATCGACGACGCTCGGGGTGGTCATCAGATCTACCACGCGACCGACCCGGCCGGGCCGTGGTCCGCGCCGGTGTGCCTGACCGGACTCGACGGCATCGACCCGGACCTGGCCTGGGACGACGAGGGAACGTGCCTGGTCACCTACTGCTCGTGGTCGGAGACCGAGATCGGCATCAGGCAGGCCGCGGTCGATCCGGAGCGGGGCGTGCTCCTCGAACAGCCGCGGTGGATCTGGCACGGCACCGGCCTGGCCCATTCCGAGGGGCCGCACCTTTACCGGCGCGGCGACTGGTGGTACCTGGTCATCGCCGAAGGCGGCACCGACCGGGGCCATGTGGTGTCGGTCGCGCGCTCACGCCGCCCCGAGGGCCGTTCGAGGCCGCTCCGCACAATCCGGTCTTCAGTCACCGCAGCACGGCTCATCCCGTCCAGAACGTCGGTCATGCCGATCTGGTCGAGCGCCCCGACGGGACGTGGGCAGCGGTGTATCTCGGCACACGTCCGCGAGGCCGCAGTCCGCGTTTCCACGTCAATGGGCGTGAGACGTTCCTCGCCGACGTCTCCTGGGTGGCGGACTGGCCGCGGTTCGAGCCGGCGAGCCTGCGCGTCCCCACCGGGCAGCGGGACTTCGAGGACGACTTCAACGCGCCCGGACTGCATCTGAGGTGGGTCTCGCCGGGAGAGCGTCCCGACCGACTCGTCCACAGCGTGCCGGAAGGGGTGGTCGTGGGGCACGCACCGAGCGAGACCGGTGAGCCCTCGGGTCTGTTCACCCGCGTCGGCGGAGACCACTGGGAGGCCGACTTCCTCGTCGAGCCGGGAGAGGGCGCGTTCACCGTCGCGCTACGGCTCGATGGTGCCCATTGGTACGGGCTGCGCGTCGCCGACGGCGAAGTCACGGCCGTCGCACGGGTCGGGCAGGTCCGAGCGGTTCTCGGATCCCGCCCGCTGCCCGGCTCCCCTGTCCTCCTCCGCATCCGGTCCACGGAGCCGACCTGGAACGGACCGGACGACATCGAGCTGGGCATCGGTGACGGAGCCGGTACCGATGTCCTCGCCCGCCTGGACGGGCGCTATCTCTCCACCGAAGTGGCGGGCGGGTTCACCGGGCGCTTGGTCGGTGTGTGGACCGAGTCGCGGGAGGTCCTCGTCCGCCGGGTCCGGTTCGCCGAACAGCGGGCGTGATACGAACTCCCTCGCCGCTTCTCGTCGCTACGGCAGTCAGGCGGGCGTCTCGGCGGTGCCGGTCAGGACCGCGCGGGCGAGGATGCACCCCCGCCATGGTGAAGCAGAAGTAGGCGGGGGTGTAGTCGGCCGGGAGGGCAGGCGGCCGCCTTGGTCCGCTCAGGGACCGTCGTCCCGATGGCTCTGCCGTGGAACACGATGCCCGGCCCCGACAATGGCAGGCCCGCCCTGCATCACCTGACGGAGCTGGGCGACGTCGAGCCGCCGGAGCCCACCTGCCACAAGGACTTCATCGCCGCGGACTATCACGGCAAGGGCGTCAGCCACCTGGACGCGCTGTCGCACATCGCCTACCGCGGGCAGTTGTACGACGGGCGTCGCGCGCGAGTCCGTCGATGCCAAGTGGGCCCGGTTCGGCGCGGTCGACGCCCTCGGTCCCCTGGTGACCCGGGTGTCCTGCTCGACATGCCCGCCGTGCTCGGCCGCGACTGGCTGGAGCCCGGCACGGCCGTGCACGCCGAGGACGTCCTGGCGGCCGAGAAGGTCCTCGGTGTGACCATCGGCGAGGGTGACGCCGTCCTGCTGCGCTCGGGTCACTTCCGTCGCCGCCGGGAGCTCGGTGCCTGGAACCCCGACGAGGCCAGTGCCGGCTTCCATGCGGTCGCCATGCCGTTGCTCGCCGAGCGCGGCATCGCCCTGCTGGGCGGTGACGGCGACAGCGATGTGCGGCCCTCTCCGGTCGAGGGCGTGTCCTCCCCGTGCACGCCCTGGCCATCACCGCCATAGGTGTACCGCTGCTGGACAACCTCAACCTGGAGGCGCTCTCCGCCGCCTGCGCCGCAGCCGGCCGCTACGCGTTCATGACCGTCGTGGCACCCTTGGCCGATTACCGGTTCGCCCTCTTGCGCTCCGCCCAGACCATCGACCACCTCCTCACCCGAACGAGCCGCTAAACCGTTCCCGCTGGGGCAACGGCGCGCGCACGCGGCGGCGTCCTCACCGGCCAGGCCCCGAGCCTGTGTCACGTCACTCAGGCCGCCGGCGCGTCACGTCCTGGCTGATGAGGCCGTCGGCAGCACCGCCGTGACCTCCCAGCCCTGGCCGGTGGGGCGGGGTCCGGTGCGCAGTCCGCCGCCGAGGGCGGTGACGCGTTCGGTGAGGCCGACGAGACCGAAGCCACCGCCCCGCGCGGCCTGCGGGATCCGGGTGCCGCCGCGGCCGTCGTCGCGCACGGCCACCGTCAACGCGCGGCCGTCGTGGACCAGGTCCACGGTGACCTCGTCGGCGTCGGCGGCGTGGCGGCGGACGTTGGTCAGGGCCTCCTGGACGATGCGGTAGGCGGCTGCCTGTACCTCGGGCGGGAGATCGTCGGGTACGGCGGGATCACGGTGCACGACGACCTTGGGGCCGACGGGCCCGCTTTGGAAGCCCTCGACCAGGCTCGGGAGCGCCGCCAGATCGCCGAGCGGACGGTTCGTGCCGTCGGCTGCGGCGGTGCAGGCCGGGGCCTCGCGCAGCAGGCCGACGGTGCGCCGCATGGAGGCCAGGGCCTCGGTGGCTGATGTTTCGATGTTCCGCAGCACGGGACGCAGCTGGTCCGGGTCGGTGGCCATCATCTGGGCCATCTGCGTCTGGACCAGGATCCCCGTGACGTGGTGGGCGACGAAGTCGTGCAGGTCGGCGGCCATCGCGAGGCGTTCACTCCGGCGGGTCCTGTTGACCATCGCGCGGCGGCGGTGATCGAGGAAGCGCAGGTAGCCGCCCAGTCCGGCGGTCACCATGACCGGAAACAGGAGCCCCAGCCCGATTCCTCCGGCTGCGGTGGAGTCCGTGGAAAACCTGGCGGGCAGGATGACGACGGCCACACCGAACAGCCCCACGAACGCCGTCGCCCACCACCCGGGGCAGGAACGGACGGCAACCAGCAACAGGTACAGCAGGGATGCCACTTCCCCCAGGCCGAAAGCCATCTGCCAGTCGGCCAGGACAGCGACCACCGTCAACGCCACCGAGGCCCCGGCGGGTACGGCGATGCGCAGCGCAGGACTGACCCACGCAGGCCGCCTGTCGACGGGCCAGAGCACCGCGGCCAGGCAGAGCGGCAGCACTGTGGCAGGCTGCAGCCACGGCGTCACGGTGTACCCGTCCTGCGCGCCCGGTGCCGCCGCTAGGCCCGCTTCCAGCAGATCCGTGCCGGCCGCCAAAATCATCACGCCCACACAGACCGCGTACAGCCTTCTGCGCCGACGAACGCCTGGAGCGGTCGGCCCGGCGATCACGTGCCAAGAGTTCACGGCGCCAGAGTAAACATCCCGCGACCCGGCCGGATCAGCCGAACGGCCACCGCCGCCCGAGCGTGGGGCGTCGTAACAGTGGCCGAACGACCGAGGCGTTCGCGGAGTTGTGCGAGGTAGGTGGGCGATGTCTCGCAGCGGTGGACGGTGCGGCTGGGCACCGCCCGCCCTGTTGCCCGAGCCATGCCCCGACAGGTCCCGGGTCAGACGCGGCGGCGGGTGAAGCGCTGGTTGGGGTTGCCGGTGTAGGTCCACTGGGAGATCCGGGCGCCGTCGGCGGTCGAGTACTCCCAGACGTCCATGGCCAGGCCGGACTCCCGGTTGACGAGGCTGATCACGTCACCGCCGTGGTCGACCACGCGCCACTGCTGGCCGGTGGCGCCGCTGCCGGCCTGTTGGACGATGTCCGCGCCGGTCGCGGTGCCCGTGGGCTGGAGGAACAGGCCACTGTGCCGGGCCTTGACGCGGACGTGGCCGTCGCCGGCGTCCACAAATTCGAATTGCTGGTTGGAGCGACTGTTGGTGGCCCACTGGACGAGCCGGGCGCCGGCGGCGGTGGAGGCCTCGTAGATGTCGGCGGCCTTGCCGCTGTGCTGGGCCACCAGGGTGTAAGCGGCCGGGCCGCCGGGTGTGTCACCCAGCTGGGCTTCCCACCTGGTGTTGGACCCGGACGCGTCGGCCGGGAGGCGGTCCCGTGCGGCGGTGTCGCCGTACATGGTCCAGCGGGCCCAGTCGACGACGGTCCTCGGGAAGCGCTGGTCGCTCCAGAAGCTGGTGTGGCTGCCGCCGACGAAGGTGAGGAACGCCTTGGGCCAGGTCATCTCCGAGTACGCCTGCCGGGCCGAGGAATACGACGTGGTCGAGTCCCGGTCGCCGTGGACGAACAGGACCTTGGCGCGGACCGAGCTGGCGGGGTTGCCCATGTCGACGCAGGACTGCGGGTTGGCGGAGACGATCCGGCTGTCGGGCCAGGAGGTCAGCAGGCCGTGGGTGACCATGCCACCCAGGGAGTGGCCCGACACGCCTACGCCGATCGCTGTGTTGATGTGGCCGGCCAGCGGTCCGCTCGCGTTGAGGGCGAGCGTGTTGGTGAGGATCTGGGAGACGTCCTTGGAGGTGTTGCCGTTGTTGACGTCGTTGAAGTTGTGGTTGAAGTGCGGGGCGGGGACGACGAAGCCCGCCGAGGCCAGGGCCCGGATGATGAACAGGGAGTTCTGCGGGCTGCTTCCGAAGCCGTGGGTGAAGTTGTAGACGGGGAAGACACCGCCTGCGACCGGGGCGTTCGTCACCGGGCTGCCGCCGGGGGTGCCGGTGGCGGGGTAGTAGACGTAGGTGGTGCACGGTCGGCTGCCGCGGGTCCAGTCATACCGGCGCACGCCGACCGCGAACGGCGTGGTCGGCGCCGTGTCCAACGGCCCGACGGCGGCTGGTGCCTGCCCCGCGACGAGCAAGGACAGACTCACGCCCGTCGCTCCGGCCGCGCTCATCCTGAGGAATGTCCGTCGTTGCATGGTCATGGATGTCTCCTTGGGTACGGGAATGGGTGCAGCGATGGGCGTTCGGCTGGGCCCGTTGCCGGGTGCGTCCGGTCGGCGGCAGAGTCGGCCTGCTGCCCGGCGGGTCGCTCGGCGAAGGAGGTCATGAGGTGGTGGAGGCGTGTTCGCCGCGCCTGGGAACGACGTCGATGACCGCCGTGACCGGTCCTTTGTCGGTCATCCCGGTGACCGTCACCTCACCCGGCTTGTCGGTCGCGCCAGGTGGCAACGGCTGCCAGCGGACGGGGACACCGGTGATCGTGCTGTTGGCGGTGGTGAGCATGCGGATGGAGGAGGGCAGCTTCGGGGCGGCACCCACCATGGTGGACGTGTAGATGGTGTCCTGGAGGATGTGCTTGGCGCGGCTGGCGTTGAAGACGTTGATGGACGCGTGTGGCTCCCACGTGTTCGCCAGTCCGGGCACGGCCCGGAACATCGGCTGGTAGCCGGCCGGCTCCCACACCAGCACACCTGAACCTCGGTTGTCGACCACGTCGTTGGCGGCCTGGAATACCCTCCGGACAGCGTCCGCCTGCCCCTGAATCGTTCGCGGGAAGGGTGAGTTGGGCAACGGCGAGCCGTCGCCGCCCGAGGCGGGGTAGGCGGTTTCGGCGATGTCGATTTCGTAGCCGGGATAGGTGGTGGCCATGGCGTTCAGGTTGAGATCCAGCGCCTCGGGCGTACCGTGCCACTCCGGGTAGTACGAGATGGCCAGCACATCAGGGTTCTGACCCTTTGCCTTCACCCGGGTGAGGAACTGGTGCCAGAACTCCATGGTTTTGGCGAGCTTGTCCTTGTCGACGATCACGTGTATCTCGACCTCGGATGTCGGTGACGCGTCGCGGACGGCCTTGATCCCGGCCGCGGCCAGGGTGGTGAACCGGTCCCACGACTGGTCGTAGAGCTTCTGCTCCACAGGGTCGGTCGACCGCCAGTACTTCCACAGCAGGCCACCGCCGGGCTTCGACTGGTAGATATCGGCCTGGTCGACGAAATACGGCGGATTCGTCGTGCCGATGTGGGCCGCCTCGCTGCCGTACATGAACCCATTGATGATCTCGTTACCGACGGCGACCTTCTTCGGCGTGGTGCCCTGCTGTATCAATCGGTCCAGATAGTCGGCGGTGAAGTCGTACACGGCCTTGGACAGGTCCGCGAACTCCAGCTCGGCCCAGGCACGTGGTTTGGGTTGCTTGCTCGGGTCCGCCCATGAGTCCGCGTAGTGGAAGTCGATACCCAGGCCCATGCCCCGCTGCTTGATCCACTTCGCTGAGACCAGTGAGCGCTCCGGGCCCTGGCGCGGTATCGGCGTCGGTTGACCGGTGCTCTCGCTGCGCGGCTCGTTGAATATCCGCAGCCGGGTGTGCTGCATGCCACGATCCTTGGCCACGTCGAGCAGGTGTGGCCCGGCGCCGCGGTCTTCGGCCAGGGGGTCGACCCAGTACTGCTGGTCTTGGACGTCGTCCATCCAGGACAGATCGGCGCCGAGGGTGAGGTCGTCGCGCAGGTAGTTGAAGACCTGGAGCTCGCTGACACCAGCCCGGGCACGGCCCGGCCCACCAGTGAACGTCAGCCGGACGAAGCGCGTTGCCGGCCGGGTGAACAGGTGCACTTCCCCACGCGACACGGCTCGGTTGTGGGACCTGTCGGTGATGGTCTTCCACCGGCGACCGTCGGATGAAGCCTCGACGACGTACCGGTAGGCCACGCCACGGTCCGGGAACATCACCTTGACCTTACGCAGGTTGTCGTAGGTTCCACCGAGGTCGACGGTGAGCCACTGCGGGGCGCCGGCACGACCGGGTTGCCAGGACGTCGTCGGGTCGCCGTCGATGGCCAGCCCGGCGTTCGACGAGCCGTTGCCGGCTCTCGCCGAGGCCCAGGGCTTGGCAGCGATATTGCTTTCGATCGGCTTGATGTCCGCGTTTCCGAAGGTCGCATGGGCCGGCGTGGGCACCATGAGTGAAGTCGCGGACACCATGGTGACCAACGTCGTCATGCCTGCGATGACGCGGGCCGGACGCTTGCTGCTCATTCCTTCTCCTGACGATGTGACGGTGTCGTGGTCTCAAGGACGCGACCCTGCACGCTCTGCCGGTCGAAGAGACCGGCAGAGCGTGGGATGTCAGGCAGTGCCGGCACCGACATCGAGGTAGTCGACGTTGGGCAGTCCGGCTGCCGTGGTCGGATCCAACCGGATGGTGTTGCTGCCGGCGTTCAACGAGACGGTTGCGGTCTTGGTCGACCACGTCGTCCACGCACCGGTGGACTCGAACGAAACCGTCCCCACCGTGGTTCCGTTGACGATCAGGTTCGCCGGCCTCGCACCGCTACTGGAGCCATTGGCGAACCGGATCGCCACCGTTGCCGTACCAGCGGTCGCCCGGGTCACCGTGAACTGCGCGAAGGCCCCCGCGGCGGCACTGCCGTTGCAGAACCCGCTACCGGAGAAGCCCGCCTGGTTCGAGTCGATCGTGCCCTGACACACCGCCGGCGCGGTCTCTGCCTCGTAACGCCCCGGAGGCGGTGGTGTGTCGGGAGAGGTCTTGACGAGTGAGAGCTGGTCGACGATCACGCCGCCCGAACCCGACGCCCGCACGGTGACGGTGGCGGCCCCGCTGGGTAGCTGGATGCCGGTGAGCTCGCGCTTGGCCCAGCCGCTCGACGACGGGATGCCGAGGGTGCGTTGGCTGCCGTTGGCGCCGGTGATCACGACCTGTCCGGCGCTACCCCGAGCGTGCAGGGACAGGGTGTAGGTGCCTGCGGGCACCGACGCGATCCGCTGCTCGACGCCGCCGCTGTTGCTCACCTGGAGGGCGAAGCGAGACCCGTTCACACCACCGTTGACGTTGGTCACCGAACCGCCGAGGTTCCGCCATCCCCGCACACTGGAGACGATGATGCGATCAGCCTGGATGTCCGGGTTGAGGATGTAGTTGTTCGCCTGCCCGACACGCCACTCTCCGGTCGTGACGTTGAACTGCCACTGGCTCACCGAGTGGAACTGCGGCCTCGCGCCGGTCTTCGTGATCGGCACCCACTGGTTGTACCCGATGCCGTTCCAGGCGAAGTCGGCCCAGCGGTCGCCGGCGTAGATCACCGTGTTCTGCTTGGTGCCCTTGACCGTCACGAAGAACCCGGTCTGGGTCACGTGGCTGTAGTCCATCTCGGTGCCGGCAAGGACGTACTCGCTGCTGTACGAGCCCTGGACGTTGCTGCTGGTCGACTCATTGACGTAGTTGACCGAGGTGTTCCAGCCGTGCAGGTCCGACGCCGCGTGGTAGTACTTGCCGTCGAGCTTGAACATGGCGTTGCCCTCGCGACCGTCGCCGCGGCGGATCTCCACGCCTGGCTCGATCCGCAGCGAGTCGGACTCCCGGAACTTGGCCACGAAGCCGCGCGACCGTCCTTCGCGGTTGGAGAAGATCAGGTAGTCCTTGCCGTTGTCGTCGGTGAAGACGGTCTGATCCCCGGTGCCGGTCGTGGGCGAGTTGGTGATCTGGGTCTGGAAGTAGCCGTAGTCGAAGGTGTCGGTGGGTGAGTCGCCCTGCAGCAGCAGAACGCCGTGCCCGCCCCTGCCTGTGTGCCACATCTGCACGGCGAGCACGTACTTGCCGGTGTTCTCGTTGTACGAGACGCCGAGCCGCCCGACCCAGCCCGCACCCCCCAGGTTGGCGCCGCTGCCCACGCCGGTGGAACGCGTCGCGACGCGGTTCTCGAACTTCCAGTTCACCAGGTCCTTGGACGAGTACACGGGGATCGAGACGAAGCTGACGTTCCCGTCGTACTTCCTCGTCGGATTGGCCCGGTAGAGCTCGGCGCCGGTGTAGTGCACGCCGTACCAGTAGTAAGTGTCGCCGAACTTGAAGACTCCGCCACCCTGCGAATAGATGGGGTTGCCGCTGGTGTCGTTCCAGAAGGTGTTGTTCGTGATGGTCTGGAAGGTGCCCTCGTCAGCGGCCTTCAGATCGGCGGCGGCGGTCATCAGAGCCGTCTTCGCGTCGGCGACCTCCGACGTGGTGGCCGACGTGTCGCCGGCGACATCGGCCGCGGTCTTCAACGCCTTGGCGAAGGGTTTCCAGGAGCCGGCCGTGTACTTCGACGGAGTGCGGGTCTGGTAGTCGGACACCAGGTACTCGAGGCCGCGATCTTTCGCTGGTCCAGCAGCGGCACCCTGGTCCTGGAGCGCCGTGGCCGATGTCTTCGTGGCCGACGTCTCCGTTGCCGGTGTCTCTGCGGCAGCGGTGCTCGCCGAAAGCGGTGCCGCTAACGCCACGGACAACAACGCGGCGGCGGCCAACTTCCAGTACTTCGAAACGACACGCGGTCTTTGCCTCACGATGTCACCTTTCATCGTTCTCAAAGGCGCCGAGGTCCGGCGCACTTCCGCTGAAGGGCAGTCCCACGTCGGTGCCCTTGTCGATCAGGGCACTGTTCGCCGCGAGACGGAGGTGGGGCAGCACGGGCAGGCTCCCGTCGGTCTGACGGGGCGCGTCCCAGCCGGACGTCGACACACTCTGGAACTGGGAGTCCGACAGGGGGACGCCGAGGTTCCAGGAGTTGTACGCGGCGTTCGTGCCGGTCATGTACGACGTCGGCGTTCCCGTGTAGGCGATGTTGTTGCGCAGGTTGCCCCGGCCGACGGCGGCGCCGCTTGAGGTGACGCCACGCATGTTGAAGTTGGGGTGGTTTCCGTAGCCGGTGTTGTTGAAGAAGTCGTTGGCGACCGGGTGGTGGTTGGAGTAGAAACCGGCCGCCTTGTTGAGGAACGCCACTGAGAAGCGGACGGTGTGCTTCGGCGCGTTGGCCTCGTAGTCACCCCCGTATCCGCCCGACTTGAAGCCGGCTCCGTTGCCGGAGGGCGTCGTCGTCCCCGGCACGTACCCGTTGCGCCAGGCCCACGAGTTCTCGATGATCACGGGCGAGTAGGTGGAGATGAGGTCGAACCCGTCATCGGCGTTCCACCACGCGCGACAGCCCCGGAACACGTTCGCGGCGCGGCCGGCCGGCGTGTAGTGCGAACCGAACCCGTCGGCGTTTTCCCCAGGCCCGTCACTGCTGCGCGGGTCGTAGTTGTCATGCGAGTCCGAGTTGAGGACGAGGTTGCCGCCCCCGCCGCTGATGAACAGGCCGGTTCCCATGTGGTGGTGGGTGTTGATCTGCTCGAAGACGTTGTTGCTGCCCGAAACCCAGATCCCCCACGACTCGGCGTTCCGGTTGTTGTTCTGTGGAACGCCCTTGACTTCCAGTCCCCTGAGGTGGATCCAACTGCCAGTGACGTTGAAGCCCTTGATACGGCAGTTGTCCGTCATCCGCGAGAAGTCGAAGACCGGTTTCTCGCCCGGTTGGGCCCAGTACCGGATCGGGTTGCCCGAGCTGCCGCTCTTGTTCAGGGTGATCGCGTCGACTCTGGCGGTCTGGCTCGAGCAGGTGCTGTTCGCGCGGGTGTAGGCGTAGGTGCCGCCCCGGAAATAGACCGTGTCACCCGCCTTGGCGACGGCCTGCGCACGGGCGATCGATGCCCACGGAGCGGCCTGCGTACCCGCTGCGCCGTCATTCCCGTTCGGGGCGACGTAATAGGTGTTTCCGGCCGCCGCATCGCTCGCTGACGCCGAGCCGGGGGCCATCGTGACGGAACTCGCCGTGACCACCGAGAGCAGGAGGGCAGGGGTGACGAACTTCGCGGTTCTCACAGCGTCAGCTCCCGGAGTAGGTGATGTTCGGCCGGGGTGGCCGGGCCATACCGGCACCGAGGAAGTAGTCGACGTGGTGGGACTGCATGTATCCCTTGAGCGTCATGGCGTTGCGGTAGGCGGGGTTGTGCGCGAGCGTGTACAACCTGGTGCTCGTCGGGTGATCGGTGGTGAAGATGATCAGCTGGTTGTAGCTCGCGTTGGTGTACACGGCTTCCTCACGCCAGTCGCCGAGGATGTCGCCGTAGAAGGTGGGCTGGACGTTCTGGCTCGCGTCGACCGCTCCGTAGTTCGAGGTGGTGAGCAGCCGCGCCAGGCTGTTGCTGGGCTTCGGGTTGCTCGGGTTCCACTTCTCGAACTTGCCGTCGTTGAGCAGTTCCATCGTGATGTCGCCGTCCCACCACAGGCCCAGCTGCGGCCAGGGACGCAGCGAGGTGTTCGGTTCGGTGAGGCGGTTGGCGGGCGCGTTGTAGAGGCCGGAGAAGGACCAGACCTCCATGCCGGGGAACCGCGGATCGATGTCGCCGGCCATGCCGCGTCCCACGTCGGCCGTGCCGGACGCGGTGTGTCGCCAGATGATGGAGCCGTTGGTGGCGTCGTAGTAGTACTCGCGCAGACCGCTGGGGTTGTCCTGCTGGACGCCATAGCCCTGCAGGCCCGGGCGGTTGGGGTCCATCTTGGCGATGTGGAAGCGGTCGCCGTGGATGACGCCCGCGGGGCCCAGGGAGTACCGCAGGGTGCCGTTGCCGTTGAGCACGAACCCGATCTCGGCGACCTCGTCGGTCCCGTCACCGTTGACGTCGATGACGCGGGTGTTGTGCCCGTCGGGTGTGTTCTGGTTGCCGCGCAGCCACTTCCACTGCTGGGTCAGGGACTGGCCGGTGAACTGCCAGGCGCCCATCATGAGGTTGAACGCCCCGTTGCCCCTCCGGTTCTTCATGAAGGCGACCAGACTGGGCCGGGAACCGTCGAGGTAGCCCACACCGAACCGGGCGTACATCGGGCCGTCGGCCAGGTAGTCCGTCGGCACGGGAGCGGTCGCGCGGGGCGCCCCGGTCATGCCGTCGAGGATCGCGATGAACTGGCGGTTGTTGTCGCTGCTGGTGAATGTGGTGCCGTTGCCGAAGCGGACTCCGTTGGCGATCCGCACGGCGACCTCGGCGCGGCCGTCGCTGTCGAAGTCGTAGACGGTCACGCCGTCGTTGTGGCCGACGTCGATGGTGGACGATCCGCCTTCGATGTTGTTCTGGTTGGTGCTGTTCGGCCCCATGTTGACCGACCAGAGGAGCTGCCCGTCGCGCCGGTAGGCCTCGAGTGTCTGCGGGGATGTCTGGCGATCCAGGACGAAGTCGTACTCACCGTCGCCGTCGAGGTCACCGACCCAGACGAACTTCACCGGGCCACCGGCGCGCAGCGGTACGCGAACGGCCGGCTCGACGGCGTGGTTGGCGGTCAGGGTGAAGGCGCCGCTCGGGGGCTGCTCCGCGCCGTTGATCACGGGCCGTACCCGGTAGCTGTTCGACCGGGTCAAGTCGGCCGTCGAGTCGGTGAAGTTGGTGCCTCCGGTCAGGACCGCGGAGTTGAGCTTGACCTCCTGGCCTGAGGCGGTGGACCGGTACACGTTGAACCCGATGCCGTCCGGATCGAGTCCGAGCAGCCGCCAGGAGACGAGAACACTGGTGTTGCTCGACCGCACGGCCACGACGCCGCGGCCGAGGTTCTCCATCGGTCTGGCGGCCGCCGCCGCGACGCCGTCCGTCGGCGTCGCGGCACCCGCGTCGACTCCGAGCGTCGTAGCCGCGGCGGACAGGAGTACGGCTGTGGCCCCGGCTAACGAGACCTTGATGGACTGTTTCATGGATCCTCCCGTGCAGGGGCAGGGGCAGGGGCAGGGCCTGCCTGAAGAACTCGACGCACGTGCGGAGACTGCTTTTCGAACGGCGCCGACCAGGCGCGTGCTGCTTCAGAACTTCATGGCGCCGGCGGCCAGGTTGGCGATGAAGTGGCGCGAGCCGATCAGGAAGACCCCGATCAGCGGGATCACCGACATGAACGCTCCGGCGATGACCATCGACTGGTCGGTGGTGTAGACGCCGTTCAGCTGCTGCACGGCCACCTGCAGCGTCACCTTGCCCGGGTCGGTCATCACGATCAGCGGCCACAGGTAGTCGTTCCAGATGTGGAAGAAGGTGAAGATCCCCAGGAACGCCAGCCCCGGGCGAAGCACCGGCAGCCCCACCGTCCACCACTGGCGGAAGAACCCGGCCCCGTCGACCCTCGACGCCTGGATCAGCTCGTCGGCGATCGCCCCCTGCGCGTACTGGCGCATCCAGAAGATCCCGAACGCGTTGGCCGCACCGGGAATGATCAGCGCCTTGAGCGAGCCGACCCAGCCGAGCCAGGCCAGGGTGACGAACTGCGGCACCAGCGCCAGCTGCATCGGGATCATGAAGGTGGCCAGCACGATCCAGAAGAGCACCCTCCGCCCTGGGAAGTCGTACTTGGCGAAGGCGAAGGCGGCCAGCGAGTCGAAGAGCAGCACCAGGAACGTCACGGCTGTGGCGGCCACGACGGTGATGCCCATCGACCCCCAGAAGTCGATCCCGTCGAACACCTTGTTCATGTTCTCCCACAGGTGGGAGCCGGGGATCAGCTTGGGAGGGTAGGCGAAGATGTCCCCGGTGGTGTTCGAGGCCATCACGAACATCCAGTAGAACGGGAAGATCGTGATCAGCGCGCCGAACATCAGCATGACGTGGCCCAGGATCGTCCGGACTCGGGCGGCCGTTTCAGCGCGCACGGGACCTCCCCTTCCCCTTCTTCTTCCCCTTGCCGGTGCCGGTCGCGTCCTCGCTGCGGCCGGCGACCAGCCGCCAGTTGATGATGGAGAACGCCGCGATCAGGATGAACAGCGCCCAGCCGATGGCCGCGCCGTAGCCGAACCGGTTGAAGATGAACGCCTGCTGGTAGAGGTAGAGCACGATGGTGGTGGCCTCGCCGCCGGGCCCGCCGACGTTCCCGCTGTCGTCCGGGAACATCACCTGCGGTTCGGTGAACAGCTGCAGCCCGCCGATGGTGGAGGTGATGACGACGAAGAGGATCACCGGGCGGAGCATCGGGATGGTGATCCGGAAGAACGTCTGGCGGTTGCTGGCGCCGTCGACCCTGGCCGCCTCGTACACGTCGCTGGAGATGGCCTGCAGGCCGGCCAGGCAGATGATGGTGTTGTAGCCGAGCCACCGCCAGATGGTGATCGCGGCGACGGAGACCTTCATCGCCCACGGGTCGGACAGCCAGCCGACCTCGCCGGCGTTGATCACCCGCAGCATGCTGTTGAGCAGCCCGGAGCTGTCGCTGAAGACCGAGCCGAGCACGATGGTCATCGCCACGATCGAGGTGACGTTCGGGACGAAGTAGGCCACCCGGTAGAACGCCTTGAACCGCACGGTGGTGTGCAGCGCGTAGGCGATGACCAGCGCCAGGAAGACCATCGGGACGGTGGCCAGGACCCAGATGATCAGGGTGTTGGCGATCGACTGCCAGAAGTCGGGGTCGGTGACCAGGTACTCGTAGTTCTCCCAGCCGATCGACTTCATGTCTCCGATGCCGTCCCAGGACATGAACGACAGGTAGATGGAGAAGGCGACCGGGAAGACGCCGAAGACGGCGAAAAGGAGGAAGAACGGGGACACCGCGGCGTACATCGGCCAGTAGCGGCGCCAGCCGGGCTGCGGCCTGGATCCGTCCGGCGGCGGCTTGACGGCGTTCCCGCGCAGCTTGCCGGCGCTCCCGCGCAGGGTCTCGGTGAAGCTCATGTCAGAGCACCCCTTCGCGGGTCAGCTCGCGCTCGATGGCGTCCTGGGCGTCCTTCCAGGCCGCCTCGACGCTCTTGCCGGCGTCTATGTTGGCCATCTCGTCGAACATGACGGGGTCGATCACCCGGTCGTACGGGCTCCGGTAGACGGTCTTGACCTGCCGGGCCGACTCGCCGAACACCTCGATGGTGCGCTGCCCGCCGTAGAAGGACCGCGGCTCGCGCATCGCCGGCATGGCGAAGGAGCGCGGAGAGGACGGGAAGAGCGACATCTCCGTGAACGCCTTGACCTGGTTCTCCGGGGACTGCAACCAGGTGATGAACGCGTAGGCCGCCTCTGGATCCTTGGAGTACTTCGTGATCGCCAGGAATGAGCCGCCCTGATTGCCGGCGCCGCCGGGCGGGTCGGTGACCCGCCACTTGCCCTCGGTGTCCGGCGCGGCCGCCTCCGGAAAGGCGAGGCCCCACCACGCTGCGCCGATGGCGACCGCCTGGCGGCCGCTGGTGACCACGCCCTCCACGTCGTTGGAGCCGTCCAGGGCACCGGCCGACAGGCCCTCCTTGGACACCCGGTAGCCCAGTTCGAAGATCTCGCGGATCTCGTCGCGGTCCCCGATGTACCGGCCGTCCTCGGTCAGGTACCTGCTGCCCAGCTGACCGATCCGGATGTCCCAGATCTGCCTGAGGTGGGGGCAGATCACCGCCCGCTGCTGCGACTTCTGCAGCTCCTTGCCCAGGGCGATGAAGCCGTCCCAGTCCGGGGCCCGGGCCGCCAGCTCCTCCGGGTCGGTAGTGATCCCGGCCTCCTTGAGCACGTCGGTGCGGTAGAACAGCGCGGTGGGGCCGGTGTCCATGGGGAACGCGATCATCCGGCCCTCGGGCGTGATGCACTGGTTCCACTTCCAGTCCAGGTACCGGCTCTTCAGCTCGGCCGCGCCGAAGTCGTTCAGGTCGACGAACACGTCCTGGTTGGGGAAGAAGGTGGCCACGTCGGAGTTGATGCCGATGATGTCCGGCACCATGGACTTGCCGGCGAGCGTGGTGCGCACCTTGGTGTTGTAGTTGCCGCCGATTTTCGTGCGGCTGACCCGGAAGCCCTCGGCCCCGGGAATGCCCTTGGTCTCGGCCCGGGCGACCAGCTCGTCGCTGACCGACCGGTCCCAGGTCCAGAACGTGATCTCATCAGAGCCGCCGAGCGAGCGCTGCGACCCGCAGCCGGCCAGCCCGAACCCTCCGGCGGCCGCTCCGGCGCCCAGCGCCAGAAGCCGCCTTCGTGACACTGCCATTGGCGCGTGCACCACCTTCCGAGCGAGCGGCCCACCACTTGATCGCTCCGGTGGTGACCGGACAGACATCGCGAACGGCTGCTCTGGTTGAACAGGGGTCGGCGTTCTTGAGGATGCTCAGCGTTGCCGTCGACGGACGAAGTGGCCGCGCAGCTCCGTGTCCGTCAGGCCGGGGCGGCCGACCTCCGGCATGCCCCGGCCGTATCGGGCGTAATGCGTGTGCCCGGGCTGCGTTGGCCATCCGTAACCCACGCATGGAGATGCCTCCTGTCACCATTGATGCGGAGGTACAAGGCCCGAGGCGGCGAGGAGCGATGCATGCGATCTGCTCTGTGCGGGCCACCTGACTGTGAACGCTCCCACATCGCTTCGAATGACAGAAGAGTCGCGATCGGACCCTCATCTGTCAATCGCTGCGACCCAAATCCCTTTGAACTCAGGGTCAGACCGCCGGGCGTCAGCCGTGGCTGTGACCGATACCAGCACTCATGCCGGCGATCGTATGGGCACTGATGTCGAGGTGCGGACCGTCCGCCAACCGGGCCGCCACCGAACGGACATGCTCCTGAGCCGGGTGGGCCAGACCGTCGTACACCGCGACGCACACTTCCCTCGCCCGGGACCGAGGCCAGTCGGCCGGCAGCAGATCGATGGGCAGCAACGGGTCCAGCACCGGGAAATGACGGTAGGTGTTCATCACCTCGGTACGGGCGCGCACCGCCGCGGCGCCCGTGACACCACCAGCACCGATACGGGGCAGCAGGCCGCTCCACCGCCGGATGAACATCTCGTACTGACCGGCGATGCCGGGCAGGTCCCACGCCTCGATCGGACTGCGGTCGGCCTCCGTCTGCAGATCCACCTGCCGCGCACGGAACACACTCACCGCCCCCAGCGCCAAGCCGGCCAGTTCGGCACGCCCCTTGGGCGTGAGCGGGTGCGGCGACGCCCACACCGCGTCGTACAACGGCGCGAACCCCCGCCACCGCAACGCGGTGCGCAGCGCACGCCGTCGCGCACTCTCCCGTTCCGGCACAGAGAACGCCACCAGGGTCCACCACCCGTCCCACGAGTCGGGCCGCGTGGTGAACGTGGCGATCGAGGCACCACCGCTCCACAGATCCACAGCGGCCTCCCGCGTCAGCCGGTACGAGCTGTACCGCCCCCGCCGACTGCCCTCCAACACCCCCCGACGCGCCAGCCTGCTGATCGTCGTACGGGCGGCACCGGCGGCCACCTCGAACTCCCCCAGCAACGCCACGATCGCCGCCGCCGGCAACCAAACCCGACCCGGGAACGTGTAATCGGCGACCAAGGTGACCACCAAACCCGCTGGCGAAGCATCAGCCTGCCAGCGCGGCGTGCGCACCGGCCGAGTGCCGTCGCCAGAGAAGATCTCCTCGTGTTGGGACAGGTTCGCCAAGATCCGCTCCGACGCATCGAATAGGGCGGTCCCACTGCAACGACCCGACCCGACGACCAGACATGACTCGGGTGTTGCCTCCCGCCGCTCTGTCCACCGATGTCTCCCCCGGCCACCTCGCGCCAGGGCACGCACACCCGCACGTCGCCTGACTGACCGCCGAATAACACCTGATGCCCGGTCGGACACCGAATGAAGCATACTTCCGAGTAACAGAGGGTCTCGCCTGCCGCCCTGGCTGCGAGTGCCACGGACGGTCCGCTGTCATTGCATCAACGAGGCGGCGGCCGGCTGGGCCGGGGCGTAGCCGGCGATGCCCAGGCCGCCCGCAGATGAGCCTGTTCCGGACCCCGAGACAAACTGTGCACGTTCACACCGATTCGCGCGCAACACTTGAAACGATCTCCAGCATGCGCTTACATCGGCACGCGCTTGACCATGTACGTTCACTCGCTGATGCAGGGCCACACTTCCTCCTGTTCCCCCAGGACCAAAGGGGGACCTGTGGTCAAGGGGCAAAGTGGTCGCGCCGAGTTCGCCGAGCTGCTCCCCCCACGCGCGAGCGCTTCCCACTCGTGATCATGCGGGAGCGCACGACCATGCCATGACCACCACCGCGCCCAGGCAGGTAGATCTACTTGGTTTTGACACCCTCAAGACCGGAAGAGAGGAAGTACCCATGGTTTCACCAGCAGGGAAGATCAGAGCCACGTTCCTTGCCGTTGTATTGGCGGTCGCCGCATCTGTCACCGGCCTGACGAACCAGGCATCGGCCGACACCACGACACAGCTGAACGCCTCGCAGATCGTCGCCGACATGGGCGCCGGCTGGAACCTGGGGAACCAGCTGGAGGCCAACTCCAACGGATATCCCAGCGAAACGGCATGGGGCCAGCCGACCATCACGCCGGCCCTCATCGACAAGGTGAAATCCGCAGGATTCAAAACAATACGAATCCCGGTCTCCTATCTGCGACACATAGGCCCCGGCCCGGACTATACGATCAACGCCGCCTGGCTGAACAGGATCCAGGAAGTCGTCAACTACGCCTACAACCGTGGCCTGTACGTGCTGATCAACATGCACGGCGACGGCTACAAGACCATCGACGGCTCCTGGCTGATCTGTGACTCGTCCAACCAGACGGCGATCAGGACCAAGTACCAGAAGGTCTGGCAGCAGATCGCGACCAGGTTCCAGAACTACGACCAGCGCCTGATCCTGGAGTCCATGAACGAAAACTTCGACGGTCAATTCGGCCGCCCCACCCAGCCGTGCTACTCGAACATCAACAGCTACAACCAGATCTTCGTGGACACCGTCCGGAGGACCGGCGGGAACAACGGTTCAAGGTGGCTGCTCGTTCCCGGCTGGAACACGAACATCGAGTACACCGCGGGGAACTACGGCTTCGTGCTGCCGACCGACCAGTATCGCTCCCCCTCCATCCCCAGTAATGAACAGCGCATCATGATCTCCGTTCACTACTACGACCCGTGGGACTTCACCGGAGAGGAAAGCGGCACCATCACGCAATGGGGACGAGCCGCGACCAATTCGTCAAAGACGTCGACCTGGGGGCAGGAGGACTATCTGGACGCGCAGCTGAAGAAGATGTACGACAAGTTCGTCGTGCGGGGGTACCCGGTAGTCGTCGGTGAGTACGGCGCGATCGACAAGTCATCATTCGATTCATCGAACCCCAGGTATCGTGCGGACTACATGCGCGCCGTCGCGTCCACCGCCAAGAAGTACGGAGCGGCCCCGGTCTACTGGGACAACGGAGAAACCGGTCGGTACGGGTTCGGGCTATTCAACCGGCATTCCCATGCGGTGACCCAGCAGGGCATCATCGATGCCATCATGAGCGGCATTGGTGGCGGTGGTGGCAGCCCGGGCCTACCGTCTGCCACCTACAAGATCAAAAACGTGGCGACGGGTAAGTACCTGGACTCGGACGCGAACGGCGCGGTCACCCTCGCCGCCGCCAGCTCGTACGACGACCAGGACTGGGTCGTCACGCAGCACTCCACCGGCGCGTGGACGATCAGGAACGCCAGAACCGGGCGGTTCTACGCCGACTCCGAACCGAACAACGCCGTCATCTGGAACTCCGGCGAAGTCACCCCAGATTCGCTATGGAGGCTCGAATCAACGGCCGGAGGCTTCCGGCTCAACAACGAACAATCCGACAGGCACTACATGTACGGAACCTCGGCCGGCGAAGTGAAATGGAACACCGGATCGGCCGATAACAGCACAACCTGGTCCTTCGAACGCAAGTAGCCAAAATCCAAGAAGATCAGCCTCGATCGTTCATGAGTCCTCGTCGGTTTCCCGACGGGGGCTCTGCGTTTGTGTGGTGCGGTCGACGTCGGCATGCTGCGGGCCGAGCCGGCTGTGCGCCCCCGGGGCGCTCGTGAACACCGCCCAGAGAGGGGCAGCGGAAGTCCGTACCCTACGGCCGGTTCGAGCCGGTGCAGGAGGACCTGGACGCAGTGAGGGCCTGGTCCCGGACCACCGCACCCGCCACCGCCTCACCCCGCGCCACACCAGCGACGGCTTCGATCCTCCCGACCACCACACCGCGTCCGACCCACCGACCCACCGTCCCAATTCCGACGCGCCCCATTGACGCGCCCCCAGCTCCCACATACCTTCCTCCGTCGAAGCGCTTCGACGTCCCGCATCGAAACGATTCGATGAACTCTGCGTGACGCCCCCCCACTACGAGCGTGACGAGCACGACTCACCGGGACAGTGAGCCATCCGACTCCCCTGGAGGCACTGGATGTTGACGGCACGAAGGCGTGTGGTGGCGACCGCTGCGGCGGTTCTGAGCGGCGCTCTGCTCATGGCCTCCTGCGGCGACTCGGACAGTGGTGGATCAGACGGCAAGACGCTGAAACTGTGGCACTACGAAGGTCCGGACAGCGCGATGGGCGTGGCCTGGAACGCGGCCATCAAGGAGTTCGAGAAGACCCATCCGGGGGTCAAGGTGGAGTTCGAGGAGAAGGGCTTCGAACAGATCCAGAAGACCGCCCCGATGGTCCTCAACTCGGACGACGCACCCGACGTCATGGAGTACAACAAGGGCAACGCGACGGCGGGCCTCCTCTCCAAGCAGGGGCTCCTGACCGATCTGTCCGCCGAGGCCACCAAGCGCGGCTGGGACAAGAAGCTCAGCTCCGGGGTGCGGACGACCAGCCAGTACGACACCAACGGCGTGATGGGTTCCGGGAAGTGGTACGGAATCCCCAACTACGCCGAGTACACGATGGTGTTCTACAACAAGGATCTCTTCAAGAAGTACGGGATCCAGGAACCCACCACGTTCGACGAACTCACCGCCGCCATGGACAAGTTCGTCGACGAGGGCATCACCCCGCTCGCCAACGCGGGCGCCGAGTACATGGCCGGGCAGTACCTCTACCAGCTCGCGCTGTCGAAGGCCGACCGCGCGTGGGTCGACTCGTACCAGCTCTACAAGGGCAAGACCGACTTCCACGACGCCGCCTGGACCTACGGCGCCGAGACCTTCGCGGACTGGGTGAAGAAGGGCTACATCAGCAAGAAGTCCAGCGGCACGAAGGCGGAGGACGCCGGGGTCTCCTTCATCCAGGGCAAGAGCCCGATCCTGTTCTCCGGCAGCTGGTGGTACGGCCGGTTCGCCGCGGAGAACAAGTTCGACTGGGGCACCTTCCTCTGGCCGGACTCGGACATGACCCTCGGTTCCGGCGGCAACCTCTGGGTCGTCCCCAAGGGCGCCAAGAACAAGGAGCTGGCGTACGACTTCATCGACATCACCATGTCGAAGAAGATCCAGAACCTGCTCGGCAACAAGGGCGGCGTCCCGGTGGCGGCCGACCCCGCCGCCATCACCGATCCGCAGGCCAAGGCGCTCATCGCCAACTTCAACACGCTCTCCGAGAGGGACGGCCTGGCCTTCTACCCGGACTGGCCCGTTCCCGGCTTCTACGACGTCCTCGTCTCCGAGACGCAGAAGCTGATCACGGGGAGCGCGAAACCGGAGGCCTACCTGGACGCGGTGCAGGAGGCGTACGACAAGGGCGCGCCGAAGACGTGACAGTCACCGTCGAACGGGGAGCACGGGGCGGCCGGGTCACCGAGAAGCATCAGCACGCGAAGGGCCCGCGCCGCCCCCGGGACTCGTACACCCTGTTCCTGCTCCCGGGGATCCTCGCCTTCTTCGCGATCATCATCGTGCCGTTCCTGATGAACACGGGCGTGAGTTTCACCGAGTGGCAGGGCGTCGGCACTCCGAAGTGGGCCGGGCTCGCCAACTACCGGGAGCTGATGGGCGATTCGGAGTTCTGGGCGTCCTTCCGGCACAGCCTCTTCATGGTCGTGGCGATGGCGGCGGTACCGACGGTGATGGGGCTGGTTCTCGCGGCCGCCCTGTTCGACTTCGTCGGCAAGCACTTCGGGACGAAGACGGTCGCCGTGCTCCGCGCCTGCTTCTATCTCCCGCAGGTCCTGCCGATCGCGGTCGCGGGCATCGTATGGAGCTGGATCCTCGCGCCGGAGAACGGCTCCCTGAACGAACTCCTGAAGGCCATCGGGCTCGGCAGCCTCCAGCAGGACTGGCTCGGCGACCCCGACATCGCGCTCTACAGCGTGATGGGCGTGATGGTGTGGGTGCAGATCGGCTTCCCGCTGGTCGTCTTCATGGCGGGGCTGCAACGCGTCGACCCGCAACTGTACGAGGCCGCCGAGCTGGACGGCGCCGGCTGGTGGCGACGGTTCTGGCACGTCACCCTCCCCCAGATCCGGCCCGAGATCTACGTTGTCCTCCTCTGGTGCACCATCGCCGCGCTCAAGGTGTTCGGCGCGGTGTACGTCCTCACGAAGGGTGGGCCCGGCGGTGCGACCAACGTCCCCTCCTACTTCTCCTTCACCACCTTCTTCGAGAAGACCCAGGTCGGCTACGGCGCTGCGATCTCGACCGTGCTGACCGTGGTCATCCTCGTGCTGGCGCTCATCGGCCTCAAGCTCCAGACCCGCGCCGAGGACGCCGAGGAAGGGCTCCGCACATGACAGCCGTACAAGCCGTACGCACCACATCACGCCGGCCCGTCCGCTCCGTCGTCGGCCGCTGTCCCGTCCTCGTCGCCCTGTTCATCGGCGCCCTGTTCATGGTCCTGCCCTTCCTGATCGTCGCGATCAACGCGGTGAAGTCGCCCGCCGAGTACTCGGCGAACGGCCCGCTCAGCCTCCCCGAGGGCGTCTACCTGGACGGCCTGAAGGACTTCTGGGAGCGCGTCGACTTCGGGCAGAAGCTCGTGAACTCCGTACTGATCAGCGGCAGTGTGGCTCTCCTGGCCGTAGTCCTGTCCGTCCTCAACGCGTACGCGATCGGCGTCGGCCGCATCAAGGGCCGCACCTGGGTGCTCGCCTTCTTCGTCCTGGCGAACATGCTGCCGCAGGAGGCGCTGGTCTACCCGGTCTACTACCTGAGCAAGGAAGTCGGCCTGTACGACACCCGGTTGAGCGTGATCATCGTCTTCACCGTGGTCCAGGCCGCGTTCGGTACGTATCTCCTCTCCTCCGTGCTCGGCCAGTTCCCACGCGAGATCATCGAGGCCGCGCGGATCGACGGGGCGAACAAGTGGCAGGTGCTGTGGCGGATCGTGGTTCCCGTCAGCCGCCCGACCATCGGCGTACTGCTGGTCTTCTTCTTCATCTGGACCTGGAACGAGTTCCTGCTGCCCCTGGTCATGCTGATCTCCAACGACAACCAGACCGTGTCAGTGGCGCTCGGCGTGCTCCAGGGCCAGCGCCTGATGGACGCCACGATGACGAACGCCGCCGCGCTGCTGGGCGTGCTGCCGCCATCGTCTTCTTCCTCGTCTTCCAGCGGACCCTCACCCGTGGGATCGCCGTGGGTGCCGTCAAGTAAGGGGTACGGGAGTGAAGTTCACCGATGGCTACTGGCTGCTGCGCGAGGGCGTGACCGCGGCCCACCCGGTCGAGGTCCTCGATGTGTCCGACGGTTCCGGCACCCTGGAGATCCACGCGCCGACCCAGCCCATCCGCCACCGCGGCGACCTGCTGAAGGGACCGGTCGTGACGATCAGCGCGCACGCGCCGATGCCGGACGTCATCGGCGTCACGTTCACGCACTTCGAGGGCGAGGAGCCGCACGGGCCCCAATTCGAGCTCAGCAAGGAGGAGTTCACGGCCCACACCGGGTACGACGAGGAATCCGCGACCCTCACCGCGGGCGCCCTGTCCATAAAAGTGAGCCGCACAGGGCCCTGGCACGTCGACTTCCTCGCGAACGGCCGCACCCTCACCTCCAGCGGCCCAAGGGCATGGGCATCATGCGGGACGCCGGCACCGGCGGCAACTATCTGCGCGAGCAGTTGAACCTCGGCGTGGGCACGCAGGTCTTCGGGCTCGGCGAGCGCTTCGGGCCGCTGGTCAAGAACGGCCAGGTCGTCGACATGTGGAACGCCGACGGGGGCACGGCCACGGAACAGGCGTACAAGAACGTGCCGTTCTATCTGACGGACGCGGGCTACGGCGTATTCGTCGACCATCCGGGCCGGGTGTCGTTCGAGGTCGGCTCGGAGGCGGTGTCCCGGGTTCAGTTCAGCGCCGAGACACAGCAGTTGACGTACTACGTCATCTACGGCCCGACCCCGAAGGACATCCTCCGCAAGTACACGGCACTCACCGGCCGCCCGGCGCTGCCGCCCGCCTGGTCGTTCGGGCTGTGGCTGTCGACGTCCTTCACCACCTCCTACGACGAGACCACCGTCACCTCCTTCATCGACGGCATGAAGGAACGCGAACTCCCGCTCTCCGTCTTCCACTTCGACTGCTTCTGGATGCGCGAGTTCAACTGGTGCGACTTCGCATGGGATCCGCGGGTCTTCCCCGACCCGGAGGGGATGCTGGCCCGCCTCAAGGAGCGCGGCCTGCGCATCTCCGTATGGATCAACCCGTACATCGCGCAGCGCTCGCCGCTCTTCGCGGAGGGCAAGGCCCTCGGGCATCTGCTGAAGAGGCCGGACGGGAGTGTCTGGCAGTGGGACCTGTGGCAGCCGGGGATGGCACTGGTCGACTTCACGAGCGAGCCCGCCCGGCAGTGGTACGCGTCGAAGCTGGAGGCGCTGCTCGCGCAGGGCGTCGACTGCTTCAAGACCGACTTCGGGGAGCGGGTCCCGGTCGACGTCGCGTACGCGGACGGCGGCGACCCCGAGCGGATGCACAACTACTACTCGTACCTGTACAACCGCACGGTCTTCGACGTGCTCAGCAAGCACCGGGGTGAGTCCGAAGCCGTCGTCTTCGCCCGCTCGGCGACCGCAGGCAGCCAGAAGTTCCCCGTGCACTGGGGCGGCGACTGCGAGGCGACGTATGAGTCGATGGCCGAGTCGCTGCGCGGCGGGCTCTCCCTCGGCCTGTCCGGGTTCGGCTTCTGGAGCCATGACATCGGCGGCTTCGAGGGCACGCCGACGCCCGCCCTCTTCAAACGGTGGATCGCCTTCGGCCTGCTGTCCTCGCACAGCCGGCTGCACGGCAGCTCCTCCTACCGCGTCCCCTGGCTCTTCGACGAGGAGGCCGTGGACGTCCTGCGCCTCTTCACCCGCCTGAAGCTGCGCCTCATGCCGTACCTGTACGAGACCGCCCGCGCCGCGCACTCCGAGGGTGTGCCGATGATGCGCGCGATGGTCCTGGAGTTCCCGGACGACCCCGGGTGCGCGCATCTGGAACGGCAGTACATGCTCGGCCCCGACCTGCTGGTCGCGCCCGTGTTCTCCGACGAGGGAGACGTCTCGTACTACGTCCCCGAGGGCACCTGGACCCACTTCCTCAGCGGGCAGCCGGTGACCGGGCCGCGCTGGGTGCACGAGCGGCACGGCTTCCTGAGCGTTCCGCTGCTGGTCAGGCCGGGTGCGGTGATCCCGGTGGGGGCCGTGGACGACCGGCCCGACTACGCGTACGCCGACGGCGTCACCCTGCACGCGTACGGGCTCGACCGCGGCGCCCAGGTGACGGTGCCTGTGGGAGACGTGACCTTCACCGTCGTCCGCGAGGGGGACACGCTGCGGGCTTCCTGCAACGCCCCCTCGGCGCCCTGGGGGCTGGCCTCGGGCGGACGTGAGGTGCGGGCGAAGGCCGGCACCGGATTCCTGACGGTGGAGCTCGGCTGATGGTCAAGATCACCGATGTGGCGCGGCACGCCGGGGTCTCCCCCAGCACGGTCTCGTACGCCCTGAGCGGCAAACGCCCGATCTCCGAGGAGACCCGGCGGCGCATCGAGGCGTCCATCCTCCAGCTCGGCTACAGTCCGCACGCCGGGGCCCGGGCGCTGGCGAGCAGCAGGTCGAACGTGCTGGCGCTGGTGATCCCCTTGCGGGCCGGCATCCATGTGCCGGTGGTGATGCAGTTCGCGGTGTCGGTGGTGACCTCCGCCCGCCAGTACGACCACGACGTGCTGCTGCTGACGCAGGAGGAGGGTGAGGCGGGGCTGCGGCGCGTCGCGGACACGGCACTGGTCGACGCGCTGATCGTGATGGACCTCCAACTCCACGATGCTCGGCTGCCGTTGCTGCGCGCCCTGGACCGGCCCTCGGTGCTGATCGGGTTCCCCAGGAGCCGGAGGGGCTGACCTGCATCGACCTGGACTTCAGGGCGGCGGGTGAGCTGTGCGTCGAGCATCTGGCCGGGCTCGGGCACCGGGTGATCGGACTCGTGGGGTCACCGCCCGAGGTGTACGTACGGGAGACGGGGTTCGCCCAGCGCGTGGTCCAGGGCTTCACCGCCGCGGCCGACCGGAACGGGCTGTCCTCCTCGGTCCACCCCTGCGAGTCGACTCCTGCGGCGGCCCGTCAGGTCGCCGAGCAACTCCTGCGGGAGCGGCCCGCGTTGACTGGTGTCGTCGTGCACAACGAGCCGGTCCTGGAGCCACTGATCGACGCGTTCGAGGGGCTCGGCCTACGGGTTCCGAGGGATCTGTCGGTCACCGCGATCTGCCCGGACGAACTGGCCGAGCGCGTCCGCGTCCCCGTCACGTCGATCGCCATACCGGCCGCCGAGGTGGGCGCTGGGGCGGTGGACCTGCTGATGAAGAAACTCGGCGGCGGTACCGCACCGGAGGCGACTCTGCTGTCACCGCGGCTGACCGTGCGGGCCAGCACCATGCCCCGCCCCTGAACCACCCCCCACCCCACTCCCCCACGGAAGCAGTCTTGTCCAAGCTCCAAATGCAAGGCCCTAGTTGAAGGAGCCGTGCCATGAAAGGCAAGAGAAGACGGAGAACCACCGTGGGACGGGGCGTCCCCGCCCTGGCCCTGGGCCTGACCCTGGTCGCGGGACTCGGCGTCACGGCCACGGGAACGGCCGCGGCGGACGACCCCGCGTACGCCTTCCGCAACCCGAAGCTGTCCGTCGACCGCCGTGTCGACGACCTCCTCGCCCGCCTCACCCTCGACGAGAAGATCTCTCTGCTCCACCAGTACCAGCCCGCGATCCCCCGCCTCGGCATCCAGTCGTTCAAGACCGGCACAGAGGCCCTGCACGGCGTCGCCTGGCTCGGCGAGACCACCGTGTTCCCGCAGGCCGTGGGCCTCGCGTCGACCTGGGACCCGGCGTTGATCAAAAAGGTCGGTGCGGCGGTGGGCGACGAAGCACGCGGCTTCCAGCAGGAGCGCCCGGCCGGCTGGAGCCTCAACCTGTGGGCCCCGGTGGTCAACCCGCTGCGTGACCCGCGCTGGGGCCGCAACGAGGAGGGCTACTCCGAGGACCCGTACCTGACGAGCTCGATGGCGACCGCGTACGGTACCGGCCTCACCGGCGGCGACCCCGACCACCTCAAGACGGCACCCACGCTCAAGCACTTCCTCGGCAACAACAACGAGGTCGACCGCACCACCACCTCGTCCGACCTGCGTCCACGCGTGCTGAAGGAGTACGAGGAGCCGGCCTTCAGGCCGTCGATCGAGGCGGACGCGGCAACCGGCGTGATGTCCTCGTACAACCTCGTCAACGGCCGCCCGGCGACGGTCAATCCGGCGCTGGACGACCTACGCGCCTGGACCTCCCACGACCTCCTGAACGTCACCGACGCCCACGCGCCCAACAACCTGACCGGCACCGGCAGTCAGAAGTACTACGGCACCCTGACCGAGGGCAACGCGGCCACGCTGAAGGCGGGCATCGACAGCTTCACGACGGACGACACGAACTCCGTGCGGACCACGACGGCGATCAAGTCGGCCGTGTCCACAGGTCTGTTGAAGGAGTCGGACGTCGACACGGCGGCCGGGCACATCCTGAGCATCCGCGTCCGGCTCGGTGAATTCGACCCGGGCGGCGGGAAGTACGGCTCCATCGACAAGTCCGTCATCAACAGCCCGGCCCATCAGAAGCTGGCCCGGAAGGCGGCGGCCGATGCGGCGGTGCTGCTGAAGAACTCGGGTGGCGCCCTGCCCCTGAAGGCCTCCGCGTCCCAGGACGTGGCGGTCGTGGGCCCGCTTGCCGACACCCTCTACACCGACTGGTACTCGGGCGCCCTGCCGTACGCCGTGACGCCCAAGGAGGGCATCGCCGCGAAACTCGGCACGTCGGTCGCGAGCAGTGAAGGGGTGGACCGGATCACGCTGAAGAACGCGGAGAGCGGGACGTACGTGACGGCGGGGACGGACGCCGACGGCGAGGCGCTGAAGGAGAGCGCGTCCAGTGGGGCCGAGGCCCAGTTCGACGTGTTCGACTGGGGCGCCGGCATCGTGACCCTGCGGTCGGCCGCGAACGGCAAGTACGTCGGCTACAACTGGTCGAACTTCGTCAACGACCAGGTCCAGCCGAACGGTTGGTTCGTGCAGCAGCAGTTCGCTCTGGAGGAGCAGGCCGACGGCACGTACCTGCTGCGGTACGCGGGCTACGAGACCCGGGAGCCCTGGTGGTCGAACCCGGTCTACCTCGGCCCGACCGGCGACGACGGCACCCTCGGCCTGGTCACCAAGGCCGAGGCCGCGCGCTACACCAAGGACGTCGTCCGCAGCGGCGCCGAGGAGGCCGTGGCGGCGGTGAAGGGCAAGGACGCGGCGGTCGTGGTGGTCGGATCCATGCCGGCGATCAACGGCCGCGAGAACGACGACCGTGAGGACATGAGCCTGGCCCCGTCCCAGGAAGCCCTGGTCAAGGCGGTGCGCGCGGCCAACCCGAAGACGGTCGTGGTCGTGGAGAACAGCTACCCGACCACCCTCGGCGCCCTCCAGAAGGAGGTCCCCGCCCTCCTGTGGACCACCCACGCGGGCCAGGAGACCGGCAACGCCCTCGCCGATGTCCTCTTCGGCGACGTGAACCCGGCCGGACGGCTCACCCAGACCTGGTACGAGTCTGAGGCCGACCTCCCCTCCATCCTGGAGTACGACAACATCAAGCACGACCGCACGTACCAGTACTTCAAGGGCGACCCGCTCTACGAGTTCGGCTACGGACTCTCGTACTCCTCCTTCCGTTACGGGCAGTTGAAGCGCTTCGACGGCGGATACGAGGTCGCCGTCACGAATACCGGCAAGCGTGCCGGGGACGAGGTCGTGCAGCTCTACACCCACCAGCGCGTCTCACGCGACAAACAGCCGTTGAAACAGCTGGAGGCGTTCCAGCGGGTCTCGCTCAAGCCGGGCCAGACGAAGACCGTCAAGCTGAGGCTCATGACGAAGGACCTCGCACACTGGGACGTCACCCGTTCCAAGTGGGTGGTCGAGAGCGGCACGTACGACGTCCTCGTGGGCGCGTCCTCCGAGGACATCCGCTCCCGTACATCCCTGAGGGTGCGCGGCGAGACGATCCCGGCCCGGGATCTCTCACGGCCGACCCGGGCCGAGAACTTCGACGACTACGAGGGTGTGCGGCTGGTCGACGAGTCCAAGGTCCGCGGAACCGCGGTGGGGGCTTCGGCCGACGGGGCCTGGCTCGAGTTCGCCGATGCCCAACTGGGCTCCGGCGCGGTGAAGTTCAGTGCGCGGGTGGCCGGAGCGGCCGGCAACGTCGAGATACGGCTCGGCTCGCCGACCGGCGTGCTCATCGGCACGGCGAAGGCGTCCGGAACGGGGTCGGTGTACACGTACGAGACGGTGAACGCCTCTCTGTCCGCCGCCGCGAAGGGGCGCCAGGACGTGTACCTCGTGCTGAGCGAGGGCCAGAGATTGTCGACGTTCTCGCTGCGCTGACCCGGACGGCGAACCGCCGCCCGCCACACGACACGCGAACCCGCCGCCCAGGGCGCCGAAAGGCCGCCCTGGGCGGCACCTCACGTCAGCACTCGCTCAGCCAGGTCTTGAACGCCTGCTTCGAGCCGTCCGGGTAGAGCACCTACAAGGCCGTTCTGACCAGCGCGGACGGTCTCGCCTCGCCCTCCGCGACCGGGGTTCGCGGCGACCGGCTGTGCGGTACGCGAAAGAACACAAGCCGGAGACAAGGCAGCGGATCATTGCGACGGCCGGTCGCCGGCTCGAGCGGGACGGCATCGACGGCTCCGGAGTCGCGAGCTCATGAATGACGCGGTCCTGACCAACGGCGCCTTCTAGACCCACTTCGCATCCAAGGACAGCCGCGTCGCCACTGGGCCGAGAGAAGCTCGGGCTCCCCCTGGACATCGTCCGGCGCGCCGTCGACACGACGGGGTTCGTGGTGCTGCCGCAGTTGGGTGGTGGAGAGAACGCTTAGCTGGCTGTTGCCCTCGCGTCGCCTGGTGCGTGACTACGACACGCTGCTCGCCTTGCACGAGTCCATGGGGCTGTGATCAATGACCATGCTGATGAGCAGCCGTCTGGCCGGACGCAGCCCCGGTGCGTTTAGCCGGCCGGCACCGCGAGCGCGGTGAACACCCCCGGCCGCAGCTGCAGAGCCCACCCCCGCTCCGCGAAGCGCTTCGCCCTCGACCGTCGCATGCCCTCCGGCACGCTTCCGATTCCAGCACCGACACGATCCGCTGGTGGTCCGGCACGAGGACCGACGCCACCGTGCCGTCGACCGGTGCGACACCGGCGAGCCCGCCACCGAACCCCGCTGCGCCTCGGCGGCCGAGGAAGCCCCCCGACTGGGCGCGCGTCATGTTGCATCGGCGTCGCAAAACCGTCGTGGCCTGCGACACTGCCATGACCGCATCCACTCAAAACGGCCTGCCAAAACAGACACGCAGTAGTCACTGGAGAGCCGGATACCGGGAAACCGTCATGTCCGGTTCGGCGGGAGACCGCGCGGAACAGGACCTGCCCCGGCGGGCACCTCACCGTGCGGCCGACCTCAGGTTGGCTTGCGCCACACGGAGATGTGCTTCGCGGAGTCCTGGGTGAACGGCGCCCCGTCCCAGTCCGCGACGCGACGTTCCAGCTCGAGCCCAGCGATCCGTGCCATCAGGTCGAGCTCTGCCGGCCAGGCGTACCGGTGCCGGGAGTTGCCGCGACGGTAGCGGCCGTCGTCGCCGTCGCGGGTGAAGTGGTGCGAGACGAGAATCTGCTCCACCAGGTCAAAGGTGTCGAAGCCGAGATGCTGCTCGGAGACGTCGAACGGAACCGCGACCTGGCCGGGCGGCAGGAACCGCAGCGGCGGCACGCCCAGCTCGATGACGAATCGGCCGCCGGGCTCCAGATGACGTGCGGCGTTGCGGAAGCACTCGACCTGCTCGTCCTGCGTGAGCAGGTTCGTGATGGTGTTGTAGACGAGATAGACCAGGGTGAACTCGCCGGGGACCACGGTGGCAGCCATGTCCCCGATGGCTACCGGAAGCGTGCTCTCGTCGATCTTGCGCCGCAGAACCGCTGCCATGTGCTCGGACAGTTCGATGCCCACTACCGGCACGCCGCGTTCCCGGAGCGGGACGCCCACTCGTCCGGTTCCGATGGCGAACTCCAGCGCCCGGCCGTCGCCGGCGAGCTCGGCGAGGAAGTCGAGAGTCGGTCCGAGAACGGCAGCCGAGGACATTTCGGTCTCCTCGGCGTCATAGCGGTCAGCGGTCGCGCGGGTCCACAGTTCACTGCTCGTCACGGGCGGCCACTTTGCCGAGTACCGAGGGGCGCTGTCGACGTATTTATCTTCCAGCGGTTCGGACTGAACAGTTCGGCCGGCCAAGCCACGCCACACCCCCGGATCAACGGTTCCGGAGTGATCCAACCACCTGAAGATCAGGTTAGGAGTTCTGAAGCCCGTCGGCCCCACGACCCTCGCCGCCGACCCCACACTCGCGCTGGCGCTCATCGCTCAGGACGCCGTGGACTTGCCCCTGTCCGCCGAGAGGGGGCGGTCCAGGCAGCAGCTCACTCGGGCGACCTCATACGAAAGGCCGGACCGGGGACGCTCTCGATGTCCTTCGCCTGCACCGGGTGGCCTCGTTTGCAGCGGATCTGGACGTCGACGTGCGCGCCGCACTCGCGGTGTCGCGCCAGGACCGCCGGCCCCTCCGGGTCGGCGCGGTAACGGTCGCCCCACTGCAGCAGTCCCATCACGGCCGGCACCAGATCCATGCCCTTAGGAGTGATCACATACTTCGGCCGACTCCGCGAACCGGGCTCCTTGTAGGTCTCGGTGGCCAGGACCCCTTCCTCCACCAGCATCCGGAGCCGCGTCGCCAGGAGGTTGCGAGGACAGCCGAGGACGCGTTCGAAGTCGCTGAAACGGGACGAGCCGTACCAGACCTCGCGCAGGATCAGGATCGTCCACTTCTCACCCACGATCTCAAGAGTCCGCGCGATGGAGCAGTTGGACGTGTCCCGGTCCAGTCGGGGGTCCATGCCGGTGTCTTGAAGAACTTCGGTCCACGCATCCATGGGAGCGATTCTAACCGAGCTTTAGTTTACTTTTATATACCCAGCCATCGCCACCATGATCGGCCACTCACCCCGGTTACGCACCAGAAAAGGCCGGCCGCCGATTCAAGCAGGACAGGATGACGGCTCGGGCATCTCGACACTGATGGCGGACGCCGGGCTCACCAACGGAGCGTTCTACGCTCACTTCGCCTCCAAGGACGACCTCGTCACCAACGTTGTCGCCGATGAACTGCGCACGCAGGTGGAGAGGTACGACACGCTGCGGCCCGGCCGACAGGGACTCGAGGACTTCGTTCGCGGCTATCTGTCGCCCGAGCACCGTGACCAGCCCGGCACCGGATGCCCCTCCGCCGCGCCATGATGGTGGGGACGCTACAACTGTCCCGCGCCCTCGCCGACCGTGAGTTCGCCGACGAGGTCCTCGAGCAGGGAATCGAGAACGCCCACATGTTCATGCACTGAGAGTTACGACCGAGCCGCAACAGTGTGGTGGTCGACCTCCGCCGGGCGATGCGCGAGGGTATTGAGCCGAGCCCGGATGCGATAACCGTTCCGCGCGTCCGAGCATGAACACTCGCGCGTCGACCACCCGGGCCGGAGAAGCCTCCAACGTCTCCAGCGCACGTGCCGCCCGCCCGTGCCCCCCCATTACCGCTCAAGGAAGTCGAGGGCTTCCGCCACGAACTGCTCGTGGAACTGGAAGATGCCTCCGTGGCCGGCGTCGGGGTAGACGACCAGGTCGGCGTTCGGCAGTCGCCGGGCCAGTTCGAAGGAGTTCTTCGTCGGCACCATCCTGTCGCTCTCGCCGTTGGCGACGAGCACGGGCTGATGGATGACCGAGAGGTCCTGGGACTGCGCGAGCCCCCAGCGGTGGATGGCCTTGAGCTGGGCGAAGTACGACGTGAGGGAGATCGCCTTGTCCCGGTCATGGGTGCGCTCCTTGAGACGGGCCAGGAACTGCTTTCCGGCTCGGCGCCCGCCCGCGGTGCGGGTGAAGAAGAGGAACTGCTTCGGGTCCTGGAGGGTGAACAGGGCCCGGACGGTGTCGAGATGGGACAGTCGGCTCACGTTCTTGATGCCCTCGCCGCCCGCGGGGCCGGTGCCCGTGAGGATCAGCTTGCGGACGAGCTGCGGTTCGTCCTGCGCGATCACCTGAGCGATCATGCCGCCCATCGAGAAGCCGTGAATGTCGACATGTTCGAGCCCGAGTCCCCGGATGAAGGTGACGGCATCCTTCGCCATCTCCTCGATGGTCTTCGGTGTCGAGCCGCTGGACGCGCCGACACCCCTGTTGTCGAAGGTGATGACGCGATGCCTGGCGGCGATGCCGTCGACGACCCGGGGGTCCCAGTTGTCGAGGACCGCGGCGAGGTGGGTGATGAAGACCACCGGTACGCCGGTCTTCGGGCCGAGGTCGCGGTAGGCGAAGGTCACTCCCCCGGCGGCGAGGGTGCGGGTGGGTGCCTTCCTGTGCGACGTCACCACGTCGCCTCGTACTCCTTGTGCGTCGTTCACGGCCGTGCCCTTCTAAATGGGGGTTCTGGACTGCGGCTGCAGTCGGTTCGGTCGGCGGCGGAAGGCCCGCAGGAGTTGGAACCCTGTTCGGTTGAGTCCCTCAGCATCACGCCGACTATTGAAGTATGACCATAATTCAATGCGCTCCGCAAGAGGCGGGCCGCCGGCCAACCGTTTAGAATTATGAACGTAATTTAATTGAAGGGCGCTCCCGTGCCGCCCGACGGGGGCGGAGTCGTGGACAGGGGCACTGCCGATGCCGGCGCTCATGGGTTCGGAGTCCTTCGGATTGCCCCAGGGACGGCGAGTACGGCGTTTGCCGGGAAGGCTGCGGCAGCGTACGGAACGCGGCTCGCCGGATTCGGCCGGGGCGAATCGCTGCGTGCGTGCGGTGGTACGGCCGTCAGCCGACGTCGCGGTCGCCGTCAGGAGCGCTGCCCTGTGCGAGCCATCAACATGCCCGCCGCGGTTCAGGGCGCGGGAACGGAAAGAACATGCAACTGCTCGTGGCGTGGGCGAGCAGGCGGTCCGCCTCGCCGACCAACCGGGCCTGGGCGAGAGCGGTTTGGCGTCCCCTGCTGACGACCGTTCCGATGGCACGGACCTTGCCGGTGTCCACCGTGATCGGCCGGAGGAACTTCACGGTCAGATCAAGCGAGGTGACTGCCCCGCCGGCCGCCGAGTCGAGCAGGGTGGCGTAGACCCCTCCGTGCACACTGCCGATGGAGTTGCAGTGCTCCTCGCCCGGTACCAGCGAGAAGACCACGCGGCCCTCCTCCACTTCCTCGAGGGCGAAGCCCAGAGAGACCACGATGGGCGGTGGAGGCAGGCGTCGCTCGAGCAGGCCGCGCACCCCCTAGAGGGGTGGTGCGTCAGACGCGCTGCCCGGCGTCCAGCAGGGCGAGGGCGTTGTTCACCCCCTGATCGAGGAGTTCATCGGCGAGTTGACGGTCCGTCAAGGCGCGGGAGAGCTGCAGTGTCCCGGCCATCAGGCCGAGGAGGCTGAGCGCCTTCACGCGCGCGGAGGACGGGGCCTGCGGCGCCATGCGGGAGGCAATGCCGTCGATGAGGACCAGCACGCCGTCGGTGTACGCCTGCCTGGTTGCGTCGGTGCAGCGCCCGATCTCGTCGAGCAGAGCGGCGTTGGGGCAGCCATCGCCAAGGCTGTCGCGGTGCTGGGGCGACAGGTACCCCCGCACGATCTGCTCGAGTCCGGCACGGCCAGGCGCAGCCCGCGCGACGACGCTCTCGGCCTGCGCCTTCAACTGGTCGGCGATTGCCGTGGTGACGAGGTCGTCCTTGGATTCGAAGTGAGCGTAGAAGGCCCCATTGGTCAGCCCCGCGTCCTTCATGAGCGTCGAGACTCCGGAGCCGTCGATACCGTCTCGCTTGAACCGGCGGCCCGCCGTCTCGATGATCCGCCGCCTGGTCTCCGCCTTGTGCTCTTTCCCGTACCGCACCACAGCACACGCTCCTTCGCCGGCCGGAAGGACCGGTTGCCCTTAACCGACTTCGCCAGTCTATGGTATTGCGAACGTAATCCAAAGAGTCGACGGCGGCGACGGCAGCGCCTGAGCTCGCCCTCATCGGTGAAGCTCATGGCGTCGGCCGTCACGTGAACCTCACCGACCGCCCCGTCGAGGCACTCCCGGTCGTCCCGGCTGCGCCCACAGACCGAGGGGCCCGCTGCGGAGTCACACCCGAGGGGCAGGTGCTGGGAAGAGCATGCAGCTGCTGGTGGCGTGGGCGAGGAGACGGTCCTTCGCATCGAGCAACTGCGCCTGGGCGAGAGCGGTTTGGCGGCCCTTGCTGACGACCGTGCCGATGGCACGCACCGGGCCCGTGTCCACGGTGATCGGCCGGAGGAACTTCACGGTCAGGTCGAGCGAGGTGTACGTCACGCCCTGCGGGAGGGTGGACTGGACGGCACAGCCCGCCGCCGAGTCGAGCAGGGTGGCGAAGACGCCGCCGTGGACGCTGCCGATCGGGTTGTAGTGTTCCTCCCCCGGTGTCAGCGAGAAGACCGCCCTGCCGGGCTCCACCTCGTCCAGGGCGAAGTCGACGGTGTGGCTGATCGGTGCCCTCGGCAGCCGCCCCGCCTGCACCTCGCGCAGGAAGTCGATACCGGCCATGCGTCCGGCGGCCTCCGCCGAGATCGCGGGATCGTCCCAGTGATACGTACGCGTTCGCCCCACGGTCCAGCGCCCTTCCCTCTGACTGTCAGCTGACTTTTCCAAGTGAAGCTAGGCTTTTGTCCAGCTGACTGTCAATGTCGAAGTCAGCTCCCTTACGATGGTGGGATGGAGTGGCTTGAGGCGAGCACGGAGAACTGCCCCGTCCAGCGCACGCTCGACGTGATCG
The DNA here is from genome assembly GCF_028885415.1 of Streptomyces coeruleorubidus. Classification (GTDB taxonomy): domain Bacteria; phylum Actinomycetota; class Actinomycetes; order Streptomycetales; family Streptomycetaceae; genus Streptomyces; species Streptomyces coeruleorubidus_A. Next base: position 391,433 of record NZ_CP118527.1, read on the forward strand.
GGGAGAAATGGACACTGCTGATCCTTCGTGATGCCGTCAACGGCGTCCGCCGCTTCGACGACTTCCACCGCCACATCGGCCTGTCGGAAGCCGTCCTCAGCGACCGCCTCCGCAAGCTGACCTCGGCCGGCATCCTGAAGACCGTCCCCTACCGGGAGCCCGGCAGCCGCACCCGCAATGAATACCGCCTGACCCCCAAGGGCTGGGACCTATGGCCCGTTCTGATGGCGCTGAGACAGTGGGGCGAGACATACGCCCTCGGCGCCGAGGGTCCGGTACTGGACGTACGCCACACCGAGTGCGACGCCCCGGTCCGCGTCGTCGTCGAGTGCTCAGCGGAGCACTCCACCCTCACTCCCCGTGAAGTCACCGCCCGGCTGGGAACAGGCGCCCGCCTCCGGCCGTGAGCCATCGACCTCGCGGTCGCGGGCAGGACTGCGGCGAGACATCGGCTGAGTGCCGCGTACTCGGCCGCTCTCGGATCGCTTCGGCCGCGCGGGGTGTCGGCGTGTGCCTCGCTCGACGCGGACTTCATGATCCGGCTCGGCAGCACGTGACCGTTGGGCAGGGTCGGGTGGCCCGGAGTGAGGTCATGGGTGGTTGCCCTTCGGCGGGAATGGGTGCCTTGGCATGGCACGTCGACAGGACTCAGGTTTCGGCCGCCTCAGCCGCGAAGCGGCCGGCGTGCTCAGGCAAGTTCGCGTTTGAGCCGGTCGCCCACAGCATGGTGAGTACGTCGCCGACGGCTGCGGTGACGTCGCTGTCGACCGGACGCGATGGATCCTCGGCCCGGACGGCGACCCGAAAGTCGGCGAGCTAGGTCGCGCACGGCGGTGCCCGCGCGTAGGAAGCCGCCGTCGTGGTCGGCCGTCCGGCCGTCGCCTGCTGGACCGGGACGAGGTCACGGGCGTCGCGGACCTGCGCGCCCGCAGGCCATGTCCGTGTCCGTCCACCGTCCCGATCCGGCAGGCGCGCGGATCTTGCGACTGCCGCGCCCCTACCGCGCGATCAGATCTTCGTCTTCTCCCGGACCCACGCGCCGATCTGTGCGATGGCGACGTCGGCCTCCGGAACCCGGCCGGCACCGTAGACGTACGAGTGCTGGCCTCCCGGGACCACAACGGTCGCCGAGTCGATTCCGGCGTCCTTGACGCGGGCGGCGAACTCCTCGTCCTCGCCGGCCAGGACCTCGTACGTTCCCCAGGAGACGAGGGTCGGGGGCAGACCGCTCAGGTCCGCCCGGTTCAGATTGATCCGGGGGTCCGTGAACTCGATGTCCGTGCCGCCCACCCAGGACTCCCGGAAGAACCCCAGCAGATCCTTGCTGAGTATCTTGTCCGTCTCGGCGTTGGTCGCCTTGGTCTGGTTGGCGATCTCGAGGTCGCACCAGGGGGAAATCGACACGATGGCACCGGGCAGCGGCTGCTTCTTGTCACGGAGGCGAAGCGCCAGGGCGACGGCGATGAACCCGCCGATCGAATGGCCGATCGTGATGATGTTTCCCGGCTCATACCCTTCGGAGAGCAGCCAGTTGAAGGCCGTCTCCGCGTCGTCCACCTGAGCCGGGTACTTGTGTTCCGGTGCTCGCCGGAAATCCAGGACCAGTACGGGGCCCTGCGGCCTTGGCGATATGGCCGGCGAGCTCTCGGTCGACGAATGCCGACGACAGAACGGAGCCCCCCGCGTGACCGTGCAGGAGGACGTAGTCGGTGTTGGCGTCGACCGGTTCGCACCAGATTCCCAGCACGCCACCCGCGTCCACCTCCCGATAGGTGACGCCTTCCGGCTCCCGGGCCGTGAGATGGACGCTCTCCACCCGGGTGCGCATCGCATCCACCTCGGACTCGGGAATCACCAGTCCGGCCATGAAGTCCGCGAACGCGATCGCTTCCGGGCTCAGTTCAACAGCAGCGTGATCAGACACGGGGCACCTCGTCTGGCCACCACGAGCCCTCCCGGTCGCAACCGTGCTCAGCTCACTCGGCGGACCTCATCCGAAATGCGGGGCCGGGGACACTCTCGATGTCTTCCGCCTGTACGACGTGGCCTCGTTCGCAGCGGACCTGGGCGTCGACGTGCCGCATCCGCGGTGTCGCGCCAGTAGGGCCGGGCCCCGGGGTCGGCGCGGAAGCAGTCGCCCCACAGCAACAACCCCATCACGGCCGGCACCAGATCCATGCCCTTGGGCGCGACCACGCACTTCGGTCGGCTCCGGGAGCCCGGCTCCTTGCAGGTCTCGGTCGCCAGGATCCCTTCCTCCACCAGCATCCGAAGTCGCGACGCAAGGAGGTTGCGAGGACAGCCGAGGGCTCGTTCGGCCCTGCCGGCGCCCTGAAGAGCTTCGGTCCGCGCCTTCACGGGGCGGCTCCGACCTCATCTGAGTTTACTTTTCTATACTCAGGAAGTAGCGTCGTGGCCAGCACATCAACCGGCCGCACGCGAGAAACGGGCGCGCGGGGGGACCCGCGCGAAGAATCAGATCGACCACCGGAACACCCACGCAGAAAGGCGGCCGGCATGAAGGCATTCGTCGTCGAGAAGTACGGCAAGGACGGCGCGCGCGCCGCAGAGGTGCCCGAGCCCTCGGTCGGAGACCGCGACGTCGTCTGGTCAGAGTGAGCGCCTCCAGCATCAACCCGCTGGACAAAATGGTCCGCAACGGGGAGTTCAAGCAGCTCCTGAAGTACAAGCTTCCGTTCGTCCTCGGCCACGACGTGGCCGGCGTCGTGACGCGGGTCGGCTCCGCCGTACGTGGCTTCGAAGTCGGCGACGAGGTCTACGCCCGTCCGCGCGACCTGCGGATCGGAGGCTTCGCGGAGTTCATCGCGATCGACATGGACGATGTCGCGCCCAAACCGGCCTCCCTCACCCTCCAAGAGGCAGCCGCGGTGCCACTGGTGGCCCTGGCCGCCTGGCAGGTTCTCGTCGACCGTGCCCACGTGCAGCCGGGCCAGAAGGTACTCATCCACGCCGGTGCCGGTCCTCGGCTCGACAGTCGTCCAGCTCGCCAAACACCTCGGCGCCACAGTGGCGACGACCACGAACACCGATACCGAGAAGCTGGTCAGGAGCCTCGGCGCCGACGTCGTCGTCGACTACACCAAGGAAGACTTCTCGAAGGTGCTGTCCGGATACGACCTGGTGCTGGACTCCCTTGGCGGCGCGAACCTCGAGAAGTCGCTGACCGTACTGAAGCCCGGCGGCCTGGCCATCAGTGTCGTCGGCCCGCCGGACGCCGGCTTCGCCAAGCAGCTCGGCGCCCCCTCCTTCATGGGCCTGGTCATGAACACCCTCAGCCGCAAGATCCGTAAGCAGGCCAAAGCACTGGGCGTGCGCTACCAGTTCTTCTTCATGCAGGCCAACGGCTCCCAGCTGCGCAAGCTCGGCGCCCTCTACGACAGCGGGAAGCTCCGCCCGGTCATCGACAGCACCTTCCCGTTCGACCAGACGCTCGAGGCGATGGCGCACGTCGAGCAGGGCCGCACCGAGGCCGGCAAGGTCGTGGTCTCGAACACGGCGGACGGACCGCCACGCCTGGCGTGAGCCCGCGCAGGCAGAGAGACGAGGATCTCCCGAGGTGGGCGAGACGCACCGACGGCTCGCAGCTCTCGACGCCGCGACGGACGCATGACTGGCTCATAGCGCCTTCCGCTCCCGCTTCCGCGACAACCCGGTCGACGGGGCCCGCGATTCCGTCTCGTTGAAGCGCGCCCCTCCTGCACGACCAGCCCCTTGCGCGAGGCGGTGTCCTGCTCACGGTGGACACGCTCAGAACGGCAACGCCCGTCCGCCGAGCGACGCACGGTGCCAGTCGGGAGTGCGGTCCTTGTCGACCAAGGCCGCACGGACGCCCTCCACGAAGTCCGGCGTGCGGATGGTCGTACGCGTGAGGGCGAGTTCGTCGCTCAGGCACTCGCGCAACGTGTGCTGCCTGCCCCGGGCCAGCAGGGCATGAGTGATCTCCAGGCTCTGCGGCGAGGCGTCCAAGGCGACCAACGCGGTTGCCGCCCAGGGGGTGTCGAGGTGACGCAAGCGCTTCTCGATCTCGCCCAGGGTCGGCGCGCCGAACGCCCAGTCCACGGCCCCGCGTACCGCCAGCCTGCTCTGCGCCACCGGCGAGCGGCCGGCGAGGCGGTTCAGGACCACGTCCACCGGGTCGCCTGGGTTGTCGGCAAGGGCATCGCCGACCGCGTCGATCCCGTCCGCGGGGACGAAGTGCGTGGCCAGCCCGGCGTACAGGGCGTCTGCCGCGTCGAGCCGGTGCCCCGTCAGTCCCAGGTACATGCCGATCGCGCCGGGCAACCGCGGCAGAAAGTAGCTGGCCCCGACGTCGGGGAAGAACCCGATCCCGGTCTCGGGCATCGCCAGCACCGCGCGCTCGGTGACGACGCGGAAGCTGCCGTGGACGGACAGGCCGAGACCGCCGCCCATGCACAGGCCGTCGATGAGCGACACGACCGGCACGGGATACTCGGCGATCCGGGCGTTGAGCCGGTACTCGGAGGCGAAGAACCGCTCACTGGCCGCGGCATCCCCGGCGAGGCTGTGCTCCCGGATCGTGCGGATGTCTCCACCGGCACAGAACGCCTTCGTGCTGGTACTGGCGAGCACCACAGCGGACGGCGGTGTGTGCTCCCACTCGGCGAGCACACGGTCGATGGCGGCGACCATGCCTGTCGTCAGGGCGTTGAGCGCCTTGGGCCGGTTCAAAAGGATCCGGCCGACGCCCCGGTGGACGTCGGCGAGAACCTCGGCCGCGGCGGTATCGGTCATCGGTCGTCGTCATCTCGTTTCCGCGCGGATTTGGCTGTCATGTCCATCATGTTCCTCACTCGCCGGGTGTCGGGCACGGATCTGCGCGCAGAGATCCTGGATCTCGTCCACGGTGGGACGACGGGGTTGTTGGTCCTTGTCGATGCCGTGGGCTTGCAGGGTGGGCACGTCAAGATCCTGACACACGGCTGCTAGCGCCTCCACGGGCTCGTCGGCGGCCAAGGCGTCACCGTCACCGTCGGTGGCGGCTCCGAGGGTGCGGGCGCAGTCGGCGTACCGGCCCCCGGCGGCGGGCGCGGAGTGCCGTCGTCAGCGCAGCAGGGAAATTCCTCCGTCGTCTCCCCCTGGTCGGCGTGCTGCGGGGCCGCCTGCCGCCTCGGTGGGATACACGTGCACCCGCAGCGCAGCTCCTCCCGCGCTCCACGCCGATGCCTTGGAAGAGCCTCCTCGCATCCATGGGGTGACTCCACTCGACTGAGTTTACTTTCCTATACTCAGCAAGTAGCGTCATGACCAGCACATCGACCCGGCTGCCGCGAGGGAACCCGGCACCGCGCCCGTCCGAGAAGGAGCACCACCATGGGACTGAGCCAGAGGCACACGAGTTCGCGGAGTTCCTCGCGAGCGTGAGCGCGAAGTCGTCCACACCCGGCCTCGACCTGGCCGTCATCCGCGACATCGTCGACTCCAACCACAAGGCGTCGACCGAGCCGGAAGGCGTCACCTACGCCGAGGTGGACGCCGGCGGCGTCCCCGCCCTGTGGGCCATCCCCGAGGGAGCCGACCCCGACCGGGCGCTGCTCCACTTCCACTTCGGCGGATCCGTCACGCTTCGATGCACTCCGACCGCAAGGCCGCCGGCCACATCGCGAAGGCGGCCGGAGCCCGCTCCCTCGTCGTGGACTTCCGCCTGGCGCCCGAGCACCCCTACCCCGCGCAGCTCGACGACGCCGAGACCGCCTACCGCTGGCTGCTCTCGCAGGGCTACCAGCCTCAGAACATCGGCAGCACGGGCCACTCCATCGGCGGCACCCTCGCGGTGATGCTTCCGCTGCGCCTGATCGCCAAGGGCGAGGCCACCCCCGGCGCGATCGTCAGTGTCTCTCCCTGGACCGACCTCACCCTCCAGAACCCGGCAGTGGACGCAAACGAGGCAAGCGACAAGATGCTCAGCCGCGGCACGCTGGAGCTCTTCCGAGGAGCCTGGCTGCAGGACCCCGCCGCGGATTTCACCGCCCCCGAGATCAGCATCGCGAACGCCGACCTGACCGGCCTGCCGCCCGACCGTCCACTACGGCGAGTACGAGACCCTCGCCGACGACGGCGCCCAGCTCGGCCCCGCCTCGCGGACTTCAAGGTCACCTCCGAGGTCCACCCACTGCCCGAAGGGCAGCACTCGTTCGTCCTGGGCGCCGGGCGCGTACCCGAGGTGGACCAGGCGATCCAGCAGATGGGTCAGTGGCTCCGTAAGCACCTCGGCACGTGAGCAGCAGCTGCGTCTGACGGCGGGCCTGTTGACGGCCAGGCCGCCGCACGACCGCCATGCCGGTGACCGGTCCACCGTTCTTCGGCATCCTGCTCGACCATGCCGGCCGGCATACGGTACTTGTGTCCGACACCGTTCCGCACGCAGCCCCACCACCGTCCCTCGATGCCACAAAGGAGTGCGCGATGGGAACGTACGAGGATGTCTTCCGCGCCAGTACCGAGGACCCGGAGAGCTTCTGGCTGAAGGCGGCAGAGGGCATCGACTGGGATGTCACCCCGCGACGCGCCCTGGACTCCTCGGGCGCACCGTTCTACCGCTGGTTTCCCGACGGGCGGCTCAACGTCTGTTTCAACGCGCTCGACCGGCACGTCGAAGCCGGCCGCGGCGAACAGCCCGCGCTCATCTACGACTCCCCGTGACCGACACCCGGCGCACCTACACCTATGCGCAGCTGAGGGACGAGGTGGCGGCCTTCGCCGGAGCGCTGGCACAACTCGGTGTGGGGCATGGCGACCGCGTGGTGATCTACATGCCGATGGTTCCCGAGGCCGTCGTCGCGATGCTGGCCTGTGCACGCATCGGCGCGGTCCACTCGGTCGTCTTCGGCGGGTTCGCCCCGCGCGAACTCGCCCTCCGTATCGATGACGCGGCTCCCAAGGTGGTCGTCTCCGCCTCCTGCGGCATCGAGGGCCAGCGCGTCATCGCATACAAGCCCCTGCTGGACCGGGCGATCGAACTCGCCGTCCACAAGCCCGAGAAGTGCGTGATCCTGCAACGCCCGCAGGAGCCGGCCGCGCTGGGCCCGGACGATCTCGACTGGGCCGGCGTGGTGGCCGCCGCGTCGCCGGCCGACTGCGTTCCCGTCCCCGCCACCGATCCCCTCTACATCCTCTACACGTCCGGAACGACCGGAAAGCCCAAGGGAGTCGTGCGTGACTGCGGCGGCTGCGCGGTGGCCCTGCACTGGTCGATGGGCGCCGTGTACGACGTGGGCCCGGGCGAGACGATGTTCACCGGCTCCGACGTCGGCTGGGTCGTCGGGCACTCCTACATCGTCTACGCGCCCCTGCTGACCGGCGCGACGACGGTCCTGTACGAGGGCAAGCCGGTCGGCACCCCGGACGCGGGCCAGTTCTGGCGCGTGGCCGCCGAGTACCGGGTCAAGACCATGTTCACGGCGCCCACCGCCTTCCGGGCGATCAGGAAGGAGGACCCGAAGGGGGCGCTCACCGCCGGCTACGACCTCTCCCACCTGCGCTATCTCTTTCTGGCCGGTGAGCGCCTGGACCCCGAGACCTACCACTGGGCGAGCGCTCTGCTGGGCGTCCCGGTGATCGACCACTGGTGGCAGACCGAGACCGGGTGGCCCATCGTCGCCAACCCCGTGGGCATCGAAGCCGCTCCCCTCAAGCCCGGCTCCCCGACCCGCCCGCTGCCGGGCTGGGACGTCCGCGTCCTCGACGCTTCGGGCGAGCCGGTGCCTGCGGGCGTGGACGGCGCGATCGTCGTGAGGCTTCCCCTGCCGCCCGGCGCGCTCCCCACTCTCTGGAAGGACGACGACCGCTACGTCGCCTCCTACCTCTCCGCCTACGACGGCTACTACCTCACCGGCGACAGCGGCCACATCGACGACGACGGCTACGTCTTCGTGATGGGCCGCACCGACGACGTCATCAACGTCGCCGGCCACCGGCTGTCCACCGGCAGCATGGAAGAGGCCCTGGCCGCCCATCCCGACGTCGCCGAATGCGCCGTCATCGGCGTCGCCGACGCCCTCAAGGGACAGGTACCGCGCGGCTTCGTCGTCCTGAAAGCAGGCAGCAACCGCGAACCGAGCGAGGTCGAGTCCGAACTCGTCCAGCTCGTACGCGAACGCATCGGTGCCGTCGCCTCCCTCAAGGACGTCACGGTCGTGGCCGCCCTGCCCAAGACCCGCTCGGGAAAGATCCTGCGCAAGACCATGCGCGGCATCGCCGACGGCCGCGACGAACCCATCCCGTCCACGGTGGACGACCCGGGCGTCATCGAGGTCCTGCGCCCGGTACTCCGCCGCGCCGGCCGCACCCGTGAAGGGGCATCGACCTCGCGATCGAGCACGAGAAGGCCGGACGCCCGCTCAGCGCGCAGCCGGGGCTCGTCACCGGACTCGTCGCACCGACCCGCACCCGGGCCTGGGGAGACCGACGCGATGCCGGTCTGGTACGGGCCCAGTCAGTCTGGTGCGGTGAGCAGGGCGGCCAGTGGCTGATGGAGGATGTCCCTCACGGCATCCCGGGGAGTGACGTGTGCCGGTCGTCTCGGCGACACAAACGACGGACAGAAGCACCTTGCCGTCCTCGATTGCGGATCCCATCCCAAGGTCATGCGTCGTCTCGGTGCCGTCCTGCTCGTTCAGTGAGCCTTTCTCGGTAACCGGCGGTCACCGATCGTGACGCTTCGGCTTGCGGCGCCGCTCTCTCCAACCTCAAGTCCGGGCAGACGTAAGGCTCCTGATAGGGACGATCTTGCGACAGAAAGATCCGACCGAGGGGCCTCATGTGTCGACCAGCGTCACATACACCGCCGTGCTCGATGCGCAGCGGTCCACCGCCGAGCATCTGGCCCGGCTGCTGCGAGACCGTCGGGCCGAGATCGGCACCCGCAGGGGACGACGTGCGCTGGGCTGCTTTGGGCAGGCCGTATTCGTCCTGCGCTGGTTCATCGACGGCACGCGTATGGCCCAACTCGCCCGTGACAACGGCCTGTCAACATCCACCGCCTACCGGTACCTGCACGAAGGACTCACCGTCCTGGCGGCCGGCGCACCAGATCTCGACACCGCGCTGCGACGCGCGAAAGAGGCCGGGCTGACCCATCTGAACCAGGCGGCAAGCTGACCGAGGCGCAGCAGACCTGCAACAAGGTCATCCGGGATGTCCACGGCGTGTGCTAGCGCGCCAACTCCCTGCTCAAGACAACGTTCAAGGCCCTGCGCCGAGTCAGCCTCGACCCCAGCAGGATCACCGAGATCGCCGCAGCCGCCCTTTCCCCTGCAACTGGAGTACGGCCGCCCCATCTGACGGAGATCACGGAAGCTGGGACTTGAAAGGGACAGCCGGCGACCGCCATTTGGCCGCTCGACGCGCCCACCCGCAGGCGACACCGCGCGCCGCGTCCGACGCGCACAGGTAGCAGGACCAGCAGTATCTCGCAGAGGCGCGAAGGCCTCGTCTAGCTGAGGAAGTCGCTATGCCGTCGATTGCCGTGAACGGGACAGACATCTACTACGAGCTTCGGGGCAATGGCCCATCGGTGCTGTTCATCTCCGGCGCGACCGGCGATGCCGGACACTTCGACCGAGTCGCGGACTTGCTCGCCGACGAATTCACCGTGGTCACCTACGACAGGCGTGGCAACTCCCGCAGCCCCCGCCCCAGCGGGTGGGAGGCCACATCTGTAGCCGAGCAGGCCGACGACGCCGCAGTACTTCTCACCGCGCTCGCGCTCGCTCCCGCCGCCGTGTTCGGCAACAGCTATGGGGCGATCACCGCCCTCGACCTGCTCATCCGCCACGCCGACGTCGTCCGCGGCGCCCTCCTTCACGAGATCACGCTCTTCTCAGTCCTGGAGAACCCGGGCGAGGCCCAGGCCGCAGTGAGGTCGGTCGTCCAAGCAGGGATGGCCGCCGGGGGGCCTCAGGCAGCCGTAGAGCGCTTCATCCGATTTGCTGCGGGCGACGAGACCTGGGATCGCCTGGCCCCGGACCTGCGCCACAGGATGGCCTCGAACGGGGAGACTCTTTTCGGCGTCGAGATGGGGACGTTCGAGTCCTACCATCCTGACGACGCGACGCTCGCCGGCATCACCGCCCCTGCCCAGGTCTTGGTCGGCCGGGAATCACCGGATTCCTTCCATGAAGCCGCCACCTGGCTCGCCGCCCGACTCGGGGTCGAGGTAGCGCAGACCCCAGGCGCACACACGCCGCAGTGGGATCGACCCGAGGAACTCGTCCGCACCATCAGGCCGTTCCTGCGCGCACTCTCGTAGCTGGCCGACCGCAGGGCCCGGACCGGCGCGAAACGGACTGGAGATCCCGATCAGCCTCGCCGAGATGCCCGCACCGCGCTCAGTCGCAACCCTCCGGAAGTCACGAAATCCTTCAACTCGCAAATCCGCCGGAGGGCACAAAATTATTCAGTCCGCAAATCCGGCAGAGGGCATACAGTCCGTTCGGCCGCAACAGTCTTGGCAAGAAAATCTAAGCTTGACGGCGTCGTGGAGTTTGCTTATGGTCCAGTCGTTCAGGTTCCCGCCGATCGATATCCGAAGGTGTTCATGGCCACGCCTCCAACGTTGTCGAAGTCCAGGCAGCAGTTGATTCTTTCCGTTCTTATGTTGTGTTCGCTGCTGATTTGGATAGAAAATACCGTCCTGAGTACTACGCTGGAGACCCTTGCAGACCCGGTCCGTGGACTGGGGGCCAATCCTGGTCAGCTGCAATGGGCGACCGGTTCGTACACCCTGGCCTTCGCCACATTAATGTTCACTGCAGGCGCATTGGGCGATCGGTTCGGTCACCGGACTGTGTTTTCCAGTGGGCTGGTGATCTTCGCCGGGTCCTCGCTGTGGGCGGCGTACGCAAGCGATGCGGGCCAGCTGATTGCAGCTCGGGCTGCGATGGGGGTGGGCAGCGCGCTGATCACGCCCGCCATGATGGCCATCCTTATGTGGACCTTTACCGGCCCCGCGCGGGCTGCCGCGATCGGCATTTTCTCGACGTCGGCCGGTGTCGGAATGGCCGCCGGCCCGGTTCTGGCGGGGTTCCTGCTCGATCATTTCTGGTGGGGCTCGGTCTTTCTGATCAATATTCCGGTCGCGGCATTGGCGTTGGTCGGGCTCGCCGTGCTGGTTCCGAATTTCCGCAGCCCCACTCCGCGACCACTGGACCCCGCTGGAATGTTGCTGTCGATCAGTGGGCTCGTGGCGTTGGCCTACGGACTGATCCGGGCGGGGCAGGTGACGGTGTGGAGTCGTACCGACGTCTGGGCGCCGATCGTTGTCGGTCTGGTCCTGCTGGCCGTTTTCGTACTCGTCGAACTGCGCCTCAAGATGCCCAGCTTTGATCCGCGACTGTTCGCGCAACGCACATTCGGTGGCGGCAATGTGGCGCTCGGATTGCTGCTCTTCGGTGTGGCCGCCATCACCTTCTATAACGCGTTCTACCTGCAAGGCGCGCTCGGGTTTTCGGCGATGAAGGCGGGTTTGGCCAATATCCCGACCGCACTCGGCGCGCTCGCTGGGGCGCCCCTTGCCTCGCGCCTCGTTCGCCGCCTGCCGCTACGCCTTGTCACCGTGCCGGCGTTAACCGTGGCTGCGCTGACCATGGGCGGGTACGGGTTCCTCGGACTCCAAACTCCACTCGTCTGGATCGAGATCCTGTTGTTGATCCAGGGCCTCTCGATCGGCATGGTGATCGGCCCCGTTACGGCCGCATTGATCAGCGACCTGCCGTTGGAACAGGCCGGTGCGGGATCGGCCGTCACCAACACCGTGCGACAAACCGGCAGTGTGATCGGAATCGCAGTAGGCGGCACGATCATGTCGATCATGTACCGACGTGCGATCGAACCTTCGCTGGAGGGTGCACCCGGTCCGGTGCGGGATCAGGCGCGAGTTTCCGCCGAACAGGCCCGTCACGTCGCCACCGCTATCCACCGGCCCGCTCTTGCTCAGGCTGCTGATAATGCGTTTATCCATGCTATGCACGTCGGCGCGGGCTGGATCGCGGTCATCGCACTCCTCGGAGCAGCTGTGCTGCTGATTACCTTGCCTGCTGTCGGAAAGAAGAAGGGTCCGATACCGGAGCCGGACTACGAAGAGGCCCGCAGCTCCGTCTGAGAGTGTGACGGCAGAACCCAGGCTCAGGCCCGCCGCAGGGCAGCATCGAATACCAGCTTCCGCAGCTCAGCGGGGTCTGCGACCGGGATCGATAGTTGACACAAGGCAACGTTGGTGACCTGCACTGATGCCAATTACCTTCAGCGGCTGGAAGTACGGAATCAGAGAGATAGTTGGCACTTCGGTACAGCGCAGGTCAAGGGGCATGCTGCCGTAGCTAGTGCTGTGACCGGGAAGGTCGCCGGGTTGGTGGTTGGGGCGGTTGGATGGGCGGTGACGTCGGTTTCGACCGCTGGAGGTGTGGTGGCTGAGCCTGTGCGGGTGCACAGACTGACCGATCAGGAAGGGCAGAAGCTGCAGCAGATCTTGCGCCGGGGAAGTACCAGCTCGGTGCGCTACCGGCGAATTCCGCTGTTCGATGGTCGGGGCACTCCGGCAAGAGCATGCTGTGCGCCATGAAGACGAAGCGAATGAGGCTCGCCTCGCACCTTGCGGGCAGGACTGGCGAACACGCCATGCTTCAGTGCAAGGTGCAGTGGTGTACCGACGGCGTAGATCTCCGCACAGAGAAGAGGCGTACTGCGGTCTTGGATGACACCAGCCCTGCTGCGGAGTCGACCCGATGACTCATTTGAGGGTACTCCCTCGAAGTCTCGCCCCGCTCGCCGAAGAGTCACTGCCCGGGTATGTGCTCCGGCTCGCCTACCGGCTGGACCGCTCGCCCTGGCGCATCGGTGAGCTGTGCGGGTTGGGCACCTTCCAGACAGCCATCGCCCACCGTAATTTGCGCGCTGTTCCGGCTGCGGTCTCAGCACAGTTCTCAGCGGCGGCTGGACTGCGGACGGAGGAAGTTGCCTCCATGACCATGCAACGGTTCGCTTCCACGTACCCCCTGCTCCAGCGCGTTCAGACAGATACCGCGTTCACGGGACGTAGCGCATTAGTAAACTGGGCGGTGAACCCTTCCACCAGATTCTGCCCCGAGTGTCTTCGTGGCAACGGCAGTCCGGTCCAGGCTGCATTCGGCGGCGCGTGGAAGATCCGCTGGCACCTCCCGATGTCCTTCGCGTGCTTGCAGCACCACCGCCTCCTGCGCGCCGTGTGCCCCTCCTGCTCAAACCCTCTCAACACGAACAGCCCGGGGACAGTCAGGTTAATCAAGCTGCCGCGCGTCGCCGGCCTCCACCCACTCCAGTGCCGCCACATTCCGGCCGACCAGATCGGCAAACGCGCCTTCAGGACCGCCACCGCATGTGGTGCACGACTCGATGAGGTTCTCGATCACGACGGCAGGGTGGGGAGCAAGGACCTCGGCCAGCTACTCGCTCTGCAGCAGCTCTTGGATCAAGAGCTGGCAGCAAATGAGCAGCCCGCTGGGATTTCTCGTCCTGCCGACAAATCGTTCTTCCCGGACTTGGTCATGGCAGCCCATCTCATCAGACTCAGTTGGCCGGTCGGGGAAGCACTACTGCCGTCGCAAGCCCTGGCGGCGCTGGTCGACACGCACTGCGCACCGGTCGCGCCGCCCGCACCCGCGCAGCGCGGCGCATCGTCGGACCACAGACACCTCGATACCCGATACACCCCTACCGACCCCGCCCAATGCGGGGCGCTCCTGCTAGCGGCCCACAACCTACTAGTGTCCTGCGCCGGAGATCCGTCGGCAGAAGCGGGCGAGGGAGTCGAGGATCTCTTCGGCTGTCTTGGTCCAGATGAAGGGCTTGGGGTCTTCGTTCCAGTTCTTGACCCATGCGCGGATGTCAGCTTCGAGGGCCTGCACGTTCTTGTGTGCGCCGCGGCGGATCTTCTGGTCGGCGAGGAAACCGAACCACCGCTCGACCTGGTTGATCCAGGAGGAACCGGTCGGGGTGAAGTGCATGTGGAAGCGAGGGTGTTTGGCGAGCCACGTCTTGACCGCCGGGGTCTTGTGGGTGCCGTAGTCGTCGCAGATCAAGTGGATCTGCAGATGCGCCGGAACCTCCTTGTCGATCCTGACCAGGAACTTCTTGAACTCCACTGCCCGGTGCCGGCGGTGCAGGGCGCTGATGACCTCGCCGGTGGCGACATCGAACGCGGCGAACAAGGTGGTCAGGCCGTTGCGCACGGAGTCGTGAGTGCGCCGTTCGGGCATGCCCGGCATTATCGGCAGCACCGGCTGGGACCGGTCCAGGACCTGGATCTGCGACTTCTCATCCACACACAGCACAACCGCGCCCTCGGGCGGGTTGAAGTAGAGGCCGACGACGTCGTAGACCTTCTCCACGAACAGCGGGTCCGTCGACAGCTTGAACGTGTCCGCCAGATGCGGCTTGAGCTGGAACTTCCGCCAGATCCGGCCCACGGTCGACTTCGACAGGCCGCTGCGGTCCGCCATCGACCTGCGCGACCAGTGCGTGGCGTTCTTCGGGAGTTGTTCCAGCGTGGTGACCACGACGGCTTCCACCTGGTCGACGCTGATGGTGGGCGGTCGGCCCGGCCGGGGCTCGTCCACCAGCCCGTCCAGCCGGTGGGCGAGGAATCGCCGCCGCCACTTGCGGACTGTGTCCGCGGTGACCCGCAGGTCCCGAGCAACCGCCACGATCGGCGGCACCTCCGGCCCCGCGCACGCCAGCACAATCCGCGCGCGCAGAGCCAGGGCCTGGGCAGACGTGGCCCGACGCGTCCACCGCTCCAACATCGCCCGCTCCTCAGCGGACAGCAGCAACGGTTCCAGCTTCGGACCCCGACGAGGAACTGACGCACCAGCAGCAGAAGTCACGCAACAACTAACGATCAACTACTGGCGCAGGACACTAGCCCGCTGGCGCCGACGTGCACGTCACGCACGGGCAAGCTACTCATGGCGACCAAACCGGCCCACGTCGAAGGCCTGCGCAAGACCCACGAGATCATGTCCGGCCAGCTCGGGATCGAGACCCGGCTGATCCCCCGAAGCGGGATCCACTCCGAGATCGGCTCCGACCGCTTCCACGGCGGAATGGTCGACGCCAGAGCGCCGTGCTGCACGTCGACGGAGATCACCACCAAGGAGGAGTACTTGGCCCGCCAATCCGCCCGGTCGGTGTGCTCGGCGCCTGTCCTTCTCCCCACATCGCCAGGGCGACCGCCTGGGTGTCGAAGACACCTTGGCCACCGGGGTGGAGGTGGTGGTCTTTATGATCACGGTGGACTGGACGGGGAAGTGGCGATGGCGGCGCTGCTCACCCCGATGGCGTGGTACGCCGTTTCTTCGGGGACGGTTGACGATGCTGGACAGGGTGAGGGCGGTGACCGTGTCCCGTACGCCGGGCATCTGGGCGATGTTCTCCCAGACGACTCGTGCGCGTTCCAGGCGAGGCCGCCTCCAAGCGCACCATGATGTCGTAGTCGCCGCTGAGGATCTCACAGATGACGACCTCCGGAATGCCCTTGAGTGCGGCCAGGACGTCGCCTCCGCGCATGCGGTCCTGGCGGTAGATGAGGACGAGCGCCGAGACGACATTGCCGGTGTCCTCGCCCGGACGGACGATGGTGTAGCCAGCGATGTGGCCGTTCCGCTCCAGCCGTCGATGCGCTGGCGCACCGCATTACGGGAGAGCAGCACCCTGCCGGCCAGCTCCGAGTGCGAGAGGCGGGCGTTGCGGGTCAGCTCGGCGATGATCTTCTCGTCGATGGCGTCCACGGCCAACCGTCTACTTCGTCAAGTCGGTGGAGATGGCCGTCCCACGGCACTCGGGTCACGGGTGCCATGGGGGCTGCGGAGCATGGTGGGGTGCGGGTGAGGAAGAACCGAGACTCCCCACCGGGCTGCCGTGGCTGCTTGACGTCCCAGACGCCCTGCCCCGCCAACGCCGGATGTCCTTTGCTGTCGGTGACCAGGATCTGAGAGGCAGGCGCCGACGGCAGGAACTGCTTCACACCGCCGTCCTGTCGAAGATCCGCCCGGGCGGCCAGGCTGGCGACATTGAGGCCGCCGGAGACTGGCGGCCACCCTTGACCGGGTCGCTGGTAGTGGAATGGACCCTCACCCCGGTCACTGCCTTGCCCTGCACGACGGGGGGAGAGGGCTCCGCTAGTTTCGGCTTGCTCAGCTGTGAAAGCCGGGCAGTGACAGGTACTTGAGCTGTTGGTACTCGTGGAGGCCCTCAGGTCCGCCTTCGCGGCCCAGGCCGGACTGCTTGACCCCGCCGAAGGGCGCCGCGACCTCGGAGAGCAGGCCGCGGTTGATGCCGACCATTCCGGCCTGCAAGCGGGCGGCGACCCGGCGGGCGCGGTCGATGTGGGACGTCATCACGTACGACGCGAGGCCGTGCTCGGTGTTGTTGGCCACCGTGATGGCCTCGGCCTCGGTGGAGAACCGGTGGATGGCGGCAACGGGTCCGAAGACCTCCTCGTGCATGATCGCGGCGTCGGCGGGGACGTGGTCCAGCACGGTGGGGGCGGCCAGTGGCCCGGCCCGTCAGGGATATCCGCCTTGCCGATGACGACGGCGCCCCGGGCCACGGCGTCCTCGACGAGGTGGCGGACCTTGTCCACCGCACGGTGGTCGGCCAGCGGCCCGAGCTCGGTGTCCTCCCGGTCCGGGAGCCGACCCGAATGGCGGCAATCCGTTCGCCCAGCGCCGCGGCGAACTCGTCGGCGATCCCGTCCTGGACCAGGAACCGGTTGGCGCCGACACAGGACTGGCCGCCCAGCCGCATCTTCGCGATCATCGCTTCGCGGACCGCGAGGTCGAGGTCGGCGTCGTCGAAGACCAGGAACGGCGCGTTGCCGCCCAGCTCCATCGAGGTGCGCAGCACCCGGGCACCGCTCTGCTGAAGCAGCAGCCTGCCGACGGGAGTGGACCCGGTGAAGGACAGCTTGCGCAGCCGGGGTCGGCCAGCAGCGCCGTGGTGACCGCTGCGCGTCGCTGCTGGTGATCACAGTCAGGACGCCTGTGGGCGCGCCGGCCTCGCGTGCCAGCTCGCCCAGTATCAGGGAGGACAGCGGGGTGAGCGCTGCCGGTTTGAGCACGGCGGTGCAGCCTGCGGCGAGGGCGGCGGCGGCCTTGCGGGGCGGCCATGGCCAGCGGCACGTTCCACGGAGTGATCAGCAGGCAGGGCCCGACCGGTTCCGCGACGGTGACGATGTGACTCTTGCCGTCCGGAGGGCGTGCTGCGTGCATGGGGGCGGACCGCCTCCTCGGCGTACCACCGGAAATAGGCCGCGGCGTAGTCGACCTCGCCCCGGGCTTCGGCGATCGTCTTGCCGATCTCCAGCGTGATGATGCGGGCCAGACGCTCACGGTGTTCGGTCATGGCGTCGGTGATCCGGTGCAGGACGGTCGCCCGGTCCCGCGGGCTGGTGAGGGCCCACTGGTCGGCGGCCGCGGCCGCCGCGTCCAGTGCTTTCAGCGCGTCTTGTGTGCCGCAGTCGGCGACGGTGGCTATGACTTCCTCGGTCGCGGGGTTGCGCACCTCGAAGGTGCGACCGCCGGTGGCGGGTTGCCAGTCGTGGGCCAGGAAGCCACGGGGGACGGATTCCAGGACTGCCGACTCCACTGAGGGAGCGGTGAGGGTGTCAGTCATGCGCGTGGCTCTTTCGCTGATCGCAGGATGGTGTGTTGAGAGAGCACGATCGGTGGGTGGTCATACGGCCTCGCCTCCCGGGTTGGCGACACCGACGGTGTTCTCGACCGAGAGCAGGGAGTCCTGCCGTCCGGAGCCGAGCCAGCGCACCAGGGCCACCAGGCCCAGGGCGAGGATCGCGAAGGCGATGAGGATCGCGCTGACCGCGGTCACGCTGGGGTCGATCTCGAAGGTGAGCGAGTTGTAGACCTGCACCGGCAGGGTGACGGTGTCGACCGAGGACAGGAACTGGGAGATGTAGAACTCGTCGAAGCTGGTGATGAAGGAGAAGATCGCCGCCGCGATCATGCCCGGCGCAGCGAGCGGGAAGGTGATCTTCCGGGCGATCGTGAGGCGGCCGGCGCCCATGCTGGCGGCGGCGTCCTCGAGGCGTTCGTCGATGCCGCGCAGGGTCGCGATCAGGATCAGCACCGCGATCGGTGAGGCCAGCACCGTGTGGCCCAGCGCGATCGCGATGGGGCTGCCCAACATCGCGGCCGGTTCGAAGAACAGGAACAGCCCGAGCGCGGTGACGATCTGCGGGATGACCAGCGGTCCCAGGACCAGGGCGAACACCGCCGAGCGCAGCGGCAGTTCACTGCGGACCAGCGCGGTCGCCGCGGTGACCCCGATGACCAGGGAGAACACAGTGCTCAGGGCCGCGACCAGGGCGGACAGGGACAGTGCGGCCGGCCATTTGCTGCCGTCGGCGAACAGGGCCTTGTACCAGTTCAGCGTCCACGTCTCCGGGGGGAAGGAGGCGAAGGCGTTGTTGCTGAAGGAGGTGACGAGGATGACGACGATCGGCAGCGCCAAAAACAGCAGGATGATGGTGGCGACCGCGGTCAGGGCGATGCGGCCGGCGAGGGTCTTGCGCAGTTCCATCATCACGCGCTCCTCTTCTTACGGCCCGCGCCCAGCGAGGTCACGGCCTTGACCAGCAGCAGTCCGGCCAGGGTGAGGACCAGCAGGATGACGCCCTGGGCGGCCGCTCCGTTCCACTGGTTCTCCTTGGTGACCTGCTGGTTGATGAGAGTGGCGATCATCGTCTGGTTCGGTCCGCCCATCAGGGCCGGGGTGATGTAGTAGCCCAGCGACAGGATGAAGCTGAGCAGCCCGGCACTGGCCAGCCCGGGGGCGACCAGCGGCAGATAGATACGCCGGAAGATCGTCACCTTGCCCGCGCCCATGCTGGACGCGGCCGCCAGCAGCCGGCGGTCCACCCGCGCATCACCCCATAAAGGAGCAGCACCGTGTAGGGGAGCATCATCGACGTCGTACCGATGACCACACCCAGCTCGTTGTAGAGCAGCTGGAACGGGGCACCGGGAACCGACATGCTGGTCAGGGACTCGTTCACCAGGCCCTTGTCACCGAGCATGATGATCCAGCCGTACGTGCGCACCAGCGCGGAGACGAAGTGCGGGACGACCACGACCAGCATCGCCAGGCCCGCCAGGACGGGCTTGAGCCGAGTGATCGCCTGGGCCAGGACGAAGCCGAACACCAGGCTCAGCACCGCCGTCTCGGCGGAGATCCGCAGCGTGGTGAGCAGCACCGACAGGTTCACGCCCGTCAGTGCGTCGGCGTACCAGTGCAGGGTGAACGCGCCGTCGGCGTCCTTCAGGCTCAGCAGCAGTGTGGAAAAGATCGGGTAGACGAACAGCACCAGCAGATACACGACGACGGGGAGCGCGTACAGGATCCCGACGCGGGTCCGGCGTGATGCGAGGAGTTTGCGGGGGCGGGCGGGAGCGCCCGCGGTGAGGGTGGCTGCCATGACTCACCCCGCCTGTTCGTCGGTGGGGAAGAGGTTGACGTCCTCGGGGTCCGCACTGATCCCGACCCGCTCGCCGGCCACGGGCCCGCGGCCGGCGGGGACCTCCAGGCGCAGCAGCGGCCCGTCACCACCGTCGATCCGGACCCCGGCGCGCACCAGCGTGCCGACGTAGGTGGCGTTCTCCACCGTGCCGGTACAGAACCCGTCGCCGGCGGCACAGGCCCGCAGCCGGCCGGGCTGGACGGCGACCTTGACCCGGGTGCCCGAGGCGAGGTCGTGATGGCGGGCCTTGATCAGGTCACCACTGTTGTCGAGACGGACCAGGGTGTGCTCGCCGTCGTGCTGCTCGATACGCCCGGGCAGGAAGTTCGCCGCGCCGAGGAAGTCCGCCACGAACGGCGTCCTCGGCCGCTCGAACAGCTCGCGGGGGTGTCGAACTGCTCGATCAGACCGTTGCGCATCACCGCGATACGGTCCGACATCACCAGCGCCTCTTCCTGATCGTGCGTCACATAGATGACGGTCAGGCCGAGTTCCTGCTGGATGGTCTTGATCTCCACCTGCAGCTGGTCACGCAGCTTCTTGTCCAGCGCGCCCAGCGGCTCGTCCATCAGGATGACCGGCGGCCGGTAGACCAGCGCCCGGCACAACGCCACACGCTGCTGCTGACCACCGGACAGCTCACGCGGCTTACGGCCCCCGAACCCGGACAGGCCCGCGATCTCCAGCGTCTCCCCGACACGCCGACGGATCTCGTCCTTCGGCACCCCGCGCAGCGTCAGCGGGAAAGCGACGTTCTCCGCGACAGTCATGTGCGGAACAGCAGGTACTGCTGGAAGACGAAACCGAGGCCCCGTTTTCTGCGGCGCCAGGCGGGTGACGTCACGGCCGCCGACGGTGATGGTGCCGGAGTCGGGTTCGCAGAACCCGGCGATCATCATCAGCGTCGTGGTCTTGCCCGACCCGGAGGAGCCGAGGAAGGTGACGAACTCCCCCGCGGCGATCTCCATCGACGCCTCGTCGACAGCGACCACGTCCCCGTACGTCTTACGCAGTGCCACCACCGACAGCGCCTTGCCGGTCGCCGTGGCCGACTTGACGCCGGCCACCTTCACCGACGGTGCCGCGATACCGAATTCAGCCACGAGCCCACTCCAACCAGCGCTTGGTGACGGCCGATTCGTTCTTCAGCCACCAGTCGACATCCGCATCGAAACCCTTGTCGTAGTACTTCGGCGCACCCGCCAGCGCGTTGCGCTCCTCCTCGGTGAGCTTGGCGTAAGCCACCGGAGACGACGGGTTCGACGGGAACGCCTTGGCCAGGGCGGCCTGGCTCTCGGCACGCAGCGCGAAGTCCATCAGCTGGTAGGCGTTGTCCGCGTTGGCCGCGCCCTTGGCGATCGCGTAGCCGGAGAACTGGCGGCGCATCCCGTTGAGCTGCCGTTCCACCGGGACGCCTTGCTTCTGCAGATCGGCGATTCTGCCGTCCCAGACGGTGGACATCGTCACTTCCTGGCGGCTGAGCAGCACACCGGGGAGCGGGCCGCTGTCCCAGAACTTCTTGATGTCGCCCCGCAGCCGGGTCAGCACCTTGAACGCGCGGTCCACATCCAGCGGGTACAGCTTGTCCATCGGAACGCCGTCGGCCAGCAGCGCGAACTCCAGCTCCGGCAGGTCACCGTCCGGGTGGACCATCGCCCGGGCGCCCTTGAACGCCTTGGTGTCCCAGAAGTCCGCCACGACTCCGGCTTCTTACCCCCGAACGCGTCCGTGCGGTACGCGATGCACTGACCGTAGAAGCTGTGGCCGACGGCGTGGTCGGTGATCTGGGCCTCGGGATCTTCGCGCTCTTCACGCTCTTGATCCGTCGAGGTCCAGCGCCTCCAGCGCGTCCTGCTTGACGTACTTGGTGTGCGACATCATCGAGTTGTTGATGAGGTCACACTGCGGCCGGCCCTGCTTGATCTGGGCCAACAGCGGGGCGTCGTCCAGGTTCAGCACCTTCACCTGGACACCGGTCTCCTGCGTGAACGGCGTGTAGATCGCCTTCTGCAGAGCCGCACCATAGGAACCGCCGCTGTCACGGACGACCACCGTCTTGCCGCCCTTGCCGCCGCTGCCGGCGCCGGACCGGCTGGAGCCGGTACCGCAGGCGGAGAGGGAGGGAAGAGCGGCGAGGGCGGCCAGGCCGCCTGCTCCGCGCAGGAGCGCTCTACGACCGATCTGGGCATCACTCATGGAATACTCCTCATCTGGGGACGCATGGGACCAGCTGTGCGGGGCTTTACCTCGCATGCGGGGGGATTGTTCAGGGCGGCGAACGCGGACAGAACATCGCCCGCTTGCCTTGCCGATCGCCGTTTGGGGCGCGTGTTCGCCGTGGATCGAAGTCCCCGACGACCTTGTCGCCGGAGCGACGTCGACCGGGTGACCGGGTGAGTGGCGGTGGGGAAACTGGAGCTGGCACAGGGGGTGACCAGCGGAGTGGGGGTGGTCCTCAGCAGAGCCGGAGCATGAGGGCTCTGGTGAGGGATGAAGCAGATCCTGGCCTGGGGCTGAGGGACGGGCCGAGCGGACCATCAGCCCCGGCGGCGTTGCTCAGCAGGTGGCTTCGCGTAAACCCTGAAGGCGATCGGGGCCGGGCATCGGCATCACGTCACGGTCACGTAGATCTTGCGCACGGTTTCGATGGTCTTCCAGACGCCGACGTAGCCCGGCTTCATGACGAAGCTGTCGCCGGCCTTGTAGATCACCGGCTCGCCGCCTTCGGGTGTGAGTTCGACGATGCCGGAGAGGATGTGGCAGAACTCGAAGGTCTCGCCCTTGGTCGAACGCATCTCGCCGGGCGTCGCTTCCCAGACGCCCGTATGGATCGACTCCCCACGGGCGACGTCCTGGGCCC
Organism: Streptomyces coeruleorubidus; assembly: GCF_028885415.1. Classification (GTDB taxonomy): domain Bacteria; phylum Actinomycetota; class Actinomycetes; order Streptomycetales; family Streptomycetaceae; genus Streptomyces; species Streptomyces coeruleorubidus_A. The sequence goes on from NZ_CP118527.1 coordinate 413,839, forward strand.
AGGTCCGAAAAGCAGGGTCGCCGGAAATCAGGCGTTCCGGGAGCGGGCCGGACTCTCGCGGCGTGAAGGAGGGATTGGTGTCGATGGCCTTCAGGAGCGACATGTCTTTCCTTTTGGAGCTTGAGAAGTTGGTGGCCGCGGCCACGGTCGACGAGCTGCTGCAGAGCGGCATCTGACACACGCTCGTGGGCATGGCCCGTTCCCGATGTGCGGAGGCCGATACGAGGCATCGTGGCTGGTGCCGAGGTGGCCGGTGGCTCGAATACGGTTGTCGGCACGGGCGCAGTGAGGGTGACGCCGTTCAAGTGGGGCAGGCGAATGGGGCACGTGCTCGACGCTTGTTCGACATTTCATGCCGCAATCGGCGGACGCCCGAGGCAGAAGGAGCGACGGAGAACAGGTCGTTCAGCCCCTTGCTGGTGGTGATGCCCAGCAGGGTGTTCAGCCGGCGGTGTACCCGCCGTCGACGGTCAGGACCGATCCGGTCACGTACGACGACTCCCGCGAGGCGAAGAAGAGCACCGCGTCAGCGACCTCTTCAGGGTGGCGAGGCGTTGGAGCGGGATCGTGTTCTCGCGCTGACGGCGGTAGCCCTCGGGGTCAGGCCTGCGCTGGAACGCCGCTTCGATGATCGGTGTGGCGGTCAGACCCGGAGCGACGACGTTGACCCGGATGTTGCGCGGGGCCCATTCGATCGCGGCGCCCTTGGCGAGCATGATGAGGCCCCCTTGGCGGCGGAATACAGGACCTGCCCGGACATGCCGACCATGCCCAGCCGTGAACTGACGCAGACGAACGAGCCGCCGGTCTCGGCATCAGCGGGGCGAAGTGCTTCATCACCAGGAACGCGCTGAGCAGGTTGCTCTCGAGCACGTTCCTCGCGTCGTCGCAGGCCATCTCGGTGAGCGGACTGTCGGCCTGCAGGCCGTGGTTGAGGACGACGACGTCGACGGTGCCGAAGGTCTCTGCGGCCTGCTTGGCCAGGTGCTCGACGAACGTCTCGTCGTTGAGGTCTCCGGGAACGTATAGATCGTCGGGCTCGGCGCTGTCGAGCCGCTCCCTGCGGCCGGTGAGCAGCAGTCGCGCGCCCTCGCGGCGGAAGTGGGAACTCACCGCCTGCCCGATGCCACTGCTGGCGCCTGTCACCAGGGCCGTGACGTTCTTGAGTCTCATGTCAGGCACTCCTCATTACGGGGGAGGTCGGTCGGGGGTGGGGGCTTGGGGAGGACGGGGTCTCGTCCCGTGCCGGTCAGTTGAGGAATCCGCGGGCGTCGACCGGCCAGCGCTGCAGCGACGTGCCCGTGCTGTCGGTGACGATCAGTTCCTCGAAACGAGGACGACGGGGCATACATGGTTGGGCACCACCGGTACGACGCTTCCGACGCTGGGGCGGAAGTCGCCGTCCGGCAGCGGGAGGAATCCGTGGTACTCGTTGACCTTGGACAGGACCGCCTTCGTGCCGGCGATGCCGCCGTAGCCGATCTCGGGGCTGCCTTCTTTGCTGAGGGCCTTGTTGCCCACATCGACGATGACCTGGTCGGGGACCCAGTCACTGACCACGGTCCCGGCGACGAACAGCGCGATCTGGTCCTCCGCGCAAGCACCCAGCCGGGCGTTGTTCAGATCGCCGAAGACGTACTCGCCGGGACGGATCTCGGTGATCACGCTGCTGCTGGTGGAGAACTCGACGGTGGGCGTGGAGCCGGCGCTGACCACCTCCGCGGTGACCCCGACGCCTTCGAGGCTGCGTACCGCGGTGGTGAGCGCGGCTTCCTGGTCCTGCGCGGCACGCTGGCGAGCGTCGCGACCGGTGCAGCCGTGACCGGGATAGGTGAAGACGCCCGCCGGCACCAGACCGCGCTTGCGGGCGGCGAGTGCGAGGTCGCCCGCGAGCTCGGGCGGCGCACCGGAACGACGGGCGCCGCAGTCGACCTCGATCACGACCTGCAGGCGGTCCGGTTCGTCTCCCATCGCGTCGGCGAGGGCCTCGATCGCCGCGACGTTGTCGACGCCGACCCGCAGCCGGGTGGATTCGGCGAGCCGGCGGATCCGGGGCTTCTTCGATCCCGCGGCCCAGATCGGGTAGGCGAGGAAGATGTCGTCGAAGCCAGCCGCGGCGAAGACCTCGGCCTCACCTACGTTTCCCGCGGTGATCCCGACCGCGCCGGCCTCGATCTGGCGCCGCCCGATCTCCACGCACTTGTGTGTCTTGATGTGCGGCCTGACCTTGATGTTGTGCTGGTCGGCGAAGCCCTGCATGCGGTCGATGTTGCCCTGCATGACGTCGACCAGCACGATCGGCGCGGGGGTGTCGATCCGCTCGACCAGAGCGTCGAGTGCTCGTTGCAGCTGATTCACGCTGCCCTCCTTGTGGTTCTGCCTGGAACGATCGAGGGAAATGATCGAGGGGCGCGGGTGCTGACTCCCCTCGATGCCGAACGCGCGTGCCCCGCGATATCGCGCGCACTCGGGTAACACCGCCGTCGGGGCCGCCCTACGCAGCGGTGATGACCATCTGGATCTCGACCGGACTGTTGAGCGGCAGCCCGGCGACACCGATCGCGGTGCGGGCGTGCCGTCCGTTCTCGCCCAGTACCTCGATGAGCAGTTCACTGGCCGCGTTGGCGACCTGCGACTGCTCACCGAAGTCCGGCGTACTGGCCACGAGGACCAGCATCTGCACGATCCGGACCCGGTCCAGATCGCCCACCGCCTGCACAGCGGCGGCGAGGCAGTTCAGCACGGCATCGTGCGCGCATGACCGCGCCGTCTCGAGGTCGATGTCCCTGCCGACAGTGCCCTGCCCAGCAGCCAACCGTCCCGGTAAGGCAGCTGGCCCGAAATGTAGATGCTGGAGCCCTCCGTCCGGTAATGCACGTAGTACGGGTTCTCCGGAGCTCGGGAAGGGCCAGCCGCAGGGCCTGAAGCCGATCGGAAGCCGAGTCGGTGTTCGCTGCCGAAGTCTCATGACTCTTGATCATCTGTACTCGGCTCTCCTCTCGAGTAGCGGCGGCGACAAAACCCTTATGGTGGCCTAAAACCGTCAACCTATTGTCGTTTGTCGACCATATGGCTGTCCGTCGAGCACTGTCAATACGAACTTCAACCTCGAACGCGGCCGCGGAAACAGTTCGAGAGTGCGATGTGGCGGTTCAGGGCAAGCACGCAGCGGCCGTTCAGGCAAGTGCGTAGCGGCCGTTCAGGGAAGCGCCTGCGGCGTGAGACGCCAGGCGGGTTCGGGACTGACCGAGTACCTACGGGCACTCGCGGGCCGGGAGGAACGCCGGCCCCATCACCGTGCCGGGACGACCGCTGGCGAGGACATCATGGATACTCTGCCGTCCACGGTCGCGCCTCCAGCACGGCGCACCCACCGTGGCCGCAACTGAGGCCCGGACGCCGTACCAGTGTGCGGGACGGCATCCGGGCAGGCCAAGAACGGGGCGCCCGGACGGGCAGCGCGCGTTCGGCGACCGATGATGCGGTGCGACAAGCGCACCATGCGGGTCAGTGCGCGGTCTCGGCCATGTCTCAGGTGTGGCAGACACCCTGCGCGCCGGGATGCGGCCGTACGCAGCACCCATGCCGATCTGGCGGGTGACCTGCACCTGCCGTACGCGGGCGTGGTTCTCACAGGCGGCCAAGCCGCAGCGCGAGCACACACCGATGTCGATGGTGTCGCTGCGCGCCTCCTGGAGACAGTCGTAGCACCTCATGCTCGACTCCGATTTCAGCAGGGCCAGGTGCGGCACCCCATGAACCAACCCACCCAGGCCACGCACACCTGCTCAAGGAGCTTGAAAGTAATCTCCAGTTTAGACTTTGTCCAGACTGAGATTCGATCGATCACGATCGCATGGTCAGTGCGCGATGAGTGAAGCTCCTTGATCCTCTTGCCCCTTGACCCGCTGACCCGCCTGACCCGCCTGACCCGCTTGACCCTCTTGATTCGCCCGACCTGACTACCAGGCAGCGCTTGCCGTTCAACGGCACAGCGAACGCGGCCCGCGTCCCGAGCCTCGCGACACCGCGCTCCGGGGAGTCGCCCGCAGATACGTCGGCAACCTCGGCACGACGCGGACGGCGCCGCCGGAATGCATGCCGATCAACGGTTACGCCTGCGCCTCACCAGCCACGACCGGCCACGGCTGCCCCACCCGAACGGAGTCGGCGACATCGGCGCATTGCCTGGTCGCGGTGCGCGGCGGGTCCGTCACCGTGCGCGCGGCAGTTGCCGGACGGAAGCCGACCGATCGCGCAGCCACGACAGGAGGCACCCAGGACTCGACGCAGCCGCTCGATCCGGCATGCGCCCGCCGGCGGACCCTTCATCGATGCCCTGCCCGTGGTCGCACACCTCGATCACCGAACGCAGCGGAGTCGACGCCGTGGCGAGCGGGCTTGGATGTTTCACGCAGGCGGCATGGACTCAGACATGCCGGGACGCGGGCTCCCCCGGATCTCCCGTCTCGGCCCCAGCCCCATGGGGAAATGGGCAGCCAGTTCCTGGCGGAACGCGTCGGTGTCGCCGCCCAGGGCAACGGCGGCAACCTCTCGTGCTCGACGACCAGCTGCTGCGGGTCGTCGCTGTAGGTGCGGTGGTCGACGCTGAGGTGGAGGCGCAGCTTGGTCTCCCAACCGTTCCAGAGACTCTGCAGGACGCCGTGCCCGAGAGATCGTAGAAGAGCCTGTGGAATCGAAGGTGCGCGTCGATGCTGGCCGGGATGTCGTCCTTCTCCATCGCCCGGCGGAGATCCTCGACGGTCTGCAGCAACTGGGGCCGCTCAGGACGCGCAGCGCTTCGGCCGAGAGCTCAGCGGCGTACGGCTCGACACGCAGCCGGACCGAGTCGATCTCGGCGACCTCCCGAGCGCTCACCTCCACGACGAACGCCCCACGGTAGGGGATCTTCACGACGAGGCCTTCCTCCTCCAGCTTGGTCAGCGCCTCGCGCAGCGGGGACCGGCTGATGCCGAGATCCGCGGCGATGTGCGCCTCGCGCAGCTGGCCACCAGGAGGCACGGTCCCATCGAGGATGGCGGCTCGCAGTGTGCGGTAAACGCCTTCAGGCGTCGTCGTCCGCTGCTCCTGCCACTCGAACTTGTGGTCCACCCCGTGGCCCTCCCTCAGTGATTGCCGACCGCTTGGTCGTTTGTCGACTATACCTCCGCCGGTCACATCGACGTCATCGAGTTGGCTGCGCCGGTGGATCACCTCATGCGCACAGAAGGGGGTCGGCCGCCCTGCCCAAGGCGCGCCTCTAGCACTGTTGACAGCTCAGCATATTTGGTCGACAATCGACCAGGACGGATGGTCGACAATCGACCACAGCGTCAGACTGCTCCACTTAAACACACAGGAGGACCAGTGGCATTCGACATCAAGCCCAAGTTCGCGACGTTCGACATGAACGGAACACTGATCAAGTTCAGCATCAACGACACTATGCGCGAGATCCTGGGCGACCGGCTGCCGGCCGAGGTCGCCGATGAGTACCTGCGGATTGCAAGGCGTACCGGATCGACGAGTGCACGGGCTCGTACCAGCCGTTCCACCAGGTCGTCGCGCGCTCCATGGAGCGCGCCTCGCGCAGCGTCGGTATCGAGTACCGCGAGGACGAGGCGCGGGCGGTATACGAGCGCATCCCCACCTGGGGCCCGTACCCCGGTGTCACCGAGGCACTGAACCGCCTGGCCGAGGAAGTCCCGCTGGTCATCATCACCAACAGCGACACCGCCCATGCCGTGCGCCTCGCGGAGAACCTCAAGGCCCCGTTCGAGGTCGTCATCAGCGCCGAGGAGATGGGCGTCTACAAGCCGCGACTCCGCGCCTTCGAGTACATGTTTGACAAGCTCAGCGTGACACCCGACGAGATCGTCCACGTCTCCGCGAGCCCGATGTACGACCACCGCTCCGCGGCCATCATGGGCATCGAGAACAAGGTGTACGTCGACCGCGGCTTCGAGCACGATGAGCAATGGCTCGGCTACGAGCGGATCACCGACATCGCCGATCTCCCGGTCCTCTTCGGCCTGCCGCGCCCCTGACGCCCGAGCGGAGAACTGGAGAACTCGAGAACAGGAGAACTGAGAAAATGGTCCACAGCAAGGCGGTGGCGGCATGAGTCTGCCCCTGCCTCAGACCGTCAAGGGCGACTCGGCTTCGGAAAGGCTCCAGAACATCGGACTGGAGCTGCCCGACCTTCCCGGCAACGCATACTTCGTGCACCACCGGGCGGTGGACTCCAGCATCCACATTTCCGGCCAACTCCCTTACCAGGACGGTAAGTTGCTGGGTCAGGGCGTTGTCGGCCGGAACGTGGAGCTGGAGACCGCGAAGGAGCTCGCGCGCCATGCCGTGCTGAACTGCCTCGCAGCCGCCGTTCAGGCGGTGGGCGATCTGGACCGGGTCCGGATCGTGCAGATGCTGGTCTTCGTGGCCAGTACGCCGGACTTCGGTGAGCAGTCGCAGGTCGCCAACGCGGCCAGTGAACTGCTCATCGAGGTACTGGGCGAGAACGGACGGCACGCCCGCACCGCGATCGGTGTCGCCGGGCTGCCGCTCAACAGTCCGGTCGAGATCCAGATGATCTGCACCGCGGTGTAGCGGCGCGTACCGAAGCGCCGATGGTGCCGGTCGACATGATGCGGGAACCATCGGCCGTGTGCAGGACTTCGGCGCCGAGCACAGTTTCGACTCCAAGCCATACGTCACAACGCACATATCAAGGCCTCCCTCCAGCGCAGGTCAGCGGCCCCGAGGCCCCATCCGCGGGCGTGGGGGGCCTCGGGGCCGGCGCCGGCACCCGCTCAGGCACCTCGCCACTCCCCCGAGGAGGTCGCCGCCGCCGTCTTCTTCCGTCGTCGTCTGAGTCCTCGTACATCACCGGGGCAACCCGCCCCGTCGACGGCGGCCACACCGCCTTCCAGCACCGGCCCACACGGTTCCCAGACACAGAAGAAGGACACGACATGAACGCGCTTGCGGCACCACCCCGAAACGGAGAGCTCGGCTTCTGGGTGGCCCAACTGGCCGACAAGAAGCCCTCGTTCCCCCGTTTCACCGGCCAGGACTCCGTCGACGTGGCCATTGTCGGCGGCGGCTACACCGGCCTGTGGGCGGCCTACTTTGCCAAGAAGCTCGAACCGTCGCTCTCCGTCGCCGTCTTCGAGGCCGAGCAGGTGGGCTACGGCGCGTCGGGGCGCAATGGTGGCTGGCTCTCGGCCATGCCGCCGGGAAACCGTGCCACCTTCGCCCGCGCCGGCGGAGGGCTGGAGGCGAGCCGGGCGCTGCAGCAGGAGTTCGTCGCCGGCGTCGACGCGGTCCTGGACATCCTTGAGGCCGAGGGGATCGATGCCGATCAGCACAAGGGCGGAGCGCTCGTCGCCGCCCACACGCGGGCGGGGCTGGGCCGGCTTGTCACCCGGCGTGATGCCGAACTGAAGTACGGGCTGACCGACGACGAAGTCCACCTGCTCGACCGGGACGAGTTCCAGTCCCGGATCAACATCTCCACCGTCCACGGCGGACTCTTCTACAAGCACTGCGCGCGGATCCACCCCGCGAAACTCGTCTACGGCCTCGCCGACACCCTGACCTCCATGGGCGTCAGGATCTACGAGAGCAGCCGCGTGGACCGTGTCGAGGGCAAGACCCTCACCCTGGCCGACGGGCGTGTCACCGCGGCGAAGACGTTCATCTGCACCGAAGGCTATTCGGGACAGCTGCTGGGCCGCCGGAGCCTGATCCCGGTCAATTCCTCGATGATCGTGACCAAGCCCCTGCCGGAGGAGGCGTGGCAGCAGATCGGCTGGGACGGGCCCCAGTGCCTCAACGACTCCGCTCACACGTTCATCTACTCCCAGCGGACGTCGGACGGCCGTATCGCCATGGGGGGCCGTGGTGTCCCCTACCGCTTCGGGTCCGGCACGGGGGGAGCCGGTGCGACCGCCCAGTCCACCATCGACCTGATCTCGCACAAGCTCAGTACCTTCTTCCCGGGCATCCCCTTCGAGGTGGATCACGCCTGGTCGGGAGTCCTGGGCGTCACGCGCGACTGGAACGGCGGCGTGCACTGGGACCCGGCATCCGGGATCGGATCGTCCACCGGCTACGCGGGACACGGTGTCACGGCGGCCTATGTCGGCGGCAGGACTCTCATGGAGCTCGCCTTCGAGAAGGAAACCGAACGGACCACGCTTCCCTGGGTGGGCTACCGGGCGCCGAAGTGGGAACCGGAGCCCATCCGCTGGCTGGGTGTTCATGCCATGTACCGGCTCTTCGGTATCGCGGACCAGTGGGAAGAGCGCAGGGGCTCCAGCAAGACCTCACTCCTGGCCCGATTCGGCAGCCGCCTCGCCGGACTTCACGAGTAGACGAAAAGGAAACTGCTCTCATGGACGCAACACTCGCCGTCATCGGCCTGGGCAGCATCGGGAGCATGGCCCTGTGGCAGGCCTCCCGGCTGACCGACTCGGTGGTGGGCTTCGAGGCAGCCACCCCTGCCCACGGCCGCAGTGCCGTGGGCGGGGACACCCGCCTGTTCCGCATGATCTACCTCGGCAGGCCCGAGTACTACCCCATCGTCGAACGCTCCCGCAGCCTCTGGGCCGAGCTCGAAGCCGAAACCGGGCAGCAGGACATCCTCACGCCTACGGGGCCCTGTCCATCGGGACAGCGAACGGCATCTACATCAACAGCCTCCTCGAGGCAACGCGCATCACCGGAGCCGAGCACTACGTCCTCAGCCGGGAGGAGTTGGCCGAACGCTACCCGCAACACAATCTCCGCCCCGACGACTGCGCCGTCTACGACCCCCACGGCGGCATTCTGCGCACCGACCGCGCCGTCAGCGCTGCCGTCGCGGCGGCCCAGGCAGGCGGCGCCACCGTCCTGCAGAACACACCCGTGGACAGCATCACCGAAACCGACCACGGCGTGGTCGTCACCTCGGGCGACAGAACCTGGACGTTCGAGAAGGTCATCGTCGCCTCGGGCGGCTGGTCCCGAAGGCTCATGCCCGACCACCTCAAGGCCGTCACGGAAACCCATCGGATCGTCCTGACCTGGTTCATCGCCCAGGACGGTACGCAGTTCTCGCCGGAGAACTTCCCCGCCTTCAGCCGGTGGTACGAGGATCGCTCCATGTACGGCGCACCCGCCGTCGACGGCGTGACGGTCAAGGCATCGGTGGACGGACCGCTGGCCGGGCGCGCAAGGGCAACCCCGACCCGGACGCCGTTCCCAGGGAACTCACCCGGGAAGAAACCGAAAAGGTCACCGAGATCGTCACCGAGTTCTTCCCCGGCCTGATCCCCACCATCGCGCGCTCCGACGCCTTCCCCGACCTCTTTACCGAGGACAGGCATCCCCTCGTAGGCTGGCTGAACGAGAACAGCAGGATCTACTGCGCCACCGGATTCTCCGGAAAGGGCTTCAAAATGGCCACCGGCTACGGCCACATCGCCGCACACGAGGCGCTCGGCAAACAGACCATCGAAGGCCTGGACTTCGTGCGTCCGGACCGGTTCAGGACCAGGTAGCCGCCCACTCCGGCCGCCTCGGCGCAGTGGCCTCGGTATCGCCATTCGGCTGACGGTTATTGCGGGACTCATCTCTTGATGTCCCGCAACGATGCCGAGAACCAGCCGTATGCCGAGCGCGCCCCCTGGGCCGTCCTCGCCCCGGCCGCCGTCCTGGGCCCCGCTCGCGGCGCTCGAAGACATATACGAAGCGTCTACTCAACGACGGCGGCATCTCCCCGAATCTCGCAGTGGCCACGTCCACTCGTGCACCTGGTTTCCGCGTGCGCGGCAGATTCCGCGACTCTCCGTACTCCTACCAGTTCACCGTCGATGAAGTCCCACCGTACCTTCCTCTCGACTGGTTCTCGGACCACTTCACCGACCTCAGAACGCAACTCCCCGATGCCACGTACCGCGACGACCGTCTTCTCCGCCGCGGAGCGTCGCTCCTCCTCGCCGAACTGGTCACCGGGCTCACGTGGCCGGAGTGCGCGGAAGCGTTGGACGTCGGCAACGGCGTGGGGAGATACACGCTCAACGCACTGGGCCGCCGACTCACCGAGAACCGACTGGGGCCGGCCTTCACCCGAGCCGTCGATCAAGTCGCCGAGCGACTCGTCGCCTCGGCCCATCGGACCAACTATGCCAACCGACGCCGCAGAATGGCACGTTGGAGCATGGGCGACACCCACTGGTCCCGCGTCTTCGAAGAGCTGCCTGGGCTCGCGCGCATGCGTGCCACGGCAGATCACCGCATCGCCTCGATCATCGTGTGGAGCGACGTCACACGGGCCGAACACCCGCGATGCCCCATCGTCAGGAAGGAGCGCGGCAGAGGAAACGCCCGACTGCTCACCTTTCGCACCAGCGCACTCCACGAAGCCGACGTCGGCCGCGGCGAACGATTCCGCCTGCGCCAACGCCTCAGCCTCTACGCGACGCAACTCGCGGCAGCCTGCGACCAGAATGTGCCCCTGTGCGTCTCCGTACGCGCGATCGTCGCGGAAGAGACCCGTACTCGCCTCACGGCCCAGTTGCGCTGGCCCTGAGGAATTAGCAGGTCAGCGGGTCTAGGACGCCAACATGCCAAGCCCATCGCACGTCAGGCCAAGCGCTCCGTTCAGTGCCAGCTATCCCTCTTTTGTGCCAACTAAAAATCCTCGTCACAATCGGTCAGCGCCGGACCCGCTCCATCCCCAGCCCGATCCAGGAGATGATCTCCCGCTGGATCTCGTTGTTGCCGCCGCCGAAGGTGAAGATGACCGCCGAACGGTAGCCGCGTTCCAGCTCGCCGTGCAGGACCGCGCCCGCCGAGCCCTCCTTCAGAGTGCCGGGGGCGGCGACGACCTCCATGAGCCAGGCGTAGGCGTCGCGCCGGGCCTCGGAGCCGTACACCTTGACGGCGGAGGCGTCCTGCGGGGTGAGGGTGCCGTCCTGGACGGCACCGACCATCCGCCAGTTGAGCAACTTCAGCGCTTCCAGGCGGGCGTGGGTCCGGGCCAGGAGGCGGCGGACCCAGGGCAGGTCGGCGACGCGGCGGCCGTCGGCGAGCTTGGTCTCCATCGCCCAGCGCTGCACGTCGTGCAGGGCGCGGATCGCCATGGTGCCGTGGGCGGCCAGCGTCACGCGTTCGTGGTTGAGCTGGTTGGTGATCAGCCGCCAGCCCTGGTTCTCGGCGCCGACCCGGTGGGAGACGGGGACGCGGACGTTCTCGTAGTAGCTGGCCGTGGTGTCGTGCGAGGCGAGGGTGTTGATGAGGGTGCAGGAGTAGCCGGGGTCGGTGGTCGGCACCAGGAGCATGGTGATGCCCTTGTGCGGCGGGGCGGCGGGATCCGTACGGACCGCCAGCCACACCCAGTCCGCCGTGTCGCCGTTGGTCGTCCAGATCTTCTGGCCGTTGACGACGTACTCGTCGCCGTCCCGGACCGCACGGGTCCGCAGTGCGGCGAGGTCGGTGCCCGCGCCGGGCTCGCTGTAGCCGATGGCGAGGTCGATCTCGCCGGAGAGGATCCTCGGCAGGAAGTACGCCTTCTGCTCGTCGGTGCCGTACTGCATGATCGTCGGGCCGACGGTGTTCAGCGCCATGAGCGGCAGCGGGACGCCGGCCTGGGCGGCCTCGTCGAAGAAGATGAACTGCTCCATCGCGCTCAGGCCGCGCCCGCCGTACTCCTTCGGCCAGCCGACGCCGAGCCAGCCGTCCGCGCCGAGCCGCCGGATGGTCTCGCGGTAGAACCGCTTCCGGGTGGCCGGGTCGCCGTGCCGGGCGTACGCGTGGTCCGGGACCAGTTCGGCGAAGTAGGCGCGCAGTTCGGTGCGCAGCCGCTGCTGCTCGGGCGTGTATTCGAGGTGCACGGCGCCTCCAGGCTCCCAAGGCCGGTCCTGTCGGCGCACACCGTAGAACGTGTTACAGAAATTGGGAATGGCGAGTGACGGGGAACGGCCTCCTCAGTTCAGCGTGGCGAGGAAGTCCGTGCACGCCCGTGCGCACGCACGGCACGCCGCCGCCGAGTCCTCCGCACCCGGCTGCCGGTCGAAGACGTGCGCGGCCTCCAGGCACACGGTGCGGCACCACTCCACCTGGACGCGGATGGTGCTCTCGTCCACCTGGTTCTGCTCGGACAGCACACGGCAGGTCGCGTCGCAGACCTCCGCGCACATGATGCCCTTGCGTCGTACGAGTTCCTGGTTCTCGGTGCCGTCGGGATCCACGAGGCTCGCGCGCAACGCGCACGCCCGGGCGCACTCGGTGCACGCCTGGGCACAGGCGAAGCGGTCCTCCAGGAACCGGAACAGCTCCTGCTGGGATGTCGTCACACCGCGCGGGTAGCCCCGCCGATGCCGGTCAAACCCGGTGCTGCCAAGGGTTTCGTACGGTTTTCCGGCCGCCCCGGCCGGGCACTCGGCAGGCCCGGGAACGACGACGCGCGGAGGTGAGTTCACATGCCCGGGCGAGAGGAACTTCCGTCGACCCTGGTGCGCTCCGCCGAGGAGGCGCAGCGCACCTGGATCAAGGCGCACGACTCGGCCGTGGAACAGTACGGCGAGGGCGAGCGCGCGCACCGGGTGGCCTTCGGGGCGCTGAAGCACACCCACGAGAAGGTCGGCGACCACTGGGAACGCAAGGAGGGCGGCCGCAAGGCCCCGTCGGACCCGCGGTCGGCCCGGCCCCGGCAGCAGGGCGGCCGCAGCGGCGAGGGCGTCGACGAGCGTGCCTCGAAGGAGCACCTGTACGACCTCGCGAAGCGGCTGGGCGTCGAGGGGCGCTCGCGCATGTCGAAGGCGGAGCTGCTGGACGCCGTCCGCAAGGAGAACCGGTCGAAGACCCGGTCCGCACGGTCGGGGTGAGCAGGTTCATGGTGAGGACCAGGGGTACTCGCGTGCCATGACTAGCGCATGGATGGAGATGGCCGCGGGCCGCGGGGCCCTCGGCATCGGGCTGATCGTGGCGGGTGTGGTGGTCGTGGCCCTGCTGCTGGGGGCCTTCGTCCTCGGCGTTCGCGTCAAGCGCAGGGAGCTGCCCACGCCGCGGCCCGACGAGCAGCCGCGGCTGCCCGAGGGCGGTCCGGTCCGGGAGACGAGTGAGCGCCGGGAGCCCGAGGAGGTGCCCAGAAGCCAGGACCGTCTGACGCCGCACGAGCTGAAGGCGCACGGCAACCAGAGCGACCGCAGGAGCCCGACCCAGGAGCGTCCCCGCTGGAACGAGGGCAGCAGCGGATCGTTCGGCAGCGGCGGCCCGGGCGGCCGCTGATCCCCGTTCCCCGCGGCACTCCGCTCCGTGGCCGGGTCGTACGTGAACCCGTCGTACGTGAACACGTCGTACACGCCGTACACAGGGAAGTGAGAACCATGGCCGATCCCGCCCGCAACACCCTGCCGCTGCCGGACTACGACCATCTGCCGATCGGCGGTCTGGAGAGCCGTGTGCGGTCGCTGTCCGCGGACGAGGTGGAGGAACTGCTGGCGTACGAGCGGTCGCACGCCGACCGGCTGGCGGTGACCGAGCTGCTGGGGTCCCGTCTCGAGCAGTTGCGCGAGGGCGCGGAGCCGACGTCCGGCGATCCGGGCGCCCTGCGTCCCGAGACGGGTGAGGGGCACGGAGGCTCTCCGGTGTCGCCCGCCACGTCCCCGCAGCCGTTCAGCCCGCCGCCGCACGGCACGCCCGATCAGCGGGGCAAGCCGAAGGGTGACCGCACGTAGACGTCACCTCCGGACAGAAGGGCCCGTGCCTGTGCACGGGCCCTTTCGCGGTGCCGGCGGTGCCGGCGGTGCCGTGGGACAGCCTTCGGCCCTCGGTGAGACGCCTCCGAAACATTCCCTTCACTCAGGAAGTATTTAGGGGTAACGACAGCTGCCTACCGTGCCTGCCTTGTCAGTCCCCAACCCGCAAGGAGGCGCGGCATGAGCACCGAGCCACGACTGGCCGAGGTCGCCGAGCCGGAACCCGCGCAGAAGGCAGCGCCGGGCGCCGACCAGGCCGTCAAGGAGACCCTCGAGGACTACACGCTCCGCTTCGCGCCGCGCAGTTACCGGCGCTGGACCCCGATGGTGGTGGCGACGACCGCGCTCGGCGGCATCGCCTACATGGCCGACTTCTCCATCGGGGCCGGCATCGGTCTGGCCCACGGGACCGGCAACGCGCTGCTCGCGATCGCCGTCGCCGCCGTCGTCATCTTCGTGACCGGCTTCCCGCTGGCCTACTACGGGGCCCGCTACAACATCGACCTGGACCTGATCACGCGCGGCTCGGGCTTCGGCTACTTCGGCTCGGTCCTCACCAGCGTCATCTTCGCCAGCTTCACCTTCATCTTCTTCGCCCTCGAAGGCTCGATCATGGCGCAGGGCCTGAAGCTGGGCCTCGGACTGCCGCTGTGGCTGGGCTACTTGGTGTCCACGCTCATGGTGATCCCGCTGGTCATCTACGGCATGACGGCACTGAGCAAGCTCCAGGTGTGGACGACGCCGATCTGGCTGCTGCTGATGGTCGGCCCGCTGGTGTACCTGGTCGCCACCGACCCGGGGACCGTCCACCGCTTCCTCGCCTACGCGGGCACGGACGGGGACGGCGGCGTCAACACCGCCTCCGTGCTGCTGGGCGCGGGCGTGTGTCTGTCGCTGATCGCGCAGATCGGCGAGCAGATCGACTATCTGCGCTTCATGCCGCCCAAGACCGAGGCGAACAAGCGGAGTTGGTGGACGGCCGTGGTGATGGCCGGCCCGGGCTGGGTGGTGCTGGGCGCGCTGAAGCAGGCCATCGGCGTGTTCCTCGCGGTCTACATCATCGCCGAGGTCGGTCCCACCGCCGCACCCGAGCCGATCCAGCAGTTCAAGCACGCCTTCGACGCGATGATGCCGTCCTGGATCGTCGTGCCGCTGGCCGTGGCCCTGGTCGTGATCAGCCAGATCAAGATCAACGTGACGAACGCGTACTCCGGCTCCCTCGCCTGGACCAACTCCTTCACCCGCGTCACCAAGCGCTACCCGGGCCGGATGGTCTTCGTCCTGGTCAACCTGGGCTTCGCGCTCGCCCTGATGGAGGCCGACATGTTCAGCTTCCTCAACAGCATCCTGGGCTTCTACTCGAACTGCGCGATCGCCTGGGTGGTCACCGTGGCCACCGACATCGGCATCAACAAGTACGTGCTGAAGCTGTCCCCGCACGCGCCCGAGTTCCGCCGCGGCATGCTCTACGCCGTCAACCCGGTCGGGGTCGTCGCCTTCGTCGCCGCCTCCGCCCTGTCCATCGCCATGTACTTCCACGCGCTGGGCGACACGCTCCAGCCGTACTCCCCGGTCGCCGCCGCCGTCATCGCGTTCGTCCTCACCCCGCTGATGGCCGTGGTCACCAAGGGCAGGTACTACCTGCGCCGCACCGACGACGGCATCGCCGAGCCGCTCCTGGACGAGGACGGCAACCCCAGCGCCGTCACCTACGAGTGCCACGTGTGCCGCCAGCAGTTCGAGCGGCCGGACGTGGCCGCCTGCCGGACGCACGACGCCGTCGTCTGCTCGCTCTGCCTGAGCACCGACAAGGTCGGCGACCACGTCCTGCCGGAGGCGCCCGCCGTCGTCTGACACCCGTGGGGCGGAAGGCGCGAGACGCTTCCGCCCCACGGCACACACAACGCCTCGCGCACCGGGACCGTACCGAAGGGCGGGACAGGGCGCGCGACCTCTCGTACCGGGCGGCATACTGATCTTGCCTTGCGCAGTGATCAGACCAATGGCCGGAGAGGAGATGACGGGACGTGACCACCGAAGGGCCGGACGGCGGACGGGGAACGCCCGACGAGCCGGACGGCACTCCCCCGGTCCCGGACGACGTGTGGCTGAGGTTCCTGACGGACAGCGAACACGCCATACGCGCCTCCGCACCCAGGGAGCCCTCCGCGAGGGAGCGGGCGGCGGGACGCCGGCTCCAACCCCCGTACGCCGTCGGTGACCTGTGGCAGCCGGAGGACCTGTGGGTTCGCGTGGCCTGGCGCGACCTGGACCGCCGTGCCAAGGTCCGGCGCGTGGGACGGGTCGTCGCCACCGCCGCCGCCATGGCTCTGGCGCTGGGAGCGTGGTCCCAGTTGTCCGCCGGCGCGGGCACGGGCACCCGGCCGGGGACGGGCACCGTGCGGCAGGTGGAGGGGGCGACCGCGAGGCTGCCCACGGCCACTCCCTTCCCGTCCGGATCCGCTGTCCCGGTGCCCTCCAGGTAGCACACACATGACGGGTGCGGTCCCGCCCGGCCGCCTAGGATGAGCCCACAGGCCGGATCTGGGCGCTGGTCCGGGCGCGGCCCCCGCAGGCGAGTCATCAGGAGCACGCACGCCGACGGAAGGGGGACAGACATGAGCGCGCCACGCCTCAGCAGTACGCCGTTGCCGGGCATCGGTGTCCGCTACGACCTGACGACCCGGGACAGCCGCCGGCTGTCCGTGGTCGCCCACCGCGACGGCCACCGGACCATCAGCGCCTACCGCAAGGACGACCCGGACGCCTGCGACCTGTCGGTGCGTCTGACGGCGGAGGAGGCGGCGACGCTGATCGACGCGCTGATGCCCGCGCACCACACGCCGAACCTGCTGTCCACGACCGACCTGGGGCTCGTCGCCGAGCGGATCGAACTGTCCGGCTCCTCGCACTGGAACGGCCGGCTGCTGGGCGAGACCCGGATCCGCACCGACACCGGCGCGTCCATCGTCGCGGTGCTGCGCCGGGCCGAGGCGATACCCTCCCCCACGCCGGACTTCCGGCTCGCCGGCGGTGACACCCTCATCGTCATCGGGACCCGCGAGGGCGTGGAGGCAGCCGCCGCGATACTCGGGCGGGAGTGACCCGCCATGCACTCCTCCGCGGTCTTCCTGATCGAGTTCGGCTGCCTCATCCTCGGGCTCGGGCTGCTCGGCCGCCTCGCCGGGCGCTTCAGCTTCTCGCCGATCCCTCTCTACCTGCTGGCCGGGCTCGCCTTCGGCGAGGGCGGACTGCTGCCGCTGGTCGCCAGCGAGGACTTCGTCGCCATCGGCGCCGAGATCGGCGTCATCCTGCTGCTGCTCATGCTGGGCCTCGAGTACACGGCCACGGACCTCGTCTCCAACCTCAAGACCCACTACCCGGCCGGGGTCGTCGACGCAGTCCTCAACGCCCTGCCCGGTGCGGTGCTCGCGCTGCTGCTCGGCTGGGGCCCGGTCGCCGCCGTCGTGCTGGCCGGTGTCACCTGGGTCTCCTCCTCCGGCGTCATCGCCAAGGTCCTGGGGAGCTGGGGCGCCTAGGCAACCGCGAGACCCCGGCCATCCTGAGCATCCTGGTCCTCGAGGACCTTTCCATGGCGGTCTACCTGCCGATCGTCACCGCCCTGCTGGCCGGGGTGGGCCTGGCCGCGGGCGCCGTCACACTGGCCATCGCCCTGGGCGTGGCCACGCTCGTGCTCGTCCTCGCGGTGCGCTACGGCCGCCATGTCTCCCGCTTCGTCTCCAGCGACGACCCGAGAAACTGCTGCTGGTGGTGCTCGGCGTGACCCTGGTGGTCGCCGGGCTCGCGCAACAACTCCAGGTGTCCGCGGCCGTGGGCGCCTTCCTGGTGGGCATCGCGCTGTCCGGCGAGGTCGCCGAGGGCGCGACGAGCCTGCTCGCGCCACTGCGGGACCTGTTCGCCGCGGTGTTCTTCGTCTTCTTCGGCCTGCACACCGACCCCGCCAGCATCCCGCCCGTGCTGCTGCCCGCCCTCGCCCTGGCGGCCGTCACCACCGCGACGAAGATCGCCACCGGCTACTGGGCCGCGCGCCGCGCCGGGATCGGACCCAAGGGCCGCTGGCGCGCCGGCGGCACACTCGTGGCCCGCGGCGAGTTCTCCATCGTCATCGCCGGGCTCGCCGTCACGGCCGGCATCGAGCCGTCCCTCGGCCCACTGGCCACGGCGTACGTCCTCATCCTGGTCCTCCTCGGCCCTCTGACCGCCCGCTACACCGAACCAGTGGCCACCGCCCTGACCGCGCGACTGCGCCGGCGGAGCGCCACGTCCCGCGGGGCGACGGCACCTGCTCCTGCGGGCACCCACGAGACCATCGACGACCAGGACACCGTCGGCCGCACCTGACCATCAGGCATGTCCGGGCCCACAGGGGGACGCCCCGGCCCACGGGGCATGCCTGCTTCAGCCCGTCTTCCAGCCCCGCCGTGTGTCGATCCGTTCCCATTCCGCGTCCCACTGCGCCATGCGCCGGCGGTCCAGGGACAGCCGCGTCAGCCAGGCGGCGCCCAGTACCGCCCCGCCCGCGAGGGCTCCCGCCAGCCCGCCGCCCATGGTCGTGTGCAGCCAGGCCTCGCCCTCGGACACCGGTGGGGTCGTGATGTCACCAGTCCTGTTCACCCACACGGGGATCGTGCTCCCGGCGGGGGTCCTGGGCGGCACCCGCGCCTCGTCCGTGTGGGTCGAGCCGTCCGGCGCGATCCACCGCACCTTGGCCCACACCCGGTGGTCGCTCGCCGCGCGGGCCGGTGACGGGCCCGGCGCGTCCTCGACGGCGACCGCCGAGACCTGACGGGTCTCGGCCCGTTGCCGCTCGACGGCCCGCTCGACAGCGCCCGCCGCCATCAGGCCCGCGCCCACACCGCCGAGCAGGGCGAACACCCACCCGGCGAGCACGACCCAGGCTTCGACGACGTCGATACGCCGCTTGAGCGCGTTGCGCCGCCACCGCCACCACCGCACGGTCACACGCTCTGACGTTCCCATCGGCCGACACCCCCTCGGTGAGCACCGGCAGCACCCTTCCAGTGTGCGCCTGAACCGTGCCTCTGTCGGCGTGTAGCTCAGCCGTAAGACGCGGCGATCCGTACCCGGTCGCTCTCGTCACCGGACAGGAAGGACGCCAGCGCTCGCCCTTCCTCGGCGACGGAGCCGCGGTCAGCCCGGGAGAAGCGGCGCAACGGGGTGACCAGGACGGTGTCCGCCTCGACGGTCCAGGTGGCGGCGACCCGGCCGTCGACCAGGACGACGCGGGCGCCTTCGACCGACAGACCGCGGTGGGCGTCGTCGATGATCCGGCCGCGGTCGTGGTAGCCGAGGATCGCGTTGTCGAAAGCCGGCAGGAACCGCACCGGCGCGGGGTGCCGGGGTCGGGTCGCGGCGCGTCGGGAGGTCCAGCAGTTCCCGGCCGCGCTCGTCGCGGAAGGCGACCAGTTCCTCGCGCAGGGCGGAGACCGCGGCCGGCAGTCCCGCCAGGCCGCACCAGGCGCGCAGGTCGGCCGAGGCGGCGGGTCCGAACGCGGCCAGGTAACGCCGTACCAGCGTCTGCCCCACGGGGTCGGAGTCGTCCGGGACCGGTGGGTCGACCTCGCGCCCCAGCCAGGAGGAGACCAGGGCGTAGCGCACTCCCGCCGTCGTGCGCCACAGTCCGCGCGGCGGCAGCTGCACCATCGGGAGCAGACCGGCGACCAGCATTTCGCCCAGTGGCCGGGGCCCCGCCGCCGGCCAGCGGCCGGCGACGGCTCGCGCGAGGTCGCCCATCGAGCGGGGTTCGCCGTCGGCCATGACCTCCCGCCCCGCCGCCGCGAGTTCGCCGAGGTTCACGCCCTCCAGCTCGCGGCGGTACGTCCCGAGCACCCGCCGGCGCAGCATCGCGTCGTGGCGGGTCCGCCAGGCGATGAGATCGTCGGCGGTGACGAGGTGGACGGTGCGGCGCATGAGATGGGTCCGCACCACGCGCCGCCCGGTCAGCAGGTCCGACAGCACCGTCGGCTCGAACGCCCGCAGCCGGGACCAGAGCCCGGTGAACGGTTTCCTGCGGTTCCTGCGCCTGCAGGCCGCACAGGTGCGCGACGGCGTCGAGCACCGGCAGGTCGGCTCGGTCGAGGAGCAACTGCCGCGCGAGGGTGGCGCGGTTGAGCGCCCGGGCGTCGAGAACGGTCAACGGAGCACCTCGGCCTTCGAGTCGTGTGCCGACCCGTGGTTCGAGAGATCCGGGCGGCTTGCCCGATCACCGTGACACGCGATGCGGTCAGGTCGTGACCGCGTCCGGCGTCATCGAACGCCGACACTGTGTGGTTGACACCTTTTTGCGTCGGCCCCATACGATCCAGGGCACCGCGTTGAGGGACGCGGCGAGCGTGATGACGCCCGAGTC
Organism: Streptomyces coeruleorubidus; assembly: GCF_028885415.1. Lineage (GTDB taxonomy): Bacteria > Actinomycetota > Actinomycetes > Streptomycetales > Streptomycetaceae > Streptomyces > Streptomyces coeruleorubidus_A. The sequence goes on from NZ_CP118527.1 coordinate 433,972, forward strand.
GGGCTCCGGTTCCGTATCCGCGCCGTGCTTCCCTCCTTGGAGAGCCTTCCGATGGTCTCGCCGTCCGACCTCACCTCATCCCTGCGCGCATCTGCTCCTGCGTCTACGCCGGCCGCACGCTGAGTTGGGGCTACGTATGGATCTTCCGGTCCACTCCCCTGCTGGTGCAGCTGCTGTCTGGTTCAACATCGGCGCCCTCTACCCGACGCTCGGCCTCGGCATCCCGTTCGGCCCGCAGTTCGTCACCGTCAAGACGGTGAACCTGGCGATGCGCTCCATCGTGCCGACCGCGGGCAACATGCTGATCGGCCCCCTGAAGGGCACGAGCATCGTCAGCGTGCTGGCCGTGCACGACCTGCTGTACTCGGCGCAGTTGGTCTACAACCAGACCTACCAGGTCATCCCGCTGCTGATGGTCGCCACCCTCTGGTACATCGCCGTCACCACTGTGCTCGGTGTAGGGCAGTGCTATGCCGAGCGCCACTACGCGCGGGGCGCCGCTCGGGCTCTGCCGCCCACACCGGTCCAGCGACTGGCCGCGGCGGGGCGGGCACCGTTGGCCGGTTATCGCCGTTCCCTTCATTCCCTACGTTCCCTATAGAATTACTAGGGAAACATGGGCGGCGCCCAGCGGCGCCGCACAGGATGATGTGCGCGCCTCACACATCAACATGAGGAGGCCTCTGCCATGGGCGTTGCCCCTGCGCCGTCCGGCTCCGACGCGGAGTCCGACCGGACCGGGCCCGGGAACGCGCACTGGCTGCGCGTGGCCCGCGAGACCGCGGACGATCTGGCCACGGACGCGGTGGCCAGGGACCAGGCGGGCAAGCCCCCCTTCGACGAGGTGTCCCGGCTGCGCGAGTCGGGACTGCTGACGCTCCTCGTACCGGCCGGGCTCGGGGGCGGCGGCGCGGACTGGCCCACGGCGTACGCGGTGGTCCGGGAGATCGCCGCGGCCGACGGCGCGATAGGCCAACTGCTCGGCTGTCACTACTTCATGTCGTGGAGCGCCCGGTTCTTCACCGAGCCCGCTCCCGCCGCTCGGCTGGAGCGGCGGTCCGCGGCGGAGCAGTGGTGTTGGGGCGGCGGTCTGGCGCGTCAGGAACCGGCTCTGACACTCGCCAGGGACAGGCAGGGGCATGTGCTGACCGGTCGTCAGAGCTTTGCCGCCGGTGTCCTGGTCGCCGACCGCCTCGCTGTGCGGGCGGTGCGGGCCGACACCGGCGAACCACTCGCCGTGGTGGTCGATCCCGCCCTTCCGGGCGTGGTGATCGACGGCGACGCGGACCCTTTCGGGCAACGGCTCGCGGCCGGCGGGAGCGTGGAGTTCGACGCCGTGCCGATCGCCGCCGACGACGTGTTGGGCTCGCTGGCGGCGGACGAGGACGTTCTGTCGCCCCGGACCGCCCTGGTGTCGCCGGTCGGGCGTCTCCTTTCGGTGCAGCTCCGTCTCGGCATGGCGGAGGGAGTGCTCGCCGAGGCCCGTGAGTACAGCAGGACCGGCCAGTCCCACTGGCACCCGGACTGGCCGGTCGGCTCACCTCAGGACCCGCAGGTGCTGACCGCGTACGGGGAACTCACCGTGCTCACCCGCTCCGCGTCCGCCCTCGCCGATCAGGCACGGGAAGCCGTGCACGGCGGGCTGGCCCGTGGTGAGGACCTCGGCTACGACGAGTACGCGGAGATCTCCGTCCTCGTCGCCATGGCCGAAGCCGCCGCGTCCAGGGCCGCGCAGGAGTCCACCGCCCGTGCCCTCGACATCATCGGTGCCCGCTCCGCGTCCTCGCGGCTGGGCTTCGACCGCTTCTGGCGCAATGCCCGGACGCACACGCTGTACGAGCCCGTGGCCCACCGGCTCCGCGATGTCGGGGATTACTTCCTCAACGGTGCGCATCCTCCGTTCGTGCTCCCCGTCTGACCACGACCGGGCCGGCTCGGCGGCAATCGTGAACAGCGCGCTTCACTCTTGTGTCGGCTGCCCGATCGGCGTTGACCAGGCCAATTCCCGCTGGAAGCCTCATTTCTGAGAGCAAAGTGCTTCGGCAACACGATCAGCCGGCACTGAAAGGACACACCCTCATGACCACCGGCACCCGCTTCGACATCCGCAGGATCGGCGGCCGTATCGGCGCCGAGATCCTCGGCGTGGATCTCTCCGGCGCCCTCGAACCCGCCCTCGTCTTTGAGATCAACTCCGCGCTCCTGGAGCACAAGGCGCTCGTCTTCCGCGACCAGCACCTCGACGACGCGGGCCAGCTCCGCTTCGCCTCCCTCTTCGGCGAGCTCACCACCGCCCATCCCACCGTGCCCTCCGTCGACGGGCAGCCCCGGATCCTGCCCGTCGACGCCGACGACGGCATCCGCGCCAACCAGTGGCACACGGACGTCACGTTCGTCCGTACGCCCCCGAAGGCGTCCACGCTGCGCAGCATCGTGGTCCCGCCCTACGGCGGCAACACCCTCATCGCCAACTCGGCCGCCGCGTACCGGGATCTGCCCGAGCCGCTGCGCGAGCTGGCGGACCGGTTGTGGGCCGTGCACCCAACGCCTACGACTACGCGGCGCCGAAGAGCGAAAAGGCGGCCGAGTACCGCAAGCGGTTCGTCTCGCGCAAGTACCGCACCGTCCACCCGGTCGTCCGGGTGCACCCCGAGACCGGGGAGCGGGGCCTGTTCATCGGCGGCTTCGCCCAGAGCATCGTCGGTCTCGGCCCGTCCGACTCCCGTGACCTGCTGCGCATCTTCCAGTCGTACGTCACCCGCCCGGAGAACATCGTGCGCGTGGCCTGGACGCCGGGCGACGTCGTCCTGTTCGACAACCGCATCACCCAGCACTACGCCCCCGACGACTACGGCGACCGGCCGCGTCTGCTGCACCGGGTAACGGTCGCGGGCGCGTCGGCGTGGACGGCACCCTCAGCCACGTCCTCGAAGGTGACGACGCCTCCCACTACACCCCGCCGTGGCGTGAGACGCGGCAGGGCTTCCGGAAGATCTGCGAGGTCAGGCGTCGGCGTCGACGCGCGGGAGGGGGTCGCCCGCGACGGTCCTGCCGGCGTCCGCCGACTCCTCGGAGAGCCGCTCCATGCCGCTGGTGTTCTTCAGCGGCTTCTCCTTGATGAACAGCACGGCGACCAGCGCGAGCGCCGCGAAGGGGTGGCCACGAGGAAGAGTTCGGCGGTGGCGACCCCGTAGGCGTGCTCCACTATCTCCCGCATCGGCGCCGGCAGGGCAGTCATGTCGGGCACTCCCCCGTGCCCGGCCTGGCCTCCGCCCTCGGCGGCACCGCCCGCGTCCTTCAGGCTCTTGGTCATCTCGGAGGCGACACGGTTGGCCAGGATCGCGCCGAGCACGCTGGTGCCGATGGTGCCGCCCATGCTGCGGAAGAAGGACAACACCGAGGTCGCAGCGCCCAGTTCGGCCGCCGGGACGTCGTTCTGCGCGGCCAGCACCAGGTTCTGCATCAGCATGCCGACACCGATACCCATGACCGCCATGTAGGCGCTGAGGAGACCGAAGTGGGTGTCGGCCCCGATTGTGGAGAGCAGTCCGAGACCCACGGTCATGGTGACGGCGCCCACGACGAGGTACACCTTCCACCGGCCGGTCGCGCTGATGATCTGCCCCGCGACAGTGGAGGAGACCAGCAGGCCCAGGATCATGGGCAGGCTCATCATGCCCGCGATCGTCGAAGACTTGCCGAGGGAGACCTGGAAGTACTGCGACAGGAAGACCGTTCCGCCGAACATGGCCACACCGACGAGGAGGCTGGCGACGGTGGTCAGCGCCACGGTGCGGTTGCGGAAGATACCGAGCGCAATGACCGGCTCGGCGACCTTCGCCTCGACGAGGACCGCGAGGACCAGCAGCACCACTCCCCCACCGGTCAGAGCGGCGGTCTGCCACGACGCCCAGTCGAACTCGTTCCCGGCGAGCGTGACCCAGATCAGCAGCGCGCAGACACCCGCGACGATCAGGAAGGCACCCAGGTAGTCGATCTTCGCCTCGCGGCGGACGGTGGGCAGGTGCAGCGTGCGCTGGAGCAGGGCGAAGGGCACGCCGATGAAGAAGCACCAGCGCCAGCCGAGCCACGAGGTGTCCACCAGGACGCCGCCGATCAGCGGACCGGCCACGGTGCCCACGGCGAACACGGCGCCGAAGATTCCCGCGTACTTGCCCAGCCTGCGCGGCGGGATGATCGCGGCCATCACGACCTGTGCCAGTGCCGTGAGACCGCCGGCACCGATGCCCTGGGCCACTCGGCTGAAGATGAGCAGCCCCACGTCGTTGGAGAAGCCCGCCAGCAGTGAGCCGACGACGAACAGGCCCAGCGAGAGCTGGAGCAGCAGCTTCTGGTTGTAGAGGTCGGACAGCTTGCCCCACAGCGGCACGGTCGCCGTCATGGCCAGCAGTTCGGCGGTGACGACCCAGGTGTAGGAGGACTGACTGGCCCCGAGGTCGGCGATGATCCGGGGCAGTGCGTTGGACACCACGGTGCCGGCCAGGATGGCGACGAACATGCCCGCCATCAGCCCTGACATGGCCTGGAGTATCTGCCGGTCGGACATGGAGGACGGTGACGCCTCTACGGGCGCCGCTGAAGAATTCACATCATCTCTTGCACGGTGCTGATGGCGGCTCGCGCGGCACACGACCGCGGGCGCGCGAACCGTCCGAGAACACGGGGCTCTTGGAAGGGGCCGAGACGGCGAGATGCGTCCCGGAGTGACGAGAGGCTGCCTACCGGTCCGCCGGGCCGGTGGGTCCCGCCGGTGACGGAGCCGGAAGCCCCGCTGCGAGATGCTCGAACGTCTCCCGGAAGACGTCCACGAAGGCGAGTTCGTCCTGCCGGACGCACCAGTGCTCGACGGCGACCCGGACGGCCGCGATGCCGGCAGCGGCGAGCAGACGCGGATAGAGGCCCAGCGCCCGCCTCCTTCGTTCGTCGTCCGGCGCCCCGAGCCCGGCGCGGTCCTCGTAGTACAGCGGCGAGCCTGCGCCGATGCGCTCGGCGATCGTTTCGGCCAGGGCGAGTTCATCCGCCATGTGGGCGCCGAGACTGCGTGCGAGCAGGTGCGGTGAGCGGCGCAGCACCTCCGAATGCAGGCGCCACAGCTCCTGCTGCTGCTCGATTTCCGCCAGTTCGCTCGCCATGGCGTCGCGCAGCGCCTCCATCGGGGACATCTCGGCGGGCGCCGCCAGTACGGCTTGCCGAACCCTCGCACTCGCGTCCGCGCCGATCATGACGAAGACGTCGTCACGGGAGTCGAAGTAGTTGAAGAACGTCCGCGCGGACACACCGGCCGCCTCGCTGATCGCGTCGACGGTGACGTTCTCCGCCCCGTGCTCCGCCGCCAGCCGCACCGCGGCCGCCACCAGGGCAGCGCGGGTCGCCCGCTTCTTGCGTTCCCGCAGCCCGACGCCCGCCGGGTTCCCCTCCGTCATGGTTGCATGGTACGCAAAGATGCAGACTCTGCAAAAAGACGGGGTTACTGACTGGGGATGCCGGGAACGCGGTGCGCTGAACGAACCCGAAGCGAGGCCGGTGCCGCGATGACCGAATACGAACGTTCACGCACGATGCCCGCACAGCCCGAGCAGGTCTTCGACCAGGCCGCGAACATCGGCCAGTTGGACACCTGGCTGCCGGAGGCCCTGCACGTCGAGGCCGAGGAGCTGCCCGCGGTCACCGTGCACGAGGACCGCACCGACGAGGACACCTCCGCCCTGCTGCGCGCCCAGCGCGAGCAGATGCGGCTCGAATGGGGCACCCGCGACCAGGGCAGCTACGCGGGCTGGCTCCAGGTCGCCGGCATCGGCGGCGGAGCCAGTGAGGTGACGGTGCACCTGTCGTTCTTCGACGAGCGCCACGACCCCGGCGAGACGATGGTCCGCGACGCCCTGGACACCAGCCTTCAGCGCCTGGAGGAGCAGGTGCGGCTGCGCGTCGACCACGCCGCCGGCTGATCCGGGACCGCACGCCATGGCTCGCGTCAAGCGGTACGCCGTCGCGGCGTCCGGACAGTGGACCGACGAGGAGGAAGGCCGGCGCCGCCTGCCGTCCGGCGAGGTGCACGCCTGGGAGCCGGGGCTGAACCAGGCCGTCTGCGGACTGCCCCTCAGCCGCTCACGGCTGGTCCGCTTCCCGCACGTCACCTGGCCGGACACCTTCCCGGAGTCCGGCGGTGCGGCGGACCGGGTACGGCGCCAGTGCCCGCGCTGCGCCTCGGTCGCCGGGCGCCGAGGTGACGACGCACGCCCCCGGTGGCAGCGCACGAACCCGCGGCCCTGAGTGGTCCCGCCCCGTACCTCTTCCCGTACCCCTCGCGTCTGCCCGAGCCGGACGTCTCCTGCCCGCCTCCGCGGTGGAACGAGTACCCGGTACCGCCGAGTCACCGCAGCGTCGCGTTTTGCCATGGTTTGTCATTCCTTCACCGCGGCACTCGGGGCACGCGCGAGCGTCCAGCCGACAACGTCCAGCCGACGCGGCGCGATCGGCCCCGGCGACGGGGCGGAACAGAGGGTGACCGATGACGACGATCGGTGTGGAAGAGGAGTACCTGCTCCTCGACCCGGTTACCGGGCTGCCGGTACCCCTGGCCGACAAGGTGCGGGCCGCGGCGGGTCTGGCGCATCTCGTGGCCGACCAGGAGGTGCAGTGCGAGCTGCTGCAGGCGCAGGTCGAGGTGGCCACGCCGGTGTGCGGCACGCTGGAGGAGGCAGGGGGACATCTGTTGCGGCTGCGGCACGCCATCGGGGCGGCGGCGGAAGCGCACGGCTGCCGGATCGCGGCCTGCGGGACGCCTCCGCTGCGCCATCGTCACCCGGTGGCCGTCACCGACCAGGCCCGTTACCGGGCCATGCTCACGCAGGCGCCCCAGCTGGTGGCGGAGCAGCTGGTCAACGGCATGCACGTGCACGTGGCCGTGCCCAGCCGGGAGACGGGCGTGCAGGTCCTGAACCGGATCCGGGTCTGGCTGCCGACCCTGACGGCCATGTCGGCGAACTCCCCGCTCTGGGACGGACACGACACCGGCTTCGCCAGCTGGCGCACCGTGATCTTCGGCCGCTGGCCGGTCAGCGGCGTGCCCCCGTTCTTCCGTGACGTGGACGACTACGACCGGCGCGTGACGCGACTGCTGGAGAGCGGTGTGATCTCGGACAGCGGGCAGTTGTACTGGCAGACCCGCCTGTCGGCCCGGTACCCCACCGTCGAGGTGCGGTGCATGGACGTTCAACTGCGCGCGGACGACGCGGTCATGCTCGCGGGCATGACGCACGCTCTCGTGGACACCGCCATCGCGGAGACGGCCGCCGGGGCGCCGGTGCCCGACTGCGCGCCGGAGCTTCTCCAGGTCGCCCTGTGGCATGCCGCCCGGCACGGTCTGAGCGACACCTTGGTATGCCCGAGCGGCCGGCCGCGCCGGGCCGGCGACGTGCTGTACCAGCTCCTGCGGCACGTCGCGCCGGCACTCGACGCGTCCGGCGCGACCCGGCAGGTGACGGCCTTGGTCCACCGGCTCCTCCAGAACGGGACCGGAGCGGACAGACAGCGCGGCGCTCTCGCCGAAGGCGGCATACGGGCCGTCACCGACCTGATCGGCGCGGAGAGCAGCGTGTCGTGACTTCCTGACCGACCCCCGTCGGGCCGAGGGCCTGGACATCCCCTGGCCCCGTGTTACGCCCTCGGATCAGCCAACGCCCGCCGGATCAGCCAGGAGGCTGGGACGGGAGCGTTCCGGGGTCGACGCGATCGGCCTTCGCCGCGTCCGCAAGGGCCGCGGCAGCGGCTTGCGCCGCCTGCGCCGTGTCGTCGGCGGCCTGGGCGGCCATGTCGTCCGTGGGCTTCTCGCGGGTGGCCGGCGACGGGGGCAGCGCTTCGCTGAAGGCGCGGGACACACCCTGGAGTGCGGAGGTGACCTCGCTGGGGATCACCCAGAACGTGCTGCCCGCTCCCTGCGCCAGCTGGGGCAGCGTCTGGAGGTACTGCCAGGCGAGGAGCTTGGGATCGGGGTCGTTGCGGTGCACGGCCTGGAACACCTCGTCGATGGCCCGGGACTGGCCCTCGGCCTGGAGGATCGCGGCGGTGCGGTTGCCCTCGGCGCGCAGGACGGCGGCCTGCTTGTCGCCTTCGGCGGTGAGGATCTGTGACTGGCGCTGTCCTTCGGCCCCGAGGATCGCGGCCCGCTTGTCCCGCTCGGCTCGCATCTGCTTCTGCATCGCGTCCTTGATGGACTGCGGAGGGTCGATGGCCTTGATCTCCACCCGGTTGACCCTCAGCCCCCACTTGCCGGTGGCCTCGTCCAGGACACCCCGGAGCTGGCTGTTGATGGTGTCGCGCGAGGTGAGGGTCTTCTCCAGGTCCATGGAACCCACGACATTGCGCAACGTGGTGACGGTCAACTGCTCGACCGCCTGAAGGAAATTCGCGATCTCGTAGAAGGCCGCCCGTGGATCGGTGACCTGGAAATAGAGGACGGTGTCGATCTCGACGACGAGGTTGTCCTCGGTGATGACCGGCTGCGGTTTGAAGGAGACGACCTGTTCCCGGAGGTCGATCACCGGATGAACCCGGTCGATGTACGGGATGACGAGACTGAGACCGGGATTCAGGGTCCGGTGGTAGCGGCCGAGTCGCTCGACATTGCGAGCACGGGCCTGGGGCACGATACGGACCGCCCGCACCACGGTGAAAACCGCGAACAGCGCGACGATCAGGCCGGCAATCAAGAACGCCGAGGCTTCCATGGTCATCAGTCCCGTGGGTAGACGATGGCGGTGGCGCCACTGATCTCTATGACGTCGACGGTCTTTCCGGCGGGAATCACCAGCGTCTCGTCCAAGGCGCGGGCCGTCCACTCCTCACCGTCGATACGAACCCTGCCCCCCAGGCCCGTCACCTCGGAGACGACATAGGCACCTTTGCCGACCAGGGCGTCCACGCCGAACCGTGCCGCTTGGGGCTTGAGCACGTGGCGCAGCGCGATGGGCGCAGGAACAGCAGCGTGACCGTTGACACGGCGGTGAAGACCAGGAACTGGAAAGGCACCGGCAGGCCGACCGCGGCGGAACCCGCCGTGACCAACGCGGCCGCGCTCAGCATCCCCAGCGCGGCGGTCAGGGTGAAGATCTCCGCCACAGCCAACACGCCCGCGATGATCAACCAGATCAGCCATGGATCCATCGCGCGCCCCCTCTCACCGGCACGGCCCCGGAAGGGTCTTTTGCATCCGTTTTACCCACATCGCGAAGATCGCTACTCCTGAAATCCGCCACAGACTCGCCGAGCCGGAGTCGCCACCGTCGGCAATAGATGTCCGGTGAACGGATCCCCGCTCCCGGATAACGGTCCGATATCGCTCGCTGGCACTTTCGGAAGTGACTGAAGGTTATGTGACATGCATCACTAAAGAGTCAGTAAAGACCGTGGTAGAACTGCCCAACTCCGCAGGTGGCACCGCTTATCGCCGCAGCGCGGAGCGGTCGGCATGCACGGGCAGCACGACCAGGGCGTTCACGGTCCGCGTCCATGGACCGCGTGCCCAGTGTCACCGATCGGACAACGACGTTCGTTCAGAGACCACACACCAGCCGGCGGCATTCCCCCGTGTCCCGGTCCAGCACCATCGAGGTAGCCACCGTGTCACTCGACTCCATGACCGAGTCCGTCGACGAAGCCGTCAGCGAGTTCTTCGAACCCATAGCCAAGTGGCTGGGAGAAGTCGTCTTCTACGCCGTTCCCGTCGGCGGAACGGACCTTCCTCTCATCGTCGCCTGGCTCGTTGTCGCCGGCCTGGTCTTCACCGGCTGGTTCGGGTTCGTCCAGCTCCGCAAGTTCAGACTCGCCGTCGACGTGGTGCGCGGGAAGTACGACGAAAAGGGGTCGGCCGGTGAGGTCAACCACTTCCAGGCGCTGACCGCCGCCGTCTCCGGCACGGTCGGCCTCGGGAACATCGCCGGTGTGGCCGTCGCCGTCTCCATCGGTGGCCGGGCGCGACGTTCTGGATGATCCTGTGCGGTCTGCTCGGCATGGCGTCCAAGTTCGTCGAGGTCACCCTCGGCGTGAAGTACCGCGAGGTGCACGCCGACGGCACCGTCTCCGGCGGCCCGATGCACTACCTGCCCAAGGGCCTCGCCGACCGCTTCGGCGCGGGCGGCAAGAAGCTCGGCAAGGTCCTCGCGGTCCTCGCCTCCTTCATGATCCTGTTCTTCGGCCTGTTCGGCGGCAACCTCTTCCAGGTCAACCAGTCGTACGAGCAGCTGGTCTCCGTCACCGGCGGCGAGGACGGCGCGATGGGCTCCTCCGCCGGCGCGCTGTTCTTCGGCATCCTCGTCGCCGCGCTCGTCGGCATCGTGCTGCTCGGCGGCATCCGCTCCATCGCCAACGTCACGAGCAAGCTCGTGCCCGCCATGGCGGGCATCTACATCGCGGCCTGCCTGGTCGTCATCCTGGTGCACGTCACCGATGTTCCGGCCGCCATCGGCACGATCATCGAAGGCGCCTTCAACCCCGAGGGTGTCGCCGGCGGTGTGCTCGGCGCACTGATCATCGGCTTCAAGCGGGCCGCGTTCTCCAACGAGGCGGGCCTGGGCTCCGCGCCGATCGCCCACTCCGCGGTGAAGACGAAGCACCCCGCCAGCGAGGGCCTGGTCGCCCTGCTGGAGCCGTTCATCGACACCGTCGTCATCTGCACGATGACCGCGCTGACCATCGTCATCGCCAACCCGGCCAGCTGGGCCGAGGCCCGCAAGGACCCCGACTCCATCGGCGGCGTCACGATCACCTCCGACGCCTTCGCGACGGTCCTGCCCTGGTTCCCGTACATCCTCACCGTCGCGGTGCTGCTGTTCGCCATCTCCACCGTGCTGACCTGGGGTTACTACGGCCTCAAGGCGTGGACCCACCTCTTCGGTCGCAGCAGGGCCAGCGAGCTGACGTACAAGGTCGTCTACACCCTGTTCGCCATCACCGGTTCGCTGCTGACGCTCCAGACCCTCATCGACATGGCCGACGCGGTGCTCTTCATGCTCGCCGTCATCAACATCATCGGCCTGTACCTCCTCGCCCCCGTCGTCAAGCGCGAGCTCAACTCCTTCCTGGAGTTCGTCCGCGCCCGCGACGCCGGTGAGATCACCGATGATGACGAAGACCAGGAGTCGGCGAAGACCACCGTCTGAGCGCTCCCGCGGCCCGGCTCCCGAGCGAAGCGAGATGGGGCCCCCGACCGAAGGCTGGGGGAGGGTCCGTACACACCTCGCGCCTTGGTGTGTACGGACCCGCTCCTTGTGTATCGAGGCAGGTGAAACGGCATCTGGCGTGATCAGGAGTGGACGGTTAGGGTGTTTGGAACGCGTCAGCGGTCCGCCCGGAGCGGGCGCCGCACGCGGGGTGTGCCGGGAAGTCTGGTCGGCGTCGAAGGGGCGTATGCCCTCATGCCGATGCCCCGGAGGTCCTTGTGATGGCTGCCGCCCCGCGCGAGCATTCCACCTTCCTCGGCCTGCTGCCATGGCCGGAGCGGTCGGCGTGGCCCAGGCCCTACGGACGGAGACCGTCGGCGGACTGGTCCTGCTGGCGGCGGCCGTGGTGGCGCTGGTGTGGGCGAACAGCCCGTGGAGCGGGACCTACGAGGAGATCCGCGACTTCCACTTCGGCATCGGCGCGATCGGTCTCGACCTGTCGGTCGAGCACTGGACCGCCGACGGGTTGCTCACCATCTTCTTCCTGGTGGCGGGAATCGAGCTCAAACGCGAGCTCGTCGTGGGTTCGCTGCGTACGCCCGCCACGGCCGCGCTGCCGGTGGTCGCCGCGCTGAGCGGCATGGCGGTGCCGGCCGCCGTGTACGCGGCGACCGCCACGGTCGGCGGGGGCAGCCTGGAGGGCTGGGCCGTGCCCATGGCCACCGACATCGCCTTCGCCCTCGCGGTCCTGGCCGTCCTGAGCACCCACCTGCCGTCCGCCCTCCGCGCCTTCCTGCTCACCCTCGCCGTCGTCGACGACCTCGGTGCGATCCTCGTCATCGCGGTCTTCTTCACCAGTGATCTGAACCTCGTCGCCCTGGCCGGAGCGCTGGCCGGGCTTGTCGTCTTCTACGTACTCCAGCGCTACCGCGTGCGCGGTTGGTGGTGGTACGTGCCGCTCGGCATCACCACCTGGACCCTGATGTACAACGGCGGCGTCCACGCCACCGTCGCCGGGGTGGCCATGGGCCTCATCCTGCGCACCACCCGCGACAAGGGCGAGAAGGCCTCCCCTGCCGAGCGGACTTCTCATCTGCTGCACCCGGTCTCGGCGGGGGTGGCCGTACCGCTCTTCGCTCTCTTCGCCGCGGGCGTCGCGGTCTCCACCGGGGCACTGGGTGAGGTGTTCACCCAGCCGGAGCCGCTGGGGGTGGTGCTGGGCCTGGTCGCCGGAAAGACCCTGGGCATCCTGGCGGGCACCTACCTGGCCGCGCGTTTCACCCGGGCCCGCCTCAACCCCGACCTGGCCTGGGCCGATGTGTTCGCCCTGGCGGTGCTCGCCGGGATCGGTTTCACTGTTGCCCTGCTGATCGGCGAACTGGCCTTCCCCGACCCGGCCGATGCCGAGCTCATCAAGGCCGCCGTGCTGCTCGGCTCACTCGTCGCCGCGTTTGTGGCGGCACTGCTGGTCAAGCGCCGCAACGGGGTCTACCGCCGTCTGTGGGAGGAGGAGACACGCGATGACGACGCCGACGGCATCCCCGACATCTACCAGCGGACCGGCCCTTGGCCCGCCGACGCCACGGGTGACCGCTGACATGGCCCGCGCCGCCTCGTGAACGGCGCCGGGTCGCTCCTGCCCGTGCTCGTCGTGGTCGCCGCGCTGATGATCAGGGCCGCGATCGGCGAGCTGCGCCGGCCGGGCAGCGTCCGCCGGCAGTGGGCGTGCGCGACGAGCGGGCCTGCCGTGGCCGCCGGGCTCGTGGCGGCCGTGGCCGTCGCCGTGACGGGCTGGTCCCAGGCCGGGGCGGTGACCTTGGCATGGGCAGCGCTGGCCGGCGCGCTCGTCGCGTTCCTCGTGGGCCGTCCGACGAACAGGCCCTGACGCCCCCGCCCTCGTCAGACCGCGGCGATGCCCTCCATGCCGGACTCGTCGAAGGCGGGCAGGCCCTCGGCCGTGGTGACCTTGGTGAGAGCGCCGTCGGCCTCGACGCGGAAGCCGTCGACGGTGCCCGAGACGGCGTTCTGGACGTAGACGAACTTCTCGTCCTCCGTCACGGCGAGGTCGATCACGCCCTGGGACTTGGCGGAGGGCGGAGTGGCGATGCCCACCCCGTTGGTCAGGCTCAGCGTGCCCTGCTTGTCCATGCGATAGCCGGTGACGGTGGAGTTGCCGGTGTTGCCACCGTAGAAGTAGTTGCCCGCGCGCTCCAGCCAGCACAGGGTCTCCTGGCCGTTGGCGAGCGGCTCCTGGAGGACCTTCAGCCTTCCGTCACGCTTCACCTGGTACGTGGTGACCGTGGACTTCTCCGCCTCGGCGACCATCATCCGCTTCCCGCTCCGGTCGAAGCTGATCGCGAACGGAACACCGCCCGCGGAGTCGTTGACGACGGGCTGCGCGACGGCCGGCAGACCGTCTCGCTTCATCGGGAAGACCTCGACGGTGTTGTTGCCCTTCGTCGTGACCACCAGGTTGCGTCCGTCCGGAGTGAACTCGACCTCGCCCGGCGAGGTGTCGAAACGCGGTATCTCCTCGTTGTCCAGGCCCAGGGAACGGTGGGATCCCTTCAGCGGCTTGAGCCCTTCACCGGTGATCCGGAAGCCCTGGACGCTGCCCTCGCCACCCGCGTTCATGACGTACGCGGCCTTGCCGTGCACCGCGATACTGGCGGGGAACTCCCCACCGGATGCCACGACTTGCCGGTCCTTGAGCCGCTGCCCCTCGGCACGGAACGACGTCACCGTGTTGCTGCCCGCGTTGACCGCCAGCAGCCTCCCGAGGCGTCGTCGTAGACGAGCGAGCCCTGCGAGGCCAACGAGTCGGTGGGGGCGTCGACCTGGTCACCGCCCTTGCCGCCGGTCCCGTAGGTCCCCGCGGGTTTCAGGCTGCCGTCGTCACCCCGCGCGAAGGCGTGGATGGTGTTGCCGTCCAACTCGTTGCCCTGGACGAAGACGGCGTGGACGGCCCCGGCTGCGGTACCGGAGTACTGACCGGCCGAGGCCAGGGAGACAGCCACCGTGGCCGCTCCGGCGATGGCGAGGGCCCCGCCGCCGAACAGGATGCGCCGTGTCCTGGGCTTGGCTCGGTGACCCCTGCGGCTGCTGTGCATGTTCAGTGCGTGTTTCTGATCCCAGGTCTGAGTAGTCTGGAGTCCTACGCTGGCCCGGTGTCCGAAGACGCCGGACGGGCCGGGGAGAGGATCTGCCGGGGTTGTGGTGAACGGCTGAGGCCGGATGCCCGCCCCAGGGCGGAGTTCTGCTCGTCGGCCTGTCGTGCCAGGCAGTGGCGGAAGGAACGTCGGCTGCGGAGGCTTCTGGCGGCGGCCCAGAGTGGCGCTGGCGAGGCGGAGTGCCCGGAGTGCGGGGCCCGGTGGGTGGTCGGTGTCGACCGCCGGTCGGATGCCATGTACTGCTCGACGCGGTGCAAGGTGAGGGCCTGGAGGCGCCGGAAGGAACCGTACGGCGAACGGTCACAGTAACCGCTGAGCGAACGCATCCTGAGTCCAACTCCGGTCACCATCCGGTCATTTAAGGTCATTCGTTGTGATCATAGGATTACGGACTGACTCTCGGCTTGGAAGCGGGCCCTGACCCGTCGCGGTCCTAAGTGCCGTGCCCCGGCCCGCAGTTGGTGGTGAGAGACACCATGACCGAGGAGACCGAGAAGGTCGGAAACGTCAGCCAGTCCCGCTACGAGGAGATCGTGGCCGAGCTGCGGGCCGTGGTCGAGCAGCAGACGCGCGGGCAGTTCACGATCGGCGATGGCGCTCTGGAGATCGAGCCGATGCGGCAGCGGGGCGGGCTCGTCGGGGAAACGCCCTGGACGGTCGAGCAGTCGCTGAAGCGGCTCGCCGACGACATCGGGCTGAGCGTGACCACGGTGAAGACCACGAGGTGGGTGGCCTCGCGCTGGCCGAAGGAACACCGGCAGCCGAAGATCGCGTCCTACACGGTCCACCGGACCCTGGCGAACATCGACGACGAGGCCGAGCGGTTCGCGGCGATTCTGACGCCGCCGGATGGCAAGGCGAGGTGGACCACGGACGACGCGAGCCGGCGGGTGGGGCAGCAGGTCGAGACGCCGATCACGCCGCAGGAGAAGGTCACCGCGATCCATTCGCTGGCCCGGGACGAGGAGGTCGCGGCGGCGGCGACCACCGATTTCCTGAAGCGTCCGCAGGTCGCGGCCAAAGTGTCGGCGGACGACAAGGTCCGGGTGGTGGAGGAGTTCACGCGGGACGAGTCGGTCGCGGCGACGGCCGCGACCAGCCTGCTGCGCAGGCCGGACGTCGCGTTCAGGGCGATGAGTGACGACACCGCCCGGTTCCAGGTCAACCATGCCCAGAACGAGCGCAACCGGCAATCCCGCGAGGACTTCGACCGCACCAGTCCAGTCGCCCCGGCCGTGAGGAACATCGAGCGGAGCATGGAGTTCCTGGACCTGGTCACCGCCTTCCACTCCTTCGTCGCGGCGGCTGGCCGGATTGTCCCCTCGTTGCGCAACCACACGTTCAACGACGACGAGCGCACGATCGTGCACGAGAACGTGGCCCGCTTGCGGGCGACGCTCGACTGGGTGGAAATGGCCGTGGACACCGGAAAGGTCGACGTCGATGATGAGCTGGCCCGTCTGCTGAAGGGCGAGTAGGAATGGCCCGTGCCTCGCGGCGACGGGGCGATGCGGCCAGACGCCACGCGGACACCGTCCGGTTCGTGCTGTTCGAGGCCAGACCCGCCGGCCTTGAGTTCCCTCAGCTGGTACGCGCCAGCGACCTGACCCCCAGCCAGGTCCGTTCCGGGCTTGCCGCGCTGAAGGACCAGGCCGCGGAGAAGGGCTGGCCCCCGCTGACCTGGAACAGGGCGACGGGCTATCAGCTCGGCGCCGAGCGGGACGTGCTGGAGGCATACGAACGGGCGGTGCTCAGGGAGAAGCTGACCGAGTTCCGCCGGTTCATCACCGGCACCGTCGGCCCGCACGCCGCCGCCCACCCGGGCGACAAGTGGGTCAAGCACATCGTCGCCCAGCTCAACTCCATCGAGTCCACCCTCGACCTCATCAACAGCTCCTGACCTGCGGCGGTCCGCCCGGACGGCAGGCGGACCGCCGCACAGCCCGAAGGCTCTCGCTATGCGTTCTCGCCGCTATCCCTCGGACACCACGAACGCCGAATGGGCCCTGCTCGAACCGCTGTTGCCCACCCCGGCCTGCGAGACCTCGGCCGGCGGCAGGCCGGAGAAGCATCCCCGCCGCGAGATCGTCGATGGCATTCGCTACGTCGTGGACACGGGCTGCAAGTGGCGGGCTCTGCCCGCCGACTTCCCGCCCTGGCGCACGGTCTGGGGGTTCATGGCCCGCTGGGCCGCCGCCGGGATCGTCGGCCAGATCCGTGACCAGCTCGCCGGCCGGATCCGCCGGGACATGGGCAAAGGCCCCCGGGCGGTCGCCACCGTGATCGACTCCCAGAGCGTCAAGGCCGCGGAAACCGTCTCCAAGGCCACCCGCGGCTACGACGCGGGCAAGAAGATCAACGGCCGCAAGCGCCACCTGGTAGTCGACACCCGCGGCCTGCCCCTCATGGTCATGGTCACCCCTGCCGACCTGCACGACGCCGCAGCCGCGAAGGAAGTCCTCTTCCGCCTCCGCCTCATGCACCCCGAGATCACGATCGTCTGGGCCGACTCCGCCTACGCCGGCAAGCTCATCGACTGGGCAAAACAGCACCTCAACCTCACGATCAAGCCCGTCAGCCGACCCAAGGACGCCTCCGGCTTCATCGTGCTCCCACGTCGTTGGGTCGTCGAACGCAGCCTCGCGTGGATGATGCACGCCCGCCGACATGCCCGGGACTATGAACGGCTCGTCCAGCACTCCGAAACTTTGATCACCTGGGCCGCCATCACCCTCATGACCAGGCGACTTGCCCGCAAAGGCGCCACCCCCAGCTGGCCGAGGAAACCGGCAGCGGCCGACGGCTGACCGCCCCCACTCCTCTTCTTCCTCCGCGTCGCCGATCGCAACGCGGAGGTCGTGCATGCTCCGCAGGGCCTTGCTAACGGCCCGCCTCAGCCCGTCCGAGGGCCCGCCGGACGCCTTCCACGTCCACGGTCTGGAAGTGAAGGAGGGCGCCGAACGTGTCCGCGGCGACCACCACGGCCATCGACGCTGCCGACTGCCCAGGGAAGGTCTCGTCCTGATCGAGTCCCAGGGGTAGTACCCCCGTGCGATGCAGCCGATTGACCAGCACGTTGGCCGACAGCGCGGAGTCTGGACCACCTCCTCGATCCATCCCAGCAGCACTTGGCCTTCTTCCTCTGCGCTGTCCAGCGAAGGCGCGGCGGTGATGTCCAGTTCGGTCTGGGCCAGCAGAGCACCGAGCAGCGGTCGGCGGTCCTCCTCCTGCGGGCCCTCGGGCCGCACCTCGGGATCAAAGAGCGGAGTGGGACCAGGCAGCACAAGTGCGGGCCACCATCGAGAGGTTCCTCGCCACCCTGAAGATGCAACAGCAGGGCGGGGATCGCGAACCCCGGCGGCGGGGGACAGCCGTCTTCCTCCCTTTCTGATCGTTCAGGGACAGGGCCGGGTGGGAAACGGAGGAGCTCCCCGCCACAGCCAATGGCGGGGAGCTCCAGGGCTGTCCTGTACCTACCGCTGGACGGCTTGCGCGCTTCTAGTTGATCTGCATGTAGAAGCGGTCGTTGGTCAGGTCGGGGCTGTCCAGCCCCTTGTCCCAGGCCAGAATCCGGTCATCGGTGTAGTACACGCGCAGCATGCCGCCGGCCACTTGGTTATCGCTTGCCGGGATGGACTTGACGGAGAAGTCCCAGTTGGGGTTGCCCGCACCCTCCAGGGTGGAGGCGAAGGGGAACTCGTCGCACTGCTCACGGTCACCGGTCCCGTTGGGCAGACCCGTCTGCTGGTACAGATGCCGCTGCGGTCCCCTCTTGAAGCAGGCGCCGTTCTTGTGGTCCAGGTTCGCCTTGTACTCGGCCTTGTGGAGCTTTGGGATGATGCGGTGCAGGCCCGGAGCATTGGGGTTGGACGGCGAGTACTTACCCGGAATGATCTTGTTCCGAGGCCAGGGCTGGTTCGGTGCGGCCAGCAGCGGATAGGTGGAGTTCGGGTTGTTCATGGCGATGTCGAGGTGGTCAGCGACCGCGTGGTGGGTGCTGCTGGTGCCACGGGTGTAGGTCAGATGCGGCGTGACCTCGTAGAAGACGCAGGCCTTCGGGTACCTGATCTGGCCGTGTTTGAAGTAGTCCGCGGAATCGCAGCGCACCATGCGCTCCGGGGTCGTGCCGCTGCCCACGGTGGTGTAGTCCTCGCCGTCGGTCCACGCCTCGACGTACCACTGGTTGTAGGAGATCTTGTCGCGGCCTGCGGAGCGCGCGTCGTTGTTGGTGATATCCCAGTCGGCCCAGATGGGGTTGTTGTCCCAGGTGGCCCAGGGAAGGGTGTAGGCGCCGGGGCTGGCGCCGCACACTGTGCCGCCCTGCGAGCACGAGGCCATCAGGGACAGGTCCACGTTGGGGGCGGTGAAGATGTTGTCCCAGGGCCCCCAGTCGTGTTCGACGGAGTCTTTCTCGATCTGCGACCAGATCCTCACCCGCCGGTCCTTGGCGTCACCCTGCCCGAACACCTTCAACTTGGCGGTGGTGGTGCCCTCCCTCTCGACCGGGTTGCCCTTGTTGTCGATCTCCCAGTACTCGGCTTCGAGGTCGTAGCGGGCGCAATAGGTGAACCGGTTGTAGATGCGGCCGATGTCCCTATCGGCACTGTCGCCGTCGAAGCAGGCGTCCAGGCGGTCTGCGTTGGGCTCGTCCTCGATGGGCACGTAGCCGCGATCGGCCTCGGCCGCCGCGGCGGCCCTCGGACTGGAGTCCTGAGCCTGAGCCTGGACGTTGGCGGCCGCCGCCTGCCGTGCTGCACGCTCAGCCTGCACCGCGGTCAGCGGCTTCGCCACCGGCTTGGCGGCACGGGACGTGGGCGGCGACTTCTTGGCCTGGGAAGGGCCGGGCACGGGCAGGCTTGTCAGCCCCGCATCGCTGGCCTTCTTGCCCTTCGCGCGCAGATCGGCCAGCTCCTGCTTCGAGACGCCGATCTTCATCTTGATGGTCTGTTCAGGCCCGGCATTCACAGCTGTGGTGTTGGTCCGCGCAGCGGCCGGTTCGGGTGCCGTCTGGGCATTGGCGGCCTGTACCGGAAGCAGGAACGCTCCCGCTGCTAACGCCGCGATCAGTGTCTTGGAGCGCCGTGTTCTCCTCAACGACATGCGTCGCAAATCCCCCTTGGTGCTCGGCCGGGTCCGGCGGCACTGCTCCCCCGAGAGGTCCCCAGCCTCCAGCAACGCTCCGGAGCCTGCAGAGCATCAGCAGACGGCACAAGGGCCTTGCACTCGGAGCTCCAGTCCTTCACATAGTTCTCGTCGAACCACCCAAGAAACACCGGAAGTGGACGCCAGCCCCATCAGTCAGGGTCACCTGCAGGACCGGCCAAGCCGGCGAGCCACGGGCCGTCAAAATCGGCTTCCGTCAATTCCACCCCGGTCACCGCGGCAAGCGCCAGCACGGCCCGCTCGGCGAAATCCAACTGTTCGGCCTGCCCGACCGGATCACCATCGCGGGAGTACCCCGCAGCCAGCAACAACTCCACCGAGCGGCCCTCACCCCAAACACGGGTGAAGTAGCCGGCAAGCACGTCCAGTTCACACACCACCGTGCCGTCAGCCGCAACCTGCACCATGATCTGGTTCGGGTCCTGGAACGCAGAGACCACCACCCGGCCGTCCGCAGACAGCGCGGCAAGCACCCCGTGGTCCATCCCTACCCAGCCCGAGGTTCCCTCCAGCTCAACCACCATGCACCATCCGCCCCGCACATCACGCGCCAGGAGCATCACCTCGGGTCCCTCGCTCCCGGATTCCAGCCGCTCACTGGCCCGCTCCATCCCGTCTCGGACAAGGTCAGCCTTGAGCACCCCCATACGTTCCAGAGCCTGCATGGCCCCCATAGGCGCAAGAGTCACGCACCAGCCCTCACCAAACATCTCCGTCAAATCCAGCACCCAGATCTCCCTCAGGTCTACGCCCGCCGATGCGGGGCGAGCGGGTCGTCGAATTACTTCCCCCCACGCACGACCTACTGGGTGCGGTTCAGGTGATGTTGGCGGGCGGTGACCAGCGCACGCCAGCGGGCGCATCGCCATGTGCAGCCAGCGCTGGGTGGCCCAGAACTGTGCAGCTTCCTTGGTGGTGTAGGGGCGGTAGTGCTCCGCGAGCACAGCGAGGTCGGCGGCTCGGCGCCGGGTCCAGCTGCCCCTTCTCCCACTGGCCGTTCCAGCTCTCGGCATCCTTGGACCGCAGGTCAAGCGGGGCCCGCTGCTTGCAACTCCCGCACCTCAGCCGACCCCGCCCCGGCTGTTTTCCTCCCATTGGCAATGCCCAACGCATCACCCGCGGACGAGATGCGGTGACGCACCTCGCAGTTCAGAAACACGCACTCACGTCCGTTCCTCAATCTCTCCGCGCCGCCTGCGCGGCGGGGTCCGCGACCGCGGACGTGAACAGAGTGGGCGGAGGGAACGGCGCGCCGATGCAGAACGGCGGTCGCGTCAGACTCTTGTAAGAGTCCTGCTACTGGTCACCACTCAGAAGGATTCCGCCGGCCAGTCCAGCAAACGGGCCCCGATCACCGCGGTCTGCAGCGTGTAGCGGTGGACCGGGTCGGACGGATCGGCGCCGGTGAGCTTGTGGATGCGTTCCAGGCGATAGGTGAAGGCCCGCACGCTCAGCGACAGCCGCCGCGCGGCTTCCGCGGACACGCAGCCGGAATCGAAGTACGCGGTGAGGGTGTCCAGGAGCGGCTGGGCACCGCCGCGGGCCTGACGCAGCGGGCCGAGAGCACTGTGCACCAGGTCGGCCATGGCCTGCCGGTCGCGGGTGAGGACCGGATAGACGAGGAGGTCGGCGGCGCGCAGCACGGGCGCGTCGAGTTCCAGTCGTTCGGCGAGTTCGAGAGCGTTCAGGGCCTCTTCGTACGAGTGGACGACGCCTGCCGCGCCGGGCTGGGGACGGCCGATCGCCACCTGTCCCCCGCCCGTGACGGCGAACGCCTGCTTCGCGAAGTACGCGAGGACCTCGTCCTGATCGCCGGGGGCGATGCACACGAGCCGTCCGTCCTTGGTGGTGAGCAGGATGCTGCGGTCACCGAACCGGCTGATCAGCGCGCGCTCCACCTCCCGGAGGGCCGGATCTCCCTCGTCGTAGGCAGTCGTGCCGCGCGCCACGGCGACCGCGTGCTCGTACGACAGACGCAGCCCGTAGCGCTCCGCGCGCTGGGCCAGCCGGCCCAGGTCGCTGCGGCCGTACAGCAGGTCGTCGATGAACTCCCGGCGGGCGGCTTCCTCCTGGCGTACGGCGTGCCGCTGGGCCCGCTCGTAGCCCTCGGCGAACGCGTCCATGGCCTGGCCGGCGGCCGCGAGCACACTGTCCACGGAGACACCGTTCCCGATCGGCCAGTTCGTCCGGGCCTCGGCCATGTGAGCGGCGACCAGGGCGCGCAGCCCGAGACCGGCCTCCGCTGCCTTCTCACCCAGCGTGCGGCGCGAGTCCAGTTCCTCCCGCGTCAGCCGGCGGCCCGTCGCGGAGGCGTCTGCGAGGATGCCGGCGTATCCGTCCAGGTACTTGCCGTACTCCTCGGACACGTGCTGACCTGTCATGGAACTCCCCCCGTTGTTGCGTCCTTGACATCTTTCCCTCCTTGCCGGATTCCGGCAATGTCGAGGGTGTCAGAGTGCGGCTGTGGCACCTGTCAGGGGCGCGTAAAGGGCATGTAAGGTGCTCAGCGGTGTGCCGGGAAGCCTGGTCGGCGTTGTGGGCAGAAGTCTCTTCGCTGATCGGGGGTCGTGGTCATGGTGCTCGTCGTGGTTTTCGGGGCGGCGCTGCTCATCGCGGTGCTGTTGTCGGGTCTCGCGGCCCGGACCGTTCTGTCGACGTCGTTCCTCTTCCTGGTCGGTGGGGCCCTCGTCAGTGACGGTTTCCTCGGGCTGATCCACATCACGCCGGACAGTGAGATCGTGTCCGTCACGGCCGACTTGGCGCTGTTCGCCGTGCTGTTCACCGACGGCATGCACGTCTCCTTCCCCAAGCTGCGCGAGAACTGGCGGAACCCGGCTCGCGCGCTCGGACTCGGCATGCCCCTCGCGTTCGTCGGCATGGCGCTGATCACGCACTTCGCCGTCGGCCTGGACTGGACGACGTCCTTCCTCGTCGGTGCCGTGCTGGCGCCCACCGACCCGGTGTTCGCCTCCGCGATCGTCGGGCGCAAGGAGGTCCCGGCGAAGCTGCGTCAGCTGCTGAACGTGGAGAGCGGCATCAATGACGGGCTCGCTCTGCCGGTCGTCCTGATCCTGATCGCCGCGTCCGGGCCGGCCTCCGGGCACGCCGAGTCGTCACTGGGGAAGATCGCGCTGGAGCTTGTCCTCGGGTTGGTCTTCGGTGTCGTCCTGCCGATCATGGTGACCGGCCTCGTACGGTTCCGGCTGCTGGGTGCGGAACCCAAGCTCCAGCCGCTGCTGCCGCTCGCGATCGGCGTGATCCTGTACGCGACCTGCCACCTCACGCACGCCAACCCCTACCTCGCCGCGTTCTCCGCGGGCGCCGTGCTCACGGCACGCTCCGTCGAGGCCAGGGAGGCGTTCGAGCCGCTCGGCGAGGCGCTGGCGGAGCTGGCCAAGTTCGCGGCGCTGCTGGTGTTCGGCGCGCTGCTGACGCCGCGGTTGTTCGGTGACCTCTCCTTCGGCGGCTACGTCGCCGTCGTCCTCGCCATCGTGCTGATCCGCCCGGCGTCGCTGCTGCTGTCGCTGCTCGGCACCCGGTTCGACCGGCGGGAGAAGCTGGTCGCGGCCTGGTTCGGCCCGAAGGGCTTCGCGTCGGTGGTGTACGGACTGCTGGTGCTGCAGGCCGGGATCCCGCAGGGCGAGGAGGCGTTCACGCTGATCGCCGTGTGCATTGCCTTCTCGATCATCGCGCACAGCTCCACCGACGTGCCGATCGCCCGGCTGTTCGACGTCGAGGACCTCGCAGGTGTACCCGGCGGGGACACCACGGCGCGAACCGGCAAGGAGAGCGACCGTGTCGACGCGTGACCTGATCCGTGTGTGAGGGAGCCGGTTCGGTCTTCGCCCGATCTCGAAGTGAGGGAACTACATGGTCCTTTTCCCCCAGCCGACGCGTGGGCTGCCGCAGCCGGGCCACATGATCGTGTGCGGTGACGACGCGCTCGCCGAGCGCCTGGCAGCCGAGCTCACCACGGTGTACCGGGAGCGGGTCACCCTCGTCGTACCGCCCGCACGCCGCGGCGGCCCCGTCGGGCGGGCGCGGGCCTCGGCCCTGCTCGGCCGGTACAGGCTGTCGTGAACCGTGCCGGTGGACCGTCCGCCGACGAGGGCGCCGGCCCTCCTCGGGTGCTGGAGACCCACGAACTGGACGAAGCCGTCCTGGCCGAGGTGGGCGTGCGCGAGGCCACCGCGCTGGCGCTGGTCCATGACGACGACGAGACCAACATCCGCGCGGCCCTGGCAGCCCGCCGCCTCAACCCCCGGCTGCGCCTGGTCATCCGGCTCTACAACCGCAAGCTCGGCCAGCACCTCGAGGAACTCCTCGACCAGGCCGCGACCCTGGCCGTCCCTGGCCTGGATCCCGAGGCCCTGGACACCTCCACCACCGTCCTGTCGGACGCGGACACCGCGGCGCCCGCGCTCGCGGCCACGGCCGTCGCCGGCACCAGCAAGGTCGTCCAGGCCGACGGGCTGCTGCTGCGCGCCACGGAACGCACCCCGCCCGGCCACGGCCGGGTGGCCGGCCCCGGCCTGTGCACACTCGCCCTGCTGTCGTCCACCACCAGCGACCCGGCCGGCGCGGAGGGTACCGACGCCAGTGGCGAGGAGGGTCCGACGCTGCTGCCCGACGACGAGGCCGTGGCCGCGGCCACGGGGCGCGGCACCGTGGTTCTCGAGACGGTCGCGCACAGCGGGACCGCTCCCCCGCCCGGACGCCTGGCGGGGCGGCGGGCCCCGCTCACCGCACTGTTCTCGCGCCGGCTGCGCTGGTCACTGGCCGGGCTCACCGCCTGCGTCCTCGGCCTGGCCGTGACGACCTGGCTGACCACCGACGCTCACCCGCTGCACGCCGCCTATCTCACCCTGCTCGACCTGTTCGCCGTCAACGACCCCGCCCTCGACGAGCCCACGGCCCGCCAGATTCTCCAACTCCTGGCCGGGCTGGCCGGCTTGCTGTTCCTTCCCGTGCTGCTCGCGGCCGTGCTGGAGGCGCTCGGGACCTTCCGCACCGCCTCCGCGCTGCGCCGCCCGCCCCGCGGACTGTCCGGCCATGTCGTCCTGCTCGGACTGGGCAAGATCGGCACCCGTGTGCTGGCCCGCCTGACGGAACTCGGCATCCCGGTGGTGTGCGTGGAGGAGGATCCGGAGGCCCGCGGCATCCCGCTCGCCCGCCGCCTGCGCGTGCCGACGGTCATCGGCGACGTCACCCAGGAAGGTGTCCTGGAAGCCGCCAAGATCCAGCGAGCGCACGCCCTGCTCGCCCTCACCAGCAGCGACACCACCAACTTGGAAGCCTCCCTGTACGCCCGCTCCGTCAAGCCCGACGTGCGGGTCGCGCTGCGGCTGTACGACGACGACTTCGCCACCGCCGTCCACCGCACGCTGCGCGCCGCCCACCCTCGCGCCCTGACCCGCAGCCGCAGCGTCTCCACCCTCGCCGCTCCCGCCTTCGCCGGGGCCATGATGGGCCGCCAGATCCTGGGCGCCATCCCGGTGGAGCGCCGTGTGCTGCTCTTCGCCGCCCTCAAGGTCGCCGGGCAACCGCACCTCGAAGGGCGCACCGTCGCCGAGTCGTTCCGGTCGGGAGCCTGGCGTGTCCTCGCTCTGGACACCGCCGCACCGGACGACCGGCTGCCCGACCTCGCCGCCACCCCGTCGCACGACGGCGCGTGCCGGCCCGCCGGCCTCGTCTGGGATCTCCACCCGGGATACGTCCTGCGGGCCCAGGACCGGGTCGTCCTCGCCGCCACCCGCCAGGGCCTGGCCGAGCTCCTGGGCCGTCGACCGCACGCCGGAACACGACTGATCGGGCCGACATGAGATGGCTGGGCCTGCCGGAGCTGCGCGGCTTCGGGAAGGTGCTCTTCTGTGCGGCCTGGGTGTCGTGTCTGCTGGGGACGGCGGGGCTGGCCGTGTCTCATCTGCCGGGATGGCGACAGTGGGCCGAGGCCCTCGCCGTGCCCCTGACCGTCGCTCTCGGGCCTGTCTGTCTGGTGGCGGGGGTGCGTGCCGTGGTGTCACGCGCCGGGCAGAACCTGCTGAGGGTCGGGAACGGTGACACCCTCGTCCGGTACCTGTGGTGTCTGCCCCGCGGCGTCCAGACCGGGTACGTGGGCGCTGGTCGGCCGTGATCCTGGGGTGGGCCACCGGCCGTGCCGAACCGGCGGGCGTCATCGGCCTCGCACTGTTCACCAGCCTCCTGGGCCTGATGACCGCCTCGGCAGCCGAGACCGTCGAAAATCGCAGACTCCGGCGCGTCTGCGGCGTGGTCGCCGCCTCCGCCGCGGTCGTCCTGGCGCTCGGGGCTTGGTCCCTGCTGTCCACCCGCGACGGCACGCCGGGCGAGAGACCGGACGACACCATGGTGCAGCAACTGGAGGACGCCCCCGCCGAACGGCCCACCGCGCCCCGTCTCCCGCCTGTTTCCGCCGCCGTGCCGGCCTCGTCCTAGACCGCTGCCGGGTGAGTCACCTGTCCGGGGCAGCCGGACCGGACGTCCGCGCGGCACCTCACTGTTCCCCGTTCGTCGAGGCCGGGCGGACCGCGTGGCGGGCAAGGGGGTTGGCCATCAGGTGGCGTGGGTCGGCCGCGCGGTTGACCGCCGTCTCCACGGCCGCGATCCGGTCGGCGAGCAGTCCGAGGGCGGCCACGGCGCGGACGATGGGGTCGTCGTCCGGTCCGCCCAGCGTCCGGGTGCGTACGTACGCCGCCTTCAGCTCGCTCCAGCGCAGCGCCTGTTCACTGGTGAGGGTGCCGCGCAGCTCCGCCAGTTTCAGCAGGTTGGACTCGGCGCCGGTGGTGAGGGTCTGGGCCTCGGCCGTGTAGTGGTCGTCGATCAGCGCGGCCAGTTCGGTGTCGTTCATGACGGGCTGGACGCGTTGCGCGATCTTGTTCATGTTGCGGTAGGAGCCCTGGAGGCGGAAGGGCGGCTCGGAGCGGGTGGCGTCGGACTGGGCTGCCGAGGCGATGTACGCGGCATTGACCGCCAGGACCGTCTCGCAGGCCGTGAGAAGGTGGCGAAGTACGGCGAGGACACGCTCCAGTTCGGCGGGGGCGTACGGGTGTGCCAGCCGGTCCGCTCGGCCGTGGAGTCACCCTCGGCCAGGCGGATCAGCAGCTCCAGGTCTGCGCGGTCGCGGCCGGCGAGCGGGGCGAGGACCGGGTTGGCCGTCAGCGCGTTCTCGATGAAGCTGAGTGCGAAGGCGTCCTCCTTGCCGGTCAGGACGTCGCCGAGGTTCCACACGTCGGCGCGGTTGGTCAGCATGTCGGGGACGTGGAAGCGGCTGCCGGACTCGGTGTAGGGGTTGCCGGCCATGCACACCGCGAACCGCTTGCCGCGCAGGTCGTGGGTGCGTGGCTCGCCGTCGCGCACGCCCTCGACACGGCGGGTGGCGTCGCACAGCGGGATGAACCTCTGGAGCAGTTCGGGCGAGGTGTGCTGGATGTCGTCGAGGTAGAGCAGGATGTTGTTTCCCGCCTCCAGCGCGAAGTTGATCTTCTCGATCTCCTGGCGGGCGGTGGCGTTCGGTGCCTCGGCCGGGTCGAGGGAGGTGACGGCGTGGCCGAGCGCGGGGCCGTCGACCTTCACCAGGATCAGGCCGAGGCGGTCGGCGATGTACTCCATGAGGGTCGTCTTGCCGTAGCCGGGCGGGGAGATGAGCAGGAGCAGGCCGCCGGTGTCGGTGCGCTCGGTGTCGCCCGTCGTACCGAGTTGCTTGGCGAGGCTGTCGCCGACCAGCGGGAGGTACACCTCGTCGATCAGCTTGCTGCGCACGAACGTGGACATCACCGTCGGGCGGTACTCGTCCAAGCGGAGGCGGGTGCGCTCGGCTGCCAGGAGTGCCGTACGGCGTCGCTGGTAGGCGCGGTGAGCGGGGACCTCACGAGCCCGGAACTCCCCTGCCCGAGCGAGGAGTTCGTCGACGCGGACGGTGAGGGTGCCGCCGCTGACGCGCGGGTGGGTGCCGAGCAGCCCCTCGACGGTCTCGGTCAGCGGGGCGTCGGACTCGTAGCGGGGCAGGTCCGGGCAGAGCTCGGCGGCCACCGCCTCGGCCAGGTCGCCGGGGGTGATCTCCGTGCCGGTCGAGGCGGTGTACGACGTCAGCCACGCCTCGACCAGCTGTCTGCGGGCGGCCGGGTCGGTGAGGACGGCGAGGTCGTCGTCGTAGGCCGACGTGCCCACCGTGCGGCGGAACTTGTCGAGCAGCGTGCGGGTGCCGGCGCTGATGACGAAGCCGTCGGGGCCGCTGGTCAGCTCCTCGAAGAGGTAGGCGGCCGCCACTCGGCTGCCGATCGCGTCCGTCAGCTCGGCGCGCAGGTCGGCAATCGCCGGGACGAGTCCGAACGTGTCCCGGGCCCGCGCCAGTGAGACCGCCCGCCGGGTCCAGTTCTCGCGCTCCTCGGCCGTCGTGCCGTGTGCCCAGAAGAGGTGGGCGGCGGCGCGGGCGGCGGGTTCGTGGCGGAGCGGGCCGGCTCCCTCGTACAGGCGCAGAAGCGCGGCGAGGATCGCGGTCGCGTCACGGTCGTGGACGCCGCGCTGGTAGCCCTCGTCGTACGCCGCCTCCGCCGCCTGCCGGACGAGGGCGGGCAGATCGGCCTCCGCGAGCGCGGCCGGGCCGTGTTCGTCCAGCAGCCGGGCGGCGAGGTGCTCGGCGCGGTAGATCCCGGGCGACTCGGACGGCAGGGGACGGTCCCAGTAGGGGCGGGTGGCGGCGAAGTCGGGGTCCGTGACCGGCGAGCGGTAGTCGGTGCCGGTGAGCGCGAAGGCGAGGGTGTCGCCGTGCGGGACCAGGGTGAGGTCGAGGGGCTGGGTGTTGACGGCGAAACGGTTGCTGCCCAGGCGCAGGGTGCGGCCGTCGTCGGCGTACAGGTCGGTCCGGTCGCGCAGGGCGCGCAGCGCCTCCTGGCGGGCGGACTTCAGGCGGCCGTCGAGTTCCTCGGCCCTCACCTGGTCGCCGAGTTCGCGCAGCTCGTCGGCGATGCGGCAGACCTTGGCGGGCATCGGGTCGGAGGTGAAGTACGTGGCGATCGCGTCCGTGCCGGCGAGTGTGGCGGCACGTCGGGTGACCGTCCGCAGGACGCGGGCCGCCGAGTCGGCGAGGCGCTCGGCGCGGCGGGCGCGGGTGTCGGCGAGGGTCTGTTTGCGGGCGGAGAACGCCTCGTGGACCTCGTCGCGCTTGTCCGCCAGCTCGCCGAGGAAGTCGTCGGACTCGGCGAACCGGGACTCCAGGTTCTCCACCCGCACCAGCATGCGGGCGAGTTGCTCGTCGCATTCCTCGGGGCTGTCGGCGGCCGCGAGCGCACCGATGACGGCCTGGCCGAGCAGGGCGAACTCGGCTGCGAACTCGGCACGTCCCTCACGGTCGAGGAGCGCGCGGCGGCGGCCGTCGAGCGTGGCGCGGGCGCGGTTGACACCACCGAGGACCTCGGCGATCCGCTCCAGGATGGACGTGCGGACGGTGGCGTCGCCGATGTCCAGCCCGGCGACGACCTCGGTCACCGTGCGCAGTCCGTCGGCGAGTTCGTCGAGACGTGCGGTGACGGGTGCGGCCTGGGCGGCGGTTTCGATCGCCCCGGCGTCCGCGACGAGCTGTTCGATGGCGGCCTGGTGGCCGGCGAAGGCGTCCTCGCGGGCGAGGTGGGTGACGGCCCGCTGCCCGAAGGAGGCGAGGTCGGCCTCGGCATCGGCGGCGAGTTCGTCGATGCGCGCGGTGTCGGCGTACCGCATGTCCTTGAGGGTGAGCAGATGGCCCTGGGCGTGCCTCAGTTCGGTCAGGCCGGCCACCCAGGCCGAGGCGCTGCGCGGGGCCTCACCGCGCAGTCGTCGTACGACCGCTGCCGCCTGTGCGGCGGCTTCGGTCAGCGCGTCGGCCGCCTGGCGGGTGAGGGCCTGGACGGTTTCGAACTCGGCCAGCACCTGCTCGGCGGTGGCCCGGACCTGCGTGAGCGGCGTGTGCAGATCGCCGAGTTCGGGGTCGCTGAGCCAGTGGTAGGAGTCGGCGGCCCGGACACAGGCGGCGGACAGTGCCGCGTAGACCTCGCTCGTCGGAGTCGTCTCGGTGACGGCGCGCGTGAGGGACAGGCAGTCGGAGATGCCGCGGACGAGGTCGGCGTTGCCGACGCGGGCGAGCCGGCCGGTGCCGACGGGTTGGGCGGCCGCGTGCGTGTCGGAGACGTACGGGGAGTTCCACAGCTGGAGCGGGTGCACGCGCTGCGGCTCGTCGGTGTCCGCACGCAGCACCATCAGCGTGCCGTCGTCGAAGAGGGCCCAGCCGTGGCAGGACAGCGGGGTGGCGACCTCCTTGCGGATCACGTTGTACGGCAGCAGGAGGCTGCGGCCTGCCACGCGCGCGTGGAAGGCGAACAGGACGTCCTCGCCGTTGGGCGAACGGACCGTCCGCTCGAATTCCAGGGCTGCCATGTCCAAGGGGGCGGCGATGCCGTCGAACGTCTTGTACGCCCCCGTCGCCAGGCAGTAGCCGCCGGGGAAGACGATCCCCTGGTCCTCGGGCAGTGTCCGGCAGGCCCGGCCGATGCCGTCGAGGCGGACGACGCTCTTCGTGAGCGTGTTGAAGACCAGGTACCGGTGGACGTCCTCCTTGTACGGCAGGACGTCCAGCAGGATGAGGGCGCCCACGCGCGCGTACGCGATGTCGGCGTCGGCGAGGGACTGGAGCGGCTCGGCGACCGGCTCGGTGTGAATCCCCTCGCCCGTCTCTGTGTCGTCCTCGACCTTGACGGTCAGGGTGCCGCCGACCGTCTCGACGAAGACCTCGCCCTCGATGGAGACATGAGGATGACGGCCGAGGACGTGGTGCTCGCGGGTCGTCCGCGTCCAGGCGAAGTCGTGGGAGGGCGGGAAGACGTGGTCGCGCTCGCCCCGCGCGTCCAGGAAGGACACTTGCCCGTCGTCGGTCACCGCCCAGCGCAGGACGCGGATGTCGCCGGGCTTCTCCCCCGTCTGGAAGACGGCCAGCAGCTTGCCCTCGACACGGCGGAGTTGCAGGAGGTGGGCCTGCCGGTAGTAGCGGTGGAGAGCGGCGAACTCGCGGACGAAGGCGGGATCGTCGAGCAGGCCCGGCACGGCGTCCTCGGACAGCCGGTTGAGATCGCGGTCGTACAGCGCGAAGACGTCGCCCACCGTCGTCTCCGGCTTGAGGCCGAGGAAGACGTTGTGGCCGAAGAGCAGCCTGTCGCCTACGGGGACGATGTCGCGGGGCACGCAGTTGTGCTCGGTGCGCAGCCGGTCGGTGCTCGTCAGCTCCAGCCGGGTGGAGCCGAACTCCTCGGTCCGGCGGGCGTTGAGCGCCTCGGCGCGCCGGGCGAGCTCGGCGGCCTGCGCGATGAGCCGGTCGCGCAGCACCTCGTACGTGCCGGTGTCCAGACCGGTGGTCATGAGATCCCTTTCGGAGGTCGGAGAACGTGGTCCGGAGCTGCCGTCCCCTGTGCGGCAGCTCCGGATCACGGGCCGGGTCGGGCCGTGGCGCACGTCCGGTCCTGGCACGCCGGCCAGGCCCCGGCGGCGGTCAGGCCCTGGCGCTACCGTTGAGCTCGGTCAGCGGGGTGTCGGCGAGGCCCAGTTCGCCCGCCTTGTCCAGGAGCTGCTGGAACTGTCCGGCGTTCCCGCCGCCCTGCTTCAGGAGCTTCATCAGCAGGGCGGACACGGTCAGGTTCTGCACGTCGGCCGTCGAGACCGAGCCGAGGACTCGGCTGAGGTCGTCGGTGAAGCTGGAGGTGCCGTCCAGCCAGGGCTTCGCGAGCGCCTGGGCGGTCTCGGAGTGCTGGACGAAGCCGTCGACGCCCTTGCCGAGCGCGATCGAGGAGACCAGACGGTCGAAGAAGACCGACTCGCCGCCGACGATGCTGATGTCGGCGTTCTCCAGCCCGGTGGCGAGCACCGTGGCCTGCGCCTCGGCGACCTGTCGCTGCACGTCCAGCCCGGCGAGCCGGATGTCCTTCTCCGCCTCCAGGCGCAGCCGGTACTCCTCGTGGCCACGGGAGGCGTCGTCCAGCGCGGCCATTGCGGCGGCCTTCTCGGTCAGCCCGGCGGCCTCGGCCTTCAGCTTCCCGCTGATGCCCTCGGCCTCGGCGAGCGCCTTGGCCCGCGCCCCGTCGGCTTCGGCACGCAGCCGGGCCTGGGTCGCCTCCGCCTCCGCACGGCCGGCCTTCTCGATGACCTCGGCCTCCTTGTCACGGACCTGGACCACCGCGAGGCCCTCTGCGGCGGACTCGGCCTGGATGCCCTCGGCGAGACGCAGCTTGGCCTGCGCGTCGAGGTCGGCGCTCTTCAACCGGGCCTCGGCGAGGGTGAGTTCCTCGGCGGCGCGGTGGACGGCGGCCTGCTCGGCCGCCTCGGCGGCCTTGATGTCCTTGACCAGCTTCTCCTGCGCCTCGGCCTCCGCGGCGATGATCACGGCCTGCCGGCCCCGCTCGGCCTCCTCCACGGCCCGCAGCTTCTTGATGGCCTCCTCCTGCTCGGCGACCGTACGGTCCACCGCCACGCGCTCGCGGATCACCTCGGCGATCTCCCGCCTCTCCGCCTCGACCTCCTTCTCGGCGGCGATCTGCGTCAGTCGCGTCTCCCGCTCCCGCGCGATGACCTCGAGCTGCCGGTCCTTCTCGATGCGCTCGTTCTCGATGGCGATGACACGCTCACGGTTCTTGGCCGCGACGGCGACCTCACGGGCCTGGTTCTCGCGCTGGACGCCGAGCTGCTCCTCGGTCTGGAGGAACGCGCCCTGCGCCCGCAGCCGCTCCTCCTCCACCACCCGCGCCGTCTCGGCCTCCTCACGGGCCCGTACGGTCTCGATCTCCCGACGCTGCTTGATCTCGGCGTCCGCCTGCCGGCGCTCCAGCTCCAGGATGGCCTCGCGGGCGTCGACGTTCTGCCGGGTGATCTCCTTCTCCTCGTGACGCTGGAACTCGTTGGTGCGCACGTGCTCCACGGCCGTCAGCTCGGTGATCTTCCGGATGCCCTGCGCGTCGAGCACGTTGGCCGGGTCGAGCTGGGTCAGCGGCGTCTGCTCCAGGTAGTCGATCGCCGCGTCCTCCAGGTGGTAGCCGTTGAGGTCGACGCCGATGACCTCGATGATCCGGTACCGCAGTTCCTCGCGCTTGGTGTAGAGGTCGGTGAAGTCCAGCTGCTTGCCGACGGTCTTCAGCGCCTCGGAGAACTTCGCATGGAACAGTTCCTGGAGCGTGTCCCGGTCGCTGGCCCGTGCGGTGCCGACGGCCTGGGCGACTTTGATGACGTCCTCTACGGTCTTGTTGACCTTCACGAAGAACGAGATCCGGATGTCCGCGCGGATGTTGTCGCGGCAGATCAGGCCCTCCTTGCCTGCCCGGGTGATCTCGATGGTCTTCACCGAGATGTCCATCACCTCGGCCTTGTGCAGCACGGGCAGCACGACCTGCCCGGTGAAGGTCACGTCGACCTTGCGCATCTTGGAGACGATCAAGGCCTTGCCCTGCTCCACCTTGCGGAACAACCGGGCGACGACGAGTACGAGGAGCAGGCAGACGGCGACGAGCACGCCGGTGCCCACGATCATGGCAGCCATGGCATACGTCCTTCAGCGTGAGGAAGTTGAAAGCGAGGGAGAGCCGAAAAGAGAGGCCGAAAGGGCCGGGAGCCGCGTTCCGGCGTCGCCGCGGCTCAGGCGGCGTGGTCCGCCGGTACGGACGGCCCGGGTTCGTCCGGGAAGAGGCGGTGCAGCGGACGCACGATCAGGCACGTCGCACCCCAGGCCACGAGCATCGCCCCCACGGGTGCGACCAGGTACAGCATCCCGGCGACCGGTCCCGGGATCGCGAACGCGGTGAACAGAACCGCCGCTCCGACGCTCAGGGACCAGGCGAGCGCGGTCAGCAGTGAGAAGGCCACCGTCACGGGCACCCCGTCCATGCGCCAGGCCCGGAGATCCACGTCCGCGTCGAAGCTGCCGACGTCGGTGACACCGACGGCTGCGAGGAGCCAGAAGCAGACGACCACGACGAGCGCGGCGGTCAGCAGGATCGTGGGCGGGGCCGTGGCCGCTGCCAGAAGGGTGCGCATCTCGTGGTTCCCCTCTCCCCCGCGGCGCGCCTCAGTCGTCTCCGGTGATGCACGGTCGTTCCGGGCCTTGGTGCCGGGCACCTGCCGGTGTCCGGCACCAAGGCGATCCGCCGTGCTCCCCGCGAGCCATGCTGCACGATCCGGCCCGGGCCGCGCATTGCCGGTTCCCGGCAGTGTTCATGGGGGGCTGCATGCCGGGGCCCGTCAAGAAGACGTCAAGAACGGAGCGCCCTTCTGGCAGTCCCGCGGGGAGATGCCGCATCCGGACCTGACGATCTGTCGGCAAGGTCGGCGTCGAGTCGTGTCAGTACCGTCGCGACCCGCTGTCGACGGCCGGGAAACGCCAAGATCGACAACTGGTCAAGCCTGAGCCGGGCTGCGAGGATGAAGGCCAGAGGCGCACGTACCAGTCTCACCAGGAGGTACCCGTGAAGATGCTGATCAACGTCCCGGAGACCGTGGTCGCGGACGCGCTGCGTGGTCTGGCGGCTGCCCACCCGGATCTGACCGTGGACGTGGAGAACCGGGTGATCGTGCGGCGGGACGCTCCCGTGGCCGGGAAAGTGGGGCTGGTCTCGGGCGGTGGCTCGGGGCACGAGCCGCTGCACGGGGGATTCGTAGGGCCCGGCATGCTGTCGGCGGCCTGTCCGGGTGAGGTTTTCACCTCCCCGGTGCCCGACCAGATGCTGCGCGCGGCCGCCGCCGTGGACAGCGGGGCCGGGGTGCTGTTCATCGTCAAGAACTACACCGGTGACGTGCTCAACTTCGACATGGCCGCCGAGCTGGCCGAGGACGAGGGCATTCAGGTCGCGAAGGTGCTGGTCAACGATGACGTGGCGGTGACCGACAGCCTTTACACGGCGGGGCGGCGCGGTACCGGCGCGACCCTGTTCGTGGAGAAGATCGCGGGCGCCGCCGCCGACGAGGGCATGCCGCTGGAGCGGGTGGAGGCCATCGCCCGGCAGGTCAACGAGAACTCCCGCAGTTTCGGTGTCGCGCTGAGCCCGTGCAGCACACCGGCCAAGGGCAGCCCCACCTTCGATCTGCCGCCCGGCGAGCTGGAGTTGGGCATCGGCATCCACGGCGAACCCGGCCGGGAGCGGCGGGCGATGATGACGTCCGGCGAGATCGCCGAGGCCGCCGTCGAGGCGGTGGTGGAGGACCTGAAGCCGCGCAATCCCGTGCTGGTCCTCGTCAACGGCATGGGCGCGACGCCCCTGCTCGAGCTGTACGGGTTCAACGCCGAGGTGCACCGGGTGCTCGCCGCCCGCGGCGTCGCCGTCGCCCGCGTTCTCGTGGGCAACTACGTCACCTCGCTGGACATGGCGGGCGCCTCCGTCACCCTGTGCCAGGTCGACGAGGAGCTGCTGCGGCTGTGGGACGCGCCGGTGAAGACACCGGGTCTGCGCTGGGGCGTGTGACGCGGAAGGGGTAGAGGATCACCACGTACCTACCAGGCAAGGAGATCCAGTGCTCGACGCCGATTTCTTCCGCCGTTGGATGACGGTGACCGCCGAGTCCGTGGACCGCGAGGCGGAACGGCTCACCGCCCTCGACTCCCCCATCGGGGACGCCGACCACGGCAGCAACCTCCATCGAGGGTTCACGGCCGTGACGGCGGCCCTGGAGAAGGAGGCTCCCGGCACGCCCGGCGGGGTCCTGACACTGGCCGGGCGCCAGCTGATCTCGACGGTCGGCGGCGCCTCGGGGCCGCTGTACGGGACGCTGCTGCGCCGTACCGGCAAGGCGCTCGGGGATGCCGCCGAGGTCAGTGCGGAGCAGTTGGCCGAGGCGCTGCGGGCCGGGGTGGACGCGGTCATGACCCTCGGCGGTGCCGCACCGGGCGACAAGACCATGATCGACGCGCTGGTGCCCGCGGTGGACGCGCTGGGCGACTCGTTCGCGGCGGCCCGGACCGCCGCCGAGGAGGGTGCCGTGGCGACGACGCCCTTGCAGGCGCGCAAGGGCCGGGCGAGCTATCTGGGCGAGCGCAGCATCGGGCACCAGGATCCGGGTGCCACGTCGGCGGCGCTGCTCGTCGCCGGACTCGCGGAGGCCGCCGGTGAGTGACGAGCGGCTCGTGGGCATCGTGCTGGTGTCGCACAGCGCGGAGGTGGCCGCGTCGGTCGCGGCGCTGGCGAAGGGGCTCGCGGGCGGTGGCCCGGCGGTGCCCGTCGCCCCGGCGGGCGGCATCGAGGGCGGCGGGCTCGGCACGAGTGCCGAACTGATCGCCGCGGCGGCCGCGTCCGTGGACCGCGGCGCCGGCGTCGCCGTGCTGGCCGACCTGGGCAGTGCGGTGCTCACCGTGAAGGCGCTGCTCGCGGAGGGCGACGAACTCCCGGAGCAGACGCGGCTGGTGGACGCTCCGTTCGTCGAGGGAGCCGTGGCCGCGGTCGTCACGGCGGCCACCGGGGCCGACCTGGCGGCCGTGGAGTCGGCCGCCGCGGAGGCGTACACGTACCGGAAGGTGTGAGACCGGGCCGGGCGCGCCGGAGAGCGGCGTGCCCGGCGACCGGCCGCCGGGCGGAGAGGCGTTCGTGACGCGGGTGTCGCCCCTCCGGCGAACGAGCGAACGAGCGAACGAGCTGACGCTTTCCCTGACGCTCCGTCAATCGCTCAGCCAGCGCCGACGAATCGTCTCGCCAGCCGCTCCCCCGTCGTCACGGCGGCCGCGTGGTCCTCGATGGGTGAGACGCGGGCGTTCTTGAAGACGATGTAGGTGACGCCGGACGGGGTGCCGCCGCCCTGCGGGTCGGCGCGGATGCCGAGCGCCTTGGCGGTCGCGTAGGACGCCTCTCCGATGATGTCCTGCGGGCCCGTGTCGCCGACGACCCCGTACTGCACGCGGTCGCCGAAGACGACGGCCACGACGGAACCGCCGCCCACGCCGTGCTCCCGGTAGTCCCAGATGCGGCTCGGGGCGGGCACGACGATGAAGGGGAGGCGCTCGGCGCTCAGGGGGCGGCCGTCGGACTGTGCGTAGGCAGTGCTGTCGGAAAAGTACGGGTCCGTGCGGCGGTTGCATCGGGGACCGGGACGGCCGTCGCAGTCGATGTCCATGTCCGCCTTCCAGAACACGGCGTCGCGGGTGCCGCAGACCGGGATGTTCGCGGGTGCGCCGCCGTCGCTGCGGTACCGGCCGCGGGAGACCGGAGTGCAGTCCCGCACCTTGGCCAGCAGGTCGGCTGCGCGGACGGGGTTCTCGCGCCACGCCACCTGGGGCGGGGCGGCGGGGGTGTCGTCGGGGCGAGCAGGGCGGCGCTGGCCGCGGCCAGTGTGAGCGACTGGACACGCACGATAGAGGAGCCTCTCGTGGGGAACCTGACGGGCACTCAGCCCAATCTGGCCCCCGGGCCATCACCCGGCCACCGCTGGAGGGCCGGACGGTGCACGGCCCCAACCTCCGACAGGGGCCGGGGGCCTGAGTCCCCGTAAGGACTCAGGCTTGCCCGGCCACCCGCGCCGGCGCGGGATCTGCGACGACAGCGGTCCGCGCGACAAGCCCGAACTCCCTGGTGTCCGCCAGGAGTTCGGCCGTGAGGAACCTCAGCATACGTAACTCTCCCGGGTGGTCACGAACGGCGGGGGGTGACGCCCTCACAGAGGACTCCCCGCACCCGCCCTCTTGATGTGATCGCGCCAGCGGCGCCATATTGGTCCGGACCATTCCCGAGTGCCGCCCCGGGAGGCAGTGTCGTGCGAGGCCTTTCCCCTCTCCCCTGCTGTCTCCGTCGCCTCGCGCTCTGCGCGGCTCTCGTCCTGGTCGCCTCCTGCGGCTGGACCGGCACGGGCGAAGGGGACGGCGGATCTCCGCCCGGCGCGCCGACAGGCGTCACCGCGACAGCGGGCACGGCGACGCGCGTGCACGTCATGTGGAACACGACCGCCCGGGCCGATGTCTACGAGGTGTATCGCGGCACCACGAAGGTCAGGGAAGTGCCGGGCTCGAAGCACATGGTGGACATCACCAGGCTCCGGCCCTCCACCCTGTATGTCTTCACCGTGCAGGCGCGGGACGCCGAGGGGCGGCTGGGACCGCGCAGCCGGGAGGCCCGGGCGAGGACACCCGCGGCCGTCGCGGACGACCACTTGGCACCCACCCGCCCGTCGGCTCCGCACGGCCGGGCGGCAGGCAGCCGGGCGGTCCAGCTGTCCTGGTCCGCCTCGACGGACGACCGGGGCGTGGCGTCGTACGACATCCATCAGGGGGACGTGAAGATCCACAGCGTGAGCGGGTCTCAGACGGCCGCCGTGGTCACGGGGCTGCGGCCCGGCACGGCCTACTCGTTCACCGTCCGGGCCAGGGACGCGGCCGGGAACGTCTCCCCCGCCGCTCCCGCCGTCCGTGTCACCACGCCGGGCACGGACGACGGCCGTGCGACGGCCCCCACCGGCTTCCGGGCGACGAGCCACCGCGCGGACGGGGCGTACTACGTCGACCTGAGCTGGGTGCCGCCGCGCGTGGACGGTGAGGTCACCGAGTACCAGATCCATCTGGACGGCCGGCCCGCCACCTCTTTGGTGTACGGCGGGGACGCGCCGCGCGACCGGGCCGCGTACAGCTTCTACGTGGGACGGAATTCCGGTGTCAGCCACCGGGTCCGGGTCCGGGCGATGCTGCCGGACGGCACCTGGGGAGGCTTCTCGACGGAGCGGACGGTGACGACGGGTCGGGGGCGCTGACGCGCTCCTCGGCATGGTCCGGCCGTGGGAACCCGTCACCTGCACGGGGGCACCCGGGGTGCGGCCGGGCCGGTGGCGCCTTGGCTGACCCTGAGGCAGCACGGGCGTTCCCCGATCCTCGGCGGCGCAAGGGATGTACCGCCAACCGTGCCGCCGGAGGGCAGTCCACATGCGCAACTCATCGCCAGTTCTCCGCTCCGGCCTGACCGTGGCCGCCGCCGCGCTGCCCCTCGCCTTGGCGGCGGTTCCCGCTGCCGCGGGTCCGGGCATCTCCGTCAGCACGACCGGGTCCACGGTGTCGGTCACAACCAGTGCGTGCACCCAGATCAACGGCAGCTGGGGCACCGCCTCGCTTCTCACCAGCAGTCAGGGCAGCTTCGCCCAGGGGCGTCAGGTGACCCTGTCGGGGACGTCGACCAGTCAGTCCGCTGCCTGGTCGAACGTCACCTCGGGGACGTACACCGTCATCGTCATCTGCTCGGACGGCACCACCGCGGGCACGCAGTCCGTCGTCGTCTCCCCCACTGCCTCCCCCACGAGGTCGCCGTCCCCCTCGGTCTCGCCGTCCCGCGGTGTCATGGGCGGGGTCGGCGGGAGCGCGACGGACTACGGCACCGTCACGCTCGTGGCGGGCGGCACGCTGGTCGGGACGGGCCTCCTCGCGACGGCATGGTACCTGCGCCGGCGCAACAGGCCGTACCGGCTCTGATCCGGTACGCATGGCGGCCCGCCCTCCCGAAGCGCTCCGGTCGGGCGGGCCGCCGTCATACCCCCGGTCAGGCCGGGCGGGTCGGTTCGTCGGCCGGGAGTTCGGCGAAGTCCGCCAGGGCGCGCCTGAGCCACTGGGTCCAGAAGGTCTCCAGGTCGATGCCGGCCTGGAGCACCAGATGCCGCAGCCGGTCCTCGGTGCCGTCCCGGCCGGGCGGGAAGTCGCGCTTCTCGATCTCCCGATACTCCGCCAGCTGCCGCTCGTGCAGCTCCAGGTGGCGTCGCAGATCGGCCTCCAGGCCCGCGGTGCCGACCACGGCCGCGGCCCTCAGCCGCAGCAGCAGCGCGTCGCGGTGCGGCTTGGGGTCCTGCGAAGCGGCCGTCCAGCGGGCCAGTTCGGCGCGGCCCGCCGGCAGGACCTCGTAGCTCTTCTTCTGCCCGCGCGTCGGCTGTTCGGCGGGCAGGGCCCGGATCAGGCCGTCGGTCTCCAGCTTTCCCAGCTCGCGGTAGATCTGCTGGTGCGTCGCCGACCAGAAGTACCCGATCGACCGGTCGAACCGGCGAGTCAGCTCCAGCCCGGACGACGGCTTCTCGAGCAGGGCGGTGAGGATCGCGTGCGGGAGTGACATGGCCTCATCCTAGGGACGCGTTTGCGCACTACAGGGCGGCCGCCAGCTCGGTGCCCTGCTTGATGGCGCGCTTGGCGTCCAGTTCCGCGGCGACGTCGGCGCCGCCGATGAGGTGGGCGCTGCGCCCGGCCGCGATCAGCTCCTCGTACAGGCCGCGACGCGGCTCCTGGCCGGTGCACAGCACGATCGTGTCGACCTCCAGCACGGTGCTCTCGCCGTCGATCGTGATGTGGAGTCCGGCGTCGTCGATCCGGTCGTAGCCGACGCCCGGGACCATGGTGACGCCGCGGTGCTTGAGTTCGGTGCGGTGGATCCAGCCGGTGGTCTTGCCGAGCCCGGCGCCGACCTTGGAGGTCTTGCGCTGGAGCAGGTGGACGGTGCGCGGCGGGGCGGGCCGCTCGGGCGCGGCGAGGCCGCCGGGGGCGCGGTAGTCCAGGTCGACGCCCCACTGGCGGAAGTACGTCTGCGGGTTCTCGTGCGCCTTGTCGCCGCTGTCCGTGAGGTACTCGGCGACGTCGAAGCCGATGCCGCCCGCGCCGAGGATCGCGACCCGGTCGCCGACGGGGGCGCCGTCGCGCAGGACGTCGAGGTAACCGAGGACGCTCGGGTGGTCGATGCCGGGGATGTCGGGGGTGCGCGGGGTGACGCCGGTGGCGACGACGACCTCGTCGAAGTCGTCGACGTCCCCGGCCCCGACGGGGGTGTTCAGCCGTATGTCGACGCCGTGCCAGTCGAGGTGGGTGCGGAAGTAGCGGAGCGTCTCGTCGAACTCCTGCTTGCCGGGGACCTTGCGGGCGACGTTGAGCTGGCCGCCGATCTCGCTCGCCGCGTCGAACAGCGTCACCTCGTGCCCGCGTTCGGCGGCCGAGACCGCGCAGGCCAGCCCCGCCGGACCGGCGCCGACGACCGCGACGCGCTTGCGCAGCCGGGTCGGGGAGAGCACCAGTTCGGTCTCGTGGCAGGCCCGCGGGTTCACCAGGCAGGAGGTGATCAGGCCGCTGAACGTGTGGTCGAGGCAGGCCTGGTTGCAGCCGATGCAGGTGTTGATCGCCTCGGGCCGGCCGGCGGCGGCCTTGATGACGAAGTCGGGGTCGGCGAGCATCGGGCGGGCCATCGACACCATGTCGGCCACGCCCTCGGCGAGCAACTCCTCGGCGAGTTCGGGGTGTTGATGCGGTTGGTGGTGACGAGCGGGACGGACACCTCGCCCATGAGCCGCTTGGTGACCCACGTGTACGCGCCGCGCGGCACGGAGGTCGCGATGGTGGGGATGCGGGCCTCGTGCCAGCCGATGCCCGTGTTGATGATCGTCGCCCCGGCGGCCTCGACGGCCTTGGCGAGGGTGATCACCTCGTCGAGCGTCGAGCCGCCCGGGACGAGGTCGAGCATGGACAGCCGGTAGACGACGATGAAGTCCTCGCCGACCGCCTCGCGCACCCGCCGCACGATCTCCAGGGGGAAGCGCATGCGGTTCTCGTACGAGCCGCCCCAGCGGTCGTTGCGCTGGTTGGTCTGCCGGGCGATGAACTCGTTGATGAGGTAGCCCTCGGAGCCCATGATCTCGACCCCGTCGTAGCCGGCCTGCCGGGCGAGGCGGGCGGCGCGTGCATAGTCGTCGATGGTCCGCTCGATGTCGGCGTCGGTGAGCTCCCGGGGCGGGTAGGGGCTGATCGGCGCCTGGAGCGGACTCGGCGCGACCAGGTCCTGGTGGTAGGCGTACCGGCCGAAGTGCAGAATCTGCAGGGCGATCCGCCCGCCCTCGCGGTGCACGGCGTCGGTGATGACCCGGTGCTGCTCGGCCTCCGCCTCGGTGGTGAGCTTCGCGCCGCCCTCGTACGGGCGCCCCTCGTCGTTGGGCGCGATGCCGCCGGTGACGATCAGGCCCACTCCCCCGCGGGCGCGGGCGGCGTAGAAGGCGGCCATGCGGGCGAAACCGCCCTCGGCCTCCTCCAGACCGACGTGCATGGAGCCCATGAGGACCCGGTTGGGCAGGGTCGTGAAGCCCAGGTCGAGGGGGGTCAGCAGGTGCGGGTAACGGCTCATCGGGCCCTCCGTGCGCGGTGTCGTGTCTGTAGTTGTAGAGGACCGCCGACCTTTTATGCAACTAGTTGCACAAGGTGACGGAGGGCACAGTAGGTCCATGACCAGGGATCTTGGCCTTTCCTCCTCCGTGGTGGAGCTCGCCGGCGAGCTCATTCGCCGCCCGAGCCGCGCCGGCATCGACGACCACGAGCCCGTCCTGGCCGTCCTCGAGGACTGGCTCGCCGGCCGGGGCCTGCCGCACCGGCGTCTCCACGACGACGCCCGCCGCCCGGTCGCGCTGCTGGTGGAGATCACGGGCGGCCGGCCCGGGCCCTGGTGGGCTCTGGACGCCTGCGTGGACACCGCGCCGTACGGAGACGAGTCGGCCTGGTCCTTCCCGCCCGACGCCGGGGACGTCGTCGACGGGCGGCTGCGGGGCAGGGGCGCGGCCGACTCGAAACTCGCCGCGGCCCTGTTCTGCCACATCGCGGCCGAGCTGCACGGCCGGGCCGGTGAGCTGCGCGGCGGACTCGCGGTACTGCTGGACGCCGACGAGCACACGGGCGGCTTCGGGGGTGCCCGGGCGTATCTCGCCGACCCGGAAGCGCCCCGCCCGGCCGGGGTGATGATCGGCTACCCGGGACTGGAGGAGGTCGTGGTCGGCGGGCGCGGACTGTGGCGGGCCAGGATCGCCGTGCACGCGACCTCAAGGCACTCCGGGTCGAGCCGGGCGACGGTCGGGGCGGTGTCGCGCGCGGCGCACCTCGTACGACTGCTGGACGACTCCCCGCTGCCCGGCGTGAGCGGGGAGTTCCCGCTGCCGCCGAAGCTGACGGTGACCTTCTGTCACGGCGGCGAGGGCTTCTCCGTCGTCCCGGACCTGTGCGAGGTCGGCGTCGACATCCGTACGACACCCGGGTTCGGCGCCCGAGCTGCCGAGGCCCTGGTCCGGGCGGCGGTGAGCGAGCTGGACGAGCGGTCGCCCGCACCGCGGCCGACCGAGGTCACGGCGGTCGCGGTCTGGCCGCCGTACCGGCTGGCCGAGGACGAGCAGCCCGCCGCCGCGCTCCTGGGGGCGGCGGCGGGCGAGGGACTGCGGGTGCGGGCCAAGACTGCGGGCCCGTCGAACATCGGCAATCTGCTGGCGGCCGAGGG
Source organism: Streptomyces coeruleorubidus (assembly GCF_028885415.1). Classification (GTDB taxonomy): domain Bacteria; phylum Actinomycetota; class Actinomycetes; order Streptomycetales; family Streptomycetaceae; genus Streptomyces; species Streptomyces coeruleorubidus_A. Next base: position 476,734 of record NZ_CP118527.1, read on the forward strand.
CATCCCGGCCACGGCCGGTTTCGGGCTGCCGTACGAGGGACTCCACGGGTGGACGAACGCGTGAGCCTCGCGGAGCTGCCCGTGGTGCACGCCGTCTACCGGCGGGCCGTCCTCGGCCTGATGGGGGTGTGAGGGCCGGTCACCGGCTCATGAACTCAAGAGGGGCGGTCACCGGCTTTCGAGGCGCACGTGCAGTTCCTTCTCCTGGTCGCCGGAGACCGTGCTCAGGTCCCGCACGGCGAACAGCGAGTCCAGCCTCATGCGGAACTGCTCGATCGCCCAGTAACCGCCGTGCAGGTCGGCGTCGACGGAGGACGACAGCCGGGCCGGTCGCGCGCCCTCGTGCGTGTCGGCGACGTCGAACGTGCCGAGCCACACGGTCGGGCGGGTCTCGTGCAGATCCTCCGGTACATCGTCGGCGCACCGGTCGGACTCGAAGCAGGCGCACAGCGTGTCGAACACGATCCGGGCGTCCTGCTTGCTGCACCCGCTGATCTCCACCGAGACGTTGTGGGGATGCGGTTGCTCAGGGTCCATCGTGATCGCTCCTCTCGTGACGTATCCGCCCCTACCCCAGCAAAGCACCACCTTCTGCCGAGCACTACCGGCGGTGCCCCTGCCGGGCCGACGGCTTTACGGAGCGGGTGGCTCCGGGTTGGGGGATGGTGGAAGGTGACGCAAGGGGCCTCGGATCGGTGGGCTGCACGCGGTAGAACAGCGGTACAACATGGGGTGTCGGCACCGTGACGGCGTGCCGCGAGATCGGCGAAGGCAGGGCGTGGGATGAGTGCAGCCGGGACTCCCATGGCCGAGGGCGACGAGCCCGCGCGCGGGCCGGCGCGGCCGAGCGGGCTGCTCGACGTCCTGCGTGTGGCCTCGGTGGTCCTGGACGCCGAGGGCCGCATCGTGCTGTGGAGCCCTCAGGCGGAGGAGCTGTTCGGGTACGAGGCGCGGGAGGCGCTGGGGCAGTACGCCGCCCGGATCATGGTCCACGAGCAGCACCTCGACCTCGTGGTCAAGCTGTTCGCGGACGTCATGGGCACCGGCCAGAGCTGGGCCGGGGCCTTCCCCGTCCGGCGCAAGGACGGCACCACGCGGCTCGTGGAGTTCCGCAACATGCGGCTGCTGGACGACCAGGGGGACGTCTACGCGCTCGGTCTGTGCGCCGACCAGTCGACCGTGCACCGTCTCGAGCGCGAGGTGGCGCTGTCGACGCGAATGATCGCCCAGTCCCCGATCGGGCTGGCCGTGCTGGACACCGATCTGCGGTACGTCTCGGTCAACCCGGCACTGGAGGAGCTCAACGGCGTGCCGGCCGAGGAGCACCTGGGCCGGACGGTCCGCGAAGTGGTGCCGCGGATGGACGTCGACGCCCTGGAGGCCGCGGCGCGCCGGGTGCTGGACACCGGGCAGCCGGTCGTCGACCAGTCCACGATCGGCCGCACGCCGGCCGACCCGCACCGGGACCACGCCTGGTCGATCTCGCTGTACCGGCTGGAGAACGCCTTCGGGACCGTGCTGGGCGTGGCCGTCTCGATCGTCGACGTCACCGAGCAGTACCGGGCGGGCATCGAGGCCGAGGCCGCGCGGCGCCGCCTGGCCGTGATCGCCGACGCCTCCGGCCGCATCGGCACCTCGCTGGACCTGGACCGCACGGCCCGCGAGCTCGCCGACGTGGCCGTGCCGGAACTCGCCGACATCGCGGCCGTCGACCTGCTGGACACCGTGGTGCAGGGCCGGCGCACCAGCCTCGGCCCGGCCGAGGGGCCGTCATCCGAGCGCTGGCGGTCCAGGGGTACGACTCCGCCGAGGCGCTGGTGGCGGCCGACCCGCCCGGGCAGGTGGCCCGGTACGCGCCCGACCGGCTCGTCACCGAGTGCGTGCGCACGGCCAGTGCCGTGATGCTGCCGGAGGTCAAGGACGAGGACCTGCCGCGCATCGCCCGGTCCCCGGAGGCGGCCGAGCTGCTGGGCCGGGCCGGGGTCCACTCGTATCTGGCGGTGCCGCTGATCGCGCGCGGCGAGGTGCTGGGCGCCCTGGACCTCAAACGCACCCGCAATCCGCTGCCGTTCACCGAGGACGACCTGCTGCTGGCCCGCGAGCTGGCCGCGCGGGCCGCCGTGCAGATCGACAACGCCCGCTGGTACCAGAGCGCCCGCGACACCGCGCTCACCCTCCAGCGCAGCCTGCTGCCCAGCCATCCGCCCGTGACGGGCGGGCTGGAGGTCGCCTCCCGCTACCAGCCGGCCGGGGCCACGAGCGAGGTGGGCGGCGACTGGTTCGACGTGATCGGTCTGGAGGGCGGCAAGACCGCGCTCGTGGTGGGTGACGTAATGGGCAGCGGCATCCCGGCGGCGGCGGCCATGGGGCGGCTGCGAACGGCGACCAACACGCTGGCCTCCCTCGACCTGGATCCGGCCCAGCTCCTGGAACACCTCGACAAGATCACCTCAGGACTGGAACAGGCCATCGCCACCTGCGTCTACGCCGTCCACGACCCGCATCTGCGACAGTGCCGGATCGCCAACGCCGGGCATCTGCCGCCGGTGCGCGTCCGGCCCGGGCGGCCTCCCGAGCTGCTCGACCTGCCGACCGGGGTGCCGCTCGGCGTCGGGGGTGTCGCCTTCTCCACGACGACCGTCGACCTGGAGCCGGGCGACCGGCTGGTGTTCTACACCGACGGTCTCGTCGAGACCCGGCGCGACTCGCTCGACGAACGGCTCGACACGCTGCTGTCCCTGCTCGAAGGGCCCGACCGCCCGCTGGAGGAGGTCTGCGACCTGCTGCTGCGCACCCTGCACGAGCCGGACAACTTCGACGACGTGGCGCTGCTCATCGCGCGGGCGACGGCACCTGATTGAGGGGCCGCCGCCGTCGTTCGGCCGTTACGGTGCGACGCCGATCACCACATGGGCGTACAGCTCCTCCGAGACGGCCAGGTGTGCCGTCAGGCCGTTGCGCTCGAAGGTGTCGAGGGCGGTCGGTGCCTGCCGGCGGCTCGTCTCCACCAGGACGCAGCCGCCGGGCGCGAGCCAGCGGGGCGCCTCGGCCGCGACCCGGCGCAGGACGTCGAGGCCGTCCGTACCACCGTCGAGGGCGACCAGCGGCTCGTGTGCCCGGGCCTCCGGCGGCAGCAGGCCGATCTCGTCGCTCGGCACGTACGGCACGTTGGCCGCGAGGATGCCGACGCGGCCCCGCAGGTCGCCGGGCAGTGCCTCGAACAGGTCGCCCTGGTGGACGTGGCCGCCGGCGGCGGCGACGTTGCCCCGGGCACAGCGCACCGCGGCGGGGTCGATGTCGGCGGCGTGCAGTTCGACGGGGCCGAGTCCGGCGGCCAGCGCCGCGCCGACGGCACCCGAGCCGCAGCACAGGTCCACGACGACGCTCGCGGCGGGCGCCCGGGCCAGGGCCTGCTCGACCAGGAACTCGGTGCGGCGGCGCGGCACGAAGACGCCCGGGGCGACGGTGATGCGCAGGCCCCGGAACTCGGCCCAGCCGACGACGAGTTCGAGGGGCAGACCCGCGACGCGGCGTTCGACCATGTCGGCGGCTTCGGCGGGGGTGCGGGCGGTGGCGAGGATCAACTCGGCCTCGTCCTCGGCGAAGACGCAGCCAGCGGTGCGCAGGGCGACGACGACGGAGTCACGGGAGGACGGTGGAACGGGAGACACGGAAGGCATGGAAGCCAGGAGCCTTTCGAGATTCGAAGGGCGCTCCTGCGGTCGCCTACGGCCGGCGATCCGCGCGACATCGAGGAGTGAGCACCCGGGCTGACACAGCGGTAATGGGTCTCACCTCCTCGGCTCGGCGACGGCTGGGTCCGTCCACAGCCGGCGGCAACACTACCCGACGGGCCGGCGGACCAGTACGGCACGGCCGTGTGCCGCCCCCGCCGACAGGGCGGTCGGACAGGTTGTTGTCGGGCGCGCCGCACGTACGGCCCAGGGGCGCGTCCCACGTACGCACGGCCAGGAGCGCGCCCCACGTACGCACGACCAGGAGCGCGCCCCACGTACGGTTGAATACGCAATCACTGATCACGTCGGCCCGGCGGGGCACCGTCGGCCCGGCCCGGAGGCACACCGCATGCACATCACCCGAGGCTTCACCGGGCGCCCACGCGTGGACGACCCCGGTCTGCCGCCCGGCCAGTACGACGCGGGCGACGACTGGCCCGTGCTGTCCGCCGAGGTCACTCCCGATCTCGCGCCCGCCGACTGGACCTTCCGTGTCGACGGTCTGGTGGAGGAGCCCCGCACCTGGGACTGGGAGGATGCGCACCGGCTGCCGCCGTCGGCGTACGAAGGCGCCATCCACTGTGTGACGAGCTGGTCGAAGTTCGGGGTGCGGTTCGCGGGGGTGTCCCTGGACACGTTCTGGGATGTGGTCCGGCCCCATGGGTCGGCGACCCATGCCGTCGCCTACTCGCACACCGGCTACACCACGAACCTCCCGCTCGCCGACCTGACCGGCGGGCGCGCCTGGATCGCGTGGGAGTACGACGGCAGGCCGCTCGCCCCCGAGCACGGCGGTCCGGCGCGGCTGCTGGTGCCGCACCTGTACTTCTGGAAGAGCGCCAAATGGATTGCGGGCCTGCGGGTCCTCGACCACGACGAGCCGGGTTTCTGGGAGCGGAACGGCTATCACGAGCGGGGCAACCCCTGGGAGGAGCAGAGGTACTCCGGTGACTGACACGTTCGTGCCGCCCACGCGGTTCGCCGTGCCCGGGCGCATCGCCGTGAGCGAGCAGGCCGCATCCGTCTGGCAGACGGCCACGCTGACCGGGATCCGCCGCGAGACCGCGCGTGCCGGCACCTTCCGGTTCGCCGTGCCGGGCTGGCCGGGGCACCTGCCCGGCCAGCATCTGATGGTGCGGCTGACCGCCGAGGACGGTTATGTGGCCCAGCGCCACTACTCGATCGCGTCCGCGCCGGACGACTCCGGGCACGTCGAACTGACCCTGGACCACGTCGAGGGCGGCGAGGTCTCGGGCTGGTTCCACAGCGTCGCCCGGCCCGGCGACCAGGTCGAGGTGCGGGGCCCGGTGAGCGGCTTCTTCGCCTGGCCGGGCGACCGGCCCGCGCTGCTGATCGGCGCCGGCTCCGGCGTCGTGCCGCTGATGTCGATGGTCCGGCACCACCGGGCGCGGAATCTGACCGTGCCGCTGCGGCTGCTGGTGTCCGCGCGCAGCCCCGAGGAGCTCATCTATGCCCGGGAGTTGGGCGCCGAGACGACGCCCGTGTTCACCCGGAGCGCGCCGGAGGGTGTGCCGGTGGGACGTATGGCGGCCGCACATGTGGCGCCGCTCCTGGCCGAGCAGCCTTCCGGTGGGTGGGAGGCCTATGTGTGCGGCTCCAACTCCTTCGCCGAGCACGCCTCCCGGCTGCTCGTGACGGCCGGTCAGCCGGTGGACCGCATCCGGATCGAGCGGTTCGGCTGATCCCGACGGCGGCCCTCCTCCGGTGGTGTCACAGGGGTGGCGTTGGCTCGCCATCGGGCTGGAGGCGGTCCGTCGTGTGCGCGGCCCGGTGTTTCGCCGGGGCCGGCCCGGGCACTCCGGCCGGAGGGCTGAGGGCTCCGGCACGCGGCGACCCGGGCCGTGCCGAGCGATCGAGGTCTGTCGGAGGGGGTACCCGACCCGTGTGGGCACTCGCACGCGTGACGTGACGCGGAGGGAGCGGCGACGCCGCCACCGCACGGCCGGTCCGGCCCTCCGGCGGCGGTGACGGCGAGGAGGTCGACATGCGAACCCGGGTGCGCGGCTGGCGTTGGCGGCGCAGTCCGCTGCGGCGCCGGTCGGATGTCGTCGAGGCGTGGACGGTGCTGGTGGTCGCCGTCCTGATACTCGTGGGCGCGCCTGTGGTGGGGGCCGCCGCCGCCTGGTGGGCCCATGGCGAGGCGCGGTCGGTATCGGCGGAGCAACAGGCCGAGCGTCATCGCGTCCGTGCCGAGGTCGTCGGCAGGAAGGGCGACTCGCTGCCGACGGTGCAGGCCGGCGGGCAGCACGCGTACCGGGCCACGGTGCGCTGGACGGAACCGGGCGAGGGCACGCGCACCGCGACGGCACGGGTCCCCGGGGGCACCCGGCCGGGTGCGGTCGTGGACGTGTGGTTCGACTCCCGGGGGCGGAGCGTGACCCCGCCGGTGGACGGCACCGGGGTCTGGCAGCACACCCTCACCATCGGCACGTGCGCCGCGGGCGGTGTGGTGCTCGTGGTGCTCCTCGGCCACTCCGTCGTGCGCCGGGTCGCCCTGCGCCGCCGGCTGGCCGAGTGGGAGCGGGAGTGGGCCCTTACGGAGCCGGAGTGGACGCGGCGCGACGCGTGACGCGACCGATAAACGGCAGGTGAACGGGTTACGGCAAAAGACCTGGCGAGTCCTCCGACCGCACACGTAGTGTGATCATCCGCACTGTGTCCGCAGCCGTTCCTCACCCAAGGCGGTCCTACATGGCCCTGTTCGACCTTCCTCTCGACGAACTCCGCGAGTACCGCAGCGCGTCCACCGAGCCCGAGGACTTCGACGCGTTCTGGTCCAAGACGCTTCAGGAGGCCCGCGAGCACGACCTGGACGCCCGGTTCGAACCGGTCGACACGGGACTGTCCACTGTGCAGGTGTTCGACGTGACGTTCGCCGGGTTCGGCGGTCATCCGGTCAAGGGCTGGCTGACACTGCCGGCCGGGGCGGACGGCCCGCTGCCGCTGGTCGTGGAGTTCATCGGCTACGGCGGAGGACGCGGGCTGCCGCACGAGCATCTGCTGTGGGCGTCCACGGGCCGGGCGCACTTCGTGATGGACACCCGCGGGCAGGGCAGCGCCTGGGGCGCGGGCGGCGGCACTGCCGACCCGGTAGGCGGCGCGCCCGCGTACCCCGGTTTCATGACGCGGGGGATGGACGCGCCGGAGAACTACTACTACCGCCGGGTGTTCACGGACGCCGTGCGTGCCGTGGAGGCGGCCCGCTCGCACCCGCTCACCGACCCGACGCGCACGGTCGCTGTCGGCGGCAGCCAGGGCGGCGGCATCACGATCGCGGTGGGCGGTCTGATACCGGACCTGGCGGGCATCGCGCCGGACGTGCCGTTCCTGTGCGACTATCCGCGCGCGGCGACGATCACGGACCGTCACCCTTACCGGGAGATCGGCCTGTACCTCAAGACGCACCGCGGCCGCACCGAGCAGGCGCTGCGCACGCTCTCCTATTTCGACGGCGTCCACTTCGCCGCCCGCGGCGGGGCTCCCGCGCTGTTCTCGGCCGCCCTGGAGGACCAGACCTGCCCGCCCTCGACCGTCTTCGCGGCCTTCAACGCCTGGAGCCACGAGGACAAGACGATCGAGGTGTACGACTTCAACGACCACGAGGGCGGCGGCCCCTTCCAGGAGGCGGCCAAGCTGCGCTGGATGCGCTCGTACATCTGATTCCGCCGCCGGCCGGTGAGTGATCCGGCCGTTTCACCGGCGGCAGCCTTCCACCAAGTCCGACCAGTCGGTACGTTCCTCACGCCCGGCCGCTCCTCGGCGGCCCGGCCCGGCGAGGTGGTGGAGGGGCCCATGTCAGAGCACGAGGCGCAGGTGCGCGGTCACTGCGACGCGCGTTTCACGGCGGTACGCAGGGCGTTCGAGGAGAACTTCCGGGAACGGGGCGAACTGGGTGCCGCGGTGGCCGTCACCATCGGCGGCAGGACGGTGGTGGACCTGTGGGGCGGCTGGGCCGACGCGGCACACACCCGGCCGTGGGAACAGGACACGCTGGTCAACGTGTGGTCCACGACCAAGGGGCCGGTGGCACTGTGTGCGCACATCCTCGCCGACCGGGGGCTGCTGGATCTGGACGCGCCGGTGGCCGTGTACTGGCCGGAGTTCGCCGCGGCGGGCAAGGAGAAGGTCCTCGTACGGCACCTGCTGTCCCACCGCGCCGGTCTGGCCGGGCTGCGCGAACCGCACTCGCTGGAGCAGCTCTGCGACTGGGAGCTGACCACACAGCGGCTCGCGGCGACGCAGCCCTGGTGGGAACCGGGAACCAGGTCCGGCTATCACGCGCTGACCTACGGCCATCTGGTCGGCGAGGTCGTCCGGCGGGTGTCGGGGCTGATGCCGGGGGCCTTCTTGGAGCGGGACGTGACCGGGCCGCTCGGCATCGACTTCCGCATCGGCCTGCCGGAGAAGGACTCCGGGCGGGTGGCCGAGCTGGTCCAGCCGCCGGTCGCGGCGAGCAATGAACAGGCCGCTGTCTTCGCCCAGTTGGGGCCCGCGGCGATCGCCGCGCTGACCAACCCCCCGGTGTCCGCCGCCGCGGCGGGCACGCCCGGGTGGCGGGCCGCCGAGATTCCCGCGGCGAACGGGCACGGCACCGCGCGTGCGGTAGCCGAGCTCTACGGCCTCTTCGCGGGGCGCGGTTCCCACGGAGGCCACCGCGTCCTGTCCCCCGAGGCGGCCGAGCGGGTGCGCGAGGGACAGGGCAGCTGCCGGGATCTGGTGCTGGGCGCCGGGTTCGAGGGCGAGACCGAGGCGGGGCTCGGGCTGTGGCTCAGCGGATCCAACGGCTCCTACGGGCCCAACCCGCGCGCTTTCGGTCATGACGGCTTCGGCGGCTCCTGCGGGCTCGCCGACCCGGAGGCGGACGTGTCGCTGGGGTACGTGATGAACCGTATGGGGCCTCATATCGCGAACGACCCGCGCAAGATGGCGTTGGTCGACGCCCTGTACAGCGCGCTGTGACGGCCGGCTCGCGGCGGGCCGGTTTCGGCCGAACCGCCCGGCCACCCTTCCGGGCTGATTTAGACCAATGCTGGACCTGGTGGCGCACCGAGCCCGCACGGCTACCGAACGTCACCAACAGGAGGCGGGCATGGACCGCACCACCCCGCACGACCACCCGACGGCCGAAGGAGAGCCCCTGTACCGGCGGATCGCCACGGAGTTGCTCGGCGAACCGCGCGACGGCACCGTGCCGCCCGGCGAACGGCTGCCGGGCGAGCGGCGGCCGGCCGGGCACTTCGGGGTCAGCCGGGAGACCGTACGGCAGGCGCTGGAGCTGCTGCGCCGCGACGGTCTCGTCGCCACCGACCGGCGCGGCAGCCACGCCGCACTGCCCGGCCTGCCGGTCGAGACCCCGACCTCGCTCACCTTCCCGGTCGGCGCCCGCGCCGCGACCCCGGGCACGGTGGCCCGCGCCACCATGGCCTGGGAGCCGGCCTCCCCCCACTGCTTGAACGGCGTGGGAGGCGCCCCCATCCCCGACCGCGCCGACGGCACCGCCGCCGCGCAGCTGTGGCGGGCCTACGACTGGATGCGCCGGGCCGGCCTGACCCTGCACCACCGCGACGCCATCACCCGCCTCGCGAGCACGCCGTCGGTACGGGTCACCCGGCGCGTGCACGACCAGTACGCGCGCCCGCTGGAGATCACCGACCTCGTGGTGGACGCCCAACGGGACGCGCTGGTCTACGAGTTCACCCTGCCGGGCCGGACCCCGACGCCGAGCGGCGCGTGAAGCGGCCGGGGTCGCTCAGACCCCTGGTCGGGTACGCCCCGGCCCCGCTGCCCGGCACCGGCGGCGCGAACCCGGGATCACGGAGATCATCGAGAGGAAGCTCAGGATCACACCCGAGACCCCACCGAGAGGATGCTTCATGAGCACGTTCACCACGTCCGACGGAACCGAGATCTACTACAAGGACTGGGGCGAGGGACAGCCCGTGGTGTTCAGCCACGGCTGGCCCCTCAACGCGGACGCCTGGGACGGTCAGGCGCGTCTGGTCGCCGAGAACGGGTTCCGGGCGATCGCGCACGACCGCCGCGGGCACGGCCGCTCGGGTCAGCCGTGGCAGGGCAACCACATGGACCGGTACGCCGACGACCTGGCCGAACTGATCGAGGCGCTGCACCTCGACGACGCGGTCCTGGTGGGCCATTCGACCGGCGGCGGCGAGGTGGCCCGTTACATCGGGCGGCACGGGACCGCGCGGGTCGCCAAGGCCGTACTGCTGGGCGCGGTGCCGCCGCTGATGCTGCGGAAGGAGGCCAATCCGGAGGGCACCCCGAAGGAGGCCTTCGACGGCATCCGCACCGCCGTGGCGGCAGACCGCTCGCAGTTCTACTGGGAGCTGAGCGAGAGCTTCTACGGCTTCAACCGGCCCGGGGCCGCCGTGTCGGAGGGCATGCGGCGGGCGTTCTGGATGTGGAGCATGCAGGCCGGGCTGAAGGGCGCCTACGACTGCGTCGCGCAGTTCTCGGAGACCGACTTCACCGAGGACCTGCGGCGGATCGACGTGCCGACGCTGGTCGCGCACGGCGACGACGACCAGATCGTGCCGATCGGCGCCGCGGCCCAGCGGACCGCCCAGCTCGTCAAGGACGCCACGCTGAAGGTGTACCCGGGCGCCCCGCACGGTCTGGTGGGCGACTTCGAGAAGGCGTTCAACGACGATCTGCTGAACTTCCTGCGCGACTGACTAGTCCGGCGTCCGGGCCACGACCAGCCGCACCCGGGGGCTGCCGTCCCGTCGTCGCCCGAACTCCGGCAGCGCGTGGAGATCCACCCGGAAGCCGGTCCGGGCCAGCTCACGTCGCACGTCCCCGAAGCGGAACGCGCGGTAGTACATGACGAACGGAGGCCGCCACAGCGCGTTCCGCACCCGCATCACCGTGTCGAAGCCGAGCAGCATCCAGTAGCCGAGCGAGCCCGGGCGGGGCGGGGCCACCAGCGGGAACGCGAAGCAGCCGCCCGGCCGCAGGACGGAGCGGACCTGCGCGAACAGTCCGGGCAGCTCGCGGGGCAGGAAGTGCCCGAAGGCCCCGAAGCTCACCACCAGGTCGAAGACGGGCCCGAAGGGCAGGGCACGGGCGTCCGCGCGGACGAAGGAGACGGGCGGCCCCGCCGGCCGGACCCGTTCCCGGGCCACGTCGAGCATGCCCGCGCTGAAGTCGACACCGACGACCGCTCCCGGCACACCCCCGCCAGCACACCTACGCCCGCGCCGGTACCGCAGCACAGGTCGAGCCCGGCGTCGAAGGGTCCTGTCCGCCGCAAGTCCGACTCGACGGCGTCGAGGACCGCGTCGGGCGTCCGGAAGGGGGTGTGGTCGAACTTCGGCGCGAGGAGGTCGTAGCCGCGCTCGACGGACGACAGCGCCTGGACGGCGAGTTCGCGCAGACTGGGGCCTTCGGGGCTGAACATCGGCTCAGCCTAGAGGAGCTCGCTGCTTGAGGATCGTGAGCACGCGCGCGCCAGCGGAGGTTCTCCTCCTCGAAGGCGATGCCTCCCATCAGCGTGAGGTAAGGGCCGATGCGGTCGGCCTCCCGCAGGTACTCCTCCTCGCTGCGGCCGGCCAGGAGGCGTTCGCGGACGCGCTCGTAGCGGGCGAGCTTGCCGCGGGCCCACTCCTCACGCTCCTCGACCAGCGCACGGGTGGCCTCGGGGTCCGTCCCGTCCATGGCCTGGATCTTGATGAGGAGTTCGTCGCGGATGGTTCGACAGCTCGTAGCCCGAGGCCTCGCCCTCCAGGAGAGCGGCCAGCACGGCGCACTTGAGGGACATGTGGACACCGCATCAACGGTTGATTAAGCTACTCCGCACCTATTCAATTAGTTGACTAAGGACGGTCCGATGCGTGCATTCCGTGAGGCGGTCGAGGCGCTCGACCTCGACGCCGCCGAGGCGCTGCTGGCGCCGGACATCGTCTTCACCAGCCCGGTGGTGTTCAAGCCGTACACCGGAAAGCCGATCACGGCGGCGATCCTGCGCGCCGTCTCCGGTGTCTTCGAGGACTTCCGCTACGTGCGCGAGATCAACGACGTGAACGGCCGTGACCACGCCTTGGTCTTCACCGCGCGGGTGGGCGACCGGGAGATCAACGGCTGCGACTTCATCCATGTCGACGAGGACGGGCTCATCGACGAACTGACCGTGATGGTACGTCCGTTGTCGGCGGCGCAGGCGCTGGCGGCGGCCATGGGCGCGCAGTTCGAGCGGATCGCCGAGGAGGCGCGGGCACGCTCGGTGTGAGCGGACACGTCCGGCGGTCCGTTCCCCCGTTCTGCCGCATCCCGCGGCCCGTTCGCGGTTGGATGTCCCCATGACGTCCGCCGAGCACGACCGGCTGATGCGGGCCAACCAGGCGAACTGGGACGCCCGCACGCCCGTCCATCTCGCCAGCCGGTTCTACGGCCTCGACCAGGATCCCGACCCCGAGCGCTGGTTCGCGCCCTGGGAGTGGGAGGACCTCGGCGACCCGGCCGGCCGTGACGTGCTGCACCTCCAGTGTCACCTCGGCACGGAGACGATCGCCTTCGCACGACGCGGCGCCCGGGCCGTCGGCCTCGACTTCTCCGAGGCGTCCGTGGCGGCCGCGACCGGCATCGCCGCGAAGGCCGGCGCGGACGTGACCTACGTGCGGGCGAACGTGTACGACGCCGTCGAGGCCTTGGACGGGCGGCAGTTCGACGTCGTCTACACCGGCAAGGGCGCCCTGTGTTACCTGCCCGACCTGAACCGGTGGGCGGAGGTCGTCGGCCGGCTCCTGCGTCCCGGCGGCCGGTTGTACGTCGTCGAATTCCATCCCCTGCTCAACTCGCTCGGGCCGAAACCCGCTCCGGGCGAGGGCCCCGAGCTGCTCCTGCGCCACGACTACCTGGGCGGCGACGGTCCCGTGCACCGGGACGCGACCCACACGTACACGGACGGCCCGGCCGTCGAGGGCGCCACGGACAGCTACGAGTGGATGCACGGAATAGGCGAGGTCGTCAACGCGTTGACGGATGCGGGACTGGCCGTCCGGCGGCTGCGGGAAAGCGACGAACTTCCCTGGCCACGGTGGCCGCAGATGGTCCGCACGGAGTCCGGCTGGTGGCGACTGCCCGAGCCGCGGATCCCGCTGCTGTACGGGCTGCTGGCCACACGCTGACGTATATCTCCCTCCCCCGGCGCCCCGTCGGGTGGTAATCTGCGAACAGCACTTGTGCACGCCCCCTTCTGTGGGCGCCGGTGCGGTTCTCCATTTCTCTCCATCATTTCCGGCACTTCGACTTGCTCAGTCGCACCCGAGGTGCTGTTCCCCGCCGCCGGAGGCATGTTTCGCGCCCTCCCTCGCGGCTCTCTCCCCTTCCCTTCGCATGTCTCATGCCTGCCGTCCGTGAAAGGACACACCACCATGACCACCACACTCGACACCCCGCCCGCCCAGCAGCAGTCCGAGACCCGGACCGCCCTCGGCGTCCTCGACATCGACGCGAGCGGGAAGGGGCATCTGCGCGGCGAGAGCTGCCTGCCCACGCCCCTCGACCCTGCGGTCTCACCCGCCCTGATCCGCCGCCACGGCCTGCGCAAGGGCGACCTCGTCGAGGGCGCCCTGGGCGACCGGCGCGGGCTCACCGACGTCGCAAGGGTCAACGGCCGTACGCCCGCTGAACTGCGCGGCCGCCGGCACTTCCGGGACCTGACGCCGCTGCATCCGCAGAAGCGGCTCCGCCTCGAACACCCGGCCGCGGGGCTGGCCGGTCGGGTCGTCGACCTGATCGCACCGGTCGGCAAGGGCCAGCGCGGGCTTCTCGTGGCCCCGCCCAAGACCGGCAAGACCGTCATCCTCCAGCAGCTCGCGGCCGCCGTCACCGGCAACCATCCCGAGTGCCGGCTGATGATGCTGCTGCTCGACGAGCGGCCCGAGGAGGTCACCGACATGCGGCGCAGCGTGCGGGGCGAGGTGTACGCCTCGACCTTCGACCGGAGCGCCAAGCAGCACATCGCACTCGCCGAGCTCGTGATCGAGCGGGCCAAGCGGCTCGTCGAGGCGGGCGAGGACGTCGTGATCCTCCTCGACTCCCTCACCCGGCTGTGCCGGGCGCACAACAACGCGGCCGCCTCCGGAGGCCGCATCCTCACCGGAGGCGTCGACGCATCCGCGCTGACCGGACCCAAGCGGTTCTTCGGCGCCGCCCGGTCGGCCGAGGAGGGCGGTTCCCTCACGATCCTCGCGACGGCGCTGGTGGAGACCGGTTCCCGGGCCGACGACTTCTACTTCGAGGAACTGAAGAGCACCGGCAACATGGAGCTCCGGCTGAGCCGCGAACCGGCCTCCCGGCGTGTGTTCCCGGCCGTCGACATCATCCCCTCCGGCACCCGCCGCGAGGAACTCCTGCTGCCCCCGGCCGAGTTGGCGGCCATGCACGGCCTGCGGCGGGTCCTGCAGAACCGGGACGGGCAGGGCGCCCTGGAGACCCTCCTGGAACGCATGCGCGACACCCCGGACAACGCGACGTTCCTGCGGCGCATCCAGCCGACGCTGCCCTCGGACTGAGCCGCGACTGTCGCGTCAGCCGGATCCGCCTGTGCCCGCCCTGAGCAAGGACGCCCCGGCAGGCGTGAGGGTGTGCAGTACGGCCGGGCCGTGCCGGACGGTGGTGATGAGGCCCGCGTCGCGCAACGCGGTGGCGTGCCGACTGGCCGAGGACGCCGAGACACCGGCGGCACGGGCCATCTCGGCGGTCGTGGCGCCGGTGGAAGCGGCGCGCAGTGAGACCGCGCGAGCGCGGCCGAGGAGGTTGTTCAAGGGCCTGTCGTCGGCGTCGGCGCCGTACGGGGCGTCCGGCGAGCTCAGCTCGTGGAGCAGCGAGTACCAGAGCACGGGCGGCAGTTGGGGATCGGCGAAGGCGACCGGCTCGCCCCAGTTGAAGTACGAGGGGACGAGCGTGAGTCCACGGCCGTCCAGGTACAGGTCCCGGTCACCGGTCTGCTTGGGATAGCTGGCCTCCAGGACGGGAGGGCGCCAGCGCAGCATGGGCCCGAGCCCGGAGAGCATGCCCTCGACCCCGCCGTCCAGGAGCCCACGGCAGCGTGCCACCCGCTCCGCCTCGATCCGGGCCTGTGCCTGCTCCTCGTACGGGGCGACGACCGCGTCGTAGTACGCGCGCAGCATCCCCACGAACTCCTTGCGCGCCTCCAGCCCGGCCAGCTGCCCGGCCCAGGCGGGGGCACCCACCGTCCGGTCGAGGACGGCCATCTCCACCAGGATGCGTTCTGCAGGCGTGGCCACGATCGACTCCATGCCCGCGTCCAGGTCGCCCACGGCGTCGGCGGGGGTCAGGAAGTCCGGGAAGTACGCGGCCCTCGGGTACAGCGGCAGCAGGACACTCCGCAGGAGCCGCTCCAGCCCCTTCTCCCGCAGTTGCTGCCGTGCCGTGCGGTACCACTCGGCATAGGCCCACCGCCCTTTGCGGGACTGTAACCGGTGCATACTCGCGGCGATCTCCCACACCGGATCAGGTGCGGCGGCGACCCTGGTGCGCGCCAGGTCCACGTCGCTGAAGTGGATGCGGAGCATGTCGTCGTCCCCCTTTGAGTCGGCTTTCGCACTGTCATGCGACAGCCTTGCTTCGGCACGTCCGGCCGGGCGATCGTAGGCCGGGGACATCAGGACGCGATAAACGCGGGTTTGACGCACAGGGTGCGCTCGTTCATCTCCGTCTGCGCGAGCGCCGCGATCATCGCCGCCGCCGTCGGCCGCACGTGCGGCATCCGGGTGCTCGCGCGTGGTGTCCGGCCCGGTCGTCGCGGTGCGGAGCACATCCGTTTCTACGTTGATCGTATGATCATTGGATTCTCTTCCCGGGTGGCCGTGTCGGCCTGTGCGCTCTGTGCGGCAGGGCTTCTGGCCGTGATGCCCGCCGCGGCGGCCGGTTCCGACGGGACGGAACCCGGTCCGCCGGCCGGGCCGAGGGCGGCGGCCCCGCACCCCTCGCTGCTGTACCGCCCCGGCACCCAGGTCCGGCCGCGCGCCGGGGCGCCCCGTCTCCCGGAGACCTCCGCGCTGTCCTGGCTGGTGGCCGACGCCCGCACCGGCGAGGTGCTCGCCGCCCACAACGCGCACCGCAGGCTGCCCCCGGCCAGCACCCTGAAGACCCTCTTCGCCCTCACGGTGCTGCCGGCGCTGCCGGCAGGCATCCGGCACACGGTCCGCGAGGAGGAACTGAGGGGCGTCGGGGCCGGCAGCAGCCTGGTCGGGGTCACCGAGGGCCGTACCTACCGGGTCGCCGACCTGTGGCGGGGTGTCTTCCTCAACTCCGGCAACGACGCCGTGCGCGTCCTGGCCGAGCTCAACGGCGGCTGGCGGGCCACGGCCGAGCGCATGCAGGCCAGGGCCCGGTCCCTCGGCGCCCGCGACACGCGCGTGGTCTCCCCGGACGGCTACGACGCGCCGGGCCAGGTGTCGTCGGCGTTCGATCTGGCGGTCTTCGGCCGGGTCGGGCTGCGCAACCCCGACTTCGCGCGGTACTGCGCCACCGTCGAGGCCAGGTT
Source organism: Streptomyces coeruleorubidus (assembly GCF_028885415.1). GTDB lineage: Bacteria > Actinomycetota > Actinomycetes > Streptomycetales > Streptomycetaceae > Streptomyces > Streptomyces coeruleorubidus_A. The sequence goes on from NZ_CP118527.1 coordinate 493,024, forward strand.
CCCCGGCGGCGGAGGCTGGTCGTACCCGATCCGCAACACCAACCGGCTGCTGAGCGGCGCCCGTGGTGTGAAGCCGTACCGGGGGCTGATCGGCATCAAGAACGGCTACACCAGCAAGGCGGGCAGCACGCTCGTCGCGGCGGCGCGGCGGGACGGGCGCACCCTCGTCGTGACGGTGATGAACCCTCAGGAGGGCGGCGGCTCCGCGGTGTACGAGGAGGCCCGCTCGCTGCTCGACTGGGGGTTCAAGGCGGGCAGCCGGGTCGATCCGGTGGGTTCGCTCGACGCGTCGAGGGCTGCCGCGCGACCGGCGGCGCCGACTCCGCCCGCCGTCGCGGCCGCGGTGCCCGAGGAGGCCGACTCCGGCTGGACGGCAGCGGGGCTGATCGCGGGTGCCGCCGGGCTGGGTGCGGCGGTCGTGGTGCTGGTGCTGCGGCTGCCGGTCCGCCGGTCCGGGGGCTGATCGACCGGCAGCCACAGCAGCAGGCCCAGGGTGATCCAGGCGTAGGTGTTGCTGCCCAGGAACCCGTCGACGCCGGACGCGTCGTCGAACCACAGCCACACCACGCTGGTGCACAGCACCGCGTACAGGGCGCCCGCGATCCGGGGGTGCCCGGTGCGGATCAGCACGGCGAAGGACGGCAGCAGCCACACGAGATGGTGCACCCAGGTGATCGGGCTGACGAGACAGGCGGCGAGGCCGGTCAGGGCGAACGCCGCCGTCCAGTCTCCCGCGGCGACCGCCCGGCGGGCCCGCAGCGCCCACACGCCGAGGACCAGCACGACCGCCGCCGCCCACACCGCCCGGTCCGGTTCGCCCAGGCGGGCCAGGATGCCCTGCACGGACTGGTTCGAGACGTAACCGAGGCGGCCCACCCGGTTGGTGTCCCACAGCGCCTCGCTCCAGTAGAAACGTGAGGCGTCGGGATCCGCCGATGCCGCGAGGGCCGTGGCGCCGAGGGCGACGACCGTGGCGACCGCCGCCGCGCGCCACCGCCGGGCCACCAGCAGCAGACCGATGAACAACGCCGGCGTGAGCTTGATCGCGGCCGCCAGCCCGATGCCGATGCCCGCCCAGCGTGTGCGTCCGGTGGCGAGCAGCGCCGCGTCGGTGAGCACGAGAGCCAGCAGCAGCAGGTTCACCTGGCCGAAACTGAAGGTGTCGCGGAGCGGTTCGAACAGCGCGAGAACACAGGCGGTCAGCGCCCAGCCGTACCAGCCGTGGCGCCGCCAGTCCGGCCCCGCGAGCAGCCGCAGGACCAGAGCCAGGGCCGCCAGGTTGAGCAGCAGGGCGGTGGCGATCGCGGTGTGGAGGTCCAGCAGGGCCATCGGCAGCATGACAACGGCGGCGAACGGCGGGTAGGTGAAGCCGTACGTCGTGCCGGGGACCCGGTAGTCGTAGATCCGGCCGCCGTGGTGGACCCAACTGTCGATGCTTCCGTAGTAGACGCGCAGGTCGAACCAGTCGCGCAGCAGGGGCACGGTCGCGGTGAAGACCGTCACCAGCGTGGCGAGGGCGAGTACGAGCAGCAGTCGTCCGCGGTCGGTGCGCGGCGGAGCCGGGGTCATGCCGTGCGTCCCAGTGCCGGGGCCAGCTCGGCCTGGTGTGCCTGCCACAGCACGACGACCGCGAGTGCGCCGCCGGAGACGGCCAGCAGGAGTTGCCCGGTGTCGGCCGGGCCGCCGCTGGGCAGGACGCACAGCGCGAGCACGCCGGTCACGGCCGCCATGCGGTGGCGTACGGAAGTGCTGGGCGCGGCGGCGGCGATGAGGAACAGGCCCCACAGGGCGTACCAGGGGCGGATCGCCGGGCCGAGCGCGGCCACCGCCGCCAGGCTCAGGCCCAGCGCGTACACCGGTCGCGGGCGCAGCCGGAACCAGATCAGGACGATCGCGACCCCGGCCGCCACGACGCCCAGCGCGTGCCAGGCGGGGATCGCCAGGGGCGCGAGATCGCTGCCGAGGTGTTCCAGCAGGGCCCGGGTGGCGCGGCCGAGCAGGGTGGTCAGGGCCCAGTTCTGGGGCGAGACGGGGGTGTTCAGGGCGCCGATCCAGCCGTATCCGGTGCCGGCCGCGGCCGTGGCCGCGACAGTCGTCCCCGCGGCCGCGACGGCGGTCGTCACGAGAGCCTTCGCCGTCCCTCGGCCCGCGCGGATCTGGAGGACGACGACGGCGGCCAGCCCGAGCACGGCGGGTGCCTTGACCAGCGCGGCGAGCGTGACGAGGACGGCGCCGAGCAACGGCCACCGGCCGAGCGCCGCGACCAGGCCGGCGCCGAGCAGGCCCAGCATGACGGCGTCGTTGTGGGCGCCCGCGACCAGGTGCAGCAGGACGAGCGGGTTGAGGGCGCCCAGCCACAGCGCGGCGGACGGGTCGGCGCCGCTGTGGCGGGCCAGGCGGGGCAGTGCGGCCGCCATCAGGGCCACGCCGGCGAGCGCGACCAGCCGCATCCCGACCAGCCCGGCGGGCACGTCACCGCGCGTCAGCGCCGACAGGCCCGCCGCGACGGCGAGGAACACCGGGCCGTAGGGGGCGCCGGTGTGCCGCCAGAGCGGGGCGACCTCGCCGGCGAGCGGGCCGCCGAGGTGGGACGGCCCGTGCGCGTACACGTCCATGTGCGCGTCGACCATCGCCCCCTGGGCTAGGTAGCTGTACACGTCCCGGCTGAACAGCGGCGGGGCGAGCAGCAGCGGGGCGGCCCAGACGGCGAGGACGAGCAGCAGGGCGCGGGGAGCGGGCGGTCTGGGTCCTCGGACCAGGCGGCCCAGCAGCGCCCAGGCCGCGATGAGCAGGACGAGTCCGAAGTACACCCCCACCAGGCCGAGGGCGGCGCGTGCGGAGGCCGGGTGGAGGAGGTCCCTTACGGGCAGGGCTCCGGCCGTCTCACCGCCTGCCGCGAGGAAGGCGGTACCGGCCAGACCGAGTATCTGGCAGCGGCGGAGATCGACGGGGAAAGCCATGGCCAACACTCGGGCAGCGTGTCAACGCGGGGTGGCTTCACGGCGACGTGGAGCCCTCTGGAGGGAAGCGGGAGGGTGACCGGCCGGTGATCAGGTGAGGGCCGGGAGGTTCTGTCAGAACACCGACAGTCCGGTCAGCGTCGTGAATCTGTCCAGGGCCGCCACGCCCGCCACCGAGTTGCCCCGTTCGTCCAGACCCGGGCTCCACACGCACAGCGTGCAGCGGCCCGGGACGACCGCGATGATGCCGCCGCCGACGCCGCTCTTGCCGGGCAGGCCCACGCGGTAGGCGAAATCGCCCGCCGCGTCGTACGTCCCGCAGGTCAGCATGATCGCGTTGATCTGCTTGGCCTGGCTGCGGGTGAGCAGCCGGGTGCCGTCGGCACGTATGCCGTGCCGGGCGAGGAAGGTGGTGGCGAGGGCGAGGTCGGCGCAGGACGCCGCGATCGAACACTGCCGGAAGTACTGGTCGAGCAGGACCGGCACGGGGTTGTCGATGTTGCCGTAGGACGCCATGAAGTGCCCGAGCGCGGCGTTGCGGTCGCCGTGGGCGGACTCGGACACGGCGACCTCCTTGTCGAAGGTCAGGTCCGTGTTGCCGCTCTCCGCCCGCAGGAACGCCAGCAGTTCACCCGACGCGTCGCCGGTACGGGTGTGCAGCCGGTCGGTGACGACGAGGGCGCCCGCGTTGATGAACGGGTTGCGCGGGATGCCGTTCTCGTACTCCAGCTGGACCAGGGAGTTGAAGGGGTTGCCGGAGGGCTCGCGGCCCACGTGCTCCCACAGGGCGTCGCCCTCACGGGCCAGGACGAGGGCGAGGGTGAAGACCTTGGTGATGGACTGCGCGGAGAAGGGCCGCCGCCAGTCCCCCACCCCGTACACCGTGCCGTCCGGCTCGGCGACGGCCATGCCGAAGCTGCGCGGGTCGCGGGCGGCGAGCGCCGGGATGTAGTCGGCGGGCCGGCCACGGCCGGGAGTCCGATCGATCTCCTCGGCGATGCGCTCCAGGACCGGCTGGAAGGTCGTCGACGGCGTCATGATCTCGATTGTCCCTCCGTGCCGGTCCCGGTGCGCTCGCGTACGTCAGGCCGCCGGAGCCGGGTCGCTGCCTGCCAGGACCTCCGGGCGCAGCAGCCCGGCGAGCGTCTCGGCGGGCAGCAGGCCCTTCTCCAGGACGAGTTCCGCCACGCCCCTGCCGGTGGCGAGGGCTTCCTTGGCGATGTCGGTGGCGGCCGTGTAGCCGATGTGCGGGTTGAGGGCGGTGACGAGGCCGATGGAGTTCTCGACACTCGTTCGCAGCGCCTCGGTGTTGGCGGTGATGCCGTCCACGCAGCGTTCCGCGAGGGTGAGGCAGGCCGCGCGAAGGTGCGTGATGGACTCCGACAGGGAGTGCAGGATGATCGGCTCGAAGGCGTTGAGCTGGAGCTGCCCGGCCTCGGCTGCCATGGTGATGGTGACGTCGTTGCCGATCACCTCGAAGGCGACCTGGTTGACGACCTCGGGGATCACCGGGTTGACCTTGCCGGGCATGATGGACGAACCGGCCTGCACCGGCGGCAGGTTGATCTCGCCGAGCCCGGCGCGCGGGCCGGAGGACAGCAGCCGCAGGTCGTTGCAGCTCTTGGAGAGCTTGACCGCGATGCGCTTGAGCACGCCGGACATCTGGACGAAGGCGCCGCAGTCCTGGGTCGCCTCGACCAGGTTGGCCGCCGTCACCAGGGGCAGGCCGGTGATGGCCGCGAGGTGGCGGCGGGCCGACTCGGCGTATCCGGCGGGGGCGTTGAGGCCGGTGCCGATCGCCGTGGCTCCGAGGTTGATCTCATGGATCAGTTCGACGGCCTCGGCAAGACGGGACCGGTCCTCGTCGATCATGACGGCGTACGCGGAGAATTCCTGACCGAGCGTCATCGGCACCGCGTCCTGCAACTGTGTACGGCCCATCTTGAGAACGTCGCGGAACTCGACGGCCTTGCGGGCGAAGGCGTCCTGCAGGACGGCCATCGCGTCGAGCAACCCGCGTACCGCGAACACCGTCGCGATCTTGACGGCGGTCGGGTAGACATCGTTGGTGGACTGGCCGAGGTTGACGTCCTCGTTCGGGTGCAGGTACCGGTACTCGCCCTTGGCGTGACCCAGCAGTTCCAGCGCCCGGTTCGCCACGACCTCGTTGGCGTTCATGTTGGTGGACGTGCCCGCGCCGCCCTGGACGACGTCGACGACGAACTGGTCGTGCAGCTTGCCGGCGCGGATCTCCCGGCAGGCGGCGACGATGGCGGCGGCCTTCTTCGTCTCCAGCAGGCCGAGTTCCTCGTTGGCGAGGGCGGCGGCCTCCTTGACGGCGGCCAGGGCGTCGATCAGGTGCGGGTAGGCGGAGATGGGCGTGCCCGTGATGGGGAAGTTCTCCGTGGCCCGCAGGGTGTGCACACCCCAGTAGGCCTCGGCGGGAACGTCACGGTCGCCGAGCAGGTCGTGTTCGGAGCGGGTGGCGGCGGTCATGAGGGTGAGGGGTCCCTTTGCTGAGGAGTGAGGGGTGGATACGCGCCCTGAAGGGGCGCGGGGAACTGCGCGATCAACCACGGACGGCCGACAGTCGCCGCCGGACAGATCCGGCACACGGTCAGGCGCGAGCCGATCCGACAACGGGCTCCAGCGCACGAACCGGCCGCACACGCCCCACCTCCCGGCCGCCCCCGAGCAGCGGCTCACCCGCGAACTCGGTGAGCAGCTCCGGATCGACACCCGCCCGGGCCAACGCGGCGGCAGCCACCGGCACACGCGCCCGATTCGCACCATCGGCGACCTTCACCGCAACGGCCCGGCCATCGGCCAGCGCAGCGACCTGCACGCCCTCGAAGCCGTCCTTGGTGAGCAGCCCGGGCACGGCCCGCATCAGCGCGGCCACGTCCCGGCCGGAGCCGGAGGCCATCTCGGCGTGCTCGCGCATCGCGTCGGCGACGCGGGCCTCGGGCGTGCCCGGCGCGGCGGTGACGATCCGGGCGGTGGCCCGGGCGAGGCCGTGCAGGGAGATGGAGAACAGGGGCGCGCCGCAGCCGTCGACGGTGACCCGGGCGATGCGCTGCCCGGTGAGGTCTTCGACGATCTCGGCGATGGCCTGCTGGAGCGGGTGGCCCGGGTCGAGGTAGTCCTCCAGCGGCCAGCCGTTGAGCGTGCAGGTGTAGAGCATGGCCGCGTGCTTGCCGGAGCAGTTCTGGGCGAGCCGGGAGGGCAGCCGGCCCTCGCGCACCCAGCCGTCCCGGACGACCGGGTCGAACGGCAGGTCCGGGACGTTGCGCAGGTGGTCCTCGGTGAGCCCGGCGAGTTCGAGGATGCGCCGGGCACCGGCGAGGTGGCGTTCCTCGCCGGAGTGGCTGGCCGCGGTCAGCGACAGCAGCTCGCCGTCGAGCGGGAGCCCGGCCCGTGCCATGGCCACGGCCTGGACGGGCTTGAGCGCGGAGCGGGGGTAGAAGGCGGCCTCGATGTCTCCGATCTGGAGCTGGACCTCTCCGTCGGCGCCGAGGACGACGACGGAGCCGTAGTGGATGCCTTCGACGATTCCGCCGCGTATGAGGTGGGCGACGGGGGCGTGGACGGGTTCACGGACCAGGGGTGCGTCCGCGAGGGAACTGCTGTACATCACTGCCTGCTTCTCGTGGAGCGGCGCGTGTTTCACGCGTCGGCTCCGGTCGTGGACTTGCGCGCGACACGGCCGCGGACGGCGAACCATCCGGCGACCAGTGCCCCGACGATCAGCGGCAGGCACAGCACGGTGGTGCGTCCCGCGCCGCCGTCGGCGTACATGAGGACCAGGACGGAGGCGAGGAACGCCAGCGTCACTGTCTCGGTCCAGGGGGAACCCGGCAGCCGGTAGCCCGGGCGGGTCAGCTCGCCCTTCTGGGTCTTCTGCCAGAAGAGGAGGTGACAGACCATGATCATGCCCCAGGTGGCGAGGATGCCGATCGCGGCGAAGTTCAGCACGATCTCGAACGCCTCGGCGGGCACGACGAAGTTGAGGCCGACGCCCAGGACGCAGATGCCGCTGGTGAGCAGGATGCCGCCGTAGGGGACCTGGCTGCGGCTCATCACGGAGGTGAACCGGGGCGCGGATCCGGCCATGGCCATGGAGCGCAGGATGCGGCCGGTGGAGTACAGGCCGGAGTTGAGGGAGGACATCGCGGCGGTGAGGACGACGAGGTTCATCACGCCGCCGGCCGCGGGGACGCCGATGTTGGACAGCACCGTGACGAACGGGCTCTCCCCCGCCGTGTACCTGTTCCACGGCAGCAGCATCGACAACAGGACGACCGAGCCGACGTAGAACAGGCCCACGCGCCACATGATCGAGTTGATCGCCTTCGGCATGATCTTCTCGGGGTTCTCGGTCTCACCGGCCGCGACGCCGACGAGTTCGACGGAGGCGTAGGCGAAGACGACGCCCTGGATGATCAGCAGCATGGGCAGCAGGCCGTGCGGGAAGACACCGCCGTTGTCGCTGATCAGGGACGGGCCCGGGTGGTGGCCGTCGACGGGGTGCTGGGTGACCAGCAGGAAGATGCCTATGCACATGAAGACGACGAGCGCGCCGACCTTGATGATCGCGAACCAGAACTCCAGCTCGCCGAAGATCTTCACCGAGATCAGGTTCACGGTGAGCACGACCGCCAGCGCGATGAGCGCGATCACCCACTGCGGGATGTCGGAGAACATGCCCCAGTAGTGGGTGTAGGTGGCCACGGCGGTGATGTCGGCGATGCCGGTGGTCGCCCAGTTGAGGAAGTACATCCAGCCCGCGGTGTAGGCGCCCTTCTCCCCCATGAACTCGCGGGCGTACGACACGAAGGCGCCGGAGGAGGGCCGGTACAGCACGAGTTCGCCGAGGGCGCGCACGACGAGGAAGGCGAAGAGGCCGCAGACCGCGTAGGCGATGAAGAGGGAGGGGCCGGCGTCGGCGAGGCGGCCGCCGGCGCCGAGGAAGAGGCCGGTGCCGATGGCGCCGCCGATGGCGATCATGTTGACGTGCCGGGACTTCAGGGACTTGCTGTAGCCCGCGTCTCCGGCATCGACATGGCCGGAACGTTTCTGCACACCTTCGTGCAGGGACTGCTCGCTCACGCCTCGGGTCCGCCTTCCGTGGGGGTGTCCGTGCGCGCGGGGCGCACGATGTCGGTGAGGGTCGTCTCGACGCGGTCGAGGTGGTGGGCCATGGCCTCCACGGCGTCGTTCTCGCAGCCGTCGATCAGCGCCTCGACGATCGCCCGGTGCTCGCGGTTGGACTGCTCGCGGCGGCCGCCCAGCTCGTTGAGGAAGGCGGACTGGCGGGCCAGCGCGTCCCGGATCTCCTCGATGACCCGGCGGAAGACCGGGTTCTGGGCGGCCTCGGCCACGGCGAGGTGGAACAGCGTGTCCATCGCGACCCAGGCCGTGGTGTCCGTCTCCCGTTCCATGCGGTCCAGGAGGTGGGCCAGGTGGTCGAGGTTCTCCGGGGTGCGGCGCCGGGCCGCGTACCCCGCGACCGGGATCTCGACGTGGCGGCGCACCTCCAGCAGGTCGCTGGCCGAGTAGTCGCCGAAGGTCGGGTCCTCGACGGTACTGGCGACGACGAAGGTGCCCTTGCCGGTCCGGGACACGGTCAGGCCCATGGTCTGCAGCGCCCGCAGCGCCTCGCGCAGCACGGGCCTGGAGACTTCCAGGGTGCGGCACAGCTCCGCCTCGGAGGGGAGCTTGTCGCCGATCGCGTAGTCGCCGCGCTCGATGGCGTCGCGCAGATGCGCCAGCACCGCTTCCATGGCGCTGACGCGACGTACGGGCTGTCCGGCTGTCCGGCTGTCTGACAGGTTCACGGGGTGATCCTCCGGGGCAGGTGAGGCACCTGTCAAGGGCCCGAAAGGAAAGGTTCAGGGGCCGGAAGCTCGCGTTCACGCTCCTGGCCCCCTGTCCCCGCAACCGGTCAGCTGTGCAGCACACCCGCTCCGAGCAGGCCGAACAGCAGCCCACCCACGACGATCCGGTAGATCACGAAGGCGTTGAAGGAGTGCTTGGCGACGAACTTCAGCAGCCAGGCGATGGAGCCGTAGGCGACCACGAAGGACACGATCGTGCCGACGGCGAGCGGGGCCGCGCCCACGCCGGTACCCAGGGCGTCCTTGAGTTCGTAGAGGCCTGCGCCGGTCAGGGCGGGGATGCCCAGGAAGAAGGAGAGCCGGGTGGCGGCGACGCGGTCCAGGTCGAGGATCAGCGCCGTGGACATGGTGGCCCCGGAGCGGGAGAAGCCGGGGAAGAGCAGGGCGAGGATCTGGGAGCTGCCGACGAGCATGGCGTCCTTGAACGAGGTGTCGTCCTCGCCGCGCTTGTGCCGGCCCATCTGGTCCGCCGCCCACATCACCCCGCTGCCGACGACCAGCGAGCCGGCCACCACCCACAGCGAGGCGAGCGGACCCTCGATGAGCGGCTTGGCGGCGAGTCCGACGGCGACGATCGGTACGGTCGCGCAGATGACCCACCAGGCGAACTTGTAGTCGTGCTGGTAGCGCTCCTCACGGTCGAACAGGCCTCGCCCCCAGGCGGAGACGATCCGCACGATGTCCTTGAAGAAGTACACGAGCACCGCGGCGATCGCGCCGACCTGGATGACGGCCGAGAACCCGATCACGGCATTGTCATCGACAGGGATGCCCATGAGCCCTTCGACGATCTTCAGATGGCCGGTGGAGGAGACGGGCAGGAACTCGGTCACCCCCTCGACGGCTCCGAGGACGACGGCCTGACCGACGCTGATGACGCTCATGGGATCCAGTTCTGTGCAGGGAGAGACGGGAGCGGAGGAGGCCAGTCCTACTACACCCGGGCGAGAGCCGGTCTCACCTTCCGGCGAGCGCGACCCCCGCGAACGCCGCCGCAAGTCCGGCCGCCAGGCTCGCCGTCACATTGAGGACGGCGTAGCCGCGGGCCCCCGTCTCCACCAGCCGCAACGTCTCATAGGAGAACGTGGAATACGTCGTCAGGGCCCCGCACAGGCCGGTGCCGAGCAGAAGCTGGAGGTGGGAGCTCGCGGCACCGGCGGCCGCGGCGCCGGTGAGCAGGCCCAGGATCAGGCAGCCGGCGAGGTTCACCGCGAAGGTGCCCCAGGGGAAGACGGAGTCGTGCCGGGACTGCACCGCGCGGTCGGTGAGGTAGCGCAGCGGCGCGCCGACCATCGCGCCCCCGACGACAAGCAGCCAGTTCACAACGACCTCTTACCCTTCGCGTCCGTTTCGCCCGGTGTGTCCTTCCGGCCGGTGGTGGGGGTGCCCCCGGTCGAGCGAAGCCGGGACTGGGGGAGGATGACCTCGCAGTCGTCGAGGGTCACCAGGCCCTCGGTGACGAGTTCGTCGAGCTGGGGCAGGAAGGCCCGGACCCGTGCCTCGGTGTCGACGATCACGACGGCGACCGGCAGGTCCTCGCTCAGGGACAGCAGCCGCGAGGTGTGGATCAACGAGGAGGCGCCGAAGCCCTCGACGCCCCGGAAGACGCTGGCGCCCGCGAGGCCCGCCGCGTGGGCCCGGTGGACGATCTCCGAGTAGAGGGGCCTGTGGTGCCAGGTGTCGTTCTCGCCGACGAAGACGGTCAGGCGCAGGGCCCTGCCGGTCAACCGTGTCATGGCTGCCTCCGCTTCAGCACACGGCGGGTCGACCAGGCCGCGAGCCACACCGCCGTGAGCGCCGCGAGCGGGGTCGCGGCGAGGTAGGTCAGGCCGGTGCGGACGTGGCCGCCGTCGGCCAGCTTCTGGATGTCGACGGCGTAGGTCGAGAAGGTCGTGAAACCCCCGAGGACACCGGTGCCGAAGAAGGGGCGGACCAGCCGGTGGGCTGGCCGGAACTCGGTGATGACCACCATGAACACGCCGATCACGGCACAGCCGGCGACGTTGACCCAGAAGGTCGTCCAGGGGAAGCCGCCCGCCTGCGCGGGCCACCACAGGGACGCCGCGTAGCGGGCGGCGGCCCCCGCTCCCCCGCCGAGCGCCACCGCCGCGACGACCGGTCCCTGGGCGCGCCAGGCGGTCGGGTGTGAGGCGGAGGGCTGGATACGGAGGCTTTCCGCCTCGGGGGCCGTCATGGTCGTACGTCTCCTACTCGCCGGGGCCCGGGATCGTGCGGGCGCGTGCCGTCGCAAGTAGGGACCGTTGGCGGCGTCCGTGCCGCGGTTCGGGTACGGCGGGCCCCACCGCCGCGCCGCGAGAGGTGTCGCGGCCGGGGTTCAGGTTAACCCCGGTGGCGAACCGGCGTCACTTCGGGGCGGGCGGCTCGCAGACCGCCACGCCCGGCTCCCAGAGGCTGCCCAGCACGAGGTGTCCGCCCGCTTCGCACACGCTGGTGACCATCCGGTAGCCGGAGTGACGGCGGGCGAGGTGGTGGACGACGCGGCCCTCGTCGTCGAAGGCCAGGACGGCGATGGTGCCGGTGGGGCGGAAGGGGGCGCGTACGGCCACGCGGGCGGCGGCGCGGCGGACCGCGGGTGCGCTGCGGTGGAACAGGTCGAGAGCGGGGACGCGGGGTCCGGCCAGCGCGACCCAGACCGGTCCGTCCGGGGCCCCGCGCCAGAGGTTGTCGGGCATGCCCGGGAGGTTCTCGGCGAAGGGCTCGCTCCGGCCGGCCCCGGGCCCGGTGAGCCGGTAGCGGGTGAGCCGGCGGGCGCCGGTCTCGGCGACGACGAGGAACGACTCGTCGGCTGCGGCGGCGAGCCCGTTGGCGAACTGGAGGCCGTCCAGCACCACCTCGGGGGTGTCCGCGCCAGGGGCGAGGCACAGCAGCCGTCCCGTCCCGGTGTGTTCGACGATGTCGCCGATCCAGTGGTCCAGGGGGTGGCGGCGGCTGGAGACGGTGAAGTACACGCTGCCGTCGGAGAGGGACACGACGTTGCTGGCGAACCGCAGCCGCTCCCCCGCCACCGAGTCGGCGAGGACGCGGACCGTGCCGTCGCCGGTGTCGACGCGCAGCAGTCCGCGTTCGGCGTCGCACACCAGCAGGTCGCCGTCCGGGAGGAGTTCGAGCCCGAGCGGCCTGCCGCCGGTCTCGGCGATCACCTCGGTACGGGCCGTCACCGGGTCTCCCAGGCCGTCCAGGCGCAGGATGCGGCCGTCCGCCAGGCCGGTCAGCACGCGGCCGCGCGGGTCGGCGACCACGTCCTCGGGGCCGGGGCCCACCGCGAGGTAGTGGCGTGGGACGAGTGCCGTGGGACGGTCCATCGCGCGCGTGTCCTTCGCCGTCGGGGGAGATTCCGCTGTACCGGGTCGGAGATTCCGCTGTACCGGGTCGTACCGGGTGGCCTACCAGCCCTTTTCAAACATCCGAGCGACCTCGGCGATCCGCATCTCGTCGCGGTGGTAGTGCACGCGGCCCGCGGACCGGCTGGTGCGCAGCATGCCGGTGGCCTGGAGCAGCCGGAGGTGGGTGACGGCGACCGGGCGTGGCATCGAGAACCTCTCGGCGACGGCGTCCGCGGTGACACCGTCCGCGGCGGGGCCGGGTTCCTTCAGCCAGGCCAGGATGCGCAGGCGCGTCTCGTCCGTGGGAGTCCTCAGCATGTCGTGCCCCTGCCTCGCGGCTCTCGTCCTCTTACCACGTCTTCCCACTGTTGCGCAGTCGAAGCCGCCGCGTCCGGGAGTCTGCGTCGTTGACCGATACCGAACTTCCGTGTGCCACAAGCGAGTTCGGAAACATGCAAGGGCCCGGCCGCGTGCGTGCGGCCGGGCCCCCTTTCCCCGTGCGGTCAGCGGTGGCGGAACCAGGACATCGACGACAGGGCCCGGTCGTCGTAGCCGAAGAGCGCCTGGTTCTCCCAGGCGTTGCCGGAGGACGGGTCGGTCGGGTCCCAGCCGTTGCCGTTCACCGCGGTCCAGGGTGCCTCCCAGTAGAAGATGCCGAGGCCACGGCCGTTCGGGACGGCCTCCACGATGCTCATCATGTCGTTCATCCACCGGGTCTGGCCGGCCACGCTCGCCGGGTAGCCGGAGACCAGCTCGCCACTGGTGTCGATGATGTTCTCGTGGGAGTCCTCGCTGTCCAGGCGGAACGGGTAGGCGGTCTCGGCGACGAAGACCGGCTTGCCGTAGCGGGAGGCCGCGTCGTCGAGGGTCGTCTGGAAGTCGGCCAGCGTGCCGTGCCAGTAGCCGTAGAACGACAGGCCGATCGCGTCGAACTTCACGCCGTTCGAGCGCGCGCTGTCGAACCACCAGCGGGTGCCGGCCAGGTCACCGCCCTTGGCGAGGTGCAGGGCGACGATCGTGTTCGAGTTGACCGCCTTGACCGCGTCGTAGCCGGAGTTGAGCAGACCGGCCAGCTGCGACCAGTTGGAGGTCGATCCCTCGTTCCACAGCATGCCGCCGTTGATCTCGTTGCCGACCTGGACCATGTCGGCGGTGGTGCCCTGCGCCTTCAAGGCGTTCAACACGTCGTACGTGTGGTTGTACACGTCGGTCCTGAGTTGACCGTACGAGTGTCCGGACCAAGCGGCGGGCTTGTCCTGGCGGCCCGGGTCGGCCCAGAAGTCCGAGTAGTGGAAGTCGACCAGCAGCTTCATGCCCTGCGCCTTGACGCGCTTGGCCAGGGCCAGGACGCGCGCCTTGTTGTTGTAGCCGTCGGCCGGGTTCACCCAGACCTTGAGGCGTGCGTAGTTCATGCCGGAGGACTTGAGGATCGTCAGGGCGTCGCCGGGAGTGCCGGAGCTGTTCCGGTAGACGCCGCCCTTGGCCTCGCTCTTGGGCAGGGACGATATGTCGGCACCCTTGATCGACGTACCGGACGTGCCCGACGTGAAGGTCAGGTCGTCGACATTGATCCAGTTGCCGGCGTTCGCGTCACTGTTGACGCTGATCGTGCACTGGTTGTTGGTCACATTGACCGGCACGACGATCCGGATCCACCCGCTGGCCGAGACCGGCAGGTCGGTGCGCTGTTCCGCGCCGCCGCAGTTCTTCAGCGCCATGTACGCGGACTTCTGCCCGCCGCCGGAGCGCACCCAGGCGGTGAGCTTGTAGGTGCCGTTGGTGAGTCCGGACAGGTACTGGTACGTCTCCACCTTGTACGCGGTGGAGGCCCAGTGGCTGAGGCGGTGGCTGCCGCCGTGGCCGCCGGACTCGGTGAACGAGGCGCCGGTGTCGCCGTACTCGGACCAGCCGCCCGGCGCGGCCGCACCCGCGCCGTCGGCCTCGAAGCCGCCGTTGGTCAGCGTGCTCGCGGCGTGGGCGGAGGTGGCGGGCAGGGCGGTGAGGGCAAGCCCCGCCGCGAGCGGGAGCAGCAGGGTTCTGAGCGTGCGTCTGGGATGGAACATCGTCGTCCGTCGTCCCTTCGACGTGGGGATGAGGGGTGCCCCTCGCCAGGAGGCAGGTGAGGGGGCCCTCCGCCCGCGGCTCGTGCGGCTCACGCGGGCGGAGGGAGTCGGTTCAGCCGTCGAGCCGGACGACCCGGACGGCTCCGGCCGGGACCGCCAGCGGGCCCGCGGCGCGTTCACCGGTCAGCAGTTCGGTGCCGGGTACCTCCAGCGGCACCTTGGCGTCCGAGCCGGTGTGGTTGACGGCGAACAGGTAGCTGCCCGACTCGCCGGTGCGGCGCACCACTTCGACGTCCCGGGGCAGGTCGGCGCGCGGGGCGAGCCGCGCGTCCTCGACCGCCCAGCCGAGCAGCGCGTCGAGGCCGTCGGCGCCGAGCCGGGTGGAGACGTACCAGGCAGTGCCCTCGCCGAGGCGGTGCCGGGTGACGGCGGGCCGCCCGGCGGTCAGCCCGTCGGCGTAACTCAGGACGGGCTCGGCGCCGCGCGGCACCACGAACTCCGTCCACACGTCGGCGCCCAGCTCGGATCCGTCGGGGCCGGTGACGCTCACCCGTTCACCGGGCAGCAGCGGCGAGAACTCCTCGACGGTGAGGCCGAGGACGTCCCGCAGCGGGCCCGGGTAGGCGCCCTCGTGGACGGCGTCGTGCTCGTCGACGATGCCGGAGAAGTACGAGACGACCAGGGTGCCGCCGTTCTCGACGTAGGCCGTGAGGTTGTTCCCGGCCGCCTCCGTCATCAGGTACAGCGCCGGTACGACGACAAGGGGATACCTCGACAAGTCGGCTTCCGGGTGGGCGAAGTCGACGGTGAGGTGGCGGTCGTAGAGGGCCTCGTAGAAGGCGTCGGCGCGCTCGCGGGCGTCGTGGTCGACGCTGGGGCGCCATTCGAGGTTCTGCGCCCACCAGGAGTGCCAGTCCCACAGCACGGCCACGTCGGCTTCTGTGCGGGTGCCGCGGATCTCGCTCAACCCGTCGACGGCGGCGCCGAGTTCGACGACCTCGCGCCACACGCGGGTGTCGGTGCCGCCGTGCGGGACCATCGCCGAGTGGAACTTCTCGGCGCCGCGCCGGGACTGGCGCCACTGGAAGAACATGGCCCCGTCGGAGCCGCGCGCCACGTGCGTGAGGGAGTTGCGGGCCATCTGGCCGGGGGCCTTGGCGGGGTTGCGGGGCTGCCAGTTGACGCCCGAGGTGGAGTGTTCCAGCAGCAGCCAGGGGCGCCGCCCGCGACGGAGCGGGTGAGGTCCGCGGCCATCGCCAGGTTGACGTGGGTGCGACGGCCGTCGGTGATCAGGTAGTGGTCGTTGGTGACGATGTCGACCTCACGGCCCCAGGCCCAGTAGTCGACGGAGTCGCACTGGCTCAGCGCCGTCATGAAGTTGGTGGTGACCGGGACGTCCGGTGAGAGACGGTGCAGGATGTCCCGCTCCGTCACGAAGTTCTCGCGCATGGTGGCGTCGGCGAACCGCTTGTAGTCCAGTGCCTGGCTGGGGTTGACGGCCGCGGGTGTGAGCCGGGGCGGGTTGATCTGGTCCAGGTCCGCGTAGCGCTGGCCCCAGAAGGCCGTGCCCCACGCCTCGTTGACCGCGTCGACCGTGCCGTACGTCGCCGCCAGCCAGCGGCGGAAGTGCGCGGCGCACGAGTCGCAGTAGCAGGCCGAGACGGGGACGCCGTACTCGTTGTGCACGTGCCACATCGCCAGGGCCGGGTGGTCGCCGTAGCGCTCGGCGAGCTTCGTGGTGATGGCCGCGGCGGCCGCACGGTAGTCCGCGTTGCTGTGACAGATGGCCGCGCGGGAGCCGAACTCGTAGCGCACGCCCTCACGGGTGACCGGCAGGGCGTCGGGGTGGGCCCGGTAGAACCAGGCGGGCGGTACGACGGTGGGGGTGCCGAGGTCGACGCGGATGCCGTTCTCGTGCAGCAGGCCCAGGAGCCTGTCGAGCCAGCCGAAGTCGTGACGGCCGGGCGAGGGCTCCAGCAGCGCCCAGGAGAAAATCCCGACGCTCACCATGGTGACGCCGGCCTCCCGCATCAGCCGGACGTCCTCCTGCCAGATGCTCTCCGGCCACTGCTCGGGGTTGTAGTCCCCACCGAAGGCGAGCCTGGTGAGGCCCCTGGGGGTGGTCTCCGGCATGGATGGTCTCCCGGTCGGTCGATCAAATGGGAACGTGCACACACAGCAGCGCAGTGCAGAGCCCAACATAACCGCACGGCAACAACCATTGACAAGGGTCCGGGATGTTTCTCTACTGTGAACGCTCACAGAAGCATGGCAGGTTCTCGCAGCAGGCGAGGACCCCAGGTCAGGGGAGAGATCCATGCCGTACACGAAGCGCCGCCGCCTCGTGACATCCGCCGTCGCCGTAGCGCTCGCCGCCACCGCCCTCGCCGCCTGCGGCTCGGATTCCGGGGACAGCGAGACCGAGTCGGGCCGGTCTCGCTGACGTACTGGACCTGGACGCCCGGCATGGACAAGGTCGTGGACCTGTGGAACAAGGGCCCGGGCAAGAAGGACCAGATCACCGTCACGGTGAAGAAGCAGGCGTCCGGCGACACCCTCGTCACCAAGATCCTCACCGCGCACAAGGCGGGCAAGGCGCCCGACCTGGTGCAGGCGGAGTACCAGGCGCTGCCCACGCTGGTCAGCAATGACGCCTTGGCGGACATATCGAAGAACGTGGGCGACGCCAAGGGCAGCTTCGCCGACGGCGTCTGGCAGCAGACGACGCTGGGCACCGACGCGGTCTACGCGGTCCCGCAGGACATCGGGCCGATGATGTTCTACTACCGCGAGGACCTGTTCAAGGAGTACGGCCTGACGGTGCCGACGACCTGGGACGAGTTCGCCGAGACCGCGCGCAAGCTGAAGAAGGCCGCCCCCGACAAGGACTTCACCACCTTCTCCGCCAACGACTCCGGCCTCTTCGCGGGCCTCGCCCAGCAGGCGGGCGCCAAGTGGTGGACGACCTCCGGCGACCAGTGGAAGGTCTCCATCAACGACGCGGCGACGCGGAAGGTCGCCAAGTTCTGGGGCGGCCTGGTCGAGGAAGGCGCCATCGACAACCAGCCGATGTACACCCCGGCCTGGAACAAGGCGCTCAACACCGGCAAGCAGATCGCCTGGGTCAGCGCCGTGTGGGCACCGGGCACCCTGACCACCGCCGCGCCCGAAACCAAGGGCAAGTGGGCCATGGCCCCGCTCCCCCAGTGGTCGCGAACGAGAACCGCACCGGCAGCTGGGGCGGCTCCTCCACCGCCGTCACCACGGACTCCAAGCACCGGAAGGCCGCCGCCAAGTTCGCCACCTGGCTGAACACCGACAGCGACGCCCTGAACGCGCTGGCCAAGGAGAGCGGCATCTACCCGGCCGCCAAGAACGCCCAGACCAGCGGCGCCTTCCTCAAGCCGCCGGCCTACTTTCCAATCAGGCCGACTTCTACACCAAGGCCGCCGATATCGCGGAGACCACCGCGCCGTCCGCCTGGGGCCCCAACGTGAACGTCGCTACACCACCTTCAAGGACGCCTTCGGCGCCGCCGCGAAGAACAAGTCGGACTTCGGCGCGGCGCTCGACAAGATGCAGGACGACACCGTCGCCGACATGAAAGAAGCAGGGCTTCGAGGTCGCGGAGTGAAAAGCACGGCACGCCGGCAAGTCGTACGGGGTCAAGGGGCCCCGTACGCCTTCCTTGTCCCCGCAGCACTTCTCTTTGCCCTGTTCTTCGCACTGGCCCATCGGCTACGCGCTCTGGCTCAGCTTCCGCAAGGTGAAGGTCTCCGGCCTCGGCCTCGGCTCCGGCGCCCGCAAGGAGGTCTGGTGGAGAACTACAACCGACGCCCTCACCGACAGCGAACTGGTGAACGGGGCGCTGCGCGTGCTGGGCTACGGCTGCATCGTCGTCCCCGTCATGCTCGGCCTCGCCCTGCTGTTCGCGCTGATGCTGGACTCCGAGAGGGTGCGGCTGGCCCCCTTCACCCGGCTCGCGATCTTCCTGCCGTACGCCATCCCCGGTGTGGTGGCGGCGCTGCTGTGGGGCTTCCTGTACCTGCCGGACGTCAGCCCCTTCTACTTCGTGCTCGACAAGCTGGGACTGCCGCAGCCCGACCTGCTGGACGGCGGGCCGCTGTACCTGGCCCTGTCGAACATCGCGGTCTGGGGCGGCACCGGCTTCAACATGATCGTCATCTACACCTCGCTCCAGGCGATCCCGGCGGAGGTGTACGAGGCGGCGAAGCTGGACGGCGCCACCCCTTGCAGGTCGCCCTGCGGATCAAGATCCCGATGGTGGCGCCCTCGCTGGTGCTGACCTTCTTCTTCTCGATCATCGCGACGCTCCAGGTGTTCAACGAGCCGACCACCCTCAAGCCGCTCACCAACTCCGTGTCCACGACGTGGAGTCCGCTGATGAAGGTCTACCGGGACGCGTTCGGCGAGGGCGACATCTACGGCGCCGCCGCGCAGGCCGTGATCATCGCGCTCGCCACGCTCCTGCTGTCCTTCGGCTTCCTGCGAGCCGCGAACCGTCGTCAGAAGCAGGAGGCAGCTCGATGAGTTCCCTTGCCGTTTCCCAGGCCGAGCCGGTGGCGGGCGCCGCGCCCGGTACCGCCCAGGGCCGCCCGCCGCTGCGCCGCCGGATCGCCCTGATCCCGACGGTCACGCTGCTCCTGGGCGCGATCTACTGCCTGCTGCCGGTGGCCTGGGTGGTCATCGCCGCCACCAAGTCGGGCCGTGAGCTGTTCTCCACGTTCACGTTCCTGCCCGGCACCGGCTTCGTCGACAACTTCCAGGACCTGAGCGCCTACCGCGACGGCGTCTACTGGTCGTGGATGGCAACTCCGCCCTGTACGCCGGGCTCGGCGCCCTGCTGTCGGCGTGCGTGTCGGCGTTCAGCGGCTACGGGCTGGCGGTCTACCGCTTCCGGGGCCGCGGAACGATCTTCAACATGCTGCTCGCGGGTGTGCTGATGCCGCCGGTGATCCTGGCCATACCGCAGTACCTGCTGCTGGCGAAGGCCGACCTCACGGACTCCCACCTGTCCGTCCTGCTGCCGCAGATCCTGTCGCCGTACGGCGTCTACCTCGCGCGGATCTACGCCGCCGCCGCAGTGCCCCGACGTGGTCGAGGCCGGCCGGATGGACGGGGCGAGCGAGTGGCGGATCTTCACGCGGATCGCGCTGCCGATGATGATCCCCGGCATGGTGACGGTGTTCCTGTTCCAGTTCGTGGCGATCTGGAACAACTTCCTGCTGCCGTACATCATGCTCAGCGACGACGAGAAGTTCCCGATCACCCTCGGCCTGTTCACGTTGCTGGAGCAGGGCGCCAACACTCCGGCGCTGTACACGCTGGTGATCACGGGCGTTCCTCGCGGTGCTCCCGCTGGTCGCACTGTTCCTGGTCATCCAGCGGTTCTGGAGTCTGGATCTGCTCTCCGGAGCCGTAAAGTCATGACCATGAACGCTGCGGGGGGCAGGCGCAAGCCGCCCACGATCCACGACGTGGCGCGCGAGGCGGGGGTCTCGCGCGGCACCGTCTCGCGTGTACTCAACGGCGGCCACTACGTCAGCCCCGCCGCCCAGGAGGCGGTCAACGCGGCCATCCGCAGGACGGGGTACGTCGTCAACCGGCACGCCCGCTCCCTGATCACCGGCCGGTCCGACTCGATCGGCTTCCTGCTCACCGAGCCGCAGGAGCGGTTCTTCGAGGACCCCAACTTCAACGTCCTGCTGCGCGGCTGCACCCAGGCGCTCGCCGCGCACGACATCCCGCTGCTGCTGATGCTGGCGGGCACCGAGGACGAACGGCGGCGCATCGCGCGGTACATCACCGCCGGGCACGTCGACGGGGTGCTGCTGGTCTCCAGCCACTCCGGTGATCCCGTCGCCGAGCAGCTGCGCGGGGCCGGTGTGCCGCTCGTGGCGTGCGGGAAGCCGATCGGGCTGGGTTCGAAGGTGAGTTACGTGGCCGCCGACGACCGCGACGGCGCCCGCGACATGGTGCGCCACCTGCTGTCGCTCGGGCGGCACCGGGTGGGCATGGTGACCGGCCCGCTGGACACGCCCGGCGGTGTCGAGCGCCTCGCCGGCTACAAAGAGGTGCTCGCGGCGGCGGCCTGGACTTCGACGAGCGCCTCGTCGTCTCCGGCGACTACAGCCGGGCCAGCGGCGAGGCGGGCGCCGAGCGGCTGCTGGCGCAGGCACCGGACATGGACGCGGTGTTCGTCGCCTCCGACCTCATGGCGCAGGGCGTGCTGGCGGCCCTGCAGCGGGCGGGGCGGCGGGTGCCGCAGGACGTCGCGGTCGGCGGCTTCGACGACTCCCCGGCCGCTCTGGCCTCCAGCCCCGAGCTCACGACCATCCGGCAGCCGTGGGACAGGATCAGCGCCGAGATGGTACGGGTGCTGCTCGCGCAGATCGGGGGCGAGGATCCGGCGGCGGTGATCCTGCCGACGGAGCTGGTCAAACGGGAGTCGACTTGAGACTCCCGCTCCCGGCGTAAGACGTGCACTGCATGCACGGTCATGGAACGCTGCACCGGTGTTACCGTTCCCATATGGCGTCGAAAACGGCTGGTGCGCGGCTTGAGGAACGGTGGCGGGACATCCTGTCGGCGCACGCGCGCACGATGTGCGAGATCGACCGCGTGCTGCATCCGCACGGCCTCGGCGCGTCCGACTTCGAGGTCCTGGACATCCTCGCGACCGCGGCGCCCGAGGAGGGCGAGCAGTGCCGGGTGCAGAACCTGGCCGGGCGCGTCCATCTCAGCCAGAGCGCGCTGTCCCGGCTCATCGCCCGGCTGGAGAAGGAGGGGCTGGTGACGCGCTCGGTGTGTATGGAGGACCGCCGGGGGGTGTGGGTGGCCCTGACCTCCAAGGGCCGTGACCTGCACGCGCAGGTACTGCCGCAGCGGGCCGCGCTGGCCCGGACGCTGAGCGCGTAGACCGCCCGGGCCCGGGCCCCGGCCCACTGGGTCCTACGGACGGGCCAGCAGGGTGCGTACTCCCTCCGAGGTGAGCGTCAGGCGGTGCTCCGAGCTGCCGTCTATGGTGAGCGACAGGTCGTCGGCCGGCCACTGGGCGGCCAGGGCGCCGAGCGGCACCAGGCGGTAGCGGGAGACGAACGGCAGCAGCCCGGCCATCTCCACCTCGGAGGTGAACACGGGCACCACCGGCTCGCCGCCAGGCTGCTCCAGCACCGGCAGCGCCACCGCCGAGGGGTTGGCGGCGTCGGCGTCGTTCGCGTCGTCGGGCACGGGGATGAGCACGTCGCTGTTGGCGAGCGCGTCCAGAGCCGCCGCGTCCTCGGTGTTGTCGGCGAGGACGTCCAGAGCCCGCTGGGCGGGCGTGGGCGTGGGGTCGTTTGCGGGTGTCTCCATGGCAGATTCCCTGGTAGCGGCGGTCGTGCGGCCTGCCCGGGACAAGATCCGCCCCGGGCGCGGTCCTGCTCGCGTACCCGATCGTGCCCGAAACAATCCTGTTGATCCGGCGAGGTTCAGGGGATCAGGGGATGTGGCCGGAGGGCAGTCCGAGGCGGTCGCAGCCGACCCGGCGGGCCAGCGGTTCGGCCATGCTGGGCCCGATGTGCGTCCAGTAGGTGGCCGCGTCCCGGAAGTAGCGCTGCATCCGCTCACCGTCCCGGGCGTGCCGGGAGCCGGCCGTGCGGAAGAGGGTGCCCTGGAGGACGTCCCAGGCCATGCGGCCGGCGTTCAGGAACATCAGGGCGAGGCGGTTGTCCTCGGTGGTGCCGAAGGGGGCTTCGCCCAGTACGTTGCGGCGGCACGCCTCCATCCACTCCCGGGCCGTGTGCTGGAGCGCGGCGTGCGCGGTGTGGATGACGCCGAGGGCTTCGCCCAGGTTCCGCTGGTAGTCGTGCAGGTCCGCGCGGGTGCGGTCGGGTTCCTGGGTGAGCGGGCGGGCGTCGAGGACGCGGGCGTACTCGTCTGCGGCGGCGTACGCGGTGCCGATCATGACGGCGGCCAGTTCGCCGTGGAAGAAGCTCGGCGCCCGGCCGGCGTACATGGGGTTGCCGTGCAGGTCCGAGCCGGGGCTGCCGCCCTCGACGGGCAGGTCGAGCAGTCCGGCCTCGACCGTGTGATGGGCGGGGATGCGGGCCTGTTCCATACGGATGCTGTTGGATCCGCTGCCGCGCAGGCCGAGGACGCCGTGCCAGTCGTCGACCACCGTCCACACCGGGCGCGGCGCGCAGAACAGCACGAGCGGTCCCGGGGCGTCACCGGGCTCGGCGGGGGCGCACAGGGTCTGGCCGACGTAGTGCGTCGAGTAGGGGGCGCCGGAGGCGTAGGGCCAGGTGCCGTCGAGGATCACGTGATCGTCGCCGTCGGGCCGCGCGACGCCTACGGGCATGAGCGTGGAGGCGGCGCGGAAGTCGCCGTCGGTGCCGAAGATCTCGTCCTGCGCGCGTTCCCCGAAGACCGATGCCACCTGGAGGACGTGGGCGGCGGTGAGGGACAGCGCCCAGCCGCTGGACGGACAGCCGCGTGCGACCTCCGTGACCACGGAAAAGAACACGGGGAGCCCGAACTCGTACCCGCCGTAACGGCGCGGCTGGAGGATCCGGTAGAACCCGGCCCGTAAGAAGTCCTCGTGGGTGGCCTGCGGACAGCGGGTCAACCGCTCGGTCTCCGCCTGCCGTTCGACCAGCACGGGCCGCAACGCCACGGCCCGCTCGACGATCTGGGCTTCGGTCAGTCCGGGTTCGGGTGGGGCGATCTGCGGTGTCACGGAGGCTCCTGACGTGTGGGGCCGTCGGTCGGTGACGGGATACGTGCCCGTGTCATGGAATCCGGAACCGTGCGGGGAGACCTACCGGGAAGCCCCGAGCAACCGACAGGACAGCGCACGCTCACTCACGCCACCACCCCGACCGGTTCCACCCGGTACACCCCGGCTCCCCGCGCCCGGGTGACCGCCTCCGTCAGCACACCGTCCGTGAACAGTGCCGCGGCCCCGTCCTCCACCGCCCAGCCTGACGGCAGCCGACCCGCTGCCACGGCCGCGCGGTAGGAGGGCCGACGGCCCGGTTCACTGTCGTAGTGCGGGCAGACGGAGCCGGGCAGCAGCCCCAGGCCGTCGGGGAGGTACGTCAACGGCCCGAATGAGTCGGTGTGCGAGCCCTCTGCCCAGCAGTTGGCACCGGCGCTGATACCGCACAGCAGCGTGCCGTGGTCGTAGGCCTCCCGCAGCAGCCGGTCCACACCGTGGGTTCGCCATACCGCGAGGAGGTTGGCCGTGTTGCCACCGCCCACGTAGATGACGTCCTGGGCGAGCAGGAAGGAGCGCAGTGCGTCGTCGTCCAACTCGCGGCGGAACAGGTGCAGGACGGAGGGTTCGCAGGCGGGTCGGTCCCCGAACGCCGTGCGGAACTGTTCGATGTAGGCCGGTGCGTCTCCGCTGGCCGTGGGAACGAAGCACACCCTGGGGCGGAAGACGCGTGCCCGGGCCAGTACCCAGTCGTCGAGAAGGCCGTCGTCGTCGGTGGAGAAGCCGCCGCCGAGGAGGGCGAGGCGCTGCGGGGGTTCGACGGCCATGACCGTGCCTTCCTGGACAGGTGCGTGTGCGCGTGAGGCTAGGCCGCCCCGCCGCCGGTGTGCAGGACGGCGAACACTCCGCGGGCCCGGGTGCCGTCCGGGAGTTGCCAGGAGCCGGTGACGTGGCCGGTCACTCCATGGGAGGGCGGGAACGGGCCGTCCGGGGCAGGTTGCAGGACCCGGTGGAGGCTGAGGGTCGTGCCGTGCGGTGTGGTCAGCCGGGTGCCGTCCTGGTCGTCGGTGGTGATGAAGTCCGTGGGGATGGAGCCTTCGCCGGTGTGGGAGGCGATGACCTCCCGGTCGGGGACGTCGCTGGTGTTCTGGTTCTGGGCCTGCACCCGCCCCTCGATCAAGGCCACCAACTGGGCGAGCAGCACGGGGTCGTGGCAGCCGTCGTAGGCCCAGCGCCGCCCGAGCACGCCGTGCTCCATGGTGCCCACGAGGGCGTGCTCCGCTCCGTCGAGCGGGGCACCGCGATAGGTCAGCGGCACCAGGTAGGTGATCGGGTGAGGGCCGGAGGAGTCCGTGACAATGATGAACTCGATCCCGACCTCGCCCTGCGGGTCGTCCAGCCGGAACCCGCCGGCCTTGGCCGGCTGCGGTTCGGCCGCGCCACCGCGGTACCACGGACGGGACGGCAGCCAGGAGGTGAGCAGTTCCAGCTTGGTCGGTTGGAGCGAGGTGCGGTGGATGACGGCCATGCCGAAGGTTCCCTTCCGTTACGCCGGCCCGAACACACGGTTGTGACGCAACTGCCCGGCACACCACCGGAAGTGTCCGTCGCTGTCGTCCGGACCGAACAGGTCGTAGGTGCTGAGGGCGTAGGCGGCTTGATAGGTGGTGAGCGCGGCGGGCGAGTAGCCGAGCTCCTGCGCGAAGAGCCGGGTGAGTTCCGCGGTGTGCTCCTGGGCGTGCGGGCCGTACATGTCGCAGACGGCGGCGGTGACGGCCGCCTCGAAGGCCGGGTCGCCCGCGGTCGTGTAGAAGCCGAAGTCGAGTACGGCGACGGGTCGGCCGACCGTGTCGACGTGGATGTTGGGCGGCACGAGGTCACCGTGGATCGCGGTGACCGGGGCATCGGGCAGCGACCGCAGCGCGTTCAGCGTGCGCTCGACCCCGGCGTCGAAGTCGGGCACCCGCGCGGCGAGGGCAGCGCCGTGCCGGGCGGCGGCCCGAGCGACCAGGGCCGCGAGCGCGTCCTGAAAGCGGTCGTGGCCCTGCCAGAGGGGTCGGTCGTCGCCCTGGACGGTCAGCCGGCGCATCGCCTCCGTGCCCGGCACCGAGGCCAGACCACGCAGGACGGCGAGCAGCGTGTCCTTGTGCCGGCCGGGCAGTTCGCGCTCGTACTCCTCATGCGCGGAGTCGGCCCGCATCGGGACACCGGGCAGCTCACGCTCGTACGTCACCACGATGCCCTGGTGCTCGTGGACCTCGAGGATTTCCGGGGTGGCGAAGGGCGGACGGTGTGCTGCGATGTCCGCGTAGACCCGGCGGGTGAGCTCGGTCGGCGGCCGGCCGGTCCACACCTTGGCGACGCGGCCGTCGCCCAGCCCGTAGACGACCCCCTCGACGCCGGCGCCGATACGGCGGGCCTCCGGGTGTCCGCGGTCGGCGAAGTATCCGGGCCAGGGGTCGGCGGTGGGACGCGGTGCGTCGCTCCTGGAGATCTCCACGCGCGCATTAGATCAGCCGTTGTGCCAGCTTGACCACGCGATTACGGGAGTCGTCACAGCAGCGGGGAACTTGCGCGGGGCTTCTCACTTCGTGCCGCCAAAGGGTGTCGGCAGGCCCGATGTTACCGGTAACATCACCATCGCCCGCCGCCGGCCGTCCCCCGGAGTCCGCGTGACCGACCAGCCCACCCCACAGCGCGCAGCCACCCTCTCCCCGCTCCGTCCGCCCCGGTGTTCAGCGGGGCCGCCGTGGTCGCCTCCTGTGTTGGCTTCGTGCTCATGGGTGCGTTGCAGGCTCTGTACGGGCCCGCGATCCCGGTTTCCGTGCGGAGTTCGGGCTCTCGCCGTCCGCTGCGGGCTCGGGCTCAGTGCCCACTTCGTCGGCGGCGTGGCCGGTTGTGCTGCTGTTCGACCGGCTCTACGGGCGGGTCGGCAACCGGCACATCCTCGGCAGCTCCTACTTGCTCATGGCGGTCGGCGCCGCGGGCTTCGCGCTGGCGCCCGGCTGGCCCACCGCCCTGGCGGCGGCCCTGCTCGCCGGGCTCGGTTTCGGCGGCATCGACTACGGGCTCAACCAGCTGTTCGCCGTGGGCTTCGGCCACCGTTCGACTGCGATGCTGAACATCCTGCACGCCCACTTCGGCATCGGCCCATCCTCAGCCCCGCCCTGATCGGCGTGGTCGGCTCCGAGCACTACCCGGCCGTCTTCCTCGGTTTCGCCCTCGCCAACCTGCCGTTGCTGCTGTGCCTGAAGGGCGTACGGAACGACGCGCCCGTCCCGGCCGGTGACGAGGCGAGTGGTGGTGGGGTCCTGCGGCGGAGCCTCGCCTCGGTGCTCGCCGTCTTCGTCGCGCTCTACGTCCTGCACATCGGCATCGAGGCCGGTGTCGGCGGCTGGGAACCCACCCATCTGGAGACCGTCGGCTACGGCGCGGGCGTCGCCGCCACCGCCACCTCCGTGTACTGGCTGATGATGACCGTCGGCCGCTTCCTGGTCGCACCGCTCGCGTTGCGCTTCTCCGCCCAGGCCATCATCGCCGTCTCCTGCGCGGGTATGACGGTGTGTCTGCTGGCCGCTTCCGTGCCGGCGCTGGCGCCGTACGCGTACGCCGGTGTGGGTCTGTTCATCGCGCCGATCTTCCCGACCGGACTGCCCTGGCTCAACCGGGTCGCCCCGCGGGCCCGCAGAGCCGGTGCGCTGGTCATCGCCGCGTCCATGGGCGGCGGTGTCGCTGCCGGGCCGGCGCTGGGCAAGGCCATCGAGTGGTCGGGGTCCGCGCGGTGCCGCTGCTGCTGTGCGGTGTCTCGGCGCTGTGCCTGGCCGCCACGCTCTGGCTGATCCGCGTCACCCGCTCCCCCTGAAGCCCCATCGAATTTCGCCCCTTATCCCGAGGGAAGCCTCCGCATGCCCGCCCTGACGACGACGTCCGACGGATTCCTTCTGGCACGGCGAGCCGTTCCGGATCATCTCCGGTGCGCTGCACTACTTCCGTGTCCACCCCGGCCTGTGGCCGACGGCTGCGCAAGGCGCGGCTGATGGGCCTCAACACGGTGGAGACGTACCTCCCGTGGAACCACCACCAGCCCGATCCCGACGGGCCTCTCGTGCTCGACGGCTTCCTCGACCTGCCCCGGTTCC
The DNA here is from genome assembly GCF_028885415.1 of Streptomyces coeruleorubidus. GTDB lineage: Bacteria > Actinomycetota > Actinomycetes > Streptomycetales > Streptomycetaceae > Streptomyces > Streptomyces coeruleorubidus_A. The sequence goes on from NZ_CP118527.1 coordinate 520,146, forward strand.
TCGGGCTCGCCCGGGACGAGGGGCTGCACGTGCTGCTGCGTCCCGGTCCGTTCATCTGTGCCGAGTGGGACGGCGGCGGCCTGCCCGACTGGCTGACGTCGGACCCGGACATCCGGCTGCGGTCCAGCGATCCGCGTTTCACCGGGGCCGTCGACCGCTACCTGGACCTGCTGCTGCCCGCGCTCCGGCCCCACCTGGCCGCGGCGGGCGGTCCCGTCATCGCCGTGCAGGTGGAGAACGAGTACGGGGCCTACGGCGACGACAGCGCGTATCTGAAGCACCTGGCCGACGCGTTCCGCTCCCGGGGCGTCGAGGAGCTGCTGTTCACCTGCGACCAGGCCGACCCCGAGCACCTGGCCGCCGGGAGCCTGCCGGGCGTGCTGACCGCGAGCACCTTCGGCAGCCGGGTCGAGCAGAACCTCGGGCGGCTGCGCGCGCACCAGGGCGAAGGCCCGCTGTTCTGCGCGGAGTTCTGGATCGGCTGGTTCGACCACTGGGGCGGTCCGCACCACGTACGGGACGCGGCCGACGCCGCCGCCGATCTGGACCGGCTGCTGTCCGCCGGGGCGTCCGTCAACATCTACATGTTCCACGGCGGCACCAACTTCGGCTTCACCAACGGCGCCAACCACAAGCACGCCTACGAGCCCACCGTCACGTCGTACGACTACGACGCCGCGCTCACCGAGTGCGGTGACCCGGGCCCGAAGTACCACGCCTTCCGCGAGGTCATCGCCCGCCATGTCGGCGTCCCCGACGAGTCCGCCCCGGCTCCCGGACCCAAACTGCCGCCGACCGACGTCGAGTTGGACGGCCGGGCACCTCTGCTTCCCCTCACCGGCGCGCTCGCCACGCCCGTCCGCACCGACAACCCGGTGACCATGGGCGAGCTCGGACAGCACACCGGCTACGCGCTCTACCGCACCGTCCTTCCCGCCTCCGGTGACGGCCTGCTGCACTTCGCCGGCGGTGTCGGCGACCGTGCCCAGGTCTTCGTCGACGGCGCACCCGTCGGTGTGCTGGAGCGCGAACGCCACGACGAGACGCTGCCGGTGCGTGTCCCGCGCCCCGGCGCGACGCTCGAGGTGCTCGTCGAGAACATGGGCGGCGTCAACTACGGGCCCCGCATCGGCTCCGCGAAGGGCCTGTTCGGGCCCGTCTCCTTCAACGGCACCGCCCTGCGCGGCTGGGACTGCCACGCGCTGCCGCTGGACGACCTGGACGCGGTGCCGTTCAGCCCGGCCGACGGGGCGGCGGTCACCGTGCCTGCCTTCCACCGCGGCACCTTCGAGGTGATCGCGCCCGCCGACGCCTTCCTCTCCCTGCCCGGCTGGACGAAAGGGCAGGCCTGGGTCAACGGCTTCCACCTGGGCCGCTACTGGAACCGCGGCCCGCAGCACACGCTCTACGTCCCCGCGCCGGTGCTGCGGCCCGGCACCAACGAGCTGGTCCTGCTGGAGCTGCACGGAAGCACCGCCACCCGCGCCCAGCTCACCGATACGCCCGACCTCGGCCCGGAGAACACCTGGTGACCGCGCACCGGCTGCGCGTGCCCGCGCCCTCCGCTCCCCCACTGACCGGCCACCTGCCCTTCGCGGACGCACCCGGCGTGCCCGACCCGATCGAGGTCACCGGCCGCTGGCTCACCCGTGGCGGCCGCCCCTGGTTCCCGGTCTCCGGCGAGTTCCACTACTCCCGCTACCCGGCCCGGGAGTGGGAGGAGGAGCTGCTGAAGATGAAGGCGGGCGGCGTGAGTGCCGTCGCCTCCTACGTCATCTGGATCCACCACGAGGAGATCGAGGGGCGGATCCGCTTCGACGGCGACCGCGACCTGCGTCGCTTCGCCGAGCTGTGCGCCCGCCACGGCCTGGACTTCATCCCGCGCGTCGGCCCGTGGTGCCACGCGGAGGTACGCAACGGCGGCCTGCCCGACTGGCTGCTCGCCCGCGCACGCACACCACGCACCGACGATCCGGCCTATCTGGAGCCCGTACGCGTCTGGTTCGCGGCCGTCGCGGAACAACTGCGCGGCCTGGACCGGGCGCACGGCGGCCCGATCGTCGCGATCCAGATCGAGAACGAGCTCTACGACCAGCCCGGCCATCTGCGCACCCTGAAGCGCCTGGCCCAGGAGGCCGGACTGAGCGCGCCGCTGTGGACGTCGACCGCCTGGGCGGGGTCCAGCTCCCGGGCGAGGAACTGCTCCCGCTGTACGGCGGCTATCCGGAGGCGTTCTGGACGGAGGCGGACGGCGGCTGGCCCGACACCTGCCGCAAGCACTTCTTCTTCACCCACGTGCGCGACGACGAGGGCATCGGCGCCGACCTGCGGCCCACGACCGTGCGCGGCGCCGACCCGGTCCCGGTGGACCGATTCCCCTGGGCCACCTGTGAGTTGGGCGGCGGCATGGCGGTGGCCTACCACCGGCGGCCCCGGGTCGAGGCCGCCGACGTGGGCGCGCTGGGTCTCACCAAGATCGGCTGCGGTTCGGTGTGGCAGGGCTACTACATGTTCCACGGCGGTACGAACCCGCCCGGTGAGCTGACGCCCCTTCAGGAGTCGCACGCCACCGGCTACCCCAACGACCTGCCGGTCCTGACGTACGACTTCCAGGCCCCGCTCGGCGAGTACGGCCAGGTGCGGCCCTCGTACCACGAACTGCGGCTTCAGCACCTGCTGTTGGACTGCTTCGGGCACCGGATCGCGCCCATGGAGTCCGTGCTGCCCGAGCAGCGGCCGACCGGGCAGCACGACCGGGACACGCTGCGCTGGGCCGTCCGTACGACGGCACGTCGGGCTTCCTGTTCGTGACCAACCACCAGCCGCACGAGCCGCTGCCCGACCACCCGGACACGGCCTTCACGGTCGACTTCGCGGACGCACCGCCGCTGACGCTGCCGAGCGCTCCCGTCACGGTGCCCTCCGGCGCCTACTTCTGCTGGCCGCTGCGACTGGAGGTGGCCGGGCTGCGGCTGGAGTGGGCGACCGCGCAGCCGGTGTGCACCGTGGAGGCGGGCGGCGCACGGTCCTGGTGCTGGCCGCGACCGACGGCATCGCGCCCGAACTGGCCCTGGACGCGGACACGGTGGCGTCCGTCGCGACACCCTCCGGGGAGGTCACGCCGGTCGCCGGACGGGTCCTGGTCAGCGGCGTGCGGCCCGGCACCGACGCCCTGGTCGAGGTGGACGCGGCCGACGGTTCACGCGTCGGGCTCCTGGTCCTGGACGCGGCGACGGCCCGTACCGTCTACCGGGGGGAGGCGTGGGGAGCCGAGCGGCTGGTGCTGAGCGGGGACGGTGTCGTCTTCGACGGTGACGAGGTACGGCTGCACAGCCCGGCCGCCGAGCCCTCGTTCGCGGTGCTGCCCGCGCCGGATTCCGCTCCGGTGCCGGCGGGGACACGGGTGCGGGAGGCGGCGGACGGCGTGTTCACCCGCTACACGATCGAGGCCGCGCCCCTCGCGGACACCGTGGTGCCCGTCACCCTGGTCAGGCCCGCCGGTCCGGCGCCCGAGCCGGTGACCGGCGTGGAGGGCCGGGCGAGCGTACCGGCGGACAGGTACGTCGAGACGGTGGCCGCCGAGTACCGGGTCGATGTACCGGAAGACCTGCTTCGGGCGCCCGCCGGTGTCCTGCTGCGGCTGCGCTGGACGGGCGACCTGGCCCGGGCCTACGTGGGGGACGTCCTGGTCGCCGACCAGTTCCACTCGGGCCGGGTGTGGGACATCGGCCTGGACCGGCTGCCCGTCGAGCAGGTGCGGGCGCTGGGCCTGCGGCTGAGGGTGCTGCCGCTGGCCGCTGACGCTCCCGTGCATGTGCCGGGACAGGCGGGTGACGACTGGCGGGCGGCCGGGGTGCGGCACGCCGAGTGGGTGGTCACCCGCTCGTGGGCGCTCCGGACGAGCTGAGGCCCCTGTCGCTCCGAGGATCCTGCGCGCCCCCGCCCGGCCTATGCTGTGCTCCTGCCGGGCGGGGTCAGGACCGCCGTAACCGACGTCGAGGAATCACCCGCCATGACACCGAGCGCCACCGACAGCCCTGTCCCCAAGGGCCGCAGCAGGCGCAACTTCGCGGGGGCGCGGCCGGTTATGGCCGACGTGGCCCGGCTGGCCGGCGTCTCCAAGCAGACCGTCTCCCGGGTGCTCAACGACCATCCGGCCGTCCGCCCCGAGACGCGCGAGGCGGTCCTGGACGCCATGCGCACCCTCGGCTACCGGCCCAGCCGCAGCGCGCGGTCGCTGGCCAGCGGCCGGACCCGGATGCTCGGCGTCATCTCCTTCGACGCCGCCCGGTACGGGCCCGCCTCCATCCTGACCGCCATCAACACCGCGGCCCAGGACGCCGGTTACCTGGTGAGCTCCATCGCGCTCGACACGGCCGACCACGACACCGTCGTCGAGGCCGTGCACCGGCTGTCGGCCGAGGGCGCGGACGGCGTCATCGCGATCGCCCCGCAGCAGTGGGTGGGCCGGGCCCTGGCGCAGACCGACCTCGGGACTCCCTGGTGGTGCTGGAGAGCGCCCTCGACGACAGCACGCCCCTGGTCACCGGCGACTCCCGGGCCGGCGCCCGCAAGGCCACCGAGCACCTCCTCGGCCTCGGGCACGCCACGGTCTGGCACATCGCGGGCCCGGCCGGCTGGACCTCCGCCGACCATCGGCTGGCGAGCTGGCAGGCGACGCTCCAGGCGGCCGGTGCGGACATCCCGGCCCGCTCGCCGGGGACTGGAGCGCCGACTCCGGTTACGGGCTGGGCCGCCGGCTGGCCCGGCGCCCGGAGGTGACGGCGGTGTTCGCCTCGAACGACCAGATGGCTCTGGGCCTGCTGCACGCCCTGCACGAGTCCGGACGCTCCGTCCCCGGGGACGTCAGCGTCGTCGGCTACGACGACATCCCCGAGGCCGCGCATCTCCTGCCGCCGCTGACCACCGTCCGCACCGACTTCGCCGAGATCGGCACCCGTTCCCTGCGGCTCCTCCTGGACCGCATCGACGGTCCCGGGGAGTCGCCCCGCGTCGACACGCTCGTCCCTGTGGACCTGGTCGTGCGTGCCAGCAGCGGCCCGCCACCGGTGAACTGACGGCGTTCGTCACTCGCTTCCCTCGGCAAAGGCCCGCTGCCAGGCCGTCTCCCGCAGCAGCCGCAGACCGTTCAGACCGACCAGGACCGTGGAGCCCTCGTGGCCCGCGACGCCCAGCGGCAGCGGCAGGTTTCCGGCCAGGTCCCAGACGACGAGGCCGGCGATGAACACCCCGGCGATGACGAGGTTCTGGACGACCAGCCTGCGGGCGCGGCGCGAGAGGGCGACGGTGGTGGGGACGGCCGCCAGTTCGTCGCGCACGATCACGGCGTCGGCGGTCTCCAGGGCCAGGTCGGAGCCCGCCCGGCCCATGGCGACGCCGGTGTGGGCGGCGGCCAGTGCGGGTGCGTCGTTGACACCGTCCCCGACGACGAGCACCTTGCGGCCCGCGCGCTCCATCTCCTGCACGGCCGTCAGCTTGTCCTGCGGCAGCAGCCCGGCGCGCACGTCGTCGATGCCGGCCTCGGCGGCGAGGTGTGCGGCGGCCCGGGGGTTGTCGCCGGTGAGCAGCGTCGGGGCGGTGCCGGTGAGGGTGGTGAGCGCGGCGACGGTGGCGGCGGCGTCCGGGCGCAGCCGGTCGGCGATGCCGAGCAGCCCTGCGGGGGCGCCGTCGACGAGGACCAGGACGGCGGTACGGCCGGACTCCTCCAGTTCCTCGGCCACCGCGGTGACCGTGCTGCCGGTGCGTCCAGCAGGCGGGCCGGGGCGCCGACGGCGACCCCTCGGCCGCTCACGACGGCGGTCACTCCCACGCCGGGCGCGGAGGTGAAGTCCTCAGCGCCGGGCAGATCGAGACCACGCTCGCGGGCCGCGTCCACGACCGCCCGGGCCAGCGGATGCTCACTGGGCCGCTCGGCCGCCGCCGCCAGTGTCAGCAACTCGGCTTCGTCCAGGCCGGATCCGGGCAGCGGCCGGACATCGGTGACACGCGGGCTGCCCTCGGTGAGCGTGCCGGTCTTGTCCAGCGCGACCGCGTCCACCTGGCCGAGCCGCTCCATCACCACGGCCGACTTCACCAGCACGCCGTGCCGTCCGGCGTTGGCGATGGCCGACAGCAGGGGCGGCATGGTGGCCAGCACGACCGCGCACGGAGAGGCCACGATCATGAACGTCATGGCGCGCAGCAGCGCGTCGGTGAGCTGCTCGCCGAAGGCGAGCGGCACCAGGAAGACGGCCAGGGTCGCGGCCACCATGCCCAGCGAGTAGCGCTGTTCGACCTTCTCGATGAACAGCTGCGTGGGCGCCTTGGTCTCGGACGCTTCCTCCACCATCCGGACGATCCGGGCGATCACCGAGTCGGAGGCGTCGCGCTCGACCCGGACCCGCAGGGCGCCGGTGCCGTTGAGGGTGCCCGCGAAGACCTCGTCGCCCGGCTCCTTCGCCGCGGGGAGCGGCTCGCCGGTGATGGTCGCCTGGTCCACGTCACTCGCCCCGTCCAGCACGCGGCCGTCGGCGCCGACGCGCTCACCGGGGCGGACGAGGACGGTGTCGCCGACCGCCAACTCCTCGACGGGCACGCTCTGTTCGCCGCCGTCAGGGGTCAGCCGAGTGGCCGTGGCGGGGGCGAGATCGAGCAGGCCGCGGACGGAGTCGGCGGTGCGGGCGGTGGCCAGCGCCTCCAGCGCGCCGGAGGTGGCGAAGATGACGATGAGCAGGGCACCGTCCATCACCTGCCCGATCGCCGCCGCGCCCAGTGCTGCGACGACCATCAGCAGGTCGACGTCGAGGGTGCGTTCCTTCAGCGCCTTGAGGCCTTCCCAGCCCGGCTCCCAGCCGCCCGTGACGTACGACAGGGCGTAGAGCGGGCCCCAGGTCCAGGCGGGGGCTCCGGTCAGCTGGAGGGGCAGGGCGAGCAGGAAGAAGACAGTGGCGGCAGCGGCCCAGCGCGCCTCGGGGAGCGCGAGAACACGGGTACGCCGCCGGGGCGCGGCCCCGGTGCGGGCGGGCTCGGCCCGTTCGACCGGCTGCGGCGTGAGCGTGGAGGTCATCGGGGGGTCCTTCAGGCGGGGACGCATGACTCCCTCACCTTACAGGAACACATGAAGACTCATTCATACCTTCATACGGCCGGGAACGGCCGAGGGCCCCACCTCGCGGAAGGGCCCTCGGTGTGCCGAGCGTCAGCGCAGCTTGTCCTTGGCCTTGTAGTAGGCGCCGCCGAACGGCAGGAACCAGGGGGTGCCGTTGTAGAAGGGGACGGGGACCTTGGGGAAGCCGAGGCCGCGCAGCGGGTTGGCCTCCGGGCGGCCGTCCATCATCTCGGCGACCGCGCGGCCCATGTAGGTGGCCATCTGGACCCCGTGGCCGCAGTAACCCATCGAGTAGTACAGGCCGTTCGCCTCACCGGCGTGCGGCAGGCGGTCCCAGGAGAAGCCGACCATGCCGCCCCACACGTAGTCGATCCGCACCCCGGCGAGCTGCGGGAAGATCTCGGTCATCTCCCGCTTGAGGATGTCGCCGCTCTTGACGTCGGAGGCCGGATCGGAGGGGGCGAAACGGGCCCGGCCGCCGAAGGCGAGGCGGTTGTCGGGGGTGAGGCGGATGTAGTGGCCGATGTTCTTGGAGTCGACCACCAGGCGGCCGTTGGGGATCAGCTCCTTGGCGCGCGCCTCGCCTAGCGGTTCGGTGACGATGATGAAGCTGCCGACGTTGATGAGCCGCTTGCGGAACCACGGCAGCGCCTTGTCGGTGTAGGCGTCGGTCGCGGCCATGACCTGCTTGGCACGGATCGTGCCGTTCAGGGTCTCGACCACGAACCCGCCGCCCGGCAGACGGGTCAGGCCGGTGGCCGCATTCCGCTCGTGGATCTCGGCGCCGCCCCGTTCGGCGGCCTCGGCGAGGCCGTGCACGTACTTGCCCACGTGCAGGGCGGCGCTCAGCGGGTCGAGCAGGGCGCCGTGGTAGTAGTCCGAGCCCAGCTCAGACTTCAGCTCGCCGCGGGTCAGCAGCCGGGTCTCGTGGCCGAAGTTGTCGGCCAGGTCGCGCTGGGTGGCCCGCATCGACTCGAAGTGCTGCGGCTTGAAGGCCACTCCGAGCCGGCCCGCCCGGTGGAAGTCGCAGTCGATCCGCTCCGTCCGCGTGATCTCCTCGACCACGTCGACCGCCTCGCGGAAGGAGTCGTACAGTTCGCGGGCGCGCTCCTGGCCGTAGCGCTTGCGGGCCTCGCCGGGGCTGATGGTGAGGCCCTGGGTGCACATGCTGCCGTTGCGCCCGGAGGCGCCCGAGCCGACCTTGTCCTTCTCGACGAGGACGACCCGGGCTCCCTTGCGGGCGGCGTGGTAGGCGGTGGACAGGCCGGTGAGGCCGCCGCCGATGACCACCACGTCCGCCTCGTCGGGCAGGTCCTTGCCGGAACGGTCGGGCAGGGCGGGGGCTGTGTCGAGCCAGTAGGGGATCTGCTTCATGGCGTGCGTCCTCACAAACGTCCGGAAGGGTTCAGCAGCCGAGCAGCTTCGGCAGGCCCGTCAGGTCGGGCAGTTCGTCGTAGGGCTGGTAGTCGGCGCTGCCGGGGCGGCCGAAGCGGTTGATCCACACGCGGCGCTTCAGGCCGAGGTCGCGGGTGGGGATGTGGTCGTACTCCCAGCCCTGGGCGGTGTGGATGACCTGGGACGGCTCGACGCCCATGGTCTTGAAGGCGTGCTCGAAGGTCTGCCGGTCCGGCTTGTAGGCGCCGGCCTGCTGGGCGGTGATGACGTGATCGAACTCCACGCCGATGTTCTCGACGTTGCGCGCGATCAGGTCGTCGTCGGTGTTGGAGATGATGGCGATCTCGTACCGGGACTTCAGCGCGCGCAGGGCGTCCGGGACCTCCGGGAACGGGCCGAAGGTGGGGACGGCGTCGACCAGGGCGTCGCCGTCGGAGTCGCGGTACTCCAGGCCGTGCAGGCGCATGGCGTTGCGCAGGCTGGAGTGCAGGATCTCGTGGTACGGGCGGTAGGCCTCCAGGACGGCCTGGAAGCGCATGACGCGGAAGTCGTCGAGGAACTCGTCGACGTCCAGGTTGTCCAGATCCAGCCGGTCCTCCAGGACCTTCAGGGTGGTGGGGCCGAGCTGGAAGTCGACGAGGGTGCCGTAGGCGTCGAAGGTGACGATCTCTCGCATGGCGTCTAGCCTCAATTCGTGGAATCAGAAGGGGACTTCGGGTCTTCAGACGACGCGTTCGCCGGGAGCGACGATCGCGTCCAGGGCGGCCAGATCGGCCGCGTCGGGAAGCCAGTCGGCCGCCGCCGCGTTGGCGGTGACCTGCGCCGGGGTCATGGCGCCGCAGATGACCGAGCCGACCGCGGGCAGTGCGGCCAGTGCGCCGACGGCGACCTGGAGGAGGGTCAGGCCGCGCTCGGCGGCGTACGCGGTGAACGCCTCGACACGGTCGAGAGCGGCGTCGGTGAGCCAGCCCTGCCGCCAGGACAGCCGGCTGCCGGGCGGGGGCTGCTGACCGCGCCGGTACTTGCCGCTGAGCAGGCCGTTGGCGAGCGGGTAGTACGGCAGGAGTCCGAGGCCGTGGCGCAGGCAGGCCGGGATCAGGTCGTTCTCCACGCTGCGGTCGAGCAGGTGGTAGCGGGCCTGAGTGGAGACGAAGGCGTCGCTGAGCTGCTCGGCCGGCAGGTTGGAGCAGCCGATGTAGCCGATCTTGCCCTCGTCGACGAGTTCGCGCAGGGCGGCGACCGTCTCCTCCAGCGGGGTGACGCCGTCCGGCTCGTGGTACTGGTACAGGTCGATCCGGTCGGTGCCGAGACGGCGGAGCGAGGCTTCGACGGCGTACCGGATGTACGCGCGGGCACCCCGTCGGCCGTACTGGCCGGCCTCCGGGCCCATCTCCATGCCGAACTTGGTGGCCAGGACGACGTCGTCACGGCGGCCCTTGAGGGCGGCGCCGAGGAGGCGTTCACCGTCGCCGCGGGCACCGCCGCTCTCGCCGAACCCGCCGTACATGTCGGCGGTGTCGAACAGGGTGATCCCGGCGTCGAGGGCCGCGTGGACGACGGCTTTGGTGCCGTCCTCGTCGAGGCGGGAACCGAAGTTGTTGCCGCCGACGCCGACGACGGAGACGGCCGGGCCGCGTTCGCCCAGGGTGCGGTATCTCATGACCGGGCTCCTCTCATGGCGCTCATGACCGGCTCCCGAATCCGATGCAGACGTTCTTCGTCTGCGTGTAGCTCGCCAGCGCTTCGAGGCCCTTCTCCCGGCCCCACCCGCTGTGCTTGTAGCCGCCGAAGGGCAGCTCGACGCCGGTGCCGACACCGGTGGCGTTGACGTAGACCTGTCCGGCCCGGATGCCTTCGGCCAGGCGCATCGCCTTGTCGATGTCGCGGGTCCAGACGTAGGAGGACAGGCCGTACGGGCTGTCGTTGGCGATCTCAAGGGCGTCGTCGGCGTCGTCGAAGTCGATGACGGTGACGACGGGGCCGAAGATCTCCTCGCGGGCGCAACGGGCCTGGTTGGTCAGGCCGGTGAGGACGGTCGGCTCGATGTAGTAGCCGTCGGCCAGGGCCGGGTCGGACGGCGCGCCGCCACCGACACGGACCGTGGCGCCCTCCTGCCGGGCCAGGTCGAGGTAGCCCAGCACTCGGTCGCGCTGACGGGCGGCGACCAGCGGGCCGATGTCCGGGTCCGTCAGACCCGGCCCGACGCGCAGGGTGGCGATCTTCTCCACCAGCCGGTCCAGGAACTCCTCCGCGCCGCGCTGCAGCAGCAGCCGGGTGCCGGCCGAGCACATCTGCCCGGCGTTGCTGAACGACGCGCCCAGGATCGCCTTCAGCGCCAGGTCGAAGTCGGCGTCGGCGAAGACGACGAACGGCGACTTGCCGCCCAGCTCGGTCACCGAGGGCACCACGTTGGCGGCGGCCGCCTGGGCGACCTTGATGCCGGTGGGTACCGAGCCGGTGAAGGTGACCTGGTCGATGCCGGGGTGCCCGGCGAGGGCCGCGCCGGTCTCGCCGTCGCCGGGTACGACGTTCAGCACGCCCGGCGGCAGCCCGCACTCCAGTGCGATACGGCCGATCTCCAGCGGGGTGAGCGGCGCCTCCGGGGAGGGCTTGAGCACCACCGTGCAGCCCGCGGCCAAGGCGGGCGCCGAGCCCCGCGCGGTGTTCTGGAGCGGGTAGTTGAACGGGATGATCTGACCGGAGACCCCGATCGGCTCACGCACGGTGTAGTCGATCAGACCGGGTCCGAGAGGGATCGTGGAACCGCCGAGCTTGTCGGCGAAGCCCGCGTAGAACTCGAAGTAGCGGGCGGCGGACTCGACATCGGCCTTCGCCTGACTGAGCGGCTTGCCGACGTCCTGGCTCTCCAGGCGCGCCAGCCACTCGCCCTCGCGTCGAATCGCCTCCGCGATGCGCAGGAGGAGCCTGCCCCGGTCCGCGGCGCGCATCCGGGCCCACTCGGGCGAGGTGAACGCCGCGCGCGCCGCCGCCACCGCCTGGTCGACGTCCGCCGGGCCGGCGTGGGCGACCTCGGCGAGGGCCGTGCCGTCCGACGGATCGAGGACCGTGAAGCTCCGGCCGTCGGCGGCGGAGACCTGCTTGCCGTCGATCAACAACAGTTCGGTCAGCGGGAGTTCGCCGCTCATGGCTGGATCTCTCCCTGCACCTCACCGAAGATGACCACCTCGTCGCCCGGGCGGACGGTGCGAATCCGGCGCACCCAGAGCACGATGCCGTCCTGCGGGGCGCGGACCTCCTCCAGCGTGTTGCCGTAGTGGTCGACGATCTGGGCGATCAGGTCGCCTTCCTTGCAGGTCTCGCCGGGCTCGGCGTGGCCGAGGAAGAAGCCGCCGGCGGCGGACCGGGCGAAGGTGCCGGAGACGGTCGTGTAGCTGTCTCGCAGTTCCGCCTCGCCGTCGATCATCTTCAGCTGCCGCAAGATGTTGCGGATCGAGTGGACGTGCAGGGCGACGTTCTGCTCGCGGTAGGTGCCGCCGCCCGCCTCGATGGTGACGGCGGGCTTGCCCGCCGCCAGGGTGGGGTGACGGACCGTGCCGCCCCACTTGCCGCCCTTCCACACCAGCTCATGACCGGCCGCGAGGGCGAGGTCGGTCGCCAGGTCCTCGTAGCCGCCCTGGAGGATGACGAGCGGGGCGATCTCGCCGAAGGTGCCGCCCGTGTGCAGGTCGACCAGGGCGTCGATGGCGGGGACGACTTGCTCGACGAAGGTGGCGGCCAGGCGCAGGGAGTACGAACCGTCCGCGTCGCCCGGGAAGATCCGGTTGAGGTTCAGGTAGTCCAGACCGCTGGTGCGGGCGGCTGCCTCGAAGGCGGGGGTGTTCATGCAGGGGATGCCGACGAGGGTGCCGCGCAGGGTGGCCGGGTCGATGTCGGCGAGGACGCGGCGGATGGCCTCCTGCCCGTCGTACTCGTCGCCGTGGACACCGGCGTCCACGCACAGCACCGGGCCGTCCTCGGTGCCGTTGACGACGATCAGCGGGATGCCCAGCTCCACGCCGTAGCTGCTGGTGCCGACCGGGATCAGACCCTGGGCGCGCTCGCCGGGGGCGACGGTCAGGGAACCGATGGAGTACATGTCGTTCCTTTCGAAAAGGTGGATCACAGGCGGGCGGAGGCCTCGTCGAGGGTGTCCGCGATGATGTCGGCGATACGGTCCAGCAGTGCGCGGTCGCTGATCAGCGGGGGCGCGATCTGGACCAGCGGGGCGGCACGGTTGTAGACGCGGGCGAGCAGCCCGGCCTCGCGCAGACGGCGCGGGATCAGGTCGGCGACGAGCGCGGCGCGCGCGGTGTCGCTGAAGCCGCCGCCGTCGAGGTCGCCGACGAGTTCGAGGGCGTAGAAGTATCCGGCGCCGCGGACGTCACCGACGATGGGCAGGTCCCCGAGGGAGGTCATGCGGGTGGCGAGGTGGTCCTGGTGGCCGCGGACGTTCTCCAGGATCCGGTCCCGCTCCATGATCTCCAGGCTGCGCAGGGCGATGGCCGCGCTGAGCGGGTGGCCGCTGAAGGTGTAGCCGTGGTTGAGGACCTCGCCGGGCTGGTTGATCACCTCGGCGACGCGGTCCGCGACCAGGGTCGCGCCCATGGGGGCGTAGCCGGCGGTGATGCCCTTGGCGACGGTGACGATGTCCGGCCGGGCGCCGTAGCACTCGCCGCCGAACCACTCCCCCAGCCGGCCGAAGGCGGTGATGACTTCGTCGGCGACCAGCAGGAAGCCGTAGCGGTCGGCCAGTCGGCGCAGTCCCTGCCAGTAGCCGGCGGGCGGGGTGATGCAGCCGCCCCGGTTCTGCACCGGCTCGGCGATGAGCATCGCCACGGTTTCAGGTCCCGCGGCGAGGACCGTGGCCTCCACGTCGGCGAGCAGGTGCGCGGTGAAGCCCGCCTCGTCCAGCGGCTGTTCCAGAGCGGCCCGGTTGGTGTTGGCGACGAAGTGGGTCTCGACGGCGGGCGGCCCGTACGGCTCGGTGAGACCGGGGTCGTCGGTGAAGGACAGCGCCCCCAGGGTCAGCCCGTGGTAGGCGCCGCGCCGGGAGATGGCCTTGATCCGGCCCGCCTCGCCGCGCAGGGTGTGGTACCTGCGGGCGATCTTCCAGGCGGTCTCCACCGCCTCGGCGCCGCCGCCGCTGAAGAAGACGTGCTCGATGCCGTCGGGGGCCAGGGCGGCAAGGCGCTCCGCGAGAGCCAGGCCGGTGGGGTGGGCGGAATCCGACCACAGGGGGCTGTAGCACAGTTCGCGCAGTTGCTTCTGGGCCGCTTCGGCGATCTCGTCGGCGTAGGAGTAGCCGATCTGGCAGCAGTACAGCCCGGACAGGCCGTCGATGTAGCGGTTGCCGGCCGCGTCGTCGACGTACGGTCCCTCGCCGTGGCGCACGACGAAGAGGTCCTTGCCGGGCTTCGCGAGCGATCCGTTGGCGGTCATGTTCAGCAGCAGGTGCCGCTGAGCGGTGGTGGTGGTCATACGGCCTCGCCTCCGGGTGCGGCGATCCCTGCCGTGTTCTCGACCGACAGCAGGGAGTCCTGCCGTCCGGAGCCGAGCCAGCGCACCAGGGCCACCAGGGCGAGGGCGAGGATCGCGAAAGCGATCAGGATCGCGCTGATCGCGGTCACGCTGGGGTCGATGTCGAAGGTCAGGGAGTTGTAGATCTGCACCGGCAGGGTGACGGTGTCGACCGAGGACAGGAACTGCGAGATGTAGAACTCGTCGAAGCTGGTGATGAAGGAGAAGATCGCCGCCGCGATCATGCCGGGGGCGGCCAGGGGGAAGGTGATCCGCCGGGCGATGGTCAGCCGGCCGGCGCCCATGCTGGCGGCGGCGTCCTCCAGCCGCTCGTCGATCCCGCGCAGGGTCGCCACCAGGATCAGCACCGCGATCGGCGAGGCCAGCACGGTGTGGCCGAGAGCGATCGCGAGCGGGCTGCCCAGCATCGAGGCCGGTTCGAAGAGCAGGAACAGGCCCAGGGCGGTGACGATCTGCGGGATGAGCAACGGTCCGAGGACCAGGGCGTAGACCGCGGAGCGCAACGGCAGTTCGCTGCGGGTCAGGGCGGTCGCCGCGGTCACACCGATGACCAGCGAGAACACGGTACTCAGGCAGGCGACCAGCGCGCTCAGCGACAGCGCGGCCGGCCACTTGCTGCCGTCGGCGAACAGTGCCTTGTACCAGCCGAGCGTCCAGGAGTCCGGGGGGAAGGCGGCGAAGGCGTTGTCGCTGAAGGAGGTGACGAGGATGACGACGATCGGCAGGGCCAGGAACAGCAGGATCACGGTGGCGACCGCGGTCAGGGCGATCCGACCGGCGAGGGTTCTGCGCAGCTCCATCATGACGCACTCCTCTTCTTCCGGCTGGCGCCGAGCGAGGTGATGAGCTTGACCAGCAGCAGTCCGGCGAAGGTGAGCAGCAGCAGGATGACGCCCTCAGCCGCAGCGCCGTTCCACTGGTTCTGTTTCATCACTTGCTGGTTGATGAGCGAGGCGATCATCGTCTGGTCGGGGCCGCCCATCAGGGCGGGGGTGATGTAGTAGCCCAGCGACAGGATGAAGCTGAGCAGTCCGGCACTGGCCAGCCCGGGCGCGACCAGCGGCAGGTAAACCCGGCGGAAGATCGTCACGCGCCCGGCACCCATACTGGCCGCGGCGGCCAGCAGGCGGCGGTCCACACCGCGCATCACGCCGTACAGCAGCAGCACGGTGTAGGGCAGCATCACCGAGGTGGTACCGATGACCACGCCGATCTCGTTGTACAGCAGCTGGAACGGCGCCCCGGGAACCCACAGCTTGGCCATGGCCTCGTTCACCAGACCCTTGTCACCGAGCAGGATGATCCAGCCGTAGGTGCGCACCAGGGCACTGATGAAGTGCGGCACGACCACGATCAGCATCGCCACTCCCGCCCACAAGGGCTTCAGCCGCGAGATCGCATTCGCCAGGACGAACCCGAAGACGAGACTGAACAGCGCCGTCTCCGCGGAGATCCGTACGGTGGTCAACAGAACGGAGAGGTTGATGCCCGTCAGAGCTTCGACGTACCAGTGCAAGGTGAGGGAGCCGTCGGTGCTCTTCAGACTGAGGAACAGTGTGCTGAGGATCGGGTAGACGAACAGCACCAGCAGGTAGACGACGACGGGCAGCGCGTAGAGGATGCCGACCCTAGTTCTGCGGGAGGCCAGCAGCTTGCGCGGACGGGCGGGGGCGTTGGCGGTCAGGGTGGCGGCCATGGCTCACCCGCCCTGTTCGACGGCGAAGAGGTTGACGTCCTCGGGGTCGACAGTGATGCCGACCCGCTCGCCGGTGACGGGCCCGCGGCCGGCCGGTACTTCGAGGCGCAGCAGCGGCGCGTCACCGCCGTCGATGCGTACGCCCGCGCGGACCAACGTGCCGACGTACGTGGCGGTCTCGACCGTGCCGGTACAGAAGCCGTCGTCGGGGGCGCAGGCCCGCAGCCGGCCCGGCTGGACGGCGACCTTGACCTGGGTGCCGGAGGCCAGCTCGTGGCGTCGTGCCGTCAGCAGGCCACCGGACTGGTCGAGACGGACCACGGTGTGTTCATCGGTGTTCTGCAGCACGCGGCCGGGCAGGAAGTTCGCCGCGCCGAGGAAGTCCGCGACGAACGGGGTCCTCGGGCGCTCGAACAACTCGCGCGGCGTGTCGAACTGCTCGATCAGGCCGTTGCGCATCACCGCGATCCGGTCCGACAGGACCAGTGCCTCCTCCTGATCGTGCGTCACGTAGATGACGGTCAGGCCGAGTTCCTGCTGGATGGTCTTGATCTCGATCTGGAGCTGGTCGCGGAGCTTCTTGTCCAGGGCGCCGAGCGGCTCGTCCATGAGGATCACCGGCGGGCGGTAGACCAGCGCGCGGCACAGGGCGACACGCTGCTGCTGCCCGCCGGACAGCTCGCGCGGCTTGCGGCCGCCGAACCCGGACAGGCCCGCGATCTCCAGCGTCTCCCCCACCCGCCGGCGGATCTCGTCCTTCGGCACCCCGCGCAGCGTGAGCGGAAAGGCGACATTCTCGCTGACCGTCATGTGCGGGAAGAGCAGGTACTGCTGGAAGACGAAGCCGAGGTTTCGCTTCTGCGGGGCGAGCCGGGTGACGTCGCGGTCCCCGACGGTGATGGTGCCGGAGTCCGGCTCGCAGAAACCGGCGATCATCATGAGGGTCGTGGTCTTGCCCGACCCGGAGGCGCCGAGGAAGGTGACGAACTCCCCGGCGGCGATCTCCATGGACGCCTCGTCGACAGCGACGACGTCCCCGTACGTCTTGCGCAGGGCCACCACCGACAGCGGTTTGCCGGTCGGGTGGGCAGCTTGCCACCGGCCACCTCGACGGACGGCGTGACCACACCGAATTCAGCCACGAGCCCACTCCAACCAGCGCTTGGTGACGGTCGCTTCGTTCTTGAGCCACCAGTTGATGTCCGCGTCGAAGCCCTTGTCGTAGTACTGCGGCGCGCCGGCGAGAGCGTTGCGCTCCTCCTTGGTGAGCTTCTCGTAGGCCACCGGGGAAGACGGGTTCGACGGGAAGGTCTTGGCCAGGCGGGCCTGGACCTCGGGACGCAGCGAGTAGTCCATGAGCTGGTAGGCGGCGTCCACATGGGCCGCGCCCTTGGCGATGCCGTAGCCCTGGAACTGGCGGCGCATGCCGTTGAGCTGCCGCGCGACGGGGACGCCCTGCTTCTGCAGATCGGCGATCCGGCCGTCCCAGACGGTGGACATCGTCACTTCCTCGCGGCTGAGGAGCACGCCGGGCAGCGGGCCGCTGTCCCAGAACTTCTTGATGTCGGACCGCAGCCGGGTCAGCACCTTGAACGCGCGGTCCAGGTCGAGCGGGTACAGCTTGTCCATGGGGACGCCGTCGGCCAGCAGTGCGAACTCCAGCTCGGGCAGGTCGGCGTCCGGGTTGCACATCGAGCGGCTGCCCTTGAACGCCTTGGTGTCCCAGAAGTCCGCCCACGACTCGGGCTTGCGGCCGCCGAAGGCGTCGGTGCGGTACGCCATGCACTGGCCGTAGAAGCTGTTGCCGACGGCATGGTCGGTGATCTGGTTCTGAGGGATCTTGGCGCTCTTGAGGCTCTTGATCCGATCGGTGTCCAGCCGCTCCAGTGCGTCCTGGGCCGCGAACTTGATGTGGTCCATCATCGAGTTGTTGATGAGGTCGAACTGAGGGCGGCCCTGCTTGATCTGGGCCAGCATCTGGGTGCCCTGGAGGTTGACCACCTGGACGGCGATGCCGGTCTCCTGGGTGAACGGCGTGTAGATCGCCTTCTGGAGGGCCTCCCCGAAGGTGCCTCCGCTGTCGCGGACGACCACCGACTTGCCGCCGCCCTTGGCGCTGCCGGACGAGGCCCGGCTGGTGCCGGTGCCGCAGGCAGCGAGGGAGGGCACGGCGGCGAGGGCGGCGAGGCCGCCTGCTCCGCGCAGGAGCGCTCTGCGGCCGATCATGGGATCACTCATGACAAATCTCCTGAATTGGCACGTGGGGACCAGCTGTTCGAGGTGAGTGGCGGTTCGGGGGGCGGGTCTGTGGGCGGTGCCGGTCAGTCGTGCGGCACCGCGATGGCGGCGAGTTCGGCGCCGGGGGCGACGGTGAGCCCGTTCATGCCGTAGAGGATCTGTCCGGTGGCGGTGGCGGTGACCTTGTGTTCGCTGCCGTCGGCCGGGTCGATGACGCGGCCGACGGGCTGACCCGCGGTCACCTCGTCGCCGGTCGCGGCGTCCGGGTACCACAGGCCGGTGGCCGGTGAGACGACGGAGCCGGTCCAGACCCAGTCGCGCGGCTGCGCGGTCACCGGTGCGACGTGCTGCGGTGCGTCGATGACGCCGAGGTGGTGCAGCAGCCGGTACAGGCCGTCGAGCAGGGCCCGTGCCTGGGCGGGGTCGCGTTCGCCGAGCTGGCCGGTCTCGATGAGGATGGCGGGGATGCCCTGCCGGGCGGCCGCGGCGTGGCTGTTGCCGCCTTCGGCGTTGCGGCCGAACAGTACTCGTTCGTAGCCGACGGCGTGGGCCATGGCCCGCGTCCTGGCGTCCAGTTCCTCGTCGGAGGTCAGACGGTAGCCGACGAAGTCCAGCAGTGTCTCGTCGATGCCGCCGCTGTGCAGGTCCGCGTAGGCGTCGGCACCGGAGATGACGTGCTCGAACAGCCAGGCCGCCAGCCGCTCGGTGGGCCCTGCGGCGGGGTCGCCGGGAAAGACGCGGTTGATGTTGACGTCGTCCAGCGGGGACTTGCCCAGGCGGCCGTCGTACACGGCCGGCGGGTTGGCCACGGGGCAGATCACCACCTGGCCGGTGACGTCGTCCGGCTCCAGGAATCCGGCCAGGCGGGTGGCCGCGTCGATGCCGACGAACTCGCCGCCGTGGACGCCGCCGGTGATGACGACCCGGGGTCCGGGGCGGGAGCCGTTGACGAGGACGAGGGGATCTCGACGGTCGTGGGTCCGAGGTCCACGGGGATCACCCCGCGGGTCTTGCGGCCCGGCTCGGCCCGGAGCGGGCCTACGGTGAGTGTCATGTCGTTCCTCATTCAGGCCGTGGTGCGGCCGAGCGTGCTGATGAAGTCGATCGGCTGGGAGGTGCGGCCTTCCAGGGCGAGGTCCGCGGCGATGTCGCCCATGGCGGGCGAGAGTTTGAAGCCCTGGCCGGAGAAGCCGGCCAGCAGGATGATGTCGTCGCAGTCCGGCAGGGGGCCGACCAGCGGGCGGGTGCTTCCGGTGTAGCCCTCCATGTAGGCGCAGACGCGGACCGGGTCGGGGTTCAGACCGGGCAGGTGGCGCCGCACGATCTCGCTGAACATCTCCAGTTCCTCCGGCGCGACGGTCCTCTCCAGCCGGTTCGGGTCGTCCACGGGCCGGTGGTGGGCCTGGGACACGCCGAGCTTGACGGAGAGGCCGTCCGGGGACGGGATCCCGTAGAAGGGGACGGCGCCGCCCCGGCGGATGAAGGCGGGGCGCTCCTCGCCGGCCCGGTGGTCCTCGTGGGGCAGGAACCAGGCGCTGACCGCACGGTGGACGGCCACCTCCCACGGCAGGTCGGGCAGCAGGTCGCCCACCCAGGGGCCCGGCGTGACCACCGCGGCGTCGAAGCGCTCGGTGTCGCTGTCCGTGCGGATCTCCACGCCTCCCCCTGCGGCGGGATGAACGCCGAGCACGGGGGTGTAGCGGCGGATCCGCGCGCCCAGTTCCTCGGCACGGCGGGCCGCGGTCTGGACCGTCAGCTCCGGGCGGACGAACCCCGCACGCGGGTCGAGGACCCCCAGGTCACCGTCGTCGACGCGGAACTGGGGGAAACGTTTCGCCACGGCCTCGGCGTCGATGACCTCGTGGTCGAGGCCGTACTCCGAGCCGACGTCCAGGACGGTACGTATCTCGGGGTCGTCCGCCGGCCCCATGAACAGGCATCCGGTAAGCCGCCGCAGTTCGCGGCCGGTCTCCGTCTGGAGCTGCTTCCAGAGGGCGTCGGCGTGCCGTACGAGCGGCACGTACCGGCCGTCGTCGGTCTGCACGCTGCGGAAGACCCGGGTCTCGCCGCCGGCGGCGCTGCGGTCGTGGCCGGGGGCGAAGCGGTCGTAGGCGACGACCTCGGCTCCGCGGGTCGCCAGCCGCCAGGCGGCCTGGCTGCCGACCGTGCCGGTGCCGACGACCGCGACGCGTTTCCTCGCCATGTGGTTCTCCTTGCCGGATGTGCCGGACGTGCCGGTGTGCCGGATGGTGGTCGGGGCCGGTTCAGGCCGTGGTGCGGCCGACGGTGGACACGAAGTCGACGGGCTGGGAGGTGGTGCCGTCCAGCGCCAGGTCGGCGGCGATGTCGCCGAAGGCGGGTGAGAGTTTGAAGCCGTGGCCGGAGAAGCCCGCGAGCAGGACGACGTTGTCGGCGCCGGGCAGCGGGCCGATCAGCGGGCGGCTGCTCTCGGTGTAGCCCTCCATGTAGACGGCCAGGCGGGTCGGGTCCGGGTGCAGGTCCGGCAGGTGGCGGCGGATCTGCTCGGTGAAGATGTCCAGCTCCTCCGGCTGGACGGTGCGGTCCAGCGCGTTGGGGTCGCCGGCGGGCTTGTGCAGCGCGCGGGACAGGCCGAGCTTGACGGAGACGCCGTCCGGGGAGGGCAGTCCGTAGCAGTGCGTGGGGGTCGTGCGGATGAACGCGGGGCGCTCCTCACCGAACCAGGCGTCGGTGGTGGGGACGTACCAGGCGCTGATCAGGCGGCGGATGTCCACCTCCCACGGCAGGTCGGGAAGCAGATCGTTCACCCAGGGGCCGACGGTGACGACGACCGCGTCGAAGTGCTCGCTGCCGGCGTCGGTGCGTACCTCCACCCCGCCGCCGGCCGGGGTGATCTCGCGCACCGGCGTGTAGCGCTCGATCCGGGCACCCAGCTGCTCGGCGCGCCGGGCCGCGGTCTGGACGGTCAGCTCGGGCCGGATGAAGCCGGCCCGGCGGTCGAGCACGGCCGCGTCGCCGTCCTCCAGCCGGTACTGCGGGAAGCGCTTGCCCATGGCCTCGGCGTCGAGCACCTCGTGGTCGAGGCCGTGCTCGGCGATGGACTCCAGGACCGTGGCCATCTGCTGGTGCTCGGTGGACCCCATCAGCAGGCATCCGGTCAGGCGGCGCAGCTCGCGGCCGGTCTCCTGCTGGAGCTGCTCCCACAGGGTGTCGGCGTGCTTGAGGAGCGGGACGTACCGGGAGTCCTCGAAGTGCGCGCTGCGGAAGATGCGGGTCTCGCCGCCGGCGGCGCTGCGGTCGTGGCCGGGCGCGAAGCGGTCGTAGGCGACGACCTCCGCGCCACGGGCCGCGAGGCGCCAGGCGGCCTGGCTGCCCATGGTTCCCACGCCGACGACGGCGACTCGCTTCCTGGCAGCTGACACGGGGCTTTCCTTTCGTATCGCCGGGGCGCATGCTGAGCCCCTGCGTGAGGCTGTTCGATTCGAGGTGGTTTCGGGCGGAGGGGGCGGGTCCTTCGGGGGACCTCGGCTCACGAACGCCCTGTCTCGGAGTTCCGGCTGCGCCCTCGGGATCTTCCGGCGACCGTGCCACATTGTGGAATGCTGTGCTAGTATCTGGCACAGAGAATGACAGTGGCTCCCAGGGGAGTCAAGAGGTGTCCGCCAGAGATTCTGAGGATTAACAGGGGGAAACCGGATGGAAATGAAGAGCGTCACCAGGTCGCTGCGCATCCTGGAGGCGGTCGCCCAGCATCAGCCGGTCACCGTGGGGGAATTGACGAAGATCTTCGGCCTTCCGAAGTCGACGGTGCAGCGCACCCTGGTCACCCTGGCCGAGGCCGGCTGGCTGCGGGCCAACCGCAAGGACACCACCCGCTGGGAGATCGGCGCCCGTGTCCTGGCCGTACGGCCCGCCGCCCTGCAGGGGTCCAGCCTGTTCGCCGCCGCACGCGAGCCCATGGTCCGCCTGAGGGACACGGTGAACGAGACGATCCACCTGTCGGTGCCGGACGCCCTGCAGTGCATGGTCGTCGTCGACCGCGTGGACTGCAGTCACGCCGTACGGACGTTCCACACCGTCGGCGACACCTCGCCCCTGCACGCCACCGCGACAGGGCGGGCCGTACTGGCCCATCTGCCGAAGCAGGACGTCGACGAGCTCATCGCGCACGGGCTGGAGCGCTACAGCGACACGACGCCCACCGACCCCGACGAACTGCGTGCCGAACTGGACCGAATCCGCATCCACGGATACGCGGTCAACCGCAACCAGTACCGCCCCGATGTCTGCGCGATCGCCGCACCCGTCCTCGACGAGGAGGGCACACCGCTGGCCACCGTGGCCATCTCCATGCCCGACTCGCGCTACGACGCGGACCGGCTGCCCGAGTGGGGCCGTCTGGTCGCCGACGCCGCCGCGGAGATCACAGGGCGCCGCATGGGCGCCTGAACGAGCACCTCCGACAAGAGGACCGGCCCTCACGCATCAGCGTGGGGCCGGTCCTTTTCTCACGTCGGACAGCAGCCGCCGCCCTGCGCCCGGCCAGGGGAATGGCCGGCCGTAGGGGGCTGCCCCGCGGGGGCAAGCGCAGTCAGGGCGCTACCACCGTCCATCACCGCGGGGGACCCGTGTCGTGCCGTATTGTGGAACGCCATGCTAGAATCCGGCACGATCATCCCGCGACTCCGGGAGGGAGTCAAGAGGTTGAGACCGACGAACGAAATGTGACGGGGGCCCCGATGGAAATGAAGAGCGTGACCAGGTCGCTGCGCATCCTGGAGGCGGTCGCCCACCACCAGCCCGTGACGGTGGGCGAGTTGACCAAGCTCTTCGGTCTGCCCAAGTCGACGGTGCAGCGCACGCTGGTCAGCCTGAACGAGGCGGGATGGCTGCGGGCGAACCGCCAGGACACCACCCGCTGGGAGATCGGCGCCCGGGTGCTCGCCGTACGTCCGGCGGCGCTTCAGGGCTCCAGCCTGTTCGCGGCGGCGCGGGAGCCCATGATCCGGCTGCGGGACGCGCTGAACGAGACGATCCACCTGTCGGTGCCGGACGCCCTGCAGTGCATGGTCGTCGTCGACCGGGTGGACTGCGCGCACGCGGTGCGGACGTACTACGCGATCGGCGACACCTCTCCCCTGCACGCCACCGCCACCGGGCGCGCGATCCTGGCCCATCTACCGCCCGCCGACGTGGACGAACTGGTCGCCCAGAGGCTGGAGCGCTACCGCGACGCGACGACGGTCGACCCGGCCGAGCTGCGCGCCGAGCTGAAGCGGGTGCGCACCGACGGCTACGCCCTCAACCGCAACCAGTACCGTCCCGATGTCTGCGCGATCGCCGCACCCGTCCTCGACGAGGACGGCACACCGCTCGCCTCCGTGGCCGTCTCCATGCCGGACTCCCGCTACGACGCGGACCGGCTGCCCGAGTGGGGCCGCCTGGTCGCCGACACGGCGGGCGGCATCAGCGACCGCCGATCGGGCGCGTGACAGCCCGGCACGCATGACAGCGCCCCCTGCTGCCGACGGGGCCGGCAGGGGGCGTGACGCGTTCGCGCGTCAGGAGCGGCCCGCACTCTGCTTGTCCACCACTTCCGCGAGAGCGTCCACGAAGCGGTCGAGCTCGCTCTCGCGCATGTAGATGTGGGGCGACACGCGCATGCCGCTCAGGTGCCGCACCTCCCGGTACTTCACATGCACCTGGTGCGCGTCCCGGAGCTCCTGTTCCACGACTCTGGCGTCCAGGCCGTCGACGGAGAAGAGACTCACCGCGCCCAGGGTCTCCGTGTCCAGCGGCGTGTGCAGCCTGAACCCGGGGATCGCGGCGGCGCGCTCCACCCAGTACCGGGTCAGCTCCCGTACGCGCGCGTGGACGGCCCGGGCCCCGATCTCCCGGTGGAAGCGCGCCGCCGGCAGGATGCCGGCCTGCAGGGCCGAGTTGTACGTGCCGAGGTTCCAGTGGTCGAACTTGTCGACGCCCAGCGGCGGCGGATCGAAGGGGGCCAGCAGGGGCCACGTGCGGTCGATGACTCCCTCTCTGACGACCAGCATGCCGTTGCCGACCGGCGCGCCCATCCACTTGTGCAGACTGGTGACGAAGAAGTCGCAGTCCAGGTCACGGAAGCTCACCGGCATCTGCGCGAAGGTCTGGGCGCCGTCCACCACGGTGAGCGTCCCGTTGTCCCTCGCCAGCCGGCACAGCCGCTTCGCCGGCACGACCCGTCCCGTCCAGTGGGACATGTGGGTGATCTGAAGGACACGGGTGCGCGGTGTCAGGACCGCCGCGTACGCCTCGAAGATCTCGTCGTCGCTGTCCATGAGGTCGTAGTCGGCGGTGACGACCTCGATGCCCTCGCGTTCCTGCCGCTGGAGCCAGGCGGCGCGCACGCTCGGGTAGTCCCAGTGCGAGACCACGACCTGGTCGCCGGCGGCCAGCGGGATACCGAAGATCGCCGTGCACAGGCCCTCGGTGGAGTTCCGGTTCAGCGCGATCTCGCCGGGGTCGCAGTCGATCAGCTCGGCGAGTTCCGCCTTGACCTCGGGGAGCGCGAGGTCGAGGTTGCTCCACATGTTGCGGTCGGGGTTCCGGTTGACCAGCCGGTAGGCGTCGATCGTCGCCTGCTCGACGACCAGGGGCGGCGGGCTGACCGCCGCGTTGTTCAGGTTGAGCAGGGGCTGCTGCTCCGGGTAGGCCGCGCGGACGTGCTTCCAGAAGTCGTCCTGGCCAGGGGTCGGACTCGCCATGGTGCTCTTCTCCGATGTCATGGGGCCGCCGGTGCGCCGGACGTGTCGGCCGTGTGCCCCGTGCCCGACCGGGGGGAGGCCGGGCACGGGGCGACCCGCGTGCGGGCCGGGTACGCGGGGGCTTCCCGCGCGGTGCGCGATGGGGCGTGTGTCAGGACGGAAACGCCGTCATCGCACGGGCACCGCGACGTACTGGTACTCCAGGAACTCCTCGATCCCGACCCGGCCGCCCTCGCGGCCGAGGCCGGACTGCTTGACCCCGCCGAACGGCGCGGCCGGGTTGGAGACGAGGCCGGTGTTCAGGCCCACCATGCCCACCTCCAGACCCTCGCTGACGCGCAGCCCACGGTCCAGGCCCTGGGTGAAGACGTAACCGACCAGACCCCACTGCGTGTCGTTGGCGCGGCGCAGGACCTCGTCCTCGTCGTCGAAGGTGAGGATCGCCGCGACGGGGCCGAAGATCTCCGTGTCCATCAGGCGGCTGCCGGGGTCGACGTCGGCGAGCACGGTCGGCGGGTAGAAGCAGCCCGCGCCTTCCGGCGTACGGCCGCCGACGAGCACCCGGGCACCGCGCTCGACGGCGTCGGCGACGAGCTCCGCGACCTTGGCCCGTCCGGCGGCGTCGATCAGCGGGCCGACGTCGACACCCTCCCGGGTGCCGGGGCCCACCACGAGCGCGCCCATGCGCTCGGCGAGCCGCCGGCCGAACTCGTCGGCCACCGAGCGGTGCACGAAGAAGCGGTTCGCGGCGGTGCACGCCTCGCCCATGTTGCGCATCTTGGCGACCATCGCGCCGTCCACGGCCACGTCCAGATCGGCGTCGTCGAAGACGATGAACGGCGCGTTGCCGCCCAGCTCCATCGACGTCCGTACGACGGTGTCGGCGCACTGGGCGAGCAGCAGCCGGCCGACGCCCGTGGAGCCGGTGAAGGACAGCTTGCGGATCCGGCCGCCGCGCAGGAGCGGTTCGCAGACCTCGCCGGCGCGGGAGGTGGTGACGACGTTCAGCACGCCGTCCGGCAGCCCGGCCTCCTTCAGGACCCCGGCCAGGGCGAGGCTGGAGAGCGGGGTCTGCGGGGCCGGCTTGAGGACCATCGTGCAGCCCGCCGCGATCGCCGGGCCGATCTTGCGGGTGCCCATGGCCAGCGGGAAGTTCCACGGCGTGATCAGCAGGCAGGGGCCCACCGGGCGACGGGAGAGCAGCATGCGGTTGCGCCCGTCGGGCAGGGTGCCGCAGCCGCCGTCGATGCGGACGGCCTCCTCGGAGAACCAGCGGAAGAACTCGGCGGCGTACGCCACCTCTCCCCTGGCCTCGGCGAGCGGCTTGCCCATCTCGGACGTCATCAGGTGGGCGAGTTCGTCGGTGCGCTCGAGGATGAGCTCGTAGGCGCGGCGAAGGATCTCGCTGCGGGCCCGGGGTGCGGTACGTGCCCAGTCCTGCTGGGCCTGAACGGCCGCTTCCTCAGCAAGCTTGGCGTCCTTCGGACCGGCGTCGGCGACGTGGCAGAGGATCTCGCCGGTCGCGGGGTCGTCGACGGGCATGGTGGCGCCGTCCGCGGCGTCCACCCAGGCACCACCGATGAACAACTGGTTCAGTACCTCGGTCATGATGTCTCTCCTGTTCGATCGGCGGCGGGGTCGAGGAGTTCCGCGAGGTGCAGGGCGCGGATGTCCCGGTCGCCGGCGAGGTGGTCGATCTGGGTGGCGCAGCTGAAGCCGTCGGCCACGACGGTGCGTCCGTCGAGGTTGTCGATACGGGGTTTGAGGGCGAGATCGGCGACGGCCATGGAGGTGTCGTAGTGCTCTGCCTCGAAGCCGAAGTTGCCGGCGAGTCCGCAGCAGCCCTCGGCCTCGTCGACGCCTCCCACGCCGAGTCGGCGCAATAGGTCGGCGGGGCGGCGGCCCTTGAAGGTGGCGTACTCGTGGCAGTGGGTCTGGAGCACGACGTTCTCGGGCAGCGGCGGCGGGCTCCAGCCCTGGTCGGCGAGGTCGGTGAGGGCCCCGGCGAAGGTCTGGACGCGGCTTGCGACGCGCTGGGCGGCCTCGGTACCGAGCAATTCGGGACGTCACGTTTCAACGCGGCCGCACAGCTCGGCTCGGCCACGATGATCGGCCGGTCGTCGCCGTTGTCGAGGGTGGCGACCGTGCGGGCCATGATTCTGCGGGCGACGTTCAGCTGTCCGGTGCTGACCCAGGTCAGTCCGCAGCACAGGCCGTCCTGGGGCGTGCAGGGGACGCCGGCGTCGGCCAGGACGCGCCCGGCGGCTGCGGCGACCTCGGGGCGGAAGGCGCGGGTGAAGCTGTCCACGAACAGCACGGCCTTCGCCGGCCCTGGGGTTCTGGCCGCGCGCAGGGTCTTGCGCAGGGCACGCCGGGAGGCGAAGGCCGGGATCCTGCGCCGGGTGGTCACACCGCCGAGGCGGGCGAGGAGCCTGCCGAACGGTCCCGCAGCAGCAGATTGACCGGGCGGGCCACGTATCCGGCCAACGCCGACGTCAGCGGCAGCCAGCCCAGCGAGTAATGGGAACGCGGACGGAACCGTCCCTTGTAGTGCTGGTGGAGGAACTCCGCCTTGTAGGTGGCCATGTCGACGCCGACGGGGCAGTCGCTGGAGCAGGCCTTGCAGGACAGGCACAGATCGAGGGCGTCCTTGACCTCGGTCGAGCGCCAGCCGTCCTGGATCGCTTCGCCGCGCACCATCTCCTGGAGCATGCGGGCCCGGCCACGGGTGGAGGCGTTCTCCTCCCCCGTGGCCCGGTAGCTCGGGCACATCACGCCACCCGCGTCACTGCGGCAACGGCCCACACCGACGCAGCGGCGCACTGCGCCGGCGAAACCGTCCTCGTCATGCGGAAAGCCGAACGTCGTCTCCACGAGGGGGAGTTCGCGCAGCGCGAGGTCGGCGTCCAGCGGGGCCGGATCGACGATCACGCCGGGGTTCAGCAGACCCTCGGGATCGAAGACCTTCTTGAACGCGGCGAACGCGGCGATCATGCGGTGGCTGTACATGACCTCCAGCAGTTCGCTGCGCGCCCGTCCGTCGCCGTGCTCACCCGACAGCGTGCCGCCGTGCTCGACCACCAGCGCGGCCGCCTCGGTCAGGAACCGGCGCATGACCGCCCGGCCGCCCTCGGTGGCCGGGTCGAAGTCGATCCGCACGTGCACGCATCCCGCGCCGAAGTGCCCGTACAGCACGCCGGTCAGGTCGTGGCTGGTCAGCAGCTTGCGGAAGTCGCGCAGGTAGGCGGCCAGGTGCTCGGGCGCGACGGCCGCGTCCTCCCAGCCCGGCCAGGACTCGCCACCGTCGACGAGGCGGGCGGCCAGCCCCGCCCCGTCCTCACGCACCCGCCACAGCGACCGCCGCTCGGCCGGGCTCTCCACCACCCGGCCGCCGGTCATCCGCCCCCGCGTCTTGAGCACATCCAACAGCTCGGCGGCGCGGGCGTTCACCGCAGCCTGATCGTCACCCTCCAACTCGACATACAACCAGGCCCGCCCCTCCGGCAGGCCGGTGACGGAGTCCGGGCCGCGGCGGGCGCGCATGGTGGCGACGATCGCCTCGTCCATGCCCTCCACCGCGCTGGGCGAGAAGCGCAGGATCTCCGGCACGTCCTCGGCCGCCTCGACCACGTCCTCGTAGCCGAGGGTCAGCAGTGTGGAGGCCTGTGCGGTCGCCACCAGGCGGACCGTCGCGGCGGTGACGACCGCACAGGTGCCCTCGGTGCCCACCAGAGCACGGACCAGATCGAACCCGTGCTCCGGCAGCAGGTGATGCAGCTGGAAGCCGGAGACCTGACGCGGGATCCGGCCCAGCTCGGTACGGATCAGCGCCAGGTTGTCCTCGACCAGCCGCCTGAGGCCGGATTCGAGCCGGGCGACGCGCCGCACAGCCTCCGCGTCGCCCGGCTCGGCGGCACGCAGCCCGGAGTGGTCGACGACGGCCCGCACGCCGTCGGCCGTCACGATCTCCAGGGCCTCCACATGGCCGCTGGTCCGCCCGTCCCGCACCGACCGGTTGCCGCACGCGTCGTTGCCGATCATGCCGCCGAGGGTGCAGCGGCTGTGCGAGGACGGATCCGGACCGAAGTCCAGCCCGTGCAGCGCGGTCGCCCCGCGCAGCGCGTCGAGGACGACACCGGCCTCGACGCGCGCGGTGCGTGCCGCCGGGTCGATGTCCAGGATCCGGTTCATGTACCGGGAGAAGTCCAGGACGACCCCGAGCCCGACCGCGTTGCCGGCCATGCTGGTGCCGCCACCCCGGGCCGTGACCGGCACGCCCGCCTCCCGGCAGGCCCGCAGCACCGCGACCACGTCGTCGGCGGTGCGCGGGAAGGCCACGGCCCGCGGCAGCACACGGTAGTTCGAGGCGTCGTAGGCATAGGGGCCCGTCGCCCCCGGGCCGGTCTCCACCCGCAGGCCGGGCGCGATCTCGGCGATGCGGTCCGTCAGACCCTCCAGGTCGCGGGTGGCGGTGGTCATCGGTCCGCCGCTCCCGACGTACCGGCCTCCACGGCGTTCGCCCAGGCCTGCAGGCCCTCGTCCACGCCCGCCTCGTCGATCACGAGCGCCGGGATCATGCGGACCACCTGGTTCCAGGCTCCGCACAGCAGCAGGAGCAGGCCCTCGTCGATGGCGGCGCGCTGCACACGGGCGGCGGTCTCGGAGTCGGGGCTGCCGTCCTCGGTGACGAACTCGGTGGCGAGCATGAGTCCGAGGCCGCGGACGTCGCCGATGCCCGGGGTCCGGTCGGCCACCGCCTCCAGACCGTGGCGCAGCCGCTTGCCCATCGCCTCGGCGTTCTCGACGAGCTTCTCGTCGCGTACGACGTCGAGGGTCGCGCAGGCGGCGGCGCAGGCGACGGCGTTGGCGCCGTACGTGCCGCCCTGCGAGCCGGGCCACGCCTTGGCCATCAGTTCCTCGGAGGCGGCGATGCCGGAGATGGGGAAGCCGCTGGCCAGGCCCTTGGCGGTGACGAGGATGTCCGGGGTGACGCCGAAGTGGTCGTGGCCCCAGAAGCGCCCGGTGCGGCCGACGCCGGTCTGCACCTCGTCGAAGATCAGCAGGATGCCGTGCCGGTCCGCCCGCTCGCGCAGCCCTTCGATGAAGGCGCGGTTCGCAGGCACGTAGCCGCCCTCGCCGAGCACCGGCTCGACGATGATCGCGGCCGTGTCGGCGGGCGACGAGATCGTCTGGAGGGTGTAGTCGAGCTCCTTCAGGGCGAAGCGGGTGGCGGTCTCCTCGTCCCAGCCGTACCGGAAGGCCGTCGGGAACGGGGTGACGACCACGCCGCTCATCAGCGGGGAGAAGCCGGACCGGAAGCGGATGCCGGAGGTGGTCATGGAGGCGGCGGCGACGGTACGGCCGTGGAAACCTCCGTGGCAGACCAGGACGTTGGGGCGGCCGGTGGCCTGGCGGGCCAGCCGCAGTGCCGCCTCGACGGCCTCGCTGCCGGAGTTGGTGAAGAACAGGCTGTCGAGGCCGGCCGGCAGCACCTCGCCCAGCTTGTCGACGAGACGGCGCAGCGGCTGGTGCATGACGGTGGTGTACTGGCCGTGGATCAGCGAGCCCACCTGCTCCTGCGCCGCCGCCACGACCTTGGGGTGGCAGTGCCCGGTGCTGGTGACGCCGATGCCGGCGGTGAAGTCGAGGTAGCGGCGGCCGTCCTCACCGTAGAGGTGGACGCCCTCGCCCCGGGCCGCCACCACGGGTGTGGCCTGGCGAAGGTGCGGCGACAGTGCGGTCATGTTGTCTCCCGGCCGTACGTCGAGGTGTGGTTGCTGGGCTCAGCTCCGGTAACCGAGCATCCAAGCCCCCGCGACGGGCGACAACGCGTGATCTGTCCAGCCGGAACGCGTTGTTCGGACGTTGTGTCAACCTCCGAACCCCTCGGGTCCCGCCCGCCCCTGCCGTGGACAGCTCTTGCGCAGGTCAGTGGCGCTTGTCAGAGTGACCGGGCGAGCAGGGAGTCACCGTGAACGAGAACCACCCGAAGGCCCCGGCCGGTCGCGCGCCGACCGTCGCCGACGTGCTGGCCCTGCCCGTCCTGGCCGCCGGACAGCCCCAGGTCGTCACCGGGCTGGCCCAGCTGGACCGGCCGGTGCGCTGGGTGCACATCACCGAGCTGACGGACCCGGCGTCCTTCCTCAAGGGCGGGGAGCTGGTCCTGACGACGGGCATGCCGCTGCCGAGGACGCCGCGGGGGTCCGCCGGTACGTCGACGAACTCACCGAGGTGGGAGCTGCCGCCCTGGTCATCGAGCTGGTACGGCGCTACCACCGCCCGCCCGACGCCCTCGTCCAGGCCTGCCGCGCCCGGGGCTTCCCCTGGTGACCCTCGCCCGGGACGTCAACTTCCTGGAGGTCACCCAGGTCGTCCACGCCCTCATCCTCGGCAACCAGGCCGACGCGATGCGCCGGACCCAGCGGATCCACGAGGCGTTCACCGCGCTGACGCTGCGCGGCGCGGGGCCTCAGGACGTGGTGCGTGCGGCGGCGGAGATGAGCGGCCGCACGGTCGTCCTGGAGAACCTGGCGCACCAGGCTCTGATCTGCGAGCCGTCGGGCAGCACGGTGCAGGAGGCGCTCACCGGCTGGGAGCAGCGCTCCCGGGCCACCGAGCCGGGCGACCACACGGAGGTGGCGGTCCGGAGGGCTGGCTGACCGCGCCGGTCTCCTACCAGGGTGAACGCTGGGGCCGTCTGGCCATGCTCCGGGCTCCCGACGACGGGCCGGACTTCGGGCCGGAGCACGTCACCGTCCTGGAGAGGACGGCGATGGCGCTGACCGTCGCCCGCCTCATCCACGCCACGCCGTGGGAACACACGGCCCACCGCAGCGCCCTGCGGGAACTGGCCGAACAGCGCCACCACTCCCCCGCGGACGCCCGGGCCCGCTGCGCCGCGCTGGCCTGCCCACCGAGGACAGCCGATTCCTGGCGCTGCTCGTCGACCTGGGCCCTTGTGCCGCGGGGGCGGAGCCGGAGTCCCGACTGCACCGGGAGCTCAGGTCGGCGGGTGTCCCGGCGCTCGTCGGCGAGCTCTCCCCCGGCCGTCTGGGTGTCGCTGGCCCTGCGCCGCCCAGCCCTGGCGTCCGGCGGCCGAGCGCCTGAGCCGCACCGCGCTGGGCTGTCCCCGGAGGCGCTCGTGAGCGCCGGCTCGGAGGTGGCGGACCTCGCCGACACCGCCCGCTCCTTCCGGGAGGCGGCCCGCGTCATCGAGGCCACCCCGCCGGCCAGCCCCTTCCCGCCGACCGCTCCTTCCACGAGCTGCCGGACATCGACCTGCGCCGCCTGCTGTACGCCCTGCGCGAGGACACCCGGATCCAGGACTACACCGAACGGCGCCTCGGCCGGCTCATCGACCACGACACCCGGCACGGCACCGACCTGCTGACGACGCTCGGGCACTACCTCGACGCCGCCGGCAACAAGACCACCGCGGCCCGTCGGGGCGGCCTGTCCCGGGAGACGATGTACCAGCGTCTGCGCACCATCGAACCCTCCTCGACACCGACCTCGAATCCGGTGAACGGCGCACCGAACTCCACGTCGCCCTCACGGCGTTGCGCGTGCTGCGCGACGGGTGAACGTCAGTGGGGCCGAGGCCCCGCCTGCCGGACCAGCCGCCACTCCTGCGAGCCGTCCGCGGCCTCCTTCTGGAGGGTGAGCGGCGCCCCTCGGGGTGGGGCTCAGGTGTCGAAGTCCACCGTCAGGGCGTCGGAGACCGGGAACGACTGGCAGGTGAGGACGTAACCCGCGTCGACTCGGCCGGTTCGAGGGCGAAGTTGCGGCGCATGTCGGCCTTGCCGTCGGTGACCAGGGCGCGGCAGGTGCCGCAGACGCCGCCCTTGCAGGCGAACGGCAGGTCGGGGCGGGTCTGCTGGGCGCCTTCGAGGATGGTCCGCTCGCGGGGGAGGGCGGAGGTGGTGGAGCGGCCGTCGAGGGTGACGGTGACCTGGCTGACCGGGCCGGAGGGGCCGGCCTCGGCGTGGTGGACCTCGCGTACGGGCTCGTCGTCGGCGTAGAACAGCTCCTGGTGGACGCGGTCGCCGGGCACGCCGCGGCCGGCCAGGACCTGCTGGGCGGCGCGGACCATGCCGTGCGGGCCGCACAGCCACCAGTGGTCGGCGGACTCCACGTCGACCAGCGCGTCGATGAGCGCCGACAGCCGGTCGGCGTCGAGGCGGCCGGAGAGCACCTCGGCCTCGCGGGGCTCACGGGAGAGGACGTGGGCGAGTTGGAACCGCGTCGGGTAGAGGTCCTTCAGTCGGCCAGCTCGTCGGCGAACATCACGGTGCCGGAGCGGCGGTTGCCGTAGAAGAGGGTGACCGTCGAGCGGGAGTCGGCGGCCAGGACGGACTCGGCGATGGAGACCATGGGCGTGATGCCGGAGCCGGCCGCGATCAGGACGTGGTGCCGGGGGTGGTGAGGTCGGGAGTGAAGGCGCCGGTGGGGGCCATCACCTCGACGGTGTCGCCGGGGCGCACCTCGTGCACAGCCAGGAGGAGAACAGGCCGCCGGGTACGACCCGGACGCCGATGCGCGTGCCGTGCCGGCGGGTGAGCAGATCGAGTACGACCGGCGCTCGTCCCGGCCGTCGACCTCGCGCCGCAGGGTGAGCGACTGGCCGGGCGCGAAGGCGAACTCCTCGGTCAGCTCGGCCGGGATGTCGAAGCTGACGGCCGCCGCGTCCTCGCACAGCGGCTGCACGGCGGCGACCCGCAGGGGGTGGAAGACCGGACGTCGCGGGCACGCGCGCGTGCCGCCGGGGCGGGGGCCGGCTCCATCAGGTCCTCCATCAGATCTCCTTGACGTACTCGAACGGCTCGCGGCAGACGAGGCAAGCGCCACAGCGCCTTGCAGGACGTGGCGGCGAAGCGGGAGGTCTCCTCCGTGTCCGCGCCGCCGCAGCGCGGCAGGGCACCGAGCGGCGGGTCGGCGACAGCACGAGCGGCACCGGTCCGGCGGCGCGCGCGGGCGCTGCCCCGGGCGGGGCGATGCCGTGTTCGGCGAGCTTGCGGCGGCCGGCCGGCGTGATCCAGTCGCTGGTCCACGGCGGGTCGAGGACGGTGCGGATCTCCACGCGCGCGTAGCCGGCGTCCTTGAGCCGGGCGGCCACGCCCGCCGCATCTCGGCCATGGCCGGGCAGCCCGAGTAGGTCGGGGTCAGGCTCGCGACCACCGTCCCGTCCGGGTCCAGGGACACCTCGCGCAGCACGCCGAGGTCGGCCAGCGTGAGCATGGGCAGCTCGGGTCCGGGACCTGCTCGGCGATGCGCCGGGCCCTTCGCGCGGCCGGCAGTGTGGTCACCATGTCGCCTCCGGGGGGCGCGGGCCACGCCCTGCAACTCGGCCAGCAGCGGGGCGAGATGCTTCGTGTGCTCCCCGCTGCGGCCCGAGCCGGGCAGCGGCCGGTAGACGGGCATGGCAGCCCGCCGCCTCGGTGACCTGCCGCAGGACGGCGACGACCTCGTCCCGTACGTCGTACGCCGTGAACAACTCGCCCAGGTAGGCGCCACCTGCTCCAGCGCCCTGCGCGTCCGGCGGTGCGACTCCTCGGTGCCGTCGCCCAGCCGTACCGCCCACTCGGCCGCGTACTGCCGGTGGTAGGTCAGCTCCTTCACACCCTTGGCAGCGATCGCCGCGAGCACCGGGTCGCCGTGGGCGGTGAGCCGCTCGAAGTGCGACGGCGCCAGCTGGAGAACACCAGCAGCCGCACGACCGAGAACGCGAAGTCGCCGCCCGGGAGTTCGCAAGGCGTACGTTGCGGAACTCGCCGGCGTCGCGGAAGTAGGCGTAGGCGTCCTCGCCGCGCCCGGTGCCGTCGACCTGGCCGGCTCGGGAGTACAGCAGGCGGGCCTGGCCGAGCAGGTCGAGCCCGATGTTGGCCAGCGCCACCTCCTCTTCCAGCTCCGGGGCGCGGGTGGTCCACTCGGCCAGCCGCTGGGCCGAGACCAGGGCGTCATCGGCCAGGGTGACGCAGAGGGCGGCCAGTTCCCCGGCGTCGACGCCGTCGGGTACGGCGGTGTCGACGCCGTGCAGGGGGTCCTCGAAGCCGGTGCCGTAGGCCCAGCGGTGTCGTCCTCGTGTCCCTCGGCGAGGGTCATGTAGACGTGGTCGTCGCTCATGCCCTCTCCTTCAGATGTGCGGGACGTGTCGGGAATGTCGTAGAAGGTCGGGTGCCGGTAGACCTTGTCGGCGCTCGGCTCGAAGAAGGGGTCCTTCTCGTCGCGGGTCGAGGCGGCGATGTGCTCGGAGCGCACCACCCAGATGCTCACGCCCTCGTTGCGCCGCGTGTACAGGTCCCGGGCGTGAGTGAGCGCCATACGGTCGTCGGCGGCGTGCAGCGAGCCCACGTGGACGTGGTTCAGCCCGCGCTTGCCGCGCACGAACACCTCGTACAGCGGCCAGTTCTGCTTCTCGGCGGTCATGCCACCGCTCCCTTCTCCGCGCGGGCGGCCTGCTTGGCCGCGTGGGCGCTGGCCGCCGCACGCACCCAGGCACCCTCCTCATGAGCGGTGCGTCGCCGCCCCATCCGCTGGGCGTTGCACGGGCCGTCGCCCTTGATGACCCGCATCAGCTCGTCCAGTCGGGGGTGCCGAAGTCGTGGTGTCCGCGCTCCTCGTTCCAGCGCAGCTCCGGGTCGGGCAGCGTCACGCCGAGCTTCTCGGCCTGCGGGACGGTCATGTCGACGAAGCGCTGGCGCAGCTCGTCGTTGCTGTGCCGCTTGATCTTCCAGGCCATGGACTGCGCGGAGTTGGGCGAGGCGTCGTCGGGCGGGCCGAACATCATCAGCGACGGCCACCACCAGCGGTTCACCGCGTCCTGCACCATCTCCCGCTGCCGCGGTGCCCGCATCATCGTCATCAGCAGCTCGTAGCCCTGCCGCTGATGGAACGACTCCTCCTTGCAGATCCGCACCATCGCACGCGCGTAAGGCCGTAGGAGCTGCGGCACAGCGGCACCTGGTTGCAGATCGCCGCCCCGTCCACGAACCAGCCGATCACCCCGACGTCCGCGAAGCTCAGCGTGGGGTAGTTGAAGATCGAGGAGTACTTCTGGCGGCCCTCGAAGCCGCTCGGTCAGATCCGCACGGTCGGCGCCCAGCGTCTCCGCCGCCGAGTACAGATACAGCCCGTGCCCGGGCCTCGTCCTGGACCTTCGCGAACAGAATGGCCTTGCGGCGCAGCGACGGCGCACGCGTGATCCACTCGCCTCCGGCTGCAATGCCGATGATCTCCGAGTGCGCATGCTGCGCGATCTGCCGGACGAGCGTCTTCCGGTAGCCCTCCGGCATCCAGTCACGCGGCTCGATCCGCTGGTCCCGCGCGATCGTCGCGTCGAAGTGCTGCTGGAGAACCGGCTCGGCGCCGTCCCCCCCCGGGGGGCTGGAGTGTGTCGTGTCCATCCGTCTCACTTCCAACCGACCATTCGTTCGGTCCATCATAGAACGCCCCGCGCGCCTTGGTAAGCCCCTGATCCTTGACAGGCCTAGAGGCGGCTGGATTACTTGGCAGCGCCGAAGCTAACCGAATGGTCGGTCGGGTTACAAGGTGGTGCGTGAAGTGAGACGTACAGCTGACACGGCGGCTGGACAGCGCGGGGCGAACCCCTCCCCCACGACCTGCTGGACGACGCTGAGCGCCTGACGCGCGAGGAACTGCGCGAGCTCCAGCTCGACCCTGCGCCGGAGCCTGCGCCACGCCTACGACAAGCCGGAGCCTGCGCCACGCCTACGACAACGTGGAGACGTACCGGAAGAAGTTCGACGAGGCCGGCGTCACGCCCGACGACTGCCGGACCCTGGCGGACCTGTCCCGCTTCCCCTTCACTACCAAGGCGGACCTGCGGGACACCTACCCGTTCGGCATGTTCGCCGTCCCCATGGACCAGGTCCGCCGCGTCCACGCCTCCAGCGGCACCACCGGGCGGCCGACGGTGGTCGGCTACACGGAGAACGACCTGTCGATGTGGGCGGACCTGGTCGCCCGCTCGATCCGTGCCGCGGGCGGCCGTCCCGGGCACAAGGTGCACATCTCCTACGGCTACGGCCTGTTCACCGGCGGCCTCGGCGCCCACTACGGCGCCGAGCGGGCCGGGTGCACCGTCATCCCCGCCTCAGGGGCATGACGGCACGCCAGGTGCAGATCATCCAGGACTTCCAGCCCGAGATCATCATGGTCACCCCCTCCTACCTGCTCACCCTGCTCGACGAGTTCGAACGCCAGGGCGTCGACCCGCGTGGCAGCAGCCTGCGGGTGGGCGTCTTCGGTGCCGAGCCGTGGACGGAGGAGATGCGCCGCGAGATCGAGGAGCGGATGGACATCCACGCCGTCGACATGTACGGCCTGTCGGAGGTGATCGGCCCGGGTGTCGCCCAGGAGTGCGTGGAGACCAAGGACGGGCTGCACGTGTGGGAGGACCACTTCTATCCCGAGGTCGTCGACCCGATCACGGGCGAGGTACTGCCCGAGGGCGAGGAGGGCGAGCTGGTCTTCACGTCCCTGACCAAGGAGGCCCTGCCGGTCGTCCGCTACCGCACCCGCGACCTGACCCGGCTGCTGCCCGGCACGGCCCGGCCCGCCTTCCGTCGCATCCAGAAGATCACCGGCCGCTGCGACGACATGATCATCCTGCGTGGGGTGAACGTCTTCCCCAGCCAGATCGAGGAGATCGTGCTGCGCACGCCCGGCGTCGCCCCGCACTTCCAGATCCAGCTGACCCGGCGCGGCCGCATGGACCACATGACCGTCCGCGTCGAAACCCGCCCCGGCACACC
Organism: Streptomyces coeruleorubidus; assembly: GCF_028885415.1. Lineage (GTDB taxonomy): Bacteria > Actinomycetota > Actinomycetes > Streptomycetales > Streptomycetaceae > Streptomyces > Streptomyces coeruleorubidus_A. Next base: position 557,619 of record NZ_CP118527.1, read on the forward strand.
CGCCGGACTGCGCGAGGCCGCCGCCCGCGCGATCGCGAAGGACGTCAAGGACGGAGTCGGCGTCACCGTCGACGTGGCGATCGTCGAACCGGAGACCCTGGAGCGCTCCGTCGGCAAACTCCGCCGGGTCAAGGATCTGCGCGAGGAGCGGTAACACCTCCCTCACAGGTAGCACCGCACCTCGGGAGCCGCGCCGGAAGCGGTCACCTCGGCGGGCACGCCCGCTTCGGACGCGGCCGGTTTGCGGATCAGGAGCAGCGCCGCGTCGTCGTGCAGCCGGCCGCCCACATGGGCCAGCAGCTCGTCGTGGAGCGCGTCGAGAGTGCGGGCCGGCTCGTGGGACACGTGGCGCTCCAGTCCTTCGGCGAGCGGATAGAAGGCCCGCCCGTGGTCCCGGGCTTCGGTGACACCGTCGGTGTAGAGCAGCAGCTGGTCACCTTCGTCGAAGGGAAGCTTGTGGAGGCTGGGCGCGTGACCGGTGAGGGCGCGCAGTCCGAGAGGCGGTGACGGATGGGCGGGCTCCACGGGCGTGACGCTCCCGCAGGCACGCACCAGCAGCGGCGGCGTGTGCCCGCAGTTCACCACCTCCAGATGCCCGGCCTGCGGGTATCCGGCGACCACGGCCGTGACGAAGTCGTCGTGACCGAGGTTGCGCGCCAGGCTCCGCTCGATCCTGTCGACCACGGCGAGGAGATCGGGCTCGTCGTGGGCGGCCTCCCTGAAGACACCGAGCACCAGCGCGGCGGTCCCCACGGCGGGCAGCCCCTTGCCGCGCACATCGCCGACGATCAGCCGCACCCCGTGCGGGGTGGGTATCAGGGCGTAGAGGTCCCCGCCGATACGGGCCTCGGCCGCCGCGGCGCTGTAGCGGACGGCCACCTGGAACGGTCCGACGGTCGACGGCACGGGCTTGAGCAGCGCGTGCTGGGCGGTCTCCGCGACCGAGCGGACGGCCGCGAGCACCCGCTCCCGGCGCCCCCGCAGGACGCCGGCCAGGCCGCTCGCGAGGGTGACGGCCACGAGGGCGGACAGTACGGCGGCCAGTTCCCGGCCCGGGATACCGTCCCGGATGCCGAGCGTCGCGCCGAGTGCGACGGCGAGGAGGCCGACCGAGAGGACCCCGCGCGGCCCGTTGGTCGTGGCAGCGAGGGCCGGTCCGGCCGCGAGCAGGGGCAGCCAGATCATCCCGGCTCCGCCGACGAGGTCGACGAGCACGATGACGGTGACGATCACTACGGGCAGGACGGGTATACCGGCGGCCAGCTGCGCGAATGCGCGTCTGCGGGCCGAGGCCCGGGCACCGGCCACTCGGTTCTTGAACGGCCGTACGGCCCAGTGGTCGTCACCAAGGTCTCGGGTGTGGGTCATGTCTGTATCCGTGGTCCTCACCTGTGAGCGGGGCGCCAGGCTGGGGCACACCCCGGAAATGTCTGTTTCATCCAGAAAACGGGGTGAGCTGGGACACCGGCAAGGAGCGGATTTTCAGATAGTGAGCGAGAGGCTCCTCGTCACGCGGCTCGCGGTCGGGAGCAGCCGTTCGCTGATCTCCGGAAGCCGGGAGAGCCGGTTCGCCGGCAGTGAGACGCCGAGGGAGCCGAGTGTGTCCCCGCTGTAGACCGGGACGGCGACGCAGACCGTGCCGAGGGCGTACTCCTCCAGGTCCGTGACGGCCGGGGCCAGGGGTGAGGTGTCCAGCCGCCGGAGCAGTTCCGGCAGGCTGGTGACGGTCCGCGGGGTGAGGTCGGCGAGGTGGTGGCGGGAGAGGTAGTCCTTGCGGGACTCCTCGTCCAGTTCCCTGAGCACGGACTTGCCCAGTGCGGTCGCGTGTCCCGCGTCCTCGAAGCCCACCCAGAGATCGACGCGGGGCGTCCCGGGGCCGTCGACGATCTCGGCGACCCGGATCTCGCCCTCCTCGTAGAAGGTGAGATAGGCGGGGTCGTGAGTTCGTCCCGCAGCGCGGCGAGCGTGGGCCGGACGCGGCTGAGCAGCGCCTGCGCGCGCCCCGTGGTCCGGATGCTCTGCAACTTGTCACCGAGGATGAACCCGCCGTCGTCCAGTTTCCGCACGTAGCCGTCGTGCACCAGCGTGCGCAGCAGGTGATAGGCGGTGGCCAGAGGCAGCCCGGTCTCACGCGCCAGCTGCTTCGCCGGCGCGCCGTTCTGGTGTGCGCTCACCGCCTCCAGCAGCCGCATGGCCCGCTGGACGGAGGTGATGAGCGTAGGGCCCTCTTGCGCACCCATACGACCAGCGTGCGCCAGCGGTACGGCGTGGGCAAGGCCGGGGCGGCTGCCGGGCCCGATGCCATGTCGTCGTTGGCGGCGAACACGGCGGTGACGTCACCGTCGGCGGCGAGGGCGCGGCCCGCCTCGTAGCCCGACGCGGCCGACCAGTCGCCGACGGGTACGGCCGGCCGCTCCCTGCCCCGCGCGGTGAGGGCACTGCGCCAGCCCTCCATGCGGTCCCGGGCGGCGAACCACCGTTCGGGGCCCGCGAGGTGGTGGACCGTGGTGTGGCCGAGGTCCAGCAGGTGTTCGGTGGCCGTGCGCGCGAGGAATTCGGCGCCGACGCCGGTGGCGACGGTCCGGGTGCCGCCGAACGTCGCCGGCGCGCCGAGGACGAGGACCGGCACGTCGACGCTGAGGGCGACCGCTCCCTCGTCGATGGGCTCGGAGACGACGATGCCGTCCACGCCCTGCTCCAGCAGCGACTCCACGGCGCCGACGACGCCGCCCGGATCGCCTTCGAGCGTGTTGACCATCCGGAGTGCGTATCCCGCGTCCCGCGCGGCCCGCTCGACGCCGATCAGGAGCGACGCGGGCCCGTAGAGGGCGGTGCCGAGCGTGACGACGCCGATGGAGCGGGTCCGCCCGGAGGCCAGTGCCCTGGCCGCGCTGTTCAGCCGGTAGCCGAGTTCCCCGGCCGCCTCCAGCACCCGGCGGTGCACCTCGTCGGAGACGTACGGCTCCCCGCTGAGCACCCTCGAAACCGTCTTCTGCGAGACGCCGGCCAGCCGGGCCACGTCCACGCTGCGCGGCGCGGGGCCGCCGGCCCGTCCTGCCACTGGAAGTCACCTGGAACGCCGACGGCACGCCGAACCCCGGCACCGCGGTGGGCCTGGGCGTACCGCTGACCGCGCCGTCGGGCGAGTAGCTCAAGGGGGCTGCCGCGAGGGACAGCGGCACGCACACGACGACGGCCCGTCGGCGGTGAGCGCGACGGGCCGGTGTCGGGATGCGGGGAGTCGAGGGCGTCACCTCTGCACGTGGGACAGCCGCCGTGCCACCAGGGGATGATCACCGCGGCGGCCACCACATGGGAGGCGGCGAGGACGATCTGGGTGGACGTGGCCGTGTGCGGGGCGACGGCCGGCCCGGCGAGGGACAGTGCGGTGAGGACGACGGTGGTCACGGCGAAGGTGCGGGCGGGCCGCTGTGCCCAGCGGGCGAGCACCACGGCCAGGACGATCCCGGCGACCCCCCAGAACAGCACGCCGCCGACGAAGCCGCCGACGGGGATCTCCGCGGCTTCCTCGGCCCCGGGGCTGGCCGCCTCCATCGGGACGCCCGCGGCCCGGGCGACGAGCGCGAACGCCTCCGTCACGACGGCACCGGCGAGCGTCGCCAGGACGCCGACCAGCCATACGGGGCGGGTGGAAAGGAAGCCGGGGGTGTGGGACTCGGTCCGGACCTGCGTCTGAGGGATCGTCACGCTCATGTCGCCTTCTCCTGCTCGGTGTTGGGGCTCGGTGCGCCTTACGGAGAGGTAGACCGGGCGACGCGCGGGAACTCATCGGTGAACCGAGGACCGAAACGACTGTTGGACCGAACGGCGCAAGTCGCCTGCACGAACCGGCGAGTCCAGGGAACGCGTCACACCATGGACCAGCCGATGAACCAGCACCCCCGCACGACCACCAGCCCCGCCGTCACGACCCTGGCCGATCCGCTGGTCAACAAGGGCACCGCCTTCAGCCGGCAGGAGCGCGCGGAGCTCGGTCTCGACGGGCTGCTGCCGCCCGCCGTGGAGACCCTGGACGAGCAGGTCGCGCGCGCCTACGAGGCGTTCCACGGCTACGACAAGCCCCTCAACCGGCACATCTATCTGCGTCAGCTCCAGGACACCAACGAGGTGCTCTTCTACCGTCTGGTCACCGAGTACCTGGAGGAGCTGCTGCCCGTCGTATACACGCCGACGGTGGGTGAGGCCTGTCAGCGTTTCAGCGAGATCTACCGGCGGCCGCGCGGGCTGTTCCTGACGTGGGAGGACCGGCACCGCTTCCGGAACATCCTGCGCAACCGCCCGCACCGCGACAAGGACGTGGACGTCATCGTCGTCACCGACGGGCAGCGCATCCTCGGCCTGGGCGACCAGGGCGTCGGCGGGATGGGCATCCCCATCGGCAAGCTCAGCCTCTACACGGCGATCGGCGGCATCCACCCCGCCCGCACCCTGCCGGTCCTGCTGGACGTCGGCACCGACAACGAGGACCTGCTCCGCAATCCGCGCTACCTCGGCCGGCGCGCCCCCAGGCTGACCGGCGCCGAGTACGACGAGATGATCGAGGCCTTCGTGTCGGCGGTCGAGGCGGAGCTTCCCGGGACGCTGCTCCAGTGGGAGGACTTCGCCACCGCCCACGCCCATCCCATCCTCGCGCGCTACCGGGACCGGCTGCTCACCTTCAACGACGACATCCAGGGCACGGCGGCCGTCACGCTCGGTGCCCTGTCCACCGCGGCGAACGTGTCCGGCACTCCGCTGTCCGAGCAGCGCCTGGTGATCCTGGGGGCGGGGTCGGCGGCCATCGGTGTCGCCGACATGATCCGGACGGCCATGATCGAGGAGGGTCTGTCCGAGGACGAGGCCACGGCACGGTTCTGGATCCTCGACGTCGACGGCCTGCTGGTGCGGTCGCGCACGGAACTGACCCCGCAGCAGCGGACGTTCGCGCGCGACGACAACGAGGTGACCGGCTGGGACGGCACCGGCCTCGGCGAGGTGGTGCGCCGCGTCGAGCCGACGGCGCTCATCGGGCTGTCGACCGCTCATGGCGCGTTCACCGAGGAGATCGTGCGGCAGATGGCCTCGACCTGCGAACGGCCCGTCATCTTCCCGCTCTCCAACCCCACCTCCCACTCCGAGGCCGAGCCCGCCGACCTCACCCGCTGGACAGACGGCCGCGCGCTGATCGCCACCGGCTCGCCCTTCCCGCCGCTGACGGTGGACGGGCACGAGGTGCCCGTGGCGCAGTCGAACAACGTGTACGTCTTCCCGGCCATGGGGCTCGCGGTGACCGCGAGCCGCGCCACGCGCGTCACCGACCGCATGATGGTGGCCGCCGCCCGGGCCGTCGCCGAGTGCGCGGTACGGGCCGCGCACGGCGAGGACGGTCCCGTGCCGCTGCTGCCGCCCCTGACCGGGATGCGCGAGTCCGCTCGCGAGATCGCCCTGGCCGCGGCACTCGCCGCCGTCGAGGACGGGGTGGCCCCGCGGGCGACGGAGGCGGAACTGCGCGAGGCGATCGCGAAGACGCAGTGGACACCGCGGTACGAGGCCTAGACACGCGTCGGACGGACGGCGTTGTCCGGATGCGAGCGCACCGACCGTCTGAGGCAGGAGGAGATTCAGCTCAGGACGTCAGTCACGCAGCCACGGCGCGAGCATCCCGCCCCGCCTCAGCGCGCCGAGGACCATCGACACGTCCACCGACACCGCCTCGCGCAACCACGAGGAACGCGTGACGAAGTCGTGGAGCGCCGCCTCGTCGGGAAAGGCGGTCAGAACCAGCAGCTGGCGTTCGCCGGTGACGAAGCTGACGTAGCGGACGTGCGGGGACCCGGCGAGCGCCGCCGTCACCGCATCGACCTCCGACGGCACGGCCCGCACCCACAGCACCGCCTCCACCGGCAGTCCGAGCAGCACCGGTTCGATCACAGCTCGGACGCGGACCCGCCCGGCCCTGCGCAGGGCACCCAGCCGGCGCCGGGCGGTGGCCCCGGACACTCCGGCCACCCGGGCCAGTTCGTCGAACGTGCACCGCCCGTCCCCGGCCAGGGCGTTCACCAGCAGCCGGTCGGACCGGGAGAGTTCACCGGCACCGTCGAACGGGGGCGACACGTCCGCCGACGCGGGACGGCCAGCCGTCCGCGCCGGGTGGCGGGGGCGGCGGCGCGCGAGTTCGAGCCCGCGCTCTCGTCGCGAGTCGACGCGGCCGTGCGGCTGCACGGCCAGCGTCACCTCGACCCGGGGGCGTTCGTCTTGGCGTCGGCCGACGCGGTCCGCGGCCGGGGCGGGAAGATCGTCACGGGCCTGGAGGTCACCCGTGTACGGGACCTGGGCACCGGGGTCGTCGCCCTCGCCCGGGACGGCACGTCCGTGCATGCCGACGCGGCCGTCCTCGCCCCCGGAGCCTGGCTCGGCCGACTGGCCGCGCCCTTCGGTGTGCGCACCCCGGTGCAGTCCGGACGCGGCTACAGCTTCTCCCTGCCTCCGGGCGGGCTGCCCACCCGGCCCACGTACTTCGCCGAGCGGCGAGTGGTCTGCACACCGCTCGGGGACCGGGTGCGGGTGGTGGGAATGATGGAGTTCACGGCACCCGACCGCCCTGCCGGCCCCCGCCGTATCGAGGCGATCGTCAACTCGGTCCGTGATCTGCTCCCTTCGGCCGGCCTCACCCACCGCACCGACGAGTGGGCCGGCCCCCGCCCGTGCACGGCCGACGGCCTGCCCATGGTCGGCCCGACCCGCTCGCCCCGGGGCCACGTCTGCGGGGGCCACGGCATGTGGGGCATCGCCCTGGGCCCCCTCAGCGGCAAGTTGCTGGCGGAGTCGATCGTCACGGGCCGCCGGGCGGCCGAGTTGACGGCGCTGCATCCGCTGCGGTGAGACAGGCCCGGGCTCGACCCGCCGGTCAGTGGCCGCCCCGGTGTGCGTGGGCTTCGGCGAGGAGGAGGTAGCCGGCGGCGGTCCAGGTGTAGGCGCGGTCGCGCAGCCCCGTGCCCGTGAGGGCGTCGAAGTTCTCGGCGAAGCCGTGGGTCTCGCACAGGGCGCGGAAGCGGGCGCTGATGTCGTCGGCGAGCCGGTGGTGGCCGGCGCGGCGCAGGCCGTCCTCGATGAGGACGGTGGCGGGGGCCCAGACGGGGCCGCGCCAGTAGCCGTCGGAGAGGTAGTGCGGTGAGGTGGGCAGTTCGGTGGCGAGGCCGTACGGGGTCAGGTGGGCCTTGATGTGGTCGGCCAGTGCGCTGCAGACCTCGCCGGGCAGGTGCTCGCCCAACACGATGGGCATCAGGTCGAGGAGACTGGAGCTGCTCCAGGTGTGCCCGGTGGCGGCTCCCCGGGCGAGGAACCGTTCGCCGGTCCAGAGTTCGTCCAGCAGCGCCGACTGGATGTCGTGTGCCGTTCGCGTCCACCGGCTCGCTTCGTCCGGCTTCCGCAACTCCGCGGCAAGATCAGCGAGTTCATGCAGTTGCAGGACGAGGAAGGCGGCCAGGTCGGCGGTGACGACCACCCGCTCGGGGTCGAAGGTGGTGGCGTTGTCCCAGCCGCTGTCGTTGCCGTGCTGGTAGTGGGGCAGGACGGCACCGGGTGCGCGCCGCGCGGTGAGCCAGAAGTCCGTCCAGCGGACCAGCCGGTCGTACATCTCGGCCAGTTCCGCCCGGCTGGGAGCCACCGGCAGCCGACGGCGCAGATGGCCCGACGCCCAGCCGTGGACGGGCGGTTTGACGAAGTTGTGGAGGACCTCGGAGTGGGTGACGGAGTCGGGCAGGGCTCCGCTGCCGTCCTGGTGGTCGAAGGGCAGGGCGAACTGGTCCGTGGCCAGTTCGGGACAGCCCGGGGCCAGCGCCAGGGCGTTGAAGCAGTGGTCCCAGCTCCAGACCTTGTCCATCCAGTGCTTGGACATGAGTACGGCGGGCCGGGAGACGAGTCCGGCCGGGCGTACGGTCGCCGACCAGAGGACGTAGGCGGCGAGTTCGGCGGCCGGGGTGGCGGAGGAACGCCAGGGGGCCACCGCGTCGACGAAGTCCGCGAAGGACCCGCGCGCCGCCGCCACGATCTCGCCGAAGGCGGCCGAGGACGCGTACGGCGGGCGAGCGGTGTCCACTTCCTCGATGGCGATCTCCCACCCGCCGTCCGCCGCCTCGGCCAGGGCGAGACCTCGGTCGCCGCTGCCCAGGGCCTGGGCCCCGGCGGTGCGGGCGATACGGCCGGACAGGACGGTGATGCGGTAGCGGCGTCCCGTCTCGTACGACGTGAACACGTGCGCGCCCGCTGCCGGGTCGTGGAAGAAGTACGTCCCGCTGAACGGCGTCAGGACCTGCGCTGCCGCGAAGACGCCGATGTCCAGGCCGCTCCCCGCAGGCGTACGGTGTCCGGCGACTCGTAGGCGAGGTCGATGCGCCCGGCCGGGCCGACCCAGCTGAGCAGTCCCGGTGTCGCCTCGACGCGGGTGTCGGCGCGCTCGCCCGTCGCCGGGTCCAGGGGACGAGGCGGAGGACGGCGTGCATGCCGTTCTGGTGCGAGACGAGGTGGAGGTCCTCGGCGTAGGTCTTCTCCGCCACCACGGGTGAGATGCCGAACCAGGATCCGAACGTGCTGAACGGGATGTCGTGGACGGAGAAGGCAGGTCCGGACGACGGGGCGGCGGTCATGAAGGCGTGACTCGTTTCTCGAGCAGGGATCGTCGGCAGAAGGGGAGGTCCGCGGGAGTTCGCGGGAGGTCAGTCCTTGACGGCTCCGGCGGTCACACCGGCGGCGACGTAGCGCTGGGCGAGGACGAGGATCACCGTGGCGGGCAGTGAGGCCACGACGGCGGTGGCCATGATGGCGTTCCACTCCTGGTTGTTGTTGCCGATGTAGTGGTAGATGCCGAGGGTGATCGGCTCGTGGGCGCCGCCGCCCGCCAGGGTGCTGGCGAAGACGAAGTCGGACCAGGACCACAGGAACGCGAACAGGGACACCGTGACGACGGCGTTGCGGCTCATCGGCAGGACGATGGACCGGAAGGTGGTCAGGGGCCCGGCGCCGTCCATCGTCGCGGCCTGGAGCAGTTCGCCGGGGATGCCGGACATGAACGCGGTGAAGATGAGGACGGCGAAGGGGACGGCCAGGGTGGAGTCGGCGACGATCAGGCCGGGCACGGACTGGAGCAGGCCGAGCTGGAGGTAGATGGCGTAGAAGCCCATCGCCATGATGATGCCGGGGATCATCTGGGCGACCAGGAAGAGGAAGCCGAGCACGCCGCCGCCGCGCGGGCGCAGTTTGGCCAGGGCGTAGCCGGCGGGTGCGGCGAGGGCGACGGTCAGGACGACGGTGCCCAGGCCTATGACGAGGCTGGTGGCGAGGTAGGGCAACTGCTCGTCCAGGACGGTGCGGTAACCGGCCAGGGTGCCGTTCAGCGGCAGCAGGTCCGGCGGGCTCTTGCGCATGTCCTGGTCGCGGGTGAAGGACACGTTGAGCATCCAGTACACCGGGAAGAGCATGATCGCGGTCAGCAGCAGCCCGATGGCCGTCTTCCACGACGTGCGGCTGGGGCTTCGGTTCATGACAGCGCCTGCTTTCGCTGGACCCGGATGTAGACGAGGCCGAAGACCAGGGCGGCGACGACGAGCAGGTTGCCGACGGCCGCTCCGGGTCCGAAGGCGGGCAGGAGGTTGCCGAAGCCGAGCTGGTAGGACCAGGTGGCGAAGGTGGTGGAGGAGTCCGCCGGGCCGCCCTTGGTCATGATCCAGATGATGTCGAAGACCTTGAGCGTGTAGACCAGGCCCAGCAGCAGGGTGATCGCGGACACCGGGCGCAGCAGCGGGAAGGTGATGCGCCAGAAGCGCTGCCAGGCGTTCGCCCCGTCCAGCGCCGCGGCCTCGTACAGGCCGGCGGGGATGGACTGCAGGCCGCTGTGGAGCACGACCAGGTTGAAGGGGACGCCGATCCAGATGTTCGCGATGATCACCGAGGTGAGCGACCAGGACGGTGAGGTCAGCCAGTTCACCGGGCCGATACCGATGGTGCTCAGCAGGGCGTTGACGATGCCGGAGTCGCTGTTGAGCATCCACGACCAGGTCGAGGCCGACACGATCAGCGGCAGCAGCCACGGCACCAGGAACAGGGCGCGCAGGGTCGCCGACAGCCGGAAGTGCTGGTGGAAGAAGACCGCGAGGGCCAGGCCGATGGCGTACTGGAAGACCAGGCACACGGCCGTGAACACCACGGTGTGGAGCAGGGCCGGGGTGAACGTCGGGTCGTCGAGGATCTTCGTGTAGTTCTCCAGGCCCGTGAAGGGCGCGTTGCCCTGGACGAAGGAGCGGACCGTGTAGTTGCGCAGGCTCAGGTCGAGGTTGCGGTAGAGGGGATAGGCGTAGAAGAGGACGAGGTAGAGGGTGACCGGGGCGAGGAAGGCCCAGGCGGCCCACTGCTGGGAGGCCGGGCGGCGACGCGGCGCGGGACCGGCCGGGGGCGGGGCGGCGGTGGCCGCCCCGCCGTCCCGGTCGAGCGCGGGCCGGCGGGCCGGCGGATATGTCGACTGCTTCATCGGGCCCACGTCACTTGACTGCGGACTGCGCCGAAGTGAGAGCGTCCTTCGGGGACTTCGCCCCGCTGAGGGCGGACTGGACCGCCTTCCACAACTGCTCCGAGATCTTGGGGTACTTGGTGCCGAGGTCGCCGCTGGTGCGTCCCTTGGCCGACTTGACCGCGTCGACCCAGGCCTTCAGCGCGGGGTTCGCCGCCACCTGCTTGTTCTGGACCTCGGCGGTGGGGGCCACGTAGGACAAGGTGGTGTCGGTGTCGTACAGGTTCTGGGTGCTGGTCAGGCAGGCCGCCAGCTTCTGCGAGGTGGTGTAGCGGCCGGTGTCGTCCTGGACCGGGAGGGTGACGAACTCGCCGCCGGTCGGGGCCGCCGCGTTGCCCCCGTCGGCGCCCGGGATCGGCAGGACGCCGTACTCGAAGCCGGCCTTCTCGGCGTTTGCGAGCTGCCAGGTGCCGTTCTCGGCGAAGGCGTAGTCGCCGCCGGCGAACTCCTGCCAGCTGGTCGTCTGGGTGTTGTTGATGACCGAGTTGGGGGCGTAGCCCTGCTTCAGCCAGTCCTGCCACAGCGACAGTGCGGAGACGGCCTCGTCCGAGTCGACCTTGGTGAGCTGCGCGCCCGATCCCCAGAACCAGGGCAGGAACTGGAAGCTGCCCTCCTCGGTGCCGATCGCCGAGAACGTGATGCCCTTCTTGCCGGCCTTCTTCACCTTCTCCAGCGCCGCCGTCAGCGACTTCCAGTCCTTGACCGAGGCGATGTCCACCCCGGCCTCCTTCAGCACCTTCTTGTTGTAGTAGAGGGCGAGGGTGTTGGCGCCGATCGGCGTGCCGTACGTCTTGCCGCCCGACTGGCCGGCCGCGAGCAGGTTCGGGTCGACCTTGGAGGTGGCGAGCTTGTTGTCGTCGGTCGTGGTGAGCACGCCCGCCTCGGCCAGGGTCGAGACCACGGGGTTGTCGACGATGAGCACGTCCGGGGAGTTGCCCTGCTGGGCCGCCAGCAGCGTCTTGTTGGCCAGGTCGCTGGTGTCGAAGCCGGTCCGCTTGACCTTCACACCGGCCTGGGTGCCGCACTTGTCCAGCAGCTTCGTCCAGGCCGAGCCCTTGGCGAACTGCGGGTACGGGTCCCAGATCGTGTAGGTGCCGCTGTCGGCGTCCTTGGCGTCGGTGCTGCCCGCTCCGGAGGAACAGGCGGTGCCGACGACGGCGACGACGGTCGACAGGGCCACGGTGGCGAGGAGCCGTCTGGAGGAGCTGTGCATGGCGGGTCCTTCGTTCTTGGCATACGGGTGCCGTGGGAGAGGTGACGAGGGTGTGCGGGCACGCCGAACGGCGGCGGCTTGCCTGGTGAAGTGAGGAGAGTCGGAGGAGGGTTCGAGGGTCAGGCGGGGGACGCAGAGCCGGCGGGCCCGGTGCTCGCCCGCAGCGAGATGGGCGGTGCGAGAAGGTGGTGCCGAGGCGGCGCGTCGGGATGGTCGAGCCGTTCGATGAGCAGGTCGACGGCGCGGCGGCCCATCTCCTCGGCGGGTACGTCGGCCGCGGTGAGCTGCGGGGTCACCGTCTCCGCCCACCGGCCGGCCACGACTCCGGTGACGGAGAAGTCACGCGGCACATGGCGCCCTGCCTGGGCGAGCCCTCGGTACAGGCCGCCCAGCGCAGCCTCGTTCAGCGTGACCAGGGCCGTGGTCGCCGGATCGTCGTGCAGGATCCGCTCCAGGCACGCCTGGCCGGACGCGGCGTCGTCCCCGCAGCAGTACGTGCGCACCGTCAGCCCGCGCTCGGCCGCGGCCTTGGTGAACCCGTCCAGTCCCCGGTGCGCGGACTCGTACCCCGCCCGCAGGAGCTGCTCCGGCCGGTTGACGAAGGCGACCCGGCGATGGCCGAGGTCCGCGAGGTGGTGGACGCAAGCGGCCGCCAGCGCGGTGTGGTCCAGGCCGACCCACCAGCCGCCCTCCGGATGCGCGGTGCGGCCGATGGCCACGGAGGGGAAGTCCAGGGCGGCCAGGTGATCGACCCGGTCGTCCTCCAGTCTGATCTCCATCAGGATCGCGCCGTCGACCCGCCGTTCCCCCAGCAGCCGCTGGAAGGAGCGGTCGCTGTCCACGCCGCTCGGCGACAGCAGCACGTCGTAGTCGTGGGCCGCGGCGGCCTCGACGACACTGCCGATGAAGTCCAGCTGCATGCCGGTGTAGTGGTTCCCGGCCGGCGGGAAGACCAGGCCGATCGTGCTGGTCCGGCCGTTGGCCAGAGCGCGTGCGCTGGCGTTGGGCCGGTAGCCCAGCTCGTCGATGACCTCCTGGATCTTCCGGCGTGTCTCGTCCGACACCGGACGCTTGCCGCTCAGCGCGTAGGACACGGTGCTCCGCGAGACACCGGCCCGCCGGGCGATCTCACCGATGTTCACGGGGAACTCCTTGCGTGGGCTGCCGAACCGGCGACTGTCGAACCGGTTCGCGTGAAGTGAAGCTAAGAACTGCCCGGGCGGCTGTCAACACCCCGCGCAGCACTTCTTGTCCTGCGGCAGGGGTATTGCTGGGGGATTTCGCCAGTGCTAACTTCCTGCGAACCGGTTCGACGAGCGGCGGTCTCTGTGTGCCGTAAGGGTCGACGGACGGGTCGCAGCCCATTTCCATGCGACGAGTCGAACCGGTTCGACTCCTTCAGTGTCCGATTCAGCGTCCGAGCAGTCAGCGTCCGAGCAGTACGGAAACCACGGAGACCTCAGTGCGACGAAGAAGAACGACTGTGGCCACAGCCGCGGCGACGGCCGCCCTCGCCACCCTCCTGGCCGGCCCTTCCGCGGGGACCGCCGGGGCCGCGGAGCGGGAACGGCTCGTCATCGACCTCGCCACCGACACCGGTGCCTTCCACGGCGGCGCCTCCGGCTCGCTGTACGGCGTGTACGGCGACGGCGTGCCGAGCCGCAACCTGATCGAGGGCATGCATCTGCGCACGGTGTCGACGAAGGCGCAGGACGGTCCGCAGCACCCGGGAGCGGACGCCCTGGAGATGCTGCCGCCGTTCGTGGACTCCGGCGGCAAGGACGTCTACATCTACATGACCGACATCTACCGCGGCTTCCCGTACCAGTGGCCGGGCGCGGACGGTCCGGCGCGGCTCGCCGACTTCAAGAAGAAGATCAAGAAGCAGGTCCAGCAGGTCCTGACCATGGGCGAGTACAAGGACAACGTCGTCTACGTGCCCTTCAACGAGCCCGAAGGGAACATGTTCGGGACCGGCGAGTGGAGCTACAACAAGGTCTCCTGGCTGAAGGACCCCCAGCACTACTTCGCGGCCTGGAAGGAGGTCTACCACCTCATCAAGGACCTCGACCCGGACGCCCGCATCGCCGGCCCCAACACCAGCGTCCTCTACAGCCAGGTCAAGGGCTTCCTCCAGTACGCCAAGGCCAACGACGTGGTGCCGGACGTGATGACCTGGCACGAGCTGTCGTCGCCCGCCGCGGTCCGCACGAACGTGGCGAAGTACCGACAGATGGAGAAGGACGTCGGGGTCGGCCCGCTGCCGATCAACGTCAACGAGTACGGGCACAACTACCACCTGTCGGTGCCCGGCCAGGTCGTCCAGTGGGTCTCCGCCATCGAGGAGTCGAAGATCGACGCCGACCTGGCGTACTGGAACATCGACGGCAACCTCAACGACTCGGCCGTGGAGGCCAACAAGGGCAACGGCCAGTGGTGGCTGTTCAACGCCTACGGGCAGATGTCCGGCCACACCGTGAAGGTGACCGCCCCGCACCCCAACCAGCAGTACACACTCCAGGGCGTGGCGACCCTCGACCAGGACAAGAAGCAGTCCCGGGCCCTCTTCGGCGGCAAGAGCGGCGACGCCGACATCGTCTTCGACCACGTCGACCCGAAGCTGTTCGGGAAGACCGTGCGCGCCACCGTCCAGGAGATCCCCTGGAGCGGTCAGGTCGGCGACTCGGCACAGCCGTTGCGGCTCGCGGACCAGGAACTGACGGTCGGCGCGGACGGATCGGTCACGCTGCCGATGACCGGCATGAACGAGATGTCCGCCTACCAGGTCATCCTCTCCCCCGGCGGCAACGGCGGGAAACCGGCCGCGCCTTCGGTCAGCTGGCGCAAGACGTACGAGGCGGAGAACGCCACCTACACCGGCAAGGGCTACTCCAGGAACGGCCCCGAGGGCACGCCCTCCGACGTCGGTAAATTCGCCACATCGGGCGCCTACAACGTGGGCGGACTGCGCACCGGCTCCGACGGGGTCCTCGCCTTCGACGTCGAGGTCCCGCAGGACGGCACGTACGACCTGAGCGTCTTCGCCAACTCCTACAACCTGTACGACCTGGTGAAGGAACAGGGCCCGACCAACGTCTTCCTGCGGGTCGACGGCAAGGAGCCGCAGGAACTGAGGCTGCCGCTGGGCTACAAGTGGGTGGTCTGGGGCCACACCGACACGACGGTGAAGCTGACGGCGGGCAAGCACCGGATCACGCTGGCCGCTCAGGACGCCGACCTCGGGGTCACCAAGGGTGACGCGATCATCGACAAGATCGATCTCGCCCTGCGCGACGAGAAGGTGACCGCCCCGGCGATCTACGAGGCCGAGTACGCCACTCTCACCGGAACCCGGCCGGGCTACACCCGCCCCGGCGCCTCCGGTCCCGGTGCCGTGCCGCTGCCGAAGGGCGCCTCCGCGACGTTCTGGGTCCACTCCCCCGCCGACGGTGAATCGACCGTGTCGGTCGACCACTTGGGCGGCGGCCGGGCGAGGCTGGCCCTCAACGGCGAGAAGCTCGACCTGCCCCTGGCCGGCGGGACCGGGAAGGGCACGGACACGGTCCGGCTGTTCCTGTCCGGCGGCATCAACAAGATCACCGTCACCGGTACGGCGGGCGAGCTGATCCTCGACCGACTGCGGGTCGCCCCGTCGAAGGGCACCCTGGTGCCCACCGTCTACCAGGCCGAGAACGGCACGCTCACCGGCGCGGCGAAGGTCACCGGCGCCTACCCGTTCGCCGCGAACGGCAAGGCCGTCACGGACATCGGCGACGGCAAGGGCAACGCCCTCACCGTCGACGTGGTGGCCGCCAGGGCCGGGCGGCACGCGCTGACCATCCGCTACTCCAACGCCGAGCAGGCACCCGCCACCCACTACAACCCCGACCCGATCGCCCGCCACGCCGACCTCTCCGTCAACGGCGGACCGGCCCGCCGGGTGCTGTTCCCGACCACCTTCCACTTCAACAACTTCTGGGACCTGACCGTCCCGGTCACCCTGAAGAAGGGCACGAACCGGCTCACCTTCACCGCCGAGGAACTCCCCGACTTCAACGGCGACACCTACAACCAGTACGACCAGCGGTCCCCGTACGCACCGGTGATCGACCGGCTCGCCATCACGCCGATGGCGGCCAAGTAGCCCCTGGTGAACGCGAGGCGCCGATCCGGAAGCCCGGTCGGCGCCTCGCCTCGCACGTCGTGCCCGCGCTGCTTCACCCACCACAGGCCGGGCCGGCCGAGAACCGAGAACGGGGAGCCGGATCACCGCATTCGTGGGCCGGGTGCTGGCTATGCCCCCGAGCAGGTGTCGCAAGGCGGTTGAAGCCCGCGAGGCGGGGCGAGACGGTGAAGGGGAAGCCGCCGCCGTCGGGGGTTTTCAGAGCCGCCACGATGTCGGGGTCCGGCTCGCCGAATATCTCGAAGTGCTGCACGGTGCAGTGCTCCATCACGTCGCGGATGTACGGGTCCGACAGCCGCCAGTGCGTGCGAACGGCATCGGAGTCGCGGTAGAGCTGGAAACTGTGCGCCAGCATCCGCTCCTCGTCGATGAAAACCTCCACCATGAGCTGGGGGCCGTGCTCTTGGGTGAAGGCCACCGCCTGAGTGACAGCGTGCCGGAAGCCGTCGAGGTGACCGTCGGTGATGCGCATGGTGTTGCGGAAGAGAATGGTTCCGCTGTTTGAGATCTCCATACGCCGAGGGTCGTACCTGAACCGAGGTTGAGGTCAAGGGTCAGTCGAGCGCGACGCCCGTGTGCCTCTCCAGGGCTTGGACGAGCTGAGTCTGGAACCGTTCGTCCTGCGAGGCGGGGTGGGGTGTCCGGGTCTGCCGGTGGTACCAGTAGCCGCCGGTGGCCGGGGTCACGTCGGGGTGGGTGGCGAGCCATGCCTGCGTCTCGTGGCCGGCGGTCAGATCGTCCGGTGCGCCGCGCCCGCCCATACGGGTGGGGACCCACCCGGGGTCGACCGCGTGGCTGGAGGTTCCTTCCCAGCGGGAGGCGAACGCGAGCGCGAGGGTGGTGACCCACAGTTTGGTGTCGTCGTAGGAGGCGGATCCGACGGCCGGCCGTCGCAGGTCGGTGGAGCCCGTTCGGTGCATGGAGCTGCTGAGGTAGATGAGCCTGGCCGGCTTGTCCATCAGGGCCGTCAGCACGTAGGGCGCGACCGTGTTGACGGTGACGTCCTCCGGGCGGTGCATGACGCCGGCGTTGTGGATGACGGCGTCGAAACGGCCGAACCCGGCGGCCTGCCGGGCGACATCGCGGATCTCGGCCGGCTCGGCCAGGTCCCGGTGATGACGCCTTTCCACCGGGCGCTGTCGTCCGCGCCGGAGAGCCGGGCCGGGTTGCGGACGTGGACGACCACGTCGTGCCCCTCGCCGACCAGCGCCTCCGCCGTGTTGCGCCCGAGCCCGCCGGCCGCTCCGGTCACCAGAACCAATGCCATGTCAGTCATCTCCCATCAGAGCGTCAGGAGCACCTTGGTGGCGCGCCGCTCGTCCATGGCCTTGTAGCCCTCCGCGGCCTCCTCCAGCGGCAGGGTGAGGTCGAAGACCTTGCCGGGGTCGATCTTGCGGTCCCAGATGAGCTGGATCAGGTCGGGCAGGAAGCGGCGTACCGGGGCGGGGCCGCCCTCGGTGTGGATGCCGGCGAAGAACAGGTCGATGCCCTGGATCGCGACGTCGTAGTTGACGCCGACGAAGCCCATGTGCCCACCGGGGCGGGTGGAGTCGATGGCCTGCATCGTCGACTCCTGGGTGCCGACGGCCTCGACCACCGAGTGCGCGCCGAGCCCGCCCGTGAGCTCCTTGATCCTGGCCACGCCCGCGTCACCGCGCTCGGCGACGATGTCGGTCGCGCCGTAGAAGCGCGCCAGCCCCTGCCGCTCGGGGTGGCGGGACATCGCGATGATGCGCTCGGCGCCCAGTTGCCTGGCGGCGAGGACGGCCATCAGGCCGACCGCGCCGTCGCCGACGACCGCGACCGTCTTGCCCGGTCCGGCCTCGGCCGCGACGGCCCCGTACCAGCCGGTGCCGAGCACGTCGGAGGCGGCGAGCAGCGACGGGATCAGGTCCTCGTCCGGCTGCCCCGGCGTGGCGACGAGTGTGCCGTCGGCGTGGGGGATGCGGGCCTTCTCGGCCTGGGTGCCGATCGTCTGCGCCACGAACTCCCGGTGCACACAGCCGGACTGGTAGCCCGCACGGCAGATCTCACACGTGTTGTCGGAGATCACGAACGACCCGACGACGAAGTCGCCCATCTTCACGCTGCGCACGTCGTCGCCGACTTCCTCGACCACGCCCATGTACTCGTGGCCCATGGCCGTGTGGTCGGCGGGCTCGACCCGCGGTAGGGCCACAGGTCCGACCCGCAGATACAGGTCGCGGTCAGCCGGACGATCGCGTCGGTGGGCTCGACGATCTTCGGGTCCGCACGCTCCTCCACCCGGACATCACCGGCCGTGTACATGACTACGCCACGCATGACTGCGTCTCCTTGCCTTCGCTGCTGTGTGCCGACGCCCGCAGCGCCGAGTCCTGCCGGGCGGGTCACCTCACCGCCCGAGGCGCTTGTGATCAGGCCGCGCCACCGGTGGCGGCGGAGCGGAAAGCGCCACGACATCCAGAGAACCAGCCCGTGGCACGGGCAGCGAGTCACTGATGATGGGTGTACTGGCAGTACACCCCAAGCCGCCGGACTCGGCCGTACGGTCGTGCTGTGGACAACCGTGACGAAGTCCGCGAGTTCCTCACCCCGGCGAGCCAAGATCACCCCGCGCGGGCCGGACTGCCGGCCGGCCCCCGGCGCCGCGTCCCCGGACTGCGCCGCAGCGAGGTCGCGGCCCTGGCCGACGTCAGCGTCGAGTACTACGCCAAACTCGAACGCGGCCACCTCGCGGGCGTCTCACCCGCCGTGCTCGAAGCCGTCGCCCGCGTCCTCCAGCTCGACGACGCGGAACGCGCCCACCTGCTCCATCTGGCCCAGGCCGCCGAGGGCTCCGACACCCTCGCCCGCCCCCGGCCCCGCTCCGGCAGGCAGCGCACCCCGCACAAGAGCCTGCAGTGGACCCTGGACGCCATCACCACCGGGGCCGCGTTCGTCGTCAACGGCCGTCTGGATCTGCTCGCCACCGACCAGCTCGCCCGCGCCTTCTTCAGCGACATCTGCGGCTGGGCGGCGGGACCGTCGGGGTTCTGGGCGCCAGGGGTCATACCGGCCACTCCAGCAATCGGATTACCCTATCCAGTTGCCCTCGTTACGCGGACCGTGCTGACCCCCACATCGCGGCCCACAGGCAGTCCTGCCCGGAAACGGCCGACGGGGTCCGCGACGCCGTCGTCCATGGCACACCCGGTCCAGCGAGTTGGACCGGCCCGATGGCGTCGCGCAGTTCGAAGAGTCGGCCACAGATGCGGATGGTGGTGCCGTCCGGCTGGTCGGACAGGCCGAGTGCGTCCGGCGTCGGAAGGCCCTCCCGGTCGCCCCGGGTGGCGACGGCGAAGGCGGCGTTGGTGACGGCTCGGTGGACGAGTCGGAGGCCGTGGACGGCCTCCTGTCCGCAGGCGTCGGCGAGGTGGTGGTCAAGCGGGGCGCACGCGGCGCGACGAGCTTCACCGCCGACAGGGCGAGCGACTGCGCCGCTCGGCGTCGACGTCGTCGATCCGGTCGGCGCGAGCGACGCGTTCGTGGCCGGATGCCTCTCCGGACTCCTGGGCGGCGCGGACATCCCCGCCCGTCTGCGCCGCCTGACCCCGCGGCACGGCAACGGGGCCCGGTTGCCCGCCCGTCCGGCCACCCGGGCCCGAGGTGCTTGCCGAAGAAGTCGGCGAGCTTCTCCGACGCCGGGCCCACTGTTCATCTGAGAGATCACCTCGTCCACATCGAGATCATCACGGCATGGGGCGAGTCACCACCCGCGTGGAAGGGATGGCAGGATCGCGGCCATGTCCCTCATCGTTCCCCGCCTGTGGATCGGCTCGACCGAGATCATCGCCCTCGCCGACGGCGAGGGCCCGTTCTTCTCCCCGCGCGCCGAGGCCTTCCCCGAGGCCACGGCCGCTCAGTGGGCCGAGGCCGACCGCTACGACCCGGGCGCGGTCGACGCGGAGGGCCGCTGGCGGCTCCAGTTCCGCGCGTACGTGATCCGCGGCGACAAGGGCCTCACCGTCGTGGACGCCGGGATCGGTCCGGCGGACAGCCCGGCCGCCTCGTGGGCGCCCGTGCCCGGTGTGCTCCCCGAGTCGCTCGCCGCCGCGGGCATCGACCCGGCCGAAGTCGACACCGTGGTGCTCACACATCTGCACACCGACCACGTCGGGTGGGCGGTCGTGACCGAGGCGGCCGTGCCATCGGCGGGCCGCGCGGTGGACGGTGACACTTCGGCCGGCGGCCGCCGCCCTTATTTCCCGAACGCCGAATACCTGCTCCAGCGGGCCGAGTTCGACGCCCTCGACGCGCTCAACCCGCAGCTTCGCGAGACCCTCACCGACCCGCTCACGGCCGCCGGTCGCCTCCGGCTCCTCGACGGGGACACGCCGCTGCGCACCGGGCGCGCGGTAGCCACGCCCGGTCACACGCCCGGACACCAGAGCGTGCTGGTCGCCGACGGGCGCGAGCTGGCGCTCGTCACCGGCGATCTCCTGGTGCACGCGCTCCAACTGCTCCACCCCGAGCTCGCCTACGCGCACGAGACCGACCCCGAGGCGGCCAGGCACTCAAGAGAGCGCATGCTCGGCCACGAAACCGCCACCACCCTGCACCTGGCGACGCCGCATCTGACGGAGCCGTTCCTCTCGGCGTGATCACGGCCCATGAGTGCCGTCGAGGTCGACGACGGTTTGTTGCCGACGGCACACCGGGACCAACGACCTACTGATCCAAACGAACTGCTTAGGCCTTTGGTGCCCCGCCCACTCGGCCCGAGGTCCGATCCGCCGGCCCCCGGACAGCAGTTAGCGTCCCACCCATGCGCTTAGGACTACTTGGCACCGGCAACGTCGCCCGAGCACTGGCCCACGGCTGGAGCGCCGCGGGGCACGACGTACTCCTCGGCTCACGCCGACCTGAGGAACGGGCTGGCCTCGGCCTCCCCGTGGCGAGCCTTGACGACACAGCCGCCCATGCGGAGGTACTCGTCAACGCCACCCCGGGAACCGTCTCCGTGGAACTCCTGCACTCCATCGGGGCACCGGCACTGGCCGGCACCCTGCTCATCGATGTCGGGGTCGGTCTCTCCGACGACTTCACCGAGCTCTCGCACCCCAACAGCAGCCTTGGGGAACAGATCCAGGAAGCCTTTCCCCTGACCCCCGTCGTGAAGACGCTGTGCACCATGGACTCGACGGTGATGGTAGCCCCGGGCGAACTGGACGGCCCGAGCACCGTCTTCCTCTCCGGCGACGACGCCGAAGCCAAACGGACCACCGGCCGACTGCTCACCGATCTCGGCTGGCCCCCGTCGTCCCAGCTCGACATCGGCGGCATCGGCACAGCGCGCGGACAGGAGCATTTCGCCCTGCTATTCATGGGCATCGTGGGCGGTCTGGGTTCTCATACGTTCAACATCAACGTCGTCGCCCGCCCGTCTGCCTGACAGGTTGCAGCACCGTCAGTTGTCGCCGACGGAACGCTCCTCGTCCTCGTCCCCGGTCGCCCCGTCGCCGTCTTCCGGCGCCGGCCCCAGCAGGACCTCGATGCCCGCGCGCAGGTACCGCTCCAGCGTGGCGTCCGGCGCCGAGACCAGGGCGGGTGGGCGGATCTCCGTGCGCATCAGGCTGGTGCCGAGCATCCAGGCCGCAAGGAGTTCCGCCCGCAGGTCGGCGTCGGGGCCGTCGATGCGGGCGGCCAGGCGCTTGGAGAACACCTCCGTGAAGTCCGCGCGCAGCCGCGCCACCGCCTCGTCCCGGCCGGAGGACCGCAGCACGGAGAGCACCGGATGCGGGAAGTCACCCTCCTTCGGCTGCCCCATGAGCAGCGCGCAGAACCAGTCGGGTATCGCCTCGACCGGCTCGCTCAGCAGCGGCTCGAACATCTTTCCGGAGCTCGAAACGTCGTTGAACAGCGCTTCTTTCGAGCCGAAGTAGCGGTAGACGAGGGCGGCGTCCACGCCCACGTCGCCCGCGATGTCGCGCACGCTGGTGCCCTCGTAGCCGTACTTGCCGAATCGGAAGGACGCGGCGGCCCGCAGCGCGGTGCGCGTCGCCGAGGCCGAGCGTTTGCGGCCGGGCCGGCGGGCCACCTCCTCGGCCGCCTCGCCGTTGTGTACTCCGGTCACGTACCGCACCTCCGTGGTCCTTTCGGCGCTTCCGCCGTCCGCCCATGTTCCAGTCTGTGGCGGCTGTCTCAAAGTCACCGATCGATGTCATCAATCGTTGACTTACATTCTCGCCGCATGCGATACCTGACTCACGTCAACGACTGGTGACTTGAGTCCTGGCTCTGCCCGGGCCGTACGACGGAGTCGGCCCTTCCAGGTCCGCCCGCACGACGCGGTCGAGCGCGCCCTCGCGCGTCCCTCGACCGTCGCAAGCGGGCACCCCCACCGACCGGAAAAGGTGATCTTCTGTGCCTGCTCGACGCGTCGCCGTGATCGGAACCGGCTACGTCGGACTGACAACCGGCGCCTGCCTGGCCTCTCTGGGGCACTCTGTGGTGTGCGCGGACGCCGACCCGCACAAGGTCGAGCGGCTGCGCGAGGCCCGGGTGGACATCCTGGAGCCCGATCTGCCCGAGACCGTCCGGGACGCCCTGGACGCGGCCCGGCTCGACTTCACCGGCGACACCGCGGCCGCCGTCGCCGAGGCCGAGGTGGTGTTCCTGTGCCTGCCCACGCCCATGGGGGCGGGCGGCGCGGCCGATCTCGCCGCCGTGGAGGCCGTCGCCGCGCAGATCCGCGACGTGCTGCCGCCCGGCTGTGTCGTCGTCAACAAGTCGACGGTGCCCGTCGGGACGTGCGAGCGCGTCGCCGCGCTGCTCGACCGGGACGACGTGGCCGTGGTGAGCAACCCGGAGTTCCTGCGCGAGGGCCGCGCCGTCCACGACTTCCTGCACCCCGACCGGATCGTCATCGGCGCCGCCGACCGGGACGCCTCCCGGCGCGTGGCCGACCTGTACGCCGGACTGGACGCGCCGCTGGTGCTCACCGACGCCGCCAGCGCCGAACTGACCAAGTACGCGGCGAACTTCTTCCTCGCGATGAAGCTGTCCTTCGCCAACAACCTCGCCACCGTCTGCGAACGCTTCGGCGCCGACATCAACGACGTCACCGAGGGCATCGGCCGGGACCCGCGCATCGGCTCCGCGTTCCTGCGGCCCGGGCCCGGCTGGGGCGGCTCCTGTCTGCCCAAGGACACGCACGCCCTGCTGACCGTGTGCGAACTGGCCGGCGTCGACTTCCCCCTGCTGCGCGCCACCATCGAGACCAACGTCACCCACCAGCAGCAGCTCGTCGAACGTGTCGCCGCCGCGTGCGGGCGCGGCACGGACGGCTCGCTGCACGGCGTACGGCTGGCCCTGTACGGCCTGACCTTCAAGGCCGGCACCTCCGACCTGCGCGACTCCCCCGCGCTCTCCATCGCCCGGCTGCTGCGCGAGCGCGGCGCCGAACTCACGGCGTACGACCCGGCGTTGCGCGAGGAGCGGCCCGACCTGAGTGATCTGGTCGACCTCGCCGACGACCCGGTGCGGGCGGCGGAGGGGGCGGCGGCCTGTCTGGTCCTCACCGAGTGGCCGGAGCTGCGCGACCTCGACTGGGCGGCGATCGCCGCTCGTATGGCCGGCCGGGAGGTCCACGACTTCCGCAACCTGCTGGACGCGGACCGGCTCGCGCGGGCCGGGCTGACCTGTCACGGCATCGGGCGCGCGGAGGTACCGACGCGGGTGGCGTGACACCTGTGCTCCCCCGCCCCCCTGCCCCCTTCCTTTCTTCCCTCCGAAGAAGAATCCCAAGAGAAAGGCTCACCCATGCGGGTTCTGTGCACCACGCTCGGGAGTCCCTCCCACGGGCGTGCTCAGCTGCCCCTGCTGCGCGCCCTCGCCGAGGCCGGGCATCAGGTGCTGGTGGTCACCACCGAGGCCCTCGTCCCCGTCTTCCGTGACGACGACGTACAAGTGAACGCCGCTTTACCGGAGTTCGATCCGCTCGCCGCGATGGGCCCGTACCTCGCCGAGCTCGGCGACACCCCCGACCTGACGGAGCCGACGGCGGCGCTGACCCGGCTGCTGATGCGCCACCTGGCCGGGTCGGGAGTCAAGCCGCACCTGGACGTCCTGCTCCCCATCGCCCGGGACTTCCGGCCCGATGTGATCCTGCGGGACGGCATGGACATGGGCGCGGTCCTCACCGCCGAACTGCTCGGCGTGCCGCAACTGCCGACGCCTTCCGGGTTCAGCAACATCCTGGACCCCGCCGAGGTGCTGCCGCAGCTGAACGAGCGGCGCGAGGAGCTGGGACTTCCCGTCCGGGACGACCCGCTGTCCGTCGTACCGCACGGCCGGGTCGACTACGTGCCGCCCGCCTTCTCCTTCGCCCGGCACCTGCCCAAGACGTGGGCCTACCGGCAGACGGTGGACGTCGAGCGCGGCGGGGTGCTGCCTCAGTGGGCCGCCGGACTGCCCACGGACCGGCCGCTGGTGTACGCCGCGATCGGTACCGCCCTGCCTGGGATACGTGCGCGCATGGCGGACCGGGAAACGCCTCCGCCCGTGCAACTGCCGGACAGCACCGAGAGCCTGCGCGCGATCGTGGGGGCCGCGGCCGAGCTGGACGACTGCACGGTGGTCGTGTCGACGTCCGGGTGCCGGTGGACACCGAGGGGCTGCCCGGCCACGTCCACGTCACCGAGCGGGTGCCGCAGCCGCTGCTGCTGGAGTCGGTCGACCTGTTCGTCACCCACGGGGGCTTCAACAGCATCCGCGAGGCCATGCGCACCGGCACGCCGCTGGCGGTCCTGCCGCACTTCGGGGACCAGCCCGCCAACGCGGAGCGCGTGGAGGAGCTGGGCCTGGGCCGTCACATCGCGGACCGCAGCGCGGCCGGCATCGCCGACGTGTGCCGCAAACTCCTCGCCGATCCCGAGCCTCGGGCGCGGGCCCGGTCGGCCCAGCTGGCGATGCTGACGCTGCCGGAGGTCGGGCAGGCGGTCGGTGACCTGGCCGGCATCGCCGGCTAGCCCCCCGGCCCCCGGCGCGGGTCGCTCCGGAGCTCCGGGGTGGCCCGCGCCCGCGAGCCGTACCCGCCCCCACCCCCGAGGACGACACGTGACCTTCTCCGACACCCAAGAACAGGGCGCGGCCGGGGACATGCCCCCGCGGCTCAGTCACCGGCAGATCACCACCGTCATGTCCGGGCTGGTGCTCGGCATGTTCCTGGGGGCGCTGGACCAGACGGTGGTCTCGTCCGCGCTGCGGACCATCGCCGACGACCTGCACGGGCTGACCGCCCAGGCATGGGTGACCACCGCGTATCTCATCACCGCCACCATCGCGACGCCGCTGTACGGCAAGCTCTCCGACATCCACGGCCGCAGGCCCGTCTACCTCGCCGCGATCGCTCTGTTCACCGTCGGCTCGCTGCTGTGCGGATGCGCCACGTCGATCTATCAACTCGCGGCGTTCCGCGCCGTGCAGGGTCTCGGCGGCGGCGGTCTGATGTCGCTGGCGATGACGATCGTCGCCGACATCACCACCCCGCGCGAAAGGGGCCGCTACCAGGGTTACTTCATGGCCGTGTTCGGCGGCGCCAGCATCGTCGGCCCGCTGGTGGGCGGCGCGTTCGCGGACCGGGCCGACCTGCTCGGCATAGCCGGCTGGCGGTGGATCTTCCTGATCAACGTGCCGCTCGCCGCCGCGGCCGCGGTGGCGATCATGCGCGTGCTGCGCTTCCCGCACCGGCGGGTGCGGCACCGGCTCGACTACGCCGGGGCGCTCGCCCTGGCCGTGGGACTGGTGCCGCTGCTGACGGTCGCCGAGCAGGGCCGCGTCTGGGGATGGGACTCGCCCCGGGCCCTGTTGATGTACACGATCGGCGTGGCAGGACTTGCGGTGTTCGTCGTGGTCGAGCGACGGTCGGGCGACGCCGCGCTGCTGCCGCCGCGCCTGTTCCGCATCCGGACCTTCCGGCTGGGCGTCGGGCTGCATTTCGTCGTCGGCATCGGCATGTTCGGCGCGATGACGACGCTGCCGCTCTACCTCCAGCTCGTGCGCGGCATGAGCCCCATCGCGGCAGGCCTGGCCACGCTGCCCACGGTCGCCGCGAACCTCGCGGTGACGCTGCTGACGGGCCGGATGATCGCCCGGACCGGCCGGTTCAAGGTCCATCTCGTCGCCGGTGTCGGCTCGTTCACCGCCGCGATGCTCGTGTTCGCCACGCTGCGCGTGGACAGCCCGCTGTGGCATCCGGCGCTCGGCATGGCTCTGATGGGCGCGGGACTCGGTGCGTCGATGCAGACGCTCACCACGCTCGCGCAGTGCGAGGTGCCCCGTACGGACATGGGCGCGGCGACGGCGTCCGTCAACTTCTTCCGCTCCAACGGCGGCACGGTCGGCACCGCGGCGTTCCTGTCGATCCTGTTCACCACGGCGGCCGGCAGCATCGCGGACCGACTGGCCGAGGCCCGCCACGACCCGGCCTACCGCCACCTTCTCGCCCGGCCCGACAACGCGCACGCCCTGACGGGCGTCCTCCGCCCCGGCGGCGGCGTCAACCTGGAGGACTCCGCCTTCCTGCGCACCCTCGACCCGAGCGCGGCACTGCCGTTCCTGGAGGGCTACGTCACCTCGATGCGCACCGTCTTCCTCACCGGTGCCGCGGTGTCCCTGGCCGCCTTCGCGCTGGCGGCCTGGCGGGTTCCTGACCTCACGCTCGCCGACGAGTAGCGTCCAGACGACGTCGTATGTCAGGTCCTGGCCCCTTCTTGAGGAGGGGCCTCGTCATACTTCCGGGGGACGGGCCGGCCCTCGCTCACACTTTCGGCCGTCCCCGGAAACGGGCATGTGGAGGGACGCCCCGCGGATCACGGGCGCGGACGATGGACGGGTCCTCGAAGAACAGTTCCCGACAGGAGCCCCCTCGTGATCACCACACCCACCGCTCGCCGCGCCACCGCGGTGGCCGCACGCGCCGCGGATCTGTCCAAGGTGTACGGACAGGGCGAGACCCGGGTGATCGCCCTGGACCACGTCACCGTGAACTTCCACCAGGGCGAGTACACCGCGATCATGGGGCCCTCGGGCTCGGGCAAGTCGACGCTGATGCACTGCGTGGCCGGCCTCGACTCCTTCAGCGGCGGCTCGGTCCGCATCGGTGACACCGAGTTGGGCTCGCTCAAGGACAAGCAGCTCACGCGGCTGCGGCGGGACAAGATCGGTTTCATCTTCCAGGCGTTCAACCTGCTGCCGACCCTGACGGCCCTGGAGAACATCACGCTGCCCATGGACATCGCGGGCCGCAAGCCCGACCGGGAGTGGCTGCGCAAGGTCATCGACATGGTCGGCCTGTCCGATCGGCTGGATCACCGGCCCGCGCAGTTGTCCGGCGGCCAGCAGCAGCGTGTCGCCGTGGCCCGCGCGCTGGCCTCCCGCCCCGAGATCGTCTTCGGTGACGAGCCGACCGGAAACCTGGACTCGCGCTCGGGCGCCGAGGTGCTGGGCTTCCTGCGCCATTCCGTACGGGAGTTGGGGCAGACCGTGGTGATGGTGACCCACGACCCGGTGGCCGCCTCCTACGCGGACCGCGTGATCTTCCTCGCGGACGGCCGGATCGTCGACGAGATGCTCCGGCCCACGGCGGACGGCGTGCTCGACCGCATGAAGGAGTTCGACGGCAGGGGCCGCACCAGCTGAGCCTCCCAGGGCGCAGCGCCCCTCCCCGTACGCCACCGGACACCCACCCCAGGACCCGCAACTCATGTTCCGTACCGCCTTGCGCAATGTGCTCGCGCACAAGGCCAGGCTGCTGATGACCGTGCTCGCCGTGATGCTCGGCGTGGCCTTCGTCTCCGGCACGCTGGTCTTCACCGACACCCTCTCCCACGCCTTCCGCAAACAGTCGGCCAAGAGCTACGACGACGTCGCCGTCGGCATCACCTCCTACGTCGACAGCGACACCGGACAGGAGACGGGCCTGTCCCAGCGGACGCTCGACAGGATCGGCGAACTGGACGGGGTCGCCTCCGTCACCGGACGGGTGAACGGCTTCGCCGGGGTCGCCGACCCCGACGGCAGGCTCATCGGCGCCGACTGGTCCAACACGGGCTCCAACTTCGCCCCCGGCAAGGACGGCAAAGACCCCGCCTACGACTTCACCGACGGCGCCGGCCCGGTGCGGGACGACCAGATCGCACTCGACAGGGACACCGCCGCCAAGGGCGAGTACGAGGTCGGCGACAAGGTGCGCGTCGCCACGAACGGCCCGGTCAAGGAGTTCAGGCTCACCGGTGTCTTCACCACCGACGACGGTGCCGTCAGCGTCGGCGGCAGCCTGGTCCTCTTCGACACCTCCCTCGCCCAACGCCTCTACCTGAAGCCGGGCCACTTCCACGACGTGACCGTCACCGCCGCGCCCGGCGCCGACGACGAGAAGATCCTCGACGCCATCAAGCCGCTGATGCCCGAGAACTCCGAGGCGCAGACGGGCGCCACGCTCGCCGAGGATCAGGCCTGGACGATCGAGCAGGACATGAGCAGCCTCAACCAGATGCTGCTGGGCTTCGCGGGCATCGCGCTCTTCGTGGGCGTGTTCCTGATCGCCAACACCTTCACCATGCTGGTCGCCCAGCGCACCAGGGAACTCGCTCTGATGCGCGCGGTGGGTGCCTCGCGCAAACAGAT
Source organism: Streptomyces coeruleorubidus (assembly GCF_028885415.1). Classification (GTDB taxonomy): domain Bacteria; phylum Actinomycetota; class Actinomycetes; order Streptomycetales; family Streptomycetaceae; genus Streptomyces; species Streptomyces coeruleorubidus_A. The sequence continues at coordinate 586,224 of NZ_CP118527.1, forward strand.
CACCCGCTCCGTGCTGACCGAGGCCGGTCTGGTCGGTCTGGTCGCTTCCGTGGTCGGCTTCGGACTCGGTGTGGCCCTGGCCGCCGGGCTGCGCTCGGGGATGGCCGCGTTCGACATGAAGGTGCCGGCCGGCCCCCTGGTCATCGGTACGACGCCGCTGATCACCGCGCTCGCCGTCGGCATCCTCGTCACCATGTTCGCGGCCTGGCTGCCCGGCCGCCGCGCCGGGAAGATCCCGCCGGTGGCGGCGATGAACAGTGTCCACGCGGTGGCGACCACCAAGTCGCTGGTCGTACGCAACTCCATCGGGGCCGCTGTCACCGCGCTCGGCGTCGCGCTGATCACGGCGGGTGCGCGATCGGCGAGCAGGGCCGGGAGATCATCGGCGGCGGTGCGTTCTTCGCGCTGGTCGGCGTGATCGTACTGATCCCGCTGCTGTCCCGCCCGGTCATCGCGCTCGTACGGCCCTTCCTGGTCCGTGCCTTCGGGGTGGCCGGCAAGCTGGCCGGGCAGAACGCGGTCCGCAACCCGCGCCGAACCGGCGCCACCGCCTCCGCGCTGGCCATCGGTCTGACGCTGGTCACCGGCCTGTCGGTGCTGGGCGTCTCGATGGGCGCGGCGCTGGACCGGGCGACCACCGAGCAGATCAAGGCCGACTACATGGTCGAGACAGCCGCCGCCGGTGGCCTTGACCGGTCCGCGCTGACCGCGCTGGACAGGACGCCGGGTGTCTCGGCCCTCTCGCCGGACCAGTCGGCGTACTTCCGCGTCAAGGACGATTTCGTGCCGGCGACGGGCGTCACGCCGGGCGATGTCGAGCGGGTCCTCGACATCGATGTGGTGAACGGTTCGCTGAGCTCGCTCGGCAAGGGGCAGATGGCGGTCGACGAGAAGACGGCCACCGAGCAGGGCTGGAAGGTCGGTGCCACGGTGCCGGTCACGTTCGAGGACGGCAAGAAGGGCTCACTGAAGGTCGGCGCCGTCTACGAGGAGGGGGCGGTGCTCTCCTCGGTGCTGGTGGACACGAAGGTCGTCACCCCGCACGAGGCACAGCCGTACATCTCCCGGATCTTCGTGAAGATGGACGGCGGCCCCAGCGACGCGAACGAGAAGGCACTGATCAGCGCCCTCGGCAAGAACCCGGCGGTCGCTGTCATGGACCAGAAGGACATCCGCGACGAACTCGGCGGCGCCGTCAACATGATGCTGAACATCATGTACGGGCTGCTGGCGATGGCGCTGCTGATCGCGGTGCTCGGCGTGGTCAACACCCTGGCCATGTCGGTCTTCGAGCGTCAGCAGGAGATCGGCATGCTGCGGGCGATCGGCCTGGACCGTCCCCGGGTGAAGCGGATGGTCCGCCTGGAGGCCGTCGTCATCTCCGTCTTCGGCGCGGTGGTCGGCGTCGCCCTCGGCACGTTCCTGGGCTGGGCGATCGGCCAGACCACCAAGGGCGATCTGCCGAAGTACGCGCTGGTCGTCCCGTGGGACCGGATCGGGATCTTCCTGGTCCTGGCAGCCTTCGTGGGCGTCCTGGCCGCGATGTGGCCGGCGCGCAGCGCCGCGAAGCTCGACATGCTGAACGCCATCAAGGCCGAGTAGGCCGGTTGTCGGGGGCGGGCTCCCCCTATACTCACTATTGGTAACTAATCACTCCAGCGTAACCAGCGGAGGTGCGTGACGCATGTCGCAACACCCAGCCTTCGACGTGCTCACGGCGACCTGCCCGTCGCGCACCTCACTGGCCCGGATCGCCAACAAGTGGACCGCCATGATCGTGATCGCGCTCGGCCCGGGCCCGATGCGCTTCGGCGACCTGCGCACCACGGTCGACGGGATCAGCGCGAAGGTCCTCACCGACACCCTGCGGGACCTCGAACGCGACGGACTCGTCGCGCGCCACGCGTACGCCGAGATCCCGCCCAGGGTCGAATACGAACTCACCGCCCTCGGACAGACCCTGCACGCTCCCCTGCGCGCTCTGGGCCAGTGGGCCGAGGCGCACATCAACGCGGTACTCGCGGCACGCGAAGCCTACGACGCCCAACGCTGACGCCTCCAAGCGCTTCCCCGGCCATCGACGGCACGAGGCCTTCCCGACCGGCGGTCGGGAAGGCCTCGATGCGTCGCGGCGCTGCGGGCCGGTTGGAGAACCCGGCGGGCTCACCGGCCCCAGAACTCGTCCTCGGCCGCCTGGTCGCCGGAGAACAGCCACATCTCGACGATCTTCCCGTCCCTGACACGCAGGACGTCCACGCCGTCCATGCTCATCGACGCGCCGTCGCGCCGACCGGAGAAGTGGATGCCGGCCGCCACCATGTCGTCGTTGCCCATGAGGGTATGGACGGCGTCGATCGCGAAGGAACCCTGGCTGGTCTGCATCATCCCGCCGAGCATCGCGAAGACGGCGTCACGCCCCTTCCGCTCGCCCGAGAACTGGTTGGCGCCGGGCTGGTGCCAGACGATCCCCTCGTCGAGGAGTTCACCCACCCTGGCCAGGTCACCCTGCTGTACAGCCTGGAAGTACTCACGGGCGATGTCGACGTTCGTACCGGTCATCACACTCACTCCTTGAACCTGCGTTCTCCCTGGTGCTGCCAATACTTACGATCGGTAACCAGTCACCTCAAGGTAACTATTGGGATCGTGTGACCCACGTCACAACACATCCCTTCCCCCGGCGCGCCAGCTAGGTCAGCAGGGTCGCGGCCTCCGGCACCGCCGGGCCGTCGTCGAAGGTCAGCGCGAGGCACCTGAGCCTCCTGCAGTCGGTGTCGTCGTCGCCGGAAGCGGTGTGGTTGGGGACAGCCGGCGTGGGGATGTGCGTCGCGCCCAGGTCGAGCGAACGGCTGGGCGCCACCGTCTGCCGCTGGACACGCTTCCCGAAAGCGGACAGCCAGGGGGTGACCGTCTCCTTGGAGAGCGTCACCGTGAAGGCGCCGGCGGCCGGTGCGCTCACGTCGCCCTGGTCGATGGTCACCCGCAGTCCGCCGTCGGCGGTGAACGCCATGTCATCCAGGGCGGCGGCGCGGGAGTCCGGGGCGGAGAACGTGTCGTCGAGGGAGGCGGCATCCACGCCTTCGCGCCCCTTGAGCCGGTCCTTCAAGGCGCCGAGAAAGGCGCCCCGGGAGCCTTCGGCGACGAGCCCGAGGGCCGTTCGGTACGCGCCCGCCCTGCCGTCGTACCAGTACGTCGTCGCCGACTGCCCGGACCCGGCGCCGCTGGGGTCATGGGTGCTGAGCCGGACGCCGAGGACGTCACCGGAGGCGACCAGGAACCGGTGGCTGATGTTGAGCTCGATGCCCTCCGCGCTGCCCGTGCCGTCCTCGCATACCGCCGAGCCCGAGCGGAAGGAGGCCAGGCGCCGCTCCACGTACTTCTTCATCGCTGCCGTCATCGCCTCGGCGCCGGGCACGTCGGGGTAGCTCGTCGCGAAGGGGCAGGACTTGTCTTCACTGTTGTCGCTGACGATCTCCAGACCCTTGATCTTCGACGGGTCGGCACCTCGGACGGGGGAGGGGGCGGGAGTGGAACCGGGCCGGGCGAATGCCGCATCCGCGGACCCGGACGTTCCGGGCGAGCAGGCCGCCGCGAAGGAGAGGGCGCCGAGCAGCAGAAGGGAGGGGACAAGAGTGTGAGTGCGCATGAGTGAGACCAGAACCTGACTGAGGGGATTCGCGGACGCGGCCGACGGACGCCGCGGTCGTTCTGGTCAGTGATCTTCCAGGTCAGAGACATTTTTCAGCGACCCACACGGCCCTCTGAAAAATCGAACCCCCGCCCCTTTTCCGCTGGTTGCATCCTTTTCCTACGCTATTGACACAGGGGCGACGGTCAGAAGCTGGACGGCACGTGGGGGCCACCGACGTACACCGTGCCACCGTCCTCGGCGCAGGCGAGGGACCGGATCTCGTCGCCGGGCGTGGGCAGGTCCGACAGTGCTGCCGTCGGACGAGAAGGCGAGCGCCCGTCCGGTGACCTTTCCGACTCCGGATCGACGTACTGGAGGTGGCCGGGCGGCCGGCCGCGCCGGAGGTGTCGAGGACCGTACGCACCCGGTGTTCGCCCACGTCCCACACGGTGAAGCGCAGCCGCAGCGAGCCGTGTGTGACGACGTGGTGTCGGCGACGGCCGGCGCACGGCCGTCCGGGCTGAACGCCGGTCAGGTCGAGGGAGTGGACCGTGGCGCAGGCACACCGGCGCGTAAGGCCCTTACGCTCACGCGGGGCCTGGCTGCTCCTCCAGCGCGCCCATCGCCCGGTCGAGCAGCGCGGCCAGGGGAACAGCGCCCTCGCAAGCCACCCACCCCGTGGCGGCCACGTCCAGGCAGGCGAGCGCGGCGGCGACCAGCGCGCTCGGCCTGGTGTCCTCCGGCCGGTCGGGGCTGGCCTCGAGTCGCCGGGCGATTTCCGGCACCAGCAGCTCCTGCCAGCTCCGTTGCTTCTCATGGTGCCCGGCACGCAGAGCCGGGGTCTCCTGGAGCATGCGCAGATAGCTGAGTGCCTGCTCGGGTGCCTGCTCGTTCATCCGCGTCAGGACATCGAAGGACCGGCGCAGCGCCTCCCAGGGCCGCTCGTCGTCGGGGCGGGCGGCGAGCGCCTCCGCGATCCGGCGACCGGACTCCGCCAGGCGCCCGAGGACGATTTCCTCCTTGGTGCCGAAGTACCGGAACAGGCTGGCGCGCGACAGACCCACCTCGGCGGCGATCTGGTCGACGGTCGTCTTGTCGAACCCCTGCTCGGTGAAGAGCCGGTGCGCCACCTCGACCACTTCCGTCCGAACCGTCGCACGCATGCGCTCACGCAAGCCGGGCGGCTTGCCTGCGGACTGGGCGGCGGCACGGGCGGTCTCGGACATGCCAGAAGGGTACAGCGAGGGCTCAATTTGATACCGAGTATCAAACCCCAGTGACACCGGTCCGTCACCGCCACCACCGCCACGATCGACACCCCGCCGCTGTTCGACGGCGCGTGGGTCCGCCCCGAAGGATCGCCTCGCCGTGGGCGGCCACCCGCAGGCTGAGACTCAGTATCAAAGTGAGTCGCAGATTCGATGCTGTACGCTGCCCCGCATCAGCGAGGCACGTTTGACAACTGGGGGACAGAGATGTCTTCAGACGGGGCGCACGGTGACCAGGTGACGTCCGGACTCGACCGGCGTACTGAGCTGAGGGAGTTCCTGCGTTCCCGTAGGGCCCGGCTCAGGCCCGAGGACGTGGCCTGCCCTCGTACGGGCGGCGGCGGGTTCCCGGACTACGGCGCGAGGAGTTGGCGCAGTTGGCGGGAATGTCGTACGCGTACTACGCACGCCTGGAGCAGGGCTACGGCGAGACCATGTCGGCCGAGGTGCTGGACGCCGTCGCCCGCGCCCTGCGCCTGAGCCAGGAGGAGAGTGACCATTTGGTCCGGCTGGCTCAGCCCGAGCGTCGGAGCACGGCGCAGGCCGCACCCTCGCCGCAGCGACTGCGGCCCACCGTCCAGCACCTGCTCGACGCGCTCGGTGTACCCGCCTACGTCGTCGGCCGACGCCTGGACATCCTGGGGTGGAACCGGCTCGCCACCGCCGTCTTCGGGGACTGGGACCAACTGCCGCCCGAGGAGCGCAACGTGGCCCGGCTGTTCTTCCTCTCGCCCGAGGCGCGCGACCGCTTCGCCGACCCGGACCATAGGGCTCTGCGAATCGCCGGCGTGCTGCGCATGAACGCCGGCAAGAGCCCCGGGGATTCATACCTCTCTTCGCTGATCCAGGAGCTGTCGCAGAAGAGCGAGGAGTTCCGGCGGTTGTGGGCACGGCACGAGGTGAGCTGCCCGAGCACCGGCGAGCCCGTACGGATGCGGCACCCGCTCGTGGGAGAGTTCGACCTCGTCCACGAGCCCGTGACGCTGCCGGGGGGCGCCCCCATGCGGCTGATGACCTACCACGCCGAGCCGGGCTCCCGCTCGGAGGAAGCCCTGCGGATGCTGGCCAGTTGGGAAATGGAGCCGCTGCGCTGATCTACCCGGTGCATGTCACGCCGTCATGCGGCCAGTACCGAGGAGGGTGACATCCCGGCCACCGGGACGGAACCGTGTATGGGGCCGGGGACGCGGGACAAGGGCAGCCCGGTGCCGTTGTTGACGTGGGCGATGATCTCGGCGGTGATGGAGATCGCTGTCTCTTCGGGGGTGTGGGCGCCGAGGTCGAGTCCGATCGGCGAGTGCAGGAGCGCGAGGTGCTCTTCGGGCACGCCGGTCTCACGCAGACGTTCCAGGCGGTGTTCGTGGCTGCGCCGGGAGCCCATCGCGCCTATGTAGCCGACCGGGAGGCCGAGGGCCAGGCGCAGCAGGGGGATGTCGAACTTGGCGTCGTGGGTGAGGACGCAGATCGCGGTACGGGCGTCGACTTCCGTGGCCTCCAGGTAGCGGTGGGGCCAGTCGACGACGACCTCGTCGGCGTGTGGGAAGCGCTGAGTGGTGGCGAAGACGGGGCGGGCGTCGCAGACGGTGACGTGGTAGCCGAGGAAGCGTCCGGCCTGGCTGAGGGCGGCGGCGAAGTCGACGGCGCCGAAGATCAGCATGCGGGGCGGCGCCGCCTGGGTGTGGACCAGGAGCGTCAGCTTCTCCGGGCAGGTGTCGGCGTCCCCGCCGACCTCGACGCGGGCGGTACGGCCTGCCCGCAGCAGTGCGCGGACCTGGGTGGCCACCGTACGGTCCTGCTGTCGGCTGCCCAGTGTCCCGTCGTACGCGCTGCCGCCACCGAAGACGGACAGGGTGCGGCCGAGAATCTGCTGCGGCCCGTCCACCACCTGTGCCACGGCGACGGGCACACCGGCCGACACCTGTTCCAGGGTGGTGGTGAGGTGGGGCTGGTCGGCGGGGTCGACCCGCTGCACCAGGACCTCCAGCTCCCCGCCGCAGGTCAGGCCCACGGCGAAGGCGTCGTCGTCGGAGTAGCCGAACGAGGCCCGCACCGGGGGTTCGCCCGTCTCCAGCACCTGTTGGCACAGCTCGTAGACGGCGCCTTCCACGCATCCTCCGGAGACGCTGCCGACCGCCTCGCCGTCCGTGCCCACGGCCAGTGCGGTGCCGGGTGGCAAGGGTGCGCTGCCCCTGACCTGGATGACGGTGGCCAGGGCGAAGGGGCGGGCCTCGCGGCACCAGCGGTACAGCGTGTCCGCGATGTTCAGCATGAGTGGCTCTCCTGGGGGAGGTTGGGAAGCCCGCCGCCGCGCCGGCGTAGGGGGATCGAGGGCACGGCGGCGGGCCGATCAGTGGGACGCTCTCGGGGCCCGCCCGGGTGGCGGGAGGGGCCCCTGCCGCCCGGGGCTCAGAGCAGGGCTTCGGCGGTGATGGGCAGGTCGCGGACGCGACGGCCGGTGGCGTTGAAGACCGCGTTCGCGATGGCCGGCGCGACCCCGACCTTCACGATCTCGCCGAGGCCCTTGACGCCGATCGGGTCGGCGTGGAGGTCCTCCCGTCCAGATAGATCGCCTTGAGGTCGGGGACGTCGGCGTTGACGGGGACGAGGTAGTCGGCGAGGTCGGCGTTGACGATCCGGCCGTCGCGGTGGTCGGTGACCGTGTGCTCCAGCAGGGCCTGCCCGATGCCGCCCACCATGGCGCCGAGGGCCTGGCTGTCGGCGAGCTTGGGGCTGATGATCCGCCCGACGTCGTAGACGCCCAGCATGCGCCGCATCCGCACCAGACCCAGCCGCCGGTCGACGGCCACCTCGGCGAACACCGCGCTGTAGGCGTTCATGGAGTACCGGTCGTCGCCGCTCGGGGTGAAGGTCCCGCGCGTCTCCAGGTGCGTACGGCTGTTACGCGCAAGCAGTTGCCGGTAGGTCTCCCCGCGCGCGGAGTTGCCCTTGACGTGCAGCCGGCCGCCGCGGACCACGATGTCGTCGGCGTCGACGCCGTGCAGCGGTGACCGCTCGTCCTCGACGGCGAGCTTGATCGCCTCCTGTCGCAGCTTGTCGCAGCCGTCCTGGACGGCGGAGCCGACGCCGGCCATGGTCTGCGAGCCGCCGTGCGGCGGGGCCGCCGGGAAGGTGGAGTCGCCGAGTTCGAAGCGGACCGTGCGCATGGTCAGGCCGAGGGCGTCGGCGGCGAGCTGGGTCATGGAGGTGTAGGTGCCGGGGCCCATGTCGCTGGTCGACGCCTGGACCAGGGCCGTGCCGTCGGCGTCCAGCCTGACCCGTGCCTCGGACCGCATGCGCAGGGTGTCGTAGATACCGCTGGCCATGCCCATGCCGATCAGCCAGTCGCCGTCCCGCCGGGAGCGGGGCTTGGGGTTGCGCCGGTGCCAGCCGAACTCGCGGGCTCCGGTCCGCAGGCACTCGCTCAGGCGCCGGGTGGACCAGGGCAGGCCGTTGGCAGGGTCCTCCTGCGGTTCGTTGCGCAGCCGCAGCTCGATCGGGTCGATGCCGGTCTTGTGGGCGAGTTCGTCCATGGCCGACTCGACGGCGAAGGCGGCGCTGGACCAGCCGGGGCCCCGCATGAACGTCGGTGTGTTCACGTCCAGCGGCACGGTCCGGTACGCCTGGCGGACGTGGGGCGTGGCGTAGAGCATCTGCCCCGGGTTCATCACGCCCTCGACGTAGTGCTCGTACGAGGACGTCTCGGCCCGTATCCGGTGGATCGCCGCGGTCACGCGTCCGCCCCGGGTGCTGCCCAGGCGCAGCCCGTACTCGTAGGCGGGCCGGTAGCCCACCCCGTAGTACAGCTGCTCGCGGGTCAGGACCAGTTTGACCGGGCGGCGGATCTGGCGGGCGGCGAGGGCCGCGATGGTGGTGTGCGGCCAGGTACGCAGCCCGTTGCCGAACGCGCCGCCGACGAACGGCGAGATCACGCGCACGTTCTCCGCCGAAATGCCGAACACGGCGGCGAGTTCGTCCCGCGCGCCCACCACCCATTGGCTCTTGTCCCACACGGTGAGCTTGTCGCCGTCCCAGCGGGCGATGGTGGCGTGCGGCTCCAGTGCGTTGTGGTGGTTACGGGTGAGCCGGTAGGTGCCCTCCAGTTTGACCTCCGCCGACGCCAGGGCGTCTTCGGGGTTGCCGCGCACGTAGTTCTGCGGCGGCAGGGGGTCGTTCTCCCGGACTCCGGATGCCGCCATGTCGGTCGACGGCTTCTCGGCGTCGTAGGAGACCTTCACCAGGTCCGCGGCGTGCTGGGCGGCCTCCAGTGTGCGGGCGACGACCACGGCGACGGGCTGCCCCAAGAAGCGGACCCTGTCGTCCTGGAAGACGTGCAGCCGTTCACCGACGAAGGGGTCCAGCCAGGCGCCAGGGTTGTCGCGGTAGGCCAGTGCGGGTTTGTCGAGGTGGCTGATGACGCCCAGGACGCCGGGCTGGGCGTCGGCGGCGCGGGTGTCGATGCCGGTGATCCGTCCGCGGCCGACGCTGCTGTCGACGATGACGGCGTGGACGGCTCCGTCGAGGTCGTGGTCGGCGGCGTATTTGGCCTGGCCGGTGACCTTCAGCCGTCCGTCCACCCGGGACAGCGGCGCTCCGACGGCTGCCTGGGGCTGCTGGCTCACTTGCCACCTCCTACGACGCGCAGTTGGCGCTCGACGGTCCGTTTGAGCAACTCGACCTTGAAACGGTTGTGCCGGAGGGGCCTGGCCCCGGCCGCCGCCCGCTCGGCGGCCTTGGTCCACAGGTCGTCGGACGGCCGCCTGCCGATGAGTTCCCGTTCGACGGCGGGCAGCTTCCACGGCACGGTGCCCACGCCTCCGGCGGCCACCTTCGCCTGGCGGATCACCCCGCCGCTGATGTGCAGGGCGACGGCCGCCGAGGTGAGCGCGAACTCGTAGGACTGCCGGTCGCGCACCTTCAGGTAACCCGACTTCAGGGGACGCGGCAGGGCCGGAATCTCCACTGCGGTGATCAACTCACCTCGGCGGAGGGCCTGTTCGCGGTCGGGTGTGCTGCCCGGCTTGAGCAGGAAGTTCGCGAAGGGCACGGTCCGCTCGCCGTCCGGCCCCAGCAGGACCACGGTCGCCTCCAGGGCGGCGAAGGCCACGGCGACGTCGGAGGGATGGGTGGCCACGCAGTCGTCGGAGGTGCCGAGGATGGCGTGGGTGCGGTTGACGCCGTGCAGGGCAGCGCAACCGGAGCCCGCCTCACGCTTGTTGCAGGCGGCCGTCACATCACGGAAGTACGTGCACCGGGTGCGCTGCATGATGTTGCCGCCGATGGTCGCCATGTTGCGCAGCTGCGCCGACGCGCTCAGCTCCAGCGCCTGCGAGATCACCGGAAACAGAGCGCGCACCCCTCGGTGGGCGGCGGCCTCGGACATCCGCACCAGCGCGCCGATGCGCAGGCCCCCGCGCCGGGTGACCACGATGTGGCGCAGCGGCAGACCGCTGATGTCGACCAGCGTGCGGGGGCGTTCGACGGTCTCGCGCATCAGGTCGACCAGCGTGGTGCCGCCGGCGATGTAGCGGCCGCCGTCACGGCCCGCGTCGAGGGCTTGCCGGGTGTCGGCGGCTTTGGTGTAGGAGAAGGGATGCATGGGGGCCGTGCCTCATTTCCCGTGCGCGGTCTGCTCGACCGCGCGCACGATCTTCACGTAGCAGCCACAGCGGCAGATGTTGCCGCTCATGAACTCCCGGATCTCCTCCGGTGAGCCGGTGTGCCCCTCGTCGATGCAACCGACGCCGGACATGATCTGGCCGGAGGTGCAGTAGCCGCACTGGAAGGCGTCCTGGTCGATGAACGCCTGCTGCAGCGGGTGCAGTCGTTCGCCCCTCGACAAGCCCTCGATGGTGGTGACCTCGGCGCCCTCCAGCCGGACCGCCAGTGTCAGGCAGGAATTGACCCGGCGTCCGTCGACCAGGACCGTGCAGGCGCCGCAGGCACCGGCGTTGCAGCCCTTCTTCGAGCCGGTCAGCCCCAGGTGTTCGCGCAGCAGGTCCAGCAGGGAGGTCCGGTTGTCGACCGTGACGGTGCGCCGCTCGCCGTTGACGGTCAGGGAGACGCGGCTGCCGGGCGGCGCCTGGGCGGCGTCCGCGGGCTCGGCGCCGAACACGGACTGCCCCGCTGTCAGGCCGCCGACCACGACCGCACCGCCGACGGCGGTGGTAGCGATGAACGTGCGCCGGGACGGGGCGGACACAGGTCCCTCGGGCGATCCCTCGGGAGGAGAAACAGTTGACTCGGGGGGTTCGATGGACATGCCCACTCTCTTGGTCGACGGAAGACGGATGGCGGTGCCGACCACCGTCATGTGCACGAATCGGCGTGCGTACGGGAAACGGTCCAAGCCGCGGCGGACGAGCCGGGCCCTCGGCCCGGGAGGAGTGCGGCGGCCAGGGGTTGAACGCGTCCGGCAGCCGCCTCACCAGGCCTTCGGTGCGGCATGACCTCCACTGTGCTGCACGCGGCGCGATACAACGAGCGAAGAGTTTTGGGACGACTCCGGTAGCTACCACTGCCGTTGGTACGTCTGGTAGTAGCAGGCAGAGCTGTCCGACACGCGTTCGGTGAGGCCGACGGCGGCGTGACGGCGGAGGTTGGTCAGGGCCTCCTGGACGACACGGTATGCGGCTGCGTGCGGCAGCACTGCGGCGGGCTGCAGCCACGGCATCACGCCGACCGCGTACAGCCTTCTGCGCCGACGCACGCGTGGCGCGGCCGGTCCGGCGATCACATGCCAAGAGCTCACGGCGCGCCACGGTGAGCATCCCGCGGCCCGGCCGGACCCACCGACCGCGGCGGAAGCCGCCATGGGCGGGTGATGTCAGTCGACGGCCTCGCGCAGCGCCTCGTTGATGTCGCTCAGCGCGCCGGTCAGCCGGGTGTAGTCGTCGCGGGCCACGGGCGTGACGAAGTACCGCTCGACGACATCGGAGTGCACGGTCGCGGCCTTAAGGAACACGGTACGACCGTGATCAGTCGGTTCCACCAGGACGCTTCTGCGGTCGTCCGGTGACGGGACACGACAGACCAGGCCGGCTTCTTCCATGCGGTCGATCAGCCGGGTGGTGCCACTGCTGGTGAGGGTGAGGTCCTCGGCGAGCCGGCGCTGGGAGACCTCCTCGCCCGGCTCGCGGCACAGCCTGATGAGGACTTCCAGCATCGTGTGACTGATCCCGCACTCCCGTCGCAGCGCGGTGTCGATCCGCTGCTCCAGCCGGGTTCGCGGCTTTGATCAGCAGCCCGAAGTCGTGAACGAGCTGGCTGTTGGCGGCACGGGCGGCTTGGTCGCCCCGCCGGGTCGCGGCATTCACCTGCCCAGGTCCTCCCATCCTGATGGTCCTGGCCTGGGAGTTTACTGCCACATCACCTACTGACGTCTCAATTACTGAGCAATCAATTGCTGACTGCTCAACGAAATTCTATGGTGGACGCCATCCCGTCGGCCTCATCGGAGAGAGGGACCCCATGCACCTGCAACACTGGCTCGGCCGAGCCGCCCATGCGATACAGGACTGGGCCGACACCTTCGGCCCCTACCAGCCGCACCCGTCGCTCCAGGTCGACGACGACCGCTTCGCCGCAGCCTTCGAGGACTTCACCGGGAGACTTCGGGACAACTACCCCTTCTTCCACCCGCACTACGCGGGACAGATGCTCAAGCCCCCGCACCCCGCCGCGGTGGTCGGCTACCTCACCGCCATGCTGATCAACCCCAACAACCACGCTCTGGACGGTGGCCCCGCCACGGCCCGGATGGAACGCGAGGCCGTTGCTCAGCTGGCCGCCATGTTCGGCTACGACACCCACCTCGGCCACCTCACCACCAGCGGCACGATCGCCAACCTCGAAGCCCTCTTCGTCGCCCGCGAACTCCACCCCGGCCGAGGTGTCGCGTACAGCGCGGACGCCCACTACACCCACGGCCGCATGTGCCGTGTGCTGGGGATGGAGGGACACGCGGTCCCCACGGACGACCGGGGACGCATGGACCTCGACGCGCTGGAGGACCTGCTGCGCGGCGGCCGGGTGGGCACGGTCGTACTGACTGCCGGAACCACCGGGCTGGGGGTCGTCGACCCGATCCACGAGGCCCTGCTCCTCAAAGAGCGCTACGGCGTCCGGTTCCACATCGACGCCGCCTACGGCGGCTTCTTCACCCTGCTGGCCGGCGCCGAAGGCCCCGAGGGACTCGCGCCTGAACCCTGGCAGGCGATCGCCCGGTGCGACTCGGTCGTCGTCGATCCGCACAAACACGGGCTCCAGCCCTACGGCTGCGGTGCCGTGCTCTTCCGCGACCCGGAGGTGGGGCGCTTCTACCTCCACGACTCGCCCTACACGTACTTCACCTCCACGGACCTCCACCTCGGCGAGATCAGCCTGGAATGCTCACGCGCCGGTGCCTCGGCCGCCGCGCTCTGGCTCACCTTCCAGCTCCTCCCGCCCACCGCCGACGGCCTGGGCCGGGTGCTGGCGGCGGGCCGCCGGGCCGCACTGAAGTGGGCACAACTGATCACCACCTCCGACCACCTGGAGCTCTACCAGCAGCCCGAACTGGACATCGTCAGCTACTTCCCCGTGGTCGACCCCGCCACCCTGAGCGGCATCGACAGGGCCTCCGCCCGTATCCTGACGGACGGCATGACGAGCCCCGACCCGGTGTTCCTGAGCACCCTGCGCGCCGACAGCGAGGCGTTCGCCGCACGCCATCCCAAGATCACCCCGGACGCCGACGGCGCCCGCATCCTCCGCAGCGTGCTGATGAAACCCGAATCCGAGCACCACGTGGAGCACCTCCACCAGCAGGTCGAACGGCTCGCCGGACAACTGCCACCACTGGCGACGTGACGCTCGCCGCCGATGCCGCAAGCAGACGCCCGGGTCCGCCACGGTCGGCGGATCCGGGCGTTGCGAGGTCCCGCATCAGACTGAGCCGGGCCGCTTCAGAGCCCGTCGTTACCTGAAATACGCGGCCAGCGGGAGGCCTTGTCGGCGCACATCACCGGCGACGAGCCCGGCGACCTGCTGCGCGCCGTAGGTTTCGAAGTGGGTGCGGTCGTTGCAGAAGAAAGCGCCCACGGGTCCGGATCCGAAGTCGCCGTTGTGCGGGCAGAAGCGCAGGCTGTTGTAACGCGAGACGCTCAGCGACTGCAGGTCGACGACCGGCGCTCCGGTGGCGGATCCGGCGGCGAAGGTCTCGCTGACGAAGCCGCGGTTCTTGGTCGCCGTGCTGCCGGAGCAGGTGATGGCGGCCACCGGGGTGAGCAGCACCGGGTGTGCGCCCCGGGCCAGGGCGGCCTTCGCCATCATGGTCAGCAGCTGCTGGTACCGGGCCGGGCCGACGTGCCGTGGGCAGGTCGAGGAGGAGTCGTTGATGCCGAACTGGATGAACAGGTAGTCGCCTGCCTTCATCCCGGTGCTCGCGTTCAGCATCGCCTGCCAGCGTGACGAGTACGTGCTGGACGTGAGGCGGCACTCGCCGTCGGAGCCCTTGGTGCTGCTCACGTTCCCCTCGTACAGCCAGGTCTGGATGCTGCGGCCTCCCACGGCCTGGTTCCTGACCGTCACGTCGCCGTTGAACAGGGCGTCGAACTGGCTGCCCCAGCCGACCGGGCAACGGGCCGAGCCCGGGTTGGCCATGGTGGAGTCGCCAGCCAGCCACACGGTGACCGGCGCGGCCGCCGCTCGTGTGGCCGGGGCCTCGGCGCGCGAGGCGCCGGTGCAGTTCGCCGCGACGCTGCCGGCCGCCGAGGCGGCACTGACGCCGAGGCTCGACAAGGCGATCACCAGCGCGGTCGTGACGAGTATCCGAAGTTTATTCATCAGTCCATCAGGTCCTTCCCACAGACGGGCACCGCCGGGCGTCGGTCAGCGCAGGTGCGCGGCCAAGGGCAGGCGCTGCTCCCGGATGCTCTGGAGCACCAGCCCACCGATCTGGGTCGCGCCGTACTGCGAGAAGTGGGTGTTGTCCGTCACGCCGTCGACGGAGGAGCGCAGGAAGAGCTGCGCGGAGGCGGACGGACCGAGGGACTCCACCAGCGTCTTGCTCTTGGTGGTCAGGTCGATCACCGGCACCTTCTGCGCCGCGCCGAGCGAGCGCATCTCGGCGGGCAGGTTCACGCCCACTCCGTTGACGTGCAGCGCCGTTGCCGTGAGCCGGTTGCCGTTGAACTGCCGGCGGACCGGCGGGGTCACCAGGACCGGGACGCCGCCCTTCGCACGGACCTGCGTGATCATGGACGTGAGGTTGCTCCGGAAGGCGGACGCGCTGGTCTGCTTGTCGTTGTGGCCGAACTGGATGAAGACCGCGTCGTTCGCCCTGACCTTCGACAGCAGGGCCGGGAAGAGCGCCGAGTTGTTCCGGAAGCTGCCCGAACTCTCTCCGGAGTCGGCGTAGTTGGCGACGACGGCGCCGGGACGCACCGCAGGCGTGATCATCTGGCCCCACCCGGTGTACGGGGCGATCAGCTGGTCGCACACGGTCGAGTCACCGGCCAGGTAGGCGACCATCGGCTGGGTCGCCGGCTTCACCGAGATGGCCGAGACCTGGGGGTTGGAGCCCGCGAACCGGATGTCCAGACCGGGGTTGCCGTTGCCGCCCTGGCCGGTCGGTTGCCCCTCCGGCTGCCGCACGTTGACCGTGAACGAGTACGAGGCGACGGCTCCGGCCGCCGTCCTCGTCGCCGGAAGCATCAGCCGCCGGGCCTCCACCCACATCTCGGTCTGCCCGTCGGAGGCGCCGCCACCGATGGAGACCGTCACGTCGTAGTTGCCGGGTGAGACCGCGTAGTGACACTTGATCGGCGCAGTGCCGGAACAACCGGCCGGCAGAGCCCGCGCGGCGGCATCGGCATGCGCCGCGCCGGTGCCGACCAGCATCCCAAGCGTCAGCAGGCCCGCTGCGCCCAGCCGGACCCCATGCCCTCCTGAGCGCCCTAATGACATGCTCATTACAATCACCAATCCCATCCTTGACCGAGTCGATACCGGGTTGAGGTCGACGGCCCGTCACTCAGGCCTGGGTGAAGCCGTCCATGATGACGGTGGGCCGCTGCGTGGCGGAGTCCCAAGCGCCCATGTTGTAGCCGGTGAACGGGGACATGCACTCCGGCTCCCAGTAGAAGATGCCCTGACCGCCGTTGGCCTTGAGAGCCTTGGTGTAGGCGACCAGCGAGGCCCGGGTGGAGGAGGCCCTGTCCACCCGACCGCCGAACTCGCTCTGCAGGAACGGTTTTCCGTACTGCGTGGAGATCTTCTTCATGTTCCCCACGATCCCGGGGGCGACGTCGGCGCTGCCGTAGGAGGAGAACACCGACATGTCCCACTTGCCGCCGTTCGCGGCGTAACGACTGAAGAACGTCGTCATCACGTCGTACTTCTGCGGCTGGGCCAGGTGAATGCACACGATGGAGTTCGGCGAGACCGCCTTGACCTGGGTGTACGCCGCGTTGAGCAGCCCGGTCATCTGCGCCGGGTTGGAGACGCTGCCGACGGGGCGGCAGATCCCGCTGTTGATCTCGTTGCCGATCTGCACCCACGTGGGGAGCACGTCGTTGTTCTTCATGACCGTCATGGTCTGGTTCACGTACGTGCTCATCGCGGTGCGCATCTGGCTGTAGCCCATGTTCCGCCAGGCCGCGGGCGGGTTCTGCACACCGACGGAGTTCCAGGTGTCGCCGAACATGTAGTCGAGCATGATCGACATTCCGGCGGCCTTGACCCGCTTGGCGAAGGCGGCGACCTCGTTGATGCCGCAGTGGCCGTCCGTCGGGCTGCTGGAGGGGTTGACGAACGTGCGCAACCGCACGGCGGTGATGCCGTACCCCTTGAGAATGGTCAGCAGGTCCTGCTTCTGTCCGCTCGCGTTCTTCCAGGAGAAGCCGCGCGCCTCCATCTGCGGCACCCAGCTGATGTCGACGCCTTTGACGAAGCCCGCGGCGGCGTTGGCCGGCGTCTCGAGTTCGGCGAGCGCGGCGGCGGTGGCGATCGCCCCGGCGGTGGCGGTGGTGGCCTTGAGCAGGGTCCTGCGGCTGATCCGCCCGGAACTGGATGCCTGGGTGGGGTGCATGGTCGCTCCTTCCTCCTCGCCGGCCGCGCGTGAGTCGTGGCGGCCGACGGGAGGTTGGTCGTGGGGGGTGTTCCAGAGTTTTGGTGCAGGTGAGCGGGGCGGGGTTCAGGGCGTGTAGACGGTGGGCCGTGGAGCCGCCGACATCCCGTTGCCGATGAAGAAGCTCGGGTGCGGGGGCTGGTTGTACGCCGTGTTCTGCCAGGCCAGGGCCGTGCGGTACTGGGTGTCGTGGAGCAGGGTCGTGATGCGGGTGTTCGTCTGGTGCGGCGTGGAGTAGATCCGCAGGGCCCTGTTGTTCGACGTCGGCCAGATGACCTCTTCACGCCAGTCGCCGAGGATGTCTCCGGACAGCGACGGAGTGGCCTTGGTGCCGTTGTTGGAGTGGACGCCCGAGCCGGTGAGCAGGCGGGTGTCGCCGGAGGTGCCGTACTTGTCGATGCGGGTGCCGTCGAGTAGTTCGCGGACGGGGTCACCGTCCCACCAGGACAGGAAGTTCGTGCTGGACGGCTCCCGGCCCAGGGAGGCGCCGGTCGCCGAGCGCAGGGTGGTGTCGGTGGCCGACCATGCCTCGGCACCCGGGCTGCCGGCGTGGACGTCGGCAGCGACCCCGCGGCCGTTGTCCGATCCGGAGGCCGTACGCCACAGGATCTGGCCGGTGCGCGCGTCGGCCATCCACGAGCCGGGCCGGCTGGAGCTTTCCGAGACCTTGAAGTACTCCAGGCCCGCGCGGGACGGGTTGAGGTCCCCGACGTGACCGGCGTCGCCGTGGCCCAGCCTGGTGGTCCACAGCCCGGAGCCGTTGTCGTCGACGGTCATCGCGCCGTAGACGATCTCGTCCTTGCCGTCGGCGTCGACGTCGGCGACGGACAGACTGTGGTTGCCCTGGCCGTCATAGCCCTTGCCGCTGTTGGCGGAGGAGGTGGTGTCGAAGGTCCAGCGACGGGTGAACTGGCCGCCTCGCCAGTCCCAGGCGGCTATCACCGTACGGGTGTAGTAGCCGCGCGCCATGATCAGCGACGGGCGGGCGCCGTCGAGGTACGCCGTTCCGGCCAGGAAGCGGTCGACACGGTTGCCGTAGTTGTCGCCCCAGGAGGAGACGTTGCCCGGCCCGGGACGTAGTCGACGGTCCCCATCGCCTTGCCGGTCTGCCCGTTGAACATCGTCAGGTACTCGGGGCCGGAGAGCACATAGCCGCTGGAGTTGCGGTGGTCGGCCGACGAGCTGCCGATCACCGCGCCGGTGCCGTCCCGGGTGCCGTCGGCGGTCTTCATGGCCACCTCGGCCTTGCCGTCGCCGTCGTAGTCGTACACCTGGAACTGCGTGTAGTGGGCGCCGGAGCGGATGTTGCGGCCCAGGTCGATGCGCCACAGCCGGGTGCCGTCGAGCTTGATGCCGTCGACGATGGTGTTGCCGGTGTAGCCGGACTGGGCGTTGTCCTTGGCGTTGGTGGGATACCACTTCAGGACCAGGTCGAGCTCGCCGTCGCCGTCGAGGTCGCCGAGGGAGGCGTCGTTGGCCTCGTAGGTGTACGCCGAGTTGCCCGGGGCGGTGCCACCGGCCGGCGGCGAGATCGGTACGTCCAGGTAACCCGGCCGGAACTGCAACGCGCGCTCGGAGGGGGCCTGCTCGGTGCCGTTCACCACCGGGCGCACCGTGTAGTCGGCGGAGTCCTGGGCGCCGGAGTCGAAGTAGTTCGTGGAGCCGGTGATCGGCGAGGAGTTGAGCTTGGTGGCGCCGCGGTAGACGTTGAACGCCACGTCGTTCGGGTCGGTGGCCAGCCAGCGCCACGACACCAGGTTTCCGCTGCTGGTGTGGACGCTGGTCAGTCCCCGGTCGAGGCGCTCCACCTGTCGCGCGGTCGCGGCCTGCGCGGTCTGGGGAAGCATGGTGAGCGCGGAGGCGGCCAGCGCGAGTGCGGTGGC
Organism: Streptomyces coeruleorubidus; assembly: GCF_028885415.1. GTDB lineage: Bacteria > Actinomycetota > Actinomycetes > Streptomycetales > Streptomycetaceae > Streptomyces > Streptomyces coeruleorubidus_A. The sequence continues at coordinate 605,112 of NZ_CP118527.1, forward strand.
GAGGACGCCCGCCACTCGGCCGCCCGAGGCGCGGCGGATTCTTCGTTGACGCGGCGCCGTACGGGGACGCGGGTGAGAGTCGGTCACAGTGACCTCCGGTGTGGGGGATGTGCATGCCTAGCGGTGGATCACGGGGTGGTGGCCGACGGGGTGCCATCCCCGCGGAGGGATCTGCGTTTCATGGTCATGAGGCTCCTTGCCCTCCAGCCGATGTGGGGTCCGGGGGCCGGCATCCGCTGCGGGACGGCACGAGCAGCGAAGCGCCCGTCGTGGAGCCGGTGACCGAGCGCCTCGCTGTCCGCGTTCGTGGATGATCAGGGGAGGGCCGCCGTGCACGCCGTCGAGTGACGTGATCATGACAGTCTCGTCTGTCTGACGATCCTCAGGTGCGGGAACGTCACGTCGGGCGTGTGGAGCGGTTCCTCCTCAGCCCAGGACGGCTTCCCACCTGGTGTTGGACCCGGACGCGTCGGCCGGGAGACGGTCCCGTGCGGCGGTGTCGCCGTACATGGTCCAGCGGGCCCAGTCGACGACGGTCCTCGGGAAGCGCTGGTCGCTCCAGAAGCTGGTGTGGCTGCCACCGACGAAGGTGAGGAACGCCTTGGGCCAGGCAATCTCCTTGTACGCCTGCCGGGCCGAGGAGTACTGCGTGGTCGAGTCCCGGTCGCCGTGGACGAACAGGACCTTGGCGGAGACCGAGCTGGACGGGTTGCCCATGTCCACGCAGGACTGGGGGTTGGCGGAGATGATCCGGCGGTCGGGCCAGGAGGTCAGCAGGCCGTGGGTGATCATGCCGCCCAGGGAGTGGCCCGAGACGCCGACGCCGATGCCGGTGTTGATGTGCCCGGCCAGCGGTCCGCTCGCGTTGAGGGCGAGGGTGTTGGTGAGGATCTGGGAGACGTCCTTGGAGGAGTTGCCGTTGTTGACGTCGTTGAAGTTGTGGTTGAAGTGCGGGGCGGGGACGACGAAGCCCGCCGAGGCCAGGGCCCGGATGATGAACAGGGAGTTCTGCGGGCTGCTTCCGTAGCCGTGGGTGAAGTTGTAGACGGGGAAGACACCGCCTGCGACCGGGGCGTTCGTCACCGGGCTGCCGCCGGGGGTGCCGGTGGCGGGGTAGTAGACGTAGGTGGTGCACCGGCGGCTGCCGCGGGTCCAGTCATACCGGCGCACGCCGACCGCGAACGGCGTGGTCGGTGCGCCCTGCGGCCTGACGAGGGCGCCTGCCTGCCCGGTGCCGAGCAGGGAGGCGCCCACGCCCGCTGCTCCGGCCGCGCTCAGGGCCAGGAAGGTGCGCCGTTGCATGCTCATGGATGAACTCCTGTGTGAGTGGGGGGTTGCTCGTGGGGGAAGTGCGGGTATCGCGGCCCGGTCGCTTCACTGGTGAGGGAGCGTCAGGTGGGGGTGACGGGGCGATGGTGCGGCTTCCGCTGAACACGCACGGTGCGGTGGCGGCCGCCGAACGCCGACCGGCCGTGACTCACGCATGAAGTGCCTCCTGTCACCACTGATGCGGAGGTACAAAGGCCCGAGGCGGCGAGGAGCGATGCATACGATCTGCTCTCTGCGACCACATGACTGTGAACGCTCCCACACCGTTTCGAATAACAGAAAGAGTCGCGACCGCACTCTCATCTGTCAATCGCTGCGACCCAAATCCCTTTGAACTCAGGGTCAGACCGCCGAGCGTCAGCCGTGGCTGTGACCGATACCAGCACTCATGCCGGCGATCGTATGGGCACTGATGTCGAGGTGCGGACCGTCCGCCAACCGGGCCGCCACCGAACGGACATGCTCCTGAGCCGGGTGGGCCAGACCGTCGTACACCGCGACGCACACTTCCCTCGCCCGGGACCGAGGCCAGTCGGCCGGCAGCAGATCGATGGGCAGCAACGGGTCCAGCACCGGGAAATGACGGTAGGTGTTCATCACCTCGGTACGGGCGCGCACCGCCGCGGCGCCCGTGACACCACCAGCACCGATACGGGGCAGCAGGCCGCTCCACCGCCGGATGAACATCTCGTACTGACCGGCGATGCCGGGCAGGTCCCACGCCTCGATCGGACTGCGGTCGGCCTCCGTCTGCAGATCCACCTGCCGCGCACGGAACACACTCACCGCCCCCAGCGCCAAGCCGGCCAGTTCGGCACGCCCCTTGGGCGTGAGCGGGTGCGGCGACGCCCACACCGCGTCGTACAACGGCGCGAACCCCCGCCACCGCAACGCGGTGCGCAGCGCACGCCGTCGCGCACTCTCCCGTTCCGGCACAGAGAACGCCACCAGGGTCCACCACCCGTCCCACGAGTCGGGCCGCGTGGTGAACGTGGCGATCGAGGCACCACCGCTCCACAGATCCACAGCGGCCTCCCGCGTCAGCCGGTACGAGCTGTACCGCCCCCGCCGACTGCCCTCCAACACCCCCCGACGCGCCAGCCTGCTGATCGTCGTACGGGCGGCACCAGCGGCCACCTCGAACTCCCCCAGCAACGCCACGATCGCCGCCGCCGGCAACCAAACCCGACCCGGGAACGTGTAATCGGCGACCAAGGTGACCACCAAACCCGCTGGCGAAGCATCAGCCTGCCAGCGCGGCGTGCGCACCGGCCGAGTGCCGTCGCCAGAGAAGATCTCCTCGTGTTGGGACAGGTTCGCCAAGGTCCGCTCCGACGCATCGAATAGGGCGGTCCCACTGTAACGACCCGACCCGACGACCGGAGGTGACTCCTGACTGGCCTGGCGGCATGACAGTTCCGCGCCCGACCGGGCGTCTGAGTGGAGCATGTTCCGGGCCCCGGCTGGGTCTCGCCCACGTCCGCGTCGGCACGGCCCGTGCGAGAGCTCTTCGAGGTCCGGGAAGCACTGGAGGGGCTCGCGGTGGCACGGATCATCGCGTCACCGCGTGGCAGGAAGCGGCCGAAGCCCTGCGCATGGTCCTGGAAAAGCTCCACGACGCCTTCGAATCAGGCGCGGATCTGGCTGCGAAGGTCGAAGCCGGTCCTCGCCCGTGCGGCAGGCGTCTTGACAACCTGGATCACAGAAGAAAAGCTGTTGCGTATAGAGATGCTGGTTGCTTCATCAGAAACCAGGGCATCCGCGGTCGAGAGGTTTCGCTCGCACCTCCCGCCACACTCACGCGCAGACAAGGGAGCCCGCTCGTGGCCATCTCCGTCTTCGACCTCTTCTCCATCGGCATAGGCCCGTCCAGTTCGCACACGGTCGGTCCCATGCGGGCCGCCCGCATGTTCGCCGGCAGGCTGGAGAAGGAAGATCTGCTCGCGCGGACGGCGTCGGTACGGGCCGAGCTCTTCGGCTCGCTGGGGGCCACCGGCCACGGTCACGGCAGCCCCAAGGCCGTCCTGCTCGGCCTGGAGGGCAACGAGCCGCACACCGTCGACGTCGCCGTGGCCGAACGGGACGTCGAGCGGATCAGGGCGACGGGCAGGTTGCGGCTGCTGGGCAGCGAGCTCGGCGATGCCCACGAGATCGGCTTCGACACGGAGCGGCAGTTGGTCCTGCACCGCCGCCGTTCCCTGCCGTACCACGCCAACGGCATGACGTTGTTCGCGTACGACAGCGAGGGGCTGTCCTTGCTGGAGGCCACCTACTACTCGGTCGGCGGCGGGTTCGTCGTCGACGAGGACGCCGTCGGTGCGGACCGGGTCAAGGTCGACGACACGGTGCTGAAGTACCCGTTCGGCAGCGGCGACGAGCTGCTGCGCCTGACCCGGGAGACGGGTCTGTCGATCTCGGCGCTGATGCTGGAGAACGAGCTGGCCTGGCGGACCGAGGAGGAGATCCGCGCGGGGCTGCTGGAGATCTGGCGGGTGATGCGGGAGTGCGTGGCACGCGGCCTGTCCTGTGAGGGGATCCTGCCGGGCGGGCTCAGGGTCCGCCGCCGTTCCACCGCCGTGGCCAAGGCGCTGCGGGCCGAGGGCGACCCGGCGGGGCGGGCGTTGGAGTGGGTGACCCTCTACGCCATGGCCGTCAACGAGGAGAACGCGGCCGGTGGCCGGGTCGTCACCGCTCCGACGAACGGCGCGGCCGGCATCATCCCTGCGGTCCTGCACTACTACGTCAACTTCGTGCACGGAGCCGACGACGACGCCGTGGTCCGGTTCCTGCTGGCGGCCGGCGCCATCGGCCTGCTGTTCAAGGAGAACGCCTCGATCTCGGGCGCCGAGGTCGGCTGCCAGGGCGAGGTCGGCGCCGCCTGTTCCATGGCCGCGGGCGGCCTCGCGGAGGTACTCGGCGGCTCGCCCGAACAGGTGGAGAACGCCGCCGAGATCGGCATGGAGCACAACCTGGGCCTGACCTGCGACCCGGTCGGCGGCCTGGTGCAGATCCCCTGCATCGAGCGCAACGGCATGGCGGCGGTCAAGGCCGTCACCGCGGCCCGGATGGCCCTGCGGGGCGACGGCCGCCACCACGTCTCCCTGGACAAGGTCATCAAGACCATGAAGGAGACGGGCGCCGACATGAAGGTCAAGTACAAGGAGACGGCCCGCGGCGGGCTCGCGGTCAACGTCATCGAGTGCTGAGGACGCGGCAGCCGAGATCTGGGGAGTGTGCGTGGGACGGGTCACCGAGCGACGGCGCGTACTGCGCATCCGGGACGGGGCGGTGGGCAGCCGGCCGGACACCCTGGTGGCGGAGGAGCCGCTGGAGATCCGGCTGAACGGCAAGCCCCTCGCGATCACCATGCGCACGCCCGGCGACGACTTCGCGCTGGCCGCCGGGTTCCTGGTGAGCGAGGGCGTCCTCGGCCGGGGCGAGGAGCTGGCGAACATCGTGTACTGCGCGGGCGCGACGACTGACGGCTCCAACACGTACAACGTCGTCGACGTGCGGCTCGCGCCCGGCGTGGCGGTGCCGGACATCTCACTCGAGCGGAACGTGTACACCACCTCCTCGTGCGGTCTGTGCGGCAAGGCGAGCCTGGACGCCGTGCGGACCACCGCCCGTTGGCCGATCGCCGACACTCCCCCGGTCCGGGTCGCTCCCGATCTGCTGGCCGCCCTTCCCGACCGGCTGCGGGCCGCGCAGCGGGTGTTCGACCGCACCGGAGGGCTGCACGCCGCGGGGCTGTTCTCGGCGGACGGGGAGCTGCTGGATCTCCGTGAGGACGTGGGCCGTCACAACGCGGTCGACAAACTGATCGGGTGCGCGCTGCGGTCCGGCGCGCTGCCGCTGTCCCGGACCATCCTGCTGGTCTCCGGCCGCGCGTCCTTCGAGCTGGCGCAGAAGGCGGTCATGGCGGGCATCCCGGTGCTGGCCGCGGTCTCGGCGCCCTCCTCCCTCGCGGTGGACCTGGCGGCGGAGACCGGCCTCACGCTGGTCGGTTTCCTGCGCGGCAGCTCCATGAACGTGTACGCCGGCGAGCAGCGCATCGCCTTGGGGCCGCGAGGGGGTCGCCCGGAGTGAGCCGTCGCCGCCCCCGCCGCGTCGCGATGTTCAGCGTGCACACCTCGCCCTTGCATCAGCCGGGCACCGGCGACGCGGGCGGCATGAACGTCTACGTCGTCGAACTCGCCAAGTGCCTCGCCGCGATCGGCATCGAGGTGGAGATCTTCACCCGGGCGACCTCGGCGGCGCTGCCGCCCACCGTCGAGCTCGCGCCCGGCGTGCTGGCGCGGCATGTGGTCGCCGGCCCCTACGAGGGCCTGGCCAAGGAGGAGCTGCCGGCGCGGCTGTGCGACTTCACGCACGGAGTGACGCGGGTCTGGGCCGGGCAGCGTCCCGGGTACTACGATGTCGTGCACTCGCACTACTGGCTGTCCGGACAGGTCGGCCGGCTCACCGCCGAACGCTGGCGCGTACCGCTCGTGCACGCCATGCACACCATGGCCCTGGTCAAGAACGCGTCCCTCGCCGAGGGCGACACACCCGAACCCGAGTCCCGCGTGCTCGGGGAGACACGGGTCGTCCGGGGCGCACACCGGCTCATCGCCAACACGGCGAAGGAAGCGGAGGAGTTGTGCCGCCACTACGACGCGGAACCCGGCCGGGTCGCCGTCGTGCACCCCGGCGTGAACCTGAACCTCTTCCGGCCCGATCCTCGCGGGGTCGAGGCCGGCCGGGCCGCGGCGCGGGCCAGGCTCGGGCTGCCGCCTCAGGCACTGATCCCGCTCTTCGCCGGCCGCATCCAGCCCCTCAAGGCTCCGGACATACTGCTGCGTGCGGTGGCCCGGCTGCTGGTGGAGCGGCCGCGGCTGCGTGAGCGGATCGTCGTGCCGGTCGTGGGCGGGCCGAGCGGCAGGGGCATGGCCAGGCCGGAGGAGTTGCAGAAGCTCGCCGCCCAGCTCGGCATCGGGGATGTGGTGCTGTTCCGTCCGCCGATGGATCAGGCGGAGCTCGCGGACTGGTACCGGGCGGCGACCGTGCTGGTCATGCCGTCCTACAGCGAGTCCTTCGGTCTGGTGGCCGCCGAGGCGCAGGCCTGCGGCACGCCGGTGATCGCGGCCGCGGTCGGCGGTCTGCCGGTGGCCGTTCGGGACGGAGTGAGCGGCGTGCTGGTGCCGGGGCACAGGCCCGCGGACTACGCGCGGGCGCTGCGCCGCTTCGCCGACGACCCGGCGCTCTCGGCCCGGATGGGCGCGGCAGCCGCCCGGCACGCCGAGTCGTTCGGCTGGGACACGGCCGCCGCGGCCACGGCGGACGTGTACGCGGCGGCGATGCGCGAGCGTGACTGACCGGCGCTCCGGTCAGTGCGCCGGTTCCAGCCGGACCACGATGGACTTGGAGGTCGGCGTGTTGCTGACCTCCGCGGTGGAGTCCAGCGGTACGAGGACGTTGGTCTCGGGGAAGTAGGCGGCGCAGCAGCCACGCGGGGTGGGATAGGCGACCGTTCGGAAGGCCGGTGCCCGGCGCTCGACCCCGTCGGAGAACTCGCTGACGATGTCGACCGGATCGCCCTCGGTCAGGCCGTGCGCGGCGAGGTCGTCCGGGTGGACGAAGAGCACCCTGCGGCCCTGGTGGATGCCCCGGTAGCGGTCGTCCAGGCCGTAGATGGTGGTGTTGTACTGGTCGTGCGAACGGATGGTCTGCAGCAGCAGCCGCCCCTGCGGGACGCGCAGCACATCCAGCGGGTTGACGGTGAAGTTGGCCAGCCCGGTCCTGGTGGGGAAGCGCCTCTCGTCGCGTGGCGGGTGGGGCAGGGCGAAGCCGCCCGGCCGGCGCACCCGGGCGTTGAAGTCCTCGAAGCCGGGGATCACCCGGGCGATCCTGTCCCGGATCAGGTCGTAGTCCGCCTCGAAGTCGGCCCAGGGCACCTGCGGACCGCCGCTGTCGAGGGCCGCGTTCGCCATCCGGCAGATGATCGCGACCTCGCTCAGCAAGGCGTCGGAGGCGGGCGCCAGCCGGCCACGCGAGAGGTGCACCATGCCCATGGAGTCCTCCACCGTCACCCGTTGCTCCCCGGTGGGCCGCAGGTCGGCTTCGGTGCGGCCCAGGCAGGGCAGGATGAGCGCCTGGCGGCCGGTCACCGCGTGGGACCGGTTGAGCTTGGTGGAGATCTGCACGGTGAGCTCGCAGTTGCGCAGAGCTCGCTCGGTGAGTTCGGTGTCCGGAGCGGCGGAGACGAAGTTGCCGCCGAGCGCGACGAAGACCCGTACCTGTCCGTCCCGCATGGCCCGGATGCTCTCCACCGCGTCGTGACCGTGGTGGCGCGGCGGCACGAAGCCGAACTCCGCGCCGAGCGCGTCGAGGAAGGCGGCGTCCGGCTTCTCGTGGATGCCCATGGTCCGGTCGCCCTGGACGTTGGAGTGCCCGCGCACGGGGCACAGGCCGGCGCCGGGGCGGCCGATGTTGCCGCGCAGCAGCAGGAAGTTGACGACCTCGCGGATGGTCGGCACCGAGTGGCGGTGCTGGGTGAGACCCATGGCCCAGCACACGACGATCTTCCGGGCGGACAGGACCTCCTGGAACGCCTCCCGGATCTCCCGCTCCGACAGCCCGGTGGCCTCCAGGACGTCGTCCCAGGACGTCTTGCGGGCCTGGTCGGCGAACTCCTCGAAGCCGTGGGTGTGCGCGGTGATGAAGTCGCGGTCGAGGACCGTGCCGGGAGCGTCGTCCTCCGCCTCCAGGAGCATGCGGTTGAAGGCCTGGAAGAGGGCTTGGTCGCCGCCGAGCCTGATCTGCAGGTACAGGTCGGAGAGTTGCGTTCCCGCCCCCAGCACGCCGGAGGGCCGCTGGGGGTTCTTGAAACGCAACAGGCCCGCTTCGGGGAGGGGGTTGACCGAGATGACGCGGGCCCCCTTGTCCTTGGCGGTCTCGAGCGCCGAGAGCATCCGGGGATGGTTGGTCCCCGGGTTCTGCCCGACGACGAGGATCAGGTCGGCCTCGTAAAGGTCCTCCAGCCGGACGCTGCCCTTGCCGATGCCGATGGTCTCGGTCAGGGCGGAGCCGCTCGACTCGTGGCACATGTTGGAGCAGTCCGGCAGGTTGTTGGTGCCGAGGAGCCGGACGAACAGCTGGTAGACGAAGGCGGCCTCGTTGCTCGCCCGGCCGGAGGTGTAGAAGGCGGCCTGGTCGGGTGAGTCGAGAGCGGCCAGCTCCCGGGCGATGACGGCGAACGCCTCGTCCCAGGAGATCTGCCGGTACCGGTCGCTGCCCGCCGGGCGGTACATGGGGTGGGTAAGGCGGCCCTGCTGACCGAGCCAGTAGTCGCTGCGTCCGGCCAGCTCCGCCAGGGTGTGCTCGGCGAAGAAACCGTGGCCGACCCGGCGCAGGGTCGCCTCCTCGGCCACCGCTTTGGCGCCGTTCTCGCAGAACTCGGCACGGTGCCGGTGCTCGGGCTCGGGCCAGGCGCATCCCGGGCAGTCGAATCCCGTCTTCTGGTTGACGCTCAGCAGGGTCAGCAGGCTGCGGCGGACGCCCATCTGCGCGTGGGCGTGGCGCAGCGAGGACGTGACCGCGGGAACGCCCGCGGCGTAATCCTTCGGCGGGCCCACCCGCAGACGGGAGTCACCGGGGTCCTCGGCAGGTGCCTTGCGGGTCATCGCCTAGCTCTCCGCGAGGTTCGCGCGGGTACCGAGGCGGTCCTGGACCCAGTCGTGGAACTCGCCGATGTGGTGCTCGCTGGGCACAAGCACGCCGCCCTTGGCGTACAGCCGGGAGCTCATCGCGGGCTGGCAGCGCTCGCAGGCGTCGAAGTCCTGCCGGTTGACGCGGTCGAACAGCTCGACCGACCGGCTGACGTCCCGGCCGCTTGCCACCACGCCCTTCAGGTACAGCCAGTCGCACTCCACGATCGTGTGGTCGACCGCCACCGGGAACATCCGGTGGAAGATCACGTGATCGGGGACCAGGTTGATGAACACCTGGGGGCGCACCGTGATCGCGTAGTACCGGCGGTCCTGTTCATCGGAGACCGTGGGGATTCGGTCCAGGCCCTCCGAGCCGTCCACGGTGAAGCCCTGGACGTCCGAGCCGAACTCGGCGCCGTGTCCCACGTAGAACTGCGCCGCGTAGCCGTCGGCGAACTCCGGGAGGACCTCGGTCAGCTCGGGGTGGATGGTCGCGCAGTGGTAGCACTCCATGAAGTTCTCGATGATCAGCTTCCAGTTGGCCTTGACGTCGTAGACGATCCGCCGGCCGACCTCCAGGCTCTCGACGTCGTACCGCTCGATGGACTCCACGTCGCCCAGGCGCGCGACCACGTCCGCGATCACCGACTGCTCGAACGAGGGCGGGTTCTCGGCCAGGCACACCCACACATAGCCCAGCCACTCGCATACGGCAACGCTCGCCAGGCCGTACTCGGTGCGCCCGATGTCCGGCATCTTGGTCAGGTTCGGGGCCGCCACGAGCTTGCCGTTCAGGTCGTACGTCCAGGCGTGGTACGGGCACTGGAAAGCCCGCTTCACCTCTCCGGACTCCTGCGTGCACAGCTTCGCGCCCCGGTGCCGGCACACGTTGAAGAAGGCCCGGACGGAGCCGTCCCGCGACCGGGTCAGCAGGACGCTCTCCCGCCCGACGTCCACGGTCCGGAAGGCACCCGGCTTCGACAGTTCCGACGAGCGTGCCGCACAGAACCACATGGATTCAAAGATGTGCTCCTGCTCCAGGCGGAAGATCTCCGGGTCCGTGTAGTGGTCACCGGGGAGGGTCGCGATCAGGCTCTCCGGCAGGCCGGTCGTAGTCATGGTTCACCTCGAAGTGAAGCGCCTCGGGCGGGCGAGCGGTTGCCTCATGTGCAACGAGCTTCTTGTTACGCAACTCACGGTGCAGTCCACCCGAAGCGGTGTCAAGCCCTTGACCGCAGACCGTCACAGCCAGGACCATGTTGCGTATCAGTCAGACTGTTGCGTAATGCGCACTTCTCTGGGAGGGCTCCGTGTCTCTTGGACCCACAACCGGCCGCGAGTTCGTCCTCACCCTGTCGTGCCCCGACCGCTCGGGCCTCGTCCACGCCGTCACCGGCTTCCTGGTCCGGCACTCCGGGAACATCCAGGAGAGCCAGCAGTTCGACGACCGGCTGCAGGACCGCTTCTTCATGCGGGTGCACTTCGACGTCTCGGACCCGGGCACGTCGCTGGAGGACCTGAAGTCCGGCTTCGCCCAGGTCGCGGAGGCGTACCGGATCTCCTGGCAGCTGTACGAGGCGTCGACGCCGACGCGCACGCTGATCATGGTGTCGAAGTTCGGGCACTGCCTGAACGACCTGCTCTTCCGCTGCCGCACCGGCGCGCTGAACATCGAGGTGCCGGCGATCGTCTCCAACCACCGGGACTTCGAGCCGCTCGCCGAGAGCTACGGGATCCCCTTCCACCACGTGCCCGTGACCCGGGAGACGAAGCCCGAGGCGGAGGCGCGGCTGCTGGAGCTCGTCGACGAGCTGGACATCGACCTGGTGGTCCTCGCCCGCTACATGCAGATCCTGTCGAACGACCTGTGCAAGCAGCTCGAAGGCCGGGCGATCAACATCCACCACTCGTTCCTGCCGAGCTTCAAGGGCGCCCGCCCCTACGTCCAGGCGTACGAGCGGGGCGTCAAGCTCGTCGGAGCGACGGCCCATTACGTCACGCCGGACCTCGACGAGGGGCCCATCATCGAGCAGGACGTCATCCGCGTGAACCACTCACAGGGGCCCGACAGCATGGTCGCCCTGGGGCGCGACGTCGAGGCACAGGTCCTGGCGCGGGCGGTGGAATGGCACAGCCAGAGCCGCATCATGGTCAACGGCAACCGCACGGTCGTCTTCCGCTGAGGAACACGACCTCTGAGGAAAATGACCTCCACCCCCTCACGCCTGTTGACTATTTCACCTAGGGTTTCGCCATGAGCAACTACGGCGCAGAGTCCGCAGGCGCTCCCAGTGGCGGAGTGCAATCCGTTGACCGTGCTGTCGCCGTGCTGGAGATCCTCGCCCAGCACGGCGAGGCGGGCGTGAGTGAAGTGGCCGCGGCGATCGACGTCCACAAGTCCACCGCGTTCCGTCTGCTCGGCGCGCTGGAAGCGCATGGGATGGTCGAGCAGGAGAGCGAACGCGGAAAGTACCGTCTCGGCTTCGGCGTCGTGCGCCTGGCCGGCGCCGTGACGGGCCGCATCGCCGTCACCAGACACGGGCGCGGGATCTGCGAGCGTCTCGTCGACGATGTGGGCGAGACGCTGAACATCGCCGTGCTCGAGTCCCACCACGCGATCAACCTCTACCAGGTACGCGGCTCGTCGGCCATCGCCGCGCAGAACTGGGTGGGACGGCTGACGCCGCTGCACTGCACGTCCAGCGGCAAGGTCCTCCTGGCCCACCTCGACCGCGAGGCCCGCGACGAACTCCTCGCCGAGGCCGGCCTCCCCCGTCTGACACCGCGCACGGTGACCTCCAGGAAGAAGCTGGAGGCGGATCTGTCCGAAGCCCGTGAGCAGGGTTATGCCATCACGCTGGAGGAATACGAGGAGGGCCTCAACGCCCTGTCCGCTCCCGTGCGTTCGGACGGCGGCGAGGTCGTCGCCGCCCTCAGCGCGTCGGGGCCGGCCTTCCGGCTGACCGAGGAGCGGATGCGCGAACTCGCGCCGCTGCTGGTCTCGGGAGCGGACGAGCTCAGCCGCCGTCTCGGCTATACGGGTTGAGGCCCGACTCGGTCGCTGACCAGGACAGGACCCTCATGACAAGCGGCGGTCGGTGATCCGGTGTCCGGATCACCGACCGCCGCTTGCGTGCTGCCCGTGTCAGCCCGTCCACTCCACAGCCGCGTCCAGCAGCCAGTCCGTCAGATAGCCGGCGAAGGACGAACGCACCAGCACCCAGAACCCGGCCCTGGGGTCGTCGCGGGCGACCAGGACGACCTGGGTGCGGCCCAGGTTCGTCTGGGCGCAGCGACCCGGTCCGAAGACCCGCGGGTGAAGATCCAGCGAGCAGCCGTGGGCCAGCAGGTCGCGGGCCCGGGGACCCGCGACGAGGAGCGTGGTGCGCTGAGCCGAGACATCGATGACGGACACGGGCTCGTCGCCCGCGGCCTCACGGATCCGGCTCTCCAGGTCTTGTTGACTGCCCGGCGGGCCCACCAGGAGCCACTCGTCGGGGCCGAGCCACAGCGCGGTCAGCTCACCGGCGCGGACGGCGGTGTCGGGTTCGACGGGAAGTGGGAGGCCGAGCGCCAGTCCCACGGCGTCCGCCGCCGCTCCCTTGGGGTCGAGACGCACATTGATCTGGGTCAGGAAGGGCAGTTCCGCCAGCCGGATCGCTCCCCCGGAGGTGCGGGTCGCGGCTGCCAGCCGGTCGACGGCATGCGACAGAGGGCTGCGGAGCGGGGCGGTAAGGGCGGTGTCAGCCATCGCGGCGGGCTCCCTCGGGGTCGTAGAGGACGGGGCTCGCGACGGTCACCGGGACCAGCCGGTCGCCCACGGGGGCATAGAGTCGCTCACCGATGCGGTCCCGGCCGCCCTTGACCAGGGCGAGGGCGAAGGTCCGGCCGAGGGCCGCGCTGCGGTAACTGGACGTGACGTGGCCGAGCATCGGCACGGGCGGCGCGGGCAGCGCACTGCCGGCGACCAGGTGCGTGCCTTCGGGGAGGAACGTGCCCGGGTCCTCCGGAAGCAGCCCGACCAGGTGCTTGCGGTCGGGGCGGGCGGTGTCGGCGCGGGCGTGGGACCGCTTGCCGATGAAGTCCCGCTTCTTCTTCGACACCACCCAGCTCATGCCGAGGTCCTGCGGCGTGACGGTGCCGTCGGTGTCCTGGCCGACGATCGGATAGCCCTTCTCCGCGCGCAGGACGTGCATGGTCTCCGTGCCGTACGGGGTGATGCCGTACGGGGCGCCGGCCTCGTACAGCGCCTCCCACAGGGCGAGGGCCTCCCACGGTGACACGTTGATCTCGTAGGCGAGTTCGCCGGAGAAGCTGATCCGGCACACCCGTGCGTCGATGCCGGCGACACTCGTCTCGCGCCACGCCATGAACGGGAAGTCCTCGTTGGCGACGGCAAGTCGAGGCGCGAGCGAGCCGAGGACCTCGCGGGAGCGCGGGCCGACCAGGGCGACGGTGGCCCACTGCTCGGTCACCGACGTGCAGTGGACGCGCAGTTCGGGCCACTCCGTCTGGAGCCACTCCTCCATCCAGTCCAGCACGGCGGCGGCGTTGCCCGTCGTGGTGGTGACCAGGTAGCGGTCCTGGTCGAGACGGATGACGGTGCCGTCGTCGAAGACCATCCCGTCCGGGCGGCACATCACGCCGTAGCGGATCATGCCGACCTTCAGGGTGCTCATCATGTTGGTGTAGAGCAGGTCGAGGAAGACTCCGGCGTCCGGGCCCTGGACGTCGATCTTGCCGAGGGTGGAGGCGTCCATGAAGGCGACGCCCTCGCGGGCGGCGGCGCACTCGCGCAGTACGGCCGTCTCCATGTCCTCGCCGTCCTGCGGGTAGTACCAGGGCCGCTTCCACTGGCCGACGTTCTCGAACAGGGCGCCGTGCGCGACATGCCACTCGTGCAGGGCGGTGGTGCGGATCGGGTCGAGCAGGGCACCACGGTCGCGGCCGGCGAGAGCGGCGAAGGAGACCGGGGTGTACGGCGGCCGGAAGGTGGTGGTGCCGAGCGCGGAGATGTCCACGCCGAGCAGTTCCGCGACGACGCCACTGGCCAGGACGCCGGAGGTCTTGCCCTGGTCGTTCGCCGTGCCGGCCGTGGTGTAGCGCTTGGTGTGCTCGACGGAGCGCATGCCGGCACCGGTCGCCCGGGCCAGGTCGTCGGCGGTGACGTCGCGTTGCAGGTCGACGAAGCGCGGGGCGCCTTCCCGGCCCGGGACGGTGAAGACCCGCATGGGCGGCGTCTGCGACGGTGTGGCCACCTGTGGCAGGTGGGCCTCCCCTGGGGTGTAGCCCTCGGCCTCGAGCGCGCGGGCTCCGGCGGCCGCTCCTTGCGCCAGGACCCGGGCCAGGTCGAAGACACCGCTCGCGGCGCCCGCGACCTCGACCGCCTGACGGCAGGTGTCGGGGACGAACGTGCCGAGTTCCTCGTCGTAGCGGAGCTTGCCTCCTGCCTGGCTGAACAGGTGCGCCACCGGGTTCCAGCCGCCGGAGACCAGGAGCAGATCGGCGGCGAACTCCCGCTGTCCCGCCGACTGTTCGTACGGGGCGACGGTCACGGAGGTGAGCCGGGGGGCGCCTTCGGTGGCGGTGACGGCGTGACCCGTCAGCACCTCGATGCCTGCCTGGCGGGCGCGCTCGGCCCACTCCCCCGCCTCGGGACGGGTGTCGACCACGGCCTCGATGGCCACGCCGGCCGCGGCGAGGTCCATGGCCGCCGCGTAGGCGCTGTCGTTGGTGGTGAAGACGACCGCGTGGCGACCGGGCAGGACGCCGTGGCGGTTGGCGTAGGCGCGGGCCGAGGCGGCCAGCATCACGCCGGGGCGGTCGTTGTCCGCGAAGGCCAGCGAGCGTTCGTGGGCGCCGGTGGCGAGGACGACGCGGCGGGCGCGGATGCGCCAGACACGTTCGCGGGAGACGTTCTCCGGGGCCTCGGCGCCCAGGTGGTTGGTGCGGCGCTCCACGGCGAGCAGGTGGTTGTCGTCGTAGTAGCCGAAGACGGTGGTGCGGCGCAGGACGCGTACGTCGGGGGCGGCGTCGAGCCGGGCGGTCGTCTCGGTCACCCAGCCGAGGTGTTCACCGGTGCCGAGGAGGCTGCCGCCGGGTTCCGGCTGGTCGTCGGCGAGGATGACGCGGGCACCTGAGCGGGCGGCGGCTGCCGCTGCGGCGAGGCCGGCCGGGCCCGCGCCCACGACCAGGAGGTCGCAGTGGGTGTGTACGGCGTCGTAGCGGGCCGGGTCCGGTTCGGTGGCGAGGCGGCCCTGGCCGGGGAGGCCGGTCGCGACGAGGCCGTCGTAGAGCTCGACAGTGGTGGCGGGGAGCATGGGCTCGGGGAACGGGGCCTCGATCTGGATGACCGCGTTGGGTTCCTCGACGCCGGCCGAGAAGATGCCCCGTGGGCGGCCCAGCTTGATGCTGGTGCCGGTCTGGATGACGCCGTTGGCGAGGAGGGCGGAGGCGAGGGTGTCGCCCTTGTAGCCCTGGTATTCGGTGCCGTCGAAAGTGAAGGTGAGCGCGGTGTCGCGGTGGATTCGGCCGCGGGTGGGATGACGGAACGGCTGGGTGGTTTCGCCCCCGCCGCCCCTACCCGTCCCATCCTGAAGGGGCTCCGCCCCTGCCACCCCGCTGAGGGCTACGCCCCCAGACCCCCCTTCGGCCTGGACGGCCTCGTCCTCAAGCGCCGGACGGGCTGGTGGTGCCGGAGTCGGCTGGAAGGTCACCGGACGCGGCTCGACAGCGCCCGCACGCCGTTCAACCGTTCCCGGGCGTTCCTCACCGGCCCGGTACACCGTCAGGATCTCGTTCGTCGACGTGTCCCGCACCGCGTTGAACCAGCGGCGGCAGCCCGCCGCATGGCTCCAGCGCTCGGCGAAGGGTCCCCTCGGATTGTCGCGGAAGAAGAGGTAGCGGGCCCACACCTCGTCGGTGAGGGAGGACGGGTCCTGCGGGTACGGCACATGGGCCTGGCCGCCGTAGTGGAACTCGGCCTCGTCGCGGGGCCCGCACCACGGGCAGGGGATCAGCAGCATGGGTCGGCTCCCTGATGGTCCTAGTGGGCGACCGCGGCCGCGCCGTGCTCGTCGACGAGCGCGCCGGTGGTGAAACGGTCGAGCGAGAAGGGGGCGTTCAGCGGATGCGGTGTGTCGTGGGCGATGGGTGTGGGCGTAGACCCAGCCGACGCCGGGGTGGCCTTGAAGCCGCCGGTTCCCCAGCCGCAGTTGAGGTAGAGGTTGTCGACCGGGCTGAGGCCGATGATCGGTGAAGCGTCGGGACTGACGTCGACGATGCCGCCCCAGGTGCGCAGGACGTGGGCGCGGGCGAAGACCGGGAAGAGCTCCAGGGCCGCCGACATCTGCTCTTCGATGATGTGGAAGGCGCCGCGCTGGGTGTAGGAGTTGTACGCGTCGATGCCCGCGCCCATCACCAGCTCGCCCTTGTGCGCCTGGCTGACGTACACGTGGACGGCGTTGGACATGACGACCGTCGGGTGCACCGGCTCCAGCAGCTCCGACACCAGGGCCTGCAAGGGGTGGCTCTGGACGGGGAGTTCGACGCCTGCCATGGCCGCCAGGACCGAGGTGTGGCCCGCCGAGCAGAGCGCGACCTTGCCCGCCGCGATCGGGCCGCGGGTGGTCTGGACTCCCACCACCCGGTTGCCGACCACGTCGAGGCCGGTGACCTCGCAGTTCTGGATGATGTCGATGCCGGCGGCGTCGGCGGAGCGGGCGAGGCCCCACGCCACGTGGTCGTGTTTGGCGATGCCCGCGCGCGGCTGGTAGGTCGCGCCCAGGACCGGATAGCGCACGTCCGGGGAGATGTTGACGATCGGGCAGACTTCCTTGACGCCGTCCGCGTCGAGCCACTCGGCGTCCACGCCGTTGAGGCGGTTCGCCTCGACCCGGCGCACGCTGTCGCGGACGTCCTGGAGGCTGTGGGCGAGGTTGAGCACGCCGCGCTGGGAGAACAGGATCGGGTAGTCCAGCTCGTCCGCCAGTCCCTCCCACAGCTTGAGCGCGTGCTCGTAGATGCCGGCGCTCTCGTCCCACAGGTAGTTGGAGCGGATGATCGTGGTGTTGCGGGCCATGTTGCCGCCCGCCAGCCAGCCCTTCTCCAGCACGGCGACATTGGTGATGCCGTGGTTCTTCGCCAGGTAGTGGGCGGTGGCCAGACCATGGCCGCCGCCACCCACGACGACGACGTCGTACGAGCGCTTCGGCTCGGGGTTGCGCCACAGCCAGTCGGGGTGTTCGGGGAGCTCGGCGCCTGGGGTGCGGGGGCTCATCGGGCGTCTCCGTCTTCGGACAGGTGCGGGTAGAGCGGGTGCTTGGCGGCCAGGGCCTCCGTGCGGGCGCGCAGGGCGGGCACGTCCGGCTCCGGCTGGAGGGCGAGTGCGATCACGTCCGCCACCTCGGCGAAGTCCGCCTCGGTGAAGCCGCGGGTGGCCAGTGCCGGGGTGCCGATGCGCAGGCCCGAGGTGACCATGGGCGGGCGCGGGTCGAAGGGCACGGCGTTGCGGTTGACGGTGATGCCGACCTCGTGCAGCAGGTCCTCGGCCTGCCGGCCGTCGAGCTCCGAGTCGCGCAGGTCGACCAGGACCAGGTGGACGTCCGTGCCTCCGGTCAGCGCCTTCACCCCGGCCGCCGCCGCGTCGGGCCGGGTGAGGCGTTCGGCGAGGATGCGGGAGCCGGCGAGCGTGCGGGCCTGGCGTTCGGCGAACTCCGGTGACGCGGCGACCTTGAACGACACCGCCTTCGCGGCGATGACGTGCTCCAGGGGGCCGCCCTGCATACCCGGGAACACCGCAGAGTTGATCTTCTTGGCGAGGTCGGCCTCGTTGGTGAGGATGACGCCGCCGCGCGGGCCGCCGAGTGTCTTGTGCGTCGTGGTGGTCGTGACGTGGGCGTGCGGTACGGGGTTGGGGTGCAGGCCCGCCGCCACCAGTCCCGCGAAGTGCGCCATGTCGACCATGAGCAGGGCGCCCACCTCGTCGGCGATCCGGCGGAAGGCCGCGAAGTCCAGCTGCCTCGGGTACGCCGACCAGCCCGCGATGATCATCTTGGGCGGTGTTCCTTGGCGAGCCGCTCGACCTCGTCCATGTCGACGAGGTTGTCCGCCTCGGACACGTGGTACGGCACGACGTTGAGCATCTTGCCGCTGTAGTTGATGCGCATGCCGTGGGTGAGGTGCCCGCCGTGCGCGAGGTCGAGGCCGAGGACGGTGTCGCCGGGCTGGAGCAGGGCGAAGAAGACGGCGGTGTTCGCCTGGGCGCCCGAGTGCGGCTGCACGTTGGCGAAGCCCGCGCCGAAGAGGGACTTGATCCGCTCGATGGCCAGCCGCTCGATGACGTCGACGTGTTCGCAGCCGCCGTAGTAGCGGCGGCCCGGGTAGCCCTCGGCGTACTTGTTGGTCGCGACCGAGCCCTGGGCCTCCATCACGGCGGAGGGCGCGAAGTTCTCGGAGGCGATCATCTCCAGGGTGGACTGCTGGCGGTGCAGTTCGGCGCGGAGCGCGGCGTGGACCTCGGGGTCCAGCTCCGCCAGGGGGGTGTTCAGCGCGTTCATACGGCGTTCGCGTTCCTCTCGGCGGCCTCGACGACATTGGCGAGCAGCATGGCCCGGGTCATGGGGCCCACGCCCCCGGGCATCGGCGCCAGCCATCCGGCGACCTGGGCGGCGTCCGGGTGGATGTCACCGACCAGCCCCTGGTCGGTTCGGGTGATACCTACATCGAGGACGGCCGCGCCGGGGCGCAGCATGTCCTTGGTGATCAGTCCGGGCGAGCCGGCGGCCGCGACGACGATGTCCGCCTCGCGTACGTGCCAGGCCAGGCCCTTGGTACCGGTGTGGCAGAGGGTGACGGTGGCGTTCTCGGACCTGCGGGTGAGGAGGAGCCCGATGGGCCGGCCGACGGTGATGCCCCGGCCGATCACGCACACGCGCGCTCCGGCGAGGGGCACGTCATGGCGGCGGAGCAGTTCGACGATGCCGCGCGGGGTGCACGGCAGCGGGGCCTCGACGCCGAGGACGAGCCGGCCGAGGTTGACGGGGTGCAGTCCGTCGGCGTCCTTGGCCGGGTCCATGCGTTCCAGTACGGCGTTGGCGTCGAGGTGGCGCGGCAGCGGGAGCTGGACGATGTAGCCGGTGCAGGCAGGGTCGGCGTTGAGTTCGTCGATCGTCTCCTCGACCTGCTGCTGCGAGGCGTCGGCGGGCAGCTCCCGGCGGATGGAGGCGATGCCGACCTGGGCGCAGTCGCGGTGCTTGCCGCCGACGTAGGCGTGGCTGCCGGGGTCGTCGCCGACCAGGACGGTACCCAGGCCCGGTGCACGGCCCGTGGTGGCGGCCAGCTTGGCCACGCGCTCGGCGAGTTCGCGGCGGATGGTGGCGGCAGTGGCCTTGCCGTCGAGCAGTTGTGCGGTGGTCACCGGCGGTGTTCCTTCCCTGCGGTCAGCCACGGAGGCGGGACATGGTCGGGTCGAACAGGGGCTCCTCGGCGACCACGGCTTCGACGGACTGGTCGAAGTAGCCGATGTGCACAGTCGTGCCGGGGGTGGTGAGTTCCGTGGGCAGCCACGCATAGGCGATGCCCTTGCCGATCGTGTAGCCGTACGCGGCACTCGTGACGTACCCGACCGCACAGTCACCGTCGTACACCGGCTCCTTGCCCATCACGACCGCCCGCGGGTCGTCGATCGTGAGGCAGGTCAGTTTCCGCCGTACGTCGGCCTTGCGCCGCTCCAACGCCGCCTTGCCGATGAAGTCGTCCTTGTCGAGCTTGACGGCGAATCCGACGCCGGCCTCGTAGGGGTCGTGCTCGTAGGTCATGTCCGTGCCGAAGGACCGGTAGCCCTTCTCCAGGCGGAGGCTGTTGAAGGCGCCGCGCCCGGCCGCGATGCCGCCGAGCGGCTCGGCCGCCTGCCAGAGGGTGTCCCACAGCTTCTGACCCAGGTCGGCGGTGGTGTACAGCTCCCAGCCGAGCTCACCGACGTAACTCAGCCGCATCGCGGTGACGGGGACGGAGCCGATGTGGGCGCGCTTGGCGCGGAAGTACTTCAGGCCACTCGCCGAGAAGTCGGCGTCGGTGAGCGGCTGGAGGACGTCACGGGCGCGCGGGCCCCACAGACCGATGCAGCAGGTGCCGGGGGTGATGTCGCGGACCTGGACCGTGCCGTCGGCGGGGAGGTGGCGGGTGAACCAGTCGAGGTCCAGGTTGCCGTTGGCGCCGACCTGGAAGAGGTCGGGGGCCAGCCGGGCGACGGTGATGTCGCTGCGGATGCCGCCGTCGTGGTCGAGGAGCAGCGTGTACGTCACCGAGCCGACGGACTTGGCGACCTTGCCGGTGCACAGCCGCTCCAGGAACTCGCCGGCACCGCGCCCGCTGACCTCGAGCCGCTTGAGGGCCGTCATGTCGTACATCGCTACGGTCTCACGGGTGGTCTGGGCCTCGGCGGCGACGATGGGTGACCAGTACCGCGCGGCCCAGTCGTTGGGGGTGACGATGGAACGGCCCTCGACCAGGCCCGCGTTGGCCTCGTACCACTGGGGGCGCTCCCAGCCGTTCGCCTCCAGGAAGAAGGCGCCCAGCTCCTGCTGGCGGGCGTGGAACGGGCTCCTGCGGATCGGGCGCGGGTCTCCCGACGGCTGGAGGGGGTGGAGGATGTCGTAAACCTCGACGAAGTTCTGGCAGTCGCGGGCCAGCACGTATTCCGGCGAGAGCTGGTGCGGTTCGAAGCGGTTGACGTCGCACTCGTGCAGGTCGAACGAGGAGCAGTAGCCGTCGACCAGCCATTCGGCCATGGCCCGTCCGACGCCCGCGGAGTGGGTGACCCAGACGGCCTCGGCGACCCAGAAGCCCTTGACGTCCGGGGATTCGCCGAGAAGCGGCAGGCCGTCGGTGGTGAAGGAGAACAGGCCGTTGATGCCCTCTTCGACCTTGGCGTCCTTCGTCGCGGGGAGCAGCGACTGGGTCTCGCTCCAGGCCTCCTCGAAGTCCTCCTCGGTGAACTTCAGGACGGACGGCATCTCGTCGGCCTCGTCCACGGAGAGGATGTCGTCGGCCGAGATCGGCATCGGGCGGTGGCCGTAGTAGCCGATGCCCAGGCCGTCGAAGCGGTCGCGGTAGTAGAGGTCGGCGTCCTGGTGGCGCAGGATCGGGCGGGCCGCCTCCTGCGTCTGGCCCGCCAGGGCCGGTACCGGGCCCGTCCAGGCGAGCTGGTGGGCGAGCGGCGTGAGCGGGAGGTTCATGCCGACCATGCGGGCGATCTTCGGGCCCCAGATGCCGGCGCAGCACACGACGATGTCGGCGGGGATCTCGCCCTGGTCGGTGAGGACGCCGGTCACCTCGCCGTCGGCCCGCTGGACATCGAGGACTTCGTGACGGGCGAGGAAGCGCACGCCGCGCTCGGTGGCCCGGCGGATCTGCGCCTCGACGGCGAGGACCGCCTTCGCGAGGCCGTCCGTGGGCACGAGGAGGCCGGCGAGGACCTTGTCGGGGTTGACGAGCGGGTGCTGTTCGACGCACTCCTCGGTGCTCAGCAGCCGGGACTCGATGCCCCAGGAGGCGAGCCAGCCGTGGCGCCGCTGCAGTTCCGTGACGCGCTCCGGGCTGGTGGCCACCTCCAGGCCGCCGACCTGGAGGAAGCAGGGCTGACCGTCCACGTCGAGCGAGCAGAACTTCTCGACGGTGTAACGGGCCATCTCCGTCATGGTCTTGGAGGGGTTGGTCTGGAAGACCAGGCCCGGGGCGTGCGACGACGATCCCCCGGTGGCGGGCAGTGGGCCCTGGTCGACCACGGTCACTTCGGTCCAGCCTCGCGCGGAGATCTCATCGGCGAGCGCTGCCCCCACGACGCCCGCTCCGATGATGACCACCCGGGGTCCCGCCATCGCCGCACCTCCGACGTTGAAAGCGATCCAGTTGCTGTGTGCGCAACAGGGTTCAGGTTGCGCAACTCAATGTGCCCGCCGTGGACAGGCGTGTCAAGGGGTCCGCGATGCCGGAAAAACCCCCGGAGGCGGCAGGGAGGAACCACCGGAAAACGACGAGGCCCGGCAGGCTGAGGACACAGCCTGCCGGGCCCTTCCGGCGGGGTTCACCAGGGCAGTCGTGCGCGCTACTTGATCCAGGCGTCGACCTTGTCGCGGTTGGCCTCGACCCACTTCTTCGCCGCGGCCTCGGGCGCCATCTTGTCCACCGCGATGTACTTGGCGACGGTGTTCTGGTCGTCGTTCGTCCAGGTGAAGTTCTTCACCAGGTCATAGGCTGGGCTGCCCGACTTGGCGAACTTGGCGCTGACGATCTTGTCGAGTTTGTACACCGGGTAGTCGCAGGCGACCTTCTCGGCGTCGGCGTCGCAGCCCGCCTTGTACGGGGGCAGGCTGACCTTCTTCAACGGCACCTCGGACAGGAACCACTGCGGCTCGTAGAAGTAGCCGATCACCCATTCCTTGTTCTTCTCGGCGTTGCGGTACGCCTGGATGAGCGCGGTCTCGCTGCCCGCGTACACCACCTTGAAGTCCAGCTTGAGGTTCTTCACCAGCGCCTCGTCGTTGGTGACGTACGAGGGGTCGCCGTCGAGGAGTTGGCCCTTGCCGCCCGACTCCGAGGTCTTGAACTTCGACGCGTACTTGTTCAGGTTCTTCCAGTCCAAGATGTCCGGGTGCGCCTTGGCCAGCCACGGCGGCACGTACCAGCCGATGAGGCCTTCGTTGCCGGTCGGGCCCGCGTCGACGGCGGTCTTCTGCTGGGTGATGTACTTCTTCTTCAGATCGTCGTGGCCCCAGTTCTCGACGACGGCGTCGACCTCGCCCGTCCCGAAGCCCTGCCAGGCGATCTCCTCCTTCAGGTCCTTCTGCTCGACCTTGCAGCCGAGGTCGTGCTCGGCGACGTAGGCGAGGACCGCCGCGTTCGCCTCGTAGCCCACCCAGGGGTTGATCGCGAGGTTGAAGGTGCCGCATTTGCCCGAGCTGCCCGAGCCGCCGGCGCTGTCGTCGCCGACCTTCGCGCCGCCGCAGGCCGTGAGGGTGAGGCCGAGGACGGCCAGGCCGGCCGCGCCGACTCTCCAGTGTCGTGCCATGGTGTGGTGCTCCTTATGCGCCGGCGCGGCGAGCCGCTGCCTGAGTGATCCGGTCGAACATGACTCCGAGCAGGACGATGGCGAGCCCCGCCGCGAGTCCCTTGCCGTACAGCTGTCCCTGCGAGAACCCGGCCACGACGTCGTAGCCGAGAGCACCCGCGCCCACCAGGCCGCCCACGACGACCATGGACAGCACATAGATCAGGCCCTGGTTGGTCGCGAGGGTCAGGGCGCCCGCGACATGGGCAGTTGGACCTTGGTGATGATCTGCCAGGTGTTGCACCCGGTGGACGTCGCCGCCTCGACGGTGGTCTCGGGCACGGCCCGCACCCCGTCGGCGATGATCTTGATGGCGACCGGCGCCGCGTAGACGACGGCGGCGACGATGGCCGTGAACCGTGTCGCGCCGAACAGCGCGAGGAACGGCACGAGATAGACGAACGGCGGCATGACCTGGGCCGCGTCCAGGGATGGCCTCAGCAGCCGGTCCACGAGCGCGCTGCGTCCCATCCACACGCCGAGGGCGACGCCGAGCAGCATCACCAGCACCGTCGCCACCGCGGTGGACGCCAGCGTCGTCATGGCGTCCGACCAGACACCGGTGGCGACCAGCAGGCCCACGCACGCGACGGTGGTGGCCCCGGCGCGCCAGCCGCCGAGCACCGTGCCGACCGCGACGAGGGCGGCGCCGACGAGCCACCACGGGGAGTCGGTCAGCAAGGTCTGGAACGGATTGAGCAGGCCGTTGGTGAGGGCGTCACGGAAGGCGTTGGTCAGGCCCGACAGATTGTCCTGTGCCCAGGTGGTCACATCGTCCGCCGTCCTGGCGATGCCACTGCCGATGCCGCCGTCGCCGGGGAACTCGGCCGCCCATATATATGTGTGCGACAGATACACCAGCACCGTCGCCACCACCGCGCCTGCCGCGAGCAGCTGCCGCCGCCACTTGAGGAAGGGACTGTCCGAGCCCCGGGCCGTCTCCGCCCGGCCGCTGGCCGCGGTGGTGACCCGGTCCAGCACGATGGCCATGACGACGATGGCCAGACCGGCGTTGAAGGCCGTGCCGACGTCCAGCGACTGCAGGGCCTGGATGACGGTCGCGCCAAGGCCGGGCGCGTTGATCAGGGCCGCGATGGTCACCATGGCCAGGGCGGCCATGATGGTCTGGTTGATGCCCATCACCACGGTCCGCTTGGACATCGGAAGCAGGACCTTCAGCAGAGCCTGCCGCCGCGTCGCGCCCATCGAGTCCGCCGCCTCCACCGTGGCCTGTGGTACGGAGCGGATGGCGTGCGCCGTGATACGGATCGCCGGTGGTGCCGCGTAGATCGTGGTGGCGATCGTGGCGGAGGCGGGACCGATCAGGAAGAACAGGGTCAGCGGCGCCAGGTAGACGAAGGTCGGCATCGTCTGCATGAAGTCCAGGAACGGCGTCACGATCCGGTTGACCCGGTCCGACAGCCCGGCCCACACACCCAGGGGGATGGCGAACAGCAGCGCCACGAAGACCGCGGAGACGGTCAGCGCCAGGGTGTCCATGCTCTCCTGCCAGAGCCCTTGCAGGCCGAGGAAGGTGAAGCCGGCCACGGCCAGCAGCGCGACCCGCCAGTTGCCCATGGCCCAGGAGACGTAGCCGACGACGCCGACCACACCGAGCCAGCCGATCTGCGGAACCGGGCGGCCCGGGGTCGGCTGCGAGATCAGATCCTGCACGAAGGTCACCAGGGTGTCGATGACCAGGCGGATCTCGTTGAAGAAGTAGAGGAAGAGCGGGTTGGAGTTGCGGTTGGCTCCGATCGAGTCGTTGACGTCGTTGAACCACCGGTGCAGATCGGTCAGGTCGGCCGCCGCGAGGGACAGGGTCTGCTTGCCGCGCAGCACGGCGAAGAGCACCAGCCAGACCAGCAGGATCCCGGCCACCACCACGGCGCGGTTGACCGTGCGCACGCGCCGGGCGGGAGCGGGCGGCTCCACGGTCCCGGTCTTCTCCGGTTTCTCCATCACGACGGTCATCACGCGTCGCCTTCCTGCCCGGCGACCACCGCGAGGATCTCCTCGTCGCCGACGATGCCGAGCAGCTTGCCGTCCTCCACGACCTTGACCGGCTTCTCGGCCGCGAGCACCGCCCGCGTGGCCTCCTTCACCACGACGTCCGGGCCGAGCTCGGGACCGTCCAGGGGGTCGCCGGGTTCCGCCGGGCGCATGATCCACCGCAGGGTCAGTACGTCGCCGCGGGGCACGTCCCTGACGAAGTCGCGTACGTAGTCGTCGGCGGGGGCCCCGACCAGTTCGTCGCCGGTGCCGCACTGGACCATCCTGCCGTCGCGCATGATGAGGATGCGGTCGCCCAGCCGCAGCGCCTCCGACAGATCGTGGGTGATGAACACCATGGTCTTGCCGACCTCGTGGTGCAGCCGGACGACCTCGTTCTGCATGTCACGGCGGATCAGCGGGTCGAGCGCGGAGAACGGCTCGTCGAAGAGGAGTATGTCCGGGTCGCCGGCCAGTGCGCGGGCGAGACCCACGCGTTGCTGCATACCGCCGGAGAGCTGGTCGGGGTAGGAGCTCTCGTACCCGGAGAGCCCGACGAGTTCGACGACCTCCAGCGCCCGTCTCGTGCGCTCGGCCCGGCTCATGCCGCGGATCTCCAGCCCGAACGCCACGTTCTCGACGACCCGGCGGTGCGGCAGCAGCCCGAAGTGCTGGAAGACCATGGAGAACTTGCTGCGGCGCAGTTCGCGCAGGCGGCCCGCGTCCGCGTCACGGATGTTCTCGCCCTCGAAGAGGATCTCGCCGGCGGTGGGTTCGATGAGCCGGGTCAGACAGCGCACCAGGGTGGACTTGCCGGAGCCGGACAGGCCCATGACGACGAACACCTCGCCGGGCGAGACCTCGAAGTCCACGTCGCGCACGGCGGCGGTGCATCCGGTGCGGTCCATCAGTTCGCGGCGGGTGAGCCCGCGCAGTTCCTCGGAGCCCGGTACCTGGTCCGCCTTCGGCCCGAACACCTTCCACAGCTCGCGTACGGATATGACCGGCTCGGGTGCCGAATCCTGGGGCGTGCCGCGCCGCTGCGGCACCTCGGTCGTTGCTGGGGTCATGTTCGACCTCTTTTCGGCGTTCAGCCGCGGAACCAGTGCTGCGGCCGGGGTTGGATGTTCTGCCAGATGTGCTTGGGTTCCCGGTACTCGTCCAGGCCGGTCGGGCCCAGCTCCCGGCCCACGCCGGAGTGCCCGAACCCACCCCATTCCGCCTGCGGCACATAGGGGTGGTAGTCGTTGATCCACACCGTGCCGTGGCGCAGCCGGCGGGCGACCCGCTGGGCCTTTCCGGCGTCCTGCGTCCAGACGGCGCCGGCGAGTCCGTACTCGGTGTCGTTGGCGATGCGTACGGCGTCGTCCTCGTCGGTGAAGCGCTCCACGGTGAGCACGGGCCCGAAGGACTCCTCGTGCACCACCCGCATGTCCTGACCGCACTCGTCGAGCACGGTGGGCGGGTAGTAGTGGCCGTCGGCCAGGGCCGGGTCGTCGGGGCGTTCACCACCGCAGCGCAGGACAGCGCCCTCGGCGAGTCCGGCAGCGACGTACGCCTCGACCTTCGCCAGGTGCTGCGCGGAGATCAGCGGACCGGTCTCGGCCTGCGGATCGAAGGGGCCGCCGAGCCGGATCTGCCGGGCGCGGCGGACCACCTCGTCGACGAACCGGTCGTGCAGCGCGTCCTCGACGATCAGCCGGGCGCCGGCCGAGCAGACCTGGCCCGAATGCAGGAAGACGGCCGTGAGCGCGAAGTCCACGGCCGTTTCGAAGTCGGCGTCGGCGAAGACGACATTGGGGTTCTTGCCGCCGAGTTCCAGCGCGACCTTCTTCACGGTCGCGGCGGCGGTGGCCATGATGCGTCTGCCGGTGTCCAGGCCGCCGGTGAAGGAGATCATGTCGACGGCGGGGTCCTCGGCGAGGGGCGCGCCCGCCTCGGGCCCGGTCCCCAGGACGAGGTTGGCGGCGCCGGCCGGGAGCCCGGCCTCCTCCAGTGCCTTCATCAGCAGGATGGACGTAGAGGGAGTGAGCTCACTGGGCTTGAGGACGATCGTGTTGCCCGCGAGGAGAGCAGGCGCGACCTTCCAACTCGCCTGGAGCAGCGGGTAGTTCCAGGGGGTGATCAGTCCGCACACGCCGATCGGCTCGTACACGACGCGGCTGACGGCGTCGTCGCGGCCGGTGTCGATCACCCGGCCGGCGTCGGTGCCGCCCAGCCCTCCGTAGTAGCGGAAGCAGGAGACGACGTCGGCGATGTCGTACTCGCTCTCCACCAGCCGTTTGCCGGTGTCCAGCGATTCGGCGCGGGCGAACGCGTCGGCGTCGCGTTCGAGGAGGTCGGCGGTGCGCAGGAGGAGCGCGCCGCGCTCACGCTCGGAGGTGCGCGGCCAGGGCCCTTCGTCGAAGGCCCGGCGGGCCGCGGCGATGGCCGCCTCGGTGTCCGGACGGGTACCTTCGGACACGGTCACGGAGAGCGTGCCGTCGGCGGGGCAGCGGATGTCCCGGTGGCCGCCGGCCACGGGATCCCGCCATTTTCCGTCCACGTACAGGTCTGCCACGTCGGGCCCTTCGAGCGGATTTCGTTGCGCATCGCGCATCGTATTGCTTGTGGTGGAACACTCTGTAGAAGGCGGAACCCCACGTCAAGGGGTTCACCGGTGACGTTTTCACCAAGGAGACAGCCACGAGGACGCGACGCCGACAGGCCCGGAACGCCTTGTTTCCGGGCCGAGCGGCTGGCTGAAAACTGCTGGTTACGGCAGGGGACGGTGCCGGTAGTACGCGGCGGTGGACGGCGGCAGCGGGTCCTTCCCGAGGATGAGGTCGGCCGCCTTTTCCGCGATCATCATGACGGGCGCGTAGATGTTGCCGTTGGTGATGTAGGGCATCACCGACGCGTCGACGACACGCAGCCCCTCCACCCCGTGCACCCGCATGCTCGCCGGGTCCACGACGGCCATCTCGTCCGTGCCCATTTTGCAGGTGCAGGACGGATGCAGCGCGGTCTCGCCGTCCTTGGCGACCCAGGCGAGGATCTCCTCGTCGGTCTCGACGGAGGGTCCCGGCGAAATCTCCCCGGCGTTGTACGGGGCCATGGCGGGCTGGTTGAGCAGCTCACGGGCGACCCTGACGGCCTCGACCCACTCGCGGCGGTCCTGCTCGGTGGACAGGTAATTGAAGCGGAGCGCGGGGTGCTCGGCCGGGTCCTTGCTCTTGATCTTCACCGAGCCGATGGCGTCGGAGTACATGGGTCCGACGTGCACCTGGTAGCCGTGTCCGCCGGCGGGCACGGAGCCGTCGTAGCGGACCGCGATGGGCAGGAAGTGGAACATTAGGTTGGGGTAGGGCACGTCCTCGTTGCCGCGGACGAAGCCACCCGCTTCGAAGTGGTTGGTCGCGGCGGGGCCCGTGCGGAAGAGCCACTGCAGGCCGATGAAGGGCGCACGCCACTTCGCCAGGTACGGCTGCATGGAGACGGGCTGCTTGCAGGCGTACTGGATGTACACCTCCAGGTGGTCCTGGAGGTTCTCGCCGACACCCGGCAGATCGTGTACGACGTCGATGCCGAGCGCGCGCAGTTCCTCGGCGTTGCCGACGCCCGAGAGCTGGAGCAGCTGCGGGGAGTTGATCGCGCCTCCGCAGAGGATGATTTCGCGGGCACGCACCCGCTGGGGTCTGCCGCGGCCACGCCGGTACTCGACGCCGACGGCCCGCTTGCCTTCGAAGAGGACGCGGGTGACCAGGCTGCGCGTTTTGATCGTGAGGTTGGGGCGCTTTCGTACGGGCTTGAGATAGGCCTTGGAGGCCGACAGGCGGCGGCCGCGGTGGACGTTTCGGTCGAACCTGGCGAAACCTTCCTGCCGGTAGCCGTTCACGTCGTCGGTGGGAGCGTGGCCCGCCTCCTCGGTGGCCTTCAGGAAGGCCTCGAAGAGCGGGTTGGCCCCAGGGCCGCGTTCCAGGACGAGAGGGCCGTCGTGACCGCGGAACTCATCGTCCGGGTCGGCGGCGAGACAGTTCTCCATCCGCCGGAAGTACGGCAGGCAGTGCGCGTAGTCCCAGGTCTTCATGCCCGGGTCGGCCGCCCAGCGCTCGTAGTCCATGGGGTTGCCGCGCTGGAAGATCATGCCGTTGATGCTGCTGGAACCGCCCAGCACCTTGCCTCGAGCGTGGTACACGCGCCGGCCGCCCATGTGGGGCTCCGGTTCGGACTCGTACTTCCAGTCGTAGAACCGGCTGCCGATCGGGTAGGTCAGTGCCGCGGGCATGTGGATGAAGACATCCCAGGGGTAGTCGGACCTGCCCGCCTCCAGGACCAGCACCCGGTTGCCGGGGTCCGCGGAGAGCCGGTTGGCCAGCGCACTGCCGGCCGATCCACCACCGACGATGACGAAGTCGTACTGCAAGTGAGCCATGGGGCCTCGTCTCGGTCGCGCCGTAGAGAATGCGCGGCATGCTAGTACTTGTATCTCTATGCGCACCAGGTTGCGAGCAACGCAACTTCTGCAGTGTCATGCCAAGCCCGTGACCTGCACCGCTTTGGGCTATGTTTAACGCCCGTATAGTTGCGTTGTGAGCAACTACCATGCAGATTCCGAGACGACAACTGCGCCGACCGGTGGGGTGCAGTCCGTCGACCGCGCCATCACCGTGCTGGAGATCCTGGCCCAGCGCGGCGAAGCCGGCGTCAGCGAGGTGGCCGCCGAGATCGATGTCCACAAGTCCACCGCGTTCCGGCTGCTCGGCGCCCTGGAGGTGCGCGGCCTGGTGGAACAGGCAGGCGAGCGCGGCAAGTACCGCCTCGGTTTCGGCATCGTCCGCCTCGCCGGCGCGGTCACCGAGCGCATCGACATCACCCAGCAGAGCCGCCCGGTCTGCGAGCGCCTCGCGGAGGAGATCGGCGAGACCGTGAACCTCGCCGTGATGCAGGAGCGTTACGCGATCAACCTGTACCAGGTGCGCGGTCCGGGTGCTGTCACCGCGTTCAACTGGGTCGGCCAGCTGACGCCGTTGCACGCCACCTCCAGCGGCAAGATCCTGCTGGCCCACATGCCGGCGAAGGAGCGTGCCGCGCTGTTGTCGGAGGTCGGCCTGAAGAAGATGACCCCCCGCACCCTGACCGCGAAGACGAAGCTCGAGAAGAACCTCGCCGAGGCGCTCGAACGTGGCTACTCCTGGACCCTGGAGGAGTTCGAGGTAGGACTGCACGCCATGGCCGCCCCGGTCCGTAACAGGGACGGAGAGGTCATCGCGGCGCTCAGTGCCTCAGGACCGGCGTACCGGCTCACCGAGGACCGTATCCACGAGCTGGCACCGGTGCTGGTCAAGGGCGCGGACGAGATCAGCCATCGCATGGGCTACCTGGGCTGAGCCCGTGCCCCGCGCCCAGGCGCTCCTGGACGAAGGCGTGGAACTCACCGATGTGATGCTCGCTGGGCACGAGGACTCCGCCCTTGGTGTACAGCCGGGAGCTCATCGCGGGCTGACAGCGCTCGCACGCGTCGAAGTCCTGCCGGTTGACCCGGTCGAAGAGCTCCACCGACCGGCTGACGTCCTTGCCGCTCTCGACGACGTGCTTGAGGTAGAGCCAGTCGCACTCGACGATGGTGCGGTCCGCGGCGACCGGGTACATCCGGTGGAAGATCACATGGTCGGGCACGAGGTTGATGAACACCTGCGGCCGGACGGTGATCGCGTAGTAACGGCGATCCTGGTCCTCGGTGACGCCTGGAATGCGGTCGAGGCCTTCGGAGCCGTCGACGGTGAAGCCCTTGACCTCGGAGCCGAACTCCGCGCCGTGTCCCACGTAGTACTGGGCGGCGTACCCGTCGGCGAACTCCGGGAGCACCTCGGTCAGTTCGGGGTGGATCGTCGCGCAGTGATAGCACTCCATGAAGTTCTCGACGATGAGTTTCCAGTTCGCCTTCACGTCGTAGACGATGCGTTTACCGACTTCGAGGTTGTCGATGTCGTAGTGCTCGATCGACTCCGTGTCGCCCAGGCGCGCGACGACATCCGCCACGACCTCGTCGAAGGGGGCGGGTCCGCCGCGAGGCACACCACACATAGCCGAGCCATTCCCGCGTGGCCACTGCTGCCAGGCCGTACTCGGTGCGGCTGATGTCGGGCATCTTGGTGAGGTTGGGTGCCGCGACGAGTTTGCCCGTCAGGTCGTAGGTCCAGGCGTGATAGGGGCACTGGAAGGCGCGTTTGACCTCGCCGGTCTCCGCCGTGCAGAGCTTGGCTCCGCGGTGCCGGCAGACATTGAAGAATGCACGTATGGAGTTGTCCCGTGCCCGGGTGATCAGGATGCTCTCGCGGCCCACCTCGACGGTCCGGAAGGCACCTGGCCTGGCCAGGTCGGCGGAGCGCACGGCGCAGAACCACATCGCCTCGAAGATGTGTTCCTGCTCCTGGGCGAAGATCTTCGGATCCGTGTAGGAGGAACCGGGGAGGGTGGCGATCAGGCTTTCCGGCAGGCCGGTCGAGGTCACAGTGCACTCCTCGGGGAGACGAGTGGATCGGGCATGCACGCGCCGGGAAGAGCGACACCGGACGTCGTTGGGTAAGGAGCAGCGCGGTGCGCCGGCCCCTCCGCGCAACAGCGGCTGTGAGTGCGGTCTACGCCCCTGTCAGGGCGCCTTGGCCGCGAGTTGCTTGCGCCAGCGCATGAACAGCTTCGGCTGGTTCATCCCGAGTACGGCGACCGGGTGTCCGGCACGCCGGTAGACGGCCAGGACGTTGCGATCGTCCGCGGTGCCTTCCTCGATCGTCACGCTGTCGGCGCGGGCTGCGTGGCCGGCGAACTGGATCTTCACGCCGTACTGGTCGGACCAGAAGTACGGCGGCCGGGGTGTGCCCGGTTCGGACTCGCCCCAGGACAGCAGGGCGGCCACGGCCGCGTCGGGGCGTTCCCGGGCGCCGGTCCAGTGCTCGACGCGGCGGTGGGTGCCTGCGCGTGGGTCGTACCAGGAGGCGCAGTCGCCGACCGCGACCACCCCGGCCAGGCTGGTCCGGCCGTCCGCACCGCACTTGACGCCGTCGTCGAGTTCGACACCCGATCCGGCCAGCCACTCGACGCAGGGACGGGCCCCGACACCCACGACGACTATGTCGGCGGGGATGCTCCGGCCGTCCTCCATGAGGACCGCGTCGACGCGGTTCTCGCCGCTCAGCCCCTTGACGCCCACGCCGCACAACAGGTGTACGCCGTGGTCCGCGTGGAGGGCGGAGACGATACGCCCCATGGCCGCGCCGAGCGGTCCGGCCAGCGGTGTGGGCGCCGCCTCGACGATGGTCACGTCGAGGCCGAGAGCGGAGGCGGTGGAGGCGA
Organism: Streptomyces coeruleorubidus; assembly: GCF_028885415.1. Classification (GTDB taxonomy): domain Bacteria; phylum Actinomycetota; class Actinomycetes; order Streptomycetales; family Streptomycetaceae; genus Streptomyces; species Streptomyces coeruleorubidus_A. The sequence continues at coordinate 637,563 of NZ_CP118527.1, forward strand.
CCTCGGCACCGATGAAGCCGCCGCCGATCACGACCAGGCGTCCGCCTTGGGCCAGTTCGTCCCGCAGGGCGCGGGCGTCGTCCAGTGTGCGCAGGGTGTGCACACCGGCCAGTCCGTCCATGCCGGGCAGGGTCCGGGCGGCGGCACCGGTGGCGATGACGATGCCGTCGGCCCGCACCTCCCGGCCGTCGGTGAGCCGCACGGCGCGGGGCGTGGTGTCGAGTCCGGCGGCGCGGGCTCCGAGCAGCCACTCCGCCTGCAGGTCCTCGCCGTCCGGCTCCAGTGCGAGATCGGCTTCGCTGATGCCGCCGGCCAGGAACTCCTTGGACAGCGGCGGCCTGTCGTACGGGCGATGGATTTCGTCGCCGATGACGACCAGCCGTCCGTCGTATCCCTGTTTCCGCAACGAGCGCGCCGCCGACAGACCGGCCAGCGACGCGCCCACCACGGCCACGGTCCTCACGCGACGCCCCCCACGAGCCGGGCGGCGACGCAGGGAGGCAGGTTCGGAGCTGCCGTGGACAGTCGGACGTAGATCATGCCGTCCTCGACGAAGACCTCGTGCGTGCGCACCGGGAGCTTGGCCGGCGGGGCGTCGACGGCTCCCGTCTTGAGGTTGAACTTCGAGGCGTGCAGCGGGCATTCGACCTCACAGCCCTCCAGCCAGCCGTCGGCGAGCGAGGCGTCCTGGTGGGTGCATGTGTCGTCGATGGCGAAGAGTTCGCCGTCGTCGGTGTGGAACACCGAGACCGGCGGGTCGATGTCGAGCCTGTGGGCCTCGCCTCGGGGCAGATCCACGAGACGGCACGCGGCAATCATCATGACACCTCGGTGCGTATAGCGGAACGGATTGCGGTGAACGCAACGCCAGTTTGAGGGCGCCCACAAACCCTTGTCAAGGAGTTCACGGGCCCCCTGACGCCCATATTTTGTGTTGCATATCACGCAACTGCCTGCACGATAGGAAACGCAGGTCAGAGCGGAGCGCCTCTCAGAACTGGGGCATCGGCAGCGGCGTCGCCGCGGATTCGAGGCCCCACCGAGCGGCCACGCGCACCGCGTCGGCCGTCGAGGCGACGTCGTGGACGCGCACGCACCAGGCGCCCTGCGCGGCGGCCAGGACCGACACCGCGGAGGTGGCCGCGTCCCGCAGGTGCGCCGGGCGGGGCCGCCCTGTCTCCGGGTCGGCGAGCAGGTGACCCAGAAAGGACTTCCGCGCCGCACCCACGAGGACCGGCCGGCCTAGCGCGACGACCTCCCGGAAGCGGCCGAGCAGCCGCCAGTTGTGCTCGGCGTGCTTGGCGAACCCGAGCCCCGGGTCGACGATGAGACAGTCCGCCGGGACCCCGGCGTGCACGGCCGCGTCGACTCTCGCCCGCAACTCGTCGACCACGTCGGTGACGACGTCGTCGTACACGGCGTTCGCCTGCATCCCCGCGGAGTGCCCGCGCCAGTGCATGAGCACGTAGGGCGTACCGGCCCGGGCCATCAGCGGCAGCATCTCCGGGTCGGCGAGCCCGCCGGAGACGTCGTTGACCAGGGCGGCGCCGGTCTCGATGGCACGGGCGGCGACCTCGGCCCGCATGGTGTCGACGCTGACCGTCGCACCCGCGGCGGCGAGTTCGCGGACGACCGGCAGCACGCGCCGCAGCTCCTCCTCGACGGCCGGGCGCGCGGCGCCGGGACGGGTCGACTCGCCACCCACGTCCAGGATGTCCGCGCCCTCGTCGAGCAGCGCGAGGCCGTGCGTGACGGCCCGTTCCGGATCGAACCACCGCCCGCCGTCGGAGAACGAGTCGGGCGTGACGTTCACGATGCCCATCACCAGGGTCCGGTCGGGACGGGGAAGACCTCGCGGATGGAGCGCGGGAGCGGCCTGGCCGGGCCGGGCGGCGGTGCTCACGCGACTCGGAGCTGGTCGGCGAGACGGCGTGCGGAAATCATCATGGGACCTGTTGACCTCGTTGCGCATAGAGGAACAATGTGCGATTTGAGCAACGAGTCTGAGGACGGCCGCGCGGCACTGTCAAGGCAGGTGGCGGGCCTCGGCCTCGCCATGCGGCCTCGACGCCAGAGTGAGCAGCCGAGAGGCCTTCAGTTCGGTCTCGTCCCACTCCCGCCCGGGGTCGGACCCCCAGGTGATGCCGGCGCCCGTACCGAAGCGCAGCACCGGCCCCCTCGGGGCGGCACGGTCGATCCAGAAGGTGCGGATGCCCACGGCCAGTTCACCGGTCCCCGGTCGGCGTCGACCCAGCCGATGGCGCCGCAGTACGGGCCGCGGGGCGCGGTCTCCAGGGCGTCGATGATGCGCAGTGCGCTGGTTTTGGGCGCGCCGGTCACGGAACCCGGTGGGAAGGTCCCGGCCATCAGCTCGGGCCAGCCCGCGCCCCGCGCCAGCTCCCGCGCACGGGTGGAGACGAGATGCACCAGGCCCGGGTGCCGCTCGACGGCGCACAGGGCCGGGACGGTCACGGATCCGGTGGCGCAGACCCGCCCCAGGTCGTTGCGGACCAGGTCCACGATCATCACGTTCTCGGCGTGGTCCTTCTCGAGCAGATCGTCCGCCGTACGGCCCGTGCCTTTGATCGGCCCGGACTCCACGGTCCGGCCGGTGCGACGCAGGAAGAGTTCGGGCGAGGCGGTGGCCACTTCGACGCCGTGCGCGGGTAGCCGGACCGTACCGGCGTAGGGCGCGGGGTTGCCGCGGGCGAGCAGCCCGGTGAGCGCGTCGATGTCGGCGGCGGCCGGGTCGGGCAGGGGTGCGGAGAGCACGCGGCAGAGATTGGCCTGGTAGACGTCGCCCGCCGCGATGTGCTCGCGGATGCGGCGCACGCCCGCGGTGTAGGCGGTGCGGTCCAGCGACGAGGTCCAGTCGCCGGCGGCCGGGCCCCGCCAGGCCCCGGTCCGCGGAGCGGGCACCCGCGCGGGACGCAGCCGGCCGAACCGGGCGCAGAGCAGGCGGCCTTCGAAGTCCGCGACGACCGCCCAGAAGCCGGAGGAGTCCAGGGCGGCGGGATCGCTGGTCACATCACGCAGATCAGCGGCGACGAGGCCGCCGAAGCGGGCCATCGGGGCGGGAGCGTGCACGGCGGTTCGTCCAGGGCCGACGGGGCGGATGGTCCTTGGTCATGACGGTCGTTCCTGGCCACGACGGCCAGGACGGCCGGGGACAGGGCCGCGACGGCCGGGTACGCCGGCATGCCGACCAGGGACACGAGCATGCCGACGGGCCAGCGGGATGCCGGCCGGGGCGGGCTCTCGTTCGCGGGTCTCGAGCGAGGAGACACGCGGGCACTCGATCACCCCCGGCCGGCCTGGCGGCGCCCTGTCACCAGCCGCGGGCGGCCCACTCCTGAAGGTGCGGTGCCTCCGCCTCGACGGTCGTCGTCTCGCCGTGTCCGGTGTGGACGACCGTCTCGCCCGGGAGGGTCAGCAGCCGGTCACCGATGGAGCCGATGATCGTGCCGAAGTCGCTGTACGAGCGCCCGGTCGCGCCGGGGCCTCCGGCGAACAGCGTGTCACCACTGAACAGTGCGCCCAGTTCGGGTGCGTACAGGCACACCGCACCCGGAGCGTGTCCGGGTGTGTGGAGGACACGCAGGCCGATGCCCGCCACCATGAGTTCGTCACCGTCGGCGAGCGGCCTGTCGGGCCGCCGGCCGGGGTGCACCATCTTCCACAGCACCTGGTCGTCAGGGTGCAGGAGGATGGGCGCGCCCGTGGCCAGAGCGAGGTCCGGCGCGGCGCGCACATGGTCGTCGTGGGCGTGGGTGCACACGACGGCCGACAGGCGACGGTCACCGACGGCCGCCAGGACGGCGTCGGAATCGTGCGCCGCGTCGATGACGACCACCTCGTCGTCGTCACCGATGATCCAGACGTTGTTGTCGACGTCCCAGGTCCCGCCGTCGAGGCTGAAGGTCCCGCTGGTGACGAGGTGTTCGATGCGCGGTGCGCCGGCCATCACAGCACCACCACCGAGCGCAGCACGTCGCCGCGGTGCATCTTCTCGAACGCCTCCTCCACGTCACCGAGGCCGATGGTCTCGGAGACGAACGCGTCCAGGTCGAAACGGCCTCCCAGATACAGGTCGATGAGGGCCGGGAAGTCGCGCGAGGGCAGGCAGTCGCCGTACCAGCTGGACTTCAGCGAGCCGCCCCGGCCGAAGACGTCGAGCAGGGGCAGCTCCACCTTCATCTCCGGGGTGGGCACGCCGACCAGCACGACCGTGCCGGCCAGGTCGCGGGCGTAGAAGGCCTGCCGGTACGTCTCGGGGCGGCCGACGGCCTCCACGACGACGTCCGCGCCGAAGCCGCCTGTCAGCTCGCGCACCGCTTCCACGACGTCACCCTTGGCCCCGTCGACCGTGTGGGTGGCCCCCATGGCCATGGCCCGGTCCAGCTTTCGCTGGTCGATGTCGACGGCGATGACCTTGCTCGCCCCGGCCAGCCTCGCCCCCGCGACGGCGGCCATTCCGACGCCGCCGCAGCCGATGACGGCGACGGAGTCGCCCCGGCCGACGGCGCCGGTGTTCACGGCCGCGCCGAAGCCGGCCATGACGCCGCACCCGAGCAGACCGGCTGCCGCCGCCGAGGCCGCAGGATCCACCTTGGTGCACTGCCCTGCGGCGACCAGCGTCTTCTCCGCGAACGCGCCGATGCCGAGTGCCGGCGAGAGCGGGGTGCCGTCGAGCAGCGTCATCGGTTGTGTCGCGTTGTGGGTGGCGAAGCAGTACCAGGGCTTGCCCTTGCTGCAAGCCCGGCACTGGCCGCACACCGCACGCCAGTTGAGGATGACGAAGTCGCCGGGCTCGACGCCGGTGACTCCCTCCCCGACCGCCTCGACGCGGCCTGCCGCCTCGTGCCCCAGAAGGAAGGGGAAGTCGTCGTTGATCCCACCCTCGCGTAGTGGAGATCGGTATGACAGACGCCGCACGCCTCGACCTTGACCAGCGCCTCACCCGGACCAGGATCCGGGACGACGATCGTCTCGACGGAGACGGGTGCGCCCTTCTTCCGGGCGACGACGGCACGAACCTCGTGAGCCATGAGCTGCTCCTCAAGCGGGAAACCCTCGCGAGTGCGTTGCCTCATTCGCTACACGCACCGCTATACGCAACTGAGCATCGTGGAGAAGCACGCCGACGGTCAAGGGGTTGACACCAACCGGGACGACTCGGCCGGATCCGTCGGAGCGGGAGTACCGACGAAGCGGCTCGCCACAGGCACACATGAGGGACCGCGCCCCTCGGACACTCCGGGGAGGCGGCCCTCACGTTCGCCTGATTCCGGCCGAGTCGCGCTCCTCCGGTTCGGCCGGCCGGGCAGCTCAGCCCGCGGGCTGCGAGTCCGCCATGGCCTCGGCCGGCCGTACACCGTCGTCCGGCCCCGGCTCGTCGGCGTCGGCGTCGGCGTCGGCGAGGCCTTCCTGCTCCACCGGCGGGCGGGGATCGGCTCGGCGCGCAGGGCCTTCACGAGGGAGACGCACAGGCCGATCATCACGAAGAGGAACGGGAACGCGGCGATGATGGCCACCTGCTTGACCGCCTCCAGGCCGCCGGCCATCAGCAGCACGGCCGCGACCAGACCGGTCAGCGCACCCCAGAGGATCACGACGAGGCGACCGGGGGCCATGTTGCCCCGGCAGGAGAGCATGCGAGGACCACGGATGCCGCATCCGCGCCGCTCACGAAGAACAGGCCGACCAGAACGATCACCAGGACCGAGGTGACGGGGAACCAGGGAAGGTTCTGCAGGGGGCGAAGAGGCCCGCTTCCTCGCCCTTGGCGACCGCCGCGGCCAGGTGACCGCCGCCGTGCATCTCCTGGTTCAGGGCGGGTCCCGCCGAGGATCGCGAACCACACGACACTCACCAGGCTCGGCGCGATGATCACACCGACGATGAACTCCCGAATGGTACGCCCGCGGGAGATCCGGGCGATGAAGGTCCCGACGAACGGCGTCCAGGAGATCCACCACGCCAGTAGAAGACCGTCCAGCCGGAGAGCCATTCACCGCCTCCGAAGGCACCCGTCGTGAAACTCATCTTCGGCAGCGAGGCCAGATAGCCGCCCAGCGCCTCGGTCTGGCTCTCCAGGATGAACACCGTGGGGCCCACCACGAAGACGAAGAGCAGCAGGACGGCGGCGAGAATCATGTTGCCGTTGCTCAGCCACTGGATGCCGCGGTGCACGCCGGAGAGAGCGGAGATCACGAACAGGACGGTGAGGACCGCGATGATCGATACGGCCAGCGCGGTGGAGTCGGGGACGCCCCAGACCTCGTTCAGGCCCCGGTTGACCTGGAGCGCGCCCAGCCCGAGGGAGACGGCTGAACCGAAGAGGGTGGCGAAGATCGCCAGAATGTCGATGGACTTGCCCAGTGGCCCGTCCACCCGGTCGCCCAGCAGTGGGCGGAAGGCGGAGCTGATCAGGCTGTTGCCGCTCTTGCGGAAACCGAAGTAGGCGAGCGCCAGCCCGGCGACCGCGTACATCGCCCAGGGGTGGATCGCCCAGTGGAAGTACGAGTACTCCAACGCCAGGCGGGCGGCGTCCTCGCTGCCCGCCTTCGCGGAGCCGGGCGGCGGGCTGGACATATGCATGATCGGCTCGCTCGCTCCGTAGAACATGAGGCCGATCCCCATGCCGGCGCTGAACATCATCGCCACCCAGGACGCGGTGCTGAACTCCGGGCGCTCCCCGTCTCTGCCGAGCCGGATGGAGCCGAACCGGCTGAACGCGATCACCGTCGCCAGCACCACGAACCCGGAACTCGTCAGGACGAACAGCCAGCCGAAGTTGTCGATGATCCGGCCCAGCGTCGTCTCGGCGACCGTGGCGAGACTGTCGGTGAAGAACACCCCCCAAGCGACGAACAGGGCGGACAGCGTGACCGATACATAGAGGACGGCCGGATCCACCCGTGCGAGGGCCGATGTCGTTTTCTTCGTCGTCGCGGTAGTCATCCGCAGCCTTCCGACAGGGGACGGGGTGGCGGGTCTGCATCCCCGTGATGAGCACCGCGGGCGGCGGTGCGCAACACGCAACTTCGAGCTCGATGTGCAACACAGTTCCTGTCATGTATCGGGTGCGTCAACCCCCTGTACACCGACCTTTCTCGCCATGCCCAGCGCGGGAGCGGGCGTCGTGGCGGAGTGTGCCGAGCCGGCTCTCGGTGCTGGTGTCGATGCCGAGGGCGGCGACCGGTGTGTCAGGAACTCGCGGTCGCGGGCGGGGAGGAAGCCGGCTCCAGACGGACACAGCAGTGGCCGGTGCTGGGCGCCAGGCAGGCGTGGAGGCTGCCGTCCTCGAGCCCTTCGAGGACGCCCCGGAGAAGGTGGAGATTCATGCCGCACACGGTCTGGGTGTGTTCGCGGGCGAGCGCGTGGAAGGGGCAGTTGCCCAGCACGATCGCGTCACCGTCGCGGCGGGGCTCGAACCCGTAGCTCTCCAGAAGGTCGAACACGCCGGTGCCGCCCTGCCCGGCGAGCTGGGCGCCGAGCTGGTGGGCCTTTCGGTGCAGGACGGCGCGGACCGGTTCGCCCGTGGCCTCGGATTCCTCCATGGCCTGGGCGAGGAGCCGTCCGGCCAGCTCGTAGCGCCGCTCGGGCAGGCTGACGGTGACCTGCCTGGCGGAGCGCTTGTAGAGCTTGGCCGGCCTGCCCGCTCCCGGGCCGGTGCGGCCGCTGCGCCGTTCGTAGACGACGTCGAGGAGTGCTTCGTCGGCCAGGCGGTCCAGATGGAAGGCCGCGGTCTGGCGCGCCAGCCCGAGAGCGGCGGCGGCTTCGTCGCGGCCGACCGGTCCCGGCTGGCGCGCGACATGGTCGTACAGCCGCCTGCGGGTCGGTTCGTCCAGGGCGGCGACGGCGGAGACATCGGGCCGGGGTGCGTCTTTCGGTTGGTCCACGAACACCAGTGTAAAACCCACAGCCATTGACTAAAGAAGCCTTCCGCGCTTCTATCGTTAGTGAGAGTTGTCGATAGAAGGAACGGTGCGTCATGACGTCCCCAACCCACACCACCGCGTCCGTCGCGCCCCGGCGGGCTGCACTCAGGGACCCCGGCTACCAGGCGTTCGTCATCCTGCGCGCCGGGTTCACCGTGGCGCCGATCCTGTTCGGGCTGGACAAGTTCGCCAACCTGCTCGTGGACTGGCCCACCTACCTCGCCCCGTGGATCGACGACGTCGTGCCCGGCAGCGCCCAGGCAGCCATGTACGCCGTCGGGGTCATCGAGATCGTCGCCGGTCTCGCCGTCGCTCTCGCCCCGCGTTTCGGCGGCTGGCTGGTGGCCGGATGGCTGGCCGGCATCATCGTCAACCTGCTGACCATCCCGGGGTACTACGACATCGCGCTGCGCGACTTCGGCCTCCTGCTCGGCGCGGTCGCCCTCGCCCGGCTCGCCCAGCGCTACCACGGCGAACGGCAGCCGCACTGACACGGCGGCGCGGACGGGGGAAGGCGGGTGAGCCGGACGAGGGCTCACCCGCCTCACCCGCGCCCGACCCCCGGCCGGGTCAGGTGCGGCCGGACGACTGCCGGGGTGGGATGCGGTGGTGGAGCCCGATCGCCACGGGGCGGCGGTGAGGACGGAGGAGTACGTACCGACCACGAGGCCGATGAGCAGCGCCAGGGCGAAGTCGGTCAGCGAGGACCCGCCGAGCACGGCGAGGGCGGTGAGGATGAACGCGGCGCCGATGCCGGTGTTCACGGTCCGGGGCAGCGTCTGCAGGATGGCCTGGTCGGTGATGTCCGGTAGCGGTGCCCCGGGAGACTTGCGGGCGAGTTCCCTGACGCGGTCGAAGAGCACCACGGAGTCGTTGACCGAGTAGCCGATGACGGTGAGCAGGGCCGCCAGGAACACGCCGTCGACGGGCCTGCCGAGCCAGGCGAAGACCCCGACGAGGATCACCACGTCGTGGGCGAGGGCGACGACCGCCGCCGTGCCGAACACCCACCGGAAGCGTGCCGCGAGGTAGACGAACTGGGCGCCGAGCGCCACGGCGAGCGCGATCAGGGCGCCCCGGCGCAGCTCCTCGCCCAGGCTGGGGCCGACGAGTTCGTCGCGGACCTTGTCCGCCCGGCCCGCGAGATCGCGCACGGTACCGGTGACCTCGGTCTCCTCGGCGTTGGTCAGCGGATCGGTGCGCACCGTCAGACCCGTTTCGCCGGAGGACTGTACGACGGCCCGGGGGAATCCGGCGTCGGCGAGGGCGGTGCGGACCCGGTCGGGTTCGACCGGACTGGTGGTGGCGTACTCGATCAGGCGGCCACCGGTGAACTCCACACCGAGGTCGACGCCGCGCACCACGATGCCCGAGCCGGCCAGGACCAGCGCGGCGGCTGACACGGCCGGCCAGCGGCGTGGCCGGCGCATCAGCCGGGGGTTGCGGCGGATGAGGCGGTCGCGGACCGCACCGGTGGTGGCGATGCCGGTGATGCGGGGGCGACGGCGTACCCGGGGACGGCTCACGGCGGCCTCGGCGAGCACGCGGGTGATCACCAGGGCGCTGAACATGGAGGCGAGCACACCGATGCCCAGGGTGACGCCGAAGCCCCGCACCGGCCCGGAGGCGAGGAAGAACAGCAGGGCGGCCGCGATCAGCGTGGTGATGTTGGAGTCGGCGATCGCGCTGAAGGCGTTGCGGAACCCGGCCGCCAGCGCCGAGCGCGTACTGGGCCGACGGCGGGCCGCGTACTCCTCGCGGGCCCGTTCGAAGACCAGCACGTTGGCGTCCACGGCCATGCCGATCGCCAGGACGAAGCCGGCCAGGCCCGGCAGGGTCAGGGTGGCGCCGAGCGCGGCCAGGGCGGCGTACGAGACGAGGCCGTAGCAGGCCAGGGCGACAGCGGCCAGCACACCCATCAGCCGGTAGACGCCGATAATGAACACTGAGGTCAGCGCGGTGCCGATGGCCGCCGCCCAGGCGCTCGCGGTGATGGCCTGCGCCCCGAGGGTCGGGCCGACGGTGCGCTGCTCCACGGTCTCGACCGGCACGGGCAGGGCCCCGCCGTTGACGAGCAGGGAGAGTTCGCGGGCCTCCTGCGGGCCGAAGGAGCCCGTGATCTGTGTGGCACCGTCACGGATGCCGGTCCGGCAGGCGACGGAGGGGTCGACCTGCGGCGAGGAGATGACCTTGTCGTCGAGGACGATGGCCACCCGCCGGGCCGGGTCGCCCGCCGGGTGACAGGCGGCCTCACCGGTGAGCAGGGCCCAGCCGGCGCGGCCGTCGCCCTCGAAGTCGACGGTGACGTGCCATCCGGCGCCGCCCTGCTGAGCGAACCGGGCGGCGGCCTCCTTGACGTCCTCGCCGGTCAGGGCCGCGGGTCCGATGCGCAACGGCGTGCCGGACTCGTCGGGCAGGACGTGTTCCGGTGGCCGCTTCGGCAGCGGCCGGGAGGCGTCGTCGGTGCTGTCGGCGGTGCCGAGCACCGGGTGGAAGGTGAGCTGGGCGGTACGGCCCAGGACGTCGGCCGCCTGCTCCGGGTCCTGCACACCGGGCAGTTCGACGATGATCCGGTTCTCGCCGGAGCGGACGAGGGTGGGTTCGGCGACGCCGAGCCCGTCGATACGGCCGCGCAGCACCTCCAGGGTGCGGTCGGTGGCCTCACTGTCGGCGTCGGTGGTGGGGGTGGAGCGGGTCTGCAGTACGAGCTGCGTACCGCCGCGCAGGTCGAGTCCGAGGCGGACCGGCACGGTGACGGCGATGTACAGGGAGAGGGCGATCACGGCGAGGGCGAGCAGCGCCCTCACGCGCAGGGAACGGTTCAACGGGTGCCTCCGGCAGGCGCACCGCGGCCACGCGGAAGCGGCCGGGGTGCTGTCGAGGAGAGGGAAAGGGGACGTCAGATGCCGGAGGTCGCCGGGGGCGCTCGCCCACGGTCATGGAGTGTGTGAGGACCCGAGGAGGGGGTGTGCGCGGCCGGCGCCGGGAGCCGCGCGGCGCCGGGCGGGGTGACGTCCGTGCCGGGGGCGCAGGTCGCGAGGAGGCCGCGCGGGGCAGGACGCTCGCTGTGCTGCTCCTGGCGGGTTGCCGCCCGGACGGCGCAGACGGTGTCGCGTCCGTCGTCGGCGCGCGGCTCGGTGTCCCCGTGCCGGCTGGCCCCTGCCACCGCGCCGGCCACCGGCTCGCCCGTCGCACCGGGCAGTGGACCGGCGATGCCGAGCGCGGCCAGCAGCACCAGCACCACGGCCGCCAGTACGGCGACGCGGGGCCGGACGCTGCCGGTACCGGGGGCGGTGCGCGCAGTGCGGTGCATGCACCGTCCCCCTTTCATCGCCGTGTTACGTCGTCGTGTGCTGCGGTGCGGGCGGTTCAGGCTTCGATCAGGCCGGCGCGGATGGCGTACCGGGTGAGTTCCAGGCGGTCACGCAGACCGAGTTTCTGCAGCAGGTTGGCGCGGTGCCGCTGGACGGTCTTGATGCTGATGAACAGCAGGTCGGCGATCTCCTTGGACGAGTGGCCCTCGGCCACCAGCTTGAGGACCTCTTCCTCGCGGGGGGTGAGGATCCGGTCGGGCGTCTCCTCGCCGTGGCGGGCCCGGTCGAGGTAGTTGCGGATCAGGGCGGTGACCGCGCCCGGATACAGGAAGGGCTCGTCCCGCATCGCGGCCCGGCAGGCGGCGACCAGGTCCCGGTCGGCGACGGACTTCAGCACGTACCCGTTCGCGCCGGCCTTCAGGGCCTGGAAGAAGTACTGCTCGTTGTCGTGCATCGTGAGCATCATGATCCGCAGGCCCGGCTTGCGGGCGGCCAGTTCACGGGCGGCCTGCAGCCCGGTCAGACGCGGCATGGCGATGTCCAGCACCGCCAGGTCGACTTCGCGAGCTCGGGCCATCTCGATGGCCTCGGCTCCGTCCCCGGCCTCGGCGACCACTTCCAGGTCCGGTTCCCGGTCGAGGATGAGCCGCACCCCGCGGCGCACCAGCGCGTGGTCGTCGGCGAGCAGGATGCGGATCCTGCTCGTTCCCGTCGTGGCGGTCGTGGTCGCTTCGGGCATGGTCAGGGCTGCTTCCTGGTCACGGGCGCGGTGAGCTGGACCCGGGTGCCGGTGTCGGGTGCCGGGGTGATGTCGAGGCTGCCGCCGATGAGCAGGGCCCGCTCGCGCATGCCGCGGATGCCGGCGCCTTCCCTGGGGCCTCGACGCCGCAGCCGTCGTCGGTGACGGCCAGCACCACCTGGTCGCCGGTGTGACGCAGGGCGACGGTGACCTGTGTGGCGTCCGCGTGCCGGGCGACGTTGGTCATCGACTCCTGCGCGACGCGGTACAGGACCAGTTCGGTCTCCGGCTCCAGGGCCGGCAGGTCGGCATCGAAACGGCGCGTGACCTGCAACCCGGTGTGGGTGGCGAAGTCCTCGGTGAGCGAGGTCAGCGCGCTGACCAGACCCAGGTCGTCCAGCACTCCGGGCCGCAGCCTGCGCGCCAGGCGGCGGACCTCGTCCAGGCTCTCCCGGGTGATCTCCTGCACCTCGTGCAACTGCCCCCGCAGCGGCGGCGGTGCCTCGTCCGAGGCTCGCTTGAGTTCCAGCAGGATCGCGGTCATGCTCTGGCCGACCTCGTCGTGGAGCTCCTGCGCGATGCGGCGACGTTCGGCCTCCTGGGCCAGCAGGGCGCGAGCACTGCTGGTGGCCCTTTCGTGTTCCAGCCGCTCCAGCATGGCGTTGAACGTACGGATCACCTCGGTGATCTCGCCGCCGCCGGAAGCGGGCAGGCGCTGGCCGGGGCGCAGCAGGTCCACGGTGGTCATCAGCTTCGTGAGCCGGCCCAGCGGGGCCAGGCCGAGCCGCAGCAGCGCGGCGTTGGCGACCAGCATGACGGCCAGACCCCCGAGGAGGATGATCGCCTCGGTGAGCAGAACCGGCACGGAGACGGTCACGGGCGCCCACAGCAACAGGGCCGTGGCCGTGCCCAGCACCACGGCGTTGAGGGCGAAGATCCGCCAGAACAAGGACACCGGCCCTGCGCCTCTCTTCCGTGAAACCTCGGTTCACCTCCATCGTCGGGCCGCGCGCAGCCCCACCGCGGTCACGATCCCGGGGCGCTCGAGTGGGCCTGCGGCCAGCCTGCCCCGTTCCGAGCGCCCCGTCGATGGGGCGCGGCCCTCATATTTCCGGTCCCGCGCCACCCATGGCACGGCCGCATGGATCCCCTGCCCCGGCACAAATGGGCCCCGCGCCCGATAGGTGTGCGCCACCGGCCCGGCCAGAGTGGAAGACACCCGATCACCCCGGCCGAGAAAGGAACCGACCATGCCGCTCGATGCCACCCGGGCCGAGCCCCACCTTCACGAGGCCCGTCAGCGCCTGGAACACGCCCGCACCTCCCGGCTGGCGCAGCTGCAAGCGCTGGACGAGACCGGGCCCAGCACGGACGACCACCTGCTGGCCGTCCAGAAGACCGCGATGGAGCGGGTCCTCAAGGAGATCGAGGAAGCTTTCGCCCGCATCGAGGACGGCACCTACGGAACCTGCCTGGGCTGCGCCAAACCTGTCCCCGCCGAACGCCTGGAGATCCTCCCCTACACCCGCCACTGCGTCGCCTGCCGGCGCCGCGCCGCCTGACCGACGCCCGTACCGACCTCCTACGCCCTGCCTCAAAGGGGTGACGTGGTGACCCACCAGACCATCGGCGAGAGCACGACCCTGTCGGTCGAAGACCTCGCCGCGCTGCGCGAGAACCTGCACGAGCAGCGCTTGTTCCGCCAGGAGCAACTGCGCCTGCTCGCCGGACCCACCACCTCCCGTGCCGAGGGCCGGCTCCAGCGGCAGACCGCCGCGCAGGTGGAGGTCCGCATCAAGCTCGCCGCCTCCGCCCGCATGGTCCTCGCCGATGTCGAAGCGGCCCTCACCCGCATGAAGGAGGGCACGTACGGCACCTGCCACCTGTGCCGGCGCCTCGTAGACCGGCAACGGCTGATGATCGTGCCGCAGGCCCGCTACTGCGCCCGCTGCCAGCAGGTCAAGGAGGCAGTCCCATGACCGGCACACACAGCGGTCGACGTACTGCGGCCGCGCAGCGTCCTGGCGGAGTGAGTGCTCACCGGCCGCCGGACGAGGTGGCGGAGGCGTCCTGCGAGGGCTGCTCGTGGGCGTCAGCTTCCAGGCGAGGCGCGGCGTGCCGGTCGGTGCGGTGCTCCTCGCGGGTCCCGGTGAGCCTGAGCCGCGGAGTGCTGGCGGGACCGGGCGGAACGGGGACAGGCCGACGCGCGGTGAGGCGGCCCACCCAGTGGCGGCCGCAGATCGGGCAGGGGGAGCGCCCTGCGGGTCGTAGGGGGACGGCACGCCGTGGCCGTCGCGGGTGAAGTACTCCCATTCAGCCTCGTTGTCGTCGCGGTAGTACTGCACGTCGTAGTCGACGCTCCACTTGTGCCAGCAGTGGCCGCAGGTGAACGCCACGCGTTCGACAGCCAGTTCGGTGATCATCGGCTTGCCTCCTTCCGGACAACCGTTTCGCCTGCGCGCCAGGTGCCCTGAACGGGCGTTGTCGTCTTCTTGACACTTGCCCGCCAATATTTTATGCCCGAGAAGTAAGAGATTGGGCTGATAAGCAACGTTTACGGAGCTGGCCGGTGCTGGGTGTGCCGTGGGTGGCACATGTGAGGACGGTCCAGACCGCGTCCGGTGCGCCGCTCCGGTCCCCGGCCACCGTGACCGGCGCCAGGCCCACGGCGCGTGCCTAGCTCGCCCGCCGAACCATGGGAGGCAGCGCCGCGCGTCCCGCCGCTCGGCGGCGGAGACCCCCGCCCTCGCCCATGCCCAATGCCCAATGCCCCAACAGTTATGGAGAGTCACCGTCCGGGGGACATCCGGCGAAGATGACCTGGGCCGCGGCCAGCAGCGCGCGCATCTCGTCGATGACCGGCCGGTGAAGGGGCAGCGTCAGATGGCCGACGCCCGGCACCAGCACGTTGCGGGCCTTGAGGTCCGGATGGTCGATGCGCCCCCTGGCGGCGGGGATGACTGCCTCGTCCAGGTCGCTGTAGAAGGCCACGAACCGGGTGCGGCATCCCGCGGCCGGTTCGGCGAGTTCGGTCAGGAGCCCGCTTCCCGGGCGTAGCTGGCGCAGCAGTGGATGGGCCGGGGCCAGCATGGCGGTGGCGGTCCCACCGTGCGGCGTCGCCAGTGTGATCACCAGTGGCACGTGCGCATCGCCGCCGAGCCGCTGCACGTAGTAGCGGGCGATCAGCCCGCCCAGGCTGTACCCGATCACGACCACCGCCCGCCCCCCACCGCGGGCACACACCTGCTCGACCTGGCGGCCCAGCGACCGGGCCGCCGTACGGATGTCCGATCCGAAGGCGTTGCAGGCGACCGGGATGAAGGGGCCCACGCCGTCGGCGCGCAGCTCACGCTCCAGCGGCGGGACGACCGACGCTCCGTCGGCCAGCCCATGCACCAACAGCACAGGAACCCCCGCATCGGCGGGGAGCGGATCGCCCGGGCCCGTCGGCCGCCCGTGCAGGGCACGGCCCAACAACCCGGTCAGCTGCCCGACGCCCTCCGCGGTCATGTCGAGCGGGAGCCGGGCCAGACGTATCACCGCCCGGCTCGCCTCGATGCCTATGCCGCGCGCCGGTGACAGCCCCGGCACGGTCAGTTGCGGCCTGAAAGGAATGCCCGTAGCCGTTCACCTTCCCTGCAAGAACCGTGCCCGTCCTTCCTGACGGAAGAGCTGGACGGGAAGATCACCATGGGAAACGTTGCGTCAGTCGGCCTAGTCCGCCGCTACGGTTCACTGTGGACGCTCCCGGTCACAGATGCCATTCGAGGAGTCCTCGCCCCAGGGCAGCGCGGTCCGGAACCACGGCAGCGCAGCGACAGCCGCGCAGGCGCAAGCGTCGCATCGGCCCTACGGTGGTCTTAGGAGGGCCGCAGGAGCGACTTGGCGTTGTGGAGGAGGCTGCGATGGATGAGCACTTCGTCTGGGTAACGACACGCCGCCTTCGGCCGGGCACCCTGGAGCAGTTCGAGACGGCATGGCGTCCCGAGCCCTACCCACAGGGCCTGCGCCGCGCCTTCGCCTACTGGTCCGAGAACGGACAGGAGATCACCGGGGTGTCGTTCTGGGACTCCAAGGAGGTCTGCGACTCCTGGCGGGACTCCGAACCGGAGAAGCAGCGGCGCGCGGCCATGGCCCCCTACGTCGTCGAGGAGCAGGAGGGCTTCTACCACGGCCGTGAACTCGCCGTCCCCCAGCGATAGCTGCAGATGAACGGGCACGGTCGTCCGACCGTACCGCCGCCTCGGCGACGTCACGGTTCCTTACGTGTGCCCCCGGATACTGGTTGTTCCGTGGGGCCCAACACGCTGCGGGACGCCGCTGCTCTCGGCCTCGGCATCCTCCGCTTCAGTGAACGGACTATCGCCCACCCAGGCCACCTGTTCCACCAACGAGGCCTGCGAGCGCACGCAGGTGATCACCTCGACAAGCTGATCACGCAGCAACGTGCAGGCACCGGGGCTGATGCTCAACGGCAACCCGGCCTCCTCAGCGCGTCGTTCAACTCTCGGCACGAACAACGAGCTCCAAGCAGGCGCCGCGGACGGAACCGCATCACCACCAGGAAGTTCCACACACTGGACAACGCGCAATCAAGACCGACGAAAACGCCGTCGAGCCGTCATCACACCAATGGCCCAGTTCACGGCCTGGACTGGTTCAGGATGCGGCTGCGCGTTGCGGCACCACCGCGACCGGGCAGTCGGCGTGCTGGAGCGCCGCGTGCGCCACGCGGCCGAGGGGCAGCGAGAGCGGCCCTTGGCGTCTAGGGGCGCCGAGGACGAGCAGGTCGGCCGTGACCGAGTGCGTGAGCAGGACGTGGTGGGCCGGGCCCTCGACGGTGACGCGGTGCACCGGTACGTCCGGGTGTTCGCTCTCCGGGGCGCGCAGGGCATCGTCGAGCAGGGTCGCTGCCTGATCCTCGTAGTGGTGGGCGGGGTCCCCGGCGAACAGCGGATGCGCCAGGGGCCGGTGGGCAGGGCGGCGCCAGGCGCGTACGGCGTCCAGCGCGCAGCGCCGTGCTTCGGCTTCGCGGAACGCGAACCGGATCGCCGCCGTGCTGGTCGTGGCATCGCCCACGCCGACCACGATGCGGCCATTGGCCCCTTGCCGATTCTGCGGGGCGCCTCGTACCACGACCACCGGG
This sequence comes from Streptomyces coeruleorubidus, assembly GCF_028885415.1. Lineage (GTDB taxonomy): Bacteria > Actinomycetota > Actinomycetes > Streptomycetales > Streptomycetaceae > Streptomyces > Streptomyces coeruleorubidus_A. The sequence continues at coordinate 654,705 of NZ_CP118527.1, forward strand.
CCGGCGGCGTGCGTGGCCAGGGAGCGGCTGACCGAACCCAGCAGTGCTCCCCTGATCGGCCCTCGGCCCCGGCATCCGGTCACGACGGCGGCGGCGTGCCGCGCCTCCCGCAGCAGCGCCGCCTCGGCCTCCTCGGGGACGATGTCGACCGTGATCTTCACATCCGGGTTGCGCTGCCGAGCCCGTTCGGCCGCCCGGTCGACGACGCCCTGGGCCAGGGCGTGCTCGGAGGGCACCTCGGCGGACTGCGGGAAGACCGGGCCTTCGTAGCGTTCCCACAGGCAGGCGTGCACGATGCGCAGATCCAGGCCGTGCCGGGCCGCCTCGTCCATGGCCCAGTCGGCCGCCCACAGGCCGGCCTCTGAGCCGTCGACGCCCACGACCAGGGGCAGCGTCATCGTTCCCACCACCTTCAGCACGTGCCAGGACGATGCCCTTATTTTCTCGCGCCTTTCCCAACTTCGGCAAAGGTCGCTGTACCCGAGCCCGCGCCGTGAGCCCGTTGCTGGTCGGGGCGGAACCGCGCGGGTCGGCACAGTCAGTCACTGCGCGCCGAGTGCGGTGCGGCGACAGTGTCGGCGTCAGGGGGGCCGCCTGCGGCTTGCTCGCTCCACTGGGCCCGCCTGACTGTTTCTGCGATGTCGTCGGGGTCCGCGGCCGCGCTGCGGGGGTCGTCGGGTCAGTCCTGGACGAGGGTGGTGGCCCAATCGGCCCAGGTGGCGACCAGCCGGTAGTAGTCGGTGAGGAAGCGACCGACGAGCGTGTTCTGCGCAGCCCGCTCGGGGAACGGTGCGTGGCCCGAGAGGTAGGCGCGCGCGGCGGCGAGGTTGTCCTCGTTGCGTTCGGCGGCCCAGGCGCGGGCCGCGCGGAGGGTGGCGAGGGTGTCGGCCTTGGTGCCGGACTCGGCGAAGAAGACGCCGTCCCAGGCGCGGGCCTGCCAGCCGGCCGACCCCGAGCGCGTACGAGGCCTGCCCACCGACGCCGGGGTCAAGCCGCCGAGCTTCGAGGACCTCACCGCCCCCATGCACTTCGGGGCCGACGCCGAGTCCGCGTACGGCCTGGTCACCGGCCTGCTCGGGGATGCTCGACGGCCTCGACGACACGGCCCGCGAGCAGGCACCGGCCGATCTGCGGGCGACCATCGAGGCCCATCGGACACCCGATGGCGTGCTCTACCCCTCGGCCACCTGGCTCATGACCACCCCCCGCGCCTGGGCAGCCGCATGTCCGGAACCCTGCTGAGCAGGCTGGGTTCGCATCGGCGTGGATTGACGGGCCGGGGCACGATCCGGTGACACACCGGCCACGACGCCACCGATCCCGATCAGCGGTACATCCTGCCGACCGCCGTACTCGGCGCCCGCCTCCTGGACCGGCCGGCCCGCTCACGCAACCCCGCGAGTGATCCGGACGGCCTCCGGTGGGTACAGGGTCACGCATGAACGTGTGGTCGCCGGTGCCACCGCGGGACTACCTGCCGATCAAGGACCACGGTCTGATCGGCGACGGCCGCGGCTGCGCCCTGGTCGGCCGCGACGGCGCGGTCAGCTTCATGTGCGTCCCCCGTTTCGACGCTCCGCCCCTGTTCTGCTCACTTCTCGACCGTCACCGCGGCGGATCCTTCCTGCTCACTCCGGACGGGCTGCGGCTGAGCCGTCAGCACTACGTCGAGGACACCGGTGTCCTCGTGACAGACCTGCGTGCGGACACCGGAGTCGTGGAAGTCACCGACGCATTCCTTCTCCGGCCAGACGCCCAACTGGAGGTGGACGCCCCGGTCGGCGCGGGAGAACTCGTCCGGCACGCGCGTGTCACACAAGGTTCAGTCGATCTGCGTGTGCTGGTGCAGCCGCGCGGTGAAACCCAAGCCGAGCGTCAGACCGCGGGATGGCGACTGACCTGCCCCCAGCAGTCGCTGAAGCTCTACCTGACCGCCTCCCGGCCACTGCCCGGCCCTCGGTGCACCCTGCCTCTGAGCCACGGCGAAGACGTCTGGATCCGTCTGCGCTGGAGTGACCAACGGGACGCCGTCCCAGGACGACCGGTCTCCCAGCGCCTCGACAACACCGTACGAGCGTGGCGCCGGTGGTCGGCTTTCGTGGTGGACGACCCTCCCCGCGCCGACCTGGTCCGCCGCTCGGCCATCACACTCAAGCTCCTGGACTACGTCGAGAACGGCGCCATCGTCGCCGCCCGACCTCCTCTCTGCCCGAGCGCATCGGAGGCGACCGCAACTGGGACTACCGGTACGCATGGATCCGCGACGCGGCGTACACCGTCTTCGCCTGCGCCGGATCGGGCTTCCCGACGAAGCCGGAGGCTTCCTCCACTGGGCGCTGACCGCCGCCTGGCGGGACGGGCGACTGCGCGTGCTGTACGACGTGGACGGCCGGCCACCGCCGCCGGAGGCGATCGACGACGAACTGGAGGGCTACCGCGGCTCCGCACCCGTACGGTGGGGAAACGCCGCCGTCGAACAGCTTCAGCACGACGTGTACGGCGAACTCCTCGACTGCGCCTTCCAATGGGCGGCCACGGGACGACCTTGAGCACCGGTCTGTGGCACCGCCTGTCCGGCCTGGCCGAGCAGGCCCGCACGGCTTGGCGGACACCGGACCACGGCATCTGGGAAGTACGCACCCACGGACGCCGTTCACGTACTCGGCGGCGATGTGCCAAGTGGCCCTCGACCGCGCCGCACGGCTCGCCACCCGCCTCAATCTCCCGGGCAACGCCACCACGTGGGCGGCAGAAGCCCGCCATCTCGCCGGACGGATCATCCACGACGCGTGGGACGAGCGCATGAACTCGTTCACCGAGCACCTCGGTGAACGAGGAGGACTCGATGCCTCCCTGCTCGCCCTCCCCCTGCGACGTGTCTCTGCCCGCCGATCACCCGCGCATGGTCGCCACCACGCAGTCGATCACCGAACGCCTGGCGCGGGCAACGGTCTGTTGTACCGCTACCTGCACAGGAATCCCCCGACGGACTCGACGAACCGGAGGGCGCCTTCCTGCTGTGCAGTTTCTGGCTCGTGGACAACCTCGCGGCCAGGGCCGCGTCGACGAAGCCTCGGAGCTGTTCGACACACTGTGCTCCTACGCCAGCCCGCTCGGTCTGTTCGCCGAGCAGATCGACCCCCGGGACCGCTCCTTCCTCGGCAACTTCCCCAAGCCCTCAGCCACGTCGGCCTGCTCTCCAGCGCCGTCGTCCTCGCCCGCGCCGAACGCGGCGTACGCCCGGAGCTCTCCACCCACGCGTGGTTTCAGTGAGGCAGCCGCAGCGTTTTCACGCGGCTGATCGGTGGCTGGCCGCCGAGTGCGTGTGGCCGCGGTGGCGGTTGTAGACGTGCAGGAAGTCTGCCAGGGCGTTGGTGCGTTCAGTGTTGCTGGTGTGGGGCCGGAGGTAGGCCCATTCGTCGAGGTGGGCGTGCGGGTGTGCTTGGGCGTGGGCGGGCGTCAGCCGGCCAGCCGGTTCATCTTGCGGATCTGCTTGTCGAAGGCCCGGGCGGGAGCGACTCGCGCAGTGTGCTCGCGCGTCCGGCCATGGGGCCGGCGGTGTAGCGCAGCTTCGGCCTCGCGTCGGTGGCCGCCGCGACGATCGCCTTGGCGACGACGGTGGGGCGTCGCCGTCCCTGATCGCCTCGGCCATCACGCGGTCGGCGGTCTGCCGCTGCTGCGCGTAGACCTGCAGGGGCGTGTCGGGTTTCGCACTGTTGGCCTCGAATCCGGTCCTGGTGTAGGCGGTTGGACGATGAGCGCCCGGACGCCGTGCTCTCGGACCTCGTGGTCCAGGACTCGGTGTAGCCCTCGATCGCATGCTTGGAGGCGGCGTAGACGGCCATGTAGGGCTGGGGCAGGAACCCGAGCACGGACGAGATGTTGATGATGCGCCCGCGTCCCTGGGCGCGCATGTGCGGCAGGACCTCGTTCACCATGCGCATGACCCCGAAGACGTTGGTGTCGAAGACGCCCTGGGCCTGCGCGACGGAGGTTTCCTCGGCCGCTCCCATCGAGCCGACGCCGGCGTTGTTGACGAGGACGTCGATCCGCCCGAACCGCTCGATCACCTGCTGGACCGCGGTGGTGACCGAGGCATCACTGGCCACGTCGAGGTCGAGGAACGACACACCGTCGAGCGGGCTGACGCGTGAGGTGTCGCGGCTTGTACCGGCCACGTCGAAACCCGCTGCGACCAGCGCGAGCGCGGTTTCCTTCCCGATGCCGGATGACGCACCCGTCACGAGTGCCACCGGCCTGTTCGTCGGCATCATGGATTCCTGACTCTTGGAAACTGATCGGTTTCCCCTCATCGTAAACCGATCGGTTTCCATGCGCAAGCTCACCGGACGCGCGTCCGCCCATTCGCTGCGAGCCGTACAGCGCGGGGACACGCCGTCGTGACGGCTGCCGAGACACGCACGAGGACTGCCCTGGGCCTCGCGATGATCAGGCGCTCTTGGAGACAGTCGCGGCTCAGGGGGAGAAAGCCGGCCGCAGCCAGACCTCAGGCCTCCTCCCCTGCCGGGTGCCCGGCAGGGGAAGGGCGTCAGGCGTGATCGGCGCAGCAGGGTGTGGGGTTGGGCACTTCGAACGGTGCGAGTGCGCCACCGGGGGCGGGGACCAGGGCGAGGGTGAGCTGACCGTCTCGCCACTCGGGTCGTACGTGGTCTCGGGTGAGCACGGGGGTCGCGGGATCGGGTCCCTGGCCGTCCGTCGACGGCTGCCCGACCACGGTGATCCGGTCGATGGCGGTCAGGCCGAGCACGTCGGTCACGGTGACGATGCCGGTGAGGCGGTCGGCGCCGGGATAGACCACGGCCCGTCCGCCCTGTCGGCGGGCGTGCTCCGTGGCGGCCAGTGCTGCCGTGCGGGCGGCTTGGTGGGGGCCGTACTCGCGCTCCCCCAGGACCGCGCTCACCGTCGGCCCCGCCAGTTCGGCGAGGCGTGCCCACGTCACCTCGGCCACGTCGGTGTCGGGCAGGGCGAGGGAAACGGCCGTGCCCCTGTGTGCGTCGGTGCGGATCAGGTGGGTGCAGGCGATCGTGCCCGACGGGAGGCCGAGGCTGCCCATCAGATGGTGGATCAGGTGGTCGGCGTCGCGCAGGTTCGCGATCCCGGCGTCCAGGCCGATGACGGTGTGGATGCCGGGCACATCGTGCGGTGCGGTCATGCCGGCAGGACCCACATGGGGTTGGAGTAGAACCACAGGTCCTTCCACGGGTCGGCGTCGCCGACGACGTCGAGGGCAGGCCCGGCCGGGTCGACCGCGGCGCCCATCGGGCCGACGGCGGTGCGGTTGCCGTCGGTGCCGCGCAGCCGCACGTACACCGGCTTTTCCACGCGGCCCAGGGAGTACGTCATGCGGACGGTGCCGGTGGACTTGTTCACCTCGAAGGACTTGACGACCTTCGTGTCCGGCGTAGTGAAAGCGTCCTTGTCGGACACGGGGCCCGTCACGTCGCCCTGGATGACGTCCACGCGGGCCAAGGTGGGCACGAACTGCGCCCAGTTGGGCCCGTTGGCGAGGCTGATCTCGACGACGAGATCGACGTTGCTGCCGCGGCGCACGTGCAGCGCACCGCCCAGGGTGACCGCGCGGCTGCCGGAGCGCAGCTGGGCGCCCAGGCCGCTGATGAGGCCGCCGTGGTCCACCCAGACTCGGCCGGCGCGGATGCCGTCCATGACCGCCTTGTACGAGAAGGAGGCCGCGCCGACGTGGGTACGGCTGTAGTAGCCCGGCCAGTAATCGCCCTGGGTGAGGTCGATCTTGCCGCTGTAGACCGGGTCGGTGTGCTTGCCGCCCGCGGTGTAGTCGCTGTCCGGGCCGCCGCGCACCGCGGTGTCGGCGTAGACCTGGTGCGAGTCGGAGTTGGCGGTGATCCACCACGGTTTGCCCTCGGCCAGGAGGCTGTCCCACAGGCCGCCGACGGTGGAGGTCATCCAGTCGAAGCCGCCCCATGTGCGGTAACTCTCCAGCGGGTAGCCGGCGAAGGAGTTGGCGCTGGGGTTGTTGTCGTAGATGCCGCGGGCCCGGCCCATCCCGAGCGGCGCGGGGATGCCCGCGGCCTGGTGGCCGGGCGCGCCCTCCATGCCGACGGCGATCCGGTGCTTCGGGTCGGTGGCGTCGCGCCAGGCCCGTATCTCGTGCGGGGAGTCGACACCGCGCCGCGCCGGGTGGTTGGCGAGCATCAGCGCGTCCTTGACCTTTCGGCGCTGGATTTGCTCGGCGAGGAAGTTCAGGCCCGCGATGGCGAGCGCCTCGTTGGCGGGCGTCGAGGCGCCGGCGTCCTTGACGCTGCCGTCGTAGTCGGTCTCGAACTGCTTGAGGACGGAGACCTCGTTCATGCCGGGGTGTACGAAGACCGTGCCGTGCTCGGCGCCCGGGATGTTCCACTCCAGGCCCTGGAAGACGAGGGTGTCCTCGTACGCTGCTCGGGCCTCGCGGATGTCCGGGTTGACCTTCTCCACGCCGATCCTGGAGTGGGTGGCGTTGCCGTGGTCGGTGATCACCAGCCAGTCCATGCCGTACCGGGCGCCATGGCGGACCTGGTCGACGACGCGGGTACTTGCCGTCGTTGCTGTACTGGGTGTGGATGTGGTGGTCGCCGGCCAGCCACAGGTACCCGCCGGAATGCGAGCCGTGCGCTGCGGGCATCTGGCCGGTCGACGCGGCTGCCTCCCCCGCGCCACCGAGCACGCTGCCCGTCGCAAGCCCCGCTCCGAGAAGGCCGGTGCGCCGCAGCATGGACCGCCGCGACAGCTGGCTCGGCGTCAACTCCTCGTCCGGGACGGACGTGTCGAGAGCCGGAGGCAGAGACGAGGCGTCCTCGCTGGCGTGGTGATGGTGGTGGCCGTGGTCGTGTCTGTGGCCGTGGCTCATGTTCAACTCCCGCGAAGGGCAGACGCGTAGGCGCTTGGAACGGACGTGCAGAGTGTGAAAAGCCCCGGTGAACAGCGGGAGTCGAGGTGATGCTGAGGCGAAGAACGCCGGATGTGCAGCCAGACGGCACCGGGTCCGGCGGCGCCGGCCGCCCCCCCATGGATGAGAAACATGAGAACCGCACATTCATGTCTTCTCCCTGGCTTCCGCTGAGGTTCGTCCTGGCTGGCCAGCATGGGAGCGTCGGCCTCCACCGAGTGGCCGAATTCCGTTCACCACTCCGCTCGGGAGACGAGATGCCGATGAACCGCAGGGAATTGCTGGAGTCCGACCAGACCACTCCGAGCAACCGACGGCACGGGCGCCTTCACGGCCGGCGCGACGACGATGACGAGGACGCGATCACTCTGCTGGTGAAAACCACGAGATCGACGACCCCTGACGACGCCGACGCCCCCGTACCGCACATCGACGGCCTGGTCTACGACCCGGCGGCGGCCGGCGGCTGCGCGGTCATCGAGGTGACCGACGGCTCCGTGCGTGAGTGGGTCGGCATCGCCGGCACCTCCACCAACTGTGCCGGTGGCGTCACCCCGTGGGGCACCTGGCTCACCTGCGAGGAGACCGAGGACAAGGCCGGCGTGGGCGGCATGACCAAGGACCACGGCTATGTCTTCGAGGTCGACCCCGCGCACGGCAGCGCGGCCAACCTCGGCCCCAAGCCGATCAAGTGCCTCGGCCGCTACGCCCACGAGGCGGTCGTGGCGTTGAAGTGTTTCGACGCCACGGGGCAGTACGTCGACACTCTCTCCCGAGCGACGAAGGCCGGGACCGCGTACCGCGTGGACTGGGTGAAGGTGCCCGACCGGGACGCCCGTACCACTTCAGTGCGCGCACAGTCCCTGGCCGGTGAGATCACCCGCTCCCGCAAGCTCGAGGGCATGTGTTGGGGCGACGAACCTTCGCCGCGGACGGCAAGACGCTGCAAGACGCTGTTCGCCAACATCCAGGACCCCGGCATCCTCCTCGCCATCACCGGCCCGTGGTCGGGCGACGAATAGTTCCGCGGTTCCCCCTCCCCCGATCCCGCCCCCACGGCTCGACCGGTTCGACGGCAGTGGTTCAACGGCGCGTCGCTGCCGACCCCTTGCCAGTGCCACCTCCCCTACCGAGGAAGCTGACATGCAAACCCTCATCGCACACGCACGCACCTTCTCCCGCTCCCGCGGCGCCGAACTGGGCGAACTGGCCGCAGGGCAGTCGCCGTTCGCCCTCTTCATCACCTGCTCCGACTCACGCGTCGTCCCGTCGCTCATCACCGGTGCCCGCCCCGGTGAGCTCTTCGAGCTGCGCACGGCGGGGAACATCGTTCCGCCGTACGACGCGGGTCCCACCTCCGAGGCCGCGACGATCGAGTACGCCGTCGAGGTGCTCGGTGTCCGCGACATCGTGGTCTGCGGGCACTCCCACTGCGGCGCGGTCGGCGCGCTGGTACGCGGTGACGACCTGTCCGCCGTACCGGCGGTGCGTGACTGGCTCGGCCACGCCGCCCGGCAGCCGTCCGGCGCGCCGGACGACCCGCTCGTCGCCGAGGCGGTCCAGCACCACGTGCTGGGGCAGGTGCTCCGGCTGATGTCGTACCCGTGCGTCGAGAACCGCCTCCGGGACGAGCGGCTGCGGGTCCACGCGTGGTTCTACGAGGTCCACACCGGCGGCGTGCTGGCGTACCGGGCCGAGTCCGACTCCTTCGAGACGCTGTGAGGCATCCGATGAACACCGCTTGTCTCAAGCAGGACTTCGCCGCCTCCGTCGTCGTGTTCCTGGTCGCCCTGCCGCTGTGCGTCGGTGTGGCCGTCGCCTCCGGCGTACCGGCCGAACTCGGCATCGTCACCGGCATCGTCGGCGGACTCGTCACGGGCCTGCTGCCGGGCAGCAGCCTCCAGGTGTCCGGGCCGGCCGCCGGTCTGACCGTGCTGGTCTTCGAGGCCGTCCACCAGCATGGACTCGCCACGCTCGGTGTGATCGTGCTGGCCACGGGCCTGTTGCAGCTCGGCATGGGGGCGCTGCGCTGGGGGCGCTGGTTCCGGGCCATCTCCGTCGCCGTGGTCGAGGGCATGCTCGCCGGAATCGGCCTGGTGCTCATCGCCGGCCAGCTGTACGCGATGACGCACAGCAAGGCTCCGTCCTCCGGCATCGACAAGATCGCCGGGCTCCCGCAGATGCTCGTCGACTCGTTGCACTCCGCCTCGGCCGTGGCGTCCCTGCTGCTGGGCGCGGGCACCATCGCCGTCCTGCTGCTGTGGCCGAGGCTGCCGAAGAAGGTGCGCCTCGTGCCCGGCCCGCTCGCGGCCGTCGCGCTCGCCACCGTCGCCTCGCTGGCCTTCGCCCTTCCCGTCACCAAGGTGACCGTGGAAGGGCTGGTCTCGGTGATCCAGCCGCCCGCGCCCTCCGTTTTCGCCGGTCTGGCGGATGTCGGGGTGGTGACCACGGTCCTGGCGTTCACGCTGATCGCCTCGGCGGAGAGCCTGTTCAGCGCGGCGGCCGTGGACCGGCTGCACGACGGGCCGCGTACCGACTACGACAAGGAGCTGATGGCCCAGGGAGTCGGCAACACGGTCTGCGGCCTGCTCGGCGCGCTGCCGATGACCGCGGTGATCGTGCGCAGCGCGGCCAACGTCCAGGCGGGCGCCCGGACCAAGGCCTCCCGGGTCATGCACGGTGCCTGGCTGCTGCTGTTCGCCGCCCTGCTCCCGGCCGCGCTGGGCGTCATCCCCATCCCGGCGCTCGCGGCCGTCCTGGTCTACTCGGGTTTCAAGCTGATCCCGGTGGAGGGGATCGTCGCCCTGTGGCGCGGGCACCGCGGCGAGGCCGTGATCCTCGTCGTCACCGCGGTGTCGATCGTCGCGATCAGCATGTTCGAGGGCGTATTGATCGGCCTCGCGCTCGCCGTGGTCAAGACGGCCTGGGAGGCGTCCCACGTCAAGCTGGAGATCGTCGACAAGGGCGCGGGCGCGGTGCAGGCCCACCTGAGCGGCAACGCGACCTTCCTGCGGCTGCCGAAGATCCTCGACGCCCTGGAGGCGATCGAGCAGGACCGCCCCGTCGAGCTGAACCTGTCCCGGGTGCACCACCTCGACCACGCCTGCCGTACGGCACTGGAGAATTGGGCGGAGCGACACGGTACGGCCGGTACCGCGGAGACCAAGGTCATCACGGCCGCCTGAACGGGGCGCGGGGGCGGCGCCGCACGGGACGCCGCCCCCGCGCACGCGGTCGCCGTATCGCCCACACACAAAGTTCAAGAGCAGGTCATGCGCCCACCAGGCCGTCGCCCAGCTCCGCAGGTAGCTCTTCAGGCCGGGTCCGATGCCGGACGGCCCTTGCATCAGGACACCGAGGAGGTCGTACCCGCGTGACCCGCAGCCAGCGTCTCGCCGCTCTCGCGGCCGGCGCGATTCTTATCGTCGGAATCCCCGTCGCCGGTGTCCGGCAGGCGCCACCTCCCGATCTCGGCAAGCCCGTTTTCGTCGGCCCCACCGGCCCCGGGCCCACGAGCAGTTCCGGACCGCCTCCGGACAGCCGGGCGACGGAGCGAACCCCGACTCCCCGTTCACCCTCCCCCGGTGCGACGACACGGACCCCGGACGAGTACGCCGGCGAGGATGCCGTCGCCCCCGTCCGCACCGGTGCGGAGCAGCCGGACGCCGCGGACCCCGACCCGACGGACGAGGCCCAGCCGGTGCCGCCGAAGGCCCCCGTGCCAGCGGGGAGGGCGGCTGATGACGATACGGCGCCCGAGGCGACGGCCGCTTCAGGTACCCCGGGTGCGTCCGCGTCCGGCGACGCAACTGACGACGGAGATGACGATGACAACGGTGAGGACGGCTGAGCCCGCACCGCCGAAGCAGGCCATCGGCATGTCCGGCCGCCACCCGCTCCGGTCGATCCGCGTGCGCCTGCTCGGACGGATGCTGGTGCTCGTCGGACTGACCCTGGCGAGCCTCACCGGCGCGGAATCGATCATCTTCACCGCTCGCCTGAACGAACGCGTCGACCGCGAACTCGCCCACGACCTCCAGGCGTTCCGCTCCTTCGCGACCGGGACCACGGGCAGTTCGGGGCCGGATCCCGGCGGAGTCCGCGCACTCTTCGTCTCCTACCTGGAGGGTTACATACCGGAGCACGGCCAGACCCTGATCACCCTGGTCGACGGAGATCCGTACCGCCGCTCGGCCGAGGAGCCGCCGGCCCGCCTGGACACCGACCGTGCGCTGATGAGCAGGGCCGCCGCGGTCCGCTCACCTTCCTACGGGGACGCGCAGAGCCCGGCGGGATCCGTGCGGTTCGTGGCCGTGCCCGTCGCGGTGGCGGGCGACTCCGCTCGGGGCGTCCTCGTAATCGCCACCTTCACCCAGCAGGAACGCGACCACATCAACGAGTCGATACGCACCCAGATCTATCTCGGCCTCGGTGCCATGCTGCTCTCCGCCTGCGTCGGCTGGATCTTCGCCAGCCGTATCGTCGCGCCGCTTCGGGTCCTGCGGGACACCGCCCGCTCGATCCACGAGTCGGACATCACCCGCCGCATCCACATCCAGGACAGGGACGAGATCGGCCAACTGGCGGGCACCTTCAACGACATGCTGGCCCGCCTGGACGACGCCTTCTCCACCAAGCGCCAGTTCATGAACGACGTGGGCCACGAACTGCGCACCCCCATCACCATCGTGCTCAGTCAGTTGGAGACCCTCCCCGACGACCCGGTGGAGCGCGCCCAGACCGTCGCGATCGTCACCGGTGAACTGCACCGCATGCACCGCATGTCGGAGGAACTCCTCATGCTGGCCAAGGCCCGCCGCCCGGACGCCCTGCGCCCCGAGGACCTCAGCCTCGGCGAACTGATCGAAGAAGTCTACGTGAAGGCCGCCGCACTGGCCGAACGCCGCTGGCTCCTCGACTTCGTGGACAACCCGCACCGCGACAACCTGCACGCCGACCGCCAGCTCCTCACCCAGGCCATGGTCCAACTGGCCCAGAACGCCGCTCAGCACACCGAGGAGCACGCCCGTATCTGGATCGGCGGCCGAGCCGGAGCCGACGGAGTCGAACTGTGGGTCAAGGACACCGGCCCCGGCATCCGCCTCGCGGATCAGCAACGCATCTTCGAGCGCTTCGTCCGCGCCGAGGAGAGCCGCGGCTCAGCCGGGCGGGCCTCGGCTCGCCATCGTCAAGGCCATAGCCGAGGCGCACCACGGCGAGGTCCGGGTGGCCAGCGCTCCGGGCCGGGGGCGACCTTCACCCTGCGCATCCCGTACGTCACGCACGCCCTGAACGGCGGCCCCCGCCAACCATGACCCAGAGCAGACAGCCCCGCCGCACCTCCTCATCGCCGAGGACGAGGCCCACATAGCCTCCTACCTCTCCGAACGCTTCACCGCCCACGGCTTCCGCACCACCGTCGTCACCGACGGGGAGACGGCCAGGCGCGCGGCCATGTCCGGCGGTTACGACCTGATGGTCCTGACATAGGACTGCCCGGCGAGGACGGCTTCACCGTCGTCACCCGACTCCGCGCGGCGTCCAGTGCCCTCCCGGTCATCATCCTCACGGCCCGGGACACCGTCGCCGACACGGTGCACGGCCTGGAGGGCGGCGCCGACGACTACATGACCAAACCCTTCAGCTTCGACGAACTCCTCGCCCGGGTCCGCCTGCACCTGCGCCTGCGCGAGACCGACAGCTCCGTCCTGCGCCGCGCCGGAATCGCCCTGGAGACGCGCACCCGCCAGGCCTATGTCGACGGCCGGATCAGCCGGCTCAGCGCCCGGGAGGCAGCACTGCTGGAACACCTCATGCGCAATGCCGGCAGCGTGCTCAGCCGGGAGGACCTGCTCTGCGACGTCTGGGGGTACGAGGCATCGGAGGGCTCCAACATCGTCGACGTGTACGTCCGCTACCTCCGCCGCAAGCTGGGCGCGTCGAGGATCACGACGGTGCGAGGGCAGGGCTACCGCCTGGAGGACGACCAACTCGCCTGACCGAGCAAGGCAGTTGGGATTCTTCGTGTATTGCGGGCGTATGGAAATCCGCATACGCCACCGCAACGGCCCTGCGTCTGCAATGGGGGCATGAACCACAAACGCGTCCCTGTCAGCACGGCCCGCCGCACGCGCAGGATCGTGCTTCTCAGCCTGGCGATCCTCGGCGTGGCGAGCGCCGTGTTCGTCGTGCGGCGACCGCTCATGATGTCCGCTCCGGTGTGCATGGCGGGCGGTGGGACGGCTGCTTCGACACATTCAATGGTGTGGTGCTCATGACGTTGGTCGCGCTGCCGCCCGCCGCGCTGGCGGCGTGGGCTCTGGCGCGCCGGCGGCGCGCCGCCGGCGTCACATCGGCGTGGCGGCTGTCGCTGGCCGAGGTGGGATGGTCCACGGGACGGTGCCGCTCATATGGCTGACCATGATGCCGGGCGCCGCGGCCGGCACCGCCCGCCCGGGTGAGCCTGGTGCCGCTGCGGGACCTGGTCACGATGGGGCCGCTCGGGATCGTCGGCAACCTGCTGATCTTCGCGGCGCTGGGGTTCTTCGGCCCGATGCGGTTCGCGGCGCTGGCGTCCGTGCCGCGGATCCTGGCCCTCGGAGCGGGCTGCTCGGTCCTGGTCGAGACCGCGCAGTACGTCCTGCGGCTGGACCGGGTGTCCTCCGTGGACGACGTACTGGTCAACGCCGCCGGCGCCGTGCTGGCCGCGCTGGCGTCGCGCCGCTGGTGGCGTACCACGGCGCAAGCGGCCTCGGACCAGCCTCGCCCCACGCTGGCACCGGCAGGCTGAGTCGCGTGTCTGGTGTGCGCACGTCTTTGCATACGTCGGCGATATGTTGTGCTCCTTAGGCTTCAGGCATGCGCGTACTGATCGTGGAGGACGAGCCCTACCTGGCCGAAGCCGTCCGTGACGGTCTGCGGCTGGAGGCGATCGCCGCCGACATCGCGGGCGACGGCGACTCCGCCCTGGAACTGCTCAGCGTCCACTCCTACGACCTCGCGGTCCTCGACCGCGACATCCCCGGCCCTTCCGGCGACGAGGTCGCGCGGCGCATCGTCGCCTCCGGCAGCGGCATCCCGATCCTCATGCTCACCGCTGCCGACCGGATCGACGACAAGGCTTCCGGGTTCGAGCTCGGCGCCGACGACTACCTCACCAAACCGTTCGAGCTGCGGGAGCTCGTCCTGCGGCTGAGGGCGCTCGACCGCAGACGCGCCTACGCCCGGCCCCCGGTCCGCGAGATCGCGGGCCTGCGGCTCGACCCCTTCCGCCGGGAGGTCTTCCGCGACGGACGCTACGTCGCGCTCACCCGCAAACAATTCGCAGTGCTGGAAGTCCTGGTCGCCGCCGAGGGCGGCGTCGTCAGCGCGGAAGAGCTGCTGGAACGGGCCTGGGACGAGAACGCAGACCCTCTCACCAACGCCGTGCGCATCACCGTCTCCGCACTGCGCAAACGGCTCGGCGAGCCATGGATCATCGCCACGGTGCCGGGGTCGGCTACCGCATCGACACCGCTCTGGACACCAACTCCCCCGGCAGGGACACCACCGAGCCTGACAGCAGGCATGCATAGACGCCCAGGGCTCAGCGCCCGACTCAAACTCACCCTCAGCTACGCCGGGTTCCTCGCAGTCGCCAGCGCTCTCCTGCTGGCCGTGGTGTGGGGGTTCCTGCTGCGCTACGTACCCGACAACTCCCAGGGGCTGCTCGGGATCTCGCCCAACCGCTACCTCCTCGTGCGCACCTTCGCCCCCGCCGCGGCCGTGGCGATGGTCCTCCTGCTCGTGTCCGGCCTCGTCGGAGGATGGATCCTCGCCGGCCGGATGCTCGCACCACTCACAAAGATCACGGCCGCGGCACGGATGGCCGGGAACGGCTCGCTGTCCCACCGGATCCGCATGAAGGGCCGCCAGGACGAATTCCGTGAACTGTCCGACGCGTTCGACACCATGCTCGAACAACTCGAGTCCCACGTCGCCGAGCAGCAGAGGTTCGCCGCGAACGCCTCCCACGAACTGCGCACCCCGCTGGCCATCTCGCAGACGCTGCTCGACGTCGCCCGCAAGGACCCCACGCGGGACCAAGACCAACTCTTCGACCGCCTGCAGGCTGTCAATACGCGGGCGATCGACCTCACCGATGCCCTCCTGCTACTCAGCCGCAGCGGCCGCGGGAACTTCACCCGCGAGAGCGTCGACCTCTCCCTCGTCGCCGAAGAGGCCGCCGAAACGCTGCTTCCCCTCGCCGAACAGCGCCGCATCACGCTCGACGTCACCGGCGGGGCGGCCCCGGCAAGCGGCTCCGCGGAGCTCCTGCTGCGGATGGTGACGAACCTCGTCCAGAACGCCATCGTGCACAACCTCCCCGCCGGCGGCACCGTGACGGTCCACACCGAAGCGCACGGCGACGCGAGCGTGCTGCGGGTCGAGAACACGGGTCATCCGCTCCCACCGGAACTGGTACCGACCCTCACCGAACCCTTCCAGCGCGGAACGGAACGCGTTCGCACCGACGAGCACGTGGGCGTCGGCCTCGGCCTGGCCATCGTGCACAGCATCGTCCGCGCCCACGACGGAACCCTCGACCTCGTCCCCCGCCCCGCCGGCGGTCTCCTCGTCACGGTCCGGCTTCCCGACACCCGAGGTCAGTTGTAGACGTTGAATTCTGCGACTGACCACCGGCTACCGGCAACACTGCCGGTATTGACGACCTTGATGTAGCGAGCTGTCTTCAGCTGATGGGCGTCGCCCATCCACCAGACCCCCATCACCGGTGTCCTGGTGATCCTCGCGGTGACCGTGGACCAGATCTCCCGGAAGAAGGTCCGATGACCACCACCACTGCCGTGATCAAGCCCTAGGACTACTCCATGGCGGAGGTCGTCGCCATCATGACCGGCGCGTTCAGCGTCGACGAGGCCGGAGATACTGTCGTAGCGGATTCCGCGGCAGCGAAAGCCGCCGGAGTCCAGGCCACTTGACAGCTCAACCCCGCTCTCTCATGTTCCGGCCGAGGCCGCGGCCGGAGCCCGAGAGCACTCAGGAGACGGTTTCCTCCATGGCAGCGAGCCGCCGCCCCACCCTTGCCGATGTCGCACGAGAAGTCGGCGTCAGCGCCAAGACAGTCTCGCGCGTCCTCAACGAGGACGGTCCCGTCTCGGCGCAGACGCGGGAACAGGTACTCGCCGCGGTGGCCAAGCTGGGCTTCCAGCCGAACCTCATGGCACGCAACATGCGCGTCGGCGGTCCGGACACCACCATCGGACTGGTCATCCCCGACCTCGGCAACCTGTTCTTCGGAGTCGTGGCCCGCGCCATCGAGGACACGGTCCGCGAACGCGGACTGACCCTGCTCATGGGATCGTCCGCGGACGATCCCGACCGCGAACGCGCCCTGACGGACAAGTTCCTCGCCCGTCGCGTCAGCATCCTCATCGTCGTGCCGTCCGTCGGCGCCGACCACTCCCACCTCAAGTCCCACCGCACGGCGGGGCTGCCCGTCGTCTTCCTCGACCGCCCGGGAGTCGGCCTGCCCACGGACAGCATCGTCAGCTCCAACCGTGCCGGGGCCAAAGAAGGCGTCGCCCACCTCATCGCCCACGGGCACCGCCGCATCGGATTCGTCGGCGACCTGCCCGTCAAGCTGTACACCCGCCGCGAACGCCTCGCCGGATACCGCGCGGCCCTGCAAGAAGCCGACCTCCCCTACGACCGCTCGCTCGTCGCCAACGCCCACGACCAGCCGGGCGCCGAGGCCGCGACCGCCCAACTCCTCGAACTGGCCGATCCCCCCACCGCCCTGTTCGCCGGAAACAACATCATGGCACTCGGCATCGTCGCCGAACTCGCGCGCAGCAAGCGCAAGGACATGGCAGTCGTCGCCTTCGACGACGTCTCACTCGCCGAGGCACTCGAACCGGCCCTGACCGTCGTCGCGCAGGACCCCGAAGAACTCGGCCGCAGCGCCGCGGCCACCGCCCTGGCCCGTCTCGACGGCGACCGCTCCCGGGCGCGCACCATCACCGTCCCCACCCGGCTGATCGTCCGGGGCTCGGGGGAGCAACGGGCGCCCAAGCCGTAGGCGGCTTGCAGCCTCGCTGCCGAGCTCTACTCGCTGCGGATCGCCGACGGGCCGTTCATCCTCCATGACTTCGAGCGGCGGAGCGCAGCTCGTACTTCCCCAGGTCAGCGATGTGGTCGAGTTCAGGCACCTCCGAGCCGCCGGTCGCACGCTGAGCAGCAACCCCGTGCGGTGGCCCTTGCGTTCGGTCATCCGGAACTCGTTGCGGCCCTACGGTGCGGCGCCGATCAGCTCGGTCGCTTCGGCTTCGATTGAGAAGTGGGCGAACCAATGGCCGTCAGGCGGTACCTCGCCTCGGCCCGTGTGTCGAATTCGAGCACTCCCGGCTCCGGGTGCCGTACCCGGACGGGGCGCCCGTGCGCGGTCACCTTCAACCGGGTCGCAGACCGCACGAGCACCCGGTTGCCCGAGCGGGAACGCAATTCACCACCCACCAACGCACCCTCGCGCCACTCCAGATCCACCTCGAAGCCGCCGCGCGCGAGCAGACCGCGCACCCGTCCGTTCGCCAACGCCGGAGGCAGCGCGGGCAGCAGATGCAGCTCACCCGTATGGGACTGCAGCAACCACTCCGCAACCCCCGCCGTCGCCCCGAAGTTGCCGTCGATCTGGAACGGCGGATGCAGATCGAAGAGGTTCGGCGCGGTGCGCTCGGGCGTGAGCAGATCGGCCAGCAGCTTGTAGGAGCGTGCGCCGTCCTCCAGCCGCGCCCAGAAGTTGATCTTCCAGGCGAGCGACCACCCGGTACCCGCGTCACCGCGCTGCTCCAGCGTCCTGAGGGCCGCTGCGAACAGGTCGGGGGTGTCCCGTTTGGTGATCTGGTTGCTGGGGTGCAGACCGTACAGGTGGGAGACGTGCCGATGCTCCTGCTCGGGCGCGGTGGCGTCCCAGTCCTCCGACCACTCCTGCAACTGCCCCTGGGCACCGACTTTCATGGGCGGCAGCTTCCCGCGTGCGGCCCGGACCGCGTTCCGCATGGCACGGTCCTCGTCGAGCAACTGTGATGCCTTGACGAATCCGTCGAAGAGGTCGCGCAGGATCTGGTTGTCCATGGTCGGACCGGCGCACACGGACACGTCCGGGTGGTGGGCGTTCTCCGGGGAAACCGCGGGGCAGGTGACGAGGTGCCCGGTTCCCGGATCGGTGACCAGGGTGTCGAGGAAGAACCGCACCGCGCCGCGCAGTACCGGATATCGGCGACGCAGCGCCTGCTTGTCGCCGGTGAAGAGGTAGTGCTCCCAGATGCTGGTCGACAGCCAGGCTCCCCCGGTTTGCCACATGCCCCAGAACGCGCCGTCCACCGGGGCTGTGCCGCGCCAGGCGTCGGTGTTGTGATGGGTGACCCAGCCGCCGGCTCCGTATTGCACCTCGGCGGTTCTCGCACCGGCATCGGCCAGGTCCCCGAGCATGTCGAAGACCGGTTCCCAGCACTCCATGAGGTTGGTGACGGGTGCGGGCCAGTAGTTCATCTCTGTGTTGATGTTGATCGTGTACTTGGAGTCCCAGGGCGGACTGAGCGAGTCGTTCCAGATGCCCTGGAGGTTGGCGGGCTGGGTGCCGGGCCGCGACGAGGAGATCAGCAGATAGCGTCCGTACTGGAAGTGCAGGGCCACCAGGTGAGGGTCGGCGGCGGTGGCGAATCTCGTCACGCGTTCGTCGGTGGGCAGCGTCGCGGCATCTGTCCTGCCGAAGTCGAGCTCCACCCGCCGGAACAGCTTCTGGTAATCGGCGACGTGGCGTCTCAGCAGCCGGGCATACGGGACGCCCGACGCGGCGTTGAGCGCGGTGGTGGCCCTGGCGATGTGGTCGCCCGTCGGGTCCTGGTGGTTGGTGTAGCTGGTGCCGATCGAGATCAGCAGGGTGACGGCGTCGGCTCCGGTGATTTCGAGGGTCCCGTTGTCGCTGGTGACGGTCCCGCCCTCGGCGTGGGCGCGGGTCAGGGCCCGGAACCGTACCTGTCCCTTGATGCCCTCACGGGTTTGCGTCGTTCCGTCGATCGTGATGGTGATCCGGTCGGGCGATGACGCGGTTACGGTCTGGGGCTGTCCAAGGCGGCCGTGAAGGAAAGGGACCCCGGGACATCGGCCGTCAGCCGAACGACGATCACCTGGTCCGGATGGCTGGCGAAGGTCTCACGGCGATACGTCACCCCGTTCCGCCGGTACCGGACGGAGGTGACCGCCGAGTCAAGGTCGAGCGTTCGCCGATAGTCCTCTGCCTCGCCCTCGGCGGTGAAGACCAGCCGCAGGTTGCCGACCGGCTGGTACATCAACTCACCCTTGGGGATGCCGAGAAAGTCCGAATCGATGAGGGACTGGGCGGCGCTCCACTCTCCGGCGAAGACGCGCCGTCGGATCTCGGGAAGGGCGGCCAGAGCCTTGGGGTTCGCCGGCTCATAGGGACCACCTGCCCACACCGTGTCCTCGTTGAGCTGGAGTAATTCGGTATCCGTACCGCCGAAGACCATGGCGCCGAGCCGCCCGTTGCCGACGGGCAGTGCCTCGAGCCACTCGGAGGCCGGCCGGGGATACCAGAGCACGAACTCACCCGGGCGCGGGCCGGCCGCCGCGGCGTCCTGTGACGGCGTCCGGTGGGCGTCGGCTCCTCCAGCGGCATACGCGCCGCCGGACGGCATGAGAGCCGCAGCGCTCGCTCCGGCTGTGGTGGACAGGGCGAGGAAAAGTCTGCGATCCATGCCTCAAAGCGTCGAGTCATCGGATGTCTGCTGTCGACCCCAGGGGCCATATCCGAAAGTTTCCGCCCGTACTGGGACCGCTTCGAGGGTGGGCGGGTCCTCCGCGGCTGCGGGGCACCCCAAGGGACTCGGACGGAGCTTGGCGGTCGCGGAGGAGCGGATCCCGCACCGGTGCCGGAGCCAAGGGGTGCGGCGGCGGACAAAGGAGGCCCCTGGGCGCCTCCGATGAATCCGCCAAGCCAGTGAGACGGCCCGGATACGTTCCCGGCGGTCCCGGCCCCGCCTCCGTGGGTCGGCGCCCTCGCGACGCAGCGCGGTCACCAACGTGCCGAAATGGATGCGGGCCGCAGGTGCCGATGACCTCCGCGTCCGGATCGTGTCACTTCGCGGAGGAGGTCGCACGCTTGAGCCGCATGTCGGGCTCCACCGTCAGCCCTGGCGAGGGAAAGCCGGCCGCGGACAGGCATCGCGGGCGGCCGTGGCGCCTGCCGCCGGCCGACTCGCGCACCCGTCACCGTCACTCATCCATCTACGCAGGTCAGCGAACCCTTCCTCGCGGCTTGAGAGGCGTCGGCGGCAGCTCGGGGGCAGGCAGCGGGTCGCCGTCGTACCCCTTCACCACTCCGAATCTCGCCCCTTCCATCCAGGCGCGGGGTCCCCCGGTCGACGAGCTCACGCGCGCGAGGGCGATCCGCAGTTGACAGCGGGAGCGCGGAGGTCGGCCACAGCACGCGCACCGACACGCCATTTGCTGCCACACCCCGGGCCGCGCGCTCGCGCCGTACGCCGCACCGGGTCCCCCTTGCCTCCAAGGGGACGGCACCGTACGCTCACCGCTCGTACCGACTGGCCGGTATGTCAGGTGGATGCGTCGGTACGCGACGACGGCGGCCTGCACAGCCGCGCTGACCGCCGATCCCACGCGACCGTCGAAGGAGCCGGAGATGAGCAGAATCAACCACCAGGTGCGTCTGGCCGCACGTCCCGTGGGCGAGCCGCGGCCCACCGACTGGGAGCACGTCGAGGAGCGGACCGGGCAGCCGGGCGACGGGGAATTCCTGGTGCAGGTGCTCTGCCTGTCGATCGACCCGGCGATGCGCGGCTGGATGAACGCGGGCCGGTCCTACATCCGTCCCGTGGAGATCGGCGAGGTGATGCGCGCCGGCGCGGTGGGAAGGGTGATCGCCTCCCGGCATTCCGGGTTCGTGGTCGGCGACCATGTGTCGGGCTCGTTCGGCGTGCAGGAGTACTGCGTGTCGGACGGCCGCGACGTGACCAAGGTCGACCCGGAGGCCGCCCCTTTGCCGACTTATCTCGGCGCTCTCGGCATGTCGGGCCTGACGGCCTACTTCGGCCTGATCGACATCGGGCGACCCGAGCCCGGTCAGACCGTCGTCGTCTCCGGAGCGGCGGGGGCGGTCGGCAGTGTCGTCGGGCAGATCGCCAAGATCCTGGGCTGCCGGGTCATCGGCATCGCCGGCGGCGAGTCCAAGTGCCGGCTGGTGGTCGACGAGTTCGGCTTCGACGCCGCGATCGACTACCAGAAGGAGGACGTTCGCAAGGCGCTGCGCGAACACGCTCCCGACGGCGTCGACGTGTACTTCGACAACGTCGGCGGTGACGTTCTGGACGCCGTGCTGCTGCGGCTGGCGCGCGGTGCCCGCATCGTCGTCTGCGGCGCGATCTCCCAGTACAACAGCACCAACCCGCAAGGCCCCGGCAATTACCTGTCGCTGCTGGTGAACCGCGCCTCCATGACGGGCATGGTGGTGTTCGACTACGCCGACCGGTACGCCGAGGGCATCGCGCAACTGGCCGCATGGCGGGCAGAGGGCCGGCTGAAGTCGCTGGAGGACGTGGTGTCCGGCGGCGTGGCCGCGTTCCCCGAAACCTTGATGCGGCTCTTCCGTGGCGAGAACCACGGCAAGCTGGTGCTGAAGATCGCGGACTGACCGGGCAGAGGGAGGGAGGAATCCGGTGAAAGCACTGAGCTACCACGGACGTCACGACATCCGCTACGGGGACGTCCCCGAGCCTGCCGTCACCAACCCCACCGATGCGGTCATCCAGGTCACCACGGCCGGCATCTGCGGCAGCGACCTGCACATCTACCACGGCAACCCGTTCAGCCCGGACCTGGGCTACACACCAGGACACGAGTGCGTCGGTGTGGTGGCCGACACCGGCGACCAGGTCACCGGCTTCAAGCCCGGCGACCGGGTTCTGGTGCCCGCCTCGGTCGGCTGTGCCCGGTGCCGGTCATGCGCGGCCGGATTCACCGCCCGGTGCGAGCGCGCCAAGTCCAGCACGGAGCTCTGCTACGGGGTGAGCCCGCAGCTTCAGGGCAGCCAGGCCCAGGCCCTCGCGGTGCCGTACGCCGATGTCAATCTGGTGCACCTGCCCGAGGACATCTCCGACGAAGCCGCAGTCGTCCTGACGGACAACGCCCCCACGGCCTGGTACGGCTGCCGCCGTGCCCGCATCCAGCCCGGTGAGACGGTCCTGGTCATCGGCCTCGGCCCGGTCGGCCTCATGGCCGCCCAGGGCGCCTTCGCGATGGGCGCCGCGCGGGTGCTGGGCGCGGACCTGGTCGCGGAACGCCGCGCTTTCGCCGCCACCCTGGGTGTCGAGCCGGTCGAGGGCGAGGACGCGCGGACGGCCATTCGGGACATGACAGGCGGACGCGGGCCGGACGCCGTGGTGGAGGCCGTGGGCTCGGACGCCACCATCGAGCTCGCCCTCAAGGCCGTCCGGCAAGCCGGCCGGGTCAGCGTCATCGGGGTCAGCCAGAGCAAGGCGTTCCCTTTCCACATGGGGCTGACGCAGGTCAAGGAACTGGAGTTCGCCATCGGGCTGTGCTCGGTGCACCACGAACTCCCGCCCCTGATCGCCCTCACCCATGCCGGCCGGCTCAAGCCGGAGATGGTCGTCTCCCACCGCTTCGCCCTCTCCGAAGGTCCGGCGGCGTACGAACTATTCGCCGACCGCTCCGACGGCGTCCGCAAGATCCTCCTCGATCCCACCCGCTGATCCTGTTCATGAGAGGGAAGACATGGCTTCCCTCTCATACAGGGCACTTCCTGGCGCGGGTGAACTGCCCGTGCGCGGCTGACGTCGTACGGTCTTGTCACCACGCATCACGAGGAGACAGGAAGGCTGATGATCTTCATCACCGCCAAGTTCCGAGTCCGTCCCGAGCATGCCGACCGGTGGCCGGACATCACCGCCGACTTCACCGAAGCCACGCGCCGAGAGCCCGGCTGCCTCTGGTTCGACTGGTCGCGAAGCCTGACGGACACCACGGAGTACGTCCTGGTCGAGGCCTTCCGCGATGACGAAGCAGCCGCTGCTCATGTGCAGTCGGCGCACTTCAGGGCTGCGCAGCAGACCTTGCCGCCCCATCTGATCGAGACACCCCGCATCGTGAACGCGAACGTTCCGCAGGACGACTGGTCGCTCCTGGGCGAGATGGCCGTTCACGAGCAGGGATAGCAGGGCCGGCTCAGCCGAGCAGGTGCGCGCTGCTGACCGGTTCGCGCCGCTGCTGTCCATTGATGCGGTGCCGCTCGATGGACGAGCGCCGGTAGACCTCGTGCCGCACTCGCTGGATCTCGCCGATGGGCCGGTGCTCCTCTCGTGAGCGCCACGGTGTGATCGACGTGGCGTCGGCGGCCGTCACGTTGTCGTCCCCGCCGATGTCCTGACGCGGGAGGTCCACACGGGCGACGGTCACCCAGGGGGACAACTCTTCGGACCACTTCACGGAGGTGTTGTCCACCGGCATACGAGCCAGATCGGTGTTCAGCTGCACTTGGAGCTCGAAGGAGTGGTCCCGTTCCGCGGCCTCGGCGACCAGGGTGCGGCGAAACGCCTCGTTGTCCGCGCGCACGTCCACGATCTGGTGGGTGAGAGCGGCCAGGGACTCGGCCGTCGGCACGGTGCGGATCTTGGCGATGTGGTCGCCGTACCGGAAGGCACCCATGCTGTTGTAGGTGTACGACAGCAGGTTCCTGCGCGGGACGGTGGTGAACGAGAGCATGGCGAACAGTTCGTCCCACAGCCAGCCGTCCGGGTCGGTGAGCGTGCCCCGGCGGGTCAGGAACTCCGCCATCCAGGTCTTGCGGCGGGCGGGGTTCACCAGGGCCTCGGGCAGCTCCGCGAACAGGTCCTCGATGACCATGTAGTCGTAGGCGGTGTTCGCGAAGAAGACATCGTTGTTGATCAGGTTGAGGTCGAAGGTACCGGTGTCGGGTTCGTCGGCCAGCAATGAGGGGCCGGGGACCCCGAACAGCTTGACGCCCATCCCGCACGCCGCGCCGAGCTGATGGTCGGGACGCTGGTGGCCCAGACCGTTGGAGTAGCGGACGGCGGCGTCGTACACGGTGGGCCGGGCGAAGATGCCCTGCCCGTGGAAGCCGCGATTGTCACCGACGGTGACGGTGGCCTTGAGGAGGCCGTAGGTCTTTCCGTGGGCGGTGCGGACGGCGCGGCCGACGTCCTCACGCTCGACCGAGGCGCCGGTGCGCTGCGCCACCTGCGCGACCACGGCGGCCAACTCTTCCTGATAGGTCGGACGTTCGACGGGGCGGTAATGCTCGTAGCGGACGGGATCCATGGTGCTGCCTTCCTGTGATGGTGCTCCTGACCCCAGACGCTAGCCAGCAATTAAATTGCGCACAATATAACTGCCTGTGATGTATCCCATGCCTCCACGCCCAGGGATCACATCAACTCCGAAATGTGACCAACGGCAGACTTACAGCCATTCCAACCAGTCGGTATGGTGCGCCGCCTGAAGCACTCTTTCCCGTTCACCGCACGGATCCGAGCCGTAGTGGAAGGCCAGGCGATGACATACGCCGACGAGAACCGGTACCCACCCTCAGCACAGTCCTATGGGATCCCCCCTCGACACGAGACGTACGGACAGAACCCGTGGCCGGAGTCGTACGGGCACGACGCCGCGCGCTACGACTCGTACGGGCGGCAAGCCCCTGGGACGCCCCCTACGCGCACGAGACCCATCGAGACGACGCCGACCTCACCGCCCTCCGCTCGGCCTACCGCCTGCTCCGCCGGATCTCCACGCTCACCGCGCTCGGCTCCTTCGTGGTGTATGTCGTGCTGTCCTGCTACGCGCCCGGTCTGATGGGATCCGAGGTCACCGGAGAGCTGAGCCTGGGCATGGCCTTGGGCATCCTCCAACTCGTCGTCACCTTCGCGGCGGTCTTCTGGTACGGGCGCAGCGCACAACGCTCCGTGGATCCGTTGGCCCGCGCCGTCCGGGAGCGGGCGGTCCCGGCCGGCCGGAACGCGGGGATGGCGAGATGAACGACTTCAGCTCCGGGGCGCAGGCCCTCGTCCTGGTTCTGTTCACCACGCTGGTCACCGTCACGCTGCTGATGTGCGTCATGGCGGGACCGGACCGCGACGACCTGGCGAACTTCTACACCGGCTACCTGTCGCTCACCCCGCTCAAGAACGGCCTGGCGATCGCGGGCGACTACATATCCGCCGCCACGGTGCTGAGCACCACCGGGATCATCGCGCTCTCCGGATACGACGGCTACGTCCTCGCGGTCAGCACCGCCCTGTCCCTGGTGCTGCTGATGTTCCTGCTGGCCGAACCCCTGCGCAACGCCGGCAGGTTCACCATGGGCGACGTCCTGGCCCGCAACATGTCCGGACGGGCCGTGCGTATCGCCGCCTGCCTGGTGACGCTCTCGGCGACCCTGCCCTTCCTGGTCGTCCAGCTCTCCGGAGCCGGGTCGCTGCTCACCTTCATCCTGGACATTCCGTACGCTGCGGGCGCCAGGACGGCGTGCATCGTCATCGTCGGCACTCTGATGATCATCTACGCGGCGATCGGCGGTATGCGGGGCACCGCGCTCATTCAGATGATCAAGATCGTGCTCCTGCTCGGCACCAGCATGGTCGTCGCCGCTCTCGTGCTCAGCCGCTTCGACTGGAGCCCCGGCGACATCCTCAGGGCAGCCCAGCACGGCAGCGGCGCGGGCCCCGCCTACCTTCAGCAGGGCCTGCAACTCGGCACGTCCACCGGTGGCCGGCTGGACTTCGTCAGTCTCCAGATCACCGTCATCCTCGGCGTGGCCTGCCTGCCGCACATCACGATGCGCCTGTACTCCGCGCAGGACGTACCGGCCGTCCGCCGCTCCATGTCATGGGCGGTCGGCACGGTCACCACGTTCTGCCTGCTCGTGATCATCATGGGTACGGGCGCGGCGGCCCTGGTGGGATCGCAGTACATCACCGCGGCCGACCCGCACGGCAGAACATCGGTGCTCATGCTGTCCCAGGTGCTCGGCGGGGCCCCCGGCTCCGCAGGCGCGACGATCCTGTACTCGGCCGTGGCAGGCATGGTGTTCATCACCCTGCTGTCGTCGGTCGCGGGGATGACCCTGGCCGCGGCTTCGTCACTCGCCCACGACCTGTTCGCCCATGCGGTGCGGCGGGGACGGGCCGAGCCCCGTACCGAGATGGCGGTGGCGGCGTGGACGAGCGTGGCCGTGGGGATCGTCGCCATCGGGCTCGCCACCATGGTGCAGAACTGGGACGTCGGCGTGCTGACCACTCTGGCCATCTGCATAGGGGCATCGGCGGTGGCACCGCGCTCACCTACTCCCTGTTCTGGCGAGGCTTCACGCGCACCGGCCTGCTCGCCACCCTCTACGGTGGCGCGGCCTGCGCGTTGCTGCTCATGGTCTTCTCCAAGGCCGTTTCGGGCACGCCGTCCGCCGTCTTCCCGAATGCCGACTTCGACCTGTTCCCCATGCAGTCCACCGGGCTGGTCTCCATCCCGTTCGGCTACCTCGCGGGCTGGCTGGGCAGCCGTCTGGACCACCGTCGCCGTGCCGCCGACAGCCGTGAGCAGCGGCGCCTGTACGAGGAGAGCGAGGCACGGCTTCTCGCCGCAGCCGAATGACCACGGCGGCGTGGGCGGGCCGGCTCCAGGCGGCCTCCCGCGCCGGCCGCGGCCCGGACGGTCAGACGGGCGTACCGGTGAGCGGTTGTTCGGTCCACACGGTCTTGCCCTCGCGGGTGTAGCGGGTACCCCAGCGTTCGGTCATCTGGGCCACCAGGAACAGGCCGCGCCCGCCCTCGTCGGTCGTACGGGCGCGGCGCAGGTGTGGTGAGGTGTGGCTGGTGTCGCTGACCTCGCACACCAGACACTGCTCACGGATCAGCCGTAGGGTCGCGGGGCCGCCGGCGTAGCGATAGACGTTGGTGACCAGTTCGCTGGCGATCAACTCCGTGGTGAACGCCAAGTGCTCCAGACCCCATTCGCTCAGCTTGGCCGAGGCCAACGCCCTGGCCCGGCCGGCGCTGGCAGGCCCCGGCGGCAGACGCCAGGAGACGACGTTGTCCGGTGGCAGCATGCGGGTGCGGGCGATCAGCAGTACGACGTCGTCGCTGGGGCGCGAGGGCACGAGCGCGTCGACCACCGCTTGGCAGGTGCGCTCCAGCGCGCCCGCAGGGCGGGCGAGCGCTGCGCACAGCTTCGTCAGGCCGACGTCGGCATCGATGTGGCGCTCGCCGATGATTCCGTTGGTGTACAGGCACAGCAGGCTTCCCTCGGCCAGTTCGATGTCCCGGGCCTCGAACGGCAGGCCGCCCAGGCCGAGCGGTGGGCCGGCGGGCAGGTCGAGCAGCGCCACCTGTCCGTCCGGAGCGGTCACCACCGGCGGCGGATGACCGGCGCGGGCCACGGAGCAGCGTCCGGAGACCGGGTCGTACACGGCGTACAGGCACGTGGCGCCTACGACCTGCTCACCCAAGGGCCGCTCGCCGACCGCTTCCTGTTCGGCCGCCAGCAGGTTGACCAGGTCGTCGAGGCGGGAGAGGACCTCGTCCGGTTCCAGGTCGAGGCTGGCGAGCGTATGGACGGCGGTGCGCAGCCGGCCCATGGTGGCGGCAGCATGGATGCCGCGTCCCACCACGTCGCCGACGACGAGGGCGACCCGGGCCCCGGACAGGGGAATGACGTCGAACCAGTCGCCGCCCAGGCCAGGGCCTGCGCTGGCCGGCAGGTACCGCAGGGCCACCTCGACGGCCGGCTGGTCCGGGACCGCCCGGGGCAGAAGGCTGCTCTGCAAGGTGAACGCGGTCTGCTGCTGCTGGGTGAAGCGCCGGGCGTTGTCGATGGCGACGGCGGCGCGCGATGCGAGTTCCTGAGCGAGGGTGAGATCGTCCGTCTCGAAGGCATCGGGGCGGCGCGAGCGCCACAGGGTCATCACACCGAGCACCAGGCCGCGCGCGGCAAGAGGTACCACGATCAGGGAGTGGGCACCCAGGTCCGGAGCCTGGGCCCCCTGACGGCCTGCCGCCGAGACCCAGTCGGGCGGCAGAACCGGCTCCAGGACGGGCCGTCCCTCGGCCAGGCATCCGGCCTGCGGTGTGTCGGGCCCGAACTCCACGGGGTGGCCCTCGGGGTGGGGCGGGCCGGATTGCTGGGCACCAACGCTGCAGGTCCCCAGTCGGACCACGGGCCCTGCCACTGCGCGCGTCGGTT
The DNA here is from genome assembly GCF_028885415.1 of Streptomyces coeruleorubidus. Classification (GTDB taxonomy): domain Bacteria; phylum Actinomycetota; class Actinomycetes; order Streptomycetales; family Streptomycetaceae; genus Streptomyces; species Streptomyces coeruleorubidus_A. Next base: position 682,933 of record NZ_CP118527.1, read on the forward strand.
CCTCACCGCGCGTCACCGCCTGAAGCAGGTCCACCGACGCATGGTCGGCGAGGTGGGGCACCATCACTTCGGCCAGTTCCCGGGCGGTCTCGGCCACGTCGAGCGTGGTTCCGATACGGCTGCCCACCTGGTCGAGGAGCGCGAGCCGACGCTGGGCCCGATGGCGTTCGGTGATGTCCTCGATCATCTCGGCCACACCCAGGACACGGCCGGAGGGATCCTCCATCCGGAAGGACGAGACCAACGCGACCCGCTCTCGTGCGGGATCCTGCTCCAGGCGAACGAACTGCTCGGAGTAGACCAGGGGTCTTCCGGTCTGCATCACCTGGCGCACACGGTCCACAGCCTTGCGCGCGTCGTCGGAGAGGAGCATCCGGCCGGTGGACATCCCCCGGAATTCTGCTGCCGGGACGCCGCTGAACCGTTCGATGGCCCGATTGACCCGGAGGATCCTCTGGTCGGGGCCGTGGACGACCAGGCCGATCGGGCACTGGCGGTACAAACCGTCGAGAACCGCGCGGTCCCTTTGCCATTCGAGGACGTCATCCGCGAGTGCCCCCGCAAGAAACCACTCACGGCCCCGGTCACCGCGTGACAGCTCATGGGCCCTGAGCCCCAGCTCCACGAGTTGCCCGTCGCGGTGGCGCAGTGTGAGCGCGCCGAACCAGCCACCGGCTCTCCTGCACTTCGCCGCGGCCTCGGTGACAGCCGGCAGATCAGGAGGATCGACCAGCACCTCGAACGCCGGACGACCGATCACGGCTGTGTCCGGATGGCCGAGCAGTTCCTGAGCCCGCCGGTTCCATCCGACCACTACTCCCCGGTCGTCGAGCACCGCCAAGGCAGCGAGGTGCGGGGCGAACGGATCGTCGTGGCTTTCGCTGAGCTCCGTCATCGGCTTCTCCACCGCTGGACACCACCGCGTACTCGGTCGCCGATGTCTCCTGCTGACCCGGTAAGCCTATTGAAACCCGGCAGAGGCCGCGGCCTTGTCCGGCGCGCGGCACGGCGGGCGAGAGGGGTTACGACGGGCTGGGCGGGGCCGGTCCCCAGGGGTCTGGGGCACCGACCCCTGGGGACCGGCCCCGCAGGCTCACTTCGCCGGCGGGCCGAACTCCTCGCGGGTGTCCACCGGCTTGCCGAACAGCTGCCACCGCTCGCCCTTGAACCGCATCAGCTGCATCGTCTCGATCGGGAAGGCGTCATCGGGCCCGGTGGAGAGGGTGACACCCGGCAGCAGCATGTCCACCTTGACGTCCTTCAGGTCGCGCACCGTGTCCCGCAGCCCCTCCCTGGTCGGGCACTTCATCGCGTCCAGGGCCTTGTGCAGGCTGGAGGCGGCGGCCCAGCCGTAGGCGTTGAACTGGTTGGTCGGGTCGGAGCCGGGCACGTACTTGCGCAGCGCTTCCCGGTACGTCTTCATCTCCGCGTCGTCCGCCCACTGCGGGTCGGCGGGGTCCTTGAAGTAGGTCGCCGAGACCACGCCCTGGACGTTCTTGAACCCGACGGGCTTCAGCACGGTGGCGGACGAGGACACGTTGTTCACGATGTGGAGTGGGTTCCACTTGGTGTTCTTGGCATCGGCGGCGAGGGCCTGGCTGCCGAACTTCGGGGTGGTGATGTTGAGCAGCACATCCGCCTTGGACCGGGCGAGGCTCGTCATCTGCGCCGAGACCGAGGGGTCGGTGACCTCGTAGCTCTCCTCGGCGACCACCTTGATGCCGCTGCCGGCGACGGCCGCCTCGAACCCGCCGAGCAGATCCTTGCCGAAGTCGTCGTTCTGGTAGAGGACGGCGACCTTGGACTTCGGCTTCTCCTCCTTGAGGTATTTGGCGTACACGCGTGCCTCGGCGATGTAGTTGGGCTGCCAGCCGGTGGTCCACGGGTGGTTGTCGTCCGTGCCCCAGACGGAGGCGCCGGTGGCGACGAAAGGCTGCGGCACCTTCCGCTTGTCCAGGTAGTCCCACACGGCGGCCGTGGAGGGGGTGCCCAGGGTCTGGAAGACGGTGAAGACCTTCTCCTGCTCGACGAGTCTGCGGGCCTCCTCGACCGCCTTGGGCGGCTGGTAGCCGTCGTCGCGGACGATGAACTCGACCGTGCGGCCGTCGATGCCGCCCTTGTCGTTGACGTGCTTGAAGTAGGCGCTCACGCCCTTGCTGATCGTGCCGTACGCGGAGGCCGGTCCCGACAGCGGGTAGATGCCGCCCAGCTTGATGGTCTTGTCGGTGATGCCGGTGGTCTGCTGGCCCTGGCACGCGCCGTCGGCGGCCGCGTCCTTGTCGTCCTGCCCGCGCTGGCTGTTGCAGGCGGTGGTGAGGAGCAGGGCGGCGGCCGCGGCCGCGGCCGCCCGCAGAGTGGTCTTCTTGCGCATGTGATTCATTCCCTTTCCGTGCGGGGCGGTGTGCCCACGGGTTCGGCATCGACAGGGGCGGGATCCGCCGGGGTGGGGGCGCGGAGGGTTCGGAGTCGGACGTCCGGTCGTCGTCGGCGGCGGGGGTGGTGGTACGGGTGAGTCGACGGGCGGCGGTGCCCCGGACACGGCCCGCCAGACCGGCCAGTCCCGTCGGCGCCACGAACATCACCGCGATGATCAGCAGGCCGAACACCACACCGGGCGCCGCCTCGCTGATGTCCTGGGCGACGCTCGGCACGTACATCACGAAGGCCGCTCCCAGCAGCGGTCCGTACAGCGAGGCGAGCCCTCCGACCACCAGGCCGGCCAGCAGAGTGATGGACAGGACGAAGCTGAACGAGTCGGGTGAGACGAAGCCGATCACCCAGGTGTAGACGCACCCGGAGACACCCGCGAACAGCGCGCTCCATGCGAAGGCGAGGGTCTTGTGCAGCGACAGCCGTACGCCCATGACCTCCGCGGCGCTCTCGTTGTCCCGCACGGCGAGCAGTGCCCGGCCGACCCGGGACCGCAGCAGGTTGCGGGCGAGCAGTAGGGACACCGCGGTGACGGCGAGGACGACGAAGTACATCCACTGGTCCTCGGCCATCCCGCTCCACGCGGGCGGTTGCAGCTTGTCCACGGTCAGGCCCATGGAGCCGCCCGTCACCGGTTCGAGCCGTTTGAGCAGCGGCGGCAGGAACACCGCGAACGCGAGGGTGACGAGGGCCAGGTACAGTCCGCGCAGTCGCAGGGCGGGCACGCCGAAACCGAGGCCCAGCAGGAAGCATCCGGCGGCCGCGACCGGCAGCGTGGCCAGGTGCCCGGTGTCGTACCGGTCGAGCATGACCGCCGCCGTGTAGGCCCCTGCCGCGAAGAACGCGCCGTGCCCGAGCGAGATCTGCCCGCCGAATCCGACCAGCAGATTCAGTCCGGCCAGCGCCACCGCGTACAGCAGCACCATGGTCAGCTGGAAGACCTGGAAGGGGGCGAAGTAGAACGGTGCGCTTACGGCGACGGCCGCCACGAGCAGCGCGGTGAGCGCGGCCCGCAGACGCCGGGCGCGGTCGGTGCCGAGTGTTGCGACGATCGTGCTCATGCGCGTTCCACCGCCGCCCGTCCGAACAGGCCCTGGGGTCGCACCAGCAGCACCGCCAGGATGATCACCAGGGGTACGCCCACCTTCAGATCGGCACCGACCACGTCCACGTAGGCCCCGGCCAGCGTCTCGGCGACGCCCACGCACAGGCCGCCGACGACCGCGCCGACCGGGCTGTCGAAGCCTCCGAGGGTGGCCGCGGCGAACGCGTAGATCAGCACCCCGCCCATCATGTTGGGCTCGAGGAACAGCAGCGGGGCGACGAGCACGCCCGACACGGCGCCGACTGTCGCGGCCAGCCCCCAGCCGAGCATCAGCACCCGGCCCACCCTGATGCCCGACAGCCGGGCGGAGGCGGGGTTGCAGGCGACCGCCCGCATCACCAGGCCGCTGGAGGTGTGCTGGAACAGCAGGTACAGCAGGCCCATCACGACGGCCACCACCGCGATGATCCCGAGCGTCGACCAGTCCACGCGCACGCCGGCCAGGTCGATCCCGCCGTCGGGGAACGGCTGCGGGAAGTCCTTCACGGTGAACGACCAGATCAGACCGGCCATCGCGTTGACGAAGATGAACAGGCCGACCGTGACGATGACCATCGTCAGCTCGGGCGCGTTCCGCACGGGACGGATGACGATCCGCTCGACCAGCATGCCGCCGGCGAAGGACACCGCCAGGGTGACCGGCAGCGCGAGCCAGAAGGACATCCCGGACGCCACGAGCTGCCACGCCACGTACGTGGAGATCATGGCGAGCTCACCCTGGGCGAAGTTCACGATGCCGGTGAACCGGTGGATCAGCACCAGGGCCAGCGCCAGGCTGGCATAGACAGCGCCGGAGCCGACCCCTTCCACCACTTGCTGGAGCAGTTCGGTCACGGCGCTCACCCGTCCTTTCCGGAGCGGACGGAGACACCGAGGTACACCTCGGCGACCTGCCCGTCCTCGCGGATCTCCCGGGACGGCCCGGACAGCACCAGGCGGCCGGCCTCCAGTACGTGCGCCCGGTGCGCCACATCCAGCGCGAGCTGGGCGTTCTGTTCGACGACGACCACGGTGGTGCGTTCCTCCTCGTTGACGGCACGGACGATCTCGAACAGCTCGCGCGTGACCAGTGGCGCCAGCCCCAGCGACGGCTCGTCCAGGAGCAGCAGGGCGGGCCGCAGCATCAGCGCCCTGCCGATGGCGAGCATCTGCTGTTCGCCGCCGCTGAGGCTGCCGGCGGCCTGGCGTGACCGCTGGCGCAGCTTGGGAAAGTAGTCGTAGATCCGTTCCAGGTCGGCGGCCACGGCCGCGCGTTCGGCGCGGCCCCGCCGCCACCGCCCGGTGCGCACGTGGGCGCCGATGCGCAGGTTCTCCTCGACGGTCAGGTCGTTGAAGGTGCCCCGGCCCTCGGGCACGTGCGCCACGCCGAGACGGGCGGCCTGCTCGGGCGAGCGGCCCAGCAGCTCCGTGCCGTTCAACGTCACCGAGCCGCGTCCGCGGACCATGCCGCACAGGGCCCGCAGTGTTGTCGTCTTGCCGGCGCCGTTGGGCCCGAGGATCGCGCACACCTCGCCGCGTGCGACGGAGAAGTCGAGCCCTTGGAGCACGCGGGCCTGGCCGTATCCGGCATGCAGGCCGGCGACCTTCAGGAAGTCCGGCTCCGCATGCGCCTGCCCGGCTTCGGGGCTGTCGGTGGTGGGTTCCGTCATGCCGCCACCCCCAGGTACGCCTCGATGACCGCCGGGTCACGTTGGATCTCCTCCGGCGAGCCCTCGGCGATCTTGCGCCCGAAGTCGAGGCAGACCACCTTGTCGCACAGGCCCATCACGAAGCCCATGTGGTGTTCGACCACCACGAGCGTGAGGTCGAAGTCCTCGCGCACCGACCGGACCAGATCCGCGAAGTGGCCGACCTCGCCGTGGCTGAGCCCGTTGACGGGTTCGTCGAGCAACAGCAGCCGGGGGCGTACCGCGAGCGCCCGGGCGAGTTCGACGCGTTTGAGCGTGCCGAACGGCAGCCCGGAGGCGGGGTGGTCGGCGACCTCCGCCAGGCCGAGGCGCCGTAGCAAGTCGTCCGCCTGGTCACGTAGTTCCCTCTCCTCCCGCCGCACGCGGGGCAACCGGAGCGCCGCGGCGAGGTGTCCCGTGCGCCCCCGGCTGTGGGCGCCGACCATGACGTTCTCCCGGACCGTGAGCAGCGGGAACAGACCCAGGTTCTGGAAGGTACGGGCGATGCCGCGCCCGGCCACGGAGTGCGGCGGGAGAGCGAGCAGGTCCTCGTCCTCGAACCGCACCGTCCCCGCATCGGGGGTGCAGCGCCTGGTGAGGCAGTTGAACAAGGTGGTCTTGCCGGCTCCGTTCGGTCCGATGAGCCCCACGGCGGTGCCCGGCTCGACGGTGAACGCGACACCGTCCAGTGCCGTGATCCCGCCGAAGCGCACGCTGATACCGTCGACCGCGAGCATGAGTGACGCCCCTTCCGAGGTGCTGGGGGGTGGGCGAGCGTCACAGTAGGTGGGGGCCTTCCGAGCGCACATTGGGTGCGAGCACCCAACTTCGTGGCCACCGACTTGTGCGCCGCGCCCAGCTCCCCCGGTATGTCGCCCGCCGAGCCTGTTGACGGGACACGAGGGGGGCGGCGACGATCGGCGCCATGTCTCGCGGACCCGCCCTGGGCGCCCCCGCACTCTCCGACCCGCTCAGCCGGGAGCGGCACCGGATCCTGCACGCCGTCCAGGACCGGCTCGAGGACGTGGCGAAGACCGCTGTCGCGGTCATGCGCACGGAGATCCCGTCCTACGCGCTGCAGGACGAGCGGTTCTTCGACGACGTACGCGACCAGGTCCTCACGCACTACCGGATGCAGCTGGCGGCGCTGGCCGGCGGCCGGGACATCGCCCCCGAAGACCTGGTCTTCAGCCGCGCGGCAGCCATGCGCAGAGCACGCGCGGGGTTCGCCCTCGAGGACTGGATCAGTGCCTTCCGGGTCGGCCGGCAGGTGTTGTGGGACGTGCTGCTGGACTGCGCGGGCACGTCCGCCGAGGCACAGCAGGCCGCGCTGTCCCTCGTCACACCGCTGATGCGGTACGTCGACTTCGCCAGCACCCATGCCGCGCAGGCCTATGTCGAGTACCAGCAGCACGTGGTCGCCGACGCGGACCGTGAGCGCCGGGATCTCCTGGACCAGCTCCTGGCCGGCGCGGCACCGGCGCGCGGTCCGCTGCTCGCCGCGGCGCAGGCGTACGGCATCGGGCCGCACTCGCCGATGATGGCGGTCGTGGCGGTGTGCGTCGGCGACACGCGCACCGGCGACCTCACCTCGGCCGAGCACGGCTACGCGACCAGCGCGTCCATCGGCATCGCCGGGCCCTGGGCCGGCCGGACCCTGGTCGTCGTGCGCCACGGCGAGGTGGTGGCCGTGCCGGTGGTCCGCACCGGCATGGACGCGGAGGACATCTGTACCCACTTCGAGGCGGTGCAGCGGCGGCTCGCGCGAGAGGGAACCATGCTCTCCATGGGCATCAGCACAGTCGCCGAGGGCGCCGGCGAACTGCCGCGCGCCTACGAGGAGGCACGGGCCGCCCTCGACATCGTGCCGAGCGGGGGCGGAGTGGCGGCACTGCCGCGCCTGTCCCCCTTCGACTACCTGGCGCTGCGCGCCGACGACCTCGCCCGCCAGCTGGTCGATCCCCGCGTGCGTGCGCTGCTTGAGGAGGACCGCAGACGTGGCGACACGCTGGCGGCCACCGTACGGGCCTTCGCGGAGGCCGACCTCAACCTGCGGCTGGCCGCCGACCGGCTGCGGATACACCACAACACGGCGCACTACCGGTTGCGCCGGATCGAGGAACGCACGGGGCGCAATCCGCGCCGGATCGCCGACCTCCTGGAACTGCTGGTCGCCCTCGCCATCCGCGACGGGGCCGGGGAAGGTGGGGATCACCAGTGAGCGGCATCGTGGAGTCCGCGGGGACCGAGGCGGCACGTCAGCTGCCGGACAAGCAGGGGGGCACGGTCCGGAGTGCGCTTCTGGACGCCGCCCTGGAGGTGTTCACCGAGCGCGGTTACGCCGACGCCGGTCTCGCCGAGATCGCGGCGCGCTCAGGCATCCCGGTGGGCAGCCTCTTCCAGCACTACGGCGGAAAGCGAGGGCTCTACCTCGCTCTGTGGGAGGAGTTCCGGGAGGCACAGGAGCGCCGGACCGCGGCCACGCTGACCGCCGAGCGAGGCCGTGGCGTGGACGACCCCATCGCCCTTTTCGTGGCGGGAGCCAGGGCGTACCTGGAGGGCGCGTGGGACAACCGGCGGTTCGGCAGACTCCTCGTGGAGGATGACGGCCCCACGGGCTTCGACGCGCTGCGCCGACAGTGGGACCGCGCGTGGGTACGGCGCAACGCCCGGCTCCTGGAGGTGGACGAGAAGCGACGTGCCGGCCGGGTGCGGGTGAGAGTGCTCACCACCGTGATCGGCGGGGCGGCACGCGAGCTGGGCGACTGCGGCGACGAGACGGAGGCCCAGGAGATCGTCGACGAGGTGTGCGGCATCCTGATCCACCTGTCTGCACCGCCCGGCTGAAACGCCCGGCGCCGGTGCAGTCCGACGCAGCGGTCGGCGCTGCGGCCTCGATCAGGTGGTCTCCTGCGTGTACTCGGGGTGCAGGCGCCCCAGTAGCTCGTAGAGACTGCGGCGCCCCTCCTCGTCCAGACGCTCGAAGGCTTCCGAGGTGCCCCGCATGTCGGCGCGGATGAGGCGGACTGCCTCCCGTCCCTCTTCGGTGGCGACCACGTTCTTGATCCGCCGGTCGGCCGCGTCGGCGCGCCTGGAGACCAGTCCACGCGCCTCCAGCCGGTCGACGAGTCCGGTGATGTTGGAGGCGTCGCAGGCCAGCCGCCCCGCGAGGGCGCGCATGGGCAGCGGTTGCCGCCGGAGCAGGATGAGCATCTTGGCCTGCGTCATGGTGAGCCCGTGCAGTGCGGCCGCCGCAGTCAGGTCCCGGTAGTAACCGGCAGCAGCGCGTGCCAAGCGCTCCATGAGTGCGTCGTGGTCGGGGTCACTGTCCTGCGCAGCGGAGCGTGCGGCGGGCGGGGCGGAGGTGTGGGCCATGCCTCAAGTGTAGGCGAATCTCAACGTTTGACTTCATCAACCTTCGAGGTTTACCGTCTCCGTCATTACTTGGCTGCATCAAGCATCTAACTGCCGACCAGTCCCCCGTCGGGCTCCCGCCACAACGCCCCGCCCCGCACCGGAGAAAGCACCCGTGTCCCAACCTCTTACTCCGCCGCATGGCCGACAGCGCGCCGAGACCGCAGTGGTCCTTGCCCTGAGCCTCGCCGCGATGATCGTGTCGATGATGCAGACACTGGTGGTGCCGATCCTCGGCCTGATCCAGAACAGCCTCGGCGCCAGCTCCGCCGAGGTCAGCTGGGTCACCACCGCGACCCTGCTCTCGGCAGCCGTCTTCACCCCGCTGCTCGGCCGCTTCGGCGACCAGCACGGCAAGAAGCCGACCCTCACCGGCGTGCTGGCGGTGATGATCGTCGGCTCGGTCCTGGCCGCCACGACCGACTCGCTGCTCTGGCTGATCGTCGGCCGGGTGCTGCAGGGAGCCGCCACCGCGATCTTCCCGCTCGCCCTGTCGGTGCTCCGCGAGGAGATCCCCGCCCGCCGTCTGCCGGGAGCGATGGCGCTGGTCAGCGGCACCCTGGCGTTCGGCAGCGGTTTCGCACTGGTCACCACCGGCCTGCTCACCCGCGGCGACAACGCCGACTACCACCACGTCTTCTGGCTGGCCACCGGCCTCGCAGTGGTCACCCTGCTCACCGTCCTCCTCCTCGTACCGGCGAGCCGCACCAAGACCGGCGGACGCACCGACCTGCTCGGCGCCCTCACCCTCGGCCTCTTCCTGGTTCTCCTGCTGCTGCCGATCTCCCAGGGGCACGAGTGGGGCTGGACCTCCGCCCCTACTCTGGGCAGCTTCGCCGGAGCGGTCCTCATGGCCGGAGTCTGGAGCTTCACCGAGAACCGCGTCCGCGAACCCATGGTCGACATGAAGATGCTCCTGCACCGCCCGGTGCTCTTCAGCAACCTCGCGGGCCTCTTCGTGGGATTCGGGATGTTCGCCCAGTTCCTCGGCGTCTCCTACCTGGCGCAGGTGCCCAGGGACATCGCGGGCTACGGCTTCGGCGCCTCCGTGCTCCGCGCCTCCGTCGCATACCTGCTGCCCAGCACGATCGCGTCGCTCGTCGTCTCCCAGTTCGGTGGCGTGCTGATCCGCAGGATCGGACCACGCCTCACCCTCGCCCTCGGCGCGGTGATCGGCATCGTCGGCTTCGCGTGGCTGGCCGCCGCACACTCCTCCACCCCTTCGGTCATCGGCGCCGGCATGGCTGTCGGCACAGCCATCAGCCTCGGGTACGCCGCCATGCCCGCCCTCATCGTCGCGGGGGTGCCGCCCCACCAGACCGGCATCGCCAACGGCATCAATTCCATCTCCCGGTCCGTCGGCAGCGCGATCGGCAGTGCGCTGATCACCTCGCTGCTCGCCTCCAGAACCATCGAGAACCTTCCGGCCGGAGTGCCACCACTGCCTGCCGAGAGCCAGTTCACCCTGAGCTTCACCCTGGCCGGTGTCGCCTTCGCGTTCGTCCTGGCCCTCTCGCTGGTCGGCCTCGAGCGGGGACAGCAGGCGCCCCGTACGGAACACCAGCCCGCGACGGGGCCGGCCGCTGCCACGACCGCTGCCTGACGAGCCCCACCGCTGTCCGCACCACCGCACCACCACTACACAAGGAGTCACCCCCATGAAGGCCATCACTTACCGCACCTACGGCGGCCCTGAGGTCCTGGAGTACGGCGATGTACCAAACCCGAAGCTCGGCGTGGACACCGTGCTGGTCCGTGTGAAGGCCGCCGCCGTCAACCCGGTCGACTGGAAGATCCAGGCGGGGTACCTGGACGCCGTCATGGACGCCGTCTTCCCCGTCATCCCCGGCTGGGACGTGGCGGGCGTCGTCGAGGAGACCGGCGTCGGAGTCACCGAGTTCGCTCCGGGCGACGAGGTGATCGGCTACGTCCGTGAGGACTTCGTCTCCCGCGGGACCTTCGCCGAGTACGTCGCCGCCCCGGTCCGTACGCTCGCCCGCAAGCCCGCCGGCCTCTCCTTCGAGGAGGCCGCCGGCCTTCCGCTGGCCGGCCTCACCGCATACCAGGCACTGACACGCTCCCTGCGGGTGCGGGCCGGCGACACCGTGCTGGTGCACGCCGCGGCGGGTGGCGTCGGCTCTCTGGCCGTACAGATCGCCAGGTCGCTCGGCGCCCGTGTCATCGGCACCGCCAGTGAGTACAACCACGCCTACCTGCGAGGGCTGGGAGCGGAGCCGGTCGTCTACGGCGAGGGCCTCACCGACCGTGTCCACGCCCTCGCGCCGCAGGGCGTGGATGCCGTACTCGACCTCGTCGGCGGGGACGCCCTGAAGGTCTCGCCAGGGCTGCTCGCCGAGGGCGGCCGCCTGGCCTCGGCTGTGGACGGCGCCGTGCTCGGCCTCGGCGGCGGGTACGTCTTCGTGCGACCCGACGCCCGGGACCTGGAGGCTCTCACCGAACTCGCCGAGCGCGGGGAGCTGCGGGTGGACGTGGCCGCCGCGTTCCCCTTGGAGCAGGCCGCCGACGCCCAGCGCCTCAGCCGCGAGGGCCACACCCGCGGCAAGATCATCATCACCGTCGCCTGATCCACCGTTCGCCGCCGCCCCACCGGCCGGCACCCCGCCGGACACCCCCACCACCGCGCGACCCGCGCGCACATTGAAGGAGACAGTTGTGACCGCAGTTCTGTTCGTCGTCACCGGCGCCGACCACTGGACGCTCGCCGACGGCACCCTCCACCCCACCGGCTACTGGGCCGAGGAACTCGCCACTCCGCACCGGCTGTTCCGCGAGGCAGGGTTCGACGTCACCATCGCCACACCCGGCGGCGTGGCTCCGACCGTCGACGCCGTCAGCCTCGCCGCCGAGTCCACCGGCGGCGCGGAGCAGTCCGATGCCATCGCCGCGTACCTGGCTGCCATCCGCGCCGACCTGGAGAACCCCGTCAAGCTCGAAGAGGTCGACCTCGACGCGTACGCCGCCGTCCTCTACCCCGGTGGCCACGGCCCCATGGAGGACCTCGCCGTGGACGCCGGCTCCGGCCGCCTGCTCACCGCGGCGCTGGACTCCGGCAAGCCGCTCGCGGTGCTGTGCCACGCCCCGGCGGCCCTGCTCGCCGCCCGGCGCGAGGACGGCAGCTGGCCGTTCGCCGGTTTCCGCATGACCGGCTTCACCAACACCGAGGAGACCGCAGCCGGCTTCGCCGACAAGGCCAAGTGGCTGCTCGAGGACCGCCTGGTGGAACTGGGGGCCGACTTCCAGGCCGCGGCCCCGTTCAGCGAGCACGTCGTGGCGGACCGCAATCTGCACACCGGTCAGAACCCCGCCTCCTCGGCGCGGCTCGCCCGGAACCTCATCGACGCCTTGAAGCGCGGCTGATCCCCCTGTCGGCGCCGGCGCCCGGGCTGCCCCGCGGCGCGGCGACAACGCCCCCGTCCACATACCGCACCTGTGAGGGAACCATGAACAACCCCGCGCCCGAGCAGCCCGCCGAGCTCGTCGCCCGGTTGCGCGCCACCTTCCGCGCCGGCAGGACCAAGCCCGTGGCCTGGCGCACCGAGCAGCTGAACCGGATGCGTGCCCTGCTCACCGAGCAGGGGGAGACCTTCGCCGCGGCGCTCCACGCCGATTTGGGAAAGAGCTCCGCCGAGGCTTACCGCACGGAGATCGACTTCGTCATACGCGAGATCGACCACACCCTGGAGCATCTCGACGAGTGGCTGCGCCCCGAACCGGCCCCCGTCCCCGCGTTCATCGGCGAGGCGAGTGCCTGGACGCAGTACGACCCGCTGGGGGTCGTACTGGTCATCGCCCCCTGGAACTACCCGGCGCAGCTACTGCTGGCCCCGGTGGCCGGTGCCCTGGCCGCGGGCAACGCGGTGGTCGCAAAGCCCAGCGAACTGGCCCCGGCCACCTCCGCCGCCCTCGCCCGCCTCGTGCCGCAGTACCTCGACACCGACGCGGTCGCCGTGGTCGAAGGCGGGGTCCCGGAGACCACGGCCCTGCTCGAGCAGCGCTTCGACCACATCCTCTACACCGGCAACGGCACGGTCGGCCGCATCGTGATGTCCGCGGCCGCCCGGCACCTCACGCCCGTCACCCTCGAACTGGGCGGCAAGTCCCCGGCGTTCGTGGACCGGGGCACCGACCTGGACACCGTCGCCGCCCGCCTCGCGGCCGGGAAGTTCCTCAACGCCGGGCAGACCTGCGTCGCGCCCGACTACGTCCTCACCGACCCCGAGACCGCGCGTGCTCTGGAAGCCGCCCTGGCCAAGGCCATCGAGGGGCTGTACGGGTCCGACCCCGCCGCCTCCCCGGAGTACGGCCGTATCGTCAACGAACGCCACTTCGACCGGCTGACCGCTCTCCTGGACTCCGGCCGTCAGGTCACCGGCGGCGCGTACGACCGCGAGACGAAGTACATCGCGCCGACCGTCCTGGCCGAGGTGTCACCGGACGCACCCGTCATGCAGGAGGAGATCTTCGGCCCGATCCTCCCCGTCGTCGAGGTGGCCGGGCTCGACGAGGCCATCGACTTCATCAACGACCGCGACAAGCCGCTGGCCCTGTACGCGTTCACCGACTCCGACACCACCCGGGAGCGGCTTGCCGCCGAAACCTCCTCGGGCGGCCTCGGGTTCGGCCTGCCGCTGGCCCATCTCACCATCTCCGACCTGCCGTTCGGGGGCGTCGGGGAGAGCGGCATGGGCAGCTACCACGGCCGCTACTCCATCGAGACCTTCAGCCACCGCAAAGCCGTCCTCGCCGAGCCCCTGTGACGAACGGGTGGTCAACGCAGGTCGGGGACAGCTGGAGCGGGCGGCGGCAGGGACGCTTCCCCGTCGCCGCCCTCCACCGGCCGGGGCCGGTCGTAGCGCATGAGGCCCTCCTGCGCGACGGCGGCCACCAGACGCCCGCCCGTGTCGAACAGCCTTCCACGGGTGAGCGCCCGGCCGTGCTCGGCCGACGGGGAGACCTGGTCGTACAGCAGCCACTCGTCCGCGCGGAAGGAACGCAGGAACCACAGCGAATGGTCCAGCGACGCACCCTGTACGGCGGTGGGGGGATGTGGCAGCCGGGCGGAGCCCAGCAGCGCCATGTCGCTGAGATAGGTCAGTGCGCAGGCGTGGACGGCTGCGTCGTCCGGCAGCGGACGTCCGTACCGGATCCACACCCGCTGGCAGGCCGGCGCCCCCGGGACGTGGCCGATCTCGCCCCCGGGCACCCAGCGCATCTCCCAGTGGCGCCATTCCGCGGGCCGCGGCATGCCCCAGCCATTGATGCGGTCGGACTCCGGGATGTCGTCAGGTGCCGGCACCGCCGGCATGTCCACCTGGTGAGAGAACCCTTCGTCCCCACGATGGAACGACGCCGTCACCGTGAAGATCGCCTCCCCCGCCTGGACAGCGGTCACCCGGCGGGTGCAGAAGCTGCCACCGTCGCGGATCCGCTCGACCAGGTGGTCGGTCGGCTCGTGCGGACGGCCGGGCCGCAGGAAGTACCCGTGCAGCGAGTGAGCCGAGTACGACCGGTCGAGGGTGCGCGCCGCGGACATCAGCGACTGGGCGGCGATCTGGCCACCGAACGTCCGCGCCCACTCGCTGGGGATCGGGCCGGACCGGAACAGGTCCGGCCCGATCTCGTCCAAGGCCAGGACCTCTGGCAGGCCGGCCATGCTTCGGCTCCTCTCACTCGCCACTGCTTCTTTCCTCTGAGCGTGGGTGTCGAAGTCCTGTGTCAAGGCGATCGGTTCAGATACCTGCCGTGTCCGCGACTTCGTGGGCCTTCGTCACCAGTGCGTCGATGCGCTCCGCGGTCGGGGTCCCGGACGCGGCCTTGTTCCGCGGTTCCTCCATCGCGCGGCGCATGACGCCCTCCGCGATGATCGCGACCTTCCACAGTCCCATCACGTGCCAGTAGCCCAGCGCCGCCAGGTCGCGTCCGGACGCCGCCGAGTAGGCCGCCACGAGTTCCTCGCGGGGCGGGAAGCCGTCGAGAGCGGTCGCGACGAAGTCGCCCGAGGTGTCCTCGCCCTTGGCCGGCCAGTAGGCCAGCAGGCTGCCCAGGTCCGCCAGCGGATCCCCAGCGTCGACAGCTCCCAGTCGAGCACCGCCGTCACCTCCCGCTGCCGTGGGAGGTGATGACGTTGCGCAGATGGAAGTCGCCGTGCACGAGCGTCAGTTCACGCTGCTCCGGCACGGCCGCGACGAGGCGCCGGGTGAGGTCCTCCAGGGCGGGCAGTTCGCGGGTCCTGGACCTCTCCCACTGGGCCGACCACCGCTTGAGCTGACGCTGCGCATACGGCTTGTGGCCGGCCAGACCGGTCAGCCCGGTCGCCTCGAGATCGACCGCGTGGATCTGCGCCAGCGTCCGCGGCAACGACATCCCGATCGCCCGACGGCGCTCGGGCGTCAACGACCGCGCGATCGACATCCTGTCGACGACCTCGCCGTCCACGAACTCCATGAGCAACAGCGGGACGTCGGTCACGGCGGGGTCATCGGTCAGCCCGAGCACCCGCGGGGTCGGGACGGCGGCGCTCTCCAGGGCGGTGAGAATCCGCGCCTCGCGGGCCACGTCGTGCGCCGACGCCAGCAGATGACCCAGCGGTGGGCGCCGCAGCACCCATCTGCGGCCGTCCTGATCCATGACGAGATACGTCAGGTTCGACTGGCCCAGCCCGATCCGCTCGAAGGCCAAGGGCCCGGCGAAGTCGACGCCGAGGGTGGCGAACCAGCGGCTCACGGCCCCGGCGTCGATTCCGACGATGTCCGCGCTAGACACCGATACCGGTTCCTTGCCTGAACAGGAGGGCGTCGCCGAGCAGTTGCCCGCCGTCGATCACCAGGGTCTCGCCGGTGATCCAGCTCGCGGCGTCCGAGACGAGGAAGGCGACCGCGGAGGCGATGTCGGCAGGCTCCCCGATGCGGCCCAGCGCCATGGAGGCGGACACGACCTGCTCGTGCTCCTTCCACAGAGCCTCGGCCAGCTTCGTGCGCACCACACCCGGTGCCACCGCGTTGACGCGGATCTTCGGCGAGAGTTCCAAGGCCAGTTGCCTGGTGAGATGGATCAGTGCGGACTTCGACGCGTTGTACAACCCGATGTTCGCCTCGGAGGCCATGCCGCCCACCGACGCGGTGTTGACGACCGCCCCGCCGTGCTCCCCCATCCAGGCCCGCGTGGCCAGACCCGTCCACATGACGGGCGCCCACAGGTTCACGTCGAAGGTCTTCGCGAACCGGCCGTGGTCCTGGTCGATGACCGGCCCGTAGGCCGGGTTGGTCCCCGCGTTGTTGACGAGGATGTCCAGGCCGCCGAAGCGCTCGAGCGTCAGATCCACACACCGCTGGGCCGCCTCTTCGTCGACCGCGTGCGCGCCGACGCCGACCGCTGTGCCCTTGACCTGGGCCGCGGCGGCGTCCGCCGCCTCCTGGGACCGGGAGGTGAGGACGACGTTTCCGCCGGCCTCCGCGATGGCCTGGGCGATCGCCAGCCCGATACCGCGCGAGGCCCCGGTGACGACGGCGGTGCGACCGGTGAGATCGAGTCCTGCCATCTCAGCTCACCGCCGCCGTCGCCTCGTCGCGGTACTGCCGCAGTTCCTGCTTGGCGATGGCCCGCTTGTGAACCTCGTCGGGACCGTCCGCGAGCCGCAGCGTCCGCAGATGCGCGTACATCATCGCCAAGGGGAAGTCGTCGGTCACTCCGGCTCCCCCGTGCACCTGAATCGCACGGTCGACGATCTTCAACGCGATCTCGGGGGCGGCCACCTTGATGGCCGCGATCTCGGTGCGTGCTTCCTTGTTGCCGACCGTGTCCATGAGATACGCGGCCTTGAGCGTGAGCAGGCGGATCATCTCGATGTCGATACGCGCTTCCGCGATCCAGTCCTGGATGTTGGACCGTTCGGCGACCGCGCTGCCGAAGGTCACCCGTGACTGTGCGCGCCGGCACATCAGTTCCAGCGCCCGCTCGGCCGCGCCGATGGCCCGCATGCAGTGGTGGATACGACCGGGCCCGAGCCGGGCCTGGCTGATCGCGAAACCCTCACCTTCGCCCTTGAGCACGTCCTTGGCAGGCACCCGGACATTCTCGAAAATGATCTCCGCATGGCCCTCGCGATCCGCGTAGCCGAACACCGGGAGGTTGCGGACCACGGTGACCCCAGGGGCGTCTACGGGTACAACCATCATCGACTGCTGGCGATGTGGGGCCGCCGTGGGGTCGGTCTTGCCCATCACGATGAGCACCTTGCAGTTCTTGTGCATCGCGTTCGAGGCGAACCACTTGCGGCCGTTGAGCACGTACGCGTCGCCGTCTCGTTCCATCCGCAGCTCGATGTTGGTGGCGTCGGAGCTGGCGACACGCGGCTCGGTCATCGCGAAGGCCGATGCCATCGTCCCGTCGAGCAGGGGCTTGAGGTACTTCTCCTTGTGCTCGTCGCTGCCGAACAGCGTGAGCACTTCCATGTTGCCGGTGTCAGGCGCGTTGCAGTTGCACGCCTCGGATGCGATGTGGCTGCGGCCCATGATCTCCGCCAGCGGCGCGTACTCGAGGTTCGTCAGACCGGGGCCCCACTCCGGATGCGGGTGGAACAGGTTCCACAGTCCACGCCTGCGCGCCTCCGCCTTGAGCTCCTCGAGGATGGGCGGGTGGAAGTGCGGGTCACCCGACGCGCGCATCTGCTCGTGGTACACCGCCTCGGCGGGGTAGATGTGCGCATCCATGAACTCGAGCAGATCCGCCCGGTATTTCTTGGCGCGGTCCGACATCTCAAACAGGGACATCCGAACTCCTGACGGGTAGGGAGGGAAAGTCGGGCGGGCGCTTGTCCAGGTGACTGGCCACGCCCTCGACCACGTCGGACCCGCGGAACGCCTGGAGCATGAGGCCTTCCGCCCGGGCCACGGAATCGGCGTAGGTGCCGTCCGCGTCCTTGCTCAGTTGGCTCTTGATGGTGGCCATGGACGCCGGGGAGCAGCGCCGCGCCAGATCGGCGGCGTACGCGACAGCGGCATCCACCACACTCCCGGTGGGGACCAGGTGGTCGAGGAGTCCGACCCGGAAGGCCTCCTCGGCGTCCACCATGCGACTCGACAGCAACAGGTCCGCTGCCCGGCTGTGCCCCACCAGCCGGGGCAGCAGCCAGGAGATCCCGTACTCGGCGATCAGCCCGCGTTGCGCGAATGCCGTGGTGAACCGGGCCGAGGGCGAGCCGAAGCGAATGTCGCAGTAGAGGGCCTCCACCATGCCCAGGCCGGCGGCCACTCCGTTGATCGCTCCGATCAGCGGTTTGCGCAGGGTCCGCGGAATGTCCCGTGGACGGCGCCGTGCCCTGTCCGCCTCGGAGACCTCGCCGACCGTCTGCAGCCGTTGCAGATCGGCTCCGGCGCAGAATCCGCGTCCCGCGCCGGTGACCACGACGGCGCGTACGTCCGGGTCGTCTTCGGCGGCGTCGAGCAGCGCGAAATAGCGGTCCTCGAGTTCGTCGGTCCAGGCGTTCAGCTTGGCGGGCCGGTTGAACGTGAGCACCAGCACCGGACCTCGGTGTTCGGCGAGGACGAGCTCGCCCGGCGCGCCGGTCATGCCTGCGCCAGCAGGGAGCTCTGGTACCGGCGCATTCCGCGCAGCCACCGGTCGTAGTCCGAGCCCTTCTGCCGGTACATCCCAAGAACGTCTTCGTGCGGCAGGACCAGGAAGCGCTCGTCCTCGACGGCGGCCAGGACGGCGTCGGCGACTTCGGCCGGTTCCAGGACGTCACCCGCGGAGGTGACGGCCCGCGTCGCGGCTCTTCCCAGCGCGTCCCCGGAGTCCTCCCCGGAGGACAGCAGCTTGGTGTTCACCCCCATCGGGCACAGACAGCTGACACGGACCCCGCGATCGCCGTAGGTGACACTCAGCCATTCGGCGAAGGCGACGGCCGCGTGCTTGGTGACGGCGTACGTGGCGGAGCCGATCTGGGTGAGCAGTCCGGCCGCCGAGGCCGTGCTGACGAAGTAGCCCTCACCGCGCTCGAGCCAGCGCGGTACCAGCAGCCTTGCCGCACGGATGTGGGCTCGCAGGTTGACGTCGATCGAGCGGTCCCAGTCCTGCTCGCTCGCGTCGAGGCCGGGCGCCCCGGCGATGCCCGCGTTCGCGAAGTAGAGATCGACCGGACCGAAGGTGCTTTCCGCCAGGTCGACCAACTGCTGGATCTGCTCGGTGTCCGACACGTCCGCGCCGGCGCTGACGGTGCTTCCCTGACGGTCGGCGTTGACTGCCTCCGACACTGCCCGAGCGCTGTCCGCGTCGAGGTCCGCGACGACGACACGGGCGCCCTCGCGAGCGAGCCGTGCGACGAGCGCGCTGCCGATGCCTGCGCCACCACCGGTGACGACGGCGACTCTTTGTGCGACGTTCACGGCAACCCTCTCCGTTGACTGGGTGTGCGATGCGTCCACCTGTATAGTTGAATCCGACGTCAACTTCAATAGCTGCCCACACGGAACCACATGGAGAAAGCCGCCCAACCCCAGGGGGATGAGCGGCTACGAGGCAGGCTGATCAGCGGTGGTCGGGGAAGCGGAGGGCGTTCGCCCAGAGCCGGGTCACCGTGGACACGAGCTCCTCGAAGTCCACCGGCGCACCGTCTTCCTGCCGTTCGCCGAGCACGAAGGCGTTGTAGGCCATGACGCTGACCATGCCCGACAGCGCACGGGAGGCCATCATCGGATCGACCTCACGGTCCGCGACACCCCGCGCCTGCAGGTCGGCGATGCCACGGGCATTGCGGCGGATGAACGCGTCGGCGCGCCGGCG
The DNA here is from genome assembly GCF_028885415.1 of Streptomyces coeruleorubidus. Taxonomy (GTDB): domain Bacteria; phylum Actinomycetota; class Actinomycetes; order Streptomycetales; family Streptomycetaceae; genus Streptomyces; species Streptomyces coeruleorubidus_A. The sequence goes on from NZ_CP118527.1 coordinate 702,349, forward strand.
CCGGAACTCACGGAACTCCGGCTCCACTTGAGCCACCTGCTCCAGCAGGCCCATCAGCTTCGCGTTCCGTTTGTACGCCTCGAGGTACGCGCGATTGCTCGCCTCGAGTACCGCATAGGGATCGTCGGTACCCTCCACCCGGCCCATGCCGGGGTGCATCATGTCCTCCTGCGCCTCCAGGAGGACGGCGGCAAGCACCTCTTCCTTGTTGGCGAAGTAGGTGTAGAAGGATCCCGCCGCGCATTGAGCCTCTTTGGTGATGTCGGTGAGGCGGGTGTCGAGGTAGCCGTCCCGTTCGAACACCTTCCGCGCGGCTTTCACCAAAGCGGCCCGGGTCCGCGCTCCGCGCTGCGTCGTGGGGGGCTCACGAAGGTGCGTCAGGGGCGCCATGGGCGGCGCCTGCTCGCCGTCGATCTCCTCGTGCGCAGTGGTCTCCATCCCGGCAACTGTACTTGAATCCGACACCACAATCAGAAACCGGGAGGGCGCAGGCTCAGTGGCGGCGGGCGGCGGGAACGTCGGCGGGCGCCCTGTCGCGGGTCAGAGCCGTACGGTCGATGGACCGCTTGAGGATCTTCCCGGTCGGGCCCTTGGGCAGCGCGTCGACGAACCGGACGATACGCGGGATCTTGTAGGCGGACAGCCGCTCTCGGGCCCAGCTCGACACCTCGGCGGCACCGAGCTCCGCACCGGGCCGGGCGGCGATGAGCGCGGCGACCTCCTCGCCGTAGTGCTCGTCGGGAACGCCGATCACGGCTGCCTCGACGATGTCCGGATGCTCGTAGAGAACTTCCTCGACCTCGCAGGGATAGACGTTGTAACCGCCGCGGATGATCAGATCCTTGATGCGGTCGACGATGCGAAGGTCGCCGTCCGTGTCGGTTTCACCGAGGTCGCCGGTCCGGAACCAGCCGTCGGACGAGAGGGCCGCGGCGGTGTCCGCGGGGCGGTTCCAGTAGCCGCGCATCACCGTGGGCCCCTTGATGTGGACCTCGCCGACGATCCCCGGCGGGCACTCCTCGCCGTCGTCGTCACGCACCTGGACCCGCGTCCGCGGCACTGCCCTGCCGGTGTACCCGGTCCTGCCGCCGCGGTCGATGTCGTTGAAGGTGCCGAACGCGGTGGTCTCGGTGAGTCCGTACCCTTCGAGGATGGTGCAGCCGAAGCGGGCCTCGAAGGCCCGGGCGATCTCGCCGGGAAGCGACGCGCCGCCGGAGACGGCGACCCGGAGCCGGGCGAAGTCCGCCGGGTTCGCGTCACCCGCCGCGTGCAGCAGCGCGTTCCACATGGTCGGCACGCCGGCCATGATGGTGAGCCGGTCGCGGCGCAGCATGTCCAGCATCGACGCCGGGTCGAATCGGGCCAGCAACGACATCGAGCCGCCCACGGTCAAGGTCGCCATCATGACCGATGCCTGGCCGAACACGTGGAACAGCGGGAGTCCGGTGCCGGTGCGGTCGGCGCTCGAGGCACGGCTGCACTCGGCGCCGATCTCCCCGGCGGACAGCAGGTTCCCGACGGTGAGTTGGGCTCCCTTCGGCCGCCCGGTGGTTCCCGAGGTGTAGAGGATGGCCGCGGTCTCGTCGCGGTCCCGGTCGACGACGTCGGCCGGGGCAGCGGTGACCGACGCGCCCGGGGACAGCGTCCAGGAGGGCACCGAGAGCGCCGCGGCCGCCTCCACGACAGCCGGGCCGAGGGCGTGCCATGCGATCGCCCATGAGCATCCGGCGTCGCCGAGAACGTACTCGACCTCGGCCCGGGTGGACATCGTGTTGACCGGCACCACGACACAGCCCGCGGCCTGAATCCCGAGGTAGGCCACCACGAACTCGGGCACCGACGGGGCCGCGAGCAGCACCCGGTCCCCCGGGGACAGACCCGCGGCGACCAGGGCGCCCGCGTACCGCATGCTCGCGTCCCGCAGCTGGAGGTAGGTCCACTGATCCGTGGCGCCGCGCAGTGCGATGTGGTCGGGGGTGGCGGCCGCGTGGCGGCACACAGGATCGAAAACGCTGGTCATGGGCGGTGCCTTCCGGGAGGTGAGCAGGTGGTGGTGTGGTTCGGGCCCTCGTCGATGAGGTGACTCGGCCCGGCTTCGGCCTCAAGCCCTCGGGAGGTGTGGCCGGACGACCGACCACACCGCGCCCGGTCGGCCGGTATCGGTCAGGTGGTGATCCCGAAGCGTTCGGCGAGCTGGCGGCGGGTGTCGGCGGCGCTGGTGTGCAGTACGCCCCCGATTCCGATCCGTGCCGCCCCGTCGAGGTTCTGCTGCAGATCGTCGATCATGACTGCCTCCTCGGGGTCGATGCCGAGGCGTTCACATGCGATCGCGTAGATCCGCCGGGAGGGCTTGCGGATCCCGACCTCGGCGGAGATGACGACCACATCCGCGACAGCGGCGAGTTCGACCCCGTCGTAGGTTCCGGTACCGAACGAATTGGACACGAGCGCGACGGGACGGCCGGCGGCTCGGAGATCACCGAGCAGCGCGAGCATGTCCTGGTCGATCGACATGCCCGCCTGCATGCGGCCCGTGAGCCCCTCGGCCGCCACGTCGGCGCCGTGGGCACGGAGCCGTTCGGCGAACCCTCGCTCGAAGGCCTCGGCGTCGATACGGCCGCACTCGTGGTCTGCCAGGAGGGTGCGTGATGCCTCGTCCCGGCCGAGGAGGTCCAGCGGCAGGCGCGGATCGAGGCCGAGCGAGGCGCCGAAGTCGGTGAAAGCCCGCAGCACACTGGAGGTGATGACACCGCCGAAGTCCACGAGGACCGCGGTGCGCGCCTTGTCCGTCACGCTCGGCACCTCAGGCAACCTCGAACAGTCCGGCTGCGCCCATGCCGCCGCCGACACACATCGAGATCACCACATACCGGACGCCGCGGCGCTTGCCCTCGATGAGGGCATGCCCCACAAGCCGGGCCCCGGTCATTCCGTACGGATGACCGACCGAGATGGCGCCGCCGTTGACGTTGAACCGCTCCGGGTCGATGTGCAGTTCGTCCCGGCAGTACAGCGCCTGGGAGGCGAACGCCTCATTGAGTTCCCACAGGCCGATGTCGTCGATGGTGAGGTCGTGCTGCTTGAGCAGTTTCGGAATGGCGAACACCGGACCGATGCCCATCTCGTCCGGCCCACAGCCGGCAACGGTCATGCCCCGGTAGATGCCCAGCGGTTCCATTCCCCGGCGTTCGGCCTCCTTCGACTCCATCAGCACCGACGCCGAAGCCCCGTCCGACAACTGCGAGGAGTTGCCCGCCGTGACGCTGGAATGCGCGCTCGCCTGACCGTCGGGCAGCACCGGCGCCAATCCGGCCAGGCCTTCGAGCGTCGTCGACGCGCGGTTGCCCTCGTCGCGGGTCAGGGTCACCGCCTCGTCCCGCACCTGGCCGGACTGCTTGTCCAGGACCTTCTTGACGCTGTCGAGCGCGACGATCTCCTGGTCGAACCGGCCGGCCTCCTGCGCCGCCGCGGTGCGCCGCTGTGACATCAGCGCGAACTCGTCCTGGCGTTCCCGGCTCACGCCGTAGCGTTCGGCGACGATCTCCGCCGTGTGCAGCATCGGCAGGTAGATGCTCGGCTTGTGCTCGACCAGCCAGGGATCCGCCATGCGGTGGGTGTTCATGTGGTCGTTCTGCGCCAGGGAGATCGACTCGACACCGCCGCCGACAGCGACCTGCATTCCGTCCGCGACGATCTGCTTGGCTGCCGTCGCGATGGCCATCAGGCCCGAAGAGCACTGCCGGTCGATCGTCATCCCCGACACGATGTCCGGAAGTCCGGCGCGGAGAGCAGCCTGACGCGCGACATTGAAACCCGACGACCCCTGCTGCACGGCGCAGCCGAAGATCACGTCCTCGACCTCATCACCCTCGATCCCGGCCCGCTGCACCGCGTGGGAAAGGGCGTGGGCGGCGAGTTCCTGCGCCTGGGTGTCGTTGAACGCGCCGCGGTAGGCCTTTCCGATCGGCGTGCGTGCCGTCGAAACGATGACTGCTTCCCTCATGTCGCCTCACTGCTTCCTGTAGGCCCGGTTCGTCCGGGGGGCTTCGGGGGCCGGAACTCCGAGCTCCGTGAGCCGGGCTCGACTGCCGGTAGGCGGTGCCGAACACCAATTGCCGTATGGAGAAGGCTCATTGACCGTCTCCTCGGGCGACGGATGGCATGTTCACGCCCACACTGGAACCGATGGTCGGCCTTCCGCCGGTTATAATTGAATTCGGCGTCAGGTTCAACCACGGTCGGCTCTTGACAGTCCGCTCCCTTGCCTGAAGGGTACCGACCAGTCGGTACGGAGAGGTGGATCGTGACTCAGCTGAGCATCTCCACGGGTGCGGGCGTGTTCGACGCGATCGCGGCTGGTCCGCCCGAGGGCCGCCCCGCGCTGCTGCTGCACGGCTTCCCGCAAACAGGGCTGGTGTGGCGGCGGCAGATCGAGGCGTTGGCCGCGCACGGCTACCGGGTGGTGGCGCCCGACCAGCGTGGGTACTCCCCCGGCGCCCGCCCTCAGCGGCCCGAGGACTATCGCATCAGCCTTCTCGTGGACGACGTGGTCGCGATCAGTGAGGAACTGGGCTGGGCGGCGTTCGACCTCGTCGGCCATGACTGGGGAGGCGCGGTGGCCTGGTGGACCGCGCACGCCCACCCCGGCCGCGTGCGCACCCTGACGGTGGTCTCGACCCCGCACCCCGGCGCTCTGGCCACCACCCTGCGCACCGACCAGGATCAGCGCGAACGCTCCCACTACATGATCGACTGGCGCGAGACACCAGCGACCGAGGAGCGCATGCTCGCCCACGATGCCCAAGAGCTTCGCGATTTCTACGCCGGAAAGGTCCCACAAGGCAGCGCCGACGCCTACGTGTCGCACCTGTCCCAGCCGGGCGCTCTCAGCGCGGCGCTGAACTGGTATCGGGCCGGCCGCCCCGACGGCGCGATCGGCGTCATCGACGTCCCCACGCTGTACGTCTGGAGCACGGAGGACAGCGCGTTCGGTCCGGCAGCCGCACAGGAGACCGAGCAATGGGTCAACGGGCCGTACCGGTTCGAGACCCTCCGGGGCGTCAGCCACTGGATCCCCGAGGAGGCGCCCGAAACGCTGAGCCGCCTGCTGCTCGAACACCTGCAAGCGCACGGCGAGTAGTGAACCCGCAGCGAATGTCCCGTTCGTCGACTCTCCGAAGAGGTGACCCGATGCAGACTGCCCGCGCGGCCTGGCGCCGTCTCGAGCCCGTCCACGGCATGATCTACTTCGTTCCCGAGGCAAGGCGACGGTACGCGGACCTCGGCCTGAGCGGTCGCGCCGGGTACTTCGCTTCCAGGAGCGCCGCATTCGGCGAAGCTTCCGCCGAACTGGTCATCTCGACCTTCTACAACTTCAACCCCGAGGTCGTACGGCAGGCGGTCGACGGGGCCTGGGACGCAACGACGCCGCAGCAGGTGTTGGACGCGCGGTACGCCGCGGCGGGCGAAGCCCTGCGACGGGCGGGAATTCACGAGTTGCCCCACGTGGACGAGGTGCTGGCGCTGACCCGCCGGGCTGCCGAGGCGGCCTGCGAACACGCGCAGGGCCGCCCGCTGTTCGCGGCGCATGCCGCACTGCCGTGGCCGGAGGAGCCGGTGCTGCGGCTGTGGCATGCCCAGACACTGCTCCGGGAGTTCCGTGGAGACGGCCATGTCGCATGCCTGCTGAGCGAGGGTGTCGGAGGCTTGGAGGCGCTGATTCTGCACGCCGCGACCGGTGAGGTCCCCGTCGACTTCCTCAAGGCGAGCCGCGCATGGCCCGAGGAGGAGTGGGCCGGCACCCAGGAGCACCTGCGCGAGCGAGGTCTCCTGGATGGCGACTCCCTCAGCCCGGAAGGCGAACTCCTGCGCCGGCACATCGAGGACCGCACCGACCGCCTGGCCCTTCCCGCCTACGCCGCCCTTGGTGACTCCGACTGCGAGCGTCTCGCCGAACTCGCGAGCCCCTTCGGCCGTGCCGTCGTCGAAGCCGGCCTTCTCCATCTGGGTTGACCGGGCCCCGATCTCACCGTCTCGCAGGGTGAGCAAGAGAATCAGCCGCCCCTTCGAGGGCCGACGGGCGGGCGGCAGTGTTCAGAAGTTGTCGCGTCTGCGCGGGTAGGCCCGGAAGGAGCGGGCCGAGTAGCCTTTGTCGGCCACGACCCGCTCCCGGCCGGACGCGAGGCCGCCCCGGCCCACACCCTGCAACACGAATGAGGTCGATGACTGCTTCTGCCTGGGTGCAGTCCCTGCGCGTGCCGGCCGTGACTGTGAAGGACAGCGGCCGGCCCAGCGCGACCAGCCAGTCCACCTCCGCCCGCCCTTGGGCTGCGGCCGGGAGCCGGTCGAAGGTGCCGTCGGCCGCCCACCGGGCGAAGCGTCCGTGCACGGTCTGCCAGGGCCCGAACCGCTCCGGTCAGATCCCTCCATGGCACACCGGTACGGAACTTGAACACGATGCCCTCAAGAACCTGACGGTGATCACGCCACCTGCCCCGGGCACGGCTCAATGGCGGCAGCAACGGTCCAATCACCGACCACGCAACGTCAGATATCGCCCCGCCCCTCACAGATAGTCCAACAATCCAATGATCGGAGAGGCACTGCCTAGTAGTGCTTCGTTACGTTGAGTGATCTCGGCTCGCGTCGCCGGCTGACTCGGCTGAGGCGCCCGCGGCGAGGCCCGTCCAGCTTTACGACTGCTCGGCCGGGGTCAGGCCGGGAAGGCCCAACAACCGGCGTGTGCGTTCGTCGGCTTTGGCGCCGGCGGCGACCGAGTGTCGTACGCCGTGGTACACGAGGTCCCACAGCCGCTGGTTGCCCTCCATCAGGCCGAAGGGGACGACCAGGCTGCTGTTGCTCTTCGCCAGTCGCAGGCACAGACCGAGCCGTGCCCAGTTGACCACCGTGACGGCGTCCAGCTCGAAGAGCGGCACCTCGATGCTGCCGCTGACGTCCACCTCGGCGAGCGTGCGTGGTCCGGCCTCCAGGGCGATGTGGCGGTCGTGGAAGAGGCCGTAGATCAGGGCGTAGAGGAGCCACCCGCCGGCGACGACCTCGCCGAGGATCACGTACGCCTCGCCCGGGGCGCCCTGGACAACCATCAGGATCAGCATGACCACCGTCACCGGCACCACGCCCACGAACGCGGCCTTCGCGGCGTACCGCCAGCGATCGGGGCGGCGTGCGAAGACGGTTTCGAGCAGCCGGTCTTCCCCTGTCATCTGCGCGACCCACCGCTCGTCGGCTGCCCCGAAGTGGCCGCTTTTCACCTCGTACCGGCCAGGCCAGGGCCCGGTCACGCGGGGCGCGGCCGGCGGCCGGGGTTCGCCATGCGCGTCCGGCGGGGGCGTAAGGCCCGGGAACATGCTCGTCACATCCGCGAGTCTGCCGCGCCATACCGGGAGGGGTCCCCGGGGAGGCACGGAGAGCGCGGGCATGCACACGGCACTCGTACGTCGCGGGCCGTGGACCACGATTCAGTGGCACAGCCCAGATGCTGAGCAACTGCCCACTTTCGCCGGGCGACAGAACGAAGACGGCCAAGAACTTGATCAGTCTGTTGAGGTCAGGAAGGACTCCGTGGGCTGCGGGCCTCCCCGCCGCCTGCCCAGGGTCAACTGCGCGATCCTGATGCGCCGGAGTGGGACGAGGACGACGAGACGGTCTGAGCACAGCCCCGTCGGTCAGATCTTCCGGCTCTCAGCGCGGGTTCCTGCGCATGCACCATGTGCGGGGGCCGTTGTCGGGGAGCTGGACATCGGCCGTGACCTTGAAGCCGAGGCGCTCGTAGAACCGCACGTTCGCATCGCTGGAGGTCTCCAGGAACACCGGACACCCAGCGCGCTCGGCCTCCTGGATGCCAGGAACCAGTACCGCATTGCCGAGGCCCTTTCCCTGGGCCTCGGGGGCGGCCGCCACGGTCTCCAGGAACCGTCCCGGCTCCTTGGGCCGGTACGGCGCCATGGCCGCGTCCGCAGCCGCGGCCATGGCGGCCCGGTCGCCGCTGAGTTCGCCGAGGATCGGGCCCAGCTCGGCGAAGGCGGGCGAGGGATCCATACCGGGAACGGCCCAGACAGCCACGGCACGGCCTCCGTCGGCGACCCAGACGCGGCCGTACACCATGCCAATACGGGTCAGGCACAGCTCCTGGTAACGCCGGATCCGCTCCTCGTGACCGTCCGCCGCAATCACGTGCCGCGTGAAGGGGTAGTCGGCGAAGGCCCGGGCGAGAGTATCGACCGCAGTGGGAACGTCGGCGTCGGTGATGGGACGTACGGAAGGGGCGCTCTGGAGCTCCGGCATGTTCACCAAACGATCTTGACGGCAGGCCGTTTCCCCGACAACACATTTGACCGGGCTCCTATGCCCTGCAGAACTACCGACCTCGCACGCTGACGCCGTTTGGGTGTTCTCGGCAACGGCGAGGGTTTCTCGGGGCAGCCGAGGAATAAGGGTCGCAGCGGCGGCCACAGCCACAGGAGGCTTGTCATCGTGCGTCCATCCGAGGAAGAACGCGAGCCGCCCGGCGGGGCGCGTCCGCACTTCAGGTCCGCATCCGGCCGGGAGGCAAGGCAGTGTCCGCAGTCCTGCCGCTGGCCCACTGACGCGGCCCGCGATCTGACTGCCGCCTCACTCCCGCCCATCGGCTCTATCGCCCCGCCGGGCGGAGACACTCGCGCCATCCTGACATGAGACGCATAGCGCGCTGCGGTCAGCCCAGCAGACGCAAGGAGATGGACTTGATGAAGCGGAAGTCCTGTCCGCTCCCGGTGCGTACGGCTCCGACCAGTAGCCCGACAAGTCCGACCAGGATGTAGCAGAACACCAGGTACATCGGCAGTGGCTGGGTCTGCGGGTAGGACGGCGGCAGCCCGATCAGGGCCGAGATCAGGGCGCCGCCGAGGATCGCCAGGAATGCGGTCAGACCGAAGTTCGCCGCGTGTGTGGCATGTTCGCGGGTCCACGGGTTCGCGGTCCGCGACCGGATGGCCAGCGGGACCAGCCAGATCACGAAGATCCCGACGCACGTGAAACCCACGAGCGCCGCACCCAGATACGACCACACCGCTCCCGACCGGCTGCCGGTCCGCTCCACCATGACGCCCTCCCGCTTCTCAACGGCCACTGTCCTACCCCCGACGGCCCGGGACGGGTCCCGCGAAGCAGCCCGCACGACATCGCGGGGATCCGGTCGGCGATGTCGCCGATCGGCGTGGCCGGATAGCTCAAGGGGCGGGCCGGCGCGCCTAGTCAGCCACCGACGTGTGCCGGACGGCGAGGCTTGCGCCACATCGCCCACAGCCTCGGCCCGCCGCCCGGCAGCTGCAGTTCCTCTCGCACGGTGAAGCCGAAGTGCTCGTAGAAGGGCACGTTGGCCGACGCGGAGGACTCCAGGTAGACAGGCAGACCCGCCGCGTCGGCTTTGGCCAGCCCTGAGCGCAGCAGTGCCGCCCCGTGTCCCTGGCCCTTTGCCGCCGGGTCCGCGCCGATCACTGCCAGGTACCAGTGCGGTTCGCGGGGTGCGTGCTTGGCGGCCGTCTCGACAGTCTCCCTGAACAGCGCAGCCCGGTCACCGAGAATGCTCTGGAGCTCTCGGATGGTTTCCCCGTCCGGAACGGCCTGGGCCTGTGACTCTGCCGGTACCCAGAAGGCGGCGGCCGCCTCGGTGCGCTCGCAGACTGCGTGGCGGACGTACTGCCGGGTGAAGATCGTGGTGAAGTAACGGTCCAGCCCTTCCCTGCGCGATGAGTCGTCGGGGAAGAACCAGCGCATCATCGGATCGTCGTCGAAGGCGCGGGCCAGGGCGCGGCTGATGAACGCGGCGTCGTCCATCGTTGCCGTCTTCGGCGTGTTCGTTTTCGGCATGTAGATCATTCTGCAGCCCTGATCATCGATGATGGGGCGAGGCCCCGGTCGCGCCCGCGGACCAGGGTTGGTCAGGGACTTTCCCGTGGCCGCTCCGCCTCGGCTTCCCGACCCGGCGATCACGATCGTGGGGCAGGTCGGCGCCCATGAGGGCAAGCTGGGGGTGCCGGACCGGGCGGCAGCCGCTCCTTGGCCTCGCCGCCGACCGCTGTCTGACGGTCAGTGCCCAAGCGGCAGGACTGCCGACTCGGCCTTGCCGCTGGGACCGACGGTGACAGCCACGTCCTGGGCCAGGTCCTGCACCAGGCGCCGCCCGATGCCGCCCGGCCGGGCGGCATCGGGCGGCAGGCGGCTGGCGTCCTCCACGGTGGCGGTCACGGTGTCGGGTCCCGCTCTTAGGCCGAAGCCGGTCACTCCGCCGGCATGCCGCACCGCGTTGGTGACCGGCTCGGACACCACCAGCAGCACCGCTTCGGTCTCGGCCCCACCGTCCGGCGCCGGCACCAGCAGAAAGCCCCGCGTGACGTCCCGCGCCGCCGCTCCGCCAGTCCCTGCCCCGGCAGCAACGCATGCGGCGAAGGGCCCGAGCAAGGCACAGCAGGCGTTTCAACGCGGCCTGACGGACCTCGCGCAGTGGGTGGAACGGGAAGGCGCCCACCGGCCTGTGCCCCGCGGCCGCAGCGAAGAGATCGCGGTCGACGGCGAGACGGAGCCGGTGTCCGTCAAGCTGGGCGTGTGGGTATCGAACACCCGAGCGAGGCGGGGCAAACTCGCCCAGGAGCAGCTGGACGCGCTGCGGGAGCTGGGCATGGAGTGGGCGTGACACCGCCGCCGTCCCACCGTTGAGCCGGACGACGCGAGGCCCCGGGCGAGAAACGTCCGGGGCTCCGTGCTGTTTTCGTTCGCCTCGGATCGCCCCCTCACCGCGTGGCGTTGGGCGTGCTCCATTGGGACCAGGACAGGTTCCAGTCGCCGTCCCCGTTGTCCAGCGTCACCGGCTTGGACGGGTTGATGACCCGGACGAGGTCGCCCGGTTCCACGGTGTTGAAGAACCACTTCCCGTCGGATGCGTTCAGGTGAACGCATCCGTGGGAGTTGTCCACCCTGCCGATGGTCGCGTTGTCCCATGACGCGTCGTGGATGTACGTACCACTCCACGTCAGGTGGACGTCCCAGTAGACCGGCAGGTTGTAGTAGGTGGGACTACCGGGAGTGCAGCTGAGGCCGACGCTGCACGATGTCATCTGGGTCTTGGCCTCCTTGTCGAGCACGACCAGGTTGCCGCCCCAGGTCTGGTAGCCGGTCCCGCCGGTCGATATCGGGAGTGTCCGGCTCAGCTTGCTTGCCCGATAGACCGCCATGGTCCGGGTCTTGGGATTGACTACCGCGTGCACGTCGGAGTCGACCGTGAAGGTGTGTGTGTAGTCGCCGGTCGCCCAGAGGCTCCCTCCTGCGTTCACTCCTTCCAGGTCGCCTTTCACGGTGATCTTGTCGCCCAGGGGCCAGTACGTTCGGGGACGGTAGTCGACACGGCGGTTGGTCACCCATCGCCAGGCTCCGGTGACGTGGTCCGTGTCGGTCACGGACAGTGCTTTCTGGGCGGCGGCCTCATCGGTCACGGCCTTCGTGAACACGACGACTACTGGCTGGGCGTTGCCTACGTCGGACCCCGTGGCGGGGGTGATGGACTGGGCGGTGGCGGTGTCGGCCGGACTGATCGTCTCGATGTCCAGGCGCTTGCTGACCGACTTTCCGGATGTATCGGCGGCCGTGGCGACGATCGTGTAACGGGCGTCGAGGCTCAGCGGTTGAGACGGCGTCCATGTACCGGCCGACGGGTCGAGGGAGCCGCTGACGACGGAACCGTTCGAGCGGGTGACGGAGACCTTGGTCAGGTGTGCGTGGGTGGCCGTGCAGTGAATGGGCCGGTCCGGCTCGGCTCGGCCGGAGGCGTCCGTCACCGGCTTTATCGTGATGTCGCTCGGTCGGGGCGACGTCGACGAGGCCGCGCTGAGACCACACCCGACCAGCGTGAGCGCGGAGACCACCGTGAGCGCGGCGAGGTAGGCCATCTCCTTCATACGCCGACGCTTTTCCGGCACCTGACTCATCGTTTTCACAGGGTCTCCTCCTCGGCCGGTAGGGAAGACATCGACTGCCGGCGGTGGACACGTTCGGGACATTGATGGAGAGGCCAACGAAGTACGCACGCCGGGGAATTGACGCTAACCACCGGCCAGGTCAGAGTTGGCGTCGTTGTTGCCGATGGTGATCGGCTGATCGTTCTGCAGCTCGCGGAAGAGGGCCTTGGCGCGTGTCATGTTCCACAGCACCGCGTCACCGGCGTTCAAAGTGGAGTAGTTCGCGTCTGCGATCGGGACCGTCAACTCATGTCCTCGTCCGCTGGAAATCCCCTTCAGGCCGAGGAACATCCGCGCCAGGTCGTACGGGGTCGTGTTCTTGTCCACGCTCAGCGTTCCGATGCCCGCGTCGAGTGCCGAGTAGAGCCTGATCGGGTTGAGAAGAGTGGACGGGGTCTCCGCCTGGTGGGCGATCGCGGTAAGGAATTTCTGCTGGTTCGCCATGCGGCTCAGGTCCTGGCCCGCCTCCTGATGGCGTTCCCGGACCAGTTCGAGGGACTGCCGGCCGTCCAGTTTCTGGCAGCCCGCCTTGAAGTCGGCTCCCGATGCCTGGTCCACGATGGGCCGGTCCAGGCACAGGGTGACGCCGCCGAGTGCGTCCACCAGGCCGACGAAGCCACCGAAGCCGATCTCCGCGTAATGGTCGACGTGGATGCCGGTGTTGTACTCGACCGTCTCGGCCAGCAGTTGCCCGCCGCCGAGCGAGAAGGCCGCGTTCAACTTGTTCGTCGTTGCCGGATGCCGGACACCGTCCGCACCGCTGAACGCCGGTATGGTCACGTAACTGTCGCGCGGCAGACTCACCAGGGTGTCACCGTCGCTGCCGATGTGCAGCAGCATCATCGAGTCGCTGTTGCCGTACGGACCCTCGTCGTCGCTGCCGGTGTGCAGTTCCTTCTGCTGCTGCGGGGTCAGATTCCGGCGGTCGTCCGAGCCGGTGATGAGATAAGTGGTGCCCTTGCCCGGCGGGGGTTGGTCCGACAGGGCGCCGAGGTTCACCGTACGGTCCAGCTTCTCGTCGGCCCAGGCGTACGTCCCGACGGAGGCCGCGAGCACCGCGAGGGCGAGCGTCATCACGCCCCAGGTTGCCCTGCGGCGCCATGTCCGGTGGCGAACGCGGCCGACCGGGTGTCCGCCTCGGCCGTACGTCACCATGAAACGGGAGCCCCCTCATGCACGAACAAGGTTCTTCAATGTTTGATGCGCCCATAATAGGCATCAATTGCACGCCCACAGAAGGAGCTTCCTGAAGCTTGGCCCTCGCGTGGGACCCCCCTGAAGAACCCTTCATGAATTCCCTACCGAATTCTTATCTCAGATTCACGCGGATACGGCGATCGACAGGGAGAAGCGGCCTTCCAATTTCACAGGTGCGTGTGGCGCGGCAGGCACGGTCGTATTCTGCTGGGCTGGATTTAGCAACCATCTTTCCCTCGTCACCGTCTATGAATGCGAGGCTCTGGCGCCGAAACGCCATGAGGGAGACGTGGGCCGGCCGAGAGCCGGCAACGACGAACTGGCGGTGGACATGTCACAGACGAGTACTGACCGGGCCGATGGGCCGACACCAGACCTCCGTGCCGGAGCAGCCGGGGAGGATGCGACCGTCACGGCTGCCGTGCGTGGCTCTGCGGCTCGCCGCCGGAACCCGTCTCCGCGCCCGAGCGCCGGGCCACGCGGCACGCTCCTTGCCGTCGGCGCTCTCGGCGGGGCCATAGCAGCGACGCTCTTCGGTATCGCCCGTTCCGTCTTCGGCTACGGCTTCAACGTTCCTGTGACCCTCTCCGCCTTCACGGCAGGCACCGTTGCCGTCCTCGCCCTCGGTGGCCTCCTCCGCCGGGAAGTGCTCCCGCGGTGGCTGCGCCGTCTCGTCACCCGTGCGTGCGTCATCGGTCTCGGCGTGGCCGTGGTGCTCGCGGCGGCCGGGGGTGTGCTGCTGGCAGTCACTCCGGGGGTGGGCGACGCCCAGTCCCGGGTGAGTGCGCAGGCCGCCGCCCACGGGGTGACTGCCACGGATCTGTCCACGCCCCCAAGGTCGCCGCGGCACTGGTGGCCACCGAGGATGCCCGTTTTTGGCACAACCCCGGCATCGACCCTGAAGGCGCCGCCCGCGCGCTGCTGGTCTGGCTGCGCGGCGGCGGAGGCGGTGGCGGGGGCGCCACCATCGAGCAGCAACTTGCCAAGATGCTCTACACCAACGGGCAACGTACCCGTCCCGACCAGGTGGAACAGGTCGCTCTGGCGGTCAAGCTCGCGCATGACTACCCCAAGGGCCGGATCCTGCAGATGTACCTGTCCACCGCCTATTTCGGGCATGGATACTACGGTCTGGACGCGGCCGCACACGGGTACTTCAAGACGAGTCCCGCTCACCTGGACTGGCCCCAGGCCGCCCTCCTTGCCGGTCTCGTCCAGGCGCCCTCCGCCTACGATCCCCTCCACAACCCCGACCTGGCCAGGCAGCGCCGCGCCGAGGTGCTGGTTCGCCTCGAGGCTATCGGTGACCTGACCGCACGTCAGGTCAGGGCCTTCGACGACACACCCCTGGGCGTCGCCTGAGAGCGAGTGCTCCTCAGTTGTTCTTGGCCCTGACAGTTCACCGGAATGCTCTGGCTGCGGCTAAGCCGACACCGTGGCCCCCGTAATGGAGATCCACAACGCGCTCGGCGTCAACTGGGAGGAGCCGGACCCGGACCACTACCGCAAGGTCCTCATCCGCATCACCTGGGACGACGAGGAGGAGCCCGCCGTCCTCGTCCCGCTCGGCGACTTCTTCGGCATCGGCCACTGCATGCCCAACAGCTACCAGTCGGCCCTGTTCACGGTATCGGCTAAGCCCGAGGAGTCCCTGATTTTCGGCGGCAGCGCCGCGTTGAACTGCTGGGCGCCCATGCCGTTCAACAAGCGCGCCCGCATCGAGCTGGTCAACGAGAACGACCTGCCGATCCAGCAGTACTTCTACATCGACTACGAGCTGTTCCCGGACGAGCTTCCCGAGGACACCCTCTACTTCCACGCCCGCTGGAGCCGCAGCAACCCGTGCAACGGCTGGGCGCCGGACATCCAGACCAACAGCCCCGAGGTCAACATCGTCGACGTCACCGGTGAGGTGGCCAGGGCGTCCGCTTTCGGCCCCGCCAGGGCGACTCCAGCTGGCCCCATTCTGTGGGTGATTGGTGAAGATCAGGCGTCGTGATGCGGCTCCGGTAGGCGGTTTGATTCGGGACCACCCATGGCGGTGCCGGGGTGCTCGGTCGTGGGCGGGCAGCGGAAAGGTGAGGCGTTACTCAAACAGGTGCCGGTGGGCTTGGCTCCATGCCAACTTGTCTTCGAGGTCCTGCAGGTAACCATCGGCCGCCCAGCTTGCCTGGGGTTCGTGCCCGGCATCGGCCAGCCGGCGTACTCGTTCGGCGTTTTCCCGCTGCTCGCGGATGACGGCGTCGACGATGTCGGCGGTGGAGGGGAGGCCGTAGGCGGTGCAGAACCGTTGCAGGCGTCGACGGCGGTCGGGCGGTTGCGGATAGCGGAGCCAACGGGTGCACTCGGTGTCGTCCCTGAACGGTGCCACGTACTGCAGTGCGTAGGCGATGTCGTGCAGGCGTGCTGCCGGGCGAGCGAAGTCGAAGTCGATGAGGCCCACCGGCTGCTGCCCCTGCCAGACCACGTTCCATGGGCCGAAATCGCCGTGGCAGATCACCGCACGGTCAGCGGACTCCGTCGCGTCGACGGCCCAGGCGGCATTGTCGGGCGGGGTGAAACCCGCGGTTGCGTCGTGGTACTCGCGCAGCAGCCGGGCGAAGGCGGTCAAGCCGTCGTCTTCCACGACTTTGGCCCATCTCAGCGGCCCCGACTCTCCCTCGATGTAGCTGAGGACCTCGCGGCCTTCCTCGTCGATCCCCAGGGCCCGCGGAGCGTAGGGGAAGCCCACTGCTTCGAGATGGCGCAGGAGTGCGTGCGCCGTCTCCGTCCAGGGCTGGACGGGTCGGCGGACGGTGTCGCCGATCCGCACGACCTGCCGGTGAGCGTGGTCCTGCAGCACGTCCTCGTTCGTCACCCGCAGAGGCTATCCACCGCACTGGCAGCGCGACATGTGGATTATGGGGAACCGTTCGTCGCGGGTGCTTCGGCCTGCTCACTTGGTCCTGTTGGTCTTGTTGGCTTTGGTGCGGGCCAGGCGGTAGGACTCGGTGCCGGTCTCGATGAGAGTGGCGTTGAAGGTGAGCCGGTCCACGATCGCCGCGCAGAGCCGCGGGTCGGTGAAGGCCTTGGACCAGCCCGTGAAAGCCTCGTTGGAGGTGATCGCAATGCTGTTCTTCTCCTCGCGCTCAGTGAGAACCCGGAAGAGCATCTCGGCGCCGCGGCGGTCGAGTTCGAGGTAGCCGAGTTCGTCGATTTCCAGAAGGTCGACACGTCCGTAGCGGGCGATGGTCTTGCCGAGTTGTTTGTCGTCAGCGGCCTCGACGAGCTCGTTCACCAGGCTGGCTGAACGTCGCCCTAGCCACCGGTGAGGACAACTACGTGCTCCTCGACACCGAGGGCAAGGGTCACTACGTCGGCTGCAACCTCTCCGTCCACCACCGGCAGGGCAGCTGGTGGGGCGAGGGCAACGACATGATCTGGATCGACGACGACTTCCAGGCCGACGGCTCGACCAGCTGGCCGCCCTCGCTGCACGGCACGGGCACCGAGGACTACTTCGAGTCCCCCGCCGGCGCGAGGGCTATGGGCATGTCCCGCCAGTGCACCATGTCGGTGCTGACGGCGTGGCCCCAGTGGATCTGGCCCCAGAACGGGCCGAGCGGATCGTGCTGGTAGAAGATGTGGTACTTGCCCTTGAAGTACACGGGCGCGTGCGGCTCGTTCATCCAGTGCCAGGGCGGCAGCATGTGGAACTGGGGACGGTGCCGGTCGCCGTCGAAGCGGGACCGGTTCAAAGCCAGGTCCGGGCGGGGCACGCGGTGGCCCGGCAGCGCGGCGAGTATCTCGGCGTGCTCCCGCTGGGCGATGGTGTCGTCCAGGGTGCCGGGGCGGATGACGAGGCTGTCCATCAGGTTCATGTACATGTTGGCGTGGAACTCGCCGTTGAGCAGGGTGGGCCGGTTGTGCCGGCCGATCAGCAGCAACTCGCCGGAGGCCAGTCGGGGGCCTTGTCGGGGGTGGTGGCGGTGCCGATGAGGCGGCCGTCGCGGTAGAGGCGCAGCTGGTGTGCGGCCGGGTCGTAGCCGGCGGCGACGTGGGTCCATCGGCCCCTGGAGGCCGCCTGGTCCGGGGCTCCCTTGACCTCGATCAGGTCGGTGCCGAAGCCGAGTTGGAAGACGATCTGGCCGAAGCGGCGCAGGCCGAGCAGGAAGCCGGTCCTGGCGTCCGGGTTGTGCTGGTTGACCAGGGCCTGGGGCTTGCCGTCGATGCCGTGCTCGTAGGCGTAGGGGGCGATCCACGCGTCGATGGTCAGGCCCTGGGCGGGGTCCAGCCTGCCGGGGCCCTTGGCGGTGACGACGGTGGAGTAGCCGTCGAAGTACAGCGCCCGGCCGCGCACTCCGCACCGCCGGACGGGGTCGCTGTCCGGCTTGTAGCGGGCGTCTGCGAAGACGTAGTCGATGGGGTCTGCGGAGCCCGAGACCGCCTCACGGGCGACCGTGCCGCCGCGCTCGTCGAAGTCCCAGCGCGCGGTGGGACTTTGGGGACCGCGTCGGCTCTCAGCGGCGGCGGAAGCGGAAGCGAACGAGAGCGGTACGACGGCCCCGCCGATGGCGGCGGACACGACGGTGAGGGCTGTTCTTCTCCTCATGGGCGGGCTCCTGGGTGGCGCGGCAGGTCTGACGCTCTGCCAAATCGGTTTAGGCGAGCTGGCTCGGCATCGTTCGCGCCCCGCTCCCGCTAACGCAAGAGCTAATGCATGCCGTTTTACCTGGGAGCTACAAGACAGGCGGACAAATCGGCATATATCTTCCCCGTTTCTTATTCGAGATGTCTGCGGTGTTGACATCCGGACACGGGCGCATCAATCTCTTCGCAACTTGCTAATCCGATTTAACAACGGAGCTGAGCGGCAGATGTCTGAACGTCGTGTGACCATGGCCGATGTCGCCCGCCATGCGGGCGTCTCGCCGACGACCGCGTCGTTCGCCCTGTCCGGTCGCACCGACATGCGCATCTCCGACGCCTCCCGCCAGAAGGTGCTGGACGCCGCGAAGGAGCTGGGTTACCGCCCCAACGTCACCGCGCGAAGCCTGCGGACGAAGTCGACGCAGACCATCGGGTTCGTCTCGGACCGGATCACCACGACGCCGTTCGCGGGCGAGGTGATCCGCGGCGCGATGGAGGCCGCCCGGGAACGGGACAACCTGCTGTTCATCACTGAGGCGGGCGGCGATCGCGACGCCGAGTCGTCGCTGGTCCACGCGCTGCTGGACCGCCAGGTCGACGCGGTCATCTACGCGTCCATGTTCACCCGGTACGTCACTCCGCCCAAAGAGCTCTTCGGGCGCCGCGTGGTCCTGCTGAACTGCCTCGCCCCCGGCTTCGACGCCCCGTCCGTCGTCCCCGACGAACTGGAGGCCGGCCGGGACGCGGCCCGCGCCCTGCTCGCGGCCGGCCACACCGAGGGCATCTGGGCGATCGGCGGCCACCAGGCCGTCCCGGCCACGCCCGAGGGGATCATCGCCGGCAACGAGCGCATGCGGGGCCTGGAGGAGATTCTGCGGGAGGGCGGCGCACGCCTGGACGGCGTCATCGAATGCGACTGGAACACGCCGGACGGCTACCGGGAGGTCTCCGCGCTGCTCGCGGCGGGTCACCGTCCCCGGGCGCTGGTGTGCCTGGCCGACCGGGTGTCCCTCGGCGCCTACCAGGCACTCGGCGAGGCAGGTCTGTCCGTGCCCGGCGACGTGTCGGTGGTCTCCTTCGACGACCAGGACATCGCCTCCGTACTGCGCCCGGCGCTCACCACGCTGAAGCTGCCGCACTACCGACTGGGTCGACTCGCCGTGGAGCTGATTCTCCGCAGAGGGCCGCTCGAAGCAGTCGTCCACCGCGTGCCCATGCCGCTGCGGGAACGTGCCTCCATCGGCGCCCCCGCCAGGGGCTGACACCGGGCACCCGAAGACGGTTGTCCCGCCGCCAGGAGTTCCGAACCTCCGGGCGGCGGGACGACCACCAAGAACAGCGACCGACGCAACCGGTCGCCAAGGCGGGTCCGGCAAGACCCGTCTCAGTGAGATGGAGGAACCCTCGTGGTGTTCAGAACCAGGCGCCTCGCTGGTGCGAGTGTAGCCGTCGCGGCCGCGACCGCGCTGGTCGCCGGATGCGCGACCGGCAGCGGCGGCAGCACGTCCGGAGCCGACGGCAACACGCTGACCCTGTGGACGCACAACGCCGGAAACTCTGCCGAGCTGGACGTCGTCAAGAAGATCATCAAGGACTTCAACGGCTCCCAGAGCAAGTACAAGGTCAAGCTCCAGGCGTTCCCGCAGAGCGACTACAACAACTCCGTCGTCGCCGCCGCCTCGGCCCGCAAGCTGCCGTGCCTGCTCGACGTGGACGGGCCCAACGTGCCGAGCTGGGCCTGGGGCGGCTACCTCGCCCCGATCGACGTCTCCGGCAGCGAGGTCCCGCTGTCCGACCAGCTGCCCAGCACCGTCGGCCGCTACAAGGACAAGGTCTACGGCTTCGGCTTCTACGACGTGTCCCTGGCCTTCTTCGCCCGCAAGTCGGTGCTGAACGAGTACGACATCCGCATCCCCACCATGGACAAGCCGTGGACGAGGACCGAGTTCGACGCGGCACTCGCCAAGCTGAAGAAGAGCGGGAAGTTCAAGTACCCGCTGGAGATGGGCACCGGCGGCACCGGTGAGTGGTGGTCGTACGCGTACTCCCCGCAGCTGCAGAGTTTCGGCGGTGACCTGGTCAACCGCGACGGCTACAAGACTGCCTCCGGCACCCTCGACGGCAAGAAGGCCGCGGAATGGGCTACCTGGTTCCGATCGCTGGTGGCCAAGGGCTACATGTCCAAGAAGTCCGGTGCCGACCCCAACAAGGACTTCCTCGCCGGCAAGAGCGCCATCCAGTGGGACGGCAGCTGGAACGCCACCAAGAACGCCGACAAGCTCGGCGACGACCTGGCGATCATCCCGCCGGTCGACTTCGGCAACGGTCCCAAGATCGGCGGCGCCTCCTGGCAGTGGGCGATGAGCTCCACCTGCTCCAACAAGGACGGCGCGCAGGCGTGGCTGAAGTTCTCCCGCCAGACCAAGTACTTCGTCGACTACGCCAAGGCGACCGGCACTCTCCCGGGCACCGAGGCCGCCGCCAAGCAGATCGACGGCTACCAGCCGGGCGGAAAGTACAACGTGCTCGTCCAGTTCGCGCGCAAGTACGCGGAGGTACGCCCGGTGACCCCGGCCTACCCCTACATCTCCACCGAGTTCGAGAAGGCGGCCCAGGACATCCTGTCCGGCGCCGATCCCAAGAACGCTCTGGGCCAGGCCGCGAAGGACATCGACAACAACCTGAAGACGAACAACTACAACGCCGGCTGACCCTGCTCCGGTCCGGTTCGGGCCCCGACCGCGCCTCCTCGCGCGCCCGAACCGGACCGGCTCCCCCCTGGAGCTACCGTGACCACCATGATCGCAGCCCTTGAGCGGCTGCGTCCGGTCCGGCGAACCCGAACGACCAACGCACGCCGCCGTGAGAGCCTGACCGCCGTCGGCATGGCCACCCCGGCCGTCGTGCTGCTGATCGTCTTCCTCGTCGTACCGGTCGCCCTCGCCTTCGCCCTGGCATTCACCGACGCGAGGCTCATCTCGCCCACCCCGGCCCGCTTCGTGGGCCTTCGCAACTTCACCCAGCTCTTCGAAGACCCGGTCTTCTACAAGTCCCTGCGCAACACCGCCTACTTCGCCGCAGTCGTCGTCCCGCTCCAGGCCGGGCTCGCCCTGGTGCTGGCGCTGCTGGTCAACGCGAGGGTGCGTGGCGTCAACTTCTTCCGCACCGTCTACTTCCTGCCGGTCGTCACCTCGATGGTCGTCGTGTCCCTCCTGTGGACCTTCCTCTACCGGCAGGACGGCCTGGTCAATCACGTCATCTCGGCGCTCACCCTCGGACATGTCGACGGCCCGGACTGGCTGGGTAACCCGGACACCGCCATGCCCGCCATCATCCTGATGTCGGTGTGGCAGGGCGTCGGCTTCCACATGATCATCTGGCTGGCCGGTCTCCAGACCATCCCCGCCGAGCTGTACGAGGCCGCCGACCTGGACGGGGCCACCCGCTGGCACCGCTTCCGCCACGTCACCTGGCCAGGACTGCGCGCCACCCGCACCTTTGTGCTGGTCACCATCACCATCGCGGCGTTCAGCCTCTTCACCCAGATCAGGGTGATGACGCAGGGCGGCCCTCTCGACTCCACCACCACGGTCGTCTACCAGGCCGTGCGCACCGGCTACGACCAGCAGCAGACCGCGTACGCCGCGGCGATCTCGCTGATCTTCTTCGTCCTCGTGCTCACCGTGTCCCTCGTCCAGCGTTTCCTGACTCGGGAGAAGGACTGACATGACCTCCGTCCTCAAGCACCTCGGCGGTCACGTCGGCCGTGTCGTCCTGGCCCTGGTCTTCGCGCTCCCGCTGGTCTTCATGCTGGTCTCGTCGTTCAAGCCGGACGACCAGATCTTCGGCGACCTGGGCTCGCTGCGCGCCTTCCTGCCGGTCGGAGCCCTGTCGCTGGACAACTACACGGCCGTGTTCGAGCGAGTCCCGGCGGCACAATTCCTGCTGAACTCCGTACTGATCTCCTCGATCACCGTCGTGCTCGGCATCATCGTCAACAGCATGGCTGCCTTCGCCCTGTCCCGGATGCGCTGGCCCGGCCGCAAGCTCGTCCTCACCGGCATCATCGCCACCCTCATCGTGCCGTTCGAGACCTTCGCCCTGCCGCTGGTGTGGTGGGTCAACCAACTGCCGCTGCTCCGCGTCAACGGCTTCCACCTGGAGTGGACCACCGGCTGGATGGACACCTACCAGGTCCAGATCGTGCCGTTCATCGCCAACGCCTTCTCGATCTTCTTCTTCCACCAGTACTTCCAGAGCATCCCCAAGGAGATCGACGAGGCGGCGATCGTGGACGGCGCCGGCTGGTTCACCATCTACCGGCGCATCGTCATGCCCCTGTCCGGACCGGCCGTCGCCACCGTCGCCATCCTCACCTTCCTGCCCGCCTGGAACTCCTACCTGTGGCCGCTCATGGTCGTGCAGAGCGAGAACCTGCGGCCGGTGATGGTGGGCATCTCCTACTTCTTCCAACTCAACGTGGGCTGGGGCCAGATCATGGCCTACTCCTCCATGATCACCGTGCCGATCCTCGCCCTGTTCGTGGCGTTCCAGCGGTCGTTCGTGAACAGCATCGCGTCGACGGGCGTGAAGGGCTGAACCCGCGCCCGCGCAACGCACCGCGTTTCTCCACCCCTCTTCTTCCCCCGTGCTTCGCGCACCCCGAGAAAGGCCCCGTGTGCCCACGCCGCCTGCCGACCCCCACCTTCCGACCGTGCATCTGCGCCCCCCGCGCAACTGGATCAACGATCCCAACGGGCTGGTCTTCCACGACGGCCACTACCACGTCTTCTTCCAGTACAACCCGTACGGCCCGCGGCATTCGAACATGCACTGGGGCCACTACCGCAGCCCCGACCTGATCCACTGGGAACCCCTCCCGGTGGCCCTCGCCCCCACTCCCGGCGGCTACGACGCCGATGGCTGCTTCTCCGGAAACGCGGTCTCCGACGACGGCCGCTTGGTGGCCTTCTACTCGGCCCACCGCACCGACCGCTGGTGGCAGCCGGTGACCACCGCCGAGTCGTACGACGGCGGAATCACCTGGGCCAAACGCCCGGAGCTGCTCATCCCTGAGCCGCCCGCCGACACCACCATGTACCGGGACCCCTACGTCTGGCAGCAGGACGGCCGCTGGCGGATGCTGGTCGGCTCGGCCCTCGCCGACAACCGCGCCGCGGCGCAGCTGTACGAGTCCGACGACCTGGAGCACTGGGAGTACCGCGGCCCCTTCCACGCCAGCGATGCCGCGGCCGGCTCCGGCCCGGTCGGATGGGAGTGCCCCCAGTACGCGACCTTCGGCGACAGCGGCGTCCTGATCATCAGCGACTGGACCCAGCAGGGCGGCCCCAGCCACACGACCGTCCACACCGGCCGCGAGCAGGACGGACGTTTCACGGCGACCGCGGCCCCGGTGCCGCTGGATCACGGACCCGACTTCTACGCCCCCGCGCTGCTGAGGGTCCCCGGGGAGGACCGCTGGCTGCTGTGGGGCTGGGCGTGGGAGGCCCGCGACGACGCCTGGGCGCATGAAGCAGGCTGGGCAGGCACCCTCACCCTCCCCCGCGAGGTGACCCTCGCCGCCGACGGAACGGTCGTCCAACGCCCCGCTCGCGAACTGCTCGCGCTGCGTGGCGAACGCGTACTGCACCGCACCGGGCACGTCACACAGTCCGGGGCGGCCGAACTCGGCCAGGTCAGCCGCACCTTCGACCTCACTGCCGTCCTGACCCCAGACACCACCGGCCCGAGCGGCCTGCGCCTGGTCACCTCCGCGGACGACACCGAGTACCTCGACATCAGCCTCGATCCCACCACCGGCCAGCTCACCGTGGACCGCAGCCACGCGTCACTGGACGCGAGGGCGCGGGGAGGCTCGTATGCCGTCCCGTGCCCAGCCGCGACGGCCGGCACCCCCCTGGAGCTACGCGTGATCGTGGACCGTTCGATCGCCGAGGTCTTTCTCGGCGACGGCCGGGTCCTCACCCTCAGGTTCTATCCACTCGCCGAGGGGCCCTGGCGACTGCAGGCCCGCACGACAGGCACGGGCCGCAGCGACTTCACCGTCGAGGCATGGAACCTGACCCCGGGCGGAATCCGTCAGGAACCGCTGCTGGCGAGCCAAGGGCAGGACGCGTAACCCGCCGCCTGTCCTACGTGTCTCAAAACGCCGTCCTCACCTCGCAGCGGGTGAGGACGGCACCGTCGTCGACCTACCCGTTGACCTCGGCGTACCAGCCGGAACCAGGCACGGGAGCGGCTTCCCCACGCCCTCCTCCGAAAGGCAGAGAGTCGCCATGACCCGACACCGGTCCCCCAGCAGTGCGCGATCACCCCGCCAGGACAGAGGCGACGGCACACACGGGGCGAGCGGCGTCCAGCGGCTCCTGCATGCCGGCCACCATGCAGGCGAAGCCGGTGCCCCACCAACCGGCACACCGCATCATTCCGAAGAAACGCGAAACTCGAATTCGGGACGGTCCCACGGCACGGCGGGCGGATTCGCGAGCGCGGTCCCGGTCCGCACTGCACCAACGCGGTGGTAGAAGTCCTCGGCGGGAAGATGCGACACGACCTTGACACGGTCGAGCCCGGCGGCACGGGCCTCGGACTGCATGTGCGCGACGAGCAGCCGTCCAATACCCCGTCCTTGCGCTTCGTCGGCGACGAACAGCAGGTCGAGCTCCGGTGGAGCGAGGACGAGCGAGTAGAACCCGAGGACCCGGCCTCCATGCTCGTCGGCGCCGACGGCCACAAAGGCGCGGTGGGCCTCGATGTAATCAGGACCGACCCGGTAGCCCGCGACTGCGGCTGCGTACTTACCCTCGTAGGCGCCTGAGCCACGCACGAGCCGCGTGAGCCGTTTGGCATCCCGCGCGACGGCCCTCCGTATCGTGATCGGCCGGCAGACCGGGGAAGTGCGTGACCTCATCGGGAGAGTATTTCGCACCGGAGAACGCCTTCGTGCGGCGGGTCGGCTGCTCGGGCAGGCGTTCCTGCACCGCTCCCGGGGGCCACTGGTCCAGGCCCCGATCGACCACGGCACATCTCGCTGTGCGTCGACGCACTGCGGCTGGCCGGCCAAGCCACCCGGCAACTTGCCGTGGCCGCCGTCGGCGGATTCCTCCAGCTCGATCCAGCGGTCGATGCGGCCGTCACTGTAGGACTGCAGGGTCGGCTGGAGACCGACCGCAAGACGGTGGCCCGGTGGCGGGCCCGGTTCCTGCGTGACCGGCTCGACGGTCTGAGCGACGAGCCGCGCCCGGGTGTGCCGCGCACCATCACCGATGCCCAGGTGGAACAAGTGGTGGTGCGCACCTTGGAAGAGGCCCCGGCGGGGGCGACGCACTGGTCGAAGCGGGAGCTGGCCAGCAGGGTGAGCATCTCGCCGACCAGTGTGCTGCGGATCTGGAGGGCATTCGGGCTGCGGCCGTGGCGCACGGAGAACTTCAAGATCTCCCCGGATCCGCTGCTGATCGACAAGATCCGGGACGTGGCGGCCTATCTGGCGCCGCCGGCGAACGCGGTGGTGTTCGCGGTGGACGAGAAGTCGCAGATCCAGGCCCTGGAACGGACAGCGCCGGTGCTGCCGATGGTGCCCGGCACGCCGGAGCGGCGCAGCTTCGGCTGCGTCCGGCACGGCACCATCGACCTGTTCGCGGCGCTGAACACCGCCACGGGGAAGGTGATCGGGAAGCTGTGATCCCAGCACCGGGCGGTCGACTTCCGTGACTTCCTCGACGAGGTCGACAGCCAGACCGAGCACGGCCCAGTGGTCCACGTGATCTGCGACAACCTCTGCGCCCACGAGGCGCCGGCGGTGCACGAGTGGCTGCTCGCGCACCCCCGGTTCCAGCTGCACTTCACACCCACGTACTCGTCGTGGATCAATCAGGTCGAGCGGTGGTTCGCCGAACTGGAGCGGCGCTGCCTCGAACGCGGCGTGTTCTGCTCGCTCGACGAACTCAAGGCCGCGCTCGAGGACTGGATCAAGTGTCACCGCCATGGGCACGTGGCTGGAAGACTGCCACCAGCAGAAAGTCCCTGAAAATCCCTGCTGGCCGGTTGGATCAAGGAAGAAGCTCTCGAACCCGCAGGTCAGGGAGCTGGTCGCTGGCGCACTCTTGTCCACGAAGTACAAGGAATCGGCCCGGGGCGGGCTGGCGGTGAACATCATCGAGTGCTGAGGGGACGGAGCCTGGTCCCGGGCCCGCCTTTGACGCCGATCGTCACGACGGGCGACGCACCCGGGTGCTCCCGGGGTTCCGCCACCTCGGCCCATCCGATTTGTCGGATTCTGCCGTGGCGCGCACGCTGGACTGTGAGTGACAACTCCGGTACGAATTGGGCAGGAATGGCCACTTATGATCAGCCTCATGGTTACTACGGGTGGTCACCTGGTGCTGCGACAGCCATCATCAGCCTGGAGGGCGTGCTCACAGGGTGGAGCGAGGGCGCTCGGCGGCTGCTGGGCCACCGCGCCGGGGAGGTCGTCGGACGCGCGGCGGCCGGACTCCTCGCCGGTCCGGAGCCCCCCGACGCGGCCGGGCTCTCCCTGGCGGGCTCCCAGGAATGGAGCGGCACGGCGGCACTTCGGCACCGGGACGGCCACCTCGTCGAGCTGACCCTGCACGCCCATCCGTCGCTGGGCGGCGACGGCACCCCCCAGGGTTTCGTAGTGACCGCCACCACGGGTCGCGAGTCGGAGCACGATCTGAGGATGGTGGAGTGGGCGTTCGCACAGTCGTCGATCCCGCTGTCCACGTATGCCACCGCCTCGGGCTCATGGCAGCTGAACGCGGCCGCGGAGGGCGGTGAGCAGGAGGTCCCGGCGGCCGCGGGCGAGGAGACGCGGGCGACCGACGGCAGGCAGGTGGCCGAGGACAATCCGTCGCCGGATTCCGCTCCCCTGGGCGACGCGTGCGCCGACGAGGGGTTCCTGGAGTGCGTCCGCCTGGTCGCCGAGGAAGGCCGGTCGATGCGCTACGAGCGCTTCGGCCGGGCTCAGCCTTCGGCTCGCCAGCGTGCCTGGATCATGGAGCTGTGGCCGGTCCGCGATCCCGCCACCGGTGAGGTGGTCGGCGTCGGCACCGCGACGTTCGACAGCAGTGAGCAGCGCTCCGCCCGCCAGCGGCTGGCCCTGCTGAAGGAGGCCGGCACCCGGATCGGTACGACCCTGAACGTCACGCGGACCGCCGAAGAGCTCGCCGATCTGGTCGTTCCGCGGCTCGCCGACTTCGTCAGCGTGGACCTGCTGGACTCCGTGCTGCTCGGAGAGGAACCGGTCCCCGGGCCCGTCGACGCGGCCGTGGTGCTCCGCCGGGTCGCGCACCAGTCCGTCACCGCCGGCGGCGACACGCCCGAAGCCGCAGTCGACCTCGGAGAGGTCGACACCTACCCCGCGTACTCACCCCCTGCCCGTTCCCTGAGCAGCGGGCAATCCGTACTCAGCGGCATCGACGACCCCGACTTCGTCCGGTGGGTCACCGAGCACCGGATGAGGAGCACCCGGGTCCGGGAGTTCGGGCTCCACTCGCTCATGGCCACCCCGCTGCGGGCCCGGGGCATCACCCTCGGGGTGGCGGTCTTCGTGCGCGGCGAGGGCTCCGAGCCCTTCGAGCAGGACGATCTGCTGCTCGCCGAAGAACTCGCCGGCCGGGCGGCCGTGGGCGTGGACAACGCGCGCCGTTACACCCGAGAGCGCACCAACGCGCTCACCCTCCAGCGCAGTCTGCTGCCCCGTGATCTCCCCAGGCAGGCGGCCGTCGAGGTGGCGTACCGATATCTGCCGGCCGGTACGGGCGTGGGAGTGGGCGGCGACTGGTTCGACGTCATCGCCCTGTCGGGCACCCGGGTGGCCCTGGTCGTCGGCGACGTGGTCGGGCACGGCATCCACGCCTCCGCCACCATGGGGCAGCTGCGCACCGCGGTGCGCACCCTCGCCGACGTGGATCTGCCGCCCGATGAGCTCCTCACCCACCTCGACGACCTGGTCATCCACCTCACGTCGGACGACTCCGGCGTCGAGACCGGCCTGCGGGACACCACCGGTGAGATCGGGGCGACCTGCCTCTACGCCGTCTACGACCCGGTCTCCCGCGTCTGCACCCTCGCCAGTGCCGGCCACCTGCCGCCCGCCGTCCTGCTCCCCGACGGAGCGGTCAGCGTGGTCCGGCTGACCCCCGGCCCGCTGCTGGGAGTCGGCGGTCTGCCCTTCGAGTCCACCGAGCTGGAACTGCCCGAGGGCAGTCTGCTGGCCTTCTACACGGACGGCCTGATCGAGGCACGCGATCGAGACGTCAGCCTCGGCCTGGATCGGCTGTGCGACGCCCTGGCCCACCCTGTTCCCTCGCTGGAGGTCACCTGCGACGCCATCCTCAAGGCCCTGTTGCCCGACAGCCCACCCGACGACGTGGCCCTGCTCCTGGCGCGCACCCGAGCCCTGCACGCCGACCAGGTCGCCGCCTGGGCCCTGCCCGCCGATCCGGCGATCGTGGCCGACGCCCGGGCCCAGACCAGCCGTCAGCTCGCGGCCTGGGGGCTGGAGGACGCGGCGTTCGTCACCGAGCTGGTGGTGAGCGAGCTCGTCACCAACGCCATCCGCTACGGGGACGTACCGATCGGACTGCGGCTGATCCGGGACCGGACTCTGATCTGCGAGGTGTCCGACGCCAGCAGCACCGCCCCGCACCTGCGCCGTGCCCGCACCTACGACGAGGGCGGGCGGGGGCTGCACATGGTCGCCCAGCTCACCCAGGGCTGGGGCACCCGCCAGACGACCACGGGCAAGACCATCTGGGCCGAACAACCCCTCCCGGCCAGCTGACCATGGCAGAGCACCCGGGCGTTCCGACGCCGCAGCGACCCGCAGACACCGGAGGCCGGACCCACACGCTGGGGTT
Source organism: Streptomyces coeruleorubidus (assembly GCF_028885415.1). Classification (GTDB taxonomy): domain Bacteria; phylum Actinomycetota; class Actinomycetes; order Streptomycetales; family Streptomycetaceae; genus Streptomyces; species Streptomyces coeruleorubidus_A. The sequence goes on from NZ_CP118527.1 coordinate 731,084, forward strand.
GCTCTACCCGCCGGCCGACCGGAATCGCGTTTACACGACGATGCAACTCGCCTTCATCGGTGGGGTGGCCGAGGCCGCCGCCGGCTACGGCTACGACCTGTTGCTCTCCCCGGCGGACACGGACGACGACCCTTCGTTCCGGCGGATGGTGGGTGAGGGATGGTGGCCGGACGGCCCGTGGCGGACGGGCGGCGAGGGGCGGGAAGAGGGGGAGCGGCTGTGTGCGGGCGTGCCACGCGTCGACGGCGTGATCGTCATGGAGGTCCGCCGGGAGGACGACCGGGTCGGCCATCTGGCCGAGACGGGCTTCCCGTTCGTCGCCATCGGCCGCAATCCCCGGGCTGACGCGGCCGGCTGGGTCGATCTGGACTTCGCGGGTCTGGCGAGTGCCTGCGTCCAGCACCTCGCCGACCTGGGTCACCGCAGGATCGCCTTCGTCAACCGGTCGGAGCGGCTCTTCGACAGCGGGTACGGGTTCGCGCGGCTCGGCGACGAGGGCTACACCGAGGCGATGACGAAACTGGGGCTCACCCCCCGTGCGTACCTCTGCGACGACGACATCGTCTCGGGGCAGGAGGTCGTGGAGCGGATCCTGCGGGACGATCCGGCGACCACCTCCCTGGTCACCCAGAACGAGGCGGCCCTGGAGGGCCTCTACCGCGGGCTGACCCGGCACGGCCGCAGCGTGCCGCGCGACTTCTCGGTCGTCGGTGTGGCGGCGAGCCCCTGGGCCGAGCAGGTGAGCCCGCCGCTGACCGCCGCCGACATACCCGCCAAGGAAATGAGCCGGGTGGCCGTCGACCTGATGGTGGAGCGGCTGCGCTCACCCGGCTCGGATCCCCGGCGCGTCCTGATGAAACCCCTGATCACCCTGCGCGCCAGCACAGGCCGCTGCCGACCGGTGCCCGGTTCGGAACCCGAGCCGGAGTTTCCGGATTTCGGCCTGGATTTCTGATACGTCCCTTCCTGGACCCCCGATCACGATCCTCTGGGAGCAGCCCATGTCCTACACGGTCGACCGCCGCGGCCTCCTGCGTACCGCGGGCGCGGGAGCGGCTGCCCTCGGTCTTGGCGGGGCGCTGGCCTCCTGCGGCTCCGACGAGTCGGAAACGGTCACCCTCACCTGGTGGGACTACTTCACCCTGGACAACTTCCAGCCCGGGATGAACCGTCTCATCAGGGATGTCGAGGCCGGCGTCCCGAACGTCCGGATCCAACGGCGGACCTTCCCGTTCGCGGAGCTCGACCGGCAGATCACCCTGGGCGCGATCTCCGGCGAGCGGCCCGACATCGCCATCGTGGACAACGTCGCCATGAACACCCTGGGGGGCAGCGATCTGCTGGCCGACCTCACCGGCAGGGTCGAGGCGTGGGGCCAAGCCGACCAGTACTACAAAGGCCCCTGGGACAGCTGCCGGATCGGCGAGAAGATCCTGGGGATCCCCAACAACAGCAACTGCCTCGCCCTCTACTACAACACCCGGATGCTCGAGTCCGCCGGAGTGGAACCCCCCACCACCTGGGACGAGCTGGCCTCCGCGGCCGAGCGGCTGACCAGCGGGGACCGGTTCGGCCTGGCACTGAGCGCGATCAAGTCCGAGGAGGGCGTCTTCCAGTTCCTGCCGTTCCTGTGGCAGGCGGGCGGCGACCTGGACACCTTCGCCACCGACGGCGCGACGGCGCTGTCCTTCCTCCACGACCTGATCGCCAAGGGCTCGCTGTCGGAGAGCTGCGTGGGCTGGACCCAGCAGGACGTCAACACGCGGTTCATGAACCAGCGCGCCGCCCTGCAGATCAACGGGCCCTGGCAGATCCCCACCCTGAAGCAGGCGGACTTCGACTGGGGCGTCGTCGCCCTGCCCCGCGACCAGGAAGCCGCCACCTGCCTGGGCGGGGAGAACTGGGTCCTGATGGCGCAGAGCGAGAACCTGGACAAGGCGTGGGAGGTCCTGGAGTACACCCAGCGCCCGTCGGTGCTGGTGCCGTATCTGGTGTCGTTCGGCAACCTGCCCGCACGCGAAGACCTCGCCGACCGGGGCGCCTGGGCGTCCGACCCGGCGCTGCGGCTCTTCCTCAGCCAGCTCCCCCTCGCCCGCCCACGGCAGTACGGACGTGGCTACGCCGACGCCTCGCAGGCCATCTCAGAGGCCGAGCAGGCCGTGCTGACCGGTTCCGCGTCCCCGTCCGCGGCGGCGAGGACCGCGGCCACCAAGATCGACAAAGCCCTGTCCGGCCGATGAGGGCACACCGGAGCAGACCGCCGTCCTTCCGCCGCCGACGCGCGGGCTACCTGTTCTGCCTTCCGGGGATGACCTTCCTCGCCCTCTTCCTGGCCTACCCGCTGTTCTACAACCTCCGGACGTCCGTCCACGACGTGCGGTTGAGCCAACTGCTCGGCGGGAGCTGGCAGTTCAACGGCCTCGACAACTACCGGGCCGTGCTCGACGATCCGGCCTTCTGGCACTCCGTACGTCTCTCGGTGGTCTTCACCCTGGGATCGCTGGTGTTCCAGTTCTCCATCGGCTTCGCCCTGGCCCTGCTCTTCGCCCGCCCGTTCCCGCTGGGCGGCCTCCTGCGCTCCCTCCTCCTCGTGGCCTGGCTGCTACCCCCGGTGGTCAGCGGCACCCTCTTCCGCTGGCTCCTCGACGCGGAGTCCGGCGCCTACAACGCCCTGCTGGAGGCGGTGGGCCTGGGCAGCCTCTCCCACGACTGGCTCACCGACCCGTCCACCTCACTCGCCGGAGTCGTCTTCGCCAACATCTGGGTCGGCGTGCCCTTCAACATGCTGCTGCTCCTGGTGGGCCTGCACACCATCGACCCCCAGCTGTACGAGGCCGCGGCCATCGACGGCGCGGGACCCTGGCAGCGCTTTCGCCGGATCACCCTCCCGCTGATGCGGCCGGTCTCCGTCACCGTGCTGCTGCTCGGCCTCATCTACACCTTCAAGGTCTTCGACACCGTCTTCGTGATGACGGGCGGCGGCCCTGTCGACTCCACCCGCGTGCTCTCCCTCTACGTGTACGAGGTTTTTTTCAGGTTCTTCCGGTTCGGGCAGGGGGCGGCCGCCGGCCTGCTGCTGCTCGTCGTACCACTGCTCGCGGGCGTCTTCTACGTACGACGGCTGCGGCGCGAGGAAACGACAGGGGGTGCCACGTGAAACCACCCCGCCACCCCTGGTTGCTCACCGCGATCGCCGTGGTGATCACCGCGGCCTTCCTGCTGCCGGTGTACTGGATGGCCAAGACCAGCCTCACGCCGCCGGACCGGATCCTGGCACCGACCCCGCAGTGGGTCCCCTACCCGGTCACCGGCGAGAACTACTCGACGGCGCTGGGCTACGAGGGCCTGACCCGGGCCCTGTTCAACAGCCTGGTGATCTCCACCGGCGTGGTGGCGCTGACCATGCTCCTCGGTGTCCCGCTCGCCTATGCCCTCGCCCGGGTACGGATGCGGGGCTCGGGCAGCATGGTGCTCGCCCTGCTCGTCGCCCAACTGCCGCCCGCGATCGTGCTGGCCGCACCGCTGTTCATCCTCGAACGCCGGGCCGGTCTCGACGACACGTACGTGGGCCTGATCGCCGCCGACACCACGCTCACCCTCCCGTTCGCGGTGATCGTGCTGCGCCCGGTGCTGCGCGCGGTCTCCGCCGAACTGGAGGAGGCCGCACTGGTCGACGGCTGCGGGCTGCCCGGCGTAGTGCTGCGCGTCGTCCTGCCGCTCACGGTGCCGGGACTGGTCGCGACGGCCGGGCTGTCCTTCCTGCTCGGCTGGGGCGAGTTCCTCTTCGGGCTCACGCTCGCCGAGGAGCCCGGCGTCCAGCCCGTCACCGTCCTGCTCAACGCCTTCGTCGGCCGGCACGGCACGGCGTGGGGAGCCCTGATGGCGACCGCCACCCTCATCAGCATTCCGGTGGTCTGCGTCTTCGCGCTCTTCCAGCGCTTCATCGTCGGCGGCCTCACCGTCGGCAGCGTCAGGGGCTGACGATGCGCGCGCTCGCCCACACCCGACTTCACGACCGGGAAAGCCATGTCCTCACTGCATCCCCGTGACCACACGGCGTACGTCGCCCCGCCGCCGCCCCTGGTCCCCGCCGGGCCGGGCGCACTCGACCCGGTCGTCAGCGCCTCCGTCGCCCGCGCAGGCGCCGGCGGCGCGACCCTGGACGTACGCACCGCCGCCGGACGCACCGGCACACTCCGGCTGCGGCTCGCGACGGGCACGGCCGTACGCGTCACCCTGCGCATGGACGACGTCCCGACCGCGCCGCGGGCATCCCTCGTCACCGCGCCACACGACGGCAGATGCACCATCGAACAGCCCCCGAACGCGGTGACCGTGCGGCTCGGGGCCCTGAGCGTGGAGGTGCGCCTGTCCCCGTTCTCGATGGAACTGACCGACCGCCACGGCCGGTCACTGCGCCAGGTCACCGACGTACGAGACCCCAACGGCCGCCTGACCGTTCTCCCGCTCGGTGTCACCGAACTCACGGACGGCAGCCTCGCCCACCACGACAGCTGGACCGCCGAACCCGACGAGCATTTCTACGGCCTCGGTGAACGCTTCACCGGCCCGGACCTGCGCGGCCAGCGGGTCGAGTGCTGGGGCCAGGACGCCCTCGGCTCCACCGGCACCCGCTCCTACAAAGCGGTCCCGTTCCTGCTCTCCAGCCGTGGCTATGCCGTCCTGGTCGACACCACGACCGCGGCGACCTTCGACCTCGCGCACAGCAACACCGGCGCCTGGTCCATGACCGTCCCCGACGAGGTGCTCGACTACTGCCTGATCAGCGGCACTCCCGCCGAATGCCTGGCCGCCTACCGCGACCTGACCGCCCCCGCCCTGCTGCCTCCCAGATGGGCCTTCGGACCCTGGATCTCCGGCGGCTTCCGCCAGGACAGCGCGGCCGACGTCCGTGCGCGCGCCCGCCGGATCCGCGAACACCGCTTCCCCTGCGACGTCCTGCACATCGACACGTACTGGCAGCCGCACGGCTCCTGGTCCGACATGAGCTGGGACACGGAGGCGTTCCCCGACCCCCGGGGGCTGGTGGAGGCACTGGCCGGGGAGGGCTTCCACGTCTCACTCTGGATGAACCCGCACATCGGCGTGGACAGTGCCCACTACGCGGAGGCGAACCGCAACGGCTGGTTCCTGCGTACCGCCTCCGGCTCCACATGGGTCGGGCAGGTCTGGGGCGGGGCGCATCCGGACACGGCCCTGCTGGACCTCACCCATCCCGGTGCGGTCGCCTGGTTCCGGGACCGCATCCGCCAGGCCATGGCCGGCGGGGCGTGCGTCCTCAAGACCGACTTCGGCGAGGCGGTCCCCGCCGACGCCGTCGCCCACAACGGCATGACCGGCGACCGCCTGCACAACCTCTACCCCCTCCTCTACAACGACCTGGTCGCCGAGGTCACCCGAGAGGTCACCGCGGACCACGGCCTGACCTGGGGCCGCTCCACCTGGACCGGCGGCCAGCGCCACGGCGCCAAGTGGACCGGCGACCCCAACGCCGACTGGCCGGATCTCGCCGCCACCCTCCGCGCCGGCCTCTCCCTCTCCCTCTCCGGCCACCCCTTCTGGAGCCACGACATCGGCGGCTTCCACGGCACACCGGACGCCGAACTCTTCGTACGCTGGGCCCAGTTCGGTCTGCTGTCACCGCTCAGCCGCTTCCACGGCATGACCTCCCGACTGCCCTGGGACTTCGGCGAGGAGGCGTGTGCGGCGGTGCTGCACGCGGCCCGCCTGCGGATGAGTCTGCTGCCCCACCTCCACGCGGCCGCGGTGGAGTCCGTACGCACCGGCGAGCCGCTGGCCCGCCCCATGGCCCTGGACCATCCGGACCGCCCCGACGCCCATGCCGCCGACCTCCAGTACCTGCTGGGCCCCGACCTGCTGGTCGCCCCGCTGTACGCGCCGGGCGGACGACGGCAGGTCTGGTTCCCGCCCGGTGAGTGGCTGCCGTACGCGAGTGGAGAACAGCCCGGAAAGCCGACCGGAGAGCAGCACGCGGGGCGGGGAGGCGAACCGGGCGCGAGAAAGAGCGGCGAGCCGGGCAACGCACCGGCCGGCGAACCGGTCACCGGTCCGGCCTGGCATCGGGTGGAGCTCCCGCTCGCGACCGCCCCGCTCTGGCTACGGGCCGGCAGCCTGTTGCTGACCACCGCTCCGGCCGACCGCGCGGGCAGCGCCCCGTTCCCGGAGGTGACCGCCGTCTGGGTCCGCCCCCAGGCCGAGCCCTCCCGTACGGCCCGGGCTGTCCTGTGCGACGAGGACGGCCACCGGACCGTCATCACCGCCCGCCTGTCCGGCGACGACCGCCTGACCCTCCGCACGGAGGGCCCCGGCCGCCCGCGGCTGCGCGTCGCCCTCCCGGGCTTTCCCCACGGGGCCCTGACGGCCGAGGTGGACGGCGTACCGACCGAGGTGGGCCTGTGGCCCGGAGGCGAATGGTGACACCGGATGCGATCGAGGGCTCTTCAGACCCGCATACGGAAGACCTGCATACGCAACGGAGGCGAGCGAGTGTCGACGGCCACGGCGTGACGGCCGGCCAACCCCCCTTCCAGGTTGTGCCCTTCGAGCACAGGGGGTGGGCACAGCGGCAAGACGGAGTGCCGGTGTCGTGACGGCGGTGCGGCGGTTCTTCCGGGAGGGACTGCTGAGCCGGGGCCGGCCGGGACTCGTCGACGGTTCCGGCGGACCGGGAGACGTCCCTGAAGGGCGTTGTCACGTTGTTGGGTGTGGAAGTGTCTGGCGGCGTGCCGGGGCGTGGTGAAGTCGGGTTCCGACTGTGTGATCACGGCGCGGTGGGCAGGCCGGCGACGCCGGTGATCTGCTCCCAGATCGCGAAGCGGACGGTCATCTCGGCTCGATGGTCGGATGCGGGGAGCCCTCGATCTGCCCGACGACGCGGCCGGTCCGCGGCGACGCTGCCCGCGATCGCCTCGCGGGGCCACCTTTGCCGGCATGAAGGCATCGTCCGATCACTCCCGGAAGACTTCGCCCGGACCAGGTACCAACCGCTTCCACAGAAGTGGAGGATGAGTTAGTTCCTCGTCCGCTCGTGACTGCCGATGACGGGCATCCGGCCCTTGTGCAGGCCCGCCCCTTCAAGGGTCCGCACCATGGCGGCGTCGCGGGTGATCTCACGGATCTCGCTGACCGGGGCCTGGTGGTGGAGGCGGCCTTGGAGGACGAGAAGGTCAAGGTCGAGCTGTTCGCCGAGCTCGACCGGATCGTCACCCGCGAGGAGTCTCAATGGAGAAGTCAAAGCGGGCAGGCGTCTCGAACTGCACAACCTGTTTGAACTACTGGAGCCTCTCCAGTAGTTGACAGGATCGCTAGGCGCTGCGTCGCCGCTGCACGCCGACGCGACCGACTGCTGTGCCAGAGCGCGAGCGGTGGCGTCGGCGTTGGGCGTGTCGGTCAGGGCGATGCGGGCGGCGATGCGTTTACCGACCGGCTCCCGCTGGACGTTGAGGTGCTGGGCGATGGCCTTGACGATCTCCTGGCCGTGCTGGCCTACGCGATCGGGGTCGGCGTCGCAGGCCGTAGGCACGGTGGGGTCGCTGTCCCATACGACGACTTCCACCAAGGCGTCGATGATCCGCAGCTCCACGAGGACGGGTCCGGGGGCGTACTTGCGGGCGTTGGTGACCAGCTCACTGAGGGATCGTGGCGAACCTCACCGGCGTGGCATTCGTCGACTCCAGCGGCATCAACGTCTTCATCCACGTCCATCAACGTGTCAGCGCCGCAGACGGGTGGCTGCGTTTGGCCGCGGTCCGGGAACCTGTGATGCGGGTCGTTCAGCTCGTCGCCCTGGACACCGTCGTCGCCTGCCACGCCACTGTCGAGCAGGCACTGACCACCTGAAGCACGTGACCACCGAGCCGTCGACGCCGCCGCATCCGCTCAGCTCCCCGGCGCCTCTGCCTGCCCCTCTCCACCCTGCCCGGTGCTGTGCCGTGACACGGCTGCCTCCAGCTCATCGCCCACCCGGGAGTGCAGCGGGCGGCCAAGCGCCCAGTCGATGACGGACTGCGCGATGGCGTGCAGCTTGACGTTGGTGTGCTGCGACACCTCACGCAGCACCTCGAACCCCGCAGTACGCGGGATCTGGCAGACCGAGATGAGGACACCGGGGTGTGTACTGCGGCTGATCTCGACGCCCAGCCGGCCGTTGGGCGCCTCCCCCCCCCACGACGTCGATGTCGCTCTGCGCGGACAGCAGCGCGGCGAACCCCGAGCGCACCATGTCCTGGTCGTCCACGACGACCACCCGGATGGTCATGCCCATTTCTCCTGTCCTGGTCACCTGACGAACCCGTGCGGCCCGACCACAGGGCGGCGGAGGCGTGGCTGCGGCGGTATCGCCGTACCACTGCGGTCGGGGCGGAGATCACGCGGAATTTCGTCCGAACGGCCGATTGAGGGGCACGGAGCTGAGCCGGATCGTCGGCGTCGCCACGGGGCGCAGACGCCTCCAGCTGAGCCGCCGCACGAAATCCAACAGGAAACGACAAAATCATTGACCTGCCGTTTGCCGCACCCCTACCTTCTGATCGATTCACCGAGCTCCGTCCGGTAGATCGGACAGAGCTGCGGTGGCCGCAGGCGTGTGCCGCAGAGCCTCATGATGGCCCCGGGCCAGCGTCCTGGAAAGATCACGTTCTTCTCCCCTTCCCTCCCCCTGGAGAGCCGCATGTCCCACACTGCTGCACGAAGATGGACAAGACGCATCACCGCACGGGTCCTCGCCGTCGGGCTCGTCGTCGCCGGTCTGGCGAGCCTGGACCGGCAGGAGCCGTCGGCGCCCCTGGCCGTCGAACCGGCCGCTGTGAGCACCAGCCAGATCGGCGTCACGCCGCCGCCGATGGGCTGGGCGTCCTGGAACAGCTTTTTCAGCAGCATCGATCACAACGTGATCAAGCAGCAGGCCGATGCCCTGGTCTCCTCCGGCATGGCGGCGGCCGGCTACAAGTACGTCAACCTCGACGACGGCTGGTGGCAGGGTCAGCGCGACGCGAACGGCAACATCGTCGTCGACGAGACCCTGTGGCCGGGTGGCATGAAGGCGATCGCCGACTACATCCACAGCAAGGGTCTGAAGGCCGGTATCTACACCGACGCGGGCAAGCAGGGCTGCGGCTACTACTACCCCACCACCCGGCCCGCCGCGCCCAACACCGGTATGGAGGGCCACTACCAGCAGGACCTGGAGACCTTCCAGCGCTGGGGCTTCGACTACGTCAAGATCGACTGGTGCGGCGGCCGGGTCGAGGGCCTGGACCAGGAGACCCAGTACAAGCAGATCGCCGCCGCGAACCAGGCCGCGACCGCCGTCACCGGCCGCAAGCTGGTGCTGTCCTTCTGCGAGTGGGGCACCGGACTGTCCTGGAATTGGGCGACGGGCTACGGCGACCTGTGGCGCACCAGCCACGACGTGCTCCTGTACAAGGAGACCCCGGGCCTGACGAAGATGTACCGCAACTTCGACGAGGCCCTCCAGCCCGCGGCCCAGCACACCGGCTACTACAACGACCCCGACATGCTGATGGTCGGCCTGAGCGGTATGACCGCCCAACGCAACCGGCTGCACATGAGCCTGTGGTCGATCGCCGGCGCCCCGCTGCTGGCCGGCAACAACGTGGCCACGATGACCACCGAGACCCGCGACATCCTCACCAACCCCGAGGTCCTCGCCATCAACCAGGACCCGCGCGGCCTGCAGGGCGTCAAGGTCGCCGAGGACACCCGGAACCTCCAGGTGTACGGCAAGGTCCTCTCCGGCACGGGCAAGCGCGCGGTGATGCTGTTCAACCGCACCAGCTCAGCCGCGAACATCACCGTCCGCTGGGCCGACCTCGGCCTCACCTCGGCCTCCGCCCGCGTACGCAACGCCTGGACCCGTACCGACGCCGGATCGTTCACCACCGGCTACACCACCTCCGTCCCCGCGAACGACGCGGTCCTGCTGACCGTCTCCGGCACCGAGGCCTCCGGCTCGACGTACGAGGACACCACCACCGCCACCACCCCGACGTTCGGCAACGTCACCGCCTCCACGGCGGGCACCAAGCTCGTCGACATCACCTACGCCAACGGCGGCAGCACCGCCCGCAAGGCCACCATCCAGGTGGGCGGCCAGTACAAGTACGTCGTGTCCTTCCCGCCGACCGGCTCGGCCACCACCTACCGCACCGTCTCCGTGCTCGCCCACCTGGCCAAGGGAGCGAACACCGTCCGCTTCGCCACGGTCTCCGGCAGCACCGCCCCCGACATCGACGCCCTTCGCGTTCAGGCCATCCCCGGCACCGACGGCGCCGCCCTCGTCGGCGCCGCCTCGGGGCGCTGCGTGGACATCGACAAGAACACCTACGTCAACGCCACCCAGGCACAGATCTGGGACTGCTCCGGCGGACGAAACCAGACCTTCACCCGGACCTCGCGCGGTGAACTCGTCGTCTACGGCAACAAGTGCCTCGACGCCGACAACAACGGCACCACCAACGGCACCAAGGTCATCATCTGGGACTGCGCAGGCGGCACCAACCAGAAGTGGACCGTCAACTCCGACGGCACCATCACCAACAACCTCTCCGGCCTCTGCCTGGACGCCTCCGAAGCGGCAACCGCCAACGGCACCAAGCTGATCCTGTGGACCTGCAACGGCCAGAACAACCAGAAGTGGACCCTTACCTGACCTGACGCCGCCACGGTGTGACGTCACCGTGCCGACCACGAACCCGATCCCGGCAGCCGAACCTCCGGTTGCCGGGATCTGTCGTTCCGAAGCCGATGGCCACCGGTCCGCGGGTCAACGGGCGCTGAGCGAGGGCTTGGAGGTTCCAAAGCCTGGGTGCACGCGCTCTACTACACCCTGATGCACGGGCTGTTCAGGCTGTTCGGCGGTGAGCTGCTGACGTTGCGCCTGCCATCCGTGGTGGCGATGTCCTTGGCCGCAGCCGGCGTCGGACTCCTGGGCCATCGTCTCGCCGGTCCTCGTTTCGGACTGCCGGCCGGTCTCGTCTTCCCCCTGACCCCTCAGAGTCAGCTGTACACGCAGGAGGGCCGCTCGTACGCCATGGTGTGCGCTCTGGTCACCTGGCCCACCTACCTGCTCGTCCGCACCGTCGCCCGCCGCTCCCGAGGGCGGTGGTGCGCTTACGGCCTTGCCATGCTGCTCGCCGGCCTGCTCCACGAGTTCGCGATCCTGGCCGTGGCCGCCCACGGCGTGACCCTGCTCGTCTCCGGGTCCCTCGCCGTGTGATGCGGGCGTGGACGGTGGCGGCCTGGGGCGCCGCGGCGGGGATACTGCCGCTCGCGGCGCTCAGTGCGGGGCAGTCCGGACAGGTCGCCTGGATCACCTGGCCCGACCCGGCGCAGTTGCTGGGCCTGCTGGCCATGGCGGTGGTGGGCGTCTGGTGCGCGCGAAGCCCCGTGACCGGGCGCGGGCCCATCAGCCTGGCAGCGCTGGCGCTGCCGATCCTGATCCTGCCCGGTCTGCTCCTTCTCCTGCTCGCGCCCATCAAGCCCCTGTTCGTCGACCGGTACGTCCTCTACAGCACCATCGGTTTCACGTTGCTGCTGGGCGTCGGCATCGATCACGCCTTCCGCCGGCCGCCGACGGGATGGGCCCCGTGGGCGGTGGTGGTCGCGGTACTGGCGTCCCTGGTGCCGGTGAGCATGCAACCTGCGGACACCGCAGAGCCGCCACGACGACGTGATCGCCATCGGCCGCTCGGTACGGCAGTCCGCCCGCCCCGGCGACGGTCTGATCTACCTGTCGGGCCGCCACCGCGTCTGGACACAAGCACGCCCTCAGGACACCCGGGTGCTCACCGACCTCGCGCTGGCACAGGACGCCGTGTCCTCGGACACGCTGTCCGGCACCGAGCTTGCCCGCCCAGGACATCGCCCACCGCATGCGGGCCTTCCGACGGATCGTCGCTGTCCGCGACGCCACGGGCGCGCACTCGGACATCGCGACGACGTCCCGTGCCCCGGCCAGGAGAGCGGAGGAATGGATCAAGCGGATCAGCTGTAGAAGTTCTTCTGCCAGCGGTGCTTGGCCAGCAGCGCGAGCTCCTCGCCGGTCAGCGGTGGTGCCTCCGCGACCGCGGCATTGCGTTCCACGTTGGTCAGTGACCGCATCCCGACGATGACCGTGGAGACCGCCTGCCCGGCGAGCGCGAACCGCAGCGCGGTGGAGGGGAGTTGATCGACGCCGATCCCCAAGTCCGCAAGGATCGCGTCCACGCGCTGTTCGACCTGGGCGGGCCGGTCGTCCCTGAAGTACCAGTTGCGCCAGTCGCCTTCGGGGAAGGTGTCCCCCGTGCGGATCATGCCCGTCAGGGCCCCCTCGTCGAGGGCGACCCGCCCGATCACACCCAGGCTGTGCTCCGCGCAGGCCGGCAGCAGGGCGTCGGACGGGGACTGCTCGAAGACGTTGTAGATGACCTGGACCGCGTCCAGCACCCCGGTACGCAGCACCGTGAGCACGTTCTCGGGCTGGTGGTCCTTGACGGAGATCCCGAAGAACCTGATCTTTCCCTCCTGTTTGAGGGCGTCCACTGTCTCCAGCCAGTCACCGCGCCCGGTCCACTCGTCCTCCCAGGTGTGCAGCTGAAGGAGGTCGACGTGGTCGCGGCCGAGCTCGCGGAGGCTGGTCTCCAGGCTCTCGCGGATGTGCGAACCGGGGAACGCCTCCATGGGGTCGAGGCCGCTGGGCGCCAGGGAGACCGGGACCTTCGGCCCGACCTTGGTCGCCACGTACACGCCGTCACCGCCACCCGGGAGTTCCCTGAGCGCACGGCCGACGACGCGCTCGCTGCGGTCGTACGCCCTCGCGGTGTCGATGAAGTTGACGCCCAGGTCGAGGGCACGGTGCAGGGCACGGACGCCGGAGTCGTCGTCGGCGCCGACCCAGGCCCCCTGGCCCAGTCCCCAGGCGCCGTAGCCGATCTCGGACACGGTCAGTCCGGTGCGGCCGAGTTCCCGATAACGCATGTGCTGTTCAGGCCCCTTGCTGACGGTCCACGGCGAGGTCCGCTCTGCGTGTGCCACTCAATGTCACGACTTGCCTTCACGACCGTACAGACGGTGGGCTTCAGTCACCACCTGCGGAGGATCACTGAAACTTTCGCTCGTACCGCGTCGGCGAGTCCGACGTCATGCCGACGCGGTCGTCGAGCGCCGCATGCGACGGCGGTACGAAGGCTTGGGGTTCGATGTCCGATGCCTCATCCCCGGCACGGCTCTCACCCGACTTCCCGCAGTGGCCGCCCGGAGTGCAGTGGCGCGACCTGCCCGAGCGGTTCGGCCCATGGAAGACCGTCTACGAACGCCACCGGCTGTGGTCGGGCGACGGCACCTGGGAACGTCTGCTCCAGCAGGTCCAGGCCTCGGCCGACGCCGCGGGTGAAATCGACTGGGACATCTCGGTGGACTCCACCACCGTCCGCGCGCATCAGCATGCGGCCGGTGCCCGCACCGATCTGCCGCCGGTACCCGCTTCACGACAAGTCCTAAACGGGAGAGTGTCGAGTCTCAGTTGATGGTTGACGGGTTGGCATCGGGTGATGCTTGACGTCTTCCCTAGACGATCTTCCGACGGTTGTGTTCACCGGACTTGTGGACGACCACCTCCTTCCTGGTGACACGCGGGACGGTGGTGATCAGCTCTTGGCTGTGGAAGACCCGGATCGTCTTCTCGTCCAGGTGGGCGGTGACGACTTGGTGGGCATAGCCGCGGCCGAGCTGGATGCGTTGTCCTGCGACCATGAAGCCGCCGACGCTGCTGACCGTCCGCTCGGCGATCTGCTCGGCGGGCGGTGGCAGCTGGGGAGGCGGCCCGGCCGGACGACCGCCTTGGAGGCGTCCGCAGGCTGAGGGCGGCAGGGGGCTGGGCAGGGTGGCTTGCAGGACACGCCGCTCGTCCAGGACCTGCAGGACCCGGCCGTCGAGCCTGAGGGTGACCCGTTGCCCCGCGAACGGCCATCCGATCAGGATCTTGTCGCCGCCCAGGCCGACGTAGCCGACGGCGCTGACGGTGCGGTCCACTTCGACCACGCCGTCTGTGGTCTGCGCCGGGCCGGGGTCGTCCCCCCGGGGACCGGCGGGTCGGGCGTCTCCGCCGGCCAGCAGGGCTTTGAGGTCCCGGCCGGACAGCTTCGAGGGCAGGGTCTTGTGCCGTGCGCCTGCGATGAGGACGTGCAGCCGGTTGACGTCGATCCGCAGGGTCACCGTGGTGCCGGCCAGGGCCGGGCCGAACCAGATCTGCTGCCCGCGCAGGCTCAGGTTCCCTGAGGCAGGCACCACCCGCTCCACCTCGATCGCACCGACCTCTCCTTCAGCCATCGGCCAGGCCGCCGCCACCGGCGTGGGCGAAGGCTGTCCACCGCCTATTTCGGGCATGGATACTACGGTCTGGACGCGGCCGCACACGGGTACTTCAAGACGAGTCCCGCTCACCTGGACTGGCCTCAGGCCGCCCTCCTTGCCGGTCTCGTCCAGGCGCCCTCCGCCTACGATCCCCTCCACAACCCCGACCTGGCCAGGCAGCGCCGCGCCGAGGTGCTGGTTCGCCTGGAGGCTGTCGGTGACCTGACCGCACGTCAGGTCAGGGCCTTCGACGACACACCCCTGGGCGTCGCCTGAGAGCGAGCGCTCCTCAGTTGTTCTTGGCCCTGACATCGCGCCGAAGCCTGTCCCGTTCAACTGCACGGCCGAGGAAACCCTCCCGACCAGTGAGGACGGGTCGCGGACACGGACGTACCGGATCGAACTCGTACGGCGCTGAGGCTGCACGGGAAGGGGAACCACGGCCCGGCTCCCCTTCCCGCCCACAGACTGCTGACCTGAGGCAACAGCTTCTAAACGTCAAGCTCAGCGGCGCGGACGTTCAGTCAGTCCGATCCGACGCAGCCTCTTGATAGAGGTTCTCAACGCTTGGGCCGAAGGCCACGCTGTAGGAGATGTCGGGAGTGTCCCCGCCCGTCTCGTAGCCGCCGAGGACTCCGATGACCGTGCCAGGAATGCCTCCGGCGACCCAGGGGCTGCCGCTGGTGCCGCCGGTGAATCCGGTGCAGCCGATCTCCAACTGGGTGCTGCTGAAGGAGGAGATGCGGTTGGTACAGGTCAGCGGCGCCTGCGATGTCTGCGGGTAGCCGACGATGGTGACAGGGTTGCTCGTGCCCTGGTCAATGCCCAGTTCGTCGCCCCCGACGACGGACTGGATGGTACGGCCGTCCGACGGTGCCACTATGCCGAACGCCACGTCGTCGTCCGGATCGGAGTCGGCAGACCACTGTTGATCCACGACGATGCGATCGAGGTGCCACACCCCGTAGGGGGCGATGCCGTCGTGATATGCCGGAACGAATACATCTGACGTGGAGTCCATGCAGTGAGCGGCGCTCAGAATCAGGTCCCCCCGGGCACTGTCGACCACGCTGGCCGTGCAGAAGTGCGACCCGCTCATGCCACTGCTGCCGAAGACCGCACCCACCTGTGGGGCCACCTGGGATGCGGGCAGCGAGTGGGAAACGCCGGGCGTGGTGGACGGGGAGGGAGACTCCGACGCAGACGCGGTGGGGGACGGGGACGCAGACACGGTCGGGGACGGGGACGGCGTCACTGGTTGCTGCCGCGTCCCGGCAGCCTGCTGTGGCGCACTGGTTGACGCGACGACGCCACGGGCCAGGGGCTTCAGGACGCTCTGGGCCGTCGCGGCACCACCTATGCACAGCAGCGTGGACGCCATGAGGATCGTTACCATCCAGGCTCGGGATCGCGCCGCGCGGTGCTTGGGATGGTGTCGTGTCCCGCCGGTCGTCATGCGCCCACGCTCGATTCCCCGCTCTGGCGTGCCCTGTCCGGGCGCCGTCGCCCCCGTTCCAATATCACGGCGTTCGAAGACTGTGGGATGACATAGGGCTGAGAAGCGGATGATTGAGTAGCTGTTGTCTTTCCGATCTTGAGGAATGTCCGTCGAACCGGGGTCCCGATCGGGTGGTGTGGCGGGCAGTGGCCGGGAGCCCGTTTCCGACCTGCTGGGTGGCGCCTGCGGGTGTGCTTGTGGCGCCCGGGCTGGCGGCGCCGGCTCACCGTCCGCTTCCGGCCCGGCGCTGTGTCGTCGGACCGGAAGCGGGCAGCTTTGATTTCATCATGGAGTCACCTCTCCTCAGGGAGGCGCGGAGCCCCCTGTTCGGACCCGGTCGCGCGCACCGTAGCCGCGGATCTTGTGGGACGTCTGTGGGACGCACTGTGATCGAGCTCGCCCGGGGTCACCGGATGCGCCGGTGCCGCTACCACGGGCCTGGCCAAGACTCACGTCCAGCACGTTCTGACCGCGATCGCCGTCAACACTGAGCAGCGCGAGACGTTCGGCGTACTCGGTGCCAGGCTCAACCGTGTAGATCATGATGCGCAGGTCGCTGCCGGCCATGGTGAGCACGTCGCAGTCCAGCGTCAGGGACCCTACCTGCGGATGATCGATGGTCTTGCGCGCGGCCTCATGATGGCCGACGGCACCGGAATCCCGCAGCGCGGCGAACCGGGCACTGTCCGCGCGCAGTTCCGCCACCAGCCGCTGACCGTACAGGGGCGGCGGGTGGGCCGGAGGCATGTCAGTTGCGGAGCAGCAGGCGGAAGGTGGTGTGCCCGGGGCTGCTGGTGACGTCGACGGTTCCGCCGTGGGCGGTGATGACGGCGTGGACGATGGCGAGGCCGAGACCTGTGCTTCCGGTGCTGCGTGAGCGGGCGCGGTCGGCGCGGACGAAGCGTTCGAAGACTTCGGGCTGGAGTTCTTCGGGAATGCCCGGTCCCTTGTCGCTCACGGTCACGCAGGTGTTGGTGGTGTCCGCGGTGAGAGAGATGGTCACTTCGGTGCCGGGTGGGGTGTGGGTGCGGGCGTTGGCCAGGAGATTGCCGATGGCCTGCTGGAGGCGGTGTGCGTCGCCGGTGACGGTGACGGGTTCTTCGGGGAGGTCGAGGAGCCAGCGGTGTTGGGGGCCTGCGGCGCGGGCGTCCTCGGTGGCGTTCAGGACGAGCCGGGTGAGGTCGACCGTGTGGTGTTCGAGGGGGCGTCCGGCGTCGAGGCGGGCGAGGAGGAGCAGGTCGTCGACGAGGCGGGTCATACGGTGTGATTCGGCGTCGATGCGTTCCAGGGCGTGGTGGACTTCGGCGGGGACGGGGCTGTGGTGGCGCAGGGCGAGTTCGGCGTGGCCGCGGATGTTGGCGACGGGGGTGCGTAGTTCGTGGCTGGCGTCGGCGGCGAAGTGCCGGAGTCTTTCCTCGCTGGCGCGGAGTCTTTCCTCGCTGGTCTGGCGCCGGGTGAGGGCGTCCTCGATGTGGCCGAGCATGTGGTTGAGTGCGGTGCCGACCTGGCCGACTTCGGTGCGTGGGTCGGTGTCGGGCAGGGGCTGTGGCATGGCGACTTCGCCGCTGGCGAGCGGCAGCCTGGCGACGCCGGCGGCCTGTGCGGTGACCCTTTGGAGGGGGCGCAGGGAGATCCGTACCCACAGGGCGCCCGCGATGCCGGTGGCTGCGAGGGCTGCGCCGAACACGGCGGCCTCGACGGCTTCGAGGCGGTGGAGTGTGTCTTCTACGGGGTGCAGGGGCAGACCGGTGATCAGGATGTCGTGGTCGTCGCCCTGTACGGCCGTGAGGCGGTAGGGCCCGAGCGTGGCGAGGCGGATGCTGTGTCCGCGCCCGTCGACGGGGACGTCTGCCAGTGCGCGGCGATCGCCTTGGGTGAGCTGGACGGGGCGGTCGGTGGCGTCGTCGACCACGGCGGCCTGGGTGACGGCGCCGGCAAGGAGGCGGGCACCGAAGGTCGCCTCGGACTGCCCGCGGGTATCGGGGCGGTTGTCGGCGTCGGGTGTGGCTTCGTGTTCCAGACTGGCGGCGAACCGGCCGCCGGACGCGGTGAGCTGCTCGTCCAGACGCCCCATGAGGAACCCTCTCAGCGCGAGGACGGTAGTGACACCGACGGTGAGACACGCGACAGCCAGGAGGGCGACGAGCCCGGCGGTGAGCTGGCTGCGCAGGGTGCGGGGCGCAAGGCGTCTCACGACGACTCCGGCTTGAGGACGTAACCGACACCGCGCACCGTGTGGATCATCGGGGTGCGTCCGGCGTCGATCTTTTTGCGCAGGTAGCTGATGTAGAGCTCGACGATGTGGGCGCGGCCGCCGAAGTCGTAGGCCCAGACCCGGTCGAGGATCTGGTCCTTGGACAACACCCTGCGGGGGTTGCGCATGAGGAACCGCAGGAGTTCGAACTCGGTGCGAGACAGGTCGACGACCGTCCCCGCGCGGCGGACTTCGCGGGCTTCCTCGTCCATGGTGAGGTCGCCGACCGTCAGCCAGTTCTCACCCGGCTCGGTGGCCATGCCGGCCCTGCGCAGCAGTCCGCGCAGCCGGGCCAGGACCTCTTCCAGGCTGAAAGGCTTGGTGACGTAGTCGTCGCCGCCCGCGGTGATGCCTGCGATGCGGTCCTCGACCGCGTCGCGGGCGGTCAGGAACAGCACGCACACGCTGGGCGCCTCGCGCCGCAGTTCGCGCAGGACCTGCAGGCCGTCGAGGTCGGGCAGCATCCAGTCCAGGACCACCGCGTCGGGCCGGAAGTCACGGGCCGTCGCGAGCGCGCCGGCCCCGTCGGCGGCCGTCCGCACCTGCCAGCCCTCGCCGGTGAGCACGCCGGCCAGCACCTCGGTGACGTCGGGTTCGTCGTCGACGACCAGGACCCGCACCGGTGCCCCGTCGGGTCGGTGCAGGAGAGATTTCGTTCGGCGCTCGTCCATGGTCGGTCCAGCATCCCCCACCCCGGCGCCGCCGTGAGGGGCGGGACCTCTGAGTTTCCTCTGAATCGCCGCTGAGGCGGGCTGTCGGAGGCTGTTTCAGAAGGTACGCAGAGGTTGGGCCGTGAGGCTGGCCGCCCATCGCCGGAGCGTGCTCTTCCGGAAGGAGCCTCATGACCACCACGTTCACGTCCACCACCTGTGCGAGCCGCGGCATGCGTCACCGGCGGCCGCGCCGCAACATCGTGCCGTTCCTGGCGCAGCTGGTGATCTGGACCGGTGCCGCCGGGGTGCTGGCCCTGTGGTGGAGCGACACGACCTCCGTGATCGGCCCGGCGGGCTGGCTCACCGGCGCTGGGCGCATCACCGGCCTCCTGGCCGGCTACGCGTGCGCGGTCCTGCTGGCGCTGATGGCCCGCATCCCGCTCCTGGACCACAGCGTGGGCACCGACCGCCTCGCCCGCTGGCACGCCCTGGGCGGCCGCTGCACCATCTCGCTCGCCCTCGCCCACACCCTGCTGATCATCTGGGGCTACTCCCTGACCTCCCACACGAACGTGGTCAGCCAGACCTCCACGCTCGTTCTGCACTACCCCGATCTCCTCAAGGGCACCGCCGGCTTTCTGCTGTTCCTCGCCACCGGCGTTCTCTCGGCCCGCGCGGTGCGCCGGAAGATGAGCTACGAGACCTGGCACTACCTGCACTTCGCCACCTACCTCGCCATCTTCCTCACCTTCGGGCACCAGCTCTCCAACGGCGCGGACTTCGTCGGCAACCGACTCGCCCAGGCGGCCTGGTACACGCTCTTCCTCGGCGTCGCCGCGCTGGTGGCCTGGTACCGGTTCGCCGTCCCCGTACGGCGCGGGCTGCGCCACCGTTTGCGGGTCACCGCGGTGCATCCCGAGGCGCCGGGCGTGGTCTCCGTCCACCTCAGCGGCGAGCACCTTGACGAGTTGGGGGGTGAGCCGGGCCAGTTCCTGCGCTGGCGCTTCCTTACTCGCGGGCTGTGGTGGACCGCCAACCCCTACTCACTTTCCGTCCCCGCCCACCCCGGTCGGCTGCGGATCACGGTCAAGGCGGCCGGCGGGCACAGCGCCGCGCTCGCCCGGCTGGCTCCCGGCACCCGCGTATGGGCCGAGGGCCCCTACGGCGGCTTCACCGCGCACCGCCGCACCGCCCCCAAGGTCCTGCTCCTGGGCGGCGGCGTCGGCATCACCCCCCTGCGGACACTGTTCGAGACGCTCCCGGGACAGGTCACGCTCATCTACCGGGCCCGCCGCGCCGAGGACCTCGCCCTGCGCAGCGAGATCGACGCGATAGCCGCCCACCGCCACGCCGCCGTCCACTACATCGTCGACGAGCCGACCGGGTACTCATCGCCGCTCACCGCCGAGGGCCTGAGCAGCCTGGTGCCGGACCTGGCCGCGCACGACGTGTACCTCTGCGGCCCGCCTGGCATGGCCGAGGCCGCGATACGTGCCCTGCAGGAAGCGGGCGTGCCGGGCCGGCGCATCCACCACGAGTCGTTCGCGTTCTAAGGAGAACCGCCATGCGCCGAGCCCTCCTGGCCACCACCGGGATCAGCGCCCTGATCGTCACGCTGCTCGCTCTCAAACCGCACCAGTCCCCCGCCCTGGCCGGTGTCCCGCCACGTTCCCCCCTGGCATCCTCCTCGCCCCACACCCCGGGCAGTACCCCCTCGGGCAAGGCGAGCGGGACGGGCACGTTCACCGGAGATCCCATCGACACCCAGTACGGGACCGTGCAGGTGGCCGCCACCCTCACCCACGGCAAGCTCACCGCCGTCCGGGTGCTCCAGGCACCGGACCAGAACGGCCGGGACCATCAGATCGCCTCCTACGCCCTGCCCCGACTGGCCCAGGAAGCGCTAGGCGCTCAGAGCGCCCACATCGACGCCGTCTCCGGCGCCAGCTACACCAGCCAGGGCTACATCCAGTCCCTGCAGAGCGCACTGGACCAGGCCCATGCCTGACACCGCACGCCGCCTGCACCACGTCGAACACGTGATGGGCACCGTCTTCTCCTTCGACATCCGCGACCAGCCCACCCCGGCCATCCACCGCGCCCTCGCCCACGCCGTCCGCGCCCTGCACACCGTGGACACCGTGTTCTCCACCTACCGACCCGACAGCGCCATCAGCCGGCTCAGCCGCGGCGACATCCGCCTCGCCGACTGCCCGCCCGAGGTCCACGAAGTGCTGTCGCTGTGCGCCCACGCCACACACGCCAGCGACGGCTGGTTCAGCATCACCCCCGACGGCACTCTCGACCCCTCCGGCCTCGTCAAGGGCTGGGCCACCGAAACCGCATCCCAGCTGCTGTACGAAGCCGGCGCCCGCAACACATGCGTCAACGGCGGCGGCGACCTCCAGCTACGCGGTCAGGCGGCCCCCGGCGCCCCGTGGCGCATCGGCATCGCCCACCCGCTGCGCCCCGGCGAGCTCGCCACGGTCATCACCGCCGAGGAGGACCTGGCCATCGCCACCTCAGGAACCGCCGAACGCGGCGCCCACATCCTCAACCCCCACCACGGCACACCCGCCACGGAGCTCACCTCCATCACCGTCACCGGCCCCCGGCTGACCATGACGGACGCCTACGCCACCGCCGCGTTCGCCAGAGGCGACAGCTCCCGGGACTGGCTCGACTCGCTGCAGGGATACGAGGCGCTCGCCCTCAAGCCCGACAGCCAGGCATGGCGCACGTCCGGATTCAACCTCTATGGATCATGAGTCGGGTTACGGACCACATGCCGTACGGAGCGAGCGCCGCCCCTTCGCGGCCGCGGCTCCACACCGCGTCCGCCGAGCCGTCAAGCCGAACTCCCCTCCAGCCCTCAACGCCAACCCCGAAGGAGCCCCCTGTGGGACCCCATCTCATCAACGGCCTCCCCGCACACGTCCTGTTCGTACACGCCGTCGTGGTCCTGGTGCCCCTCACCGGGCTCTGTCTGGTCCTGTGCGCCTTCTGGCCGTCAATAATGCGCAGGTTCGGCCTCGCACTGCCGATCCTCGCCCTGGTATCCCTGGTGAGCGTGCCACTGACGACAGACGCCGGCGAGTGGCTGGAACGACACGTTGACAGCAACGCCCTGGTGCGTAAGCACGCCGAACTCGGTGACCAACTGCTCCCCTGGACGGTGGCCCTGTTCCTGCTGGCCACCGCCGTGTGGTGGACGTACCGCCGCGCCGCCGCCCGCACCCCCGATGCGGTGGAATCCACCGGCAGGGGCGCGGCAGCGGTGCACCTTCCGCTGCGCGTCGCCGCCGCCGTGCTGTCGCTCCTCATCGGCGTGGGCGCGGGCATACAGGTCTACCGAATCGGGGACTCCGGCGCCAAAGCCGCCTGGCACGACGGCTACTCCGCCACCGCCCACCAAGACCGTGACTGAAACGTACCTGCCTTTTTCCAGATCGCGGCGGCGTCTTGCTTGTCGGAGCAACGCACAGCTTGGTGGGTCGTTGCCGTTTCGACCCTTACTGAGGGCAGGCGTGCTGGTCGAGGGGTGCAGCAACAGCCCCGCCGGTGAGGCGGTCAGAGGTCGGAGCGCACCACAGTGACCGGGCAGTGGGCGTGATGGAGGGCGGCCTGGCTGACGGACCCCAGGAGTAGGCCCGTAAATCCGCCGTGCCCGCGTGCGCCGACCACCATCAGTTGGGCATCCGCGCTCGCTTCGATCAGGGCCGGGCGGGTGCGCCCGCGGACCAGACGGGGCCGTACGGTTACACCCGGGTACTGGTCGCGGCCTCCTGAGATGGCCTCGGCAAGCACCCGCTCCTCCACCTGCTGGAGCCGGCCCACGTCGCCCACCAGCTCCACCAGCTCCACTGGGTGGCCCAGAGCGTGCTCGCCGTGATCGGTCCAGGTGCTCCAGACGTGGAGCGCGACCAGGTCTGTGCCCCGCAAGGCGGCCTCGGAGAAGGCGAAGGCGATGGCGGGCTGCCCTTGTGGGGAGCCGTCGACCGCCACCAGTACCGGACCGGCCGGGTCCGGGCGTCCTCGGACGACCATCACCGGGCAGCGGGCGTGCGCGCTCAGATGTACGGCGGTGGAACCGGCGAGCAGCCCGGTGATGCCCTCGGAGCCTCGGTGGCCGACCACGACGAGCTGTGCCGTGCGCGACTGTGCTTGCAAGACCGTCGATGCCTCACCGGCGATCACGGCGTGGGCGACGTGCAGGCCCTCGGCCTGGCTCCGCGCGCGTTCCACGGCGTCCGCCACGATCCGTTCGACCGATTCGTGCAGGGCGCCGGTCAAAGGTCCCAGCGGTGACGAACCGGGCGGTGCGTGCATGGCGGGCCACAGAAAGGCATGCACCACGCGCAATTCCACGCCTCGCAGTGACGCCTCCAGGGCTGCCTCGTCCACCGCTGCAAGAGCTGACGGTGAACCGTCCACTCCCACTACCACCGGCCCGTTCATGGCCTGCTTCTTTCATCGGGGGCGCCCGCTGCCCGGCGCGCGCCCCCGGTGCACCGTCGCACAGGAGCCCGGTGCAGGTGGGGCGCTCGCCTGCCGTTTTCGTCTTCTTCTCCAGCGTCCTCCGGGCCCTCGCCCGGAGCGACAGCAGCCGATGATCCGCGCTACGCCCCTGTGTGCCGGCTGCTCGTCCTGCGGTGCGCCACTCGGGGCGCAGACCTCTCGCGAGGCAGCACGGAGAGGGGGCTGGAAACTGCCTACCACCGTCACCCCGACGCGTCGGCCGGAGGCCCTGCCACCGGACTCCTGTGGGCACGTGTGTCCGGGCGGCCCATAAGGTCGTGCCGACGGAGGCGTCCTGTAGGGCGAGTACGACACCGTCCGTCTCACCGGCGATGCCCGCTACGGCACCTCTGGATGCCGAGGCCGAGAGCCGGCCTTCGGCGCATGAGAAGTGACTCAGGCCACGACTCCGTCGGCAACCACAACGGCACCTACACCACGTCCAAGGTCCGCTACAAGATCGGCAGCGGCAAGGCCCTGGGCGACGGTGCACTTCGTGACGAAGCGCTCAGGCACGGCGAAAGCCGTCACAGCCGTCGGCTGGTGACGTCTCCGGTCGGACCGTCGGCCAGCGCGATGGCCGTGGTGATCCGTTTGCCCACGGGTTCGCGGTGGACTGCGAAACTCTGGCCGACCGCCATGACGATCTCCAGCCCGTGCTGGCCGATCCGCATCGGGTCGGGCGGGAGGATCGCCGGCGGCGTCGGGTTGCTGTCCCACACGGTCACCTCCACCGCGCCGCCGTTGACTTCCAGCGTCAGCAGGCACGGGCCTGGGGCGTACTTGCGGGCGTTGGTCACCAGCTCGCTGACCACGAGCTGCACCATCCCCATCGCGCGCCCGGACACCGGCAGCCCGTGCACCGCCTGGACATCGGTGAGGAAGCTGCGGGCCAGATCGCGGGCGACGGCGATGTCCTCGCTGCCCTCGAACGCCCCCGAAACCGATACGAGGTTCTCCACCAGAGACTGCCCGCCCTCACCGCCCGCCGTCTGCTCCATGCCGGCCCACCCCCCTGTACCCAAACGTGCTGCGACCCGTTTACCCCCGAACCTTCACATCAGGCGTCCGGGACTCAGTCAGAGGGGTGACGTCTCTGGAGGTCCTCCTCTGTCCCGGCGCGTACGGGCTGAGGCATGTGTCACAGCCATGCTGTGCCTGTCGCGTCGGCGGGAAAACGAGTTGGCAACCCAAAAGGAGGCTGACGTGGCACGCGATCGGATCGAACTGGCTGAGGTGCTGGCAACGGCGGAGGACGCCGCACCGGTGGCCTCCCTCGATGTCGTGGCGCGCAACCTGCGCGACCGGTTCGGCGCGCGACACGTGTCGTTCCTGTGCGTCGACGTCGTCGGCCAGCGCCTGCTGCGGGTCAGCGAGGAGGCGGCTACGCGACAGGAGCGCCGCGCCGAACAGGTTCCCTTCGACGACAGCATCTACGACGAGGTCCTGCGCGCCCAGGAACTGGTGCAGGCTCCGGAGGGCGAGCGCGGGCAGCGGGTACTCGCCCCCGTCACCAACCGCGGCGACGCCGTCGGTGTCCTGGAGCTGCTCCTCCCCCAGGTCACACAGGATGTGCTGGAGCAAGTGGAAGAGGCCGCGCACGCGCTGGCGTACATCATCGTCACCGACCGCCGGTTCACCGACCTCTACCACTGGGGCAACCGCACCACCTCGGTCAGTCTGGCCGCGGAGATCCAGCGCCAGCTCCTGCCCTCGGCCCCTTCGTGCGAGGCCGCCGAGTTCGCCCTCGCCGGCGCCCTCGTCCCGGCCGCCGACATCGCCGGTGACACCTACGACTACGCCATCGACCACGACACCCTGCACCTGTCCATCACCGACGCCATGGGCCACGACGTCGACGCCGCCCTCATGGCCACCCTCCTGGTCAATGCCTCCCGCGGCGCCCGCCGCGCCGGGACCGACCTCGCCGAACAGGCCCGCCAGACCCACCAGGCCCTCCTCGACCACGGCAGACGGACCTTCGCCACCGGCCAGCTGCTGCGCATCGCCCTGGACGGGACCGGCGCCCAGCTCGTCAACGCAGGCCACCCCTGGCCCCTACGACTGCGCGACGGCACGGTAGACGAACTGCGCCTCGCAGTGAACCTGCCCTTCGGCGTCGCCGCGCACAAGGGCCCCTTCAACGTGCAGAACCTCGACCTGCGCCCTGCTGACCGCCTCGTGCTCTACACCGACGGCATGCAAGAACGCCAAGCGCAGAAGGTCGACCTCCCCGGCCTCATCCGTGACACCGCCGGCGAGCATCCGCGCGAGGTCGCGCGAAATCTGGCCACCACAGTCACCGACGCCTGCAACGGCCACCCGGAAGACGACGCCACCGTCCTGTGCCTGGACTGGCACGGCCCCCATTCCGCACGCCGCCGCGCGAACTCCGGGACCGATACCTGACCTAGTCCGCGGGGACGTCACGGGTCCTGCGGTGAAGGCCGCCACCCCGGCCCGGTCAGTCTGGCCGACTCACTCCTCCGAGTGACACTTCCGGAGGAAGCCGGAAGAATTGCAAGCGGCGCCATAGCTTGTGCCGGCCGAGGACAGGCTTCGGGAGGCGTCATTCGCCTGCAAGAAGATCGCATTTTGTCGAAATGATGATGTGCGGTAGGTGATCTTGGTGCCTGGCCCTCATGAGCCACACGCGCTTCGAGAGCGGCACCCGTGTGCCCTCGCAGCACGACCTTCGGCTGCCGAACGTGCCCACGGCCGAAGCCGACGCCATCCCCGAGGAGTTCGCTGACACCACGACCAGCGTGTGCACCGCCCAGCTGCTCAGCGGTGCCAGTTGCTCGCCGTGGCATTCTCGGCGGAGGTGGCCTTCTCCGGCTCGGTGACCTTCACTGGTTCCGTGCCGACCGCGCTGTGCCGCTCCGCCCAACTCAAGGCCAAGATCCGGACCATGTGCGGGTCACCCCAGGCGCTTCTCTTCAACGCCCGTATGTGCGCTGGTCAGAGGCATCCAGGTGATGCACCACCAGCAGACGAAGAACCTGCCGGGATTGATCCGCCACGACATGCGTCTCCGTGGCCCGGGAACGGCGTACACAAGCACCGCAGGGCCGATCACGCGCCCGGTCAAGCTCGCTGCCGGGGCTCAGCCCCTGCGGAAGTCCAAGCGCTTGAACATGGCCAGGATTTATGTAAGCCCAGGGGACGTCACCGGCCACGGCGTGGCCGTGCGCTGCGGACGGCGCTCAGCAAGGTGTCCCAGGACTGCTGGAACTTGTGGATGCCCTCCGTCTCCAGCCCTTGTACGACGGCGGTGTAAGAGATGCCCAGATTCTCGACCGCGTCGAGGTCGGCGCGGGCCTGCTCGTAGGTGCCCGTGATGGAGTTGCCGGTGATCGCGCTGTGGTCTGCGACGGCTCTCAGGGTGGCCTCCGGCATGGTGTTCACCGTGTTGGGCGCCACCAGCTCCGTGACGTACATCGTGTCCCTGTACGCCTTGTCCTTCACACCGGTGGACGCCCACAGCGGACGCTGCCTGTGGGCGCCGGCGCTTGTCAGCGCGCTCCAGCGGTGGGAGGGCGGCGTCGCCCCGTCGGCGGAGCCGAAGACCTCCTCGTAGGCCTGGTAGGCGAGACGGGCGTTGGCGAGGGCGGCTCTGCCGCGCAGCGCCCTGGCCTCCGGGGTGCCCAGGGCGTCCAACCGCTTGTCGATCTCGGTGTCGACACGGGAGACGAAGAAGGACGCCACCGAGTGGATCCGGTCGAGGTCGAGGCCCTTGTCGCGCGCCTTCTCCAGGCCCGTGAGATAGGCCTCCATGACCTCGCGGTAGCGGTCCAGCGAGAAGATCAGCGTGACGTTGACGCTGATCCCGAGACCGATGACCGCGGTGATGGCCCGGAGCCCCGCCCTGGTGGCCGGAATCTTGATCAGGACGTTGGGACGGTCGATCAACCAGGCGAGATGTCTGGCATCGGCGATCGTCGCGTCCGCGGCGTGTGCGAGCCGGGGGTCCACCTCGATGGAGACCCACCCGTCCCGGCCGCCGGTGGTGTCGAAGACCGGGCGCAGGACGTCGGCGGCATCCCGCACGTCCGCCGCGGTGAGCAAACGGACGGCCTCGGCGACCGTGACACCCCGCAGGGCCATGTCGTGGAGCTGGTCGGCGTAGTCGCCACCGTCACCGATCGCCTGCTGGAAGATCGTGGGATTGGTGGTGACGCCCACGACGTGGTGCCGGTCGATCAGCTCGGCGAGGTTGCCGGACGTGAGCCGCTTGCGGGACAGGTCGTCCAGCCAGATCGCCACGCCTTCCGCCGTGAGACGTTTTAGCGAGTCGTCATTCATGGGGGGCGTGTCTTCTGTTGTGCGGTCGGTGAGGGTTTCCCG
Organism: Streptomyces coeruleorubidus; assembly: GCF_028885415.1. Lineage (GTDB taxonomy): Bacteria > Actinomycetota > Actinomycetes > Streptomycetales > Streptomycetaceae > Streptomyces > Streptomyces coeruleorubidus_A. The sequence continues at coordinate 758,745 of NZ_CP118527.1, forward strand.
CGCGGCGGCGGCCACGGCCTCGGCAGTGAAGCCGAACTTACGGAAAAGGACCTTGCCGTCGGCCGAAGCACCGAAGTGCTCCAGGGAAACGATGCGGCCGGCGTCCCCGACGTACTTGTGCCACGTCAGGCCGACCCCGGCCTCCACCGCGACACGAGCCTTGACGGACGGCGGCAGGACGTTGTCCCGGTAGTCCTGGTCCTGTTCCTCGAACCACTCGACCGACGGCATGGACACGACTCGAGTCCGGATGCCTTCGGCCTGGAGTTGCTCCCGGGCGGCCACTGCCAGTTGTACTTCCGAACCAGTGGCGATCAGCACCACCTGCGGCTGCCCGCCCTCGGCCTCGAAGCGGACGTAACCGCCCTTGGCGGTATCTTCGTTGGGCTCGTACGTCGGTACGCCCTGGCGGGTGAGTGCGAGACCGTGCGGGGCCGGGGTGGTGGTGTGCCGCCTGAGGATCTCGCGCCAGGCGATGGCCGTCTCGTTGGCGTCGGCGGGCCGGACGATGTTCAGGCCCGGGATGGCACGCAGCGACGCGAGGTGCTCGACCGGCTGGTGGGTCGGGCCGTCCTCGCCCAGACCGATGGAGTCGTGCGTCCACACGTACGTCACCGGCAGGTGCATCAGCGCCGACAGCCGCACCGCGTTGCGCATGTAATCGGAGAAGACCAGGAACGTGCCGCCGTAGATCCGGGTGTTGCCGTGCAGCGCGATGCCGTTCATCTCGGCGGCCATCGCGTGCTCGCGGATACCGAAGTGGATCGTGCGGCCGTACGGGTCCGCCTCCGGCAGCGGGTTGTCGCCCGGGAGGAAGGAGCTGGTCTTGTCGATCGTGGTGTTGTTGGAGCCGGCCAGGTCGGCCGAACCGCCCCACAGCTCGGGCACGACCGCGCCGAGCGCCTGGAGGACCTTGCCGGAGGCGGCACGCGTGGCCACGCCCTTGCCCACCTCGAAGACCGGGATCTTCTCCTCCCAGCCGGTGGGCAGCTCACCCCCGCGATCCGGTCGTACTCGGCGGCGCGCTCGGGGTTGTTGTCCCGCCACTGCTGGTACGCCTTCTCCCACACCGCACGGGCCGCCTGGCCCCGCTCCAGCGCCTTGCGGGTGTGCTCGATGACCTCGCCCGCGACCTCGAAGGACTGCTCCGGGTCGAAGCCCAGCACCCGCTTGGTCGCCGCGACCTCCTCCGCGCCCAGCGCCGAGCCGTGCGCGGCCTCGGTGTTCTGCGCGTTCGGGGCCGGCCAGGCGATGATCGAGCGCATCGCGATGAACGACGGCTTGTCCGTGACGGCCTTGGCCTTCTGGATCGCCTCGAAGATCGCCGCCGGGTCCAGGTCGCCGTTCTCCTGCGGCTCCACCCGCTGCACGTGCCAGCCGTAGGCCTCGTACCGCTTGACGGTGTCCTCGGACACGGCCGTCTCGGTGTCGCCCTCGATCGAGATGTGGTTGTCGTCCCACAGCAGGATCAGGTTGCCCAGCCTCTGGTGACCCGCCATCGAGGACGCCTCGGCGGAGATGCCCTCCTGGAGGCAGCCGTCACCGGCGATGCAGTAGACGAAGTGGTCGAAGGGGGACTCGCCCTCGGGGGCCTCCGGATCGAACAGACCACGCTCGTAGCGGGCGGCCATCGCCATGCCCACCGCGTTCGCGACACCCTGCCCGAGCGGGCCGGTCGTCGTCTCCACACCGGTCGTGTGCCCGTACTCCGGGTGGCCGGGGGTCTTCGAACCCCACGTGCGGAAGGACTTCAGGTCGTCCAGCTCCAGGCCGAAACCGGCCAGGTACAGCTGGGTGTAGAGGGTCAGGGACGAGTGGCCGGCGGACAGCACGAAACGGTCGCGCCCGACCCAGTCGGCGTCCGCCGGGTCGTGCCGCATCACCTTCTGGAAGAGGGTGTAGGCGGCAGGTGCCAGGCTCATCGCCGTACCCGGATGGCCGTTACCGACCTTCTGTACGGCATCGGCGGCCAGGACACGCGCGGTGTCGACGGCCCGCTGGTCCAACTCGGTCCAAGTGAAGGGGCTGGCGGGCGGGAGGTGGGCTGCGTCCACGGACGGGGACGGGTGCACGGGTGAACTCCGGATTCGAAAAGGGGCGGCGCGGTGGAGCCCCCCCCGGGGCCGGACGGGAGGGACGGTCTGGCGGAGGAGGGCGAGGTCACTTCCCCCAGAGCTTCTGGTACGCCTCCCGGTATCCCTTGGGGTCCCAGGAGGACTTGCCACCGCTGTTGTCGGCCGAGGTGATGTGAGCCGGGGCAACGTAGCCGCTGGCGGGCTTGCCGGCGAAGGCGCGGTTGAACTCGTCGATGATCTGCCAGCCCTGCTCGGACAGCGGTTCGGGAACGGTCGCCGTCTGGAACTGCTTGCTGTTGATGCGCTGGAAGGCGGACGGGTCGCCGTCACCCGCGCCGATGTTGAAGGGCGCTCCGTTGCCCTGCTTGCCTGACGCGCGCAGGGACGGGGCCGCGTCGGCGAAGTACAGGTCGTTGATGGCGATGGAGTTGGTCCACTTGGTGCCGAAGCGGGACAGCAGCGCGGACACCTCCTGTGGTGTGCGGTTGCTGGCGTCGGCGATGGGGATGTTGGACGTCGTCAGGACCTTCACGTCGGAACAGGTGGCGAGTTCCTTCTCGATCAGGTCCGACTTGCCCTTGGCGAAGGGGATGGAGGCGTCGGTGAAGACGACCACGCCCGCCCGGCCGTTGGACTGGCTGATGACCCAGTCCGCGCTGATCTTGGCAACGTCCTGGACCCTGGTCGTGACGTTGCTGAAGAGCTTCGGGTCCGTGCTGGGGCCGGGGGCGTCGACGGCGTGCCAGCCGATGAGGGGGATGCCGGCGGCGTTGGCCTGGGCGACCTGCTGTGCGGTCGATTTGGGGTCGAAGCCAGACAGTACGATCCCGTCGGGCTTGACGGCGACGGCCTGGCTGAGCGCGGCCTGGATACCGGCCGGGGTGCCCTGGCCGTCGATGATCCGCATCTTCCAGCCGATGGCCTTGGCGGCCTCCTTGACTCCCTCGGCGGCTCCTGCAACTCCCGGGTTGGTCATGCTCTGGGCGACGTAGACGATGGTCTTGCCGGAGACCGCCTTGGGGCCGGTCGTCGGGCCGTCCCAGGGGGCGTTGACGTCCTCGGCCGCCTTGACCGCCTTCTTGGCCTTGGCGAGGACGGCGGGACAGCCGGCCTTCGCGTCGGAGACGGCGGCAGTGCTGCCGGCTTCCGAACCTCGGGTGCAGCCCGCGGCGAAGGCGGTGACCAGAGCGAGCGCGGCCACAGCTCTCAGCGGCGTGACGCGGGTGTGGTTGTACGACACGGACGTGCTCCTTGCTGACGTGCGGGGGGGGGAGAGTTCGAGAAGGGAAGCGAGACGGCTCCCGTCGCCCGGAGTGCTCAGGCCTGGTTCGTGGACGGGGCTGGTGTGGACGGCGCGGGCTCCGAGAGCGACTTGCGTGTGGCAGTGGCTCCGGCGCGCAGCCGGCGGCGTGCGGAGTAGCCGGCCAGGCCGACGGCGAGGAGGAGGGTGCCGCCGTTGAACAGGGACGTGGCCCAGAACTCGGCGCCGAGCTGCTGGATGCCGGCGAGGCCGATGGCGAGGATGGCGACGGCGACGACGGTGCCTGCGGCGTTGGCACGCCCGGGCTTGATGGCGGTGGAGCCGAGGAGAGCGCCCACGAAGGCTGGCAGCAGATAGTCCATGCCGACGCTGGGGTTGCCGATCTGCTGCTGGGCGGCGAGCAGGACCCCGGCGAAGCCGACCACGATGCCGGACCCGGCGAACGCGTAGATGCCATAGCGGCGGGTGGGGATGCCGACCAGGTCGGCGGCGCGGGCGTTGGAGCCGATGACGTACAGGTAGCGGCCGAGCGGCAGCCGCTCCAGCAGCAGCCAGAGGATGACGGCGAGGCCGAGGACATAGAAGGCGGGTACGGGCAGGCCGAGGAACGTCGAGTCGTACAGGTCCGTGAAGGCCGGGGGCAGGCCGTGCGGACCGGGGACGATGCGGGCGCCGTCGGTGATCCAGCCGGTGCAGGCGTACAGGACACTGCCGGTGCCGAGGGTGGCGATGAAGGAGTCGATCTTGGCGAACTCGACCAGCAGGCCGTTGAAGACGCCGATGAGGCCGCCTCCGGCGATGACGACGAGGCAGGCCACCGGCCAGGGCCAGCCGTTGTTGACGATGAGCTGCATCGCCAGGACGTGGGCGAGGCCGAGGCCGTAGCCGACGGAGAGGTCGAACTTGCCGGTGACGATGGGGATCATCGCGCCGAGCGCGAGCATCGCGGGGATCGACTGGTTGGACAGGATCGACGAGGCGTTGGCCAGGGTCGGGAAGGTGTCCGGCAGGGCGAGGGAGAAGACCAGGAACAGCAGGACGGTGAGGGTGAGCAGGCCGTAGGTGCCTATGAGGTGGCCGCGGAGCCGGCCGCCGCCAGGGGGCTTCTGCTTTCCGGTGCCCGGTTTGCGCGGACCTTCGGTTGTGGCGGTGCGGGGGGTCGGGCTCGTGTTCCGCAGGGCGTGGCGGGAGGATTCGGTCTCGGTGGCCATCAGTGGGTGCCCGTTCCGGTCAGCGCCGGCATGGCCGACGCGGCATGGGTGAGTTCGGTGACGTTGAGGGCTTCGCCGGACAGTTCCGCGGTCACGCCGCCCCGTACGAAGACCAGGGCCCGGTGGCAGACGTCGGCGACCTCTTCGAAATCGGTGGAGATGAGCAGGACGGCGAGTCCGGCTGCGAGGGCGTCGTCGAGGAGCCGGTAGATCTCGGCCTTGGCGCCGACGTCGACGCCGGCGGTCGGTTCCTCGAGGATCACCACGCGGCGGCTCAGGCGCAGCCAGCGGCCGATCATGACCTTCTGCTGGTTGCCGCCGGAGAGGGTGGCGATCGGTGCCTCGGGGTCGGCGGGGCGCACTCCGAAGCGCTCCACCAGGTCGCCGGCCTCCGCGCGCTCATGCCTCGGGCTGATCCAGCGCCAGGGTGAGCGGGCGTCCGCGCGGGGGTTGGCCAGGAAGTTCTCGCGCACGGTGAGTTCGAGGGCGCAGCCCTCCTCCTGGCGGTTGCTGGTGACGAAGCCGATGCCCGCGTCCACGGCGGCGGCGACCGAACGGGGACGGTACGGGCTGCCGTCGAGCAGTACCTCGCCTTCGGTGAAGGGGCGGGCTCCGGCGAGGGCGCGGCCGAGGTCCATGTGGCCGGCGCCGGTGAGGCCGACCATGCCGAGGACCTCCCCGGCACGCAGCTCCAGGTCGACGGGGCCGGCGCCCTCGGTGGTGGCACCGGTCAGGCGCAGCACGGTGGCGGCCGTGGTGCCGGTGGTGCGGGGTGCGGCGGGACGATGGCTCTCCGGCCCGCGGCCGACGATGTCGTGCACGATCCGCTCGGGGCCGTGCTCGGCGAGCAGGCCTTGGCTGATGAGGTGCCCGTCGCGAAGGACGGCGAAGCGGTCGGCGACCTGGTAGACCTCGTCGAGGCGGTGGCTGACATAGACGATGGCGTGGCCGCGGTCCCGCAGCGTGTGCAGGACGTCGAAGAGCCGGGCGCAGTCGGCGGCGGGCAGGCTGGCGGTGGGCTCGTCGAGGACGATGAGGCGGGCGCGGGTGGACAGCGCGCGGGCGATGGCGACCAGGGAGCGCTCGGCGCGGGTGAGGTCGGCGACGGCCGCGTCCGGGTCGAGGTGACCGGCGACGATGTCCAGGGCCTCGGTGCAGCGCCGGCGTACCTGCCGCCAGGAAACGAGGCCGCCCTTGCGGGGGTAGCCGGTGCCCAGGGCGACGTTCTCGGCCACCGACATCCACTCCACCAGGCCCAGGTCCTGGTGGATGAAGGACATCTCGGTGGAGGCAGCGTCGGTGCCGAGGGGGTGTCCGGCGATGGTGACCTGGCCTTCATCGGCGCGGTAAACACCGGCAAGGATCTTGATAAGTGTGGATTTTCCGGCACCGTTGTGTCCCAATAGGGCAAGGACGCTGCCCGCGTGGATATCGAGGTCGACGTCGGCGAGGGCGAGGGTGCCGCCGAACCGCTTGCGCAGTCCGCGAATCGTCACCAGCGGGCGGGGATCCGCGAGGCCGTCGGGCGGCGAGCTGGGAGTCGTGTCATCGGGAGCGTCGTTCACGGACTTCTCCGGGGATCTGCCGGCCGAGGACCACTCCATCGGCTCGCACAGAATCCTGAACTCATCCCAGCATGCTGGTCAAGGTTTCGGCAGACATAGATTGCCCCAAAGTTACGGCGGCCGCACGGAAAGGTTCCGTACGGCCGCCGTCGCGTCGCTCTCTCCCGGCGGGACCTCACAGGTCCCGCACGCCCTCACCTGCTGCTCGTGGACATCCCCTGCGGCAGCATCGGGTTCTCCAGCCCCGCCGCGATGTCGCGCAGGTCCTTCAGCAGCGCCTCACGGAACTCGTCGTCGAGCCGCGCCTTGAGTACGGTGACGCTGATCGCGAAGGGCGCCGAGTCCGTACGGAATCCCGTGACAGGCACGGCCAGGCAGAGCACACCGGCCGTGGCCTCCTCGTCGTCGATCGCATAGCCCCGCTCCCGGGTCGCCGCCAGGTCCTCCAGCAGCGCGGGCACGGACGTCAGGGACCGCTCACTGAGGGCGGGCAGGGTCCTGCCGCGCAGCCGGTCCTCGGCCACCGCCGGGTCCAGGGTCGACAGGATCGCCTTCCCGGTGGCCGTGCAGTTCGCCGGGAACCGGTCGCCGATGTTGGCCGTGAGGCGCAACGGCTGCGTGCCGTCGTACCGGGCGAGGTACAGCACGTCCAGGCCGTCGAGGACGGCGACCCGGGCGGTCTCACGGGAGATGTGCGAGCTGCGCCGGCACAGCTCGTAGAAGTCGCGGAGCTGGTCCACCGTGGAAAGGTAGCGGCCGCCGAGCTCCACCAGCTTGCGCCCCAGGCTGAAGCCGGTGCCGTTGCGCGTGATCATGCCCGCCGCCTCCAGGGAGGCACACAGGTTCCCCGTCGAGGACTTCGGCAGACCCAGGGCACGGGCGAGCTCGCTCACCGACAGCGGGCGGCCTTCCGCCTCACCGAGCGTGTCGAGGATCGCCACGGCCCGCGTCACCGCCGGGACAAGACTTCCCGGGTCGCTTGCGCTCACCGTCAACTCCACCCATCATTCTGTTCGTCGTTCAGCATGTTGTTATTGTCCCTCGTGTGTCCCCGAACGACAATGCCGTCGGCGCACGCTTTGCCGTCGAGTCTCACGGAGATTCCCGACCGGGTCCTACCCGCGATCCCGGCCGAGTCCCACCGAGATCTCCGACCGTAGCGCGCCTTCCGGGCCGGCCGACGACACCCTCCGAGCCTTGGAGCGCTGAGCAGCCCATGACCAGCAGCCCGTCCGATTCCCCGCCACCTCCTTCCGCCCCCTCCCTCCCCCGCAACGGACCTCGCCTCTCGCGGGAGGAATTCGACACGCTCTTCGACACGCTCCGCACCTGGGGCCGCTGGGACCCCGCCGACCGCGGCGCGTGGAACCGGGTCACCCCGGCCCATGTCCAGCGTGCCACCGCCCTGGTCCGCTCTGGCACCACCGTCCCGATGGCCCTGCCCTGGAACACGGTGCCCGGCCCGGACAACGGCAAGCCCGCCCTGCACTACATGTCCGACCTCGGCGACGTGGAGGCCCCCGAGCCGTCCTGCCACAAGGACTTCATCGCCGTCGACTACCACGGCAAGGGCGTCAGCCATCTCGACGCCCTCTCCCACATCGCCTACCGCGGACAGCTCTACGACGGCCGTACCGCCCGCGAGGTCGTCGACGCCGCAGGCGCCCACTTCGGCGCCGTCTCCGCCCTCGGCCCGCTCGTCACCAAGGGCGTCCTGATCGACCTGCCCGCCGCCCTCGGCACCGACTGGCTCGAACCCGGAACCGCCGTACACGCCGACGGCGTCCTCGCCGCCGAGAAGGCACTCGGCGTGACCATCGGTGAGGGCGACGCGGTCCTGCTGCGCTCCGGCCACTTCCGGCGCCGCGCCGAACTGGGCGCCTGGAATCCCGACAACGCCAGCGCCGGCTTCCACGTCGACGCCATCCCCCTGCTGGCCGAGCGCGGGATCGCCCTGCTCGGCGGCGACGGCGACAGCGACGTACGGCCCTCCCCCGTCGAGGGACTGCACTCCCCCGTGCACGCCCTCGCCATCACCGCCATGGGCGTACCGCTGCTCGACAACCTCGACCTGGAGGCGCTGTCCACAGCCTGCGCGGCGGAAGGCCGCTACGAGTTCCTGCTCGTCGTGGCGCCGTTGAACGTCCCCGGCGGCACGGGCTCGCCCGTCAACCCGGTAGCGGTGCTGTGATGGCGGCCACCCGACCGGCCGCCGGCCGGTTCACCGTGGGCGTCAGCCGTGACTTCCTCGACGCCGACGGGCGCAATGTCTGGGGCGACATCCGGCTCGGCGATCTGGACGCCGCCGGGGTCGACTGGGACTACCTCCCTCGCGACACCGCCGAACTCCTCGCCCCGGACATCGACGGCCTGGACGCCGTCCTGTTCGCCGGCCCCGCCGTCACCGCCCGCACCTTCGCCGGCGTCACCAGACCCCCGCTGCTCCTCGCCCGCTTCGGAGTCGGCTACGACGCCGTCGACCTCGACGCCTGCACGCGCAACGGCGTCCTGGTGACCATCACCCCGGACGGCGCCCGGCGCCCGGTGGCCACCGCCGCCCTCACCCTGCTCCTGTCCGTCCTGCACAACGTCACCGCCAAGGACCGGCTGGTGCGCGAGGGACGCTGGTCGGAGAAGGAACAGTGGATGGGGCTGGGGCTCACCGGCCGCCGGATCGGCCTGCTCGGACTCGGCAACACCGCCCGTGATCTGGTCGGACTGCTCCGGCCGTTCGAGGTCGAGGTCATCGCCTACGACCCGTACTGCCCGCCGGAGACCGCAGCGGAACTCGGTGTCCGTCTCGCCGACGCCGAAACTGTGATGACGGAGGCCGACGCGGTGATCGTGATGTGTGTGCTGACCGAGGAGACCTTCCATCTGGTCGACGCCCGGCGACTGGCCCTCATGAAGCCCTCGGCCGTACTGCTCAACGTCGCCCGGGGCCCGATCGTCGACGAGTCGGCAGTGATCGAGGCACTGCGGGCCGGCCGTATCCGCGCCGCCGGACTGGACGTGTTCGAGACCGAGCCGCCCGATGCGGGCAACCCGCTGCTGAGCATGGACAACGTGGTGCTCAGCCCGCACAGTCTGGCGTGGACGGACGAGATGTCCGCCGGGAACGGCGGCAGCGCGGTGCGGGCGATCCTGGACGTGGCGACCGGCCGGCTGCCCCGGTTCGTCGTCAACCGGGACGTGCTCGGCCACGCGGACCTGTCCGAGCGGCTGGGCGCGCTGGCAGCCGGTCCGGGCGAGCCCGCGACCGCGGGAGCCCGCCCGTGAGCTCCCCGTCTCCCCCGCCCCGGACGGTCGGCTTCATCGGACTCGGTGCGATGGGTCTGCCCATGGCGGCCAACCTCGCCGAGGCGGGCTTCGACGTCCTGGTCTGGAACCGCAGCCGGCCCTCCCTCGAAGCCGCCGTCGCCGCCGGATGCCGTGCCGCCGGCCGTCCCGCCCAGGTGGCCGGCGCCGCCCGGGTCGTCCTCACCATGCTGCCCGACCTCCCCCAGGTGCGGGCGCTGCTCGACGGCCCGGACGGGCTGCTCACGGGTGCCGGAACCGACGGAGCCATGGACACACTCGTCGTGATGGGCACCGTCTCGCCGGTGGCGGTCCGTGCGCTGGCCGAGGAGCTGCGCCCGCGCGGCATCGAGATCGTCGACGCTCCCGTCAGCGGCGGCGTGACCGGCGCCCGCGACGCCGCCCTGTCCATCATGGCGGGCGGCACGGCGGACGCCGTCGAACGGGTCCGCCCCTACCTGGCCGCCATGGGCTCGACCGTCCGCCGCATGGGCGACACCGGAGCCGGTTCACTCGCCAAGGCCTGCAACCAACTCGTGGTCGCCGGAACCCTGGTGGCCCTCGCCGAAGCCGTCGTCCTCGGTGAGCGCGGCGGACTCGAACCGGCCGCCCTGCTGGACGTATTGGCCGGCGGCCTCGCCGCCTCCGAGGTGCTGACACAGAAACGCCACCACCTCGCCGACAGCGACTTCACCCCCTCAGGCCCCGCGCGCTATCTCCACAAGGACCTCGGCTTCGTCCTGGACAGCGCCGCCGACGCCGACGTCACGCTGCCGCTGTCCGCCACCGTCGCCGCCCTCTACTCGGCGATCGACTCCGGCGGACTCGGCGACCTGGACAACAGCGTCGTACTCCGGCTGCTGCGCGAGGGCCGTCTCCTCTCCCCCGACTCGCACTCCACCACCACGAAGGACTGAAGCACATGCAGGTAGGAATCGTCGGCCTCGGACGTATGGGCGGCAACATGGCGGCCCGCTGGCGCGACCGCGGTCACGAGGTGCTCGGCTACAGCCGCACCTCACCGGACCGTGACGCGGACTCCCTGGAGGAACTGGTCGGCAAGCTCGCCGCGCCGCGCGTGGTGTGGCTGATGCTGCCCGCCGGCGACCCCACCCGCCAGGCGATCCAGCAGCTGACCGGGCTGCTCTCCCCGGGCGATGTGATCGTCGAGGGCGGCAACTCCCGCTTCAGTGATGACACCGAGCACGCCGCGCTGCTCGCCGAGCACGGCGTCGGATACGTCGACTGCGGTGTCAGCGGCGGCGTCTGGGGCCGGGAGAACGGCTACGCCGTGATGTGCGGCGGCGCGGACGAGCACGTCCAGCGGGTGTGGCCGCTGCTGGAGTCGCTCGCCCCTGAGCAGGACGGGATCTGTCACGCGGGCCCGGTGGGCGCGGGCCACTACGCCAAGATGGTCCACAACGGCATCGAGTACGGCATGATGCAGGCCCTCGCCGAGGGCTACGAACTGCTGGAGGCCAGCGAGTACGTGCCTGACGTACCGAAGGTCCTCGCCTCCTGGCGACACGGCACGGTCGTACGCTCCTGGCTGCTCGACCTCCTCGTCCGCGCCCTGGAGCAGGACTCCGGGCTGGCCGGCCTGTCCGGCCGGGTCGACGACTCCGGCGAGGGCCGCTGGACCGTCGAGGAAGCGGTACGCCTGGCCGTGTCCGCCCCGGCCATGACCGCGGCCCTCTTCGCCCGCTTCGCCTCCCGCAAGCCGAATGCCGCCCAGCTCAAGGCACTGGCCGCGATGCGACAGCAGTTCGGCGGGCATGCGGTGCACGCGGCGGCGGGCACGCCCGGCGGCAACGGCTGAACACGCTCCGGCCACACGGCCGGATCACAGCGCCGCGGCCCGTCGGGCGACTCGCCCGACGGGCCGCGGTCCCCTACGGGACCTGGGACGACCGTGGCACGGGCGACGAGCCAACGGTCAGCGCACACACACCGTCGACGCGGACCGCCGCGACGCAGAGCGAAGGACATGACTGACGAGATGCACGGCAACCAGGCGGACAGCAGACACGGTGCCGGTGAAATACCTGACGGGGGCTCGTCGCTGAGCCGCCGGAAGTTCCTCGCCACCACGACGGTGGTGGTCACGGCGGGCGGCGTGTCGACGGTCGCCGCCACGGATCCGCCGAGCCGGTCCGCTCCCGGCCTGCACGGCCCCGCAGTCCCGGTCCACCGCACCCTCAGCCCCTTCCTGGACCCGCTGCCCGTCCCCCCGACCGCCCGGAAGACCCGCGCCGACGGCGTCTCGCACCTCACCGTCCGGATGCGCGCCACGACGACGCGGCTGCACTCCCAGCTGCCGCCCACACCTGTCTGGGCCTACGACGGGCTGGTGCCGGGCCCCACGATCGAGGTGCGCCGGGGCGAAAAAATCCACGTCACCTGGGCCAACGACCTCTCCGGGCACCTCCCCGTGACGGTGGTCGAGGTGCCCGCCACCACGACGCCACCGGCCCTCTGGGACCAGCCGGGCCGGAGCGGGTACCCGGCCCGGGCCGACGTCGCGGAACTCCGGCCCTGGACAGTGGTGCACCTGCACGGGGCGGTCACCGGCAGCGGCAACGACGGCTGGCCCGAGAACGGGGTGGGACCCGGGCTGTCGCAGCTGTCCGAGTACGTCAACGACCAGCCGGCGACCGCGCTCTTCTACCACGACCACGCCATGAACATCACCCGGTGGAACGTGATGGCCGGCCTGTCCGGCCTGTATCTGATCCGGGACCAGCAGGAGGACGCCCTCGGCCTGCCGAGCGGTCCGTACGAGGTGCCGCTGTTCATCGCGGACCGCAACCTGGACACCGACGTCGAGGGCCGGCTCACCGGTCGCCTGCTGCACAAGACGGCCGTTGTCCATCGTGAACCGATGCTGCAGATGCGGGCCTTCACCGGCCCGTTCACCCAGGTCAACGGTGTCATCTGGCCGTACCTGCGAGTGGCGCCGCGCTGGTACCGGCTCCGCGTCGTCAACGCCGCCAACACCCGCCAGTACCGGCTGACGCTGACCGACGAGGACGGGCGGCCCGTGCCGGCCGGCACCGTCCACCAGATCGGCACGGACCACGGGCTGCTGGCCGAGCCGGTGCCCTTGAAGGACGACGGCCTGACACTGGGCTCCGCCGAACGAGCCGACCTACTGGTCGACTTCTCGGCGTTCCGCGGGAAGCGGCTGCGGCTGGTGAACACCAACGCCAACCCCGACCCCGGTCCCTGGCCCCAGGTGATGGAGTTCCGGGTGGACGCCCGTCCCGCGCACGATCCGTTCGTCCTGCCCCGGCGGCTGAGCGCGGGCGCCCCTGCCCCACAGGGTGCCGCGCCGGACCGCCCCGGGCAGGACCGGCTCGTGGTGCTCACCACCATGGGCCCCGGACAGGCCCTGTGCTGGGAGATGGAGCGCACCGACGCACCCTCCGGCGATCTGCCCTCCGACGGCATCGTGCAGATCCGGGAGGACGACGGCAGCGTGACGACGTACCGCCGCGCGGCCGCGGGCTTCTACGACCCGGTGCGCTTCTTCGTCCGGACCCGGAGCTGGGAACGCTGGCGCTTCCTGCACGCGGCCCCCTCCGGCTGGCCGCACCCCATGCACATCCACGCCACCAGCTTCCGGGTGCGAAGCCGGGAGACCTACGACGTCGGCGGCTTCACCTCGTTCGCCCTGCCCGGCGGCGGCATCGGCTGCGGCACCGCCACCCCGCTGCGCCGGACCGGCACGGCCGAGGTTCCGCCCGGCGAACGCGGGTGGAAGGACACCGTACGGGTCGGTGCCGGCGAACTCGTCACGGTCGACGGGTACTTCGGCGACTCGGCGGGGAAGTTCGTCTACCACTGCCACATGCTCGAACACGAGGACATGGGCATGATGCGGCAGTTCGTGGTTCTCCCCGACCAGGTCACGCGGCTGGGCGCACCGATGGACATGCCGTCCTCCCCGGACGGCGACATGGGAACCCACGGATGACCAGGCGGAGCCAGGGGCCGGCGCTGCTGGTGGCCGGGGCGTTCTTCATGGAGAACCTCGACGCCACGATCATCTCCACGGCCGCCCCCGACATGGCCGCCTCCTTCGGTACCAAGCCGGAGGCCATCGGCGTCACCATGACCGCGTATGTCGTGGCGCTGGCCGTGTTCATCCCCGTGAGCGGCTGGGCCGCCGACCGCTGGGGCACCCGTCGGGTATTCGTCTGGGCGATCGCGGTGTTCACCGTCGCCTCCGCCCTCTGCGCGGCGGCTGACGGCCTGATCGAACTGGTCTTGACCCGGGTGCTCCAGGGCATCGGCGGGGCCATGATGGTGCCGGTCGGGCGGCTGGCCGTCCTGCGCACCACCCGCAAGCAGGACTTGTTGCGGGCGATCGCCTGGCTCACCTGGCCGGGCCTGCTCGCCCCGGTGCTCGCGCCCGCGCTTGGCGGCCTGTTCACCACGTACGCCTCCTGGCGCTGGATCTTCCTGGTGAACGTGCCGCTGGGTGTTGTGGCACTGCCCGCCGCCCTGTGGCTGATCCCCGATCTGCGGCGGGAGAGCGGTGCGGGGCGGGGGTTCGACTGGGTGGGGTGCGTGCTCGCGGGGGCCGGGCTGGCCTCGCTGGTCCTCGGCCTGGAGCTGCTCGGGGGCTCGCCGGCGGGCTGGGGCACGGCGGCTCTCTGGCTCAGCGCGGGAGTGGTGACCTGCGGTCTGGCGGTTCGTCATCTGCTGCGGTCGCGCCGTCCGTTGCTGGACCTGACGACGTTCCGAGTGGCGACGTTCCGGGTGTCGAACGCGGGCGGCGCCCTGTTCCGGGCCGCGATCAGCGCCGTGCCGTTCCTGCTGCCGCTGATGTTCCAGCAGGCCCTGGGGTGGAGCGCCGCACGGGCCGGGCTGGTGCTGGTAGCGGTGTTCGCGGGCAACATCGCCGTCAAACCGTTCACCACCCCGCTGCTGCGCCGCCTCGGTTTCCGCGCGGTGCTGGTGGTCAACGGAGTGGCTACGGCCGTGACGTTCCTGCTGTGCGGCCTGCTCGGCGCGCGCACGCCCCTGGCTCTGGTGGTCGCCGTGCTGTTCGTCGGCGGGGTGTGCCGGTCCGTCTCGCTCAGCGCGTACGCCACGATCGCCTTCGCGGACATCGAGCCGGAGCGGACCGCGGACGCCAACGCCCTGGCGAGCACCGTGCAGCAGCTGGCCACCGGCCTGGGCATCGCCATGGCCGCGCTGGGCCTGCGCGCGTCCGGTCCCCTCGCCGCGCTGCTCGGCCTGGACGGCCCTACGGCGGCCTACGCTGTGGCGTTCGGGCTCCTCGCCGTGCTGCCGCTCGTCTGCGTCGCCGAGGCGTTGCGGCTGCCGCGGGACGCGGGGGCGGTGGTCACCGGGCCGGCCTCCGAGCGCGTGGAGCGCCCTGCTGCTCGGTCGGCCTGACGGGCTGGACGGCACCCAGAACCGCGCCCGCCGAGCCCGCGGTCGGCGCCCTCCCCTGGGCGGCATGCCGGGTTCCGCCCGCGGCGCACGCGCCGGCCCCGCAAGCCGGGGCAAGGCACAGCGCAGTTCCCGGCCCTGCCGTCAGCCCGCTCTGTCCCCAGGCGCCGGGAATCGCGACTGCGGGACCAGCGGTCGTCGTCCGTGCGGGGCCGCACGCCGCTTCAAGGCTACGGCGACTCCGGGCACGCGGCGGTACAGTAGCGCCGCCCTCCCCGGAGGCATGGGCGGCCCCTACGCGGAGAGCTCCCGCAGCACCGAGTACAGCCGCTCGGCCAGGGGCCGGGCGTCCGCCATCCGCCGGGCGGCCACCGGGTCCGGCAGGACGGTGCGATGCGGCCGGGACCAGACGTCGGCGGGCAGGGCGGAGAGACCGGGCACGGTGCCGAGGGCACGCCAGCCGAGGAGCGCGGCGCCGAATCCGGAGCCGGCGGTGTCGTCCGTGATGCCCACCGGCATGTCGAGCGCCGCGGCGACGATCTCCGCCCACAGCGACGACCGCAGCGCCCCGCCCGTGGCTCGCACGGAGTCGACCGGCGCCCCGGCGGCGACGACCGAGTCCCGGACCAGGGCCAGTTGCTGCCCGACGCCCTCGATCATGGCCCGGGTCATGTGGGCTCTGCCGTGTCCGCGCCGAAGCCCGACCAGGGCACCCCGGGCGTCGGGGTCCCACCAGGGGGCGCGTTCGCCGAGGAGATGCGGCAGCGCGGTGAGGCCCTCGGAACCGGGTTCGACCTCCGCCGCCTCCTTCAGCAGGTCGGCCACGTCGACGCCGCCGAAGGACTCGGCGGCCCACTGGGCGACGACGCCGGCGTTGCTGACCGCTCCGCCGAGCACCCAGAGTCCGTCGGCGAGGTGGTAGCAGAAGACACGGCACCTGTCGTCCACGTCCGGCCGGTCGCGTACGACGCGGAGCGCGCCGCTGGTGCCCAGCGACAGCGCGGCCGTACCGGGGGTGATGGCGCCGACGGCAAGATTGGCGAGTGGCCCGTCTCCGGCGCCCGCGACCACCGGCAGCCCGGCGGGCAGGCCCAGCGCGGCGGCCGGCTCGGGCAGCAGCGGGAAGGTAGCAGTCGGCTGTACGAGGTTGGGCAGCCGTTCACCGGAGACCGATGCGGCCTCCAGTGCGGGCCCGTGCCAGTCGATGGTGCGGAGGTTCATCAGCCCGGTGGCGGAGGCACAGGAATGGTCGGTGATCAGGCGGCCGGTGAACCGGGACAGCACGTAGTCCTTCATCCCGCACCATACGGCCGTACGACGGCAGAGGTCCGGTTCGTGTGCGGCGAACCAGGCGAGCTTGGTCAGCGGCGCCATGGGGTGCACCGGGGTGCCGGTCGCCCGGTGGAGTGCGTCCCCGCCCTCGGCCCGCAACCGGCGGGCCGTGTCGGCCGCACGAGTGTCGGCCCAGCTCAGGGCGGGAGTCAGCGGTTCGCCGGAGGAATCGAGGGCGAGCAGGGTGTGCAGGGCCGCGCTGAAGGACAGGCCCCGGACGGTCAGCCCCAGGTGCGCGCAGCGTTCGACGCTCTCCCGCACCGCGTCGACCACTCCGGCCAGCACGGTGGCGGGGTCGTGGACGGCTTCGCCGCGCCGCCCCGTGCGCAGGGGGGCGGGGCGTTCGACGGTCGACACCGGGCGGTACGCGGCGTCCACCGCGACCACCTTGGTGGCCGTGGTGCCCAGGTCGATGCCGAGCACCGCCTCGCCGGCGTCGTTCATCGCGGTCTCCGTTTCGGCTTGGTTCCGGGCACGCCCGTGGAGGTGGCTCGGCAGGGGGATGCGCTTGGATGCCCGCCCGGCGCCCCCGGCCGGGGAACACGGAGGCGCTGGGCGGGCGGCTGAGGGGGCGGACGGGCGCGGGACCGGCCTTGGCGTGCCGGCCTTGGGGTGCCCGTCCCGCACCTGGCAGCAGGGAGGAAGGGGCGCGGGACGGGCAGTTCGGACGCGGAGCGTCAGCGGGCGTCGGCGGGATCGGTCAGGTCCCGGCCGCGGGTCTCCGGTGTGGCGAAGGTCGTCAGGAAGGTGATGAGGGACAGCACGATCACGTAGCCGGCGAGGGGCCACCAGGAGTCGTTGAAGGCGAGCAGCAGCGTCGCGCCCAGCAGCGGGGCCACGCCACCGGCGACGATCGCGCTGAATTCCCGGCCGATGGCCACGCCCGTGTAGCGGTGCCGCGCGCCGAACAGCTCGGCCAGTAGGGCGCACTGGGAACCGAGCATGCCGTTCACGCCGACGCCGATGCCGATGGTGATCACGACGCAGATCAGCACCGTGTTGCCGGTACTCATCAGCGCGAAGGCGGGAATGGCGAACAGGGCCTGGAAGAGCGCGGCCCAACGGTACAGCGGGACGCGGCCGACCCGGTCGGACAGCATGCCGAACAGCGGGATGGTGACGATACCGGCGAGCGAGGCGCAGGCGACGGCGAGCGGGCCGACCGAGGAGGAGACGCCGACCACGGCGGTGACGTAGCTGATGCTGAAGGTGGAGTACAGGTAGGAGGTGCCGTTCTCGGCCATCCGCAGGCCGAAGGTGATGAACAGGTTCCGGCGGCTGCCCACCATGAGGTCGCGCAGCGGGCGCTTGCTGACCTCTCCGGTTTCCTCCAGCTGTGCGAAGGCGGGGCTCTCCTCCAGCTTCAGCCGGATGTAGACCGCGACGAGGATCAGCACCGCGCTCAGCAGGAACGGCACCCGCCACACCCAGCCGAACAGGACGTCGTCGTCGAGCTGCGCCAGGGGGATGAACAGGGCGGTCGCGAGCAGCATACCGACCTGGATGCCGACGAAGGGGAGAGCGGCGTAGTAGCCGCGTCTGCTCGGTGGGGCGTACTCGGCCATCAAGGTGGAGGCGCCCGCCTGTTCGGCTCCGGCGCCGAAGCCCTGCAACAGTCGGAGCAGCATCAGCAGGATCGGGCTCCAGACACCCGCTGTGTGGTAGGTGGGCAGCAGCCCGATGGCGAAGGAGGACCCGCCCATCAGGGCGACGGTGACGACCAGCACCGCCTTGCGGCCGTGCCGGTCGCCGAGCGAACCGAAGAAGAGACCGCCGAGGGGGCGGGCGAAGAAGCCGACCGCATAGGTGGCGAAGATGGCGACGAGCCCGACCGCGTCGCCGAGCCCCGGGAAGAAGAGGTGCTTGAACACCAGCGCCGAGGCGGTGCCGTAGATGGCGAAGTCGTAGTACTCGAGGGCGCTGCCCACCGAGCTCGTGAAGAGTGCGCGGCGCAACCCCGGGTTCTTGTGGGTGCTGTCGCCTTCGGCGGGCCGGGAGGATCTCGTCGTGGGCACCGTCATGGATGCCGCCCTTCCGTCTTACGGACGTGTCACACGCCGTTCATCTGGGGACGACGGGGACCGTAACAGCATGCGGCACTGAAACCAATATGCTGTTCGGAAGTCAAGCTTCCTTCTTGCCTCACGTCCCCCGCCTTGCCTGCCAGTCACCTCGTCGTCCAGTATGTTGTTCCAAGTACAGCATTTGGTTCAGGAGGTCAGGTGTCAGGACAGAAGAAGGTCGGCGTCGCAGGGCTCGGAGTCATGGGCTCCGCGATCGCCCGCCGGTTCCTCAGGCGCGAACGCGCGGTGGGCGTCTACGACATCCGGCCCGAGGCCGCGGCCGAACTCGTGCGGGACGGGGCCAGCACGGCCGAGTCGCCCGCCGTGCTCGCCGCGTCGGGAGTAGTGGTCCTCTCCCTCAACACCGCCGACATCGTGGAGCAGGTCGTCTTCGGGCCGGACGGAGTACTCAGTACGGCCGCGGACGGTGTGCTGGTGATCGACATGTCGAGCATCGACCCCGGACGCACCCACGAGTTCGCCGAACGCGCCGCCAAACTGGGCGCCGGCTGGGTCGACGCCCCGCTGTCGGGCGGCGCACCGGGCGCCGAACGCGGTGAGCTGACGCTCATGCTCGGCGGCGAGGAGGAGCACGTCGAACGCGCCCTGCCCGTTCTCGGCGCCCTGGCCTCCCGTCTTACGCACCTCGGCCCCGCCGGCTCCGGCCAGTTGGTGAAGTCCGTGAACCAGGTGCTGGTCGGCATCGGTTTCACCGCGCTCGCCGAAGCGGCCGCCCTGGTACGGGCGGCAGGCCTGCCGCCCCGGCAGGTGCTCACCGCGCTCAGCGGAGGCAGGGCCGACTCGTCGCTGCTCCAGGAGTTCTTCGTCAAGTTCGCCAACGCCGACCTTTCCCCCACCGGACGCGTCAGCAACATGGTCAAAGACCTGGAGGCCGCCCGCGACTACGCGCGCTCGGCCGGCGTACCGCTCCCGATCACGACCGCCGTCGCCGAACTCCACCGCTGGCTCGCCGCGGCCGGGCACGGCGACGCCGACAACGCCGCGCTCATGCACTACTACGCTCCCCTGGAGGTACGGCCGTGAAGGCTCCTGCCCTGTTCGATCTCGCCGGCCGCCGTGCCCTGGTGACCGGCTCCAGCAAAGGCATCGGTGCGGCCCTCGCCGCCGGCCTCGCCGAGGCCGGGGCCGAACTCGTCCTCAACGGCCGCGATGCCGGGGCGCTGGAGCGCGCCCGGGAGGAGCTGGCCGAACGCACAGACGCGAAGGTGCACACGGCGGCCTTCGACGTCACGGACGAGAGCGCCGTACGCCGCGCGGTCCGGGAGGTCGAGCACGGCATCGGCCCTCTGGACATCCTCGTCAACAACACCGGAGTGCAGCACCGCGAACCCATGCTGGAGGTCTCGGCCCAGACCTTCGAGCGAGTCCTGCACACCAATCTCACCAGCGCCTTCCTGGTGGGCAGGACGGTCGCCGCCGGGATGGTGGAGCGCGGCCACGGAAAGATCGTCAACATCTGCTCCGTGCAGACCTGGCTGGCCCGGCCCGGCATCGCGGCCTATGCCGCCTCCAAGGGCGGCCTGGCCATGCTGACGCGCAGCATGTGCGCGGAGTGGGCGGGCTCGGGTCTCACCGTCAACGCACTCGCCCCCGGCTATGTGGTCACGGAGCTGACCCGCCCACTGGTGGACGACCCCGCCTTCGACTCGTGGATCAGGGGCCGCACCCCCGCGGGCCGCTGGGCCTCGGTCGAGGACCTGGTCGGCACGCTGGTGTGGCTCGCGGCACCGGCGTCCGACTTCGTCAACGGCCAGGTGATCGCCGTCGACGGCGGTCTGACCGCAGTGGTCTGACACACCGCCAACCCCCACCTGCACAACCAACTTGAGGCAGCCGAGCCGTTCGGCAGAGAGCGGGACGAGGACATGAACGACAGGGACTCAGCGACGATGCGAGCCGTGGTCGCGCACGGCGCGGGCGACCTGCGCTTGGAGGAACGACCGGTACCGACGCCGGGGCCCGGCGAGGTCACCGTCGAGATCCGGTACGGCGGCATCTGCGGCTCCGACCTGCACTACTGGCGCCACGGCGCGGTCGGCGAGTTCCGGCTGCGCGAACCCCTGATCCTGGGCCACGAGATCGTGGGCCGGGTACGCGAGGCGGGCCCCGGCACCCAGGCGCCCTCGCCGGGAACACCGGTGGCCGTACACCCGCTGGCATCCTGCGGCCGGTGTCGGCAGTGCCTCGCCCGGCGGCGCAACACCTGCCTCGACACCGGCTATTTGGGCAGCGCCGCCCGCAACCCTCACGTCCAGGGCGGCTTCGCCGATGTCCTCGTCGTACCCGCCGAGCGTGCGCTGCCGCTACCCGAGGGACTGGACCTGCGGCTGGCCGCGGTGGCCGAGCCGGCCGCGGTCGCCTGGCATGCCGTACGACAGGCCGGCGACGTACGCGGCAAACATGTCCTGGTCACCGGTGCGGGCCCCATCGGCTGCCTGGTGGTCGCGGCACTACGGGCGGCCGGCGCGGCCGAGATCACCGTGACCGACGTGCACGAGGCCCCGCT
Organism: Streptomyces coeruleorubidus; assembly: GCF_028885415.1. Classification (GTDB taxonomy): domain Bacteria; phylum Actinomycetota; class Actinomycetes; order Streptomycetales; family Streptomycetaceae; genus Streptomyces; species Streptomyces coeruleorubidus_A. Next base: position 779,479 of record NZ_CP118527.1, read on the forward strand.
GGCCATCGCCAAACAGGTGGGCGCCACGTCGACCGTACGGGTCGGCTCCGGCGGCGAAAGCGGACTGGAGGAACTCGCCGCGGACATCGCGATCGAGTCCTCGGGCAACCCGGCCGGACTGCGCACGTGCGTGTACGGAGTCGACCGGGGTGGCCTCGTGGTGGGCCTCGGGCTGCTGCCTCCGGGCGACACGCCGGTGGCCGCGAACGCCCTGATCACACGGGAGCTGCGACTCGTCGGCTCCTTCCGCTTCGACGACGAACTCGCCGACGTTCTCCAGGCGTTGGCCGACAGCAGCCTCCCGGTCGAGCCGGTGGTCACGTCCGTGCTCCCGGTGGCGAATGCGCTGGAGGGGTTCGAACTCGCGGCCGATCCCGCCCGCTCCTGCAAGGTCCTGCTCGACTTCGGCGGGGCCTGACGCGACGCCGGGGCTCGTCCCCGTTGCCTGCCCCACCCCCACTACCGAACGGAGTTGAGCATGTCCGCCGCCCCCGCCCACCGTCCCCGCGTGGCCGTCAGCCGCACCGGCCTGCCGGGCGACGGCGTCGAGCGCCTCACCGCCCGCTTCGACGTCGTCGACTGGACGGGAACGCAACCGCCGTCACCCGACCAACTGGCCCGACTGGCCAAGGGCTGCGAGGGTCTGCTCGTCCTCGGCAGCGACCGGGTCGACGCCGCGCTGCTCGACGCGGCAGGGCCCGACCTGCGGGTCGTCGCCCTCGCGTCCATGGGCTACGACGGCGTCGACGTGGCAGCCGCCGCCCAGCGCGGCGTCGTCGTCACCCACACCCCCGATGTGCTCGCGGACACCACCGCCGACGTGGCGATGGCGCTGATCCTGATGTCCCGCCGCCGCCTTCCCGCCGCCATGGACGCACTGCGCCGGGGGGAATGGGGCGCCTTCCGCATGGACGCCTTCCTCGGCCTCGACGTACAGGGGGCGACCCTCGGCCTGATCGGCTACGGCCAGATCGCCCGCGCCCTGGCCCGCAGGGCCGCCGGATTCGGCATGCGCGTACAGCACCACCACCCACGGCGCAGGGAGGACGACGAACTCTCCCGCTGGGTGCCGTTCGACGAACTGCTGCGCACCAGCGACGTGGTGTCCGTCCACACGCCGCTGACGAAGGAGACCGAGGGCCTGATCGGCGCGGTCGAACTCGCCGTGATGAAACCGACCGCCACCCTCGTCAACACCGGACGGGGCGGAGTCGTGGACGAGGAGGCCCTGCTGACGGCGCTACGCCGGGGGGAACTGCACTCGGCGGGCCTGGACGTGATGACCGCCGAGCCACGCACGGACCCCTCCGATCCACTGTTCACCGAACCGCACCTCGTGGTGCTCCCCCACGTAGGCTCGGCCACCGAGGCAACCCGCTCTGCCATGGTGAATCTCGCCGCCCGCAATCTCGAGGCAGTCCTGGCCGGGCATCCCGCCCTCACCCCGATCCCAGGCACCACTGGTCTGCCCACGCACGGGCGCCGGCAACACACGACGCGATGAGGTGGATCAGCCCAACGTCGCTGCCGCAGCAGCGCGAGCGGCGCTTCCGACAGTGGATCCGCTCGGAGCCTCGGAACGACGTGACGGCGTGCGCCGGGTGAGTCCTTTTCTGACGCCTCATTGGCTTGTTCCGGGGTCTTCGGCAGCGGGGGGTGGTTGAGGATCAGGGTGGCACCGTCGACCCCGAGGGGACCGTAGTTGTTGATGGTGAACGTGCCGCCGGTGAGGTGGCCGGCGGGAACCGCATCACGCCTGGCGAGGTCGGTGAGGCGGCGCAACTCGGTGGCGAGAGGTCGAGCGGCAGCCGGTCGGCGCCACGTACTACGGGAACGACCAGGCCGTGATCGGTCTGAGCGGCGAAGCCGAGGTGCACGTGCGGCAACCGGACGATCTCCGCTAGGACACGTTTGCTCCCCACGGGCCACAGCGCGAGCATCGCTGTCCCGCGCCAGCACCCGGCTTGGCCGCCCGCCGGGTCAGCATTCGTCGCGCCGCCCCCGAACCTGCAAAGACCGACGCAAGTTGCGGAGCTGCGAGAAGAGCTTCTCCATCTCACCTGACTGAGCGTCAGCAAAGTCAGCTTCAGGTCAGCAAGAGTCCTGCCACAGCTGCCCATAGACAGCCACACCGTGGAATCACCAAGTCCGCCGACCCAAGCAAGCGACGCGCTCGGCCGGCGCCCGGCGAGCGGTCGAAAAGCGGCCGCCGATGCCGCACGGCACCGGCCTGGCCCATTCCGAAGGGCCTCACCTGTATCGGCGGGGCGACTGGTGGTACCTGGTCATCGCCGAAGGCGGCACCGACCGGGGCCACGTCGTGTCGGTCGCGCGCTCACGCAGCCCCCGAGGGCCGTTCGCAGCCGCCCCGAACAATCCGGTCCTCACCCACCGCAGCACGGCTCATCCCGTCCAGAACGTCGGTCATGCCGATCTGGTCGAGCGCCCCGACGGGACCTGGGCTGCGGTGTATCTCGGCACACGGCCGCGCGGCCGCAGTCCGCGCTTCCACGTCAACGGTCGTGAGACATTCCTCGCCGACGTCTCATGGGTGGAGGACTGGCCGGAGTTCGAGCCGGCGAGCCTGCGCGTTCCCACCGGGCAGCGGGACTTCGAGGACGACTTCTCCTCGCCCGGACTGCATCTCAGGTGGGTCTCGCCAGGAGAGCGTCCCGACCGGTTCGTCCGCAGCGTGCCGGGAGGGGTGGTGGTGGGGCACGCACCGAGCGAGACCGGTGAGCCCTCGGGCTTGTTCACCCGGGTCGGCGGAGACCACTGGGAGGCCGACTTCCTCGTGGATACGGGGAAGGGTGCGTTCACCGTCGCGCTACGGCTCGACGGTGCTCATTGGTACGGGCTGCGCGTCGCCGACGGCGAAGTCACGGCCGTCGCACGTATCGGACAGATCCAGACAGTTCTCGGCTCCCGCCCGCTGCCCGACTCCCCTGTCACCCTCCGCATCCGGTCCACGGAGCCGACCTGGAACGGACCGGACGACATCGAACTGGGCATCGGTGACGGAGCCGGCACCGATGTCCTCGCCCGCCTGGACGGGCGCTATCTCTCCACCGAAGTGGCGGGCGGGTTCACCGGGCGCTTGGTCGGGGTGTGGAGCGAGTCGCGGGAGGTCCTTGTCCGCCGGGTCCGGTTCGCCGAACAGCGTGCGTGAAACCACCCCCGCGACGGACGTACTCTCCTCCCCCAGGTTCTGCCTCAGGGGGTGTCTTCCCTACTCGGGATCCGGAACCGATATGGCCCGCGTACCGGTGTAGACGGAGCGTGGACGCAGCGACGGCGTGCGGCTGCTGCCCGGCTACCGCACCCGACGTCACCGGCCGACCACCGAAGAGGCACGCGCACTGTCCGTCCCCGCCACCGAGGGCAATTCCCGTCGACGGCGCTCGCGCCCGACCAGCTCAGAGCCCAGGCGACAAGGCACTCCTCAGCGAGGGCGGCGCAGCACTCTCCTCACTGTCTCCAGGCCAGTGGCAGGCCTGGGCGCCCACACTCCTGGCGTTCCTCCTCACCAGCACTGCGGCCCGCCGTATCGGCCCCCGCGGCCAGCTGCTGGAAAGGCCCTCCCCCCTGCGCACAGGAACTGACGCCCACCCACGACACGCTGGTCCGGGCGTTGTACGAGGCGGAAGAGGCTTCACTCGAGCTCGACCTGGCCTCCAACGTCTGGACCCCGATCGTCGGCAAGTCGATCAGCGGGCGGAGTGCCCTCGTGTGCGGCGAGGGCATACGAACCTCCTCAGGCCGGTGCCGGGCCGGAGCGGAGAACCCCAGGCCCGGCAGCGGGCGTGACGAGGCCGATGCCCTCAGGGGACGGCCTGTCAGCTCGGCTTGAGGATGATCGCCTGGCCGCCCGCGGGAGCCATGGCCACGCTCAGCGTGGTGGCCGAGGTGACGGTCCGGGTGCTGACCACGACCGGGGTCTGGTACGGGCCGGTGCCCGGCGTGCCGTCGGCGTAGACGGTGGCGGTGTAACTGACACCGCTGTCCAGGAACGACAGCGGGAGCGACAGCGTCCGGGCCGTCTCGTTGGTCATCGCCCCCAGGTACCAGGTGGTCCCCCGCCGGCGGGCCACGGCGACGAACTGGCCGATCGACCCGGCCAGGGTTCGGCTCACGTCCCAGGTCGTGGGGACGGCGTTGAACCAGGGGAGGCCCGGCCAGTTCGTCGGGTTGGCGTACTTGGACGTCTGCTTGTCATACCAGAAGAGGAAGTTCAGCGGCTGGTAGTACACCGCGGCCATCGCCATCTGGTGGGCGTTCGTGGTCTTGTTGCGGGACTGGCCGTAGCAGATCGTGTAGTCCAGGGGACCGCCGATGTTGCGGGCGAAGGGCAGGGTCACGTTGTGGGTGGCGGTCGGGAACTGCTCGTTGCCCCGGACGCCTTCCATGCTGATGAAGTTCGGGTACGTGCGCTCGTAGCCGAACGGGCGGATGTTGTCGTGCATGTCGATCAGCAGCTCGTACTTGGCGGCGGTTTTGACCCAGGTGATGATCTGGTTGGTCATGGCCTGGGTGCCGTCGAGGACGAAACCCAGCTTGACGCCCGCTATGCCCCAGCTCTTGTAGAGCGCGAACAGGGAGTCCGCGTCGCCCACCGCGGTGCGGTCCGCGTAGAGGATGACCCCAATGCCGTGGTCGGCGGCGTAGGAGATGACCGCGGGAAGGTCGATCTCGGGAATCGGCTGCCTGGCGGGCGAGGTGACCGGTCCGTACCAGCCGCCGTCGTACTCGATGTACTGCAAGCCGCGCGCGACGGCGAAGTCGACGCCCTGGATGCCGGCGGCGGTCGTGAGCTCGCAGCGGAAGGCCTTGCCGGGCTTGATCCACGAGGTGTCGCTCAGGGCGTTCGGCGGGGCCAAGTTGAGCACCAGTTCGGCGTTGTCGACCAGCTCGGCGTGGGTCGACCCGATCACCACCGCGCGCCACGGCGTCGCGAACGGCGTGGTGACGGTGGAGGTCGTCGCGACCGGGCCGCTGCCGCGTGCGGTGTGCTCCATCAGGAAGGCGGACAGGGCGTTGGGCTGCCCGGAGACGGAACTGAGCATCATCCGGGGGAAGTTCACCCGGGAAGACTCGCAGACGCACGCGATGACCCCACTGGGCAGGGTCGCGGTCAGCGGCAGATCGGTCAGAGGGCCGATGTCCGTGCTGGAGGTGCCGGTGACCGGGATGGAACCGGGGGCGACCGGGGTGTAGTCGGCCTCGTCACGGGCGCTGTAGACCAGCGTCCTGTCCGGGAAGGTGAACGTCGTCAGCTCGTCGGAGATGGTGGCGGTGCCGGTACCGAGCAGGACGTAGCGGAGGGCGACGCCGGCGTTGTAGGCGCGGGCCTGGACGCTGAAGCGGACCCCGGAGACGGTGTCCTGGAGGTTCCAGCGCTGCTCCTGGTAGTTGTCGGTAATGGTCGAGTTGCGGCCGTAGACCGGATTCCAGGTGGTGTTGGTGGTCCAGTGCTGGTTCTGGGTCACCGTCACGTTGCTGCCGAGGGTCGTCCCGTTGCTCAGCCTGAGACCGAGGGGCGAGGTGGCGATCACCGTGGTGCCGCTGCGCAGGACGGACCACTGGAGCGCTCCGCCCACCACCGACAAGGTGAGGACCGTCCTGCCGTCCGGCGAGGTCGCCCTGACGGAGGCGTCCGCGGCGTAGGCGGGCCATGTCGCCCCCGTCCCCGCCACCACCGTTCCGGCAGTGATGATCACGCCCTTGAGTATTCCCCTGCGGGAGACGGTCGCCGAGTTCTCGACGGAACCCACATCGGGCTCTTCCTGCTCGCCTGCACTACTCAACATGAGTGGGGCCTCTTCCTTGGGGACCGCATGACAGCGGACCACACTTCGAATAGAACCAACCGGTCGTAAACGTTTGAAGGTGTCGGGAAGTTGTAGGGGCGTCCGCATGCGAGTCAACAGGGGTTGGCAAGTCATGTGACCGTTACCGACAGGGGGGTGTGACCGCTGATGACTCGTCATGCTCTGTTCGTCGGGCCGCGCCCTCGCAACCGGCGGGGCCGGCTGCGGCGGGCCGTAACGGGCGACCCCGTGGCGACCCACCGCCCACCCGTTACCTGTCACGGATGGCGCCGCATCACTTCGGTGTACGGGCAGTGCCCCGGCGCCCCTCTTCGATGGCGGGGTCGCCGGGGCACGCGGTCAGGAGAGAGTCCAGGTCTCGCTGTTGACGCTCGCGCTGCCGCCGAGCTCCTGGTCCACCGCTGCTCCCTGGGTGGTCGAGCCCGCGACGCCGATGTGCAGGCCGCTGCCGATGTTCACCAGCATGTAGTTGCTGCCGGTGTAGCTGCCGGTCAGGTCCAGGGCCCACTGCTGGTTCGTCCCGCCGTTGCAGGTCCACTGCTGCAACTGGACGCCGGCGGTGGTCGACCGGTTCGGGACGTCCAGGCACAGCCCGCTCTTCACGCTCTTGAGCGTGAAGATGTTGTCCGCCACCCGGGTGAGGGTCCACTGCTGGTTGGTACCGCCGGTGGACGGCCACTGGATGATCTTGGCGCCGGTCGCGGTGGAGCCGCTGGCGACGTCCATCAGCATCGAGCTGCCGACGTTCTTCAGCGTGTGGACCCCTTCCGACGGGATCCCGCTGCCGGCCGTCCATGTGCCCGCGTCCACGTTGAGGGACCAGGTCGGGTACTGACCGAGGTTCACCGTCGTGCCCCGGATGGTCAGCGGCAGCCAGATCAGCTTCGAGGCGCCCAGATTGGAGGTGTCCCAGCGGTCGCCCGCGTAGATGTACGTGGTGCCGGAAGTGCCCTGGACCGTGATGATGTTCGCCGTCTGGCTGCCGTAGGTCTTGGTGCCGGGGGCGGCGAAGTTCCGGAACGCCGACCAGGGGCCGCTCAGCGAGGTGGCGGTGGCGTAGACGTTGTCGTTCAGGCTCCAGCCGGTCAGGCGGGAGCCGAGGACGTAGTACATCCCGTCGATCTTCACCATGGCGGGCGACTCGACGCTGCCGCTGCTGCCGCCGCTGCCCAGCACCGCCACCGCGCTCTCCACGGAGAGGTAGTCGGCGGAGAGCTTGTAGATGCGCAGGCCGTTGTTGCGGTCCTCGCTCATCAGGTAGGCGGTGCCGTCGGTCTCCTGGAACAGGCCGATGTCCCGGCTGAGGTTGCCCATCGGCCGGAAGCTGCCCCGGTAGGTGTACGGGCCGCACGGCGTGCTGCTCGTGGCCACACCGACCTTTGCCTCGGCGTAGTTGGTGCTGTCGATGTGCATGTACATCACGTACGTGCTGGTCGACTTGTTGTAGATGACCTTCGGCCGCTCCACGATGCGGCTGGGGCCCAGGTCACCGCTGGCCTGCCGGCTCAGGGCCTGACGCTGGTAGGTCCAGTTCGCCAGGTCGGTCGACGTGTAGCAGGTGATGTCCTCGAACGACGTGTCCGCCGACGTCTTTCCGGTCTTGTCCTCGCCGAAGCCGTACCAGGTGTCGCCGACCTTGACGATGCCGAGCCCGTGCAACTGCAGGGCGTTGCCGTTCTGGTCGGTTCGTGCGGCGCCCGTCGTGAAGGTCACCGTGGCCGCGTGTGCCTGCGTGGCGGGCACGAGCAGGGCGGCGAGGCTGCCCAGCAGGGTCAGGAACGCGGCCATGGCGGTCCGCCATCGGGCGCGCGGTGGCGGTGTGCGGTGTGATGTGGTGTCGGACATGGTGTCGCCTCTCCGTCGAGGTTCGGGGATGGTGCGGGGAGTGCGGGTCGAGCGGTGGGATCCTGGGGCCGCTCAGGGAGCGAGCGGGATGGTGATGGTGTTCCAGGACATCGGTGGCAGCAGGGCGCTCAGCCGTCCGCCGTCCGTGACGGTGCCGGTCACCGGCTTCGGCGTCACGCGGTCCTGGTGCTGGAGCGTGTTGGCCGCGTGGCGGTCGGGGTCGGCCAGGGCGGTGTGCGTCACCTGGCCGGTGACCGGGTTGAAAGCCCCCAGGTCGGCGGTGAGTTCGAGCGGATTCGTGGTGTCCCGGTTGACGGCGAAGACGGTGAGCGTCCCGTCCTCCTGCTGGACGGCGGTCGCGTGCAGCAGGGGCACCTCGCCGTAGCGGGCGGTGTCGTGGACGGGGCTGTCCAGGGCGAGCCGGAGCACCCGGCCGCGGCCGTGGCGGGCCGCGTCGGCGAAGGGGTGGAAGATGGTCTGCCGCCAGGCGGGGCCGCCGGGCTCGGTCATGACGGGGGCGATGACGTTCACCAACTGGGCGAGGCAGGCCGCGGTGACGCGGTCGCAGTGGCGCAGCAGGGTGATCAGCAGGCTGCCGACCACGACGGCGTCGGTGACGGTGTAGACGTCCTCGAGCTGGCGCGGGGCCACGCTCCAGTCCGGGGAGTCGGTGTTGTTGACCGGCCGGCTCTGGTACCAGACGTTCCACTCGTCGAAGGAGAGGTTGATCCGCTTGCCGGAGCGGCGCTTGGCCCCGATGTGGTCGGCGGTGGCGACCACCCCGTCGATGAAGGCCTCCATGTCGGCGGCCGAGGCGAGGAAGCTGTCGACGTCGCCGTCGCACTCCTCGTAGTAGGCGTGGCAGGAGATGAAGTCGACGAGGTCGTACGTGTGCTCCAGGACCGTCGCCTCCCAGGCGCCGAAGGTCGGCATGGAGCGGTTGGAGCTTCCGCAGGCGACCAGTTCCAGGCCGGGGTCGACGTCGCGCATGGCCTTGGCGGTGACGGCGGCCAGGCGGCCGTACTCGTCGGCGCTCTTGTGGCCGAGCTGCCAGGGGCCGTCCATCTCGTTGCCCAGGCACCACAGCCGGATGCCGTGCGGCTTGTCCACGCCGTGCGAGCGGCGCAGCTCGGAGAAGGCCGTGCCGGCGGGGTGGTTGGTGTACTCCAGGAGGTCGAGTGCCTCCTGCAGGCCCCGGGTGCCGAGGTTGACGGCCTGCATGGGCTCGACCTCGGCCTTCGCCGCGAAGCGCATGAACTCGTTCAGCCCGAACCGGTTCGTCTCGACGGTCCGCCAGGCGCCGTCGAGCCGTCGGGGCCGCTGCTCCAGAGGGCCGACTCCGTCTTCCCAGCGGTAGCCGGAGACGAAGTTGCCGCCGGGATAGCGGACCATGGTGACGCCCAGTTCACGGATCAGGGCCAGGACGTCGGTGCGCAGCCCGTCCTCATCGGCGCTCGGGTGGTCCGGCTCGAAGACGCCGGTGTAGACGCAGCGGCCGAGGTGCTCGACGAAGGATCCGAACAGCCGCGGGTTCACCTCGCCGACGGTGAAGTTGGGGTCCAGATGTATGGACCCTGCGAGCGGCGGGTGGCTGGCGGGGTTGGGCATGTGTCACTCCGGATGGATCGGTGCGAAGAGTGGCGTCTGTACGGTTGCCGGGGTGCGCTGGTCAGCCCTTGATGCCGGTGTGCGCGACGCCTTCGACCAGGTATCGCTGAAGGAAGAGGAAGACGAGCACCAGCGGCAGGATCGACACGGTGGCGGCGAGGAACAGCTCGTGGATGTTGACGGTCTGCGCGGTGGTGAAGGTCGACAGGGCCACCTGCACGGTCCAGCTCGACTGGTCCTGGCCGATGACCAGCGGCCACAGGAAGGCGTTCCAGTTGGTGATGAAGGTGATCACCGCGATCGCCGAGAAGAAGCCACGGGAGTTGGGGACGACGATCCGCCAGTACGTGCCCCAGCTTCCGAGACCGTCGATCCGGGCGGCCTCCTCCAGTTCCTTGGGGAAGCCGAGGAAGTACTGCCGGAAGAGGAACGCGGTGAAGCCGCTGAACAGGCCGGGCACGATCAGACCTTGCAGGGAGGAGACCCAGCCCAGTGACGACACGAGGACGAAGCTGGGCACGAAGGTGACCGCGCTGGGGATCATGAGGGTGGCCAGCACCGCGTAGAAGATCTTGTTGGCGTGCCGGTACGGGACACGGGCGAGCGCGTAGCCGGCCAGGGAGCAGACCAGTAGTTGCCCGGCGGTGCCGAGCACCCCGACGACGAGGGAGTTCCACATGCTGCGCGCCATGGGAACCGCGGGGTCGTTGAACAGCTCGGGGATGTTCTCCCAGTGCAGCTCGGTCGGCAAGAACTTCCAGTTCGTCCCGGTGATGTCGGCGTCGGTGGCCAGGCTGTTGCGGATCAGCAGGTAGAACGGGACCAGGAACAGCAGGGCCGCGACGACGGCGACGGTGTAGACGGCGACGCCGCCGGCCCGTCCGCTCACTGCGCGGGGACGGCCGCGGACATCGGTGGTGGAGGAGGTGGCCATCAGCTGTCCGCCTTTCCGAAGCCGAAGATCCTGCCCTGCAGCAGCGTCACCATCGTGATGAGTGCCGACAGCACCAGCGCCCCGGCGCTGCCGTGGCCGAAGTCCTGCCCCTGCCCGAGGGCCGTGTAGTAGAGGTAGACCAACGGCGGCCGTGCGTAAGGGGTGTTGGGCAGCAGGTTGTAGAACTCGTCGAACGCCTGGTAGGCCGCGATCAGCAGGAGGAGGATCACGGCGACCGAGGTGGTGCGCAGCTGCGGCAGGGTGATGTGCCGGAAGGTCTGCCGGCCGGGCCGGGCGCCGTCCGTCCAGGCCGCTTCGTACAGTTCCTTGGGGATCTGCTGGAGGGCGGCCAGGAAGAGGATCATGTAGAAGCCGAGCTGGAGCCAGAGCCGTACGGTGACCAGCACCAGCCAGTACCAGGGCGGGGAGACGGTGCCTATCCAGGCGACGGGTTCGATCCCGAACCAGCCCAGGACGGTGTTGGCGAGACCGAAGCGCACTCCGTTGAAGATCGACAGCTTCCACACCATCGAGGCCACGACGTAGGAGCACGCGGTGGGTATGAAGAACACCGAACGGAAGAAGGCACGGGCGACGCGGATGCGGTGGACGAGCAGCGCGAGCGCCAGGGCGAGGACGAAGGTGAGAGGGACGACGATCAGCGCGAAGAGCGTGAAGGTCCACAGGCTGTCGGTGAACGGCCCTTCGGTGAGGATGTCCGCGTAGTTGTCCAGGCCGACGAACTTCGTCGGGGTGACCGTGTTCTGGGCCTGGAAGAGGCTCAGGTAGAAGCTCCAGCCGACCGGTACGTAGACGAACAGCAGGAGACCGGCCAGGAAGGGGCCCGCGAAGAGCCAGAAAGTGCGGGTGCTGCCTCGCATCCCGTGCCCGTCACGTCTCGCCTTCGCCTTCGCCGCGGGGCCGGGTGACGCGGTGGCGCCCGGACGGGCGCCACCGGTGGTGATGGTTGTCATGCCTGTCAGGGCCCCTCAGGCGATCTTCTTGAGTTCGGCCTCGACCCGGGTACGGGCCTTGGCCACCTCGGACTCGGGGTTCTTTCCGCTGACCACGGCGTTGTTCACCATGTCCTGGGAAATCGTCATCATGGCCTGGGTCCAGTACGGGTCGTCGTAGTGCCCCTTGGTCTCGAAGAGCTTCACCGCCTCGGCGGCGGTGCCGCTCTGCAGCTTGGTGGCCTTCGCCGCCAGGCTCTTGCGCGGGGGGATGTGGAAGCCGTAGGAGGTGCACCAGTCCTCCTGGAACTTCGTCTGCTCGATCCACAGCCACTTCACGAACGCCTTGGCCGCGTCGACGTCCTTGGCCTTGGCGCTCACGTAGGTGGACCAGCCGCCGTTGTAGACCACCGGGCGGCCGGCGCTGCCGATGCCGGGCAGGGGGACGATGCCGAAGTCGTCACCCAGCGCCTTCTGGATGCCGGGCATCGCCCACAGGCCGCACCACTGCATCGCCGTCAGGCCCTGCGTGAACGCCGACGGGTCCCACCAGTCGGTGGGCGCGCCGAGCAGCAGCGTCTTGCTGGTGTAGAGCTCGCGCATCTTCTTCAGGCCCTCGACGGTCGCCGGGGTGTCGAAGGCGACCTTGTGGTCGGCGGTCAGCAGTTCGCTGCCGGTGGCCCAGATCAGGGGGCTGGCCAGGATGTCGCTGCCGCCCTTCAGGCCGAGGTACAGGCCCTTGACCCCGCCCTTGTCGAGCTTGCGGGAGACGTCTATCAACTCGTCGAAGGTGGTGGGGGGCTGGACGCCCGCCTTCTCCAGCAGGCTCTTGCGGTAGTACAGGAACTGCGGGTCGTCGATCATGCGGATGCCATAGACCTTGCCGTCAACCGAGTTGGCGGCCAGATCCTTCTCCGTGAAGTCGGACTTCACGTCCGCGATGATGTCGTCCAGCGGCACGATCTGCCCGGACTTGGCCATCTGGACGTCGGGGTGGAACTCGAAGACGTCGGGGCCGTTGCTGGAGACCAGGCCGCTGGAGAGCTTGGAAGCGTAGTCACCGGGAATCCACTGCACCGACACGTCGGCCTTGGTGTACGCCTTCGCGTACCGCAGCGCCGCCTGCTGGGTGCCCGCCTCGCCGTACTGGTGGTACCACTGGCTGATCGCCGCCTTACCGCCGGCGGAGCCGCCGCCGCGACCGGTGTTCCCGCCGCACGCCGCGAGGAATCCCGCCGCCGCCACGGTGCCGGAGGCGCGCAGGAAGGATCTGCGGCCGAACGATCTGCTGGGGTTCTGCTCAGGGGACATGGGCACCTCTGCTGTGCTGTGAAGAACGGGTGTGGGACCGGGCCTTGGGGACGAGGCCGCGACGGCGGGTGATGACGCTGTGGACGGCCGCGGAGTGCGGCCGGTATGAGCGCGATGCGAAGCCCGCGGGGTAGGGGGCGCGCAATCGGAGGGGGGAATTCCTGCCGCTGACGGGGTCGCAGCGAGCGGAGCGAGACGCAGGTTATGCGCGCTACACCCCTTCGTCAACAAGCCAGAAAAAGTCTGTGCACGGCAGTTCCAACGGCGTACACCCCGTGGATACGATCAGGCGCCCCAGTCGAATCGAATCGAGCACAGGACGACGTCGTTGAAGCGGACGTACCAGGACATACGCCGGACCAACCGTTTCGCGGTGATGCGGCATCTCATCGCCTCGGCGCCCGTCGTCAGGCGTGACATCGCCGCAGCCACGGGTCTGTCGGTGGCGACCGCCTCGGACATCGTCAGCGAGTTGCACGAGCTGGGGCTTCTGGCAGAGATCGGACAGCAGGCTTCGGGGGGCGGACGCCCGAGGAATCTTCTCGCGCCCGCCCCCGAGGGCCCTCGGCTCATCGGCGTCGACATCGCCGAGACCTACGTCCACGTCGAGATTTTCGACCCCGCTCTGCGGGTTCTGGCCAGAGCCGAGTACGAACTGCACCCGCACGCCAACCCGCCGGGCTACGTCGTGGACCGAATCGTCCGCGGAGTCGACGACGCGATCGCGCAGGCCCGGGTGGAGCACGGCAGACTTCTCGGGGTCGGCGTCAGCATTCCCGGCCAGGTACGACCGGACGGCACAGCCTCCGTCTTCGCCCCGAACTGGAACTGGAACGACGTACCGCTGCGGGCCATGCTCACCGACCGAATTCCTGATGTGCCGGTCCTCCTCGACAACCCGCTGCGTGCGAGCACCGTCGCCGAACTGTGGTTCGGTGCCGCCCGCGGCCGCGACAACGTCGCCGTCCTCACCCTGGGAACCGGCGTCGGCGCAGGCCTGGCCGTCCAGGGGGCGCTCTACCGCGGGGCCACGAACACGGCCGGCGAATGGGGCCACACCAACCTGGTCATCGACGGCCGCAAGTGCCGCCGCGGATGCGTCGGATGCGTGGAGACTTACGTGGGCGCACCCGGCATCATGCAGCACCTCGCGGAAACCGACCCGGACAGCCCGCTCCTGCACCCCGACAACCAGACGGCGACCATCCACGCCCTGGCCACCGCCCACGCGGCCGGCGACCCCGCCGCACAGCAGGTGATCGCCACGACCGGCCGCTACCTCGGCATCGCCATCGCCAACCTGATCAACCTGTGCAACCCGCAGATCATCGTGCTCACCGGCTGGGTCGCCGACACGCTGGGAAGCGCCGTCCTGCCGCACGTACGCGCCACAGCCGCCCGCTACGCACTCGCCGAGCCCTGGGAAGGCACCGAGATCAGCCTCTGCCCCATCGACCGCAACCCGGTCAGCCTCGGCGCGGCGACTCTCGTCCTGGAAGGATTCCTGTCCTGACACTCCTGCTGTGAGCGGCTCCAGCGTGAGGACTGAACTCCCGGGCATGCCCAACTACGCCTGCGATCAGAAACGTTAGGCAGGGCGGTAGTGACCGGCTCCACCTACGCCGAGCTGGTGCTCAACGGGTGGGTGGAACTGCTCACCCGCGAACCCGAGCGGGCCCGTGAACTTCTACACGACCGTCTTCGGCTGCAGCGTCAACGCTCGGCAGAACACGCAGTGGGGCGTCGGGGACGAGGACTTCGGCGCCAATGGTGACGATGGACGACAAGTTCCCGCACGAGGTGCCGGCGTTCTGGCTGCCGTACTTCGCCGAGGCGGCCCGGTCGGGCGGCACCATGCTCATGGAGCCCACGTCCGTACCCGACGGCCCGCGCATCCGCGGTACTGAGGGGCCCGCGGGGCGCGGTGTTCGGCGTGTACCGGACCGGCGACGAGGGCTGAGGCGACGGCGGTCGACGGCTTGCGCGGCTCGCGCGCAGAGACAGTTCGCCGACGCCCTCCTCGGCGTCCGCCGCCCCGCCGCCGCAGGGTACTCGACCTGCTGTGATCCGCCCTCACGCCAGCGGAGTCACCGTCACCTGGTCGATGACCGGGGCGTGCGCGGAACGCTGCCCGTGCGGGTTCCTGGTGACGCCGTCGAAGTCGGTGAGTTCGTCAGCGGTGAAGGTGACGGTGTTGGTGCCCCGCTTCAGGGAGACGGGAACGGAGAGGTCCCAGAAGTTGTTGAAGTGGAAGGTGGTGGGAAACAGGACCCGGCGCGGGGCGTGTCCGTCGACGGCGATGTCCACGTGTCGGCAGATCGGGTCCGGGTTGTAATGCGTGGCGGGCGCCTGCTCCCCGTTGGAGTAGCGGATCGTCAGCGCGTGCCGTCCGTCGCGCTCGGCCGTCACCGTCAGGGTGAGCGCGTTGTCCGGCCCGCCGCCGATGCCGTCCACCGCCTTGCCCCCGGTGGCGTACGGGTGGGCGCCGGTGATCCGCGCGGTACCGGTCAGGACGCCGGCCTCGGCCGGGTACGCGGTGACCGGCAGCAGCGCGCGGGACGGGCCGACGCGCAGCCGGTCCACGACGAGCCGGTCCGACCTCCCGGTGATGGTCACCTTGTTGACGCCTCCGGACAGGAACAGCGGGACGGGGCCGCGGGCGACGCCCCCGACGTCCTCGCCGTTGACCGTCAGCAGGCCCTCCCCGGGGCCGAGCAGGTCGACGGTCACGGTCGCCTCGCCGTCGCGGTCCGTGTGCACCCAGAAGGTGACGGTGCCGCCCTTCTGCAGTACGACGGCGCCGGGCCCCGAGACGCCGCGGTAGGTGTAGTCGACGCGGGCTTCGCCGCCGAGGCAGGCGTATTCGGCCTCGTACAGGGCGGGTGCGGTGACGTGGTCGTCGCGCAGAGCCAGGTCGAGCTTGTCGATCACCGCGTCGCCCTTGGTGGCGCCGAGGTCGCGGTCCTGCGCGGACAGAGTGATCCGGTGCCGGCCGGCGCTCAGCTCCACGCGGGTGTCGATGTGGCCCCACACCGCCCACTTGTAGCCGAGGGGCAGCAGCAGCTCGCGCGGGTCCTCGCCGTCGACGCGCAGGAAGACGTTGGCGGGGCCCTGGTCGCGCACCAGGTCGGCCTGGTTGTGGGAGTTGGCCTGGACAATGACGTCGTACGTCCCGTCCTGCGGCACCTCGACGTCGAAGGCGAGGACACCGTCGGAGCCGGTGCGCAGGCCCCCCACGTGGTAGCCGCCGGAGGTCGCGAACCGGTCGACGGCGGACGGGGATCCCTCCGGCCCGTTCTTCGAGTAGCCGCTGCCCGTGTACGTCGCGTCCTCGGCCTCGTACGTCCGCCGCCAGCCGACCGAGGGCTGCGCGAGCGGGGCTCCGTTGCCGCCCGGTGAGAGGATCACGTGGTAGGCGGACATCTCTTCGAGGCCGGTCAGGTGAACGGTCGCCCTGCCGTCCAGGACGGCAAGTTCCTCGTCCCTGAGCCTCGGCGGCTGTGCGCAGGCGCCGAGCTGGCCTGTCCAGGGGATCTCCTCCAGCCGGACGTGGACGACCGTGCCGAGGACATTCGGGTCGACGCCCTCGAAGACGACGTCCACGGCCCCACTCGTCCCACCGAGCAGCGCCCGGGCTTGCCGCTTGTCCCGGTCGAGCGTGGCGAGTCCCTGCAGTGCGTACTGCGTGTCGGGATGGGGCGCGGTGACCCGGACGGTGTTCCCCGTCATCCGGCCGTAGGTGTTGAACAGCCACCACTGGCCGTTGCCCTTGTTCGCCTCCACCACCGAGTCGTTGAGATTGCCGGCGATGTTCCAGTACGCCATGTCGGCGTCGACCTTGGACTCCTCGATCGCGGCGATCCACTGGACCATCTGGCCGGGCACCGAGAGGTGGTAGTTGTGCGCGTACTCGTTGATGTTGACGGGCAGCGGGCCGATGCCCAGCTCCCGCTCCATGGCCCGGTAGCGGGCGACGCTCGTACGCACCTCGGCGGGCGAGGACAGTTCGTGCCAGGTGATCACGTCGGGCAGGACGTCGTGAGTCTTGGCGAACTCCAGGAAGTCCCTGACCTCGGGGTGGAGGACGCCGGTGTTGGGACCGGCGATCCGTGCCCCTGGGTGCAGGTCCCTGATGAGGCGGCACGTGTGCTCCCAGGCCGCGAAGTAGTGCCGCGGGTCGTCGCGCCAGGAGACCCGGTCGTAGCTCCACTCCCCCGTGCCGAACATGTTGAGCTCGGGTTCGTTGAAAGGCACGTACACGACGTGCGACTTGTGCGCGTCGAGCGCCAGTACCTGTTCGACCTGTCTGCGGATCCTCGCGGTGAAGTCGGCGAGCCGTTCCTCGCCCGTTACGCCGGGCCACTCGTAGGGGAAGCCGCGGTAGATGTCCGTCATGTAGACGTAGACGTCCTTGCCACCGGACTCCACGAAGGCGGGCAGGACCTCCAGGGCATCGGCGCCGGGGTGCTGGACGCCGTCCTGGGCCTTGGTCGCGAGCGTGCGGACGTACATGCCCTCGACGAGGACGCGGCTGGGCACACCGTCGCCGTACAGGCCGAAGAGCGATCCGCTCGCGCCGCCGTGGAAGGGGCCTGTTTCGGTGCCGAGGTCGATGGTGAGGGTCTCGGGGGCGTCGGCTGTCACTGCATCCAGCTTTCGTTCGAAATTTCGCATACCAGTCGATAAGTCGAACCGGTTGGCTCGAAAGTAAGAGGACGTGTCGACCACGTCAACGGTCGGCAGGCCTCCGAAACTTCCGAAACTCCGGCCGGACAAGCCACGCACCACCCCAGGTCACCCGCTGCGCTCCGTCGAATGCTCCCGTGTACATCCTCGCGCTCGCGTCCGCGCCACGTGGTCCTTACACAACGCCTTCTTCGAAGGACGAGGTCGCCACCGTCTTCACCGACGACGAACTCGTCCGCCTCGTCACCGACTTCAGCCAGGCCGGCCTCCTCGACCCGACCGACGGCGAACGGCTGCGCGACGCCCTGGGACTCGGCACCCGCCCGGTCGGCGGGCCCCGGCGGCAGGATCATGGGCTACCTGCACATCAAGGACGCCATCGGCGTTGCCGAGCGGCACATGCCCTTCCCTCCGCACCGCCCTGCACCCCGTCACCCGCGTACAGATCGCCCCCCGACGACGACCTCACCGCGTTGCGGGCAGACGACACCCACCTCGCCGCCGTCACCGGCGACAAAGGCACCATGATCGGCTTCGTCACCATGGAAGACGTCCTGTCCGAACTCTTCGGCCCCGCCGTCTGACGGTTCGGTTCACTCTCAGCGGGCTCCCGCTCTAAGCGGGAGCCCATTTTGCCTTGCACCGTCCAGCCTCTGGCCTGCTACGGGAGCGGCCGACTCAGTGGCCGCGCGGGGTGTACATGATGACCGCCATGCCGGCGAGGCAGACAGATCAGCGTTGCAGCAAGCAGGTACCACCAGCAGGCGAAGAACCTTCTTTGTTTTTACAGCCCTCAGAAACTTGGCTTCTTCTAGAGCCTGAAGTCGGGTTGCCTGGAGGCATCGTTGCGCTCCAGGCAACCCGACACGGTAGGTACCCACCGTAATCAATTGGGGTCTTCGAGTTACTTTCTGACATCCAAGGGAGTTACCGCCGGACCAGTCGCGGACCAACAGCGCCGAAGGACACCACTCCACGAGCCGTCCGCTCACGAGCGCAGCGACCCGCCGATACTCGGCATCGGCGCCCGAACAGCCAGCAGTTCTGGGAGAGCTCTTCGACCTCCTGGTCGCCCTGAACGGACACGTGATCAACGTCGACGGTGGCATAGGCGTACGCGGATTCACCAGTGCCGCCGGCGGCGACCACCTCTGACGCCTGTTCTCCCGCGCTCATTTCCGACGCTCAACGAGGAGCCGCTCGTGACCCCGCCATCAGCCACGACACCGCACCCACGCAACTCGGGCCTGAACGTGGACCTCAACCCGGCCGCCGCCGTCGCGCACAACGCCCGCTATCAGGGCGGCTCCATCGCCATCCGCTACCCGGGCGGCGACCTCACCTACGTCCAGCTCGACGACAAGGCCGCTCGCCTGGCCACCGTCCTCGCAGACGGCGGCATCGGCGACGGAGACCGGGTCGCTCACCTCGGCCTCAACAGCAGCTCCATTCTCGTCACGCTGCTCGCCGCGCACCGGCTGGGGGCCGTCTTCGTCCCGGTCAACTTCCGGCTCGCCGAGGCAGAGTTGGAGGCGGTGCTCGTCGGCAGCGGCGCCACAGCCCTCGTCTGCGAGGAGGGACACCGGGAAGGCGTCGACAAAGTACGCGACAGGACCGCCCTCGCGCGTTTCCTCCTGGTGGACGACGACTGCGAGGTGCCGACCGCGGGCGCATCGGGCTGGGAGCCATGGGCACCCCGCATCGCAGCCGCTGCTCCCACGGCTTTCCTCGCCGTCAAGGGTGCCGACGACCCGGCGATCCTGATGTTCACCTCCGGCACCACCGGCACGCCCAAGGGTGTCGTCCTCACCCATGGAAACCTCTGGTGGAACTCCGTGAATGTCGAGCTCCGTCTCGACACACGTCGTGGCGACGTCACCTATGCCGCCGCTCCGCTGTTCCACATCGGCGCCCTGAACAGCTTCGTGCTCCGCACGCTGGTGCGTGGGGACACGGTGGTGATCAGACGCGGGTTCGACCCGCAGACGTGTCTCGAAGACCTGGTCACCCACCGGGTCAACTCCACGTTCGGCGTCGCCCAGATGTTCGCCGCCCTGGCGAGACAACCCGGCCTGTTCGACGAGGACCTGAGCCACCTGCGGTCGATCGTGGTCGCGGGCGCGCCGGTGCCGCCCTCGCTCATCGAGCTCTACGCCAAGCACGGCGTGCTGCTCCAGCAGGCCTGGGGCCTGACCGAGACGGCACCCTTCGCCACGCATCTGCCCATCGAACGCACCCTGGACAAGATCGGTTCCGCGGGCATCCCCATGCCGTTCACCGAAGTCCGGGTTGTCGACGCGGCCACCAGCACGCCCCTCCGGCCCGGGGAGCCGGGAGAGATCGTCGTCCGCGGCCCCAACGTCACCGCCGGCTACTGGAACACCCCGGAGGCGAACCGCGCGGCCTTCGACGAGGAGGGCTGGTTCCACTCGGGCGACATCGGCTACCTCGACGAGGACGGTTACCTGTACATCGTCGACCGGCTCAAGGACATGATCATCAGCGGAGGTGAGAACGTCTACCCGGCGGAGGTCGAGCGGGTGCTGGCCTCCATGCCGGGTGTGGTCGATGTCGCCGTCGTGGGGATTCCCGACGAACAGTGGGGCGAGACCGTACAAGCCGTCGTGAGCGTGGACGACAGGGCGGCGATCACCCTGGAGGCCGTACACGAGTACGCGGCCGGACAGCTCGCCCGCTACAAGCTGCCCCGACGCCTGAAGATCGTGCCGGCTTTCCCCAGGAACGCCTCGGGAAAGCTGGACAAGGCCGGCGTCCGGCGGCTGGCCGACGAGGGGAACTGACGATGCTCACCGTGCCGGCCCTGCCCGCGCTCGACATCCCCGGCCCCTGGCAGACCACCGTGGAGTCGTGGACTCGCTTCACGGGCAGTCTGCGCCTGCGCGGCCCGAGCGGCGAGGCCGTCGTCGCAGTGGAACGCTGCGCGGCCGGCCGGCTCCGCGACACCTATCCGGTCGGTGCCCGGGACGTGGAACTGCTGATCCACACCGGCCTGCGGGCCGAGAACCTGCCGGAAATCCTCCGGCCGCTGGTACGTGCCGTCCGGGCAGCGGATCCCGGCTGCCGCCGGGTGGTCTATGCCGTCACGGAGGGCGCCCGGGCCGGCGTCGAGGCCGCGGAGGCGACCGGCTTCCGGTACGCCGTCGACGTCGATCTCCAGGACGAGCAGCTGAGCCTGCTGGTGGCCGAACCCGACTGGGTCACCGCCACGGACATGGACCTGGATCACGTACCGGGAACCTGACGAGCCGGGGCTTGGCTCGGCATCGGCAGATACCGCGGTTGAGCGGCTGTTCCCGGTGCGGACGGGTCGCCTCGTCGCCCGGTCCTCCTCAGCCCTGGACGGTGGCAGGGCTCTGCATCCGGGCGAAGGCGCGGGGGAAAAGTTCGGCGCCGTGGCGTCCCAGCCCGGCGCGATCGGCCGGTGAGAGGAGAGGGCTGGTGCGCAACAGGCGGACGTTGTGCTGCAGCACCTCCTCGCCGGCACAGGGCGCGCCGAAGTCGGACCCGTAGAGGACGTGGTCGGGAGAGGTCACGGCCAGCAGTGCGGACAGGCTCGGCAGGGAACCGGACATGGCGGTGTCGTACCAGAACCGTGAGGCGGCCTGCTCGATCTGCGCGGCGGTGACCTGCTGGGTATTGCCCACCCAGTCCTCGCCGGCGAGCATGCCCACTCGCCCGGACAGGGCCGGGAAGCACCCTCCCGCGTGGGGAAGCACGACCTGCACGTCCGGCGCGGCCTCAAGAGTGCGGTGCCACAGCATGTCGACCACAACCCGCGCGGTGTCGAAGCCGACCTCGAACAAAGGGGTGGGCAGGTCCAGGACCGGCCTGCTGAAGGGGGGGTGTACGAGCACGGTCGCACCGCGTCAAGGCAGCACTCCAGCGGCTTGGCCTGCCGGCCGTGACACATCGGCACCAGCGCCTGCCCTGGCCTCAAGTCCGGGCACTACCCGGTCAGTCCGCCCCCCTCTCATCGGTCGGCACCTGCCCACGAATGGCGTGGCCCCGTGCCAGGGCATCTCGAAAGGCAACCGAGTTCAGCGCTCGGCGGTGGTGTGGTCCCATTCCGGATGGAATTCGATGCCGAACTCCTCACCCCCCACCCGGTAGTCCTCCATGACAGGAGCGATCGGCTCCGTGGGAAGCTCAGGCGAATCGGTCGGCACACCCAAGGCATGCACGTAGCGTTCGAACCCGCCGGTATTGATTCCGGCCATCCGCGCCGTACTGGACTGGATCTGGAAGGTGTGCATGGTTCCGGCCGGGATGAAGAGGAAGTCGTTCCGCTCCAGTGTCGTCGCCATCCTGAGACCTTGCAGGTCATCTGCCCACACCCGAACGGCGCCGTCCAGGACCCAGATGGTGTGGTGGACCCCCGGGTGCAGATGGGCCGGGATCACATCACCGCGAGGACCTTCGATGAGCTGGAGCCCGAACTGGCCACCGGTCTCATCGCCACTGACCAGCACCGTGGCCACCTGGTCCACGAGGACCGAGTGCTCTCCTTCGCCGGATCGGAGCACATACGGCTGAGGACGGCCCGGCAGACCGTTCCATCCCTTGTGCGTGCGGTTGTCCTTGGTCATTGCATACTCCCTTTGTGCTCCACTGTTCGCCCCCGTCGTCCACAGGTGCGGGCGCCACGAGGTATCGCTACGGCGCGGTCAGTCCGCGACCACGCCTCCCGCGTTACCCGGACCCATCAGGTCGACTTCCTGGGCTCGGGCCACGGCGGCAACTGCTGTCCGGCGCGCTCGACTCCCCTGGTGCGCACAGATTCGGGAAGCCCGCTCGGTACCTTTCGTCACCGAGCCCCAGCCGGTCTCCAATCAAGCTCTTGATGGAAATGGCCTGTTCGGGGGCAGGCCCGGGCAGCGTTCGACGAGGCCGACGAGCGCATGGAGCACCTCGGGGTCGTAGACGCAGGTGTCTAAGTACAGGTCGCGCGCGGCCTCCCACGCCGGCCCTGGCGACGGGTGGCCGACGTAGATGCCCCCGGAAGATGGCGGGCATGGTGACCACGCGATGGCCCAGTTCGTCGGCGGTCCGCAGGAGGAACACGGCGGAGCCGGGGGCTCGGATCAGAGCCGGAACAGGGTTTCGGCGTTGCGGTGCATGATCTTGTGTCGTTCGCTCTCGTCGAGGGGCAGATTGTCGAGGAACTCGCGGGTGCCGTCGAGGGTGAGGTAGGGGTAGTCGACCGACCAGATGACCCGGTCGAGGCCGATGGTGTCGCGGATGAATCGGACGTGGGGGGCGTCGAAGAGCCCGCTCGGGGTCACCCAGACATGAGCGCGGTAGGTGTCGGTGATGGTCTTCGACAGGCCGGTGACGCTGGTGGGCAGGATGTCGTCGAGACGGTGCAGGGAGTACGGCACCATTTCGCCCCAGTGGCCGCTGATGACCTGCAGGGCGGGGAATCGCTCGAAGACGCCGGACAGGATCAGGCGCAGCACGTGGATCCCGGCCTCGTGATGCCATCCCCAGCCGCCGAGGGAGAATCCGGCGGTCACCTCGTCGGGCAGCCCCGCGTAGTAGGCCTGTTGGACTTCGGGGAGGGGATGGAACGGGTGAAGATACAGCGGCACCTGCAGGGCGGCGAGTCTGCCCAGCACCGGTTCGTAGCGGGGATCGTCGAGGAACCGGTCGCCGGGGCGCCCGGCGAGCAGAGCTCCGCGCAGGCCGAGTTCGCCGACGGCGCGGTCGAGTTCGTCAGCGGCAGCCTGTGGGGCCTGCCAGGGCAGCACGGCGAAACCTTGCAGGCGTTGCGGATCAGCAGCGATCGCCTGGGCGAGCCGGTCGTTGGCGGCTCGGGTCAATGCGACGGCCTGCTCATCGGGGGCGAGTTGGGCCGGGCTGGTGTAGGACACGATCTGCAGGTCGATGCCGTACTCGTCCATGGCGCGGATCCGGTCGGCGCCGAGATCGGTGCCCAGCCGCATGGCCTCGCTCATCTCGACCACACTGGGCCGGTGCCGGTCACGGGGATGACTGGTGGCTTTGGGGGAGCTCAGCCACCGCATGTACGGGGCTTCGCGGTGCAGAGTGGGCTGCGCCGCCCGCATGATGGCCGGGTCGACAGCGTGTTCTTCGATGCAGACCAGTCGCATCGCAAGCTCTTTCTTCGCGCCATGTGGAGAGGAACTGGAGTGGTTGGACGGGCGCAGACTCGTACTCCGCCAAAGGCCGGCTTGACGATTTCCTTGCACCGCTGCAGGAATGTGCTGGTTGCGCTGCCATGAGGCTCGTACGGCACCGTGTCATCGAGCCCGGCGTATCTTCGTCGGCCTCATCACTAGCTTGCGCCGAGCTGCCAGCGTGGACGGGCCGGTATCGGTGGCGTCGGCATTGCGGGCCTGCACTGGTAGGTGCTTGGAGGTCACGGTGTGACCGGCGCCTCGGAGACGGTCCGGGCCGGGCCGTCTCCGGGGCCGCCCGGAGCGTGAGGTTCCGCTGCCCACCCTGCCCCGAGGGCGGCGTGGGCAGCCTCGTTCACAGGTGCAGGATTCGTTCGGCGTTTCCGTGAGCGATGCGTTCGATGTCGGCAGGGGCGTAGGGCGCGGTGCGCAGGAACTCGACCGCCTCCACGGTGGACTCGAAGGGGTAGTCGACGGCGAACAGGACCCTGTCGATACCGACGGCGTGGGTGGCGCCCAGGAGGGCTGCGTGGGAGCAGACGCCGCTGGTGGTCACGTACAGGTTGTTGCGGACGTAGTGGGACGGCAGGTGCCGCATCTTGTTGACGGAGTTCACCACTTTGAAGCGACTGTCGAGGCGGGCCAGCTGGAACGGCAGCAGTTCCCCCATGTGCCCGAGCGTCACCGATGCCCCCGGGAAGTCGTCGAACACCCCGCCGTGGATCAGCCGGAGGGCGTGGCCACCCACACGCGCCGTCCACCCCCAGGCCATCATGTTGAGCTCGGGGTATCCCGCGAAGACCTGCCAGTCGTCCGCGGGGACGGCTGCGGGATGGATGTAGAGCGTCACCCCGAGACGTTCCAGCTCCGCCCACAGTGGCCGGAACTGCGGTTCGTCGAGGTAGTGGCCACGGACATGGTCGTTGTGCAGCACTCCCTTGAGCCCCAGCTCCTCCACCGCCCGGCGCAGCTCGATGACGGCGGCGGCGGGGTCCTGCAGCGGCAGTGCCGCGAAGCCGGCGAATCGTGTCGGGTGAGCGGCGATCACGCCGGCCAGATAGTCGTTGACCCGCCGCGCGGCGGCGACGGCCTCGGCCGGATCGTCGATGACTTCCACGCCGGGCGTGGTGAGCGACAGGACCTGCATGTCCACGCCGCCCGCATCCATCTCCGCCAGCCGCTGGTCCGTGAGATCAGCCAGCCGCGACCCCACCTCCTTGAGCCACTGGCCTCCCAGGTCGTCGCCCGAGCCTCCCATGGACCACGGGATCACGTCGGGCGCCGAGAACGCCTCCTCGACAGCGATGACACGCATAACTTCCTCCCGAATGCTAGGTAACCTAATAATAGGCTACCTAATAAAATGCGCAAGAGGTCGCCCGGCGCCGTTCCTGCCGGCCACTACGATCGGCCTGTCGCGTCCGGCGCATTGCTCCACACCAGAAAGCGGATCCTCATGCCTGCCTCCCCACCGGAACCCGAGCCGCTAGCCCGGCTGTTGTGGCGCGCGCACAACTGGTTCCGGGCCGCCCTGATCGCTGCTCTGGAGAAGCAGGACGGCCCGGCCGGGATCAGCGCGGCTCATCTGACACTGCTCAGCCAGCTCCCGTCTGAGGGCGCGAGCATCGCCGAGCTGGCCCGCCGACTGGGCGTCAGCTCCCCGACGGCACATCAGTGGGTCCACGAGCTGGCCGTCCTCGACGTCGTGACCGTCGAACCCCACCCCTCCTCCGCCCGGTCCAGACTCGTCCGCCTCACCGAGTCAGGTCACCGGCGCAGGGCAGAGACGATGCAGCTCCTGGCCGGACTGGAATCCGCCCTCGCTGATCGCATCGGTGCCACCGCCGTGACCGCCCTGCGCACCGCGCTCGAGGCCCCCTGGGGATCCCCTGAGCCCGCGACCGACGACAACTCTGAGCCCACGGCCCGCCGCCGGCGGCAAAAGGACGATCGCCAGTGACCCCTTGAGGACGACCCCGCCCCCACGGGAAGACCGGCGCCGATCTCCCCGGAGCACTGCGACAACAGTCCAGGCAGGCCTGATTCTCAGATCGCCATCAGGATCCGTTGCCCCCGTGGACACACCGCGCACAGCGCCGGGCCTCCTCGGCCCCGGACCAGCAGGGCCACGGCCGTGGCGAGCCCTCCGCCCGCGCTGTCCCCGGCGACGCCCAGCGGGCCGCGTCGATGCCCAGCTCCTCGGGCGCGAGCCGGTAGTCCACCGAGACCACCACAGCGCCGACCTGGTCGGCGATGCGCAGCAGGTCGGAGTGACAGAAGTCCAAACTGCCCACCACATAGCCGCCGCCGTGCAGGTACACAAGGCCGGGCAGGCCGGTGTCCGCCACCTCGACGCCGACCGGGGTGTAGATCCGGACGGGGACCTGCGGTGCACCCTCAGGCCCCGGGACGAGAGTGTCGCGGACGCCGACCGGCCGGGCCGGCTCGTACACGGACAGGTGCGCCCTCATCTCCTTCTCGGCCGCACAGGCGGCGGCGGTGTCAGCGAGCGGGCAGATCGTTGATCATCGGGACCCAGTGGGCAAGCTCGGGGTCGAAGACGTAGGACACGGGCCCGCTCCTCAGAAACGTCTCCCTCACGCGATCTTCGGGACGGCAGACAGAATCCCGCGCGATACGTGACACCAGCCGTCAGGATTCCGAGAGCATTTCCGCAGGCCAAAGTGCGGTGATGTCGTCGGCCGGGGGTTCGGTGATCATGCGGTCGGCGTCGGCCGGGGAGCCGCCGATGGCCCGGGAGCTACCTGCGGCTCGAGGGTCGTACGGCGGCCAGCCCGGGGAGCCGGTGGCGGCGAAGGCGGCCCAGGCGCCGACGAGGGTGTCGCGGGCGGTGAGGTGTTCGGGGGTGTCGGCGCCGACGAGGGACAGTTTGTCGAAGACGTGGAGCAGGTCGGCGCCGTGGAAGGCACCCATGGCCGGTCCGCACGGTTCGTCGACCAGAAGGTAGTGGTAGGCGCGGCCTCCCGCCCCTGCTTGGGCCCGGGCCAGACGCGTGGCCGGAATCCGGTAGAGGGCGTCGGTGAGGAAGGCACCTCGCAGGGCTGACAGGTCGTCGGGATCGGCGATGCGGCTCCGGTAGGCGTCCAGGAGCTTCTCCGGTTCCGTGACACCGGCGCGCCGCATCTCGGTGTACAGGACTGTTTCGCTCTCGGGGCGGAAGGAGTCGCCGCCGATCATCTGGAAGACGCGGACTTCCTCGCGGGTGGCGCCGACGAGCAGGGGGATGTCGGCGGCGGCGCCGTCGGCGACGGCCTGGTGGGGGGCGACGGGCAGCACGCTGCCGTCGAGTACGGCACCCCAGGACCGGCCGCCGGGCAGGTTGCGCTGTCCGATGTCGCCGGTGACGACAGTGCTCTGCACGTCCAGGATCCGCTGGCAGGGAACGGTGAGCAGGTCATCGGGGCTGTCCAGACCGAGCGCGGTGATCAGGTCCTCGGCGATGGTGGTGGCGGTGGCCCGGTCGAAGATCCGGGACGTACTGCCGCTCTGGAGGATCGCCTTGTGGAAGAGGCCGGTGGCCGCGGGTGCGGCCAGCAGGGCTCCGATGGAGAAGGCGCCGGCGGACTGCCCCGCCACGGTGAGGTTGCCGGGGTCACCGCCGAAGGAGGCGATGTTGTCCCGTACCCAGCGCAGTGCGGCCGTCTGGTCCTGGAGGGCGAGGTTGGTCGACCCGACCCACTGGCTGCCGAGGTCGGCCAGGTGCAGGAAACCGAGTGCTCCCAGGCGGTAGTTGGCGGTGACGACGACCGTGCCGGTCTGCCGGGCGAGAGCGGCCCCGTCGCTGTACGGGGGTGCGGCGGAGCCGGCCTCGTATCCGCCGCCGTAGATCCACACGATGACGGGGCGGAGGGCGTCGTCGGGCGCCGTCGTGGGGGTCCAGACATTGAGATACAGGCAGTCCTCGGACGTCTCCCTGATCTCCGCCGTGGGGAAGCTGGGGAAGGAGGACTTCTGGCTCGCCTCCGGCATCAGGGATGACGCGCCCTGCGCGGGCGCCGGTGCGAAGCTGTCGGCCGGGCGGACCCCCTGCCACGGCCGGGGCGGCTGGGGCGGGCGGAACCGCAGCTCACCCACCGGGGGTGCGGCGAAGGGGATGCCGGCGAAGAGACGACCCCCGTCGGGGAGTGCGCATCCGCGAACGGTTCCCGTGGTGGTCTCGGTCAGGAGTGCGTCTGCCATGGCGTGAGTCTGTCTTCCCGTGGAGCGAGGTCAGGTGGGTGGTGTGAGCATTCCACCCATACGTGACACCCGACGTCAGGATTTACGCTCACTCGTGTGAAAGCCGACCGACTGCTGTCCATCCTGCTGCTCCTGCAGACCCGCGAACGGATGTCCCACGTCGAACTCGCCGAGCACCTGGAGGTCTCCGTCCGCACCGTCTACCGCGACGTCGAGGCGCTGTCCGCCGCTGGTGTCCCGGTGTGGACGGAGCGCGGGCGCAGCGGCGGCGTCCGGCTGCTGCCCGGCTACCGCACCGACGTCACCGGGCTGACCAACGACGAGGCACGCGCCCTGTTCGTCCTCGCCACCGAGGGCACGCACGGCGCCCTCGGCCTCGGTGAGGCGATCCGCTCCGCGCTGCGCAAGGTCATGGCCGCGCTGCCCGCCCCGCACCGCGGCGACGCCGAGCGCACGAGCGAGCGTATCCTCGTCGACCCCGTCCGTTGGATGCACGGCATCGAAACGGCCTCCGACGCCCATCTCGCAGAGCTGCAGCGCGCCGCCTTCGCCGACCGTCGGCTCCGGCTGACCTACCGCAGCGGCGACGCCCGCGAGCCGCGCAGCCACACCGTGGACCCGTACGGGCTGGTCAGCAAGGCGGGAGTCTGGTATCTGGTCGCCGACCGGGATGGTGAGCCCCGGCTGTTCCGCTCCGACCGGGTCAAGGCCGCCGAGGTCACCGACGAACCCGTCCACCGTCGTCCCGGCCAGAACCTGGCAACCGTCTGGGCCCTGCTGCGCGAACGCTTCGAGAGCCTGCCGGACGGCATCCGCGTCCACTGCCGCGTACGCCCCGAGCAACTCGAGCTCTTCCAGCGCCTTTTCGCCTCCCAGCTGGTCACCCCACCCCATCCCATGGATGGCGGTTGGGCCCGCGTCGAACTCGCCTTCCGTGAACTTCCCGACGTACGCGGACTGCTCTCCCTGGGCGCCGCCGTCGAGGTCCTCGACCCGCCCGAGGCCCGCGCCGAACTCACAGCCGTGGCCACCGAACTCGCCGCGCTCTACGGCGCGCGGGCCTGACGGCACCGCCCGACCCGCACCGATGAGCAGATCCGCATCGAGACCGCCCCCCGCATTTCGTCGGGCTGCGCCAACCAGCCATGCCGCCCCTGCACCTGTGCGGCCGTCCTGTTCGCGGCACTCTGTTCGGGTCCGGCCCTTCCTCGTCCGTGACGGAACCAGCGACAGGCCCGGAAACAGGTCCAGCCGTAGCTCCGCTCGACCGTCCACCGCTTCGGGATCAGGGCGAATCCCCTGGTCCCCGGCGCGCGTTGAACGGTTTCGAGGTCGATGCCGAGGGCGGGGGCGCGGTCGACGAAGTGCTTGCGGTAACCGCCGTCGACCCAGACCTCATCCGGGGTGGTCGACAGCGGTTGGATCGAGGAGCTGTCGACCGGCGGTGGAGTCCTGGACGCCGGCCGCAATGACCATGGTGGCTCGTCGGCCGGTCTGGGTGGACTGCCGGCATAGAGAGCTCGTCACACGGCTCTTGGCTGACACTTGCGAGGTCTGCGGGAGCACTGGTGATGTCACGGTGCATCACATTCACGCCCTTGCCGGTCTCACTCATGCCGGACGGCCGCCGTCCGACTGGGCGCGCGTCGTGCTCGATCGGCGCCCCAAGACGGTCGTGGCCTGCGGTGCCTGCCACGCTCGCATCTACGACGCACAAGCGGCCAGATCATTCACACCGTGATCACTGGAGAGCCGGATGATTGGGAAACCGTCATGTCCGGTTCGGCGGAAGGCCGCGCGGAACAGGACCTGCACGGCAGACACCTCGCCGCGCGGCCAACCCAACGTCCTGGCTCGCCGGATGCCGACGATGCACCGCCGCTGCGAACCCAAAGCCGACCGCTTCCTCGCCTTCACCAGTATTGCCTGCACACTGATCGGCTACCGCAGACTCACCACGGTGCCGGTGCTCACCGGGTTGGGCCGACGGCGCACACGTGTGCGCCGTCGGCCCAACCCCACTCCTGACCTGCTGCTGTCATGGTCAGAGGTTCAGCAGGTGTGCCGCGTTGCGGTGTGCGATGCGTTTGAGGTCGGCGCCGCCATCAGTGCGGCACGTGACCCTGCTCAGTCAGCTCCCGCCAGAGGGGGCGAGCATCGCCGAGTTGGCCCGGCGTCTGGGCGTCAGCGCCCCGACAGCGCACCAGTGGGTCCACGAACTTGTCGCCATGGGCGTGGTGACCGTGGAGAGCGATCCGCACTCCGCCCGGTCGAAGCTCGTGCGCCTCACAGAGGGCCGGTGTCCGGCGCCGCGCGGAGACGATGCAGATACTGGCCGGGCTAGAAGCCTCGCTCGCCGAGCGCGTCGGTGCGGATACCGTCACAGCACTACGGGCCGCACTGGAGAAACCATGGGGATCTCCGGAATCGGTGGCAGTCGAACTCCCCGGCCCCTCCACCCCTTGACGCCGTTGGTTCCCGGACGCAGCGACCAGTCCCTCCCCTGGCAGCAGGCTGCAAGGCCACCACACGCGGACCGCATGACCGGTCCGGCGGGAACCGGCAGGACAGTCAGACGCTGGAATCTCTACGGAATCCCTGCCGCCCCGGCCGCCGTCCGCGCCGCCGCCGGCTGACCAACTTCTACACCGACAAGGGGTATTACGACCACCCGTGTCGTTCGCCCCGCAAGCGCGGTGTCACCCGCAAGGACATGGAGCCCTCGAGCCGCCTGGGGCCGCCACCGCTGAACTATCGAACGCACCGCCTCCTGACTGACCTGATGCCGCCGCCTGCGCCCTCGTCCGGTTCCGCCGGCTCACCGACTGAGCTTGTGGTCGACCTACTCGCCGTCGGTGCGCAGGTCGGCGGGGTGCGAGTGGCTGTAGCGGGCGGCGGGAGTGGCGCGGTTGCCGCCCGCGAGCAGGGCGGCCTCGCCGGCCAGGAAGGCGTCGAGCGCGGCGGTCTGGTCCTCCAGGCCCGGTACGCAGATCGTCTCGCCCAGGCGCAGGCCGGCGAGGCTGGCTCCGGCCACGCCCTCCGCGGTCATGGCGGAGGGGATGTTTCCGTATCCGCCGGCGAACTCCGTCGCCACGATGCCCGGGCAGACCACCTGGGTACGGATGGGCGTGTCGGCGAGTTCGTGGGCAAGGGTGCGGGTGAAGGCGACGGTGCTGGCCTTGGCGGCGTTGTAGATGGTGCGGGGCGGCATGTGCGGGTTGCTCTGCCCGGCGCTGAAGGCCAGCAGGGAGGCGACCGTGACAATGGTTCCCTCCCCCGCGGTCAGCATGCCGGGCAGGGCGGCGCGCGCGAGCTGGATGGACGCCACGCCGTTGAGGATGAGTAGGCGGTCGATCTCCTCCGGGGCCACCTCGGCGAGCGGTGCGTAGCCGCCGTCTCCCGCGTTGCTGATCAGCAGCCGGACATCGCCGGCTGCCAGGCGCTTGGTCACCGAGGTGAGGCCGTCGTGGTTCCCGAGGTCCGCGGGAAGGACCTCCACGGCGGCGCCGGCCGCGCGGAGTTCGTCCGCGAGCGCGGAAAGGCGGTCGGCCCTTCGGGCCACCAGGAGGAAGTCGCAGTCGGCCGCGAGGAGGCGGGCGTAGGCGGCGCCGATACCGGAGGAGGCGCCGGTGATGAGAGCAAGAGTACGAGACATGAGGACAGCATTATTCAAACGTCTGCGTCATGTCAAACGATTGATTGTTTGACAGTGTCGTATTCTTCCCGCATGACGCTGCATGACGAGGGCCCCGTCGGCGCCGACGCCCTGGACCGAGTGACCTGGGCACTGCGGCGGGCGGAGTTGGCCGTGACAGCCCTGAAGGAGCAGCGGTTGCGCTGGCTGGGCATGGCGGCGGCACACTATTCCCTGCTCATCGCCGTCCACGTCGAGCCCGGCCTGGCCGGAGCGGAACTGGCCCGCCGCCTGAACGTCACCCCGCAGGCGGTGGCCTCCCTGGTGGCCCGTCTGGAGGGCCGGGGCCAACTGGAACGCCGGCCGCACCCGCGCCACCGTCACGTGCAGGAGCTCCACCTCACCGACGCCGGCCGCGACGCGCTGCGCAAGGCCGACTCCGTGATCGCGGAGATCGAACAGCAGATCACCGAGAAGCTCGGCACCAAGGACTCCACCCAACTGCAGGCGCTCCTCGATCAGGTGAGCGACGCGATACAACAGGTGCAACCGGCAGGCCCCCTCAGTAGACCCGTCACCTTGCGCAAAGACGGCACACCGGGGTGACCGCGCGAGCAGCCAGCACGTCAGGATCACCTTGGACGAGGAAGCCCCGCGTCATCACCGAACCAGCCTGAACCTGTCGAACGAGTCGTGGGAGCACCACACGCTCACGGGCGCGGAGCGGTCGGTACGCCAGGGACGGCGACAGGGCTCCACGCGTGAAGTGGCGATTCTGGCAGCAGGCCCCTCCGAATAGCCTGGAGCCGACGGGTGCGATCCGCGCGGCCGGCCTGTCTGCCGAACTCAAGGCGCCGGGGGAAGACGGCTCCTGGCGCGGCGGCGTCATGGCTTCCTCGCCGGACGACAACCAGCGCATGGCGTGGGAGGGGCTCGCCCACTCCCTGCTTCGCTCGAGCGTGACCTACCTGGGCGGCTTCGGCGAGCTGTTCGGCTTCGGTGACCACCTGCTTTGACAGGGAGCCCCCTGGTTGATCCGGTTCACTCCTCAGGGGTGCCAGTGGTGCACGGCGGGGGCGGCCGCCGTGAACGGCGGCCAAGGGGTGTCGGTGCTCGGGGTGCCGGTGCGGATGAAGCTGAGCCAGGCGGTGCGCAGGGCTCGGCCCAGGGTGTCGATGTCGTGCGGGTCGGCGCCGGCGAGCATCGGGGCGGTGGCCCAGTCGGCATCGGTGCCGAACAGGAAGGGCAGTTCGATGCAGTGGGTGGCGCCGAAGGGAGAGGCGGGGGCGGCGTAGTCGAAGCGGTAGGTCCACACGCGGGCACCCGCCTCGCTCAGCCGGGCAGCCAGGCGGCGGGCTGCACGGTCGAAGAAGACAGACGCGGCCCGTTCCACAGCGTCCGCAGTCACCGAACCCAGTGCCGGGACCCGGCGCAGGCTGCGCAGCGCCGGGCTCGGGGTGTAGAAGGCGCTCATCTCCCGCCCGGTGGTGCCGATGATGACGTCCAGACCGGGAGCTCTGCCTGCCAGACATGCGGCCCAGCGTGCTGCGTCCGGGAGCGGGCCGACTCCCTCGACCGGCCTGAACAAGGGGACCGCACGGAGCCCGAGTCTGCCTGCTGCCTCGCGCGCGAGCGCAGTCTGAGCGTCCAGGACATCGGCGACGGGGACGGTACGCGGGTCCGCGCCGAGCCGGGTGAGGAACCGTTCGGCGGCCTTCCGGGCGCTGCGAGCGCTCCCGAGGCCGAGAGCGGGGGGGGAACTTTGAACGACGGCCCGGCGGAACAGTCCCTCGGCGTCGGGCATGCCCAGCAGACACTGCACGGTGTGGGCGCCGGCGGACTGACCGGCCACGGTCACCGCGTCCGGGTCACCGCCGAACGCGGAGATGTTCTCGCGCACCCACCGCAGCGCGGCGAGCTGGTCGGCCAGGCCCAGATTGCCTTCGGAGATCCCCGGTGCACGCAGATAGCCGAGCACGCCAAGTCGGTAACTGACGGAGACGACGACCACGTCGCCCTCGCGGGCGAGCCGGTGGCCGCCGTAGAACTTCCAGGAACCGGCGCCCGAAACCCAGGCACCACCGTGGAACCACACCAGCACCGGCCGGGACCGGTCGTCGACGCCGGGGGTGGTGATGGTCAGGTTCATGCAGTCCTCGCCCTGTTCGTGCGGCTCGGGGACGCCCATCACGGGCTCCAGCCGGGACGGCCGCTGCGGGGCGATCGGGCCGTCGGCCGTGGCGTCCCTCTCTCCGCTCCAGGCGGGCACCGGGCGGGGCAGGCCGAACCGCTCGCAGGTGGCGTAGCGCACTCCTCGGAAGACGGTCGTACCGTCTTCGACCCGGCCACGCAGCACGCCGCTGGTGGTCTTTGCCATGGTGAGCATCAGCAGCCTCCGCAGGTCGCGTCCATCGCAAGTCGACTTGCGATAGAACCCAGTGAAGCTCGCCGTGATGGTTTATCGCAAGTGTGCTTGCGATAATGGGAGGTATGACACCACCGCGCCCGGCCCCCGCGCACCGCCGTGGCGCGGCCGTACACCGAGCCGTCCTCAAGGCCACCACCGAACTCCTGGCCACCGAGGGCCTGGCGGGCACGCGCATCGCGGAGATCGCCGCCCGCGCCGGCGTGCACGAGACCTCGGTCTACCGGCGGTGGGGCACCCGGACCAACCTGATCCTCGAAGCCCTCTCGGACCGCCTGGACACGGAACTGCCCCTGCCTGACACCGGCTCCACGCGCGAGGACCTGACCATCTTCTTCACCGCACTCGCCGCGTTCCTCACCACGCCCACGGGCCGCTCCCTCGCCTGCCTCGCCCTCGCCGCACCGGACGACGAGCCCCAGTCCGACCAACTCCGCAACCGGTTCTGGACCGCCCGCCTGGACCGCGCCCGCATCCTCGTCCAACGCGGCGTCGACCGCGGCGACCTCCCGCCGGACAGCAGCCCCGAGTTCCTCCTCGAAGCCCTGACCGGCCCCCTCCACCTGCGCATCGTGCAACGCGACCAGCCCGCAGGGCACGCCTACGTGAGTCGACTCGTGGACCTGGTACTGGCCGGCGCCCGCTCGGCACCGCCCGACAGTCACCCCAGGTCAAACCGCTGAGGGAAAGAAGCAGAGCCATGCACGGGGCGTCGTATCCGATGTCGAAGACGATGAGGGTGTCCGCGTCGCCCTCGCGCCACCGCCCGTCGGCGATCAGATCCCTGACGGCGCGGCGCGCACCCGGACGGCGGCACCCATCATGGTCGGGCCGACGCTGGTCCCCGACGACGACAGCCAGCCGATGGCACTGTTCAAGGAGCGCATCGTCCGTATCGACGAAGGCACCGCTCGCCTGCGCTGCTGACCGTGCGAAGCCCTCAGCCAACACATGGCGCAACACGGGATAACGTGAGCCTCCCGACATGAGCGGGAGACGGCCCAAACGACGAAACGACCCGGCGAGCGCGGTCACGCGCACGATCACCGCCACCAGCGAGGCCTTCGCTCACGTTTCCGAGCACGACAAAGGCGGCATCCCCGCTATGGGCGCTCAGGAACGCAGGTAGGCCAGCACCGCGCGCACCCGGCGGTGGTGGTCGGTGTCCTCGGCGTACAGGCCCAACTTGGCAAAGATGCTGCGGACGTGGTTTTCCACCGCGCCGCCGCTCACCACGAGTTTGCGCGCGATGGCCTGGTTGGAGTGCCCCTCGGCCATGAGCCCGAGCACCTCCCGCTCCCGCGCGGTCAGCGTCGCCAGGGGGTCGTTGCCACGGCGCCGAACCATCAGCTGGGCCACCACCTGCGGATCGAACACCGTCCCCCCGGCGGCGACCCGCCGCAGCCCGTCGATGAACTCGTCGACGTCCACCACCCGGTCCTTCAGCAGGTAGCCCACGGCTCCCCTGGCGTCGGCCAGCAGATCCTCGGCATAGGAGACCTCCACATACTGCGAAAGGATCAGCACCGGCGCACCGGGAACCCGCTTGCGTGCCGCAACCGCGGACTTCAGGCCCTCGTCGGTGAACGAGGGGGGCATCCGCACATCCACCACCGAGACGTCCGGGCGGTGCTCGACCATGGCAGAGACGAGGCTGTCGCCGTCGCCCACCTCGGCGACCACCTCGAACTCGAACTCCTCCAGCAGCCGGACCAGTCCTGAACGGATCAGCACGGCGTCGTCGGCGACCACTACCCGCACGGGACCTCCATCACCACTACCGTCGGGCCTCCCTCGGGGGAGTGCACCACGAAATCGCCCTCGACCGACCTGGCGCGGTCGGCCAGCCCCGTGAGGCCGTGCCCTTTGGCCAGGTGGGCGCCGCCGATGCCATTGTCGGACAGGGTCAGGATCAGCCGGTTCGCGGTCCGGGACAGGGTGAGGCGCGCGGAGTCGGCGCGGCTGTGCTTGGCGACGTTGGTCAAGGCTTCGGCGGCCACAAAGTACACGGTGTTCTCCACCGCGGCGGAGAAGCGGTCCGGGACCGGGGCGTCCAGCTCCACCGGCACCGGGCTGCGGGCCGCCAGGGCCGCCAGGGCCTGGGCCAACCCGCGGTCGGTGAGTACCGGGGGCGCGATCCCGCGCGACAGCGTGCGTAGCTCCTCCAGGGTCTCCCGAGTCTCGGAAATGGCGCCCGTGATGGTGGCCTGTGCCGCGTTCGGGTCCTTGGCGAGCTGGCGCTGCGCCCGCGACAGCTCCATGGCCAGGTGCACGAGCCGCTGCTGGGGCCCGTCGTGGATATCGCGCTCCAGGCGTCGCATCGCGCTCGCCTCGGCCGAGGCGGCGGCGGCCCGCCCTTCGGACAGGTCAGCGATACGCTCGTGCAACTCGCCGACCGCCGTCAGCAGGACGCGCCCCAGGTTCGCCCTTGCCAGGGCGGCGCCGCGCAGGACGAACGGCAGCGCGAGGGCGAACAGCACGCCGATCGTCACGTAGAACGCTGAGGCAAACAGGTAGTTCTCCACCCCGACCAGCTTGGGAAGCTTCTGCAGGTTCTCGAGGCCCACCGCCTCGTGGATGATCCATCCGTACAGCGGCCAGGTGAGCGTGGACAGTGTCACCCACCACCACACCGCGGTGATCGCGAACATGATCACAGATACGGGAAGGATCACGATCCCGTACAGGAGGTCCAGCCAGTACTGGCCGCCGAAAAGCGGGGTGATGCTTCGCCGGAAGACACCGGATCCCGCGGCAGGCTTGTTGTACATCGGCCGAGCCACGGAATGGCCCAGGACTTCCGGCAGGGCGCGGCGCTCGACCTCGGCGAATCCGCGTGCGATCCGCAGGGCGAGCGCCAGGACCGGCAGTCCGATGCCGATGACCGACGTGACCACGCCGAGTCCCAGGACGGGGATGATCAGGGTCACGCTGATCAAGGCCAAGGGGAAGGTGGACAGCGAGTAGAGGGTGAAGGCGCCGACTCGGCGCGCTTTCGGGGGCATGCCCGCATATTAGGCGGTGGGTTGTCGGCAGATGATCCGACAAGCATGCCGGTTCGGGGTGGGGCTGGCGCTGCCTCTGGCGACGGCGCGGTACTTGGTGACGTGGCCGGGGCCGGCCCGTCACCGCGGCTCCGGCATCGGTGGGGATCGCATGAGGTGAAGGCGATCCAGCGCTCTTCATCGTGCCGTTGAAGCCCACCTACCGGTGCGAGCCGGACAGCCCTCGGCCGGTGGTGCCTGCACCATCCCGCACTGGTGTGCGCGCGGGATGTCTGCTCCCCTGGCTCGGCTCCTAGGTTGTTGCTGCCGGTCACGAGCGCGCCGGGCGGCGTGGCGCACCAGGGGCTGGATCGGGGCTCTGGCGAGTGCCTTCCCGAAGGTCCCGGGACGACCACCGGCCGAGCCGGACACATGACGACGAACGCCATCACTCGTTCAATTCTTCAGATAGGAACACCATGATCTCCGCGAAAGGCCTGCATAAGAAATACGAGAAGACGGTCGCGGTGGACGATCTGTCCTTCGAGGTCCGGCCAGGGGTGGTCACGGGCTTCCTCGGCCCCAATGGCTCGGGGAAGTCCACCACCATGCGGCTGATGCTCGGCCTCGACCACGGCGGGGGCGAGACCCTGTTCGACGGTGAGCGGTTCGCCTCGATCCGTCGGCCGATGAACCACGTCGGCACCCTGCTGGAGGCCAAGCAGTTCCACCCCACCCGCTCGGCCCGCAACCACCTGAAGATGCTCGCCTCCGCCAACGGCATCGCCAACGCCAGGATCGACCGGGTCCTGGACCTGGTCGGGCTCGGCTCGGCCAAGCGCAAGAAACCCAAGGGCTACTCGCTGGGCATGTCACAGCGCCTCGGCCTGGCGCAGGCGCTGCTGGGCGACCCGCACACGCTGATGCTGGACGAGCCGACCAACGGCCTCGACCCGCACGGCATCCACTGGATGCGCGATCTGCTCAAGAGCCTGGCCGCCGAGGGCCGCACCATCTTCGTCTCCAGCCACCTGCTCTCGGAGATGCAGCTGATGGCCGACGAGCTGGTCGTCATCGGCCGCGGTCACATGATCTTCAACGGCGACGTCGACCAGTTCGTCCGCGAGTTCACCACGTCCACGGTGATCGTGCGCAGCCCCTTTGCCGACGCCTTCGTCCCCGCCCTCGAAGCCAAGGGCGCGAGCGTCACCAAGGGCGACGACGGCGAACTGGTCGTCTCGGAAATGGAGATCGGCATGGTCGGGCACCTTGCCTTCACCGAGGGCATCGAGCTCACGGAGCTCTCCAGCCGCTCGGCCTCGCTCGAAGAGGCCTTCATGTCCGCCACCGGCGCCGCAGAGCAGTTCGTCGCCGAAAAGCCGATCCAGACCGCTCAGAGCCGCGAAGGTGCCCAGAATGCTTGATGCGCTCAGATTCGAATGGACGCGGCTGCGCACGCTCCGCTCGACCTACTGGATGGTCAGCTCCGGCCTGGTGGCCTCCGCCGTGATCCCGCTGGTCCTTGGCCTCGGCGCCAGCGACGAGCCGCTCCATGCCGACGCCGTGAACCTCAGTGTCAACGGCGGGGCGAGTTTCGTGATCCCGTTCCTGGCGGTGTTCATGGCCGTGGTCGGTATCTTCGCGACCGGCCACGAGTACCGGCACGGCACGATCCAGCCGACCCTGACCGCGCTTCCGCAGCGCTCGCGCCTGATCCTGGCGAAGATCCTGACCGTCACGGCGCTGACCGCCGTGGCCACGCTGGTGTCGATAGCGATCAACGCAACCCTGGTACTCGTGTTCTGGGGCGAGGTCCCGGGTCTGTTCGACGACCCCGTACGCTCGGCGCTGTTGGGATACCTGGCCTACAACCTCATCTACGCACTGACCGGGCTCGGCCTGGGATTGCTGTTCCGCGGCGTGCCCTCAGCACTGGTGGTCATCTTCCTGATGCCGCTGATCATCGAGACCCTGATCGTCGGGCTCACCATGGTCCCGGCCCTGCACTGGCTGGCGCGGGCCGTGAAGTTCCTGCCGTTCACCGCCGGCGAGGAGCTGATGTTGACCAGCCCGGCGAACTTCGGTCCCGCAGCTCCGGACATCGACTTCTTCGACCGCTGGGCCTCGGGTGGCGTGTTCGCGGCCTTCGCAGCCCTGATCATCGGTGCCGCCTGGATCCTGTTCCAGAAGCGCGACGCGTAGTCCCACTACGACGAAGGGCCTGGAGCACCGCTCCGGGCCTGACGTCTGTGGTGGTACCTGCGGCGCGAGGCCAGACCGAGATGATGTCCGCCGGGGTCTGTGGTCCAGATGGTGCCGCCGAGGATCGTCCACGAGAACGTCGCCCGCGTCCGCGCGACCCTCGACTGGATCGAGACCGCCGTCGACACCGGCAAGGTCGACATGGACGACGAACTCACCTGCCTCCTGCGGGGTGAATAGCAGTGGACAAGCGCTCCCCGACCGCAGAACGCCACGCCGACCTCGTCCGCACCGCTCTGCTCCACACCGCGCCCTCTGGCATGACCCTGCTCGAACTCGCCGCAGTTTGCGGACTCAGCCGCTGGCAGACCCGCCGAGGGATCAGCGTCCTCAAAGACGTCTGTGCGCAGAACGAATGGCCGCCCCAGGAGCGTCTTCTGCGGCCCGTCGTCGCGACTCGAAGCAGTGCCGAGGCCGTCATCGTCGTACAAGCGCAACATGCGAGCAGCGCTCATCACCACGAACACTTCTAACCAAGATCCGGACCATACCCGGACCAGCCGTCCGCAGCTTGTGGCAATCGGAGCTGTTTTCGCTGGTCGAACTGCATCTGAGCCGTGTACCACTAGCAGACGAAGAACCCGCTCGTCACTCTCCGGCGCAGCGCTTCTCGGACCGGACCCGAGCGGCGCTGCTGACAGACCGCGTGCCACCAGAAGTGTGTGGAATCTCCACAAGACGGCAGCCTGGGCGACGCCGCCCTTCCGTAGCGCCTGACTCGGCCACCAGCCAGGTCAGCATTGGTGCGAACACCACCGAACCTGCAAACGCCTCCGCAAGCACTGAAGCTGGGGAAAAGGACCTCGCAGCCCAACCTGACGAGGCGTCAGCAAAGTCAGCATTAGGTCAGCAAGAGTCCTGCCACAGCCGCCCACAGACAGCCACACTGTGGAATCGCCAACCGCACCGGCCAGAGCCAGCCGGCTGTTCCGACGTCTTGCGGAGGGCAGGTGGAAGAGGGCGAGAATCACGCGACAGCCTTCCGCCCGGCGCCACCAACGCTGACACGTACCCGCAGGTCAGCGCACTCTTCCCCGTGGTTTCAATGGCACCGGCGGCAGTTCCGGTGCTGGCAGCGGATCCCCGTCGTACCCCTTCACCTCCCCGAACCGTGCCCCTTCCATCCAGTCCCTGCGCGCCTGTACGATCTCTTCCTGAGATCGCCCGATCCAGTTCCAGAACATGATCAGTTCCTCCTCGAACGGCTCGCCGCCGAGGAGCATCAGGCCCGCGTCCGACTCGGCCCGCAGGGGCAGTTCGCTGCGGCCGCAGCCGAGGTAGAGCATCGAGCCGGGCAGGAGCGGGACGCCGTCCACGTGGGCCTCGCCGGACATGGACAGGACGGCGTACTCGAAGTCCGGTTCCAGGGGGAGGCGTACGTCCGCGCCTCGGGTGAGGGCCAGGTCGGCGCCGGTGATCGGGGTGTACGCCGTGCCGGGCGAGGTCGCGCCGTCGAGGTCACCGAGGATCAGCGTCGCCTTGATGCCGGGTGCCGTGACGACCGGCAGGTCGGCGTGGTGTTCGAAGCGTGGGTCGGTGTGGCGGTGGCCGTCCGGGAGCGCGACCCACAGTTGTGCGCCGTGCAGGAAACGGGCGTGCGAGCGCGGGCTCTCCTCGGAGTGGCTGATCGCCCGGCCCGAGGTCATCAGGCCCAGTTCGCGCGGCCGGATCGTCTGGAGGCTGCCGGTGGAGTCGCGGTGCAGCACCTCCCCCTCGTGCAGCCAGCTCACCGTCTGCAGGCCCATGTGGGGATGCGGCGGCACCTGCATGCCGGGTTCGTCGGCGATGTCGTCGGGGCCGTAGTGGTCGACGAAGCACCAGGCTCCGACCATACGGCGGCCGAGGTTGGGCAGCAGCCTGCGGACCTCGCTGGACTCGCCCAGCTTGACGTGGCGAGGACTGAGGAGTTCGCGAACCGGCTCGGCCACGACGAAGCCGCGGCCACCGCACAGGGAGGGAGCCGCCTCGCGCTCAAGATTGCTCATGGCGCACAACCTAGCCCGGTGGAGGGGCCTGCGTCAGCGCGTCATTCGGGTCGCGCCTCGGGCGCCGTTCCGAATAGCGGATGCCCTTGGAATATAGTAGCCATGGATATAGTAGCCATGTACTGTATCTGCTCATGAGCAAAGGTTCCGAAGGCGCGACGCCCGGTTTCCTGGTGTGGCGGCTGTCGATGAAGTGGCGGGTGGCCGTCGACCGCGCTGTAGCGCCGCTGGGGCTCACCCACGCGCAGTACTCGTTGGTGGCGTCCCTGCACGGCATGCAGCGCTCCGGCGAGCGGCCCAGCCAACGTCGCCTCGCCGACCGCACCGGACTCGAGCCGCTCTACGTCTCCAAGCTCGCGCGTGCACTGGAGGCCGCCGGCCTCCTGGAGCGCACCCGGGACCCGCACGACCCGCGCGCGGTGCAGCTCGCGCTCACCGAGCAGGGGCGCGAGGTCACCGGGCGGGCGATCAAGGTCGTCCACAAGCTCCTTCAGCAGCTCCTGGAGCCGCTCGGAGGCCTCGACGCCGCGCGCACCCGCGAGTTCACGCGCGATCTGACAGCCCTGCTCGACGCACCTCTTGATCCCATCAGCAAGAACGAGACGGAGCAGTCATGACCACCGCCACACCCCTGCTCGATCCCCGCGTCATCGCCCTGGCCCACTACGCCGGCCGCGCGGTCCTGGAGAACGTACTGGCCCGGCACGGCGTCACCTTCCAGCAGTCCGTCACCCTCCGGCTCGCCGTCGTCGCCGACGGCCCGGTCGAGCGGGAACAGCTCGTCGACGGCGTCGTCGGCGCGCTGAAGAACGACCCGGCGGAGGTGGAGGGCGTGATCGACGAGCTGATCGCCGCGCAGCTGCTGGCCCCGGCCGAGGGGCCGCGCGTGCGGATCACGGACGCCGGGCGGGAGCTGTACGCCAGGACGGCCGGCGAGACGGCGCCCTTCTCCGCCCGGATCTACGCCGGGATCCCGGAGGAGGACCTGGCCGTCGCCGGCCGGGTGCTGAGCCTGATCACCGAGCGGGCCGATGCCGAGCTGGCCGGGCTGAGCGCGCTGACCGAGTAACCGTCCGTCTCAGTAGTGGAATATTGAACCAACACGTTCGGTTGTCGGCCTCGAAGGAGGCACGAGTGAACACGACCTACGACACGGCGTACTACGCCCACGGGACACCGGCGGAGCGCTGGGAGCGCGCGCAGATGTTCTTCGACGCCAAGGACTACGCCGCCGCCGCGCGCGTCCTGGGCGGGCTGGTCGAGGAGGTGCCCGAGCAGACCGGGCCGCAGCTGCTGCTGGCGCGCTCCTACTACCACTCGGCCCAACTACGGCGCGCCGAGGCCGAGTTGCGGACGATCGTCGAGCGGGACCCGGTCGAGCACTACGCCCGGCTGATGCTCGGCCGCACGCTCCAGCGGCAGAACCGGCACGAGGAGGCGGAGCCGCATCTGCGGATCGCCTCGGCGCTCGCGGGTGACTTCGAGCAGCGCTGACCGGCACGTACCCGAAGGTGCCCGGCTCCGTGTGGGGCCGGGCATCCGTGCGTCGGCGGGTCTCCCCTACCGCACTCGGCGGGCCCGCTACCGCGCCGACAGGCCCGCTACTGCACCGGCGTCCCGGCTCCGTACGTCCGCCGCCCCCGCCGGTAGGCGATCTCGCCCAGCAGGATGTCGACGGCCAGGAAGGCCGCCAGCGGAATGCCGAACAGGGGCAGGAAGTAGCCGAGCACGGCGACCCCCGCCAGCAGCGGGACGAGGATCTGTGGCGGCACCTGCTGCCAGGCGCCGCGTGGGATCGGGCGGCCGAAGGCGGTGGTGCGGCCGCGCTGCCACCACATGCGGTAGCCCCAGACGATCAGCAGGATCAGGCAGAGGGCGAGCAGCATCAGGGCGATCTGGTTGGCCAGGCCGAACAGGATGCCGGTGTGCAGGTCGATGCCCCACCGGGTGAGCTTCGCGAGCACCGGGTAGTCGGCGAACCGCACCACGTCCATGACCTCGCCGCTCGCCGGGTCGATCGCGACGGAGTCCTGCTTCTCGGGCCAGCTGCGCTGCACCTGCTTGACGACGTACGCCGACTTCACGTCCGCCGGCGGCACGATCTCCACCGGGTCGCCCAGGCCCTCGGACCGGGCCGCGGCCAGGACCTTGTCCAGGCCCACCCCGTGCGCGGCGTCTCCGGCCTGCCCGGCGGCGGAGCCGTGGCCGGCGTGCTCACCGCCCGCCGACGCCGACACCGACGGGGTGGCATGGCCCAGCGAGGTCCGCAGCTCGTCGATGTTGGCCCCGGCGTAGGCCGACCAGGTCAGACCGGTCGCCGAGAGGAAGAAGAAGCCGGCCGCCGCCCACGCGCCGACGCTGCCGTGCAGCCCGAGGGTGCGGCGCCGTCCGTTCGCGCCCCGCACCTTGCGCAGCGCGCGACGGCGGGAGAACCACAGCACCAGTCCGCCGGCCGAGATCACCCACAGCCAGCTGGCCGCCAGTTCGCTGTACAGCCGGCCCGACTCGCCCAGGTGCAGGTCCCGATGGAACTCGTCGATCCAGGTGCGCAGCGGCAGCGCGCCGGTCGAGCCGTACTGTTCGAGGGAGCCGCGCACCTTCGCGGTGTACGGGTCGACGAAGACGGCGAGCGTGTGTCCCTCGTCGACACCCGGGACACCGGACAGCAGCACCCTGGTCGTCGCGTCCGCCTCGGGTGAGGGGCGTACGGCCGAGACCGTGCCCTCGGGGTGGGCCTTGCGGGCGGCGGCCACCTGCTCGCCGATCGGCAGCTTCCGCTCGCCTGCGGGGACGGTCAGTTGGTGGTCGTACACGATCTTCTCGGCCTGGAACGAGGCGGCGTACAGCAGGCCGGTGGTGGCGGCGACGAGGAGGAGCGGCGCCACCAGCACCCCGGCGTAGAAGTGCAGACGGAGGATCAGCGGACGCAGCGGGGCCCAGCTGTTCCCCGACGGTGCCGGGGTGGCAGCTTGCGGGGCCTCGTCCGTGGTGATCGAGGGAGCGGTGGTCATCGGCGGGCTTCTCCGGGGGACGTCGTCTTGGCCGTCGCAGTGCGGTCGTCGGCCGTTGCGGTGCAGTAGTCGGGCCGGAGCGCCGTCCAGTTCCCGAGGAGGGTGTGTGACGTGTGTCACGTGAGGGGGCAGGACGCCGTGTCATCCTGACGCGATGGGAACTCCGAGCGATCGCGCACCCCTGGCCGAGCGGGTCGAGGAACTCCTCGCCGACGGTGGCCCGTTGACCATCGTGACGGCCGGCGATCCGGTGCTGCGGCGCGGCGCCGAGCCGTACGACGGTCAGCTGGGGCCCGCGCTGCTGGCCCGGTTCGTCGAGGCCCTGCGGGTCACCATGCGCGCGGCGCCGGGGGTGGGCCTTGCGGCACCTCAGGTCGGTGTGCCGCTGAGGATCGCTGTGATCGAGGACCCGGCGCCGGTGCCGGACGAAGTGCGGCTGGCGCGCGGGCGGGTGCCGCAGCCGTTCCGGGTGCTGGTCAATCCCGCCTACGAGCCCGTCGGCGGTGCGCGGGCCGCGTTCTTCGAGGGCTGTCTGAGCGTGCCGGGCTGGCAGGCGGTGGTGGCGCGGCCCGCCGAGGTGC
Organism: Streptomyces coeruleorubidus; assembly: GCF_028885415.1. GTDB lineage: Bacteria > Actinomycetota > Actinomycetes > Streptomycetales > Streptomycetaceae > Streptomyces > Streptomyces coeruleorubidus_A. The sequence goes on from NZ_CP118527.1 coordinate 823,884, forward strand.
GGCTGACCGGGCAGGACGAGCACGGGCACGCGCTGGACGAGGTGTTCACGGGCTGGCCCGCGCGGATCGTGCAGCACGAGACGGACCATCTCGACGGGGTCCTGTACCTGGACCGGGCCGAGTCGCGTTCGCTGTCGTCCAACCGGGCGGTGATCGAGCGCTGGGCACAGCCGACGCCGGAGGAGGCCGCGCGGGCGCTCGGCTTCGAGCTGCCGTAACGCCGGCTACCGCGGAAATTCGCAGGCGCCCGGCGGGGCGCCTCCGTTACCGTGACGTCCATGTCTACGCCCCGAATTTCCTAGCCGAGGACCCGCTTCCACGCCACCCGTGTGTCCTCTTGCTTGTTCGGAGCGTTTTCTCATGATCACCGTTCGTGATGTCGACGTGCGCGTGGGCGCCCGTCTGCTGCTGTCCGGCGTCTCCTTCCACGTCTCCCCCGGCGACCGCATCGGCCTGGTCGGCCGCAACGGCGCGGGGAAGACAACCCTGTTGCACACCCTGGCGGGCACCCTGCGGCCCGCCGCCGGGAGCGTCGCCCGCACCGGTGACGTCGGCCATCTCCCGCAGGAGTCGCGCGCGGCCGACCAGTCGGTCACCGTCACCGACCGGATCCTGTCCGCGCGCGGCCTGGACCACGCCGTACGGGCGCTGTGCCGCGCCGAGGCCGCGATGGCCGACGGGACGGAGCGGTCGATGAACGCCTATGTGCGGGCCGAGGCCGAGTTCCAGGCGCGCGGCGGATACGCGGCCGAGGCGGAGGCCGCCCGGGTCGCCGCCGGACTCGGGCTGCCGACGGGGCTGATGGACCGGCCGCTACGCGCACTGTCGGGCGGTCAGCGCCGGCGCGTGGAGCTGGCCCGCATCCTGTTCGCCGGGCACGGCACGCTGCTGCTGGACGAGCCGACGAACCATCTGGACGCGGGCTCGGTCGCCTGGCTGCGCGGGTTCCTCGCGAGCCACCAGGGCGGGCTCGTGATGATCAGCCACGACACGTCCCTGCTGGCCGGCACCGTCAACCGGGTCTTCCACCTGGACACGGGGCGTGCCGTGCTCGACGTCCACAACACCGGCTGGGACGAGTATCTGACCCAGCGGGACGCCGACGAGCGGCGACGGGCCCGCGAGCGGGCGAACGCCGAGCGCAAGGCGGCGGCGTTGCACGCCCAGGCCGACAAGATGCGCGCCCGCGTGGCGACCGCGGTGGCCGCGCGGAACATGGCCCGCCGCGCCGACCGGATGCTCGCGGACCTCGAACCGGCCCGGCGCGCCGAGAAGACGGCCAGGATCCGGCTGCCCGAGCCGGCGCCCTGTGGCCGTATCCCGCTCGGCGCCGTCAGCCTGACCAGGTCGTACGGCGGCCAGCACGTTCTGCGGGGCGTCGACCTCGCCGTCGACCGGGGCAGCCGCCTGGTGGTGCTCGGGCCCAACGGGGCGGGAAAGACGACCCTGTTGCGGATCCTCGCCGGGCAGGACACGCCGGACGGCGGCCGGGTGGTCCACGGGCACGGGCTGCGCCTCGGCTACTTCGCCCAGGAACACGACACGCTGGACCCGGAACTGACGGTGCGTGAGCATCTGGCAGGTGCCGCCCCGCACCTCACCGACGGCGAAGTCCGCCAGGTGCTGGGCTCGTTCCTGTTCTCCGGCGACGACGCCGGCAAGCGCGTCGGGGTCCTCTCCGGCGGCGAGAAGACCCGGCTCGCCCTGGCGGGCCTGGTGCACTCGGGCGCCAACGTGCTGCTCCTCGACGAGCCGACCAACAACCTCGACCCGACCTCCCGTGCCGAGGTCCTGGCCGCGGTGGGCACGTACCCGGGCGCGATCGTCATGGTCACGCACGACGAGGGCGCCGTCGACGCGCTGCGGCCCGACCGGGTGCTGCTGCTGCCGGAGGCGGAGGAGGACCTGTGGAGCGACGACTACCGGGAGCTGGTGGTGCCGGCGCACGCGTGACCACCATGTCTTGGAGGCCGCGCACGCGTGACCACGTCGTGGAGCCCGCGCACCCGTGACCTTGCCGGATCCCGGCCGGCTGCCGGAAGCCGGCCCGGGGCCGTCCCGCGCCTGGCGGGACGGCCCGGAGGTCAGGCGTCGCGGTAGGCCTCCAGCAGCCGCAGCCACACCTCGCTGATCGTCGGGTACGAGGGGACGGCGTGCCACAGGCGGCCGACCGGGACCTGGCCGGCGACGGCGACGGTGGCGGAGTGGATGAGCTCGCCGACGCCGGGGCCGACGAGGGTCACACCGCGCAGGATCTCGTCCTCCAGGTCGACGACCATGCGGGCGCGGCCCTTGTAGCCGTCGGCGTACAGGCCCGCGCCCGCGACGGTGGACAGGTCCACGTCGACGGCCTTCACCCGATGCCCTGCCTGCTCGGCCTCGGCGAGTGACTGGCCGACGGCCGCCGCCTCCGGGTCGGTGAAGACGACCTGGGGGACGGCGGCGTGGTCGGCGGTCGCGGCATGCGTGCCCCACGGCTGTGCGAGGAGGGTCTCTCCGGTGGCCCGCGCGGCGATGGCGGCGCCCGCGATGCGGGCCTGGTACTTGCCCTGGTGGGTGAGGAGGGCGCGCTGGTTGACGTCGCCGACCGCGTACAGCCAGTCGTGGCCGGTGACGCGGAGGCTGTCGTCGACGTCGAGCCAGGAGCCGGGTTCCAGGCCGATCGTCTCCAGGCCCAGGTCGTCGGTGCGCGGCGCGCGGCCGGTCGCGAAGAGGATCTCGTCGGCCTCGATGCGGTCGCCGTTGTCCGTGACGGCGACGACGCTGCCGTTCTCGCGGGCCACCGATTCCACCGACGTGCCGGTGCGGACGTCCGCACCGGCCTCGGTGAGCGCCTCGGCGACGAGTTCTCCGGCGAAGGGCTCCATCCGGGCGAGCAGGCCCTTGCCGCGGACCAGCATGGTGACCTTCGAGCCGAGGGCCTGCCAGACGGTGGCCATCTCGGTGGCGACGACGCCGCCGCCGACCACGATCAGGCGGCCGGGCACGTCCTTGGAGCTGGTGGCCTCCCGGCTGGTCCACGGCCGGACCTCGTCCAGTCCGGGCAGCCGGGGCAGGGCGGCGCGGGTGCCGGTGCAGACGGCGACGGCGTGCCGGGCGGTCAGGACGCGTTCACCGCCGTCGGGGCCGGTGACCGTCACCGTGCGGGGGCCGGTGAGGCGGCCGTGGCCGCGGTACAGGTCGGCGCCGATGCCGTCGAGCCATCCGACCTGACCGTCGTCCTTCCAGTCGGAGGTGTAGTAGTCCCGGTGGGCGAGGACCGCGGAGGCGTCGAGTGGGCCCTGCACCGACTGGCTCAGGCCCGGCACGCGGCGGGCGTCCGCGCGGGCGATGACCGGCCGCAGCAGGGCCTTGCTGGGCATGCACGCCCAGTACGAGCATTCGCCGCCGACCAGTTCGCTCTCCACGACCGCGGTGGTCAGGCCGGCCGCGCGGGTGCGGTCGGCGACGTTCTCCCCCACGGGCCCGGCCCCGAGCACCACGACGTCGTACGCGTTGGTTTCCGTTTCCGTCATGGGGTCAGTCTGGTGGATGGTGTGCGCCCTGGCCACACGGGTAGGGGCGCGGAATACGTGCCAGGTCGGCCGTGTTGTGCCGACGGCTTGACCCACACCAGGAAGAGGGATTTACGCCATGAGCAGCACCGTGGAGCTCACCAAGGAGAACTTCGACCAGACGGTCACGGACAACGAGTTCGTCCTGATCGACTTCTGGGCGTCCTGGTGCGGGCCGTGCAAGCAGTTCGCGCCGGTCTACGAGAAGGCGGCCGAGGAGAACCCGGACCTCGTGTTCGGCAAGGTGGACACCGAGGCGCAGCCGGAGCTGGCCGCGGCCTTCGGTATCCAGTCGATTCCCACGCTGATGATCGTCCGTGACCAGGTCGCCGTGTTCGCCCAGCCGGGCGCCCTGCCCGAGGCCGCCCTGACGGACGTCATCGGGCAGGCCCGGAACCTCGACATGGACGAGGTCCGCAAGGCGATCGCCGAGCAGCAGGCCCAGGAGGGCCAGCAGGCGAGCTAGCGGGCGAGCTGGCAGGGATCTAGTAGGGATATGGAGCCACGTCTCCGCGTACCGTCGTCCAGCGCAGTTCGGTGAAGGCCTCCAGGTTGGCCTCGCCGCCGAAGCGGGCGCCGGTGCCGGAGGCGGCCACTCCGCCGAAGGGCGCCACGGCCTCGTCGTTGACGGTCTGGTCGTTGATGTGGACGATGCCGGTCGGTATGCGCTCGGCGAGGTCCAGGCCGCGGGCCGTATCGCGGGTGACGATGCCCAGGGAGAGTCCGTAGGGGCTCTGCGCGGCCAGGGCCGCCGCCTCGTCGGCGGTGGTGAAGGAGCGCACGGGCGCGACGGGGCCGAAGACCTCCTCCGCGTACGCCGGGGTGTGGTCGCCGACGTCGGCGAGGACCGTGGGCCGGTAGAAGAGCCGGTCGTAGGTGCCGCCCGCGGCGAGCTTGGCGCCCGCGGCCTTGCTGGACTCGACCAGGCCGCTGATCTTGGCGAGTTGGCCGGAGTCGATGATCGGGCCCAGGTGGACCTGTTCGCGGTACGGGTCGCCGACGGCGAGTGAGTCGGCCTTGGCGGCGAGCCGCTCGACGTACTCGTCGTACAGGGACGCGTGCACCAGGTGGCGTCCGGTCGTCATGCAGATCTGGCCCTGGTGGAAGAACGAGCCCCAGGCGGCGGTGGAGATCACCGCGTCGAGGTCGGCGTCCGGCAGCACGATCATGGCCGAGTTGCCGCCGAGTTCCAGGTGGGCCCGCTTGAGGTGGCGGCCGGCGGCCTCGCCCACGGCCCGACCGGCGGGGGTGGAGCCGGTGAAGGAGATGACCGGCACGCGCGGGTCGGCGACCAGGGCCTGTCCGGCGTCCGGGCCGCCGGGGAGCACGTGCAGCAGGTCCTGCGGCAGGCCCGCGGCGGCGAAGACCGCGGCGAGGGACAGTCCTCCGCAGACGGCGGTGCGCGGATCCGGCTTGAGGACGACCGCGTTGCCGAGGGCCAGGGCCGGTGCGACGGAGCGGATGGACAGGATCAGCGGGGCGTTGAACGGGGAGATCACGCCCACCACACCGGCCGGGACGCGGCGCGTGTACGACAGGCGCGGCGCCTCGCTGGGCAGGACCTGGCCGGCCGGGCGGGAGGCGAGCGCGGCGGCCTCGTAGCATTCCTGGGCGGCGACGTGGAGTTCGAAGTCGGCCTTGCCGGGGACGGAACCGGATTCGCGGACGAGCCATTCGCGCAGTTCGGCGGCGTGGGCCGTGAACAGGTCGCCGGCCCTGCGGAGCACGGCGGCTCGGGCGAAGTGCGGGGCACGGGCCCACTCGCGCTGGGCGGCGGCGGCCCTCCCGGCGGCGGCGCCGACGTCCTCGGGGGTGGCGAGGGCGAGGGTGCCCAGGGCTTGGCCGGTGGCGGGCTCGGTGACGGTGTACCCGGGCCCCGTCAGGGTCTGGGGCTGCCAGGTCCTGGTGTCGAGCAACGGCATGACGGCTCTCCGATCGATCGGTCACCGGCTGACGGGGTGGTCGGAATTCCCGTGAGTGCGCGGCCGGTTCGGCGGTCATAGGGCGGGACGCGGCGACCGGGCCGCATCCGTGCGTGCCGGTGGCCCGCGTTCGTACGCGTCCCCATTTTGTTGAGCGTGCAACATCCTAGTCATGTCGCAGGACGGCGAGCCGGCCGACCACCCTCGGCCCAGACCGCGCGATACGGAGTGTGGTCAGCTCGACTCGCGGTGCACCACCGTGGCGCCCAGCACCTTGTGCGTCTCGGGCTCGGCGCCGGGCTTGCGCACGGCGCGGTCGACCAGTTCGGCGAGTTCACGGCCGGAGGGCAGTTCCAGGCGGACCGTGCTGAGCCGTGGCCGCAGCAGCCGGCCGAGCATCAGATCGTCGGCGCCGATCACGGCCGTCTCCTCGGGAATGCGGATGCCCTCGTCCTTCAGGGCCCGCATCAGCAGCATCGCGTACTCGTCGTTGTAGGTGAACACGGCGTCGAGGCGGAGGCCCCGCCAGCGGGCGGCGAGACGCGCGGCGGCCTCCTCCTCGTACGGGAGGGGCAGCTCGGTCACGGTGGCGTCGGTGCCCCGCAGGGACTGGCGCACACCGTCGAGCCGGGGCGCGGAGAACGCCTCCAGGCCGGGTTCCCGCGGGACGACGACGCCGATGCGGCGCCTGCCGCGGTCGTAGAGGTGGGAGCCGGCGCTGTGGCCGACCACGTCGTGGTCCATGAGCAGGGCGTGCGCGCCCTCGATGGTCTCGGGGCCGAGGGTGACCACGGCCCGCGCCCCCGAGCGCTTGAGCACCGCCACCCCGCGCGGGCCGAGCCCGGAACCGGGCACGAGCACGGCCACGGGCCGCAACTCGGCCCAGGCGCGGGCGGCTTCGTCGCCGTGCGGGCCGCCGGTGCCGTACTGCACGACCGTGTAGTCCAGGCTGCCGAGCGCGCCCTGGAGGTCGGCGAGGAACCGGCTGTAGAGCGGGCCGACGGGGAAGGTCGGCGCGGGGATGAGGACCATACGGCTGTGCCCGGCGCGCAGGCTGCGGGCCGCCGCATGCGGGACGTACCCGAGTTCCCTGGCGGCCTCGTGGACCCGGCGGCGGGTGGGCTCGCTGATCCGTACGGCGCTGGTGTTGTTGAGGACGTAGGAGACGGTCGCGCGCGAGACGCCGGCCAGGCGGGCCACGTCGGCGCTCGTGGGCACGGAGCGCGACGTTGCGGGAGACGGGGGCGCGGGCGTTTTCGGTATCTGCACCATGACGTACGGCATCTTGGCAGAAGCCTCAATGCGCCTTTCAGGCGGGGGAGTTGTGAGGAAGCCGTGAGCGGTCACGGAGGCCCGCACGCGCGCTCAGCCGCCCGCGGCCGTGCCCGTCACCCGGTTCACGAAGTCGACCCAGGCGTCCTCCAGGCGGGCCAGGGGCATCCCGCACTGTCTGGTCAGGTGGTGGATCAGGGCCGGGTCGAGCTGGCCCATGAGGGTGTGGGAGAGCAGTTCGCAGTCCGCTTCCGGGACGACCTGCCGCAGCAGCATGGCCACGTGGTGGCGCAGCACCCGGCGGGCCGGGACGGCGAAGCGGCGGCTGGCGCCCGGCTCGGCCGCCAGCTGCAGCTCCAGTTCGTCGGTCGAGCGGCGCAGCATCGCGCAGCCGAACGCCCGCAGCCGCTCCACGGGCGGTGCTCCGGGTCCGAGTGGGGGCGGCCCGGCGAGGAACGCGGCCTGGAACTTCTTCTCGGAGTGGTCGAGCAGCGCCGACAGCAGGCCGGTGCGGTCGCCGAACCGGCGGAAGACCGTGCCCTTGCCCACACGGGCCTCGGCGGCCACCGCCTCCATCGTGACGGCGTCCGCGCCGCGCTCCGCCACCAGCCGCGCGGCGGCCTCCAGCAGCCGGGCCCGGTTGCGCGCGGCGTCGGCACGCAGGCACGGCTCGTCGGGCTCCAGGGCGGTGCCGAGCTGGAGCAGCTCGGGGTGGTCGACGGATTCCTGGGGCGTCGGGAAGGGCGGCTGGAGGGCGGACATGAAGCCAGCGTAAAGCATCGGGAACAAAACTGGACCGCGGTCCGGTTAGATGCTACAAACATTAAGCGGACCCCGGTCCGGATCGTTACGGCAGTGTTTCGAAGCCGTCCTTCACTACGTGGGAGTCACCATGTCTGTTCGTATCCTCGCCCTCGTCGGCAGCCTTCGCGCCGGTTCGCACAACCGCCAGCTCGCCGAGGCCGCCGTCAAGCTCGCACCCGAGGGTGCCGACGTGGAACTGTTCGCGGGGCTGGCCGAGATCCCCTTCTACAACGAGGACATCGACGTCGAGGGCAGCGTCCCGGCCGCGGCCGTGCGGCTGCGTGAGGCCGTCTCCGCCGCCGACGGCCTGATCCTGTTCACGCCCGAGTACAACGGCACCATCCCGGCCGTCCTGAAGAACGCCATCGACTGGCTGTCCCGACCGTTCGGTGCCGGTGCCCTCAGCGGCAAGCCGGTCGCCGTGGTCGGCACCGCGTTCGGCCAGTACGGCGGTGTCTGGGCGCAGGACGAGACCCGCAAGTCCGTGGGCGTGGCCGGCGGCAAGGTGCTGCAGGACGTCAAGCTGTCCATCCCCGGCTCGATGACCCGCTTCGCCGAGACGCACCCGGCCGACGACGCCGAGGTCGCCGCGCAGCTGACCGAGGTCATCGCCCGTCTGCACGGCCACGCCACGGAGCCGGCCGCTGCCTGATCCGCTCTCGCACGATGCCACGGAGGGGCCGAGGCCGTCGCCGGCAGCGGCCCCTCCGGCATGCCGTCGGCGAAGTCGCCGCTCAGACCGGTTGCGGCAGTTGCCCGGCCGCCCGCTCGTCCCGGTGGATCGGGGTGCCCGCTCCGGTGAGCGGCCGGCCCGTGCCACCGTGCCGGGCCGCGACGATCTCCGCCGCGATGGACAGGGCGGTCTCCTCGGGCGTCCGGGCGCCCAGGTCGAGGCCGATGGGTGACCTGAGCCGGGCCAGCTCCCGCTCGTTCAGCCCCGCCTCCCGAAGCCGCCGGTCGCGGTCCTGGTGGGTGCGGCGGGAGCCCATGGCGCCGACGTAGGCGACGGGCAGGCGCAGGGCTTCGGTCAGCAGGGGGATGTCGAACTTGGCGTCGTGGGTGAGCACGCACAGGACGGTCCGCGCATCGGTCTCCGTCCGCCGCAGATAGCGGTGGGGCCAGTCCACGACGATCTCGTCGGCCTCGGGGAAGCGGACCCGGGTCGCGAAGACGGGGCGGGCGTCGCACACGGTGACGTGGTAGCCGAGGAACTTGCCCGCCCGTACGAGGGCGGCGGCGAAGTCGATCGCCCCGAACACGATCATGCGGGGCGCTGGGACGGCCGACTCGACGAGCAGGGTGAGTCCGCCCGGGCAGTGCGAGCCGTCCTCCGAGACCTCGATCGTGCCGGTGCGGCCGCCGTCGAGCAGGGCGCCGGCCTGGACGATCGCCGTACGGTCCAGTTCGGGGTGGCCGCCGAGGCTGCCCTCGTGCGTGCCGTCGGCGCGTACGAGCACCGCCCGGCCGAGGAGGCCGGACGGGCCGTGGACCACTCGGGCGAGCGCCACCGGCTCGCCGTGGGCGGCGGCCGACAGGGCGGCGGCCTGGACCGTCCGGCCGGCGTCGTACGGGGTGATCATGATGTCGATCGTTCCGCCGCAGGTCAGTCCGACCGCGAAGGCGTCCTCGTCGCTGTAGCCGAACCGCTCGACACGCGTCTCGCCGTCCTGGAGAACCTGGAGGCACAGGTCGTACACCGCGCCCTCCACGCATCCTCCGGAAACCGAGCCGATGGCCGTGCCGTCGGCGGAGACGGCCAGGGCGGCACCGGGAGGGCGCGGGGCGCTGCCGCCGACGGCGACGACCGTGGCGACGGCGAAGTCCCGGCCCTCCTCGATCCACTCGTCCAGGTGCCCGGCGAGGTCAAGCATCGCCGCCCGCCATCAGGACACGGTCGGGGCGGATCGGCAGGTGCCGGTGGCGGACGCCGGTCGCGTGCCAGACGGCGTTGGCGACCGCCGCGGCGGCGCCCACGATGCCGACCTCGCCGATGCCCTTGATACCGACCGGGTCGTCCGGGTCGGGGTCGTCGACCCAGTCGGCCTCGATGTGCGGGATGTCGGCGTGCGCGGCGACGTGGTAGCCCGCGAGGTCGGCGCCGTAGAGACCGCCCGTGGCCCGGTCCCGGACGGCTTCCTCGTGCAGCGCCATCGAGATGCCCCAGATCATGCCGCCGACGAGCTGGTTGCGGGCGGTGAGCGGGTTGACGATCCGGCCGGCCGCGAAGATGCCCAGCATGCGGCGCACCCGGACCTCGCCGGTGGCCGGGTCGACGGCGACCTCGGCGAACTGCGCGCCGAAGGAGTGCCGTTCCTTCTGGGCGAGGGCGCCGATGGCCTCGGCCGTGTTCGACCGTACGGTGATGCCCTCCGGCGGAATGTCGGCGCCCGGCGCGAGGCTCTGCCGCAGTTCCTCGGCGGCGGCCGTGACGGCCCAGGCCCAGGAGCGGGTGCCCGCCGAGCCGCCGGCGATCATCGCCGGACCGAGGTCGCTGTCCCCGATGCGCACCCGGACGCGGTCCGTCGGCACCCCCAGCGCGTCGGCGGCGACCAGGGTGAGCGCGGTCCGGGCGCCGGTGCCGATGTCCGCGGCGTTGATCCCCACCGTGAAGGTGCCGTCCGCCTCCGCGGTGACGGCCGCCGTGGAGGGCATGGCTCCCGCGGGGAAGGAGGCGGCGGCGGTTCCGGTGCCGAGCAGCCAGCGGCCGTCGCGGCGCACGCCGGGGCGCGGGTCGCGCTCCGCCCAGCCGAACCTGCGGGCACCTTCCCGGAAGCAGGCGATCAGATTGCGGCTGCTGAACGGCAGCCCGGACACCGGGCCCACGCTGGGCTCGTTGCGCAGGCGCAGCTCGATCGGGTCGATCCCGCACCGCTCGGCGAGCTCGTCGAGCGCCGACTCCAGCGCGAACGAGCCGGGCGCCTCCCCGGGGGCGCGCATCCAGGTCGGGGTCGGCACGTCGAGCCGCACGACCCGGCTGGCCGTGTGATGCGCGTCCGCGTCGTACATCGCCCGGCTCGCGGCGGCGCTCGGCTCCACGAACTCGTGCACGGACGAGGTCATGTTCAGGGACTGGTGCTCCAGGGCGCGCAGGCGCCCGTCCGCGTCGGCGCCGAGCCTGACCCGCTGGACCGTGGGGCTGCGGTAGCCGGCGAGCGAGAACATCTGCCGACGGGTCATGACGACCCTGACCGGGCGTTGCAGGACGGTCGCGGCCATCACGGCGGCCACCTGGTGCGCACGGGCACCCTTGCTGCCGAAGCCGCCGCCGACGTGCTCGGAGCGCACCCGCACGGAGGCGGGGTCGAGGGAGAACAGGTTCGCCAGCTCGCCGGCGACCCAGGTGGTGCCCTGGTTGGAGTCGACGACCTCGAGCCGGCCGCCCTCCCACAGGGCCGTGGCGGCGTGCGGCTCCATCGGGTTGTGGTGTTCCTCCGGAGTGGTGTACTCCGCGTCCACCACGACGGCGGAGGAGGCGAGTTGGGTCTCCAGATCGCCCTTCTCCATCACGCCCGGCGCATGGCCGTCGACCGGATACGCCTCGGTCTGCCGCTCGGCGGAGAACGCGACGTCGTGCGGCTCCTGGTCGTAAGTCACGACGAGGGCCTCGGCGGCCTCCCTGGCCTGCTCCGACGTCTCGGCGACGACCAGCGCCACCGGCCAGCCCATGTGGATCACCCGGTCGTGCTGGAAGAGGGCGACGCTCGGGTCCGGCGGGACGCCCAGCAGTCCGACGTAGTCGCTGTCGACGCGCGGGGCGTTGTGGTGGTGGAGCACGGTGAGGACGCCGGGCATGGCGAGGACGGGTTCGGTGTCGAGGGCGCGGATGCGGCCGCGGGCGACGGTGGACAGGACCAGCCAGCCGTGGGCGAGTTCGGCGAAGGGGATCTCGGCGGCGTAGCGGGCCGTTCCGGTGACCTTGTCGCGACCTTCGACGCGGGTGTGGGCGGTACCGACGGAGCCTTTGGTGGCGGTGGTCATCGAGTGGCCTCCTCGGCGAGTTCGCTCAGGCCGGCCACGACGAGGTTGCGCATCAGGGTCACCTTGTATCCGTTGTGGGGCAGCGGTTTCGCGTGGGTCAGTTCGGCGTCCGCGGCGGCCGCGAAGTTCTCGGCGTCGGCCGGGGCGCCGAGCAGGGCGCGTTCGGCCGTGCGGGCCCGCCAGGGGCGGGAGGAGACCGCTCCGAAGGCCAGGCGGACATCCCGTACGACACCGTCCTCGACGTCGAGCGCGGCGGCGATCGAACCGATGGCGAAGGCGTACGAGGCACGCTCGCGCACCTTGCGGTAGCGGGAGTTGGCGGCCACCGGGGCGGGCGGCAGGGTGACACCGGTGATCAGCGCGCCCGGCGGCAGGGCCGTCTCCAGGTGCGGGGTCTCCCCCACCGGCAGGTAGAAGTCGGCGAGCGGCAACTCACCAGGCCCGTCCGCCGTTTCGTAGGACACGGTCGCGTCGAAGGCGGCGAGCGCCACGCCCATGTCGGAGGGGTGCGTGGCCACGCAGTGGCCGGAGGCGCCCAGGATGGCGTGATTGTGGTGCTCACCGGTGATGGCGGGGCAGCCGCTGCCCGGGGTGCGCTTGTTGCACGCCGAGGTGATGTCGGAGAAGTAGCCACAGCGGGTGCGCTGGAGCAGGTTCCCGCCGACGGTGGCCATGTTGCGCAGCTGCCCGGAGGCGCCGGCCAGCACCGCCTGTGCCAACGCCGGGTAGCGCAGGCGTACTTCGGGGTGCGCGGCGAGGTCGCTGTTGGTGACGGTCGCGCCGATGCGGAGCCCGCCGTCGCCGGTCGGCTCGATGCGGTTCAGGGGCAGTTCGCGGACGTCGACCAGCCGGGCGGGCCGCTCGACGCCGGTCTTCATCAGGTCGACGAGGTTGGTGCCGCCGCCCAGGAAACGGGCTTCGCCGTCGCCGTCGAGCAGCGCCACGGCGCCGGAGACGTCGTAGGCGCGCTGGTAGCCGAACTCCCTCATGCCGCCGCCCCCTTCGCCTCGGCGGCGCGGGCCACGGCCTGGACGATCGACACATACGCGCCGCAGCGGCACAGGTTGCCGCTCATCCGCTCCCGGATCTCCTCCGGGGTCAGCGCCGGCGGTCCCGCCTGGGGTCGCATGTCGTCGGTGGCGGCGCTAGGCCAGCCCGCCGCATGCTCCTCGATCAGGGCGATGGCCGAGCAGATCTGCCCCGGCGTGCAGTAACCGCACTGGAATCCGTCGAGGTCGAGGAACGCCTGCTGCACCGGGTGCAGTTGATCGCCTTCGGCCACGCCCTCGATGGTGGTGATCTCACGCCCCTCGGCCGCCACCGCGAGTTGGAGGCAGGACACGGCCCGGCGGCCGTCGACCAGGACCGTGCAGGCGCCGCACTGGCCCTGGTCGCAGCCCTTCTTCGTGCCGGTCAGATCGAGGCGCTCGCGCAGGGCGTCGAGGAGGGTGGTGCGGTGGTCGACGGTCAGCGTGTACTTCTCGCCGTTGACGGACAGGGTGAGGTCGCTGGACGTCGATGGTGGCATGGAAGCCTTCTTTCTCACGTCGCAAGGTCGGCAGGCAGGAGTCGTGGGTGGCGGGGCCGGTTCGTGGCGGTGCAGGATGCGGGGCAGGCCTGCCGCGGCACGGTGTCTCGGGCTGTCCGCGCGGGCGTCCCGCCGATACGATGGAGCAAGCGGACAGTTGTCCGTTACCCGGAAACGTAACGGACAACTGTCCGCTTAACAAGGGCCGGGTTTCGGCCAAGGCCGCGAGGAGGGCGAGTGCCGCAGAAGAAGGACGCTCCTCTGCGCTCGGACGCGCAACGCAACCGCGAGCGCATCCTGGAGGTCGCGCTGGTCGAACTGACGCGTGCGGCGGACGCGCCGCTGAGCGCGATCGCCAAGAAGGCGGGCGTCGGGCAGGGGACCTTCTACCGCCACTTCCCCAGCCGTGAGGCCCTCGTCATGGAGATCTACCGGCACGAGATGCAGCAGGTCGCCGACACCGCGGCACCGCTGCTGGAGAGCCGGGAACCCGACCGGGCGCTGCGTGAGTGGATGGACCGCTGCGCACGGTTCGCCATGACCAAGGCCGGCCTGGCCGACGCGCTCCGCCAGGCCACCAGCGCACCGGGAAAGCCGGCGAAGCCGGCACACACCCCGCTGACCGAGGCGGCCGAACTCCTCCTCCGCGCCAACGAGGAGGCCGGCACCATCCGCCCGGGAATCACAGCGGACGACCTCTTCCTCACCATCGGCGGTCTCTGGACGATCGACCCCCACACCGACTGGCAACCACGCGCCACCCGCCTGCTGGACCTCGTCATGGACGCACTGCGGGTGGGGGCGCCTGGGCGGTGACGGGGCGGGGGCTTCGCGGGGGCTGCGCGGGGCGACCGACGGACGCGCTGCGGAGAGCGACGCCCACCGGGGCGGGCCCGGGGTCGGGGAACGGACGACGGCCATCTCGGCGAGGACCACCGCCGGCATTCAGGCCACACAGCGCTACCCGGCGGGGCGGCACCGGCGGCTGGACCGCCCGGCCTTCGGGCGGACGGCCGAGAGATGCGCCGCGGGAGGGCCGCGTCCGGTGGTGAACGGCCCGGGTCAAGGGACGCGACGATGGACGTCTCGGCAATCACCGGCTGTCGGCATTCAGACCGCGCGGCACAACCCAGGGAGACAGCGCCGGCGGTGGACGGCCAGGCCAGGCCTTTGGGCTGACGGACGAGGCCCGGGGCGGGGGTCGGACGATGGACGTCTGGGCGATCAGTGCCGCCGGCAGGACGCCGAAGAACTGGTTCGGGTGGGCCGCCCCACACGGCCGCAGCGCAGCGCCGTCGCGCCGTGCACGGTTCGCCGGATGCCCCGCAGCGCTACCCGGCGGGGGGCGTCGGCGGCGGTGGGCCGCCGGGTCTTCGGGTGGACGGACCAAGGGTCCGCTTCGTGCGCCCGGGTCGGGGTTTCAGGCGACGGCCGTGGGGGCCAGTTCCCGTAGTTCTCCAAGGGCCGTTGCCACCGCCGGGCGGGCGTGGCCGCCGCCGCGGGTGCAGGTCAGGAGTTTGCGGTGGGGGTTGCCTTCGCAGCGGATGCGGACGATCGGGAGATGCGGGGTCAGGTGGGCGAGGCGTGGGATGAGGGCGACGCCGAGCCGGTGGGCGACGAGGTGGGCGGCGACGTTCCAGTCGAGGGCATGGTGGACGACGTCGGGGGTGAAACCGGCCGCGCCGCAGGCGGACAGGACGTGCGGGCGGCAGGCACTCTCCTCCACCGGCGCGATCCACGGCTCGTGTGCCGCCTCCGCGAGATCGACCCGGGCCCGTCCGGCCAGCCGGTGCCCGTCGGGGACGACCAGGTCGAACGGGTCGTCGAGCAAGGGCTGCTGGTCGAACCGCGTGTCGCTCAGCGGCGGGTTGTGCGGGGTCGACTCGACGATCGCCAGGTCGATGTCACCCTCGAAGAGGAGGTCGAAGCTCTCCGGGACGCCCGCCTCGGTGATCCGTACGGACAGCCGCGGGTGCCGCTCCCCCAGCCGGGCCGCCATCGGCGCGAGCAGCACCGAGATGGCCACGGGAAAACCGGTCACCCGCAGCACTCCGGACGGCGCCCCGTGGTCCGCCCGCAGATCGAGTTCCGCCTGGTCCCAGCGGGCCTGGATGGCGTCGGCGTGCGCGAGCAGGCTCTCGGCGGCCGGAGTGAGGCGGACCCCGCGTCCCTGCGGCTCCAGCAGGTCGACGCCCAGGTCACGGGCGAGCTGCCGGACCTGCTGGGAGGCGGCTGACGGGGTGAAGTGCAGGGCTCGGGCGGCCGCGGTGACCGTGCCGTAGTGGGCGACCGCCCTCAGGACGTGCAGTCGGCGCAGGTCAATCATGAAGTCCAGGCTTCACAATGGCGTCCACAAAGTCAACCTGGACGTGTACGGAGACTCCGACGCACCCTGGCTGTGTCGCGACGGTCAACCAGCCACGACGTAAGAGGAGTCAGAGACATGATCAGCACCACCGGCACCGTCTGCCCGCACTGCGGCTGGCCGGACGGAGGCGAGCCGTTCCAGGTGCTGTCCCGGCACACCACCGCGACGGGCCGCACGGAGTGGACGCGCTGCGGATGCGGCTCGCTCCAGGTCCGGGTCGTCGACGGCTGCGGCATGCGCGTCGTCTCGCGCAGCAGGCCGGCATCCGGGTCCGCTCCGGCTCGGTCGGGTACGGCGAGCCGTTGAGGGCTCAGGCGCCGTCGTGCCGGGCCAGCTGCTCCCCCAGGGGGCTGCGCCGGTACAGGACGCGGCGGCCGTCGCGGGCGCGGGTGACCAGGCCCGTCGCGTGCAGGACGCGCAGGTGCTGGGACACGGCGCTCGGGGTCACCCCGAGGCGCCGGGCCAGCTCCACCGTGGGCAGGGGCTCGGCCAGCAGCCGCAGCAGCGTGCTGCGGGGCGCGCCGAGCAGGGCTGTGAGGGCGGGGGCGTCCGGCTCGGGCTCCGGTTCCCACAGGGTGGCGGCGCCCCGGCTGGGGTAGGCGAGCATCGGAGGTTCGGCGGCGCTGACCGGGGGCGCCGGCTGGTGCGCGAACAGGGACGGCACCAGGCGCAGGCCGCGTCCGGAGCCGTCCACGTGGTGACGTCCGCGCATTCGGTCGATGCGCAGGACGCCGTCGTCCCAGCGCAGGTTGCGGTGCAGGTCGGCGAAGAGCAGCCGGGCGCCGCCGGTGGCCAGCTGCCGTGCCCGGTGCGTGATGTCGGCCTCCAGCACGAGCCGCATCCGGGGCCAGGACGGCAGCAGCGCCGACTCCCAGTACCGCCGCAGGAGTTCGCACAGCTCCTCCAGCAGCTCCGCGACGGGGGCGTCACCAGGCGCGGTGACCGCCCGCAGGGCAACCGGCAGGGGCCTGGGCGCGTGCGCGGCGAGCAGGTCGCGCCGTACGGTCTCCGCGGGCGTGGCGCGCACGACGGTCAGCTGCTCGTCGAGAGTGGGCGCGAAGGACGTCGGCCTGGGGGTCAGGAAGTCGGGCAGGGCCAGGGTGTCCCCCACGAGAGCCGCGAGCAGCCGGGCGTCGGCCGGGTCGAGCTCGTGGAGCACGGCGGCGCGCCACCGGACGTGCAGGGGATAGAGGGCGGGGGCGCGCAGGGCGCGCAGACTGCCCATCACCTCGCGCAGATGGTCGCGCAGCGAGATCGCGAAGCGGGTGTCGGCGAGGTCCTCGGCGTCGAGCCGGAAGCTGATCATTAAGGCCCCCGCTACATCCTTTGGCAACCGCCTTGCCATGGCGTGGACTTCGGTCCATGACGGATCACGATCACCGGCAGCCTACAGCGCACCCGGGCGCGAGTCCCCGGGTCGTCCTGGCCCTGGCGCTCGTCTGCGGTACGGCCGTGGGCAATGTCTATTTCCCTCAGTCCCTCAGCCCGCTGATCGCGTCCGGGCTGCACGTCTCGCCCGACGCGGCCGCCGGCGTCGTCACCGCGACGCAGTTCGGCTACGCGGCCGGGATCTGCCTGCTCGTCCCGCTCGGCGACCGCCTCCCGTACCGCCCGCTGCTGGTCACCCTCCTCACACTGACCGGCCTCGGGCTGTTCGCGGCGAGCGCCGCGCCGGGGCTGGTGCCGCTGGTCGGTGCCAGTGCCCTGGTGGGGGTGACGACGGTGGTGGCACCGCTGGCCGGGCCGCTGGCGGCCGGCCTGGTGCCGCAGGAGCGGCGTGGTGTCACCGGCGGGACCCTGCTGAGCGGCGCCCTCGCGGGCATGCTGCTGTCGCGCACCGTCGGCGGCGCGCTCGGCGACTGGCTGGGCTGGCGGGCACCGTACGTCCTGGCCGCCGTGCTGTCCCTGGCCGTGGCCGCCCTGTCGGCGCGTCTGCTTCCGCTGACGTCCCCGCCCTCCGCGCAAAGCTACTTCGCGCTCCTGGCCGAGCCGCTGCGGCTGCTGCGCACGGAGCCGGATCTGCGCCGCTCCTGCCTGTACCAGGCCCTGGTGTTCGCCGGTTTCTCCGCGGTGTGGACGGGTGTGGCGCCGCTGCTCACCGGCCCCGTGTACGGCATGGGTGCGGGGGCCGTGGGGCTGCTCGCCCTGGTCAACGCGGTGACCATGGTGTGCACGCCGGCCGCGGGCCGCCGGGTCGACCGGCGGGGGCCGGACGCGGTCAACGGGGTGTGCTTCCTGGCGGTGGGTGCCTCGGCCGCAGTGCTGGCGCTGGGCGGTGTCGGCGGTGCGGCGGGGGTGGCGGCCCTGGTCGCAGGCACGCTGCTGCTCGACGTCGGGATGCAGTCCGGGATGGTCGCCAACACGGTGCGGATCCAGGGGCTGCGCGCGGAGGTGCACAGCCGGCTCACCACGGCCTATATGACCTGCGCGTATCTTGGTGGCGCCGTCGGCTCGTGGCTGGGCATGCGCGCGTACGGCCGCTTCGGGTGGCTCGGGGTGTGCGCGCTGGTCGCCGCGCTCACGGCCGCGGCCTTCGCCCGCCACCGGGGCGCCACCCGCCGTACGGCGGGGAGGTTCCGCCGCTCGGCGGCGTCCGCTGCCGGGGCGGCGGGACCGACCATGGCCGCACGAGCCGCCGCGACCTCGCGTGAGGAGACGTCATGACGCATGTTCCGCCCCCGTTCGACCCGGAACTCGCCGGAGCCCTGGAGCTGATCAAGGACATGATCAGTCCGGGTCTCACCCTGGACGAGATCGCCGAGGTGCGTCAGGGCCCTGGCATCCAGCTGCTGGCCGATCTGGACCTGACGATGGGCGGGACGTTCGAGGTGGAGGACCGGCAGGTGCCCGGGCCGCAGGGCGAGCCAGACATCTCGCTGCTGATCTGCCGGCCGACCGCCCCGGCGACCGCAGGGGCGCGGCCCGTCATCTACCACGTGCACGGCGGCGGCATGGTCATCGGGAACAACCGGGTCGGCGTCGACGTCTCGCTGGCGTGGGCGCGGGCGCTGGACGCGGTCGTGGTGTCGGTGGAGTACCGGCTGGCGCCGGAGCATCCGTATCCCGCGCCGATCGAGGACGTGTACGCCGGGCTGTTGTGGACGGCGGACCACGCCGCCGAGCTCGGTGCCGACCCCGAGCGGATCGTCATCGCGGGCGCCAGCGCGGGCGGCGGGCTGTGCGCGGCCCTGGCGCTGCTCACGCGGGACCGCAAGGGGCCGCAGCCGATCGGGCAGGTCCTGTTGTGCCCGATGCTCGACGACCGCAACGACACGCCGTCGACGTACCAGATGGCGGGCCTCGGAGTATGGGACCGCACCGCCAACGAGACCGGCTGGACCGCGCTGCTGGGCTCGCGGCGCGGCGGCCCCGACGTGCCGGAGTACGCGGCACCGGCCCGTGCCGAGGACCTGACCGGGCTGCCCCCGGCGTTCCTCGACGTCGGCTCCGCCGAGACCTTCCGCGACGAGGTCGTCGCCTACGCCTCCCGCATCTGGCAGGCCGGCGGCGTGGCCGAGCTGCACGTCTGGCCCGGCGGCTTCCACGGCTTCGACGGCTTCGCGCCCCAGGCGGCGCTCTCCCAGTCGGCGCGGGCGGCGCACGTGGACTGGCTGCGGAGGTTGCTGAGCGCGTGACGGGCGGAGAGTCCGGCGGGCCGGGGAAGCGCACGCAGCTCGCACCGGCTCGACTCCCACTCCGGCCGCACCTGCCCTGCCGACCGTCCGCAGCGCGGCCTGCCACCGGCGCCGCCAGGGCAGAGCGCGCGGGCAGCCACCTGCACGCGGGGCCCGCTCGGCGGCCGCATGCCGCATGCCGCACCATGAGCCTATGAAAGAGCTGGCCGGGCGCCTGACCGCGCTCGATCCGGATGCCGGTGCGGCGGTCCGGGTCATCGCCTACTTCGACCGTCTGGCCGAGTCCAGGGCCGGTGTGGAGGCACTCGTACGCGGTGCCGCCGTACTCGCCGGCTGCCCGGCCCGGCTGGTGGACCCCGAACGGCGCGTGCACGTGCGCGTGGAGCCCGACGGCACGAGGCGGGACACCGAGGCGTCACTTGATCCCACCTGGCCGTCCGCCCGGCTGACCCCGAACGGCACGGCGGCGCTGTGGCTGGAGCGGGCCGGGGTGGCGACGGACGTCGTGGACACGGGCCGTGCGGGGGCGGCGTCCGGCGCCGTGAACGCTGGCCCTGGCGGGTCGGCGCCGGGCGCCGTGAATGCGGACCTTGCCGGGCTCGCGCACGACGTGGAGCACACAGGCCGTACCGAGACGGCACCTGACGCCGCGAACACGGACCACGACGAGACAGCGCCCCGCATGCTCGACACCGACCGAGCCGGTGCAGCGTCCCGCATCGTGACCACTGACCCTGGCGGGTCGGCGCCCGGCAACATGAACGCCGGTCGTGCCAGGGCGGCCTCCCACGCCGTGGACACGCACCGTGCCGGGCTCGCGCACGACGTGGAGCACACAGGCCGTACCGAGACGGCACCCGACGCCGCGAACACGGACCACGACGAGACGGCATCCCGCATGCTCGACACCGACCGAGCCGGGGCGGCGTCGCCCCGCATGCTCGACACCGACCGAGCCGGGGCGGCGTCGCCCCGCATGGTCGACACCGACCGCGCCGGGGCGGCGTCCCGGGTGGTTGGCGGTGAGCACGCCCGGGTCGCGCCCAGTGTGGTCGACGCGGTGATTCTCGAACGGGCCGCCGGTGCCATACGGCTCGTTCTCGACCGCACCCGCGGACGGGCCCCGGCCGACGATCCGGCGCTGGTCGAGACGCTCCTCGACGGCACGGCACCGGAACCGGCCCGGCTGCATGCCGCCCGTCGCCTCGGACTGGACCCCACGGTCCCGGCCCGGGCTCTCGCCCCGCTGAACGACCGGCCACGAGTCGTGCCCGACGGGGCGGAGGCCGGCGCGGTCGGACGGCTCGGCGTCGGGCCCGCCGTTCCCGTGCCGGAGCTCCCCCGGTCGTGGGCCGAGGCGCGTACCGCCCTGCGTTTCACCGCCGAGGGCACGCCGCAGGACCCCGGTCCGCGGGTCGTGTACGCCGACGAGCTGGGCGGCATCGCCCTCCTCGCCGATCTCGTCGTGCCGGGCGCCGAACCGCCGCCCGACGTCCGTGCCCTGGAGACGGCCGCGGCGACCACGCCCTGGCTGGCGGCGACCCTGCACGCGGTCGCGTCCACGGCGAGCCTGCGGGCGGCCGCCTCCGAGATCAACGTCCACCACTCGACGCTCCAGGACCGGCTGGCCCACGCCGAGCACCTGCTCGGCTGGCCGGTGCGCACCCCGCAGGGCCGGCTCCGGTTGCAACTGGCACTGGCGATGCGACACCTGGCCCGGCCGTAGCCGCCGCGCGCCCGCCCGTGACCGCGTGATCCGGATCGTGTCCGGCTGGGAGACACTGTCCGGGCGCCGTCCGGTACGAGGTTCAGGAGCATGAGGCATGAGCGTGCAGCGGTTTCCCCTGGCCGGGGTCACGGTGGTCAGCCTGGAACAGGCCGTGGCCGCGCCCTACGCCACCCGGCAGCTCGCCGACCTCGGCGCCCGTGTGATCAAGGTGGAGCGGCCGGGCGGCGGCGACTTCGCCCGCCGGTACGACACGACCGTGCACGGCCACTCCAGCTATTTCGTGTGGCTCAACCGGTCCAAGGAGTCCCTCACACTGGACCTCAAGGATCCACGGGGCCACGAGATCCTCCACGAACTCCTCGACGGAGCCGACGTGTTCGTACAGAACCTCGCCCCGGGCGCCGCCGGCCGGCTCGGTCTGGACGCCGCCACCGTCACCAGCCGCCGCCCCGGTCTGATCCCGTGCACGATATCCGGCTGGGGCACGACCGGCCCCTGGGCCGACCGCAAGGCGTACGACCTGCTGGTGCAGTGCCAGACCGGTCTTGTGTCCCTGACGGGAACCCCCGAGGGGACCGCTCGGACCGGGATCTCCGTCGCCGACATCGCCGCCGGGATGTACGCCTACAGCGGCATCCTCACGGCCCTGTACACCCGCGCGGTCACCGGCGAGGCCCACCCGGTGGAGGTGTCCCTGTTCGAGGCGCTGGCGGAGTGGATGGGCCAGCCCGCCTACTACACCCGGCACGGCGGCACCCAGCCCCCGCGCCTGGGCACCCAGCACGCCACCATCGCGCCGTACGGGACCTACGAGGCCGCCGACGGCAGGGAAGTGCTGTTCTCCATCCAGAACGAGCGGGAGTGGGCGGCCCTGTGCACCGGGTTCCTCGGCCGGCCGGAGCTGGTCGGCGATGCGCGCTTCGCCACCGCCTCCGACCGCGTCGCCCACCGCGAGGAGCTCAACACGATCGTCGCTGCCCGCTTCGCCCGCTCCGGCTCAGTAGAGATCCTCGAGGACCTGGAGGCCATCGGCATCGCCTGTGCCGGGGTCAACGACGTCGCCGCGTTCCTGGACCACCCGGTGCTGGCCGCCCGCGGCCGCTGGACCGAGGTCGCGGTGCCGGGCGCCACGGTGGAGGCCCTGCTCCCGCCGGCCGACCTCGCGGGCCTGCCCGCCCGCATGGACCCCGTACCGGCGATCGGCGAGCACGAGTCGATCCTCGCCGAGCTGGGCCGCACCGACGAGGAGGTGGCGGCCCTGCGCGCGGACGGCGTCGTCTGACGCCCTCGGGGTCCCCGGCGGCAACCGGGAGAACCTACCGGGACCCGGTGGCGCGCTCCGCCGCCTCAGCCTCGGCCTCCTGCTTCTTCGAAGCCCGCAGGCTGGTGATCGTGGTGACGGCCAGCACCAGCACGATGAAGCTCAGCGAGAAGGGGATGCTGATCTCGGGCACGTGGACGCCCGACTCGTGCAGGGCGTGCAGCACCAGCTTCACGCCGATGAAGCCCAGGATGATCGACAGGCCGTAGGAGAGGTGGACCAGCTTCTTCAGCAGGCCGCCGATGAGGAAGTACAGCTGGCGCAGGCCCATCAAGGCGAAGGCGTTCGCGGTGAACACGATGTACGGGTCCTGCGTCAGTCCGTAGATCGCGGGGATGGAGTCGAGGGCGAACAGCACGTCCGTGGAGCCGATCGCGAGCATCACGACCAGCATCGGGGTCATGATCCGCTTGCCGTTCTCGGTGATGAACAGCTTCGTGCCGTGGTAGCGGTCGGCCACGCCGAAGCGCTCCTCCGCCATCTTCAGCAGCTTGTTCTCCTGGTACTCCTCCTCGTGGTCCTCCTTGCGGGCGTCCTGGATCAGCTTCCAGGCGGTCCAGATGAGGAAGGCGCCGAAGATGTAGAACACCCAGGAGAAGGCGGTGATGATCGCCGCGCCGGCCGCGATGAAGCCGGCCCGCAGCACCAGGGCCATCAGGACGCCGACCATCAGCACCCGCTGCTGGTACTGCGAGGGCACCGCGAACTTCCCCATGATCAGGACGAACACGAAGAGGTTGTCGACGCTCAGCGACTTCTCGGTGATGTACCCGGCGAAGAACTCACCGGTGGGTCCGCTCCCACCGAAGTACCACAGCCCCAGCCCGAACAGCACGGCCAGGACGATCCACACCACCGTCCACGTCCCGGCTTCCTTGACGGACACGTCGTGAGGCTTGCGGCCGACGAAGAAATCGACGGCGACGAGCAGGCACAGTGCTGCCACGGTCAGCAGCCACACGGAGAGCGGGATGTTCACTGATGCTCCTGTTACAGGTGTGGGGATGGCACATCGTTGTCCGACGTGGCTGATTTCCGCCACACCTGAAAGGTGAACAGTTGGTCACAGCTGCGCGTGCAGTGCTTCCAGGACGTCCTGGTCCGTCATCTGGTCGAAGTTCTCGTACCACAGGCCCACGGCCATGAACGCGGCCGGCTGGTACAGGCAGATCACCTCGTCGGCCTCGGCGCGCATCAGCTCGGCCGCCTCCGGGGAGCACACCGGCGCGGCCAGCACCACCCGTTCGGGCGCCTGACGGCGGACGAATCGCAGCGCGGCCCGGGCCGTGGAACCGGTCGCCAGGCCGTCGTCGACCACGATCACGGTGCGACCGCGCAGGTCGGGTGCGGGACGACCCTGCCGGTACAGCCGCTCGCGGCGGCGCAGTTCCGCGCGCTCCCGCTCGATGACGGATGCGAGGGCGGCCTCACGCAGGCCCAGGTGGCGCATGGCGTCCTCGTCGAGGAGCGGCACCTCGTCCCCGGCCATCGCGCCGACGCCGAGCTCCTCCTGGAAGGGCGCCCCGATCTTCCTGACGACGAGCACGTCGAGCGGGGCGTCCAGCGCCCTGGCGACCTCGCGCGCGACGGCGACCCCGCCGCGGGGCAGGGCGAGGACGAGGGGATTCGGCAGCGCTCCCTCGCTCTGCCGGGTGCGCAGTGTTTCGGCCAGTTCCCCGCCGGCCTGCCGGCGATCACGGAACCGCATGACGGTCACCTCTGCTTCCCGCCCGGAGAGGGCCCTCGGTCGGCCCGGCTCCCGCGTACCCCCTGCCTACCGGACAATGCACACATCGCCTACCGGACAATGCACACCTTCCGGACCTCCGTCACACTCGGAACGCGGGGTGTTTCCGGGCGGGCGGCGCAGGCAACCCGGGACCGTGCGCACGGCGCGACCGTACGTACGGCACGGCCCTGACCGCACGACCGGCGCACCCGGCCACTGAGCAGACTCCGACGCGACGGGAGCACCCGGATGACCACTGCCCCTTCTCATCCGCAGCCCGCCCGGCCGGGCCCGCGCATCGGCGTGCTGGGTTCGTACGGCGGCTTCAACATCGGCGACGAGTCGATCCTGACCTGTGTCCTGCACTGTCTGCGCGCCCAGCGGCCCGACGCCCGGCTGGTCGTCTTCAGCCGGAACGCCGAGCACACCCAGGCCCATCACCCGGGCGCCGACGAGGTGGTGGACTGGGAGGGCGTCAGCCGCAACCACGTCCTGGTGGCACTGGCCTCGCTGGACGTGCTCGTCCTGGGCGGCGGCGGGCTCCTGTTCGACGGTGAGGCGCGCCGCTATCTGCGCCTGGTCCGGGCCGCGCAGGAGCGGGGCATCCGCACCTTCGCCTACGCCATCGGCGCGGGCCCGCTGCGCGAGGCCGACGACCGGGAGGCCGTACGCACCGTGCTGGCCGACATGGACGACGTCGTGGTGCGGGACGAGGAGTCCAAGCTGGTGCTGGAGGAGGTGGGTGTCGAACGCGATGTCGTCGTCACCGCCGACCCGGCGCTGCTGCTGGAGCCGGAGCCGTTCACCGACGAGATGATGCGCCACGAGGGCGTGCCCACCGACTCGCGTCTGGTGGGGATGTCGGTGCGGGAGCCGGGCCGGGCGGCCGAGAAGCTGGACGAGGGCGACTACCACGCGCTGCTCGCCGACGTCGCCGACTTCCTCGTCCGCCGGCTGGACGCGCACGTGGTGTTCCTGCCGATGGAGCGGCACGACGTGCGGCACGCGCACGCCGTGCTGTCCCACATGACCGCTCCCGACAAGGGGCGGATCCTGCACGGCTCGTACAGTCCGGGGCAGGTTCTCGGCTTCATGCGCCATCTGGACCTGGCGGTCGGCATGCGCCTGCACTTCGTGATCTTCGCGGCGCTCTCCGGGCTGCCGGTGCTGCCGCTCCCCTACTCCGGCAAGGTCTTCGACTTCGCACGCCGGATGGGGGCTCCGGCCCTGGTGGGCGTGGCGCGTGAGCAGGCCGGGCTGCTGCTGGCGGAGGTGGACCGGCTGTGGGACGAATATCCGCAGCGCCAGGAGGAGCTGCACTCCCGCGTCCGGGAGCTGTCCACGCAGGCCCTGGAGACCTGTGCGCGCTGCGGCGTGCTGCTGGACGAGGTCGACGGCGGCCCGGAGGCCGCCATGGGCACCGCTCCCCTCCTGGACACGCACGCAGAACCACCGCCCGAGCCCGCTGCCGAACCCCGCCCGCTGGGCGTGTGACACCGACACCGCCGAGGCCCCGCCCGCGGGAGGACACCGATGCCGATCCTGCAAGAACCGCGCGAGCCCCACACGGTCACCCTGCCCGCACGGCCCGCACGGCACGGCGGCCGGACGGAGGTCCTGGTCGTCGGCGGCGGCCCGGCCGGGTTCGCCGCCGCGGTCGCGGCGGCCGACGCCGGGGCCGAGGTCGTCCTGGTGGAGCGCTACGGATTCCTCGGCGGCAACGCGACCGCGGCGCTGGTCATGCCGCTGATGTCGTTCCACAACGAGCACAAGCAGGCCACGTTCACCGAGTCCGGAGACGAGGCCCGGCTGCTGCCCACCGACCACGGCGAGGGCGAGCCGGTCGTCCAGGGCGTGCTGTGGCAGCTGCTGGACCGGCTCATGGGGCGCGGCGGCTGTCTCAAGCCCTCCCCGAGGACCGGGTACACGGTTCCCTTCGACCCGGAGCTCTTCAAGCTGGTCCTGCTCGAGATGATGGACGAGGCGGGCGTGCGGATGCTGTTCCACGCCTTCGCCTCCACCGCGCTGCGCCTCGACGACGGCTGGCGGGTGGTGTTCGAGACCAAGTCGGGGCCGGTGGTGATCGACGCCGACGTGGTCGTGGACGGCACGGGCGACGGCGACGTCGCGGCGGCCTGCGGGGCGCCGTACGAGATCGGCCGGCCGGAGGACGGGCTGGTGCAGCCGATGACGCTGATGTTCCGGGTCGCGGACTTCGCCCGGCCCGACTTCGCGGAGTACGTGCGGGAGCATCCCGACCAGTGGCGCGGGGTGCACGGTCTGTGGGACCTGGTCGAGGAGGCCCGGGCGGACGGTGATCTGCGGCTGCCGCGCGAGGACATCCTGTTCTTCGCGACGCCGCATCCGCGCGAGGTCAGCGTCAACAGCACCCGCGTGAACAGGGTGCTCGGCACCAGCGTGTGGGACCTGACCCGGGCCGAGTACACCGCCCGGCGCCAGCTCGCGGAGATCGACCGTTTCCTGCGCACCAGGGTGCCCGGTTTCGAGGAGTCGTACGTGGTGCAGAGCGGCACCCACATCGGCGTCCGGGAGACCCGGCGCGTCGTCGGCGACTACCACCTCACCGGCCACGACATCCTGGCCGCCCGGCGCTTCCCGGACGTCGTCGCGCACGGCGCCTACCCGGTCGACATCCACAACCCGCGCGGCTCCGGGACGGTCCTGAAGCGGGTGCCCGCGGGCAGCTTCTACGACATCCCGCTGCGCTGTCTCGTACCGAAGGGCACGGAGCGGCTGCTGGTGGCGGGCCGCTGCATCTCGGGGACGCACGTGGCGCACTCCTCGTACCGGGTCATGCCGATCGCGATGGCGACCGGCCAGGCGGCGGGCGTGTGCGCCGCGCTGACCGTACGTCACAAGCACGGGCCTCGGGGTGTGCCGTACCGGCTGGTGCAGCGGGAACTGCTGCGGCAGGGCGCCCGGCTGCGCATCGATGTGCCGGTGGCCGGCTGACGCGGGCCGCCGTCAGCCCGCCGCGGTCCTCAGCTGGTCGTGGCACCACTGCCGGACCACCTCGGTGACCTGGTCGAGTGCGCCCGGTTCCTCGAACAGATGCGTGGCGCCGGGCACCACGTGGATGGTGTGCGGGACGTGCAGCCGGCGGGCCGCCTCCTCGTTGAGTCGCAGCACCTGCCGGTCCCGGCCGCCCACGATCAGCAGCACCGAAGCCCGGACGGCGTCCAGGGCGTCGCCCGCCAGGTCGGGCCGCCCGCCGCGCGAGACGACCGCCGGCACCCGGTCGGGGCGCTCAGCGGCGGCGACCAGAGCCGCGCCCGCGCCGGTGCTGGCACCGAACAGGACGACGGGCAGGCTCTGGGTGCCGGGCGACTGTGCCAGCCAGTCGACGGCGGCCACCAGCCGACGGCCCAGCAGGGGGATGTCGAAGCGGAGTTCGGCGGTGACGACGTCGAGCCGTTCCTCCTCCTCGGTGAGCAGGTCGATCAGCAGGGTGCCGAGTCCGGCGGTGCGCAGGCCGGCGGCGACCTCGCGGTTGCGGGGGCTGTGCCGGGAGCTGCCGCTGCCGTGCGCGAACAGCACGACCGCGCGGGCGGCCGGCGGCACGGTCAGATCGCCGGTGAGCGCGGCGCCGTCGGCGGGCACGGTGACCGTCTGGGAGATCATCGGAGGCCTCCTCTCCCCCAATTCCCGGATTCCCGGAGCCGTTCGTCCGCCGGTTCCCGGGTTCTTCCGCCCGCCTACCCACCCTGCGGCGGCCGTCCCGCCTCCCGCATGGCGCGATCTGTGGGATGTGTGTCGTTGACGCCATACCGCGGGCCGGAGGAGCGTGGAGGCGTGACTCCCCGCCGTGTCGTGACTCCCCGCCGTATCGTCTTCGTCGTCTTCGACGGCTTTCAGCCGCTCGACCTCACCGGCCCGCACGAGGTGTTCCACAGCGCGGGCGACGACTACGCCTGCGAGGTCGTGGCGCCCCGGGCGGGACCGGTCAGCTCGGGCAGCGGGCTGCTCGTGCATGCCGAGCACGGCGTGGCGGACCTCGGCCCGGCCGGGATCGACACGCTCGTGGTGGTCGGCGGCCGGGGTGTCGACCGGGCCCGGCAGGACGAGGCGCTGGTCTCCTGGATCGCCGCCGCGGCGGCCGGTGCCCGGCGCGTGGCCTCGGTGTGCAGCGGGGTGTTCCTGCTGGCGGCGGCGGGACTGCTGGACGGGCGCCGGGTCACCACGCACTGGGCCCGCGAGCAGCAGCTGGCCCGGGAGCACCCCGAGGTGCGGGTGGACTGTGAGCCGATCTTCGTCCGGGACGGGCGGGTGTGGACGTCGGCCGGTGTGACGGCCGGCATGGATCTGGCGCTCGCCCTGGTGGAGGACGATCTGGGCCGGGACGTCGCGCACGCGGTGGCCCGCCGGCTGGTGCTGTTCCTGCGCCGGCCGGGCGGGCAGTCGCAGTTCAGCGTGGCGTTGTGGGCGCGGCAGCCGGCGACGGACCCGGTACGGGCCGCCGTCACCGCGATCCACGCCGATCCGGGCGCCCGGCACGACATCGCCGGCCTCGCCGCGCACGCCGGGCTGAGCCCACGGCACCTCCAGCGCCGTTTCACCGCCGAACTGGGCGTGCCGCCGGCCGCGTACGTCGAGCGGGTGCGCGTCGAGGCGGCCCAGCGCGCCCTCACCGAGGGCGACGAACCGGTCGAGGCCATCGCCCGCCGCTACGGCTTCGCCACCGCCGAGACCCTGCGCCGCACGTTCCACCGCCGGCTCGGCATCGCGCCGTCCGACTACCGCGCCCGCTTCCGCTCCACCGCGGAACCCGCCGGCGCTCACCCCGTCTCGTAGTAACGCTCACCACTTCTCATGGAAAGGGGAACCCGTATGACGACATACGGCCTGCTGGTCTTCGAGGACGCCGAGGAGCTCGACTTCGTGGGCCCCTGGGAGGTCTTCAACGTCTCCGCCCGGCTGCGCGACGGCGCGGACACGGCCGTGCTCGTCGCCGAGCACCCCGGCCCGGTGCGCTGCAACAAGGGCCTGCGGGTCCTGCCCGACCACACCTTGGACGACCATCCGCCGCTCGACGTGCTGCACGTGCCGGGTGGCCGGGGCGCGCGCGAGGTCCAGATCCACAACCCGGTGGTCACCGACTGGATCGGGAAGACCGCGGAGCGGGCCGCGTGGGTGCACGGCGTGTGCACCGGCACGATCCTGCTGCACGCCGCGGGTCCCGCACGCGGGCGGCGGGTGGCCACGCACTGGAGCCAGGAAGACACCCTCGAGGCCCTCGGTGACGTGACGGTCGTCCGGGACGTCCGCTACGTCGTGGACGGCGACCTGGTCACCAGCCAGGGCGTCTCGGCCGGCATCGACAGCGCGCTGTGGCTCGTCGGCCGGCTGCACGGCCGTGACCACGCCAGGGCCGTGCGCCGCCACATCCAGTACGACCCGGCGCCGCCGTACCTCGCGGACGAGCCGGTCTGACCCACGCGCCGGGCCGGTCGCTGCATGGGGGCGCGAGCCTCGGGCAGTCGATGTTCATGGCAGGTGACAGGGGCGACGAGGGGCAGGGACGGCAGGCGGGCGAGTGCGGGCACCGGGCGGTGCCACATCCCGAGTACATCCGGATCGAGGCGTGGGCGGCGTGCCGGGAGCACTGTCTGGCGGAGGCCGTCCTGGCGATGGTGGAGTGCTTCGCGGACGTCTCCGGAGTGCGTCCGACCGCCGTGGACCGGGTGCGGCTGGCCGAGGCCAGCGACGACGACCTGCTCGTCTCGCTGCTGGACGAGATCATCTTCCGGCTGGAGGAGTACGGCCAGGTGCCGGTGGACGTGGAGGCGGACGAGGCCGACGGCGGCCTGGACGTACGGCTGGCGGTGACCGGTCTGGCGAATGTGGAGATCACCGGGGCGGTTCCGACGGCCGTCGAGTGGAACGAGCTGCGGATCGGGCCGGATCCGTACGGGTGGTCGTGTGCGGTGACGGTCGACGCGTGACCCCGTCGGCCGGGGTGCGCCTACCGTGGAGGTGTGGGCGGCGGCGTCGTGACGCTGTTCCTGTGCGGTGACGTGATGCTCGGGCGCGGCGTCGACCAGATCCTGGCGCACCCGTGTGATCCGGCACTGCGGGAGGCGTACGTCGAGGACGCGCGGTCCTACGTCCGGCTGGCGCAGTCGGCGCACGGCCCGGTGCCCGCCCCCGTCGATCCGTCCTGGCCGTGGGGCGAGGCGCTGCGGGTGCTGGACGAGGCCGCCCCGGACGCCCGGATCGTGAACCTGGAGACGTCGGTGACGCGCGGCGACACGTTCGCCCCGGACAAGGAGATCCACTACCGGATGCACCCGGCCAACCTGCCGGCCCTGGCCGTGGCCCGGCCCGACCTGACCGTCCTCGCCAACAACCACGTCCTGGACTTCGGCCGCCCGGGCCTGCTGGAGACCCTGGACTCACTGGCCCGGGCCGGCCTGCGGACGGCGGGTGCGGGACGTGACGCCGAGCAGGCGTACGCGCCCGCCGCGGTCCCCCTCCCCGGCGATCGCCGGCTGCTGGTCCTCGCGCTCGGTGCGCGCTCCAGCGGCATCCCGTCCGGCTGGGCGGCGACGGCGGACCGGCCCGGTGTGGCGTACGTGCCCGAGCTCTCGCCCGCCGCGGCCGACTCCGTGCTGCGGCACGTCCGCCGGATCCGCCGAGCCGGTGACGTGATCGTGGTGTCCGTGCACTGGGGCACGAACTGGGGGTTCCGCGTGCCCCGGGAGCAGGTCCGTTTCGCGCGCGCCCTGGTGGACGGCGGGGTCGACGTCGTCCACGGCCACTCCTCGCACCACCCCCGCCCGCTGGAGGTGTACCGGGACCGGCTGATCCTGTACGGCTGCGGCGACTTCGTCGACGACTACGAGGGCATCACCGGTTACGAGGAGTACCGCGACGACCTGCGGCTGGCGTTCCTCGTCTCGGTCGAGGCGGTCAGCGGCCGGCTGGCGGGGCTGCGCATGGTGCCGCTGCGGGCGCGCCGGATGCGGCTGGAGCCGGCCTCCTGGGCGGACCGAGCGTGGCTGCGGACGACGCTCGACCGGATCAGCGGCGGGGTGGGGGTGACGCTGGAGCCGGACGGCTCGCTGGCGTTGACGCGCGGATGAACCGGTGGTGGCTCGGCCCCGACCGGTCCGGCCGCGCCGCATGAGCCGGGAGACCGGTCCGGCAGCGCGGGATGAGCCGGAAGACCGGCCCGGCAACGCCGCACGAGCCGGAAGACCCGCCCGGCAGCCCCGCACGAACCGGAAGACCCGCCCGCCAACGCCGCACGAGTCGGGATACCCGTCCGGCAGCCCCGCACGAGCCGGAAGACCCGCCCGGCAGCCCCGCACGAACCGGAAGACCCGCCCGGCCCCCGTTATGTTCTTCGCGGTCCTGCAAGAGGGCCACTGGCCTCCGGGCCCGGTATGGCTGGTCCCCCCTGTCGAACGGATGACCTGGGGGGTGGTGCCACCGGGCCCGAGAGGCGCCGTGGGAGACGCTGATGAGAGGTCCGACTACCGCCCGGCCGGGCGCAATGCCCGGCCCTTCGCAGGCGGCAGGTCTGCATAACGTGGATGCGCGCACGACGCCAACGCCCGGGCCAGTACCGCACCAACCCGTTCGGGAGGACGGCTTGAACGACAGCGACGAGATAGGCGTCTTCCTCGGCCTGGACGTCGGCAAGAGCGCCCACCACGGGCACGGCCTCACCCCGACCGGCAAGAAGGTCTTCGACAAGCAGCTGCCCAATACCGAACCGAAGTTGCGGGACGTCTTCACCAAGCTGAAGACCAAGTTCGGCACCGTCCTGGTGATCGTGGACCAGCCCGCCTCGATCGGCGCCCTGCCCCTGACGGTCGCCCGCGACGCGGGCTGCAAGGTCGCCTACCTGCCCGGACTCGCCATGCGCCGGATAGCCGATCTCTACCCCGGCGAGGCGAAGACCGACGCGAAGGACGCCGCGGTCATCGCCGACGCGGCCCGCACGATGCCACACACCCTGCGCTCGCTGGAGGTCAGCGACGAGATCACCGCCGAGCTGACAGTTCTGGTCGGCTTCGACCAGGACCTCGCGGCTGAGGCCACCCGCACCAGCAACCGCATCCGCGGCCTGCTCACCCAGTTCCACCCCAGCCTGGAGCGCGTCCTCGGCCCCCGGCTCGACCATCAGGCCGTCACCTGGCTGCTGGAACGCTACGGATCTCCGGCCGCGCTGCGAAAAGCCGGCCGCCGCAGGCTCGTTGAGGTGATCCGGCCCAAGGCTCCCCGGATGGCGAAGCGGCTGATCGACGACATCTTCGAGGCCCTCGACGAGCAGACCGTCGTCGTTCCGGGCACCGGCACGCTCGACATCGTGATCCCGTCGCTGGCCCGCTCGCTCAGCGCCGTCCATGAACAGCGACGGGCGACGGAAGCCCAGATCGCAGCCCTGCTGGAGGACCACCCTCTTTCAAAGGTCCTGACGTCGCTGCCCGGCGTCGGCGTCAGGACCGCCGCCACGCTGCTGGTCACCGTCGGCGACGGCACCAGCTTTCCCACCGCCGCGCACCTGGCCTCCTACGCCGGCCTCGCCCCGACCACGAAGTCGTCGGGCACCTCGATCCACGGCGAGCACGCCCCACGGGGCGGCAACCGGCAGCTCAAACGGGCGATGTTCCTGTCCGCGTTCGCCGCCCTGCACGATCCCGCCTCCCGCACCTACTACGACAAGTGCCGGACCAGAGGAAAGACCCACACACAGGCCCTCCTCCGGCTCGCCCGGCAACGGATTAACGTGCTGTTCGCGATGCTCCGCGACGGCACCTTCTACGAACCCAGAACCCCACGCCTCGCTTGACGAAGGACATAGAGGCACCCCCCCCCACGAACCCGAAGACCCGCCCAGCAGCCCCGCATCAAGCCGGGACGTCAGCCCGCCCAGGCCACCAGCCGGTCCCGGTTCTCGGGCGCCCGCAGCCGGGCGAGGGACTCCTTCTCCAGCTGGCGTACGCGTTCGCGGGTGAGGCCGACGCGGCGGGCGACCTCGTCGCGGGAGCGGGTGTGGCCGTCGTGCAGGCCGTAGCGGAGGCTGAGGATCATGGCCTCGCGGGGCCCGAGCGTGCCGACGGCCTCGCGCAGTTCCTCGGCGAGGGCCTGGTACTCGGCCACCTCCGGGGCCTGGAGCACCTCGGTGTCGGGGATGAGGTCGCCGACCACGGTCTCACCGGCCTCGTCCACGGGCGTGTCCAGGCTGACGGCCTGCCGGCCGACGCGGCGCAGCCAGCCGATCCTGTCGGCGGCGAGGCCGCTCTCGCGGGCCACTTCCTCGACGCTCGGTTCACGACCCAGGTCGAGTTGCAGACGCCGTTCGATCTTGGCGACCTTCTGGAGCTGCTCGACGACGTGCATCGGCAGCCGCACGGTGCGCGCGTGCGCGGCCAGGCCCCGTTCGATCGCCTGGCGGATCCACCAGGTCGCGTAGGTGGAGAACTTGAAGCCCTTGGTGTGGTCGAACTTCTCCACGGCCCGGATCAGCCCCAGGTTGCCCTCCTGGATGACGTCCAGCAGGGGCAGCCCGCGGTGGGCGTGGCGTTTGGCCATCGACACGACGAGCCGGAGGTTGGCCCGGACCATGTGGTCCTTGGCGGCCTGCCCGTCCCGGGCGGCCTCCTCCAGCTCTTCGCGACGCTCCGGCGTGAGGTCGCGCTCACCGGCGTCGGCCTGTTCCAGTTCCTCCAGCGCCCGTACGCCCGCCTGCATCCGCCGGGCCAGCCGGACCTCGTCCTCCGCGGTGAGCAGCGGTGTCGCCGCGATCTGCGTGAGGTACTGGCCGAGGAGGTCGGGTTCCTCGTCGGGCTCGGGGATGCGGTTGCGCAGTCGTGCGGTGCGAGCGGGGGCGCGGCGGTCCTCCCGCTGTGCCGCGGGGTCTTCTGCCAGGGGAGACATCCTCGTGATCCTCCATCCCCTACCTCTTTTCCGGCTCGCTACCTTTTCCGGCTCGTTCCGGAGGGTTCTCGGGTACCCGAGGCGATCGGTCCCGAACCGCATGTCCGGGTCCCGCGGGGGTACCCCGGGGCACATGACCGGCATCGAAATGCGCAGCGACGCGTTCAACGACCACTCCTTCATCGCGCGCCGGTACGCGTACGAGGGACCGAACGTCTCTCCGCCGCTGACCTGGAGCGGCGTACCGGACGACGCGGCCGAACTGGTCCTGCTCTGCGAGGATCCCGACGCCCCGTCGGGCACCTTCGCGCACTGGGTCGTGGTCGGCATCGACCCGCACAGCGACGGCGTCGAGGCCGGGCACTGCCCACCGGGCGGCACGGAACTCGTCAACGGCTACGGGCAGCGTGGCTGGGGCGGCCCGCATCCCCCGCCCGGGGACGACGCACACCACTACTTCTTCCGGCTCTACGCCCTGTCCGAACCGTGCGTCCTGCCCGACGCGCCCCGTGCGGACCAGGTGCACGAGGAGGTCGAGAAGCGCCGCATCGCGGACGGCACGCTGGTGGGGCTCTACCAGCGCTGAGACGGCTCACGGGTGGGACCGCCCGTGTCTTCGTGGCACAACGGCCGGTTGTGCCACGGGTGACGGACGGTTGTTTGCCCGGGCGGCCCGGCGCCCGCTTGGATGGCTGCCGGTCAACACCGGGTTGTCCGCGGGAGCTGGGAGTGTGCGCCGGGTATGGCGGGCAGGCGGTCGCTGGGGCGGCGGTTCGGGTGGCTGTGGGGTGCGTACGCGGTCAGCACGGCCGGGACATGGCTCGCGTTCGACGCGTTCGCCCTGATCGCGGTCCTGGCGCTGGACGCCGGACCGACGCAGCTGTCGCTGCTGGCGGCGGTCGGACCGGCCGTCGGCGCGGCGGTGTCGGTGCCGCTCGGGCCGTGGGTGGAGGTCCGCCGTAAACGGCCGGTGATGATCGCGGCCGACCTGGTCCGGTGCGGGGTGCTGCTGAGCATCCCCGTGGCGTTCGCCCTGGGCCGGCTGGGCTTCGGCCAGCTGCTGCTGGTGTCGGTGGCCGTCGCGGCGGCCGACATCACCTTCAACGCGGCGGCCGGGGCGTTCCTGAAGGGGCTGGTGCCGCGGCGGGACCTGCTCGTGGCGAACGGGCGGTTCGAGGCGACGACCTGGACGGCCAGCATGGTCGGGCCGCCGCTGGGCGGGGCCGCGATCGGGCTGTTCGGTCCGGTGACGACCGTGGTGGCCGACGCGGTGAGCTATCTGCTCTCGGCGTTCGGCCTCCGGGCGATCGGCGGCGAGGAGAAACCCCCGGTGCGGCCCGCGTCCGGCGAGGTCCGCCGCGCGGGCGACCTGCTCGACGGCTGGCGGTACATCCTGGCCGACCCGGCGCTGCGCCCGCTCTTCTTCAACACGGTCCTCGTCAACTCCCTGATCATGGCGGCCTCTCCACCGCTCATGGTCCTGATGGTCGATGATCTGCGGTTCGCCCCCTGGCAGTACGCGCTCGCCTTCGCGGTGCCCTGCACGGGCGGCCTGCTCGGCTCACGCCTGGCACCACGGCTCGTGACGCGGTTCGGGCGGCACCGGGTCATGCTCGCCGCGGGGGTGCTGCGGGCGTGCTGGTCACTCGGACTGGCCTTCGTCGGCCCCGGTACGGCCGGGCTGGCGCTGGTCATGGTGGTCGAGTTCGGGCTGATCGCCTGCTGTGCCGTGTTCACCCCGGTGTTCGCCACGTACCGCCTCGACCGGACCCCCTCGGACCGGGTCACCCGCACCCTGTCCGCCTGGTCGGCCACCGGCAAGGCCACCACAGCGGCCGTGACCGCCCTGTGGGGCTTGCTGGCCCACCTGACCGGCCCCCGTACGGCCATCGCCCTCGCCGGCGTCTTCCTCCTCTTCACCCCCGCCCTGCTCCCCCGCCGCGGCAGGACACCGGACGCCGGCCCCGAGCCGACTCCCCTGACGCTGAAGGACGCCGCCTGAACGGCCCGCTCGCGGGAGCGGTGGGCCGGGGACGGGAGCGGCGTCGCCCCGTCCCCGGCCCGGGCCGGATCAGACCGCCCCGGGCACGTCCTCCATGACGCCGTTCAGCGGCGAGGACGGGTCCGTGCCGTACGGACGGGTGATGATCTCCAGGCCGTGGCCCGCCGGGTCGAGGAAGTACACGCCCCGGCCGCCGTCGTGGCGGTTGATCTTGCGCGGGTGGTTGCCGTGCGGGTCGGCCTGGATGGGGATCCGGGCCGCGACGAGCCGGGCGAGGGCCTCGTCGAACTCGTCCTCGGAGACGAGGAACGCGTAGTGCTGCATGGGAATGTCGGCGTCGATGGTGAGGAAGTCCAGTGTGACGCCGTTGGCGGTCGTCACCGGCAGGAACACCCCGGCCGGTGCCCCGACCTCCAGACCCAGGATCTCCGCGAGAAAACGAGCGGACTTCTCCCGGTCACGGGACAGGACGATGGTGTGATTGAACTCGACTGACACGGTTGAATGCCTCCACGGGCATCTCCGCGGCGCCTCCATGCCTCACCCGGACGGTGACCGACACGCGATGCCGCGCGGTGGATCGTAGACAGAGGCGGCTGTGGTCGTCGAGCGGTTTTCGGCCGTATCGCGCCGCCCCGCCCGGCAGGGCCAAGTACCCTCGCCCGTACCCCTGTTGTCCCGCACGACCCTGACAATTGTCAGGGACCGCGTCGCCCCTGCTCTCCCTACAGTTCTGAGCGTCGGCCACACCTCAGGGGGAACTCGACATGTCCACTCGCATCTTCGCCAGGGCCGCGCTCGTCGGCGCCGGGGCGCTCGCTCTGCTCGGCCCGCTCACCGCGGGGACCGCAGCCGCGTCCGCCGCGGGCGAGCGGGGCGGCGCTCGCGTCATGGCCGCGCCGTACGCGGTCGTACCGTACGAGACCGTCAACGTCCGCCACGGGCCGGGCACTTCCTACGGAATTCTCGCCACCGTTCCGGCGGGCCAGCCGCTCGGCGCCTACTGCTGGACCCGCGGTCAGCGCATCACCGACAACGGCTACAGCAACGACGTCTGGGTGAAGCTCCTCGAGGGCTACGTCAGCGCCGTGTACCTCAAGGGCAACGA
The DNA here is from genome assembly GCF_028885415.1 of Streptomyces coeruleorubidus. Classification (GTDB taxonomy): domain Bacteria; phylum Actinomycetota; class Actinomycetes; order Streptomycetales; family Streptomycetaceae; genus Streptomyces; species Streptomyces coeruleorubidus_A. The sequence goes on from NZ_CP118527.1 coordinate 860,740, forward strand.
GTACGGCGACCTGCCCGCCTCGGCGCGCTGCTGACCCGGATCATGACCACTTCCGACCACACCATCCTCACCATCGTCCTACGGGGGACAGACACATGAAGCGAATGATCAGCCGTACCGCCATGGGCCTCGCCGTGGCCGCGCTCGCCGTCGGCGGCCTCGCCACCACGGCCCAGGCGGCCCCGGCGGTCGCAGGCGGCGGCGACCCGACTCTCACCGACGTCTACATCTGGGCCACCGACGTCAACCTGCGCCAGGAGCCGACCACCAACTCCCCGCGCCTCGCCGTCCGTTCGCAGTGGTGGGCGGACGCCATCTGCCAGAAGCAGGGCCAGACCGTGCACGACCCGGCCGTCGGCACGAACAACTGGTGGACCGCCGTCATGGAGCTCTCGGGCAGCGACGTCGCCTGGGTGAACAACCTGTACATCCGGGGCGGCCAGAAGATCGCCGGCGTCCCGGACTGCTGACGCCATCAGCCTCCACACGCCCGCGGCGGGCCACCGGGAGATCGGTGGCCCGCCGCGGGCTCGTTGCCGGTCAGCAGTAACCGGCTGACTCCTTCTTGTCGTCCTGCTTGGGATGGTGCGCGAAGGGGGCGGACCGGAACACCGGCCGCCCCCTGTGGCGTGTGTGCGGCTCAGTACCAGCCGGTCTCGGTCAGGTCGTGGCCGTCGCACGAGAGCAGGGCGCGTGAGACGCGTCCGTTGAGGTTGTTGCCCATCTGCGTGTAGGCGTAGGTGATGCCGGGGTCGACGCTCTCGGAGACCCAGCCGTCGACGCGGCCCACGCCGTTGTCGGAACGCTGGAGTACGGCGACGCAGCCGGGCCGGGAGTTCTCGATCCGGGCGAAGGAGCCGCACTTGTCGGAGTAGAAGTACTTCAGGGCCATGCCTTCGGCGTACTTGGTGGCCCCGATCTGCCGGAACGTGCCCGAGCAGTAGGAGGTGGTGGGGTACTGCCCCTCGTTCCCGTAGGCCCCGTAGTTGCCGCCCGAGTGCGGCGCGGCCTGGGCGGAGGTCGGGAGGAGCGCCATCACCGCGGCGGCGCCTCCGGCGGCCAGCAGTGTCCTGAGTGATCGGCGGCTCATGAGCCCTCTTTCGTGTGTCGGCGGGTGTTTCCGGTCGTGACCGTACGGGCGTCATCACACCTGCGACACCTGACACTTATCAGGGTCGAACGCCACAGGTCGTCTCGTTTCGGGGAGCCCTGACATTCGTCAGGACCGGCCCCACCGCTCGGGCTCCTAGTGTGTCGGCGCGAGGCCAAGGCTCCGCCGGACAACCGTGCGACCGGGCACCGGGCCACCGGCGACCAGGAAGGGCAACCATGCGCATACTCCTGCGCGGCGCCGCGGCGCTCGCGACCGTCGTCACGGTCGCTGCGTTGGCGGGCGGCGCGGCGGCACTCCCCCGGCCGGGGACGAGCGCTCAGGCCGCTCGAAGCGCTCAGATCCCGGACGGCGTCACCGCCGGGATCGCGGTCTTCGACCGCCGCACCGGCACGTTCACCGAACAGGTCGACGAGAGCGCGCGGTTCCGGTCCGCCTCGGTCGTCAAACTGCTGCTGGCCCTGGACTTCCTGTGGAACCGCGGGCCCGGCTACACGATCCCCGAGGCCGACCGGGCGCGGCTGGAGCCGATGCTGCGCAGCAGCGACGACAAGGCCGCGAACCACTACTGGTCGCAGTACGGCGGCTCGGCGATCATCGGCCGGATGACCACCCGGCTCGGTCTGCGCGACACCGCGCCGCCGCCCGCCGGGCACGAGGGCTACTGGGGCTACACCGCCCTGTCGGCCCGGGACACCGTGGCGATCTACCGCTACATCCTGGACGAGGCGCCCGCCCCCGTGCGCGACTTCGTAATGGACGACCTGCGCCGCTCCACGCGCTGCGCCTCGGACCGCTTCGACCAGCACTTCGGCATCGCGGGCTCGTTCGACCGCCCCTGGGCGGTGAAGCAGGGCTGGGCCGGGGAATACGCGAAGGGGACGTGCGGCGCCTCGGGGGCGGCGGCCGGGACAGCACCGGCCGCCGCTCCCGCCGCCCGGGCCGCCGCCGGCGTGGACCTCACCCGCCCCGCACTGCACACCACCGGCACGGTGGGCGCGGACAACCGCACGATCGTGGCCGTACTGACGCTGCATCCGGTCGGCACGTCGTACGGGAAGGCGTACACCGACCTCGGCCGGCTGACCCGCTCGCTGAACGTGCCGGGCGGGGTGCGGCCGGCGGGGGCGTGGTTCGGCACCTGGGGCGAGTTCGTGAACGTCCGCAAGGGCCCGGCCACGGGTGATGCCCGGGTCACTCAACTCCCGGCCGGGGTCGAGGTGCTGGTGGGCTGCCAGACGCGGGGCCAGGTGGTCAGCGTGCCGCCCTACACCAACGAGTGGTGGGCCTATCTGCCCCAGTACGGCGGCTACATCTCCAACATCTACATCAGCTCGCCGGACAACCGGCTGCCGAACGTCCCGGAGTGCGGCTCGCCGCGGCCGTGACGGGAACGGGGGACGAGCGGTGGGCAGGGCCCTGAGGGGTCCGGCCCACCGCTCGCGTACGTCCGGGGGTCAGCGCTCGTACTCGGCGAGGTAGCCCAGCACCTTGTCCACGTGCGGGCGTACCCGTGCGGGGACGCCGCCCTCCTCGATGATCGTGCGGTCGCTGGTGCGGTAGCCGGCCGCGACCAGTGCGGGCAGGTCCTTCTTCGGCAGTCCCGCCTGTTTGAAGCGCTGGTCGAGCCAGCACACGTACAGGCTCATGGTGGCGATCGCGTCCGGCGGCGACATGTGGTCCTTGTCGCCGTCGCCGTCTCCGTCCACCGCCCAGGCCCGGAACACCGACGGGGTCCACATGGCGATGCCGTACTCGTCGCTCTCCGGCCGGGCGGCGTCGGCGTCGAAGCCGCTCTCCGCCTTGAGCAGTGCGGCGAGCAGGGCGGGGGTGATCTCCTCGTCGGTGCAGCGGTGGGCGGCGCGGGCGATGACGGGGCGCAGCGCCTCGGGTACGTCGGAGTCCTCCGGGATCTCACCGGGCACCGGGCTGTGCGCGCCGGTGACGGCGGCGGAGGCGCCGCGGTCGCGTTCGTCGTCCCGGGTGTCGCCGGCTCCGTCGAGGAGTGCCGCCCCGGCGACTGCGGCGGCGGTCAGGACGACGAGCCCGGCCGCCACGGCCGGCACCAGGCGTCGCCGGCGGCGGCGCGGATCGCCGGTGAGTTCCTCGATGCGGGCGGCGACGCCACGGGCGGTGTGCGGGAGCCGGGTGGCGTGGTCCGGCGCCAGGCAGTCGGCGATCAGCCGGCGCATGTCGTCGCCGAGGCCGGCGTCGAGCCGCAGGGGTGCGGTGCCGCGTGCGTAGGCCTGGGCGGCCAGGGAGCGGGCCCGGGCCGTGGCGCCCGGGAAGGGGTGGAGTCCGCCGGTGAGCACCTGGTGGGCGAGGACGCCGAAGGCCCAGATGTCGGCGGTGGGCCGGACGACGGCGCCCTGGGTGCCGGTGCGCTGGGACCACCACTCGGGCGGCAGGTGGTCGAGGGTGCCGAGCGGCGGCAGATGGGCGTGGGTGCCGTCGAGTTCGGCGGCCAGCCCGAAGTCCGCCAGCCACACCTGCCCGCTCGGGCCCAGCAGGACGTTGGCGGGCTTGAGGTCGCCGTGCACCCAGCCGGCGTCGTGCATGTGGGCGAGTCCGGCGGCCACTCCGCGCAGGACGCGGTCGGCACGGTCGATCGGCCCGCCGGTGGCGGCGGTGTCCAGGACGTCCTTCAGGCTGGCCTCGGCACGGTCCATGACCAGGGCGATGGCGCCGTCCAGGGCGGGCAGGTGCGGTGCCTCGACGGTGCACACGGCGTGGGTCCGCACGAGGTGGGGGTGGTCGGCCTCGGCGCTGAACCGGACCTCGCGCTCGACGAGTTCACCGAGCGCGGCGCGCTGCCCGGGCCCCAGGGCGCCGGTCGGGAGCACCTTCACGGCGGCGGGTGTGCCGTCGGCGACGGTACGGGCCTCGTAGACGGTCCCCCAGCCGCCGGAGCCGATGACCGCGCCCACCTCCCAGTCCTCGATCCGGAAACCCTCCGGGAGGCGGGGCGGTCCGGGTATCTCCAGGTCGTCCGGGACGTCGTCGGGTCTCGTCATGCGCCTGCCTCCTGCGGCGTGAGACGGCCGGCTCCGCGGGACGGCAGCAGGCTGAGATGCTCTTCGCGTACCAGGCCGAAGCGCAGGGCGACGGAGGCGAGCCTGGAGCGCTTGGCCCCGGTGCGGCCGCCGTCGGCCCCGGTCGCGGTCTCCTCACCGAGGTCCAGGCGCAGTTTGGCGAAGGCCAGGTAGTCGATGTGGTAGTTGACCGCGGAGCGGGTCAGGTCCCGGCAGGACTCCAGTGGCCGCAGCCGCTCCACGATCTGCCCGACCCCGGGCAGCGCCGAGTCGGAGGGGTCGCGCAGCCGGGGTTCGCACAGGGCCACCAGCACCAGGAAGTACTTCGACGTCGGGTCCAGGGCGAAGGGGTGGACGGTCTGTTCCCCGCCGCCCGGCACGGACTGCTCACCGAGGTAGGCGTGCTGGGGTGCGAACACCTTGAAGGTCGCGGTGCCGGACAGGGCCGGGAGCACCACGCGCGAGAACTCGAACGGCACGGGCGCGCCGAGCCGCCCCGGGGCGACGGTCAGGTACTCGCCGGCTCCCTCCAGGTTCTCCACGACGTACGACACGCTGGGGCTGAAGTTGGACAGCCGCCAGTAGTCCCCGGCCGCCTCCAACTGCCCGGCCCTGCGCGAGATCCCGGGGTCGGTCAGCACGATGCGCACGCCTGTGCTGCCGGGCGTGCCGCGGCCGAAGTCGGCGATGTCCCCGGGGCCCAGATGGATCAGGTCGGGCCTGCCCGGCTCGTCCGCACCCCACTGTGTGGGACCGGGCAACTGCACGATGATGGTTTCCACGCGGACTCCCCCGCTGATGACGCCCCCGATTTGGTCGCGAGGATTGTACGGGCGGATTCCGCTTGCGCGGAGGCGGCAGTGCCTCAAGTCAGTCGGCTGTTTGCGGACGCCGTGCGACGAACACGAACTCCCGGCCCGGCCGGTCGGGCGCGTCGCGCACGTCCTCCACCACATAGCCCTGCGCGACGAGTTCCGCCTCGACCTCTTCCCGCTCGCGGAAGCGCAGCGTCGAATCCGACGTCAGCACCTGCCCGTCCGCGGCGAACGCATAGGTCCACCGGAACGTCACCAGCGGCCCGCTCACGTCGAGCAGATCGCCCCAGGACTCGATCGCGCCGACACCGGGGACGTCCGTCACGGTGTACGTGGCCTCGCGGTTCCACTCCTCCCAGGCGCGGCGGGCCGGAATCCGGGTCTCGAACGCGAGCCGGCCGCCGGGCCGCAGTGCCGCACGAGCCCCTCGCAGGGTCCTCCGCCAGTCCTCGGGATCGACGATCGCCTGGGCGGCGTTGCCCGTCATCGTCGCGAGGTCGGCGGTCAGCGGCGGGAGGGTCGTCGCGTCGCCATGGATCCACCGCACCCGCTCGCCGCCCGGCTTGCCGCGGGCCACGTCCAGGGAGGCGCCGGCGGGATCGACGCCGACGACGTCGACGCCGCGTTCCGCCAGCAGCAGCGCGAACACGCCCGTGCCGCAGCCGATGTCGAGCACCCGGCGCGCCCCGAACTCCTCCGCCATGCGCAGGTACGGTTCGAGATCGGCGCGGTCGGGGTCGAGCGGGTCGTACACCGCGGCGAGCCGCGGATGCCGGAAGCACTCGTCTGCCATGCGTCCGAAGGTACGAGGGCGGCCGCGGTGCGGCCACGGGTTTTCGGCGACTGTCGTCGCGCCGCTCAGCCCAGGCAGACGACGAGCAGGCAGAGCTCCTTGGAGTTGGAGTCGGAGTTCGTGGGAGGCGGCGTGGGGCTCGACGCGGACGGGGATGTCTCGGGGGACGCGGGCTGCTGCGCGTCCGAGCCCGTGTCGGCGGCGGGCGGTGTCGTCTGCTCGGTCGCCGTCGACTTGCCGGCGTTGCCGGTGGCCGTGTCGACGGTGTTCGGGGCGGTGGTCCTCGGCTGCGTCGTCTTGGGCAGCTCGCGGGGCGCGGTGGCCGTGTCCGTCCGCGGGTCCGCCGGGGTCCTGCGGGGCGCGGTGGCCCGGGGCTGCTGCTCGCGCTGCGAGGTGCGGCCGGCGTGCGGCGGAGTGGTGGGCGTGGGCGAGGACCGCGGGACGTCCCGCCGGGTCGACGTCGGTTCGGCGTGCTCCGGCGCCTGCCCCTCGGCGCCGCCCATGGTCCTGTCCTCGGGTGCCGTGGCCGACTGCACGCCGTGCGTCGAGTCGCCCTTCATGGCGGCGACGGTGAGACCGCCTCCCACGAGCGCGACGGCGGTCGCCACCACGGCCCGGCGCTGGTTCTTCTTCCAGCGGGCCATCTGACGACGCCGTGCCGCCCGCCCCTGCTGCGGGGCCTGGTAGCCGTCGGCCCCGGCGGTGTGCGCGGCCTCGTGACCGTCGGACGGTTCCGTGCCCGGGGCGCCCTCACCGTGGGACGGGTTGGTGCCCAGGGTTTCGTGGCCGCCGGACGATCCGGTGTACGCGAGGGGGATCTCCCGCGTGCCGGCGGGGTTCGTGTCCCACACACTCCCGTCGTCCCACACGTTCCTGTCGCGCGCGTTCCCGTCGGGCCGTGCGCCGGAGGCGGCCGGGTACTCCCATGCGGCCGGGTCGGTGCGGCCGTCGGCGGCGGAGGGGTCGATGTCCGGGGCGTAGGCGCCGCACCCCGGGCAGACCAAGGCGCCGTTGAGGTGCCGGCGGCACGAGGAGCAGTAGTCCATGTGTGGTCTTCCCGATCTGGCTGTGCCGGCGGCTCACCGGCCGCGGCATGGTCACGTTCGCACGTGGGATCGAGCTGTAACGCTAACGAGACTTTGGAAGGGGGATGTGCAGCATGTGTGACACCCCTGAGCAGATCCTCTGGATCTCGCGTGTGCCGTAAGCGACTCGTGACTAAAGGTGGCGGGGCCTGGGCATGCTCGGGCGCCTGCCGAGGCGGGCCCGGGGTCCGGCCTGGGGTTCTGCCGCGGACGGCCACGCTGTCCGTGCCAGGATCGCGTCCGCCACCTGGTCCGCGGTGTGCCCGTCGGTGTCGATGCGCAGGTCGCCGATGCCCGCGTCCTCCAGCGTGACGGCCGTCGTCACCGCCTCGTCGGCGACCCCCAGCAGACGCTCGGTGGGCTGCCCGCGCAGCGGATCGCCCGGCTGGGGCCAACCGCCGCCACGCCCCCGCCGCATGATCCGCCGCGTCAGCTCCTCCCGCCCGGCGTGCAGCCGGCACAGCGTGAACTCGGCCCCCGGCAGCGCCTCGGCATACACACCGACCCCGGCCGGGTCACCGACCGGCCCGGTCACGACCAGCGCCTGCGCCCCGGCAGACCGGTAGGTCCGCCACAGGGCCGCCAGGTTCCGGGCCCTGACGCGATGGCCACCCGGGTCGTCGGCCGGCAGCGGATGACAGAAGCCGACCTGGTCCAGATCGACGTACGCGGCGGTGAACCCGGCGCGCAGCACCCGCTGGTAGACCGTGAAGCCGACCGCCGACTTGCCGACGCCCGTCGCACCGCACAGCCACAGCACGGGGCCGTCGGCGGGCCGCCGCTCCCCGAGCACATCGGGCGGCTCCCCCGCGTCGACCGCCGCCAACGGAGCGGACCCGGGCCGGCCACCCGTCCGTTCCCGCACGAGCCGCACCACCTCCGGCACCGCCACACCGCCGGTCTCGACACAGACGTCGGCGAAGTCGCTCGCGTCGAGGGCGTCGGCCTCCCGCCGCACGGCGTCGAGCAGTCCGGGATCACCACCGCGCCCGAGGAAACGCCGCCGCAGCTCGTCCGGGCCGACGCGCAGCCGGCAGACCGTCACCGCGGCCCTCGGCAGACCGGCGAGCTCGACGCCTCGCTCGGCGTCGACGACACCGGAGACGACGAGACACCGGGCCCCGACCCGCCGGAACCCCTCCGCCACGGCGGCGACGTTGTGCGCCTTCATACGATGCCGGCCCGGGTCCGCCGCCCGCTCCGGGTAGCAGATGCCGAGCTGGTCGACGTCGACGAACGCGGCCGACGCCGACCGGTTGAGCTCCTGGTACAGCTGCCAGGCGACCGTCGTCTTGCCCACACCCGGTGGACCGCACAACCACAGAACATGAATCACGGACGGGATTCTCACGCGTTGCCGTTCCCCAACTCACCTGATTTTCCCGGGAACTGACGCACAACCCTTTGCATGTCCGGCGGGTCACACCATGCAGGAGCAACCACTCGAAGAGTTACAAGGGGGAAATATGCGATTCACCCGTTCCGTCCTGGCCGCGTCGGCCTTGGCGGCGCTGACCGTGGGGACCACGACCGCCCTGGCGGCACCCGCCTCCGCCGCGCCCAACACCACTCCGCAGAAGGTCTGCGGAAGCGCCTACAAGACCGTGAACTCGGCGGCCGTCGGCTCCCTGGGCACGGTCTACCTGACCTACAACTCCGCCAACGGTCAGAACTGCGTCACGACCATCCGCAACAACCCGGGCACCGCCGTGGACATGTCCGCCTGGATCTCCGTGCCCGACACCGAGGAGTACGACGAGGACGCCGGGCGCTTCACGTCCTTCGCCGGACCGACCTACGTCTACGGCAAGGGCCACTGCGTCGACTGGGGCGGCAGCATCAAGAACGTGTACGTGCAGGTGTTCGGCTCCAACTGCGGCGCCCTGAAGGAACACCGGGTCACGTTCACCCGCTGACGGGCCCCATGAACCACCTTGAAACACCCCCTGCCGGGCCATCACGCTCCCGCCGCCGTCGCGCGGGAGCCGTGGTGGCCCGGTGCCGGTTCTCGCCCCCCACGGTGCTGCTCACGCCTCGCCGCGTACCTTCAGCACCGCCTTGTTGAGCACCCACAGCCCGATGCCGATGGCCACCAGCACGCCCGCCCGGATGTAGACGTCCGCGGGCCGGTCGGACAACGGGCTGGCCAGGATCAGCGCGGTGATCGCGCCGAGCACCGGCAGGGCGGTCGGCGTACGGAAGTGCTGGTGTTCGACGCGGTCGCGGCGCAGGACGAGGACGGCGATGTTGACGACGGCGAAGACGCACAGCAGGAGGAAGGCCGTGGTGTCGCCGAGGCCCTCGATCTCCCCGGTGGAGACCAGGCCGATGGCGAGCAGCGAGACGAAGACGATGCCGACGACCGGGGTGCGGCGCCGGGGCAGTACGTGACCCAGGGCACGCGGCAGGATGCGCTCGTTCGCCATGCCGTAACAGAGGCGGGACGCCATCATGATGTTGATCAGAGCCGAGTTGGTGACCGCGAACAGCGCGATCAGGGCGAAGAGTTTGGGCGGGAAGTCGATCCCGCCGGCCTTGACGACCTCCAGCAGCGGGCCGCTGGAGTCCTCCAGCACGCGGTAGTCGACGAGCAGCGAGGAGACCAGGGCGACCAGGACGTAGATGGTGCCGGTGACGGCGACGCCGATGAAGATGGCGCGCGGGAACGTCCGCACCGGATCCTTGGTCTCCTCGGCCATGTTGACGGAGTCCTCGAAGCCCACGAAGGCGAAGAAGCCGAGGGCCGTCGCCCCCAGCACACTGGTGAGCAGCGCGTAACCGGTGCCCTCTGCCTGGAACTCACCGAGCCGGGAGGGTTCGCCGTCACCGGTCAGGACGGCCCAGGCGCCGATCGTGAGGATGACGAGCAGGCCGGTGAGTTCGACCACCGTGAGGACCACGTTGGTCTTCACGGACTCCGAGACGCCTCGAAGGTTCAGGGCCGCCAGGGCGAGGATGAACAGGATCGCGATGAGGGTGGGCGGGAAGAAGTCCGTGAACTCGGACAGGTAGTCGCCGCTGAAGGCACGGGCCGCCGCGCTCGCCGAGGAAAGGCCCGAGCACATGACCATGAAGGCGACGATGAAGGTCAGGAACGGGACCTGGAACGCCTTCTGGGTGTAGAGCGCGGCTCCGGCCGCCTTCGGGTACTTGCCGACGAGCTCGACGTACGAGGCGGCTGTCAGGATCGCCACGACGAACCCGATGACGAACGGCAGCCACAGTGCCCCGCCGACCTTGCCGGCGACCTGACCGGTGGTGGCGTAGATGCCGGTGCCGAGGATGTCACCGATCACGAACAGCACCATCAGCTTGGGGCCGAGGGCACGCCGCAGCGGGGTGTCGTCCCCTCTGTCCGGCGCAGCGGCTGCATCCCTGTCGGTTGCGGACACGAAAGCTCCCTGAGGCGTTCGGCACGGAACGGAACAACGTCTTGCCTGCCCAGGAAGACCAGTGGTGATGCCCTCGGGAAGCAGCGGCCTACGTGGACGGGTGCCGGCCTGATCAGGACCGGCCTTCGTCAGATCAACCCCGCGCGATGAGTTCCGGCCGCTTCATCAGTCTTTTCCGGTGAGCGTCGTACGACGTCGTACGACGCTGCCCGCACGAGACACCACGGAGGACACCATGACGACCACGCCGGACGACACGACCACGGCGCTGCCCGGACGCCCGCCCGTCGTCGACCTGGCCACCTGGCAGGCCGCCCGTGACGAACTCCTGGTCCGCGAGAAGGCCCACACCCGCGAGGGCGACGCCCTCGCCGCGGCCCGCCGCCGGCTGCCGATGGTGGAGTTCGACGGGACGGTGGAGGTCGTCGGACCCGACGGCCCGGTCCCGTTCCTGGAGCTGTTCCAGGGCCGCGACGAACTCGTGGTCTACAAGCACATGTGGTACGACGGCGCGCCGCACCAGGGGCAGTGCGAGGGCTGCACCACCACGGCCTGGCACCTGAAGGACGCCGTCTACCTGGGCGCCCGCGGCGTCTCGTTCGCCGTCCTGACCACGGGCCGGTGGGACGAGGTGGCCTCCTACGTCGAGTTCATGGGCTACACCCAGCCCTGGTACTCGGTGCGCGACGTGGAGGCGCCGGTCGGCGGCGACATGGGTTACCTCACCTGCTTCCTGCGCGACGGGGACCGCGTGTTCCTCACCTACTCCACGACGGGCCGTGGCAACGAGCGGGTCAACGGGTCCCTCGGCCTGCTCGACATGACGCCCTACGGCCGCGGCGAGGCGTGGGAGGACAAGCCTGAGGGCTGGCCGGAGGGAGGCAGCCCGTGCTGGTCCTGGCGCTCGGACGCGGACGGGAACGCCGCCTGGGGTCCGACCAGCCGCCCGGTACCGCAGTGGACCCGTCCCGGCGCGACCCCCGTGGAGACCCTCGGCCGGCACGGCCACCACCACTGACGCGACTGCACGGATCCTCCGGAGGTCGGTAGGCCTCACTGCCCAGCAGCTCTCCGTGGAATTCGGCGCCGCCCGTCATTCCTGCTCGTGCCGGTGGGCCTCGCTGCCTGCCTCGTCGCGGCTGGCGCGCACGCCTGCCCCGGGCAGTTCCGGATGACCTCGGTTCAGTTGGTGCGGTCGGACCAGCCCTGCGGGAGGTCTCCGGGGGCCGTGGCGATGACCGTGTCGTCGTCGGGGCCGACGTACTCGAAGAGGGTGATCTTCGCGAATTCCGGGACGACGCAGACCGGATAGGTCGGGCCCTCGTCGCGGTACCTGCGCATCTCGTCGAGGTGGTCGTTCTGGTAGAGGACGGTGCGTTCGCCGTGTTCCTCGACCCAGTGCGGGAAGAAGATCACGCCGTGCAGGCGGCGCTTGCCCGGCATGACGTTGACGGAGACCGACGTACCGGTGGGCTCGTTCCAGGAGATCTTGTAGTGGTCGTCGTCCAGCTGGACGAGGTCGACGTGCTGATCCTTGACCCAGCGGCCGCCCACCATTCCGGAGTGGATCCGGTAGTCGATGGTGGTCGGGTTCTTCACGTACATCTCGTACTGCCAGCCGTTGGCGTAGGTGTAGATGAAGCGGTGGCCGACGATCCCGGAGAGCTCCTGCGCGGGGACCGGGCTCTGGACGGTGGTCACGTGTGCTCCGTTGCTGGCCATGTGGGGTACCTCCTTGCTGCCGTAGGGCCGCTGCGGCGTGCCGTACGAGTAGCCCCCTCGACGGTCGGCAACCTCTACGCTCAACATCGTTGCGGCACGATGGGCCTGGAAGGCGGAGACATGAGGCGTGACGAGCTCGTCCGGCCGGTGCCGGAGCTGTTACGGCAGCACGCCGAGGTGGCTGGGGAACGGGTCGCCTACTCCGACTCCTCGCGCAGCGTCACCTACGCAGAGCTGGAGCGGCGCACGCGCTCGCTGGCCGCGTACCTCACCGGGACAGGGCTGCGTCGCGGTGACCGCGTCGCGATCTGCCTCGGCAACTGCGTGGAGATGGTGGAGAGTTGCCTCGCCGTCCTGCGGGCCGGGATGGTCGGCGTCCCGCTCGACCCGCGGTCCTTGGACGCCGAGCTGGCCCACTTCCTGAAGGACAGCGGCGCCGTGTTCGTCATCACCGACACCGCGCACCTCGCACAGTTACGACGCCTGGGCCCGCCGCAGGACCGCTTGGGCGTCCTGGTCACCGGGACCGGCCCGGTCCCGGACGGCGCCCGGCTGTTTCGGAGCGCGGCCGAGAGCGACGGGTCCGCGCAGATCGACACGCTCGGCCTCGACGATCCGGCCTGGATCCTCTACACCTCCGGTACCACGCACCGGCCCAAAGGTGTGCTGTCCACGCAGCGGGCCGCGCTGTGGTCCGTGGCCGCCTGCTACGCCCCGATCTTCGGTCTCTCGTCTGACGACCGTCTGCTCTGGCCGCTTCCGCTGTTCCACAGCTTCAGTCACTCGCTGGCGATCCTGGGCGTGACGGCCGTGGGCGCGAGCGCCCGGATCGCCGGTGAGCTGCTGCCGCCGGGCGGTCTGCGGCAGGAGTTGCTCACCGCGCACGCGGGGCTCGGCGGGCCCTTCACCATGCTGGCCGGCGTGCCCGCGACGTATCACCGGCTGCTCGACTCGGGCGGCGCGGCCCCGCCGGCACTGCGGATGTGCGTCGTGGCCGGCGCCCCGAGCGGCCCCGCGATGCGCGCGGCCGTGGAGGAGACCCTCGGGGCGCCGCTGCTGGACGCGTACGGCAGTACCGAGACCTGCGGCATGATCGCGGTGAACCGCCCCGAGGGGCCGAGGGTCGACGGTTCCTGCGGGCCGCCCGTCCCGGGCATGGACGTACGCGTCGTCGACCCACGCAGCGGCGAGGACGCACCGGACGGGGCCGAGGGCGAGGTCTGGGTGCGCGGACCGAGCCTGATGACCGGGTACCACGAGCAGCCCGAGGCGACGGCCGCCGCGCTGCGGGACGGCTGGTACCGCACCGGCGACCTCGGCCGCCGCGTCGAGCACGGCCATCTCCGGCTCACCGGCCGGGTCGGCGAGCTGATCATCCGCGGCGGCGAGAACATCCACCCGACGGAGATCGAGCAGGCCCTGGCGCAGTGTCCCGGCGTGTCCGAGGCCGTGGTCGTGGGTGTCCCGCACGACGTGCTCGGCGAGGTGCCGGTCGCCTTCGTCGTACCGGGTCCGGACGGGATCGACGCACGACAGGTGCTCGCCGAGTGCCGGACCCGGCTGGCCGACTACAAGGTGCCGGCCGAGATCCGCGAGATCGCCGCCGTCCCGCGCACCGCGTCCGGCAAGATCACCCGGCACGAGCTGGTCGCCCCCGCTCCGGCCTCCTCGGTCGCGGCCGACAGCACGCTGCGCGGGCGGCTCCTCGCTCTCCCGCCCGACGAGCGGGAACACGCGTTACGCGCAACGGTGCTCACCAAAACGGCCGAGGTCTGCCGGCGGACGCCGGGCGATCTGCCCGACGCGGACAGTCCCTTCGCCGATCTCGGCATGACATCCGTCGGCGTCGTCGAGCTGGCGGACCAGCTCGGCGCGCTGACCGGTCTGAGCCTGCCGTCGACGCTGGTCTTCGACCACCCGACGCCGGCCGAGGTGGCCCGGTACCTGCGCGTGGCGCTCTTCGAGGGCGAGCCCGTGCGGCGCCCGCGGGCGCACGGCGGACAGGACCGGTCCGACGAGGACGATCCCGTCGTGATCGTCGCCATGGGCTGCCGGTATCCCGGTGACGTCAACTCCCCCGAGGACCTGTGGGAGTTGGTGTCGCGGGGGCGGGACGCCATCTCGGAGTTCCCGGCCGACCGCGGCTGGGACCTGGACGCCCTGTACGACCCGGATCCCGACCGGATCGGCACGTCGTACACGCGCCACGGCGGGTTCCTGCACCGGGCCGCGGAGTTCGACGCCGGACTGTTCGGGATCTCGCCGCGCGAGGCGCTCGCGATGGATCCGCAGCAGCGGCTGCTCCTGGAGACGTCCTGGGAGGTGTGGGAGCGGGCCGGGATCGACCCGGCGTCGGTGCGCGAGAGCGACACCGGCGTGTTCGTGGGCGTGATGTACGGCGACTACTCCGCCCGCCTCACCCGCTACCACGAGTTGGAGGCGCACCTGGGGCTGGGCTCGGCGGGCAGCGTGGCCTCCGGGCGGATCTCGTACGTGTACGGTCTGCGCGGTCCCGCGATCACCGTCGACACCGCGTGCTCGTCCTCGCTGGTGGCGCTGCACTGGGCGGCGCGGGCGCTGCGCTCGGGCGAGTGCTCGCTGGCGCTGGCCGGCGGGGTCACGGTGATGGCGACGCCCAAGCCGTTCCTCGCGTTCAGCCGGCAGCGGGGGCTGTCGCCGGACGGGCGGTGCAAGTCGTTCTCGGCGGCGGCCGACGGTACGGCCTGGGGCGAGGGCGTGGGACTCGTCCTGCTGGAGCGACTGTCCGACGCGCGGCGGAGCGGCCATCCGGTCCTGGCGGTACTCCGCGGCTCCGCCGTGAACTCCGACGGCGCGTCCAACGGGCTCGCCGCGCCCCACGGGCCGGCACAGCGGCGGCTGATCACGCGGGCGCTGGCGGACGCGGGGCTGCGCACCGGTGACGTGGACGCGGTGGAGGCCCACGGCACGGGCACCCGGCTGGGCGACCCCATCGAGGCGCAGGCCCTCCTGGCCACGTACGGCCAGGGCCGCGAGCAGCCGCTGTGGCTCGGGTCGGTCAAGTCCAACCTCGGGCACACGCAGGCGGCGGCCGGAGTCGCCGGCGTCATCAAGATGGTGCAGGCCATGCGGCACGGCGAACTGCCCCGCACCCTGCACGCCGACTCGCCCACACCCCACGTCGACTGGTCCGCCGGCCGCGTGGAACTGCTGACCGCACCACGGCCCTGGCCGGTCTCGGACCGGCCGCGGCGGGCAGGGGTCTCGGCCTTCGGGATCGGCGGGACCAACGCGCATGTGATCCTGGAAGAGGCGCCGGAGAAGGAGACTGCGGTCTCACGGGAGGCGGCGGTGCCCCCGGCTGCGGCGGTCTCCCCGGAGCCGGCCGCGACACCGCCCGTTCCATGGCTGCTCTCCGCCGCCGACGAGACCGCCCTGCGCGCCCAGGCCCGACGTCTCGCGGCGGAAGTGGCGACCCGGCCCGGCCAGTCGTCCACGGACGTCGGCTACTCCCTGGCGGTGTCGCGCTCCGCCCTCACCCATCGTGCGCTCGTCCCGGCCGGAGACCGGACCCGGATGCTGGACGCGCTGAACGCGTTCGCACAGGGCCGGGACACACCGGGGGTCGTACGAGGCCTCGCGGGCCCGGAGATCCGTACGGCCTTCCTGTTCACCGGGCAAGGCGCCCAGCGCCCCCGGATGGGCGCCGGACTACGCGCCGCCTTCCCCGTCTTCGCCGACGCCTTCGACAAGGTCCGCCGGTACCTGGACGACCGTCTCCCCCAGCCGCTGAGCGCGGTGCTGTCCGCCGAGCCGGGCTCGCCGGAAGCGGCTCTGGTGGACCGTACGGACTTCGCCCAGGCCGGACTGTTCGCCTTCGAGGTGGCGCTGTTCCGGCTCCTCGAGTCGTGGGGCGTGCGAGCCGACCGCCTGGTGGGCCACTCCGTCGGCGAGCTGACGGCCGCGCACGTCGCCGGCGTGCTCGACCTGCCGGACGCCGCGACGCTCGTCGCCGCGCGCGGCCGGCTGATGCAGGCGTTGCCCGACGGCGGCGCGATGGTGGCGCTGGACGGGACCGAGGAGGAAGTCGTCACCGCGCTCGCGGAGTTCGGGGCACAGGTGACACCGGTGGCTCAGATGGCGCAGGTTGCCGTCGCGTCCGTCAACGGGCCCCGCTCGGTGGTGATCTCAGGCGCGCGGGACGCGGTGCTCGCGGTCGCGGCCGGCTTCGAGGAGCGCGGTCGCAGGGCCGTACGGCTGCGGGTGAGTCACGCCTTCCACTCGCCCCTGGTGGCGCCGATGCTCGACGAATTCCTGGCCGTGGCCCGTGAGTTGACCTTCCGGCCGCCGCGCATCCCGATCGTCTCCACCGTGACCGGCCGCCTCGCCGAGCCCGCGGAACTGTGCTCGCCCGAGTACTGGGCACGGCACGCCCGGCAGCCCGTGCGCTTCGCCGACGCCGTGCGCCGGCTCGCGGACGACGGGGTCTGCGCCTATCTGGAACTCGGCCCCGGGCCCGTACTCACCGCCGCGGCCACCGACTGTCTGACCGACGCGTCCACGAGCGGCTCCGTTCTCGCCGTGGCCACACGAGGCGGTGCGTACGAACCGGAGACGCTCCTGTCGGCCGTGGCGAGGCTGCATGTGGCCGGGGCCGCTGTCGACTGGGCGGCGGTGTACGCGGGTTCCGGCGCGCGCCGCGTGGACCTGCCGACGTACGCCTTCCAGCGGCAGCGGTACTGGCTGGACGCGCCGCGCCCGGCGGCGGCCGGCGCCGAGGCCCTGCTGGGCCCGGCGTTCCCGGTGCCGGACACCGAGCGGACGGTGCTGACCGGGCTGTTGTCCCTCGCGACCCACCCGTGGCTCGGGGACCATGTCGTCGCCGGGAGGAGCATCGTGCCGGCGACGGTGTTCGTGGAGATGGCCCTGCGGGCGGGCGACGAGGTGGGCTGCGGCGCGATCGACGAACTCGTGATGCTGTCACCGCTCGCTCTGACCGGTTCCGCGGGGGTGCGGGTCCAGGTCGTGGTGGGTGCGCGGGACGACGACTCGGGGCGGCGGCCGGTCGACATCTACTCCCGCGCGGAGGAGCCGGAGGAGTCCGCCGAGGACGCCCCGTGGACCCGGAATGTCTCCGGACAGCTGGGCCGAGGTCGCGCTGCGCAGGGCGAGACGACCCAGTGGCCGCCCCCGGGCGCCGAGGCGGTGGATCTCACCGGCGCGTACGCCGCCCTCGCCGATGCCGGCCTCGCCTATGGGCCTGCCTTCCAGGGGGTCGGCGCGGTATGGCGGCGCGGTGACGACGTCTTCGCGGAGGTCCGGCTGCCCGCGTCGTACACGTCGCAAGCGGGCCGCTTCGGACTCCACCCGGCGCTGTTCGACGCCGCGTTGCACGCGCCGCTGCTGGCCGCGTCCGCAGACGCGAGCACGGTTCGGGTTCCGTTCGCCTGGAGCGGGGTGAGCCTGCACGCCTCGGGAGCCACGGAGTTGCGGGTCAGCGTGACGTCGACGGGCCCGGACACGGTCTCGCTGACCCTGGCCGACCCGTCCGGCCTGCTCGTGGCACGCGTGGACTCGCTGGCCACCCGGGAACTCCCGGCCGACCGGACGGACCGGGCCGACATGACGGACGACGTCGTACGAAGGGCTCTGCTGCGCCCCGAGTGGTCCGCCCTCGGCCTCTCCGGTGGTCTCTCCCGCGAGGCCGATGGGCATGCCTGGGCCGTGCGCGGGCCGGACGAGCTGAATCTCGCCGAGTTCCTGCCCGGCGGCGTGCATCCCGAAGTCGTCGCCGTCGCAGCCGTCGCCCGTGCCACCGGCTCCGATCCGCTCTCCGCCACTCACGAGTTGACGAGCCGAGTGCTCAAGGCGCTCCAGGACTGGCAGGACGATCCGGGCACGGTGGGCTCACGGCTGGTCGTGGTGACGCGGGATGCCACCGGGCCGGTGCCGGACCTGGCGGGTGCGGCGGTCTGGGGACTGGTGCGCACGGCGCAGTCGGAGCTGCCCGGTCGGGTCGTCCTGGTGGATGTCGACGGGCGGCCCGAGTCGCTGCGGATGCTGTCTTCGGCCGTCGCCACCGGTGAGTCACAACTCCGGGTGCGGGACGGGCAGGTGACGGTTCCGCGACTGGCCGCGGCCGGTGATGCCTCGGGCGCGGGGGCTGTCTTCGACGCGGACGGCACGGTGCTGATCACCGGTGGCACCGGCGCGCTGGGCGCGGAGCTGGCACGTCACCTGGTCACCGAACACGGCGTACGGCATCTGCTGCTGACCGGACGCCGTGGGCCGCAGGCACCCGGAGCGGCGGAACTGCGCGGCGAGCTCCGGGAGTTGGGGGCGCGGGTCGGCATCGTCGCCTGTGACGCGGCCGACCGTGCCGCGCTGGCCGAGGTGGTCAAGCGCTGCGAGCCGCCGCTGACCGCTGTGGTGCACGCCGCCGGGGTTCTCGACGACGGCGTGCTGGACTCGCTGACCCCCGAGCGCCTGGCGGCCGTGTTGCGGCCGAAGGCCGACGCGGCCTGGAACCTGCATGAACTGACCCGGGACATGGGTCTTTCGGCGTTCGTCCTGTTCTCCTCCGTCTCCGGTCTGCTGGGCCGGGCGGGACAGGGCAACTACGCGGCCGCGAACTCGTTCCTCGATGCGCTCGCCCACCGCCGCGCCGCCGAGGGACTGCCGGCGGTCTCGCTGGGGTGGGGCCCGTGGGAACACGCCGGCGGAATGGCGGCGGACCCGCCTCCGCAGCGCTCACAGCCACGTGACGTACTCGTGCCGCTGTCCACGCGGCAGGGCCTGGCCCTGTTCGACGCCGCGCTGGGCTCGACGGAGCCGGTCCTGGCGCCGATCCTGCTGGACCGGGCTGCGCTTCGGTCCGGTGCGGGGCACCTGCCACCGCCGTTGCGCGGACTCGTCCGGCAGCACCGGCCGACCGCAGCGGCGACCGCCTCGGGCTCCGCGGGGTCTCCCGGGCAGATGCTGGAGCCGGGAGCCTGGCGGAAGCGGCTGGCCGCCATGCCCCCGGGCGAACGGGGGTCGGCACTCGTGGAGTTGCTGCGGGCCGACGTGGCCGCGGTGCTCGGCTACCCGCACGCCGACGCGCTCCCGGCCGGCAAGAGCCTCGCCGACCTGGGGTTCGACTCCCTGACCGCCGTGCAGATCCGCAACCGGATCAGCATGGCGCTGAAGCTCCGGCTGTCGGCCGCGGTGGTGTTCGAGCACCGCACGGCCGAGGGGCTGGCACGCCACCTGCTCGGCCTGCTGGACTGCGAACCGGCCGCCGCAGCAGTCCCCGAGTCCCCAGGAGCCCCTGAGGCCGCGGGAGCCGCCGAGGCCCCAGGGGCCACGGGGCCCGAGCGGCCCGCGTACACCCTCTCCTCGCTGTTCCGGACGGTCAGTGCCGCCGGACAACCGGTGGCGGCGATGCACCTGCTCGTCACCGCGTCCTGGGCGCTGCCCACCTTCACGGCCGCCCAGGGCCGCGAGCACGCGCTCCCCCCGATCCGCCGCTCCCCCGGCCGCTCCGGCTCCGGAAGGCCGACGGTCGTCTACTTCCCGGCCTACCACCCGTCGCTCGCCTCGGACGACGGGGACTTCCCTCGCTTCCACCGTGCTCTCCAGGACGACTTGGAGGCCTTGGAGGTCCTGGAGTTCCCGCACCCCGGAATCGGCGCCGGGGCCGCCGTACCGCAGGACCGGGCCGCGCTGGCGCGTACGCAGGCCGAGAGCGTGCTGCGGCACGTCGGGGACGGGCCCTTCGTGGTCGTAGGACGGTCGGCGGGCGGCAATGTCGCGCACCTGGTGGCCCACCAGCTGGAAAGCATGGGCCGGGCACCGACCGGCCTGGTGCTGCTGGACACCTACCACATCACGCCGGACAACAGCGGCAAGGACTGGCTGCTGTCCCTGGCCGCCCCACCGCCGCAGGACACCGGACAGCCCCTCTTCACCGGGGGCGACGACAGCGCCCTGGCCGCGATCGGTGCCTACAACCGGATCTTCCTCGGCTGGGACCCCGAGCCGGTCGCCGCACCCACGCTCCTCGTGCGCGCGCTGCGGCCCACGCCCGCCATGGCGGCCTGCGCCGACGCGGACGACTGGCGGACGTCCTGGCCTGCGGCGCACGCCGTCGTGGACGTCCCCGGTGACCATCTGACGATGATGCAGGAACACGCCGAGACGACCGTGTCGGCGATCCGCACCTGGATCGACGCCCGAACCGCGAAGGGAGACCAGTGAGTTCTGCCGAGCCGCCGCAGGACTTCGACGTCATCGTGGTCGGCGGCGGCCCGGCCGGGAGCACTTGACCCCTGGCGGTTCTCCTTCACGCTGTCGCCCCGGCCGGCCGACCCGACCTCGTTCGCCTACCAGGTGGAGCGGTCCCGGTTCGACGCGATCCTCCTGGACAACTTCGACTCATCTGTAGCCTGTATCACCATGATGCGCGCTTGGTTCTTGCCGATTGTGCTTGTGCTCAGCGGCTCAGCCGTCGCGACCGGGCCGGCCTTCGGGGGGGACGCCGGCGCGGCCACAGCAATCCTGCTGGTGTTCCTGGTGCTCGCAGGCGTGAACTCGCCCCTGTTCTTCCCGCGGTCGACCGCTGCGCCGGAGGCGCGACGCCGCAGCGCGGTCGACGGCCGGCCGGTCGTCTTCTGGCGGCCGGGCTGCAAGTACTGCATACGACTGCGCATCCGATTGGGCCGCAGCGCCCGCCAGTTGCATTGGGTCAACATCTGGCGTGACCCGGCAGGAGCCGCAGCGGTGAGGGCAGCGAACGACGGCAACGAGACGGTGCCGACTGTCGTCGTGGCGGGCCGGCCACACACCAACCCCGATCCTGCATGGGTGCGTGACCAGCTGCCCCGTTCCGCGTGATCAGAAGTCGCGTCCCGGAGAAACGCGCCGGCTTCGAAGGAGGCCGGCGATGAGGACGGCGCCAAGGGCGAGGAGGGCTGCCGCGATGGTGAGCGCGAAGGAGAAGCCTTCCGTCGCGGCTCGCAGCGGGTCGGTCGAGTCGGCCAGGGCGTCGCTGTGGCGTGCGGCCAAGGTGATCAGTACGGCCACACCCACAGCGCCACCCATCTGTTGGACGGAGCTGAGGACGGCCGAGCCCAGACCGGCGTTCTCCTCGGTGGTGCCCGTGAGCGCCACGCCCGTCAGGACCGGCAGGCTCAGGCCGCAGCCAAGGCTCGTGACGAGCATGCCCGGCAGTACACCCGATACGTAGGAGTCGCCCGGCGCCACGCCGGACAGCAGGAGCAGCCCGGCCGAGCTGATCAGGAACGACACGACGAGGGGCGAGCGCATCCCGAACCTGATCACCGCGCGGGAGGAGAGCCACATGCCTGTGAGCATTCCGGCGCAGTAGGGCAGGTAGGCGAGGCCGGCCTCGAGCGGGCCGTAGCCGAGCACGGTTTGCAGGTGGATCATCAGCAGGAAGGCCATCGCGTAGAAGGCGGCGGAGAACAGCAGGGTCGTGCCGTTGGCGACGGCACGGGGCCGGAACGACAGGAACGGCAACGGCACCAACGGCTCGGCCGTGCGGGACTCCACCACGAGGAACGCGATTCCCAGGACGGCAGCCAGGAGCAGCGGTCCGACGCAGGACACGTCGGCCCAACCCGACTCCCCGGCCTGGAGCAGCCCGTAGACCACGGACAGGACGGCGCCGGTGCCCAGTACCGCACCGGGTACGTCCAGGCCGGCCCTACGGGTGGCCCGGCTCTCGTCGACCAGGCGCGGAAGCAGCACGAGCGCGAGCGCGGCCACCGGAAGGTTGATCAGGAAAATCCAGCGCCAGGAGGTGAGGCCGGTCAGCGCACCGGAGATCACCAGCCCCGTGGTGCCGCCCAGACCGGCGATGCCACCCCAGATGCCGAGTGCCTTGGCGCGTTCCTCGGTGCCGGGATACAGAAGAGTGATCAGGGACAGGGCGGCCGGGCTCGCCATGGCCGCGCCCGCCCCCTGGACGAACCGGCCGGCCACGAGTTGCCAGGGTTCCTGGGCGAGCCCGCAGATCAGGCTCGCCGCGCCGAACAGTGCCACGCCGCTGAGGAACACGCGGCGGCGGCCCCACAGGTCCGCCGCACGGCCGAACAGCAACAGCAGCCCGCCGAAGGCGAGAAAGTAGGCGTTGACGACCCAGGCCAGGCCCGCGGTGCTGAAGCCGAGTTCGTCCCGGATGCGGGGACGCTCACCACGTTGTCGTCCAGGACGAGCATGAACTGCACGAAGCACAGCACGATCAGTGCCGGTCGACGACGGCCGGCCGCTGTGGAGAGGGTCGGTGCGCAGCGCTCCGGGCGCGGATGGTTGAGGGGCATGCGACGACGCTATGGAGCGGTCCCGATGGCCACAATCCGCGATGGGGCCACGCAGTGTCGCGCTGAGGACATACGCTCGGATGCGTGTCCGAAGCCTTCGAAGAAGCCGCCCCACCGGGGGTGGGGGCGATCGTCGTGGGGAACTTCCCCTTGTCGGCAGGCCAGTGGATCCCGTCGCACCGGCACCCACAGCACCAGCTGGCCTGGACTCGACGTGGTGTGCTCGGCGTCGCCGTGGACGACACTTACTGGGTCCTGCCGCCCACCCGGGCGCTGTGGCTGCCCGCGGGAGTCGTCCACCGGACCGGTGCGACCCGGGACGCGGTGTTGTGCAGTCTCTACCTCGAACCGGACCGGTGCCCTCTGGACTGGCGAGAGCCCACGGCTGTCGCTGTCGACGGGCTGCTGGGCCACCTGATCGCCCATCTCAACCGGGAGGACCTCGCCGACGACGCACGTCTGCGCGCCGAGGCGGTCGTGCTGGATCTGCTGCGCCCGCTGCCGGCCACGCCCATCGACGTGCCGCGTCCCGCGGACGAGCGCGTACGAGCCGTGGCCGACGCGCTGCTGGCCGATCCCGCGGACCCGCGAAGCCTCGATGCCCACGCGCGGGCCGTCGGAGTGAGCCGACGGACCTTGACGCGCCTGTTCGCCCACGACACGGGCATGAGCTTCGACCGCTGGCGCACCCATATGCGGCTGCGGGCCGCCCTGCCGCTGCTCGCCGAAGGCCAGCCCGTCTCCCGTGTCGCGCGCACCGTGGGGTACGCCACGCCGAGCGCGTTTCTCGCGGCCTTCCGCCGCACCGTCGGCACCTCCCCGTCGCGCTACCTCAGCGGCGACGCCGTGTTCGGGGGAGGCTGACCGCACGGCACGAAACCAGTCAGCCGGCCGCCACCAAGTGCACCGAGTTCAGGACGGTATGACGGTCAGCACGCGGTTGAGCGCGCCGTCGGGGCGGGCTGTGAGGTCGTCCCAGGTTCCTTGCTCGGCGATGCGGCCGGCTTCGAGTACGGCGATGCGGTCGGCGCGGCGGATGGTCGTGGGGCGGTGGGCGATGACGATCGTGGTGCGGTTGCCCTGGGCGAGCGCCGTGGTGAGTTGGACGTCACCGGCGTTGTCCAGGTGTGCGGTGGTCTCGTCCAGCACGAGGATCCTCGGCTCGGCCAGCAGCGCGCGTGCGAGAGCGATCCGGGCGCGCTGGCCGCCGGAGAGGGTGGCGCCGCGCTCCGAGACGAGGGTGTCCGTGGGGGCGATCCGGTCGACGCCGCACAACCGGGCCGTTTCGGCGAGGAGGTCGTCGTCCGCGTCCGGTGCGGCCAGGCGCAGGTTCTCGGCGAGGGTGCCGTGGAAGAGAGGGGTGTCCTGGCCCACGACGGCGACGGCACGGCGCAGTTCGGCGTCGGCCAGGTCGCGAAGATCGACGCAGTCGCCGTCGCCGGACACCAGGTGGACGGCTCCCTCGGACGGGTCCCAGAAGCGGGCCAGCAGATGGGCGCACGTGGACTTCCCAGCTCCGGAGACACCGACCAGGGCGAGGGTCTGCCCCGCGGGAACCGTCAGCTCGATTCCGTCCAGCACGGGCCGGCCCCCGTAGTCGAAACTCACCCGGTGCAGTCGGACCCCCAGCGGGCCCGGGGGAAGTGGGCGGGGTGAGGCGGGCGGTGGAGCGAGGGCGGGTGCTTTCACCGCCGCGTCGACACGGGCGGCCGCGGCGCGCAGACCCACGGCCTGGCTCAGCGCCCTGGCCGACTCGGCGACCGGGCCCAGCACCGACAGGGCGAGCGCCATCGCTGCCGGGGCCCACGCTCCGTGCAGCCGTCCGGAGGTCACGGACTGTGCGGCGGCGGCGACCACGCCGAGGACCGCGAGCACGATGAGCAGATCGCGTACGGCGGCGGCCCTGGCCTCCCAGGTGGCCTCCGCGCGCTGGGCCTCGCCCACCCTCCGGCCCTGCTCGGCGAGACGGCCGCGCCGCTCGGGCAGCCCGCCGAAGGCGAGCAGTTCACGCAGCCCGTCGACGGCCTCGACGGTGTCGGCCGACAGCTTCGCGGTGGCCGCCCGGGTACGGGCCCCGCGCGCGGCGCGTCCGCGTGCGTCGGCGAAGGGCGCCACGGCGAGCAGCGCGGCGACCGGCAGCACCGCCGCCAGCAGCCAGGGCTCCACCATGGCCAATGCCGTGGCTCCACCGGCGAACACCACGCCGGACGCGAGGAGTTGGGCCGTGGTGTGGGCGTAGAAGAACTCCAGCGCCTCGACGTCGGCCATCGCCGTCGCGGCCAGGTCCCCGCTGCGCCGGCCGGCCACGCGGGCGGGTGCGCTGCGGGCGAGCCCGTCGAAGACCCGCACACGCAGCTCGGCCAGCACACGGTAGGCAAGGTCGTGCGAGAGGTCCATCTCGCGCCAGGTCATCAGGGGGCGAAGGAGGACGAGGACGACCAGAGCGGTGACGGTACCGGCCGAGGGGGCGCGGCCGGTGATGACGGCGGCGCCGACGGTGTGCGCGGCCAGGGTCGACAGCGCGACCAGCAAGCCCTGTTCGAGGAGCGCCGCGACGCAGGTGCGGGCCATCATCGCCCGGTGTCCGCCGAGGGCCGGCAACAGGGCACGCAGTGAACCCCGAGCGGGCACGGACGCGTCGGTGGCGCTGCCCTGCGGGACGCCGGCGTCGGTGGTGCTGCTCATGCGACGCGCCCTCCTTCATGGACATGGCCCGCCTTGACCAGCTCGGCGTAGACGCCCTGGGCCTCGACGAGGGCGGCATGCGCACCGACGGCGTCCACGCGTCCTGCGTCGAGCACCACGATGCGGTGCGCGTGCCGGACGGCGGCGAGGCGGTGCGCGACCACCAGGACGGTCCGGCCGCCCGCGGCGGTCAGCAGTTCGCGGACGATGTCCGCCTCGCGGCGTTCGTCGACCGCGCTCGTCGCCTCGTCGAGCACGAGCACCGGGGCATCGGCCAGCAGGGCCCGGGCGAGGGCGAGGCGCTGGCGCTGGCCGCCGGAGAGGGTGGCGCCCCGTTCGCCGAGGACGGTGTCATAGCCGTCGGGGAGGGCGGCGATCTCGTCGTGGATGCCCGCGGTGCGTGCGGCGCGTACCAGCTCGTCGTCCGGAGCGTCGGGCCGGGCCAGGCGCAGGTTGTCGGCGATGGTGGCGTGGAAGAGGTAGGTCTCCTGGGAGACCACGGCGATGCCCTGCCGAAGTGAGTCGAGCGTGTACTCGGTGACGTCCTGGCCGTCGACGGTGATCCGGCCCCGTTGCGGGTCGCGGTGGCGCAGGAGCAGGGCGAGCAGCGTGGACTTGCCCGCGCCGGACGGGCCGACGATGGCCGTGATCCGTCCCGCTTCGGCGGTGAAGGTGACGTCGCGCAGCGCCGGCGCGTCGGCACCGTCGTAGGTGAACTCCACGTTCTCGAAGCACACCTGGGGCGGATCCGGCCAGTGTGCTGGTGCCGTTCCGGTGTCGGGCACCGCGGGTTCGGCGGTGCGCAGTGCCGCGAGTCCGTCGGCGGCCGACACGCCCAGGTATCCGGCGTGCCACTCGCGGGACAGGTCGCGTACGGGCCGGAAGCACTCGGAGGCCAGGAGCAGCAGCAGATAAGTACCGGTCGCCGTGGTGGATCCGGTGACGGCCGACCAGCAGGCGAGCAGCGCGGCGGCCGCGGTGCCGCCCTGGATGGCCAGGTCGGTGAGCCCGGTGTCGACGAGCGACACCCGGAGCTTGGCGACGGTGGCCCGGTGCAGCGCCGCCGAGCGTTCCTCCAGCCGCTCCCGGGTGCGGCCGACGGCGCCCGCGGCCCGCAGCGCGGGCATGCCCTGCAGCGCTTCGAGGTAGTCGGCGCCCAGTTGCTCGTAGGTGTCCCAGTGTTCCCTGCCGCGCCTGGCGAGGAGCCGGTCCCAGGCGCGCGGCCCGAACAGGGCGAGCAGCAGGGCGGGCACGAGGCCGAGGAGGGCGGCCGGTTCGACCGCGACCAGTGCGGCGAGGAGCAGGGGCGGTACGCAGAGGGTGATGAGGAGCTGGGGCAGGTAGCGGGAGACGTAGGCGTCGACGCCCTCGACCCCGTCGACCAGGGTGGTGCGGACGGCGCCGGCGCGCGCGGTGGTCAGGTGCGCGGGTCCCAGCCGTCCGAGGTGGGCGAGGAGTTCGTCCCGCAGACGGACCCTGACCCGCGCTCCGGCGCGGGTGGCGGTGCGCCGCTGCCCGTGGCCGAGCCCGGCCCGGGCGACGACGACGCCGAGCACCGCCCCGATGAACAGCGGGAGCCGGTCCGTGTCGCCCCTGGCCACGTCGGCGAGGGCGACGGCCAGCAGCACGGCCTGCGCGAGGTGGGTGAGGGTGACGGCCCCTTGCAGGAGGGTGGCCGCGAGCAGGGGGCGCCGTGCGTGCCGTGCTGCGCGACGCAGTTCGGGGTGGACGATCACGAGGTCCCCTCGTATTCGTCCCCTGGCAGCGGGTGATCCGGGTAGCACACCGGCCAGCCGCCCTCGGGGTCCTGGCCGACCCTTCCCGCCACCCTCAGGACATCCGCGAGCAGCCCTGGAGTGACGACCTCCTTCGGTGCCCCGTCGGCCACCACCCGACCGTCCCGCAGCGCCACGATCCGCTCCGCGAACCGGGCGGCGTGGGCCAGGTCGTGCAGCACCATCACGACGGTGAGGCCCCGCTCCGCACGCAGCCGCACCACGGTCTGCAGCACGTCGAGTTGGTGGTGCAGATCCAGGTACGTGGTCGGCTCGTCGAGGAGCAGGACCCGGGTGTCCTGCGCGAGCGCCATCGCGAGCCGGACCCGCTGCCGCTCGCCGCCGGACAGCGCGTCGACGTCCCGTTCGGCCCACTGCTCCACGCCGACATCGCGCAGCGCACGCCGTACGACGGGGTCGTCGCCCTCGCGGAGCATGCCGAGCGGGCCGCGCGCCGCGTACCGGCCCTGACGTACGAGTTGACGCACCGTCATGCCGGGGACGGCCGGGGCCGACTGGTGCAGCAGCGCGACGCGCCGGGCGGTGGCGCGGCGGGAGAGCCGGGAGAGGTCGTGCCCGCCTAGCAGCACGCGCCCCTCGTCGGGCCGCAGCAGTCCGGCCGCCAGCCGCAACAGGGTTGATTTGCCGCAGCCGTTGAGGCCGATGAGCGCGGTCAGCTCGCCTGGTTCGACGGTCACGTCGGCGCCGCGCAGCACAGGGCGTCCGGGGTAGCCGAAGTGGACTCCCTCGACGCGGATCCCCACGGGTTCGGTCATGCTCTGTCCTTCGTCGACATCAGAACGTTCGGCTCGGCCAGCGGCGTACGACGACCAGCAGCAACGCGGCTCCGACGCAGGTGGTGAGGGCCCCGACCGGCAGCGTGAGCCGCCCGGAGTCCAGCGCGACCGCCAGCAGCCGCGACAGCAGTTGCGCGGCCGCGTCCGAACCGCACACCACGGCAGCGCCCACCAGGGCGGCGCCGGGCAGCGTCATCCGCAGGTCCGCACCGAACACGGCCAGCGCGAGGTGCGGCACGAGCAACCCGACGAAACCCAGCGCCCCGACGGCGGCCACCGCTCCCGCCGTCAGCGCCACCGCGCACAGCAGCGCGAGGGTCCGGGCCCGCGCGGCGGACAGCCCGGCGGCACCGGCGATGTCGTCGCCGCAGCGCAGCAGGGTCAGGGGCCCGGCCAGCAGCCACGCCACGGCACTCCACGCGAGCGCCCACGGCCAGAGCAGGTGCCAGTGCTGCCACACGCGGCCCTCGGTCGTACCGACGAGCCACTGGACGACGCTGCCGAGCTCACCCGGCGCGACGAGCAGCACCATGGCGGTGAGTCCGCCGAGCACCGCCGAGACGAGGACGCCGTGCAAGGCGATCTGCGCGGGGTCTCCCCGGCCCCGCCCCGCGAGCAGCCACAGCAGCGCGGCTCCGCTGCACCCGCCCACGCAGGCGGCGACGACCACAGCGAGGGGCGATTCCCACCCCGCGAGCCCGAGAGCGGTCGCGGTGACGGCCCCGAGCACCGCGCCCGGCGTCACACCCGTGACCTCCGGGCCGGCGAGCGGATTGCGCAGGGCGGACTGCAGAACCAGGCCCGCCACGCCCAGGCACGCCCCCGCGGCGAGGGCCACCAGCATCCGGGGCAGGCGGAGTTGGAGCAGAATGTGCCGTTCGGTCGCGTCACCGGCCCCGCCCAGGACGTCCCAGACCACCGCCGGGGACATCCCTCTCCCGGCCAGCAGTTCCCCGCAGGCGCACACGACGGCGAGTGCGGTGAACACCGCGAAGCGCCGCTTCACCCTGTCTCCTTCCCGGCGGTCGGCACGGCTTCAGCGCCCGTCCCTCGCGGCTCCGAGCGAACGGCGTCGGACCGCGCCGCTCCTCGCCGAGCCGCCGGCTTCCGAGGGCCCGACCGAAGCAGGGCGACGCCGACAGGCACACCGAGGAGGGCGGTCCACGCGCCGACCGGTGTCTCCACGGGCGCCAGCGCGAGCCGGGCCGGGACGTCGGCGACGGCCACCACGACCGCGCCCCACGCCGCCGACCAGGGCAGCCAACGCACCGCGTCAGCCGCAGGGTTGAGCCACCTGGCCAGGTGCGGGGCGAGGAACCCGACCCACGCCACCGGCCCGCACACGGCCGTCACGGGCGCGATCAGCACAATGGCGATGGCCAGCGCGGCGAACCGGGCCCGCTGCGCACGCACCCCCAGCGCCTCGGCGTCCTCGTCCCCCAGCCGCAACACCGACAGCACCGGGGCGCACAGCACGAGCGCGGGCGACGCGACGAGCAGCCAGGGCCACAGCCCGGTGACGTCGTCCCAGGTACGGGCGGAGAGCGAACCGAGCAGATACCGGTAGATCAACTGGAGGTCGAACTGGTCGGCCATCACCATGAGCACGAGCAGCGCGGCCTGCAACGCGGCGGCGACCGCGGCCCCGGTGAGCAGGACGGCGGACGGGCTGCGCCCCAACCCGGCGGCGAGCAGCGTGAGCCCGCCGCCGAGCACGGCCCCGCCGATGGCCAGCAAGGGCTGGACGGCGGTGGGGATGGACGCCGCCAGCACCAGTGGTGCGGCGACTCCCAGCGCGGCCCCGGACGACACGCCCAGCATCTCGGGCACGGCCAGGGCGTTGCGCAGCGCCTCCTGCAGCACGAGCCCCGCCGCACCCAGGCAGAGCCCGGCGACCAGCGCCAGCACCAGCCGTGGCACGCGGAGTTCGGTGACGACGACCCCGGCGAGCGTGCTGTCGGCGTCCAGCAGCGCACCGGGCAGCCGGTACAGCGGGACATAGGGCGTGCCCAGACTCAGTGCGCAGACGGACGCCGCCGCCAACAGGCCGATGAGTACCGCGAATTGCCGGCCCCCACGGATTCGCGGGTACCGCCCGCCCTCGGTCACCCCGCCCACCGCGCTGTCAGTGGTGGTCGGCGGTGCGCTCACCGCAGCGCGGCCGTGGCCTCGTCGAGGACGATGCCCAGCGAGCGGGTACCGCGGCCCTTGGCCCACACCTCGGAGTTCACCTCGTGGACATCCCCGTTGCGCACGGCGGGGATCTTCTCCCAGAGCGGGTTCTTCGCCAGCTTCTCCGACAGCTTGCCGTCCGCGTCACCGAAGGCGATCGTCTCGACGAACAGCACGTCCACGTCACGGGCGAGGATCTCCTCGAGGCTGTAGCTCCCCTCCACGCCACGGGACTTCCAGGGATAGTCCGCCAGCTTGGGGAACAGCCCGCCGGCCACGTCCGTCCCCGGCGTGGCGACACCGAAATTCTCGTCGCTGCCGTAGATGACGAGCGCGGTCTTGTCACTCTTGTTCCGCTCGGCCTCGGCGAGCTTGGTACGGAAGGTCTTCTCGGCCTTCTCGCCCTCGGCGGTGCGGCCGGTGAGCGCGGCGACATCGCGCAGGTACCCCACGCTGTCCTGCCACGTCTCGGGCTGCATGGGCCAGAACGTGGTGGCGTCCTTCAGGGCCGGAGCGAGCTTGCCGTGGGTGTCCTCCAGGCCGATGACGAGATCGGGCTTGTGGGAGAGGATCGCCTCCACCTCGGGAGCGATGAACCCGCCGGGAATGACGTCGACCTCCTTGGCCTTCTTCTCCCCCAGGAAGTCGGGGTGGGCGAGGAGTTCGCTGTTCGTGGCCGTGGGGATGATGCCCAGCTCGGTCAGGATGTCGTCGCAGAGCGCGAACAGGCAGACGATGCGCTGCGGTTCCTTCTCCAGGGAGACCTTGACGCCGTTCGCGTCGGTCAGCCCCCGTGTCGCCTTGATGGGTTTCACCGCGACGTCGGTCTTGGGACCGGCCGCGGCGGCTCCTTCGCTCGCCGACTCGGTGGACGCGCCGCACCCGACCAGTACGGACCCCACTATCACTGCGGTGATCCAGCCTCGAACGTGTCTCGACGGTGAGCGCAGCATCGATGCCCTCGCTTCTTCTCAGGGGATCCGAACGCACCGAAGATACATGATAATCGTTTTCATCACTCAGAGTTGATGGGCACGGGTACCGCGTAGCCGGCCCCGGGTGTCCAGCAGCAGTCGGGCGTGCTCGGGCAACCGGTCCAGTGGAACGGTGTCGTGGTCCTGCACCAGAATCGTGAGGTCGGCGTCCGCGGCGGCAGCCAGTGCGTCGACGGACCGCTTCACCGGTTCACCGCCCGGCGACCAGGCGTCCACGAACGGGTCGTGATACGTGACGTCGGTGCCGCTCTGCCGCATCAGCCGGACGAGCGCGGCGGCCGGGGTGGCCCGCAGGTCCGTGCTGTTGCGCTTGTAGGTCACTCCGACCAGCAGCACCCGAGCGTCCCGCAGGGCGCTTCCCCGCTCGTTCAGCAAGTGCTCGGCACGCCGCACGACATGCGCCGGCATCCCGGCGTTGACCTCCTGCGAGAGCTCCACCAGCCGCAGCGGGGTCCCTCCGGCGCGCGCCCAGTGCGTGAGATAGACGGGATCGACGGGGATGCAGTGCCCGCCCACACCCGGTCCGGGCCGGAACTCCTGGAAACCAAACGGTTTCGTGCGCGCGCAGTCGAGAGCCTCCCACACATCGACTCCCAGGGCCCGGGCGGCGACGGCGAGTTCGTTGACCAGGGCGATGTTCACGTTGCGATAGGTGTTCTCCAGGAGCTTCGCCAGTTCGGCCTCGCGTGCGGAGCCTGCCTCAACGACTCGGTCACACAGGTGCCGGAAGAAGTCGGCCGCGGCCCTCGTGCAGGTTCGGGTGTAACCACCCACGACGCGCGGGGTGTTCCGCAAACCGAAGGTCTGGTTGCCCGGGTCGATGCGCTCGGGTGAGAAGGCGAGGGAGAAGTCCGTTCCGGCGCTGAGCCCGGAGGCCTGCTCCACGATGCCGCGGACGACGTCGTCCGTGGTGCCTGGGAAGGACGTGGACTCCAGGACGACGAGGGTGCCGGGTTTCAGGCGGTCCCCCAGAGCGGAGGCGGCGCGTCGCACATGGGACAGGTCGGGCCGGCCCGTGTCGTCCAGGGGTGTGGGGACGCAGATCACGGCGACCGAGGCCTCCGCCAGCCGGCTCTCGTCGGCGGACGCCCGGAAACCGGCGTCCAGCATGGCGGCGAGATCGGCATCGGTGACGTCGGGGACGTGTGAGCGGCCCGAGTTCAGGGATGCGGTGACGGACGGGTTCACATCGATTCCCATGACACGCATGCCGACGCGGCAGGCCTCCCTGGCCAGGGGAAGACCGGTGTAGCCGAGTCCGATGACGGCGACGTTGTTCATATCGCTCCCTGGATGCGCTGTCTGTTCCCCGGTCATGGCCGTCATGCGGGCAGACCCTTCGGTCGTGGGCGGTCAGCGGGGGTCCGAGGTCTCACCGGCAGCCATGAGGGCAAGGGTCCGGCGGCAGATCTTCCCGCTGGGGCCGAGTGGCATCTCCTTGACGCGCAGCAGGAGTTCGGGGAGTTTTCGGCGCTCGAGGCCGCGCTGGGAGTACAGGAACGTCGTGAGTTCCTGCAGGTCCGGTGCGGGCGCGCCCGGCGCCTGGCGGATGCACGCGCACAGGCGCTCCCCCAGTTCCGGGTCGGGCACACCTACGCAGGCCACCTCGGCCACGGCGGCATGCGCGGCGAGTTCGCGTTCCACCTCCGCCGGGCTGATGTTGTAGCCGCCTCGTACGACGATCTGCTTGATGCGGCCCAGCACGTGGAGCCTGCCGTGCTCGTCCAGGAGGCCGCGGTCGCCGGTGCGCACCCAGCCGGTCGGAGTGCGGTATCGGGCGTCCAGTCCGGGGTCGGCGACGTAGCACAGCGGTGTCATGGGGCCTCTGGCACAGATCTCGCCGGGCTGTCCCGCCGGCACGGGAGCACCGGTGCCGTCGATGATGCGGATCCGCGCCACGGCCGGGTCGGGACATCCGGTGCCCGCCTCGGGGCTGAGGCCGGTGGCGGCGGTATGGCAGTTCACGCCGTCGGATGATCCGTAGACGGTGATGACAGGGCGGCCGAACCGGGCGCGGCACGCGTCGGCGGTGGCGTCCGGGAGGGCTGCGCCGCTGGAGACGACGGCTTGAAGACCGGTGAAGTCCTCCCCGCGGGCGGGTGGTTGTTCGGTGATGCGCTGCAGCATGGTGGGCACGCCGAACACGTGTGTGGGACGGTGCTCGACGATCATGCGGAGCGCCTCGGCCGCGTCGAAGGACTCCTGCACCAGCAGCGTGCCGCCGAGTGCGGCGAGCGTGACGGAGGTGCCGCAGGAGCCGAAGGAGGAGGCCAGCGGGACGAGCACGAGGTTGCGCATCGGGCCGTCCCCGGCGTGCAGGGCGCGTACATAGGCGGCGCGGCCGCCGGCCATCGCGTTGTGGGAGTAGGCGACCATCTTGGGCTCGGCCTCGGAGCCGGAGGAGACCAGAATGCGGGCGGGCGCATCGGGGTCGACGGGCCGGGGCAGGAAGGGCTGCCGCGCGGGCGTCGCGAGTGACTGTGCGGCCGGACCGCCCTCCCCGAGGGTGAATACCGCTTCCAGGCAGGGGAGATGGGCACCCGGAACCGCGTCGGAGAGGTGGCTGACGATGACCGCGCGGGCTCGGGCGCGGGCGAGCAGGCTCGCCGGGCCCCGGCTGCCGGGCCCCGGTGGGTAGGGCAGTGCCACCGCTCCGATGGCGGCGACCGCCAGTTCGGTGGCCACCGCGTCGCGTCCGTTCGGCATGCGTACGGCGATGATGTCCCGGTCGCCCAGGCCGCTTTCGGCGAGCCGGGCGGCGATGTGCCGTACCCGGGCGTCCAGCCCCGCGTAGTCCACGGAGCCCGCCGAGTCGATGACGGCCGTGCGGCCGGGGTGCCGCCTCACCTGTCCGGAGAAGAGCGTGTACAAGTCCCGGTCGGGGCACAGGCCCTGTTCGGACCAGGAGCGCCGCACCGGGGCCGGTACCAGGTCACGGATCTCGACGCCCGCGTTCGATGTCCATCCGGCCCTCATGAGAACTCCCAGGGTGCGCGGGGAGCGGCGTACTCCCCCACGGTCAGCGACGGAGCGAACCGCGGATCGCGGGCCAGGTCCGCGAGGCTGGTGCACACCGGCGTGGCGGCCACGCCCGCTGCCGCCAGCCTGGGCAGCCAGTCCTCGGTGGGCCGGGTCCGGGCCCGGGAGGCGATCGTGTCCGCGCTCGCCGAGGCGCCGAGGCCGAGCGCCCGCGCGAGGAGTTCCGGTCGCTCGCGGGCGCGGGACCCGAGCGCGATGTAGCCGTCCCGCGTGCGCAGCGGGCGGTCGGTCGCCGCGGGCCGTCCCGGCCCTCGGGGAACGAGGGCGGCGGCGGAGTGCAGCGAGGAGTCCACGCGGCCGCCTCTTCCGGTGCGAAGCCGCGCCAGTAGTGCCGCCAGTACGCCCTGCGCGCAGACCAGCCCGCCGAGGACGTCGGTGAGCGTCATCAAGGAGGGTGCGGGCGGTTCGTCCGCGGGCCGCACGGCGGCGGCGAGACCGCTGTGCGCCTGGACCAGGTAGTCGGTCCCCACGGGTGGTTCCGGCCCCAGGGCGTCGCCCCAGCCTGATGCCCACGCGTACACCAGCCCGGGCCGCGTCGGCCGCAGGTCCTCGGCGTCCAGCCCGAGCCGGGCCGCCTTGCCCGGTGCCCAGTTGTGCAGGAAGACGTCGGCCTCGGACACGAGTTCACGGACGGCCCGCCGTCCGGCGTCCGTGGTGAAGTCGATCTCCGTGACGGCTTTGCCGGCGTTGAGCGCGCTGAAGCGGGCCGACGTGGTGCCTGCCATCGGGGGGATGCCGCGCATCGGGTCACCGCCCGGCGGTTCGACCCGTACGACGTCGGCGCCCAGGAGCCGCAGGACGTGGCCGGCCAGGGGGCCCTGGACGCGTCGTGCCGACTCGACGACCCGCAGGCCTGTCAAGGGTGCCCCGTCCGTGCTCGTACGGGCCCTGCCGATCGTGGTGCCGCCCGGGCCGGGGAACGGCGTGAGCGTCCATGGCGACGTCACGGTGGGCGGCACGGGGTCTTCCCGTACGGGTAGCACGGCGGCTCCCGACCGGTCCGCGGCCGACCGGATCGTCGTGAACGGCGCACGCCGTGCGGCCGCGGGCAGCGCGCGGGGCAGTGAGCAGGTGGCGGTGGCGAACCGCTGCTGGAACGACCGCCATCCGCGGCCGGTGTCGGCGCGGTCCGCGCCGAGCAGCCGCCAGAAGTCCAGCCATCGGTCGGCGTCGAGGGCTTCGAGTTCGAAGCGCACGCCGTCGGCGGAGACGAACGGTAAGGCGGCCGGCACGAGCTCGTCCCCCGCGTCGGCACGCGACGTCAGGCAGCCCTCCTGGTCGTCGCCGTCGGCCGTCGCCGCCGCGAGGTACTGGGTGAGGGCCAGCAGCGCGGCCTGACCGACCGACGTCCGTACATGCGTCACGTCGGCGCCGCCGGCCCGCGCGAGGAGTGCCGCGCAGACTCCCTGGGCCGCGAGGACGCCCGCCACCGTGGAGGCGTAGTCGACGGCGAGCGGGGCCGGGCGTCCGGCCGCCCGGCCGTGGACGTGCATGATCCCGCAGGCCGCCTGCACGGCACGCTCGTCGGCCAGGGGGACGGAGAGCGGGCCCTGCCAGTCGATGTCCCAGCCGACGGTGGCGGTGACGGGGTCGCCCACCAGGTCGAGAAGGTGCGCCGCGACCCCGGCGGCCACCGGTGCCGTGGCCCCGGCGCGCGGCGCGCAGAGCGTCATCGGGCGTCCTCCGGGCGTGGCCGCAGGCCGTCGTCCGGAGGTGCTTCTCTCCGGACGGGCGCCCCACCGGCCTGCGAGCGGCGCCCGTGCACCGAGTAGATGACGCTGGACGCGGCGCAGAACGACGGGTCCCGCATCAGCGCCCGTACGTCCGCCAGCTCCGCCTCGGTCATGCCCGCGGCCATGAGTTCGTCCCGCAGGTGGTACGTGTGGTTGAGCTGCATGCGCAGGCCCGGCGACCCCGCGGTGCGCAGCTCGATGCGGGGCCGCGGGTCGATGTCGACGAGCCCCGCGGCACGCATGGCGGCCGGCACGTCGCGGGCCCAGTGGGGATCTCCCCCGCCCGCCCGCATGACAGCGCACTTGGCGTCGAGGAAGGCCCTGTAGAGCCGCGCGGATTCCTCGTCCGGGGTGAGCAGGGGCGGTTCGTAGGAGGCGTCGAACTCCTCGATGTGCAGCCACCCTCCGGGCTTGAGGGCGCGCACCAGTTTGCTGAGGACGGCAAGCCGTTCGGGCAGGTGCTGCAGGACAAGACGGGCGACGACGAGGTCGAAGGCGTCCTCGGGAAGCGGATCGGTCACCACGTCGTGCCCGACCGCGGTCAGGCACGGCCCGTCCGGGATGTGGTGCGGCTTGATGTCGGTGGCCACGACCTCGCCGGTGGGAGCGACGCGTTCGGCGAGCCATCGGGCCACGCTTCCGCTCCCGGAGCCGATGTCCAGGCACCGCCACCCGGTGGTGACTCCCGTCTCGGCGAGCCTGTAGAAGGTCCT
Organism: Streptomyces coeruleorubidus; assembly: GCF_028885415.1. Taxonomy (GTDB): domain Bacteria; phylum Actinomycetota; class Actinomycetes; order Streptomycetales; family Streptomycetaceae; genus Streptomyces; species Streptomyces coeruleorubidus_A. The sequence goes on from NZ_CP118527.1 coordinate 896,900, forward strand.
CCTGTCGTACGCGTCGGTGAGGCAGCGGTGCAGCTCGTCGCTGTGCACGCTGTCGTTGTCGAAGACGTACCCCGGGTTCCGGCCCAGGCTGTTGCGCATGTCGTCTCCCGTTGTCCCGTCTCAGGTCCACCGGCCGGAGCCGTAGGTGTCGGTCCGTCCGGTGAGGCGGTGCAGCAGCTCCCGGCGCCGCACCTTGCCGGTGCCCGTACGCGGTACCTGGTCCCAGGTGAGTGCGACCGGTTCGCGCAGCGGCGGCAGGTCGCGCACCGCCTCCTTCCAGCGGGCCCGGTCCACCTCGCCGTCGGCGGTGATCACGACGGGCAGCGGGTCCCGGCCCGGCTCGGCGAGGACGACGCACTCCATGGCCTGCGGCAGCCGGGTCTCCAGGAGGTCCTCGGTCCGCAGGCAGCTGAGCTGCGGCGCGCGGTCCACCTCGCGGTCGAGCAGCTCGATGCTGCCGTCGCGGTTGCGGGCGCCGATGTCGCCGGTGTTCCACCAGCCGCCGTGGCGCTTGGCCGCCCAGCGGTCCTCCTCGCCGACGTAGCCCAGGGCGCAGGCGGCGGTCCTGGCGAGTACCAGGCCCGCCTGCCCCCTTGGCAGGGGCCGGTGGGTGTCGGGATCGACCACCCGCAGCCGCGTCTTGACCGGCACCGGACGTCCGAGGTTCCGGGTTCCGGCCCCGCCCGACGCCCGGCGGACGGACTGCCGGGTGTGGAAGCGGAAGGTCAGCGGTCCCGTCTCGGTCTGCCCCCAGCCCTCCATCCACACGGGACCGCGGTGCCGGCTCGCCCCGAGGTAGGCACGGACGGTGGGGGGATGCACGGCGTCGTACGTGCTGATGACCATACGGACGCGCCGGAACGGGTTGTCCAGTCCTTCTGTCAGCGGCTGGAAGCGCACGAACGAGGCGGGCAGTGCCTCCAGGACGGTCGGCGGATGGGCGCGCAGCACAGGGTCGGCGAGGTTCGGGTCCTGCGTGGTGATGATCGAGATCGCGGCGGGGCCCATGCACAGGGCGCTCGCGGTCCAGCAGAACGTCCTGCCGTGGGCGAACGCGCTCGCGTTGGCGAGAACGTCGCTGCGTCGCAGGCCGATCCGCGGCCACCGCACGCTCTCGAACCGCGCCAGCTTCCCGACGATCGTACGGGTGGAGTGCACCACCAGCTTGGGCACACCGGTGGTACCCGACGTGTGGTGGATCACCAGGGGCTCGTCGTCGTGTCGGCGGCGAGGCCCGGGAGCGGTGTGTCCGCGTACGTCGTCCATGCCCAGCGTCCCCGGCACGGCGCCGTCCAGCACCAGGGTGGCCCGTGCCGCCGAGGCCAGGTCGGCGCCTTCCTTCCGGCCGCGTTCCAGCACCTGGGCCGTCGTGACGAGCAGAGCGGGGCCGAGCCGGGCCAGCAGCGTCCCCAGCGTCTCGCCGGACAGGTGCGCGGACAGCTGCGCGGGGACGGCGCCGACGCGCACGGCTGCGCAGGCCAGCAGGTCGTAGTCCCAGTGGTTGTCCTTGACGATCGCCACCCGGTCGCCGGGGCCGGCCCCTGCGGCGTCCAGCCAGCCGGCCGCCTCCCGTACGAGCGTGGCGAGTTGTGGGAGCGTGTGGTGGGTCCGGGCGTCCGCGTCGATGTCGAACGGCCGGTCCAGGTGGAAGCGCGTGCCGACCTGATGCTCGGCGCACTCGTCGAACAGGACGCTCATGTCGTGTGGTTTCACGAAACGTTCTCCTCGGTGGGACGGGAGCTGGGGCGTGTCCGTCCGAGGGCCCGCGGTGGCCGCAGCCGGCTGAGGACGCGAGAGGCCGCGAGCGCGCCCGAGCGTACGGCGCCTTCGCTGGCCGGCCGCAGCATCATCCAGTCCCCGGCGTACTCGACCGGCCGTGCGGCACGCGCCATGAACCTGCCTCGTCTGCGCAGGGCGTCGGGCGTCGCTTCCGGCAGGCCGTGGGTGAACGCGTGCACGAAATGACGCCCGGCGGTGGTTTCCAGACCGGGGACGTACCGGGTGGCTGCCCGCACGAGCCGGTCGGCCGTCTGCCGCTCCGGCGCGGTCAGCAGTTCGGGGATGGTGCGGGCGTCGGCCATCAGGGTCAGCAGTCCCTTGCCCGCGGGCGCCCGGTCCGGGTGCTTGGCGTGATCCACGATGATCGCGGAGAGCACGCTGTCCTCCGCGTCCGGCGTCAGCAGGACATACAGGGGCTTGCGGGACGGGGGTGCGAGCGGCCGGTCCAGCAGACAGCTGACCTTGAGCGTGGGAGTGAAGGTGCAGGCCGACAGGAACGAAAGCTCGTCGGCGGGGGCGTTGGCATGCAGGCGCGCCGCAACCGGGGCGGGCACGCAGAGGACCACCGAGCGCGCCGTGACGCTGTCGTTCCCGACGCGCAACCGCGCGCGGCCTTCCTCGGTGACGACCTCGTGCACCTGACTGCCGGTGACCACGTCGAGCCCCTCGGCCAGCCGCCGGGCGAGCAGGTCCATGCCGTCGCGGTACGTCCGCCAGCCGGAAGCGGGACCCACCTCCGACAGCAGGCTGAGCATCGGCGCGACGGCGGAGCGCGCCGTGTCCCAGCCGAAGAAGCTTCCAGCGACCGGCTGCAGCAGGTAGTCGTGCACGTCCCTGTGGTACCGGCGGGCGAACTCACTGACCGTCAGGGCACCTGCCGGGGTCCGTTCGGGATGGTCGGCGTCGAACTGCCGGCGGTGCGACCCCGTCCAGGCCAGGAGCCGGGCGAGGTCGAGCCTGGCACGGGGTGAGAGCCCCGCGCCGGTGAGCACCGCGGAGGGGTCCGCCACGCCGGGGTGGGCCCGCCCGCCGCGCCACACACCGACCGACCTGCCGATGCGCGGCACGTCGCCCTTCGGCACGCCCAGCCGCGCCAGCAGCTCCCAGGTCGCACGGTAGCCCTGCTCCGAGATCTGTTCGGCACCCTCGTCGATGGTGTATCCGGCGTGCCGGAAGCTGCGCATCCTGCCACCGACGTGCTCGTGCTGTTCGTAGACCCGCACGTCGAGGCCCGCGCGCCGTAGTTCGTGCGCGGTGGTCAGTCCGGCCATGCCCGCGCCGACCACGGCCACGTCGAGATCAGGGCTCATCCGGTGGCCCCCGCGCCGACGATCAGGTTCGCCGTGATCAGCAGCACGGTGCTGACCCGGTGCGCGGGGAAGCCGAGCCTGCGGGCGCTCATGATGTCCCCCTGGCGGAAGCCGGTGCGGTACTGCCGCGCGCGCAGCGCGGTGACGGGCAGCATCAGGAACACGAACCACCACGGGGCGATCCCGACGGCGGAGGCGACGGCGCCGGTCAGGAATTCCGCCGCGGAGAGCGCCCCGATGAAGACGGCGTTGCCCTTCGGCGACACCAGGCAGGCCACGGTGCGACGCCCGACGGCCCGGTCCCCGGGGATGTCGTTGGTGTTGGAGTACACGCCGAACAGCAGCGGTCCAAAACCGAAGAGCACCCCTTGCACCAGTACGAACCCGGAGAAGTGGCCGGCCGCGAGCCCGTACGCGCCCATCACCAGGGCCGCGCCCAGCCCGACGAGGAAGATCTCCTGGAAGCCGTGGTAGCTGATCTTCAGTCCGTAGGAGTACTGGACGGAGACCACGAACAGCGCCGCGATCAGCACCACGGCCCAGGTGGGCCGATGCGGGGCGGTCGCCACGGCGGCGGCCCACAGGGCGGCGCCGGCAGCGGCGGTGGCCCACCCGAAACCGAGCGCTTCGCGCAGGGTCAGGGTCCCCGCGACGAGCGGCTTGCGGAGTTTGTTGCGCAGCGGGTCGTCCGGGCCGTAGTTCGCGGCGTCGCTGCCGTCGCGGTAGCCGGTCACGTCGTCGAGGGCGACCATCGCCACGATGACGCAGACCGCGCCGAAGAGGAACAGGGTGAGCGTCACGATCGTCGCGGGCCGCAGCCCGGAGACGGGCAGCAGCACCGCGGACAGTGCCACGGCGACGCTCGGGTAGTAGTCGTAGACGTCGAGTTTGCCCAGCCGGGCGTAGCTGCGCAGCTTGCTCTCGGGACGTGCCGTTCCGGACGGGAACGGTCCGGCCTCGGTGCGGGTCGTCATCTGCTCCGCTCCTTCACGTGTGTTCGGTCAGCGGCTGCTGTTCAGCCCCGCGTAGGCACAGACCGTGTCCGCGATGTGCTCCACCTGGGCGTCGGTGAGGCGCGGGTGGACCGGGATGGCCAGTTGGCGTCGGCTGGCGCTCTCCGCCTGCGGCCAGCTGCGGTCGGCGGGCGCGAACCGGCTGAAGGCGGCCTGGTGCGGCAGCGGGAGGGGGTAGTAGACGTGGCTCTCGATGCCCCGCTCGGCCAGGTACCGCCGCAGTTCGTCCCGCTCCTCGGCGAGCAGCGAGTACACGTAGAAGCAGCGGCCGTTGCGGCCCGGCGGTGGGGGCAGCACACCGCGCTCGGCGAGCGGCGTGAAGCGGTCCGTGTAGTAGTCGGCGATGCGGGCCCGGCGTTCCAGCAGTGCGGGAAAGGCGGGGAGCCTGTGGAGCTGGAAGGCGGCGAGCACCTCGTCGAACCGGCTGTTGTAGCCGGTGCGCGGGTAGACGAAGCGTTCGCTCTGCCCGTGGTTGCGCAACGACCTGACCGTACGGGCGAGTTCGGGGTTCATGGTGACGACGGCGCCGCCCTCGCCGGCCGTTCCGAACGTCTTGACCTGGACGAAGGAGAACACTCCGGCCTCCCCCCACGTCCCGGCGGGGCGGCCGTCGAGGAGACCGCCCTGCGCGACTGCCGAGTCCTCGACGAGGCGCACGCCGTGACGCCGGGCGATCTCGCTCATGCGGGGCATGTCGGCCATCACCGAGAACATGTGCGCGGGCATGATCGCCCTGGTCCGGTCGGTGATCGCCCGCTCCACCTCGTCCGGGTCGGCAACCATCGTCCACGGGTCGACGTCCGCGAAGACCGGTGTCGCCCGCAGCCCTGCCACGGTATTGGCCAGCGGAGCACAGCCATAAGCCGGTACGACCACCTCGTCGCCGGGTCCGATGCCCATGGCGTGCAGGACGAGGGTCAGCGCGGAGGTGCCGCTGGAGCAGGCCACGACGTCGGTGGCGCCGAGCGAGTCGCGCAGGGCCTCCTCGAATCGGGCGGTGTGCTCGCCGAGCAGGAACCTCTGTTCCGGCGCGGTGCCGATGTCGTGGACGAGGTCCATGAGCAGTTGCCGGTCGTCCTCGAAGAGGTCCGGGGCGAAGAAGGGAACTGTCACGCGGGCCTCCTCGTCGTGAAGCGGCGAACCAGGTCGCACACCGTGTCGACGTCGCCGAGGCTCATGCCGGGGTACAGCGGGAGGGCGATCGTGTGCTCACAGGCCCTCTCGGCGTGCGGGAAGTCGCCCCGGCGGTATCCGAGATGGGCGAAGCACTCCTGGAGGTGCAGCGGGGCCGGGTAGTACGTCTCGGTGCCCACGCCGTGCTCGGCCAGGTACGCGGCCAGTTCGTCACGCCGCTCGACCTCGATGAGGTAGACGTAGAAGACGGGGTGGGTCCGTGCGGTGCGGGTCACCACGGTGGGGAGCCGGAGTACGCCGGGCGTGCCGGTCAGCCGTTCCGTGTAGGCGGCGGCGAGCCGGGCCCTGCGGGCGATGTCCTCGTGCAGCCGGGTCAGTTTGGCGAGGAGGACGGCCGCCTGGATGTCGTCCATCTTGCTGTTGACGCCGTTGACGGTGGTCTCGTTGCTGATGCCCGGGAAGTGGGCCAGCGTCCGGCCGTAGCGCCCGTGGTGGCGCAACGCCGCCGCGGCCTCGGCGAGTCGGCGGTCGCCGGTGAGGATCGCCCCGGCATCGCCGATCGCCCCCAGTGTCTTGGTGGGGAAGAACGACAGCACACCACCGGCTCCCAGCAGCCCGGCATGGACGCCGTTCCACCGCATGCCGATGGCCTCGGCGCTGTCCTCCACCACGGTCAGCCGGTGGTGGTGCGCGACGTCGAGCAGCGCGTCCATGTCGGCCATCTGACAGAACAGGTGGACGGGCATGATCACGCGGGTGCGTGGAGTGACCGAGTCGGCCGCGGACTTGGGGTCGATCGTGTAGGTGACGGGGTCGATGTCGGCGAAGACCGGGCGGCCGCCTGCCAGCACGACGGAGGAGGCCGAGGCCACGAAGGTGAAGGCGGGGACGATGACCTCGTCACCCGGTTGCAGGCCGCAGGCGCGCAGCAACAGCACCAGGGCGTCGGTGCCGCTGTTCACGCCGACCGCGTAGCGTGCGCCGGTCCACCGGGCCAGTGCCTCCTCGAACCGGGCGACCTGCCGGCCGTGGGAGAACTTGCCGTTGTCGAAGACTTCGGTGAGCCGGGTACGGATGTCCGGCCAGAGCGCTTCGAAGGTCCGGGCCTGGGTGAAGAAGGGCACCTGTACCGACGTGTCGTCCGCGGTGCCGGTCGCCCAGCCGCGCCTGCCGTTCCTCGGTCCGGGGGATGCGCTGGACATGTTTCCTTTCGTGGCGCCGAGGCGGATCGGGCTGCCCGGCCGGGCCACGCCGGCGCTCCTCGTGGGCAGGGGAGCGCCGGACGCGGGGACCGGTGGATCGCGGACGGGTCAGAGCAGGGAGAACTCCAGCTCACCGGAGTGATAGCGGTGTACGGCCGCGATCAGCTCGTCGACGGACAGATGGCCGTCGCCGTCGGTGTCGATCAGCTTGAACGCCGTGTCCGCCGTGGACTCGGCACTGCCGATGGCCACGATCCAGCGCTTGAATTCCTGCGGGCTGACCTGGCCGTCACCGTCGGTGTCGCACAGGGCGGCGATCGCGCTGATCGTCGGACGCAGCACCTGGTCGAAGCCGGCTTCCCCGGGGTCGAGCACCCGCTCCGCCGCCACGGCCTTGAACCGGTCGAAGCCCAGTGCGCCGTCGCGGCCGACTCCGGCCTGGCCCGCGATGTGATCCCACATGCCGAGGTACGCGTCGGTGAGGGCCCGGCCCTTCGGGGAACTCTCGGTTTCCCCGAACGCGAGCAGAATGCGTTTTACCTCGCCTTCCCAGTCACTGCGATCGATGGTGCCGTCGCCGTTCTTGTCCCACATGTCGAAGCGGCGACGCAGTCGCTGCTCCTGTACGGAAGTGCTCACGCTTCTTCCTTTCGTTTTCCTTTTCGGGACCTGCGCTTCAGATACTTACCTGAACCGGCTTCGCCAACCCACTCTTACGAGTGAGAAGAAAAGAGGGGGCGCCTTTATACGCCCGCATCATTACTTCGCCGACTCAGCACAATGACCATCTCCGCGATGGCGATCGGGGCGACTTGAGAGATGAGTTGCCCCACTACGTCCACGGTCTGGAATCGCCCGAGATGCGCCACGTGGAATACCAGGTGCGGAACCGTGAAGGCGAGGCAGCCGAAGGCCGCCGCCCGCGCCAGAGACCGCTCGGGACGAACAGCGGCCCACAGCAGGACCGTAGTCAGACCGAGCGACAGAGCACCCAGGTCACGCACGAGGTGTTCGTTGTACGGGGGGAATTTGGTCACCCACGCGAAAGCCGGGAGAGGAAACGCGTCATGGAACGATCGAGGCGCGAACAGAGCCCACGCGCCGGGCACCCCCTGCCCGAGACACAGCAGCGCCAGTGCGGCTCGCACCAGGAGACGCCCGGTTTCCGGCGCCGGCCCTGCGGACACGGCCCGTCGGCCGGTTCCGCGGGATTCGGCGGACATGAATCCGTTCCTGGCGCCCGCGGGGCTCATCAGTGTCCGCGGACGGAGGCCCGCTCCGGGCGACCCCCGCTCGGAGCGGCCCCTGCCGTAGGTCCGCGCGTCAGACACCCAGCAGCGGGGCGTCGAGCTCACCCGCGTGGTACTTCCCCACAGCGGCCACGAGTTCGTCGACGGACAGCCGTCCGCTGCCGTCGGTGTCCACCTGGCGGAACGCCTTGTCCGCGTCGATGTCACTGCCGATGGCCCCGAGCCACTTCCGGAACTCCCGCTGGTCGACCTCCCCGTCGCCGTCGACGTCGCACAGGTCGACCATCGCGCGGATGCTGGGCCGGAGCATGGTGCTGAAACCGACGGCGCCCTGGCTCAGCATCTGGGCGTCGGCGATCTCGACGAACTGCTCGACCGTCAGGGACTGACCGGCGTCGAGGCCGGCCTGTTCCATCATGTAGTCCCACATGTGCGGGTACGCCTGCAGCAGCGCCTGCGCCTTGGGGGACTTCTCCGGCTCACCGAAGGCCTCGACGATGCGCCGGGCCTCCGCCTCCAGGTCGCCGCGCTCGATACGCCCGTCCCCGTTGGTGTCGTACAGCGCGAAGCGCTGCCGGAGACGTTCGGCCTGGGCAGTCTTGTTGGACATCTCACTCCTCGTCGTCGAAAAGCTGCGGAGAAATCCTGCTGTCTCGCATCCGAAACCGCGGGAATCCGAAAAAGTGACTTTTCCGATTCCTCAAGGGTGATTCAGTCTCGCTGCAAGGTACATGATTACTGGCAACCTTCCGGGCCTGTCAATGGACAGCGGTGCCACCGGAAGAACGCAGAAACATTTTTTCCGCTCTCCGGACACCGCGTCACGGCCGATTGTTTTCGTCCACGGGTTCGGCCGCGAAGCCTGAGCCGCCAGCCTGAGCCGCAGCGACCGGTCCGGCCGGACACCACAACCGTCATCGTCGTGAATTCCAGCCATCCTGTCGCGGGGACGCAAAAATGGCCGCCACACACACGACAGGCCACCATCGGATACGATGCGCCGAGGTCGCGACGACCCTTTCTCCCCGCATTCCGTGAGGACTGCCTTGCATGTTTCAGGGACGGACGGGATGGGTATGCAGAAAAACTTTGGTTCCATTCGCCGGCCTGCACCCGGTGCGCTTCACTTCGCATTCGCACGCGAAATCATACCGGTGTGCGACTTCCGAAAAGACTGCGCGAAAAAGGGGGGCGAGCCTTGCTGTACACATTGATCGTCGGCCTGGGCCGCTCGGGCCTGGGACTGCACGTGCCGGTGCTGTCGCGTGCGCGGTCCCACGTACTCGGCACCTTCGCCGACCACCCGATCGTGGGAGTGGATCCCGGCGACACCGCCCGCGCCGAGCGGCGGGGTCTGCTGATCGCCGAATCTCTGCGCCAGGCGCGCGATCTTCTCGACCCGGCGCGGACCGTCGTCCATCTGTGCACGCCGCCCGCCGTGCGCGCCGAGGTGCTCCGCGAGGTGGCCGGGCTCGGGTTCTCGCGGATTCTCATGGAGAAGCCGCTGGCCGGCGACCTGGACACGCTGCGGTGCATCCTGCGGCTCGCACGGGAACAACAGCTGCGCCTGTCCGTGGTGGCGCCCTGGCTGCACAGCACGCTGACCCGGCGTCTCGTCCAACTGGTGGGCCATCGGGAGCCCGGCGCTGTTCGTTCCGTGTCCGTCACCCAGCACAAGCCCCGGTTCCGGCGCTCCCTGACCACCAGCAGTCACACCTCCGCCTTCGACGTGGAGGCGCCGCACGCGGTGGGTCTCCTCCTGCGCCTGCTGGGTGACGCGCAGGTGCGCGGCGCGCGCTGCGCCGACCTGCGGGTGGGAACGACGACGGTGCCGAACATGGGCGGTGCGCACCTCGAACTGCTGCACACGGGCGGGATCCGCAGCGAGGTGCTGTCCGACCTGTCCGCACCGGTACGTCAGCGGCGGGTCGTCCTCGGCATGGAGGACGGAAGCGTCGTCGGGCACTACGCGGTCGGCCAGGACGACGACTTCGCACAGTTGGAGATCACACGTGACGGCCACACCACCCGCGAGGTCCTCCGTGACGACTCGCTCACGGCATGTCTGACCGATGCCTATCGCGGCTACGCCGAGGGCGGCGACGCAGGTGCGGGCGACCTCGGCCTGCACGTGCGGACGGTCGAGCTGCTGGACGAGGCGAAACGGCTGGCGGCCCTGTCTCCCGCCGACGGTACGCACTCTCGCAAGGAGGCCCTCTCGCATGGGCGTTGACCTTCCCGGAGCGGGCCCCCAGGAGTCCCGGTTCGCCGTGACCGAGGACGCCCCGAGTGGACCGGCGGCCCCCGGTGTCCGGTTCGCGGGCATCGGGGACGAGGCCGCGGCGGATCTCACCGGGCAACTTCAGGCACTGCGCCAACTCGGCTGGGGGGCGATCGAGTTGCGCACCATCGATGGCGTCGCGGTCGCCGACCTCGACGACCGGGCCTTCGCCGCCCTGGCCCACCGGGTCGCGGCAGCCGGTCTCGACGTCGTCTGCGTCGATTCCCGGATCGCCAACTGGAGCCGCCCGATCACCGGGCGCTTCGAGGACGACGTGCGGGAGTTGCGGCAGCTGGCCCGGCGCTGCACTGCCCTGGGCACCCGGTTCGTCCGGGTGATGTCCTACCCCAACGCCGGCCTGGACGAAGAGGAGTGGGGCAGGCGGGCGCTGGACCGGATGGCCCGGTTGGCCCGGCAGGCCGAGCAAGAGGGGCTGGTGCTGCTGCACGAGAACTGCAGCGGTTGGGCCGGCACCCGGGCCGACCGGATGCGGCAGCTCCTCGACCGCGCCGGTGGTCCCGCGCTGCGGCTGCTGTTCGACATGGGCAACGGCGTGCCGCACGGCTATGACGCCCGCGCGCTGTTGGACGAGATCATCGACCACGTCGCCCACGTGCACGTCAAGGACGCCCGGACCGGGCCGGACGGCCAGGTCACTTACACACTGCCGGGCGACGGGGAGTCCCGCGTACGCTCCTGCCTCGGCGCCCTCGTCGACCACGGATACACCGGTGCCTGGTCCATCGAACCGCACACCCATCTGCAACCGCACCAGGGCCAGGACACCACCGATGCCGACGGTGTGGCGGCGTTCGTCCGCTACGGGCGGTGCCTGGAACGGCTCGTTCGGCAGGAAACCCGGCCTGCCCGGATTCCCGCCGGTGGGGAGCGGCATGGTTGACGTTCCGGCCCGGCCTCCCTTCCCGCCCGCATCCGCCGCCCTGCCACTTTCCGCGGTCCTGTCGCCTCCCGCCCGGTTGACGCCGGCCGATCACCAGCTGCTGCTCGATCTGCTCGCCACTCCCACAGCCGGGCCGCTGGAGACCGGCACCGACGGTCCCGCGGTGCGCCTTTGGGAAGCCGGACGGGCCTATGCGGCGGCCGCCGCGGCCACCGGTCTGCGGGTGCTGCGCCACGCCCCACCCGATCCGGCAGCGCTGCGCCGGGACGACGTGCCGCTCACGGTCCGGGAGGCGGCGCGGGACGAGACGTTCCTGGCCCGGCAGCCCAGCCTGGTGCTGCGCCTCGGCCCCGGACTCCCGCGGCGGGACACGGTGATGTTCAACGTCCACCTGGACACGGTCGCCGGCTGGTGGCCGGCCCGCTTCGACGGCCTGCGTTTCACCGGCCGGGGAGCGATCGACGCCAAGGGCCCCGCCGTCGCCCTGCTCGCCGGCATCCGGGCCGCTCGCGCCGCCGAGCCGGCCCTGGGCAGCCGGGTCGGTGTGCTCATCCAGGCAGTCGCCGGGGAAGAAGGCGGTGCCCTGGGCACGTTCGGCACCAGGCCGCTGGTGGAGGACGGGTTCACCGGCAGCATGAACCTGTTCTGCGAGCCCACCGGGCACCGCTTCCTGCCCCGCTCGACGGCATCCATGACGGCCCTGGTCCGCGTCGAGGGCGAGGACGCCGTGGACGACCGCCCCGAAGCCGGCCACAACGCGACCGTGCTGCTCGGGCACATCAGCCACTACCTGGCCCGAACCCTGCCGCCGCGGATCGGCGACGGCAGGGTGTGCGTGGCCGGCCTGCACACCGGCGAACGGCACAACCGGGTCTACGGCACCGGCCGTCTGCTGCTCAACATCTCCTACGGATCACGGCCGGCCGGCCGAGCCGCCGAGGCCGCGCTGGAGCAGGCGCTGCACGAGGCACTCGCCGACTTCGCCGCCGGCGCCGCCGGCATCCCCGACCTGGCCAGGACAGCCCTGGACGCGGCACGGATCACGTCCCTGCACTGGCACAAACGTGGCCTGCCCGCGCTGGACGGCCGAGGCCGCGCGCCGTGGGCCGAGGAACTGCTGGAACGGTACGCGGGCCTGGTGCGCTGGCCCGACGAGGAGCCGGCCTTCACCTGCGACGCGATCTGGATGGCGGACGTACCCGACAGCTACACGGCGGTCTTCGGCCCCGGCGACCTGGACACCAACCACGCGCACGCCGCCGGCGAGTACGTCGACCTGGACGACCTCGACCGGTACGCCGACGAGATCGCCCGCATTCTGGTCGCCCGGGTCCGCCACGGGCCGCCCGGCGACGCTGCCGGCGAACCCTCTCACGCTCACTCAGCTGCCGTGCCCGGCACGGCCGCGGACAGGATCTCTCCTCGATGACCTCGACGGTTTCCACCACCTCCACGGCCTCCGCAGACGCAACCGCCCCTGGTGCTGCGAGGCCCCGTTCCGGACCGTGTGCCGTCCCGCCGCAGGCCACCGGCACTGCCGGCGACATCGCGGCACGGGTGCCGTACCCGGACCTCCTCGCATTCGTGACACAGGTCCTCTGCGCCAGGGGACTGCCCGAGGACCGCGCGGGAACCGCCGCCGAGGCACTGTGCCACGGCGACCTGACGGGCTTCACCAGTCACGGCATCACCAACCTCACCCGGCTCTACCTCCCGCTGCTCGACTCGGGCCGCTGCGATCCACGTGCGGAGCCGCGCATCGTCGCCGACCGCGGTGCCTCGGTGCTCCTCGACGCCCGCAGGGCGCTCGGGCTGTGGGCCGCAACCGAGGCGATGGACCTGGCGGTCGAGCGTGCCCGCCGGTACGGGGTCGGCATGGTCTCGGTGCGGGGAGCCACCCACTTCGGCTGCGCAGGCCACCATGCCCTGCGCGCGGTCCGGCACGACATGGTGGGCCTGGTCACCGCCAACTGCGGCCGGCAGCGGATCGTCCGCCCGGTCGGCGGACGGGCTCCCATGCTGGGCACGAATCCGCTCGCACTGGCCGCACCGGCCGGCGACCGGCCGCCGTTCGTCCTGGACATGGCCACCACGGTCGCTCCCACCGGCAGGATCCGGGCCGCCGCACGCGCCGGGCAGAGCGTGCCCGCGGGCTGGCTGCAGGACGACGACGGCGCGCCGGTGACCGACCCGGCCGCCTTCGACCGCGGCCAGGCACACCTGCGCTGGCTCGGCGGTGACCCCGACACCGGCGCGTACAAGGGTTTCGGGCTCGGTCTGCTGGTCGAGGTACTGTCCGCGCTCGTCCCCGGAGCCGGCATCGGCCCGCAGGAGGAGACGGCGGAGCCGGCCGGCCCTGACGATGACATCGGCTGCTTCATGCTGGCCGTCGCCCCCGGGCGCCTCAGGCCCGAGGCGGAGTTCCGCGCCGACGCGGCCGACTTGTTCGGTGCCCTCCTCGGCTGTCCGCCGGTCCGGGCGGAGGAACCGGTGCGCTATCCCGGCTGGCCGGAGGAGGTCCGCTCCCGGGAGCGGCGCGCTCACGGCGTCCCGCTGGAGCCGGCCCTGCACCGGGAGATGCTCGACCTGGCCCGGAACAGCGGTCTCGGCTTCCCGGAACCCGTCCGGCCCGCAGAGGCGGGGAGCCCGGCATGACGCTTCCCCGCATCGGCCTCATCGGCCTCGGTGTCATCTCCCGCTTCTACCTGGCCGCGCTCGAAAGCGCCGGGTGCGCGCGGCTGGTGGCGGTGTGCGACACCGACGAGGACCGGCTCGCCGCCGCACCGGCGCACGTACCGCGCTACCGCGACCACCGTGAGCTGCTGCGGGCCGCGGACCTGGACGCCGTGGTGGTCAACGTGCCCAACGACCTGCACTATCCGGTGTGCAGGGACGCGTTGGCGGCCGGACGCGCGGTCTGCGTGGAGAAGCCGCTCGCCACGCATCCGCACGACGGCCACCATCTCGCGCGGCTGTCCCGGCAGCGCGGCACCGTGCTGTTCACCTCCTTCCACCGCCGCTACAACAGGGAGGTCGACGCGCTCCGCCGGCGCATCGCCTCCGGCGCGCCGATCGTGTCGCTGACGGTGCGCTACGAGGAGACGATCGAGGAGCACGCCGGTCGGGACCGCTGGTATCTCGACCCGGAGCGCTGCGGGGGCGGCTGCGTCGCCGACAACGGGCCCAACGCGTTCGATCTCGTTCGCCTGTTCCTCGGAGACGTACGGGTGACGGAGGCCACCGTGCACCGCGATGCGCGGGGCGTCGACCGGCAGGCGCAAGTGCTGTTGGCCGCCCCGTCCGGAGCGGCGGCCGCCCGGGTGGTGCTCGACTGGTCCCGTCCCGGCGAGCGCAAGACGGTCGAGGTGCGACTCGCCGACGGGACGGTCGACCGTGCCGACATGCTCGCGGGTCATCCGGAGTTCAAGGGGTCCCTGTGGCACGAATACGTGGGCGTCCTGCGGGACTTCACCGACGTCCTGTCCGGCCGGCGCACGAACGGCCCCGACGGTCTGGCCGCCCTGGAACTGGTGGCCGCCACGTACGCCTACGAACGCCTCGGCCGACCCCGTGCCGGACAGGAGGTACGCCACCCGTGACACCCGGAGAGGACGGTGCCAAGCGCGCCGTGTACGGGCGGCTGGTGAAGGTCCTCACCCACCGGCGTGACGACCGGGGGATGACTCTGGAGGAGTTCGCGAGCCGGTGTGTCCGCCGTGGGGAGGTGCATGAGCTGGTGACCACCGACCACACGGAGACCGCCGCCGGCGCCCGGATCGACCGCGTCGGATTCCTTGGTTTCGTGGAGATCGGATGCGCCGGCGTCATCGACCGGGGCGACGAGGTCTGGGCCGGCGGGAGCCTGGTGGGGACGGTCCTGGGATTCGACGCCTGCCATTTCCCGAACCACTACAACATCCTCATCTCGGCGCCCGAACGGCTCACCGGCCCGCAACTCGGCCTCGCCCCCGAAGCCGATGTCAGGTTCGAGCAGCGCGCTGAGGTGCCACACCCGCCCGGAAGCAACCCGATGCCGCGCGGCCGACGCCCGCCGGCCGATCACCTGGAGCACCCGTGAACCCACGCATCGACCTCGCCGAGCTGGAGCCCGCCGCCTATCAGGCCATGCTGGGCCTGGAGCAGTACCTCTCGACCAGCCCACTGCCGGCGCCGCTGCGCGAGCTGGTCAAGCTGCGGGCGAGTCAGCTCAACGGCTGCGCCTTCTGTGTGTCCCTGCACAGTCACCAGGCCAGGAACGGCGGAGAACCGGACGAACGGCTGTTCTCCCTCGTGACCTGGCGCGAGTCCCTCTTCTTCACCAAGGCCGAACGTGCCGCGCTCGCACTGACCGACGCCGCCACCCGCCTCGACGCGGAGGGAGTCCCCGACGAGGTGTGGAACGAAGCCGCCGCCCACTACGACGACCGGCAACTGGCGGCGCTCGTCATGACGGTCGCCACCGTCAACGCCTGGAACCGCATCGGCGTCAGCACCCGCTTGGTGCCGAGCCGTCGTCAGGGAGACGGCCACTGAACGACCGGGGAGCCGCAAAGAGGCAGTTCCCCGGATCTGGCCGGAGGGCAATGCCCAGGCCAGTACAGCAGGCCCTCGCTCCCGGCCACGGATGCCGCCATTCAGAGTCGGGGCGACCACCCGGGGTTTCGGAGACCCGAAGCCCCGGAGGCGGGGCTGCGCCTCGAATTCAGCACGGAACCAGCACGGGGTTCGTGGCGTGCTGATTCGGCGCTGGCCGACCTGGGTCGCAGCGCGCTCCATTGCCCCCGACGGCATCCGCACATGGTTGCTCAGTGTCACCAACAGCCTGAGCCGACAGGGATAAGCGAGCATGACCAGAACGACGAATCATTGATCGGAGAGACATCCGCTAGGTGTGCTGTCCGACAAGGGCCGCGGCTCACTGAGAGCCGTGCCCGAGGAGTACGCCCGGCCGAGGTCGCGGAGACGCACCGCGAGCCGGGCCCGCACCTGCCGGGCCGGGGAGTCGAACTTCACGGCGGCACCAGGCACGTCGGCAGGACCCCTCCGGGCACGGGGGGATTCCCCCACACGGGACGATCTTGGTTGATATACGCTGCGTCCGACTTGTTCGAACAGTTCGGCGAATCCGTGCCAACCGATTCGTCCTGCCCGGGGGGGCATTCCCATGGCTTCGCAGTCCCGCGCGGTGCTCGGCATCGCGCTCACTCCCGTCTTCGCTCTGGCGGCCGCCGACCCGGCCGCCGCCCACACCACCGCCACGGCCACTCGCACCGCCACGGCCGCCGGTACCGCTGCGGACGCCGGCACCGCTGTGGCCGCCGTCGAGACGCGTGCGCCGGGCTCGTGGGGTACCCGCGCCCTCCACGCCCCGGCCCCCGACCCCGGTTCCGCCTCGGGCGGGCTGAACGCCCTGGTGTCGGCCGGGGACGGCGCCCTCGTCTCCCTCACCGGCGACGGGCGTTCCACCCGGATCCGGCCCGCCGGCAGCACTCGTTGGCTCACCCCGCAGACCTGGCCGGACGCCGGCGGATACAGCACCGAGTTGGTCTCGCTCGGCGACGGCTCCGTACGCCTGGCCTGGCGGGCCGAGCGCGCCGACGACCAGGGCAACCACTGGCTGAAGGTCGCCACCCTCACGCCCGGCGCGACCGCCTTCTCCGAGCCCGAATACGTCGCCGCGGTCCCCGAGAAGGGCTACCACCACCTGGCGGCGACCCCCGACGGCCGGTTGGTCGCCGTGTGGTCGGTCTCCGGCGTCGTGAGGGCCGCCGAGAAGACCGGCCCGCAGGCCGCGTGGACCGCTCCGGCCGACCTCGACGAGCAGCCGCCGTCCGGCAGCCGCGACATCGCCAACATGGACCTCGCGGTCGCCGAGGACGGCACCGCCCTGCTGATGTGGCAGTGGCAGGCGAGCAAGGCCGTCGTCGCCCTGGAGAAGGCCCCCGGCGCGTCCGCCTGGACCGCGGTCCAGGGCTTCCCGGTCCCGAACAAGGATCTCGCGCGTCCGAAGGTGTTCGCCGATCGGCAGGGCGGCTTCGACGTCTTCTACGACGACGCGCACCTCATGCACTCCCGTCGGCCCGCCGGCGCCACGCAGTGGAGCACCCCGCAGTCCGCCGACAGCCAGGGCAGCACGTACAGGATGACGGCGCCCGTCTACCTGCCCAACGGCGACCTCTTCGTGGCCGGCGGGCCCACCGCCCCCTGGTACGCGGTGCGTTCGGCGGCCACCGGCCTCTGGCTGCCGTACTCGCAGCGCTTCTCCACCCACCAGAAGGTGCGGCATGTCGCCGCGGCCGCCACCTCGGGCGGCACGGTCACGGTGACGTGGCGGGAGGGCTACTCGTACGAGGAGTACACGATGGCCGCCGTCTTCAAGGGCGGCACCTGGTCCACCCCGCGGCGGCTGAGCGCGAAGAGCGCCCGGTTCACCGGGGCGCCGCAGGTGGCCGCCGACGCGCTCGGCCGGCCCGTCGTGCTGTGGGACGAGTACCTGCGGAGCGAGACGAACAGCACCGTCCTGGACGGCGTGTACCAGGCCACCGCCACCGGCCGCGCGCTGCCCGAGTGGCGTGACTACACGGACGACGGCAAGGCCGACCTGTTCGGCCGGGGCAGCGCCGGGCTCAAGGTGTACGCGGGTGACGCAACGAAGCTGATCGCGGGTCAGCGCGCGAGCGGCTGGCCGACGGGCACGCTCGTACTGCCTTTCGGCGACCTCGACGGCGACCGCTGCAACGACGTGTTCGTCCGCTCCCCGAAGGGCGAGGCCCGCGTCCACCCGACGATCTGCGGCGGCGGGCTGCCCGACCAGCAGACGTTCTCCATGAAGGTCTCCTCGGACTGGAGCGCGTACAACGCGGTCCTCTCGCCCGGCGACATGACGGGCGACGGCAGGGCCGACCTGGTGACCCGGTCCGCCTCGACCGGGAAGCTGTACGTGTACGCGAACAACGGCGCGGGCGGCTTCCCGGCCCGAGCACTCGCCGGGTCCGGCTTCGGCGGCTACAAGAGGCTGATCGCTGCGGGAGACCTGGGCGGCGACGGCAAGAACGACCTGCTGGCCATCGACGCGTCGAACGAGCTGTGGCGGTTCAACGGGACCGGCGCCGGCACCTTCAAGCCGCGGTCGCTGGTCTTCAAAGACTGGGGCACGTCCTACAAGGACGTGGTCGGCGGACTCGACCTGTCCGGCGACGGCCGGGCCGACCTGGTCTCACTCGACAAGGACGGCCGAGCCTGGCTGAACCGGGGCAACGGCACGGGCGGCTTCGACAGCCGGTCCCAGGTCGGCAAGACCACGAACTGGTCGGACATCCGCGTCTCCTGACGGCACGAATCCGGGGGCGGTCCGGCACCGTGGGGCCCCGGAGGCGGGTTCGTCTCTGATTCCGCCTCCTGGGCGCGGTGGTCGGGCGGCCCGACCACCGCGCCCTGGAAGGCGGACGCGGCCCGCCTCGCCTCCCGCGCGTGAGAGATCTCTTCGTGACTCAGCAGGGAGTCGGGACTCGGCGCGGCAAGCGGCCCCGCAGCCGCCGCGTCGAGTGACTGCCCGAACGGCTGGCTCCGCTGACCGTCCCACAGTCCCTCCGTCATGACCGGGGCGACGCCCCGACATAGCCCCCGACATAGCCCCCGCGTTCGCCCTTCCTTTTTGGGCACCCCAACGCGACCCTTGCATCTGACCATTTGTGTGTTCGGGTTGAAGGCCGGTCGAGCAGTCCGGTCGCGCCATACCGCCGGTAGCGATTCACCCACTTCGGTGCGCAAGATCGGGAGATGCCCATCTCAGCTGCAACGTGAGCGATCGGCCGAGTCCGGCACCGCTCGACGAGGCGCCGCCGGCCCTCGATGCTGAGCGGGGAGTTGGCATGGGTCATCGAACGCTGCTTTCTTCGACGGCGTCCTGGGCCACGGCCTCCGTGCCGGCCTCACCCGTGCTGAGGAAGGTTCTCGGTATCCGGCGCAGGGCGAATGCACCGAGTGCGGCGTGCAGGGTGCCGGCGATGACGGCAGCGGTGTGCAGACCGGTGACGAAGGCGGTCTTCGCGTCGCCGATCACCGCGGCCGTGAGGCCGGGGACCTGCAATGTCTCGTTGAGAGTACCGGCGAGGTCAGGTCCCTGGAGCCGGAAGATCAGGGCGGCCAGCGAGCCGAGGAGTGCGATGCCGAGCGCGTTGCCGATCTCGTTGCTGGTCTCGGCGATCGCTGCCGCGGACCCAGCGCGCTCTGCGGGAACCGCGGCGATGGCGGTGTCGGCGACGACGCTGAAGGAGATGCCGTAGCCGATGCCGGCGATGACGGTGGATGCCACGTACCAGCCGATACCGCTGGAGATGCTGGTGGCCAGCAGCAGGAGCAACCCTGCGGCGATGAGGAAGTGGCAGGTGATGAGCGCTGCCCGGGTGCCTATACGCGTGACGAGTGCCGGTGTGACGATGCAGGTGACGGTGAGCACGGCGGCGCCGGGGAGCGCGACGAGAGCCGCATCCAGGACGGTCAGTCCGAGGACGGACTGGAGGTAGATGCCGCCGAGGTAGGCCACTGCCGACCATGCGGCCAGAGGCAGAAGCCCGGTGATGGCCGCAATCGTGAACACCCGGTCGCGGAAGAGGCGGAAGTCGATCAGCGGGCGTTCAAGGCGGAGTTGCCGCCGGACGAACCACCACAGGGTCACGACGCCGACGATCCCTGTGGCCATCGGAGCCGCGGTCAGCCCATCCGCCGCCACGTGCTTGATCGCGTAGACGGTCAGCAGGATGCCCGCAGCGGAGAGCAGAACGCTCAGAGCGTCGATGCGGCCGGTCCGGGTGGCACGTACCTCGCGGAGCAGGACCGGGGCCAGAACGAGGAACAGCACGACGACGGGGAGATTGATCAGGAAGACCGATCCCCACCAGAAGCTGTTCAGCAGTTGTCCCCCGACGACCGGGCCGATCGCGAAGCCGGCGGCAAAGGTCGCTGCGAAGATGCCGATCGCTTTCGCTCGCAGGCGTGGGTCGGTGAACAGTTCGCTGAGTACCGCCAGCGCCGACGGCAGCAGCGTGGCACCGGCCACGCCCATCAGCGCCCGGAAGGCGATCAGCAACTCCGGCCCGGGGGCGAACGCCGCTCCCGCCGAGGCCGCGCCGAACACCGCCGCGCCGGTCATCAACAGCTTCAACCGGCCGTATCGGTCGCCGACGTTGCCGAACGCGATGAGTAGGGACCCGACGGCGAATCCGTAGACGTCCAGGATCCACAGCGCCTGATCGGCGGTCGGCGACAGCGCCTCCGCGACCTTGGGCATCGCCAGGAACAGGACCGAACTGTCCATCGCGACGAGCAGTACCGGGCCAAGCACCACCAACAGACCGAGCCACGCCCGCGGACCCGGTGAGTGAGAAACGCGCTGTTCATTCATGCTTGGGATGGTGCGGCGTCGTCCGCTCGGCAGCCATCCCCGCGTCATGGGTACACCTCACAGGGGCACCCAGGCACGGACCGTGGCGCCTACGCTCGCAGTCATGGAGCTGGAGAACCTCGGGACCTATCTCAAGACCCGCCGCGACCGGGTCACGCCCGCCGACGTCGGACTGCGCACTTACGGCACCGCCCGCCGCGTACCGGGCCTGCGCCGCGAGGAGCTCGCCCAACTCGCCGGCGTGAGCGCCGGCTACTACACGCGGCTGGAACAGGGCCAGGCCGGTACGGCCTCCCAACAGGTCCTCGATGCGCTCGCAGGCGTGCTACAGCTCGATCCGGCCGAGACAGCCCACCTGCACAACCTCGCCCGTCAGCCCGCCACATCACGCCTGGTTCGTCCCCGACCTGAAAGGCCGCACCCACGAGTACTGGCGCTCCTGGCGTCCCTGGGTGAGACCACTCCGGCCGTCGTGCTCGGCCGCCGCGGCGACGTGCTGGCCTGGAACCACACCGGACATGCCCTCGTCGCAGAACACGTCGACTTCGACGCGCCCCACGATCTCGCACATCGGCCGTCCATCCCCCGGATGTTCTTCCTCGACTCCCTCACTCGCGACCTGCACCGAAACTGGGATGAACTGGCACGAACCCATGTCGCGTACCTGCGCCTCACAGCGGGCAGGTATCCCAACGACGCCCGGTTGGCCGCACTGATCGGCGAACTCGCCATGCGTTGCGGCGACTTCGCCAAGCTGTGGGCCAAAGGTGACGTCGCGGACTGCACCGTGGGCACCATGCGCTTGCAACACCCCACCGTCGGAAGGGCCGACGTCGACTACCAGGTGTGGCTCCAGCCCGACAGCCCCGACCACCGGCTTGAGGTCTACACACCCAACGACAGCGCCTCGGCCGACGCGCTGCGACTGTTGTCCAACCAAGTTGTCGATCAGCAGGAACCTGAGGTCGCCCTCAACGAGGCGCCCCGGCACCTGGCCAGGTAAGTGCTGCCCGTCATCGTCATGGAGACGTAGGTCTACGCGAGTTCGGCCTTTGCCGGGCGGCCGGGAAACGTCGGCCAAGGCCTCAGAAGCCGAGAGCCCCGTCGCCGGCCGCCAGGACCGGGGCGCATCCCTCGGCGGGCGCAGTCGCGCAGCAGGTCCGCCGATGCCTCCCCCGACTCCCGGTAGCCGTCCTCATGCACGTAGTCGATCTCGGCGAGGTCGCGGTCCATGAAGGCTGCGTGGTCGGCCTGTCATTGCTGGGTCGTCGTTACGAAGCGCGATGCTCTGCACGTAGTGCGGCGCCGCTTCGATCTGCAGTGAACGGTGCACTTCGATGAGTCATAGCGGCGTGTCATCAGTCGATGGGGGCGACTCGGATCAGGTTGCCATCCGGATCCGCGACGACGAAGGTGCGCCCGAATACTTCATCGCGCGGCTCGCTGACCACTCGGACCCCTTTCGCCACCCACCGTTCAAACTGGCGATCGATCGCGTCGGGTCCGCCAGACAGTGCGAGACAGACCTCGCTGGTGCGTGGCACCTCCGGGGTCAGGCCGTCGAATTGCCCGCTCCAGAGCGCAAGGTCTGCGCCGTCGCCAAGATCGAAGGCGATGTATCCAGGGGTCTCGAAGCTGGGCTTGATCTCGAGCAGGTCTGCGTAGAAGCGGGCAGCTTGGGGTGCTTCATTGACGTAGACGATGAACACGATCGAGGTCGACATTGCTCACTCCTTGGGGCGGTCTCACTGAACGACCGGAGCCTGCCTGTCATTCATGACGGATTCCGTCATGTTTCCTGAGAGTCTTGATCCGTGACTCCGGATCGTTTCTTCTCGCTGCTGCTGACGCTGCAATCTCGGGAGACCATGACGACCGCCGATCTGGCGGCGCAAGTCGGTGTGTCGGTCCGCACCGTCGTCCGAGATCTGCAATGGCTGCAGGAAGCGGGCTTCCCGCTGCTGATCCGACGAGGCCGTTGGGGCGGGGTGACCCTTCTACCCGGTGGGTTGCTCGACACGTCACGACTCACCCCCAGCGAACGGGACCATCTCGCGCTTTACGGCCTCGACGACATGCAGCGCGAGCAACTCGGAGCCTCGGCCGACACCCAGCGCGCGCACCAGAAAGTGCGGTCGACCCTGCGCCTGTCGAACACCGATGTGCTGCCCTTGAGCACGGTCGTTACCACCGACAACAGACCGTGGTTCTCCGGAGACACCGAGGGGCTGCCTCCGGCAGCGCTGGTGGGTGACCTGCGTCGCGGTGTGCGGTTGCGCATCTGCTACCGCCGATCCGAGGACAGCGAGGACACCTGGCGGGTCATAGATCCTTATGGGTTGCTGGCCAAAGCCGGGAGGTGGTATCTCGTGGCAGACTCCGCGGGTCGTCCTCGACTCCACGCGCTGGAACGGATCGTCGGCTGGGAGTCGATGCGGGCAGCTCGTCGGCTGCGTCCGGACGTGACCCTGGAAAGCGTCGCAAGCGAACTGACGGCGCACTGGGAGAACCCGGACGCCTTCCAGATCCACGCCGAACTTGACTCGAACCAACTCAGTCGGGCGAGGCGCATCCTCGGCCGCCGCTTGACCATTCGGGACACCGCAGGAGCGCAACGAGTGAGCATCACGGTCACCGGCCGGGACTTGGAGGACGTTCGCCTGCTACTGCAGTTCGGCGACAGCGTCACCGTCACCGGCCCCGCAGAAGCTCGCGAGCGCATCCGACAACTCGCCGAACAGATCCTTCGGATGTATCCCTAGAGAGATATCGCACTGAAGCTCGCACACGAGGTGACATCGACGTCCGGCCCCACAAGACACGGTGCGGGGAGGCGGGACGTGATCCACAAGTTCAACGAGATCGGCCTGGCCTGCCTGGACCCTAACAACGACTAACGCAGTGAGCCGAGTTGTCGGTGGGTGATCAGACAGATGTCCTGGTCATAGCCTCGGTCGGCGAACAGCGAGTCCGGCTTGCGGCGGGGACGGCCGACCCGGGCGCCTGGGCTCAGGCGGTCCCCGACCCCGAGCCCGACGCCATCGCCTGACCCTCCCGCTCGACGCGACGCGCTCACGCAGATCCCGCCAGCCTCTGCCGCAAGGCGTCGTTGTCGTCGTGGTGGACGACCGACTGACCTTGTCGTCCGCAGCGGTTACGGTCATGCCGACCTCGGCCCGGGGCAGGCTGGTGAGCAGGTCGATGTCGCGGGTGACGACCGGCGACTTGGTCAGGATGCGGACCAGCTCCTTGCGGGCCAGATCGACGGCGTTCTTCTTCACGTACAGGTAGTCGCCCCACTCCTTGACCTCAGGGTCTTCGCCTCGATCTCGACGGGTGCCGAACAGCCGGATGAGTCGGCATGCTCTGGTCACGGGCGTGGCCTGAACCTTCGGGGCTACATCGAGGAGCAACAGGCTGGCGCAGGGCCTCCCGACGTGACGCCGTACTGGCGCTTCCCCGACCTGGACACCACCGGCACCAGGCAGACCTGCCATGTCGCGGTCGTCGCCGAGTGCGAGGGGGAAGCCGTGCTCATCTCGTCCTGTTCATCTCGGGGAGCTGGACCGCGGAGGACCCCGTCCCCGTCGGGCATCGGCCGCACGGGCGGGTGCGGGCGCAGTCCGTCCGGGCCGACGTGTGGGTGGTGGTGGGAAAGTCCGGCCTGGTCGCGAACGACGTGGGCCAGGCGCTGTGCCGCGTGGTGTACGAGGCGCGACTCCCGGCCATCACTGTGTCCCTGGACTACACCGAGGAGAACGTGGAACAGGTCGTCGGCGACGTGGCGCCCGGCGCACCGCACAGTGGCCTCCTGTCCGGGTGGGACGACGGCTACGAGCACCCGCCCGGCCTGCTGTACATGCACTTGTACGGCCATCTGCTGACGGCTCACCGGATCGCGCGCGAGCTGGACGGGTTGGGCCATCCCGCCGCGCTGCGCCAACTGTCGGGAGCCGGCGAGCCGGGCAACCCGATGGAGAAGCTCCACGAGGCGGAGACCCTCGCCGAGGACGGGGAGTTTGAGGCCACCGACGTACTGCTCCGCGAAGAACTCGGCGAGGGGCTGGCCGACGACGGCTGGGTGGCCATCGTCCACTCCCGCCTGGCCACGCACGCGGCCAAGCGGAACGACCTCGACACAGCCATCGAGCACGCCCGCCGTACGCACGAACTGACCCGCCGTACGGGGAGCCCAGGCGCGGCACGAGCCGCCGAAGTCCTCGACGACCTGCTCTCCGCCCGCGAGATACGCCGCGGCACCACCGACGGACGCCGGCTGGGTGCCTGCCGGGAGGCCCTGACGCACGCGCAGCGGCTGAGCGACCGAGCCCTGTTCGTGGAGAGCAACCGGGCACTGCTGCGGCTCCTCGACGAACTGGACGCATACCCCGAGGACTCGCCCGCCCGCCGCTTCCTCGGCAAGCTCTGCGGCCTGCTGGGCTTGAACCACTTCCACCTCGGCGACCGAAGGAGATCGAAGGAGATCGAAGGAGATCGACCGTAGGAGATGAGGGCGAGGATTCACCGCCCGCAGGCGCTCGTCGCTGTCACCCACAGCTGCCATGCCCCGGGATACACTGCTCCGCTCCACCCTGACTGGAGGTCACCTGAGTGTTCCCCGCACGGATACTTGCCGGTGCTCCGTTGGCTCTGGTGATTCTCGCCCTGTCCGGCTGCTCTTCCCACTGGGGCTGCACCGACACGACTGCGGAGCGCGGTGAGGCCGGTGTCAGGGTGCAGGTCGAGGACACGTCTGGGCGGCCTCTCGGCGTCACCGCCGAGGTCGTTGACTGGCGCCTTGAGCCACACCCGCAGGTGCCCTCCGAAGGTGACCAGGTCCACTTCCACTACCGCTTCGACGGCGCCGACGAGGGATCCGGCCCTGCAGTGGACGCCTGCGCGGTCGATAAGCAGCGCGTGGCGTTGGGGTGTCAGACGGTTTATTCGTCCCAGGCGTTCGGGCCGGACGGTGACCTCACGGGCGACGACTGGCTCGCCGTCGAGCACCCTGAGCAGGTTGCCGGAGTGCTATTGATCCCCAATGACCAGTCCTACGACGGACGAACCTGCGAGCAGGACATCAAGGACGGTGGCGGGCTGCATCCTCCGGAACCAGCCGGCATGGGGGACCAACTGTGAGCCGTCATTCAGCTGGTGAGCCGGCGGTGGCATATGAGGGTCGCGGCGATGGCGGTGAAGGCGAGGAAGTGTTCCGGCTTGCGCTCGTAGCGGCGGTGGAGGCGTCGGCAGCCGGACAGCCAGGACATGGTCCGTTCCACAACCCATCGGTGCCGGCCCCGTCGTTGGGACGACTCGATGACCTAGCGGGCGAGGCGGTGCCGGACGTCGCGGGAGGACAGCCAGCGCCGCAGGTGCTGGTAGTCGTAACCCTTGTCTCCGTGCAGATTGCCGGGTCTGCTGGGTCGCGGGCCGCGGCGTGAGCGGATGGGCGGGATGCCGCGGACCAGCGGGATCAGGGCCCCGGCTGTCATGGAGTTTCGCGGCGGAGATACCGATGGACAAGGGCAGGCCGTAGCGCGATGAGGTGGATCCTCGATCCCTTCTTGCCACGGTCGGTCGGATTCGGTCCCGTCAGCCGCCCCCTTTGAGGGCCCGCACACTGACGGAGTCGATCGCGCACGGGGACCAGTCCAGACCACCCAGGGAACCTAGTACCGCGTCAGGCAACGTTCGCCCTGGCGATGTCCTTGCGCAGGCACCGGAACGGTTACGTGTCCGAACCTGAACTTTGTCGGCCACTCTGGCCAGTGCGCGCTGAACGCTCCCATCGAGAACGGATCCCGATACGCGTCACGGAGTACAGGCGGCGGTATGAACTCGACAGTGCCATCGGCGAGTCCTTCGACGGAGTCGCGCGGGGTGCCCGTGGTGTAGCCGGTGCCGATGTTGTCGAACACGATCACGTCGTGGCCGGCGGCGAGGTGGTCCAGGAACTCCGGGTCCCACCAGTCGAGCGTGCCTCGGACCCGGTTCAGCAGGACCAGCGGGATGCCACCCCGCGGGCCGAGGCGCCGGTAGGTGAACGTCGCGGAGGGGCCTTCCCACGGTGAGGTCCTCGGCCGCGTCTGCCAGGTAGGTGCCGATGGCGGGCTTCGCTTTCGTGTCGCTGTGTCTCGTGGGATCTTCCGAAGTGGTCAGGCGGGCAGGCGGTTCAGCTTGCGCAGCTGCTGGTCGAAGATGCGGGAGGGGATCATGCGGCGCATGGTGCGGACGCGTCCGGTGGTGGCGCCGGCGGTGTAGCGCAGCTTCGGCTTGGCGCCGGTCGCCGCGGCGACGATCTCCTTGGCGACGACGGCGGGGTCGTCGCCGTCCTTGACCGCTGAGGCCCTGTACTCCTCGAAGACTGGCGCTGTTTGGCGTAGACGTCCAGGGGCCGGTCGGACGATGCCGGGCGGGATGCCTCGGTCGGCAAGGGCCTGGTCGACGGCCTGGACGTAGGGCCGGTGCGGCAGCCACCTTGCGACCAAAGCCGGTGCCACCCGGGCAAATCCAGCAACACGAGCCTCACCTCCCACGGTGGGGACGGGGAGGGGTTCACGAAGCGCGCCGAAAGGCGGCGGCCGGGCCGATGACGTCCCCGGGCCGTACTTGTCACGGACGCGGTCGACAGCAGCTTCGGCGACCAGCCGTGCCTCGCGGGCGTCATCGAGGCTGGTCTGCCGCGCTGGAGACCGGCGGCATCCATCAGTTGGTAGGCCACGGCGCGAAGATCGTCGTCATGGGCGGAGGGCTCGCCAAGGCGGCGGGTCATCTCCCATCGGCTGACACCGGCGAACCTCAGCACAAGAGTGACGGCGCGGGCCGCCTGGTCGCGCCGGCGCAACACCCCGCCGAGGCGGACCACGACTGCAAGGAGCGCGGCGCGGACCTCCGCTCCGTCCAGGGCGTGGCGGGGGAAGGCGCAGCGTACGGTCGTGGACTCGGGCAGGGCGCGGCACTCCCCCGGTGCTCTCCCAGTGCGAGTGCCCCGTACGCGGCGCGGTGCTGAACGCCGAGCGCCTTCGGTGCGTACTGGATGGTGGCGGCTTCGCCGGTCGCCTCGTGCATTGGCGTGCGGCGGGTCACTGTTGCCTGCCTTGCGCAGCTCGAATATTCCCCCAGTTCCGCATCCCGCGACATGTTCGGGGGTATGACGCCTGAATCCATCCAGGTGATGAACAGATCCTGCGGCAGTGACCCTTTCGGCCGTTTGCGGCATTCGCCACTCCGAGAATGGACTTGACGCCGGACCGAGTGGGCACTCTTCAGCAGAGCGCCATGACACGCCCTGCTGCAGCGCTTTGACCAGCTGCTTTTAACGCGAAGGAAGCAGCGCTCAGATGAAGGTTAAGGCAATGCTAAAGCACCACTAGAAGCAGTCCATCTTTCGGTCCGAGGGGGGCCGTTCGGGCCGCCCATCGACTCGGATCCGTGCAGTTTTCCGTCAGCGATGCACGTCGATACTGAATGCATCAGCACTGGATTGACACTGGCTGTACTGTGACAACTCCACTGCGGTTTTGCGTTGTTCGGATTCGTGGAGAGACGGTGGCATGGGCATACAGGTGCTGCTCATCGAGGACGACGAGACGATCGCCGAGCCGCTGGCCGAAGGGCTGCAGAACTACGGGTTCTCGGTCAGCCGGGTCGCTACGGGCGCCGAGGGACTTCAGGGGCCGTACGGGGAAGTCGTGCTGCTCGACCTGGGGCTGCCGGACATGGACGGTATCGACGTCTGCCGCGGTATCCGGCAGGTCTCCGACGTTCCCGTCATCATCCTCACCGCACGCGGTGAGGAGGCCGACCGGATCCTGGGCCTGGAACTGGGCGCCGACGACTACCTGGCGAAACCGTTCAGCCTGCGGGAGCTGATCGCCCGCATACGCGCCGTCACCCGCCGCTCCCAGCGCACCAGCACCGCCTTCGGCACAGCGACGGGGGGCTTTGCCCCCATGGCCACGGCCTCGTATGGACACGACCCGGCACCGCAGACACCGCCCTCGGACCATCCGCCCGCCTACGGCTCCTTCACCGCTCCGGCATCCCTGGCATACGTCTCGCCCCTGCACGAAGCCCTCGGCGCTCGGGAGACGGCGGCATACGCGGGAGGTTCGGTCGGTGGTGCGATACCGGGCCCACTGGTCGTGGACCGGCGCACCCGCCAGGTATGGGTCGGCGAGTCACTGATCGCGCTGACGCCGAAGGAGTTCGACCTACTGGCACTGCTGTGCGAGGACCCCGGCGCGGTGTACTCGCGCCAGCAGATCCTCAACCGGGTCTGGGATCCCCACTACGAGGGCCCGACCAAGACCCTCGATGTCCACGTCGCCACGCTGCGCCGCAAGCTGGGCCACCCGCACTGGATCCAGACCCTGCGCGGTGTGGGCTTCCGCCTCGCCGTGGCCCACGCTGGGCCCGGCGACTCGGGGCATGGATACGGGAAAGTGCGAGAGGTCGCCTTCCCGTGACCCGCCGCCTGCTGCTGACCTACCTCAGCATCGCCGTACTTGTCCTGCTCTGCCTGGAGATCCCGCTGGGATTCGTGTACTCGCAGGCCGAGCGGGACCGCATCATCAGCGCCGCCCACGACGAAGCCGCCTCCCTGTCCGCGTACGCCGAACTGTCGCTGGAAGCCGGCAGGGAGACGCAGAACCTGCCGCGCCGCGTGACCGAGTGCGCCCGCCGCATCGGCGGACAGGTGAGTGTGGTCAGCCGCTACGGCACCGTCATCGCCTCCTCGGAGCCAATGTCCCCCGAGCAGGCACGCGACATGGCCGGACGCCCGGAAGTCGCCGCCGCCCTGGCCGGCCACGGCTCCACCGATGTGCGCACCTCCAGCATCGGCGGCGTGCAGTACCTTTCCGTCGCCGCTCCTGTCGGCCACGAGACCCCGCCGGCCGCCGCGGTCCGCGTCACCGTGCCGACCGACACAGTCCACGCCCGGGTGCACCAGGTGTGGCTGCTGCTGGCCCTGGCCGGACTCGCGGTGCTGGCCGCCGTGGCCGCCGTGGGCTTCGCCATCGCGCGGTGGGCGGGACGCCCCATCCGGGAACTCGAGCAGGCCACCGTCCAACTCGCCGGCGGCAGCCTGTCCGACGGTCCCGTGACGATCATCAACGGACCGCCCGAAGTACGCAGCCTGGCCGCCGCCTTCAACCAGACCGCCGCCCGGCTGGAACACCTGCTCGCCTCCCAGCGCGCCTTCGCCGGTGAAGCCTCACACCAGCTCAAGACCCCGCTCGCCGCCCTGCGGCTGCGCCTGGACAACCTCGAGCCCGCCGTCGCCGATTTCGGTCGCGGCAGCCTGGCCGCCGCGCAGACCGAGACCGAGCGGCTCGCCCGCATGGTCGAAGGTCTGCTCGCGATGGCCCGCCTGGAGGAGAAGGCCGCCACGCGCGAGCTGATCGACGTGGAACGGGTCTGCGCCGAACGCCACCAGACCTGGGCTCCCGTCTTCCACAACCACGGCGTCTGTCTCCACCTGACCGGCGAGCGTGCCGGCCCTGTCCTCGCCCTGCCCGGAGCCGTCGAGCAGATCCTGGACAACCTGCTCTCCAACGCCCTGCGCCACTCGCCGCCCGGCACGACCGTGACCCTCCAACTGCGCCATCGCGCCGCCCGCCGCCGCACCGTCCCCGAAGGGCGTGCTTCCTGGGCGGACCTGCATGTGATCGACGAAGGCCCCGGCATGACCGAAGAGCAGCGCCGCCGCGCCTTCGACCGCTTCTGGCGCGCCCCGGACGCCCCCAAAGGCGGCACCGGACTCGGCCTGGCTCTCGTCCAGCGCCTCGCCCACGCCAGCGGCGGCGACGTAGCCCTCCGCCCCGCCCCCGCCGGCGGCCTCGATGCTGTGGTCAGCCTGCCCTGCACCGAACAGCTCCCGGGCACCGACCACGACTTCTCCCGCCCACGCCCGCGTCAGCAACAGCCCGCACAGATCTGACACACGGGCGGAGTCCTGTAGGACCTGGCTGCCGCTCGGCAGGACCGCGGCCACCACCAGGATGGAACACCCTGACCACGGTTCCTCGCCAATGTCCATGATCTGAAAGGCTCCGTCCCGTCGAGCCGAAGGACGAAGCCGCTGCGCACCATCATCTGCCGCGTCACCAGCGAGCTGGACCGAAGGTCTCGTCCACCACGGGCGCTGTGGCTCCGTGGCCCAGTGGCCGGGTCGCCCGTGCAGGACGGGCGGCCAGTGTGTCGACCAGCCGGTTGTTGCGGGACTACTCCCCTTCGTCGCCGTCCAGACTGCCGGAACACGTGCGGCGGCCGGTCACGCACCGGTTGGGGCCGCTGCTGGGAGCCCTGCTGAGGCGGGCAGTCGAGCGGCGGAGGCGGTGGACAGCACGGTGGTGCGTCACCGCAGCGAAGGGGCCTTCCGAAATTTGTGCCAACTCTGGCCTTTACCCTGCCTTTACCTAACCCTTCTCTAGTCCACCGCTCGCTAGCGTCCTCCGGCATGGACGACTGACCGGCCGCCTGATCAGAAGCAGTGCAGGGGCGTTGTCCTCGGGGCGGATCGGCAGCACGAGTCGCATTCCAAAGGAGGAATCGATGCGGAAGACGAAGGTGTTCACCCTGCTCGGCGGCGGGTTGCTGCTGTCCGTCACCACGGGTGCCGCACTGGCCGCGGCAGGCCAGGAAGGGCAGGAGCCGCAGGGTCGGCAGGCCACGGTTCGTGCTGCGTCGCCGGCCGGTTTCGAGATCGAGATCGATCCGGAGCTCGACGCCCAGTTCGGGCCACGGCCGGTCAACGCCGTACAGGCGGCCGGGATCGTCACCGACAGCCGTCCCGGCGCCCGCGTGCTCAAGGTGGAGCTGGACGAGGAGGGCGGCCGGGCGGTCTGGGAAGTGGAGGCGCACGACGGTGCCGGTGACGTGGAGGCTCTCGTTGACGCTTTCACCGGCCAGATAGTCGGCCAGGACGCCGAGGACCTGGACGAAGCCGGCCGGGATTAGGCGCGACGCGATAAGTCCGTCACCTGTCAGGACCCCGACCCTTCGGGGACCGGACCGGTCCCCTGCACACCGGCGACCGCGACCGCGCCGTCGTCTGCGTCCCCGAAGCGCCGGACCACCCGCTGATGAAGGCATGCACCTCGGCTGCGTCCGAGCCGGGCCACGCCCTGCACCGCGTACCAGGGCACGCCGGGATGGACGTCAGCCCACACGCTGGCCGCTCTGCAGGTGTTCCGCTGATGAGCAGCAGAGCCCCCACCCCTGTCCTGTAAGTCCGACGCGCACCCCACGGCGCGCCAGGAGGAGTCACCACACTCATGCAACCCCTCATCGACAACGCCCGCATGTTCGGACAGCGCCCTGAGGAGTTCGCTCGCCTCGCCGAGGGCCAGTCCCCCGACGTCCTGTTCATCACCTGCTCCGACTCCAGGGTCGTACCGGCCCTGATCACGGGCGCCCGGCCCGGCGAGCTCTTCGAGCTGCGCACCGCGGGCAACATCGTCCCCCCGCACGCCTCCGCCACCCCCACGGGCGAGAAAGCCACGATCGAGTACGCCGTGCAGGTGCTCGGCGTCAAGCACGTCGTGGTGTGCGGCCACTCCCACTGCGGCGCCGTCGGCGCGGTGGTACGCCACGACGACCTGTCCGCCGTACCAGCCGTGCGCGACTGGCTCGCGCACGCGGCGGACGAGCCCAAGTGCTCCGACACCAGCGACCCGACCGTCGCCGAGGCCGTGCAGAACCACGTCCTGGCGCAGGTGGAGCGGCTGCGCTCCTACCCGTGCATCGAGCAGGGCCTCAAGGCGGGTCGACTCCAGCTGCACGCCTGGTACTACGAGGTCCACACCGGCCTGGTGCGGGAACACCGCACGGAGCCCGGCACCTTCGAGGCGCTGTAAGGGAGTTGGTGACCATGCTGTCGAAGTTCCCTTACCTGAGGCAGGACTTCCTCGCCTCCATCGTCGTCTTCCTCGTCGCCGTACCGCTGTGCATCGGTGTGGCCGTCGCCTCCGGTGTCCCGGCCGAACTCGGCCTGATCACCGGCATCGTGGGCGGCCTCGTCACCGGTCTCATGCCCGGCAGCAGCCTCCAGGTGTCCGGACCCGCCGCCGGCATGACCGTGCTGGTCTTCGAGGCCGTCAGCGAGTTCGGGGTGGCCGCACTCGGCGTGATCGTGCTGATGGCCGGTCTGCTCCAGCTCGCCATGGGCTTCCTCGGCATCGGCCGCTGGTTCAGGGCGATCTCCGTCTCCGTCGTCGAGGGCATGCTCGCCGGCATCGGTCTGGTGATCATCGCCGGGCAGATCTACGCGGCGGCCGGCCTGAAGGCCCCGGAGACCGGCATCGGCAAGATCGCGGGGCTGCCGGGAGCGTTCACCGACGCCCTGGGCAGCACCGAGGCCCTGATCTCGCTCGCGATCGGCGCGGGCACCATCGCCGTCATCGTGCTGTGGAAGAAGCTGCCGAAGGCCGTGCAGTCCGTGCCGGGCGCCCTCGCGGCGGTGGTCCTGGCCACGCTCGCCACACTCGCCTTCAGCCTGCCGGTCGCCACGGTCGAGGTGGAGGGCCTGCTCGGCGTCATCCAGCCGCCCGGGACCGACGCCCTCGGCGAGCTGGCCGGCCCGGCCATCTGGGGCACGATCATCGCGTTCGCGCTGATCGCCTCCGCGGAAAGCCTGTTCAGCGCGGCGGCCGTGGACCGGCTGCACGACGGTCCGCGCACCCAGTACAACAAGGAGATGATCGCCCAGGGCGCGGGCAACACCGTGTGCGGTCTGCTCGGCGCCCTGCCCATGACCGCGGTGATCGTCCGCAGCTCCGCCAACGTCAACGCGGGGGCGAAGACCAAGGCCTCCCGTGTGCTGCACGGCGTGTGGCTGCTGCTGTTCGCCGCCGCGATGCCATGGGCCCTGGCCCTGATCCCGCTGCCCGCCCTCGCCGGCATCCTGGTGCACGCGGGCTGGAAGCTGATCCCGTTCCGCCAGGTCGTGGCGCTGTGGCGGGCCCACAAGGGCGAGGCGCTGATCCTCGTGGTCACGGCCGTGTCGATCGTCGCGGTGAACATGTTCGAGGGCGTCCTGATCGGTCTGGCCCTGTCGGTCGTCAAGACCGCCTGGGAAGCCTCGCACGTCAAGCTCGAGGTCATAGACAAGGGCGCCGGTCCCATCCAGGCCTACCTGTCGGGCAACGCCACCTTCCTGCGACTGCCGAAGATCCTCGACAGCCTGGAGGCCCTCCCCCAGGACCGCCCCGTCGAGCTGGACCTCTCGGGACTGCACCACCTCGACCACGCCTGCCGCACGGCCCTGGAGAGCTGGGCCGAACGCCACAGCGCGACGGGCACCGAACCGGTGAAGTTCACCGACCGGTGAAGGCACGTCCGCCGAGAAGGTCACGGCGGACACCTGACACCGCTGAGCAGCCGGGCGATCACACCACAGGCGACAACGGCCTCGGGGAACATCGGTACAGCGGTTATCGGTGAGAACGATCATGGACCGGTCGACGCGAGGGTGCTGACGCGGTTCTCGTACTCGCGGCGAGCCTTGCGCTGGGACGGGACCGCCGGGGCGCCCTGGGTGCCGTCGAGGGGCTGGCAACGCGCGAGTGAGCGTCAGGCCGTGTCGGTGCGGCCGGGCCTGCAGTCGGCCAGACGGTGGGGCGGTGGGCGCGGGCCGGTCGATTGCAGGTTCCCGCCTGGCGCAGGCCAGCCGCGCCCACCGCCCTTGTCCCGGTCCGCCTTTCCCAACAGACCTCCCACGGCGCAGAGAAGCACACCTTCACCGGCCCACTGCTGCCGACCTCCTGGCGCTGACCGAGCCCCGCATCGACCCCGACGTCAAGAACGCGCAGCTGCGCCTGCTGCACGTTGCTTCGACAGCTTCTCGACGATCTTGGCGAGCGGGGGTGAGCATGGTGACGGCCTTTCACCTGGCGGTCTACCTGCCGGTGCTCTTTCCCGTCGCGGCCGCTGTGGGGGCCCGGCCGCTGGCCGAACGGCTGGAGCCGCAGCTGGCGACCTGGCTGCTGACCGTGAGCGCGTTGGCCCTGGCAGCGTTGAGCCGGGCGGCGTTGGGAGTCCTGACGGTGGCGGGGTGGTGCGGCTGCCGCTGGCCGCACTGGTGGGGGGCGGGTCGGTGAGCACTGTGCGCGCCGGGGACCCGGTCTCTACCGCGGAGTCGGTTGTGGTCGGCCTGGTGCCGGCTGTCGCGGTTGTGGCGGCGGTGCAGATGCTGTGGCGCCGGGTGCGGGCGCCGGCCGCTGCGGCGTTGGAGGCCGCCTGTCTGCCCGGCCACTGGTCGCAGCCGCCGCCGTCGGCTCCAGCGCTCTATGCGCCTTCGCCGCCGCCCACGACCTGCACCTGCTCCTCAAACTCGCAGGGGCTGGCTGCCCCTCCCCAATACCCGGCCAACCCCTCGCCCAGGACACCACATCGGCGCCGATCACCGCTACGCGAACAGCCAGCCGAAGCCGGGCGGCCCGCAGGCCCGCCTGCGTCCGGACGCAACCGATTCGTAGCAGTCCCCCCGTATCCCTTTGCCGGCTGTTGCCAGCATCTTTGGCGCTCCGTGGGCCGCCAAGCGGTGGCTGGGACGGGGGCGGGACGTAGCATCGCGGCCGTGAACGCGATGAGCGGGCTGGTGCTGGTCGTGGACGACGACGCGGCCATCCGGCGTTCCCTGGATCGTGGCCTGCGGCTGAACGGCTTCTCCGTCGTTCTGGCGGAGAGTGGCCGTGCGGCTCTGGAGACGGTGCGCGACCGGTCGCCGGACGTGGTGGTGCTGGACATCTCCATGGCCGGCCTGAGCGGCATCGAGGTGTGCCGCGAGCTCCGGGGGGACGGGAACGACGTCCCCGTGCTGATGCTCTCCGCTCTCGACGAGGTGTCCGACCGGGTCGCCGGGCTGCAGGCGGGCGGTGACGACTATCTCGTCAAGCCCTTCGCCCTCCAGGAGCTGGTACTGCGGCTGGGCGCGCTGTTGCGCCGCCGGCCGCCCGCGGTCGACGACCGGGTGCGCGTCGGGCCCCTGGTCCTGGCACCGGCCGCCCGCGAGGCGCACACCGACGGGGAACCGCTGAAGCTGACCCGGCGCGAGTTCGAGCTGCTGGAGGTACTGGCCCGCAACGCCGGGATCGTGCTGACCCGGGACCAGTTGCTGGACCGCGTGTGGGGTTACGACTTCGAGGTGCGCACCGACGCGGTGGACACCTTCGTCAGCTACCTGCGCCGCAAGCTGGAGGCAGGTGGGCGGCCCCGGATGCTGCACACGGTGCGCGGGATCGGCTTCGTCCTGCGCGAGCCCCGGGACGCGCCGTGAGGCTGTCCACGCGAATCGCGGTCGCGGTCGGCGTCACTGTGCCGCCGCTGGTGCTGGCCGCTGGCCTGCTGCTCCTGGGACTGGTCACCAAGGACCTGCACCGGCAGCAGGACGTCCAACTGAGCGCTCGGGCCGCCGCAGTCACCCCGGACGCCAGGGCGCTGCTGCGGGCCGCCGCGTCGGGTCGGCCGCCGTCAGTGGAGCACGCCCGGGAACGGCGGCTGTTCGCGGCCGCGCTCGATGTGGGCGTACGGCTGACGGGACCCGCGGGCACGGTGACCGTCGGCGGCCCTCAGCCGGGCGCGTCCGTGTCGCTGCCGCCGAACGCCACCGCACCCGTCACCGTACGCGCGGCCGACGGCGCGAGCTGGCGGGTGCTGGCGGTGCCGGTTTCCGTCAACCGCCCGGCGATGGACGGCACCTTGTGGCTGTTCTCCCCGGACACCGCGAGCCAGGCGCTGATCAGGCTGGTGCGGGGGCGGGTGGTGACCGTCGCGCTGCTCGCCGCCCCGCTCGCCGGGGCGGTGGGATGGGCGGCGGCGGCCGGTACCGCGCGGCCGCTGCGGCGTCTGCAGCGCCGTACCAGCGGCCTCGACCCCAGGACCAGCGCCACCCGCCTCGACCACACCCCGACCGGGATCGCCGAGGTGGACGACCTGGCCCGCACGATCAGTACCGTGCTCGCCCGCTACGACCAGCAGGCCGGCCGCACCGCGGAGGCGCTGGAGGTGGCCCGCTCGTTCTCGGCCGCCGCCTCGCACGAGCTGCGCACCCCGCTGATGAGCATGCGGACCAACCTGGACATCCTCACCGAACATCCGGACCTGGCGGATCCGGACCGCACCGAGGTGTTGGAGGACCTGCGGCGCGAGCACACGCGGCTGCTGGGACTGCTGGTGATGCTCCGCGCGCTGGCGCGGGGCGACCTGGTCGAGGCGGACGCCTTCGGCCCGGTCGATCTGGCGGAGGTCGTGGA
This sequence comes from Streptomyces coeruleorubidus, assembly GCF_028885415.1. Lineage (GTDB taxonomy): Bacteria > Actinomycetota > Actinomycetes > Streptomycetales > Streptomycetaceae > Streptomyces > Streptomyces coeruleorubidus_A. The sequence goes on from NZ_CP118527.1 coordinate 933,429, forward strand.
CGCCTCGGTCGCCGACCTGCGCCGCAGACACCCGGACGCCGAGGTGACCGTGGCGGGCTCCCCGGGTCTGCGGACGCACGGCTGGGAGCAGGGTCTGCGCTCCGCGGTGGACAACCTGCTGGCCAACGCCTGCACCCATGGGCGGTACGAGGACAAAGCGCCCCGTATCGAGGTGACCCTGGGCCAGGACGGGCAAGACGCCGTGCTCACCGTGGACGACCGAGGGCCAGGCGTCCCGCCCGACCGGCGCGAGGCCGTCTTCCAGCGCTTCCACCGCGGTCCCGACAGTCCCGGGTCGGGCCTCGGTCTCACCCTCGTCGCGCAGCAGATCACGCTGCACCAGGGCCGCATTACGGTTCTCGACCGCCCGGACGGGCGGCGCGGCGCACGGTTCGAAGTGCGTCTTCCGACCAGGGCGGACCACACGCTGCCGCCGCCGCGCCGGGACTGGCTGTCGGCGCCCGGGACATCACAAGGTTTCCACAAAGACGGTTAAAACCGTCGTCATCTCTCTGACCGTCGCCGCCATATTGAGCGTTGCGGGGACCGCCGCCGCGCAGAGCACCACCACGGCCGCGTCCCCCAGCCCACCGCCGCCCCCGGACCCACCCGCAGATGGACGATGCCTTTGGCGTGGGCGTGCTCCAGGGCCGCCAGTACACCGTCGGCCAGTTGCAGCGCACGGTGCGGCGTCGGACTTGCCCCGGAGCGAAGCAGTTCGGCGAGTGAGGAATGCGGCGGCCCGCGCCTCGCGGCGGAACCGCTCCCGGCACGACGGGTCGCGCGCCATGCCGGGCCGCGGTGTCTTCACCGCCACTGTCCGGCCCGGTCGCCGGTCGTGGCCCAGCCGGACCTCCGCCATGCCGCCACGGCCCAGCAGGTCCCCCAACTGGTAACGGCCACCGAGGGTTTCCAGTTGCCTCAGATCCATCACTTCTCCATGACCCGCGGGACGCAAAGGGGCCCGCTTCCCGCGACGGCCAAGAGTGGCCGGGCCGGAAGCGGGCAGCGGAGCCGGGCGTCGCCGGATGGGCGCTATTTCTTCGCGTGCTGCTTGGCGAGCTGGGCCGGGGTCGGCACGGAGATCCGCAGAGCGTCGTTGGCGCTGCCGGCCTGCCGTCCCACCACCCTCACGGTGTCGCCCGTCTTGAGCGCGGACTCGGCGAATTTCTTGCCGCCCCGGGTGATGCGGGCGTTCTTCTCCACCGTCCAGGTCCAGCTGACCCCGTCGGCGCTCTTCACGGTGAGCGTGGCACCGGACACACCGGTGATGCTGCCACGCTGCCACTCACGCACCACGAACTGGCCGGTCTTGCGGTTCTTTACGGTGGCCTGGCCGTGCACGCCGGGCAGCGAGCGGTGGTGCTTGCCGTGCTTCTTGTGGTGCTTGTTGTGGTGCTGCTTGGCCGAGCTCGCGGAGGCGGCCGAAGACGGACTGGCGCCCGGCGAGGATGTCGACGAGGCGTAGGCGGTGGCCCCGCCGGCGGCCAGTACGCCGGCCAGAATCACCCCGGTCACCATGGCCCTTCGTTTGCGCGGCATTGATTTCATCATGGAGTCACCTCTCGTCGAGGAGGCGCGGAGCCCCCTGTTCGGACGCGGTCGCCCGCACCGTAACCGCGGATCTTGTGGAAACTTTGTGGGACTGCAGGAGCGACATGCTCTGCGAACCGACGGTGAATGATCACGCGCCGGCACCATCTCCATGCGGAACACCGCGGCCATCTCCTGGCGATGGTGCTGGTGCACTCGTTCTGGGCGTTCGTCCTGACGATCTCCCTCACCCAGCTCGCGGCCTCGGCAGGAGCCGCGGCCCGGGGGCCGCTGACACGCGGCTTCGCAGGGCCGGAGCGTGCGGTGCGGTCATGGCCGGTGTGGTGGTGCAGGTGGACACGCGAGGCGCGTACGTGGCACTGGTCCTGGCCAATGCCCTGAGTTTCCTGCTCTGCGCGGCCGTCGTGACCCGACTGCCGCATCTGTCACCCTTGCGTAAACCGGAGCCCAGGTCCGCATCGGAGGTGTCCCCTGTCGGCCAGTGGGTCGAGTGGCTGGTCGGGGCATGAGCGGTGGTCAACACGCTGATGGTGGTGGCGTTCCAAGTGAGGGCGAGCCGGGGTGTCGTCGACAACGCCTCGGCGGACGGGTCGCGGTCCGGTCCGGAGTGGCGTTCCCGCTCGGCATGGCGGCGATCGCGGCCGCTGCGGGGATGCCCGGGGGGCTCGCCGCCATGCCGAGCGTCGCCGGTGTCGTCGTGCCCACGATCGGCGAGTTGTGGCACAGGTCACGCTGTCGCGCTACGGCCCGGCACTGCCGGGTGGCGTGCCGAACTCCTGCCCCAACCAGCCGACAAACGCTGTCACTTGAAGTGGAGAAAGCCAGGCTGCGTCGGGGTCTCCGGAAGACCCGTAAGGAATGCCAACAGGCTGCGTGCCGGACGACTGGGCTGGTGATGCTGCCACCCCCATGGCCAGTCCCACCTGGGCCACTGACAGGCCGACCGAGCGAGTGAAGAACAGTGCGACACCGGTCATGACGAGACCGTTACCGATCACGCTGATGAACGTCGCCAGTGCCAGCGTCCGCCGCGGCCCTCGCTCGAGCAGCACCCCTCGCGCAACCAGCCACGACGGCCTAGGCCGACCATCTGACTGTGGCTGACCTGGCGAAGTGTCACATCTGTAAATCAGGGGTTTCGGGTACCGGCAGTACGGGGTCACTGTCCCAGGCCGTGCGCAGCCGGTTCGTCTGACGCCTGGAGGGGAGTGGCCGTCTGGCGGGCCTCGGGTGACGGGCTGTGGCCGGTTCGGCGGGACTGGGGGATGTGCATGCGGATGCGGCCTTTGCCTGCTCTCTTCGCCTCGTACATGGCTTCATCGGCTTGGCGGAGGAGTTCGTCTGGTGTGACGCCCGGGAGGGCGAGTGTCATGCCGATGGAGGCTGAGACGTGTGCCTCTTTGCCTGCGATCTGGTACGGCTGTGTCAGGGCAGACAGGATTCGCTCGGCGACGTCATTGGCACGTGAGGGGTGTGTCCCGGCCTCTCCCTCCAGGAGGGCGGCGAACTCGTCACCGCCGAGGCGGGCCACGGTGTCTTCAGCCCGTACGGATGCCTGGAGCCGACGAGCGGCGTGGATCAGGAGAGCGTCGCCCACCGCGTGTCCAGCCGAGTCGTTGACAGCCTTGAAGCCGTCCAGGTCCACGAAGAGCACTGCGGGTGGGGCTACGCGAGTGGTTCGCTTCCGCAGGGCATGCGCGACTCGGTCGGCGAACAGGGCCCGGTTGGGCAGTCCGGTGAGCGCGTCGTGGAAGGCCAGGTGCTCGAGTTGTTCCCTCTGGATGACCCGGTCGGTCACATCGCGACTGCTGAAGATCATTCCCTCGGTGTGGTGGCTGACCGTCGACTCGACGTGGCGCCAACGTCCGTCGGCGTGGCGGACCCGGCAGGACACGCGGCGGCCCGGACCGCGGATGCCTGACGCGGCTTCCTGCCGCAGCGTCTCGACTGCTTGCATCAGCGGCGTCAGGTCGTCGGGGTGGCAGTACAGGGGCAGACGGGCACCCAGCAGGTCCTCAGGCCGGTAACCGAAGACGTGATGAGCGGCAGGACTGACGTAGAGCACACGGCCGTCCAGGCTGACGATGGTGATCACGTCGCGGGTGCCGTCGACCAAGGCGCGGTAAAGCGCCTCCCGGGTGGTGGCTTCGCGAGTGATACGCAGGTGATCGGCGTGGATGATGCCCTGGCGGATGCCGAGCGAGATAGGCAGCAAACCCGCCAGGACCAGCAGAACCATGTCGGTGCGGCCTCCGACCATGGTGTGAGCTGTCAAGGCCAGGACGCAGACGGCCACGGGCACGAAAGCGGCCACGACCCGACAACGGGCATGATGCGCTGGTCGACGTCCACGACGCTGGTGCCTCCGGCCAGCCATGGGGCAACGGCGATGAGGAGCAGGCCAGTGATCGAGCAGGCCGCCGAGCAAGGAATGCCGTACCAGGTACCGGGGGCCGGCATGAGGATGCGCAGCATGTCGCTTGCGGACAACGCGACGAGGGCCAGGACACCCACCGTTGTCGCAGTGCGCTCAGGACGCTTAAGGGAGTAGCGCAGTGCCACCAGAAGTCCAAAGACCAGGATGTCCGTCACCACGCGTGCCAGATCCTGCAAGGACCCGAAGGCATCGCCGCTTTGGTCGGCACGATGCAGCAGCAGCACCCAGCCCAGTGTGAGCAGGGAGCCGGCGATCATCCATCCGTCCAGGACTCGCCGCAGCCAGATCAGCGCCGTGCTGCCGTCCGCCACCGCGACGGCCAACCCGGCGACCCCCAGCACCAGACACAGTGTGATTCCGGCGGCCGCTAGCAGTTGGAGGACGAAGTAGAGGCCACCGGCGGGCTTGCATCGAGAGGAAGGGAGCTGATTGACCACGAGGTGGTGAAGGCCACCCGCTGCCACGGACACCGCTAGGAGCGTAAGGCGAAGGCGGACCCGTCCGGCGGCCGTCCTGGCACGCCCAAGCAGCGACAGGGCGGCTAGACCATGCGCAGCCGGCACTCCGACGCCGACTGGGAGGAACAGCACCGCCGTCGAACTCGCGCTCATTGCGGCGGCAAGCACGGATGCCAGCCCCAGAGTCTTGCCCCACCCACATGCCGCCGATGACCAGCCGATACGAACGGCGTGCAACGAGCCCCACCAACCGGCCTGTCCCGGCCTCATGCGAACCCCCGACGGTCATCGAGCCCAAAGAGGGCAGGCACACCGTGCTTGTACTGCTCGTGTCGGATAAGAGCGTAGGAGGATGTCTAGCGCCTATCCTCATGAAAGCGGTAAGTTCACCTGAAAAATGGACGAGCTCCCAGAGGCTGACACCCTGCCAGTTGGAGGTCAGCTGCAGAAGCTGTCTGATCACTCCGCCCTCTTGGCCGGTGCTCTCGCGAGCCACTAAAAAGAGATCTCACCCACCAGCCGGAGTTCGAGCGGCGGCAGCGCGACCGTCCTGCGCACCCTCACCGCCCAGTTCCTGCACCAGGGCGCCCACGCCCTGGTCCTCGACGCCATGCGGATCTCCCACCTGTGGGCGGAGGAGCTGCCGACCGTGACGAGAACGGGCTCGTCCTCGCTCGCGCCGGGGAGTAGGTTCCCAGTCTGGGAACGCGAGCCGCTCGGGGATCTTGGGGGGTCCCTGGTAGGCCCCGACCGGTCGGCCGTCCCGCGCGACGGCCTTCAAGGCAGCGGGACGGAGCGCAGGGCGGGGTGGATCCGTGCCACGACGACGACGTGGCCTGCGTCGCCTCCGGGCACGACAAGCGCCGGGCGTTCGCCGTCCCAAGCCTGTGACGGGGGCGGCGACATGCGAGGCGCCGCCGCTCCGGTCCCCTCGGGTCCGGCGCGCAGATCCATGCTGATCAGGCGGGATTCGGGGGGACCGTAGGCGTCGGTGAAGGTGACGAACCGTCCGTGGGCCAGGCCTGCCTCCTGTGAGGAGGTGGGGTAACTCCACAGCCTGCGGGGGTGTTCGAGGTCGTACGCGTTCCAGGCGCCGGCGCCTGGGTCCTCCGCGCTGTCCTCGTACAGGACCAGCACACCGTCGGACGAGACCAGGCCGCGTTGGGGTTTCATGCCGCTGTCCTCGGCGGTGGCGAGCGGACGGAGGGTGGCGGGGGCGAGGCGTTGCAGGGGCGGGAAAGTGTCCGAGGCGGACACCGGGCTGCCGGTGCAGACCAGGTAGCCGCCACCGGATAGGAGGCGGGGGCACTCGGTGCCTGAGGGAGTGGTCGCCGTCGGGGTGCCGGTCCGGGCATCGCGAGCGGTGACCTTGGTGCCGTCGGTCGTGTAGATCCGGCTGCCGAAGGCAGCGAGGCCGCCGTCGGGGTCCGCGTGGAGCTCCTCGCGCCAGATGAGAGAACCGTCGGACGCCAGGTACGCACCGAGGGTGAGGTCCGTGTCGTCGCCGCCGTCGCTCGGGGCGTCGAGCGCGTAGACGGTCCTGTCCCCGGCCACGAGGCCGACGGCCTCCCGTCCGGCGGGCAGTTGCCGGGACCAGGCCTGTACGCCCGTGCGCAGGTTCGCGGCGCGCAGCACTCGTTCGGCGCCGGTGAAGGCGCGTTCGTCGGCGGAGTCGAGGACGAGCGGGCCGCTCTTGCCGCCGCCGCTGCCGGGCACGGCCCAGTTGACCGTCCCGTCGGTCCGGGACCTGCCGACGAAGCCGCCTGAGGCGGTACTGCACACGACTTGGTGGGGCGTGGCACCGCAGACCCCGGGCGCCTTCTCGGCGGAGAGCGAGCTCACCCAGGCACGCCACGGTCCGTCGACCGGCGAGGCCGAGGCGGAGCGGACCGGGGAAGCGGTCGTGCCCCCGCCCTTGTCGGACCGAGCGTCCCCGGCAGGCGCACACCCGCCCAGGACCAGACCAACTCAGGCCGTTTCGTCACCTGCTTCTACGCCCACCTCGACCTCGCACTCCACCAGGCGACCCTCGCCAGCGCCGGGCACCCACCCCCGCTCCTGCGGCGCCCGGTCTCATTCGTCTTCCGAGGGGACACGGACATCTACAGCGAGACCCCGCTGCCGGGGATGGATCCTGCCCGTAGGAGTCTTGCCCGCCGTCCTGTCGTGAGGGGAGAAGGACGGCGGTTCCGACGGTCTTGCCCGGCGTTCGAACCCGGTGCGAGACTTCACAATCGCTGTCGCCTGCATGGGAGTTGGGCTTGTCACCTACGGGAAGACCGTTACGGCCCCTGACCATCCTCTTCGCACCGGAGAGCGCGTACGGGCCGACGAACAACTGCGTGGGGATCGGGGATGTCCTGCGCCGCCGGGGGCACCGTGTGGTGTTCGCCGCGGAGGCGTCCTGGAAGGGCCGCCTCGCGCCGCTCGGCTTCGCGGAGGAGCTGGTCAATCTGGCTCCGTCGCCCGAACAGCCCCAGGACGCGGGACAGTTCTGGAAAGACTTCATACGGGACACCGCGCCTGAGTTCCGCAGGCCGACCATCGAGCAGCTGGGCACCTGGATCAAGCCGGTGTGGGAGGAGCTGGTCTCCGGCGCCCGGTACTGCGAGCCGCAGATGAAGGAGATCATCGACCGGGTGCGGCCGGATGTGATCGTCGAGGACAACGTCGTCTGCTTCCCGGCGCTGACCACGGCGGGCGTTCCCTTTGTGCGGATTGTCTCCTGCAACCCGCTGGAGATGAAGGGCGAGGGAGTTCCGCCGCCGTTCTCCGGGTATCCGGCCGGGGACCAGAGCGGGTGGGACGAGTTCCGCGCCGAGTACGACCGCACGCACCGGGCCCTGTGGAGCGACTTCAGCACCTGGGTGACCGAGCAGGGCGCGCGTCCCCTGCCCGACCTGGAGTTCATCCACGAGGGCGATCTGAACCTGTACACCTATCCCGAGTCGGCCGACTACACGGACGTCCGCCCACTGGGCCCCACCTGGCACCGGCTGGACTCCTCGGTCCGCGAGACGGAGGAGAAGTTCACGCTGCCGCCCGGCCTGGCCGACGGCGGCGCGCTGATCTACTTCAGCCTCGGCTCGCTGGGCTCGGCCGACGTGGACCTCATGCGCAGGGTCATCGCCTCGCTCGCCCGCACCCCACACCGCTACATCGTCTCCAAAGGCCCGTTGCACGACGAGATCGAGCTCCCGCCGAACATGTGGGGCACGGAGTTCCTGCCGCAGACCCGGATCCTGCCGCTGGTCGACCTCGTCATCACGCACGGCGGCAACAACACGATCACCGAGGCCCTCCACTTCGGCAAGCCCATGATCGTGCTGCCGCTGTTCTGGGACCAGTACGACAACGCCCAGCGCATGGCGGAACTGGGTTACGGCGTCCGGCTCGACCCGTACCGCTTCACCGACGCCCAGCTCCATGGCGCAATCGGCCGGCTGCTCAGCGATATGACCCTGCGGCGCACCCTCACCGAGGCCGGTGAGACGATTCGGGCTCGCGATGGGCTGCGTACGGCCGCGGATCTGATCGAGCGCGCCGCCACGGCCTGATCCCCCGTTATCTTCTTCGCGGTCCTGCAAGAGGGCCGCTGGCCTCCGGGCCCGGCATGACTTTTGCCCCCTGTCGAAGGGATGACCTGGGGGGTGGTGTCACCGGGCCCGAGGGGTGCCGTCGGAGACGCTGATCAGAGGTCCGACCACTGCCTGGCCGGGCGAAATGCCCGGCTGCTCGCGGGCGGCAGGTCTGCATAACGTGGCTGCGCGAGAACGGCTCCCGACCTCGGGGCCGGCACACGTCGACACAGGTGGGGGCACGGTGATCAGCATCGACGGGGTGGGCGTCTTCCTGGGCCTGGACGTCGGTAAGCAGACCCATCACGGACACGGACTGACCCCGGCCGGGAAGACGGTCTTCGACAAGCCGCTGCCGAACAGCGAACCGAAGCTGCGGGCGGTCTTCGACAAGCTGAAGGCCAAGTTCGGCACCGTCCTGGTGGTCGTGGACCAGCCTGCCTCCATCGGCGCCCTGCCACTGACCGTCGCCCGGGACGCCGACTGTCAGGTCGCCTACCTGCCAGGCCTGGCGATGCGCAGGATCGCCGACCTCTACCCCGGCGAAGCCAAGACCGACGCGAAGGACGCCGCCGTCATCGCGGACGCCGCCCGCACCATGCCCCACACCCTGCGCACCCTCGACCTGACCGACGAGGTCACCGCGGAGCTGACCATGCTCGTCGGCTTCGACCAGGACCTCGCCGGCGAGGCCAACCGCACCTCCAACCGCATCCGCGGCCTGCTCACCCAGTTCCACCCCAGCCTCGAACGCGTCCTGGGCCCGCGCCTGGACCACGCAGCCATCACCTGGCTCCTCGAGCGCTACGGATCTCCGCAGGCACTCCGCAAGGCAGGCCGCCGCAGGCTCGTCGAGGTCATCCGCCCCAGGGCACCGCGCATGGCCGAGCGGCTGGTCGACGACATCTTCACCGCGCTCGACGAGCAGACCGTCGTCGTCCCCGGCACCGGCACCCTCGACGTGATCGTGCCGTCGCTGGCGAAGTCGCTGGCCGCCGTCCACGAACAACGCCGGGCCCTGGAGGCCAGAATCGAGGCCCTGCTGGAGGCCCACCCTCTTTCCCAGGTCCTGACCTCGATGCCCGGCATCGGCGTCAGGACCGCCGCAGTCCTCCTGTCCACCGTCGGCGACGGCAGCTCCTTTCCCACCGCCGCCCACCTGGCCTCCTACGCCGGCCTCGCCCCGACAACCCGGCAGTCCGGAACCTCGATCCACGGCGAACACGCCCCCAGAGGCGGCAACCGCCAGCTCAAACGGGCGATGTTCCTGTCCGCGTTCGCCGCCCTGCACGATCCCGCCTCCCGGACCTACTACGACCGCTGCCGAACCCGCGGGAAGACCCACACCCAGGCACTTCTCCGCCTCGCCCGCCAGCGGATCAACGTGCTGTTCGCGATGCTCCGCGACGGCACCTTCTACGAACCCAAAACCCCACGCCTCGCTTGACGAAAGACATAGAGGCACCCCCCGGCCCTTGGACGCGTGTCTCTGCTGGTCCTCGTCCAGACCAAGGCCCACGGAGGTCAGGCGGACAGCCAGGGACTCAAGCCCCTTGTGCGTGGGTATCCCGCCCATCCGCTCCCGCGCGGGCCACGGCGGCGGCCGACCAAGCTCCACGGTCCTGGGCGCCTCGACATCTACAGTGGCGGCCACACGCACACCGCTGCGGTCACCGTTGAGGTATGGGACGGGGAGCCGCCCGGGCAGGAATCCTCGCGGTGGGACGAACAGGCTGAGGCCGACTTCGAGTCAACCACTGGTGAAGTGGCCGTGTGGTCCATGGGCTTGGGGCGCGCCGACGACGTGATCACGCTCGCCGACGCGGGGGGCTCCTGGCGGGTGCGGGTGAGCTGTGCCGGGCGCAGGGAGGCTGCGGCACTGTCGGAGCAGGAAGGTACGGGTGAAGGCGTGGAGCAGTACCTTGTGCAGTTCTGGCCCGCGACGGCCTGAACACGGTCAAGGGCGGGGGTGCCGACAACTCGGCACCCCCGCCGTTGGCACCTCAGGAGACGGACGTGAAGTAGAACTTGTTGGTGGTGCCCAGGCCCTTCTTGCACTCGTCGAGCGTCATCGTGCGGGCCGGTTCCGGAGCCGCGATCATGGGCGTCGGCGAGGCGGTTGAATCGACAGGTGCGGTGCGGGATGACTGGGCCGCCAGCCGCGCGTACGACGCCGCAGGCCCCACCGTCTCGTACGGCAACTGCGCGATCGGCTCCGCGTTCCGGGCAATGTCCCGCAGACGTTCCATGCCGCCCTCGCTCTGCAACTCCTCGAGCGATGGTGTGGCCGAGCCAATCGGCAGGCGATGTCAGCATCTGCGGAAGAGATACTCAACCGGCTCAGCACAAAGATCCCCGTCCGTATCAATTCGACCGCCGCTCTGGTTACGGTCATGGCCAAGGCGGCCGCGGCCATCGATCGACAGCGCGCACGGAAGCAGGACGAGGAGGAATCGAGTTCCGCAAGCCCGAAGCGTCTTCGCGCGAGCTACCACCCTCGCCCGTCACAGACGGGGCAGAGGGCTGGCCGAACACTGGCAAGGACTGAAGTATTGCCAGGCCATGGCCACCGACCCCAGCGGCCACCTGGCCCTCACCGACGACGGCCAGAGCCCGGAACTCTCCTACGGAGCCAGGCAGGCACGGGAATTGGGGCGAGCCTTCGGACTCGCCGTCGCCGAACGGACCGCGCGGAACCGCTTCCCGGACCACATGGTCTCCACCCTGGACGCGGAAGCCATACTCCTGGCGGGCTTCGCACGCTCCGGCCCTCGACCGTCCCTGGGCACCCGGCCACGACCCGACTTCTTCATCGAAGCATGGCGCCCGGGCGAGCGGTCTCGCGTCTTCGTAGTGACGGTCAACGGCAACCATCAGAGGGCCACCAAGCGCACCGCCAAAGCTGATCGCTCAGCATTCAAGCAGCTGGCCAGGGCCAGCGAGCGCGCCGAGCACTTCCACCTTGCCGAGTGGAACACCACGCCGTGCCTCTTGACGCCCCCGAACTACTCACGGTGGACGGAATCACCGTCAACGCTCTGCAAGCGCCGGGCGAAGGACTGCTGCCCGCGAGGCCGGCCATCGGGCGCGGCAGCGCGGACGCAGTGCTGTCGGAACGGAACCCCCCGTACGCCGGCGCGGTGAAGGTACCTGCCGACAGCCACAGAGAACGGATCCAGCACGGGTTCCTCATCCCCTGAAAAGGGGCGGGGGAAGACCGCGCGCAGGGCGGCCTCGTCCACGCCACCGCCGTAGGCGGATGCCACTGACCGGCACCGCCCGGCTCTGGGAGCCCCGCCGCCTGCGGCTTCGGCTGTTCTCCACCGCCGCCCAGCTCGTCACCACGGGCGCCGCCGCTTGCTCGGACGCCTGTGAGCGCTAGCTCGCGCCGCGGTCTCAGGCCGTGCGGGCCGCGAAGAAATCGCGGTTCGCCGCGATGGAGTCCTGTGACGCCTCCGGGACGTCCTCTTCGGGGTAGATCGCCTCCACCGGGCAGACCGGTTCACAGGCGCTGCAGTCGATGCACGCGGTGGGGTCGATGTAGAGCTGGGCGTGCTCCCGGAAGGACGCCTCCTGCGGTCCGGGGTGGATCGCATCAGCGGGACATGCCTCCCAGCAGGCGGCGTCCTTGCTGTCTGCACAGGCTTCAGTGATCACGTAAGTCATGGGAACCTCCGCTGCGAAGATGGTCGGTTCGGTCCGGCCGACTCAGCCGGCCTCGGCGAGTTCCGGCCCGTCGTGGACGTCCGGTTCGGTGAGCCCCATGAGGGCGGACAGGTTCTTGGGGGTGAAGAACTCCGCCCAGGGGACGGTGTTCTGGATGACTCCGAAGAACCGGTCTATGGCGTCCTGGTTGCCCCGCATCGCGGCGAGCACGTCCTGGAACGCCGGGTCGAAGGGCTCCATCGCCGCGTGGTCGACGATGAAGTCGTAGAGGGGCTTCAACGCCTCGTTGCGCTTGTACTCGTACGTACTCAACGCCGTTTCCAGGGGCATCCTCCCGGAGAATCCGGCATCGAGGGCCTGGGCCAGGAGTTCGGCGTCCCGGAACGCGTCCGTGATGCCCTGGGCGGTGATCGGGTCCTTGTGGACACCGGCGTCACCGACCAGAGCCCAACCGGGGCCGAAGGGCTTGCGGAAGAAGTTGGGGCGGTTCCCCGCTCCCATGAACCGATGCGCGAGGCGCCCGGTTTCGAGGCGAGCTCCCAGCCCGGGCGCGATGTCGTTCACCGTCTTGAGGTAGTGGGCACGCACGTCGGTCTTGAAGTCGGCGAAGTCGCGCTCGGGCCGCTCGACGAACACGGCGGCCTGGTCGTCATGCGTCGGGAAGGCGATGACGGTGCTGCCGGGGCGGGTGTAGAACTCCAGGCCCATGAGTTCCACGTCGTCCCAGTAGGTGTAGTAGCCGAAGGCCTTGGGCGGCACGACGTGGTACTCGGGGGCCTCGACGGTCCGGGCGACGATCGACCGCATGCCGTCCGCGCCGATGACCATCCGGGCCTGCTCGGTGATGGAGATGCCACTGGCCCCTCGTCCGCGCACCCCTACGACTTTGCCGTCCTCGGTGAGCACCTCCTGCACGGTGAAACCCTCGCGGACCACGGCGCCGGCCGCCGCGGCGGCGTCCACCAGGATCTTGTCGAGGATGGTGCGCTTGGGGGCGTAGATGGCGGCGAATCCGTCGTCGTCCGGGTAGGGGAAACCCTCCAGGGTGAAGTGACCGTACCTGTCGAGGCAGAGATCGAGGACGATGTTCGTCACGGCCGGGCACCGCGAGGCCTCTACCTGGCCGAGCAGCCCCCAGCGCCTGAGCTGGGCGCTGCCCTCGACAGTGATCATGTGGGTGGAGACGGTGTCACTGGGGAAGGTGGCCCGGTCCAGCAGGAGTACGCGGTGCCCCTTCCTGGCGAGCAGCATGGCAGTGGGTGCGCCGGACACGCGGGCACCGATCACGATGGCGTCGTACACGGCCGATTCCCTTTCTTCGTACCTCTTCTTCGTACTTCTTCTGGGCGTGCGCAAATCGTTCAGCAAGGTCGCCCGACCGGTCGCTCAGGCCGCGAAGCGGTCTTCGGTGCGCCTGCGCCAGATCTCGTAGCGGGGTTCCACGCTGATCACGGGCAGGTCGCGGGCTGCTTCCTCGACGACGTCGGCCGCGTCATCGCTGCCGCTTTCGCAGAAGATCCGGCAGGCGAGGTCGGTGTGCGCGGCCGGGTTACCCGCGGTGCGGCGTCCCCACGCGGCGGTCGCCGCACCGCGGGCCAGTTGTGGCCGGTAGGCGGATGCGTGGGCGAGGAGCGCGCGCAGGGCGGCCTCGTCCACGCCACCGCCGTAGGCGGATGCGAGGCCTACGCCGCTCCACAGGTCCGCGTGCCTGTCGGGCTGGAATCCGGCGACGAGCCGGGTAACACGGTCGACCACCCCGCCGTTGGAGAACCACAGCGCGCGGCCCACTCCCTGGTCGAAGTACTGCCGGCCGTGCCGGGAGAGCCGCGTCGGTACGGCGTGCTGCTCGACGTAGCGCCGACGCTTGAAGAAGGCCTCGTGGAATCCGTAGCCGTCGGCCGTCACCCAGCCCAGCAGCGGGTCGAGTGCGGCCAGTTGGCTTTCCGGGGTTCGCCTCAGCCGGGCGTAGGCGAGGCCCACCCCGACGTAGACCGGGTAGACATGGCGAGCGCCGGGCCCGGCGGCGAAGGCCTCGAGCCGCCGCTTCCAGGGCGCGGTGGCGTCCAGTGCTGCCAGCCCCATGCCCGCGCCTTCGTAGGCGAACCCTTTCAGCGATGGTTCGACCGCCTCCAGACGCGCTGCGAGAACAGGCATCCTGGGGTCCTCGAGTGCCGCGTGGTAGCCCTCCATGAGAGAGGTCGCCACCGGTGCGAACCGCTCCCATGCCTCCGGGGCGAACCCGGGCCGGGAGAACACCGCTTTGGCGGACGGGATTCCGAACAGCCGCCTGCGGACCGCTCCGACAGTGGTCATGTGCCGAGCCCCTTCACTCCCGCGACCGGGACCGAGGTGCTGAGCCAGGCGGCCCGGATCTCCTGGCGCCACCGCGCGTAGGCGGGTTCCGGGTCCGATCGGTCGCCGGTGCCCGCTCGGCCCAGGCGCCGGCCGGCCTCGTGGGCGAGGGCGGCGACCTCCGCCCCTCCCCTCCCCCACACGACCTCGCACGCCAGGTCGGTGTGCGGGGCCAGCTGGCCGGACTGTTCACGGAAGATCGATGCGACCGCGGTGCCCGTGGCGAGGTCGGCTCCGTGGCCGCCTGCCGCCTTCAGGAGGGTGACGACGGCGTTGCGGTCCATGACGCCCGCGGCGTATGCGCAGGCCAGGCCGATGCCGCTCCAGATGTCCCCTTGCCGCCGGGAAGGGAAGGAGTTCACCGTGTCGATGATCCGCTCGACATTGGCGCCGGTGGAGAACCACAGGCTGCGCCCCAGGCCCTGGTCGAAGGCGCGGGCCGCGTATCCGTGGATCCGGCGCGGGGGCCGGTGCCGCTCGACCGTGTCACGCCAGGAGAAGAACCCCTCGTAGAAGCCGTAGCCGTCCATCACCAGCCAGCGCAGGAAGGGGTCCTGACGGGCGAGAAAGCGCTGCGGGCCGACGGGGACACGAGGCAGGACGAGTCCCGCACCGATGTAGACCAGGCACCGGTAGGGCGCGCCGGGGCCGTGGATGAAAGCGGGCAGCCGCTTTTTGTACGGGGCGAGGCTGTCCAGCAGCATCAGCCCCATGCCGGCGCCCTCGTAGGCGATCCCCCGCAGTTCGGGCGGAGTCGCGTTCAGCCGTGGGACCAGGTCCTCGTGGCGTGGGTGGTTCAGCGTCATGTAGAAGCTGTCCACCAGGGTGCGGGCGACCGGCTCGAACATGAGCCAGGTCTTGTCCATGTCCTCCTGGGCGCCGAATCGTTCAGCCGCCATTTTGGGGAAGGACTCGGCGGACAGCGGGAAGATCGGCTTGAGCAGCGTGCCGAGGGGCAGGGTCATCGCGGACCTCCTCCCGCCTCGGCAAGGCTCGCGACAGCCCCTTCGGCGGCTCCGGGGACGGGAGCGGGCTGGGGGCGGAACCGGCCGTAGACGAGCTCGAACAGCGGGGTGGCCATGAGCGTGGTCGCGATGGCCATGAAGACCAGGATGGTGAACAGGGTCGGGGTGATCAGGCCGGCCTGGAGCCCGATGTTGAGCAGGATGAGCTCCATGAGGCCCCGCGCGTTCATCAGGCTTCCCAGCGCCAGGGCTTCCCGCTGCGGCTCCTTGTTGAGCCGGGCCGCGAACCAGCAGGCGACGCCCTTGCCCAGTACGGAGACCAGCAGGATGAGCAGCGCGACTCCCCACAGCGTGACGCTGTTGACGAGGCCGATCTCGGTGTTCAGGCCGGAGAACACGAAGAAGAGCGGCAGCAGCAGATGGGTGGTGAGCGGCTCGAAGGCGCGGCGTATGCGCTCGGCGAAGACACCGCGGGGCATCGCCGCGCCGAGGATGAAGGCGCCGAACACCGCGTAGATACCGACATAGTCGGTGAACCAGGCCGCCAGCATGAGCAGCATCAGCACCAGCGCCATGAGCGGCGAGCTCACGCCGCCCTCCCGCTCGGCCTTGGTGCCCAGTCGGCTCAGCAGCCGCTTGCCCACGGTCAGCACGAAAGCGGCGTAGACGACGCCACCGCCGATGGCCAGGAAGGCGATCTGTGTGTCGTTCTTGAACACGGCGAGGACGACCGCGAGCAGGCACCAGGAGATCGCGTCGTCCGTGGCTCCGGCCGCCAGTGCGAGGGTGCCCAGCGAAGTCCCCGTCAGCCGACGCTCGAAGATGATGCGGGCGAGCATCGGGAAGGCGGTGATGGCGATGGCCGATCCCATGAACAGCATGGCCTGCCAGGTCTCGACGCCCTCGGTGAAGAACTTGCCTTCCTGTCGCACGAGCAGCGCCGCGGTCAGGGCGCCCAGCGCGAGCGGCGCGAAGATCCCGGACAGGGAGATCGACACGGCGCTGGGGATTCGGTGACGGATCAGCCCGGTGTCGAACTCCAGGCCGACCAGGAACATGTACAGCACCAGTCCGACCTGGGCGACCACGTAGATCATGGTCATGGACGGGCCGGTGGGGAACAGCTTCTCCTGCCAGTGCGGAACCAGCAGCCCCAGCAGGGACGGCCCCAGCAGGACGCCGGCGATCATCTCGCCCACGACCTGCGGCTGCCCCATCCTCCGGACGAGCAGGCCGACCAGGCGGCAGGCCGCGAGGATGGCGGTCAGCTGCAGGAAGAAGAGAATGGCGATTTCCGAGTTGGACACGTTGCCCCCGAGGTCTCGGATGGTGGATGTGACTCAGGCGAACTGCCGGCGAATGCGTCGGCGCCAGATCTCATAGGCCGGTTCGACGTCGTCGGTGGGGAGGTCGACCAGGGCCGCGGCGGCGATCTCCGCGGCCTTGCCGCTGTCGATTTTGCAGATCACCCGACAGGCGACCTCGTTGTGCTCGGCCGGATTGCCCACCTGGTGCCGGGCTCTGGCCGCGACGATCACGCCTTCGGCGAGCCGGCTCCGGCAGCCGTCCGCACGATTCCGCAGCGCCTCGACCGTCGGTTCGTCGACCCCGCCCGTGTACCCGCAGGCCAGACCGACACCGGCCCACAGATCGCCCCGGCGTGACTCGGGGAACGCCTCGATGGTTGCCGCGACCCGCTCGACGTCCGCGCCCGTGGCGAACCAGATGCTGCGTCCGAGTCCGTGGTCGAAGGCGCTCAGTCCGTAGCCACTGAGATGTCTCGGCGTGGCACGCTCCTGCACATGGCGGCGGTAGGCGAAGAAGCCCTCGTGGAAGCCGTATCCGTCGAGGACGGCCCAGTTGAACACGTCGTCCCGCAGGCGCCGGCGGAACGGTTCCGGGTTGCGGCGCAACCGTGCGAGACCCATGCCCGCGCCGAGGTAGACCGCGAAGATGTACTCGCTCGCCGCCCGGTCGACGAAGCGGCGGGTGCGCTGTTTCCACGGCAGCAGCTGGTCCAGCGCCGCGAGCCCGACCCCCGCTCCCTCGTAGGCGAACCCCCGCAACTCCTCGGGGTACGCGTCCAGCTTGGGCACCAGGGCCGCCTCTCGGCGGTTGAGGAGCGTGAGCTCGCAGCACTCCGTGACGGTGAACACGACCGTGCTGAGCCGCTCCGCGCCGGCACCCGTGCCCACCGAGGCGGGGAAGTCCGACGGGGCGACCTCGAACAGCGGCCTCATCACAGCACCCAGCACGCTCATGCCGTGTCCCCATTCGTCGAGGGAGTGACGGCGAGGCTGGTCTCCAGTCGCCGCTGAAGCGTGTCGTACGCGGGCGCGGACCGGGTGTCGGGCAGATCCTCGAAGGCCCGGTCGACGAGTCGGGCGGCATCCTGGGCGCAGACGCCGCACAGCACCTCACAGGCCAGCTCGGTGTCGGGTATCAGGTTGCCGGCGCGCAGGCGGCCCTTGGCCACGAACGCCGTTCCCACGGACATACGCGACGTGTGCCGCCCGGCGGCCACGCGCAGCGCCTCGACGGTGGGCCTGCCGACCCCGCCGACATACCCGCAGGCCACGCCGATGCCCAGCCACAGATCGGCGTGCCGGTGCGCCGGGAACGCGGCGATGGTCGAAGCGATCCGGTCGACGTCGGCGCCGGAGGTGAACCAGATGCTCCGCCCCACTCCCTGGTCGAAGACGCGCCGGGCGAAGGGCGACAGATGTACGGGGACCTGTTGCCGTTCCACGAACCGGCGCTGCTTGAAGAAGCCTTCGTGGAAGCCGTAGCCGTCCATCACCAGCCAGCGCAGCGCGGGATCGGTCAGGCGGCGCATGAAGGGGTCCGGTTTGCGGCGCAACCTGGCCAGCGCCTCCCCCGCCCCGATGTGGACCATGTAGATGTGCGGGTTCCCGGGACCGTCCATATAGGCCTGGAGCCGGGATGCGCCCGGCAGGAAGCAGTCGAGACCGGTCAGTCCCATGGCGGCGCCTTCGTAGGCGTATCCGCGGAACTCCAGGGGGATCCGGTCCAGGCGGGGGACGAGGTCGTCGAAGCGGCTGCCGTCGAGGACCGCGTGATAGCCGCCGACGGCAGTGCGTACGACGGTCTCGAGGTGTTTCCAGGTCGGGGTGTCGCCGCGGCTGAAGGCGGTCGCCTCCGCGTCCGAGACGCCCATCACGGCGCGACGCAGTCTGCTAAGCGACAGTGTCATGGTTCATCGCTCCCGTCGGGTTCTCGGAGGCTTTCTCGGAGGCTTTCTCGGAGGGTTCCTGCTCCAGTTCGACGAGGAGTTGCTCGAGTTCGTCGGGCGGGATCTGCGCGAGCAGGGCGGCGAGTTCCTCCTCCTGGGGTCCCTCGCCCGGGGGGTCCGGGTGGGGGGTGGCCGGTCCGGCGAGGTCCTGTTCGCCGGGTTTCTCCAGGGCGAGGAGCGGCAGGATCCGGTGGGCGAGGCCGAGGACGGTCACGCCCTGGAGGAGGTCCAGGACCGAGACGTCGGCGCGCAGGGCGGCGTCGATGCGGTGCTTGATCTCGACGGCCATCAGGGAGTCGACGCCGAGGTTGCTGAGGTTCTCCTCGTGGCCGAACTCCGCCGGATCCAGCTTGAGCACCATCGCGACGATGTCGTGCAGGTGCTCCGCGAGCGCGTCCAGGCGGTGCGCCTCGGGCGTGCGGCACAGAGCGTCGAGCACGGCGCCGGCGTCGGCCACGTCGTCCTCGCCATGCAGGTCGGCCTGTTCCGTGCCGAGCTCGGCGAACAGCGGCGGGAGCTGTCCTCCCATCGAGGTCGCCCGGGCGGTCGCCCAGTCGGCGGTGATCGCCACCACGTGTGCCGGGCGCTGGCCGATGAGACGGCCGAGGATGCGCGCCCCGGCCTCGGGGGTGATCAGCTCGATGCCCCGTCGCGCGTACATCTGCTCCAGGTTGAGCTGCTCCACCATGCCGACCGACCAGGGCCCCCAGCCAATGCTCAGGGCGGGCAGACCGAGGGACCGGCGATGGTGGGCCAGCGCGTCGAGGAAGGCGTTCGCGGACGCGTAGTTGGCCTGGCCTGCGGATGCGATGACCGATCCGACCGAGCCGAACAGGACGAAGAAGTCCAGTGGGGTGTCGGCGAACAGACGGTGCAGCAGCCAGCCGCCGCCGACCTTGGGGCGCATGACCCGCTGGAAGGTGTCCCGGCTCATCCGGAGCATCAGCTCGTCCTCGACGACCCCGGCGGCGTGGACGACACCCCCGACCGGGGGCCGCTGAAGCCGCTGGTGTTCGGCGAACCAGGCGTGCAGCTGAGCCTCGTCGGCGGAGTCGACCGCGGCGTAGTGGACATACACGCCGCGGCGTTCCAGGCGGAGCAGCTCGTCGACCAGTTCGCGCCGCGGGTGCTGAGCGGGCAGGTCGTGCCAGGCGTCGCGCGGGGGCAGGGAGGTCCGCCCCATCAGGACGAGGTGGCGGGCCCCGCGCTCGGCCAGGAACCGGGCGACCAGGCGACCGAGGGCTCCCGCACCGCCCGTGACCAGGTAGGTCGCGTCGTCGCGCAGGGTCGTCGGGAAGGCCGGGGTGAGGTGCTCGCCGGCCCGTGCCAGGCGTGCGACGTACCGCTGCACGCCCCGGAACGCGACCTGATCCTCGCCGCTGGGTGCGCTGACCTCCTCGACGAAACGGCGCGCCTGCTCCGTTTCCGGCCCGGCATCGAGGTCGACGATGCCGCCCCACATCCCGGCGAACTCCTGGTGGCCGATGACACGGCCGATGCCCCACATCGGGGATTGCGGCAGGGCGAGGGGCCGGGGGCTGTCTCCGACCGCCTGTGCCGTGCGGGTGACCAGCCATACGCGCGGCAGCCGCTGGGTGACCTCGGCGGAGAGCGCCTGCATCAGGTGCAGGACCGAGAGCACGCCGAGGTCCTGGGCGTCCCGCAGCGCCGTGACCGGGATGTCCTCGCCGAAGGGCAGATCGAGGCTCCACAGGTGCAGGACCCTGCCGATCTCGGTCTGTTGGGCGATCTTCCGCAGCAGCCGCTTGTAGTGCTCGGCGTCGGTGGGGTCGATCACATAGCCACCGGCCGGGGTTTCGACGGGGTCAGGGACCTCGCCGGGGGCCACGGTGACGACGCGGCGTCCGGCCTCCGTGAGGCACCGGGCCACCTCGGAGCCCACCCCGGTCGCGTCCGTGAAGAGCACCCAGGTGCTCGCCTCGTCGTCGTCCCGCGCGCTTGCGCCGTCGGCTTCCGGCTCCGCGGCGTCCTCGCGCGACGACTCACGCCACTGGACTTCGTAGAGGCCCTGGTCGATACGTTCGGGGGTGAGACTGGCCACGGCGTCGAGGGACTGTGCTCGGAAGCCGCGGATGTCGACGAGAACCCTTCCCTGGTCGTCGCAGAGGGCGATGTCGCTGACGATGACGCGTGCGTCGGCGCTGGTGACCTCGGCCACCACATACATCTCGTCGGCGGGGCGCCCGAGAACGGTGACGCTGTCGACGCCCACGGGCAGGTAGGGACTGGCCGGGAGCGTCGCGTCCATCACTCCTGGCGCGGCGGAGGTGAGCAGGACCTGGAACGCCGCGTCGATCAGGCTGGGATGGAACCGGTACGTCCCCAGCTCGTCGCGGACGCAGGCGGGGACGGTCACCCGTCCGACGGCCCCCCGCGGGCCGGTGACGATCTCCTCCACCGCTTGGAACGCCGGCCCGTACTCGAAGCCCATCTGCTGGACGAGGCCGTCGAAGTCCGCGCGCGACACGTGCTTCTCACAGGCGCCGCGTGCGCCGGCGAGGTCTCGCGCGGTGCGGACGGGCGGGCGCCGGCTGAGCCGGGCTGTCGCGTGCAGCGTCCAGGTGCGGTCGCCGCCGGGTGTGGCCGCGAAGCCGGCGACCTCGACCCGGCCCGACTCCGGGTAGAGGGTGGTGCGCACCCGCGGGTCGGCCGTGTCGGGGAGCACGAGAGCCTTGCGCAGCTCCAGGTTCTCGAGGGCGTGGTCCCCCTCGCCGTACACCTCGACCGCCGCCGCCAGGGCCAGTTCGATGAACGCGGCGCCGGGAAGCACGGTGTTTCCCTGGACGCGGTGGTCGGCCAGGTAGCGCAGGAGCCGTGGGTTGAGCTCCCGCTCCCAGGTGGGATGGACGGCGTTCATCCGCTGTCCCAGCAGTGGGTGGACCTCCGTGTAGTGGCGGTCTTCCCGGGCCTCCGCCGATTCGTTCCAGTATCTCTTCAACTGCCATGGGTAGGGCGGCAGTCGAAGCAGGCGGGCGTCGTCGCCGTAGAACGCCTCCCACTGGATCTCGTGGCCATGGCTGTAGAGGGTGCCGAGGGAACCGAGGAGCACCACGTCGTCGGATTCGTCGCGGCGCAGGGACGCAACGACCAGCCCGTCCTGCTGCTGCTCCGCCAGCAGTTCCCTCATGGAGCCGGCCAGCACGGGGTGGGGGCCGAGTTCGACGAAGTGGGTGTATCCGTCGGCCACCATCTGACGGAAGGCGGCCGCGAACAGGACTGTCGCACGAACGTTCTGCCACCAGTAGTGAGCGTCCGCGCCTCGGCCGTCGATGCGCGTGCCGGTCACGGTCGAGTACAGGGGAAGGGCGGCGGAGGACGGGCGGAGGTCGGCGAGCCCCTTCTCCAGGTCTGCGCGCAACGGGTCCATGTAGTGGCTGTGGTACGACACCTTGACGGTCAGGAACCGGTGGAAGACCCCGAAGGTTTCCAGCTGCGCCGCCATGTCCTCGAGGATCGCCGCATCGCCGGCCAGCGTGACCGCGGTCGGGCTGTTGACCGCCGCGACCGAGACCAGGGGCCCCGCGTCCGCGACGGCCTGGTTCAGGGTCTCGGGGGTCATGCCCACCGCGAGCATCCGGCCGTTTCCCGTGGCCCTCTGCTGGAGGCTGCTGCGGTAGTAGTTCACCTTGATGGCGTCCTCGAAGCCGAGAACGCCCGCCAGGTACTGCGCGGCGACCTCCCCGGTGCTGTGCCCGACGATCCCGTCGGGTTCGATTCCCCAGGAACGCCACAGCTCCGCCAGGCCCAGCTGGACCGCGAGGTTTGCCGGTTGCGCGACCTCGGTCTCGGCCATGCGGGACTGCTCCTCAGGGGCGAGGAGTTCGTCGAGCAGTGACCAGCTGGTGTACTTGCCGAGCTCCCTGTCGCATCGTTCGACGACGGCCCGGAAGACGGGCTCGCCGTCCAGCAGCTGCCGGGCCATGGCCCACCACTGCGGGCCCATCCCGGAACAGACGAAGGCCAGCTTCGGCGGTTTCCCGGCCTGGACGCGACCGGATGCCACACCCTTGGCTTCGCGGCCCGCGCTGAAGGCGCCGAGCTTCTCGGCGGCCTCGGCCGCGCTCGCCGCGACGACCGCGAGCCGGTGGTCGTGGTGAGTGCGCCGCAGCGCGCGCGTATGGCCCACGTCCCGCAAGGCGTGCGGGCTGTCCGACAGCGTCTCCCCCAAGGCCGCCGCCATGTCCGACAGCGCCTCGGGGCTGCGGGCCGACAGCGGGACGAGGTACGGGCGGTCGTCGTCGGCGTGCGGCGCGACCGGCCGCTCGGCGGGAGGGCCCTGGAGGACCACATGGGCGTTCGTACCGCCGAAACCGAAGGAGTTGACCCCGGCGAGGCGTGGCCCGGGTACCTGCGGCCAGTCGCCCAGCTCCGTCTGGACGTGGAGCTGAAGGGCGTCGAACGGGATGGCCGGGTTGGGTTGGTGGTGATGCAGCTGCCCCGGGATGCGGCCGTGCTTGAGTGACAGTGCCGTCTTGATCAGGCCCGCCACTCCGGCCGCCGCCTCGAGGTGCCCGATGTTCGTCTTGACCGACCCGATGACGACACGGTCACGGGTGGGGCGTCCTTCGGAGAAGACCCGGCCGATGGCACCCGCCTCGACGGGGTCCCCGACGGGTGTTCCGGTGCCGTGTGCCTCGACGTACTGGACTGTGCGCGGCGCGACGCCGGCCTGCCGGCACGCCGCGCGCATGGCCGCCTCCTGGGCGTCACCGTTGGGGACGGTGATGCCGTTGCTGTGTCCGTCCTGGGACACGGCCGTCCCCCGGATCAGTGCGTAGACCGGGTCGCGGTCCGCCAGCGCTCGTGCCAGCGGCTTGAGGACCACGACGCCGGCGCCCTCGCCTCGCGCGTATCCGTCGGCGGACGCGTCGAACGCCTTGCAGCGGCCGTCGGGGGACAGGAATCCGCCCTTGGATTCGGCGATGGTCATGTTCGGCGCGATCATGACGTTCACGCCGCCCGCGAGGGCGAGGGAGCACTCGCCGTTCCACAGGCTCCGGGCCGCCAGGTGCACCGCCACCAGGGAGCCGGAGCACGCGGTGTCCACGGCAAGGCTCGGTCCCCGGAAGTCGAAGGAGTACGAGAGCCGGTTGGCCAGCATCGTCATCATCATTCCGGTGGCCGAGTGCGTCTGGAGCTCGTAGCGGCTGTGCACGCCGTAGTTCTGGAGCAGCTGGTAGTCCAGCGTGAAGCCGCCCATGAAGACGCCCGTGTCGCTGCCGGCGAGCTGGGCGGACACCTGGCCGCCGTCCTCCAGGGCCTCCCACGCGGCGTGGAGCAAAAGACGCTGCTGGGGATCCAGCCAGATCGCCTCGCGCGGGGAGATCCCGAAGAACTGGGCGTCGAACTCGTCGATCCGGTCGAGGAATCCGCCTCGCAGAGTGGCCATCTTGCCGAGCTTGGCGCCGTCCGGGTCGTGGAACTTGCCGGTTTCCCAGCGATCCGGGGGCACTTCACGGGTGGCGTCTACTCCGGCGCACAGGAGTTCCCAGAAGGCGGCGGGCGTCGTGGCTCCGCCTGGGAAGCGGCAACCGATCCCGATGATGGCGATGGGTTCCCGCGCCGGTTCGTCCGTCGGCCGGTCAGTCATGGCACCTTTCTCCTTCCTCGGTGCGAGCGGCCGCCGCCCCGAGCTCCCGGGAGAGTTCGGCCAGCAGCAGGTCCTGTGAGCTGTGCAGGAAGAAGTGAGAGCCCGGGAGCATGACGAGCCGGAACGGCCCGTCGGCCTGCGACCGCCACATGTCGAGATCACTGCGGCTGACGCGCACGTCCTGGTCACCGCCGAAGACCGACACGGGCATGGTCAAGGGGAGCTCGTCGCGGTACCGATAGGTGTCGCACAGTTCGAAGTCGGCCCGGAGCATGGGCAACAGAGCCCGCATCAGCTCCCCGTTGTCGAGCACCTCCGGGGGCGTGCCCTCCTTGCGCAGCACCGTTCTGAGTACTTCATCGGGCATGTGATGGATCCTGATGTTGGGGTTGGGCAGTTGGGGCGCCCGGAACGCGGCGAGGAGCAGCCGGGACGGCTGTGGTGCCCCCGCGCGACGCAGGCGCCGGGTGAGCTCGAACGCCACCAGCGCGCCCATGCTGTGGCCGAAGAACGCGTACGGCAGGTCCAGCCGCGGCAGGACGGCCTCGTACAGGGACTCGACCAGCGGATCCAGCTGCCGCAGGGCGGGTTCGGTCACCCGGGTCTCCCGGCCCGGCAGCTGGGCCGCCCACAGCTCGACGCCGGCGGGCAGCCCCTCGCTCCACGTGCGGAACACCGAACCGCCGCCCCCGGCATAGGGGAAGCAGAAGAGCCGGAGCCCGGGCGCGTCGGCGGCGGAGTACCGCACGAACCAGCTGTCCTCGTCCTGGGGGGCGTACGGCCGGCCGCGCAGTTGGCGCAGCAGGCGGGCGCGCTTGTCGTCGGGCAGGCGTGCCACGCGTTCGCGCAGGGCGCCGCCCTCGCCCGGCGCGGCGGTCACCGGGACTCCCCCGTGCCGACGGCCTCGTCGGCCGGACGGAGCCTGATCCACTGGTCACCGAGCGGTGTCGACTCCTGTTCGCGCAGATGGACCTCGACGAGGGACATCAGGGCCTCGTCGGCCCGCCAGCGCCGCGCCTGCTCCCGCTTGGCCGGGTTCCAGGGTTCGGCCTCGAACTCCTCCAGCACGGTCGCGACCAGTTGGCCCGACAGGCGCTCGATGAAACGGATGTTGGCCTCGAACTGCGTGGCCAGATCCGCGTCCGCGAGGCCCGCTGTCATACCGAGGTGGAGGCGGCTCATGAAGTCGAAGTCGTAGAAGCGCACGAAGGGTGCCTGGTCGCGTGGTTCGTCGTCGACCGCGCTCCATTCCCGGAAGAAGCGCTGGACCTCCTGGCTGGCGGTGCTGAAGCGGGCCAGACCGACGACCATGTCGGGCCGGTCGCCCAGGTGCCGCAGCACGTCGTGGAAGTACAGCAGCCCGGGAACGGCCCAGTACACGGCGGTGTCCCAGATCACCTTGGTGAGCATGACCCGCGCGTTGCCCATCAGCGCGTACTGCTTCTCGTAGATGCTGAGCCAGCCCTCGGCGATCAGCAGGAACACCTGGTTGTGGATCGCGGCGCGCTCCCCGGTGTCGTCGCCGTCGAGCGCGTGCGTGACCAGGTCGGTGATCAGGCTGTTGCTGATCGCGATCAGGTCCAGCCCCGGGGAGTACAGGGGGTCCAGGAAGACGCCGGCCTCCCCGGCGAGGCACCAGCGGTCCGCGGAGAAGACCTGCTCGCAGCTGTAGGCGTAGTCCTTCATGACGCGGAAGTCCTGCAGCTTGTCGCGGTGCCGGCGGACGATGCCGGCGCACTGCGGCTCGTGCCGGTCGAGCCATTCCAGAGCGCGCTCGAACCGGTTGAGCTGCTCGAACCCGTGGAGGTCCGGGTCGGTCACGATGCCCACGCTGGTGGATCCGGAGGCGAGCCTGATCAGCCAGACCCAGTAGCCCGGGCCCATCAGGTGGTTCGTGGACAGCTCCCGCCGTCCCTCCTCGATCCGCGCGTGCCAGTCGGGGTCGTCGGACCACTGATCGACGTCGATGGGGCAGCCGACGCGGAACCAGACGGCGTTGGCCCGGTGCCCGACCTTCTTGGCGAGGCCGAGCCGTCGCTTGAGCAGGGACGCCCGGCCGGTGGCGTCGACGACCCACTTCGCGTGGATCTGCCGGGTGGCGCCGTCGTCGGTGCGGACGTGGAGCCGGTGGTGTTCGGCGTCGGGTTGCAGGTCCACGCTCTCGACCTTCGTCCCGGGCAGGAACCGCACTCCGCGGGCGAGAAGTTCATGGCCCAGGGCGTTCTCCAGGCGGCCGCGGTCGAGCTGGTAGGTGCCCACCGCGCCGGGCGGGCGGACCGAGTGGCCGAGTTCCACACGGCGGGTGATGTCGTCGTTGCCGTCCTTGGAGAAGAACATCCGCAGTCCGTACTTGTTCAGCTGCTGGGACTGCAGGTGGTGTCCGAGCCCGAGGACCTCCCGCAGGTAGTAGCCGGCGATCTCCACGGTGGACTCCCCGACCTTGTGCGTCGCCTCCGGCACCGGGTGTCCCTGGCGCTCCAGCACCACGATCCGGGTGCCGGGGCGCTGCCCGAGCAGTTGCAGGGCCAGGGTCAGCCCGGCGGCGCCGCCACCGACGACGGCGACATCGACGAGGTCGTCGGGCGCCGTCCGCGCGGCGCCGCGGTCGTTCATCGCGCTGGTGTCGGTCATGGCGTCACCGCCGCGGGCCGGCTGCCGAGGGTGATCCAGGCGCTGTCGATGGGGTCGACCGGGTCGCGCTCCTTGTACCGTTCGACGGCTTCCCGCAGCAGTTCGTCGCGGCGCCACTCCTCTATCCGGGCCTTGGCCGCGTCATCGGCACCGCGCTGTTCGAGACGCTCGACGACGGTGCTGACCAACTGGCCCGCGATGTGCTCCAGCAGCTCGACATTGCGTCCGAACTGCTCCTCGAGCTCGTCGTCGTCGAGGCCCGCCGCCATGCCGTTGTGCAGGTCGACGATGAAGTCGAGCAGGCTGTACGGGTCCGCGAAGACGTCGGAGGCGGGCTCGTTGCTGACGAGGTGCCACTCCCTGAAGAACTGCTGGACCCGCGTGTGGAGCAGCCACGTGCGCTGGAGATTGGCGAACGCCGCGGGGCTGGCGCCGAGGCGGCGGAACTTGTCGTGGAAGAACAGCAGGCCGGGCACGGCCCAGTAGATGATCGTGTCCCAGATGACCTTCGCCACCATCACCTGCGGGTTGCCCATGACGGGGTACTGGCCCTCGTAGGCGACCAGCCAGATCTCGCTGAGCACCAGGTAGACCTGGTTGTGGGCCACGGCCCTCTCCCGCACGTCCTCGCCGCGGCTGTCCCGTGTGACGAGATCGGTGATGAGGCCGTTGCTGATCGCCATCAGGTCGCCGCCGGAGGAGTAGAGCGGGTCGATCGAGACCCCCGCCTCCCCGGTCAGGCACCACCGGTCCTCGGAGTACACCTGCGTACAGCCGTAGGCGTAGTCCTTCATCACCCGGAAGTCCTGGATCTTCTCCAGGTGCCGCCGCACCTCGGCCGCACACTGGGGCTCGTGCTCGGCGAGCCAGTCCAGGGTCCGCTGGAGGGTGTTGAACCCCTCGAAGGAGTGGGCCTCGTCCTCGGCGACGATGCCGACGCTCGTCGAGCCCGACGCGAGCGGGATGAGCCAGACCCAGTATCCGGGTCCCATCAGGTGGTTGGTGGACAGCCGGCGCAGGCCGCCGTCGACCCGGGCCCGCCACTGCTCGTCGTCGGACCACTGGTGCACGTCGATCTCGTGCTCGATGCGGAACCAGGAGGCGTTCGCCCGGTGCCCGACCGGCCTGGCCAGACCCAGCTTGCGCTTGAGCAGGCCGGCGCGTCCCGTAGCGTCGACGACCCACCGTGCCCGCAGCGCGTGCTCTTGCTCGTGTTCGCCGTCGAGGACGCGTACGACGTGGTCGTCGTCGCCGTCGGCGAGCTGCACGTCGCGGACCTTGCAGCGCTGGCGGAAGTCGACGCCGAGATCGGCGACCATGGTGCCGAGCGCGTTCTCCAGCCGGCCGCGGTCGAGCTGGTAGGAGGCCAGCGGAGCCTCGCTGATCTGGCCGTACTCGACACGCCGGGTGATGTCCTCGTTGCCCGCGTGGGTGAGGAACATCCGCAGGCCGAACTTGTGCAACTGGTCCCGCTCGAGGTGCTCTTCGAGGCCGAGGACGTCGCGCAGATAGTGTGCCTGGACCTCGACGCTGGACTCGCCGACCTTGTGGGCGGCCTCGGGCACCGGGTGCTGCCCCCGTTCGAGGACGGTGACCTGGAGACCGGGGTCGGTGCGCTTGAGTTGGAGGGCCAGGGTCAGTCCGGCGATGCCGCCGCCGAGGATCGCCACGTCGAAGCGCTCGGAGATGTCAGGCATAGCTCACCTCGCTGCTCTGCTGTTCCATGCTGTCCGCTCCGTTCGGTTCGTGACCTGCGCTGCTCTCCCCCGTGCGGGACGGGCGCAGGGCGATCCAGCCCTCACTGGTGGGGTTGTGCTGCCGCTCGCGCCGATGGGTGGCGATCAGGTCGGCGATGAGGGGATCCCGCTGCCAGGACTGGACCTGGGCGATGACGCGGTCGTCGTCGTACCGGTCGCCGTGGGCGTCGATGACCGCGGTGACCAGTTGCCCGGCCAGTTGGGCCAGGAGCCTGGCGTTGTCCGAGAAGCGCTCGGGGAACCTGTTGCCGGGCAGGTCGTCGGCCATGCCGGCGTGCAGCTTCACCATGAAGTTCAGCGGGGAGTACAGGTCGACGAACCTGGCCTCGAGAGGGGAGTCGTCGATGGCCGCCCACTCGCGGAAGAACGCCTGGACCCGGTTGCTGATGTCGGTGAGGCGTTCCAGGTCGGCGGCCACGGAGGGACTGCCGGCCACGATGCGGAACTTGTCCTGGAAGAAGAGCAGACCGAAGACCCCCCAGTAGAAGGCGGTGTCCCAGATGACCTTGGAGGACATCACGCGGGCGTTGCCCATCAGCGCGTACTGGTTCTCGTAGACGGCGAGCCACATGTCGGTGACACGCCTGAAGAGTGCGTCGTGCGCGGACGCCAGGGCCGATACGTCCTCGCCGTCCAGGGACCTGGTGACGAGGTCGGCCACCAGTGCGTTGCTGATGGCGATCAGATCCAGGCCCGGGGAGTAGAGCGGGTCGAGGAAGATCCCGGACTCGCCGGTGAGGCACCAGCGTGCGCTGCCGTCGTAGACCTGGTCGCAGCTGTAGGAGTAGTCCTTCATCACCCGGAAGTCCTGGATCTTGTCGCGGTGTTCCTCGACGGCCCGGGCGCACTGCGGTTCGTGCTCGGTGAGCCAGTCCAGGGCCCGTTCCAGGGTGTTGAAGTCCTCGAGCCGGTGCGCGTCGGCCTCCGTGACGATGCCGATACTGATGGATCCGGAGGCGAGCCGGATGAGCCAGACCCAGTAGCCCGGTCCCATCAGATGGTTGGTGGACAGTTCCCGCCGGCCCTCGCGGATCCGGGCGTGCCATGCCTCGTCGTCGCTCCAGGTTCCGAGGTCGATGGGGTGCCCGACCCTGAACCAGGCGGCGTTGGCCTTGTGGCCCACGTCCTTGCGGAGTCCGAACCGGCGCGGCAGGAGCCGGCCGCGTCCGGTGGCGTCGATCACCCAGCGGGCCCGGACGCTGTGTTCCTCGCTGTCCGTGAGCAACTGGACCTCGTGGTGGGCCCCGTCGAGTGAGAACGCGACGTCGACGACCTTGCTGCCCGGGAGGAACTCGACGCCCTCCCGGGAACAGGCCGCGCCGAGTTCGTTCTCCAGGCGTCCTCGGTCGAGTTGATAGGTGGCCAGCGGAGGGAAGACCGAACTGCCGAGTTCCACGCGCTCGGCGATGTCGGCGTTGTCCTCGCTGCTGAAGAACATGCGCAGACCGAACTTGCGGATCTGCTGTGTCTGAAGGTGTTCGCCGAGTCCGAGGATGTCCCGCAGGTAGTGGGCGGCGATCTCCACGGTCGATTCGCCGACCTTGTGTGTGGCCTCGGGCACGGGGTGCCGCTGCCTCTCGGCGACCAGCACCCGGATGCCCGGCCGCTCCCGGCGAAGGTGGAGCGCCAGGGTGAGGCCGGCGGCCCCGCCTCCCAGAATCACGGCGTCGTAGTGGTCGGGCCTGGTGGTGCCGCCGGCGACACGCGTCCGGAGCTTCTGAGCGAGCAGGGCCCGCTTCTCCGCAGACAGGTCGGATATGCGATGTCGTGCTGGTTGGGTCATGCATCCCCCTTCATCCCAAATGACTATCGGTGGCGGGATTACGGAGGACTTACTTCATGTGCAAGCTGAGGGCTTTGATCCCCTTCACCCATGGGCGATCTGGCGGCCCCGGACGGCGGGGGGCGTGTCCTCGGCGGGCCTGCCCCGGTTGAGCAGGGGGCAGCGGTCGACTCTCGATCGAGCGCCGCGCGTTCACCTCGACACAACAGGAAGCTGCCATGATCGACGCACCCAGCCCAGCCCTGGAGACCGCCCTCGCCTACCACCGGGCCTGGACCGGTCACGACTTCGACCGGGCCATGACCTACATCGACGACGACATCGTGTGCGAGGCACCGGCCGGACGCCTCCAGGGCGCCGACGCGTTCAGGGGGTTCATGGAGCCCTTCACGCACATTCTCACCGACTCCAGCCTGCTGGCCGCTTTCGGCGACGAGACGACGGCGCTGCTGATGTACGACACCAGGACGCTGCCGGTCGAGAGCGCTCCCGGGGCAGAGTGCCTGACGGTTCAGGACGGCACCATCACGCACATGCGGATCATCTTCAACCAGGCACCGTTCATCGCCGCGGAGGCCCGGGCGGCCGGATCGTGACCGCGGGGTCCTGACTGCGGGGTCCTGATCGCTGGGTCGTGGCGTCGGGCCGGGCGCCGCGCCCCGAAGCGCACGGACGTCATCGCGCCGTGGATCGGTTCGGGGCAGACGCCCGCCAGGGCCCTTGCCGCCCGCACCGGAGCGGTTCTCAGATCACTGCGGTGACGTCTACTCAGATCACCGCGGTGGCGTCCCGCCGCGCCGGGGCGGGGGCCGGCCGCCCTGGAACACGGCCGAGCTGCGGCGTATGCATGATCCGCTCCCGCAGCGCCAGCAGGTGGCTGCCCGGGGCGGCGCCGAGGTCACGCTCGACGGACCGCAGGAACAGTGACAGCTGGTCCAGCGCATACGCGGCCCGGCCGAGCTTGAGGTGGGCCTCGACGATGGTGGTGACGGCCAGTTCGTTGTACGGGTCCAGCCGCAGCTTTTCGTAGGCGTACTCCAGCGCCTCGTCCAGCTCGCCTCGTGCACTGTGGATCTGGATCAGACGGAGCAACGCCTGTGCGGAGAGTCCCTCGTACTGCCTGCGGTAGGGGGCCAGCCACTGCTGCTGGTCCTCCTCACCCTCGAGGAACCGGCGGACGGTGTAGGCGGCGACCCTGCTGTAATAGAAGCAGGCACGGCGTGCGTCGCCACGGGCGTCGCAGCCGCGCGCCTGCTCGAAGAGCCGCTCCACCTCGTGCACGTCGCTCCACCACCCTTCGTCGGCTTCGAAGCGGTAGAAGTTGGTGCCGCTGCGATGGATGAAGGACGACTCCTGACCTGGCCGCAGATCCGGCTCGAGCATCCGCCGCAGGCAGTGCATGCCGACATGGAAGCCACTGGCCGCCTTGTCCGGGGCGGTGTCCTGCCAGCCGAGGTCGATGAGCTGGTCCATGGACACCGGCTTGCCGGGGTTCAGCAGGAACCACTTGAGCAACAACAGTGCCTTCTCCCGGCGTTGCCGACGCCGGCCGAGCACTTCTTCCCCCTTGAAGACCCGAAAGGGCCCGAACAGGTAGGCCCGGTAGGTGGCTTGGTGCTCCCGATCCCGTGGATGGCTCCACTCGGGCTCCGGAAGCAGGGCTGGTCCCGATGTCATACCTCGCACGTTCGCCCTCCCCGTTTTGTTGCGTAGCGATCGTGTATGGGTATTGCGTCAGTTACTGGCGTTAACGGTGAACGGTGTTCACGAGCGTTGTCAAGCGTTACCGTGGATCCGGCAGCTGGGCATACCTGCCTTTCTGCGCGCCTTGACGGTGAAGGACTTGGAGGTGCCGGATGAGTCAGGTCGATCCCGGGCGCGTGGAGCCGACGCGCCCGGCGTTGAGCCGCAGGGAGCGTCTGCGACAGTCCACCCTCGATGAGATCGTCCAGGCCGGCCGGTCGCTGCTGCGTGAGGGCCGCGAGGTGACGCTGCGTGCCGTGGCGTCCGAGATGGGCTTCACCGCGCCCGCGCTGTACCGGTACGTCGGCAACGTCGCCGCGCTCAACCAGCTCCTGTCGAACCACATTTTCGCCGAGATCGTCCGCGAGATGTCCACGACGGCCGAACCCTACGGCGACGACGACCCCGCGGCGCAGATGGTCGCGGCCGCCACCGCCTTCCGCTGCTGGGCGCTGGAGCACATCGACGAGTTCCAGCTGGTGTTCCACACGAACTCCCTCTCGGGGGAGCACGTCACCCGGTCCGAAGCCGGCAAGCCGCTGCATCCGCTCGCGCCGTCCACCGCGACGGGCGCCACCGACGGGGTGCAGAAGTTCGCCGAGTTCTTCGGGGGGATCTTCGTCAGACTGTCGCAGCAGCGCCCGTTTCCCGTACCCGCCCGCGAGGAGCTCGACGACGCGTTCGCGGCCGTCCACTCCCCCGGCGGGGACGGCAGACCCGACCTCGTCGGACTCCTCGGCAAGGACGGGCTGGGCCTGATCTGGCTGTTCGAACTGTCCTGGGCACAGCTGTACGGCATCGTGACGCTGGAGGTGTTCGGCCACATCCGCCCTCAGCTGATCAAGTCGGGGGCCCTGTTCACCGCCGTGATGCGGGAGATCGGCAGCCGCGCCGGGATGGCCGACGACTGGGACCGTCTGGCGGCGGTCAGCCAGGAGGTAGTGGCCCGCAGGGCGTAGCGGCGGAAGGTGACGGCCGATCAGGGACCGCCGCCGCTGGGCGCGATGCGCCGGCCTCGGCGTCATCGCGCCCGCCTCACCCGCTCCCACAAGGCCCGCAGTTCAGGACTGGGCGGCACCCCGAGATCCTCCTGCAGGAGGCGGACGAACTGCTCGAGCTGCGCAACGGCCCCCGTCAGGCTGCCTTGCTGGAGATGGATCTCCACGACGGCTGTGGCCGCCTCCTCCGCGTAGGGGTCACGGTCCAGAATCCTCATCGCGCAGGTCAGCGCCTCATAGAGATGGCCGGCCCGACGGTGCAGACGTAACAGCTGAAGCAGGGCTTCCTCGTGGCCGCGCTCATGGGCCGCCCGGAAGGGCACGAAGGCGTCGTGGTACACCTCCTCCGGCAGGAAGCCCTGGTCGTAGTAGGCCAGCAAGCGTTCGTACGACGCTATCGCCGCCGGTGTGTTGCCCGCCCTTCGTGCGGCACACGCGGACTTCGACAGCAGCACGACGTCCTCGGCGTCCGTCCACCAGCAGCCGGACGGGTCGAACCAGTAGTGCCCGTTCGGGTCCGAGCGGATGAACCTCGACGGCCGCCTGGTGGCGAGCTCGGGCTCCAGGATCCGACGCAGGGAGTGCTGTGTCACATGGAGCCGGTTCGCCCGATTCCCCGGACTGCCGGGCCAGAGCACGTCCGAGAGCTCACTGTCGCGGAACTCCTGTCCGGGGTTGAGCAGAAACCACTTGAGCAGCGTGCGCGCGCTCGCCCGCCCTCTGCACGGGTCCCCCAACGGGGCGCCCGCGCGATGCACCCGGAACGGGCCGAAGAGCCACGCCTCATACTCCCTGCCCGCACCGGCCGACCGGCCGGCATCGTCCGGCGATCCCCCTGGTGATCCCCTTAGTGATCCGTCCATTCTGCCCCCCGTACTCCCTGAACAGCACCACGGTCGACCCGTCGTTCCCCGGGCGGAACCATCCGAAACACCCGGTATGCAAGCGTTGGTCACCTAAGTACCCACATCCCGGCGGATCCCGGCCTGACGCACGGACCGCCCTCCGGCTTGACCAGGCATGCTGCCAGCAGCAAGCGAAAGCTATAGGGCCTAGATTCAGCCACCTTGCTCCCGGTGTAAGTCGTCTGTAACCGCACCGCCGGAAAGTCCCCTTCTGCATCAAGGGGGACCCATGACCCGACCGCCAGGGCAACGGACGTCCATCATGTCCACCGCGACGCGGGAGTTGCTCGTGCTGGGGCTGCGCAGGCGGCTCGGCCTCAGCCGGGTCGCGCCCGATCACGAAGACGTTCCGAACCCCGGCGCCGGTTCAGGGGCATCGACGGTGGACATCGCCGCCCACTATCTGTACGACGTCCTCCGGCTCGACGGCCTGACCCCGCCTCACGAGGGCGGCGGCACCACTTTCCCGACCCGTAAGCGATCGGTAAGTCGCCGGGACTAGCTTCACCGAGCAGCCGCAGAGGCTGCCTCCCGCACATCCCCTGTCCGACGCACATCCCTGACCGAGAAAGGGACCGCACAGTGCTCTCGCACCTGGACGCGGTGACCATCATCGCAAACGACGTGGAACGGACCAAGGCCTTCTACACCGACCTGCTCGGCTTCCGCGTCGTCCCGCAATTCACCGCCCCCGAGGGCGACTTCGTATGGCTGCGCTCGGAGAAGCGCTCCACCAGCATCATCATCCAGGATGTGGCGACCAGGGCCGACAAGCCCACCCAGGCGGACATCCCGGAGGCCAGCGGAGGACTCATGCTCGGCTTCGCCGTGGACGACGCCGAAGTGGCCCACAAGACGGCAGCGGAGGGTGGCTACGAGATCCGGACGCCGGTCGTCGACATGGTGTCGGGCCGCACGTTCGGTGTGAAGGACCCGGAGGGCAACTACCTCCAGCTGTTCGATGTGTATCCGCAGGTCAAAGAGATCCAGAGCCAACTCGGCCTGGACTGACCACAAGGAGCCGACCGATGTCCATGACCGTCGGAGAGCTGTTCGAACACCTGTCGACGCGCTTCAACACGGAGGCTGCCGCAGGCCTGAACCGGACCCTGCAATGGAAGATCACCGATGTGGACCCGGGCATCTGGGCCTTCGAGATCAAGGACGGGCAGGGCCGTCTCATCCCGGGTGGGGTCGACGAGCCCGACACGACCTTCGTGACCAGCAGCGAGACATGGGTCGCGATCGCCGAGGGCCGCCAGGACGCGATGCGCGCCTTCATGACCGGAAAGCTCAAGGTCAAGGGCGACATGATGCTCGCGATGAAGGTCCCCAAGCTCTTCGAAACCGGCGTCTGACACCTGACCGAGGAGTTGACGACGTGCACAAACCGGCCGAGCACGAAAGCGATCCCGAGAAGGTCCGCCTGGAGCAGGTCGCGGCCCTCACCGACCCTGCCACCATCCGCCACCTCGAGCAGATCGGGGTTCGCGAGGGGTGGACCTGTGCCGAAGTCGGGGCGGGCGCGGGATCGATCGCACGATGGCTGTCCAACCGGGTCGGCCACTTCGGCAAGGTCCATGCCATCGACATCGAGACCGCGTACATGGAAGGGCTGTCCGCGCCCAACCTCGAGATCCGGCAGCAGGACATCACGACGACACCGCTGGACGAAGGCGCCTACGACCTCGTCCACTCCAAGATCCTCCTGATGCATCTGCCGGACCGGGAGCGCGTACTCGGTGAGTTCGCCAAAGCACTCAAGCCCGGTGGACACCTTCTGGTCGAAGAGGCCGACATCCGCAGCATTCAGCGGGTCGATCCGCCCTCTCCGCTGCTCACCCGGGCCGCCACCGCCCTGGAGACCTTCTTCTATTTCGGTGGCGCCGACCCCGGATACGGAATGAAGCTCCTGCCGGCATTCCGCCGCACCGGGCTCAAGTTCATGGGCACCGACTGCCAGCTCACCGCGGTGCAGGCGGGCACTCCCGAGATGCAGACCATCGTGCTGAGTCTGGCCAAGCTCGCCCCCGTGATCACCAAGGTCGGCCTGATGGGACAGAAGGAGATCGAGGCTGCCTTCGACGAACTCCAGCAGCCCTCGGACACGGTCCTGTACACCCCGATCACCGTTTCGGTCTGGGGCCGGCGGGACGAGGACTGACCGCCCGCCTCGGCGGCGCACGGAAAGGACAGCCGCATTGCTGTACGCAGTCATCGCCTACGACAGCACCGCCCCCGGGACATTCGAGCGGCGGATGCTCGTCCGTCCGGCCCATATGGCCAACGGCGAGAAGATGATGGCCGACGGAAGCTTCCTGTTCGGCGGGGGAATCCTCGACGGCGCCGGAAAGATGGCCGGCGGAGTTCTGATCGTCGACTTCGAGACCCGCGACGAGATCGACGAATGGCTCAAGAGCGAGCCCTACATCGTCAACAAGGTCTGGGACCGCGTGGAGGTGCACCCCTTCCTCGTACCTCCCCAGTTCCTCAGCCTCTTCCCGAAGTACCAGGAGCAGCCGACCGCCGGCTGAGCCCCTCACCACGCACATTCTCAGGGAGCTCACGCACCATGGAGACAACATCACGCAGCAGCAGGGCCCTGACGCTCCTGGTCACCAGCCTGGGGTCGTTCATGGTCCTGCTCGACGGGTCCATCATCTTCGTCGCCCTGGGCGAGATCCAGAAGGATCTCGGCGCGGAGATCTCGCAACTCCAGTGGACCGTCGACGCCTACACGCTGCCATTCGCCGCGCTGATGCTGACGACCGGCACCTTAGGAGACCGGCTCGGCCGCAAACGGGTGTTCCTCACGGGGCTGGTCGTCTTCGTCATCGGCTCCGCCCTGTGCGGTTTCACGGACAGCTTCAGTGTGCTCGTCCTCGGTCGGGTACTGCAGGGGATCGGCGCCGCCGCCATCGAAACCGGAAGCCTTTCCCTGTTGGTGTCGACCTTCAGTGACCCGCCGGGCCGGGCGAAGGCGATCGGTATCTGGACGGCCGTCTCCGGCGTGGCGCTGGCCCTGGGCCCGCTGTTCGGCGGCGTGCTGATCGAGTCCTTCAGCTGGCACGCGATCTTCCTGATCAACCTGCCGGTCGGCGTGCTGGCCCTGGTCCTCGGCGTCCGTTGGCTGATCGAGTCGCGGAACCCGGGCGCCGGCCATCTCGACGTCCCCGGCCAGATCCTCGTGACCGCTGGTCTGTTCTGCCTGATCATGGGGCTGATCCAGGGCGAGCGAGAGGGATGGGGATCCCCGCTGATCGTCGGCCTCCTGGTCGGATCCGTGCTGCTGCTCGGCGCGTTCCTGGCCGTGGAGATGCGCAGCCGGGAGCCGCTGCTGCCGCTCGATCTGTTCCGCAACCGCACCTTCGCGGTGTCCAGCGTCATCGCGTCGCTGCTCGGATTCATCATCGTCGGCGCGATGTTCTTCATGGCCCAGTACTTCCAGACCGTGCAGACCCATTCGGCGCTGGAGACGGGTCTGCGTCTGCTCCCGCTGACACTGGGCATCTTCTTCTTCTCGCCGCCGGCGAGCACCATCGCCGGCAAGCTCGGGCCGCGCATTCCGATCATCGTGGGCGGGGTGCTGGTGAGCGCCGGCTTCCTGCTGCTGATGACGGTGGAGGCGGACTCCGGATTCGGCTCGGTGTGGTGGAAGCTCGGGCTCGTCGGGGGCGGCATCGGCTGCATGTTCGCCCCGCTGACGCTGGCCGTGATGGCGTCCACGCCGCCGGAACGGGCGGGTCTGGGCTCCTCGATGATCAACACCACGAGGATCGCGGGATTCACCGCCGGTGCGGCGGTTCTGGGCACGGTCGTCGTGACCGTGTTCAAGGACAAGGTCGTCGCGGCTCTCACCGATCTGGACGTGGCCAGGGGCGCCGGCCACCAGATCGCGGAGCGCATCGGCGGATCGGGCGCGAGTGCCGGTCAGGGTGCGGGGGCGATCCCCGATCTGCCCGTCGACCGGGCCGAGTTCATCTCGGCGGTGCATCAGTCCTTCGTCGATGCCATCCACGTCGCGTTCCTGATCTGCGCCGGCTGCACGCTCCTCATCGCCGTGCTCGCCGCGGCGCTGATGACCCGCGGGCCGGTGTCCGACCCCGTCGCCCTTGCCGGGACCGCGGGCGGTACGGACGGGCCGGACGTCGGGTCGGCCGGTGTTCGGGACGGCAAGGGCGTTGCCCGCGCCGACACCGCACGGCTGCCCTCGGCGCTCGTCGGGACCGAGTGGCTCGCCGAGCAGCTGGGACGGCCGGGGATCGTCGTCGTCGACTGCACGGTGAACCTCCGGCCGCTGCCCGAGGGCGGCGTCGATCTCGGCCCCGGTCACGACGGCTATCTCGAGGGGCATGTCCCGGGCGCCGTCTTCGCCGATCTCCTCGTGGAACTGGCCGACCCCACCGCGCCCAAGCCGTTCGCCATTCCGTCGGCCGACGTCCTGGCCGCCGCCATCGAGCGGATGGGTATCAGCAACGACGACACCGTGATCCTCTACGACCGCGCCCACACGGCGTTCGCGACCCGGCTCTGGTGGATGCTGCGATGGCTCGGCCACGACAACGCCGCCGTGCTCAACGGGGGCTGGAGGAAGTGGACCGCCGAAGGCCGCCCGGTGAGCAAGGACGTTCCCCAGGTGAGCCGCGGCAGCTTCGCACCCCGGCCCCGTCCCGAGCTGTTCGTCACCCGTGACCAGGTGCAGGCCGCCATCGACGTCCCCGGCGTCTGCCTCGTCAACGCGTTGTCACCCGAACAGCACGCCGGCCACATCCCGGTCGCGCACGGCCGCATCGGCCACATCCCCTCCAGCGTCAACGTTCCGGCGGCGGCGCTCCTCGACCCGGACACCGGCTGCTTCCTCCCGGCCCGGCAGCTCACCGCCAGGTTCGAGGCAGTCGGTGCCACGCAGGCCCAACAGGTCGTCGCCTACTGCGCCGCTGGGGTGGACGCCACCATTGACGCGTTCGCGTTGCAAATGCTGGGCGTGCGTGACGTCGCTCTCTACGATGACGGCCTCGTGGAATGGAGCGGCGATCCGGCGCTGCCCCTGACCACCACGATCTAGGAGGGCAGCCGAGATGGCGTACGACCAGGAACTCGCGGACCGGATCAGAGAAGCCCTCTCCACCCAGAGGCAGGTGCGCGAGGTGAGGATGTTCGGTGCTCTCGCCTTCATGGTCAACGGCAGCATGGCGGTCACGGCCGACGCGGACGGCCGCCTCATGGTCCGCTGCGATCCCGACCGGGCCGAGAAGCTGCTGGAACGGGAGGGCGCCGACTGGGCGGAGATGCGCGGGAAGCCCATGGGCAAGGGCTGGATCGTCGTCGCCGACCACGGCATCGAATCGGACGAGGCCTTCGACGGCTGGATGACGGAGGCCCTGGACTACAACAGGAAGGTGAGCGGTAGTGACGACTGAGAAGGGTGCGCAGACCACCCCGCCCTTCGAGGGGTTCCCTCCCGAACTGTTCACCTTCCTGGAGGGCTTGGAGAAGGACAACTCCAAGACGTACTGGGAGGCTCACCGGGCCGTCTGGGAGGCGTCCGTGAAGGAGCCGGTGAACCGTCTCATGGCCGACCTGGAGGACGAGTTCGGGCCGCTGCGCACCTTCCGGCCCAACCGTGACGTCAGGTTCTCCCAGGACAAGTCCCCGTACAAGACCTGGGTCGGTGTCACCACCAGCGACCGGGCGGTCGGCGGCATCGGCTCCTTCCTCCGGCTGGACGCCGACGGCATGCGGCTGGCGGGCGGGGCCATGGCCCTGGCGCCGGACCAGATCAAGCGGTTCCGCACCGCCATCGACAGCGGCGAGTCCGCGGCGGAGTTCGACAGCATCCAGCGGCAGTTGGCCGATCAGGGACTGCCGGTGGAGCCGGGCATGCAGCCCGTGCTCAAGCGGGTCCCCACCGGCTTCTCTCCCGATCACCCCCGCGGCGAACTCCTGCGCTGGAAAGGCGCGGTGGTCATCAAGGAGCACCAGCTGGCCGACTGGATGCATCAGCCGCGGGCCATCGAGGCCGTGCGCGAACTCTGGACGGCCACGCGGCCGCTGAAGGAGTGGATCGAGACGCACGTCGGGGAGAGCGAGGCGCCACGCCGGCGCTGATCCGGCGCGACGGCGGTACCGAGGGACTCACGCGAGCGGGTGAGCGAGCGGGACTTGCGGGATCTTTCTGCAGACCACAGGAGGACGGCAGATGTGTGGCATAACCGGCTGGATTTCGTTCGACCGTGACCTCACCCGCGAGCGGGAGACCCTGGACGCCATGACACAGACCATGGCGTGCCGGGGCCCCGATGCCTCCGGCACATGGGTCGATCGGCACGCCGCCCTCGGTCACCGAAGGCTGGCCGTGATCGACCTGCCCGGCGGGAAGCAGCCGA
This sequence comes from Streptomyces coeruleorubidus, assembly GCF_028885415.1. Classification (GTDB taxonomy): domain Bacteria; phylum Actinomycetota; class Actinomycetes; order Streptomycetales; family Streptomycetaceae; genus Streptomyces; species Streptomyces coeruleorubidus_A. The sequence goes on from NZ_CP118527.1 coordinate 973,506, forward strand.
TGACGGTGCGGACCCCGACCGGCGAGGTGAGCCTCGTCTACAGCGGCGAGACCTACAACTTCACCGAGCTGCGGCATGAGTTGGTGCGGCGAGGAGAACGCTTCGAGACCGCCAGTGACACGGAGGTCGTCCTGCGCGGGTACCTGCGCTGGGGCGAGGCCGTGGCCGAGCGGCTCAACGGCATGTACGCGTTCGCGATCTGGGATGCACGGGCCCAGAAACTGGTGATGATCCGCGACCGGCTCGGGATCAAGCCGTTCTACTACTACCGCACGGCCGACGGCCTGCTGTTCGGCTCGGAGCCGAAGGCGATTCTGGCCAACCCGCTCGCCGAGCGCGTGGTCGACGCGGACGGACTGCGCGAGACGTTCTCGTACTGCTTCACTCCCGGGCACGCGATCTGGTCGGGCATGCGGCAGGTCGAGCCCGGCACCGTGGTCACGATCGACGTCGCCGGACTTCGGGAGCGCACCTACTGGCGGCTGGAGACCCGTCCGCACACGGACGACGTGACCACCACCGTCGGACGCGTCCGCGCGTTGCTCGAGGACACGGTGCGCCGACAGCTCGTCGCGGACGTGCCGCGCTGCGTGCTGCTGTCCGGTGGCCTGGATTCCGGCACGCTCACCGCGTTGTCCGCGGCCCATCTGGGCGACGAGCGGGTGCGGACGTTCGCTGTCGACTTCATGGACCATGCGGCGAACTTCAAGTCGGACGACCTGCGGGACACTCCCGACGCGCCCTATGTGAAGGACGTCGCGGAGCATGTCGGTTCGGAGCACGCCGACATCGTGATCGGCCCTAGGACACTGGCCGACCCGGAGATCCGACAGGCCGTGATCGGCGCGCGCGACCTGCCGATGACGATGGGCGACATCGACTTCTCGCTGTATCTGCTCTTCAAGGAGATCCGGCAGAGGTCGACGGTGGCCCTGTCGGGCGAGGCGGCCGACGAGATATTCGGCGGCTACAAGCACATGCACGTCCCCCAGATCCAGCAGGCCCACGCGTTTCCCTGGATCGCGCTCAACATCGGCGCGTTCGACAAGGACGGCACGGGTCTCAACCCGCAGCTGTGGTCCGGCCTCGGGCTGGAGGAGTACCGGAAGGACTCGTACGCGAGTGCTCTCGGAGAGGTCGAGCGGCTCGACTCCGGCGACGTCTACGCCTCCGAGGACGACTTCGAGCACCGCATGCGGATCATGATCCACCTGCACCTGACCCGGTTCATGCGCTACCTCCTCGACCGGAAGGACCGGCTGAGCATGGCGCTCGGGCTCGAGGTCCGCGTGCCGTTCTGCGATCACCGGATCGTCGAGTACGTCTACAACACGCCCTGGGCGTTGAAGACCTACGACGGTCGGGAGAAGAGCCTGCTTCGGGGTGCCGTCAAGGACATGCTGCCGGAGTCGGTCGTCTGGCGCCCGAAGAGCGCCTATCCCTCCACGCAGGACCCCTATTACGCCCAGGAGCTCCAACGGCAGGCCAAGGAACTGCTGAGCGACCGCGGCCATGGAGTCTTCGAGTTGATGAACCGGCAATGGCTGGAGAGCGCGACCGGGAAGGACACAGCCGGGATGGACAGGCTGACCCGGCTGGGTCTCGAGCGAACGTTGGATCTCGCCACCTGGCTCGATGCCTACCGCCCCACGCTCAGGCTCCCCTGACAGGACCGCCGGGCCGGCCGCACCGAGGCCGCGGCCGACCCGGCCTGAGGGATCACCGAGCGAGCCCGTGCCCGCCCCTCGCACCCCAGACCGTCCGGCCGGACGCCGCCGCAGGCTCCCCCACCGGCTACGACCCCAGCGACCTGCGGTCGGCCTACGGCCTGCCCTCCGCCGCCTCCGCCAACGGCTCCGGCAGGACCATCGCCATCGTCAACGCCTACGACGCCCCGAACGCCCAGTCGGACCTGGCCAACACCCACGACAGTCAGGCTCTGATGCCCCTGTCCGGGCGTCCCGCCGATCCGCTCGACCGCGGGCCGCATCGACGCCGGCCGACCAAGCTCCACGGTCGTATGAACTACGTATCCACGCCGCCAGGGCAAAGACGACGGCACTCACGGGGCGAGCGGCGTCCAGCGGCTCCTGCATGCCGGCCACCATGCAGGCGAAGCCGGTGCCCCACCAACCGGCACACCGCATCATTCCGAAGAAACGCGAAACTCGAATTCGGGACGGTCCCACGGCACGGCGGGCGGATTCGCGAGCGCGGTCCCGGTCCGCACTGCACCAACGCGGTGGTAGAAGTCCTCGGCGGGAAGATGCGACACGACCTTGACACGGTCGAGCCCGGCGGCACGGGCCTCGGACTGCATGTGCGCGACGAGCAGCCGCCCAATACCCCGTCCTTGCGCTTCGTCGGCGACGAACAGCAGGTCGAGCTCCGGTGGAGCGAGGACGAGCGAGTAGAACCCGAGGACCCGGCCTCCATGCTCGTCGGCGCCGACGGCCACAAAGGCGCGGTGGGCCTCGATGTAATCAGGACCGACCCGGTAGCCCGCGACTGCGGCTGCGTACTTACCCTCGTAGGCGCCTGAGCCACGCACGAGCCGCGTGAGCCGTTTGGCATCCCGCGCGACGGCCCTCCGTATCGTGATCGGCCGGCAGACCGGGGAAGTGCGTGACCTCATCGGGAGAGTATTTCGCACCGGAGAACGCCTTCGTGCGGCGGGTCGGCTGCTCGGGCAGGCGTTCCTGCACCGCTCCCGGGGGCCACTGGTCCAGGCCCCGATCGACCACGGCGCTGCCGCGTCGCCCGCCAGCGGCAACTGGACGCCCGAACCGCCGCGGAGGAGCCGGAGAACGGAGTGGTCGACGGCTGCTTCTGCTGGGCCCGCCGCAGCGACAGCCAGCCTGTGCAGGACGACTTCGGGCTGGCCTCGAGCGTCCGAGCACCGTGATCGGCGCGCTCGCCGGAGTGGGCCGCCCCCTTTTGAGTGCTCCGGCGGCGTGCTGGTGGGCCCGCACGACCGTGGAGTCCACCGAAACCGTCCAGTCGATGTCGTCATCGGCGTCCGCCGCCGCCAGGACGGCGGCGAGGATCATCTCCCAAGTGCCGTCGACGGCCCCCCATCGAAGAGACACGCGCTAGAGGCCGACCCCGGCTCGGGACGGTTCCGGGGGCGGACGGTCATCCGCAGCGCGCGCGGCCGTACGGTGAGCCGGGCGACCTGGCGGATGACCTGGCCCTCGGCGAGTTCCAGCCGTACCGAACGCAGCATCGTCGCGAGCGCCGTGACCATCTCGGTGAGGGCGAAACGGTCCCCCATGCACTTGTGCTTGCCCTCCCCGAAGGGCAGGAACGCGCCCGGCGGAAGCTCCTGCGCGGCGTCGTTCCACCGGTCCGGGTCGAAGGTGAGCGGGTCGGGGAAGCGCTCGGGGTCGCGGTGCAGGGCGTGCTGGCAGTAGGCCAGTTCGGTGCCGGCGGGCAGCGTCCACTCGCCGAGCCGGGTCTCCTCGGTGGTACGGCGGGTGACCAGCCAGCCGGGGTGGTGCAGCCGCAGGGTCTCGGTGATCACCCGGTTCAGGTACGGCAGCCGGGTCACGTCGTCGAAGGCGACCGGCCGTCCGCCGAGGACCTCGTCCAGTTCGGCCAGGACCCGGGCCTCGATGCCGGGGTGGCGGGCGAGTTCGTACAGGGTCCAGGACAGCACCGACGCGGTGGTCTCGGTGCCCGCCACGGCCAGGGTGAGGATCTCGGAGCAGATCTGATCCCCGGTCAGCGGCTCGCCGGTCTCCTCGTCGACGGCGCGCAGCAGCATGGAGAGCATGTCCCCGGTGTCGTGCCCGGAGGCCTGCAGTTCGTCGACGGCGGTGTTGATGGTGGCGCGTACGCCGGCCCGGGCCCGGTCGAAGCGGCGGTTGAAGGGCAGCGGCAGGCGCTCGGCCCAGTCGGGCAGCATCATGCGCACACCGACGTCGTTCATCACCACCGACAGGTCGCTGCGCAGTCGTCGGAAGACGGCGTCGTCGAGGCTGCCGGAGAACACCGTCTTGGCCAGCATGTCGAGGCTCAGCCCGACCATCGCCTCGCGTACGTCGAGGGCCCGCCCGGGCTCCCAGCCGGCGACCGTGGCCGTCACCTCGGCGCGCATGATGTCGACGTACCGGCTGATCTCGGTGTGGGCGAACGCCGGTTGCACCTGGCGACGTTTGCGTACGTGAGTCCGGCCGGTGGCGGTGACGACACTGTCACCCAGCAGTTGGCCCAGCTTGTCGTAGAGTCGGCCCTTGTCGAGGGTGGGCGCCAGGGCCTTGAGCATCTGGTGGATCAGGGCCGGGTCCTGGACCACGACGGTGCGCGTCCCGGGTTGCAGGACGATCTCGACGAGTGGTTCCCGTGTCTCGCGCAGCGAGTCGATGAAGCCGAGGTTGTCGCGCATTTTCAGAGCGTGGCCGATGAACGGAAACGATCCTGCGGCCCGAGGTATGGGGGGAGGCGCAGTGGACGTCACGGGTCATCCCTTCACGTCGATCTTGGGCACCCCTATGACTTCCCTGAACTTTCCCCAGCGCAATCCTGTCATGAACGTGTCCTGCGCCACCTGGGACGAGCTGGTTGAGGGGAGGAGGAGCCCGTCCCCTCCCCATTCCGGTCCGTCGAGCTTGGCCGCCTGGGCCTGGCTAAAGGCTGAAACCCACCTACTCAGCACTGACCTGGCATTACGCGCTCATCTTGGACTGGCCTGGACGCCCACGGACGGTCTCTACAACCTGTGCCACGTGGTACCCGCCACTCCAGGCGGGCAGGGCCCACGCCTGTCACCCAGGACCACCCCTCCGGGCACGAACTTGATGGGACACGCAAGATCCGGACCATACGCGTGCCGGACGAGCCGCAAATGCGACCCGTTGCATGATCGCCGCAGCCCATGACCTCGCACGGGCCGTACCACCAGCAGACGAAGAATCTGCTGGGACGAACGCGCACGACGCCCAGGCGCAGCGCCTTGCCCGTGCTCACGGCAGCTGGGCGGCAAGTCAGGGCTCGGTCTCTCAGTCCGGTGCCTACCACACAACGACTCTGAGCCAATCAACCCCAGATGTCCGAGTTCAACGGAGCGTAGTCAGCACCGAGTCAGCACGGGACAGGTGAAGACGGATGATGACGTGGGCTTTTAGTCAGCACCAAACCAGCACGGGAGTCAGCACTGCACCGTCAAATCACCCTGAACTACGCGTCCCGGACGGCGCTCGTTTCGACCGCCGTCGAGCCCCTGAACCGCCTTTCCATGAGTCGGCATGGTGGCCACACGCATAGCCAACCCCCGAACTATGTTGGCCCGCCACATGTGCGCCTGACCTGCGGATTTCTACGGTATGGCGACACGAAACCGTACTCGCCAACCGCCAGGAAGTGGTGCCGATGCCCTCCCCCGCAACCGCTCCCCCACCCCCCGCCAGCCTCAAACGCATCGTCACCGCCAGCCTCATCGGCACCACCATCGAGTGGTACGACTTCTTCCTCTACGGCTCCGCCGCCGCGCTCGTGTTCAACAAGCTGTTCTTCCCGGACTCCGACCCGCTCGTCGGCACGCTGCTGTCGTTCCTGACGTACGCGGTCGGGTTCGCCGCCCGGCCGCTGGGTGCGCTGGTGTTCGGGCACTACGGCGACCGGCTCGGGCGCAAGAAGCTGCTGGTGCTGAGTCTGCTGCTGATGGGCGGGGCGACCTTCGCGATCGGGCTGCTGCCGACGCACGCCACCATCGGGACGGCCGCGCCGGTCCTGCTCACCGTGCTCCGGCTGATCCAGGGATTCGCGCTCGGCGGCGAGTGGGGCGGCGCCGTGCTGCTGGTGTCGGAGCACGGGGACGCGCGGCGGCGTGGGTTCTGGGCCTCGTGGCCGCAGACCGGCGCGCCGGCGGGGCAACTCCTCGCCACCGGTGTGCTGTCCCTGCTGACCGCCGTGCTGTCGGACCCCGCGTTCGGCAGTTGGGGGTGGCGGATCCCGTTCCTGCTCTCCGGGGTGCTGGTGATCGTCGGTTTGTGGATTCGTCTGTCTGTCGATGAATCGCCGGTCTTCAAGCAGGCGTTGGCACAGGCCGAGGCCCGCAAGGCGGACCGGGCCGCGGCTGCCGAGAAGCTGCCGCTGGTCGCCGTGCTGCGGCATCACTGGCGTGACGTCCTGGTCGCGATGGGGGCGCGCATGGCGGAGAACATCAGCTACTACGTCATCACCGCGTTCATCCTCGTCTACGCCACCACCTCGGCCGGTGTCTCCAAGCAGACCGCGCTCAACGCCGTACTGATCGCCTCGGCCGTGCACTTCGCCGCCATCCCGGCGTGGGGCGCGCTCTCCGATCGGATCGGCCGTCGTCCCGTCTACGTGGTGGGTGCTGTCGGGGTCGGGCTGTGGATGTTCCCGTTCTTCTCGCTGATCGACACCGGCGGCTTCGGCAACCTGATCCTCGCCGTCACGGTGGGGCTGGTGCTGCACGGGGCGATGTACGCGCCCCAAGCCGCGTTCTTCTCCGAGATGTTCGCGACGCGGATGCGCTACTCCGGCGCGTCCATCGGCGCCCAGTTCGCCTCGGTCGCGGCGGGCGCGCCCGCGCCGCTGATCGCCACCGCGCTGCTGTCCGACTACGGCAGCTCGACGCCGATCGCCCTGTACGTCATCGCCGCCGCCGTGCTTACGGTCGTCGCGGTGGCGGCGGCCAAGGAGACCCGTCACCGGGATCTGGCCGATGTCGCCCCTCCCGCCGACGCGGACCGGACCACGGCACCGGCGGCGGACGCCCGGCCCCTGTGAGGCGTCCCGGCACCGGCCCCCGTGCGTCCGCCCCGCCTACGGGGGCCCGCCTACGGGGGTCAGTGCCGCGCCGACAACCGGTGCAGCCGCAGGGCGAGTTGGATCTCCAGGGCGCGGGCCGGGCTCTGCCAGTCGTCGCCGAGGAGGCGGCCGACGCGCTCCAGACGCTGGGCGACCGTGTTCACATGGACGTGCAGTTCGTCCTTGGTGCGGGCGGGGCTCATGCCGCAGGCGAAGTACGCGTCGAGGGTGCGCAGCAGTTCGGTGCCGCGTCGTCGGTCGTAGTCGACGACCTGGCCGATGGTGCGGTCGACGAAGCCGGGGATGTCCCGGTCGCCGGCCAGGAGCAGCCCCAGGAAGCCGAAGTCCTCGGCGGCGGCCCCGTCCCCCCGGCGGCCGAGGAGCCGCAGGGCGTCCAGGCAACGCCGGGCCTCGGCGTAGGCCGTGGCGACGGAGTCGGGGCGGGTGGCGAGGTTCTCGGCGGGTGCGGAGGCGCCGACGGTGACCGGTGCGTGGACCGCTGTGCCCAGGTGCCGGGCGGCGCGGCGGGCCAGTTCGGTGGCGGTGTCGCCGGGGCCGAGGGGCAGCAGCAGGACGGTGCCGCCGTCGCGTGCGGCGGCCAGGCCCTGCCGGGTCGCGGCGAGGTGGGACGCGGCGGCGGCGAGGCGTCTGCGGGCGTCCGCCTCCTGGTCGGCGTCGGGCGCGTCGCCCTCCAGACGCGCGGCCAGCACGACGTGGACCGCGTCGAGGTCGGCGTGGAGGCGAGCCGCGCGCTCCCGCAGCAGGCGCGGGTCGCGGTCGCGGGCGTCGAGCAGGTCGTCCAGGAGCTCGCCGCGGACGCGTTGTTCGGCCTCGGCGGCGGACCGGCGGGCGAGCAGCAGCAGGGAGGTGACCATGGCGGCACGCTCCAGGGTGCGCTGGTCGACGGGGTCGAGCCCCGGGTGGCCGTACAGCACGAGTGCGCCGAGCAGTTCTCCGCCGGCGGCGACGGCGGCGATCCAGTCGTCCTCGTGCCGCACCGCGTGGCCTTCCGCCCGGGACGCTTCCAGGGCCTCGGCCGGTGCCGCGGCGGCCTCGGCGAACTCGACCGTGCCGTCGAGGACTTCGGAGACGGCGGCGGCCACGTCGTGGACCCCGCCGCCGCGCAGGACGAGTTCGGCGAGCCGGTCGTGCACGTCGGAGGCGCGTTCGATGACGCCGCTGCGGTCCTGGATGATCTCGTTGGCCCGCTCCAGGTCGGCGAGGGCCGACCGGGTCTCGGCGAGCAGGTTGGCGGTGTCGATGGCGGCCGCGGCGAGGGCGGCGAAGGAGCCCAGCAGGGCGATCTGCTCCCGCTCGAAGACCCGGGCGCGGCGGTCCGCGGCGAACAGCACGCCGATGACGTGGTGCCCGAGTGTCAGCGGCACGCCCAGGATGGCCACGAGCCCCTCGTCCCGCACGCCGGCGTCGATGGTGAGGGTGTGCTGGAACCGGTCGTCCTTGAAGTAGTCGTCGGTGACATAGGGGCGTGCGGTCTGTGCGACCAGGCCGCCGAGCCCCTCTCCCATGCCGAGCCGCAACTGCTGGAACCCGGCCGCGACCGAGCCCTCGGTGACCCGCATGTAGGTGTCGCCTCTCGCCGGGTCGTTCAGGCTGAGGTAGGCGACGTCCGTGCCCAGCAGCGACCGGGCGCGCTGCACGATCGCCTGGAGTACGGCGTCCAGGTCGCGCAGCCCGGCGAGGTCGTGGGCGGTCTCGAACAGGGCGGACAGCTCGGCCTCGCGGCGGCGCCGTCCCTCCAGCTCCGAGCGCACGCGCAAGGCGAGCGGCTTGGCTCGCTGGAGCGCGGCGATCCGCTCCGCCGGGGCCCCTTCGGCGCGCGCGAGCAGCACCGGCTGCTCGTAGGCGTCGGCGGACGCGCCCCGGGCCAGGAGCTCGAGATACGGCGTCTCGACGTCGGCCGGTGGCGGTTCGCCGATGCCGGCGGAGCGCTCGGGTGACTGCACGTGATCGCTGGACATGCTCACAGGATTCACCATGACCGGGCCGTCCCGTCAGCCCTGTGGACAACTCCCCAGGGACGCTCATGGCCGCTCAGTGGGCGGTCCAGCCGCCGTCGAGCACGAGGGAGGTACCGGTGACGAAGGACGCCTGCGGACCGCACAGATACGCCACGGCCTCGGCGACCTCCTCCGGTTCGATGAGCCGCTTGACGGCGCTGTCCTGGAGCAGCACTTCGGACAGGACCCGCTCCTCGGGGATGCCGTGCGCCCGGGCCTGGTCGGCGAGCTGCTTCTCGACCAGCGGGGTGCGCACATAGGCGGGGTTCACACAGTTCGAGGTGACACCGTGGGGTGCGCCCTCGAGGGCGGTGGTCTTGGAGAGTCCCTCCAGCCCGTGTTTGGCGGCCACATAGGCCGACTTGTAGGCCGAGGCGCGCAGCCCATGGACGGACGACACGTTCACGATGCGGCCCCATCCCTGTCCGTACATGTGGGGCAGGGCGCCGCGGATGAGCCGGAAGGGTGCCTCCAGCATCACGGTGAGCACCGTGTGGAAGACGTCGGGCGGGAACTCCTCGATGGGGCACACGAGTTGGATCCCGGCGTTGTTGACGAGGACATCGGTGCCCGCGGCGGCGCGTTCGGCGGCGTCCAGGTCGGTGAGGTCGAGGGCGTGCGGTTCCACGGTGCCCGCGAGGTCGCGACCCTGTCCGGCGAGCGCCTCCAGGCCCGCGGCGTCCCGGTCGACCGCTCTCACCTTCGCCCCGGCGGCCGCGAGTCGCAGCGCGCAGGCACGGCCGATGCCGCCGGCGGCGCCGGTGACGAGCGCGGTGCGGCCGCCGAGGTCGAGCGGCAAGGCGTGGGGAGCCGGAAGGACACGGGGCGCGGTCATGCCTCGACCCTAGGCAGCGCCCCTGCTCCGCCCCATGTGGTCACGCCCTACAGTTCAGCCGGACGCAGTGGGGTCGAACCATGTGGGTGCGTCCGACAGGGCCTGCTTGACCCGCAACAGCCCGAACTCGTTCAGCTCGGGCAGGGCGTCGATGTCGAACCAGGCCACGTCCAGCGACTCGTCGTCGTTGACTCGCGCCTGGCCGCCGACGGCCCGGCAGCGGAAGGTGATGTCCATGTACTGGCAGGTATCGCCGTTGTCGTATGTGACGGGGTCCAGGGCCTGGACGAGGACGACCCGTTCGGCGACACAGCGCACGGCCGTCTCCTCGTAGACCTCCCTCACCACGGACGCCGCGGGCTGCTCCCCCGGGTCCGGGATGCCGCCGATCACGGACCACCGGCGTGTGTCGGACCGGCGGTTGAGCAGCACTCTGCCCTCGTCGTCGAAGACGATGGCGGTGACTCCGGGGAGCCAGAGCAGCTGATGGCCGGCCGAGGCACGGAGGGTGCGGATGAAGTCAGGAGTAGCCATGCCGTCGACCCTAAAGGGCCGGTTCCGGCGGCCCGGCGCGATTCAGGCGGTGTGCGTCCGGCGTTCGGCTGCACGTCGCCCGCGCAGACCGGCGCCCACGGCCCAGCCCAGTCCGCCGGCCGCGACCAGTACGAGGGCGATCTCCGGCAGGACGCCGAGCTGTGTGGCGGGGGTCTGGGAGGAGCGCAGCGGCACCTTCTGCACCAGTGAGTCGGCGACGAACATGCCGGTCCGCTGTGTGATCTTCCCGTCCGGCATGATGAAGGCGCTGACACCGCTGGTCACCGGCACCGCCACGGTCCGGCTGTGCTCGACCGCGCGGACGCGGGACATGGCGAGCTGCTGGTAGGTCATCTCGCTGCGGTCGAAGGTGGCGTTGTTGCTCGGCACGGAGATCATCTGGGCGCCGTCGGTGACCTCGGAGCGCACGGTCCAGTCGAAGGCCGCCTCGTAGCAGGTGACGAGACCGACCTTGGCGCCGTCCATGGTGAACACGCCCGGCTTGGTGCCCCGGCTGAAGTCCTGGCGGACCATTGCCGTCCAGTTCTCGTTGATCGCGCCGATGAGCGAGCGCAGCGGGAGGTACTCGCCGAACGGCTGGATCTGGCGCTTGTCGTAGGTGTCGACGGGGCCCTTCACCGGATCCCACAGGATCTGCTCGTTGTACAGCTTGCCGTCCCGCACCACGACGCCGCCGACCGAGATGGGCACGCCGACGGCCTTGGCCGCCGTGTCGATCACGGCACGGGCGTCGGGGTTGGCGAACGGATCGATGTCGGAGGAATTCTCCGGCCACAGCACGAAGTCGGGCCGTGCGACCTTGCCGGCCTTGACCTCGGCGGCCAGGCGTTCGGTCTCGCGCGCGTGGTAGTCCAGTACCGCCCGCCGCTGGGCGTTGAACTCCAGCCCCGCCCGGGGCACGTTGCCCTGGATGACCGCGACGGTCACGCTGCCGTCCTCGGCCTTGTCGCTGACCAGCGGCCGGGCCGCCACGGCCGCCACGACCGGGACGGCCACGCTCAGCAGACTCACGGCCGCCGCGGCCCGCCGCACCGTCCCGGTCCGCCGGGTCTCCACCGCGAGGCGGACGACTTCGTACAGTCCGAAGCCGCACACCACCACCGCGAAACCGAGCAACGGTGTGCCGCCCACCGCGACGAGCGGCAGGAAAACACCGTCCGCCTGCCCGAACGCGATCTTCCCCCAGGGAAAGCCCTCGAAGGGCACCCGCGCGCGTGCCGCCTCGCCGGCGATCCAGACGGCGGCCGCCCACACGGGCCAGCCGGGCAGCTTCGACACGACGGCGACGCCGGCGCCGACCAGTGCGACGAAGAGCGCCTCGATCGCCACCAGGGCCACCCAGGGGAGCGGTCCGACCTCCACTCCGGTCCACACCAGCAGCGGCAGCAGGAAGCCGAGGCCGAAGAGGTAGCCGAGACCGAGCCCCGCCCTCCAACCGCGGCCGCGCAGTACCCAGCCGAAGATCGCGAAGGCCGGCAGGGCCAGCCACCACAGGGTGCGGGGCGGGAAGCTGACGTAGAGGAGCAGGCCGGAGAGCGCGGCTGCGGCGGCCGGGAGGAGGCGCACGAGCCGCCGGGCCCAGGTCCGCGCCTCAGGCGCGATCCGCGGCTCCAGCTGGTCCGACTCGTCGACGGAGGTTGCGGTGACGGTCACTCCCGGAGTGTAAGGCGAGCGACCTTGACGCCGACAGCGCGGTCCACGAGGCGGCGGCGTCACGCACTGCGGGCCCGGACGACGGCGCTCCACTCTCCCCGCCCGCGCCCTGCCCGCGGCCTCCCACGATCCCCGTCCGCGCCCGGCGGCTCCAGGCGCATCCCCGCCCCGCCCAGCGGCCGGCATGGCTTCCCCGCCCGGCCGCGCAGGGCGTCGCCGCATATCTGCCGCAACGTTCCTGCTCATTTCGTCACGACACATCCACAAACCGTCCACCAGCGGCTACGGTGTGCCGAAGCCTCAGTCGTACAGCCGGTGGCGGCCCGTGCGACCGGGGTCTTCACAGGTCGGGGGCGACGTGGTGCGGGGGGCGGGGCGGGGTGGGTTCCAGTGGGCTGACGTCTGCGTCCGGGCAGGACGCGGACGGTGAGAGACCGATCGTTGTGGACGCGGTGGGCGTCGTGGTGCTGGGGGCCTGCGCCGGCTGGTCCCTGATCACGGCGGCGGTGCACGACGGCCGGCCCGAGGGTGTGCTGCTCGCGGTGCTGGCCGTGGCGGCCGGATACGCCGCCGGGCGGATCGGCGGGGCGCTGCTGCCGGTCGGCGCGCCCTGCGCCGGGGCGCTGGCCGGTATGGGGCTGACCATGGCCGTTCCGCATCTCGCGCCGGGCCCGCAGATCACCACACCGCTCGGGCATGCGGGGGCGACGGCTGCCGTGCTGACGCTGTCGGCCGGTGCCGCGTGCTGCGCGGCCTGGGCCGCTCGCGTTCCGGTCGTGCGGTTCGGCCTGCGGCTGCTGGCCGCCGGGGCGGCGGTGCTGGCGGCCGTGCTCGGCTCGGCCACCGGCTGCGTCACCTGTGTCGCGGTGCTGTTGTGCTCGCTGGCCGCCGGCCGCACACGTCACCGCGGCGCCGGCCTCGCCGCACTGGGCGCGATCGCCGTCCTGGTGACCGCTGTGACCTGGGCGGTCGCGGCGCGGGCCGTACCGGGCGGGCTCGTGGCCGCCGCCGAAGAGCGGCTGACGCCGCACCGCGTACAGCTCTGGCAGGACGCGTGGCAGCTGCTGCGCGACGACGCCGTCCTGGGGGTCGGCCCGGGCCGCTTCGGGGAGCTGAGCACGACGTCCGTGCAGTCACTGCTGTCCGACGGCAAGCCCCACTCGGCGCCCCTGCAGCAGGCGGCCGAACAGGGCATCGTCGGTGTGGCCCTGCTGGCGGCGGCGTTCGGCTGGGTGCTGTACGCGCTGTGGCGCGGTCCCCGGCCGACCCCGGTGGCGCTGACCGCGGGCGCGGCCCTGACGGCGCTCGCGGCCATCGCCGCGATCGGCAACGCGCTCAGCTTCACCGCGGTGTCGGTGGGTGCGGGCCTGCTGGCGGGCATGGCCACGGCCCGGCCCCTCACCGACGAACCGTCGAGCCACACGCCGGACACGCGTCCCCGGGGCGCCGGACGCACCCCGGCGTGATGACCGGACGTCTGCTCAGTGCGCTGCAGCGCCCGGCTTCGTCCGCCCCAGCCGCTCCTTGATCACCCGTACGGCCGCCTCCGCGTCGTCCACGGTGATCGTGAAGGTGTGTCCGTCCCACAGCTCCAGCACGACGCCCTCACCCCGTCGTACCACCACCGCGGTGCCCATCTCCGGCCGCCATCGATAGCCCCAGCCACCCCAGTGGCGGGGAGTGACGTGCGAGGTGTAGGTGGCGCCCACCACATCGGAGAGCGGGATACGGCGGCGGGGCACTCCGATGTGGCCGCAGCGCACCTCGAGGTGCTCCTCGTCGACCCGCAGGGCGACGTGCACGAAAGCGAGGGTTCCGAAGAGGACCAGCAGCCCGGCGGCGATGCAGCCGACCACGGCCATGACCAGCGGGGCGATGCCGGACGTCCACGCCGAGTCGACGGCCAGTTCGATGCCCAGCGCCATGCAGGCGGCGCCGATGAGCGCCAGCAGCCACTGGACCCGGTTGGTGGCCCGGCCGGTCCAGACGTCGGGGTGCACGTGGGGAGGCTTCTCGCCGTGGCGGTGGTCCCTCATGCCTATGAGGTTACTCAGGTTTCGCTCTGCTGGTACCTCATGGCGGAGCGTGACTGCGCCGGCCGGGCGCGGCGGCTCCGGCCCGCCGACGCCGCTCGGTGAGACCGGTGCCGGTCAGCCGGCCGGCGTGACCGCCCGCAACAGCCGCCCTTCGTCGTACGCCAGGGCGGGCGCGGGCAGCGCGCCCTCGCGTCCGCTCAGCAGGACGGTCAGGGTGCCGTGCGGCGTGGCCCCCGGCGCGGGCTGCTCGCCGAGCCGGCGCAGTGCCTGCGCGGCCACGGCGCCCGCGGAGCCGTGCAGCACCAGGGGCGGCCGGCCGGGGCGCTGGACGGCGGCCCGGATGCGTTCGGCGACCAGTTCGTAGTGGGTGCAGCCCAGGACGACGGTGGTCACCTCATCGGGGGTCAGTGCGGCGGCAGCGGACACGGCGGCGTCGATCGCCGCCTCGTCCGCGCGTTCGACGGCCTCGGCGAGGCCCCAGCAGGGCACCTCGGTGACGGGGACCCCGCCGGCGAAGTCCCGGATCAGGGCGCGCTGGTACGTGCTGCCGGTGGTGGCCGGGGTGGCCCAGATGGCGAGGTGTCCGCCGCCGGCCGCGGCCGGCTTGATCGCCGGGACGGTGCCGATGACCGGAAGCTCCGGTTCGAGACGGGCGCGCAGGGCGGTGAGCGCGTGCACGGTCGCGGTGTTGCAGCCGACGATCAGGGCGTCGGGGCGGCGCGCGGCGGCCGCCTCGGCGACGGCCAGGGCGCGCTCGGTCAGGTCCTCCGGTGTCCTCGGGCCCCACGGCATGCCGTCGGGGTCCAGGGAGAGCACGAGATCGGCGTCGGGGCGCAGCCGCCGAACCGCGGCGGTGGCCGCCAGCAGACCGATTCCGGAGTCCATGAGCGCGATCTTCACCCGATCACGATAGACGATGAGCGGTCCCTGGCAGTTCCGGTGGGGCAGACTGCGCGCGTGAGCGCCGTTGTGTGGACTGCCGCTGGATCACTTCTCGCCTGGCTGTGGCTGCTGCTCTGTCAGGGCTTCTTCTGGCGCACGGATGTGCGGCTGCCGCCGCGCCGGGATCCGGACGCGTGGCCGTCCGTGTGCGTCGTCGTGCCGGCCCGCGACGAGGCGGCGGTGCTGCCCGCCGCGCTGCCGTCGCTGCTCCGGCAGGACTATCCGGGGCGGGCGGAGGTGTTCCTCGTCGACGACGTCAGTGCGGACGGCACCGGTGACCTGGCGCGGGAACTGGCGCGCCGGCACGGCGGGCTGCCGCTGACCGTGGGCTCGCCGGGCGAGCCGCCCGCGGGCTGGACCGGCAAGCTGTGGGCGGTGCGCCACGGGATCGGCCTGGCACGCGCGCGTGGCCCCGAGTACCTGCTGCTGACGGATGCCGACATCGCGCACGCGCCGGACAGTCTGCGGGAGCTGGTGGCCGCGGCCGGGGCGGGTGGGTTCGACGTCGTCTCGCAGATGGCCCGGCTGCGGGTGGAGAGCACGTGGGAACGGTTCGTCGTGCCCGCCTTCGTGTACTTCTTCGCGCAGCTGTACCCCTTCCGCCGGATCGGCAGGGAGGGAACGCGCACGGTGGCCGCGGCCGGCGGCTGCGTCCTGCTGCGGACGGAGGCCGCCGAACGGGCGCGGATCCCGGACGCGATCCGGCACGCCGTGATCGACGACGTGGCCCTGGCGCGGGCGGTGAAGCGCAGCGGGGGGCGCGTCTGGCTGGGGCTGGCCGACCGGGTGGACAGCGTCCGGCCGTATCCGCGGCTGGGTGATTTGTGGCGGATGGTGTCGCGCAGCGCGTACGCCCAGCTGCGGCACAACCCCCTGCTGCTGGCCGGGACGGTCGCCGGGCTGGCGCTGGTGTATCTGGTTCCGCCCGTGGCGGTCGTGGTGGGCCTGGTGGCGGGGAACACGGCTGCAGCGGTCGCCGGAGGGGTGGCCTGGCTCGTGATGACGGGGACGTACGTGCCGATGCTCCGCTACTACCGGCAGCCGCTGTGGCTCGCTCCCCTGCTGCCGTTCACCGCGTTCCTCTATCTCCTCATGACGGTCGACTCGGCGGTGCAGCACTACCGGGGACGCGGTGCGGCCTGGAAGGGCCGCACCTACGCCCGTCCGGACGCCGTACCCGACGAGGGCTGACGGCCCCGGCAGGCGTCACTTCCTGCCGGGGGTCCAGTTCATGCCCCACCCATAGGCGTAGTCGACGGTCCGCTGCGGGCTCACCCCGTGCTCGGGCACGAGATAGCGCGCCTCCCGCTGTACGACGAGGTCGCCGCCCGTATTGGTGATCAGGGCGAGTGCGCACACGGGCGAGGGGACGGTGCACTCGTCGAGGGAGAAGTCGATGGGGGCGCCGTGCTGCGGCTGGAGGGTGACGGTGGCGTTCAGGTCGGCGAACGAGCGGGCCCCTTCGTAGATGGTGACGAAGACGAGGATGCGCCGGAAGGCGTTCTTGTGGTCGAGATTGACGGTGAGGTTCTCACCGGTCGACACGGCGCCGGTGCGGTCGTCGCCGTCGAGGTGGATGTACGGGGGCTGGTGCAGTGCCCCGAAGGTGTTGCCGAGGGCCTGTACGACGCCCTTGCTGCCGTCGGTGAGTTCGTACAGCGCGCACAGGTCGAGGTCGAGGTCGGAGTGCATCGCGGCCGGGCGGCCGAACTTGCTGCTCCACCCCGAGAACTGCTTGCGGACCTGCCAGTTGAGGTTCACGTGCAGGGCGCCGGAGGTGCCGCCCTGCTTGGTGAGCGACACGGAGGGGGCCGCCTTGGTGAGCGTCACCTTCGTGAGGCGGACGGGCTCGGGCGGTGCCGCCGGGGGCGCGGCCGGCGGGGGCGGGGCCACCGGCTGGGCCGGCGGCGGGGGTGTGTACGCCGGGGCCGCGGCCACGGGAGCCGCGGCCGGGGCCGGAGTCGGGGCCGCCTGTTGCGGCTCGTCCACCGTGATGCCGTAGTCCCTGGCCAGTCCTCCGAGTCCGCTGCTGTAGCCCTGGCCGACGGCGCGGAACTTCCAGGCGCCCTGGCGGCGGTAGAACTCGCCGAGCACGAAAGCGGTTTCGGTGGTGGCGCCCGGGTTGTCGAAGCGGGCGACCGGTGTTCCCTGGGCGGCGTCCTGGACCTCGATGTACAGGCCCGGGACCTGTCCGAACGTACCGCCGTCGGCGGAGGCGGCGAGGACGATCGTCTCGATCGCGGGCTCCACGCGCGCGAGGTCGACGAGGAGCGTGTCGGTAACCCGGCCGTCGGCGTTCCGCTTGCCCTCGTGCCGGATCGCGCCGGAGGAGTGCGCGGGCTGGTTGTAGAAGACGAAGTCCGCGTCCGAGCGGACCTTTCCGCTTACCAGCAGCAAACCGGAGGCGTCGGCGTCTGGCACCCCCGGTCCGGTCCGCCAGCCCAATTCCACCCGCAGCGCCGCGGTCGGCACCGGAGTATTTGAACCTTTCAGCATTTGCATGTCCGCCCCCATTGCGTGTCACCGCGCCGGGCACATCCCGGCCGTCCGTCGAGTTCCGTTCGCACAACCTATTCCTCCCGGCGGCGAACTCCCATGCCCCGCCACCGGAAGAACCCCGGTGGTCAACCGGCCAACCCCTGGCAACCCGCCCGGAACTCGGCCTTTACACGATCGGAGCCTTGTTCGGCGCCCCTTTTTGCCGAGTTCGCTCGCATTGGGGATACCGGGTCACGGCGGACACGGAAAACAACCCTCTTATCGGTCTCCCCAACCAGCACATCGTGGGCTTAACTTATGTGCCATGACCTCCCCCCGCTCCACCTATGGCGGCGGCTACTACTCCGCCTCCTTCCCGGACACCCCGATCTACGACAAGCTCGTCGCCGAGCGGGGCACCCCGCAGATCGCCCCGATCCGGGTCCCCGCTCAGTACGACACGCCGGGCGGCAACCTGCCCGCCCTCCCTTCCGCCCTGCCCGCTCTCCCGGCAGCCCCGTCCCAGCCCGCCTACGGTTATCCGCAGGCGCAGCAACCCGCCCCGCTCCAGCAGGCGCCGGCGGCGTACATCCCGCAGCAGGCCACCGCACCGCGCGGTTATCCCGGCCCCCAGCCGCAGCAGCCGCGTCCGGCGGCACCCGGCGCGGGCTACGAGGCGATGCGCCCCGCGGCTCCCCGGCCCGCCCAGGCTCCGTACCAGGACCCGTACAACAACCAGCAGTACCGCGGTTACTGAGCCGCCCGCCCGGGGGCTGTCGGTGCCGGCTGGCACGATGGCCCCATGGGGAAGCCACACCTGCACTCGATCCACGTCCATCCGGTCAAGGCGGTCCGGGCCTCGCGCCCCGGGAGGCCGCCGTGGAGCCCTGGGGACTGACCGGGGACCGGCGCTGGGCGCTGGTCGACGACGGGGGAAAGGTCGTCACGCAGCGTCGGCAGCCGCGCCTCGCACTGGCCGCCGCCGAGTTGCTGCCGGACGGCGGTGTCCGGCTGTCCGCACCCGGCATGGAGCCCCTGACGGTGCCCGTTCCCCGGCCGTTGGACACGGTGCCGGTGGAGATCTTCCGCGACAAGGTCGACGCGGTCCCGGCCGAGGACGAGGCCGCGCACGCCTGGTGCAGCACCTATCTCGGCATCGGCGTGCGTCTCGCGTACATGGACGACCCGGCCACGCGCCGGCCCGTCGACCCGGAGTACGCGCGTCCGGGCGAGACCGTCTCCTTCGCCGACGGCTTTCCGCTGCTGCTCACCACCACGGCCTCCCTCGACGCCCTCAACGCCCTGATCGCGCTGGGCGACCACGCGGACGAGGGCCCGCTGCCCATGAACCGTTTCCGGCCCGGCGTGGTCGTGGCGGGCACCGACGCCTGGGCCGAGGACGACTGGTCGCGTCTCGCCATCGGGGACGTGTCCTTCCGCGTCGCCAAGACCTGCGGACGGTGCGTGGTGACCATCACCGACCAGGACACGGGCGAGCGCGGCCGCGAGCCCCTGTACAGCCTGGGGCGGCACCGGCGGTTCGGCGGCAAGGTGGTCTTCGGGCAGAACCTGGTGCCCCTGTCCCGGGGCACGATCCGGGTCGGTGACCCCGTAAGAATCCTCGAGTAGCCCGGGCCGGAGGTCGGCTCCCCGGGCGGGAACCGCCCCATGGACCCGGGCGTTGGCCTTGTGTGAGAAGTTCATGAGAGTCGCCGGTGAGAGGTGATTTCGCTCTCTCTTCGCCGGGTTGACGCGTGGACGGCTCCGCCGGGGGTTATCACGGAGCGGGAAGGGGGTGCGGGCGGTGCGAGCGATCAGCGGACTCTGGCGCTGGCGGCGCAACCCGCTGTGCCGCGCGACCGATCTGGCCGAGGCCTGGGTGGCACTGGCGGCCCTGGTGCTGATCCTCCTGGCCGCCCCGGTGGCCGGTTCCCTCGTCGGGAGCGCCGCCCAGGACGCCCTCCAGCGCTCCGTCCGCGAGCAGCACGAAGCACGGCACCTGGTGACGGCCACGGTGGTCCGCAAGCTCGACCCCTCCCCGCTGGACGCCGATCCGGAGACCTCCACGGGCCGCGACCTTCGCAACCGCGTCCTCGCCGACTGGACGGCACCGGACGGCACCGCACATCAGGGCCCGGTGCTGGCCGGCCTCAAGGACCCGCAGCAGGGCGACGAGTTCCGGATATGGACCGACCGGCACGGCCGGATGGTGGCCCGCCCCCTCGACTCCGCGACGGCGTCGACGCACGCGGTCCTCGCCGGCTTCGGCGCGGCCCTGGCCGCCGGCGGTCTCGTCGAGGGCGGCAGACGGCTGATCGTCTGGCGCATGGTCCGCCGCCGGTACGCCCGTTGGGACCAGGCATGGGACAAGGCGGGCCCGGACTGGGGCAGGACGGGCACCGGCAGCTGACAGCCTCCCGGCTCTGGTCAACCCACCACCCGCGCGCACGCTACGGTGGTCCGGCCGAACCGTTCGGCACAACCCGCGCGCGAGCGAGCAGGAGGGGCGCGCCGGTTTCGATGCCGCGTGCGCGCGCAGGCCCGAGGGGCCCGGCCCGGTCGCGGTCCCGACACCGGTGGCGGCGCCCCGAAGGCGAACGAGCCATCAGTACGACCGAGGTGGGGGCACAGCTACACCATGGCACAGGGCACGGTCCAGGTGACGCACACCGGCACGTCGCGGTGGCGGCGCCGCACGGGTGAGTACGCATCGCTCGCCGCCGCCCTGGAGGCCGCGGCCGACGGAGACGTCCTCACGGTCGCCCCCGGCACCTACCGGGAGAACCTCGTCGTGCAGCGCGCGGTGACCCTGCGCGGCCCCGAGGGCTCCCCCGGCTCGGTGCGGATCGCGCCCGCGGACGGCGTGCCGCTGACCGTGCGCGCCTCGGCGGTGGTCCAGGACCTGCATGTGGAGGGCCAGGACGCGGCCGCCCCGGCCGTGCTGGTGGAGGAGGGCACCCCGGAGCTGAGCAACGTACGAGTGGTCACGCGGTCGGCGGCCGGGATCGAGGTGCGCGGCAACGCCCGGCCCACGGTCAGGCGCTGCGCGGTCGACAATCCTGCGGGCATCGGCATCGCCGTACTCGACGGTGCGGGCGGGGTGTTCGAGGAGTGCGAGGTCGTCGCGGCCGGTCAGGCGGGCGTGGCGGTGCGCGGCGGCGCCCACCCCCGGCTGGAGCGCTGCCGGGTGCACCACACCTCGGGCTCGGGCCTGTCGGCGACCGGGGAGAACTCGGCGCTGGAGGCGGTGGGCTGCGAGATCTACGAGGTCCGGGGCAGCGGTGTGCAGATCACCGCCCGGGCCACCGCGCACCTCACCGACTGCGATGTGCACCGCACGACGGCCGACGGTGTCACGCTCGACACGGACGCCGTGCTGACGCTCGCCGACTGCCGTATCCACGACATCCCGGAGAACGCGGTCGACCTGCGTTCCCGCTCCGTCCTCACACTGACCCGCACCACCGTGCGGCAGTTCGGGCGCAACGGCCTGTCGGTGTGGGACCCGGGCACGCGCGTGGACGCCAACCAGTGCGAGATCTTCGACAGCACGGGCGACTACCCGGCGGTGTGGGTGAGCGACGGGGCCACCGCGGTGCTCGACTCGTGCCGGGTGCACGACGTGCCGGACGCCCTGTTCGTCCTCGACCGCGGCTCGCGCGCGGACGTCGTCGACAGCGACCTGTCGCAGGTGCGCAACACGGCCGTGTCGGTGAGCGACGGCGCGACCGCGCAGCTGGACGACTGCCGGATCCGGGACGCGGCGACGGGCGCCTGGTTCCGCGACCACGGCAGCGGCGGCACCCTCAGCAACTGCACGCTGGACGGCACCCAGACCGGCGTCATCGTCACCAAGGGCGCCGACCCCACGGTGGAGCGCTGCACGATCGACTCACCCGCGGAGGCGGGGGTGTACGTCTCGGCCGGAGGCCGCGGCAGCTTCCACAACTGCCGGGTGACGGGCAGCGGCGGCTACGGCTTCCATGTGATCGACGGCAGCCGTACGACACTGCGGAAATGCCGCACGGAGCGGTGCGCGCGCGGCGGCTACGAGTTCGCGGACAGCGGCGCGGACGCCTCGTCCGGGGCGGGCCCCTTGGTGGAGGACTGCACCAGCGACGAGAGCGCGGGACTGCGGGAACCGACGGCGCGGGAGACGGCCGTGCAGACGGTGAGCCACTCCCCCGGCCTGCTGGGCGCGGTCCCGGGGCAGCGCACCGAACCGGGGCCCCCGGCCCCGGCCGCTGAGCCCGAGGAGCCTGCCCGCAGTTCCAAGGACGTCCTCGGTGAACTGGACGCGCTGGTCGGCCTGGAGAGCGTCAAGCGCGAGGTGCGCGCCCTCACCGACATGATCGAGGTCGGCCGGCGGCGGCAGCAGGCGGGCCTGAAGGCGGCGTCGGTCAAGCGGCACCTGGTCTTCACCGGCTCCCCCGGCACGGGCAAGACGACGGTCGCGCGGCTGTACGGCGAGATCCTCGCCTCCCTCGGTGTGCTGGAGAAGGGCCACCTGGTCGAGGTGTCCCGGGTCGACCTGGTGGGCGAGCACATCGGCTCGACCGCGATCCGCACGCAGGAGGCCTTCGAGAAGGCGCGCGGCGGTGTGCTGTTCATCGACGAGGCGTACGCGCTGTCCCCGGAGGACGCGGGCCGCGACTTCGGCAAGGAGGCCATCGACACGCTGGTGAAGCTGATGGAGGACCACCGGGACGCGGTCGTGGTGATCGTCGCGGGCTACACGGCCGAGATGGAGCGCTTCCTGTCGGTCAACCCCGGTGTGGCGTCCCGGTTCTCACGGACCATCACCTTCAGCGACTACGGCCCCGAGGACCTGCTGCGGATCGTGGAGCAGCAGGCCGAGGAGCACGAGTACCGGCTGGCGGCGGGCGCGGCTCAGGCCCTGCGGACGTACTTCACTCAGCTCCCGAAGGGCCCGGCGTTCGGCAACGGCCGTACCGCCCGGCAGACCTTCGAGGCGATGGTGGAGCGGCACGCGAGCCGGGTCGCCCAGCTCCCCGAGCCGAGCACGGACGACCTGACGCTGCTCTACGCGGAGGACCTGCCCGAGCTGCTCTGAGGATCCGCCTCCGGGCCCGGGCAGGGCTGCTCGGCCGTGTGACGGGGTGCCGGCAGGCCCGGTCGCAGCCGGGCCAGCAGCTTGCGGCGCTCCTCGGCGAACGCCGGGTCCGCCTGGTAGTCGGAGTGGCCGAGGATCGGCGCGGGCAGCGGGTGGAGGTCGGTGCGGCCGTAGGAGAGGGGGTCCTGCAGCGGCACGTGGTCGACGCCGAGGTCGTGGTTGCCGGGCAGGCGCACCGGGCCGCCGATGGGGTCGGTGAGCCGGTACAGGTTGCGCCAGCAGTCGACCTCCCGGTGCAGGGAGCCGAGCGCGGCGGGGCCGAAGTGCGCCGGGAACCAGCGGCCGTAGAGCCGCTCCAGCGGGGAGCCGTACGTCAGCAGCGCGACGCGCTTACGGGTGGACGGGGCGAGTTGCCAGGCCGCGGCGGCGGCGAGCACGCTGCCCTGGGAGTGCCCGGAGATGACCAGCCGTCCGCCGGTGACGCGGGTCCAGGTCGCGATCCGCCAGGTCAGGTCGGGCACCGCGCGCTCGGCGTAGCAGGGCGGGGCGAAGGGGTGGGCGGCGCGCGGCCAGAAGGTGCCGACGTCCCACAGGATGCCGATGGTGCGGCGGGCGGCGGCGTCCTTGTAGGCGCGCCTGCCCCAGGTGACGAACAGTATGAAGCCGAAGCCGATCAGCCAGGAGCCGAGGGCCTGGGCGGTTTCGGCGGCGCCGTGGACGACGGGGTAGGTGCCCTGTGCCGCCTCGCCCGGTGTCTCGTCGGTGGTCAGGGCGCCCACGAGGGCTCCGGCGCCGAGCAGCAGGGTGACACCGGAGGTGACGGCGACGATGCGGGGTCCCCGGTCGGTGAGGGAGGCCATCGCGCGGGTGTAGGCGATACGGCGGGTGCGGGCGCGGTCCTGGGCCTCGTCCGGGTAGTCGCGTGCCACCGCCTCGCGTTCGGCACGGGCGAGCTGCCAGGCGCGGTGGGCCAGCCAGCCGAAGAGCACCAGGAGCACCACGATCAGGGGCGGGATCACTGACGCCTGCCAGGTCAGCAGCACCGGCGGGCCGTCGATCGAGGTCTCGGTGCCGTCCAGCCAGTCGGACACCCGCTGCGACACGCCGCCGGACATCACCCCGCCCAGGGCGCAGGCCAGCATCGCGACGGCTGGTCCGCCGAGGCCCCGCAGCACGGCCCGCCGGTCGGGGTCGGTGCGGTGCAGTGCGTAGGCGACGCCGGCGAGGACGATCACGAGCAGGCCCTGGACCAGGGCGATACCGCCGAAGGTGGCGTCGCCCGGCAGCCGGCCGGCCGACTCCCAGCCGGGGCGCTCCCAGCCCGCGTACAGCAGGGTGAGGGCGAGCAGGACCAGGGCGGCGAGCGGCAGGCGTCGTACGAAGCGCTCGTCGAGTTCCCGGTCGAGGCGTTTCTCGCTGCGGCCCCGGCGGCACACCACCCACACCACGGCGACGGCGCAGGCCGCGAGGGCGGCCTGCAGCAGCAGGCCGAGGGTGTTCAGTACGGCGGGGCCGCCGGGCTCGCGGTCATGGCGGGCGGCGGCGCCGGCGACCGCGGCGGCGACCGTGACCAGCCCGGCGGCGGTGTGCGCGGCGCGCAGCCGGGCCACCAGCCGGCGTCCGTACCAGAAGCCGGGCCGGCCCAGCGCGGTCGGGCCGTCGCCGTCCTCGTCGGGCTCGGGATCGCGGGCCAGCGGCTGCTGGGACTCGTAGTCGCTCCAGGTGCGCCGGGACAGGTACCACAGCAGACCGGTCAGGGCGGTCGGGACGAGGGCCGCCAGGGCGAGCCGGCGGCCGGGGCTGCTCCACCAGCCGCCGCCCGAGACGGTGGGCGAGAGGAAGCCCAGCCAGGAGTGCCGGTCGGCGCACGCGCGCGTGCCCGCGCACTGCCAGGCCGCCAGGTCGAGTGCGACCTCGCAGGCCGCCGCGACGAGCAGCACCGTCAGAGTGAGTCCCGCGAGCCGCACCAGGAGGCCGTACAGGCGCACGGTGCGGCGGCGGCCCTGGGCGCTGGGGCGCATCCAGTGGGCGAGGTTGACGACCATGAACGGCAGCAGCAACAGCCACAGGGCGCGGGTGCCGTTGCCGGAGGTGAGGTTGCACCAGACGTAGGCCTCGGGCACCGGGCCGTCGCGGCGGCGGTCGTCGGGGCTGTTCTCCGCGTCGACGTCGTCGGCGCGCCGGAAGACGGCCGCGATGTCGTCGCCGGTGATCCGCACCGTGCGCGGATCGTCGAGCATCTCCTGCGGCGTGGTGCCGCCCACGCCGTGGACCAGGAGTTCCAGGGCGGTCCCGGTCTCACCGGGCCGCTGGGCGGGCTGGTCGGGCCCGCCGGTCGAGGCATGTTCCTGCGCACGTTCCACTGATTCGCACTTCCCCCGTGACACGCCGTCGGCTCTGTCCGTGCGGGCACAAGGATCTCCACTTCTGCGGCGCCGCACACCTCCTGTCACGGAATCTCCCCGATCCGTGACATGGCGGAGCGCCGGGTGAGGTCCCTGATGACATGAGCGCGACGAGTGGCCGGTGGCGCCGCCGGCTCCGCGACATGCGAGGATGAGGCGTCCGCGCACCGGAGCCGGGGGAGAATGTCCTGGTTGGGGCAGGTGTGCTGGGCCTGTCGGACGGCATTGAGGCGAAAGGACCGGAGCGTACGTGAGCGAGAATCAGAACCTCCTCGCGGAGCAGCGGCGATCCCTGATCCTCGACGAGGTCCGCCGCCGGGGCGGGGTCCGGGTCAACGAGCTGACACGCAAGCTCGGCGTGTCGGACATGACGGTCCGCCGCGACCTCGACGCGCTCGCCCGCCAGGGCGTGCTGGAGAAGGTGCACGGCGGCGCTGTCCCGGTGGTCGAGGCGAGTACGCACGAACCGGGGTTCGAGGCCAAGTCGGGGCTGGAGCTGACCGCCAAGGAGGACATCGCGCGGGCCGCGGCCAAGCTGGTCGCGCCGGGCGCGGCGATCGCCCTGTCCGGCGGTACGACGACGTACGCGCTGGCGCAGCAGCTGCTGGACGTGCCCGACCTGACGGTGGTCACCAACTCGGTGCGGGTGGCCGACGTCTTCCACGCGGCGCAGCGCACCTCGGGTCCACGCCAGGGCGCGGCCACGGTCGTGCTGACCGGCGGTGTGCGCACCCCGTCCGACTCGCTGGTGGGGCCGGTCGCCGACCAGGCGATCGCGGCGCTCCACTTCGACCTGCTGTTCCTCGGGGTGCACGGCATATCGGTCGAGGCCGGCCTGTCCACGCCGAACCTCGCGGAGGCGGAGACGAACCGGCGGCTCGTGCAGTCGGCCCGGCGGGTCGTGGTGGTCGCCGACCACACCAAGTGGGGCAAGGTGGGCCTGAGCTCGTTCGCGTCACTGGAGCGGATCGACACGCTCGTGACGGACGCCGGTCTGCCGGACGAGGCGCGCGGGGTGGTCGTGGAGCATCTGCGGCGGCTGGTGGTGGCCGGGGAGCCCGAGGAGGGGGCAGACATCTGACGGGCCGCCAGCTAGGGTGACGCTTCCGGTCATCGCCCGTTCTCGCACAGGAGGGCTTCGTCCATGGCTCACCGCCTGCGCCCGGTCGGGCTCGACTTCGTCGGGATCGCGCCCGTACGGCACGTCTCCGCGCGGCAGATCTCCGCTCCGGTGGAGGCGGTCTACCGGGCGCTGGAGGACGTGCCCGGCTGGGTCGACTGGTTCCCCCAGGTGACGGCCGCCCACCCGGTCGACGGCGGGAAGGGGCGCGACATCCGGCTCCTGGGCGGCGTCCGGTTCCGGGAGTCCGTCATCGCGGCGGAGGCGCCCGAGGTGTACGCCTATCGCGTCGACGTCACCAACGTGCCCGGGGTTCGAGCGATAGTCGAGGAGTGGCGGCTCGCCCCGGCCGGCACCGGGACCCGGGTGCAGTGGACGTTCGCGACCGACGGCACGGCGGCGTACCGGCTCGCCATGAAGCCCGTACGGGCGGCTCAGGCCAAGGCCTTCCGGGACGCCGTCACGGCGCTGGACCGGAGGCTGGCGGCCTCGTAGCGCCGCGCGCCGGCGGGCCCGGGGGCTCGGCTCAGTCGGGCCAGACGCCCGTCTCCAGCAGTGAGTCGATCGCGGCGGTGTACGGCTCGATGTCCAGCCCCTGGGCGGCCAGCCAGGTGTCCGAGTAGTACTTGTCGAGATACCGGTCCCCCGGGTCGCACAGCAGCGTCACGACGCTCCCCTGCCGCCCCTCGGACACCATCTCCGCGACGATCTTCAGCGCGCTCCACAGGCCCGTGCCGGTCGAACCGCCCGCCTTGCGGCCGATGGCGCGCTCCAGTGCCCGTACGGCGGCGACGCTGGCCGCGTCGGGCACCTTCATCATCCGGTCGATCGCGCCGGGCACGAAGCTGGGTTCCATACGGGGCCGGCCGATGCCCTCGATCCGGGAGCCGCAGTCGTAGGTGACGTCCGGATCGCCGGTGGTCCAGCCCTCGAAGAAGCACGAGTTCTCGGGGTCGGCCACGCAGACGCGCGTGTCGTACTGCATGTAGTGGACGTAGCGCGCCAGCGTCGCCGAGGTGCCGCCGGTGCCCGCCGTGGCGACGATCCACGCCGGCTCGGGGAACCGCTCCATGCGCAGCTGCCGGAAGATGGACTCGGCGATGTTGTTGTTGCCGCGCCAGTCCGTGGCCCGTTCGGCGTAGGTGAACTGGTCCATGTAGTGGCCGCCGGTCTCGGCCGCGAGGCGGGCGGACTCCTCGTACATCGTGCGGGGGTCGTCCACGAAGTGGCACCGGCCGGCGTGGAACTCGATGAGGCGGATCTTCTCGGTGCTCGTCGTGCGCGGCATGACGGCGATGAAGGGCACGCCGATGAGCTTCGCGAAGTACGCCTCGGAGACGGCCGTCGAGCCGCTGGAGGCCTCGATCACCGGGCGGTCCGGCCGGATCCAGCCGTTGCACAGGCCGTAGAGGAAGAGGGAGCGGGCGAGCCGGTGTTTGAGACTGCCGGTGGGGTGGGTGGACTCGTCCTTCAGGTACAGGTCGATGCCCCACCGCTCCGGAAGGGGGAACTGGAGCAGGTGCGTGTCGGCCGAGCGGTTGGCGTCGGCCTGGACTCTGCGGACGGCTTCTTTCAGCCATGCGCGGTAGGCGGCGTCGCTGTGGTCGACGTCGAGGGTCACGCCGGTCCGGGTCTGCTGGGGAGTGCTCACGAGGGGGCTCCTAACGCCGCGCGCCGACGACGCGTCGCGCGGCCGACACCCCGATCATATGCACCTTCACCACGCTTCTCACCTGCATAAACGCACCTTTGAGCCCCCCAAAGCGCCCCCTGGGGCAGGGCCCGGGGCAAGGGGGCGCGCGCTCCCGGGGGAGCACTTGCGTGTGTGCTACGGGCGCCCCCAGGAGAGGGGGTCCGCTGTACTGGTGCTCGACGCCGGGTGGGGGCAGACTTCACCGCGGGACCGGGGCTCCGGACGGGGTACCGGCAGGGGTACGAGGCACCAACCGGAGCAAGCCTTCCGGACGGGGGCACACTGGATCAGGACACGAGCCTGTGCCGGGCACCGCACAGAGCGGGGGCCGGTGCACCGACGCGCACAAGGGGGCGGGTGGCATGGCGGAGCCGGAGTTCAGGGCCACGGGCGTGCGGATCGGGAAGCGGCTGCGTTCGCTCACCCGGGCCGGGCAGGTCCGGATCAGCGACGGCCGGCTCGAGCTGCTGACCAGCTACGGCAGTGAGATCGACAGCGCGCCGGTGCAGGCGGTGCGCGCATCCAAGCCCTGGTTCGGCCCCGATGACCGGGCCACGGCGGATCTCAACGGCAATCGGTACCTGCTCACCCTGGGCGAGCACGACCCCGCTCCGGGCGAGCCGGGGCCGCCGGCCGCACGGCGCTTCATCGAGGCCGTGCGCAGGGCGGCGGGGCGCGGCGACTGAGAGTGTCCGCGAGTTGCGGTACTCCACCCCCTGCGTCACTCTGTTCTCACGTCACTCTGGGTTTACCGGCGATAACGCTGCGAACCAGCCCGCCGGCCACGACAGCGGGCGGCAGTGTCACGAAGGCGCCCTGCTGGATCCGAACTCCGTGTTCTTCCGGACCTCAGTCGGGGAGTCGCAGCCGTGATCAGCTACCCAAGCAGGCACTGCACGGTGGAGCTCCAAGCCCTGCCGTCGCGGATCGGCCAGGTCCGCAGAATCGTCTCTGCGCAGTTGCGCTACTGGCATCTGGACGCCCTGATCGACCGGGCCTCGCTCGGTGTGACGGAGCTGTTGTCCAACGTCCACCGCCATGCCCAGCCCGACAAGACGTGCACCGTGGAGATAGAGCTGCTGCTCGACCGGCTCACGGTCTCGGTACGCGACCACGACCCGCGGATGCCCGTGGTCGACAACGCCGAGCCGCTGGCGACCTGCGGGCGCGGGCTCGCGATGGTGGCCGCCATGAGCGAGAGCTGGGGCGTCCGGCCGGACGGCGAGTCCGGCAAGGTCGTGTGGTTCACCCTTCCGACGTCCTCCGCCGCGGTGGCGGCGCCGTCGCGCCGGGCGCGGCGCACGGTCCCGGAGAAACCCGCGCGCAGGTTCGCGGAGGTCGGGCACACCGCCGACGGGCTACGGCCCGAACATGCTCCCGCCCGGTCCGCCGTTGCCGGTTGACCGGGCGGTGACCACCGTTCGCACGGCGGTCGCCGCCGGGTGAGGTACGCCGTCGGGCGCACCTCACCCGGCGGCGACGGCGACGCGGTTTTCACGCACCACCCCCCTTGGCCGTGCGCCCGAACTCCTCGTTCAGCACGGACAGCCGGCGCCAGTACTCGTCCTCGTCGATCTCGCCGGAGGCGAAGCGGTGGCCGAGGACGGCGATGGGCGAGTCCTCCTCGGCCGTGGGCTGCCGCCAGGGGCCGCCGCGGCGTCCGCGCCACACGGTGCGGCGCAGCAGTGCGATGCCGCCGCCGATGATCAGGGCCCAGATCACCGGGAAGAGCAGGATCCAGGGGCCGGGGCCGCCGTCACCGAAGTTCGCCAGGGTATGCATGTCGTTCAACTCCTCGGACGCGTTGCCGCGATGTCTTGTCTGTCGCTTCCGAGAGTCGCCCGGCGAGGGGCCTCCGGTCGTCGTACGGCCAGCGACAGTGGGCGTACGCCCTGGGGGGTAGGCACCCGGACGCGGTTCTGTAACTACTGGTGTGTACAGTAGGCGCGTGAGCACCTCGGAACGGCTGATCGAGTCCACCCGCGAGCTTCTGTGGGAGCGCGGCTATGTGGGCACGAGCCCCAAGGCGATCCTGGAGCGCGCGGGCGCCGGGCAGGGCAGCATGTACCACCACTTCAAGGGCAAGCCCGACCTCGCGCTGGCCGCGATCCGGCGGACCGCCGAGGAGCTGCGGGCCACCGCCGCGGGAGTACTCGACGGGCCGGGGACGCCGTACGAGCGCATCGAGGCGTATCTGCGGCGCGAGCGGGATGTGCTGCGGGGCTGCCCGATCGGCCGGCTGACCATGGACCCGGACGTGAACGCCAGCGCCGAGCTGCGCGCGCCGGTCGACGAGACGCTCGACTGGCTCCGCGAGCGGATCGCCGGGATCGTCGAAGAGGGCAAGGAGCAGGGCCAGTTCGCGCCCTCGCTGAACGGCGGGGAGATCGCCGCGGCGGTCGTCGCGACGGTCCAGGGCGGTTACGTCCTCGCCCGCGCCTCCGGCTCCCCCGCCGCGTTCGACGCGGGTGTGCGGGGTTTGCTGTCCCTGCTGGCACCGCGTCCTGTCTGAGGTGATCTGAATGCATGTCACCTTGCCCGCCGACTACGACATGGGGGTCATCCGTGACCGTGTCCGTTGGGAGGTGGTGCACTTCTCCCTCTGGGAGCACGACACCCCGAAGGCCGACGGCGACGTGTTCGAGGTGCTGCACCTGTCGGCGCCGGGCCGGGACCGGCTGCCCCTGGGGCGCCGGTGGTGAGCGCGGTCCGCACGGTGCTGGGGGACGTGCCGCCCGCAGAGCTGGGTGTGTGCGACGCCCACGATCACCTGTTCTTCGGCAGTCCACGGCTGCCCGGCCAGGAGCTGCGCAGCGTGGCGGCGGCGCGGGCGGAGCTGGTGGCGTTCCGGGGGCAGGGCGGCGGCGCCGTGGTGCAGTGGACGCCGTACGGGCTCGGGCGGCGGGCCGCCGATCTGCCGCCGCTGTCCCGGGAGACCGGGGTGCATGTGGTCGCGGCGACCGGGCTGCACCAGGCCGTCCACTACGACGAGGACACCCTGAAGAGGCTTCGGGGCCGGCTCACCGACGTCTTCGTCTCCGAACTCACCGAGGGCATAGGGGCGTCGGGGGTGCGGGCGGGGCTCGTCAAGGTCGCGGGCGGTTTCCACGCCCTGGACGGGCACGCCCGCTGGACCATGACGGCGGCGGCCGAGGCGCATCATGCCACGGGCGTGACCGTCGCCGTGCATCTGGAGCTGGGCACCGGGGCGCTGGACGTACTGGACGTGCTGTGCGGGGAGTTGGGGATGCCGCCGCATCGCGTGGTGCTCGGGCACCTCAACCGCTCCCCCGACCTCGTGGTGCACCGGCAGGCGGCGGAGTCCGGGTGCTATCTGGCTTTTGACGGCCCGTCGCACGCCCACCACGCCACGGACTGGCGGATGCCGGATGCGGTACGGGCCCTCGCCGACGCCGGGTTCGGTGACCGGCTGCTGCTGGGCGCGGACACCACGACGGCCGCCGCCCGCTCGGTGGGCGGCGGCCCCGGGATGCCGTATCTGCTGCGCCGGGTGCGCCCGCGGCTCGTCCACGCGGTGGGCGAGGACCTGGTGGGGCGCATCCTCACGGAGAACCCGGGCCGGGCGTTCGCGGTGGAGTGGCGCTGAGTTTGCTCCTTTGTACGCGGACGATGCTAGGTCGCCGGACGTGTTCGCGAGGAAGTCGCGGGTTCGGGCTTGGTGAATGCCTGCCGGCTGTGCGCAACCAACTCACGCACCCCTGGGTTGTGCGTGCTCTTCCAGATCAGGGCGAGCAATGCGGGCGTATCGACATCGTCGATGGCGCGGGCGGTGAGCCGGTCACGGTGGTGCGCGGCCATGGAGTCGCTGAGGACGGCGACGGCCAGTCGGCGGGCGGCGAGGCCGGCAATGGCGTCCGCTGCGCTGGCCTGCAGAGTGATCGCGGGTCGGAGGCTCTGTGCGGCGCAGGCCTGGTCGAAAACCGTGCGCAGGCCGGTGCCGGGCGGCATGCACACGATCGGGTAGGCGATCACGTCGCGCAGGGTGACTCGCCGCTGTTTCGCCAAGGGGTGTCCGGCCGGGACTGCCGCGACGAGCCGCTCGCTGATGATGGTCAGCGCGTCCAGCCCGTCGGGGGTGGCGATTGCGGTCCCGATGAGTG
Source organism: Streptomyces coeruleorubidus (assembly GCF_028885415.1). GTDB lineage: Bacteria > Actinomycetota > Actinomycetes > Streptomycetales > Streptomycetaceae > Streptomyces > Streptomyces coeruleorubidus_A. The sequence goes on from NZ_CP118527.1 coordinate 1,005,213, forward strand.
CCAAGTCGACAGCGCCGGTGCGCACCCCCTCGACGAGTCGGTCGGAGTTGTCCTCCAGCAGCGAGATCTCCACAGCGGGATGCGCCTGATGGAACGCTGCGAGGGCGTCGAACAGCGGGGTGAGGGTGCAGCCGATGACCATCCCGACGGTGAGCCGACCCCGGATCAGATCCGTCACCTCGCCAACCGTCTGGCCGACTGCCCCGGCGGCGGCGAGTGCGGCACGCGCGTGTTCGAGCGCGGCCCTTCCCGCGACGGTGAGAGTCACGGTGCGGGCAGATCGGTCGAACAGCTCAGCACCGAGTTCGCGTTCCAGTTGACGGATCTGGGCGCTGACGCCGGACTGGCTGATGTGCACCCGTTCGGCCGCGCGAGTGAAGTTCCGCTCCTCGGCGACCGCGACGAAGTATTCCAGCTGCCTCAGCTCCATGACTGGAAATTCTAGTTCCCAGAAGATCCATCTGTTGGACTTCTGGGTCAATCCGCAGCGACGCTGGGAAGCACCGAAGCCCGAGGTCAGGAGGAACTTCATGCCGGAGTACGAGAAGGCCATGCGCCCCGAAGACATCACCCGCTTGTTCGTCGAACGATCCAATGCCGGTGACGCGGCCGGGGTCGCTGCGCTCTACGAAGAGGATGCGGTGATCGCCTACCCGCCCGGCGAGCTGACGGTGGGGCGGGAGGCTATCCGTGCCCTGTGGGAGAAGGTGCTGGCCGGCGGTCCCCGCTTCGAGCCGGAACAACCGCTGCCGACGCTGATCAGCGGCGACATCGCCCTCACCTCGACCCCGCCGAAGGACGGGGCCGGTGCGCGGGCGCAGGTCGTCCGGCGCCAGCCCGACGGGAGCTGGCTGCGCCTGCTCGACCAACCCGAGTTCGTCCCACCCACTCGCTGACGGAATCCGCGCAGGGCAGCTTCGACGCGGTGTGGCTCCGGGCCGCGCGCGCTCGCCGGCGTGTCGGTGGTCCGGATCGCGCGGACGGGCACGGTGAGCGAGCGCGCGGTGAGCCGCTACGACAGCGTCAGGCCCTGACGGCGCGCTCCGTCGGCCTCAGCCCGCGGCCTGGTCGCTGTCCTTCATCTCTCCCCAGCCGTGCCAGCGGTCGACCTCGATCCAGGCGCTGACCCGGGGGCGGACGCGGTTCGGGTAGGGCTTGCCGGTGTAGTGCCGGGCGAGCAGGTCGATGTCGGCCAGGCCCTCGTCGTCGTACATCTCGGTGACGCGGCCGATGAGGGTGACGTGGGTGTACCAGTCGTCGGCGGCGAGGACGGTGAGGGTCACGCGCGGGTCGCGGCGCAGATGCTTCAGGCGGATCCGGCCCTCGTCGAGGTTGATCAGCACCCGGCCGTCCTTCCACGCGTACCAGGTGGCGGTGGAGACCGGTGTGCCGTCGGAGCGGAGCGTGGCCATGACGCACGGGTTGGGCCGGCTCAGCAGGGCGTCGGCCTCGGGCGGCAGCGGCGGCTTGGACATCGGGGAACCTCCAAGGTGATCAGGCGGACGGGTTTTCGTCGAAACTCGCGAAGTAGGCGGCGGCCATGTCCTCGTCGCCATGGCCCTGGGCGGCGGCACGCTCCATGCGGGCGGCGGCGGCCTCGGCCACGTCCAGGCGGACGCCGTGGTCCGTACCGGCCTCGACGATGAGGCGGGCGTCCTTGGCCGCGGTGCTCACCGCGAACTGGGGCGGTGTGAGCCGGTCTTCGAGGACCAGGCCGGACTTGGCGTGCAGATAGCCCATGTCGAGCGGGCCGCCCGCGATGAGGTCGAGGAAACCGTGCGGGTCGACGCCGAGGGCCTTCGCCAGCGCCAGGGCCTCACCGGCGGCGGCCGTGACGGCGAGCACCCAGCTGTTGGCGACCAGCTTCAGCCGGGTGGCGCCGCCGGCCGCCCCGTCCTCGCCTGCCCACACGGTGCGGGCGCCGACGGCGTCGAAGACCGGCGTCACCGTGGCCCGGCCCTCGACGGGGCCGGCGGCGAGCACGGTCAGCTGCCCGGCCTCGGCGGGCTGGCGGGTGCCGAGGACGGGGGCGTCGTAGAAGACCAGGCCGTGCTCGCGGGCGAAGGCGGCGAGGTCGGCGACGGCCTCGACGCCGGCGGTCGTGGACTGCACCCACGCGGCGCCGGGGCGCAGGGCGGGGGCGGCCTGGCGCATCGTGTCCAGGGCGGCGGGGCCGTCGTAGAGCATGGTCACGACGACGTCGCTGTCCCGGACCGCCTGGGCGGGGGTGTCGGCGATGTGCACGCCCTCGGCGGCCAGTGGCTCGGCCTTGGCGCGGGTGCGGTTCCAGGCGTGGACGGTGTGCCCGGCGCGGGCCAGGTTGCGGGCCATCGCGGCGCCCATGATGCCGGTGCCCAGGACGCTCACGGTGAGCTTGTCGGTCATGACGTCAACTTCCTCGTTCGTGCGGTGCGGGCGTGCCGCCTGCCGGTCCAGCCTGCCCGCTCAGGCGCGAGCCTTCCCGGAAGCGGCGCGGACAAGCCCGTCGAGCCATGCCTGATGACCGTTGAGCATCGGATTCGGGGCCTGCCGGGCCAGTTCGGCGGCGGGGCGGCCGATCCGGGTCTCCTGCGTGAGGATGCGGACGCGGCCACGGGGCAGCTCCGCAGCCAAGCTTCCTGGTGACGGGTGCCCCGGCCCGCGGAAGTCGTGTCCGGCCAACCGGAGAGTCACGGTGAAATACGCGACTGGCTTCAGCGGGCGGCCGGCGCCTGATAGGCGCGTGCGGTGGCGGCTCAGGTCACCGAGATGTCCACGGACGGCCGCAGCTTCGCCGCCGCGGCCAGGGCCTCGTGCACGGGGTGGGCGGCGAAGGCCGCGAGCAGGGCCGCGTCCGCCGGGTGGTCGGCGGCCGGGTAGGCGATCTGCTCGTAGGCGGCGTGGAAGCGCGGGCCCCAGCGGCGGGCGCCGAGGCGGGCCGTGCGGGAGCAGTTGTCGACCATGTACGCCACGTCCCGCGCGTGCATGTACGGCAGCAGCGAGTCGACGGCCTCGATGACGGACTCGTTGACGATCTCCGACCAGGGGTGCCCGCGCTCGGCGAACTCGTCGATCTGGGCGGTCATGGTGGCGACGAACACGCCGGCTGTGAACGGGTCGACGGGCAGGTCGCGGGTGTCGCGCCGGGCCCGCACCCGGTCGCTCACCGACCACATCGGGGATCCCCCGATCCGGCTCATCGGGCCTGCGCCGAGCCGTCGTTCGGCGAGGATCACGCTGCGCAGTTCGGTGCCGTCGGCCACCTCGTCGTAGATCTCCGCGACGATCTCGCGCGCGGGGGCGTAGGCGGCCGTGTACGCCCGGTCGAAGACGTCCCGGCCCTCCTGGTCGAGGCCCTCGCGCACGGCCCGCAGTCCGGCTCGCGAGATGGTGCGGGCGATCGGGCCGGTGACGTTCTCGCAGGACCGTTCGTACGCCGTCACCTCGTCGTCGCCGGCGAGGCGGTAGCGGGTGTGGAGGCTCTCGACGATGCCGTGGACGGCGCCGAGCAGGATGGCGCGTTCGCCGACGATGTCGGAGAGGTATTCGCTGTCGAGCGTGGTGCGGAAGGTGTACGGCGAGCCGAGCGCCACGGACCAGCCGAGCGCCAGGTCGACAGCCCGTCCGTCGGGGTCTGCGTGCACGGCGAAACTGCTGTTGATGCCCGCGCCGTTGACCTCGGCGCCCTGCTGGTAGAGCCTGCGCACCGAGTCGCCCATGCCCTTGGGGCACACGGCGATCACCCCGTGGCCAGGCGGGAACTCGCCGCCCGTTTCCCGCAGATGCCCGAGCAGGAAGCCGTGTGAGAGGCCGATGACGGCGCCGGCTTTGAGGGCAGCGAAGATCTCCTCGTGATGGGCCGCGAGTGCGGCGTCGGCGATCAGCAGCATCACCAGGTCGCTGTCCGCGGCGACCGCGAGCCAGTCGCCGAGCGTGCCGTCGTCCTCGGTGAAGCCGTGGGCGCGGGCATCGGCGAGGGAGGAAGAGCCGGGGCGCAGTCCGACGGCCACCCGGATGTCCGTGCCGGCCAGGGAGTCGCGGAGATTGAGGGCCTGCGCACGTCCCTGAGGTCCCCAGCCGAGGACACCGATGCGCCGGATCCCCGCGAAGGCCTGCGGGAGCAGCGGGAAGAGGTGCCGCCCGCTCCGCAGGACGGTCTCGGTGCCGCCGGGCACGTCCATGGTGTCGAGGGGGAAGACGCGGGAGGTGTACGTGGTCGTCGAGGTCATGGTCGAGTTGTAGGCTCGGCCGGAGCGTTGCGGCAAGCGCAACTTGTGCAGCGCCCTGTTGCATCGAATGAAAGGCGCAGGTCGTGCGGGACGATCACCGGGAGCTGCGGCTGTTCCTGCATCTGGCGCAGACGCTCAACTTCGGCCGGACGAGTCTGGACTGTCACGTCAGCCCGGCGACGCTGACCCGGACCGTGCAGCGGCTGGAGGCGGACCTCGGGCACCGGCTGTTCGACCGGGGGCCGCGCGGGGTGTCGCTGACGGCGGAGGGGCACCGCTTCCGCGAGTACGCCGTGCGGGCATTGGAGTTGTGGCGCGCCTACCGCGAGGAGCATCCAGACCCGGCCGAACTCACCGGCCGCCTCGCCCTGTTCGCCACGGTGACCGCCTGTCAGGCACTGCTGCCCGGGCTGCTGGCCCCGTTCCGCTCGGCGCACCCGCAGGTGCGGCTCGATCTGCGTACCGGGGACGCGGCGGCGGCCCTGGCCCGGCTGGACGAGGGGGAGGTCGACGCGGCCGTGGCGGGGATTCCGCCGAGGCTGCCGGAGGCGCTGGTGAGCCGGACGGTCGCGGTGACCGAGCTGGTCCTGGTCACGGCACGGGACCGGCCGGATCCCGGGCTCGACGGGCCTTTCGTCCTCCCCCACCGCGGCCTGGTCCGCGATGCCGCAGATCGCTGGTTCCGCGCGCGGGGCACGGCACCCGACGTGGCCTGTGAACCGGACGGCCACGAAGGGCTGCTCACGCTGGTCGCGCTGGGCTGCGGTACGGGCGTGGTGCCGCGCCTGGTGCTGGAGCACAGCGCGGTGCGGGACCGGCTGGCGGTGGTGCCCGCCGATCCGGCGCCGGAGCCGTTCCCGATCGGGCTGTGCGTACGGCGGGCCGATCTGCGGCGGCCGCTGGTGGCGGCGTTGTGGAGTCCGGCTCGGGGGTGACGCCGCGTCACCGCTGTTCGGTCAGCGCTCCCAGGGGATCGTCCAGGACCGGCTGCCACGCCAGTTCCGCGGCCCCGACCAGGCTGTTGTGGTCCAGGGTGCACGCGAGGATCGGGACGCCGCCGCTCTGGCCCCACAGGCTGCGGTCGGCGACGACGGCGCGGAGGCGGCCGGGGTCGGCGTCCAGGAGGGTGCGGTGCAGGCCGCCGAGGATGATGCGGTCCGGGTTGAGGATGTTGACGAGACCGGCGAGTCCGAGGCCGAGCCGGTCGATGAGGGTCTCGGTGGCGGCCCGGACGCCCGGGTCGTCGTAGTGGTGGCGGATCAGGTCGATGGACTGCTGGAGCAGGGACACCTCGGGTCCCGGTTCGCGTCCCGCCGCCGTGAGGAAGGCCAGCGGGTCGGTCTCCACGTCCAGGCAGCCGCGGCTGCCACAGTGGCAGGGGCGGCCCTCGGGGTGCACGGTGAGGTGGCCGACCTCCAGCGCCAGGCCCGAACTGCCCCGGTGGAGACGGCCGTCGAGGACGAGCGCGCCGCCGACGCCCCGGTGGCCGGTGGCCACGCACAGCAGGTCGCGGGCGCCGCGTCCGGCGCCGTGCCGGTGTTCGGCGAGCGCGGCGAGGTTGACGTCGTTCGCGGCGAACGCGGGTCCGTCGAGGCCGGCCGCGCGCACCTGCTCGGCGAAGATGTCCCGGACGGGCGCGCCCGCGGGCCAGGCCAGGTGCAGCGGGTTGAGGGCGAGGCCCTCGGGCTCGGCGACCGCGGACGGTACGGCGAGTCCCGCGCCCACGCACCGGCGCCCGGTCTCCCGCAGCAGCTCGGCGCCCGCCGTGACGACGGAGGCGAGCACCTTCGCCGGGTCGGCGTCGACGACCTCGCAGCCCGGCGCGGTGGCGACGATCCGGCCGCCCAGCCCGACCAGCGCCGCCCGGAACCCGTCGGCGTGCACCTGCGCGGCGAGCGCGACGGGCCCGTCCTCGGCGACGGCCAGCCGGTGCGAGGGGCGGCCCTGCGAACCCGCTGCCGCGCCGGGCCGGGCGTCGACGCGGATCAGTCCGAGAGCCTCCAGTTCGGCGGCGACCGCTCCGGCCGTCGCCCGTGTCACGCCGAGCTCGGCGGTGAGTACGGCCCGGGTCGGCGCGCGTCCGGTGTGCACGAGCTCCAGCGCGGGTCCGAGCGCTCCGCGCCCCCGGTCCAGCCGCGTCCTCGTCGAGGTGCTCCCATCCCCCGGCTGCCGGGGGTCCGCCTTCCCGCTCATGAGGGCGAGTCTCCCATGATCCGTAGGGCCGGCGGCTTACAGGCCGCTGACCCGGAGCGTGATGTTGAGCCGTCCGGTCAGGCCCAGCCCGGGCGGTGCCGTGCCTCCGTGTACCCGGGGGACCCCGTGGTAGGCGAGCCGGGACGGGCCGCCGAAGACGAACAGGTCGCCGCTGCGCAGCTCGACGTCGGTCCAGGGCCGGGTGCGGGTCTCGGTGTTGCCGAAGCGGAACACGCAGGTGTCGCCGAGGCTCAGCGACACCACCGGCGCGTCCGACTTCTCGTCGCTGTCGCGGTGCATGCCCATCCGGGCGTCGGCGTCGTAGAAGTTGACGAGGGCGATGTCGTACGCCGGTGCCGCTCCACCGAGTGTGTCGCTGACCGCCCGGCGGCCCAGGTCGCCCAGCCACGCGGGGAACGGCTTCACCGGGGCGCCGTCGCCGTCGACGACCGTGCGGGCGTAGGCGTAGGGGCGCCAGTGCCAGCCGAGACAGACCTGCCGGGCGGTCATGGTGCCGCCGCCTGGGGTGCGGACCGTGCGCAGCCCGGCCGGCGGGCGCGCCCATGCGCGGCAGGCCTCCAGCAGCTCGCTCTGGCGCTCGGTGTCCAGCCAGTCCGGCACGTGCACCGCGCCCGGCGCCACCTGCGTACGGGCTCGGGAGAACAGTTCGCCGTCCATGCCTCCTATCCTCTCCTCTCCTCTCCTCCCCGACCTGGGCTGAGCAGCGGCTCGGCTAGCCTGGACGCACGATGAACGACCGTATGACGACGCCCTGGGGCGAGCTCGGGCTGACCCGTTTCCCCGAGGACCCGCGCGACAGGCTGCGTGCCTGGGACGCCTCCGACGAGTACCTGCTGAGGTATCTGGCGCGGGAGGGGGTCCCGCTGTCGGGCACGGTCGTGGTCGTCGGGGACCGCTGGGGTGCCCTGGTCACGGCGCTCGCGGAGCACCGGCCGGCGCAGATCACGGATTCCCATCTGGCCCAGGAGGCGACCCGGGCCAACCTCGCGCGGCACGGCGTCGAGCCCGGCGCGGTCCGGCTGCTCACCACACAGGATCCGCCCCCCGGCCGTGTCGACGTTCTCCTCGTGCGGGTGCCGAAGAGTCTGGCGCTGTTGGAGGACCAGTTGCTGCGGCTGGCGCCGGCGGTGCACGCGGGGACGGTCGTCGTGGGCACGGGCATGGTGAAGGAGATCCACACCTCGACGCTGCGGCTGTTCGAGCGGATCCTCGGCCCGACCCGCACCTCGCTCGCCGAGAAGAAGGCCCGGCTGATCTTCTGCACGCCGGATCCCGCGCTGGAGCGGCCCGCCAATCCGTGGCCGTACGTCTACACGCTCCCGGACGGCATCGGCCCGGCGTCGGGGCGCACGGTCGTGAACCACGCGGGTGTCTTCTGCGCCGACCGGCTCGACATCGGCACGCGGTTCTTCCTGGAGCATCTGCCCAGTGGCGGGGGCGGCCGGCGGGTGGTGGACCTGGGCTGCGGCAACGGCGTGGTCGGGACGGCGGTGGGGCTGGCCGACCCGGCGGCCGAGGTGCTGTTCGTGGACGAGTCGTTCCAGGCCGTGGCCTCGGCGGAGGCGACGTACAAGGCGAACGGCGTGCCGGGGCACGCGGAGTTCCGGGTCGGCGACGGGCTGGCGGGCGTGCCGTCCGGCAGTGTCGACCTGGTCCTGAACAACCCGCCGTTCCATTCCCACCAGGCGACGACGGACGCCACGGCCTGGCGGATGTTCACCGGGGCGCGGCGTGCGCTGCGGCCGGGCGGCGAGCTGTGGGTGATCGGCAACCGGCATCTGGGCTACCACGTGAAGCTGCGGAAGCTGTTCGGCAACAGCCGGCTGGTGGCGAGCGACCCGAAGTTCGTGGTGCTGAAGGCCGTCAAGCGGTAGCCGCGCCGAGGGTCCGCAGGGTCCTCGCCACCGCCCGGGTCATGGCCTCCCGCGCCACCGTCAGGTAGCCGCGCGGGTCGACCGCCTCGGGGCGGTCGGCGAGGAAGTCCCGGATCGCGCCGGTCAGCGCGATGTTCAGGGCCGTGCCGATGTTGACCTTGGCGATGCCGCCCGCGACCGCCGCCGTGAGTTCGCCGTCCGGGACGCCGGAGGAGCCGTGCAGGACGAGCGGCACGTCAAGGGTGCTCGACAGGCGCTTGAGCAGGGCGTGGTCGAGGGTGGCGGTGCGGGTGGTCATGGCGTGGGCGCTGCCGATGGCGACGGCCAGGGCGTCCACGCCCGAGTCGGCGACGAAGGCCCGGGCCTCGTCGGGGTCGGTGCGGGCCCCCGGGGCGTGCGCGTCCAGCGGGGGTCTGCCGTTCTTGCCTCCGATCTGCCCCAACTCGGCCTCGATCCACAGCCCTTGGGTGTGCGCCCAATCGACCGCCGCCCGGGTCGCGGCGAGGTTCTCCGCGTAGGGCAGCCGGGCCGCGTCGTACATCACGGAGCTGAAGCCGGCCTCCGCGGCCTGGTGCAGCAGGTTTTCGCTCTGCACGTGGTCGAGGTGCAACGCGACCGGTACGGCGGACCGTTCGGCCGCTGCGACGGCCGCGCGGGCGAGCGGGAGCAGTTGTCCGCCGTGGAACCTGACCGCGTTCTCACTGACCTGGAGCACGACGGGGGCGGACTCGGCGCCCGCGATGACGGCCTCGACGTGTTCCAGCGTGATGACGTTGAAGGAGGCGACGGCGGAACGGGCCGCGGCGGCGCGGGTGATGAGTTCTCCGGTGGTGGTGAGGGGCACGGTGCCTCCGAGGTCAGTGGGCGAGGATCACCGAGCGGGTGAGATGGCGCGGCCGGTCCGGGTCGAGGCCGCGTGCTGCGGCGACGGCGACCGCGAGGCGCTGGGCGCGGACGAGTTCGGCGAGCGGGTCCAGGGCGCCGGCGATCCACAACGCGCCCGTGGCGTGCACCTGTTCGGCGAGTCCGTCCGGCGCTTCCCCGAACATCCAGGTCGCGGTGCCGCTCGTGGTGACGCTGATGGGGCCGTGCCGGTACTCCATCGCCGGGTAGGCCTCCGCCCAGGACAGCGACGCCTCGCGCATCTTCAGCCCGGCCTCGTTGGCCAGTCCGACGGTCCAGCCGCGTCCCAGGAAGGTGAACTGGGCGCAGTCGAGCAGGCCTTCGGGCAGGGGCTCCGCCACGGCCGTGCGCGCGTCGGTGACGGCGGTCTCGGAGTGGAGCCCGAGGTGGGCGCGGAGCAGGGTGAGGGCCGTGGTGGCGAACCGGGTCTGCACGACGGAGCGTTCGTCCGCGAAGTCGAGGACGGCGAGGTCGTCGGCGGCCGTCCTGACGGGCGTGTCCGGGTCGGCGGTGATCGCGGTGGTGCGGGTACGGCCCTTCAGCCTGCCGAGCAGATCGAGGACTTCGGTCGTGGTGCCGGAGCGGGTGAGGGCGACGACCCGGTCGTAGGCGCGGCCGTACGGGAACTCCGAGGCGGCGAACGCGTCGGTCTCGCCCTGGCCCGCGTCCTCGCGCAGGGCCGCGGCGGCCTGCGCCATGAAGTACGAGGTGCCGCACCCGACGATCGCGACCCGCTCCCCCGGTGCCGGCAGCACCTCCGCGTACCCGGGCGCCTGTGACGCGGCGCGTGTCCAGCACTCGGGCTGGCTGGTCAGCTCGTCCTCGACATGCGTCATGCCGCACCCTCCGCTCTGATTGTTCCTGCAAGATATCGCCACCTTTCGAGCATCATCAAGCATTCGGGCGGATCGGGTGCGCTAGGGTCGCGCCGGAGATCGAGACGTGGAGGTGCGGATGTCGCGCGACGCCCGCTGGAAGGCGCTGCTGGAACTGCTCGTCGAGCGCGGCCGGCTGGACGTCGAGGAGGCGGCCGGGGAGCTCGGGGTGTCGGCGGCGACGATCCGCCGCGACTTCGACCGGCTCGCCGAGCAGCAGATGCTGGTGCGCACGCGGGGCGGCGCGGTCGTGCACGGTGTGTCGTACGAGCTGCCGCTGCGCTACAAGACGGCCCGGCGCGCCTCCGAGAAGCAGCGCATCGCGAAGGCCGTGGCGGACCTGGTCGCGCCCGGTGAGGCGGTCGGGCTGACCGGCGGTACGACCACCACCGAGGTGGCGCGGGCCCTGGCCGTGCGCGGGGAGCTGACGTCGGGCTCGCCCGCGCTGACGGTCGTGACGAACGCGCTGAACATCGCGAGCGAGCTGGCCGTGCGGCCCCAGTTCAAGATCGTGCTGACCGGCGGGGTGGCGCGGGCCCAGTCGTACGAGCTGGTCGGGCCGCTCGCGGACGCGGTGCTCGGGCAGATCACCGTCGACGTGGCGGTGCTCGGCGTGGTCGCCTTCGACGTCACGCACGGGGCCGCGGCGCACGACGAGGCGGAGGCCGCGGTCAACCGGCTGCTGTGCGAACGGGCGGAGCGCGTGGTGGTGGCCGCCGACTCCAGCAAGCTGGGGCAGCGGGCGTTCGCCCGGATCTGCGGCGCCGAGGCGGTGGACACGCTGGTCACGGACACGGCGGCCGACGCGGAGACGGTGCGGCGGTTCGAGGAGGCCGGGCTGCGGGTCGTCACGGTGTGATCCTCGCTCCACGCCCGTCCGGCCGACCGCCCGCCTAAGCTGGGGCTGAGGCGCGTACCGGCCAGGGAGGCGGTCATGGGCGGACCAGCGGAGGACCACGACGTGCCGGGCGGCCGGCGGTACCTGCCGATCGCCGAGCACGGGCTGATCGGCGATCTGCGCAGTGTGGCCCTGGTGGGGACCGACGGCACGATCGACTGGTACTGCTGCCCGGCCTTCGACGCGCCCAGTGTGTTCGCCTCGATCCTGGACGCGGAGCGCGGCGGCTGCTTCGAACTGGCGGCGGCGGTGCCGGCGCGGACCAAGCAGTTCTACTTCCCCGACACCAACGTCCTGATCACCCGGTTCTTCACCGAGGACGGCGTCGGCGAGGTGCAGGACTTCATGCCGGTCGACGGCCAGTCGGCCGAGGCCGAGCGCCACCGGCTGATCCGCCGGGTGGTGTGCGTACGCGGCTCGATCCCGTTCCGTACCCGCGTCGCTCCCCGGTTCGACTACGGCACCCGGCCGCACACCGTCCGGCTGACCGGTGAGACCGCGATCTTCGAGGCCGAGGGGCTGGCGCTCGCGCTGACCGCGACCATGCCGCTGGAGATAGACGGGCCGGACGTACGCGGGGACTTCAAGCTCTCCGAGGGCGAGTCGGCGGTGTTCGCGCTGGACAAGGTGGGCGGCGACGTGGTGCCCCGCCGGTGCGCGCACACCGAGGCGGAGGAGCAGTTCGCGGCGACGGTGGCGTACTGGCGGCGCTGGCTGTCCGCCTCCAAGTACCGGGGCCGCTGGCGGGAGATGGTGCACCGCTCGGCGCTGACGCTGAAGCTGCTCACCTACGCGCCGACCGGGGCGATCGTGGCCGCGCCGACGACGAGTCTGCCCGAGCAGCTCAGCGGCGAGCGCAACTGGGACTACCGGTACGTGTGGGTGCGCGACGCGGCCTTCTGCGTCTACGCCCTGCTGCGGCTGGGCTTCACCGGCGAGGCCGAGGCGTTCATGGACTTCGTGACCCGGCACATCAGCCCGGGCGACGGCAAGCCCTCCGGCCCCTTGCAGATCATGTACGGCATCGACGGGCGCACCGACCTGCCCGAGACGACGCTCGACCATCTGGAGGGCCACCAGGGTTCCGCGCCGGTACGGGTCGGCAACGCGGCGGCCGACCAGCTCCAGCTCGACATCTACGGCGCGCTGATCGACTCCATCTACCTCTTCGACAAGTGGGCCAAGCCCATCTCCAGCGACCAGTGGGACGACGTGTGCGCGCTGGTGGACTGGGTGTGCGAGAACTGGGACCAGCCCGACGAGGGGATCTGGGAGACGCGGGGCGGGCGCAAGAACTTCCTGTACTCGCGGCTGATGTGCTGGGTGGCGATCGAGCGGGCCATCCGGATGGCCAACCGGCGCGGCCTGCCCGCCGACCTGCTCCGCTGGCGGGAGAGCCGCGACACGATCTACCGGCGGATCATGAGCCGGGGCTGGTCGAAGGCGCGCCGGGCCTTCGTCCAGCACGAGGACGGCGACGTGCTGGACGCTGCCGTGCTGATGATGCCCCTGACGAAGTTCATCGCCCCGACGGATCCGAAGTGGCTGTCGACGCTGGACGCGCTCACCGAGGAACTGGTCTCCGACTCGCTGGTCTACCGCTACGACCCGCAGGCCAGTCCGGACGGGCTGCGCGGCGACGAGGGCACGTTCTCCATCTGCTCGTTCTGGTACGTCGAGGCCATGGTGCACGCCGGCCGGATCGACGAGGCGCGTCTCGCCTTCGAGAAGATGCTGACCTACGCCAACCATCTCGGGCTGTACGCCGAGGAGATCAGCCACACCGGGGAGCAGCAGGGCAACTTCCCGCAGGCGTTCACGCATCTCGCGCTGATCAGCGCGGCCTTCAACCTGGACCGGGCGCTCGGCTGACGCTCAGTGCCCGTGGCCGTCGTCCGTGTGCCCCTCGGGGGTACCGGACCCTGCTGCCGCTCCCCCGGCCCTGATGGTGAACGCCGCCGTGTGGACCTTTCCGTCGTGCTTGAAGTCGAGGAACAGGCGGTAGGAACCGGCGCTGGGGGCCGTGGCCGTGAAGGAGATGTCCGGGCCGGACGTGGTCTTTCCGTCGCCGGGTTCGCCGTTCGGGTGGACGTGGAGGTAGGCCAGGTCGCCGGAGCGCAGGGCGACCAGGTGGCCGTAGGCGCCGAGGTAGGGCTGGAGGTTCGTGACGGGCTCACCGGCGCGGGAGACCTTCAGCTTCAGTTCGCTCGCCTTGCCCGGCCGCAGGGCGCCGGACAGCTTCACCTCGTAGCCGTTGGTCCTTGCCGTGCTGCTCGGGGCGGGCAGTTCCTTCGGCTGGTACGGGCCGGAGGCGGCGAGGTCCGCGCCGAGGGTGAGGTTCCGGGCGTCCTTCTTCGCCGGGGTGAAGTCGGCGAAGACGCGGTAGCCGCCCGCGCGGGGCAGGTCGACGGGGGTGCTCCAGGTGCCGTCGGCGGCGCGGGTGGGGTGCAGGTGGCGGTAAGTGACCAGGTCGCGTGAGGCCACGATGAGGTGGAGTTCCTTCTCGTGTTCGCGCTGGTAGGCGGTGACGGCCCGGCCGCCGCCGTCCCTGACCGTGAAGCGCAGCTCGGTCCGCTGCCCGGCGGTGACGCTCGGGGTCTGAAGGTCGAGGGTGTAGCCGTCGTCGGAGATCTGGAGCCCGCCGGCCGGGGGCGTGTCGTGCCCGGTGTGGCCGCCGGCCTCCTCGGGCCTCGCTGCGGGCCGGGTGTGCTCGTCCTCGTGTTTCGGCGGGTTGTCGGCGACGACGGGGTCGATGCCCTGGCCGACGCCGTAGGCCGTGCCGAAGGTCGCAGCCAGGACGGCGGCGAAGGTCGTGATCTTCAGTCCGGTGTTCATGGCCGGCATCTCCTTCAGAACCGGGCCGCCCGCCCTTGCGCGGGACTCCTTGCAGCTCACGATACCCCTAGGGGGTATCAAGTCAAGCTGTTCAGCGCTTGCATCCTATACCCCTTGGGGGTATACAGGAACTCGGCGGGGAAAATACCCCCGCCCCGTATTCGAGAATCGCGACCGTACCCAGGAGGCACGCCATGCCCACCACCACCTACGCCGTCTCCGGAATGTCCTGCGGCCACTGCAAGGCCACGCTGACCAAGGTCATCGGCGAGCTGGACGGCGTCAACGGAGTCGAGGTCGACCTCGCAGGCGGGCACGTCACCGTCACCAGTGCCGCCGAGCCCGACGACGCCCTGATCGCGGAGACCGTCGACGAGGCCGGCTACGAGCTGACCGGGAGGGTATGAGCCATGACCACCGGCACGACCGATACCGGCGCTGGAGCTGCCGGAGGGGCCGGCCCGGGCCAGGGCGGCGGCCGAGGACGCCGGGCGCACCGCCATCGCCGTCGCCTGGGCCGGTGAGGCGCGCGCGGTGCTGGAGGTCGCCGACGCGGTGCAGGAGACCAGCCGCGAGGCGATACGGCGGCTGCGCGCCCTCGGACTGACCCCGAGCCTGCTGACCGGGGACAACGAGGCGGTGGCCCGGTCCGTCGCCCGCGAGGTCGGCATGGCGCCGGAGCACGTCGTCGCCGAGGTGCTCCCGCAGGACAAGGTCGACGTCGGCAAGTGGCTCCAGTCCGAGGGACGTTCGGTCGCCATGGTCGGCGACGGCGTCAACGACGCGGCGGCTCTCGCCCAGGCCGATCTCGGTCTGGCCATGGGCACCGGCACGGACGCCGCGATCGAGGCCGGGGACCTGACCCTCGTGCGGGGCGATCTGCGGGCCGCGGCGGACGCCGTCCGGCTCGCCCGCCGCACCACTCGGCACCATCCGCTCCAACCTGTTCTGGGCCTTCGCCTACAACGTCGCGGCCCTGCCGCTGGCCGCGGCCGGTCTACTCACGCCGATGATCGCCGGGGCGGCCATGGCCTTCTCCTCGGTCTTCGTCGTCGGCAACTCCCTGCGGCTGCGCACGTTCCGCGCCGCGGGTTGAACCAGCCTGCTGGTCAGCGTCGGCGCCACACCAGCGTGTAGCGCCAGAACAGGCGGCGGCGCAGCCGTGCGCCGGGCAGGACGGTCCGGGCCGCGCGGACGATCTCCGGGAAGGTCATGTCCGCCGGACTGGTGCGGGCCGTCATCGAGACGGGGCGAGGCACCGGGCGGCCCCGGTTCTTCAGCAGGGCCATAACGATGTTGAGCGGGACGGACGCGACCGAGAGCAGGTGGCCGCCGGGCGTCCGCTCCCGGGACACACCGACGATCACCAGGGTGCCGCCGGGAGCCAGACGGTCACGGAAGGCCTCGAGAGCCTGCGTGAACGGCAGGTGGTGGACCACGGCGACACAGGTGATGACGTCGTACGGACCGTCGGGAAGCCCGGCCGGCGCGTCGGCCACGGTGTACGTCACCGGGACCGCCGTGGGGGTCAGCTCCCGCGCCCGGGCCGTGATCGCCGGATCGGCGTCGACCCCGTGCACCCGCTCGGCCCGGCCGGCCAGCAGCCGGGCGAGATCGCCACTGCCGCACCCCACGTCCAGGGCGCTCCCGACACGCCTGGGGAACTGCCGCAGGATCCAGCGGTGGAAGTGGGCGTTGTGGTCCCAGGGACGGGCGGCGTGGAAACGGTCCAGGGCGCGCAGGACCCGGCGTGGCGGGGACGTCATGTCCCCAGTTCAGCAGACGGGTTCAGTCGCCCGACATGGGCACTCGTCAGGTACCGGCTCGCAGGGGCGCCGACCGTGCGCCCGGCGTGAGCCGGTACCTTGCTGGGGAAGGCCACTGCGGGGAGAAGCACATGACCGATCCGACGACCACAGACGAAGGCGCCCTTCGTCCGCTCCCGAAGAACGGGAAGCCCTCGGGCGGACCCGGCCGGCTCCTGGGCGCCGTCATGGGCGATCTCAGGGCCGTGGACGGCGCCCTGTACGCGGCGGTGGCCGCCACTCCCACGCCCACGCTCGACCGGACGCTGCGCCATCTGTCGCACGCGGCCGACCACTCCAAGATCTCGTTCGGCATCGCCGCGGCCCTGGCGCTCGGCGGGAAGCGGCCGCGCAAGGCCGCGCTCGCCGGCGTCGGGGCGATCGCCGTGGCCTCGGCCTCCGCCAATCTGCTCGGCAAGCGCCTGGTGCGCCGGGCCCGGCCGGACCGGGAGGCGGCCCGGGTGACGGTGGACCGGCACGTTCCGATGCCGACGTCGGCCTCGTTCCCGTCCGGGCACACGGCGTCGGCGGTCGCGTTCGCCACCGCCGTCAGTGTGGTGCTGCCCCCGGCGGCAGTACCCCTCGGGGCCCTGGCGGGCGCCGTCGGCTACTCGCGCATCCACACGGGGGTGCACTACCCGGGCGACGTGGCCGCGGGCGCGGTCCTCGGCATCGCGAGCGCCGCCGCCGCACTGGCCGTGGCGGCGGCACCGCACACGGCCACGCCGCGGGAGTGGACGCGGCTGTTGCGCCGCGCCGTATGACGTGACGGGGGCGGAGGCCTTCGGCGGGCAGCGGGAGGTGCCCAGGGGCGCATGCCTGGGGCGGACAGCGGAGGTGTCCGGGGGCGGTGCCCAGGCGGCTCGATGGTCGCCGGATCGGTCGCTCCGGAGCTCAGCGCCGGTTCACCGTCGGTAAGACCCGGACGTACGGTACGCCGGGCGCCACCCGGAAAGTACGGTGCGCCAGGCCACCCCGAACCGAACGGTGCACCACGCCACCCCCGTACGGTGCGGGCCCCTGGAAGCACTCGGGGTGCCGGCGTCCCTCTCGCTTACGACCCGCGGCGCGGGGAACTCTCCGTACTGTCCCGCCCTCCTCCGCTCGTGCGGGAGGCGATCATGGTCGAGCCGCCCAGCCCGGTGCCCCCGCACCCGGCGCCCTCCCCGCCGGCCCCGGGCCGCCCCGACCCGGAGCCCGGTCCACCCCCGCCGCATCCGCCGCCCGAGCCTCCGCGTCCCGCGCCTCGGCCCAATCCCGTGCCCCGGCCTGCCCCTCCCCGGCGCGCGCCGGACGCCGTGGGGCTACCCGATCGGCACCAGGGCGACGGCAGCGCGCATGGTGCAGGACGGCGTGCACCACCGTCCCCAGCCGCAGCCCGAACCGGCCGCCGGGCACATGGCGCGGCAACACCACAGGCCCGCCCGCTCCGACGCGGCCACGAGCGCGGCCGAGGGTGAGCCGAGGACCAGCTCGATGTCGGTGTGGACCTGCGGGAACTCGGCGACGGGACGGGCGGCCTGGTTGAGGAGCCGGGCATGCAGCCGCTGTTCCTGGTCGACCTGGCTCACCTGGGGCACCACCACGCCGACGGCGGCGAGCGGTGTCCAGGCGTTGCAGGAGCCGGGCGGGAACCCGGCGCAGGTCCGCCTCGGCGAGGGCGAACCGTACGGCGGGCTCGTCGCGTTCGTCGCGCACCCGACCACGATGCCGCCGCTCGCCGCCCGCTCCGTGTGCCCCCGGACGACGGCCACCGGGCGGTCGGCGTGCGCGGCCACCTTCAGGCTCACCGAGCCGAGCAGCGGCCCGGTGAAGCCGCCCCGTCCGCGCGTGCCGACCACCACCAGGTCGGTGTCCTGGGACGCGTCGAGAAGAGCCTCGGCGGGATGGTCCCGGGCGAGGACGGTGTCCACGCGCAGGCCGGGGTGGGAGGTCGTGGTACGGGCTCGCGCGTGCTCCAGGAGGCCCGCGGCCGCCTCGCGCAGCCGCCGGCCGGTCTCCTCGTCCTCCTCGGTGCCGGGGCCGACGGCATGCAGGACGCGCAGCGCGGCACCCCGCAGCCGGGCCTCGGTGGCCGCCCAGTCCGCGGCCAGCCAGGTGTGCGGTGTGTCGTCGATACCGACGAGGACCGTGCCATGACGTCCGTGGCTCACCTTCACGCCCGGCCTCCTTCACGTCCCTTGCGCAGGAACCGCCGCAGCCGCGCCGGCGGCCAGGTGTTGATCACGTCGTCCTTGCTGAGCCAGCCGCGCTGGGCGGTGCCGACGCCGTAGCGCAGGTTGGCCAGGTGCAGCGTGGCGTGGGCGTCGCTGTCGACGGCGAACCGCACCCCGTGCCGTCTGGCCCGCAGGATGTCCTCGTCGCGCAGATCGAGCCGGTCGGGGTGGGCGTTGATCTCCAGGGCCGTCCCGGTGCGCGCGCAGGCGGCGAAGACGGCGTCGAGGTCGGCGTCCAGTCCCGGCCGCTTGCCGATGATGCGGGTGGTGGGATGGCCGATGATGTTCACATACGGGTTCTCGCAGGCCCGCACCAGGCGCCGGGTGAGCGCCTCGCGCCCCTGGTTGAAGTGAGAGTGCACCGACGCCACGCACAGGTCGAACCCGGCCAGGAACTCCCCGGCCCAGTCCACCTCGCCGTCGGGGCCGATGTTCAGCTCCACGCCGTGCAGCAGCCGCATGCCGCCACCTCTGCCCCGGCGGCCGTACACGCCGTCGAGCTGCCGTACGGTCGCGCGCTGTGCCAGCATCCGCTCGTCGGTCATGCGCTGCATGTACAGGTTGGGCCCGTGGTCGGTGACGGCGTAGTAGGCGTAGCCGCGCTCGGCGGCCGCTGCGACCATCTCCTCCAGCGGGGCGAGCCCGTCGGTGAGGTCGGTGTGGGTGTGCAGGTCGCCCCGGATGTCCGTCTCCCGCACGAGGTCGGGCAGTTCGCCGCGCAGCCCCGCCTCGATCTCGCCGCGGTCCTCACGCAGGGGCGGCGGGATCCAGGGCAGGCCGAGCCGGGCGTACACCTCCTCCTCGGTCTCGGAGACGATCTTCTTGCCGGTCTCGGTGTCGAACAGGCCGTACTCGGAGAGCTTGAGCTTCTGGTGGACGGCCAGTTCGCGGGTGCGGATGTTGTGCGCCTTGGAGCCGGTGAAGTACTGCAGCGCCGCTCCCCAGGAGTCCAGGGGGACGACGCGCAGGTCGACCGAGAGGCCCTTGGTGGTGCGGATGGACGTCTTCTTCTCGCCGCGCGCGACGACCTCGGAGACGTACGGCAGCTCCGTGAAGGCCCGCATGAGGGCGGCCGGGTGCGCGCCCGCGGCGAGGACGTCGATGTCGCCGACGGTCTCGCGCAGACGGCGCAGCGAGCCGGCGTAGGTGCAGCGCCGGCAGCCGGTGACCCGGGACAGCTCGGCGACGATGTCCTCGGCCAGGTCCGCGGCGGCGTCGAGCAGGACGCGGTCGCCGGAGGACTTCAGCAGTTCGATGCCGTGCAGGATGTTCTGCTCCGTCTTCGGCCCGAAGCCCTTCAGGTCGCGCAGCCGCTCGGCGTGGAGGGCGTCGGCGAGTTCCTCGACCGAGGAGATGCCCAGCTCCTCATAGAGGACGCTGGCCTTCTTCGGGCCGAGCGTGGGGATGGCCGTCAGCCGCCGGACTCCGGCCGGGATCTTCGCGCGCAGCTCCTCCACCGCGGTGACGCTGCCGTCGCGGAAGTACTCGACGATCTTCTCGGCGATGGACTTGCCGACGTTGGGGATCTCCTGGAGGCCCTTGAGGTCGAGGGTGGACACGTCGGCGTGGTAGCCGCCGATCGAGCGGGCGGCCTTCTCGTAGACACGTGCCCTGTACGCGTCTCCTCCGGTGATCGAGATGAGGTCCGCGTACTCCTGGAAGAGCGCGGCGACCTCGTCGTTCGACCGAGCCACACCCTCAGGGTAGGCAGGGATCGGGCCCGCACGCCTGCGCTCGCGGCGCGGTACGGGCCCGGCCGTGCGGGTACCCGGGGAGGCGCACGACCACCTGGGGAGATGACTCGGATGCTGATTCTCGGACTGCTCCTCCTGGCCGCCTCGGCCGCCTTCATCGTGCTGCTGATCGCCGGCAACCTGTCCGGCGGACCCGAGTACACCGTGTCGGTGCTGGGCAACGACATCGCCACCCTGAACGCGCTGGCGATCTTCTGCTCGGGCCTGGCGCTCGCGCTGGCGTTCTGTCTCGGCCTGGCCCTGATGAGGACCGGCGCGGCACGCCGCCGCCCCCGCCACCGCACGCCCCGGCGGCGCGACCGCGAGGACACCGTCACCGTGGACGACATGAGGGGCCCTGACGGCCGAGCCTGAAGGGGCCCGGGGCAGATGTGGCTCTACCGGGTGGGCGCGGCCGGCCACAGCCCGTCCGCAGCCACCGCATCACGGACCCCCGCACGAACGACCGCGCGTCACGCCCCCAGGCACCGTGCCGTACGTCGACCCCGGTCAGCGCCAGCGCCAACGGCCCCGGCGCCAGAAAGGCCAACGGCACCAGCATCCAGGCGCACAGCGCGGCCGTCGCCACGGCGAGCAGGACCAGTGCGCTGCCGCCCACGTCCGCCGCCGCGTCCCGGGCGGCCCCGCGCACCGCCGCGCGCCAGTCGGTGAGCGACTCGGGGCGGGCGCAGGCCCGCAGGCCGACCACCGCAGCGCAGGCGCCGATGGCGGCGGCGGCCACCGCGAACAGCGGCGCTCCGGGCAGCCCGGCCCCGGCCAGGGCCAAGTCGGCCGCGAGCAGCAGCAGACCCGCCAGGGCGACGGTCCCCGCCAGCAGGTCGCCGGCCCGCAGCCGTTGCCGCAGCAGGACGACGTACCGCCCGGCCGTGACGGGTCGGTCCTGTCCTGCGCCGCGCAGTACGGCGCACGCCGTCGACAGCGCGGCCGGTGCGGTCACCAGCGGCAGGCAGGCCACCGACGTGGCGAGGCCGACGCTCAGCACGTCCGCGAACAGTGTCATGCGCGGCCCGAACACCTCACCGGCCTCACGCGTCCGCATACCGCTCACCCCTTCAGTCCGGAGCTGGCCATGCCCTCCACCAGGAAGCGCTGGAAGGCGAGGAAGAACAGCACGATCGGCAGCAGCGCGATCACCGACATCGCGAACATCGGGCCGAACGCGGAGGTGCTGGAGGCGTCCACGAAGGAGCGCAGCGCGAGGGTCAGCGTGAACTTGTCCGGGTCGAACAGGTAGATGAGCTGGGTGAAGAAGTCGTTCCAGGTCCAGATGAAGGTGAAGATGGCGGTGGTGATCAGGGCCGGCCGGGAGAGCGGCAGCACGACCTGGAAGAAGCTGCGGAAGGGGCCGCAGCCGTCGATCCGGGCCGCCTCCTCCAGTTCGCGCGGCAGGCCGCGCATGAACTGCACGATGAGGAAGACGAAGAACGCCTCGGTGGCGAGGAACTTCGGCAGGATCAGCGGCCAGTAGGTGTTCACCAGGCCGAGCTGGTTGAAGATGATGTACTGCGGGATCAGCACCGCGTGGTGCGGCAGCATGATCGTGGCGATCATGAAGGCGAACAGCGGCCCGCGCAGCCGGAACCTGAGGCGTGCGAAGGCATAGGCGGCGAGCGAGCAGCTGATGACGTTGCCGAGGACCGCACCGCCGGCGATCAGCAGCGAGTTGGTGAGCAGCCGCCAGATGGAGACGTCGTTGACGCCCTCCATGGCGGTGGAGTAGTTCGACCATTCCAGGTGGCTGGGCAGCAGGTCGAGGCTCGCGATGACCTCGTCGGCGGGCTTGAGCGAGGTGGCCAGCAGCCACGCCAGCGGGTACAGCATGACCAGCAGCGCGGCCAGGCAGCCCAGGTGGACGGCGACCCGCCCCCATCGGACGGGCTTGTGGGAAACGGCGGTCGAGGTCATCGGTCCCCCTCGGAGGCGTAGAAGACCCAGGAGCGGGAGGTGCGGAACAGCACCGCCGTGACCACACCGATCACGAGGAGCAGCACCCAGGCCATGGCGGAGGCGTAGCCCATGTGGGAGGCGACGAAGCCGCGGTCGTAGAGGTACATGGTGTAGACGAGGGTCGAGTCGGCCGGTCCGCCCTTGCCCGCGCTGACCGCGAAGGCGGGCGTGAACACCTGGAAGGCCTGGATGGTCTGGAGGACCAGGTTGAAGAACAGCACCGGGGACAGCATCGGCACGGTGACGGACAGGAACTGCCGCCACTTCCCGGCCCCGTCGACCGCCGCCGCCTCGTACAGCTCGGCGGGGATCTGCTGGAGACCGGCGAGGAAGATGACCATCGGTGCGCCGAACTGCCACACCGTCAGCAGGGCCACGGCGAGCAGCGACCAGCCGGGCTTGTTGACCCAGCCGCCGGTGCCGAGCAGGTTGTCCACCGTGCCGCCGTCGTTGAAGACCGCACGCCAGACGAGGGCGATGGACATCGACGCGCCGAGCAGCGAGGGGGCGTAGAAGGCGGAGCGGTAGAAGGCCTTGCCGCGTTTCATGCCCTTCAGGGCGAGCGCGACGACCAGGGCGAGGGCCAGTTGCAGGGGCACGGCGATGACGACGTACGTCACCGTCGTCACGACCGAGCGCCAGTAGCGCGGGTCCTCGGTGAACATCTGGACGTAGTTGCGCAGGCCCACCCACTTCGGCGGGTTGAACAGGTCGTAGTCGGTGAACGACAGGTACAGCGACACGGCCATCGGCAGCAGGGTCAGGACGATCGCGCCGAGGACCCAGGGCGAGAGGAACACCCAGGCGGCGCCCTCGCGTTCGCGTTTGGGGCGGCGCTTCGGGGCGGTGGCGGGGACGCGTTGTGTCTCCGTGGGGATCGCGGTGGTGGTCATGACCTCAGCTCCGCCTTCGCCTCGGTGATGTAGTTCTCGGCCGCCTCGCGGGGCGACATGCGCCCGTAGGACACCTGGTCGTAGTCGCGCTGGAAGGTGCTCTGGAGGGCGTTGTCACCCGCCGGCGGGGCCTGGGGCGGGTCCTTGAGCTTGCCCTCCAGGGAGGCCTGGAAGTCGGCGATGGTCTTGTCGAAGTCCTTGAGCTGCGGGCCGAGTTCGTCGCGGACGGTCTCGTTGACGGGGATGCCCCGGCTGGCGCCGAGGATCTTCGCGGCCTGCCGGTCGTTGATCAGGAAGTCGACGAGCTGCGCCGCCTCCTTGGGGTGGCCGGTGTTGGCGGAGACGCCGAGGAACATGGACGGCTTGAAGTACTGGCCGGGTGTGCCGTCCTCGCCGGACGGCATGGGGGCGAGGGCGACGCCGCCCTTGACGAGGGCGAGGAAGCCGCTGGCCGGGGCGTCCCAGTTGGCGTCGGTGACGGATGTGCCGCGCCCCAGCGGGGTGTTCTCGACGGAGCCGTCGAGCTGGGTGGTCTGCTCGGCGGGCGAGACGGCGCCCTCGCGGCGCAGCTTGTCGGTGAAGGTCCACCAGCGGGTGAGGTCGTCGGCGGTGAAGCCGAGTCCGCCGTCCTCCGTGTAGAGGGCCTTGCCCTGCCCGCGCAGCCAGACC
Organism: Streptomyces coeruleorubidus; assembly: GCF_028885415.1. Lineage (GTDB taxonomy): Bacteria > Actinomycetota > Actinomycetes > Streptomycetales > Streptomycetaceae > Streptomyces > Streptomyces coeruleorubidus_A. The sequence continues at coordinate 1,028,304 of NZ_CP118527.1, forward strand.
TCGAAGGCGTCCTCGCTCTGGCCGGGGTCGGTCGCCCCGGGTTTGCCGGTCTTCTTGGCCAGGGCCCGCATGGTGTCGGCCCACTGGCTCCAGGTCCAGCTCTTGCCGGGGAGGGGCACGCCCGACTTCTTCCAGGTCCCGACGTCGTAGGCGACGGTCTCCGTGCCGCGGCCCTGCGGTATCGCGTACTGCACGTCGTCCACACGGCCGGTGGCGAGCAGGCCCTGGTCGATCTCGGAGGTGCGCAGTACGGCCTTCTGCTTCGCCAGGTCGAGCAGGACGCCGCCGGAGGCGTACTGGTCGATCTGGCGGTAGTCCAGCTGCATCACGTCCGGCGCGTCACCGCCGGCGGCCTGGGTGGCGAGCTTCTGCTTGTAGGCGTCGTAGCCGGAGAACGACGTCGTCACGTCGACGTCCGGATGCTGTTTCTCGAACAGCGCGACGGCCTGCTCGGTGCGTTCCGCGCGGTCGGGGTTGCCCCACCACGTGTAGCGCAGCACGACCTTGCCGCCGCCGGCCGATTCCCCGGATCCTCCGCAGCCCGCCAGCACGGCACACAGTGCCAGTGCGGCGGCCGACGCGCAGAACCCCTTTGTCCTGTGTCCGGGCATGCCGAGGTCACCTCTCCTTTCCTCGGACTCTCTGTCGGCCCCCCTCGGCCCCCCTGCTCTGTTACTCGCCCTGGTACGGCAACGTCGTCCCGGGCAGGTTGTACTCGTCCCGCCTGCCGCACATGCCGAAGCCGCCGAGCCGGGTGGGCGCGGCCTCGTAGGCGGTGGCCTCGCCGAGGTAGGCGGGCTCGCCGCCGGCCAGCGCGTCGAGCTGGGCGCCGGTGCGTTCGGCGGTGGCCAGGGCGCCCGCCCGCCACAGGGCGCGCCAGGTGGGCACCTTGTCGCGCACGATCCGGGCGGCGGCGCGCTGGAACTCCAGGTACGGGCCGTTGTCGCCGGCGACGAGCGCCTCGCGCAGGGTCAGGTAGCCCTCCACGGCGAGGTCCCGGCGGCGCTGGGCGGCCGCCGCCGTCTCCGGTCCCGTACCGGGCGGCAGTGTCGCCGCGGCGGCGTACTTCTCGGGGTCGGCGAGCACCTCGGGCGGGAAGGTGAACACGGAGTCCCCGGCCTCGGGCAGGCCGCTGTTCTGCATCAGCACGGTGATGCGCAGATCGCCGCCCTGCACCATGCGGTGCACGGTGCCCGGCGTGAACCAGGCGATGGAGCCGGCTTCGAGGGGGATGTCCCGGTAGCCGTCGGGGCTCAGCGTCTGCACCGCGCCCCGGCCGCCGGTGACGACGTACGCCTCGGTGCAGACCAGGTGCAGATGGGGGCTGCCGCCGCAGACGCCGTCGGCGGCCTCCCAGTCGTAGGCGCTCAGATGGGACAGGCCGATCGCGCCGGGCAGCGGGTGCGGCAGGGCGGGCTTCGCTTCGTTCACCACGGCAGGCCCTCCAGGTGCGTGCCGACCCGGTCGCGGTCCCAGGCGCCGTCGGCGACGACGAGCCGGTAGCGGAAGGCGAAGGACTCGCCCGGCGGGAGTTCGAACTCCTCGAAGAACGCCCAGGAGAAGGCGACCGTGGGGAAGGGTTCGGAGCGGACGAACCAGTGCGACTCGTGGATCGCGGACGTCTCGTCGAGGTTCTCGGGCGCGTGCGCGAAGACGAGGGTGGAGTGGCCGTCGACGTCGTCGTGCTCGGTGGTGAAGGCGAGCCAGGGGCCCTGGGTGCCCATCAGCTTGCCCGCGTCGGCGTCGGTGTCCGGGGCGAAGACCGTGCCGCCGGTGAAGTCGCGCGGACCGCGCCACTGCAGTCCGGTGTAGCCGGCCATCTCGCGGCCCGCGGTGGTCGGGGATCCGAAGGCCAGGGGCTCGGAACGGACGTTGGTGAGGCGGATCGACCAGTCCAGGGCCCAGGCGCCGGCCTCCTCGTCCACCGAGTGGACGGTCAGCCCCCGCACCTCGCGCGCCCACTCCTCGCCGCCGTTCTCGACCCAGGTGAGGTCCTCGGTGAAGGCGAGCCGGTCGTCCTCGACCGTGAACGCGGAGAAGCCGTCGTGCCGCATGGAGCCGACGCGCTCGGGCAGGCGCAGATAGCCCTGGCCGTGGACGTAGCAGTTGCCGCCCCAGAAGTTCTGGCCGGACAGATGGCTCGCGGTCATCTGCAGGCCCTTGTGCCAGCGGTGGTCGTTCGGGCGGTAGCCGGTGACCGTGCGGCCGGACAGGGTGCGCACCGGGTGGGCGTACGGCTTGCGGGACTCGAAGGGATCCGGGTCGGGCCGGTAGACGTAGCGGAGGATCTCCGTGCCGTTCGCCGCCGTGACGGCGATGTCCTCGCCGTGGGTGTGGGTGACTCGGATGCTCATGCGCGCTCCTTGGGGGCCCAGTCGGGGTACTCGCCGTGCATGGCCTCGTAGAAGGGGTCGCCGGGGCCGATCTCCCCCGCGTGGACGGAGCGGCCGGTGAACGCCGCCTTGTACAGGGCGGCCGCGAACTCCAGGGTGGCGCGGGCGTCCTGGCCGCTGCCCGGTGGCCGGGTGCCGTTGTCGTAGGCGTCGAGGAGTGCGCCCAGCTGGGCGGTGTGCGAGCTGGGCACGTCGTTGGCGGGGGTGCGCCAGGCCGTGGCCCGGTCGGAGCCGACGTGCGGGGCCGGGGTGTAGACCCAGCTGTCGTTGGTGTGGCCGTACAGGTGGGTGAGCTCGACGGTGGCGTCCGCGCAGTCGATGCGGATACGGCTCACCTCGTCCGGGGACAGCACGCTGTTGACGACCGTGGCGAGGGCGCCGCTCTTGAAACGCACCAGCGCGGTGGAGACGTCCTCGCTCTCGGTGTCGTGGACGAGCCGGGCGGCCATCGCCCGGATCTCCTCCCACTCTCCGAGCAGGTGCAGCAGCAGGTCGTACTGGTGGATGCCGTGGCCCATGGTCGGCCCGCCGCCCTCGCTGGCCCACTTGCCGCGCCACGGCACGGCGTAGTAGGCGGCGTCCCGGTGCCAGGTGGTCTGGCAGTGCGCCACCAGCGGGGCGCCCAGCTCGCCGCTCGTGAGCAGCTCGCGGGCGTGTACCGCGCCGGAGCCGTAGCGGTGCTGGAAGACGACCGCCGCGTACGCCCCGGAGGCCTCCTCGGCGGCGGCGATCTCGTCGTACTCGGCGAGCGACAGGGTGAGCGGCTTCTCGCACAGCACCCAGGCACCCGCCTTCAGCGCGGCCACCGTCTGGTCGCGGTGCAAGGAGGGCGGCGTCCCGATGAGGACCAGGTCGGGGCGTACCGCGTCCAGCATCGCGTCCACCGAGGTGTAGCCGGCGAGCCGGCCGCCGGCCAGCTCGCGGAAGTCGTCGAGGCGCTCCTGGTCGACGTCGACGGCGGCGACCAGCTCCACCCGGTCGGAATGCGCCCGCAGCGCGGGCAGATGACTGCCGCCGACGATGGCTCCGGTGCCGACGACGGCCACGCGGCGGCGGGTGGGGGACAAGGACATGCGGCGCTCCTCGGACGGCCGGCGGACACACGCTTGGGAAGCACTTGGAAAGCGCTTGCACTCGGAAGGTGACCCTAGGCGTGAGCGAATGTCTGGACAACCCCCCTGCATCGACCTGCACAAGGTCTGCCCGAGCATTGTCCCAGCTCGGGGCTGAGATGTCGGTTGTTGTCCCCACCACGGAAACGGCATTCCCCCGCCTGTGTGCTGGGGCTTGCCCCACCTCGAAGCGGCTGCCAGCCGGAGTGATCGGACGCCTGCCCGTCCCTAGCGTTCTGTCGCACCGCACACCCCTCTCCGGCATGTCCCTGCCAGCCGCGAGGGGGCATCGGCGACAGAAAGGACACCCACCCGTGTTATCCCGCTTCCCGGGAACCGCTCGGCGAGCCGCCCTCGCCCTGACGGCCGCCGGTCTCGCCTTGACGGCACTGCCCGCCACGGCCGGGGCGAGTCCCGGCCCCGACCCCCTCGCCCGCTACCACGACCAGCGCCTCACCTGGAAGAGCTGCGTGCTCGGACCGGACGACACGGCCGGCGAGGAACTGGAGCAGGCGGGCGCCCGCTGCGCCGACGTGACCGTACCGCTGGACTACTCGGACCCCGGCGGCCGCACGATCACCGTCGCGATATCCCGGATCCGCGCCACCGACACCTCCCACCGCGTCGGCCCGCTGCTGCTCAACGGCGGCGGCCCCGGCGGGACGTCCCTCGGCGACGCGCCGGTGGTGCGCAAGGCGATGAAGGACGTCGCCGCCCGGTACGACGTGGTCGGGGTGGATCCCCGTTTCGTCGGCCGCAGCACACCGCTGGACTGCCGCTGGCCGACCGGCTCGGCGTGGCGCGCGGCGGGTGAGGACCGGGCCGGCTTCGACCGCATGGCCGCGTTCTCGAAGGACCTCGCCCGGCACTGCCGTACCCACGCGGGCGATGTGCTGCCCCACGCCACCACCCGCAACACCGCCCGCGACATGGACGTCATCCGGGCCGCGCTGGGCGAGCGGCGGATCTCCTACCTGGGCTACTCGTACGGCAGTTACCTCGGCGAGGTGTACACCACGATGTTCCCGGGCCGGACCGACCGGGTCGTCCTGGACGGGGTGATCGACCCGGACCGCTACAGCGCCCGGCTGTGGCGGGGCGTCGAGCGGGCCAACCGCCAGGCCCTGGAGGGGTGGGCCTCCTGGGCTGCCGCCCGTGACGCGGCCTACGGGCTGGGCCGGACGGAGGGCGAGGTGCTGGCCACCGTGGAACGGGTCCGGGCCGCCGCCGCCCGCACCCCGCTGCGGCTCGGCGGCCACCGGCTGGACGAGCACGTGATGCCGGTCGTCGCCCTCAACGGCCTCTCGATGCACAACGACACCCGTTACGGGGACTTCGCCCAGGGCATGCGGGACATGCTGCGGGCGTCGCAGGGGCAGCGGGTGACACCGTCGCCGTGGCTCGCTGGGGTGCTCGAGTTCGTGCTCACGGGCACCGACTCCCCCTACGGCAGCGCGCAGACGGCGATCGTCTGCGGCGACAACGCCGCCCCGCGCGACCCCGAGGTGTACTGGCGCGATGTCCAGCGCACCCGTGCGCGGGACCCGCTCTTCGCGCCCGTCACGCAAAACCTCAACCCGTGCGCCTACTGGGACCGACCGCGCGAGCGTCCGACCACCGTCCGGGACGACCTGCCGGCTCTGCTCGTCAACGCCACCGGAGACCCGCGCACGTACTACGACGGCGCCAAGACGGTCCGCGCCATGTGGCCCTCCTCGCGCCTGGTCACCCTGCACGACGCCGACCAGCACGGGGTGTACGGCGTTTACGGCTCGCCGTGCGTCGACGACACGGTCAACGCCTACCTCGCCACGGGCCGCCTGCCGGCCCGGGACGTGGGCTGCGCCGCGCCCGCGCGGTGAGCCGCGGGGCTCGCGGCGTCCGCGCCGCGAGCCCCGGCCTCCCCTGCGGTCCCCCGGTGACCGCAAAGACCAAAACCTCCGTTGGTTCCGCAAGAGAGACAGCCGTCGGCGTCCGGTGCAGCATGTGGCCCACGTCACCCTCCCCCACAGGGCCTTTACCTACCCGCAACGACGTACCGACAGGTGGTGGCACTCGTGCGCCTGCGCACTCCCCTCGCCCTGCTCGGGGCCGCCGTGCTCGTGCTCGTCGGACCACCGCTGCTGACCACCGGCAGCGGCTCCGAGACCGGCACACAGATCCCGGGCCTGCGTTTCATGGTCCCCAACACGCCCGGCGGAGGCTACGACATCACGGCCCGTACGGCCGCGAAGAACGCCGAGGACGCCGAACTGACCCACAACATCGAGGTGTTCAACTTGCCCGGCGCCGGCGGCACGGTCGGGCTGAGCCGGCTGGTGAGCGAGCACGGCAACGGCAAACTCGCCATGTCCATGGGCCTCGGGGTCGTGGGCGCCGTCCGTTCCAACGACGCGCCGAAGACGCTCGGCGACACCACGCCGATCGCCCGGCTCACCGAGGAGCAGGACGTCGTCGTGGTCGCCAAGGACTCCCCGTACAAGACGATCGACGATCTCATCGGCGCCTGGAAGGAGAACCCGGGCAAGCTCCCGGTGGGCGGCGGCTCGTCGCCCGGCGGGCCCGACCACCTCGCGCCGATGCTGATGGCGCGGGCCGCCGGGATCCCCCCGAAGCAGGTCAACTACATCCCGTTCGACGGCGGCGGCGAACTGCTCGCGTCGATCCTCGGCAACAAGGTCGCCTTCGGCGTGTCCGGCGTCGGCGAGTACCTGGACCAGATCAAGGCGGGCGAGCTGCGCCTCCTCGCGGTCACCGGCCCCGAGCGCGTCGAGGGGCTGGACGCGCCCACGCTGAAGGAGGCCGGGTACGACGTGAACTTCACCAACTGGCGCGGCATCGTCGCCCCGCCCGGACTGACCGACGGGGAGCGCGACAAGCTCGTGCGGCTGCTCGAGGAACTGCACGGCTCGGACGAATGGCGCAAGTCCCTGAAGCAGAACGGCTGGGACGACGCCTTCCTCACCGGTGAGGAGTTCGGCGCGTTCCTCGACGCCGAGGACAAGCGCGTGGTTTCGGTGCTGAAGGAGCTGGGACTGTGACGACGCAGACCACCGACATTCCCCCCGCGGAGCGCGGCGAGCGGCGCTCGTGGCTGCGGGAGCACTCCGAACTCGGCGTGTGCGCACTCCTGCTGGTGCTGGGCGTGCTCGTCCTGACCGACGCGCTCACCATGGACGTCGACATCGCCCAGCGCGGCCCGATCGGCCCGAAGACCGTGCCGGTCGTGGTCGGCGCCGGCCTGCTGGTGATCGCCGCCCTGCTCGCCGTGGACGTGCTGCGCGGCGGCCGGGGCCAGGCCGAGACCGGCGAGGACATCGACCTGTCGGAACCCGCCGACTGGCGCACGGTGCTGCTGCTCGCCGGGGTGTTCCTCGGCTCGGCCGTCCTGATCGAGCCGCTCGGCTTTCCGGTCGCGGGCGCGCTGCTGTTCTGGGGTGCGGCGTTCGCGCTCGGCAGCCGCAGGATCGACCGCGATCCGCTCATCGCGGCCGGGCTGTCCCTCGTCACCTACGTCGTCTTCAACAACCTGCTCGGAGTGCCCCTGCCCGGCGGTCCGCTGATGGGAGTGCTGTGACATGGATGCCTTCAACTCCCTTCTGGACGGCTTCGGTACGGCCCTCACCCCGGTCAACCTGCTGTGGGCCGTCATCGGCGTGCTGCTCGGCACGGCGATCGGTGTGCTGCCCGGCATCGGCCCGGCGATGGCGGTCGCTCTGCTGCTGCCGGTGACATACGGGCTCCAGCCGACCGGCGCGTTCATCATGTTCGCGGGCATCTACTACGGCGCGATGTTCGGCGGCTCGACCACCTCCATCCTGCTCAACACGCCCGGCGAGAGCGCGGCGGTGGTGGCGGCCATGGAGGGCAACCCCATGGCCAAGTCCGGGCGCGGCGCGCAGGCCCTCGCGGCGGCCGCCGTCGGGCACTTCGCGGGCGGCCTGATCGGCACGATCCTGCTGGTCGCGCTCGCGCCGACGGTCGCCGAACTGGCCGTGGACATCGGCGCGCCGGACTACTTCGCCATCATGGTGCTGGCGTTCATCGCGGTGACGTCGGTGCTCGGCTCGTCCCGCATCCGGGGCCTGGCCTCCCTGCTCATCGGCCTCACGCTGGGCCTGGTCGGCCTGGACCAGATGACCGGCCAGCAGCGCCTGACCTTCGGCTCGCTCCAACTGGCCGACGGCATCGACGTGGTGATCGTCGCGGTCGGTCTGTTCGCGATCGGCGAGGCCCTGTGGGTCGCGGCACACCTGCGGCGCAGGCCGGCGGAGCCGATCCCGGTGGGACGTCCGTGGCTGGGACGCGGGGATGTGAACCGGACCTGGAAGTCGTGGCTGCGCGGCCCGTTCATCGGTTTCCCGTTCGGCGCGATCCCGGCCGGCGGCGCGGAGATCCCGACGTTCCTGTCGTACGTGACGGAGAAGCGCCTGTCCAAGCACAAGGACGAGTGGGGCAAGGGCGCCATCGAGGGCGTGGCCGGTCCGGAGTCGGCGGCGTCGGCCTCGGCGGCGGGCACCCTGGTGTCGATGCTGACCCTGGGCCTGCCGACCACGGCGGTCGCGGCCGTCATGCTGGCCGCCTTCCAGCAGTACGGCATCCAGCCCGGCCCGCTGCTCTTCGAGCGTGAACCCGACCTGGTCTGGGGCCTGATCGCCTCGCTCTTCGTCGGCATGGTGCTGCTGCTCGCGCTCAACCTGCCGCTGGCACCGCTGTGGGCGAAGCTGCTGCGCATCCCGCGGCCGTACCTGTACGCCGGGATCATGTTCTTCGCGGCGGTCGGCGCGTACGCGGTCGGCGGTGAGGTGATCGACCTGGTGATCCTGCTGATCATCGGTCTGATCGGTTTCGGCATGCGCCGCTACGGGCTGCCGGTGCTGCCCGCCGTCATCGGCGTGATCCTCGGCCCGAACGCCGAACAGCAGCTGCGCCGCGCGCTCCAGATCAGCGACGGCAGCGTGACGGGGCTGTTCAACACGCCGTTCGCGGTGACGGTGTACGCGGTGATCGTGCTGTTGCTGGCCTGGCCGCTGCTGAGGAAGGCGGTGACGCGCAAGCGCGTGGAGGCCTGACGTGCGTGACGCCGTGGGGGCGTGGCTCGGCTGAGCCACGCCCCCACGGCGTTTCTCAGGGCACCGACTCCCGTGTGCCGTCGGGGAAGCGGATCTCCACACTCCCGTCGGCTCCTGCCCACGCCCGGGCCCCGTCGACCAGGGCGTGCACCACCGGGTCGGCACTGAGCACGACCAGCGTCACCATCAGGCGCGTACCACCGGGGTGGGACGGCAGCGTCAGGAACGGCGTCGCCGAGTGGTGCCCGTACGCATTGCCACCCACAGCCGCTACGACCGCTCCCTCGTCGTCGCTCCATCCGTGCAGGCCGACGAGCGTGCTGGTCAGGCCGTCCGAGCGCCGGGCCAGTGCCCAGCCGGGGCCGGTCCGGGCGGCCGGTGACGCGGAGTCGTCGGCGACGGCCCAGCCGCCCTCGCGCACGGGCGTGCCGGGGGGCGCGTCGACGCGGTGCACCCGGACCTCCCAGGGGCCGTGCACCACGCTGACCGTCTCGATGCGGTGCCCTTCACTGTCGCCCGGGAGCAGGGCCCGGTGCCAGGAGGCGGCCCGGGAGCCCTCGACTCCGAGGGGGTGTATGCGCCCGCGGGGGGTGGGTGTGCCGTCGGGGGCGAGCAGGGCGATGTGGTTGTCGGGGCCCACCCGCGGTGCCGGTGGTGTCTCGGGGGCCGTGGCGCTGGAGTAGGCGAAGCGGGCGTAGTGCGGGCTGTCCTCGGCCGTTGCCGGCGGGGGCGGCAGTCGGTCACTGCCGTGGTTGACGAGGCGGACGATCCCGTCGGCGGCGGTGGAGTGCAACAGCCAGCCCGGGGCCGGTAACGCGAGGTGCACGTCGGCCGTCTCCGCCGGGCCGGGTTCCTCGGGCGCCGTCCACACGGGGTGGTCGGCGGGCAGGAGCAGGCCGAGGAAGGCCTTGCTCGCCCAGTACGGGGAGGCCGGGCCCGAGTACCGCTGGGTGACGGGGAGGAAGGGCCCGTACCAGCCGAGCGTGAGCAGCCCGTGCTCGTCGGGCACGCCGCGCTCGGCGAAGTGCTTCAGCGCGCCGGAGGCCAGGCGGCGGGTGCGGCCGGGCGGCAGCGGGGTGGCGTCGACGAGGACACCCGCCCACAGCGGGGCCGCCGTCGCGAACCGGTAGGTGAGGGAGCGGCCCTGGTGGACCGGCGCGCCGTCGGCGCCGAAGAAGTGCTGGTGGTCGTGGAGGAACGACCGCAGGCGCCTTTGGTGTTCCGCCACCAGCCGCAGATCGGCGCGCGGTCCGGCGATCCGGGCCCACAGGACCGGATACAGGTGCAGGGCCCAGGCGTTGTAGTAGTCGAACTTGCGGCCGTCGCCGTCGGTGTACCAGCCGTCCTCCCGGTACCAGTCCTCCAGGCGTGCGAGGCCGGCGTCGATCTCGCTGCGGCTGTGCGGGGCGCCGACGGAGGCAAGGAACTCCTCGGTGATGACCTGGAACAGCCGCCAGTTGGAGTCGTTGACCACGGCTCCGACGAAACCGCCCAGCCAGTCGGCGACCCGCTGCCGCACCCGGTCGTCGAGCCGGTCCCAGATCCAGGGGCGGGTCTCGTGCAGGGCGATCGCGAGGGACGCGGCCTCGACCATGGGCTGGGACCGGTCGGTGATGGGCGGCCAGCGGTCGGGACCGCGCGGGTCGGTGCCGGCCGCGAGCCCGGCCGCGTACCGCTCGATCAGGCCGGGCACGCCCTGCCCGCCCGAACCGGCGATGCGGAACGCGGCCAGCAGGAAGGAGCGGGCGAAGCCCTCCAGTCCGTCCGACCAGGGCCCGGAGTGGCTGGGCGGGCCGGGCAGCCGGTACTGGGCCAGGCCCGGCGAGGCGTAGGGCTTCAGGGCCTCGAGGAGGCGGTCGGCGATGGCCTCCCAGTGGGCGCGGGTCCAGCCGGTGAGGGGCGAGGTCAGCGGGTCGGGGGGTGGCAGGTGGGGCAGGTTGGGCAGGTGCGTCGGGTCGGGGAGCGACACGTGCGGCGCGCTCATGCGGGTGCGGTCCCTCCGTTGGTCACAGGGCGCGCCCGGGCGGGGGCGCGCCGACGCTGTCGCGTACGACGATGTGGGTGCCGAGCAGATGGTGGGCCCCGGCGGCGTGCTCGGGGTCGCGCAGCGCGATGCGCACGGCGGCGCGGCCGAGTTCCTCCGCGGGCGTGCGGACGGTGGTGAGGGGCGGGTTGAAGTCCTCGGCGAGCGGGATGTCGTTGTAGCCGACGACGGAGATGTCGCCGGGGACGCCGAGTCCGGTGTCGGCGATGGCGCGCAGGGCGCCGGCGGCGACCATGTCGTCCCCGGCGAAGACCGCGGTGAACTCCCGTGCTGACTTGAGGAGTTCGGTCATCGCGCGATGGCCGGCGGCCCGGCCGAGGCCGCAGTCGACGACGTGTGCGGCCTCGGGCGGGAGCCCGTGCTCGGCGAGGGCGGCCCGGTAGCCGGCGACGCGGGCGTCGAGGGCGGTGTTGCCGGGCAGTCCGCCGAGGAAGACGATCCTGCGGTGGCCTGCCGACAGCAGATGGGCGGTGATGGCGCGGGCCCCGGCCTCGTTGTCGAACTCGACGACGAGCGCGGGGATCTCCGGGTCGGGCGCGGGCCGGCCGCAGAGCACCAGCCGGGCTCCGGAGGAGTCGAGTGCGTGGGCGTAGTGGGCGACGCGTTCCCGGTAGGCGTCGTCCTCGACGACTCCGCCGACCAGGATCACCAGCCGGGCGCCCTCCTCCCGCATGAGCTGCACGAACTCCATCTCGCGCTGTGCGTCGCCGCCGGTGGCGCCGACCACGCAGAGCCAGCCGCGGTCGGCGGCCTCCGCCTCCACGCCCTCGGCGACCTGGGCGTAGAAGGGGCTGGTGACCTGGCGGACCACGACGGCGGCCATCTTGCGGCCGCCGCCGACCAGGGCGCGGGCGTGCGCGTTGGCCACGTAGTCGAGGTCGCGGGCCGCGCGCAGCACCCGGGCCCGGGTCGCCGGGGGCACCGGGTGGTTGCCGCTGAGCGCGCGGGAGGCGGTGGCCGTCGACACGCCCGCCCGCTCGGCGACCTCGCGGATCGTGACCCGTCCCTTGGACACCATGTCGTTCCCCATCCCCCGCATCCCCTCTTCCGCCCACCGCTGTTCAGGTGTTGGCCGCGTAGTCCTTCGCGTACTCCTCGGCCATTCTGTCGCCGCCCCGGCTCCGCCACTTCTTCACCGCCGCGTCCCATTCGGTCAGCGGCAGCCGTCCGGCGATGATGCCGGTGACGGTGTCGTCCAGGAACGTCTTGAGGGTGGCGCCCTGGGAGTTGTTCGTCGCGGACTGGAGCCCGAAGGAGGCGTCGCGGATGGCGTGCGGCACGACCTCGCGCTGCCAGGCGTGCAGGGCGCGCACGGCGTCGGGCATGCCGGGCACGAACAGCACCTGGGGGCCTTCGGCGAGGTACTTCAGCGGCAGGTTGGTGTTGTTCTCCACCTCGCCGAGCTTGGTGAACTCGGGCGAGCCGTCCTTGCCACGGGTGAAGTGCACGCCCTCGACGCCGTAGTGGACGAGTTCCCACTCCTGACTGCCGAAGGGTGCGGCGAGGTAGTCGAGGATGCGCAGCAGCAGTTCGATGCGCTCCTTCCTGGCCTTCTTCAGGACGGTGTAGCCGAAGGAGCGGCGGGCGGCGACGATGGCGCCGGGCTCGCCGCCGACGCTGTACGGCAGGGCCGCGGCGGGGCTCATCTTGCCCTTGGACTCCCGGTACTTGGGCAGGTAGGCGCCGAACCCGTCCTGCATGGAGCCGACGGTGCCGTTGTAGTAGAGGGTCGTCAGGTCGATCTGGGAGATGGACGTGGCGTCGGGGTGGTAGGAGCCGTTCTTGCGCAGCTGGGTCTGGAAGGCGATCGACGCCTTGTAGCGTTCGTCGGCCCAGGCCGGCAGGAAGGTGCCGTCCTTGGTGACGGCCCAGCGCTGGGGCGCGTTGTGGGCGGCGGAGTGGAAGGCGTTGCCGAACAGGGAGCCGTTGGCGGCGCCGAGCATGTATGTCTTCCCGCGGGTTCCCCGCCTGGCCACGGCGGTGAAGTCCTCGGCGGTCCAGCCCTCCTTCATGCCCGCGTCGGCGAACATGTCCTGGTTGATCCAGAGGGTGGAGCCGGGCAGCGGGCGCTCCAGCGGGATGCCGTAGATGCGGCCCCCGATGCGGCCCATGTCGCGCCAGGCGTGGGTGGGGATGCCCGCGAGGTTGGGGTAGTCGGCGATCGCGTCGCCCGACAGGTACGGCGTGAGGTCCTGGGCGCGGCGCTGCACGAACTGCGCCTCGCGGGGCAGGGTGAAGCCGGCGAACATGTTGATGATGTCGGGCAGGGCGTCGGCGTCGCCGGCCATGACCGTCGCCATCTTCTTCTGGTAGTCGGCCTGCGAGATGATCGTGTACTCGATCTTCACGCCGAGGGCCTTCTCCACGGCCGCCCAGAAGCGGTTCTGCGAGGCGGGCTTGGGCGGGGTGCCGAAGGAGACGGTCATGACGCGGACGGTGGAGCCGTCGCCCGGGGTGCGGGAGACCGACTTGACCAGGTCGGACGGGTAGGCGGTGTAGCCGGCCTGGACACCTGCGTCGGTGGGGGCCAGGTCGGGCTCGGGCCCGGCGGCGGGCCGGTAGGCCGGCCAGGGGGCGAGCTTCTTGCCGGCGTTGGAGACGTCGCTGTCGCCGGAGTCCGAGGAGCACGCGGTCAGCAGACCGGGGACGGAGACGGCGGCGCCGCCCACCGCCATGGAGCGCAGGAGGGTGCGTCGGGACATGCGGGGCATGGGTGAACCACCTCGTGTCAGCTCTTGATGGCGCCGGTGAGCACGCCCTTGGTGAAGTACTTCTGCAGGAACGGGTAGACGAGCAGGATCGGTACGGTGGCGATCACGAGCACCGCCATCTGCACGGTCTGCGGAGCGGTGACGGTGGCCTCGCCGGTGGTCGCGTCGGTGAGTCCGGCACCGGCCACCACATAGGTGCGCAGCACCTGCTGGAGCGGCCAGTGGTCGCTCTCCAGGTAGAGCGAGGCGTAGAACCAGGAGTTCCAGTAGGCGACGGCGTAGAACAGGCCGACGACGGCGAGCGCGGCCTTGGACAGCGGCAGCACCACCGACACCAGCACCCGCCAGTCCCCCGCCCCGTCCAGCCGGGCCGCCTCGTACAGCTCCTCGGGGACCGACTGGAAGAAGCCGCGCAGGACGACCAGGTTGAACACGTTGACCAGGACGGGGAGCACGAGCGAGGCGTACGAGTCGAGCAGGCCGAGTTCCTTGACGAGCAGGAAGCTCGGGATCATGCCGGGCGGGAAGAGGAACGTGAACAGCACCAGCAGCAGGACCGGTTTGCCGCCGAAGACGCCCGGACGGGACAGCGCGTAGGCCAGGGTCACCGTGCAGGCGAGGCTGAGCAGGGTGCCGACGATCGTCACGCCCGCGCTGACGCCGAGGGCGTGGGTGACGATGCCGCCGTCGAAGATGTCGCGGTAGGCGTCGAGCGTGGGCTCGCTGGGCCACAGCACCCAGCCGCCGTTGTCGACGACCTCCTGGGTGGACGCCAGCGAGGTCGACACGATCACCAGGAACGGCACGCACACCAGCAGCACGACCGCGGCGAGGGCGAGGGCCTTCGCGGCCTGGGTGAGCGGCCGGGGCTTCTCCATCCAGCCGGGCCGGGCGGACGCGCTCACTTGTAGACCCCCTGTTCGCCGAGGCGGTGGGCCACCTTGTTGGCGGCGTAGACGAGGAGGGCGCCGACGACACCCTTGAACAGGCCCGCGGCGGCCGCGAATCCGTAGTCGCCGCCGACGATGCCCTGGTAGTAGACGAAGGTGTCGATGACCTCGGCGGTCTCCGGCCCGACCGCGTCGCGTTGCAGCAGCATCTGCTCGAAGCCGACGGAGAGGATGTCGCCGAGCCGCATGATGAGCAGCAGCACGATCACCGGGCGGATGGCGGGCAGGGTGACGTGCCAGAAGCGCCGCCAGGGTCCGGCGCCGTCGATGGCGGCGGCCTCGTACTGCTGCTCGTCGACCTGGGCGAGCGCGGCGAGGAAGATGATCGTGCCCCAGCCGGCGTCCTTCCAGATGACCTGGGCGACGACGAGCGGCTTGAACGCGTCCGGGTTGCCGATGATGTCGACGGTGTGCAGACCGGCCCCGCTCAGGCCGCTGTTGAGCAGGCCGGTGTCCCCCAGCACCTGCTGGAAGAGCGCGACGACGATCACCCACGAGATGAAGTGCGGCAGATACGCCACCGACTGCACGAACCGGCGTACCGAGCTCCAGGTGAGGGTGTGCAGCAGCAGGGCGAGGCCGAGCGGCACCGGGAAGTAGAACACCAGCTGGAGGACCGAGATCCAGAGGGTGTTGAGGACCGAGTCCCAGAACGCCGCGTCCTCGAACATTCGCTGGAAGTTGCCGAGGCCCACCCAGGGGCTGCCCCACAGGCCGTCGAACGGCACGTACTCCTTGAACGCGATGACGTTGCCGGCGAGTGCGCCGTAGTGGAACAGCAGGAAGTAGGCGGCACCGGGGAGCATGAGCAGGAACAACGTCCGGCTCTGAAAACCTTTACGCTGGCGCTTCACCCCATCGGGATCGCGTCCGCCCGGACTCACTCCCTTCGTACCTGCACGTTCCCGTAAGGCAGTTGCCACGGCTCCCCCTCACCTCGGCCTGTCCGGTGAAGGGAAGTTAAAACGTTTGCACGGCGCGGTCAACACTTCTGACACACACGGGACTTCACGCCGAGAGCAGTCCCCGGCCGAACCAGTCCGAGGACGAGCGCACGCCGGGCAGGGCGAAGAAGTAGCCGCCGCCGGTCGGGGAGATGTAGTCCACGAGGGGTTCGTCGATCAGCCGGGTCTGCGTGGCCTCGAACTGGCGCCGCACGTCCTGCTGGTAGCAGCAGAAGACCAGACCCATGTCGAGGTTGCCGACGCTGTCGACGCCACGGTCGTAGTTGTAACCCCGGCGCAGGATACGGGAGTTGTCGGTCGCCGTGGTGCGCGGGTTCGCGAGGCGGATGTGGGCGTCGAGCGGGATGGCCGCGCCGTGCGGGTCCTTGGCGTAGTTCGGGCTGTCGGTCTCCTTGGCGCCGTCCAGCGGCGCACCGGTGTCCTTGCGCCGGCCGAACATCTGCTCCTGCTCGGTCAGTGACACCCGGTCCCAGAACTCCACCAGCATCCGGATGATCCGGACGACCTGGTAACTGCCCCCGGTGGCCCAGCCGGGTTCGCCCTGCCCGTCGCCGACCCACACCAGGTGGTCCATCTCCCGGGCCGACGCGACGTCCGGGTTGACTATGCCGTCCTTGAAGCCCAGCAGGTTGCGCTGGGTGCCGCTGGGCCGCGGCACGTTCTGGAAGCCGTCGACACGCCACCGGATCTGCATCGCGCCCCGGGTGTGCTTGGCGATGTCGCGCAGTGCGTGCAGCACGGTGTCCTGCCGGGCCGCGCAGATCTGGAGGGACAGGTCGCCGTGGCACTCGGCGGGGTTCAGGTTGTCGTTGGGGAAGGTCCGCATGGGCGTGAGCCGGCGCGGCTTGGCCTCGGCGAGTCCGTAGCGGTCGTCGAAGAGGGAGGCACCGACGCCGACGGTCACGGTGAGCGCGTCGGCCGGGACGACCGGGCCGAGGATGCCGTTGTCCGAGGGCGGGGCACCGACACCCGGGTCGGTGAGGGTGCCACCGGCGGTGAGGAAACGGGCCCGCTGGGTCAGGGTCCGCAGCAGGTCGGCCAGTTCCGCGCGGTCGCCGGCGATGACGTCGAAGGAGACGAAGGCGGCGGCCTTCTGCTGGGGGGTGAGGATTCCGGCCTGGTGGGTGCCGTGGAAGGGCACGGCGGCGGTCGTCTCCTCGGCCGCTTGGGCCGCTTGGGCCGTGCCACTGCCGGTCTCGGCGAGCGCCATGCCTCCCCCGGCGAGAACCGCGCCCGCCGCTCCGGCGCCCAGGGCCGTCTTGACGAAGGAACGGCGGCCGTCGTGGGCGGGGCAGCCCGGTGGAGGCGTGTCAGCGGACGACGGCATGGGGACGTTCCCTTCGGCGTGTTCGACGTGGTGGTGACGGCGGCCGTTGCTCACGCGGACTTCCTGATCTCCAGCAGGTCCGGCACCGGCGACAGGTCTTCCAGGAGCTGCCCCATGGCCCCGTCGATCCGGGCCTTCGCGGTCCGGTCGAGCCGGTCGACGGGGGTCCAGCGGCCGTCGCGGTGCTCGGCGTCGAGCAGCGCCTGGAGGCGCGCGATGTCAGCGTCGGCGGTGGGCAGCAGGTGCGGGGCCCGGGTTGCGATCAACGGCCGGAGTACGGCGAGCAGTTCACGTGTTCCGGCGAGGTTGGCGTCGGCCGTGGCCAGTCCGGTGCCGCTGCCCTGGTCGGTGTCGCCGGTCAGCTCGAACTGGAGGGTGTTCTCCAGGATCTCGTGGGCGCGCAGGGGCAGGTCGGAGGCGTCGAAGTCCTGATGCGGGAAGGCCCTGCGCAGCCCGGCGGTGTCGTCGGCGAGTCGGCGCACCGGGCCTTTGAGCTGGTCCGCCGACTGGCCGTGCCACAGCCCGTACTCGATCCGCTGGAAGCCGGTGAAGTCCTTGTCGTGGACCCCGCCCGGCAGACCGTCGGGCCGGCCGTTGATCTTCTGGTCGAAGTCCTCGAAGGTGCCGTAGGCGGCGCCGAGGGAAGCGTAGGTGCGGTGCGCGGTCAGCCAGTCGGCGCGTGCCGTGTCCAGGCGCCCGGCGCGGATGTCGTCGCTGAGCTTCCGGGTCTCGGTGACAAGGGTGGCCAGGCCCCGGTTCACGTACGCCTTGTACGCCCGCAGCGGCCCCGCGAGATCCTGCTCGGAGACGGGCACGACGGCCCCGGCACCGGCGGCACCGCCGACCCGGACCGCCTTGGAGGTGACGGCCTTGCCGTCGGCGGGCACACAGCGCCAGGCGTACGTACCGCCCGCCACGGTGGCGACGAGGTCCCGGGTGGTACCGGGGGCCAGGCCCTCGATCTCGCCGTAGACCGCGTTGGTGGCCGGGTCGATGAGGTACACCTCGGACGTCTGGTCACCGGTGTTGCGCATCTGGAAGGTCTGCCGCCCCGGCTCGGGCGCGGTGAAGCCCTGACCGCAGTCCTTCTCGGAGACGGCGACCGTCTCGCCCCCGGCGGGCTTGGGATGTGCCAGGGCGACGACGAGCCCGGCCAGGATGGCAGGCACGGCGACCACGGCGACGGGGATGAGCCAGGCGGGGCGGTGGGGGGTGGGCTGGGGCGATGGGGCCTTCGCGGGCCGGGGCTGTGTCGCGGGCGCGGGCCCGGATGGGGCCGGTGTCGCGGGCGCGGGCCGTGTCGGGCTCGGGCTCAGGGCCGGGGCAACTCCCCGCACTCCCCTCACGAACAGCGCCATCACCACGCCGAGATACCCGACGTACCCCGCCACCTGAAGCCACGTCATAGTCGGCGTCAGATTGAGCACGCCCTGGAGCAGGGTGCTGTACCAGGACCCTGCGTCGACGCTGCCGCTCAGGTCGACGGCGTAGGCCGTCCCGCCGGGCAGGAGCCCACCCTCCTGGAGGTCGCGCAGCCCGTAGCCGAGCACGCCCGCGGCGATCACGATGAGGACGGTGCCGGTGGCGGTGAAGAAGCGGGTGAGGTTGATGGAGAGCACCCGGCGGTAGAGCCCCCAGCACAGCACCGCCGCGAGAACGAGCCCGATGCCCGCTCCCGTCGGCGGCCCGGCCGACTCGTCCGCCGCGCGGGCCGTGGTCCACAGGAACAGGGCGGTTTCCAGGCCCTCGCGCCCCACCGCCAGGAAGGAGGTGAGGACCAGTACACCGGCGCCCATGGTCAGGGCCTCGGTGACCTTCTCCTTGATCTCTCCGGCCAGGCTGCGGGCCGAGCGGCGCATCCAGAACACCATCGCCGTCACGAAGGCGACGGCCACAAGACTCAGCGTGCCGCCGAAGGCTTCCTGGGCGGCGGTGGACAGGGACGCGGCGGTGAACGTGAGGACCGCGCCGAAGCTCATCGAGAGCGCGATCGCGGCCAGTACGCCGGTCCACACCTGCGGCAGACGGGACTTGGCGCCCGCCCGCACGAGGGTGGCGACCAGCACGGAGACGATGAGGCCGGCTTCCAGCCCTTCCCTCAGTCCGATCAGGAAGCTCGGAAACGCGTCGTCCCACATGTGCTGCGGCCCTCCCGGCCCTCCGCCCCGGCCCACCCCGCAAGCGAGTTAGCCAAGGCATGCCTTACCGACGCCGACCATCATGACCTCGACTCTCTGGGCATCCGGTCATGAATGCCTCATGGCACGGCAAAAGTCCGGAGTCCGAAATCCGCAGCCGGGTCCAGCGGAGGGCGCTGGGCCACCTCAACCGGACGGCGTGGCCGAGGACCACACGCCGAACCACTGCTCGGCGCCGAATTCCTCGAACCGCTCCACCTCGGCGAACCCCAGCTTCGCCGCGAGGCGCATCGAGCGCTCGTTGGCGGTCTGGGTGCAGAGCACCACCGGCTCGCCGGGAAGCGCGTCGGCGAACCAGTCGAGTGCCGCCGCGCACGCCTCGGCGGCGTACCCGCATCCCCACGCCTGAGACAGGAACAGGTAACCGAGCTCGGCCTCTCCGCCATCCGGATGGACACGACCCGGGCGTTCCGCGTCGCGCCGGTCGAGCCTGACCGTGCCGATCATCGCTCCGTCGAGATCGATCACAAACAGGCCAGCGCGCCGCCCGGGCACATCGGGCACCGCGCGTTCGAGCTCATCCCGCGGTCGAGAGCCACCGAGGTAGGTGCGCACCTCCGGCGATGCGAACAACTCGATGAACGCCGCACGGTCCCGGGCCTCGGACCCGCGGAGCACGAGCCGTTCGGTCCTTATGGGGGCAGGCGGCCAGGCGACGGGTCCTAATCCAGTCATGGCGGGCAACCTACCGTGCCTCGTCGTCCGGGTGCGCGATGACGCCGAGCAGGCCGGGTGGCACGGCTTCCTCCCGTGGGGGTGCCGCCGGACCTCACCGGTCGAGGGTGCCCTCCGCGTACTCCCGGTCGTCGGCGCCGGGCAGTGCCTCGGGCCAGGCGGGGTCGGTGAGCGGGGTCCGGCGGTGTCGTACGGCCGAGTCGCGGAGCTGCATGGTGGCCTGGGCGAGATAGGGGCTGTCCGCGAGCCACCGGAGCGCGTCGTCGCGCACGGGGTCGTGGCGGCGCAGGGCCACGGCCAGGTCGAGGACGTTGAGGAGCATGCGCTCCGGGCCCCCCGACAGACCCCGTACGAGTCGTTCGAGGTCGGCGTGGCCCGTGGCGCGGACCAGGTGTCTGAGGGGGTGCGGCCAGCGGTGCACCATGCTCTTGACGTGATGGCCCTCGTGCTTGCCCTGCTGCGCCGTCCTGGCGGCGACCAGGGTGGTCAGGGTGACCGCGGCGGAGGCGTCCACCAGACACAGGCGCTCCACGAGGAAGCCCGTGGTGGAGATCAAGGTCGTCGTGTCGGCGGCGCGGACGGCCTCCGTGGCCATCTCGATCGTGTGCGCGCGTTCGACCGCGTCGCCGATGGGTGCGAAGCGGCACAGGCAGTGGAATCGCAGCGCGGCGGCGATGGGTGCGCGGCCGAACTGGGGGTGGCCGGCGGGAAGCTGGGCGATCGCCGCCAGCGCGGCGTCCAACTTGTCCCAGCCGTCCTCGCCCGCCGGTCCGGCGAGTTCACTGACGCCGTGGGCGTTCCACCGGGCCAGGATCTCCAGGCCTGACCGCCACTGCGTCGGGTTGAGGTACTCGGTCAGCAGGTCGGCCTGTGCGGTGAGGGACGGCCGCTCGGCAGCTCGCATCCAGACCAGGTCTCCCCACAGCCGGAGCGCCGCCTTCCTGGTCTTGTCGTCGGGGAAGGTCTGTTGCCCGGTCCACAGCCGTTCGCACCAGTCGGCCAGTTCGGGACCGTGGCGCATCAGCAGGGTGTGGGCGATGTCGACGTGGGGATGGTCGGCGGCCTGACTGACCAGCTTGGCCAGCCAGGGAATGTCGGCCAGAGCAACTTCCTCGTCCAGGGCGTGCGCCACGAGGTCGGGGTGGGCCGGGGCGTGGTCGCGCAGAGAGGCGTGCAGGATGGAGTTGACCGCGTTGCGCTCCGGCTTGCCCCAGGTGCCGCCGTCGCCGTAGGACGGCCAGTCGTTGGCCCCGCGGGACAGTTGTCGGGTGCGCTCCTGTTCCAGGGCCCGCCATCGTCGTAGGGCCTTCGACTCCCGCCCGCGACCGGTGGTGTCGGTGGCCGCCATCGGCGCGAGGAGGCGGGTGGCACTGTCACGCACGAGGAACACGCGCTCGAGACGGGCCGGTCGCCAGCCTGTGCCTCCGCCCCACGCGTCCTTGACGACTTCCCGGATCTCGGCGGCGGGCAGGGGGTGCAGGCCGCCGGCGGCGAAACGGGCCGCGCGGTGCGGGCGCGTGCCTGGTGCCCGCTTGCACATTTGCTTCAGCTGCCGCGCGCACCAGTCCCGAGCGGAGCGGGTCCCGGGCTCGTCGCCCGGTGAGCGGAGCAGTTCGGGCAGCAGGGTCTCCGCGACGTCGTCGATCTGGTCGCTGTCCCCGCAGCGTGCCACGGCATGGTCCAGGAACTCGGGTACACCGCTCTCGGCGGTGCGAAGGCGGGCGCCGAGAGCGGCTACGCGCGCCCGGATCCGCATCTGCGGGCCGCTGAAGACACCGCCGACGCCCACGAGTTGGTCGAACACGGTGTTGGGCGGCGCATCAGCGAGGGTCTCGGCCCAATGGGCGGCGAGCAGGACATGGGCCTCCTGCTGCTCGCGCTCCTCGCTCTCGTAGCTCTCGCCGTCGGCGTCCTGACCGGGGCCCGCCAGCACGGCGCCGAAGGCGGTCCCGGCCTTGCGGACGAACGCCGCGGGGCGGTTCTGGCGGCGGATCCGGTCCGGATTGCCGAGCTTCTCCGCCAGCACGGCGCCACGCTCGATGAGCGCGCCCCAGCCGCTGAGGTGGCGGTGGGCGCTGATGGGCGGGATGCACTGCCACAGCCAGCGCGCGGAACGGTGGTGCTCGGCGAGATCCAGCAGCTCGGCCATACGCGCGGCAGCCCAGTCCGGCTCGGCCGAAGCCATCGCCGTGACGAGGCGCACGGCGTGGTTGCCGTGGCTGGTGGCCTCCTGCACGGACAGGCCCAGCAGCCAGGACCACAGGCAGGTCTGCGCAGGGCAGCAGCCCCGTGACGCGCCTGCGCCGGGTGCGCGGTCGACGCACTCCTGGGGACGGATGCACAGGTCCCGCAGCAGGTCCCTGACCGCAGTTGCTGCTCCTCTTCCGTCGTCCTGCCCGTCCATGCCCGCGAATCGGCACAGCAGGTCAAGTGCCCTGCGCCGAACCTTTGGAAGCCGATGGCGCTGGAGGATGACGAAGAGGTCCTCGGTGACGCGCCGGGGGTCGGTGTGGTGGCGAGTGGGCAGCAGCTCCATCATGGTGGTGACGAGGGCGAGCGGCGCCTCTGGCAGGAAACGGTGCACCGTCACCTTGACCGCGTGCGGCACGGAGGGCAGCAGGGCGTAGGCCCGCAGGGCGGTGAACTGGAGGTAGTGGTTGTCGCTGGTGACGAGCCGCTTGATGAGGTCGGCGGCCGCCGGGCGGGCCGCCCGTTCGTCCCGGACGCCCTGCACGATCGCCTGCTCCGCGATCACGGAACGCAGGAAGTCGTCCGGGGTGGCCTCCAGCCGCCGGCCCAGCTGTTCGAAGATCTCCGGCTGCTGACGGGCGTTCACCAGGGAGACCAGGCAGCGCCCGGCCGCGTACTCGTACAGCGTCTGGTGGAAGAAGCGGGTGCTCGAACCGCCATGGCCGCCGCTGCCGGTCAGGACGTTGCGGCGGTGCAGGGCGGTCAGAGCGGCGGGGGCGGTGACGGGCAGCGGGCGCGGGGCCGCGGTGCCGAGCAGCCGGACAGCGTGCGCCGAGGCGACAGCGACACCGCCGTCACGAAGCATGATCCTCGCCACGCCCTCGGCCGCCGGTGACAAATCGTAGGCGTCGACGATGCCGGGGCTGCCGTGGCGCTGGTCGCCGACCACGCGTTTCGTCCAGTAGGCGTCGTACAGGCCTGCGGCGTCGATCTCCGCGGTGGGTACCTGGGGGGCGTAGACCTCGAACAGCATGCGCAGGGTCAGTGGCCGGGCCACGACCTCCCGCATCGGCAGACCACGGACGGCGGCGCCGATGACCGCGTCGTACGCCTCGCGGCGGCGTGCCACTGTCTGACCGCGGTAGTAGTGCGCGCAGTACGCGTCGACGGCGTGTTCGGCCTCTCCGCCGAAGCGGAAGTCGCCCAGCTCCTGTACGGCGGACGGTGTCGTGCCGAGGACGTCGTACAGGAGGTCCTGGTCACGGGTGCGGCAGGAGATCACCAGCGGCACCCCGTGCTCCACGCAGCAGTCGACCAGCTCGCGGCACACGGCCCGCCCGTGGTCGTCGGTCAGCAGCACGTCCGCGCTGTCGAGGAGGACGATCACCGAGGCGCGGTACGCCGGCTGGTGCAGCAGCCGGTCGAAGAGGGTCAGCAGGTCCGTCGTCTCGCGGGGCAGCAGCAGGTCGTCGGCGCGGGGCAGCAGCAGGTCGTCGGCGCGGAGCAGCAGCGGCTGACAGTGCACGCGCGGTTCGCCGCCCCGGGTCTCGCCGTCCTCTCCGTCCTGAGGGTCCGGAAGGAAACAGCGACCGGTGAGCCGCGTGGTGAGGTTCCACAGCAGGCTGGTCTTACCGGTGCCGGGTTCGCCCAGCACGAGTTCCACGCGGGGCGCCCGGTTCGCTCTGGCCAGGCCGGTGAGCAGTCTCCGGGCGAGACGCTCCTCACAGCCTCGCGTGATGTAGACCTGGCTCAGGCTGACGTCGGCTTCGTCATCAAGCCGGTCGGCCGCTCCCAGCGCCGCCGAACTGGCCGCCTCCAGTTCCTCCTTGCCTGCCCAGCCGCCGCCACCCGAGGTGCGGGACGCCGGCAGCATCTGGCCGACCTTCTTCAGCTCGCCGGGCAGGGAGCCCGAGATGTAGCCGCGGAAGGGTGGTTCTGCGCACAGGTGGGCCACGGCTTCGACGAGTGCCTGACGGTCACTGCCCAGTTCCGCGTCCGGTCGTTCGAGTTCCGCGTACAGCCGCTGGAACGTCACGGGGTGGACGACCGTCATCCGTCCGAGCAGCCGGGGCTGACCATTCCGTTCACGGGCCTCGCGGTCCTTCCTGAGCTGTAGGCGGACCAGTTCCCGCCAGGCGTCCGACGCCTGTTGCTCGTCCAGTTGCTGCTTGGTGCGCAACAGCAGCAGCTGATGGCCGATCAGTTCCTTCAGCAGCTGTGCCGCCCTGACGCCGGGTGCGGTGCCGGGGCCGGTATCCCGGCCGGCCGACCGCGGTGTACGCCGTGTGCCCCCTGATGCCATCGAGCCCCCCATGCGATTCGGAACGCCAGGGTAGAGCAGCGTAGCCGTCGCGCGGCGCCACCCCGTTTGCGCTGGACCTCGATCTCATTCGGTCCTCACCGCCCTGACCGGCGGGTTTCCCTTCTCCCCAGGAGTTCACCCCGGTTCGCTTCGCCCGTCGCGATGCCCTCAGCAACATCGGACGCACGCCGGCTTCCACCGGGGTGTGGCCACGCCTCGCCGATCGACACCTGGTGAGGTACTCATGTTCCGTCCGTTCCGATCCGTTCTCTCCGCGTGCGCGGGGGCCCTCCGTCAACTCACCGTCTGCAGCTCGCCGCTGCCGTCCGCTCTGCGCCGCCTACTGGACCACGTTCCGGCCCTTGCCGAGCTGTGGGCTCACCCCGTCGCCAAGCTGGTGACGGACTTCCTGCTGGACAAGGGCTTCCGGCTCACCGTGCTCGTCGTCGCCTCCCTGGTCCGGGCACGCGTCCAGGCCTGGTACGCGCGCCTGAGGCACAGGAACTGACACCCACGGGCCGGGCCGCAGCACGAGGAGGGCTCCGCCTCGACGCCGGGTACGAAGCGGAGCCTGCCGGCTGCGGGTCGTACGCGGTCGCCCTCCGGTTCCTGGAGGTACACCGCGAACCGGGCACCGGTCGGGGCGTCGGTGGGTCGAGCGGCTCACCTGCCGGTGATCCCGGCACGGCCGTCCAGTCCATCAACACCTGGCAGCAGAGGGGCTCCCGGCGGACAGCGCGGCGCACGAGCCGGACGAGATCGTCCCGGCCGGGGACATCGACACCGGCATCAGCGCGAGATGCCCCGCACCCCTTGACGCGTCAATGACAACAATGGCTTGATGCATGGGAGCGCTCCCACCTCACCCAGGGAAGGGATCACCATGCGCAGACCCCGCCGCTCGTCCTCGCGCTTACGCATCATCCCGGTGCTCGGCCTCCTCGCCGCGCTGCTCCTCCCCCTCGGCCTCACCTTCGCGCCCCGGGCCACCGCCGCACCGGCGGCCGACCCCGTCCGCGTCATGCCGCTCGGCGACTCGATCACCGGCTCGCCCGGCTGCTGGCGGGCGGTGCTCTGGAACCGGCTGCTGAACAGCGGGTACACGGACATCGACTTCGTCGGCACCCTCCCGCCGCAGGGCTGCGGACAGGCGCACGACGGCGACAACGAGGGACACGGCGGTGAGCTCGTGGCCAATGTGGCCGACCAGAACCTGCTGCCGGGGCGGCTCGCGGCCACACGCCCGGACATCGTTGTCATGCACTTCGGCACGAACGACGTGTGGAGCAGCATCACCCCCGACCGCATCCTCGCCGCCTACACCAAGCTCGTGACGCAGATGAGGGCCTCGAATCCCGACATGCGGATCCTCGTCGCGCAGCTCATCCCCCTGAACCCGAGCAGTTGTACGCCCTGTGCGCAGCGCGTCGTCGACTTCAACGCGCGGATCCCCGACTGGGCCCGGGCGACCAGTACCGAACGCTCCCCGATCACCGTGGTCGACCAGTGGACGGGCTTCAGCACCGCCACGGACACCTACGACGGGGTGCACCCCAACGCCTCCGGTGACGACAAGATCGCCGCACGCTGGTTCCCGGCCCTGGCGGCGGTCCTCGACGCGGGCGTCCCGCAGGACCCGGGCAACCCGGGCGGCCCGGAGGAACCCGCGGCCTGCACGGCGCGCTTCCGAGCCGTCTCCACATGGCAGGGCGGCTACCAGGCAGAGGTGACCGTGACGAACACGTCCGCCTCCGCCGCCACGGGCTGGACCGCGACCGTCGTACCGGCGAACGGCACGCGCATCAACCAGGTCTGGAACGGCACCCTCACCACGGCCGCGGACGGCACGGCCACCGTCACGAACGCGGCGTGGAACGGCGCGTTGGCGCCCGGCGCGAGCGCCACGTTCGGTTTCGTCGCCACCGCCCCGGCAACGGCGGGCGCCCCGGCGGCGACCGTCACGTGCACGGCGAAGAGTTCCGCAGCCTGACACCCGGCACGGACCAGGACCGGCCCCGGTCCCGGTCCCAGTCGCGGCAGCACACTCGCCGCTCCCTCCCCATGACTGGAACGCGACCCGGAACAGGCCTCACACCCCACCCATCCCCACCTCTGGAGCCGCCATGAGACCCCGCACAGCCCCCACCCCGCGCGTGGCCACCGTGGCCGTCGCCCTCCTCGGCCTCCTGTTCTCCTTCCTCTCCCTCGGCACACCGGCGCACGCCGCCCCCACCGGCTTCCGTATCGACAACGGCCGGCTGCTGGAGGCGTCCGGGAACGACTTCGTGATGCGCGGCGTCAACCACGCCCACACCTGGTTCCCGGACCGGATCAGCTCCCTCGCGCACATCAAGGCCAAGGGCGCCAACACCGTCCGCGTGGTCCTCTCCAGCGGTGACCGCTGGACCCGCAACGACACCGCCGACGTGGCGAACGTGGTCTCCCAGTGCAAGCAGAACCGGCTGATCTGTGTGCTGGAGGTGCACGACACCACCGGGTACGGCGAACAGAGCGGAGCCGTCACGCTCGCCCGCGCCGCCGACTACTGGATCAGCGTGCAGAGCGCGCTGACCGGTCAGGAGGACTACGTCATCGTCAACATCGGCAACGAGCCGCACGGCAACACCGGCTACACGGCATGGACGGCCGACACCAAGGCGGCGATCCAGAAGCTCCGCACCGCCGGGTTCGACCACACGATCATGGTCGACGCGCCCAACTGGGGCCAGGACTGGGCGTTCACCATGCGGGACAACGCCGCCTCGGTCTTCGCCGCCGACCCGGACGCCAACACGATCTTCTCGATCCACATGTACGGCGTCTTCGACACCGCCGCCGAGATCACCGACTATCTGAACCGCTTCGTCACGGCGAAACTCCCCATCGTCGTCGGCGAGTTCGGCCACGACCACTCGGACGGCAACCCCGACGAGGACACCATCCTGGCCGTCGCCCAGCAACTCCGCCTGGGCTACCTCGGCTGGTCCTGGAGCGGCAACGGCGGCGGCGTCGAGTACCTGGACATGGTCACGAACTTCGACCCGAACCAGCTCACCAGCTGGGGCCGGCGGCTCTTCAACGGCGCGAACGGCATCGCCGCCACCGCCGAGGAGGCCGCGATCTACTCCTCCGGCAGCGGCGACACCACTCCCCCGACGGCCCCCGGCACCCCGAGCGCCTCCGGGGTGACCTCCTCGTCCGCCACCCTGACCTGGTCCGCCGCCAGCGACGCGACGGGCGTCACCGGCTACGACGTCGTCCGGGTCAGCGGCGGCAGCGAGACGGTCGCCACCACCACGGCCAGGACCTCCGCCACCCTCACCGGCCTGTCCCCCGCCACCTCCTACACCTTCGCCGTGTACGCCCGTGACGCCGCCGGCAACCGTTCGCCCCGCTCGGCCACGGTGACGTTCACGACCTCCTCCGGCGGCTCAACGGCGACCTGCGGCGTCGGCTACCGGGTGACCAGCAGCTGGCCCGGCGGATTCCAGGGCGAGATCACCGTGCGCAACACCGGCACCTCGGCGATCAACGGCTGGACACTGCGCTGGACCTTCCCGGACAGCCAGCGCATCACCAACCTCTGGGGCGGCACGGCGACGCAGAGCGGCTCAGAGGTCAGCGTCGCGGCAGCCTCGTACACCGCGACGATCCCCCCGGCGGGTTCGGTCACCCTCGGCTTCACGGCCACCCGGGCGACGGCGAACCCCAACCCGACGACGTTCACGCTGAACGGCGCCGCCTGCTCGGTGAGCTGACCGGGCGGTGTGCGACGGTGCCGGCGCGCTCCCCAGCAGGCGCGCCGGCACCGTCCCCCTCCAGCACGGCCGCATCATCCCCGTGCGTGTGATTCGCGCAACATCCACACCGGAGAGCGGTTTACTCCGCCCCGCAGTGGTCAGGCGGCGGGGATGTCGCACCGGCACCCCACAGCCGTAACCCCGGCAAGACGCGTATGTGCCCGTCCCGGTTCCCCGCACCGTGCGCGGGAGGCGTGATGAGCGAGGACACACTGCGCGAGGACACCCTGCGCATGCGGCCCGTGGCGAGTACGAGCGGCGAGACCGGGGCGAGCACGTCACGCGAGACCGCTGCCCCGCCGAAGCCGGCCGGGCAGCGCGACGCGTTCTTCGACAACGCCAAGTACCTGGCGATCGTGCTGGTGGCGATCGGGCACGCCTGGGAGCCGTTGCGGGACGGCAGCCGGGCGGTCAGCGCGCTCTACATGGTCGTCTACGCCTTCCACATGCCGGCGTTCATCGTCATCTCCGGCTACTTCTCGCGCTCCTTCGACGCGAGTCCGGGGCGGGTCAGGCGCCTGGTCACCGGGCTCGCCGTTCCGTATGTCGTCTTCGAGACGGCGTACACGCTGTTCACGCGATGGACGGACCAGGAGCCCGACCGGCCCGTCAGCCTGCTGGATCCGCTGTATCTGACGTGGTTCCTGGCGGCGCTGTTCATCTGGCGGCTGACCACGCCGGTGTGGCGGCGCGTGCGGTGGCCGCTGCCGCTCGCCCTCGTCATCGCGATGCTGGCGACGCTGTCGCCGTCCGTCGGCAACGACCTCGACCTGCAACGCACCCTTCAGTTCCTGCCGTACTTCGTCCTCGGTCTGCTGCTCAAGCCGGAGCACTTCCGGCTGGTGCGCCGCCGCTCGCTGCGTGTGCTGGCCGTTCCGGTCTTCGCCGCCGCTGTCGCCGCGGCCTACTGGGCGGTCCCGCGGATGACCGGCGCCTGGTTCTACCACCGCGACAGCGCCGAGGAACTCGCCGCGCCCGCCTGGTACGGGCCCGTGATGACGCTGGTGACCTTCGGCTGCTCGCTGGTCCTGGTGGCCTGCTTCCTCGCGTGGGTGCCCGGACGCCGGGCGTGGTTCACCGTGCTGGGCGCGGGGACGCTGTACGGCTACCTGCTGCACGGCTTTGTCGCCCAGGGGTCCAAGTTCTGGGGCTGGTACGAGCCGGCGTGGGTCCACCGGCCCGTGGGCGTGGTCGTCGTGACGGTCTTCGCCGCGGTGCTCGTGACCGCGCTGTGCACACCGCCGGTGCGGCGGCTGTTCCGCTGGGTGATGGAGCCCGAGATGGCGTGGGCGTTCCGCCGGGACGCACATCAGCAGGCGCGGGAACGCAACGCGGTCCGCGAGGGGAGCGCCGTAGGCCGTTGACGCCGGGGCCCCGCCCACCCGTCCTGGCCTACCCCTCCTGTGTGAGCCGGATCAGCAGCACACCGGGCGTGCGCGGCACGGACACCGTCAGTCCGTCCCCGTCCCAGACGGCCTTGCCCGCCCCCGCGGAGGACGGGTGCAGGACGTCCGCGCGGACGGTCCGGCCCGCCAGGTGCCGGACGGGGACGCGGAGTTCGGCCGGTCCGCCCCGGCGCCAGACCGACAGGTATGCCGTGCGGTCACCGGGGACCGAGAGCCCCAGGGCCAGCCACTCGTCCGTCCAGGCGGGCAGGCCGAGCGGCCAGAACGGCAGGGCCCGTGCGAGGTCCCCGCGGATCGACTTGTAGACCGCGACCGCGTCCCGTACGAGGGCCAGTTGGTGTCCCGACATGCGGTCGAGATGGCCCGAGAGGTGGATGCGGCCGAGCAGCGCCCCGCCCAGGGTCCACGTCGTCAGGTCGTCGTCGAACTCGGGCTGCGGGTAGGCCCAGACGGCGCCCTGTTCGGGCGGGACGGCGGTCGGCGCCGCGGCGGCGATGGGCGGGTAGCGCAGGGGATCCTGCTGGTCGCTGGTGGACTGGAGCTGGGCGACGGCCAGGGTGGCGCCGTCCATGCGCATGCCGCCCGAGGCGCAGTTCTCCACGACGAGTCCGGGGTGGCGGTCCAGTACGCCGGACAGCCAGTCCAGGTAGGCGTGGGCGTGGCCCAGCAGCCCGGCTCCCGGAGCGAGGTCGCCGGGTGCCTCGGTGCCGGGGTCGATCACGATGTTGTAGTCCAGCTTGAGGTAGCCCACGCCCCAGTCGCCGACGATCCGGTCCACGGTCTTGTCGAGGTGGGCGCGGGCGGCGGGGTGCCGCAGGTCGAGTTGGTGGCGCCCCTGTTCGGCCAGGCGCACGCCGTCGCGCTGGAAGAACGCCTCGTCGGGCAGTTCGGCCGCGACGGGGCTGCGCACCCCGACGACCTCCGGCTCCAGCCACAGTCCGGGCACCATCCCGCGCTCCCGGATCCGGTCCAGGACGGCCTGGATGCCGCCGTCGGGGAAACGACGCGGTGAGGGCTGCCAGGCGCCGACGCTGTCCCACCAGCCCTGGGTGTCGTCGTCGTACCAGCCCGAGTCGATGCAGAAGTACTCGGCACCGGCGTCCGCGGCGGCGTCGATCAGCGGCAGGAGCTTGGCCGTGGTCGGGTCGCCCATCAGGGTGTTCATGTAGTCGTTGAAGACGACGGGGAGGGCGGTGTGGTCCGGGTGCGGGCGGCGGATCGCCCGGCGGTAGGAGGTCAGGGCGCCCATCGCGGTGTCGAGGTCGGAGCCGAGTGCCAGGGCTCCGGGGACCGTGGTGAACTCCTCGCCCGGGGCGAGCCGGACGCGCCACTGGTGTTCCGCGTCGGTGGGGCCGTTCAGCGCGAGGTAGGTGCCGTGTGCGCGTTCGCCCAGGTCCCAGCGCCAGCCGGCCGGGGACTCGACCTGCCAGGCCCAGGTCCGGCCGCCGTCCCGCTCCGTCAGCGCGCCCATGGCCAGATGGCCGTCGGTGGGCCAGCTGCCGCGCCCGGTGAGGGCGAGGGCGGCCCGGCTGTCGTGCTGGTGGACGTCGACGTGGATGTCGGCGACGGCGGCGCGCAGCGGCTCGGCGTACCAACGGCACTCGGCGAGCCAGTCGTTGCGGGCCCGGTGGACGTCGAGGGCGTCCGGGGCGGGCAGGCCGCCGAGCAGGAGGCTGCTGACGGACTGGACGACCAGCGGCTGCCGGCCCTCGTTGCGGAGGCGGACGCGGGAGCGGAGGACGGGCAGTGCGGTGGGGGACGTGAGCTCGACGGACGCCGTCAATCCGGTGTCCGGGTCGTGGAGTTCGACGGTCAGCCACTCCCAGCCGTCGCGTCTGCCCGTGCGGTGGGTCCGGTAGGCGAGCCGGGCGCCGAAGGCCGTGCCGGTGAAGCGGGGGCCGGACCAGCCGCTGCCGTGGCCGAGGGCGGTGAGCTCCACGAGCGGGAGCGCGGAGTGCGGGGTGGCGGGGCGGTCGTCGTCGGGGTGGGCCAGCCGGACCAGCCGCGGGGTCCCGTCGGCGGCGACGGCGAACCCGGCCCGGAGGGCTTGATGCCCCCAAGTGAACTCGTCCTGCCGCTGGTTGGAGGCCATGTGCGCCGCATCCGCCGTGCCCGTCAAGGTGCTCCCCCTCCTGACCTCGTCCCGTCCTCGGGGAGCGGAGGTCCGCGTGAATCCCTCGTTACGGTCTCTTGACGACCCAATTGTGACCGGTCACAATCCTCGCATGAATGTGACCGGTCACACAAGGCGCCCGGCGAGCATCAGGGACGTCGCGACCGCCGCGGGGGTCTCGTACCAGACGGTCTCGCGGGTGATCAACGGCCATCCCAGCGTCCGGCCGTCCACCCGGGAGCGGGTGCTCGCCGCCATCGACGAGCTGGGCTTCCGCCGCAACGCGACCGCCCTCGCCCTGGCCAGCGGGCGCAGCCGGGCCGTGACCGTGCTCACCGCGAACACCACCCACTACGGCTACGCCTCGATCCTCCAGGGCATCGAGGAGGCCGCCCGCGCGGCGTCGTACGCGGTCGGGATCGGGGTGCTGGAGTCGGCCGAGGACGCGGCCGTCGCCGCCGAGGTGCAGCGCGCGGCGGACGCGGGCGGCGGGATCGTCGTGATCGCATACGATCCGGCCGGTGTCCGGGCGCTGGAAGCCGTGCCCGCCGGGCTGCCGGTCGTGGGCGTGGTCGAGACCCCGGCGACCCCGCCCGGCGGCGACCGCCCATGGGTGTGGGCCGACGACCGCGAGGCGGCCTACCAGGCGACCCGCCATCTGCTCTCCCTCGGCCACGAGACCGTGCACTACGTGGCCATCCCGTCCAGCACCCGCCGCACGAGCGCCCGCACCAGCGGCTGGCGGCAGGCGCTGAAGGAGGCCCGCGCCCCGGAGCCCCGCCCCGTGCAGAGCAGTTGGGGGCCGGCGGGCGGTCACGCCGCCGGGCTGAAGCTGGCGAAGGACCAGTCCGTCACCGCGATCCTGTGCGGCAACGACGACCTCGCGCTCGGCGTGCTGCGCGCCCTGCACGAATCCGGCCGCCCGGTGCCGGGCGAGGTCAGCGTGGCCGGTTTCGACGACGCCCCGCACTCAGCCTTCCTCACCCCGTCCCTGACGACCGTACGCCTGGACTTCACCGGCCTCGGGCGGTCCGCGTTCGCCCTGCTGCACGGCGTGCTGGAGGAGTCCGCGCCGGTCGCCCCGCATCCCGTGTCCGTGCCAGAACTGGTGGTGCGGGAGAGCTCGGGGCCACCGCCCGCCGCCGCCTGAACATCCGATGCCTGAACAACCCGAACGAGCCCAGCAGTTGTGAGTCCCGCTTCCTGAACCGAACCGCATGCTCCGAAAGGCACGAGATGAAGACAAGAGCTCTCCCCGCCCTGGCGCTGATATGTGCCGTCGGCCTGGCCGCCACCGCGTGCAGCGACCCGACCGCCGGGGACTCCGGTTCGGACGGTTCGGACGCCAAGCGGACGGCGGTGAATCCGACCGCCCGGCTGGACGGCGTGAAGCTGACCATGTGGACCGCGCAGAACACGGTGAACGCGCCCAAGCAGGTCATCGACGCCTTCGAGAAGGCCACCGGCGCCAAGGTCGACACCCAGGCGATCCCGGACCTCTACGAGCAGAACGTGCCGACGAAGCTGGCCTCGGGCGACCGCCCCGACCTGATGTTCTGGCAGCCGTCCATCTCCACGCTGCCGTTCATCCAGCCGAAGCAGAACCTGCTGACCCTCGACG
This sequence comes from Streptomyces coeruleorubidus, assembly GCF_028885415.1. GTDB lineage: Bacteria > Actinomycetota > Actinomycetes > Streptomycetales > Streptomycetaceae > Streptomyces > Streptomyces coeruleorubidus_A. Next base: position 1,061,183 of record NZ_CP118527.1, read on the forward strand.
GGGAGCCGTGGGAGGCCAAGCTCGGCGACACCGAGAGGTCCCTCGGCGTCATCGACGGCAAGCGGTACGCGGCGATCGTCACCAGCCCCGCCATGCTCGGCGTCTACTACAACAAGGACGTCTTCAAGCAGGCCGGACTGAGCGAGAAGGACTTCCCCAAGTCCTACGACGAGTTGCTCGCCCTCGGCCGCAAGGTCGTCGACAAGACCGACGCGGCCGCCTTCTACGAGGCCGGCGGCGACAAGTGGCCGCTCCAGTGGCAGATGCAGGTCCAGCTCACCGACCTCGACCGGCAGTGGTGGGCCGACCTGAACGCCGGCAAGAAGAAGTGGACCGACCCGGTCGTCGTCGGCGCGATCAAGAAGTACAAGGAGAAGCTGCTCGACGCCGGGCTCGCCCAGAAGAACTACCGGACGGGCACCTTCACCGGGCAGGCCGACGCGCTGTGGAAGGGCGACGCCGGCATGGTCCTCAACGTCACCTCCTTCCAGAGCCAGTTGCAGGCCAAGTACTCCACCGCCGAGCTGGACCAGAAGATCGGCTGGTTCCCGGTCGCCAACTCCTCGGCCACCGGCCTGTACTCCCCCGACCAGACCAACGGTGTCGTCGCCTTCAAGACCGGTGACGACAAGCGGCAGAACGCGGCCCGGCAGTTCCTCGCCTTCTGGCTCGGCCCGGACTACCCGGACTACATCAAGACGATGAAGATCCCGTCCGTGCAGCCGTCCGTGCCCACTCCCGACGGACTGCCCGAGGCGTCCAAGGCGCAGGTGGCGGCCCTGCCCAAGGCCATCGGCGTCTTCCAGGCCAAGGCGATCGTCGCCCCCGACACCCACCTCTACCTGGCCGACATGATCTTCGGCAAGAAGAGCCCGCAGCAGGTCGCGCAGGCGATCCAGGACCAGTTCGCGCAGGTGGCCAAGGCCCAGGGCGCCCCCGGGTTCTGACCATGGCGGACACGGTCGTACGTACGCGCAAGCAGCCGGCGGCACAAGGCACACCGAAGGGCGTGGGACGGCTGCCGCGCGCCGCCGTGCACCACCCCTGGTGGTTCGCGCTCCCCGCGATCGTCGTCTTCGCGGGCTTCTTCCTGGTGCCCAACCTGCTGAACTTCTACTACCCGTTCACCAACTGGTCCTCGTACCACGCGGACATCGCCTTCACGGGCCTGGACAACTTCAGGACCATCGCCGAGGACGGCTCGCTGCTGCGGGCGATCCGCACGACCCTGGTGTACGCGCTGCTGGCGGCGCTGTTCCAGAACGGCTTCGGGCTCGTGCTGGCGCTGCTGCTGGAGAACGACAGCCGCTTCAACCGGTTCTTCCGCGCCGTGTTCTTCCTGCCGGTGCTGATCTCGGCGCTGGCGACCGGTTACGTCTTCCAGGCGCTGCTCGACCAGGACGGAGCCGTCAACTCCGTTCTGGGCACGGACATCCCGTGGCTGGGCTCGACGACCTGGACGCTGGTGATCGTCACGCTCATCCACGGGTGGAAGTGGATGGGCCTGTCGATGCTCATCTACCTGGCCGGCCTCAAAGGCATCCCCGGCGAGATGCTGGAGGCCGCGAAGTGCGACGGCGCGGGGCCCTGGCGGACCTTCTGGTCGGTGCGCTGGCCGATGCTCGCACCGGCCGTCACCTTCAACGTCACCACCGCGCTGATCGGTTCGATGAACACCTTCGACATCGTGCAGGCCACCACGGGCGGCGGCCCCGCCGCCTCCACCGAGGTCTTCAACATCTACATGTTCCGGATCTTCGGGCAGGGCCTGTACGCACAGGCCTCCGCGATGAGCCTCGTCCTCTTCCTGGTCGTGGTCGCCGTGGCGATCCCGCTGGTCGTGGGGCTCCGGCGAAGGGAGCAGATGCTGTGACCGCGGTGTGGCGGTACGGCCGCCCCTGTCTCGTCGTCCTGCTCGCCGCGCTGGCCGTGGGCGTGCCGCTGTGGCTGGTCGCCGTCACCTCGGCCAAGCCGCAGGCCGAGGCGATCAAGCCGAACCTGGACCTGCCCCGGCAGTGGCAGCCCGGGAGCAACTACGCGGACGCCGTCAGCCAGGGCGAGATGCTGCGCGGCTTCCTCAACTCGCTGCTCGTCGTGGTGCCTTCAGTCGTCCTGGTGCTGATCCTGGGCGCGGGCGCCGCCTGGGTCTTCGCCCGGCGCAAGTCGAAGCTGGTCTCGGCGGCGTACGCGCTGTGCATCAGCGGACTGCTGCTGCCGCCCGCCGTCATCACCATCGTGATGGAGCTGCGGCAACTGGGGATGGCGAACACCCGCCCCGGCATGATCGCCGTCTACACCGGGATGTACCTGTCGACGTCGATCTTCTTCATGACCGGCTTCATCCGCGCCATCCCCATGGAGCTGGAGGAGGCGGCCAGGATCGACGGGGCGACACCGGCGCGGATCTTCTGGCGGATCGTCCTGCCGCTGCTCCGGCCGGTGATCGCCACCGCGACGATCATGGTGATGCTCTATGCCTGGAGCGACATCTTCTACGCGTTCTTCGTCCTCGGCGGCGGAGACCGGGCGACCCTGCCGCTCAACCTCTACCAGGTCGCCAGCGCCCAGCTCTACCTCAACAACTGGCATCTCGTCTTCGCGTACGTCGTGGTGATGAGCCTGCCCATGGTCGCCGTGTTCCTCGTCGGCCAGCGAAAGATCGTGTCCGGAATCACCAGTGGAGCCGTGAAGTGACTGGAGGTCCAGCAGCGTGATCACCCCCACCCGCACGAAAGCCCGTACGAGATCTCGTACCAGAACCGCCTTGATAACAGCACTACTTGGAGCAGCCACCATGGCAGCCACTCTCCCCGCAGCCGGAAACGCGGCAGCAGCGGACCCACAGCGCCTTACCGTCGACCTCAACGCCTCCGAGGGCCCGGTGATGCTGGGCGCCAACGGCTCGCTGTACGGGCTCAGCGACGACGGGGTGCCCAGCGACGCCGCGATGGCGCCCCTGAAGATCACGAGCATCTCGCAGAAGCCGGAGGGGGGCGCCCAGCACCCCAACGGCGACGCGCTCACCGTCTCCAAGTCGTTCTTCCGCAACGGCGGCGGCGAGATCAACGTGATGATGCAGGACATGTACGCCAAGTGGCCGTACGAGGACCTCGGCATCGACGACTACCTCCCCAAGGTCGACAAGATCGCCAAGGAGGTCTCGGCCGACCCGAACAGCGACCGCTTCGTCTACATCCCGTTCAACGAGCCCGACCAGATCTGGTACAAGCTCGACGTCGCCGACCAGGCGCAGTACGAGAAGAACCGGGACCGGTTCTTCAAGGACTGGAAGACGGTGTACCAGCGGATCCGCGCGATCGACCCGGACGCACGGATCGCCGGACCGAACGAAGCCGCGTACCACACCCGCCTGTTGAAGGACTTCCTCGCCTTCGCCAAGCGGGAGAACGTGCTGCCGCAGGTGATGACCTGGCACGAGCTGGGTTCCGGCTCACTGCGCGACTTCCAGGCGCACTACGACGACTACCGCAAGCTGGAGCGCGAGGCGGGCATCGCCCCGCTGAAGATCAACATCGACGAGTACGCCAACCGCCGTGACCTGTCCGTGCCCGGACAGCTCGTGCAGTGGGTGTCGATGTTCGAGCGCAACAAGGTGTACGCCAACATGGCGTACTGGGACGCGGCCGGCAACCTCAGCGGCCACGTCGTGCGCTCGAACATCCCCAACGGCGGCTGGTGGCTCTTCCGCTGGTACGCGGGCATGACCGGTGACACCGTGAAGGTGACGCCGCCGCAGCCCAACACCATCGACACCCTCCAGGGGCTCGCCTCCCTCGACACCTCCCGCCGCCAGGCGCAGGTCCTGCTCGGCGGCTCCGCGGCCGACTCGGACGTGGTCGTGCGAGGCGTCCCCCGGTCGGTGTTCGGCCGTACGGTCACCGCGACCGTCGCCGAGGCCGCCTGGTCCGGTTACGAGGGGCAGCACGCGGCGCCACGGGTCCTCGCGCGCACCAAGGTGAAGGTCGCGGACGACGGTTCGGTGACCGTCCCGCTGCGCGGCCTGCACAAGATGTCGGCGTACCGGGTCGTCCTCACTCCCGGCGGCTCCGGCACCCCGTCCGCCGCCTCCGTGCCGTGGTCGGCGTCGTACGAGGCCGAGGACGCGGCCATCACCGACGGCAAGGTCTACACGCAGGGCACGGTCCAGAACGCCAACGGCTACGCGGCCTCCGGCACCAAGGACGTCGGCTCGCTCAACCAGCCCGGCAGCAAGGTCACCTTCTCGGTGAAGGTCCCGAAGGACGGCACGTACGACCTGGCGATCCTGTACGGCAACCAGTCCGGCGGCCCCGCCACGCAGAAACTGTCGGTCGACGGCGGCGCCCCGGTGACGGTCACCTACCCCTCCACGGAGAACTGGACGTACCGCGCCAAGAAGGACGTCAGCGTCCAACTCAAGGCGGGCACGCACCAGCTGACCCTGTCCAAGGGCGACGCCGAGGTCACCCTGGACCGGATCGACCTGACCACGCGGACGGGCGCGCCGTCCGCCTCCTACGAGGCCACGCTGGCGGACATCAGCGGCAAGCCGTCGTACGACTACACCTCGTCGGCCGGTGTGGGCACGGGCTCCCTGGTCCTGCGCTCCGGTGACAAGGCGGTGTTCGACGTGTACGCCCCGCGCGACGGCTACTACACGGTGGTGCCGCGTACCTCGGCGGCCGTGAAGCTCTCGCTGCACGGGGAGACGGTCACGGCCGCGCCCGGCCGCCCGCTGCGGCTCTACCTGGTCGCGGGGAACAACCGGATCGCGATGACGTCGGGCCACAGCGCCGTCCGCTCCCTCGACGTCACCGGCGACGGCTCGGCCGCCGGCACCCTCTCCTACGAGGGCGCCTCGGCCACGCTCGCCGGCGGAGCCAAGCTCGTCGACTCCCCGCACGCGTCCGCGGGCTCCTACATCGGCTGGCTCGGCAACAGCGCCTCCAGCACCGCCCAGTTCACGGTGGACGCGCCCCGGTCCGGCCGCTATCTGCTGGTCGTCCACTACGCCCACAACGACCGCCGGGACAACGGCCACGCCTACAACACGGACATCATGTCCCGTACGGCGGACATCACGGTCGGGACCGCGGACCCGGTGAAGGTCACCTTCAAGAACACCTGGAGCTGGGACGACTACTGGACCGTCGGCGTTCCGGTCGATCTGGCGAAGGGCGCGAACAAGGTGACGTTCGGCAACGCGAGCGCCTGGGCGCCGAACATCGACCGCATCGAGTTGGGCCGGATTGTGGGCTGAACCGCGCGGTGACGGGGGCGGTTGCGGAGGAGTGAGCTGTACTCCTCCGCAACCGCCGTGCAAGATCGCTTCCGGCACTCCCCTATACTTCTACATGCTTGTAGAACGTCAGTACACGCATGTGAGGAGTGGACGCCACCATGGTGTTCAAACGACTGCTCGGCGCGCTCGGCGTGGGCGGCCCCACGGTCGACACGGTCCTCGACCCGGCTCCCGTCCGGCCCGGCGGCACGCTCACCGGTGAGGTCCGGCTGGAGGGCGGCAAAGCCGACTTCGACATCGAGCACATCACCCTGGAGCTGGTGGCCCGGGTGGAGGCCGAGCACGAGGGCGGCGAGAGCGAGGGCGTCGTCGCCTTCGGCCGCTTCACCGTCGGCGGCGGCTTCCGGCTCGCCGAGGGCGAGAAGCGGGGTGTGCCGTTCAGCGTGACCCTGCCGTGGGAGACGCCGGTCACCGAGCTGCACGGCCAGAGCCTGGGCATCGTCCTGGGCGTGCGCACCGAGTTGTCGGTGGCCGGCGCGCAGGACAAGGGCGACCTGGACCAGCTGAACGTGACGCCGCTGCCCGTGCAGGAGGCCGTTCTGGAGGCCCTCGGCGGGCTCGGGTTCGGATTCAAGACGGCCGACCTCGAGTACGGGCGCATCGGCGGCACCGGCCAGCAACTGCCCTTCCACCAGGAGATCGAACTCCTCCCGTCACCCCGGTACGCGCACCAGGTCAACGAGATCGAGCTGACGTTCCTGACGGGCCCGGGCGGCATGGAGGTCGTACTGGAGGCGGACAAGCGCGGCGGCTTCCTGTCGCCCGGCCATGACGCGCTGACCCGTTTCACCGTCTCCCACGACGGAGTCGAGCACCAGGACTGGCCCGCGATCGTCGACGGCTGGATCCGGCAACTGGTCGAGCACCGGGCCTCGTACGGCTCCCCCGCCGCGTTCGGCATGGGCGGCCACGGGCATGACGGGCACGACGGGCACCACCATGACGGCCACCGCTCGGGCCCCGGCATGGGAACCGCCGTCGCGGCGGGCGCGGCCGGGCTCGCGGCCGGGGTCGTCGGCGGCATGGTCGCGGACGAAGTGGTCGACGAGGTCGGGGACTTCTTCGAGGGCGAGGAGGAAGAGGAGGGCTGAGGCCGCCGCCCCCTCAAAGAGGTGTCGCGGCGTGCAGGATGAGCACCATCGTGACGGCGGAGTTCGCGGAGGACATCGCCGACGCGGCCGTTCCGGCGGCCGCGCCCCACGCCGCCAGTCCGACCGAGGTGAACACCGAGGGCCAGTTGCGTACCGCGGGTGGCGGACCGAGCAGGGCCGCCACCCGGCGCGGCACCGGGCCCGGAGCGGCGAGTCCCGCGAGCGTCGGCGCCGGGGTACCCCGGGAGACCAGGGCGGCCGTGCCGATGGCACGCGCCACCGTGCGGCGGCTGCCGATCGCCCGGGCCGCCTCCTCGTCCGCCCACCGCTCGGCCGTGTAGGCCACGGCCGTACGCAGCGGCCGAAGAAACGGGTTGGCGCGGGCCGCGAGCTGCACGGCGAGCAGGAAACGGTCGTGCCGGGCGGCGAGGTGCGCCCGCTCATGGGCGAACAGGGCCCGGCGCTCGGCCGGCCGGAGCCGGTCCAGCAGGGCCGTGGTCACCACGACACGCCCCCCGCGCCGACGGCGGACAGGGCGCCCGGCGCTGCCGCGCAGAGCACCGACCAGGCGGCCACCGGGCAGAGCACCACCGCCGGAGCGACGGCCATGCTGAGTACCACCGGGCGGAACACCACCGCCCGGGCGACCGCTACGCCGAGCACCGCCGCTTGGACGACCGCCACCCAGAACACCACCGCCCTGGCGACCGCCCCGCGGAGCACCACCACCCCGACGGCCACCGGGCAGCGCATACGCATAGGGGACGACGTCCGGCAGTACGGCCACCTCCGTGTCCGGCAACCCGGACAGCGCGCGGTGGGCCTGGCGGCGTACCCGGGCGTGCCGCCACAGCGTGCGGGCGCAGGCGACGACGACCGCGCACAGCGCGGGAATCGCGGCCTTGCCGACGACCTCGTCATAAGGGACCGCAGCCCGTACCTCGGGGTCCGACCAGCCGTCGGGCAGCGGGTTTCCGGGCAGTTGGGCGGTGCCGACGACCATCACGAGTCCCAGGCACACCGTGCTGCACAGCGCGAGCACCGCGGCCATCGCGGTCAGCAGCCGGGTCGCGGTGCGCGGGTGCAGATGCTGTTCGGCCAGGCGCGCGACCGGCCACGCCGTGAGCGGGAGAACCAGTGGCAGAAAGACGAAGACCCCCATGAGGCTTCAGTCTTCCCCCTCGCCATGGACCTGATCCAGCAGGTCACGCAGCAGCCGCTCGTCGTCCGGGCCGAGGCCGGTGAGGAAGCTGGCCAGCACGGCCTCGCGGTCGCTCTCGGCGTCCAGCACCTTGCGCATCTTCCGGGCGGCCAGGCCCGCATGGTCCGAGGAGGGCGTCCAGGCGAAGGACCGGCCCACCCGCTCCCGGGTAACCGCACCCTTGTCCAGCAACCGGGTCAGGATCGTGATCACCGTCGTGTACGCGAGGTCACCGCCGAGGCGTTCCTGCACCCAGCCGGCCGTCACCGGGCCGTCCGCCTCCCGCAGTGCCGACAGCACCAGCGCCTCCAGCTCGCCCTGCCCCCGCCGGGGACGCTGCCGGGGATCCGTCACCGCCCTGTCTCCCTTCAGCCGCCCTGTCTTGCCCGTGGACATCGTATAGATCCGCGGGACCACCCCCTTCACTTCTACAGTACTGTAGATTTAATGCGTTCGCTCCCAACGTCCGATACGACAACCGACAAGGAGACCCTGTGGCCGATCCGCCCCGCCTCCACCCCGAGGACCGCGCGGACTTCGAAGCGGTACTGGATCTGGCGCTGAGCACCGCGGACCTCCATGGCGCCGTGCGCGCCGATCCGACCGGCCGGACGGCCGCGCACCTGCGCGCCCACGCGCTCGCCCACGCCGACGCCATCACGGCGGCGGCAGGCGAGCCGTACCGCGCCTACCTGGCCGTACGGACGGCCGCCCGGCAGGACGCGCGGCGCCCGCTCGACACCGGCAGTCTGCTGCCCGCCCTCGCGGTGCTCACGCCGCTCGTGGCGGCGACCTCCGCCGGGGCCCTGCTCCTGCTCGGCTGCCTGCTCCAGGTCGTCGGCGCACCCGGCCCGTTGCCCGGGTCGCTCGTCTCGGCCGGCTGGACACTGGCGCTCGTGGCGGCCGTGACCGGCCTCCTCGGCCTGGCCGCGCTGCTGCGCTCGGCCCTGGGCGGGCGGGCCGACCGCGTGGAGCACGCCCGGCTGGCCTGGCGGCAGGCCCTGCTCGACCACGGCATGCTGCCCCATCTGCTCCGGCATCCGGCGGTCGCACATTGCGATGCGGGGATCACACCGGGCTCCCCGCCCGATACGCTCACGCCGTGCCCGGCCCGGGCGAGAAAGGACACACCATGTTCGGACTGAGCGAGCTCGCGATCATCCTCATCGTCGTCATAGCCGTGATCGGGGCCAGGAAGCTGCCCGAACTGGCCCGGTCGGCCGGCAAGTCCGCCCGCATCCTCAAGGCCGAGGCACGCGCCGCGAAGGACGAGGAGGCCGGGGCGGGCGCCGCGCCGCGGGTGGTCCAGGGCGAGATCGTCCCGCCGGGCACCGGCGCGACCCCGCCCGGCGCGCGGGCGGCGGACGCCCCGGACCACCGCTGATCCGCCGACCGCCTACAGCGTGCGCTCCAGGCGGTCGGCCACGAGCTTGACGAAGCGTGCGGGGTCCTTGGGCTGGCCGCCCTCGGCGAGCACCGCCAGCGTGTGGAGCAGTTCGGCGGACTCGACGAGACCCGAGCGGTCCTCGCGCCCCTTGTACGCCTGGTTCAGGTTCTTCACCAGCAGGTGGTCGGGGTTGAGTTCGAGGATCCGCTTGGTGCGCGGCACCTCCTGGCCCATCGCCCGGTACATGTTCTCGAGGGCCGGGGTCAGGTCGTGCGCGTCCGAGACGACGCAGGCCGGGGAGACGGTGAGCCGCGACGACAGGCGCACCTCCTTGATGTCCTCGTCCAGCTGCTCCCGCATCCAGCCGAGCAGACCGGCGTACTCCTCGGCCTGCTTCTCCCGCTCCCCGTCGGCCTTCTCGTCCTTCTCGCCGTCGAGGTCGATCTCGCCCTTGGTGACGGAGCGCAGCTTCTTGCCCTCGTACTCGCCGACGGCGTCGACCCACACCTCGTCGACGGCGTCGGTGAGCAGCAGGACCTCGATGCCCTTGTCCCGGAACGCCTCCATGTGCGGGGAGTTCTCGATGCTCTGCCGGGACTCGCCGGTGATGTAGTAGATGTCCTCCTGGCCGTCCTTCATCCGCTCCACGTACTGCGCGAGCGTGGTCGGCTCGTCCTCGGCGTGCGTGGTGGCGAACGACGCGACGGCGAGGATGGCGTCCCGGTGCTCGGAGTCGGTGACCAGGCCCTCCTTCAGCACGGTGCCGAACTCACGCCAGAACGTGGCGTAGCGGTCGGCGTCCTTGGCCTTGATCTCCTTGACCGTGGACAGGACCTTCTTCGTCAGCCGGCGCTGCATCATCCGGATGTGCCGGTCCTGCTGGAGGATCTCGCGGGAGACGTTGAGCGAGAGGTCCTGCGCGTCGACGACGCCCTTGACGAAGCGGAGGTAGGGCGGCAGCAGCGCCTCGCAGTCGTCCATGATGAAGACGCGCTTCACATACAGCTGGACGCCGCGCTTGAAGTCCCGCGTGAACAGGTCGTGCGGGGCGTGCGAGGGGACGAAGAGCAGGGCCTGGTACTCGAAGGTGCCCTCGGCCTGGAGCCGGATCGTCTCCAGCGGCTCGCGCCAGTCGTGGCTGATGTGCTTGTACAGCTCGTGGTACTCGTCGTCGGACACTTCGTCGCGCGACCGCGCCCACAGGGCCTTCATCGAGTTCAGCGTCTCGGGCTCGGGCGCGTCCTCGCCGTCGCCCGCCTCCGGGACCATCCGGATGGGCCAGGTGATGAAGTCCGAGTACCGCTTGACGATCTCCCTGATCGTCCACGGCGAGGTGTAGTCGTGGAGCTGGTTCTCCGGGTCGGCGGGCTTGAGGTGGAGCGTGACGGAGGTGCCCTGCGGCGCGTCGTCGACCTTCTCCAGCGTGTACGTGGACTCGCCGCGCGACGTCCAGCGGGTCCCCTGGCCCTCGCCGGCGCGCCGGGTCACCAGCGTCACCTCGTCCGCCACCATGAAGCCGGAGTAGAAGCCGACGCCGAACTGGCCGATGAGCCCCTCGGCATTGGCCGCGTCCTGGGCCTCCCGCAGCTCCTTCAGGAAGGTGGCCGTACCCGAGTTGGCGATGGTGCCGATGAGCCGTCCGACCTCGTCGTACGACATGCCGATGCCGTTGTCCCGCACCGTGAGGGTCCGGGCGTCCTTGTCGACGTCGAGCTCGATGTGCAGGTCGGACACGTCGGCGTCGAGCAAGTCGTCCCGCAGCTTCTCCAGGCGCAGCTTGTCCAGCGCGTCGGAGGCGTTGGAGACGAGCTCCCGCAGGAAGACATCCTTGTTCGAGTAGACCGAGTGGATCATCAGCTGGAGCAGCTGACGTGCCTCTACCTGGAACTCAAACGTTTCGGTGGTCATGGTTCGCGAATACCTCACAGGTCCCACAGTCGCCTGAACTGGTGGCAGTCACTTTAAAACACCACGTCAGGCCGGGGACCCGGAAGTCAGACGAGATGGGCGAACACGACCAGATTCTCGGTGTAGTCCCGGGCCTGCCGGTCGTAGGCACCCGCGCACGTGATGAGCCGGACCTGGGCGTCGGGGGTGTCGCCGTACACGCGCTTGCTGGGGAAGTCGGCCTTGGCGAACGACTCGGCGTCGTCGACCACGAAGGTCGCCCTGCTGCCGTCGGCCCGCGCCACGTGGAACCGGTCGCCCTTCCTCAGCTGGCTGAGCCCCGCGAACACGGCCGGGGACGTCGCGGTGTCCACATGCCCGGCGATGATCGCGGTTCCGGCCTCGCCGGGCGAGACGCCCTTGGCGTACCAGCCGACGAGGTTGGTGTCGTCGGCCGGAGGGGGTTCGAGCTCACCCGAACGGCCGATGGCGAGGTCGGTGAAGGGCGCGTTCACCGAGATCTTGGGGATGAAAAGCCGGACCGGCCGGGACCGCGGCAGATGCGGGCCGGTCCCGGACGTTGCGGTCCGGTGCGGCGCTGCGGACGAGGGCGGCGCGTCGGGCGCGGCGGAGGCGGCGGGCGAGACGGCCGGTGGGGCGTGCGGCGGGCCGCCGGCGTCGGACGACGACTCACCACGGGCGGTGACCATGGTGACGGTCAGCACCAGGGCGGCGAGACCCCAGATGACCGTCCCGACGGTGCGCAATCGCCGCTTCGACGGCGCGGGACCGGGCTCGGCAGGAGAGGGAGGGGGGCTGGCTGCCATCGGAGACCACCTCATTCGGGCACGGCAGCGGAACGGACACGGAGGCGGACGCGGCACACGGCACACGGCACGCGGGAGGACGAGCCGGGCCGCCGCGACGCGAGGAGCACGTGCGGCGGCCACGGCGGCCTGCGGTCAGGCCTCGGTCATGCCGCGCCCTGCGAGGCCCTCTGACGCCTCAGGGCGTACAGGCCCGTGCCGGCCACGGCCAGCACCGCCAGCCCGCCGGCGGTCACGCCCGGCGTGGAGGCCAGGGCACCGCCACCGGTGTGCACGCCACCACGCGGCTTGTCGTGCTTGCCGTGCCCGAAGCCCTTCTCGTGGTCGTCGTGCTTGCCGTGCTCGAAGCCCTTCTCGTGGTCGTCGTGCTTGCCGTGCTCGAAGCCCTTCCCGTGGTCGTCGTGCTTGCCATGCTCGTCGCCGAACTCGTCCTTGCCGTGCTTGTCCCCGAAGCCGTCCTCCTCGTGCTTGCCGCCCCAGGATTCGTCGCCTCGCTCGCCGTCCTTCTCCCAGTCGTCCGAGTTCACCAGGGTCAGCGCTCCGCCACCCGTGTGCACTCCGCCGCGTGGCTTTTCGTGCTTGCCGTGCCCGAAGTCCTTCCCGTGCTCGTCGTGCTTGCCGTGGTCGTCGTGCTTGCCGTGCTCGTCGTGCTTGCCGTGCTCGTCGTGCTTGCCGTGCTCGTCGTGCTTGCCGTGCTCGTCGTGCTTGCCGTGCTCGGGGCGGTCCGAGTCGTGGTCCGTGTTCACCGCGGTCAGAGCTCCCCCACCCGTGTGCATCCCGCCGCGCGGCTTGTGGTGTTTGCGGTCCTTGTCGTGCTCCTTGCTGTAGGAAGTGGTGTCGTGGTCCCGGTCACCCATCGCCTCGGCGTAGGCGGTGGGTGCGGCGATCGCGAGGGCGGCCGTGGCCGTGGCCGTCGCCAGCAGCATGCGGGCAGAACGCATCGGTGAGTCCTTCCGTCTCGGACCGGGCGCTGACGCCTCGCCAGCTCACGAGACCCGGCCTCGACGTGCACCACCGTCAGCCATGCCGGGCCGTCCCACCATCCGAAGCGTTCACACGGGTTACGAACACACCCTGACGGCGGCATTCGCCCCGGCCGGTCCGGCCGGAAGGATCGCAACCTCTCTCCCGTCGCACCCGTCTCCTACGGCGACACGTAGGGGGCGAGGTTCGCTCTCCCCGGGACCAGCTGCGGGAGGCGTTCATGGCCATGGTCGGCCTGTTCTGGATCGGCGAGGACTCGGTGTACGTGGGGGCCGAGCCCGAGGGGGCGGCCTCCGGGGTGCGGCTGTCCGAGGACGGAGTCGGGGCGCTGGGGGCCGGCCGGGGCGGGTTCTGGACGTGGGACCAGGTGGTCCGGATCGAGGCTCACGACGTGCCCGTGCGGTCCGGGGTGCGAAGGCTGGCGTCCATGGCTTTCGACGCCGCGCTCGTCGTGGTCACGGGTGACGGCCGGCTGCCGCCCGCCTTCACCGTGGAGGTGGCGACGGCCGAGGAGACCGTCCAGGTCGATGTGCACGCGGCCGTCGCCGGAGGGATCTACCTGCCCTCCGAGTACGAGCTCTCCGTCGCCCTCCTCCAGCGGCTCGCCGACGGCGGCACCGGGATCGGAGACCTTCTCGCCTGGGGTCGTGACCACGCGGCCGAGGACACTCCGCCGCGCGAGGAACGCGAGGCGCTGCTGCGGCAGTGGGCGGGGGCGTAGGCTCCGGCTGCCGCGCGCGTCACCATCGCCGCTGCCGCTGACGCCCCAGGCGGCTCGGGTCGGGGTCGACCAGTTGGGCCGCCATGCCGACGAGGACCAGCCCGGCCGCGATGAGCAGCCCTTGGGCCAGGGCGATGCCGGAGCCCAGGACGGCCACGCCGAGGGCCAGCGCCCACCAGGCTCCGCTGCGCCGGTACTCCCGGGGCCGGGCCGGGCGGCCGGATCTCATGGCCCGGGTGAACCTGGGGTCCTCCCGCTCGAGTCGTGCTTCGAGGTCGACGAGACGTTCGTCTTCGGACTGGGGCACGGCTTCTCCTTCCCGGAACCCGACAGCGCTTCGAGGCAGGGCACGGCCGAGGCCATGGCAAGTCCTGGGGTGTCGGGCCGTGTGACGGTGCGGAGGGAGACAGCCCGCCGACGCGCGGCGCGGCCGGTCTCACCAGGGCTTCAGCTTCTCCCCCCTCCAGCGGCGTCCGCCATCAGGCCCAATCCTCATCCTTCCCGGTGGCCGCCCTGTACGAACGCCGTGCCGTAAGGCGGTTGTTCGGTTGGGATGGGTGGTGGCACGGATGGCCGGAGACCACCCGGGCCGGTGGGGACGGGATCCGGCGGCTCACCGACGTCGCGCGCCACGCTCGGGCCCGGCACGCCGAGCTCGCTGCGCGGCGTACCGCGACGGGCGTGGAGCGACGCGCCCGTTTGACGAGGGCCGCGGCATCGGCCACGCGCCGGTGGGAGCCGGCGTCCGGGAGGGGCGTGGACGTGCCCTCCTCCCTGCTCGTCGGCGCCGGCCTCGGTCTACGTCCTGAAGTACGCCGCGGACCGCGACTCGGTCGAGGTGCGCCGGGCCACCGCCGCGCCATCCGTGTCGGGCTGATCGAGCCCTGAGCCGGGAGTGCGCTAGGAGGTGTCCGCAAAGTCCCGTCGTCCGCCCGCAGGACAGGCGGGACTTCGCGGACCCCCCTAGCGCTCCGCCTCTGCCGGCAGCGCGGAGGCGGCGGACGACGGTGTCCCGCCGTCCCGGGGGCGGGGCTCGGTGTCGTACGACGGGGCCGTGCGGCCGGGCCGGAGGTCCTGGGCGGCGCGGAGCGCGTGGGCGAGCAGGTGGGCCCGGCCGGCGGCGATGGGGCCGAGGATCGCGAGGACGAGGACGTACCCGGCGATGAACGGGGCGAGGCGGGCGTCGAGTCCGGCTCCGGCGGCCATGGCGGCCAGGATCAGCGCGAACTCCCCGCGGGCCACGAGGGTGGTGGCGATCTCGGCGGCGGGCTCGGTGCCGTAGCGGTACACGCGGGCGACGAGGAGTCCCGCGGCGACGTTCATGACGACGGTCAGTGCCGCCGCCGCGGCGACCGGGCCGACGACGGAGACGATGTCGCCAGGGTCGATGGAGAGCCCGAAGGCGAAGAAGAAGATCGCCGCGAAGGCGTCGCGCAGCGGATGCACGAGTTCCCGGATGCGCGGGCCGGAGGGCGTTCCGGCCAGGATCAGGCCGACCATGAACGCGCCGATGGCGTCGGCGACTCCGAGGACCTCGGCGACTCCCGCCACCAGGACGGCCGCGCCGAGGAAGCTGATGACGAGCAGTTCGTTGTCGCGGGTCGCCATCAGACGGCCGGCCGGCTTGGTGCCGTAGCGGGCGGCCGCGGCCAGTACCAGCAGGAAGCCGAAGGCCTTGGCGCTCTGGAGGAACGTGTCGCCGACGCCCTGGGCGCCGCTGATGACCGGCTGGAGCGCGGCGAGGTAGAGGGCCAGGAAGATGTCCTCGACCACGATGACGCCCAGGATGAGACGTGTCTCGGGGCGGCCGATGCGGCCCTGGTCGATGAGGATCTTGGTGACGATGGCGGACGAGGAGATCCCCAGAACACCGGCGAGCACCAGCGCCTCCCGGACCCCCCAGCCCAGGACGAACCCGAAGGCCAGGCCCGCGCCGACGTTGAGCAGCAGGTAGATGCCGCCCGCCGTCAGCAGGCGCCGGCCGCCGCTCCTGAGGTCGTCGAGGTGGAACTCCAGGCCCAGGTAGAACAGCAGCAGCACCAGTCCGAGTGCGGAGAGCATCTCGAAGTCGTGTGCGTCCTCGACTATGACCAGGCCCGGCGTGTGCGGGCCGAGCAGGATGCCCGCGAGCATGAAGAGCGGGATGGTCGGGAGTCCGATCCTGCCGCCGAGGCGGGCGAGGAGGGCGGCGGCAAGGAAGGCGCCGCCCATCGCGAGGAGGCTGTCAGCGTGTCCCACGGGTCACCGCCTTCGCGGGCGCGCAGGGGGCGGATCGTTTCACCGTGCGGGGATGGATAAGGGCTCCTCCTTCGTGGGGCTGGGTCGGACGGCGTCGTGCACGTCTCGGCGCCGCCCGAGGCCGCGGCCATGACAACCGACGCGAGCCTCGGCGACGCCGCCAGCCTCACACGGGCTCCGGGCCCGTCACCATCGGTGCCCGCACCCATTTCCGGGCGGTGGCGACACCCACTCTCCGTGTGGGGGCGACAACCACTCTCCGGGTGGGCGCGACGCCCGTCTCCCCGTCACACGCTCCGGTGGTCGATGCCCAGCAGGCTCGCCGCCGCCCTGAAGTCGGCCGCGTGGTGGCCGACCGCGAGGGACCAGTGGTGGCCGACACCCGTGGCGCTCCACGCGTCCACCCATTCGCCTGGATCGCGGCCGAAGTCGACGCGGCTGGTGGTGTTGCCGATCTCCAGCAGGGGTCCCGGTACGACGGTGCCCTCGGAGGTGACGAAGGACAGGCTGCCATCGGCGTCCTGGCCGAGGCCCAGCAGGGTGACGGGCCCGTGCTGTACGTCGAACTCGACGCTCACGCCCCAGCCGCGTTTGCCGTGGTAGACGCCGAGCCCGCGCAACAGCGGGTCGCGGGCGCTGACCGCGAGGTGGGCGGGTCCGTCGTGGCCCATCTCCACGACGCCGTCCTCGAAGTTGAGGGCCTGGATCTCGGTGAAGGAACCTCCGGCGCCGACGCTCTGGGACGCGAGCTGGGCGACGCTGGTGCGCAGTTCGTACTCCCCGGCCGCCGGCACGCCCCGGGCCGTGAGCAGGGAGGCGCCCAGGATCATGCCGGCGCCGAGCCGCTCGTGCAGCTCCCCGTCGAGGCCCCGGTGGTAGTACGCGAGGCTGTCGAGCTGGAAGTCCGCCACGAGCCGGTCGAGGGCGACCGACACGGTCGCGCCCCAGGCGAAGTCCTCCTCCACCACGCTGTCGTCGAGGGTGAAGACCTGCCGGGCGAGCGCCATCCGCTCCCTGGTCTCCTTCTCGGTCACGCGCTCCACCCGGTGCCGCAGGTCGTCGAACTCCAGCACCTCCACGTGCGAGCCGAACGTCGTGGACAGCAGCGTCGGATCGGTCTGCACGTCGAGCATGCCGGGATACACGTGTCCCATGAGGCCGTGCCGGGCGTGCCGGAGCGCGGCGCGGATGTGCGCGGCCCGGATCCACTGTTCGATGCGCCGCCAGGCGGACTCCTGCCGCAGCCAGCCCGACACCGAGCGGAAGGGGATGCCGGCGCGCCGGAAGACGTTGCCGACCTCGGGGACGGGGCACTGCCCGCAGTAGGCCAGCCAGGCCCCGGTGTCGAAGGAGGCGTGGTCCATCTTCTCGGTCGGCTGGAGGTCGATGACCAGGACCGGCGTGTGCGTGCGCTGCGCGATCGGCAGCACCATCGAGGAAGTGAGATACGTCGTCAGGAACAGCACGATGAGGTCGCAGTCGGCCTTGCGCAACTGCTCGGCGGCGCGCGCCCCTTCCTGGGCGTCGGAGACGAACCCGGCGTCGGTCACCTCCGCGTCCATCCCCCGGAAGCGCTCGGCGACGTAGGCGGCCGACTCCTTCAGCTGCGGGAGGAGCCCGGGGAACTGCGGCCAGTACGTGCCGAGTCCGCCGGCGACCAGTCCGATCCGGGTGCGGCGCCGGGTGACCGGCGGGAGCAGGTCGTGCAGGGCGGCGGCCCGTCCGGCGGTGCGGTCCGCGGTCGTTGCCATGGTCGGTGCTCCTTGTCGAATCTGCTGCGGCTCAGGTGCTGGGGACTCGCAGGTCCGCTCTGTCCTGCGCCGCGCCGGTGGCACGGGGGACCAGGACGCGGATGATGAACACGCCCGCGAACGCGGCCACCGTCATGCAGGCGGTGATCGTCCAGAGCAGGACGGCCGGGCTGTAGTCGGCCAGGGCGGGGGTGAAGAACGCGGCGACCGCGAAGACCCCCCGTGACAGGGCGTAGGTGAAGCCCTGGGTGGTGCCGCGGGTGTCCGCGGGCAGCGTGAGCTGCGACCACACCTTGTAGTTCGCCTCCCCGGCGAAGGGGTTGGAGAGCTGGTAGAGCACGAAGAACACGAGCATGCCGACGAGTGCGCCCGCGGTCAGGGACGCGATGACGAAGGCGAGGATCTGCACCACCGCGGCCACGTGGAACAACCGGTCACGCCAGGGACTGTCGGCGACGCGGACGAAGGCGAAGGTGAGCAGCACCCCGATCGGGATGAACGCCAGGTTGATTCCGGTGGCCAGGCTCTGTGAGGCGTCGCTGACGGTGACGAGCAGATAGGTGCCGAACTGGCCGAAGGTGTTGGCCCCGAGGCCCCAGGTGACGTAGAAGACGAAGGTCGCGGTCATCGGCAGCAGGGCGGCCCGGGTCCAGATGTTCCTCAGTGCGCTGCCGCGCGAGGCGGCCGCCGTCTCCTCCTCCGTGTCCTGTTCGGCGGACAGCTTCAGGCGGGAGCGCAGGGCCCAGGTGACGAGCGCGGCGACGGCCAGTTGTCCGGTGATGAGCCGGGCCCCGGTCATGCCCGTGGTGGACAGGACGAAGCCGAGGAAGATGGCGACGGCGATGCCCAGCATCCACATGACCTGCGTGAAGGCGACGAGTCGTCCCCGGGCCCAGGAGGGTGCGGCGTCCGAGACCACGGCCAGGGACGTCGGCAGGTCGGCGCCGGCCGCGAGTCCCGCGACGAGGACGCCGATCAGCAGCGTGATGTCGTCGGGCGCCAGCGTGATGACGATCGCCCCGAGCGCGAAGCAGAAGATGTCCCAGTTGTAGACGCGGCGGCGGCCGAAGAGGTCGGCGAGCCGGCCGCCGACGAGGGATCCGACGGCGATGCAGCCGGTGACGATCGCGCTGATCGCACCGGCCATCCACACGCCCATGCCGTAACTGTCGCGGTAGATGGCCAGGTTGACGGAGATGCTGACGATCAGCCCGGCGTCGAGATAGGAGGCCATGCCCGACAGGGCGGCGGCCTTCCAGAGCTGTTTGGGGATGGGGCGGGTACCGGCCATGATGCGACTCCGTCGTCTGGTGACATCGCGGTTCCGGGGGCCTGGTCGCAGCGAATATAGGGCGAGAAAAACGTTGCAACAAGGTGTCGCGCAGACATCGGCGACCGAGCGGTGGCTTCCGCCGTGCCGTCCTCGGATATGGCGTGACCGTCCCAGCTCCCCTACGGTGAAGGTGGCCTAAAAACGTTTTAGGGGAAGGACCGCGTCCGTGATCTCCCCCGCGCTCCGGCAGCTTTTCGACAACCCGCCCCGTGACTTCGGTCCCGCCCCCCTGTGGTGGTGGTCGGGTGCGAAGGTCACCCGCGAGCGACTCGCCTGGCAGATGCGGGCGTTCGCCGAGGGCGGTGTCCACAACCTCGTCGTGATCAACCTGGCCCCGGCCGGCCCGACGTTCGGCGCCCGGGCCGACGATCCGGCGTGGTTCGGCGAGGAGTGGTGGGCGCGCTTCACCGACGCCTGCGAGATCGCGGCGGAGTTGGGCACACGCCTGTGGTTCTACGACCAGATCGGGTTCTCCGGGGCCAATGTGCAGGGTGGTGTGACACGGCGTCATTCCGAGGCCACGGGTAGTGCGCTGCGCTGTCGCGACGTCACCGTCTCCCGGGGCACGGTCGCCCTGCGGGATGCCGAGACCCCGCTGGCCGCGTACACCGCACGGGGACGACGCCTCGACCTCGCCCCGGACGGCCGGCACACCCTCGCCGTCGCCGCCGCCGACGGAACCGACGTGCGGCTCGTCACCGCCGTACCCACGGCGTTCGACTACCTGGACCCGGACGCCGTCGGCCTGTTGATGGACGCCGTGCACCACGAGTACGACCGCCGCGTGCCCGAGCACCTGGGCACCGTCATCGCGGGCAGCTTCCAGGACGAACTGCCGGGCACGAACGCCTGGAGCCGGCGCTTCGCCGACGAGTTCCGCACCCGGCGCGGCTACGACCTGCTCGACCACCTGCCGGCCCTGTTCGGCACGGACGCCACCGT
This sequence comes from Streptomyces coeruleorubidus, assembly GCF_028885415.1. Lineage (GTDB taxonomy): Bacteria > Actinomycetota > Actinomycetes > Streptomycetales > Streptomycetaceae > Streptomyces > Streptomyces coeruleorubidus_A. The sequence goes on from NZ_CP118527.1 coordinate 1,080,847, forward strand.
GCCGGAGACGAAGATCCGCGCCGACTACTACGCGGTCCGCGCGGAACTCACCGAAGAGGCCCTCTTCCGGCCGCTGGCCGCATGGCACCGCGAGCGCGGGATGCTGCTGGGCAGCGACCAGAGCCACCCCGCCCGCGCCGGATACCCGGCCCAGTCGACGCAGATCTACACCGACTACTTCCGCACCCACCGCTGGTACGGCGCCGCCGGCAGCGACCACCACGGCGACGCCAAGGTGCACTCCTCCATGGCCCACCTCTACGGCCACGAACGGGTCTGGATCGAGGCGTTCCACTCCTCCGGCTGGGGCGGCACGCTGGAGGACACCTACCACTGGCTGCTGCCGTTCCTGCGCAGTGGCGCCAACCTGTACAACCCGCACGCCAGTTACTTCGGCACAGCGGGCGGCTGGTTCGAGTGGGCACCGCCGTCCACCGACTGGCGCCAGCCGTACTGGAAGCAGTACCCGGCGTTCTCCCGGGCCGTGGCCCGGATCTGCTCGATCATGTCCTGGGGCAGCTACGTGGCCGACGTGGCGGTCCTGCACCCGACCGCCACCATGCAGGCACTCGTCCCGCTGGACGCGCCCGTCCAGCACTTCGGCGACGGCCGGCTGGGCGACGGCCACGCCGACGCCGACCAGACACAGCGCCACTACCTCGACCTGTGCGGCACGAACAACTGGCTCGCACCGCACCCCGGTGCCCTGGACCGGCACGGCATCTCCTTCGACGTCGTCGACGACGACTCGGTGCAGCGCGCCAAGGCCGCCGACGGCGCCCTGCGGATCAGGGACCTGGCCTACCGCGCGGTGCTGCTGCCGTCGGCGAGCGTGCTGGAGGAGGAGACGGCGCGACGGCTGGCCGAACTGCTCGACGCGGGCGGACGGGTCGTCGTCGTGGGCCGTGCGCCGATGACGGCCGCCGGCCGGTCCGGCGACGACTCGGTGGTGGCAGCCCTGTCGTCGCATCCCCGGCTGGAGCGGGTGCGCGACCCGGAGGACGGCGCGGCGGCGCTGGCCGACGCGGCCGGTCACGCCACGGGCGAGGTGCCGCTGCTCGTCAGGCGGACGGGGAACGAGGCGGTGGCGCTGGTCACGGCGGCCTTCCCCGAGATCGGCGCCCATCCGCTGCGGGCCGGGGCCTCCCCGTCGGGCGATGCCGCCGGCACCTCGTCCGTCACCGTCCGGGCCGCGGTCGCCGAGGCCGAGGTCTGGAACCCGGCGACCGGTTCCCGCGCCCCCGCGCACGTCACCGTCTGCGCCGACGGCGCCGTCTCGACCATCGACGTACCGCTGGACGGCGCCCCCGCGGCCCTGGTGGTGTGGCGCGAGGGCCGGCCCACGCCCACGCGTCCTCAACGGCAGACCCCCGCCCAGGTGATCGACGTCTCGGCCGACTGGCACGGCCGCCTGGTCCCCACCATGGACAACACCTGGGGCGATCTGGCCCTGCCCCTGGGTTCGTCGGTGGACGAACCGCAGATCTGGACCATGGAGTGGACCGAGGGCGCGGCTTGGGAGCGGACCCGGGTCACGTACGGCAACCGGGTCCGCGTCCTCGCGCCAGTGCCGCTCGGTCAGGTGCCCGAGCCGCTGGACGCCGCGTCCGTGGAGCGGATTCTGGCCGGTGAACTGCCCCTGGTGCCGCCCGACGAGGGCTGGGACGTCGCCGTGTACTCGTCTAGCCGCGGCATCCCGGACCCGGGCGGGCTGCTGGGCCTCAAGGGGCTGGTGAACGAGGAGTTCGTACGCGTCCCGGTGCCGGGCGGCGAAACGGCCGCCCGGGTCCGGGCGATCGTGGAGACCGACCACCGGGGGCCCGCCGAACTGCATGTCGGCGCGGAGTGCGTCAAGCGGGTGTGGTGGAACGGCGAGCCGCTGGAGCCGGACGGCGGCGGTTACCTGGCCTCCGCCCGGGTCACGGTGTCCCGGGGCCGCAACGTGCTCGAGTACGAACTGTCCGGCGCCCAGAGCCGCCCCTCGACGATCTCGGCCGCCGACGGCACGCCCCTGGGCAGCTTGTTCTGTCTGTCGGAGCCGGGCGGGCTCGGGCCGCGTCCGCGGTTCATGCGCCCACCGGACGGAGTGCGGCCGGACGGCCGCGTCACCTACCGTGCGCGGCTCCGGGTCCCGGACGAGGACGCACGGGCGGTGCTCGTCGTCGGTGCCGCCTCGGCGGTCACCGTGCTGCTCGACGGGGACGTCGTGGCGCGGCAGGAGAAGGTGGAGTACTACGAGGCGGACTGGGGCGCCGTGCCGATGTTCTTCCGGCACGAACCGGCGCTCGGGGCGGGCGAGCACACCCTGGAGGTCGTGGCCGACAGTGCCGACGCCCGGGACGCGGTGTTCGTCGATCTGGTGGTGCTCTCCGGGGATGAGGTGACGGCCCTGGTCAGCGGCGCCGGCTGGGAGGCCGAGTCGGGCGGCCGGCGGGGACGGACCGTCGAGGACGAGCGCAGGCGGGGCGAGTTGCAGCACTGCCACGCCGGGGTGCGGCCGCACCCGCTGCCGGACACCGGGTGGCTCACGGGCCGGCAGGTGCTCGGCGGCACCGTATGGCCGTCACGGTCCACCGACGACGTCCACGCGACTTCGCAGCGCTTCCGGTTCACCGTGCCGGCGGGAACGGTGTCGCTCGACCTGCCGTTGGCGCTTCGCGCGAGCGTGCGCGTCGGGGACGGTCCGGAACTCCCCCTGGACGGCGACCAGCTGACACTTCCTCAACCACTCACAGTGCCCACACCGGTCGAGGTGGTCACGGAACCCACTGCGGTCCTGCGGGGCGGCTCCGCCTGGCGGGGGCCGGTGCGGGTGCGTGCCGTACCGGCGCCGCTGCCCCTGGGGGACTGGCGGGAGCTGGGGCTGGGCAGTTGGAGCGGAGGCGTGACGTACGCGCGGGCACTGCAGGTGCCGTCGGGACCCGATCCCGTGCTGGATCTCGGGCGGGTGCGCGGCAGTGTGGAGGTGTCGGTCGACGGGGAGCCGGCCGGTGAGGCGTTCTGCGCGCCGTACCGCTTTCCGCTGCGCGGTGCCGCCGGGCGTACCGTCCGGCTGGAGGTGACCGTCCGGGGCACGCTGGCGCCGTATCTCGCGGAGGCCACGCCGACGGCCTGGGCGTTCGACTCCCAGCTGTCGTCGGGGCTGTGGGGGCCGGTGACGCTGCGGATCCCGTCCGACCGGCGGGGCGCCGTCTAGTCGTCAGAAGGCGGGCGGGTGGAGTCGCGCAGGACGAGGCCGGGGGCGAAGACGCGGGTCTCGTGGACGTGGTCCGCGCGGGCCTCGATCTCGTCGAGGAGCATCTCCACGGCCGCCCGGCCGAGGTCCTCGACCGGCTGCCGGACCGTCGTGAGGGTGGTGGCGCCGAAGCTCGCGATGTCGAGGTCGCCGTAGCCGACGACCTGTACGTCCTCGGGGATGCGCACGCCCCGGTCGGTCAGCCCGCGGCACAGGCCGGCGGCGAGGAAGTCGTTGGTGCAGAAGACCCCGTCGGGCAGTTCCCCGAGGTCGTGCGCGATCCGCGTGCCGTACGCGACGGTCATCCGCTCGGCGACGACCTGGTCCAGCCGGGCCTCGCGCCGGCTGCGCACGGCCTGCCGGGCGCCCTGGTAGCGGTCGGCGCACTGGCGTATGCCGCGCTCGCCGTTGACGACGAGGATGTCGCGCGCGCCTCGGTCGAGGAGGTGCTGTACGGCGATACGGCCGCCGGCGATGTCGTCGACGGAGGCCGAGCAGCCCTCCCGGTCGGGCATCGCGCGGTCGGCCAGGACGAGCGGGATGCCCCGCTCGCGCAGCCGGGCGAGCCGGCCCGGGTCGGCGCTGAGCGGCACGACGACGACGCCGACGGCCCGTTGCTCGACGAGCATGCTGAAGTAGCCCTGCTCCCGCTCCGGGGCGTCCCCGCTGTGGCACAGGACGAGGGAGTAGCCGTGGTCGTAGGCCGCGTCCGCGGCGCCCCGTGCGATGCGCGCGTAGAAGGAGTTGGTCACGTCGGGCAGCACCAGGCCGATGGCCGAGGCGCGCCCGGTGCGCAGGCCGGCGGCTCCCGGGTGGGGGACGTAGTCGAGCGCGGCGACCGCGATGCGGACGCGCTCGGCGGTCTGTGCGTTGACGCGCTCGGGCCGGTTGAGCACGTTCGACACGGTGGACACCGAGACGCCGGCGGCGGCCGCGACGTCCTGGATGCGGGCGGGGCGTGCCGGAATGGCGTCCACCCCCTCGCTGTGGAAGCCGTGCGACCAGGCACGACGGTGTCCTTCATGGGAGCCGCAAGTATAACGTGACCGGGCGTGGAACGTTTTTCCCGCCCGATCGCCGTTGTCTCCGGGTCAGGCGGAGGGCGCGCCGGTGAGGACTTCCACGCGGCCGGTGTCGAGCGAGTAGTAGGCGCTGACGACGGCCAGGTCGCCCTTCTTCACGAGCGGGGCGAGGTCCCTGTTGGTCCGCAGCTCGGCGGCGGTCTGCTTGGTGTGGATCCGCACCATGGCGTCGACGGGGTCGGCGTGCTTCGCCCTGGTGGTCTCCCGGTAGGCGGGCCGCAGGGCGTCGGAGATCGCCTGGAGGTTGCCGGGCAGCTTCTTGCCGTCGCGCATCGCCTCGTAGGCCGCCTTGACGGCACCGCAGCGCTGGTGTCCGAGGACCACGATCAGCGGGGTGCCGGACGTCATCGGCCCGTACTCCACGGAACCGACGACCACCGGTCCCACGACCTGCCCGCCCGTGCGCATCACGAACAGGTCGCCGAGGCCTGTGTCGAAGACGAGCTCCGGCGGAACGCGCGAGTCGATGCAGGAGAGGATGACGCCGTAGGGGTCCTGCGCCTCGGCGACGAACTCGCGCCGCTTGGGGTCGCGGTCGGGGTGCTGGAGCTTTCCGTCCACCCAGCGCTTGTTGCCCTCCATCAGCCGCGCGAACGCCGCCCAGGGCGAGTCCGGTCGCGCGCCCGCCGCGGGCGAGGGCGAGGGGGTGTTCGCCGCGCCCACGGCCGATGTCTTCCCGCTGTTGGTGGTGTCCGAGTTCGACGAGCAGGCGGTGAGCATGGCTGCGGTGGCAGCCAGCCCGCCGGTGAGTATGGCCCTGCGCTGCGGTGTCCTGACGGTACTCATGTGGCCGTCCCTTTCGGTCTCCGTTCTCCCTGGCGGGAGCGGTGATCCAACTGTCGTGGGAGGCCGGTTAGCGCTCGTACAGCGCCGATGCAGCGCAGGAGAAGTGCTGTTCCAAAACGCGGGGAGTGAGGGCTTCGGACCCTGTGTGATGCCTCGTCACAAGCCGACTGTCGTGCGGTGCTCGTAGTCCAGCCCGTGTTCGGTGCAGCGTCCCTCCCCGCGTGGGCAGATCATCGAGTACTCGCTGACCCGGGCCCGGTACACCCGCCACGGGGCGGGCGGACGCACCTCCTCCGGGGCGAGGGAGCGGCCGCCACGCCCGGCCGGGCCCGGGATCACTCGCAGACCCTCCAGGGCTTCCTCCCCGTGGAGTTCCTCCGCCGTGGCCTTCAGGTACAGGGCGAGGGGGCTCGCCGAGCCCACCGGGCCCGGGAGTCGTGCAGGACGATGCCGATCCTGGGCTCGTGGGCGATGTTGCGGGAGTGCGTGACCTCGGGGGACGAGACCCAGTACAAGTCCCGCCCGTCCTCGGTGGAGTAGAAGACGGGCGAGGCCCAAGGGGCGCCGTCCGCGCCGACGGTGGCCAGCACCATGTACAAGTTCCCGTCGATGATCGCGCGTGCCTCGCTGCGGCTGTCCTCACTCATGCGTTCCCCCTGTTCCCGGTGTTTCCGGTGTTTCCGGTCGGATGGGGGTCACTCTAGGAGCGCTTGCCGGGGGCTTGCGCGGCACTGGGGCTCGCTCGGCGTGAACCGCACAACTGCCGGTCAGGGCTGGGCCGTGCCCGTCGCCGCCGTGGTCGGTGCCTGCGGTCCGCTGCTTCCGAAGCGGACCCCCTTGGCCTCCTTGCCGATCGCGCTCAGCAGGATCACCACGGCCAGCGTGGGCACGATGGTCCATGCCATCGCCGACGGATACCCGTGGCGCTCGGCGAGGGCCTCCTGGATCGGCAGGTTGAGCGCGGCGATCAGGTTGCCGAGCTGGTACGTGACGCCCGGGTAGAAGCCCCGGACGGCGTCCGGGCTCATCTCGGTCAGATGGGCCGGGATGACGCCCCAGGCTCCCTGCACGCACACCTGCATCAGGAAGGACGACAGCATCAGCCAGCCGACGGTCGTGGACAGCACGAAGAACGGCACCACGACCAGACCCCCGGTCGCCGCGATCATGATCGTCCGGCGTCGGCCCAGCCGCTCGGAGTACGCACCGAGCAGCACACCGCCGATCATGGCGCCGATGTTGTAGACCACGGCGATCGCGATGGAGGTGTTCGCGGACAGGTCCAGGCCCTTCTTCACGAAGGTCGGGTAGATGTCCTGCGTGCCGTGCGACATCCAGTTGAAGGCGGTCATCAGCGCGACCAGGTACACGAAGCGCCGCAGCACCGCCGGGTTCTTGAACACCTGGTACGCGGGGGTGCGGTTGAGCCGGACGCTCTTCTCCCACACCTCGCTCTCCTTGACCCGGCTGCGCACCCACAGCGCGACCAGGGCGGGCAGCAAGCTGAAGGCGAACAGTCCCCGCCAGCCGAAGAAGGGCTCGATGACGAAGAACGCCACGGCGGCCAGCAGGTAGCCCAGCGAGTAGCCACTCTGCAACAGCCCCGACCAGAAGCCACGCCTGGAGGCCGGGATCTTCTCCATGGCCAGGGCCGCTCCCAGGCCCCACTCGCCGCCCATGCCGATGCCGTAGAGCAGGCGCAGCACCAGCAGCACGGTGTAGTCGGGCGCGAAGGCGCAGGCGAATCCGACGATCGAGTAGAAGACGACGTCGACCATGAGCGGTATGCGGCGACCGCGGCGGTCCGCCCACATGCCGAAGAGCAGAGCACCGATCGGCCGCATCACCAGCGTCGCGGTGGTGAGGAAGGCCATGTCGGTCAGGGAGACATGGAAATCGTCGGCTATCTCGCTGTAGACGAGCACGACCAGGAAATAGTCGAACGCGTCCATCGCCCAGCCGAGATAGGCGGCCAGGAAGGCGTTGCGCTGGTCTTTCGTCAGACCCGCTGCCTGCCCTTTCACGGTCTTCAGCACTGCGGCCTCCCAAGTTCGGAGCCGAGGCTAGTGTCCCGGTCCGGAGATCCTGTCGCAGTAGCGGCAGATGCGGTCGATGATCTGGTCTGCGGTCTTGGTCCACTTGAAGGGCCGGGCCTGCTCGTTCCAGGTCTTGATCCAGTCCTCGAGGGCGGTCTTGAGCTCGTCGAGTGAGCAGAACACGCCGCGTTCGAGGCAGCGCCGCTGTAGTTCGGCGAACCACCGCTCGACCTGGTTGATCCAGGACGAGTAAGTCGGGGTGAAATGCAGCTCGAACCGGGGATGGGCCAGAAGCCACTTGTGGACCACCGGCGCCTTGTGGGCGGAGAGGTTGTCGCAGATCACGTGGACCGCCAGGCCGGGATCGGTCTGGCGGTCGATCTCGTCGAGGAAGTCGCGGAAGTCCACGGCCCGGTGCTGCGCGGACAGCTTGCCGATCACCTTGCCGGTGGCGGTGTTCAGGGCGGCGAACAGGTCCACGGTGCCGTGCCGGACGTAGTCGAAGCTGCGCCGCTCGGGGATGCCCGGGACCATCGGCAGTACCGGAGCTGTCCGTTCCAGGGCCTGGATCTGCGGCTTCTCGTCGACCGCGAAGACGGCCGCGTTCGCCGGCGGGGCGAGATACAGCCCGACCACGTCACGGATCTTGTCGATCAGCAGCGGGTCCGGAGAGATCTTGAAGGTCTCCGTGCGCCAGGGCTGCAGCCCGAAGGCCCGCCAGATCCGCAGCACACTCGTCGGTGAGATCCCCACCCGCCGGGCCAACTCCCGCTTCGACCAGTGGGTGGCGCCTTCGGGCACCTCTTCCAGCGTGCGCACCACCACCTCTTCCACCTGGGCGTCGGTGATGGTGCGGGGCACGCCGGGACGCAGCTCGTCGGACAGACCATCGAGACGGCGTTGCAGAAATCTGGTCCGCCACCGGCTCACGGTCCCCCGATCAGTGTCCAGCCGCGCGGCCACCGCGGTGTTGTTCAGCCCGTCCGCGCACGCCAGCACGATCCGTGCCCGCTTGGCCAGACCCTGCGCGGTTGTCCGCCGTTTGGCCCACCCCTGCAACACCAGCCGCTCGTCCTCGGATAACACCAGCGGTTGCAGCCTGCTGTCCCCCATTCCTCCAGCAGACCGCAGCCGCCAGCCGCTGTCACCGCCCGAGCCGAAATCTGAAACGAACCACGACTCACGTGGCGAGACGTGAACTCAAGACCAGATCACTAGGCACGGAACACCGGGAATCGGGCAAAGCACGAACCACGATTGGGCCAAGAGGGCCGACGCCCCTTACCTTCCGGGAACTCGCCTGCCCGGCGCCGCGACACCGCCGGACGCCGCGGCGTCGAGGAGGCGGCGGAAGGTGGGGCATTCCATGTGGCTCGGCGCTGGGCACGCGGCGGCGTGGCGCAGGGAGTCGCGCAGGACGCCCAGTTCGCGGATCCTGTTGTCCAGTTCGTCCGCCTTGGCCGCCAGCATCTGCCGGTCGATACGCGGCTGCCCGTCCGGCGCGAACATGAGCGCGATCTCGTCGAGCGAGAACCCGGCCGTCCGCCCCAGCGCGATCAACGCCAGCCGCTCCAGTACACCGGGGTCGTACTGACGGCGCAGGCCTCGCCGGCCGGTCGAGGAGATCAGCCCTTTCTCCTCGTAGAAGCGCAGGGTCGATGCCGGGACCCCGGCGCGGCGCGCCACTTCGGCGATGTCCAGTTCTGCCATTCTGCCTTGACCTCAAGTCGACTTGAAGTAGAACGCTGTCATCCCGGTACGACGAAGGCAACCAGAAGGAGAGAAAGCCATGGACGCTGCGCGCAGGGCCGACGACGAGCAGACAGCCCGCTGGAAAGGGCCCGCCGGTCACGCCTGGGGCGAGCTGAAGGGAGTGCTGGACGCGATGTTCAGGCCCATCGAGGAGCTCCTCGTCGATGCCGTCGCCGCCGAACAGGCGCGGCACGTGCTCGAGGTCGGCTGCGGTACGGGCGGCCTCACGCTGTCCGTGGCGCGACGGCTCGGCCCGGGGGGTCACTGTGTCGGCATCGACATCTCCGAATCGATGATCAGCACGGCCCGGGAGTACGCCGAACAGGAGGACGTACCGGCGTCGTTCGTCTGCGACGACGCACAGGACCACGCCTTCGACCCCGGCGCCTTCGACGCCGTCATCTCGCGGTTCGGCGTCATGTTCTTCCCTGATCCCGTCCGGGCCTTCGCCAACCTCCGGCGCGCCGTCAGGGACGAGGGCGCGCTGCGGTGCGTCGTCTGGCGCGATCCGGCCGAGAACCCGTTCATGACGACGGCCCAGCGCGCCGCGTCACCGCTGCTCCCGGACCTGCCCGTCCGCCGCCCCGACGAGCCGGGACAGTTCGCCTTCGCGGACGCGGACAAGGTCCGGCGCATCCTGACGGAGAGCGGCTGGGCCGGGATCGACATCCGGCCGGTCGACGTGACCTGCACCCTGCCCGAGAAGGAACTCGTCCGTTACTTCACCCGGCTCGGTCCGGTGGGCTTGTACCTGCCCGAGGTGGACGAGCAGACCCGCGGACGGGTCGTGGAGACGGTCCGTGCCGCCTTCGAGCCCTTCGTGCACGGGCCGGAAGTCCGCTTCACCGCGGCCTGTTGGACGGTCGGCGCCCGAGCCTCGACAGCGAAATTTTCGTGAGGCCCGGCCCCCTTCCGGGAGCGCGGACGCCCGGCGCATAGTGAGATCACGATGACGCCGAAGAAAGCCCTGGTGGTCCGCGGCGGCTGGGAAGGGCACCAGCCGGTCGAGGCAACGGAACTGTTCCTGCCCTTCCTGCGAAGCAACGGATATGCCGTCCGGGTCGAGGAGTCGACCGACGTCTACGCCGACGCCGCCGAGATGGCCGGCACCGACCTGATCGTGCAGTGCGTCACGATGTCGGAGATCACGCGCGAGCAGCTGGCGGGGCTGAGCTCCGCGGTCGTGGCCGGCACCGGGTTCACCGGCTGGCACGGCGGCATCGCCGACTCGTTCCGCGCCTCCTCCGACTATCTCCACCTGGTGGGAGGGCAGTTCGCCACGCACCCGGGGAAGGAACCGTGCGAGCGCCGGGGCGGACCGGAGGACAACTTCCTGCCGCACACCATCACCCTCACCGAGGCCGGCCGCGAGCACCCCGTCACCGCGGGCATCGAGGACTTCGAGCTGCACACCGAGCAGTACTGGGTGCTCCACGACGACCTCATCGACGTCCTGGCCACCACCACGCACCCCACCCGGCCGTGGGAGCCCTGGCACCGGCCGGTCACCTCACCGGCGGTCTGGACGCGCCGGTGGGGCGCCGGGCGGATCGTGGTGACGACGCCGGGGCACAGCCTCGACGTGCTGGAGAACCCCGCCGTCCGCACCATCATCGAGAGGGGCATGCTGTGGGCGACGCGCACCGCATCGGCGTCGTAGGGCTCGGAGTCATCTCCCGCGCGTATCTGGACACGCTGGCCGGTCACCCCGCCGTGCGCGTGACCACGGTCGCCGACCTCGACGCCTCCCGGTCGGCCGCGGTCGCCGCCGAACTGCCCGGCGTGCGGGCGCTGACCGTCGAGGAGCTGCTGAGCAGCCCGGACGTGGACACGGTGCTGAACCTCACCACCCCCGGGGCGCACGCCGAAATCGCCCTCGGTGCCATCGGTCACGGCAAGAACGTCTACGGGGAGAAACCGCTCGCCGCCACGCTCGACGACGCCCACGCCGTCATGGCGGCCGCCGCGCGGGCGGGCGTCGGTGTGGGGTGCGCGCCGGACACCGTGCTGGGCACGGGGGTTCAGACGGCGCGGGCGGCCCTGGCGGCGGGGAGCATCGGACGCCCCCTGTTCGCCTCGGCCGTGATGGTCACCCCGGGCCACGAACGCTGGCACCCGCACCCCGACTTCTACTACACCGAGGGCGGCGGCCCCCTGCTGGACATGGGGCCGTACTACCTCTCCTCCCTCGTCCATCTGCTGGGTCCGGTGCGGGCCGTGACGGGGGCGTCCAGCCGGCTGCGCGCCGAGCGGGTCATCGGTTCCGGCCCGCGTGCGGGAGAGCGGATACCGGTGGAGGTGGACAGCCATGTCTCCGGTGTGCTGGAGCACGTGGGCGGGACGCTGACGACGATCACGACGAGCTTCGACGGGGTGGCCACCACGGCGTCCCCGATCGAGGTCCACGGCGAGCTGGGAACCCTCGCCGTCCCGGACCCGAACCGCTTCGACGGCGACGTACGGCTCTTCGGACTCGGCGACACCCAGTGGCGCCCACTCCCGCCGTCCGCGGGCTACGTCGACGGCGCACGGGGCGTCGGGCTGCTCGACTTCATCGCCGCCGACGGGCAGCGGGCACCGCGCGCGAGCGGTGAACTCGCCCTGCACGTACTGGAGACGATGACCGCGCTCCTGCGTTCGTCGGCCGAGGGACGGCGGATCGAGCTGACGACGTCGGCGCAGCCGCCCGCTCCCGTCCCGCTGACGGCCGCCGAGGAGTGGTCAGGCGCCGCCGAGGAGTGGGGCGGCCAGGCCGCGCCCAGCCCCGCGTGATCCGGTGATGCCGCGGCGGTCAGTCCACCGGCCAGGTGTGCGCGGGCGCGTTCATGTGCATGTAGTCCATGTAGGTCGTGGTCATCTGCCGCAGCGCCTCACGCCGGTCGGAGACGCCGGTCTTCTCCAGATGATGGACCGTCTCCGCCTGCCACAGGGCGCCGTTGCGGGCGGTGACACAGCGCTGCTCGACGATGCCCAGCAGCGGTTCGCGCCAGGCCGCGTCCATGCCGGCCAGCTCCAGACCCCGGTGGGCCAGCGGCAGCAGACGCCGCAACACCAGTTCCGTGGCCGGTACTTCACCCGTGCCGGGCCAGTACAGGCGGGCGTCGATGCCGTCGCGGGCCGCGGTGTGCAGGTTCTCCTCGGCGACCGAGAAGGACATTCGCGTCCACACCGGCCGGTCCTCGTCGACCAGGGCGCGGGTGAGACCGTAGTAGAAGGCGCCGTTGGCGATGATGTCGGCCACGGTGGGGCCGGCGGGCAGCACCCGGTTCTCGATGCGCAGGTGCGGGCCGCTGTCGGTGACGGCGTAGACGGGGCGGTTCCAGCGGTAGATCGTGCCGTTGTGCAGGGTCAGTTCGCCCAGTTGCGGAACGCCGCCGCCGTCGAGCGCCTGCTGCGGGTCCTCGTCGTCGCACAGCGGCAGCAGGGCCGGGAAGTAGCGCACGTTCTCCTCGAAGAGATCGAAGACGCTGGTGATCCACCGCTCCCCGAACCACACCCGGGGCCGTACGCCCTGGGCCTTGATCTCCTCGGGGCGGGTGTCGGTGGCCTGCTCGAACAGGGGGATGCGGGTCTCGCGCCACAGCTCCCTGCCGAACAGGAAGGGCGAGTTCGCCGCCAGGGCGACCTGCACGCCGGCGATGGCCTGGGCCGCGTTCCAGTAGTCCGCGAACTGCTTGGGGGCGACCTGGAGATGGAACTGGGTGCTGGTGCAGGCGGCCTCGGGGGTGATGGTGTCGGCGTACGTCGACAGGCGCTCCACGCCGTCGACCCTGATCCTCAGGTCCTCGCCCCGCGCCGCGAAGATCTGTTCGTTGAGCATCCGGTACCGCGGGTCACCGGAGAGGGCGGTCTCACTGACGTCCGCCTCGTCCAGGGTGGGCAGGATGCCGACCATGATCAGGTGCGCGCCGACGGCCGCGGCGCGGTCCTCGGCGTGGTTCAGGGCGTCCCGGATCGTCTGCTCCCAGGCTCCGGGGCCGCCGGTCGTCAGTTCCCGGGGCGGGATGTCGATCTCCAGGTTGAAGCGGCCCAGCTCGCTGGACCAGGCGGGGTCGGCGATCGCCTGGAGCACGTCGGTGTTGCGCATCGCGGGCAGCCCGTGGTCGTCCACCAGGTTGAGCTCGATCTCCAGACCGACCCGGGGGCGCTCGCTCTCGAAGCTGGACTCGCGCAGCATCCGGGCCAGCACCTCGAGGTCGGTCTGCATCTTGGCCCGGTACCGACGGCGGTCCTCCCGTGTGAACACCAGGGCCGGCACGTCACGTCCCATGTACGCTCCCGAGTTCCCTCGGCGGATGGCTCTCGTCCCAGCGTCGCACCTTGTCGTGGTGCCCGCACCCACCTAGCCTGAGTTTGTGCCGCAAATAAACAAATCCCGAACGCACAGTGCCGTGCCGGGCAACGGCAACTCCCTCACCCGACTCCGCACGGCGATCACCGTCTTCTTCGCCCTCGACGGCTTCGTCTTCGCCGGCTGGGTCGTGCGCATCCCCGCCATCAAGGAACAGACGGACGCCTCCGCCAGCGCCCTCGGCCTCGCCCTCCTGGGCGTCTCCGCCGGAGCCGTCGTCACCATGATCCTCACCGGCCGCCTGTGCCGCCGCTACGGCAACCACCGGGTCACCGTCACCTGCGCCGTCCTGCTCTCCCTCAGCGTCGCCCTGCCCCCGCTGACCCACTCGGCCCTCGCGCTCGGTCTCGTCCTGCTGGTGTTCGGCGCCGCGTACGGCGGGATCAACGTCGCCTTCAACAGCGCCGCCGTGGACCTCGTGGCCGCGATGCGGCGGCCGATCATGCCGAGCTTCCACGCCGCGTTCAGCCTGGGCGGCATGATCGGCGCGGGGGTGGGCGCCCTCGTCGCGGGATCCCTCTCCCCCACCCGGCACCTGCTGCTGCTCACCGTCGTCGGACTGCTCGTGACCGCCGTGGCGGGCCCCACGCTCCTGCGGCAGAAGCCGCCGGTGCCGCCGGAACGGGAACGGCCCGCGGAGGGCGCCGCCCCGCGCCGCCTGGACGGCCGCACCCGGGGACTCGTGCTCGTCTTCGGCCTGATCGCGGGGTGCACCGCGTTCGGCGAGGGGGCGCTGGCCGACTGGGGCGCCCTGCACCTCGAAGAGGACCTGGGCGCCTCGCCGGGTGCCGCGGCCATCGGCTACGCCTGCTTCGCGCTCGCCATGACGGTGGGCCGCCTGACCGGCACGACGCTCCTGGAGCGTCTGGGGCGGACCCGGACCGTCGTGGCGGGCGGTGCCACGGCGGCGGCCGGGATGCTGCTCGGCTCACTCGCCCCCGCCCTGTGGGCCGCCCTGCTCGGGTACGCGGTCACGGGCATCGGCCTGGCGAACCTCTTCCCCGTGGCCGTGGAACGCGCGGGCGCGCTCGCCGGCCCCAGCGGAGTCGCCACCGCCTCCACGCTGGGTTACGGCGGCATGCTGCTGGGGCCGCCCGCCATCGGCTTCATGGCGGACTGGTTCTCCCTTCCGGCCGCGCTCACCAGCGTGGCGATCCTTGCCGCCGTGGCCGCGCTCATCGGTGTCGCGACGCGCCGCGCCGCGGCGCGCTGATCCTTCCACGACCCCGACCACTGACACGTGCATACGGATGCGGGCCGGGCCACAGCCAATCACGTCCACGGCCAGGTGATCCGTACCCCGGCATCGGGGTACCCGGGGCCGAGCCCGTTGTGATCACCGGGTGTGGTCACCGGGCCGTACGCCATGGACAAGGAGGCAGACCCGTGACCGATCAGCAGCACCCCGGCGACCAGCACCCCACCCCGGAGTTTCCCTCCCAGGACCAGCCGCACCCAGGCTGGACCGGCCCCATGGACCCGCCCCCGGACCACGGTGAGAAGTCCTACCGGGGCAGCGGCCGGCTGACCGACCGCAAGGCCGTGATCACCGGCGGCGACTCCGGGATCGGCCGTGCGGTCGCCCTGGCGTTCGCCCGGGAGGGAGCCGACGTGATCTTCACCCACCTGGACGACGAGAAGGACGACGCCGCCGAGACCGCCCGGCTGGTCGAGGAGGCCGGACGGCGTGCCGTACCCGTCTCGTGCGACGTACGGGAGGAGGAGAACTGCCGGGCGCTGATCGACCGTGCCGTCGCGGAGTTCGGCCGGATCGACGTCCTGGTGAACAACGCGGCGTACCAGATGTCGCAGCCCGACGGCATCGAGGCGATCTCCACCGAGCAGTTCGACCGGGTGCTGCGCACCAACCTGTACGGCATGTTCTGGCTGTGCAAGCTGGCCCTGCCGCACATCCCGGAGGGCGGCAGCATCATCAACTCCACCTCGGTGCAGGCCTACAAGCCCAGTCCGCATCTGCTGGACTACGCGACGACCAAGGGCGCGATCGTCACCTTCACGCAGGGGCTGGCGCAGATGGTGATCGACAAGGGCGTCCGCGTCAACGCCGTGGCGCCCGGCCCGGTGTGGACGCCGCTCATCCCGGCGACGATGCCGGACACCCGGACGTTCGGCGAGCAGGCGCCCATCGGGCGGCCCGCGCAGCCGGCCGAGATGGCTCCGGCGTATGTCTTCCTCGCCTCACAGGACGCGTCGTACATCACCGCAGAGATCGTCAACGCAACCGGCGGCACACCGCTTCCGTAGCGCCCCCCTGGAAAATTCCGGCGCTTGGAGCGTGCTCCATACGGCAGACTCGCGCCATGGAGACCCCCGAGTTCCTTCAGGCGCTGGAGACAGAGGGCCGATTGCTGGCCGCGGCCGCCGAGGAGGCCGGGACGAGCGCGAAGGTGCCGACGTGCCCTCAGTGGCAGGTGCGTGATCTGCTGCGGCACACGGGCGCGGTGCACCGCTGGGCCGCGTCGTACGTCGCCGAGCGGCACACCGAGCGCCGTCCGCTGGGTGAGGCCCCGGACCTCGACGGCGCGGAGCTCGTGGCCTGGTACCGCGACAGCCACCGCCACCTCGTCGGCACGCTGGCCGACGCCTCACCCGATGTGGAGTGCTGGTTCTTCCTGCCCGCGCCGTCCCCGCTGGCCTTCTGGACCCGGCGGCAGGCGCACGAGACGGCGGTGCACCGGGTCGACGCGGAGTCCGCGCGCGGCGGCGGCATCACCCCCGTCACCCCCGTCACCCCCGACTTCGCCACCGACGGCATCGACGAACTGCTGCGCGGCTTCCACGCCCGCTCCAGAAGCCGGGTGCGCACGGACGAGCCGCGCGTCCTGCGGGTGCGCACGGACGACACCGACGCCGCGTGGACCGTACGGCTGTCGTCCGAGCCGCCCGTGACCACGCGAGGCGTCTCCGGGGACGCCGAGTGCGAACTGTCCGGTCCGGCCGAGAAGTTGTACCTGGGGCTGTGGAACCGGGCTCCCCTGCCGTCGGTCACGGGCGACCAGGCGCTCGCCGAGCTGTGGCGGGAGACATCAGGGATCTGACGGCGTTCAGCCGTCCGCCAGCATCCGCGCCAGCACCGCACGCTGCACGGGCAGCACGTCACCGTGCAGCGTGCGCCCCTTCGCCGTGAGGGCGACGCGTACACCCCGCCGGTCCTCCGGACACATGCGGCGCTCGACGAGCCCCTCCTTCTCCAGCCGGGCGATCAGCCGCGACAGCGCGCTCTGACTCAGATGGACCCGCTCGGAGATCTCCTGGACGCGGTACGAGGGAGTGCCCTTCGCCGCCCGGCACCCGGCGAGGACGTCGAGCACCTCGAAGTCGCTGGCGCACAGGCCGTGGTCGTGCAGAACCCGGTCGAGTTCACACTGTGTTCGCGCGTGCAGCGCCAGAATGTCCCGCCACTGTTCCACGAGCGCCTGCTCGGCCTGCTTCGCCGCCATGCGCGGCACCGTAGCAGAGTGCGAAATTTGTTGCACCTGAATTAAATGCGTTTGCATCTCATGCATGCGCATGTAGTGTCTCGGCCATGACCTCTCCGCTCACCTCCCCCACGTCCGACGGACGTTGGACTCCCCGGCTCTGGGGCACCCTGCTGGTGCTCTGCGCCGCGATGTTCCTGGACGCCCTGGACGTGTCCATGGTCGGCGTCGCGCTGCCCTCCATCGGTGCCGACCTCGGCCTGTCGACCTCGGCGCTGCAATGGATCGTCAGCGGCTACATCCTGGGCTACGGCGGACTGCTGCTCCTCGGCGGACGCGCCGCCGACCTGCTGGGCCGGCGCCAGGTCTTCCTGGTGGCGCTGGGCGTCTTCGCGCTGGCCTCACTGCTCGGCGGTCTCGTCGACTCGGGGCCGCTGCTCATCGCCAGCCGCTTCGTCAAGGGCCTGAGCGCGGCCTTCACGGCCCCCGCCGGCCTGTCGATCATCACCACGACGTTCCCCGAAGGCCCGTTGCGCAACCGCGCCCTGGCCATCTACACCACCTGCGGCGCCACCGGCTACTCGATGGGCCTGGTCTTCTCCGGCCTGCTCACTCAGGCCAGTTGGCGGCTCACGATGCTCCTGCCCGCTCCCATCGCGCTGATCGCCCTGCTCGTGGGCCTGAAGCTGCTGCCGCGCAGTGAGCGCGAACGCGGCCAGGGCGGCTACGACATCCCCGGCGCGATCCTCGGCACCTCATCGATGCTGCTGCTCGTCTTCACCGTCGTCGAGGCGCCCGAGGTGGGCTGGGGATCGGCCCGGACCATCCTGTCCTTCGCCGCCGTCGCCGTCCTGCTGGCGGCCTTCGTCACCGTCGAGCGGCGCAGCCCCAGCCCGCTGATCCGGCTCGGCGTGCTGCGCTCGGGGCCGCAAGTACGGGCCCAGCTGGGCGCGTTGACGTTCGTCGGCAGCTACATCGGCTTCCAGTTCCTGGTGACCCTGTACATGCAGCAGTTGCTCGGCTGGTCGGCGCTGCACACGGCCCTGGCCTTCCTGCCGGCGGGCGCGCTGGTGGCGCTGTCCGCGACGAAGGTGGGGGCCGTCATCGACCGGTTCGGCACGGCCCGGCTGATGGTGCTGGGCTTCGCCCTGATGGTGACCGGCTACGTGCTGTTCCTGCGCATCGACCTCAATCCGGTCTACGCGGTGGTGATCCTGCCGACGATGCTGCTGGTCGGCTCCGGCTTCGCGCTGACCTTCCCCTCTCTCAACGTCCAGGCCACCAACGGCGTCGACGAGCACGAGCAGGGCATGGTCTCCGGGCTGCTCAACACCTCGGTCCAGGTGGGCGGCGCGATCTTCCTCGCCGTGGTGACGGCGGTGGTGACCGCGAACTCCCCCGAGCAGGGCAACGCCTCCCCGCAGGCCGTCCTCGACAGCTACCGGCCCGGACTGGTGGTCGTGACGCTCGTCGCCCTCGTCGGCCTGCTGATCACCCTCACGGGCCTGCGCACCCGGCGGGAGCAGCCCTCCGTCGTGGTCGCCAAGTCCACCCCGAAGGAGACGGAGCGCGTCGCCGTACGCGACTAGGGAGCGCATCCCGTGGTGACCCCGACGCCCTGCGTGACCTGCGAAGGGAGCGCAGGGCTGGAGAGAAAACGACAACAAACCAAAAAAGTGTACGCTTCATCCTTTTCCGGATTTCAAATGAGTTCTACCCTCAGGTACAGATGGCGGGCGGATGGCCGGCCAGTCGACCACCGCCGCCTGTAAAGAGCGGAGGCGGAGATGAAAGCGTCGATACGGCGGTCCGCGATCTTCGCAAGCGCGGCTGCTCTTGTGATAGCCGTCTGTGGCACGACGGGCACTGCCCAGGCCGAGCCGGGCGATGGTGAGCTCCAGTTCGGCTACGTCCTGCCGGAGACGGGACAGCTGGCCTACCTCGGCCCACCCCAGATCGAGTCGTTGAAGTTCGCGATAGAGAAGATCAACGACGCCGGCGGGGTCCTGGGCAAGTCCGTGCCCACTGTGGTCTCCAGTGACGAGGCGGGCCAGGAGGCCGTTGCCGCACAGTCGGCGGACCGGGTCCTCGCGGCAGGCGTGGACGCGATCATCGGCGCCGCGGCTTCCGGCATGTCGCTGTCGTTCATCGACCGGGTGACAGGAGCGGGCGTCGTGCAGTGTTCGGGGTCGAACACCGCTCCTACCTTCACCGACTACGAGGACGACGGCTTCTACTTCCGTACCGTCCCGAGCGACGCCTTGCAGGGACCCATCCTGGCGGATGTCGTCCGCGACGACGGCCACAACCGGGTGGCCCTGGTCGCACGGGCGGACGACTACGGGCGCGGCCTGATGGAGTCCACCCGGGAGTCGCTGGAGGAGCGCGGTGCGACGGTGACGCTGGCCGAGACCTACGACCCGAAGGCGACCAACTTCGACCAGGTCGCCCAGCAGATCGAGAACTCCAGGCCGGACGCCGCCGTGGTGATCGCCTTCGAGGAAGGCACCCAGATCCTGCAGGGCATGATCGAGTCCGGACTCGGGCCCGACCGGATCGGCGTCTACGGCGCCGACGGACTGCGCAGCGAGGAACTGCCCTCGCTGGTCGCCCCGGGCCAGCCCGAGAGGCTCTCCGGGATGAAGGGGACCGCGCCGGCGTCGGCGGAGAACGCACAGTACGTGAAGGACCTCAAGGAATTCGCGCCGAAGCTGAAGGAGCTGCAGTTCGCACCGCAGGTGTTCGACTGCGTGACGACGATCGCGCTCGCCGCCGAGAAGGCGGAGTCCGACGATCCCGGCGAGTACGTGAAGGAGATGAACGGGATCACCAAGGACGGCGAGAAGTGCAACTCGTTCGCCGCCTGCAAGGAGCTGCTCGCCGACGGCAGGGACATCGACTACGACGGTGTGAGCGGTCCGCTCAACTTCACCGACAAGGGCGAACCCGGCCAGGCGACGATCGAGGTGTACGGCTACGACGACAAGGGAGCGTTGCAGACCCTGCGTACCGAGACCAGCAGGGCCGAGGAGTGACCGGGAGGACCGACAGCGGGAGTCAACGGACGCGGGCGAGCGTGCCGAGGTAGAGCTCGATCACCTTCTCGTCGTGCAGCAGGGCCGTACCCGTGCCGGTGTACGCGTTGCGGCCCTGGTCCAGGACGTAACCGCGGTCGCAGAGCTGCAGGCACCTGCGGGCGTTCTGCTCGACCATGAGCACGGCGACGCCCGCGCTGTTGATCATTCTGCACCGGTCGAAGACGTGGTCCTGATGGAGCGGTGACAGGCCGGCCGACGGCTCGTCGAGCAGCAGCAGCTGCGGCTCCATCATCAGGGCGCGGGCCATCGCGAGCATCTGGCGTTCGCCGCCGGACATCGCGCCGGCCTTCTGCTTGCGGCGGTCGGCCAGCACGGGGAAGAGCTCCTCGACCGCCACGACCCGCCGCGTGTGGTCCTTGGGCCGCAGATACACGCCCATCCGCAGGTTCTCCTCGACGGTCAGCGTGGGAAACACGTTCTGCAGCTGCGGTACGTAGCCCACGCCCCGCCGGACCAGCTCGTGCGCGGGCCGGCCGGTCACGTCCTCTCCGCGCAGCCGCACGGTCCCGCCGCGCACCCGCAGCAGCCCGAAGACGGCCTTGATCAGCGTCGACTTGCCGGCACCGTTGGGGCCGATCACGCCGACCACCTCGCCCGGACGCACCTCGACGCTGCATCCGCGCAGCACATCGACACCGGGGACGTAACCGGCGACGATGTCGTCGGCCGCCAGCACCGGTGCCTGCTCCTCGGCGGACATCGCTACTCCTCCCTGCCCTTCTCCTCGCCCCTCGCCTCGCCCTTCTCCTCGGTCGCCTCCGGCTCGTCGTGCCGCTTGCCCAGGTAGGCGTCCACGACGGCGGTGTTCCGGCCGATCGTGTGCGGTGGGCCCTCGGCCACCAGGCGGCCGTCGGCCATGACGGCCACCCAGTCGCTGATGCCCATCACCACGTCCATGTCGTGCTCGACGAAGCACACCGTGAGCCCCTCGTCCCGCAACTGCGTGATGTGTCCGAGCAGCGACTGGGTCAGCGCGGGGTTCACCCCGGCCATCGGCTCGTCGAGCAGGAGCATGACCGGCCGGACCATGAGCGCGCGGGCCAGTTCCAGCAGCTTGCGCTGACCGCCGGAGAGCGTGCCGGCATGGTCGTCGCGCAGGGGCCCGAGCCGGAACCGGTCCAGCAGTTCGTCGGCCCGGCGCTCGGACTCCCGCTCCTGCCCGCGCCACAGGGGTCGCAGCAGCGCGGGCAGCGCCCGCTCGCCGAGTTGCCCGGGCGCGGCGAGCAGCATGTTCTCCAGCACGGTGAGCCGGGCGAGCGTCCTGGTGAGCTGGAACGTACGGACCATGCCGCGCCGCGCCACCCGGTGCGCCGGGGAGCCGGCGAGCGGCTGTCCGTCGAACGACCACCGGCCGTCGTCGGCCCGGTCGAAGCCGCTCACCACGTTGAACAACGTGGTCTTGCCGGCTCCGTTCGGCCCGATGAGCGCCGTGATGGCCCCGCGCTGCACCTCCAGGTGCTCGACCCGCACGGCGACCAGGCCGCCGAAGGTACGGGTCACCTGGTCCAGGACCAGCAGGGGATCGGGCTTGCGCACCCCCGGCTCGGGATCGATCGCGGAGAGCCGGCCGGTGCTGGATGCGTGGGTGTCAGCGGCCACTGAGCAGCATCTCCTTCCGGCTGCCGAGGATGCCCTGCGGCCGGAACGCGACCAGCAGGATCAGGGCGACTCCGACCAGGGCGAAGCGCACCGCGCCGACCTCCGAGGTGCTGATGAGGTCCGGAGAGATGTACTCGGCGTCGATGGCCTGGCGGAGCGCGCTGTCGAGGAAGCTGAGGACGAACCAGAACAGGATCGCGCCGACGACCGGCCCGAGGATGCGCCCGGCGCCTCCGAGGACGAGCAGCGTGTACAGGAAGAACGTGACGCCCGGATCGTAGTTGTCCGGGTTCACGGACTGCACCTGGATCGCCTGCACCATGCCCGCGACCGCCCCGATGACGCCGCCGAGCACGAGGCTCTGCATCTTGTACGCGTAGACGTTCTTGCCGAGGCTGCGCGCGGCGACCTCGTCCTCACGGATCGACCGGATGACACGGCCCCAGGGGCTGTGGATCAGCAGGGCCAGCAGACCCCCGACCACGAGCACCAGCGCCCAACCGACGATCATCACCCAGAGGTCGCGGGAGCTGAACCTCACGAGCCACACACCGTAGGTGCCGGGGTCGATGGGGCTGAGCGCGTAGAAGTCGTTCGCGAACCTCTGCAGCCCGAACACCCCACCGGTGACCGGCTCGGCCCAGCTGGAGCGGTAGAACAGCCGTAGCGTCTCCCCCGCCGCGATCGTGGTGATGGCGAGGTAGTCGGCGCGCAGGCGCAGGGTGGGCAGGCCGAGGAGCAGTGCCAGCACGATCGCGCAGGCGATTCCGCCCAGGACGCCGAGCCACATCGGGCCGTCGTACGTCGACACCGTGATGGCGAGTCCGTAGCCGCCGACCAGCATGAATCCGACCTGGCCGAAGTTGAGCAGCCCCGTGTAACCGAAGTGCAGGTTCAGTCCCATCGCGGCGAGCGCGTAGACGGCGGCGATGGGGCCGATTCCCGAGCGCAGGGCGTCGGAGACGATGGCCGAGAAGTCCATGGCGCACACCCCTCACCCGACGCGTTCGGCCCGGCCGAGGATGCCCTGCGGCCGGACGAGGAGGACGAGGATGAGCACGAGCAGCGCCCAGGCGTACTGCAGGTCGACCGGGAACCACAGTGTGGACATCTGGGCGACGACGCCGATGACGAGGCTGCCGACCATCGCACCGTAGGCGGAGCCGAGGCCGCCCAGGATGATCCCCGCGAACATGAGCAGCAGGAGCTTGAAGCCCATGTCCCAGGTGACGATCTCGACCAGGCCGAAGAAGACCCCGCCGAGCGCGGCCAGCCCGCCGCCGAGCATCCACACGAACAGCACCACCCGCTGCACGTCGATGCCCGACGCCTCCGCGAGGTCACGGTTGGCGGAGACGGCCCGCACGGCCGTGCCGATCCGCGTCTTCTGCAGGAGCGCGGCGACGCCGAGCAGCACCAGCACGGCGAGCAGGGTGACGGTGAGGTCCCTTGGGGTGATGCCGGCCGGCCCCAGGTCGATCGTGCTCTGGATGTCGTACTGCGCGTAGGAGGCGGGCCGCGTTCCGTACAGCACGAGGACGACGTGGCGCAGCAGCAGCGAGAGCCCGATGGTGACGATGAACATGTTGATCAGCCCGGTGCCCCGGGCCCGCAGCGGGCGCCAGATGCCGCGATCTACGGCCCCGCCCAGCAGGGCGCCGAAGACCACCGCGGCCAGGGCGGCGGGGATCAGGTGCCAGCCCGGACCGGCCGCGGAGACGTTGAGGAAGAACGCGAAGGTGGCGCCGATCGTCACGAACTCGCCGTGCGCGAAGTTGATCAGGTGGATGGTGCCGAAGATCAGCGAGAGCCCGACCGATGTGATCGCGATGATCACTCCGAACTGGATTCCGTCGATGAGCGCCTGCAGAGCGCGCGCGGCGAATGTGGGGCCGCGCGGGACTTCCTCACCCTGCGCCCGCGCCGAGAGCGCGGGCACCACCACGAGGACCAGGGCGAGGGCCGGTACGAGCATCCGCTGATAGCGCACGACGGTTCCGGTATGTCACGAACATCCCTTATGGGCTCAGTGTAAGCGCAGGTCCGGGCGGTGACACGGGCAGTGGTCGGTGCGGGTGCCCACGGAAAGCGGAGGATGCGGGATGGGTGACAGCGGAGACCTCGCGAGTGCCTACAACGACGACAGTGTGCTCTTCCGGGTACTGCGGCACCTCGGCTGGGACAGCCTGGCCAACATCGGCTACTTCACGCTGCCCACCCTGCCGGTCGCGGCCCTGGCCGGGCCGGTGCCCTTTCAGCGCCGTCTGGCTCGCCGGTCGCTGGGGTTGCTGGACGCCCGGCCCGGACAGCTCGTCCTGGATGCCGGATGCGGTCGCGGCGACACCACCGCGCGGTTGGGCGCCGCGGGATGCCGGGCGCTGGGGGTGGACATCCAGCCCGCGCAGATCGACCAGGCGCGTCGCCGCTTCGGCGGCTGTTCCGGCACGCGTTTCGCCGTCGCCGACGCCACGGCTCTGCCGCAGCGGGCAGCGGGGATCCCGCTGGCGGATGGTTCGTTCGATCGAGTGCACTGCCTGGAGGCCGCCTTCCACTTCGGCCATGAGGGCCGCAGGTCGTTCCTGAGCGAAAGCTTCCGACTGCTGCGCCCAGGAGGCCGGCTCGTCCTCGTGGATGTCACTTCCCGCACGGATCAGCCGATCGCGGCCCTCGACCCGAACGGCCTCGTGCGCGGGACCTGGCGCTTCGACGACATCGAACCGTACGAGCGGTACCCGCTGATGGCTTCCGCCGCCGGCTTCACCACACGCCGGATCCTCGACTGGACGACTCCCGTACTCCACAGGGCAGCCCAGCTCTGTGCCCTGTTCGTCGGCACCGCGTCCACCCGGGCCGGCCGACAGGCCCTGTGCGTGCGGTGGCCCGGCCTGAGAACACTCGACGCACAGGACTGGGACGAGGTCATCACGGTCGTCCGGGCTCACCGGGCCATCGGGCGCGTCACTCGCTACACGGCGTACGTCCTCGACAAACCCGCAGACGGCGTCGCAGCGCGCGCGGCGGGACGCTTGCCCAGCGGGCGCCCTGCTGTTTGACTCGCCGTATGACCAGTCACGGGGGACGGCGCACGCAGGCCGAACGGGACGCGATCACCGTCGAGATCGGGTACGCGCTGTGCAGCGCGGCCTTCGCGGCGGCGGTCGTCTTCGGGGCCGTGGCCGGGCCCGCGCTGCTCTTCGACCTCCCGGGCACGCCGGAGAGTCTGCTGCTGCGCACCGGGCTGCTGCTCGCACCCGTCCTCTTCGCCGCCCGGGTCGTCAGTGTGCTGGTCCGGTTCCGCTCGGCTGGTCAGCCCAGCCAGCCCGGCCGCACCAGCCCCGACTCGTAGGCGAGGACGACCAGTTGGGCCCGGTCGCGGGCGCCCAGCTTCACCATCGTGCGGCTGACGTGGGTCTTCGCGGTGAGCGGGCTGACGACCAGGCGGCGGGCGATCTCCTCGTTGGACAGGCCGATGCCGACCAGGGCCATCACCTCCCGCTCCCGCTCCGTGAGCCGGGCCAGCGCGTCGGCCGCCGCCGGTTCCTTGGAGCGGGCCGCGAACTCGGCGATCAGACGGCGCGTCACCCCCGGCGAGAGCAGCGCGTCGCCCGCGACCACCGCCCGTACGGCGCGCAGGAGTTCGTCCGGCTCGGTGTCCTTGACCAGGAAGCCGGAGGCGCCCGAGCGGATCGCCTCGAAGACGTACTCGTCGAGCTCGAAGGTGGTGAGCATGACCACCTTGACGTCCCCGAGGTCCGGGTCCTCGGTGACCCGGCGGGTCGCGACCAGGCCGTCGAGCACGGGCATGCGGATGTCCATCAGGACGACGTCGGGCCGCAGTTCGCGGATCACGCGCACCGCCTCCTCCCCGTCGGCGGCCTCCGCGGCCACCTCGATGTCGGGCTGCGCGTCGAGCAGCGCCCGGAACCCGGCCCGGACCAGTGACTGGTCGTCGGCGAGCAGTACGCGGATCACCGGTCCTCCTCGACCTCGGCGGAAGCCGTCAGCGGCAGTACGGCGAGCACCCGGAAACCGCCGTCCGGACGGGGCCCCGCCTCGATGGTGCCACCCAGCGCGGCGGCCCGCTCCCGCATCCCCGCCAGCCCGTTGCCGCTGCCACCGGCGTCGGCGCCGGTCGCGGGCCCGTCGTCGTCGACACGCAGCCGCAGCACGTCCGAGTCGTGCGCGAGGTGCACGCGCGCGTGCCGCGAACCCGAGTGGCGTACGACGTTGGTCAGGGCCTCCTGGACGATGCGGAAGGCGGCGAGGTCCGTGCCGGGCGCGAGGCGCGGCGGCTCGCTCTCGACGTCGACGGTCAGGCCCGCGCTCGCCGCCTGCTCCACCAGCTCGGGCAGCCGGTCCAGCCCGGGCGCGGGGGCGCGCGGCGCGTCACCGGGCGCCCGCAGCGTGTCGAGCACCTGGCGCACCTCGCCGAGCGCCTCCTTGCTCTGGGCCTTGATGGTGGTGAGCGCCGTACGGGCCTGCTCGGGATCGGAGTCGAGGAGCGCGAGGCCGACACCCGCCTGCACGTTGATGACGGAGATGCTGTGGGCCAGGACGTCGTGCAGTTCCCGGGCGATCCGCAGCCGCTCCTCGTCGGCCCGTCGCCGCGCGGCCTCGGCACGCTCGGCCCGCTCGCGGACCCATTGCACGCGGCGGATCCGGAACAGTTCCGACACCGCCGCGATCGCCACGACCCAGGTGGCGACCACCAGTTCCTCGCCCCAGGAGGCGGCGGAGTCCCCCGACGGCGGCAGCCACTGGTAGAGCCAGTGCGCCACCAGGACGTGCCCCGCCCAGAGCGTTCCCATCGCCGCCCACGCCGCCCAGCGATGCCCGGCGACGATCGCGCTGAAGCACGCCAGGGCGACGGTGAGGAGCACCGGGCCGTACGGATACCCGGCCCCCAGGTAGAGCATGACGGCACCCGCCGTGCCGAAGACCACGGCCACCGGGTACCGCTTGCGCCACAGCAGCAGCGCCCCTGCCACCAGCAGGAGCACCCGTGCGAAGGGGTCCAGGGCCGCGCGCTCGCCCTCCTGGCCGTGAGCGGCGAAGTTCGAGCCGACCAGGACGAAGCCCGTGACGACGACGGTGGACCGCCAGGGCCACCGGGGCGCGCGCTCCCCCTCCCCCACACGGTCCCACCACACGGGCCCGTGCCGCCACCACTGCGGCGGCCCGCCCCGCACACGCTGCTCGTCCATACCGGCCACGCTAGACGCCGCCCGTCCGCAGCGGCGTCACCCAGGCGCGGTGATCACACGTACTCCCGGGGAAGTACGCCGCCCGTCAGGACGCCGGCTTCTCGGCAGCGGGTCCGTGCTGCGGATACACCAGCCCCACCCCGTGGGCGAGTTGCCCCGCAGCGTGCCGGAAGAACGTCTCCCGGTCCTCCACCACCCGGTGGAATTGACCGAACAGCTCGAAGCCGACCAGCCCGAACAACTGGGCCCAGGCCGCGACGAGGGCCGTCACCGTCTCGGGCGGGAGGTCCGGCGCGAGGTCGGCGGCCATCCGCTCGGCCTCCGGGCGCAGGTCGGCCGGCAGCGAGGGCCTGGCCAGGCCGAGGCCGCGGTAGGCGTCGCGCACGATGCCGAAGAACAGCAGACCGACGCGGGCAGCGGCCGGGACCGTGGTGTCGGGGGCGGTGTAGCCGGGCACGGGCGATCCGTAGATGAGGGCGTACTCGTGCGGATGGCCGAGCGCCCAGCGCCGCACCGCCTCGCACACCGTGATCCAGCGTTGCAGGGGGCCGGAGCCGGCGGCTGCCTCGTGGGCGGCCTCGGCGGCCTCGCCGAGGGAGTCGTAGGCGTCGATGATGAGGGCGGTCAGCAGGTCGTCACGGCTGGGGAAGTAGCGGTACAGCGCGGAGGAGACCATGCCGAGCTCGCGGGCGACGGCCCGCAGCGAGAGCCTGGCGGCGCCCTCGGCCGCGAGCTGTCTGCGGGCCTCGTCCTTGATGGCCGCGGTGACTTCGATCCTGGCCCGGGCACGGGCGCCGTGTGCGGTGCTCATGCGGGGCAGTGTGCCATGGAAGTGGAGCAGTGCACACAAACGAGAGCGGCGCACATAAACGAGAGCGGCGACAAAAAAGGAGAGCAGTGCTCTTGCTTTGGAGCACCGGTCTCGGGCAGACTTGCGGCAACGAGCGAGAGCAGTGCTCACAAACGAGGGCACTGCTCCCACACCCAACAGGGGGACCCCATGTCCACGCACGTCCGCAAGCCCGGCTGGTTCACGGTCAAAGTCTTCAACCGGCTCGTCACCTGGCTGACCCGCCGCGGCATCAGCGTCTGGGGCTCCCGCGTCCTCGCCGTCCGCGGCCGCAAGAGCGGCCAGTGGCGCACCACCCCGGTCAACGTACTGACGCTGGACGGCCGGCAGTACCTGGTCGCGCCCCGCGGCCACGTCCAGTGGACGCACAACATGCGCGCTGCGGGCGGCGGCGAACTGCATCTCGGCAAGCGCGTGGACACCTTCACCGCGACCGAAGTGGCCGACGACGACAAGACCCCGGTCCTGCGCGCCTACCTCAAGCGCTGGAAGGCGGAGGTCGGCGTCTTCTTCAACGGAGTCGGCCCCGACTCCCCGGACGACCAGCTGCGCCGCATCGCCCCCGACCACCCGGTCTTCGAGATCACTGTGACGGGCTGACCTCGTCGCCCGTCGCGGCGGGACGGCGGTCCAGCGCGGTCAGGGCCCGCTGGGCCACCGGGTACGTACGGACGATCTCGCCCAGCGACGTCGAGCCCTGCGTGATCTCCTTGAACGCCTTCCAGGCCGGGCGGAGGCTCGTCAGCGCCGCGTGGAACAGTCCGGGGCGGCGCTCGAACACGGTCAGCAGCCGCTTGCCGACGCTCATCTCCACGCCGAGCCCGGCCTTGACCGCGAACGCGTAGTTGAGGGCCTGGCGACGGGTGTCCACGGCGTCGTGCGCCTCGGCGATCCGCACCGCCCACTCCCCCGCGAGCCGCCCGGACCGCAGCGCGAAGGAGATGCCCTCGCGGGTCCACGGCTCCAGCAGCCCCGCCGCGTCACCGCACACCAGCACCCGTCCGCGCGAGAGCGGCGAGTCGTCGGCCCGGCAGCGGGTCAAGTGCCCGGAGGAGATGCTCGGTTCGAAGCCGGCGAGACCGAGCCGCCCGACGAACTCCTCCAAGTACCGCTTCGTCGCGGCGCCTTCGCCACGCGCCGAGATCACCCCGACCGTCAGGGTGCCGCCCTTGGGGAAGACCCAGCCGTAACTGCCGGGCATGGGGCCCCAGTCGATGAGCACCCGCCCCTTCCAGTCCTCGGCGACGGTCTCCGGCACCGGGATCTCCACCTCCAGGCCGAGGTCCACCTGGTCGACCTTGACCCCGACATGCGCCCCTATGCGGCTGGCGCTGCCGTCCGCGCCGACCACCGCCCGAGCGAGCAGGACCTCGCCGCCCTGGAGGATCACGGCGACCGTGCGCCGGTCGGGCACCGCCGAGCCGTGCTGCTCGACCCGCTGGACCGTGACACCGGTCCGCAGCTCGGCGCCCGCCTTCTGCGCGTGCTCGACGAGCTGCTGGTCGAACTCGGGCCGGTTGATCAGCCCGAACAGCATCTGCTTGGACCGGCGGGTACGCGTGAAGCGGCCGTTGTTCGAGAACGTCACCGCGTGCACCCGGTCCCTGAGCGGCAGCTCGAAGCCGGGCGGGAGCGCGTCGCGCGAGGGGCCGATGATGCCGCCGCCGCACGTCTTGTACCGCGGCAGCTCCGCCTTCTCCAGCAACAGCACGCGTCTCCCGGCGACCGCCGCCGCGTACGCGGCCGAAGCGCCCGCGGGTCCCGCGCCCACCACGACGACGTCCCACACTCGCTGCACGTCGTCCGCCGAAGAGTTCTCGCTGCTCACGATGGTCTACTGCTCCCGATCAAGCCGCCTGCCCCTGCTGTCTCCCGCATCCTACGGCCGACCTGGCCGAAGGCCGCTGTGGGAGGATCTACGGCACTCACCGCTACAACGTCGCACCCACAAGGAGCGTGCCCATGTCGTCGAATCCGGTCGCCGAGACCGTCGCCTCGCTGATGCCCAGGGCGAAGGAAGAGCTCACCGAACTGGTGGCCTTCCGGTCGGTGGCGGACTTCGACCAGTTCCCGAGGAGCGAGAGCGAGGGCGCCGCCCGCTGGGTCGCGGACGCGCTCGCCGCCGAGGGCTTCCAGGACGTGGCCCTGCTCGACACCCCCGACGGCACGCAGTCGGTCTACGGCTACCTGCCCGGCCCCGAGGGCGCGAAGACCGTCCTGCTGTACGCCCACTACGACGTGCAGCCGCCGCTGGACGAGGCCGGCTGGGCGACCCCGCCGTTCGAACTGACCGAGCGGGACGGACGCTGGTATGGGCGCGGAGCCGCCGACTGCAAGGGCGGTGTCATCATGCACCTGCTGGCGCTGCGCGCGCTGAAGGCGAACGGCGGCGTCCCGGTCCACGTCAAGGTGATCGCGGAGGGCTCGGAGGAGCAGGGCACGGGCGGCCTGGAGCGGTACGCGGAGGAGCACCCGGACCTGCTGGAGTCCGACACGATCGTCATCGGCGACGCGGGCAACTTCCGGGTCGGACTGCCGACCGTCACGTCCACCCTGCGCGGTATGACTCTCGTCCGCGTGCGGATCGACACGCTCGCCGGCAACCTGCACTCGGGCCAGTTCGGCGGCGCCGCGCCCGACGCGCTGGCCGCCCTGATCCGGGTCCTGGACTCGCTGCGCGCCGAGGACGGTTCGACGACCGTCGACGGACTCACCGGGGACACGGCCTGGGAGGGGCTCCAGTACGACGAGGAGCGGTTCCGGCAGGACGCCAAGGTGCTGGACGGCGTGGAGCTGATCGGCTCCGGGACGGTCGCCGACCGTATCTGGGCGCGCCCGGCCGTGACGGTCCTCGGCATCGACTGTCCGCCCGTCGTCGGCGCCACCCCGTCCGTGCAGGCGAGCGCCCGGGCGCTGATCAGCCTGCGGGTGCCGCCGGGCGTGGACGCGGCCGAGGCGACCAAGCTGCTCCAGGCGCACCTGGAGGCGCACA
The DNA here is from genome assembly GCF_028885415.1 of Streptomyces coeruleorubidus. GTDB lineage: Bacteria > Actinomycetota > Actinomycetes > Streptomycetales > Streptomycetaceae > Streptomyces > Streptomyces coeruleorubidus_A. Next base: position 1,111,272 of record NZ_CP118527.1, read on the forward strand.
CGCCGTGGGGCGCGCGGGTGAGCACCGAGCAGATCGGCCAGGGCCAGGCCTTCCGCGCCGACACCACCAGCCCGGCGTACCAGGCCATGGCGGACGCGATGGCGGTGGCGTATCCGGGGCAGGAGATGCAGTACGCGGGGCAGGGCGGTTCCATCCCGCTGTGCAACACGCTCGCCGCGCTGTATCCGCGTGCGGAGATCCTGCTCATCGGGCTGAGCGAGCCGGAGGCCCAGATCCACGCGGTGAACGAGAGCGTGTCGCCCGAGGAGCTGGAGCGGCTGTCGGTGGCGGAGGCGCTGTTCCTGCGCAACTACGCGGCGAGCTGACCGCTCTGCCCGCAGCAAAGGCCCTCGTCCACGGACGGGGGCCTTGCCTACGGTCGTCCCATGGACGTCATCGAACTCCTCCCCCGCCTCCACTTACTGCGCTTCCCCGTCGGCCAGGCCTACCTGTGGCGCGACGGCGACGACCGCGGCGAGCTGACGCTGATCGACGCCGGCCCGGCGGGCTACGGCGCCCCGATCGCCGAGGCGGTGACCGCGCTCGGGCGGGATCCGCGGGACGTACGGCGGATCGTGCTCACCCACTTCCACGAGGACCACGTGGGCGGGGCGGGCGAGTTCGCCGCGCTCGGCGGTGCCGAGGTGCTGGTCCACCGGCTGGACGCGCCCGTAGTACGGGGCGAGGTCCCCGGCCCCCCGCCGGTGATCGAGGACTGGGAGCGACCGCTGTACGAGCAGGCGGCGAAGCTCCTGCCCGAGGGTGACTTCGTCCGGCCGGCGCAGGTCACGGAGCTGGCCGGCGGCGAGATCCTGGACTGGGGCGGCGGGGCGCACGTCGTCCACGTGCCGGGGCACACGCACGGCAGCATCGCGCTCCATCTCCCGGAGCACGGGGTGCTGTTCACGGGGGACACGGTCGCGGCGTCACCCGTGGACGGCTCGGTGATACCGGGCGTGTTCAACCTCGACCGCTCCCAGGTACTGGCCGCCTGCCGGCGGCTGGCGGAGCTGGACCCGGACGTGGCCTGCTTCGGCCACGGGGATCCGGTGACGCGGAGGGCGGCCGGGGCGCTGCGGGCCATGGCGTACGCGTGACCCGGCGGTGGTCAGAGGCTGCCCTTCAGCTCCGTGAGCGCCGGGTCGAGGACGATGTCCTCCGCGCGCGCCGCGACCGTCGGTTCCTCGGGGAAGTGGCAGGCGGTGAGGTGGCCCGCGGCGCTGCCTTCGACGCTGACCAGCTGCGGTTCCTCGGTGGCGCACTTGTCCCGGGCTTTCCAGCAGCGGGTGCGGAAGCGGCAGCCGGAGGGCGGGTCGATCGGTGAGGGCACGTCCCCGGCCAGCCGGATGCGCTCGCGCCGCTCGGTGGCGTCCGGGTCGGCCTCGGGGACGGCGGACAACAGCGCGTGCGTGTAGGGGTGCCGTGGCCGGGTGTAGAGCGACTCCCGGTCGGCGACCTCGACGATCTTGCCGAGGTACATGACGGCGACCCGTTCGGAGAAGTGCCGTACGACGGCGAGGTCGTGGGCGATGAAGACGAAGGCGATGCCGAACTCCCGCTGGAGGTCCTGGAGCAGGTTGACGACCTGCGCCTGGATGGAGACGTCCAGCGCGGAGACGGGTTCGTCGGCCACGATCAGCTTCGGCCGCAGGGCGAGGGCCCGGGCGATGCCGATGCGCTGGCGCTGGCCGCCGGAGAACTCGTTCGGGTAGCGGTTGTAGTGCTCGGGGTTGAGACCCACCGTCTCCAGGAGTTCCTGGGCGCGCCGCTTGTGGCCCTGGGGCGGGTTGATGCCGTTGAGCCGCATCGGCGTCTCGATGATGGTGCCGACGGTGTGCCGGGGGTTCAGCGAGGAGTACGGGTCCTGGAAGATCATCTGGAGGTTGCGGCGGGCCTCCTGCATCCGCCCGGGAGGCCGGTGGGTGATGTCCTCGCCGTCGAACACGACGGAGCCGCCAGTGGGTTCGAGCAGCCGGGTGACCAGGCGCCCGGTGGTCGACTTGCCGCAGCCGGACTCGCCGACCAGGCCCAGCGATTCGGCGGGCCCGACCGAGAAGTCGATGCCGTCGACGGCTCGTACGGCCCCGATCTGCCGCTGGAAGACGATGCCCTGCCGGAGGGGGAAGTGCTTCTGCAGACCGCGTACTTCGAGGAGGTTCTCACCGGTGGGGCGGTCGGTGGTCCGCCCGGTGAGGGACTGGGTGGTGCTCACGTCATGCTCCCTTTCGTCCGCCGCCGTCACTGCGCGGCCCGTGCGGTTCCGTCGCCGCGGTCGTCCGGGCCGGCCCCGCCGCGGATCTCCTGCTTGGCCTGGTCGGTGAGATGGCAGGCGGCGAGGTGTCCTCCGGTGTCGGGGACGAGGCGCAGCTCGGGCCGTTCCACGGTGCAACGCCCCTCCGGCACCCAGCCCTTGTAGGCACAGCGCGGGTGGAAGGAGCAGCCGTCCGGCAGGTTGATCAGGCTCGGCGGGGTGCCGGGGATCGGGTTCAGCCGTTCGCCGACGTCGCCGGTGAGGTGCGGCATCGACTGCAACAGGCCCCAGGTGTAGGGGTGCTGGGGCTGCTTGAGGACCTCGCGGGTGGTGCCGTACTCGATCCGGCGGCCGCCGTACATCACCAGGATGTCGTCGGCGACGTCGGAGACCACGCCGAGGTCGTGCGTGATGATGACGACGGCGGAGCCGAACTCCTCCTGGAGGTCGCGGATCAGGTCCAGGATCTGCGCCTGGACGGTGACGTCGAGGGCGGTGGTGGGTTCGTCGGCGATGAGCAGGGCCGGGTCGCAGACCAGCGACATGGCGATCATGGCGCGCTGGCGCATGCCGCCGGAGAACTGGTGCGGATAGTCCCTGACCCGGCGCTCGGGCTGCGGGATGCCGACCCGCTTGAGCATCTCGACCGCGCGGTCCTTGGCCTCCTTCTTGGAGACCTCGTGGTGCACGCGGTAGGCCTCGGCGATCTGGGCGCCGACGGTGAAGAAGGGGTGCAGCGCGGAGAGCGGGTCCTGGAAGATCATGGAGACCGTACGGCCGCGCAGTGCGCGCATGTCGGCCTCGGGCAGGGCGACGAGTTCCTTCCCCTCCAGCCAGATCTCGCCGGAGACCCGGGCGCGGGTGCCCTTGTGCAGTCCGAGCAGGGCGAGCGAGGTCACCGACTTGCCGGAGCCGGACTCGCCGACGATGCCGAGGGTCCGGCCCTTCTCCAGGGTGAAGGAGACGCCGTCGACGGACTTGACGAGGCCGTCCTCGGTCGGGAAGTGCACCCTCAGATCGCGTACGTCGAGGAAGGGTGCGGGGGCGGGCGTGACGTCCGCGGGCTGCGGTGAGGTCTGAACGGACACGGGTGTTCCTAAGGACGAGGAAGGGCTCAGGCGAGGCGCACGCGCGGGTCGACGAGGCCGTACACCAGGTCGACGACCACGTTGGCGAGGACGACGAACGTCGCGGCGAAGAGCGTGGTGCCGAGGATGACGGGCAGGTCGGAGTTCTGGACGGAGTCGACCGCGAGCTTGCCGATGCCGTTGATGCCGAACACCGACTCGGTGATGACCGCGGAGCCGCCGATCAGGGAGCCGACGTCCATGCCGAAGATGGTGATGATCGGGGTGATGGCGGCCCGCAGTCCGTGCTTGAGGACGACGGCGGCGGCCGGCAGGCCCTTGGCGCGGGCGGTGCGCATGTAGTCCTCGGCGAAGACCTCCAGCATGGAGGAGCGGGTGAGCCGGGTGTACATCGCGAGGTAGACGATGACCAGGGTGGTCCAGGGCAGGATCAGGCCGTTGAACCAGGCGGCCGGGTCCTCGGTGATGGAGGTGTAGCCGGAGGTCGGCAGGATCTGGAACTTGTCGACGAAGAGGTACAGCAGGAGCAGACCGATGAAGTAGATCTGCACCGACACGCCGAACAGGGCCAGTCCCACCGCCGCCTTGTCGGCGGCCCTGCCCCTGCGGACGGCGGCCAGGGTGCCGAGGCCGACGCCCAGGACGAGGAAGGCCACCGCGGCACCGAGACCGAGGGAGAGGTCGGCCGGGAAGTCCTGGAGCAGGGTGGTCAGGACGGGGGTGTCGGTCTGGAAGGAGATGCCGAGGCAGGGCGCGCCGCAGTGGATGCGCACGCTCTGGTCGCCGTAGTCACGGCCGACGAACAGCCCCTTGAAGAACTCCCAGAACTGCGTGAGGTGGCTCTGGTCCAGGCCCAGCGCGTGCTTGATCTCCGCGAGGCGGGAGGGCGAGCAGGTCTTTCCGCAGGCCAGGAGTGCGGGGTTGGACGGCAGTGCGAAGAAGATGAAGAAGGTGATCACTGTGATCACCAGCATGATCGCGGCCGCTGCCAGCAGGCGTCTGATGAGGTAACGAAACATGGGGTGCCGGGACCTGACGTGAGTGGGGTACCGCCCGCCGGCGGCCGGAGCCGCCGGCGGGATTCAGGAGGGGTGCGTCAGTGCGTGACGTAGGCGTGCACCAGGCTGGGCTCGCCCATGATCGTGTCGTTGATGACACCACCGACCTTGGAGCCACCCACATCGGTCATGTTCATGTACATCAACGGGACCACGGCGGCTTCCTTCATGATCTGCTCGTCCAGGTCACCGTAGGCGGCGTTGCGCTGGGTGATGCTGGTCATCTTGCCGACCTTGTCGATCTGCGCGTTGATCTTCGGGTCGTTCAGGTAGGACAGGTCCTGGTTGGACTGCGGAAGGTTCTTGATCTGCCGTCCGTCGAAGAGGGTGGGCAGCACGGTGGAGGCGTTCGGCCAGTCCGCGACCCAGTCGCCCCAGGTCAGGTCGTACTGGTTCTTCACGTTGTTGACGATGCTGAAGTAGTTGTTCTTGTCGAGGGGGGAGATGTTCACGGTGATGCCGATCTTCGCGAGCGCGGTCTTCACGGCGTCCGCGAAGTGCTCCTGCGTGGGGATGTTCTCCACCGCCAGCGACATGGTGAGCTTCGGGTTGCCGCCCTGCTTCATCAGGGCCTTGGCCTTGGTGACGTCACCGGCGGGGTTGCTGCCGTAGAGGTTGAAGTCCTTGTGGCCGTTGATGCCCGGGGCCAGCATCGTGGTCGCGTAGTCGCCGTAGACCGCACCGCCGAACGCGCCACGGACGGTGGTCTTGTCGACGGCGTACTCGATCGCCTGGCGGACCTTGATGTTCTTGACCCGACCCGTGTTGATCGCCATGTAGTTGATGCCCGGAGCCGCCATCTTGTAGAAGCGCGACTTCAGCGACGGGTTGTTGGCGAACGACGTCAGGTCGGAACCGGCGAGCGGGGTCTGCGTGATCGCGCTCTGGGCCGTGCCGGCGTCGGACTTGATCTGCTGGTCGATCGCGGACTGGTCCTGCCCGAACTTCGCGTCGATCTCGTCGAGGTTCTGCTGGCGGATCGGGTCGGTCGACTGGCTCCAGTACTTGTTCTTGACGAAGACCAGTTCCTTGTTCTTGTTGTACGACTTGATCATGTAGGGCCCGTCGGACCAGACGTGCAAGTCGTACGTGGCGCCCGTGTCGTGGGCCTTGGGCACCGCCGACCATCCGGTCATCGTCGTCGTCTCGTTGAAGTCGGCGACCGGCTGGTTGAGCTGGAAGACGATCGTGTACTTGTCCGGCGTCCGGATCGAGTCCAGCTGCTTTCCCTTGTAGGGGCCCTTGTACGAGGAGCCGCCGACCAGCCACTGACTGGCGTACGGCGGACCGCCGTTGATGTCCGGGGAGAAGGTGCGCTCGACGCCGTACTTGACGTCCTGTGCGGTGACCTCCGTGCCGTCCTGCCACTTGACGCCGTGGCGCAGGTGGAAGGTCCACTGTGTGGCGCCCTTGGCGGGCGTTCCCGTGTCGGTGGCCAGGTCGCCGACCAGCTTGGGCTTGGCCCCCGTCTCGTCCCATCCGGTGAGGGTGCGGACGAGCTCGTAGTCCATGCTCGAACCCTCGGTGGTGTACGTCCGCTGAGGGTCGATGTGGTTGTAGTCCGCGTCGTTGAGGATCGTCAGCGTGCCGCCCTTCGACGGGGAACCGCTGGCGCTGTTGCCGGAGGACCCTCCGCATGCGGTGGCTCCGAGGGCGATCACGACAGCGGTTGCCGTGAGAGCGACCGTGCGCGATCTGCGCGTGCTGCGCGTCATTGAGGAAACTCCGTTTCTTGCTACGGGCTCGGCGGTCGTTCGTGGGACCGCCGGGCCGACACTCGGGGGGTGGCTTGTCAGCCGCGCCGGGCGCGGGGATCCAGGGCGTCCCGGACGCCGTCCCCGAGGAGGTTGAGCGCCAGGACCAGCAGGAAGAGCAGGACGCCGGGTACGAAGAGGTACATCGGGTCCTGGAGGAAGAACTGGGAGGCGTCGGACAGCAGGGCTCCCCAGTCGGGGTTGGGCGGGATGACGCCGACGCCCAGGTACGACAGGGCCGCCTCGGTGGTGATGTTCTGCGGGACGGCGAGAGCGAAGGAGATCAGGATCGGCGCCCACAGGTTGGGCAGCAGCTGCCGGAAGAGGATGTGCCGCCGGCCGGCGCTCATCAGCCGCGCGGCGTCGACGAACTCCCGCTCGCGCAGGGACAGCACCTGTCCGCGCACCAGACGGGCGGTGTACGCCCAGGCGAAGACGGCGATGTTGAGGACCAGGACGAGCAGCCGGAGGTTCTCGTCGGTGCCGCCGTGGGTGTTGGTCTGCAGCGCGTTCTGGATCACCGGGGTGAGCGCGATGATGAACAGCAGTTGCGGGAACGCCAGCATCACGTCCATGACCCGGGACAGCAGGGAGTCGACCCAGCCGCCGAAGTAGCCGGCCGCGAGCCCCGCCACGACACCGACCGCGGTGGACAGCGCGGCCGAGGCGAAGCCCACGTAGAGGGAGGTGCGCAGGCCGTAGACGATGCGGGCGAACAGGTCGTAGCCGGTGCCCGGTTCGACGCCGAGGAGGTGCTGGGCGCTGATGCCGCCCAGCGATCCGTAGGGGAAGTTGCCCGTGTCGGGGTTGATCGCCTTGTTGTCGGGGGTGATCGGCCCCCAGCTGGTCAGCGCGGTGAGGACCGGCGCGAGCAGCGCGATCGCGATGAACAGGAGGGTGGCCGCCAGGGCGGCCGTGGTGACCTTGTCCCGCCGGATCCGCTTCCAGGCCATGCGGGCCGGTGAGCGGCCGGCGACGACCGTGCCGCCGGGTCTGGAGTCCTGCGTCGGCGGCTCGGTCAGCAGCGCGGTGCCGCCGCCGGCGTCGGCCGGCTGGTGTTGCGTGGTCATCGTACGGACATCCCGGATCTGCCCCTGAGGCAAGGAAATTGAGTGGCGGTCGCAATCACCGCCGTGAGACTCTGCGGACTTTCGCAATGCCGTGCGAGTCCGGTCAAGCCGAGCAGGGGCCGGAAAAGGGATTGTTTGCGGTCATGGAAAAGTGTTGACGAGAGTGGGGAATGCGATTACCCGCCGCGTGAAGGAGTGCGGGAGATTCCTTGGGCAGTGATTGGCGATGGGGCCGTGGACGTTTCCTTTTGCTTTTCCCTCGGAATCGCCCGCGCCGGGTAAAGAGCAGGAACGGACAGCTCGGCGTCAGCCGACCGGCACCCCGGCTTCCAGATAGAACGCCGCTCCGCGTTCGCGTGCCCGCAGTGCCCAGCGCAGCCGCTCGTAGCGCACCGGGGGCAGCAGGTCGGCGGCCTCCTCCTCGGTGACGAACCGCCAGTCGCGCAGCTCCGGCCCGGGCAGCAGCAGCCGTCCGGCCTCCGTGGAGTCGAGGGTGCCGCCGTCGAAGAGGAGCCGCAGTCCGCCGAACCCGGGGGGCGAGGGGCGCTCCCAGTCGACGACGAGCAGGCTCGGCACCTCGTCGAGGTGGATGCCGGTCTCCTCGGCGACCTCTCGCACACCGGCGCGTGCGGGCGCCTCACCGGGTTCGACGACCCCGCCGGGGAACTCCCAGCCGGCCTTGTAGGTGGGGTCGACGAGCAGCACCCGGTCCTGCTCGTCGAAGAGGAGCACACCGGCGGCGAGTGTCTCGGCGGTGGGCTCGGGCGTCTGCACGATGTCGCAGACGGGCACGGAGCCGCTGCTGACGGCCTCGGCGATCCGGGCGGCGGTCTCGTAGGGCGTGAGGTCGCTGGTGTCGACCGGGTGGGCGTCGGCGGTGAGCCAGGAGGCGAGGGCGGCCCGGTAGGGCTCGATGTGCTCGAAGGACCACTGGCGTATTCGTATCTCGCCGTCGGGCAGGTCCCGCGGGACCTCGCGGCCCGCTATCCGCTCCCGCAGTATCGTTTCGGCCGGAGCGAGCAGGATGTGACTGACCGGAATCCTGCGGGCGGCCAGGCCGCCGAAGATCTCGTCGCGGTACTCCTGGCGCAGCAGCGTCATGGGGACCACCAGGGTCCCGCCGAGCTCGGCGAGCATCGCGGCCGCCGTGTCGATCACGAGCCGTCGCCAGATCGGCAGGTCCTGGAAGTCGCCGACCTCGGCGAGGTGTTTGGGCGGCAGCAGATACCGGAGCGCTCCGCCGATGACCTCGGGGTCGAAGAGCGTGCTGTTCGGGATCAGTTCGATCAGTTCCTGTGCGGTGGTGGTCTTCCCCGCACCGAACGCGCCGTTGATCCAGACGACGGTCACAGGTCCCCCTCTTCTGTTGGCCCCCTGAGGCTTGCCCGCTCCACCCTGCCACGGAAACCAGCCGCAGTTGAGGGCGCATGACGACGGCGCCGGCGCCCCCTTGTTCGGGAGCGCCGGCGCCGTGGGCCGGTGACGGGCGGACCGTCAGCCCTTCTCCTTCTTCTGCGCGCCGTCCTCCCTGTCCAGGGACAGGCTGTCCTCGGCGACGGTGTCGGGGAGGGTGCGGAGGGTCTCGTCCACGCTGAGGGAGCCGAGGCCGTCTCCGAGGGCGTGCGACGGGGTGACCGCCGCGACGACGAATCCGGTGGCGAGGGAGGCGATGGCGAGCATGCTGCGCTTCTTCATGCCCGACTCAACTGCCGGACCCGTCGCGGGGTCACGCACCCGGACCCGACCGGGCGAAGCACGGGCTTCACACCAGGTCGTCGTCCGGGTCGGTGCCCCAGGCGCCGGGGCCGCCGCCGCGCCATTCGATCAGGCCGGACGCCGCCACGTAGGCCTCGTCCGCGTCCTCGATCCCCGCCCGCCGCAGGAACTCGGCGACGTCCAGCAGCCCGTACGCGATCCCGAGGAACCGGTCGTCCACGCGCACCCGCCGGCCACCGTCCGTGGCGGGCGGGTAGACCACGACGGGTTTCACGGACGCCATGGCACCAGGGTGCGCGGGAACGGCGCCGGACGCTCGCCGGAGTAGGCCGTTCAGCTCGCCTTCTGGGTCTGCCGGAATTCGTGGACGTCGGCGGTGAGGGTGCCGTCGTGCTGCTCGTAGTGGGACAGGGCGAGGCCCAGACCGAAGAAGGTGGGTGCCCATTCGCCGACGAAGATGCCCCAGCGGTCGGCACGGGCGAGGCCGGTGCCCGGTTCCATCTTCATGGAGCCCATCCAGGCGACGACGCTGAGGCCGACGGACGCCATGGCGGCCATGTAGGCGTGTTCGCTGCGAACGCCCTTCTCGTGCATCTTCTTGATGATCATCAGCGGCTCCGTTCTGTGGGGGGTGCTCAGGAGACGGAGTGCCCTCGGAGCGTGCCGTTATTCGACCGTTTTGCGGCTTATCTACAGATTGGCCTGAGGTCCCCTGGAGCGGCCGCGAGGCCGTTCCAGGGGACCCGCGTCAGACGCCGACGTAGGCCGCGAGGTGCTCCCCGGTCAGGGTGGAGCGGGCCGCGACGAGGTCGGCCGGTGTGCCCTCGAAGACGATCCGGCCGCCGTCGTGGCCGGCGCCGGGACCGAGGTCGATGATCCAGTCGGCGTGAGCCATGACGGCCTGGTGGTGCTCGATGACGACGACCGACTTGCCGGCGTCGACGAGCCGGTCGAGCAGGCCGAGCAGCTGCTCCACGTCCGCGAGGTGGAGGCCGGTGGTCGGCTCGTCGAGGATGTATACGCCGCCCTTGTCCGCCATGTGCGTGGCCAGCTTGAGGCGCTGCCGCTCGCCACCGGAGAGCGTGGTGAGCGGCTGGCCGAGGGTGAGGTAGCCGAGCCCGACGTCGGCGAGCCGCTCCAGGATCTTGTGCGCGGCCGGGGTACGGGCCTCGCCGTCGCCGAAGAACTCCTCCGCCTCGGCCACCGACATCGCGAGCACCTCGCTGATGTCACGGCCGCCGAGGTGGTACTCCAGCACCGAGGCCTGGAACCGCTTGCCCTCGCAGTCCTCGCAGGGGGTGTCGACGCCGGCCATCATGCCGAGGTCGAGGTAGATGACGCCGACGCCGTTGCAGGTGGGGCAGGCGCCCTCGGAGTTGGCGCTGAACAGGGCCGGCTTCACGCCGTTGACCTTCGCGAAGGCCTTGCGGATCGGGTCGAGCAGCCCGGTGTACGTCGCGGGGTTGCTGCGCCGCGAGCCCTTGATCGGGCTCTGGTCCACCGAGACGACCCCCGCGTCGGCCGGGAGCGACCCGTGCAGCAGGGAGCTCTTGCCGGAGCCGGCGACACCGGTGACGACGGTGAGCACCCCGAGCGGGATGTCGACGTCGACGTGTCGGAGGTTGTTCGCCGTCGCGCCCCGGATCTCCAGCGCGCCGGTGGCCTTGCGGACCGTCTCCTTGAGGGTGGCCCGGTCGTCGAGATGACGGCCGGTGACGGTGTCCGCGGCCCGCAGCCCCTCGACCGTGCCCTCGAAGCAGACGGTGCCGCCCGCCGTGCCGGCGCCGGGACCGAGGTCGACGACGTGGTCGGCGATCGCGATCGCCTCCGGCTTGTGCTCCACGACGAGCACCGTGTTGCCCTTGTCCCGCAGCCGCAGCAGCAGGTCGTTCATCCGCTGGATGTCATGCGGGTGCAGGCCGATGGTCGGCTCGTCGAAGACGTAGGTGACGTCCGTGAGCGAGGAGCCGAGGTGGCGGATCATCTTCACGCGCTGCGCCTCGCCGCCCGACAGCGTGCCCGCCGGCCGGTCGAGCGAGAGATAGCCCAGGCCGATCTCCACGAACGAGTCGAGCGTCCCCTGCAACGCGCTGAGCAGCGGCGCCACGGACGGCTCCGAGAGCTTCCGGACCCACTCGGCCAGGTCCCTGATCTCCATCGCGCAGGCGTCGGCGATGCTGATGCCGTCGACCTTCGAGGACCTGGCGCCCTCGCTCAGCCGGGTGCCGTCGCACTCGGGACAGACGGTGAAGGTGACCGCCCGCTCCACGAACGCCCGGATGTGCGGCTGCATCGCCTCCTTGTCCTTGGACAGGAACGACTTCTGGATCTTGGGGATCAGTCCCTCGTAGGTGAGGTTGATGCCGTTGACCTTGATCTTGACCGGTTCCCCGTAGAGGAAGGCGTGCATCTCCTTCAGGGTGTACTCGCGGATCGGCTTGTCCGGGTCGACGAAGCCCGACTGGGCGTAGAGCTGCACGGTCCACTGGCTGTCCGACTTCCAGCCGGGGATGGTGAACGCGCCCTCGGACAGCGACTTGGAGTCGTCGTAGAGCTGGGTGAGGTCGATGTCGGAGACCTTGCCGCGGCCCTCGCAGCGGTTGCACATGCCGCCGGTGCGCTCGTAGGTCGCCTTCTGGGCCTTGGTCTTGGCGCCGCGCTCGACGGTGATGGCGCCGCTCGCCCGGACGGAGGCGGTGTTGAAGGAGTACGCGCTGGGCGGGCCGATGTGCGGCTTGCCGAGCCGGCTGAAGAGGATGCGCAGCATCGCGTTGGCGTCGGTGGCGGTGCCGACCGTGGAGCGGGGGTCGCCGCCCATCCGCTGCTGGTCCACGGCGATGGCGGTCGTCAGGCCGTCGAGCACGTCGACGTCGGGCCGGGCCCGGTTCGGCATGAAGCCCTGCAGGAAGGCGCTGTAGGTCTCGTTGATCAGCCGCTGCGACTCCGCGGCGATGGTGTCGAACACGAGCGAGCTCTTGCCCGAGCCGGAAACGCCCGTGAACACCGTCAGCCGGCGCTTGGGGATCTCGATGCTGACGTCCTTGAGGTTGTTCTCGCGCGCGCCGTGCACGCGGATCACATCGTGGCTGTCGGCAACGTGCGGCCCGGACGACTGTCTGTCCGTCCTCGTGGCCATGCTCATCGGTCTCCATCTGTCGGGCGGGGCTGCCGCGGTCGGACGATCTTGCTTCCCCCCGTCGGCCCGGAGGTCCGGCGCGGGGGGATCTGCTGTTGCGTGTGGATCTGCAGGCCGGCCGCTACCACGCCGTCACGGCTTCCGCTGCTGGATGCGGACCATGTTGCCCGCGGGGTCGCGGAAGGCGCAGTCGCGAACGCCGTACGGCTGGTCCACGGGCTCCTGGACCACCTCGGCGTCGCGCGCCTGCACCCGCTCGAAGGTGGCGTCGACGTCGGGGGTGGCCAGGACGATGCCGGCGTAGGTGCCCTTGGCCATCATCTCGGCGATGGTCCTGCGCTCGTCCTCGGTGACGCCGGGGTCGGCGGCCGGCGGATGCAGCACGATGTTCGTGCCGGGCTGGCCGACGGGGCCGACCGTGATCCAGCGCATCCCCTCGTATCCCACGTCGCCCCGGACTTCGAAGCCGAGGGTGTCGCGGTAGAACGCCAGGGCGGCGTCCGGGTCGTCGTGCGGAAGGAAGCTGGCGTGAATGGTGAGGTCCATGGCCATCACGCTAGTTTCGGCCCGGGGTGGGCGCTTCTCGATTCCTGATCGGTCTGGTCACCTGCTTCGCCACGCACGACGGAATTCCCGCGGTGGCGAGCACCGCCTGGCGCCGGTAGGCGCTCGGCGGCATGCCGACCAGTTCGGTGAAGCGGGTGCTGAAGGTGCCCAGCGACGAGCAGCCGACCTCGAAACACACCTCGGTGACGCTGAGGTCCCCACGGCGCAGCAACGCCATGGCACGCTCGATGCGGCGCGTCATGAGGTAGCTGTACGGCGACTCGCCGTAGGCGAGCTTGAACTCGCGGCTGAGATGCCCGGCCGACATGTGCACACCCCGGGCCAGCGCCTCGACGTCCAGAGGCCGCGCGTACTCCCGGTCGATCCGGTCCTTGACCCGGCGCAGCAGGGCGAGGTCGCGCAGGCGCTGCGCCGGGGCGGGTCTGCTGCTCACAGGCGCGATCGTGCCACATCGCACGGACATTCGGGCGCTTTCCGAGAGGAAACCCGGTATCCCGGACCGGCCGGCTGGTGCGTGGTGTCATAGGCATGCCGGTCCGGGAAAAGCGAGAGGCGGCGGGGAAGCGTTCGGTGGGCTTCTCCAGGAGCCGGGCGGAGGCGGCGCGCTGCGGCGGCCGCGGCTCGGTCCGGCCGGCCTCCCAGTTCCCGACCGCCTCACGGCGCGTGTCGAGCCTTCGCGACCTGGGCCTGGCTCAGCCCGGCAGCCGGCTCAGGTCACCATGCGTCGATGACCGGCGCTTCGGGATCGCGCTGCCGCCAGACCTCATTGAGACGCGCGAGCCGGTGTGCGGCGGCGATGCCGCGCAGGGACGCGACCTTGCCGTCGCTGACTTCGAACGCCACGGCGCCCACGACCCGGCCGTCGACCACGGCGAGGACGGCCGGGGAGCCGTTGACCAGCGCGATATGCATCGCGGGCGAGCCGCCGGCCAGCCGCCGCTTCGCCGGCGTGGGCTTGAAGCCGGCCCGCACGTAGGAGGCGACGCGCTCGCGCGTCTTGTACCGCAACAGACGCCTGGCCAGTCCGGCGCCGTCCGAGACCGCGGTCACGTCGGCGGTGAGCATGGCCACCAGCCGTTCGGTGCGTCCCGACGTGGCGGCGGCGAGGAACTCCTCGACGATCCGGCGCGCGGACGCGGGGTTCACCTCGCCGCCGCCACGGCGCTCGGCGGCGACCCGGCGTCGGGCGCGGTGGACATGCTGCTGGCTCGCGGACTCGGTGATGTCGAGGATCCGGGCGATCTCGGCATGGGGGTAGGAGAAGGCCTCGCGCAGGACGTAAGCGGCCCTCTCGACCGGTGAGAGGCGCTCCATGAGGGTCAGGACGGCCAAGGACACCGATTCGCGCTGCTCGAAGGTATCGGCAGGGCCGAGCATCGGGTCCCCGTCGAGGAGCGGCTCGGGCAGCCAGTCTCCGACAGCGCGTTCATGGAGCGCCTGCGCCGAGCGGAGCCGGTCGAGACAGAGATTGGTGACGACCTTGGTCAACCACGCCTCCGGCACCTCGATACGTTCCCGGTCCGCGGCCTGCCAGCGCAGGAACGTGTCCTGCACGGCGTCCTCGGCGTCGGCGGCCGAGCCGAGCAGACGGTACGCGAGCGAGGCCAGCCGGCCCCGGCCGGCCTCGAACCGATCGACGGCTGCGCTGTCCATGCGGAGCAGCCTATGCCGCGACCCTCACGCCGGCCGGGCCAGGCGCGGTGGCCAGGCGGCGTTTGCGCTTCGGCATGCCGAAGGTCGGGTGGGCGATGCCCCACCCGGCCCCCTTGAGCACGCCCGACTTGAGCCGCGCGGCGGTCCGCCCGCCCAGGTACCAGGACTTCGACCGGGCGTGTGCGTCCACCATCTGGAAGATCGCGTCCCGCCGCCCGAGGCTGATGTGGTTGCCGTGGTACTTCAGCCCGGTGGTCGGGACCTTGCCGCCCGTCAGGCGCGCGATGATCGCGGAGGTCGCCTGCATGTTGGTGTAGCCGGCCGAGGCGCAGGACATCGGCAGCGGCCGGCCGTTCTCGCCGATCGCGTAGGCGCAGTCACCGGCGGCGTAGACGTCCGGGTGCGAGACCGAGCGCATGGTGCGGTCGACGACGATCTGGCCGGTCTCGGCGACCTCCAGGCCGCTGGCGGCCGCGATGGGGTGCACGGCGAACCCGGCCGACCACACGGTCACGACCGCCGGGATGGACCTGCCGTCGGCGGCGATCGCCCGTGTCGGCTCGACGGCTTCGATGCCGGTGTACTCGTGGACGGTGATGCCGAGCCGGTCGAAGGCCTGGCGCAGGTGACGACGGGCCTTCGGGGAGAGCCAGGCGCCCAGCTCGCCGCGGGCGGCGAGCGCGACCGAGAGGTCGGGCCGGGACTCGGCGAACTCGGTGGCGGTCTCGATGCCGGTCAGCCCCTCACCGACGACCAGCACCGTGCCGCCCCCGCCCAGGCCGGCCAGGCGCTCGCGCAGACGCAGCGCCGAGGACCGGCCGGTCACATCGAAGGCGTACTCGGCCACGCCCGGGACGTCATGGTGGGCCACGGAGCTGCCGAGCGCGTAGAGAAGCGTGTCGTACGCGAGCTCGCCGTCACCGTCCTCGCCGGTCACGGCGACGGTCCTGCGCTCGGGGTCGACGCCGGTGACGCGCCCCAGACGCAGCCGCACCCCGGTGCCCGCGAATATGTCGGCGAGCTTGCGGAACGCGAGGTCCTGGCCGATCGCGAGCTGGTGGAGCCGCATCCGCTCGACGAAGTCGGGCACGGCGTTGACGACGGTGATCTCGGTGTCGGCGGAGGAGAGCCGACGGGCCAGGTTTCCGGCGGCGAAGGCCCCGGCGTATCCGGCGCCGAGTACGACGATGCGGTGCTTCATGGCGTTGCTCCTGTCTCGTTCGCGTGCCCCTTGGACGAGACGGCGCCCCGATTGCTGACAGGAGCTGGGTGTGACGCGGGTCACTGAACCAAGACGAGCGGCCGAGCCTCCTCCGGCACAGCTGCTGCACGCTTGCCGGCGTCGCCCTGTCTCGGGTGCGCCACGGGTTGTTCGGGGTGCTGGAGCAGGTTCCCGAACAACCAGGCGGCCGCTGGAATCGGTTCGGCGGGACACACCCGGCCGACTCGGATCCGAGCGCACGAGCGCCTGGGCTCCGGCGGCGCAGGAACTCCCCGCCGTACCGTTTCCGACCGACCGAAGGGCTATGACGTGAACTGCAACCGTATGGGCCATCCGGCAGCCGCCACCCCGGTGACCAGCGCCGGTGTGCGCCGGCGGGCCGTGACGACCGCCATGACGCTGACCATGGCGGGCACACTCGGGTTCGGCCTGATGACGCCCGTGGCGTCGGCCGCCAACGGGCCCTGCTACGACGGGCGATGCAAGACCACCGTGTCGGCGCCCAAGACCATCAAGGTCGACAGCCGCAAGTTCGGGTTCGGGAAGCTCAAGATCACGAGCATCAGCTCCCGATCCGTGAAGATGTCGGCCGCCGACGGGAGCCTCAGCGGCAGCACCAGCCCGGGCGGCACGGTCAAGTTCAACAACCTGAAGATCTGGGTGAAATCGGTCTCCGGCAAAAAGGCCAGGCTCCAGCTGTTCCCCACGCGGTACTGAGCCGGTCATGGAACCCCGGCGCGTCCGCCTCGCGCCGGGGTTCGCCAGCCCCGGACGGCAGGCGTGCACCCTGCGGATCCCTCACCCGTTGGGACGAGTCCGTACGACCAGGCCCGACTCAACGCGAACATCCGCCCGGGTGGCTGAGCAGAGGTCGGCTCATTCACGCCGTAGGACTCGGCGTGGAAGGCGACGGCCTGGGCTTGATCAGGCAACTGCGGCGACACGCAGGGCCCCGTGTCCGGCCACCGGTCCCGCGCACGGCTGGACGGGGCCGGCCTCCCGCCGACTCTGCCATGGTCAGGTGTAGTACGTGTCGAACGTTCCGATCCACCACGCGGCGAGCGGCAGGAGGCACACCTGCACGCCGGCCGTGATCCAGCACCGGCCGAGGACCGCGATCCCGAAGGTCCACCACGCCGTGGTGTGCAGCGCACTCACCACTCCGGCCTGGTATCCCCGCCCGGTGAGGTCCATCATGCCGGGATAGCCCATCCAGTCCTCGGTGAAGACGCCGTCCGCCCCGAACACGATGGCCGCAGACACGAGCCACAGGTCGGCCAGAACGGCCGTCACGGCGAGCGCCACGTCGAAGCGCAGGAACGCGGGCGCCGGCACCAGCAGCCGCGCCACGGGGTGTCCATGGCGCCGCAGCCAGTCCTCCGGCCAGATGCGGACGAGCGTGACGACGGCGTACACCAGCGCGCCGAGCGCCGCCGCCCATCCGCCCATGAAGGCGAGCCCGAAGAACAACATCCCGACACCCACGCCGGGCCAGATGCCGCCCGCGTCGGAGTGGTTCCTTCCGCATCACGAACGTGCCGACTCAGGAACATGCCAGCTCAGGAACATGCCGGCTCAGGAACATGCCGGCTCAGGAACGTGCCGAGCTCAGCAACGTGCCGGACTCAGGGACGCGCCGGGCGTAGGAAGCATCCCGACTGAACGTTCCTGCTCGGTCTCACACTCCCGCCGCGGCCGTGTCCGTCCGCTTCGCCAGCGCTGCCGCCGCCGCACCCACCAGCCCGGCGTCGGTGCCCATCTGGGCCGGGGCCACCGTCAGGTGCCGGACGAAGGACAGCGTCGCGTAGCTGCTCAGGGCCTTGCGCAGGGGCGTGAACAGGAGGTCGCCCGCCTTGCCCACTCCCCCGCCGATCACGGCGATGTCGATCTCCACGAGGGTCGCGGTCGCGGCGATCCCGGCGGCCAGGGCCTGGGCGGCCCGTTCGAAGGAGGCGACGGCGACCGGGTCACCGGCCCGGGCGGCGGCGGCCACCGCGGCGGCTGACGTGTCGCCGTCGGGGCCGGGCCGCCAGCCGTTCTCCAGGGCCCGCCGGGCGATGTTGGGGCCGCTCGCGATGCGCTCCACGCAGCCGTGCGAGCCGCACGGGCACAGATCGCCGTCGAGGTCCACGCTGATGTGACCGATGTGGCCGGCGTTGCCCGTGGGCCCGGCGTGCAGCCGGCCGCCGAGCACCAGGCCGCCGCCGACGCCCGTGGAGACGACCATGCACAGCGCGTTGTCGTAGCCGCGGGCGGCGCCCTGCCAGTGTTCGGCCGCCGTGATCGCCACACCGTCGCCGATCAGCTCGACGGGCAGGTCCCCGGCCACGGCCCGGACGCGCCCGACGAGCGGGTAGTCGCGCCAGCCGGGCACGTTCACCGGGCTGACGGTGCCCGCCGTCCTGTCCACCGGACCGGCGCTGCCGATCCCCACGGCCGTGGCCCGCTCCCAGAGCGGCGACCCGGTGAGTTCGCCGAGCACCTCCTCCACGGCCCGCATCACGGTGTCGCCGTCCTCCCGGGCGGGCGTCGGCCGCTGGGCGCGGACCAGGATCCGTCCCTGGCCGTCCACCAGAGCGCCGGCGATCTTGGTGCCGCCGATGTCGAGCGCGGCCACGAGGTCGGTGTGCATCAGTGTCGGATCTCCCCGTTGACAGTGAAAAAGGACTGGCCGGCCAGCGGTGGGGCACGGTCCGGAGATTGCGGTGGACAGTCTCCCCCGAGCCTGACAACGTTGTCCAGGCCCTATGCTCGACGCCACATCCTCATACAAACCCAGGACCGACGCACCCGTCGTGGACGACAGGACAGGACACCGCACCGTGCCCCAGACCAACCTCCGATCCGCCACGCGCTACGGCTCCCGGCCGACCATGAAGGACGTCGCGGCCCGTGCCGGGGTCGGACTCAAGACGGTCTCTCGCGTCGTGAACGGGGAGCCGGGCGTGACCCCGGAGACGGAGCGGCGTGTCCAGGAGGCGATCGACGCGCTCGGTTTCCGCCGCAACGACAGCGCGCGGGTGCTGCGCAAGGGCCGCACGGCGAGCATCGGTCTGGTCCTGGAGGACCTCGCGGACCCGTTCTACGGGCCGCTGAGCCGGTCGGTCGAGGAGGTGGCGCGTGCGCACGGCGCCCTGCTCATCAACGGCTCCAGCGCGGAGGACCCGGACCGTGAGCAGGAGCTGGTGCTGGCCCTGTGCGCGCGGCGGGTGGACGGGCTGGTGGTGATCCCGGCCGGTGACGACCACCGGTATCTGGAGCCCGAGCTCAAGGCGGGTGTCGCCACGGTGTTCGTGGACCGGCCGGCCGGGCACATCGACGCCGACGTGGTGCTGTCGGACAACTTCGGCGGTGCCCGGGACGGCGTCGCCCACCTCATCGCGCACGGGCACCGCCGGATCGGCTTCATCGGCGACATGCCCCGCATCCACACGGCCGCCGAGCGGCTGCGCGGCTACCGGGCCGCGATGGAGGACGCGGGCATACCGGTGGCGGACTCCTGGATGTCCCTCGGTGTCACCGACCCCGAGCGGGTGCGCAGGGCTGCCGAGGAGATGCTGTCCGGCCGGGACCCGGTCACCGCGATCTTCGCGGCCAACAACCGGGTCACGGTCACCGTGATCCGCGTGCTCGCCGAGCAGACCCGCCGGGTCGCCCTGGTCGGCTTCGACGACATCGAGCTCGCCGACCTGCTCCAGCCGGGCGTCACGGTCGTCGCCCAGGACGCGGCGGCCATCGGCCGCACCGCGGCGGAACGTCTCTTCCGGCAGCTGGACGGCACCCTGGTCACCCCAGAACGCATCGAGCTGCCGACCCGGCTGATCACCCGCGGCTCGGGCGAGCTGCCCCCGGCGGACTGAGCGGCCCATGGAACATACGGAGCACATGGAGCACCTCACCGATCGCACGCTGCGAGCCCTCGGCCTGGCCGATGCCCCGCGCGAGCACCCCCTGCTCTACCCGGGCGCGTGGCCCGCCGACTCCGGGCTCCTCGACGGGGACCGCTTCCTGCCGCTGGACCGGCTCGTGCACGAGGATCGCACGCCGGTTCTCGCCATCGGCTCCAACGCCTGCCCCGGGCAACTGCGGCACAAGATGGAGGAGTTCGGGATCATGTCGCCGATCCCGATGGTCAAGGCCCGCGTGACGGGCGTCGACGCCGGTGTGTCGGCACATGTGAGCCGCATGGGGTACGTGTCGGCCTCGCCGGTCAGCGCCCCCGACGCCGTACGGGAGCTGTTCGTCATCTGGCTCGACGCCGAGCAGCTCGCCGTGATCGACGCGAGCGAGGGCGTGCCGGTGCCGGCGGGCAACTACGACCGTGCCTGGCTGCCCTCGCCCGACGTCCGCATCGACCTCGCGGACGGCACCCGCCTGCCCGGCGCGTACGCGTACGTCAACCGGCACGGCGTCCTGCACGACGGCACGGGCGAGCCGCGCACCCACCCGGGCCAGCGGGAGCTGCTCACCGAGCTGCTCGTCGACCTGCCGCGCTTGCGGGAGCTGTTCGGCGTCGTGCCCGAGGAGTTCTCCGCACGGGCCCGCTCCGACCGGCGGCTGTGCGAGCGGGGCACGCGGCTGTTCGTCGAGGAGAAGCTGGTGACGGCCTCGGGGCTGGAGCGGTACGCGGTGGTGTCGCTGCGCGCTCAGCAGACCGGGAGCCCGGGGACGGGCGCGTCGTTGTCGCCGCCCTTGATGTAGACGTCGCTGACCCAGACGTTCGTGTTGCCGCTGTCGTCGTCGGTCCTGGCCCACCAGACGTTGGTCCACTGGCCGTCGGTCTCTCGCCGGCCCAGGTTCTGCTGGCAGTAGAAGTAGTTGGTGCCCGCGTTGAGGACGCCGACCTCGGTGCCGGAGGCGGTGTACGACTTGGCGGTCTTCCAGACCTGGCAGTTGTACTTGCCGCCGCCGATGGCGTGGCAGACGGGTGCCTCGGTGGTCGTTCCGCCGCCGCCTGTCGTACCGCCGTCGCCGGATCCGCCGCCGGTGCCGCCGCCTCCGGAGGTGCCGCCCGACGTCCCCCCGGTCGTGTCGCCGGTGGTGCCGCCGGAGGACTTGGCGGGGGCCGAGGTCGTCGCCCGGCCGGTGGGCTCCGGCTTCTTCTCGTCCCCGGGCTTCTTCGACGGGGCCTTGCCCTTCTCGTCGCCCTGTCCCTCGGGCCTGGGGGCGTTCGAACCGTCGTCGCTACGACCGGACTCGGCCGCGGAGGCCCCGGCATCGGCTCGGGCGGCGTCGGTCCGCGCGCCCGTGCCCTTGCCGTCGGAGTCGGCCAGCAGGGCGACCGTGGTACCGGCCGCCGCCAGGACGACGGTGACGGCCGCAGCGGCGAGCAGGACGCGGGTCTTACGGCGAGGCGTGGCCGGGGAGTTCATCGGACCTGTGGGAGCGGAGGCGCCGGGGGCGGTGCCGCCCGGGCCGGCCGGCCCGAAGCCCTGGGGGCCGGGTCCTGGGGCGAGCGGGCCCGGGGCTGAGGCATGCGGGCCGGCCCCCGAGCCGTGCGGGCCGGGCCCTGAGCCCTGCGGACCGGGCGCTGAGCCGTGCAGGCCAGGCCCTGAAGCCTGCGGGCTGGCCCCCGAGCCATCCGAGCCGAGCGCCGAGCCATGCGAGCCGGACCCTGAACCCTGCGGACCGTGTCCTGAGCCATGCGAGTCGGGCACTGCACCGTGCAGCCCTGCCCCCGAGCCGTGCAGGCCGGGCCCTGAGTCATGCTGAGCGGACCCTGAGCCATGGGAGCCGGGCACTGCGCCATGCGGGTCGGGTACTGCCCCGTGGGGACCGTGTGCCGAGCCATGCTGACCGGACCCTGAGCCCTGCGAGCCGTGGCCCGAGCCATGCGGACCGGACCCCGAGCCGTCCGAGCCGGGCACTGAGCCCTGCGGACCTGGTCCTGCTTGCGCCGGCTGGCCCGAACCCGATCCCGCCTGTCCTGGTGCGCCGAAGGCCGTCGCCCCTGGAGTGCCGGTGGTTCCGAAGGCGGCAGCCGTGCCGGAGTCCGGGGTGGCCGGGTCCTCGTGGGGTCCGGCGGCGCCCGGCCGCAGGTGCTGCGGTGGGCCGAATCCCGGCGGTACCGACGGGACGCTGCGCTCCGTCTCCGGGCGCGTGGGGGAGGCCGGGGCCGCAGTGCCTCGGAGTGAGGACGTCGGCGTGTCCGTGCCGCCCGTGTCCGCCACCGTCTGGAGCATCTCGCGGGCCCGGTCGGCCTCCGGGCGGCCCTCGGGGCGCTTGTCCAACAGCTGCTTGAGGACGGGGGCGAGAGGACCGGCGCGCCGGGGCTCGGGCAGCGGCTCGGTGACGATCGCGGTGAGCGTCGAGAACGTGGACGTACGGCGGAACGGGGAGGAGCCCTCGACGGCCGCGTACAGCGTGGCGCCCAGGGCCCAGATGTCGGAGGCGGGGCCCGGGTCGGCGCCCTGGGCCCGCTCGGGGGCCAGGTAGTCGAGGGAGCCGACGAGTTCGCCGCTGCGGGTGAGGTGTGTGGCCGAGCCGTCGCCCGGGTCTTCCATGGTGGCGATGCCGAAGTCGGTGAGGACGACCCGGCCCGAGCGGTCGAGCAGGATGTTGCCGGGCTTCACGTCACGGTGCAGGACGCCCACGCGGTGGGCGGCGGCCAGCGCGTCCATGACCTTGGCGCCGATCCCGGCCGCCTCGCGCGCGTCCAGCGGGCCGCGGTCGCGCAGTACGTCGTCCAGGGACGGCCCGTCGACCAGCTCCATGACGATGAGCGGGCGGCCGTCGACCTCGGCGATGTCGTGCACGGCGATGACGCCGGTGTGGCGCACCCGGGCCGCCGCACGCGCCTCGCGCTGCATCCGCACTTGCAGACCGGCCAGTTCGGGACCGGCCGCGTCGGTGTAGGTTCGCAGTTCCTTGACGGCCACCTCGCGGCCGAGAACTTCGTCGACGGCCTTCCAGACGACGCCCATGCCGCCGCGCCCCAACTGGCCCGTGACGCGATAACGGCCTGCCAGCAGCCGACCGGCCCCGTCCGCCTGCCCGTACTCCCCCGTTGACACCGCTGCCCCGTTCCTCTGACCCCACCGGATTCACCGACACGTCTGTGCGTGGCGTACAGACTACGGGGCGGCGGTGACAGCGACAGCCGGTGGTGACGGCTGTGACAGTGCCGGTACGGGGCAGCAGAACCCTCGCGGAGAAGCCGTCAGGCGGACGCCGTCAGGTTCCCCCGCCGGGGTACCGCGAAGCTCTCCAGGTCGGCGCGGGTCAGGCCGGTCAGCCGGGCGACCTCCCCGATGTCCAGGGCGCCGCAGTCCAGGCCGCGCAGCAGGTAGCCGCTGAGGGCCTTGGCGGTGGCGGGTTCGTCCATGACGTCGCCGCCGGTGCGGGCCGCGTAGCGGGTGAGACGGGCGGCGGCCTGCTCCAAGCCCTCGCGGTAGAAGGCGAAGACGGCCGCGTAGCGGGTGGGGATGTGGCCGGGGTGCATGTCCCAGCCCTGGTAGTAGGCGCGGGCCAGGGCGCGGCGGGTGAGGCCGTAGTGCAGGCGCCAGGCGGCGTGCACCTTCTCGGTCGGGCCGATGGGCAGGACGTTGGTGGAGCCGTCCGAGACGCGGACGCCGGTGCCGGCCGCGGCGACCTGCATGACGGCCTTGGCGTGGTCGGCGGCCGGGTGGTCGCTGGCCTGGTGGGCGGCGGAGACGCCGAGGCAGGCGCTGTAGTCGAAGGTGCCGTAGTGCAGGCCGGTGGCGCGGCCCTCGGCGGCCTGGATCATGCGGGCGACGGTGGCGGTGCCGTCGGCGGCGAGGATGGACTGGCTGGTCTCGATCTGGATCTCGAAGCCGATCCGGCCGGGCTCCAGCCCGTGCGTCTTCTCGAAGGCGTCCAGCAGTCGCGCCATGGCTGTGACCTGCTCGGCGTAGGTCACCTTCGGCAGGGTGAGCACCAGCCCGCCCGGCAGGCCGCCGGCCTCCATCAGGCCGGTGAGGAAGATGTCGAGGGTGCGGATGCCCCGGGCCCGTACGGGCGCCTCCATGCACTTCATGCGGATGCCCATGTAGGGGGCGGCGGTGCCGTCCTCGTACGCCTCGGCGATCAGCCGGGCGGCGCGGGCGGCGGCCTCGTCCTCCTCGGCGTCGGGGCGGTTGCCGTAGCCGTCCTCGAAGTCGACGCGCAGGTCCTCGATCGGCTCGCGCTCCAGCTTGGCGCGCACGCGCGCGTGGACGGGCTCGGCGAGTTCGTCGGCCAGGCCGAGGACGGCGGCGAAGGAGGCGGCGTCCGGGGCGTGTTCGTCGAGGGCGGCCAGGGCCCGGTCGCCCCAGGAGCGGACGGTGTCGGCGGCGAAGGCGTCGCCGGGGACGTAGACGGTGTGGACGGGCTGACGGGTGCCGGGGTCTCCGGGGTAGCGGCGCTCCAGCTCGGCGTCGACCGGCGCGAGGGAGGCGCTGATCTCCTCGCTGACGGCGCCCGCGAGGCTCGTCGCCACCTTCTCCTGCTGGCCCTGACCCATTCCGAGACCCTCCTGTTTTTCCGCTTTACGGAATCAACAATCCGTAGAGCGAAGTTATCGGCCGACCTTCGGCCTGGTCAACACCGTCTTGAAGTGGGGTTCCCCATCCTTCACCCTTGGTCACTGCCGACCCACCCTCTTCTTCCGTATTCAGAAGGCAAGCTTCATCCTGACGTGCAAGGGGAGGGAGATCACGTGCCGAACGAGGTCGGAGTGACGCGCCGCCACGGGCTCAAGGCGGCGGCCGCCGCCGCCATCGCAGGACCGCTGCTCACCAGCGCGGGCCCCACACAGCCCGCTTCCGCCGGCGAGCACCCGGGCGCCCTGAACGTCATGACGTTCAACGTGCGCTTCGCGACCGTCGTCGACGAGACACCGCGCTGGGCCGTGCGCCGACCGGTGATGCGAGAACTGCTGCGCCGCGAGCGACCGCACGTCATCGGCACCCAGGAAGGGCTCTACCAGCAGCTGCGCATGATCGAGACAGATCTCGGCGGGCACTACGACTGGATCGGCACCGGACGTGGGGGCGGCAGCAAGGACGAGTTCATGGCGATCTTCTACGACACGCGCAGACTCGACCCGATCGAGTTCGATCACTTCTGGCTGTCCGACACCCCGAACACGATCGCCTCGAACACCTGGGGCGCAGACTGGCTGCGCATGGTGACCTGGGTCCGTTTCGCCGATCTCGGCGACGGGGGACGGGAGTTCTACGTCCTCAACACCCACCTGGACAGCGTCAGCCAGTACGCCCGGGAACGCTCGGCGGGGCTCATCGGCGAGACGATCGCCGGGTGGGACCGGTCGTTACCGGTCATCGTCACCGGCGACTTCAACGCGGACGCCCACGACAACCGGGTGCACGACCTGATGCTGGACATCGGACTGGTGGACGCCTGGGACGCGGCGGCCTCGCGGAGTCCGGCGTACGGGACGCACCACGGCTACCGGGGGCTCAGGCCCGGCGGGCGGCGCATCGACTGGATCCTCACCACGCCCGGGGTGACCACGCACTGGGCCGGGATGAACACCTTCTCCGTGGACGGGACGTACCCGAGCGACCACCTGCCGGTGCAGGCCTCGATGACCCTGGGATGAGAAGAGGCCCCCGTGACCGGCGAGGGTCACGGGGGCCTGCTGCGGCCGAGAGGCGATCAGCCCTTGCGGGTCTTGATCTCCTCGGTCAGGGCCGGGACGACGTCGAACAGGTCGCCGACGACGCCGTAGTCGACGAGGTCGAAGATCGGAGCCTCGGCGTCCTTGTTGATCGCCACGATCGTCTTCGAGGTCTGCATACCGGCACGGTGCTGGATCGCGCCGGAGATGCCCGAGGCGATGTACAGCTGCGGGGAAACGCTCTTGCCGGTCTGGCCGACCTGGTTGGTGTGCGGGTACCAGCCGGCGTCCACCGCGGCACGCGAGGCGCCCACGGCCGCGCCGAGCGAGTCGGCGAGGGCCTCGATGATCGCGAAGTTCTCCGCGCCGTTGACGCCACGGCCACCGGAGACCACGATCGCGGCCTCGGTCAGCTCCGGACGGCCCGTCGACTCACGCGGCGTGCGACCGGTGATCTTCGTGCCGGTGGCCTGGGCGGAGAAGGTCACGGACAGGGCCTCGACCGCACCGGCGGCCGGGGCGGGCTCCACGGCGGCGCTGTTCGGCTTGACCGTGATGACCGGCGTGCCCTTGGAGACACGGGACTTGGTGGTGAAGGACGCGGCGAACACCGACTGCGTGGCCACCGGGCCCTCGTCGCCGGCCTCGAGGTCGACGGCGTCGGTGATGATGCCGGACCCCAGACGCAGCGCCAGACGGGCGGCGATCTCCTTGCCCTCGGCGGAGGACGGGACCAGGACCGCGGCCGGGGACACTTCGGCAACCGCGGCCTGGAGGGCGTCCACCTTCGGTACGACCAAGTAGTCGGCGTACTCGGACGCCTCGTGCGTGAGCACCTTCACCGCGCCGTGCTCGGCGAGCGCGGCGGCGGTGTCGGCGGCGCCGTTGCCCAGCGCGACGGCGACCGGCTCGCCGATGCGGCGGGCCAGGGTCAGCAGCTCCAGGGTGGGCTTGCGGACGGCACCGTCCACGTGGTCGACGTAGACGAGAACTTCAGCCATGGGACTTCTTCTCTCCTGCTTGCGAAAGATGAGGGGCGGTCAGCGAATGCGGGGCTCAGATGAACTTCTGGCCCGCGAGGAACTCAGCGAGCTGCTTGCCGCCCTCGCCCTCGTCCTTGACGATCGTGCCCGCGGTGCGGGCCGGGCGCTCGGCCACGTTCTCGACCGTGGTGTAGGCGCCCTCCAGGCCGACCTCCTCGGCCTCGATGTCGAGGTCGGACAGGTCCCAGGACTCCACCGGCTTCTTCTTGGCCGCCATGATGCCCTTGAAGGACGGGTAACGCGCCTCGCCCGACTGGTCGGTGACCGACACGACCGCCGGCAGGGACGCCTCAAGGTTCTCGGAAGCGGCGTCGCCGTCCCGGCGGCCCTTGACCGTGCCGTCCTCGACCGATACCTCGGAGAGCAGGGTCACCTGCGGCACGCCCAGACGCTCGGCGAGCAGCGCGGGGACGACGCCCATGGTGCCGTCGGTGGAAGCCATGCCGGAGATCACCAGGTCGTAGCCGGCCTTCTCGATGGCCTTGGCCAGGACCAGGGAGGTGCCGATGGCGTCGGTGCCGTGGATGTCGTCGTCCTCGACGTGGATCGCCTTGTCGGCGCCCATGGACAGCGCCTTGCGCAGGGCGTCCTTGGCGTCCTCGGGGCCCACCGTCAGGACGGTGATCTCCACGTCGTCGTCGGAGTTCTCGGAGATCTGCAGCGCCTGCTCGACCGCGTACTCGTCGAGCTCGGAGAGCAGACCGTCCACGTCGTCCCGGTCGACGGTCAGGTCATCGGCGAAGTGCCGGTCGCCAGTGGCGTCGGGCACGTACTTCACAGTGACAACGATCCTCAAGCTCACGCCGGCTCTCCTACTGCATCGTCATTTCATGCTGCCTACTCGCAGGCAGCATAGGCGCCTCAAGCGGCCGATCCCGGTCGGGGCGACCCACGCTCCGAGCGAAATATTACTCGTCAGTACATCCAGTTCGTTCCCGCTAAGCAAGCGCTTTGAACTGTGACCTTCGCAACGCAGCGTAACCGGAACTCGACGGTCCCGCAGCCCGGGGGACATGCGGATCAGTCGCGCAGGCGGTTGAAACGTCCCTGGTGGTAGAGGAGCGGCCGGCCGGTGCCCGTGGCGTCGCCGTGCATCACCTCCGCGATCACGATCCGGTGGTCGCCGGCGGGCACGCGCGTCACGACCCGGCCCACCAGCCAGGCCGGCACACCGTCGAGCACGGGGACCCCCTCGGGCCCCTCCCGCCAGGCGGTGGGCGGCGCGAAGCGGTCGGCTCCGCTGCGGGCGAAGGTGGCGGCCAGCTGCTGCTGATGCTCGCCGAGGATGTGGACGCCGACGTGGTCGGCCGCCGCGATCGCGGGCCAGCTCGAGGAGCCGGTGCCGACGCCGAAGGACAGCAGGGGCGGCTCGGCGGAGACGGAGGCGAGGGAGGTGGCGGTGAAGCCCACCGGACCGGTGTCGCCACGGGCGGTGATCACGGCGACCCCTGCCGCGTGCCGCCGGAAGACCGAGCGCAGGAGGTCGGGCGTGGCGAGAAGGTCCGCAGGCATGAGGTCAGGCTGACGATAAATGGTTGCCGCAGTCAAGTGCGTTCCCTGATGTGGGAGATGACTCACTGACGGGGTCGCGTCCGTCACACCGCCTCCCCCAGCGCGGCGATCACATCCGCCTTGCGCGGCTGCCCGGTGGCCCGCCGCACCACCCGGCCATCGGCGTCGAGGACCAGCACGGTCGGGGTCTTGAGGATGTCCAGCCGTCGTACGAGGTCCAGGTGCGCCTCGGCGTCGATCTCGACGTGGGTCACACCCGGGACCATGCCGGCGACCTCGCCGAGGACCCGCCGGGTCGCCCGGCAGGGCGCGCAGAACGCGCTGGAGAACTGCACGAGTGTGGCCCGCTCGCCCAGTTCCGCGCCCAGCTCGGCCGCGTCCAGCCGCTTGCCGTCGTCCCGCCCGCGCACCCGCACTCTCCCGCTCCGCCGCCGTTGCAGCACTCCGTAGGCGCTCGCCGCCGCGAGCACCAGTACGCACACCACCAGTCCGGTCATCACCTGCTGCAAGCGTTCACGAGACCGCAAAGATTCCCGCCCTTCCCGCGGGCCCGTACTGCGGAATGCTTGGTTCCCATGGACATCGATGTGAGAGGGCCGCGTTTCGGTGCGGCCGTGACGACCGTCGTCCTGGCGGTCGTCCTGGTCACGGGGAGCGCGTGGCTGCTGGCCTGGCAGACGCTGGCGTTCCTGCTGGGCGCGGCGGGCGGGGTGACCCGGTCGCCCTACGGCCTGCTGTTCCGGAAGGCCGTGCGGCCGCGACTCGGGCCGCCGACCGCGTTCGAGGCGCCCGAACCGCCGCGTTTCGCCCAGGCGGTGGGGCTGGTTTTCGCCGGGCTCGGGCTCGTGGGCTACACCCTGGGGCCCGGCTGGCTGGGTCTCGCGGCGACCGGCGCCGCGCTCGCGGCCGCCTTCCTGAACGCCGTGTTCGGGTACTGCCTGGGATGCGAGATGTACCTGCTCATGCGGCGGGTGACGGTACGCGCGGAGTAATGGGGGCGTAAAAGCACGAGGTGGGATCCGCGGCGACGTGACGAGAATCTCCTCACGCGCGGGCACGGGGACTGGCTACCCGGCCGTTCTTCGGGCACGATCTGCGACAAGCCGTAAACCTACGGCTGCGTAACTTTCCACTGGGAATCCCTTCCCAGGCAGAGCAGGAAGGGTCCGACCCGCCCATGGCAGAGCTCGTCTACCGTCCCGTCGTCGGTTTCGCCCGCACGCTGTTCAAGGCGTGGGACCTCAAGATCGACTGCCAGGGTTCGGAGAACATCCCGCGCTCGGGCGGCGCCGTGCTGGTGAGCAACCACATCAGCTACCTGGACTTCGTCTTCAACGGCCTGGCGGCCCTGCCTCAGAAACGTCTCGTGCGCTTCATGGCGAAGGAGTCCGTCTTCCGCCACAAGATCTCGGGCCCGCTGATGCGCGGGATGAAGCACATCCCCGTGGACCGCAAGCAGGGCGAGGCGGCCTACGCGCACGCCCTGGACTCGCTGCGGTCGGGCGAGATCGTCGGGGTCTTCCCGGAGGCGACCATCTCGCAGTCGTTCACACTGAAGAGCTTCAAGTCGGGCGCCGCGCGCATGGCCCAGGAGGCCGGCGTCCCGCTGGTCCCGATGGCGGTGTGGGGCACGCAGCGGCTGTGGACCAAGGGCCACCCCCGCAACTTCAAGCGCAGCCACATCCCCATCACGATCCGGGTCGGCGAGGCGATCGAGGCCTCCCGCGACAAGTACGCGGGCGCGATCACCCGTCAGCTGCGCGGGCGCGTCCAGGAACTCCTCGAGGCCGCCCAGCGCGCCTACCCCGTACGCCCGAAGGGCCCGGACGACACTTGGTGGATGCCGGCCCACCTCGGCGGCACGGCTCCGACGCCGGAGCAGGTGCGGGAGGCCGAGGCGCACTGACCCCCGGAGGTGACCGGCCCGGGCTCGCGGTCCTGCCTCAGAGTGCGGTGGGGAGCGTCTCCCACAAGTGGGGCCGGTCGCGGGCTGCTTTGAGGGTGTCGAGTACGACCGGGTGAGGCGCGGCATACAGCACCGGACAGTCCGTCTCACCGGACGCCGTATCGGGCGTGAAGGCGAGCCGCTCGCCGTCCAGGGAGAACTGCGCGTCCACACCCGGCTTGTTGCCCCGGGGGTCCTGCCGGTGCCATGCACCGTTGAACCGGACGGCGACCAAGCCGTGCACCACGTCGAGCTTCTGGTAGCACAACGCGGTCGGGATGTCCTCGGCCCGTAGCAGCGCCGCGAGCGCGTGGGCCTTGGCGTAGCAGATGCCGGTGCGCTGTTCCAGGACATCACTGGCGCGCCAGGTGACGCGGAGATCGCCCGAATCCTGCGAGTGCGCAATGGTGTCGCGCACGAACTCGAACGCCGCCTGCGCATACTCATACGAGTTCGCCACACCCCTGGCCAGCTTGGCCGCCGCCTCGCGAACGACCGGATGGTGATGGTCTATCGCCTCGTCAGCGGCCAAGTAGGCGGAGAGGTCGGGGGTTTCCTGGATCAGCTGCATGCAGGCAGAGCATAGGGATGAGATCACCCCTGGGTCAATTCATTTTCGAGCGTCCGTATATCTATGCATCGGCTGGAAGAACGGCTGAACCCCGCCGCAACCACCCGCCCGGCCACAACCCTTCCCCCGCGCCACCGGTCTCGGCCTCCGCAGATCCGTGACAAGGGGGAAGACATGAAGGACCCACACCGCCTGCTCGGCGCCGCGCTCGTGAGTTGCGCCCTGGCGGCGGCCGGAATCGGGGCCGGGCCCGCGTACGCCCAGGAGAACCAGCTGTGGATCAGCGCGCCCTACGAGACGGTGCTGCCGGGCGCGGACGGGGACGGCGGCGCGCGTGAGCGCAGCCTGGCCGTGGAGGTCAGCCGCGACGTCGCCGACGACAGGGTCCCGGCCGGGCGACTGACCGTCGACATCAGCGAGATCGCCTCGTTCGCGCGGGTGTCCTGGCCGGCGAACTGCGAACCCGAGTCGGAGGTCAGGGCGGTCTGCGACTTCCCCGAGATGCCCGTCGGGACGGAGAGCGTGCCGGCCGCCGTGTTCGGGCTGCGCGCGCTGCCGGGAGCGGACGCCGGCGCCTCGGGGTACGTGCGCTACTCGGCCGTCGCCGGAGAGGCGACGTCCCACCCGGCCGAGACCCGCGTCGGCGTGGGCGACGGCCCGGACCTCGGCCTCAGTCAGGCCGACTACCAGCACGGCCTCAGGCCGGGCTCGAAGACCGGCGTGCGCGCCACGGTCTCCAACAGCGGCAACCGCACCGCGGAGCGCACACTGCTGTGGCTCAACGCCTCGTACGGGCTGCGTTTCGAGGAGCGGCACGCCAACTGCGAGTACCGGGAGCACCACACCGGTACGTCCGCCCTGTGCGTGCTGGACGAGGCGGTGGCACCGGGGCAGCAGTACGCGCTGGACACCGGTCTCGGCGTGGGCCGCAAGGCGCTGTACGAGCGGTTCGACCACGCCGTCCATCCGTACTCCGACGAGGCGCTGGAGGAGATGCGCGGCGAGGGGACGTGGACCCGGGGCACGGGCGCCGAGCTGGACCTGCGTCCCGTGGCCGCCACCCGGGCCGCGGCAGCGGAGTCCGACATCGACCCGCAGGACAACTACCGGACCGTCATGCTCAACGCCCGGAACACCGCCGACCTGAAGCTCACCGACAGCAGGGTGAGCGGGGCCGCCGGTGACACCGTGACCGCCCGGGTCACCGTGCACAACCGCGGTCCGGCCTGGGTGGCGTCGCTGGGTGCGGGCGCCGCCGTGGCGAAGGTGCGGTTCCAGGCGCCGGAGGGGACCACGGTGACGGGGCTGCCGGAGGAGGACTGCTGGACCTCGGCGGACGGCACGTCCCCCACGACCTACTACTGCAGGACGCCGATCTACCTGCACGACAAGGCGTCGCACACCTTCGAGATCCCCTTGCGGATCGACCGGGTGGTGCGCGGCGCACACACCACCGTCGCCACCGTCAACGACGATCCCGAGCTGAGCATCGGGAAGTTCGACCCGAACCTGCGCAACAACAGCGCAAGGATCGTCGTCAACTGACGCGGCAGCCGTGAGGAGGTGGCCCTAGCGGGCCATCTCCTCCTTCAGTGCCGCGACGAACGCGTCCACGTCCTCCTCGGTCGTGTCGAAGGCGCACATCCAGCGGACGTCGCCCGCGGCCTCGTCCCAGAAGTAGAAGCGGAACCGCTTCTGCAGGCGCTCGCTCACGTCGTGCGGCAGGCGGGCGAACACCGCGTTGGCCTGCACCGGGTGGAGGATCTCCACGCCGTGCACGGCGCGTACGCCCTCGGCGAGGCGCTGGGCCATCTCGTTGGAGTGGCGGGCGTTGCGCAGCCACAGGTCGCGGGCGAGCAGGGCCTCCAACTGCACCGACACGAAGCGCATCTTGGAGGCGAGCTGCATGGACAGCTTGCGCAGGTGCTTCATGTGGCTGACGGCGTCCTGGTTCAGGACCACGACCGCCTCGCCGAACAGGGCACCGTTCTTCGTGCCGCCCAGGGAGAGGATGTCGACACCGGCGGCGTTGGTGAGCGTGCGCATCGGGACGTCCAGGGTGGCGGCGGCGTTGGCCAGCCGGGAGCCGTCCAGGTGCACCTTCATGCCGTGCGCGTGGGCGTGCTCGCACAGGGCGCGTATCTCCTCCGGCGTGTAGACCGTGCCCAGCTCGGTGGCCTGGGCGATGGAGACTACCTGCGGCATCGCGCGGTGCTCGTCGTCCCAGCCGTACGCCTGCCGGTCGATCAGCTCGGGCGTGAGCTTGCCGTCGGGCGTGGGCACGGTGAGCAGTTTCAGGCCGCCGACGCGCTCGGGCGCCCCGCACTCGTCGACGTTGATGTGGGCGCTCTCGGCGCAGATCACCGCGCCCCAGCGGTCGGTGACCGCCTGGAGGGCGACGACGTTGGCGCCGGTGCCGTTGAAGACCGGGAACGCCTCGGCCGTGGCCCCGAAGTGGCTGCGGACAACGCTCTGGAGGTTCTCGGTGTAGGCGTCCTCGCCGTACGCGACCTGGTGCCCGCCGTTGGCCAGGGCCAGGGCGGCGAGCACCTCCGGGTGGGCGCCGGCGTAGTTGTCGCTGGCGAAACCGCGGACCTCGGGGTCGTGATGGCGACGGGCGTCGGTCTTCGGCGGGTTCACGGCTTCTCGGTGAGCCACAGACGGTTTCCGTTCACTTCGGCGGCGGGCTTCTGCCAGACCTCGGTGATGGCCTCGGCCAGGTCCTTGACGTCCGTGAAGCCCGCGAACTTCGCGTTGGGTCGCTCGGCGCGCATCGCGTCGTGCACCAGTGCCTTCACCACCAGGATGGCAGCCGCCGAGGTCGGGCCGTCGGGGCCCCCGGCCTTGCGGAAGTAGTCGGCCATGGCCAGCGTCCACGCCTCGGCGGCGGCCTTGGCCGCGGCGTAGGCGGCGTTGCCCGCGGTGGGCTTGCTGGCGCCCGCCGCGCTGATCAGCACGTAGCGACCGCGGTCGCTGCGCTGGAGCGCCTCGTGGAAGGCGAGGGACGTGTGCTGCACGGTGCGCACGAGCAGCATCTCCAGGAAGTCCCAGTCGTCCAGGCTGGTCCTGGTGAAGGTCTCGCTGCCGCGCCAGCCGCCCACGAGATGGACCAGGCCGTCGACGCGGCCGAAGTCCTTCTCGATGCGGGTGGCCCAGTCGTGAGTCGCCCGCAGGTCGAGCAGGTCGACCGTGTCACCGGTGACGGTGGCGCCGCCGGTCGCGTAGCTCGCCGCGTCGACCGCCTCCGCCAGCCGCTCCGGGTCGTTGTCCGAGCCGATGACGGTGGCTCCCGCCTCGGCCAGCCTGAGCAGTGCGGCCCGGCCCGCGGGTCCTCCCGCTCCGGCCACCGCGATCACCGCGCCGCTGAGCGCCCCGTTCCCCGCCATGGTCTTCGCCTCCTGAGCAGTGTTCTCGCTTCGCCGATCGCTCACGCGGCGATCCGCTCGGCGCCGTCCGCCGTGATGCCCTTGGTGGAGGCGATCACGTTCTTCAGCTTCTTGGACAGTGCCTCATAGAACATGCTCAGCGGAAACTCGTCCGGAAGCACGTCATCGACGAGTTTCCGCGGCGGCTGCGTCACGTCCAGCGCGTCGGGGCCCTTGGCCCACTTCGAGCCCGGGTGCGGGGCGAGGTAGGTGGAGACGAGCTCGTACCCGGCGAACCAGTGGACGAGCTTGGGGCGGTCGATGCCGTCGCGGTAGAGCTGCTCGATCTCGGCGCACAGCTGGTTGGTGACCTGCGGGGCGCGCTCCCAGTCGATCGAGAGCTTGTTGTCCTTCCAGCGGACGACGTCGTGTTTGTGCAGGTAGGCGAAGAGGAGCTGGCCGCCGAGGCCGTCGTAGTTGCGCACGCGCTCGCCGGTGACGGGGAAGCGGAACATGCGGTCGAAGAGGACCGCGACCTGCACGTCACGCGCCTGCGGCACGCCGTCGGCGGCCAGCTTCACGGCCTCCTTGAAGGCGGTGAGGTC
Organism: Streptomyces coeruleorubidus; assembly: GCF_028885415.1. GTDB lineage: Bacteria > Actinomycetota > Actinomycetes > Streptomycetales > Streptomycetaceae > Streptomyces > Streptomyces coeruleorubidus_A. The sequence continues at coordinate 1,145,408 of NZ_CP118527.1, forward strand.
GCAGCGCAGCTCCTCCAGGCCGTACATCCAGAACGGCTGGCGCTGCTTGATCATGAACGGGTCGAACGGCAGGTCGCCGTGGCTGTGGGTGCGGTCGTGGACCATGTCCCACAGGACGAACGCCTCCTCGCAGCGCTTCTGGTCGTGGACCATGGCGGCGACGTCCTCGGGCAGCTCCAGGCCGAGGATGTCGACGGCGGCGTCGGTGACGCGGCGGAAGCGGGCGGCCTCGCGGTCGCAGAAGATGCCGCCCCAGCTGAACCTCTCGGGGGCCTCGCGCACGGCGATGGTCTCGGGGAAGAGCACGGCGGAGTTGGTGTCGTAGCCCGCCGTGAAGTCCTCGAACTTGATGCCGCAGAACAGCGGGTTGTCGTAGCGGGTGCGCTCCAGTTCGGCCAGCCAGTCCGGCCAGACCATGCGCAGCACGACCGCTTCGAGGTTGCGGTCCGGGTTGCCGTTCTGCGTGTACATGGGGAAGACGACCAGGTGCTGGAGGCCGTCCGCGCGGTTCGCGGCGGGCTGGAAGGCCAGCAGCGAGTCGAGGAAGTCAGGCGCCTGGAAGCCGCCGTCGGCCCACCGGCCGAGGTCCTTGGCCAGGGCCTCGTGGTAGTCGCGGTCGTGCGGGAGCAGCGGGGAGAGCTCCAGGACCGCGTCCGTGACATGACGGACGGCGAGCTCGGCATCGGCCGGGTCGGGCGCGCCCTCGGCGTCGAAGTCGATCGACCCGTCCTTGGACTGCCATGGCCGGATCCGCTCCACGGCATCCTTGAGCACGGGCCATGCCGGGTGCTCCACCACCCTGACCACGGGAGGAACCCGTTCCTCCGAACCCACCTGCACAAGAATTTCCGTCATGTCCCACCCTCCACGGGAGAATCTCGCGTACACCGACCGTATACATACGAGGTTCCTCCCAGCAAGGGTCGCCTCGGGAAAATATCCTGCTCTACCCCGCCCTTCACCGCATTTTTTCCTGCCGGTCACGCTTATGCCCGCACGCGCGCCGACCATGCCCTCACCCTCTGCACAGGGTGGGTGCAGGCGATACGGTCAGGTGGGCCGTCAGGCCCCCAGTGCCGCCTGTCGACGGAAGAGAGTCGCGTCTTGAACTTCCTCACCATCGGTCACCGCGGAGTCATGGGTGTGGAACCCGAGAACACCCTCCGGTCCTTCGTCGCCGCGCAGGAGGCCGGTCTCGACGTCATCGAACTCGATCTGCATCTGAGCAAGGACGGCGCGCTCGTCGTCATGCACGACACGGACGTGGACCGCACGACCGACGGCACCGGGCCGATCGCCGAGAAGACCCTCGCCGAGCTGCGGGCCCTGGACGCGGGCCGGGGCGAGCGGGTGCCGGTCTTCGAGGAGGTCCTGGAGGCCGTATCGACGCCGCTCCAGGCTGAGATCAAGGACGTGCAGGCGGCGCGGGCCCTGGCCGAGGTGATGAACCGGCGCGGGCTGGCCGGCCGGGTGGAGGTGTCCTCGTTCCACGACGAGGCGATCGCCGAGATCGCCCGCCTGGTGCCGGGGGTGCGCACCGCGCTGATCGCCAGCCGGTACGGCACCGACATCGTGGAGCGGGCCGTCCAGGCCGGTGCCGCGACCGTCTGCCTGAACATCCGCCGGCTCACCCTGGAGATCGTGGAGCGCGCCCGCAAGGCCGACCTGAGGATCATCGGCTGGGTGGTGAACACGCAGGACCATCTGCGTCTCGTCCGCGCCTTCGGTCTGGACGGCGCGACGACCGACCACCCGGACATCAAGCGCACGGGCCGTTTCACGGCGTAGGGCCCGGTGCTGAACAGGCCCTGGTGACTAGGCGAGCTCCTTGACCAGCAGCTCGAACTCCAGGTCGTCGCGCTGCGGGATGCCGAAGCGCTCGTCGCCGTACGGGAACGGGGTCGTCCGTCCCGTACGGCGGTAGCCGCGGCGCTCGTACCAGGCGATGAGGTCGTCGCGTACGGAGATCACGGTCATGTGCATCTCCGTCACGCCCCAGGTCTGGCGCGCCTGCCGCTCCGCCTCCGCGATGATCACCTTGCCGAGGCCCGCGCCCTGGAGCCGGGGGCTGACCGCGAACATCCCGAAGTAGGCGTGCTCTCCCCGGTGCTCGAGCTGGCAGCAGGCGACGATCGGCCCCTCCCGCTCCACCGTCAGCAGCCGGCCGTCGGGCGACTTGATAACGGCCAGCACACCCTCCGGATCGGTCCGCTGCCCCTGGAGAATGTCCGCCTCGGTGGTCCACCCGACCCGGCTCGCGTCGCCCCGGTACGCCGACTCGATCAGCGCGACCAGCTCGTCCACGTCGGCGTCCGTGGCATCGCGGAAGGTCAGTCCGGTGGCGGCGGTGTCCATGGGCGTACGTCTCCGTTTCGTGGGGCGCGCGGGCAGGGACGAGAGTAACTCCGCCCCTAGGCTCCGGTGCATGGTGCATGTACTCAGCAGCCGACTCCTGCTCCGCCCCAGCGACCCCGAGCGGTCCCGTGCCTTCTACGGCGAACAGCTCGGGCTCGCCGTGTACCGGGAGTTCGGCACGGGGCCGGAACGCGGGACGGTCTACTTCCTCGGCGGTGGCTTCCTGGAGGTCTCGGGCCGGTCCGAGGCCCCGCCGGCGCCGGCCACGCGGCTGTGGCTGCAGGTCGACGACGCGGCGGCGGCGCAGGACGAGCTGCGGGCGAAGGGCGTGGAGATCGTACGGCCGCCGGTGAAGGAGCCCTGGGGGCTGGTCGAGATGTGGATCGCGGATCCGGACGGGACGCCGATCGTGCTGGTGGAGGTCCCGGCGGACCATCCGATGCGCTACCGGCCGGGCATCTGAGGTCACCCGGGGCGGTGCTCCCAGCCCCGGTCGGTGCGGGTCAGCTCGCGAAAGCCCGCACCTGTCAGGTGGCCGAGCATGGTGCTGTCGGCGGCGGATTCGTAGGCGACGAGCCGGTCGACACCGCACAAGCGAAGCCAGTCGGCGGCCTGGCCGAGCAGCCAGTGCTCCAGTCCCGTGCCGTACTGCGCGGGGTCGATGTGCAGGTTGCCGATGTCGGCCAGACCGGCGGCGCGGGCGTGGCGTTCCGGGCGGGCCAGGGCCGTGTCGATCTCGACGAAGCCCAGGGGGCGTCCGCAAAGTCCCGTCGTCCGCCGGGAGGGCGGGCCCTGCGGCGTCCGGTGCGTGCTCTCGGCGTGCCGGGCGGACGCCCGCGTACTGGTTGTACGCGGGTGTTCACCCGGTGCGGCGAGTGGGGGTCCCCCCTGCTCGAAGCGCTTGGGGGAGCGTGCCGGGCGTCGCAGGGCAGGCGGGACTTTGCGGACACCCCCTGGGGCGCCGGTGTCGGCGCGGGCCGTGAAGCGGGTGCCGCACTCCCCCAGCGTGCGCTCGATCGTGACGCCGGGCCGGGGCTCGGGCGCCGGCAGGTCGGCCACCCGGGCGATCAGGATGACCTCGGTGTCCCCGACGTGCCGGAAGCCCGCCCGTTCGTAGACGGCCCGGATGTGCGGCCAGTTGCGGGGCAGGCCGTAGACGAGGGGGGCGGGCAGCGCGCCGTCGGCGTACCGGACGCGTACGTTCCAGCGGGCGAACTGTGCCAGGCACGCCCGCATCAGGAGGTCAGCGGCCTGGTCGGCGTCCGGCCAGAACGACGCCGCCGGACGGCACACGAACCAGTCGATCTCGGCGGCGTCCCGGTAGCTCTCGCCGACCTCGGCGTCGGCGCGGTAGCGCAGCAGGTGGGCCGCGGCGACGACGTACTCGCGCTGCTCGGCGACGAGCGTCGTCCGCTCGGCCACCCACGGGTCGGTGATGAACTCGCCGGGCTGCCGCTCCAGGTCGCTGAGGACGGTGTTGACCGAGACCGAGACTCCGGGGACGACGGCCGCCACGTGCATGTTGACCAGGTCGGTGAGCTGGTCGCGGTCGGCTCGGCGGAAGGGGCGCACCTCGAGCGCGGGCATGGGAAACCTCCGGGCAGGGTGAAGGAGCTGGAGGCCGCCACGCGGTGCGGTACGGGGATGAGGGTATGCCGGGGCCGGTGCGGCACACCAGTGGGTTTTCCCGGATGGCAGGGAGAACGGACCGCGGCTTAGCGTGCTGGAGAGGCTCAAGCCCGGGGACCCCCTGTGGAAGGAACGCCATGAAGCTCGACGCACCGGTGACCGGCGGGCCCTGCTGGACCGAGCTGGGGACCACCGATCCGGTGGCGGCCCAGCGGTTCTACACGAGACTGTTCGGCTGGCGGCCCGGGACGGACCCGCGTCAGGAGGCGGGCGGCTACACCGTCGCGCACCTCGGGAACGCGGCCGTCGCCGCGCTCGCCCCGCTGTACCAGCCGTCGCAGCCGGTCGCGTGGAACGTGTCGTTCGCGGTGACCGACGCGGACGCCACCGCCCATGAGGTGACCGAGGCGGGCGGGACGATGCTGTTCGGCCCGGTGGACGTGCTCGACGCGGGCCGGTTCGCGGTGGCCGCCGATCCGGGCGGTGCCGTGTTCCAGATGTGGCAGGCGGGCACCTTCCGGGGCGCCGGGCTGTTCAACGCACCCGGTTCGCTGGGCTGGGTGGAGCTGTACACCCGGGAGCCCGAACAGGCCCTGGCCTTCTACACGCGGGTGTTCGGCTGGACCGTCAACGCCTCGGAGCGGTACACCCAGTGGGGCGTCGGCGGGGCGGACTTCGGCGGCATGGTGACGATGGACGACAAGTTCCCGCCCGAGGTCCCGGCGCACTGGCTGCCGTACTTCGCCGTGGCGGACGTGGACGCCACGACCGCCGTCGTCCAGAAGCACGGCGACGTCCTCATGGTCCCCACCTCCGTGCCCGACGGACCGCGCATCGCGGTGCTGCGGGACCCGCAGGGGGCGATGTTCGGCGTGTACCGGGCGGGCGACGAGGGTTGAGGCGACGGTGTGTGACGCCGGGGTCGTGGTTCGCCCGAATCGTCGATGCCTATGCGGAGGCGGGCGGCAACTTCATCGACACCGCCGACAACTACACCGACGGCAGCTCGGAACGGATCCTCGGGGCGCTGCTGGAGGGTCGCCGCGACACGTTCGTACTGGCCAGCAAGTACACCTGCGGGATCCGCGACGGCGACGTCAACGCCGCGGGCAACCACCGCAAGAACCTCATCCAGTCGGTGGAGGCGAGTCTGGAGCGGCTGCGCACCGACCGGCTGGACGTGCTGTGGGTGCACGCCCGGGACAACTTCACACCGGTCGAGGAGGTCATGCGGGCCCTGGACGACCTCGTCCGCACGGGCAAGGTGCTGTACGTCGGCGTCTCGGACTGGCCGGCCTGGGAGATCGCGCAGGCCAACACCCTGGCGGAGCTGCGGGGCTGGACCGCGTTCGCCGGTTCGCAACTGCGCTACAGCCTGCTGGAGAGGACCCCGGAGCGCGAACTGCTGCCCCAGGCGAGGGCGTTCGACCTGGCGGTGCTGGCATGGGCGCCGCTCGCGGCCGGGAAGCTCACCGGCAAGTACCGCAGGGGCGAGACGGGGCGGCTGGACACCACGGGCGATGACATCGACCCGCGCGAGGAGGCGGTGATCAGTGCCGTCCTGGAGATCGCCGAGCAGGGCGGCTGGAGTCCGGCCCAGGTGGCGCTGGCCTGGCTGCTGGCCCGGCCGGGCAACGTGGTCCCGATCATCGCGGCGACCAAGGAGAGCCAGCTCGCCGACAATCTGGGCAGCGTCGACGTCCGCCTCGACGCGGATGCCCTCGCCCGCCTCGACGAGGTGAGCGCGGTGCCGCTGGGCTTCCCGCACGACTTCGTCCGCGAACCGGCCATCACCCGCGCCATCGACGGCGACCGCTGGCCGGCCATCGAGGACCGCCGCTCCACGCACCGCCGCACGGCGCACGAGGTGCTCTGACCGGTGAGCCGGGCCGCGGCCCCGCCTGGACGTTCAGCTCCTCAGCGCGCCCAGGCGGCCCTCCAGCTGAGCGAGCAACTCCCCGAGCAGGGCTGCCAGTTCGCCCTGCTCGGGGCCGTCCAGGCCGGACAGGACCGCGGTCTCGTAGGCGAGCTGGGCGGGCAGGATGCCGTCGACGAGCTCGCGTCCGGCGTCGGTGAGGCGCAGGTGGGCGACGCGGCGGTCGCGGGTGTCGCCGCGGCGTTCGACCAGGCCGCGTTCGGTCAGTTGCTTGAGGCGCTTGGTGACGGCGGCGCCCGAGGAGAAGGTCTCCCTGGCCAGCTCGCCGGGCGTCAGCTCGTGCCCGGTGCGGCGCAGGGCGCCGAGCAGATCGAACTCGGGACGGCTGAGCCCCGCCCTGCGCAGGGGCGCGTCCTCGGCCTGCTGGAGGAGGGCGGCGCAACGGTTGATCCGCCCGATGATCTCCATCGGCCCGGTGTCGAGCCCGGGGTGAACGGCCTGCCACTGCCGGACGACGGCGGCGACGGTATCGCCCTGCCGACGGCCGACTGGATCCCCATCGACGGCAGAGGCATCACCGGCTGGATCCCGCCCGGGCTCAGGGGCCTCACCGCCCCAGCCTCCTCCAGCCGCAAGAGCCTCGCCCCCCGGGCGCCCTCCAGCCCCGGAAGTCCCGCCGGCCAGATCACCTTCAGCCACAGGGGCGGCACCGCCGGCGACTCCTCCAGCCGCAGACGTCCCGTCATCCAGGCCCTTTCCGGCCGCAGGGGCCTCGCCACCCGGGCCCCCTCCAGCGGCCGAAGCGATCCCGCCATCCAGACCCCTTCCAGCCGTAGAACCCCGGCCATCTGGGCCCTCTCCAGCCGCCTGAGCCCGATCGGCAAGGTCCTCTCCCACCCCCTGGACCTCATCAGCCGCCTGCCCGTCCCTCACCGGGTCCCCCACCGGCTCCCCTCCGGCCACCGGCTTCGGGCCCGGCCCCGGGCCGGCCCCGGTCGCCGGCTCCGGGCCGCCCCCTGGCCCGTCCCCGCTGGGCGATGGTCCATCCGTCGCCGTCATGGCCGTGCGTCCTCCGTCTCCATGTCCGCGCCCCGGTCAGGGAGCAGCCCCTGGCGTCGTGCCGTCGCGGCGAGCGTACGGTGTCCGGACTGTTCGGCGAGCACGACCCGCTCCTGGGGCAGAGCGCGCTGCCACCATTCGCCGGCCGCGGCGTCGGCGGTGGCGCGCAGATCGGCCAGGGCGACGGCGAGTGCGCGGCGGGCGGCCTCCAGGGCGGCGGCGTCGGGGTCCGGCTCGGCCAGGAGGCGGGCGGCGCGCTCGCGGGCCCGGTCGGCGGCGGTCAGGGCGCGTTCGACGCGGTCACCGGCACGCCGGTTGGTGACGGCCACGGCGGCGACGAAGCCGACCAGGGCTCCGACGACCGTGTCCACGATCCGCTCCGTCATCAGCTCGCCCGGCTTCTGGTACCCGGCGAACTCGGTGATGAGCAGCGCCATGGGGGTCACGCAGACGCTGCCGAGCCAGTAGTTGCGGCTGATCAGCAGCTCGGCGCCGAAACTGAACGCCAGGCAGCACAGTACGAGAGCCGCCTGGCCAAGGTGCGCAAGCGGTACGACGGCCGCGAAGACGAGCACTCCGACGACGTTCCCCACGACGCGCTGGACGGCCCGGCTCCAGGTCAGGGCGACGTTGGCCTGGTAGAGCGAGGCGGCGGTGACCAGGGCCCAGTAGGGGCGGCCGTTGCCGAGGGCCAGGGAGGCGTAGCCGGCGAGCGCGCAGCCGAGCGCGGTGCGTACCGCGAGCGGGGTCAGCGGGCCCAGCCGCGCCCAGAGACCGCGGGCCGCCTCCACCCCGAGCAGTTCGTCGGCGGCGGCCCGCGGCAGCCCGGCCTGCGGGACGGGGCCGGTACCGCGCAGCGCGCCCGCCCACGCACGCAGACGGTCGGCGTCCGCCTCCGTCGGCGCGGCGAGGGCCACCTCGGCACGGACGACGAGCCGTTCGAGCGCGCGCCGGGTACGGGAACGGACGCCGGTGGACAGCAGCGACTGCCAGGCGGCCTGCACGGCGGCGTAGCCCGTGGCGCGGGCCCGGGCATGGCCCTCACCTGTGCCGCACGTGTCGGCGTACGCGGCGGCGGCCTTCAGCGCGGCGGCGGTGGCGCGGCGCTCCGGGCCGTGCGGGCGGACCAGCGCGGGCGCCATGCAGACCAGCCAGGCCCAGACACCCGTCCCGGCGGCCAGGGCCAGATGGCCGGGGACCTGGGCGAGGGTCTGCGGCGCGAACAGGGAGGCGGAGCTGACGAAGGTGAGGACGACGTTGCCGGGCGGTCCGACACGGGTGGCGTCGCACAGCACCTTCTGCGCGGCGGCCAGCAGAGCGCCGACGGTGACCAGCACGACGGCACTGCCGGTGAGCGAGGCCGCGACCAGGGCGACGGCGAGCCCGCCGAGCATGCCGAGCACCACCCACACCAGGGTCCCGGCCCGGGCGGCGTACGGCCGGTTGTGGGCGTACAGCGCGCACAGGGATCCGGCCATCGTGTACATCGCCAGGTCGAGCCGGCCGAGCGCCAGCAGGGTGAGGTTGGGCGGGGCGATCGCCGCGACCACGCTCAGCGCGGGCTTGAACCAGATGTCCGACGGGCGGCCGACGCGCAGCACGCCCGCCAGCGGGAGACGCCGGGAGGGCGGGGAGGCGGGGGCGGGGGTCGCACTGCTCATAACAACAAGATTAGCAGGTGTTTTACCTGTAAAACACATTCCTTCACTTGGCGTGCTCCGTCGAATGCTCCCCGTGTACATCCTTGCGCTCGCGTGCGCGCCACATCACCCGGGCATCGAATGACCGACTGTCGGACCGACCGACTGCCGAGCGGGGAGGTGCGCGTGCACGGACCGGCTTCGTCCGGCTGGCTGCTGGTGGCGCTCTGCGCGGTGACCGGTGCCTACTGCCTGGTGCGGATGCGCGGGGGCACCGGGGAGCAGCGCGGCACCGCGGGCGGCGAGGCGCTGATGGGTTTCGGGATGGCCGCGATGGCCGTGCCGGCGGCGGTGTTCACTCCGCCCTCGTGGGCCTGGCCCGCCTACGCGGTGGTGTTCGGGGCGGCCGCGGTTCCCGCGCTGTGGGCGGCGCGGACCGGCGTTCACCACCTCCACCACCTGGTGGGGGCCGGGGCCATGGTCTACATGTCCGTCGTCATGGCCGGCGCTCCCGCACACGCGCACGGACAGGGGGGATCGGGAGTGCCGCTCCTGACGGGTGCGCTGCTGCTCTACTTCGCCGGATACGTGCTGCTGACCGGCGTCCGGCTGGTGCCGGTGACCGCCATGGCGGGAAGCGGGGCCGGGGGCGGCGCGTCCGCCGGGTGGGGCGACCGGCCGGAGCTGGCGCGGGCCTGCCGGCTGTCCATGGGGATCTCGATGGTGGCGATGCTGCTGACGCTGTGAGCGGGACCGTCCCGGCACGCCGTACGGATCCGTTGCCTGCGTCACTTCGGCGCCACAAGTCGTACCTCTGGGCGGCACCGCACTCATAGGCTGCGCTTCATGATGCTCCCCGCGGCACTGTTGCTGCTCGGCGCCCTGGCCGCCGTGGTCGCTCCCCGGCTGCTCGCCCGGGCGGACTGGCCGGATCGTGAGCCGGTCGTGGCGCTGTGGGTGTGGCAGTGCGTGGTGGCGGCCGTGCTCCTGTGCTGTGCGCTGTCGATGACGCTCAGCGCGGCGGCGGCCTGGCACGCGGTCGGCGGGCACGTCTTCGCGACGGCGCCGAGCCCGGTCGTCGAGGCCTACGCGCTCGGTACGGCGGGTCCCTGGGCGGCGGCCACCGCAGTGGCGCTGGCCGCCGGCGGGCTGTGGAGCGCGGCGATGCTGGTCCGCGAGATCGGCGGGGCGCGCGCCCGTGGCCGCCGTCGGCGTGCCGATCTGCTGGTCAGGGCGCCGCTGCTGCCGGGCGAGGTGGCCGTGTCCGGCCGGCTCGTCGTCCTGGAGAGCGAGCAGCCCGACGCCTGGTGGCAGCCCGGCACTCCGCCGCAACTGGTCGTCACCACGGCCGCGTTGCGCCGGCTGAAGGGCCGGCAGCTGGACGCCGTGCTCGCCCACGAGCAGGGGCACGCGCGGGCCCGGCACGACTGGCTGCTGAACTGCTCCTCCGCACTTGCGGGTGGCTTTCCGCAGGTGCCGGTGTTCGCCGCGTTCCGCGACGAGATGCACCGCCTGGTCGAACTCGCCGCCGACGACACTGCGTCCCGCCGCTTCGGCCGTCTGACCACGGCCCTGGCTCTGGTCGAGCTCAACGAGCACCGTGGTGTGTTCGGCCCCTGCCCGACGCCACAGGCACATGTCCCGGCGCGGGTGAACCGGCTGCTCACTCCCCCGGACCGGCTGCCCGCGGCACGCCGGCTGCGGCTGACGGCGGCGGCCGCACTGGTGCCCGTGGTACCGGTACTGGTCGCGTTCGTACCGGGGTTGCGGGCGCTGGGATAGCCGGGAGGAACGCCCCGGGGCCGGTGGCGTCCGTGCCGATTTCGCAGGCCTCACAGCAGACCTCGGAGCAGCCCTCAAAGGGGCGTCAGCGTGGCCGAAGCGTGCGGTTCGGGACCCGAAGATCGTCACCGTACTGGATCCGGAGCCCCCGGTTCGGCGAGGATCGCATCATGCACACCCCGACCGTCGACTCCCCGCCCCGCCCGCAGCACCGCACCGCCGCCCGGTCGGCCGGCGTCCTGGCCCTGTGCTCCGTTGTACTGCTGGCCCTCGTCGCGACCAGATGGAGCCCGTTGATCAGCGCGGACGGGGACATCTCCGCCACCACCCACCGCTGGGCGGTCGAGGAATCCGGCATCACCCAGGCGTGCCGCATCCTCACGGACTGGGTGTGGGATCCGTGGACCATGCGACTGCTGTGCGCGGTCGTCGTCGTGTGGCTGGTGGTGCGGTTCGCGGCGCGCTGGACGGCGGTGTGGCTGGCGCTGGCCGTGACGCTGGGCACGTTGTTCCAGCAGGCCCTCAAGGCGGTGGTGGACCGCCCCCGCCCGGTCTGGCCCGACCCTGTCGACTCGGCCCACTACTCGGCTTTCCCGTCGGGCCACGCCATGACCGCCACGGTCGTGTGCGGCCTCCTGCTGTGGCTCCTGCACCGTCACGGTGTCGGCCGTGCCGTGTGGCGTACGGCCGTGACCGTGGCCGTCGTGTCCGTGGTCGGCGTGGGGCTGACCCGTGTCTGGCTGGGTGTCCACTGGCCGTCGGACGTGGTGGGCGGCTGGCTGCTGGGCGCGACCGTGGTGGCCCTGGCCGTGTGGGCGCACGAGCACCGGCAGCCGCGCACCCGTCCGGACACCGCCGCTTCGTAGGATCACCCCATGACGGCTGTGTTGTTCGACTTCTCCGGAACGCTCTTCCGTGTCGAGTCCACCGAGTCCTGGCTGCGCGGCGTGGTCGCCGACGCGGGAATCCCCTTCACCGAGGCGGAGTTGTCCGCCACCGCGCGGGCGCTGCAGGCGGTCGGGGCGCTGCCGGGCGGTGGCGATCCCGCCCGGGTGCCGGCCGAACTCGCCGACGCCTGGCTGATCCGGGACCAGAGCGCCGCACTGCACCGGGCCGCCTACACCGGCCTCTGCCGCCAGGTCACGCTGCCCGACCCGGCGTTGCACGACGCGCTGTACGACCGCCATATGACACCGGCGGCCTGGACCCCGTACCCGGACGCCGTCGAGGTGCTCCGCGCGCTGCGGGAGCGGGGCATCCCCGTCGGTGTGGTCAGCAACATCGGCTGGGACCTGCGCCCGGTGTTCCGCGAGCACGGCCTGGACCCCTATATCGACGCGTACGTCCTGTCGTACGAGCACGGCATCCAGAAGCCTGATCCGCGGCTGTTCGCCACCGCCTGCGAGGCGCTCGGCGCCGATCCGCGCCGGACACTCATGGTCGGCGACGACCGCAGGGCGGACGGCGGGGCCGCCGCCCTGGGATGCGCAGTGCACTTCGTGGATCACCTGCCGGTGACCGACCGGCCGGACGGACTGCGTCCGGTCCTGGACCTGGTGAGCTGAGGCCACCACCAGGTCACCTGGTCACAGGTGACCTGCTCGCCCGCCTCGGACGATCCCCCGTGTCGCCCGAGGCAGACGGCATCCCCGGCTCGGACCGCACGGTCCTGGCCGGACGTCTCCGAGTATAGTTGGCTGGCAGCCAGTCAACGCAGGAGTTTCCGCATGTCCCCGCGCAGCGCCTCGGTCAATGAAGAGTTGCGGAGGCGTTCGAAGGAGCGGCTTCTCCAGGCGGCGGTCGAGCTGGTCGGCGAGCGCGGCTTCGAGGCCACGACGCTCGGCGACATCGCCGACCGGGCGGGCTCGGCCCGCGGGCTGGTCTCGTACTACTTCCCGGGCAAGCGCCAGCTCGTGCAGTCCGCCGTGCACCGGCTGATGCACCGCACGCTGGAGGAGGCGCTGGAGCGCGAGCCGCGTACCGAGGACGGCAGGGAGCGGATGGCCCGGGCCATCGACGCGACTTTGGGCCTGGCCAGGGACCGGCCCGTGCTGATGCGCCAGCACATGGCCGGGCTGTTGCAGGCCGAGGGCTTCGTGCCCTGCCCGGAACAGCGGCGCCTGGCCGAGCTGCTGCGGGACACCGTCGCCCGGCTCGGGTCGCGGGACGTCGACAGCGACTACCCGATGCTGCGGGCCCTGCTGATGGGTGCCGTGTACGCCGCCCTGGTGCCGGGGGTGCCGATGCCGGTCCCGGTGCTGCGCGCCGAGTTGTTCAAGCGCTACCAGCTCGACTGGGAGCTGGGCCTCCCGCCGGAGACCGAAGCCTCCGACGGGAGGAGCGACAGGGATCTGTCGCGGTTCTTCGCGACCGGGGCCGCACCGCAGTGCGGTCCGAAGGGTCAGCCGAAGTAGTCCGGCTGCGTCTGGACGTTGAGCTCGGGCAGGCGGACCCACCGTGCCGGGTCCGTGCGCCGGTCCTTGATCTTCAGGACGTCGAAGCCCTTGGTGATCTCGTTCGAGTAGATGTAGCCGTTGTAGTAGTACGCCGACCACGAGCCGCCGAAGGTCAGCCGGTCGGTGCTCGCCGGGCCGCGTTCGAAGTAGGCGATCTCCCTGGGCTTCGACGAGTCGGTGAACTCCCAGACGGAGACACCGCCCTGGTACCAGGCCTGCACCATCAGGTCCCTGCCCTTCACCGGGATCAGCGAGCCGTTGTGGGCCACGCAGTTCTCGGTGTCCGCCTGGTGGCGGGGGATCTTGAAGTAGCTGCGGAAGACGAGCTTGCGCTCGTCGCCCTTGCCGACGATGTCGTAGATGCCGTCGGCACCGCGGTTCGGGCCGGTCGCTTCGTTGCAGGTGGCCCCGGGACCGCCGCCCAGTTCGTCGGTGAACACGACCTTGTTCGCCTTCTGGTTGAAGGTCGCCGAGTGCCAGAAGGCGAAGTTGACGTTGTCCTGCACCCGGTCGATGACCTTCGGGCGCTCCGGGTCCTTGACGGAGAACAGAATGCCGTCCCCCATGCAGGCGCCCGCGGCCAGGTCCTTCGAGGGCAGCACGGTGATGTCGTGGCAGCCGGTGGTCTTGGTCACGCCCGGGTTGGTGGGACCGCCCGGGTTGCCGCCGCCGTCCGGCCCCTCACCGGGGAACAGCAGGGGGAAGCCCACGACCGCCGCCTTCTCGGGCGCGTTCCGCGGCACCTTGATGACGGAGATGCCGTCGTGCGGCGGCTGGCAGTCGGGGTAGGCGGCGTTCGGCGAGTACGAGGAGACGTACACGTAGACGTTCCGCCGCTCGGGCACCAGGGTGTGGGTGTGCGAGCCGCAGGCGGTCTCGACGGCGGCGACGTACCTCGGGTTCCGCTTGTCGCTGATGTCGAAGACCTTCATGCCCTCCCACGAGGACTTCTCGGTCGCCGGCTGCGTGGTGCTGCTGCAACTGCTGTCGCTGCGCGAGGAGTCGGTGGACAGGAACAGCAGGTCGCCGGAGACGGAGATGTCGTTCTGCGAGCCCGGGCACAGCACCTGGGCCACCGTCTTCGGTGCCCTGGGATTGGCGATGTCGAAGATGCGGAAGCCGTCGTAGTTGCCGGCGAAGGCGTACCTGCCCTGGAAGGCCAGGTCCGAGTTGGTGCCGGACAGCACGTCCTTGGGGATGTTGGCGACGTGCTCGATGTTGGCGGAGTGGACGATCTCGTCCTGGCCGGGTATCTCGCCGTTCGCGATGGCCTCGCGCGCCTCGGCCTGCGCGCTCTTGGAGACCTCCTTCGGCGTGGGCGGCACGTCCCCCGGGTCGGGGGTGGCCCCTGCCGGCGCCGCCACGAGGAGCGCGGCCAGCAGTCCGCCGGCGATCGCGCCTGCTCCCAGGCGTCTGCGGCGTGTTCTGCGGTCGTTCAACAGGATCACTGTTTTCCTCCCTGGTTTCCGTTCGCTGACGGAACGGTTCACGCACCACGCAGTATCGCCCTCGTCATGCCCATATCAATAGGCTGTAATGTCCCCCAACCTGTCTGCCACAGGAGGTCGTTGTGCTCTTCCGCCGTGCGTCTCGTACGTCCGTCGTCATGACGGGGCTGGTCGCCTTGGCCGCACTCACGGCCGGGGGTTGCGACTCAAGTCCGGACCGGAAGCCGGCAGCCGCGGACGGACCCGCAGTGATCGCGCCGGGCGAGCCCGGCGAGGCGAACCGCACCCTGTCCGCCGAGGAAGCCGCCGGCCGGCACTCGGAGAACGACTCCCCCAACTCGGCGGATGTCTCCTACGCCCGCATGATGATCGAACACCACGCCCAGGCCCTCGTGATGACCGAACTCGCCCCGGAGCGCGCGGAGTCGGCGAAGGTGAAGCGGGTCGCCGCACGGATCGCCGCCGCCCAGAAGCCGGAGATCGATGCCATGAAGAGCTGGCTGAAGTCGTACGGCAAGCCGCTGAAGGCCGAACGGCACGAGCACGCCGCGATGCCCGGAATGGCGACCGAGACGCAGCTGAACGAACTCCGCGCGGCTCACGGAAAGGCCTTCGATCAGCTCTTCCTGACGCTGATGACGACCCATCACCAGGGCGCGATCACGATGGCCGCGGACGTGAAGGGACAGGGGAACAACATCCGGATCGAGGAGATGGCCGACGAGGTGATCGCCCAGCAGACAAGCGAGATCACGCGGATGCGGGACATGCTCTAGGGAGCGTCGAACGCCGGGCCGGACCCGCTCAGCGCCGGGCGCGGCGTGGTGTCAGGAGTCCGGCGTCCCGGGCCTGGCCGATCAGTCTGAGGGACTTGCGGCGGCTGTGCCCGGTCGCGCACATCACGGCGAGGACCGGATCGGCACCGTCCTGCTGGGCCGCGCGGTACTCCCGCGCCACCAGCCACCGCCCCTCGGCACCGCGCGGCCCGGCCGGCCGGGCGCGCCGTCCCTGGGCTCCGCGGCCTTCGGGAATCGTCCCGGCACCGGCGCAGCACGCCTCGACCAGCGAGTCCTCGATCCAGTCGGCGAGCACCGCCAGGTCGTCGAGGGACAGCGCGGGCTGCGCGCGTACGTCCTCGACGCCGACGCATCCCCCGGCCACGACGGCCAGTGCGTCGACGTGGGCGCCGTCCGTGAAGGCCAGCCGGACGTCGAACCACCGCGTGGCGTCCTCGTTCTCCCGCACTTCCCACGCGGGCCGTACGGACACCGCGCTGTCCGCCGGCGAGCGATCAGAAAGGTTGAGAAAGGATGCTTCCAGCACACACAGAACGTAACCGCATGATCACATTCCATACAGATCGGACACGCGCCCCGAGTGGAGCACGGCACCCTGTCAGCGGAGCCCGGCCGGTGCGATGCTGGAGGAGTCAGCGCTCTCGTGAGACCCCTCGGGATCCCCGGGTAAGGAGTTCCGCCGTGCTGCGAGTCGCCGTCGTAGGCTCCGGGCCGAGCGGGTGCTACACCGCCCAGAGCCTCGTCCAGCAGGACCCCGAGGTGCACGTCGACGTCCTGGACCGGCTGCCGTGCCCCTACGGCCTGGTCCGCTACGGCGTGGCTCCGGACCACGAGAAGATCAAGTCGCTCCAGAACAACCTGCGCACGATCCTGGAGCACGACCGGGTCCGGTTCCTCGGAGGCGTCCAGGCCGGACCCGGCGGGGTGCCGGCCGCCCGGCTGCGGGAGATCTACCACGCGGTGGTGTACTGCGTGGGCGCCGCCACCGACCGCCATCTGGGCATCCCCGGGGAGGACCTGCCGGGCAGTTGGTCGGCGACGCAGTTCGTGTCCTGGTACAGCGCCCACCCGGACGCCGTGGACGCCGGGTTCCTGCGGGACGCCCGGTCGGCCGTGGTGATCGGCGTGGGGAACGTCGCCGTGGACGTCACCCGGATGCTGGCGCGCGGCCTGGCCGAGCTCAGCCCGACCGACATGCCGCAGGCGGCCCTGACCACACTGGCGGCGAGCCGGGTGACCGAGATCCACATGGTGGGCCGGCGCGGCCCGTCCCAGGCCCGCTTCACCACCAAGGAGCTGCGCGAGCTGGGCACCCTGCCGGAGACCGACGTCACCGTGGACCCGGCGGAGCTGGCCCTGGACCCCGGGTACACCGACCCGTCCGCACTGCCCGCCCCGCAGCGCCGCAACGTGGAGGTGCTGCGCGGCTGGTCCGAGACACCGCCGAGCGGCGCCCCGCGCCGGATCCGGCTGCGCTTCTTCCTCCGCCCGGTCGAACTGCTCGCCGAGCAGGGCCACGTGGGCGCGGTGCGCTTCGAGCGGACGGCGCCGGACGGGCACGGCGGCGTGACGGGCACGGGCCGGTTCGAGGACTTCGAGGCGCAGTTGGTGCTGCGCTCGGTGGGCTATCGCGGAGTGCTGCTGGAAGGACTGCCCTTCGACCCGGACCGGGGCACGGTGCCGAATCTGGCCGGGCGCGTTCTGCGCGAGGGCGTCGTCACGCCGGGCGAGTACGTGGCCGGCTGGATCAAGCGGGGCCCGACGGGCGTCATCGGCTCGAACCGCCCCTGCGCGAAGGAGACGGCGACGTCCCTGCTGGAGGACGCCCCGGTCCTCATCCACAAGGACGTCCCCGAGGACCCGCTCACGGCACTGCGCGCAGAGGGAGCCGACCCGGTCGAGTGGACGGGCTGGCAGTCGATCGAACAGGCAGAGGCAATGCTGGGAGCGTCACTCGGCAGGAACGTGGTGAAGCTCCCCGACTGGCAGTCCCTCATGACCGCCGCGCACGGCGACGCGTTCTAGCACCCGTACCGGACCACGGACGATCAGCCTCAGAGCCGCCCGGCCTGCCGACCCGCGGCATCGAGCAGGGCATCCATAAGCCCCGGGAACAGCTCGTCCAGATCATCCCGCCGCAGCCCGTTCATCTTGGCCGTCCCCCGGTACACCTGCCGAATCACCCCACTCTCCCGCAACACCCGGAAGTGATGCGTGGTCGTGGACTTCGTGACCGGCAGGTCGAAGTGCGAACAGGACAACTCCCCGCTGACCGCGGCAAGCTCCCGCACGATCCGCAGCCGCATCGGGTCGGAGAGGGCATGCAGCACACCCTCCAGCCGGATCTCGTCACGCACGGGATGCGGCAGGTCGCGGCTGCTGACGGCGGGAGAGGTCACGGCGGCTCCACTTCCTTCGGGGATCCCATAGTACGAGAGACCTCGTAGTTTGACATCCGCCGTACTACGATGCCTATCGTACGAGTCGACATCGGCCCCGTGACGAATGGAGTCCGCCGTGACCGCGCTCTTCGAGCCCTGCACCCTGCGCGATGTGACGATCCCGAACCGCGTGTGGATGCCCCCCATGTGCCAGTACTCGGCCGCACCGCAGGGCCCGGAGACCGGCGTCCCCAACGACTGGCACTTCGCGCACTACGCCGCCCGCGCCACCGGCGGCACGGGCCTGATCATCGTCGAGGCCACCGCGGTCTCCCCGGAGGGGCGCATCTCGCCGTACGACCTCGGCATCTGGAACGACACGCAGGTCGAGGCGTTCCGCCGCATCACCGGCTTCCTCGCCTCGCAGGGCACGGTGCCGGCGATCCAGCTGGCCCACGCCGGCCGCAAGGCTTCGACGGACCGCACCTGGAAGGGCGGCGCCCCGGTCGGCCCGGAGGCGTACGGGTGGGATTCCGTGGCGCCGAGCCCGATCGCCTTCGACGACCGGCACCCGGTTCCGGCCGAGCTGACCGTCGATCAGATCAAGGAGATCGTCGGGCAGTTCGCGGCCGCCGCCCGTCGCGCGCTCGCCGCCGGTTTCGAGATCGCCGAGATCCACGGCGCCCACGGCTACCTGATCAACGAGTTCCTCTCCCCGCACTCCAACCACCGCACCGACGCCTATGGCGGCTCGTATGAGAACCGCACCCGCTTCGCGCTCGAAGTCGTCGACGCCGTACGGGAGGTGTGGCCCGAGGACAAGCCGCTGTTCTTCCGCGTCTCGGCGACCGAATGGCTCGACGAGGGCGGCTGGACCGCGGACGACACCGTCCGCTTCGCCGCCGACCTGCGGGCCCACGGTGTCGACCTGCTGGACGTCTCCACCGGTGGCAACGCCTCCGGCGTCCGCATCCCCACGGGCCCCGGCTACCAGGTGCCCTTCGCCGCCCGGGTGAAGCAGGAGACGACACTGCCCGTCGCCGCGGTGGGGCTGATCACCGATGTCGAGCAGGCCGAGAAGATCCTGGCCAATGGCGAGGCCGACGCGGTACTGCTGGGCCGTGAGCTGCTGCGCAACCCTTCGTGGGCCCGGCAGGCGGCGCGGGAACTCGGCGGTGAGGTGCGGGTGCCGGACCAGTACCACCGGTCGGTCTGAGCCGACACCCGCGCCCCGAGGCACACCGCCCACGTCAACCGGTCGCGCACGCCGTCCCGTTGAGCGTGAACGCGGCCGGAGCGGCGCTGTCGCCGCCGTGACCGGCCTGATAGCCGATGCGCACGCTCGCGCCCGGCGCGATGGTGCCGTTGTAGGACACGTTGGTCGCGGTCACCGACCCGGACGAGGGCGTGTACGTGGCGCCCCAGCCGCCCGTGACCGTCTGCCCGGCGGGGAGCGTGAAGCCGAGTTTCCAGCCGTTGACCGTCGTCGTGCCGGTGTTGGTGATGGTCACGGAGGCGGTCAGGCCGGTGTTCCAGGCGTTCACGGCGGCCGTGACCTTGCAGGCGCCGGGCTGGGGCTGGGGAGCCGGGCCCGGCTTGTCGAGGCCGAAGAAGGTGAGCACACGGGATGCCATGCCGTGGGCGTACAGGTTGTGGCCGACGCCCTGGAGGCTGACGGCCTCCACGGGCGCCTGGTCACCCGTGCCGCCGTAGCGGGTGCGGGTCCAGCCGGACTGGGGTGTGTCGGTGGCGGCCGGCGTCTGGCTCACGCCCTGCACGTTCGTCCACTGTTTGATCTGCTCCCCGAAGTTGGGGTAGCGCAGGACGTCGTCCTCGGTGCCGTGCCAGATCTGCATCCGCGGGCGGGGGCCGCTGTAGCCGGGATAGGCGTTCCGGACCAGGTCGCCCCACTCCTTCGGGGTGTGGGTGACCGTGCCGCCCGAGCAGTTGCTGTTCCACTCGGAGCCGTCGGTGGTGGCGAAGCAGGCGAACGGCACGCCGGAGAAGGCGGCGCCCGCCGCGAACACGTCGGGGTAGTCGCCGAGCAGGACGTTCGTCATCATCGCGCCGGAGGAGATGCCGGTGGCGAACACCCGGCCGGTGTCGGCGTCGTAGGTGCGGGTCACCCAGTCGATCATCGACTTGACGCCGACCGGGTCGCTGCCGCCGCCGCGGCGCAGGGCCTGGGGCGAGGAGACGTCGAAGCACTTGCTGCTGCGCGTGACGGACGGGTAGAGCACGATGAACCCGTACCGGTCGGCCAGGGTGTCGTACTCGGTGCCGTTGTACATGTCCGGGCCCGAGCCGGTGCACCAGTGCACGGCGACCACGACCGCCGGGTTCGGCGTGACGTTCTCCGGCACGTACAGGTACATCCGAAGGTTGCTGGGGTTCGTACCGAAGTTCGTGACCTCGGTGAGGGTCGCGGTGGGTACGGCCTTCTCACGGGCGGAATCACGGGCGGAATCACGGGCGCTGTCGTGAGCGGCGGCCGCGGGTGCGGTGAGCACCGAGGCCGCGAGCAACGCCAGCAGCGCGGCGAGGAGCGTGGCGAGGAGTGCGGCGGGCATCGACCGCAGCGGTCTCCTCGTCGTGGGGTGGGGAGTGGCAGGCACGTCCGGGTCCCTTCGGTGGTGAGGCGCGGCTCGCAGGACGTCGTACGGCGGTTCAGCAGGTGGAGTTCGTCTGGGTCGGCAGGGCGGGCTGCCAGGGCAGCCGGTGGTACTCGCCGCTGGAGGCCGGGTCCATCCCCTGGTAGAGGAACCGGAGGCGGCACGGATCGATGGTGAGGGTCTGGTCGACGCCGGAGCGGATCAGCTCGCCGTGGCTGAAGTCCCTGGTCCAGGCGGGTTGTCCGGCCTCGAAGGCGACGTTGGCCGAGCGGGCGAAGGGGTTGGCCTCGGTGTCGGCCGGCGGTTTCCACGTGCCACCCAGGCCGTCGGCGGTCCAGGCCCGGAAGTGGCGCCGCCAGGCTCCAGCGTCCGGCGGTGTCGGCGGTCGTGAAGTAGCCGTGCCGGTGGTCCTGGCACCGGAACACCGTCGGGTCCTCGACCGAGAGGATCGGGTGGCCGGCGTCCGGTTTCGGACTGATCTGCGGGCCGCTCGAAGACCATGTGAACAACCCCGGCAGGGAGTCCTCGCGGCCCGGCTGCGGCGTGCCCGCGAGCGCCGGTCCCGGCGCCAGGGCCAGGACACCGACGGCCGGCAGCGTGAAACACGGGCCCGCTGACGAACGTACGCATGCGCGGAGTCCTCATCGACCCGCCCTCTCCTGAAGGGAAGCGCCCGATCGGCATGGTGACATGCGCATGGCTTTCATGGAAGCGCTCCCACACCGCTTCCCGCAGCGCCGGCGCTCCGACCAGGTCCGGCCGAATGTGTTCTGCGCGAAGCGTTGACTAGAAAGCGCTTGCCCCCTACGTTCCGTTCAGCAGTGTGACCCGCAAGCGCCTCCGCCAGGGCGCCCGCCGAGACCTGCCACGCCCGGGGAAGTGCACCCCCAGGGCATGACAGGACCTCCGGACCGGTCGCACGCAGCGCACGCGGTGAGCAACATGGCGAACGTCATTCATGTACATGACCGACCTGGCACCATGAAGGCACCACGAAGGGACGCACCCCACATGCGTACTCATCCCCCACGTACTCGTGTCCGCAGATCCACCCTGGCGCTCGCCGCCGCATCCGCACTGGCGACCGTGACGGTCCTGGCCGTTCCCCAGCCGGCCGGGGCCGCCGAGACCTCACCGGTCGGGTTCGGCGCGGGGACGACCGGCGGCGGCAGCGCCTCGGCGGTCACCGTCTCCACGCTGAGCGCCTTCAAGTCGGCCGTGACCGGCAACTCGGCCAAGGTCGTCCGGGTCAACGGCCTGATCTCGCTGAGCGGTCAGGTCGACATCGGTTCCAACACGACCGTCCTGGGCGTGGGTTCCGCGTCCGGGTTCACCGGCGGCGGACTCCGGCTGAAGAAGGTCTCGAACGTCGTCATCCGCAACCTCAACATCAGCAAGCCGGTGGCGCCCGCCGACGGCATCACCGTCGAGGCGTCCAGCAAGGTCTGGATCGACCACAACTCCTTCTCGGCCGACCGCGATCACGACAAGGACCATTACGACGGCCTGCTGGACGTCAACCACGGCGCGGACAACGTCACGGTGTCCTGGAACACCTTCAAGAACCACTTCAAGGGCTCGCTCGTCGGCCACAGCGACAACAACGCGAGCGAGGACACCGGCCGCCTGAAGGTGACGTACCACCACAACCACTTCGCCAACGTGTACTCGCGCATCCCCAGCCTGCGCTTCGGCACCGGGCACTTCTACAACAACTACGTCCAGGGCGCCGACACCGCCTGCCACTCGCGCATGGGCGCCCAGATGCTGGTCGAGAACAACGTCTTCCGCTCGACGAAGGTCGCGGTCACCACGAACCGCAGCAGCGACGTCGACGGATACGCCAACCTGCGCGGCAACGACCTCGGTGGAGCCGCTACCGAGGTCTCGCGGGTCGGCACCTTCACCAGCCCGCCGTACGGCTACACGGCGGAGCCGGCCTCGTCCGTCGTCGCCTCGGTGACGTCGGGTGCGGGCGCCGGAAAGCTCTGACACCCCGTCCGCTCGGACACCCCTCATCCGCTCAGACGACAGAAGGAATCGGGACATGACTTCTGCGACACGTCCGCGCGCCCGCAGGCGCGCACTGACCGGCGCGCTGGCCACTCTCGGCCTGTCGGTTGGCATGATCATGACTACCAATGCGCCGACGGCGAGCGCCGCCACCTGGCCCACCCCCAACGGCAGCCAGGGAACCTCCTCCACCATCTCCGTGTCCGGCACCAAGGACTACGGGATGAAGCGGTTCTACGGCACCGGAAGCCTGGCCGGCGACGGCCAGGAGGAGGGCCAGGACCCGATCTTCAAGCTCGCCGACGGCGCGGTGCTGAAGAACGTCATCCTCGGCGCCCCCGCCGCCGACGGCATCCACTGCCAGGGCAGCTGCACGCTCCAGAACGTCTGGTGGGAGGACGTCGGCGAGGACGCCGCCACCTTCCGCGGCGGCACCGGCGCCACCTACCACGTGATCGGCGGCGGCGCGAAGAAGGCGGCGGACAAGGTCTTCCAGCACAACGGCGGCGGCACCCTGAACATCTCCAACTTCGCGGTGCAGGAGTTCAAGACGCTCTACCGCTCCTGCGGTGACTGCTCCACGCAGTACACGCGGAAGGTGAACCTGAACACCATCGACGTGACCGGGACGGGCTCCACGGCGCGTCTGGTCGGCATCAACGTCAACCGCAACGACGTGGCGACGCTGCGCGGCATCACCATCCGCAACGACGCCGGCCGCAAGGTCGTCCCCTGCCAGAAGTACAACAACAACACCGCCGTCGGGTCGGGACCCGACAGCAAGAACTGCCTCTACTCCGCCTCGGACATCACCTACAGGTAGTCCCTCAGGCAGTTCCTCGGGCAGTCCCCCCACGGTGAAGACGGCCGTGCGAAGCGTCCTGGCGGGCGCTTCGCACGGCCGTCCGCGTCATACGCCCCGCACCCGCGCACGCACCTCGCCGATCAGCTCCCGCTGGTAGTCGGTGTAGGCGGCGCGCAGCTCGGCTCCCGGCCAGTCGGCGGGCAGCAGTCCGGGCGGCAGGACGGGGTCGGCCAGCAGGTGCCGCACGACGGCGGCGAAGGCGGTCAGGCGGTCGGCCGGACGGGACGCCCCGGCGATGTGGGCGAGCAGCGCGCGGGCCGTGGCGGCCCAGGCGTCCAGCGGCCACAGGCTCCGGGCCAGGTCGCGGGCGGGCCGGTCGGGGCGGGCCGTGTAGTGCTGGGCCACCCGGTCCAGGTCGCCGGGGAGGGCGCGGGCCAGGTTGGCGGGGCGGAGCCAGATGCCCTCGCGGAGTTCGGCGAGCCGGAGGGCGGTCAGCCGGGCGCGCAGGTCGGCGCGTTCGGCGGGGCCGCGTCCCGTCGCGGTGATCACGACCATCTCCCAGTCGCCGTCCCACGCGTGCGTGCGCGGGTGCACGGCGTCGTCCTGGCGGCGCTGGCGTTCCAGCAGCCGGTCGCTGAGGCGGTAGCCGCTGTCCGTGCGCCGCAGATCACCGGCGGCCACCATCCGGCTGAGCGCCGCCCGCAGCGTGGAGCCGCCGACGCCGAAGCCCTCCACGAGCCGCACGAGCTCCCTGACCGGCAGCTCGGGGGGATGCGTTCCGAGCAGCAGGCTCAGCACGACCGACCGCGCGGACAGCGGCCGCAGATCGAGCGCGCCGGGCCGCGCCGGGACGTTCATCGGCATGGTCACGTACTGTACGCGGCCGAATTCCATGTTGCAGGATTGCTGCGGTCGCAGGAAGAGTGCAACACTCGACGTATGGTCTCGACACTCGGCGAACAGCAGGCGCACGGCGGACCCGCCACGCACGACGTCACCAACCAGGCCCCGCCGCTCACCCCGTACGACGCCTCCGACGACCCGGCCCTGCTGGAGGGCCTGCGGCGGGAGGGCGCCGGGTGGGCCGAGGAGGACCTGCGGCGGCTCGGCAGGCAGGCCGGCAGCGCCCAGGCGCAGGAGTGGGCCGACCTGGCCAACCGCCACGAGCCGGAGCTGCGAACGCACGACCGGTACGGCAACCGTGTCGACGAGGTCGAGTTCCACCCGAGCTGGCACCACCTGATGCGCACCGCGATCGCCGAGGGACTGGCCGCGTCGCCCTGGGCGGACGACCGGCCCGGCGCCCATGTCGCCCGGACCGCGGGCGGGTTGGCGTGGGGGCACACGGAGGCCGGGCACGGCTGCCCGACCTCGATGACGTACGCGGCCGTCCCCGCGCTGCGCAGGCAGCCGGAGCTGGCGAAGGTCTACGAGCCGCTGCTGACGAGCCGGGAGTACGAGCCCGGGCTCCGGGTGCCCACGGAGAAGCGCGGGCTGCTGGCGGGCATGGGGATGACAGAGAAGCAGGGCGGCTCCGACGTCCGGACGAACACCACGACGGCCACGCCCACGTCCGAACCCGGGGTGTACACCCTGCGCGGGCACAAGTGGTTCACCTCGGCGCCGATGTGCGACGTCTTCCTGGTGCTGGCGCAGGCCCCGGGCGGCCTGTCGTGCTTCCTGGTGCCCCGTGTGCTGCCCGACGGCACCCGCAACACCTTCCGCATCCAGCGGCTGAAGGACAAGCTGGGCAACCGCTCCAACGCCTCCTCCGAGCCCGAGTTCGACGGGACCGTCGCCTGGCTGGTCGGGCCCGAGGGGCAGGGCGTCAAGACCATCATCGAGATGGTCAACTGCACGCGGCTGGACTGCGTGATGATGTCGGCCGCGCTGATGCGCAAGTCCCTCGTCGAGGCGGGGCACCACGCGCGGCACCGCAGCGCGTTCGGCGCACGGCTGGTGGACCAGCCGCTGATGCGCAACGTTCTGGCCGATCTGGCGCTGGAGTCCGAGGCCGCCACGACCCTCACCCTGCGGCTGGCCGGCGCGGCCGACCGGGCGAGCCGCGGGGACGCCCGGGAGACCGCGTTCCGCCGGATCGCCACCGCCGTCGGCAAGTACTGGGTGACCAAGCGGGGCCCGGCCTTCACCGCGGAGGCCCTGGAGTGCCTCGGCGGCAACGGCTACGTCGAGGACTCGGGCATGCCCCGGCACTACCGCGAGGCTCCCCTGCTGTCGATCTGGGAGGGCTCGGGAAACGTCAACGCCCTCGACGTACTGCGGGCGCTGACCCGCGAACCGTCCACCGCCGAGGCCCTGTTCGGCGAGCTCGCCCTCGCCCAGGGGGCGGACGCCCGGCTGGACGCGGCCGTGACACGGCTCAGCAACCAGCTGTCCGGGGCGTCGCAGACGACGGCCCGCCGCCTCGTGGAGCTGATGGCCCTGACGCTCCAGGCCTCCCTCCTCGTCCGGTACGCCCCGCCGGCGGTCGCCGACGCGTTCTGCGCGACCCGGCTCGGGGGCGACTGGGGGTACGCGTTCGGGACGCTGCCGGAGGGTGCGGACCTCGACGCGATCGTGGGACGCGCGCTGCCCGGCGGAGACTGAGCGGCCCTCCCCCCGGCGGCCACCGAGCCACTGTCGGCCATCGGGCACATGGTTCGCGGACAGTCATCTC
The DNA here is from genome assembly GCF_028885415.1 of Streptomyces coeruleorubidus. GTDB lineage: Bacteria > Actinomycetota > Actinomycetes > Streptomycetales > Streptomycetaceae > Streptomyces > Streptomyces coeruleorubidus_A. Next base: position 1,170,938 of record NZ_CP118527.1, read on the forward strand.
CCGATTCCGCTTCGTTGTCAGTGCCGTGGTGCAGACTCCCCGTCAGTTGGCACTTCGCCTGGGGAGGACAACGTGTTCAGGGGGATCGACGAGGTCGACTGGGCCTCGCTGCGGCATGCCTACGGCAGCGCGGAGGACGTGCCCGGACTGCTCCGGGGACTGGCCTCCGCCGACCCGGCCGAGCGGGAGACCGCGCTCGACCGGATGTACGGCGCCGTGCACCACCAGGGAGGCGTGTACGACTCGACGCTCGCCTGTGTTCCGTTTCTCCTCGCGCTCGCCGTCCGCGAGGACGTGCCCGACCGGGCGGGGGTCGTGGAGCTCCTCGTCAGCATCGGTGGGTCTGACGGGAGGGGGCGCGGACTCGCCCGGGATGAGGGGGGATCCGACGGGGGCCGGGGCGGATCCGACGGAGACGGGGGCGGATCCGGCGAGGAGGAGGGCGGATCCGGCGATCTCGCCGTGAGGGCCCGTGCCGTGCTGCGCGCGGGCGCGGATGTCTTCATCCGGCTGGCGGGGGACGCGGACGCCGGAGTCCGCCGGGCGGCTCCGGGGGCGCTCGTGCGGTTCCTCGACCGGCCCGCGGGTGTGCTCGCCCTGTTACGGGAGCGGATCACCGTGGAGCGGGACGACCGGGTCCTGCTCGCCCTGGCCGAGGGCCTCGGCCTGTTCGCACGGCGGCACCTGCCGGCCGGTGACGCCCACGCCGCCGAGGCGGTGGACCTGCTGGCGACGCTGAGCAGGCCGCCTTACGGACCGGGGCTGCGGCTGGCCGCGCTCGGCCAGCTGGCGCGGTGCGCCCCGGAGTTGCTTCCCGAGGATCTCGTACCGACCGTGGTCCGGCTGCTCCGGGACAGGTCCGGGCAACGCGCCTGCGGCAGACACGAGCAGGACAGTCCCGGTGCGGACACGCTCGCCGGGCGGCTGCGGCGCCTGCGTCCCTCGGACGAGGAGGGCTCTCGGCTGCTGCGGACCCTGCACTGCGCGCTCGGCGGCCGGGTGGCCGACCGGGTCGCCCTGCTGTGCGGGCAGTTGACCAGTCCGGATGCCCTCGACCGGTGCAACGCCGTGTTGATGTCGGCCGGGCTGTTCCGCGAGTGGCGTACCGGCGGGGCGGAGGCGGTCGCCCTCATAGGTGCCCAACTGGGCGCCGGGGAGGGCCGGTTGCACGACGCGGCGGTCGTCGTCCTGGTGGAGCTCTTCGAACTGGCCCGGCCCGCAGCGGACCACCTCCACGCCCTGGTGACCTGCCGTCCCGAGCTGCGCGTACGTCACGGGGAGCGGGGGGCGCCGACGCTGGGCGGCCCGCTCAAGGCGCTGGCCAGGGCCGGGGACGCGCGGGCCACGCCGGTGCTGGCCGAGGTGCTGGCAGGCCCGGTCGTACCGCACGACCTGGGGCTGGTGACACCCCACCTGGGCCGCGCTGCCGCGCCGCTCGCCCCCGCCCTGCGGCGACACCTCGCCCGCGTGCCGCTCGACGGCCCCGACACGCATGAGCGGGCCGTTCCCCTCCTGTCGGCGCTCACGGCACTGGGCGACACCGAGTCCCTGCCGGCGGTGCTGCGCCTGCTGCGCGGCATGCCGGACGGGCTGCGGCAGCGCGATGCCGTCACGGGGGCGGCGGTCCGTGCCCTCGGGGCGTTCGGCAGCGCCGCGCACGAGGCGATACCGGATCTGCGCGGGCTGCTGGAGACCGACTGCGCCGTCGCGGCCGCCGACGCGCTGTGGTCGGTCACGGGCGGGGCGGAAGCCGTCGTGCCCGTACTGCTCCGGCAGTTGACCGATTCCGGGAGCGGCCGGTATCGGCCGTCGGCGGCCGCCGACGTCCTCGGGCGACTGGGGCCGGCAGCCCGTGCGGCCCTGCCCGCGCTGCGCCGGATGACCGGCTCCGGCGAGGCGTCGGAACGGACCGCGGCGGCATGCGCGGTGTGGCGGATCGCCGGGGAGCCTGTACAGGAGCAGGTCCTTCTCGTCCTCCGCTCCGCATGGGCGGAGCACCCGCGCACCCGCACGACGATCGCCGGGTGCGTGGCAGCGCTGGGTCCCACGGGAGCGCCCCTGCACGATCTGCTGCGAGCGGAGCTCACGTCCCCGCGCCGGCATCGGGCCGACTCCGGCGGCTGCGACAGGCACGACATCCATGAGGACGAGAGGTTGTTGCGGGTGTGCCGGGAGGCGCTGGGCCGGGAGGGGGGCAGGTCAGGCCGTCGGGATGGGACGGGCCCGCCGCCGTCGGGGTGAAACCGTCCTGCCCTGTTGGGCTGGGACGGCCGCGCTTGTCGGACTGTGACCGGCCGCAATTGCCGAACTGCGACCGGCCGCAATTGCCGGGATGAGACGGCCCTGCCCAGCCGGACCGGGACCCGCCACGCCCACCGAGACGGACCCAGCACCGCCCCACCGAACCACAACCGACCACCCCCACCGAGACGGAACCGGCACCGCCCCACCGAACCAGAACCAACCACCCCCACAGGGATGGAACCAGCCCCGCCCGGTCAGCCCATCGTGCGCCCCCACAGCGGGCCGAAGCGGGACCACTCGGCGTCCCACTGGTCCATGCGGCGGCGTTCCAGGCGGCGGCGTACCGCGCGGCCGGCGGCGAGTGGTGCGGCCGCCGCGAAGACGCCCGCCACGCCGCCGATCAGCCAGGCGCGTACGCGGGCCTGGGACTCGGTGACGGGGCGGGTCACCTGGCGGCCCTCGCGGTCCGTCCACACGGTGATCGGCGAACCGGCCCGGCTGCCCGCCAGGACCCGTACCTGACCGGAGTGCGAGGAACCGTCCGCGGCGGTCCACCGTGCCTCCGCCCACACGTGCTCGGAACGCGAGACGCTGCCGTTCTCGGAAGTCGTCCCGGGAGCCCGTTCGGTGAGCCGGGCCACGAGGGGGCGCCACTCGACGCGCTCGCGGGCCAGCCCGTCCTCGACGGACCGGCTCACCGCCGTGCCGGCCAGCACCCCGACGAACACGGTGAGCATCCACACGCCCAGCACGACCCAGGCCTCCACCCTGTCGGCGCGCCGCTTGAGCGGATTGCGCCGCCAGCGCCACAGCCACACCTTCGGACCACGTAACGCCATCGAAGGCTCCTCCTCACGAGCGCACGACCATCCCGCCGCCCTCCCCATACGGAAGCGGGCCGCTGGATGCTCACTGCACGTACCCCCGAGAGGGCGCAGCGGTCTGCGGCGGCGTCTTCACGGACGAGGGCGACGGACGCCCGCACGCAGCGCCGACACGGCGCTGACCTGCGCCGGAGCCCGCTCCGGGGGTGACTGTCAGTGGTGGGGTGCAGACTGGCCCGTGTCCGAGACAAGGGCGTCGACGACGACGCCGCGGAGGTGATCGGCATGACCGAGGTACTGCTCGCCGTGGGCACGCGCAAAGGCCTGTTCATCGGGCGCCGGCGGGATGGTGGCGCCTGGGCGTTCGACGAGAGTCCCTACTTCAACGCACAGGCCGTGTACTCGGTCGCCATCGACACCCGCACCGCGACCCCGCGGCTGCTGGCCGGCGGCGACAGCGCGCACTGGGGCCCGTCCGTGTTCCACTCCGACGACCTGGGCCGGACCTGGACGGAACCGGCCCGGCCGGCCGTCAAGTTCCCCAAGGACACGGGGGCGTCCCTGGAGCGGGTGTGGCAGCTGCACCCGGCCGCCGCCGAGCCGGACGTGGTCTACGCGGGCACGGAACCGGCCGCGCTGTACCGCTCGGAGGACCGCGGGGAGACGTTCGAGCTCGTCCGGCCCCTGTGGGAGCACCCCACGCGGTCGAAGTGGGTGCCGGGCGGTGGCGGTGAGGGCCTGCACACCGTGCTCACCGACGCGCGCGACCCGAAGGCGGTGACGGTCGCCGTCTCGACGGCCGGTGTGTTCCGCACGCTGGACGGCGGCGCGAGCTGGGCGCCCTCCAACTCGGGAGTCTCCGCGGTGTTCCTGCCCGACCCGAACCCGGAGTTCGGCCAGTGCGTGCACAAGGTCGCCCGGGACTCGGCCACCCCGGACCGGCTCTATCTCCAGAACCACTGGGGTGTCTACCGCAGCGACGACGCGGGTGCGCACTGGACGGACATCGGCGAGGGCCTGCCGTCCACGTTCGGCTTCGCGGCGGCCGCGCATCCGCACAGAGGCGACATCGCGTACGTGTTCCCGATCAACGCCGACGCCGACCGGGTCCCGGCCGACCACCGGTGCCGGGTCTACCGGACGGCGGACGCGGGCAAGAGCTGGGAGCCGCTCTCGGCGGGGCTGCCCCAGGAGGACCACTACGGCACGGTGCTGCGCGACGCGATGTGCACGGACGACGCGGATCCGGCGGGCGTCTACTTCGGCAACCGCAACGGCGAGGTGTTCGCCTCGGCGGACGACGGCGACAGCTGGCAGCAGCTCGCCTCGCATCTGCCGGACGTGCTGTGCGTGCGGGCCGCGGTCGTCGGCTGAGGCAGTGATGAGGGGGGCGAGGCAGGGGATGAGCTTACGAGCGGCCCTTGGCCACCGGTTGATCGCCGCTGCCCGTACGGCAGTAGGGTGACGCCCGTGGCACCACGACCCTTGCATGAGATCGTCGAAGCGGGCTGGGCGAAGGCCCTGGAACCGGTGGCCGAACGCGTCGCCGCGATGGGGGACTTCCTCCGCGCGGAGATCGCCGCGGGGCGCACCTACCTCCCGGCCGGGCCGAACGTGTTGCGGGCCTTCCAGCAGCCTTTCGACGACGTACGGGTCCTGATCGTCGGTCAGGACCCGTATCCGACCCCGGGGCACGCGGTGGGGCTGTCGTTCTCGGTCGCGCCCGAGGTGCGTCCGCTGCCCGGCAGCCTCATCAACATCTTCCGGGAGCTGAACGCCGATCTGGGACTGCCGCAGCCGTCCAGCGGTGACCTCACGCCGTGGACGCAGCAGGGCGTGCTGCTGCTCAACAGGGCGCTCACCACCGCCCCGCGCAAGCCCGGCGCCCACCGGGGCAAGGGCTGGGAGGAGGTCACCGAGCAGGCGATCCGGGCCCTGGCGGCGCGCGGCAAGCCGCTGGTGTCCATCCTCTGGGGCCGTGACGCCCGCAACCTGCGCCCGCTGCTCGGCGACCTGCCCTCCGTGGAATCCGCCCACCCCTCCCCCATGTCGGCGGACCGGGGCTTCTTCGGCTCCCGCCCGTTCAGCCGGGCCAACGACCTGCTGATCCGTCAGGGCGGCCAACCGGTGGACTGGCGCCTGCCGTGACCGGGGCACCGGAAGGCTCCGGCTTTCTCGCCGTGGACTCCGGCGGGTCCGGGCTCCGGGTGGTGGTGGGAACCGCCGAGCGAGGGCCGCTCGCCCGGCGGGCGTCCGATGAGCCGGTGCGCACGGGCGACCGGGGAATCGACCCCGAACACTTCATGGCGCGGCTCGCGCCCCTGGTGCGTGCCCTGACCGCCGAGGCCGGTCCTGTGCGGCTGACCGCCGCCGTCGTCGGCGCGGCCGGGCTCGCCTCCCTCGGTGCCGGGCTGCGCGCCGAACTGCCGGGTGCGCTGGCCCGGGAGTTCGGTGTACGGAAGGTCGCGCTGGCCGCCGACGCGGTGACCGCGTACGTGGGTGCGCTCGGGCCACGGCCGGGTGCCGTGATCGCCGGCGGTACGGGACTGATCGCGATCGGCACCGACCTGACGGGCTGGTGTCGGGCGGACGGCTGGGGGCATCTGCTCGGCGACTGCGGCGGCGGTGCCTGGATCGGGCGGGCCGGGCTGGAGGCCGCGCTGCGGGCCCACGACGGGCGGGAGGGCGGCTCGGCCCGGCTGCTGGCGTGCGCCGAGGAGGCGTTCGGGCCCGTATCGGGGCTGCCCGGCGCGCTGTATCCGCGGCCGGACCGGCCCGCCGTCCTCGCCTCGTTCGCGCCCCGGGTGGCCGACTGCGCGGAGGAGGACCCCGTGGCGGCGGGCATCCTGCGCGCGGCCGCCCGGCACATGGCCGACTCCGCGGCGGCCGTGTGCCCCTCCGGCGGCGCCTCGCGCGTCGCCGTCACCGGCGGCCTGTTCAGGATCGGCGACCCGCTCCTCGCACCGCTGGACGAGGAACTGGCGAAGCGGCTCCCGCACGCGCGGCGGGTGCCGGCCGAGGGCGATCCGCTGCACGGCTCGATGCGCATGGCGGCCGAGCTCAGCGCCGGTCCGCTCACCCTGCCGGGTGACGAGACCATGCTGAGCGTGACCACCCTGTCGGGTGATTGATCCGATCACGCATCATCCGCACGTCATTCCATCCGTACGTAACTCATCAGACAAAACCGGACGGATACCGCTCACCTGCCCCCTCCCCGAACAAGGGAGCCCAAGAAGCCAGTAACATGCGGCGCCATGAGTTCCCCCACTGGACCCGAGTCCGGCCTCCCAGTACGAATGCCGCGACCCCGCCAGCCCGGACGGCACCGCCGTCCGGAGCCGCTGGTGGCTCCCGAGGGCGCGCCCGCGCTCGTCCTCGCCGTGCCGGGCACGCCCAGTAGCGCCACGCGCAGCCTCGCCGAAGAGGTCGTGAGCATCGCCCGCTCCGAGCTGCCGGGTCTCGACGCCCGCATCGGGTACCTCGACGGGGACAACGCGGAGTTCCCCACGCTTCAGGCCGTGCTCACGTACGCCGCCGAGGAGCGCACCGCCCGCTTCGAGCAGGCGCGTGCCGCCGGCATGGACGTCAGGGAGCCCGACGGGCCCGTCGCCGTCGTCGTGCCGCTGCTCGCCGGTCCGGACAGCGCGCTGCTGCGCCGGGTCCGCCAGGCCGTCATGGAGAGCCGGATCGCCGCCGAGCTGACCGATGTCCTCGGTCCGCACCCGCTGCTCGCCGAGGCGCTGCACGTGCGGCTCTCCGAGGCCGGTCTGGCCCGCGCGGACCGCGCCCGGCTGTTCACCGTGGCGACCGCCGCCGACGGCATCATCCTGGCGTCGGTGGGCGGTGACGAGGCCGTGCAGGCGGCCGGGATCACCGGCATGCTGCTCGCCGCGCGCCTCGCGGTGCCGGTGATGGCGGCGGCCCTGGACCAGGAGGGCTCCATCGCGTCCGTCGCCGAGCAGCTGCGCTCCTCGGGTTCGCAGCAGCTGGCCCTCGCGCCGTATCTGATCGGCCCGGAGATCGAGCCGGGGCTGGTCGAGGAGGCCGCGAAGGAGGCGGACTGCTCCGCCGCCGAGTCGCTCGGGCCGTACCCGGCGGTCGGGAAGCTGGCGCTGGCCAAGTACACGACGGCGTTGGGAATCGCGCCGCAGCAGGCTCAGGGCACGCCGGTTCGCTGACGTCCCTGGTACGACTGAGAAGGCCCGCCCCCGGTCCGTGGGCGGGCCTTCGTCGTCGGGGCGTCGAGCCCACCGCACGGCCGCGTCCCAGCGACAGACGGTGACTGAGCCGGGCCCGCTGCCGCCCGGCGAGCGACGGGCAGCGAGCAGCGAGCCGACGGGATACACAGCGGCCGAGCAAGCGCGGTCGGCGCCCGTTGCAGGGGCGCGCAGCGTTCAAGCCCCGACCAGCCGCGATCCCGACGGCGCACACAGCCACTGAGCGAGCCCTGGCACCCGCTCAGCAGCGAACCCGACGGCGACACGGCCGCCGAGTGAGCCCGGCCGGCGCCCGCTCAGGGGCGTGCAGCGCCGAAGCCCCGGCCGGCGGCAACCCGACCGTGCGCACGGTCACCGAGCGAGCCCGGCCGGCGCCGGCTCAACGCCGTACAGCGCTCACGCGTCGACCAGCGGCGAACCCGACGGCGTGCGGAGGGGGCGGGCGAGTTCCGCCAGGGCCCGTTCCAGGCCGTGGAGGTGGGCCAGGGCGGGTTCCGTCGCGGGGAGGCCGTCCGTCTGGACCGAGACGTCTCCGCCCTCGGTGAGCGCCTCGACCGCGGCCTGCACGCGGTAGCAGGCGGCTGCCAGGCGGGCGTCGTGGGAGGCCTCCGGGTCGGCGGCGACGGCGACCAGGCCCCGGATCTCCCGGGCGCAGTCGTCGAGGAGGGCGAGCACGTGCCGGGCGCGTCGCTTGCGGCCGAGCATCGGGTTCAGCGGGTGCACCAGCGGGGCGACCGAGAGCCGTACCCGGGCGAGCAGCTGCTCCAGTTCCGCCACCCGCGGGGCCGGATCGGCGTCGGCCGCGCCCGCCAGGCGCCGGGCGGTCTCGGCGGTGCAGGCGTGGACACAGCGCAGGGCCCGCTGGATCCAGGCGTCGGTGACGCTGTGCGTGGTGACGGGCAGGACGAGGATCACGGCCAGCGCGGCGCCGAGCGCTCCGACGCCGGTCTCGGCGAGCCGCAGGGCCAGCAGGCCGGGACCGAGCACGCCGAGGAGGCCGTAGAGCAGCCCGGCGAGGAGGGTCACGCAGAGCATCATCCAGGTGTAGGAGACGGCGGCGGTGTAGAAGATGCCGAAGACGCAGACGGCGGCCAGGACGGCCGTGGCGGTCGGGTCGCCGTGCACGGGCATGGCGACGAGCAGGCCGAGGGCGATGCCGATGACCGTGCCGAGGAGCCGCCGGAAGCCGCGGACCAGGGTCTCGCCGCGCGAGGTGGTGTTGACGAAGATCCACCAGGTGGCGCCGACGGCCCAGTACCAGCGCTGCCCGGACACCAGCTGGCCCACGACGAGGGCGAAGCCCGCGCCGGCGGTCGCCTGGATCGCCTGGCGGGTGGTCACCCGGGCCAGGCCGGTGCCGCCCGGCGGGGCGGGCACGGCGGGCGGGGGCAGGCGGCGCTCGTAGCACCACAGCCCGAAGCGGACCAGGGTGGCGGCGAGGACGGACAGCAGGACCGCGGCGTACAGCTCGGGCAGCTGGTCCGTGGTGGCGTGCAGGAACTGGGCCACGAAGAAGGTCATGAACGCGAACACGCCGAGGCTGTGCCCGCGCGGACCCCAGCGGCGCGCGTACACGCCCGCGCCGACCACGGCGAGGAAGGTGAGGTCGCGGGCCACCGGGTGGTCGTGCAGTTCGGCGGCGGCGGTGAGCACGGGCAGTCCGACGGCGGGCAGCAGCGCGGTGGTGACCGCCTGGCCCCGGACCGTGGCGTCGGTGACGGTGAACAGGGCGAGCAGGGCGGCGAGACCGCCGGTGACGGCTCCCGTGAGGGAGTGTCCGGCGAGGCCGCACAAGGCGACCGCGAGCGCGATGCCGAGCACGGCACGCGTGGCGAACCGCAGCCGCGTCCGTCCCGGATCCGGAGCCACGAACACCCTCTTCAGCACCACTTACCGCCCCCTTCGCAACGCCGGATGGGAAAGCATGAAAAAGGCGCCGCGGGATCCGCAGCGCCATCGACGCCTCCATATCACCATCCCGGACGCCACTGGCTCAACAGGCTCCTCCTAGACTGGGCCATTGGCACAGCTGAAGCGGTCGGAGAGTGGCCGCGGCAGGGCCAACGGACGAGGAGGACGCACGATGCCCGTGGACGAGCTCGACACCCGCATCCTGCGGCTGCTGCTGGAGCAGCCGCGCACGAGCGTGCGCGAGTACGCCCGGACCCTTGGCGTCGCCCGGGGCACGTTGCAGGCCCGGCTCGACCGTCTGGAGCGCGACGGCGTGATCACCGGCACGGCACCGGCCCTCTCCCCCGCCGCGCTCGGGCATCCGGTGCTCGCGTTCGTGCACATCGAGGTCACCCAGGGCCATCTCGACGAGGTGGGCGACGCGCTGGCGGCGGTGCCCGAGATCGTCGAGGCGTTCTCCATCACGGGCGGCGGGGATCTGCTCACCCGGGTCGTGGCGCGGGACAACGCGCATCTGGAGGACGTCGTCCAGAAGCTGATCAGCCTGCCCGGGGTCGTCCGCACCCGCACCGAGATCGCCCTGCGGGAGCGTGTCCCCCACCGGCTGCTGCCGCTGGTGGAGTCGATCGGCCGTGCGGCCCGGCCTGACCCCCGGCGGTCTGCGGATCATGGTCTTTGACATGCTGGAACCATGAGCAATCTCGGCGGCGTATCGGTCATCTTCGATCTCGACGGAACGCTCGTGGACAGCGAGCCGAACTACTACGAGGCGGGCCGGCAGACCCTCGCCGAGCACGGCGTCCCCGACTTCAGCTGGACGGACCACGAGCGGTACGTCGGCATCAGCACACAGGAGACGGTCGCGGACTGGATCGAGCGGTACGGCCTGCGGGCCTCCGTGGAAGAGCTGTTCACCGCCAAGAACCGCCGCTATCTGGACCTGGCGCGCAGCTCCACGCGCGCGTACCCCGAAATGCGCAAGTTCGTCGAGCTGTTGGCGGCCGAAGGCGTGCCCATGGCCGTGGCCTCGGGGTCCTCGCCCGAGGCCATCGAGGCGGTCCTGGCGGGCACGGGCCTGGACGCCCACCTGCGGACGGTCGTCTCGGCTGACGAGGTCGCGCACGGCAAGCCGGCTCCCGACGTCTTCCTGGAGGCGGCCCGCCGGCTCGGGGCGGACCCGACGGCCTGCGTGGTGCTGGAGGACGCCGCCCCGGGCGCCGCCGCCGCGCACGCGGCGGGGATGCGCTGCATCGCCCTCCCTTACGTCGCCGCCCAGGCCGACGCGCCGGAGTTCGCCACCGCGGGTCTGCTTCTGCGGGGCGGACAGGAGGAGTTCACGGCGCAGGCGGCGTTCGACTGGCTGGTGCACTCGGCAGGCCTTTCCTGAAGCACCCTTCCTGAACCACCAACCACCTTTCCTGAATCACCACTGAGGACGGACCTTTCTTCAACTCACCTCTTCCGACCCGTTGACGCTCCCTCATCCCCTCCCTATCGTCTGGTCGATCACTCGCACAGCGTTCGAAATGTCGAATACTTCGAGTCCGTGGACCCGTGGAGGAGCACACATGGCACGGCCCCTCTCAAGACGAACCCTTCTCCAGGCCGCGACCCTCGCCGCGACCCTACCCGCGATATCCGAGGCGGCGACAGGCCGGGCCGTCGCGGCCCCGGCGTCCGCAGCCACCGCCGCGACAACCGCCGGCACCCCGTCCGCCTGGACCGTACGCCCCTTCGACCTGGAGGACGTCAGCCTCGGCCGGGGCGTCTTCGCCGACAAGCGGCAGCTGATGCTGGACCACGCCCGCGGCTACGACGTGAACCGGCTGCTCCAGGTGTTCCGCGCCAACGCCGGTCTCGCCACGGGCGGCGCGGTCGCCCCCGGTGGCTGGGAGGGGCTGGACGGTGAGGCCAACGGCAACCTGCGGGGCCACTACACCGGCCACTTCCTGACCATGCTGGCGCAGGCGTACCGCGGCACGAAGGACCGGGTGTTCGCCGACCGGATCACCACCATGGTCGGGGCGCTGGCCGAGGTGCGCGCGGCGCTGCGCCGGGACCCGGCGGTACTGAGCGTCCCCGGGAAGTTCGGGACCGCCGCGGATCAGGTGCGTGGCTCCTACCAGTACGTGGATCTGCCGGCGGCCGTGCTCGGCGGGGCCGCGGCGATCACCCTCTCCGTCTGGGTGCGGCCCACGCACGACGCCGACTGGACCCGCGTCTTCGACTTCGGCAACGACACCACCCGTTACCTGTATCTGGCCGCCCGCAACCAGGCCGGAGTGCCGCGCTTCGCCATCACCACGTCGGGCCCCGGCGGCGAGCAGGCCCTCAACGGGACGGCCGCGCTGCCGCTGAACCAGTGGAGCCACCTCGCGGTGACGATCGCGGGCGGCACCGGCACGCTCTACGTCAACGGCACCGCCGTCGCGCGGAACACCGCGATGAGCCTCACCCCGGCGGCCCTCGGCACTCTGAAGAACAACTGGCTCGGCCGCTCGAACTACCCCGCCGACCCGGTCTTCGCGGGCGCCTTCGAGGAGTTCAACGTCTTCTCGCGGGCGCTGACCGCCGCCGAGATCACCGAGTTGCAGGGCCGCCGGGCCGCCGACGCCTCGACGGGGCGGGGCGACCTGGCGTCGTACGCCTTCGACGAGACGGCGGGCGGAACCTTCGCGGACACCTCCGGCCGGGGCCTGACCGCCACCCTGCGCCGCACCTGGGGCGGGCCCAGCCACCCCGGGTTCCTCGCGGCGTACCCGGAGACGCAGTTCATCGAACTGGAGTCGCGGACCACCCCCGACTACACCAAGGTGTGGGCGCCGTACTACACCGCGCACAAGATCCTCAGGGGTCTGCTCGACGCGTACACCGCCACGGACGACGACCGGGCCCTCGACCTCGCGTCCGGCATGTGCGACTGGATGTACTCCCGGCTGTCCAAGCTGCCGGAGTCCACGCTCCAGCGCATGTGGGGGATCTTCTCCAGCGGCGAGTTCGGCGGCATCGTCGAGGCGATCTGTGATCTGCACACCATCACCGGCAAGGCCGAACACCTCGCGCTGGCCAAGCTGTTCGACCTCGACCGGCTGATCGACGCGTGCGCGGCGAACACCGACATCCTCGACGGACTGCACGCCAACCAGCACATCCCGATCTTCACCGGGTACGTGCGGCTCTACGACGAGACGGGCGAGGAGCGCTACCTCACGTCGGCGAAGAACTTCTGGGACATGGTCGTACCGCACCGCATGTACGGCATCGGCGGCACCAGCACCCAGGAGTTCTGGAAGGCCCGGGACGTGATCGCGGGCACGATCAGCGCGACCACCGCGGAGACCTGCTGCGCGTACAACATGCTCAAGCTGAGCCGGACCCTGTTCTTCCACGAGCAGGACCCGAAGTACATGGACTACTACGAGCGGGCCCTGTACAACCAGGTGCTCGGTTCGAAGCAGGACAAGCCGGACGCGGAGAAGCCGCTCGTCACGTACTTCATCGGGCTGACGCCCGGTCATGTCCGGGACTACACGCCCAAGCAGGGCACGACCTGCTGCGAGGGCACCGGCATGGAGAGCGCCACGAAGTACCAGGACTCGGTGTACTTCGCGAAGTCCGACGGCAGTGCCTTGTACGTCAATCTGTACAGCCCCTCCGCGCTGACCTGGGCCGAGAAGGGCGTCACGGTCACGCAGACCACCCGCTATCCGCAGGAGCAGGGCAGCACGCTGACCTTCGGGGGCGGTCGTGCCTCCTTCACGCTGCGGCTGCGGGTGCCGTCGTGGGCGACGGCCGGGTTCCGGGTGACCGTCAACGGGCGTGCGGTGTCCGGGACTCCGAAACCCGGGAGCTACTTCGACGTGTCCCGGACCTGGCGGGCCGGCGACACCGTCCGCATCGCCATGCCGTTCCGAATGCGGGTGGAGAAGGCCCTCGACGATCCGTCCCTGCAGACGCTGTTCCACGGCCCGGTCAACCTGGTCGCCCGCGACGCCGCCACGGAGTATCTGAAGGTCGGCCTGTACCGCAACGCCGGCTTGTCCGGCGACCTGTCGGCCACTCTCAAGCCGGTGTCCGGCAAGCCGCTGCACTTCACGCTGGACGGGAGGGAGTGGGCGCCGTTCTCCGAGGGGACGGAGGATCCGACGCACGCCTACTTCCGGCGCTCCGAGCCGAAGGTCGTCTTCGGCGGCCGGGACTCGGGCGTCACCAACCCCGCGAAGGCCGACGGCACCACGCTGCTGGACGAGGTCTGGGCCGGGGCGCCGTTCCGGAACAAGGGGGCGCTGGTGGCGCGGGTGCGGTCCACGGTGGACACGTGGGTGACGGCCGGGCTGCTGAGCAGGGCGGACGGCGACAAGGTGGTGAGCACGGCGGGCGCGGCCTCGTACCAACCCTGAGCTTTTCCGTCCGGGTCCGGTGCCGTATCGCCCTCGGCACCGGGCCGGGCGGGTTCACCGAATTTTTTTGCGGCAGGGATGATTGTTTCGCCCCTGGCATCCGTACCTCCTGGCGTTGGGCCGTTCATATCCCAGGAGGCACGATGCGCATCTCGCGCAGCACGGCAGGAACCGCGTTCGTGGGCGGTGCGATGATCCTGACGCTCACCGCGCTCGCCTACCCGAGCATGCTGGGCGTGCAGAACACGGCTGCCGGCCAGGACCGCATCATCGCCAACACCCAGTACGGTCCGCTGACCGAGGCGGACCGCGACTTCGTGGTGAAGGTGCGCGCGGCCGGGCTGTGGGAGCACCCGCTCGGGCTGATCGTGATGCAGCGTGGCGGGTCGCCCGCGATGAAGGAGGCCGGGGAGCATCTGGTCGTCGGGCACGGGCGGCTGGACGCGGCCTGCCGCAAGGTCGCCCCCGAGCTTGGTATCACGCTGCCCAACCAGGCGTCGCCGCAGCAGCAGCAGTTCGTGGCGACGGTGGAGGGGGCGCAGGGACAGGAGTTCGACTCGACCGCGGTGAGCATCATGCGCATCACGCACGGCCAGATCTTCTCGACGATCGCCAAGATCCGTGCCAACACGCGGAACACGCTGGTGCGTCAGCTCGCCGACCAGGCCAACTCCACCGTGCTGGACCACATCACGATCCTGGAGAAGACCGGCCTGGTCAATCACGAGCAGGTCAACCTCCAGCAGACCAGCCCGCCCAAGATGCCCGAGGAGATGACCACGCCGCCGCCCCCGCAGCCGGGCTCGCCGGTGCTGACGTTGAACATCCCCAAGGGCATGGAGGACCTGCGCACGGAGGCGCCGAACGCCATCCAGCCGTCGCCTTCCGCGGGCTGAGCGAAGGTGCCGGAGGTCAGGAGCGGCGGCGGGGCTTGCCCCGCTTGCCGCTCTTGCTGCCCTTGGGGGCGCCGCCGGAGGACCCGCGTCGCTGTGCGCCCGTCGACCTGGCCGGCTGCTTGCGGCGGTCGTCGCGCCTGGGCTTCTCCTGCGCCGGGGGCTGTGTGCGGCCCCGGGTGCTGTTGACCGTGCGGCCGCGGACGATGCCGATGAAGTCCTCCACCTGGTCCGTCGTAGCGTCCTCGGGCCAGGCCAGGGCCACTGCGGACTCGGGGGCGTCCTTGAGGGGGCGGTGGGTGAGGTCCTTGCGGTGGTGGAGGCGGGCGAGCGACAGGGGGACGATGAGCACGCCGATCCCCGCCGCGACCAGTTCGACGGCGTCGGCCGTCGTGGCGGGGCGTTCGAAGGCGGGCCGCCCGGGGAGGTTCTCCCAGTCGAGGACGTCGTCGAGAGGGTGCAGCACGATGTCGTCGGACAGATCCTCCGGGGACACCTCGTCGACGGCCGTGACCAGGTGGTCCTTGGGCACGACGACGACCGTCTGCTCGGTGTAGAGCGGGATCGCGCTGAACACGGTCCGGTCGACGGGGAGGCGTACGAGGCCCGCGTCGGCGTCACCGTCCAGCAGCCGCCCGGCCGCCGCTCCGGCGGGCACCTGCGTCAGGGCCAGCGGGACGTCGGGGTGCCGCTCGTTCCAGATGCGCACCCACTTGTCGGGCATCACCCCGGGGACGTACACGAGCCGGAACGAGGAGGATTCTTCCGAGCCTGTCACCAGGCCAGGTTACCGGCCGTGGTGGGCGGTCGTGCACACGCTCGATACCCTGGTGGTCATGACGTCGCACCAGAGCACCCAGACCATGAAGCCCGCGACCGCGGCGAAGAAGCTGGGTGTGTACCTCGAGGCCACACCCGCCGAGTTCCGGGACGGTGTCGTCTCGCGCGCCGAGCTGAACGAGCTCCAGGCGAACCCGCCGCAGTGGCTTCAGGACCTGCGGAGCAACGGCCCGCACCCCCGCCCGGTGGTCGCCGCGAAGCTCGGCGTCTCCATCGCGGGTCTCGCCCGCGGTGGCGTCACCGAACCCATCACCACCGAGGAGATCGAGACGCTGAAGCAGGAGAACCCCGAGTGGCTTCAGCGGGAGCGCGCCACCCAGGCGGAGGTCCGCAAGGAGGCGGCCCGCATCAAGAAGAAGAACGCCGAGCGCGCCGAGCCCCGCGACTGACCTCGAACCTTCTCTCAGACGGCCCCAACCGGTCCATCCGGTTGGGGCCGTTGTCGTTCCCCGGGGCCCTGCCACGGTCTCGTGTGACCTCGGTGAAATATTTCAGCCATGTCTTGACGTGGTGATGAAACGATCCGTAGCTTGGCCGATCATTTAGATTCGTGAAGTTGGTTCACGGATATGAACGGAGAACCATCCATGCGGGATCGCCGACGCTGCATCGATGTGCGGCTCCGCCGCGGGCACTGCCTGGCTGCCGCGCTCGCCGTCTCGGGGCTCCTGTCCGGAACGGCCGCCTGCGGCTCCGGTTCCGGCAGCGCCCGGGCCGGCGATCCGAACACGCTGGAGGTGTGGACCCGGAGCGATCCGGACTCCGCCCAGACCTACAAGCGGGTGTTCGCCGCCTTCACCGAGAAGACCGGCATCAAGATCGACTACCAGCCGGTCATGAACTTCGACCAGCAGTTGCAGAGCCGCGCGTCCACCAAGGACCTGCCGGACGTCATGATCAACGACACCGCCCTGATGGGCAGTTACCAGGCCCAGGGCCTGCTCAAGCCCATCGACCCGGCCTCGATCGCCGGACACGACGAGATCACCGCCAAGTCCTGGTCGTCCACCGTGGGCCGCGACGGCAGGCACTACGGCATCCCGTACTCCCGACAGGCCATGACGCTGTTCGTCCGCAAGGACTGGCGCCAGAAGCTCGGCCTGCCGCAGCCGAAGACCTGGCAGGACACGCTCGCCCTCGCCAAGGCCTTCGCCACCCGCGACCCGGACGGGGACGGCAGGAAAAACACGTACGGCATGGTCGTGCCCGGCAGCGCGCAGAACGGCTATGTCGCCTGGTGGGGCGCCAGCTGGCTGTGGCAGGGCGGCGTGCGGATCATCGAGAAGGACGGCTCGGGCTACCGGCCCGCCATGGACTCGGCGGCCGCCCTGCGCACCGTCACCTGGATGAAGGACAACCTCTTCTGCGGTGACAACGGTGTCATCCAGCCCAGCGCCCTCACCTCCGTCACCGCGAACACCACCAACTTCCAGGACGGCAACGCCGGGATGTACCTCACCGGCCCGTACAACATCTCCACGTTCGACAAGGCGCTCGGCAAGGACAAGTACGAGGTCCTGCCCGCGCCCGCGGGCCCGGCCGGGAACGATGTGCTGGCCGACGGCGAGGACATCTACTTCGGCGCCAGGACCGGGAAGGCGAAGCAGGAGCAGGCGCTGGCCGCGTTCCTGATCTCCCCCGAGGGCCAGACGCTCGCCATGACCGGCGACCACCAGCCCGTCGTGCGGATCCCCGTCAACTCCACGCTGGACGCGGCGAGAGTGCGGGGCGACGCGCGCTGGAGCGTGGTGCAGAAGGCGTACGAGGACGCCTCACTGCAGTTCCCCAACGCACCGGACTGGGCCCCGATCAAGCAGGACACGGCCGATTCCCTCAACGCGCTGTTCACGTACTGCGGCAGTGACGTCAAGGCCGGTCTCAAGGAACTCAACGACACCCTCGCCGGTGACCTCAAGGACCAGGACCTGTTGAAATGACCGCGACCGTGACGACACCCGGGCCGCGCAGAGCCCCCCGGCTCCTCAGCAAGAAGGCCGTACTCGGCAAGAAGGCCGTCCTGCCCTGGCTGTTCCTCGCGCCGGGTCTGCTGCTCGCCCTGGTCTTCAAGTTCCTCCCCATGGGCAAGGGCGTCTGGCTCAGCTTCTTCGACGTGCGGCCCTTCCTCGGTGACAAGTGGGTCGGCCTCGACAACTACACGCGGGTCCTGACCGACCACCGCTTCCAGGACGCCATCGGCCACACGCTGGTCCTGGGCATCGGGATGTCCCTCGGCGGCATCGTCGCCGGCTTCGTCCTGGCCCTGCTGCTCGAAGGCCAGGCCCGCTCACTGAAGATCATCCGTACCGCCGTCTTCCTGCCCGTCGTCACCGCCACCGCGGTGGTCGGCGAGATGTGGCGGCTGATGTACTACCCGACCTCCGACGGCCTGATCAACAGCGGTCTCGGGCTCCTCGGTATGGGGCCCGTGCCCTACCTCGACAATCCCGAAACGGCCCTGTGGGCGACGATGGCCATGGGCATCTGGATGCTCGCCCCCTACAACATGGTGATCATCCTCGCCGGACTGGCGGGTGTGGACCGCTCGTTGTACGAGGCCGCCGCGATGGACGGCGTGTCGCTGTGGCAGCGGCTGCGGCACATCACCCTGCCCGCCATCCGCCCGGCCCTCGGCATCGTCCTCACCCTCGCCGCCATCCGCGGACTGCGTGTCTTCACCGAGGTGTACGTCCTCACCGGCGGCGGTCCGGCCGGGTCGACCGACGTCTGGATGACCCGCGCCTACACCCTCGGGTTCTCCCGCAACGACATCGGCGGCGCCTCGGCCGCCTCCGTGCTCCTGCTCTGCGTGACGCTGCTGTTCACCGTCACGGTCAACTACTTCCGCAAGAGGGGAGACGTGAGATGAGCGCGCCCGCCATCGAGCCCGTCCGGACCCCGGTGACCGCCTCCCCCGAGCGGAAGTCCGCCGGGAAGCGGCGCACCACTCCCGCCCGTTTCGACACCGCCCTCGGCTGGAGCGACCGGCCGGGCCCCGCCTGGGCGCTGCGCGTCCTGCTCTGCGCGCTCGCCCTGGGCGTCTTCGCGGCGCCGTTCCTGACGGTCTTCTCCGGTTCCTTCAGCGAGAAGGCCAGCGGTTCGACCCTGTCGTTCCTCCCCCACCACCCGACCCTGCTGAACTTCGAGGTGGCCGGCGAGCGCGGCATCTGGGACTACTTCGGCAACTCCCTGGTCATCGCGGGCGGCGGGCTGCTGCTCCAGCTCGTCGTCTGCACACTCGCCGCGTACGCGCTGGCCCGGCACAGGTTCCGCGGGCAGGCGCTGATCCTGACCCTGTTCATGCTGACGATGATGCTCCCCGAGGAGGTCATCGCCATCCCGCTGTCCCTGGTGCTCGGCCATGTGCCCGTGGTCGGCCTCGATTTGAAGGGCACCGTCTGGGGTGTGATCCTGCCGCTCGGCGCCTGGGGCTTCTCGGTGATGGTGCTCACCGAGTTCATGAAGGACATCCCCGCCGAGATCGAGGAGGCCGCCCGTATCGATGGCGTCGGTGAGCTGCGGATGCTGTGGCAGGTCGTCCTGCCGCTGTGCAAGCCCGCGCTCGGCGTGGCCGGGGTGCTCGGCTTCATCATGATCTGGGACCAGTATCTGCTGCCCCTGATCGCCGCCAAGGACCCCACCGACTACACGGTCACCGTCGCCCTGTCCATCCTGCGCACCGACCCCGAGGTCGGCTCGGGGGTGGTGCTGGCCGGTGCGGTGATCGCCCTGGTCCCCAGCCTGATCGTCTATCTGCTCCTCCAGCGCTCGCTGGTCACCGGCATCGCCGCCGGTGCCACGAAGGGCTGACCACCCACCCCCCACGTATGAGGGAGACATGAAGTTCCACGGAGTGCTGTTCTTCCCGGTCACGCCGTTCGCGGCGGACGGTTCTCTGGACGAGGAACGGCTCGCCCAGCACATCGAGTCGGGTGTCGCCGCGGGTGCGGGAGGTGTGTTCGTCGCCTGCGGCACCGGCGAGTTCCACGCCCTGTCGGCCGACGAGATCGAGCGGGCCACTCGGGTCGCGGTGCGGACAACCGCCGGACGGGTGCCGGTCCTCGCAGCCGCCGGCGGTCCACTGCCGGTCGCCCGGGACCAGGCCGCCCGGGTCGCACGGGCCGGCGCCGACGGCATCCTGCTGCTGCCGCCCTACCTGGTCAGCGCCCCGCAGCAGGGCCTCGTGCGGTACGTCGAGGAGGTCACCGCGGCCACGGACCTGCCCGTCGTCTTCTACCAGCGCGGCACCGCCCGGCTCACCGAGGACACCGCCGCCGAGATCGCCGCGCTGCCCGGGGTCGTCGGACTCAAGGACGGCATCGGGGACATCGAGCGGATGCACCGCGTCGTCCGCGCGGTGCGTGCCGTGCCGGGCACGGAGGACTTCCAGTTCTTCAACGGCCTGCCCACCGCCGAGATGACCGCGCCCGCCTACCAGGGCATCGGCGTCGCGCTGTACTCCTCGGCGGTGTTCGCCTTCGCCCCGGAGATCGCCCTGGCCTTCCACCGGGCCCTCGCCGAGGGCGACGAGGCCCTGGTCTCCCGGCTCCTCGACGAGTTCTACGGCCCGCTGGTCGCCCTGCGCGACGAGGTCCCCGGGTACGCCGTGTCGCTCGTCAAGGCCGGAGTCACGCTGCGTGGCCTGGACGTAGGCGGCGTGCGGGCACCGCTGCTGGATCCGACACCGGAGCACATCGCCCGGCTGTCCGAACTCATCGACCGTGGTCTGGAGGTGGTCGGCGCATGAGCCCGACGCGTATCCGAGAGCTGATCGTCACGCCGATCGCCTTCGGCGACCCGCCGCTGCTCAACTCCAACGGCGTGCACGAGCCGCTCGCGCTGCGGGTCATCCTCCAACTCGTGCTGGAGGACGGCACGGTGGGGCTCGGCGAGTCCCCGGGCGGCACGGCACGCCTGGAGCGGCTCCAGGCCGCGGCGAAGGTGGTGGTCGGCATGGACGTCTTCGACACCACCGCCGTCGCCGCCGCGATCGACGCGGCCCTGCTGCCGACCGTGCCCAGTTCCCACGAGCGCGGCTGGACCACCTCGGCGGTGGAGGTGGCCTGCCTCGACGCGCAGGGCAGGCTGCTCGGCCGTCCGGTCAGCGATCTGCTGGGCGGCAGGGTCCGCGATGCGGTGCCGTTCGCCGCGTACCTCTTCTACAAGTGGGTCGAGCACCCCGCGCTCGACGGCCGTCCGGCCATCACGGACGACTGGGGCGAGGCCCTCGACCCGGCCGGGATCGTCGAGCAGGCGCGGCTGATGCAGGAGCGGTACGGCTTCAGGTCGTTCAAGCTCAAGGGCGGCGTCTTCCCACCGGACGAGGAGATCGCCGCGATCCGGGCGCTGGCGGAGGCCTTCCCCGGGCAGCCGCTGCGGCTGGACCCGAACGTGGCGTGGACGGTCGAGACCTCGAAGTACGTCGCCCGTGAACTGGACGGCGTACTGGAGTACTTGGAGGACCCGGCCAAGGGCATCGACGGCATGGCGGAGGTGGCCAAGGAGTCGCCCATGCCGCTCGCGACGAACATGTGCGTGATCGCCTGGGAGCACCTGAAGCCGGCCGTCGAGCAGAACGCCATCCAGGTCCTGCTCACCGACCACCACTACTGGGGCGGGCTGCGCCGCACCCGGGAACTGGCCGCCGTGTGCGAGGCGTTCGGAATCGCCCTGTCGATGCACTCCAACTCGCACCTGGGCATCAGCCTCGCCGCGATGACCCATGTCGCAGCGGCCATCCCCAACCTCGACCACTCCTGCGACACGCACTATCCGTGGAACTCGGCGGACGACGTGATCGTGCCCGGTGTCCTGGAGCTGCGCGACGGGGAGGTCCGGGTGCCGGCCGGGCCGGGGCTGGGTGTCGAGCTCGACCACGACAAGCTGGAGCAGCTGCACCGGCGTTACGTCGACTCCGGGATGCGCGGCCGCGACGACACCGGCTACATGCGGCGGATCCAGCCGGAGTACGAGCTGCGGCTGCCCCGCTGGTAATGGGCGTGCGCCCCTGCGCGCGCAGGGGCGCACCCGGTGACTACTTGGACTTCGGCACCTTCAGCCGGTCCCAGGTGAGCTTGCCGGGGATGCCGTCGGCGTCCTTGCCGGAGAAGCCCTGCTTCTGCTGCCAGAGCGCGTAGGACCGGCGGTCGGCCTCGCTCCAGTCGGGGCTCGGGCCCTCCTCGTAGCGGCTGCATCCCTCGGCGACCAGGCGGCGGCCCATCGCCGTGATGATCGGGGAGCGCTGGCCGACGTGGAAGAACGCGGCGCCGGGGAACGGCTCGTAGGACGGCTTGGGCGACGGCTTCGGGTCGGGGGCCGGTTTGCTGCCGCCTCCGCCGCCCTTGAGCCGCTGGGCTATGCGCTTGCGCATGCCGTCCATGGTGAAACCGCGCGGGTCGACCTTGCCCGGCTGCCACTCCTTGTGGCCGATGACGGAGCGCTCGGACCAGCCGTGGTGGCGGCAGATCGCCGCTGACACCTTCTCGATGGCCTCCTTCTGCGCCTCGGGCCAGGGGTCCTTGCCGTTGCCGAGGTTGATGCACTCGAAGCCGTAGAAGTGCCGGTTGCCGTCGGTGTCGGCCTCGTTGTCGGCCGGCAGTTTCGACTCGTTGATCACGGCGCGCAGGACGTCGCCGTCACCGAGGCCGGCGTGGTTGGCGCGGCCGTTGCCGACCAGGTGGACGTGGCCCTTCTTGTCGATGACGCCGTGGCACAGCGGGCCGGGCAGGCTGGAGTAGCCGTCGTAGCAGATGTCGACGGAGGCGGCGGTGCCGGAGGTGACGGTGTGGTGGATCATCACGCCGTTCACCGGGCCCCAGGGGCCCTTGCTGTTGCGGTTGTGGGTGCGCCAGCTGCGGACCTCATGGACGGTCAGGCCCTCGGCCCGGAGGATCTCCACCAGCTTCGACGCGCTCAGCGGCTTGGCCATCAGTTGTCTCCTTCCACGGCGGCTTCCGCCTCGGCTGTGGTCTGGGACCGCCCGTGGGAGGGGTCCTCGGCGGCCAGTTCCTCGCGGTGGGCCTGCTCCTCGGCCGCGAGCGTGGCCTCGTCCGCGGGCGGCATGCTGCTCGCCAGCGGGCCGAACGCCAGGCGCAGGTCGACGGCGCTGCCCTCGCCCTTGATCAGGGCCAGCGGGGCGAAGTGCCGGGCGATGCCGGCCGGGCCCTGGAGCAGCGGACGGCGGGCCGCGTCCACCGGCCACTCGACGCTGCCGGTGGCGGTGCGGGCGGGGACGATCCAGTGGTCGCCGGTGCGGTAGGTGCCGCCCTTGGCGAAGTACACCTCGACGCCGTCCTCCAGGTGCAGCCACTCCCCCTCCGTGACGGGGACCGCGCCGCCGCGCAGGGCGGTGGTGCGGCCCTTGCGCTTGGGGCCGCCATGGTGGTCCCAGCGGCGCAGGTACGGGTTCAGGTGCGCGAGCCGTCCCACGCCCGGGGCGGGTTCGGCGGACAGGCGGACGCGGCGGCCCGGCACGTCCAGCTCCTCGACCCGCAGCAGCGGCAGGGGCTCCAGGCGGGAGGCGTAGGCGGTGTCGACGAACTCCACGTGGTCGCCGACGTCCAGGTCCAGCTTGTCGTCGTGGCCGAGGGATGCCAACTGAACCCAGGTACCGTCGAGTTCGTCGACGGGGAAGACGACGGAGCCGTTCTCGCGGGACCACTTGAAGGTGGCGTCCTTCGCCTCGCCGCCCTCGTGGACCTCCACCCGGTACAGCTGGTTCTCCGGGCCGCGGTAGCGGGCGTCCGGCTTGACCAGGCACGGGTCCTCGTCGGCGTGGTCGGGCCGCTCGCTGCGGGCGGCGAGCCGGGCCGAGGGGGCCGACTGGCGCTGCGCCCAGCGGGTGAACGCGGCGCGGACGACGTCCTTGGAGGGGTCGGTCTCCTCGATCTCCAGGGCGGCAAGGGACAGCGGCAGCACCTGCCAGACGACCTTCAGGCGGGCGGCGGTGTCGGGCATGGCCGCGCCGAGGGCGACCTCGCGCAGCGCCGGGTCCTCGGCGGCGGTGACCGAGCGCTCCCACACGTTCAGGTAGACGACGAACGGCGACTGGGCGGGCGAGGGCAGCCGGTCGCCGGGCTTCTCCGGGTCGCGGAAGCCGTCGGGCTGGTCCCAGTAGGTCCAGTGCGCGGGCGGCTCCGGCGCCGGCTCCTCGCCGTCCTCGTCGGTGACGGGCACGCCGGCGGCCGGGCGGTCGGCGTCGCACAGGATGCCGTCGACGTAGTAGCGGCCGCCGCGGATGAGGAGGGTGTCGATCTCGTGCTTGCCGCCGACGTACTCGATGCGGAAGCCGGCCGCGTAGCGCGGCCCGCCGTGCGGTCCGATCAGGTCGGCGGCGAGGCTACGAGCCTGGTGGAGCTGGATCGCGGTCTGTTCGTTGAGGTCGGCGTCGAGCTGGACGCGGCCCTGCTGGGCGACGACCGCGGAGTAGTGCCGCTCCGGGCGGAACGTGGAGCGGGAGAGGTCTGCGTGCATGAAGGGTGTCCCCCCTGGTTCAGAAGTGCGGGTTCACAAGGTCGGTGGCGGGTGCGCGCCTCACGTCACGAAGAAGATCCCGGCGTCGGTGCCCGCGGGCGTGTACTCGGCGAGCCGGGCCCTGAGGCCGTCCTCGCGCTGCGGCCGGTACAGGTCGTGGAAGGCACCCATCTCGGCGCCGTCGTCCGCGCCGCGCCTGATCTCCTCGCGGCAGCGGTCGGACAACAGGCCGTACCAGGGCGTCCCGTAGCGTTGGGAGGTGAACGACGGCCTGATGTCCGAGGCCTGTTCGGGCTGGCAGCGGTGGCGGCGCGGGGTGCGGGAGCCGGTGGGGACGTAGGAGTAGCGCAGGCAGCCGATGCCGCGGCGGGCCACGTGCAGCCGGCCCGTGAAGACGCTGTTCTCGGCGATCTGCACGGCGTGCGTGTGGATCTCGCCGATGACGGTGGTGCGGTGCAGGTGCAGCACGGCGTGGGCGTGGCGGCAGTCCGGGGCGGACAGGGCCTCGCGGTCGTCGGCGGTGGCGTCCAGGATGCTGTCGCGGATGTGGATGTCGAGGGGGTCCTCGCCCACCTCGTCGCCGATGACCTCGATGGTGCCGAGGATGCTGTGCTCGATCTGGAGGCAGGCGGTGGTGCGGTCCAGGACGATGCTCGGCTCCTCGGGCGAGTGCGGCTCGCACTCGGGTTCCAGGGACCAGCCGGGCACGAGCGTGGTGTGCCGTACGACGACGGCGCCCATCGCCCCCGCCACGTTGATGCCGCGTCCGGCGACGAGCAGCCCGTCGAGGACGACCCGCGGCCGCTCGTGCGGGGCGCAGTCGCCGGACACCGCGCGGATGTTGAGGGCGTCGGGGCGGTTGCTGTACCAGTCGAGCAGGCGGACGACGGGGCGGGTGCCCTCGGCGGCGCGCAGTTCGAGCCGGTCGCCCGGGTCGAGGTCGAAGTCCAGCTGCTCCTGATAGGCGCCGCTGTGCGTGATCTCGATGATGCCGGCGGGCCCCGTGCGGTCGGCCCGGCGGTCGTGCTGCCAGGCCCGGTAGGCATCCATGATCTGCCGGTACGGCTGCCCGGGGCCGACCCGGTACACCTCGGCGTCGGGACGGGGCTCGCGGTCGCGCTCGTACTCGCCGCCGCCCATGTCGGCGGCGAACGCGTAGTGGTAGTCCACCCACACGCCCTGCCGGGGCGCGGAACGCGACCCGAAGGCGATCCGGCCCAGCTCGGGGTCGACGGCCACCTGGCCGCGCTTCGGCCGGTAGCGCCAGTCCGACAGGTCGGCGACCACGATGTCCGAGGGCGGTACGGGGTTGTCCTCGCCGTCGAGGCGGATCACGAAGCTCTTGCCGGGGCCGTAGTAGTCGAGCAGCCGGTCGTGCAGGAGGCGGCGGGTGACGAACGCCGGCACGTTGTCGACGGTGGCGATGTGCGCCGGCGAGGGCTCCGGGAACGGCTTGGTGACCAGCGGGGTGTCGTTGCCGAGGATCGAGAAGGTGTAGAGGTTGCGGGCCCGGTCGATGCAGTAGGCCGGGCTCCGGGTCAGCGCGTACGCCTTCAGCCGCCACACGAAGAGCGCGACGCCGGCCGGGCTCCAGCCGCCCTGCCGGTGCCGTGACTCGGCGCGGCGGACGTCGACCGTACGGGCCGAGTTCGCGAACGGGCCGCCGCCGAGGGCGAGTTCGGCACCGTCGCGCAGGTCGGCCAGCCGTCCGCGCTCGCCGCGGTGCGTGCCGGTGCCGGTTTCGGTGCCGTGCAGCTTCACCGGCTGGGTGTGGGCGACCTGCCGGGACAGTTCGACGGCCCGCGCGGGCCAGCCCGCCACCCGCTCGGACAGCTCCTCCAGCAGGTGCAGGGTGCCCTTGCGGCGGCGGCCCGCGACGGTGGCGGCCACGTCCCGGCGCGGGGCGACGGCCTCGGCGAGGGCCGCCCGTCCGCCGTCGTGCAAGCCTGTGGTCAGGACGCGCTCGTAGCCGGGCAGGGTGCGGTAACCGACCAGGTCGCCGAGGTACGGCAGCACCCAGGGGGCCGCCGTCTCCACGAACAGGTCCTCGTATCCCTGCTGGACGCCGTCGCGGACGCGGTCGAGCTGCTCGGCGATCACCGCGAGCAGGGCGCGCAGCGGCTCGCCCTCCTCGGCGTCGCGCAGCAGGTGCCAGCGGGGCAGCAGTTCGGCGAGCCCGTCCGGTTCCCTGGGCACCACCGGGGCCTGCGTCTCCAACTGGGTGTCCGGGGACATCACTTGACCTCCGTCAGAATCAGGGTGTCCGCGGCCCGGGGCGACAGCAGCGCGAGCTGGGCCGGGCGGATGCCGCGGAAGACGTACACCGACCGGCCCTTGGCCAGGCGCCGGGTGTCGGTGATGTCGGGGTTGAGGCACAGGAGTTCGGCCAGCGGGAGCCCGTACCGG
The DNA here is from genome assembly GCF_028885415.1 of Streptomyces coeruleorubidus. Taxonomy (GTDB): domain Bacteria; phylum Actinomycetota; class Actinomycetes; order Streptomycetales; family Streptomycetaceae; genus Streptomyces; species Streptomyces coeruleorubidus_A. Next base: position 1,197,145 of record NZ_CP118527.1, read on the forward strand.
GCGCAGACCTCCGACAGCGTCTCGCCGTTCTCGGCGCGGACGGTGTGGATCTTCTCGTCGTACGTCGCGGGGTGCGCCGGGACGGTCGCCCTGGGCGGGCCGGGCCGGGTGAGCAGCTCGGTGAGCTCCTTCGGGGTGGCGGAGGCGGGCACGCCGGTGAAGATGTCGACGTCCACGTAGTCGACGCCGGGCACGGTGTGGGCGGTGGCCAGGACCTCGGAGAGGCGGGCTGGGCGGCCCAGCTCCCGGCCCTCGAAGCCGAGCCGGTTCAGCAGGGCCTGCCGCAGGCGCGGCTCGACGGTCTGCCAGGCGTGGTCGGGGGCCACCTTCACCTTGGCGGCGATCAGCAGCAGGACCAGTTCCCGGCCGTCCACGCGGACCGGGAGGTTCGCGTCGCCGTACTCGGTGAGGGCGCCGCGCAGGGCGCGCAGGGTGTTCGAGTCGGGCGCGATGGGCACGTCGTCGGTGCCCGCGACCGTCACGTGCAGCACGCGCCGCCGCCCGTCGAAGAGTTCGCGTGCCGAGGCCCGGCCGATGCCGGCCCGGGAGCGGGCGAAGTCCTCGTAGTCGGCCTCGGAGACCAGCCGGTCCAGGGCCGAGACGGCCAGCGGGACCGTACGGCGGGTCAGGCCCGGGCCGTCGGCGTCCGCGCCGCCGGTGGCGGGGCGCGGGTTGGTGACCGCGGTGACGCCGAGGGGCCGGGTGAGCGGCTGGGTGACGCGGTCCGCCGGGACGTTCGCGGCCTTGCCGGTGCCGAAGCGGTAGCGGGCGCGGACGTTCTCGTGGCCGGAGGGCAGCCGGGCGCCGTGCACACCGTCGCCGAAGGTCACGGTGGTCCGGCCGTCGGCCGTGGAACCGGTGATGTAGACCCGCTCGGTCGGGCCGCGCCCCGCGAGGCTGTCGACCTCGTGCCACAGCACGCCGTCGACCCGGATCTCCAGGACCGGGGTGGCGCCGAGGGGGTTGTCGTCGGCGAGCCAGGTCAGCGGGGACTGCCAGAGCGCGAAGGTCTGGTTGACGCGGTCCGAGTCGCCGCTGCCGATGGCCTCCTCGCGGCTCTCGCCGTGGGTGGCCTCGACGACGTTGCCGAGGATGCGGACCGTCTCGCGGCGGTAGCGGTGGGCGAGGTCGGCGGTGAGGGTGAGCCGGGTGTGGATGTGGTCGCCGGGGAGCCGGCGGTCCGCGGCGGGGTCGGCGGCGGCGATGGTGACGACCTCGGTGGCCCGGACGCCCGCCGTGCCGGGGATGTCGCTGCGTTCGCCCTCGACGATGAGCGTGCGGCCCGGCCTGAGGCCCTCGTACAGCTCGGCGAGTTCGATCTCGTTGCCGTGCACGTCCTCGCCCAGCGGTTCGTCGGCGAGGCGCAGGGGCTCGCCCGCCGCGTGCACGGTGGTGTCGCGGATGTGCGACAGGAGCACGTCGAACTCGTCCAGCCAGGCGTCGGCCAGGGTGAGTTCGGTGCCGCGGCCGGTGATGCCGTAGTTGGTGTACGCGGCCGTGCGCACCGCCGTGACCTGGGTGGTGACGAACGCCAGCTTGGGATCGCCGGGGACGCCCTTGTCGGAGCCCTTGGCGGGCCGCTGGATCGCCACCCAGCTGCCGACGGTGATGCCCTCGTGCACGGTGTCCAGCTGGAGCGTGCGGCGGTTGACGGGCTCCGGCTTGGTGGCGATGACGATCTCGACGTTGGGTTCGGCGCTGCCCACCGTGTACTTGAGGCTGACCTCGTGCTCGCCGTGCGTGAACTGCTCACTGGCGCCGGGGCGCAGGGCGATCTGCTCGGACGTGCCGTTGTGGACGCCGACGTGGATCAGGCCTTCGTCGTCGGGCCGCGACACGAACAGGGTGCGCTCGGGCAGGCCCGAGCGGAGGCGGGCGGTGACGCCTGGTTCCTGGGAGTCGGCGGGGCGCCGGTTGAGCCAGCTCAGGTCGCGGTCCTGGCCGGAGCGCACGGACAGCTCGACCTGGCCGGGGCCGAGCGTGAAGGTTACCGGCTGGGTGACGGGCAGGTTCTCCGCGCGCTGGTCGGAGCTGCTGCCCTCGACGTACTGGAACTCGGCCCGCACCGGGGTCTTGCCCGCCGTGTCGTACACGACGCGCATGGTCGCCAGCACCGCTCCGGTCAGCGGCCAGTCGGCGGTGCGGATGACCCGGCCGCGGTCGTCCTGGACCGGCTTGAGCGGGGCCGTGGCGCCGAAGGGGGCCGCGGTGACGCGCAGGGCGAGCAGTTCGCGCAGGAGCCGCGGGGCGCCGGGGGCGGCGGCCGTGCGCCAGGCGGGGTAGAGGCTGCCGAGGCCCGGGTTGAGGACGGAGAGGAGGCGGGCGGTGTCGGTGCCGGGAAGTGGACGGCCGGTGGGGCCTGCGGGGGCGGGCGTGGTGCGGCGCAAGGCGGGCATTATGGCGCCCAGGGCTTGCAGAGCGGCCGTGCGCGAGTCGCCCTCAAGGGGCGCGGGGAACTGCGCGACCAGCCCAGACGGCGCCGCAGACGGCCGACGGCCCACCGAGGCACCCTCTTCGACCGTCTGCGCGGGCGCCAACTCCAGTGCTCGCTCAGCGAGTTCCGCCAACACCGCCTCCAGCTGCTCGAACCACTCCGCCACGTCCTCATACGGCTCGGCCAGCACCTGAGCCTCACCGAGCCGGGCGAGAGGTTCCGCGAGGCGGGCAGCCAGCCGCTCGGGCGTCTTGACGCCGTCCAGGTCGTTGCGGAGCGGTTCGAGGACCTGGTCCTCGAAGTCCTCGATGAGCCGGCTGACCGGGCGCGGGTTGGGTACCTCCGGGGTCGGCGGCTCCTCCCCGGGCTCCCCCGGCTGCACGGGCGGAGCCGTCCAGCGCCGTACCTCGTCGACGAGTTCCTTCAGGGTCGGCGGCGCCGACTCCGGCAGGGAGATCGCCGTGACGTCGTCGTCCCGGTCGACGCGCGTGTTCGCCACCGGCAGCAGCTTGCGCTCGCCGCCGGCGCCTTCCCCGAAGACGAACAGCAACTGGTCGCCGGTCCTGAGGGAGTGCGCGGTGCCCTCGACGAACAGCTCGGAGCGCTTCTCGAGGTCCCGCGGGGTGAGGAGCGAGGGACGGCGGCGGCGGACCTTCAGCTCGTTGAAGTCCCAGCGGGCCGTCAGGTCCCGGCTGGTCTCGAAGGTCAGCGACTCCTCGCCGGCGGACGCGGGCACGCTGTGGCTGCGCGCGCCGCGCGGGATCAGCACGTTCTGGGCCTCGGCGCGCGGGTCGCGTTCGAGGGTGTAAGCCAGGTGCGTGGCGGCGGCGACGCCGGGGCGCGGGCGGTGCCCGACGAGCCGGCCGAGCAGCACCAGGGAGCGGTGCTCGTTCGCGGTGCGGACGTAGGCCTCGTCGGCGATGCGCTCGGAGTGGAAGGTGAGCAGGTCGCCGAGGACGGCGGTGGCGTCGAGCAGGCCGATCGCCGGGTCGTCCGGGGTGCGGACGGTGAGCTGGTCGAGTGCCGGGTAGGCGGGTGAGGCGAGCCGGTCGAGCAGGGCGGCCAGGAAGGAGCCGTATTCGCCGACGCGGTAGTCCAGCGCGGTGCGGCCGGGCGGGTTGTGCAACGGGGCCGGAGCGAGGCGCTCGTCGTGGCCGCCGCGGCAGGCGCCGCCGCAGCCGCACTCGTCGGTCGCGGTGACCGGGTGCGTGTCCGTCATCGGGCACCTCCCAGGGATATCGCCAGCAGGCCGTTCTCCGGCCGGTCCGGGTCGTTGTCGCAGGTGGCGATCTCCAGCGGGCCGAGCCGCAGCACGCCGTCCTCCCTCTCTCCTCGGTCCTGTCCGTACAGCCGCCCCAGCCGGGTGACCTCGACGCTCTGCACTCCGGGCACGGCCGCGGCGACGGCGACCAGGCGGCTGAGCCGGACCGGTTCGCCGAAGGTGAGCGCGTCGGGGTGGAAGAAGCCGAGCCGTCCGCCCGGCAGCCGTCCGCTGCCGAGCACGCGGTACAGCTCGGCCAGGATCTGCCCGTGCTGGTGGCCCGGCTCGGCGCAGACGGTCAGCGCGATGTCGAGCGGCACCAGTCGGGCGGGGCCCACGACGAGGTCGTGGCCGATGCGCCGGTACCTCTCCAGGGCCTGGGCGACCGAGTCGAGCAGGTTCCGCGACGGGGCGGCGGTGCCGTCAGCGTCGATCGCGATGTGCGCTTCCTGGACGCTGCCCGTCCAGCGGAGTTCGGCCGCCGCCCGCTGCACGCCCGGCAGTTCACCCGCGAGGGCCGCATAGTCCTCGGCGGTCACGGCCCGCAGCCGGGTGCGGCGCAGGTCGAGCGGGGCGAGCTGGCGTACCTGCTCGACCGGTTCGGGCTGGGTGCCGCCGGCCGCGGGCAAGGGGTTGCGTACGGTGACGGCCGGCGCTTCGCAACCGGCTTGCACGACAAGGTGGTTGATGGCCTCGGCGCCGACGTTTCCGGCGGTGGCGCCGCCGAGCCGGTAACGCAGTGCCAGCCGGGAACCGGGCGTGGGCTTCGCGCCGTGCCGGCCGTCGCCGAAGCGCAGGGCCATACGACCGTCGTCCTCCAGTTCGCCCACGAAGTGCCGCTCGCGCGGACCGCTGTCGAGCAGGTCGCGGCGCGGCTCCCAGGTCTCCTCGTCGCCGTGGACGCGTACGGCGGGCAGCGCCCGGCGCGGGTCCTGGGCCAGGGCAGCGGTCGCCGAGCCGCGCAGCACCGTCTCCTCGGGGTGGAGGCCGGCCGCGTACGCCGGGCCCCAGCTGTGCGCGATCTCCCAGGCGATGTGCCCGTCGAGGACCGTGCCCGCGCGGGCCCGGGCGGCGAGGACCTCGACGCGGCGCAGCTTGGTGTCGAGCAACTGGTCGCTGCGGTACAGCAGTTCGCGCAGGGCGCGGACCGGGTGGCGGCGCAGTTCGAAGCGTTCCAGCACGTTCAGGCCGTAGACCACGGCGAGTTCGGCGATCTCCTGCTCGCCGAGCCCGTCCCGGTCGCGGGCGCTGCGCCACAGCTCGACGAGCCGCTGCCGGATGCGGCCCGGGATGGCCGCGATCCGCTCGGCCTGCCCGGCGGCGACGGTGCCGGGGTCGGGGAAGGGCACCGCCTGGGTGACGGGCGTACGGCCGAGGACCGGGCGGAAGCGGGGCGCGATGCCCGGGTAGACCGACTGGGCGAGCAGGGTGCGCAGCGCGGCGGTCTGGGCGTACGCCGTGCCGGGCACGACCTGTTCGTGCCGCTGCCCGGCGCTCTCCAGGCCGAGGCCGGCGCGTGCGGTGGCGCGCTCGCCGACGACCTCGAAGAGTTCGCGGACGTCGTCGGGGACGAGCGCCCGGCCCGACCGGGTCTTGTCCGTCAGGGCTTTGACGAGCCGTGCGGGCGCGTTGCCTTCCTCCGTGTCCCGGCAGCCGAAGGCGGGAGGGTCGCAGGGGGCGGTCACGGCGGGCACGGGCGGCACGGTGACCGTCTCGGGCAGCCCGGTCAGGGTCCGGCCGTGGTCGACGAGGACGACGTTGCCGCGGGCGAGCGTGACGTCCTCGACGGGCAGGCAGTCGCGTCCGCCGCGCGTGGTGAGGCAGAGCGAGAAACGCAGCGCGTCCTCGGCGGCCCAGGTGACCTCCAGGACCGGCTGGTCCTCGATCCGGTCCAGGCCGGGGGTGACGGAGGTGAGGCGGACGGCCTGGCGGTGGCTGGGGTCGGCGTCGCCGGGGGTGCCGGTGCGCGGGCCCTTGACCTCCTCCAGGACGATGACGTCGCCCGGCCTGAGGTCGAGACGGCGCTCGCGGCAGGTCTCCGAGTCCACCCAGGCGTCCCGCAGGGTGGCGGCGGTGGCGCCCTTCGGCAGGGTGCACACCTCGCCGCCCCAGGTCCACAGCCGGATCGCGTTGTGCGCGACCCGCAGCTGAAGCGGGTCGGTGGCGACGACCGGTTCGAAGACCTCCACCGAGCCGCGCTCGTCGAGGTCGCCGAGTTCGCTCTCGTCGATGACGGTGCCCGGCTCGGGGCGGTCGTGCGGGTCGAGGCTGCGCACGTCGACGGAGGCGAAGCGGAAGGTGCCCGGGGCGAGCGTGCGGTCGTCCGCGGTGCGGACGGTGACGTAGGCGCGGGCGTTGCAGCCGTCGTGCATCGCGTAGTCGATGAGCCGGACGTGGCGGCGCACGGAGACGCGGCGGCGGGCGGTGTCGAGGTAGGCCTCGGTGGCGACCGCGTCCTGCTGGTAGCTGATCTGGTCGCCGGTGTACGCGAGGAGTTCGACGAGGGTCATGCCCAGGTCGGCGGGGTTGCGCTCCACCCAGTCGGGGGTGGTGAGCGCGAGCCGGTCCAGGAGCAGCTTGCGGATGGTGTCGTAGTCGCGGGCCGTGTAGTCGATGACGGGCGCGGCGGGGAAGTCCGGCTCCGGCTCGTCCTGGTCCTTGCAGTCGAAGGGGGTCGGGCAGTCGGGCCGGAAGGAGAACGTGGCGCTGTGGTAGCGCTGGTCGAAGCCGCGGTAGGGCTCGGTGCCGGGCCGTCCGTACGGGTCGGTCTCGACGAGGGAGAGCCGGTAGCGGGAGGTGTCGCCGGCCTTGTCGAGGGTGACGTAGAGCCGGTCGTCGAGCTCGGGGTCCTCCTCGCGTTCGACGCTGACGTCGACGGCGGTGATGCCGGTGATGCGGCGGCCGCCGTCGATGCGGACGTTCTCGGGGCCGAGGCCGTGCGGGGCCTTGCCGAGGAACGTGACGGTGAGCAGCAGCCCGTCGTCGCCGACCTCGACGGAGTCGACTCCGTTGAGCTGGGCGGCGCGGACCTTGGCCCGGCGGGAGGAGGTGGTCGTACCGGTCATGCCGTGGCCCTCCCTTCGAAGACGTCGTCGCGCGAGGCGCCGTCGGCGCGCAGGACGTACGACAGGTACACACGGACGACGTTGTCCTCGCTGACCACGTCGAGGGCCTCCACGTCGATGAGGTCGCCGAGCCAGCGCTGGAGCGAGGCCTGGACGGAGAGTTCGAGGGTGCTGATGAGTTCCGGGCTGGTCGGCGCGAAGACCAGGTCGAGGAGCCCGCAGCCGAAGTCGGGGCGCATCACGCGTTCGCCGGGGCTGGTGAACAGCAGCTGTTCGATGAGGTCGTGGACGTGCTCGCCGTGGGTGGCGTGCGCGGTGCGGCCCCGACGGTCGGCGCGGAAGGGGAACGCGATGTCGCTGCGGGGGCGTTGACTGGTTCGGCGGCTCATCGGACGGTGACCTTTCGCTGCGCGGCCTGGACGACGGGCGGCCCCTGCGGCACGAAGGCGGCGGTGAAGCACTCGGCCGCGGCGGTGTCGAGCAGTACGGCCGCGCCGTCGACGGTGATGCCGGTGCCGCCGGCGGTCCAGCGGACCGTCACGCAGGGCGTGGGCACGCCGTTCACGGTGCGCGGGCAGCCGGTGACGACGTAGCTGTGGGCGGCCGTGGCGATGGCGGCACCCGCGATGCGTACGCCGCCGGACGGTGAGCTGGCGGCGGTGACGCGGCCGCCGTGCGGGCAGCCGATCACGGCGTTGGCGTCGAGCAGACTCCCGGATGTCCCGGACACGTTCTTCCTTCCCCCGGTTCTTATCGCTTGGACGCGATGGTCAACTGGCCTTCGTTCACGTCCACTTGGTTTCCGCGCAGGATGACCTCCGCGCCGAGGCCGTTGGAGATCACGATGGTTTCCTTGGTGATGCGGATGTACGCCCCGCCCTGGGCCTGCAGCAGAATCCCCTGATCGGGGCCCGGCGGGTCGCTCATCACGATCTTGTGCGCCTCGGGTGTCTGCACCACGACGGGCTTGGCCTGCGAGGCCGGCTGCACGAGACGGCGGGCGTCGGGCGGCAGCTCGCCCTGTTCCCCGTACCAGCACCCCGTCCACACCGGAAAGCTGGGATCGCCCTGCTCGAACTCGACCCACACACCGGCCCCGGGCGCCGGCACCACGAACTGGCCCGCCTGCGGCCCGGTGAACGGCAGACAGGGCAGCGCCCAGGTCGACGGCTCGTCACCCAGGACGTCGGGTACCTCGACGGTGATCCGGCCGATGTGCAGCGGATCGTTGTTGTCCACGACTCGGCCGCGGAACTTGCCGAGGTAGCGATTGCTGGGTGCCGCCATGTGAACTGCTCCTGGTCTGACTGGTCGTGATGGTCGGTTCGGGGTGGATCAGGGCCTGACGTAGGCGCTGCGCGCTTCGAGCCCCTCTCGCGACAGCGTGAAGTTCTGCTGGAAGGACCCCGGCCGCAGGATGTGCGTGACGGACTTGACGAAGTAGTCGCCGTCGTACGTACGGCCCGAGCCGCGCACCCCCACCAACTGGCGCGGCTGCAGGATGTAGCCGTGCCGGTTCACGTCGAGCGAGCCCGAACCGGAGACCACGTCGGCGGACACGGCCGCGCGCGCGAGGAGTTCGGCCTCGGCCTGTTCGCGCTGGTGCTTGGCAGTGCCTGAGAGGGTCCTGCGCTTGAGGGCCGGGGTGGGGCGCTTGCCGAGCGGCGGGCGCAACGGACTGATCGGCGGCTGGGGCAGGAGGGTGGACTGCCGGGTGCCGGGGTCCTGCCAGCGGGCCTGCGGCTCCTCGCGGGCCGTCCCGTCGTAGGCGAACGTGAGCTGGTCGACGGTGGAGTTGGCGTCCATGTTGACGTTGAGGGCGTGCTGGCGGATGCCGAGGCGCACTTCGGGGCCCCAACGGGCGGAGGACTGACCGGGGTTCGGCCCCGGCTCCAGGTAGAACGTGTAGCCGTTCGCGCGGGCGAGTTCGTTGATGTACTGCAGATCGGTGCTCGTCTGGTAGTGGACGCGGAGGTCCTGGTGCGGCGGCTGGCTCACCTTCTCGGTGTAGACGTCGGGCCGGATGCCGTAGTCGGAGTAGCGGCGCAGGATGGCCAGGACGCGCTGGGAGGGCGGGAGATTCGGGTACCGGTCGGTGCGCTCCTCAAGGTCCATGAGCAGGGACAGGTCCTCACCGGTGACGGTGAGCGTGGAGTGCCCCGGCTGGTTGCTGGCCCCGACTTCCTGGCGCACGACGAGCCCGTCGAAGAGCACCTCGGGGGTGCCGCGGACGGTGACGGTCACGATCAGCCGCGTCTTCGGGTCGAAGAAACCCTCGGGCAGGAGGGTGCGGCTGATGAGCCCGTTCTTGGTGAGGTCGAAGGCGAGCTGAAAGCCGGAGCGCTCGCCCGCGGTGGCGGTGATCTGGGCTGAAAGGAGTGCCTCGGCGACCTCCGCGGGCACGGGCTTGGCCAGCTTCGGCCCCATGTGCAGGGTGATGTGAACGGGGCCGCGCCCCACCGGCAGCTCAGCCACGCCGGACTCCCTGCGGCCCCTGCGGGAAGTGCCCGGCAAGCGGCACACCGACCTCGCGGCCGGGCTCGTCGGTGAGCTCCCGCGGATCCAGTACCGGGTTGGCGTCGGCGATCTGCCACCACTGGCCGGGGTCGCCGAAGTAGCGCTGCCCGAGCAGGTCGGGGCGCTCACCGGTGCGGACGGTGTGCGTGTGCGTGGCGTCGCCTGTTTCCTCCAGTGGAGGGAGCAACCGCCGCTTGGTGTACCGGACTTCGGTCCCGTCCGGCAGCCGGTGCACGCCGATCTCGGCATCGTGGTACCGGCTCGTCCGGGGGTATGGATGGGCCCCCGGTATCGCGTCCAGCGCGTTCTCGTACGGCTCGATCTCAGCCATGGCGTTAGCTCCTCAGCCCCTTCCCACGCCGATGCCACTGGAGCCGAGCCCCAGCGACCCGATCCCCGCGGTGCGCGCGGCGGCGGCGAGGCGCTCCTTCTGCGCGAGATGCGCGTAGTACAACTCGGCGCCCGGGTGCCCCATCGGCAGATCGCTGACGGTGAGCACCTTGAGCCCGATGCTGAGCGAGGCCCGGATCGGGTTGAGGTTGACATCGAACGCGGACTCATTGATGGACAGTTCGGTGAGCCGCACGGGCATGACCCGCTTGCTCCCCCAGGTGAAGAGGGTGAGCGGCATCTCGATCGGGCTGATCTCGATGGTCCCCTTCTGCGACTGCCGGCTGGCTTCCCGGAGCTGGGCGGAGGTCGGCTGCACGAGCATTTCGAGCACGGCCAGTTGGGGGTGGATTCCGTCGGGTGCGGCGATCTCGAACTGGTCGGTGGCGTCGATCTCGGCGGTGAACTTCCAGGTTTCCTGGGCCGGCCCTTTGAGGCGGAGCGCTTCGTTTCTGTCCCCGGTGCCGCTGCCGCCTCCACCGGAATCGCCGCTGCCTCCTGCGGACTGGGGCGAGAGGCTGCGTTCCAGGGTGTCGGGGTTGAACTGGAGCACGATGATGCGTTGGGGGGTGCCGAGTTCGGGGTCGACGAGGACTATTCCGGAGCGGATGGGTTTGGGGATGTTGGCGTAGCGGGTCATAGGCGGGCCTCCAGCCGTTCGCGTGGGGCGTGCATGTTGGTTCCGGAAGGGCTACGACTTCAGAGTCATGGACTAAAGGTCCAATCCGCCCCCGCCCAGTTGATGCAATGCAATGGCCCACCAGTCTTCGTGCCGCTCGAAGGAGAACGGGTCGATGCCTGCGAGGGTGCTACGCAGCGCATCGAGCGATTCCTGTTCGATGCCAGGATCGGCGGCCACGTTCTCCCTGTGCAGCTCGATGCGGTACAGAAACTCAATGAATTCGGGAAGGTTGTTATTCACGACTTCACCGCGAGGCTTTGTGCCGCCGAATTGGATCAGCGTAATGAAGCGGTCGTAGGCGGACAGCGAGAACCGGATACCCGGATCGCCAGGAGGCCCGCCGATGACGATCTCCCGATGCTCCTTACCCTTACTGGTGGTGACATCGGTGACGTCCAGGAAGTCGGGCTCTCCGTGAACTTCGGTAGTGAAGTACGGTGAACTGTTTCGAGGGAGTCCGATGGACGTGATCGCCGCAGCATCTTCCGCGTGAAGGCCGAGGTGCTCGATGTCCTGATCGGTGAGTGTCAAGATGTTTTCGGGGCCGTAGAGGTCAGTCATCTGCTGGTGCGTGATCATTTATCTTCTTCTCGAGTGTAGGGGTTTTTCCGGGATTCCCAGTCGATGTTGACGGTGATGACTGTCCCTGCGGCCACTGTTACGTTATTCACCTTCATTTCCGCGGTGAGGTCTTTGCCCATGTCGAGGTTCGTCTTCTTGTCTAGCAGATAGAAATTCTTGTAACTGTCGAGTCCCCCCAGCTGCAGGTCGTGTTCGTGGTCTGCCTGCATGTTCTCTATACGGTTGCTGATCCCGGCCTTGAGCTTCGAGTCCGTCGTGCCGGCCCTAGCACGCTCCTTCACCATCTTCTTGAACTCCACGGTCATTCTGCCCAGTCGGCGCGCCTTCTCCTTCTGGTCCGGGATTCCTTCCTCGATGTCGTTGGCTTCCTTCTCCTGCCTGAGGGCCGTCTCTTCATCACCTTTCTCTCGGGCCGCTTTCGCTTCCCTTCTGAGTTTATTGATGTCCTTGAAGGCGACAAACTGCTGAAATCCCGGTGAAGCCTTCTTGCGGTATGTCTTCTCGTCGCGAGCCAGCCGCTTGAGGGCGAGGGATTTTCGGGTGAAACCTATCAGGTCGTAATCGTCGAAGCGGTGAACTGTGATGGAGTGCGTTCCGGTCGCCGGCTCCGGCTGCTCGCCGGGCTGCCCCCTCAGGCGCCTTTCCTTGCGCTCGTTCAGCTGCTCGTCCTCCATGAGCGCCGCAACGCTCGACTTGTACGTCTTGCTGTCCGAATCCGTCGGCGTCGCGTTTTTCTGTACGTCTTTCTCGGCTGCCCTGATCTTCTGCAGTGGCTTGTCATCCTGATTTTTCTGTTCCGCCGCATCCAGCTCTTTGAGTCGTTCCTTCATCTTGGAACGGAATTCTGCAATGCTCTCGCCCTGATGAAACAGCATCCAGTCGTCGAATTCTTGGATTCCCAGGGCGTCCTCAAGTTGTTTCTGCCGCGCCGGGTCGCCCCTGAACTGTAGGCGAAGCATCGCGCGCATTGCGCGTGCGGCTTCGGCGCTCGGATTGAGCGTTGCTGTGACGGCCACGGGACTGCCGCTCTGGGCCTCCAGGGAGGTCAAGCGGTACCATGCTCTGAAGCCGCGCAGTGCCGTGCGGAAGACGAGGGGCTTTACGCCCTTGTCCGTCATGCGATTGATACGTGGACGCAGGCGAGCCACGATCTTCCGCAGACGCTCATCCTTGGACTCCTTCGAGTCCTCCTCTTTCTTCTTGTTGTCCTTGTCCTCCTTGGACTTAGGCCGCCCCGGCCCACTCTTCGCCGGCTTCGGCCCTGTCTTCCCAGGCCCCCTGCGCCCGCCCGGCTTCGAGCCCGGCTTGTTCTTCGGCTTGCCCGGCTTGTCGCCGTCCTTGTCGTTCTTCGGCTTCGTGCCGTCGCCGTCCTTGTCCTTGGGTTTGCCCGGACCGTCCTGATCCTTGGGTTTGCCTGGAGCGTCCTTCTCCTTGGGCTTACCTGAACCGTCCTGATCCTTAGGCTTGCCCGGACCGTCTTGGTCCTTCGGCTTGTCCGGCGTCTCGTCCTTCGGCTTGGTCGGGCTGTCCGAGTCCTTGGGCTTGTCCGTGTTGCCCTTGTCGTCCTTCGGTTTCGTACCTGGGGGCGAGTCAGTCTTCGGCTTCGTCGGGAGTTCCGGCTTCGGCTTGGGCTTCGGGGCCGGGGTCGGGCGCGTATGCGGCTTGCCCGGCGCGTCCTTGTCCTTCGGCTTACCCGGCGCGTCCTCATCCTTCGACTTGCCCGGCGCGTCCTTGTCCTTCGGCTTACCCGGCGTGTCCTCGGGCTTCTTGCCTGGCGGCGTCGTGGACGTCTGCGTCTTGGGTGGTGTCGACGTGGACGCGCCCTTGTCTCCGCCCTTGTCGTCCCCGCCCTGCCCGTCCTTCCCCTTGTCCGTGCCGCCGCCTTTGTCCTTGCCCAGGTTCGCGGCCACGCCCTTCAACCGCTGGCCCACCTTCGACACGTACTTGCCGATCCCGCTGAGGATCAACTCGTAGGCCATCTCCAGCAGAACCACGATGCCCGCCGCGATCGCCTTGGCGAACAGGACCCCCGCCCCGCCCTGGCGTACGGACTTCAGCCACGTGATGACCGCGCCGATAGCCTTGAGGATCTCGCCGAGTGAGCCGATCGCGGCCTGGATGGCCTCCAGGATGGCCGCGCCCCAGCCGGCGCCGGGGATCAGCTTCGCCAGGACCTTGGTGATGACGATCTCGCCGATGATGAAGGGGAGTTGGGGGACGATCGCGTCCCACACCTCCTTGGCGATCTTCTCGAGGGTCCAGCCGCCCTTCATGAGCTTGTTCCAGACGGCTTCGGTCAGGCCGGTGATCTCCTTGACCTTGTCGTTGAACCACTGCTTGACCGCGCTCTTGACCTCGTTGAAGAGGTGGTTCTTCGCGCCGTCGTACGCGGAGTTCTTCGCGCCGCTCAGCCAGCCGCCGGGGTCGGAGAGGATGTCGACGAGGATCATCATGAACTCGCCGAAAGCGGCGATGAACTTCGTCGCGAAGTCGAGGACCGCCTTCAACGCGTCCTTGCAGGCCTTCAGGACGTCGAGAAGCATCTTCTTCAGGACGTTCAGGATGTCACTGAGAAGCTTCGCGATGGACTCCAGCAGATCCTTCATGATCTGCTTAAGCGCGTTGGCGAGCTGGGTGACGAACGCGAGCGCCGCGTTGATCAGGTCCGTGATGAACTTGCGGATACGGCGGGCGATTTCGATGACCGCCTCGACCAAGGACACGACGAACTCGATCAGGTCCTCGATGAACTGCTTGATCATCTCGACGATGCCCTCGCGGGCCGCGTTGATCCAGCCCTCGACCGTCTCCTTGAACTTCTTCAGGGCCCCGATGATCGCTTCACGGGCGTCCTTGATGATCTTGACGATCTTGTCCCGCAGCGCGATGAACTGTTCCTTGATCCAGTCGAGCGCCTTGGACAGCCAGTTCTTGGAGTCGTCGGTCTTCTCGTCCTTCTTCTTCTCCGCGTCCTCCTCGGCCTTCTCACCCTTGTCCTTGACGTCCTTGTCGCTGGTCTCCTTCTCCTTCTCGACGTCCTTGTCGGTGTCTTCCTCTTCCTTCTTGACGTCTTCCCGGACCTTCTTCTCCCGGTCCGACTTCTTCGTGCCGAGCTTCTTCAGCTCGTCGTCCTGCTCCTTGGTCCAGTCGGTGCGCTGTTTGTCGACGTCGTCCAGGACGCCTTCGCGCTTGCCCGTCTGCTCCTTGGTGTTGGACTGGACTTCCTTGTCGACCTGCCGCTTGTGCTTCTCCTGGGACGTGCGGGTGTCCTGGGTCTTCTTCTCCCGGCCCTTGCCCATGTCCTGGCGGCCGTCACTGAGCGCCTTCTTGAACTGCGGCTTGCGCTCGTGCTCGGCCACTTCCGAGGCCGCCTCGGGTGGTACGGCACCGGTGCCCGCACCGCCTCCGCCGACTCGCGACTTGCCGCCCTGCTCGGCCGGCACCTTCCCTTCGAGCCGTTCCTTCGGCGCGTCCGGATAGACCTGGTCCTCGCCCATCTTCCGACCGGCGTCGTCGGCGCCGGTCTCGGCGGCCTCCTGGCTCTTGTCGTCGGTGTTACCGCCCTGCTCCTCGGCCTTGTCATCGGCCTGGCCCTGCATCTCCACGCCCGGCGCAGTACCGTTCTGCGCCTGCTTCATGGCCTCGTCCTTGGTCGGCATCCCGGCGAACTGCGCGGCGAGATCCTCCGCCGTCACATCGAGGCCGATCAGGTCGCCCGCCCAGCCGAGGGCATAACCCGCCATCATCCCGACCTGGTCGAAGAAGTCGGGCTCCTCCATCTCCTCGGCCTCGATCTTGCCCTCGGGCTTCTTCTCGCCCTTGACCTCGGCCTTCTCGTCCTTCGCGTCTTCGGCGCGCGCGGCCTTGTCCTCGTTGTACTGCGCCGCTTCCTCGGCGTCCGGCTTGCCGTGCAGGGTCTTCGGGGCGCCGGTGGGACGGTCCATGGCGGGCGGCTTGGACGCCAGCTGCTTGTGTTCCTTGCCGACGTCCTTGTCCACGGCGCCGCCGACGCTGTCCATCGCCTCGACGGCCTGGTGCGGCTTGAGGTTCGACGCGGCGGCAAGGCCCTCCTCAGGGGAGCCACCGGAGAGGTCCGGCGCCGCCTTGGGCGCCTTCTTCCCCTTGGCCGCGGAGGCCTTGCCCCCACCCGTGGAGCCGCCCTTCGAGGCGCCGCCACCGCCGCCCCCACCGCGCGCCGGCGCGGGAGCCGCCCGGGTGCCGGAGTCGTCCCCGCCCCCGGACTCGGCCTTGGTCTCCGCCCTGCTCTCCGGCTGCCGGGCCCGCTCCTGCGGCTTCTCCGTCCGCGGTTCCTGGGCCCTCGGGCTCGGCTTCTCCGTACGGGAGGAAGAGCGGGACTCCGTACGCGAGCCTGAACTCTCCGTGTTCAGGCCGGAGTTGTCGCTGCCCGCAGACTGGCTGGAGGTCGAGCCGGACGACGGTGTCGCGCCGGTATCGGCCGAGCTGCCGGAGTCGGTCGTCCCGCCACCGGACGTGGAACCCTCCGAAGTGCCGGTCCCGCCCTGGTCCTTGGGCCCCTTCGACTCCTGCGGCCCTGGGGACACCTCGGCCTTCGCCGCGCCCGTGGCGCCCTCGTCGGAAGCCGCCTTCTCCCCCTCGGCTCCCTTCGTGGCCGTGTCCGACGGGGACGCGGCGGCCGAGGTGTCGGAGCGGGCCTGCGCGGAGCCCTTCTCGCCGCCGCCCGAGGACTTGTCGCCGGGGCCGCCCGCGGCGGGCGTGCCCTTCTCCTCCTTGGCAGCCTTCTCGGCCGTATCGCCGCCCGTCTCCTTCGAACGGTCCTTGGCCTCCTGAACGTTGGCCTCGGCCGCGGCCGGGCCGGCCTTGGGGTCGTCGCCCTGTTTGGGGTCCTTGGAGGCGACGCCCGGGGCGGCCTTCGGCTCGTTCTTCTCCTCGGGGTCGAGCTCGCTCTCCGTACGACGCGACTGCTCCGCCGCCTCCTCCTCGGCGCCCGGCACGGGCGGGGAGTCGTCGGTGCCCGGGTCGTCCTTCTCCGCCGCCGCCTCGCGCTCGGCGTCCTCCTCGTCCTCCTGCTGACGCTGTGCCTGCACCTTTTCGGCCCTGGTCGGCGGCGGGGCCGAGAAGGAGGGGGTGGGCGGGGCGGAGTTCCCGGCGGACTCGTCGATCTGGTCGGAGGTCGGCACGTTCGACACGTCGAGGTCCTGCTCGGGAAGGAAGTCCTCCGGCCTGAGTTTGATGTCCCAGGCGCTCTGCTCCCCGCCGCCGACCTCCACCTCGGAGTCGCCGCCCTGGCCGGGCGACTCCTCCCGCTCCTCCTCGCCCTCCTGGTCCTGGGCGCGGGCCCCGTCCAGCGTGCTGGCACGGCCGGGGAACCCGTCGTCCTTCCCCGTGTCCGTGGGGGTGCCCTCGTCGCGGCCCGGCTCGTCCTTCTTGGCCGCCTCGGCCGCGGCGGCGCTCTCGCGGGCCTTGGCGGCCTCGTCCTCGGCGTCGGCACGCGGGCCCGCCGCCTCCTCCTGGCCGGCTTCCTTCTTGCCCTTCTCCTCGGCCTGCTTCGCCCCGGCGCGGTCGCCGTCCTTCCCGCCGCCCTGCTTCCCCTTGTCCCCCTTGTCCTGCTGCTGCCCCTGCTGTCCGCTCTTCTCCGCGCCGGACTTCTCGCCCTGCTTCCCGGACGCCGGCGCTCCGGCCTTCTCGCCGGCCGCGGCATCCTGCTGCCCTTGCTGCTGCCCCGGCTTCTGCTCGGACTGTGCGGCCGGCGAAGTGGGCTGCTCCCCGTCCCCCTTGGGGCTGGAGGCGTCCCCACCCGTCCGCGGGTCGGACTCCTTGTCGTCCTCGGCCTTCCCTGCGTCCGCGCCCGGAGTGCCGCCCTGCGGGACGGTGCCGCCCGCGTTCTCCGGCGTGCTGCCCGCGGCGGGAGCGGTGTCCCCCGCCCCGTCCCCGTCCACGGACTGCTTCTCCGGGCCGGGAGCGGGCCCCGTCCGCTCGGTGCGCTGCTGCTCCTCCTGGGCGGCCTCCTGCTCCCTGTCCCGCTCCGCCTGTACGTCCTCGGCGGTGTCCTCCTCGACCTCCGGAGCGAGGAGGCCGCGCTGCCGGGCGGTGGCCTCGCTCTCCGCCCGGCCGTCCTCGTCGATCTCCGTGACCAGGTCCACCACGAAGTCGTGCTCGGAGGTGAGGAGCCGGTGCTCCAGGCGATCCAGTACGCGCTCCTGAAGCTCCTCCGAGAGCGGGGCCAGGGAGGCGCGCACGCGCTGCGCGCTGTCCGTCGGGTCGGTACGGAGCGACCGGATGACAGTGTTGGCGAGGCGGTCGACCAGCGTGGCGGGGTCGAGGTGCTCGAGGCGATTGCGGTCGGCGTGGACGGTGGTGTAGCGCATCCACGCCGGAGTGCTGGCCTCCGGGGCGATCTCGGGTGCCTGCTCGCCGCGCGCCACGGCCTGGGCGCTGTCCTCGGCGGCGCGCTCGGCCGCCTCGTGCGGCGCGCTGACCTGGCCCAGGTCGCGGCCCGCCGCCAATGTGCCGCTGGCGAAGGGGTGTTGGATCGTGTGCAGCAGCTCGTGCGCGAGCAGGGCGCGGCCCTGCTGCGTGCCCGGCTGGTACTGGCCCTCGCCGAAGAAGATGTCCTGGCCCACCGCCACCGCGTCCGCACCCAGCATGCCGGTGAGAGCACTCGCGTCGCGGTCGGTGTGCAGGCGTACGGAGCCCAAATCGTGGCCGAGCTGCTCCTCCAGCTCCCGGCGCACACCGGCGTCCAGTGGCTGCCCGGCTCCGCTGACGATGTTCTTCGGCTCGGGCGCGCGGTTCTTCGCCGCGCGCTCCTTGCGTTTGCGGCGGCGCTCGGCGGCGGCCTGCTCGGCCGCCTGGGAGTCCTGGGAGGCGGAGGTCGTCATCGCGTCACCTCCCCACGGCCCGAAAGCCCCGCGTGCACCGCGCGGGCCAGCTCCTGACCGAGGCGGCGCGCGGACAACCCGGCGGGCATCGGGGGCAGTCCCGACACGCCGTCCACCGACACGGCGCCGTCCGCGGCCAGCGGCACGCCGTGTTCCCGTACGAGACGGGTCAACTCCCGCTCGAACGACGCCGATACGCGTTGCGGGTCCACGGACGGGCCGAAGCCGTCCAGGACCAGCTCGCCGATGTCGACGCGGATCTCGCGCGGCTCGGGACGACCGGCCACGCTCTGCCGATGGGGCCTGTTCACACCCATCCGCGGACCTCCCCCGGTGTCAAGGAGCGTTCCAGCTTGAGGTATTCGGTGCGGGCCGCGGCGAGCATGTGTCGCATCTGCAGCCGGTCGCCCTCCTCGGCGGCGAGGAACGCGCCGGACAGGGCGATGTTGCGGATCGAGCCGCCCGCGACGGTGAGTTGGGCGAGGAGTTCCGGATCGATGCCCTTCGTCGGGGTCTGCGGCGGCAGTACCCGGCGCCAGATCTCCGCCCGCTCGTGCTCCGCCGGGAAGGGGAAGTCGACGACGAAGCGGATGCGACGCATGAAAGCCGTGTCCAGGGCCTTCTTCATGTTGGTGGTGAGGATGGCGAGACCCCGGTAGGCCTCCATCCGCATCAGCAGGTAGCTGACTTCGAGGTTGGCGTACCGGTCGTGGCTGTCCTTGACCTCGCTGCGCTTGCCGAAGAGCGCGTCGGCCTCGTCGAAGAGCAGGAGCGCGCCGCCTCGTTCGGCGGCGTCGAAGACCTTGCGGAGGTTCTTCTCCGTCTCGCCGATGTACTTGCTGACCACCTGCGACAAGTCGATGATGAAGAGATCCAGGCCCAGCTCCTTGGCCATGACCTCGGCGGCCAGGGTCTTGCCCGTGCCGGAGCCGCCCGCGAACAGGGCGGTGACGCCGAGGCCGCGCCGCAGCGTCGCCGCGAACCCCCACTCCTGGTGGACGGTGGCCCGCTGCCGCACATGCGCGACGATCTCCCGCAGCACGCTCGTCTGCCGGTCGTGCAGGACGAGATCGCCCCAGCCCGCCTCGGGCTCGATACGGCGGCCCAGTTCATCCATCCCGATCCGGGCCTCGTTCAGCCCGGCCCGCCAGGCGAGCCCAGCGGCGTCGAGTTCGTCCTCGCCGGGCAGATCACGGCGTACGGCGGCAGCGGCGGAGCGTACGACGTGCGGCGGCAGTTCGAACTGGGCGACCAGCGATCGCAGTTCGCTCTCGCCGATGTCGACGACGTCCCGGAACGCGCCTACCCACAGACCGAGTTGCTCCTCGTCGTCCAGGCGCGGCACGGTCACCCGCTCGCCGTGCGGTCGGTCCGAGTGCCGGGGATCGCCGCTCGACACGACGACGGGAACAGCGGCCCCGGTCAGGAACGCGTCGGTGGCCGCGTGCTGGTCGCGGTCCAGCTCGCCGACCTCCACGAGCAGCGCGGCGGGCAGCAGGATCGCCTCGCGCTGCCACAGACGGGCGAGCCGGTCGCGCTCCGCCGCGTCCGTGGGGATGTCCTCGGCGCTCATCGCGTACAGCCCGAGCCCGGACCGCGCGGCCGCCGCGGCGGCGATCTCGGCCCGGCTGCGCAGATCGCCGCCGACCACCTCGACGAGCAGCGGCGCATCCGGGCGCGCGGCGGTGGTCCAGCCGGCGGCGACCCGGCTCGCGGCCAGGTCGTACGACGGTGGCAGTTCGTCAGGCACCGGAGTGCGGCGCAGCTGGCCGTGCAGCCGGGCGTCCAGGTAGGGCGAGCCGAGCAGGAAGTGCAGGATGCGTTCGTCGAGCCGCAGCCGGGACAGCGTCAGGCGCGACGCGTCGTCCAGCTCGACGATGCGCCAGCGCCGCAGCGGTGCCACAGGGGTCAGGGCGCTCCAGTGCGGTTCGGCGAGGGCGGCCAGGGCGAGCGAGAAGGTGGGGTACGCCCGCTCCGGGTCACCGCTCGCGGCGGCGCAACGGGCGGCGGTCGTGGGGTCCAGCTCGTAGGCGGCGGTGAGGAGTACGACGTCCCGTTCGAAGGCAGAGAGACCGAAGCAGGTGACGAGCGTGTCGAGGGGGGCGGTCGCGGGGGCCGCCGGGTCCTGTACGTGATCGACGGCTGTGTCACGACCGGGGGTGCCGTCGCCGGACTTCGATGCCGTGCCCGTTCCGGCCGTGCCAGGTCCGGCCGCGCGCGCCGCGTGGTTGTCGACACGGGCCAGGACGCGCCGGATCTCCGCGGTCAGCGTCGGGCTGCCGCCCGGTGCGCCCGCCATGCCCGTCCGGCGTGTCCCCATGTCCTCGCCTGCCCCCGTTGTCCCCATGCCGCCTCAGCTCTCCGCGTCCTCGGAGCCCCTCGCCGAAGAGGAGCCCGGCGACGATTGCGACGAGGAGTCCGAAGAAGGCGCGGCACCCGTGGTCTTGGCCGCGCCACGCGCGGGCCTGGCCGTCTGCGCCGCCTTGCTGGCCTGCGCATCCTTTCGGGCGCGGGCAGGTGCCTTGGCCGAAGCCTTCGCGGGCGCCTTGGCCTCGGATTTCGCGGGCGCCTTGGCCGCAGCCTTCGCAGGCACCTTCGCGACCGACCTGGCGGGCGCCTTATCACGCGCCTCCCGGACGTGCGCTTCTCCCGAAGTCCCGCTCTCCGCGGGAACGGGCTCGGGAGCCGGCGCGCCGCTCTCACTGTCCCGCGGCGCCTCCGCCCGGCTGCCCGGCGGCACCGGTGCCCCGGGCGCCCCGAACGGCAGCACCCGCGCCGTGAGCCGCTCCACCGGCTTCGCCGGCACCGGCGTCTCGCGGCCCTCGATGAAGACGAGGGCCGCCTGGTAGACCACCGACAGGGCGTACGGCGTCTGGTGAAGCATCCCCCACAGCTTCGACGTCTCGTCGATGTCCATCACCGTGGGCGTGAACCGCACCCGCTGCGCCGCCTCCGCGAGATCGCTGCCCGCCAGGTGCGGGAGTTGACCGGTCTCTTCGATGACGTCCTTCGGCAGAATCGGTGTCTCGTGCAGGGTTCGCACCACGGAGCCGATGAGCCGCTGCCCGACCAGGGTCGTCTCGTCGCCGTACGCACTGATGAGGTAGTGCAGGTCCAGCGCGGCGGCCGGCCGCTTCACCAGCGTGCCGTCGGACGCCCGGGTCGGCAGGTCGTTGTTGCGCATCGACGTGTTGGGCGTGACCTGGTAGAGGAACACGTTGAGGGTGGGGTAGTCCGGCGGCTCCGTCGGCGGCTTGTGCGGCTCCACCTTCACGGCCTCGTCGAACTCCGGGCCCACGTTGGACGCGAGCAGCAGGGCGAGGGCCTGGGTGACATGGGCGATGGCGAGTGCGTTGCTCATGAAGTCGGTTCCTCGGTTCCTCGATCCGTCATGTCACTCCCGCCCCCGCGCCAGATAGTCGGCCAGGCTCAAGGTCACGCCCGGCCGCTCCCTCGACGACGTACGCTGCCGGGCGCCGCCGGACGGCGACGGTCCCGCCGTCACCTCCAGCCGCCCGATCTGCACCTGGACCACCTGCTCGGGCGCCCGCGAGGGCCGCCGCGCCGCTGCCTGCCGTACGGCGTCCCGTGCCGCCGCGGTGTCTGCGGCGCTGGGCCGCGCGGCCGAGGCGGCAGCGGGGGATACGGCGTCCGTGCCCGGGGGGTGGGCACGGACGCCGTGCTCTGGGGTGCGCCCCGCTCAGTGCGCCCACGGCCCGCCGCCCGGTGCGCGGCGTCGGGCGCCGGCCGCTGCTCCGCGGCGACGGGCGCGACGGGGCGCAGCAGCGGCGCCTCGGGCAGTGCCCCCGGGGCGGGCCGCGGTGCCGGATCCGCAGGCGCACGTTCGGTGTGTACGACGGTCCGCTCCCGTTCCGTGTGTGTCCGGGGCGCGACAGCCGTCGGACGCGGCGCCTCCCCCGGGCGTACGGCGGACGGTGTGGCGGAGGGCCACAGCAGGTCGGAGCCGTCGTCCGGCTCCGGCGCGGTGCCGCGGACCGCGTCCACCCGCTCGAACGGGCCCGGCAGTCGGGGCCGTACCCGCACCACACCCGCACGCGGACCGGCGACAGCGGCCGGAGCGTGCCGGGCGATCAGCCGGTCGAGGAAGTCGGGAACCGGCGCCCCTTCGGCATCAGACATCCGCACACAGCTCCAGGTAGTAACGGCGCCGCAGCGGGCTGAGCGCCAGGATCTCCGGCTCGCTCCAGCCGTAGGAGGTGGCGAGCAGATGGACGTCGAGCAGCAGGTCCCGGGCCCAGGCGTCCAGTTCGGTCCACAGGTAGGAGGCGATGTCGAGTTCGGCCCGGGTGGCCTCGCCGCACTCGGGGCAGGCGACGTTGAGCGTCACGTCGGCCCCGGGGTCGGCGGCCTCGACGGCCTCGGCGATCCGACGCTGGACCGGGACCGGCAGGTCACCGGCGGCCACGGCCGTCCCGTCGCGCACCGCCGAGACCAGGCACCGGGCGAGCAGGGCCCTGCGCGGGTCGGCCGCCCGGGCCGCCGCCGTCAGGTCGGCGACCCCGGGCAGCCGGAACTCGACGTCCCAGCCGTCCTGCCGCACCCGCACGACGGACCCGGCGGACGAGTCGCCCCCGTCCACCGCACCTCCCTGCCGGTCGACCGGACCGCCCCGCCCGCCCAGCGACCGAGCGAACTCCCCGGCGTCCAGGTCGAACTCCATGTCCTCCCCGCACGCCGAGCACGCCAGCTGTACCTGCATCCGCTCCCCGAACAGGGCCCGGCGCAGCGCGAACAGGTCGGCCTCGCGCTCCCCCACCGGCAGTACCGGCAGGCTCGCGGCGTCGGCGTCCGGGCGGGCCGTGCGGTGCAGCAGCAGGGCGCGCCCGTTCGGTGCCTCGGCGAGGCCCGCCTCCCAGGTGGCCAGCAGCTCGGCCGCCCCGGTGATCGCCATGTTCTCCCCCCGCTTCCTCAACTGGCCCTATATCAGGCTGGGTTGAGGAACGACGGCTCCTCCGGCTCGGGCACCTCGTAGTCCCGCTCCCAGCCCTCGCACTCGAGCTTCAGCGACTGGATGGCCACCGCGTTGGCGTTGGCGTCCAGCTCGCCGAGGACCTGGTACTCGCTGGGCCAGGTCCGGTAGAGCTTGTGGGAGACGGCGACCTGGCCGGCCTCGTTGAGGACCTGGATGACTATGTCCTTGCGGAAGTCGGCGAGGGACACCTCGGAGCCGAGGCCCGCGCCGACCTGCCAGACCTTGTTGGCCCAGCGGTCGAACTCGGGGTCGTGGGTGACCCCGCGCTCCAGGGTGATGCCCTCGAACTCGGAGCGGCCCGGCGACTTGCGGGGAGACGACGGGTCGCCTCCGTGCCGGTGCTTGACGACTTCCGTCGTCCGCTTCAGGGGACTGATCTTGCTGATGCCGGCGACCGTACGACCGTCCCACAGGACCAGGAACTTGAAGTTCTTGTACGGGTCGAAGCGATGCGCGTTGACCGTGAACTCAGCCATCGGATTCCTTCAGTTCTCCACGATTCCCCGCGCCTAGAGCGCGAACTGCCCGGACGTCTGCTGGATTTTGACGATCACGAACTCCGCCGGCCGGACCGGTGCGATGCCGACGAGGACGTTGACGATGCCGTTCTCGATGTCCTCGGCGGTCGTGGTGTCGCTGTCGCACTTGACGAAGTAGGCGTCGCGGGGCGTGCCGCCCTTGAAGGCGCCCTGACGGAAGAGGGTGTGCAGGTACGAGGAGGCGGCGAGCCGGATCTGCTGCCACAGGTTCTCGTCGTTGGGCTCGAACACCACCCACTGGAGGCCTCGCTGGAGGCTCTCCTCGACGTGCAGGGCGAGCCGCCGCACCGGCACGTACTTCCACTCGCTGTCGAGGGCGTCGGAGCCCTCCAGTGTGCGCGCTCCCCAGACCACCGGGCCGTTCACCGGGAAGGTGCGCAGGCAGTTGACGCCGAGCGGGTTGAGCAGGCCGGTCTCGCGGTCGGTCAGGTCGACCGTGAGCGAGTGCACGCCGGCGAGCCGCGCCTCGGTGCCGGCCGGGGCCTTCCACACGCCGCGCTCTGCGTCGGTGCGGGCGATGACGCCGGCGACCGCGCCGGACGGCGGGAAGGAGCGCAGCCGACCGGTGAGCGGGTCGGTGAGCTGGAGTTGCGGGAAGTACAGGCCCGCGTGGTTGCCGCGCACGGCGTCGAAGGCGGCGAGCCCGGCCCGGGCGGTGTCGACGCTGACCCAGGTGCTGGGCGCGTCGACCAGCAGGAAGATCCGCCTCTCCTGGCACAGCCGCTGGGCGGCCGAGACGACGGTGACGGCGTCCTCCGTCTTCTCGTACGCCGCGAGTTCGGGCAGCACGAGGAGGTTGACGTCGGCGACGCCGCGCAGCGCCTGGATGCCGGACTTGTCGGCCTCGGAGCCGATGAGGTCGCGCGGTCCGGGCGCCTCGCCGTCCTCGCCGCCCTCCAGCGGGAAGACGGGCGGGTTGACCGAGGCCTCCAGGCCCAGGTCGTTGGCGCACTCGCCGAGGAAGCGGACGACGTCCTCGGGGTCGGTGGAGCCCGCGACGACCTGGATGCGCCGGCCGAAGGCGGTGACCTCGGCGCCCGCGAAGGCGTGCTTGCCGGGCGCGTCGGGCAGGGCGCGCAGCTTGCGCTCCAGCAGCAACGCCAGCTCGGCGACGGAGTGCGGGGCCTCGCCGTCGCAGTCGGGGTCGTAGAGCGTGAACTCCCGCTCGACGTCGCCGATCTTGACGGTGAGGTCCACGGCGAGGTCGGGCAGTTCGTGCCCGAACGGCTTGGAGACGGTGCCGGACGGGTCGGGCCGGCCCTCGCCGACGACCTCGACGCGGATCAGCCGGGAGCCGGCGTTGACGACGGTCTGTACGTACCGGCCGTGGGACGGGTCGGTGGACAGGCCGGTGAAGGTCTCGCGGGCCTCGCCCTTGGCGTCGTGGACGCGCAGGTTGAAAGTCTCGTCGGGGCAGGGCGTGTCGTAGTCGACGGCGACGCGCAGGCCGTTGCCCCACACGCCGGGTTCCTTGGCGTGCACCTTGAGTACGTCGCACTCGCTGTGGCCCTCGGTGGACTCCAGCGTGACGCAGGCGGCCTTGCCGCTGCCGGCCTTGGCGACGCGGACGATCACGGCGACGGTGCCGCCGTTGCCGAAGAACTGGTGAACGGCGTAGCCGACGGCGCTCTGGGCGCTCAACCCCCCGAAGCGGCGCTCGAACTCGGTGAAGCTGGTGACGCGGACCGGCTCGTTCAGCGGACCGCGGCGGGTGTGGCCCACGAAGGCGGTCACCGAGGTGGTCAGGGTCGAGATGGTGCGGGTGCTGCTGGGAAGCTCTTCGACGTAGACACCGGGATACGTCGGCTTGGCGGCGCTCACTGCACTCATCGGCATTCCCCCTCCTATCCCTGTCTAGGGCACCGGATGAAGGCACCAAGAGAGGTGAGGGAGAGACGTTTCGGCCGTACGCGAGGACCTGGCCCCCGTCCGTGGACGGTGGACACACGCGCACCTCATCAGTTCCCCCGTCAGTACCCGTGCGGTTCGGTCGCACGGGTCAAGCAGCGCGCTTGTGACTCCTGATGCTCAAGTGCTCAACCCACCCTGCTGCGTTCGGAGTTGACCGAACAAGACAGGTTCTGGCCAGCACAGTGGGAGGTTTCGTGAAGGCAGAATTCCGCGATCCACACATCACGCCCGCGCGCCCTCGTGGACCTGCCCACACCTCCTGCACGACGACGGTGATCACCGGGCGGAGGGCATGCCTGAAAGACCCCGCATTTCCGGCAACGGCGCCTCATCCGCCCGGCGCGCTCCCCGGATCCTCCCCCAGCCGTCCACCCCTCGATGGCCGGTTTCAGTGGGGCGGCATGGACGCGCACGGAGTTGACCGATGCCTTACGGGATCCATCTCCGACTGCCCCCTTTCGACCGGGACATGCCCGACCCAAACGCCAGGCCGCGCCACCCCTTCCAGACCGTAGAAATATCTACGAGCATGGCCAGTGCCGGACCGGCACGCGGAGCCCGAGGCTCCGCGGGTCACCGGCCCGTGTCCAGCGAGCGCCCGTCGGGGCGCGACCGACTGTGCCTGGGGTGGCCATGCAGAGCGTGATGTGGAAGCAAGCCGTCGAGTGGCTCGCCGCGGCCGCCCGGGACCCTCAGGAGTGCAAGCGGGAGTGGGACTACGGCACGGGCATGGCGCTCGTGGAGGCGGGGCGGTACTGGGACGTGCTCAGCGTCCCCGACCGGCTCGGCCTGCTCGCCCTGGACTATCTGTGGCGCGACCCCTTGAAGGTGCCCGGTCCCACCCTGGTGGACTGCGCGGCACGCAGAGTGGGCTTCTTCCTGCCACCCGACCCCGTCAGCGAGTGGGTCGGTTCCGGTGTCCGGCACGTCGGCCGGGGCTCCTGGGTCGCCGTGCCGCCGCCGTACCGGCCCGCCGGGCGCCTGGAGTGGCTGGTCCCGCCGGACGGCACGGGCAGCCTGCACGCCCCGGGGACGCTGGAGTCGGCCCTGCGGGAGGCCACCGAGACCCTCGCCGTGCTGGCGCCGGTCAGCGCGGAGCACGCCGTGGCTGACTGCTGGTGAGGCGAGTGCCCTCGGGGGCGGCCGTCGCCGGGTGCCGGCCGGCGGTCCAAGTGGTGACGGCGGCCCAGGTCTCGCTCGCGGACGGGGCCGCGAAGGAGACCCACTGGCCGTCACGGTGCTCCGGGACCGCGTGGCCCCTGGCCTGCCATTCGGCGACGAGCGCCGCGTAGATGGGCGGATGACCCCCGTATCCGCTGGTGAGTTCGGCAAACGACCGGGGAGCGGCGTCGTTCCCGAGAGGGCGCCGCGCCGTCTCAGTGCTGTCCATGCCCGGGCAACGCGACGCGCCGCACCGGTGGTACGCGGGCCGGGCCCCGTCCGTCGGGTCGAGTGAACCCGTCACCCGTACGGCGGCACGCGAGCACCGGACAAACATCCAGTCAGGCGGTCGCCCGTTCAGGACGGGGTCGTTCCCGGGCCGGTCGGACGGAACCACAGCCGCCGGGGTCATCGGCGACGCCCCCCCGGCCCGGGCCTCCGGTGCGTGCCCCCACCTCTTTCCGACGGTCTCCTCGACCCCGGCCGTACGCATCCGGTAACACTGACCTCAGACCGAGGACCGGGCCGGCGCCGCACCACGAACCGCCCGGAACCGGTCCTCCCGGTACGACGGCAGGGAGAGGCCATGTCACAGCGCCCTGACCTCCGGCAGCGCAGGGCCGCGCTGGAGCACGAGTGGTCCCGCTGGGTGCCGCGACTGAGCGTCGCGGGCGCGCGGCCGGGCGGCAGCGTGGCGTTGCGCCACGAGGTGACCGAGTCCTGGGCGCGTTCGCTGAGCAGCGTGGACCCGGGGCGGGACAGCGCCCCGGTCACCGACGGCGGCCCGGTGCACCAGCGTTGGACGTCCTCACCGCTGTACCGGCCGGTCTCGGACCTCGCCGGGGAACTGCACACCATCGCCGAGGACGCCGGGTTCGTCACGGCCGTCACCGACGAGTCCGGCACCATCCTGTGGACGTGCGGCGGCCCGACCATGCGCCGCCGGGCCGAGCGCGTCAACTTCGCGCCCGGCGGCCGGTGGGACGAGCAGGCCATGGGCACCAACGCCCTGTCCCTCGCCCTGCGCACCGGCCGTCCCAGCTCCGTCTTCTCGGCTGAGCACCTGGTGTCGGCCCTGCACGGCTGGGTCTGCTACTGCGCCCCGGTCCACGGCCCGGACGGACGCGTCCTCGGCGTACTGGACCTGTCGACCACCTGGGACCGTTCGCATCCCCTGGCCATGTCGACCGTACGCACGCTGGTGTCCACCATCGAGGCCCGCCTCACCACGGAACAGCCCCGCTCGGGACAGGTACGGCTCACCTGCCTCGGCCCGGAACAATCCGCACAGGCCGTACGGGAGGGACGGCCACTCCCCCTGCGCCCCCGCCAGTTGGAGATCCTCACCCTGCTCGCACTCGAGCCCGACGGCTTCTCCCCGGAGCGGCTGCGCGCCGCCCTGTACGGCGACCGGCCCGTCACCGCGTCCACGTTCAAGGCGGAGATCTCCCACCTGCGCCGCGCCCTCGGCGGCGGCATCTCCCCCCGCCGCTACGCCCTGACGATCCCGGTCTCCTGCGACGCCGCCGACGTCCTGCGCGCGCTGGAGCAGGGCGACACCGACACCGCCCTGCGCCTCTACGGCGGCCCCCTGCTCCCCCGCTCCGAGGCACCCGGCATCGAGGAGTGGCGCGCCCGCCTCGAAGTGGCCGTACGCGAGGCCGTACTGGCGAGCACCCGCCCGGAACACGCCCTGCGCTACGGCGAACGGGCCCCGTACGACGCGGAGATCCACGAGCACGCGCTGCGCCTTCTCGGCCCGGACGACACCCGCCGCGCGATCGCGCGGGGCCGCCTGACCACGGCCCGGCGCGACTGACCTCAGGTCACGGCACCAACCTTGCGCCAACCTCCCGGGAGCACAGTGAGGTCCTCACGACGGCGTGAACCGTAACCCGCCCGTCATCTCACCGAGGAGAGCCGCCATGGTGTACGCGCAGCCCGGAACTGACGGCAGCATCGTCACCTTCGCCCGCCGCTACGACAACTTCATCGGCGGCGACTGGGTCGCCCCCGTCGAGGGCCGCTACTTCGAGAACCCGACCCCCGTGACCGGCGAGGTCTTCTGCGAGGTCGCCCGCTCCTCCGCGGCCGACGTCGACCTGGCCCTGGACGCCGCGCACCGGGCGGCCGACCAGTGGGGCCGTACGTCCACCGCGGAACGCGCGCGTGTCCTCAACAGGATCGCGGACCGCATCGAGGAGAACCTGGAGAAGATCGCGGTCGCCGAGACCTGGGAGAACGGCAAGCCGGTCCGCGAGACGCTGGCCGCCGACATCCCGCTGGCCGTGGACCACTTCCGGTACTTCGCCGGCGTCGTCCGCGCGCAGGAGGGCAGCATCGCGGAGATCGACGCCGACACCGTCGCGTACCACTTCCACGAACCGCTGGGTGTGGTCGGCCAGATCATCCCGTGGAACTTCCCGATCCTCATGGCCACCTGGAAGCTGGCCCCCGCGCTGGCCGCCGGCAACTGCGTGGTCATCAAACCGGCCGAGCAGACCCCGGTCAGCCTCCTCTACGTCATGGAGCTGATCGCCGAACTGCTCCCGCCGGGCGTGGTCAACGTGGTCAACGGCTTCGGCGTGGAGGCGGGCAAGCCCCTGGCCTCCAGCCCGCGCGTGGCGAAGGTGGCGTTCACCGGCGAGACGACGACCGGCCGCCTGATCATGCAGTACGCGAGCGAGAACATCATCCCCGTCACGCTCGAACTGGGCGGCAAGAGCCCGAACATCTTCCTGCCCGACGTCATGGCCGCCGACGACGACTTCCTGGACAAGGCGGTCGAGGGCTTCGTGATGTTCGCCCTCAACCAGGGCGAGGTCTGCACGTGCCCGTCGCGCGCCCTGATCCCCTCGTCGATCTACGACGACTTCATGACCCGCTGCGTCGAGCGCACCCGGGCCATCGTCGGCGGCGACCCGCTGGACCCGGCCACCATGATCGGCGCGCAGGCGAGCAACGACCAGTACGAGAAGATCCTCTCCTACCTCGACATCGGCAGGAAGGAAGGCGCCGAACTGGTCACGGGCGGCAACCCCCGTACTGTCCCCGGCCTCGAGGGCGGCTACTACATCGAGCCGACGATCTTCCGCGGCAGCAACGACATGCGGATCTTCCAGGAGGAGATCTTCGGCCCGGTGGTCTCGGTGACGACATACGACTCGGTCGACGAGGCCCTGAAGATCGCCAACGACACGCTGTACGGCCTGGGCGCGGGCGTCTGGACCCGCGACGGCAACACGGCCTACCGCCTGGGCCGCGAGATCAAGGCGGGCCGGGTGTGGACCAACTGCTACCACGCGTACCCGGCACACGCGGCGTTCGGCGGCTACAAGAAGTCCGGCATAGGCCGTGAGACCCACAAGATGATGCTGGACCACTACCAACAGACGAAGAACATTCTTTGTTCTTACAGCCCTCAGAAACTTGACTTCTTCTAGAGCTTGAAGTCGGGTTGCTTGGAGCCATCGTTCCGCTCCAGGCAACCCGCCATAGAAGATACCCACTGCAATCAATTGGGTACTTAAAGCTACAGTCTGGCATCCAAGGGAGTTCCCGCCGGACCATTCGCGGACCAAAGAGCTCCGAAGGACACAACCCACGAGCCGCCCGTTCATGAGCGCAGCGATCCGTCGATACCGGTAAGCAGCGCCCAACCGCCGGCAGCACTGGGAGAGCTCTTCGACCTCATAGCCGCCCTGAACGAATCCGTATCGCGAGCGAAGTCTCCTCGCGGTGAGAACGGCCCTGCCGACGTGCACGAGCTGCCGAAGACCACGAAGAGGACAGCCCGGCAGGGCCGGGCAAGGAGGCCGCTGTGAGGGAGCCCGCCCCAAGCTCCGGACCTGAACGAGGCCGTTGTCAGTGCCGCGTGCGATCCTCACCCCGGAAGCGGGCACTTCAGAAGGAGGCCGGGTGGCGACGGGACGTCCGCGGAAGGATCCACGCGATCCGGTGCTGATTCTGCGGGATGCCGGGCTGGAACCACTGGAGCCCTATCCAGGAAGTGATAAGCCCTGGCGCTGCCGCCATGAAGCGTGCGGGAGAGAAGTGTCACCGCGGCTGGGCAACATTGCCGCGGGCCGGCAGGGCGGCTGCCGGTACTGCTCGGGCACGGCTCCGATTCCTCCGGAGGAGGCGGTGGCGTTGATGCGCTCGGCCGGCCTGGAACCGCTGGAGCCGTATCCCGGGGCGACACCCCCTTGGCGCTGCCGGCACGTGCCGTGCGGTCGGGAGGTCAAGCCGCGCTACTCGTACATCAAACGCGGAGGGGGACCGTGCCGATGGTGCGCGCCGAACGCTCCGGTCGATCCCGACCAGGCCGCCGCGCTAATGAGGTCGGCGGGTCTGGAACCGTTGGAGCCCTATCCCGGGACCGACATCCCCTGGCGGTGCCGCTGCACAACCTGCGGCACGATCGGGACACCCACTCATGGGTCGGTCAAGGGCGGACAAGGGGGCTGCGGCCCGTGCGGGCGCAAGAACGCCGGGCGGGGCATCAGCCGTTCATGGTCGCGTCGCCGCGAACTGCCCCGCGCGGACGGCGACCAGGCCGCAGTCGAGGCGAAGGATTTCGGCCTGGAGCCGCTGGAGTCCTACCCGGGGCCGAGGGGCCTGTGGCGTTGCCGCCACCTCGCGTGCGGCCGAGACGTCGAGATCAGGTTGAGCAACCTGAGGCGCGGCCTTCGGGCCTGCCCGTACTGCCCTGCCTCCCCAGGTGGCCGACGCCGCTGGCCTGCGAACGAAGCCGAGGCTCTCATGCGCGCCGCCGGCCTGGAACCGCTCGAACCGTACGCGGGGCGTCGTGACAAGGCGTGGCGGTGTCGCTGCAACGGCTGCGGGCGTAAGACGTCACCGAGTCTGGGCGGCATTCTGGCGGGCCAGGGCGGCTGTCGGCACTGTGCCGACGTGAAGGCGGCAACGGCCAGACGGACCGACCCGGACATCGCGGTGGCTGCCATGCGCGCAGCCGGGCTGGAGCCGCTGGAACCCTATGCCACCTCGACGACGGCGTGGCGGTGCCGTTGCACAACCTGCGGCAACGAGGTCTCCCCGACCCTCATGAAGATCCGTACTGGTGGCGGATGCAAGTTCTGAGCTACCCACGGCATCGACCTGGCAGGACCGTCGAAGGTCTACGTGATCACCCACCCGGAGTGGAAAGCCGTCAAGATCGGGATCGGTGCCTGCACCGGCTACACCTCTCGCCTCATCCAACACGAACGCCAGGGCTGGCAACTGCATCACGCCCGCGATTACACCACCGGCGCAGCCGCCTACGACGTCGAGCAGGCCGTGCTGGGCCGCCTGCGTCAGGCCGGACTCGTTCCTTTCCTTACGAGCAGCGTCATGCCGAACGGCTGGACCGAGACCTGCTCCGCAGCCCGCATCACGGCGGCCGAGGTCTGGGCCATCGTCGACGAGGAAACTCGGAACGCTGAGGAACCCTATGCGCCCCGAATCGGCGGCCGACCCCATGCAGCGGGTCTCATCAGTGCGGAGGCCGCAGCCGCCGAGATGCGGGCCTGCGGATATGAGCCACTCGTGCCGTATCCCGGTCACACCAACGCGACTTGGCCCTCGCGCTGCATGACCTGCGGGCACGAGGGGCGTCCGACGTTCAACGCCGTCCGTAACGCGGGCCAGCGCTGTCGCGTCTGCCGGGCAAAGGAAACCCAGGCGAAACGCGCCGCCACGAACGCGCCGAAGGCCCAAGAAACCATGCGCACGGCCGGACTCGAACCGCTGGAACCCTACCGGGGCAGCCAAACGCCGTGGCGGTGCCGCTGCACCACATGCGGTCGCGAAACCAGCCCCACCTACTCCAACGTCAACAGCGGTTCGAAGGGCTGCCGGTTCTGTGCCTGCAACTCGGCAACCGACGAGCGTGCGTCCGCCGAAGTGCGAGCGGCCGGGTTCGAGCCGCTGGAGCCCTACCCCGGCCGTACCACGGACCGTTGGCGCTGCCGCTAACGTGCTCCCGAGGCGCGACTCGATAACCGTCGGTCACGATGCACGCCGCCGCTGCACCCAGTAGTCGAGCAAGCCCGGGTTCCGTCGTACGAACCTTCTTTAGGAGATCGCTGCCGCCCAACGGCATCCTCGGTATCGGCCGCCTCTGAAGATGCGTTCGGCGGATCATGAGCGCTTCGGCGTCCAGCGATGTGGCCGACTTCCTGTCGACTGTGATCGACTATCAGCTGACAAGGACAGGCCGACAGTCTTCAATGGCGTCGTGGCCACGCCTATACCAATACCCCCGCCCCCGCCCGCCACCCTGGAGACGATCGCGGGTAGCGCCACGCTGGACGAAGTCCTGGAGTTTCTACGCGCGCGCCGGCCGGTATTCCACTCCGAGGCCGATCTCCAGCACAGTTTCGCCCTCGCTGTAGGCGAGGTCGCACCGAAGGTCAGGTGCCGTCTCGAGGTCCCGGTGCGCGGAAGCAACGCCTCGGAGTACCTGGACCTACTGTGCCTGGGGCCGGCGGGCCGTACGGCAATCGAGTTCAAGTACGTGACCCGACAATGGTCGAGTACAGCAGGGACGCCTCCCGAGGAGTACGCCTTGCGCGGACACAACGCGCCGGACGTCGCACGTAGGGACTTCCTACGGGACGTAGCAAGGCTGGAACGCTTCTGCGACCGCGAGGACCAGAACGGGCTGGCCCTACTCATCACAAACGAGGCGGCCCT
Organism: Streptomyces coeruleorubidus; assembly: GCF_028885415.1. Taxonomy (GTDB): domain Bacteria; phylum Actinomycetota; class Actinomycetes; order Streptomycetales; family Streptomycetaceae; genus Streptomyces; species Streptomyces coeruleorubidus_A. The sequence continues at coordinate 1,230,236 of NZ_CP118527.1, forward strand.
GTGGCGCCCCAGGCAACGCGGGATGCCCACCAGGGACGAGGAGTTCCGCACGGCCTGCGGGGAGCGCTGCGGGCGGGAGCCCGGACGACTGGCGCGCCGCCCCGGTCGGCAGCCGATCACCGCGCAGCGACCGCATCGTCACCGTTCGCGGTGTCGATCTCGCCGACCGCTACGACCGTTGACTGCTGCACGTGAGCGATGAACTCCCGCTCAGAGAATGCCGCTGATGGCCGTGTCCCCGCCCTGTTCTCGGGCGGGGACACTCCCCCCAGCCGCACGGCGGGGTCAGTTGGCGTTCACCAGGTCGTGCGCCGGCACGGTGACCGTCCGCTTACCCGGCTTGCCGCCGAGCACGATCTTCCGCAGGGCACTGTTGTTGTCGAGGTTGGTTTCCTTCAGCCGCTTCTCCGGGTTGGCCAGCACCTGGATGTAGTAGGTGCCGTTGGGCACGCCGGTGATGTCGAAGGACTGGCCCGGCAGGTCCTGGGTGTAAGTGTCACCGGAGCCGACGTCCAGCACCTCGCGGACGGAAATCGAGTTCTCCTCACCGCAGGCGGTGGCCAGGTCGGTGTTGTACGGGTGCCAGTTGGCGTTCTTCACCGTGTAGTCGATGGCGTCGGTGTTGGCCAGGCAGAACGCTTCCTTGCCGCTGCGCACGGCCTCCTTCTTGTCGGCCTTCAGCAGCCGGTAACTGGCGAAGTCGGTGAAGTGCCAGTGCACGTGCCCCGGGCGCGGGTCCCACTCCATGGTGCCGGTCGGGGTGTAGCCGACCTGCTTGCCCTTGGCGTCGTAGAAGTACTGGAAGGCGTCCATATTGGCCTTGCCGGGCGAGCGGAACCCGTCCACCACGAGCTGCGCCGGACCGGCGTTCCAGACGTTGGCGCTGAACGCCAGGTAGTCCTTGCCCGGGATGTCCTTGCCGCCGTCGCCGATGGTGATGCCATAGGCCGGCAGCGAGCGCAGGTCCGGCTTGGGGACGTCCGGGACGGAGGGCCTACCGGCGGGCCGCTTCGACAGCGGTTTGAGGGCGGGCGCCTGACGCGAGCCGTCGGTCTGGCCGCCGATGTCCCCGGCCTGCGGAGACAGCGCGGACGTCTGCTTCTTCTTCAACGCCCACGGCAGGGCCGGCGGCGCGGCCTTCAGCGGACCGTGGCCCACGTTGTACGAAGGACCCGCACCGCTCGTCACCGGCGCGGCAGCCTCAGCGGGCGCCGGGGCATGCCCGGGCCCGTGACCGGCGTGCGCGGTCGGCGCCTGGTGACCGGCACCGTGCCCGGCGTGCTCGCCGGCCTTCGCGGAGCGGGGCACCGCCTCGGTGGTGCTCTCTTCGTCCTCGTCGCTTCGTTCCACCACGGTCACCTTGACCGTGGCCGCTTCGTCGGCGATGCCGAACAGGTCGCGGTACTTCTTGGCAACACCGACCTTGGCCGTGTACGTACCGGCCGACAGCTGGACCGGCTCGGTGTAGGAGCCCGCGTAGGTGTTGGCCGCCCAGCCCTTCTCGACGCCCCACACGGAGCCGAGCGTGAAGGGGTTGGTGGAGCAGCTCTCCGGATACTTGGAGGTGGAGGGTGCGTCGGGCCGCACTCGGCCGCTGGCGTTGTTCGGGCAGAAACTCTCGCTGCGGGTGAGGACCTTCTTGCCGGCCTTGTCGGTGAGGGTGATCTCTGAGAAGCCGGGCAGCCCGGAGAAGTCCTTCACAGTGCCCGTGGGCAGCTTCTTCGCCTTGGTCTTGCCGCCCTCGTACACGGTCTGGGTGACAGTCACCGGGTCCTTGTAGGACTTCCGGGTCACCTTGAGCTCAAGCGGCGTCCCCTCGGCGATGAGGTAGGTGCCGAGGTCCAGGTACACACCCGGCTCCTCCTTCCAAGTGGTGAGCGTCACCGAAGTGGTCGCCGCGACGAGGCTCAGCTCGGGGCCCGTCGCAGCCTTCGCAGGCTCCTGCGCTGCGGCCACGATGCCCGCCGTGACGGCCGTCACGGCGATGGCCGTGATGCCGGCGAGCAGCGTACGCCGCAGCCTGGCGGTGCGTCTTCTGGTCATGGTTCCCTCGTCCTCCGGTGCTGTGAGAAGGAAGCAGGCGGCACGGCGCGTCCGCGAGGTCCGGGCCGGGGCCGTCACGTGTGAGGCGTTTGCTTCGCCCGCGCTGCGAGAGGAGCGAACCGGGTGCTCGGTTGTCCGGAAGCCGGAAAAAGGGTGGGGTGTTGGCCGAATGCCGTCGTAATGACGAGATCCGGCCGTCGGTGCGGGCACACCTCACCCGCTGGCAGTCCTTCTCATGCAGACGCCGCATTGTCGACGCGCCGGCTTCGCACCCCGGGGCGGCAGACCCGTATCTGCCATCCCGGCATTTGACGGCGTGTGGAAGTGCCGCCGCATCTCCCTTCGGAGCGCGCGCTCCTGACTCCGCATCGATGTCTAGGAGAACGGCTCGTCCGCACCCGGTGACTCGCCTTCAGCACCGACTGTCGGGCGGCTCGTTGGCAGCCGCCGGGGCATCGACTCGAAGGGGTGGTTCTGCCACAGCCGGCGCGAGGGCTCCTCCGGGCACGACGTGACTGACGGCTCGGAGTCAAAGATCCGCGTCAGGCGCCACTCAGGGTCGTAGGCGGGCCGGCCCGGGTCGCCGGTGGTGACGAAGGACGTCCAGGCCGTGCGGATCTGGGACGTCAGGACGCGGGCCTCGGCGGTTTGATCGGGGCCGATCGCCACCGGGCCGAGGTGTGCATCGTAGGTGCCGAAAACAGCGGGCCGTCCAGGACATGGCAGGCGCGCAGCAGCCCGCCCCTCCCCGGCGACTGCCAGGCCAGTTCGTACAGGTACGCCTTGCCGCCTCCGGCCGCCTGAGCCTCGGCGAGCTTCAGCACGGGCATGCGGAACGGCCAGTCGGCCTGCACGAGTTCGAACAGGTCCTCGTCGGACATGTCCGGGAACCCCTCGCAGTAGGCCCGCGCGCCGTCCTCGCCCGGACCGAAGTGGCGCAGCGTCTCCATCGCCTGTCCCTCGGTGACCTCGGCTGGGCAGGCTGGAGGTCGCCCTCGTGACCTGGCGGCACCTGCAGGGGGATTGGGCCTCCCTCGCCCATCCCGTGCTGCGCCAAAGTGGTCGGACTCCACGCGGCGCCGTCAGCGACAGTCGCCGTCCGGTGTGCACCCCGGCCGATCTCCGGTCCCGCGTATCCCGTCCAGCAGCGTAGACGAAGACACCGCCCGGCAGTTCGGGAAGTCGGTCTCAGCCGCTGCGCCGCACCCGGGCCGCCTTGCGGGCCTCCGCGAGCTTGCGGGCCTCGCTGCTCTTGCGGGACGGCCTGCCGCCGGAGCCGCCCTTCGCGTCCTTGGTGCTGCCCAGGCCGCGGAACGGGGCGTTGTGGTTCTTGGGGCGCGGTACGGCCGACCCGCCGTCGAGAAGCTTTCCGGACGGGGCCTTGGCTCCGGTGATCCGGCTTAGCTCCGCCTCGCCGGACCGCACTTTGGAGACCTTGGGGGCGACGTCGGCGTCCGCCATGACCTGGCTCGTCTCGCGGCGCTGTCCCGACAGGACGAGTGTCACGACGGTGCCGGAGCGGCCGGCCCGGGCCGTGCGGCCCGCGCGGTGCAGATAGTCCTTCGGATCGGTGGCTGGGTCGACGTTGACCACGAGGTCGAGGTCGTCGACGTGCAGGCCGCGTGCGGCAACGTTCGTCGCTACCAGCGCGGTGACCTGCCGGTTCTTGAACTGGGCCAGGGTCCGGGTGCGCTGCGGCTGGGACTTCCCGCTGTGCAGGGCGGCGGCGGCCACGCCGCTGGCCCGCAGATGCCGCGTGAGCAGGTCGACGCCGTGCTTGGTGTCCAGGAACAGCAGGACGCGGCCGTCCCGAGCGGCGATCTCCGTGGTCACGGCGTACCGGTCCGGGCCGTGTACGACGAAGACGTGGTGCTCGATCGCGGAGACCGCGTTGGACGAGGGGTCCACGGAGTGGACGGCGGGGTCGCGCAGGTAGCGCTGCACCAGCTGGTCGACGTCGCGGTCGAGGGTGGCGGAGAACAGCATCCGCTGCCCGCCGGGACGCACCTGGTCCAGGATCTCGGTGACCTGCGGAAGGAACCCCATGTCACACATCTGGTCGGCCTCGTCCAAGACCGCGATGCGCACCCGTCCCAGTCGGCAGCCCTTGCGCTCGATGAGGTCGCGCAGCCGACCGGGCGTGGCGACGACGATCTCGGCGCCATCCCGCAGCACGGCGGCCTGCCGTCCGATGGACACTCCGCCCACCACGGTCGCGAGCCGTAGCCGTAGCGCCTCGGCGTATGGGGTGAGCGCCTCACCGACCTGCTGCGCCAGCTCCCTGGTAGGCACCAGAACGAGCGCCAGCGGCTCTTTCGGCTGCGCGCGCTGCCCGGCCGTCCGGACGAGCATCCCCAGGCCGAAGGCGAGCGTCTTGCCGGATCCTGTGCGGCCCCGGCCCAGGACGTCCCGTCCCGCGAGCGCGTTCGGCAGCGCCGCCGCCTGGATGGGGAAGGGCACAGTCACACCGTGCTCATCGAGCGCCCGCAGAACCTCGGCCGGCAACCCCAGCTGCGCGAAGGAGGCAGCCGTGGGCACCGCCGAAGTGGCGCCCGACGCCTCGGACACATCGTCCTGCTGCTGGGCATCGGCACGTGCTGATTCGCTCACAGAGAGCCTTCCTCCGAAGGGACCGTACCGAGGAAGGCGCGGCAGGGACGCGGCCACCAGCCAGGACACCGAACGGAGACCGACACAGCGACGCTGCAAACGCGTAACGTTAGCATGGGGCACGCGGCACGGGCCTGTCGTGGTCGCGCCGCTCAGCCAAGGGACGACAGCGGGACCGGCCTGTGCGGACTGTCTCGACGCGCCTGGATCACAAGGCCTCCACCTGTGAAAACGGCCCTGCCCTGGGCCTTGTGGACGCCAGAAGACGCTTCGAACAACCTGCGTCACGTGTGCCACACGGGCACTCCCAGCATCGACGCCCAGCCCGGCACCCGGCACCGTGGTGCGGACCAGGAGCGGACCAACTTCGCTTCCCCTCTGTCGATTTCCATCATTTTCGCAGGTCAGCGTGGGGTTGGGTCGTGTACCGCAAGTAGACGAAGAACCTGCTGGTGTCGTACTCGCCGAAGAAGCTGGGCTTCTTCTAGAGCGTGAAGCCGGAGGAGGACACCGAGATCACCGCCACCGTCGCCCTCGTTCAGCAAACCCGCGGCCGTGGCGGCCTGCGAGGCCGTGAACCGGGCGGGCGAGAGCTCCCTCCGTGAGGGCGTGTTCCTCGAACGCCACTTCTCCCACGGCCTGTTCGCCAGCCGCGCCCAGTCCGAAGGCGTGGGAGCTCTCCTGAGAAGGCCTCTCCGTCCTTCAATCCGGGATGGACGTCGACGGAGTGGAGCCAGGATCATCCTGGCTCCACTCAGTGGTGCGAGCGTGTCACTGGAACTGTGCGAAGAACCTCCAGATCTCTGCCTTGGTCCAGGTGGTGACGCCGCTTTCGCCGGAGGAGCCGTCGACCGGACCGGGTATGTGGCCTCCGTCGAACGCGGCCCATTGGACCGGGTATCCGGCACGGCAGCCCGAGTAGGTGGTGGTGATGTGCGTTCGGCTGCCCGGCGCGGGCTCGCGCGGGCTCTGGGGGGTGCAGCCGTTGTTGCTGACGAACTTGTCGCGCAGGGACCGTCCTTGCCCGATGTTGAGGACGGAGTCGCCGATGCCGTGGATTCCGAAGTAGGCGATGGGCTGGTTGCCGCCGCTGCACCCGCTGATCTGGGCGCCGGAGATGACCGCGACGGCCCGGAAGGCGTTCGCCCGGCTGCATGCGAGTGCGTAGCTCATACCGCCGCCCCAGCTGAATCCCGTGGCGAAACGCTGTGTCGGGTTGACACAGAGGCCGCCCTCGATGCGCCGGATCATGTCGTCGACGAAGGTGACGTCCTCACCGCCCGAATTGGCCCAGCCGTTGCCGAGGCCCTGGGGGGCGACGAGGATCGCGCTGTTGTTCGACTGTTCCTGTTGGCCGTAGTAGGACCAGGCGTTCCCGCTCGTGCCGCCCGAGGCGACGTCGCCGGCGGTTCCGCCCCGCCAGTGGAACGCGAAGATCAGCCGGTAGCGGTGGCTGCTGTCGTAGTTGGCGGGAACCCTGAGGATGAAGCTGCGGCTCTTGCCGCCGCTCTGAATCGTGTGCGTACCGCTCGCCAGAGTCGGGGCGCTGCCGCATCCGCCGCCGCCACCGGACGACAGCTTGACCATCTGCCATTGCTGGTTGGCGCCGCCCCAGTCGGAGTACTGGACGACGTTGCCGCCATCGGCGGTGGAGGCGCCCTGCACCTCCACCGCCTTGCCGCTGGTGCGGTTGATCAGCCGGACGTGGCCCGCGTCGGAGTCGGCCAGGCGGAACTGCTGGTTGGCCCCGTTGTGGTCGGCCCACTGCTGGATCGCGGCACCGTCTGCGGTCGAGGCGCCGGCCACGTCGAGAACCTTGCCCGAGTGCCGGGCCTTGAGGCGGTAGAAGCCGCCGCCGGAGTCCACGAACTGCCACTGCTGGTTGGCTGCGTCGTTGCGCGTCCACTGGCCGACCCGCGCGCCGTCGGCGGTGGACGTGCCGGAGACGTCCAGCGCCTTGCCGCTGTTGCGATTGACCAGGACGTACCAGGCATTGGTGTCCACCGTCGCTGCCGCGGCGAGCGCCGGATTCACCGCGGTGAGCATGCCGATCGCGAGGGTCGCCGCCACCACGGCGGCGACCCGGGACCACCAGCGATGTCTGCGTGGAGGGGCGGGGGAAGCCGCACCGGAGGTCTTCATCGACTCACCCTTTCGTCTGTGGCGGGTCCCATCAGGTGCGGGTCCAGCGTTGGTTGCTGCCGTTAGAGCAGGAGTAGAGCTGGATCAGGGTGCCGTTGGCGGTTCCGCCTGCGACGGCGTCGAGGCAGAGGCCGGACTGGACGCCGACGATGGATCCGTCGGAGTTGAGGCGCCATTTCTGGTTGTCGCCGCCCCAGCAGCTGTAGATCTGGACTTTGGTGCCGTTGCCGGTGCCGGCGGCGTCCAGGCACTTGTTGCCGTAGACCCTGAGCTCGCCGGCGGCGGTGTGCGTCCACTGCTGGTTGGTGCCGTTGTTGCAGTCCCACAGGTTGAGCTGGGTGCCGTCGGTGGTACTGGTGCCGGGCACGTCCAGGCAGCGGCCCGAACCGACGCCCTTGATCGGTCCGGAATCCGACGGGGGCGTGGAAGAGCCGCCGTTGAGTGCGTTGAGGACGGCGGTGTAGGCGGGCTTCTTGCTGCCGTCGCGGTTGAACAGCAGCGGCGTGTGCTCCGGTCGCCAGGAGTCGCTGTCGCGCACACCCCAGACGGTGATGCCGAGGCAGCGCGGGACGGCCAGGCAGTCGTTGGTCACGTTGGCGTAGGTCGTGGCCGGGGCGCCCTGGATGTCGAGTTCGGTGATGGCCACGTCGACGCCGAGTGCGGCGAAGTTCTGCAGGGTGGTGCGGAAGTTGCTGTGGTAGGGGCTGCCGCTGTTGAAGTGCGACTGGAAGCCGACGCAGTCGATCGGCACGCCGCGCTGCTTGAAGTCCCGGACCATGGCGTACATGGCCTGGGTTTTGGCCCAGGTCCAGTTCTCGACGTTGTAGTCGTTGTAGCAGAGCTTGGCGGCCGGGTCGGCGGCGCGCGCGGTGCGGAAGGCGACCTCGATCCAGTCGTTGCCGGTGCGTTGCAGGTTGGAATCGCGCCGGGCTCCCGAACTGCCGTCGGCGAAGGCCTCGTTCACGACGTCCCACTGGGCGATCTTGCCCTTGTAGTGGGCCATCACGCCGTTGATGTGGCCGATCATCGCCTGGCGCAGGCTGCTGCCGCTGAGGCTCTGCATCCAGCCGGGCTGCTGGGAGTGCCAGGCCAGGGTGTGGCCGCGCACCTGCTTGCCGTTCTGCACCGCCCAGTTGTAGACGCGGTCAGCGGCGGTGAAGCTGAACTGGCCCCGCTGCGGTTCGGTGGCGTCGATCTTCATCTCGTTCTCGGCCGTCACCGAGTTGAACTCACGGCCCGCGATCGACGTGTACGCCGAGTCGCCCAGCCTGCCCGAGGCGATGGCGGTGCCGAAGTAGCGGCCGCTCTGCGCCGCCGCGGCGCCGAGCGTGTTCTCGGCGGCGTGTGCGGTCGGCGGCGCGACCAGTGCGGTGACCGCACCGAGGACGCCGACGACCAGCGCCAACAGCAGGCCGCGGATCTTCCGGCGGACAACCGGTCTGGGAAGGGCATACGAGCCCATGACTGTGCCTCCAAGGTAGGAATCACGGAAGGACTGAAGCGCAGGGAATGCGTCGTCCGCTCCCACTCGGCAGACGGACGGGGCGGGCCTGAACCCGGGCAGCACGGAATTACCGGACACCGCCGTCATGAGACCGGGACGATCTCAACCGGCACGGACGGCACCCGGTCGTCCGTCGGGTGGCGTACGGCGTGCGGCGGCGGTGTTTCGACACAGGCATGGGGGCACTCCATCGCGGCTCAGCCGGGGGGGACCGCCACGCGGCGTCGCGTACCTCTCCAACTGCGCGAAGAGCCAGGATGCGCTGGTGCGAACCTCACCGGAACGTGACGGGGTGGCGCAGGTGCTTTGGTGCGCGGATCTGTCGTGCAGCTGTGCGTGGATCTGCCGTGCAGCACAGATTGCTCAGGACCGACGTGGTTCGACATCTCGAACTACGACCGGTTCTCAGACAGGGATGATTGAGGTTTTGACGATGGATCGTCAATACTCCCCGCAGAAGAAGTTTCGATTCTTTGCCCGAAACATTCGGGATCTCGGCGAGCCGGACGGCGACCCCGGCGCCGCCGTCGGCGGATGCCGTAGGGCCGGGGCGGAGCAGGGGCCGGGACGAGTGTGCGGACGCCGCTTGCTCGACTTCTCTCAAGTCAAGCCCAAACGGGAGGCGCTGTTTGTGGACAGATCGGCGACAGGCCTTGACCAGAGGGCCCCACATTCCTAGCTTGTGGCGTCAAAGCTTGCGGGAATTCTTCGAAATGTTTCGAGCTTGTCCCTCGCCCCCCGGCCCTCCAAAGGAGGCCCTCTGATGTGGTTTCGCCACCCGTCCCCGGTCCGTCCAAGACGCTTACTCGCCGTCCTCGCGCCCCTGCTGCTCGTGGCTGCCTTCCTCGGCGCCCAGCCCGCCGGCGCGGCGGCGACCGTAGACCCCAACGCCTCGTATGTGCTGGTCAACCGCAACAGCGGCAAGGCCCTGGACGTCTACAACATGGCGACCAACGACGGCGCCCGCATCACCCAGTGGACCAGGAACGATCAGAGCCAGCAGCAGTGGCAGTTCGTCGATGCCGGGGGCGGCTACTACCGCATCAAGTCCCGCCACTCGGGCAAGGTGCTGGACGTCCACAACTGGTCCACCGCGAACGGCGGCTCGATCGTCCAGTGGGCCGACCTGAACGGCACCAACCAGCAGTGGCGGCTGGCCGACAGCTCGGATGGCTACGTGAGGTTCATCTCGCGCCACAGCAACAAGGCTCTCGAAGTACAAGGCGCCTCCACCGCCGACAACGGGAACATCGTCCAGTACGACGACTGGGGCGGCACCAACCAGCAGTGGCAGCTCGTCAAGGTCGGCGGCGGCAACCCCGGCCCGTGCGATCTTCCGTCGACATACCGCTGGACATCGACGGGCGCGCTCGCGCAGCCCAAGCCGGGGTGGGTCTCGCTCAAGGACTTCACCGTCGTCCCCTACCAGGGCAGGCAACTCGTCTATGCGACGACGCACGACACTGGGACGAGGTGGGGTTCGATGAACTTCGGCCTGTTCACCAACTGGTCGGAGATGGCCTCGGCCAGCCAGAACGCGATGTCAACATCCACCGTCGCACCCACGCTCTTCTACTTCGCGCCGAAGAACATCTGGGTGCTGGCCTACCAGTGGGGTCGTACTGCCTTCTCCTACCGGACGTCGAGCGACCCCACCAACCCGAATGGCTGGTCATCCGAGCAGGTGCTCTTCTCCGGAAGCATCTCCGGCTCCGGGACCGGACCCATCGACCAGACGCTCATCGCCGACGACCAGAACATGTACCTGTTCTTCGCCGGTGACAACGGTAAGATCTACCGGGCCAGCATGCCGATCGGGAACTTCCCGGGCAGCTTCGGCTCGTCGTACACGACGATCATGAGCGATACGACGAACAACCTGTTCGAAGCCCCGCAGGTGTACAAGCTCCAGGGCCAGAACCGCTACCTCATGATCGTCGAGGCGATCGGCTCGCAGGGCCGCTACTTCCGCTCGTTCACGGCCACCAGTCTGAACGGCTCGTGGACACCCCAGGCCGCGACCGAGAGCAATCCCTTCGCCGGCAAGGCCAACAGCGGCGCCACCTGGACCAACGACATCAGCCATGGCGAACTGATCCGCACCAGCCCCGATCAGACCATGACCGTCGATCCCTGCAATCTGCAGTTGCTCTACCAGGGGCGCAGTCCCAACTCCGGCGGCGACTACGGCCTCCTGCCCTACCGTCCGGGTCTGCTGACACTGCGGCGCTGACGGCGTGACACGGGGTCCGGCTCCGGTAGGGAGCCGGCGTGGCGGGCTCGGCGGAAGGCCGAGCCCGCCCGGTCACGCGACCACGTCAGCGCTCATACGGCGATGGAGCACGGGGTCGGGCAACGCTCACCGGCCCGAGGGCCATCCCGTAACGCGGTGCCGCCGCCGGTGGCGCTTGCCAACGGCCCGGGCGCACCGGGTCGCCTGGTGCGCTGCGGCGGACGAGCCGGGCTTGCCCCGGGCAATGCAAACACCGCGAGGTTCAGGGTCGACGCCGACCGGGCCGGCCTGCACGCGCTGCGCATCCGCTGCTCCAACCCCGAACAGGCCGAGGCCACGCACTACAACCCGGACCCACTGATGGACGCTCCCTCGTTCTCGTCTCCGCGAGCACCCCTGGTGCCGTTGAAGCGCTCGGCCCGTCGAGTGACGCACTCGGGAGAGGGGCGGCTACGAGTTCGATGACACCAGCCGCGTACGAACGAGCGCTCGCAGCATCGCGGCGCCCGCCCCCACCGCTGCGAGGTGCAGGACTGCCGCGAGCGCGAGGTTTTCCGGCAGGGCCGCATCGGCCGGTTGCGCGACTGCCAGGTACAGGGTGAACGGAAGCTTCCAGCCGCTCCAGGCGAACAACGAGCCCGAGCCGAGCCAGCCGAGCACCATCGGGCCCCACCGAGGGACTCGTGCGGGCCGGCCTCGGACGGCAGCCCAGGTGGCGGCGGACGCCACGAACGCCCAAAGCCCGAAGACTCCGGAGAGCACATGCCAAGCGAGGTCCCGCTCGCCGCGGTGGGCGACACCTGCGGTGCCGCCCACCGCCCAGTACAGCCAGACGAGACCGACTGCGGCGCCGACCACGGCCATCCATGGCAGTGCCGTTGGCGAGCCCTCCCCACTGTCCCCGAGCCGGCCCGCGAACGCGTCCGGCCAGCGCCGCCGCAAGTACGTGGGCAGCGCGATGGCCAGACCCAGTCCCATGCCTACAAAGCCGATCTGAACCAGCGCGGCCTCCCAGACCGGCATCGACGGGCCGGCGTCACTCCGGCTCTTCGGATTGCCATCCGCCGAGCCCGGCAGCGAACTGAGAACGGCGTACGGCAACACCGGGACGAGGAATCCCGTCCCAACCCAAGCGCAGAGAGCCAACGGCGCTCCCGGTATACGCATCCCCCACGGACGCACCAGCGCGAGCGCCACCGCGATTCCGATCCCTGCCATACCGATCGTTGCGCTGTTGAGCACCACCCACTCCACCTTGCCGAACCCGGTCCCGACCGGCAGCAGCCCCAGGAGCGAACCGACCACCCACGACACCTTGATCAGCAAGTAGGGCGTCAGCGCCAGCGCTGCCCCATACGCCGCGACCCGCCCGATCCGATCCCACCGATCCACTTGAACTCCCAATTCAGGCAACGGAGTTCAAGCCTCATTCACCACTGCCCCCTCGGGCGTCAACCGCCGGGCGCATCCATGTCATCACTCAGGAGGAGTGAGAATCAGCCGACGGGAGCACGTAGAACTGCTGGAGCACAAGGAGCCGCCGATTCAAGCCCTCAGCCGCCAGATGCAGCGCTCAGTCGCATCCTTAGGGGACTCGACACCGCGAGGCGCCTGGTTCTCGATTCCACGGGTTCCTCCAATTTCACTGGGCACGGTCCTGGCAGACCGTGCCGGCGACCGGTGATGACGGCCGCCCCTATCGGTGGTGCTTCGCCGTCCCGGGGTCAGAGTCGGGGCGGCGAAGTCACCGATGCCCGTGCCACCAGCGGGCAGGGCAACTTCTCTTGGACAGCCGAACCAGTCCCCTGGCCCATTGCGTCCGTCAACGCGAGCAGTTGTGCGACAGCCCGCGCCCCCATCTCGTAGTGCGGCAGGGCCACGGTGGTCAGCCCGGGGAACATGCCCTCGCAGATGAGTTCCTGGTTGTCGAACCCGATGACCGACAGGTCGGCCGGGACCGACAGCCCCAGCTCGGCAGCGGCGTGGTACGCGCCCATCGCCATGCGGTCGGTGAAGCAGAACAGCGCGGTGGGTCGTTCCGCTCCCCGCAGCAGCCCGAGCGACGCCCGGTATCCGCCGGCGGCGTCACTGGTCTCGCTCACCACCAGCCGGGGGTCGTAAGGGACACCAGCCTCGGCGAGGGCCTGCCGGTATCCCGCGAGCCGTCCATGGGTGGCCGGGATGTCGTCGACGTTGTTGAGGAATCCGATACGGCGGTGGCCGTGGCGGAGCAGTTCGCGTACGGCGGTGCAGCCGCCCTGCACCTCGTCCGGCACCACCCAAGGTAGGGACGAGTCGTCCGAGCGGGCGTCCAGCAGCACCGTGGGGACCGAGCGCAGCTGCTCCGGCACTGACACGACCCGGTGGTACATGGACGCGTACAGCACCCCGTCGACCTGGTGCTGGAGCAGCAGTTCGATCTCCCTGCGCTCGAGCTCGGGGTCTCCGCCGGTGTTCAGCATGAGCAGCAGAAGGTCGTGCTTGGCGGCCTCCTCCTGCGCCCCGAGGATGATCCGGCCCGCGTGGGGGGTGGTGGCGATCCGGTCGCTGACGAAGCCGATGGTGTTCGACCGCTTCAGACGCAGCCCGCGTGCCAGGCCATTGGGCGCGTAGCCGAGCTCGCGGGCTGTGTCGAGAACGCGCTGCCGGGTCTCGGCGTTGATCCGCTTGCCCTCGACCTCGTTGAGGATGTGGGAAACGGTCGTGGCCGAGACACCGGCGGCTGCCGCCACGTCCTTGATCCCGATCCGCCTGCCCATGCCGCGCCCAATCGTTTTGGCAAGTGAGTGCGGGATGAGAGTGCGCCCCCGCAGGGATCCTTGTCAACGGCTCGTCACGGATTCCCGGCCAGAGGATCGAGGAACGTCAGCACGGAGGCGTCCTCCTCGATGAGCGGAGCGAGGGCGGTGTTGAAGGGGCCGCCGTACGGGGCGTTCAGATGCGCCTGGAAGGCGTCCTCGTCCCGGTACACCTCGAAGATCCAAAAGGCGCGGGGGTTCGCCGCCTTGGTGTAGACGTCGAAGGCCAGGTTGCCTTCCTCCTCGCGCACCTTCAGGGCGTACTCCCCGATCAGGCGGGCGACTTCGGCCTCCGCACCCTCGCGGGCGGTGAACTCGGCGAGCAGGGTCTTCTTCACGGTCTGGTGTCCTTGTCGGTAGCGGGGGTCACTTGTGGGCGGAGTCGAGGTGCCAGACGACGGCCTTGTCCAGCTTCACCGAGCCGTTCTCGGCGAAGACCTCGACGCCGGTGCTGGAGGGGTCGGGGAAGATCTGGTCGGTGATCACTGCCTCGCCATTGCCGCCGAAGACCTCGACGGACGACCAGTCGACCAGGATCCGCAGCTTCACCTTGCCGTTGTGGGCCTTGAGCGGGCCGGTCTGGACACCGGGGAAGGTGGCGTTGAAGTCCCCGGCGCCGGAGCGGCTGCGGTCGACGTACAGCTCCTGCGTGGTGGTGTCGTAGCCGACGACGGTCTCCTCGCCGTCGGCACCCGCGCGCACCTTCAAGCCGAACCGTTCGGCGTCCTCCAGGGAGAAGGTCGCCTCGATGTCGAGCGCCTTGCCCTCGGCCGCACGGCCGATCAGGGGCTTGGACGTGCTCTTGACGGTAACCCCGGTCGCGGATGCCGGGTCCTGCCGCAGGGACCTCACGCTGTCGACCGGCTTGCTGGTCAGCCGGATCCGGCCGTCGATGGTGCGCAGGGCCATCTCCCGGGGGATGCTCTGCGCACCGCGCCAGGGAGACGTGGGGATGGCGCCGCTGTAGTCCCAGTTGTTCATCCAGCCGATCATGTACCGCTTGCCGCCAGGTGCGTTCTCCCAGGAGACGGCCGCGTAGTAGTCCTTGCCGTAGTCGGCCCAGTCGGCGCGCTGCAGGCCGAACTTGGCGGGGGCGTCGGCGGCTGTGAACCGGTCGGCGAGGATGTGGCCCCAGCCGGCGGTGTTCATGTCGACGATCTGGATCTGCGCCTTCTTGCCGGTGTAGGGACGCATGTCGAAGGAGGCCCAGTCCAGGGTCTCGCTGTTGGAGCCGGTGGCGCTGCGGACGACCTTGCCGTCGACGAGCAGGTTGACGGACGTCTCCTGGGAGACGGGCTGGGCCGGGGTGTCGGACAGCATGATGTGGTCGACGTTGAGGTGGCCCCAGCCGCCGGTGTTGTCGTCGACGATCTTTATCTGCGCCTTCTTCCCGGCGAGGTCGCTGACGTCCCAGGAGGCCCAGTTGAGTGCCTCGCCGTCCTTTCCGGTGACGCTGCGCACGACCTGGCCGTCCACGAGGAGTTCGATGGCGGTGGGGTTGTCCGCGCCGGCGGGGTGGTTGCCGCCGCCGATGAGGAAGTTGATGTGCTTCTTGTCGATGGTGAACTCGGGCGAGGTGAGGGTGCCCGTGGTGGAGTCGCCGTTCAGGTAACTGTTGACCAGGCCGTCACCGAGGAATCCGGAGACTTCCTGCTGGTTGGGCAGGGTGCCGGTGGCGGGTGCGGTGCCGAAGGCGTCCCCCGTCGTCGTCCAGTCGCCGTAGGTGCCGCCCTCGAAGTCGGCGAGGACCGTGCCCGCGGGCGGGGGCCCCTGTTCCATGACGGTTCCGGGTACGTGCGGATGCCGGCCGCCGCCGACCTTGAAGTTCAGGTAGGAGCTGTCGACGGTGAATTCCGGTGAGGTGAGGGTGCCGGTGGAGCCGTCACCTGCGTGGAAGCTGTTGGCGAGGCCCTTGCCGTCGAAGCCCGTGACCGTTCCCTGCCCGGCCAGTGCCCCGGCCGCCGGTCCCTGGCCGAACGCGGTGCCGGTGGTCGTCCACGTACCGAAGCCGGTGCTCTCGAAGTCCTGCACGACCTGACCGGTGGGCGGGGTGTAGGTGCCATTGTCGTCTGCGGTGAACTTCTTGCCGTCGAAGTCGCCGATGAAGTACTGGGCGGCCGAACCGCCCGCGATTCCACCGGGGTTGATGTTGACGACGAGGACCCACTTGATGTTGTTCTCGTCGCCGTCGACCGCGAGGGGGAACAGGTCGGGGCACTCCCACACGCCGCCCGTCGCGCCCTCGGGCCCGAACTCGCTGAGCAGCTCCCAGTCCTTGAGGTTCTTCGACGAGTAGAACTGCACCTTGTGCTCGGCGGAGAGCGACACCGTCATCAGCCAGCTCTTGGTCGGCTCGTACCACTGGACCTTGGGATCGCGGAAGTCCTTCGAGCCGATGTCGATGACCGGATTGCCCTGGTACTTGGTCCAGGTGCGACCGCGGTCGGTGCTGTAGGCGAGCGACTGGGCCTGCTTGCCGCCGTTCTTGTAGGCGCTGGTGTAGACCGCCACCATGGGCGGGTTCTTCCTGGTGCCGAACCCGGTGGTGTTGTCCCAGTCGACCACCGCGCTGCCGGAGAACACCATCTCCTCGTCGTCGTGCGACAGGGCGAGCGGCAACTCCTCCCAGTGCACGAGATCCCGGCTCACCGCGTGCCCCCAGGACATGTCGCCCCACGAGTTGCCGTTCGGGTTGTACTGGTAGAAGAGGTGGTACTCGCCCTTGTAGTACACGAGGCCGTTGGGGTCGTTCATCCAGTTCTTCTGCGGAGTGAAGTGGAACTGGGGCCTGTAGGTCTCGGTGTACGGCGGGGTGTCGGCAGCGACGGCCTGCGGGGCGAGCGGGGCGGCGGACAAGGCGCAGACGGTCGCCACCGCCGCCATCAACCGCATGCGGGCAGGCCGGAATACACGTCCAGAGCTCATGATGTCTCCTGTGCCGTGGCCGTCCACTCGGCGGAGCCTGCGGCCCTGGCGATGGACCGGCCGGAAAGTGACGCCCTGGCGGGCGGCGTCGTCCACGCCGCCGACCAGGAGTGTCATCGTTGACCAGTGTCATCGATGACATCGAGAGCCTGATGATGAGCGCAACTCCGCCGTCACGTCAATGGCGCGGGGCGTGATTGCTCCGGCGCGTGCTGCCGGCGTGTCAGGCCTCGCCGGCCGTCGCGAGCTGTGCCAACTGGCTCTGCCACGGCGGATTGGGGCCGGCAACCGAGCAGGTCAGGGCCGCCACCTTCACGGCGAACAGGCAGGCTGCCTCGACATCGGCGAGACGCAGGTTCGTCAGCCTGCCGCCGAGGAGTCCGTGGGCGCCGAGGTGGTGCAGCAGTCCGGCGGTGAAGGAGTCCCCCGCACCGACCGTGTCGACGACCGGTGTCGCCACCGCGGGCATCTGCACCCGCTCCCCGTCGAGTGAGGCCACAGCGCCCTCGGCGCCGCGGGTGATCACGACGAGCCGCACCCCCGCCGCATGCCAGGTGTCGCACGCCTGCTCGGGGGGCGTCCCGGGCAGCAGGAGATCCAGGTCGTCCTCGCTCAGCCGCAGCACGTCCGCGAGGTCGCACCAGTGCGCCAGCCGGCCGCGGTAGACCTGGGGATCCACCAGGAGCGGCCGGACGTTGGGATCGATGCTGATGGTGGCCTGAGGCGAGGATGCCGCCAGGAATTCCTCCACCACCGCCGCGCCGGGCTCACGGACCAGCGCCAGTGACCCGGTGTGCACACAGGCGGCTTCGGAGAGCTCCACCCTCGCCAGTTCGCCGGGGGTCCACTGCCAGTCGGCCGTGTTCTGCGCATGGAACGAGAACGCCGCCTGCCCCGCGGCATCCAGTTCCGCCACGGCCAGCGTGCTGGGCTCGACGGCAGCGACGGCGTACGACAGGTCTACGCCGGACTCTTCCAGGTGGGCTCGGAACAGGCGCCCGAACACGTCGCCGGACAGGCGCGTAAGGAAGCGGGCCGGGGTGCCGAGGCGGGCCAGGGCCACCGCGGTATTCGCAGGTCCGCCGCCCGGCAGCACCCGCAGGGCGAGTTCGTTCGAGGCGCTGGCCGGTTCGGTGAAGGCGTCGGCGACACACTCTCCCAGAACGGTGATCTGACGCGGGCTCATGGGCTGCTCTCTCTCGAAAAGTGGGGCAAAGGCCGCGTCTCGACGCATCCGCTGATCCTGCGCGGGGACGCCGGGTACAGACGTTGCCGATTTGTGACGAGTGGAAGGCATTGACGTTGCCGGGATCCGGAGTCCATCATCCTCGCCATGCAGAGTCAACGATGACATAGGTCAACGATGACATCTCGGGCGGCATGCTCTGAATCCCGACCCCCGTGCCGCTCGCTATCCCACAGGAGTCGATCATGTCTCGCACCACTCGCCTGCCCTCCTCCCTCTTCAGAGCCGCCGCTGTCACGGGCATCGCGGCCCTGACCCTGACGGCCTGCGGGTCCGGCTCCGGTTCCGGATCGGGTTCGTCCAGTGCCGGTTCGGGTGAGGTCAAGGTCGGCCTGATCACCAAGACCGACACCAACCCGTTCTTCGTCAAGATGAAGGAGGGCGCGGAGAAGACCGCAAAGGCCGAGGGCGTCAAGCTCATGACCGCGGCCGGCAAGTTCGACGGCGACAACGCCGGGCAGGTCACCGCCATCGAGAACATGGTCGCCGCCGGAGTGAAGGGCATCCTGATCACCCCGAGCGACTCCAAGGCGATCGTGCCCGCGATCGAGAAGGCCAAGGCCAAGGGCGTTCTGGTCATCGCCCTGGACACCCCGACCGAACCGGAGAGCGCGGTCGACGCCCTCTTCGCCACCGACAACCTCAAGGCGGGCGAGCTGATCGGCGAGTACGCCAAGGCCGCCATGAAGGGCAAGACGGCGAAGATAGCCACCCTCGACCTCGCCCCGGGCGTCTCCGTCGGCATCCAGCGGCACAACGGCTTCCTGAAGGGCTTCGGCGCCACCGACAAGGACGTCGTGTGCGCCCAGGACACCAGTGGCGACCAGGCCAAGGGCCAGACCGCGATGGAGAACTGCCTGCAGAAGGCGCCCGACATCAACGTCGTCTACACCATCAACGAACCGGCCGCGCTGGGTGCGTACACCGCGCTGAAGGCCAAGGGCCGGGAGAAGGACGTGCTGATCGTCTCCGTCGACGGCGGCTGCACGGGCACCCGGGCCGTCAAGGACGGCAAGATCGCCGCGACCTCGCAGCAGTACCCGCTGAAGATGGCCGCCGAGGGCGTCAAGGCCGTCGTGACGTACGCCAAGGACGGCAAGAAGGCGTCGGGTTACACCGACACCGGCGTCACGCTGATCACCGACAAGGCGCAGGACGGGGTCACGTCGAAGGACACCGCCTACGGCCTGGAGAACTGCTGGGGCTGAGCCGCCCCGCGGGCCTCCCGTACCGCCCTTCCCCTCAGTCGGCGGGCCGGCTCCCACCTCCCCGACCGGGAGTCGGCCGCCCTCTCATTCTCCGTCAAGGACCTCGCATGACTGCCACGTCCACGCCACCGTCCACATCCTCGCCGTACGCAGAACTCAAAACGCCCTCCACGGTCCGCAGGCTGCTCACGCAACCGACCACCGGCCCGCTGGTCGCGCTCCTGCTGGCCTGTGTGTTCTTCTCCGTCTCGACCGACCAGTTCCTCACGGGCGGGAACTTTTCGCTGATCGTGCAGCAGGTCATGGTCGTCGGCACGCTGGCGATCGGCCAGACGCTGATCATCCTGACGGCGGGCATCGACCTGTCGTGCGGGGCCGTGATGGCGTTCGGCAGCATCGTGATCGCCAAGATGGCGGCCGAGGGCTCCCTGCCGCCGCTCGCCGCGATCGCCCTGGGCCTGGTCGTGTGCGGCGGTTTCGGTCTGCTCAACGGACTGCTGGTGCAGAAGATCCCGCTGCCGCCGTTCATCGTCACCCTCGGCATGCTCAACGTGGCGTTCGCTCTGACCCACATCTACTCCGAGGAGCAGACCGTCACCAGCCTGCCCGGACCGCTGACGGCCCTGGGGCAGACCTTCCCGCTCGGCAAGACCGACATCACCTACGGCTCGCTCGTCACCATCGCCCTGTTCCTCCTCCTCGCCTACGCGCTGAGCAGCACGGGCTGGGGCCGGCACGTCTACGCCCTGGGCAACAGCCAGGAAGCGGCTCGGCTGAACGGCATCCGCACCTCCAGGCTGACCATCGGCGTCTACACCACGGCAGGTGTGCTGTACGGCATCGCGGCCCTGCTGCTCATCTCCCGTACCGGAGTGGGCGATCCGCAGGCCGGACAGACCGACAACCTCGACAGCATCACCGCCGTGGTCCTCGGCGGCACCAGCCTCTTCGGCGGACGCGGCTCGGTCCTGGGCACCTTCATCGGCGTCCTCATCGTCGGCGTCTTCCGCAACGGCCTGCAACTGATGGGCGTCGCCTCCATCTACCAGACCCTGATCACCGGAGTCCTGGTGATCCTCGCGGTGACCGTCGACCAGATCTCCCGGAAGAAGGCACGATGACCGCCCTCTCCTCCCCCACCCCCGTCCTGCAGGCCCGCGGTCTGGTCAAGCGCTACGGCCACGTCACCGCCATCGACGGCGCCGACTTCGACCTACTGCCCGGCGAGGTCCTCGCCGTCATCGGCGACAACGGTGCCGGCAAGACCAGCCTGATCAAAGCCCTCACCGGTGCTGTGGTCCCGGACGAGGGCGAGATACGCCTCAATGGCAAGCCGATCCAGTTCTCCGGTCCGCAAAGTGCTCGCGCCCATGGCATCGAGACCGTCTACCAGGACCTCGCGGTGGCGGCCTCCATGGACATCGCCTCCAACATGTTCCTCGGCCGCGAACTGCGCCGCCCCGGCGTCCTCGGCAGTGTCTTCCGCATGCTGGACAAAAAGCGCATGCGCCAGGAGGCCGCCGAGCACATGGCCGACCTCAAGATCGGGCTGCGTTCCCTGACGCAGGCGGTCGAGACCCTTTCCGGCGGACAGCGCCAGGCGGTTGCCGTGGCCCGTTCCGTCGCCTGGGCCCGCAGTGTCGTCGTCATGGACGAACCCACCGCCGCCCTCGGCGTCAAGGAGTCCGGACAAGTACTCGACCTCATCCGCCGCGTCCGCGACAAGGGCATGCCGGTCGTCCTGATCAGCCACAACATGCCACACGTCTTCGAGATCGCCGACCGGATCCACGTCCACCGGCTGGGCCGGCGGGCGGCCCTGCTCAAGCCTTCCGACTACTCCATGGCGGAGGTCGTCGCCATCATGACCGGCGCGCTCAGCGTCGACGAAGCCGGAGATACGGTCGTAGCGGATTCCGCAGCCGCGAAGGCCGCCGGAGTCCAGGCCACCTGACCACCCACACTCACAGGTTTCCGGCCGAGGCCGCGGCCGGAACCTACGAGCACAGGAGACAGTCCCCCATGGCAGCGAACCGCCGCCCGACCCTTGCCGACGTCGCACGAGAAGTCGGTGTCAGCGCCAAGACCGTCTCCCGCGTCCTCAACGAGGACGGACCCGCCTCCGCGGAGACGAGGGAACAGGTCCTCGCCGCCGTGGCCAAACTCGGCTTCCAGCCGAACCTCATGGCACGCAACATCCGCGTCGGCGGGCCCGACACCACCATCGGACTGGTCATCCCCGACCTCGGCAACCCCTTCTTCGGAGCCGTGGCCCGAAGCATCGAGGACACCGTCCGCGAACGAGGACTGACCCTCCTCATGGGCTCCTCCGCGGACGACCCCGACCGCGAACGCGATCTGACCGACAAGTTCCTCGCCCGCCGCGTCAGCGTTCTGATGGTCGTGCCGTCCGTCGGCGCCGACCACTCCAACCTCAAGGCCCACCGCACCAGGGGCCTGCCCGTCGTCTTCCTCGACCGCCCGGGGGCGGGCTTGTCCACGGACAGCGTGGTCAGTTCCAACCGTACGGGCGCCCACGACGGCGTCGCCCACCTCATCGCCCACGGCCACCGGCGCATCGGCTTCGTCGGCGACCTGCCCACCAAGCTCTACACCCGCCGTGAACGCCTCGCCGGTTACCGAGAGGCCCTCCAGGAAGCCGACATCCCCTACGACCGCTCTCTGGTCGCCAACGCTCACGACCAGCAAGGAGCCTGCGCCGTCACCTCCCAGTTGCTCGACTCGGCGGATCCGCCCACCGCTCTGTTCGCCGGCAACAACATCGTCGCCCTGGGCGTCGTCACCGAACTCGCCCGCAGCAAGAGGGACGACGTCGCCGTCGTCGCTTTCGACGACGTGGAACTCGCTGAGGCCCTCGAACCGGCCCTGACGGTCGTCGCCCAGGACCCCGAGGAGATCGGCAGGACAGCTGCCACCACGGCACTGGCACGCCTCGACGGCGACCGCTCCCGCGCACGCACCATCAGCGTCCCCACCCGGCTCATCGTCCGAGGCTCAGGGGAGCGCCCGGCTCCGGCGTAGCGTCTTCCGGTGGGGAGTCCTGCGGGGGTGCGGAACACGCGTTCACGTTCAGGGGGCCACGGCAGCTTCGGCCCGGGCCAGGGCGACTTCCAGTACGACCAGCAGCGCATCGCGGACCGAGCCCGTCTTCCGTGCGTCGAAGACGATCAGCGGAACGTGCTCGGCGATGTCCAGTGCCCACCGCACCTCGTCGAGGTCGTGCTCGACCTCCCCGTCGAAGGCGTTGACGGCGACCGCGAAGGGGACGTCCTTGTGCTCGAAGTAGTCCACCGCCGCGTAGCAGTCGTCCAGCCGGCGGGTGT
The DNA here is from genome assembly GCF_028885415.1 of Streptomyces coeruleorubidus. Lineage (GTDB taxonomy): Bacteria > Actinomycetota > Actinomycetes > Streptomycetales > Streptomycetaceae > Streptomyces > Streptomyces coeruleorubidus_A. The sequence goes on from NZ_CP118527.1 coordinate 1,252,289, forward strand.
CCACGATCACCAGACCGCCGAGGGCGCCCTCCACCAGGTCGTCCCACATGAAGCCGAACCGGTCCTGGCCCGGGGTACCGAACAGGTACAGCTTGAGCGTCGGGTCGATGGTGATGCAGCCGAAGTCCATGGCGACCGTGGTGGTGGTCTTGCCCGGAGTGTGCGTGAGATCGTCCACTCCCGCCGCGACCTCGGTGATCGCGGCCTCCGTGGTGAGCGGCCGTATCTCGGAGATCGAGCCCACGGTCGTGGTCTTGCCGACACCGAAGCCGCCGGCGATGACCAGTTTGACCGGCGTCGGCGGCTGTTCAACTGGTGTCACGGAGTGTCCCCCGTGAGTCGGGGACGGCACGAAGACCATCGATAACCCTTCGCAGTACGGAGAGATCCTGGGCGGTCCCGGCGTTCGGCCGGTGGACCGCCAGATGCCCTGCGGCACGCAGGTCCTCGGCCAGCACACGGACCACGTTGAGGTGCAGTCGCAGCCCGGCGGCCAGTTCCGCCACCGACTGCGGCCGCCGGCAGGCCGCGATGATGTCGTGATGTTCGAAGGTGAGCGAGTGCAGGACGGAGAGCCCGGCCGAGGTCGACACGAGCTGGGTCTCGACCGGGATGGGCAACGCCGCGCCGCCCCCCGACACCCGGCCTGCGGTCAGCAGGAACGGCCGGATCGCGGGGGCGCGGCCGGCGGCCGGATCCGGCGAGCCCCCGGCGTGCCCCGCCGCGTCGTGTGGTGGTCCGCCGACGGCCATCACGGTCCCTTTCCGAAGTGCCTGTACCCGTGCCCCGGTCGGGGGACGGTCAGCCGGCCGGGGCCGCGCCGACACTGTTCTTCAGCTCCAGCACCAGCTGGGGGGTGAGCGCGGCCCCGGCCCGGTTGGCGAAGAGAGTCATCTCGTAGGCGATGTTGCCCAGCTTCGCCTCCTTGGAGGTCACCACTCCCAGGACGGCGCCGCAGCCGATGGCCGACACCAGCACATGGCCGCCTTCCAGATCGATGATGACCTTGTTGAGGCCGCCGAGCCCATAGTTGCCGGAGGCGCCCGCGGCGAGACTCGTCAGGCCGGACACGATCGCGGCGAGCCGCTCGGAGTCGGCGTGCTCACGCAGCTGGGAGACGGCGATCAGCAGGCCGTCGGACGACACGGCGATGGCGTCGACCACACCGGCGGTCTCCGTGGCGAATCGGTCGAGCAGCCAGGTGAAATCGGCCGCGGCGGCTCGCAGATCGGTGGGTTCCGGCCGCTCGGAACTGCTGTCAGCTGTCGACGTGGTCACTGCCGGACTCCTTCTGGGATTGCTGGTGGTGCGATGGTGCTGGTTTCGTCCGGGCGTGAGCACTGTCCTGCTCTGCCCTGCGTACGGCTGCCTCGAACTCGTCGAGCTCCGAGCGGACGGCCTCGGCGTCGGCGGGCTGCCGCACCGTCGGCGCCTCCCGGTCCGCCCGCGAAGAGGTCATGGCGAGTGTCGCGCCCCGTACCCGCCGCCGCAGCGGCCGTGAGTCCTGTGCGGCACGCTGTTCGGCCGAGGCGGCCGCCCGCTCCCCGCCGGCGTCCTCGACGGTCCGTTCCGCGGTGGTCGGTCCCGCGCCGGTGCGCGCCGGGATGCGCCGGGGAAGCGCGTCGTGCGACGAGGGGGTCACCGACCGCTCGGTGACACCGGTGGCGGAGACCGGTACGCGCGACGGCGCGGGCGCGGCGGTCTCCTGCCCGGACCTCACCGGGAACGCCGCCACGGCTCCGATCGGGCCCGTCTCCACGGGCTGCTCGGCGTCCTCGGGGTCCTCGTGACTCATGGTCAGCAGGAGCGAGGCGGGGATCCAGACGGTTGCGGTGACCCCGCCGCCCGGCGTACGGCTCAGCGACACGCGCACTCCCCACCGCCGGGCGAGACTGCCGACCGCGAAGAGGCCGAGCACCCTGGTCGGCACGAGGTCGAGCCGTTCCCGGCGCACGAGCCGGGCGTTCTCCTCGGCGAGGCGCTCCGCGCTCATGCCGAGGCCGTGGTCGATGACCTCGATCAGCGCCCCGCCGTCCTCGGTGACGTCGGTCCCGGGGCGGACGGCCACCTCGACAGGCGTGTGGGAGGGCGAGAACGCGACCGCGTTCTCCAGCAGTTCGGCGAGCATCAGCGTCAGGTCACCGACGATGTCGGGCGCGACGGTGACCTCCGTCTCGGGCCGCAGCGACACCCGCTGGTAGCCCTCGATCTGGCCGAGCGACGCCCTGATGACGTTTGCCAGGGGGGTCGGCCGGGCCTCGACGCCGGTCTCCCGGATTCCGGCGAGCAGCATCAGGCTGTCGGCGTTGCGCTGGAGGCGTACGGCAATGTGGTCGATGCTGTACAGCCGTTCGAGCAGTTCGGGGTCGGTCTCCTCGCGTTCGACGGCGTCGATCAGCATGAGCTGACGGGTCGTCAGGTTGCTTACCCGTCGGCCGACGTTGCCGAACATCTCGGCGACGTTGCGCCGGCTGAGCACCTGCCGCTCCAGCAGCTGGGCGGCGGTGACCTGAACCTGGTTGAACGCCTCGGCCAGTTCGCCGATCTCGTCACGGACCGGGACCGGGATCGACCTCGGTCGCAGGGGGGTGCTGTCGGCGGACTCGTCGTCGGAGACCCGGGCGAGTTCCTCGCCCGCCACGTCGACCACCTCCTGGGCCGAGCGGGTCAGGGCCTCCAGGGGGCGCACGACCGAACGCCGGATCAGGACGCAGAAGGTCAGCCAGGCGGCGAAGCCGACCAGGGTCAGACCAAGCAGGTAGACGGCGTTCCGCAGGGCATCCGCGGAGACGGCGTCGGCCCGGGCGGCGGTCTGCTCGATCAGCGACCTGGTGATGCCGAGTCGGGCTTCGGACTGCCGGGTCCCGTCGGCGATCGCCTTGCGGAGCTGCGTCGGCGTCTGGCCCTGCAGGGCCCCGGGATCGATCTGGAGTTCCGCGAACCGGGCTTCGACACCGTGCTGTTCGGCGCGGCGCCGGATGCCGTCCATGCGCAGGACCTGCGCCGGTGTGGCGATGCGCTCGAACCGGTCCAACTGGTGGTCGTAGAGCTTGCGAGCACCGACCGCCCGGCTGTACTCGGTGAGGGCGTTGGCGTCCCTGGTCTGGGCGGAGAACACGGCGCTCTCGAAGGCCGCGTGGGACGCGTCGGCGCGCAGCACCGTGTCCAGGAGTGTCACGACCGAGGACGAGGTGCCGGAGTATCGCCCCAGGCCGATGCCGCCGATCAGGTACTCGACCGCGGAGGCGTACGCGGGGTCGATGTTGGCGGCGGGGACATAGCCACGTTCGAGCTTCTCGCGCAGGACACCGAGGCCGCGGATGTAGTCGAGCGCCTGCGCCTCCTCGGGCGGCAGGCCGGAGGCGAACGCCGCACGTACGGCGGCGGCTTGCGCGTCGGTGCTCCGCTGTGCCCGACGGTAGTCGGTGGTCGGCGGCAGCGGGACTCCGGGGCGGGCCGAGTCGTACTGCACGGAGAGCAGGAGCGCCTGCCGGTGTTCGGCCTGTATGTCGTTGATGAGCTGCGCGACCTGTTCACTGTCGCGCACCAGGTCCGCGATCCGGCCCGCGTCCCGGGCATGCCGCACCTGGCCGTAGGCGCCGACGCCGAGCAGTACGCCGACGACCGCGATGGGCGCGATCACCAGGACGTTGAGCTTGCGCCGGAAGGGCCACCGGTCGAGAACGGTCGCCATCTTGCGGCGAAACCGCGGAGTCCGGCGGGCATGCCTGGGCGGGTCCGGTGCGTGCGGCGGGTTCCCTGTGGTGGCGGACACCCGGGCCTCCTTCGACGTGTTGCTGAGCGGTGACGGGGACGTCGTGTTCACGGACCGCCGACCGGCCGGCACCGGACGTGACACTTTCGCGGCCTTCATCGCTGATAGGAACGAAGAGATCGCGCCAGGTGTCTGGAACCAGCTGGGCGAGAGTATCGCCTTTACCATGACATGACAAAGTTTGGGTCATAAAGAATCAATGACGGAATGTTTGCGAAGTATCTCCCGAGTGCAACGCTTCGCCCGATGAGGCGCTCGTCGTACTGCGCACCGCTGATCGATCCACCGTGCGCAGTACGGACGTTGACGCGGACCGACCAGTCGAACGCGCCCCTCGGCTCGGGCACGCGCGGCTTCCTCCAGTCGCCGGCCTGATCCTCACGACAGCGGCCACGCGCGGGAACCGTCGCCGACCCCAACGCCCCGCCTCCCCACCCAGCCCTGCCCTCTCTCGCACCGTGTTGGAGACCCCGTGCACCCCACCCGCAAGGCGGCCGTGACGGCCACCGCTCTCCTGGCCTCGGCCACCATCACCCTCGCCACCGGCTGCGAGAGCGGTTCCACCACCGGCGGATCCGTCTCCGCCTCCGCCAGCGGTTCGTCCAGACCCGGCTGCCCCACCGCCCTCGCCGAGGCCAGGCGGGCCGTCAAGACGGCCGAGGACGTCAACGCCCCCTGGTCCGGGCCGACCAGCGGGCCCCGGGCCGTCCCCGACAAGACCATCGTCTACATCGCCCAGACCCTGACCAATCCCGGCGTGGCGGGCGTCGCCAAAGGCGTCCAGGAAGCCGCCGGCGTCATCGGCTGGCGCGTCCGCACCCTCAACGGCCAGGGCACGCCCGCCGGAATCAAGGCCGCCTTCGCCGAGGCCCTGGCCCTCAAACCCGACGGCATCGTCATCGGCGGCTTCGATCCCACCTCCACCGCCGCACAGGTCGAGCAGGCGAACGCGGACGGCATCCCGCTGATCGGCTGGCACGCCGTCGCGGCTCCCGGACCCAGCGAGAACCCGAAGCTGTTCAGCAACATCACCACCAGGGTCGAGGAGGTCGCGAAGATCAGCGCCGATTGGATCATCGCCCGGTCCGACGGTCGCGCGGGCGTCGTCCTGTTCACCGACGCCTCGATCCCCTTCGCCAAGCGCAAGTCGGATCTGATCAAGAAGGAACTCGCCACCTGCTCCGGCGTCGAGCTGCTGAGCTACGAGAACGTCCCCATCCCGCAGGCGGGCAGCCTCACCACCAAGAGGGTCTCCACCCTGGCCTCCCGCTTCGGCGACAGGTGGACCCATTCCGCCGCCATCAACGACCTGTACTTCGACCACGCGGGCCCCGCCCTGCGTGCCGCGGGCAGGCAGGGCGACGGCGCACCGTTCAACATCGGGGCCGGTGACGGCGACCCCTCGGCCTTCCAGCGCATCAACAGCAAGGAGTTCCAGGCCGCCACCGTGCCCGAACCGCTGTCCGAACAGGGCTGGCAGATCATCGACGAGTTCAACCGTTCCTTCGCCGGCAAGTCGGCCAGCGGATACGTCGCCCCCGTCCACGTCACCACCGCCGCCACCAGCGGCGGCGCACTGTCCTGGGACTCCGAGGGCTACCGCGAGGCCTACCGCAGGATCTGGGAGAAGTAGACACGTAGCACACCGGCGACCGGCTGGACCCGTTCACCAGTGGGGCCGGCCGCGGTGGCACTGGGCATCCACCTGACCGACGTACGATCCTGCGGCAGGGCACCAAGTCCCGCTCGCAGTACGACCTGGGCACCCAGAAGCTGAGCAACGACCGCAACGACCTGGGCATGGACCCCGGAAGCTCGTGCACGGCCTCAACTACGACCGGCCCGGCACCGGCACCGGCACCGGCACCGAGCCCCTTGTGGGCAATGCCCGCGGCACGTACGCCTGCCCAGCCAACCGCTGACATCCGCTTCCGGGTCGAAGGCGGCGGCTCCACCATGACGGAGAGGGGGTGCGAGGTCACCGTACCGACCACCACCATGGGTTCGGTGACTGGTGCGCTGCCTACCCTCAACGAGCCTCTCGCGGCCACCGCCCTGATCGTGGGCATCGGCAGCGCCGTCCCACCCGCGGTCTGCCTCTGGCCGGCAACGCACCGCCCACGCTGAGGACGAGTACCAGCACGTCGTGGTACGGGCCATCTGGAGGGCGCCGGCGTGGTGGCGGCGGGGGCAGGTCCTGAACCTGGGGACTGGGTTGTGAGCCCAGCGAGCTACCGAGGGTGCTCCTGCCCGCGCCGGTATCACCAGCGTTCGTTCGAGTGCGCGTCAGCCCAGGTCAGTCCCTCTGTGCGCCCGTCGGCAGGGTGCGCAGCCGCATGGTGCTCGCCGAGCTGGTGCCGAAGGCGTAGTCCAGCAACTTGGCGGCGTCTGTGTAGCGGTACTGGTCGTTGAGGAGCACGCCGATGACCGTCTTCTCGTTGCGGGTCGCGGCGAAGACGAGGCAGGGGCCGGACGGCGTGTTGGTGCCCGTCTTCACCCCGATCGCGCCGCTGTACGAGCCCAGCAGCTGGTTGGTGTTGTACCAGGTGTACGTGCGGGTGCCGCCGGTGCTCGTCGTCGCGTACTGCACGGTCTTCGGCTTCTTCACGATGCCCGCGAACGTCGAGTACTTCATCGCGCTGCGCGCGAGCTTGGCGAGGTCGCGCGGCGTCGTGTAGTTCGTGTTCTGCGTCGAGTTGCCGTCGAACGAGTCGAAGTGCGTGTTGGTCAGGCCGAGGGTGCCCGCCTTGGCGTTCATCTTGCTGATGAACGACTTGGTCCGCGCCGAGATGGTCGTACCGGTGCCGAAGGTGTCCGCGAGGGCCATCGCGGCATCGCAGCCGGACGGCAACAGCATCGCATGGAGCAACTGGCGGATGGAGACCTTGTCGCCGGTCTTGAGATCCGCGGTGCTCGCGCCCTTGGCCGTGACGTAGTCCCGGTAAGCCTGCTTGATGGTGACCTTCCGGTCGAGGTTCAGGTCGGGGGTGCTCAGCACGACGCGAGCCGTCATGATCTTGGTGGTGCTCGCCATGGGCCGCTTGGTGTCGGCGTACTTGCTGTAGAGCGTGGAGCCCGTCGCGCTGTTGAGCATGAACGCGCCCTTGGCGCTGACCGAGGGCGCGGTCGCCGCCTGCGCGGGCGCGGTCAGGGCGCCGCCCGCGAGCAGCGCGCCGGTGGCGCCGGCGACAGCTGCGGCTCTGCGGATACGTACGCCCTTGATGCCGGTTATCACTATGAACGCTCCGAGTGTGCCAAATGTCAGATGGCATGTGCGAAATGAAGCGGGGGGAGGCGCTAAGGAGACCCGCGGGGGACATCGAGGGTTGTACGGCGGGCGGAAGTAATTCCGGGCGACCTGCGAGCGGCCGCTGCGGCGGAGGCCACCCGGACCTGACAGGTCCGAACCCTGTAGACCGGGGCAAGTACAGATCAAAGATCCATTTGATTACGTAGAGGACCGGTCTGCTCCTGTCCGTCGGTATCCGAGGCATCCGGCACCGCATCGCCCGCAGGGGCATCGAAGCATCCGGTGCCGGTGCTCGCGGGGCTGGGCCGACGGCACATGTATGCGCCGTCGGCCCAGCCACACTCCTCGCCTGCTGCTGTCTTGATCAGAGGTTCAGCAGGTGTGTCGCGTTGCGGTGTGCGATGCGTTCGAGGTCGGCGCGGGACAGCGGCGCGGTGCGGAGGAACTCGACTGCCTCGGCGGTTGATTCGTAGGGGTAGTCGACGGCGAACAGCAGTCGGTCGGTGCCGATGGCGTGGACGGCTCCTAGGAGGGCCGCGTGGGAGAAGACGCCGCTGGTGGTCGCGTAGAGGTTGTGTCGCAGGTAGTGGGAGGGCAGGTGTCGTGGCCTGCTCTTGGGGTCGGCCTGGTGGTAGCGGCTGTCGAGCCGGGCCAGCTGGAAAGGCAGCAGCTCTCCCATGTGCCCCAGCGTCACCGAGGCCCCGGGGAACTCGTCGAACACTCCACCGTAGATCAGGCGAAGTGCGTGGGCGCCGACCTGCGCTGTCCATCCCCAGGACGGCCCGCTCAGCACGGGATGCCCCTGGAACACCCGCCACTGATCGGCGGGGAAGAGCGCGGGATGGAGGTAGAGCGTCACGCCGAGCCGTTCGAGCTCGGCCCACACCGGCCGGAACTGCGGCTCGTCCAGATAGTGACCCTGAACGTGGTCGTTGTGCAGGACCCCCTTGAGGCCCAGTTGCTCCACCGCCCGGCGCAGCTCCACCACCGCGGCCTTCGGGTCCTGCAACGGCAGGGCGGCGAAGCCGGCGAACCGTGTCGGGTGGGCGGCGACCACTTCGGCCAGGCGGTCGTTGACCCGGCGGGCCGTGGCCACGGCCTCGGAGGGGTCCTCGATGGCCTCCACGCCGGGTGAGGTGAGCGACAGGACCTGCATGTCCACGCCATGCTCATCCATGTCCGCCAGCCGCAACTCCGTGAGGTCGGCGAGCCGGCGCCCCCACTCTTCCCCCCAGCCGGGAGGCATACGGGCCTCGCCCGGCCACGGGATCAGCTCCGGAACGGAGAACGCCTCTTCGACTGCGATCACCTTCATGCCGCGCCCCGGGCGGCCGGCGGCGGTCCCGGCCGACGTGGAGGTGGCGGCCTGGGCGGCGGCGGGCGAGGCCGCGAGGGCTGCCGTGCCGGCGGTGGCACCGGCTGCGGCGGCCAGCAGACGCCGCCGCGAGGTGGCCGTGACGCGGGGGGATTCAGACGATCCTGTCGTCATCGTCATGCCTTTCCATCGGTTCACGGGAATCAGGAGCATTGGGTCGCGAGGCAGGGACCCCGCGTCCATTAGGTAACCTAATCGTAGGCTACCTAATGAATGGGGTTCTCGGAAGCCCCGGTGATGTTGGGCACCAGACCTGACCGGCTTACGATCGGCAGACCGCGCCAAACCGACCGCCCCACCGTGAAAGCAGAACCACATGCCCTCCTCCCCGCCTGAATCCGAGCCGCTCATCCGGCTGCTGTGGCGCGCACACAACTGGTTCCGAGCCGCCCTGACCACTGCGTTCGAGGCCCAGGAAGACGGGTCGGCCATCAGTGCGGCACACGTGACCCTGCTGAGTCAGCTCCCGTCAGAGGGGGCGAGCATCGCGGAGCTGGCTCGGCGTCTGGGCGTCAGCGCCCCGACTGCGCACCAGTGGGTCCATGAGCTTGTCGCCATGGGCGTGGTGACCGTCGAGAGCGATCCGCGGTCCGCCCGGTCGAAGCTCGTGCTCCTCTCGGCGGCCGGCGTCCGGCGCCGCGCTGAGACGATGCAGATACTGGCCGGGCTCGAAGCCGCGCTCGCCGGGCGCGTCGGCGCGGATACCGTCACCGCACTTCGGGCCGCACTGGAGGAACCATGGGGATCTCCGGAATCGGCGGTGGCGGAACTCCCCGGCCCTTCCACCCCGTAACGCTGTTGGCTCCCGGGCGCAGTGGCCAGTCCCTCCCCGGGCAGCAGGCGCAGGGCCACGGCACGCGGGCCGCATGACTGGTCCGGCACGAACGAGCACGACAGCCAGGCCACGGAACGTCTGCGTAATCCCTGCCGACCCGCTCCCGCCGCGGTCCACGCCGACAAGGGTTACGACTACGACCACCCGCGTCGTTGGCCCCGCAAGCGCGACGTCACCCCGCAGGGACATGGAGTCCTCGAGCCTCCTGGGCCGCCGGTCAATGTCCTTAGAAGTCATGTCGTTTGGTGAGCCAGCGGAAGCAGACGAGGGCGCCCCGCTGGACGATCGAACGCACCACCTCCTGGCTGGCCGGATGCCGCCGGGCGCGGCTGGACCTGCTGCGCATCACCGCCCCGGCCCGCCTCGCCGACGCCGGTGCCGACCTGGACGCGGCCCGGGCCGCCGTCACGGACGGCGTGCTCGGCTACGCCCTGCTGACCGCAGTGAAGTCGCTCTGACAGCCCAGCGATCCACCCCCCGGTACGTAAGCGCTGCCGACATCCAGGACCAGGACGCCGGCGCGGCCTCCGACCCGATGAACGCCACCCGGTGGATCGGCGGCGCCGTCGGACTGGCCCCTCGCAGCCCTGTGCTCGGGCGTTGCCGTCCTGGTCTTCGCGCTGTCCCCCGCCCCGGCGTCCGGAGCCGGCAGCTCGATCTGACCACGCCGGCGACTGCGACCCTGTCAGCCGTCCGTTTCCGCTCCGATCAGGACGAATGCCATGGTGACCGGCCGGCCGCTGCGGTTGCGCCAGGCGTGGCGGGTGCCGTTCTGGATCACGATGTCCCCTGATGACAGTGGGGTGCACCGGCCGTCGTCGAGTTCGAGGACGATCTCGCCCTGCAGCACGATGCCGTAATCCACGGTCGGCGTGGTGTGCATGCCGTCGGGCTCCATGAGGTCGGCGATACCCGGTGAGTCGGCCCGCTGTTCCTCGTCGAAGGTGACCGGGTCGAAGGCGGGGTCGGCCATCGCGGTGTCCGGCGGAAAGGTCAGGATGATGAACCGGGTGCCGCCGGGTGCCGGGAGCAGGCTGGTGACCTTCGCCGTTGGGTCCTCCCCTGTCCTGCCGACGTTGTCGCCGGGTTCGGTGGCCCACGGCAGGCGGGACACCCAGCCCGGCAGACTGGTGAAGTCCCGGCTGCGCGGGATCGGGCCGTCGCTGACGACGACCGATCTGCCGTTCTCGTCGTGGCCGGTGACGACTCTGCGCATGTGTCTCTCCTCGTGCGGGTCGGCGGGGATCGTCGAATCGGTCGGGTCAGTCGGGCGGCACACTGCCGGGCCCGGCCGGGGCCGGCAGAGCGGCTTCCCAGGTCTCCAGGACATCGCCCACCGTGGGTGCGGGGGCCCGCAGCAAAGCAGTTGCCACGGTGCGCACGAGCATCCGGTGCCGGTCGTCCGTGAGGTACTCCACCGGGGACTTGCCGTCCACGCGCGCGAGCAGCAGCGCCGGCAGCAGTGTCGCGGCCCGTTCCTCAAGGGCGGGCCGGGGCTCCCAGTCGACGCACCGGACGTACTCCTGCGCCAGGACACGGGCCGATCGGAGGAGTTCGGCGCGGCGTCCTGGTACCACCAGGCTCTTGAGGAGCAGATGGTTGACGCAGAAGGCCAGGTCGAAGGCGGGGTCTCCGTACCAGGCGCACTCGGCGTCCAGGAGCACGGGCCCGGACGGGCCGACGAGTATGTTCTTGGGGCTGACATCGCCATGGACCAGGGCCAGGTGGGTGGCGGCCGTGCGGTCGGCCAGACCCCGCAGGACATCGCCCAGACCGGGGTGTGCGGCGGCGGTGGCCAGCAGGTACGGCTCGATGCGCAGCGCGTGGAAGTTGTCGTCGGTGGCGAACTCCTGGGCGAGGGTGGCGTCCCCCGCACTCGCCGCGTGCAGGCTGCCGAGCAGTTCTCCGACGGCCGCCGCGGTCGCCGCCCGCACCTCGCCGCCCAGGAGCTGCGCCTTCCACACCGGGTACCGCTCGGGAGGCAGGTACGCCATCGCGAAGAGGCCGGCTTCGGGGTCGTGGGCCAGCAGGTCGGGCACGCTGTCCGGGCGGTGCCGGGAAGCGAACCGCATCCACGCCCATTCGTAGGCGTTGCGCGACACCGGTGCCTGCCAGTCGGCCGCGACCTTCAGCCTGGCCAAGGCGCGCTTCACGCAGAGGGACCGACCGGGCAGGTCCACCCGCCACAGGTCCGACGAGACGCCGCCGGCCAGCGGCGTCCAGTGAGCGGCTTCAGTCGGCTCCGCGATCCGCTGGTCGGTCAGGAAGTCCGTCAGCGCGGTGTCGGGCAGGGGGCCCGGGCCCACCTGCGCGGAGGTCGAGCTCATCGCTGGTCACCCGACCCGGCGGGCAGGCCACGGGGGCCGTTGCAGCCGTGGGCCGGGTTCTCGCCGGCCAGGATCCGTACGACTTCCTCGGCGGCTCGGCGGCGCAGTTCCGTGACCGACGCGTCGGAGGAGAAGGCGACGTGCGGGGTGAGCAGCGCCCCCGGCTGGGCCGACAGCCCGGCGGGCACATCCGGCTCGGTCTCCAGTACGTCGAAGGCGGCACCGTCCAGGTGCCCGCTGTCGAGGGCCTTGATCACCGCGTCGGTGTCGACCAGGCCGCCCCGGCTGACGTTGACGAGCAGGCCGCCCGGCTGCATGAGCGCCAGTTGTTCGCTTCCGATGATGTGGTGCGTGCCGGGGGTCAGCGGCACATGGAGGATCACCGCGTCACTGCCACGCAGGAGCTCCTCCAGGCCCACCATCTCCACCTCGGGGGTGTCCTTCGGCGCGTGCGGGTCGTGGGCCAGGATCCGGCAGCCGAACGCGCCGAGCTTGCGCGCCGTTGCGCGTCCGATCCGCCCGAATCCAACGATGCCGCAGGTCAGCGTCGACAGCCGGCGCAGCCGTGCGCTCGCGGGGTCCCAGCGGCCCGCGCGGACCTCCCGGTCGAACACGGCCAGGCCCCGCGTCCAGGCCAGCACCATGCCGACGGCATGGTCGGAGACCTCCTCGACGCAGTAGTCCGGCACGTTGGTGACCCACACGCCTCGCTCGGTGGCGGCATCGACGGCGATGTTGTCCAGGCCGACCCCGAGTCTCGCCACGATGCGAAGCTCCGGCGAGGCGTCGATCACGGCGGCGGAGACCGGCGCCCAGCAGGTCAGGATCCCGGCGGGCCGGTGCTCGGCGACCAGTTCCTCGATCACCTCTGCGGAGGCGGGCTCGGCGGGGCCGGTCACCAGGATGTGGCCCGCCTGTTCGATGACCGATCGCTCGACGGAGTCGTCGGGCCAGGCGTAGTCGGTGAGCAGCACGGTGCCTGGGCGGCTCGGTGGTTTCATGGCAGGTCGTCCTCGCAGAATCGTGCGGCCGCGGCGGACGGCCGGGCGTCCCGCCCGGTCGCATCCGGTCAGCAGGTTTGATCGTCATCCAGAGCGGCGGCCGAGTCAGGTCCGATCAGGCCTTCGGGCCGCCATGGGTGGGTCGAGAGGGTCACTTGGCCGGGGTGGGCTGCCGGCGCTCGCCGACTTGTGGTCGGTTCGGGCGCCGCGCCACGCCCCTGGAACGGGTCACGAGATGCCGGGGCACGTCGAATCACTCTGTCACAGCCACGTGATGCTAACGATAGCACTCACGGACTTCGACACGTCAAGAGCGCGACGTACGACGGGTCCCCGACGCCTCGCGGCACGGCCCGCCCAGAAGAGATGAACCCGGCCACCACGGGAAAACAAGGACCGTCGAAGAAATCCGTCGCCGACGTCTTGACGCGCCACGGACTTCCCTTCATGGTTCTGGCAACGCCGACCGTGTGAGCCGATAAACGGCCGCACGAGGTCCGGCTGTCGAAGACGCCACAGCCACGGACGTCCCCGACGGGCGACCGGCTGAGTTCCGCATGCGGCATGCGACCGCGCGGCAGCCCCTCGCCCCTTTCCTCCAGTCGGCGGCCGCATCGCCGTCGCCGACCAGACCGAGTCCGTGTTCAGCTCACCGCTTCTCGTCTTCCCGTTTCCCGTGTCCGCTTCTTGTCTCACCGCTTCTCGTCGTCGCCCGTACGGCCCCGTACCGGTGATGCGTCCGCCGCGGCCTGCCGCGGCCCATTCCTCCTCAGGAGCCGCAATGACTCACGCAGCACAAGTCGACACCAGTGCAGTGCCCGCCGACGGCACTCTTCAGGAAAGCACCCGTCCGCCCATTTCCCGGGCCATGGTCGGGGTGGGCTTCCTGTTGATCGTCCTCTCCTACATGGTCAACGCGATGGACCGCCAGGTCTTCCCTCCCCTGCTGCCCAAAATCCGTGAGGAGTACGGGTTCTCCCTGGAGCAGGGCGGGCTGCTGGCGACCAACTTCACCCTCGGCATGGCGCTGGCCGGCCTGCCCGCGGGTTACCTCCTTGACCGTTTCCGCCGCAAGACGATCTTGCTGTCCAGCATCGTGATCTACTCCCTGGGCACGATGGCCACGCCGCTGGCCACCGGTTTCGCCGACATGACCCTGTACCGGGTCGTCTCAGGCTTCGGTGAGGGCATGCAGTCCGCCGCCATCTTCGCGGCGATGGGCGCCTTCTTCGCCCACCGGCGCGGCCTCGCCTTCGGCATCATCGGCGTGGGCTACTCCGTCGGCGTGTTCATCGCCCCGCTCATCGGCGTCCATCTCACGGGCCTGCACGGCACCTGGCACTCGCCCTTCTACCTGTTCGGCACGGCAGGCCTGCTGATCGCCGCCGCCTCCCTGTTCCTCGTGCAGGCCGGTCTGACCGAGCACTCCACCGAGAAGGCCGTCTCGACCAGGACCTACGACCACGTGCCGGCCTCCGCCTACAACCGCAACACCATCGCCCTGACCGTCCACGCCGTCGTCAGCGGCGTGGCCATCTACGGGTTCCTCGGGCTCTACCCGACGTACCTCATCACGTCGCTGCACTACTCCGCCGAGCAGGCCGCACTGGCCATGAGCTTCCTCGGCTTCGGTGGCATGTCGGCCATTCTCGGCGGCTGGCTCGGCGACCGGGTCAACCAGCGCAACCTGCTGATCCTCAGCCTGCTGGCCGTCTCCGCCATCAGCGTGTGCGTCTACGAGACGCAGGCCTCAGTGGGCCTGCAGTGCGTGTTCGCCTTCCTCATGGGCGCGTTCGGGCTGGGCTTCATCTACCCCAACACGAACAGCGCGATGCAGCGGGCTGTCCGTCCCGGGCAGATCGGACGCGCCTCGGGCCTCTTCGTCACGAGCTACTACGGGCCGGCGGCATTCTCGGGATTGCTCTTCGCCGCCTTCGTGGACTCCTACGGCTGGAGCCAGGCGGGTCTGCTCCAGGTCACGTTCCTCCCGCTGGTGGGCGTCGCCGCCCTGGTCTTCGTCCGTCCCGCACTGTTCAACAACGCGGTCCGCTGACGAGCACACCGTCGGCACACCAAGGGGCCTGCCCACCGCCGAGCGGTGGGCAGGCCCCGTTGGGACGGAAGCCGACGGGCGTCCGCCGGTCAACGACTTTCGGCCACGACCGGATTGCGCAGGACGCCGATGCCCTCGATCTCGACCTCCACCTCGTCTCCGGGGCGGATCGGCCCGACGCCTGACGGCGTGCCCGTCATGATGACGTCCCCGGGCAGCAGCGTCAGGTGGCGGCTGAGGTAGCCGACGAGGTCCGGAACCGGGAGCAGCAGGTCGGCCGTGGTCGCAGACTGCATGACCGTGCCGTTCACACGGGTCGTCAGGGACAGTCCCGAAGGGTCGAGTTCGGTCGCGATGGCCGGCCCGAGCGGGGCAAAGGTGTCCTGGCCCTTCCCGATCAGAAGCGTTCCGTAGGTGCTTTCCTTGCGCTGGACGATGCGGTCGCTGACGTCATTCCCGCACGTATAGCCGAGGATGTACTCATGAGCCTCCGAGGGTTTCACATGGCGGGCTTTCTTTCCGATGATGACCACCAACTCGCCTTCGAAATGGATCAGTTCACCGTCCGCCGGATACACGATTGCATCCCCCGGTCCCACAACGGCCGTGCTCGGCTTCATGAAGCAGACCGGAACTTCGGGAATCTCACGGTCGGTTTCGTCGACATGTGAGGCGTAGTTGTAGGCGAACCCGAAAATCCGGGGTTGGTCGACCGGCGGGAGAATGACGACGTCGCCGACCTGGTCTACGTATCCCGTAGGGGACAACCCGGTGAAGGGATCACCCTCGAATCTCGCGATCCTCACGCCACCGGATTCGAGTTCTCCGTAATGACGCACGCCGCCGACGGCATACCTGACGATCCGCACGGAAAACCTCCGCAACTAGGCAGCCGCGGGCGGCTGCACGACCCATCCAGCAGTGCTAACGTTAGCATAAGGCAGTGATCATTCCGGACTCCCCCCCTCCCGCCGACCATGGAGGGCAACGGCAGTGCTATCGTTGGCACACGGAATGTGACGGCACGGGACAGTCAGTCGAGGGGATTCCTTACGTGATCACGACCAGGGACATCGCCGAGCGCCTCGGAGTCTCCGTGTCGACGGTGGGACGGGCGCTCGCCGACGATCCACGCATCAGCGAGGAGACCAAGTTCCGGGTGCGGCAGGCCGCTTCCGAGATGGGGTACGTCGGCAACCGCGCGGCCCGGATGATGCGCGGAGCGTCCAGCAACGTGGTCGCGCTGGTCATCCCGGACATCCGCAACAGCTTCTACTCGACGATCGCGCACGAGCTGTCCAAGAACATGGAGGCCCAGGGCTTCCAGCTGATGCTCTCGGAGACGGACGACGACCGGACGGCGGAACTGCGCCACCTGCGGGAGCTGTCCGCGAACCGCGTGGCGGGCGTCATCATCGTGCCCACCGCGCGCCCGCACAGCGAGTCCGTCAAACTCCTGCGGGCACTACCGCACTTGCAGCTGCTGCGCAGGCACCAGTCGCTCGGCTCCCAGTGGTTCGGCGTGGACGACCACGAGGCGCTGCGTCAGGCCACGGCCCACCTGGTGGCACAGGGCCACACCCGGATCGCCTACCTCGGCGGTCCCGAGGAGCTGCCCACGGGCGCGGAGCGTCTGCGCGGCTTCCGCACCGCCCTGCGCGAGGGCCGGCTGCAGGAGGCGGCGGGGCGCGCTGAGCTGGGACCGCCGTCATCGGTCGCCCACGGCCGCGAAACGGTACGCCGGCTGCTGAAGGGGCCGGATGCGCCCACCGCGCTCGTGCTGGGATCGATCCAGCTCACCCTCGGCGTCCTGGAGGAGTTGTCCCGGCAGGGCGTCAAGGTGCCCGAGGAGCTGTCCGTGGTCGGGTTCGGGGACGAGCCCGGGTTCTCCTGGTGGGGTCCCGGACTCACCACGATCGGCCTGCCCATCCAGGAGATGGCCACAGGCTGCGCGCTGTGGATGATGCGGCGCCTCAAGACCAAACCGAGCAACGACGGCCCGTACACGTCGGTCTCTCCAGGGTCACTGGTCCTGCGCGGCAGCACGGCACCCCCTGGCGGAAAGACTCCGTCCACGTCCGCCTGAGTCAGGGGGGACCCGCATGCGCGGGGACCTCGTCCACCACAGCGAAAGGCGCCCGGAGCAATGCGCTCCGGGCGCCTTCCCGTTCCCGCCACCGGGTCAGTACGTCCCACTGCGCAGCCGACGCATTACGGCAGCGGTGCGCACGAGCTCGTCGAGCATCTGCTCGGCGGCGGCCTCATGGATCTTGCCGGGCCGGAACGCACCGTCCTCGACGCGTTCGCTGACGAACGGAATGCTCACGGTCGGACCGATCGGCAGCATCCGCAGGTTGGCCACGACTTGCTTGGCCATCTGCACTGCGCGGGTGCCCGCCGAGACACCTCCGTAGCTGACGAACGCGGCCGGCTTGTGCTGCCACTCGACGACGAGGAAGTCCCACGCGTTCTTCAGGGGAGCCGGGAAACCTCCGTTGTATTCCGGGGTGACGAACACGAACGCGTCCGAGGCGTCGACGATCCGGCTCCATGCGCGGGTGTGGCTCTTCGTGTACGTCCGCAGAGCGGGCGGATGCGGCTCGTCGAAGAACGGCAGAGCGAGTTCTTGCAGGTCGACCAGGTGCGACTCGAACTGCTCGCACTCCGCGACCCGGGAGGTGAACCAGTCCGCGACGGACCTGCCCACGCGTCCGGGACGAGTGCTGGCCACCACCGTGGTGAGGGTCATGGGTGCCACAGAGGGCTCGGGTGTCATGTCGGCTCGCTTTCCTGTCGGCCGCGATCGGGCCCGGCGAACCCACGCTGCCCGTGCTGTCCGTCCGTCCAGGCAACGCGGGCTCGCCGGAGTTCTTGCCGCAGCGTCACAAGTCACGCGAGCGGACTATGCGAACGATAGCACAAGCTCGTCCACGGCATGGATGACGGAAACAGGCAACACAACAGCCCACCGCAACAGCTTTCACCCTTGACAGAACCATCGACACTTCCCACCATTGCGCTATCGTTAGCACTACGAGAGCCGGGTTCTCATACGCCTCCGGCTGCGCGGACGGCCGCCCCCTGATGACAGGCACAGGCACCGCTCGGCGCCCCGATCGTCCGAACTCCGAAAGGTTGCACCGCCATGACAGACGCGCGGATCGCCAAGCTCCACGGCCGCAGGGTGTGGGACTCACGCGGGCGGCCGACCGTGGAGGTCGAGGTCCATCTCGCAAGCGGCGCGACCGGCCGGGCCATCGCACCGGCGGGCGCGTCGACGGGCCGGGGAGAGGCGCTCGACCTGCGCGACGGCGGCAGCAGCTTCGGCGGACTCGACGTGCACCGTGCGGTCGGCTCCGTGAACCAGGAGATCGCACCCGCCCTCCTGACCCGCGACGCGACCGACCAGGAGGCCGTCGACCGGCTCCTGGTGGACCTCGACGGCACCCCCGACCGCAGCCGTCTCGGCGGCAACGCGATCGTGGCCACGTCCATGGCGGTACTGCACGCCGCCGCCGCGTCCGCGGGCGTACCGCTGTGGCAGCATCTGGCCGGCGGACGACCGGTCCGCATCCCCCTGCCGGAGATCCAGATCTTCGGCGGCGGCGCCCATGCGGACCGTCGCGTCGACGTCCAGGACTTCATGGTGATGTGCCCCGCGGCCGGCAGCTTCTCCGATGCGCTGGACTGGACCGCGGAGATCTACCGGGCGGCCGGAGGCCTGATGCGCAAGGCCGGAAAGGCGCAGGGTGTAGCCGACGAGGGCGGCTTCTGGCCCGCGTTCGGCTCCAACGAGGAGGCGCTCGAGACGCTGACCCGGGCGATCGAGGCCGCGGGCTTCGCGCCCTCGACGCAGGTCGGCATCTCGCTGGACGTGGCAGCCTCGCAGTTCGGCAGCGGCGGTCGGTACACGCTGGCCCTGGACGACCGTACGCTGGACACCGCCGCGCTGATCGACATGCTGGGCGACTGGATCGAGCAGTATCCGATCCTGTCCGTCGAGGACCCCGTGGGTGAGGACGACACCGACGGCATGGTGGAGTTCACCCGGCGCCACGGCCACCGCTGCCAGGTGATCGGCGACGACTACCTGGTCACGAACGCCAAGCGGGTGGAGGCGGCGGCCACCGGCGGGGCGGCGAACGCCGTCCTCGTCAAGCCGAACCAGGCCGGCACGGTCACGGAGGCGTTCCAGGCCCTGCGCGCCGGGAAGGACGCCGGCTTCGGCACCATCGTCTCGGCCCGGTCCGGTGAGACCGAGGACATCACCATCGCGCATCTCAGCGTCGGCTGGGATGCCGGCCAGCTGAAGGTGGGCTCGTTCACCCGCTCCGAGCGCATGGCCAAGTGGAACGAGGTGCTGCGTATCGAGGAGTCCCTCGGCGAATCCGCGGAATTCAGCGGATGGTCCGCCTTCACATTCCCCGAATCCGGGCCCTCCACAGCCAAGCCGTAAAAACACCCCGAAGTATTACAGTCACCGAAATACAGAGCCGATCGGAGCACGGAGACCAGCATGCTGCCACCCGTCAATATGCGCCCGAGTTTCAACATCACCCGCTCCAGCCATGTCCGGCTCACCGTCGCCGACCTGGCCGAGAGCCGGAACTTCTACGCGAGGGCGCTGGGGCTCGTCGTCAGCGACGAGGACGACCGCACCTGCCACCTGCGCGGCCTGGCCGAGGCCTGCCACCACAGTCTCGTCCTGGAGCTCGACGAGGAGGGCGCGGGCGCGTGCAGGAGGATCGGCTTCAGGGTGCTCTTCGACGAAGACCTCGATCTCGCATACGCCTGGTTCCGTGAGCGCGGCCTGCCCGCCGAGTGGGTCGACGCCCCGTACCAGGGCCGCACCCTGCACGTCAGCGACCCCATCGGCACGCCGCTCGAACTGTGCGCCCACATGGAGACCAGGCCGCGGCTGCACATCGACTTCGCTCGGTACAAGGGCGCCCACGCTCAGCGTCTGGATCACTTCCAGACCTTCGCGCCGGACACCTACGAACTGACCGCCTTCTACGGCGAACTCGGCTTCCGCAACTCGGAGTACCTGGAGCACGGCGACAAGCTGCTGGGCGCCTTCATGTACCGCAAGGGCACCTGCCTGGACCTCGCGATCGTCGAGAACACCGGGCCCGCCCTGCACCACTTCGCCTACACCGTCTCCGAGAGCCGCGACATCTTCTCCGCCTGCGACTGGGCAGGCATCCTCGGATACGGCGACGGCGTGGAGCGGGGCCCGGGACGGCACGGTCCGGGCGGGATGCTCTTCGCCTACCTCCGGGACCCCGACGGGCACCGGGTGGAGGTCTTCAACAGCCATTACCAGACGATCGACACCGAGATCGAGCCCGTGCGCTGGGACGCGGCATCGCTGAGCACCAACGCGCGCTGGGGCCTGCCGGCCCTGGAGAAGTGGTACTTCGAGGCGTCGCCCTTCGTCGGCGTACCGCAGATCCCGCCGGCCGAGCCGCCGAAACCGATGTCGCTGGAGCGGTTCCTGCTCGAGCAGCCCCTCCCCTGACCTTCCGTCCACCCCGCCCCAAGGAGACGTCATGGCACGAGTTCCCTACCTGCGCCGCGAGGACGCGGACGAGTCGCTGAAGCCGCTCTACGACCGGCTGGAGACCGAACGCAAGGTACCGACGGCGAACATCTTCCTCGCCCTCACCAACGCGCCCACCCAGCTGGACGCCTTCCTGACCTACGCCGACTCACTGCGGGCCGCCGACCTCAGCCCCAAGTTGCGCGAGCTGGCGATCCTGACCGTGGGTCACGCCACCCGGTCCGCGTACGAGGTCGCACACCACCAGTCGCACGGTCTCAAGGCCGGGCTCACCGAGGAACAGCTCGCGGCGGTGGCCGACTTCGAGTCGGCCGACCTGTTCGACGAGACGGAGAAGGCGGTCATGCGCCTCGCCAGGGAGTCCACGCTCCAGGTCGACGTCTCGGCGGAGACGTGGCGTGCCGCCGCCGCGCACCTGACGGACCGGCAGATGGTCGAACTGTCGTTGTCCATCGCCTGGTACAACTCCGGCGTCCGGATCATGGGTCTGCTGGACATCGACCTCGAAGACAATTACCCGAATCCTTTCCCGAATTCGTAGCTCTCGGCACCCTACCGCCCCTCAATTCCGGAGTTTTTCAATGGCGAAAATGCTCGCTGCACGACTGCACGCGCTCGGTGAGCCGATGTCGGTGGACACGATCGACGTGCCGGTCCCGCGGCCGACCGACGTGCTGGTGCGGGTCAAGGCATGCGGAATCGTGCCGAACATGGCGAATGTGATCAACAACTGGCCCACCTGGTATCCCCACCAGCCCTTGCCCAAGCTCCCCGCGATCTTCGGTCTGGACCCGGCGGGCGTGGTCGAGGCGGTCGGCGAGGCGGTGCTCAACACCAAGCCCGGCGATTGGGTCTATGTGAGCCCGCTGCGATCCTGCGGCAGCTGTCAGGTGTGCCGCGGGGGCGAGCTCAGCCGGTGCCGCTACTTCACCCTGAACGGCTACTTCAGCACCTCGCGCGACGGCCAGCGGATCTTCGACCTCTACCCCTACGGCGGCTTCGCCGAGTACATGACGGCGCCGCAGTACTCGATCGTCAACATCCCCGACAACATGACGTTCGAGCAGGCCGGCAAGCTCGGTTACATCGGCACCTCCTACGGAGCCCTCAAGCACGCGGCGGCCGGCCCCGGCCAGGTCGCGCTCATCGACGGGATCACGGGCACACTCGGTGTCGCCTCCACCCTCCTCGCACTGGCCTCCGGCGTCTCCAGGGTCCTCGGCACGGGCCGCAACGAGGAACTCCTCAAGCGCGTCAAGGAGCTGGCCCCGGACCGGATCGAGGTCATGCGCCTGGGCGAGGGCTCCACCGGCGAGTGGGCCAAGTCCCGCACCGGCGGCGAGGGAGCGGACTTCGTCATCAGCGCCCTCGGCGCCAAGGCCCCGGTGGAGACGATGCTCGACTCCATGCAGGGCGTGCGCCGCGGCGGCAAGGTGGTCAATGTGGGCGGCGTGGCCGACCGGCTGCCCGTCGACGTGAAGTGGCTCATGGACGAGCAGGTCCAGCTGATCGGCTCCAACTGGTTCACCACCGCGCAGGGCCAGGAAGTCGCCGACATGGTGGCGACCGGGGCACTGGACCTGTCGTACCTGATCACCAAGCCCTTCCCGCTGGCCGAGGTCAACGAGGCGATTTCGGGGCGCGCCACCGACCTCGACGGCGGATTCAGCAACTACGTCGTGATCCCCTGAACCAGCAGATCCCTCATACTCACCCCGCGGCGGCCCTGTTCTGCCCTGACGCCGCCGCGGGGTGTCCCGGCAAGACGGAGGAATCGGTGGAACTGCGCTGGCTGGAATCGTTCGTCGTCGTCGCGGAGGAACTGCACTTCGCGCGGGCCTCGGACCGTCTGCATCTCGCACCGTCGGCACTCAGCGCCCAGATCAGAGCCCTGGAGTCACACCTCGGCGTACGGCTCATCGACCGGGGACGGCGCACCCGCCCGGCTCTGACCAGCGCCGGGCGGCTCTTCCTCGAAGAGGCGCGGCTCACCCTCGCGCAGGCCGCGCGGGCCGAGGCGGTGGGCCGGCGTGCCGGTCGAGGGGAGCTGGGACATGCCCACATCGCGTACGTCGCCTCGGCCGCGTTCTCCGGCGTGCTGACCGACGTCCTCACCCGCTGCGCGGCCCCCGGCACCGAACTCACCGTACGGGTACGCGAGTTGGAAACACCGGCCCAACTGCAAGCGCTGGCCTGCGGGGACATCGACGTCGGCTTCCTGCGCTGGAGACCGGAGTACCCACCCGAAGTCACGGCCACCTGCCTGCTCACCGAGCAGATCGTCCTCGCGCTGCCGGCTACCGCGCCACTGGCGGCGTACGAGGCGGTACCGGCCGCCAAGCTGTGCGACGAGAACTTCGTGGCCCCGCACTTCGACGAGGAGTACGGCTGCCGTGACCAGATCCTCGAAGTGGCGGAGCAAGGGGGCTTCAGCCCGCGCTGCGCTCCTCCGGTGCGGGACTTCATCGCGGCTCTGACGCTGGTGGGCGGCGGTCTCGCGGTGGCCCTGGTCCCCGACTCGCTGCGCCGCGTCCAGATCCCCGGAGTGGCGTACCGGCCGCTGGCGGACGTGGCGCTGACGACCCGGCTGGTCGGCGCCTACCGCAAGGGGGAGACCTCACCTGCCGTGCGCGGCGTGATCCGCCGCCTCCGGGAGGCCGCTGCCGCCACGGCCACCGCCTGAACGCCGACCCGCAGCAGGCGTCCGGCACGAGCCTGACGCTCCGTCGGCATGCAGACCTTCGGGACTGCGGACAGCGTCGAACCGGCGCACCTTTGTACGCGGATGACGCACCGTTCCAGCAGGTCAGAGGCTGTGTACCCGACCTACGCTCAACACGGCAGCACACACCGTGGCGGCGTCGGTCGACAGCCGCCCCACGCAGGGACAGGCGGAGCAGTACATGACAGCGATCAAGCACGTGGGCGTCGTAGGCGCGGGCCAGATGGGCCGGGGCATCACCGAGGTGTGCGCCCGGGCCGGACTGCACGTCACGTTGTGCGACGTGACCGAGGACAGGGCCCGGGCCGGTCTGGCGGGTGTGGCGGACTCCCTGCTGAAGGCGGAGAAGCGCGGTGCCCTCGCGCCCGAGGACCGCGCACACGCCCTTGCGGGGGTCTCGGTCACCGACGACCTCTCCCGCCTGGGCGGGGCGGACCTGGTCATCGAGGCGGCCGTCGAGGACGAGCAGGCCAAGACTGCACTGTTCCGGCAGCTGGGCGAGGTGGTCACGGACCCTGCCGCCGTACTGGCCAGCAACACCTCCTCGATCCCCATCGCCCGTCTCGCCGCCGCGGCCGGACGTCCGGAATCGGTGGTCGGCCTGCACTTCTTCAACCCCGTCCCCGTCATGCCACTCGTCGAGGTCGTCCCCTCCCTGCACACCTCGAAGGCAACGGAACTGCGCGTGCGTGCCTTCGCGAGCGAGATCCTGGGCAAGCAGACGATCGTCGCGCAGGACCGTGCCGGCTTCGTGGTGAACTCCCTGCTGATTCCGTACCTGTTGGCGGCCGTGCGCATGGTCGGCTCCGGCACGGCGACGGCGGAGGACATCGACACCGGGATGACCGCCGGCTGCGCTCACCCCATGGGCCCGCTGCGCCTGGCCGACCTCATCGGGCTGGACACCGTGGCGGCGATAGGCGAGGCACTGTACGAGGAGTACCGGGAACCGCTGTACGCCCCTCCCCCGCTGCTGCGGCGCATGGTCGAATCGGGCTTGCTGGGCGTGAAGTCGGGGCAGGGTTTCTTCAACTACCGGGCGGCCTGAAGGCCCACGCTGTTTCAGCGTCACCGGCCCGCCGTGCGCGCCTCCCGGGGACTCATGCCATACGCCGCCTTGAAGGCGTGGCTGAAGTGGGCCGGGTCCGCGAAGCCCCAGCGCCCGCCGACGGCGCCGACGGGAAGGTGGTCCAGGGCCGGATCGGTGAGGTCACGTCGGCACCGGGCCAGACGCTGTTCCCGGATCCAGCCCGAGACCGTGTACCCCTGTGCCGCCAGCAACTTGTACAGGTAGCGGCGGGAGATGCGGTGGGCGGCCGCGATCCCCTCGGGGCTCAGCCCGGGGTCGGCGAGCCGCTGCTCCATGTAGACGAGGACGCGCTCGGTGAGCAGGTCCGGGCCGTCGTCTTCTGTTGTCCGGTCCGCGTCGGCGTGCTCCGCGAGCAGGGTGCCGATCAGGTCGATCACGTTGTCGGCAAGCCGGGGCGTGCCACGGGACTCCAGGTGCTCCATCTGCCGCGCCAGCCCGTGCAGGAGAGGCAGTACCACCTGCCCGAGCCCGTCGTGGCAGGGCACCGGAGTCGCCGTCACGCGCGACAGATCACGCTCCGCCAGCGGCAGCATGCCTCGCGGGAACATCAGGACGAGACCGGTGTGGGACTGGTGGAGGTCGTAGCTGAAGGGACGACGCGTGTCGTAGACGACCAGTTCGCCCGGCCCCACCCTGGCCTGACGGTCCCGCTGGGTGAGCACGCCCTGCCCGGTGAGCTGCACGGTGAGCTGGAAGAAGTCGGGCGCGTCGGAGGCGATGTGCCGGCGGGTACGCGCGACGCTGTGCGGTGCGGCCGAGATGACGGACATCTGTACCTGGCCGACGCGCACGGCGTGCAGTGATGCCCTGAATTCGGCGTTCTCGCGCGGCAGGACCTCCAGGGGCACGAGGTTCCGGCCGACGGCGTCCCGCCAGCATTCCAGTCGCTCGGTGGCCGTGCCGTGGCTCGGCGTCGTGATCCGGGGCATGCGGCTCTCCTCCCGGCTCGTCCGGCCCTGCGAGGAGCGGGCCCGGACGGTATTCCAGGTGAGGAATGGTAAGTCCCTCCGGGCGATCCGCGACCAGCTCCCGGGACGTGTTCTCAACCACGCAAGTTACCGGTGCTCCCGGACGCAAGCAGGACCTGCGCCCCGCCCCACATCATGCGAGCAGTGACCGGGCCCCCTTCGGCCGGCGTTCGATCGCCCTCGCGCCGGAGCGGCCGCTCTCCGCAAGCCCATTCGAGGCTCCCCCATCAGCCGCACGCGGTTCTGCTGCCGCACGACCGCAGGCCTTCACAAGGATCGATCATGACGACATTGCTCGACTCCACCTCATCGCACGACCAGGAATCCGACGACGGGGTGCTGGGCCGCGTCCGCGCACACCTGCCCCGGATCACGGCACGTTCCGCCGAGGCCGAGGCCGCGCGGGCCGTTCCCACGGAGATCATCGCCGCTCTGCGCGAGGCCGGAGTGTTCCGAATGAGCCTGCCCAGGGCATGGGGCGGCGAGCAGCTGGACCTGGTGCAGAGCGCTCGGGTGGTCCGGGAGGTCTCGCGGGCCGACGGGTCCACCGGCTGGACCGTTCAGGCAGCGTCGATGGCCTGGTTCTTCGTACGGTCGCTGCCCCGGGAGACGCTTGAGAAGGAGGTGTTCGGCGAGGGTTCCGACCTGATGCTGCGTGGGGCGATAGCCCCGAAGGGCAAGGCGGTCGAGGTGGAGGGCGGCTACCGTCTCAGTGGGCGCTGGCCGCTGGCCAGTGGCTCGTTCACCCCGGACTGGGTGCTGGCGGGCTTCGTGGTCGAGGGCGCGCCCCCGCTGCCGGACGGCGGCCCCGACATGCGCGTCGCGTTGATCCGCCCCGAGCAGGCCACGTTCCTCGACACCTGGGACGCGGTGGGCCTGCGTGCCACGCAGAGCACGGACTTCACGATGGACGACGTCTTCGTACCGGCGCGCTTCACCGGCCCGCTGGTGGGCGGCAACAACATCCCCGCGCCCTTCTACGGCCTGCCGTACACCGCCACCGGTGCCTCGCACGACGCCGTCATCATCGGCTGCCTGGAGGGCGCGCTCGACGATCTCGCCGAACTGGCCGCCACCAAGCGGCCGGCGTTCAACCCCGGGGTGCTCATCGGTGAGGACCCGGTGTTCCAGGAGAAGTTCGGCGAGCTGCACCTGCGCACGGCGGCACTCAACGCCCTGCTGGAGCAGACCGGCCGCGTCGTCATGGACCGCGCGGTCGCGGGAGACGAGCCCACCCCGACCGAGTGGTTCGGCTACACCGGCGGCCACCAGCACATCCACCACGAGGGCAGCCGCATCCTCAACGAGATCATGACGCTGTCCGGCAGCTCGGGGCTCTACAGCTCCCACCCGATGCAGCGCCGCTGGCGCGACGTCCGCTGCGTCTCCCAGCACGTGGCGGGCAACAACGGCTCGCTGCGGCGTCTGGGCGCGGTTCTGTCGGGTCAGGGGGACGTCCGATGAGCCCGCTCGCGACGACACCGACGGATCCTGCCGTGCTGCGCCAGGCGTTCGGCTGCTTCCCGTCCGGGGTGACAGCCCTGTGCGCACTTGATTCGGGTACGCCGGTGGGCATGGCCGCGAGTACGTTCACTCCGGTGTCCCTTCGACCGCCTCTGGTGTCGGTCTGCGTCCAGGACACCTCGTCTACCTGGCCGAAGCTGCGCAAGCAGGGCCGCCTGGGCCTGAGCGTCCTGGCCGAGGGACAGGACCTGGTCTGCCGTTCGCTGGCCGGCAAGGACCGGGACCGGTTCGCGGATGTCGACTGGGAGGCATCCGAGGAGGGCAGCGTGTACATCCACGGTGCCGGCCTCTGGCTGGACTGCTCGGTCCACGCCGAGCTGCCCGGAGGCGACCACACGATCGTCCTGCTGGAGATCCACGCCCTGAGTGCCGAACCCGACCGGGAGCCACTGGTGTTCCACGGCAGCCGGTTCCGCCGTCTGGCCGCTTGACGGGCCGATGGCCGAAGCGGGAGCTCCCGGTCCCCCTCCGCGCATGTGCCGAGGGGGACCGGGAGCTCCCGAAGTGCCAGGTGGCCAGGGGCTTCGCCAGGTCGGGGGCCGAGCCACCGTACCGGCCGTCGCGCCCCGGTCCCTCAACCGGCCTCCCTGCGGGCGGCCACTTCCCGGGCCAGCTGGGGGGCCACGGCGAACAGGTCGCCCACCACGGCGTAGTCGGCCAGGTCGAGGATCGGCGCCTCGGGATCCTTGTTGACCGCGACGATCGTCTTGGAGGTCTGCATGCCGGCGAGGTGCTGGATGGCCCCTGAGATGCCCAGGGCGATGTACAGCTGCGGGGAGACGGACTTGCCGGTCTGCCCCACCTGGTACTGGTGCGGGTAATAGCCGGCGTCGACCGCGGCACGTGAGGCGCCCACCGCTCCGCCCAGGACGTCGGCCAGTTCCTCCACCACCTTGAAGCCGTCCGCTCCCCCGACACCGCGTCCGCCGGACACGACGACGGTCGCCCCGGTGAGCTCGGGGCGGTCGCCCGCGAGCACGGCTCGCCGGGCGGTGATGCGGGCGGATGCCGCACGGCCGACCGGTGGCAGGGCGAGTTGCCGCTCCCCCGCATTGACGGGACGCTCCTCCGGCTCGAAGGAGCCCGGCCGCACGGCGATCACCGGCAGACCGTGGGTGACCTGTGAGCGCACGGTGTACGACCCGCCGAAGACGACCTGGGTGGCCACGCCGGCCGGGTCCACGTCGACCGCGTCGACCAGCAGCCCCGCGTCCAGCCGTGCGGCGAGACGCCCGGCCACCTCCTTGCCGTCCGTCGTCGCGGAGACCAGAACGGCGGCCGGGGAGACCTCTCGGACCGCGATTTCCAGGGCGTCGACGGCCGGCGTGGAGAGAAACTCGTCCGCTTCGGGGGATTCGGCCGCGTAGACGCTCGTGGCGCCATGACGGGCGAGGGGATCCTTGAGGCGGGCCGCAGTGCCGGGGGTTCCCACGACGACTGCGGCCGGGTCGCCCAACCGCCGTGCGCCGGTGAGGAGTTCGTACGTGGACTTGTGGACGCGTGCCCCGTCGTGGTCGACGAGGACGAGGACATCGGGCATGGGTGCCTGCTTCTGGTCGTACTGCTGGGGAGGGCGGTTCAGACGAGCTTCTGGGCGATCAGGTAGTCGACGAGTCGTCGGCCGGCCGAGCCGTCGTCCGTGACACGGATTCCGACGCCCCGTGCCGGACGCGGGACGGCCTCCACGACGTGGGTGCGGGTCGTGAGGAGCCCGGTGCCGTCCGCGTCGGGGAACAGGTCGTCGAGGCCGACCGTCTCCACCGGTTTCTTCTTGGCGGCCATGATCCCCTTGAAGGAGGGGTAGCGGGGTTCGTTGATCTTCTCGGTGACGCTGACCAGCGCGGGCAGCGGTGCGTCAAGCGTCGCCTCGCCGTTGTCGGTCTCGCGCTCCGCGCGTACCCGCCCCGCGTCCACGGTCAGCTCCCTGGCATGCGTCAGCTGCGGCAGGCCGAGCAGGTCCGCGACGATGGCGGGGACCGCGCTCGACTGTCCGTCGGTCGTCGCGTTGCCCGCGAGTACCAGGGCGACGTCCTTCACCGTCCGCACGGCGGCTGCCAGCACCTTCGCCGTGGTCACGAGGTCGGCGCCCCGGAGCCTGTCGTCGCAGATGTGGATGCCGCGGTCGGCGCCCATCGCCAGGACCTTGCGGATGGCATCGAGTGCGGAGTCGGGTCCCATGGACACGACGGTGACCTCGGCGCCCGCCGTCTCCTTCAGCGTCAGGGCCTCCTCCGCGGCCCGCTCGTTGATCTCGTCCAGGACGAGGTCGGCGTTCTCGCGGTCGAGGGTGTGGTCGGCCTCGGACAGGGTGCGCTCGGCAGCGGTGTCCGGAACCTGCTTGACGAGTACGACGATGTTCACGGTCGTCTTCCTTCAGCCTTCGGTGGTCAGCGGAACGCCGGGTAGCCGGTGATCGCCTGACCGACGACCAGGGTGTGCATCTCGCTGGTGCCTTCGTAGGTGAGGACGGACTCCAGGTTGTTGGCGTGGCGCAGGGGCGAGTACTCCAGGGATACGCCGTTGGCACCGAGGATCGTGCGGCACTCCCGCGCGATGGCGATGGCTTCCCGGACGTTGTTGAGCTTGCCGACGCTGATCTGCTCGGGCCGGATGCGGTGCTGGTCCTTGAGCCGGCCCAGGTGTACGGCGAGGAGTGCGGCGCTGCCCAGGGACACGGTCATGTCGGCGAGCTTCTTCTGGGTGAGCTGGAAGGCGCTGATCGGCTTGTCGAACTGCACCCGGGAGTCGGCGTAGGCGATGGCCGCCTGGATCGAGTCGCGGGCGGCGCCGACCGCGCCGAACAGGATGCCGAAGCGGGCCTCGTTCAGGCAGGACAGCGGTCCGCGCAGGCCCTCCGCGAGCGGGAGTCGCGCGGAGTCCGGCAGCCGGACGTCGTCGAAGTACAGCTCCGAGGTGATCGAGGCGCGCAGCGACATCTTCTGCTTGATGTCCTGCGTGGTGAAGCCGGGCGTGCCGCGCGGCACGAGGAAGCCGCGGATGCCGTCCTCGGTCTGCGCCCAGACGGTGGCCACATCGGCGATGCCGCCGTTGGTGATCCACATCTTGGAACCGTTCAGGATCCAGTCGTCGCCGTCCCGGACGGCCCTGGTGCGCATTCCGGAGGGGTTGCTGCCGAAGTCGGGCTCGGTCAGGCCGAAGCAGCCGATCGCCTCACCGGCGGCCAGCCGGGGCAGCCACTGGAGCTTCTGCTCCTCCGAGCCCCACTTCCAGATGGAGAACATCGACAGCGAGCCCTGCACGGAGACGAAGCTGCGGAAACCGGAGTCCGCCGCCTCCAGCTCCAGGCAGGCCAGACCGTAGCCGACCGCGTTGGTGCCGGCGCAGCCGTACCCTTCGAGGTGCATACCGAGCACACCCAACTTGCCCAGTTCGGGGGCGAGTTCGCGAGCAAAGTGGGCGTTCTCGAACCACTCGCCGATATGCGGGCGCACCCGGTCGGCGAGGAACCTGCCGACGGTGGCCTGGATCTCGCGCTCCTCGTCGGTCAGGACGAAGGCGATGTCGAGCAGATCGAGGGGGTTCTTCAGAGGCTTGCCGCTCATCGTGTGGGCTCCTTGTCATCAGGGGTGGGAAATCGGGTGGTTGGCTCGGTCGCGATGCCGGCGCTGCGAATGGGTCGGGGGGCGTGCCGGGTCACACCGAGGGACGGTCGGACGGGCCGTGGAGGATCTCCGCGGTGTGCTGGCCCAGGCCGGGCGGGGGCAGGCGGTACCGCGCGGGTGTCCCGCTCAGCGAGATGGGGTGCGCGACCTGCCGGGCGGGCCTGCCTGCCTCCCCGTCGACCGGTGCGGCGGGGATGTCGACGACGCCGGGCAGGCCGAGCCTGTGGGCGAAGGCGAAGGCCTCGTCGAGGGTGTTGACCGGTCCGGCGGGCACCCCGGCGGCCAGCAGGACGGCCGACCAGTGGTCGGCGCCCGCGGCACCGAGCCGCTTGGCCAGGATGTCCCGGAGTTCGGCACGGTGGGCGACTCGGTCGGCGTTGGTGCGGAAGCGGTCGTCGACAGCGAGACCGGGTTCCCCGACGACGTCGGCGAGCGCCGCGAACTGCCGGTCGTTGCCCACCGCGAGGGCGAGCGGACGGTCGGCGGTGGGAAGGGTCTCGTACGGGGAGATGCTCGGGTGCGCGTTGCCCATGCGTCCCGGAACCACACCGGCGACAGCGAACGCCGACGCCTGGTTGACCATGGCCGACAGCAGTGAGCCGAGCAGATTCACCTCCACGAGCTGCCCCTGACCAGTGGCGTCCCGGTGCCGGAGGGCCGCCAGGATGCCGAGCGAGGCGTGCAGTCCGGTGATCACATCGACGAGGGCCACGCCGGCCTTCACCGGCTCTCCGTGCGCCTCCCCGGTGACGCTCATCAGGCCGCCGACGGCCTGCACGAGCAGGTCGTACCCGGGGATCGCGGCGCCCGCACCGCTGCCGAAGCCACTGATCGAGCAGTAGACCAGCTCCGGGCGCTGCGCACGGAGTTCCTTGTGGCCGAGGCCCAGCCGCTCCATCGTGCCGGGCCGGAAGTTCTCCACCAGCACGTCGGACTCGGCGACCAGGGCGCGTGCCTGTGCCCGGCCGGCCTCCGTGGTCAGGTCGAGCACGATCGACCTCTTGTTGCGGTTGACGCTCAGGAAGTAGGTCGACGTGCCGTCATGGCCCGCCGGCGGGTGCCAGGCCCGGGTGTCGTCCCCGATGCCCGGCCGCTCGACCTTCACCACGTCGGCGCCGAGGTCGGCGAGGAGCATGGTGGCGTAGGGCCCGGCGAGAACCCGGGAGAAGTCGGCGATGCGCAGGCCGTCGAGCGCGCCCCGCCCCGATGCACCGGGATCGTCGGCCCGTCCGTCCGGAACGTTGTGCTGAGTGCTCACGCACCCTCCTTCTCTGATCGCCCCGGCCCCGTGACTCCGATCGAGCCGGGTACTGTCACCAGCAGCGCTCCAACGACGTTGCCCGGTGGATGAGTTCGATGAGGGGAAGCCCTTGGTCGCGGGGAGCCACGGCCCGCACGACTCGTACCCTCGCCCCGACCGCGACCACGACCGGCTCCGTCCTGGTCACCTGGCAGAGCAGGTTGAAGCCCTCGTCCATCGCGACGAACCACGTGTTGAGCGGAACCTGGCCGATACGGCGAACGAGGACCCCGGCACCGGTGCTGCGCTCCGGTTTGAAGGCAGTCGCCCCGCAAGCCCGGCAGAACGAGCGTCGGTAGGCCGGGGTGCCGCACCAGAGGCAGCGCTGGAAGAACAGTCCGCGACTGACCGCCGACGGCGTCGGTGTGCCTGCCGGTGTCGCGCCGACGACAGACGCTTCGGAGTCTTCCGCGAGCTCGGCGTGTTCATGGGTTTCTGTCTGGAGCATCACGGCCTCCTGCACGCAGTCCGGTGACCGGAAACGGGAGATCGGAATCCGTTCCGGCTCCACCACCCTGGCCCTGCCGCGGATCGCCGGTCAACGACGAGCCGACGCATCTTTGTGCGCGGAACGCGTTCCATTCATCGAGGTCAGAGCGTCCCGTCCGCACGTTGTCGCGGGCGGACGGTTGTACCGGAGGCCGCCGTCGGGGACGCACGTCGTCGCGAACATTAATGATCACGGTGGCCACCTCTGCCAAAAACCGCGCCGCTGACCAGCGCGAACGCATCAACGATCAAGAACTACAGCCGTCAATATGGTTTACGACCGCGCGGCCGGAAAAGCCAAATATTGACACCCGTCGCATTTCTCCAGGCCTTGACAGAGGTCAGTCTCGGACGATTATATGACTGCCATCACGGGGACGGGATGGCAAACGGGGGCCGGTAAGACCACACCCGCCAGAAGACGGATCGCGGTATTCCGCAGCAAACGGATCGCGGTATTCCGTCGAGGAGCGGGGCCGAGGGTCCAACGCTGCAGACGCGTTGTATTTACCTGGTTGCCATCTCCAGTTTGGGGGAGATGGCATGAATAGGATCATGCGCACGTTGCCGATCGCTGCCACGGCCGTTTTGCTGACGGCTGGGAGCCTCGTCGGCCCCACCTTCGTCCTCCAGGCCGAGACGACGAATGCGTCGCCGGCCGCGAGCAACTCGACTGCCACCACGACCTCCGCGGATATCGGCGGTGCGCGGGCCGCCGCCAAGACCCCCGCCCAGTTGCTGGAGTTCCTGGGCGAGCGGATCAAGGCCAAGGACGTGGACGGAATCATCGCTCTCCATGAGC
This sequence comes from Streptomyces coeruleorubidus, assembly GCF_028885415.1. Taxonomy (GTDB): domain Bacteria; phylum Actinomycetota; class Actinomycetes; order Streptomycetales; family Streptomycetaceae; genus Streptomyces; species Streptomyces coeruleorubidus_A. Next base: position 1,284,986 of record NZ_CP118527.1, read on the forward strand.
CCGAAGCGGCGATTGTCGATTACGACGGATCGATTGTCAGGGGTCACCAGGAAATACGGGAGTTCTACGTCGAATGGTTCAAGTCGGATCCGGTGCTCACGGTCAACCCTCGCCAGACCGTGCTGGCGGGAGGCAAGCGCACAGGTGAGAAAGTACGTGGCCGTACGGCGGCCATAATGGGCGACTATTCCCTGGAGCAGACCGGGCCGGATGGTACCCGCGAGAGCTTCACCGGGAATTTCTGCGACACCGTACAAGAACAGCCGAATGGTACGTGGCTGTACGTCCAGGATAATCCCTACCCGCCCCACGGCAGCGGAACATCGGCCCACCACTGATCGGGCCACCTCGGCAGTCTCGTCCTTTTCAAGCTCAGCGACTGGTCGGCGAGCCGGCTGCACAGACGGGAGTCAATCCGCCGCCGGCCATCGGTTGCGGGTCATCGGTTGATGCGCGAATAGCGAGTTGCTGACATGTCCGAGGTTTGGAGAGAACTTGAACGTCACCTCGCTGGAAGTTTCGCGGGCCCCGGTGGCGCGGCAGCAGCCTCAGTGGGAGGACCCGGCACAGGTCGAGCAGGTCCGGGATGTGCTGGCGGCCCTTCCCCCGCTCGTGGAAGCCGAATCACTGAGCGGGCTCCGGGAGTTGCTCGCCGGGGTTGCCGCCGGGCAGGCGCAATTGGTGCAGGCGGGTGACTGCGCGGAGGATCCCGCGGAATGCACCGCGGGTGACGTGGAGCGGAAGGCGGGACTCCTCGACGTGCTCGCCGGCGTCATGAACGCGATTACTCATCAGCCGGTGGTGCGGGTGGGCCGGATCGGAGGCCAGTACGCCAAGCCACGGTCGGCGCACACCGAGTGGGCCGGCGGCGTCGAGATCCCGGTGTACCGAGGGCACATGGTGAACGGTCCGGAGCCGGACCCGGAAGCACGGCGGGCCGATCCCCGGCGCCTCTTGGCGGGCTACCGGGCGGCGAGCCAGCTCATGGCCAACCTCACCCCGACGCCGCGGGCGCGCATCGAGCCGGCCGTGTGGACCAGCCACGAGTCTCTGCTGCTCGACTACGAGATCCCGATGCTGCGTCGGGACCGGGAGGGTCGGGTCGCGCTCACTTCCACTCATTGGCCGTGGATCGGCGAGCGAACCCGCCAGCTCGAGGGGGCCCACGTCGCGCTGTTGGCAGAAGTGGTCAACCCGGTTGCCTGCAAGGTCGGGCCGCGAATGACCGTCCCCGACCTGCTCGGGCTGTGCGCGCGGCTCGACCCTGGACGGGAGCCGGGCCGACTTACCTTGATCGCTCGGATGGGTGCTGACGCGACCATGGATCTGCTGCCGCCGTTGGTCCGGGCCGTGCGCGCCGCCGGACACCCGGTGATCTGGCTGGTCGACCCCATGCACGCCAACACGGTGACCACCGCCGGGGGACGCAAGACCCGAGTCGTGGAGACGATCATCCGGGAGGTCACCGCGTTCCAGGTCGCCGTTCGCACAGCCGGCGGAATACCGGGCGGGATACATCTGGAGACCACCCCCGACGCGGTGACCGAATGCGTCGACGCCCACTACGACACCGACCGGATCGGTGAGAAGTACACGACGTTGTGCGACCCGCGACTCAACCCCCGCCAGGCAGTATCGGTGGTCTCGGCCTGGCAGGCGCAGATGATGACGAACCGGGCCGAGGGAGAACCGTGCCGGGCATAGCTCCGATCCCAGGCTACCCACTGCCGACGAAGGGCGAACTGCCCGTCAACACCGCGCGATGGACCCTCGACTCACGCCGGGCGGTGCTGCTCGTGCACGACATGCAGCGCTATTTCCTCGCACCGTTTCCCTCGTCGGTGCGTGACCCGCTGGTACGCCACTGTGCGCTGCTGCGGGAGCGCTGCGCCGCGCTCGAGGTCCCGGTGTTCTACACCGCGCAACCCGGTGGCATGACGGAGCAGGAGCGCGGCCTGCTGAAGGACTTCTGGGGTCCGGGCATGAGGGTGGACCCCCTCGATCGTCTGGTCGTCGAGGAGCTCGCACCCCGGCCGGCGGACCGGGTGCTCACCAAGTGGCGCTACAGCGCGTTCTTCCGCTCGGACCTGCTGGCGCGGATGCGCGACCAGGACCGCGACCAGCTGATCATCTGCGGCGTGTACGCGCACGTCGGCGTACTGGTGACGGCCATCGAGGCGTTCACCAACGACATCCAGCCGTTCCTGGTCGCCGACGCGGTTGGCGACTTCTCCGCCGAGTACCACCGGCTGGCCCTGGACTACGCGGCCGCTCGCTGCTCGGTGGTCACCACCACCGAGGAGGTCTTCCGATGAACTCCCCTCACTTACTCGATCACGTGCTGGGACCCAACCCCGGCGCCTTCGCCCTTCTGCACCGCCCCGAGACCCTGGGCCCGGACCGGATGGAGATCCTGCTGGGCCAGGTCAGTACCCCGGCCCGGCTCGCCGACATCCCGCTGGCCGACGGGACCGGGCGGCCCGGCGAGGCCCGGCAGGAAGCGCTGGTCCTGGTGTCGCACCAGCAGATCACCGAGCGCGGCTTCGCCGCCGCTGAGGACGGCTCACCGCTGCTCGCGATGTCGGTGACCGACCAGGGCCGGATCGCCACGTCCGAGGCGCTGAGACGCCTGCCGGACGAGCCGATCGCCCTGACCGGTGGGCGTTTCGACACCGAGGACGACGCCTACGCCGACACGGTTCGCGCGGTGCTCGACAACGAGATAGGCACCGGAGAGGGCTCGAACTTCGTCATCAAGCGCTCGTTCGTCGCCACCATCACCGGGTATTCCACGCGCAGCGCACTGAGCCTGTTCCGCCGGTTGCTCACCCGCGAGACCGGCGCCTACTGGACCTTCCTCGTGCACACGGGCACTCGGACCTTCGTCGGCGCCACACCGGAGCGCCACGTCAGCCTGCGAGACGGCGTCGCGGCGATGACCCCGATCAGCGGCACCTACCGCTACCCGCCGACAGGACCGGTGCTGTCGGAGGTCATGGACTTCCTCACCGACGGCAAAGAGACCGACGAGTTGTACATGGTCCTGGACGAGGAACTGAAAATGATGGCCCGGGTCTGCCGGGGCGGAGGCCGAGTGGTGGGCCCGTTCCTGCGGGAAATGGCCTGGCTTGCGCACACCGAGTACATCATCGAGGGGCGCAGCGACCTCGATCCCCGGGACATCCTGCGGGAAACGATGTTCGCCCCCACAGTGACCGGCAGCCCGCTGGAGAACGCCTGCCGGGTGATCGCCCGCTACGAGCCGCGCGGCCGCGGCTACTACGGGGGCGTCGCGGCCCTCATCGGCCGGGACGCCGGCGGCGCGCGCACCCTGGACTCCGCCATCCTCATCCGCACCGCCGACATCAGTACCTCGGACCTCGACGGCAGCGGTCACGTCGAGGTGGGCGTGGGCGCAACGCTGGTCCGGCACTCCGACCCCGTCGCCGAGGTCGCCGAGACCCGCACCAAGGCCGCGGGCCTGCTTTCGGCGCTGGGCGCCGACGAGCGGCTCGACGAGCACCCGTTGGTCCGGGAAGCCCTGGGGAGGCGCAACGCGACGATCGCGCGCTTCTGGCTCAGCGACGCCGACTCGCGAGCACAGCCGCAGCCGGTGCTGGCCGGCCGCCGGGCGCTGATCATTGATGCCGAGGACACCTTCAGCGCGATGCTGGCCCACCAACTGCGCGCCATCGGGCTGACGGTGGAGCTCACCCGCTTCGACGCGCCCCACCGCTTCGACGACCACGATCTCGTCGTTCTGGGCCCCGGTCCCGGCGACCCGCGGGAGGTTGACCATCCCAGGATGGCCCACCTCACCTCGGCGATCGAGCACTTGCTGTCCCGGCGCGTCCCCTTTCTGGCCGTGTGCCTGAGCCATCAGTTGCTGTGCCGGCACCTCGGGCTCGGGCTGAGGCGCCGGGAGGTCCCGAACCAGGGCACCCAGCGCGAGATCGACCTGTTCGGCTCGCGGGAACGGGTGGGCTTCTACAACTCTTACGTGGCCTGCGGGCGAGCCGAGCAGTTGGAGGTGCCTGGCGTCGGCGAGGTGAGGGTCAGCCTGGACGCCGGCACGGGCGAGGTACATGCCCTGCGCGGGCCGCACTTCAGCTCGGTGCAGTTCCACCTCGAATCGGTGCTCACCCAGGACGGGGAGCGCCTCCTGGGAGAGCTGCTGGCGCCGCTGACGGAGACCGAGGAGGTACTGAACGCATGAAAGCCACCATCTCCTGGTGGGACCTTGCCGGGTCCGACCAGACCATCGACTCCCTACGCGTCTATCTGCGAGAAGAAGGCGTGGAGCCGTGGGCGCGGATTCAGGGGCTGCGGTTGAAGTTCTGGATCTCCGACCGGGAGACCAACCGCTGGGGCGCGGTGATGCTGTGGGAGTCCACAGCCGACCTGACGGCACCGATGCCGCCGAACCGGGCCACCGAGCTCATCGGATACCCGCCGACTCACCGAATGGCGACCGACGTCGAGGCCATCGTCGAAGGCGTCCACTCCGGCCAACCGGTCGATCGCGGCCTGGCCTTCGAACCGGTCAGGAAGTCGTCGTGAGCGCATCGATCCAACCGCCGGGTGCCGACGAGTTCTCCGCCCCGCCCGCCGAACCGATGGGCCTGCTCAAGGCCTGGTTCGACAGCGCGGTCGCGAACGCCGTCCGCGAGCCGGGCGCGCTGGCACTGGCCTCCGCCGATGCCCGCGGTCACGCCTCCAACCGGATCGTGCAGGTGCTCGCGGTTCGCGACACCGGTTTGGTGTTCGCCAGCCACGCCAACAGCCGCAAGGGCCGAGAACTGGCCGAGACGGGCTGGGCATCAGGCGTCCTCTACTGGCGCGAGGCCGGCCGCCAGGTGATCGTGTCCGGCCCGACCCATCCGTTGCCCGACGAGGAATCCGATGCCCTGTGGGCCGCCCGGCCGGTCGGCACGCACCCGATGTCGGTGGCTTCGCATCAGAGCGCGCCACTGCCGGACGAGGACGCGTTGCGCAAGCAGGCCCGGGAACTGGGCCGCGACGGCTTGGCGCTGCCTCGCCCGGCCGTCTGGCTGGGCTATCTGCTTCAGCCCGCGTCGGTCGAGTTCTGGCAGGCCGACCCGGACCGGTTGCACCAGAGGCTGCGGTACGAGCGTGACGGCCCCGGCTGGCGTGCCGGCCGGCTCCAACCGTGACCGCGCCCTGGACCGTGCACGCGAGAGGAAGAAGGCGAATCGATGTGTGGAATCGCGGGATGGGTCTCGTTCGACCGGGATCTGACTCAGCACCGCGCGGACCTGGACGCGATGACAGCGACCATGGCCTGCCGGGGACCGGACGCCGAAGGCACCCGGCTCGACCGGCACGCGGCGCTCGGCCATCGCAGGCTGGCCGTCATCGACATCGAAGGCGGCAGCCAGCCCATGTGGGTGGACACCGACGACGGTGCGGTGACGATCACCTACAGCGGAGAGGTCTACAACTTCCCTGAGCTCCGCAGCGAGTTACTCCGTCGAGGCCATCGGTTCCGGACCCGCAGCGATACCGAGGTGGTGCTTCATGGCTACCTCGAGTGGGGTGAAGCGGTCGCCGAGCGGCTCAACGGCATGTACGCCTTCGCCGTCTGGGATGCCAGGACCGACAAGCTCGTGATGATCCGCGACCGGTTGGGCGTCAAGCCGCTCTATTTCTCCGGTACCGATGACGGGGTGCTGTTCGGCTCCGAGCCGAAGGCGATCCTCGCCAACCCGCTGGCGGACCGGGCGGTCGACCTCGACGGACTGCGTGAGCTGGTCAGCTTCACCCAGACGCCAGGGGCTGCGGTGTGGTGCGGGATGCGCGAGGTGGTACCGGGTGGCGTGGTCACCGTCGACCGCGCCGGCCTGCGTGAACGCCGTTACTGGACCCTGCCGACCCGCCCTCACACCGATGACCGGCAGACCACCATCGCCACCGTGCGCACGTTGCTCGAGGACATCGTGGGCCGTCAGCTGGTCTCCGACGTGCCGCGCTGCACACTGCTCTCCGGTGGGCTGGACTCCAGCGTGATCACCGCACTGGCTGCCGCCAAGCTCGGCAGGCCCGGCGAGCACGGCGAGCCCGGCGAGCAGGTGCGCAGCTTCGCAGTGGATTTCGTCGGGCGGGAGGACGATTTCGTCGCCGACGACCTGCGCCCCACCACGGACGCCCCCTACGCGCGTGAGGTGGCCACGCACGTGGGTTCGCAGCATGAGGCCATCGTGCTCAACCATGCCGCGATTGCCGACCCGGGGGTGCGCCGTGCGGTCATCACCGCGCGGGACAGCCCGCTCAGCCTCGGTGACATGGATGCCTCGCTGTACTTGCTGTTTCAAGCCATTCGTGAGCATTCCACGGTCGCCCTGTCCGGGGAGTCCGCCGACGAGGTCTTCGGCGGATACAGGTGGTTCCACCAGCCGGAGGCACAGGCGGCGGACACCTTTCCCTGGATGGCCGTCTTTGTCAGCGGCGCGCGGGCCCAAGTGTCCGATCGGTTCAATGCCGATATCACGGCCGCACTCGACCTGCCCACCTATATTCGCGACCGTTACGCCGACGCGGTTGCCGAGGTCGAGCGGGCCGACGGTGAGAGCGACCACGAGATGCGGATGCGGGTGATGTGTCACCTGCACCTGACCCGTTTCGTCCGCATGCTCCTGGAGCGCAAGGACCGGATAAGCATGGCCGTGGGACTGGAGGTCCGGGTCCCCTTCTGCGACCACCGGCTCGTGGAGTATGTCTACAACACGCCGTGGTCATTGAAGACCTTCGACGGCAGGGAGAAGAGCCTGCTCCGCGCCGCGACTGCCGACCTGTTGCCGCAGTCGGTGCTGAATCGAGCCAAAGCTCCCTATCCGGCCACTCTCGATCCGCTGTACACCGGCGCTCTGCTACAACAGTGCAAGGAACTACTCTCGACCGATGATCCGGTGTTCGATCTGGTCGACCGTAGCCGGCTGGAAGAAATTACGCGGCGAGACTCGGACGCGATGCCCATCGATGTCCGCAACGGCATGGAACGAGTACTCGATCTGAGCACCTGGTTGGACATTTACCGCCCCGAGCTCCGTCTGCACTGAGTGCCACTTACAAGAAACACGCATCCCACAGAAGAGGTAATCCACGTGTCACACACGATCGTCAATCCAGACGGTTTGCACGACCCCAGCCCGTTCGGCTACAGCCACACCGCCTCCGTCCCGGCCGGCACGGAGCTGGTGTTCGTCTCGGGTCAGTACGGATCGGGCCCGGACGGCATGGTCGTCTCGAACGACTTCAACGAGCAGGTGCAGCAAGCGTTCAGCAACCTCGGCACGGCCCTCGCGGCCCACGGGCTTGACCTCACCGACGTCGTCCAGCTCAGGACGTACGTGGTGAACCCCGACTTCGACAAGCTCAAGGCAATCGGCCAGGCCGTGGCGAGCGGCGGCGCGGAGAAGCCGCCCACGCAAACCGTCATCGGGGTCGCCGGCTTGGCCATGCCCGACATCCTGTTCGAGGTGGAAGCGGTCGCCACGCGGTCCTGAAACCCTGCCGCCGCCCGTGTTCCGGGGGCATCACCCGAACACGGGCGGCGGCACAGGGCCGTGCGACAAGCATCGAAAACAGGCCACAACTGGGCGGTCACATCCTGGAGTGGGGGGATTCGAGATGGCAGACACCAGTACGCAGCCCGAGGGATTCGGCACCGACGTCGAACTCCGCCGCCGGAACCGCGAGGTCGTCGCGGACTACATGAGCCGAAAAGGCGAGAACCGCTTGACGCGGTATCTGCTGTTCACCGAGGACGGTAGCGCCGGCCTGTACACCACGGACACCGGCGAACCAGTCGTCTCGCAGGGCCACGAGAAACTCAAGGCGCACGGCGAGTGGTCATTGCGAATGTTCCCCGACTGGGAATGGAAGAACGTGCAGATCTTCGAAACACAAGACCCCAACAGATTCTGGGTCGAGTGTGACGGAGAGGGGCAGATCCTCTATCCGGACTACCCGCCCGGCTACTACAGGAACCACTTCATACACTCGTTCCTGCTCGAGAACGGAAAGATCAAGCAGAACCGAGAGTTCATGAATCCGTTCCAGCAGTTGCGTGCGCTGGGGATCGACGTGCCGGAGATCAAGCGCGGCGGGATCCCCACGTAAGGGACTTCCAGGTTCGAGTCGTTTCGCACTCTCAGCAAGGAGCATCAGATGGGATCTCAGCTCAACCCGTACATCGCATTCAACGGCAACGCACGGCAGGCCATGGAGTTCTACCGGGAAGTCCTCGGCGGCAAGCTGGAGATGGGCACGGTCGGCGAGTTCGGTGCACCGGACGCGCCCAACGCCGACAAGATCATGCACGCCATGCTCAGCACCCCGGACGGCTACACGGTGATGGCGTGGGACGTCCCGCAGGAGGTGCCCTTCAACCCGGGCAACAACGTCGCGCTTTACCTCGGCGGCGACGACGCCAGACTCCGCGACTACTTCGAGAAGCTGTCCGCCGGCGGCATCGTGACGATGCCTCTGGAGAAGCAGGCGTGGGGTGACGAGGCCGGCTCGCTCGTGGACCAGTTCGGGATCACCTGGATGGTCAACATCAGCCAGCAGCGGTCCTGATCGACCACGGGGCTACTGCGTTCGAACCAGCCCCGAACCGATGACGGACGAGTTGGATGACAGGTTGGACCGGATCGGGCGGCACCCCTTCCGCGCGAAGTTTCGGCTGCGCGGAAGGGACCGTGCGGTGGTCGACTTGCGCGGGATCATGACCGTCCGCAGGCACGCCGAGGATCTGATCGGTCGCAGGTTGGCCCCGGCCGAACCGCGCAACGACGGCCGTCAGACGCCCTACCGCGGACATCCCGTCTTCGTCGCCCAGCACGCCACCGCGACGTGCTGCCGCACCTGCCTCGCGCGCTGGCACGGCATCCCCGCCGGGCACGCACTCGACGACGCCGAGCGGGCCTACGTCGTGGAGGTGATCTGCCGGTGGATCGTGAAGCAGTACGCCCCCCACCACCCGCCGCCGTGACCTGTCGAGGCGCCACGGCCGGCTGACGGGTGAAGGGTGGGAGGTCTCCCGGTGTGTGGTGGGGCTGTCCGCTGGTTCCGCTTCACACCGGGAGGTCCTCGGGGCCCCGGGTGCTCATGCGAAGGATGGGGAGGACTCAATGACAGTCGACGTGCAGGCCACTCGAGAGGTGGTCGACATCATCACCGGTGGGTGGAGGGCGCAGGCCCTGTACACCGCGGTCAAACTCAGACTGCCGGACCACATAGAGGCCGGCCGGACCACCTGCGGCGAACTCGCCAAATCGACGGGGGCCGATGAGAAGGGCCTTCACCGCCTGATGCGCCTCCTGGTGGCCATGGGCGTATTCGAGGGCAGCGAGTCGACCGGCTACCGGAGTACCCAGGTGAGCGCAGCGCTGCTCGACGGCCCTCAGTCCCTGCGCGACATGTGCCTGCTCTACGGCGAGGAGTTCTACTCCGCCTGGGGTCACGCCCACCACGCCATCAGCACGGCAAGCTCGGGTTTCGAAGTCGCCTACGGCCAGTCGTTTTACGACTATCTCAGTCAGGACGCGGCCACCGCCAGGCGGTTCCAGCACACCATGAACGCCGGAAGCATGTTCTTCCACCAGGTCCCGGAGGTCTTCGACTTCTCCGGCGGCAAGATGGTCGTGGACGTGGGCGGAGGGGGCGGGCACCTCCTCGCCACGATCCTCGGCGCCGCACCAGATGCCAGAGGCACGCTCTTCGACCGCGAACACATGATGCCCAAGGCGCGTGAGCACCTGGCCGCCACCATCGGACCGGACCGCGTCCACCTGGTCGGGGGCGACATGTTCGAAGACGTCCCGACGGGCGGGGACGTCTATATCCTCTGCCGAGTGCTGGCCGGCTGGGACGACGACGCGGTCGTCAAGGTCTTCGAGAACTGCCGCCGCGCCATGGCGGACTCCTCGTCGCGACTGCTGATCCTCGATCGTTTCGTCGAGGACGAGGACTCCACCGTGCTGCCTGCCCTCTGGGATCTGCACCTGTTGATGACGACGGGCGGCGAGCACCGCACCCTCGACCGGGTCACAGCGCTGCTGAACCGAGCCGGCCTGGACATCGCACGGATCGCCGAATTGCCCATGGAGACGACCGCCCTGATCGCTGCCGCCGGGTGACGCGCCAGCGAACCGAATCAGCAGCAAGCAATCAAGCGGACGGGAGATCTGTGGTGCTCAAGGTGGCAACAATCGGCGTCTATGGCTTCGACGGCGAGTCCTACCTGCAACGACTGCAGCAGGCGAATGTCCGCCTGCTGCTCGACGTACGCCAGCGCCGCGGCGTGCGCGGACCCGAGTACGCCTGGGCGAACTCACGCCGGCTGCAGGCGGCCCTCGCCGCTGCCGGGATCGCCTACGAGCACCACCGGGAACTCGCCCCGACAACCGAGTTACGTCAGCTCCAGTACGCCGAGGACGACCGCCGCGGGGTCGGCAAACGCTCGCGCCGCGAGCTCGCCGCCGAGTACACCCGCCGCTACACGAGCGAGATCCTCGACCGCGCCGACCTCGCGCCGATCGTGTCGGCGCTGCCGAGCAGCGGGACCGCAGCGCTGTTCTGTGTCGAGCGCGACCCTGAGGCCTGCCATCGATCGTTGGTCGCCCAGCGGCTGGCCGAGCGGCACGGCGTCACGATCGAGCACCTGCGCCCGTTGTGATGCGTGAAATCCTTCCGGGCGGCGCGCCGCGGCCGCGGATCGCGGTGTTCGCCGGGCCGACGGCGACGATCCTCAACACACCGGACCTGATCACATCGAACAAGGCACGTACACGTCACGGTCTCCCGCTGCGCCCCGCGCACTTCGACGTCCTGCGCCCCCAGCGGCTCGCGGCACCTGTGACGGTCTACATCGAGGCGTTCAGCGCGCATCCACTCGAACGAGACGCAGCCCGCTTGTACGCTCCCCCGGACGGCTGGCTCGACAAGGACGGCACATTCCACCAGGAGCAGCCTCACGTCGACGCCACACCGGTGTACGCCGTCGAACTCCGCCCCGACGACGGTCTCTATCCCCTCCCCTACATGGCCAGGCAAGCGGATGGGTCCGCTTGGGAAGAGACCGCGACCACACCGTTCGCACCACCGGAAGCCGCTCGACAAACGTTCTACCCCGATGCCCGCCGCCTCTACGAGGAGATCGAGCGGTTCGGCCTTGCCGACCACGGAACTCCCGTCGAGCTGTGGTCGATCGCCGACTTTGACTTCTTCCGCGCCGCTCCGTCGGGCGGATACACCGCGGACCCCGATTCCGAACGCCTCGGGCAGGACTTCTTCGTCTACTACCCGTACCACCTGCAGCGCGAGCCCGGCCTGACGAGCCTCGCCCAGGCGACCAATCAGGTCCAGGCTGTCCTCGCTACCGGAGATTACGACGGCGCCCAATGGCTCGAGGGAAGTCCGACCGTCGAGGAGACCTTGTACTGGCTCGGACTGATGGTCGACACGACGGTGCCACTCATCGGACACGCCGCTCAACGCCGTCACCAATCGTTGAGCGCCGACGGCGACCGCAATGTGGTGGACGGCGTGAAGTACATCGCGTCAGGCGTCGCCCTGGACGAACGGGGCGAAGACCGCGTGGGTGCCTGCGTGATCGTCGATGAACTCGTCTACGCGGCCCGGGACGTGACCAAGGTCGACGCCCGACCGGGGGGTTACGAAGTCACCGGCGGTCATGGCGGAGTCGTTGCCGACCTGGGTGGCTATGGCCCGCCTCAGCTCACGTACCTCCCCGCCCGTCGTCACACCCATTGCTCGGACCTACGCCTCACCGTGCTCCCCGAGCAGGTGACCGGCGTCGCCGGCACATTGGACACGGGCGTGTCCTTGGTCGACGTTTCGATCAGGGACACCGACGGACTCGTCCCCACCGCCATGCCGCACGTCACGATCACCAAGTACGGCCGGTACGCGGCGACGCGGATCGACACCGACAGTCCGTCCACGGCTGACGAGGAAGTGGAGATCCTCGCACGGATCAAGGCCAATCTCGCCACGGCACCACTGGCCGGTTTCGTATGTGAAGGCATGTCACCGTTCGGGATGGCCGACCCGACGAGGAATGCGGCATTGAGCGTCGCCATCTTCGCCGGTATGCCGGTGGTCCGCACCGGCCGCGGCAACACCGGAGGCATGGCCTACCGGACCGACCCGACGTTCATCTCGGGCAACAACCTCACAGCTTCCAAGGCGCGCATGCTTCTCATGGCCGCGCTACTCAAACTTGGTGCACTTCCCCCCGCGGCCGATCCGTTCGACCCGACCTCTGACGAGCGTGCAGCAACAGAACAGGCAGTCGCTCGATACCAGACCCTGTTCGACACCCACTGACCTGGACTTCAGCGGATGAGCCGCGATGACCCGACGTCGAGGACGGAAACCGATGGGTACATATGAGTACGTGGTAGCCGACGTCTTCACCGACGTCCCGCTGGAAGGCAACCCGACCGCGGTCTTCGTGGATTCCGTCGGTATTCCTCCCGAGCGCATGCAGCGGATCGCACAGGAGATGCACCTGTCGGAGACCGTTTTCGTCCTCCCCGCGGAAGACGACGGTGATGTACGGGTCCGGATCTTCACCCCGGTGAACGAGTTGCCGTTCGCCGGGCATCCGACCCTGGGTACCGCCATCGTGCTCGGCGAGTCGAACGCGGCGGAGACGATCCGGATGGAGACCGCCATGGGCACTGTGGCGTTCCGTCTTGAGCGGGCCGGCGACGGCCGGGTCGGCGCGGCCCGCATGACGCAACCCATCCCCACGTGGGAGCTCTACGACCATGCGGACGAGTTGCTCGCCGGTCTCGGTCTGGCGGCGTCCACCTGCACCCTGCCGGTCGAGGTCTACTGCAACGGACCGCGGCACGTGTTCGTCGGCCTGGACAGCGTGGCTGCGCTCTCCGGTCTGGAGCCGGACCAGAGGATTCTCGCCAGGCTTCCCGATATGGCCGCCAACTGCTTCGCGGGTTCGGGTTCGCGATGGAGGCTGCGGATGTTCTCGCCCGCCTATGGCGTGGTGGAGGACGCGGCCACCGGCTCGGCCGCCGGCTCTCTCGCGGTACACCTGGCCCGGCACGGTCTGATCCCGTTCGGGGAGTGGATCGAGATCCGCCAGGGTGTCGAGATCGACCGTCCTTCGACTATGCGGGCTCGGGCCACGGGGACGTCGGAACGGATCGAGTCGGTCCAGGTGGCGGGATCCGCCGTCGTCGTCGCCCGGGGAACGCTGTACGCGTAGGTGTGACGGCAGACATGGGTTCCGTTCATGAGACGTAGGGTCCGTTCATGAGTGACCACCCCACACAGGAAGGGCAGTGATGACTGCCGAGGAGCAGGGGCTGTTCGAGTTACCGACGTCCGACACCCTGTCCGACACCCCGCCCGCCGAGCCCGTGCGGGCCACCGCGCCGTTGGCGGTGCGGATGCGGCCGCGCACGCTCGATGAGGTCGTCGGCCAGGCGCACTTGCTGCGTCCCGGCGCCCCTCTGCGGCGGCTGGTCGAGGGCGGGGAGGCGGCGTCGCTGTTGCTCTACGGCCCGCCGGGCACCGGGAAGACCACGATTGCGCGCCTGCTCGCCGCCGTCGATACCCGGCACTTCGTCGCCCTCTCCGCGCTGTCCAGCGGAGTCAAGGAACTGCGCGAGGTGATCAACGACGCGCGCCGTCGCCACCGTCACAACCGGCGAACCGTGCTGTTCATCGACGAGGTGCACCGCTTCTCCAAGACGCAGCAGGATGCGTTGCTCGGCGCTGTCGAGGACAGGCTTGTGTTGCTCGTTGCCGCCACCACGGAGAACCCGTCGTTCTCGGTGGTGTCGCCGCTGCTCTCGCGGTTGCTGGTGTTGCAGCTCCAGTCGCTGAGCGAGGACGAGGTCCGCGAGCTGCTGCGGCGGGCGGTGACGGATCAGCGCGGCCTCGGCGGTTCGGTCTCGCTGTCGGCCGAGGCCGAGGACGCCCTGGTGCGCCTTGCCGCCGGCGACGCCCGTAGCGCGCTGACCGCGCTGGAGGCGAGTGCCGACGGGGTGGCTGACACGGGCGGCATGGTGATTGACGTGCCGGCCGTGGAGCGGGCCATCGCCGAGACCACTGTGCGCTACGACCGGCAGGGCGACCAGCACTACGACGTCATCAGCGCGTTCATCAAGTCGATCCGCGGTTCGGACCCCGACGCCGCGCTGCATTACCTGGCCCGCATGCTCGTGGCAGGGGAGGACCCGCGGTTCGTCGCGCGGCGGCTGCTGGTGCACGCCAGTGAGGACGTCGGGCTGGCCGACCCGACAGCGCTGCAGGCGGCCGTCGCCGCGGCGCAGACGGTCCAGCTGATCGGGATGCCCGAGGCTCGTCTCGCCCTGGCGCAGGCCACCGTGCATCTGGCCCTGGCGCCGAAGTCGAACACGGTGATCGTCGGGATCGACGAGGCCATGGCGGACGTCCGAGCGGGCGCCGTCGGTGAGGTGCCCGCTCACCTGCGGTACGGCCGCTACACAGGCGCCGCGGAGCTGGGCAACGCGGTCGGCTACCGCTATCCCCACGCCACGTCCGACGGAGTCCTGGAGCAGCAGTACCCGCCGGACGCACTGGTGGGCAAGGACTACTACCGCCCCACGCAGCACGGCGGGGAACGCACCCTTCGCGAGCGCCTCACCAAGCTCCGCCGTGCGGTCCGCGGCGGGTAGAGGCATTGCCACACGCTCCATGGGCGTGGCTGCCGGCCCCGGCGCGGCGTGCGCGCCGCGGCGGGGTGCCGGGTGCCCGTCAGCCGATGCGGTCGGTCCATCCGACCTTGAGGTAGGTCGTGCGGACGAGGGAGGTGGCGCCGAGTTCGCTGGTCTGTTCCAGTACGCGGCTGGTTCGCGGGTCGATGAAGTAGTAGGGGCCGTCCACGTAGGTGCGGGAAGCGGCGGAGGGCTCCGCCCCCATCTTCTCCTTGCGATTCTCCACCTCGCGGCGGAGGTTGATCACGGTGCCCGGACGGCCCTGGCTGTCCTTGACGTTCTGGGTCATGGTCACCCCAGGGGTCTCCGCGACGATCTGGAACAGCGCGGAGCGCAGCCGGGGGCTCGCCGGGGACTCCGCGAGCAGCGCCATGGCCTGGTCGAACCGCTGTGCGGCGCCCTTGGAGAAGTGGGCCTTCAGCGCTTCCGGGTCGGTGGGCAGCCGGTCGAAGTCGGTCCAGGACAGCCGTCGGTCGCCCACGGGCCAGTCGGCGATGTTGTGGCCCGACCTGGTCACCTTGCCGCTGGGGTGCCGAATCCAGGTGGCGCCCGACCGGTCGCTGTAGACGGTCACCGTGGCCGTCGCCCGGCCGTCCTTCGCCCAGTAGTGGGACATCCAGTACTTCCCCTGGGGCGCCGGGGCCTCTGTCGAGACCTCCGCCATCTCGTTCAGGAACCGGGTGGCCGCCGAGGCCGTGGACGCGGGCTTGCCTCCCACGTCCAGCACCGGATACGCAACCGCCCCCGCGGCGAGCACCGCCACCGCCGCACCCGCGACCAGCAACCGGCGGCGGCGCGGGCCCCGGCTTCGCCGGCCCCCGGTCCCCGACGGTTCCTCCCCGTCCGGGCCGTGCGCTGCGCGGCCGACGAGCCGTGGTGTCCGCGGAGGGGCCAGGTACGCCGTCGGACCGTCCCGTCGCGCCACGGCGGGCGGCAGCACGGCGTCATGCGCCAGGGCGGCGCGCGTGTTCGTGGTCTCGCGCTCCGCGAGGCGTGCCAACAGGTCGCGTGCGGCGGTGAGTTGGTCCGCCCGGGGCGGAGCCACGGCTCCGGCCGCTATCAGTTCGTCGGCGCCCGGGAAGTCGAGAAGGTCGTCGCGTTCGTTCATCCTGCCCGTCCCGTCCATCCCATGGTTTCCGTTCCTGCTGTTCATGCCGTTCACTCCTTCTGTGTCCGTCACGTGGGGCCGCCTGTCAGCTCGCGGGAGGCGCCGGAGCGCATGCGGTTGCGGGCGCGGTGCAGTCGAGTGCGAGCCGTCGCGGCGGGTATGCCGACCACGGCCGCGGCCTCGCTCGGCGTCAGCTGCTCCCAGGCGACCAGGAGCAGCAACTCGCGTTCGTCCGGGGGCAGTTCAGCGAGAGTCGCGCGCAGTCGCGGGGCCATCGCGGCGGCGACGAGCCGGTCGTCGACCGCCTCCCAGGGATCGTCGGCCCCGCTCGATCCCGCCGGGCCCGGCGGCCGGGATGCCGCGAGCCGCCGCCAGTGCGCGGACAGGACGTTTCTGGCCACGCCGAACAGCCAGGCTCGTACGGACCCCCGGTCGGGATCGAAACCGTGTCGCGTCGCGTACGCCTGGAGCCACAGCTCGGCGAGCAGGTCGTCGGCGGCTGACGGCGCGCGGCGCGCGAAGTAGCCGTGCAGGCCCACCGAATGTCGCTCGACCAGCGGCTCGAAGGCTGCCGGGTCCAGCACTGCAGGGGTCGGCGCATGCTTGTCGTTCAGGTCCTTGGTCACCGGACCTCCGTCTCAGGACCTCTGCCGGCGGACCGCCGGTCGGCGGTCTCACCCTCTACTTGGCGGAAACCGGCTCGAGCGTTCGCGAGACCGGTGGTGCCGTTGTCGTCGGCGACGAGGCGGGCGCGTGGGTCAGGTTGCGAGGTTCATGGTCCGTCACCGGTCCTGGGACAGGGAGACGAGTTCCGCGAACAGGCCTCCGGCGTTCGCCAGTTCCTCGTACGTGCCCTGTTCGATGACGCGGCCCTGGTCCATGACGATGATGCGGTCGGCGAGCTTGGTGTTCTCGAGCTGGTGGGTGACGACGATCGTCATGCGCTCGGCGGCGATCCGCTTGATCTCCAGGAAGATGGCGTGCTCGCCGCGGGCGTCCATCTGCGAGGTCGGTTCGTCCAGGATCAGGAGCGGGGTCCGCCTGTAGAGGGCGCGGCCGCATGCGAGGCGTTGCCACTGCCCGCCTGACAACTCGGCGCCGCCCCACAGCTCTTTGGCGAGGAGGGTGTCGAGCTGCTGGGGCAGTTTCCCGATCGCCTCGCGCATGCCGACGGCGTCGACGACGTCCCACACCGGCCCGTCGTCGAGCGTCCGGGGCTGGCCGAGGGTGATGTTCTCGCGGGCGCGCAGGGGCCAGGCGGCGAAGTTCTGCGGGACGAGCGCGGTGCGTTTCCACACGGCGTCGGGGTCGGCCTGGGCGAGGTCGGTGTCGTCCCACAGGACGCGGCCCTTGTCGGCGAGCAGGATGCCGGTGATGAGTTTGGTCAGGGTCGACTTGCCCGAGCCGTTCTCGCCGACGACGGCCAGGATCTCGCCGCGCCGCAGCGTGAGCGATACGCCTGCGACGGCGGGTTCCTCCTTGCCGGGATACTGGTAGACGACCTCGTCGAGGCGGATCTCGTCCACTCGTTCCGGGACGGCCAGGTCCCCGCGCCTGGGTGCGCGCTCACTCGCCATGTCGAGGAAGGACCGCATGTCGGCGAGGTAGAGCGAGGTGTGGAACATCGCGGCGCCGTGGATGACGAACTGGGAGAGCGCGGCCAGTGTGGTCTGGACGGCGACCACGGCGGTGGCCGCGACGGGCAGGGCGATGCGGCCGGTGGCGGCCAGCCAGGCCAGCGTGGTCCAGGTGCACAGCAGGAAGACCCCGCCCAGGGCGCTGGTGCCGAGGGTGATGCGCAGCATGCGCGGGGCAGCGGTCAGGGTGCGCTCGTCGATCCGGTCGGACAGGGCGCGGTACCAGTAGGTGAGGTAGCCGGTCATGCCGTTGGCGCGGACCTCGTCGCCGAAGCGGGAGTAGGTGGCCCACCAGCGCATCATGGAGCGCACGTTGCGGTCGCCGAGGTTGAGGTAGTGGGTCTCGTAGTCGACGCGTGCCGACAGGACGGCTCCGGCGCCGGCCGGGAGGACGGCCAGCAGGAGCAGGGGCAGCAGCAGCGGGTGCAGCGTCGTGACGACCCCGCTCGCGGCGACCATGCGGATGAGGGCGGACATGAACCGCTGAGCGTCCTGCACCATCAGCCGGGTCCGGGTGACGCCGATTTCGGCGGCCTCCTGCCGGTCGGCGAATCCGTCCTCGCCGTAGGCGCTCGACTCCACGCGGCACACGGCGGTCACCAGCGCGATGTCCGCTTCGGTCGTCAGCAGCGGGGTGATGCGTCCGTCGGCGTACGAGGACAGGGCGCCGCTGATTCGGCCGATGGCGGCGGCCGTCGTCACGACGATCAGGGCGGGCAGCGCGGCGTGCAGGCGTTCGGACACGGTGCCGGTGCCGAGGATGTGGGTCATCGCCTGTGCGGTGAACGCGAGGACGACGGCGGCCGCGCCGCCGGTCAGCAACTGGCAGGCGAGGAGCAGCACGACGCCGGTCCTGTCGACGGCCCACGCCATCCGGGCCGTGTGCCCGAGCACGGCGGGCAGACGTCGGCACATCGCGGTGAAGCCGGCGTCTGCCAGCGGGTTCTTGCCGAACTTGCCCTCGAAGGTGATGGTGGCCGGGGGTGGAGGGGGCGGCGACTTCGCGTTGTCGGTCGAGGCGTCGGTGACCGTCATCCGCATCGCTCCTCGGGTCGTGCCGCACCTGGATGGCTCGGCGGTGCACGGCATAACGACGCAGCGCGGGAATCGAACGCGATCGATTCCGGACGCGTGCGCCCCCAGGTGCGGCAAGGACGCGAACGGGTGGACGCGGTACTGAAGCCGCCCCGGGGCGGCTTCGGTTGGCCGAAACGCCGAGGCCTGAAACACGAGTGACGGATGAGGTTCGCGGACCTGGAGCCCGGCTGTCAGAGCTTGGAGACGAGCTCCGCCTGGTCGCGCTTGGTGGTGTGCAGTTCCCAGTAGAGGGGGGAGATCCGCTCGGGCTTGGTCGCCTCCAGCCCGGGGATGACGGAGACGCCGATCGACGCGTCGATACCGACATGGGCGGCCTGGATGCCGGTGCCTGCGTCGGCCAGTTCCTTGTGCAGGTTCATCGCCCAGTTGCGCAGGGCCGCGGCGGCGGCGTTGACGTTGGCGACCCTCGGGTCGGGCCAGATGGATCCGGCGCCGGTGGTGTAGAGCAGGGTGCCCGCGCCGGCCTCCCGCATCGCGGGCAGCACGGCCTGGGTGGCGGTGATGGCGCCGTACAGCTGGAAGTTCATCTCGAACTCCACGTGAGACGGCTCGGTCCCGGCCGGAGCGGTCAGCGTGGTGACGCCGAAGGTCCCCACCGGGGAGTACTCCAGTACGTCGATGCCGCCGAACCGCGTGGCGGCGTCCTTGAGCGCCTGGGTGAGCGCGTCGCGGTCGAGTACGTCCGCGGGGAACGCGGCGGCGGTGATGCCCTCGGCGGTCAGCGTGCCGACGAGGTCGTCGAGCTTGGCGCGGTCGCGGGAGATCGCACCAGCGAATCCGGATAGGGCAATCCGGTTACCGACGCGACCACACGAGCGATCGGCACTCTGGCGGTTCAGCTCGCCGGGATGGGGCCGGGTGGCAGATGGACCGTCATGATCAGGTGGCAGGTCTGGGTGCCCGCACCGCGGTAGGTGTGCGGGGTGTCGCCGTCGAACGTGGCGGTCTGGCCCGCCTCGACGGTGTGCTCGGTGCCGTCGACGATCAGGGTCATCCGGCCGGAGGTGACGCTGACGGTTTCCACCACTCCGCCCTGGTGGGGGTGGCTCGGGTATTCCTCGTCCGGTTCCAGCCGCCAGCGCCAGACCTCGACCGGCGCGGGCCCTGACGTCGTCAGCATCAGCCGGGCCTCGCTGCCCCGCTCTCCGGTCCACAAGGGGGCCACGGCCTCTGCGGACACGACACGGACGCGGCCTGCGGGCGGTCCCTGCATCAGGGCGGACACCGAGATGCCCAGGGTGTCGGCCAGCCGGACCAGGGTGGCGAGGTTGGGGTTGCCCTGGGCTTTCTCGAGTCCCACCAGGGCGCCCTTGCTGACCTGGGCGCGCCGGCTGAGTTCCTCCAGCGTCAGGCCCGCGCGGATGCGGGCCGCCCGGACGTTGTGTGCGACCGTCCGCAGGGCTGCGGCTGCCTCGGCCACCTGATCACCATCCTTGCAGCTGGAACATTCGACTGCACCGCCCGGTCGTTTTATTGACACCAGCCGGTCGTTCTGTTGTATGGTCTGGTCGTTCCACTGAATGGTAAGGGATGTGCCGTGATCGCTCTGCTGCTGGTCCTGGGCAGCTCGCTCGTGGCCGGTGATCGGAGCCTCGTCCAGCGCCGGCACCCTCGGCCGGGATGCCGCGTCCGGGTCGCCTCCGCCGCCGCGTTCGCCCTGCTCTACCGCACGCCGGCGAGCGGTCCCGCCATCGCCCTTCAGCTTGTCTGCCTGCATCAGGCGCCGTCCGACAGCCGGGTGGCGCCGCTGATCGTCGGCCGGGCGGTCTCCTCGGCCGTCACCCCGGCCGCGGCGGAGGTGATGCACCGCAGGCTGGGCTCGGAGCGGCCCGCGTACGCCCTGCCGGCAGCCGCGGGTGTGCTGGACTCCATGGCGAACCTGCTGCTCCTGCTCACCACCGAACCAAGGCCCGCCCCGACGCGAGAAACGGAAAACCCGCATGCCCACCTTCCACCTCACCCCCGCCGTCGCGGACGCCTTCCCCGACACCCTCATCGCCCTGGTTACCGCCACCGGCCTGCGCGGCCACGAACCCTGGCCCCACACCGCAACCGCCGTGGCGGACCTGGAGCAGCAACTCGCCGACGGCACCTGGCAGCCCGCCGACGAGACCGACCCCCGCATCGAGGCCTGGCACACCGCCTACCGCTCCTTCGGCACCAACCCCCGCCGCATCCGCCCGAGCGTCGACGCGCTCGGCCGCCGCCTCGCCAAGAAGGGCACGCTGCCGCGCATCAACCCGGCCGTCGACTCCTACAACGCCGTCTCCGTCCGCCACGGCCTGCCCGCCGGCGCCTTCGACCTGGCCCACGTCGCCGGGGACGTCGCCATCCGTTACGCGGACGGCACCGAGTCCTTCACCCCGCTCGGCGAACCCGACACCGTCGAGCACCCCAAGCCCGGCGAGATCATCTACGCGGACACCACCGGCGTCCTGACCCGCCACTGGAACCACCGCGACGCCCACCGCACCCGCGTCACCGAGGACTCCACACACGTCGCCTTCGTCCTCGAAACCCTCCACGCGACCCGCGACGGCGATCTCCTCAAGGCCGCGGCGGAGGAGCTCCAGGGCCTGCTCGCCCCGCACGCCGCACAGACCGCCGCGTCCTACCTCAGCCCGGCCGGACCCCGGACCACCACCTGAGCCCCAACGGCGCGAAAGGCTGCCATGTACCTCCCCAAGCACTTCGTCCCCGACGAGGCCTCGGTCCGTGAACTGCTGGACCACCACGGCGCGTCCGACCTGATCACCATGACCGCCGAGGGCCTCGTGGCCACCCTGCTGCCTTTCGAGTACGACCCGGACGCCGGCGAACACGGCGCCCTCGTCGGCCACATGGCGCGCGGCAACGACCAGTGGCGTCGGCCGGTGCAGGGCGAGGCCATGGTGATCGTCCGCGGGCCCGAGGCGTACGTGACACCGTCGTGGTATCCGGCCAAGGCGGAGCACCACCGGGTGGTGCCGACCTGGAACTACATCACCGCGCACGTGTACGGGCAGTTGGTCGTGCACGACGACCCGGCCTGGATCGAGAGCCAGGTACGCCGCCTGACCGACCGGCATGAAGCCGGGCGCGCCGAACCCTGGTCCGTCGACCAGGCCCCGGCGAAGTTCGTGGAGCGGCAACTGCGCGGCATCGTCGGCGTCGAGGTGGTCATCAGCCGTGTCGAGGCCAAGTTCAAGCTCAGCCAGAACCAGCCGCAGAACAACATCGAGGGCGTCGTCGCGGGCCTCGAAGCGCGCGACCGGCCCGACGACGCCGCGGTCGCGGCAGCGGTACGCGCCCACAACCCGCACGCCGCCGTGGTCGGTCGTCGAGAGCGCTGAAGCGAGACGGGCTCCCAACGGGGGCGGGGCGCGTCAGTCGGCGTCCGTGCCCGAGAGTCTCCTGGTGACGAGGCCGAGTGCGTGGGCGAGTTGTTCGCGGTGATCGTTCAGCACCTCGGGGGTGATGCCCCGGTCGGCCGTTTCACGGGCGAATTCGTCGGCGGCGACCTTGAGTACGGCGTTCATGGTGGCGGCCTGCACGCGCACCTCGAACGTCTCGGGCGGCATGGCCATGCGTTCGGCGAGGACCTCGGTGAACGTCTCTTCGGCGCGCTCCCGGAGCACGAGGTAGGCGGCGCGCAGCGCGGGTTCGTCATGGGTCATGCGGATGACGGCGAGAACCGCCTCGACGTCCTCGGACGAGGAGTCGAGGACGGGCTGGTAGGCCGTGCGCAGGTGTTCGATCAGGCCGGCTTCGGACGGCCAGGCGTGCAGGACCGTCCGGAAGGCGTCGAGCATCTTCCTGAGCAGCGGCTCGACGCAGCTCTCCTTGGTCGGGAAGTAGCGCCACAGCGTGCGCTCGGAGACTCCGGCGGCCCGGGCGATCTGCTCGCCGGAGGTGGCGGCCACGCCCTGCTCGGCGAACAGCCGGACCGCGTGGCGGGAGATGTCGAGGCGTTGCCGCCCGCGTTGCTCGTCGCTGACCGGCGGCCGGCCCCGGCGGGGTGTACGGCCGCTGTCCACCATGAGGTCCTCCATCAGGCGATCTAAACACGCGAGCGACAGGGGAGACGACTGACCGAAACTTTAATGACAGTTACTGCCAATAAACTGCTACGTTCGGGGCGGCTCGAAGATCGCATGCGGAGATCACAGGAGGAGCGCCATGAGCGTTACCGCCGAGCGACAGCAACTGCCCTTCCCGAGGCCGAACGTTCTCGACCTCGCGCCCCTGTACGGCGTACTGCGCCGCGAGGCGCCGGTCACGCCGGTCACCACACCGGCCGGTGATCCCGCCTGGCTGGTCACACGCTTCGAGGAGGTGCGCGACCTGCTCGGCGACAAGCGACTCGGCCGCTCCCACCCCGAGCCGGAACGGGCGTCACGCCTGACGTCCGCCGCGGTCATGGACGGCCCCACGGGCAACTACGACACCGAGGAGGCCGACCACACGCGGATGCGCCGGCTGCTGACCCCGGCGTTCTCGGCCAAGCGGATGCGGATGCTCTCCGACCACGTCCAGCACCTGGCCGACACGTGCGTCGACCGGCTGATCACCGAGCACGCCGCCGCCCCCGACCGGGTCGTCGACCTCCAGGCCGGGCTGGCGTTCCCGCTGCCGGTCGCCGTCATCTGCCGGCTGCTCGGGGTGCCCGAGAGCGACCGTGAGCGCTTCGCCTCGCTGTCGGAGCGCATGTCCGACCACGCCATCGGCGACGAAGCCCACCGGGCGCGGGACGAGTTCAACGAGTACATGACCGGTCTGGCCGAGACCAAGCGAGCGCAGCCGGGCGAGGACGTCATCTCCGACCTCGTCCGCGCGCAGAGCACCGACACGGACTACGACTACGCCGACATGATCCAGCTCTGCGTCGGGCTGCTGTTCGCCGGCCACGAGACCACGGTCAACCGCATCGGCCTGGGCACGCTCTTCCTGCTCACGCGTCGCGACCAGTGGCAGGCGCTGACCGCCGACCCCGACGGCCGGGTCAACGCCACCGTGGAGGAGATCATGCGCCTGGGCGCGCCCGGCGACCTCGGACTGCTGCGGTACGCGCACACCGACGTCGACGTCGCCGGTGTCACCATCCGGCGCGGCGACGCCGTGATCCTGTCGGTCAACTCCGCCAACCGCGACTCCTCCGTCTACACCGACGCCGAGACCTTCGACCCCGACCGTCCCGAACGCACCCACCTCGGCTTCGGCCACGGCGTGCACTTCTGCATCGGCGCGAGCCTGGCCCGGGTGGAGTTGCGCATCGTGTTCGCCACGCTGGCCCGCCGCCTGCCCGGTCTGCGGCTCGCCAGGGAGCTGGACGAGCTGGAGGTGCGCACCACCCTCACCGGTGGCGTCACGGAACTGCCCGTGACGTGGTGAATCCCCGAGGTGACCTGGTGTCAGTGCGACTCACGGGTCACCTCGGAGCCGCTGGAGCCGACGAGGAAGTCGAGGTCGGCTCCGGTGTCGGCCTGCAGGACGTGGTCGACGTAGAGGCGTTCCCAGCCGCGCCGGGGCTTGGCGAAGCCGGTGACGGTGGCCTTGTCGGGGGTTCTGCGGGCGAGTTCGCCGTCCGGCACGTCGACGTCGATACGGCGGGCCTCGACGTCGAGGGTGATGAAGTCCCCGGTCCGTACGAGGGCGAGGGGGCCGCCGGCCGCGGCCTCGGGGGCCACGTGCAGGACGACCGTGCCGTAGGCGGTGCCGCTCATCCGGCCGTCGCAGACCCGGACCATGTCCCGCACGCCCCGGGCGAGGAGCTTCTTCGGCAGGGGCATGTTGGCGACCTCGGGCATGCCCGGGTAGCCCTTGGGTCCGCAGCCGCGCAGCACGAGGACGGAGTCGGCGTCGACGTCGAGACCGGGGTCGTCGATACGGGCGCGGAAGTCCTCGATGCTGTCGAAGACGACGGCCCGGCCCCGGTGCCGGAGCAGGTGCGCGGAGGCGGCGGCCGGTTTGATGAGGGCGCCGTCGGGTGCGAGGTTGCCGCGCAGGACGGCGATGCCGCCCTCGGCGACCAGTGGCCGGGCGCGGGTGCGGATGACCTCGCCGTCCCAGATCTCGGCGTCGTCGAGGTAGTGGGCGAGCGGCCTGCCGGTGACGGTCAGCGCGTCGGGGTCGAGCAGGTCGCGCACCTCGCGCAGGACGGCGAGCAGGCCGCCGGCTCGGTGGAAGTCCTCCATGAGGAAGCGGCCGGCCGGCTGGAGGTCCACCAGGACCGGCACGCGGGAGCCGATGCGGTCGAAGTCGTCGAGCGACAGGTCGATGCCCAGCCGGCCCGCGACGGCCAGGAGATGGACGACGGCGTTGGTCGAGCCGCCGATGGCGGCCAGGGCGACGATCGCGTTGCGGAAGGACGCCTCGGTCAGGAACGTCCCGGGTCGCCGGTCGGCGCCCACCATGTCCACCGCCAGCCGGCCGGTGTGGTGCGCGGCCTCCAGCAGCCGGCTGTCGGGGGCGGGGATCCCGGCAGTACCGGGGACGACCGTGCCGAGCGCCTCCGCCACCAGCGCCATCGTCGAGGCCGTGCCCATCGTGTTGCAGTGGCCGCGGCTGCGGATCATCGCCGACTCGGAGCGGGTGAACTGTTCCTGGGAGAGCGTGCCCGCGCGGACCTCCTCCGACAGCTGCCACACACCGGTGCCGCAGCCCAGCAGTCCGCCGCGGAAGGTGCCGTTGAGCATCGGGCCGCCGGGGACCACGACCGCGGGCAGGTCCACCGAGGCCGCGGCCATGAGCAGCGACGGGATCGTCTTGTCGCAGCCGCCGAGCAGGACGACGCCGTCGACGGGGTTGGCCCGCAGCATCTCCTCCGTGGCCATCGCGGCCATGTTCCGCCACAGCATGGCGGTGGGCCGCACCTGGGTCTCACCGAGCGACACCACCGGGAGGTCCAGCGGGATGCCGCCCGCCTCGTACACGCCGTTGCGCACCGAGGCCGCGACCTCGTTCAGATGCGCGTTGCAAGGGGTCAGGTCCGAGGCGGTGTTGGCGATGGCGATCTGCGGCCGGCCGGTGAAGGCGTCGCCGGGCACGCCGCGTCGCATCCATGCCCGGTGGATGTAGGCGTTGCGGTCCTGTCCCTCGTACCACTGCGCGCTGCGGAGTCTCTCCATGGAGCCCTTCCGATAGACGGTACAGCGGTCTAGATTCCGGAACGTCATGAAGCATAAACAGACGGTCGAGCGAGCGACATGCCCGAGCTGACGGAACCGCCCGGCCTCCTGGGCGAGCCCCACCCGTGGTGAGCCGTCGCGTGATGCGCGCGTTCGTCCTGACCGGTCCCGGCGCGTACGAGGTCCAGGAGCTTCCGGTGCCGGTGGCCGGCCCCGGTGAGGTCGTCGTCGACGTCGAGCGGGTCGGTGTGTGCGGCACGGACGTGGAGTTCTTCACCGGTGCGATGGCCTACCTCCACCAGGGCCACTCCGCCTACCCGATGCGGCCGGGCCACGAGTGGGCCGGGCGGGTGACGGCGGTCGGCGGCGGTGTCGATCCCGGCTGGCTCGGCCGCCGTGTCATGGGTGACACCATGCTCGGCTGCGGCACCTGCCGCCGCTGTCTGCGCGGGCGTCAGCATGTGTGCGAGCAGCGGCGGGAGGTCGGCATACGCGGGGGCCTGCCCGGGGCACTGGCGGAGCAACTCGCCGTACCCGCCTCCTCGTTGCACGCCCTGCCCGACTCCGTCGACGCCGTGCTCGGCGCTCTTGTGGAGCCCGGCGGCAACGCCCTGCGCGCCGCTCGGGCCGCCGCGCCGGCGCCCGGGGACCGCGCCCTCGTTCTGGGCCCGGGGACGATCGGGCTGCTGGTGGCGATGTTCCTGCGCGCGTCCGGCGCCGAGGTGCACCTCATGGGCACCACCGAGAGCTCCCTGGCCTTCGCCCGCTCCCTGGGCTTCGAGCACGTGTGGACGGAGGACTCCGTGCCGGAGGTGCCCTTCGACGCGGCCGTCGACGCCACGAACGCCGCCCGGCTGCCGGACCTGGCCCTGGAACTGGTCGAACCCGGGGGCCGCCTGGTGTACATCGGGCTGGCCGGCGAGCCCAGCAGGATCGACACGCGCACGCTCGTCCTCAAGGACGTGACCGCGACAGGTGTCCTGTCCGCCTCCCCCGGCCTCGACGCCACCATCCGGGCGTACGCCGCCGGATCGGTCGACCCCAGGCCGCTCGTCGCCGCCACCGTGGGCCTGGACGAGGTGGGCCCCGTCCTCGCCGGCGAGCGCCCGGCCGGCTCCGGGCCCGGCCCCAAGATCCATGTCGAACCCTGAGGATCCGTCGCCGGGTCACCGGCCGTCCGCTCGTGCGACCAGCGGGAGATCGGCGGGAGTGAAGGCGACCGGGTCCTCGGTCCGGCCGAGGGTCAAGGCCCCCACACGCCGGACTTCGTCGTGCTCGTTGATCAGGTCGACGATCCCCCAGTCCGCCAGCCGGGGCACGACCAGGCTCACCAGGCGTTCCAGCGCCCGTCGACGTCGAGCGTGGAGGTCAGCCGCGTGGTGAGGTAAGCCGGCAGGGCCGGCCGTTCCAGCTCGGGCAGCGGTCTGCCGCTCGACGGTGTGGAAGAGCACCAGCGTGCCGGCTCCGTCGTCGCCGATGTCGTACGGGGTGATCAGCCAGGCGATGGGCAGCAGGGAACGGAGCAGGTCCTCGGCGGCGATCGGAGCAGCTTGCTGGGATCGCCGGAGACCGTCCTGGTATGCGCGGTCCACGCCCGGGTAAACGCAGAGCGACAGAGCGGCCCCGGCAGGGGTGAACACAACGAAAGAGCATCCGTATGGTCCTCCCGCTTGGGAAGCAGGCGGCAGATCGACCGGGCGCGGACGAGCAGGCCACAGTGCGTTTCGGCGCGGCCTGGGACGACGGCGCGGCAAGCGCCGTCGACGCACGCCTGGCCCTGCGCGCCTTCCTCGCCCACGGCCCGCACACCGCCCTCGCCCGGATTCCGGCCTCTCTGGCCGTGGACGCCGAACTCGTCGTCAGCGAACTGGTCACCAACGCCATCCGGCATGCTCCCGGCCCCTGCGAGCTGATCCTGCGCCTGTTCCGGGGACAGCTGGCCATCACCGTGTGGGACACCTCGGCGGAGCAGCCCACGGTGCGCAAGGGGGACCGGTTCCGCGTCGGCGGCCACGGACTGCGCCTGGTGCACACGGTCAGCGAGCGGGTCGCCGTGGCACCCCGGGCCAGGGGAAAGCAGATCACCGCCTACCTGCGGCTGGCCCCGCACGACCACGCGAGCGCCACTGCGGGTGCCGGTGCCGGTGCCGGTGCCGGGAGGACCGTGCTGGCCGCCGGCTGATCCCGGTCCCCCCTGCTCGGCCCGGCGGCTCCGGTAGTCGGTGGCGCGCCGCGGAATCAGTGCTGCCGGGCGTGTATGGGGCTGTTGGCGACATCCTCCGGGCACTTCCCGTGCTGCTGCCTGGTCCGCCGGTCGCGCCTCCAGTCGGACGTCGCGAGGGCCAGGGAGGCCAGCATGCCCAGGAGGCCGGCGCCCAGTGCGGTGGCGAGGGCGCCGCGGTAGTCCTCGCCGCTGCCGAGCACCAGGTAGAAGAGGCCGGGCAGGGCGGCGGTGCCCACCGCGGCGCCTAGTCGCTGCCCGGTCTGCAGGGCGCCGCCCGCCGCGCCCGCCATGTGCACGGGCACGTCGCGCAGCGTCATGGTGATGTTCGGCGAGATCACGCACCCGCTGCCGAGGCCGCCGAGGAACAGCACCGGGGCGGCGGCCCAGGGGGCGATGTCGAGGGGCGCGAAGCGGAGCAGCAGCGCGGTGCCGCCCAGCCCGGCGATCACGGCCGTGAGGCCGCCCACGGTGAGCTTGCGGCCGAGCCGGTCCACCAGCCGGCCGGCGACCGCGGCCGCGCAGGCCGAGCCGAGGGCGAAGGGAGTCACGGCGAGGCCGGACCGGAGCGGGGAGAAGCCCAGGCCGTCCTGGTAGAAGAGCGCGAAGACCAGCCAGACGCCGCTGAAGCCGATGAAGTAGAGCGTGCCGACGCCGGCACCGACGGCATAGCCGCGCACCGTCGTGAACAGGCGCGGATCGAGCAGCGGCTGGCTGTCCCGCTCGACGAGGCGACGCTGCCACCGGGTGAAGCCGAAGAGGATCGCGGCACCGGCGAGGAACATCCACCACAGCCCGCCGAAGCCGCCGGAGCCCGCCTGGACCAGCGGATACATCAGCGCGAGGACGCCGAGGCGGGCAGATCCACGTGCTGCCGGCCGGACCGCCGGGTCCGCGGCAGCAGGCGGCGGCCGAGGAGGACGGCGAGGATCCCGATGGGGACGTTGACGTAGAAGATCCACCGCCAGCCCTGGCCGCCGGAGGCCAGCGCGAGGATCAGGCCGCCGGCGAGAGGGCCGATGGCGGACGAGATGCCGACGGTGGCGCCGAAGAAGCCGAAGGCACGGCCGCGTTCGGCACCGCGGAACATCTGCTGGATGAGCGCGGAGTTCTGGGGAGCCATGAAGCCGGCCGCCAGGCCCTGGGCGAGGCGGGCCACGACCAGCAGCGTGATGCTGGGGGCCGCCCCGCAGGCCGCGCTGCAGACCACGAAGCCGCTGAGGGCCAGCAGGAAGATGCGGCGCCGGTCCAGCGCGTCTCCCAGGCGTCCCGCGGCGACCAGCGCGAGAGCGAAGGTGAGGGCGTATCCGGACACCACCCACTGGACCTGCGCGGGAGAGGCGTCCAGGCCGCGCTGGACGGAGGGCAGGGCGACCGCCACGATCGAGACGTCCAGCAGGCTCATGAAGCCGGCCACCAGGGTGACCCACAGGGCCCGCCACCGGCGCGGGTCCGGCTCGTATCCGGCCTCCTGCGCGCCCTGGTTCCGGTCGCCCGACGCCGACGCTGTCACATGGGCTCCTCTCAACCAGGTGGGCGCCCCGACAGTGGGCACCGGCGAACCAAGTTCCCCCTCCGGGACACGCACACACCACAGTCGGACAGACAGCGCGGGTCTCACCCGTAGCACCCGGCCGTTACTGTCGGTAGTCGTGCGGGCGCCGCGCGAAGGGGTTCGTTTGAGCGCGCGAGATCTGTGCAGGCGTTGTGGTTGGGATAGACGACCGGCGAAAGGAACGACGTAATGGCGGCGCCCGACAACGACGAGTCGGTGGATCCCGCAGCCGTGAGACGACACCGGGTGCTGTTCCGGGCGATCGAGAAACGACGCCATCCGAAGCTGCGCCGCAGCGACATCACCGTGACCGACGATGCGGCGGTCAAGCGCGCCACGAAGGCCGCCGCCCTCGGCAACGCGATGGAGTGGTACGACTTCGGCATCTACAGCTACCTGGCCTCGACCATCGGGAAGGTGTTCTTCCCGTCGGGGAACGACACCGCCCAACTGCTCAGCTCCTTCGCGACGTTCGCGGTGGCCTTCCTGGTGCGTCCCCTCGGCGGAATGGTGTTCGGGCCGCTCGGCGACAAGGTCGGCCGCAAGCGCATCCTCTCCCTCACCATGATCATGATGGCGGTGGGGACCTTCGCCATCGGCCTCGTCCCCTCGCACGCCGTCATCGGTCTCTGGGCCCCGGCCCTGCTGATCTTCTTCCGGCTGGTGCAGGGTTTCTCGACCGGCGGGGAGTACGGGGGCGCCTCGACGTTCATCGCGGAGTACGCGCCCGACAAGCGGCGCGGCTTCTTCGGCAGCTTCCTGGAGCTGGGCACGCTCGCCGGCTACGTCGGGGCCTCCGGCCTCGTCGTCGTCCTCCAGACCCTCCTCAGCGACGACCAGATGCTGGCGTGGGGCTGGCGCATCCCCTTCCTGGTCGCGGCTCCGCTCGGCTTCATCGGCCTCTATCTGCGGCTGAAGCTGGACGAGACGCCCGCCTTCCAGAAGCTGGAGGGCGGCCAGGTCAAGGCGAGCGAGGCCGCCGAGGCCGTGGAGACCTCGGCCGCCGCCGACCTCGGCAAGATCTTCACCCGGTACTGGCGGCCGCTGCTGCTGTGCCTCGCGCTCGTCGCGGCGTACAACATCACGGACTACATGCTGCTGTCGTACATGCCGACGTACCTGTCCGACGAGCTGGGCTACGGGACCAACCACGGGCTGCTGATCCTGCTGCTGGTGATGGTGCTTCAGATGTGCGTCATCAACCAGGTCGGGCGGCTGTCGGACCGCTTCGGGCGCAGGCCGCTGCTGATGGCGGGGATGCTCGGGTTCCTCTTCCTGTCCGTGCCGTCCTTCCTGCTCATCCGGCAGGGCAGTGTCGTCCTGATCGCCCTGGGGCTGCTGCTGTTGGGGCTCTCCCTGGTGACGATGCTGGGCACGATGTCGGCGGCGCTCCCGGCGATCTTCCCCACCCACGTCCGGTACGGCTCCCTCTCGGTCGCCTACAACCTGGCCACGTCGATCTTCGGCGGTACGACTCCCCTGGTCATCACCGCCCTGATCAGCGCCTTCGACTCGACCCTCATGCCGGCCTACTACTCCACGGGCGCCGCGGTCATCGGCGTCATCGCCGTCCTGTGCATGAAGGAGACAGCCAACAAGCCCCTGGCCGGCTCCCCGCCGTCCGTGGAGACGCAGGCCGAGGCCGCGGAGATCGTCGAGGCCCGGGCCCCTCGGCCCAGGTTCTGACTCCCCGTCCGCAGGGCTTCGCAGGCCTGAGGTTCTTCGCGTCGGAAGCCCGGGGTACCGGCGGGCGGTCCTACCGGCCCGCCGGCGCCCCGGGACTAGGCCCTGCGGCCCGTCGTGGAGGCGAAGCCCAGCCAGGTGTGCCGGTTGTTCCACCAGCACCAGCCGACCTTCGGGGCGTTGCGCCGCTCCCGGCCGTCGCGCCCGGTGCCGTTGCTGATCCAGATCGCCGGGGTACGGGCGTCCAGGCTGCCGTCGGCCTTGCGCAGCCGGGAGCCGATGGTCATGAAGCAGCGGTTGCGCTCCAGGACCGCCGGCTCCTGGAGGACCCAGTGGATGCCCTCGGTGAGCAGCAGCGGCGTGCGGTCCTCCGCGGTGAGGGCGGGCAGTGCCTCGTCCGGGCTCCAGTTGGCCATGTGGTCACCGCGGTCGACGCCGGTGACGACGTAGAGCGGGGCGTCGGGCAGTTCGACGGCGCTCGGCGCGAACTCGTCGACGTCGGGCATGTCGACGACGACGAAGCCCGGTTTGTCGTCGCGGCGCAGCAGCGGGGCGAGGGCGGAGGCGGGGGCTCTGTCCGGGTGCACGGCCAGCAGGGCGCCGGCCTCGCCGTCGGTCTCGGCGGCGAACCTACGGATCTCGTCGGCGGACAGCCCGGCGATCTCGTGCACCCCCAGCTCGATCAGCCGCTCGGCCTGCGCGCTCAAGGCCGGGAGTGCGGGGAGGACGGTGGACGTGTCGGGCGTGGTGTCGGGCACGATGCTCCCATGGTCGGTGACGCGGGCGAACTCATGTGCAACGAGCCGGTGTGCCGGGGCGTTCCCGCCCCGGCACCTGCGTGCCCTCGCCGGACAGGCCGTGCGACTGCCACTCGCGGGGTCTCACACCGTAGGCGGTGCGAATTCGGATCACTTCTCCAGGATTCGGATCACTTCTCCAGGAAGGCGAGCAGTGCCGAGTTGACCTCCTCCGCGTGGGTCCACAGCAGTCCGTGCGGGGCGCCCTCGATCTCGACGTAGTCGGCGGCCGGAAGAGCCTTGTGGAACTGCCTGGCGGTGCCCTCCACGGGGAGGATGCGATCGCCCGTGCCGTGCAGGATCAGGGCGGGCACGTCGATCGCCGGGATGTCGGCCCGGAAGTCGGTGTACCAGGTCGACGGCGCGGCGGCCGCCGCGAAGAAGCCGCCGCCCGCGGCGACGTTCCAGCTGTTGCGGACGGCCTCCTCGCTGATCCTGGTGCCGAGGTTCTCGTCGAGGTTGTAGAAGTCCTTGTAGAAGTCCGTGTAGTACGCGTAGCGGTCCGCCTTGACGGCCGCGACGATCCCGTCGAAGAACTCCTTCGGGGCGACCCCCTGCGGGTTGTCGTCGGACTTGAGCAGGCAGGGCTCCAGCGAGGCGAGGAAGGCGGCCTTGGCGACCCGGCCCGAGCCGTACCGGGACACGTACCTGGCGACCTCGCCGGTGCCCATCGAGAACCCCACGAGGACGGCGTCCCGCAGGTCGAGGGTCTCCATCACGGTGTTCAGGTCGGCGGCGAAGGTGTCGTAGTCGTAGCCGGTCGTCGGCTGGGCGGACTGCCCGAAACCGCGCCGGTCGTAGGTGATCACGCGGTAGCCGGCGTCGAGCAGTACGGCGGTCTGCCGCTCCCAGGAGTGGCCGTCGAGCGGAAAGCCGTGGATGAGGACGACCGGCTGACCGGATCCGTGGTCCTCGTAGTAGAGGTCTATGGCGGTGGAGTTCTCCTGGCCCACGGTGATGTACGGCATGCGCTGCTTCCTCGTTTCCGGGTGGCTGGTGACGGGACCCGGCCACGCTAGGCCCGGGACCGCAGCGCCGGTTGCCGGGCAGCGCACCGGTTCTTTACCGGGGGCGCACAGGAGCACGCGTTCGCGGATCGTCGACCCGTCGTACGGGCCGTGACCGGAGTGACCGGCGTGACCGCGTGGCACCATCGTCGGCATGGAAGATTTCTTGACGTCCGATCAGATCGACGCCCGTAAGTCCCGCGCTCTCGCCGCGGCCGTCGCCGCGGGTCGTGATCTGGGGCTCACGGTGACCGACGCGAGGGTGCTCTACGACGTGTTCTCCGTCGTGGTGCACCTCGCCCCCTCGCCCGTGGTGGTGCGGGTGCCGACCGTCCTGCCGTCGTACTCCGACCCCGAGTTACAGGCGGCGCGGCAGCGGCTGGAGCTCGATGTGGTGGGATGGCTCGCGGAACAGGGGCACCCGGTGATTCCGCCGAGTCCGCTCGTGCCGCGGGAGCCCGTGCAGCGGGACGGTTTCTCGATGACGTTCTGGCAGTTCGTCGAACTGGACCAGAGCGTGGAGCCCGATTACGTGCACAACTCCGGCCTGGTCGCCGACCTGCACGCCGCGCTGCGCTCGTACCCGGGTGAGCTGCCGTTCCTGTCGGCGGCCGAACCGCGGTTCGTCTCCGAGGGTCTTGCCGCGCTCGAGGGGCGGCCCGACCTCCTGGAGCCGGCCGACCTCGACCGCGCGCGGCGCGAGTGGGACATCCTGGAACCCCTCGTCAGCTCACGCGCGGAGTTCGAGGCGGCGTTCCCCGGCATCGAGTTCCAGCCGATCCACGGTGACTCCCCCGCGGCCAACATCGTCTCCGCCACGGACGGCGAGCTGTACTCCGACTTCGAGCTGACGACGTTCGGACCGGTCGAGTGGGACCTGGCGGCTCTCGGCCCCGAATGCGAGGCCGCCTACAACGCGGCCGCAGAGCGCCGGGGTCTGCGGCGGCTGGACGAGGGTGTGCTGCGCGTCGTCAACGCCGTGGGCATGTCCCGCGCGGTGGCGTGTCTCGCACTCGCGCCCCAACTGCCGCTGCTCGTGGACGCGTTGCGGCCGGCCGTCGAACAGTGGCGGACGATGCCGTTCGCCGGTGGCCTGGGCGGCTGAGCGCGAGGCGGCGGCGTTGCTCACTCGGGCAGGGGCCGGTCGTCGACGACGTGTTTCATGACGAGGGTGGAGTTCAGGCGCTGGACGCCGGGCAGTCGGGCGAGCTGCTGGTCGTAGAGCTGCTGGAAGGCGGCCAGGTCGGTGGTGGCGACGCGCAGGAGGTAGTCGGGGTCGCCGAACAGGCGCTGTGCCTGGAGCACGTGCGGGACGGCGGCCACGCCCTTTTCGAACGCGGAGACGGTGTCGGCGTCCTCCCAGTGCAGGGTGACGAAGACGAGCGCCTCGAAATTGAGACCCACGGCTGCCGGGTCCACGACGGCCCGGTAGCCGCGGATCGCGCCCTCGCGTTCCAGGTCGCGCAGGCGGCGGTGGCAGGGCGAGACGCTCAGTTTTACGCGGGCGGCCAGCTCGGTGACCGTGAGACGGCCGTCCAGCTGTAGCTCGGTGAGAATTTTCCGGTCCAGGGCATCCATGGAGAAGATTCTGCCCCGGATGCCGCGATCAAGGGGTAAAGAAGGGAACGCTTTCGGGCTGATCCGGCCTGGCGTTCCTCTCGCGACAAGGCTCGTGAGAGGAACCGATCGATGGACACGACGACGCCGGCGGCCTTCCTGGCAGTGGATCTGCCGCTGGTGTTCACCCCCGGCGCGGACTGGGCCCATGCGATCACGGCGGGCATCAGGGGCCGGTCGGTCGTCCCGGCCGTCGCCGGGCTGATAGCCGGATACGCGGGATACACCCTGCTCGCGGTCGCGGGCCTGGTGGTGATCGTGGCCAACTCGGCGACCCTGCTCACCGCGCTGACCGCGGCCGGGGCCGGCCAGCGGGGGCGCCGCCGTACCGCGATCTTCTCGCCGAGGGTCGTCACGACACCTCCGGCGGCGCCGACGACAAGCCCCTGCCGACGGGACTAGCGGGTGTCGACGATGCCGCCGGTCACCGCGATGACCTCGCCGACCGTGTAGCTGGAGTCGGCGTCGGAGGCGAGGTAGACGTACGTCGGTGCGATCTCCTCCGGCTGGGCCGCGCGTTCGAGCGGGGCCTCGCTGCCGATGTGGGCCAGCCCGTCCGGCGGCATGTGCGGGTCCGCCTCGTTGAGCGGCGTCCAGGTCGGGCCCGGCGCGACCACGTTCGCGCGCACGCCCCGCTTGGCCAGGTGCACGGCGACGGACTTGGTCAGGGTGATCAACGCGGCCTTGGACGCCGCGTAGTCGATCATCGTCGTACTGCCCTTGAGCGCCTCTTCGGTAGCGGTGGCGATGACGGCGTCGCCGGGCTCCAGGTGAGGCAGCGCCGCCATGAGCAGGTGGAAGTAGGCGTAGACGTTCGTCTTGAACGTCAGGTCGAAGTCCTCGGCGGTCAACTGGTCGAGTTCGAGCTTGCTGTTGAGGTACGCGGCGTTGCTCACCAGGATGTTCAGCCCGCCGAGCTCCGCCGCCGTCCGCTCGACGGCCTCGCGGCAGAACTCCGGGTCGGTGACGTCGCCGGGCAGCAGCAGGCAGCGCCGGCCCTGTTCCTCCACCTCGCGCCGGACCCGCTCCGCGTCCACCTGCTCCTCCGGCAGGAAGACGATGGCGACGTCGGCACCCTCCCGCGCGTACAGCAGCGCCACCGCACGTCCGATACCCGAGTCGCCGCCGGTGATCAGCGCGGCCTTGCCCTCCAGCTTCCCGCTGGCCCGGTAGCGGCTGGCCCGATAGCGCGGCCGGGTGCGCATGTCGGCCTCGATACCGGGCCGCTGCTGCTTGTCGGAGTCGTAGGGCGGGTCGGGCTCGGACACGACCTGCGGTACGGACCGTTCCTGCTCGGGCTGCACGGGCTTTCCTTTCGCCGGTGTCGTCGACGGCGCGGCCGTTCACCTGGGGTCACGCCGTTTCTTCCCCGCACCGCGTGCCCACATCGGCGGCAGGCATGTTCCCCGTTTGTCGCCCGGCCCGCGCCGCGCCGACCGGCATGGCCGCACCCGCAAGGGGTACTCAGTCGATCTTGGAAGGCCCGGCCGGCGGGCCTGCTGTCGGAAGGAGATCCGTGTCTGACGAGACGGTGAAGAACGTCTTCGTGATCGGGCTGGACGAGGCCAATCTGCCGACGCTGCGGGCGGTTCCCGGAGCTGACCGGCTGCGCTTTCACCAACTGCTGACCGTGGAGGAACTCCAGGTCGGCGAAGTGCACCTGCCCACGCTGTTCGACAAGGCCCGGGAGGTGCTGGACGCCTTCGACGGAAGCATCGACGCGATCGTCGGCTACTGGGACTTCCCGGTCAGCACCCTCGTGCCGATGCTGAGCGAACGCTACGGAACGCGGAGCACGAGCCTGGAGTCGGTGGTCAAGTGCGAGCACAAGTACTGGAGCCGTCTTGAGCAGCAGAAGGCGACCGACCGGCACCCGGGCTTCGACAGGGTCGACCTGTCGGCCGAGCCGCCTCGCCCGCCCGAGAAGGTGACCTTCCCGATGTGGGTCAAGCCCGCGCTCTCCTACTCGTCCGAACTCGCCTTCGGAGTCGATGACGAAGAGGAGTTCCGCAAGGCCGTCACCGAGATCCGCGACGGCATCTCCCGCATCGGCCGCCCCTTCGAGCACATCCTCGAACGCATCGACCTGCCTCCGGAGATGGACGGCGTCGGCGGCCGG
This sequence comes from Streptomyces coeruleorubidus, assembly GCF_028885415.1. GTDB lineage: Bacteria > Actinomycetota > Actinomycetes > Streptomycetales > Streptomycetaceae > Streptomyces > Streptomyces coeruleorubidus_A. Next base: position 1,321,687 of record NZ_CP118527.1, read on the forward strand.
GTCTGTCTGGCGGAGGAGGCCATGTCCGGCGTCCAGGTCGCCGTCGAGGGCTACGCCCACCAGGGCGAGGTGACCATCTACGGAGTCCTGGACTCCATCCAGTACCCGGACTCCCCCTGTTTCCTGCGCCACCAGTACCCCTCGACGCTGCCGCCGGCGGTCATCGCGGAGCTCCACGACGTCTCGGAGCGGGTGATGCGGCAGATCGGAATGGACTCGGCCACCTTCAGCATCGAGTACTTCTACGACCCGCGGACGCAGTCGATCAACCTGCTGGAGATCAACCCCCGGCACTCCCAGTCGCACGCGGAGCTGTTCCAGTACGTCGACGGCGTCCCCAACCACCACTGCATGGTCAGCCTCGCGCTCGGCGAGGACCCGCGCATGCCGCACCGCGAGGGCCCGTACGCGATGGCGGCGAAGTGGTACCACCGCTGGTTCACCGACGGCGTGGTGCGCCGGGTGCCAGGGCCCGAGGAGATCGCCCGCATCGAGCGGGAGACACCGGGCGTGCGCATCGAGGTGGTCCCCGAGGAGGGCACCAGGCTCTCGGAGCTCCCCGGACAGGACAGCTACAGCTACGAGTTGGCGCACATCTTCACCGGCGGGGCGGACGAGGAGGAGCTGCGGGAGAAGTTCGACCACTGCGTGGCCGCCCTCGGCCTCGCCTTCGACGAACCCCCGCAGGAGTGAGGCCCCGCCGGAGTGAACCCCCACGAGAGTAAGGAGCACGTGGGTTCCATGCGTTACGTGACCAACCTGCCCTACGCCACGAAGGAAGAAGAGCACGTCACCATCCCGATGTCCGACGGCGTCCGGCTCTCCGCGCACATCTGGCGTCCCACCTCGTCGGACCACGAGCCGGTGCCCGCGGTGCTGGAGTACATCCCGTACCGCAAGCGCGACCTGACGGCCGTACGCGACTCGATCCACCACCCGTACCTCGCCGGACACGGCTACGCCTGCGTCCGCGTCGACCTGCGCGGCACCGGCGACTCGGAGGGCGTGCTGCGCGACGAGTACCTGGAACGGGAGCAGGCGGACGCGGAGGAGGTCCTGGCATGGCTGACGGAGCAGCCCTGGTGTGACGGCGGCGCGGGCATGATGGGCATCTCCTGGGGCGCGTTCGCGGCGCTCCAGGTGGCGGCCCGGCAGCCGCCGGGCCTGAAGGCCATCGCCATCGCCTCCTTCACCGACGACCGGCACGCCGACGACATGCACTACATGGGCGGCGCCCTGCTGTCGGACAACCTGGCCGAGGCGGGCACGATGTTCGCCTACGGCACCTGCCCGCCCGATCCGGCCGTGGTCGGCGACCGCTGGCGCGAGATGTGGCACGAACGGCTGGAGCACACCGAGCCCTGGGTCCTCCCATGGCTGCGCCACCAGCGCCGCGACGACTACTGGCGGCACGCCTCGGTGTGCGAGGACTACAGCAGCGTGCGCTGCCCGGTCCTGGCCTCCAGCGGCTGGGCGGACGGCTACTCCAACGCCGTGACCCGGCTGCTCGGCCACCTGGACGTGCCCCGCAAGGGGCTGATCGGCCCCTGGTCGCACAAGTTCCCCCACCTCGGGGAGCCCGGCCCCGCCATCGGCTACCTCCAGGAACTCGTACGGTGGTGGGACCACTGGCTCAAGGGCGTCGACAACGGCGTCATGGACGGCCCCATGCTGCAGGCGTGGATGCAGGACAGCGTGCCGCCCTCCACCGCGTACGAGGAGCGGCCGGGACGCTGGGTCGGCGAGCCGGACTGGCCCTCCCCGCACATCCGGCAGGCCGTTCATCCGCTCACCCGGCACACGATCGGACCTCCGCGGGAGGCGGCGGGCGAGGGGAACGCCCCCGACGGCGACGCGATGACCGTGCAGTCGCCGCTGTCCGTCGGCCAGTTCGCGGGCAAGTGGGCCTCCTACAACGCGCCCCCGGACCTGCCGTACGACCAGCGCGAGGAGGACGGCGGTTCCCTCGTCTTCGACAGCGAGCCGCTGACCGAGCCGTTGGAGATCCTCGGCTCACCGACCGTGGAACTCGACCTGTCGGTCAGCGAACCGGTCGCCCTGGTGGCCGCGCGGCTGTCCGACGTGAGCCCGGACGGCTCCGCGACCCGTGTCTCGTACGGCATCCTGAACCTCACCCGCCGCGACAGCACGGAGTCCCCCGAGCCGCTGGAGCCGGGCCGCCGCTACCGCGCCACCGTCCCGCTGAACGGAGTGGGCCAGGCATTCCCACCCGGCCACCGCATCCGGCTCTCCCTCTCCACGTCCTACTGGCCGTTGGCCTGGCCACCTCCGAAGCCCGCCCTGCTGAGCGTCCACGAGCACTCCAGCACGCTCACCCTGCCCGTGCGGCCGGTGGAGGAACCGGACGAGGTGCCGGCGTCCCCCTTCGGCGAACCCGAGGGCACTCCCCCGCTCGCCATGAGCCAGGTGACGCCTCCCGAGGAGCGCTGGGAGGTCAAGCGGGACCTGATCGGCTACCACTCCGAGCTGGACATCGTGAAGGACCGGGGCACGGTCCGCTTCGAGGACATCAACCTGGAGGCCGGGCGCCGCGCCCGTGAGCGCTACACGGCGGTCGCCGACGACTTCACCTCGGTCAGCGGCGAGTCCACGTGGACCATGCGGTTCCAGCGGGACGACTGGGACGTACGGGTGGTGACGCACACCCAGCTGACGTGTGACGACACGGACTTCTTCGTGGACGCGACCCTCGACGCATACGAGGCCGACCGCCGGGTGTTCTCCCGCACCTGGAACGAGCGGGTACCGCGCGACCTGCTCTAGCCGGGCCCGCTGAGCGGGAAGGGTGCCCCCCCCGGTGTGGAGGGCGCCACCAGGACTACTTCTCCCCTCCCGCGAGTGCCCCGTCGAGGGGCGGCCGTCGACGGGGCTCTCGGCGTGCGCGAGAAGGTGGCCGTCCGCGGCGCCTCGCTGGTCTGTGTCGTCAGCCTGGCCGGGCACATGGCCTCGCTCGGCGACGAGGACGAAGCGGCCCTGGCGACGGCTCCCGCCGGGAGTTGCTCGGGCTGAAGGCGGTCACGGCCCTCGGCGACGATCCGACCGCCGCCTACATTCTCGCCAAGCGCGCCAACCACGTACGGGTGCAGGCCGCCGCACTCGCCTGGAACCGGCTCGGTGCCCGCGTCAACACCGTCAGCCCCGGTGTCATCGCCACCGCCATGGCGAAGGCGGAGGCCGACGCGGACGCGGACGGGCACATGCTCAAGATGCTCGACGCGTGCGGCGCGGGCCGGCCGGGCACGCCCGGCGAGATCGCCGACGCCGTGGCCTTCCTCACCGGCCCCGAGGCGCGGTACATCAACGGCACCGACCTGCTCGTCGACGGCGGGCAGGCGGCGTGGATGCGCCGGCACATGCGGCGTCCGGGGTGACGGTGGCCGGGCCGGCCCGTCCGGCACCCACCTGTTGGTCACCGGGTTGCTCGCCCGGCACCGTCGTGCCCGCCGCCCCGGCGGTCCCGGTGCCCGGCCATGTCGGTGACGAACTGGGCGCGGACCTCGGTGTGTCGGACCCGGCCGTCGTGTCACACGCCGTCGTCGCGAACGGCGCGGTCGTCGCGGCCTACGCCACCAGCACGGGGATTCGGCCTCATCGCGCCGGACGACGGCGGGGAGGACGACGGTTCGCTCAGCGGGGCGCGACAGCGGGCTGGGTCAGCCGCTCGCGGATGAGGCGGATCACGTCCGCCGCGTGGTCGACGAGGAAGAAGTGCCCGCCGGGGTACCGCTCCATCTCGAAGGCGCCCTGGGTGTGCGCGCTCCAGGCGCGTACCTCGTCATGGCTCGCCCTGGGGTCGTCGTCTCCGGTCAGAGCGGTGACGGGGCTGCGGAGCCGGTGGTCCGTCGCGCACACGTAGGTCTCGACCGCGCGGTAGTCGTTCCGGACGGCCGGCAGGACCATGCGCATCAACTCCTCGTCACCGAAGACCTGTTGGTCGGTGCCGCTGAGCCTGCGCAGTTCGGCGACGATCCCGGCGTCGTCGCGCCGGTGCACCTGCTCGTCTCGGTGGCACGACGGTGCGCGGCGGCCCGAGACGAAGACCCGCTCGGCGACCCGCCCGGCCTGCTCCAGCCGTACGGCGACCTCGAAGGCGAGGGTCGCGCCCATGCTGTGTCCGAACAGGGCGAAGGGGCGGTCCACCGCGCCCGTCACGGCCCGGCACACATGGTCCGCGAGGCCGCCGATGGTGTCGATCATGGGCTCCTGGTGCCGGTCCTGGCGCCCCGGGTACTGGACGGCGAGCACCTCGACACGGGGGTTCAGTGCCTGGGCCACCGGCCGGAAGAAGGACGCCGAACCACCCGCGTGCGGCAGGCAGACCAGTTGCACGGGGGCGTCGGGGCTCGGGAAGAAGCGCCGTATCCACGGATCGGTGGCGGTCATGAGGCCTTCCTGTTCGGTTGCGCGGGACAACGGACACGCAGGCGCACGCCGTCGTGCACCTCCATTCTGAGGTGGGCACGAAATGCTCGTACCGCTTTCCGAGAGAGATGCTTCCGGGCCACCATGGCTGGGCGCCCCTACCGCATGGAGGGATCCCATGACCGACTCACCCGCCCCCGACCCCGGGGTGCCGCCGATAACCGCCCGCACGGCACGTGTCGAACTGACGCCCGCCGCCGAGGAGCTGCTGCGGCAACTGACCGGGACACACGGGCCGGTGATGTTCCACCAGTCCGGCGGCTGCTGCGACGGCAGCGCCCCGATGTGCTACCCGCGCGGAGAGTTCCGGGTCGGTGCCGCGGATGTCCTGCTGGGGCACGTGGCCGGGGACACCCCGTTCTGGATGAGCGCGGACCAGTTCACGTACTGGTCGCACACCCACCTCACTGTGGACGTGGTCCCGGGACGTGGCAGCGGCTTCTCCCTGGAGGCCCCGGAAGGCGTCCGCTTCCTGCTCCGCTCCCGCCTCCTCACCGACGAGGAGCTGCGGCGCATCGAGTCGGAACCGCCACTGCCGACGGGTGCGGACCAGGTCTCCTAGTGTGAGCCGGTTCGTCGAAACCAGCCGGGACGCCTAGGGCGTGCACACCGACGGCAGCGCCCGCCCCAGCCCCTTCAGGTGGAGCGCGTCGAGCCGGTGGGTGTACGCGGACCAGCCGGCGGCCGTGGCCAGGCGCGGGCCGCACGACGGCAGGGCCCGGTCCCGTTCCGTGTCGTCGAGCGCGGCCAGCAGCTGTGTGGTGATGCGGTCGAGGGCCGGGCGGACCTCCTTGGCCAGGTCCGGCCGTTCGGTGGGGCGCTCGCCGGGGTTCGCGTCCCAGCGGGCGTACAAGCCCCGCTGCACCAGCTTGTTCGCCTCTATCTGGTCCTGGAACACGGCGGCCACGGCGTCCGGGTCGAGGCCGAGGCCGACCGCCCGGGCGCGGACGTCGTCCAGGATCCGCGCCTCGCGCTCCGGGTCGTCGATCGGCGTGTCCGTGCCGTACTTGGCGGCGGCGACCTTGTCGGCCAACAGCAGCCGCTGGGCGAGCAGTTCGGTCACCGGCGTCAGGCCCGGCGTCGTGCCGTGCGTGGCGGCCGTGTGACGTACGGGGGCGGGCCGCTCCGCGGCGGTGGCCGGGCCCGCCGTCCCGACGGCCAGAGTGGCCGCGGTCGTCAGGGTGCTGAGGAGGGTGAGGGCGGACCGGAGACGTCGAGGGCGCACAGGGGTGTCCTTCCGTGGGGGTGAAGCGCCGGACCGCAGCGCTGTCCCGCAACCTACCGATCGCCTCCGGCGCGTGGTTCACCGAGGTCCCAGAACAGGCCCGCCATGATGCGCAGCCCTTCGCGGGCCACCGACCCCAACAGGTGCTCGTCGGGGGCGTGTTGGGAGCAGGAGGGGTGGGAGTGCGGGATCCACACGGTGGGCAGGCCGAGGATGTCAGCGAAGGCGTCGTTGGGGAGGGTGCCGCCGAGGTTCGGCAGGACGGCCGGTTCCTTGCCCGTGGTGTGCCGCAGGGAGTCCACGGCCCGGCGGACCCAGGAGTGGTCCGGGCTGAGGCGGGTCGCGGGGACGGCCTGGAGCACCTCGACGTCGACCATGGACAGGCCGTGGGCGTCGAGGTGGTCGCGGACGATGCGTTCGAGGTCGCGCCAGGGCGTGCCGACGACGAAGCGGAGCTGGACGTCGGCGTGGGCGGTGCCGGGGATGGCCCCGACGGGCTTGGCGGGATCCCCGGCGGCCAGGGTGAGGACCTCCAGGGTGTTCCAGCCGAAGACGCGTTCGGCCGGGGTGAGCCCCGGCTCTCCCCAGTCGGTGTCCACCTCCGGGTCGCCGTCCCCGCCGCCCACGGTGAGGTCCGCCAGGGCGGCCGCGACGGGCTGGGGCAGCGCCGGCGGCCGCAGTCCCTCCACCAGGATGCGGCCCCGGGAGTCGACCAGGGTGGCCAGAGCGCCTGCGAGGACCGTGGCCGGGTTGCGCAGGGCGCCGCCCCAGTTGCCCGAGTGGTGGGCGCCCTCGCGCAGGGCCACACGCAGGCGGAAGTTGGCGGCGCCCCGGGAGCCGAGGAACAGGGTGGGGCGGCCGGCCGCGAGGCGCGGGCCGTCGGAGGCGATGAGCAGGTCGGCGGCCAGGTCGTCCGTCAGCCGGCGGCAGACCTCGTGCAGGCCCGGTGAGCCCGACTCCTCCCCCGTCTCCACGAGCACCTTCAGGTTGAAGCCCAGCCGGCCTCCCCGGGCGGCCAGGACCTGTTCGAGCGCGGCCAGGTTGACGGTGTGCTGGCCCTTGTTGTCGGCGGTGCCGCGCCCGTAGAGGCGGTCGCCCTCGACGACGAGTTCCCAGGGCGACAGGCCGGTGCGCCAACGGCCCTCCTGGCCGGGGACGACGTCGCCGTGGCCGTAGACCAGGACGGTGGGCAGGCCGTCGGCCTCGTGCCGGTGGGCGAGCAGGAACGGTCCCGCGTCCGGCACCGGGTTGTCGACGATCCGTACGGTCGCGCCCAGGCGGCGTACGGCGGGGGCGAGTTCGTCGGCCAGGTAGGCGCGCAGCGGGCCCGTGCCGTCGGGCGGCGGGCTCTGGGTCGGGAACGCGACCCGGCGCCGCAGGTCGACGAGGAAGCCGCCGGAGTCGAAGTAGGCCTCCGCCAGGCCGATGGCGGTCTCACGTGTCGTCATGCCGTCCCCTTCCGGTGTCCGTCGGGCCGGGTACGGCGGCCAGGCGGCCGTCCTCCCGGTCGAGCCAGTGCCGCCGCAGCGCCCGGAGCACGACGGAGACGTCGAAGGAGATGACCCCCTCGAGCTCCGCCAGGTCCCGGGTGAGGAACTCCGCGAGACCCTCCTCGTCGCGGAAGACGCCCTGGTGGACGACCGAGAAGGTGCCCGCGTTGGTCGACACGTACCGGGCGGAGGGGTGCCGGGCGAGCGTCCGGGCCGCCTCGCGCCCCCCGCCCGGTGACACGGTCAGGGCGACCACCGCCTTAAGGGCGTAGCCGAGCAGTGCGGGCTCGATCTCCACGCGGGGGCGGACCAGTCCGCGCTGGAGCAGCGACTGGGTGACGCGGTAGGCGGTGGACTGCCCGATGCCCAGTTCCCGGGACACCTGCGCGGCGGTCATCCGGCCGTCGGCGGCGAGCAGCCGCAGCGTGCGCAGTTCGTCACCGGTGGGGCGGGCGGGGCGGTCCGTGCCGCCCGGGTCCGTCTCGCGTTCCTCGGCGGTGTACGTGGCGAGCAGTTGGTGCTGGTCCTCCGTCAGGCGGGGCAGCCGCCAGGCGTCGGACTTGGTGTCGGCGCGCAGGACGAGTTCGGTCCGGGTGGAGCGTACGCCGGGGAGCGTGGCGATGCGCCGGGTGAGCAGGTCGCGGGCCTCGGCGCGGCGGGCGGGCTGGACGACGCAGTAGACGTCCGCCTGCCCGGCGGTGACCGCGACGTGGGCCGCTTCGGGCAGTTCGGCGAGCCGCCGGGCGACGTCGGCGGTCCGTCCCGGCGCGGCGGACACCCACACGTGCCAGGGAGTGCCCTCGCCGGACACCGACAGGTCGACCTGGCCGATCACCCGCAGCAGCCGGTTCGACTCCAGCCGGGCCAGCCGCCGTCCCACGGTGCTCGCCGACACGCCCAGCGCCTGGGCCAGCAGGCTGAGCGGGGCGCGCGGTGCGCGCTGGAGCGCGGCGACCAGGTCGAGGTCGTCGTCGTCCAGAGCGTTCTCCATGCGACCCATCCTCCACGGAATGAATCCGTCAACCAGCGACTTCACGCGACCGATACGACCGCAACAACCTTTTTACTTGCATGATTTCATCAAGAGGGTCGTCAATAGGGATGTGACCACCGCCACTTCACCCCCGCCGCCCGACGCCCCCTCGAAGCAGCTCTCCCGACTGCTCGCCGTCCTCGGGCGCATCGAACGCCTCGGCAACAAACTCCCCCACCCCTTCTGGCTGTTCGGTGTGCTCAGCGTCGTCCTGGCGCTGGTCAGTTGGCTCCTGTCGGCCACCGGCGCCTCCGCGCTGAACCCCGCCACCGGCAAGACGGTGGGGGTGCGCAGCCTCGTCTCGGGCGAGGGGCTGCGGATGATGATCTCCGACGCGGTGACCAACTACGCCACGTTCCCGCCGCTGGGCACGATCCTCGTGGTCATGCTGGGCGTGGCGGTCGCCGACCGGTCGGGGCTGCTGCCCGCGATGCTGCGGGCGGCCGTCGCCCGGGTCCCGGCCCGGTGGCTGACGTTCACGCTCGCCTTCACCGCCATGGTCGCGCACGTCGCGTCCGACGCGGCCTACGTGGTGCTGGTGCCGCTGGGCGCGATGGCGTTCCGGGCGGTGGGGCGCAGTCCGATGCTCGGTGCCGTGGTGGCGTTCGTGTCGGTGTCCGCCGGCTACGACGCGAGCCCGCTGGTCACACCGACGGACGCGATCCTGGCCGGGCTCACGACGGCCGCCGCGCACACGGTGGACCCCTCGTACGTGGTCAACCCGCTGTCCAACTACTTCTTCTCCGTGGCCTCCTCGGTCCTCCTGGCCCTCGTCGTCACCGTCGTCACGGAGAAGGTCATCGCCCGGCGGGTGGCGGCGATGCCCGAGGAACCGGAGCCGGAGGACGCTCCCGAGACCGCCGGTACGGAAGCCGGGGGACTGACGCTGCGCCCGGAGGAGCGCAGAGGCCTGCGCAACGCGGGTCTCGCGCTGCTGGCGTACGCCGCGCTGGTCGTGGCGGCGATGGCCCCGGCCGGATCTCCGCTGCGCGGCGAGGGCGGCAGCATCGTGCAGTCGCCGGTGCTCACCGGCATCGCGGTCGTGCTGGCGGTGGCGTTCCTGATCGTGGGCGCCGTGTACGGGCGCACGGTCGGGACCGTGACGACGGGCCGGGACATCCCCGACCAGATGGCGAAGGGCCTGCGCGAGATGGCGCCGATCCTGGTGCTGTTCTTCGCGATCTCCCAGTTCCTGGCGTACTTCAAGTGGACCGGCGTCGGCGAGGTCCTGGCGATCCGGGGCGCCGGCCTGCTGAAGTCGGCGGGCATCACGGGACCGGTCGCGTTCCTCGGTGTCCTGCTCGTCTGCACGGTGATCAACCTGCTCGTCACCAGCGGCTCCGCGCAATGGGCCCTGGTCTCCCCGGTGTTCGTGCCGATGTTCATGCTGCTCGACATCCCGCCCGAGGTGACCCAGGCGGTGTACCGCATCGCCGACTCGTGCACCAACGCGGCGACCCCGATGAGCGCCTACTTCGTGATGACCCTGGGTGTCGTCCAGCGCTACCGGCGCTCGGCCGGCATCGGCACGCTGCTGTCGCTGACCCTGCCGCTGTGCCTGGTCATGCTGGCGGCGTGGACGCTGCTGTTCTACGCCTGGTGGGCGCTGGGCATTCCCCTGGGCCCCGGGGTGCCCGTCCGCTGACCGCCCGGCCGCTTCCGTACGTACGAGGAGGACCGCCCATGTCCCTGACCCGTGTCGAGTCGCTGGCCCGGAGCGCCCTGCCGGAGATGACCGGCGACCTGCGGACGCTGGTCGAGCTCGAAACCCCCAGCGACGACAAGGAGTTGCTGACCGCAGGGCTCGCCGCCGTCGAGACCTGGACCCACCACCGGCTCGGCCCGCCGGACGAGTCGCGGCGGTACGACGGCGGTGCGCACGGCGACATGCTGGAGCTGCTGTACCGGGGCACATCGCCGGCGGTGGTGCTGGTCCTGTGCCACTACGACACGGTGTGGCCGGCCGGCACGCTCGCCGAGTGGCCCTTCCGGGTGAGCGAGAACGGGCGGGCCACCGGACCGGGCGCGTTCGACATGAAGTGCGGCCTGGTGCAGGCGGTGTGGGCGCTGCGGCTGCTGCGGGACCTGGACCTGCCGCGCCCGTCGGTGCGGCTGTTCCTGAACGGCGACGAGGAGATCGGCAGCCCCGCCTCCCGGCCGGTGATCGAGCGGCTGAGCGAGGACGCGACGGCCACGCTCGTGTGCGAGGCGTCGGCCGGGCCGGAGGGGGCGCTGAAGACGTCCCGCAAGGGCGTCGGCCTGTTCGAGGTGACGGTGGAGGGCGTGGAGGCACACGCGGGCCTCGATCCGTACCGGGGTGCCAGCGCCGTGCACGCCCTCGCCGAACTGGTCACCCGCATCGCCGGGCTGGGCTCCCGGGAGCGGGGCACGACGGTCAACGTCGGGCTGATCGGCGGCGGCACCGGCCGCAACGTCGTCGCCGGCCGGGCGGGCTGCGGCATCGACGTCCGGATCCCCGACCCCGCCGAAGCGGCCCGCATCGACGCCGCACTGGTCTCCCTCGCGCCCTCCGACCCCCGGGTCCGGGTCTCGGTCAGCGGCGGCTGGAACCGTCCCCCGATGGTGCCGACGCCCGCCTCCCGGCTCCTGTTCAAGCAGGCGCACACGGCAGCGGAGGAGCTGGGGTGGCCCCTGCGGGAGACGGCCGTCGGCGGGGCGAGCGACGGCAACTTCGTCTCCGCGCTCGGCCGTCCCGTCCTCGACGGCCTCGGCGCGGTGGGCGACGGCGCCCACGCACGGCACGAGCACGTCCTGCTGGACCATGTCCCGCCGCGCACGGCGCTGCTGGCGGGGCTGCTCATGGCCGGGGCGGTGTAGCCGGGGAATGGCCGGGCGGTGTAGGCGCGGAATGGCCGGGCGGTGTAGCCGCGGACGTCTCCCCAACCTCTGGACGCCCTCACTCGGGCTCGCCTAGGGTGCGCTGGCAAGCGCTTTCTAGCCTGCCCATGCCAATCCCACGTGCGCGCAGCCCCGCCGACGGCCCGGACGAGGAACCGACGCGGGCCTGACGCGGAAAGGCAGTGTCCCGTGCCGCACAGCGAGCCCCAAAGACCGTCGCACCCGTCATGGACCCGCAAGTCGTTCTTACGGGGAATGGCAGCCGTCGGCGCCGCCCCCCTGCTCCCCGCCGCCGTACTCCCCGCCGCCACCGCCGAAGCCGCCCCCGCGGCGCGAGGGGACTTCCCGCTGCTCCGGAGCGGCACCCCCGCGGACGTGTTCGTGGACGCGGCGGACGACCCCGCCGTGATCCGCGCGGCCGGTGACCTCGTGGCGGACGTGGAGCGGGTCGGCGGCGTCAGACCACGGCTGCTGAACACCGTGCCCCGGCGGGCCGAACTCCTGGTCGTGTTGGGGACGATCGGCGCCAGCCCGGTGATAGACCGGCTCGTCCGGCACAGACGTCTGGACGTCTCCCGGGTCCAGGGCCGCTGGGAGGCGTCCGTCACCCAGGTCGTGGACCGTCCGCTGCCCGGGGTGGACCGCGCCCTGGTCATCGCGGGCAGCGACCGGCGCGGCACGGTCTACGGCATCTACGACACCTCGGAACGCATCGGCGTCTCGCCCTGGTACTGGTGGGCCGACGTCCCGGTGGTCCGCCGCGACACGGTGACGGTCCCGGCGGGCCCCCTCGTACGCCACGAGCCCGCCGTCCGCTACCGCGGCATCTTCATCAACGACGAGCAGAACCTCACCACCTGGTCCCACCGCACCCAGGAGCCGGACAAGAACATCGGCCCCCGCACCTACGAGCGGGTCTTCGAGCTGCTGCTCCGCCTCAAGGCCAACTACCTCTGGCCCGCGATGCACCCGTACTCCGACTTCTTCAACAAGCACCGCGAGAACCCCGAACTGGCCGACCGCTACGGCATCGTGGTCGGCTCCAGCCACCCCGAGGCCATGCTGCGCAACGGCGTGCACGAGTGGGAGCCGTGGGCCGCGGACCACCGGAACCCCGACGGCACCCTGCCGCTCTACGACTACACGGTGAACCCGGCCGTCATCTCCGACTACTGGCGGGCGCGGGCCCGGCAGAACGCCGGCTACGAGAGCAGCTGGACGATCGGCATGCGCGGCCTGCACGACTCCGCGCTGGAGACGAAGTACGCCACCACGATCCCGGAGAAGGTCGCGGTGATGAACGACATCATCGCCGACCAGCGCCGCATCCTGGCCGAGGAGGTGGGCGAGGCGGCCGCGCCGCAGATCTTCATCCCGTACAAGGAGGTCCTGGAGCTGTACAACGCGGGCGTCCAGGTCCCCGACGACGTCACGCTGATCTGGCCGGACGACAACCACGGCAACATGCGCCAGCTCCCGAACGAGGCGGAGCGCCACCGCTCCGGCGGCAACGGCATCTACTACCACCTCTCCTACTGGGGCCGCCCCAGGAGCTATCTGTGGCTGGACACCACGCAGTTGAGCAAGGTGTGGCAGGAGCTGCGCCGGGTCCACGACCACCAGGCCGACCGGATGTGGATCTTCAACGTCGGTGACATCAAGTCGATCGAGACGGGGCTGTCCTTCTGCCTGGACATGGCGTGGGACGTGGACCGCTGGGGCCCGGACGACGTCGAGGACTTCCTGGTGGAATGGGCCGGGCGCCAGTTCGGCCGGCGCCACGGCTCGGAGATCGCCGCCATCCGCACGGAGTACTACCGCCTGGCGGCGGAGCGGCGCCCGGAGTTCATCGACAAGGCGGTCTTCTCGACGGTGCACCACGGCGACGAGGCGGGCCGCCGGATGGCCGCCTACGAGCGGTTGCTGGACCGGGTGCGGAAGCTGGGCGCGAAGCTGCCCGAGCCCTACCGCGACGCTTTCTACGAGCTGGTCGAATACCCGGTGCACGGTGCTTACTTGATGAATCTGAAGTACTACTGGGCGGACCGCAACGCGCTCGCCGTCCGTCAGGGGCGCGGCGCCGGCACCAACCGCTTCGCGGACCTGGCCGAGGCCGCGCACGCCGAGGAGCAGGCGATCACCCGCCGCTACAACTCGGAGATCGCGGGCGGCAAGTGGGACGGCATCGTCAACCCCTACCCCTCCCAGATCCCGAAGGCCCCGGGCCGTCCGGCCGTCACGCGGGTGCCCCGCCAGGAGACCTCGGGCCTGGGGCTGGCCGCGGAGGGCAACGAAACGGGGGCGGGCCGGCCGCTCTCCTTCTCCTCCTACACCCGCGACCGCCGCTTCGTGGACGTCTTCAACACCGGTTTCCTGCCACTGGAGTGGCAGGCCGAGCCGAGTCACCCGTGGATCCGGCTGAGCACGGCGGGCGGCGAACTCACCGACCAGACACGGGTATGGGTGGAGATCGACTGGCCGCGGGCACCGGAGGGCACCCACCACCCCACGCTGACGTTCACCGGTGCCGGCACGACCGCCGAGGTACCCATGCGGGTGGTCAACGACGGCGAACGGGCCCGGCAGCGCGCCCGCGGTTTCGTCGAGGCCCACGGCTACGTGTCGATCGACGCGGCGCACTTCGACCGTCAGGTGGCGCGGGGCGGGGCGCGGTGGCGGGTCGTACGCGGCCTGGGACGCCGTACGGCCGCCGTCGAGACGGTCCCGACGACCGCACCGCCGATCACCGAGGACCTCCCCACCCGGTCACCGGAGCTGCGCTACCGGGTGCGCTTCGCCGGCACCGGCACCTTCCCGGTGACCGTCTTCCGGCTGCCTTCCCTCGACGAGCGGGGCAAGCGCCGACTGGCGATCGCCCTCGACGACCAGCCGCCGACACTCCTGTCCGGCCAGGCGATCGCCACCGGCAACCGGGGGGACGCCTGGGCCCGCAACGTCGAGGAGGGCATCGAGAAGCTGACGGCCCGGGTGACCGTCGCGGAGCCCGGGGAGCATGTGCTGCGGGTGTTCATGACCGACCCCGCGATCGCCGTGGACCAGATCGTCATCGACACGGGCGGCCTGCCCGCGAGCTATCTCGCGCCGCCGGAGAGCTACCACCGCGTCTTCAATCCCGGCCCCGCCGTCGCACCGGGCGCGGAGGCACCGGACCAATAGGCCGGTCACCGGCAGGCGCTTGGCGCGGCCATCATGTCCATGCCAGGCGTCTGCCACGACTGCCGTTCCTCAGGAGCACTGATGGGAACACGGATTTCTGAGTGCACAGAAAATCAATAAAAAGCTGGGCACATGTAGCACCGTGATTCGCTCGACGCCCCTCCGTGCATCCGTGCGCCCCTACGGAGAAAGGATTCGGCGAGCCGTCGGCAGATTCCACTGGGCAGGACATGAGGCGAGCATCAAGTCGGTGCGACCGCACCGAGATTCCGTGTGCCAACTGAGGCAGGTGGTATTCGATGAGCGGCTCCGTCCCCGGACCAGCCCGAGATTGGACAGTGGGCACTGCTCCAGGCATATTCCCATTCATCGGCCACGGTATCGACTTGGTCCGTCGGCCGCTGGCCTTTCTGAATTCTTTGCCCGGACACGGGGATCTGGTCGAGGTACGCCTGGGTCCTCAGCGTGCCTGGATGGCGTGTCACCCGGACTTGGTCCACCAGGTGCTCAGGGACCCGCGCACGTTCGACAAGGGCGGCCCCCTCTACGACAGGTTGCGGATGCTGCTGGGGGACGGCGTCGGCACCTGCCGCCATCAGGATCACCGGCGCCAGCGCAGGCTGCTCCAGCCCGAGTTCCGCAAGGCCCGCGTCGCCGACCAGGTGCGCCTGATGGGCGACGAAGTCGAGTCGGTGTGCCGCGCGTGGCGGGCCGGGCAAGTGGTCGACATCAGCACGACCATGCTGGACCTGTCCACACGCGTGGTCAGCCGCGTCCTCTTCTCCGACTCGCTCGACACCGCGACGGCCGCCGAGATGCGCATGTGCCTGGCCACCGTGGTCCACGGCATGTTCGTCCGGACGGTGATGCCGGTCGACGCCCTGTTCCGCGTTCCCACGCCGGCGAACCGGCGTTACCGGCATGCTTCCGAGCGCCTGCGCGCGATCGTCGACGCGGCCATCGCCCAGCGCCGGCAAGGCACTCCCCGCGACGACCTGCTGGGGACCCTGCTGGCGGCCACGCGGGACGACGGCGGGGGGACGGCGATCACCGATCAGGAAGTGCACGGCCAGGTGATGACGCTGATGTTCGCCGGCGCCGAGAGCACCGCCCTGTGCCTCTCCTCCGCCCTGGAGCTCCTGGGGCGGCATCCCGAGGAGGAACGCCGCCTGCACGCCGAAGTCGACTCCGTGCTCGCTTCGGGCCGGCCGCCCGGCCCCGACGAGCTGCCGCGCCTCGTCCACACCCGGTGCGTCCTCACCGAGACCCTCCGCCACCGCCCGCCCGGCTGGCTCTTCACCCGCATCACCACGCGGGAGACGGAGCTCGCAGGGCACCGTCTCCCGCAGGGCGCCACCGTCATGTTCAGCCCGTACCTCCTGCACCACGACCCCGCCCTGTTCCCCGACCCCGATCGCTTCCTCCCCGACCGCTGGCTGCCCGGGCAGGCCGTCGCGGTCCCGCCCGGAGCGATGATTCCGTTCGGTGCGGGCAGCCGGAAATGCATCGGCGAGACACTCGCGCTGACGGAGGCCACGGTGGCTGTCGCGTTCATCGCCCGCCACTGGCGGCTGCGTCACCTGCCCGGCTACACCGAACGGCTGCGCCCCGCGGCCTCGTTGGGGCCGCGGGGACTGGTGATGATCAGCGAACCGCGAGCGAGGCGGCCGGTGGGCACGCCGCCTCGGGCGGATTCCCGCGCACCCGGAACAACTGTCGCGCCCGTCGTCCACGGCTCCGGAACGGCAGGTGGCAATGATGTCCGCGACGCATGAGGAAATCACGCTTGCCGCGCAAAGCGGAATTCCGGTCGTCGATCTGAGGGAACTGATCGACGCAAACCTCTACATGCCCTTCCCTTTCCAGCAAAATCCCCACGCGTCCGAAGCGGCGGCAGGCGTCGATGAATGGCTGAGCACCTGGGGGCTGACCGATGACCCGGCCGTGGCGGCCATGATCTCCTATACACGCCCCGCCGAACTCGCGGCCTACAACAGTCCGACCATGGATTCCGGGCTCCTCCAGATCATGGCCAACCAGATCGCCTACCAGTTCATCTTCGACGACCGCGCGGAGGACATCGGCCGGCACACGCCGGGCCGGCTGCTGCCCATGCTGTGCGAGAGCATCGCGATCCTGCGGGACGGCGGGCCGCCCACCACCCCGCTCGGGGCCGCCCTGGCCGACCTCCATCGACAGGTACAGCGGCGGTGCACACCCGCTCAGGCCGCACGATGGGCCTGGCACAGCCGTGAGTACGTGCACGGCCTGCTGTACGAAGCGGTGGCCCAGACCCACCCCGCCCCGGTGGGAAGCGGGCTGTGCCGGTCCGTACGCTCCCTCATCGCGGGCGTCGAGCCGTTCTACCCACTGTGCGAGGCCGCGCAGCCGTGCGAACTGACCCCGGAGGAGATCCATCACCCCGTCATGCGACGCCTGAGCCGGCTGTCGGCCGACGCTGCGGTGTGGATACCCGACCTCTTCTCCGCGGTGAAGGAACAGCAGGCGGGCGGCGTGATCAACCTGGCCCTCGCCTACCAGCGGACACACCGGTGCTCCCTGCCGGTGGCCGTCACGCTCGCCACACGGCAGATCAACAGCACGATCCGCGAGTTCGAGGAGCTCTACGGTGAGCTCAGGCCGGAGTTGACCCCGTCCGGCATCGGCTACGTGGAGGGCATGGCCGGCTGGATCCGCGGTTGCTACTTCTGGTCCCGGACCGTGCCGCGGTACGCGGACACGATGGCGGCACCCGCGGTGCTCTGATCCGCCGCCCGACCGGTCGTTTTCCCCACAGGGATCCCGAGAAGGGCGGAAACGCAGCAGACTACCCGAAAGGCTGAGACCCGAACCGCTTCCGCGGAAAGTTCACCCTCTCTGTCGACCTCCTGTTCCGACCCGGCCAAGGGGCTTGCACGAGGGCGTACGCTCGCCCCGTCACGGCGGGGAGCAACGACAGGAAGCGGTAGACCACATGGCCCATGGGCTGCGGCAACCGAACAACGAAGACCGGCCTCTACTCGAACGCGACGAGGAACTCCAGGCCGCCGACCAGGCGTTGGAGGGCCTCCGTGACACCGTCGACGGCCTGCCCCAGGTACCGCGCGGCGGATTTCTCGCCTACACCGGTGAGGCCGGGCTGGGCAAGACGACACTCATCGCGGCGGTGCGCACCCGCGCCGCCGCCCTGGGGTTCACGGTGTTCTCCGGCAAGGGCGGCGAGAGCGAGCGGGGGATGGCGTTCCGCGTCGTCCGCCAGGCCATGCAGCCCATCCTGGCCAGGATGAGCGAGACGGAGCTTCGGGGTTTCCTGGGCAGCTGGTACGACATCGTCGGCGCCGCGCTCGGTCTGGAGGCGACCGACCCCGCCCGGATGCCGGACCCGACCGGAGTGCGCGACGGCCTCGACTGGGTCATGACGCGCCTGACGATGCTGAACTCGCCTGTCGTTCTGCTCCTGGACGACCTGCACTGGGCCGATGCCGAATCCCTGGACTGGCTCGCCTCCTTCTTGCCCAGGGTCGCGAACCTCCCGCTGCTGATCGTCGTCGGCTACCGGCCCGACGAACTTCCGTCCGACGCGACCTCTTTCCGTACGCTCGTCGAACGCCACGAGCAGCGCCCGCACGTGCTGTCCCCGCTCGGCGAGGCCGGTGTGGCGCGGATCATCAGGGACGAAGTGGGTGAGGAAGCCGAGGACGAGTTCTGCGGCGCGTGCTGGACGGCCACCGGCGGAAGCCCCTTCGAGGCCGTCGAACTGGCCATCAGGCTCCGTGAACGGAAGGTGAAAGGCACCCGGGACGAAGTGCCCGAGATGCAGGACCTCGCCGCGGCGGTCAAGGGCCCCGGCCTGATCGAGCGCCTCAAACGGCTCGGTCCGGGCACCATCCGCTTCGCGTGGGCCGGCGCTGTCCTGGGTGGGACCTTCTCACCGGAGGTCGCCGCCGACCTCGCGGTGCTCGGCAGCGAGGAGGCCGTCGAGGCGGCCGAGAAGCTGCGCGCCCGCCGCATCCTGGCGGACGCCGACGAGCCCCCGGGCAGCCTGGAGTTCGTCCACCCACAGATCGCCACGACCGTCTACCGCGACATCCCTCCGGGCCTGCGGGTCGGCATGCACAACGCGGCCGCCGATGCCGCCCAGACGGTCGGGTCCGACCCCACCGTCGCCGCCCGGCACCTGCTGGAGGTTCCCTGCGACGGCCGGCCCGAGGCGGTCGCGTGCCTGCGCGCCGCCGCGCGTGAGTACCTCCGCGCCGGGGCCCCGGAGGCCGCCCGGCGCGTGCTGACCCGGGCGCTGCGGGAACCACCCCCTGCCGAGGACCGCGCCGCCCTTCTCCACGAGCTGGCCTGCTCGACCTTCCTGATCGAGCCCACGGCCACGGTCAGCCACCTCCGGGAGGCACTGAGGGAGCCGGGACTCGACCCCGACCTGCGCGCCTCCATCGTCTACCGGCTGACCCAGGCGCTGGCCCACACCGACCGGCTGACCGAGGCCGCGACCGTGGCCGCCGACGAGGCGCGCCACCAATGCGCGCGTCAAACTGCGCATGCAGGCCGACCACTTCGTATGGAGCGCGTTCCGCACCGACGAGCCCGACTCCGCCGCCCGCTCACGCCGACTGGCGCGGCTGGCGGACAAACTGCCCCGCCGGGGCCTGGAGGAACGCTACATCCTCGGTCTGCGGGCATGGGACGCCCTCGTGCGCGGCGAGCCTCGGCGGACCGCCCTCGGGTATGCCGAGGAGGCCCTCCGCGGCGGGATGAGCTGGACCGACGAGAACCGCGGCTTCGAGGTGCCCGTCGCGGTCGCCCTGCTGTTCATGTACTGCGACCAGCCACGGCGGGCCGAGGAGCTCTTCGCCGAAGGTATGGCCGAGTGCGAGCACATGGGGTGGCGCGGCTCCCATCTGGCGCAGGGCCAGACGCTCCTGGGGTATATCCGCTACCGCCGTGGCTGCCTGCCCGAGGCGGAAGAACTCGTCCGGGCGGGGCTGAACACCGCCGAGCGCGTCGAAGGAGCGGTGCCCGCCCAGTGGTTCGCCATCGGCATTCTCATCCAGACCCTGCTGGCCCGGGGGCGGACCGGCGACGCACGCCGGCTCGCCGACAGCTACCACTACGGCGACATGGTGCCCAACGCCGTCATCTTCCCGGATCCCCGCACGGTGTACGCCGACCTGCTCCTGGCGGAGGGGCGACTCCCTCAGGCGGCGCGGCTGTTGTCCAAGGTCGGGGACTGGCTGGAGGCGCGGGACTGGCGCAACCCCGCGTGGTGCCCCTGGCAGCTCGGACTGGCCTCGGCACTCGCCCGCACCGCCCCTGACGAGGCGGTCCGCCACGCCGAGGACGCCGTCAAGCGGGCCCGGGACTTCGGCGCGGCGTCCGCGATCGGCCAGGCGCTGCATGTCCAGGCGGAGGTGACGGGCGGGCAGGCGGCACTCGATCTGCACGCGCAGGCCGTCGACCATCTGGAGCAGTCGCCCGCCGCGTACGAACTGGCCCGTGCCCTGGTGGGCCACGGCGCCGCGCTGGCCCGCAACGGCCATCTGCACGACGCCGCCGACCGGCTCTACCAGGGCCTGGAGGGTGCGGTGCACTGTGGTGCCGAGGGTCTGGCCGCCCGGGCCAGGCGGGAGCTCTCCGCCGCGGGACTACGCCCGCTGCCCCTGCGCTACCCGCAGACGGACATGCTGACGGCCCAGGAGCGCAAGGCCGCCGAGATGACGGCCCTGGGCCACCCGGCATCGGTGGTCGCGAAGGACCTGCGGCTAACCGAGCAGGGCGTACGGCAACTGCTGTCCTCCGTGTACCGAAAACTCGGCACGGACGCATCCGGCCTCCCCGACGCCCTGTCGAACCGCTCCCGACACGGGCGGTAGCGCCAGTTCCCTCACCGCTGCCTCGAGTTGTGCCGCGCCCGATGCCCCATCGACTCCCAGAACCTGCGCGGCTCCGTGAGGTTCGTGCGGCGCTGGGGTCGGGCCAGGTTCAGGAGCAGCAGCACACATGTGCGCGCCCACAGCGGCTCGCGGAGCGCGGGGCGGTTCCCGTGCCCCTGCGGCTGCGCGCCGCCAACACGAACGTCGACCGATGCCGCCGACGACGACGTACGTACGGCGGAAGCGGCGGTCCCGCAGGTCCTCCATGAGCACGGAGCAGAGCTGGTCGCGACCCACGACCCGGCCGAAGATGCCGCCCACGGTCCGAGCAGCGCGCCGAGGAACGTCAGCATCAGCAGCGTCACATAGCCGGCGCTCTTGCGGACCCGCCAGGTCCTGGTCCGGTCGTAGCCCTGCCGCATCAGCCGGCGTCGGTGCAGCGCGCGGCGCACGCCGAGCCCGTCGCGGAGCGTCCGCCCGAGCAGCCGCGGCGCCTCGCGGGGCAGCAGGACCCTGGAAGCCTTCGGGGACCCGTCACCCTGCCGTACCCCGTCGCACCGGATCACGCGGGACCGCACACGCAACTTTCGTCCGTGCGGGACCACTTGACGCTGAACCGTTTCACTGGTTCCCTCGAAAGGCTGCTCATGGGAGCGCTCCCAACCACCCGCACGTGAAAGGGAACCCCGTGCAGACCTCCCCCCACCCCTCCCCCAGACGCACCCTGCCCGCTCTCCTCGCCGCCGTGCTGCTCGCCTGCCTGCTGTCCCTGGCGGGCGGCTCTCCCGCGCAGGCCGCGGCGGGGGACGGCTCGGTGTCCGATCCCAACATCACGTATGTCGGACGCTGGGACACCTCCTCCGGTACCGCGGCCGTGCCCAACTGGACCGGCGCCTACCTCCAGACCGGCTTCACCGGCACCACGGTGAAGGTCAGGGCCAGGAACGCGGTCAACTTCTACGCCAGCATCGACGGCGGCCCCGACGTCTTCCACGCCGGGGTGCGCGGCACGGTGAACCTCACTCCCCGGCCGCTCTCCCCCGGCACCCACACCCTGCGCCTGTCCTACCGCTCCGGTGACACCGTCTTCCAGGGTCTGGTCCTGGACTCCGGTGCGCGGACCGTCGCCGCCGGCGCCCCGTCCGGGCTGGTCGAGTTCGTCGGCGACTCCATCACCGCGGGAGCCCTCACCGACAGGCTGGCGCTGGACTCGTACGCCTGGAAGACCGGGGAGCGGCTGGGGATGCGGCACACCCGGATCGCCCGGTCCGGGTACTGCCTGGTCGCGCAGTCGGGGTGCACCGGTCTGAGCGGGCAGTTCTTCAAGACGGCCAGCACCGGGGGCGCGGACTGGGACTTCTCCCGGTACCGGGCCGACGCGGTCGTCATCAACCTCGGCACCAACGACATCGGGCGCGGCGTGTCCGGCGCCGCCTTCCAGTCGGCGTACACCACGTTCCTGCGGGACGTGCGCGCCAAGTACCCCACGGCGCACCTCTTCGCGGTGCAGACGCTGAAGAAGCGCTACGTCACCGAGACCAGGGCCGCCGTGAGCGCCCGCAACGGCGCCGGTGACGCCCGGGTCCACTACGTCGACACCACGGGCTGGCTCACCGACGGCGCCGACTACGAGGACGGCAACGGACATCCGAACGAAGCGGGTCACACCAAGTTCGCCGAGCGCTTGGCCCCGGTCGTCCGCGCCCGGCTCGGCAGCGGCACCACCGTGAAGGCGGCGGCTCCGGGACAGCCCGGCGACCCGAACATCAAGTTCGTCGGCCGCTGGGACACCACCAGCTCCGCCACCGCCTACACCCCGTACTGGGCGGGCGCCTACTACCGGGTCGGCTTCACCGGCAGGACGGTCAAGCTGAAGCAGCGGGGCACGATCGACCTGTGGGCGCGGATCGACAACGGGCCGGTGAAGTTCTACGACGACGTCAAGGGCACGGTGAACCTGACCCCGACGGCCCTCGCCGCCGGCAACCACACCCTCCAGGTCAACTACCAGGTGGTCGCCGGTTCCTACCGGGGCGACGCGGTGTTCCAGGGGCTGGTCCTCGACAGTGGTGCGACCACCTTCGCACCGCCGGCCCCGGCCAAGCTGGTCGAGTTCGTCGGCGACTCGATCACCGTGGGCACGACGTCCTCGCAGAACGCCCGTACCGCGTACGGCTGGCTGATCGGGGAGCGGCTGGGCGTCGAGCACACGCAGATCGCGCAGGGCGGTGCCTGTCTGGTGGCCGCGCCGGACGGATGTGTGGGTCTTGAGCGGCAGTTCACCAAGCTCAACCCGAACGCCGCGACGCCCGACTGGAACTTCTCCCGCTACCGGGCCGACGCGGTCGTCATCAACCTCGGCACCAACGACGTCGGACACGGAGTGAGTTCCGCGCAGTTCCAGTCGGCGTACGGCAGTCTGCTGCGCAAGGTCCGCGCGGCGTATCCGCAGGCGTGGATCTTCGCGCTGGAGACGTTCCGCGGGCGGTACGTCCCGCAGACCGAGGCCGCGGTGAAGGCCGCCGTCGCCGGCGGTGACGCGCGGGTCTCCTTCGTCGACACCACCGGGTGGCTGGGCTCGGGCGATCTGACGGACTCGGTGCATCCCAACGACCGGGGGCACCGGGTCATCGCCGACCGGCTGGCGCCGGTCATCGCCGCGAGGATCGGGGGGTAGGAGGCTCGGGGGCGGGCCTCACATCGGGCCGGGGCCCGCCCCTCCCTTGAGGCGTTCCAGGTCGGAGGGGCGGACCTGGATGACGATCAGGGCGATCAGCGCGGCGACGGCGGTGAAGATCGCCGCCATGATGAAGGAAGCCGAGACGCCGGAAGTGAGGATCTCGTCTGACCAGGGTTTCGGCAGTTGCCCGGTGCGTTCGAAGCGCAGGCGCTCGGCCGGGGTCGCCTGCTGAAGAAAGAGCGGGATCTGCTTCTCGGCCTCGTTGGTGCTGGCCGTGCCGTACATGGTGACCAGGATGGACAGCCCGAGGGAACCGCCGACCTGCTGGGTGGCGTTGAGCAGCCCGGAGGCCGCGCCGGTCTCCCGGGTGGAGACGTTGGAGAGCGCCATGAGGGTGAGCGAGACGAACTCCATGCCCATGCCCAGGCTGAAGACGAGCATCGGCCCGAGGACGCTGCCCGCGTAGGTGGAGTGGACGTCGGTCAGGGTGAGCCAGGCCAGTCCGACCGCGGCCAGGAGCGCACCCACCACCATGAACGGCTTGGGGGGAACCGCGAGGCCAGCCCGGCGCCGATCGCGATGACCGCGCTGACCGGCAGGAACGCGAGCCCGGCCTGCAAGGGGCTGAAGTCCAGCACGTTCTGCACGAAGAGCGTCAGGAAGAAGAACATGCCGAAGATCGCGGCGGCCAGGCACAGCATGATGCCGTACGTGCCGGCGCGGTTGCGGTCGGCGAACATGTGCAGCGGCGTGATGGGCTGTCTGGAGCGCCGCTCGATCAGGATGAAGCCCGCCAGGACGACGACCGCCGCGGCGAACGAGGCGAGGGTGAGGGCGTCGCGCCAGCCGTCCTGCGCGGCTCTGATGAATCCGTAGACGAGCAGCACCATGCCCACGGTGGAGGTCAGCGCGCCGGTGATGTCGAAGTGCCCCGGGTGCCGTTCGGACTCCCTGATCCAGCGGGGGGTGGCGAGGGCGATGAGCAGCCCGATCGGGACGTTGACGAAGAGCACCCACCGCCAGTTCAGCCATTCGACGAGCACCCCGCCGGCCAGCAGCCCGATCGCGCCGCCGCCCGCGGAGACCGCGGCGAACACCCCGAAGGCCCGGTTGCGTTCCGGTCCTTCACGGAAGGTGGTGCTGACCAGCGAGAGGGCGGTCGGGGACGCGATGGCGCCGCCGACGCCCTGCAGGGCGCGTGCGGCGAGGAGTTGGCCGGCGTTCTGGGCGAGCCCGCCGAGCAGGGAGGCGAGCACGAAGAGCAGCACGCCGAAGATGAAGACGCGCCGCCTGCCCAGGATGTCGCCGACCCGGCCGCCCAGCAGCAGCAGTCCGCCGAAGGTGAGGGTGTAGGCGTTCACCACCCAGGACAGGCTGGTGGTGGAGAAGTCCAGGGAGCGCTGGATCTGCGGCAGCGCGATGTTCACGATCGTGATGTCGAGGACCACCATCAGCTGGCACGAGGCGATGACCAGAAGCGCCATCGCATTTCCGCCACCACCGGATTCCCTGGTGGTGGTCGCCTGTGGTGAAGCCGGCTGCGGGCTGCTGCCTGCGGTGTCCACCGTTCGACGGTACGCCCGCGTCCTGGGCCTCACCACTCGATCACGAGTTCGCATTGGACGCGGTCGTCGCCGAGGCCGACGGCAACGGTGACATGGTGGCACGTGCCGTGGCGTGCCGCCCCGCCGTGGCCGCGATCGGCGTGGACTCCCAAGGAGGGCGAGGAGGTCGCCGTCCGGGGCGAGCTGCGGACGCGGCTGCCGGAGTGCCGACTGCTGCTGATGATGGCCTCGACGACACCTGGACGCGGGGGCGAACCCGCTGACCCCGCGCGAGGTGGGGGTGCTGCGGCTGACCGCCGACGGCTCTCCCACCCGGGAGATCGCCGAGCGGCTGCGCCTGTCCGTGGCGACGGTCCGCAACCACCTGTCGGTGATCACCAGGAAGACGGGCGGACGCAATCGGAGTCGCCCTGTCCCGAGATCTCTGAGGAGGTTCCGGGATCTCTGACGAGCACTCCAGAACGGGCCGCCGCGCAACAGCACCGTTCGTCACGCGTGCGGCGTGAGACCGTCACCCCCGGAGCGGGAGGAACGGCGATACGGCATGGGCGTTCCGACTCGGCCTCCCGGTCACCGGCCGCCGCGGATCAGGCCCGTCAGATAGCGCCACAGCGAGGAGCGCTGCCGGGCGGACGGGTCCGGCAGGACCTCCTCGGCCACCGGCGCGGGACCATCGGCCGGCGGCCGCGCGGGCGCCGCGGAGAGTTCGTACCGCACGGGCAGCGAGCGCAGGCCGCGCATGAACGGGGAGGAACGCCAGGGCAGTTGGTCGGCGGGCAGGGCGAGGTCGAGGTGGTCGAACCGCTCGAACAGGCGCCCCACACCGGCCGCCGCGACCGTCGAGGCGAGTTCCCGCGCCGGGCACTGGCGCGGTCCGGCTCCCCAGGACAGGTGCGCCCGGGTGCTGATGGTGGTGCCGGAGGCGACGTGGTCGGCGAAGAGCGGGTCGGCGTGCGCGGCGGCCGAGGAGACCCACACCGGGTCGCCGGCCCGGATCGTGTAGTTGCCGAGCGGGGTGTCCTGGGCCGCGAAGCGCGGGACGAAGTTCACCAGGGGCGGCTTGCGCATGACCACCCGGTTCATGGTCTCCCGGACCATCCCGGCGGACAGGCTGGCGCGCACGCTGCTCTCGCCGGAGATGACCTCCACGACGGTGTTGGAGATGAGGATGCCGACGTGGTCGGAGGTCATGCCGAGCAGCATGAACAGCTCGCGGGCCAGATGGTCGAGCGACAGGTCCGGGTGCGCGGCCAGCAGGTAGGAGGGGAAGTCGTCACCCGGCTTCTCCAGCTTGGTCGCGGCCAGTTCCGCCAGCGTCGCGAGCAGGCGCTCCAGCGCGGCCTCGGCGTCCGGGCCCGCGTCGAGCACGCGCCACATGTCCATCAGCGCGTCGTCGCCCTGGGAGCCGGGGAAGCCGAGCAGATGGCTGGCCACCATCAGCGGCAGCGGCCGGGAGAACTGTGCGGACAAGTCCGCCACGCCCGTCTTTCCGCCCTGCCCGACCAGGGTGATCAGCTCGTCGGCGTAGGCGGTGACGGCGGCCTTGAGGCGCTTGGCCTGGGGGTGGCGCGGGTCCTGGAACGGCTTGAGGGCCACGTCCCACGCCGTCCGCAGCGGCCGGTATCCGGGGCCGCCCTGGATCAGGATGTGGTTGACCTCCAGGGACGGGCCGAGCGGCCAGTCGGCCGGTACCCGGCCCTCGGAGCGGGCGCGCCAGTTCTCCAGCCCCTTCGGGAAGCCGTCGTTGTCCTGGAGCACCTGGAGCGCCTCGCGGTAGCCCAGGACCAGCCAGGCGGGGACGCCGAGCAGATCGACCGGCGCGACCGGGCCGTGCTGCTGCCTCAGCCGCTCGTACACGAGCGCGGGGCGCGTCTCGTAGTCCCGGGTCAGCAGCGGTTGGGGACTCAATGCCTCCAACCGCGTGTCGTCCAGGTCCACGGATCCACCGTCACCCCACTGGGATTCCATCTCTTGCCACCCTCCGACACGCCCCGTACCGGCACGCCATCAGCCGGTAACCGGAAACGGTGGGGACCCTACCCCAGGCGCAACCGGCGGGTAACGACGGGGGTGGTTCCGGTTGCGTATCAGGCGGCCGTGTAACCGAGTTGGCGCCGCATGTAAGGCGTCATGAGGGTCTTCGCCTTGGCCAGTGTGGTGGTGCGGCTGCCGAGGACCGCGGACTCGCCGCCCGGTACGGGCAGCACGGTGAGTCCGTCGGCCGGGCCGAACGGCACGATGAGCGGGGTGCGCTGGATCGGCCGGTAGAAGCGCGGCTCCTTGCGGTGCTTGCCCGAACTCTGGAGGTAGGCGCGGATGTTGTGGGCGGCTATGTCCGCCTGGGCGAGGGCGGCGGGGGTGATCTTGAGTTCGCTGACGTCGTTGACGTCGCCGACGGCGAACACGTCCAGCCTGCCCTCGACCCGGAGCGTCCGGTCGACCTTGACGTGTCCGTCCCTGTTCAGCCAGTCACCGTGTCCGGCCAGGCGGAGCCAGAGCGTGTTGGGTGTGGTGCCCGTCGCCCAGAAGGACAGGTCGGCCTCGATGACGGTGCCGCGGCCGTCGCGGTAGGTGCCGAAGTCGTTGCCGGGCGACATGAACGAGTCGAGCCGTACCTCGATGTCGTGGGACTCCAGCCATGCGAGGGCCTTGCGTCCCGGCCGCGCGCTGCCCGTGGAGTCGAGCAGGGCCGGTCCGGAGTGGGCGAGGGTGACCCGGGCGTCCGGCCGGGCGAGGCGGATCTCGGCGCTGAGTTCGACGCCCCCGGGGCCGCCGCCGACGACGAGGACGTGCTCGGCCGTGGCGACGTTGCGCTGGTGTTCGGCGAACGACTTGGCCGCCTCCTCGACGGTGGTGCCCACGAAGCGGGCCGGCTCGGGGTAGTCGGCGCCGGTGGCGATCACGACGACGTCGTAGGGCAGCCGCTCGCCCGTGGCGAGGACGACCTGCCGCTCGGCGGTGTCGATACGGACGGCCTTGCCCGCGACCACCCGGCCGTGGTGCAGCAGCCGGTCGTACGGGATGAAGGGCGTGTGCGTCCACTCGGAGCGCACACCCGCGCGCAGGGAGGCGACGCGATGAAAGAAGACCTCCTTGCGGTCCACCAGCGTGACCCGGGCCGTCCCGTCCAGCCGCTTCGCCAGCCGGACACCGCCATAGCCGCCGCCGATCACCACTACGTCGCCGTCGTGCACGCCCAGTCTCCTGTGCCTGGTGGGGGGTTGCGAGTGCCGCCGTGGAACGGGCCCCGCTCGGATCGACCCCCGGCGGCCACTCGACTGACGGTGAGATTAGCCCTTGAAACTTAAAGGGATTCCGAGGTTCCGTGCATGTTTCGTGAAGAGATCGGCACCGTGATCGGACGTCACTTCCCCCAGATCTTCCGGTACGCCTCCCGGTAGCCCGACGGGTCCCAGCTCGTGGCGCCGTCGCTGTTGCCGGCCGTGGCGATGTGGACGGGGGCCGTGTACCCGCTGGCCGGGCGGCCCGAGAAGGCGCGGTTGAACTCGTCGACGATCTGCCAGCCCTGGAGGGACAGCGGTTCGGGCACGGTGGCGGCCTGGTACTGCCTGCTGTTGATGCGCTGGAAGGCGGACGGGTCGCCGTCGCCCGCGCCGATGTTGTAGGGCGGCCCCGAGCCCTTCTCGCCGGCGGCGCGGAAGGCGGGGGCGGCGTCGGCGAAGTACAGGTCGTTGATGGCGACGGAGTGGGTCCACCGGTCCTGGAACCGGGAGAGCAGCGAGGAGATCTCCCGCGGGGTGCGGCTGCTCGCGTCCGGGATCGGGATGTTCTCGACGGAGAGCAGCCGCACCCCGCGGCAACTGGTGAGTTCCTTCCTGATCAGGTCGGACTTGTTCCTGGCGAAGGGGATCGACGCGTCGGTGATGAGCACGACGCCGGCACGGCCGTCCGAGTCGGAGATGATCCACTGCGCGCTGATGCGGGCCACGTCCTGGACGCGGGTGGTGACGTTGGTGAAGAGGTCGGGCTGCCTGCTGGGGCCGGGTTCGGGGACCGCGTGCCAGCCGATGAGCGGGATGCCCTGCGCGTTGGCCCGGGCGGCCTGTTGTGCCGTCGAGTCGGGGTCGAAGCCGCCGATGACGATGCCCGAGGACCTGAGGGCCACGGCCTCGCTCATGGCCGCCTGGATGCCGGCCGGGGTGCCTCCGCCGTCGATGACCCGGACGTTCCACCCGATGACCCGCGCGGCTTCCCGCACCCCCCTCGCGGCGCCCGCGACGCCGGGATTGGTCATCGTCTGGGCGACGTAGACGATGGTCTTTCCGGACACCGCCTCCGGGCCGCTGGTGGGTCCGCCCCAGGGGATGTCGGTCCGCTCCGCCCGGGTGACGGCGGCCCGGGCCCTGGCCTGGACGTCGGGGCAGCCGCTCGGGCCCGTCGCGGTCTCGTCGGCGCCGTCCGACGAACCGCGTTCGCAGCCGACGAGGGCGGTCGCCGTCACCAGCAGGGCGCAGCAGGCGAGCCGCACGGTGCGGACTGCGGGGGCGGCCTTGCGGTTGCGGTGCACGGGGACTCCTGTGAGGGGATCGGCGCGGCGGGGATGCCGGGGGGTCAGGGGGGTGTGCCTGCCGTGCCGCCCTCCGGGGTCGGGGAGGACGGCGGCGGGGAGGACGGTGACGGGGGTGGCGCGGCGGGTGTGTCGCGGGCCGCGGCGCCGCCGCGCAACCGGCGGCGGGCGGCGTATCCGGCCAGGCCCACGGCGATGAGCAGGGTGCCGCCGTGGAACAGCGGCACCGTCCAGAAGTCGGCGCCCAGCTGGGCGATGCCGGTCAGGCCGACGGCCAGGACGGCGACGGCGACGACGGTGCCGAGGGCGTTGGGCCGGCCGGGTTTGATCGCCGTGGAGCCGAGCAGGGCGCCGACGAAGGCGGGCAGCAGGTAGTCGAGGCCGACGCTCGGGTTGCCGATCTGCTGCTGGGCCGCGAGCAGCACACCGGCGAAGCCGACGATCAGCCCCGAGGCGGCGAACGCGTAGACGGTGTAGGTGCGCGTCGGGATGCCGACGAGGTCGGCCGCGCGTGGGTTCGACCCGACGACGTACAGGTACCGGCCGAGCGGCAGCCGCTCCAGCACCAGCCAGAGCAGGCCCGCGAGGGCGAGCACGTAGAAGGCGGGGACCGGAAGGCCGAGGAACGTGGAGTCGTAGAGGTCGGTGAACGCGGGCGGGAGGCCCTGCGGGCCGGGGACGATCCGGCTGCCGTCGGTGATCCAGCCGGTCACGGCGTACATCATGCTGCCGGTGCCGAGGGTGGCGATGAAGGAGTCGATCCGGCCGAACTCGACGACGACGCCGTTGAGGACGCCCACGACCAGCCCTCCGGCGAGCACGGTGAGGCAGGCGAGCGGCCAGGGCCAGTTCTCGTTGACGACGAGCTGCATCACCATGACGTGGGCCAGTCCGAGACCGTAGCCGATGGAGAGGTCGAACGCGCCGGTGACGATGGGCACCATTGCGGCCAGCGCGAGGACGGCCGGGATCGACTGGGCGGACAGGATCGAGTCGACGGTGTCCAGCGTGGGGAAGGTGCGCGGCAGGGCGAGGGAGAAGACGAGGTAGAGCAGGGCGGTGAGGGCGAGGAGGCCGTAGGCGCCGATGTGGTGCCCGCCGGGGGCGCGCAGGCGCCCGGGGTGGGGCGAGGAGGGGGAGGGCGGTTCGGTCATGGGTTCGTCGCGGCCGTGGACGGGGGCAGGGCCGAGGCCGCCCGGGTGAGCCCGGTGACGGTGAGGGCGCTGCCGCTCAGCTCGGCCGTCACGGCACCCCGGACGAAGACCAGGGTGCGCCCGCACACGCTCGCGACCTCCTCGAAGTCGGTCGACAGGAGCAGGACCGCGAGGCCCGCCGACAGCGCCTCGTCGAGCAGCCGGTGGATCGCGGCCTTGGCGCCGATGTCCACGCTCGCGGTCGGCTCCTCGAGGATCAGCAGCCGCAGCTGGGTCCGCAGCCAGCGGCCGATCATGACTTTCTGCTGGTTCCCGCCGGAGAGCGTGGCGATGGGGGCCTCGCTGTCGCGGGGGCGCACCGAGAACCGGTCGATCAGGGCGGCGGCCTGGGCACGTTCGCGGCGGGGACCGATCCACCGCGGCGCCGCCCGGCCTCCCGCGCGGGGATTGGCCAGGAGGTTCTCCCGTACGGTCAGTTCGGCGAGACAGCCCTCGCGCAGCCGGTCGCCCGACACGAAGCCGACACCGAGGGCTACGGCCTCCGCGACCGTGCGGGGGTGGTAGGGCCGCCCGTGGAGCACGACCCGCCCCCCGAGAAGCGGCCGCGCCCCGGCAAGGGCACGTCCCAGCTCCGTGTGCCCGGCATCCGAGAGCCCGACCAGTCCGAGGACCTCTCCGGCGGCTAGTTCCAGGCTGACGGGTCCGGCCAGGGGGGTGCGTACGGAGTCGAGGGTCAGGACGGGTGGGGTGGCTGGTGGGGTCTCGGCTGGGCGGGCGGGAGCCGGAGGGCCGGCAGGGTGGTCGGTGGCCGGAGGCCCGGCGGGGCCGGCGGCAGCCAGAGGCCCGCCAGGACGATCAGAAGCCGGAACACCGGCCGAGCGGTCGACGTCCGGAGACCCGCCAGGACCAGCGGCAGCCGGAGACCCGCCAGGGCGATCAGAAGCCGGAACACCGGCGGGGCGATCGACGGCCGGAGTCCCGGCAGCGCGGTCGGCAGCCGGAGCACCGCCAGCGCGGTCGGCAGCCGCCGGGTGGGGCGTAGGTGGCTGTTTCTCCTCGCCGACGATGTCGTGGACCAGGCGGGCGGGGCTGTGGTCCGCGAGCCGGCCGTGGCTGACGAGGCGGCCGTCGCGCAGAACGGCGAAGGTGTCGGCGACCTGGTACACCTCGTCCAGGCGGTGGCTGACGTAGAGGATGGCGTGGCCGCGGTCGCGCAGGTCGTGCAGGACGCCGAAGAGCCGGGCGCTGTCCGCAGCGGGCAGGCGGGCGGTCGGCTCGTCGAGGACGATGAGCTTCGCGCGGGCCGCCAGGGCCCTGGCGATCGCGACGAGCGAGCGCTCGGCCGGTGCGAGCCCGGAGACCGGCGCGTCGGGGTCGAGGTGCCCGGCGACGATCCGCAGCGCCTCGACGCAGCGCTCGCGGGTGTGCCGCCAGGAGATCAGGCCGCTCCGGCGTGCGTATCCGTTGGTCAGGGCGATGTTCTCGGCGACCGTCATCCACTCCACGAGACCGAGGTCCTGGTGGATGAAGGACATGCTCCGGGACGCGGCAGGGCTGCCGAGGGGCCGGCCGTCCACGGTGATCTGCCCCGCGTCGGCGGGGTGGACGCCGGCGAGGACCTTGATGAGCGTGGACTTGCCGGCCCCGTTGGGCCCGAGGAGGGCGAGCACGCTGCCGGCGTGGACGTCGAGGTCGACCCCGGCCAGCGCGACGGTCCCGCCGAACCGCTTGCCGAGCCCGCGGATACGGACCAACGGCT
This sequence comes from Streptomyces coeruleorubidus, assembly GCF_028885415.1. Classification (GTDB taxonomy): domain Bacteria; phylum Actinomycetota; class Actinomycetes; order Streptomycetales; family Streptomycetaceae; genus Streptomyces; species Streptomyces coeruleorubidus_A. Next base: position 1,353,479 of record NZ_CP118527.1, read on the forward strand.
CCGGCCCGAAGGGTGAAGCCGCCTTGACCGGCGTGTCAGGAGCGTCGCGCACTCGATCAAATTACAACATTTCGGGCACTTTTCGGCCGCTGTGACCCCCACGCGGGTCGGCGGGCGCGTCACGCGGCGTCGAGCCCGCATTCGGCCCAGATGACCTTGCCCTCCGGCAGGTAGCGCGTGCCCCAGCTCTGCGAGAGCTGCGCGACGAGGAACAGGCCGCGTCCGCCCTCGTCCGTGCTGGCCGCCCGGCGCAGATGGGGGGCGGTGTTGCTGGCGTCGGAGACCTCGCAGATCAGGGTGCGCCCGTACAGCAGCCGGACCCGGATGGGCCCGGCACCGTGCCGGATGGCGTTGGTGATCAGCTCGCTGAGGATCAGCTCCGCGGCGAACGCGGTCTCGTCGAGCCCCCAGTCGGACAGGCGGCGCATCGCCAAGGCCCGGACCTCGCCGACGAGCGCCGGGTCGGCGGACAGCTCCCAGCTCGCGATCCGGACCGGGTCCATGGCGTGGACGCGGGCGACGAGCAGGGCGATGTCGTCGTGCGGGTGCGCGGGCGCCACGGTGTCCAGGACGGCCTGGCAGGTCTCCTCGGGCGCGCGCTCCGGATGGGCCAGGGCCACGCGCAACTGCTCCAGCACCACGTCGACGTCGCGGTGCCGGTCCTCGATGAGTCCGTCGGTGTAGAGCACCAGCTGACTGCCCTCGGGGACGTCGATCTCGACGGCGTCGAACGGCAGGCCCCCGAGACCCAGCGGGGGCCCGGCCGGGAGGTCGGGATAGGACACGGTGCCGTCGGGGCGGACGAGTGCGGGCGGCGGGTGACCGGCACGCGCCATGAGGCACCGCTGCACGGTCGGGTCGTAGACGGCGTACAGGCAGGTCGCGCCGATGACGCCGGCGCCCTTGCCGTCGGGGTCCTCCCGGTCCAGGCGGCCCACGAGGTTGTCCAGGTGGGTGAGGACCTCGTCCGGGGTGAAGTCGAGCTCGGCGAAGCTGCGGGCGGCGGTGCGCAGCCGGCCCATGGTGGCCGCGGAGAGCATGCCGTGGCCGACGACGTCGCCGACGAGGAGCCCGACACGGGCCCCGGAGAGCGGTATGACGTCGTACCAGTCCCCGCCCACGTCGGACTCGGCGGGCAGATAGCGGTGGGCCACCTCGACGGCGTCCTGGTCGGGCAGACCGTGCGGGAGGAGTCTGCGCTGGAGGGCCAGGACCATGGTGCGTTCGTGGGTGTAGCGCCGGGCGTTGTCGATGGACAGGGCGGCGCGGCTGGCGAGTTCCCGGGCCAGCGAGCGGTCGTCGTCCCCGTAGGGGCTCCCGGCGCGGTAGAAGCTGGCGATGCCCAGGACGACGCCACGGGCGAGCAGGGGCACCGCGATGAGGGAGTGGACGTGGGCGAGCAGGCGTGCGGTGTGCTCGGGGTCCTGGGCGAGCCAGCCCGCGGCGGCCTTCAGGTCCGGTTCCAGCACCGCCTCGCCCTTGGTCAGGCAGCGCAGCTGGGGCGCGGTCGGGCCGAAGTCGATGCGCTTGCCGGGCGGCGTGAAGGGCAGGCCCTCGCGGACGCCGTGCAGCACCGTGCGGCGCAGGTCGGCGAGGGGGTCGGCGGACTCCTCGCCGCGCAGGACGGCATCGGGCAGGTCGATGGTGACGAAGTCGGCCAGGCGCGGGACCGCCGTCTCGGCCAGTTCCTCGGCGGTGCGGCGCACGTCCAGAGTGGTGCCGATGCGGGCGCTGGCCTCGGACAGCAGCTCCAGGCGCCGGCGCGCGGCCAGGGCGTAGGCCCCGACGTGCGGCTCCCCCACCATCACGAGCCCCCGGGCCGGGAACGGTGAGCCGGAGCGGTCGTCCGCCGCGCCCCTGCCGCCGTCGGCCGGTCCCCGGCCGCCGTGCAACGCCTGCCTTCCGCCGTCCGCCACGCCCCCGCCGCCTGCCATGTCCCTACCGCCGTCGGTCGCGCCCCTGCCACCCTCGGCCGTGACGGTGTCGCCGTCGGCCGTGACGGTACCGCCGGGCCCCGCCGGTCCCCGGTCACCGTCGGGCTCCGCCGATCCCCGGTCACCGTCGGGCGCGACGACCGGGACGGGCGCGGCCGCGACGTGCCCGGACGGCAGGGTGAGCGACGGCCGTGCGGGCCGTGGGGCGACCGAGAGGGCGGCGAGGTCCGGCAGCTCGTCCGCCTGGTGCGGCAGGACGAGGGACTCGCCCGCCGAAGCGCCGGGCAGCACGGCCTCGATGGCGAAGCCCCGCACCCCGGAGGCGCTCGTCATCGGGCGGCTCACGAGCGTCACCCGCCGGCCGCCCGGCAGGGTCACGTCGACGGCGGCCCGCTGCCCGCGGGAGATCAGCTCGGCGGCCATCTCTCTCAGGATCGCCTGGTCACGGGGGTGGAACTCGTCAGCCAGCGCGTCCAAGGCCATCCCGCGGTGCGGGCCGGCCCCGACCCCGGTGGCCAGGTACGTCCGCAGCAGGGCGCGCTCGTGCGCGGAGCTCTGCCCCAGCAGCCGGCGCTCGATGTTCTCGGCCGCCCGGCGGATCGCCGCCCCCAGCGCGGGGTGTTCGAAACTGCGCGGATAGCCGAAGCACAGAACGCCCTCGATGCGTCCGCTGAGCGGATCACGGACGGGCATCGCGACGCAGGCGTTGCCCTGGGAGCGTTCCGCGAAGTGCTCAGCGCCGTAGACGCGGATGAGCTGCCGCTCCGCCAGGGCGAGGCCGATGCCGTTGGTGCCGGCGACCTGCTCGGCGAACACGAACCCCGGGACCCGCTGGATCGCCGGGAGGCTCCTGGCCATCGACGGGTCCCCGAATCGGCGCAGCAGGACCGTCCCGTTCGCGTCGGCGACCGAGATGTTGATCTGGCTGCCGGAGAACGCGTCCTGGAGCCGGTCCAGCACCGGCACGGCCGCGCGGACGATACGGCCTCCCGGGTCGAAGTCCTCCCGGTAGGGGAGGTCGGTCTGGTCCGGCGACAGGCCCAGGGACCGGGAGCGCTGCCACGAGTTCAGGATGGACGTCCGTACACCCGTCTCGACCGGCTCGCCCCGGAGAAACCGCTCGCGAAGCCGGGCGGGCCCCGTGCCGTCAGTCGCACGCCCCGCCGGCTTGGGTTCCTCGCCGGACCGAACCACGCTTCGCCTCGCTTGCGCCCGCGATCATCCGCTGCTCGGAAGAGAATCTGGCATTGACGAGAATACGGGCATTACAGGCAGGCGTCACGGTGCGCCAGAACCGTTCGGGCGTCGCGCAGGGGCGGCTCCGGCCGGGCGGAGGCACGCTCATCCCAGGAAACTCAGCCGCACCTTCCGCTCCGGGTTGTCCTTGTTGGTGTCCACGAGGCACACCGACTGCCACGTCCCGAGCTCCAGCCGGCCGCCCAGCACCGGCAGGGTCGCGTGCGGCGGGACGAGGGCCGGCAGGACGTGGTCGCGGCCGTGGCCGGGACTGCCGTGCCGGTGCTGCCAGCGGTCGTCGGCGGGCAGCAGGGTGTGCAGTGCGGCCAGGAGGTCGTCGTCGCTGCCGGCGCCGGTCTCGAGAACGGCGATCCCGGCCGTCGCGTGCGGGACGAAGACGTTGAGGAGGCCGTCACGCCCGGCCGCCGCCTCCCGCAGGAAGGACTCGCAGTCGCCGGTGATGTCGACGACCCTCTCCGTGGATCCGGTGCTGACGTTCAGGACTCGGGTGGTGAAGACATCTGACATGCCTCCATCCTGACGCACGCGCCGGGTTCCGCCCGGCCGCCCCCGCCCGGGTGGCGGTACAGACGTCCACTGGACGAGACGCCCGTTGACCGTGCGCATGCCATCTGGCTAGGTTCGGCGGCATGTTGCGTTCAGCCCTGCTCACCACGCGCGGTCACATCGACCTGCTGCGGGTGGCCTCCGCCGCGTGTCGCCGCGGCTGCTGACGCCCTTCCTCTCCTCACCTTCCGGTTCCCTCGCCTTGGTTCCGCCTGCCCGCTGAGCGCGCCTGCTCTCGTCGGTGCGGCGGCGGCGAGGCGTGCCTCCTTCCGCCCTCGCTCTCCCCCGTGGAGCCTTCATGAGCATCAGTCATGCCCCGCCCGTGTCATCGAAACCCGATATTTCGCCTATATCGGGTTCCGGTCTCGATCTCCAGCCGCTCGTCCCCACCTCCTCCCGCCGCACCCGCGTCCCCCGCTGGCTGCGCCGCACCACCGGCCCGGTCCTGTTGCTGGCCTTGTGGCAGCTCCTCAGCAGCACGGGCGCGTTGCAGCCGGACGTGCTCGCCTCTCCCGGCCGTATCGCCCAGGTCGCCGGGGACATGGTGGCCGACGGCTCGCTGCCCGCGGCCATGGGCACCTCGCTCCAGCGGGTCGCGGCCGGGCTGCTGCTCGGACTGGTCGTCGGCACCGGACTCGCCCTGCTCTCGGGCCTGTTCCGGATCGGCGAGGACCTGGTGGACGCGCCCGTGCAGATGCTGCGGACCGTGCCGTTCGTGGGTCTCATCCCGCTGTTCATCATCTGGTTCGGCATCGGCGAGGCCCCCAAGGTCGCCATCATCACGCTCGGCGTGACCTTCCCGCTCTACCTCAACGTGTACGCCGGGATCCGCGGCGTGGACGCCCAGTTGATCGAGGCCGGGGAGTCCCTCGGGCTGTCGAGGTGGGGGCTCGTGCGGAACGTCGTCCTCCCGGGTGCGCTGCCGAACGCCATGACCGGTCTGCGCTACTCGCTCGGCATCGCCTGGCTCGCGCTGGTCTTCGCCGAGCAGGTCAACGCCGACTCCGGCATCGGGTTCCTCATGGTGCAGGCGCGGGACTTCCTGCGGACCGACGTGATCGTGGTCTGCCTGGTCGTCTACGCCTTCCTCGGCCTGCTCGCCGACTTCATCGTCCGCTCCCTCGAAAGGCTGCTGCTGCAATGGCGACCGACGTTCACCGGCCGGTGACCCCCCAGGCGGTCCATGTCGAAGGGCTCACCCGGTCCTTCGACGGCCGTGCCGTCATCGACGACCTGCGACTGGACGTCCGGCCGGGCGAGTTCGTGGCCCTGCTCGGCCGCAGCGGCTGCGGCAAGTCGACGCTGCTGCGCATCCTCGCCGGGCTCGACCGCGACATCGAGGGCACCGTGCTGGTGCCGCGCCGCAAGGCCGTCGCCTTCCAGGCGCCCCGGCTGATGCCGTGGAAGAAGGTGTGGCGCAACGTCGTGCTCGGGCTGCCCGGCAAGCCCGAACGCGCCGTCGCCGAGCGGGCCCTCGACGAGGTAGGCCTCGGCCACCGCTCGGACGCCTGGCCCAAGACCCTCTCCGGCGGTGAGTCCCAACGCGCCTCGCTCGCACGGGCGTTGGTGCGTGAGCCCGATCTGCTGCTGCTCGACGAGCCGTTCGGCGCGCTCGACGCGCTCACCCGGATCAAGGCCCAGCGGCTCGTGGGCGAGTTGTGGCAGCGCCGGGGATGCGCGGTGCTCCTGGTCACTCACGACGTGGAGGAGGCCGTCCTGCTCGCCGACCGCGTCCTGGTGATGGACGGCGGCGTCATCGCCCACGAGCAGCGCATCGACCTCGACCGTCCCCGTGACATCACGGACCCGCGTTTCGCCGCACTGCGCGCCGGCCTTCTCGAACGCCTCGGCGTCGAGGCGACGGCCGCCGAAGCCGCCTGACCTCTCCACGTACGAACCCCCACGTACGCGACCCACACGTACGACCCACACGAACGGAACCGCCATGCGACGACGTCCCGCCCCCGCCGCCCTGCTCCTCCCCCTCGCCCTGCTGCTCACCGCCTGCGGCGGGAACTCGTCCGCCAGCACCTCGGACGGCGGCACCGACGGCCATGGCTCCGTCACGATCGACGTCGGTGACCAGAAGGGCGGATCGGAGGCCATCCTGCGGGCCGCCGGGGAACTGAAGAACCTCGACTACAAGATCAAATGGTCCACTTTCACCTCCGGACCACCCCTGCTGGAGGCCGTCAACGCGGGGGCCGTCGACATCGGCGGCGTCGGCAACACCCCGCCGGTCTTCGCGGCCGGAGCGGGCTCGAAGATCAAGGTCGTGGCCGCCTGGCACGGCACGTCCAAGGGCGACACCATCCTCGTCCCGAACGACTCGTCCCTGAAGAGTCCCGAGCAGCTCAAGGGCAGGTCCGTGGCCGTCGCGCAGGGTTCGTCCGCGCACTACCAGCTGGTCGCGTCCCTGAGGAAGGCCGGGCTGAAACTGAGCGACATCAAGGTCAAGTACCTCCAGCCGGCCGACGCGCTCGCCGCGTTCACCGCCGGCAAGGTCGACGCCTGGGCGGTGTGGGACCCGTACACCTCGCAGGTGCTGAAGGCCAGGCAGGGCCGGGTCCTGACCGACGGCGACGGCGTGACCAACGGGCTCACCTTCCAGGTCGCGGCGCCGGACGCGCTGAAGGACAAGAAGAAGGCCGCCGCGGTCAAGGACTACCTGGAGCGGCTGCGGCGCGCCTACCGGTGGGTGTGCGACCACGAGGAGGAATGGGCGAAGGTCTGGTCTAAGGACACCGGGCTCCCCGAGGACGTGGCGCTGGCCGCGGTGAAGCGCACCTACACGACCCGGATCGCGGTCGCCGTCGACAAGCCGCTGATCGCCTCCGAGCAGGAGATCGCCGACACGTTCACGGCGTTGAAGCTCATCCCGCGCAAGGTCGACTTCGCCGGCTTCACCGACCCCAGGTTCAACGGCGGCCTGCCGCCGTCGACAGCGGAGCCCCGGCCCTCGGAAGGCTAGGGTCTGTCGTTTGGATCAGGTCGCAGGGAAGCGACTGTTCTGCTCGGTGCCGGCGAGCGGGGTCTGGTGCGTGCAGCTGCAAGGCGGAGGAGGGCGTCGACGCGGAGCGTCGGCAACCGACGACAACGCCGCAGATGCGCGTGCCAGACCCCGCGTCTGCGGCGTGATCCGCAAAGTCCCGCCACCCCGATCAGCCGGGAAGATCCACGATCCCGGCACGGTTGGTAGAAGCGTGAACAACACACGCGAGGTCGAGGTAGTCGTCATAGGCGCCGGTCAGGCCGGTCTGGCCGGCGCCTATCACCTGCGGCGGTCCGGTTTCGAGCCGGACCGCGACTTCGTCGTGCTGGACCACTCCCCCGGTCCTGGCGGCGCCTGGCAGTTCCGCTGGCCGTCGCTGACGTACGGCAAGGTGCACGGGATGCACGCGCTGCCGGGGATGGAGCTCACGGACGCGGATCCGGCCCGCCCGTCCGCCGAGGTGATCAGCGACTACTTCGACCGGTACGAGCGGGCCTTCGACCTGCAGGTGCGCCGCCCCGTCGACGTGCGGGCCGTGCGCGAGGGGCCCGGCGGGCGGCTGCTCGTGGAGACCTCGCAGGGCGTGTGGTCGACGCGGGCGCTGACCAACGCGACCGGCACCTGGGACCGGCCCTTCTGGCCGCGCTATCCGGGCCAGGAGACCTTCCGGGGGCGGCAGTTGCACACCGCGCAGTACCCCGGGCCACAGGAGTTCGCCGGGCAGCGGGTCGTCGTGGTGGGCGGTGGCGCCTCGGGCACGCAGCATCTGCTGGAGATCGCCTCGTACGCGGCTGCCACCACCTGGGTGACCCGGCGTCCGCCCGTCTTCCGTGAGGGCCCCTTCGACGAGAACGCGGGCCGGGCGGCCGTCGCGCTCGTCGAGGAACGGGTACGGCAGGGGCTGCCGCCCAGGAGCGTCGTCTCGGTCACGGGACTGCCGCTCAACGACGCGATCCGGCAGGGCATCGAGGAGGGGGTGCTCGACCGGCAGCCGATGTTCGACCGCATCACGGCGGACGGTGTGGAGTGGAACGACGGCCGTCACGTCGAGGCCGACGTCATCCTCTGGGCCACCGGCTTCCGCGCCGCCATCGACCACCTCACCCCTCTGCGCCTGCGCCAGCCGGGCGGCGGCATCCGCCTCGAGGGCACCCGCGCGGCCGTCGACCCGCGCATCCACCTCGTCGGCTACGGCCCGTCGGCCAGCACCATCGGCGCCAACCGCGCCGGCCGCGCGGCCGTACGTGACATCAGGCGACTGCTGGAACGGGAGCCGGCCGCCGTGTGACGCCGGCCGGTCACCCGGATGCCGGCACGGGCACCGGTAGCCGTCCGGCGCCCGAGCCGGGGCACCCGGTTGCCGGACCGACCCGGGACACCCGGCCGCCGGCAGACGCACCGAGAGCCCCGCAACGCCCAACCCGGCACACCCGGCCGCTGGAGCAGGAGCCGGTAGCCACGTGGCGCCCGGCGGATCACTCCGTCCCGCATGCCGGCCAACTCGCACGGCCCTTGCCTGCCGCCGCCCACGCCATCCCGCCCGTACGCATCACCGGCCGGGCCCTCGCCCGGCTCCGGCGCGCCACCAGAACCAAGCCCCTCGGGCGCGCACCACGCCCGTTCACCGCCATGAGGCCGACCGACGCCTACGGCCGATCCGATCCCCCGGCCCACGCTCCCCCGACCCGGTCACCCCTCCCCTCCGCCCGCCACTCTCCGGATCACCCGGCCGCCTGCGCCCCGGCGGCCTTCCGCTGGGCGTTGAACTCGGCGACGTTGCGCTGGTGTTCGCCGTAGTCGGCGGTGAAGCGGGTGTCGCCCGGGCGGACCGTGACGAAGTACAGCCAGTCGCCCGGGGGTGGGTTGATGGCGGCGTGCATCGCGTGCTCGCCGGGGTTGTCGATCGGCGTGGGGGGCAGGCCCATGCGCTGGTACGAGTTGTAGGGGCTGTCGATGCGCGTGTCGTTCGCCGTCGTCCGGAGAGCCGAGCGGTTCAGCGCGTAGTTGATGGTGGAGTCCATCTGCAGCGGCATGCCGCGTTCGAGGCGGTTGAAGATCACCCGGGCCACCTTGCCCATGTCGGCCCTGGTGGCCGCCTCCGCCTGGACGATGCTCGCGATGGTGACGGCCTGATAGACGTTCATGGCGTTGCGCTGCGCCCCCGCGGCGATGGGCGCGCCGTTGAACCTCTCGTTCGCGGTGTCGACCATCAGTGCCAGGAGCTTCTCCGGAGTCGTCTTCTCCTGGAGCGGATAGGTCGCCGGGAAGAGGTAGCCCTCCGGGTTGCCCTCGGCGTCGTTCGGCAGTTTGAGGGCGGCCTTCGCCAGGGACTTCCTCGTGCTGCCCGCGGGCAGGGCGAGGGCCTTGTCGACGGCGGCGTAGACCTGGCTCGCCCGCCAGCCCTCCGGGACCACCAGGGTCGCGGGCCGGCCGTCCTCTTCGGGCCCCAGGGTCAGCAGCGGCACCGCCACGGCGGTACCGACCACGACGGCTCCGGTCGCGACGAGGGCGATCCGGCCCCGGCGCGTCAGTCGAATCGTGCTCCGTGGCGGAGTGTTCTTCTGCATGCGGGCACGGTAACCCGCATATGGTCATAAACCCGGCATATTTTCATCTTGTCGGTTCCAGTTGGGCGTCCCGGCGTACGAGCGCCGCGTACCGGCCGTGCCGCTCCAGCAGTTCCTCGTGCGTACCGAGTTCGACCGCGCGCCCCGAGTCGAGGACCACGATCTGGTCGGCGTCCCGGACGGTGGACAGCCGGTGGGCGATGGTGAGCGTGGTGCGGTCGGCCGACAGCGCGTCGATGGCGTCCTGGACCGCGGCCTCCGTACGGGTGTCCAGCGCGCTGGTGGCCTCGTCGAGGATGAGGACCGGCGGGTCGCGCAGGATGGTCCGGGCGATGGCCAGGCGCTGCTTCTCACCGCCGGAGAAACGGTGGCCGCGCTCGCCGACGACGGTGTCGTAGCCGTCGGGCAGGGCGGCGATGTGCTCGTGGATCTGCGCCGCCTTCGCCGCCTGGTGCAGCTCCTCGTCGGTGGCGTCGGGCTTGGCGAAGCGCAGGTTGTCGGCGACCGAGGCGTGGAAGAGGTACGTCTCCTGCGAGACGACGCCGACCGCGCGCGCCAGGGTGTCGAAGTCGAGGTCGCGGACGTCGACCCCGTCGAGGGTGACGCGGCCGCCGGTCACGTCGTAGAGGCGGGGCACCAGGTAGCCGAGCGTGGACTTGCCGGCGCCGGTGGGGCCGACGATCGCGAGGCTGCCGCCGGCCGGGACGGTGAGGTCGATGCCGTCGAGGACCGGACCGCCCTTGTCGTCGTAGCCGAAGGAGACGTTCTCGAAGCGGACCTCGCCCTTGACCCGGTCGAGGCGGACCGGGTCCGCGCGCTCGGTGATGTCGATCGGCAGGTCGAGGTACTCGAAGATGCGCTGGAAGAGGGCGAGCGAGGTCTGGATCTGCACGCCGGTCGACAGCAGGCTCACGGCCGGGCGGAACAGGCCCTGCTGGAGCGAGACGAAGGCGACGATCGTGCCGAGGGAGACCTCGGGGCCGCCCAGCTGGAGGGCCATGCCGGCGGTCCAGTAGATCACGGCGGGCAGGGCGGCCATGACGATCGTGATGACGGCCATGCGCCAGCGGCCGGCCATGTTCGACCGCACCTCCAGGTCGACGAGTTCCTCGGACTCCTCGGCGAAGGACTTCGTCAGCGAGTCGGAGCGGCCCATGGTGCGGCCGAGCAGGATGCCGCTGACGGAGAGCGACTCGGTGACCGTGGCGGCCATGGCGGCCATCTGCTTCTGGCGCTGGGTGGTGATCTTCCGGCGTTCGTTGCCGACACGGCGGCTGATCCACACGAACACCGGCAGCAACAGCAGCGAGACGACGGTCAGGCGCCAGTCGAGGACGACCATCGCGACGATCGTGGCGACCACGCTGGTGAGGTTGGAGACCAGGGAGGTCGCGGTGGAGGTGACGGTGGCCTGCATGCCGCCGATGTCGTTGGCGATGCGGGACTGCACCTCGCCCGTGCGCGTGCGCGTGAAGAACGCCAGCGACATGCGCTGGAGCCGGCCGTAGACGGCGGTGCGCAGGTCGTGCATGACGCGCTGGCCGACCGTCGTGGAGATCAGCGTCTGGAGGACCCCGAAGACGCTGGTGAGGACGGCGCTGAGGATCATGCCGAGGGCGAGCAGGCTCAGCAGGCCCGTACGCCCCTGCGGGATCGCGACGTCGAGGATCTCCTTCAGCAGGAAGGGTGTGGCGACCGAGACCAGCGACGCGGCGCCGACCAGCAGGCCGACGACCGCGAGGCGGCCCCGGTAGGGGCGGAAGAGCCTGAGGATGCGGCGGACCTGCCGGGGCTCTTCCTTCGAGTCGGCGGGTGCGGTCCAGGGGGCTTCGTGGTCGGGGTGCATGGGCTCCTTCGAAAGAGCGATACGGCCGGGGCGAGGACGGCGGATCGGATCGTAGCTCATTGTTACCTATACTCACAATGAACATCATCCTGATATTGTTCCCGCATGACCTCCCCCGACTCCGACGGCCTGCTCGCCGAGCAGTTGCTGCGGCTCACCCGCCGGGTGCACCGCATCCAGAAGCGCCATCTGGAGCATCGCGACCTCGGCATCACACCGGCCCAGTCCCGGCTGCTGCGCACCCTCGCGCACTGGGGTTCGCCGCCACGCATGGCCGACCTGGCCGAGCGCCTGGAGGTGGTGCCGCGGGCCGTGACGACACTGGTCGACGGGCTGGAGGCGAGCGGCAAGGTGCGGCGGGTCCCGGACCCGGCGAACCGGCGGGTGATCCGCATCGAGCTCACGGACGACGGCCGGGGCGCGTTGCGCGAGCTGCGGGCGGCGCGCAGGTCGGCCGCGGAGGAGATCCTCGCGCCGCTGACGGAGGAACAGCGCGAGGCGCTCGGGGGGTTGCTGAACACGCTGATCGACGGAGCACCGGTGCCGCGGTGCTGAGGGCCTGAAGCGCGTTCACGACCGGGCGCGCGAAACGGGCCGCGGCCGCCGCTCTCCTGCCGGAGCGGTGGCCGCGGCCCGTTCGGTGCCGGTCGGTTCGGGTCAACCGACCTCGGGGGCGGGTTCCTTGGGCTTCTGGGTGGGGATGCCCGGCGCCGGGTCCGCCGCCGCGGGGGCCTCGGCCTCACCCGAGCCGCCACCGCCGTCCCGCTCGTCATCCGGTGGGGCCGCCTCCTCCCCGTCGAGCGTCTTCTTGGCCCGCTCGATGTCCAGCGCACCCTCCCAGCGGGACACCGCGAACACGGCGACGCAGTTGCCCAGCAGGTTCGTGACGACGCGCATCGAGTCCATGATGCGGTCCACGCCGAGCAGCAGGGCGACGGCTCCGGCCGGGATGGCGCCCAGGGACGAGGCGGTCGCGGCGAGGGCGAGGAACGCCGAACCGGGGATGCCCGCCATGCCCTTGCTGGTCAGCATCAGCACCAGGACCACGGTGATCTGCTGGCTCAGGCTCAGATCCACGCCCACGGCCTGGGCGATGAACAGCGTGCCGATGGACAGGTAGAGCGAGGCGCCGTCGAGGTTGAAGGAGTAGCCCGTGGGCAGCACCAGGCCCACGGCGTCGTCGCGGGCACCGGCCCGGCGCAGCTTCTGCATCACGCGCGGCATGACCGACTCGGTGGAGGCGGTGCCGAGCGCGAGCAGCATCTCCTCGCGGATGTAGCGCAGGAACTTCCAGAGGCTGAGCCCGGTCACCATCCGCAGGGCGACGGCGAGCAGCGCGATGAACAGCGCGGCAGCCACGTAGCAGAGCACGATGAGCTTGGCGTACGTCTTCATCACGCCCAGCCCGTAGTTGCCGACCAGGTGGGCCATCGCGCCGAACACCGCGAGCGGGGCCAGCCGCATGATGAACCCGACGACCGTGAAGATCACTTCCTGGGCCTGGTCGATGGCGGGCAGGATCTTCGGCACCTTGGTGTGCCCGAGGTGCAGCAGGGCGGCGCCCACCAGGCAGGCCAGGATGAGGACTTGGAGCAGTTCGTTCTCGGCGAAGGCGCCGACGAAGCTCTCGGGCAGCGCGTTGAGGACGAACTCGGTCGTCGAGGGCAGCTGACCACCGCCCGTCGTCTGGTTCACCGCGGCGGCGTCCAGCGAGGAAGGGTCGACGTTCATGCCCTTGCCGGGCCCGACGACGTTGGCGGCGACGAGGCCGATGACCAGGGCGGCCGTGGAGGCGACCTCGAACCAGATGAGGGCCTTGACCCCGATCCGGCCGAACGCCTTCAGGTCGCCGGCCTTGGCGATGCCGACGACGACCACGCAGAACACCAGAGGCGAGATCACCGTCTTGATGAGCCGGGTGAAACCGTCGCCGAGCGGCTGGAAAGCTGTGGCCGTATCCGGCCACAGCTTTCCGACGACGATTCCGAGGACCAGCGCGCAGAGGACCTGCGCGAACAGTGAGGTACGCAGGGTGCGTGCGACGCGCCGCGGTAGGGACGGTACGGACGGTGGCACGGGGGCCTCCTAGGGGGACGGGGCACACAGAGGCCGGAGGGGACTTCTGCGATACGGAAAGCGGTTTCCGTAGCCGTACACTCTGGAGGCTGTCTTGATCGCGCACAAGACCGCAACGTTTCGGCCATGTAAAAGCGTCCTAAGTGAGGGGCATGTCACACAGGCCACACCGGCCCCTCAGCAACGACGGCGGTCCTCCGTGAGCACCCCCTGCATCGTGGTCAGCGTGCGGTCGTAGCAGCCGTGCGAGCCGTGGAGCCGGTAGCGCTCGCTCGTCGTGCCGACCGCGTGCCGCTGGTCGCGGGGCACGTTCGCCGTGTAGGTGGCGTCGCCCGTGTAGGAGTCGTCGAGCCGTGACCACGCCGTACGGCGGCCGCCGCGCGTCTCGACGGCCGTGGCGCGGTCGCCGAGGGTCAGCACGGTGCGCAGCCGGTCGCCCGCGCCGAGGGTGGTCGTGCCGTCCATCGTGTAGGTCCGGTGCGTACGCGTCGTGCGGGCCGGTCCGCGTGCGTCGACGGTCACCGACTCGTCGTCGGTCCAGGTGGCATCGAGGGCGTCGGTCGTCTCGCCGTCCACCCAGCGGTGCTCCGAGGTGTTGGCCAGTGAGCGGTCGACGGTGGTCGTGACGCGGCCGTGCGAGGTGTCGACGTATCCGGCGACGGTCAGCCGGTGGGCACCCTCGGTGTCGACCCGGTGCTCCGAACCGGGCGTATACGAAGAGGAGTTGGCGAGGTCCCCCGTCTTGTGCACGGTGAGCTTCCCGGGAACGTGGGCGCGCTGCTCGTCCTGCCAGACGAGGACGTTCACGGGGGTGCTCCAGCCGGTCTGGCCCTCGGGCACGCCGACGACCGAGACCTCGACGCGGTGCGGGCGGCCGTCGTTGAGGAGCCCGGCGAAGGGGGTGAGGTCGTAGGTGATCGGCTTGACGTCGAAGGCCCGCGGGCCCGGGATCACGTACCAGAGGAACGGGTTGGACCAGCCGCCGGTCCACACGGTCGGAAACGGCGCGGCGATGCCCGTGAGCCGGCCGTCCACGCGGATCTGCACCTCGCGGTAGGGGCCTCGGCCCGCCTTGCAGGAGTACGGCGCCGGGTCGGGCACCGTCAGGTACCAGTACTCCTCGCAGCCGCCGCCGGAACCGGTGGCGTACACCTCGGCGACGACGCGTTCGCTGTTGCGCGGGGTCGTGAGGGTGGTCGCGCCGTCGGTCCACTGGTCGAGGGTGAGGACCCGGTCGGGGCTCCTGCCGTCGGGGCGGCCCTGGTGGAACGTCAACGTGACCTTGACGTCGAGGACACCCGTGTAGGTTTCGTCGACGACGTTCCCGATGAGCATCTCGACGTCCTGACGGCCGCGGAAGGTGTCGCTGTAGCGGGTGACGTCCTTCTCCACCGACCACTCGATGCCGTCGGGCGAGGGCTGCGGTGTCGACGTACGGAAGATCTCGACCCCGCCGACGCGCAGATAGCCGAGCCGGTCGTACTGGCGCCCCTTGACCTTGCCGTCGAGCCTCAGCACCACCTTGCTCCAGCGGTCGCCGCAGTCGCCGGGCGGGGTGTACGTGCCCCGGTACGGGGTGAAGTCGCGGAACTGCGCCTGGGCGACGGTGACTTGGCAGGACCTGCCGCCGGGCTTCGTGACGGGCGGGGCGGCCGTGACCGGGTCGTGCCAGTCGGTGCCGAACTCGGCGGGGACGTCGGCCGCACGGGCGGGGCCGGTTCCGAGGAGGGTGCTCGCCAGGAGGGTCGCTCCGGCAAGCATGGACATGACGATCCGTCTCTTCATGGGCGGTGTTCTACGGGGAGTCCGCCGCCTCCGCAATGAGCACCCGCCCGCCGGGGCAGCCCGGTTCCCACCCCTGTCGGCCGGTTCCGTTCGGCGGGTCGAAAACCGGTTGCCCCCGACCACGTGGCGACGCGAACCTGTCACGGTTTGTTGCCGTCGGCCGCCCCCCCCCCACCCCCTGACACGAGCCACTGGGACGTCATGCAGATTCAAGACCTTCCGTACCCCGACCCGGGCGTGCCGGACGCGCGTTCGGGTCCCCGATTCCTGTGGTGGCTCTTCCGGAATCAGCTGGACGGGCAGCTCAAGTCGCTGGCCTGGGGGCTGCTGCACTTCGCCTCCGTCGCCGCGCTGCCGTTCTGCGTCGGTGTCGCCGTACAGGCCGTCGTCGACCGCTCCGGCGGCCAACTCGCCCTGGCGGGCGGCCTGCTGGCGCTGGCCTGCGTCGGCAACGCGGTCGGTGACACCTTCCTGCACCGCACCGCCGTCACCAACTGGATCACGGCGGCCGCCCGCGTCCAGCAGCTGCTCGCCCGCAAGGCCGCCCAGTTGGGCTCGGCGCTGACCCGGCGCGTCGCGGCCGGTGAGGTCGTGGCGGTGTCCACGGGTGACGTCGAGAAGATCGGCTGGTTCGTGGAGGCCTGGTCGCGGTTCACCGCGGCTCTGGTCACCATCGTGCTGGTCTGCGCCGCTCTGCTCGTCTACCAGCCCGCGCTCGGCGTGGTCGTCGCCGTGGGGCTGCCCGTGCTGGCCCTTGCCGTGCTGCCCCTGCTGCCCCGCGCCACCCGCCGTGCCGACGTGCAGCGCGAGAAGGCCGGACGCGCCACCGAACTCGCCTCGGACACCGTCGCCGGTCTGCGCGTGCTGCGCGGCATCGGCGGTGAGGAACTGTTCCTCGACCGCTACCGCCACGCCTCCCAGGAGGTCCGGCACGCGGCGGTGCGCAGCGCCCGGATGTGGTCCCTGATCTCCGCGATCCAGGTCCTGCTGCCGGGACTGCTGCTGATCGCCGTCGTCTGGTACGGCGTGCACCTGGCGCGCCAGGGCCGGATCACCGTCGGCGAACTGGTCACCGTCTACAGCTCGGTGATGGTCCTCACCTATCCGCTGCGGCACTTCGAGGAGATCGCCATGGCGTACTCCTTCTCCCGGCCGTCCGCCAAACGGGCCGCGGGCGTGCTGGCGCTGGAGCGGGCCACGGACACCGCCGGGTCGCGCGAGGCCGACCTCCCCTCCGGAGACCTGTACGACCCGGACACCAGGCTGCTCGCGAGCGCCGGCCTGCTCACCGCGGTGGTGTGCGGCGACCCGGACGCGGCGGGCCGGCTGGCGGAACGGCTGGGCGGACACCCGGCGCAGGAGGGCACCTCGGTGCTGCTGGGCGGCGTGCCGCTCGACGAACTCCCGCTGGACTGTGCCCGTACGGCCGTCCTCGTCCAGGACAAGGACCCGGTGCTGCTGTCCGGCTCGCTGCGCGAACTGCTCGACGTACCCGCGTCGGGCGCCGTCGAACCGCGGGCGGCGCTGGCCGCCGCGCAGTGCGACGACGTGCTGGCGGCGCTGGTGCAGGGCTCGGTGGACGCCGCCGACCCCATGGACGCCCGGATCACCGAACGCGGCCGGTCCCTGTCCGGCGGCCAGCGCCAGCGGCTCGCGCTCGCCCGGTCGCTGATCACGGACCCGGAGGTGCTCGTCCTGGACGAGCCGACCTCGGCCGTCGACTCGCACACCGAGGCACGGATCGCGCAGGGCGTGCGGGAGCTGCGCGCGGGGCGCACGTCCGTGGTGTTCACCTCCTCGCCGCTGCTGCTGGACCGCGCCGACCGGGTCGTGTTCCTGCACGACGGCGAGGTCGCGGCGACCGGCACCCACCGCGAGCTGGTGCACACCGAGCCCCGCTACCGGGCGGTCGTCACCCGGGAGACCGACGAGGAGACCGCCCTGCCCGAGCAGTCCGGCGGGGTCGTTCTCGACGACGTACTGCGAGAAGAAGGCGCGCTGCGAGAACACGACGTGCTGCGAGAAGACCACGTACTGCACGAACTGGAAGAGATCGAGGAGAAGGCATGATCGGCGTGGCGCCACCGGCGTACGACCCGGCGACCCCGACCACGGCGAACACCCTGCCGGTCGGTGCCCCCGCGACCGTCCGCGCCTATGTGGCCGAACTGCTGCGCCGGCACCGCCGGGCGTTCCTGCTGCTCGTCGCCGTCAACACGGTCGCCGTCGTCGCCTCGATGGCCGGTCCGTGGCTGCTGGGCTCAGTCGTGGAGCGGGTGTCCGACGGGGCCCGGGACCTGCGGCTGGAACTCACCGCGGGGCTGTTCGTGACGGCGCTGGCCGTCCAGGCGCTGTTCGTCCGCCAGGTGCGGCTGCGCGGCGCGATGCTCGGCGAGCGGATGCTGGCCGACCTGCGCGAGGACTTCCTCGTACGGTCGGTCGGGCTGCCGCCCGGCGTGCTGGAGCGGGCCGGGACCGGCGACCTGCTGTCGCGGATCACCACGGACATCGACCGGCTGGCCAACGCCATGCGCGAGGCCGTGCCGCAGCTGTCGATCGGCGTGGTGTGGGTGGTGCTGCTGATGGGCGGGCTGGTCGTCACGGCGCCGCCGCTGGCGCTCGCCGTGCTGCTCGCCCTGCCGCTGCTGATCGTCGGCTGCCGCTGGTACTTCCGGCGGGCGCCGGCCGCCTACCGCTCGGAGGCCGCCGGGTACGCCGCCGTGGCCGCCGCGCTCGCCGAGACCGTGGACGCCGGGCGCACCATCGAGGCGCACCGCCTCGGCGACCGGCGCGTCGCGCTGTCGGAGCGCCGGATCCGGGAGTGGACGGCCTGGGAGCGCTACACGATGTGGCTGCGGTCGGTGCTCTTCCCGGTCGTCAACGTCACCCACGTCACCGTGCTCGCCTCGGTCCTCCTGGTGGGCGGCGTGTTCGCCCTGCACGGCTGGATCGACGTCGGCCAGCTCACGACCGGCGCGCTCATCGCCCAGATGCTCGTCGACCCGGTGGGCATGATCCTGCGCTGGTACGACGAGCTCCAGGTGGCCCAGGTGTCGCTGGCCCGGCTCGTCGGGGTCCGGGACATCGAGCCGGACGCCGGCGACCCCTTGGTGGTTCCCGACGGGCGCCGTGTGCACGCCGACCGGGTGCACTTCGGCTACGTGGAGGGCGTGGACGTCCTGCGCGAGGTGTCCCTGGAGGTCTCCCCCGGCACCCGGTTGGCCCTGGTCGGCCCCTCGGGTGCGGGCAAGTCGACTCTGGGCCGGCTGCTCGCCGGGATCTACGCGCCCCGGGACGGCCGGATCACCCTGGGCAGCGCCGAGCTGTCCCGGATGCCGGCGGAACGCGTCCGCGCCCACGTCGCCCTCGTCAACCAGGAGCACCACGTCTTCGTGGGCTCCCTGCGCGACAACCTCCGGCTCGCCCGGACCGGCGCCGGCGACGCCGAGCTGTGGGCGGCGCTGGGCGCGGTCGACGCGGACGGGTGGGCCCGGGCGCTCGACGACGGCCTGGACACCGAGGTCGGCTCGGGCGGCCTGACGCTCACTCCCGCCCAGGCCCAGCAGATCGCCCTGGCCCGCCTGGTGCTGGCGGACCCGCACACCCTGGTCCTGGACGAGGCGACGTCCCTGCTCGACCCGCGCGCCGCCCGCCACCTGGAACGATCCCTGGCCAAGGTCCTCGACGGCCGCACCGTCGTCGCCATCGCCCACCGCCTCCACACCGCCCACGACGCGGACGTCATCGCCGTCGTCGAGAACGGCCGCATCAGCGAACTGGGCAGCCACGACGAACTCGTGGCGGCGGACGGGGCGTATGCGGCGTTGTGGAGGTCGTGGCACGGGTGACAAACCCCCGGGCCCGGTCTCCTGGGCGGTGACCGCCGGAGGCGTTCCGTGGCGTTGCGCGGTTCCGAGGCGGGGTGGAAGGCTGGAAACAGGCACCGGCTCGGGGGATCGCCCGGGAACCGCCGCAGCGGTTCGGCGGCGGGCGGCGCCAGTGCTCCGTGTGGCGGCGGCCCGGCGCGGGCCCCGGTGTGAACGGGCCCGCCCCACCCCCTGGAGGTACCCGTGAAGAGCTCCGACGGCTGGGGAGACGACGTCTACCAGCCGGAACCATCCGAGCAGAGAGAGGACACGGGGCTGCTCGACGCCGAGGACACCCTGGAGTACGACGGCGTCGACGATCCCCTCGACCGGGGCTGGTCCCCTCCCGAGCGGCCCTGGGCCGTGGAGCACACCGGCGTCACCGCGGCGGAGCGGCAGCGGGGCGAGACGCTGGACCAGCGGCTCGCCGAGGAGCTGCCGGAGCCCGTCGCCCCGGACGGTGACGGTCTCGGGGACTGCCAGGGCACCGACGGGGAACTCCTGGACAACGAGGTCGGCGCCACGCGCTCCGGCCGGCTCGTGGCCCCCGACGAGGGCGCGCACGAGGACGAGGAGAGCGCGCTGGTCGCCATGGACGTGGGCATCGACGGCGCGGCGGCGTCGGCCGAGGAGGCCGCCGTGCACATCGTCGACGAGGACACCCTGTCCGGCTGATCGCAGAACCGGCCAGAGCCGCACGAGGGCATGAGGAGCATCCATGCAGCAGGAGAAGCACCCCGACTACCACCCCGTCGTCTTCCGCGACCGGGCCGCCGGCTACGCGTTCCTGACCCGGTCCACCGCGACCAGCGACCAGACCATCGAGTGGGACGACGGCGAGACCTACCCGGTCGTGGACGTGGAGATCTCCTCGGAGAGCCACCCCTTCTACACCGGCAAGGCCCGCACGGTGGACTCGGAGGGCCGGGTCGCCGCGTTCGAGCGGCGGTACGGCAGCCGCTGAGCTCTGTCGTCCGGCTCGGCAGGCGCTCAGATGACGTTGAGCGCCGCCGCGCAGCCCACCCCGCCGAGCAGCATGAACACCGGCATCAGCACCTTGAGCTCGACCCAGCTGCCCGCCCGGAACCGCATGAACTTCGGCGGCCCGACCGGGTACCAGCGCTTGCGGCCCACGGGGATGGGCCACAGGATCGGGCAGCCGGAGACGGTCAGCGCGTCCCCGATGTCGTGCACGATCGCGCCCAGCACGACCGGCAGCCCCAGCCACAGGTACTCCTGGCCCGGCGCCGTGAACAGCCAGTCCGCGCCGTTGCCCGGCTTGTCCAGCACACCCGCGAGGATCCACGCGGTTGCCGCGGCCAGCAGCCACACCAGGACCTCGCTGCTGGAGCCGCGCGTCGCCCGCCACAGCAGACCCTCGATGGCCAGGACCATGTGCACGAAGAGGATCGCCAGCACCCCCCAGCGGTCACTGGTGATCGCCACGACCGAGGTGCCCGCACCGATCAGCACCGCCCACAGCCAGGTGTGCGTGAGCGTCCGGTGCCCGCCGGAGCGACGCGGGTCACCCTGCTTCTTCGTGGCCTTGTAGACGGCGTACGACAGCTTGTCGACGATCTCGCACAGCCAGCGCGACACCGGTCCGAAGGACCGCGAGATGGTCGCCGCCTTGTGGTCGAGGTCCGGGGCGAGCGCGGCACCGGCGCAGATCAGAGCGCCGACGAGGAGGACCGGCCAGGGCATCGGGTGCCCGGCCGCGGCGGCCGCCGCACCGACGCCGAGCCAGGCGGCGCCGCCCGACAGTGAGTGTGCTGGTCCCATCATCGGCGTTGCCCGCCCCATTCCTCGTGTACCGCTGTCCAGTTGACCGGCGCCCTTGACATCCCGTCGGCGACACAGCGTAGCGTTCGCGATCTTCGTGCCCGCAGCCGATTCCCGCATCGGGCGGGAGGCCAGGCAAGATGGGGGGCGTGACCCTCATCGATCAGCTGCCGCGGACCGCCGACCCCGACGCCCTGTACGAAGCCTTCGAGTCGTGGGCCGGTGAGCGGGGTCTCACGCTCTATCCCCACCAGGAGGAGGCGCTGATCGAGGTGGTCTCGGGCGCGAACGTGATCGTGTCGACGCCCACCGGGTCCGGCAAGAGCATGATCGCGGCGGGCGCGCACTTCGCCGCGCTGGCCCGGGACGAGGTCACCTTCTACACCGCCCCGATCAAGGCGCTGGTGTCGGAGAAGTTCTTCGAACTGTGCAAGATCTTCGGCACGGAGAACGTCGGCATGCTGACCGGCGACGCGTCCGTCAACGCCGACGCCCCCGTGATCTGCTGCACCGCCGAGGTGCTCGCGTCGATCGCACTGCGCGACGGCAAGGCCGCGGACGTCGGCCAGGTCGTGATGGACGAGTTCCACTTCTACGCGGAGGGCGACCGCGGCTGGGCCTGGCAGATCCCGATCCTGGAACTGCCGCAGGCGCAGTTCGTGCTGATGTCGGCGACGCTCGGCGACGTCTCCTTCTTCGAGAAGGACCTCACCCGCCGCACCGGCCGCCCGACCGCGGTGGTCCGCTCGGCGACCCGGCCCGTGCCGCTGTCGTACGAGTACCGCTACACGCCGCTCACCGAGACGCTCACCGACCTGCTGGCAGCCCGGCAGGCGCCCGTCTACATCGTGCACTTCACGCAGGCGCAGGCCGTGGAGCGGGCGCAGGCGCTGATGAGCATCAACATGTGCTCGCGCGAGGAGAAGGAGCAGATCGCCGAGCTCATCGGCAACTTCCGCTTCACCACCAAGTTCGGCCGCAACCTCTCCCGCTACGTCCGGCACGGCATCGGTGTCCATCACGCCGGCATGCTGCCCAAGTACCGCCGCCTGGTGGAGAAGCTCGCGCAGGCCGGCCTGCTGAAGGTCATCTGCGGCACGGACACGCTCGGCGTGGGCGTCAACGTCCCCATCCGCACGGTGCTGTTCACGGCGCTCACCAAGTACGACGGCACTCGCGTACGCACCCTGCGCGCCCGGGAGTTCCACCAGATCGCGGGCCGTGCCGGACGGGCCGGCTACGACACGGAGGGCTTCGTCGTCGCGCAGGCGCCCGAGCACGTCGTGGAGAACGAGAAGGCGCTCGCCAAGGCGGGCGACGATCCGAAGAAGCGCCGCAAGGTCGTCCGCAAGAAGGCCCCGGAGGGCTTCGTCGCGTGGTCGGAGCAGACCTTCGAGAAGCTCATCACCTCCGAACCGGAGCCGCTGAGCTCCCGTTTCCGGGTGACGCACACGATGCTGCTGTCGGTGATCGCCCGTCCCGGCAACGCCTTCGAGGCGATGCGCCACCTGCTGGAGGACAACCACGAGCCGCGCAAACAGCAGCTTCGGCACATCCGCCGCGCCATCGCCATCTACCGCTCGCTGCTGGACGGCGGCATCGTCGAGAAGCTCGACGAGCCGGACGCGACCGGCCGCGTCGTCCGCCTCACCGTCGACCTCCAGCAGGACTTCGCGCTCAACCAGCCGCTGTCCACGTTCGCGCTGGCCGCGTTCGAGCTGCTGGACCCCGAATCGCCGTCGTACGCGCTCGACATGGTGTCCGTGGTCGAGTCCACCCTGGACGACCCGCGGCAGATCCTCGCCGCGCAGCAGAACAAGGCGCGCGGCGAGGCCGTGGCCGCGATGAAGGCGGACGGCGTCGAGTACGAGGAGCGCATGGAGCGTCTCCAGGACATCACGTATCCGAAGCCGCTGGAGGAGTTGCTCTTCCACGCGTACGACACGTACCGCAAGAGCCACCCCTGGGTAGGCGACCATCCGCTGTCGCCGAAGTCGGTCATCCGGGACATGTACGAACGGGCGCTGTCCTTCACGGAGTTGGTGTCCCACTACGAGCTGGCGCGCACCGAGGGCATCGTGCTGCGCTACCTGGCCAGCGCCTACAAGGCCCTCGACCACACCGTCCCGGACGACCTCAAGTCCGAGGACCTCCAGGACCTGATCGAGTGGCTGGGCGAGATGGTGCGCCAGGTCGACTCCAGCCTGCTGGACGAGTGGGAGCAGCTCGCCAACCCGGAGGAGATGACCGCCGAGGAGGCCCAGGAGAAGGCCGACGAGGTCAAGCCGGTCACCGCCAACGCGCGTGCCTTCCGCGTCCTGGTCCGCAACGCCATGTTCCGCCGAGTCGAGCTGGCCGCCCTCGACCAGGTCGAGGAGTTGGGCGAGATGGACGCGGAGTCCGGCTGGGACGCCGACGCCTGGGGCGAGGCGATGGACAAGTACTGGGACGAGTACGACGACCTCGGCACCGGCCCCGACGCCCGCGGCCCCAAGCTACTGCTCATCGAGGAGGAACCGGAGAACGCCCTGTGGCGGGTCCGGCAGATCTTCCACGACCCGAACGGCGACCACGACTGGGGCATCAGCGCGGAGGTCGACCTCACCGCCTCCGACGCGGAGGGCCGCGCGGTCGTCCGGGTCACCGACGTCGGCCAGCTGTGAACGGCCTGGCAGCAGCGAGCACAGGAGAATCCCACGCATGACGACGAACCCGGCCGAGAGACTGGTCGACCTGCTCGATCTGGAGCAGATCGAGGTCAACATCTTCCGTGGCCGCAGCCCGCAGGAGTCCCTTCAGCGAGTCTTCGGCGGCCAGGTGGCCGGCCAGGCCATGGTCGCCGCAGGCCGCACCACGGACGGCGAACGTCCCGTGCACTCGCTGCACGCGTACTTCCTGCGCCCGGGCATCCCGGGCGTGCCGATCGTCTACCAGGTCGAGCGGGTGCGCGACGGGCGGTCGTTCACGACCCGCCGGGTCACGGCCGTACAGCAGGGCCGCACGATCTTCAATCTCACCGCCTCCTTCCACAAGCCGGAAGAGGGCAGCTTCGAGCACCAGCTGCCGCCCGCCCGCACGGTCCCGGACCCGGAGTCCCTGCCCACGGTGACGGACGAGATCCGGGAGCATCTGGGCGCGCTGCCCGAGCAGTTGGAGCGGATGGCCCGCCGCCAGCCCTTCGACATCCGCTACGTGGACCGGCTGCGCTGGACCACCGAGGAGGTCGCGGACGCCGAGCCGCGCAGCGCCGTGTGGATGCGCGCGGTCGGGCCGCTCGGCGACGACCCGCTCGTGCACACCTGCGCCCTCACCTACGCCAGCGACATGACCCTCCTGGACGCCGTCCGCATCCCGGTCGAGCCGCTGTGGGGCCCCCGGGGCTTCGACATGGCGTCGCTGGACCACGCCATGTGGTTCCACCGCCCGTTCCGGGCCGACGACTGGCTGCTGTACGACCAGGAGTCGCCGATCGCGGTCGGCGGCCGCGGTCTGGCCCGGGGCCGGATCTACGACCGTGAGGGCCGGCTGGTCGTGTCGGTCGTGCAGGAGGGGCTCTTCCGCAAGCTGGACTGACCTGGCCCTTCGCCGATCGCAGGCCCATGCCTTTCGGGTCTCCGATCGCGCCCGGGACCGGATCCGGCGACCATGGCAGGAGCGTCACACGCCCGCCGATCCGGGAGGTGGCCACGCTGCCCACCGTGTTCCCCGTCGTCTTCGCGGTCTGCGCGGCCCTCTGCAACGCCGTCGCGACGGTGTTGCAGCGCAAGGCGGCGCTCACCGTGCCGCGCTCCCAGGGGTTCAGGGCAGGGCTGATCGCCGACCTGCTGCGCCGGCCCGTCTGGCTGGCCGGCATCCTCGTGGTGATCGGCGCCGCCGTCTGCCAGGCGCTGGCGCTGGCGACCGGGCCGCTGACGATCGTGCAGCCGCTGTTCGTGCTGGAGCTGCCGCTGACCCTCGTCGTCGCGTCGCTGCTGATGCACCGGCATCTGCCGCGCACGGGCTGGCTTGCCGTGACGGTGGTGGTGGCCGGACTGGCGATCGCGCTCGCCGCCGCGTCCCCCGCCGGCAATCGCACCCAGGTGGAGCTGGACCGCTGGATCCCCGCGCTCGCCGTGTGCGCCGGGGCGGTCGCCGGCCTCGCCGTCGCCGCCCTGCGGCGCCCGGAGGGCCGGGCCCGGGCGGCGTGTCTGGGAGCCGCGACGGCGATCAGCTACGCGGTGACCGCGGCGCTGATGAAGGCCGCCACCCACATCCTCGACGAGCAGGGACTCGTGGGTTTCCTCACCGCCTGGCAGACCTACGCGTTCGCCGCGACCGGCGTGTGCGCGCTGTTCCTGCTGGAGAACGCGATGCAGGCCGGCCCGCTGGTCGCCTCGCAGCCCGCGCTGACCCTCGGCGACGCGCTGGTGAGCCTCGCCCTCGGCATCCTTCTGTACGAGGAGACCATACGGACCGGGTGGTGGCTGCTGCCTCAGCTGTTCGGTGCCGCGCTGATCGCCGCGGGGGTGTTCGTCCTGTCGCGAATGCCGTTCACACAGTCGCTCGTGGCGCCGGATGAGGAGCGCCGGACGGCGGGAGTGCCTTGAGCGGGAGCGCCTGAGACGAAGGAGGTCGCCATGGGACGTCTCAGCGAGCTGACGAGGAGGAGGCACAGCTGGCGGCCGAGCTCGGCGGCCGTACCCGTTTCACGCGTCTGGACGTCACCGTCGAGGAGGACTGGCGGCGGGCCCTGACCGAGACGGAGCAGGCCCTCGGTCCGGTGTCGGTCCTGGTCAACAACGCGGGGATCATCGACTGGAGCACGATGGAGCAACAGAGCCCCGCGTCGTTCCGCCGGGTCCTCGACGTCAACCTCACGTGCGCCTGGCTGGGCATGCGCCACGGCCCAGCCCATCCCCCGGTTCGGCGAGCCCGAGGAGGTCGCCCGCATGGTGCGCTTCATCGTCACCGACGCCACCTTCTCGACGGGCAGCGAGTTCGCCATGGACGGCGGCATCCTTGCCGGCCCGCCGGCTGGCCTCCCCCCCCCCCCGGCGACTGACCGGTCCAGCCCGGCCCGCCGACTGTCCTGCCCCCCGGTGAGTGACCGGCCCCGGCCGGATCACCCGTCCGGCTGGCACCGCGGGCACCACACCGTGCCACGGCCCGCCATCCGGGACCGGCGCAGACCGCTGCCGCAGCGCGGGCATCTGGGGTCGGGGTCGTCACGATGTCCGGTGAGCCAGGAGTCCCGCGGCGGTACGCAGCCGGCGTTGACGGCGGACCGCAAGGTCCTGCGCATCTCGCTGTACAGGCGACGGCAGTCGTCCTGGGTGAGCTCACGCGCCCGGTGGTCGGGGCGCAGCCGGGCGCGCCACAGGATCTCGTCGGCGAGCAGATTGCCGAGGCCGGCCAGGACGGACTGGTCGGTGAGCGCGGTCTTCAGGTGGCCTCGGCGCGAAGAGAGCACGGCCTCGAACTCCGCGCGGTCCACCGCCATCGCGTCGGGGCCCTGCCGCCGAAGCAGCCGGTCAAGGTCGGAGTCGTCGTGGGCCAGCCACAGGCCCTGGAGTTTGCGCTGGTCACGGAAGCGCAGCTGACGGTTGCCACTCAGGGTGAACAGCACGCGGTCGTGGGCCTCGACGGCATCGTCGGGACGACCGCAGACCAGCCGGCCGGTCATGCCGAAGTGCAGTACCAGGGTGGGGCCGCCGGTGCGGGCGAGCAGCCACTTGCCGTGCCGCTCCGGTGTGCCGAACCGCCGGCCCTCCAGCGCGTCACGCAGGCCCCTCACCCCTACCCCGCGCAGGACGCCCGCGTCCCGCACTTCGACATGCCGCACGACCCGTCCCTTCGCGCAGGACTCGAGCACCTGCCGGAAGCCTTCGACATCGGGCAGCTCGGGCATGACCGACGGGTCAGGTTTCCTGGAGGACGGACAGCACGTTCCCCGCCGGGTCGGTGAACCACGCGATCAGCGGGCCGCCGCCGCGGAAGATGCCCTTGTCGTCCGCCTTGAGGTGGTCGTAGCGCTCGAAACGCACCCCCCTTCTGCTCAGCTCGTCGACCGCCGCCTCGATGTCGTCGACGGGGAAGTTGAGGATGGTGTAGGTCGCCGGGGTGTGGTCCTCCTTCGGGTAGACCAGGATGTCCCGGCCCCCCGCGATGTGCAGGATCAGCATGCCGTGCTCTTCCGAGACGCGGATTCCCAGCGTGTCGCCGTAGAACTTCCTGGCCGCGTCGATGTCGTTCACGGAGAAACCGCTGTACGCCTTCGTCGTACCGAACATGATCGCCTCCCGGACATAGTCTCCTCACAGTTCGGACCGGGATGCATCCGGAAACTCATCGCGAATCGGGCGGACGACAGAGCGGCGTCCTCCGCCCCGGCCGGGATCAGGGGCGGCCCGCGGGCCGCCGGCCTCTGCGGCGCAGCCAGCCCAGGAGGCCGTGGGAAGGGGTGTGGTCCGGGGGCGCGGGCTGGTTTTCCACCGGAGCCGTGACGGGCTCCGGTGCTGAGGTGGGGGCCGGCACCTGCTGCGGGGCCGGTTCCGGGGCCGGGCGTGGTGCCGGCAGTTACCTTCGGGCCGCTTCCATCGTGTGGGCGAGGTCCGCTCGGAACCAGGCCACTTCGTCCGGCTCGCTCGCCGTCATGAGCTCCTGGGCCCGGTCGGCCGCGGGGGAGCCGGGCGCGCCGTGTGCCGGGAGCCGGGGGCGGCAGCGGTTCAGGTGGGCGCGCTCGTACGGGTCCTCGACGACCTCCGCCACGTCGGCCGGGTCGAGGAGGCAGGCGACGGCCGCATGCGCCCACGGGTCGTCTCCCGCCTGCCGCAGCAGGAACCCGGTGTGCCGTCCCCGCCAGTTGCGGGGCCGCCGGTCCAGGCCCGCCTTCAGCCCTTCCCGCACCTCGGCGGGCGTGCGGCCGGTCAGCAGCCGGGCGTTGCGCTCCTCGGTCGCGAACTGCCGCAGCTCCTCGGCCAGATAGAGCCAGACGACGGTGCGGTAGCGGTTCAGATAGAAGCGCACCGGCACGAGCAGGCCGAAGCGCACGAGGCTCGTGAACCTGGTGGGCGTCACGTCCATGAGCTTGGCGCCCTCGTTGGTTCCTGCGGTCGCGACGCGCTCGCGCAGTGCGTCCGGTAAGCCGTCCTCGGCGCGCAGCCGGTCGATCTCGGCGCGGGCGACCCGTCGGCCTCCGCCTCCTTCGTCGGGAACGGTCCGGATGAGTCCGAGATTCACCGCCAGGTCGAACTCGCCCCGCCTGAGGCCCAGTTCGCGGGCCGCCCGGCTCGGGGCGAAGGTGAGGCGTTCGGGTTTCGCGATGGTGCCTGACATGGTCGGTCTCCCCCGTGGAGTCAGCGGCTCACGCCGTGTGCGGTCGCCGTGAAAAAACCGTAGCCGCTTCGGCGCATCTCGTGGCGAGCCTGTGGATAACTCCGCGGGGATGACGAACGTGCAGGTCAGACGTCTGTTTCCGGTTTCCGTTCGGGCTGGCGCGCATCGACGTCGAGGTGCTCGCCGACCCGGTTGACCAGAAGTGTCATCTCGTAGGCGATCTGGCCTATGTCGGCCTCAGCGCCACTGAGGACACACAGACAACTACCCGTGCCGGCCGCGGTGACGAAGAGCACCGCGTCGTCGAACTCGATCATCGTCTGGCGTACGCTGCCCGCGCCGAAGTGCCGTCCCGACCCCTTGGCCAGGCTGTGCAGTCCGGACGACACGGCCGCGAGATGCTCCGCGTCCTCGCGGCGCAGTCCGGTGCTCGCCCCTGTCACCAGGCCGTCGTTGGACAGGACCAGTGCGTGCCGCACCTGGTGGACGCGCTCGGTCAGGTCGTCCAGCAGCCAGTCCAGTCCCTGGTTCTGCGCCATGTTCCGATCTCCCCGTTTTCTCCCCGTGCGATTCTCCTCCTGGCCGGAGGATCTCCACGCCAGCCTTCCCCACGACCGCTGTCGGGGCAAGGAGGATGGGAGCCATGGCAGAGAAGATGACCGACGCGCAATGGCGGGAGTTCGTTTCGCACGGCACCCGCACCGGAAAGCTCTCCACGGTCCGGGCCGACGGAAGCCCGCACGTGACCCCGATCTGGTTCGTCCTGGACGGCGACGAGCTGGTGTTCAACACCGGCAAGGACAGCGTGAAGGGGCGCAATCTCACCCGTGACGGCCGGGTCGCCCTGTGTGTGGACGACGACCGGCCGCCGTACTCCTTCGTGGTGCTGCGGGGCCGCGCCCGCGTCTCGGAGGACCTCGACGAGATACGGCACTGGGCCACCCGCATCGGCGCCCGGTACATGGGCGAGGAGCGCGCCGAGGAGTTCGGCGCCCGCAACGGCGTCCCAGGCGAACTCCTCGTCCGTGTCGCCATCGACAGGGTCCTGGCGGAGCGGGACCTCGCGGACTGACAGACAGGCACCCCGGTCAGCCGACCGAGTCGAGAAGCCGGGCGGTGTGCATCCGCCCGGCGTACTCGACGAGCCGGATCAGCACCTCCTTCCCCGAGTCGCGGTCCCGGGCGTCGCACAGCACCACGGGTGTGCCCCGGTCGAGGTCGAGGGCGCGCGAGACGTCCGGGGCGCCGTGCCGCCGGGCGCCCGCGAAGCAGTTGACGGCCACCACGAACGGGATGCGCCGGTGCTCGAAGTAGTCGACCGCGGGGAAGCAGTCCTCCAGGCGGCGGGTGTCCGCGAGGACCACCGCGCCGAGCGCCCCTTGCGACAACTCGTCCCACAGGAACCAGAACCGGTCCTGGCCCGGCGTGCCGAACAGGTACAGGGAGAGGCCGGACCGGATGGTGATGCGTCCGAAGTCCATGGCGACGGTGGTGGTGGTCTTGTGGTCCACGCCGTCGGTGTCGTCCACCAACTGCCCGGCTTCGCTGAGCAGTTCCTCGGTGCGCAGCGGCCGGATCTCACTGACGGCGCCCACCAGGGTGGTCTTGCCCACGCCGAACCCGCCGGCGACCAGTATCTTCAACGCCAGTGCGGAGGTATCGCCGCCGGTGGCGTCGGAGTGCTCGGAGACCATTGATCACTTCTCTCGGGAGTGCCGGCAAGGGGTGCGGTGAGTACGTGAGTGGTGTGCAGGCATCTACAGCGCCCTCAGTCCTGCGATCACCTCGCGCAGAATGCGCTCGTCGGGCAGTTGTGCCGGCGGCACCGGGCGGCTGACGGTGACGCAGCCGAGTTCCAGGAGGTCGCCGAGGAGGACCCTGACGACGCCCACGGGCAGGTCCGCGCCCGCGGCGAGTTCGGCGACCGACTGGGTCTCCGTGCGGCACAGGTCGAGGAGGGTCCGGTGTTCCGGACCGAGCGGGACGTCGTCCACGCCGGGTGCGGCCGGGTCCAGCGTGACCAGGGCGATCAGGTCGAACCGCACGCCGGTGGGGCCGGGCCGGGTGCGTCCGCCCGTCATGGCGTAGGGGCGGACGAGAGGGCCGGCCTCGTGGTCGTACCACTGGCTGCCCTGCTCGGGCGGGGTGCCCGTCATGTCCTCGGTCATCTGCGCGGACAGCCCTCTCGGTTCATCCGGCGGCGGGTGGCCGGGCACCGACACGGGGCGCCGTGCCGAGGTGCTCGCCGACGCGTTTGACCAGGCGTGCCATCTCGTAGGCCACGAGGCCGATGTCGGCGGTCACGGCGGTGAGGAGGGCGAGGCAGGATCCGTCGCCGGCTGCGGCCACGAACAGGAAGCCCTCGTCCATCTCCACCATGGTCTGGCGGACACCGCCGGCACCGAAGTGCCGTCCGGCCCCCTTGGCGAGGCTGTGGAAGCCCGAGGCGACCGCGGCGAGGTGTTCGGCGTCCTCGCGGCGGAGGTCGGTCGAGGCGCCCACGGCGAGGCCGTCGTTGGACAGCACCACGGCGTGCCGTATCTCGCTCACGCGGAGCACCAGATCGTCCAGCAGCCAGTCGAGTTCGCCGGAGCGCCGGTCGGAATGCGTGCTCGGGTCCTGGATCATGCGAGGTCTCCTTCGCTGCTGTCGCTGCCCGTCGGGCCGGGAGTGGTTCCGCGGCCGGGTCGCCTGCCGCCGCCGCGCGTCCAGCCGTCGCGGTACGCCGCCATGCGGTCGCGGACGAGCTCGGGGGTGCGTTCGTCGTCCCGGGGTGCGGGCGAGGGGGACGGCTCCTCGGGGCGCCCGTTTCGCAGTTGGGGCGCCAGGCTGGCCTGCCGTACGCGGCGTGGGAGGTCGTCGGAGCCTTCGGGCTGCTCCTGGGGTCGGTGCAGTCGCAAGGTGGCGACTCCTGGGGGTGGCGTGTGACTTGTGGTCTCCGCGAGGGCCGGTACGGGTGACACCAAAGCGCGCCGGTCGGCCGGTGCCGGGACGGCGTCGGGGACGGTGTCCTGGTGCGGGATGTCGTCGGGCACGCGCGCGTGGGCGCGTTCCTCGGGCTGCCGCGCGTGCACCGCTTCACCGTGGGAACGTTCCGCCGCCCCGGTGTGCAGCAGGGCGGTGGGCACCAGGACGACCGCGGTGGTGCCGCCGTACGGCGAGGTCCTCAGGTGGACCTTGATGCCGTGCCGGGCGGCGAGCCTGCTCACCACGAACAGGCCGAGCCGGTCGCTGTCGAACAGGTCGAGCGCCTCGGACTGTTCGATGCGGCGGTTGGCCTCGGCGAGGGTCTCCTTGCCCATGCCGAGGCCGCGGTCCTCGACCTCGACGGCGTAGCCGTTGCCGACGGGTTCGCCGGTGACGCGCACGCGCGTGTGGGGCGGCGAGAACTGGGCGGCGTTCTCGATGATCTCGGCCAGGAGGTGCGTGAGGTCGGCCACGGCCGCGCCGACGACGGCCGCCTCGGGGAGTTGCCGTACCTCCACGCGCGCGTAGTCCTCCACTTCGGAGACGGCCGCGCGGACCACGTTGGTCAGGGAGACGGGCCTGCGCCAGGCCCGGCCGGGGGCCGCTCCGGAGAGGATGATCAGGCTCTCCGCGTGGCGCCGCATGCGGGTGGTGAGGTGGTCCAGGCGGAAGAGGTCGCTCAGTTCGTTGGGGTCGTCGGAGCGGCGTTCCATGCTGTCGAGGAGGCTCAGCTGCCGGTGGACGAGGATCTGACTGCGGCGGGCGAGGTTGACGAAGACGCCGGAGATGCCGCTGGCGAGTTCGGCGCGCTCGACGGCGGCCCGCAGCGCGGCCCGGTGGACGGTGCCGAGGGCCTCGGCGACCTGCCCGGTCTCGTCCTCGGCGGCCGGTCCGGGTGGTGCCTCGGCGCGGATGTCGATCTCCTCGCCCGCGCGCAGTTTCCGCATGGCCTCGGGGAGTTTGCGCCGGGCGATCTCCAGGGCGCTGTTGCGCAGGCTCACGAGCTCCACCACGAGGCCGCGGCCGATGCGTACGGAGATGACGAGCGAGGCGGCGACGGCGGCGAGGCCGAGCAGGACGGCCGCACCGGCCGGGGTGAGCAGTCCCCGGGTGAACGGGTCGGCCCGCTGCGCGACGCCTCGTGCGGCGTCGTCCTCGATCGTGCGCATGCCGTTCTGCACGCGCGCGTGGGCGGTGTTCCAGGTGCTCTCGGGTGCCGCCTCGATCGCCTTGGCGCCCGGTCCGCCGGCGAGGATCCTGTCCTCGGCGTCGCCCAGCCCCGCGTAGGCGCTGCTGTCGGCGAGGGCGTTCCACGCGGAGCGCTCGGTGCCGCGCAGGTCGGCGACGGCCGACTCGGTCAGGGTGCGGCGCAGCTCGACGGCGCCGGTGAACAGCCGGAGCCGCTCCCCGGTCAGCGTGCCGGACAGGCGGGCACTCGCCAGCAGCGCGTCCTCCCGGGCCAACGCCTCGCCGGCCCGGGAGAATTCGAGCAGCACGCGCGCGTCGGAGCCGAGGTCGGCGTCCTGGATGCCGGTGAGGGCACCGCCGACGCCGAGGGCCTCCGAGATGGTCCGGGTGTAGCGGTTGTACGTCTCGGCCCAGCCCGCGCGCCGGTCGCGCACCTCGGTGCGCAGCGGACGCAGTTGCTCGGCGCCGGTGACGAACCCCTCCAGCCGGCGGGCGACTCCGGCGGGCAGTTCCTCGCTGTCGGCGACGGTGCTGTTCTCGCCGAGCCGCAGTTTGGCGACGGCCCGGTCGGTGCGCCGGGCGAGTTCGTCCAGCTCGTCGGTCCCTGCGGCGGAGGGGTCGGTGGCGCGGCGTACGGCGGCCGTGCGTTCGGCCTGGAGGGCGGCGACCGCGGCGGAGACGGGGGCGCGGACCATGGCGTCCACGCGCTGGACCTGCCGCAGCCGGGAGACGTCCTGGGCAGTGGTGACGGTGGCGTGGGCCCACAGGGCCAGGAGGGAGACGACCGGCACCATCAGCAGGCAGACGATCTTGGCGCGCACCGTGCGGGGGCGTATGTGCCAGCGCTCCGCGCGCGTGGACGCTCCGTCCGGTGCGGCCCCCGAGGGCACCTCGGCGTCCTCGTCGGCCGGCGGTCCGGCGTGCGCGCGGCGACCGCGCACGGGCGGGGGCGGCGCCTCGGCGCCGACGGTTGGGGTCCTACGGGGTGTACGCATGGACTCCTCGCTCGGGGGTGGTTCGGGGCGAGTCACCCCGGCTTCATGGCGGGTCACCCCGGCTTCATGGCGTGCCGTCCGGGCTCGGGACTGCCGTCCTGGCTTCATGGCGTGCCGCCCGGGCTTCATGGCGTGCCATTCCGGACAGCGGGACGTGCCGTCCGGAGGGCCGGTCGCCCGCTCCGCCGGGCCAAGGTCACGGCTGACGGGCGACGCTCTCGACCGGCCGCTGGGCCGACGCGGACGCCTCACGTTCCCCTGCAGTCGGCGACAGCGCGACGAACGCGGAGGTCAGGAAGAGGTAGGACCCGAGGCCGACGGCGAGGGGGAAGATGAACTGCATCGCCGTGGCCCCGGGCAGTGCCTCCCCGGAGGGCGTCACGCGCACGCTCACCGCGAACATCCCGGTGTAGTGCATGCTGCTGACGGCCGCGCCCATGATCAGGGAGGCGACGGTGACCGCGACGGGCGACTTGATGTTGAGCGCCGCCCACAGGGCCGCCGTCGCGGCGACGACGGCGATCAGGACGGAGAGCCCGACGAGCACCGGGTCATAGGTCACGTCGCCGTGCAGGCGGACGGCCGCCATGCCCAGGTAGTGCATGCTCGCGACGCCGAGGCCGGTGGTGAGCCCGCCGATCAGCAGGGCCCGGCCGCGGTCCCGGCTGTAGCCGACGGCGAAGACGCCGGCGCAGACGACGACCATGGCGACGAACAGACTCAGCAGGGTGAGCGGCACGTCGTAGCGGATATCGGTGCCGGCGACGCTGAAACCGAGCATGGCCACGAAGTGCATGGTCCAGATGCCGGTGCCGATCGCCGAGGCGGCGGTGACGAGCCAGTTGCGGCGCGAACGCCCGGTGGCGGCGAGCGCGCGGACGGTGCAGCGCAGCCCGAGGGCGGCGCCGATGCAGGCCATCACGTACGACAGCACGGGGGTCAGCCACCCCAGGGCGGCGTGGTCCAGGTGTCCCATGACCCCGGGACGCTAGACCCGGCAGGGGCGCGCGAAGGGGGCGCATTTCGAAAGGTGTTGGAATATGACGCAAGTATGTACCGGAACGATCGGGTCACGCTCGAACGTGTGCACTGAGGCGTCATCCCTGCCGGTGAGGAATCATGCCGTACATGAGCGACGACCAGACGCGTGTCCAGGAGTTCTTCACCGCCCGCGCCGCCGACTGGGACAGCCGGTTCCCTGATGACGGTCCTGCCTACGCGACCGCGGCCGCCGAGCTCGGACTGCGCCCGGGCGACCGCGTGCTCGACGCGGGGTGCGGCACCGGACGCGCCCTGCCGCCGCTGCGTGCCGCCGTGGGGCCCTCGGGAGTGGTGCTCGGGGCCGATCTGACCCCGGCCATGCTGCGGAAGGCCGTGCGGGCCGGACGGGACCGTGACGGGGCGTTGCTGCTCACGGACGTCGCCGCGCTGCCGCTGCGCTCACACTCGCTGGACGCCGTGTTCGGGGCGGGCCTGATCTCGCATCTGCCGAGTCCGGCCGAGAACCTGCGGGAGCTGGCGCGTGTCGTGCGTCCCGGTGGCGTGCTGGCGCTGTTCCACCCGATCGGCAGGGCGGCCCTGGCCGCGCGCCACGGCCGCCCGCTCACCCCGGACGACCTGCGCGCCGAGCCCAACCTCCGGCCGCTGCTGGCCGGTTCGGGGTGGCGCATGACGTCGTACGTCGACGAGGACTCCCGCTTCCTGGCGCTCGCCGTCCGCGAGGACTGAGCTGCCGCGTCACCCGGCTTCGGCGTCCGGCCCCGTCACCCGGCCTCGGCGTCCGACGCCGCCACGTGCCGCACGGGACAGCCCCGGACGCCCGGGACCGGACGCGTGCCCAGGTCGGCGAGCCGGTAGCCGTACGGGTAACCCTTGATCTCCCAGTTCTGCCGGGCGAAGTGCGGGGCGCGCCGGGGCGGCAGCAGACGGACGGCGCGGCCCCGCAGCCGTACCGCGCGACGCACCCACGCGCGCGTGGCGGCGCTCGGCGGGGTATAACGGAAGGCACGCAGGAGCGAGTCGTCGAGCAGCGCGAGGGTCGTGGTGCGCAGCAGCGGGGCGAGCGGGCGCGGGTACCAGGAGGACATCAGGTCGAGCGTGGCGTCCGAGACCCGCCGGGCCGCCTCGTCCCAGGCGAAGTGGGCCGCCTCGTAGCCGTCGAGGCAGGTCTCGAACTCCTCATAGGTCTCGGGGATGTCCTTGATGCCCATGTGCCGGCCCAGCGTGCGGTAGTGGACGACACTGGCGACGATCTCGTGGCGGGACATCCTGCGCCACCCGTAGGCGTCGATCCACCGTTTGGGCACCACGACGAACGTGCACAGCACGTAGCGCATGTCGTCGTTGCTGATGTCGTAGCTGCGGTGCATCTGGTTGATGCGGCGGATCGCGGTCTTCCCCTGATCGCTGCCGAAGCCGTGCTCCACCACGGCGTCCAGGAGCAGCGACGTGTCGTCGTAGCGCTTCTGCGTCCGCTCCGTGAGCTCCGCCGTCTCGGCGAGCAGCCGGCCGATGCTCGGGACGGCGTACGTGCGGTACAGGGCCAGCTCCAGGGCGCGGGTGAAGTCCCAGGGGAACTCGTACGCCGCGCTCAGCCGGTAGATCTCCGTGGCCTGCCGGTACGGGTCCATCCGCCGTATCTGTTCCAGGCGTGCGAAGCGCTTCACAGTGCCCTCCCCCTTATGTCACCGGAGATCCAACTCTACGTTGGTGTCCGGGAGATGACCGGCAGGCGGGACATCCGCACAGGGGGAAGGTGGTCACCATGTGGGGCAAGGTCAGAAAGGCCGGAGGCAGAGTCGCTCATGCCATGCGCACGGAGACGAAGGCCGGCGGCGACAAACGTCCGCACAATCTTTTCGAGGCGGCCGCGGCCTATGTCACGGCGAGCGCGGAGGACGACCAGGAGCGGGCCGACGAGGCGGCCGGCTGGGTCTCGCCCGAGGCGCTGTCGTTCGGGGTGAACGAGCTGGCCGGCCGGGCCGTCATCGCGCTCGCGCGGGAACGCGGCGAATCGCCCCGGACCGTGGCCCGTGAGTTGCTGGGGCTGCCGGCGGAGTGACGCGCCCGGCCCGGACGGCCGATTCGCCCCGTCCGCCGGAAAACGGCAGCTCCTGGTGCGCGCGCAGGGCCGTGACAAGCGGCTTCCGCGCGCACTAGGGTGCGCGCCGGTGGACGAACCGATGGGGAGGCTGGGATGGCCGGGACGGATGAGGACACCGTCGCCGCCGCGGACGACGCGCTTTACGTGCTCACGGCGGTGTTGCTGACGCCGGCGCAGTTCCCGAGCGTGCTGGGCGACGACTATCCGGAGGCGTGCGCGGCGCTCGGCCTCGCACCGCTCGCCGACGGGTACGGGCTGGTGCTCGGTCAGGACGGCGAGGGAGCCCGGTGGACCGTGGTCATCGACGACGTCTCCCTGGTGGCCGTCGCGATCGCGTCCTGGGACTGCGGGATGGAGTACGAGCTGTCGCCCGACGAGCGCACGGTCGTGGCGGCCCTGCCCGGCTGGCCCCTCGCGGTCGCCGTCGCGGCGCCCGGAGTGCCCGCGCCGCACGATCCCGGTCCGGAGGCCGACGACCGGCCCCCGCTGGCTCCGCCGGACACCACCGTGTGGGGCCCTGCCCAACGGCGCCTTGGCGCGGACGAGATCGCGCTTCAGTGGGCGATGTGGCGGGACCAGGTCGACGACTCGGCCTTCCCGGCTCCGGGGTCCTCGGCGAAACCGGGCGACGGAGGCGCGTCCGACGGTCCGGGCGGAGGCGGGGAGAACGGGCAGCAGGGCCACAGCCGCATCCGGCGCGTCCTCGCGGAGGTCCGCGCCTACATCGACTCGCCGCCGCCGCTGGGTCGGGTCCGGTCGTCGTTCGCACCGGGTGACGCGCGGACGCTGCGGGCCGACGGTCCTGGCTGGTCGCTCGTGGCCAGGACCGACGACATCGCCTTCGTGCTGCTGGACGAGGAACCCGGCGAGGTCCTGCCGGTGGGCCGGGGGCCGGAGCTGCCGGGTCTCCTCGAGGCCCTCGACAAGATGGCCGTACGGCCGAACTGAGCCGGTGCGGCCTTCGGCCGCGCCGGTCGTCAGCGCGTCAACGGCCCAGTTCCTTGCGGGTGGCGCGGCGCAGCCTGCGCCGCTGCGAGGGGTCCAGCGTGAGATACGCGGCGGCCGGGACTCCCAGGATAATCAGGAGCGATGCCCACCAGGGCAGCCAGATCAACAGGATGAGCCCGACTGCCACGCCGCCTGCGGCGATCTTGGCGTTCTTGGACATGATGTCGCCTCCTTCGCGGCCACTGCCGCTCTCTGTCTCGAAAAACGGGCCCGCGCTTGCGACGGTTCCGGACCGCGACCCTGAGACATCCCTGAGGCGCGCCCCCTACGCACCCCTGAGACCTCTATGGTGACCCAGCTCACAGCCAAGTCATACCCAGAGGTGGCCGAAGTGCTGTACCCTCGGCGACTCCCACTCACTAGTCAAATTTGAGGAACCAGTCATAGCCGAGCATCCGACTCCCCCGGCACCCTCCTCCGACCTCTTTGAACTGGCCCACTGCTGCGCCGTGTTCCTGCCCGGCGACCCGGCCCGCACGGGCAGCGTCGCCTTCTGGCGGCCGGACGGCGAGACCCCTCCGGCCACGGCGTCGGCGTCCGTCACGGACCTGACCGTCGTCGTGCCCGGCATCGACGAGGTCGAGCCGCACAGCGTGCCCGCCGTCCTGGTGCCGGTGCGCACCGCCCTGCCGGTCCTCCTGCGCGCGCGTACCGGCGCGCAGGGGCACCGGGCCACCGTGTTCTGGGGCGCGGCGGCCGCGCACGCCCTGCACCTGGTGGCGCGCGGACTGCTGCTGCCGGGGCTGTCCCCGGGCGACCACGACGCCTGGCGCACGGGCCCGCTGCGCGCCCGGGACGTCGAGGCCGTGCGCCACCTGGCCGCCGCCATGCCGCCCGAGGCGCACGCCGTGCCGCTGGCGGGCGCCGGGCCGATGCGGCTGCCCGACCAGGAGCAGCTCCTGCGCGCCTTCCTCGACGCGGTCGCCGACACCCTGCCCCGCTCCCCCGCCGCGCCGCTGGTCACGGGCGGACCCGCCTACGCGTCGCCCGAGCCGGTACGGCTGCCCGAGCAGCGCGCGTGGGCCGCCGACGTCGCCGCGGGCCACGACGCGGGGGTGCGGCTGTCGCTGCGGATCGAGGCGGACGGCCTGACGGACGCGGCGGCCGACGACGCGAATGTGACGTTCCGGGCCGTGCTCCAGGTGCACAGCGTGAGCGATCCCGCGCTCGTCACGGACGCGGCGGACGTCTGGGCCGGTGCCGGGGGCGATGCCTTCGGCCCGCGCGCGCGGATGGACGCCCTGCTCGCCCTGCGTCGCGCGGCCCGGGCCTGGGCCCCGCTCACGCCCTTGCTGTCGGCGACCGTGCCGGACGCGGTCGAGCTCGCCGACGAGGAGGTCACGGAGCTGCTCGGCGCGGGCGCCCGGGCGCTGGCGGCGGCCGGAGTCGACGTGCACTGGCCGAAGGGACTGACCCGCGAGCTCACCACGCGCGCCGAGGTGGGCCCTTCCGACGACGAGCCGGAGTCCGGCAAGGCCTTCGCCGCCATGCCGTCGTTCCTGTCCGCCGACGCGCTGCTCTCCTTCGACTGGTCGTTCACGCTGGGCGACCGGAAGCTGAGCCGCGGAGAACTGGACCGCCTCGCCGAGGCCAAGCGCCCTGTGGTGCGGCTGCGCGACCAGTGGGTCCTGATCGACCCTCAGGAAGTACGCCTGGCCCGCTCCCGGCAGGACCACAAGGTGACGCCGGTGGACGCGCTGGGCGCGGCCCTGACGGGCTGGGCGGAGGTGGACGGGCACCGGGTCGAGGTGCGGCCCACCGGATGGCTGGCGGCCCTGCGGGAGCGTCTCGCTGACCCCGAGGCGCAACAGCCGGTGGAGCAGCCGGCCGCCCTCGCGGCCACCCTGCGGGACTACCAGCGGCGGGGCCTGAACTGGCTCGCCGGCATGACCTCGCTGGGCCTCGGCTGCTGCCTCGCCGACGACATGGGGCTCGGCAAGACGATCACGCTGATCGCCCTGCACCTGCACCGGCAGACCGACGCCCGGTCCGCCGGGCCCACCCTGGTGGTCTGCCCGACGTCCCTGATGGGCAACTGGCAGCGGGAGATCGAGCGGTTCGCGCCCGGCACGCCCGTGCGGCGCTTCCACGGCGCGCGGCGCGGCCTCGACGGTCTGGCCGACGGGGAGTTCGTGCTCACCACGTACGGCACGATGCGCCTGGACGCGCCCCGGCTCGCCGAGGTGCCGTGGGGCATGCTCGTGACGGACGAGGCCCAGCACGTGAAGAACCCGCACTCCTCGACCGCGCGGGAGCTGCGTTCCATCGGCGCACGCGCGCGCGTGGCGCTCACCGGCACCCCGGTGGAGAACAACCTGTCGGAGCTGTGGGCGATCCTCGACTGGACCACTCCCGGGCTGCTGGGCCGGCTCGGCACCTTCCGCCGGCGGTACGCGGAGGCCGTCGAGGGCGGTCAGGATCCAGGCGCCGCGGACCGGCTGGCCCGGCTCGTACGGCCGTTCCTGCTCCGCCGCCGCAAGTCGGATCCGGGGATCGCGCCCGAGCTGCCGCCGAAGACGGAGACCGATCACGCCGTGTCGCTCACCCAGGAGCAGGCAGGCCTGTACGAGGCCGTGGTGCGCGAGGCACTCGCGGAGATCTCCGGCGCCGGCAGCATGGCGCGGCGCGGACTGATCGTGAAGCTGCTGACCGGTCTGAAGCAGGTCTGCAACCACCCGGCGCAGTACCTCAAGGAGGAGCGGCCGGTGATCGCCGGGCGCTCGGGGAAGCTGGAGCTGCTGGACGAACTGCTCGACACGATTCTCGCCGAGGAGGCGGGCGTGCTGGTCTTCACGCAGTACGTGCAGATGGCCCGCCTCCTCGAACGGCACCTGGCCGCCCGCGGCACGCCCTCGCAGTTCCTGCACGGCGGGACGCCCGTCGCCCAGCGCGAGGCCATGGTGCGGCGCTTCCAGGACGGCGAAGTGCCCGTGTTCCTGCTGTCGTTGAAGGCGGCGGGCACCGGCCTGAACCTCACCCGGGCCGAGCACGTCGTGCACTACGACCGCTGGTGGAACCCGGCCGTCGAGGCCCAGGCGACCGACCGCGCCTACCGCATCGGCCAGACCCGGCCCGTGCAGGTGCACCGGATCATCGCCGAGGGAACCATCGAGGACCGCATCGCCGAGCTGCTGGCACGCAAGCGGGAGCTGGCGGACGCGGTCCTGGGCTCCGGCGAGGCCGCCCTCACGGAGCTGACGGACGCGGAACTGGCGGATCTGGTCGAACTGCGAGGGGGCCTGCGATGACTCGGTACGACGGTGACACGGAGCGCACGTTCGCCGCGCTGCCGCCCGCGCGCGGGCGGGGCTTCGCCCAGACCTGGTGGGGTCAGGCGTGGCTGAAGGCGCTGGAGGACACGGCACTGGACTCCACGCAGCTCAAGACGGGCCGCCGGCTCGCGCGCACGGGAGCGGTCGGCGCGGTGTCGGTGCGCCCGGGGCGCCTCACGGCTGTCGTGCAGGACCGCGACCGTACGGCGCACCGGGCCGACGTCCTGCTGGAGGAGCTCTCGCCCGGCCAGTGGGACCGCTTCCTGGACATGACCGTGGAGCGGGCCGGTCACGTTGCGGCGCTGCTGGACCGGGAGATGCCGCCGCACCTGGTCGAGGACGCGGCGGCCGCCGGCGTCGAACTGCTGCCGGGCCTGGGCGATCTGGAGCCGCAGTGCGGCTGCGGAGCCTGGGACCACTGCGGGCACACGGCGGCGCTCTGCTACCAGGTGGCGCGACTGCTGGACCAGGACCCGTTCGTCCTGCTCCTGATGCGGGGACGCGACGAAGCCACCCTGCTGAAGGACCTCCAGTCGCGCGGCGCCGCGTCCGCCACGGAGCGCTCCGGCCAGGAGGGCGTGGACGCGGCCGAGGCGTACGCGGCCGGTGACATCCTGCCCCCGCTGCCGCCCCTGCCCGAACTGCCCGACGAGCCGGGGGTGCCGCCGTCCCTGGACACCGAGACACCGCCCGCTGCGGGCATCGACCCGGCCGCGCTGGAGTTCCTGGCCGCGCGGACCGCCGTACACGCCCACCGCCTGCTCGCGGAGTCGCTCCGGGAAGTGGACGGACGGCACGCTCCCGGCGCTGATCCGACGGTCTCGGAAGACGCCGTGCGACTGGCCGCGGGCGAGCCCGGGCGAGAGGTGGCGGACCGTCTCGCCGACGGGTCGGGGCGCGGCCGGGAGGGGCTCGCAGCGGCGGTCCGCGCCTGGCGCCACGGCGGTACGGCCGCGCTGTCCGTGCTCGACGAGGAGTGGAAGGTGGAGGGCGAGACGCTCGCACGCGCGCGTGCCGCCCTGGAGTCGGCCTGGGACGCGGACGAGCGGCCGCGGCTGCGAGCGCGGGGCAACCGCTGGACGGTCGTCGGCGCACGGGTCCAGCTGCGCCTCGGCCGGGACGGCCGGTGGTGGCCGTACCACGAGGAACGCGGCCGCTGGCTGCCCGCGGGAGGCGCCGCGCAGGATCCGGCGACGGCACTGACGTCGGCGCAGCTCGCCGTCGGAGACGGAGCCGCCCTGGGTTCAGGGCAGTAGCTCGCCGGTGTCCAGGGACGGGAGGAGCGATTCGAGGTCGCTCGGCAGATCGCTCGGCAACTGGCTCGGAAAGCCCGAGGGCAGTCGGGTCGGGAGCTTGCTGGGCAACTGGGTGGGCAGCTCGGTGGGGATGCCCAATGACGGGGCGGGAGTGCGGCTCGTGTTTTCGGCGGGCGGCTCCCGGTCCGGCGAGTCGTCGCTTCCCCTGGCCATCAGCACCACGAGGGACACGGCTGCGACGGCCACGAGCACGGCGAGCAGGATGAGCAGTGGATTCCGGCGGCGGGGAGACCCGGGCGGATGAGGCGGTACGGGCGGCATGGCCATACCGACCAGAGTCGCCGCGCACCGCTCAACGCGGGAGGGGCGCACTCACGTTGATACGGGCTCATGGCGTGGATCGCATGATTCCGGAGCATTGCGGACCGTGATTCCGGAGCATGACCGACCCTGACTCCGGAACATGACCGACCCTGATTCCGGAGCACTGCGGACCCGTTGGCCGGTCACACACCCCGTGACCGGCCGACGGACCCGCACGCGCGCGTGCGCTCAGCCACGTGCCCCCAGCAGGTGGTCCATCGCCAGCTGGTCCAGACGCTCGAAGGCCATGCCTCGGGCGGCGGCCGCCTCGACGTCGAAGGCCTCGAAGGCCGACCGGTCGGCGAGCAGGGCCTGGAGGCCGTCCGCGGCGGTGGGCTGGGCCAGCTCGTCCAGGCGGGACGCGCTCAGGGCCTCCTGGACCTCCGGGTCGGCGCGGAAGGCGGCGGCGCGCTCCTTGAGGATGAGGTAGTTGCGCATGCAGCCGGCCGCCGAGGCCCACACCCCGTCGAGGTCCTCGGTCCGCGGCGGCTTGAAGTCGAAGTGCCGCGGACCGGTGTAGCCGGCCGACTCCAGCAGGTCGACCAGCCAGAACGCGGCGCGCAGGTCGCCGGCGCCGAAGCGCAGGTCCTGGTCGTACTTGATGCCCGACTGGCCGTTGAGGTCGATGTGGAACAGCTTGCCTGCCCACAGCGCCTGCGCGATGCCGTGCGGGAAGTTCAGCCCGGCCATCTGCTCGTGCCCGACCTCGGGGTTGACGCCGTACAGCTCCGGGCGCTCCAGGCGCTCGATGAACGCCAGGGCGTGGCCGACGGTGGGCAGCAGGATGTCGCCGCGCGGCTCGTTCGGCTTGGGCTCGATCGCGAAGCGCAGGTCGTAGCCCTGGGAGGTGACGTACTCGCCGAGCAGGTCGAAGGCCTCCTTCATCCGGTCCAGGGCCGCGCGGACGTCCTTGGCGCCGCCGGACTCGGCACCCTCCCGGCCGCCCCAGGCCACGTACACCTGGGCGCCGAGCTCGACGGCGAGGTCGATGTTGCGGATGGTCTTGCGCAGCGCGTAGCGGCGCACGTCGCGGTCGTTGGCGGTGAACGCGCCGTCCTTGAAGACGGGGTGCGTGAAGAGGTTGGTGGTGGCCATCGGGACCTTCATGCCCGTGGTGTCCAGCGCCTGCCGGAAGCGCTTGATGTGGGCCTCGCGCTCGGTGTCGCTCGAGCCGAACGGGATCAGGTCGTCGTCGTGGAAGGTGACGCCGTGGGCGCCGAGCTCGGCCAGTCGCTGCACCGTCTCGACCGGGTCGAGGGCACGCCGCGTGGCGTCGCCGAAGGGATCCCGTCCCTGCCAGCCGACGGTCCACAGTCCGAAGGTGAACTTGTCCTCGGGGGTGGGCTGGTAGCTCATGCCGCGGCTCCTTGCTCGCTGAGGCTATTTCGTCATGCCGATTTACAAATTAGTATGCGAGCACCTTCCTGGGAAGAGACAAGGTGTCTCGGGACGAGAGCAGAGGGAGAAACCCGATGTCAGCAGCCGAGGGTCCGCTCGTCGTCGGCGTGGACTCGTCCACCCAGTCCACCAAGGCGCTGGTCGTCGACGCGTCGACCGGCCGTGTCGTCGCGAGCGGCCAGGCGCCGCACACCGTCTCCTCGGGGGCCGGGCGGGAGAGCGATCCGCGCCAGTGGTGGGACGCGTTGTGCGAGGCCCTGCGCCAGTGCGGCGACGCGGCGCACGAG
The DNA here is from genome assembly GCF_028885415.1 of Streptomyces coeruleorubidus. GTDB lineage: Bacteria > Actinomycetota > Actinomycetes > Streptomycetales > Streptomycetaceae > Streptomyces > Streptomyces coeruleorubidus_A. The sequence continues at coordinate 1,397,281 of NZ_CP118527.1, forward strand.
GCCGCCGCGGTGTCGGTCGGCGGACAGCAGCACGGCCTGGTCACGCTGGACGACCGGGGCGAGCCGGTGCGGCCCGCCCTGCTGTGGAACGACGTGCGTTCGGCGCCGCAGGCGCGCCGGCTGACCGAGGAACTGGGCGGCGCGAAGTTCTGGGCCGAGCGCACCGGGCTCGTCCCCGCCGCTTCCTTCACGGTCACCAAATGGGCCTGGCTCGCCGAGCACGAGCCGGAGGCGGCGCGCGCCACGAAGGCCGTGCGCCTCCCCCACGACTACCTCACCGAGCGGCTCACCGGGCAGGGCACGACCGACCGCGGCGACGCCTCCGGGACGGGCTGGTGGGCGTCCGGGACGGAGTCGTACGACGACGAGATCCTGGCGCACGTGGGACTCGACCCGGCCCTGCTGCCCCGTGTGGTCCGGCCCGGCGAGGTGGCGGGCACGGTGCGCGACAGCCATGATCTGCCGTTCTCCAAGGGCACCCTGGTCGCCCCCGGCACCGGTGACAACGCCGCCGCGGCGCTGGGCCTCGGGCTGCGTCCCGGCATGCCGGTGATGAGCCTCGGCACCTCGGGCACGGTGTACGCGGTGTCGCAGCGGCGGCCCGCCGACCCGAGCGGCACGGTGGCCGGTTTCGCCGACGCCCGCGGCGACTGGCTGCCGCTGGCGTGCACCCTGAACTGCACGCTCGCCGTGGACCGCGTGGTGACGCTGCTGGGCCTGGACCGCGAGGCCGTCGAGCCCGGCACGGCCGTCACCCTGCTGCCCTACCTGGACGGCGAACGCACCCCGAACCTGCCGAACGCCTCCGGGCTGCTGCACGGCCTGCGCCACGACACGACCGCCGGCCAGCTGCTCCAGGCCGCCTACGACGGTGCCGTCCACTCCCTGCTCGGCGCGCTCGACCTGGTCCTGGACCAGGACGCGGACGCGTCGGCGCCCCTGCTGCTGATCGGCGGCGGTGCCCGGGGCGCGGCCTGGCAGCAGACCGTACGGCGGCTGTCGGGGCGTCCCGTGCAGGTGCCGGAGGCCAAGGAGCTGGTGGCACTCGGCGCCGCCGCGCAGGCGGCCGGGGTGCTGACCGGGGAGGACCCGGCGGCGGTCGCCCGGCGCTGGAACACGGCGGCCGGGCCGGTGCTCGACGCCGTCGAGCGGGACGAGGCGACGCTGGCCAGGATCGCCGGGGTACTCTCCGACGCGGCCGCGCTGCTGGAGCGGCCCACGGACACCCACTGAGGACTGGCGTCAGGCATGAGCGCACCGCTGCACGAGGCCCGTCCGGCCGGACCGGGACGCGCCCTGCCGGACACCCAGCAGGGCATGCGCCGCCGCAACCTCGCCCGTGTCCTGCACGCCGTCCGTGCCGAGGGACCGCTGTCCCGGGCCGCCGTCGCCTCGCGGATCGGCCTGACCCGGGCGGCGGTGTCGACGCTCGTCGACGAACTGATCCGCTCCGGCCTGCTGGAGGAGCTGGGGCCCGAACGGCCCGGCCGGGTGGGCCGCCCCGGCTCCGCGCTCGCGCTGAGCGGACGCGGCCCGGCGGGGATAGGCGCGGAGGTCGGCGTCGACCATCTCGCGGTCTGTGCCGTGGACCTGCGCGGCACGACCCGGTCGCGGGCGATACGCCAGGGCGCGAACCGCGGCCGCTCCCCCGGGCCCGTGCTCGCCGAGCTGACCGAACTCATCAGCCGGGTCGTCGCCGAGGCGGAGGGCGAGGGCCTGTGGCCGGCCGGTCTCGCCGTGGCCGTGCCCGGTCTGGTGGCACGCGACGCCCGGACCGTCGTACGCGCCCCGAACCTCGACTGGCACGACACGGACCTCGGTGACCTGCTGCCGGCAAACCTCCCACTGACCGTGGACAACGAGGCCAACTTCGGCGCCCTCGCCGAACTCTGGCTCGGCGAGGGCACGCCGCGCGACTTCCTGCACGTGTCGGCGGAGATCGGTATCGGCGCGGCGGTCGTGGTGGACGGCGGACTGCTGCGTGGAAGGCGCGGTTTCGCGGGCGAGTTGGGGCACGTGCCGGTCCGGCCGGACGGGCCGGAGTGCGCGTGCGGCGGGCGCGGGTGCCTGGAGCAGTACGCCGGCGAGGAGGCGGTGCTGCGCGCGGCCGGTCTGGAGCCGGATCAGGACCGGGTCGGGCTGCTGGCGGGGCGCGCAGCCGAGGGCGACGAGGACGTCCGCCGTGCCCTGCGCGACGCGGGCACCGCGCTCGGAGTCGCCCTGACCGGGGCGGTCAACCTGCTCGACCCGGAGAGCGTGGTGCTGGGCGGGGAACTGTCCGGGCTGGCGCCGTGGCTGCTGCCGTCGTTGCGGGAGGAGTTGGCGTGCCGTACGGCGGGTCCGGTCTGTCCCGTGTCCGTGTCCCGGCTGGGTCCGCAGGGGCCGCTGCTGGGGGCCGCGCATTCGGTCGTGCGGGCGGTACTGGACGATCCGGCCACCGTTGCCGAGCGGGCCTGAGACGGGCCCTGGCCTACAGCAAAGCCGGCCCACGAAACCCCTCAATCACCCGACCGGGTGAGCGAGTTATCCACATTTCCGCGCCTCTCCACCAAAAAGCATCGCGTCCTTCGGACCGACCGGCAGGCGCCGTAACTTGATCCACGCGGGCCTCGACCACCACGGCCGCGGCTCCGCGCAGCTGAGCAAGAGACACCCGCCGTCGAACCCGGAAGGCACACACTCATGGCACGGACAACTCCTTTCCCCAGCAGGCGAGGCATCCTCATGGGCGCCGCCCTCACCGCCGTCCCGTACGCCCTGTTCCCCGACGCACGGGCCAGCGCCCGACCTCAGGCAGTGGACCACCCCGGAACCGCCTGGCACCCGGCGAGCCGCAGCAACTACACGCCGTCGAACCGCCCCCGCGCCCATCCGCTGCAGTACGTGGTCATCCACGTCGCGCAGACGACCTACTCCGGCACCCTGTCCGTCTTCCGGAACCCCAGGACGAAGGTGTCCGCGCACTACGTGGTGCGCTCGTCCGACGGACACGTGGCGCAGTGCGTGCGCGAGTCCGACATCGCGTGGCACGCGGGTAACTGGGACTACAACACCCGCAGCATCGGCATCGAGCACGAGGGATGGGTGGACCAGCCGTCGTACTTCTCAGACGCGATGTACGAGCGGTCGGCCCGGCTCACCGCGGCGATCTGTGCGAGGTACGGCATCCCCAGGAACCGGGCGCACATCATCGGCCACCACGAGGTACCGGGCAGCGACCACACCGATCCGGGCCGCCACTGGGACTGGAAGCGCTACATGAGACTGGTCGACAACTCCGCCTGAGAACAGCGCATTTCCCCGCCCCTGCCCACGGCACCCGACCTCACGTCCCGGTTACAAATCGCTCAACCCCTGGTTGCGGCACGGTAATCACGCAACGATGGGAGCATGAGTCTGGCCCAGCGCGCCCTGGAGCGTCTGCAGGCCTGGCCCGACCTGATGGCGGGCCCGGCGAGTTGCGGTACCGGACGGGCGCTCCGTTCCGTCCGTGACGAGATCGTCCACTTCCACTCGGCACGGGACGTGGACCTCCACCTCACTCGCCGGGCCATCCAGCGCTTCCACTACGACCTCGCCGGTTCGAGCGCGATCCACCTGGTTCCCGGATCGTGCTGGGTGACGGTCCACCTCGACTGCGAGGCGGACGTCGACCTGTTGCTGAGCCTGGTGAGCATCGCCCTCAAGGCCCACCAGACCCGGCCCGCCGGCGAGGAGCCGCGGCCGGCCGGGTGCAACTTCCACCGTGTCACGGTCCTTCCGCGCGACGCCGCGGCGGGCGAGTGAGCCGTGGTGACGCGACCGGAGGCCGACAACGCCGAGGCCTGGCGCACGCACGGCGAACACCACCTGCGGCGTGGCACGGTGCTGCCCGAGGTGGCGCGGATCGACTGGGGATGCGAGGGCGCCGGACCGGGGATCGAGGTGCTCGGGGAGCTGGCGGGCAGGCGCGTGCTGGACCTCGGGTGCGGTCCGGCCCGGCACGCCGCCCATCTGGTCCGAGCTCATGGCGCACTGGTGGACGCCGTCGACTCCTCGGCCGGACAGTACGAACGGGCGCGCGCCCGCTACGGCTCCCTGCCCGGGCTGCGCCTGGTCCTGGCCGACGCGGTGGAGCATCTGCGCTCGGCGGAGCCGTACGACGTCATCTACTCGGTCAACGCCGTGCCGTACATCGACCCGCACCGGCTGCTGCCCGCCCTGGCCGCGGCGCTCAAGCCGGGCGGCAGGCTCTGCTTCACCGTGCTGCACACCAACTCGCACGGTGACGGGCCGTCGGACCAGGTCATCGCCCGGCCGGAGATCCTGCGGCTGGCCGGCGGCGGGGACGTCACCGTCCAGATGTGGGTCCTCGAACCGGAGCTCTGGTCGGCCCTGCTCGCCGAGCACGGACTGCGCGTGGAGCACGTCGACGTCCTCGACACGCCGCAGGACGGCAACCACGCGTCGTACCGGCTCTTCCGGGTGACACGGCCCGTCCGTGTCTCCTCCCGGCCGCGCACCGCCAAGCCGCCGGTGGCCCACGCCGCGCTCGGGGTCGGCGCCGTCCTGCACGGCCCTCGCGGACTGCTCCTGGGCCGGCACCGGCACGGGACGTGGGAGCTGCCCGGCGGGACGGTGGAGCCCGGGGAGTCGTTGCAGGAGGCGGTCGTGCGCGAACTCGGCGAGGAGACGGGGCTCGACGCCCGGCCGGAGGACGTCCGGCTGCTGGGGACGCTCCTCGACGACGCCGGCGGTGTCGTACGGGTGACGGTGGCCGCCCGGGTCACCGCCTGGCGGGGAGAGCCGTCGGACCAGCCCGGGGAGAGCGTGGGCCGCTGGCGCTGGTTCGCCCTGGACCGGCTTCCGGAGGAGCTGTTCGTGTGCAGCGCGCAGGCCCTCACCGCCTGGCGGCCGGGTCTGCCGATCGACCACGCGCCCGCTCACTTCACGCCGTACGACACCGGAACGGGCGACAGCTGAAGCACTCAGAGGGGTGCGTTTTTTCAGCCGTTCCCGCGTAGTCGGCGCTCAGCCACCCTGACGGCCTTCGGGGTCTGGTGCACTGCCCTTGAGGATCCGGGCAGTTGACGAGGCATCAGGGGGCACGGTGACAGGTCGTCGCAGGCGACGGGGAGCAGGCAGAGCGGTACTGGCGTTTCTCACGGCGTTCGGCGCGCTGGCCGGTGCGGGCCTGGCGGGGGCGGCACCGGCCGGCGCCGTCCAGAAGGGCGTGCGGGTCGCGCCGGGTGTCACGTACGAGGAGTTCGACATCAAGGCGGCCAAGGGGGTGACCCATGCGCATGTGCTGAGGGTCGACCTGGGCCATCCGCGGGTACGGGTCGAGCTGCTGTATCCCGGGGCGGTGGCCTCGCGCGCGCAGGTCTCGCGGATGGCCGACGCCCAGGGGGCCGTCGCCGGTGTCAACGGCGACTTCTTCAACATCACCGAGGCGCAGCACCCGGGCGTCGAGGCGACCGGCGCGAGCGTGGGTCCGGCGATCGCGGCGGGGCGGACGCTCAAGGCGGCCGTGCCGAACGGCCAGCGCTTCGGGCCCGCGCTGCCGCCCGGCGCGACCACCGAGGACGTGTTCGGCGTCGGCACCGACGGAGTGGCGCGGTTGGACCGGCTGGCCCTGGACGGCTCGGTCCGAACGGAGGAGGCGCAGGTGCCGCTGGGCGGGCTCAACCAGTACGCGCTGCCGGTGGGTTCGGTCGGTGCGTTCACCTCCGACTGGGGCAGCGTCTCCCGGGTGCGCGCCACGTGTGGCACGGACACGGACCGGGCCGCGCCCTGCAGTACGGACACGTACGAGGTGACGGTCCGCGACGGCAAGGTCGTGTCGGCCGCCGACACACCCGGCAGCGGTCCCATCGCCGCGGGCACGACCGTGCTGGTCGGCCGGGAGGCCGGGGCCCAGTGGTTGCGGAAGTTGTCCACCGGCGAAGCGGTCGAGGTCGAGCACCGTCTCGTGGCGGCCACGGACGGCGCCGCCTACCGCCTCGCCCTCGGCGGCTACCCGGTCCTCACGGGCGGGCGGCCGCTGCCGGGTCTGGACGACACGACGTCGGCCGTCCGTACGGCCGTGGGGATCGCCGACGACGGACGGTGCGTGCTGCTGCTCGCACTGGACGGCGCCGCCGCCTACCGCAGCGGCCTGACGATCGCCGAAGTGGCCGACACCATGCGGAAGCTGGGCTCGGACGACGCCTTCAGCCTGGACGGCGGCGGGTCGTCGACGCTGGTCGCCCGGAAGGCGGGCGCGAGCACCGTCTCGGTACGCAACCACCCCAGCGGCGGCGCCGAACGCGCCGTTCCGAACGGCATCGGCGTGTTTTCGGGAACGTGACGTCAGGGCCGCAGACCGCTGACGATGTCCGCCGTCGCCGTGAGACCGCTGTGGATGGTGGGAGCGATGCTGGTGCTGGCCAGGTAGAAGCCGAGCAGCAGGCAGACCAGCGCATGGGAGACCTTCAGCCCGCCGTTGCGCAGGAAGATCACCGCCAGGATCGCGAGCAGCAGCACCACAGAGATGGAAATGGCCATCGTCGACTCCTCCGCCACGCCGCCACGTCCGGTTCACGGCGTTCGGCCGTAAGTGTGGCGTAGCGGAGGGTTCGTCCGGGCGGCTGACCTGTCCGCCGAACGTGTGATGTTCTACGTGTCCAACGTGTTCTGCGCGTCCTATACCGCCCGCCGGGAGTCCAGGAACGCCTCCAGTCCGGCGAGGTCGTCGGTGTTGAGGTGGTCGACGTCCGCGGCGAGCAGTTCGGCCCACAGTGCGTCCCGGGCGGGCCCGGCCAGGTCCGGGGTCGCCCAGAACCGCACCTTCTGGCCCCGCTTGTGCGCGGCCCGGACGATGCCCCGCAGCTTCTCCCGCTCGGCGTCCGGGAACGCGCCCACGCCCCGCCAGGTGAAGTTGAGCGTCCAGTTGTCGCTGATCAGCGGTATGAAGGAGGCCGGCGCCTGGCTGCCGAGGTCGGCGAGCCGGCCGTCGTAGAAGGCACGCCGGACGGTCTGGGCCTCCATGGGAGCGCGGGCCGCGCGGTCGCCGGAGATGACGGCGGTGACCGGGCCGGGGAGGACGCGGCCGTGGGCGTACGTCGTGAACAGGTGCCGGTAGCGCCTGAGGTGGCGGTCGAGTTCGAGGTACGTCGACGAGCCCTCGGTCTTGATGTCGACGAGCAGCTGCAGCGACCCGCGGTACCCCCGGTACACGCGGCCGCCGTTGGCCCGCACGCGCGCGGCGAGCGGGTCGAGGTAGAGGGACTCCAGCGTGCGGGCCGGGTCGAGGTCCTCCGGGTCGTGGGCGACGAGGAGCTGGTCGCCGACGAGGTAGATGTCGGCTTCGACGCTGCCGAACCGGTGGTCCAGGGCGTCGAACAGGGGGCGCGGGTGCTCGTAGTCGTTGTGGGCGTGGGCGCGCCACAACGGGCGGGGCCCGTGCCGCCGTTCGCCGGCGAGGGCGTGGGTGGCGGGGAGGGCGACCGAGCCCGCGAGGGCGGCGCCGAGGGTGGTGAGGGCTCTGCGACGGGTGGTGAGGTCCATGCTCTGCCTCCCTGGAGGTGCCGTACGGGAACCCTGCGAGTATGGGGTTCGGGCAGGGCCAAGGAGCAGGGCCTTGCGGGGAGTTGGCCGGAGTGACGTCGTGCGTTCACTTCACCGGAGCAGGGCGCACGGAAAAGCCCGCCCCTGGTGGGACGGGCTTTTCTCCGGCGTCGACGAGGCGTTGAGAGGCGTCGGCCAGGTGTCTGTCAGGGGGCCTGGAGGTCGACCAGTCCGGCCAGTGCCTCCCGGTGGGCGCCGGCCGTGCCGTAGGCGATCGAGTCGGCCTTCGCGCGCTTCAGGTACAGGTGCACCGGGTGTTCCCACGTCATGCCGATGCCGCCGTGCAGTTGCAGTGCCTCCTCTGCGGCGTGGACGGCCACGGGTGCCGCGCAGGCCTGGGCGACGGTGACCGCCACGTCGGCGTCCTGGCCGGTCGACAGGGCGTCGGCGGCGTTGCGGGCGGCCGCGCGGAGGCCCGCGACCTCCAGCCACAGCTGGGCCAGCCGGTGCTTGAGCGCCTGGAAGCCGCCGACGGGCCGGTTGAACTGCTTGCGGTCCTTGAGGTAGCGGACGGTCTCCGTCAGCGTCCAGTCGGCCAGGCCGAGCTGTTCGGAGGCGAGCAGTCCCGCTCCGGCACGCAGGGCCCGGCGTACGGCGGGTTCGGCGTCCCCCAGCAGGCGGCCCGGCACCCCGTCGAGGGTGACGGTCGCGAGCGGCCGGGTCAGGTCCAGGGAGACCTGGGGTGTGACGGTCGCGGCGGTGGCGTCGACCGCGTACAGGCCGCCGTCGTCGGCGGGCACGAGCAGCACGTCGGCGACGGCCGCGTCCGCGATGCCGGTCAGTTCGCCGTGCAGCAGGCCGTTGTCGTAGGGGACGACCTTGTAGGCGGCGCCCGGTGCGACGCCGAGGGAGACCGCGAGGGCCCCGATCGACGTCCCGGAGGCGAGCTCGGTGAGCAGGTCGTCGGTACCGCAGGCCAGCAGCGCCTCGGTGGCGACGACCGCGCTCGTGAGGTACGGGACGGGCGCGACCACACGCCCCAGTTCCTCCAGCACCACGGCGGCTTCCCGGTGCGTGGCACCCTGGCCGTCCAGCTCTTCGGGCACCAGCAGGCCCGCGAGGCCCATGCCGTCGGTGAGGGCCTTCCACAGCGCCAGGTTGTGCGGAGTGTCCGACTCGATGCGGGCGATGACGCCGGGCGCGTCGCAGTGGTCGGCGAGCAGGTCGCGGACGGCGGCGCGCAGCGCCTCTTCCTCCTCCGAGTACAACAGGTCGGGCTGGGTGCTCATCGGGCGAGGTCCTTCCAGGCGACGTCCTTGTCGGTGCGCGGTTCGGCGGGCAGGCCGAGGACGCGCTCGGCGACGATGTTCAGCAGGACCTCGCTGGTCCCGCCCTCGATGCTGTTGCCCTTGGAACGCAGGTAGCGGTAGCCGGCCTCGCGGCCGGTGAAGTCGACCAGCTCCGGTCGGCGCATGGTCCAGTCGTCGTACAACAGGCCCTCCTCACCGAGGAGTTCCACCTCCAGGCCGCTGATCTCCTGGTTGAGGCGGGCGAAGGCGAGCTTCATGCCGGCGCCCTCGGGGCCGGGCTGGCCGACCACGAGCTGCTGGCGCAGCCGCTCGCCGGTGAGCCGGGCGACCTCGGCCTCGACCCAGAGCTTCAGCAGGCGCTGGTGCAGGTCGTGGGTGCGCAGCTCCGGGCGCTCGCGCCAGGTCCTGGAGACCGGGCCGATCATGCCGCCCTCGCGGGGCAGCCGCATGCCGCCGATGGCGACGCGCTCGTTGTTCAGGGTGGTCTGCGCGACCCGCCAGCCGTCACCGACCTCGCCGAGGCGGCGGGAGTCCGGGATGCGGACGTCGGTGAGGAACACCTCGTTGAACTCGGCCTCGCCGGTGACCTGCCGCAGCGGCCGCACCTCGACACCCGGGTCGGTCATGTCGCAGACGAAGTACGTGATGCCCCGGTGCTTGGGCACGTCCGGGTCGGTGCGGGCGATGAGGATCGCCCAGCGGGCCACGTGGGCGCTGGACGTCCAGACCTTCTGCCCGTTGACGACCCAGTCGTCGCCCTCCCGCACCGCTCGTGTACGCAGCGCGGCGAGGTCGGATCCGGCACCCGGCTCGCTGAACAGCTGGCACCAGACCTCCTCGCCCACCCAAAGAGGCCTGAGGAATCGCTGCTTCTGCTCTTCGGTGCCGTACTTGAGGATCGTCGGCGCGGCCGATGCGCCGCGGGTCGTTGTCGGGTGCCCCGGCCGCCTCCAACTCGGCGTCCACGACGGCCTGGAGGGAACGGGGAGCGCCGAGTCCGCCGAGGCCCTCCGGGTAGTGCACCCAGGCCAGTCCGGCGTCGAAGCGGGCCCGGAGGAAGTCCAGGCGGTCGGTCGAGGCCGGCGGGTGAGCGGCCAGCAAGTCCTGTGTGCGACGGCGCAGTTCCTCGGCGCTGGTCATGCTGCCTCCTCCACGACGACGGCGATCCGGCCGGTGGTGAGGCCGTCCGCGACCTTCTGCACGGCGGTGGCGGTCCCGCCGAGCGGCACGCGTTCACTCACCAGCGGCTTGATCGCGCCGCGGGCGGCCAGCTCGGTGAGCTGCGCGTGGCAGTGCCGGACGAGCTTCGGGTTCTTGGTGTTGTACAGGCCCCAGTGCAGGCCGAGGATCGAGTAGTTCTTCACCAGGGCGTGGTTCAGCCCCGGGCTGGGGATCGTGCCGCTGGCGAAGCCGACGACCACGATGCGCCCCTCGAAGGCGACGGCCTTGGCGGACTGGGCGTAGGCCTCGCCGCCGACCGGGTCGTAGATCACGTCGGCGCCCCGGCCGCCGGTGGCCTCCTTGACGGCGGCGACGACGTCCTCGGAGTGCCGGTCGATCACGACGTCGCAGCCCAGCTCGCGGGCGACGGCCGCCTTCCCGGAGCCGCCGACGACACCGATGACGGTGGCGCCGGCGGCCTTCCCGAGCTGCACGGCCGCGCTGCCGACCCCTCCTGCGGCAGCGTGGACGAGCAGGGTCTCGCCGGCCTCCAGACCGGCCCGGCGGTGCAGACCGAACCAGCCGGTCTGGTAGCCGATGTGCAGGGCCGCGGCCTCCGCGTCGTCCAGGGCGTCCGGCGCGGGCAGGAGGGCGGCCAAGTCCGCGACGGCGTACTCGGCGAAGCCGCCGTACGGCAGCGCCGGGTTGGCGATCACCCGGCGGCCGTCCTCGGTCTCGCCGCAGATCTCCACGCCCGGGGTGAACGGCAGCGGCGGCCTGACCTGGTACTGGCCGCGGCACAGCAGGGCATCGGGGAAGTTGATGTTCGCGGCGCGCACCTTCAGCAGGACCTGGCCGTCGCCGGGCGCGGGCGCTTCCACGTCCTCCAGCCGCATCACCTCACCCGGCTCGCCGTTCTCGTGCACTTGCCATGCCTGCATGCGGGGCCTCCACGGGCTGCGTCGACTGCGTCGTTCGACCGGGGTCGAGTCGCATACTAAGCGGTCGCTTGCAGATCAGGGAACAGTCTCCGGGTGACGAGTGCCGCCGGGGGGTATCTCGTACGTCACGACCGCCTGGGCCGCGCCCGCACATGCATCCGCTCCCCCTGCGGCCCGAACAGGCTGAGGAACTCCACGGGCCCCTCCCCCGTCGACCCGAACCAGTGCGGCACGCGGGTGTCGAACTCCGCGGCCTCCCCCGCCGTGAGCACCACGTCGTGCTCGCCCAGCACCAGGCGCAGTTTCCCGGACAGCACGTACAGCCACTCGTAGCCCTCGTGCGTGCGCGGGTCCGGCTCCTGTCTGCGCTGGGGTTCCAGCACCTTGTAGGCCTGGAGGCCGCCGGGCTGGCGGGTGAGCGGCCAGTGGGTGCGGCCGAACATCTCGATCGGCTTCGACCGCACCCGCGGGTCACCGGCCGGCGGGGCTCCGACCAGCTCGTCCAGGGCCACCTGGTGCGCCCGGGCGATCGGCAGCAGCAGCTCCAGGCTGGGTTTGCGCAGGCCGGACTCCAGTCGCGACAGGGTGCTCACGGAGATGCCGGTGGTCTCGGAGAGCGCCGCCAGGGTCACCTCCCGCTCCTTGCGCATCTGCCGCAGCCGGGGGCCGACGCCCGCGAGTACCTCGTCCGTAGTCATGGTCGTATTGCAGGTTCGGCAAACACGTTTGTCAATCCCGTGTCACCGGGGCGACTCTCGGCGGTGGAGGTGGTCACCATGACCGAGAAGTACGCAGTGGTCGTCATCGGCGGGGGTGCGGCAGGGCTGTCCGCGGCGCTGGTGCTGGGCCGGGCCCGGCACCACACGCTGGTCGTCGACGCGGGCGAGCCGCGCAACGCTCCCGCCGCGCACATGCAGGGCTATCTGTCGCGGGACGGGATGCCGCCCGCCGAGTTCCTCGCCGTCGGCCGGGAGGAGATCGCGCGCTACGGCGTGGAGCTCGTGCGGGACCGGGTGGTGGAGGTGGGCAAGGGCGAGGACTTCGCCGTGATGCTGGCCGGCGGGCGGACCGTGCGGGCCCGGCGGCTGGTGATCGCGACCGGGCTGAAGGACGAGCTGCCGGCGGTTCCGGGGGTCGCCGAGCGGTTCGGCCGGGACGTGCTGCACTGCCCGTTCTGCCACGGCTGGGAGGTGCGCGACCAGCCGTTCGGGGTGCTGGCGTCGAGCCCGGCTAGCGTGCACCAGGCGCTGATCGTGTCCCAGTGGTCGAAGGACGTGCGCTTCTTCCTGCACACGGTCGCCGAGGAGGAGCTGTCCGACCAGGACCTGCGCCGGCTGGCCGCGGCCGGGGTGGACGTGGTGCCCGGCGAGGTCGCGGGGCTGGTGGTCGAGGACGACCGGCTCACCGGCATCCGGCTCGCCGACGGTACGACGCTCGCCCGCTCCGTGCTCTTCGTCGGCCCGCGCCCCGTCCCGCAGACCGGCCTGCTCGAACGGCTCGGCGCCGAGCTGCGCGAGACGCCCTTCGGCGCGTACCCGGTGGTCGACCCGACCGGGCTGACGACCGTCCCGGGCGTGTGGGCCGCGGGCAACGCGATCGGCTTCGCCGAGCAGGTCGTGCACGCGGCGAGCGGCGGATACCGGGCGGCGTCCGCGATCGTCGGGGATCTGCTGATGACCGACCTCGACGCGGCCGCCCGGGAGTAGAAGCGCCGCCGTCCGCGGTCGCGGCCCGCCCTCAGGACACGGTCGTCCGGGTGTAGAGGCCGCCCCTCCGGTGCACCATGGCTGCATGCTGTTGCACCGGCTGGCCCGAGTGTCCCAGGAGGTCGCCGCCACCTCGGCGCGGTCCCGGAAGACGGCCCTGCTCGCGGAGCTCTTCCGGGACGCGGAGGCGGACGACGTGCCGATCGTCATCCCGTACCTGGCGGGCCGACTGCCGCAGGGCCGGATCGGCGTCGGCTGGAAGGTGCTGAGCCGCCCCGTCGCCCCCGCCGCCGAACCGGGCCTGACCGTGCGGGACGTGGACGCCCGGTTGTCGGAGCTGGCCCAGGTGTCCGGCCCCGGCTCCCAGGCCGAACGGGCCCGGCTGGTCGGGGAGTTGATGGGCGCGGCCACCGAGGACGAACAGCGGTTCCTGATCGGTCTGCTCACCGGGGAGGTACGGCAGGGCGCGCTGGACGCCGTCGCGGTCGAGGGACTGGCCCAGGCGACCGGGGCGCCCCCGGCGGACGTACGACGGGCCGTGATGCTCGCCGGCTCCCTCCAGACGGTCGCCGAGGCGCTGCTCGCGGACGGCCCCGCCGCCCTGGACCGCTTCCGCCTCACCGTCGGCAGCCCGGTCTGGCCGATGCTGGCGCACAGCGCCTCCTCGGTCGCCGAGGCGGTGGACAAGCTCGGCGCCTGCGCGGTCGAGGAGAAGCTGGACGGCATCCGCGTCCAGGTGCACCGGGACGGCGGCACGGTACGGCTCTACACCCGCACCCTCGACGACATCACCGACCGCCTGCCCGAAGTGACGGCCGCCGCGCTGGAGTTGCGGGGCGAGCGGTTCATCCTGGACGGCGAGGTGATCTCCTTCGACGAGGGCGGCCGCCCCCGCTCGTTCCAGGAGACCGCCGGCCGCGTCGGCTCGCGCACGGACGTGGCGACGGCGGCACGCGCGGTGCCGGTCTCCCCCGTCTTCTTCGACGCGCTGTCCGTCGACGGCCACGACCTGCTCGACCTGCCGTTCGCCGAGCGGCACGCCGAGCTGGCCCGGCTGGTCCCCGAGCCGATGCGGGTGCGTCGCACGACCGTGTCCGGCCCGGACGACCTGCACACGGCGGAGGAGTTTCTCGCCGAGACCCTGAAGCGCGGCCACGAGGGCGTCGTCGCCAAGGCGCTGGACGCCCCCTACAGCGCGGGCCGGCGCGGCGCGTCCTGGCTGAAGGTCAAGCCCGTCCACACCCTCGACCTGGTCGTCCTGGCGGCGGAGTGGGGCCACGGCCGCCGCACCGGCAAGCTCTCCAACCTGCACCTGGGCGCCCGCACCGCCGACGGCGGCCTCGCCATGCTCGGCAAGACCTTCAAGGGCATGACCGACGCGATGCTGACCTGGCAGACCGAACGGCTCCGGCAGCTCGCCGTCGACGACAACGGCCACGTCGTGACCGTCCGCCCGGAACTCGTCGTCGAGATCGCCTACGACGGCCTCCAGCGCTCCACCCGCTACCCGGCCGGCGTCACCCTGCGCTTCGCCCGCGTGGTCCGCTACCGGGAGGACAAGCGCCCCGAGGACGCCGACACGGTGGAGACGCTGCTGGCCGCGCACCCGGAGGTGAGCCCGTGAAGCGCAGTGCCGGCCTGCTGCTCTTCCACCACACCGACGACGGCCTCGAAGTGCTGCTCGGCCACATGGGCGGCCCCTTCTTCGCCCGGCGCGACGCCGGGGCGTGGACCATCCCCAAGGGCGAGTACGAGCCCGACGAGTCCGCCTGGGCGGCGGCCCGCCGCGAGTTCGAGGAGGAACTGGGCCTGCCCCCGCCCGACGGCGAGGCCCTCGCGCTGGGCGAGATCCGGCAGACAGGCGGCAAGATCGTCACGGCCTGGGCGATCGAGGCGGACCTCGACCCGGCGACGATCGCGCCCGGCACGTTCCGGATGGAGTGGCCACCGAGGTCGGGACGGCTCCAGGAGTTCCCCGAGCTGGACCGGGTGGCGTGGTTCGGGCTCGAGCGGGCCCGAGCGGTGATCGTCAAGGCGCAGGCGGCGTTTCTCGACCGCCTGGCGGAGCACTCGCCCTGAGGAGACGCTCCCGCGTTGCGGTCCCCTCCGCCACGCGGGAAGGTCGGACTACAGCCCGCACCGAGGGAGGTCAGCCATGCCCATCGCAACGGTGAACCCGGCGAACGGCGAGACGCTCAAGACGTACGAGGCCATGGGCGAGGAGGAGATCGGGCGCCGGCTCCAGCTGGCGGAGGCCACGTTCCGCACGTACCGGACGACGACGTTCGACGAGCGCGCCCGGCTGATGAGGAAGGCCGCCGACCTCCTCGACGAGGACCAGCGGGACATCGCCCGCGTACTGACCACCGAGATGGGCAAGCCGATCCAGCAGGCCCGCGCCGAGGCGGCGAAGTGCGCCAAGGCGATGCGCTGGTACGCCGATCACGCCGAGGAACTGCTCGCCGACGAGGAGCCCTCCGACACCGATGTGAAGGACTCCGGCGCCTCGCGGGTACGGGTGCGCTACCGGCCGCTGGGACCGGTGCTGGCGGTCATGCCGTGGAACTTCCCGCTGTGGCAGGTGGTCCGCTTCGCCGCGCCCGCCCTGATGGCCGGGAACGTGGGCCTGCTCAAGCACGCCTCGAACGTCCCCCAGACCGCCCTCTACCTGGAGGACCTGTTCCACCGGGCGGGCTTCACCGAGGGCTGCTTCCAGACCCTGCTGATCGGCTCCGCCGCCGTCGACGACATCCTGCGGGACGAGCGGGTCAAGGCGGCCACCCTCACCGGCAGCGAGCCCGCGGGCCGCGCGGTCGCCTCCACCGCCGGGGAGATGGTCAAGAAGACGGTGCTGGAGCTGGGCGGCAGCGACCCCTTCGTCGTCATGCCCTCCGCCGACATCGACCGGGCCGCGCAGGTCGCGGTGACCGCGCGGGTGCAGAACACCGGGCAGTCCTGCATCGCCGCCAAGCGGTTCATCGTGCACACGGATGTCTACGACGCCTTCGCCGAGCGGTTCGCCGAGGGTATGAAGGCGCTGAAGGTCGGTGACCCCATGGCCGAGGACACCGAGGTCGGGCCGCTCTCCAGCGAGCAGGGACTGCGCGATCTCGAGGACCTGGTCGACGACGCGGTGCGCACCGGGGCGGAGGTGCTGTGCGGTGGCGAACGGCCGGACGGGCCCGGCTGGTACTACGCGCCGACCGTTCTCGCCGGCATCACCCGGGAGATGCGTATCCACCGGGAGGAGGCGTTCGGTCCGGTCGCCACGCTGTACCGGGCGGCCGACCTGGACGAGGCCGTGCTGATCGCGAACGACTCGCCGTTCGGGCTGAGCTCGAACGTGTGGACGCGGGACGAGGCCGAGGTGGACCGGTTCGTCCGGGATCTGGAGGCGGGCGGTGTGTACGTCAACGGGATGACGGCCTCCCACCCGGCGTTCCCGTTCGGCGGAGTGAAGCGGTCCGGGTACGGGCGTGAGCTGTCCGGGCACGGAATCCGGGAGTTCTGCAACATCACGACCGTTTGGCACGGTGCGTGAGTGTTGCGGGGCTACGATCCCGTCTGTGAACCGCGAAGTGACTCTGCCTCTGATCGTCGACGACCGCGGGACCTTGCAGGTGGCTGCGGCCGATGTCAGCAAGCTGTTGCGGACGGTGGGGGGTCGATGGGTGCGGCTTGTCGAGACCGGGGAGTCCGGGCTCGACGAGGACACGGTCGCTGCGTTGACGATCGAGCTGGCGAAGTTGGCCGACCGTATTGATGTGGCTTGCATTGCGCACAGCAGTGGGGGTGCGACGTAGTTGCGGCGTGTGCGGGTGCATTGTGGCTGGTCGCGCCCACGCGGCGGAGCCGCAAGTCGACACAGCCCCGCGCCCCTAAGAGGGCAGATCCCCCAGCGTCGACCAGAACATCGCCTCGTAGGTCTGAAGTAGGCGGCCGTATGCGTGTGCTCGTGCCTTGTCGAGGCGCCCGGCGTCCATGGCCGCCTGCACCGCCGCTGTCGCAAGCCCGTCCAGCTCCGGGGACGGCTGGGCGAAGAAGTCGAAGAAGCCGCACGCCTCGTCCGTGAAGCCGTAATGGGTGCGCAGGGCCTCGGCGATCGTCGCGCAATAGCCGCCCCACGCGGAGAAGTTCGCGGTCAGTGCCAGGACGACGTCCGCCGGTGAGGCGTTGAGGGCCAGCCAGGCGACGCAGGCGGGGTAGGCCTGGCAGCCCGGAAGGGGCTCGTACGCGCCCGCTTCGGCCTCGTCCACACCGCACGCCCTCGCGAAGGCGTCCAGCCGGTCGCCCGCCAGTGCCTCGCCCTCCGCGAGGGTGGTGAAGTAGGCCGCCGCCTCCGGGTCGGTCGTCGCGGAGCGTTCCGCCAGATGCAGGAACGCGCGGCGGTCCGCGGGGATCACCCGGGACTGTTCCAGGGCGAGCGCGGCGAGGGTGGGGCGGGGGGCCTCGCCACGGGCGATCCGGGGGACCAAGGGGTTGGACCGCGGGTCCGGGGCGAGTTCGGCTGTGGTCGTCGCCAGCAGGTCCCGGGCCGGGTGCGTCATCGCGTCCTCCGTCGTGAGGGTGTCGGGACGAGCCTGGCACGGCGTCCCCGATACGGAGTAGTCCGGCACCAGATCGGCGCCCCACCGGGTGATCGTGGGTGGACGACCCCCTGAGGTGAACCACCTTCTGACCGCGCCGCAGCGTCGCCGCGGCGTTCACGGCGCGCGGAGTGGAGCGGGTGCGCGAGCGGTTCCGCCGCATGCCGGCGGAACCGGTCGACGAGATGCTCCAGGCGAGCCCACCGCCGGATCACGCGGCGATCGGGGAGCTGCGGGCGAGGTACGGCATCGAGCAGCTGATGCCGCTCAGACATCGTCAGCGGATGGGCGTGCCGGAGAGGGTCCGGGCAATGACCAGTCGCTGGATCTCGCTCGTGCCCTCGAAGATCGTGTAGATGGCGGCGTCCCGGTGCATACGCTCGACGGGGTACTCCCTGGTGTAGCCGTTGCCGCCGAGGATCTGGATCGCCTGGGCCGTGACCTGCTTGGCCGTCTCGCTCGCGAACAGCTTGGACATCGAGCCCTCGGCCGCCGTGAACGGCTTGCCGTTGACCGCCATCCAGGAGGCGCGCCAGACGAGGAGCCGGGCCGCGTCGATGGACGTACGCATGTCCGCGAGCTGGAACGCCACGCCCTGGTTGTCGATGATCGGCCGCCCGAACTGCTCCCGCGTCTTGGCGTAGTCGAGGGCGACCTCGTACGCGGCCCGGGCCGTACCGACCGCCATGGCCCCGACCGCCGGGCGCGACGCCTCGAACGTGGCCATCGCCGCGTTCTTCACTCGCTCCCCGCCCTGCTTGGCCTTCTCCCGCGCCCGGGCGAGCCGCTCGTCGAGCTTCTCCTTGCCACCGAGCAGGCAGGAGCCCGGAACACGCACGTTGTCCAGGATGACCTCGGCGGTGTGCGAGGCGCGGATGCCGTGCTTCTTGAACTTCTGGCCCTGGGACAGGCCCTCGGTGCCCGGCGGGATGATGAAGGAGGCGTGGCCCTTGGAGCCGAGCTCCGCGTCGACGACCGCGACCACGACATGGACGTTGGCGATACCGCCGTTGGTCGCCCAGGTCTTGGTGCCGTTGATCACCCACTCGTCCTTGGCCTCGTCGTACACGGCTCGGGTGCGCATGGAGGCCACGTCGGAGCCGGCGTCGGGCTCGGAGGAGCAGAAGGCGGCGACCTTGACATCGCTCGCGTCGCCGTACATCTGGGGGATCCAGGTGCCGATCTGCTCCTCGGTGCCGTTGGCGAGGACGCCGACGGCGGCGAGACCGGTGCCGACGATGGACAGGGCGATGCCCGCGTCGCCCCAGAACAGCTCCTCCATCGCCATGGGGATACCGAGGCCGGTGGGGTCGAAGTACTGCTGGGCGTAGAAGTCCAGGGAGTAGATGCCGACCTTGGCGGCCTCCTGGATGACCGGCCAGGGGGTCTCCTCACGCTCGTCCCATTCGGCGGCCGCGGGGCGGATCACATCGGCGGCGAAGCCGTGCAGCCAGTCGCGGACCTCCTTCTGTTCGTCGTTGAGCTCCATGGTGAACTCGGCCATGTCGTCCCCTCCAGCGGCACACATGCATGTTACTTGCGGTAACAGCAGTCTGTTACCGGTGGGTAGTCCACGTCAACTCCTACCGACCGGTCGGCACCCGGTGTCCGGGGCATGCTTGAGTGTTAGTTTGCGCAGGCGTCATCGAATCAGCACGGGTGGGGAGAGCACATGGACACCACGCAGCGGACCGACCAGCAACGGTCCGCCGACCGCCGACGGCGTGAGCTGCTGGAAGCCGCCGACCGAGTGGTGCTGCGCGACGGTCCGCAGGCCTCGATGAACGCGATCGCCGCGGAAGCGGGCATCACCAAGCCGATTCTGTACCGGCACTTCGGTGACAAGGGCGGACTTTACGCGGCCCTTGCCAAGCGGCACACGGACGCGCTGCTGGATTCGCTGCGGGCGGCGCTGGACGCGCCTGCGGAGAGACGGGAGCGGGTCGAGGCGACGCTGGACACGTATCTCGCGGCGATCGAGGCGCGGCCTCAGGTCTACCGGTTCCTGATGCATCCGGCGGAGGGGGGCCAGCCGGGGGATCCGGGGTTCGATGTCGGCAAGCACAGTGCGCCGTTGCTGCGGCGGATGGGGGAGGAACTCGCGCAGGTCATCGAGGAGCGGCTGGATCTCGGGCCGGGCGGGCAGCAGCTGGCGCGGGTGTGGGGGCATGGGATCGTCGGCATGATGCATGCGGCCGGGGACTGGTGGCTGGGGGAACGGCCTTGCTCCCGTGCCGAGTTGGTGCGGAGTCTCGCTGATCTGTTGTGGGGGCGTCTTGCGGCTGCGGGGGATCGGATGGGCGGTCCCGGGTTCTGACCGTCGCCTGTCGTGTGCGGACCGTGGGGGCTGGTCGCGCCCACGCGGCGGAGCCGCATATCGAACACAGCCCCGCGCCCCTGGGTCACTCACCTCACTCGGCGCCATGAAGCCCGGGCCACCTGTCGCATGAGCTTGCGGTGGCGCCAGCCCGTCAGTCGGTCCGCGTAGACGCGGCCCTCCAAGTGGTCGTACTCGTGCTGCAGGCAGCGGGCGAAGAAGCCCGAGCCGTGCACCGTGATCGGCTCTCCGGTCATCGTGAAGCCCTCGACCACCGCGTGGTCGTAACGCTCCGTGCCCGCTTCCAGGCCCGGTAGGGACAGGCAGCCCTCCGGGCCCCGGATCACCACTCCGTCCGCCTCGACCAGGCGCGGGTTGACCACGTGGCCCAGGTGCCGGACGTCCTCGTCGTCGGGGCAGTCGTAGACGAAGACCCGCAGCGGCTCGCCGATCTGGTTGGCGGCGAGGCCGACGCCCTGGGCGGCGTACATGGTTGCGAACAAGTCCTCGACGAGGCGGGCCAGTTCGGGGCCGAACTCGGTGACTTCCGCGCAGGGTGTGTGCAGCAGCGGGTCTCCGTGCAGGGTGAGGGGTCTCACGTGGCCGCGGGCGCCGGGGATGGGGCTGTTTCGCATGGCGGCAAGAGTAAGGTCCCTGTCATTCCGGGCCTCCCGCACGAGTTCACCACAGTGCCTCGGTTCGGGAGTGCTAATGGATCTCGATAGGCTGAGGTCCACACCACGTGGCCGTCAGGCTTCAAGGCGCGGCGCGTACGCAAGGAGGATCGAGAACTGATGGCAGGCAACTCGGACCCGCTCTCGCCGCGGGCCAAGCTGGCCGTGACCGCGGGCAAGGCGGTCGCGGCGGCGTCCCGCGCCGCGGGACGCGGCAGCGGTTCGGTGATCGGCGGCCGGGTGGCACTCAAGCTCGACCCCGACCTCCTCGCCCGGCTCGCGCAGAACCTGGACGTGATCCTGGTCTCGGCGACGAACGGCAAGACCACGACCACCCGGCTCATCGCCGAGGCCCTGCGCGCGGCGGGACCGGTCGTCTCCAACGCGCTCGGCGCCAACATGCCGGCCGGCATCACCTCGGCGCTCGCGGGCAGCTCGGACGCCCGGTACGGGGTGATCGAGGTCGACGAGAAGTACCTCGCCGGCGTCGCCCGGGACACCGCGCCGAAGTGCATCGCCCTGCTCAACCTCTCCCGCGACCAGCTCGACCGCGCCGCCGAGACCCGCATGCTCGCCGAGAACTGGCGGGAGGGGCTCGCCGGTTCCAAGGCCGTGGTGGTGGCCAACTGCGACGACCCGCCGGTGGTGTGGGCGGCGTCCTCCTCCCCCAATGTGATCTGGGTCGCCGCCGGGCAGATGTGGAAGGACGACGCCTGGTCCTGCCCGTCGTGCGGTGGCGTGATGCAGCGCCCGGGCGACGACTGGTACTGCGGTGAGTGCGGCTTCCGCCGTCCGACGCCGAGCTGGGCGCTCTCCGGCGACCACGTCCTGGACCCGCACGGCTCCGCCTGGCCGATCCACCTCCAGCTGCCCGGCCGCGCCAACAAGGCCAACGCCGCCTCCTCGGCCGCCGTCGCCGCCGTGTTCGGCGTGCCGCCGCAGGTCGCGCTGGAGCGCATGTACCAGGTGCAGGCGGTGGCCGGCCGGTACGACGTCGTCCAGTTCCAGGGCCGTGACCTCAGGCTCCTCCTCGCGAAGAACCCGGCCGGCTGGCTGGAGACGTTCTCCCTGATCGACCCGCCACCCGCCCCGGTCATCCTGTCCGTGAACGCGCGCTCCGCCGACGGCACCGACACCTCCTGGCTGTGGGACGTCGACTACACGCGTCTGACCGGCCACCCGATCTGTGTCGTCGGCGACCGGCGGCTGGACCTCGCGGTGCGCCTGGAGGTCGCCGACCAGCACTTCCAGGTGTACGAGAACCTCGACCAGGCCGTGGCGGCGTGCCCGCCGGGACGGATCGAGGTCATCGCCAACTACACGGCGTTCCAGGACCTGCGCCGCCGGGTCGGCAACTGAGCACGAGACGTCAGGGGACTTTTGTGAGCGACAACCAACTGCGGGTCGTCTGGATCTATCCCGACCTGCTCAGCACCTACGGCGACCAGGGCAACGTCCTCGTCGTGCAGCGCCGGGCCCAGCAGCGCGGCCTGGACGTGGCGCGGCTGGACGTGCGCAGCGACCAGGCGATCCCGACGTCCGGCGACATCTACCTGATCGGCGGCGGCGAGGACCGTCCCCAGCGGCTCGCGGCCGAGCGGCTGCGCCGGGACGGCGGACTGACCCGGGCCGTGGAGAACGGCGCCATCGTGTTCTCCGTGTGCGCCGGCTACCAGATCCTCGGCCACGAGTTCATCAACGACCTCGGCCAGCGCGAGCCCGGCCTCGGCCTGCTGGACGTGGTGTCCGTGCGCGGCGAGGGCGAGCGGTGCGTCGGTGACGTGCTGGGCGACATCGACCCGCGCCTCGGCCTGCCCCCGTTGACCGGTTTCGAGAACCACCAGGGCGTCACCCACCTCGGCCCCACCGCCCGCCCGCTCGCCCGGGTGCGCTTCGGCAACGGCAACGGCACGGGCGACGGCACGGAGGGCGCGTTCAACGACACCGTCTTCGGCACGTACATGCACGGCCCGGTGCTCGCGCGCAACCCGCTGATCGCGGACCTGCTGCTGAAGCTGGCCCTCGACGTCAACGCGCTGCCGCCGACGGACGACCGCTGGTACGAGGCACTGCGCAACGAGCGCATCGCGGCTGCGCAGCAGCCCGCGTAGACGTAGACGCAGTTGCGCGACACCTGCGTGAGCGCTGCGCGTCAGCGTGCGTGAAGGACGCGTCAACCTGCTGGTCAACAGCCCGTATGACGGCACATCCGCACAGGTGAGCGGGGTCGTCCAGCAGGCGGACGCGTGCTTCGGTCCGGCCCCTCGATGCCGCTAGGGTGGCGGGGATTCGAGCCGGACAACGTGGTCCGGTCCAGGCCCACGTCGATAAGGTTTTCGGGCTATGCGCATTGGTGTCCTCACGTCCGGCGGCGACTGCCCCGGCCTGAACGCCGTCATCCGGTCCGTCGTGCACCGCGCCGTCGTCGACCACGGCGACGAGGTCATCGGCTTCCGGGACGGCTGGAAGGGCCTTCTGGAGTGCGACTACCTCAAGCTCGACCTCGACGCGGTGGGTGGCATCCTCGCCCGCGGCGGCACGATCCTCGGCTCCTCCCGGGTCCGTCCCGAGCACCTGCGGGACGGCGTGGAGCGGGCCAAGGGACACGTCGAGGAGCTCGGGCTCGACGCGATCATCCCCATCGGCGGCGAGGGCACGCTCAAGGCGGCCCGGCTGCTGTCCGACAACGGCCTGCCGATCGTCGGCGTGCCGAAGACCATCGACAACGACATCGCCGTCACGGACGTCACCTTCGGCTTCGACACGGCCGTGGGGGTGGCGACCGAGGCGCTCGACCGGCTGAAGACCACCGCCGAGTCCCACCAGCGCGTGCTGATCGTGGAGGTCATGGGCCGGCACACCGGCTGGATCGCACTGCACTCCGGCATGGCGGCCGGCGCGCACGCCATCGTCGTCCCCGAGCGGCCCTTCGACGTCGACGAGTTGACCCGCAAGGTCGGTGAGCGGTTCGAGGCGGGCAAGCGCTTCGCGATCGTCGTCGCGGCGGAGGGGGCCAAGCCGAAGCCCGGGACCATGGAGTTCGACGAGGGCGGCAAGGACATCTACGGGCACGAGCGGTTCGCCGGGATCGCCCGTCAGTTGTCGGTGGAGCTGGAGGAGCGGCTGGGGAAGGAAGCCCGGCCGGTGATTCTCGGGCATGTGCAGCGGGGTGGGACGCCGACCGCCTATGACCGGGTGCTTGCCACGCGGTTCGGGTGGCATGCGGTGGAGGCCGTGCACCGGGGGGAGTTCGGGCGGATGACCGCGCTGCGGGGGACCGACATTGTGATGGTGTCGTTGGCCGAGGCCGTGGAGACGCTGAAGACCGTTCCGCAGGAGCGGTACGCCGAGGCGGAGTGTGTCCTCTGAGTTGCCCGCGCCCCGAGCACGTCTTACCGCCCCCGGTCACCTGTGTGGCCGGGGGCGGTTCTACTCTTGGGGCGGACAGATTGCTGCACACCCCCACGAAACAGGAGCCGGCGGTATGGATCACAGCGGGCACGGCATGACCATGGATCTGCCGCCGTTCACGCTGGGACGAGGGCTGGAGTGGTCGGCCGACCCGTTCTTCCTCATCGCCTGCCTGGCCGGGCTGGCGCTGTACGGGTGGGGTGTCGTGCGGCTGGTGCGGCGCGGTGACAAGTGGCCGGTGGGGCGGACGGTCGCCTTCGTCGTCGGCGTGCTGAGCATCGTGCTCATGATGTGCACGCAGCTGAACGACTACGGCATGGTCATGTTCAGCGTGCACATGGTGCAGCACATGGTGATCAGCATGGTCTCGCCGATCCTGATCCTGCTCGGGGCGCCGATCACGCTGGCGCTGCGCGCGCTGCCGACGGCGGGGCGGGGCCGCAAGGGGCCCCGCGAGCTGCTGCTGATGTTCCTGCACAGCCACTACATGCGGATCGTCACCCACCCGGCGTTCACGATCCCGCTGTTCATCGCGAGCCTGTACGGGCTGTACTTCACGCCGCTGTTCGACTTCCTGATGGGCTCCACGACGGGGCACATCGCGATGATGGTGCACTTCCTCGCGGTCGGCCTGGTGTTCTTCTGGCCGATCATGGGCGTGGACCCGGGCCCGCACCGGCCGGGCTTTCTGATGCGGATGCTGGAGCTGTTCGCGGGCATGCCGTTCCACGCGTTCTTCGGGATCGCGCTGATGATGGCGTCCGAACCGATGGTCGAGACGTTCAAGAACCCGCCCGCCTCGCTCGGCATCGAGGCGCTGTCCGACCAGAACGCGGCGGGCGGCATCGCCTGGGCGTTCAGCGAGATCCCGTCCGTGCTGGTGCTGGTCGCGCTGCTGTTCCAGTGGTACGCCTCGGACCAGCGGCAGGCCAGGCGGGGGGACCGGGCCGCCGACCGCGACGGGGACAAGGAACTCGAGGCGTACAACGCCTATTTGAGCTCGCTGCACGCACGTGGAAACTGACTTTTCCCACGCCCCAAGGCGCCCGTTCCTCCTCGCTCTGCTCTTTCTCCACAACGCGGCTGAATAGCCTTTTCCTTCAGTAGCATGAAACGCGTCGGGGGAACCGCAGGGGGGAGCGGTGATGCGGAGGATCGCTGTCCTGGTCGCTTTTCTGCTGGCTCTCGGGGGGTGCGATTCGGGCGGGTCGTTGTTGGAGGTTAAGGCGGTCGCCGCGGGAGTTCCGTCCCTGGCGCCCTTCTTCGCCGAGGACAGCGGGCTGGGCCGGGACGCCCACGTGCGGTCGCGCGCGGTGCCGGGCAGCCTGCAGCAGGGGGACACGCCGGGGCTGTACGGGGGGACGAAGCAGCCGGGGATCTGTGATGTCGAGCGGCTGAAGCGGTTCCTCACCGCGCCGCGCAACGATCGCAAGGCGCGGGCGTGGGCGGCCGCCCTCGATCTGCGTACGGACGAGATTCCGGGATATCTCGACCGGCTCACACCGGTTCTCCTGCGTCACGACACCCTCGCGTTGAACCACGACTACAAAAAAGGAAAGGCTGTTCCCTTCCGCGCCTTGCTCCAGGCGGGAATCGCGATTCTCGTCGACGAGCAGGGGCTTGCGTCGGTCAAATGTTCGTGCGGAAATCCGCTGCGGCCCTTCGAGGGCGACACGAGCCGGATATCCGTCACATTCGGGGACGGCAGCGAGAAGTG
Source organism: Streptomyces coeruleorubidus (assembly GCF_028885415.1). Classification (GTDB taxonomy): domain Bacteria; phylum Actinomycetota; class Actinomycetes; order Streptomycetales; family Streptomycetaceae; genus Streptomyces; species Streptomyces coeruleorubidus_A. The sequence goes on from NZ_CP118527.1 coordinate 1,422,631, forward strand.
GCAGGGATACGACCCTGCCGAGGTGCTGGTCGTACGGCCCGCTCCCCGGAAACTGGAGCGCATCGCCCTCGTCGACGTCCAGGACCCCGGCCGGGGCATCCAGCGGCCCGTCGGCACGACGGGTGAGGCCGACACCGACTTCGACGCGACCGAGCGGCGGGCCGTGCCGCGTCTCGCCGGGACGACGTTCGGCGAGGCGAGCCGGCGGCTGGCCGATGCGGGGCTGGCCGTCGCGTTCCGGGGTGAGGAACCGCCCCCGGACCGTGCGCGGGTCATCGCGTCCGACCCGGGCGCGGGGGCCGAGCTGCGGTTCGGTGCCCATGTGACGCTGAGCGTGGCGGCGGAGTCGGGGACGGAGAGGCGTACGGCGTGGCCGTCGCCCTCGGCGTCCTCCACTCCCTCTGCCGGCTCCGGGCCTCCGACGAGTACCGGGCCCGCGCCTTCCCGTCAGCCCTCGTCGTCGCAGGCGCCGCCCACCTCCGTGCCGCCTGAGTCGGGCGCCGCGCCCAGGAGCAGTGCATCGCCGACGGCGACCAGCTCACCGCCGCGGGGCACCAGCTCCCCTCCCCCGACCACCAGCTCGCCTCCCACCGGTGAACCGGTCACGAGCAGCGCGCCGCCGCCAGTGAGCAGCACGCCCGCGTCCAGCGCTCCCGCGTCCAGCTCTCCCGCCTCCAGCACCCCCTCGACGATCGCGCCCGCGACGACCGCGCCTGCGACGACCGCCCCCGTGTCCACCGCTCCGGCGACCGCCCCGCCCGCCCCGGGCACGACCGCCTAACACCGCGCCCCCGCCGAACCCGGGAGTCACCGGATGTCCTCAGGATCACCGACGTCGGGAGTGGGCCGGATCGTCGCCGGCCGTTATCTGCTGCTGCGCCGGCTCGGCAGCGGCGGCATGGGGCACGTCTGGCTCGCCCACGACCAGAGACTCGCCTGCGAGGTCGCGCTGAAGGAGATCGTGTTCCGGGACCCGGCCGAGGCGGGAAACGAGCGGGAGGCGCGGGTCGCGCGGGCCCGTGCGGAGGCCCGGCACGCGGCCGGGCTGCGCGGACACCCGCACGTGGTGACGGTGCACGACGTGCTGGAGCACGAGCAGCTGCCGTGGATCGTCATGGAGTACGTGACCGGCGCCGTGGACCTGCGGGAGCTGGTGACCCGGCGCGGGCCGCTCGCCCCGGCCGAGTGCGCCCGCGTCGGTCTCGCCGTGCTGGACGCGCTGACCGCGGGGCACGAGCGGGGCGTGATGCACCGGGACGTGAAGCCGGCCAACATCCTGCTCGCGCCGGACCGCGCGGGCTCGCCGTACGGGCGGGTGCTGCTCACCGACTACGGCATCTCCGTGCAGCCGGACGCCGGTGAGACGCGGTACACGATGGCGTCCGTGCTGGTCGGCACGGCGGGGTATCTGGCGCCGGAGCGGGCGTCCGGCGGTACGCCGACGCCGGCCGCGGACCTGTTCTCGCTGGGCTGCACGCTGTACTTCGGCGTCGAGGGCCGCGGCCCCTTCGAGCGGGAGTCGCACCTGGCGGCACTCACCGCCGTGGTCACGGAGGACCCGCTGCCACCGGCACGGGCCGGGGCTCTGGAGCCCGTGCTGCGCGGGCTGCTCGCCAAGGATCCGCAGCAGCGGATGACCGCGCGGGAGGCGGAGGCCGGGCTGTCGGCGCTCGTCACGCCCCAGCCGGACGCGTACGAGCGGACCCGGACCGACCCCGGGTCGCCGTCCCCGTGGGAGACCCCGCCCGTGCCGCCGACCGGGCCGGACGGTCTCGGGCCCGTGGTCGCCGAGCCCGGCGCTCGGCGACGGCGGCGCTCCCCCGCCCGCCGGGGCGTCGCCGCCTGCGGGCTCACGCTGGTCCTCGCGCTCGGCGGCGTCTGGTACGCGCTGGCCGACCGGGCGGGCGGCGGGACGGCGGCGCCGTACGGAGAGGCCGTCGGGCTGGAGAAGCCGCTCGCGGACGGGGACTGTGTGCTCGCCGACTGGCCGGGCGGGACACGGTTCGCCGGCACGCCCCGGCTCTCCCTGGACCCGACCTGCCGGGACCAGGCGCCCGACGGGCAGGTGGTGGCGTTCGTCGAAGCGGCCTCGGCGGACGAGGCACGGAAGCTGGGTCCGGCCCGGTGCGAGGAGCGGACCCGGGAGCTGCGGGACCGGCTCGCCGATGTCCGCAGCCACGCCGTCGTGCCGAGCGGCACCGGGTTCGAGGCGGCGGGGCGGCGCACCGCCTGCCTGGTGCTCGGCGCGCACGGGCCGCTGTACGGGCCGCTCGGGGAGCGACGTAGGTTCGGTACGGCGTTCGCCGACACCGCGACCATGCAGAAGCGTGACTGTTTGGACGTCCGTTCGAACCGGGAGGCGCGGCTGGTGCCGTGCGGCGGACGGTACGACCAGCAGGTGCTCGGGTTCACCCGACTGGGCGCCGATGTGACCCTCGCCGAGGCCCGGACCTCGTCGGACGCAGCATGCGCCCGGGGCGTGGCGCCGCGCGACTACGGCTTCGATCCGTCCGTCTACGAAGCCGGTTCGTGGACCAGCGACGGACCATGGAAATCCGGTACTCATGTCGTCGTCTGCACCGTCAGGAGGCAGAACGGGGGCACCATGGGGGGAACAGAACCATGAGGAGGGTGTTGCGATGCCCGGTTCCACGAACGGTTCGAACGCGACGAAGACCATGGGAGCCCTCACCGTCGGCGGCCTCGTCCTGGTGACGGCCTACACGGTGGCGCTCGGCAGCAACGGCTGGCTGTGGTTCGGCTGGGTCGTCCTGGGCCTGATCACCCTCGGGATGGTGGTCACCTCGAAGAGCACGTGAAGAGCACCTGAGGAGTCACTCCCGGGTCAGCCGTCCGGCCGAATGCACGCCCGGCTGGTACTTGGGAAGCCGGACGGTGATCTTCATGCCCGCGCCCATGGCGGTCTCGATGACGAGGCCGTGGTCGTCGCCGTAGACCTGGCGGAGCCGGTCGTCGACGTTGGAGAGCCCTATGCCGCCCGAGGGGCTGACCTCGCGGGCGAGGATGCGGCGGAGCAGGCCGGGGTCCATGCCGGCGCCGTCGTCCTCGATGACGACCAGGGCCTCGGCGCCCGCGTCCTGGGCCGTGATCTGGATGTGGCACTTGTCGGCCTTGCCCTCCAGGCCGTGCTTGACGGCGTTCTCGACGAGCGGCTGGAGGCACAGGAAGGGCAGGGCGACGGGCAGCACCTCCGGGGCGATCTGGAGGGTGACGGAGAGGCGGTCACCGAAGCGTGCCCGGACGAGCGCCAGGTAGTGGTCGATGGCGTGCAGTTCGTCGGCGAGGGTGGTGAAGTCGCCGTGCCGACGGAACGAGTAGCGGGTGAAGTCGGCGAATTCCAGGAGCAGTTCACGGGCGCGCTCGGGGTCGGTGCGGACGAACGAGGCGATCACCGCGAGCGAGTTGAAGATGAAGTGCGGGGATATCTGGGCCCGCAGCGCCTTGATCTCGGCCTCGATGAGGCGGGTGCGGGACTGGTCCAGGTCCGCCAGCTCCAGCTGCACGGACACCCAGCGGGCCACCTCGCCGGCCGCCCGGACGAGGACCGCCGACTCGCGGGGCGCGCACGCGACGAGGGCGCCGTGCACGCGGTCGTCGACGGTGAACGGGGCGACGACCGCCCAGCGCACCGGGCAGTCGAGGAGGTCGCAGGTCAGCTGGAAGGCCTCGCCCCGGCCGGTCTCCAGAGGGCCGGCGAGGCGTTCCATGATCTCGGTGCGGTGGTGGGCGCCGTCGCCGTCCCAGACCAGGACCTGTTTGCGGTCGGTCAGGCAGAGCGCGTCCGTGCCGAGCAGGGAGCGCAGTTTGCGGGCGGACTTGCGGGCGGTCTCCTCCGTCAGCCCGGCCCGCAGCGGGGGTGCGGCGAGGGAGGCGGTGTGCAGGGTCTCGAAGGTGGCGTGTTCGACGGGGGTGCCCAGGCCGCCGAGGCTCTGGGGACGTGCCGTGCGCCGGCCGAGCCACACCCCCAGGGCCAGCACCGGCAGCACGGCGACGCACAGGCCCGCCAGGAATCCGCTCATGCCGTCACCTCCGTGCGCAGTTCCTCGGGCAGATGGAACCGGGCCAGGACCGCCGCCGTGCCCGGCGGCACCCGGCCGGGGGTGGCCAGGGACACCAGGATCATGGTGAGGAAGCCCAGGGGCACCGACCAGAGCGCGGGCCAGGCGAGCAGGGCGTGCAGCACGCCCTTACCCGGGTAGCCCGCCATGGTCGCGGCGACGGCGAGCAGGGCCGAGCCGCCGCCGACCAGCATGCCGGCGGCCGCGCCGGGCGGGGTCAGCCGGCGCCACCAGATGCCGAGGACGAGCAGCGGGCAGAACGAGGACGCGGACACGGCGAAGGCGAGCCCCACCGCGTCGGCGACCGGGAGCCCGCCGACCAGGACGCTCGCCGCGAGGGGCATGGACATCGCGAGGACGGTCCCGAGCCGGAAGTGCCGTACGCCCCGCGCGGGCAGGACGTCCTGGGTGAGCACGCCCGCGACGGCCATGGTGAGCCCCGAGGCGGTGGACAGGAACGCGGCGAAGGCGCCGCCCGCCACCAGCGCGCCCAGCAGATCACCGCCCACTCCCCCGATGATGCGGTCGGGCAGGAGGAGGACTGCGGCGTCCGTGTCGCCGGTGAGGGTGAGTTCGGGGGCGTAGAGGCGGCCGAGGGCGCCGTAGACGGGCGGCAGGAGGTAGAAGGCGCCGATCAGGCCGAGGACCACGACGGTGGTGCGGCGGGCGGCGACGCCGTGCGGGCTGGTGTAGAAGCGGACGACGACATGCGGCAGGCCCATGGTGCCGAAGAACGTGGCGAGGATCAGCCCGTACGTGGCGTACAGCGGGCGTTCCTCGCGGCTCTCGGCCGGTGCGGGCGACAGGTCGCCGCCGCCGCTGCGCTGCGCCTCGGGGACGGTCGCTCCCTCGGCGAAGGTGAGCCGGGTGCCGCGTTCGACGTGGTGGGTGCCTGCGGGCAGGTCGAGGCGGGTGCCGGTGTGCTCACGGCCGTCCACGGTGCCGGTCACCGTGACGGTGAGGGGCCGGTCCAGTTTCAGGTCGATGCTGTCGCCGACGCGGACCACGCGCTGCTCGCGGAAGGTGGCCGGTTCGTCGAAGGCGTGGCGGGGGGCTCCGTCGCTCTGCCAGGCGAGGACCAGGAACAGGGCGGGGACGAGCAGGGCGGTGAGTTTCAGCCAGTACTGGAAGGCCTGGACGAAGGTGATGCTGCGCATGCCGCCGGCGGCGACGGTGGCGGTCACGACGAGGGCGACGATCACTCCGCCGAGCCAGTCGGGCGCCCCGGTCAGCACCGTCAGGGTCAGTCCCGCGCCCTGGAGCTGGGGCAGCAGGTACAGCCAGCCGACACCGACGACGAAGGCACCGGCCAGCCGCCGTACGGCCTGGGAGGCGAGGCGGGCCTCGGCGAAGTCGGGGAGCGTGTAGGCGCCGGAGCGGCGCAGGGGTGCGGCGACGAAGAGGAGCAGGACCAGGTAGCCGGCGGTGTAGCCGACCGGGTACCAGAGCATGTCGGGACCCTGGACCAGGACCAGGCCCGCTATGCCCAGGAAGGAGGCGGCGGATAGGTACTCGCCGCTGATGGCGGCGGCGTTGAGGCGGGGGCCGACGGTGCGGGAGGCGACGTAGAAGTCGGAGGTGGTGCGGGAGATGCGCAGGCCGAAGGCACCGACCAGGACCGTCGCGATGACGACCAGGGCGACGGCGGGGACGGCGTAGCTGGAGTTCATGGGCGTGGGATTCAGCGATCTTCGACGAGGCGTACGAAGTCGCGCTCGTTGCGTTCGGCGCGGCGGACGTACCAGCGGGCCAGCAGGACCAGCGGGGCGTAGAGGCCGAAGCCGAGGACGGCCCACTCCAGGTGGCGGGTGCCGGGCATCGCCGCGAACAGCAGCGGCAGCGGGCCGACGAGCAGACCGAGGACCGCGAAGACGGTGAGGGCGGCGCGCAGCTGGGTGCGCATCAGGGAGCGGACGTAGGTGTGGCCGAGGGTGGTCTGTTCGTCGATCTCGGTGCGGGGGCGGTAATAGCCGGAGGCGTGGGGGTACCGCCCGCGCGAGCGAAGCCGAGCGTGGGGGAGGGTCTGCCGGGGCGGGCCGGTGACGACGACGCGGCGCTCGGTGTGGTCCTGGGGCACTGTCACGGCCTCCTCATGAGCAGGTCGCGCAGTTCGCGCGTGTGGCGCCGGCTGACCTGGAGCTCTTCGGAGCCGACGAGGACGCTGACGGTGCCCGCGTCGAGGCGGAGCTCGCCGATGTGGCGCAGGGCGACGAGGTGGCGGCGGTGGATGCGGACGAAGCCGCGGGAGCGCCAGCGCTCCTCCAGGGTGGACAGCGGGATGCGGACCAGGTGGCTGCCCTTGTCGGTGTGCAGGCGGGCGTAGTCGCCCTGGGCCTCGACATGGGTGATGTCGTCGACGGCCACGAAGCGGGTCACGCCGCCGAGCTCGACGGGTATGTGGTCGGGGTCGGGCTCGCTCACGGGTATGCGGGGTGCGGTGCCGCGCAGCTCGGCGGCGCGCCGTACGGCCTCGGCGAGCCGTTCCTTGCGGACGGGCTTGAGGACGTAGTCGACGGCCTTGAGGTCGAAGGCCTGGACGGCGAAGTCCTCGTGGGCGGTGACGAACACGACGAGCGGCGGCCGGGCGAATCCGGTGAGCAGCCGGGCCAGGTCGAGCCCGTCGAGGCCGGGCATCTGGATGTCGAGGAAGACGACGTCGATCGCCTCGGGCCCGCCCGGACCGGATTCCAGGGCGCGGTTGATGCGGCGCAGCGCCTCGGTCGCGTCGCCGGCGCCCTCCGCGCTGCCGATGCGGGGGTCCGCGTGCAGCAGGTAGAGCAGCTCCTCCAGCGAGGGGCGTTCGTCGTCGACAGCCAGGGCGCGCAGCATGAATCCGGAGTGTAGGGGCGATCCGTACGTCTGGACACGTGCCGGGGGTGGACGTTCCCGCTGGACGAGGTGCCCGCGCCGGGCCGGGCGCGGGCCGGGGTGCCGGTGGATACAGTGCCCGCATGAACAGCAGGTCCACGCCGTTCGACGAACTCGACCAGAAGATCATCACCGCGTTGATGGCGAACGCCCGGACGTCCTTCGCGGAGATCGGCACGGCGATCGGGCTGTCGGCCACGGCGGTCAAGCGGCGGGTCGACCGGCTGCGGGAGACCGGCGTGATCACCGGGTTCACGGCCACCGTGAAGCCGTCGGCGCTGGGCTGGCGCACCGAGGCCTACGTCGAGGTGTACTGCGAGGGCGCGGCCCCGCCGCGGCGGCTGGCGGAGGTCGTGCGCGACTACCCGGAGATCACCGCGGCGATGACCGTGACGGGCGGTGCGGACGCGCTGCTGCACGTGCGGGCGCGGGACGTGGAGCACTTCGAGGAGGTGCTGGAGCGGATCCGCCAGGAGCCCTTCATCCGGAAGACCATCAGCGTGATGGTGCTGTCCCATCTGCTTCCGGAGAGCCCGGAGGCGGGGGCCAGCCATCCCGCGCCGGAGGAGTTCCCGGGCGGCGCAGCAGGCGTGCGCTGACCGGCCTCAAGACGCAGCGTTCCTGCGCCCACGCGCAACTGATGTTGCTTGTCGGCCGCCTCCGTCAGTTCCTACCTTGGTGTCAACACCCAGTCACACACCGTGAGGAAGCGGAGGGACCCCTCTGTGCCCGACTCCCGTGTGCCGCGCCGGCGGCGCTACCTCGTCTGCGAACCCAGACACTTCGCCGTGCAGTACGCGATCAACCCGTGGATGCGTCCCGGCGAACCCGTCGACGTCATCCGCGCGCTGGACCAGTGGCAGGCGCTGGTCGACGCCTACCGTGCCCACGGCCATACCGTGGACACTGTGAAGCCCGTTCCCGGTCTGCCCGACATGGTCTTCGCCGCGAACGCGGCGGTCGTCGTCGACGGCCGCGTCTTCGGCTCCCTCTTCCACGCGCCCGAGCGCCGTCCCGAGTCCGTGCCGTACGAGGCGTGGTTCAAGTCGGAGGGCTACGAGGTCTACCACCCCGAGTCGGTGTGCGAGGGCGAGGGCGACCTGGTGCCGGCAGGCCGCTGGATCCTGGCCGGGACCGGCTTCCGTACCACCCGTGAGGCCCACAGCGAGGTGCAGGAGTACTTCGGGGTGCCGGTGATCAGCCTGACGCTGGTGGACCCGTACTTCTACCACCTGGACACGGCGCTGTTCGTCCTGGACGAGGAGAACATCGCCTACTACCCCGAGGCGTTCTCGCCGGGCAGCCGCGAGGTGCTGGCCCGGCTGTACCCGGACGCGGTGCCCGCCACCCGCGAGGACGCGATGGCGTTCGGGCTGAACTCCGTCTCCGACGGGCGGCATGTGTTCATCTCACCGGGGGCTACGGGCCTGGCCGGCCGGCTCGCCGGCCGTGGCTACGTCCCCGTCCCCGTCGACCTGTCCGAGTTCCACAAGGCCGGTGGCGGCATCAAGTGCTGCACCCAGGAGATCCGGGAGATCCGTTCATGACCGCACCCGTCCGCACCCAGGACTCGCAGGAGACCCGCGGCTCTCAGGAGCTCATCCGCGCGGAGGAGCCGGTCCTCGCGCACAACTACCATCCGCTGCCCGTGGTCGTCGCCCGCGCCGAGGGCGCCTGGGTGGAGGACGTGGAGGGGCGGCGCTACCTCGACATGCTGGCCGGCTACTCCGCGCTCAACTTCGGGCACCGGCACCCGGCGCTGATCGAGGCCGCCCACCGCCAGCTCGACCGGCTGACCCTGACCTCCCGCGCCTTCCACAACGACCGGCTCGCCGAGTTCGCCGAGCGGCTGGCGGCGCTGACCGGGATGGACATGGTGCTGCCCATGAACACCGGCGCGGAGGCGGTGGAGAGCGGGGTGAAGGTGGCCCGCAAGTGGGCCTACGACGTCAAGGGCGTCCCGGCCGACCGGGCGACGATCGTGGTCGCGGCGGACAACTTCCACGGCCGTACGACGACGATCGTCAGCTTCTCCACGGACGAGACGGCCCGGGCGGGCTTCGGGCCCTTCACGCCGGGCTTCCGCATCGTGCCGTACAACGACCTGGCCGCGCTGGAGGCGGCGGTCGACGAGACCACGGCGGCGGTGCTGATCGAGCCGATCCAGGGCGAGGCCGGGGTGATCATCCCGGACGACGGTTACCTGGCCGGCGTGCGCGAGCTGACCCGCCGCAAAGGGTGTCTGTTCGTCGCGGACGAGATCCAGTCCGGGCTCGGCCGTACGGGCAGCACGCTGGCGGTCGAGCACGAGTCGGTCGTGCCGGACGTGGTGCTGCTGGGCAAGGCGCTGGGCGGCGGCATCGTGCCGGTGTCCGCGGTCGTCGCCCGGCGGGAGGTGCTCAGGGTGCTGCACCCCGGGGAGCACGGGTCGACGTTCGGCGGCAACCCACTGGCGGCCGCGGTCGGCTCGGCGGTGGTCGAGCTGCTGGAGACGGGCGAGTTCCAGCGCCGCGCGACCGAACTGGGCGCGGTCCTGCGGGACGGCCTGACCGGGCTGGTCGGCAAGGGCGTCGTCGGCTTCCGCTCGCGGGGCCTGTGGGCGGGCGTCGACATCGACCCCGCGCTCGGCACCGGCCGCGAGATCAGCGAACGCCTCATGCGCGAGGGAATCCTGGCCAAGGACACCCACGGCTCCACGATCCGCCTGGCCCCACCGCTCACCATCACGGGCGAGGAGCTCGAGGGAGCGCTCGGGTCGCTGGAGAAGGTGCTGCGGTAAGGGCCGCAGGGGCTGCGGCGGAGGCAGCCCCGGCAGCGGGGCCGCCTCCGCCGGGCCGATCGCGCCACGAGCGGCCCAGTTCCAGCGCGTGACAAGCCGCCCCGACCCAGCGCGTCACGCCCCGCCCTAACACGCCACCCCACACACCCCAACCCGCCCCGCCCGGCCCCCGCACAAGCCGCCCCCACATGCCGGAAGGGTGAAGATTGAGGCAAGAGGTGGTAGACCACTCTCAGCGACAGAGAGGTCGGCCGTGGGCGCACACGAGGAGTACGGCGTTGCCCGTCAGCGGTTCGACGTGGCCGACGCCGCGCCCCTGTTGCTCGATCCGCAGGGCGTGGTGACGGGCTGGACCGGCGAGGCCCGGCGGCTGCTGGCGTACCCGGCTGCCGAGGCGGTCGGCAGGAAGCTGGCGGATCTGCTGACGGCCGAGGACGCGCAGCGCGTGCCGGACCTGGTCGAGCGGTGCCGCAGGGACGGCGGCTGGACGGGGCTGCTGACGGCCCGCCGCAGGGACGGGCAGCCGGTGAGGGTCGCGGCCCGGATCACCTCCGCCGAGGAGGCGCACGGCGGCGAGCGCTGGCTGGTGCTGCTGTCGGAGCTGGCCGGCGCGCCCGGCTGGGACATGAGCCGTACGGTGCTGGAGCGGATGGTGGCCGACTCCCCGGTCGGTATCGCGATCGTGGACACGGACCTGCGTTTCGTGTGGTCGAACGCCGCCCTGGCGCAGTTCGGCGGCGGACCGCCACCCCGGCGGCTCGGCCTGCGCTTCGCGGACGTCCAGCCGGGCCTGGACGCCCAGGCGGTCGAGGCGCAGATGCGGCACGTGCTGGAGACCGGCGAGGCCGTGGTCGGGTACGAGCACGTGGGCCATGTGCTGTCGGCGCCGCTGCGCGAGACGGCGCACATGCTGTCCTTCACCCGGCTCGACGACGACCAGGGCCGCCCGATGGGCGTGTACTACACGGTCGTCGACATGACCGAGCGGCACCGCGCCCGGCAGCGGCTGGCCCTCCTCGACCGGGCCAATCAGAACATCGGCCGCAGTCTGGACCTCACGCGCACCGCGCAGGAACTGGCCGACGTGGCCGTGCCGGGACTGGCCGACCTCGTCACCGTGGACCTGCTGGAGACGGTGCTGCGGGGCGCCGAGCTGACGCCCGGGCCGCTCGCGGACACCGGTCCGGTGGCGCTGCGCCGGGCGGGCCACCGGTCCACTCAGGAGGGCGTCCCGGAAGCCGTCGTCGCGATCGGCGAGGTGGCGACGTACCCGGCCGGGTCGCCTCCGATCCGCTGCCTGACCACGGGACGGCCCTGGCACGCCGAGCGGCTCGATCCGCTGGCCCGGGTGTGGGTCACGGACGACCCGGGCGATCGACGGTCCACGTTCTCGGAGCTGGGCCTGCACAGCGTGATGATCGTGCCGGTCCGGGCGCGCGGCACCACCCTGGGCATCACCACCTTCTTCCGGCGCCAGGGCCGGGAGCCCTTCGACGAGGAGGACCTGCGTCTGGCCGAGGACCTCGTCTCCCGCGCGGCCGTCTGCGTGGACAACGCCCGGCGCTACACGCGCGAGCGCGACGCCGCGCTCGTCCTCCAGCGCAGTCTGCTCCCCCACCGGCTCCCCGAGCAGGACGCGGTCGAGGTGGCCGCCTGCTACCGGCCGGCCGACGAGCTGACCGGCCTGGGCGGCGACTGGTACGACCTCATCCCGCTGTCCGGGGCGCGCGTCGCGCTCGTCGTGGGAGAGGTGCCCGGGCACGGCATCGACGCGGCCGCGGCCATGGGGCAGTTGCGGACGGCCGTACGGACCCTGGCCGCTCAGGATCTGCCGCCCGAGGAGGTGCTGGCGCACCTCGACGACCTGGTGGCGCGGTCGGCCCGGGAAGAGGGTGCCGAACCGGGCACGGCGGGTTCCGCGGGCACGCAGTGCGTGGGCTCCGGGTGTGTGTACGTCGTCTACGACCCGGTCGACGGCGGGTGCGCGATGGCCGCGGCGGGGCATCCGGCACCGGCCGTGGTCCTGCCCGACGGCTCGGTCACGTTCGTCGAGTTGCCGCAGGGGCCGCCGCTCGGCGTGGGCGGTCCGCCCTTCGAGGCGGTAGAGCTGTCCCTGGTGGAGGGCAGCACCCTCGCCCTGCACACCGACGGGCTGCTGGCCCGGGGAGAGACCTGGGCGGTCGACACCGGCCGGGAACGGCTGCGCCGGGCATTGGAAGGAGCGGGCCCGCTGGAGGCGCGCTGCCGGAACGTCGTCGACGCGCTGGTCCCGGCGCGCCCGTACGACGACGTGGCCCTGCTGATGGCCCGGACGAAACGCCTCGGCACCGAGCAGGTCGCGGCCTGGGACCTGGAGCCCGACCCGGCCCTCGTCGCCGACGCCCGCCGCACGGCCACCCGGCAGCTGGCCCACTGGGGGCTGGACGAGCTGGCGTTCACCACGGAACTGGTGGTGAGCGAGCTGGTCACCAACGCCATCCGGCACGCCACCGGGCCCATCCGCCTCCGCCTGATCCGGGAGCGCGCCCTGGTCTGCGAGGTGTTCGACAGCGGCGCCACCGCACCCCATCTGCGCCATCCCCGTACGACGGACGAGGGCGGGCGCGGTCTGCTGCTGGTCTCCCAGCTGACCCAGCGGTGGGGCATGCGGTTCGTCCCCGACGGGAAGGTCATCTGGGCGGAGCAGTCCCTGACGGAGCTCGCCGAGCTGCCCGTGGCGGCGCTCCTGGGATGAAGCCGGGGCCGAATTCCCCCATACCGTGGGAAACTGGTCTGACCCCGGCAGTGGTGAGGCGGCGGCCATGACGGATTCGGCGATCGACTACATGGCGGTGTTCCGGGCCCTGCCCGGCATGATGGCGCTGCTGACACCCGAGCTGGTGTACGCGGACGTCAACGAGGAGTTCGTCCGGGTGTCCGGCCGCTCCCGTGATCAACTGGTCGGGCACTACCTGTTCGACGTCTTCCCCGACAACCCCAACGACCCCGCCTCGACGGGCGTGCGCAACCTGGAGGCCTCGCTGTACCGGGTCCTGGCGACCGGGGAGCGCGACGCCATGGCCCTCCAGCGCTACGACGTCGAGGATCCCGAGCGGCCCGGGGAATGGCAGGAGCGCTACTGGAGTCCGGTGAACGCGCCGCTGCTGGGCCCCGACGGCAAGGTGGTGCTGATCCTGCACCGCGTCGAGGAGGTCACGGAGCTGATCCGGGCCCGGGGCCGCTCGGGAGGAGGGCGGGGCGGCCGGTCCCGGGTCCTGGAAGCCGAGCTGTACACCCGCGCCCGCGAGCTCCAGGAGCTCAACGAGCGGCTGCGTCAGGCCCACTCCCGGGAGCGGGAGGTGGCGCTGGCCCTCCAGCAGGCGATGCTGCCCGACCGCCGTCAGGTCAGCCACCACCACCGGGCCGCCGTGCGGTACCGGCCCGCCGTGGGCGCGCTCAACGTGTGCGGGGACTGGTACGACCTGGTCGACCTGGTCGGCGGCCACCGGGTCGGCGTGTCCGTGGGTGACGTGGTCGGGCACGGGCTGGGGGCCGCCGGTGTCATGGGCCAGCTGCGCAGCGCGCTCAGCGCGGCCTCCCGGGTCGCCGAGGGCCCGGCCCAGGCCCTGGACGTGCTGGGGCGCTACGCCCACGTGGTCGACGGCGCCGAGTCGGCGACCGCGGTGACGACCTTCATCGACTTCGACCGGCACACCATCACCTACAGCAGCGCCGGCCATCTGCCGCCCGTACTGGTCCACCCCGGCGGCCGCGCCGAGTTCCTCGACGGGGCCACCGACACGCCGCTCGACGCCCGCCCCGACCCGATCCCTAGACCCCAGGCCGAGACGTCCTTCACGCCGGGGGCCACTCTGGTGCTCTACACCGACGGCCTGGTCGAGCGGCGCGGCGAGGACATCGACACCGGCCTGGCCCGCCTCTCCAACGCGCTGTACCGGAACCGGGACCAGGATCCCGAGACCCTCGCCGACACGGTCCTGCTGGAACTGCTGCCGCCCGGCGGCGCCACCGACGACACCGCGCTGATCATCGTGCGGCTGTGACCTACCGGGTGTTGCCGTGGTCGAGCAGCCTGACGCGGTCCACGTTCTGCCGGTCCTCGGCTTCCGTGCTGGGCTCGCCGGCGAACCACGCGTCGAGGATCTCCTTCAGCAGCGGCTCGGAGGTGAGCCGCAGGCTGAGTGCGAGGACGTTGGCGTCGTTCCAGCGGCGTGCCCCGTCGGCGGTGTAGGCGTCCGTGCACAGGGCGGCCCGGACGCCCGGCACCTTGTTCGCGGCGATCGAGGCGCCCGTGCCGGTCCAGCAGCAGACCACGGCCTGGTCGGCCGTCCCGTCGGCGACCTCGCGGGCCGCGGCCTGCGAGCACACCGCCCACTGGGGGTCGTCCCCGGGACGCAGCGCGCCGTGCGGGCGCACCTCGTGCCCTCGGGCCTGCAGCGCGGCCACGAGGGAGCGGGCGACGGGCTCGTCCATGTCCGAGGAAACAGAGATCCGCATACTTCGCAGGCTACTCGGCGGGGCCGCAAGAACCAGCGGCTGGCCAGGCACCCGTCGTATCCCGCCACGCCACCCGTTCGGCTTGCCGGTCACCCGCGTGGAGCAGCACGCTGGTCCCGTGGTCCTCCCCAGCCGCATGAGCACCACCGGGGAAACCCCTCTGACTGACCGTCAGTCAATCGGCAAAGGATCGGCACGGTCCCGTCGCCGAGGTGCCCGGTAGCCATGCCTGCACCTACACTGGCACCCCACGACATGCCGGTTGACCTGCTGGAACGCGGCGGTTGAGTCCACCGCAAGAGTCGAGGAGCGCCCGCTTTGTTCTACTACCTGCTGAAATACGTGCTGCTGGGACCGCTGCTTCGACTGGTCTTCCGGCCTCGAATAGAGGGCCTGGAGCACGTTCCGTCGGAGGGCGCCGCCATCATCGCCGGCAATCACCTGTCGTTCTCGGACCACTTCCTGATGCCCGCGGTCCTCAAGCGGCGCATCACCTTCCTCGCGAAGGCCGAGTACTTCACGGGTCCCGGCATCAAGGGCCGCCTGACGGCGTCGTTCTTCCGCAGCGCCGGGCAGATCCCCGTCGACCGCTCCGGCAAGGACGCCGGGCAGGCCGCGATCCGCGAGGGCCTCGGCGTGCTGAGCAAGGACGAGCTGCTCGGCATCTACCCGGAGGGCACGCGCTCGCACGACGGCCGGCTCTACAAGGGCAAGGTGGGCGTCGCGGTCATGGCCCTCAAGGCCGGCGTCCCGGTCATCCCCTGCGCGATGATCGGCACCTTCGAGGCCCAGCCGCCCGGCAAGGTCATCCCCAACGTCCACCCCGTCGTGATCCGCTTCGGCAAGCCCCTCGACTTCTCGCGCTACGAGGGCATGGAGAACGAGAAGGCCATCCTGCGCGCCGTCACCGACGAGATCATGTACGCGATCCTCTCCCTGTCCGGGCAGGAGTACGTCGACCAGTACGCGGCCGTGGTGAAGGCCGAGGAGGCCGCCGCCGCGGCGAAGGAGCGGAAGTTCCCGCGCCTGCCGCTCACTTGAGGCGTCTGCTGTCGGCAGAAGCCGTCTCCCCGGCCGCCTCGACCGTCTACGGTCGCGGCATGAGACGTGCTGTGGTGATCGGGGCCGGCGGGCAGATAGGACGGCCGGCGGTGGAGGCGCTGGCGCGGGACGGCTGGGAGGTGACGGCCGCGTCGCGCGGCGGTGCCCGGGACGAGAGCTGGCCCGGCGAGGTACGGACGCTGCGGCTGGACCGCGAGGACGACACGGCACTGGGCGCGCTGATCGGCGACGGCTGCGACCTCGTGGTCGACATCGTCGCCTACGGGGCCGGGCACGCACGGCAGTTGACCGGGCTGGCCGACCGCATCGGCTCGGCCGTGGTCGTGTCGACGGCGTCGGTGTACCAGGACGGCACGGGCCGCGGCTTCGACACGATGAGCCAGCCGGGCGGTTTCCCGCGGTACCCCGTGCCCGTACGCGAGGACCAGCCGACGGTCCCGCCCGGAGACGCCACGTACAGCACCGGCAAGGCCGCCCTGGAGAGCGAACTCCTCGCGGCGGGCGACCGGTTGCCCACGACCCTGCTGCGCCCGGCCGCGATCCACGGTCCCCACAGCCCGCTCCCCCGCGAGCTGCACTTCGTGAAACGGAACCTCGACGGCCGGCGCCGGAGGGTACTCGCCTACCGGGGTGAGAGCCGTTTCCACACCTCGGCCGCCCGCAACATCGCCGAACTGATCCGGCTGGCGGCCGCCCGGCCCGGCCCGCGGGCGCTCAACGCCTGTGATCCGCAGTCTCCGACGGTGGCCGAGATCGGATCGGCGGTGGACGCGGTCATGGGAGTGGAGACGGAGACCGTCCTGCTGGACGGGGCCGCACCCTCGCCGTCCGTGGGCAGCTCGCCCTGGTCGGTGGAGCTGCCGGTGGTCTTCGACATGACCGCGGCGGAACGGGAGTTGGGCTACCGGCCGGTCGTGTCCTACCCCGAGAGCCTGCCGGAGACGGTCGACTGGCTCACCCGCAGGCTGTCCGGGCGGGACTGGACGGATGCGTTCCCGACTCTCGCAAGGGTCTACCCGGACCTCTTCGACTACGAGGCGGAGGATGCCTGGTTCGGGGCGTGAGCGGACGTCTCCGTCTGCACGAGTGACGCCAGTGCCTCGTCGAGCAGCCGTCGCAGCCGCAGCGCGTCCGGCGCCACGGCGGTCACCAGGGCGGCGGGACCGGCGAGCGGGACGACCGAGGCCCCGTCCCCGAGTACCCGGGCCGTCACCGGTTCGGCGGCGAACTCCGGCCGTACGACGATCAGTTGCCCGACCGCCCGGTGCCCCCCGAGCACCGCGGGGCCGTCCCAGCCGCCCGGCGCGCCGGGCCCGCAGGCCAGTTCCTGGTCGAGCACGCCCTGCCCGGTGACCCGCACGGTCAGCCGGCTCGTCAACCGCCCGGGTTCCTCACCAGTGCGCCCGAGCACCTGCTCCTCGCGCAGCACGAGCCGGGCCGTGGCGGCGAGTTCGACGCGGGTCGTGACGTACAGGTCGCTGCCCTGGGCGGAGATCAACTGTTCGGGCAGCCAGTGCAGTTCGGCCCGGTCGGCGACGTCGAGCCGGACGTCGTAACGGGCCTCTCCCTTGGTCTGCCCCGGCAGGGCGATGGTGGCGGCGGCCGACCCGACGGACAGCCGCGCTCCCTCCTCCGCCCGGGCCCGCACGGTGAAGTGGTCGCCGCCGAGCGGTCCGCTCATCGCTCCGACCAGCATGACCCGCGCCTCGGCACCGCTCCCCCGGGTGCGCCGAAGCGCCAGCGGCCCGTCGCTCTCCAGCACGGGCAGAGCCGTCCCGCCCCGGCCGTCGTCCCGGGCGACGATCCTCGCGACGGACCGCACCCCGGCGCTGTTCACGCGCGCGCCGCCCACGCGGCGAGCTGCGCACGCACCCAGGCGGCGACATCCGTCACCCCGGGTTCGCTGCGCAACGACTGGAAGACGACCGGCAGTTCGGCCCGCTGCGCCTTGGCGTCGGCCGCCATCCGCGCGAGGTCGGAGCCTACGTACGGCGCGAGGTCGGTCTTGTTGACGACGAGCAGGTCGGCGGTGGTCACGCCCGGCCCGCCCTTGCGCGGAATGTCGTCGCCCCCCGCCACGTCGATCACGAAGATCTGCGCGTCGACGAGCCCCTTGGAGAAGGTCGCGGTGAGGTTGTCCCCACCGGACTCCACGAGGACCAGGTCCAGCGGCCCGACGGCGTCCTCCAGGTCCTCCACCGCTTCCAGGTTGGCGGAGATGTCGTCCCGGATCGCGGTGTGCGGGCAGGCTCCCGTCTCCACCGCGGTGATCCGCTCGGGCGGCAGCACGGCCTCCCGGAGCAGGAACTCGGCGTCCTCGCGGGTGTAGATGTCGTTGGTGACGACCGCGAGGGACAACTCGTCCCGCAACGCGCGGCACAGCGCGGCGACGGTGGCGGTCTTCCCGGACCCGACGGGCCCGCCGAGTCCGATCCGCAGGGCACGGCGGCTGCCGTCGGGCCGCAGCGCGTCGGCGCTCACGGCGCCGGGGCCGTCGTGGGTGTGGTCGTGGTCCAGGTGCATGGGGCGGCTCCTATGTTCTTGTCCGACTGGTTCGAGTGGTTGGGGGAGGGGCTGAACGGCTTGATCGACCGCCTATGAGGCGAACAGCCGCACGGGCCAGGCCGCGTGTACCTCCGCCCCGATCTCCAGCAACGGCGCCGACCCCGCCGGCAACGCGTCGACCCCCTCGTCGATCACCCTGCGCGCCGCCTCCACCGCCCGGTCCACGACGCGGTCCATCTCCGGCGCCAGCCGGGCCAGCACCCCCGTCGCGTCGAAGGGATCCAGGCTCAGCAACCGCACCGTCGCCGTGGCCGGCCCGCTCACGCTCTCGTACGCCGCGCAGTACGCCGCGTCGACCGGTCCCAGCCCGGCCGCCCGCGCCGCCAGCCCGAGCACCACCGGCTGATGGGCCCCTTTGGGGAACTCCCTTGCCAACGCGTCCAGTTCGGCGGACGGCCAGGTTGCCCGGGCGGCCCGCATCAGCTGCCGTCCCAGCTTGCGCCCGGCGACGCGCAGCGCGGGTGAGGGCGTACGGGCGTCCGCGGCACGGTCCAGCGCGACGGGGTCGATCCCCAGCGCGGCAGCCGCCGAAAGGGCCGCCGCCACCGAGCCGGCCGTGTGCAGCCGCCCCCGGCAGAAGTCCGCCAGGCTCGCCGCTCCCCTGATCCGCCCGGCCTTGACCGCCGCCTCCGCCCCGCCGGAGTGGGCGTGGCCGCCGGCGGGAAAGCGGCCGTCGGCCAGGACGAGAAGTGCCGCACGTGACATCAGGACGCCCTCAGAACAGGAAGTAGCGCTGGGCCATGGGCAGTTCGGCCGCCGGCGCCGCCTCGACCAGCTCCCCGTCGATGTGCACGGCGAAGCTGTCGGGATCGACCCGGACCTCGGGCCGGGCGTCGTTCTCCCGCATGTCGGCCTTGGTGACCCCGCGCGTCGACGCGATCGCCACGAACGGCTTCCCGAGGCCGAGCCGCTCCGGCAGTCCGTCCTCGACGGCCAGGGGCGCGACGAAGTTCACGGAGTTGGCGGCCGGTGCCCGCCCGATCGCCCCGAACATCGGGCGCGGCAGGACCGGCTGCGGCGTGGGGATCGAGGCGTTGGCGTCGCCCATCTGCGCGTAGGCGATCTGCCCGCCCTTGATGACGAGCTGCGGCTTGACGCCGAAGAACGCCGGCTCCCACAGCACCAGGTCGGCGAGCTTGCCGCTCTCGACGGAGCCGATCTCCCGGGCCAGGCCCTGGGCGAGCGCCGGGTTGATCGTGTACTTGGCGACGTAGCGACGCACCCGGCGGTTGTCGGCGCGGCCGTCCCCGGGCAGCGCACCCCGGCGCCGCTTCATCACGTGGGCGGTCTGCCAGGTCCGCATGACGACCTCGCCCACGCGCCCCATGGCCTGCGAGTCGGAGGAGATGATCGAGATCGCGCCCAGGTCGTGCAGCACGTCCTCGGCGCCGATCGTGGAGGGCCGGATCCGGGACTCGGCGAAGGCCAGGTCCTCCGGCACGGCCGGGTTGAGGTGGTGGCACACCATCAGCATGTCGAGGTGTTCCTCGGCGGTGTTGACGGTGAACGGCCGGGTCGGATTCGTGGAGCTCGGCAGCACGTGCGGCTCGGAGACCACGGTCATGATGTCCGGCGCGTGCCCGCCGCCCGCG
Organism: Streptomyces coeruleorubidus; assembly: GCF_028885415.1. Taxonomy (GTDB): domain Bacteria; phylum Actinomycetota; class Actinomycetes; order Streptomycetales; family Streptomycetaceae; genus Streptomyces; species Streptomyces coeruleorubidus_A. The sequence continues at coordinate 1,442,073 of NZ_CP118527.1, forward strand.
CCCTCGGTGTGGTACGCGTGGATGCCCCGCCCGGCGATCGCGGCGAGCGTGTCGCCGACGAAGCCGGCCTCGTTGAGCGTGTCCGTGTGGATGGCGACCTGGATGCCGGTCTGCCCGGCGACCGTGAGGGACGCGTCGATGACGGCCGGGGTCGAGCCCCAGTCCTCGTGCAGCTTCAGGCCGAGCGCGCCGCCCCGGATCTGCGACAGCATCGCCTCGTGGGAGACGGTGTTGCCCTTGCCCAGCAGGCCGATGTTGAGCGGGTAGGCCTCCATGGCCTCCAGCATCCGCGCGAGATGCCAGGGCCCGGGGGTCACGGTGGTGGCCTTGGAGCCCTCGGCCGGGCCGGTACCGCCGCCGACGAGGGTCGTGATGCCCGAGGACAGCGCCTCGTCGGCGATCTGCGGGCAGATGAAGTGCACGTGGGCGTCGATCGCGCCGGCCGTGAGGATCCGCCCGTTGCCGGCGATGACCTCGGTCTCCGGGCCGATGACCAGGTCCGGGTGGACACCGTCCATGGTGTCGGGGTTGCCGGCCTTGCCGATCCCGGTGATCCGCCCGTCACGGATGCCGACGTCGGCCTTGACGATGCCCCAGTGGTCGATGATCACCGCACCGGTGATGACGGTGTCCGGCGTGCCCTGCGCGCGCGTGGCACGCGCCTGGCCCATGGACTCGCGGATGACCTTGCCGCCGCCGAACACGGCCTCGTCACCGGCGAGCCCGGGACCGCCGGAACGATCCTCCTCGATCTCCACCAGCAGATCGGTGTCGGCGAGCCGGATCCGGTCGCCGGTCGTCGGGCCGAACAGGTCGGCGTACGCGGCACGCGAGATCTCAGGCATCGAGGGCACCTCCGGTCTCCCCGCGCAGACCGGGCACGACACGGGCGCCGGTCAGCGGAACGAGTTCGACGTCGACGGGGATCCCGGGTTCGAAGCGCACGGCCGTGCCGGCGGCGACGTTCAGCCGCCTGCCGCGCGCGGCGGCGCGGTCGAACTCAAGGCCGGGGTTGGCCTCGGCGAAGTGGTAGTGGGAGCCGACCTGGACGGGCCGGTCGGCGGCGTTGAGGACGGTGAGCCGGGTGACCTCGCGGCCCTCGTTGTAGGCAATCGGGTCGTCGGCGAAGAGAATCTCTCCGGGAATCATCGAGACCTCTCTCAGACGATGGGCTCGTGGACGGTGACGAGCTTGGTGCCGTCCGGGAAGGTGGCCTCGACCTGGACGTCGTGGATCATCTCGGGGACGCCTTCCATGACGTCGTCCCGGGTGAGCAGTGTGCGTCCGGAGGACATGAGTTCGGCGACGGTACGGCCGTCACGGGCACCTTCGAGGATGTGCGACGTGATGAGGGCGACCGCCTCGGGGTGGTTGAGTCTGAGCCCACGGGCCCGGCGCTTCTCGGCCACGTCGGCCGCCACGTGGATCAGCAGCCTCTCTTGCTCGTGCGGGGTCAGTTGCACGTCCCACCTCACAGTCCTCGCTCCGGACCGTGCGGGGCCCGGTTGCCGCAGCCCCGGGGGAAAAGCCCTGGTGGCGTGGCGGCAGGCTAGTTGGACCGGGTTTCAGACACGTTAACCGAGCTGTGATCCTTCAGGCCGGTGAGCGGGGGTCCCGCATGCTCACCATCGCCCGCAGTCCGTCCCTCAGGGTCTCCGGAGGGATCTCCCCGAAGACGGCCATCTGGGCCGCGAAGCCCTGCGCGAGAGCGATCATCACGCGCGCCATGGCGTCGGGGTCGGCGTCCTCGGAGATCAGGCCGGCGTCCTTGTAGCCCTCCACGACCTTCACCCATGCGGCGCGGACCGTGGCGTAGCCGGTGTGAACCATGGCGGCCAGGTCCTCGTTGCGCAGGGTCTCGGTCCAGACCTGGAGCATGAGGCGGGGGAAGATCCACTCGCCGTTGTGCACCACTCCGGGCCTGACCTCCTTCAGGGTCGCGAGGAGCCGGGGGATCATCTCGTCGGGCAGCGGCGGCGGACTCTGTTCGGCCGCGCTCTCGAAGACGCCGCCCACTTCGTCGAGCACCTCGCCGACGATCGCCCCGATCAGCTCCTCCTTGCCGCTGAAGTAGCGGTATACGGCGCCGGCGGAGAGGCCGACCTCCTTCAGCACGTCCTGCATGGACGTGGCGTGGAAGCCGTTGCGGGCGAAGCACAGCGCGGCGCCGTCGAGGATCTGGCGGCGGCGGGCGTCGAGGTGTTCCTGGGTCACGCGGGCCATGGTCCACAAAGTAAAACGAATATTCATTCTTGACAAGCGACTACGGGCGGGCGCACGGTGGTGACAGGAAAAACGAACGATCCTTCTTTTTCATCGCCCGGCGCCGCCGTCTGCCGCTCACAGGAGATCCTCATGTCCGCCACCCCGACCCGCCGCCTGATCGCGGTCGTCGCCCTCGTGCCCGTCCTCGCGGCCCTGGCCCTGTGGGCCTTCGCCTGGCCGGCCGCCCGCACCGCACCCCGCGACCTGCCGCTGGGCGTGGCGGGGCCGCCCGCCGCGACGGCGCGGGTAGAGAAGCAGTTGGAGCAGCGCGAGGGGGCCTTCGAGATCCACCACTACGCCGACGGGGCCGCGGCCAGGGACGCCGTCGAGGACCGGACCGTGTACGGCGCGGTCGTGGTCACCCCCCAGGGCCCCGAACTGCTCACGGCGTCCGCCGCGGGGCCCGCCATCGCCCAGTTCCTCCAGCAGGCGGTGACACAGCAGGCCGCCGCCGAGGGCATACAGGTCAGGACGGTCGACGTCGTGGCCACCCCGGCGAGCGATCCGCGCGGCGCGGCGTTCAACGCCGCCGCGCTGCCCCTCGCCCTGGCCGGCATCGCGGCGGGCGCGGTGGTCACCGTGCTGGGGCTGCGCGGCGTCCGGGCCGTGACCGCACTCCTCGGCGCGTCCGCTCTGGTGGGCGTCGTCGCGGCCGGGATCGCGCACAGCTGGCTCGGGGCGCTGACGGGCGACTGGTGGACGGAGGCCGCCGTGCTCGGACTGTCGGCGCTGGCCGTCAGTGGCGCCGTCGCCGGGCTCGCCGCCCTGGTCGGCACCGCCGGCGTCGGGATCGCCGGAGCCGTGGTGATGCTCCTCGGCAACCCCTTCTCCGGCGCCGCCTCGGCACCGCAGATGCTGCCGGAGCCGGCCGGGGCGATCGGCCAGCGGCTGCCGCCGGGCGCGGGTACGACGCTGCTGCGCTCGGTGTCGTACTTCGACGGCGCGGCGGCGACCGGCCCCGCCCTGACCCTGACCTGGTGGGCGGCGCTGGGCCTGGGCGCGGTACTGCTCGGCAGTGCGCTCCGGGCGCGGAAGGCGCGCAGCGAGGCGGCGGCGGACGGACGGGAGCTCGCGGCAGTGGGCTGAGGCGCCGGCCCCGCAGAGAAATCGACGCAAATAAAAAGCGTCCGGACGGAGAACGACCGTGCACCCCCGCTGTAGCGGACGGGCGTGCACGGTTTCCGTCTCCCCGGGTTCCGGACTCCGGGCTACGTCGGCTCGGCCCCCCGGTGCTCCGCCGCGATCCCGAACCGCTGCCGTTCGCGAGGAGCGGACGCGACCTCGCGGACCGTGGAGACCGCGCTGATCACCTGCTCCTCCGTGGGCTCCGCGAGCTCCGCGCCCTCTTCGAGTCGCCGCAGGTCATCGGCTGAGACGAGGGCGACGAGGGGCTTGCCGTGCCGGGTGACGACGACGCGTTCACCGCCGTACACCACGCGGTTGATCAGGTCGGCGAGCTCAGCCCTGGCTTGCGTCACCGGAATCTCGTAGGCCATGTCTCCATCATAACGTCACGTACGTCCTGTACATTTTTTACAGAGACAGCTGTCGCCGGAGACGGCTCTGCCCGCGAGGAGGGGTTCACCATGACCCGACCGTCCGCCCGTTACGTGCTGCCCGAGTTCACCGAACGCACCGCGTCCGGGCAACGGACGATGGATCCTTACTCGAAGCTGCTGGAGGGGCGGATCGTCTTCCTCGGGGCGCCGGTGGACGAGACCTCGGCGAACGACGTGATGGCCCAGTTCATGTATCTCGAGCACCAGGCCCCCGACCGTGACATCTCGCTCTACATCAACTCCCCCGGCGGCACCTTCCACGCCTTGACGGCCATCTACGACACGATGCAGTACATCGCCTGTGACGTGGAGACGGTCTGCCTGGGCCAGGCCGGCGCGGCCGCCTCGGTGCTGCTGGCGGCGGGCACGCCGGGCAAGCGATCCGTGCTGCCGGACGCCCGTCTGGTGATCCATCAGCCCGCGCTGCCCGAGCCGGTCCGCGGGCAGGCCAGCGATCTGGCGATCCAGGCCGAGGAGTTGACGCGCGTGCGGACCCGGATGGAGGAGATGCTCGCGCGGCACACGGGCCGCACCCGGGAGCAGGTGAGCGCGGACATCGAACGCGACAAGGTCCTCACCGCCCAAGCGGCAGTGGAGTACGGCCTGGTGGACCGGATCGTCCCCAACCGCAAGGCCACCCTGGCCCCGCCGACCGGGGAGTGAGCCGCCGGTGCTCCCGCCCGAACTGCCGCCGCTGCCCGCGCTGACCCGCGCCGAGGCGGAGTTGATCGACCGTTACCTGGAGGTCGTCGACCTGCTCGGCCGGATCAACCCGGCGCTGCCCGGCGACACCTACCGCTCACTGCGCGCCGCCCAGGCCCTGGTCGGCAAGGCGACCGCGCTGCGTGACGCGTTGACCCTGATGCACCAGCGGGGTGAGACGGAACTGCACGCCGGCACACTCGGCCGGGCCCTGCGGGTGCTGGACGGCGAGCGGCGCACGGCCCGCCTCACCCTGCCCCCGGAATCCGTCAGTTGACGCGGATCCGTCGGCCCGGACGCCCGCCCTGTCGCAGGAGCGTCCGGGCCTGAGTCGAAACGGACCAAACGACGTACCCCTGTTCGGAGTAGACGGGAGTCCTTTTTTCGGGCCCTCACAGTTGCGCAACGCGCGTAGCCGAGGGGCGGAATGGGACATTCCATCGCTGGTCCGGCGGTCCATGGGCCCGTAGACGGTGGCTCGAACACAGACGTGTCCACCCGAACGGGCGAGTGGTGAGTAACAACACAAACCCCCGGTTCCGTTGGGATTTCCGGACATCCATGAGCCAAGATCCCTGACTGACGACAAGCCCCCGCCACAGCGGCGGGGCGGTCCGGGCGGACGCCGAGTCCTGCCGCCGCCTGGATGACCGGTCGACAGAAGTGGATCGGCAGGAGTGGAGGACCCAAGCACGACGGGTCGCCGGGACGGTCACGCCATGACCGGACCCGAGCAGCCCTTGGGGTGAAGCCGCGTCAGCGGCCGGGCAACTTCGCCAGCCCGAATCCGACAGGTCATCCTTCACAGGCGGCTGACGAAGGGTTGCGCATGACTGCGCTCAATCGTGTCCCGTCGCTCATGGTCCGGGCCGGTACGGCCTCGGCGCTCACCATCGCCGCGGTGGGCGGCTCGATCGTGGCCCCCGGCTTCTCCTCGGAGGCCTCGGCAGCCACCCATGGGACGAAGGCACTCCAGATCGCGGCCTCGAAAAAGGGCTCGCCCTACAGGTACGGGGCCACCGGCCCGCACCGGTTCGACTGCTCCGGCCTCACGCTGTACTCGTTCAAGAAGGCGGGCAAGAAGCTGCCCCGCACGGCGGCCCAGCAGTACAACAAGACGCGCCACATCTCCGCCAAGAACCGCAAGGCGGGAGACCTGGTGTTCTTCCACTCGGGCAGCAACGTGTACCACGTGGGCATCTACGCGGGTAAGAACAAGCTCTGGCACGCCCCGAAGAGCGGGGACGTGGTGCGGTTGCAGAAGATCTGGACCAAGAGCGTCTGGTACGGGCGCGTGAAGTGAACCGCGCGGCGTGCGGCGGCATCCCTGACCCGCCGCCGCACGCCGGAGCGTGACATGGTCTCAAGTGGTTACCCGTCACCCATGGCCGAGCACCGTCCCTGCACCGCACGCGGCGAGACCCCGCTGCAACGCGCCGACCGGAACTTCGTCGAGCTGCTCCAGGAACTCCGGGTCACCCAGACGGGCGTACAGATCCTGTTCGCTTTCCTGTTGTCGCTCGCGTTCACCTCGCGCTTCACGTCCCTCGACACGGTCCAGCGCGTCACCTACGTCATCACGCTGCTGCTGGCGGTCCTGGCCGCGGCGCTGTTCACCGCGCCGGCCGCACTGCACCGCTCGCTCTTCCAGCAGGGCGCCAAGCCCCGCATCGTGCAGGTCTCCTCACGACTGGCCACCACCGGCCTGATCGTGCTGGTGTTCGCGTTCAGCGGTTCCGTGCTGCTGGTGGTGGATGTGACGACCAGTCGGACCGGCGGCATCGCCGCGGGCGCGGCGACGTTCCTGGTCTGCGTCGGCCTGTGGGGGCTGCTCCCGCGACTGGTGCGGCGGACCGGGCTGCGGGAAGAGACGCACGGCAGCCCCGGGCGGCCGGAAGCCACCGTCGAGGAGCCTGCGTCCCAGGGCACCGCCCGGGTCCCCGCGCCGCTGGGCGGCACCATCAGGCAGCCCTCAGGGGTTCGAGAAGGAGCAGCACACCGAGAAGCGTCAGCGCGGCGCCGGTGACCCCCTCGACGGCCCGCGCGGCACGCGGTTCCCGCAGCCACCGGCCGAGCCGGTCCACCAGCAGCGCCACGGCCGGGAACCACAGCAGGGCGAGGACCACCACGATCAGCGCCAGCAGCAGCGTGCGGGGCAGCACGGGACTGCCCGCGGGCACGAACTGCGGCAGCAGGCTGAGGAAGGTGATGGGCGCTTTCGGGTTCAGGGCGTTCGTGACGAAGCCCTGCCGCAGGGGACGCGCGGCGGACGAGACGGTCCCGGTGGCTTCGGCGGCGACGGCACGGGGCCGGCGCAGCGACCACAGCGTGCGCACCCCCAGGTACAGGACATAGCCGCCGCCCAGCACCTGGAGCGCGCGGAACAGCGCGGGCACGGCGGCCAGGACCGCGGCGACGCCGGCCACGGCCAGCGCGGTGTGCAGGAGCAGCCCGCCCGCGATGCCGAGCGCGCAGGCGACGCCGGCCCGGCGGGAGACCAGGGCGTTGCGCACGACGACGGTGAAGTCGGCGCCCGGCATGGCGACCATGCCCGCCGCCACCCCGGTGAAGGCGATGAGTTGTGCGTCCATACGGCCAGCCTGCCGGGCTGAAGCCTTCAGCAGGTATGTCGAATATCCTGAGCAGGCCTTAAGCATCGCTTTGGTCTGTGGAGGTCAGCGGCATGTACGACCCGACCCGGCTCGCGGCGCTGGTCGCCGTCGCGGAGGCCGGATCCATCACCCGGGCCGCCGAGCGCCTCGGTTACACCCCGCCCGCGCTCTCCCAGCAACTGGCCAAGCTGGAGCGGGAGGCGGGCTCGGCGCTGCTGGTCCGGCATCACCGCGGGGCGCGGCTGACGGGCGCGGGCGAGTTGCTGGTGGCACGGGCCCGGCGCGTGCTGGACGAGCTGGAGCTGGCCCGCCACGAACTGGCCCGGCTGGCGGGTCTGTCCGGTGGCGTCCTGCGGCTCGGGACGTTCCAGACGGCGGGCATCCATCTGCTGCCGCCGGTGCTCAGCGCGTTCCGCCGGGCCCACCCGGATGTGGAGCTGTCCGTCGCCGACTACGAACCGCCGGCCGGTGTCACGGCCGTGGCCGCCGGTGAGATCGACCTGGCCCTGACGCACACGTACCAGCCCGGCGACGCCCTTGCGCTCCCAGCCTCCGTGCGCGTGGATCCGGTCCTGGTCGAGGAACTGGTTCTGGTGACCGCCCCGGGTCATGCCCTGGCCGACGGCGCGTCCAGGCTTCCGCTGTCGGAACTGGCGGGTCAGCCGCTGATCAGCATGGCGCCGGAGCATCCGTCCCGGCAGGGGGTGGAAGCGGCGCTCGCCCGGGCCGGGGCCAGCCCGTCGGTACTGGTGTCGACGCCCGGGTACGCGCTGGTGTGCGCGCTGGTCAGCGCGGGGCTCGGGGTGGGTGTCGTACCGGAGATGGTGGCGCGGACATCGGTCACGCCGGTCGGGGTGCGTCCGCTCGGGGCGGGTGAGCTGCGCCGTACGATCTCGGTCGCCTACCGGGGCGAGGAGGCGGCGCCCGCCGTGGAGGCCTTCCGGGCCCTGCTGCGCGGGGTGTTCGGCCGCGCGCGGCACACGTCACAGACGCGTTGAGATCACGGCTCCTGCTGCCCCGCCGCCGTCACGGGCCGGGCCGGGACGGTCCACGGGAGTTCGATCGAGATGGTCTTGCCGCCCTCGCGGGTGGGGCGGATCCTGAGCCTGCCGCCGTACTCCGCCGTCAGCCAGCGGATGATGACGAGGCCGCGGCCGTTGTCCTGCTGGACGGCGGCGGGCAGGCGTCTGGGAAGTCGTGGATGGCTGTCCGTGACGCCGATGCGCAAGTGTTCGTCGCGGTCGAGTTCGACATCCACCGTGAACGTGGGCGACTGCCCGAAGGTGTGCTGGACGGCGTTGGTGGCGAGTTCGGAGATGATCAGCCGGATGGACTCGGACACTTCCGTGTCCGTCGGCAGGCCCCACTCCGCCAGCGTGCCCACCACGTAGGCGCGCGCCGCGGAGACCGAGGCGGGATCGCTCGGCAGAGTGACGGATGCTTCCAAATGGTCTGCCATGGCGACGTCGTCCCTTTCCCACGGGACCGCAGTCCGACACGGAGCGGAAGGTTCGAGTACGGTCCCGGACTGGTGCTTCGTCGCCAGAGTGCCACCAGAACACCCCTGAAGGGCGGCGATCCACCAAGATATGCATATATCTGTCGCTCAAAGCGGTGAACTCTACGACGCGAGACCGTATTTGGGTGGCTCGGAAGGAGTAAGGAGTAGCCCATGCAGCACGGTCCCGCGGTGCGCCGCCGGAAACTGGGCGCCGAACTTCGCGCGCTGCGCACCTCGGCGGGGCTCACCAGCGGTGAGGCGGCCCGTCTGGTGGGCTGGCACCAGTCGAAGGTCAGCCGAATCGAGACGGGCACGAGCGGGGTGAAGCCGGCCGATGTGCGGTTACTTCTCGACGCGTACGCCGTGGCGGACACACAACTGCGCGAGTTGCTCATGGTGTTGGCGGGTTCCGAGGACAGCGGCGGGCGGCACCACTGGTGGCACGCCTACCGCGGGGTGCTGCCGCCGACCTACCGGGACTTCATCAGCCTGGAGTCCCAGGCCGGCGCGATGCGCACGCTGGAGACCACCGTCGTCCCGGGGCTGCTCCAGACGCCCGAGTACGCCCGTGCGGTGACGAAGGCCGCGGTTGAGGGCCTGTCGGAGGACCGGCTCGACACGCTGGTCGAGGTGCGTCTGGCCCGGCAGGACGTGCTGCGCGCGGATCCGCCGCTGGAGCTGAGCGCCGTCCTGGACGAGGCGGTGCTGCGACGGGAGGTGGGCGGGCCCGGGGTCATGGCCCGGCAGCTGGAACGGCTGGTGGAGGCGGCGCGGCTGCCCCAAGTGCGGCTTCAGGTACTGCCGTTCGCCGCCGGGGCGCATATCGGCGTCACTGGCCCTTTCGTTATCTTCTCATTTTCGAGCACTTCTGATCTGGATGTGGTTGTTCTCGACCACTTGACGAGTAGCCTCTACCTCGAACGGAAAGAAGACCTCCAGGCCTACACGGAGGCCTTCAACGCCCTTCAGATCCACGCCCTTTCGCCCGAGGACTCGTTGGATTTCATCGCCGGGACAGCCGCCGGCGCGTAAGGAGGCACCATGCGTGCACTGCCTCGTCACGTCCCCTCAAGCATCGAACTGCACGGTGTGCGGTGGTTGCGCAGCAGCTACAGCACCGGCGCGAACAACTGCGTCGAGACCGCGTGTCCGGACACCCCGCCCTGGGCCGGACTGCTCGCCGTGCGCGACTCCAAGGCCCCGGCCGGGCCCGCGCTGTTCTTCTCCCCGAAGAGCTGGGCGGAGTTCACGGCCGCGGTCGACCGCATCTGAGCCGATACCCGACCACTCCTGATCAGTCCGTCGTCGAGCGACGCACGGCCGTGTCACGCCGACTCATGGCCGCGTCTCGCCGATCAGTCGTACAGCGCGTTCGATCTGTTCGCCGGTCAGGTCCGCGCGGGCGGTCAGCCTGAGCCGTGAGATGCCGTCGGGCACGGAAGGAGGACGGAAGCAGCCCACGGCCAGGCCCGCCGCGCGGCACTCGGCCGCCCAGCGCACGGCGCCCTCGGGGGAGGGCGCCCGCACCGAGACCACCGCGGCGTCCGGACGTACCGCTTCCAGACCCGCGGCGGTCAGGCGTGCGTACAACTCGCCCGCCACCGCACGGGCCCGTGCCGCGCGCTCCGGCTCGCGGCGCAGCAGCCGCAGTGCCGACAGGGCCGCCCCCGCCGCCGCGGGGGCGAGACCCGTGTCGAAGATGAACGTCCGGGCCGCGTTGACCAGGTGGTCGATCACCCGGGCGGGGCCGAGGACGGCTCCGCCCTGGCTGCCGAGCGACTTGGACAGCGTGACCGTCACGACCACGTCGTCGGCGCCCGCGAGCCCCGCCGCGTGCGGGGCGCCGCGGCCGCCGTCGCCGAGGACTCCCAGGCCGTGGGCGTCGTCGACCACCAGTCCGGCGCCGTGCTCCCGGCACGCCTCGGCGAGCGCGGCGAGCGGGGCCGCGTCGCCGTCGACCGAGAAGACCGTGTCGGACACGGTGATCGCCGTGCCTTCGTGCGTGTGCAGCGCCTTGCGCACGGCGTCCGGCTCGGCGTGCGCCACGACCTGGGTCGTGCCGCGGGCCAGCCGGCAGCCGTCGATGAGCGAGGCGTGGTTGCCCGCGTCGGAGACGATGAGGGAGCCGTGCGGGGCCAGCGCGGTGACCGCCGCGAGGTTGGCCGCGTAGCCGGAGGAGAAGACCAGGGCCGCCTCGGCACCACAGAAATCGGCCAGTTCCTGTTCCAGTTCGGCGTGCAGTTCGGTGCTGCCGGTGACGAGCCGGGAGCCGGTCGAGCCGCCGCCCCAGACCCGCGCGGCACGGGCCGCGCCCTCGGTGACCTCGGGGTGGTGGGCCAGTCCCAGGTAGTCGTTGCTCGCCAGGTCGAGGAGCGGTGAATCGGCCGGACGGGGGCGCAGAGTCCGTACGAGTCCGGCGCGGCGGCGCTGCTCCGCCTGCTCGTCGATCCAGCCGAACGCCATGGGTGGTCCTCCGGGGAATTTGTAGGCAGTGGACAGACACTAGCGGGAGCTCCAGCAGGTCAGTGTGTGGCAATACCCACACCTCGAAGCGACTCTGTTGTCCGAAGTCTCCTTGGCCCGGGGCGCCTCCGTAGGACAGGATCGGCTCCCATGGACCTGCTGAACACGCTGGTGGACAAGGGGCTTCGGCGCGAGCTGCCGACCCGCGAAGAGGCACTGGCCGTCCTCGCGACGTCCGACGACGACCTGCTCGATGTGGTGGCCGCGGCCGGGAAGGTGCGCCGGCACTGGTTCGGCCGGCGGGTGAAACTCAACTATCTCGTCAACCTGAAGTCGGGCCTGTGTCCCGAGGACTGCTCGTACTGTTCGCAGCGGCTCGGCTCCCAGGCCGGGATCCTGAAGTACACGTGGCTCAAGCCGGACCAGGCCTCCGAGGCGGCGGCGGCCGGGGTGGCCGGGGGCGCCAAGCGGGTGTGCCTGGTGGCCAGCGGGCGCGGTCCGACCGACCGGGACGTGGACCGGGTCTCCGAGACGATCAGGACGATCAAGGAGAAGAACGAGGGCGTCGAGGTGTGCGCCTGCCTCGGGCTGCTCTCCGACGGCCAGGCCGAGCGGCTGCGGGAGGCCGGCGCCGACGCCTACAACCACAACCTCAACACGTCCGAGGCGACGTACGGGGAGATCACCACCACGCACACGTACGCCGACCGCGTGGACACCGTCGAGAAGGCCCACGCGGCAGGGCTGTCCGCCTGCTCCGGGCTGATCGCCGGCATGGGCGAGTCGGACGAGGACCTGGTCGACGTCGTCTACTCGCTGCGCGAGCTGGACCCGGACTCGGTTCCGGTCAACTTCCTGATCCCGGTCGAGGGCACCCCGCTCGCCAAGGAGTGGAACCTCACCCCGCAGCGCTGCCTGAGGATCCTGGCCATGGTGCGCTTCGTGTGCCCGGACGTCGAGGTGCGCATCGCGGGCGGCCGGGAGGTCCATCTGCGCACGATGCAGCCGCTCGCCCTGCACCTGGCCAACTCGATCTTCCTCGGCGACTACCTCACCACCGAGGGCCAGGCGGGCAAGGCCGACCTGGAGATGATCGCGGACGCCGGCTTCGAGGTGGAGGGCACCGACCAGGTGACGCTGCCGGAGCACCGCGCGGTCGGCGGCTGCCATGACGGCGGCGGGTGCGGCTCGGACGAGAGCGGCGGAGTCTGCGGTTCGGCATCTGCTCCGCGAGTCGACGAGCCCCGTACCGACCTGGTCGCCGTCCGCCGCCGGGGCGCCGGAACGGACCTCGCGCCCAATGCCTGAGCTGACGGTGCCCGAACTGCTGGAGCTCGACCGGCGGCATGTGTGGCATCCGTACGGCCCGATGCCCGGTCGGCAGGAACCGCTCGTCGTGGAGTCGGCGAGCGGGGTGCGGCTGCGGCTCGCCGACGGCTCGGGAGAGCTGGTCGACGGCATGGCGTCCTGGTGGTCGGCGATCCACGGCTACAACCACCCGGTGCTGAACGAGGCGGCGCGCGGGCAACTGGAGCGGATGAGCCACGTGATGTTCGGCGGGCTCACCCACGAGCCCGCCGTGCGGCTGGCGAAGCTCCTTGTCGACATGTCGCCCGAGGGTCTGGAGCATGTGTTCCTCGCCGACTCCGGGTCCGTGTCGGTCGAGGTCGCGGTCAAGATGTGCCTCCAGTACTGGCGCTCGTTGGGCCGCCCCCGCAAGCAGCGGCTGCTGACCTGGCGCGGCGGCTACCACGGCGACACCTGGCAGCCGATGTCGGTGTGCGATCCCGAGGGCGGGATGCACGAGCTGTGGACCGGTGTGCTGCCGCGTCAGGTGTTCGTCGATCCGCCTCCGGTCGCGTACGAGGAGTCGTACGCCGAGCAGTTGCGCGCGTCGATCGAGCGGCACGCCGACGAGCTGGCCGCGGTGATCGTGGAGCCGGTGGTGCAGGGCGCGGGCGGGATGCGGTTCCACTCCCCCGCCTATCTGCGGGTGCTGCGCGAGGCGTGCGACGCGCACGACGTGCTGCTCGTGTTCGACGAGATCGCGACCGGCTTCGGCCGTACGGGCACGCTGTTCGCGGCGGGGCACGCGGCTGTGACGCCGGATGTGATGTGCGTGGGCAAGGCCCTGACCGGCGGTTATCTGACCATGGCGGCGACGCTGTGCACCTCGCGGGTGGCCGACGGCATCTCGCGCGGCGCGGTGCCGGTGCTGGCGCACGGCCCGACCTTCATGGGCAATCCGCTGGCGGCGGCGGTGGCCTGCGCCTCGATCGAGCTGCTGCTCGGCCAGGACTGGCTCACGGAGGTCAAGCGGATCGAGGCGGGGCTGCGGGACGGGCTCGCGGCGGCCGCGGAGCTTGACGGCGTCGAGGACGTGCGGGTGCTCGGCGCCGTCGGGGTCGTGCAGCTGGATCACGCCGTGGACATGAAGGCGGCCACGGAGGCGGCCGTACGCGAGGGTGTGTGGCTGCGGCCGTTCCGCGATCTGATCTACACGATGCCGCCGTACGTGACGGGCGACGCGGACGTGGCGCGGATCGCGCGGGCGGTGTGCGCGGCGGCGCGGGAGGGATGACATGCCGGTACTGGTGATCACGGGCACGGGCACGGAGGTCGGCAAGACGGTCGTGACCGCGGCGGTGGCGGCGACGGCGCTTGCGGCCGGCCGTTCGGTGGCCGTGCTGAAGGCGGCGCAGACGGGCGTACGGCCCGACGAGCCGGGAGACGCCGCCGAGGTCGCGCGTCTCGCGGGTGCCGTGACGACGGCGGAACTCGCCCGCTATCCCGAACCGTTGGCGCCGGCCACGGCCGCCCGCCGGGCCGGTCGCGCGCCCGTGCACCCGCACGAGGTCGCGGAGGCCGCCGCCAAGCTCGCCACCGAGCACGACCTCGTGCTGGTCGAGGGCGCGGGCGGACTGCTCGTACGGTTCGACCCGGCCGGCGGCACCCTGGCGGACGCGGCCCGGCTGCTGTCGGCGCCGGTGCTGGTCGTGGCGTCGGCGGGGCTCGGCACCCTGAACACGACGGAGCTGACGGCGCGTGAACTGCGCTCCCGGCAGCTGGATCTGGCGGGGATCGTGATCGGGAGCTGGCCCGCCGCGCCGGACCTCGCCTCGCGCTGCAATCTCGCGGACCTGCCGGACGTGGCCGGAGCACCGCTGCTGGGCGCGGTTCCCGCCGGGTCGGGGGCTCTCTCCCCCGCCGGCTTCCGGGCGTCCGCGCCGCGCTGGCTGGCGCCGCGCCTGGACGGCACGTGGGACGCGGAGGCGTTCCAGGTGCGGGAGGCGCCCCCGGCGTTCTGAGAGTTTCGGCGGGCGCGCGGTGAAACCGGCGTGGATGTGATCGCGTGTTGGACTACGTACGTGATCACCTCCGAAGGGAACACCGTGCACACCACACACCCACGCCCGTCCCGGCGAGCGGCCCTCGCGCTGGGCGCCGCCGCCGCTCTCTCGCTGGGCGGCGGCACGGCCCACGCCTTATCCGGTACGGGCGGCGTCACCGCACGGCTGAGGCAACTGGAGCGGGAGCACACCGCCCGGCTGGGCGTGTACGCCCGTAATCTGCGCACGGGCCGGACGGTGGCGTACCGGGCCGACGAACGCTTCCCGATGGCCTCTGTGTTCAAGACGCTCGCCGCCGCGGCCGTCCTGCGCGACTTCGACCGCGATGGCGAGTTCCTGGCCCGGCGCATCCGGTACACCCAGGCCTACGTGACGAAGTCGGGGTACTCCCCCGTCACCCAGGAGAACCTCGCGACCGGCATGACCGTCGGCGAACTGTGCGACGCCACCATCCGCTTCAGCGACAACGCCGCGGGCAATCTGCTGCTGAAGGAGCTGGGCGGACCGACCGCCATCACGCGCTTCGCCCGCTCGATCGGTGACGGTGTCACCCGACTCGACCGGTGGGAGCCGGAGCTCAACAGCGCGGAACCGTGGCGCGTGACCGACACGACGTCTCCCCGCGCGATCGGCCTGTCCTACGCCCGTCTCGTGCTCGGCGACGTGCTGGAGCCCCGGGACCGGGCACGGCTCACGGACTGGCTGCTGCGCAACACCACCAGTACCGAGAAGTTCCGCAAGGGACTTCCCGCGGAATGGCTGCTCGCCGACAAGACCGGCCAGCCGGAGTACGGCGGCGCCCACGACGTGGGCATCACCTGGCCGCCCGACGGTTCGCCGATCGTGCTGTCCGTTCTGACGACCCAGCCCGAGCGGGACGCCCTGGCCGACAACGCGCTGGTGGCCCGGACGGCCGCCCTGCTGGCGGCGGAACTCGCCTAGCGTGGTCGCCGACGGCAGGCCGTCGTGGAACGCCTGGCTGGTCGGCGGCGCCATTGGTGTCGCCGGCCTGCTGGCCCTGCACTCCGCCGTGCCCAACGGGGCCGGGCGACTCGGGAGCCTGCTGGAGACGTTCCTGCCGTGGCTGGGCGTGGCGGTGCCTCTCCTCGGCTGCATCGCCGTGCTCAAGCGGTCACGGGCAGGGCTGCTCGCCTGCCTGGCGCCCGTGGCCGTCTGGCTCTGGATGTTCGGCGGGATGTGGTTCGTCCCGCCCCCGGAGCCGTACGACGTGACCGTCGTCCAGCACAACGTGGCCGACGACAACGCCGATCCCGTCGGCACGGCACGCGCCCTGCTCGCCACGCGGGCAGGGCTGGTGGCCGTAGAGGAACTGACGCCCGCGGCGCGGCCCGCCTATCAGGACGTGCTGGGCGCCTCCCACCCGCACCGGGCGGTCCACGGCACGGTCGGGCTCTGGTCGGCCTGGCCCCTGTCGGACGTACGGCCGGTGGACATCCGGCCCGAGGGTTTCCCGGAGAGCTGGCGGCGCGCTCTGCGGGCCACGGTGTCCGCGCCGGGTGGGGAGATCGCGGTGTACGTGGTCCACCTGCCGTCCGTCCGGCTGGGTCCGACGGGGTTCGCCTCGGCGGACCGCGACGAGAGTGCGGCACTGCTCGGGGCCCGGATCGCGGACGACCCGGCCGGCCGGCTCCTGGTCGTGGGCGACCTCAACGGCACGGTGCAGGACCGCGGGCTCGGTCCGCTCACCTCCCGGCTCGACGCTCCGGCCTCGGGGTTCGCGTTCAGCTGGCCGGCCGCCCTGCCGGTGGCGCGGATCGACCAGGTGCTGGGGCGGGGCGTCGAGGTGACGGAGGTGTCGGCACTGGACGCCACGGGGAGTGACCATCGGCCGGTGCTGGGCCGCGTACTCCTGCGGTAGCCGGCAGGGGTGCGCCGGGCTCGTCCGGGGGACAATCGCGGTAAGGCCCGCCTCGTCAGGGAGGTCTCCATGCCGCTCCGGTCCGCCCGTTCCGGCAAGGCGTCACGAGATGCCGTGCACCATCCCCTGTTCGCCCGTTACTACGCCCGGATCAGTGTCGCCGCCGAGACCCGGGCGGGCGTGGGCAGAGTCCGCGAGAGGCTGCTCGGCGGGCTGTCGGGGCGGGTGATCGAGATCGGCGCGGGCAACGGGCTGAACTTCGCGCACTACCCGGGCACCGTCTCCGAGGTCGTGGCCATCGAGCCCGAGCGGCGGCTGCGGCAGCTGGCCGTGGAGGCCGCCCTGCGCGCGGACGTGCCCGTCGACGTGGTGCCGGGCGCGGCCGAGGCGCTGCCGGTCAAGAGCGAGGGCTACGACGCGGCCGTGGTGTCCCTGGTCCTGTGCAGTGTGCGGGACGTGCCCCGGGCGCTCGGGGAACTACGGCGGGTGCTGCGGCCGGGCGGTGAGGTGCGGTTCTTCGAGCACGGCCGGGGCGGCGGCCGGGTCATGACCTTCAGCCAGCGCGCGCTGGACCGGACGGTGTGGCCGATGGTGAGCGGGGGCTGCCATCTGGCGCGGGAGCCGGTGCGGGCGCTGCGGGACGCCGGTTTCGAGCTCGGTCCCTACCGGCAGATGCTGATGCCGGAGCAGGGGCCGGCGCTGCCCATCTCGTACTGCGTGCTGGGCACGGCGTGGCGCCCGGTCAGCTCGTAGCCCGCGCGGTCACAGGCTCCACTGGCGCAGCTCCTGCTCGATGTCCCGCACGGACGCATCCCCGCTCTTGACCAGCCGGGCGAGGTCGCGGACCTGCTCGGGTGAGGTGACGACCTTGGCGCCGCTGGCGACGAGGTACGCGTAGGCGACGGCGGAGGCGAACAGGGCGTTGGAGCGTTCCAGCGCGGGGACGTGGATCAGGAGCTGGAGCAGCGCGGCGGCGCGGGCGTGCGGGCTGTCGTAGACGGGGACGTCGAATATGGCGGCCTGGTGGCGTGCGACGGCGGCGACGAGGGCTCCCCAGTCGGTGACCTGGGGGTCTCCCGGGGTCTTCTGCTCGGCGAGCATCAGCAGCCAGGCGAGGTCGATCTCGAGGTTGTTCAAGGGTTCAGTGGCGACCTTCGCGCGTGCCCTCACGGTCTGCGCCGAACTCCTCGGCGAAGACGGACTCGTACTGCTTCATGAAGTCGGCGGCGGCCTCCACGAACGTGTGGCCCACCTCGCCGGTGTCCTGTCTGACCAGCTCCTCGATGTAGCGGTTGACGCTCATGCCGCGGGCCAGGGCGCGTTCGCGGGCGGCTCGGGCGGTGCCTTCGTCGACTCGCACGTTCAGCTGGGTCTTCGCCATACCTAGAAGCTAGCGCGGAGGTGCTAGCACCGGCAAGGGCGGGACTCCGACCCGAGGAGGATACCGAGTGTGGGCCGCGTCACATTACCCTCGGGCAAGGCGACGGAATCCGGTGTCCAGCACGAGGAGGCGGCCTTGTCCACACCTGCTGCGGAGCACGTCCCCGGCCTCGCGTCGGCCGACGGGATCGCGGCCCGGGCCCGCGGTCTGACCAAGGCGTACGGCTCGGGCGAGACGACCGTGCTCGCGCTCGACTCGGTGGACGTGGACATCGTCCGCGGCCGGTACACCGCGGTGATGGGGCCGTCGGGCTCCGGGAAGTCCACGCTGATGCACTGCCTGGCGGGGCTCGACACCGTCTCGGCCGGGCAGGTGTGGCTCGGCGACACGGAGATCACGGGTCTGAGGGAGCGCGAGCTGACGCGGCTGCGCCGCGACCGGATCGGGTTCATGTTCCAGTCGTTCAACCTCATCCCGACCCTGAACGCGCTGGAGAACATCACCCTGCCCATGGACATCGCGGGCAAGAAGCCCGACGAGAAGTGGCTGGACCAGGTGATCGACACCCTGGGTCTGCGGGACCGGCTCGGGCACCGGCCCTCCCAGCTCTCCGGCGGCCAGCAGCAGCGGGTGGCCTGTGCGCGGGCGCTGGCTTCCCGGCCCGAGCTGATCTTCGCGGACGAGCCGACCGGCAACCTCGACTCGCGCGCCGGGCTGGAGGTGCTCGGTTTCCTGCGCGAGGCGGTGGACCATCTCGGGCAGACCGTCGTCATGGTCACCCACGACCCGGGCGCCGCGGCCCACTCCGACCTGGTGCTCTTCCTCGGGGACGGACGGATCGTCGACGAGATGCGGCGGCCGACGGCTCAGTCCGTGCTGGAGCGCATGAAGCGCTTCGACGTGATCCGGACCCGTTTCGACGACGCCCCGGCGTCGTCCGAGGAGAACTGATCCCGTGCTCAAGGCGACCCTGAGGAGCTTCCTGGCGCACAAGGGGCGGCTGCTGCTCTCGGCGCTCGCCGTCCTGCTGTCCGTCGCGTTCGTCACGGGCAGCCTGATCTTCTCGGACACCGTCAGCCGTACCTTCGACCGGCTGTTCGCCTCCACCGCTGCCGATGTCACCGTCAGCCCGAAGGAGGACCTCGACGAGGCGGTGCCCTCCGGCCGGACGGCCACCCTGCCGGCCGCGCTCGCCGAACGCGTGCGGCGGGTCGACGGCGTCGCGGCGGCACGTGCCGAGGTGGACGTGGACGGCCTCACCGTCGTCGACGAGGAGAACGAGCCGGTCGGCCCGACCACCGGGGCTCCCACGCTGGGCACCGCCTGGAACCCGACCGAGCGCAGCCCCGTGGAACTGACCTCCGGTCACGCCCCGCGGGGCGACGGGCAGGCACTGCTCGACTCGGAGACCGCCGACCGCAAGGACGTGCGCATCGGTGACACCCTCACCGTGATCGCTCCGCCCGGGTCGTTCGAGGTCCGGGTCGTCGGCATCGCCACGTTCACCACCACCAACCCCGGCGCCGCACTGGTCTTCCTCGACACCCCCACCGCGCAGATGAAACTGCTCGGCGCTCCGCGGGCCGCCACCAGCATCTCGGTCGACGCCGCCGACGGTGTCAGCGACGAGCGGGTCAAGCAGCGTGTGGCCGCCGCGCTCGGCGCGCACACCTACGACTTCAGGACCGCCGACGAGCAGGCGAAGTCGGACGTGGAGCAGCTGGGCGGTTTCCTCGACGTCATCAAGTACGTGATGGTCGGCTTCGCCGGGGTCGCCGTGCTGGTGGGGGTGTTCCTGATCGTCAACACCTTCTCCATGCTCATCGCCCAGCGCACCCGCGAGCTGGGGTTGTTGCGCGCGCTCGGCGCCGACCGGCGCCAGGTCCGCCGCTCGGTGCTCACCGAGGCCCTCCTGCTCGGTCTGGTCGGCTCCACGCTGGGGCTCGCCGCGGGTATCGGGCTCGCGGCCGGGCTCATCGAGCTGATGGGCCTGCTCGGCATGAACATCGCAGCCGACGAGATGGTCATCGGCTGGGTGACGCCCGTGACGGCGTACGTCGTCGGTCTCGGCGTCACCTTCGTCGCCGCGTACCTGCCGGCGCGGCGGGCCGCGGGGGTCTCGCCGATGGCCGCCCTCTCGGACGCCGAGGTCGCCGGGGTGGGGCGGCCGCTGCGGGTGCGCGCGGTGGCGGGCGCGGTCGTCGGGGCAGCCGGTGTGGCGGCGCTCGTGGGGTGCGCGGTGTCGGAGCGGACGTCGTCGGCCGCGTCCCTGCTGGGCCTCGGTGTCGTGCTCACCCTGATCGCGACCGTGATCGCCGGGCCGCTGCTGGTGCGCCCCGTGATCCGCGTGCTCGGCGCGGCCTTCCCCGCGCTGTTCGGGTCCGTCGGACGGATGAGCCAGCGCAACGCCCTGCGCAATCCCCGCCGTACCGGAGCCACCGCGGCCGCCCTCATGGTGGGCCTCGCCCTGGTCGGCGGGATGTCGGTGGCGAGCGAGTCGATGACCGCTTCGTTCGACCGGCAGATCGACAACACGCTGGGCGCCGACTTCGTGATCCAGAACACCAACTTCCTGCCGTTCCCGAAGGAGGTCACCGACGAGGTGCGCGGCACCGAGGGCGTGGGCCTGCTCGTGCGGGGGCGGTTCACGCCGGTCGCGGTGCGGCTCCCGGACGGCGACCGCGTGGAGACGACCGCCGCGGGCTACGATCCGCGGCTCGACGAGGTCGCCAACATCACGTACGTACAAGGGGACTCCACGGCCGCGCTCGCCGGTGGGCGCCTCGCCATGGACCGGGACTTCGCGCGTGACCACGACGTACGGGTGGGCAGCGCGCTCCCGGTGGAGTTCCCGGGCGGGCGCAGGGCCGAGCTGACGGTCGGAGCCCTCACCGACCAGGACGCCGCCGAGGGGTTCGGTACACAGGGCGGGCTCTACTTCGGCCTCGCCACCCTGGAGCGGTACGCGACGGGCGGGCAGGACTCCGCGCTGTACGTCAACGCCGCTTCCGGCACGAGCGACGACGACCTGCGCGCGAACCTGGAGCGGACCCTGGACCCCTACCCGCAGGTGCAGGTGCGGGATCTGGCCGACTACAAGCAACTGGTGCACGACCAGATCGCCGTCCTGTTGTACCTCGTGTACGCGCTGCTGGGGCTGGCGATCATCATCGCGGTGCTCGGCGTGGTCAACACCCTCGCGCTGTCGGTCGTCGAGCGCACGAGGGAGATCGGGCTGCTGCGGGCGATCGGGCTGGCGCGGCGGCAGCTGCGGCGGATGATCCGGCTGGAGTCGGTGGTGATCGCGGTGTTCGGGGCCGTCCTGGGGCTCGCGCTGGGGCTGGTGTGGGGTGTGTGCACGCACGAGGTGCTGGCCCTGCAGGGCATGACGGCCCTCGCGATCCCGTGGTTCACGATCGTCGCGGTGGTGGTCGGCTCGGCGGTGGTGGGAGTCGTGGCGGCGCTGCTCCCGGCGTTGCGTGCGTCCCGCATGAACGTACTGGCGGCCATCGCGCACGAGTGATGGAATCGCGGCGGGTACTCAAGTCGCTTCCACGTGAGGAGAGTTCATGTCGCGTCCGTTCCGCTTCGGGGTCAACCTGCTCGAATCCGCGTCCGCCGAGGAGTGGCGCGCCAAGTGCCGCCGGGCCGAGGAGCTCGGATACGACGTGATCCTCGTCCCCGACCATCTGGGCATGCCGGCACCCTTCCCGGCGCTCGTGGCGGCGGCCGAAGCGACCGAACGGCCGAGGCTCGGCACCTTCACGCTCAACGCGGGCTTCTGGAACCCGGCGCTGCTGGCCCGCGAGGTGGCCACGACGGACGCGCTGACGGGCGGCCGGCTGGAGCTCGGCCTCGGCACCGGCTACGTACGGGCGGAGCACCAGAAGGCCGGGCTGCCGTTCGGCTCGCCGGGCGAACGGGTGGACCATCTGCGGCGCACGGTCGAGGAGCTGGAGCGGCTGCTGGGCTCGGACGAGCACCAGCCGCAGGCGGCGCAGCGGCCCCGGGTGCCGCTGCTGATCGGCGGAAACGGCGACCGAGTACTGCGGCTGAGCGCCGAGCACGCCGACATCGCGGCGTTCACCGGGGCGCGTACGGTGCCGGGCAGCGCCACCGGGCAGTTGACGCCGATCACCGCGGAGGAGCTCGACGAACGCGTGGCGCGGTTCCTGAAGTTCGCGGAGGACCACCGCGAGGAGCCGCCCGAGCTGAACCTGCTGCTCCAGATGGTGATCGGCACCGAGGACCGCGAGGCCGCGGTTCGGCCGTTCCTCGAATATTTCCCGGACATGACGGTGGATCAGGTCCTGGAGCTCCCCATCTGCCTGGTCGGCACCCCGGACGAGCTCACGGAGCAGGTCCTGGCCCGGCGTGAGCGCTACGGCTTCACGTATCTGACCGTCCTGGAGCCCTACATGGAGGCGTTCGCACCGGTCATGGAGCGGGTGCGCGGGGCCTGAGGTCCGGATTCTGAAATGGTGTGCCCGGGGGCGGCCGTGCCTGATGTGATCACGGCATGACAGAGCTACGCATCCGGGCCGCGACGCCCGAGGACCTCGACACCGTGCTGGCCTTCTGGAAGGTGGCCGCCGAGGGCACGAGCATCAGTGACGACCGCAGTGGGGTGGAGCGGCTGGTCGCACGCGACCCCGAGGCCTTGATCCTGGCAGAGCGGGACGGCGAGCTGGCCGGGACGGTGATCGCGGGGTTCGACGGCTGGCGCTGCCACCTCTACCGGCTGGCCGTGCATCCGGACCACCGCCGCCAGGGCATCGCCTCCGCGCTGCTCGCCGCGGCCGAGGAGCGGTTCGTGCGGCTCGGCGGGCGGCGCGCGGACGCGATGGTGCTCACGCGCAACGAGACCGCGCACCGCGCGTGGGGGGCCGCCGGGTACGCGCCCGAGGAGAAGTGGCGGCGTTGGGTGAAACCGCTCACGGACTAGGCGTGCGGGTCGGAGTGAAGCCCTCACCGGCCGGGCGCGCTGTTCGGGGAGGGCAGCTGAGGACTCCTGCCACGAGCCGGTGGGCGTAGGCGGTGTCGAGTCCGTCCGGGCGGAACAGGATGCGGTACATCATGGGCGCGACGACCTGGTCGATGACCGTCTCGACGCCGGGTGCCGGCTCCCCCCGCTCGGACGCGCGACGGAGGATGACGTCGATCTGCTGGGCGGCGTAGGCGGAGCACTGGCCGGCGTTGCCGCCGTCCGGGTCGCCGAGCAGGGCGTCGCGGATGTAGGCGCGGCCGGTGGGCGAGGACATCTCGTCGAGGAACTGCTCGGCCCAGGCCGTCAGGTCGGACGTCAGGGTGCCGAGGTCCGCGGGTTCGGTGTCGGGCCGCAGCCGCTCGACCGCCACGTCCGACAGCAGTTCCTGCATGTCTCCCCAGCGGCGGTAGATCGTCGACGGCGTCACGCCCGCGCGCTGGGCGACCATCGGCACGGTCAACGCGTCCCGGCCGGCCTCCGAGGCGAGTTCGCGCACGGCGGTGTGCACCGCCGCCTGGACCCGGGCGCTGCGCCCGCCGGGGCGCACCATCTGCCTGCTCACGGAACCCACCTTAAAGCGAACCCGTTGCGTCTAGCACGGTACGCACCGGGCCGCGGGCGCGAGACCGCTGGCGGGCCGGGTTTGTTCGCAGGCGTGCCCGACCCGCAGCAACACGCTCTCCCCGAGGGGCGGCCCGATGAGCTGCATGCCGATCGGCAGCCCCGCCGTGTCGTGGCCGACCGGTACGGACACTGCGGGCACGCCGGTGATGTTGGCCGGGGCGGAGAGCCGCACATAGGCGTCGGAGACGCCCTCGACGGTGCCGTCGGCCCAGGTGACCTGCTCCTGACCGGCCGCGACGGCGGCCGTCGGCACGGTGGGGGCGGCGATCAGGTCGACCTCCCGCATCATGCGCGCCCATTCCCGCCGCATGAGGGTGCGGGAGCGCTGGGCGCGCAGGTAGTCCCCGGCGGGCATGAGTTCACCGGCTTCCAGGAGGATCCGGACGTCGGCCTGGTAGAGCTCGGGGACCGTGCGCAGGGTGCTCTCGTGATAGGCGGTGGCCTCGGGCACCATCAGGCCCCACTGGGTGGCCTGGATGTAGCGGGTCATGGGGATCTCGACCTCGACGAGGCGGGCACCGAGCGACTGGAGCCGGCCGATCGCGCTTCGGACGGCGGCTTCCACCTCCGCGTCGACGTGGTCGAAGTAGTAGGTGCGCGGCACGCCGATCCGCAGTCCGGTCAGATCCGTGTCGGGGCCCGGCCGGTAGTGGGCCGGTGCTGTGACCAGGGATGCGGGGTCGCGCGGGTCGTGGCCGGCCAGGGCCTCGAGGACCAGGGCCGCGTCCTCGGTGGTGCGGGTGATCGGGCCGACGTGGTCCAGCGACCAGGACAGGGACGTGACGCCGTGGCGCGGGACGAGGCCGTAGGTCGGTTTGAGGCCGACGGCCCCGTTCAGCGCGGCGGGCACCCGGATGGATCCGCCGGTGTCGGTACCCAGGGCGAAGGTGGCGGCGCCGGCGGCGACGGCGACGGCTGATCCGCCGCTGGAGCCGCCGGCGACCCGGCCGGGGTCCCAGGCGTTGTGGGTCTGCGGGGTGGTCAGCCCGTAGGCGAACTCGTGCGTGTGGGTCTTGCCGACCAGGACCGCTCCGGCCGCCGACAGGCGTGCGGCGACGGTGCTGTCGGTCTGCGCGCGGTGGTCGGACCGGACCCGGGAACCGGCCGACGTCGTCGTACCGGCGACATCGATCAGGTCCTTCAGGCCCATCGGGATGCCGTGCAGCGGACCGCGGTGGCGGCCGGCGGCGATGTCGTTCTCGGCTCGGCGCGCGGCCCGGCGCGCCTGCTCGGCGTCGACGGTGACGTAGGCGCGAAGGTGCGGCTCCACCTGCTCGATGCGCCCCAGTACGGAGTCGGCCAGCTCGACGGGGGACAGCTGACGTGCCCGGATCGCGTCGGCGGCGGCCGCGAGCGTCAGTTCATACGGCTGCATCGTGCGTCTCCTTCGCCATCGTGCGCATCCTTCACCGCTGCCGCGCGGTAGACGGGGGCGGGCGGGGTGTCCCCGAAGTCCAGCTCCCTCAGGACCGCCACGACGGAGTGGATGTGGTCGGCGGTGGCCGCGACCGCCGCGTGACGGTCGGCGGGCAGTACGAGCCCGGCGCGGTGGGCCCAGCGGGCCGCTTCGGGCGGCGTGAGTTCGGGCTGGGACATGGACTCCCCTGTAAAGGCTAATGATTTGCGTTAGCGGACTCTAGGACCTACGGTCGCCTTAACGCAAACGGATTGCTTTAAGCACCCCGAGGAGGACCATTGACCACGCCCGCTTCCTGGACCGTGGGCGGCATCGCCGTCCACCGCGTCGACGAGATCCCCCTGCCACCCGCCACCGGCCCCTGGCTGCTGCCCGACGCCACCCCACAGGTCGTCACGGGGCAGCAGTGGCTGCGCCCCCACTTCGCCGACGACGAGGGCGTCCTGCGCATCGACAGTCACAGCTTCGCGTTCACCGTCGGCGGGCTGCGCGTCCTGGTGGACACCGGCATCGGCAACGGCAAGGAGCGGGCCAACCCCGCCTGGCACCATCTCGACACCGACTACCTTCGGCGCCTCAGCGCCGCCGGATTCCCCCCGGACGCGGTCGACTTGGTGATCCTCACCCACCTGCACGCCGACCATGTCGGCTGGAACACCCGGGAGGTGAACGGCGAGTGGGTGCCCACCTTCCCGAACGCCCGCCACCTCACCTCCCGCGCCGAGCGGGAGTTCTGGTCCGGGTACGACATGGACGAGGCGCGCCGGCAGATGTTCCGCGACTCCGTGATCCCGGTGGAGGAGGCGGGACTGCTCGACCTCCTCGACGTCCCCGCCGAGGGCCTCGACGTCGTCCCGGGGCTGCGCCTGATCCCGACTCCCGGGCACACCCCCGGCCATGTCGCCGTCGAACTGACCAGCCACGGACGCACGGCACTGATCACCGGCGACTGCGTCCACCACCCCGTCCAGCTCGCCCACCCCGGCATCGGCGCCTGTGTCGACATCGACCCCGGACGGTCACAGACCTCGCGTCGCGAGCTGCTCGGCGCGCTCGCCGGCACGGACACCCTCCTCCTGGGCACCCACTTCCCACCGCCCACCGCCGGCCACGTCGTCCCGCACGAGGGCGCCTACCGGCTCTCCCCGGTCCCCGCCGACTCCCCCTGAGCACCCCCACCGCAGGACTTTGCCCATCCTTTACCCTTGGATGGCCACTCGGTTCTGCATGAAAGGTTGTGAGCGTCCGCCCATGGGCGAGCCTCCCAGTACGCGACACCGCGCGTTCCGCCCCGTCCTGGAGAACCATGGAACAGGGGTGAACCGATGACCGAAGTGCTCCTCCTCCTGACGGCGATCCTGCTCTCGATCGCCTGCGGCGCCTTCGTGGCGGCCGAGTTCTCCCTCACCACGGTCGAGCGCGCCGAGCTGGAGCAGGCGGTGGCACGCGGCGACCGGGGCGCGCAGGGCGCACTGAAGGCCGTACGGAACCTGACGTTCCAGCTCTCCGGGGCGCAGCTCGGCATCACGGTCACCAACCTGGTCGTCGGCATGCTCGCCGAGCCGTCGATCGCCGCGCTGATCGCCGGGCCTCTGGAGGACATCGGCATCTCACGGTCGGCGTCGCACAGCCTGGCGCTGGTGCTGGGCACGGCTTTGTCGACGGTGTTCCTGATGGTCGTGGGCGAACTGGTGCCCAAGAACTGGGCGATCTCGTCGCCACTGACGGTCGCCAAGACCGTGGGCAACGCCCAGCGCTGGTTCAGCGCCGCGTTCCGGCCCTTCATCAGGCACCTCAACAACACGGCGAACCGTGTCGTGCGCCGGATCGGTGTGGAGCCCGCCGAGGAGCTGGCGTCGGCGCGCGGCCCGCAGGAGCTGGCGGCGCTCGCCCGGCACTCCGCCAGGGAAGGCGTCCTGGCGGCCGACACCGCCGAGCTGTTCGTACGGACGCTCAACCTCGCCGACCTGACCGCGGAGAACGTGATGACGCCCCGGGTGCAGGTCGTCGCCCTGGACGTGCAGGCGACCCTGGAGGACGTGGCGAACGCGACCCGGGCGACCGGCCTGTCCCGGTTCCCGGTCTTCCGCGACACCCTCGACTCGGTCGTCGGAACGGCGCACGTCAAGGACGTGCTGGCGGTACCGGTGGAGCGCCGGACCCGGATCTTCGTCTCCGAGCTGATGCGCGAGCCGCTGCTGGTCCCGGAGACCCTCACCGTCGACCGGCTCCTGGACCGGCTCTCCGGCAAGCGCACGATGGCCGTCGTGATCGACGAGTACGGCGGCACGGCGGGCGTGGCCACCCTGGAGGACATCGTCGAGGAGGTCGTCGGCGAGGTGCGCGACGAGCACGACCCGCACGAGCTGCCCGACCTCGCGCCGGCCGGCACGGACGAGGCCGGCCACGCCCTGTACTCGGCCGACGGCTCCGCGCGCGTGGACCACCTCGAACGCGTCGGGCTGCGCGCCCCGGAGGGGCCGTACGAGACGCTCGCCGGGCTGGTGGCGACGGTGCTCGGCCGGATACCGGCCGTCGGTGACAGCCTGGAGGTCGCCGGCTGGCGGCTGGAGGTCCTGGACGCCGCGGGCCGCCGGGCCGCCCGCGTCCGGCTGCACGCGCCCCTCGACGACGAGAAGCCCGACGAGAAGGGAGCGGAGCTGTGACCGCCGTCCAGCTGCTGATCGGTCTGGCGACGCTCGTCGTCAACGCCTTCTTCGTCGGCGCCGAGTTCGCGCTGATCTCGGTGCGCCGCAGCCAGATCGAGCCCTACGCCGACCGGGGCGACCGGCGCGCCAAGAGCGTGCTGTGGGGCCTGGAGCACGTGTCCGCGCTGATGGCGGCCGCGCAGCTCGGCATCACGCTGTGCACGCTGGTGCTGGGTGTGGTGGCCGAGCCGGCGATCGCGCACCTGCTGGAGCCGGTGTTCCACGCGATGGGCGTGCCCGAGGGCGCGGGGCACGCGGTGTCCTTCGTGATCGCGCTGGCCCTGGCCACGTATCTGCACATGCTGCTCGGCGAGATGGTGCCGAAGAACATCGCGCTCGCCGAGCCGGTGCGCAGCGCGCTCACGCTCGGCCCGCCCCTGGTGACGCTGTCCCGGGCGCTGCGCCCGGTGATCTTCACGGTGAACGCGTTCGCCAACGCGCTGCTGAAGCTGCTGCGCGTCGAGGCCCGGGAGGAGGTCGCCGCCTCCTACTCGGACGCCGAGATAGCGCAGATCGTGAAGGACTCCAGCGAGGCCGGCCTCATCGACGACCGCGCCCAGGAGCGGCTGCACGACGCGCTGGAACTGGGCCGCCGTCCGGTGCGCGACGTGGTGCTGCCGCTGGAACGCGTGGTGTACGCGCGCGTGGGCGTCACGCCGGACGAGCTGGAGCGGCTGTCGGCGGAGTCGGGGTTCTCCCGCTTCCCGGTGGTGGACGAGGGTCGGCGGATCGTCGGCTATCTGCACGTGAAGGACGCGCTGGACGCCGTCGGGCGTGATGTGCCGTTCCGGCTGCGGGACATGCGGCCCATCGCGCGCGTGCGGGAGCACACACCGCTGGACGACGTCCTCACGGCGATGCGGGGCAGCCGTACGCACCTCGCGGCGGTCCTCGGGGCGGACGGCCGGCTGGCCGGCCTCGTGACCATGGAGGACGTACTGCGGGAGCTGTTCGGCCAGCGGGCGTGAGGGCCCGGGTGCCGAGGCTCCTACCGGGTGACCGACTGCTGGGTATGTGCACGGGATACCATTTCCGTCGCCATGCACACGAACCCCGCCTACAGCAGCCTCGTCACGGTCGGCGACTCCTTCACCGAGGGCATGTCGGACCTGTTGCCCGACGGCACCCACCGGGGCTGGGCCGATCTCCTCGCCGCGCGGATGGCGGCCCGCACGCCCGGCTTCCGCTACGCCAACCTCGCGGTGCGCGGCAAGCTGATCCGGCAGATCGTCGACGAGCAGGTGGACGTGGCGGCGGCCATGGAGGCCGACGTCGTCACCCTGGTCGGCGGGCTCAACGACACGCTGCGGCCGAAGTGCGACATGGGCCGGGTGCGCGGGCTCCTGGAGGAGGCCGTGGAGCGGCTGGCCCCGTCGTGCAAGCAGCTCGTGCTGATGCGCAGCCCGGGCCGCCGGGGTCCTGTCCTGGAGCGGTTCCGGCCGCGCATGGAGGAGCTGTTCGCCTGCGTCGACGAGCTCGCAGCACGGCACGGCGCGATCGTCGTCGACCTGTACGGCGCCCCCTCGCTCGCCGACCCGCGGATGTGGGACGTGGACCGGCTGCACCTGACGGGCGAGGGCCACCGCAGGGTCGCGGAGGCGGTGTGGCAGGCGCTCGGCCACGAGCCCGAGGACACCGAGTGGCGCACCCCGATGCCGACGACGCTGCCGCCCGGCTGGGTCATGCGCCGCGCGGCGGACCTGCGGTTCGCCCGGCAGCACCTGCTGCCCTGGATCGGCCGCCGCCTGACGGGCCGCTCCTCGGGCGACGGCCTGCCGCCGAAGCGGCCCGAGCTGCTGCCGTACGAGGACCAGGCGTAGGCGGTTCCCGAGGCGGCGCGGGTGACAGGCGGACTCGCGGCAGGGTCACCGAAACGCTCTTGTAGGTTCCCACGAACGGACCCGCGGCGCTGGCCTGCACGAATCGCCAGTAGAATCCGTCCACGTGACTTCCGCTCCCGCCAAGCCCCGCATCCCGAACGTCCTCGCCGGACGGTACGCCTCCGCCGAGCTCGCCACGCTCTGGTCGCCCGAGCAGAAGGTGAAGCTGGAGCGGCAGCTCTGGCTCGCCGTGCTGCGCGCCCAGAAGGACCTCGGGGTCGAGGTGCCGGACGCGGCGCTCGCGGACTACGAGCGTGTGCTCGACACCGTCGACCTGGGCTCCATCGCCGAGCGCGAGAAGGTCACGCGGCACGACGTGAAGGCGCGGATCGAGGAGTTCAACGACCTCGCCGGGCACGAGCACGTACACAAGGGCATGACCTCCCGCGACCTCACCGAGAACGTCGAGCAGCTTCAGATCCGCCTCTCGCTGGAGCTGATGCGCGACCGCACGGTGGCGGTCCTGGCCCGCCTGGGCAAGCTGGCCGGGGAGTACGGCGAGCTGGTCATGGCCGGCCGCTCGCACAACGTCGCCGCGCAGGCCACCACCCTCGGCAAGCGCTTCGCGACCGCCACCGACGAGCTGCTCGTCGCCTACGGCCGGATCGAGGAGCTGCTGGGCCGCTACCCGCTGCGCGGCATCAAGGGCCCGGTCGGCACCGCGCAGGACATGCTGGACCTGCTGGACGGGGACGGTGCGAAGCTCGCCGAGCTGGAGCAGCGGATCGCCACGCACCTGGGCTTCTCGCAGGCGTTCACGTCGGTCGGCCAGGTCTACCCGCGCTCGCTCGACTACGAGGTCGTCACGGCGCTGGTGCAGCTGGCGGCCGCGCCGTCGTCGCTGGCGAAGACGATCCGGCTGATGGCCGGGCACGAGCTGGTCACCGAGGGCTTCAAGCCCGGTCAGGTCGGCTCCTCGGCGATGCCGCACAAGATGAACACCCGCTCCTGCGAGCGCGTCAACGGCCTGATGGTGATCCTGCGCGGCTACGCCTCGATGACCGGCGAGCTGGCGGGCGACCAGTGGAACGAGGGCGACGTGTCCTGCTCGGTGGTGCGCCGGGTCGCGCTGCCGGACGCGTTCTTCGCGCTGGACGGTCTGCTGGAGACGTTCCTGACGGTGCTCGACGAGTTCGGCGCGTTCCCGGCGGTCGTGGCCCGTGAGCTGGACCGCTACCTGCCGTTCCTCGCCACCACCAAGGTGCTGATGGGCGCCGTGCGCGCGGGCGTGGGCCGCGAGCTCGCGCACGAGGCGATCAAGGAGAACGCCGTCGCCTCCGCGCTCGCGATGCGCGAGCAGGGCGCCGAGCGCAACGAGCTGCTCGACAAGCTGGCCGCCGACACGCGCATTCCGCTCGACCGCACCGAGCTGGACGCGCTGATGGCCGACAAGCTGTCCTTCACCGGCGCCGCGGGCGACCAGGTCGCCGCCGTCGTCGCCCGGGTCGAGGAGATCGTGAAGCAGCACCCCCAGGCCGCGGGCTACACGCCCGGCGCGATCCTCTGACGCGCCGCACACGATGCCCCGTTTCACGCCCGAGGAGTTGGAGGCCGCCCGCGACCGTGTCGTGCCGGACGTGGTCGCGGACGGTCTGCGGGTGCTGTTCTGCGGCATAAATCCCGGTTTGATGACAGCCGCGACGGGCCATCACTTCGCCCGCCCCGGCAACCGCTTCTGGCCCGTGCTGCACCGCTCCGGGTTCACACCGCGGCTGCTGGCGCCGTCCGAGCAGCAGGAGCTGCTGTCGCACGGGCTCGGCATCACCAATGTCGTGGCGCGGCCGACCGCTCGGGCCGACGAGCTGAGCGCCGAGGAGTTCCGGGAGGGCGGGCGGCTGCTCGCGCTGAAGGTGGGGCGGCTGCGGCCGCGCTGGCTGGCCGTGGTCGGAGTGACCGCGTACCGCGCCGCGTTCGACGACCGGAAGGCCCGGGTCGGCCCGCAGTCGCGGATGATCGGGGACACGCGGGTGTGGGTGCTGCCCAATCCGAGCGGGCTGAACGCCCACTGGACGGCCGAGACGATGGCCGAGGAGTTCGCGCGGCTGCGGGAAGCGGCCGGGAGCTGATCTCCTACGGCGGGTCCGTCTCCGTGACCAGGGCCAGCAGTTGGATCCCGTGCGACGTGTCCCGGTCGGTGACCGCCACGGCGACCCAGCGGCCGGTGCCCTCCACCTCCCACAGGTACGCGACGCTCGCGCGCTCGCTCAACTCGGCCCACGGCCGGGGGATCTCCTCCTGCTCGGTGCGCAGCAGGACGGTCTGCAGGTTGTAGGGGGGCGTGTCGCCCCAGCGTGAGGCGAGGAGTTCGTAGACGGCGTCCCGGTCCTTCTCGTACTGGTCGATCGTCACCGCCCGGAGCGCCGGGTCGTCGTCGCCCGCGGCATCTAACACCGCGGTGTGATGACCGGGTCCGGAAACGCCGACGTCCGACGGGCCGTGCTCCGCCGGAAAGGGGCGGTAGCACAGCTCGTCTATGAGGGCGATGTGCTGTGCGATGTTCATGGGTCCAGTAAACCCGCCGCCACTGACACTTGGCGGGGTGTCAACCCTGTTCGCACCGTTGTGCGGTCAGGCGTCCCGGCGGCGCAGGCTCCACGCTCCCGCCAGCAGGGCGGCCGCCGCCCAGAGCGCGGTCACCGCGAGCCCCGACCACGGCCCGAGGGTGCCGTCGTAGGTCTCCCGCAGGACCAGCTGTCCCGCCTTGTCGGGCAGGAAGTCGGCGACGGTGCCCGTCGCGTCGCCGATCACGAACCCCACGACGAGGATGAACGGGATCAGCAGGGACAGCGTGGCCACGCCGCTGCGCAGCAGGGCGGTGAGTCCGGCCGCGAACAGGGCCATCAGCATGAGGTAGACGCCGCAGCCCACGACGCCGCGCACCTGCTCGCCGGTGCCGAGCCGGTCGGCTGCCGGGCCGAGCCCCGCCCGGGCCACGAGGAGGGCGGCGAGGGCGGTCACGAGTCCCACCAGCAGGGCGGGTACGGCGATGACGGCCGCCTTGGCAGCGAACCACCGGCCGCGCCGCGGAACCGCGGCCAGCGAGACCCGGAGCGCGCCCGACTGGAACTCCGTCGACACGGCCATGGCCCCGAAGGAGACGGCCGCGATCTGCCCCGGCACGACACCGGACAGAGCCGTGAACAGGGGGTCGAATCCGGGGTCCGACGTCTCGGAGACACCGGCGATCGCGGAGAACGCCGTGGTCGCGGCGAACAGGGCCAGGAGCGCTCCCGGGAGCGAGCGCAGCGTACGGATCTTCAGCCACTCGGAGCGGAGGACGGGGGTGAGTTCCATGGTCAGGCCTCCTGCGGCTGGGTGGTGAACTCGGCTTCGGCCGACGTGAGGTCGAAATAGGCCTGTTCCAACGTGCCCTCCTCGGCGGCGAGTTCGAGGACCGGCACACCCGCGGCGGAGGCGATGCGGCCGATGTCGTCCACGCGTGCGTGGTGCACGCTCCAGTGACCGTCCACGTGTTCCACGGCGTCGCGGCCGTGCCGGGCGAGGGCGCTGCGGAGGGCGGCGGGGTCGGATGTGCGGATGCGGACGCTGGGCTGCACGCGCGCGTCGATGAAGTCCCGCATCGGGGTGTCGGCCAGCAGCCGGCCCCGGCCGAGGACGACGAGGTGGTCCGCGAAGGACGCGGTCTCGTTCATCAGGTGGCTGGAGACCAGGACCGTGCGGCCCTCCCCCGCGAGTCGGCGCAGCAACCGCCGGATCCACACGATGCCTTCGGGGTCGAGACCGTTGGACGGCTCGTCCAGCATGACCACCTCGGGATCGCCCAGCAGGGCGGCGGCGATGCCCAGGCGCTGGCGCATGCCCAGGGAGTACGTCCGCACACGGCGCCGGGCCACCGACGCCAGGCCGGTTTCCTCCAGTACCTCGTCGACCCGCCGGTCCGGGATGCGGTTGCTCGTCGCCAGGACGCGGAGATGGTCGCGGGCGGTGCGGGAGCCGTGCGCGGCCTGCGCGTCGAGCAGGGCGCCCACCCGGCGCAGGGGTTCGCGCAGCGTCGGGTAGGCGCGGCCGCCGAGGGTGGCGGAGCCGGCGGTCGGCCGGTCGAGGCCGAGCACCAGCCGCATGGTGGTGGACTTCCCGGAGCCGTTGGGGCCGAGGAAGCCGGTGACACGGCCGGGCAGGACGCGGAAGGTGAGGCCGTCCACGGCCCGTTTGGTGCCGTACTCCTTGGTGAGGTCCTGGACTTCGATGCTGGTCATGGCTGCAGCGTGGCCGCCCGTCCGGGGTGCGGGCCTCCCCCGGCGGTGGAGATCGTCTCCCCCGTGCGGGGGAGGTTCGTTGTCAGTGGCGGCTGGCACGATGGCGCAATGGTCCGCATGCTGCGCCCGTTGACGCGGGCGGTGACGTACACGCGGTGGCTGCATCTGCTGGTGGCCATCGTGTGGCCGTCCCTGTGGCTGTTCATCCAGGATGTGTGGTGGACCCAGGCGACGGCCGCCGTGCTGCTCGGACTCGCGGGCCTCGTGCCCGCCACGCGGCTGGTGGAGGGATTCCAGGCCCGGCTGCTGCTGACCGGCCGGCGGCACGACAGCGAGAACGAGCGTGCGGAGATCGTGGCCACCCCGTCGGTCACATGGGCCGACCGCGGCCGGACGGTGGTGTGGCTGGAGGCGCGGCTGGTCCTCGGCTGGATCGTGGCCCATCTCTCCGTCCAGTTGCCTCTCCTCGCGGTCGACTTGCTGACGACGGGGTTGGGTCAGGGGCCGGCCGCCGACGGCTACCTGAGCGTCGAGGAGCACCACTGGTGGCACGCCCTGCTCGCGCCCCTGCCACTGCTGCTGTTGCCCGTGATCGTGGTCTGGTCCGGCCACCTCATCACCGCGCTGGCCGTGCGGCTCCTCGGCCCGTCACCGGCTGAGCGGCTCGCGGCCATGGAGGAGCGCACCGAACAGCTCCTGGAACGCACGCGCATCGCCCGCGAGTTGCACGACTCCATCGGCCACGCGCTCACGGTCGCCGTCGTACAGGCGGGGGCCGCGCGGGCGGCGGGCGATCCCGCCTTCACCGACCGGGCGCTGGGCGCCATCGAGGAGACCGGGCGGGCCGCGCTGGGGGATCTGGAGCGGGTGCTCGGCGTCCTGCGCGAGTCGGGCAAGCCGGTGAGCAGCAGACCGACCCTCGCGGACGCCGACCGTCTGCTGGAGTCGGCGCGCGCCTCCGGGGCGAAGGTCGACGCCGAGGTGACCGGCTCCGTGGACACCGTGCCGGGGCCGGTGTCCCGGGAGGGCTACCGGATCCTGCAGGAGGCGCTGACCAATGTGCTGCGGCACGCCGGAGCCGTGCCCGTACGGGTCCGTGTGCACGTCTGCGACGACACCCTCGTCCTCGCGATACGCAACCCGCTCACGGAGCCGATCCCCGGCCCCGGGCGCGGCAGCGGCCTGCGCGGCATACGCGAGCGTGCCGCCCTGCTCGGCGGGCTGGCTCGGACCGGCCCCGACGACGGCGACTGGCAGGTTCATGTCGAGCTGCCGTTGAGTTGATCTACGCTGGTCCGATGCCGGTCACCGTTCTCCTCGTCGACGACGAACCCCTCGTGCGCGCGGGTCTGCGGGCCGTGCTGGAGGCCCAGCCCGACATCGAGGTGGTCGGGGAGGCCGCGGACGGGGCGTCGGTGATCCCGCTCGTGCGGCAGCTGCGCCCCGACGTGGTCGCCATGGACGTACGGATGCCGCTGCTCGACGGGATCGAGGCCACCCGGGCGCTGCTGCGGACGGTCGACGAGCCGCCGAGGATCCTCGTGGTGACGACGTTCGAGAACGACGAGTACGTGTACGAGGCGCTGCGGGCGGGCGCTGACGGGTTCCTGCTGAAGCGGGCCCGGCCGGCCGAGATCGTGCACGCGGTGCGGCTGATCGCCGAGGGCGAGTCGCTGCTGTTCCCG
Organism: Streptomyces coeruleorubidus; assembly: GCF_028885415.1. Classification (GTDB taxonomy): domain Bacteria; phylum Actinomycetota; class Actinomycetes; order Streptomycetales; family Streptomycetaceae; genus Streptomyces; species Streptomyces coeruleorubidus_A. The sequence goes on from NZ_CP118527.1 coordinate 1,477,303, forward strand.
GCCTCGGTACGGCAGCTGGCCGCCGAGTACGGCGAGGGCGGCGGGAACCGGGTCGCGCGGGCGGCGATGGAGCGGGCGCAGCTGACCGAGCGGGAGGGCGAGGTGCTGCGGCTGATGGCGCGGGGCCTGTCGAACGCCGAGATCGCCGCCCGGCTGGTGGTGGGCACCGAGACGGTGAAGTCGCATGTGAGCGCCGTACTGGCGAAGCTGGGAGCAAGGGACCGCACGCAGGCGGTGATCGCGGCGTACGAGTCCGGGTTCGTGGCGCCGGGGTGATCGACGGGGCCGGGTGCCCGCCCCTCGCCGGGCCCCGCCGCGCCGAGTACGATCCGGCCCACACGCGCACGAGCTGGGAGGACGGACGGTGGGGCGGCTGACCGGCGGGGACCCCTCGCTGCTGCGAAGGATCAACTCCGCGGTGGTGCTGCACGCGCTGCGTGCCACGGACTGCGCGACGCTGACCGAGATCACCCGGGTGACGGGGCTGTCCCGGCCGACCGTCGAGGGCGTCGTCGAAGGGCTCATCGAGGCCGGTCTGGTCGTCGAGAAGGCGGCCGAGGAGGGCGCCGCCCGGCGGCAGGGGCGGCCGGCACGGCGCTTCCGGTTCCGGGCGGAGGCCGGGCACCTGCTGGGGCTGGAGATCGGCGCGCACCGGGTGGCCGCGCTGCTGGCCGACCTGGACGGCCGGGTGATCGGCTCCCAGGCGAAGGACGTGCCCGAGACTGCGGGCGCCGGCGAGCGGCTGGAACGGCTGCGCGGAGCGGTCGCCGAGCTGCTGCGCCGGGCCGGTGTCGCACGCGGCTCGCTACGGGCCGTGGGCGTGGCCACGCCCGGGATCGTCGAGGCGGACGGCACGGTACGGCTGGGCACCGCGCTGCCCGGGTGGACGGGTCTGCGGCTGGGCGAGCGGCTGAGCCGGTCGTTCAAGTGCCCGGTCCTGGTCGAGAACGACGCCAACGCGGCGGCCGTCGCCGAGCACTGGAAGGGCGCGGCCACCGAGTCGGACGACGTGGTGTTCGTGCTGGCGGGGCTCAGTCCGGGCGCCGGTTCGCTGATCGGGGGGGCTGCACCGGGGCTACGGCGGGGCGGCCGGCGAGATCGGCGCGCTGCATCTCCTCGGCAGGGAGGTGACGCCGGAGACGCTCCTGTCCACCACCGACGAGCCCCTTCACCCCCTCGACGAACACGCCGTGGCCGAGGTCTTCGCGCGGGCCCGCGACGGCGACCAACGGGCCCGGGCGGCCGTCGACCGCTTCCTGCAGCGCCTGGTCCACGACGTGGCGGCCCTGGTCCTCGCCCTCGATCCGGAACTGGTCGTCATCGGCGGCTGGGCAGCGGGCCTGGACGGCGTACTGGATCCCCTCCGCCAACAACTGGCCCGCTACTGTCTGCGCCCGCCGCAGGTGGCCCTCTCCCGCCTCGGCGACGCTGCAGTGGCCACGGGTGCCCTGCGCCTGGCCCTGGATCACGTCGAGGAGCAGTTGTTCAGCGTCGAGGGCACGACCACACCACGCCGCTGAGGACGACGCCCTTCCAAGGGGCGCGGTGCTGTGTCGATATGCGGCTCCGCCGCGTGGGCGCGACCAGCCACAACACCCGCAGCCCGCCACTCACCGCACCCCCCGAAACGCGACGGTCAGGAAGCCCGCCGCTCCGGCCCGTCGTGGATCTCCACACCCCCCGCATCACCGAAAGTCAACCGACACGTGTCAGCGCGATACGTCGCGACGGACAACGCCCCCGTGCGTCCCGCGGCGACGAACCGTGTCGTCACCACCAGCACGGGCGCCCCGGGCAGCCGGTCGAGCTCCCTCGCATCGTCGGCCCCGGCGGAGCCGAGCTCCACCGCGTTCTCCTGCCGCTCCAGCTCCAGCCGCTGGAGCTCGCGCAGCACCGCACGCGCGCGTGCCGCTCCGGACGGCGCGTCGATGCCGGAGAGCTCGGGCACCGAGGACTGCGGGATGTACAGCAGCTCGGCGGCGACGGGCCGGCCGTGCGAGACCCGGGAGCGCCGCACGACGTGCACGGACTCCTCCGGGCCGGTCTCCAGCACCTCGGCGACCGCCGCGGGCGGCACCGCCGCCGTGCAGTCGACGGGCTGCCAGGCGTCCTCGGGGCCGCCCGGCCAGGTGTGCGGGCCGGTGCCGAGGGAGACGCCCATGCGGGGCGGCGCGACGGTCGTGCCGACACCGCGGCGGCGCTGGAGCCTGCCTTCCAGTTCGAGCTGCTCCAGGGCCTGGCGGAGCGTGGCGCGGGCGACGCCGAAGCGAGCCGCGAGGTCGCGCTCGTTGGGCAGGATCTCCCCCACGGAGAACTCCGAGTCGAGCGCTTCACTGAGCACGGTCTTGAGATGCCAGTACTTCGGTTCCGGCACCGATTCCAGCTGCGTGGTCCCCACCCTGTCCTCCGCAATCGCCGTGGTCGGCGGTGTTTTAGCGCCCTTGTTTTTTAAACGTTGTTTCACTTCTCTGCGACCATAGGGCGGCCCTGATCCTTGGTCAAGACCAATGGCCGGGAACGTTCACGGGGCGTTCATGTGAGGCCGCGGCGGGGCTCCTGCGGCGCCGTCTAGACGGCGGCCAGCGCGCGCAGCTTGTCGGGGTTGCGGATGATGTAGACCGCCTGGACGCGGCCGTCGGCGATGTCGAGCTGGAAGACGGAGTCGAGCTTTTCGCCGGACAGGAACAGTACGGCCGGGCCGCCGTTGAGCTCCACGAAACGCAGGGAGAAGTCGGGGACGCTCTTCTGCGCGGCGCCGACGAGGAAGCGGCCCACCTTGTCCGCGGTCTGCAGGACCCGCAGCGGCGCACGCGCCTTGCCGCCGCTGTCGCCGACGAGCCGCACGTCCGGGGCGAGCAGCGCCAGCAGCCCTTCGAGGTCGCCGTCCGCCGCCGCGGCGAGGAACCGTTCGGTGAGGTCGCGCCGCTGGGCGGGGTCGACCTCGTAGCGCGGTCGCCGCTCCTCGACGTGCTTGCGCGCCCGCCCGGCCAGCTGACGGACCGCCGGTTCGCCGCGGTCGAGCATGGCGGCGATCTCGGCGTACGGGAAGCCGAAGGCCTCGCGCAGCACGAACACCGCCCGCTCCAGCGGCGACAGCGACTCCAGCACGACGAGGACGGCGAGCGAGACGGAGTCCGCGAGCACGGCCCGCTCGGCGGTGTCGGGCACGGTGTCGCCGAAGTCGGTGACGTACGGCTCGGGCAGCCACGGGCCCACGTATGTCTCCCCGCGGGCCTTGATCTGGCGCAGCCGGTCGATAGCGAGGCGGGTGGTGATCCGTACGAGATAGCCGCGCGGTTCGCGCACGTCACCGCGGTCGCTGCCCGACCAGCGCAGCCAGGCCTCCTGGACCACGTCCTCCGCGTCGGCGACGCGGCCCAGCATGCGGTAGGCGACGCCCAGCAGGACGGGGCGGTGCGCTTCGAAGACGTCGGTCGCGGTCTCGGCGGTCACGGGCTCCATCCCAGCCCACCGATGCGGCCCTGTCCAGGCGGAATCGCCCTTCCCGGACAGCCGCGGCCGTGAAAGTGGCGTCAACTCGGGGCTACCCGCCGGTAGTAATTGCTGACAAGCTGTCTACGGCGTCCGTCAGCGAGTACAGCCGAGGAGCACCGCATGTCCGCCACCGTCTCCTTCAAAGTCGCCTCCGCACACGGCGAGCAGAACGTGACCCTGTCCTACACCCGCCGGGGCAGCGGCGAACCGTTGCTCCTGCTGCATGGCATCGGCCACCACCGGCAGGTGTGGGACCCGGTGATACCCGCGCTGGCGGCCGAGCGGGACGTGATCGCCGTGGACCTGCCCGGGTGCGGCGAGTCACCGGCGCTCCCGGACGGCATGGCGCACGACCTGCCGACCATGAACACCGTCCTCGCCGCGCTGTGCGGGGCGCTGGAGATCGAACGGCCGCACGTGGCGGGCAACTCGCTGGGCGGTCTGCTGGCCCTGGACCTGGCCCGGGCGCAGCTCGTCCGCTCCGTCACCGCCCTGTCCCCCGCGGGGTTCTGGAACGAGGTCGAGCGCCGCTACGCCTTCACGGTGTTGATGACGATGCGGCAGATAGCCCAGCGGATGCCGCTGCCCCTCGTCGAACGGCTGGCCCGTCCGGCGATCGGCCGTACGTTGCTGACGAGCACCATCTACGCCCGCCCGGGCCGTCGTTCGCCCGAGGCCGTGGTCGCCGAGACGCTCGCGCTGGCCCGGGCGCAGGGGTTCTCCGAGACCCTCCGCTCCGGAAGGACCGTGCAGTTCACCGACGACATCGTGGGCACGCCGGTCACCGTGGCGTGGGGCAACCGGGACCGGCTGCTGATCCCCCGCCAGGGGCTGCGGGCCAAGAGCGTCATCCCCCGCGCCCGGCTGGTGCAGCTGCCCGGCTGCGGCCACGTCCCGATGAACGACGACCCGGCGCTGGTCGCCCGGGTCGTCCTCGACGGCAGCCGCTGAACGACAGGGCGGCCGGCCCGGTCCGTCGTCACTCGGCCGATTCGAGCGCCACCCGTGCGGTCGCGGCGCGCAACAGCCGTACGTACCAGCCCCAGTCGGTGGGACGCGCCACCGTCCCGGTCAGTGCGCGCCGAAGTTCCGTCGGCAGTTCTGTCGGAAGTTCGCGGTGCTGGACGGCGAGCACCAGCGAAACGGCCAGGGCGGCCAGCCATTCGAGTCGTAAGAGCGCGAAAGTGGTTCGGGTCTCGAACCGGTTCTTGGCATCCACGGACGCTCCGGGATTGCGCGTACGATTCCGGGGCCCGGCCCGGCCGAGCCCCCGCTTCGGTCCTCCACCCTCTTTACGCGGCGACGGCCGTCACCCCTCGCGGCGGAAAGCCCGCCCACGGATCCGGCAAACTGACGGCATGGACGGCATGGACGGCATGGACCGCAACGAGCCCGCGTCGCCCGCCTGGGAGCTGCTCCTCCCGGCCGCTTCGGCACCGGCACGCACGCGTGGCCGTTCGCTTCAGGCGGCGCTGCGCGAGGCGGTTCGCTCGGGCCGGCTCGCGCCGGGTACGCGGCTGCCGTCGAGCCGGGATCTCGCGGCGGACCTGGGAGTGTCGCGCGGGCTGATCACGGAGGCGTACGAACAGCTGACGGCGGAAGGCTATCTGCGCAGCGGCCGGGGCGCCGGGACGTGGGTGGGCTCGGCCGTACGGGCCGCCCGGCCGCGGGCGCACGACCTCGCTCCGCGCTCCCCCGGGGCCCGGGCAAACTTCGTGCCCGGGACGCCGGACCTGTCGCTGTTCCCGCGCTCGGCGTGGGCCGCCGCGCAGCGCGGTGTGCTGGCGGAACTGCCGCACCAGGAGCTGGGGTATCCCGATCCGCGCGGGCTGCCCCGGCTGCGTACCGCGCTGGCCGAACTGCTCGCCCGGCGGCGGGGCGTGGTGGCCGACCCGGAGCGGATCGTGGTGGTCTCCGGGGTGACCCAGGCGACGACGCTGCTGGGTTTCGCGCTGCACGCGCGCGGGGTGCGCACGGTGGGTGTGGAGGACCCGGGCAGTCCCCAGCACGACGCGCTGTACGCCTCGGCCGGGGTCAGAGCCGTACCGCTGCCCGTGGACGGCGAGGGAATCGCCCTGGAGCCGCTGCGGGCGTCGGGCTTACGGGCCGTGGTGACGACACCGGCCCACCAGTTCCCCACCGGTATCGCCTACTCGGCCCGCCGCCGCTCCGAACTGCTGGACTGGGCGCGGTCCGTGGACGGCATCGTCCTGGAGGACGACTACGACGGCGACTTCCGCTACGACCGCGCTCCCGTCGGCGCGCTCCAGGGCCTCGACCCGGACCACGTCGCCTACACGGGCTCGGTCAGCAAGTCACTCGCCCCCGGGCTGCGGCTGGGCTGGCTGCTGGTGCCCGAGTCCTGGGCGGAGGAGATCGTCCAGCGCAAGCGCGCCATGGACCTCGGTCATCCGGCCCTCGACCAGGCACTCTTCGCCCGCTTCCTGGAGCGCGGCGACTACGACCGCCAGTTGCGCCGCTGCCAGCGCGCCTACCGCGAGCGCCGTGACGCCCTGACCGCCGCCCTCGACGAGCACTTCCCCGGCTCCCGGGTCTCGGGCATCGCCGCCGGCCTGCACGTGATCGCCACCCTGCCGGAGCGCTACGGCCCCGAGGACCGATTCCTCGCCCGCGTGACGGCGGCCGGGGTGGCCGTACGCCCCCTGTCGGCCTACGCACACCCGTGTCCCGAGCGGGAGGAGCACGACGGGCCGAAGCGGACACGGCTCGTCCTCGGCTACGCGCACGTACCGCCCGCCCGGATCCACGAGGGCATACGCCTGATGGCGGAGGCGGCCACGGGGTGACTCCGGCGGAGCTCGCGGCTTCCCGTCCGTTCCCCTCCTCCCGCGGTCAGTTGTTCACTTGGGGTTCGTGTGTGCGCTGCGGCGTGCCAGTAGTTGTGGCTGTGCACACTGGCCGGATCCCGTCCCTGGAGGCGCATCCATGTCACACCGTCCGTTCCCCGCGCGCCGTAGCGTCCTGCGTGGCTCCCTCGCCGCGTCGGCGGCCCTCACCCTGCCCACCGCGCTCGGCGCGGCGCCGGCCTTCGCGCGGTCGGGACGTCCGAAGGCGGGATGGGGTGTGCAGGCGGGAGACGTGACCTGCGACTCCGGCCTGGTGTGGGTGCGGTCCGACCGGCCGGCCCGGATGATCGTCGAGACGTCGGCGACCGAGTCGTTCCGCAACCCGCGCAGATGGCACGGCCCGCTGCTGGGCCCGGGCACCGACTTCACCGGCACGACCCGGCTGCGCGGCCTGCCGTCCGGCGAGCAGATCCACTACCGGGTGCTGCTCGCCGACCCGGACGACCCGCGCCGCACCGGCGAGCCGGTCACCGGCACCTTCCGCACGGCCTCCGACAAGCGGCGTGACGGCGTGCGGTTCGTCTGGTCCGGCGACCTGGCCGGTCAGGGCTGGGGCATCAACCCGGAGCTCGGCGGCTACCGGATCTACGAGGCGATGGCCGCCCTCGACCCGGACTTCTTCATCTGCAGCGGCGACAACATCTACGCCGACGGGCCCCTCACCGAGACCGTGGCCCTGCCCGACGGGCGCACCTGGCGGAACATCACCACCGAGGAGAAGGCGAAGGTCGCCGAGACCCTGGCGGAGTTCCGCGGCAACTTCCGCTACAACCTGCTGGACGAGAACCTGCGGGCCTTCAACGCCCAGGTCCCGTCCATCATCCAGTGGGACGACCACGAGGTCACCAACAACTGGTACCCGGGCGAGATCCTCGGCGACAGCCGGTACACCGAGAAGAACGTCGACGTGCTCGCCGCCAGGGCCCGCCAGGCCTTCTCGGAGTACTTCCCGATCTCCACGCTGCGCCGCCCCGACGGCCGCGTCTACCGCGTGCAGCACCACGGCCCGCTGCTTGACGTCTTCGTGCTGGACATGCGCACCTACCGCAACGCCAACTCGCCGGACGACCAGCCCACCGACCCGCAGGGCATCCTCGGCCGCGAGCAGCTGGAGTGGCTCAAGCGCGAGCTGTCCCGCTCCCGCGCGGTGTGGAAGGTGATCGCCTCCGACATGCCGATCGGCCTGGTCGTCCCGGACACCGGCGACGGAAAGCCGAACATCGAGGCCGTCGCCCAGGGCGACCCCGGTGCCCCGCTGGGCCGTGAGCTGCAGATCGCCGAGCTGCTGCGCTTCATCAAGCACCGCCGGATCACCGGCACGGTGTGGCTCACGGCCGACGTCCACTACACCTCGGCGCAGCACTACCAGCCGTCGCGGGCCGCCTTCACCGACTTCGAGCCGTTCTGGGAGTTCGTGTCGGGGCCGCTGAACGCCGGTGCGTTCCCGGCGAACACGCTCGACGGCACCTTCGGTCCCGACCGTGTGTTCCTGAAGGCTCCGACGACCGCCAACGTCTCCCCCGCCGGCGGATACCAGTTCTTCGGCGAGGTCGACATCGACGGCGGCAGCGGCGAGCTGACGGTACGTCTGCGTGAGCAGGACGGCACCGTGCTGTTCACGAAGGTGCTCCAGCCGGGCCTGGTCGGCCAGTGATGTGCGAAAAAAGAGGGACGGCGTAAGGTACGGAGCGCAACGTTTGAAGGGTCGATAAAGAGGGCAAGCCATCCCTTTTACCCGCCAGTCACAATGCGTTCGTGATCACGCAACACCGTTCGGTCACAGTGGGTGCATGACGCGAAAAGTGACTGATGTGACGCACCTCAACGACTGCCGTCCCGCCAACCCGTGGCAGCGGGTCACGGCGGCGCTCCAGACCTGGCGAACACGACGCCACGAACACGCGCCGCCGTCGGACGATACCGAGTCCCCGGCACCGGAGCCGGTGCCGGGGGCGAACACGCTGTGGCGGATGCGGACCACGGTGAGGGACGAACCGGGATCGCTGGCGGCCCTGTGCACAGCCCTCGCCGAGCACCGGGTCGACATCCTCAGCCTCCAGACGCATCCGCTGGCCGAGGGCACGGTGGACGAGTTCCTGCTGCGTGCCCCGGGCGAACTGCCGGCGTCCGCGATCAGTACGGCCGTCCGGTCCGCCGGCGGCACCGACACCTGGATCGAGCGGGCCGACGCGCACGACCTGGTGGACGCGCCGACCCGGATCCTGGGTCTCGCCGCCCGCACCGCCCTGGACGCCGCGGAACTGCCGCTGGCGCTACGCCAGTTGCTGGGCCGGTGCACGATCCGTTCCCAGCCCGCACCGGCCGACGGCGGCCTGGCGTCCGACGGTGTCCCGGTGGAGGGAGCCCTCGACGACACGGTGATGCGCCTGCGCGCCCCCGAAGGCGGAGTCATCACCGTGGAGCGGCCGTACCTGCCCTTCACACCGACCGAGTTCGCCCGGGCCCGGGCCCTGGTGGAACTGGACTCCCGGCTCGGGCCGCGCGTCCCGCACGGCCGGGACGTGCTCAGCCTGGCCGAAGGCAGCGACATCACCGTGCGCCGGGCCGACACGCGCGATCTGGAGGCGGCCAGGGCGATGCACGAGCGGTGCTCCGACCGCACGCTGAAGCTGCGCTACCACGGGCCGGTCGGTGACGCCGACCGCTATCTCAACCACCTGCTCAGTCCGCGGTTCGGGCGCACTCTGGCCGTGCAGACGGCTTCCGGGCGGCTGGTCGGGCTCGGTCATTTGCTGTGGGACGGCGACGAGACCGAGGTCGCGTTGATCGTCGAGGATGCGTGGCAGCGGCGTGGCATCGGTGGTGAGTTGTTGGGACGGCTGGTTGCGATGGCCCGTGACGCCGGGTGCACGAGTGTGTATGCCGTGACGCAGGCGTCCAACACGGGGATGGTCGCTGCGATGCGAGGGTTGGGCCTCCCCCTCGACTATCAGGTCGAGGAGGGGACGCTGGTCATCACTGCACGGCTGAGCGAGTCGGATGCGGAGCGAGTGTCGAGTTTGGGGAATGCCTCAGCGCCGTAGCGTCGTATGCCGGTTGGCGGGTGCGGGTGCGCTGTGGCTGGTCGCGCAGTTCCCCGCGCCCCCAAGGGGGCGCCCCAACGCACCGTCCAGATCGGACCACAGGTCCTCCACGTCCTCCAAGCCCACCGACACGCGCAGCAGCCGGTCGCTCACCCCGGCCCCCCTGCGATCGTCCGCGTCCACGATGCGGTGGCTGATGGAGGCCGGGTGCTGGATCAGGGTGTCCACACTGCCGAGGCTCACCGCCGGGGTGATGAGGCGGACGCCGGCGATGACCTCGTGGGGGTCGCCGTGTACCTCGAAGGAGACCATCGCGCCGCCGGTGCGCGGGTAGTGCACGCGGGCCACTCGCGGGTCGGCGGCGAGGCGGTGGGCGAGTTCGGCGGCGTTGGCGGAGGCGGCCCGTACCCGGACGGGGAGCGTGGACAGGCCGCGCAGCAGCAGATAACCGGCCAGTGGGTGCAGGACGCCGCCCGTGGCGAAGCGGACCTGCCGCAGTCGTCCCGCGAACTCCTCGTCGCAGGCGACCACGCCCGCCAGCACGTCCCCGTGGCCGCCGAGGTACTTGGTGGCACTGTGCAGCACCAGCCGTGCGCCCTGTTCGGCGGGACGCTGGAGCACCGGTGTGGCGAACGTGTTGTCCACGAGCAGTGGCACCGAGCCGCAGGCGTGTGCGACGGCCCGGAGGTCGACCTCGGCGAGCGTGGGGTTGGCCGGGGACTCCACGATCACCAGGCCGGTGTCCGGGCGCAGTGCCTGAGCGATTCCGGCCGGGTCGGTCCAGGTCACCTCCGAGCCCAGCAGCCCGGCGGTCAGCAGATGGTCGCTGCACCCGTAGAGGGGACGCACGGCCACCACGTGCCGCAGTCCCATGGAGGCGCGTACGAGCAGGACGGCGCTCAGCGCGGCCATGCCGCTGGCGAACGCGACCGCCGCCCCGGTGCCCTCCAGGCGGGCCAGCGCTGTCTCGAAACGGGCGACGGTCGGGTTGCCGAGCCGCCCGTACACGGGCGGGCCGTCCGGGTCCGCGCCGGTGGCCGCGAAGGCGTCGATCCGGGCCGCCTCGCCGCGGCTGTCGTACGAGGGGTAGGTGGTGGACAGGTCGATCGGCGGGGCGTGCAGCCCCTGCCGGGCGAGGTCGTCCCGCCCGGCGTGGACGGCCTCGGTGGCGAGTGCTCTCGGTGCGGTGCGTACGTCGGCGTGGGCGCCCATGCTCGCTGTGTCCATGACGGAAGGGTGAACACCGACCGGGTCCGAGGGCGGGAAGCCCGTGCTACGTTCGACCGATGGCTGAATCTGTCGTACTGGACCCGGTGGATCTCCACCTGCTGCGGCTGTTGCAGAACGACGCCCGGACGACGTACCGGGATCTCGCCGCGCAGGTCGGGGTGGCGCCGTCGACCTGTCTGGACCGGGTGACCCGGCTGCGCCGCTCCGGCGTGATCCTCGGGCACCGGCTGGAGCTGGATCCGGCCAAGCTGGGGCGAGGGCTGGAGGCCCTGCTGTCGGTGCAGGTCAGGCCGCACCGGCGGGAGCTGGTCGGGCCGTTCGTGGAGCGGATCCGCGCCCTGCCGGAGTCGCGGACCGTCTTCCACCTGACCGGACCGGACGACTACCTCGTCCATGTCGCGGTCGCCGACATGGCCGACCTTCAGCGGCTCGTGCTGGACGGGTTCACCTCGCGGCGGGAGGTGGCACGGGTGGAGACCCGGCTGATCTTCCAGCAGTGGGAGTGCGGGCCGCTGTTGCCGCCTTCGCCCTCGGCTCAATCCACGTGACGCGCGCCGCACGTCGTACCAGGATGGACCGCATGTCTGAGATCAAGAGCCCGCTGCCCCGTGAGGTCGCCGACGCGTACGTCGACGAGCTCGTCGCCCTCGACCCGATCACCGGCACGTTCCTCGGCGTCAAGGAGAGTTCGAGCAGGCTGCCCGACACCTCGCCCGCGGGCCAGGAGGCGTTCGCGGAGCTGGCGCGCCGGACGCTGGCCCGGCTGGACGAGGCGGAGCGGCTGCCCGGCGCGGACAGCGACATCGAGCGCCGGTGCGCTCGGCTGCTGCGTGAGCGGCTCAACGCCGAACTCGGCGTCCACGAGGCCGAGGAGGGTCTGCGTTCCGTCAGCAACCTGAGCTCCATCGCCCATGCGGTGCGGCAGGTGTTCACCGTGACGCCGGCGCAGTCGGAGGAGGACTGGGCGGCGATCGCCGAGCGGCTGCGCGCGGTCCCGGCCGCGCTTGAGGGGTACCGCCAGTCCCTGGCGCTCGGCCTGGAGCGGAAGCTGTACGGCGGGCCGCGTGCCACGGCCACGTTCGTGGAGCAGCTCGGCGAGTGGGCGGACGCCGACGGCGAGGGCCGTGGCTGGTTCGAGACCTACGCGGCCGCCGGACCCGAGGCGCTGCGGTCCGAGCTGGACACGGCGGCCCGCTCGGCCACCGAGGCGGTTCTGCGGCTGCGCGACTGGATGCGGGACGTGTACGCACCGGCGATCGAGGGCACGCCGGACGTGGTGGGCCGCGAGCGGTACGCGCGCTGGGTGCGCTACTACAACGGCACGGATCTCGACCTGGACGAGGCGTACGCGTACGGCTGGTCCGAGTACAACCGCCTCCTCGGCGAGATGAAGACGGAGGCCGAGAAGATCCTGCCGGGTGCCGCCACACCGTGGGTGGCGCTGGCGCACCTGGACGAGCACGGCACGCACATCGAGGGCGTCGACGAGGTCCGCGACTGGTTGCAGTCCCTGATGGACGAGGCGATCGACGCGCTCGACGGCACCCACTTCGACCTGGCCGAGCGGGTGCGCAGGGTGGAGTCGCGCATCGCCCCTCCGGGCAGCGCCGCGGCCCCGTACTACACACCGCCCTCGGACGACTTCACGCGCCCGGGCTGCACCTGGCTGCCGACCATGGGCGAGACACGCTTCCCCGTCTACGACCTGGTGTCGACCTGGTACCACGAGGGTGTGCCCGGCCACCATCTCCAGCTGGCCCAGTGGAAGCACGTGGCGGAGAACCTCTCCCGCTACCAGGCGAGTGTCGGCATGGTGAGCGCCAACGCCGAGGGCTGGGCCCTGTACGCCGAGCGGCTGATGGACGAACTGGGCTTCCTGACGGACCCGGAGCGCCGGCTCGGTTACCTGGACGCGCAGATGATGCGTGCCGTCCGCGTCATCATCGACATCGGTATGCACCTGGAGCTGACGATCCCCGACGACTCCCCCTTCCACCCGGGCGAGCGCTGGACGCCCGAGCTGGCGCAGGAGTTCTTCGGCTCGCACAGCAGCCGGCCCGCGGACTTCGTGGAGAGCGAGCTGACCCGCTATCTGTCCATGCCGGGCCAGGCCATCGGTTACAAGCTCGGCGAACGGGCCTGGCTGCTGGGCCGCGAGAAGGCCCGCGCCCGGCGCGGTGACGCCTTCGACCCGAAGGCCTGGCACATGGCAGCCCTCTCGCAGGGGTCCCTGGGTCTGGACGACCTGGTGGACGAACTGTCCCAGCTCTAGAGGAAGTCAGCGGCGGAAGCCGCCCTCGGAGTCGATGACCTGGCCGGTGACCCACTCCGCCTCGTCCGTGGCGAGCCATGCGATGAGGCGGGCCGGGTCGTCGGGCATGCCCCACCGGCCGGCCGGGAAGAGGGCCGCGATGGCCTCGTAATCCTCGCCGGTCATGTAGTCCGTGTCCACGGGCCCGGGGTTGACGGTGTTCACGGTGACGGCGTGCTCGGCCAGGGTCGTCGCCAGGGAGCGGGTGATGGAGGCGAGGGCGCCCTTCTGGAGGGCGTAGGCGATCTCGCCCGGCATGCCGCCTCCGAGATCCTGGCCGGAGGTCATCATCATCACGCGTCCGCCCGGGCTGCGCGGCGGCAGTGCGGAACGCAGCCGCGCGTAGGCCTGGATCAGCAGGATCACGGAGCGGGTGTCGACCGCCCAGTGCGTGTCGAGCATCGCCGTGTCGATCTCGTCCAGGGATCCGTCGAACCCGCTCTGCGCGTGGTTGGCGACGAGGATGTCCAGACGCCCGCCGAGCGCCTCGGCGGCCCTGCCGACGAGTTCACCGGGCACGGCCGGATCGGCCAGATCACCGGGCCCGGCGACGACCCGGGCATCAGGGTCCGCGAGCACCCCGCGCACGGACGCTACGACATCCTCGGGACGGTCCGCGCCCCAGGGCTGGTCGGCATCGTGCGGCACATGGTGATGCAGATGGACACTCGCCCCGTAGGCGGCAAGGCGCCGGGCGACGGCGTGCCCGATGCCGCCGCGCCGGCTGGCACCGGTGACGAGGGCTGTGCGGCCGCGCAGGGGCAGGGGGTCGCGGCGGAGTTCCTCGGGGGTGGGGTGGGGAAGTCGAGGCATACGATCATCGTGGCCGGACCTGATGACTGAAGCACGCGAATATCGCCCTTGAAGGGGCGCGGGGAACTGCGCGACCAGCCACTGTCAACCCGCACACGCCAACAGCCAACAGACCCACGGTCACCTAGGCGCAAGCAACCGCAACTGAATCAGGCCCAACCACGTTTCAGGCCCCGGCTGCACCCGAGCCGCCCGAACCGCGTAGCGCCCCGGCTCCAGCCCCACCCGAACCCGCTCGCTCCCCGAAGGCTCAGCCCCAGGCCACGCCGCGTCGAACAGCAGCACAGCCCCGGGCACCTCCCAGAGAACCTCCGGCTCCCACTCCGCCGTATCGACAGCCAACGGCACGCTCGCCAGCAACTCGCCCTCGGAGTTACCCGCGCACCACCGGACGAACATCCCGTGGTCGGGCAGATAGGCCGTCGAGGCAGGCTCGTCGCCGAGGACCAGGGCGGTGCAGTCGCCGACCGGGAGGAGTCCGACGTTGCCGTCCACCTCACAGGCCCGGTCGTAGTCCGACGCCGTCTCCTCGCCGTCGGCACCCGCCCAGAACGGCAGAACCGTCTCGGGCACCGCTATCAGCGGCCCGCCGCCCGATTCCACCCATTCCACGACGCCCGGCTCCGCGTATCGCACCATGGCGCAAGAACCTACAGGGTCGACTCCCGTCAAGGTTTCGGGGGTCAGCAGCCGCAGTCGCCGGCGCCCGCGGGAGTCGTCAGGGGATCCGGGGTACGGCGTTCGCGGCCGGCACGGGCGGCGCCGTTGCAGCCGGGGCCCCAGCAGTACGTCACGACCGGCACCGACCTGTCGAGGAGTTGTCCGGCCTGCTCGCGGACGAGCGCGGTCGGCAGGTGGACGGCGCCGGGGACGTGGCCCTGGTCCCAGGCCTCTGTGGAGCGGGAGTCGACCGATACGAAGTCGGGGTCTTGGCCGGCCGCGAGTGCGGCGGCGACGTCGGACACGTCGGTGTGGAAGGCGAGACCGGCGCGGAAGTGGGCGGCGGCCCCGCTCGATGCGTCACCTGGAGGAGGTGTCCGGGCGGATCGGGGCGCTGGGCTCGGTGACCACGAGCGTCGTGTACTCCTCGCCGCTCCCCCGGCGTCCCCTCGGCCGCTGACCCCACGCTCCCTCGGCCGCTGACCTCAGCCCGCGCCGCGCTGCCGCAGCACGGATCCGGACCTGCCCTTGACGACCTCCAGTTGGGCGTGGATCCGCCGCCGCAGGTCGGGCACGTGGCTGACGATGCCGACGCTGCGGTCGCGTTCGCGCAGGGAGTCGAGGACGTCGAGGACCTCGTCGAGGGTCTGGTCGTCGAGGCTGCCGAAGCCCTCGTCGATGAAGAGGGTGTCCAGCCGTACCCCGCCCGCCTCGTCCGTGACGACGTCCGCGAGGCCCAGGGCGAGGGCGAGCGAGGCGAAGAACGTCTCGCCGCCCGACAGTGTCGCCGTGTCCCGCTCGCGGCCGGTCCAGGCGTCGACGACGTGCAGTCCGAGCCCGCTGCGGCCGCGTCCGGTGCGGTCGTCGGAGTGGACGAGGGTGTAGCGGCCGGACGACATGCGCCGCAGCCGTAGGGTCGCGGCGGCGGCGACCTGTTCCAGACGGGCCGCCAGCACGTACGACTCCAGGCGCATCCGGCGTTCGTTGTCCGCCGAGGTGCCCGCGGTGAGGCCGGCCATGCGGGCGACCCGGTCGTACTCCTCGCGCAGCGGCGCCAGCCGGCGGACGGCGGCGGCCGCCCGGGCGGAGAGCCGGTCGAGTTCGGCGCAGCGCCGGGCGGCGGCGTCGTGGGCGGAGGCGGCGGCGCGCAGCCGGCGGGCCGCTGCGTCGGCGGCGAGCTGCGCCGACGCGAGGTCGGCGGGCTGCTGTCGGGCGGCGGCCGTGGTGTCGGCCTCGGCGAGGACGGCCCGTACGGCGGCCTCCTCGGTCTGCCAGGCGTCCAGCCGGTGTTGCAGCTCGCGGTGGGCGGCGTCGTCGAGGAGGGCGGCGGCCGCGTCCCGCGGGGTGTCGAAGCCGGCGCGGAAGGCGGCGTCGGCGAGCCGGGCGTCGGCGTCCTTGAGCCGCTGGGCGGTGTCCCCGGCGGCGCGGGCGGCGTCGGCGGCGTCCGTGAGCAGCGCGGTTTGGCGCTCCAGTTGCGCGGCCCGGGCGGCGACGCTGTCCAGGGCGCCCCTCGCCCGGTCCAGCTCCTCCTCCAGGGCGGCGCGTTCGCTCTCCAGCCGCTCCCGGTGGCCGACCCGGGCGGCGCTGCGCACGGCAGCCTCCTGCCGGGCGGCGACGCGCCGCTCGTGCTCGTGCCCGGCCTGCCGCATCCGCTCCTGCGCGGCGTGCAGCTCGGCGGCGCCCCGGCGGGCCTGCGCGTACTGCTCCTCCAACTCCTCGGCCTCGCGGGCGAGTTGTTCGGTGGGGGTGTCACCGGCCTCGGCGGTGGCGGCGGCCAGCGCTTCCCGGACGACGCCGAGGTTCCGCTCGTCCTCGGCGCGCTGTTCGTCGGCGCGCTGGTAGGCGGCCAGGGCGTGTTCCTCGGCCTCGCGGTCGACGTGCCCGGCGACCTTGCGGGCGGGCGCGGGGTGTTCGGTGGCACCGCAGACGGCGCAGGGCTCGCCGTCGGTGAGGTTCGCGGCCAGTTCGGCGGCGATGCCGGTCAGGCGCTGTTCCTTGAGGTCCAGCCAGTGCTGCTTGGCGCGCAGCGCCTCTTCCTGTGCGGTGCGGACCTGCTCGACGGCCTTGTTCGTGTCCTCGGCGAGCTGGTCGCGCAGCCTTGCCGCCGTCAGCCGCTGCCGCGCGGGCTCGCGCCGTACGGCGAGCTGTTCGGCGAGGGAGGCCGCCTGCTGCGCGGCGTCGACGCGGGCCTGGAGGGCGGTGCGTGTCTCCTCCCAGCCGTCGAGCCAGGCCTGCGCCTCCTGGAGGACGTCGGCGTCGGCGCGTTCCTGGCGGTCCAGCCCGGCGCGTTCGTCGAGGAGTTCGGCCAGTCGCCGCTCGGCGCGGCGGGCCGAGTCCAGTCCGCCCAGTTCCTCGGCGGCCCGGCGGGCGGCGGCCGCGAGTCCGGCCGCGCCCGCGTCGGCGAAGGTCTCGGGCAGCAGGGCACGCGCGCGTGCCTCCGCGGCGGCCGCCCGGCGGTGTTCGGCGTCGGCGGTCTCCCGCAGGTCCAGGGCGGGTGCCACCGCCTCGGCCTTGCGGGCCCGCTCCATGCGCTGCTGCGCCTGCCGGTACGCCTCCGTCCGCTCCTCCAGGAGCGCCGCCCGTTCCCGTGCCTGCGCGAACCGCCGCTGGAGCCGGGCGAGTTCGCGTACGTCGTCGAGGGCGCGGGCGCTGGCGGCCTGCGCGGACTCGGCGGCGGCGAGCGTGCACTCGGCGACGGTGAGCTGTTCGCGGGCGGTGCTGCGGGCGACGGCGGCGGCGCCCAGCACGGCCTCGGCCAGTCCCGGTTCGCCGGGGGCCAGGTCCGGCAGGCGCATGGCGTCGCCCGCGGCCTGCTGCATGCGGTGGGCGTCGGCCAGCAGCGCGGCGTCCCCGTCCCGGACCTGGGCCTCGGTGGCGCGGCGGCGCTCGGCGAGGCGCTTCTCGACGTCGGCGAAGCGGCGGGTGTCGAACAGGCGGCCCAGCAGCTTGCCGCGGGCCTCGGCGTCGGCGCGCAGGAACCGCGCGAAGTCGCCCTGGGGCAGCAGCACGACCTGGCAGAACTGCTCCCGGCTCATGCCGAGCAGCTGGGTGATCTCCTCGCCGATCTCCTGGTGCGAGCGGCTGAGGTCCTTCCAGGCCCCGGCCGTGGTGTCGTACTCGCGGAGCCAGGTCTGGGCCTTGTCGAGGGTCGTGCCGGTGCCGCGTTTCTTGGGGCGTTCCCAGGGCGGTTGGCGGGTGATCTCCAGGCGGCGGCCTGCCACGGTGAGTTCGAGGGTGACCTCCGTGCGGGTCGCGGGGGCCGCGTGGTCGCTGCGCAGGGCCGTGCCCTGTCCGCTGCCCTGCCGGGCGCCGGGGACCGAGCCGTACAGGGCGTAGCAGACGGCGTCGAGGACGGAGGTCTTGCCCGCGCCGGTCGGTCCGTGCAGCAGGAACAGCCCGGCCGCCGACAGCTCGTCGAAGTCGACGGTCTGGGTGCCTCCGAAGGGTCCGAAGGCGGTGGCCGTCAGCCGGTGGAGCCTCACCGGGCCACCTCCCGTACGGTCTCGTCGGCCCGTACCGCGTCGAACGCGTCCCGCAGCACGCCCTGTTCGTGTGCGTCGGGTCCGGCGCCGCGCACGTGGGCGACGAAGTCCTCCGCGATCTGCTGGTCGCTGCGGCCGGCGAGGCGCCGGGCGTACGACACCTCGGGGTCGTCCTCGGCCCGGTCGGGGTCGAAGACGAGGCTGAGGGTGTGCGGGAAGCGCTCGGTGAGCCGGGCCATCGGGTCGGCCGGGCGGACCGGGTCGGTGAGCGTCGCCTCGACCCACGCCTCCTCGTGCCGCGCCAGCTCCGGGTCGGCGAGCAGGTCCTCCAGCGTGCCCCGGATCCGGGCCAGGGGGCGCGGCACGGGGCAGTCGAGGCGCTCGGCGTCGACGGAGCCGTCGGCGGCCAGGTCGACGAGCCACATGCTCTTGCGGTGGGCGGCCTCCGAGAAGGAGTAGGGCAGCGGGGAGCCGGAGTAGCGGACGCGGTCGGTGAGAGTCTGGCAGCCGTGCAGATGCCCGAGCGCCACGTAGTCGACGCCGTCGAAGACGCCGGCGGGCACCGCGGCCACGCCGCCGACGGTGATGTCCCGTTCGCTGTCGCTGGGTTCGCCGCCGGTGACGAAGGCGTGCGCGAGGACGACGGAGCGCGTGCCGGGCGCACGCGTGGCGAGGTCGGCGCGGACCCGGTCCATGGCGGCGGCGAGCACGGCCTCGTGCCCGGCCTTCTCCACACCGAACTCGTCCTTGACCAAGGCAGGTTCGAGGTAGGGCAGTCCGTAGAAGGCGACGTCCCCGTGGGCGTCGGCCAGCACCACCGGGGTGCCGGCCGCCGACGGCTCGGTCCGCAGATGGATCCCGGCCCGCCCGATGAGGCCCGCGCCGACGCCCAGCCGGCGGGCCGAGTCGTGGTTCCCGGAGATCATCACCGTCGGCACGCCGAGGTCGGCGAGGCGGTGCAGGGCGTCGTCGAACAGCTCGACCGCGGCGAGCGGTGGCACGGCCCGGTCGTACACGTCCCCGGACACGAGCACCGCGTCCACGGCCCGCTCCCGCACGGTCGTGACGAGGTGGCCGATGAACTCGGCCTGGGCGCCGAGCATGTTCACCCGGTGGAACGACCGGCCGAGGTGCCAGTCGGACGTGTGCAGCAGTCTCACGACGCCGCTCCGACCTGCATGTCTCCCCCTGCTACCGCTCCACGACCCGCACGAGCCGGCCCGGCTCGCTGTCAGCACCCACCACGCTAACCCGTGCGGGCACCTGGTCCATCACGAACCTCGGGATGCCCCACCCATCGGGTGTCAATTCAGGGGAAATGTCCGCAGGTATGCCGTGGAAGAGGTCACTCCGGCGCGATGCCGTACTCCCGCATCCACCGGTCCAGGTACAGCGCGGTCTCCAGGCCGTTGCGGTGCAGCTGCGTGTGGTAGTGCCCCTGCGGGAGGTCGAGCATGCGGGCGAGCTCGCCGGCGTCGACGACGTCGAAGGCGGGAGAGGAGCGGTCGTCGAGCAGCGCCTGGATCCGGGCCCGCAGGTCCTTCTCGTAGAGCTGGTCGGCGGTGGTCGGGTAGGGACTCTTGCGCCTCTCCAGCACGGACCTGGGCACGATGTCGCGGGTGGCCCGCTTGAGGAGGCCCTTGGGGTCCCCGCCGGGTGTCTTGAGGTCCCAGGGCGTGTTGTGCACGTACTCGACCAGCCGGTGGTCGCAGAAGGGCACGCGGACCTCGAGACCGGCGGCCATGCTGAGCCGGTCCTTGCGGTCGAGCAGGGCGGGCAGCCAGCGGGTGAGGTGCAGGTGGCTGATCTCGCGCATGCGGCGTTCCGACGGGGAGTCGCCGGGCAGGTGCTCGACCTCCCCGAGGGCCTCCTGGTAGCGGTCCGCGCGGTACTGCTCGAAGCGGGTGGCCGTCCGGAAGGCCGGGGAGAGCAGTTCGGGGGTGATCAGCTGCATGCGGCTGAGCCAGGGGAAGTTCGCCGCCTGGACGACGGCCGGGTCGTGGAACCAGGCGTAGCCGCCGAACACCTCGTCGGCCGACTCCCCGGACAGGGCGACCGTGGAGTGCTCGCGTATCCCGCGGAACAGCAGGTGCAGTGAGGTGTCCACGTCGCCGAAGGTGTACGGAAGGTCGTGGGCGCGCAGGACCGCGTCGCGGTTGACGTCCCGGGTGAGCTCGTCGGCGGAGAGTTCGATGAGCCGGTGGTCGGTGCCGATGTGCCGGGCGGCTTCGAGGGCGTAGGGGGAGTCGCGCTCCGGCCGGAAGTCGCTGGCCTTGAAGTCGGCTTCGCTGCCGGTGAAGTCCACCGCGAAGGAGCGGACGGGGGGTTCGCCGGCGCGGGCCTGGACCCGGGCGGCCAGCGCGGTGAGCACGGTGGAGTCCAGTCCGCCGGAGAGCAGGGTGCACAGCGGTACGTCGGTGACCATCTGGCGGGAGACGGTGTCCTCCAGCAGGGCCCGCACGGTGTCCGCCGTGGTGGCGGCGTCGTCCTCGTGCTGCTGCCGCCCGAGGCTCCAGTACCGCTCGGTCCGCAGCCCGTCACGGTCGTAGGCCGCGACGCAGCCCGGCGGCACTTCCTCGACGTCCCGGTAGGGGGTGACGCCCGGCGACTTCATCAGGCCGAGGAGGTCGGCGAGTCCCTGACTGTCGAGCCGGGCCCGGAAACGCGGGTGGGCGAGGATCGCCTTGGGTTCGGAGCCGAACAGGACGCCGCCCGCGAGCCGTGCGACGTACAGGGGCTTGATGCCGAGACGGTCGCGCACCAGGAGGAGGCGCTGGGCGCGCTCGTCCCACAGGGCGAAGGCGAACATGCCGTTGAGGCGCCCGACGAAGTCCTGGCCCCACTGGAGGTAGGCGCGCAGGACGACCTCGGTGTCCGAGCGGGTGCGGAAGGCGTGACCGAACCCACGGAGTTCTTCCCGGAGTTCGCGGAAGTTGTACACCTCTCCGCTGTAGCTGAGCACGACGGCCGGCCTTTCCCCGGCGGGCCGGTCCGGCTCCGCGGGGGCCGTCATCGGCTGCCTGCCGCCTTCGACATCGATGATGGCGAGCCGGCGATGTCCGAGGATCGCGTGCTCACCGGCGTGCATTCCGGCGGCGTCCGGCCCGCGGCAGGCCATGGTCCGCACCATCGGTTCGACGCCGTCCACCTCCTGCGTGAGGTCCTGGCCGAGGTCGGCCCAGCCTGCGATTCCGCACATGAGAAAGCTCCAACCGGATTCGGATGAGGGTTGCGGACTGCCGGGTAAAACGGCGTGCGGTATGCGCTCCAACTGGGCGCGAAACCCGCTGTTCGGGCTCGATTAACCGCGGCGTCAAAACGCTGCCGGTTTCACATCGGCGCTCGTAGAGACTAGGCCGGGAAATCAACTCGGGCAACGTACTGAGTAGTAGGCGCTTTACATCACCACGGAGGCCGTCGATTTTCGGTCGCATATGGCTAGTTGGGCCTCCCAGGGGCGGTTGCACGGCCCACCTTTAGTGCTATACGTTCGCTGTGGGTCGGGCTCCTGGACCCCGCCAACAAGCCCTGAGCTGTGGCTTCCCGACCCCTCGCAAGGCTGCCCGTCGAGACCGACGTCACGGGCGCGATAAGCGATTAACGAGCGAGGTTCGTGTGATCCTGCACACCGACAAACGCCAGGCATTACTCCGTGAGGCACAATCCGAGATACGGGCGAATCAAGGCCGCATCCCGGCCGAGGACTTCTACGCCAGAAAGCTCTCCGCAGCCTGGCGACGCGCGCGCGGAACACAGGCATACGGCCCCTGTGAGGACCGGGACGATATCGGTGAGTTCTCCCTGGAGCGTTTCCGGGACCTGCCCGTGACGCCGCGTGAGTCGCTCAAGGCGCAGCCCCTGCGCTATGCGGCAGTGACGCCCACCGAGGCCTCGAAGTACTACGAGACCACCGGCACGACGGGGCAGCCCACGCCGACCCCGCGCCTGGCCGAGGACACCATCTGGAACACGGTCTCGGTCGCCGAGGCCTGGCGTCCGCTGCTCGGAGCCGACGAGCGGGTGGTGATCCTCCTGCCGTCCGACGTCGTTCCGGTGGCGGACCTGGTCTCCGGGGTCTGCGAGTACCTGGACCTCGCGCACATCCGGGCCTATCCGTTCGCCACCGGCATCACAGGCTGGGACCGGCTGGAGGCGATGTGGCGGACCTTCCGCCCCACGACCGTCTTCGTCGCCCCCGGCGTGGCCCTCCAGTTCACCCGGCTGCTGGCGCAGCGCGGGCAGCTCGACGAGCTCAGCGCCTCGGTCGACCGGCTGATGCTGCTCGGCGAGGTCAACACCCCGCCCTTCCGCACCCGGCTGGGCCGATGGTGGAACGCCGACGCCCACGACGCCAGTTACGGCAGCACGGAGACCGGCACGCTGGCCGCCGCCTGTGCGCACGGCCGTCAGCACCTGCTGCCGGCCGCCACCTACTTCGAGCTCGCCACCCCCGAGGGCGTCGTCCCGCTGCACGACCGGGGCGGGCACGACCAGGGCCGGCTCGTCGTCACCCCCCTCAACGCACACGCCAGGCCCCTGCTGCGGCTCGACACCGGCGACGAGGTGTCCGTCGCGACGGACTGCCCGTGCGGCAGCGCGGCGCCCCGGATCACCGTCCACGGACGCGCCAGCGACGGCCTCCGGGTGCGCGGCACGCCGCTGTCGGTGCGTGCCGTGGAGGAGGTCGTCTACGGCGTCACCGACGCCACCGGCTACCTGCTGGAGGTGGACAGCGAGGGCACCTACGCCCGGCTGCTCCTGGAACGCGGAGTCGGCACCGGGCGCGACCGCGAGCCCGAGGAGTGCCGGCGTGTCCAGGCCAGGTCCGAGGAGCTGCTCGGGCTGCGCTGGGACGGGGTCGTGTTCGTCAACTCCCTGCCCGCCAACACCAAGAGCGGCGCCTCGCAGAAGAGCTGGAAGCGGTCCAACATCCGGGAAGTGGAGGCCGCGCGATGACCGCCACCGTGACCACCGCCCCGCGCGCCCCGCAGGGCGAGGGCGTCTCCGGCGGGGAACCCGACCTGTGGTGCACCTACGCCGCCGTGCGGACCCTGGCCTGGCTGGACCGCACCGACACCGTCGCCGACCCGGACGGCACGGCCGCCTACCTGAGCGGCCGGCGCAACGCCGACGGCGGTTACGCCTGGAGCCGGGGCATGCTCTCCGACGCCTGGGCCACCTTCTACTGCACGCAGGCGCTGCGCGACATGGGCCGCCCGGTGCCCGGCACCGAGGCCACGGCCCGCTGGCTGGAGCGCACCTGGTCCGGCGAGGCCTACGCGATGCTCCCGGGACAGGCCCCGGACGTGTGGGCCACCCACTTCTCCGCCCGCACGGCCGTCGAGCTGTGCGACGGCCCGGTGCCCGACCGCGCCCGCCTGCTGGACTGGCTGAGCCGGCTCCAGTGCGCCGAGGGCGGACTGAGCTGGTCCCCCGAGGACGCGCGGCGCGGCAAGGCCGACGTACGGGCCTGCTACTACGGGGTCATGGCCTGGCGGGCCGCCACGGACAACGGCGCCTCGGGAGCACCGCCGTGGGACGTCGCGGCGCTCGCCGCCTGGCTGCGCGACCGCCAGGGCGCGGAGGGCGGCTTCCGTTTCGCGCCCGCCGCCGAGGTGCCCTGCCTGTGGGCCACGTACCGGGCCGTGGGCGCGCTCGCGGCGCTCGGCCGGGCGCCGCGCGATCCCGACCGCTGCCAGGCGTGGGTCATGGGCCTGCGCGGTCCCTCCGGCGCCTTCGTCCGCTGGGAGGGGTACGACGTCGAGGACGTGTGGGCCTCCTTCTGTGCCGTGGGCACGCTCAAGGCGCTCGGCGCGCCGCTCGCCCCGGTCGCCGACTCCGTCACCGCCCGCATATCCGAACTGGCCTGTCCCGGGGGCGGCTACACCTACCGGGAGCCCCGGGACGCGGCGGACGCCCTGACCACCGCCGCCGCCGTGCTCTCGGCCGGCCCCGCGGCCCCGCGCCCGGACGGGGTGCGCTGGCTGGAGGGCTGCCAACTGCCCAACGAGGGCGGCGTGATGTACATGCCGGGCAGGGGCAGCGAGGTGCGCTGCACCCTGTGGGCCCTCGCGGCCGGAGCGTTCGCCGGGGACCGGGCGGCCCGGCACCGGATCGCCGACTGGCTGGCCGAACTCCAGAACGCCGACGGCGGGTTCGGCTACTGGGAGGGGCGCGGGTCCGACATGGTGTCCACGGCCGCGGCGGTGGAGACGGCGGCCCTCCTCGGCGGACCGGACGGGCCCCGTCTCGACGAGCTCGGTCTGGACCTCGCCGGCGTCCTCTCCTTCGTCGACTCCTGCCGCACCGCCGAGGGCGAGCCGTTCGCGCACGGCAACGTGCCGGGCGCCGAGCCGGGCCTGCGCCCGGCGCTCCAGGCCCAGCGCGTCCGGCTGCTCCTCGGCCCCGGCTTCGCCCCGCCCGCCGAGGCCCGCGAGGCCGTCGGCGCCCTGCTCGCCCGCCATCGCGTACGCGGCGGCGGCTACGCGGGCGAGGGCAACCGGGTCCCCGACCTGCTGTCCACCTACGAGGCGGTGCTGGCCGCCGACCGGGCCCAACTGGCCCTCGACACCGGGCACGTCTCCGCGTTCGTCGACCGGGTGCGCGCCGCCGACGGCACCGCGTGGAGCCCGCTGGCCCCCGGCAGTGGCGGACCGCTCGCCGACTGTCTCGGCAGCCTGCTC
This sequence comes from Streptomyces coeruleorubidus, assembly GCF_028885415.1. Lineage (GTDB taxonomy): Bacteria > Actinomycetota > Actinomycetes > Streptomycetales > Streptomycetaceae > Streptomyces > Streptomyces coeruleorubidus_A. The sequence continues at coordinate 1,501,888 of NZ_CP118527.1, forward strand.
GCCCGGCGCCTGGCCTCGGGCCCCGGCGCACTTCCGGCCCTCGCCCTGTCCTGAACCGCCGAACCGGAGGCCCCGTGCCCACCATCACCATCCGTACCCCCGAACTCCCCGTCCCCCGCCGTCGCGCCGTGGCGCTGCGTCTCACCCGCTGGCTCACCGCCCAGGGCGTCCAGGCCGGTCACGTCGTCGTGCGCTTCGAGCCCACCGAGGACGGCACCGTCTTCTCCGGCGGGATGCCGGTGGAGGCCCTGCCGTACGAGACGGACGGCAGCGGCCTGCGCCACGCGTCCGTGACGGTCTGTGTGGGCCCCGACCGCGACGACACCTTCCGCGACGGGCTCGCCCGGTGCATCACCGAGGCGCTCGGCGCCGACGCCCGGACGCCCTTCTGTTACCTGGAGTTCCGCCCCACCTCCCCGTCCGACGTCTACCTCGGCGCCGGCGAACGGCTGCGCCGGGCCGACGGCACCGCCGTGGAGCCCGCACCAGCCGCCGTCTGACCACCCCGGCGCCCGCACCGCACCGCACGCTGTACCACCGGCAAGGAGTACGACCATGACCTCGACCGCGACCGTTCCCTCCCCCGAAGAGATCCACGACCGCACGCGAACCGTCCTGGCCACCCGTATCGGCGACGCCTTCACCGACGTGCCCTCCGACGCCGACCTCCAGAAGGCGCTCGGTGAGCGCTACGACAGCCTCACCGCCATGGAGTGCATCTCCGCCGTGGAGAGCGAGTTCGGCATCGAGGTGGACTTCGTCGCCGACGACGTCCGCTTCTGGTTCTCCAGCGTGGAGCGGATGGTGCGCTTCACCCACGAGCGACTGGAGGACACGGCGGCCCTCGGGCTGGGGAGCTGACCGTGCCGGACATCGCCTTCGCCACCTCCGGCAGCACCGGCCCGCCGGTGACCTGGCTGCGCACCGAGGACCGGTTGCACGCCGAGGTGACACTCGTGCACGAGGCAGTGCTGGGCTCCGCCCGGTTCGGCCGCATCGTGTCCTACGCGCCCCCCGGCCACCTCTACGGCCGGCTGTACGGGCGCGAGCTGCCCCGGCTCGCGGACATCCCGGTGACCGGCCTGTGGGACGAGCCGCTCACCGTGCCCCCGCTCGACGACGGCGTCCCCACCCTGCTGGTCTGCCTGCCCTCCACCTGGCAGCTGCTCGCCCGGCACCTCCCGGCACTGGCGCGGCACGGCCGGGTGACGGCACTGCACAGCACCGGCCCGGCCACACCGGCCGCCCACCACGTCGCCGGACGCCTCGCGGACACCGGCTTCCGGGCGCATGAACTCCTCGGCTCCACCGAGACCGGGGCCGTCGCCCACCGCCCCGTCGCCGGCGAGCACACGTCCGGCCTCCCCTGGCACCTGCTGCCCGACGTGGAGATGCTGCCCGGCTCGGTCGCGGACGGCGACGGCACGGCCCGGCGCCTGCGGGTCTCCAGTCCCCGGCTGGCCCGCCGGGCAGGCACCGAAGCACCCCCGGCCGACTGGGAGTTGCCCGACCTCGTCGCACCGGTGGGCCCGCGCGCCTTCCACCACCTGGGGCGGGCGTCCCGGCTGGTCAAGGTGAACGGAGTGCGCTGCGACCTGGCCCGGGTGGAGGACCTGGCCCGCGCCCGCTGCCCCGGCCTGGACCTCGTCTGCGCGCCCGTCAGCGACCCCGTACGGGGAGAGCACTACGAGGTGTTCTACGCCGGGCCCGGACCGGTCGACCCGGCGGCCCTGCGCCGGAGTCTTGGCCGGCTCCCCTCGGGGCTGCCCGCGCCGCGCGCCGTGCACCGCGTTCCCCACATCCCCCGCAGCTCCACCGGCAAGGTCCTCACCGCCGAGCTCACCGCCGCACGCCCCGCCCAGGAGGCCGAGCATGTCTGACGCCCCCGCCCCGCAGGACGCGATCACCGGCTACGCGCGGCAGGCGCGCTGGACCGCCGTGCCCCCGGCGCCGCAGCCCGGCGCACCGATGTCGCTGTCGTTGCCGGAGCGGGTGACGGCCCGCGCCCGGGGCACGCTGACCGCCGAGGAGTGGCGTACCGAGGAGGCCGCCTGGTCGGACCTGGCGGACGCCCGCTACCGGGCGTGCGTCCACCGCGCCCCGCTCGACGCGGACGCCGCCCCGGTGCGCGTGGGGGTGAAGGACACCGTGGACGTGGCCGGCTTCCCCACCCGGCTGGGGCTGCGCGGCCACCGCCACCACGCCCGGGTCTCGAACCCCGCGATCGCCGCATTGCCGTCACGACTGGCGGCCGTGACCGCCAAGGTCGTCACCACCGAACTCAACATCGGGGTGGGGTCGGAGTGCGTCAACCCCTACGTTCCGCAGATCGACCCCGGCGGCTCCAGCACCGGCACGGCCGTGTCGGTGGCCGCGGGCATCTGCGACATCGGCCTCGGCACGGACGTGCTGGGCTCGGTGCGCTGGCCGGCCGGGCAGTGCGGCACGGTGGGACTGCGGATGACGCAGCGCACCTCACTGCTGGAGGGCGTCTTCCCGCTCTCCCCGCCCATGGACGCCCTCGGCTGGGCCACCCGCGGCGCGGCGGACCTGGCGTATCTGTGGCCGCTGCTCGGACTCGACCGGCTCGGCGCTCAGCGCCCGGCCGCCGAAGGCCCGTACCGCATCGGCTTCGTCGCGAACGTCGACGGGGCCGAGGGCACCTGCGGCCCCGTCATGCGCCGGGCGCTGGAGACGGCCTGCGGGCGGCTGGAAGCGAGCGGCCAGAGGCTCGACGAGGTGCGGCTCGACGACCTGTGGGCGCTGCGCGGGCCCGCCTGGGAGCTGTGCGCGCGTCAGGCCTGGGACGCCTACCAGGTGTGGCGGCCCTGGGTGCCCGCCGACCTGCACGAGACCACCCGCGGCGCGCTGGAGGTGGGTGCGAAGGTCCAGGACGACCGCTACGCCTGGATCCTGGAGCGCCTGGCGCACACCCGCGCCACGGTCGAGGGCGACTTCGACGCCGCGGGCGTGGACGCCTGGCTGCTGCCCCTGGACCCGGCCGCGCCCCCGGACCTCGCCACCGCCGACGCCCGGGTGTCGACCATCCCCGCTCCGCAGGACCCCGACTACGACCTGCGCGTGGCCTACACCCCGCTCGCCAGCTTCGCCGGGCTGCCCGCGCTCACCATGCCGGTCGCCCGGGACGAGCGCGGCGCACCGCTGTGCGTCCAGCTGATCGCCCGCCGCGACCACGAACCGCTGCTGATCCGGCTGGCCGGACTGCTGGAGGAGGCGGTCGGCCCGCTCGGCTTCCGGCCCAGCTGAAGCGGCCCGCCAGCACCCCCGCCAACGCCAGGAGGACGGAGGACCTTCATGCCCCTCCCTCGCTCATCCGACGACCGACGATCACCCGACACCCTGGTGCGTGACCTGCTGGACCGCAGCAGCGCCCCGCTGGAACCGACGGCCGCCGAGCAGGACCGCATGGCGGCGGCTCATCGCACGCTGGCCGGCCTCGATGCCTCCCGGCGCGTCTACGGGGTCACGCATGGCTTCGGCCCGCTGGTGGACCATCCCGCCGACCCGGACCCGGCCCGCCAGGGCATCGGACTCATCTCCCACCTGGCGAGCGGGCAGGGCGCTCCGCTGCCGCCGGACGTCACCCGCACCATGGTCTGGCTGCGGCTGCGCGGCATGGCGCTGGGGCACTCCGCAGTCGCGCCGGAGACCTGGCGGCGTCTCGCCGACCTGGTGAACGCGGGCTTCGTCCCCGTGGTGCCGAGCGAGGGCAGCCTGAGCGCGAGCGGCGACCTGGTGCCGCTGGCGCACGCCGCACTCGCATGCGCGGCGGACCGTGCCGACAGCGCCCAGGCATGGTGCCAGGACGCCGAGGGCGGGTGGCGGCGCGAGGACGCGTCCGCCGCGCTGGCCGCCCTGGGCCTGCCGCCCGTCGAGTGGGAGGCCCGGTCCGCGCTCGCCTTCGTCAACGGCAGCAGCGCCTGCCTGGCCCGCGCCCTGCACACCCACCGCGAACTCGGCGCTCTCACCCGGGCCGCCGCGGTCGTCACCGGCCGTACGGCCGCGCTGCTCGGCGCCTCGGGCGAACCGTACGAGGACGCCCTCCAGCGGGTGCGCAACCAGCCCGGGCAGCGGACGGCCGCCGCGTGGATCCGGGCGGAACGCGCCGCCTCGGGCACCGGGAGCGGCACGGCACCCGGCCCGGACCGCCCGCTCCAGGAACGGTATTCGCTGCGGTGCGCCCCGCAGGTCCTCGGCGCCGTACTGGACCAGCTGGACCTCCAGGGCTCGGTACTGGCCGACGAGGCCGAGGGGTGCAGCGACAACCCCGTTCTCGTCGAGGACACCGTGCTGCACGGCGGCAACTTCCACGCCGCGCCCGTGGCGTTCGCCTGCGAGACGCACGCCTCGTGCGTGCACCAGGTGGCTTATCTGCTGGAGCGGCAGCTCGCCCTGGTGCTGGACCCGGCCGTCAACGGCGGGCTGCCCCCGCTGCTGACGCCGCGGCCCGGGGCCGGGAGCGGCTTCGCCGGTGTGCAGATCGCGGCGAGTTCCCATCTGGGCCGGCTGCGTCAGCTGGGTCATCCGGCGTCCTTCACCGCCGTGCCGACCAATCTGCACAACCAGGACCAGGTGCCGCTCGCCCTCAACAGCGCCAACGCCGTCGCCGAGATGGCCGAGCGGGCCTGGTGGATCCTCGGCTCGCTGCTCCTCGCGGTCAACCAGCTCGCTCACCTGACCGGGCACCGGGACCGGGCGCAGGGGCGGCTGTGGCGGGAGCTGCGGGAGGAGTTCCCGCCGGTGGACCAGGACCGGCCGCTCGCGCAGGAGATCGCCCGGGCGGCCGGGCTGGCCCGGGCCCGGTTCCTGCCGCTCGCCGTCACGGATCCCGGCCCCGACGCCACCACCACAGACACGCGCCGCACCGCCGCCGCCTGACGCCGGCGACCACCCAGCACGGCCGGGGGCGCCGGGTTGCCCCCGCCCTGCCCCCAACCCCACGCCACCACCCGCTACTTCGGCCCGGCCCCGAGCCGGACGCCGCACCGCCCGATGGAGGAAGACCATGACCGCCACGCGCCTGCTGTTGCCGGCCCGGGCCCTTCAGCAGCCCGAATGGGCCTCACTCGACGAACTCAAGGACGTCCTGCTCTCCCTGGAGGCGAAACCTCCCCTGGTGGACGCCACCGCCTGCGCCGATCTCACCGTCGAGCTCGGGCGGGCCGCCCGGGGTGAGGCCTTCGTGCTCCAGGCCGGGGAGTGCGCCGAGCGGTTCGCCGACGCCACCCCCGAGACCGTTCTCGCCAAGGCGGACCAACTGCACCGGCTGGCCGACGAGTTCACCGACACCAGCGGTCTGCCCACCGTACGGATGGGGCGGATCGCCGGGCAGTACGCCAAACCGCGCTCGAAGCCGACCGAGACCCTGTCCGACGGCACGGTGCTGCCCGTCTACCGCGGGGACGCGGTCAACGCCCCCGAGCCCACCCTGGCGGCACGCATCGCGCTGCCGTCCCGGCTGCTTCTGGCGTACCGGAACGCCGGGAACACCCTGAGCACCCTGCTCGAACGGGACCTGGGCCTGGCCGGGCGGACGGCGCCCCAGCGCACGTACGCGGGACACGAGGCGCTGCTCCTGGAGTACGAGCAGGCCCTGGTGCGCCCCGACGCGGACGGGGGCCGCTACGGCTCCTCCGGCCACTTCCTGTGGATCGGCGACCGGACGCGTCAACCGGACCATCAGCACGTGCAGTTCGCCGCGTCGGTCGGCAACCCCGTCGGTGTCAAGATCGGCCCCGAGGCATCGCCCGAGGACGTCCGCACGCTGGTGCGGATGCTCGGCGACCGGCGCCGTCCCGGCAGGCTCTCACTGATCGTGCGCATGGGCCGGGAGCACATCGTCCCGCGACTGACCTCCGTGCTCGGGGCACTCGGCGACGAGGCCGCCGGCGTGGCCTGGATCTGCGATCCGATGCACGGCAACACCCGCACCAACGGCGCCGGGCAGAAGAGCCGTGCGGTCGATGACGTCATGGCGGAGATCGAGGGCTTCGTGTCGGCCCTGCTCGCCCGCGGCCTGCGTCCGGCCGGTCTGATGCTGGAGACGGCCCATCGCCCCGTCACCGAGTGCGTCGACACGGCGGCGGAACTGGCCTCGCCCGCCCCGCTGCCCCACTACGAGTCGGCCTGCGACCCGCGGCTGAGCCCCCGCCAGGCCCGCCAGGTGGTGGCCCGCACGGCGGCACTGCTGTGAGGCGGCGCGCCGGCCGTCCCGTCGTACCCGCACGCGCACCGCCGGGACGCGCCGCGGCACCCGAGAACGTCCGAGAGAAGACCCAGAGAAAAAGCCCCAGAGAAGAGGACACAGCACATGGAGTTCCGACGGCTCGGCCAGAGCGGCCTCGTGATCAGCGAGATCGCCTACGGCAACTGGATCACCCACGGTGCCCAGATCGACGAGGAGGCGGCGCACGCCTGCGTGCGAGCCGCGCTCGACGCGGGCATCACCACATTCGACACCGCCGACGTGTATTCCGAGACCCGCGCCGAGACCGTGCTCGGCAAGGCGCTCGCCGGTGAGCGGCGCGAGGGCCTCGTGCTCTCCACCAAGGTCTGCCACCCGGTGGGCCCCGGCCCCAACGACCGCGGTCTGTCCCGCAAGCACGTCATCGAGGGCTGCGAGGGCTCGCTGCGCCGGCTCGGCACCGACTACGTCGACGTCTACTACGCGCACCGCTACGACCCGGCCGTTCCGCTGGAGGAGACCATGCTCGCCTTCGCGGACCTGGTCCGCTCCGGGAAGGTCCTCTACGTCGGGGTGAGCGAGTGGACCGCCGAGCAGATCAGCCGCGCGGCCTCTCTCGCCCGGGAGCTGCGCGTCCCGCTGGTCGCCAGCCAGCCGCAGTACTCGATGCTGTGGCGGGTCATCGACTCGCAGGTCGTGCCCGCCTGCGAGCGGGAGGGACTGGGGCAGGTCGTCTGGTCGCCCCTGGCCCAGGGCATCCTGAGCGGCAAGTACCTGCCGGGCACCGCGGCGCCTTCGGACTCCCGGGCGGGCACCGAGGCCGGCAAGGGCTTCGTCGACATGCTGGTGGGCCACTGGATGAAGGACGAGGGAGCCCTGCGGGCCGTCCAGGAGCTGGGGCCGGTCGCCTCGGACCTCGGCCTGACGATGAGCCAGCTGGCGATCGCGTGGGTCCTGCAGAACCCGTCCGTCTCCGCGGCCATCATCGGCGCCAGCCGTCCCGAGCAGGTCAAGGAGAACGCCGCGGCCTCCGGCGTACGCCTGGAGCAGGCGGTGCTGGACCGCATCGACGAGATCCTCTCGGCGTACATCGTGCGCGACCCCGCGAGGACGGGCTGAACGTCCCACCCGGAGCAGGGAAACGAGGAGGGAGGCGACAGTACGAGGAGAGGAGCAGGACGGCTTGAACGACACAGTCGACACCAAGGACACGGGCGACACGGGCGGAAAGGCGGTGATCGTGACCGGCGGCAGCCGCGGGCTGGGGCGGGAGACCACGCTCCGGCTCGCCGCGCAGGGCTGCGATCTCGCCGTGTGCGGCCGTGACGCGGCCTCGCTGGAGGCGGTGGCCGAGGAGGTGCGCGCCCGGTACGGGCGCACCCTCCACACCGCGCGACTGGACGTGCTCGACGAGTCCGCCCTCGCGGCGTTCGTACGGGAGTCGGCCGCCCGGCTCGGCCGGGTGAACGGCCTCGTGACCGTCGCGGGCGGCGCGCGCGGTGCGGACCTGCGCGACACGGAACCGTCCGACTGGGACCTGACGTGCCGGCTCAACGTCACCCATCCGGCGATCGCGCTGCGCGAGGCCGCCGATCACCTGGCCGGGACCGGGGGCGGCGCCGTGCTGGTGTCCTCCGTCTCCGGCTGGAAGCCCGCCCCGCCCGCGCAGTACGCGGCGGCCAAGGCCGCGCAGATCCACATGGCCTCGTCCCTGGCCCGCGAGCTGGGGCCGCGAGGCGTCCGGGTCAACTGTGTCTCGCCCGGCTCCATGCTGATCGAGGGCAAGGGCTGGGCCAGGCTCCGGGACGAGGACCCGCGGGCCTACCGCGAGTTCGAGAAGGAGTTCCCCGGCGGCCGTCTGGTCGATCCGCGGGACGTCGCCGAGGTGATCGCCTTCCTGCTCTCGGACCGGGCACGGGCCGTCAACGGCGCGAACATCCCGGTGGACGGCGGCCAGAACGCGCCCAGCGCATACGGATACTGAGCCGGCACCGAGCCAGTACGGAGCCGGCACCGCCGCCCCGGAACAGGACGGCACGGCTTCCCCGCAGACGGCCCGGGGAAGCCGTGCCGACGACGGTCCGGCTCAGCCCTGCCCCGTGTGGTCGAGGCCCTCGTGCCCCACATGGGAGACGCCCCGCACGTTCAGCTCGTCCTGCACGTCGTCGAGCAGCTCGCGCAGCAACTCGGCGAGCGCTTCACGCCGCTCCGGGCCCAGGCGTTCCAGCAACTGTGCCTCGCGGGTGAGCACCCGGTCCACCGTGCGTTCCACCAGCTCGTGCCCGGCCGGGGTCAGTTCGACCAGAACCGCGCGGCTGCGGCCGGGGGCGGGGCGGCGCGTGACCAGGTTGTCGCGCTCGGCGCGCGCGACCCGCTGGGAGATGGCGCCCGCGGTCACCAGGGAGTGCGCGGCGAGGTCCCGGGTGCTCAGGGTGTAGGGCGGCCCGCTGCGGCGCAGCACGCTCAGCAGGTCCAGGGTGGCCGGGTCGACTCCCGCCTCGGCGAGGACCCGCCGGCGGTCGTCGCCGAAGTGCTTGGCGAGCTGCCAGATTCTCGTGACCACGCCGATGGAGCCCACCGGGGTCTGGGGCCGCTCGCGGCTCCAGGCGGCCGCGATGGCGTCCGCCGGGTCCTCTCCCGCCGGTCGGCGATCGCTTTCCTCTGATGCCGTCATGAGCTCACCCTTCACACCGACCTGCTACATTTAGATCTGAATTTAGCACTAAACAAGCGCGCTTCAGCGCACGTTGGAAACCGAGTGGTGATATGCGCACAGAGACACGGAAAGCGAACCCGAAGGCAGGAGCCGATGCCGGGGCCGCCACCGCGACCGGCCCTCCCCGAGCAACGGGGCGGGACTGGGCGGGACTCACCGTGGTCCTGCTCGCGATGTTCATGAGCCAGATCGACATGTTCATCGTGAACGTCGCGGCTCCGGGGATCCAGGCGGACCTGAACGCCGGGTTCGGCCAACTCCAGTTCATCATCGACGGTTACGTGATCGCCTACGCCGCGGGCATGGTAACCGGCGGCCGGCTCGGCGACCGGATCGGCCGCAAGCGCACCTTCCAGTACGGCGTGGCCACCTTCACCCTGACGTCCCTGCTGTGCGCGCTCGCGCCCAGCCCGGCCACGCTGATCGCTGCCCGGGTGCTGCAGGGCCTGTCGGCCGCGGTGATGACACCGCAGGTGCTCTCGCTCATCCGGGCCGTCTTCGTGCACGAACGCGACCGCGCCCGTGCCGTCGGCGCCTACGGTGCCTCCATCGGCGCGGGCGTCATCGCCGGCCTCGTCGGCGGCGGTCTGCTGCTCGACCTCGATGTGGCCGGTCTGGGCTGGCGCATGATCTTCCTGATCAACGTGCCGATCGGCGCGGCGATCCTGTGCGCGGCCGTGCCCGCCGTCACCGAGAGCCGCAGCGCCGATCTGCCGCGACTCGACATCGCCGGAGCCGTCTTCACCGCCGTGCTGCTGCCTCTCGTGCTCATCCCGTTGATCCTCGGCGGTGAGCACGGCTGGCCTTGGTGGACGTACGTCTGCTTCGCCCTCACCGCGGCCGGCACCGTGGCCTTCCTGCGGTGGGAGCGCCGGACGGAATCCCAGGGCAACGACCCGCTGCTGCCGAGCCGGCTGCTGCGGGCCAAGGGCTTCCCGCTCAGCATGGGCACCGTGCTGCTGTTCTTCTCCGGCAACGCCGGGCTGTTCCTGGTTCTCACCTTCCACCTCCAGTCGGGACTCCGGCTGACGCCACTGGCCGCGAGCATGGTCTTCGTGCCGCTCGGCCTCGGATTCATCGCCGCCTCCGCGGCCTGCCGCGGGCTCGCGGCCCGGTTCGGCATCGGGGTGTCGGTGGCGGGCGGTCTGGTCATGGCGGCCGGTCTCGCCGCCGTGCCCGCCGTCACCGGCCTGGAGAGCACGAGCCAGGCGATCGGGCTCGCGGTGGTGATGGGGGTCTCCGGGTTCGGGCAGGGCCTGGTCGTCGCCCCCCTGGTGGACACCGTCCTCTCCCGGGTCCACCCGGACGACGCGGGCGCCGGATCGGGTGTGCTGAACACCGTCACCCAGGCGGGCATGGCCTTCGGTGTGGCTGTCATCGGGGCCCTGTACCGCGGCTTTCTGGGTACCAATCCCCAGGCACCGGGTCCGGACACCGGCATGGCCGACTTCGTGGCGGCCTTCGACCTCACCGCCTACGTCCTCGCGGCACTCGCCGTCGGCACGGCCTTGCTCGCCGTCCGGCTGGGCCGCGTCCCCGCGAGCGCGGAAGCCGCGGGGGGTGCGGGGGCCGAGGGCGGCCAAGGCCCCATCGACCCGGCCGGGCATGTTGAGGAGCCCGTCGGCGCCGCCCGCTTTGCCGTACACCGGGAGACGCCCGCCGTCACCGACACCGACCGATAGCCACCGTCCGCGGCGGACGGTCCGGTGCCCACCGCTCCGCCCCTTCGCCGGTTCGGCCGAGGGGGCGGGGCGCGTACCGGTGCGCAACGGCCTAGGTGGTGCGCTGCGGGCCGCCGTCCCGCTCCCGCTCCATCGGCACTGATGCCCGCCGGGCCGGCTCCCGGGCGCCGCGCACGTGGCTGATCGCACGTCAGGCGTCGCCGTACGCCTCCCCGCCCGGTTCGAAGCCGGCCGTTCCGGCGGTCGCGTCGGCGAGCCACGCCCGGAAGGCGTCCACGTCGGCGTCCGGCAGTGCGATCTCGATCGTGACCGCCTCCCCGTAACGCACGTCCCGCACCTCGCGCCCGGAGGTACGCAGGTCGTTCTCCAGCTTGCCGGCCCGCTGGTGGTCGACGGTGACCGTGGCCAGCCGGAACCGGCGCCGGGTGCGCGTGCCGAGGGTGTCCAGGGCCTCGCCGACCGCTCCGCCGTACGCCCGGATGAGCCCGCCCGCGCCGAGCTTGACCCCGCCGTAGTAGCGGGTGACGACGGCGACGACGTACCGCATGTCGCGGCGCAGCAGCATCTGGAGCATGGGGACGCCGGCGGTGCCGCCGGGTTCGCCGTCGTCGCTCGCCTTCTGGACGGAGGCGTCTGCGCCGATGACGTAGGCCCAGCAGTTGTGGCTGGCGTCGGCGTGCTCCTTGCGGACCGTGGCGACGAAGTCCTGCGCCTCCTGCTCGGTGGCCGCCGGGGCGAGGGCGCACAGGAAGCGGGAGCGGTTGACCTCGGTCTCGTGCACGCCGGCGCGGGCGACCGTGCGGTATTCGTCCTGCATCGGGCCAGCCTATGCGCGGGCCCGGGGCTACTTCTTCGCGCCCCGGGGCACGGTCATGGAGGTGAGCAGCGCGGTGCCGGGGGTGAGGGCGCGCCAGGTCGTGCCGTACCAGGACAGGACTGCGATGGCCGAGGTAGGGAACTTCGTGCGGACCCGCTCCAGAGTGTCGTCGAGGCCGTCATCGGCGAGCGCCAGGACCAGTTCCTCCAGGCCCGGGTTGTGCCCGATCAGCAGGAGTGTCTCCACTTCGGCCGACACCTCGTGCACGACGGCCAGCAGACCGGCGGGGCTCGCGGCGTACAGACGCCGGTCGTACCGGACGGGCGGGGGTGTGCCCCACTCGGCGGCGGCCAGCTCCCAGGTCCGGCGGGCGCGTACGGCGGTGGAGCACAGCGCGAGGTCCGGCAGGCAGTCGGCCTCGGCCAGGGCCTGTCCGGCCGCGGGGGCGTCGCGGCGGCCGCGCGGGGCGAGCGGGCGCTCGTGGTCGGCGACGTCCAGGGGCCAGGCGGACTTGGCGTGCCGCAGCACGACCAGGCGGCGCAGCGGGCCCGCTCCCTTGCGCTCGATCATGACGGGGCTCCCAGGTCGCGGGTGAGTTCGAGTCCGAGGAGCCGGTCGGCATAGGCGTACGTCTCGAAACGGGCGCCGTCCGGCAGCTCCGGCTCGTTCTCCACCCGCCGCAGCTCGTCCAGCACCCGGGGCACGTCCAGATCGTCCTCCCAGGCATCGCGCAACCGCCCGCGCACGTCGTCGGGGACGGGCCGCGAGGGCCTGCGGGCCCAATGGGCGACCGCGCCGCGCCAGCGGGCCAGGGTGGCCTGCGCCTCGTCGAGGACGCCCGCGTCCAGCCGGACGGGCGCGCTGTGATGCCGGGTGAGCAGGGCGAGACGCAGGACGGTGGGATCGACGCCCAGCGGGGCAGGGTCCACCGACTGGCTGTTCGACGGGGCCGGCCTCGCGGACTTGCCGTCGGCTGGCAGATCTTCCTCCGTCGGCTGGCGGCTCGGCGGGCGTGACTCCGAGGACGAGTCGGCTGGCGGGCCCGGCTCCGCCGGCTGGACGCTCGGCGCGCCTGACTTCGCCGACTCACCGACCGACAGGCTCGAAGCCGCCGACTCACCGGCTGGCAGGCCCGACTCCGCCGGGTGGCCGTTCGGCATGTCCGCGCCCGCCGACTGCCCGCCAGACCGGCGCTCCGCCGACTCACCGCTCCGCAGGCCCGAGCCCGCCGACTCACCGCCCCGCAGTCCCGAGCCCACCGACTGGTCGCCCCGCAGGCCCGAACCCACCGACTGCCCGCCGGGCCGGCCCGACTGCGCCGACTCACCGACCGGCAGGCCCGAGCCCGCCGACCGGCCGCTCGACAGGCCCGACTCCGCCGAAACGTCGTCCGACCTCCCGGCTTCCCGCCGCCCTCCGTCCGACGCGCCCGGCCCCGCCGCCTCCACGGGGGCGACAGCGATCCGCACGCCGTCAGGCGCCGCCCCGCCCTCGGCGGCGACATGGACGACCTGGGCCTCGCCCAGCCCGGCGCTGACGTCGGGGCTGTCCTCGAAGGGGCGGATGCCGAGGGCCGCGGCGTCCGCTCGCAGCTCCGCCTGGCGGCGCCCGCCGGTCAGCAGGGCCCACACCGGTGTGCCGCCGAGCTCCAGCGCCCGCACGAGCAGGTCCGCCACGAGCAGCACCCGCAGATCCGTCGTGTCGGAGCCGGGCGCGTGTACCTCGACACGGGTCAGGCCCCGGCGGGCCGGAGCGGCGTCGACCGGCTCGCCGGTACGGGCGTCGATGATGCGCAGCACTAGGCGAGCGTAGGCCGGGTGGGCGGGCACACGCAGGCATGTGCGGCTTTTTCCGGCCACAGTGGCGGGAACACCCCACCAATGGCGTGCCGGGCGGCCGCCCCCACCCACGACACACCGGCCGTTCAGACCACCACGGCCCCAATCGCTCTACGCCTCCTCACCCCAGCGTCCCCAGGAACCGCACATGAGGCCGCCGCTCGGGGCCGTCACGGCTGACGGCGGCCCGCACCCCGTACACCTCGGCGATGAGTTCCTCCGTCAGGACATCGCCCGGAGCGCCACCCGCCACGACCCGCCCCGCGCTCAGTACGACGACCTGGTCGCAGTACATCGCCGCGAGGTTGAGGTCGTGCAGGGCGACGACGGTGGTGACCGGCAGGCCGGTGACCAGGGCGAGCAGGTCGAGCTGGTGGTGGATGTCGAGGTGGTTCGTCGGCTCGTCCAGGAGGAGTTCGCGGGGCTCCTGGGCGAGCGCGCGGGCGATCTGCACCCGCTGGCGTTCGCCGCCCGAGAGGGTGTGCCAGGGCTGGTCGGCGCGGTGCGGCGGTGCGGGACACGGCCCAGCCGTACGACGTCCGCGACCGTCAACTCGACCTGCGTGTCGGCCTGTTGCTCGACCACGGCGAGGCGGGGGCGACGGTGCGGCGGGGCAGGTCGCCAGCGGCGTGCCTTCGAGGGTGACGACTCCGGCGGTCGGCGTGAGCAACCCGGCCAGCAGCCGCAGCAGCGTGGACTTGCCGGAGCCGTTGGGGCCGAGGACGCCGACGGTGGAGCCGGTCTCCGGCGCGAGGACGACGTCGTCGAGGATCAGGCGCCCGTCGGCACGGCGGCCGACCCGCTCGGCCCGCAGCCCGGCACCGCTCTTCGCCGCCCCCACCCCGCTCACCGCACCCTCCGCGTCCGGTACAGCACCGCCACGAACGCCGGCACCCCGATCAGCGACGTCACGACTCCCACCGGCACCTCCTGCGGATCCAGGATCGTACGGGCGAGCGTGTCCACCCACACCAGGAACACCGCGCCGGCGAGTGCGGTGACCGGCAGCAGCCGGACGTGCCCGGGACCGGCCAGGGCCCGCGCGGCGTGCGGCAGGACCAGCCCGACGAAGCCGATCGCCCCGGCCGAGCTGACCAGCGCGGCGGTGAGCAGGGCCGTGACGCACAGCAGCGCCAGCCGGGTGCGGGCCACGGACACCCCGAGCGCGGCCGCCGCGTCCTGCCCGAAGGCGAAGGCGTCGAGGGTACGGGCGTACGACAGGCAGACCACCAGCGTCACGGCCAGGACGGACAGGCACAGCCACACGTCGGTCCAGCCCGCGCCGCCGAGCGAGCCGAGGAGCCAGAACAGCACGCCCCGGGTCGTCTCGGCGTCGGCGGCGGTCATCACGACGAAGGAGGTGAGCGCGGAGAAGAGCTGCATGGCGGCGACGCCCGCGAGGACGACCCGGTCGGTGGTGCCGCCGAGGGTGTGGCTGAGCAGCAGCACCAGCGCGAAGGACACCAGGGCGCCGAGGAACGCGCCCGCGGACACCGAGACGGCACCGCCGCCCACGCCCAGGACGACGACCACGACCGCGCCGGTGGAGGCGCCGGAGGACACCCCGAGCACGAACGGGTCGGCGAGCGGGTTGCGCAGCAGCGACTGCATCACCGCCCCGCAGACGGCCAGTCCGGCGCCGCACACGGCAGCGAGCAGGGTGCGCGGCAGCCGCAGCTGCCAGACGATCCCGTCGCGGATCGGCGTCAGGTCCGAGCTGCCGAGCCCGAGGTGGGCGGCGACGACGGACCAGACGTCCGCGACCCGGATGTCGGCCGGGCCGACGGTGATCGCCAGGGCAAGGGAGACCACCAGGAGCAAGGCGCCGGCAACACCGAGCGCGGGCCCGCGGACGGTCACTTCGCGAGCCCGAACTCGCGCAGTCCGGCGGCGACCTGTTCCACGCCCTCGACCGTGCGGATGGTCGGGTTCATGGCCTGCCCGCTGAGCAGTACGTACCGCTTGTGCTCGACCGCGTCCATGTTCCTGGTGACCGGGTTGGACTCCAGGAAGGCGATCTTCTTCGCGGCGGACTCGGCGGTCTGCGACCTGCGGGTCAGGTCGCCGATGACGAGCACGTCGGGGTCGCGGTCGGCGACCGTCTCCCAGTTGGTCTGCGGCCACTCCTCGTGCGTGTCGTCGAAGACGTTCTTCGCGCCGAGGGCCCGGGTGATGATGCCGGGTGCTCCGCAACAGCCCGCCATGTAGGGCGACTCGGAGTTGGCGAACCAGTACAGGAGAGTGACGTCGGAGGCCTCGATGCCGTGTGTGGCCTTCGCCATGCGGCTCTGGAGGGAGGCCACGAGCCTGTCGCCCCGTTCCTTCACCCCGAACACGGTCGCCAGGTCGCGCACTTCGCCGTAGACGGTGTCGATGCCCAGCGCCTTGGCGCGCGCGCCGTCGCCGCCCCCGGAGTTGTCCTTGCCGGCGCAGTCCGACGGGGAGACGTACGTGGGCACGCCGAGCTTCTCGAACTGCTCGCGGGTGGCGACGCCGCCCTTGCCGAGGGTGGAGACGAAGGACGCCGCGACGAAGTCGGGGCCGGTGTCCAGGACCCGTTCGAAGGACGGGTTGTCGTCGGCGATGCGCGGCACCTTCGCGTTGGCCTTCGCCAACCCCTTCATCACGGGGTCGGTCCAGGTGGCGGTGCCCGCGAGGCGGTCGGCGAGGCCGAGGGAGAGCAGGATCTCGGTGGTGCCCTGGTTGAGGGAGACGGCGTGCCGCGGCGCGGCCTCGACGCGCACCTCGTGGCCGCAGTTGTCGAGCGTGACGGCGGCTTTCACGGTCGTGGCCTTCGAGTCGCCGCAGCCGGTCAGGAGCAGGGAGCCGGCCGCGAGCAGGACGGCGGCACGGGCGGGTGGGGCGAGGGGCACGGAAACCAGTCCTCAGTCGTCGAGGGCTCGATCGCGGAGCCCGGTCGTACGGTGCTCCCCCGCCGCGAACGGCCGCGGGGGCCGCCAGCAGGTCTTCGGACTCGGGTTCGTCCGGTGCGGGGCGCCTTCCCGGACGTCACACACGCCGTCCAGTGGCCGAGGCCCCGCCCGTCCCCCTCACCGCTGCGCGTCAGTTCCGGATTCGCACCGGATTCCCTGACCCACGTACATGGGTTCGACTGGCCTCGGCAAGCTATCACGGAGGACGCCGGGGAATCACCGCGGACCGTACGCCGTTGTGGGGACAGCAGTTCTTCCGCGACTTTCGAGGAGGCCGCCGGTGTACGGCGACGAGGCAACAGTCCGCAGGATCCTCACCGAGCTCGGCGACACCTGGGCCGTGGTGGGCCTGTCGTCGAACCAGCGGCGCGCGGCGTACGGCGTCGCCGCCGTCCTCCAGCGCTACGGCAAGCGCGTCGTGCCCGTGCACCCCAAGGCGGAGACGGTGCACGGCGAGCAGGGGTACGCCAGTCTGGCGGACATCCCCTTCGACGTGGACGTCGTGGACGTGTTCGTGAACAGCGATCTGGCCGGAGCCGTCGCGGACGAGGCGGTCGCCAAGGGCGCGAAGGCGGTGTGGTTCCAGCTCGACGTCATCGACGAGGCGGCGTACGACCGGACCCGCGCCGCGGGGCTGGAGATGGTGATGGACCGCTGCCCGGCGATCGAGATCCCACGACTTCCTCATCACCGCGTACAGAATTCCTGAAGCCCTTCCCAGGAAATGCCCGCGCCGGGTCAAGGCTGCACAACTCGTCTTCTACCGCTGGATAATCGATTTCTAATCTGAGGCCTCTTGCTCGCCGAACTCCTTGAGTTCATTTATGAGAGGCCCCCGAATTCATGGTAAGAGACGGCCTCCGCCGGGATGTCGGACTGATCGGGCTCATGTGGGCGTCGGTCGGCTCCATCATCGGTTCCGGCTGGTTGTACGGTGCCGAGAAGGCGGTCGTGGCGGCCGGTCCCGCGGCGATCCTGTCGTGGCTGATCGGCGCGGTCGCGATCGTGCTCCTGGCACTGGTGCACGCGGAACTGGGCGGCATGTTCCCGGTCGCGGGCGGCACGGCACGCTATCCGCACTACGCGTTCGGCGGTCTGGCCGGCATGTCCTTCGGCTGGTTCTCCTGGCTCCAGGCCGCGACCGTGGCACCGATCGAGGTCGAGGCCATGATCGGCTACGCCGGGCACTATCACTGGGCGCAGGGCTTCCAGCACGCCAAGGACCAGACGCTGACGACGAGCGGGTTCGTCGTCGCCGTGATCCTCATGGCCGTGTTCGTCGTCATCAACTTCCTCGGCGTGCGGATCCTGGCGCACACCAACAGCGCCGCCACCTGGTGGAAGGTGGCCGTGCCGCTGGCCGCGATCTTCATCATCGCGGCCGGCAACTTCCACCCGGGCAACTTCACGGAGCACGGCTTCGCCCCGTTCGGCGCCCACGGCGTGCTGAGCGCCGTCAGCTCCAGCGGCATCATCTTCGCCCTGCTGGGCTTCGAGCAGGCGATCCAGTTGGCGGGCGAGAGCCGCGACCCGGCCCGTGACCTGCCGCGCGCGACACTCGGCTCGGTCGCCATCGGAGCCGCGATCTACGTCCTGCTCCAGATCGTCTTCATCGCCGCCCTGCCGCTGACTTCCTTCGCGCACGGCTGGACCAAGCTCGACTACCCAGGTATCAGCGGCCCCTGGGCGGGCCTGGCCACCCTGCTGGGGCTCGGCTGGCTGAGCGTGGTGCTGTATCTGGACGCGGTCGTCTCCCCCGGCGGCACCGGCCTGATCTACACCACCGCCACCTCCCGCGTCTCCTACGGCCTGGCCCGCAACGGCTACGCGCCGAAGATCTTCACCCGCACCGACGCGCGCGGCGTGCCGTGGTTCGGCCTGATCATCTCGTTCGTGACCGGCGTGATCTGCTTCCTGCCGTTCCCGAGCTGGCAGCAGCTGGTCGGCTTCATCACCTCGGCGAGCGTGCTGATGTACGCGGGCGCCCCGCTGGCGTACGGCGTCTTCGCCGACCGGCTGCCGCACCGCGAACGCCCCTACCGCCTGCCCGGCGGGAACGTCGTCTCCCCGCTGTCGTTCGTGGTCGCCAACCTCATCATCTACTGGTCGACCTGGGACACGCTGTGGCGCCTCGGTGTGGCCATCGTCCTCGGTTACGTCCTGCTCGGCGGATACGCCTGGTACGCCACCAGCAAGGGCCTGCCCGACGCACCCCGGCTCGACTGGAAGGCCGCCCAGTGGCTGCCCGTCTACCTGCTGGGCATGGGCATCATCTCCTGGCAGGGCGGCTTCGGCGGCCAGGGACACATCGGACTGTGGTGGGACATCCTGGTCATCACGGTGTTCTCCCTGGCGATCTACTACTGGGCCCGGGCGTCGGCGTCCCGGCCGGAGGAGATCGAGCGGAGCATCGGGGAGGTGGCCGTCACCGAGGTGCCCGTCCACTGACACCGGCCACGCGCGGTCGACGCCTCCATAATGAGCGCATGACCCAAGCCTCCCCGCCCCCGAACTCCGGCGCCCCGCAACGCTTCCCGGTCGTTGTCGTGGGCGCCGGTCCCGCGGGGCTGACCGTCGGCAACATCCTGCGGGCCGCGTCCGTGGACTGCCTGGTGCTGGAGACCGAGACCCGCGAGTTCATCGAACAGCGGCCCCGGGCCGGAGTCATCGAGGAATGGGCCGTGCGGGGCCTGGAGAAGCGGGGCCTCGCCCGGAACCTGCTGGACCGCGCGGAGCTGCACACCGCGTGCGAGTTCCGCTTCGACGGCGAGCGGTACCGGTTCCCCTACGGCGAGCTGACGGGCAGTCATCACTTCGTCTATCCGCAGCCGTTGCTGGTGACGGACCTGGTGCGCGAGTACGCCGACGTACGCGGCGGACGGATCCGTTTCGGGGTCCGGGACGTGCGGGTGCACGACATCGACACCGACCGGCCGTCGGTGTCGTACACCTGCCCGGAGACGGGTGAACACCGGGTGGTGCACTGCGACTTCGTGGCCGGCTGCGACGGGGCGCGCGGCGTGACGCGGGCATCCTTGCCGCCGGAGCGGGTCCGTGTCGCACGGCACGACTACGGCATCGGCTGGCTGGCCGTGCTCGCCGAGGCGCCGCCGTCCGCCGACTGCGTGCTGTTCGGCTGCCACGCCGACGGGTTCGCCGGGCAGATGCCCCGCAACCCGGAGGTGACCCGCTACTACCTCCAGTGCCCGCCGGGCGACGACCCGGAGAACTGGCCGCACGAGCGCGTCTGGGCGGAGCTCCACAACCGGCTCGGGGCGGCCGGTGTGCCGCCGCTGACCGAGGGTCGGCTGATCGAGAAGCGCGTGCTGGACATGCACGACTACGTGGTCGAGCCGATGGTGTTCGGCCGGCTCTTCCTCGCCGGTGACGCGGCCCATCTGGTCGCCCCCATCGCCGCCAAGGGCATGAACCTCGCCCTGCACGACGCCTTCCTGCTCGGCGACGCCCTGGTGGCCAGCCTGAACAGCGGGGACGACAGCGGCCTGGGCGGCTATGCGCAGGCGTGCCTGCGGCGGGTGTGGGACTACCAGGAGTTCTCGCAGTGGCTGTCCGAGGTGTACCACGGCACGGCGGCGGGCGACCCGTTCCGCGCGGGCACCACGCTGGCCCGGCTGCGCCGCCTGTTCACGTCGCCCGCGGCGGCCGCCGCCTTCGCCGAGCAGTACCTGGGGACGGCCGCGCGGTACTGATTCAGTCGTGGACGGGCCGGTCGGTGAGCCGGTGGTCGGCCACGTTCAGCGCCTCGTCCACGAGCCGGCGCAGATGGCCGTCGCGGAGCGCGTAGATCACCCGGCGGCCCTCCTTGCGCGTGTTCACCAGGCCCGCCAGACGCAGTCGCGCCAGGTGCTGGCTGACGGCGGGCCGGGCCGCCCCGCACCTCTGTGTGAGGGTCGTGACGTCGGCCTCCGTCTCGGCCAGCGCGTGCAGCAGGGCGAGGCGGGTGCGGTCGCCGAGCAGGGCGAGGAGTTCGGCGGCGAGCGCGAACTGTTCCTCGCCCGGGCTGCGCGAATGCGCATCGTGCGCAGATGACAGGTGCATGCGTGCGCTCATACGCACATAATGGCCCCATGGACGTGGGCACGTCCACTCGCACGCACCGGAAGGGGACGCACGTGAGCGACCGGCACCAGCACTCCCACCCTCACGACCGGGGGCACCGGCACGGCCTCCGGCACCGCCTCTCCCACCTCCTCACGCCGCACTCCCACGAGACGGCCGACAAGGTCGACCCCGCACTGGAGTCCTCGGCCCGCGGGATGCGGGCGCTGTGGGTCTCGCTCGCGGTGCTCGGCGTGACGGCGCTGGCTCAGGCGGTCGTGGTGGCCGTCTCCGGCTCGGTGGCGCTGCTCGGGGACACCGTGCACAACGCCGCGGACGCGCTCACCGCCGTACCCCTCGGCATCGCCTTCGTACTGGGCCGGCGCGCGGCCACCCGGCGCTTCACCTACGGCTACGGGCGGGCCGAGGACCTGGCGGGCCTGGTGATCGTGCTGACGATCGCCGCGTCGGCGGCCTTCGCCGGCTGGACGGCGATCGACCGCCTCCTCGACCCGCGCCCGGTCCAGCACGTCCCGGCGGTCGCCGTGGCCGCCCTCGTCGGGTTCGCGGGCAACGAGTGGGTGGCCCGCTACCGCATTCGCGTCGGCCGTGCGATCGGCTCGGCCGCGCTGGTCGCCGACGGACTGCACGCCCGCACCGACGGTTTCACCTCGCTGGCCGTGCTGCTGGGTGCCGGCGGATCGGCCCTGGGCTGGCAACTGGCCGACCCGATCGTCGGGCTGGCGATCACGGCGGCGATCGCGCTGGTACTGCGGGACGCCGCGCGGGAGGTGTTCCGCCGGGTGATGGACGCGGTCGACCCGGCCCTGGTGGACCGGGCCGAGCGGGCGCTCACCGAGGTCGCCGGGGTGCGCGGGGTCGGCGAGCTGCGGCTGCGCTGGATCGGTCACCGGCTGCGCGCCGAGGTCGCGGTCGTGGTGGACGGTGACGTGACCGTACGCCAGGCCCACCGCATCGCCGTCGACGCCGAGCACGCCCTGCTGCACGCCGTGCCCCGCCTCACCGCGGCCCTGGTCCACGCCGACCCGGAACCGGCCCCAGGCGAGGCCGACCCGCATCTGCCGCTGGCCCACCACGCGGTGACATAGGCCCCCCTCAGGCGACCCCGAGCCCCTCCAGCACCACCGCGCCCGGCAGTTCCGCGAACGCCTTGCCCGGCACCAGCAGCTTGCCGCGCCGCCGGCCGCTGCCGACCAGCAGGTACGGCAGGTCGACGACGGCCGCGTCCACCAGCACGGGCCAGCCGCCGGGCAGTCCGAGCGGGGTGATGCCGCCGTACTCCATGCCGGTCTCCCCGGTCGCCGTGTCCATCGCGGCGAACGAGGCCTTGCGGGCGCCGAGTTGGCGGCGCACGACGCCGTTGACGTCGACCCGGGTGGTGGACAGCACCACGCACCCGGCGAGCGTGGACTCGCCGCCACGCTTGCCCGCGACGACCACGCAGTTCGCGGACTGTTCCAGCAGCTCCCGCCCGTAGTGCTCCACGAAGACGGCCGTGTCGGCCCACTCCGGGTCGGTGTCGACGTAGAGGATCTGGTCGGCGGGGACGCTGCCGCGCCAGTGGCGTACGGCGTCGGCGACCGGGCCGGTGAGCTCGTCGAGGCAGGCCGGGGCCGGACGGGCGTCGTCGAAGTGTCCGATGGGAGCGCGCATAACGGCACGCTAACAACACCGGACCGCCCTCGGACCGGGCGTCTCAGGTCACGGGCGGCACCGAGACGGCCATCATCATCTCCATCGGCACGTCGCCGGTGTTGCCGTACGTGTGCGGGAGGTTGGCCTCGAAGGACACGCTCGCGCCGGCGGGGACGCGGTGCTCCACGCCGTCGACGGTGAGCGTCAGCTCCCCGGCCGTGACGTGGAGCAGCTCCATGGTGCCGGCGGGGTGCGGGTCGGACGGGCTGTTCTCGCCGGGCATCAACCGCCAGTCCCACATCTCCAGCGGGCCGGGCGCCTCGGTGCCCGCGAGCAGCCGGTTGTAGCTGCCTGCCTCGGTGTGCCACAGCCGTACGGCCTGCTCGGCGGGGACGATGCGGACCCTCGGGCCCTGCTCGTAGTCGAGGAGGGTGGTGATGCTGACGCCGAGCGCGTCGCCGATCTTGACGACGGTGCCGAGGCTGGGGTTGGTGCGGGCCTGCTCGATCTGGATGAGCATGCCGCGGCTGACGCCCGCCCGGGCGGCGAGCACGTCCAGGGTGAAGCCGCGCACCGCGCGCCAGTGCTTGACGCTGCGCGCCAGGGACTGGGTCAGCAGATCGAGGTCCGACACATTCCGTCCAATATTCTGCACGCCGTAGCGCAACTGGCTGCACTATGGCGTAGTTGACCTGAGCGTTCACTGAACTGTACTGCGCGGCTCGTCGCCGGGTTCAGGACTCCGGTTCCAGCTCGGCGAGTCCGGCCGCCGTCTCCTCGTCCAGGTCCGACAGGGCGCACAGCTGCTCGGGCGTGACGCCCTGCGGTATCGGCACCGGCGGCGGGGTGCGCAGGGGCGGCTGCCAGCCACCGGCCGGTGTCCAGCGCCGTACGACGCGCGCCGGCGCACCCGCCACCACGGCGTGGTCGGGCACCGCGCCCCGGACGACCGCGCCCGCGGCCACCACCACGTTCCGCCCGATCCGGGCACCCGGCAGGATCACAGCGCCCGTGCCGATCCAGCAGCCGGGCCCGATCTCCACCGGCTCCATCCGCGGCCACTGCTTGCCGATCGGCTCGTGGGGATCGTCGTAGGAGTGGTTCGTGGACGTGACGTAGACGTACGGACCGAAGTAGCAGTCGCTGCCGATGGCGACCGTCGTGTCCGCGATGACGTGACTGCCGCGGCCCAGGACGACGCCGTCGCCGATGCGCAGGATCGGGTCCGGGCCGAGGTCGAGGTCGGGCATCAGGCCCGCGGTGAGGGTGACCTGCTCGCCGATGATGCAGTGGGCGCCCACGTGGATCCAGGGTTCGCCGAAGACCGTGCCGAGCGGGAAGGCGAGTCTGGTACCTGTTCCCATCGCGCCGAATCGGTAGCGCCCGGGATGTTCGGCGGTCACGGAACCCGTGCGCTGCACCCAGGCCCAGCCCGCGTGGACGGCGCGCTGCGCGAGGCCGCGCCACCAGGATGAGAACGTGTTCTTGCGCTTCGGCACGAGGTCACGGTACTCAGCGGTAGCTCACCCCGCGGGGTCGGAGGCCTGTGATCTTCGCCCCATCGAGTGTCGTACGGTTTGCGCGTTGTCTACGACGTTTCTGGAGGCGGACATGGGACAGCGGGCGATGATCACGGGTATCGGCGGCAGGGAGCCGCAGGTCGATCCGGAGGCGTTCGTGGCGCCGACGGCTTCGGTGATCGGCGGCGTGACGCTGGGGGTGGGCGCGAGTGTCTGGTACGGGGCCGTCCTGCGCGGTGACGTCGAGACGATCTCCGTCGGCGCGAGCAGCAACGTCCAGGACAACTGCACCCTCCATGCCGACCCGGGGTTTCCCGTCACGGTGGGTGAGCGGGTGTCCATCGGGCACAACGCCGTGGTGCACGGGGCGACCGTCGAGGACGACTGTCTGATCGGTATGGGGGCGACGGTTCTGAACGGGGCGGTGATCGGGGCCGGGTCGCTCGTCGCCGCGCAGGCGCTGGTGCCGCAGGGCATGGTCGTGCCGCCCGGGTCGCTGGTGGCGGGGGTGCCTGCGAAGGTCCGGCGGGAGCTGTCGGAGGAGGAACGGCAGGGAGTCACCCTCAACGGCACGATGTACGCCGAGCTGGCGAAGGCGCATCGTGAGGTGCACGCATAGCAGAAGGGCGTCTCACTCGGCAGCGGTTACAGGCTGGGCCTTCTTCGCCTTGCGCTTGAGGACCAGCATCGACGTGAGCCCGACGAGGACCGCCGCCACCAGGCCCAGCCAGGAGAAGCGCTTCAGCCAGGACTCGGCGACGATGCCCACGTAGTAGATGACCGCCGTCGTGCCGCCTGCCCAGACGATGCCGCCGAGGACGTTGGCGATGAGGAACTTCCAGTACGGCATGCGGAGCACACCGGCGAGGGGGCCCGCGAAGATGCGGAGGAGGGCGACGAAGCGGCCGAAGAAGACGGCCCACATGCCCCACTTCTCGAAGGAGCGCTCGGCGGTGGCGATGTGGCCCTCGCTGAAGTGCTTGGGGAACTTCTTGCCGAGCCAGGCCAGCAGGGGGCGGCCGCCCTTGCGGCCGATGGCGTAGCCGATGGAGTCGCCGATGATCGCGCCGGCCGTGGCGCTGGCGCCGAGGACGACGGGGTCGATGGCACCGTGCTGGGAGGCCAGCAGCGCGGAGGAGACCAGGATGATCTCGCCCGGCAGCGGGATGCCCAGGCTTTCCAGGCCGATGACCAGTCCCACCAGTGCGTAGACGGCGACCGCGGGTACGGTCTCGAGCCACTCCTGGACGTGCAACGCCGGATCCTTTCCCTGTGCTTCCCTGCGTGCACGGGAAGCCTACCGGGTGACAAGACGTCCCCTGCGAATCAGGCGTTCCAGTTCCACTCGGCGACCTCGGGCAGGTCGGTGCCGTGCTCACGGATCCAGGCGTGGTGGCGGGTGCGGGCGTCGGCCATGCGCTGGCGTACGGCCGTGGCGCGCACCGCGAGACCCGGGACGCGGTCGATGACGTCCATGACGAGGCGATAGCGGTCGAGGTCGTTGCGGACGACCATGTCGAAGGGCGTGGTGGTGGTGCCGGCCTCCTTGTAGCCGCGCACGTGCAGGTGCTGGTGGCCGGTGCGGCGGTAGGCCAGGCGGTGGATCAGCCACGGGTAGCCGTGGTAGGCGAAGATCACCGGCTTGTCGGTGGTGAAGAGGCCGTCGTACTCGAAGTCGTTCATGCCGTGCGGATGTTCCTCGCGGGGCAGCAACCGGGCGAGGTCGACGACGTTCACCACGCGGACCGACAGGTCGGGCAGGTGCCGGCGCAGCAGGTGCGCGGCGGCCAGGGTCTCCTGGGTGGGGACGTCCCCGGCGCAGGCCAGCACCACGTCGGGTTCGCGGGAGCCGTCCTCGGTGCCGGCCCACTCCCAGATGCCGGCGCCGCGGGCGCAGTGGACCCGGGCCTCGTCCATCGACAGCCAGTCGAAGCAGGGCTGCTTGCCGGCCACGACGACGTTGACGTAGTCGCGGCTGCGCAGGGCGTGGTCGGCGACGGACAGCAGGGTGTTGGCGTCCGGCGGGAGGTAGACCCGGACGACCTCGGGGCTCTTGTTGAGGACGTGGTCGACGAAGCCGGGGTCCTGGTGGGAGAAGCCGTTGTGGTCCTGCCGCCACACGTGTGAGGTCAGCAGATAGTTGAGGGAGGCGATGGGGGCGCGCCACGGCAGCCGCCGGGAGGTGCGCAGCCATTTGATGTGCTGGTTGACCATCGAGTCGACGATGTGCACGAACGCCTCGTAGCAGGAGAACAGCCCGTGCCGGCCGGTGAGCAGATAGCCCTCCAGCCAGCCTTGGCAGAGGTGTTCGGAGAGGACCTCCATCACCCGGCCGTGCCGGTCGAGGTGCTCGTCGACGTCGAGGGTCTCGGCCTGCCAGGCCTTGCCGCTGGCGTCGAAGACGGCCTGGAGCCGGTTGGAGGCGGTCTCGTCCGGGCCGACCAGGCGGAAGTCGCGACGCCCGGCGGTGTCCCGCATGACCTGGGCCAGGAGGTCGCCGAGGACGCGCGTGGGCTCGTGCAGGGTCGTGCCCGGCTTGTCGACGGGGACGGCGAAGTCGTCCAGGGACGGGACCGGCAGGTCGCGGACGAGCAGCCCGCCGTTGGCGTACGGGGTGGCGCCGAGCCGCCTGCTGCCCTCGGGGACGCAGGCGAGGACGTCCGCGACCGGCCGGCCCTCGGTGTCGAACAGCTCCTCGGGCCGGTAGGAGCGCAGCCAGGCCTCCAGTTGCCGCAGGTGTTCCGGGTTGTCGTGGACGCCGGCCAGCGGCACCTGGTGGGAGCGCCAGGTGCCCTCGACCGGCTCGCCGTCGACCTCGGCCGGGCCGGTCCAGCCCTTCGGGGTGCGCAGCACGATCACCGGCCAGTGCGGGCGCTCGGTCACGCCCTCCTCGCGGGCGGCGCGCTGGGCCTCGGCGATGCGATCGAGGGCGGTGTCCATCGCCTGGGCCATCGCGCGGTGGACGACGGCGGGGTCGTCGCCGACGACGTGGATCGGCTCGTGGCCGTAGCCGCGCAGGAGCGCGTCGAGCTCGTCCTCCGGGAGGCGGGCGAGCACGGTCGGGTTGGCGATCTTGTAGCCGTTGAGGTGCAGGATCGGCAGGACGGCACCGTCGTGGACGGGGTCGAGGAACTTGTTGGCGTGCCAGGAGCCGGCCAGCGGGCCGGTCTCGGCCTCGCCGTCGCCGATCACGCAGGCGACCAGCAGGCCGGGGTGGTCGAGGGCGGCGCCGTAGGCGTGGGCGAGGGAGTAGCCGAGTTCGCCGCCCTCGTGGATCGAGCCGGGCACCTCCGGGGCGACATGGCTGGGCACGCCTCCGGGGAACGAGAACTGCCGCAGCAGCAGCTCCATGCCCTGCGCGTCCCGCGTCACGTCCGGGTACTTCTCGCTGTAGCTGCCCTCCAGCCAGGAGTTGGCCAGCACCGACGGGCCGCCGTGGCCCGGGCCCCAGATGCACAGGGCGTCCAGCCCGCGGTTCTTGATCACCCGGTTGAGGTGGGTGTGGACGAGGTTGAGCCCGGGCGAGGTGCCCCAGTGGCCCAGCAGCCGCGGCTTGATGTGCTCGGGCCGCAGCGGCTCGGTCAGCAGGGGGTTCGCCAGCAGGTAGATCTGTCCGGCCGCCAGGTAGTTGGCGGCCCGCCAGTGGGCGTCCAGCGTGCGCAGTTCCTCGTCGGTCGGTTGCGTGCCGGTGTCCAGGCGCGGGGCCTCGGGCATGAGTGACTCCCTGGGTTCTGCGACGGCCTCAGGAGGAGTACCAGTCTGTTCCGGTTCGATGCCCGGCGCCTGTCGGCCATGTGCCGCCCGCTGTGCGGTACGCGCCGCGTCATCCGCCCACCCGTACGCTCGTCCGCAGTCGCGGATCCCGTGACGACGCCCCGATCCACAGGGTGCGCGAGCCGGTACCCGGCCAGCACGCGGACCGGCTGGTCGAGCGGGAGGTCCGGGGAGGGGCCCGCGTACACCTGGGGCACGTCCACGCCGTGGCGCGGGCCGGTGTTGCGGACCGTGATGGCGACGTGCGGCCGGCGGCCGTCCAGCGCGCGTCCGGCTCCGCGTAGGCGAAGGACGTGTAGGACGGTCCGTGGCCGAAGGGGAACAGCGGTCGTACGTCCTCGGCGTCGTACCAGCGGTGGCCGACGTGGATGCCCTCCGTGTACTCCTCGAGACGCGGGGCGGACCGCCGGGAGAATCGGGGGACGGTGTCGGTCATGCGACGCACTGTGCCCAGGCCGGTCTGACACCTCGTCGGACACCACCGACGGACCGCCTGAACCACTCGCCGGGGATCGGGGTGGGCCACTCGATCGAGTGACACGACGGGGGGCGTCGCGTGTGACGGCGGGGGCCGGGGGCGGTTTCAGGAACGACTCGGGGAGACCGGGCCGGCCTCGGAAACGGCCCCGGCCGACCGGGCCAGTGACGCCGGAAGGCCGACCCCGGGAACGGGCTTGGGGCCCCGCCGGTGACATTGGAGGAGCCCCGTCCTCGGGACCTGGGCGACGTGGCCCTGCGGACGCCCGGAGACCCGCCCCGGGATGGGGGCGGCATGACCCGGCGAGGCCGAACGCCCGGTCTACCGGAGTGCGGAGTGGGGCGTCGTCGTCACGGCCGTGGTCACGGTGGCCGGCGCCGAAACGAGGGCGTCGGCGCGGGTCGCCGGACCGAGTACGTCGGTGTCGGGCGCGCCGGTGTCGCCGGGGCCCCCTCCCGGTTCCGCTGCGTCGCAGCAGTCCGCCTGGGCGAACCGCGTCTCGTACCGCTCCTGCGGCAGGTCCCCGGACTTGCTCTGCGGAGGCTCGGGCCGATGCACGGGCGGGGCGTCGTCGTACGACTCCTCCTCCCGGCGGCTCTCCTTCTGGCCGCTTTCCTTCTGACGGCTCCCCCGGGGCGTGTCCTGGCTCCGCCGCTCCCCCGGCTTCTCAGCGTCGCCGCCGGGAGCAGCCTCCGGTTCCAGCGCCCATCGCTGCGCCTCGGACCCGTCACGCCCGGCGACGATCACGTTCCGGCCCTTGCCATGGGAGACGGCCAGCCCCTTGCCGCCGCGCGGCAGGAGTTCGCCGCGCACGGTCAGGTCGTAGCGCACCACTCCGGCGTGCACGAGGCAGCCGGTCAGGACGACCGAGCCCTCGGCGGTGTCGGAGCCGAGGCAGAGGGTGGGGTCGGCGGCGCTGCGCAGCATGCCGTCGTCGTGGTACGACCACTGGAGGGACCCGGTGGCGGAGCAGGAGTTCAGCACGGCGCGGGCGTCGGCCCGGGCCCGGCCGCCCCGGACGTCGAGGCACAGGCCGGCGTCGAGGTTGCGCAGCCGTCCGCGGGCCACTTCGGCGGGGTGACCCGCGGACGCGGCCGACGGGAGGCCGGCCGAGGACCTTCCCGCGGAATCCGGGGCGACGGAGTGGCCGCTGACCGCTCCCCAGGTGGCCTGGGGAGCGACGGCGCCGCCCTCCTCCGTCCAGCCCCTGACGGCCAGCACTGTCGCGAGCAGCACGAGGGAGGTCACCCCGACCGCGGCGGCCAGCGCCTTCGAGCGTCTCCTCGACGGCCCGAGCCGGCCGCCCGCCGGCAGGGCATGGGCCCGGAGCCGGTGTCGGCCACCGGCCGGGACCGCGGGCAGGACGCCCCGGCCCCCGTCGCGGCCCGGCCGTGATGCGAGGTAGCGGCGGGCGCCCCAGCCGAGCACGGTCTCGACGAGCAGGTCCTCCAACCCGCCCTCGAAATGGCTGAGTTGTTCGGCGGCATGCCGGCAGTAGCGGCAAGCCATCAGATGCCGTTGCACATCCGGCAGCAGGGACCCGCCACGGCGCATCGGAACGTCCAGCAGACGGTTGTAGAAGCGGCATTCCCGCGTCGGCGCGAGTTCCCGGTGGGCCCGGACGCAACCCGCCCGGAATTGCTCGCGCGCCTGCTCCAGCGCGGTCGATGCGGTACGGACGTCCACTCCCAGCAGACCGGCTGGTACGGATATGGGCTCGGCCTCGACCTCCGTGTGCCAGAGAAGGCATTGGGAAGCCCCCGGAAGGGCCCGGAATGCGCGCTCGGCGAGCCGTCGCCTTTCGGCTGTCACGGACCGCGCGGCACGCAGACCGCGAGCGCCGACGGGTTTGCGGAGTTCCGGCAGTACTCTGGAAATGCCGTCGTCGGCGGCCCACTCCCCGACCGTGTCCCGCACGGCCGCGAGCAGCCGCGGGCGCAGGGCGCCGCCGCCCGGCCGGGCGAGTTCCCGGCGGAACGCGGCGGCGGCGGCCATCGACGCCGAGTCCTGCGAGGAGGCCAGGCAGATCACGGCGTACTCGTACACCGCCCGCCAGTGCCGGGCCAGCAACAGCGCGGCGGCGCGCGGGCCTTCACCGGTATCACCGACCCGGGCGAGGAGATTGCGATCGGAATCCGCGGGACCCGCTCCGGGGCGCGGCGGGTACGGCGGGCGTGGGGGGTGAGGGGATTGCACTGAACCATTTCCTTCCAGCCGCAGGACGGCAGGCGAATTGCGCGTCCGTCGGAAAGCAGGTGCGTGATTGGTGCATACCTATGCCGCGTCAGCTGCGGGCTTGGCTGTGAGGTGGCTCACTTTCGCACACGCGACTCACAGGTAACAAGGAGTTCGATGGCCCAGGTTCAGAACGAGGGGAATTCAGATGTGTTACCGGCGGTATTCGCACCGGTTTTCGAGAACCACTGCCGCGATCGTCCTCAAGTTGTGCGCAGTCAAAGACGGTTGGTCCACGAAATCTCCAACTCCACAGCCCGCTCCCATGTGGCTCTCGGCGCGCTCTCATCTGCGCCCGCCAGCATGGGCCGCATGATCGCCCCCCACTCTTCCACCCCGGTCACCCCCGCCCGCACCGTGCGCAAGGCGGTCGTCCCGGCCGCCGGTCTCGGCACCCGCTTCCTGCCCGCCACGAAGGCGACGCCCAAGGAGATGCTGCCGGTCGTCGACAAGCCGGCCATCCAGTACGTCGTCGAGGAGGCGGCAGCGGCGGGTCTGGACGACGTCCTGATGGTCACCGGCCGGCACAAGCGGGCCATCGAGGACCACTTCGACCACGCCTTCGAGCTGGAGCAGACCCTCGCGGCCAAGGGCGACACAGTGCGGCTGGACGCGGTGCGCGACCCGGCGCGGCTGGCGAGCATCCACCACATCCGGCAGGGGGAGCCGCTCGGCCTCGGCCACGCCGTGCTGTGCGCCCGCCGGCACGTCGGCGACCAGCCCTTCGCAGTCCTCCTCGGCGACGACCTGATCGACCCGCGCGAGAGCCTGCTCAGCCGGATGCTCGACGTCCGCGACCGCCGGCTCGGCAGCGTGGTCGCCCTGCTGGAGGTCCCACCGGAACAGATCCACCTCTACGGCTGCGCGGCCGTGGAGCCGACCGGCGAGGAGGACGTCGTCCGCGTCACCGGCCTGGTCGAGAAGCCGGGTCGGCGGGACGCGCCCAGCCGTTACGCGGTCATCGGGCGCTACGTCCTGGACCCGGCCGTCTTCGACGTCCTGGAGCGCACCCCGCCGGGCCGGGGCGGCGAGATCCAGCTGACCGACGCCCTCCAGGAACTGGCCTGGGGCGGCACGGTGCACGGAGTCGTCTTCAAGGGCCTGCGCTACGACACCGGCGACAAGGCCGACTACCTGCGCACGGTGGTCCGGTTGGCCTGCGACCGCCCCGACCTGGGGCCGGAGTTCGTGGCCTGGCTCAAGGAATTCGTCGCCGACCTCGACGGCGCACACCCCGCGCGGCGGGACGTCGCAGCCTGACAGCGGGGACGTCGCAGCCGGGCAACGGGACATCACAGCCCGGCACGCGAGAGCCCCGGCACCCGGCCGGGGCCCGCTCACACGACAGCCGGCTCACACGACAGCCGGATCAGCCGTTGGGACGCAGCGTCCACACGACAGTCATCTCGCCGGTCACCGCACCATCGGCCCGCTGGATGGCGATGGCCACCGGGAACTCCGGGCGCTCGCCCGCGTCCAGCTCCGCGACGACCTCGGCGGCCGGACGACCGAGGGTCGCGGTCGCGGTGACCGCGCCCATCGCCAGCTTCTTGTAGGAGATCTCGGCGCTGACGGCGAGCGGCACGGCGCGCGAGAGCTGGTCCCCGAACGCGGCCAGCACGATCGCCCCGCTCGCGGACTCGCCGAGCGTGAACATCGCCCCGGCGTGCGGCCCGCCCACGTGGTTGTGGTACTCGCCCTGGTCCGGCAGGGACACCACCGCCCGCTCCGGCGTCGTCTCGAGGAACTCGAGGTTGAGGGTCCGGGCCATGGGCACCGTGGCGGCGAGCATCTCGCCGATGGACATCTGGTCTGCGCTCATGGCCGCATGTTACTCACGAGTAGAGACGGCTGGCCAGGTCCGTGTGACGACCGCCGCACCGGTCCTCGGCCCAAGCGTCCGCGCCGCCCCGTTCGCGGGTTGCTACGTCTCCGTCCACGGGCAGTGACCGAATCGTGTCCGGAGCGCGGCTAGGGTGGCTGCCCATGTGGCCAGGACAGCAGCCGCCCGGGGGCGAGCAGAACCCGCAGGCGAACAACCCGTATCAGCAGCCGGGGTACCAGCAGCCGAATCCGTATCAGCAGCCGGGCTATCAGCAGCAGCCCAACCCCTATGGGCAGCAGCCGCAATGGGGTGCCCCCGGGCCGGCCGGCGCGCCTCAGCCCCCGCAGGGCGGTGGCGGTGGCAACCGGACGAAGCTGGTCGCGATCATCGCCGCCACGGCGGTGGTCGTGGCGGCCGGTGTCACGGGGTTCCTGGTGCTGGGCGGCGACAAGGACGACACCGCGGACGGCGGCAAGGGCAAGAACGAGAAGAACGCGGCGCCGCCGAGCCCGTCCGCGAAGCCGAGCGAACCCACCACGGGCGGCGACAACCCCCGCGGCGGCGAGGAGGAGCAACCCACGGTCAAGGGCTGGAAGGTCGTCATCAACCCCAAGTGGGGCACGGCCTTCGACGTCCCGGCGGACTGGGAGGTGGCGTCCCCGACGTCGTCCGTCTTCTTCGAGGACGAGAAGTCCGACGACGGCAAGCCGCTCATCCTCATGTCGGCGCCGGCGTTCTACAAGTCCGAGTGGTGCACGAGCGACGACGACAAGGACGGCAGGACCGAGAGCGAGGCCCTGGCCGGGGCGGGCACCAAGGGTGCGGACGGCGCCAAGAACACGGACGAGGTCGCGCTCAACCAGGTGGCCTGGTGGGTGTTCGGCGGCTACACGCAGCCGGACAAGAAGAGCGTCAAGACCGACGACAAGGCCTTGCCCTACACCACCGCCGCGGGCGTGAAGGGCAGCGTCGCCTGGGCGTGGTCGGAGAACACGCCCGACAAGGGCAAGTGCGCGAGCGACGGCAAGGCGGTCACGTTCGGCTTCAAGAACTCGGCCGGCGACTTCGTCGCGTGGAGTTTCTTCGGGGCCAAGGGCGTCAAGGGCGAGGTGCCCAAGGAGACCATCATGAAGATCCTCAGCACGGTCCGGCTGCACGGGGAGCCGACCGGAGGCTGACCCGGAAGCCGAACGGGCCCGCCCCGGCACGGGTCGGGCCCGGCTCAACGGAGCCCCGGGACAACGCGCAAAGTCGCCGCCGCCGGTGCGCTGCGGTTTTCTCGACGTCGGCCACATCCCGCCGCGCGCACCGGGCGGCGGTCTGCTCGTCGCCCGCGACCACCTCGGCGGCGCGGGCCGTGGGGCCTGGCCCTCGGCGCGTTCGAGGCGGGCACCGTCGCCGGGGGCCGTGCTGATGACCCGCTGGAAACCCCGCCGCCGGCTCCTCGCCGCGCACGGTCGAGGTGTTCGGCGTGTCCTGGATGACGGCCCTGCACCAAGAGATCCCCGAGGACAAGCTCTCCGACGTCTGGCCCAGGGCGGCACCGAGCACGCGTCAGCCGATACCGAACGCCCCGTCGGGGGGCTCGGGTGACGGCACGGCGTCCTCGTCCCGCACCGCACGCGCGTCCCCGATGAACTCCCGCAGGGCGGCGCCGTGTTGGACCCGGGCCGGAAAGGCGTCGGCGGCCATGAGCCGGGCCAGGGCGGCGACGTCCACAGGCTCGTGCCCGGCCACGAGCACCGCGTTCCCGAACCGCCGCCCACGCAGCACACCCGGCTCGGCGATCAGCACGAGCTCCTCGAAGGCGGTGGCCAGGGTGGCGAGTTGCGACCGCAGGAAGTCGAACGGCGCCGCATCGGGGAGATTGGCGAGGTAGACCCCACTGCCCCGCAGGACCCGCGCGGCCTCCCGCACATAGGCGACGGACGTGAGGTGCGCCGGAACCCGCGATCCGCCGAACACATCGGCGACGATCACGTCGGCCGAGCCCCCGGCCGCGCTCTCCAGCCACCCCCGCGCGTCCGCCGCGTGCAGCGCGACCCGGGCGCCCTCGGGCAACGGCAGATACTCGGCCACCAGCTCCAGCAGCCCCCGATCGGCCTCGACGACGTCCTGGCGGGACCCCGGCCGGGTCACGGCCACGTACCGCGGCAGCGTGAGCGCGCCGCCACCGAGGTGCAGCACGTCCAGGGCACGCCCCGGCTCCGCGACCACGTCCAGCGCGTGCCCGAGCCGGCGCGCGTACTCGAACTCCAGATGCGTCGGCTCATCCAGATCCACATACGACTGCGGCGCCCCGTCGACGGTCAGCAGCCAGGCCCGTTCCCGGTCGACGTCGGGCATCAGCTTGGCGAACCCGTGATCGACGGACCGGGCAACGGGAATGGAGTCCTTCACCTCTCCATTGTGCGTGGGGGCGACGCAGAGTCCCCCCACAGCCTCACCCCACCACGGTCACGGTCCCGGCCCCCACCGTCCGCCCGCCCTCACGAATGGCGAACCCGAGCCCCGGCTCCAACGGCACCTCCCGACCCAGCTCCACAGTCATGACCACCGTGTCCCCGGGCCGTGCCACAGCCACCTCACCGAGGTCGACGTCCCCCACCACGTCCGCCGTACGGATGTAGAACTGCGGCCGATACCCGCTGGAGACAGCCGTCGTACGCCCGCCCTCACGCGCGGACAGCACGTACACCCGCGCCGTGAAGCGACGACTCGGCACCACACTCCCCGGCGCAGCCACCACATGCCCCCGCCGGACGGCGTCCCGTGGAACCCCCCGCAGCAGCAGCGCCACGTTGTCCCCGGCCTGGGCCTCCTCCATCGGCTTGCCGAAGGTCTCCAGCCCCGTGACCACCGTCTCGACAAGAGCCCCGAGCACCTCGACCTTGTCCCCGACCCGCACCACGCCCCGCTCCACCGCACCGGTCACCACGGTCCCCCGCCCGGTGATGGTCAGCACGTTCTCCACGGACAGCAGGAACGGCGCGTCCAGATACCGCTCCGGCATCGGCACATACGTGTCCACGGCGTCGAGCAGCGCCTCGATGGACGCCGTCCAGCGCGGGTCCCCCTCCAGCGCCTTCAGCCCCGAGACCCGTACGACGGGTACGGAGTCACCGCCGTAGCCGTGCGCGGTGAGCAGGTCGCGCACCTCCAGCTCGACCAGGTCGGTCAACTCCTCGTCGCCCGCGTCGGCCTTGTTGAGGGCGACCACGATGTGGTCGACGCCCACCTGCCGGGCGAGCAGCACGTGTTCGGCGGTCTGCGGCATGATCCCGTCGAGCGCGGAGACGACGAGGATCGCCCCGTCGAGCTGCGCGGCGCCGGTGACCATGTTCTTGACGTAGTCGGCATGGCCCGGCATGTCGACGTGCGCGTAGTGCCGCGTGTCGGTCTCGTACTCGACGTGCGCGATGTTGATGGTGATGCCGCGCGCCGCCTCCTCGGGCGCCCGGTCGATCCGGTCGAACGGCACGAAGGTGCCGGTGCCGCGCTCGGCGAGGACCTTGGTGATGGCGGCCGTCAGGGTGGTCTTGCCGTGGTCGACATGACCCATCGTGCCGATGTTGAGGTGCGGTTTCGTGCGGACGTAGGCCGTCTTGGACATGGCTGTACCTCGAAGCGTCTCGTCATGAAGTGGGACCCCGAGGACCTGCCCGACCCTCCCCTTGCGGGGCCGCCGGACGAACCGGAGAGGGTCAGCTTCGGGCGCCGTCGGCAACGGCCGTGAGAACGGCGACGGCAGCCTTCGGGGCATCCGTGACCACGGATGCTGCGAGGGTGAAGGCGTGCCGGAACATGAGACAGATCATTGCCGACGCTTTACCGCACGTCGAATGGTTTTCGGGCCCGCTCCGTGAGCCCGCCCGTGGATCCGCGCAGAGGGTTGCGCCCGGGCACCTGTGACGCTCGTGAGACGAACCATACGGCGATCACACACATTTGTCGGTTAGTGTCACCGGATGCTCGATGCCACCACCCGCTCTGGGGGCACCGCCACGGCCTCTCCCCGGGCCACCTCCACGGAGCTCGCCGTCGCCGCTTCCCCGGCAACGACCGCCCTGCCCGACGTATCAACCGGTTTCGCCGCCCGCTGCACGAGAGTTCTGCTCTCTCCGTGGTCTCGGCTTTCCCTGCTCGTCGCCCTGCTCGCCGCGGGCGCGTGCGGGGTGCTGCTGTTCGAGCCGCAGCGGCTGCTGACGCAGGGCTGGCCGCCACAGCTCGGCGGAGCCATGGCGGCGCTGGTGTTCGCGGTCGCGTACGGCGTGTGCACCGTGGCGTTCGTGCCGAGGCCGCTGCTGAACCTCGCGGCGGGGGCGCTGTTCGGTTCGCAGCTGGGCATCGGCGTGGCGCTGGCGGGCACGGTGCTCGGTGCCGGGATCGCCTTCTGCCTGGGCCGGGCGCTGGGCCAGGACGCCCTGCGGCCGCTGCTGCGCGGGCGCTGGCTGAAGGCCGCGGACGGCCAGCTCAGCCGGCACGGCTTCCGCTCGATGCTGGCGGTGCGGCTCTTCCCAGGTGTGCCGTTCTGGGCCGCGAACTACTGCGCCTCCTTCTCCCGCATGGGCCTGCTGCCGTTCCTGCTGGCCACGGGCCTCGGCTCGATCCCGAACACCGCCGCGTACGTCGTCGCCGGCGCCCGCGCCTCCGCCCCGACGTCCCCCGCCTTCCTGATCGCCCTGGCCTGCATCGCCCTGCCCGCGCTGGCGGGCGTGGTACTGGCCTGGCGCAAGCGGCACAGCCTGCGCCGGCTCTGACGAACCGTTACACCCGCCCGAACCGTTACACCCGCCGGCTCACACCCGTTCCAGCACCATGGCGTTGGCGAGCCCGCCCGCCTCGCACATGGTCTGGAGCGCGTACCGGGCGCCCCGCTCCCGCATCGCGTGCACCAGCGTCGTCGTCAGCCGGGTGCCGCTGGCGCCGAGCGGATGGCCGAGCGCGATGGCGCCGCCGTGCACGTTGACCCGCTCCAGGTCGGCGCCCGTCTCCTGCTGCCAGGCCAGTACGACACTGGCGAACGCCTCGTTGACCTCGAACAGGTCGATGTCGTCGAGGGTCAGCGACGCCCTGCGCAGCACCTTCTCGGTCGCCGGGACGACACCCGTGAGCATCAGCAGCGGGTCGGAGCCGGTGACGGCGAAGCTGTGCAGCCGGGCGAGCGGGCGCAGGCCGAGACGGGCCGCCGTCTCGCTCGAGGTGATGAGCACCGCCGAGGCGCCGTCGTTGATGGGGCTGGCGTTGCCCGCCGTGACGTTCCACTCGATCTGCGGGAAGCGCTCGGCGAAACCAGGGTCGTAGTAGGCGGACCTGAGGCCGGCGAGGGTCTCGGTGGTGCTGCCGGGCCGTACGCACTCGTCGCGCGTGACGCCCTCCAGGGGCGCGACCTCGGCGTCGAAGAGCCCGCTGTCCCAGGCCGCCGCGGCCTTCCGGTGCGAGGAGACGGCGAAGTCGTCCATCTGCTCGCGGCCGATCGACCACTTGGCGGAGATGAGCTCGGCGCTGATGCCCTGCGGGACGAGCCCCTCGGGGTAGCGCTCGGCGATCCCGGGGCCGAAGGGGTCCTTGCCCTCGGGCACGTTCGACCACATCGGCACCCGGCTCATCGACTCGACGCCGCAGGCCACGACGAGGTCGTACGCGCCCGAGAGGACGCCCTGCGCCGCGAAGTGCACGGCCTGCTGGGAGGAGCCGCACTGGCGGTCCACGGTGGTCGCGGGCACCGACTCCGGGAAGCCCGCGGACAGGGCGGCGTAGCGGGTGGTGTTCATGGCCTGCTCGCCGACCTGGTCGACGGTGCCGCCGATGACGTCGTCGATCAGCGCCGCGTCGACGCCGGAGCGTTCGACGAGGGTGCGCAGGGTGTGGGCGAGGAGCTCGACCGGGTGGACGTGCGCGAGGGCGCCGTTCGGCTTGCCCTTGCCGATCGGGGTGCGTACGGCTTCGACGATGACTGCGTCACGCATGGTGCGGGCCTCCACGACTTACCGGTGAGTAGGAAATCCGAACTCACCGTAGCCTGATGGGTTGGAAAATCCAACCCTCTCCTAGACTGCGCTCATGGCCGCCAGCAAAGACCCGCGCCCCTGCTCCATCGCCGACACCCTGGCTCTCGTCGGCGAGAAGTACTCCCTGCTCGTGCTGCGGGAGGTGTGCCTCGGCAACGGCCGGTTCGACCAGTTGGTGCGCAACATCGGCGCACCGCGCGACATCCTCGCCGCACGGCTGCGCCGGCTCGTCGACGCCGGGATCCTGGTCAAGGAGCCCTACAGCGAGCGCCCGCAGCGCTTCGAGTACCGGCCCACCCGGGCCGGGCTGGAGCTGGAGCCGGTGCTGATGACCCTCATGGCCTGGGGCGACCGCCATCTGCGGACGGACGGCGACCGTCCGATGGTCGTCGAGCACTCCTGCGGCCGGGCCCTCGACCCGGTCGTCACCTGCCGGACCTGCGGCGACGAGGTGCGCCACGAGGACCTGACGGCCCGCCCCCAGGCACCCGGCTGGACGGTGACCGGACCGACGGCGGCCTGATCCCGCCCTTGCTGCGGGGCACCTGCCAAACCCCTGTGTCCGAGCGGCCATCCGGGGACGCTACGCTTCCCCCTCGGCACACCTGATCCCCCGGTCCTCGCACCCGGCGGCCCGGTGTGCCCGTCGTCCGTTCCACGATCGGCACTTGGACTCCGCTACCTCATGTCTTGGTTCGAATCACTCATCCTCGGACTCGTCCAGGGGCTGACCGAGTTCCTCCCCGTCTCCTCCAGCGCGCACCTGCGGCTGACGGCGGCCTTCTCGGGCTGGGAGGACCCGGGCGCGGCCTTCACGGCGATCACCCAGATCGGCACCGAGGCCGCCGTGTTGATCTACTTCCGCAAGGACATCGGGCGGATCATCTCGGCGTGGACGCGCTCGCTGACGAACAAGGCGCTGCGCAGCGACCCGGACGCACGGATGGGCTGGCTGGTCATCGTCGGCTCGATCCCGATCGGTGTGCTCGGCGTGACGCTGAAGGACCAGATCGAGGGGCCGTTCCGGGACCTGCGGATCACCGCGACGATGCTGATCGGCATGGGCATCGTCCTGGGCGTCGCCGACCGGCTCGCGGCACGGGACGAGAGCGGCGGCCGGCACCGCGCGCCCAAGCAGCGCAAGGCCCTGGAGGACCTGGGCGTACGGGACGGACTGATCTACGGCGTCTGCCAGGCCATGGCGCTCATCCCGGGCGTCTCCCGCTCCGGCGCCACCATCAGCGGCGGCCTGTTCATGGGCTACAAGCGCGAGGCAGCGGCCCGCTACTCGTTCCTGCTCGCGATCCCCGCGGTGCTCGCATCCGGCCTGTTCGAGCTCAAGGACGCGACGGAGAACGGTCATGTCTCGTGGGGGCCGACGATCTTCGCGACGGTCATCGCCTTCGCGGTCGGCTACGCGGTGATCGCGTGGTTCATGAAGTTCATCTCGACCAAGAGCTTCATGCCGTTCGTCTACTACCGGATCGCACTCGGCATCGTCATCATCGCCCTGGTGACGATGGGTGTGCTGAGCCCGCACGCGGCCGAGTCGGCGGGCTGACCCGACGGCTTGTGATCCGCGTCTCGTGACCAACCGCATAGGGCCGGGGTAGCCGTCCGGTAGCGGGCTGTCAGTGGCTGCCCCTAGGCTTGTCCGCATGTCCCCCGATTTCTTGACCCCTGGTTCCGTGCGGTCCGCCGCCGAGGTCAACGAGGAGATCCGTGCGCTGTGGCGGCGCACCGGCGGCACCCTGTCGGCCGAGGAGCGCGCGGAGTACGAGCTGCTGGTCGTCGAGTGGGCGGCCGCGATGCGCAGCGCCGTCGTCAAGGCGGCCTGACCCGACAGGCTTGGCCCCGGCGGCACTCCCCGCCACCGAATATCACGCACACCCCTTGGCTGCGCACCTCTAATGCCCAACACTGAGCCGATGACGCAGCGTGTGGAGCTCGCCACCGTGAGGGACCGGCTGGCCGTCGACGAAGTGATCACCGACTACGCGGTGGCGGTCGACGACGGTGACTGGGAGGCGTACCGAGGACTGTTCCTCCCTCAGGGGCGGGCGGACTACCGCTCGGCCGGCGGCATAGAGGGGGAGGCCACGGCGGTCGCCGCGTGGCTCGCCGAGAGCATGCGGCTGTTCCCGATGCGACAGCACCTGATCGTCAACCGGCGGGTGCGCTTCGGTGTCTGGGAGCAGGACACCGGCGACACCGCCCAGGTCCAGGCCGACTACATCAATCCCATGGCCACCGAAGGGCCCGCGCCCGACTTCGTGTGCGGCGGCCGGTACGCCTTCGCGCTGCGGCGCACGATCGAGGGCTGGCGGCTGAGCGAGGTGGTCGTACGGGAGAAGTGGCGGCGCCTTCCCGAGCGCCGGACGGCACCTGTGGTCAACTGACCCGGCGTCCCCTAGGGGGTGTCCGCAAAGTCCCGTCGTCCGCCCACAGGGCAGGCGGGACTTTGCGGACACTCCCTAGATCGTCCGCAGGGCGCACACTGGAGGCACCACGGGGTAGGAGGCGCCTATGAAGACGCTCGGCCACTGGCTCGCCTCTCCCTGGCGGCGCTCGGCCGCCGCCGTGATCGCGGGCGCCCTTCCCGTACTCGCCTACCCCGCCCCGTCCCTGTGGTGGTGCGCCTACGTCGCCCTGGTCCCGTGGATCCTGCTGGTGCGCACCGCGCCGACCGGGAAGCGGGCGGCGTACGACGGCTGGTGCGGCGGCTTCGGCTTCATGCTGGCCATGCACCACTGGCTGCTGCCCTTCCTGCACGTGTTCACGTTCGTCCTCGCCGCGCTGCTCGGGGCCCTGTGGGCCCTGTGGGGCTGGCTCGGGCACCGGCTGCTGGCAGGCGTGCCCTCGCGGCGGCGGACCGCGGCCGCTCTCGTCGTCCTGCCGTCCGGCTGGCTGGCGATCGAGCTGGTCCGCTCCTGGCAGGGTCTCGGCGGCCCCTGGGGCATGCTCGGCTCCAGTCAGTGGCAGGTCGAGCCGGCGCTGCGGCTGGCCTCGGTGGGCGGGGTGTGGCTGCTCAGCTTCCTGGCCGTGGCCGTCAACGTCGCGCTCGCCCTCCTCGTCGCGGTCCGTCAGGCCCGCGTGCCCGCCGTGGCCGGTCTCGTCGCCACGGCCGCCGCCACCTCCGCCGCCTGGACCCTCTCGCCCCGCCCCGCCGTCGACGGCCAGGTCAGGATCGCCGTGGTCCAGCCGGGCGTCATCGGTGGCCCGGACAGCGCGGACCGCCGGTTCGCCCGCGAGGAACAGCTCACTCGCCGGCTCGCCGGACAGGACGTCGACCTGATCGTCTGGGGTGAGAGCAGCGTCGGTTTCGACCTCGGGGACCGGCCCGACCTCGCCCGGCGGCTCGCCGGCCTGTCCCGCGAGACGGGCGCCGACATCCTGGTCAACGTGGACGCCCGGCGCTCCGACAAGCCCGGCATCTACAAGAGCTCCGTCCTGGTCGGGCCCGACGGTCTCACCGGCGAGCGCTACGACAAGATGCGGCTCGTCCCCTTCGGCGAGTACATCCCGGCCCGCTCCCTGCTCGGCTGGGCCACCTCCGTCGGCAAGGCGGCGGGCGAGGACCGCAGGCGCGGCTCCCAGCCGGTCGTGATGAACGTGGGGGACGACCTGCGCGTCGGCCCGATGGTGTGCTTCGAGACGGCCTTCCCCGACATGACCCGCCACCTCACCCGGGAAGGCGTCGACGTGCTGATCGGCCAGTCGTCGACGTCCACGTTCCAGCAGAGCTGGGCGCCCGAGCAGCACGCATCGCTCGCCGCGCTGCGCGCCGCCGAGACCGGCCGTCCGATGGTGCACGCGACGCTGACGGGTGTCTCCGCCGTCTACGGCCCGAGCGGGCAGCGCGTCGGCTCGTGGCTCGGGACGGACGCGTCCGCCGCGCAGATCTACGAGATCCCCCTCGCCCACGGCACCACGCCGTATGTCCGCCTCGGCGACTGGACCGTGCACGCGGCCATGCTGATCCTCGCCGCCTGGGCCGCCGGCGAGGGCGTACGGACACTACGGCTCAGGCGCTCTGCTCCTGAACCGCGCGTACCACCCGCTCGCACAGCTCATGGGTCTCCAGCGCGTCCCGGGCGCTGAGCACCTTGCCCGCCCGCACCGCGTCCAGGAAGGCCAGCACCGCCTGCTCGATGCCGCGCTGCCGAGCCACCGGCACCCAGTCGCCGCGCCGCCGCACGGTCGGCTGCCCCTTGTGGTCGACGACCTCGGCGAGGTTGATCACCTGCCGCTTGGTGTCCTGCCCCGACACCTCCAGGATCTCCTCGGCCGAACCGCTGAGCCGGTTCATCACGCCGAGCGCGGTGAATCCGTCCCCGGCGAGCTGGAGCACGATGTGGTGCAGCAGGCCGTCCCGGACGCGGGCGCGCACGGTGACGTCGTCGACCTCGCCGGGCACCAGGAACCGCAGGGTGTCGACGACGTGGATGAAGTCGTCGAGGATCATCGCGCGCGGCTCCTCCGGGAGTCCGATGCGGTTCTTCTGCATCAGGATCAGCTCGCGCGGATGGTCGGCGCACTGTGTGTAGCCGGGGGCGTGACGCCGGTTGAAGCCGACGGCGAGGCTCACATCCCGCTCCTCGGCGAGCGCCACCAGCCGTGCGGACTCGACGAGTTCGTAGGCGAGCGGCTTGTCGACGTAGGTCGGCACGCCCGCCTCCAGCAGCCCGGTCACGATCTCCGGGTGGACGATCGTGGGCGCGTGCACGAAGGCGGCGTCGAGGCCTTGGGCGAGGAGGGAGTCGAGGGTGGTGTGCCGCCGCTCCGGCGGGAGGTGGAGGCTGTCGGCGACCCGGGCGAGCGTGGCGGGCGTGCGGGTCTGGAGGTGCAGCTCCACCCCGGGCTGGAAGGCGAGAACCGGAAGGTAGGCCTTCTGCGCGATGTCGCCGAGTCCGATGCAGCCGACCTTCACGGGGTGCTCTCCTCTAACGGTTGCCTGCCGGGGTCTGCCCGGAAGCATACGGCTGCTGGGGAGGCCGCCAGTCGGCGATGCCGTCGAAGCCGCGCAGGAACAGGGCGGGTCCTGCCTTCGACAGCGCGGCCATGGCCGTGTCGCGTACGGCGATCCCCGCGCGGCCGGTCATGAGGTTGAGGCGGGCGACCTTCACGGCCTGGCGTGCGATGGCGGTCGTACGGGGCAGCCGGGCGGCGGTGTAGGCGGGGAGGTCTTCGCAGTGGTGAGCCAGGACGACGGCGTCCTCGATGGCCTGGTTGCCGCCCTGGCCGAGGGTCGGGGGCATGGCGTGCGCGGCGTCGCCGACCAGGGCGACCCGGCCGCGGTGGTAGGCGGGCAGGGGCTCGGCGATGTGGTGGACGTCGTGCCGCAGTACGTCCTCGGGGCGGGTGGCGGCGAGCACGGCGGGGATCGGGTCGTGCCAGTCGCCGAAGCGGCGCAGCAACTCGGCCTTCTCGTCGTCGGGTGCGCGTCCACCTGCGGGTGTCACGGCGGCGGCGTAGGCGTAGACGCGGCCGTCCTTGAGCGGGTGCGTACCCCAGATTCTGCCCCTGCCCCAGGTCTCGTGCCAGGCGAACTCCACGCCGGGGACGGGGATCACGACCCGCCAGGTGGTGAACCCGGAGTAGACGGGCCCCGGGTGGCCGGGGAAGAGCGCGCGGCGTACGGCGGACCGGATGCCGTCGGCGCCCACCACCAGGTCGGCCTCCAGCTCGCCGTCCGCGGTGCTGACGCGGGCGGGCCGGCCGGTGTCGCCGCTGTCGGCGAGGGTCGCGGCGGCGGCCGTGCGGACGGCGTCCGGTGGGAGCTGTGCGGTCAGGCGCTCGACGAGGGTGGCGCGGTGCAGCAGCACGAGCGGGCCGCCGAAGCGCTCGGCGGCGGCGTCGGCGGAGGAGCGGGCGAGCCACCGCCCGGACGGTGTGCGCAGCCCGCCGTCCCCCGCCCAGGCGGCGAGGTCACGGATCTCGTCACCGAGGCCGATGACGTCCAGCGCGCGCAGGGAGTTGGGGGCGAGGGAGATGGCGGCGCCGACCGGTTCCAGTGAGCGGGCGCGCTCCAGCACGGTGACCCGCCAGCCGCGCCGGTGCAGTGCGGCCGCCGCGGTCAGGCCTCCGATTCCGCCGCCGATCACGACGGCCCGCCTCGCCTGTGTCATGGCTCCTCCTCGAACCGACGACCAGGCCTGCTGCCCAGCCTGGCGACTACACCTGTAGTTCCGTTTCGACGTTACTACAGCTGTAGTCATACGGGTAGCGTGAGCTCCATGTCCGTACGCACCGCCGGCCCCTCCCGCTCCGATCTCGTCGCCGACACCGCCCTGGCCCTGCTCGCCGAGCGGGGGATGCGGGGTCTCACGCACCGGGCGGTCGACGAGGCGGCCGGACTCCCCCAGGGCTCCACGTCGAACCTCGCGCGGACCCGGCAGGCCCTGCTGGAACTGGCGGTGCGGCGCCTGGCCGACCGCGAGGCGCGGGTGCTGGCGCTGCACGAGATGCCGGATCCCCGGGCCGGGGCCGGCTCCCTGGCGGACGCGCTGGCCCTGGCCATCCACCGCGCCCTGACCC
This sequence comes from Streptomyces coeruleorubidus, assembly GCF_028885415.1. Classification (GTDB taxonomy): domain Bacteria; phylum Actinomycetota; class Actinomycetes; order Streptomycetales; family Streptomycetaceae; genus Streptomyces; species Streptomyces coeruleorubidus_A. The sequence goes on from NZ_CP118527.1 coordinate 1,546,174, forward strand.
GCAACCGCGAACTGACCCTCGCCCGCTACGAACTGGCCCTGGAGGCCACCCGTCGCCCGGAGCTGCGGGCCTACTTCGACGCGACGGGCGCCCGCTTCCGCGAGCAGCTCACCGCCCTCGTCACGGGGATGGGCTCGACGGATCCGGCCCGGCACACGCTGTCGCTCGTCGCCTGGGCGGACGGGCTGATGTTCAGTTGTGTGGCGGGGTCGTTCGGTGCCGAGGTGCCGAACCTGGAGGAAGTCCGGGCCGGGCTGCGGGAGTTGCTGGACGGGATGCTCGGGGCCTGAGAAAAGCCGTGGTGCCGCGAGGGGCGTTGGGAAAGGATGCGGGCATGACGACCGAACGCCGTATGCCTGCCACGACCGCCGACGAACGCACCATGCTGGAGGGCTGGCTGGAGTTCCACCGGCAGACCCTCGCGTGGAAGTGCGAGGGCCTGAGCGACGAGCAGCTCAGGTCCTGCGCCGTGGAGCCCTCCGAGCTGTCCCTGCTGGGGCTGGTGCGGCACATGGCGGACGTGGAGCGGAGCTGGTTCCGCAGGGTGCTGACGAACGAGGACGCGCCGCCGATCTACTTCAGCGACGAGGACCTGGACGGCGAGTTCCACCTCACCGAGGCGGACAGCTACCAGGAGGCGTACGCCGCCTGGCAGGCCGAGATCGAGACCGCCCGGAGCAACGCGGCCCGCTTCGGCCTGGACGACATCTCCGAGGGCAAGCACCGCCGCACCGGCGAGCGGTACAACCTGCGGTGGATCTACACCCACATGATCGAGGAGTACGCGCGGCACAACGGCCACGCCGACCTGATCCGCGAGCGCATCGACGGCTCGACCGGCGACTGACGTCACCCCGGACAGGCCGACTGTCTCCGTACGGGACGGGAGATCACCCGTGCGGGGCATCCTCCCCCTGTCCGCTGCCCCGCCGCGGGCCGGACGCACCAGAGTGGCGCGGGTGCATCGAACGACGACCACAGCGACGCTCCTGGTGACCGTGGCTGTCTCGGCCCTTTCCGGCTGTACGACCGTCCACCATCCGCCCGTGCCGGGGCCCTCGGCGGCACCGTCCCGGCCGTCGGCGCCGCAGCCGGAGGGGCGGACGGAGACACAGATCGTGCAGGCACCGGCCCGCGAGGCCCTGCAACTCATCGAGGAGCCCCGCCGCCCGGAGCCGGCCGCGTCCGCGTCCCGCCCGGCCACGCCCCCGACGGCCTCGCCGGAGCGGACGCAGCCGCCGTCCGGCACCCGCGACGTCCGTCCGCCCGCCCGCCCGCCCGGAACGCCCCGAGCCGGCCCCCCGCAGCCCACGGCATCCGCACGCCGACCTGCCCGACGTCCCGGAGTCGGTACGTCAGGACGTCCACGAGAGCGTCCCGGACAACACGGACGTGTGCGCGCTGGGCAGGCGCTACGGGGGGTGGCGGGCGGACAGCCCGGAGGCGACCATCTGCCGCGACACCTACGGGCGTTGAACCGCGTCCGGGCCGGCGCAGCCGGGCCGCCGACCCGGACCTGACCTGCCCGTACGGCGGCCCTCACCCCAGGTCCCGGCCCCGGCTCCGGCGCTACGGCCGCTGCCCGGACGAACCTGCCCGCTACCGGCGCTCGGCCACTGCCCCGAGAGCCCCCGGCCCCGCTCCCGGCGCTACGGCCGCTGCCGCGGCGGTGTCCACATCCCCCCGCCGTCCTCGCCCAGCCGGGACTCCAGCCGTCTGATGGCCGCCCGGACGCCCTCGCCGTAGGGGTCGTCGGTGAGGGCGATGGCCGCTCCCCGGGCCCGCCGCAGGTGTGCGCGGGCAGCGTCGCGGTGGCCGAGTCGGTCGTAGTCGGCGGCCAGGTTCAGATGCAGGGAGGGGTAGAACGCGCGTACCGCGAGCACCCCCTCCCCCGCTGTGGACCCGGCGTCGGTGATCTCCTCCGCGGCCGTCAACGCGCGCAGGTCCCACGCCAGTTCGTCGCCGGGATCGTCCTGCGTGTCGGCCAGGTAGTGGGCGAGGGTGCAGCGGTGCAGCGGGTCGCCGTGCTCCCCGATCTCCGCCCACAGGTCCAGGAACCGGCGCCGGGCCTCCTCCCGGTCCCCGGCGTGGTGCAGCATGACGACCTGCCCGATCCGCGTCGGCACGGCGTCCGGCGCCGCCTGTCCCTGTCGCTCCACGACCACGCCCTCCGCACCGCTCGCCCGCTGTTCCCCCCGACGCTAACCGCAGGCCGGGGGGATCCGGCTGAGGCCGCTCCGTACGTCGCCGGAGCGTCGGCCGCGGTCAGCCCAGGTCCGGGATCGTCCAGTCGATCGGCTCGTGCCCCTGCGCCGCCACCGCCGCGTTGATCTGCGTGAACGGACGCGAGCCGAAGAACTTCTTCGCCGACAGCGGCGACGGGTGCGCGCCCTTGACCACCACATGCCGCGACTCGTCGATCAGCGGGAGCTTCTTCTGCGCGTAGTTCCCCCACAGGACGAACACCGCCGGGTCGGGCCGGCCGGCCACCGCGCGGATGACCGCGTCGGTGAACCTCTCCCAGCCCCGGCCCTTGTGCGAGTTGGCCTCGCCGCCGCGGACCGTGAGTACCGCGTTGAGCAGCAGGACACCCTGCTCGGCCCACGGCATCAGATAGCCGTTGTCCGGGATCGGAGTGCCCAGCTCCTCGTGCATCTCCTTGTAGATGTTCCGCAGGGACGGCGGGATCCGCACACCGGGCCGGACCGAGAAGCACAGCCCGTGCCCCTGCCCCTCGCCGTGGTACGGGTCCTGGCCGAGGATGAGGACCTTCACTCCCTCGTACGGCGTGGCGTCCAGCGCGGCGAAGACCTCCTCGCGCGGCGGGTAGACCGGACCCTTCGCCCGCTCCTCCTCGACGAACTCCGTCAGCTCCTTGAAGTAGGGCTGCTGAAGCTCGTCACCCAGAACCCCGCGCCAGGACTCGGGCAGCATGGCGATGTCGGTCACGTCAACGTCCTCACGATGTGCGGTCACTTCCAGGCCACAGAACCTACAGGCGACCACTGACAACGTGCCGGGAAAGCCCGGTGCCCGCCCCGTCTACCAGGCGGTCTTGCGGTGCAGCTCCCACATCATCATGATCGTCGACGGGTCCATGGCCCGCTCCGCGCCCGAGACGTCCCGGCTCGCCGCCACGTACTGCCTGCCCTGCCACAGCGGCAGCAGCCGTGCGTCGTCCACGAGGATCCGCTGGGCCTCCTCGAACTCCTTCTCCACGTTCGCGCGGTCGCTCTCGCGGCGCGAGCGGGGCAGCAGATCGCCGGTGATCTCGGGCGCCGGGTAGGGCGTGCCGAGGGCGTTCTGCTCGCCGACGAACGGCGCGATGAAGTTCTCGGCGTCCGGGAAGTCGGGGAACCAGCCACGTCCGAACACCGGGTACTCGCCCTTCTGGTAGCCCTCGACGTAGGTCTTCCAGGGGCGGCTCTTGAGGGTGATCTGGAACAGGCCGGAGTCCTCGAGCTGGCGCTCCAGCTCCTTGAACTCCGCGGCCGTCTCGGAGCCGTAGCGGTCGCTCGTGTACCAGAAGGTGAGCGGGACCCGCTGGTTGATGCCCGCGTCGGTGAGGATCTTGCGGGCCTTGCCGACGTCCGGGTCGCCGTAGTCGTCGAAGAAGCCCGTCGTGTGACCGGTGAGGCCCTTGGGGACCATGGAGTACAGCGGGTCGACGGTGTCCTTGTAGACCTTGTGGGCGATGGCCGCCCGGTCGACGACCTGCGCGATGGCCTGGCGCACGGCCTTCTTCTTCGCCCAGGAGTCCTTCGGGTTGAACACCAGGTAGTTGATGTCGGTTCCGGTGCCCTCGACGAGCTGGATCTCCTCCTCCTTGGAGGTCTTGCTCTGGAGGTCGACGACGTCGCCGGCGGCCAGACCGCGGTAGGTCACGTCGATCTGCTCGTCCCGCAGGGCCTTGACCATGGCGCCGGAGTCCTGGAAGTAGCGGATGGTCACCGCGTCGTTCCGGCGCTCCGCGTAGCCCTTGTAGCCGTCGTTGCGGACGAGGACGGCCTCCTTGCCGTCGTCGTACGAGTCGAGGGTGTACGGCCCGGAGCCGACGACGTCGCCGTCCTTACGCAGGGAGCTCTCCGGATAGGCGTCCGGGGAGACGATCGACATGGCGGGGGTGGCGAGCACGAAGGGGAAGGTCGCGTCGGGCTTGTTGAGGTGGAAGATCACCTCGCGCTCGTTCGGCGCCTGGACCCGTTCGAGGCTGCCGAGGAGACCGGCGGGGCCGCCGTTGACGTTGATCTTGCGGATCCGGTCGAACGAGTGCTTCACGGCCCGGGCGTCGAGCGTGTCGCCGTTGGAGAACTTCAGGCCCTCGCGCAGCTCGCAGCGGTACACCTGGTTCGAGGAGTCGCTGAAGCCGCAACTCTCGGCGGCGTCCGGCTGGGGCTCGCTCGCGCCCGTCGGATAGCTCAGCAGCGTCTGGTAGACGTTGCGGAACAGCTCCCAGGAGCTGTCCCAGGAGGCGGCAGGGTCGAGCGTGCTGGGGGCACTGGTGGTGCCCACGACGATCGGCCCTTCGTCCTCCGGGGTGTCGGACGACAGCACGCCGCATCCGGCGACCAGGGACGATATGGACGCGATGGCCGCCACCCGCCGCAGGCATCGGTTCCGGTTGAACACGCGCACGCTCCTCGATCTGCCATACCAAGGGTCGGCAGACCATACCGCAGTGCCGTGCCCCCTGACCCGCCCAGGGACATGACTCCTTGATCGATAAACCTTTGACGACGTTGTCATCGCCCTTTGCGGCGGCTTTACCCGGGCGCGGGCGCCGCCTGTGCGAAGGGGCGCCCGCGCCGGGCCGCGTACGCGCCGGGGTCAGCCCGTGCCGGCGTTGAGGAAGATACCGCCGTCCACGACGAGCGTCTGGCCGGTGACCCAGTCGGACTGCCCGGAGGTGAGGAACGCGGCCGCGCCGCCGATGTCGGAGGGCACACCGAGCCGGCCGAGCGGGTAGGCCGCGGCCGCCTCCTCCTCGCGGCCCTCGTACAGGGCCTGGGCGAACTTCGTCTTCACGACGGCCGGGGCGATCGCGTTGACCCGCACCTTGGGCGCGTACTCGTGCGCGAGCTGCACGGTCAGGTTGATCATCGCCGCCTTGCTGACGCCGTACGCGCCGATGAACGGCGAGGGCGAGAGGCCGGCGACGGAGGCGATGTTGACGATCGCGCCGCCGTTGTCCTTCTGCCAGGCGTGCCAGGTCTTCTGGGCGAAGCCGAGCGCCGAGATCACGTTGATCTCGAAGACCTTGCGGGCGACGTCCAGGTCGAGGTCGGCGATCGGCCCGAACACCGGGTTCGTGCCGGCGTTGTTGACCAGGAAGTCGACGCGGCCGAAGGCCTCCATCGTGCGCTCGACGGCGACGGCCTGGTGGGCCTCGTCGTGCGCCTTGCCCGCCACGTAGATCACGCGGTCGGCGCCGAGCTGCTCGACGGCCTCCTTGAGGGCGTCCTCGTTGCGGCCGGTGATGCACACGCGGTCGCCGCGTGCGACGAGCGCCTCGGCGACGCCGTAGCCGATGCCACGGCTGGCGCCCGTGACGAGGGCGGTCTTGCCGGAGAGTTCCACGGAAGTCATGTCTGCCGTCCTCTAGTCGAGCGGTCCGCCGGCCACGTACAGCACCTGGCCGGAGACAAACCCGGCCGCCTCGCCCGTGAAGAAGGCGATGGCGTTGGCGATGTCCTCCGGCTCACCGACGCGCGCCACCGGGATCTGGGTGGCGGCGGCGGCCTTGAAGTCCTCGAAGCCCATGCCGACGCGGTCGGCGGTGGCCTTGGTCATCTCGGTGGCGATGAAGCCGGGGGCGACGGAGTTGGCGGTGACGCCGAACTTGCCGAGCTCCTTGGCGAGGGTCTTGGTGAAGCCCTGGAGGCCGGCCTTGGCGGCCGAGTAGTTGACCTGGCCGCGGTTGCCCAGCGCCGAGGACGACGACAGGTTGACGATCCGGCCGAAGCCCGCGTCCACCATGTGCTTCTGGCAGGCCTTGGACATCAGGAAGGCGCCGCGCAGGTGCACGTTCATGACGGTGTCCCAGTCGGAGACGCTCATCTTGAACAGCAGGTTGTCGCGCAGCACGCCCGCGTTGTTGACCAGGATCGTCGGCGCGCCGAGCTCCTCGGCGATCCGCGCGACGGCCGCCTCGACCTGCGCCTCGTCCGAGACGTCACAGCCGACCGCGATGGCCTTGCCGCCGGCGGCGGTGATCTTCTCGACGGTGTCCTTGCAGGCCGCCTCGTCGAGGTCGAGCACGGCGACCGCGCGGCCCTCGGCGGCCAGCCGTACGGCGGTGGCGGCGCCGATCCCGCGCGCGGCACCGGTGACGACGGCGACCCGCTGCTCAGTGGTGGACATGGCTGCTTCTCCTCAGATGAGCGACCGCTTAGTACCTTCAGTGGAGGTGACGCTAGAAGCCCTGGCACGCGGTGTCAACGGCCGCGCTCGGCATGTGATCCATTACCCGCGCCCACCATGCCCCGCCCGCCTCCCGCGGGCACCCGATCGGCCTATGGCTCCGCGCCGCTGCGGCCCTGCGCCCCTAGCGTCGGAGGGCGAGCCACCCGTGGCGGAAAGGAGGCGCTCCCATGCGCCGTCGCACCCGTGTCATAGGCACCCTGTTCACGATCGCCGCGATCGTGCCGTTGGCCGGTCCCGCTCATGCCCAGACCGACCGGGACTGCCGCGACTTCGCCTTCCAGGAGGACGCCCAGGCCGTGTTCGACGCGGATCCGAGCGATCCCAACAGGCTCGACGAGGACCAGGGCCCGGACGACGGCATCGCGTGCGAGGCACTGCCCCGCCTCGGCACTGGTGTCATCTCCCCCGCCGTCCCGACGAGCACACCTTCTCCGGTCACCCCCACCCCCACCACCGCCCCGCCCCGAGGCGTGCGAGGCGGGATCGGGGGTGCGGTGGCTTCAGGGCCGAGCGAATGGGATGTCGGTCTCGGTCTGGCCTTCACCGGCGGAGCCACGCTCGCTGCCGCCTACGTGGTGAGACGCCGACGGAGCTGACGCCCGGGCGCGGCGGTGGGCATCACTTCACCAACAGGTCCAGCAGCCGCTCCGTCTCCGCCACCGGGTCCGTGGTCAGGCCGGTGTGGACGGGGCCGGGCTGGACGATCGTGGAGCGCGGGGCGACGAGCCAGCGGAAGCGGCGGCCGGGGGTGTCGTCCGCTGCCTGGCCGGCCGCTGGGCCGCCCGCGCACATGCCCTCCACGGCGCGCAGCGCGGCGCGAACGCCGGCCACGTCGGCCCGGGGGTCGAGGGCCAGCAGGCGGGCCTCGTCGAGGTGAGTACGGGCGCCGACGTAGGACTCGGCGCGGCAGTAGACGAGCACCCCGGCGTTGATGCACTCGCCGCGCTCGACGCGTGGGACGACACGCAGGACGGCGTACTCGTAGATCTGGCGGTCGCGCGCCCCGCCCTTGATGATGTGCCGGTCGCTCACTTGATCCCCTGGATGCGGTCGTGGATGACGGCGGCCCGGGCGAGCAGCGGCCGCGCGTAGGCCTGCCGCAGGTCGTCCGGCGCGTCGAAGCCGGGCTCGCCCGTCAGCCAGGCGTCCGGGACCTGCCCGGTGACGTCGGCGAGCAGTTCCTCGGTGACCTGGGGAGCCAACTCGGCCGCCGCGGCGGCGACATCGGGCGCGAAGGGGGCGAGGGCATGGTCGGAGGCGTCGTACGGGCGGGCCGCGGAGGCCTCTGCTCCGGGCCAGTTGTGGTGCCAGATCATGGTCGCCCCGTGGTCGACGAGCCACAGCTCGCCCCGCCACATCAGCAGGTTGGGGTTGCGCCAGGACCGGTCGACGTTGTTGACCAGCGCGTCGAACCAGACGATCCGCCCCGCCTCTTCGGCACTCACCGGGAAGGCGAGCGGGTCGAAGCCGAGCGCGCCGGAGAGGAACTCCATGCCGAGGTTGGTGCCGCCGCTGGACCGGAGCAGGCTCTGCACCTGCTCTTCGGGTTCACCGAGACCCAGCTCCGCGTCGAGGTCGACGGTGACCAGCCGCGGCACGCGCAATCCCAGCCGGCGGGCGAGTTCCCCGCAGACCACCTCGGCGACGAGCGTCTTGCGCCCCTGTCCCGCGCCGGTGAACTTCAGGACGTACGCCCCGAAGTCGTCGGCCTCGACGAGTCCCGGCAGCGAACCACCCTCACGCAGCGGCGTGATGTAGCGGGTCGCGGTGACCTCTTTCAACACTTTCCCAGGCCATCCATCTCTTCAACCTTGCAATCCACGACCGCCATGCGGTTCTCCCTGCTTCCCGAGCAGTCCGTCGATGGCGGTTCGCCCCTTACTTCCGGCCTCCGGCATGAAGCGAGCATAGTAACCGAGGGTGATCGCGGGCGAGGAGTGCCCGAGCCACCGCGCCAAGGTCACGACGGACTCTCCGGCCTCCAGCATGATCGAGGCATAGGTGTGTCGCAGCACGTGGAAGCCGTCCTTCGGGGCCGCCGCCCACTGCCACGGTTCCGCTCCCTTGGCGCGCGGCGGGATGATGCCGGCCTCGGCCAACGCGGGCTTCCACGTATAGGTGTTCCACGTGTTCACCGCGACAGCGTTGCCGAGCCGTGTGGTGAGCAGCACGGAGAACTTCCTCCCCTGCCCCTCCGGCTTCCCCCACGGAAGCTCCACCTCCACTTGGAGGGAACGCCTCGACATGGCGCTTCAACTCCTCGGCCACCGAGGAGGGCATGTCGACCGTACGGGTCTTAGCTCCCTTCGGCAGGGTGAAGTACAGCCTTCCTCTGATCGCCTGGATTTGGCGGCGGACGTGGAGGACGCCCCGCACGTAGTCGATGTCCTCCGGGGTCAGCCCGAACACCTCGCCCTGGCGGAGTCCGCACCCCAGACCGACTACGACGGCTATCCGGTTTCGCGGGCTGATCACGTCGCGGACTCGCAGCGCCCTCTCCAACGGCCAAGCCCCGCGTCGCTCTTGTGGCGCTTTGGGCCACCGCACGGACTTTGCGTGCATGGGGTTCCTGGCAAGCCGCTTGTCATCGACGGCCGCCTCCAGAATGGAGGACAGCTCGGACAGGATGCCGCGCCGATAGTCGACCGAGGAGACAGTGGCCTCCAACTTCGCTATGTACGTGCGCAGATCCGCTGCCGTGATGTTCCTGAGCGGGAGTTCGCCGAGATGCGGAACGATGTGAAGGCGTACTCTGCGCTCCTGGTTGTCCTGAGTCTTCGGAACACCGCCTCGGCCCGGCGCCCAGTGCATCGCGATGTATTCGGCCAACGTGATGGATCCATCACGCGGGTTCACGAACTCGCCCCGCTCCTCGTCGGGGGTCTGATGCAGGTTCGGGTGACAGGTGCAGTCACGCGGCCTGGAGGGCCGGCGTGGTCATGACGGTCTCGAATTCGATGGGGGTCAGCCGGCCGAGCGACGTTTGTCGGCGGCGTCGGTGGTAGGTCCGCTCGAACCAGGTGACGATCGCGATCCGCAGTTCTTCACGGGTAGCCCAGACCCGGCGGTCGAGGACGTTTTTCCGCAGCAGGCTGAAGAAGGACTCCATCGCCGCGTTGTCACCGGCAGCTCCAACCCTCCCTATCGATCCGGCCATCCGGTGACGGTCGAGCGCCCGGACGAACTTCCGGGAGCGGAACTGCGATCCGCGATCGCTGTGCAGAATGCACCCGTCGACGTCTCCACGCCGGGCCACGGCATTGTCCAGGGCGGCCACGGCCAGGCGGGACTTCATCCGCGCATCGATGGAGTAGCCCACGATCCTGTTGCTGAAGGCGTCCTTGATCGCGCAGAGGTAGAGCTTGCCTTCGCCGGTGGCGTGCTCGGTGATGTCGGCAAGCCACAGCCGGTTCGCACAGGTCGCGGTGAAGTCACGGCGGACCAGGTCGTCGTGCACTGGCGGGCCGGTCTTCTTGCCCTTGCCGCGCTTCTTGCCGAACACGCTCCACCAGCGGTTGTCCCGGCAGATCCGCCATGCGGTCCGGTCCGCCATCACGGCCCCCGCGCCGCGCGCTTCGTCGGCGAGGAAGCGGTAGCCGAACTCCGGGTCGTCACGGTGTGCGTCGAACAGCGCGTTCGCGCGATACGCCTCCTCCAGCACGGCATCGGTCACCGGCTGGTCCAGCCAGCGGTAGTAGGGCTGTCTGGCGAGCTTCAGCACCCGGCACGCAACCGTGACGGGCACCCCGTCCCCGGCCAGCTCCTTCACGAGCGGGTAGATCCTTTTCCCGGAAGATGTGCCTGCGACAGGTATGCCGCGGCCCGGCGCAGGACCTCGTTCTCCTGCTCCAGCAGCTTGATCCGCCGACGCGCTTCCCGAAGCTCGGCGCTCTCCTGGCTGGTCGTTCCGGGCTTGCTCCCATCGTCGATGTCCGCGCGGCGCATCCACTTCCACAACGTCATCGGATGGACTCCGAAGTCGGTGGCCACCTGCTCGACCGTCACACCCGGTCCGCGGTTCCTTGCGACCCGCACGACGTCCTGGCGGAACTCTTCCGGATAAGGCTTGGGCACAGCGACATCCTTCCCACCCGCCCCACAGGGCAAGCCAGTTCAGATGTCACCCGATCGTGCATCAGACCCATGTCATCCAGCGGATCTCCGGCAATCGAGTGGCTTGTGCTTGTCAGCGCAGCAGTCGACTTGCCAGGCGGGGAGCACGACGGACCAAGGCTGCTGCGGCCAGACCGATCGCGGCACCGACGGCGACGTCGGAGGGGTAATGGGCACCCGTGTGCACGCGTTCGGCGGCCACCGCGGCGGCCGGCACCGCACACACCGCGCCCGCCCACGGCCACACCGCTGCCACCGCGGCACTGAACGCCACCCCCGCGGCGGTGTTCCCGGAGGGAAAGGACGAAGAGCCGGGGCGGTCATGGACCTCCTCGTGCGAGATCCACTCCTTGGGCAGCCGACGCCTGTGCCACACGCGCTTGAGGACGCAGTTCGAGGCCAGTTCCGCCACGGCCATGCTCGCCAGGCCGACGGTCGCGGCCCTGCGCCCCCGCCACCCGACGGCGGACAGGGCCACGGCCGCGCCCCACCACAGCTTGGTGTGCTCGGCAGCCTCCTCCACCGCCAGCAGGACCCGCCGTACACAGCCCGTCCGCCACGACGCAACCCATCGCGTCAACCAGTGATCACCCTCACGAAGATCCGCCAGCACACTCATGACCTGCGACTTCCCGGCCAGAGCAGCACCCAGACGCTGCCTTATGGTGACGGGTGCTGGCATTGGGCCGCGACGGCAGCATCGAGAGCCTTGCGCACGTCGTCTGGCAGGTCTCGCCAGCGGGCCGGCCGACGAGGCTCTCGGCCACCATCCGCAGTTTCGTGTTGGTGTTCATCGACACCTCACGCAGCAGGTCCCACGCCTCATCGGGAGTGATGCCTCCCAAGGCGACCAGCACACCCGTGGCCTGGTCGATGCGAGCGTGGGCCAGCATGCCCTCTTTGAGTCGACGGTTTTCCTCCCTCAGGGCCAGCAGTTCCTCCGCGGCATCCGCTGCGGAGGCGTGACCCGCTGGAAGGGACCCGGTCCGTGGGTGCCGATCAGCAGAAGTCATGTCCCACGCCTGCCCGGGCGACAGCGCGCCATCCAACCGCCGTCGGTGAACGGCCGGAACCGCGACAGAGCCCGAGCGTGTCCGCGTTCATGTCCACTGGACATGCGCTACGCGTCTGGTGCCCACCGACCTGCCGCCTCAGGTCGGGCAGCGGGCGGAGAGGAGTTCGGGCGGCACGGCGGCACCGCCTTCTTAAGGGCAGCCCACCAGCGGACCGCGGGACGGGGGTGGCCACATCGCTCACGATTTGGAGCGGCGGCGATCGTCCTCGTCCCACTTCCGGGTGTCGCGCGGCTCCAGGTACGGCTCCTCCTCGGCCGGGTGACCGCCCGCGACAGCACGCTGACGGTTTATCTCCGCGTCGAACTCCAGGCCCAGAAGGATTGCCAGGTTCGTGACCCACAGCCACACCAGGATAATGATCACGCCGGCGAGCGTGCCGTAGGTCTTGTTGTAGGAGGCGAAGCTGGCCACCTACGACGCGAACCCGGCGGAGGTGATCATCCAGATCAGCAGTGCCAGGAAGCTACCCGGCGTGATCCAGCGGAAGTCGCGGACCTTCGCGTTCGGCGTCGCCCAGTACAAGATCGCAATCGTGACAGAACGACGAGCACCGGCCACTCGCGCTCGATCACACGCCGGCCTTCCGAAGTCATAGCGGATCGCGCCCCATTTGACTGTTCTGTGTTGATATGTGGGGTACCCGCTCATGGATGCGGATCCGGAGGCGCCGACTCCGTCGGCCACCTCGGAGCACCGAAGGAGGAATGGCTCATGAGTGAAGATGCCGGTCGCGTTCAGCAGACGGGGCAGAGGGCGAAGGAGCAGACGTCGGCTGTGGCGGCGCAGACCGGGCAGGCGGCCGGCGAGGTCGCCGGGACTGCTGCCGAGCAGGCAAAGGCCGTCGCGGGCGAAGCACGCGCGCAGGCAGGCGGTGCGATACGCGACCTCAGGGAGCGGGTGCTGGGGGAGGGCCAGGGACAGGTGGAACGGCTGGCCGGGACGGTGCGGCAGTGGGCGGATGATCTCGCGGGTATGGCGGAGAGCGCCTCGGGTGATTCGCCCGCCAGGAGCCTGGCGTCCCAGGCAGCCGATCAGGGCCACCGCGCCGCGGACTACCTGGACAAGAACGGCGTGGAGGGCCTGGTAGGCGACCTGCAGAACTTCGCGCGCCGCCGGCCGGGAGCGTTCCTGGGCGGGGCGGTGCTGGCCGGTCTGGTGGTGGGCCGCCTGGCCAAGGCCGGCACCAAGGGCTCGCAGGCCCCGTCGGCTTCATCTCAGGACGTTCGGCGGCAGGGGCTGGAGCGCGAGGAGAGCAGCACGCTGCCTGCGGGCACGCCGGTGCCGCCGCCGGAGCTGTCCGGTTATCCGGCTCATCCGGGGGTGTGAGATGTCGTCGATCTATCCGCGGTCGCCGGGAGCCGGTGGACGGGGAGAGGCGGGTCCGGACCGCTCGGCGGGCGAGTTGCTGTCGGCGGTGACGTCGGATCTGCAGACGCTCTTCCGCCAGGAGGTGGAGCTGGCGAAGACGGAGATCCGCGAGGAGGGCGCCAAAGCGGGCAAGGCCGCCGGGATGTACGGGGGTGCCGGGTTCGGCGGATACATGGTGGCGCTCTTCTTGTCGCTCGCGGCCGTTTTCGGCCTGGCCAACTTGATGGACGCCGGCTGGGCGGCACTGATCGTCGCCGCCGTGTGGGCGGTGATCGCGGCCGTGCTGTACGTCATGGGCCGCTCCCGGATGCGGGAGGTGTCCCCCAAGCCGGAACAGACCGTGCAAACCCTGAAGGAGGACGCACAATGGGCACGGCACCCGACCAAATAAGGTCCGAGATCGACACCACCCGGGAACGCCTGTCGGAGAACGTCAACCGGCTGGCCGACCGAGCCCGACCCAGGCAGATGGTGCGCCGCCGCACCCGGCGGGTGCGAGGCGCGGTGTCGGGACTTCGTGACCGCGTCATGGGCACCGTCTCCGAATCGGCGGGGACGGCGCGAGACCGCGCGGTGCAGGCTACGGGGTCGATGAAGGAAGGCACCGGCGGGGCCGCGGACACGGCGCGCCAGACGGCCGGGCAGGCCGCCGGTCAGGTCGGTGAGGCGGCCGGACAGGCCCGTGAGGCGGTGAGCCGGGCGCCGGAGCAGGCGGTGCGGCAGACGCAGGGCAACCCGCTGGCGGCCGGGCTGATCGCCTTCGGCGCTGGGCTGCTGACCGCATCTCTCCTGCCGACGTCCGAGGCCGAGGAACAGGCAGCCTCCCGGATCACCGAGCAGGCCGGCGAAACGCTCGAACCGGTCAAGGAGGCAGCCGTCGAGTCCGCGCAGCAGCTGAAGCAGGACGCCACCGAGGCCGCCCAGCAGGCAGCCCGGGACGTGAAGGACACCGCCGCGGAGGCCGCGAAGACCACCAAGGAGGAGGCCCGCGACCAGGCAGGCCAGGTCTCAGGGCAGGCCCGCGAGTCCGGGCAGCAGGTGGCCGACGAAGCCCGCGGGCAGAGCCCCGGCCCTGTTTGACCCTTACAACGCGTCGCCGACCCGGCAGAGACTGTCGCGCACAGTGGGTTGGCGCCGCCTACGTTGGCCTCCCCGCACCCCGGATGCCCAGCCAGGGAGAGTAACCGGCCCCCGCCCGGGTGCCCGGACCAGGTTGTGGCCCGGCTGGGAGGGCAGCGCCTGGGAACCGGGGAACAAGGCGGTTGCTGGCCAAAGCGTCCACCGACCTGCCCAAGGGGCTGGCGGAGCGCGAGTGTCGGGCCCGCGTCTTCCGTCCGTAAGGAGCTGTGTCATGAAACTGCGACACAGGCGTGACCACACTCGCCATGACCGAGGTCAGGAAACCCGCGAGCAGCGGCAGGCCGCGGCGTACGGCCGCGACGACAAGCCGGAGAGATTCGGTCCGGATACGGAGGTGGAACAGCAGGCGCCGGACGCTCCGACGGACCTGCCCAAACGCTCCTGGGGGGCGGTACTGAAAGGCACCCTGAAGGAGTTCAAGAAGGACGAGCTGACCGACCGGGCCGCGGCGCTGACCTACTACGGGATCCTGGCGCTGTTCCCGGCTCTGCTGGCGCTGATCTCGCTGATCGGGATCGCCGGACGGTCCGCGACACAGCAGGTCCTGGACAACATCCAAAACCTTGCCCCGGGCGCGGCGAGGGACGTTCTCACCAACGCGGTGCGGCAGTTGCAGGGCAACGCTGGGCTCGGGTCGATCATGGCGATCGTGGGTCTGGCGCTCGCGGTGTGGTCGGCGTCCGGCTATGTCGCCGCGTTCATCAGGAGCGCCAACGCGGTCTACGACGTCCCCGAGGGCCGCCCGGTGTGGAAGGTGCTGCCGGTCCGCGTCGGCGTGACGGTGGTGTTGATGATCATGGCTGTGGTCAGCGCGCTGATCGTCGTCCTCACCGGCGGACTGGCCCGGCAGGTCGGTACTGCCCTGGGCATCGGGGACACGTTCTTGACCGTGTGGTCGATCGCGAAGTGGCCGGTGCTGATCATCCTGGTCACGATCATGATCGCGATCCTGTACTGGGCGACACCCAACGTGAAGGGCCGCGGCCTCAAATGGGTCACGCCGGGCAGTTTCCTGGCGCTGGTCATCTGGATGATCGCCTCGGCCGCATTCGCGCTGTACGTGGCGAACTTCGCCTCCTACAACAAGACCTACGGCACCCTCGCCGGCGTGATCATCTTCCTGGTGTGGCTGTGGATCACGAACCTGGCGATCCTGCTCGGCCTGGAGTTCGACGCGGAGATGGCCCGCCAGCGCGCCGTCGCAGGCGGTCATCCGGCCGGCAAGGAGCCGTACCTCGAGCCGCGCGACACCCGGAAGTGGGACGAGGAGGACCACCGCCGTTTCGAATGATGCGACCGCCCCGGTACGGCCCGCTGGTGGGCTACGCGGTGTCGCCACCGCAGCTGCTCCGCACGGGTCGGAGGGAGCAACCCGGCTCGCCGGCCCGCGGCTGCCTGAGCGTAGAGAGTGACGAGGACCGGGGAGGCCGGATGGTCGGTGTGCTCCAGCGCCTGGCACGGCCCGTCTGGCGGGGAGCCGGGCGGCTGACCACACCGTTGCCGCCGGACGACTTTCTGGCGGTCGTCGATCCCCTGTGGTCGGCCCGGCGGCCGGCGGGCCGGGGTGGAGAAGGTCCGGGCGGAGACGGCGGGCGGGTGCGCTTCACTCACAGCGGGGCGTCCCCGGCGGCGAGTACGGCGCTGGTGCGCTTGGCGGCGCGCCAGCAGGGCGGACGGCCAGTGGCGGCCTGTCCGTGGCCACGGTAGGCGGGGCTGGCGCGGTTGTTGAGGACGGCGGCGCGCCGGTGGCGGCTGCGGCGAGGGCGTCGCGTCGGGGCGTCGAGGCGCAGGTGGCGGACGCCAGGCAGCAGGGCAGGTGGCGGACGCCAGGCAGCAGGCCAGCACTCGCAGCGGAACAGGTCACGACGTGCACGTGCACGTCGAAGCCGCCGAGACCAAGCGCGGTTTAACCCTCGACCGACGGCATCTTCTTCGTCCACGAGCCAGAGCGCACCGCCGACGGCGCAGGGCGACGACGCAAGCTTGCGTAGGGGAACGCCCGGGCGAGCGCGTGCCCAACGCGTTCGGGCCGCCACCCACAGCCGGGCTACCGGTCACCGATGCCGGTGCCGACGTTCCTGGAGCTTCTTCATCTGCTCCTCAATGAGCTTGCTGCGGCCCTGGGTCTTGTGTCGCGACTTGCTCTTCTGACCACCCTGGCTCTTCTGCCGCAACTTGTCAGCCATGTCCTTGGCCCGCTGCCTCATCCCTTCCGCGCCCACGACCGCACCTCCTGCATAGCCTTTGTTCCTTGTGACCAGGCTGGCATCCGGTCCGGATCCTCGCATCTGGCAGCGCCGTCGCACCGCGGCAACCTGCCGGGGAACCACCCGGTCACTTTGTCATCGAGGATCGCAGGGGCGATGCGTACGCTCGCCGCAACCCTCTTCGGGGTAGTCCCAAGGGACGTCGGGAGCGGTAACGCTAACGAATTGCCTCGGCCAGCTGGTCACGCAGCTCCCGGCAACCATCGGACCCCGCCACCGGAGTCCAGGACCGTCTCTGCGGATCGCTCATGCTCACCTCAACCCGGCGCCCGCGCCACACTGAACACCTTCACCTGCGCCAGAGCGGCGACGACCGCCACCGCCGAACAGACGACATCCCGTACAACGTGCGATCACCGGGTCAAAAGAACGGCCTACCGAACGGCATCACACATCGGCCCAGCTTGCGCCCCGTGGAACAGCGCCCAGCCACTGGGCCATGGCCTGACGGAGCCGGGGTGGCTGTGCCAGCAGGGCCAGAGGGCGGGCTGGCCCGCGCTGACCGATCGGGCGCCACGGGCATGCGTAAGGCTTCGACGGCAGCGGGCCCAAGAGGACGCGGGCAAAAGGGGGCTTTGCCCGCGTCCGACGCGGATGCACGGGCACGGGGGGAACCTGTGCTTCCACGGGACCGAAACGATCCGGCCGCGTCGTACTGTTCACACCAACCCCGCGCGACTGTTACAGCGGACGGCGTGGCCTTGCCGTACGGCCATGCCGTGGGCCCGCGCCGTGAGCGAAGCGGGAAGCACTGTCTCCATGGCGCCATCGAGACAGTGCCGTGGCGGACTTCTGCATCGGCCCCGCTATCCACCACCCTGTGGATGAGGGTGGCATGCAACTGATGGGCCGCTACTGGCTCGTCACCGCTGTACACCCGTGAGGCACCGGATCCGCATCGCACACACCGTCGCACGCCTCCGCTGGCGCCGCCGCGGCGGCCCAGCGGGCTGCACCGGCTCTCGCCGAGCGGCGGATCGCCGGCCTCGGCCCGTCCACGCGACCGCGTTGCAGGGTCGTCGGCTGGTCCTCACGACGGCGGTTCTGGGATGGGTCAGGCTTCCAGGGCCCCCAGTTGCCGCAGCAGCCCGAGGTCGTCCCAGTTCCACCAGCTCTCGGCGATCTTGCCGCCCTGGCAGCGGAACGTGGCGTGCCCGGTCCCGGCGACGTCCCGGTTGGTGGGCTCCAGCCCTTGGTAGGCGCCGGTGTGCCGACCCTCGAAAGTGATCCGGCAGGTCACCAGATCGCCCTCGGCGATCATGCTCTCCACGGTGAGCCGGGGATTGAAGGCGTCCAGAACCTCGCCGTTCTCCCGCTTGGCCTGAGCGAGGTCCACGTCGTAGGAGGAGAGGGCAGGATCGTGCTCCCGGTAATCGCCGGTGCACAGCTCGTCGGCGAGGTCGAGGTTCTTGGCGTTGATGACCTCGTCGAAGAAGCGGCGAACGACGAGCTTGTTGAACTGCTCGTCCCGCACGACGTCGAGGTCCGTGAAGGTGGGCGTCTCCTCACAGGCGGCGACAAGTTCCTCGAAGATGCGGTTGGTCTCGGGAAGGTCGGAGTTCTTCATCGCATCCTCGTACGACGGGAACTCAACGATCTCGACGACATGGGCGGAGTCCGCGCGGTCCCGCCCGACGATCGAATGCGTGGCGGTCCGCTTGCCCTGGGTCGCCTCGACCCAGCTGCCCATCAGCCGGTTGAGTTGATCGACATTGCTGGTCTTGCAGTCGATGAGCTGGACGAAGGTCATGAACCCCTCCAGTGCGATGAGCGACACATATCTATCAATAGGCAGATTTCAGGCTATACCCGACGTCTCGCACCTGCCTCTTTCGTCGCTCTGGAACGTGTCTCGTGGGTCGTTGCCGTTTCGACCCGGCCACCACTGACCATCTCGGGCGGCCAGCCACCGCGAAAACGTGCTCGACGTCTCGACTGTCGATGGACCGCCAGCCATAGAGGCGCCTCACACAGCGGGTTATTGGCCATTCGGGCTCTTGCCGCGTCTGGGCCCCCGGCAAAGCCGACGCCCGCGCAGAGCCAGGAAGAGCCAGGAAGACGGGCCGAGTACCGCAGGTCGCAGGGCAACAATCACCGCTCTGCCACTGCCAGCTGATACAGGGTCACTCCATCATCTTGCCAGCAGGGCGCCCCCTAGCCTTGCGGGGCTGCGCACCTTGCGAGACACCGCAGCCCCAGGGCCCCTGTCGCCGCTGACCCGGTCGCTGCCCGACGGCCACCGCCTCGTCGGCGACCCACTGGAGCTGAAACCCTACGAGCAGGCCATCTCCCGCAGGAACCTCCATGAGTTCACCCGGCTGACCACCGGCATCATCGAGTCGCACCCGATGCATAGCTGTGAGTGGCTGCCCCTGAGGCTCGCTTGTGGATTCGTCTCCTTCCCGGCGGGCAGGAACGCCGGATCCACTGCGTGGCCAGGCCCGTTACCGAGGATGAGGCGTGGGGTGAGGTGCTCTTCCTGGGAGAGGGGACGCGTCCGTCCGGATTGCTCTGAACGCGCTGGTCAGACCGCTTGCGCCAGCCGGGGACGGGCGCTGGGGCAAGGCCACCCGCATCAGCAACCGGATACGCGGCCTGCTCAGCCCAGCTCCACCCCAGCCTCGAGCGCGTCCTCGACCCGCGGCTGGACCACCCCACCGCCGCCTGGCTGCTGGAACGCTACGGCTCCCGGCCACCCTGCGCAAAGCCGGCCGCCGCAGACTCGTCGAGGTGATGAGGCCAAGGCCCCCGCGCATGGCCAAGCGGCTGATCGACGAGGTCTTCGACGCGCTCGACGAACAGACCGTCGTCGTCCCCGGGACCGGCACCCTCGACGTCGTCACAAGCCCTGCAGTGCTATGTCGCAAGAGAGTGTCATCCTCGGGCGTACGGGATCGCCGTGTCTGCTCACCGGCGGCATCCCCGACGTGCCATGACACGCAGGCGAAGCTCCTGGCAAGCACGGGTACCCTCGATCGAAAGCCCGTCTGCCAGGAGCTTCGTCGTTCCGTACAGCCTTCCTCCGCCGAACCCCAACCACACCGTCGGTCTTGGAAAAGGTCTCCCTACGGCGTTCAGGACATAGGTCAGAGGGAGACGCTGGCGCCGACGTGGTGGAACTGGCCGACGGTGCCCAGGACCTCGGTCTTGGCGGCGTCGACCTGGCCCAGGACGGAGGAGTCGCTGACCGCCGTGGGGCCGGCGACGACGCTGGCGTGCGGGCTGAGGCCGCCGGAGACGTTGTCGAGCTCGGCGTCGGAGACCTCAACGGTCTCAACCTGTGGAGCGGAGTTCATGATGAAACTTCCCTTCGTATGGATGATCCACAAGGGGGGTGGCCCCGCTGGGGACAGATGGCGGGCCTCGACCGCAGGCGTGCGGCACCCGTTTCCGGAAACCTTCGTGCGACCGCCCGCGGCGCATGGATCAAAACACGGAGCGCGCCGGGCATCCAATCAACCATCGCTTCCATCACGGCAGTTCAACGCACAGGCCACTCATCCGTGCAGGCGTGCACACGACTTGAGGGTGACGTCTTCACATGCCGCACGGCATCGGTACGTGACTGGTGTTGCCACCACGATCCCCAACGGGACACTCCGCACGAACGGAACACCATGCGGTGATCCCTTGTGCAGATTTATCGCACACCGTGCCGCGGTTGCGCATGGAATGTGCAGATGCACGGAAGCCGGACCATGGGGTCGCGGGTGCCGAGGTCTCGTCGGCGCGGGCGCTGTGCGTCAGTGCCCTGCACTGCCGTCCGCAGGGCCTGGCGTACACCGAACACGCCGAGTGACGGTGCTGCCCCGTTATCGGTAGCTGCTGCCGTTCCGCCGGTGTAGCGTCGTGATCCAGCAGTCGTGGTTCCGAAGTCCCGTTCGCCCGTGATCGCAATCACGGGCGTTCTTGCTGTTCAGCGCCACTCCGGACCAGGGCGATCACCTCCCGGGCACGCAGGGCGCGAGCCCGGTTTCCCCCGAAGGAGGCAGTCATGGCCAGGGGCACTGTCAAGTGGTTCAACAGCGAGAAGGGCTTCGGCTTCATCGAGCAGGAGGGCGGGGGCCCGGACGTCTTCGCCCACTACTCCAACATCGCTGGTCAGGGTTACCGGGAGC
Organism: Streptomyces coeruleorubidus; assembly: GCF_028885415.1. Lineage (GTDB taxonomy): Bacteria > Actinomycetota > Actinomycetes > Streptomycetales > Streptomycetaceae > Streptomyces > Streptomyces coeruleorubidus_A. The sequence goes on from NZ_CP118527.1 coordinate 1,566,679, forward strand.
TGCAAGAGGGCCAGAAGGTGGAGTTCGACGTCACGCAGGGCCAGAAGGGCCCGCAGGCTGAGAACATCCGCCCCGCCTGATCGCGCTTCCGCTGCAAGGCCCGGCTCCCTGATTTCGGGACGCCGGGCCTTGCCGCCTTCGCCGCCCGACCGGGCCAGTGCGCCCGCGCGTACTCGGTCGCGAAGGCGTACCAGCTCAGCTTGGACGGGCCCCAGCCCCCGTACGTAGGGCTGGCCCCCTGCGCCAGGCCCGCGCGGATGGCCCGCACCAACTCCGCGCCGAACTCGCCCGCCAGATCCGCGACCGCGCTGTCGCGGTCCTGCGGTTCGTCACCATGTGGTTGCGCCGGGGATTGGTCCGCCGGCCGTTCCGGGTTCGGTGTGGCACCGTCGTGATGTTCGTTTGAGTCCATGCCCGCCTCCTTTTGATCGGCGGGGGCATGACTGCCCGGCTAATCCATGCGAACATCCCCCGGCAAGAGCGCATCCGGGAAACGCCCGGTTGACGAGAGCGGATTGTCGGAAGTTCGACATGGCGTCTGTCGCCGCTGGTCAGAACCGACCCCCTGTGCGGCTGGTTCGGCGCGAGAACTGCGCGACAATCCTTAACCCACTCAGCCGCTCGACGAGCGTTCACGTCCGGTCGACGACAGAGCTGGCCGCGCAAATGGACTCCGCGGCGGCGGCCATCGACAAGAAACGTCGGGAAAGGGCCATGAAGCAGTCCCGCAGGAAACCCGAACTGCGGCCCATCGCACGGCCGAGTGCAGCCGGTGGGGATGAATCAAGGGGTGATCGATCCGAGCAATGGAAGGGACCGATCTCGTTCCACGCCGACGGCGTGGTGGGTCGTCACCGTTTCGGTACCGTTTCTGCGGGCTATGGACGGGCGGCAAGGGCGGCCATTCGTCAACGGCTGCCCTTCTTGCGGAGAAGGCGGCGGGCGAGGAATGCGCCAACGAGTACGAGTGCGGCGGCGAGCAGGTACAGCTCGTAGCGCTGGATGGCGGGGTAGAGGGTGTTCAGGTGCTGTCCGGCGAGGTCGCCGAGGCTGACCCAGGCGCCGACCCACAGGGCGGCGCCGAGGGTGTTGAAGGCGAGGAAGCGGCGCCAGGGCATCTCGGCCAGCCCGGCGATGATGCCGTTGGCTTGGCGCAGGCCCTCGATGAACCGGGCGACGGTGACGATCTTGCCGCCGTGGCGGGCGAAGAACGCCTCGGCCTTGGCGAGGCGTTCTTCGGTGAGCAGCACGTAGCGGCCCCAGCGGGTGATGAGCCGGTGGCCGATGAGGCGGCCGATGGTGTAGCCGGCGTTGTCGCCGAGGACTGCTGCGAGGAAGGCGATGGCGGCGACCACCACGATGTTGAGCCGTCCCGCGCCGGCGTAGACGGCGGCGGCGAGCATCAAGGTCTCGCCGGGAACGGGCAGACCGAAGTCCTCGGCGAACACCAGGGCGGCAACGGCCAGGTAGCCGAAGCGGTCGAGGACGGGGGCGAGGTCGGCCAGTACGCCCGGCAGCGGGGGCGGTGCCATCGCGGTGCCTCCTGTGCCGGATCAGCGGGCGGCGTGAGCGCCCACAGGCGCGGCGGTCAGCACTGGTTGCAGCAGCCCGGTGCGCAGGCGCTCCACGAGCGGGACGGCGACGCGGCCCAGGATGCGGCTGGCCAGGAAGGCGACGGGCATGGCCAGCAGGGCGGCGCCAAGAACGTCGTGGGGGTAGTGGTCGCCGAGGTAGACGCGGGTGAAGCCCTCCAGGAGGGCGAAGGCGGCAGCGATCACCCCAAGGCGCCTCTGAAGCAACCACAGTGCGGCGACGGTCGCCGCGGCCACGGTGGTATGGCCGCTGGGGAAGGCGTAGTCGGTTCGGGCGGGGCAGGCGCTGACGAAGTAGTCGTGCGGCAGCGAGTAGCACGGCCGTACCTCGGCGACGATCTTCTTGAGGACCTCGGCGACGGTGAAGGCGACCACGACGGCGACGGGGGCGGCCAGGGCGAGGGTCATAGTGGCGGTGTCGCGGCGGCGGGCTTTCCACCAGCCGACCAGCATCAGCACCGCGAACACTCCAAGCCCGGCATTGGTCCACAGACTGAGCGGAGTGTTCAGCCACTTCGTGTCGCGGGCGAAGTCGGTGACAGCGGTGAACAGCGAGCCGTCGATGCCGGAGCCATCGAAGGCGAGCTGGACGGCGGGATGGAGCATCATCATGCGGTATCTCCCGAGATCGAAGGAGCAGCAGGGCCGGCAGTCGACCGGGTAGCGCCAACGCGTGCGCGGGTTGGGGCCGTGCCGCGATGCCGGTGGTGCGCCACACCTGTGGGGCATGGCAGACTCGGCGGCGAACCAACTTCTACTACGTCGTAGAAGTTCTACAGTACTGTAGACGATGGATGGGGGTGCGGTTCGTGGACGCCGGACAGGCTCCGGGTGAGCGCAGGCCGGGCGGCGCGCTGGAGGCCGAGGTCCTGGCCCTGCTGCAGTCCTCGCGGCGGGCGCTGGCCCCGGGCGAGGTGCTTGAGCAGTTGGATGGCGGCCTGTCGTACAGCACCGTGGTGACGGTGCTGTCCCGGATGTTCGACAAGGGACTGCTGACCCGGAGCAAGCAGGGCCGCGCCTACGCGTATGCGCCAGTGGCCGATGCGCAGGGGCTGACCGCCCGCCGGATGCGGCAGGTGCTGGAGTCCGATCCGGACCGTGAGGCGGTGCTGGCCCGGTTCGTGGAAGATCTGCCGTCCCGGGACGAGGAGTTGCTGCGGCAGCTTCTCGGCGATCTGGGCGAGCGGGGGTGAGCGTGGTGACGGTATGGCACCTGGCGGTCTACCTGCCGCTGCTCTTTCCCGTGGCGGCCGCTGTGGGGGCCCGGCCGCTGGCTGAGCGGCTGGAGCCGCGGCTTGCGACTTGGCTGCTGACCGCGAGCGCGTTGGCCCTGGCCGCGTTGAGCTGGGCCGCGTTGGGAGTCCTGGCGGTGGCAGGGGTGGTGCGGCTGCCGCTGGCCGCACTGGTGGGGGGCTGGTCGGTGGGCACTGTGCGCGCCGGGGACCCGGTCTCTACCGCGGAGGCGGTTGTGGCCGGCCTGGTGCTGGCCGCCGCGGTTGTGGCGGGGGTGCGGATGCTCGGGCGCCGGGTGCGGGCGCTGGCCGCTGCGGCGTTGGAGGCCGCCTGTCTGCCCGGCCCTGACCGGCTGGTCGTCATCGACAACCCGGCCCCGGACGCGTACGCGCTGCCCGGCATACCGGGCCGCATCGTGGTCTCCACGGGCATGCTGGACGCCCTGGACGACGCCGACCGCGAGGCCATGCTCGCCCACGAGAGGGCTCATCTGGCCTGTCACCACTACGCGTTCGTCGCGGTCGCCCAGCTGGCCGCCACGTGTAACCCGCTGCTGCGGCCGGTGGCCGCCGCTGTCGCCTACACCATTGAGCGCTGGGCCGACGAACGCGCCGCCACCACGTGCGGCAACCGCCGCCAGGTCGCCCGCGCGATCGGCAAGGCAGCCCTGGCCACCGCGCACACCCCATCCCGCAAGGGCCTGCCCGGCGCCGTACTCGGCCTGCTCGGACGCCGCCGCAGCCCCCTGGCCACCGCAGGACCAGTCCCCCGCCGCGTCGCCGCCCTCCTGGCCGAACCCCGGGCGTACTCGCTCCCGCTGAGCCTTCCCCTGCTGCCACTGGTCGCAGCCGCCGCCGTCGTCGGCTCCAGCGCCCTGTGCGCCTTCGCCGCCGCCCACGACCTGCACCTGCTCCTCAAACTCGCAGGGGCCGGCTGACCCTCCCCAATACCCGGCCAACCCCTCGCCCAGGACACCACATCGGCGCCGACCACCGCTGCGCGAACAGCCAGCCGAAGCCGCAGGCGCTGAAGGGCGCAGGGCACGGTTGGAAAGGTCCACCCCTGCAAGGGCACAGACGCGCCGGGGTATGCGGGCAGGGGTGATCACGCTAGGTCCAAGCTGTCGTAAGGGAGAGGAACGGCGGCTGGGTACGCCAAGGGCGGGGCGGGCGCGCTCGGGCCCCCGCCCCTTCCGGCTGGAGCGGGTCAGTTCTTGCCGAGCAGTTTGTTCATCTGCTCGATCTCCGCGCTCTGCGACGTGATGATCTGCCCGGCCATCTCCTTGGCCGGCGCGTAGGCGCCGTCGGCCTGCTCGGTCTTCGCCATCTCGACCGCACCTTCGTGATGCTTGATCATCATCTCCATGAAGGCGGTGTCGAACGCCTTGCCCGAGGAGTCCTTGAGCTGCTGCATCTCCTCGGCGGTCATCATCCCGCCCCCGCCGTGCATCGAGTGGTCCATGGCGCCCTCGGCGGGCACCTCCTCGCCCCAGGACGTCAGCCACCCAGACAGCGTCTTGGTCTCCGGGCCCTGGGCCTTCTTGATGTCCGCGGCGAGCTTCTTCACCTCAGCCGACTCAGCCCGGGACGGCGCGAGGTCGGCCATCTCGATCGCCTGGCGGTGGTGGGGAATCATCCCCTTGGCGAAGGTGACGTCGGCCGCGTTGTGCTGCCCCTGCGAGGCCGAAGCGGAGGCGGAGGGGGACTTCGTGCTGTGGCCGTCGTGCCCGGCCGAGCTGTCGCCGCCTCCGCCGCACGCGGCCAGGACGAGCGCGGCCCCACCGGCGGCAGCGACAGCGGCGGTACGACGGACGAGGCAACGCTTGCTGTTCATGGTGGTGCAACTCCTTCACGCCGCCCCGGCTCGGGGCGCGCGCAAGCTGATGGGAATGAGGGTGTACGAAGGCGCGGCACCGGTCACCGAAGTGCATTCGGGACAGCGGGGTGCTGTGCGGGCCGCTCTATATCCGCAGGAATTGCAGCTCGAACAGGTCGGGCGGCGCTCGCCCACTCACGGCCGCCGCCGGCGGTCTGGGGAATGACGTGACCGCGGCCCCGGGGAATTACGTGATCGTCCACAGTCATCAGCATCAGCAGGCTTGCTCCGGCCTCGCCGAGGTGGGTCAGGTAAGAGTGCCGCCACTCGTGGAGGTCCCAGCCGGTGCCGGGCCCGGCGATGGCGGTGTGCTCGTCCAGCAGCACGCGGGCCTGCCCGTACGATAGGCGGGCCAGCCCGGTGTCCGGGCAGACGTCGCGCGGGCCAACGACCTTGCCCGGGCCGGGACGGCGATGAGTGACGAACACCGGACCGCGGGTGCGGCCCTTGAGCAGGCGAGGCAGCAGACGGGCGGTGCCAGCGTCCCAGTACGCCGTCTCCAGCACGAAGTCCTCGCGCGCCTGGCCCCGGCGGCGGGCCTTGGGCTGAGCACCCTTCGCCTTCACTGGGCAACGGCGGTCGGCCAGGTCCAGGCCCTCGATGTTGGCGCCCAGGATCCAAGCCCGGCCACCGCACCCGGCTGATCTACCGCACCCTGGTGCGACGCGGCCGCCGCGGTGAGCCGAAGGGCTTCACCGCCCGGACTTACGCCCGGCTGCTGGACGCCGCCCACGCCCAGCTCGGCGGGCAGATCGTCCTGGTGTGGGACAACGACCGGCAGCACCTCAGCCGCGTCATGCGGGACGCGATCGAGACCCGCACCTCCTGGCTGACGGTCTTCCACTTACCTGCCTACGCACCCGAGCTGACCCCGGCCGAGGGGGTGTGGTCCAGCCTCCGCCGGGGCTTGGCCAACCTCGCGCCACGAGGCATCGACCAGCTCGCCGCGATCGTCAAGACCAAACTGAAGCGGATGCAGTACCACCACGGACTCCTCGACGGCTTCATCACCGAGACCGGCTTCGTCCTCGAACCGCCGTAACTCCCGCCATTCAAGGTCAGCAACAGCCGGGGCTTCGTGCCAGCGCGGCGCCGACGCCCTGACGTGGTCGTGTTGGCGCAGGCACCACCAGGCGACTTCCCGGCCCTGCCACTACGGCAGATTGAATTGGAGTACTGATCAAGGACTTTGCAAGCACCCCTCGGGCAAGGCGGCTCCGGTGCTGCGCAGGTGCTTTATGGCCGCAGCGAAGGAATAGCAGTCGAAAAGTGCTGAATGCTCTTTTCCTGCCGCGGGTTTAGGGAGACCGAGCACCTGCCACAAGCGGCCCACGTTGGCTGTTTCTGTCTCCGGCGCGATGGCATTCAGCCATGGGCGGATATTCAGGAAGCGGGCAGCGAGGTAACCGTTCTTGATTTCTTCTCCACGGGCTCGGGCCCAGCCCACGTTCTCGCCGAGTACAACCATGTCGTTGCCGTAGGAGAGCGCCGACTGGCCTCGGCAGAACCCCAGGAAGTCGCCGAGTGCTTCTGCCGCGGAAATCCCTTCCCGGTCCACCGTCTCCTGGTCGATGCCGGTCAGCTCGGTGAAGTACGCAGACAGCCGCGGATTGGCCACGGGGCGCACCAGTGCTTCGTATTCCTCGACGACGGAACAGTCCTCACGCAGGCGCAGCGCGCCGATCTGCACGATCTCGCGAAGCTGTCCCGGTGCCCCCCAATCCTGCTCAAGTGCTCCCGGCCATGACGTGAATTCAAGGTCGAACACAACGAACGTGGGCACAACTGGTCTCCCTCTGGCGTGAGTCGCCGCCAGGTTACCCCCGCTCCATGCACCGCTACTTCGGAAGAGGCGATTTTCCGCCAAAGGCACCTACCTCGCCCCTTACAGAAGTCATGCCATTTGTTAACGAACTGTACAACCTTTATTGTTCCGTACAGCGAAAGCCGCCAACTACCCTCGACCGAGTGATCAGCGAGCCTGCCTTACAGAGGTTGATCAGTAGATCAGATCAGCGCATCACACGCATCGGCAACCGATGCATAGGACACCGCTCCGGTCGGCAGTCAGAGCCAACCGAAATGAACGGCGTGTGCCACACTCTCGGCCGACTGCCACCGAACTCCAATTGGTCCGGGTGGGCGTGACGTCCATCGCTTATGCCTGTGCGGACCTTGGCCCTGTCACGCATACGTCCGACTGAGCGGTGCCGGTTCATCAAGTCGTCCTGGTGCCACCTCTGAGAATGCCCGGCAGGCGGAGCTCAAGCTGCTTCACGCACGTCAGCACTCACCAGCAGCACGAATCAGATCTGCCCCTCACATCACCGGAGTTGTCGTGACCACGACTATTAGTCAATCCACGGAGATGGCCGCTCGCGTCACCACGGAAGGCTGGGCCATCGCCAAGAACCGGCTCGACGCCGATGAGATCCACAACGCCCGGACGCTGATCGCCGCGCACTTCCAGGCAGGCAAAGGCGTGTTACTCAACGGGGCAAGGGTGCAGCCGGCCGCTGCTCACTTCGTCCCCGGCCTCGCCTGGCTCTACGCCCATCCTCAGGTCGTCGAAGTCGCCCGGGCCGCTCTGGGCACGCGGGACATCACCTTCACCGGTCACAGCGACGCCCATCAGGGATTTACCCTGGGCTGGCACAAGGACAGCGGCAGCGACGCCCTGGGAGATCCGCTCTGCGGATACTTCGGTGAATCCCCCGATGCGCTCTTCCAGGGGCCGCCTGACGTCGTGAAGGTAGGTATCTACCTCCAGGAGTCGACGAGCCTCAACTGCCTGCGGGTGGACCCGGGCTCGCATCTGCGTCCGCACCTGCAGCCGGTGCGGCCCACCGAGGTGCTGATGGAGGCCGGGGACCTGGTGGTGTTCGACGTGAGGATCACGCATGCCGGGGCCATGGCTCCCTACCCGGACTCGCCCGAGCTCGACGCGCTGCGCGAGCGGATCTCGGCCTTCGTCACCTTCGGCCGAGGCGGTGAACGCACGAGGAAGTTCTCGCAGGCGAACATGAGGCGACAGCGGCGTCAGCTCGGCCTCTCCGAGGAGGAGGCGGTGATGGCCGTGGACGGAGGCCATGCGGCTCTCCTCGCATCTCAGGACGTCATTGTGTGGGAGGAGGGTTGAGTTCGCCGACGAGTAAACCGCAGCCTGACCGGCTCCGGCCGGGACGTAGTCCGGTGATGCGGTGACCGAGTTGCGGAAGCCGCCGACGTCAGGTGGCCGGGAACCGGCCGCCCAAGTCCCCAGTCGAGCCTGGGCAGCATGGGCGGCCGGCGCGCTGGCCTACGTCATCGCCATCTTCAATCGGGGCAGTCTCGGCGTCGCCGGGCCGAAGGCCGCGGACCGCCTCGGGATCGACGCCACAGCTCTGTCCACGTTCAGCGCGGTCCAACTCGGCGTTTTCGCCGCCACCCAGATCCCCGTCGGCCTGTTCGTCGACCGCTACGGGCCGCGGAAAATGCTGACCACGAGCCTGTCCGTCATGGCGGCCGGGCAGACGATGGTGGCCGGCGGCGAGAACTTCCCCACGGTGCTGGTCGGCCGCGCCCTGCTGGGCTGCGGTGACGCCATGGTGATGATCAGCGTACTGCGGTTGATCGCCGCATGGTTCCCTGCTGCGCGTACTCCCGTCCTCGCCCAGGTCACCGTCGTGGTGGGCACCGCTGGCGGCCTCGCGGCCGCGCCCCCGTTGTCCGCCGCGCTGCGGGCGTTCAGCTGGGAGCCCGTCTTCTTCTCCATCGCCCTGGTGACCGCGTGCATGATCGTGGTGGTATGGCTGGTCGTTCGTGACACACCGCCCGACAGTCAACTGTTCGGGGCGCACGATGCCAGAGGGAGCACTCTGCGGACCGGCTTGGTCGAGGCGTGGCGGCAGCCGACAACTCAGCTGGGCCTGTGGCTTATGTTCACGGTTCACTTCCCTGTTCAGGTGTTCGTCCTTCTGTGGGGCTATCCCTTCCTGACGCAGGGCCAAGGGCTGTCCGAGACGACGGCCAGCTACGTGACCGCGGTGCCCCTGGTGGTGACCATGGTGCTCGGGCCTGTGTTCGGCGTCATCTCCGGCCGACGTCCCCACTGGCGCATGCCCATGGTGCTCGGCATCGCGTCGACCACCACCCTGATCTGGGCCCTGGTGCTGCTGTGGCCCGGCGCGCAGGCGCCCCTTCCCGTCCTGTTCCTGTTGGCAACGATCCTTGGCCTGGGCAACCCGGCTGCGGTTTTCGGACTGGACATCGCGCGCGCCGGGAGCCCGCCGCACCGCGTCGGCGCCGCTTCGGGCATCGCCAACATCGGCGGCTACACAGCTGCCTTGCTGGCCATGATGCTCATCGGCGTTACTCTCGACCACACACATGCCCCCTTCACGGACCCGAGCCCTGCGGACTTCCGCATCGCTCTGTCCACCCAGATCCTGGTTCAACTCCTGGGAGCCGGCCTCCTGCTGCGGCGTATGCACCGGACCGGGACCCGCTCGTCGGAGGGCCCCACCGACGATCAGCACGACGACAAGCCCGCACCGACCGGCCGAGATCACCACCGGTGAGAGGACATCCGACCATGGCACCAGCCCGGCAACAAGCCTCGACCGGAAAGGCTCAGTCAGCAATCGAGGCATTTCTGCGCGATCGCGGAGCCGCGCAGATGCCTCATCCGGGCGGCACACTCCTGGAGCATCTACGGCGCGTTCAGCGGCTGCTGGTCGATTGGGGAGCGAACCCCGCCGTCCAGAGCGCAGGTCTCTGTCATGCGGCCTACGGAACCGACGGCTTCGCACCATCACTGCTGCCCCTGACCGAACGGGCCACGCTCGTCGCCCTGATCGGTGAAGAGGCGGAGGCGCTGGTGTACTTGTACGCCAGCTGCGACCGCGCCACCGTCTACCCGCGCATCGACGGCACCACGGAAGTCGCCTTCCGGGACCGCTTCACCAGCCGCGAGCACCGTCCCCCGCCTGACGATCTGCGGGCGTTTCTCGAGATCACAGCCGCCAACGAACTCGACGTACTGACGCACAACAGGGAACTGGCCAGGCAGCACGGACCCGAGCTGTGCGGCTTCCTCAAACGGGCCGGCTCGCTGCTGTCCCCTGCCGCGCAGGACGCCGTCGCCCGGCAACTGGCATAGGTCACCGCGTCGGCCCGCCGGCGTGTACTGCTCGATCCTGCGCGACGAGCGGACTTCCGGCTGACACCGGCAGGGGCTGCGGCAGCCCACTTCAGAGCACAAGGGCGAGCCGTCGGTAGCAGATGAGACTGCACTCGATGGCGGAGGTCCGATCCGCACGCTGAGACTCTGCCCCCTATATGGGCGGCCCGGAACGCGGTGGTGACGTCCCGAGCCGTTCTCAGTGGGCGGGGCAACGGCACTCTTCAGACTTGCGGGTACCTCGCCGGGTCAGGGCCTGAGGTCGGTCTAGGCGCCCATCCCTTCGCGCTACCGCTATGCGGGGTCGGCGCGTGCGTGTCACAAACGTTTCCACATCTCTGGGCCACCTTCATGCCACTCGATCAGGTCCGACTCGATCACGTCCAACTCGTCCCAGCCGGTGAGGCCAGCGTTCTGCAGGAACACCGTGAGCTCGTGCAGCGAGTACGCGGTGCCGATGATCCGGCCGTCGATTCGGACCCTGCGGCCGCCCGTCCCGGACGGCGGGTCGACGATCACTCGGCGTTCTGCCATGCCTCCAGCCTCGTCAAGGGCGGCCCGTGCCGCATCCCGTCCGCCGCCGCTCGACGGCCCAGAGGTCATGCCGCCCACTGAGGGCACCCATCCTGGCAAAGCGCCCACTGCCGCAGGTCCAGCTGCTCGGCGGACTGTGCGGTGAGCCGCGCCATCACAGACAGCTGCGTGTCGGGGAGCTGCTGGCGCGGCCTTCCAGTAGCCGCCTCGATGACGCTTGAGGGCTTGCGGGGGGGGAGCGTGGACGTGCTCTGTGGGACGACCGGTTTGTGGGCTATCTGTATGACGAGCCGAGCGAACGAAGCACGATGGCTGCGTTTGACGCCCGTCTCGCTCACGGTCCAGAACCCGCGCTTCGTCCGTGTGCGTCGTGCCGTCCGGCGCTGTCCAGCGCACCATGACCCACACCCGGCAGTCGATCGATGCCCGCTGGGGCAACCGGTCCTGCGCATCCTCGACGAGGAGCACCGACAGCACACTTCCAGCGTGCTCCCGATGGGATGGCCAAAGTGTTCTCGCATCAAGGTCCTGGCCGGGTCCCTCACGGGCTGACGATGTTGAGTGCTCCCAGGATGAGGAGCTCTGACAGCGGTCAACTGGGCTGTTGATGTGATGACCGTGCAGCGGTGTCGTTTGTCTTACTTGCGCGTTGTGCCTGTGTGGAACCTCCTGGTGGTGATGCCGTCCCGTCAGCGGCCCCTGCTTGAGGCGGGTCCAGGCTGTGATGGTCACGTGCATCGTCCCAGGCAACCGAAGTCACTCAGCGTGCCTAGAGCAGTGGTAATTCCGCCTATCACCGTTGCCCGCGCCGAGGACACTCCTGGGGAGAATCTGGGGAGTATCCGTGCTACTGGGGAGCGCGTGGGGAGGATCGAACGCATAACACGGTACGCCCGTGAAAGACGCTGAAAGACTCATCATCGCAGGCCAGTCACGGACGTGGCCGCATCACCGCAGGTCAGCGCCCCTGGGTGGACGACTTCAGGACGTACGTCCCGAAGTCGTCGGCCTCGACGAGTCCCGGCAGCGAACCGCCCTCACGCGGCGGCGTGATGTAGCGGGTCGCGGTGACCTCTTTCAATACTTTCCCAGGCCATCCATCTCTTCAACCTTGCAATCCACGACCGCCATGCAGTTCTCCCTGCTTCCCGAGCAGTCCGTCGATGGCGGTTCGCCCCTTGCCTCCGGCCTCCGGCCTCCGGCATGAAGCGAGCATAGTAACCGAGGGTGATCGCGCTGGAGGGCGCATGCCCCGTACGTACCTGCGGTTCGGGAAGAACAGGACCGTCGTCACGGAACTCCACGGAACTCCACGGACCGCCCCGAAGCTGTCATCCTGGAACCCTGCGCTGCTCGAGGTGGAGAACAAGTGACTTGCGACGCGGGGGATTTGGGATGGCGGAGGACCAACCGGGCGACGGGCAGGGCAGCGTCGGCCGATACCGTCTGCGCCGTCGCCTCGGTAGCGGCGGCATGGGCAGTGTCTGGCTCGCGGACGACGAGGCGCTCGGTCGGCAGGCCGCGCTCAAGGCGATCGAGGTGCCGCACGGGGTCGGCGAGGAGGAGCGGGCCGAGCGGATCGCCCGGGCCCGCGTCGAGGCCGAACACGCCGCGCGGCTGAGTCACCATCCGCACGTGGCCAGCGTCCTGGACGTCATCGAGCACGACGGCCTGCCGTGGATCGTCATGGAGTACGTCACCGGAGCCGCCGACCTGGAGTCGGTGGTCCGGGAACTCGGTCCCCTGCCGGACGAAGAGGTCGCCAGGATCGGCGCCGCGGTGCTCAAGGCCCTGACCGCCGGGCACCGGATCGACATTCTGCACCGCGACGTCAAACCGGCCAACATCCTGCTCGCGCCGGACGAGTCGGGCAGCCCGCGCGGCCGGATCACCCTCACCGACTACGGCATCTCGCTGCGCCCCAGCGCCGGTCTGCCGCGTCTCACCCAGGGCATCATCGGCACCCCGGGCTTTCTGGCCCCGGAGCGCGTGCGCGGCGCGGAGCCTTCGGCGGCTTCGGACCTGTTCTCCCTCGGGGTCACCCTCTACTTCGCCGCGACGGGCCGTCGTCCGTTCGACGCGGCCGATCCGGCCGCCGCCTTCGCCGCGCCCGTCTTCCAGGAACCGGAGCCGCCGGCCACGGCCGGACCGGCACTCGCCGCGGTCATCATGGGTCTGCTCGAAAAGGATCCGCTGCGGCGGCTCACCGCGGCGCGGGCCGAGCCGGTTCTCACGGCTGTGGCCGCGGGCCGGTCACCGGCTGTGGCGGGCCTCGTACCGTCCGGTGACACCGTACGGCTCAATGGGCTCGCCCTGCCGGAACCGCCGCAGTACGAGCCGGGGGGCGGCAGGGTCCGTACGCTTCCGGACGTCCAGGGGCGCCGCCTGCGACGGCGTCCGCTGGTGGTGTCCCTGGCCGCCGTACTCAGTGCCGGTGTCATCACGGCCGCGGCGATCCTGCTGCCGGGCATCGGCCGCGACGGGAACGGCGGGGACAGCGGTACGGGCAACTCCGAGGACATCGGCTCCGGCATTTCCGCTTCCGGCCCGGGGCGCGCGGTCAACATCGGCACGGAGGCGGACTCCACCGGACCGGCCCAGGAGGTGCCCGGAGCGCGCAAGGGCGGCACGGTGCGGGTGCTGGAGCCCCGGCCGATCGCGCATCTCGACCCGGGGCAGGCTTCTACCTACGGGGAGCAGACCACGCAGACGCTCATCAGCCGCACGCTGACCACCTACAGAACGCAGGGAGAGTCCGGCCGGCTGACCCTGGTCGGCGACCTCGCCACCGACGCCGGCAAGGTTTCGGACGGCGGCAGGACCTGGACGTACACCCTGAAGGAGGGCGTGAAGTTCGAGGACGGGTCCGCGATCACGTCGAAGGACATCCGGCACGGCATCGAGCGGCGGTACGCCCCCTCCGGCTACGGCGGGCCGGCCTACCTGCAGACCTGGCTCTCCGGCAGCGACTACCGCAACGCCCTGCCCGACGGCCCCTACAGTGGCAAGCACCTTCCGGACAGCGTCCTGGAGACCCCCGACGACCGAACCATCGTCTTCCATTTCGACCGCCCACGCGGTGAGCTCCCGTTCGTCCTCGCCCTTCCGACGTCGGCGCCCGTACCCGCGGACAAGGACACCAAGAGGGCGTACGACAACGCTCCCGTCGCCTCCGGCCCGTACAAGGTCAAGGATTATCGGCCGGGCAAGAGCCTCGAACTCGTGCGGAACGAGGCGTGGGATCCCAGGACTGACGCCGTACGCCACCAGTACGTGGACGGGTTCCAGGTGCGGTACGGCGAGGACCCGAAGAAGATCACCAGCCGGCTGCTCGCCGACGGCACCGACCGTACGAGCATGACCTGGTCCAACAGCATCTCCGCGGACCAGGCACCCGATGTACTCAAGGACAAGGAGGCGATGGACCGTTCGCTCAACCAGACCCAGCCGGGCCTCTTCGCCGCCACCATCAACACGGACCGGATCACGGACAAGCGGGTCCGCGAGGCCATAGCCCGCGCCTTCCCATCCGGCCGCTATCTCCAGGCGTACGGCGGCGAGACCCAAGGGGAGGTCACCGGCTCGCTGTTCAGCCCGCCCATTCAGGGCTACCAGAACTCCGATCCGTTCAGGAAGAAGACCCACCCCGCGGGCGAGCCGGAGCAGGCCCGCGCCCTGCTGAAAGAGGCCGGCGCGCTGGGCAAGGAGATCGCCTACGCCTACAGCGACCTCGCCGTGAACAAGGCGGGGGCACCAGCGGTGAAGACGGCCCTGGAGAAGGCAGGGTTCAAGGTGACCCTGCACGAGATCGAATCCGACTCGTACTACTCGACCATCGGCGCGCTGGACAACGAGTTCGACCTCTATGTCACCGGCTGGAGCTCCGAGTGGCCCTCCGGGTCCCAGACCGTGCCGCAGCTGTTCCACAGTTCATCGGTGTTCGAGGGCGGTGTGAACTACTCGCATCTGGAGTCCGTCGAGGTGGACGACCGGATCGCAGAGGCGGAGAAGGCCCCCGGCCTGGTCGAATCCACGGACGCCTGGGCCAAGTTGGGACGGCAGATCCTCACCGAGCAGATTCCGCAGGTGCCGATCCTCTGCCCCCGGCTGTTCACGCTCTGGGGTTCGGACGTGGCCGGAGTCAAGTACCACGCTGTATACGGCAACGTCGACCCCACGGGCGTCTATCTCAAGTAGCCTGCCAGAAGGCACAAGACGCGCCTGGGCGCACGAAGCCGGTCGAGCCGCCGAAGTCGGCACCGCCAAGGTGGACCTGCCGTGGCATGAACGGCCCGAAATCCTGCATGTGGATGAAGAACGCCAGACGACACCCTGCGCTCCGGCGTAACCACTAACATCCGACAATGCGCACATCCTCATCGCTGCTACGGGCCTTTCGTCCCCAAGTCCAAGAGCGCCTCTACGACTTCTACGAAGAGCTGCGAAAGCGCCGACGACCTCTTCTGGGACCGCCACCTGGACGCCTGGGTCGCGACCGGGCACGCAGTGGTCAGCAGCGCCGCAGGTGACCCGAGGCTGTCCTCGGTGCGCTATCCCGACATCGCAGCCGTCTCCGAGGAACTGCGGCCGCTGGCCCGAGTCCTGAGCCGGCAGATGCTCTACAGCGACGTCCCCGACCACCCCCGGCTGCGGGCCCTGATCAGCAGGGCTTTCATCCCCAAGGCGGTAGCGGCACTCCGCCCCCGGATCGTCGAAGCCGTCGACCGGATCATCACCGACGCCGCGCCGACCGGCCGGATGGACATCGTCGCGGACCTCGCCCGCCCGCTGCCTCTCACCATCATCTGCGACCTCCTCGACGTACCACAGCAGGATCGCCCCGCTGTCGCCGCCTGGTCCGAGCCGATCGCCGAAGCCATCGGCAACTCCCGGCTCGACGCCGACGGCAACCGCGCGGCCTCGCAGAGCATGGCCGAGATGCTCGCCTACCTCCGCGAACTCCTCACCCGCCACGACACCCCGCCGACCCCCCACACCCTGCGCGCGCTGGTGACCGCACAGGCACAGGACACCGAGCAGAACTTCGACGAACTCCTCGCCAACTGCGCCCTGCTCCTGATCGCCGGCCACGAGACGACCACCCACTTCATCGGCAACGCCACCCTCGCCCTGCTCCGCCACCCGCACGCGGCCGGCCAACTGCGCCGCCGGCCCGATCTGATGCCCGCCGCCATCGAGGAACTCCTGCGCTACGACGCCCCGGTACAGCTGATGCTGCGCCGGGCGCGCCAGGACCTGGACCTGGCGGGCCGCACCATCGTCGAAGGGCAGACCGTGCTCCTCGTAGGCGGTGCCGCCAACCGGGATCCGGCCGTGTTTCCCGATCCCCATGTACTGGACTTCGAGCGGCCCGGCGGACGGCACATGTCGTTCGGGCACGGACCGCACTTCTGCCTCGGCGCGGCGCTGGCCCGGCTGGAAGGCGCGATCGCACTGGAAGCACTCCTCACCCGGCTCCCCGGCCTGCGCCTGGACGGCACCGCGCCGCAGTGGCAGCGCAGCCTCAACTTCCGCGGCCTCACCCGGCTGGACGTCGCCTTCACCCCGTTCTCGGACGAACACGACACAGGCCCGCAGAACCTGCGGACCGACGGTCCCCCACGCGGCCTCAGCCGCGCGACACCTGTCGGCGAGCGTGGTCACTGATGGTCGTCGCGGTGCCCCGGGTCACAGCCACCGGACAGTTCGCGCCACCCGGGTCACGACCGCCGCGTAGCCGACGCCGACCACGAGAGAGGCGAACAGGGCGGTGAGCGGGAAGTCCTCCTGGAGGTAGGGGTAGACCTGGTAGTGCGTGAGGTAGATGTAGAGGGAACTGCTCGCCAGGACACCCGCGAGCGCGCTGAGCGGGCCGAGGCTGGGCAGGGTCGGCACCCAGATCAGCAGCCCCGCCCCGGCGATCACGATGGCCGTGCGTATCGGCTGGTCCTGGAACAGACCGGGCAGGGTGAACAGCAGCACGGCCGTCAGCAGCGCCCGTTGCCGCACGGTGCTCGCCCGCGCGGCCGCCCAGCCCAGCGCGAACAGCCAGAAGACCACGGTGGGGCTCAGCTGCGGGCGGGCGGACGCCAGGTCCAGCAGGTCATAGCGGCCGACCAGGCCGACGGCCACGAGCGCCAGCGGCACACCGAACACGTACCGCCGCTCCAGCCGGGCCAGCAGGGGCACGGCCATGAGGACGGCGAGGACGACGAGGAAGTAGACCAGGGCCTCCACGAACCAGTAGGCCCAGTCGAAGCGGTCGTTCCCCTGGTCGAGCAGGCTGTTGAGGAGCAGGGCGTTGGCCGGGTCGTAGAAGTCGGTCAGGATGACCGCGCCGGTGATCCACACCATGCTCGGAACAGCGATGCGGGCGATGCTGCGCCACAGGTTCCGTATTCGCTCGCGGAGTTCGGCATCGGTCAGCTGGAAGCGGGCGAAGTTGTAGCCCGCGATGCCGATGAGGATGTGAGCGAAGCCCTTGATGTCGAAAACCTGGACGTGCGAGCCGACGATGAGGACGATCCCGAGGGCGCGCAGGGCGATGCTGGTCTCCAGGGTGCGGCGGGTCCTCCAGGACCGCGGGTTCGTCCAGGCCCGCAGGGCTCTTCGGATGCCCGTGGTCGGCCGGGCCCGCGGTGGCTCCGGCCCGCCCTGTCCTTCCAGCCCTTCCAGCCGTTCGGGCGCGGGCGTCGCCATGGTGTGCAGCTCGCGGAGGGTCCTCGTGTGCCAGTCCGTGGGCAGGTGGCCCAGGGTTTCCTCCAGGCGCAGGGACATCTCGACGTAGCACAGCGAGTCGCCGCCCAGGCTGACGAAGCTGCTGTCCTCGGTGACGTCGGCGCGATCGAGTATCTCCGCGTAGAGGCGGACCAGATCCCCGGCGGGTCGGGGCGTCGCCTCCTGCGAGGGGTGCGTCAGCCGTCGTACGGCCTCGTAGTCGGGCTTGCCCGAGGCCAGGCGGGGCAGTTCGGCGACGGCCCGGACCCGTACGACGCGCGGTGGCAGTCCGCACTTCCGTGCGATCAGCCGACGGATCCGTCCCTCGTCGCCGGCGCGGCTGAGCGCGGCCACCGCGAGCGCCTCCCCGTCGCCCGCGCAGTACGCGTTGACGCCGTGCTCCTCCAGCAGGGTCTCGATGCGCTGCGGGTCGATCCGCAGTCCGAGGATCTTCACGAAGCGGCTGCGGCGGCCCACGATTTCGTACAGCCCGTCGGACGCGCGCCGGGCGAGGTCCCCGGTGTGCAGTTCCCGCACGGTCCGGCCGAGGGCGAGGTCGGCCGGGCTCTCGGCGTAACCGAGCATCACGTTCGGCCCCGAGTAGACCAGTTCGCCGACACGAGGTCCGTGGCCGTCGACCGGCTGGAGCCTGAAGGAGCCGCCGGGTATGGGCACGCCGACGGCCTCGGGACGCTCGGCGGCGAGGTGCGGCGGGAGGTAGGCCATGCGGGCCGTGGCCTCGGTCTGCCCGTACATCACGAACAGCCGCCAGCCCGATCGGCGGCCCAACTCGGCGTAGCGGGCGACGCGTTCCGGTGCGAGTCGGCCCCCGGCCTGGGTGACGCGGCGCAGGTGCGGCAGGTCCATCCGCTCGAAGCCGATCCGGTCGAGCAGGTCGAAGGTGTACGGCACACCGGCCAGCGAGGTGCCGCGGGCGGCGTGGAACTCCGCCCAGAAGGCCGCGTCGGACACCGACCGTTCGGTGAGGATCAGGCCGGCGCCGCGCAGCAGATGACTGTGGATGACGGACAGGCCGTAGCAGTAGTGCATGGGCAGCGTGGTGGCTGCCCGGTCCGTGTCGTCGATGCCGAGGTAGGTGGCGATGGACTCGGCGTTGGCCTGGAGGTTCTCGTGCGAGAGCCGCACCAGCTTGGGTGAGCCGGTCGAGCCGGATGTGCTCAGCAGCAGGGCGAGGTCCGGGTGGAGGGTGTGGGCGCTCTGTGGGTTCCGTTCGTCGAGGGTCCACCTCCCGTCGGCATCCGGGCGGGCCACGACGTCCGGGGCGTACGCCTGAGTCAGTGAGCGGATGGTGTACTCGCTGTCGCCGGGGACGAGCAGGACGGGGTGACCGGCGGACAGGGCGGCCAGGTGCGTGACGAGCGCGTCGGTGCTGTTGGCTCCGGCGAGCAGCACCAGGCGCCGGACAGGCCCGAGGCGTTCGGCGGTGACGGCAACCCGCTCGGCCAGCTCGCCGTACGACACGTGTCCTTCCGGGGTGACGAGCGCGACGCGGTCGCCGTGGTCCGCCAGGCGGTGTGCGAACGGCACGGCCTTCGGTTGCGGGAGCGGCACCGCGGGTGAGGCCGGAGCGGCGGGTGCCGGGCGGGGCCCGGAGAGGTGGATCACGGGGCGCGCCCTTTCTGCGGCAACGTCCGCTTGTCAGCACGGAGCCCTTGACGTTTAGGTAAGCTTTACCTTATTCATAGCATGGTCGTAAACAAGCCACAGAAAAGTCACAGGAACGCTTCGCCCCCCGCTCTCCACCGGCATGACCGGCGGTAGAGGCGAGCCCCGCAGGAAGGCACACGGACACCATGCGACGCCCCTCGGTTCGCCGGATAACCGCGCTGGTCGCGGCCGGTCTGCTGCTCCCCGCCCTGGCCGCGTGCGGCTCCGGCGACAAGGACGGCGCGGGTGACGGCGGGAACCCCTCCCTCGTCATCTACACCGGCCGCAACGAGAAGCTCGTCAAGCCACTTCTGGACAAGCTGGAGAAGGCCGTGGACACCAAGGTCGAGGTGCGCTACGGCGACAGCGCCGAACTCGCCGCCCAGATCCTGGAGGAAGGAGACCGCACCAAGGCCGGTCTGTTCTTCTCCCAGGACGCCGGCGCACTGGGCGCCCTCTCCAGGGAGGGCATGCTGCAGAAACTGCCCCAGGGCACCCTCGACGAGGTCGACGAGGCGTACCGCGGTTCCGCCGGCGACTGGGTCGGCCTCTCGGGACGCGTCCGCGTCATCGCGTACAACCCGGACCAGGTCGACGAGGACGACGTCCCGGACAGTGTCTTCGACGTCGTCAAGCCGGCGTGGAAGGGCAAGGTGGGCTTCGCGCCGACCAACGCCTCCTTCCAGGCGTTCGTCACCGGCATGCGCGTTCTGAAGGGCGACGACACCACCCGCAAGTGGCTTGCGGACCTGAAGGCGAACGGCGCCAAGACCTACGCCCACAACCTCGCCACCCTCGATGCCGTGGAGGCCGGCGAGGTCTCCCTCGGCCTGGTCAACCACTACTACTGGTACGAGCGCGTCGCCGAGAAGGGCGAGGACAAGGTCAACTCCAAGCTGCGCTTCCTGCCCGGCAAGGACCCCGGCGCGCTGATCAACGTCTCCGGCGCGGGCATCCTCAAGGACAGTGGGCAGAGCGCGGCCGCCCAGAAGGCGGTGGACTACCTGCTGTCGAAGGAGGCGCAGAGCTACTTCGCCGACGAGACGAAGGAGTACCCGCTGGCCGCGGGTGTCACCAGCACCGTGGAGGACCTGCCGCCGCTGGAGTCGCTGCAGTCTCCCGACATCGACCTCGGCAAGCTGGATTCCCTCCAGGAGACGCTGGCCATGCTCCAGGACGTCGGACTGGTCTGACCCGCCGTGCGCACATCACCGTCCACCTCGCGCCCGGCCGGGGCCCCCGCCCCGGCCGGGCGCGAGCGCGGGGCCGGGCCGGGCGACTCGGGTCGTTCACTGCGCAGGCCCGGAAGGCCCCCTGCCCAGCGGAAAGGGCGTACGGCCGGGCGAAGGCCGCCCCTGGTCCTGCTCGTCCCCGCCGGCGTGGCCGCCCTCTTCGCCCTGCTGCCCCTCGGCTACCTCGCCGTCCGCGCCTGGGAACGCGGCCCGGTGTTCGCCTGGAGTGTCGTCGCCGACGAACGCACACTCCAACTCCTCGGCCGCAGCCTCGGCCTGACCGCTGTGGTCGTGGCGGCCTGCCTGGTGCTGGGCGTCTCGCTGGCATGGCTGACCGTGCGCACCGCACTGCCCGCGACCCGCGCCTGGTCCGTGCTGGTCGCGCTGCCGCTGGCCGTGCCCAGCTACGTCGCCGCGTTCGCATGGCTGTCGGCCGGGCCGGACCTCGCCGGGTTCGGCGGCGCGGCACTGGCCCTGACACTGGTCAGCTTCCCGTACGTCCATCTGCCGGTCGCCGCCGCGCTCAGGGGCATCGACCCGGCGCAGGAGGAGGCCGCTCGCTCCCTCGGGCACGGCCCGCTGCGGACGTTCGTCAAGGTCACCCTGCCGCAACTGCGCCCGGCCGCCGCAGGTGGGGCACTGCTCGTCGCGCTGTACGTGCTCTCCGACTTCGGCGCGGTCTCCCTCATGCGGTACGACACCTTCACCCGTGCCATCCACACCTCCTACCGCGCATCCTTCGACCGCACGCCGGCCGCCGCGCTCAGCGTGGTGCTGGTGGTGATGACGATCGCGCTGGTCGCCGCCGAGGCCCGTACTCGCGGCCGGGCCGGACACGCCAGAACCGGAACCGGCACCGCCCGCCCGGCCGTTCCCCTCGCACTCGGCCGATGGCGGCCGCTCGCCCTGCTGTGGTGCGGGGCGGTGGTGGCCGTCGCCGTGGCCTTCCCGCTGGGCACCCTCGGGTACTGGCTGACCGTCGGCAGCTCGGCCACCTGGGACCTGAGCGGGCTCGCCCAGACGGCCTGGACCACCCTCGGCGTCGCGGCGGCGGGCACGGGCCTCACCACGGTCCTCGCCCTGCCGGTCGGTGTGATCGCCGCCCGGCACCGGGGGCGCGGAGCCCGCCTGCTGGAGCAGGCGGCTTACGCGGGTCACGCGCTGCCCGGTATCACGGTCGCGCTCGCCCTGGTGTTCTTCGCCGTGCGCTACGCGTACCCCCTGTACCAGCAACTCCCGCTCCTGGTCTGTGCCTACGCCGTCCTCTTCCTACCTGTCGCGGTGGCCGCCACCCGCGCGGCCGTGCTCCAGGCACCGCCTGTCCTGGAGGACGTGGCCCGCTCGCTGGGCCGACGGCCATGGCAGGTCCTCCGCGAGGTCACCGTCCCGCTGGCCGCGCCCGGCGTGGCCGCCGGGGCCGCCCTCACCTTCGTGGTCTGCATGAAGGAACTCCCCGCCACCCTCCTCCTGCGCCCCACCGGCATGGACACCCTCGCCACCCGGCTGTGGACCGAGACCGGCGCCGGATCCTTCGCGGCCGCCGCCCCCTACGCCGCCGCGCTCATCCTGCTGGCCGCCGTCCCCTCCTACCTCCTGGGCAGGCACCGGACATGAACGAACTGCACGTAGCGGGACTCACCAAGTCCTACGGAGCCGGCGGACAACCCGTCCTGCGCGGGCTGGAACTCACCGTCCCGGCGGGCGCGTTGGCCGCGGTCCTCGGCCCCTCCGGATGCGGCAAGACCACCATGCTGCGCATCGTCGCGGGCTTCCTGCGCGCCGACGCGGGCACCGTCCGACTCGGCGACCGGCTCCTGAACGGGCCCGGCGTGCACCTTCCGCCGGAGCGCCGCCGCATCGGCATCGTCCCTCAGGAAGGCGCCCTCTTCCCGCACCTGAGCGTCGCCCGCAACGTCGCCTTCGGCCTCACCGGTTCCGACCGGGCCGAGCGGCGGCACCGCACCGCGGAGATGCTGGAGCTGGTCGGCCTCGCCGGATACGACGACCGCATGCCGCACGAGTTGTCCGGCGGCCAGCAACAACGCGTCGCCGTGGCCCGCGCGCTCGCCCCGAGGCCGGGGCTCGTGCTGCTGGACGAGCCGTTCAACGCCCTCGACAGCGCGCTGCGAGCAGGAGTGAGGTCAGACGTACGGGCAGCACTGCGGGCGACCGGAGCAACGGCGGTCCTCGTCACCCACGATCAGCAGGAGGCCCTGTCCACCGCCGACCTCGTCGCCGTCGTACGCGACGGCCGGGTCGCCCAGTGCGCCACCCCACAGGACCTCTACCAGCGCCCCGCCGACCCCTGGGTCGCCGACTTCGTCGGCGACGCCGTCCTGCTCCCCGGCACCGTCGACACCCACGGCACGGCCCGGACCGCCCTGGGCACCGTGCCCCTCGCCACCCGGCCCCACGCCCTACGGACCGGCACGGTACTGCTCCGTCCCGAGCAACTCCGTCTCACCGGCACGGACTCCGAAGGCGCTGTCAGGGGCACGGTGACAGACGTCTGCTACTACGGCCACGACGCCATGGTCACCGTGACCGTCGAGGGCCACGACACGCCCGTCGGCATCCGGGTCACAGGCCCCCTGTCCGTCCGCCCGGGAGAGGAGACGGGTGTCCTCATCGTGGGCGAGGCCGCCCTCCACCCGTAGCAACGGTTACCTGCGACCCTTTCGCCACGTGAGTACTCGATTGCGAAGGGCGTACCGGCTCAGCCGGCCGGGCCCGGAGGGCCATACGCGGATCCGGTGCCCTGGGCCAGGCCGGCGCTAACGGCCCGCCGGTTCCGCGCCGAACCACCCGGCCGGCTCCGCGATCGGCCTGTCGGGCCGGACCGCCCCATGCGGAGGCGCGCTCGGGGCGGTCACGCGGGGGCCGCAGCCGCGGGGCCGACCAGTTCGGACAGCACGTCCTCCATGGTGACGAAGCCGATGACCTTGCCGCTCTCGCCGACGACGGCGGCGAGATGGCTGCCCTCGGCGCGCAGGGCCGTGAGGGTGTCGTCGAGCGGGGTGTCGATGCGCACCCGGGTGACCTTGTGCAGCGCGGTGCGGGGGAAGGGGCGGTCGCGGTCGGTGACGCCGAGGGTGTCCTTGATGTGCAGGTAACCGAGAAGGGCACCCTCAGGGCCGGTGACGGGAAAGCGGGAGTAGCCCGCCTCCGCGGCCACCCGCTCCAGCCGCGCGGGGGTGACGGTGTGGTCGACGGTGCGCATGCGCCGGGCGGGGACGAGGATCTCGCCGACCGGACGGGTCCCCAGTTCCAGCGCGTCGCGGAGCCGTTCGCCGTCGGCGGGTGAGAGGAGTCCCGCCTGGCTGGAGTCGAGGACCATGCGGGCGAGCTGGTCGTCGGTGAAGACCGACTCGACCTCGTCCTTCGGCTCGACGCGCAGCAGTTTCAGCAGGACGTTGGCGAAGGCGTTGATGCTGAACACGACCGGCTTGAGCGCCCGGGTGAGGGCGACCAGGGGCGGGCCGAGCAGCAGGGCGCTGGGCACCGGCGCGGCGAGCGCGATGTTCTTCGGGACCATCTCGCCGATCAGCATGTGCAGATAGGTGGCGAGGGTGAGCGCGATGACGAACGCGATGGGGTGCACCAGGGCGTGCGGGATGTGGGCGGCCTCGAAACCGGGTTCCAGCAGGTGGGCGATGGCGGGTTCGGCGACCGCGCCGAGCACCAGCGAGGAGACGGTGATGCCGAGCTGGGCGGTGGCCATCATCGCCGAGAGGTGTTCCAGGGCCCACAGCGTCATCCGGGCCCGCTTGTCGCCCGTCTGGGCGTGCGGCTCGATCTGGCTGCGGCGCACGGAGACCAGCGCGAACTCGGCGCCGACGAAGAACGCGTTGGTCAGCAGGGTCAGTGCGCCGATGGCGAGTTGCAGGAGGGTCATCGGGCTTCCTCCGCGAGCTGGAGGGTCCGCCCGGTGACCGGTCCGGTGATGCGGACGCGGTCGGCGCGGTGATGGTCGACGTCGAGGACCTCCAGCTCCCAGCCGTCGAGATCCACCACGTCCCCCTTGACGGGGATGCGGGACAGGCGGGTGGCGATCAGGCCGGCCACGGTCTCGTACGGGCCGTCGGGGGCGGTGAGTCCTGTCTGCGCGAGTTGGTCGAGGCGGACGCTGCCGTCCGCCTCCCACACCGCGCGGCCGTCCCCGGTGCGGGGTCCGGGCAGCAGGTCGACGACCTCGACGGGGTCGTGCTCGTCGCGGACCTCGCCGACGACCTCCTCGACGATGTCCTCCACCGTGGCCACGCCCGCCGTGCCGCCGTACTCGTCGATGACCACGGCCATCGTGCGCGCGGCCCGCAGTCGCTCCAGCAGCCGGTCGGCGGTGAGGCTGTCCGGAACCAGCAGGGGTTCGGTGGCCAGCTCCGTGACCGCGGTGGCGGCCCGTTCGTCCGGATCCAGGGCGAGGACGTCCCGGATGTGGACGCTGCCGACGACCTCGTCGAGGCTGTCGCGGTAGACCGGGAAGCGGGACAGGCCGGTCGCGTGGGAGAGGTTCGCGGCGTCGGCGGCCGTCGCGTGCACTTCGAGTGCCTTCACATCGACCCGCGGCGTCATCACGTTCTCCGCCGTGAGCTCGCTCAGGTGCAGGGTGCGGACGAAGAGCTCGGCGGAGTCGGCTTCCAGGGCGCCTTCCGCGGCCGAGTGCCGGGCCAGGGCGACCAGCTCCCCGGGGCTGCGGGCGGAGGCCAGCTCCTCGGCGGGCTCCAGGCCGAAGCGGCGTACAAAACGGTTCGCGGTGCTGTTCAGGTGCCTGATGAACGGGCCGAACGCGGCCGTGAATCCGCGCTGGGGGCCGGCCACCACCTTGGCGACCGCCAGCGGCCGGGAGATCGCCCAGTTCTTGGGCACCAGCTCACCGACGACCATCAGCACGACGGTGGAGATCACCACGCCCAGCACGGTCGCCACCGATGACGCGGCGCCGCCCAGGCCGACCGCCTTCAGCGGGCCGCGCAGGAGCGCCGCCAGCGACGGCTCGGCGAGCATGCCGATCACCAGGGAGGTGACGGTGATGCCGAGCTGCGCGCCGGACAGCTGGAAGGTCAGGCGCCGTACGGCCTTCAGCGCGCCGTCCGCGCCGCGCTCGCCGGCCTCGGCGGCCCGCTCCAGCTCACCGCGCTCCACGGTGGTCAGGGAGAACTCGGCCGCGACGAACACCGCGCAGGCCAGTGTGAGGAGGAGGGCCAGCAGGAGCAGCAGGACCTCGGTCACCGTGCCACCCCCGCTCCCTCGGTCGCACGGGTCGGGCGCGGGATGGCACGGCTGGTACTGGGAGGCTCACCCATCGGGGGAACGTCGCTCCTTCTCGAAACGTATGCAGACAGGGGGTGGAGACAGGATCGCCTGCCTCTACACCAACTGTAAAGGAGGTGCAAAACACCTCACAGGGTGAGGGCCGAGGCGGTCCCCGCGGCCGCGCCCACGGTCCGGCGGCTGCCGACCGCCCGGGCGGCGCCCTCGTCCGCCCAACGCTCCGCCGGGTACACCGCCACCGTAGGCAGGGGACGCGGGAACGGGTCGGCGCGGGCCGCGAGTTGGACCGCGAGAAGGAAGTGGTGGCGGCGGGCGGCGAAGTGGGTCCGCCCGTGGGCGAACAGCGCCCGGCGCTCGGCGGGTTCGAGGCGGTTCACCAGGGCCGTGGTCACCACCACGCGATCCCGTCGGCGGCCGTGGAGCGCGTAGGCGTAGGGGACCGTCATCCGGAAGCACCCGGAAGGATCCGGAAGTACAGCCACCTCCGTCTCCCGCGGCCCGTCCAGCGCCCGGTGGGCCCGGCGACGTACCCGGCCGTGCCGCACCCCATGAGGCTTCAGCCGTCCCCTTCGCCCCCGGACTGCCCCAGCAGGTCACGCAACAGCCGCTCGTCGTCCGGGTCGAGGCCGGTGACGAAGCTGGCCAGCACCGCCTCCCGGTCGTTCTCGGCGTCCAGCACCTTGCGCATCTTCCCGGCGGCCAGGCCCCCATGGTCCGAGGAGGGCCTCCAGGCGAAGGACCGGCCCGCGCGCTCCCGGGTGACCGCGCCCTTGGCCAGCAGCCGGGTCAGGATCGTGATCACCGTCGTGTACGCGAGGTCACCGCCGAGGCGTTCCTGCACCCAGCCGGCCGTGGCCGGGCCGTCCGCCTCCCGCAGTACCGACAGGACCAGCGCCTCCAGCTCACCCTGCCCCCGCCGCCGGGGACGCTGTCGCTGCTCCGCCACGCCCTGCCTCCGTTCCGTCGCCGTCTGTTGCCCGGTCGGACATCGTATAGACGCCCTCGCCACGCCCAATTCACCGACGAGCTCCACGCGTCCACCGACCGGCACAACCTCTGCAAAATCGCAGAAGGCCCTGCCGCCCCGGAACCCGCACGACTTCCTCTACAGTGATGTAGATTCTCAACCCGGGACCCGCATCGGGCCTCGACCGCACACGCCAAGAAGGAGTACGCAGTGGGAGTTTCCCTGTCCAAGGGCGGCAACGTCTCGCTCAGCAAGGAGGCGCCGGGTCTCACCGCCGTCCTGGTCGGCCTGGGCTGGGACGTACGCACGACCACCGGGACCGACTACGACCTCGACGCCTCCGCACTGCTCCTCGACGCCTCCGGCAAGGTCCCCTCGGACCAGCACTTCGTCTTCTACAACAACCTGAAGAGCCCGGACGGTTCGGTCGAGCACACCGGCGACAACCTCACCGGTGAGGGTGAGGGCGACGACGAGTCGGTCAAGGTGAACCTCGCCGCCGTGCCCGCCGAGATCGACAAGATCGTGTTCCCGGTGTCCATCCACGACGCCGAGAACCGCGGGCAGAGCTTCGGGCAGGTCCGCAACGCCTTCATCCGGGTCGTCAACCAGGCGAACAGCCAGGAGATCGCCCGCTACGACCTGTCCGAGGACGCCTTCAGCGAGACGGCGATGGTCTTCGGCGAGCTCTACCGGCACGGCACCGAGTGGAAGTTCCGAGCCGTCGGCCAGGGCTACGCCTCCGGACTGGCCGGTATCGCCACCGACTTCGGCGTCAACGTCTGACACGCACGGAAGCAGCAACACCGGACCTGCCCCCCGGAGGCAGGCCGGGCCGCCGCCTCGCCACGGAGACCGAGACGGAGCCCGAGTCCTCTCCCGCGGCCCGGGCCGAGGAGAAGAACGGCGACGGCGGCCTCTCGGCCGGCGCATGGATCGGCATCGGCGCCGCGGTCCTGATCGTGGCGGGCGGTGCCGCCTACGTCGCACGCCGCCGGGCCGGCACCCAGCAGCAACAGCAACAGCAAGGGTGCCACGACTTGATCACGTTCGGTCGCCGTGCGGCGCGACGGCCTCCCGCCCGCCGACCCGCTCAGAGCCTCTGAACGCCCCAGAAGGCAGCGACCAGCACGATGATCACGGCCGCCACCAACCAGACGGCCAGGCCGACACGACGCATCCACGGGCTCACACTCCATTGATGCCCGTCGGCCGCGCCCGCACACCGTGCGAGGACGAGCCCCTGCAAGACGACACTACGGAGGCGAGGCCGACGGCCGCCCCGGAAGTCGGGCGGCCGTCGGCCTCGAGGACGATCCGTCAGTGGTCGTCCCAGTGCCCGTCATGAGCGGCGTGGCGGTGACCGTCATGCAGGTAGTCGGTGTGGTCCTCGTGCGGCACGGCGACATGGCCGCAGCCCTCACCGTGCTGGTGGTCATGGGCGTCGTGGGCGGCATGACCGGCAGGGACGCACTCGTCGACGTGGTCGCCGTGGACCCGGTGGATGTGGCCGTCGTGCGCGTAGTCGGTGTGATCGCCGTGCGGGAAGGCGACGTGGCCGCAGCCCTCACCGTGGGTGTGCGTGTGCCCATCGTGCGTGCGGTGGTCGGTGGCGGTGGACATGGGGGACTCCTCGCTTGCCTTTCTGGCCGCCCGCGGACCTGCCCCGGACGACGAATTGCGACATCAACATATAGCGACCCCTGCATGGTTCGCTGAGCCACCCCCCACGTTTCACACGCGGATCACCGCAACTCCTCGGATCCCACCCGAGGGTGTTCAGCGAGCACTACGGGAAGCTAGGTTGACGACAACGACAATCGTTTTACTCTCTGGGAGTGCTTGTGACCGCTCAACAGGCGACGATCGGTGAGGTGTTCAGCGCAGGTGCCGAGGAGTTCCACCGCTGGTCGCCGCTGCTGTGGGACCGGGTGGGGCAGGCCACGGCGGAGGTGTCGGCCCCGGCCCTCGGTGAACGGGTGCTCGATGCCTGCTGCGGGGCCGGGGCGTCGGCGCTGCCCGCCGCCCGTGCGGTCGGCGCCGGTGGGCTGGTCGACGCGGTCGACCTCTCCGGTGCCCTCGTCGCGCTCGGCGAGCGGCGCGCAGGGCAGGAGGGCCTGGCCGGCCTGCGGTTCCACCAGCACGACGTGACGTCATGGGCGGCGCCCGAGGGCGGCTACGACCTGGTGCAGTGCGCCCTCGGCGTGTTCTTCTTCCCCGACATGGACCGCGACACCGCCAAGCTCGCCGGGCTTCTGCGACCGGGTGGGCGGCTCGCGGTGACCGTATGGGAGAAGGGGGCGCTCGGCGGCTGGGGGCAGGCGTTCAAGAGCGCCGTCGAGAGGGAGCGTGAATGGCCGGGTTCGTCGCAGTCGGCCCAACTGGCCCGGATCGACACCTCCGACACGCTCGCCGCCTGGCTGGAGGGCCTCGGGCTGAGCGACGCCCGGGTCGTACGCCGGGATCTGGCCGTGCCTGTGACGCCCGCGACCGCCTGGGACCTGGCGGTGGGCAGCGGCACCCGCGCCCTGCTCGACGGGCTCGCGCCCGCCGCGGTGGAACGCGTGCGCGCCCACTTCACCGCCGCGCTGGAGGCATCCGGCGTGACGGACCTGGACGTACGGATCCTGACCGGGACGGCCGTGGCATGACCCAGCGGCCCTCTCACACCGCCGCTCGGCAGGCCGAGGGCTTCACGGCCGCGATCTGCCGGGCCGAGGGCGGTTGCGGCGCGGCGGACGGTCGCGTCCTCGAAGCACTGCGTACTGCTACCCGGCAGGTGCCGGGCGGGCTGCTGGTCGCCACCGGCTGTCTGGGCCCGCACCTGCACTGCCCGCACCACGAGGGCAACCAGGTGCCGCGCGCCGGGCACCGTGTGGTGGTCCAGCCGTGCACCCGGGACCGTACGCCGCTCGGACCCGCCCTGGCCTTCGGCCCGCTCACGGAACCGGACCAGTCTCAGGCCCTGGCCGGCTGGCTGACGGAGGGCCTGCGCCAAGGGCGCCGCCCTCCGCGCCGTCTGCTGGCCGTACGACCGTCCCGCCGTTCGGAGCGGTAGCGGCAACGGGCCCGTCGTCAGGGCGGGGGCCGGCGGGGTGGTGTCATCGTCCGGCGGGTACGGGGGCGGCCCTGTCCGTTCGCCCGACGAGCCTCGCGAGGAGCCCGTGGCGGGGAGCCAGGCACCACGTGAGGGCGAACAGGCCGGTGAGGACCACGACGACGGAGCCGCCGGCGGCCAGGTCGTACGTGTACGAGACGTACAGGCCCGCGACGCTGCCCGCGCAGCCGATGAGCGAGGCCAGCAGGGTCATCGCCCACAGTCGTTCGGTGAGCATGCGGGCGGTGGCGGCCGGGGTGATGAGCAGGGCGAGGACGAGGATGTTGCCGACCGCCTCCAGGGACATCACGATCGTCGTGGTCACGACGACGTAGAGCGCCAGGTCGAGGCGGAACACAGGCAGGCCCGCGGCGCGTGCGGTTTCGCGGTCGAGGCTGACGGCGACCAGTTCCTTGCCGATCGCCAGTACGACCAGGACCAGGACGGCGCCGATGGCGGTCACGGTCCATACGTCGGACGCGCTCACCGCCAGCACCTGCCCGAACAGGAAGGACGACAGGTCAGTCGTCCAGCTGTCGCGCGTGGACACCAGCACGATGCCGAGCCCGAAGGCGAAGGCGAAGAAGACGCCGATGACGGTGTCCTCCTTCAGTCGCCGGTTCTGGGAGACGAAGGCGATCAGCACCGCGGTGGTGATGCCGGCGGCCGCCCCGCCGAGGAGCAGGTTGCCCTCGAAGGCGTAGGCGAGCGCGACGCCCGGGAACGCCGAGTGGGCGACGGCGTCGCCGATGAACGCCATGCCGCGCAGCACGACGTACACGCCGACGACGCCGCACACCAGGCCGATGATGGCCGCCACGGCGAATGCCCGCTGCATGAAGGGCAGTTGCCAGGGATCGGTGAAGAACGCGATCAGGCCGGTCATGACGCGTTCACCGTTGCGATCGCGCGGTCGAGCCCGAAGGCGCGCAGCATTTGGTCGGGGTCGGCGAGGAGTTCGGGGCCGCCTTCGGCGACGACCGTGCGGTTGATCAGCGCCACCCGGTGGCAGGTGCGGGCGGCGGCCGCCAGATCGTGGGTGGTCATCAGCAGCGCCCTGCCTTCCGCGGCCAGCCGGCCGAACAATTCGTTCAACAGCTCCTGGGTGGGGACGTCGACGCCGGTGAACGGCTCGTCGAGGAGCAGGATGCGCGGGCCGGCGGCCAGGGCGCGGGCCACCAGGACCCGCTGCCGCTGACCGCCGGACAGTTCCCCGATCGGGCGCCGGCGCAGGTCGGCGAGCCCGGTGAGCTCCAGCGCCTCGGTCACCGCCGCCCGGTCCGCCGCGCCGGGGCGGCGCAGCCAGCCCATCTGCCGGGTACGGCCGGTGAGGACCGCTCCAGTGATGTCGATGGGGAAGTCCCAGGCGAACTCGTGCCGTTGGGGCACGTACCCGATCCGCTGCCCGGCCCGGCGCCCGGCGCGTCCCTCCACTGCCACCTCTCCCCCGGCCAGCGGGACCAGCCCGAGCACGGCCCGCAGCAACGTCGTCTTGCCGGCACCGTTGGGTCCGATGAGGCCGACCAGCTCCCCCGCGTCGACGGACAGGTCGGCCCGCTCCAGGGCGGTTCGCCCGCCGAGGACGACGGTGGCGCCGGTGACCCTCAGCAGGGCCCCCATGCCGTCTGCCGGGCCGTCGGCCGGTCGGTCAGCCACGTGCGGTCCTCCTGCGTCGGGCGGCCAGCACGGCTGCGGCACCCAGGGTGGTGAACGCGGCGGCCGCCGTTCCCAGCAGCAGCGCCTGGCCGGCGCCGGTGGAGGCCATCGAGCCGTCGCCGGAGCCGTCGGCCGAGGTGCCGCCGGTGGAGCCGGAACCGGAACCGGCACCGGAGCCGGAGTCGGCCGCGGAGCCCGAGCCTGTCGTGTCCGAGGAGCCGGAGGTCCCCGAGCCTCCCTTGCCCGAGCCGTCGCCGGGCGCCACGCTGCCGGGGTCGGTGTCGCCGACCGCGAACGTCACCGTCTCCGTGTCGGAGACCTCCGTACCGTTCGCGAGCGTCCCGCTCATCCTGAAGGTCAGCCGGTAGACGCCCTCCTCGCTGAACGCCCAGCCCCCGTGTGCGTGTGAGTTGGCCGGGACTGTGAAGGAGTCCGGTACGCCGTCCCTGCTGTTGAACAGGACGGTCGCGCCGGACAGGCCGTCGTAGGTGTAGAGAGCGTAGCTGCCGGGGCCGTCCACCTCGGTCAGGGCGAAGTCGACGCCGCCCTTGGTGGCTCCGGCGGCGATGTTGTCGGTGGACCAGCCGGGCCACAGCAGGCCGTCCTGCTGCACCTGGTCGAGCAGCCAGACCGGGTCGCCCTTCTTGCCGAGGAAGGCGAAGTCGTCACTGGCCGGGATCGTCTTCTTGGCGACCGGTTTGACGTGCAGGACCACGGAGGAGGGTTCGCGCCAGGTGGTCTTCCCGGCGATGGTGCCGTCCTTGATGTGGATCTGCATCTTCCGGTCGACGACCCGTGCGGCGAGGTCGATGTGCCCCTCGTCGAGTGTCTTCTTCGTGCTGACCACGGTGGCGTCCGCCGAGTCCGTCGGGGCGGCTGCCACGGCGGGCTTCCGCACCCCCGGCCAGTCCCGTGCCCCGGCATCCGGGGCCGTAGCGGGCGGTTCGTCTGCGTCCGGGTTTCCGGTGCTTGCGGCCGACGGCGTCTCTCGCGGCACCTCCGCCTCGGCCGCGCGCTCCTGCGTGGCCCGCTCGATGGCCTCGTCGCCGACGAGGACCGTGTACGTCTCCTCGGTGCTGCTCGGCTGCTCGCCGTCGGCAGACCCGGTCCCGGTGGCAAAGGTGAGGGTGTACGTGCCCGGGGCGGCGAACACCCACCGCGTGCCGCCCTCACCGGTACCGGCCGGCAGGTCGTGGCCGTCCGGCCGTACGTCCCTGCTGTCGAAGCGCAGGACCGGTTCGCCGTCCCCGTTCAGGTCGTACCCGACCAGCGCGCCCGGGCCTTCCACACCGGTGAGAGCCCGGCGCACGGAGCCCGCGGCCTTCCGCGTCGTGTCCCAGGGGGCGTCCGCCAACTCCCAGATCAGCATGCCCGGTTCGCCGAGGAAGCGGTACGTCTCGTCGTTCGGCACGGCGGTCCGGTGGGTGTCGTCGACCTCGACGGGCCGGTCCTGCGCGTCGAGTGCGACTCCCTGCCCGTCCTGGACGATCTGCCCGGCGGCCGTGGTCGCGCGCGGTTCCGGGGCCGCACCGAGGGTCATCACGCCAGCCGCGGCGAGTGCCACGGCGGCGGCGATCCGCTGTCGTCTGCCTGCTGTGCCCCTCATGCCGTTGTGCCCCTCTTGCCTTCGGTGCCCCTCATCGGGTTCAACTCCCCTCCCCGCCCAGGCAGCGGGCCAGCTCCTTGGCGTTGTGGCGCATCATCGCCACGTAGTCGTGGATCTTGTCGTCGAAGGAGTCGCCGTAGATCGTGCAGATCCCGACCCCCTCGTCCTCGGCGACCCGGCGCAGCACGTCGGCGCGGGCGGCGAGATTGGGTTCCAGGAAGACCGCCGGGACCTTCTTCTCCTGGATGGTGTCGCCGAGTTGCTCCACCTCGGCCGCGCTCGGCTCCTGGTTGGGCACGGGGACGACGAAGCCCGCGACCTCCATGCCGTACGCGTTGGCGAGGTAGCCGAAGGCGTCGTGTGTGGTGATGAGCTTGCGGTTGGCCTCGGGGATGGTGGCGAGGGTGCTCGCGACCTCCTTGTCCAGCGCGGCCAGCCGCTTCAGGTACTGTCCGGCGCCGCGCTCGTACACCTCGCGGCCGTCCGGGTCGGCCTTGATCAGCTCGGCCTCGATACGCCGCACGTACGCCTCCGCGTTGGCGACGTCCGCCCAGGCGTGCGGGTCCATCTCGCCGTGCACGTGCTTGCCGATGACGGCCTGCGGCAGCACCCAGATGTCGTCTCCGGGCGCGCCGAGGAAGCGGTACGCCTGCTCCTTCGGCACGCTGTCCTTCGCCTTGTCCGGTACGGACAGGGCGACCTCGTCCGCCCGGTGATGCGTCGTGCTGCCGGTCTTCTCGTCGTCCGTCCGTACGGACAACCGGTGCTTCTCGGCGTTCAGCGCGACGTCGGCGTGGCCGGTGCCGAGCAGCTTCTTGCCCTCCGCGCCCGCGTCGCCCATGCCGCCCACCGCGAACGTGATGGTCCCGCTGCCGGACTCGGTGCGCTCGCCCTCCAGGGACTCGATCTCTCCTTGGACAGCGAGCTTGTACGTACCGGGCTTGGTGAACACCCAGTTGACGTGGGTGTGTGCCTCGGGCGGCAGGGTGAAGGAGTCCTTGGCGTTCAGGCCGTCGGCGGAGTCGATGTAGCTGCGCGGGGTGCCGAGCGTGTCGGTGAGGTAGACGTGCAGATCGCCCGGCCCCTCCAACTCCGTGGCGGTGATGCGGACCTGTGCCCCGTCTCCGGCGACCTTGCCCTCCACCGCCCAGCCGAGCCAGAGCACGTCCAGGCCGAGGTCCTCCTCCAGCTTGATGACCGTGCCGCCGTACTGCTCCAGCTTCTCGCTGATCGGCACCTTGGGCGTGCCCTTGCGGGCGTTGCTGTGGACCATCTTCATGATCCCGGGCTCCTCGAGGAGCAGCCCGTTGCTGAAGACGAGGTCGGCTTCGGTGACTTTGGCCGCGTCGCCGGGGCTCGGTTCGTACGAGTGGGGGTCGCCGTGGTGCGGCACGATCGAGGTGACCTCGACCCGGTCGCCGCCGACCTGGCGGACCAGGTCGGCGATGATCCCGGTCGTGGTGGACACCGTCAGCTTGTCGCCGTCCCCGCCCGCGCCCGCACCGCCGCACCCGGCGAGCAGTGTGGTGGCCGCGAGCAGGGCGGCTGTCGTACGCAGGGCGGTCGTCGTGCGCAGGCGCGCCCGCTCGGGGGCTCGTCTCGGGGCCCGCATGGGGCTCCTCCTTCTTCAGACATGGGTGCCCTGTTCAGGGCCGATGGGCGCGTGCGGCGGACCGGGGGCTGCCACGACTCCGGTCCGCCACACGCGGGTGCGTCAGCCGACGCGACGGCGTCGGCGTACGGCGAGGAAGGCGGCCGCACCCATGACCACCGCGGCCACCGCCGCGGCGAACGGCACCAGCACGCCCGCGCCTGTCGCGGCGAGCCCGCCGCCGCTCACGCTCCCGGTCGAGCCGCCGACCCAACCGCCGGCCGAACCGGTGCTGCCGCCGCCCGAGCCACCCGCCCCGCTTCCGCCGCCGCTCGACGAGGCGGACACCGTCGCGGACGGCGACACATCAGCCGAAGGAGCGGCCGACGGCGAGCCGCTGGCGGTGCCGGACGGCGAGGCGGTGACGGTGGGGCTCGCCGTGGGCTCGCCACCCGCGCCCGGGGCCACGGTCGACGGGTCGACGTCACCCACCGCCCACGCCAGGGTCTCGGTGTCGCTGACCTTGGTGCCGTCGGCGAGAGTCGCGCCGACGGTGAAGGTCAGGCGGTACACGCCCTCCTTGGTGAAGGTCCAGTTCCAGTGGCTGTGCGCGTGGACGGAGTGCGGGAGGCCGTCGGGCAGCCCGTCGCCGCTGTTGAGCCTGACGTCCACGGAACCGAACGAGTCCGAGTTGAACACCGCCACTGCGCCCGGCCCTTGGACCTTGTCGAGCCGGTAGGTGATGTCTCCGTCGATGTCGGCCCTGGCGTACTCCTCGGTGCTCCAGCCGGGCCACACCAGCCCGTCGATCTGCTGCAGCGGCAGCCACCACACGGGGTCGCCGGCCTTCCCGAGGAACTCCTGCTCCTCCGGGATCCGCCGCTTGGCCGCGGGCTTCACATGCAGCACGACCTCGTCCGGCTCGTACCACTCGTGGTCGGACGCCGTGCCTTCCTTGATCTGGAACTGCAGCGAGCCGTCCACCGGCCGGGCGGCGAGGTCGATGTGGCCGTTGTCGATGACGTGCGCGGTGGGTGCGGTGGCGGTCGGGGTCGTGCTGTTCGACGGCGTGGCCGAGCCCGTCGGGTCGCCGGGCGCCGGGCTCGTGCCGTCGCCCGGCAGTACCTCGGCCGGGTCGATGTCGTCCCCGACGACCACGGCGAGGGCCTCGGTGTCACTGGCGCCGCCGACGGTCACGGTGAGAGTGAGCCGGTAGACGCCCTCCGCCGTGAACGCCCAGGTGGGTACGGCCCGTTCCTGGTCTGCGGTAAGGGTGAACGAACTGTGCGCGCTGTCACCGCTGTTGAGGTGCTGCACCGCGCTCTCGTCGCTGTTGTCCATCTCGCGGGTGTAGGTGTAGAGCGCGAAGCGCCCGGGGCCCTCGAAGCCCGAGAGCTTCACCTCCGTGTCGCCGCCCGCCTCGGTGCCGTTCCAGCCGGGTTCCGGGGCGAAGATCTGGCCCGCGTTGTGCCAGCCGTTGAGGAAATAGGCGTCGACCAGCTCTCCGATGATCGGGTACGCCGGTGAGATCACGGACTCCTTGGTCGCCGGTCCGGCGTGCACCACGACCTCGGAGGGGTCGCGCGCGATCTCCTTGTCCCCGCTGCGGTCGTCGAATTGCAACTCCGGCTTGCCGTCGACCAGCCGGGGCGTGAGGTCGAACTCGCCCTCGTCGAGGACGACGGCACCGCCGGCGGCGCGGGCTGCCCCGCTGCCGCCGGCGACCAGCCCTGCCGCGCCCACGAGCACCGCGGTCGCCGCGGTCAGCGCCGCGGCGGTGAAGGCGCGTCTGCTTCCGCGCGTCAGGGCTCGCATCACGAGCTGACGACGACGGTGTACGTCTCGGTGGCGGACTCCGTCACGCCGCCGACCGTCCCCTGGACGCGGAACGTCAGCTGGTACGTGCCGGCCTCCTCGAAGGCCCAGTTGCCGTGGTTGTGCGTGCCCACGCCGAAGCTGCGGGACTTGAAGTTGGCGGTGTTCGGGTTGCTGTCGTACCAGCGGGTTCCGCTGCTGTCATAGACGCTGAAGTCGTCGGTGGCGGCACCGTTGCGCGTGGCGCTCACGAGCCTGTACGTGACGGTGTTGTTGGCGAAGAGGCCGGTGGCGAGGTGCTCGGTGGAGATGCCGGGGAACAGCACCCCGGCCGCGTCGGCCTCCGCCTCGGTGTCCGGCAGCAGCCAGATCCGGCTGCCCGAGCCGAGGAAACCGAGGCCCGGGTTGGCGACCCTCGCCGCCGCCGGCACCGACAGCGTCACGTCGGCCGGCTCGTACTCGGTGGCGTTCTCCTCGTCGTGGACGTGCAGGTGCAGGTCGGCGCCGTCCCACTCGGCGTCGAGGACGTCGACGTGGCCGCTGCCGAGGGTGGTGGCCGCGAAGGCAGAGGTGTTGAGACCGGCCGTGGCGAACGCGGCGGCGGCGATGCCGGTGACGGTCAGCAGGCGTCTGCGGGTACGCAAGAGAAACCCCCATGGGTCATGTTCATGCCCCCTCGGGCACGAGTCACGACGATAATCATTTTCATGAAGGCTTGGCAACGAAGTTGTGGTGACGCTTGGAGCGATGCGTGCCGGTGACGATTCAGCGGAGCTCGGGCGCGGCTGCCGACATCGCCCTCGCCGGGAACGACCCGTGCCAGGTCGCGGCCGTCGTCGAACTCAGTCGGCACACCCTGCGCGTCGTGCGGCAGAACTACACCCTGTCCGTCGGCGTCAACCTCGCCGGCCTCGTCGCGGGCGCCGGCGGCTCCATCAACCCCGTCCTGGCCGCCCTGCCGCACGACACCAGCAGCATCGCCGCCGCGCGACCGGGCACCTCGATCCACCTCGGTCTCGCAAACCCATCTACACATGAGCTATCGTCCATATGGATATGGCTTTCATTTTCATCTAGCTAGGAGCCCCGTTGACCACCACCGCGGAATCTCGTGACGAACGAGTTCCCGTCACCGTCCTGACCGGTTTCCTCGGTTCGGGCAAGACGACCCTCCTCAACCGCATCCTGACCGAGCACCACGGCCTGCGGATCGCCGTCATCGAGAACGAGTTCGGTGAGGTCGGCATCGACGACGCCCTCGTCCTCGACTCCGAGGAAGAGATCTTCGAGATGAACAACGGCTGCATCTGCTGCACCGTCCGAGGAGATCTCATCCGCATCCTCGGCGCGCTGATGCGCCGACGCGAGAAGTTCGACCACATTCTCATCGAGACCACCGGGCTCGCCGACCCGGCCCCCGTCGCCCAGACCTTCTTCATGGACGACGAGATCGCCGCCCAGCTGCGCCTCGACGCCATCGTCACCCTGGTCGACGCCGCCCACGTGCTCCAGCACCTCGACGAGGTCAAGCCGGAGGGCGTGGAGAACGAAGCCGTCGAACAGATCGCCTTCGCCGACCGGGTGGTGCTGAACAAGACCGACCTCGCGGACGAGGAAACCGTCGGGGAGGTCGTCCGCCGCGTGCGGGCCATCAACTCCGGCGTGCGCATCTTCCCCGCCCGGCACGCCGAGATCGACCTCCGACAGGTGCTGGACGTCGGCGCGTTCGACTTGGAGCGGGTCCTCGCCGACGACCCTTCCTTCCTGACCGAGACCGAGCACCAGCACGACACCACCGTCACGTCGGTCGGCATCGACCTGCCCGGCGAGCTCGACGAGAACAGGCTCAACACCTGGCTCGGCACCCTGCTGCGCACCAAGGGCATCGACATCTTCCGCTCCAAGGGCATCCTCGCCCTCTCCGGCGCCCCGAAGCAGTACGTCTTCCAGGGCGTGCACATGCTGCTGGACGGGCAGTTCGGGCGGGACTGGCGGGACGGCGAGGAGCGGCGCAACCGGCTCGTGTTCATCGGCCGCAACCTCGACCGGCAGGCGCTGGAGCGCGACTTCGCCGCGTGCCTGGCCACAGCGGGGGCGGTGGCGTGAGCACCACGGTCGACTCCGGCCTCACCGTCGCATGGGACATCACCGTCGACGACGCGCCCGTCGCACTGAGCACGCGCGGCGATCTGGCGGCCGTGGCGGGCGCCGAGGGCACCGTCCGGGCGCTGGACGCGGCGACGGGGGCCGAGATGGGCGCACTCGAACTGCCCGGCGGGGCACTGAGCGTCGACCTCGCCCCGGACACCGGGCACTTGGCCGTGACCGGTCCCATGGGCTACGCCCTGTGGCGGCGCGCGGACGGCCGTACGACGGTACGGGAGTCCGGCGCCTGGTCCGCGGCCGCGGCCTGGGCGGATCCCGGGCGGCTGGCCGTGGCCTCCGGGCGGCGCGCCCTCGTACTGGACGCGGACGGCGAGGAGTTGTGGTCCACCGACCCCGCCGCGTCCACGGTCACCGACCTGGCCTGGATGCGGCAGGGGCGGCGGCTCGCGGTGGCCGCCTACGGCGCCGTGCACGGCCACGAGCGGCACACGCCGAAGCCGGTGGTGACGTACCCCTATGTCGGCTCGCACCTCGCGCTCGCCGTCGCACCCACCGGGAAGTGGATCTGCAGCGGCAACCAGGACGCCTCCATCCACATATGGCGCACCCGGGACGGCGGAGAACTGACCATGTCCGGCTATCGGGAGAAGGTCTCCCGCCTCGCCTTCGACGACACCGGCTTCTGGCTGGCAGCCGACGGCGCACCGGACGTGACCGTGTGGGACTTCTCCGGCAAGGGACCGGCGGGCACCGCACCGCGCTCCCTGCGCTGCCACGAGACGGTCACGGCTCTGGCCTGGCGTCCGGGCAACGGAGGCCACCTGGCCAGCGGCGGCGCCGACGGCACGGTGGCGCTGTGGTACGCGACCGCCGGACGTCCGCAGCAACTCC
The DNA here is from genome assembly GCF_028885415.1 of Streptomyces coeruleorubidus. Taxonomy (GTDB): domain Bacteria; phylum Actinomycetota; class Actinomycetes; order Streptomycetales; family Streptomycetaceae; genus Streptomyces; species Streptomyces coeruleorubidus_A. The sequence goes on from NZ_CP118527.1 coordinate 1,605,691, forward strand.
TGAGCCCCGCACGCGAGTCGACTGGGGACGCGGCCGTCGCGGCGCTGGCCTGGGCCGGATCGCACCTGCTGATCGCCGCCTACCGGGACGGCCGGGTCCGGGCGTACGGGGTGCCCTCCAGGACCGCCCTGTGAGCCCGCGTTCGGTGACCGTCGGCGCTGCGCGCGCACGCCCCTGCACGCTCGTCGTCTGCCGGGGCTGCTGCTGCGGCAACCCGCGCAAGCATCCTGACACCGACCACTCCTGGCAGCTGGACCGGCTGCGCGCCGCAGCGGCCGAGCACGGCTTCCAGGCCCGTACGACGGACTGCCTCGGCCCCTGCGACCAGGCCAACGTCATCGTCGTCCAGCCTTCCGCCGCCGGGCGCCGGGCCGGCGGCCGGGCGACCTGGATCGGCTTCGCCATGGACGACGACGTCACGGACGACGTCCTGCGCTGGGCCGCCGACGGCGGTCCCGGGACGGCGCAGCCCCCGGCCACACTGGAACTGCAGTTCATCCGCCCACCGCGCGAGGCACGGCTCCGTGCACGCCGGTGATCCGGTCCCTCCCGGCGACGCCGTGGGCGGCCGCGACGTCATCGCGGCCGCCCGCCTCGACGAGTCGACCGCCGTCTCGGTCGCTGCCACACTCCAGGCGCTGGCCACGCCCTCCCGACTGCTGATCCTCACCGCCCTGCGCCGGTCCGCGTACTCGGTCACCGAACTCGCCACCGCCGTGGGAATGGAGCAGTCCGCGGTCTCCCACCAGCTGCGGCTGCTGCGCGCCCTGGGCCTGGTCACCGGGCAGCGTGACGGCCGCCGTATCGTCTACCGCCTCTACGACGACCACGTGGCGCAGCTCCTCGACCAGGCGGTCCACCACATCGAGCATCTACGGCTCGGCGTGCGGGACCCCGGCTGACCAGCACATCCATCGGACTGACCGTCGAGGAGCGGGCCGGGAAAATCGCCGCCGTCTCCGGATTCGCCGCGGTGGAGCATGGCTGGAACAGAGCGCGGGCACCCTCCCGGGCCTCGACGACGACACCGCCGTCCTGGTCCACCGGCTCGTCTGGAAGGCTGATCCCATGACGGTGCCAAACTCCCCCGAGTTCCTGCAGATAACCCGGCCGCACGAGATCACGCCGGACCTGAGACGACAGCTGGTCGGCTGCTGGGAAGCCGTCATCAACGCGGGCGGCGCGGTGATCGCGCCCGGGATTCCCCTGCCTCCGGTCAGCGTGCGGGACGTCGCTCCGGCGGCGGAACGGCTCATCGCCGGACTCGATCCGGAGCGCGGCCGGCTGCTCGTCGCCACCGTGGACGGAGCGCTCGCGGGCTGGCTGATCATTCGTCGGGACCTTCATCCCCTGGTCGCGCACTGCGGGGTGGTCAACCACGTCCAGACGCACCCTCACTTCCGTCGAAGGGGAATCGGCACCGCCCTCATGACCCGCGTCCGGGAGATCGCCGTCGAGGACATGAAACTGGAGCGGCTGCAGCTCAGTGCGCGAGAAGGACTCGGCCTGGAGCACTTCTACCGGAGCCTGGGATGGACGGAGGTGGGCCGCTGGCCAGGTGCGCTGCGTGTGGCCCCTGGCGACGACCGTGACGACATCCTGATGAGCCTCACTCTCTGAACTCGCGCACGCGCTCCTTCCGTTCGGGGACATGACGTGGTCGGCCGTGCCGGGCGGCAGGTCGCGGCAGTGGCTCCAGCGGGCGACGGCGCAGGCCTGGCGCGGTGACAGACCGGAGCGGCAGGCGCCTGCGCATCGCCGCGCGGACGAGAGCAGGGAAGCCGTCGAGCGCGGAGGCAGCCCCGTGCACCAGGACCAGGGCGGCCGCGGGCGGCCGGCCCCTCATCGTGGCTGCGCGGGTGGTGCGTCCGGGCTGCGGAGCTTTCGTAGGTCTCCTCCCATTCTCCTGCGCCCATCCCGTACTTCCCTGACCGAGCGAGTGGAGTGACACGACCACCCTTCCCCAAGCCGCCCCCGCGCGTGTCGACCTGACCGCACTCGCCGACCTCGTCACCACGTGGGCGATCAGGGTCGCGGCGACACCGTGCGCACCGGGGAGCCCGCCTAATCCTCTGGTGCACGGCAGGTCACTGTGGCAGGACACCATGGAGGACTGCGAACTCGCCCGTTCCTACGCCGACTTGATGGCCGCGCACACGCGGTTCGCGGCACCGGAGGTCGTCGCGGCCCACGCCTGGCCCGAGCGCGGGCACGTGGTCGACGTCGGCGGCGGCTCCGGGTCCCTGCTCACCTGGGTGCTGGACGCCCCCCGGCAGTTGGACGACCTGGTGTCCCGCGCCGGGCTGGGGGTCACCGGCCGTCGCGTCACCGGGACCGGCATCCACCTGGTGAGCTGCGCGCCCGCCGGGTGACGGACGGACATACGGCGGTGGGCGGCACGGTTCCCCACCGTGCCGCCGGTCGCCGGGTTTCCCCGCGTTTCTAGGAGCGCGCCGCCAGACGCCACCCGCTCGCCCGTTCCCGCTCGCCCCAGAACGCCGCGTACCGGCCGCCGAGCGCGAGCAGTTCCTCGTGCGTCCCCTGCTCCACGATCCGCCCGCCCTCCAGGAACGCGATCACGTCGGCGCCGCGGATGGTGTCGAGGCGGTGGGCCACGACGAGGACCGTGGGGTCCGCGGTGAGTGCGCCCAGGGCCTGCTGGATCGCGGCCTCGTTCTCGGCGTCGAGCGCCGAGGTCGCCTCGTCGAGCAGGACGACCGGGGCCTGCTTGAGCAGGGCCCGGGCGAGGGAGATCCGCTGCCGCTCGCCGCCGGACAGGGCCGTGCCGCCCTCGCCGACGCGGGCGGCCCAGCCGTCCGGCAGCCTCTCGGTGATCTCGTCGACGCGGGCGATCCGCCCGGCCTCGCGCACCTCCTCGTCGGTGGCGTCCTCGCGTCCGGCGCGGATGTTCTCCTCGATCGTGCCCGCGAAGAGGTACACGTCCTGGAAGACCATGGCGAACCGTGACATCAGCTGGTCCGTCGTCAGGTCGCGGACATCCGTGCCGCCGACGCGGACCGTGCCCCCGGTGACGTCCCAGAAGCGGGCGATCAGGCGGGTCACCGTGGTCTTGCCGGAGCCGGAGGGGCCGACCAGCGCCACGGTGTGCCCGGCCGGGACGCGCAGGTCGAGCCCGTCGAGGACGGTGCGTCCGTCGCCGTAACCGAAGGAGACGCCGTCGAGTTCGATGCCGTACGTGTCCGGGAGCGGCGCCGGGGTCTCCGGCTGGGGCAGCGGATCGGCGGCGAGCACTTCGTCCAGGCGCTCCAGGGTGCCTCGGGCGATCCGCAGGGATCCGCCCAACTCGGCGGCGGCGCTCATGGGTTCGACGAAGCGCACGGCGAGCACCAGCACCGCGATCAGCTCACCCGCGCCGACCGATCCGTCGACCGCGAGGACCGTGCCGAGCAGCAGCACGCAGGTGAAGCAGAGTTGCACGGCGAGCGCGAAGCCCGCGATGCCGGGCACGCCCATGCGTACGGCGGCGCGCGCCTTCGCCCGCTGCTCGCGCAGGGCGGCATCCAGGAGTTCGTGGTCCTCGGCGGTTCGCCCGAAGGCGCGCAGCGCGGGCTGGTGGCGGGCGAACTCCACCAGCCGGTCCGCGGTCTCGGCGGCCGCGGCATGGGTCTGCCGGTCGACGCGGGCCATCAGCCGTCCGGACCAGCGGTACGCGACTGCCGCGACGGGTGCTGCCGCCAGCATGGCCAGGGCGAGCCGCCAGTCGAAGGCGAAGGTGGCCAGCACGACGACGGCGGGAGTGACGAAGGCGATGCACAGGGGGCGCAACAGGTTGGCCGCCGCGTTCATCACCTGGACCACACCCTGTCCCGCCAACTGCCCCAGTGCGCCGGTGCGTTCGCCGTCGAACCAGCCGAGCGGCAGCGCGACTACATGGTCACCGATGCGGTGGTGCAGCGTGCGCCCGAGATCGGCGCTGAAGCGGTTGCCGCGCACGGCCGCGGTGAACGCGACGGCTCCGTAGGCGGCGGTGGCCGCGGCGAGGGCGGCGACCCACGGCCAGGCCGCCCCCGGGTCGTCGCCGAGGAGCCGGGTGAGCAACGGCACCAGGAGCGCGTACGCCACTCCCTGGACGGCCGCGGCGGCGGCCGCCCAGAGGAGCACTCGGCGCAGCCCTTCCGTCTGTTCCCGTCCCAGTACGCGTGTCAGCAGCGCGTTCATCGCGCGGTTCCCTTCTGCTGGATGGCCCACATGCGTGCGTAACGGCCGTCCAGGGCCAGCAGTTCGGCGTGGGTGCCCTGTTCGGCGATGCGTCCGCCGTCGAGGACGACGATGTGGTCGGCGTCCCGTACGGTCGCGAGCCGGTGGGCGATGACCAGCAGGGTGCGGCCCGCCGCGAGGGCGGACAGGGCCTGCTGGACGGCGGCCTCGGACTCGGGGTCGGCGAAGGAGGTCGCCTCGTCGAGGACGAGGACGGGCGCGTCGGCGAGCAGTGCCCGGGCCACGGAGAGGCGCTGGGACTCGCCGCCGGAGAGCACCGCGTCCTCGCCGACCATCGAGTCGTAGCCGCGCGGCAGAGCGGTGACCCGCTCGTGGAGGTGCGCGGCACGCGCGGCCCGTTCCACGTCCGCGTCGTCGGCGTCCGGACGGCCGAGCCGGATGTTGTCGCGGACGCTGGTGCGCAGCAGGTGGGGTTCCTGGAAGACGAAGGAGACCTGCCGGTAGAGGTCGGCGGGGGCCATGTCCCGGACGTCCGTGCCGCCGATCCGTACCGTACCAGCGGTCGTGTCCCAGAAGCGGGGCACGAGCCGGGCGAGGGTGGACTTGCCCGAGCCGGAGGCGCCGACCAGGGCGGTGACGGTGCCGGGTCGCAGGGTCAGGTCGATGCCGCTCAGGATGTCCGTGGCGCCGTCGTAGCTGAAGCCGACGCCGGTCAGTTCGACCCGGCCGTCCGGTCCCGGGGATGTCGGCTCGGACGCCTCGGGCAGGGCGGGGGCGGCCAGCAGCGCGTGGATCTCACGGGCGCTCTGCAGGCCGCCCTGGACGGCGTGCCCGGACTGGGCGAGCCCCATGACGGAGCCGGTGAGGGCCGGTCCGAGCAGGACGAACGGCACGAGGTCGAGCGCGTCGGCCCAGCCCTGCGTGACGAAGAGGGTGCCGGCGGCCGTGGCGACGAGAAGGGCGGCCGGTCCGGAGAGCGCGAGCGCGGCCGACGTACTGGCCCGTGTCGTACTCATGATCCAGTCGCGGAAGAAGACGGTGAAGCTGTCGGCGGCGTCGTCGTAGGCACGATGGGCGCGGGAGGTACGGCCGTAGGCCTTGATCACCGTGATGCCGTGGACGAGTTCGACGACGGCCGCGTTGACGCCGCCCATCGCGCCGAAGAACCGTGCCGTCACCTCCTCGCCCCCGGACATGGCCTGCTTGAAGAACCAGCCGCCGAGCAGGAGCGGGAGCAGCGCGACGAGGGTGAGCCGCCAGTCCACGGTCAGCAGATAGACCAGAGCGGTCAGCGGCGCCACGATCGCGGCGGTCACCTCCAGCGCGGTGTGCGCGACCAGGTGGTGCAGCGTGGAGATGTTGTCGCCCGCCGCCTTCTTCACCTCACCCGAGCTGTTCTCGGTGAACCAGCCGAGCGGCAGTCGCCCCAGGCGCCGGGCGATTCGGCGGCGCAGCCCGAGCTGGAGGTCGGCGTCGGCGTGGTGGGTGAGGACGCCCGCGGTCGCGTACAGCACGAGCCGGGCCACCAGGGCGGCCACGGCGGTCCAGGCCGCGGCCCAGGCGCGGCTGGCGTCCGGGCCGCCGGACGCCAGCAGGGCGCGGGCCAGTTCGGCGACGGCGGTGAACGGGATCATCGAGCAGACCGCGGCGACCGCCTGGGCCACGATCGCGGCTATGAGCCGCCCTCGTACGGGGGCGAGGAGGTCACCGAGCCCCGGCGCCTTCGCAGCGGGGGCCTCGGGTGGGACAAGGACGTCAGAGGGGCTGTCAGGGGTGCCCTCTCGCGGGTCCGCGAGGGCCGCGCCGGTCATGAGTGATCCTCTCGGGTCAGGGGGGTGGTGCGCAGGACGGCGAAGTCGGGGGCGAGCGGGGTGCACACGAGTCCGGCGGCCGCGGCTTCCTCGGCCGGCGTCGCGATGCCGACACCGGACCAGGGCAGCGGCACGGTGTGTTCGCGGACGACCGTCTCCCCGTCGCGTACGCGGTAGGTGAGGGTCCAGCCGTCGTCGGCGCCCTCGCTCCAGGACTCGTGGTCCAGGTCGCCGACACGGCGGGTCGCCGGCCGCAGCGGGGCCCGGGTCGGGGGCGCGGTGCGGTCGAGGACGTCGACGACGGCCGGGGCGCCGGGCGCCAGGTGCTCACTCAGCGGACGCCACAGCGAGGCGCGTTCGGCGGGAGCGCGATGGCCGACGACGCCGAGGGCGACGGCCGCGCACAGCCGCCTCGGCAGCCGTGCGTCGCGGAGGGTGCCGGCGGTGACGGTGACGGTGACGCGGCCGGCGAGTGCGGGACGGCAGGCGAGCCGGGTGGACAGCGCGACGCGCATACCGGCGGACGGTTCCACCGCCAGCACCTGGGCACGGAGGACGGCGTCGGCGGCGACCTCGGTCGACAAACCGGTGCCCGCGCCGAGGTCGAGCAGGGGTCCGTGCCCGGGTTCGACGCCGTCCAGGGCCCTGTGCAGCAGCGGGCCGAGCCGCGCCCATGTGGGGGCGGCGAGCAGGGCGTAGAACTCGGCGGCGGCGCCGTAAAGGTCGCTCGTCGTGTCTGGATCGCTGGTCGTGTGAGGTTCGCTGGTACTCCGTGCTCCCCCCGATGAACGCACCGGGTCTTCCCCTCACGTGGCTCATGCACGGACGCCGGGCGGTGGGGCGCCCGGGGTATACAACGTAGACAACCTATCCAGCACGACAATCATTTTCAATAAGCCTGGCTGCACTTCACGCGATGCCTCGCCGCGGCGCCCCGGAACCCGACAGCGAACCGACAGAACGCGACAGCGAACCGACAGCCCCGCTTTACCCATGTCCCCCCGCGAAGCAGTCAGGATTTCGACGTTGCCTGAACAGCCGGTCCACAGGGGCCGTACCTCTCGGCAGATCACGAATCCCCGGAAGGAACGTCAGCATGACCAGCGAATCAGTTCAGCCGATGTCGGGACCGAGCCGCCGTGCCCTCGTGGCGGCGGTGGGCGCGGCAGGGCTCACCGTGGCGCTGACGGCGTGCGGATCAGGGGACGAGGCGTCCGATCCGTCCACCGAACAGGGCGCCGGCGGCGGCGCGACGAACGAGGAAAGCGGCTCGTCCACCGGAGCGGGAGCCGGTGATGCCGCGCTCGCGAAGACCACCGACATTCCCGTGGGAAGCGGCAAGATCTTCAAGGACGAGAAGGTCGTGGTCTCCCAGCCGACCGCGGGCGAGTACAAGGCGTTCTCGACGGTCTGCACCCACCGGGACTGTCCGATGGTGGACCTCAAGGACGACATCATCTCCTGCACCTGCCACGGCAGTCAGTTCTCCATCCTCGACGGCAGCGTGAAGAAGGACCCCGCGGTCAAACCGCTGGAGCCGAAGCAGATCACCGTGAACGGCGACTCCATCACGCTCGCCTGATCCCGCGCGGACGCGTCAGACACGCCAGGACCTCGTCCGTGGTCGCGACCGTGGCGACCAACGCGAGGGTGTTGCGGATCATCGCGGGGGTGTAGTCCGAGGGCACTCCCGCGATGGCGTCCGACGGGACGACGGCGGTGTAGCCGCGGTTCACGGCGTCGAACACGGCGTTGGGAACGGCCACGTTGGCCGAGACCCCGGTGACGATCAGCGTGCGGCAGCCGAGGTTGCGCAGCAGCGGGTCGACATCGGTGCCCTGGAGGGGCGACAGCCCGTGCAGGCGCCGTACGACGAGGTCTTCGTCGGCGACCTCGATCGGGGCCGCGACCCGCACCGCCGGTGTGCCGGACAACTGCTGGACGGGCAGGCGTTCGGCGGCCCGGAACAGGCGGGCGTTGCGGCTGGCCCCGCGGCCGTCGGGACGGCGCTCGGCGATGGCGTGGACGACCTGGACGCCACCTGCGTGCGCGGTGGCCACCAGTCGGGCGACGTTGGCGAGCATCCCGCCGGCGCGGGCTTCCGCGGCGAGTTCGGGCAGTGCGCTGTCCGCTCCGACGACGCCCTCCTGGCACTCGACGGTGAGCAGCACGGTGGTCCGCGGATCGAGGAGTTCGCTGAGCTCTGCGTACGCGGGCACGGTTCCCCCTGGGCGCCGGCGGCTGGGCGCGCGAGCGTAGCCACCATTGCGTAGGGACGGAAGAGAACCCATCCTTTTCTGACGTGATGTCAGAGGATCTCCTCTGGCACGACGTGAGAGAAGAAAGAGGGGGAGCATGACCGTCACTCAGCAGCGCCGGGGCCGGAAGATCATGATGACGCCCGGCGAGCTGGACGAATTCCTCGCCACACAGCGCACCTGCCGGGTCGCCACGGTGTCGTCCGACGGCGCCCCGCACGTGAGCACACTGTGGTTCGCCTGGGACGGCAGCTCGATGTGGCTGTACTCGGTCGTGCGCAGTAAACGGTGGACCGACCTGCGGCGCGATCCGCGGGTGGCGATCGTCGTCGACACCGGCGAGGAGTACGACGAGCTGCGCGGCGTGGAGCTCTCGGGCGCCGTCGAGTTCGTGGGCGAGATCCCGCGCACCGGCGAGCTGCGCGCCGAACTCGACGTCCCGGAGACGCTGTTCGCCCGGAAGAACTTCGGCCTGGAGGAGATGCCGCACGACGGGCGGCACGCCTGGCTGCGTCTGACGCCGCAGAAGATCGTCTCCTGGGACTTCCGCAAGCTGGCGGCGCAGTAGGTGAGACGCCCCCGGCTCCGCCCCGCGCCGGGGCGCTGCGCCGGGCGGCCCCGGCACTCGCCGCGGCCCGGGCTCAGCCGAGGCTCTCCCCCGCCGCCTGAAGGGCCTTCACCGCGGCCCGGATCGACGGGCGGCGGTCGGCGTCCGCCCGCCAGACCACGTACACGTGCCGCCGGACCCGCTGCCTGACGGGGACGGTCACGACCCCGGCGGGCACGGGACGGCGGCCGAGCAGCGGGGCGATGCACACACCGAGGCCCGCGGCGACCAGCGCGAGCTGGGTGTGGGTCTCGGCGGCGCGGTGACCCACGAGCGGCTCGATGCCCTTCGAGCGGAGCGTGAACATCAGCCACTCGTGGCAGAACTCGCCCTCTCCCCAGGTGATCCACTCGTCGTCGACGAACTCCGCCAGGTCCACCTCGTCACGCCCGGCAAGCCGGTGGTCCGCGGGCATGGCCACATCGGCGGGGTCGTCCATGATCGGCGCCTTGACCAGGCCGTCGGGCAGCGCCATCGGCTTGTTGTACCAGTCGAGCACCACGGCGAGGTCGAGGTCGCCGCGCACCACCCCGGCGAGGGCGGCCTCCGGTTCCAGCTCGCAGGAGCGCAGCCGGAGCGCCGGATGCCGCTCGCGCAGCGCGGACAGCGCGAGCGGCAACAGGCCACGGGCGGCCGTCGGGAACGCCGACAGTCTCAGCTCGCCGACGACCTGCCCACGCTGTGCCTCCAGGTCGGACTGGGCGAGTTCGACCTGGGACAGGATGCGCGCGGCGTGCTCGGCGAGCAGCCGGCCCGCGTCGGTGAGCCGCACGCCCCGGCCGTTCTTGGCGAGGAGCTGCTGCCCGACCTCCCGCTCCAGCTTGGACAGCTGCTGGGAGACGGCGGACGTCGTGATGTGCAGCCCCTCGGCCGCACCGCTGACCGAGCCGTGCCGGGCGAGGGCGTCGAGAGTGCGCAGGCGCTCCAGGTTCAACATGTAAGCAATACTACGCAATACCGGGTGCGAAATCTCGATTGTGCTACGAGGTTCTCGCCCGGCATCGTGGCTTCCATGACCACCGTCACCACTCCCAACCGGGTCACCACCCCCTCGAGCGACCGCCCCCGCCGCCGCCTCGACTGGCGTCTCCGCTTCGCCGCCCTGTCCCTGATCTGGGGCTTCAGCTTCCTCCTCATCAAGGTGGGCACCGAAGGGTACGCGCCGTTCCAAGTCACGCTCGGCCGACTGGTGTTCGGCACGGCGGTGCTGGCCGCCGCGATGGCGGTGCGCCGCGAGCGACTGCCGCACGGGGCGCGCACCTGGGGGCATCTGACGGTCGCCGCGTTCCTGCTCAACGCCCTGCCGTTCTCGCTGTTCGCGTACGCCGAGCTGACCATCCCGTCCACTCTGGCGGGCATCTGCAACGCGACCTCGCCGCTGTGGGGCATGGCGCTGTCGCTGGTCGCCCTGTCGGAGGACCGCCCGACCAGGGTGCGGGTCGCCGGGCTCGGGCTCGGCTTCCTCGGGGTGCTCACGGTGCTCGGTGCCTGGCAGGGCTTCCACGGCCTGGACGCCACCGGCACGGCGCTGGCCCTGCTGGCCTCCCTCAGCTACCCGGTCGGCTGGATCTACGTCCGCCGCACCCTGGCCGGCACCAGCCACTCGCACCTGTCGATGACCGGCGCGCAACTGCTCATCGCCACGGTCCAACTGGCCGTAGTCACCCCGCTGTTCACCACCCTGCCCACCAGCCTGTCCGTCGGCCCGCTGCTGGCGATCGCCGCCCTGGGCGCACTGGGCACGGGCCTCGCCGTCCTCCTCCAGTACGGCCTGGTCGCCGAGGTCGGACCGACGACCGCCCAGATGGTCACGTACTTCATCCCGGTCATCGCCACGGCCGCGGGCGTCGCACTCCTCGGCGAGTCGCTCACCTGGTCGACCCCGGTCGGGGCGGTGATCGTCCTGATCGGCGCGGCACTTACGCAGGTCCGGCCGAAGGCTCGGGAGTAGAGGTCCGCTACGCGTGATGGCCCGGCCGGACCGCTACGCCCGAGCCCCTGGCGGCCCCTCTACGCCCGATGCCCCCGACCGAACCTCCCCGCCCGACGCCCCCGACCGGACCGATTCGGCAGACGCCTCGGACGCAGGCTCCGGCGGATGCCTCGGGCGTCGCGGCTCCGCCGAACCTCGGACCTGGGAGGTTCGCGGACGTCACGGAGACAACCGGTGCGAGGACGCCGCCGCCCCGGCCGGCTCACGGACGCCCGCGGACGAAGCCGGTTCGAGGACACCTCGGACACAGCCGGTTCACGAACACCGCAGACGAACCCGGTTCGAGGAGGCCGCCTCGGACACAGCCAGTTCACGGACACCGCGACCCCACCCCGAAAGCCTCAGACGTAACTCCGCGCCGGAGCCGGCCCAAGGGCCGAGGCGATCGCGTCGGCGAGCACCTCGGTCTCGTCCTCGGCGAGTGTCGAGACGGTGACCCGGATGCCGGGCGGTGCGCTCAGCCGGAAGCGGGCGCCGGGGACGACGGCCCAGCCGGCGTGCAGCAGCCGCGCGACGGCGCCGGTCTCGTCCGGCACGGGAACCCACACGTTCATACCGCTGCGCCCGTGCGCCACCACACCGCGCCGGCCGAGCGCGTCGACCAGCGCGCCTCGGCGCTTCCCGTACGCCGCCGCCACCGCACGCGTGTCCACCGCCCCGTCGACCCACAGCCGCACCAGCGCCCGCTGCATCAGCCGGCTCACCCAGCCGGGCCCGAGCCGCTGCCGGCCGCGGACCCGGTCGACGGTGACGGCGTCCCCGGTGAGCAGGGCGAGGCGCAGATCGGGTCCGTAGGCCTTGGCGGCCGAACGCACGAACGCCCAGTGCCGGGTGGCGCCGGCCAGGGGATTCAGGGGCACGTCGACGATGCCGTGTCCGTGGTCGTCCTCGATGAGCAGGGTCTCCGGGTGCTCCCGGAGCACGGACCGCAGGGCACGCGCGCGCGTGGCGCTCACCGCGGCGCCGGTCGGGTTCTGCGCCCGGTCCGTGACGATCAGGGCACGCGCCCCGGCCGCCAGGGCACGGCGTACGTCGTCGGCGTACGGCCCCTCGTCGTCGAGGCCGACGGGGACGGTCCGCAGCCCGAGCGCCGGGACGAGGTCGAGGGTCCTGCCCCAGCCGGGGTCCTCGACGGCGACGGTGTCGCCGGGCTTGAGATGGGCCGCCAGGACCCGCTCCACGGCGTCGAGCGCTCCGGAGACCACGACGAGCGGCCCTTCCGGCACGCCGTCGGCGTCGAACCCGTCCCGGGCGATCCGGGCCAGCTCGGGATCCACGGGCTCCTCGCCGTACAGGACCGGAGCACGGTCGCCCTCGGCGGCGGCCGCCGCGAACGCCTCCGCGAAGGCCGGCAGCAGGGCCGGGTCCGGATTGCCGCTGGACACGTCGCGCACGCCTTCGGGGACGTCGACCCTGATGTGGTCCCGCCCGGTCGTGGCCGGCGCGGGCCGCACCCGGCTGCCGCGCCGGCCCGCGGTCTCGATGACCCCGCGCTCGCGCAGCGTCCGGTACGCGGCCGCGACCGTGTTGGGATTCACCCCCAACCGCTCCGCCAACTCCCGCATGGGCGGCAGCAGTTGGCCAGGCTTCAGCTCACCGCTCCCCACCGCCCCCTCGATGCTCGCGGAGATGTCCGCTGCACGACGCCCGCTGATCCGATACTCTCCTAGCACAAACCCAATTATGCACTAGAGCAATGGAGAGCGCCATGCAGGGGACCATGCCGACGCCGTCGCAACCCGCCGCCTACGCCCCCACCGACCGCACCGTCCCCACCCGCTCGGCGGACCGGGCCTCGTACGACAAGGAACTGGTGCACTCGATACTCGACGAGGCCTACGTCTGCCATCTGGGCTTCGTCCGCGACGGCGCGCCGGTGGTGCTGCCCACGCTGTACGCCCGGCTCGGCGAGCGGCTCTACGTGCACGGCTCGACGGGCTCGCGCCCGCTGCGGGCGGCCGGCCAGGCAGACCCGGGTCTGCCGGTCTGCCTGACCGTCACGCACGTCGACGGACTGGTCCTGGCCCGCTCGGCCTTCCACCACTCGATCAACTACCGCTCCGTGGTGGTGCACGGCGTCGCCCACGACGTGACGGACCCCGACGAGAAGCGGCAGGCCATGGACGCGCTGGTCGACCACGTCGTGCCGGGCCGTTCCGCCGACTCGCGGCCCGCCAACAAGAAGGAGCTGGCCGCCACCGCCGTGATCCGCCTGGACCTGAACGAGGTCTCCGCCAAGCTCCGCACCGGCGGCGTGAACGACGAACCGGAGGACCTCGGCCTTCCGCACTGGGCCGGTGTGGTCCCGGTGCGCAAGACCTACGGCGCTCCGATCGCCGACCCGGACCTGGCCCCCGGCACGGAACTGCCCGACTATCTGAAGGCCTTGTGATGGTCGGCCCTCAGGGGCGCAGGGCTGTGCTGATATGCGGCTCCGCCCGCGCACCCCGCGCCTCCCCCGCCGCCAGCCCCACGACCGACCCGAGCATCAGCAGGGTTCCGGCCGCCGTCGCCACCGTGAGGTGCTCACCGAGCAGGACGACGGCCAGCACCGCCGCGCTCACCGGCTCCAGCAGCATGATCACCGAGACGGTGGCCGACCGTACGACGGCCGCGCCCGCGAAGTAGAGGCCGTAGGCGAGGGCCGTGGGAACGGCGGCGACGTACGCCAGCAGGACCAGGACCCGGCCGGGTTCCTCGGTGTGCGGCAGCAGCCCCTCGGCCAGGGCGAACGGCAACAGGCACAGGCTCGTGACGGCGAAGGCCCAGACGGTCGTCCGGGAGGCGTCGGCCTCGCCGTCGCGGCCCCACCGGCGGGTGAGCAGCGTCATCACGCTGTACCCGGCCGCGGACAGCAGCGCGAGCAGTACACCCCACGGGCGCACGGTCGTGACCCCGCCGCCGAGGACGAGGACCGCGAGCCCGGCGAGGGCACCCGCCACGGCGGCGGTTCCGCCCCGGCCGAGGCGCTCGGCGAGCGTCAGTCGGGCGCCGAGCGCGATGAGCACGGGCCCGGCGCCCAGGGTGACGACCGTGGCGACGGCGAGGCCGGTGGCGGAGACGGCCGCGAAGTAGGCCGTCTGGAACACCGCGAGCCCGAGTCCGGTGACCCCGGCCCGCAGCGCCCGCCGGCCCAGCGGCTCACGTACGGCGGCCTGGGCGCGCGGCCGGACGAGACGGACGGCGAGCAGCAGCACGAGTCCGGCGGCGCAGCGCCAGAAGGAGAGGGCGACGGGCCCCACGTCACTGGCCTGGTAGACCAGTGACGCGGCCGCGCCCGCGGTGCCCCAGGCGACACCGGCAACGATCAGATAGAGGAGGCCTCGCCCTACGGGCAGGCCGGAGGCAGTGTTCGACACGTGTTCTCTCCGCAGACGCGCACGGCGCGCCGCGCGGTATCGGCGGCGGGTGCGCGGAAGTTCGGGAAGGGCCCCGGATCACGTCGGATCAGCGGGGTCCGCGGACTTCGTCTGCGGGCTGCACCGTTCGGCCCGGCGGTGACACGCCGGGCGCGGTTTCCGGAGGGCCCGCCTCAGGCGGCCGGAGGCGGAAGAACGAGCGCGTTCGAAGACATGATCGGCACCCTATGCGGCCCTTCCGGGCCGGGACAACTTCCTTTCCGGGCCACCGCTCGCCACCGGCTGTCCGGAGCCCCTCGCGGGCGTCGAGGACTGTGCGATGAACGCGCCCACCAGCACGATCACACCTCCGGCGAGCTGCGGCGCCGACAGGTGCTCGCCCAGCAGGATCCAGGCCAGGACGGTGGCGACGACCGCTTCGAGACAGGCCACGACACCGGCGACCTGCGGGGAGAGCCGGCGCACGGCGAGCACTCCGGTGACGTACGCGACGACCGTGGCGACGAGGACGATCCAGGCCAGCAGGGCGACCGCGGCGACGGGTGTGCCGTCCATGCGCGCGGTGCCCGTGAGCACGGACCAGTCCATGCCCCAGGGCCGGGCGACGACGGTCAGCACGGCCGCGCCGACGAGCAGGCCGTAGGCGATGACACCGAGCGGGTCGGGCGCCTCGTCCCCGGCGTCGCTGCCCTGGTCGGAGAGGACGAAGTAGCCGACCTGGCAGCAGGCCGCGCCGAGTGCGAGCAGCAGCCCCAGGGCGTCGAAGCCGAGCCCCGACCACACCTCGACGACACACGCGAGCCCGCCGACCGCGAGGACGACACCGACCGCCGCGGCACGCGTCACGGGCCGCCGCTGCACGAACCGCACCCAGCCCAGCACGAGGGCGGGCGCCAGGTACTCGATGAGCAGCGCCACCCCGACGGGGATGCGGGAGAGGGCGGCGAAGTAGCAGGCCTGGACACCGGCGACGGCCAGCAGCCCGAACCCGGCGAGCAGTCCGGGGCGGCGGCGCAGCAGCGCGCGGTGGCGCACGGCGAGCGGCAGCATCACCAGGGCAGCCCCGGCGACGCGCAGCCACACCACGTGCAGCGGGTCCAGGCCCGCCTCGATCAGCGGCTTGGCCGCGACACCGGATCCGCCGAAGGCGACCGCGGACAGGATCGCGAGGCCGAGGCCCAGGCCCTTGCCGTGCCTGCTGGGGCTGCTGTCAGACGTACGCACCGGCACATGATGACAGGCCATGACAGGAGCGTCATCCCTTATGGCACCTGTCTCACTGCCTGGACGCGGCGAGCGGCTCCACAACGGACCGGTCAGTAAGCGGATTCACCGCCTCTGGCACACTCCTGGGGCCGGTCGACGCGCTCCTGATACCGGTCGGCGCGCCCCTGATGCCAGTCGGCGCGCCCCTGATGCCGGTCGGACCAGCCGTCGAGCCGGGCGAGCACCTCGTGCGGGTCGATCCCGGCGCGGTGGAACACCTCGACCGCGCGCGCCTGCGAGTCGACGACGATGGCCGCGAGCAGGTCGACGCCGCGGGCCGCTCCGCCGTGCCGGGCGGCGCGTTCACAGGCGTACTCCATCGAGGCCGCGGCCAGCGGCGAGAAGCCCGCGGTCTCCGTCACGACGGGGACGGCGCCGGAGTCCTCGACGCCGCTCTGCCAGCGCAGGCCGTAGCCGATGCTGCGCTGCACGAGATAGCCGAGCAGCCGCACGATCTGCGGCCCGTCGCCGACGACGGCACGCGCCTCGGGGTCGGTCTCCAGCAGCGAGTGGAGCAGATGGGCCGTGTCGATCTGCCGGTCCCCGTCCCTGACCGCCCTGCGGCGGGCACCGGTGACCGCCGATGCCAGCTCGGCACTGAGCCTGGCATCGTTCTCCACGCGGTGGATGCCCTGCTCATGGGCCGACTGGCGGGGGATACGGGGTTGCACACCCCCTACCCCATCAGTCCCGGGAGCCCGGGTCATCCTCGGAGGGAAGCATCTTCGCGTCCCACGGGAAGTGGACATCGCCGGCCGGAATCTCCTCCTTACGGAGGACATCAGGCTGTTTCACCCGGCGATCCGGCACGGCTGACAGTTCGTCAGTATTGAACATTGGTGCCGTCACGGCTACGTTCCGCGACAACCAGCCCGACGTGAAGAGGTGGTCGCATGGCCGAAGTCAGCGCGGAGGCACGCATCGGGGCACCGGCCGAGAAGGTGTGGGCCAGACTCACGGACTGGCCGGGGTACGGCGAGTGGAACGCGACCCACACGAGCTTCCCGGCGGGCGGCCCCGAACCCCTCGAAGTGGGCGCGACGTTCCAGGAGAACATGCGGCTCATGAACTTCCCGGCCGAGGTGGACTGGACCGTCGAGGCACTGGAACCGGCCCGGCTGCTCGCCATCCGCGGCAAGGGCCCGATGGGCGTGATCGTCGCGACGCGCTACACCCTCACGCCCGACGGCGACGCGACGACGGTGCGTATCGACGGCGAGTTCACGGGCGCGACGGTGTCGCTGATGGCGGGCAAGCTCAAGGACTCGGCCACGGCCGCCCTGAACGAGTCGCTGCGCAGGCTGGACGGTCTGGTGGCCTGACACCCCGGGTGCCGTCGACGAACACGCCCCCGGCACAAGCCGAGGCGCCCCGTGGATCACTCCAAGGGGCGCCTGCTCATCTGTCCTCGTCAGTCCTCGTCAGTCCTCGTCAGTCCTCGTCAGTCCTCGTCGGCGAGGATCAGATACAGCTTCTTGCGGGCTTCGTTGATGACGCCGAGCGCCTTCTCCCGCTGCTCCTTGCTGCCGGTCTTCCAGACCTGGCCGAAGGCCTCCATGAGACCGAAGCCGGCCTGACGGATCTCGCCGAGAGCCTCCCAGTCGACCCCGCGGGAGGCCTCCTCCCAGGGCACCTCGGGCCCCTCTTCGGCCGCGGCACGGCCCGCCTCGGTGAGCGAGAACAGCTTCTTGCCGCCCTCGGACTCACTCACGATCAGCCCCTCGTCCTCCAGTAGCTGGAGGGTGGGGTACACCGAGCCGGGACTGGGCTTCCACGCCCCGCCGCTGCGCTCGGCGATCTCCTGGATCATCTCGTAGCCGTGCATCGGCCGGTCCTTCAGCAGGGCCAGGATCGAGGCCCGTACGTCACCGCGCCGCGCCCTCCCCCTCGGCCCGCCACGCCCTCGTCCGCCCCAGGGCCCGGGACCGAACCCCGGACCACCGGGCCCGCCCCAGCCGGGACCACCCGGCCCGAAAGGCCCGAAGGCCGCACGCAGCCCCTCGAAACCGCCCCGGCCGTGACGGGGTCCGCCGTGGCCATGCCCGTGCTCGAATCCGTGAGTACGCATCGCAAACACTCTCCATTCCATCGTTGATCTGTCGCGATACCTCAACGATATATCGCTACCGATCGCATGGCAAGACCCGGATCGATCGGGTCCTGCTGTCCTGTCGGACTGCTCTCGCGTCGAAGAACCCGCCGGGGAACTGGTGGAGCGTGGCTACGGCTGCGGTGTCGGCCTGCTGCGAGAGAAGGGGACCCTCATGGCTCTTGACCTTGCCCAAAGGTGAAGGCCCACAGTGTCTGCGGCAACCAAGTCGGCGAACTGAGCGTGATTGGCTTTTGGCCGAGCCCTGATGACAGGAACCTGCATGGATGACGACGCTCTCCTGGCAGAGCAGAGGGCCTACTACAGGGCCGCCGCAGCCGAATATGACCGGCCCTACGCAGAGTACGAAGCCCTTCAGGAATTGCTGACTGTCGTCGATGACCTCCCGATTGCCGGGGATGTGCTGGAGCTGGCCTGCGGAACGGGCCAGTGGACCCCGAGGCTTGCCTCACGGGCACGTTCGGTGACGGCCGTCGACGCAGCAACCGAGGTGTTGGCCCTCGCTCGGGCGCGCACCGCATCCCCCGCCGTCCAGTTCATCGAGGCCGATCTGTTCGAGTGGCAACCGCCACGGCGCTACGACACTGTGTTCTTCGCCTTCTGGCTCTCCCACATCCCGCCGACGCGGTTGCCCGATTTCTGGCAGACCGTGGCGGCCGCACTCGCGCCGGGCGGCAAAGCGATCTTCATCGACGACGGCCCCGCCGCAGCCGCATCCGAGGAAGTCCTTACGAACCAGCCGACCCCGGCAGCGCTGCGTCGGCTCGATGACGGCAGCCAGTACCGCATTGTCAAGGTATTCCACGATGCCCAGACCCTCACGGACGACCTCACCGCGCTGGGGTGGTCAGTCCACATCCAGACCAAAGCCGGGAACTTCATCGGCATTGCAGAACCGCCGACCACCTCTGGCTAAGGAGACACGGAGCTGCTCGGCTCAGCCCGTTCCGCCCCCGAGACCGTGAGCCTGTCTCGACGAACCCAGTCCATGCGTCTCACCCAACCGAGTCCACACACGTCAGCGGCATGCGGGCGACCAACTTCGTTGAGACATGACAGCCACCCATCACGTCTTCTGCACGCGGGTGGTCTCGACGCCGAGGAGGGCGCCGTCGACACTGGTCGGCACGATTTCCGGCACAGGGACGCCGTGCTCGTCGACAAGGGTGGAGTGAGCCTCGCCGGGAGCGAAGGCATGGCGTTCCCCCCACTGCCGCAGGGTGACGATGACCGGGAAGAGATCGCGGCCGGCGTCGGTGAGCACGTACTCCTGACGGCGGCCCGATGGTGCGGTGCGCTGAGCGAGGAGCCCGTGAGCGGCGAGCTTGCGGAGGCGGTCCGTGAGGATGTTGCGGGCGATCCCCGTCCGCCGCTGGAACTCGGTGAACGATCGCGCCCCGTCCATCGCGTCACGGATGACGAGAAGGCTCCACCTGTCGCCGACGAGATCGAGCGTGCGAGCGACGGGGCAGTCGGGGTCGGTCCAGGACATGACACCTCTCAATGAGTTGCGGATTGAAACCATCATGTCGTACGGTCCAATCGGTTTCAGTTTGCTACTGATTTCGATGGGGGCGCAATGAACGCAGGGCGGCGCTTACTGCTCGCGGTGGTGTGTGGTGTCGCCGTGGCGAGCATTTATGCCGCGCAGCCGGTTCTGGAGCCGATGGGACGCGACCTCGGTGTGTCGGCGGAACTCACCGGGTGGATCGTCGCGACCGGCCAGTTCGGCTATCTGGCAGGGCTGGTACTGCTGGTGCCGCTCGGCGATCTGGTCGACAGGCGCCGGCTCATCGCCGTGCACCTGGCGATCACCGCAACGGGCCTGATCCTGACGGCCTCGGCGTCAGCCGCATGGGTGGCGTTCGTGGGGCTCGCGGCGACTGGAGTGTTCGCGGTCGTGGTGCAGACCACGGTGGCCTACGCCGCGTCGGTCTCGCCGCCCGGCGAGCGCGGACGCAGCATCGGTGTCGTGACCTCGGGCGTCGTGGTCGGCATCCTGGGTGCGCGGGTGGTCACCGGCACGCTCGCCGAGGTGTGGGGCTGGCGCAGCGTCTACGCCGTGCTCGCCCTGCTGTCACTCGGGCTCGCAGCCCTCGTCCTCGTGGCCCTGCCGTCAGAGGAGCGCCCCGACCCACCTGCGGAGTACAGGCAGGTCGTCGTCTCACTCGGCGGACTGTTCGGGCAGCGCGTCTTCCTGACGCGCGGGCTCGTCGCGTTCTTCTCGTTCGCATCGTTCGGAACCCTGTGGAGCGGACTGTCCCTGCCACTGGCGGACACGCCGTGGCAGCTGAGCGAGAGCCAGATCGGACTGTTCGGCATCGCCGGACTCGCCGGCGCCCTCGGCGCGGCACGCGCGGGACGGTGGGCGGACGCGGGGCGGGCGGCCCCGGTCACCGGTCTCGCACTCGCCCTGCTCATCCTCTCGTGGGCCGCCATCGCGCAGTTGCCGTGGTCACTGTGGCTCCTCATCGCCGGAATCGTGGTTCTCGACTTCGCGGTCCAGTCCGTGCATGTGAGCAACCAGCACCTGCTCACCGCCGCGCATCCAAACCGCGTCAGCAGCGTCATCGGCGGCTACATGGTCTTCTACTCACTCGGCTCCCCCCTCGGCGCGGCCGCAACCACCGCCGTCTTCACCGCCTATGGGTGGGCGGGCCCCAGTCTTCTCGGGGCCGGATCCGCGGCCTGCGCGTTGACCGTCTGGGCGACCGACAGACGACGACCCCGGGGTAGCGCGAGTCTCCCGTGCGAATCCAGCTCGGCATCCCTGTTCTCACCGGCGCCGTAGCGGTGTCACTCGCAGAACACACCTGCTCGTCGATGTTGCTCAGCCAACCGCGGCGGCTCCAACTGCCCTCGACCACAACGCCGCTTTGCCCGCGAGGCGGACCTCGGGTGAACGGGGCCAGGACTCGCGAATTGGCCTTGGTCTGCCGCCTCGTCGAGCCTCTAGCGTCGGGGCATGCGGATTCGAATCGTCGACGCCTTCACCGATCGCCCCTTCTCCGGTAACCCGGCCGGTGTCGTTCTTCTGAACGACGCGGACGCCTTCCCGGACGACACCTGGCTCCAGAACGTCGCCCTGGAGGTCAACCACGCCGAGACGGCCTTCGCCCATCCCCTGCCCGAGGGCGGCGAGGCCGACTGGGCGCTGCGCTGGTTCACGCCGGCCGCCGAGGTGGCGATGTGCGGTCACGCGACCCTGGCCACCGCCCACGTCCTGCACACCACCGGCACCCACCAGGGCCCGGTACGCTTCGCCACCCGCAGCGGCGTCCTCATCACCACGCCCGCCGAAGACGGCTCCGTCAC
Organism: Streptomyces coeruleorubidus; assembly: GCF_028885415.1. Classification (GTDB taxonomy): domain Bacteria; phylum Actinomycetota; class Actinomycetes; order Streptomycetales; family Streptomycetaceae; genus Streptomyces; species Streptomyces coeruleorubidus_A. The sequence goes on from NZ_CP118527.1 coordinate 1,626,589, forward strand.
GATGGACTTCCCGACGGCTCCGCTCACCCGGGTCGACCCGCCGGCCGGCCTCGCCGAGGCCCTGGGCACCGAGCCCCTTACAGTCCTCGACACCGGCCCGAACGTCGGCGACCTGCTGGTCGAGGTCGCCGACGAGAAGACGGTGCACGGCCTCGGCCCCGACCTCAGGGCCCTCGCCGCCCACTCCGAGCGCGGCGTGATCGCCACGGCCCGCGCGGAAGACCCCGAGCGAGGCTACGACTTCGTCTCGCGCTGCTTCTTCCCGAACGTCGGCATCGACGAGGACCCGGTGACCGGCAGCGCCCACACCGCGCTCGCCCCGTTCTGGTCCGAGCGCCTCGGCGGCACCCGCCTCACCGGCCTGCAGGCCTCGCCCCGCTCCGGCCGCGTCCGCACGGAACTGCGCGGCGACCGCACCTTGCTGACCGGCAGGGCGGTCACCGTCATCGAGGGCGAGCTGCTGGCCTGAGACGACCCCTCCCCGGGTCTCTCACGCCGTCGGCAGCCACCCGACCTTGCCCGCCAGCAGGGCGTACCCCACGAAGGCACCGATGTCGAGCAGCGAGTGGGCCACCACCAGCGGGCCCACCCGGCCCCACCGTCGGTACAGGTAGACGAACACCACGCCCATGACCATGTTGCCGATGAAGCCGCCGATGCCCTGGTAGAGGTGGTACGAGCCGCGCAGGACCGAGCTGCCCACCAGCGCGGCCGTCGGGGTCCAGCCCAGCCGGCCGAGGCGGCGCAGCAGGTAGCCGACCACGATCACTTCCTCCAGAACCGCGTTCTGGATCGCCGAGAGGATCAGCACGGGGTACTTCCACCACACGTCGGGCAGCGCCTCGGGCACCACGGTGAGGTTGAAGCCGAGGCCGCGGGCGGCCAGGTAGAAGGCGATTCCGGTGCTGCCGATGACCGCCGCGATCGCCGCCCCGCGGCCGAGGTCGGGCCAGGGCCGCGTGCGGTCGAAGCCGAGGGTGCGCAGGCCCGCGCCCTCGCGCAGCAGGAAGTGCGCGACGAGTACGACGGGCACGAGCGCCGTCGTGATCCCGAAGAGCTGCCAGGTCAGGTCGAGCCAGGGACGGCCGGGCGCGGCCGAGGCGTTCATCGTGGCCGCCTGGTCCTTCAGCCCGCCGGGCTTGGTGACCGAGCCGATGAAGCTGATCAGGGCGGAGACTCCGCTGGCACCCAGCGAGAGTGCCAGCACGAGCAGCGTCTCGTTGCGAAGCATCCGCCGCGAGAGCCGCTGCTGGGGAATGGAATCGTCGGCCACCGGGCTCGCCTCCGCCTGCACACCTGCCTCCACTTCACCAACCTGTCGGATCAGTATGAGGCCGGCAGGATGTCAGCCGGGCGGCGCATCAGCCCCACGGCACGGGCGCCGGCTGACGCACGGGCCAGCTGCGCCCTGACAGCCCAACGGCACCGGCTCCAGCGGGCCAGCGGGCCAGCGGGCCAGCGGGCCAGCGGGCCAGCGGGCCAGCGGGCCAGCGGGCCAGCGGCAAAGTGTGCCCACCGGCGCCTCACCCCGGTCGGCACCAGCTCCAACAACCCCACCGGCCGGGTGTCCCCCCAGAGGCCATCAACCCAACGGCACCGGCTCAGGCAACCCCACCGGCCACATATGCACCGGGTCCCCCTTGTGCATCAGCTCGCGATACCGCCGCGTCGTGGCGGCCAGCGCGGCCTCGCGCGAGTGGCCCGCGTCCAGCGCCTTGTGGAAGGTCGCGGCCTGCCAGCTCGCCCCGTTCACCCTGCGCCGGCATCGCTCCTCGATCACGCCCAGGTACAGATCGCGGTCGGCCGGCTCCACGCCCCACGCGTCCAGCCCGGCCTCGGCGAGCGGCAGCAGTTCGTCGCGGACCAGGCTCACCGCGTCGACCTGCGTGGTACCGCCGTAGCGGCCACGCCGGGGCCAGGTGAAGCGGGCGTCGATGCCGTCCTTGCACGCGGCGTCGAAGTTGGCGGCGGCCGCCTCGAACGGCAGCCGGGTCCACACCGGCCGGGCCTCCTCGGCGAGAGCGCGGACGAGGCCGTAGTAGAACGCCGCGTTGGCGACGACGTCGGTGACGGTGGGTCCGGCGGGCAGGACGCGGTTCTCCACGCGCAGGTGGGGGACGCCGTCGGCGATGCCGTACACCGGGCGGTTCCAGCGGTAGATCGTGCCGTTGTGCAGGACCAGCTCGGCGAGCGTCGGCACGCCGCCCTGGTCGAGCACCTCCAGCGGGTCCTCCTCGTCGCAGATCGGCAGCAGCGCGGGGTAGTAGCGCAGGTTCTCCTCGAACAGGTCGTGCGCCGAGGTGATCCAGCGCTCTCCGAACCAGGTGCGCGGCCGGACGCCCTGGGCCTGGAGTTCGGGCGGGCGGGTGTCGGTGGACTGCTGGAACAGCGGGGGCCGCGACTCGCGCCACAGCTCACGGCCGAAGAGGAAGGGCGAGTTGGCGCCGACGGCGATCTGCGCGGCGGCGACGGCCTGTGCCGCGTTCCACACGTCGGCGAAGCGGGCGGGGGTGACCTGGAGGTGCAGTTGCACGGAGGTGCAGGCGGCCTCCGGCGCGATGGACTTGGAGGTGCAGCTGAGGTGCTCCACGCCGGCGATGTCGAGGGTGAACTCCTCGCCGCGGGCGGCCACGATCTGATCGTTGAGGAGGGTGTAGCGGTCGACGTCGGAGAGGTTCGACGACACCAGGTCGTCCCGGTCGAGGGTCGGCAGAATGCCGATCATCACGATTCCCGCGTCGACCTCGCCGGCTTTCCGGTCGGCATATGCCAGTGACGTACGGAGTTCCTCCGCGAGTCGATCGAGTACCCGGCCACCCAGACGATGTGGGGGAATGTTGACTTCCAGATTGAACATGGCGAGTTCTGTTTGGAAATCACGGCTCGCGATACGTTCGAGGACTTGCGCGTTCAACATTTTCGGCATGCCGTCGGCGCCCGCGAGATTCAACTCGATCTCCAGCCCCATGAGGTTCTTGGGGCGATCGAACCGCTTCTCCGCCAGGAGTCGCTCCAAGCCCGTCAGACACCGACGGAGCTTGTCGCGGTAGCGCTGGCGATCGGACAGGTCGAACCGGCCTGCCACGACCTTCTCCCCCATCGAAGCGTCCCTCCTCGGATGATGCGGGCCGAAGATCCGGCCGCCGGGGTCCCGGTCAGGTGGAGGATGCCCAGCGAAAGCGATCGATAACGTCCCGGCTGGGTCCGCCGAGCGCTACGCTGGTCACGTATGACCGGTGGCACATTCACTCGGCATGACACAGAGATCCGGGTTTCGGGTAACCGCGACCTGTGAAAAACGCCGACGAGAATGGGCCGACCGCCGCGCGGGCATTCGCCGAGGTCATCACCTACACTCCCGCATGGAATCGGGATAATTCTCGCGTATCGCCGACCGAATGTACTCTTGTTCTACTCACCGGAAACGACTAGACGAAACACAGTCTGAACCCGTGTCGTATAAACTCCGCGAACAAGGCAGAAGGTTGGCGCCCACGGTCGATGGGTCATGCCGTCGAGGCGATATTCGGCGGACCCCTCCCCCCTCTCGTTCTTGAGACCCCGGCCCCTGCCTGTCTGACCCCCGTGAGCTGACAGCGCCGTCCGCCCCCGCCCTCGTGCCGCCGTGCCTTTGAATGAGAGGCGACCCACCATGCCGCTGCATGTCCCCCCGGCTCCCGCGCCCGCACTCCGTGCCGTCCTGACTGCACTCTCCTCTCCCACGGCGGTCCGCGAGGCCCGGACTCCCTCCCTGCTTCGCGCCCAGGGACCCGCCACCCCCGAGCTCCCCCTACCCGTGCACGTACTCGACCGGGTCACGACCGAGGGCGTGTCGGCCACCCGGCTCGCCGGGTGGCGCTTCCTGATCCGCTGCGGCGACCGTGCGGTGGCCGCGGCCGAGACCATGCTGACGCCCGACGGCTGGGCCTTCTCGCGCTTCTTCGAGGGCCCGTACATCACCTCCACCGAGCGCGCCCTGCGTCAGGCCGAGACGATGCCGCAGCCGTACCAGCCCCGCCTGCTGTCCGTGCCCAGCCTGTACATGCTGACGCTCTGGCTGCACGAGGACTGCACCGCCGACGGCGCAGCCGGCCACCCCGCCGCCACCGACCTGCTCGTCCCACTGGCCCCCGCACCTCCCGGCATCGCGGCCCATCGCCCGCACCGCGTCGCCGAACTGCTCCCGGTGCTGACCCACCGGGTGACTTCCACGCGGCTGCTCGGCTCACCCGCCTGAAGCGCCGCGCCTCGAAGCTCTCCGCGCCCCGTCGCCGAATTCCTCGGCGGCGGGGTCGCCCCTTTCCCGGCTCGGACGAGCACCCATTAGTTTCGCTCGTACGAGCACCCAATAGCTCGCACGAGCCGGAATGAACCGCCTACCCGGCCGGACTAGCCCCATTCGGCCACCACGAACCATCCGAAGTGACCGCCCAGTTGGGATGAACCGTCCGCGCGGGTGATGCGTCATGAACCTGTGAGAACCCGTGCCGCGAAATCCCTGCGGATCGACGCCCGTAGGGCAACACTGGGTTCCGACGACTTATCACAACGGGGGGCGGCCATGAACGACACATCCAGCCGCGGAACAGACACGACAGCCGACTCGTCCGACTCACTGATCTCATCCACCACGACACAGCGAAAGATCCCACCCATGTGCCAGCACCAGACTCCGTGCCCTTCAGCCGAATCCGCCGACCGGGAATCCGCCCGTCTCGTGGCGCACCACCCGGAGCAGGGTTGGAGCCTGCTGTGCAACGGCGTGGTGCTCTTCGAGGACACCGGCGAGCTCCTGCCGGACGGCCGGGTCATCGCCCCGCACCGTCCGCTGGCGTCCAGCCAGGTGATGACGGCCGCCTGAGGCCGCCGGGCGGCGTGACGTACCGCCCGCAGACATGAGGGGCCGGCCGCAGGACACTCTGCGAACCGGCCCCGACGCGTGTCCGGATGCCGTCACTCCCCATCACTCCCCGTCACTTTCCGTCGCCTCCCGCGCCGTCCCGTTCATGACTCGTACGCCTTCCCACGGATGCCGGTCTTCCGGAAGACTCCTGGAAGTTTCGGGGTCACCCGTCGACGGAGGTGGGGCAAGTGGCAGCACGTGAGGCCGAGGCCGGGGGCAAGGTCACGATCACGGAGATCGCCCGGCAGGCCGGCGTGTCCGTACCGACCGTGTCCCGGGTCGTCAACGGCCGGTCCGACGTGTCGCCGCAGACCCGGGCCCGCGTCGAGGACCTGCTGCGCCGGTACGGCTACCGCAAGCGCCCCGCGGCCCCGGGCACCCGTGCCGCCCTGCTCGACCTGGTCTTCAACAATCTCGACAGCCCCTGGGCCGTGGAGATCATCCGCGGGGTCGAGGAGGTCGCGCACGCGGCCGGGGTCGGCACGGTGGTGTCGGCCATCCACGGGCGTTCGGGCGACGCCCGCGAGTGGATGCGCAACCTCCGGGCCCGAGCCTCCGACGGCGTCATCCTCGTCACCTCGGCCCTGGAGCCGACGCTCCACGAGGAACTGCGCATTCTCGGCGTGCCGCTGGTCGTCGTCGACCCGGCGGGCTCGCCCGCCCTGGAGGCGCCCACCATCGGTGCCGCCAACTGGTCGGGCGGCATGGCGGCCACCGAGCACCTGCTGTCCCTCGGCCACCGCCGGATCGGCCTGATCGCCGGGCCGCCGCGGCTGCTGTGCTCCCGGGCCCGGCTGGACGGCTACCGCGCGGCTCTGGAGGGCGCCGGGATCGCGCTGGACGAGTCCCTCGTCGTTCCCGGCGACTTCCGCCCCGAGTCCGGCTTCACCGCCTGCGACACCCTGCTCTCCCTGCCCGAGCCGCCGACCGCCGTGTTCGCGGCCAGTGACCAGATGGCACTCGGCGCGATCGAGGCACTGCGCCGACGCGGGCTGCGGGTGCCGCAGGACATGAGCGTGGTCGGCTTCGACGACCTTCCGGAAGTCCGCTGGTCGGCCCCGCCCCTGACCACCGTCCGCCAGCCCCTGGCCGACATGGGCAAACTGGCCGTCCGCACGGTCCTCCAGCTCACCCGCGACCAACAGCCCGACTCACCTCGGGTGGAACTGGGCACGGACCTGGTGGTACGAGCAAGCACGGCGCCTCCGACGGGGCGGACCTGACGAACTCACCCGACGGGGCGCAAGCCGGCACCGCACGGCGGGACGGAGCCACCCAGCCCGCGAAGCACGGCGGGCCGAAGCCACCCCGCACGCCGCAGCCGGGGCCGCGGGCAACTCTGCCGACCCGACGCCCCCCACGGCGTCCGGCTTCTCGCGGCGCCCGGCCTCCCTCCCGCGGCACTGCGCGTCGCCCTCCCCCACTGGTCGGCCAAGCGCAGCCCCGGCCTTCCCGCCTCGCGTCGCCCGAGCCGGCCGCGCAGCCTGCCGCCGCACGGCCCCCGCCAGGGGATGCTGTTGGAGGTCCCGGAAGAGACGGCACGGGTGGCGAAGGCCGCTTTCCCTTGGCTTCGACCTCTCAGTGCTGTCGGAGTTCCGGGACCGTCTCATCGAGGCAGACGCCGGACGGCGAGTGCTGGATGGCATCCTGGCCGCGGCCACAAGGGCCTGCTCGCCGGTGGTGGGAAGACGCGGACGGACTCCACCCATGTGCTGTCTGCGGCGAGAGCCGCGCCGGCTGGAGACGGTCTCGGAGACGTTACGTGCAGCGTCGAACGCACTGACTCTCATTGATCGCCGCGGGTGCGGCCAGCCTCCATCAGCTCACAGGCGCTGCGATCAACCTCGCCCGTATCAACGCCCACCTCACTCAAACACCCCGTGCCCGCACCCGCGTTTCACATTTCGCGGCGCTTCTGTCCGAGTCGAGCAGCGGGGCAAGCTCCTCCGGAGTGACAGGCCCGCCGACGCGAACAGGCTGGCCGATGTCGGACGGCCAACTGGGCCTGACACGCGCAGTGAAGTCCGCGAAGTCCGTCCGCAGGTACTCAAGATCGGACGGCTTCAGCCGGACCTGCTGACGGCTGTCCACCCACCAGACCTCGAAATCAGTGACCGTGCCTTCGGCGGGCCAGCGTTCCACCTGCTCAGGCAACAGCAGGACGTCGACGAAGCCCCCGACGCCCAAACCAACGCATCCTCGCAGCCCCGCCGCGCGAGCATCAGCCCGACCTGGCGGTGAGCGCGGGTCTCACCGCCAGATACGGCTGAATTCGCCAACAGCATCCCCTACACCGAGGCGGGGCGGGGCGGGGCGCATCCACCCCCTACGTCCCCCTACCTCCCCCCGAGCGCCTCACGAATCGCGAAGTACGCCGGCTTCCGCCGCAGTTGCTCGTCCCACGGCAGGGCCGCGCCCTCGCCCGGGAAGAACGCCGGGATCCACGAGTACTTGTCCGTGTAATCCCAGAGGGTGATGCCGACGCAACGGCGCACCGCCAGGCACGCCTCGGTCAGGTCCCGGTACCACTCGGCCTGCTGGGCCAGCTTCTCCTCGGTCGCGGGCAGCTGCATCCGGATGTCGACCTCGGTGAGCGCGGTGTCGAGGCCGAGCCGGGAGAAGCGGCGGAGGTTGTCCTCCAGGGTCGTCGGATACCCGTACTGGAGGGCCAGATGGGCCTGGAGGCCGATGCCGTGCAGCGGGACCCCCTTGGCCTTCAGTTCCTTGGCCAGCTTGTAGTACGCGTCGCTCTTCGGGCCGATCCCCTCGATGTTGTAGTCGTTGAGGTACAGCCTGACGCGCGGATCGGCCTGGTGCGCCCAGCGCAGCGCGTCGGCGATGTAACCGGGGCCGAGCGTCTTGTAGAAGACCGACTCGCGGTACGTACCGTCCTCGTTGAACGCCTCGTTGACGACGTCCCAGGCGAACACCTTGCCCCGGTAGTGCCGTACCTCGGCCTGGATGTGCTTCTTCAGCACGGCCCTGAGCTCCGGGGCCGTCCACTCCCGCCCCGTGAGCCACTCGGGCAGCTGGCTGTGCCAGACCAGGGTGTGGCCGCGCACCTTCTGCCGGTTGGCGCGGGCGAGGTTCACGATCTCGTCGCCCTGGGAGAAGTCGAACACGCCCTGCTGGGGCTCGGTCGCGTACCACTTCATGCCGTTGCCGGGGGTGATCTGGTCGAACTCGCTGCCGAGGAGGGCCTTGTACGGTTCGTCGACGAGCTCGGGGTTGTCGGTGGCGCTGCCGAAGTATCGGCCGTGCCGCTGGGCGAGGTCGGCGAGGGTGCGTTCCTTGCCGTGCCGCTCGTCCGCCTGTGCCGTCGGCCCGGTGGCGATACCTCCGAGCATCAGCGCGGCGGCGAGCGCCCCGGCGAGTCTGAGCCGTGTGGCGGTCTTGCGCATGGTGCGACTCCTCACGATCGGGATGGGGGTCCCCCTGCTCGAGTGGAGCCGAGAGCTTGGGGGAGGGTGAGCCGTACGTCCGCGGGCGCGCGTCAGCCCTTCGTGGCACCCGCGGTGAGGCCGCCGACGAGCTGACGCTCGGCGACCGAGTAGAAGGCGAGGGCGGGGACCATGGCCAGCACCAGATAGGCGAAGACCTTGGCGTACTGCGCGGAGTACTGCCCCTGGAACTGCTGGACGCCGATCGGCAGCGTCCACCACTGCGCGTCGGTGAACACCAGCAGCGGCAGGAAGAAGTTGTTCCAGCTGGTGACGACGGCCAGCACGGAGACGGTGCCGAGCGCGGGCCGCGCCATGGGCAGCAGGACCCGCCAGAAGAAGCCGAACGAACTGCATCCGTCGAGCGTGGCCGCCTCCTCCAGCTCGCCGGGGATCTGCCGGAAGAAGCCGCGCAGGATGATGATGGTCATCGGCAGCCCGAAGGCCGCCTGCGGGAGGATCACGCCGAGCGGGTTGTCCAGCAGGCCCAGGGAGCGCAGCAGCAGGAACAGCGGCAGGGCCGCCACCGCGAACGGGAACATCAGCCCCATCGTGAACAGCGTGAACAGCACCTCCCGGCCGCGGAAGGCGAACCGCGCGAAGGAGAAGGCCGACAACGCGGAGACCGCGACGACCAGGACGGTCGTGCCCACCGCGATCAGCGTGCTGTTGCCGATCAGCCGCCAGAAGTCCCCCGAGCCGAGGATCTGGGTGTAGTTGGAGGTCACCCACGACTCGGGCAGGCCGACCGGGTTGCGGGAGAGTTCGTCGGTGGACTTGAAGCCGGACAGCGCGGCGTAGAGCAGAGGGACGGCCATGACCGCGCCGACGACGATCAGCACGAGGTGCAGCGGGAGGTTCCTGCCCCTCCGAGCCTTCTGACTGGCTGTCACTTTGCGTCACCCCGCATGGTCGTGGTGGCCCCTTCCAGATCGCGCCGGAGCACGAACCGCTGGTAGGCGAGGGCGAAGACGAGGCTGATGGCGAACATGACCACGCTGATCGCGCTGGCGTAGCCGACCTGGTAGCGCTTGAAGCCGTACTGGAACATGGTCACGGCCATGGTCTCGGAGTGGTGGTCCGGTCCGCCCGCGGTGGTCACCCACACCAGGTCGAAGAGCTGGATCGCCCCGATGACCGACAGGAACACGCTGATGCGCAGGGTGGGCGCGAGCAGCGGCAGCGTCACGTTACGGAAGCGCTGCCAGGGGCCGGCCCCGTCGATGAGCGCCGCCTCGGTCAGCTCCCTGGGGACGGCCTGGAGCCCGGCCAGGTACAGCATCATGTGGAAGCCGAAGTACTTCCAGGTCATGACGAGGAACAGGGTCGCCATGACGGTGGACGGATCGGCGAACCACTCCCCGCCCAGCCCGTCCAGTCCGACCTTGCCGAGGACCTGGTCGGCGAAGCCGTCGTCCGGGGCGAAGATCATGCCGAACAGGATTCCGGTGATGGCCTCGGACAGGACGTACGGGGCGAAGAACAGCATCCGGTACACCGCCCGGCCGCGCATCCGCTGGTTGAGCAGGACGGCCATGGCGAGCGCGAACGGCAGTTGGATGACGAGAGACAGCACCACCAGCACCAGACAGCGCCACAGGTCGCCCAGGAAGACGTCGTCCTGGAAGAGCCGGGTGAAGTTCTCGCCGCCGATGTAGTCGGAGGGCATGCCGAAGCCGCCCCAGCGGAAGAAAGCGGCGTACAGGGCGAACAGCATCGGCAGCAGTACGAGCCCCATGAACAGCACCAGGGCGGGCAGCTGGAAGCCGGCCGCGGTCAGCCAGTTCAGCGCCCGTCGCCGGGCCCGGCTCCGGGCCCGGTCCGTGGCCGGGGGTGGTGGGCCGGCGTCGCGGCCGGTCCGTTTGTCCGGCAGGAACGTGGAGGTCATCGCCGGTTACTGCTCTTCCTTCGCGGTCTTCGTGACCGACTGGGCGACCTGCTCGGGCGACCGGGACCCGGCGATGAGCGCGGCGACGCTGTCGTTGACCTCCTGGCCGACGGCGGGCGCGTACGCCTGGTCGAGGTAGAGCTGGAAGCCGGTGGCCTTCTTCAACTGTTCCTGTACGGCCTTGATGTTGGGGTCGACGATGGCGCTCTCGGCCGCCGGGACCACGGGCAGGACGCCGGTCTTCTTGACCAGTTCCAGGTCGGTGGCCTCGGACGCGAAGAACTTCAGGAAGTCGACGGCCGCCTGCGGGGCGCCCCGGCGCAGGGCGTGCCCGCCGCCTCCGCCGAACACCTCGGTGATGGCGCCCTTGCCGCCCTCGACCGCGGGGAACGGGAAGAACCCGAGGTCCTTGCCCAGGCCCTTGCCCGAGTCGGCCTGCACCACGGGCGCCCACTGGCCCATGAGTTCCATCGCCGCCTTGCCGTTGCCGACGGCGGCTGCCTGTCCGGTGGGGGTGGAGTAAGCGGCCCCGAGGAAGCCCTTCTGGAACGGCTGGAGGTCGACGAGCTCCTGAAGGTGCTGCCCTGCCTCGACGAAGGGGGCGCCGGTGAAGTCCTTGTCGTCGTAGGCCTTCTGCAGCGCCTCGGCGCCGGCGGTGCGCATCGCCAGGTAGGCCCAGTAGTACATACCGGGCCACTTCTCCTTGCCGGCCAGGGCGAGGGGGGTGATGGACTCGGCCTTCAGCTTGCGCACGGCGTCGAGGAAGCCGCTCCAGGTGGTCGGTGGCTCGGAGATGCCGGCCTGGTCGAAGAGCGCCTTGTTGTACCAGAAGCCGATCATGCCGATGTCGAACGGGATGCCGTAGACCCTGTCGTCGATCAGATACGGCTCCCTGGCAACCGGGAGCAAGGCGTCGCCCCACGGCTTGGTGCTGTCCGTGAGGTCCTCGACGAGTCCGGCGTCGACCTGCTGCTTGAGGACGCCGCCGCCCCAGGTGTGGAAGATGTCGGGCAGCTTCCCGGAGGAGGTCAGGGCCGTCATCTTCGACTTGTAGGCGTCGTTCTCCATCTGGACGATCTTTATCTTGACCTTGGGGTTCTGGGCTTCGAACTTCCGGGCGAGGGCGGCCCAGACGCCCTTGGCCGGTTCGGTGGTGGAGATGTTCCACCATTCGATCGTGGTCGTCCCCGACGACCCTCCGTCCGAGTCCCCGCCGCATGCGGTCAGTGCCGTCATCCCCAGACCGGCCGCGGCGGAGGCCGCCAGGAAGCCGCGGCGGGACAGTGCCGGGTCGCCCATCATGCGCTCCTTGGGTACGGGACGGCGCTTCCGCGTCCGTCCACTGGATCGAAAGTTTCGAAAGAGATCCAGAAAGCTTCGTTGTTGCCGCACCCTAGAGACAGGCGCCAAACGGTGGCAACCCCTTGTGCGCGGTGAATCTGCCGTCGACGCACGGGCCTTGAGGGACGCTCGGCCGAGCCGTGGGTTTCCGCCCCCTTCCGGAAGGAGCGGTCAGGCGGAGGCGGGGACGTACTCCAACCAACCGAAGGCCGCGCTGCCTTCGGTGACATACATGCCGATCACCCGTCCGGTGAAGCCTCGGGCAACCTTCGCGGACAGGTATCGGCCGTCGAGTTCGGCGAGCGGGTCGCCGTCGCCGAGCGAGCGTTTCGGGTCCGCCGGCCCGGATGCCGGGTGCCTCCTGACCCACGGTGGTGACGGTGGGCGGTACGACGGGCTCCGTGCGATCTCGACGGCCAGGGCGACCGGCCCCGGCGGCACGGGTCGCCGGGCGCGGCAGTCCGGGTGCTGCCGGCGCCGCCCGACGAAGGTGCGGCCCGGCCTGTCCAGGCTGCCACCCGTCGCGGTCGGCGCGAGCCGGCCGGACCGGTCGGTCGGCGACCAGGACCAGCCGCCCACCCACTCCACGGAGGTCAGGAACGTCTCCCTGCCGAGGACGTGGAACCGCGGGAACCAGCCCCGGGGGCGCGTGCCGAGCAGCGGCGTCCTCGACCCCAAGCGAGGTCGGGGTCGATCCCGGGCAGGCCGGCACGTCGTCCACCATTTGCGAAACATTCGGATCATCTGGCGAACGTTACGAAGGGGCACTGTAGGTCTCACCGACTCCGGCGACTAGAAGGCCGATGCCCGGCTGCCCACGCAGTCGCGATCACGCACGGTGTTCAACTCTTGGCCGACATAAGACCGACTCCCCGCACAGGGGATGCGCGACTCGACTGCCCCCCTTCCGGCTCTCAGCTCCCGCTTTGACGCACAACCCCTCCGTGCCACCGCCCACTCGACCAGTCTTAACGGAAGCTTGACGCGCTCAGTGACCTCATCCACAGGCCACCGCATCACGCTCCGCTTACGCTGAGCGGGCCGTCCAGTGATGGCCGGAAACCACGCTGAACCGCACATCGGGAGCACGTCGATGGCCACCACTGAGCACCTGCCACCGAGCCCTACGGAGCCCGCTCCACCCGGTCGCCTGCGCGCCTGGATGCTGGAGGGCCTGTCCGACATGGGCAGGGGCGGCGGCCACACCGGGCCCCACGCCGAACCGGAGCCCCCGCACAAGGGCCGGTCCTGGTGGCGGGTGATGTGCCTGACCGGCGTCGACTACTTCTCCACGCTCGGCTACCAGCCGGGCATCGCGGCTCTCGCCGCCGGGCTGCTCTCGCCGGTCGCGACGATCGTGCTGGTGATCGTCACCCTGGCGGGCGCCCTGCCGGTCTACCGCCGGGTGGCCGAGGAGAGCCCGCACGGCGAGGGCTCGATCGCGATGCTGGAGCGGCTGCTCTCCTTCTGGCAGGGCAAGCTGTTCGTGCTGACCCTGCTGGGCTTCGCCGCCACCGACTTCCTGATCACCATCACCCTGTCGGCCGCCGACGCCTCCACCCACCTCGTGGAGAACCCGCATCTGGCCGGCGCCCTGCACGACAAGCAGATGCTGATCACGCTCGTCCTCGTGGCGCTGCTCGGCGCGGTGTTCCTCAAGGGCTTCCTGGAAGCGATCGGCGTCGCGGTCGCCCTGGTGGGCGCCTACCTCGCGCTCAACGCGGTCGTGGTGGCCGTCGGCCTCTACCACGTGGTCACCGCGGGCCATGTGATCACCGACTGGTCCAGTGCGCTCACCACCCAGCACGGCAATGTCTTCGTCATGATCGGTCTGGCCCTGCTCGTCTTCCCCAAGCTGGCGCTCGGCCTCTCCGGGTTCGAGACCGGCGTGGCCGTGATGCCGCACGTCAAGGGCGACCCGGACGACACGGAGGAACGGCCGGCCGGCCGCATCCGCGACACCAAGAAGCTGCTCACCACGGCCGCCCTCATCATGAGCGGCTTTCTGATCACCACCAGCTTCATCACCACCCTCCTCATCCCCGAGAAGGAGTTCGAGGCGGGCGGCCAGGCCAACGGGCGCGCGCTGGCTTATCTGGCACACGAGTACCTGGGCAACACCTTCGGCACCGTCTACGACATCTCGACGATCGCCATCCTGTGGTTCGCCGGCGCCTCCGCGATGGCCGGCCTGCTCAATCTGATGCCGCGCTATCTGCCCCGCTACGGCATGGCCCCGCACTGGGCCAGGGCCGTCCGCCCCATGGTCATCGTCTTCATCCTGATCGCCTTCCTGGTCACCTGGATCTTCGACGCCGACGTCAACGCGCAGGGCGGCGCCTACGCCACCGGTGTGCTGGTCCTCATCAGCTCCGCCGCGATCGCGGTGACCATCGCCGCGCGCAAGGCCCGGCAGCGGAACTGGACCGTCGCCTTCGCGGTCATCTCCGCGGTGTTCCTCTACACGACCGTCGCGAACGTCATCGAGCGCCCGGACGGCGTGAAGATCGGCGCCTGCTTCATCGCCGGCATCATCCTGGTCTCCCTGCTGTCGCGGCTGGCCCGGTCGTTCGAGCTCCGCGTGACCAGCGTGACGCTGGACCCCATGGCGGAACGCTTCGTCCGGGACATGGCCAGCCGCCGGATGCGGTTCATCGCCAACGAGCCCGACCGGCGCGACGTCGCGGAGTACCGCGACAAGATCGAGCAGATACGGCACGACAACGACGTGCCCGGACAAGAGGACTTCGTCTTCGTCGAGGTGACGGTCACCGACCCGTCCGAGTTCGAGGCGGGGCTGACCGTACGCGGCGAGGTGCTCCACGGCCGCTACCGCGTCCTGACCCTGGAGTCCTCCTCCGTCCCCAACGCCCTGGCCGCCCTCCTGCTGTATGCCCGCGACATGACCGGCCGCACCCCGCACATCTACTTCGAGTGGACCGAAGGCGGGCCCTTCGCCAACCTCCTGCGGTTCTTCCTCTTCGGCCAGGGCGAGGTCGCCCCGGTGACCCGCGAGGTCCTGCGCGAGGCGGAACCGGACCGGAAACAGCGGCCGAAGGTGCACGTGGGCTGAGCCAGGCCGTCGGTCTGCGCCGGCCGAAGCGATCTCGGAGTAGTTCGTCACCAGCGCGCCGGTGTCCACCACCACCCTCGGCCGGGTCAGCAGTTTCAGGGCGCCGGCCCGCATGTCGAGGTCGATGTGCAGCGTGTCCCGGTGATCACCGCGTCGGTGAAGTCGAGCCTAACCTCGCCCCAGGCCGAGCGGATCTCCAGCCGCCGCGGCACCACCCAACCGTCACCCCGGCGGGTCGAGAACCCCTCCTGCTCGATCCGTACGACGTCCTGGGCCTCGACAGGCGCCTCGCCCACCACCTCGGGCAGATCGGCGGTCAGCACGGCGAGCTCGCCCACCCTACGGGCGGACAGCGCGGCCTCCAGCCGCTCCTCGAGCTCCTCCAAGGTCAGCCCGCCGTCGCCCGCGGCAACGCGCAGCACGTCCACGACCCCGTCCCGGTCCGCGTGCGAGGCCCTCACCTCGGGCGATCCGCCGGTACGCGAGAGGGTCCCCCGCCATCACATCTCCCCGCCCCCGGGCACGGCACCCGGCCCACCCACTCGACGACTAACGCCATATCGCGTTATACCCAACGGCCAACCCCGCATCCGCCGTTCCCCTCCTGCGCCCCTATCGTGACCGGCATGCAGTCCTACACGATCGGCCAGGCAGCACGGCTGCTCGGCGTGAGCCCGGACACCGCCCGGCGCTGGGCGGACGCGGGCCGCATCACCACCCACCGCGACGAGGCCGGGCGGCGGCTCGTCGACGGACGGGACCTGGCCGCGTTCTCGGTCGAACTCGCCAGGTCGGGCACCACCGAGGAGGACACCCCGTACACCTCGGCCCGCAACGCCTTCCCCGGCATCGTCACCGCGATCAAGCTCGGTGACGTCGCCGCCCAGGTGGAGATCCAGGCCGGCCCGCACCGCCTGGTCTCCCTGCTCACCCGCGAGGCCGTCGAGGAACTGGGCCTGGAGGTCGGCATGGAGGCGACGGCCCGTGTGAAGTCGACGAACGTGCATATCGACCGGGCCTGACTCACGTAGGAACGCACATGCACACCCAATGATCCGCTTGCCCTGGCTCATGCGATGCCACAGCAGACTTCCACCTCGCACATGCGTCAGTATGATCGGCGTATCGGAGGAGCCCCGCGGGCTCTTCCACCCGCACACAGAGGGAGTGGCCCCGAGATGCCCCGTTCCGCGCACCGGACCCGCCGGATCCTCCAGATCGCCGGTGCGTCCGCGGCCGCGCTGCTGACTCTGAGCGCCTGCTCCTCCGCCACCGGCTCGGACAAGGGCTCCTCGTCGGCGAAACCCTCCGGCACGGTCACCGTCTTCGCCGCCGCCTCCCTCGAGGAGAGCTTCAAGACCCTGGGCAAGCAGTTCGAGAAGGAGCACCCGGGCACGAAGGTCACCTTCAACTTCGGCGGCAGCGACACCCTCGCCGCCAGCATCACCGGCGGCGCCCCGGCCGATGTCTTCGCCGCGGCCAGCACCAAGACCATGGCGATCGTGACGGACAAGCAGGACGCGGCGGGCAGGCCGGCCACCTTCGTCCGCAACCAGCTGGAGATCGCCACACCGCCGGGCAACCCCGACCGGATCTCCTCCCTGAAGGACCTCACCAAGCCCGGCCTGAAGGTCGTCCTGTGCGACAGGACCGTGCCGTGCGGTGCCGCCGCCCGGAAGGCGCTGGACGCCGGCGGCCTGAAGCTCACGCCCGTCTCGTACGAACAGGACGTCAAGAGCGCCCTGACGAAGGTCGAGCTGAAGGAGGCCGACGCCGCCCTCGTCTACAGGACCGACGTGCGGGCGGCGGGTGACAAGGTGGAGGGCGTGGACTTCCCCGAGTCGGCCGAGGCCCTCAACGACTATCCGATCGCCCTGCTCGAGAACGCCCCCAACCCCCAGGCGGCGAAGGCGTTCGTCGCACTGGTGCGCTCGGCCGAGGGCCAGAAGGTGCTGTCCCGGGCCGGGTTCCTCAAGCCGTGACCGACACTCCGGGAAGCCGACCCCGCCGCGTTCGCCACCGCGGTAGGACCCGGTTGGTGCCGATTCCCCTGCTGGTGCCCGCCCTGGTCGGCCTGGCGTTCTTGAGCCTGCCCCTGATCGCCCTGCTCGTACGGGCGCCCTGGCGCAGCCTCCCGGAGCAGCTGACGAGCGCCGAGGTGTGGGAGGCACTCCGGCTGTCGCTCCTGTGCGCCACGGCGGCGACGGCTGTGAGCCTGGTCGTCGGCGTGCCCCTGGCCTGGCTGCTGGCCCGCACGCGGTTTCCCGGCCGGGGCTTCGTACGGGCCCTGGTGACGCTGCCGTTGGTGCTGCCGCCGGTGGTGGGCGGTGTGGCCCTGCTGCTCGCCTTCGGGCGGGGCGGCGTCGTCGGGCAGTGGCTCGACTCCTGGTTCGGGATCACCCTGCCCTTCACCACGACGGGTGTCGTCCTCGCCGAGACGTTCGTGGCGATGCCGTTCCTCGTCATCAGCGTGGAGGGCACCCTGCGGGCCGCCGACCCGCGCTACGAGGAGGCGGCCACCACTCTGGGCGCCTCCCGCTTCACCGCGTTCCGCCGGGTCACCCTGCCGCTGATCGCGCCGGGCATCGCGGCCGGTGCCGTACTGGCCTGGGCCCGGGCCCTCGGCGAGTTCGGCGCGACGATCACCTTCGCGGGCAACTTCCCGGGCCGCACCCAGACCATGCCGCTCGCGGTCTATCTGGCCCTTCAGAACGACCCGGCAGCGGCGATCGCGCTCAGCCTGGTACTGCTGGCGGTGTCCATCGCGGTCCTGGCGGCTCTGCGCGACCGCTGGATGACGGCGTCGTGATGTCCCGGACCGGCTCCCTGACACCCTGGACGTGGCTCTCATGACCGAGACGACCGACCTCGACGGAGCGCCCCCCGGCCTCCGCCCCGAAGGCCTGGACGCCCACCTCGTCGTCGACCGCGGCACCTTCCGCCTGGACGTCACACTCACCGTCGCCCCCGGGGACGTCGTCGCCCTGCTCGGCCCCAACGGCGCCGGCAAGACCACGGCCCTGCGCGCACTGGCCGGGCTCACCCCCCTCACGTCGGGTCGTCTACGGCTGGACGGCACCCGGCTGGACGCCATGCCGCCCGAGTCCCGCCCGGTCGGCGTCGTCTTCCAGGACTACCTGCTCTTCCCGCATCTGACCGCCCTGGACAACGTCGCCTTCGGGCCGCGCTGCCGGGGCGCCGGCAAGGCCGAGGCCCGCGCCCAGGCCGCCGAGTGGCTGGACCGTATGGGCCTGGCCGACCACGCCGACGCCAAGCCCCGCCGTCTCTCCGGCGGCCAGGCCCAGCGCGTGGCCCTGGCCAGGGCCCTGGCCACCCGGCCCCGGCTGCTGCTCCTGGACGAACCCCTCGCCGCGCTCGACGCCCGCACCCGTCTGGAAGTGCGCGCCCAGCTACGGCGCCACCTCGCCGAGTTCGAGGCCGTGGCCGTCCTCGTCACGCACGACCCGCTGGACGCCATGGTGCTGGCCGACCGCCTGGTCGTCGTCGAGCACGGCCACGTCGTCCAGGAGGGCACGCCTTCCCACATCGCCCGCCACCCCCGCACGGACTACATCGCCCGGCTCGTCGGCCTCAACCTCTACCGGGGACGGGCCGAGGGCCACACCGTCCGGCTCGAGGCGGGCCCGGCCATCACGACCACGGAAGAGCTCTCCGGTCCGGCCTTCGTGGCGTTCCCGCCCGGCGCCGTGACGCTGTACCGGGAACGCCCCACCGGCTCCAGCGCCCGCAACCTGTGGCGCTGCGAGGTCGCCGGGCTGGAGACGCACGGCGACCAGATCCGCGCGGACCTCACCGGCGAACTCTCCCTGACCGCCGACCTCACCACGGTCGCCGCGGCCGAACTCGACCTGCATCCCGGCGCCCCGGTCTGGGCGGCGGTCAAGGCAACGCAAACGCACGCATACCCGGCATAGCGAGCGTGTCGGGCTACCGTGCCCCCATGAGCCTGAGCATCCGCAACCAGCTCCCCGGCACCGTCACCGCCGTCACGCCGGGCGAGGCCATGGCGACGGTCAGGGTCCGCCTCACCGGCGGCCAGGCCCTCACCGCGGCGATCACCCGCGAGGCGGCGGACGACCTCGGCCTCACGCCGGGCACCGCCGTCCGCGCCCTGGTGAAGTCGACGGAGGTCTCGCTGGCAACCGCCCCCGTCGAGGGCCTGTCCATCCGCAACCGGCTCCCCGGCACGGTCACGGCCATCGCGACCGGCGACGCGATGGCGTCCGTCCGCGTCACCGTCGAGGGCGGCGAACTGACCGCCGCGATCACCAGGGACGCCGCGGACGGCCTCGCCCTGTCGGCCGGTACGCCCGTCGTCGCCCTGATCAAGTCGACCGAGGTGTCCCTCGCCGCGGAATGACGGGAGGGACCCCGCACCGCGGAGCCCCTCCCTACGACGCGGCCGGCAGATCAGTCCTCGTACGCGTCCAGCGGCGGGCAGGAGCAGACCAGGTTCCGGTCGCCGAAGGCCTGATCGATGCGGCGCACCGGCGGCCAGTACTTGTCGGCGACCGAGACACCGGCCGGGAAGACGGCCTCCTCACGGCTGTAGGCGTGCTCCCACTCCCCGGCGAGCGCCCCGGCGGTGTGCGGGGCGCCCCGCAGCGGGTTGTCGTCCGCGGGCCACTCGCCGGAGCCGACCTTCTCGATCTCCGCGCGGATGGCGATCATCGCCTCGCAGAACCGGTCCAGCTCGGTCAGGTCCTCCGACTCGGTCGGCTCGATCATCAGCGTCCCGGCCACCGGGAACGACATCGTCGGCGCGTGGAAGCCGTAGTCGATCAGCCGCTTGGCGACATCGTCGACGCTCACCCCGGTCGCCTTGGTCAGCGGCCGCAGGTCGATGATGCACTCGTGCGCGACCAGCCCGCCGGGGCCTGTGTAGAGCACCGGGTAGTGCGGCTCCAGCCGCTTGGCGATGTAGTTGGCGCTGAGCACCGCGACCTGCGTGGCCCGCTTCAGCCCCTCGCCGCCCATGAGCCGGACGTACGCCCACGAGATCGGCAGGATGCCGGCGGAACCCCACGGCGCCGCGGAGATGGGACCGACACCTGTCTCCGGACCCGCCTCGGGCTGGAGCGGGTGGTTCGGCAGGTACGGAGCGAGGTGCTCACGCACCGCCACCGGACCCACGCCGGGACCACCGCCGCCGTGCGGGATGCAGAAGGTCTTGTGCAGGTTCAGGTGCGAGACGTCCCCGCCGAAGTGCCCCGGCTTGGCGAGCCCGACGAGCGCGTTGAGGTTGGCCCCGTCGACGTAGACCTGCCCGCCCGCCTCGTGCACCTGCGCGCAGATGTCGGCGACGTGCTCCTCGAACACACCGTGGGTGGACGGGTACGTGATCATCAGCACCGCCAGCTCGTCGCGGTACTGCTCGATCTTCGCCCGCAGGTCCTCGACGTCGATCTCACCGTCATCGGCCGTCTTCACGACGACGACCTTCATGCCTGCCATCACCGCGCTGGCGGCGTTGGTCCCGTGCGCGGACGACGGGATCAGGCACACCGTGCGCTGCTCGTCGCCGTTGGCCCGGTGGTACCCGCGTACGGCGAGCAGACCGGCCAGCTCGCCCTGCGACCCGGCGTTCGGCTGGAGGGACACCTTGTCGTACCCGGTGACCTCAGCGAGACGGTCCTCCAGCTCGTGGATGAGCGTGAGGTAGCCCCCGGCCTGCTCGGCGGGCGCGAAGGGGTGCAGCTGACCGAACTCGGGCCAGGTGACCGGCTCCATCTCCGTGGTCGCATTGAGCTTCATGGTGCAGGAGCCCAGCGGGATCATGCCCCGGTCGAGCGCGTAGTCGCGGTCGGCCAGCCGGCGCAGGTAGCGCAGCATGGCCGTCTCGGAGCGGTGCTGGTGGAAGACGGGGTGCGTCAGGTACTCGTCGGTCCGCAGCAGCGCGTCCGGAAGCCCGTCCCCGGTGGCCGCGTCCAGCGCCTCGACGACACCCTCGACACCGAAGGCGGCCCATACGGCACGCAGCTGGGCCCGCGTGGTGGTCTCGTCGCAGGCGATCGAGACGTGGTCGGCGTCGACGAGACGGAGGTTGACCCCGTTCTCCTGCGCGGCGGCCACGACGTCGGCGGCCCGGCCCTCGACGCGCACGGTCAGCGTGTCGAAGTAGGAGCCGTGCACGACCTCGACTCCGCCGTTCGCGAGCCCGGCGGCGAGAACCGTGGCGTACCGGTGGGTGCGCCGCGCGATGCCCTTCAGGCCCGCCGGTCCGTGGTAGACGGCGTACATGCCGGCCATGACGGCGAGCAGCACCTGGGCGGTGCAGATGTTGCTGGTGGCCTTCTCGCGGCGGATGTGCTGCTCACGCGTCTGGAGCGCCAGCCGGTACGCCTTGTTCCCGTCGGCGTCGACGGAGACGCCGACGAGCCGCCCGGGGAGGCTGCGCGCCATCTTCTCCTTGACCGCCATGTAACCGGCGTGCGGGCCGCCGAAGCCCATCGGCACACCGAAGCGCTGCGTCGTCCCGACGGCGATGTCCGCGCCGAGCTCACCGGGCGACTTCAGCAGCGTCAGCGCGAGCAGATCGGCGGCGACGGTGACGAGCGCCCCGAGCTCGTGCGCCTGGTCGATGACCGGCTTGATGTCCCGTACGGCTCCGGAGGCGCCGGGGTACTGGATCAGCACGCCGTTGATCTCGCGCTCGGCGATCTCGGCGGGGATGCCCTCGCCGAGATCGGCGACGACGACCTCGACGCCGGTCGGTTCGGCCCGGGTCTGGATCACGGCGATGGTCTGCGGCAACGCGTCCGCGTCGACCAGGAACAGGCCCTTCTTGTTCTTGCCGAGGCGCCGCGACAGCGCCATGGCCTCGGCGGCCGCGGTGCCCTCGTCGAGCAGCGAGGCACCGGAGGTCGGCAGTCCGGTGAGGTCGGCGACCATGGTCTGGAAGTTGAGCAGCGCCTCGAGCCGCCCCTGCGAGATCTCCGGCTGGTACGGCGTGTAGGCCGTGTACCAGGCCGGGTTCTCCATGACGTTGCGCATGATGACCGGCGGCGTGAACGTGCCGTAGTACCCGAGTCCGATCATGGAGCCGAGGACCTGGTTGCGGTCGGCGAGGGAGCGCAGCTCGGCGATCACCTCGGCCTCGCTGCGGGCGCCCGGCAGGTCCAGCGCCTCAGTGCTCTTGATCACGGCCGGGACCGCGGCGGCCGTGAGCTCGTCCAGCGAGCCGTAGCCGACCTGCGCGAGCATCTTGGCGCGGGCCTCGTGGTCGGGGCCGATGTGGCGCTGCTCGAAGGGAACTGCCTCTTCGAGCTCGGAGAGCGGAATGCGATGGGCGGTCATTTGCGGAGGCCTCCTGGTCTGACACGACCTTCGAGGGGCACCACGGCACGGGTACCCGAACGGCCTCCCCCTCTGTCATCTCGACCTGAGAGCTTCACCGGATCGCCCGAAGGCCTCCGGCTTTCACCGTCGGTGAGAGCGGAAGCCGTCGACACCCGCCCTGCTTTCCAGAGTGACCTCGTCCATGCGGTACGTGAGCCTGAGAGATTCCGGGGAGGATTTGCTCCTTCGGCGCCTCCGATGGTGCCTGGAGGACTCTCCCGCACGGGGTCAGCAGCCGCTGCCAGAGTACCAGCGCGGTCAACGCACGAACCTTCGAGTGGCCGCCTCTCCGATTGTGCCGTTTTGTAGTGCTTACGGATCAGTTGCGACCATGTGGAGGGCCCGTGCGAACCGATATCGATCCGCGCAACTTGATCGGCCGCAAGGCGTTCGACCGCAACGGAACCAGGATCGGCACGATCGACGAGGTCTACCTCGACGACGCCACCGGCGAGCCGGAGTGGGCGGCCATACGGACCGGCCTGTTCAGCAGGGACGCTTTCGTCCCCCTCGAGCCGAGCGAACTGATCGACGGCGCCCTCCACGTGCCCTTCGACCGCGCCCTGATCAAGGACGCCCCCGACTTCGGCGTGGGCCGCCATCTCTCCCCGGAACAGGAACTCCAGCTCTACCACCACTACGGCCTGGACGTCGCCGCGCCTCCCCCGCTCGCCGACCAGGACCTCGGCAGACTGGCAGGCACGGACGAGACGGCCTGAAGCCCGACAACCCGTCCAGTTGTCTTGCCGTCCAGCTGTCTTGCTGTCTTGCCGTCTTGCCGTCTTGCCGTCTAAGGGGCGGCGGACCGCAGCCCCACAGCTCCCGACCCACCCTCCGGCCCGCGGCTCTCCTCCGGTCTCGCTAACACCAGCGACAACGGATCCGCCGGTTCCAGATCCGGATCGTCGACCCGGAAGGTCCGCACCCGTCCGGGCTCCGAGCCGGGCGTCTCGAACCGCACCGTGACCCGCCCCAGACCGCTCCCCTGCACCCACCCGTGCCCGAACTCCGCATGCCGTACGTCGTGCCCGGCGGGCCACCGCCGCTCGGCGAGCGCCGACTGCTCCTCGACGGGCCCCGCGGCAGGCTCCTCGACCGGCCCCTGCGCCTCCGCCCGCTCCCCCGCCGCCTGCGCGAAGAGATCCTCCTGCGTGTAGTCGGCGAGCCCACTGACACCCACCCCGAGCAGCCGCACACCGCCCGTGGTGTCGACCGAGTCCAGCAACCGGGCCGCCGCCTCGCGGATCACCCCGGGATCGTCCGTCGGCCCGCGCAGCGTCTCGGACCGGGTGAGCGTCGAGAAGTCGTACCGCCGCACCTTCAGCACGATGGTCCGCCCGGACAGCCCGGCCCCGCGCAGCCGCCGCACGCACCGGTCGGCGAGCCGCTGCACCTCGAGACCGACCCGCAGCCGGTCGTGAATGTCCACGTCGTAGGTGTCCTCGACCGACACCGACTTCGCCTCCCGCTCCGCCACGACAGGCCGGTCGTCCCGCGCCAGCGCCATGGCGTAGAGCCCGTGCCCGTGCGACTTTCCCAGCAGCCGGACCATCTCGTCCTCGCCCGCCTCGACGATCTCCTCGATCGTGGTGATCCCGGCCCGCCGCAGATGGTCGCCCGTCGCCGGCCCGACCCCCGGCAGTGTCCGCACCGACATGGGCCCGAGCAGCGCCCGCTCGGTGCCCGGCTCGATCACCACCAGCCCGTCGGGCTTGGCCTGCTCCGAGGCGATCTTCGCGAGCATCTTGGAGGCGGCCAGCCCGACCGACCCTGTCAGTCCCGTGACGGCCCGTATGTCCGCGCGCAGCTGCGCCCCGACCAGCCGCGCCGACTGCTCGTCCCAGGCCGCCCCCCCGGCCTCCAGGTCCACGAACGCCTCGTCCAGGCTCAGCGGCTCCACCAGTGGCGACAGGGCCCGCAGCAGCTCCATCACCCGCTCGCTGATCGCCTTGTAGAACCCGAAGCGCGGCACGAGATACGCGGCGTTGGGGGCGAGCCGCCGGGCCTGCCCCATGGGCATCGCCGAATGCACCCCGAAGACCCTCGCCTCGTACGACGCCGTGGCCACGACGCCACGCGGCCCCAGCCCGCCCACGACGACGGCTTTCCCGCGCAGACTCGGCTTGGACGCCTGCTCCACCGAGGCGAAGAAGGCATCCATGTCGAGATGCAGGATCGTGGGCGCGGTTCTCACATCTCCGATGCTGCCCTACGCCACTGACAACGCCCCGGACAACCGCCCTGACACCCCCGGGAGAAACCGCTTGCAGCCCAGCGCGGAAACGTCCCGCCTGTAACGGCCACGGAGGCACCACACAGCCGGACGACTCAGACGGCCCTGTTCCGCCGTCGCGCCAGCTCGTCCGCCGGGTTGGACCCGACCAGGGTCTCGCCGGTGTCGATCCGCTCCCCGTGCAGCTGGGACAGCGCGCTCTCGACATCCCGCCACACCACGCCGACGGCGATCCCGAAGACCCCCTGGCCCCCCTGGAGCAGGGCGTGGACCTCGTCCGGCGAGGTGCACTCGTAGACCGTGGCTCCGTCGCTCATCAGCGTCATCCGCTCCAGGTCGCGGAAACCGCGTTCCCTGAGGTGCTGGACGGCCGTGCGGATGTTCTGGAGCGACACCCCGGTGTCGAGGAACCGCTTGACGATCTTCAGGACGACGACGTCCCGGAAGCTGTACAGCCGCTGTGTCCCCGACCCGTAGGCGGGACGCACGCTCGGCTCGACGAGGCCGGTGCGGGCCCAGTAGTCCAGCTGCCGGTAGGTGATACCGGCGGCCGCGCAGGCCGTGGGGCCGCGATAGCCGATGTGCTCGGACGCCATGGACGTCGTCCCTCCGCTGCTCGGCACGGCCTTCGGTCGCTGCGGAGCGTGATCAGCCGCGCCGCCGGGCTGTGGACAAGCCCCGCTCGCGCGGAGCCGTGAGCCCGAGGGAGGGTACGGACCGCTCGCCCTGAGACTGCGCTCGGGGCCACCCCCAGCCGTACCGTCGCCGCTGCTTCTCACGCCGACCTCCGTCCTTGACCTGCCTTCTCGACGGTAGGCAGTCACCAGGGGTGCGTCAACGATCGCCACACTCGCCACGCCGAGTGATAATCACCCTAAGAGTGGTTTCCCGTGCCCCACCGCGGGGAAAGGCTAGCCGAATGCCTTCGAGTCGGGCCGCGTGACGCTCTCACTCGCCTCCGGCACATACGGGCATTTCGCCCGTCACACATGCGGCGGGCGACCCTGCCGCGGACCACTTCGTCCGCCGGGCCGCCCACAGACCTCACCGACCGCTGATGCCCCCGCCGTCCCGCTTGACCGGAATCCGGGCGCTCACTGACTGCTGCTGCCGAAGTCCTCCGGGGAGATCTGGTCGAGGAACTCGCGGAACTTCTCCACCTCGTCCTCCTGCTCGTCCGGGATCGCGATACCGGCGTCGTCGAGCACCGTGTCACTGCCGTAGATCGGCGTCCCGGTGCGCAGGGCCAGCGCTATGGCGTCGGACGGGCGGGCGCTCACCTCGACGCCGCTGGCGAAGACCAGCTCCGCGTAGAAGACGCCCTCACGTAGGTCCGTGATGCGCACTTCCGTGAGCTCCTGACCGACGGCCTCCAGCACGTCCTTGAACAGGTCGTGGGTCAGCGGCCGCGCAGGAGCCATGCCCTGCTGGGCGAAGGCGATCGCCGTCGCCTCCCCCGGTCCGATCCAGATCGGGAGGTAACGGTCGCCTCCCACTTCACGCAGCAGCACGATCGGTTGGTTGGAGGGCATTTCCACCCGGACACCTACGACATCGAGCTCGTTCACACAGCAACCCTAGGCCGTGCCCGGGACGTTTGGGTAGTCGGGCCGGGAACGGGCGCCTGATCCGGCCTCTGCGACCGGCCCCGTCTCAGGGCAGCCGCACGCCGAGCGCCGTCTGCACCAGCGCGGCATGAAGCTTCACGGTGAGCCCCGCGAGCTCCTTCGTACGGGCCTGTGCATGAGCCCTGGTCTGCGGGTTCCGGTGCCGCTTCAGCGGGGCCACCACCTGGTCCACGAGCCCGGCCTCGCGATCGGCGGCGGCCTTCATCACCCGCAGGTGGCGCGGTTCGATCCCGAACCGCCCCAGCTCGGCGATCAGCGAGGCCACCGTGACCGCCTCCGCGTCGTACACCCCGTCCTCCAGTGGGGTGACGAGCCCGTACGACTCCCACTCCCTGAGCTCCTCCTCGCCGACACCGGCGGCGGCGAGCAGCTCGTCGCGCCCGATCCTGGCCGCCGTGGGCGCCTCGGGGGACTCGGGCACCGTGTCGCCGTCACGCTGACGGCTCAGCGCCGGCAGCTGGACTGCCTCGCCGCGCTCCATGGCCTCCAGGTGCTCGCGGATCACCTTCAGGGGCAGATAGTGGTCTCGCTGCATCCTCAGGACATGACCGAGACGCTCGACGTCGTGCGCGCTGAACTTGCGATACCCCGACGGGGTCCGCTGCGGCTCGATCAGCCCCTCCGCCTCCAGGAAACGGATCTTGGAGATGGTGACTTCGGGGAACTCGTCGCGCAGCACGTTCAGCACCGTGCCGATGCTCATCAGCCTGTCCGTGGCGGCGGCGCCGTGCCCGGCACCGCCGCTCGGTGTTTGAAGCATGGACCTTCCCTGACGGACGGACCTGCGCGGGGTTCCCCGGACGGAATCCGGTCAGTAGCCCCGCTGGCTGGCGTAGAAGACCAGCCGGTACTTGCCGATCTGCACCTCGTCACCGTTGTTCAGGGCGACCTGGTCGATCCGCTCGCGGTTCACGTACGTGCCGTTCAGGCTGCCCACGTCGGCCACCGTGAACGAACCGTCCTGGCCTCGGCGGAACTCCACATGACGCCGGGAGACCGTCACGTCGTCCAGGAAGATGTCGCTCTGCGGATGCCGCCCGGCCGTGGTCAGATCGCCGTCCAGCAGGAAGCGGCTGCCCGAGTTCGGCCCGCGGCGCACGACCAGGAGCGCGGAGCCCAGCGGCAGCGCGTCGACGGCAGCCTGCGCCTCGGGGGACAGCGTCGGCATCTGCGTCTGGCCGGTGGTCTCGCTGTCGTAGGCCTCGAGACCGGAGATGGAGATCGTGGAGGTCGTCTCGGAAGGACGCTCCGCCGCCGCCCCGGCCCGCAGCGGCGCGCCGCAGTTGGAGCAGAAGCGGCTGTTCTCCGCGTTGCGGTTACCGCACCTCGTACACACCAGGGCCGACATCGGATCCTCCTGCCGCGGCTGCCCACCGGGGGCATTGGACGCATACGGGTCGGGAAACCCTCCACCCGCACTTGAGGTTGACGGTTGCCCGAAACCTATGCCGCCGGGCTGCGCAGGGTCAACCGACGGCGCGCCCTGACCTCCGGAAACGTCACCGCCCGGACCACCGACCTGGTCCCGGAACAGCGGCCGCTGGCCCTCCGCGTCAGGCTGTGCGCGATGGCGCGCGGTCGCGTTGTCGCTACCCTCTCGCGCGCTCTTGCCGAACAACTTCGCAAACAACTTCACGGGCGATTCCCCTTGACCGAAACAGACCCGCCCGTGGGGCAGGACGAACCCTGACTGAACACTCTGGCCGACCCGGACATCCTGACAACGTCCGTCTGCACCAGACAGTTTCCACCACGCACCACCCATTCGGTGCGCCGACCCCCCGCAACCTCATGCCCTCGCCGGACGTCGCCCATGCACCCCCGGTTCACTGGGAGGACGACCGAGCGTAGTCAGGCCGCTTCACCGCCCGCAAGGCATCCACGACGATCTTGGTCGACCGCTCGATGGTGACCGTGGCCTGTTCCTTCTCGAGAGTCTGCACCACGCCTCCGGGGATGTTGAGCGCCGGCTCGAGGTCCTGCGGCTTGCCGATGACCTTGAAACGATAGGGCGCGTTGATCTTGTTCCCGTCGACGCTCACACCCTTGCCGGAGTCCGTCAGATACGTGCCTGCGACGACCCGCACGCCGTTCACCTGTATCGCCTCGGCACCCGCGGCGCGCAGCTCCTGGATCGCGTCGAGCAGCATGTCCGCCTCGACCGTCCCCTTCGTGTCCTCGATGGTCATGGTGATGCCGGGCCCCTGCGCGGCCACGGTGCCCGCCAGGATGCCGAGTTGCCTCTCCTTCTCGATGGTCTGCCTCCGGGCCTCCTCGGCCTGGTCCGAGCTGTTCTCCAGCTCGTCGCGCTGCTTCTCAAGGCCCTGCTTCTCGTCCTCAAGACGCTGCGTACGGTCATCCAGTTCATCGAGGATGCGGACAAGATCTTCCTGACGCGCCCCGCGCAGCGCGCTGTCACTGTCGCTGTTCGAGGCCACCTGCACGGCCAGCCCGAACCCGAGGCCGAACAGCAACAGCGCGACGATGAGTTGGGCCCGCGAGACTCGCGGCGGCCACAGCCCCTGCACCAGCCGCTGCCGTCCGGTCAGCTGCGGCTCGGCCTCGGGCTCAGGCTCGGAGGCCGCCTCCGGTTCGGGTTCCGGTTCCGGGGTGTCCTGGGCGGCGGACGCCGGCGCGGACACCTCTTGGGGCAGTTCCTTGCGCAGCCTGCTGCCGGACTCGCCGCTCCCGTCGCGCTGGTTCGCGGGCGAGTCGCCGTTCTCCTCGGGGCGCTTGTCGTCGTGCTCGCTCATCGGCCTCACGCCCGGAACACGTGCCGACGGATCGCCGCGGCGTTGGAGAAGATCCGGATACCGAGGACGACCACCACACCGGTGGACAGCTGGGCACCCACGCCCAGCTTGTCACCCAGGAACACGATCAACGCGGCCACCACCACGTTCGACAGGAACGACACCACGAAGACCTTGTCGTCGAAGATGCCGTCGAGCATGGCCCGCAGGCCACCGAAGACGGCGTCGAGCGCCGCCACGACAGCGATCGGCAAATACGGCTCGACCACCGCCGGAACCTCAGGCCGGACCAACAGGCCGGCCACGACTCCCACGACGAGGCCCAGTACGGCGATCACGATGTGCCCTTCTCGCTCTTCTCAATGCTCGGCTGTGCTGTACGTACGATCACACTCGGCGCGGCAGGCAGCCGGAGGTCCTCCTCCACGGAAATGCCTGTCCTGATGCCGTAGCTCTCCTGGAGCGCGTTCAGATACAGCCCGTCCGCGCTGTTCCGGAACCGAGTACTCAGTCCCTGCCCGTCCCCCACCGCGAGCACCGTGTACGGCGGCACCAGCGGCTTGTTGTCGACCAGTATCGCGTCCCCCGCGGCCCTGATCGCGGACAGTGCGGTCAGCCGCTGCCCATTGATCGAGACGGCCTCGGCTCCCGACTCCCACAGCCCGTTGACCACGCGCTGCATGTCCCGGTCGCGCACCCGTCCGGTGTCGGCGAAGCCGGTGGAATCGCGCGGGTCGCCGTCACCGCCCGTGCCGACGTCTTTGGCGTCGTTCACCACGAGCTTCACGCCGGGGCCGTGCACCGCTGTGGCGCCCGACAGGATGCCCACGATCTCGGACTCGGCGCTGCCACCACTGTGCTTCAGCGCCTCCCGCTGTCGCGCGCTCACGTCCTCGCGCAGCCGGTCGACGGAGTCCTCCAGCTTGTCCGCCGCCTCGGCCTCCCGGTCGATCCGGTCGACCAGCTCCTCGCGCTCCTTGGCGACGACCGGAGCGGCGACCCGCGCCTGCGCCGCTCCCACGGTCACGACGAGGGCCGCGAGCACCAGGCCGGCGGCAAGCCCCAGCTTCGCCCTCAGCGTCTTCGGCATGCCACCGTCGCCCGCGGCCTTCTTCCGCGCGGCGGCCTCGGCGTATCCGTCGTCGAGGCTGTGGTCCATGACGTTGGTGATCAACGACATGGACGCGTCCGGGCGCCTGGGCCGCGTCGGTGTGCTCCGAATGGGGGGTTGCTGCGGCATGCCGCACATCGTCGCACGTCGCGGCCACTACCTCCGAACGACCCTACCGGCGTGCCGGACAGGCCCCCTTGGGGACACTTGTCCGGCACGCACGCGTACAGCCCGTTCTACCGGCCGGCGCTGTCCACGACCGCCGACCACTCGTCCAGCAGGGCCTGCGCGGAGGCGTCGTCCGGCCCCTCTGCCCACAGGTGGGTGACGGCCTCGGCCGGGTCCGGCAGCACCATCACCCAACGGCCGTCCGTCTCCACGACACGCACGCCATCCGTGGTGTCCACGAACCGGTCTCCGGCCGCCTCGACGACCCGCCGCATCACGAGCCCCTTGACGGCCCACGGAGTCGCCAGGTCCCGCTTGAGGACGTGCGCCCGCGGAATCCGCGCGTCGATCTGGCTGAGCGTGAGCTGCGTCCGCGCCACGAGCCCGATGAGCCGTACGAAGGCCGCCGTGGCGTCGTACACGCTGCTGAACTCGGGGACGATGAAGCCGCCCTTGCCGTCGCCGCCGAAGATCGTCCCTTCCTCACCGCCCACGCGCGTGAGGTCGTCGGGAGACGTGGTCGTCCACTCGACCTGGGTCCCGTGGTACGCCGCCACCTGCTCGGCGATCCTGGTCGTGGTCACCGGCAGCGCAACCCGGCCGCTGCGCCGCTCGGCCGCGATGAGGTCGAGCATCACGAGCAGCGCCCGGTCGTCCTCGATGATGCGCCCCTTCTCGTCGACGAGGGACAGCCGCTCACCGACGGGATCGAACCGCACCCCGAACGCGGCCCCCGAGGACGCCACGATCTCACCGAGACGCACCATCCCCGACCGCCGCATGTCGGCCGTCTCCGTCGGCCTGGACTCGTCGAGACCCGGGTTGATCGTCAGCGAGTCGACACCGAGCTTCCCCAGCAGACTGGGCAGCACGAGTCCCGCACTTCCGTTGGACGCGTCCACGACCACCTTCAGGCCGGACTCCGCGATCCCGGTCGTGTCGACGTTCCGCAGCAGCGACCCGGTGTACGAGTCGAAGACGCTCGCCGGGAAGTGCAGATCACCGATCTCCCCGGGGAACGCACGCCGGTACTCCTGCCGCGCGAACACCCGGTCCAGCTTCCGCTGGCTGCCCTGCGACAGGTCCGCGCCCTGCCCGTCGAAGAACATGATGTCGACGGAATCCTGCACCCCGGGCGTGGTACGGATCATGATCCCGCCGGCACTGCCGCGCGCCGTCTGCTGCCGGGCCACCGGCAGCGGCACGTTCTCCAGGTCCCGTACGTCGATGGCGCTGGCCTGCAACGCGGAGATCACCGCCCGCTTCAGCGCGCGGGCACCACGCGAGTGGTCGCGGGCCGTGGTGACGGTCGAGCCCTTTTTCAGGGTCGTCGCATAGGCACCGGCAAGCCGTACCGCCAACTCCGGCGTGATCTCCACGTTCAGGATTCCGGAGACGCCACGGGCGCCGAATAGGTGCGCCTGTCCCCTGGATTCCCAGATCACCGAGGTGTTGACGAAGGCGCCGGCTTCGATGGTCTTGAACGGATAGACCCGCACATTGCCCTGAACGATCGATTCTTCACCGATCAGGCACTCATCACCGATGACCGCCCCGTCCTCGATCCGCGCCGCGCGCATGATGTCGGTGTTCTTTCCGACGACGCAGCCGCGCAGATTGCTGTGCGGCCCCACGTAGACGTTGTCGTGGACGACGGCCTTGTGCAGAAAAGCGCCGCTCTTGACGACCACGTTGGAGCCCACGACGGTGTGCTCACGGATTTCGGCGCCGGCCTCGACCTTGGCGTAGTCCCCGATGTAAAGCGGACCGCGGAGCACGGCGTCGGGATGGACCTCGGCCCCTTCGGCGACCCACACCCCGGCGGAGATCTCGAACCCGTCGATGTCGACGTCGACCTTGCCCTCCAGGACGTCGGCCTGCGCCTTCACATAGCTCTCGTGGGTGCCGACATCCTCCCAGTACCCCTCGGCGACGTAGCCGTAGATCGGCTTGCCTTCCTTCATCAACTGCGGGAAGACATCGCCGGACCAGTCGACGGGCACGTCGGGTTCGACGTAGTCGAAGACCTCGGGCTCCATCACATAGATGCCGGTGTTCACGGTGTCGGAGAAGACCTGGCCCCAGGTGGGCTTCTCGAGGAAGCGTTCCACCTTGCCTTCCTCGTCGACAATGGTGATGCCGAATTCCAGCGGATTGGGCACACGCGTCAGACAGACCGTGACCAGGGCGCCCTTTTCCTTGTGGAAATTGATGAGCTCGGTGAGGTCGAAGTCCGTCAGCGCATCGCCGGAAATAACGAGGAAGGCATCGTCCTTCAACGCCTCTTCGGCATTCTTGACGCTTCCGGCGGTACCGAGTGGCTTCTCCTCATTGGCATAGGTGAGCTCCATACCGAGCTCTTCGCCGTCACCGAAGTAGTTCTTGACGAGCGAGGCCAGGAACTGGACAGTTACGACTGTTTCGTTGAGCCCATGCCTTTTCAGCAGCCGCAGCACATGCTCCATGATCGGGCGGTTGGCCACGGGCAGGAGCGGCTTGGGCATGCTTGAGGTCATGGGGCGAAGGCGCGTGCCTTCGCCTCCGGCCATCACGACGGCCTTCATGTCGGAAGCGTCCTCCTCTAAGAGACGACGGTCTAGCCGACTTCCCCCGCCAGGATTGTCCCGCACTTTTCCACGCCGGGCCATCGGGCCGCATCAGTGGGACCAATCCGCGAGTTCAATCGGCCATGGCGTCCGCACGGACCAGGCGGCGGACTTGTACCACGTAGAGGACTCCTGCCCACCAGTACAGCGTTGTACCCCATCCGGCGAACGCCCATCCGAAAATAGCAGCCAGTGACGAGATCCAACCACTTCCGTCACTGAGCAGGAGCAGCGGGAAGGCATACATCAAGTTGAAGGTGGCGGCCTTGCCGAGGAAGTTCACCTGGGGCGGCGGATAGCCGTGCCGGCGGAGGATGCCCACCATCACCAGCAGAACCAGCTCCCGCGCCAGAAGTACAGCAGTCAACCAGAGAGGCAGAATCTCGCGCCAGGTGAGGCCGACCAAAGTCGAAAGAATGTAGAGCCGGTCGGCCGCGGGATCGAGGAGCCGGCCCAGGCTGCTGATCTGGTTCCAGCGCCGCGCGAGCTTGCCGTCCAGGTAGTCACTGATGCCGCTCAGGGCCAGTACCAGAAGAGCCCATCCGTCACTCTTGGGCCCACCGAACTCAGGCCGCAGAATCAGCCACAGGAAGAGGGGCACGCCGACGAGGCGCGCCATGCTGAGGATGTTCGGGATGGTGAGCACACGGTCCGTCTGGACGCGAGTCTCCTGAACCTCCACCCGGGGGCCTCCTGTGGGAAACGTTCCAACGATGCTCCCTGACCTTACCTCAACGCAAAAACGCTCTGGCTCTCGGGCTGTGTGCCCAAGAGCCAGAGCTCTAAAAGGAGTTCGGCGGCGTCCTACTCTCCCACAGGGTCCCCCCTGCAGTACCATCGGCGCTGTAAGGCTTAGCTTCCGGGTTCGGAATGTAACCGGGCGTTTCCCCTACGCTATAACCACCGAAACACTATGAAACTGTCAGCCGCACCATACCGTGACCATGGCATGGGGCTGTTCGTGGTTTCAGAACCAACACAGTGGACGCGAGCAACTGAGGACAAGCCCTCGGCCTATTAGTACCGGTCAACTCCACACGTTACCGTGCTTCCATATCCGGCCTATCAACCCAGTCGTCTACTGGGAGCCTTACCCCATCAAGTGGGTGGGAGTCCTCATCTCGAAGCAGGCTTCCCGCTTAGATGCTTTCAGCGGTTATCCCTCCCGAACGTAGCCAACCAGCCATGCCCTTGGCAGAACAACTGGCACACCAGAGGTTCGTCCGTCCCGGTCCTCTCGTACTAGGGACAGCCCTTCTCAAGACTCCTACGCGCACAGCGGATAGGGACCGAACTGTCTCACGACGTTCTAAACCCAGCTCGCGTACCGCTTTAATGGGCGAACAGCCCAACCCTTGGGACCGACTCCAGCCCCAGGATGCGACGAGCCGACATCGAGGTGCCAAACCATCCCGTCGATATGGACTCTTGGGGAAGATCAGCCTGTTATCCCCGGGGTACCTTTTATCCGTTGAGCGACGGCGCTTCCACAAGCCACCGCCGGGTCACTAGTCCCGACTTTCGTCCCTGCTCGACCCGTCGGTCTCACAGTCAAGCTCCCTTGTGCACTTACACTCAACACCTGATTGCCAACCAGGCTGAGGGAACCTTTGGGCGCCTCCGTTACCCTTTAGGAGGCAACCGCCCCAGTTAAACTACCCATCAGACACTGTCCCTGATCCGGATCACGGACCCAGGTTAGACATCCAGCACGACCAGACTGGTATTTCAACGACGACTCCACACTAACTGGCGTTAGCGCTTCACAGTCTCCCAGCTATCCTACACAAGCCGAACCGAACACCAATATCAAACTGTAGTAAAGGTCCCGGGGTCTTTCCGTCCTGCTGCGCGAAACGAGCATCTTTACTCGTAGTGCAATTTCACCGGGCCTATGGTTGAGACAGTCGAGAAGTCGTTACGCCATTCGTGCAGGTCGGAACTTACCCGACAAGGAATTTCGCTACCTTAGGATGGTTATAGTTACCACCGCCGTTTACTGGCGCTTAAGTTCTCAGCTTCGCCCCACCGAAATGGAGCTAACCGGTCCCCTTAACGTTCCAGCACCGGGCAGGCGTCAGTCCGTATACATCGCCTTACGGCTTCGCACGGACCTGTGTTTTTAGTAAACAGTCGCTTCTCGCTGGTCTCTGCGGCCACCCCCAGCTCGAGGAGCAAGTCCCCTCACCAGGCGTGGCCCCCTTCTCCCGAAGTTACGGGGGCATTTTGCCGAGTTCCTTAACCATAGTTCACCCGAACGCCTCGGTATTCTCTACCTGACCACCTGAGTCGGTTTAGGGTACGGGCCGCCATGAAACTCGCTAGAGGCTTTTCTCGACAGCATAGGATCATCCACTTCACCACAATCGGCTCGGCATCAGGTCTCAGCCACATGTACGACGGATTTACCTATCGCACGGCCTACACCCTTACCCCGGGACAACCACCGCCCGGGATGGACTACCTTCCTGCGTCACCCCATCACTCACCTACTAACCGCTTGGTTCGGCGGCTCCACCACTCCCCTTTGCCCGAAGGCTCCGGGGCGGCTTCACGGCCTTAGCATCACGATGCTCGATGTTTGACGCTTCACAGCGGGTACCGGAATATCAACCGGTTATCCATCGACTACGCCTGTCGGCCTCGCCTTAGGTCCCGACTTACCCTGGGCAGATCAGCTTGACCCAGGAACCCTTAGTCAATCGGCGCAAACGTTTCTCACGTTTGTATCGCTACTCATGCCTGCATTCTCACTCGTGAACCGTCCACAACTACCTTCCGGTGCTGCTTCACCCGGCACACGACGCTCCCCTACCCATCACAGCCGGCGTTGGCCGTATTACTGCAATGACACGACTTCGGCGGTACGCTTGAGCCCCGCTACATTGTCGGCGCGGAATCACTAGACCAGTGAGCTATTACGCACTCTTTCAAGGGTGGCTGCTTCTAAGCCAACCTCCTGGTTGTCTCTGCGACTCCACATCCTTTCCCACTTAGCGTACGCTTAGGGGCCTTAGTCGATGCTCTGGGCTGTTTCCCTCTCGACCATGGAGCTTATCCCCCACAGTCTCACTGCCGCGCTCTCACTTACCGGCATTCGGAGTTTGGCTAAGGTCAGTAACCCGGTAGGGCCCATCGCCTATCCAGTGCTCTACCTCCGGCAAGAAACACACGACGCTGCACCTAAATGCATTTCGGGGAGAACCAGCTATCACGGAGTTTGATTGGCCTTTCACCCCTAACCACAGGTCATCCCCCAGGTTTTCAACCCTGGTGGGTTCGGTCCTCCACGAAGTCTTACCTCCGCTTCAACCTGCCCATGGCTAGATCACTCCGCTTCGGGTCTTGAGCGTGCTACTCAACCGCCCTATTCGGACTCGCTTTCGCTACGGCTACCCCACCCGGGTTAACCTCGCAACACGCCGCAAACTCGCAGGCTCATTCTTCAAAAGGCACGCAGTCACGAGAATGAAGACAAGTCTTCATTCCGACGCTCCCACGGCTTGTAGGCACACGGTTTCAGGTACTATTTCACTCCCCTCCCGGGGTACTTTTCACCATTCCCTCACGGTACTATCCGCTATCGGTCACCAGGGAATATTTAGGCTTAGCGGGTGGTCCCGCCAGATTCACACGGGATTTCTCGGGCCCCGTGCTACTTGGGTGTCTCTCAAACGAGCCGCTGACGTTTCGACTACGGGGGTCTTACCCTCTACGCCGGACCTTTCGCATGTCCTTCGCCTACATCAACGGTTTCTGACTCGTCTCACGGCCGGCAGACCATGAAAGAGAGATCCCACAACCCCGTATACGCAACCCCTGCCGGGTCTCACACGCATACGGTTTGGCCTCATCCGGTTTCGCTCGCCACTACTCCCGGAATCACGGTTGTTTTCTCTTCCTGCGGGTACTGAGATGTTTCACTTCCCCGCGTTCCCTCCACACTGCCTATGTGTTCAGCAGCGGGTGACAGCCCATGACGACTGCCGGGTTTCCCCATTCGGACACCCCCGGATCAAAGCCTGGTTGACGACTCCCCGGGGCCTATCGTGGCCTCCCACGTCCTTCATCGGTTCCTGGTGCCAAGGCATCCACCGTGCGCCCTTAAAAACTTGGCCACAGATGCTCGCGTCCACTGTGCAGTTCTCAAACAACGACCAGCCACCCATCACCCCGCCCTACACAGGCGAGTTCACTGGGGCCGGCGCTGAGGAAAAATCCATTCCCTCAGACACCCAACAGCGTGCCCGACACACTCCCCGCTCCCCTCGACGTTCCACGCTCCGAAGAGCAGTACTAGAAGGAGAAGACGATCAAGTGTGCCGAGTAGTCAACGTTCCACCCATGAGCAACCAGCATCAGACACTCGCTGATGTACTGGCCTCTGACCTCACCCCGAAGGGATCGGTAAGAAGTGCTCCTTAGAAAGGAGGTGATCCAGCCGCACCTTCCGGTACGGCTACCTTGTTACGACTTCGTCCCAATCGCCAGTCCCACCTTCGACAGCTCCCTCCCCACAAGGGGGTTGGGCCACCGGCTTCGGGTGTTACCGACTTTCGTGACGTGACGGGCGGTGTGTACAAGGCCCGGGAACGTATTCACCGCAGCAATGCTGATCTGCGATTACTAGCGACTCCGACTTCATGGGGTCGAGTTGCAGACCCCAATCCGAACTGAGACCGGCTTTTTGAGATTCGCTCCACCTCGCGGTATCGCAGCTCATTGTACCGGCCATTGTAGCACGTGTGCAGCCCAAGACATAAGGGGCATGATGACTTGACGTCGTCCCCACCTTCCTCCGAGTTGACCCCGGCGGTCTCCCGTGAGTCCCCAGCACCACAAGGGCCTGCTGGCAACACGGGACAAGGGTTGCGCTCGTTGCGGGACTTAACCCAACATCTCACGACACGAGCTGACGACAGCCATGCACCACCTGTACACCGACCACAAGGGGGACCCTGTCTCCAGGGTTTTCCGGTGTATGTCAAGCCTTGGTAAGGTTCTTCGCGTTGCGTCGAATTAAGCCACATGCTCCGCCGCTTGTGCGGGCCCCCGTCAATTCCTTTGAGTTTTAGCCTTGCGGCCGTACTCCCCAGGCGGGGCACTTAATGCGTTAGCTGCGGCACGGACAACGTGGAATGTTGCCCACACCTAGTGCCCACCGTTTACGGCGTGGACTACCAGGGTATCTAATCCTGTTCGCTCCCCACGCTTTCGCTCCTCAGCGTCAGTATCGGCCCAGAGATCCGCCTTCGCCACCGGTGTTCCTCCTGATATCTGCGCATTTCACCGCTACACCAGGAATTCCGATCTCCCCTACCGAACTCTAGCCTGCCCGTATCGACTGCAGACCCGGGGTTAAGCCCCGGGCTTTCACAACCGACGCGACAAGCCGCCTACGAGCCCTTTACGCCCAATAATTCCGGACAACGCTCGCGCCCTACGTATTACCGCGGCTGCTGGCACGTAGTTAGCCGGCGCTTCTTCTGCAGGTACCGTCACTTTCGCTTCTTCCCTGCTGAAAGAGGTTTACAACCCGAAGGCCGTCATCCCTCACGCGGCGTCGCTGCATCAGGCTTTCGCCCATTGTGCAATATTCCCCACTGCTGCCTCCCGTAGGAGTCTGGGCCGTGTCTCAGTCCCAGTGTGGCCGGTCGCCCTCTCAGGCCGGCTACCCGTCGTCGCCTTGGTGAGCCATTACCTCACCAACAAGCTGATAGGCCGCGGGCTCATCCTGCACCGCCGGAGCTTTCGAACACCTTGGATGCCCAAGATGATCAGTATCCGGTATTAGACCCCGTTTCCAGGGCTTGTCCCAGAGTGCAGGGCAGATTGCCCACGTGTTACTCACCCGTTCGCCACTAATCCCCACCGAAGTGGTTCATCGTTCGACTTGCATGTGTTAAGCACGCCGCCAGCGTTCGTCCTGAGCCAGGATCAAACTCTCCGTGAATGTGTACCGGTAATCCGGTGCAACACCACGAGAGCGGTGCGAGAGGAGGAATGATCCTCCCGCACACAGCGTCCTCGCTGTGTTTTTTCAAAGGAACCTCGTCCCAGCTGATGCTGGAGACGGGGTATCAACATATCTGGCGTTGACTTTTGGCACGCTGTTGAGTTCTCAAGGAACGGTCACTTCCTTTGTACTCACCCTCTCGGGCTTTCCTCCGGGCGCTTCCCTTCGCGTTCCCAACTCTACCAGTGTTTTTCCGTCCCTCTGACCACCGTCCTGCAGGCATGCAGAAAGTGACCCCGAGTTAGGATCTTGCGAGTTGGATACTGCCAGGCGAGGACACATGGTCGCGTCCCTCAGCCCCAAGCAGGAGTACGACTGTACACGCGGCCGTGGAGCCGGTGCAAATTGATTTGGGGTATGGTCTAGACCACTCTGGAGTGCCCACGCGGAACCGGCACTTCAGGTGGCATACCCTGCTGAACAGTGTGCCGTCCGGTACCGACAGGGACGGCCCATATCGATCTCCACCCCTGGGAGGCTTCCCATGACCACCGTGACGTCCCCACTTGCAGGACGCGCCATCGGACTGGCAGCCGTGCCGGATCCGGTCTTCTCCGGGGCCATGGTCGGCCCGGGCACAGCGATCGACCCCGTACGTGAGCCTTCCGAGGCCGTCTCGCCCGTGGACGGCGTCATCGTCTCCCTGCACCCGCACGCGTTCGTCGTCGTCGACGAGAACGGTCACGGCGTGCTCACACACCTCGGTATCGACACCGTGCAGCTCAACGGCGAGGGATTTGAGCTGCTCGTGAACAAGGGTGACACCGTCAGGCGCGGTCAGGGCATCGTGCGCTGGAACCCGGCAGCCGTCGAGGCCGCCGGCAAGTCCGCGGTCTGCCCGATCGTGGCACTGGAGGCCACGGCCGAAGCGCTCTCCGATCTTCGTGACGACGGTGATGTGAAGGCCGGCGACAGTCTCTTCCTCTGGAAGTGACGTCAGTGCCGTCGAAGGGCGGCTTGCAGGAGAACCAACGCGGCGGTTGGATCCGCCGCACTATCGGAGACGGGTGAGATGGACACAACGCTGCGAGGCGTCGGCGTGAGCCACGGTGTGGCTATCGGCGAGGTTCGGCATATGGGAACGGCGGTGCTGGAGCCGCCTGCGAAGCAGATCCCCGCGGAAGAGGCGGAGCGTGAACAGGGGCGCGCCCGCAAGGCCGTGGAGGCTGTGGCGGCCGACCTGATGGCACGGGGCAACCTGGCGGGGGGTGAAGCCCAGGCGGTGCTCGAGGCGCAGGCCATGATGGCCCAGGATCCCGAGCTGATGGCGGACGTGGAGCGGCGGATCGCCGTCGGCAGCACGGCCGAGCGCGGGGTGTACGACGCGTTCGCCTCGTACCGCGAGCT
Organism: Streptomyces coeruleorubidus; assembly: GCF_028885415.1. GTDB lineage: Bacteria > Actinomycetota > Actinomycetes > Streptomycetales > Streptomycetaceae > Streptomyces > Streptomyces coeruleorubidus_A. The sequence continues at coordinate 1,666,455 of NZ_CP118527.1, forward strand.
CCTCGCGGGTGCCGGTGAGTACCTCGCCGGTCGCGTGGCCGACCTCGACGACGTGCGGAATCGTATCGTCGCCCGTCTGCTGGGGGTGCCGATGCCGGGTGTGCCCGACAGCGACGAGCCCTATGTCCTTGTCGCCCGTGACCTCGCGCCTGCCGACACCGCGCTGCTGGACCCGACTCTGGTGCTCGGCTTCGTCACCGAGGAGGGCGGTCCGACCAGCCACAGCGCGATTCTGGCGCGGGCTCTCGGGGTGCCGGCCGTGGTCGCGCTTCCGGGTGCCGGTGAGCTCGCCGAGGGCACGATGATCGCCGTCGACGGCAGCACCGGCGAGATCTTCGTGGACCCGAGCGATGAGAAGAAGGCTCAGCTCGAGGCCGCGGCCGCCGAGCGCAGGGCGGCACTGGCGGCCTCGACGGGTCCCGGTGCCACCGCGGACGGTCACAAGGTGCCGCTGCTCGCGAACATCGGCGGCCCCGCGGATGTGGAGGCAGCTGTCGAGGCCGGGGCCGAGGGTGTCGGTCTCTTCCGTACCGAGTTCCTCTTCCTGGACGACAGCAAGCAGGCGCCGTCCGAGGAGAAGCAGGTCGCTGCGTACCGGCAGGTGCTGGAGGCGTTCCCCGAGGGGCGTGTCGTGGTGCGGGTGCTGGACGCGGGCGCGGACAAGCCGCTCGACTTCCTGACGCCGACCGACGAGCCGAACCCGGCACTCGGTGTGCGGGGTCTGCGGACCCTGCTGGATCACCCCGATGTCCTGCGTACCCAGCTGACGGCCCTCGCGAAGGCCGCGGAAGGGCTGCCGGTCTACCTCGAGGTCATGGCCCCGATGGTCGCGGACCGCACCGATGCCCGGGCCTTTGCTGACGCATGCCGAGAGGCAGGGCTGCGGGCGAAGTTCGGCGCGATGGTCGAGATCCCGTCGGCCGCGCTGCGGGCGCGCTCGATTCTCCAGGAGGTCGAGTTCCTGTCGCTGGGGACGAACGACCTGGCGCAGTACACCTTCGCCGCCGACCGTCAGGTGGGTGCGGTCTCCCGCCTGCAGGATCCGTGGCAGCCCGCGCTGCTGGACCTGGTGGCGCTGTCCGCCGAGGCGGCGAAGGCCGAGGGCAAGAGCTGTGGCGTCTGTGGTGAGGCCGCGTCCGACCCGCTGCTCGCCTGTGTGCTGGCTGGTCTGGGCGTCACCTCTCTTTCGATGGGCGCGGCGTCGATTCCCTATGTCCGGGCCACGCTGGCGAAGTACACGCTGGCGCAGTGCGAGCGGGCTGCTGCTGCGGCGCGAGCCTCGGACAGCGCCGAGGACGCGCGCAGCGCGGCGCAGGCGGTGTTGTCGGGCGAGTGAGCCGGGCATGGCCGGCCGATGGCTGCCCGGGCGGGGCGCTCCACCGAGGTGGGGCGCCCCGCGCGTTTTTCAGTGGTTGTGTCCCTGTGCCGGTTTCACCTCTCCCAGGTCGGGCGGCTCGCAGTAATCGACGTTGGATTCTGGGGAGATCAGGTCGCCGGATTCGGCGTCGGTGCAGTAGGCGTCGAAGACCTCTCCCGCGGTGAGGGGCTCGAGTCCGTATGCGCGCAGGCGCCAGCCGTAGACGCGGTCGGGGCAGCCTGGGGCACTGGCGCGGATGACGAGGCCTCCGGGGCTTTCGGTGGCCAGGCCGAGGGCCAGGACCGTGGTGAACTCGAGGGCTTCGGTCTCGTCCAGTTCGACGGCATCGCAGGTGTCGGCGACGTGGAGGGCGGCGACGAGCGTCTCGGGCGGTCCGGTGACGCTGCATACGAGGTGCCGATTGCCGGATGGGGCCGTGTCGAGGATGCGGACGAGAAGATCGGCGGCCCGGGCGAAGGCTGCGCGTCCGATGTCCTCGCCGCAGGAGGTGCAGGCGCCCAGGCGAGCGAGGAGTGTGGTCGCGTACTCCCAGGTGGCCTGTCGCACTGCCTCGTCGACGAGGGCCGGGAGCAGGTCGGACAGTGGCTGGCCGTCGTACGGAAGGGTCGGGCCTGTGACCGCGAGTCGTGCCGTGAAGCGTGTGCGGCTCGACGGGCTGTCGGGGTCGAGGCCTTCTTGCGTGCAGAACTCGGCGTACTCCTCGGGGTCGAAGAGGGCCACCGTCGTGTGGCTGCCTTGTAGGGCACGTGTCCTGAGGAGGCCTTCCACATACTTGAGGTAGGCCGCGTGGTCGTCGAAGGTGAAGCTGCGGTAGCGCCGCATGGCCCGGAAGTCGTGCTCGTCGGTGAGCAGGCCGATGGTGCCGGCGATTTCGCGGCGCAGGACACGTCGCATGGTCCGGCTGTCGGTGTGCGTCATTGTTCCCCCTGTGCACGGTCGATCAATGCTCACTCACAGTAATCGGCGGCACTGACAATCGGGCCTGAGCATGGGGGTCGCGCATGCGGATGACGAAGAAAACCGCAGGTCGACGACTAGGTGGCCAATCTGGTCGCGTCGACGGTCATGGTGACGACTAGTGGTCTGACGTAGGGCTCGGACTCACCGTCGCCTCCGGTGAGTCCGAGCGTGGTGCCGGTCAGGCGCGTTTACGGGCCAGGTCCTCGTAGAAGCTCAGCAGGTCGAGGTTGTCGATGGAGCCCGGGTTGACCGCCTTCTCCAGCGGGGTTCCCTGGAGGAGGCGTTTGACCGGGACCTCGATGCGCTTGCCGGTCAGGGTGTGGGGGACGCCGGGCACTTCGATGATCTCGTCGGGGACGTGGCGCGGTGAGAGTTGTTCGCGGATGGTCTGCTTGATGCGGTTCAGCAGGGCCTCGTCGAGGACGGCTCCGGGGGCCAGGTGGACGAAGAGGGGCATCCAGTAGCCGCCGTCGGGCTGTTCGATGCCGATGACGAGGGATTCCCTGATCTCGGGGAGGCGCTCCACGGCCTCGTAGATGTCGGCGGATCCCATGCGTACGCCCTGGCGGTTGAGCGTGGAGTCGGAGCGGCCGTGGATGACGACGGATCCGCGGGAGGTGACGGTGATCCAGTCGCCGTGCCGCCATACGCCGGGGTACGTGTCGAAGTAGCTGTCGTGGTAGCGGCTGCCGTCGGGGTCGTTCCAGAAGTGGATGGGCATCGACGGCATGGGGTTGGTTACGACGAGTTCGCCGACCTCGTCGATCAGGGGGGTGCCGCTCGGGTCCCAGGACTGGAGGTCGGTGCCGAGGCAGCAGGCCTGGAGCTCGCCGACGTATACCGGGAGGGTCGGTACCGCTCCGGCGAAGCAGGAGCACACGTCCGTGCCGCCGCTGACGGAGGCGATCCACAGGTCGTCGCGGACCTCGTCGTGGAGCCAGCGGAAGCCGTCGGGGGGCAGGGGCGAGCCGGTGGTGGCGACGCACTGGACGGAGGAAAGGCCGAAGTCGCGGGACGGGTGTACGCCCGCCTTGCGGCAGGCCATGACGTAGGCGGCCGAGGTGCCGTAGAGGGTGGCTTTGGTGCGTTCGGCGATGCGCCACTGGGCGCCGGTGTCCGGGTAGCCGGGGCTGCCGTCGTAGAGGACGATCGTGGTGCCGGTGAGCAGGCCGGAGACGAGGAAGTTCCACATCATCCAGCCGGTCGACGTGTACCAGAAGAAGCGGTCCTCGGGGCCCAGGTCGCAGTGCAGGCCGAGTTGCTTGAGGTGCTCGACCAGGATGCCGCCCTGGGACTGGACGATGGCCTTGGGCAGGCCGGTCGTGCCGGAGGAGTAGAGCACCCACAAGGGGTGGTCGAAGGGCACCTGCTCGAAGACGGGGTCCGTGTCGGCGGAGGTGAGGGCCGACCAGTCCAGGGCGCCCTCGGGGGCCTCGGTGCCGAGGAGGGGGATGTGGACGACGGCGCGCAGGGTGGGCAGTTCGCGGCGCAGTTCGGCGACGATCTCGCGCCGGTCGTGCTCCTTGCCCCCGTAGCGGTAGCCGTCGACCGTAAACAGCAGGACGGGTTCGACCTGCTGGAAGCGGTCGAGGACGCTGCGGGCGCCGAAGTCGGGCGCGCAGGACGTCCAGACGGCGCCCACGGCGGCTGTGGCGAGGAGGGCGATCACGGCCTGCGGGACGTTGGGGAGATAGCCGCTGACGCGGTCTCCGGGGCGTACGCCGAGGGCGCGCAGCTCGGCGGCCAGGGAGCCGACCTGGCGACGCAGCTCGGCCCAGGTGACGGGGCTTGGTTCGTGTGTCTCGTCGACGTACAGGAGAGCCGGTTCGTCAGCGCGGGTGTCGGCCGCGCGGAGGGCGTGTTCGGCGTAGTTGAGGGTTGCCCCGGGGAACCACTGGGCACCCGGCATCGAACGGTCGCCGAGCACGCGCGCGTAGGGCGTGGAGAAACGGACGTCGAACCACTCCGTGACGGCTTTCCAGAAGGTGTCCAGCTCGTCGACGGACCAGCGCTGGAGGGCCGCGTAACCGCCCTCGGCGGGGGCGCCGTGGTGCTCGGCTGCCCAGGCGTGGAACCTCGTGATCCGTGCCCGGGCGATGCGCTCGGGGTCTGGCTGCCAGAGCGGCTGAGGACTAGCGGTCGACATGGTCGGCTCCCGGACTGTGCGCGTCGTGTGCGTCCTCCGCGCACGGGCTGGGGTGTGCGCGTGACGCGGCTGGCACGGACAATGCCATGTGATCGACTTCGGCACCAGGGTGCGCCCCACATAGTCCGTGTCGTGAAGATGTGGTCGTGGCACGGGTGAACGGCAGTTGAACGACACGCGCGCGTGGGGCGGTCAGTGGCAGGGTGAGCAGCATGAACGGTCGTGACCTGGTGCGTTCGGTGAAAGCGGTGGGTTCGGTGGGCGCGGCGCAGGGTGTGCGTACCGTACGAGCAGCGTGGCGCAGGCGGCGGGCCGACGCCACCGGGCTGCCGTCTCGGGGGGCGGAGCGTGCCCGGGTGCCCGGAGCCGTGCAGGAGGTGGAGCCGGGGCCGGGCGGCGGTGTCGTCCGGTTCAGCCGGTCGGAGCTGCGGATTCTGGTCGCCGTGAACGGTGCCGTCTTCTGGGGCTGGGACGGGGCGGAGCCCGAGCCGTCGTACGCGCTGGCCGGCCGGTGTCCGGAGGCGGATCCCCGGGCGGTGCTGGAGCCGGACAAGGACGGCGGCTGGCGGGTGGTGGCCGAGCGGGTGACGGTCGTCGTGTCGCGGCATGGCGCGGTGGAGGTGCGCACGCCCGGTGGCGTGACCCTGCGCCGTGATCTGCCCCCGCGGTGGTGGGAGCCGGTCGGCGGCGGCCCGGCGCGGTGGATGCAGCGGTCGAAGGTGGCCGCCGACGCGCGGTTCTTCGGTCTCGGTGGTCGTGCGTCGGGTCCTCGGCTGCCGGACGGGACGTACCGGCTGTGGAACACCGACCCCGGTTTCGCCTTCGCGCCCGGTGACGACCCGCTGTACATCACGATGCCGGTGCAGATGGTCGTGTCCGACGGCGGTACGCATCTGGTGTTCCACGACAGCTCGTGGGACGGCACGGTGACGCTGCGGGAGGGCGAGGAGGGCGCGGGTTCCGGGCACGACCGGGCCGGGACGAGCGAGCTGCGGATGGACGGCGGTCCACTTCGCTGCTGGGTGATGGTGGGCACCCCCGCGCGCGTGCTGCTCGCCTGGGCGTCGCTCACCGGCGCGCCCGCGCTGCCGCCCGCGTGGGCGCTCGGGCACCACCACGCGCGGTGGGGGTTCGGCAGCGAGCAGGAGGTGCGGCGGATCGTCGCGGGTTACCTGGAGCACGGTCTGCCGCTCGACGCCGTGCACCTGGACATCGACCATTTCGACGCGCATCAGGTGTTCACCGTCGACCAGGACCGCTTCCCGAAACTGCCTGTGCTGGCCGAGGAACTCCGGCGGGACGGCATCCGGCTGGTGTCGATCGTCGACCCGGCCGTGAAGGCCCTGCCCGGCAATGCCGTGTACGACGGTGGGACGGCCGAGGACGCGTTCGTCCGGGACGCCTCGGGGCAGGTCGTGCAGGGTGTCGTGTGGCCCGGGGAGGCGGTGTTCCCCGATTTCACGCACGCGCGCGTGCGTGAGTGGTGGGGCGGTCTCTACGAGGAGCGGCTCGCGCAGGGGTTCTCGGGGTTCTGGCACGACATGAACGAGCCCACGTCGTTCGCCGCCTTCGGGGAGTCGACGCTGCCGCGTTCGGCGCGGCACTCCTTGGAAGGGCGGGGCGGTGACCATCGTGAGGCGCACAACGTGTACGCGCTGTGCATGGCCAGGGCCGGCTTCGAGGGGCTGCGGAAACTCGCGCCCGAGGGGCGGCCGTTCCTGTTCTCCCGCTCCGGGTGGGCCGGCATGCAGCGCTACGGCGGGACCTGGTCGGGAGACGTGGCCACCGGCTGGCCGGGACTGCGGGCGTCCTTGGCGCTGGTGATGGGGCTCGGGCTGTGCGGTGTGCCGTACTCGGGACCGGACATCGGGGGCTTCGACGGGGATCCCTCGCCCGAGCTGTTCCTGCGGTGGTTCCAGCTGGGCGCGTATCTGCCGCTGTTCCGTACGCACGCGAGTCTGCGGGCGGGGCGCAGGGAGCCGTGGGAGTTCGGTGCCGAGGTGCTGGAGCACGCGCGCGTGGCGCTCGTCGAACGCCGGCGGCTGCTGCCGTACTTCATGACGCTGGCGCATCTGGCGCGGCGTACCGGATCGCCCTATGTGCGACCCCTGTGGTGGGCGGCGCCGGAGGAGCGGGCGCTGCGTGACTGCGAGGACGCCTTCCTGCTGGGCGACAGCCTGCTGGTGGCGCCGGTGCTCGACCCGGGATCGGACCGGCGTGCCGTGCAGCTGCCGCGGGGTCGCTGGTACGACACGGTGGCGGAGCGGGCGTACGAGGGGCCGGCGCAGGTGCTCGTCGACGCACCTCTGTCGCGGATCCCGGTGTTCGCACGCGCGGGTGCCGTGCTTCCCGTACGCGGCGAGGACGGCGGGCTGGAGCTGGAGGTGTGGGCGCCCACCCCGGGGCGGACCGGGGGCGGGCTGGTCGTGCCGGACGGGGGCGAGGGGTGGGACGAGCCGGAGATCGAGCGCTACACCGCTCGGTGGATGGGTTCGCGGGTGGTCGTCGAGCGGGAGGGTGAGGACGGCGGGGGCGAGCCGTCCCACCCGGTGCGCGTCCGTGGGGCCGGGGAGCGCTGAGCTCAGATGTAGCGGCCCTCGAACCAGGCCCGTACGGCCACGCTGTGCAGGGGGAAGGCGAGTTCCTCCGCCCTGCGCAGGAGGTGCCAGCCCCCCGTCTCGTCCGTGGCGGCGGAGGGCGGCAGGCCCTCGACAGGGCGTTCCGGGAGGAGGCCGAACAGCAGCAGGTGTCCGTCGGGCGAGCTCATCGCGTCGACGAGGCGTACGTCGCGGCCGGCCGCGTCGATGCCGGTTTCCTCTTTGAGTTCGCGTACGACGGCGTGCCGCCAGTCCTCCCGGTCGTCGATGTAGCCACCGGGCAGGGCCGTGCCCCCGCGCGCGGGAGCGACGGTTCGGGTGATGACGACCAGGGCGGTGCCCTTGGTGTCGTACACGGGCTGGAGGGCCACCGCGACCGGGAGTGGATTGCGGTAGGCCACGCTGCCGCACGCCGGGCAGGTGCGGGGCCAGCCGGAGACGCCCTCTCCGTAGGGCGCGCCGCAGCTCGAACAGTGGGAGTCCGGCGCGGAATTGGAACTGGAGTGCTGAGTTTCGGACACGCGGCGGACTGTAGCCGATCACGGAGCGGGCGTCTCGGGCGGGCGGCTCAGTGAGCGCTGGTGAGCGCCTTCCTGGACACGGGGAAGTCGAAGTAGGTGTCCGGGTAGGGCTCGGGCTTGTAGGTGTAGTGCCACCACTCCTCTGCCAGGTTCACGAAGCCGAGGCCTTCGAGGGTGCTCTTGAGCAGCAGCCGGTTGGCGCGCTGTTCGCCCTGGACGCGTGGGTCGAGGGTGTGCGAGAGGGTGTCGAAGCAGTCGAAGCCGGTGCCCATGTCGACGGAGTTGTCGGGGAACCGCTCCTCCTTGGGTGCGAAGCACGGCACGAGGGGCTCTCCGGGGTGGTACGGCCGGGTCGGCTTCGCCGGCAGTTTCACGAGGGTGACGTCCAGGGTCGATCCGCGGCTGTGGCCGGACTTCTCGGCGATGTAGCCGTCGGCGAACAGCCGGGTCTTGTCGACGTTCGGGTAGAACTCGCCCTTCAAGGCCTGGTCGTCGAGGTCCTTGGCCCAGCGGACGAAGTGGTCCACCGCGCGCTGCGGCCGGTAGCAGTCGTACACCTTGAGCGTGTAGCCCTGTCGCAGCAGCTTCGTCTGGGCCCTGTGGAGGGCTTGGGCTGCGGGGCGGGTGAGGACGCAGATCGGCTGGGCGTAGCCGTCGATGCGCTCGCCGACGAAGTTGTGCGGGGTGAAGTAGCGGATCTCCTGGACGATCGTGGGGTCCACGCTTCTCAGGGCCACGAAGTCCCTGGGGGCCTGGGGCCCGGTCTCGGCCTGGGCGGTGGCGGTGGGGGCGGTCGCTGCCAGCACGGCGGCGAAGGCGGTGATCAGGCCGCGTGCCACGGTGGTGAGTCGTGTCATGGCTCCTGCGTCTATCAGGAGACGGTCCCGCCGGGGAAGGGATGCCGAAATCCGGAAGGCCGTGGCAGACTTCTGACGTTCCGTCAGATCCGGTCTGCGGGGAGGCACTGTGGCGCGTACTCGAACGCCGGTGGTGGCGGGGTGGTTCGCCGGGGAGGGGGACGGTTTCCGGCTGCTCGGCACGTGTTGTGCGGCGTGCGCCTCGGTCTTCTTCCCCCGCGAGGACCATCACTGCCGCAACCCCGCCTGCGCGGGCGGAGAGTTGGCGGAGGTCCCGCTGTCGCGGCGCGGCCGTGTCTGGTCGTACACGGACAGCCGGTATCGGCCGCCGTCACCCTACGTGAGCGATCCGGAACTTTCGTGGGAGCCGTGCGCGTTGATCGCTGTGGAGCTGGAGGCCGAGCGGATCGTGGTGCTGGGACAGGCGGCTCCCGGAGTCACCGTCGAGGATCTGACGGTGGGCATGGAGGTGGAGGTCGTGCCCGGCGTGCTCCACGAGGACGCGGAAACGACCTGGACGACGTGGCACTGGCGGCCGACGGGGGTGAGGGCGTGACGGGCGAGGTGGCGGTGCTGGGCGCGGGCATGCACCCGTGGGGCAAGTGGGGACGGAACTTCGTCGAGTACGGCGTCGCAGCCGCCCGCGCGGCGCTGACCGACGCCCGGCTGGACTGGCGGGACATCGGCTCGATCATCGGCGCGGACACCGTCCGCGGCGGCTATCCCGGGTATGTCGCCGGAGCTACGTTCGCGAAAGCACTGGGCTGGCAAGGGGCCCGGGTCGCGAGCGTGTATGCGGCGTGCGCGTCCGGGGCCCAGGCCGTGGACGCCGCGCGGGCCCAGATCCTCTCCGGGCTCGCCGATGTGGTGCTCGTGGTGGGAGCCGATGCCGCTCCCAAGGGATTCTTCCGCCCTGCGGGCGGCGACCGGCCCGACGATCCCGACTGGCTGCGGTTCCGGGTTCTCGGGGCGACCAATCCCGTGTACTTCGGGTTGTACGCCCGCAGGCGCATGGCCATACACGGTGACACCCCTGAAGACTTCGCACAGGTGAAGGTGAAGAACGCCGCGATGGGAGCGCTGAACCCCAACGCGCGCTACCGCAAGCGGGTCACCGCCGAGGAGGTCGCCGCCTCCGCCGTCGTCGCCGACCCGCTGCGGCTGCTCGACATCTGCGCGACCTCCGACGGCGGCGCCGCTGTGGTGCTCTCCAGCTTGGAGTTCGCGCGGCGGCACGGCCATGCGGATCCGGTGCGGATCCGGGCCGTGTCCACGGTGACGCCGCGTTACCCGAACACCGTGCTGGACCTGCCGGACATCGCCACGGACTCCGCGGTGGCCGTCGATCCGCCGGCCGCGACGTTCCGGATGTCGATCGCCCGGGCGGCCTACGAGGAGGCGGGAATCGGGCCGGAGGACCTGTCGCTGGCCGAGGTCTACGACCTGTCCACGGCGCTCGAGTTGCAGTGGTACGAGGACCTGGGGCTGTGCGGTGAGGGCGAGGGCGTGAAGCTGCTGCGGGACGGGGAGACGGCCCTGGGCGGGCGAATACCGGTGAACGCCAGCGGTGGGCTGGCCTCCTTCGGCGAGGCGGTTCCGGCGCAGGCGATAGCCCAGGTGTGCGAGCTCGCCTGGCAGTTGCGCGGTGACGCAGGTGACCGGCAGGTCGCGGGAGCTCGCGTGGGCATCAGTGCGAACCAGGGGTTGTTCGGGCATGGATCGGCGGTGATCGCGGTGCGATGAACCGAGAGGGGCGTACCGAGAGGGGCGTACGCGGCACGGGCTGTGCCGGTCACGGCATGGGGGGGCCGGTCACGACATGGGGGGGCCGGTCACGGCATGGGGGGCCGGTCACGGCATGGGGCGGGGCTGGGACGCGACAAGTGCCGGGCCTGGACGGCGTGACCGGGGGCCGAGAATGGCGCGGGGCGGTGCGGCGCGGGCGCGGGTGGTGCGGGCGCTGGTGGGGCAGGCGCTGGTGGGGCAGGCGCTGGTGGGGCGGGCGCCGGTGGGGCGGCCGCAGACGGGCCTTGGCATACGCTGTGTGACCGCTCCGGAATCCTGCGTGAACGTCTCATGAACTGCGCTTGGGCGTGCGCCGATGGAGTCATCATGCTCCCGTGCACTCCTGGACGGACACTCTCCGCTTCGCCTTCCAACCGGTGGTCAATCTGACGACCGGAGCGGTCGCGGGACTGGAGATACTCGCCCGCCCGGAGACCGGCGACATCCTGGCCGAGGCCCGCAGGGATCCCGAGCTCGACAGCCGGCTGGCGGTGTCGGCGGTCCGCGCGGCGGTGCGCAAGGAGACCCTGCTGCCGCTCTTCGTCAACGTGTTCGCCGGCACTCTCGCCGACCTCGGCGGGCTCCCTTCGCTGCACGACGCCGTGCGCGAGGCGGGGCGGCTTCCGTGGGAGGTGACGATCGACGTCTGTCCGACGTACACGCACGTGCCTCAGCGGGCACTGCTGGAGGCGGTGTCCAGGCTGCGCGGTCAGGGCTTCCGGATCTGCGCGGACGGTGTCGGGGACGGGGACGTGCCTTTGCGGCTCCTGTCGGACATCACGCCCGACCTGGTGAAGCTGGACGCGTCGCTGCTGGCGCGGCCGGCGGTGGTGCGGTCGATGCGGACACTGTGCGACGAGTTGGGGGCTCTCCTGGCTGTCGAAGGCGTGGAGACCGAAGGGCAGTGCGCGGCGGCGCTGGCGGCCGGGGCGCAGTTGGCGCAGGGCGAACTGTTCGCCCCGCCGGCCCGGCTGCCCGCCGCGGACGTATACGTTCCGCCCCGCTCCCCCGCCGATGTGGCCGTGCCGCGGTCCGGGCCGTCGGTGCGGGAGTTCGTACGACCCGCCGCGCTGCTGCCCGCCACGGCGTCCGCGGGGCAGGTGCGGGCACTGCTGACCGGGTCGCCGGACGTGTCCGGGGTGCTGCTCGTGGACACCGCCGGAGTACCGGTCCGGTCGGTGCACCGGTCCCGCTTCCTGTTGTCGATGTCGGGGCGCTACGGGCATGCCCTGTACGCCGACCGGCCCGCGGCCAAGCTCGGTGACCCACCGCGGACGGTGGGCATCGACGCCACCGCCTGGGAGGTGCTGGACGTCGTGGCGGTCGGCGAACGGGACCGTACCTCGGACGACGTCGCCGTCGTCGACGAGTACGGGCGGTGTGTGGGCGTCGTACGGCTCGCGGATCTCGTGCGCGCACTGGCCGAGACACGGGTGGAGGAGGCGGCGGGGCTCAATCCGCTGACGCGTCTGCCCGGCTCTGACACGATCACCGGTGAGGTGGACCGGCGGATCGCGTCCGGACGGGCCTTCGCGCTGAGCTGGCTGGACGTCGACCACTTCAAGCAGATCAACGACGGGGCCGGGTTCGCGGCGGGCGACGAGCTGATCCGGGCGGTGGGGCGAGCGCTGCAGCAGGCCGCGACCGACGGCACCCGCGTGGGACACATCGGCGGCGACGACTTCCTGGTGCTCGCCGAACCGGAAGGCCTCGATCCGCTGGCCGCCTCCGTGCTGGACGCCCCGTGGTCGGCGGGCGGTCGGCCGGTCACGCTGTCGCTCGCCACAGTGCTGTGCGCACCGGGCAGCGTGACCGACCACCGGCAGGCGGCTGCTTGTCTCGCGCCGCTGAAGAAGGCGGCGAAGGCGTTGCACGGGGCGAGTTGGGTGCTGGCCCGAGCGGGCATGCCCGGGCATGAGACCCGCCGTGGCGCCGAGCCGACGCCGGCACCGGCCCGGTGTGGAGTGGCGGAGCCGGGCGGCGGCTGAGAGGGGCTCGTGGCGGCTGAGAGGGGCTCGTGGGGCCGGGCTGAGGCCATCGGGGGTGCGGGGGCAGGACAGGGGTCCGTACGGACGTCGGTGGGGTCGTAGCGCTGTCGAGGGCGGGCGTCTGGGCACGGCCGTGCCCAGACGCCCGCCAGGGCCCTGAACCGGGCCGGGATCGGGGGCGCAACTCGTCCGGTTGAGAGACCGCCTGGTCAGGTGGATGCTGGTGGCTAGCAAGCGAGGAAAGTCAGGTGCGGCTGGGCGGTCGCCTTCGGCGGGGCTCAGCGGAGGCCGGACGACACCACCAGCAAGGCCTCGCGCGGCTCGCCAAGGCCCGCGCAGGCGCCGACCAGATCCGAACAACGACCCGACCGGGCGCCGCCAGGGCCGTGCAACCGGCCCCCCGGCCCGGCAGGAGCCCGAACCGCCGTCACATGGCCGTCAACCGTTGCGGTCGGCGACCTTGACGCCCCCTGGGTGCCGGTGAACACTTCCGGTGTCAGTCGACATCGCCGTACATACTCGGCGTATCCGGCACTGCGGCGCGCTGGCGCGCCTGCGCCAAGGCCCTTTCCCCCACGGGCGATTCGGCTGCGACGGCACGCTCGTCACGGATGCCGGGCGGGGCGCGGGATCTCCCTGCCTTCGGCTGAAGTAGCCATGGGAAACGCACCCTGCACATGAGGACCGGGGCGGATCGTCCCCGGGCCTTGGCCTAGGAGCCGCCATGAGCAACGTAGACATCTTCGTCGGCGAGATCATCGGCACGGCGATCCTGATCCTTTTCGGCGCTGGCGTCTGCGCCGCCGTCACCCTGAGATTCTCGAAGGCAAGGGCGTCGGGCTGGATCGTCATCGCGTTCGGCTGGGGCTTCGGTGTCCTGGCCGGCGCGTACACCGCCGCCCCGCTGTCGGGCGGCCACATCAACCCCGCCGTCACTCTCGGCCTGGCCGTCGACACCGGCGTGTGGGGCAAGGTCTGGGTCTACCTCCTCGGCCAGATCGTGGGGGCGATGCTGGGCGCCGTCCTCGCGTACCTGCTCTACTTCGCCCAGTTCCGGGCCAACGTACGGCAGACGGGCACCACGGACGGCACGGTGGACGAACCGGTGCCTACGCTCGGCATCTTCTCCACCATCCCGGAGATCAGGAACCCGGTCGCCAACCTGATGACGGAGATCCTCGCGACCATCGCCCTGGTGCTTCCCATCCTCGCGCTGGTCGGCGATGACAGGATCGTCCAGGGTGTCGGCATCGGACCGATCCCGGGCGAAGAAGCCGGAATCTATGGCTCCGGCATCTCGATCCTCCTGGTGGCCCTGCTGGTCGTCGGGATCGGCCTCTCGCTCGGTGGGCCCACCGGCTACGCGATCAACCCCGCACGTGACCTGGGCCCGCGCATCGTGCACCAGTTCCTCCCGATCCCGAACAAGGGAACGTCCGACTGGGGGTACGCCTGGATCCCGGTGGTGGGGCCCGCGGTCGGCGGAATTCTCGGGGCCCTCATCTACAACGCAGCCTTCTGACCAAGCGATCAAGAGGTAGCCATGACGGACAACTCCGAGAAATTCGTAGCAGCGATCGACCAGGGCACCACCTCAAGCCGCTGCATCGTCTTCAACCAGGACGGCGCCATCGTCGCCGTGGACCAGCGCGAGCACCGCCAGATCTTCCCGAAACCCGGGTGGGTGGAGCACGACGCCACCGAGATCTGGTCCAAGGTGCAGGCGGTGGTCGCCGGGGCGCTCGCCAAGGCCGGGCTGCGTGCCGACCAGCTGAGCGCGATGGGGATCACGAACCAGCGCGAGACGACCCTTCTGTGGGACCGCACGACGGGGAAGCCGGTGCACAACGCCATCGTGTGGCAGGACACGCGGACGGCGGCGCTGTGCAACCAGCTGGGCGGCTCGGACGGGCAGGACCGTTTCCGGGAGCAGACGGGTCTGCCGCTGGCGACCTACTTCTCCGGACCCAAGGCGGCCTGGCTGCTCGACAACGTGCCCGACCTCCGGGCCCGGGCCGAACGCGGTGAGATCGCCTTCGGGACGATCGACTCCTGGCTGATCTGGAACCTCACCGGCGGCACCGACGGCGGGCAGCACGTCACCGACGTGACCAACGCCGGGCGCACCATGCTGATGAACCTGGAGACCCTGCAGTGGGACTCCTCGATCCTCTCGGCGATGAACATCCCCGAGGCCATGCTGCCCGAGATCCGGTCCTCCGCCGAGGTGTACGGCACCGCTTTCGGCCAGCTCGCCGGTGTGCCCGTGGCCTCCGCGCTGGGCGACCAGCAGGCCGCCGTGTTCGGACAGGCCTGCTACGACGTGGGCACCGCGAAGAACACGTACGGCACGGGAAGCTTCCTGCTGCTCAACACCGGCAACCGCCCGGTTGCGTCGAAGAGCGGTCTGCTGACGACGATGGGGTACAAGATCGGCAGCGAGGCGCCGGTCTACTGTCTGGAGGGGTCGATAGCCATAACGGGCGCGCTGGTCCAGTGGTTCCGCGACCAGCTCGGTATCATCCGTACCGCCGACGAGATCGAGCCCCTGGCCGCGAGCGTGGAGGACAACGGCGGCGCGTACATCGTGCCGGCGTTCTCGGGCCTGTTCGCGCCGTACTGGCGCTCCGACGCGCGTGGCGTGGTCACCGGGCTGACCCGGTACGTCACCAAGGCGCACCTCGCGCGCGCGGTGCTGGAGGCGACGAGCTGGCAGACACGCGAGGTCGTGGACGCCATGTACCAGGACTCCGGGGTGCACATCACCACCCTGAAGGTCGACGGCGGCATGACGAAGAACAACCTGCTCATGCAGCACCAGGCGGACGTGCTCGACGTGCCGGTGGTGCGGCCCAAGGTCTCCGAGACGACCTGTCTGGGCGCCGCGTACGCGGCCGGTCTGGCCACCGGTGTGTGGAACGACCTGGACGAGCTCAAGGCGCACTGGCAGAAGGACGTCGAGTGGACGCCGTCCATGGATGCGTCGGTGCGGGACCGCGAGCACCACAACTGGCGCAAGGCCGTGGAGAGGAGCTTCGGCTGGGAGGAGGACGGCGACAGCTAGCCACACGCGCGTGGGGCGTCGTCCGCACCCACGCGCGCGTGGAGCGGCGTTCGCGGACTGCGGACCGTACCCCTGTCGGCGGGGGTACGGTCCGCGCCCGCCGGTCGGCCGAGCGTCAGGTGGTCACCGTCTGGCGGCGGTCGGCCGCGTACGCCATGGCGTGCTCGACGACGCCGATGAGTGCCTCCTTGACCGACTCGCGGTCGCGGGCGTCGCACATCAGGAGCGGTACGCCGTCGTCGAGGTCGAGGGCCTGGCGCACGTCCTCGACCGGGTAACGCGGGGCGCCCTCGAAGCAGTTGACGCCGACGAGGAACGGTATCGAGCGCCGTTCGAAGTAGTCGACGGCGGCGAAGGAGTCCTCCAGGCGGCGGGTGTCGGCGAGCACGACGGCACCGAGCGCACCCTCGGAGAGCTCGTCCCACATGAACCAGAACCGCTCCTGGCCGGGCGTGCCGAAGAGGTACAGCACCAGGTCCTCGCGGAGCGTGATGCGGCCGAAGTCCATGGCCACGGTCGTGGTGTGCTTGCCCTCCACACCGCTGGTGTCGTCGACCGGGCGCCCGGCCTCGGTGAGCAGCTCCTCGGTGCGCAGCGGCCGGATCTCGCTGACCGCGCCGACGAGCGTGGTCTTGCCCACGCCGAAGCCGCCGGCCACCAGGATCTTGAGCGTGACGGGCTCGACCGGAGGCTTGCCGCGCTCAGAACGCCCGAAGATCATCGATCTCTTCTCCTGCTTGATGGGGGTCGGGCGACGGCGGGCCGTAGCCCCCGCCGCCTGGGGTTTCGATGACGAGTACGTCGCCGGAGACGACGTCCGCGGAGTCACTGCCGCCGAGTTCGGTCACGGTGCCGTCGGCGTGTTCCACCCGGTTGGCGCCGAGAGCGCCCGGCTCGCCGCCCGCCATACCGTACGGGGGGACACGGCGGTGCTGGGACAGCGTGGAGACGGTCATGGGCTCCAGGAACCGGATACGGCGCACGGCACCGTCGCCGCCGTGCCACCGGCCGGATCCGCCACTGCCGCGCCGGACCGTGAACTCCTCGAGGCGCACGGGCAGTCGCCACTCCAGGACCTCGGGGTCGGTGAGGCGGGAGTTGGTCATGTGGGTCTGGACGACCGGGGCGCCGGGGAAGCCGTCACCCGCGCCGGAGCCGGAGGCGACGGTCTCGTAGTACTGGTGGCGTTCGTTCCCGAAGGTGACGTTGTTCATCGTCCCGGAGCCCTCGGCCTGGACGCCGAGCGCCGCGTAGAGGGCACCGGTGATGGCCTGGGAGGTCTCCACATTGCCGGCGACGACGGCGGCCGGCGGCTCGGGTGAGAGCAGGGAGCCGGGCGGTACGACGATGTTCAGGGGCCGCAGGCAGCCGTCGTTGAGGGGGATGTCGTCGGCGACGAGCGTGCGGAAGACGTACAGAACAGCCGCGTTGACGACCGCGAAGGGAGCGTTGAAGTTGGTCGGCAACTGCGCCGACGTGCCGGTGAAGTCGATGGTCGCGGCACGGTTGTCGCGGTCCACGCGCACGCTCACGCGGATGACGGCGCCCGAGTCGGTCTCATAGGCGTAGTCGCCGTCGTCGAGGGCGTCGATGACGCGGCGTACGGCCTCTTCCGCGTTGTCCTGGACGTGCCGCATGTAGGCCTGGACGACGTCGAGGCCGAAGTCCTCGATCATGCGGCCGACCTCGTCGACGCCCTTCTGGTTGGCGGCGATCTGGGCGCGCAGGTCGGCGAGGTTGGTCTTCGGGTTGCGGGAGGGGTACGGGGCCTCGGTGAGGAGGCGGAGGGTCTCGTCCTCGCGGAAGCGGCCGTTCTCGGCGAGCAGCCAGTTGTCGAAGAGGACGCCCTCCTCCTCGATGGTGCGGCTGTTCGCGGGCATGGAGCCGGGGGCGATGCCGCCGATCTCGGCGTGGTGGCCGCGTGAGGCGACGTAGAAGAGGATCTCGGGGTCACTCTCCGTGCCGTTCGACGGTGTGATGTCGAAGACCGGGGTGATCACGGTGACGTCGGGCAGATGGGTGCCGCCGTGGTACGGGTCGTTGACGGCGTAGGTGTCGCCCGGGCGCATGCGGGAGCCGCGCCGCCGGATGACCTCCTTGACGCTCGTGCCCATCGAGCCCAGGTGTACGGGGATGTGCGGGGCGTTGGCCACCAGGTTTCCGTCCGGGTCGAAGAGCGCGCAGGAGAAGTCCAGGCGCTCCTTGATGTTGACGGACTGGGCGGTGGATTCGAGGCGGGCGCCCATCTGTTCGGCGATGGACATGAAGAGGTTGTTGAAGACTTCAAGCAGAACCGGGTCGACTTTCGTGTCGAGATCGGAACTCTCCGTAATCGCGGCGCGTTCCATCACCAGATGCCCGTCGTCGGTCGCCGCAGCCCGCCAGCCGTCGTCGACGACGGTCGTCGCACCGGCTTCGGTGATGATCGCGGGACCGGTGACGGTGTCGCCGGGGGGAAGGGCCTCGCGGCGATGGAGGGGTACGTCGCGCCAGGCTCCGCCCGTGTGAAGGCGGACGGACTGGGGCGCCGCGGGGCTGCCGTCGGCGGTTGCTTCGTAGGGGGCGAGAGCGGAGAGATCGGGGGGTTCGGTGATGCCGGTGGCTTCGACGGAGAGGGCTTCGACGACGATCGGGCGGTCGAGCGTGAAGGAGTACGTGGCGCGATGACGTTCTTCGAAAGCGTGCCGCATCGCGCTGGGCTCGGTCAGCTCGACGGTCAGGGTGGTGTCGGTGCCGTCGTAGCGGAGCTGCGCGCGGCGGGTGATCTCGATGTGCTCCTCGGGGACGTCCTCGGCGAGGAGTTCGGCGCGTGCCGCGGCTTCCAGGTCTTCGGCGGTCTTGAGGACGCCGGGCATGGAGGCGGGTTCCAGACGTGCCTCGACGGACTGTTCACGCATGGCCGTGGTGTCGGCGAGGCCGATGCCGAGTGCGGAGAGGACACCGGCCATGGGCGGCACGAGGACGGTGCGGATGCCGAGCGAGTCGGCGACCGGACAGGCGTGCTGACCGCCGGCGCCGCCGAAGGTGGTGAGGGCGTAGCGGGTGACGTCGTGGCCCTTCTGGACGGAGATCCGCTTCACGGCGGACGCGATGTTGGCGACGGCGATCTGCAGGTAGCCCTCGGCGACCTGTTCGGGCGTGCGGTCGTCGCCGGTCTGCTCGCGGATCTCGCGCGCGAGGGCGGTGAACCGGTCCCGGACGAGCGCGTCGTCCAGGGGCTCGTCGCCGTTCGTACCGAACACCTTCGGGAAGTGGGCGGGCTGGATGCGGCCGAGCATGACGTTGGCGTCGGTGACGGCGAGCGGACCGCCGCCGCGGTAGCAGGCGGGCCCCGGGTCCGCGCCCGCCGAGTCAGGCCCTACGCGGTAGCGGGAGCCGTCGAAGTGGAGGACCGAGCCGCCGCCGGCGGCGACGGTGTGGATGTCCAGCATGGGGGCGCGCAGCCGGACGCCGGCGATCCGGCTGTCGAAGACGCGTTCGTACTCGCCCGCGAAGTGCGAGACGTCGGTGGAGGTGCCGCCCATGTCGAAGCCGATGACGCGGTCGAAGCCGGCGAGCTGCGACATGCGGGCCATGCCGACGATGCCACCGGCCGGCCCGGACAGGATGGCGTCCTTGCCGCGGAACTGCCCGGCCTCGGTGAGGCCGCCGTTGGACTGCATGAACATCAGCCGTACGCCTTCCAGGGCGTCGGCGACGTGCCGGACGTAGCGGCGCAGGACGGGAGAGAGGTAGGCGTCGACGACGGCGGTGTCCCCGCGGGGGACGAGTTTCATCAGGGGGCTGGCCTCGCTGGAGAGCGAGATCTGCGGGAAGCCGATGCGGGCGGCGAGTTCCCCGACGGCCTGTTCGTGGGCGGGGTGCAGGTGGCTGTGCATGCAGACCACGGCGACGGCCCGGATCCCGTCGTCGTACGCCTCCTGGAGGCGCCCGGCGAGGGCGTCCAGGTCGGGCGCGAGCAGGACGGTGCCGTCGGCGGCGATGCGCTCGTCGACCTCGACGACCCGTTCGTACAGCAGCTCGGGCAGTTCGATGCGGCGGGCGAAGATGCTCGGGCGGTTCTGGTAGGCGATGCGCAGGGCGTCGCGGAAGCCGCGGGTGATCACCAGCAGGGTGCGCTCGCCCTTGCGCTCCAGGAGGGCGTTGGTGGCGACCGTCGTGCCCATGCGCACGGTGTCCACGGGGTCGCCGGAGCCGGCCAGCAGGACGCGGACGCCCTCGACCGCCGCGTCGGCGTAGCGGGCCGGGCTCTCCGACAGCAGCTTGTGCGTGAGCAGCCGGCCGTCCGGGCGACGCGCGACGATGTCGGTGAAAGTGCCGCCCCGGTCGACCCAGAACTGCCAGCCAGTCACGTCAGTACCCCGCTTCCGCGCTGCTCACAGCGCCCGGAGGCCGTTGATCACGTCGCGCAGAATACTCTCGTCCGGCAGTTCGGCAGGGGGTACGGGCCGGTTCACATGGACGAATTCCGCGTCCACGAGGTCTCCGACAAGGACCCGTACCACCCCGATCGGCAGGTCGAGTTCCGCCGCGAGTTCGGCGACCGACTGCGGGACGTCACGACACAGTTCGACGATGTCCACATGCTCCGGGGAGAGCATGTGGTCCGCTTCCGGATCGTCCGCGTGCGGCTCCGTGACCACGACCGCGATCAGGTCCAGGCGGTGCTGGCCCTGGCTGCTGGTGCGGCCGCGCGTCATGGCGTACGGACGGACGACCGGTCCGGCCTCGTCGTCGAACCAGTGCCTTCTTCCCTGACCGTCAGCGCTCATGTCATCCCACTACCCGCCTGCGGGCAGATCGGTGCGCGGAGCGGCGCCCAGATGCACGCCCACTCGCTTCACGAGGAGCGTCATCTCGTAGGCGACCTGGCCGACGTCCGAGTCGGCGTCCGCGAGGACGGCGAGGCAGCTGCCGTCGCCGGCGGCCGTCACGAACAGGAAGGCGTCGTCGAGCTCGACGACCGTCTGGCGGACGTTGCCGGCCTCGAAGTGGCGTCCCACGCCCTTGGCGAGGCTGTGGAACCCGGAGGCGACGGCGGCCAGGTGCTCGCTGTCCTCCCTGGTCAGATCCCTGGACACTCCCGTCGGCAAACCGTCGCCGGAAAGCACGAGGGCCTTGCGGATGCTCGCGACGCGGTCCACCAGATCGTCGAGGAGCCAGTTCAGCTCGCCCTTGTTGGCTGCGGTGTGGCCGGTGGCCTTCGGTGCGGTCATCGACCGTCCCCCTCTGTCGTTCCTTGTCGTGCTGTGCCGCTGTGGGCGGCATCGCCCGTTGCGTTCTCCTCGCGGCCGCGCTGCCAGCCGCGCTGGAGCGAGGCCATACGGCTGCGTACTTCGTCGGCGTCGCGTTCGACGGGCTCGGCTCTGTCCTCCGTACGCGGCTCGGACCCTCGCTTCAGCTGCGGAGCCAGGTTGGCCTGGCGGACGCGCCGGGGCAGCGGCGCGGTGCCGGAGCCGGACTGGTGCGGTGCGGAGCCGGGGGCCTGTCCCCGTCGTGCGGAGCCGGGGGCCTGTCCCCGTCGTGCGGAGCCGGGAGCCTGTCCCCGTCGTGCGGAGCCGGGAGCCGAGCCGGTCTCCTGGGGTGTGGCGCCGCCGGTGGTCCCCGGCGTGGGGCCGGAGCGACGGTCGGGGCCGTCAGGGCCGCTCGAGGCGATCTCCGCGCGGCGTGTCCGCGTGGGCAGGGTGGGCGGCTCCGCCCCGGAGCCGGACGAGGCCGGTGATGCGGAGCGGTCGTCGGCGCGGCCGACCGCGCCGACGCCCCGGCGAGCGGACTCCGCACCCCGACGGCGGGCCGGCAGGGGCGGCGGTGTGTCCGGCTGGGTTTCGCCTCGCCGGCTGCCGGTCGAGGAGCCATCGGTGCGGCGGCGGACCGGAAGTTCGGACGTGGGCTCCGGTCCGGACCGGCCCGTGGCCCCGCCGCTCACGGAGTCGTCGACCCGGCGACGCGAAGGGAGCGGGGAGGTGCCGCCCGGCTCCGCCCGGCCGACGCCCGTGGTGGTCTCCTCGTCCGTCTTGCCCCGCCGGGGGCGCTGCTCGGTGACCGGGCGCCCGTGCGAGCTGACCAGTTTCGGGGTGTGGCGGCGCGGCAGCTGGACCGGGGCGCTCGGCTCGTCGTCGGTGTCGGTCCGGCCGTGTGCGCTGTGGGCGTCGGCGGCCTGGTGCGGATCGGGTCGGCGGCCGGCCGTCTCGTCCTGGGCGCGGGTGAGGGAGGGGCGGGGGCGGAACAGGCCGCCGTGTTCGCTGTCCTCGTCCTCGAGAGCGCCGGGGAAGTCGCCGATGGTGTCCAGGTCGACGGGGGCCTCCAGTTCGACCGGTCCGTCCAGGAGGGGGGCCGGCAGGCCGGGCCGTTGCGCGGACCCCTTGGACAGCGCGCGGCGGCTGTCCTGCGCCTCGCTCTCCTTGGCCGGCTGGGGGCGGTCGAGCCGGAACCCGATGCCGTTCGTGTCCGGGACGTCGTCCGTCAGCAGGGCGTCCGGGATGAAGACGACGGCGGTCGTGCCGCCGTACGGGGAGGGCTGCAGGGAGACGCGGACGTTCTGCCGCTGGGCGAGACGGCTGACCACGAACAGACCGAGCCGGTCGGTGTCGGACAGCTCGAACTCGGGGGTCTCGGCGAGCCGGAGGTTGGCGTCCAGGAGCGCTTCGGCGGCCATGCCGAGGCCACGGTCGTGGATCTCCAGGGTGAAGCCGTTGGCGACCCGCTCGCCCAGGACCTGGACGGCGGTGTGCGGCGGGGAGAAGACCGTGGCGTTCTCCAGGAGTTCCGCCACGAGATGCGTGACGTCGGCGACGGCCGGGCCGGTGACGGCGATACGCGGAAGGCGGCGGACCTCGATGCGCTCGTAGTCCTCGACCTCGGCGACGGCGGCGCGTACGACATCCATGAGCTGGACGGGCTTGCGCCACTGACGGGAGGGCGCGGCGCCGGAGAGGATCACGAGGCCCTCGGCGTGCCGGCGCATGCGGGTGGTCAGGTGGTCGAGTCGGAACAGGTCGGCGAGTTCCTCGGTGTCCTCGGTCCGGCGCTCCATGGCGTCGAGCAGGGTGAGCTGCTTGTGGAGCAGGACCTGGCTGCGGCGCGCGAGGTTGACGAAGACCTCGGAGACGCCGGCGCGCAACTCGGCCTGCTTGACCGCGGCTTCGACGGCCGCGCGCTGGAGGGTGTTGAGGGCCTGGCCGACCTCGCCCATCTCGTTCTTGTCGTACTCCAGGCGCGGGACCTCGGTCTCCACGTCGACCTGCTCGCCCGCCGACAGCCGGCGCATCACGCTGGGCAGCCGCACACCGGACGCCTCGTGGGCCTCCAGACGCAGCTGCCGCAGATCACGGATGAGGGTGCGGCCGACGCGCACGGACAGGAAGAGGGAGACCAGGAGAGCGAGCAGACCCAGTACGCCGGCGATGACCGCCTTGGCGATGACACCCATGGCCACCGGTTCGACGCGGTTCTGGTAGCGGTCGTTGGCCTGGTCGTTGAGCGTGCCGAGTTCGTCGAGCACATTGCCGGCGGCGCTGTCCCAGCTCTTCGCGGTGACGCCGCGCGGTGTTCCGTCGGCGGCGGAGACGGCCGCTTCCTCGGCCACGCGCAGCGGAGCGGTGGAGGCGTTCTTCCAGAAGCTCTGGTAGCGGTCGCGTTCCGAGACGGGCAGCAGCGGGAGGTTGGTGTCGTACATCAGGGTGCGCTGGGCCACGAGGTCGGAGATGTCGCGCTCTTCGGAGTGGGAGATCTTGCCGACGATCAGGGCGGAGCCGAGGAGGGCGTCCTCGCGGGAGAGCAGTTCGCGGGCGCGGGCCAGATTGACCAGCGCGCGGTACTGCTTGTCCAGTTCCACGTTGTCGACGACGTGGAGGTTGGCGAGCAGGACGTAGCACGGGTCGACCAGCCGGTTGTAGAGGTCGAGGGCCTGGGAGCGGTTGACGGTGCCGTCCTCGACGCTGCGGCGCAGCGACTCGATGCCTTCGAAGGCGTCCAGGACCGCGGTCAGCCGCTCGTCGGTGTCCGCCCCCATCGCGTCGCGCACGTCAGGATTCCGGGCGTTCTCGCGGATGCCGCCGACGGCCTCGTCGGTGGCGGTCCGGCTGCGCCGGAGCGCGGCGAGCCCGTCGGAGGCACGGGGGTCGGCCAGGTAGACGAGGGTCTGGCGGCGTTCCTCCTGGAGGACACGGACGGTGTCCTCGATGGGGTAGCCGATCTTCTCCACCACGGACGACACGTTGAACAGGTCGCCCGCCTCACGTCCCGTGAGCACCGTGGCGAAGGCCCAGATCGCGGTCAGGGACACCAGCGGCACGAGAAGCAGCGCCACGATCTTCCGGCGGATGGACTTCCCGCGAAAGCGCATGGCCTCCCCCAGCTCGGCCCCCGGGCTACCGGGGGTACATATGTGCGTCAACAAACGGCGCGAGCCTACTACCGACCCCCAGGGAACTCGAAGACCGGTCCGGAAGCTGAACTTCCGCGCCAGCGACGAGGCATGTGGAGTTGTCCGGGCATTGCGGGAGTTGTCTGCCCGAAACCGATGGTGGACGCACGGGGCAACGCCCGTGGTGCGTCCTGGCGGTTGGCTGAAATTTTTCGGTTTCCGGGAATCTTCGCGGCGAGTTGTTCGTCCTTCTCTACGGGAAATGGGGGCGGAATCGGCCACAGGAGCCGCATCCCGCAACTGGGCGGCGTAAAACAGCGCAAGCCGGGCAGCCACTGGGGAACACGGGTCTTCGGATGCGAGTGAGCAGTCTGCCGGCGGTGGGGAGTGACACGGTGATGGGCACGGCGGAGCGGCGCGGGGCGCCCAGGGCGGGTGGGGCGCAAATGACGGCGCCTCAGGATGCCGAAGCGACTGATCTGGACAGTCCGGCCGACGAGGCGGAGGTCACGGCTCGAGAGGCCGGGGTTCCGGCTCACAAAGTGGGCCGTGACATGCGCGAGCAGCAGTACTACCGGCCCCTGTGGGTCGAGGAGCCGGCGCGGCGGCGCCGGTTGCCGGATCCGGTACGGACGGCCGCCGTGCGGTCGGTAATCCTCATCGCTGTGACGCTGATCCAGGCCATGGTGGCCTTCCTGTGCACGATGGCCGGGTCCTGGCTGGCGTTTCCCATGGTGATCAGCAGCGTGGTGAGCACGATCGTGGCGACGTGGGGTGCGCTCGACGTGTGGGTGACGCGTCAGGTCTGGAACCAGCGCAACGGCGTGGTGTCCATGCCGAGCAGCACGGCACGGGCCTTGCGCCGCGAGCGGCGCCGGGCCCGACGGCAGGCACGCGCCGCCGAGCGGGCGCAGGAGCGAATACGCCGACGGGGCGGGGCTGGGCAGTTGTCCCACTCGTAAGCAGTGACGACGGGGCGCCGGCCAGGCGACCGGGTCCCGGCCGGACGATCGACGGGATGCGGCGGGTCGGGCCCATGCGGCCGATAGCCGAGCCCGTACCCCTCACCGTACGACCGACTGCGCCCTCTCTTCCCCGGCGTTCCGGGCGAGTTCGCGTCTCGCCCGCATGAACGGGCGGGGGGCCACGACCAGCACGGCGGTCGTACGGCCGTCCCGCTCGTACCCGGCGGGGAAGCCGCCCTCGGCCGATGCACCGTTCGGAGCGTTCGCCTCGGTGACGCGAGCGGTGCCATCGTCCTTGCGTCGGCCGGCGAAGTGGAGACGGGTACGAGTTCCTCACGCAGGACCTGGCCCGGGCGTCGTCGCGGGTGCGCAGCGTGTGTACGCCGGGGAGGTTGCCGCCACATCTGGCGCAACACCCGTCCGACACCCCAGGGTTGGTTCGACTGGTCAAGCCCGCCCTGAGAGAACGCCCCTTGAGGAACCGCCCATGCGAACGACCGCGCAGTCCACAGACCAGCACGGCCAGGACGACGCCGAACTCACCGAGTTCGGCTACAGACCCGAACTCAAACGCACCCTCGGCAACTTCCACACCTTCGCCGCCGGGATCAGCTACATCTCGATCCTGACCGGCACCTTCCAGCTGTTCTACTTCGGCTACGGCAGCGGCGGCCCCGCCTACTGGTGGTCGTGGCCGATGGTCTTCGCCGGCCAGTTCATGGTCGCCCTGTGCTTCGCGGAGCTCGCCGCCCGCTATCCCGTCGCCGGCTCCGTCTACAACTGGTCGAAGAAGATAGGCAATCCGCATCTGGGCTGGCTCGCCGGCTGGATGATGTTGATCGCCTCCATCGTGTCCATATCGGCCGTGGCGCTGGCCTACCAGTTGACGCTGCCGCAGATCTCGTCGTTCTTCCAGTTCGTGGGGGACGGCACCGGTACGTACGACGTGGCGACCAACGCGGTCATCCTGGCCGCGGTGTTGATCCTGTTCACGACTCTCGTGAACGCCTTCGGCGTCAAGTTGATGGCCAGGATCAACACGGCCGGCGTGTTCATCGAGTTGATCGCCACTGTCGTACTGATCGTCCTGTTCGCGGTCCACATCACGCGCGGTCCCCAGGTCGTCATGGAGACGCACGGCACCGGTGCGGGTTACGGCAACGGTTACCTGGGTGCCTTCCTGGTGGCCTCGCTGGCCTCGGCCTACGTCATGTACGGCTTCGACACCGCCGCCTCGCTCGGCGAGGAGTCCCTGAACCCGACCCGCAACGCGCCGCGCGCGATCATCCGGGCGATCGTCGCGTCCTTCGTGCTCGGCGGCCTGATCCTGCTGCTCGCGCTGATGAGCGTCTCCAGCCTGAAGGGGGAGAAGCTGTCCACGGACGGCTTGCAGTACATCGTCCTGGACGTGCTGGGTCCGACGGCGGGCAAGGCGATGCTGTGGTGCGTGCTGATCGCCGTGACGGTCTGCGCGCTGGCGGTGCACACGGCGGCGGTCCGGCTGGCGTTCGCGATGGCCCGGGACAACAACCTGCCCGCGTCCTCGAAGCTGGCCAAGTGCCACCCGCGGTTCCAGACGCCGGTCCTGCCGACCGTGATCATCGGGATCCTCGCGCTGGCGATCCTGGTGGTCAACATCCGCCAGCCGCAGATCTTCACCGTCGTCACCAGCATCGGCATCATCATGATCTACCTCGCCTACCTGGGCGTCACGGTGCCGCTGCTGGTCGCCCGGCTGCGCGGAAAGTGGCAGCCCGCGGGTGAGGGCCGGTTCTCGCTGGGCCGCTGGGGGCTGCCGGTCAACATCGTGGCCGTGCTGTGGGGCGCGGCCATGACGCTGAACCTGATCTGGCCGCGGGCCGCCGTCTACAACGCCACGGCTCCCTACCACTGGTACCTGCGCTGGGGCGCGGTGCTGTTCGTCGCCGTCATCGCGGGCGGCGGCTTCGCGTACTACTGGTTCGTCCAGCGGCACAAGACCGGCGTGCTCGCCGAGCACCGCTCGGACGCCGGGGACACCGCTCCCGCCGCCGCCCCGGCGGCCGACAGCGCCTGACCCCGGGCGGCTGCGGGACCGTTGTGGCCGGTCGCGCAGTTCCCCGCGCCCCTAAGGCGTCGTAGACGCGGGGCGTTTGTACATCCTGGTGGCCGTGATCTCGCTGTGTACCGCCTCCCCCGCCCGGGGCTGCTGCGGAAGCCCCGGGCGGAGGTGTTCCTCGACGCTGATGTACTTGAGGCCGGCCCTCAGGTCGGCGTCGTTGCGCATGCGGATGACCAGGGGGAACTCGGCCAGCGCGGTCGTGTCGAACAGGCCCGTGGTGTACAGGAGCTGGACGCCCAGGGCGTCCGACACCGCCCGCTGGAGTTCCAGCAGGTACGTGGCGTTGGCGCGGCCGATGGGGTTGTCGAGGAACAGCGTGCCGGCGTGCCGGTGCTTGTCGCGGCCCCGGTCGTTCGAGCGCAGCGCGGCCATCGTGCAGTACAGGGCGATCGCGGCGGTGAGGAGCTGGCCGCCGGAGAAGACGTCGCCCATCTGCCCGACGGGGACGCGCTCGGCGCGCAGCACCGCGTCGGGCTTGAGGATCTCGACGGCGACGCCCTTGGGCTGCAGGGCTGCGGCGACACCCCGCAGCAGCAGGGACATGCCGTCCCGCCGCAGGTCCGAGTTCTTCTTGACGGCGGCCCGGGTCGCCTCGTCGATGACCTCGCCCAGCCGCTCGGTGAGCGTGGCCTGGTCGGGCTCCTCGAAACGGATGCGGAGGAACTCCTGCCCCGACCACTCGCCGAGGCCTTCCGGGAGACGGGAGAGCCGCTGGGCGGAGCGCAGGGTGGCCAGGGCCGACTCGACCAGGCCGCGCAGCCGGTCGACGATCGAGTCGCGGTTGCGCTCCAGCTGCTCCAGCTCGTCCGTCAGGACCCGGAGCCGGGGCGCGAAGGCGTCGGCCCACTTCTGGGCGTGCTCGGGCAGCGCGGAGGCGGGCAGTTCGCGGATCTGCTGCCGTGCCGGGGTGCGGACCTGCTCGTAGCGCGTGGAGTTGGCGTGCCGTACGAGGATGTCGCTGGCCTCGCGAACGGCGGCCTCCGCGGCGGACAGGTCGGCGGCGCAGCCGCGCAGGGACCGGCGGGCCTCGGCGGCAGCCTGCCGGGCCTCCTCCGGGCTGCCGGGGTAC
This sequence comes from Streptomyces coeruleorubidus, assembly GCF_028885415.1. GTDB lineage: Bacteria > Actinomycetota > Actinomycetes > Streptomycetales > Streptomycetaceae > Streptomyces > Streptomyces coeruleorubidus_A. The sequence goes on from NZ_CP118527.1 coordinate 1,694,251, forward strand.
GGCTCGGTCTCCTCCTGCTCCTCCTCGGTGGTGTGCTCGCGCAGCAGGTCGCGGAGCATGGCGGCGATCTCGTCGAAGCCGCTCGCCGCGTCCTCGGCGGCGCGGTGGGCGTCGAGGAGCTCGGCGTGCGCCTCGCGTGCCTGGTTCAGTGCCTCGATGTGGGAGGCGAGTTCGGCCGTGGCGGTGCGCAGCAGGGTCTGCGCGTGCTCGGCGTCGCGCGGCTGGAGGTCCTCGGGGAGGTCGGTGTGGGCCTCGCCGTCCTCGGGCGCGTGCCGTTCGGCCTCGCCGCGCAGCCGCCCGAGCTGCTCGCTCGCACTCGACATACGGGTCTCCAGGAGCTGCACCAGCTCCTCGGCACGGGCGGCGGCAGCCTGGCGGCTGGGTCCGTCGGAGCCGTCGGGGGATTCGAGGAGCTGCTCCGCACGCGTACGGACCTTGTTGCTCAGCCGGTCCAGCTCCGCGCGGGCCGCACTCTCGTCGCTCTCCGCACGGGCCTGCTCGGCCCGCAGATCAGCGCCGACGCCGACCTTCTCGTACAGCTGTGACGCCGCCCGGTAGGCCTCGCGGAGGGCGGGCAGGGAGGCCTTCGGGGTCCGGGCGTCGTCCTCGGGTACGTCGTCGGGGGCGCCGGCGATCTCGGAGCGCTCGGCGCGCAACGCGCGGGCGGTGCGGCGAGCGTCGTCGGCGGCGCGCTGGGCGGCCCGCCGGTCCTCGTCGGCGGCCCGGGCCCGCTCCAGGCAGGCCTGGGCGCCCGCCTCGGCCTCGGCCGCCTCGTCGGCCAGCTCGCGCAGCTTGACCTGCCAGCCGGCCCGCTCGCGCAGCCGGAAGGCGAGCCCGGCGAGGGCGTCGGCGGAGCGGCGGGCCTTCTGGGCGGCCTCCTGCCGCTCGTCCCGGACGCGCGCGGCCTCGGCGGCGGCCTCGTCGGCCTCGGCCCGGACCGTGCGCGCCTCGGCCAGTTCGGCCTCCGACTCCTCGGCGAACGCGCGGGTGTCGTGTGCCGCCCGGGCCAGTTCGGCCAGCCGGCCGGCCGGGCAGCCGGCGCGCCAGGAGGCGAGCCGGGCGGCCAGTTCGCGGTCCTTGCCGAGTCGTGCGGCGAGGGTGCGGATCTCCTCGTCGCGCTCGGTCGCCCGGGCGCGCAGCGCCTGCCGCTCCTCGTCGGCGGCGTGCTCGTCGTGCATGGCCGGGTTCGGCGGGACGAGGAACACGTCCCCGCTGTCGGTGTCCGGGGCGGGGGTCGGGGCGAGCAGGGCGGCGGCGGTGCCGACGGCCACGGCGGAACGGGGCAGCAGCGCCGCGTCGCCCAGCGCCTCCCGGGCGCGTGCGTGGGAGTCCGGGTCGGTGATGATCACGCCGTCGACCAGTTCGGGCCGGGCGGCCAGCACGCGCGCGTGGTCGGCCGGGTCGACGGCCTGGGCGAGATAGCGCCAGCCGGGCAGCGCGGGAATGCCGTGCTCGCCGAGGAACTCGACGGTGGCCAGCACGTCCGGGCCGGGCGGCAGCAGCCCGCCGTCACCGAGCGCGCCGAGGATCCGGGAGTCGTCGGCGGCGGCCGTACGCAGTTCGAACAGCTGCCGTTCGGCGGAGGTGACGGCGTCGTCGAGCAGTTCGCGCAGGTCGTCGGCGAAGCGGTCGAGCTCCTCGGGGCTGAGCCCCTGCTCGCCCGAGGCGGGCCGGGTGGCCGGCTCGCTGTCCGTGCCATGGCGGGGCTGCGGGATGCCCGGGCGGGTCTCGGAGGTCAGGCTGAGCAGTTCCGCCAGCCGCTCCTCCCCCGCCAGCGCCTCGGCGGTGCGGCGCTCGGCCTCGTACGACCGCTCGGCCGCCGTCGCCGCGTCCGCCGCGCGGGCCGCGGTCAGTTCCGCGCGGGTCTCGGCGGCGGCGGCCTCGCGCGCGTGCTCGGTGGCCCGGCGGGACGCCTCGCGGGCCGAGTCCCAGGCCGCGACGGCGGTCTTCTCGGCGTCGCTCGCGGCGAGGGCCGCGCGGGCCGGGTCGGCGTCGGGCGCGCTGTCGTCGAGCCAGCCGGCCCGTACCGCCTCGGCGGTCTCCTGCTCGACCTCGGACAGGCGCTGCTTGAGGTGCCCGACCTCGCTGCGGGCGCGCTGCGCCTGTGTGGCGGCGGCGGTGGAGTCCCGGTAGGCGGCGTCGCTGACCTCCTGGAGGGCGGCGGAGCGCTCCTCCTCCTCGTTGGCGTGGTTCTCCGCCTTCTCCGCGGCCGCGTGCAGGGCCCGTACGAGGTCGACGGCGGCCTTGGAGCGGGCGGCGAGCGCGGGCGCGGCATCGCGCTCCGCCTCCTGGATCGCGGCGGACACACGGGCGACGCGGTCGGCGGCGGCGCGGTGGCGCAGCACGGCCTCGGCGGCCTGCCACGCGGAGTACAGCGTGCGGGCGTCGGCGAGCTCGCGCTTCTGCGCGGCGGCGGACTTCTCGGCCGCGGCGAGCGCCAGCGAGGCGTGCCGGTAGGCCAGTTCGGCGGAGATCAGCGCGCTGCGCTCGCGGGCCGCCTCGGCGTGCGTGACGGCGTACGCGGCGGCGGTGACCCGTTGGGCCAGGTCGGCGGCCCGGACCCGCTCCTGCACGCCGCGCGCGGACAGTCTGCGCGCCAGGGTCCGCGTCCGGCGCTCGGCTCCGGCGTGAATGTCACGCGCGCGTGAACGGGCCTCGGCGGCCTCGACGATCCGCCGGAGCAGGTCGACGGATCCGGCGGTGAAGTCGCGCTCGGCGATCAGCTCGGCGCGCCGGCCCAGCTTGTTGCCGAAGCCGCTGACCAGGTCGGCGAGCCCGTCGGTGTCACGCGTGTCGGTGACGGCGCGCAGCAGCAGGTCGGTGAAGTCGGCGTCCTTCTTGACCGCGAAGAGACCGGCGGCCTCGCCCTCGTCGGCGTTCATCTCCCGCTGGTAGCGGAAGAGTTCGGGGTCGAGTCCGAGGTCGCCCAGGTGCTCGATCCAGCGGTCGTGGATCTCCTCCCAGTGCACCTCCAGGTGCGGGTAGGTCTTGCCCGCCTCGGTGAGGGCGTCGCGGAAGCCCTTCATGGTGCGACGCCGGCCGCGCGCGCCCGACTGGCCCTCGACCGGGGCCCGTACGGCGGTGGACTCGGCCACGGGGAGGCTGTCGAGGCTCAGTCCGGGCCCGGGACGGAAGGAGTACCAGGCCTCGGCGAACTTGCGCGGGTCGTTGGAGACCTGCCGCCCGCGCCACTCACTGACCTTGCCGACGACGACGCACTCGCCGGTCAGCACGTGCTGCCACTCCAGCGCGACGTGGCCGCAGTCGTCGGCGAGCAGGAACTTGCGCAGCACGCCGGAGCTGGCTCCGCCGAGAGTGTTCCGGTGGCCGGGCAGCATCACGGAGAAGATCAGCTTGAGCAGCACCGACTTGCCGCCGCCGTTCTCCAGGAAGAGCACACCCGCGGGCGCGGGCCGGCGCGGCGGGCCGACGGGCTCCTCCTCGAAGAACTCCGCCTGTGTGGGCGCGGGGTCGGGCACGATCTCTCCCACACCGCGCAGGTCGAGCACGGTGTCGGCGTAGCGCGCACCGGCCGGCCCGATGGAGTAGAGGCGGACCCGGGACAGCTCGTACATGGCGGACTCTCGTAAGTCTTCGTGAGATGGGGAGTTCAGGAGGAGTTTCAGGAGGAGTGGAACGGCAGCCCGGCATCGGCGACCAGTTCCAGGTCGTCGCTCTCCTCTGGGGGCAGCAGCGTCGGTGTGCCGTCGGTGACCGGGACGACGCCCAGCTCCAGCAGCTCGGCCAGGGCGGCGCTGCCGGCCATGTCGCGGACCTGGAGCTGGTAGCGGGCGGTCGTGCGGTACGTGCCGCCGTTGTCGTCGCCGGTGCGCTGGAGGAAACCGGAGTCGGTGAGGAACGCGACGGCCTTCGCGACGATGCCGGTGGTCGAACCGGCGAGCCGGCGCGCGTCCTTGGTGGCCCCGGTCGAGCTGCGCCGCACCCAGATCCGCCAGGCGGCCTCCAGGCCGGGCGCGTCGGTGGCCGGGTCGGTGTTCTCGCCCTGTTCGGCGGCGCGCTCCTCCAGGCGGCGGCAGGCCTGGCGGACGAAGGCGTCGACGCCGTTGACCGTGACGCGGCCGATGTAGCCGTCGTCGGCGAGGTCCTCGGGGCGCGGGAACGCCATGGCGGCGACGGCGAGATGGGCCAGCCCGTGCAGGAACCGGTCGCCGCCGTCGGCGGACGTACGACGCGCGTAGTCGCCCATGCGGACGGCGAAGACGGAGTCCTCGGCGGCGGTCACGGCCATGCCCGCGCGCGGGGACACCTCCAGCACGATCAGCCCCAGTCCGGTCGCCACCGCGTCGGCGAGCCGCGCGAACGGCGGGTCCTCGCGGTAGCGCCGCAGCAGGTCCGCGTACTCCTGGTCGCGGGCGGGCTGAAGCTTGGGCTGCAAACCGAAGGACACGAGCCGAGCCGCGTCGGCGGCGTCGGCGGGCGTGACGGCGGCCGAGGCCGTCGGGGCCGGGCCTTCCGACTCACTCCACTCGACGTGCTCACTCACGGTCGGGACTCCTTGGGCCACTCGTACTGATTCATGCTGCTTCCGTCCGGTCCGCCGCCATCCCCACCGCATCCAGCAGCGCGGTGCCGACGATCAGGTCCGCTCCACCGAACTCCGGGTCATCGAGCTCCGTCCCGTCGTCCACGGCGAACAAGAGCTTCTGCTCCCCCTGCCGATACGCGGTCCCGACCGGCGGGCTGGCCGCATGCACCGCCAGCAGGGCCACCAGATACGGCAGCTCGGGATCCTGCCGCCGGGCCTCGGCCAGCAGCCCGGACAACCGGCGCGGCGCATCCGCCGGCAGGTCGAGCAGCTCCTGCGCGGCCGCCATCTGCTCCTCGCTGAACCGGCTGTCGTCGGGCGTGGCGATGAGATCCGGCTCGGGCATCTCCGCACCCAGGTGCTCCCGCTCCGCCGGCGGCGTCAGCAGTATGTCGACGAGGTCCCCGACCCGGACGGACACCGGCGTACGCAGCCCCGTACCCCGCCCGAAGAAGGCGTCCGTGACGCGGACGGCCTGCTCCAGCGGCAGCAGCAGAACGGGCGAGACGAGATGCCCGTACAGGTCGATCCCCGACGTCGTCATCGGCGTGGCGAAGGCCTGCCGGTCCTGCTCGGCGCGGAACAGCGGTCCGGCCTCGAGCAGCCGGGACTGCAACTGCGTGTGCCGCCGGATGCAGTCCTTGACGATGTCGACGAGCTCGGCGGCGCGGCGCTTGTGCTCCGGGTCCTCGGACTCGTCGCGGGCCTTGCGGATGTTGGTGAGGATCGCGTTCTCGTGGCGGTAGCGGTCGGCCACGTGCTCCAGGGCCTCGGCGATCATGTCGGGCACGGTGGTGAGCCAGTCCACCGCGCGCACATTGCGCCGGGTCGCGTCCAGGGCGCGGCGCAGGGTCTCCGAGTACTGCACGGTGCGGTAGCGGGCCTGTTCGGCCGCGAGCTGGGCGTCGGCGAGCCGGCCGCGGCTGATCAGCACCTCCAGCTTGACCTCGGCGGCGATCTGCGCGCTGGTGACGTCCGTGTCGAGGGCGCCGACGAGGACGTTGACCGCCTCGTCCGTCGTCCGCAGGTAGACCGTGCCGCCCGGGCCGGGGACCTCTTCGATCAGCTTGAAGTCGTAGTCACGGCGCACATACGTGCCGTCCGCCCCGAACGTGCCGTACACCGCGCGGAAACCGCGGTCGACGCTGCCGACGTTGATCAGGTTCTCCAGGACCCAGCGGGCCACCCGCTCGTGCTCGACGGCGGGCCGCCGCGGCGCCTGGGCGGCGATGCGCGGGATGAGGCGGGCGACGATCTGGTCGTGGTCCGCGCCCGTGTCGAAGTCCATGTTCAGGGTGACGAGGTCGATGGCCGCGAGGGCGACCTCCGCCATGCCGTACACCGAGTACTCACCGGCGAGGTTGGCCTTGCGCGCGTCGAGGTCGTGCAGCGGCGCGGTGCAGGCGAGCGCGCGCAGGCGCCGCGCCAGGCCCTCGTCGGCGGCCGGCCCCAGGGCGGGGCGCGGCCCCGCGCTGAGCTGGGGCGGAACGCTGTCCGTCGATGCAGGCGAAGTCACGGTGCACAGACTAGGTCCTGGGTCTGACAACGACCCAAACGACGCGGATACGCCCCGGCGGCAGGGTGGCTCTCCGACGCCGCTCGTCCCCTCAGCCGTCCTCGCCGACCCGCCGCCGGTACACCTCGACGACCCGCTCCAGCGAGTCGTCGAGGTAACCGGCGAGCAGTGCCTCGGCCTTCCTTCGGTCCCCCACCTGAAGAGCCTCAAGGATTGCGACATTTCGCGCGATGTACGGTTCGTGCAGCCGCTGCGGCTCGTCCACCACGTGGAAGGCCAGGCGCAGTTCGGCAAAAACACTCCGCATCAACTCGTCGGTGCGCTCGCTCGCGGCGAGAGCGACCAGTTCCCGGTGGAAATGGATGTTGGCCGTACCCACCCCCTTCCAGTCACCTTCCCGCGCCGCCCGCCGCCCCTCCTCCACGGCACCGGCGAGCCCGTCGAGCCCGTACGGCGGCTCGCCGAGACCCCGCACCACGGCGCATTCGACGAGCCGTCGGGTGCGGTAGATGTCCTCGACGTCCTCGACGGTCAGGACCCGGACGAAGACACCCCGGTTCAGTTCGTGGACGAGCAGGCGCTCGTGCGTGAGCAGCCGGAACGACTCGCGCAGCGTGTTGCGGGAGACGCCGAGCGCGCCGCCGATGCTGTCCTCCGACAGCCGGGTCCCGGGCGGGAAGTAGCCCTCGGCGATCCGGCTTCTGAGGATGTCCGAGACGCGTTCGGCGGTGCTCGTGCGCCCCAGGAGTGCCCGGTCGTCGGAGAGATCCCTCAGCTGCTCTGCCATGCCGGAATTCAATCGCAGATTACAAGAACGAAACAACATGAGTATTGAGGGATCGTTGAACAATCCTCTACGGTGCTACGCACGGCCCGCCGCGCGAGGCGGCCAAGCTCACCCGCAAAGCACCCAAGGCTCAGCCCGAAGCACCCTCCGTCCCCCCTCTGCGAGGTGCCCATGAGCACGACTCCACCACCACAGGCCCTGAGCGACGACACGCGCCCCGCGGCAGCCGAACGCACCGACGACGACGGGGCGTTCGGCTGGCTGCGCGCCCTGGGCCCGCGCGGCCGCCGCGCGTTCGCCGGTGCCTTCGGCGGCTACGCCCTGGACTCGTACGACTACTTCACACTGCCGCTGAGCATGGTCGCGCTGTCCGCCTACTTCGGCCTGAACAGCGGCCAGACCGGCCTCTTCACGACGGTCACGCTGGTGGTCTCCGCGATCGGCGGCGCCCTCGCGGGCGTCCTCGCCGACCGCGTCGGCCGGGTGAAGGCGCTCATGGTCACGGTGATCACCTACGCGGTGTTCACCGTCGCCTGCGGCTTCGCGCCCAACTACGAGACGCTGCTGGTCTTCCGTGCCCTGCAGGGCCTCGGTTTCGGTGGCGAGTGGGCCGTCGGCGCGATCCTGGTCGCCGAGTACGCGAGCGCCAAGCACCGGGGCCGCACGCTCGGCGCGATCCAGAGCTCCTGGGCCGTGGGCTGGGGCATGGCCGTGATCGCCTACACCGTCATCTTCTCGGTGGCCGGTGACGACCTGGCCTGGCGCATCATGTTCTGGACCGGGGCCCTGCCCGCCCTGCTGGTCATCTGGCTGCGGCGCAGTGTGCACGACGCGCCCGAGGCGGCGGCGGCGCGTGAACGGAGCGCGGAGAAAGGCTCGTTCACGGCGATCTTCAAGCCCGGCCTGCTGCGGACGACGGTCTTCGCGGTGCTGCTCTCGACCGGTGTCCAGGGCGGGTACTACACGCTGGCCACCTGGGTGCCGACCTACCTCAAGTCCGAGCGCGACCTGTCGGTCGTCGGCACCGGCGGCTACCTGACGTTCCTGATATCGGGCGCCTTCATCGGCTATCTGACGGGCGGTTACCTCACCGACAAGCTGGGCCGGCGGCGCAACATCTGGCTCTTCGCCCTGCTGTCGGCGATCTGCATCCTGGCGTACGCGAACATCCCGAGCGGCGCCAACACCCTGCTCCTGGTGCTCGGTTTCCCGCTCGGGTTCTGCATGTCGGCGATCTTCAGCGGCTTCGGCTCCTACCTGAGCGAGCTGTACCCGACGGCGGTGCGCGGCACGGGGCAGGGCTTCACGTACAACACCGGGCGAGCGGTGGGCGCCGTCTTCCCGACGACGGTCGGTTTCCTGGCCGACAGCTGGGGCGTGGGCGGCGCGCTGGTCTTCGGGGCGATCGGCTACGGCCTGGCGGCACTGGCGCTGCTCGGGCTGCCGGAGACGCGCGGGAAGGAGCTCACGTGAACCGCACGAGCACCGAGACCGGGGACCGTCCTGTCCTCCTCGTCGACGAGCACGCGCGCGCGTGGAGCCCGGAAACGGCCCGCGCCCGCTTCCGGAAGGGCCTGACGGGCCCCACGGCAGGGGTCGCGGCGGGCCACACCCAGGTCAACCTGATCTCGGTGCCCGCCGACTGGGCCTACGACATGCTGCTGTTCTGCCAGCGCAACCCCAAGCCGTGCCCGGTCCTCGACGTCACGGACGCGGGATCCTGGACCACCGTGCTCGCGCAGGGCGCGGACCTGCGCACCGACCTGCCGCGCTACCGGGTGTGGCGGGACGGCGAGCTGGTGGACGAGCCGACGGACGTGCGCGCGTACTGGCGGGACGACCTGGTGTCGTTCCTGATCGGGTGCAGCTTCACGTTCGAGTGGGCACTGGGCGAGGCGGGCGTTCCGATCCGCCACGTCGAGCAGGGCCGCAACGTTCCGATGTACGTGACCGGGCGCCAGTGCCGTCCGGCGGGGCGGCTGCACGGGCCGCTGGTGGTGTCCATGCGGCCGGTGCCGCCGGAGGACCTGGCGGCGGCGATCCGGGAGAGCAGTCTGCTGCCGGCGGTGCACGGCAGCCCCGTACACTGCGGCGATCCCTCGGGGCTCGGCATCGACGACCTCGGCCGCCCCGACTTCGGCGACGCGGTGGACGCCGAGCCGGACGACATCCCGGTGTTCTGGGCCTGCGGAGTGACCCCGCAGGCGGCCGTGATGGCCTCGCGCCCGCCGTTCGCCCTCACGCACGCCCCGGGGCAGATGTTCCTCACCGACGCCCGCGACGAGCAGTACCGCGTGGCCTGACAGCAGCTGACAGGAGACTCGACACGGCTATGACCTCCATCGACCTGAACGCCGACCTCGGCGAGGGCTTCGGCCGCTGGCGGCTCACCGACGACGAACGGCTGCTGTCGGTCGTCACCAGCGCCAACGTGGCGTGCGGCTTCCACGCCGGGGACGCGGTCACGATGCGCCGGGTGTGCGAGCTGGCGGCCGAGCGCGGCGTCCGGATCGGCGCCCAGGTGTCCTACCGGGACCTGGCCGGGTTCGGGCGGCGCGCGATGGACGTGCCGCCCGCCGAGCTGGCGGCCGAGGTGGCCTACCAGATCGGCGCCCTGGAAGTCTTCGCCCGCGCGGCGGGCGCCCGCGTGGCCTATGTGAAACCGCACGGCGCGCTCTACAACCGGGTCGTACGCGACGAGGAGCAGGCCGCCGCCGTCGTCGACGGCGTGCTCCTCGCGGACGCCACGCTGCCGGTGCTGGGCCTGCCCGGCTCGCGCCTGCTCGAGCTGGCCGGGAAGGCCGGGCTGCCGGTCGTCACGGAGGCGTTCGCGGACCGGGCGTACACCGACGCGGGCACGCTCGTGCGGCGCACCGTGGAGGGCGCCGTGGTCACCGACCCCGACACCGTCGTGGAGCGGTCGCTGAGTCTGGCCGGCTCCGGCGAGGTCGTCTCCCACTCGGGGACCCGGATAGAGGTACGCGCGCGTTCCCTGTGCCTGCACGGCGACACGCCCGGCGCGGTGGAGCTGGCGCGCCGGGTGCGGGAGCGGCTGGAGGCCTCGGGGGTCCGGGTGGAGGCCTTCGCATGAAGGTCCTGCCGGTCGGCGAGGACGCCCTGCTCGTCGAGGTCTCCTCGGGCGACGAGGCCCAGGCCCTGCACGCCGAGCTGCTGCGCCGCCGCGCGGAGGGCTCGTTGTCGGCCCGCGAGATCGTGCCCGCGGCCCGCACGGTCCTCCTCGACGGCCTGGACTCCCCCGCCCGGCTGGCCGCCGAACTGACCGCCGCGCAGCTGCCGCCCGCTCCTCCGCGCGCGCGTGCGGTGGTCGAGATCCCGGTGCGCTACGACGGCCCGGACCTGGCCGACGTCGCCGCGCACTGGGGCGTGGCCGAGCGGGAGGTCGCCCGTCTCCATTCGCGGACGGAGTTCCGGGTCGCCTTCTGCGGCTTCGCCCCCGGCTTCGGCTACCTCACCGGCCTGCCGCCGCGCTACGACGTGCCGCGCCGGGCCACCCCGCGCACGGCCGTCCCGGCCGGTTCGGTGGCGCTGGCGGGCCCGTACACGGGCGTGTACCCGCGCTCGTCGCCGGGCGGTTGGCAGCTGATCGGCACGACGGCCGCCGTCCTGTGGGACCACGCGCGCGTGCCGGCCGCGCTGCTGTCGCCGGGCACGCGCGTGCGGTTCGTCCCCGTCGAGCAGGTGGGACACTCGTGACCGACCGTGCGCTCGCCGTCGTCCGGGCCGGGGCCCTGACCACCGTGCAGGACCTGGGGCGCCCCGGGCACGCCCACCTCGGAGTGCCCCGCTCCGGGGCGCTGGACCGGCCCGCGGCGGACCTGGTCAACCGGCTCGCCGGCAATCCGCCCGCGGCGGCCGTGCTGGAGACGACCCTCAACGGCTGTGCCGTACGCCCTCGTTCGACTGTCACCGTGGCCGTGGCGGGCGCCCCCTGCCGGGTCACGGTGGACGGACGGCCCGTCGCCTGGGGCGCGCCGGTGCGTGTGCCCGCCGGGGCGCTGCTGGACGTCGGACCTGCCGTGTCGGGCCTACGCAGCTACGTGGGCGTCTCCGGGGGCATCGCCGTCGAGCCGGTGCTCGGCAGCCGCTCGACGGACCTGCTGTCGGGGCTCGGCCCGCCCCCTCTCACGGACGGCACGGTGCTGCCCCTTGGCCGGCCGGCGGGCGCGCACGCACGCGTGGACGTCGCCCCGCAGCCGGCGCCACCGGCCGAGCTGGTCCTTCGGGTGACACTCGGCCCGCGCGACGGCTGGTTCACGCCGGAGGCCCTGCGCACTTTCGTCTCGCGTCCGTACCGGGTGTCCCCCGCGAGCAACCGCATCGGGCTGCGCACGGAGGGGCCCGCCCTGGAGCGGGCCCGGGCCGGGGAACTCCCCAGCGAGGGCATGGTGCTGGGCGCGGTCCAGGTCCCGCCCGACGGCAGGCCGGTGGTGTTCCTCGCCGACCACCCGACCACCGGGGGCTATCCGGTGATCGCGGTGGTGCGCGCCGCCGACCTCGCGGCAGCCGCCCAGGCGGTTGCGGGCACGCCGGTCCGCTTCGTGGCCGTACGGCGCCGCTGAACCGGCCGGGCCACGTCCGTCGCTGCCGACCTGTCAGGCCGCGTCCGGCTGCTCCGCCACCGACAGGGCGGCGAGCGCGGCGGACACGGCCGCGGAGGCCCGCAGATCGAGCCGGGCGCTCGTGCCCCGGGCCCGGTGCCGGAGTTCGTCGGCGGCGAGTGTCAGGAGCTGGGGCAGCAGGTCGGTGCACCGGCGGGCCACCCAGCCGGTACCGGCCGTGGCAAGCCACCACAGGCTCGCCGACCTGGTCGGGCCGGGGAACTCGGGCTCGGGCGAGGGCGCGGGCCCGGTCGCGAGGCCGTGTTCCGCGAGCAGCGTGTGGAAGCGCAGGGCCAGCTGCCGGTGTCCGCGCTCCCCGGGGTGCAGCCGGTCCGCGCTCCACATGGCGCGGTCCGTGATCCAGTCGCCCTCGCACGCGTGCAGGTGCAGAGCTCCGTACCGGTCGGACAGCGCGTGGACGACCGTGTTCACGGCCCTCTGCCGCCGCGCCAGCGGGTGGGCCAGTGCCCCCGGCAGCCCGAGCATCGTGCCCGGGTCGGGCAGGCAGGCGGTGAGCAGGACCGCGCCCTGCTCGGCGAAGGCCGCGTACACCTGGTCGAGCCGAGCCGCCACGGCCTGGATGTCGAAGGTGCAGCGCAGGGTGTCGTTGACGCCGATCACGACGGACACGAGGTCGGGCCGCAGCTCCAGCCCGGCAGGCAACTGCCGCTCCAGCACATCCCGGGTCTGCGCCCCGCTCACCGCGAGGTTGGTGAACCGGGCGGGTCCCTCGGTAAGCCCTGCCGGTCCGTCGGTAAGCCCGGCCGGTCCCTCGGCGACACCGATGGGTCGCTCGGTGAGCCCGGCGGCGAGCAACGCGGCCCAGCCGCGCCACTCCCCGTCGCCGACGGGATCGCCCACCCCCTCCGTCAGCGAGTCACCGAGGGCCACGAACCGCGGGGGCCCCTCGAACCGCGTAGACCCCCCGAACCGCACGGGTCTCATGCCACGCCCCCGGGCACGTACGGGCGTACGGGAACGGCCGCGTCATGCGCGGCGAGGAACGCGTCGACCGCCGCGTCCCACCCGAAGCACTCCGCACGCGCGCGTGCCCCCTCGCGCCGGTCCGCCTCCAGGCGTTCCAGCACCAGGTCCACGGCGTCCGCGAAGGCCTCCCCGTGGTCCGCCGCGACGGCCCCGGCGGAGCCGATCACCTCCGGCAGCGCGGACGACGCGCTCGCCACCACGGGCGTGCCGCACGCCATGGCCTCCAGCGCGGCGAGCCCGAACGTCTCGGCGGGCCCCGGCGCCAGGGCCACGTCGGCGGACGCCTGGAGCGCGCCGAGCAGCCCGCGGTCGGAGACGTGCCCGAGAAAGGTGACCGGCAGGGCGCTCTCGCGCGCCCGCTGTTCGAGCCGGGCGCGCAACGGCCCGTCCCCGGCCACCACGAGCACCGCCCGGCGCCCGCGCCGCCGCAGCGCCTCCAGGGCGTCCAGCGCCGTGCCGGGCCGCTTCTCCACCGACAGCCGCGAGCACATCACGAGCAGCGTCTCGTCCACGCGCGCGTGCCGCGCCCGCAGCTCCGGGTCACGCAGCGCGGGGTGCCGCTGGACCAGGTCGACGCCCAGCGGGGCCCGGACGACGTTGCGTGCCCCGATCCGCACGAACTCCCGCTCGGCGAACTCGGTGGTGCACACCACGCGCGCGTACGTGTGGGCCGTACGGACGTTGAGGGCGTCGGCGGCACGACGGGCGGCCCCCTCGGGCAGGCCCCAGGTGCGCAGCACGCCGTCGGCGGTCTCGTGGGAGACCATCACGGCGGGGACCCGGGCGCGCCGCGCCCACCTGCCGGTCCACCTGAGGGTCGTACGGTCGGACACCTCCAGCCGGTCCGGCGCGAGTTCCTCCAGGAGCCGGGCCACCCGCCGCTTGTCGGCGAGCACGCGGTAGCCGCCGGTGCCGGGCAGCAGCGGCCCGGGGAGGGTGATCACCCGCCCCTGCTCGGTCTCCCGGTCGCTCATCCGCTCGCCGGGGACCACGAGGACGGGCTCGTGCCCCGCCGCCTTGAAGCCCTTGCCGAGTTCACGCAGGGCGGTGCGCAGCCCGCCGGACGCGGGCGCGACGAAGTTGGCGAGCCGCACGATCCGAAGCGACTGGCGGCTGCTGTTGCCCGGACGCGAGTCGCTCATGCCGCCACCGCCGTCCGGCGCGCGGCGAGCACGTTCGCGTAGTGCCCGATCAGCTGGTCCCCGACGGCCGCCCAGGTGCGGCCCTCCACGGTGGCGCGCCCGGCGGCGCCGAAGGCGGCCCGCAGCCCGGCGTCGGCGGCCAGGGACCGCACCGCGTCCCGGACGGCGGTCGCGTCGCGCGGCGGCACCAGCAGGCCGGTGCGCCCGTGGGCGACCAGGTCCAGCGGCCCGCCCGCGGCGGGCGCGACGACGGGCAGGCCGCTGGCCATGGCCTCCTGGACCGTCTGGCAGAAGGTCTCGAAGGGGCCCGTGTGCGCGAAGACGTCGAACGAGGCGAAGACCCGGGCCAGGTCGTCACCGGTACGGCGGCCGAGGAAGACCGCGCCGGGCAGCGCCTGCTCCAGGCCGGGCCGGCTCGGGCCGTCGCCGACGACCACGACCCGGACGCCCTCCAGGCCGCAGGCACCGGCGAGGAGTTCGACCTGCTTCTCGGGGGCGAGCCGGCCGACGTAGCCGACGATCAGCTCACCGTTCGGGGCGAGTTCACGACGCAGGGCCTCGTCGCGGCGGTCGGGCCGGAAACGTTCGGTGTCGACGCCGCGCGGCCACAGCTCGACCCTCGGTACACCGTGCGTCTCCAGGTCGCGCAGGGCCGCGCTGGACGGGGCGAGGGTGAGGTCGGCGGCGCCGTGCACGGAGCGGATCCGCCGCCAGGCGGCGGCCTCTCCGGCACCCATGTACGTACGGGCGTATCCGGCCAGGTCGGTCTGGTAGACGGCGACGGCCGGGGTGCCGAGGCGGGCGGCGGCTGCCATGCCGCGCACGCCGAGGACGAAGGGGCTGGCGAGGTGGACGACATCGGCACGGTGCTCGATGAGGGTGGCGGCCAGGCGGCGGCTGGGGAGGGCGACGCGGACCTGGGGGTAGCCGGGGAGCGGGAGGGAGGGGACGTGGACGACGGGGCACGGCGCGCTGGTGTCGGGCTTGTGCCCGGGCGCGGGGGCCGGGGCGACGACGACGGGGGCGTGACCGCGATCGACGAGGTGCCGGGCGGTCTGGAGCGCGCAGTGGGCCACGCCGTTCACATCGGGGGGAAAGGATTCGGTCACGATGACGACTCGCATACCCGTGTTGTCGCCGTGCCGGACGTGGCCGCGTCAACGTGGATCTTTCCGGCCGTGGAACGTCCTATGAGCGTTCTGAGGCGCACCCGCGCAGGTCAGGCCGCGTCCATACGCCCCTGACCCGAGAGTCATCCCCCGTTCACCCGGGCGGCCTGATTCCGCCCCGGCGTCCTTGCACGAAGGGAGTCACACACTCACGCGGAGCGGGGTCACACAGCGGTCTCCTCGGGACCGATCCGGCTGCGTACGGCCGTCTGGACCTCGGCCTCCTCGGCCGGGTCGGCGGCGAGCCGGCGCAGTCGCTCGACGACACGGGCGTCTCCGGTCTCGGCGTGCCGGGCGGCGATCTCGCGGGTGGTCTCCTCGCAGTCCCACAGGCACTCGACGGCGAAGCCGGTGGCGAAGGAGGGGTCGGTGGCGGCGAGGGCACGGGCGGCCCGGCCGCGCAGATGGGAGGAGGCGGTCTCGCGGTAGATGTGGCGGAGCACGGGTGCGGCGCAGGCGATGCCGAGCCGCCCGGCGCCGTCGACCAGGGTCCACAGGGTCGGTGCGTCGGGGCCTTCGCCCCGTACGGCTTCGCGTAGTGCCGCGAGGACCAGGTCGCGGTCCTGCGCCCCGCCCCGGCAGGCGAGGACGCGTCCGGCGGCGGAGCCCAGCGCGTCCGGCCGCCGGGCCCAGCCGCGCGCCCGGTCCACGGCGGCGAGCGAACGCATGCGTTCGAAGGCGTCGACGGCGGCGTCCACGACGACCGTCGAGCCGGTGGCCACGGCGTCCTCGATCAGGACGAGGGCGTCGGGATCGTTGCCGTCGGCGAGGTAGCGCAGGGCGGTGCACCGGGCTCCGTCGCTGCCGTCCTTGGCCGCCTGGATGATCTCGGCCCGGTCCTCGGGCCCCGCCACGGCGGTGAGACATCGGGCGGCCGGGACATGGAGTGCCGCGCCTCGTTCGAGGCCCTGCTGGGCCCATTCGAAGACGGCCTGCACGCTCCACCCGGGCCGGGGACCGGTCGGCCGCATCTGTCGCTGCCAGCGGTCGAAACAGCCCGTCTCGTGGGCGGCACGCACGCGTGTGGCGATGGATTCGCGCGGATCCTCGGCCCACAGTCGCCACGGCCGTGGTTCGAAGGCGTCCCGGACGGTCGCCGCCAGCTCGGCGTCGCCCTCCGGATCGGCCGGGAACCGCGCGAGGACGGGTGCGGCGAGGGCGCGCAGGCCGGCGTCGTCGTCCCTGAGGGCCAGTTCGTCGAGGGCCCAGGCCCAGTTGGAGCCGTGGGCGGCGTATCTGCGCAGCAGTTCGAGCGCGTCCCGCCTGCCGTAGGAGGCGAGGTGCCCGAGGACGGCGAGGGCGAGCCCGGTGCGCGACTCGTCGGTGTCGAGGACGTCCTCGGCGTCGAAGAGATGGGCCTCGACCGCGTCGAGCTCGCCGTTCAGGTCGAGGTAGAGGCGGGCGTAGTAGAGGGAGCGGTTCTCCACCTGCCAGTCGTGGCGGGGATCGCGCAGCACGCAGTGGTTCAACGCCGTGAGCGCCTCGGGGCGCGGGGCGGTGAGCGCGTGCAGCGTGCCGTCGCCGCGGCCCCGCTGGAGCAGGCCGAGCAGCGTACCGCTGGGCGCTATGACCGGATCGAACATGGGAAACAGCCTCACATCAAGCGTCGACGCAACCGGGGACGTGTACTACCTGGCCGCGCGACAACACGTCGGAGTGCCCGCCGTTTCCTGCTTGCTGTAGACCATCTTCCTCTGCCTCTCGTCGGTGGCCCTTGCGGACCGCGTCACGGCCCGCGCGGTGCGGCAACACCTGCCCAACCATCACGTCCGTGAACCACGTCGTCATGATGACTCGGCACTTCCGTCTGCCGCGACCGAAATTTCGGCGGCCCCGTCCCGCCTCCCCCGTTTTCGTTGTCGTTCCAGGTCAGACTGGCCGGTTCAGCGCTCGCCGAACAGTTCGAGCAATTCCGTCCGGCCGAACATCCGGGCGGTGTCGACCGCCGACGGGGTGCCGGCGGACGGATCGGCGCCGCCCTCCAGGAGGGCCTTGATGACGTCCGTCTCGCCCTTGAAGGCCGCTCCCGCGAGCGGGGTCTGCCCTCGGTCGTTCACCCGGTCGGCCTCGGCACCGCGGGCCAGCAGCGCGCGTACCGCCTCGGCGTGGCCGTGGTAGGCGGCGAGCATCACGAGGCAGTCACCGCGGTCGTTGGTGAGGTTGGCCGGAACGCCCGCGTCGACGTACGCCACGAGCGCCTCGGTCTGTCCCCGCCGGGCCAGATCGAAGATCTTGGTCGCCAGCTCCACGACCTCGGGGTCGGGGGCTTCGGTCATCGGCCGGACCGCCTCTCACGTCACACATCACGTCGGGTGCGTACGCCTGCCAGCGGTGCAGCCGTACGAGTGAATCGCCAGAGTACTGGCTCGCGTGGCACATGACCCGATGTGCCCGAGGTAAAGATCACCGCAGACCTCGCCGAGCGCAACAGCCCAGCGCGACCGGGTCGGGGACCACTCCGCCAGCCGGGGGAAATAGTCCGAATTTCACCCAGTTGCACCTTTTATCGTATGGATACATCCTGTGAGCCTGGAAGTACTCATGGTGACTGTCCCCGCGAACCAGGAGAACTCAAATGATCCTCTCGATCTCAGGCGTGGTCCTGCTCGGCATCGTCGTCTTCATCTTTCTCCGCAAGGACGGCCTGAAGGCGTCGCACGCGGTGGTCGCGATGCTGTTCGGCTTCTATCTGGCGAGCACGGCCATCGCCCCGAGCATCAAGGCGGGCGGCGAGAGCCTGGCGAGCCTCCTGGGCGGAATCAGGTTCTGACGATCCCACTCCCCGTACGCATCCCGCCCGTACGCACTCTCTGGAGGCAGCAGTGGCCCGGCGCCCCCTCCCTCGCATTCTGAGCAACGGCGGCGCGCAGCTCGCCCGGAGCCGGAAGCTGGCCCGGACGGCGGCCGACACCGCCACCGACGTCCTCCACCCGTTGATCACGATCACCCGGGGTCTGCGCCGGCTGGCAGCGGCCGGGCGGCGCAGATGGACCGAGACCCCCAAGGAGAAACGCTCGGCGCTGCTGTTCCTCGTGGCCTCCGTGATGCTGGTCGTGGCGCTGCTGCCGTACGGACCGCTGCTCGCCGCCGTCACCCTGATGGCGGCTGCGGCCTGGAAGGGCCGGGACCGTACCCCGACGGCGGCCGACGGACCCGACGAGTCGCAGACAGAACGCCTCGAGGCGCTCTACGAGGCCCTCGTGCCGTACTTCTCCACCGCCGAGGACCCCGAGCCGCTCTATGCCCACGGCGGTGCGTGGGACAAGGCCTTCCCGACCTACGCGTTCGACGGCGGCGGCCGGATCTCGCACCTGGTGGTCCGCTACCCGGCGTACTTCACCGACGGTGAGGCCGAGGCCCGCGCGCGGATCGAGCACCTGCTCGCGGCCAAGTCGGGCCGTGGCCGCGAATACCACTTCACGTGGGACGAGGAGGGCAACCAGTTGACGGTCAGCGTGCTCCTGCCGCTGCCCGTCGACATCGCCGCCCAGCGTTTCGTCACCACTCCCGGCGAGACGGTCCTCGGCTTCACCGACCCCACGCAGGTCCGGCGCACGCTCCCCCTCACCCACGGCGATCAGCAACGGGACGTGCCCCCGGTCGTCTGGCGCACGGGCCTGCGCTCGACCGAGCCCCATCTGCTCGCCCTCGGCCAGCCGGGCAGCGGCACCTCGACCCTGCTGCGGTCCATCGCCCTGCAGGCCCTCCAGCACGGCGACGTGGTGATCGTCGACGGCGGCGGCACCGGCGAGTACGCCTGCCTGACCGGCCGGGACGGCGTCCTGGCCGTCGAGTGCGGGCTCACCGGGGCGCTGGCCAGCCTGGAGTGGGCCGCGCACGAGACCGAGCGTCGCCTCATCGCCGCCAACCGTGCCCATCAGGCGGGCCACCCGCCGCCCGAGGACACCAAGCGTCCCCTGTGGATCCTCCTGGACCGCCCGACGGCGTTCACCCACCTGGCCGCCGCCGACGACCGCAAGGACCCGCAGTCCCTCCTCCAGGTCCCCCTGCGGCACGGCCGTCCGGCGAACGTGACGGTGGTGGTGGCCGACCAGCTCGACAGCGTCGACACGCTCACCGACGCCGTACGGCAGCACACCCGCGCGCGCGTGGTCCTCGGCCCGGCGACGGCCGACCAGGTCGAGTCCGTCCTGGGCGCACCCCCGCACACCACCCCCGTCGACCAGGTCCCACCCGGCCGCGGCTACGCCCGCCTGGGCACGGGCCCGGTCCATCGCCTCCAGGTCCCGGCGACCCCCAACCCCTACGACGACGCCACGTCCGACGCCCACCGCCAGGCGGTACTGGACCTCCTCCCGCCGCGCACGACACCGGCGGACGGGGAGACGGTGCCCGATCCGGACCCGGCGCAGGGAGAACCGGAACCGGTCGAACCGGAGACGGTGCCGGAGCCCGAGCCGGCGGAACCCGAGCCGGTACCGGTACTGACGGAACCGACTGAAGGAACGCCGGCACCAGTACTGACGGAACCCTCAAAGGCGCCCTAGCCAGTCAGGTCAGTCGGGCCGCCGCAGCTACAGGCGCTACGCCACGAACGTACGCGGCGACTCGCCCGCTCCCACACCCCCGTCCTCCACGATCCGCGCCGCCGCGGCCAACCGCACAGCCGCCTCCTCAGCCACCGCACCCCCCACGGTGAACGGCAACCGCACATACGCCTCGAAGGCCCCGTCCACCCCGAACCGCGGCCCGGACGGCACCCGCACGCCCACCCGCTCCCCCGCCTCCGCGAGCCGCGACCCGGACAGACCGCCCGTCCGCACCCACAGCGTCAGCCCGCCCCGAGGCACCTCGAACTCCCACTCGGGCAGCTCCCGCCGCACCGCCGCCACGATCTCGTCCCGGTTCTCCCGCGCCTGCTCGCGCCGCAGCTCCACGGCCTGCTCCCAACCCCCCGTACCGAACAGCCAGTTGACAGCCAGCTGCTCCAGTACGGGCGTGCCGAGGTCGGCGTACGCCCGCGCCGCGACCAGGCTGCGGATCACGTCCGGCGCGGCCCGCACCCAGCCGATGCGCATCCCGGCCCAGAAGGCCTTGCTCGCCGATCCCACGGTGATCACCGTCGACCCGGCCGGGTCGAAGGCACACACCGGCCGCGGCATCCGCACGTCCGGGTCGAGCCACAGTTCGGTCATCGTCTCGTCGGCGATCAGCACGGTCCCCGCGGACCTGGCCGCGTCGACCAGCTGCCGTCGCTGGTCCTCGTCGGCGAGCGCACCGGTCGGGTTGTGGAAGTCGGCGACGACGTACGCGATCCGGGGCGCGGCGTCCCGCAGGACCTGCCGCCAGCGGTCCATGTCCCACCCGGCGAGCCCCTCGGCCATCGCCACGGGCACGAGCCGGGCTCCGGCCTCACGCATCAGCTGAAGGATGTTGGCGTACGAGGGCGACTCGACGGCGATGCGCTCGCCCCGCCCGGCGAACAGATGACAGATCGCGTCGATCGCGCCCATCGCCCCGGTCGTCACCATGATCTGCTCGGGCATGGTCGGGATCCCGCGCGCGGTGTAGCGCTCGGCGATCATCGACCGCAGCGCGGGCAGCCCCGCGGGATAGTCGCCGTGCGTGTGCGCGTACGGCGGCAGTTCCTCCAGCGCGCCCCGCACGGCCCGGGTCAGCCAAGGCTCGGGGGCCGGAAGCGCCGCACAGCCCAGGTCGATCATCGAGCCGAGGGCCTCGGGCGGCAGGGGTTCCAACCCACGCGCGGGCAGCGGGTTCCCGGCCGGTACGGCGGTCCAACTGCCCGCCCCGCGCCGGGACTCCAGGAACCCCTCGCTGCGCAACGCCTCGTACGCGGCGGCGACCGTCGTACGGCTGACGGACAGGGACAGCGCGAGTTCCCGCTCGGCGGGCAGCCGGGCGGCCACCGGGACCCGCCCTTCGAGCACCAGCAGGCGGATGCCGTCGGCGAGCGCGCGGTAGGCGGGCGGCCGGCGCGTGCCGGGCCCTGCCGGGCGGTCCTGCTGGGAGTTGAGCAGCCGTGCGAGCTGCGCCGCACCCACGGCCGAGGTCCACTGCGCCATGAGAATCAGTCCACCTTCCCCGGATTGGCCATGGATGGCCTCTCCATCCAAGCCACAGGGTGTCATGCAGCAGTCCACTGACACCACAGGGGGGCACACATCATGGCCACGCAGCGGCGGCTCACCCGGCGGCTGACACAGCTCTACGTCGGTCTCGCGCTGTACGGCGCGAGTTCGGCACTGCTCGTCAGGTCGGGTTTCGGGCTGGAGCCGTGGAACGTGCTGCACCAGGGTCTCGCCGAGCTGACGGGACTGTCGATCGGCGTGGTGCTGACCATCGTGGGCGCCGCGGTGCTGCTCGCGTGGATCCCGCTGCGCCAGCGGCCGGGCCTGGGCACGATCTCCAACGTGCTGGTCATCGGCGTGGCGATGGACGCGACGCTGGCCCTGGTGCCCGACGCGCACGGCCTGGCCGTGCGCGGGACGCTGTTGGTGACGGGGATCGTCCTGAACGGCGCCGCGACCGGACTGTACATCGCGGCGCGCTTCGGCCCGGGGCCGCGCGACGGCCTGATGACGGGACTGCACCAGCGCACGGGGGTCTCGATCCGCGTGGTGCGCACGGTCATCGAGTTCACGGTCGTGGCGACCGGCTTCGTCCTGGGCGGCACCGTCGGCATCGGCACCCTCCTGTACGCGGTGGCGATCGGCCCGCTCGCCCAGCTGTTCCTGCGCGTGTTCGCCGTCCCCTCGGCATCCGCCGGCAGCGCGGTCGTTGCCACCGGTCAACCCCGAGGAGCGATACTGCGTCCGTGACCCCGCGGATACGCCACCCCTACCTCGACCATCCCGGCCCGATCGCCTTCGCCCACCGGGGCGGGGCCGCGGCCGGCCTGGAGAACACCGCGCGGCAGTTCCGGTGCGCCGTCGAGGCGGGCTACCGGTACATCGAGACCGACGTGCACGCCACCCGGGACGGCAAACTCGTCGCCTTCCACGACGCGACCCTGGACCGCGTGACGGACGGGGCGGGCCGGATCGCCGACCTGCCGTGGCAGGAGGTGCGCCACGCGCGCGTGGCGGGCGAGGAACCGGTGCCGCTCTTCGAGGAGCTGCTGGAGACCTTCCCCGACGTGCGCTGGAACGTCGATGTCAAGGCGGAGGCCGCCCTGCTGCCCTTCCTCGACCTGGTCGGCAGGACGAACTCCTGGGACCGGATCTGTCTCGGCTCGTTCTCCGAGGCCCGCGTGGTGCGCGCGCAGCGGCTGGCCGGCCCGCGCCTGGCCACCTCGTACGGCACCCGGGGGGTGCTCAACCTGCGGCTGCGCTCCTGGGGGCTGCCGGCGGCGGTGCGCCGCTCGGCGGTCGCCGCCCAGGTTCCCGAGATCCAGTCCGGCATCCAGGTCGTGGACCGGCGTTTCCTCCACGCCGCCCACGCGCGCGAGCTCCAGGTGCACGTGTGGACCGTCAACGACCCCGAGAGCATGCACCGGCTTCTGGACCTCGGCGTGGATGGCATCATGACCGATCACATCGACACGTTGCGCAAGGTCATGGAGGACCGCGGCGTCTGGGTCTGAGACCCGGCACCTGCGCCTCCGCGCCTTCACGGGGGAAGCGAGGGCACGGGTGGGCACCGACACCGTGCGGACACCGCCGGCCGACGGGGCCGCTGAGCTCAGACGCCAGCAGCGCGGCTGGTACTTCTACGACTGGGCGTGCTCCGTCTACTCGACGAGCGTGCTCACCGTGTTCCTGGGCCCGTATCTGACGTCGGTCGCCGAGTCGGCGGCCGACGCCGACGGGTACGTCCACCCCCTGGGGATCCCGGTGCGCGCCGGGTCCTTCTTCGCGTACTCGGTGTCCCTGTCGGTGATCGTGGCCGTGCTGGTGATGCCCCTGGTGGGCGCCGCCGCCGACCGCACCGGCCGCAAGAAGCCCCTCCTCGCGGCCGCCGCGTACCTGGGGGCCACGGCCACGACGGCCATGTTCTTCCTGGACGGCGACCGCTACCTGCTCGGCGGGGCGCTCCTGATCGTCGCGAACGCCGCGCAGTCCGTGGCGATGATGCTCTACAACTCCTACCTGCCGCAGATCGCCCCGCCCGAGCAGCGGGACGCGGTCTCCTCCCGCGGCTGGGCCTTCGGCTACGCGGCGGGCTCGCTGGTCCTCGTCGTCAACCTGGTCCTGTACACCGGGCACGACAGCTTCGGCGTCTCCGAGAGCACGGCGGTCCGCATCTGCCTGGCGTCGGCCGGCCTGTGGTGGGGCGCCTTCGCCCTCATCCCGCTGACACGGCTGCGCGATCGCAGGTCCGCCGCGCGGGAGGCGGCCCTCCCGGGCTTCCGGCAGCTCGCGGCGACCGTCCGCGACATGCGCCGCCACCCGCTGACCCTCGCCTTCCTGCTCGCGTACCTCGTCTACAACGACGGCGTCCAGACGGTGATCTCCCAGGCCTCGGTCTACGGCTCCGAGGAACTCGGCCTCGGGCAGTCCACCCTGATCGGCGCCATCCTGCTCGTGCAGGTGCTGGCGGTGGCGGGCGCGCTGACCATGGGCCGGCTGGCCCGGACCTACGGGGCCAAACGCACGATCCTCGGCTCGCTGGTCGCGTGGACGGTGACGCTGGCCGCCGGGTATTTCCTGCCGGCCGGGGCGCCGGTGTGGTTCTTCGTCCTGGCCGCCGGCATCGGCCTGGTCCTCGGCGGCAGCCAGGCGCTGTCCCGGTCCCTGTTCTCCCATCTCGTCCCGCCCGGCAAGGAGGCCGAATACTTCTCCGCGTACGAGATGAGCGACCGCGGGATGAGCTGGCTCGGGCCGCTGCTGTTCGGGCTCACCTATCAGCTGACCGGGAGCTACCGGGACGCGATCATCTCGCTGGTGGGCTTCTTCGTCATCGGGTTCGCCCTGCTGGCGCGGGTGCCGGTGCGGCGTGCGATCGAAGAAGCGGGGAACCCGGTTCCCGACAGGATTTAGCATCCGGCGCGAAAGGGCTGTAGTGTACGCGTTTGGCCTGCCAGGCGTACCGTTACTGCGCGTCAAAGATGCCGAAACGCTGGGTTACATCTGCTAGCAGATGTGACAAACCGGGCGCTGGTGGGTACAACAAGGGCGGCTACGACGGCGACGCATGACCCGGAACGGGACTCGGAACGGGAATCTTTACCGCCGACCGGACGTTGACCGGATGACGACGACAGCGACACCTGTCCTGTGGGCGACAAGCCCGGGAGGCACGATTCATGAGTGAGCGAGCTCTTCGCGGCACGCGCCTCGTGGTGACCAGCTACGAGACGGACCGCGGCATCGACCTGGCCCCGCGCCAGGCCGTGGAGTACGCATGCGAGAAAGGGCACCGGTTTGAGATGCCCTTCTCGGTCGAGGCGGAGATCCCGCCGGAGTGGGAGTGCAAGGTCTGCGGGGCCCAGGCACTCCTCGTGGACGGCGATGGCCCGGAAGAGAAGAAGGCCAAGCCCGCGCGTACGCATTGGGACATGCTGATGGAGCGGCGCACCCGTGAGGAACTCGAAGAGGTCCTCGAGGAGCGCCTGGCGGTTCTGCGCTCCGGTGCGATGAACATCGCGGTTCATCCGCGAGACAGCCGCAAGTCGGCGTAAGTCCCTCCGGGGCCTGGCCGAAATTACAGCGCGTCAAGGACCGCGGGCGCCGTACGTGAAGTACGGCGCCCGCGGTTTTGTCGTGCCCGCGTGCTTGCGGCTCCTGCCGAATGCGCCCGGGCGCCGGGACGCTCAGTGCGTCAGCGGCGGGCGCGGCTCCTGCGGCGTGTCGCCCGGCTCGTCCCTGATGACCTCGCCCTGGACGACCTTGCCGTCGGGCCGGTACATACGGGCCTGCTGGAAGGCGCCGCCCAGGGTGCCCGGATCGGCCTCGCGGAGCTTGCGCTCGAAGGTGCGCTCGGCGGAGCGGCTCACGGCCTTCTGGACCGGGGGCAGCAGCAGGAGCAGGCCCACCGCGTCCGATACCAGGCCGGGGATCATGAGCAGCAGTCCGCCCAGCATCATCAGGCCGTTGCCCTCGCTGTTCGGCCGGGCCGCCGCGGGCATCACGCCGCTCTGCTGCTGTTGCAGCGCCTCGGAGAGGTTGCGGAAGGCCCGCCGGCCGGCCCGCTTGATGACGACCGAGCCGAGGATGAAGCCCACCAGCAGGACGAGGAAGACCGCCAGCCCGCTCGACGCCCCCGCGACCAGTGTCAGCAGCCAGATCTCCAGCACGAGCCACGCGGCGATGCCCAACGGCAGGAACGTGCGCAGCCGGGAGCGCCGGGGCCGGGCGGGGTACCTGGGAGTCTGAGCGCCAGTCGTCATGCTTCCAGTGTGCCTGGCCCCGGCTCAGCACGGGATAAGGCCACGATCAGCTGTTCCTGTGAGCGGCCGGGCCGGGCAGCGGCCCGACCGGCGGCTACGGCTTCGACGGCTTGCCGCCGCGGCCCGTGACCTTGCCGACCCGCTCCCCCACGCCCCACGCCGTGACCCGCCACAGCGCCTCGACGAGGATGTCGCGGCTCATCTTGGAGTCGCCGTGTTCGCGCTCGACGAAGGTGATGGGCACCTCGACGACGTGGTAGCCGGCCTTGACGGCGCGGCGGGCGAGGTCGACCTGGAAGCAGTAGCCCTGGGAGGCGACCTCGTCGAGGCCGAGGCCCTCCAGGGTCTCGCGGCGAAAGGCGCGGTAGCCGCCGGTGATGTCGCGCAGCGGCAGGTCGAGCGCCAGCCGGGAGTAGAGGCTGCCGCCCCGGGAGATCACCTCGCGGGACTTCGGCCAGTTCACCACCCGGCCGCCGGGCACCCAGCGCGAGCCGAGCACCAGGTCGGCGCTCTTCAGGGCGGTGAGCAGACGGGGCAGTTCCTCGGGCTGGTGGGAGCCGTCGGCGTCCATCTCGACCAGCACGCCGTAGCCGCGCTCCAGGCCCCAGCGGAATCCCGCGAGGTAGGCGGCGCCCAAGCCCTCCTTGCCCTTGCGGTGCAGCACGTGGACGTGGTCGTCGTCGACGGTCAGCTCGTCGGCCAGCTTCCCCGTGCCGTCCGGGCTGTTGTCGTCGGCCACGAGTACGTGCGCCTCGGGGACGGCCTCGCGCACCCGGCCGACGATGCTCTTGATGTTCTCCGCCTCGTTGTAGGTCGGGATGATCACCAAGGCCGTGCCGAGCGGGCCGAACTTCCTCCCCTGGGCTCCTGCCGCGAGGGTTCCGTCGCCGTCGTTCACTGATGCCCCTTCATGTCCGTACGCAGGGATCCACCATAGTGGCCGGCCTGCGATGACGTGACAGGACGTTCGAATGGTGGTGTCGAATCAGCAAGACGCGGGTAAGAATGCGCCTTCGGCTGAGAGCGTACGGCGGATGGGGGCCCGGCGCCCTTCGGGCCGACCTGGGATCCGCTGGCTGCGGATCAACCGAAAGCCGTTGTCTACTGAGCGCCCGGGCCCCACCCGGGTCACACCTCCCCGACCGGCCGGAACGCTGCCTCGGCGCCGCGCCGGCCTGAGCCTGGCTCCCAGTGGCGGTGCCCCGGTGCGGCACACCGTCCCTGACCCGGCGGCGCTGCGGCGAGTGCGCGGACGTTCCCCGCCTCGGGCGTCCGGTGGTGGACTCGGCAGAACCTACCGGCCCCCTGCGGCCGCCTGTCAACAGCCGTTTGACCTGCACATATCCCGGCAAAGCCCTGGTCAGTGCAGAGGATGCGCAGGTCGCGCGACGGGGGCGCGGCGCACGATCGCATGCGCGCCACCCCCGTAGATCACTCGCCCGGCCGTACGAAGACCGTGCGTCCGCCGACCACGGTGCGCAGACAGACGGGCAGGTCGCGGCCGGGGGTCAGATCGGGCAGGCCGGGGGTGCCCGAGCGGGGGTCCGTCGACCAGCGGGCGACCCGGTCGTCCGGGGCCTGGACCACGAGTTCGCCGGTGCGCCACACCGCGTAGTCGGCGGGCGCGCCCGGCGTCAGGACGCCCGCGTCGTCCCGTCCGACGGCCCGCCAGCCGCCGCGCGTGTGCGCCGTGAACGCGGCGCGCACGGAGACGCGGTGCTCCGGCGTGCGGTGGAAGGCGGCGGCCCGGACGGTGCCCCAGGGGTCCAGGGGTGTGACGGGGCTGTCGGAGCCGAAGGCGAGCGGCACTCCGGCGCGCAGCAGCGCCGCGTAGGGGTTCAGCGCACGCGCCCGCTCGATCCCCAGTCGCTGCGCGTACATGCCGTCCTCGCCACCCCACAGGGCGTCGAAGGCGGGCTGCACGGAGGCGGTGAGACCGAGCTCGGCGAAGGCCGCGACGGTCTCGGGCGTGAGCATCTCGGCGTGCTCGACCCGGTGCCGGGCGGCCCGGACCCGGGCGAGGCCCAGCTTCTCGGCCGCGGCGCGCACGCCCTCGGCCACGGCGTCCACCGCCGCGTCGCCGATGGCGTGGAACCCGGCCTGGAGACCCGCCTCGGTGCAGGCCACGACGTGGGCGGCGACCGCGGCGGCGTCCAGGTAGGCCGTCCCGGTGTGGCCGGCGTCGGCGTACGGCTCGTGCAGGCAGGCCGTGTGCGAGCCGAGGGCGCCGTCGACGAACAGGTCGCCCGCGGCGCCGATCGCGCCCAGCTGCCGGGCCTTGGCGACGTCCTGCTCGGCCCAGTAGCCGACGACGCGGGGACCGGGCTCCTCGGCGGCGAGGCGCAGCAGGCCGGTGAAGTCGTCCTCGGAGGAGATCTCGGGGCCGGCACACTCGTGGACCGTGCCGATGCCGAGCGAGGCGGCGTGCGCGAGGGCGGCGCGCTGGGCGTCGGTGCGCTGCCGGGGCGTCACGGCCGCGAACGCGGCGGCGCGGACGGCGTGGTGGGCATCGGCGGTGAGCGGTCCGTCCTCGCGGGGGACGCCGGGGACCAGGTCGAGCAGGGCCGTCGTGACGACCGCCGAGTGGACGTCGATCCGGCTGAGGTAGAGGGGCCGGTGGCCGGTGGCCTCGTCGAGTTCGGCTCGCGTCGGGGGGCGGCCGCCGGGCCAGCGGGCGGCGTCCCAGCCGTGCCCGAGCAGCACGGGGTCGTCCGGCCGGGCGGCGGCGAAGTCCCGTACGAGGGTGAGGGCGGCTTCGAGGGAGGGAGCGTTCGACAGATCGAGCCCGGTCAGGGCGAGACCTGTGGCCGTGGTGTGCACATGCGCGTCCGTGAACGCGGGGGTGACCAGTGCTCCGTCGAGATCGACCACCTCGTCGACCCCGTCCGCGAAGGCGTCGGCGGCACCCTCGGAACCGACCCAGGCGACCTGCCCCCGCTCGACGACCATCGCGGTTGCGAACGGATCAGCGGGGCTGTGGACCTCTCCGCGACGGAGAAGAACGGTCTGGGGCGGCGTACTGGACTCACTCATGGAGCACAGTTTCACAGGCCCCGCTTCCACGCCCCGAGAAGGGGTGGAACCACCGGTCAGATCCTGGGCGGCCGCGCCTCGTACGGCGTGGACAGCACAACAGTCGTCCGAGTCGAAACCCCCGCCAACGACCGCACCCGCGCCAGCAGTTCCTCCAGCTCGTGCGGCGTCGCGACCCGCACCTTGAGGATGTAGTTCTCGTCGCCCGCGACGCTGTGGCACGCCTCGATCTCGGGCACGTCCGCAAGACGGTCCGCGATGTCGTCGGGCGCACTGGGGTCGAAGGGCTTGACCGAGATGAACGCGGTCATGGGCAGACCGACGGCCTCCGGGTCGACGACCGCGGCATAGCCGCGGATGACGCCACGCTGTTCCAGCCGGCGCACCCGCTGATGCACGGCCGACGTGGACAGGCCCGTGGCCTTGCCCAGGTCGGTGTAGCTCATCCGCCCGTCCTTGACGAGCAGCTGCACGATCTGTCGGTCCAGCTCCTCCATGGCGCAAGAACCTACAGTGCGGTTGATCTCCTCGGATACCTGAACGGCCCAGGCCATGGCCGGTTCGTGATCTGGTCGGCGGGCGACTGCCGGCCGTCAGGGGGACAAACCCACCGCAGTGGGCACCTGCACGCGGCATGTGACGAACGCCACAGGGCTCGAACAGTCTCCGTGATGTTCTCGTGATTACCGCCCAGGGGGGACGGGAAGTGCTTGCTGTGGTCGAGGCCGCAGTGCCTGATACGGCCCAGCCCGAGGGGGAGAACCCAATGCAGAGTCTTAAGCGCCCAGGTCGCACCGCACCCAAGCGACAGCAGCTCGTCGTCGAGCCCGAGCCGGAGGGCGTCGAACCCGACACCTTCGACGACGAGCTCGACGCCTACGACACCTTCGAGATGTACCGGGTCGTCTGCCCGGACTGCGCACAACCAATCGCCCTACTGGCGGACGAGGAGGTCCTGCCGGAGCATGCGCTGTGCGCCTCGCCGTGGAACCCGTTCGGACTCACGGTCTGTGCCGGCACCGGCCGCAGGGCCGCAGACGCCCGTCCCGCGGACGAGTCCGTCGACCCCCAGGAGCAGGACACCGCCCTGCTGTTGACGCTCCCTCAGGGGCTCGACTGGCGGACCCAGCCCTTCTCGCACGTCGGCGGCCCGGGCTCACGCCCCATCAGGGTCCCCGTCATGCGCCGCCAAGCGGCCTGAGCGCGGGCCTTCCTCGCCCGCTCGCTCCATCCCCGTGACTGCCCCGCACCACGGCTCGCAGTCCGCCGTGGTGCGGGATCAGTGCGTCCGGATCCAGGCCGGAACCCGGACGCGGAAGCGGGCACCCCAACACCCCTGAACGCACGCCCGATTCCACCCGCGGGTGACCTGTCCGGCCTCTTCCGCGTTGCCCTGGTATGACCCCCATCTCCTCAGCGACCGGGCGTCAACGCCTCCTGTTCGTCCCGCCGCCCGCAGAATCGGTTCGGCCGACCGCGCCCCGCTACCAGGACCCGCCGATCTACCGCGACCTGATGCGGGCCTGGGCCGAGGGCGGCCGCACACTCCCGGGCCGGCACGACCCGGAGTGGATGCGGCTCGCGGCGCCCTGGCGGGGCCTCGACCAGTTCAGCGTCCCTCTGGACCCACGAGATGACGGGCGATGACCATCCGCTGGATCTGATTGGTGCCCTCGACGATCTGGAGCACCTTGGCCTCGCGCATGTAGCGCTCCGCCGGGAAGTCCGCGGTGTAGCCGTAGCCGCCGAGGATCTGCACGGCGTCGGTGGTGACCCGCATCGCCGTGTCGGTGCAGTGCAGCTTGGCCATGGCCGCCTGCATGGCGAACGGCCGGCCCGCGTCCCGCAGCCGCGCCGCCGCCAGATAGAGCGCCCGGCCCGCCTCGATCTGCGTCGCCATGTCGGCGAGCATGAAGCGCAGTCCCTGGAAGTCGGCGATCCGCTTGCCGAACTGGCGCCTCTCGGTCGCGTACGCCAGTGCCTGGTCGAGCGCCGCCTGCGCCACGCCGATCGCGCACGCCGCGATGCCGAGCCGCCCCGAGTCGAGCGCGGACAGGGCGATCGCGAGGCCCTGCCCCTCCTCGCCGATACGCCGGTCGTCACCGACGCGCACGCCGTCGAAGTGGACCTGGGCGGTGGGCGAGCCCTTCATGCCCATCTTCTTCTCGGGCGGCGCGGCGCTCAGCCCCGGCGCGTCACCGGGCACCAGGAACGCGGTGATGCCGCGTGGGCCCTCCTCGCCGGTGCGCGCCATGACCGTGTAGAAGTCGGCGATCCCGCCGTGCGTGATCCAGGCCTTCGTTCCGGTGATCACCCAGGCGTCGCCGTCGCGCACCGCCTTGGTGCGCAGGGCGGCCGCGTCCGAGCCGGAGTGCGGTTCGGAGAGGCAGTAGGCACCGAGCATGCCGCCGCCGAGCATCGCGGGCAGGTGCCCGACCTGCTGCTCCTTGGTGCCGTAGGCGGCGAGCGCGTAGGAGGCCAGGGAGTGCACGCTGACGCCGAGGCCGACGGTGAGGCGGGCCGCGGCGAGCTCTTCGAGGACCTGGAGGTAGACCTCGTAGGGCTGGTCGCCGCCGCCGTACTCGGAGTCGTACGGCAGGCCGAGCAGGCCGGAGCGCGAGAGCAGGGTGAACAGCTCGCGCGGGAAGCGACCGGCGTCCTCCTCCTCGGCCGCCTTCGGGACGATCTCCTGCTGCCCGATGTCGCGGACGAGCGAGATCAGGTCCCGGGCCTCCTCCGTGGGCAGTTGCCGGTCCACCGGCTGCGGGGCGCGGTCGGGCATGGCGGCGCTCTCCTCCCTGTCGGGCACTGGCGGACGGGCCCATGGGTGGGGGCGGCGCCGCCGGGTCGTTCTGGTGCCTGGCCGATGCTTGCAGTCCCGGGTCTCGGAAGCTGCTGACCAGCGGCTCTGCGCTGTGAGTATGCCCGATCGGAGGCATCCCGTCACCAGTTAACGACCGCTTACTTCAAGAAATACCCGAGTGCGCCCCGGCGGGCGAAATTGGTCCGAACCATTGACCGGTCTGGTCTAGTCCTCCTACTGTTTCGCTCCACCGATTCACCGCGTTCATGCCAATCGGCACGCGTTCCCTCTCCCCATGAGGAGACACCGGATGCACACCCCCGACCGCTCCCGTTTCCGGGCCATCGTGTCCGCGGCCTGTTGCGCCGTCCTCGGCGCCGGCCTGCTGGCCGGCGCGGGCGCCTCCGCCACCGCGGCGACCTCGGCTCAGGAGGCCGCCGCCCGCACGAAGGCCGCTCCCCAGGCAAAGGCCGCCGGCTCCAAGGTCATCGGGTACTTCACCGAATGGGGCACCTACGACCGCAAGTACCACGTCAAGAACATCGAGACGTCGGGCTCGGCGGCCAGGCTCACGCACATCAACTACGCCTTCGGCAACGTCACCGGCGGCAAGTGCGTCATGGGCGACGCCTACGCCGCCACCGACCGGGCCTACACCGCCGCCGAGTCCGTCGACGGCAAGGCCGACACCTGGGACCAGCCGCTGCGCGGCAACTTCAACCAGCTGCGCAAGCTGAAGCAGAAGCACCCGAACCTCAAGGTGCTGTGGTCCTTCGGCGGCTGGACCTGGTCGGGCGGCTTCGGCGGGGCCGCGAAGAACCCGGCCGCCTTCGCCCGGTCCTGCTACGACCTGGTCGAGAACTCCAAGTGGGCCGACGTCTTCGACGGCATCGACATCGACTGGGAGTATCCGAACGCCTGCGGCGCCACCTGCGACACCAGCGGCAAGGCGGCCTTCAAGAACCTGATGCAGGCGCTGCGCGCCGAGTTCGGCTCCAAGAACCTGGTCACCGCGGCGATCACCGCCGACGCCACACCGGGCGGCAAGATCGACGCGGCGGACTACGCGGGCGCCGCCCCGTACGTCGACTGGTACAACCCGATGACGTACGACTACTTCGGCGCCTGGGACGCGGCCGGCCCGACGGCCCCGCACTCCCCGCTGACCTCGTACTCCGGCATACCGAAGGCGGACAACCACAGCTCGGCGACCATCGCCAAGCTGAAGGGCCTCGGCATCCCCGCCTCGAAGCTGCTGCTGGGCATCGGCTTCTACGGCCGCGGCTGGACCGGCGTCACCCAGTCGGCGCCCGGCGGCACCGCGACCGGCCCGGCGGCGGGCACGTACGAGCAGGGCATCGACGACTACAAGGTGCTCAAGACCAAGTGCCCGGCCACGGGGACGGTGGCCGGCACGGCGTACGCCAAGTGCGGGAATGACTGGTGGAGTTACGACACCCCGGCGACCATCGCGACCAAGATGACGTACAAGAACCAGCAGGGGCTGGCCGGCACGTTCTTCTGGGAGCTGAGCGGCGACACGGCGAACGGTGAACTGATCAAGGCCATCAAGTAGGCCTGGGCGGACCGGGGGCGGAGGGATCGTGACGGATCCCTCCGCCCCCGGCTCATGCGCCCTGGCGGGCGGCCTGCGGAGCCGGGTAGGCGGGGTCCAGGTCCTCGATCGCGCGCAGGGCGCCGCCGAGCCCCTTCACCAGCAGCTCGCACATGGTCGCGCGGGGCAGTTCGGGGCGGTCGATCCATTCGAGGGTGGCGCCCTCGACGCCGCACACCCAGGCGAGCAGGCCCATGCGCGCCAGCGGCGTGATGTCGACGCGGCCGTAGGCCCCCTCGGCGATGGTGGCGACGATGGCCTCGCGCACGCCGTCACGGATGGCGTGCACCTCGGTGTCGAAGCCGACACCGCCGCTGACGATGGTGCGGTACGCGGCCTGGTTGTGCTCGGCGTAGCGCAGATAGCTGTCGATGGTGCGCTGGACGCGGTCGACCGGGGGCAGTTCGTGTCCGCTCGCCGCCAGGGTGACCAGGTCGGTGACCGAGTCCTGGATGATGGCCAGGTAGTAGCCGCGCTTGGACTGGAAGTAGTAGTAGATCAGCCCCTTGGCGACGTGGGCCTGCCGGGCGATGTCGTCCATCGACAGGGCGTCGTAGGAGGTGTCGGCGAACAACCTCCGCCCGATCGCGATGAGTTCGGCACGGCGCGCCAGCGAGCGCTCGGTGCCGCGGGCTCTGGGACGCGCGGCAGGCTGTTGACTGATATTCAATTTCGACCCTGGTTCCAACGGGCGGCGAGGCGGGACATCCGCAGTATGGCAGGCCGGAGGGCCGGGTCATGGGTCAGGTCACAGCACGCCGCGTCAGGTCACAGCAGCCCGAGCTGGGTCACGAGCATCGCGAGGACCACGACGAGGGTCCAGCCCGCGACATGCTCGACGATCTTCGGGCCGTCGTCCTGAGGGCCGCCGGTGCGGACGCCGGCTGCGGTGACTGAGTGCGCGGTCATGTCTTCTCGCTGGTTCGGTGGTGCGGACGGACTTCCCCGGAGGGTTCGTCCACTTTGCCACCGGGAGCGGCTTGTGCGGCCGAGAGCTTGGTCACACGGGCACGCCCACGGCTGTCAGCGCCTGGCGCTGGGCCGCGCTCGGGCGTGCTGGGAAGTACAGGTAGCAGACACCGCCGGTGCCGGAGACGACCTTGCCGGAGGCGTTGTACCGCTTGGTCCGCAGCCAGATGTTCTCGTACTCCCGCCGCCGGTAGACGCGCCGCACGGCCTCGTTGCTCGCCGAGAAGGGGTCGTTGGCGATCACGTCGCCGTCGGCGGTGAAGCCGATGACGGTCATGAGGTGCCCGGCGGTGCCGTACCCGGCGCCGGTCAGCTCCTCCTTCAGGAAGGACTGGGAGGTGATGGCCGGGATGCCCGCCGCGATCAGCGTCTCCAGGGCGGTGAGCGAGCCGAGCCGGGTGACCACGCCCTGGAGGTCCTTGAACGTGGCCGCGTAGGCGGCGTTGAACGGCCAGTTGCCGCAGCCGGCGTACTGGTAGTCGTAGGTGAAGCGGGCCGCGTGGCACACCTGGGGATCGGTGTACGACGGATCCACCCAGGCCAGTTGCTCCGGGGTGAGCCGGCCGCCCCAGTACTCGACGATCATCTGGGAGGACGTCGGGCTGCACCAGGCCTCGCCGCCGTTGTCGTACTCGGGGTACCGGCCCTTGTGGATCTCCTGCGAGTACCGCGGGACGACCAGTTCCCTGGCGAGGCCGGGCGCGGAGGCCGGGACGGTGAACCGGTCGGGTACGTCGGAGCCCATCGCGCCGAGCCGCCACACGGTGGGCGTGGCCTTGGTGCCGGGCTTGCGGTAGAGGGTCAGGCGCAGCCGGTACGAGGCGAGGCGCAGGCCTGTCGACGGGTCGTCGATCGACAGGGTGTCGGTCCAGACGGT
This sequence comes from Streptomyces coeruleorubidus, assembly GCF_028885415.1. GTDB lineage: Bacteria > Actinomycetota > Actinomycetes > Streptomycetales > Streptomycetaceae > Streptomyces > Streptomyces coeruleorubidus_A. The sequence goes on from NZ_CP118527.1 coordinate 1,728,623, forward strand.
GCTCCTGCCGTCGCTCTGGTCGTCGACCGAGGTGCGCCGGATGTCCTGGTCGCCGGCCGCCCAGCGGCCCATCACGTACCAGGGAGAGCTGGTGCCGTCGGTGTAGGTGGCCTTGATCTCCGCCTGGAGCCAGGTGCCGGCCGGGGTGCGCGCGTTCCAGGAGACGATCGCCTCCGTCGCGGGGACGGCGAGCCAGTGGGCCGGGGACGTCCAGGTGCCGTACTCCCAGCGGGCGGTGGTGCCGGTGTGCGGGTCCGTGTAGTCGGTGGTTCCGGCGGGCCTCGCGATCACCACACCTGGGCGGGCGCCCGCGACGGCGCGGGTGCCCTTGGCGGTGCCGCCGTACCAGTCGCCGTACGAGGTCCAGGCCCGGTTGTCCACGGTGCGGGCCGGGACCGCCCGGGCGGGATCCGCGGTGTCGGTCGTCATGGGCTCCTCGGGGTCGGCGGCCGCCGGACCCGCGCCTGCCGTGACGGCGGCGGCGACCGCGGCGGCCAGGACGGTTCTGCGGGAGGGCTGTTCGGCTCTGCGCATGGCGGGGACCCCCGGAAGTCGGAGTCGGGCTGGGAAGCGGAGCAGGTCCGTGGCACGGTCGGTCGCACGCGTGTATGCGCCACATGGGAGCACAGCCTGCCGGGTCCCGCCAGCACTTCGACCCGCGCCACGCCCACCAATATTGGCATCGACCACTGGCACGCGCCGAGGGTGCCGTCGTTAGAGTGCTGCGCGAGATGAGTCCACCCTTCCGCCCCGCACCGGGACCCGCCGTCCGTGACCTGGCCTCCCGGATCCGCCGCCTCCCCCCTTCCTGCGGCCCGGTCCGTCTCGTCGGCGTCGACGGGCACGCCGGCTCCGGAAAGACCACGTTCGCCGAGCAGTTGGCCGCAGCGCTGGGCGGCGCGCCGGTGCTGCGCCTCGACGACATCGCCACCCACGACGAACTGTTCGACTGGACCGGGCGCCTGCTGGAGCAGGTGATCGAGCCGCTGGCCCTCGGCCGGACCGCGCACTACGCCCCCTACGACTGGCAGGCCCGCCACTTCGGTGCGCCGCGCCCCCTGCCGCCCGCTCCGGTGATCCTCGTGGAGGGCGTCGGCGCGGGACGCCGGGCGCTGCGGCCCCACCTGGCCCTGCTGGTGTGGATGGAACTGCCCCGCGAGGAGGCCTGGGCGCGGGGACGGTCGCGGGACGGTGAGGAACAGCGGGAGTTCTGGGACGGATGGGTCCCGGCGGAACGCCGGCATTTCGCCGACGATCCCTCGCGGCCGTTCGCCGATCTCCTGGTACGACAGCGAGAGAAGGGGTACGAGGTGGTTCCGGGACCTGCGGGGACCGCTGGACCGGGACCAGTCCCTCACGTACGGTGACGGACCGCCCGCAGTGTGCTGAACCTGTGAAGGGCCTTGCGGGACAACTTGCCGGAGTGGTTCAACTCGGCTTGACCGGGGGACCGTACAGGTCTTACGTTCTCAATGTGCGGCCATTCGAGCCGCCCACAGACGCGAAGCCCCCGGTTGTTCCCCCGTGATCGGGGGCTTCGTTCTGTCTTCTTCCGTTTTTCCGGGCGCCGCGCGGCGCCGAATGCTCACCCTCGGTCACCGTGCAGGAGTGTGCCGCATCCGCTCCCACCTCGCCGAACGCCCCGTGCGGCACCCTACGGGGGGGCCGCCCCCGCAGGTACGATGCCCTCGTTGCGACCTACGGACGGTTGCTTCGCGCACCTTGCAACTCCGGTCCGTGGCACAGCGGTTCGAGCAGGGCAGCCGACTGGGGGGCGGCTCGTTGGCATACCGACGGGGGCACGGTTCGTGGGGGACGTGATGGACTTCGGCACGCAGGGCCCGCAGGCCCCGGCCGACCTCGCCTGGCTGCGAGGCGTGGACGCCTACACCATGGGCGCCTATCCGCAGGCGGAGGAGGAGTTCCGCGCCGCCGTGCGGATGGACTCCGGTATGGCCGACGGCTGGCTCGGGCTGCACGCGCTGCGCGTCGACACGACGACCGCGCTGCTCCGGATGTTCCGGCACCGGGACCGCTTCGGGGAACAGCGCGCCCGCTATCGCCGCACCCTCAACTCCTGGTACTGGCTGGGCTGGTGGGTGCAGCCCGTGCTGGAGAGCCCCCGTGATCTGCTGCTCGCGCACGCCTCCCACTGGCTGGACGGGCGCCACGTCCCCGAGCTGGACCGCGCCCTCGCCGGGCTGCCGCCGGTGGACACCGACGCCCACGTCCGCTTCCTGCACGCCTGCCGCGCCTATCTGGTCAAGGACTGGGAGCAGCTGGTCCGCCACACCGACCCGCTCCTCGACGACCCGATGCTCGGCATCGAGGCGGGCCTGTTCGGCGGCATGGCCCGGGTCCGCCTGGAGATGTACGGGCAGGCCGAACCACTGCTGTCCGCCGCGCTGATGCGCTGCCGCAGCGAGCAGCCGCAACGCAAGGAGCTGCGCTACTGGCTGGCCCGGGCGCACGAGGGCACGGGCCGCAGCGCCGCGGCGCTCCCCCTGTACCGGGCCGTGCACCGCGTCGACCCCGCCTTCATGGACACCTCGGCCCGGCTCGCCGCGATCGCCGAGGGCGACGGGTACGACGACTCCACGGACCTCGCGGCGATCACGCTCACCGGCGCCGGCCAGGACGCCGTGGACGGCCCCGAAGGATTCGACCCGCTCTTCGGCACCGATGGCCGCGACGTACGACTGCCCGATCCCGAACCGCCGGCCTCCGCTCCCCTGCCTCCGGTCACCGACCCCGCGGTGCGCTCGCGGACCGGCCCGCCGCCGTCGCTGCCCGCCGGGCCCACCGACCCCGCCCTACTCGAGGAGGCGCTCGCCGAGCTGGAGCGCATGGTGGGACTGGAGCCGGTGAAACGCCAGGTCAAGGCGCTGTCGGCACAGCTGAACATGGCCCGGCTGCGGGCCGGGCAGGGCCTGCCGGTCCAGCCGCCCAAGCGGCACTTCGTCTTCTCCGGCCCCTCCGGCACCGGCAAGACCACCGTCGCCCGCATCCTCGGCCGCGTCTTCTACGCCCTCGGCCTGCTCGGCGGCGACCATCTCGTGGAGGCACAGCGGGCCGACCTGGTCGGCGAGTACCTCGGGCAGACGGCCGTGAAGGCCAACGAACTGATCGACTCGGCGCTCGGTGGCGTGCTCTTCGTCGACGAGGCGTACTCGCTGTCCAACTCGGGCTACGGCAAGGGGGACGCGTACGGCGACGAGGCGCTCCAGGTGCTGCTGAAGCGGGCCGAGGACAACCGCGACCATCTCGTGGTGATCCTGGCCGGCTACCCCGAGGGCATGGACCGCCTGCTCGCCGCCAACCCCGGGCTGTCCTCCCGTTTCACCACCCGCGTCGACTTCCCCTCCTACCGGCCCCTCGAACTCACCGAGATCGGCAAGGTGCTCGCCGCGGAGAACGGCGACCTGTGGGACGAGGAGGCCCTCGACGAACTGCGGTCCATCGCCGGGCATGTGGTGGACCAGGGGTGGATCGACGAGCTGGGCAACGGGCGGTTCCTGCGGACGCTGTACGAGAAGAGCTGCGCGTACCGGGATCTGCGGTTGTCCGTGTATCCCGGGGTGCTGGGACGGGAGGATCTGGCGACATTGCGGTTGCCGGACCTGATGCAGGCGTACGGGGAGGTGCTGTCCGGGCGGGGGCCGCAGGATCCGCCCGGACTGTAACCCGCTGAGCCTGCGGGCAGTCGTGCCGCTTGGGGCGGCACCCGTCCCACAGAGGGCGGCACCCCGTGACGCCGGGCTGCGCACCCACCGGCCTTGGCTACGTCGCCAGTACCTCCTCGCCGGACCTCGGCTCGGTCAGCCTCACTTCCCGCACCTCTCGATGCGCAGGATCCCGCACCTCCCCCACCAACAGCTCCAGCACATCCTCCAGCGCCACCAGCCCGAGCACCTTCCCGGACCCGTCGGCCACCTGGGCCAGATGCGTCGCCGCCCGCCGCATCACCGTCAGCGCGTCGTCCAACGGCAACTCGGACCGCAGCGTCGTCATGGGCCGCCACAACTGCTGCGGCACGGCCCGGTCGGAGTGCTCCAGGTCGAGGACGTCCTTGACGTGCAGGTAGCCCATGAACGCACCGTTGTCCGCGGCGACCGGGAACCGGGAGTACCCGGTGCGAGCGGTGAGCTCGACGATGCGGCCGGGGGTGACCGACGGGCTGACCGTCACCAGTGACTCGCGCATCAGCAGGACGTCCGTCACCGGGCGGGAGCCCAGTTCCAGGGCGTCCTCCAGGCTTTCGGCCTCCTCGGGATCGAGCAGGCCCGCCTGGCCGGCGTCCTCCACCAGCCGGTTGAGCTGCTCACTGGTGAAGACGGCCTCGACCTCGTCCCTGGGCTCGACGTGGAAGAGCCGCAGGATGCCCTGGGAGCAGGCCCCGAGGGCGGCGGTGATCGGCCTGCAGAAGCGGGCGAACCAGACCAGGCCGGGGCTGAGCCACAGCGCGGCCTTCTCGGGCGCCGCCATCGCCAGGTTCTTCGGGACCATCTCGCCGATGACGAGGTGGAAGAAGACCACGGCGGCGAGGGCGATGACGTAGGTGAGCGGGTGGATCATGCCGTGCGGCAGGTGGACCCACTCGAAGAGGGGCTCCAGGAGGTGCGCGACGGTCGGTTCGGCGACCGCCCCGAGCGTGAGGGAGCAGATCGTGATGCCGAACTGGGCGGCCGCCATCATCTGCGGCAGCCGCTCCAGGCCGTAGAGGACCTGCCGGGCGCGGGCCGTGCCGAGGGGTTCGATCTGGCTGCGGCGTACGGAGACGAGCGCGAACTCGGCGCCGACGAAGAAGCCGTTGGCGAGCACCAGGAGTGCGGCGAAGGTCAGTTGGAGCACGCTCATCGGGCGGCCTCCACCACGGCGACGGGGGCCGTCCTGACCAGCCGGACCCGCTCGGCGCGGTAGTGGCCGACCTGGCGTACCGACAGCCGCCAGCCGGGCAGTTCCGCCTTGTCACCGACGGCCGGGATGCGGCCCAGCAGGTCGGCGATCAGACCCGCGACGGTCTCGTACGGGCCTTCGGGCACCTCCAGGCCTATGCGCTGGAGGATGTCGACCCGGCAGCTGCCGTCGACGTCCCAGGCGAGCCTGCCGTCCTCCGGCGGTGCGGAGGCCAGCTCGGGCAGGTCGTGTCCGTCGTGCTCGTCGCGGACCTCGCCGACGATCTCCTCGACGATGTCCTCCAGCGTGACGACACCGGCCGTGCCGCCGTACTCGTCGACGACGACCGCGATCGGCTGCTCGCTGCGCAGGCGGGCGAGCAGCGGCCGTACCGGCAGCGTCTCGGGGACGAGCAGCGCCGGGCGGGCGATGCGGCCGACGGGGGTGCGCAGCCGGTCCTCCACGGGTACCGCCAGGGCGTCCTTGAGGTGGACCATGCCGACGACCTCGTCGATCCTCTCCCGGTAGACGGGGAAGCGGGACAGGCCGGTGGCGCGGGTCAGGTTGACCACGTCCTCGGCGGTGGCCGAGGACTGCAGGGCGCTGACCTTCACACGCGGCGTCATCACGTGCTGCGCGGTCAGCTCGCCCAGCGACAGGGTCCGGACGAAGAGGTCGGCCGTGTCCTGTTCCAGGGCGCCGGCCCGGGCCGAGTGACGGGCGAGGGAGACGAGTTCGCCGGGAGTGCGGGCGGAGGCCAGTTCCTCGGCGGGCTCGAAGCCCAGGGCGCGCACGAGCCGGTTCGCGACGGCGTTGAGGCCGGCGATGACCGGCCGGAACAGCCGTGCGAAGGCGTGCTGCGGGCCCGCGACGAAGCGCGCGACCTGGAGCGGCCTGGACACGGCCCAGTTCTTGGGCAGGAGCTCGCCGATCACCATCTGCACGGCGGAGGCCAGGAGCATGCCGACGACGACCGTGACACCGGAGACGGCCCCCGTGGGGACGCCGATCGAGGTGAACGGGCCGTGCAGCAGCTCGGCGAGCGCCGGTTCGGCGAGCATGCCGACGACGAGGGAGGTGATGGTGATGCCCAGCTGAGTCCCGGAGAGCTGGAAGGACAGCTCCTTGAGCGACTCGACGACGCGGTGGGCGCGCCGGTCGCCCTCGGCGGCGGCCTTCTCGGCCTCCGGCCGCTCGACCGTGACGAGTCCGAACTCGGCCGCCACGAAGAATCCGTTGGCGAGAATCAGCAGGAACGCGGCTGCCAGGAGCAGCAGGGGGATGGTCATGATGCCGCCGCCTCCGCACGGTCGCGGACACGGTCCGCGCTATGTCGGCAGGGGGCGGCGCAGGTACTGCAGGACGATCCGTCCATCGCCGGAGGGGGTCACTCCTCGGTTAGCAGGTGCCTCTGTGCACCGGGCGGGCAACAGGGGCGGAGGCGCATCCGTCGCGCCTCCGCCAACAGATTAATCAAGACACGGCCCGGTGCGGCAGTGGCGACCGCCCTGTGGATCCGCCGAGTCAGCCCCGAGGCTGTTTCGGGTCCGCGACGGAACGGGCCTCGGCGAGCGCCCGCAGGGCCCGGGCGTCGGCGATCGCGCGCTGTCGGGCGATGCCCGGCTGGATGCCGAGCGCGGGCAGGCTGGTGCCGTCGCTGAGGTTGAGGAACACCCAGGGGTCGCCGGGCCGGAGGGTCACCTGAAGGATTTCGGCCCATTCCAGCCGGCGCTTGTTGGTGAGGTTGACCACGGTGACGCCGTCCTCGTCGGCGACGACCTTGGGCCGCGCCAGCAGGAGCAGTACCGCGTCCAGCAGGAGCGCCGTGACGATGAAGCTGAGGCGCTCGGCGGGGCTGAGCTGCTTCAGCAGCATCGCGACGGCCGTGATCACCACGAGGATCGCGACGGCGGCGGTGAGCAGCACCGCGCGGGTGCTGCCCGGCCGGAAGGTGACGGGCAGGGTGGGCAGATCGGACATCGGTGCTCGCCCCTCAGAGACGGCAGGCGTGGATGGCCGTGGTCAGGATGGCCCGGGCGCCGATGTCGTACAGGTCGTCCATGATCCGCTGCGCCTCCTTGGCCGGGACCATCGCGCGGACGGCGACCCAGCCCTCGTTGTGCAGCGGGGACACGGTCGGCGACTCCAGACCGGGGGTGAGGGCGACGGCCTTCTCCAACTGCTCGACGCGGCAGTCGTAGTCCATCATCACGTACGTCCGGGCGACCAGGACGCCCTGGAGGCGGCGCAGGAACTGCTGCACCTTGGGGTCGTCGCCGTCCGCGCCGGTGCGGCGGATCACGACGGCCTCGGACCGCATGATCGGCTCGCCGACGACCTCCAGGCCCGCGTTGCGCAGCGAGGTGCCGGTCTCGACGACGTCCGCGATGACCTGGGCGACGCCGAGCTGGATGGCGGTCTCGACGGCGCCGTCGAGGTGGACGACGGAGGCGTCGATGCCGTGGTCGGCGAGGTGCCCGGCGACGATGCCCTCGTAGGAGGTGGCGACGGTCTTGCCCGCGAGGTCGGCCAGGCCGCTGATGGTTCCGGGCTTGCAGGCGTAGCGGAACGTGGAGCGGGCGAAGCCGAGGGCGAGGATCTCCTCCGCCTCGGCGCCGGAGTCGATCAGCAGGTCCCGGCCGGTGAGGCCGATGTCCAGCTGGCCGGAGGCGACGTAGATCGCGATGTCGCGGGGGCGGAGGTAGAAGAACTCGACCTCGTTCGTCGGGTCGACGATCCGCAGTTCCTTGGACTCCCGGCGCTGCTGGTAGCCGGCCTCATGCAGCATCTCCGCCGCAGGGCCTGACAGGGAACCCTTGTTGGGGACGGCGATGCGCAGCATGAGGTCGGCTTCCTTTGCGTGGGTGTCTTACGGGAACGGGTGCGGCTTACAGGTGGGCGTAGACGTCGTCGAGGGAGATGCCGCGGGCGACCATCATCACCTGGACGTGGTAGAGCAGCTGCGAGATCTCCTCGGCGGCCGCCTCCTTGCCCTCGTACTCGGCGGCCATCCACACCTCGGCGGCCTCTTCGACGACCTTCTTGCCGATGGCGTGGACGCCCTTCTCGACCAGTTCTGCGGTGCGGGAAGTGGCGGGGTCGCCCTGGGCGGCCTTGTGCTGGAGCTCGGTGAAGAGCTCCTCGAACGTCTTCTTGGACATGGTGACGCTCAGCCTATGCCACAGGTGGCTTTCGTCAGCGCCAGGGTTCGGATACTGAGCGGAGCGTCGCCGCGGTCGCGACCGCCGCCGTCACCGCCTCGTGTCCCTTGTCCTCGTTCGAGCCTTCCAGGCCGGCGCGGTCCAGGGCCTGCTCCTCGGTGTCGCAGGTCAGCACGCCGAAGCCGACGGGGACGCCGGTGTCGACGGAGACCTGGGTGAGGCCCTGGGTCACGCCTTGGCACACGTAGTCGAAGTGGGGGGTTCCGCCGCGGATGACGACGCCGAGGGCGACGATCGCGTCGTAGCCGCGGCCCGCGAGGACCTTGGCGACCACGGGGAGCTCCCAGCTGCCGGGGACCCTGAGGAGGGTCGGCTCGTCGATGCCGAGGTCGCGCAGGGCGCGCAGGGCGCCGTCGACCAGACCGTCCATCACCTTTTCGTGCCACTGTGCCGCGATGACGGCGACCCTGAGGTCACCCACATTGCGTACGGACAGCTCCGGTGCACCCTTGCCGCTCACGTCTCTCCTCAGAGCCTTCTCGCTGTGCTGTCTTACTGGTTGCCGCAGGCCGGCACGGTGGTCGTGTCCAGCCAGGGCAGATCGTGGCCCATCCGGTCCCGCTTGGTGCGCAGGTAGCGGAGGTTGTGCTCGCCGGCGCTCACCGGCATCGGCACGCGGGCCTTGACCGCGATGCCGTGGCGGACGAGCGCGTCGGTCTTGTCGGGGTTGTTGGTCAGCAGGCGCACGCTGCGCACGCCGAGGTCCTGGAGGATCTGCGCTCCGGCGCCGTAGTCGCGGGCGTCGGCGGGCAGGCCGAGTTCGAGGTTGGCGTCGAGGGTGTCGTGGCCCTGCTCCTGCAGTTCGTAGGCGCGCAGTTTGGACATCAGGCCGATGCCCCGGCCCTCGTGTCCGCGCAGGTAGACCACGACTCCCCGGCCCTCGGCCTGGATGCGGGCCAGCGAGGCGTCCAGTTGGGGGCCGCAGTCGCAGCGGGCGGAGCCGAAGACGTCGCCGGTGAGGCATTCGGAGTGGACGCGGACCAGGACGTCGTCGCCGTCGCCGATCTCGCCGTGGACCAGGGCGACGTGCTCGACGCCGTCGACGGTGGAGCGGTAGCCGTAGGCCGTGAAGGTGCCGTGGGCGGTGGGCAGTTGGGTCCTGGCCTCGCGGCGGACGGTGGGCTCGCTGCTGCGGCGGTAGGCGATCAGGTCCTCGATGGAGATGATCGTCAGGCCGTGCTTGCGGGCGAAGGGGATCAGCTCGGGCAGGCGCAGCATGGTGCCGTCCTCACCGGCGATCTCGACGATCGCGCCGGCCGGGCGCAGGCCCGCGAGGCGGGCGAGGTCGACGGCGGCCTCGGTGTGGCCGTTGCGCGTCAGGACCCCGCCGGGCCGGGCGCGCAGCGGGAAGATGTGGCCGGGGCGGACGAAGTCGTCGGGCTGGGCGGTGCCGTCGGCGAGCAGCTGGAGGGTGGTGGCGCGGTCGGAGGCCGAGATGCCGGTGCTGACGCCGTGCGCCGCGGAGGCGTCGACGGAGACCGTGAACGCGGTCTTCATCGACTCGGTGTTGTCCTGGACCATCTGCGGGAGCCTCAGCCGGTCCAGCTCCTCGCCCTCCATGGGGGCGCAGATCAGGCCGCGGCACTCGCTCATCATGAAGGCGACGATCTCGGGGGTCGCCTTCTCGGCGGCGATGACGAGGTCGCCCTCGTTCTCCCGGTCCTCGTCGTCGACGACCACGATCGGGCGGCCGGCCGCGATGTCGGCGATGGCCTGTTCGACCGGGTCGAGCGCGAAGTCCGCGAAACCGTCGGTGCCGTACAGGATCGGTGCCGTGCTCATGCCGGCGCTCCTTCCAGGGCGGGCTGCACTGCCGCGCGGGAGCGCAGCCACCAGTCGCGCAGGCCCCACAGGACGAGCCCGCCGTAGATGACGTAGACGAAGCCGGAGAAGGCGTAACCGTTGGCGAAGTTGAGGGGCACGCCGACGAGGTCGACGAGCAGCCAGGCGAACCAGAACTCGACCATGCCGCGGGCCTGGGCGTACATCGCGACGATGGTGCCGACGAAGATGTACGCGTCCGGCCAGGGGTCCCAGGACAGGGTCGGGTACGCCTTGAAGAGGAGCGCCACCGCGACCGTACCCGCGGCGGCCGCGGCGATCATCGCTCCGCGTTCGCGCCAGGTGGCGAACCGTACGGCGATGTGGCCGTCCTCCGCCTGGCTCCTGCCGCGGTTCCACTGCCACCAGCCGTACAGCGCGACGGCCATGACGACCGCCTGCTTGCCCGCGCTGCCGGTCAGATGACCGAAGAAGGCCCCGAAGAGGATCAGGCCGGCCAGGAACTGCACGGGCCACGTCCAAATGGAGCGCCGCCAGCCGAGGGCGAGGGCTGCCAGGCCGAAGAGGTTGCCGATCATGTCCGACCAGAGGATGTGCTGGTCGAAGAGGACGAAGGCCTCGGAGTTCAGCGAGTTCACTTGGCCGCCCCTTGCGCACGGTCGCCCAGCATCCGCTCGACGTACTTGGCGATGACGTCCACCTCGAGGTTGACCGGGTCGCCGGGCTGCTTGTGGCCGAGCGTGGTCAGGGCGAGGGTGGTGGGGATGAGGCTGACGGTGAAGTAGTCGGGGCCGGCGTCGACGACGGTGAGGCTGATGCCGTCGACGGTGATGGAGCCCTTCTCGACGACGTACCGGGTGAGGTCCGCGGGCAGGGAGATCTTCACGATCTCCCAGTTGTCGGACGGCTTGCGTTCCAGGATCTCGCCGGTGCCGTCCACGTGGCCCTGCACGATGTGCCCGCCGAGGCGTTCGCCGACGGCCATGGGGCGTTCGAGGTTGACGCGGGAGCCGGCCTTGAGCGCGCCGAGGCTGGAGCGGTTGAGGGTCTCGGCCATCACGTCGGCGGTGAACTCGTCGCCCTCGTGGTCGACGACCGTGAGGCAGACGCCGTTGACCGCGATGGAGTCGCCGTGTTTCGCGCCCTGGGTGACGACGGGGCCTCGCAGGCGGAAGCGACAGGCGTCGTCGAGGGTCTCGACGGCGGTGACCTCGCCCAGCTCTTCGACGATTCCGGTGAACACTTCCCGGGTCCTCCTGCCTCTTCGGGCACGGACTCCGGGGCTGTCGATGACGACAGAGGATACGAGCGAGGACACCGGGAACGACGCCGGACGGAGTCCGCCCGAGGGCGGACTTCTTCGGCGGCGCGCATGTATGCCCGCTCGCCGCGCACTGCCTCCCATCCGGACTTTAACCGTCGGTCCAGGAATTTCACCTGGTCAACCGGCCGCTGGAGGCGACCGGGTCGCGGACTGTAACCGCCGGTTCGGACTTTCACCGACCCCGGAGTGCGCTGCTACTGATACATGGCCAGTGTGCCACGCCTGATCGATGTCCAGACGGGCGAACGGTGTGGGCTGCCTCACAGAACGTGTCACCGCCCTTCCCGAGCGCGACGGACCGGTCCAACTCCCCTGCGTGCGTCCGCGCTTGACGGACTCCGGGTTGGTACGCACCTATTGACGCTGTGGTCTAGTCCTTTCTAGGGTCGTGGGCATCTGCGCAGACCGGCCCGGCGGCGGTGACGACGGCCCTTGCCCGCCGTCGGGCCCTCCCACGCCGTACGGACGGTGTTCTGGCAGGGTGAGGCGTATGACCACCACGCTCGCCGACGAGTTCGAGACCCACCGGCCCCGGCTGTTCTCGCTCGCCTACCGGCTGCTGGGCTCCGCCGAGGAGGCGGAGGACGCGGTCCAGGACGCGTATCTGCGCTTCAGCGGGGCGGACCGTACGGGGATCGAGCATCCGGCGGCCTGGCTCGCCAAGGTCGTCACCAACCTCTGCCTGAACCGGCTGACCTCCGCCCGGGCCCGGCGCGAGCGGTACGTCGGGACCTGGCTGCCCGAGCCGGTGGTGACCGCGGACGACACGCTCGGCCCGCTGGAGTCGGCCGAGCAGCGGGACGCCGTGTCGATGGCGATGCTGGTGCTGCTGGAGCGGCTCACGCCGGCCGAGCGGGCGGTGTACGTGCTGCGGGAGGCGTTCGGGTACGGGCACCGGGAGATCGCCGGGGTGCTGGATCTGGGCGAGGCCAACTGCCGCCAGCTGTACCGGCGGGCCGTGCGGCGGGTGGGCGAGCCGCAGGCCCGGTTCGAGGCCGCGTCCGAGCGGCAGGAGGAGCTCGTCACGTCGTTCATCACGGCGGCCCGCGACGGCGACCTGGCCGGGCTGGAGAAGCTGCTCGCGGCCGACGCCACCTGGTGGAGCGACGGGGGCGGGAAGGTCACCGCGGCCCGGTGGCCGATCGAGGGCGGGCTCAAGGTCGCCCGGTTCGTGGCGGGCGGGGGCCCGAAGTTCGCGGTGGGCCTGGAGTTCACCGTCACGGAGGTCAACGGTGCGACGGGGCTTGCCAGCTGGGCGGGCGACACGCTCGTCGGCCTGGCGGCGTTCGAGGTGCGCGACGGGCTGGTCGTGGGGGTGCGGGCCGTGGTCAACCCGGAGAAGCTGGCGTTCGCACGGCGTCAGCTCACTCGGCGGTAGACGCCCGCCGGGCGGGGTCTCGGGATCGGCGGGCGGGGTCTCGGGGACGCCGGGCGCGGTCTCGGGATCGGCGGGCGTGGTCTCGGGATCGGCGGGCGTGGTCCCGGGGACACCGGACGCGGACTCCGGATCACCGGACGCAATCCCGGGGACACCGGACGCGGTCCCGGGGCTGCCGAGCGCGGTCTCCGGATCGCCGGGTGCGGTTCCGGGGACACCGGGCGCAGTTTCCGGATCGCGGGGGGGCAGTTCCGGTGACGCCGAACGCGGTTCCGGGGACACCGGGCGCAGTTTCCGGATCGCCGGGGGCAGTTCCGGTGACGCCGAACGCGGTTCCGGTGACACCGAACGCGTCCTGGGAACACCGGACACAGTCCCGGGATCGCCCGGCGCCGTCTGTCACATCCGGCAGGGGCTGTTCGGTCTCAGTTGGCGAGGGGCGCTCCGTCCGGGGGCGCCTGGCGTTCGAAGGGGCTGAACAACATGACCACGATCCTGGTGACCGGCGGCACCGGAACGCTCGGCCGGCTCGTCGCCGAGCGGCTGCGCGCGGACGGGCACGAGGTGCGGGTGCTCAGCCGGCACACCCAGCCGTACGCGGTCGACCTGCGGGAGGGCGGTGGCGCGCTGGACGCGGCCGTCGCCGGTGTGGACACGATCGTGCACTGCGCGTCGTCACCGAAGGGCGACGAGCGGGCGGCGGCGAACCTGATCAGGGCGGCGCGCGGGGCCGGTGTGCGGCACCTCGTCTACATCTCCATCGTGGGCGTCGACCGGGTGCCGCTCCCTTACTACAAGAGCAAGCTCGCGGTGGAGAGGCTGGTCGAGGAGTCGGGGCTGGGCTGGACCGTGCTGCGGGCGACGCAGTTCCACGACCTGGTCGTCATGCTGCTCCAGGGGCTTTCGAAGCTGCCGGTCCTGTTCCTGCCGGCCGGTGTCCGGGACCAGCCGGTCGAAGTGGCCGAGGTCGCCGACCGGCTGGCCGGACTGGCGGCGGGGGCGCCGGCGGGGCGGGTCGAGGACATGGGCGGACCGCAGGTGCGGACGCTCGAGTCCCTGGCCCGCGCGTATCTCAAGGCGACCGGCCGGCGCCGGGCGGTCGTGAACGTACCGCTGCGGGGCGCGGCGTACCGGGGCTTCCGCGGCGGTGGTCACCTGACGCCACAGCGGGCGACCGGCACGGGCACGTTCGAGGAGTACCTGGCGCGGCGGTACGGGGGCGAGCAGGCGCAGGCCGGCAGCGGGCGGACCAGGGCGTGACACCCGGGGAGGGTCTACCACCTCTGAACCGGCCGCTCCCCCGGGGTGAAGAGTTCCTCCTGGGCACGCTCGCGGGCCGTGAGGAGCGCGCCGCGTAGGACCGCGCCGCCGCCGAGTGTGGTCGTCCGTACCTCCGTGGGCAGAGGGGTCATCCGGGCGATGCGGTCCTGCACCCGGGCCGCGAGTTCGTCGCCGCCCGCCTGGCCGACCTCGCCGCCGAGCACCACGCAGCCGGGGTCCAGGATCGCGACGACGGACGCGACGCCGACGGCGATACGGTCGGCGAGGGCGTCGAGGAAACGGGCGGCGGGGACGGCCGTGGGGGACTCGGACGCCCCGGCCCCCGTCTCCGCCTCCCGCGCTTCGCGCACCGCCGACCGCACCACACCGACCGCCGCCCTCACCACCCCCACCACCGACGGCTCCTGCCCCGGCTCCGCCGCAACCCCGTACCGCGCCGCGAGGTCCACGACCGCGTCCGACGCGGCCAGGGAGTGGAAGCCGCCCTCGCAGTCCTTAGAGGACGGCAGCGCGGCCGTGCCCGGGACCGGGAGGAAGCCGATCTCGCCGGTGCCGCCGGAGGCACCGCGGCGCAGCGCGCCGTCGAGGACCACCGCCGCGCCGGTTCCGTGGCCCAGCCACAGCAGGACGAAGGTGTCCCGGTCCCGGGCCACCCCGTCGCGCTGCTCCGCCAGCGCCGCGAGGTTGGTCTCGTTCTCCACGCTCACCCGGGCCTCGGGCAGCCGCTCCTGGAGGGCGGCGACGAGCCGGCGGTGCCACTCCGGCAGCCCGGAGGAGTCGCGGAGTTCGCCGCTGGCCGGGTCGATCAGGCCGGGCGCCCCGATCCCGACGGTGTGCAGCCGGTCGGCGTCGGCCTCCTTCACCACGCGCTCGACCAGCATGACCGCCTGCTCCACGGCGGGGCCCGTGCCCGTGCCATCGCCGATGGGCGCCGACGCCTCGGCCAGCACCCGTCCCACCAGGTCGGCGACGGTCACGGCGACGCCCTCGGTGCGTACGTCCAGCGCGGCGAGGTGCGCCCGGTCGGCGACGATGCCGTACACCCTGGCGTTGGGTCCGCGCCGCTGCTCCCCCGCCTCGCCGACCACCGCGATCAGCCCGGCGGCGGTGAGGCGTTCGACGAGGTCGGCGACGGTCGGCCGGGACAGACCGGTCAGCTGCTTCAACTGCCCTGCCGTCAGCGGGCCCTCCTGCTGGAGCAGACGCAGGGCGAGCCGGTCGTTGATGGCCCGGGCGGTGCTCGGGGATGCGGGCATGCCGGGATCCTTCCAGATCTGCGGGGCCGCACGGCCGCGTCCTCCGGCCAGCCGGCAATCCCCTTATCTATCAGGCAGGGTTCCTGATAGTTTACGCCCGCCAGCGCACTCCCCCGCCCGCCATGGACGTGGAGACGCGAGGCGAGCGGGGAACACCAGGAGAGGACGGGGCCGGAGAATGAGCAACGTGGTCTACGAACAGCACGAGGTGAAGCGGTCGCGGTACGCCGTGGCCGCCGTGTTCGCCGTGCACGGCGCCGTGACCGGCTCGTTCGCCACCCGCGTGCCGTGGATCCAGGACCACGCGGGCGTCAGCGCCGGACAGTTGGGGATCGCGCTCGCCTTCCCCGCGCTCGGCGCGTCCGTCGCGATGCCGCTCGCCGGCAGCGTCAGCCACCGCTTCGGTGCCCGCAACGCGCTGCGCGGCCTGATCGCCCTGTGGACGCTGTCGCTCGTCCTGCCGTCCCTCGCCCCGAACATGCTCACGCTCTGCCTGGCCCTGTTCACCTACGGCGCCACGGCGGGCATGGCGGACGTGGCGATGAACGCGCTGGGCGTCGAGGTCGAGAACCGCCTCGGCCGGTCGATCATGTCCGGACTGCACGGCTTGTGGAGCGCGGGCGCCCTGGTCGGCTCAGCGGCCGGCACGCTCGCCGCGCACCTCGGCGCGGACGCCCGGCTGCACCACGTGCTGGCCGCCGCGGTCCTCACGGTCATCGGCGTGCTGTCCTGCCAGTGGGTGCTCGACCTCCAGCCCGCCGAGGACGAGGAGCCGCCGCCGAGGTTCGCGCTGCCGCCCCGGTCGGCGCTGCTCATCGGCGCGATCGGATTCTGCGCGGTGTTCGCCGAGGGCGCGAGCCTGGACTGGTCGGCGGTCTACCTGCGCGAACAGTTGGAGACCTCGGCCGCTCTCGCGGCGGCGTGCACGACGGGCTTCACGCTCACCATGGCCATCGCCCGGATCGCCGGCGACCGGATCGTGGACCGCTTCGGCGCCGTGCGGACCGTGCGCGCGAGCGGTGTGCTCGCCGTCCTGGGCGGGCTGATGATCGTCGTGGCGGAGCAGCCGGCGGTGGCGATGGCCGGGTTCGCGCTGATGGGGCTGGGCATCGCCGTCGTCGTGCCGCTGTGCTTCGCGGCGGCGGGCCGCAGCGGGGCCAACCCCAGCCTGGCCATCGCGGGCGTCGCGACCATCACGTACACCTCGGGCCTGATCGCGCCGAGCGCGATCGGCATGCTGGCGCAGGTGACCAGCCTGATGGTGTCGTTCGCTCTGGTGACGCTGCTGTCCTGCGGACTGGTGGCGTTCGCGCGCGTGCTGCGCCCCGGCGACCGGGCGAAGACCAGCCGGCCGGACACGGTGGTCCCCGACCCGCGGCCCTGAGCGGACACCCGGCCTGAGCGGACGCCCGACCGCACTGGTCGGCCCCGGTCACCGCCACCGCCGACGCACCCCGACAATGGTCCGGACACTCGCACGCACGACGAAAGCGAAACCGCACCATGGATCTCGGCGTCCGCTGGAAACTGCACGGCGACGGACGCACCCCGGCGCCCGGCGCGGTGGTCCGCCCCGACGAGCGGCTCTCCTGGCCCCGCACGGCCGGGCTCGGCGCCCAGCACGTGGTGGCCATGTTCGGCGCGTCCTTCGTGGCACCGGTGCTGATGGGCCTGGACCCGAACCTCGCGATCATGATGTCGGGCGTCGCGACGGTCGTGTTCCTGCTCGCCACCCGCGGTCGCGTCCCCAGCTATCTGGGCTGCTCGCTGTCCTTCGTCGGCGTGGCGGCGGTCATCCGTGCCCAGGGCGGCAGCAGCGCCACCGTCACCGGCGCGGTCTTCGTCGTCGGCGCCGCGCTGTTCCTGGTGGGGCTCGCCGTGCGGCGGTTCGGGGCGCGGATCATCCACGCCACGATGCCGCCGATCGTGACCGGCGCGGTGGTGATGCTGATCGGCTTCAACCTGGCGCCGGTGACGGCCTCGACGTACTGGCCGCAGGACCAGTGGACGGCCTTGCTCGTGATGCTCTTCACCAGGCTGGCGGTCGTCTGTCTGCGCGGTTTCTGGTCGCGGATCGCGATCTTCCTGGGGCTGGTCTTCGGGTACGGCATCTCCTGGGTCTTCGACCTGGTCTTCGGCAAGATCCACTCGGTGGACGCGAGCGGCAAGCTCACCGACCACTGGCGGCTCGACCTCTCCGGTGTGGGCCAGGCCGACTGGATCGGGCTGCCGACCCTGCACGGCCCGTCGTTCGAGTGGTCGGCGATCCTGGTCGCCCTGCCGGTCGTCATCGCGCTGGTCGCGGAGAACGCCGGGCACGTCAAGGCGGTCGGCGAGATGACCGGCGACCCGCTGGACGACAAGCTCGGCACGGCGATCGCGGCCGACGGCGTCGGCTCGATGCTGTCCACCGCGGTCGGCGGCCCGCCCAACACCACGTACTCCGAGAACATCGGCGTGATGGCCGCGACCCGCGTCTACTCGACGGCCGCCTACTGGGCCGCCGCCGGCTTCGCCCTGCTCTTCGGCCTCTGCCCGAAGTTCGGCGCGGTCGTCGCGGCGATCCCGGGCGGGGTGCTCGGCGGGATCACCGTCATCCTGTACGGCATGATCGGCCTGCTCGGCGCCCAGATCTGGATCAACGCCGAGGTGGACCTGCGCAATCCGCTGAACCTGGTCCCGGCGGCCGCGGGCATCATCATCGGCGTCGGCAACGTCTCCATGGAGATCACGGACTCCTTCTCGCTGAGCGGCATCGCGCTCGGCACGCTCGTCGTCATCACCGGCTACCACGCGCTGCGGGCCTTCGCCCCGCCCCACCTGAAGACGCAGCAGCCGCTGCTGGACGAGGGCACCAGCTCCTACGACGAGGCCAAGTCGTAGGCGTACGACGCCGTGAACGTCCCCGGCTTGCCCTTGCAGCCGTCCGACTCCCCCGGCAGCTTGACCCACAGGTAGGCGTCGATCCGGTCCTCGCCGGTGCTGAGGGTCGGTGTCCGGCCGAGCTTGCGGCCCGCCGGGTCGCACCAGGTGCCGTCGGGCGGGGCGCCGTTGCCGTTGCGGCTGGTGTCGATGACGGCGCCCAGGCCCGCCGGGCCGTCGAGCGCGTCGAGGACCCGCCGGTCGTAGGCCACCTCGTCGGCCGTGGTGTGGAAGTTGGAGACGTTGCTGAAGATCCCGTCGGAGGACTCTGGCGAGGCGGCACCGGCCTGCCGCAGCCACGTCGCCTGCTTGCCGGGCGCGTTCCAGCCCGAGTGTCCCGCGTCGAAGTACACGCGGGCCCGGGGGTTGGCGGCCTTCAGGACGCGTCCGGCCCGGGCCAGTGAGGCGAAGCGGTCCGCGCGCTCACCGGGGGACAGGCACTCTGCCTGGGCGACCGAGTCCGGCTCCAGGACGACGATGACCTCGCCGGAGCCCAGTCCGTCGGCGAACCGGTCGATCCAGGCGTCGTAGGCGTCCAGGTCGGGCGCCCCGCCCTGGGAGTGACCGCCGCAGTCCCGGCCGGGGATCGCGTAGGGCACGAGGACGGGCACCCGGCCCAGTGCGGCACCGCCCGACGTCACCGCTGCGACCCGGGCGGTGAGCGTGTCCGGGGAGTAGTCGGCGAACCAGACGGCGGCCGGCTGGTCGGCGATGCGGGAGGCGATGACCGCGTGGCGGGGATCGCCGGAGTTGGCACGGACCCAGTCGAGCACCTGCGAGTCGGGGTGGCGGTGGAGCCGCGGGCTCACGGGGACGGTCCGCTCCTGCTTCTTCCGGGTTGTCGACGGCGACGGCGTGGGGCTCGGTGTGCTGGGCGCGGAGGTGACGGGCGTGGGGGAAGCGGACTCGGTGGCCGACGGGGACGCCGACGGCACCGCGGGCAGGGGCGCCATACGGGGCGACGCGGACACCTGGGGGCGCCTGGCCTGGTCCGAGCCGCTCCGGTCGTCCAACGCCGACAGCACCCCGGCGACCGAGCCGGCCGCGACCACGAGGGAGGCCGCCACGACCATCGCGCCACGCCGGACGGCGCGCCTGCGCTCGGCCCTGCGGGCGGCCAGGCGCTGGGCACGTAAGCCTGACACGGTGCCGGTCCCCCTCCCCCTGCGGCGGGCGGTGTTCCCCCGTTTCGGGGAAGCGCCGGGCCCGCCGGTACTCCCGCCAGCCTAGAGCTGGGACTCTGCCCGCATGCCGCGATGCGAACAAGTCCCCCCAGCCGTGGACACACCGGTCGACGGAGTCATCTCCCGTATGCGCGCCCTCGACGCGACTCTGCACCCCCGGGACGGGGTGGCCGTCTTCAACCGCGTCTATCTCGCCGTGACGGAAGTGGTGGACCGGTACGTCGACACCGGGCGGTTCGCGGACCCGTACGCCGCGATCACGCTGGACGTACGGTTCGCGCAGCGGTACCTGGACGCCGTCGAGGCGGCGGCGAAGGACCGGCGCGCACCGGCCTGCTGGCGGCCGCTGTTCCAGTTCCGCCGCCATCCCGGGGTACGGCCGTTGCAGTTCGCACTCGCGGGCATCAACGCGCACATCGGGCACGATCTCGCGCTGGCCGTCGTGGACACCTGCCGTACGCTCGGCTGCGCACCCGCCGACCTGGAGGACGAGTTCGACGCGGTGGGCGATCTCCTCGTCTCGCTGGAGGAGCGCATCCGCGAAGATCTGATGCCGGGCCCCGACCTGCTCCAGATCGCCGACCCGCTGACCCATCTGCTGGGCTCGTGGAGCCTGGAGCGGGCCCGCGACGCGGCGTGGACGGCGGCCCGGGCCCTGTGGGCCCTGCGGGGACTCCCCGACATCGCCGGGGAGTTCACGCAGCACCTGGACACGGCGGTGGGCCTCGCGGGGCGCATGCTGCTCACGCCGTTGCAGCGCTGATCCAACTCGGTTGCCCGGGCGTCGGCTTGGGGCGTGGGCCGGGTGACAGGATCGTTCACAACGCTGTGCGCGCATGGTCGGATTACGCGCGTGGCGGGCTCGTCGGCGCAGCTCGGTGCTCATGGTCCTCGATGCCCTGGGCGGCGTTTCCTGGGTCGCGCTCGGGCTCTTGCTCGCCCTGGTCTGGGGCAGCTTCGTCGGGTTCGTCACGCGCAGCGAGGACGAGGACGGGCCCGGTGGTGCTGCGGTGGGAACGGCACCCCGTCCGATCAGTCGTCCTATGTCGAGGAGATCGAGCGGGAGCGTCGCCGGCTCTTCGACGTCACCGTCGTCCACACGAACCCGCTGGCCCTGGGGCTCGTGGCGGATGCGCCGCCGCGCCGGTTCCGAGTCGAGATTCCGGGCGCCCGGATCCCGTCCGGCCCCGGCGAGTCCCAAGCGGTCGTCAGCGCGGGTACGCAGAGAGGCGTGAAGCTGCACTGCACCGGTGCCGGTGTGCGGTGCACGCCGCTGTCGTCGCAGCGACAGAACGTCCTGACCCGCCAGGACGTCGCTGTCTGGCTGTGGGAAGTGCAGGCCGAGCGGGCGGGGACCTTCAGTATCGCGCTCACCATGACCTCCTACCTCCGCGACACCGACACGGTGCTGGTGGAGAAGCCGCCCCTGGTCTGGAGCGTGGACGCGGTGGCGCCGCCCGAGGACGACAACTGGCTCTCCTGGGCCAGGGACCTGGGGCGGCGGGTGGCCGAGGCGATCACCGGCCTGGGCGGACTCGCCGTGTCCGTGAGCGCCATCGCCGCCGTGGTCGCGATGGTCATCCGCCGCAGGCTTCCGGCCGGTGGTCCGGAGGACGAGGATGCCACCGAGTCCGTAGGCGATGCCGCCCCGAGCCCGCGGCCACGACCGGCGCGGCGGGTGCGGTCACGTCCCGGACAGGCCGGCGCGGCGAGGAACCTCCGGTACGCCAGGCGGATCAGGGCCCGCGCCGGGCCCAGGGCGTGACGGCCGAACCCGGCGGAGGACCCGGCCGCCCGGTCAGTCCTCCGGAAGCTCCACCGGCGCGATCTCGTCGTACACGTCGCCGGGGCCCGGGTTGGCCGGGTCGGTCGTGCCGCCGAAGTGGTGCATGACGCCCCAGACCGCGTTGAGGGCGGTCTGGATGGCGCCCTCGGCCCAGCCGGCCGTCCAGGAGATGTCGTCGCCGGCGAGGAAGATGCCGCGCTTGTCCTCGGGCAGCCGGTCCTGCATGAAGTGTGTGAACAGGCGCCGCTGGTAGCGGTAGTGGCCGGGCAGGTTTGCCTTGAACGCGCCCATGAAGTAGGGCTCGTTCTCCCAGGAGACGGTCACCGGGTTGCCGATGATGTGCCCCCGGATGTCGACCTTGGGATAGATCTCGCCGAGCGACTTCAGCATGACCTCCATCCGCTCGTTCGCGGACAGCGGCAGCCACTTCAGGCTGTCGTCGCACCAGGTGTAGGAGAGGCAGATGACGGCGGGCTGGTCCGGGCCGTTGTCGAGGAGGTAGGTCCCGCGCGTCATACGGTCGGTGAGCGTCATCGACATGACGTCCCGGCCAGTCTCCTCGTCTTTGTCGAGCCAGAACGGCCGGTCGACCGGCACGAAGAGCTTGGAGCTCTCCATGTAGTGGGTGCGCTCGATGGCCGTCCAGTGGTCGATCGGGAAGAGCGAGTCGTCGCAGTCGATCTTCGACAGCAGCATCCAGGACTGTGCGGTGAAGATCGCCGCCGGGTAGGTGCGGATGTCGCCGCGCGCGTCGGTCACGGTGATGCGGTTGCCCGCGGTGCGGTGCAGTCGGGTGACGGCCGGGCGCGGCTCGCCGTTCTCGTGCAGCTTCGCCAGCGAGGTCCCGTACGCCCAGTGGACGATCTTCTCCGGCTCGCGGTCCCAGAGGCGCAGCGGCAGTTGCTGGGAGCCGCCGACGATGCCGCGGTGGTGGTCGTCGGCCTCGGTGTAGACGACGCGCAGGATCTCCAGGATGGAGTTCGGGAAGTCGGTGTCCCAGCCGCCCGTGCCGAAGCCGACCTGGCCGAAGATCTCGCGGTGCCGGAAGGACCGGAACGCCTCGGAGTCGCAGAGGAAGCCGTAGAAGGTCTGGTTGTCGAGCTTCTCGACGAGCCTGGACCAGATCTCGCGGATGCGCGGGACGTCCCGCTCGCGCAGGGCCCGGTTCATGTCGGAGAAGTCGGCGCCCTCCTCCAGGCACCGGTTCCAGGCCTCGGCGACGTCCCGGTAGACCTGGGGCAGGTCGGCGATCGTCTCGGCGTAGTGCGACTCGCCCTTGAGATCGACGACGGTCGACGGGGTCGCCTCGGAGAGGGGGTTGGGGAACGGCCGCGTCTCAAGCCCGGCCAGGTCGATGTAGTGCTGCAGAGCCGTGGAGGACGGCGGGAAGCGCATCGCCCCCATCTCGGCGGTGAGGGAGTCGTCACACCCGTCGAAGCCCACCGTCCGCAGCCGGCCGCCGATCCGGTCGGCCTCGTACACGACCGGCTTGAGGCCCATCTTCATCAGCTCGTACGCGGCGACGATGCCGGACAGGCCGCCGCCGATGACCGCGACCTGAGTGCCGTGCTCGGTCGCGGGTACCTGGCCCAGACCCGCCGGGTGGGCGAGGAAGTCGTCGTACGCGTACGGGAAATCCGGGCCGAACATGGTGATCGGCGGCTGCTGCGCGTCTGCGTGCTCGACGGCGTTGGGCACGGTGGACGTCATGGGGTGCGGACTCCTTGCAGAAGAAACAGGCAGGTGCCGGGGGGGGGGAGGTCAGACGAGCGGCCCGTACAGGCCCGGGCGCCGGTCCCGCAGATACGGGTTGGCCTCGCGCGACGCGGCGAGGAAGGCGGGGTCGACGTCGGCGAGGACGAGCTCCTCGGCGCGCCCGGCGCGGGTGCGGGCGACCCCGTCGGGCCCGGCGAGCGTGGACAGCCCCACGAACTCGAACTCGCCCTCCCGGCCGACCCGGTTGACGTACGCGACGTACATCTGGTTCTCGAAGGCGCGCACCGGGATCATCGACTCCGCGACGAACTGGAACGGGTGCATCTGCGCGGTCGGGACGACCAGCAGGTCGGTGCCTGCGAGGGCGTGGGCGCGGACGTTCTCCGGGAACTCGACGTCGTAGCAGATCAGGATCCCGACGCGCAGACCGCCGATCTCCGCCTGGACGACCGGCTGTTCCCCGGGGGTGAAGTGGTCCCGCTCGAAGCAGCCGAAGAGGTGGGTCTTGCGGTAGTTGGCGAGACGGGTGCCGCCGGCGGAGATCAGCTGGGCGGAGTTGAACACGGCGTCGCCGGCCTGCTCGGGGTAGCCGTAGGCGATCGCCAGTCCGTGCCTGGTCGCGGTCTCGGCGATGGCGTCCGCGCAGTCGCCGTCGGCGGGCTCGGCGAGCCGGCCGATCTCGTCGCCGATCGCGTACCCGGTCAGGAACATCTCCGGCGCGACCAGCAGCCCGGCGCCCGCGGCGGCGGCCCGGCCCGCGGCCTCGTCGAGGACCTTGAGGTTCTCGACGGTGGAGCCGGGTCGGCCGGAGCTCTGGAGCAGGGCGGTGCGCATGCGTGTTCCTCACCGGGCGGAAGGGTGGTTGGAGGGGCCACGTAGACGGTACGGGCCCCTCGACTGGGCGGACAAGAAGGAGCCGTTGCGTGTCCGTGAGCGGTTCGTTGCGTGCGCCACCGGGTCGGCGGCGATTCGTTGCGGACGCTGTCCGGTCCTCCCCTGGGCGCAGGCTCAGCGATGTCTCCCCGCCGGGCGGCGGAGGCCGGGTCCCGTCTCGGGTGCGATGTGGCGCGGGCGCCGCGCCGGGACAGTGGTGAGCGTCCAGTTGACGTGCGTCACCTGCGGAAAGGACCGCCATGAACCGCCGTACGAAGACCGCCTTACTCGGCTCCGCGCTGCTGCTCGCCGTCGCTGCCGCGGCCGGCTCCGCCGGAGCCCTGGCCCCCGGCGAGAGCGGGCGTGAGGCCGCCGCGCTCACCGGCAAGGCCAAGCTGTACCGCTCGGACGGGGACGACATCACCTTCTCCTTCGACGCGCACCTGGCGGCCGAGGACAAGCTCGACCCGATGAAGGCCACCGGCACCTTCGAGTGGAGCCACTACCTGAACGGCAAGGGCGCCTGGGCGAAGGCGACGGTGGACTGTCTGGTCACCGGCGGCAAGGTGGCTGTCGTCTCCGGCGTCATCACCTCCTCCGACCTGCCCGGTGCGAAGGGCAAGCGCGTCGGGATCACCGTGCAGGACATCGGTCACCGCGACCGGCTCGGCTACAGCTGGGCCACGACCGGTACCCCGGTCGCCACGAAGGACCTGCCCAAGTGCGTCAGCTCGGCGCCCTACGAGAAGGTCGAGAAGGGCACCGGCGACTTCTCGGTCACTCCCTGGCAGCCCGAGCTCTAGCCAGCGCCAGCGCCGTCACCAGATAGGGCATCGCCAGCACCGCGAAGACGGTGCTGTGCGCCATGTCCGTGCCGAGCAGCGCGTACACGCCGAATGTGGCGACCGTCGCCAGCTCGGTGCCCAGGCTCGCCACGGAGGTGAGCGTGGCCCGGCGGGACTCGTCGATACGGTGCTGGAGGCGGGCGTCGGCCAGCACCTCCGCCAGCTGAAACCCGGCGAAGGCGAGGCTCACGAGAGCGATGCCGGCCAGTGAGCGGGCCGCGGCACCCACGGCCAGGGCGAGTGCGGCGCCCGCGAGCAGCGCGGCGAGACCGGCCGGGCCGAGGCGTTCGGCCGGGCCGGTCAGGAGGCTGCCGACGGTGACGCCTGCCCAGATCAGCATGATCAGGTAGGGCACCGTCGCTTCGGCGACGCCGATGTCCCGGACCAGCAGCGGGGTGTACTCGTCGAGCGCGCCCCACACCGCGGCCACGGCCGGGATCAGCAGCAGGGCGCCGCGCACGGAACGGTCCCTGCGGACCTCGGCGAGACCGGCCCGCAGGGTCGTCGCCCAGCTGTCGTCGGCGCTGTCCGGCCGCACCCGGTGCTCGGGGAACCGGGTCGCGGTGACGGCGGTCAGTACACAGGCCAGGAAGCTCGCGGCTCCGACAGCCGTGTAGCCGCCCTGGGCGAAGACGGGCCCCGCGAGGCCGAGGGAGGCCACGGTGCCCACCAGCCGCGCGGCCCGTGCCCGGCCCATGACCCGCGCGTACCGGTCGGCGGCGCCGAGATGATCCAGCTCGTCGTACACCAGCGCCTCCAGCGCGCCGGAGCCGAGCGCTCCGCCGGCGCCCCACAGGACGAATCCGGCCGCGAAGGCCCAGTACGACGGGACGGCCACCCACAGCGCGAAGCCGGCGGCGGTGAGCAGCGGGCCGATCCACAGCAGCCGGCGACGCGACACGGCGTCGGCCCAGGCGCCGGAGGGCACTTCCAGCACCACCGAGGTGATCGACCACAGGGCGAACAGGGAGGAGATCTGCCAGAGCGACATGCCGGTGTCGGCGAACAGCAGCGCGTACACCGGGTAGAGCAGGACGAAGTCGTCGAGGAACGCGTAGCCGTACAGCGTGGTCGTCAGCCGTCGGACGCCGGTGGCGGGCACGCGTGCGGGTGAGAGTGTCATGAGGCCTTCCCGTAAGGACCGATCGGACGCCGGAGGTACGGCGTCCGAGGCGGTCCTCGGGAGGCGCGGCTGGTGGATCAATGTCGCCAGGTCATGACACCGATGCTAGGCGCTGACCGGCGGATCGTCCCGCGGATTACGTGGGCGAATTACGTGGGCGAACCCGACGAGAAGCGCCGCAGCAGCGGCGACAGCACGAGCACGGACTTGGTCCGCTCGACGAACGGCTCCCCGGCGATGCGCTCCAGGACCCGTTCGAAGTGCCGCATGTCGGAGGCGAAGACCTGGGCGATCGCGTCCGCGTCCCCGGTGACGGTGGACGCGGCCACGACCTCCTGGTAGCGCTCCAGGCCCCGCTGGATGGTCTCCGGGGAGGTGTTGCCCCGGCAGTAGATCTCGACGAACCCCTCGGTCTGCCAGCCGAGGGCGCCCGGGTCCACCCGTACGGTGAAGCCGGTGATGGCTCCGGTGGCGCGCAGCCGGTCCACGCGCCGTTTCACGGCGGGCGCGGACAGACCGACGATGTGGCCGATGTCGGCGTAGGAGCGGCGGGCGTCCTCGGCGAGGGCGTGCACGATGCGTTCGTCGAGATCGTTCAGCACAGTGGGTTGATCACTTCTCGGATGGTGCGAGTCGGGAACGGCGATAGCCGTACACGAAGTAGAACACGAGCCCGGCGGCCATCCAGACACCGAAGACCACCCAGGTCACGGCCGACAGGCTGCCCATCATCCAGAGGCAGAAGGCGAAGCCCAGCGCGGGCAGGACCGGGGAGAGCGGCACGCGGAAGGTGCGCGGCATGTCCGGCCGGGTCCGGCGCAGCACCACGACGGCCACGTTGACCAGCGCGAAGGCGAACAGCGTGCCGATGCTGGTGGCGTCGGCGAGCTGCCCGAGCGGGATCGCGGCGGCGAGGACACCGCAGAACAGGGACACGATCAGCGTGTTGGCGCGGGGCGCACCGGTCTTCGGGTGGACCCGGGCGAACACCTTGGGGACCAGCCCGTCGCGGGACATGGCGAACAGGATGCGGGTCTGGCCGTACAGCACGGTCAGCACCACGCTCGCGATGGCGATGACGGCGCAGAACGCCAGCAGCGTGCCCCAGAAGGTCTGTCCGGTGACCTCGCTCATGATCTGGGCGAGGGCGGCCTCGGAGCCGGTGAAGTTCTTCCAGGGCTTGGCGCCGACCGCGACGGCGGCGACCAGGACGTACAGCGCCGTGACGATGACGAGCGACAGCATGATCGCGCGCGGCAGGTCACGCTGGGCGTTCTTCGCCTCCTCGCCGGCGGTGGAGGCGGCGTCGAAGCCGATGTAGGAGAAGAACAGCGTGGCACCGGCCGCGCTGACACCGGCCATGCCCAGCGGCATGAAGTTCTCGTAGTTGCCGGAGCGGAAGCCCTGGACGCCGATGGCGCAGAACAGCACCAGCGCGCCGATCTTCACGATGACCATGACGGTGTTGGCGCGGGCGGACTCGCGGGCGCCGCCCAGCAGGAACGCCATCGCGAGCAGGACGACGATCAGCGCGGGCAGGTTGAACACTCCGCCGTCGCCGGGCGGTGCGGACAGGGCGGCCGGGATGGTGACGCCGATGGTCCCGTCGAGCATTTCGTTGAGGTACTCACCCCAGCCGACGGCGACGGCGGCGACGGACACGCCGTACTCCAGGACCAGACACCAGCCGCATATCCAGGCGATCAGCTCGCCCATCGTTGCGTACGCATACGAGTACGAGGAGCCGGAGACCGGGATGGTGCCCGCCAGCTCGGCGTAGGACAGGGCCGAGAACAGGGCTGTCAGGCCGGCGATGACGAAGGCGAGCGTGACGGCCGGGCCCGCCTTGGGGACGGCCTCGCCGAGCACGACGAAGATGCCGGTGCCGAGGGTGGCACCGATGCTGATCATGGTGAGCTGCCACAGCCCGAGGGAGCGCCGCAGCGACCCTCCCTCGCCCTGGCCACCCTCCGCGACCAGGTTCTCCACCGGCTTGCGACGCATGAGGCGCGCGCCGACGCCCGGGGACGGCGGGGCGGTCTGACTACTGCTGTGCGGGGGTGCGCCTTGGTCGAGCACGCGCTGACTCCTTCGTCACTGCCGGTCTCTGGTGGCAGGGACGGCAGCGCCCCGCCCGACAGCCGGGACCCACCGAGCGGGGTCCCCGCCACGCCACGTACGAGGCGACAGCCTACGAGCAGCGGCGTTGCCCGTGTAATGCAGCAACCTTGCGCGTGCCCGCAAGATCATTGCGTTCCTCGGGAGTGACCGGAGGTTCGTTGCACGGCTGCGTTCGTCCGTTGCACAGGACTTGTCCGGACCAGCTCTTTCACCAGGAAGGTGAGCTCCTCGACACACTCGTGCGTGACCCCCTCGTGGTCCTCGTAGGACCAGCGGCCGACGTAGGGGGTGAGGGGCTGGTAGCCGAGCCGGGCGTAGAGGGCGGCGGCGCGCGGGTTGTCGTGGGCGACGCCGAGGCCGATGGCCGTGCGGCCCCGCTCCCGGGCGCGTTCCTCGGCGGCCCGGACCAGGGCGCTGCCGATGCCGAGCGAGCGCAGCGTCTTGGGCCACACGGTCAGCGCGTTGATCTCCGGGCAGCCGGGCCGTGCCGCGCGTACGGCCGTGTCGTCGCAGCCGCCCCAGCGCAGCTCCGTGTGCCCCACGGGCCGTCCGTCGAGCCAGGCGACGAGATACGTGCTCTCGCCCCGCTCCTGCCGCTCGAAGCGGCGCGCGTGGAACGAGGTGGCGCCCGGTGAGCCCATGTACTGGTCGAGCGGTGCCACGTCGGCGGCCCGGCAGACGGTGATCTCCATGGCGTACGACGGTAGGGCGCCCGCACGCACAAGGCCCCCGATTTTTTCCTCGGGGGCCTGGGACGAGGGGCGTGCGGACCGTCAGTTCCAGCTGGCGTGCAGCGGCTGGCCCTCCGCGTAGCCGGCGGCGCTCTGGATGCCGACGATGGCCTTCTCGGCGAACTCCTCCAGGGAGCCGGCACCGGCGTACGTGCAGGAGGAGCGGACGCCCGCGATGATCGAGTCGATCAGGTCCTCGACGCCGGGGCGGGCCGGGTCGAGGAACATCCGGGACGTGGAGATGCCCTCCTCGAACAGCGCCTTGCGGGCCCGGTCGTACGCCGACTCCTCCGAGGTGCGGTTGCGCACGGCCCGCGCGGAGGCCATGCCGAAGGACTCCTTGTAGGCCCGTCCCTGGGCGTCGTGCTGGAGGTCGCCCGGGGACTCGTAGGTGCCCGCGAACCAGGAGCCGACCATCACGTTGGACGCGCCGGCCGCGAGGGCCATGGCCACGTCGCGCGGGTGGCGGATCCCGCCGTCGGCCCACACGTGCTTGCCGTACTTCTTCGCCTCGGCGGCGCACTCCAGGACGGCGGAGAACTGCGGCCGGCCGACGCCGGTCATCATGCGCGTGGTGCACATGGCGCCGGGTCCGACACCGACCTTGACGATGTCCGCGCCCGCCTCGATCAGGTCGCGCACGCCCGCGGCGGCCACGACGTTGCCCGCGACGATCGGCACCTGCGGGTCGAGGTCGCGCACCAGCTTCAGGGCGCTGATCATCGACTCCTGGTGGCCGTGCGCGGTGTCGATGACGAGCGTGTCGACGCCCGCGTCGAGCAGTTGCTTGGCCTTGCCGGCGACGTCGCCGTTGATGCCGACGGCGGCGGCGAT
This sequence comes from Streptomyces coeruleorubidus, assembly GCF_028885415.1. Lineage (GTDB taxonomy): Bacteria > Actinomycetota > Actinomycetes > Streptomycetales > Streptomycetaceae > Streptomyces > Streptomyces coeruleorubidus_A. The sequence continues at coordinate 1,757,896 of NZ_CP118527.1, forward strand.
GCGCAGCCGCCCCCGCGCGTCCGTGGCCGGCTTGTAGAGCGTGGCGCGCAGGGCGCCCTTGCGGGTGAGGATGCCGGCGAGCGTGCCGTCCTTGTTCACCGCGGGCGCGTAGCGGCGGTTGGCGTGGTCGAGGGTGTCGAAGGCCTCGCCCGGGTCCATGTCCGCGTCGATGAGCAGCAGGTCCCGGGACATGACCTCGGCCAGCTGCGTGAAGCGGTCCACGCCGGCCAGGTCGGAGTCGGTGACCACGCCGATCGGCCGGTGGTTCTCGTCGACGACGACTCCGGCGTTGTGAGCGCGCTTGGGCAGCAGGGACAGCGCGTCCGCGACGGTCTGGTGGGGCGCCAGCATGATCGGGGTGTCCAGGACCAGGTGGCGGCCCTTCACCCAGGAGACGACGTCGGTGACCACGTCGATGGGGATGTCCTGCGGTATGACGACGAGGCCGCCGCGGCGGGCCACGGTCTCGGCCATGCGGCGCCCCGCGATGGCGGTCATGTTGGCGACGACGAGCGGGATGGTGGTGCCCGTGCCGTCCGGGGAGCTGAGGTCCACGCCCTGGCGCGAGCCGACCGCGGAGCGGCTCGGCACCATGAAGACGTCGTCGTACGTCAGGTCGTACCCGGGCTGGATGTCATTGAGGAAACGCACGTGCTGCACATCCCAGTCGATCAGAGGTGACCCCCCGACCGGCCGGCCAGGGGGAAAGAGCACGTACTTCATTGTCCCATGCCGGGCGCGCCGACGTCCCCCAGCGGATCATCCAGGCTGGTCAGGGGCGCCTTAGGAGGATGCTCCAAGCCCGAGGGGTCACGACCCGAGGGTCACGAAGAGACCCGGGCCCCGGTCCGTCGCCTCGGCGAAGATCTCCTCCGCGACCTGCCACTCCTCGGGCCGCTTCTCGGCGTACGCCCGCCAGCCCCGGACGACGACCAGCAGCCCCCGCTCCACGGCTCCCTCGGGCCAGAGGGCGGGGTCGGCCAGGCAGTCGGCGAGGGCGTCCCAGTTGCGGCCGAACCACTCGGGCAGGCAGAGGTCACGGGCGCAGCGGTCCATGAGGCCCGCCTTGTCCGTGACCCCCTCGAGGTCCAGCACGACCACGATCCGGCCGGCCGGGTCGCCCGGCAGCTCCTGCGCCTGACTGGCCATCCGTCAGACTCCGTCCGGGTCGGTCCTGTTGAGCGCGGACTTCGGCGCCGGGCCCGCCGTCATCAGATAGTCCGCGGCCGAGGTGTCCGTCACCAGGCTGGTGACGAGCCCGGACCGCAGCACCGCGTCGATCGCGGGGCCCTTGCGCTGTCCGCCGGCGATCGCGACGACCTCGGGGATACGGCGGAGCTGGTCGGCCTTGACGGTGATGCACCGCTCGCCCAGGTCGCGGCCGACCCTGCGGCCCTCGGCGTCGAAGAGGTGCGCGGACATCTCGGCGGCGACACCGAGGGAAGCGTAGTGCGCGCGCTCCTCGTCGCTGAGCATGTCGTGCACCGTGGAGATGCCCGGTTCCCAGGAGCCGATGGAGACGCAGGCGACGGTGACCTTGTCGAAGTGCTCGAAGGCCCGGGCGATCCCCGTCTGGTTGCGCAGTGCCGTGGCCGTGGCCGCGTCGGGCAGCAGCATCGGCGCGTAGATGGGGTGCGCGTCACCGCCGGACACCTGGGCGGCACGGCGTACCGCCTCGACGGAGCCGCGCTCGGCGGTCCCGGCGTCGTACACGCCCGTCAGCTGCACCACCGTGCACGGCGGCAGCCGGTCGAGCGCCGCCGCCATGTGGATGGTGGAGCGGCCCCAGGCCAGGCCCAGCACATCACCTTCGTTGACCAGTTCGCCGAGCAGGTCGGCGGCCACCTCTCCCAGGTTCTCGGGGTCGGGCGACTCCTCGGCCTCGGCCGGGGACTCGACCACGACGGCGTGCCTGAGGCCGTAGCGGGCGCGCAACACGTCCGAGCGCTCGGCGTCCAGCTCCGCAGGCACACGGATCTCGATGCGTACGAGATCCCGTTCGAGGGCGGTCTCCAGGACCCGGGCCACCTTGAAGCGGCTGACGCCGAACTCCTCCGCGATCTGGATCTTGGACTTCCCCTCGAGGTAGAAGCGGCGGGCCATGGCCGCCGCCTGCACCAGCTCAGCGGGTCCCATCCGCATGGCTGACCGGCCCGCCGACATACCCGACACGGCGTTCTCCTCACTGCTGTTCACACTCTGGATTCGCCGTTCATCCTTGCAGATCCGGCGCGGTTGATCAGCCCTGATGAGAGCCGTTCACTTTGCTGTGGCTCAGTGGTCGCAAGCCCAGGATGCCTTGGCGGTGGTCGCCTCGGCCTGCGTGCGTAGTGCACGTACCGCCTCGGCCGGGTCGTTTGCCCCGTAGACCGCCGATCCGGCCACGAAAACGTCGGCTCCGGCGTCGGCACACCGCTCGATGGTGGAAGCGGAGACTCCGCCGTCGACCTGGAGCCAGAGCTCCAGACCGTGCTTGCTGATCAACTCGCGGGTGCGGCGAATCTTCGGAAGCATGATGTCGAGGAAGGCCTGTCCCCCGAAGCCCGGTTCGACCGTCATGATCAGCAGCATGTCGAGCTCGGGGAGCAGGTCCTCGTACGGCTCGATGGGGGTTGCGGGCTTCAGCGCCATGGAGGCGCGGGCGCCCTTGGCGCGGATCTCCCGGGCGAGCCGGACCGGGGCGGCGGCCGCCTCGACGTGGAAGGTGACGGAACCGGCCCCCGCTTCGACGTACTGGGGCGCCCACCGATCAGGGGCCTCGATCATCAGATGGCAGTCCAGCGGAGTGTCCGTCGCACGCGCCAGCGACTCCACGACCGGCACACCGAGCGTGAGGTTCGGGACGAAATGGTTGTCCATGACGTCGACGTGGAGCCAGTCGGCTCCCTCCACGGCCTTCGCCTCGTCCGCGAGGCGGGCGAAGTCGGCGGAGAGGATGCTGGGGTTGATCTGCACGGCCATGTCCTAAGACTGCCATGCCCTCCGAGGGTTGTGGGCATCGGTCCCGCGTCGCGCAGGGGGTTGCCGTGAAACAGGGCGTCGCGCACCTCGTCTGCGGGCGGCGGGCCAAGTGGCTGGTGCTGGTCCTGTGGGTGGTGGTGCTGTTCGTTGCCGCGCCGTTCGCCATGAAGCTGACCGACGCGCAGGACAACGACGCGTCGTCCTGGCTGCCGGGGTCCGCGGAGTCGACGCAGGTGCTGGAGCTCTCCGAGGACTTCCGGCCGGAGCAGATCCCGGCGATCGTGATCTACGCCCGGGACAGCGGGCTGACGGCCCAGGACCGGGCGGAGATCGCCGAGGACGTGCGGCAGCTCAAGGAACTGCGTGACCACGGCATCCGGGGCGCGGAGACCCGGGGACCGGTCTTCGACCGGCAGGTCGACCCGCGGGCGGCGCAGGTCTTCGTGCCGATCACGATGGACGAGGAGGGCTGGGAGCGGATCTCGCCCGCCGTCGACTCCATCCGGGACGACGTCGGCGAGGGCGGCGGCGGGCGGGCCGTGCACATCACGGGCCCGGGCGGCACATCGGCGGACTTCGCGGAGGCCTTCGAGGGCATCGACTCGACGCTGCTGTTCTCGGCGATGACCGTCGTCATCGTCATGCTGCTCATCACCTACCGCAGCCTGACGCTGTTGCTGGTCCCCCTGATCGCGGTGGTCTGCGCGCTGTTCGCCTCCCAGGCGCTGATCTACCTGCTGGCCGAGCACGCGGGCCTGACGGTCAACGGCCAGAGTGCCGGCATCCTCACGGTGCTCGTCTTCGGCGCGGGGACGGACTACGCCCTGTTGATGGTCGCCCGCTACCGGGAGGAGCTGCGTCGGCACGAGGACCGGCACGAGGCGATGGCCCTGGCACTGCACCGCGCGGGGCCGGCGGTGCTCGCCTCCGGCGCGACGGTCGTGCTGAGCATGCTGGTGCTGCTGGCCGCCGAGATGAACTCCACGAGCGGCCTGGGCCCGGTGGCCGCGATCGGTGTCGCGGTCGCCCTGCTGGCGATGATGAGCCTGTTCCCCGCTCTGCTGGTGATCTTCGGCCGCTGGATCTTCTGGCCGGTGATCCCGCACTACGGCGCACCCGACCCGACCGAGCGCGGCATCTGGGCGCGCACGGGCCGCCGTATCGCCCGCCGCCCGCGCAGGGTCTGGGCCGTGACGGCACTGGCCCTGGCGGTCTGTTCGCTGGGCCTGCTCCAGCTGCGCGCGGAGGGCATCGGCAACGCGGACGCGTTCACCGGGAGACCGGACTCGATCACCGGCCAGGAGGTGTCGGCGCGCTACTTCCCGGCGGGCAGCGGCGATCCCCTGGTCATCATCAGCAACCAGGCGCAGGCCGAGCAGGTGGGCCGCGCGGTGGCGGCGACGCAGGGCGTGGTCCCGCAGTCGCTCGGCCTGCCGCCCGGCACGAAACCGGCCTTCGAGGGCAAGGTCCTGTTCGAGGCCACCATGACCGCCCCGGCGGACAGCGAGGCCGCCAAGCAGACGGTGGAGCGGGTCCGGGACGCCGTGCACGCGGTGCCGGAGGCCGACGCCCGGGTGGGCGGCGGTACGGCGGCCCTGCTCGACATGGACGAGGCGACCACGCACGACAACGTGCTGATCATCCCGCTGGTGCTGGTGGTCGTCCTGCTGATCCTGTGCGTCCTGCTGCGCGCCCTGATCGCCCCGCTGCTGCTGATCGGGACGGTGATCCTGTCCTTCGCGGCGGCCCTGGGCATCAGCGCGCTCGCGTTCCGGTACCTCTTCGGCTACGCGGGCGAGGCGACCGACTTCCCGCTGTTCGTCTTCGTGTTCCTGGTCGCCCTGGGCATCGACTACAACATCTTCCTCACCACGCGCATCCGCGAGGAGGCGGCCCGCCAGGGCACCAGAGCGGGCGTGGTCACCGGTCTCGCCGCCACCGGCGCGGTCATCACCTCCGCCGGCCTGGTCCTGGCCGGCACCTTCGCCGCCCTCGGCACCCTCCCGATGGTCGCCTTCGCCGAGATCGGTTTCGCGGTCGCCCTCGGCGTCCTCATCGACACGTTCATCGTGCGCTCGGTCCTGGTCACGTCACTGTTCCTGGACGTGGGTCCGAAGGTGTGGTGGCCGCACCGGCTGGCCAGGGAGGACGGCGGTGCGGCGCCCCGGGAGAGTGTCGCAGCGGGGGTCAGCCGGTCCGGCGGATGAGCGCCAGGTACATCGCGTCGGTCCCGTGCAGATGCGGCCACAGCTGCACATCCGGCCCCTCGCCGAGATCCGGTACGCCGGGCAGCAGCGGCCGGGCGTCGAGGAGCTCGGTGTCCGGGTGCTGCTTGAGGACGTCGGCGACCACGGCCCTGGTCTCGGCGAGGTGCGGCGAGCAGGTCGCGTAGCCGACGACCCCGCCGACCCGCACCGACTCCAGCGCCGTGCGCAGCAGGCCGCGCTGCAACGGCGCGAACCCCTCAAGGTCCTCCGGCCGGCGCCGCCAGCGCGCCTCGGGGCGGCGCCGCAGGGCACCGAGCCCGGTGCACGGCACATCGACCAGCACCCGGTCGAAGCTGCCGGGCCGCCACGCCGGACGCGTCCCGTCCGCGGCGATCACCTGGTACGGCCCGGGGTTCCCCTCCAGCGCCCTGGCCACGAGCCCGGCGCGGTGGGTCTGCTTCTCCGAGGCGACGAGCATCGCGCCCCGCCGGGCCGCGAGGGCGCCGAGCAGAGCGGCCTTGCCGCCGGGGCCCGCACACCCGTCCAGCCACCGCCGGTCGGGCCCCTCCAGCGGCGCGCCCGCGAGGGCGAGCGCCACGAGCTGACTGCCCTCGTCCTGCACGCCCGCGCGTCCGTCCCGTACGGCCGCGACGGCGCCCGGCTCACCGCCCTCGGTCAGCCGCACGGCATACGGCGACCAGTGCCCCGGCACGGCGGCGTCCTCTTCGAGCAGTTCCTCGGTGGTGGCCCGCCCGGGCCGCGCCACCAGGGTCACCTCGGGCCGCTCGTTGTCGGCGCGCAGCAGGTCCTCGATGCCGGTGCGACCGCCGCCGAGGGAGTCCCACAGCGCGGACACGACCCACCGCGGATGCGAGTGGACGACGGCGAGATGGGCCTCGGGATCCTCGTCGTAGGGCGGCGCGATCCGCTCCAGCCAGCCGTCCAGGTCATGCTGCGCGACCTTGCGCAGCACGGCGTTGACGAACTTGGCCCGCCCGTCGCCGAGCACGACCCGCGCGAGCTCGACGGTGGCGGACACGGCCGCGTGCGTCGGGATCCGCGTCCCGAGCAGCTGATGCACGCCGAGGCTCAGCACGTCCAGCACCGGCGGGTCGACCTCCCCCAGCGGCCGGTCCACGCAGGCCGACAGGACCGCGTCGTACGTCCCCTGCCAGCGCAGCGTCCCGTACACCAGCTCGGTGGCGAGCGCCGCGTCCCGGGCGTCGAACTGCTCGGGCCCCTCCTGCTCGCGCGCCTTGCGCAACAGCGGCGGCAGGACGAGGTTGGCGTAGGCGTCCCGCTCGTCCACGGCCCTCAGCGCCTCGAAGGCGAGGATGCGGACGGGGTCCTTCTTGGGCCGACGGTAGGGCTTGCCGGACGTACGGGGCCGACGGGGCTGGTCGCTCACGAAAAGGTGCTCCGGGTGTGAGAAGAAGTGCGCCGTCCAGCCTACGCCGCCCCGGACGTGTCGCTGTGTCAGCCCCCGAGCCGCTCGCCCTCGGCGATCCGCACCCCGCGTGCCCAGTCCGCCGCCCGCATCGGCTTCTTGCCCTGGGCCTGCACCCAGACCAGCTCCACTGCGTACGAGCCGGTGCCGACGTACACGTTGTTCTTCCCGGCGGAGATCTGCCCCGGGGCGAGATCCGTCCGGTCCGGCACGGGGGCGGCCTGGATGAGCTTGAGCCGCTCACCGCGGAAGGTGGTCCAGGCGCCGGGAGCCGGAGTGCAGCCCCGCACCATCCGGTCGACGCGCAGCGCGGGGGCCTTCCAGTCGACGCGGGCGTCCTCGACGTTGACCTTCGGGGCCAGGCTGACGCCCTCGGCCGGCTGCGGTACGGCCTTCAGCGTGCCGTCCTCGATCCCGTCCATGGTCGCCGCGAGCAGCCCGGCACCGGCGAAGGCCAGCCGCGTCAGCAGATCCCCGCTGGTGTCGGTGGGCCGGATCTCCTCGGTGACCGTCCCGTACACCGGCCCGGAGTCGAGCCCCTCCTCGATCAGGAAGGTGGAAGCGCCGGTGATCTCGTCCCCGGCCATGATGGCGTGCTGCACGGGCGCGGCACCGCGCCAGGCCGGCAGCAGGGAGAAGTGCAGATTGACCCAGCCGTGCACGGGGACGTCGAGGGCGACCCGGGGCAGCAGCGCGCCGTAGGCGACGACGGGACAGCAGTCCGGCCCGATCTCCCGCAGCCGCTCCAGGAACTCGGCGTCCTTCGGCTTCGCGGGCTTCAGCACCTCGATCCCGGCCTCCTCCGCCCGCTCGGCGACAGGCGACGCGACGAGCCTGCGCCCCCGCCCGGCCGGCGCGTCGGGCCGCGTGACGACAGCGGCCACCTCGTGCCGCTCAGAGGCGAGAAGAGCGTCCAGAGCGGGAACGGCGACCTCGGGTGTACCGGCGAAGACGAGCTTCATGGGGTGGTGGGGGCCTCTCGGACGGGGGTCGATGACGGGCAACGCCCAAGTCTATGAGCCGCAAACGGAAAGCCGCTGACGGCGCTCGCCCCCTACGGGAGAGCCGGGCCACTCGACGAAGAGTTACGGGTGGTGCGCGGGTGGGAGACGAAAGCCGAAGGCCGAAGGCCGAGGCGCACGCCCCGCGCAAACAGGCGCACGCATATGCCTCCACGCCCCCACACCGTGACCCGCGGAGCGCATCCGCGTTGGTCAAGACAGAGTTGACCACTTCGGGCCGCGATCGCGGCCCATTCCTTTCAACGCCGGTTCGAGAGGCTTGTTCATGGCCGACCACGCAACCCACGACGCCCAGGCTCGGGCCAGCCTGCACTTGCTGGTGCGGGACATCGAGCGGGTCCGCCGGCAGGTGGACGCACTTCGCACACTCACCGCCCAATTGGGCAACGTCTACCGCCCGCGCCGCTCCGGCCCCTCCACGGGCTTCGTCGTCTACGGACGCGCCCCCGCCCCGACCGTACGTCTCGCCCAAGAGCTGCGGGACAGTGTCGAGACCCTGGTCACGGCGGCCGTGGACTTCGACCGCTCACTCGGCTTCTCGTGGGACGCGGTGGGCTCCGCACTCGGAGTCACCAAACAGGCGGTCCACCGCCGTTACGGCGCACGCCGCGCCGCGGCCCAGTCGGCCACGGCCGAAGCAGAGCGCACACCGGAGCCGTCGGGCTCCCGCACGGTCGGTGTGAACACAGGCCTCCCCACCGTCCCGACGGTCCCGGCGGCCCGCTCCATGCCCACCCAGCCGACGGCGGGCAGCCCGGCACTCCGCGACGAGGCCAGGCCGACGGCCTTCCCCGGCCCGCGCAACGGCTGATCCGCCCCTGCCCCCTGCCCTGCCCTCCCGGAACACCTCCGGGAGGGCAGCGACGTATCCGGACGCTGCCCCGGCACAGTGACGTGGTCGCAGGACGCTACGGACGCTGCCGTGCCGGAGTGCGCGATCCGGTCACCGGTCTGAAGGACAGCCGCTCCACCGACGCTGCCCCACCGCCTCCCGGCAACGGCTCACCCGATGTCCGCCGGATCGATCCGCACCCAGACCCCACTCCCGCTGCCACTTCCCCGAGCCATCCGCGCGGCCTGCGCGGCCTTCAGCGCGGCGGCCAGCGCGGCGCCCTTCCCCGGCGGCACCCGGATCAGCGCCCGCTCCCACTGCTCTCCGGGCGGCGGCGCCCCCGCCCGCCGCGGTCGGCCCGCGGCGAGGACGGGCAACGGCACCGGCCCCAGCACCTCGGCCTCCGGCGGCAGTTCGGCCGCACGAAGAAACTCGGCCACCGCTTCCGCCGGCCCCGACACGGCCGCCATCCGCGACACCGGTGGAAAACCCAGCTCGGCCCGCTCGGCGAGTTCCCGCACCGCGTGACCGACGGGGTCCCACCGTACGAGCGCCTGGACGGGCCGCAGCGTCGGCTCGGCCACGACCACCACCGTGCCGCCGGCCGGCTGCGGCCGGACGAGCGACCCGGCCGCGATCCACCGCCGCAGCGCGTCCTCCCCGGCCCGCAGATCGGGCCGCCCGAGCATGGCCCACCCGTCCAGCAGCAGCGCCGCCGCATAGCCGCCCTCGGCGACGGGCTCGGCCCCCGGCGTGCTCACCACCAGCGCGGGCGCCCCCGGCACCGTGTCGAGCACGTGTTCACGACCCGAGGTCCGCACCGGGACGGCGGGGAAGGCCCGTCCGAGCTCCTCGGCGGTCCGCCGCGCGCCCACCACAGAGGCGCGCAGCCGGAAGGCACCGCACTCCGGGCAGTGCCAGCCGCTCTCCTCACGGCCGCACCACCCGCAGCACAACGCACCGCCATCCCGTGTTTCCAGCGGCCCTGAGCACTGACGGCACCGCGCGGGCGCCCGGCAGTTGGCGCACGCCATGCGCGGCACGTACCCCCGCCGGGGCACCTGCACCAGCACCGGACCGTGCCGCAGGCCGTCCCTGACGACCTGCCAGGCGAGGGTGGGCAGCCGGGCGGCGCGGGCGGCCTCGTCCCGGGCGAGGTCCCCGTCCCCGACGGTGCGGACGAGCGGAGCGGTGGCGCGCACCTGGTCACGCCCGGCGACCAGCGGGCGGGCCCACCCGCTCTCGACGAGCTGCGCGGCCTCCACCGTGCAGCCCCAGCTGCCCAGCAGGAAGCCGCACTTGTCCTGGGCGGCCCGCAGCAGCAGCACCTCACGCGCGTGGGGTTGCGGGGCGTGCTGCTCGCTGTGGCTGTCGTCCCCGTCGTCCCAGATGGCGACCAGCCCGAGGTCCTTCACCGGCGCGAACATCGCGGCCCGGGTCCCGATCACGGCCCGTACGGAGCCCCGCCGGACCGCGAGCCACTGCGCGTACCGCTTCTCGGGACCCGCGTCGGCGGTCAGTACCGCATGCCGCCCCTCCCCCAGCAGGGCGGTCAGGGCGGCGTCGACCCGCGCGACCGCACGCCCGTCGGGCAGGACGGCGAGGGCCCCGCGGCCGGAGGCCAGCGTCGCCACGGCGGCCCGGGCCAGTTCCTCGCTCCACTCCGGGCCGGGCAGCGCGTTCCACACGGCCCGTGGCGCACCGCCGGAGGCCAGCGACTCCACGAAGGCCGTTCCCCGCTCGTACCGCTGCCAGGAGCCCGCCTCCGGCGCCGGGGGCGGCGGCAGCGACGCGGGTGAGGGGCGCTGCTCGGCCCGGGCGTTGCGCGGCGGTACGGCGAGTTGCAGGACGTCGGCGAGGCTGCCCGCGTACCGGTCGGCGACCGCCCGGGCCAAGCCCAGCAGTTCCTCGCTCAGCACCCGCTCGGGCGACACCACCTGGGCGAGGGCGGCCAGCGGCCCGGAGTAGTCGGACTCGGCCAGCCGCTCGACGAGGAACCCGTCGATCAGCCCGCCGCCCTCGCGCCGCCCTTCCCGCACCCGGTGCCGCCCGGCCCCGAACCGCACCCGCACCCGCACGCCCGGCTGGGCCTGCTCGTCCAGTTCCTCGGGCACGGCGTAGTCGAAGTACCGGTCGAGGTGGAGCACGCCCTTGTCGACGAGCACCCGCGCCACGGGCAGCTCCTTGGCGAGCGCGGCCCCCCGCCAGGTCCGCGGCTTGGCTCGGGGCGTCCTGGCCTGGCGCACACTCTCCCGGATGAGCGCGAGCTGCTCGGGCGGCGCACCCTCCGCGCCGCCGCCCGCCTGTTCGTTCTCGCTGCTCACGCTTGCATTCTTACCAAACGCCACTGACATCCGACGGCGCCCGAGTACCCGTCGCCCGCGCACCGGACGCACGACGAGGCCCGGCGCCCCGAAGGGTGCCGGGCCTCGCGAGGTACCGCGGCGGCGTCGGGCCTACGGCCCCGCCGTCTTCCGGGGACTTACAGCCCCACGGCCTTGCGCAGGGCTTCCACGCGGTCCGTCCGCTCCCAGGTGAACTCGGGAAGCTCGCGGCCGAAGTGGCCGTACGCCGCCGTCTGGGAGTAGATCGGGCGGAGCAGGTCGAGGTCGCGGATGATGGCGGCCGGACGGAGGTCGAAGACCTCGTCGATCGCCTTCTCGATCTTCGCCGTGTCGATCTTGGCGGTGCCGAAGGTCTCGACGAACAGACCGACCGGCTCGGCCTTGCCGATGGCGTACGCCACCTGGACCTCGCAGCGGGTGGCGAGACCCGCGGCGACCACGTTCTTCGCGACCCAGCGCATCGCGTACGCCGCGGAGCGGTCGACCTTGGAGGGGTCCTTGCCGGAGAAGGCGCCGCCGCCGTGGCGGGCCATGCCGCCGTAAGTGTCGATGATGATCTTGCGGCCGGTCAGGCCGGCGTCACCCATCGGGCCGCCGATCTCGAAGCGGCCGGTGGGGTTGACCAGGAGGCGGTAGTTCTCCGTGTCGAGCTTGATGCCCTCGTCCAGCAGCGCCTTCAGCTCCGGCTCGACGACGAACTCCTTGATGTCCGGAGCCAGGAGCGAGTCCAGGTCGATGTCGGAGGCGTGCTGGGAGGAGACCACGACGGTGTCCAGGCGGACCGCCTTGTCGCCGTCGTACTCGATGGTGACCTGCGTCTTGCCGTCCGGGCGCAGGTAGGGGATCGTGCCGTTCTTGCGCACGTCGGACAGGCGCTTCGACAGGCGGTGCGCCAGGAAGATCGGCAGGGGCATCAGCGTCGGCGTCTCGTCCGTCGCGTAGCCGAACATCAGGCCCTGGTCGCCTGCGCCCTGCTTGTCGAGCTCGTCCTCGTCGCCCTCGACACGGGACTCGTAAGCCGTGTCCACGCCTTGGGCGATGTCCGGGGACTGGGCGCCGATCGACACCGAGACGCCGCAGGAGGCGCCGTCGAAGCCCTTCTTCGAGGAGTCGTAGCCGATTTCGAGGATCTTGCTCCGGACCAGCGTCGCGATGTCCGCGTACGTCTTGGTCGTGACCTCGCCGGCCACGTGCACCAGGCCGGTCGTGATCAGGGTTTCGACGGCGACCCGGGAAGTCGGGTCCTCGCGGAGCAGCGCGTCGAGAATGGTGTCGCTGATCTGGTCAGCGATCTTGTCGGGGTGACCCTCGGTCACAGACTCCGAGGTGAACAGGCGACGGGACACAACGCTCCCTGGGGTTGCAGCGGCTGCTGGCTGTCAATGGCGGACGGCGGGGGCTGCACCCGGCGCCGTCCGTGGAACAGTTTATCGGTCACGCTTCGGCCACGGTCCCCCTGTCTCGACACTCGGAAGTGCTGTGACCTGCGGCACGGGCATTCTGCCCAATGCCGAGCTGCGTTGGCCAGAGGCGCCACGCCCCGATCGACCGGGTTTCACGCGGGCGCAGGGTGACTGAAACATCAGCGAAGGCGCTCGACCACCAGGTCCCATATGGTTTCGGCCAGGGCTTCTTTGGGGCCGTGCGGCACCGCGGTCTCGCTGCCGTCGGCGCCGAGGACGACGGCCTCGTTCTCCTCGGAACCGAAGGTTCTGCTCTCCCCGACCTCGTTCACCACCAGCAGATCGCAGCCCTTGCGCTTCAGTTTGGCACGGCCGTTGGCGAGCACGTCGTCGGTCTCCGCCGCGAAGCCGACGATCACTCGTCCGGGGCGCGCGCGGTCGGCGGAGATCTCCGCGAGGATGTCCGGATTCCGCACCAGGGTGATCGGCTCCGGCTCCTGGTCGTCCTTCTTCTTGATCTTCCCGGCCGCGTACACCGCCGGGCGGAAGTCCGCCACCGCCGCCGCCATCACCACCGCGTCGGCGTCGGCGGAGGCCTTCAGCACCGCCTCGCGCAGCTGCACGGCGGTGCCGACGGGGACGACGTCCACGCCGGCCGGGTCGGGCAGGGCGCTGTTGGCCGCGATCAGTGTGACGCGGGCGCCGCGGGCGGCCGCGGTGCGGGCGAGGGCGTAGCCCTGCTTGCCGGAGGAGCGGTTGCCGAGGAACCGGACGGGGTCCAGGGGCTCGCGGGTGCCGCCGGCGCTGACCACGACATGCCGGCCCTTCAGGTCGGGCTCGGTCACGCTCCGGGCCAGTACCCGGCGGCAGACCTCGAAGATCTCGCCCGGGTCGGGCAGCCGGCCCTTGCCGGTGTCGACGCCGGTGAGGCGGCCCACGGCCGGTTCGATGACGAGGGCGCCGCGGCGGCGCAGCGTCGCCACGTTCTCCTGGGTGGCCGGGTGCTCCCACATCTCCGTGTGCATGGCGGGGGCGAAGACGACCGGGCAGCGGGCGGTGAGGAGGGTGTTGGTGAGGAGGTCGTCGGCGAGGCCGTGGGCCGCCTTGGCGAGCACGTCGGCGGTGGCGGGGGCGACGACGACCAGGTCGGCGTGCTGTCCGATGCGGACGTGCGGGACCTCGTGCACGTCGTCCCAGACCTCGGTGGAGACCGGGTTTCCGGAGAGCGCGGACCAGGTGGCGGCGCCGACGAAGTGCAGGGCGGAGGCGGTGGGCACCACGCGCACGTCATGGCCCGACTCCGTCAGCCGCCGCAGCAGCTCACAGGCCTTGTACGCGGCGATGCCGCCACTGACCCCCAGAACGACCTTCGGCTTGTCCACGTCTCTCCCCGGACCTCGGCAACCGGCACAACGTACGACTCCATGACACACCACAGGCCCGGCAGTCGGCCTGCCGGGCCTGTGGAAAAGTCAGCGTCAAGCTGCAAATAGTACTTACTGCGCCGGGCCCTCGACGGCCTCGGACGTCAGCAGCCCCGCGTTGATCTCGCGGAGGGCGATCGAGAGCGGCTTCTCGTGGACGTGGGTGTCGACGAGGGGACCGACGTACTCGAGGAGACCCTCGCCGAGCTGCGAGTAGTACGCGTTGATCTGGCGGGCCCGCTTGGCCGCGTAGATCACGAGGCTGTACTTCGAGTCGGTGGCCTCGAGGAGCTCGTCGATCGGCGGGTTGATGATGCCCTCGGGCGCGGAGATGGAAGAGGACACGCTCTACCTTCCGATGGATGGGAAAGATTCTGTCGCGGTGATCAGCGAGACCCGGAAACGATCAGCGATGGTCACACGACGTCCACCAAGGCTAGCAGCTCGCGAGCCACGTCCTCGACGGAGGTGTTGACCAGGGTCGTATCGAACTCGGGCTCGGCCGCCAGCTCGGTCTTCGCCGCCTGAAGCCGCCGCTCGATCACCTCGGGCGGTTCGGTGCCCCGCCCGGTGAGTCTGCGCACCAGCTCCTCCCAGGAGGGAGGAGCCAGGAACACCAGCCGGGCCTCGGGCATCGACTCCCGGACCAGACGGGCGCCCTGGAGGTCGATCTCGAGGAGTACGGGCTCGCCCTTCTCAAGGCGCTCCTGCACGGCCCCACGCGGCGTGCCGTAGCGGTTGCCGGCGAACTCGGCCCACTCCAGCAGTTCGCCGTTGGCGATCAGCTTGTCCATCTCGTCGTCGGTGACGAAGAAGTAGTGGACTCCGTGCTTCTCGCCGGGGCGGGGCTTGCGGGTCGTCGCCGACACCGAGAGCCAGACCTCGGGATGTTCCTTGCGCATATGGGCGACGACCGTGCTCTTGCCGACCCCGGAGGGGCCGGAGAGCACGGTCAGCCGCGGACGTTCACTCATGCAGCGATTATCCAGCAATCCCGGAGTGCCCGGGACTCGCTTCCCCGGAGTGCCCGGTTCAGGAGCCGGTGCTGCCGAACTCGCGCTCCAGGGAGGCGATCTGGTTGGAACCGAGGCCGCGCACACGACGGCTCTCGGAGATACCGAGTCGCTCCATGATCTGCTTGGCGCGGACCTTGCCCACGCCCGGGAGGGACTCGAGGAGGGCGGAGACCTTCATCTTGCCGATGACGTCGTTCTCCTGACCCTGCTTGATGACCTCGTGAAGGGAGGCGCCGGAGTGCTTGAGTCGATTCTTGACCTCGGCCCGCTCCCGGCGAGCCGCGGCGGCCTTTTCGAGCGCGGCTGCGCGCTGTTCAGGGGTAAGGGGCGGAAGAGCCACGCCTACGTCACCTCGGATGTCGAACTGTCGGATACGGACCGGTGAGGAACCTAGTCGCCCCACACCTGGGGAGCTACGAGCAACACGCTTCGCCCGTTCACTCTCGTCGGAGACTAGCGGGCAAGTCCGCCAGAGTCAGCGAGAACAGCGGAAAAGTCCTGGTCAGCCTTCATCTGAACGGACATTTAGGACATACTGCCCCGGATTTGAGGATGTATTCAGACTCAAGCACGCCCCGCACCACTCATCGGAGGACTCCCGAAGAGATCAGGAGGAGGTCAGGAGGGGGTCAGGGTGTGACGGATCTCCTCCGCGAAGCGCTCCGCGGCGTCACGCAGCGCGACCACGTCGGGACCGTGGCGTAGCACTCCCCGGCTGACGTTCGGCACAACGTTGCGCACCGCCGCCCCGAAGACCCGGGGAAGGTCGGCCGGCGTGGCCCCCTGGGCACCGATGCCGGGCGCGAGGAGCGGGCCGTTGATGTCCAGGTCGTACGACGACAGGTCACCGAGGGTCGCGCCGACGACCGCGCCGAAGGACCCCAGGGGCTCCTCCCCCGCGTTCTCGGCGGACAGGTGCGCGAGCATGGTCGCTCCGATGTTCCGGCCGTCGGAGCGCACCGCGTGCTGGACCTCGCCGCCCTCCGGGTTGGAGGTCAGCGCCAGCACGAACAGTCCGGCGCCGCTCTCCCGGGCCAGCGCGACGGCCGGGCCGAGCGAGCCGTAGCCGAGGTAGGGCGAGACGGTCAGGGCATCGGAGAACAGCGGCGCGTCCGCGTGCAGGAAGGACTCGGCGTACGCGGCCATGGTCGAGCCGATGTCGCCGCGCTTGGCATCCATCACGACCAGCGCACCCGCGGCCCGCGCCTCGGCCACCGACTTCTCCAGGACGGCGACGCCGCGCGAGCCGAACCGCTCGAAGAACGCGCTCTGCGGCTTGAGCACGGCGACCCGGTCGGCCAGTGCCTCGACGACCGTGCGGCTGAACCGCTCCAGGCCCGCGACGTCGTCGTCGAGACCCCATTCGGCGAGCAGGGAGGCGTGCGGGTCGATGCCGACGCAGAGCGGACCGCGCTCGTCCATGGCGCGGCGCAGGCGCGCGCCGAAGGGTTCGAGACCACTCATGCCGTCTTCCTCACGTCGGCGCCCACCGCGTCGGCGAGCGTGGCGTACGGGCTGGTGCGCAGGCGCGCGGCGAGCCCCTTGTGGAGGTCGCGAGCGTAAAACGGCCCCTCGTAGATGAAGGCGCTGTAGCCCTGGACCAGCGTGGCACCGGCCAGGATGCGCTGCCAGGCGTCCTCGGCGTTCTCGACGCCGCCGACGCCCACCAGGGTGATCCGGTCGCCCACGCGCGCGTAGAGGCGGCGCAGGACCTCCAGGGAGCGTTCCTTCAGGGGCGCCCCGGACAGGCCGCCGGTCTCCTTGACCAGGGAGGGGTCGGACTTCAGGCCGAGGCCTTCGCGCGCGATGGTGGTGTTCGTGGCGATGATCCCGTCCAGGCCGAGTTCCACGGCGAGGTCGGCGACTGCGTCGATGTCCTCGTCGGCGAGGTCCGGCGCGATCTTGACCAGGAGCGGGACACGCCGCGCGGAGACCGTGCGGTCGGCGGCCTCGCGGACGGCGCTCAGCAGGGGGCGCAGTGCCTCAGTGGCCTGGAGGTTGCGCAGCCCGGGCGTGTTCGGGGAGGAGACGTTGACCACGAGGTAGTCGGCGTAGGGCGCCAGCCGCCCGGCGGACTTCACGTAGTCCGCGACGGCCTCCTCCTCCGGTACGACCTTGGTCTTGCCGATGTTGACGCCGACGACGGTCTTGAAGACGGGCGTGCGGGAGGCCAGGCGGGCTGCGACGCGGAGCGATCCGTCGTTGTTGAAGCCCATGCGGTTGATCAGCGCCCGGTCCTTGACCAGCCGGAACAGCCGCTGCTTGGGATTGCCGGGCTGCGGCTCGCCGGTGACCGTGCCGATCTCGACGTGGTCGAAGCCGAGCATCGCCATGCCGTCGATGCCGACGGCGTTCTTGTCGAAGCCCGCGGCGAGCCCGAAGGGGCCGTGCATGCGCAGCCCGAAGGCCTCCGTGCGCAGCTCCTTGTGGCGGGGCGCGAGGGCGGCCGCGAGGAAGGTGCGCAGGACGGGGACGCGGGTGGCCAGCCGGATCCAGCGGAAGGCGAGGTGGTGGGCCTGCTCCGGGTCCATCCGCTTGAAGAGCAGACTGAAAAAGATCTTGTACATGGTGTCCTCACGAAGACATGGACGTCCTCACGAAGAGGGGGACACCGTTTCCGGTGTCCCCCTCTTCGGCTGCTAGTCGCGGGCCGCGGTCAGGTGTTCCGCGTGTTCCTGGAGCGATCGGACGCTCACGTCGCCGCGGTTGAGGGCGTCGATGCCCTGGACCGCCGCCGCGAGCGCCTGGACCGTCGTCAGGCAGGGCACGGAGCGTGCCACGGCCGCCGTACGGATGTCGTAGCCGTCGAGGCGGCCGCCGGTGCCGTACGGGGTGTTGACGATGAGGTCGACCTCGCCGTCGTGGATGAGCTGGACGATGGTCTTCTCGCCGTTCGGGCCGGGGCCCTCGGACTGCTTGCGCACGATCGTGGCGTTGATGCCGTTGCGCTTGAGGACCTCGGCCGTGCCGGAGGTGGCCAGCAGCTCGAAGCCGTGGGCGACCAGCTCGCGGGCCGGGAAGATCATCGAGCGCTTGTCGCGGTTGGCGACCGAGATGAAGGCGCGGCCCTTGGTGGGCAGCGGGCCGTAGGCGCCCGCCTGCGACTTGGCGTACGCCGTGCCGAAGACGGAGTCGATGCCCATGACCTCGCCGGTGGAGCGCATCTCCGGGCCGAGGACCGTGTCGACGCCGCGGCCGTGGATGTCGCGGAAGCGGGACCACGGCATGACGGCCTCCTTGACGGAGATCGGCGCGTCGAACGGCAGCTCGCCGCCGTCGCCACTGGCCGGCAGCAGGCCCTCGGCGCGCAGCTCGGCGATGGTCGCGCCCAGCGAGATCCGGGCGGCGGCCTTGGCCAGCGGCACCGCGGTCGCCTTCGAGGTGAAGGGGACGGTCCGCGAGGCGCGCGGGTTGGCCTCCAGGACGTAGAGGATGTCGCCCGCGAGCGCGAACTGGATGTTGATCAGGCCGCGTACCCCGACGCCCTTCGCGATGCCCTCCGTGGAGGCGCGCAGGCGCTTGATGTCGAAGCCGCCGAGCGTGATCGGGGGCAGGGCGCACGCCGAGTCGCCGGAGTGGATGCCGGCCTCCTCGATGTGCTCCATGACGCCGCCGAGGTACAGCTCCTCGCCGTCGTAGAGCGCGTCGACGTCGATCTCGATCGCGTCGTCCAGGAACCGGTCCACGAGGACCGGACGGGACGGGCTGATCTCCGTCGACTCGGCGATGTACGCCTCCAGTCGGGTCTCGTCGTAGACGATCTCCATGCCGCGTCCGCCGAGGACGTACGACGGGCGGACCAGGACCGGGTAGCCGATCTCGTCGGCGATGGCCTTGGCCTCGGCGAAGGTGGTGGCGGTGCCGTGCTTGGGGGCCGGGAGGCCGGCCTCCTTCAGGACCCGGCCGAAGGCGCCGCGGTCCTCGGCGGCGTGGATGGCCTCCGGGGAGGTGCCGACGATGGGCACGCCGTTGTCCTTGAGCGCCTGCGACAGGCCCAGCGGGGTCTGGCCGCCGAGCTGGACGACGACGCCCGCGACCGGGCCGGCCTGCTGCTCGGCGTGGACGATCTCCAGCACGTCCTCGAGCGTCAGCGGCTCGAAGTACAGGCGGTCGGAGGTGTCGTAGTCCGTGGAGACGGTCTCCGGGTTGCAGTTGACCATCACGGTCTCGTACCCGGCGTCGCTCAGCGCGAAGGAGGCGTGGACGCAGGAGTAGTCGAACTCGATGCCCTGGCCGATGCGGTTCGGGCCGGAGCCCAGGATGATGACGGCGGCCTTCTCGCGGGGCGCGACCTCGGTCTCCTCGTCGTAGGAGGAGTAGAAGTACGGCGTCTTCGCGGCGAACTCGGCGGCGCAGGTGTCGACCGTCTTGTAGACCGGGCGGATGCCGAGCGCGTGCCGGACCTCGCGGACGACGTCCTCGCGCAGGCCGCGGATCTCGCCGATCTGCGAGTCGGAGAAGCCGTGCCGCTTGGCCTCGGCGAGCAGGTCGGGCGTGAGCTCGTCGGCGGCCGCGAGCTCGTCCGCGATCTCCTTGATCAGGAAGAGCTGGTCGACGAACCAGGGGTCGATCTTCGTGTACTCGAAGACCTCTTCGGGTGTGGCGCCCGCGCGGATGGCCTGCATGACGGTGTTGATGCGGCCGTCGGTGGGGCGGACCGCCTCGCGCAGCAGCTCGTCCTTGTTTCCGGCGGAGCCGGGTTCGCCGACGAAGGTGAACTGGCTGCCCTTCTTCTCCAGCGAGCGCAGGGCCTTCTGGAAGGCCTCGGTGAAGTTGCGGCCGATGGCCATGGCCTCGCCGACCGACTTCATGGTGGTCGTGAGGGTGGAGTCGGCGCTCGGGAACTTCTCGAAGGCGAAGCGCGGGGCCTTCACGACCACGTAGTCGAGCGTCGGCTCGAAGGAGGCGGGCGTCTCCTGCGTGATGTCGTTCGGGATCTCGTCCAGCGTGTAGCCGACGGCGAGCTTGGCGGCGATCTTGGCGATCGGGAAGCCGGTCGCCTTGGAGGCGAGCGCCGAGGAGCGGGACACGCGCGGGTTCATCTCGATGACGATGACGCGGCCGTCCTCGGGATTGACCGCGAACTGGATGTTGCAGCCGCCGGTGTCGACGCCGACCTCGCGGATGACGGCGATGCCGATGTCGCGGAGGGTCTGGTACTCGCGGTCGGTGAGGGTCATCGCCGGGGCGACGGTGATCGAGTCACCCGTGTGCACGCCCATGGGGTCGAAGTTCTCGATGGAGCAGACGACCACGACGTTGTCGTGCTTGTCGCGCATCAGCTCCAGCTCGTACTCCTTCCAGCCGAGGATGGACTCTTCCAGGAGCACCTCGGTGGTCGGCGAGAGCGTCAGGCCCTGGCCGGCGATGCGGCGCAGCTCCTCCTCGTCGTGGGCGAAGCCGGAGCCGGCGCCGCCCATGGTGAAGGACGGGCGGACGACGACCGGGTAGCCGCCGAGTTCCTCGACGCCCTTGAGGACGTCGTCCATGGAGTGGCAGATGTAGGACCGGGCGGACTCGCCGTGGCCGATCTTCTTGCGGACCTCCTCCACGACCTCCTTGAACTGGTCGCGGTCCTCGCCCTTGTGGATCGCCTCGACGTTGGCGCCGATCAGCTCGACGCCGTACTTGTTCAGGACGCCGTTCTCGTGCAGCGAGATCGCGGTGTTGAGGGCCGTCTGGCCACCCAGGGTGGGCAGCAGCGCGTCGGGCCGCTCCTTGGCGATGATCTTCTCGACGAACTCGGGGGTGATGGGCTCGACGTAGGTGGCGTCGGCGATCTCCGGGTCGGTCATGATCGTCGCCGGGTTGGAGTTCACCAGGACGACCCTGAGGCCCTCGGCCTTCAGGACGCGGCACGCCTGCGTGCCGGAGTAGTCGAACTCGGCGGCCTGGCCGATGACGATCGGGCCGGAGCCGATGACCAGGACGGACTGGATATCGGTGCGCTTAGGCACGCTGGCCCTCCATCAGGGATACGAAGCGGTCGAACAGGTAGGCGGCGTCGTGCGGGCCGGCTGCCGCTTCGGGGTGGTACTGGACGCTGAAGGCGGGGCGGTCGAGGAGCTGGAGCCCCTCCACCACGTTGTCGTTCAGGCAGACGTGCGACACCTCGGCGCGGCCGAACGGGGTCTCGGAGACCTGGTCGAGCGGGGCGTCGACGGCGAAGCCGTGGTTGTGCGCGGTGACCTCGACCTTGCCGGTCGTGCGGTCCTGCACCGGCTGGTTGATGCCGCGGTGGCCGTACTTCAGCTTGTAGGTGCCGAAGCCGAGCGCGCGGCCCAGGATCTGGTTGCCGAAGCAGATGCCGAACAGCGGGGTGCCGCGCTCCAGGACGCCCCGCATGACGGAGACGGGGTGGTCGGCGGTGGCCGGGTCGCCCGGGCCGTTGGAGAAGAACACGCCGTCCGGGTTCACCGCGTAGACGTCCTCGACGGTCGCGGTCGCCGGGAGCACGTGCACCTCGATGCCGCGCTCGGCCATGCGGTGCGGGGTCATGCCCTTGATGCCGAGGTCGACGGCGGCGACGGTGAACTTCTTCTCGCCGATGGCCGGGACGACGTACGGCTCGGTGGTGGCGACCTCGGCGGAGAGGTTCGCGCCCTTCATCTGCGGGGCTTCCTGCACGCGCGCGAGGAGTGCGCTGTCGTCCTTGACCGCGTCGCCGCTGAAGATGCCGACGCGCATCGCGCCGCGCTCGCGCAGGTGGCGGGTGAGGGCGCGGGTGTCGATGCCGGAGATGCCGACGACGCCCTGCGCCGCCAGTTCCTCGTCCAGCGAGCGGCGGGAGCGCCAGTTGGACGGCACGCGCGCGGGGTCGCGCACGACGTACCCGGAGACCCAGATGCGCTTGGACTCCATGTCCTCGTCGTTGACGCCGGTGTTGCCGACGTGCGGTGCGGTCATCACCACGACCTGGCGGTGGTACGAGGGGTCGGTGAGGGTCTCCTGGTAGCCGGTCATGCCGGTGGAGAACACCGCTTCGCCGAAGGTCTCCCCCACGGCCCCGTAGGCACGGCCGCGGAAGACCCGGCCGTCCTCCAGGACGAGTACGGCGGGAGTTTTGGCGGCTCCCCTGGTGGAGGTGGTCATCGTTCGGCGCCTTCCCTGCTGTTCGTTTCGATCATGGAGTTGATGGCCTCGACCCACTCGTTGTGCTCGGCCGCGTGGTCGGAGCGGAAGCCGGAGTCGATCAGCCGGTCGCCGTGCTCCCAGGTGACGACGAGGAGGCCGCCCTCGGTGAGCACCTTGCCGGCGATGCCCTTGTCGAGCCGGGCCTCGCGCAGCTGTGCGGCCGGGACGAAGAAGTCGCTCGCCCCGGGGCGTACGACGTCCAGTCCGGCGTCCGTGAGCGTGAGCTCGGCGCGGCTGCGGGTGCCCAGACCGTGCGCGACGATGCGGTCGAGCCACTGTCCGGCGGTGGTGGAGCCGTGGTAGCGGCCGCTCGTCGTCAGGCGCGCCGGGCCCGTCTCGTCCGGGGTCGTGGGCAGCTCGGGCAGGTCGCCCTGGAGCGTGCCGCGCCACTTCCAGCCCTCGCGCATCAGCCAGTAGACGAGCGCGACGAACAGGGCGAGGCCGACGACCCAGCCGATGCGGGCGGCCCAGTCGGTCACTTGCGCCGATTCCTTCTCGGCGGCGAGCCAGAGTACAGGTGTCACGTGAGCTTCCCGTCGACGAGCGTGGCCCTGCCCCGCAGCCACGTGTGCGTCACACGGCCCGGCAGCTCACGGCCCTCGTAGGGGGTGTTGCGGCTGCGCGAGGCGAAGCCCGCGGGTTCCACGAGCCCACGGTATGCCGTGTCGACGAGGGTGAGGTTGGCGGGCTCACCTGCCGAGACGGGACGGCCGTGGCCCGTGGCCTGTCCGATCTGCGCGGGCTTGAAGGACATCCGGTCGGCGACGCCGGCCCAGTCCAGCAGGCCCGTGTCGACCATGGTCTCCTGCACCACTGACAACGCGGTCTCCAGGCCGACCATGCCCATGGCGGCCGCGGCCCACTCGCAGTCCTTGTCCTCGTGCGGGTGCGGGGCGTGGTCGGTGGCGACGATGTCGATCGTGCCGTCGGCGAGCGCCTCGCGAAGGGCCATCACGTCGCGCTCGGTGCGCAGCGGCGGGTTGACCTTGTAGACGGGGTTGTACGTGCGGACCAGCTCGTCGGTGAGGAGGAGATGGTGCGGGGTGACCTCGGCGGTGACGGCGATGCCGCGGGACTTGGCCCAGCGGACGATCTCGACGGACCCGGCGGTCGACAGGTGGCAGATGTGGACGCGGGAGCCGACGTGGTCGGCGAGCAGGACATCCCGGGCGATGATCGATTCTTCGGCCACCGCGGGCCAGCCCCCGAGCCCCAGCTCGGCGGAGACGACGCCCTCGTTCATCTCGGCGCCCTCGGTCAGCCGCGGCTCCTGCGCGTGCTGCGCGACGACACCGCCGAAGGCCTTCACGTACTCCAGGGCGCGGCGCATGATCACGGCGTCGTGGACGCACTTGCCGTCGTCGGAGAAGACGGTGACCCCGGCGGCCGACTCGTGCATGGCGCCCAGTTCGGCGAGTTTCCTGCCCTCCAGGCCGACGGTGACGGCACCGATCGGCTGGACGTCGCAGTAGCCGTGCTCCTTGCCGAGCCGCCAGACCTGCTCGACGACACCGGCGGTGTCGGCGACCGGGAAGGTGTTGGCCATGGCGAAGACGGTGGTGTAGCCGCCGGAGGCCGCGGCGCGGGTACCGGTGAGGACGGTCTCGGAGTCCTCGCGGCCCGGCTCGCGCAGATGCGTGTGCAGGTCGACCAGGCCCGGCAGCAGCACCTTGCCCTCGGCCTCGACGACCTCGGCGCCCTCGGCGGACAGCCCGCTGCCGACCTCCGCGATCGTCCCGCCGTCGATCAGCACGTCCTGCGGCTCCCCGCCCAGCACCTTCGCACCACGGATCAGGATCTTGCTCATCTGTCTTACTTCTCCTCGGTACGGGTGTGGGTGACGGCGGGTTCGTTTCCGCCCAGCAGCAGGTACAGGACGGCCATCCGGATGGAGACTCCGTTCGCGACCTGCTCGACGACGGTGCAGCGGTCGGAGTCGGCGACCTCGGCGGTGATCTCCATGCCGCGGACCATCGGGCCTGGGTGCATCACGACGGCGTGCTCGGGCATCCGCGCCATGCGGTCGCCGTCGAGTCCGTAGCGCCGGGAGTACTCGCGCTCGGTCGGGAAGAAGGCGGCGTTCATGCGCTCGCGCTGGACGCGCAGCATCATCACGGCGTCGGACTTGGGCAGCGTGCTGTCGAGGTCGTACGACACCTCGCAGGGCCAGGTCTCGATGCCGACGGGCACCAGGGTCGGCGGGGCGACGAGGGTGACCTCGGCGCCGAGGGTGTGCAGCAGGTCGACGTTGGAGCGGGCGACCCGGCTGTGCAGGACGTCGCCGACGATGGTGATGCGCTTGCCTTCGAGGTCCTGGCCGATCCCGGCGTCCGGGCCGATCAGACGGCGGCGCATGGTGAAGGCGTCCAGCAGGGCCTGGGTGGGGTGCTGGTGGGTGCCGTCGCCGGCGTTGACGACGACCGCGTCGATCCAGCCGGAGTTCGCCAGCCGGTACGGGGCTCCTGAGGCACCGTGCCGGATGACCACGGCGTCGACGCCCATGGCCTCCAGCGTCTGGGCGGTGTCCTTCAGGGACTCGCCCTTGGACACGCTCGAACCCTTGGCGGAGAAGTTGATGACGTCCGCGGAGAGCCGCTTCTCGGCGGCCTCGAAGGAGATCCGGGTCCGGGTGGAGTCCTCGAAGAAGAGGTTGACGATCGTGCGGCCGCGCAGGGTCGGCAGCTTCTTGATCGGCCGGTCGGCGACCCGGGCCATCTCCTCGGCGGTGTCGAGGATCAGGACGGCGTCGTCGCGGGTGAGGTCGGCGGCCGAGATGAGATGACGCTGCATCTGTCAGGCTCCGTAAGGCAGTTCAAACTGGAGAAATGGGGCAGACGGGCGCGCGAGGGGCGCACTGAGCCGGCGTACGACAGCGGCGTACGCCCGAGGCGCTACTGGGCGGTCTGCTTGGCACCGAGCAGCACGGTGTCGCGACCGTCCTCCTCGGCGAGCTGGACCTTGACCGTCTCCCGCAACGACGTGGGGAGGTTCTTGCCGACGTAGTCGGCGCGGATGGGCAGTTCGCGGTGACCGCGGTCGACGAGGACCGCGAGCTGCACCGCGCGGGGGCGCCCGATGTCGTTCAGGGCGTCGAGGGCGGCGCGGATGGTGCGGCCGGAGAAGAGGACGTCGTCGACGAGGACGACCAGCTTGCCGTCGATGCCGTCGCCGGGGATGTCGGTGCGGGCCAGGGCACGCGGCGGGTGCATGCGCAGGTCGTCGCGGTACATGGTGATGTCGAGCGAGCCGCACGGAACCTTGCGCTCGGTGATCTGCTCGAGCTTGTCGGCGATCCGCCGGGCGAGGAAGACGCCCCGGGTCGGAATGCCGAGGAGCACCACGTCGTCGGCACCCTTTGCGCGTTCGACGATCTCGTGGGCGATGCGGGTCAGTACCCGCGCGATGTCGGGCCCTTCGAGAACGGGCCGGGCATCGGACTGCGAGTCGTGCGTGTCCATACGAAACGGACCTCCTTCTCCGCCTCACGGGACGGACCTTAAAGGACGTCGGGATTGCGCCATCCACGGTAGCAGGCCCTCACTGTCGCCCGGACGGCCCCCTCGGATCACCCACTCGGCCTAACCGAGTGCCGATACCACGGAAGAGTCGGTGCGGACCATTCGGCTTGACGCGGCAGAGTAACGCTGCGTAACCTCACAGTGAGTTACCAGCCGCGCGGCCTGGCACCCACGCCAGACGCGTCGACACAGTGCCGGGGAGCTATATGTCCAGCGAATACGCCAAACAGCTCGGGGCCAAGCTCCGGGCGATCCGCACCCAGCAGGGCCTTTCCCTCCACGGTGTCGAGGAGAAGTCCCAGGGACGCTGGAAGGCGGTCGTGGTCGGTTCGTACGAGCGCGGCGACCGCGCCGTGACCGTGCAGCGCCTTGCCGAGCTGGCGGATTTCTACGGCGTTCCGGTGCAGGAGCTGCTCCCGGGCACCACCCCGGGCGGCGCCGCCGAGCCGCCGCCGAAGCTGGTCCTGGACCTGGAGCGGCTGGCCACGGTGCCGGCCGAGAAGGCGGGCCCCCTGCAGCGCTACGCGGCCACGATCCAGTCGCAGCGCGGTGACTACAACGGCAAGGTGCTCTCGATCCGCCAGGACGACCTGCGCACACTCGCCGTCATCTACGACCAGTCGCCTTCGGTCCTCACCGAGCAGCTGATCAGCTGGGGCGTCCTGGACGCGGACGCGCGTCGCGCGGTGGCCACCCACGAGGAGGGCTGACCGCTCCGGGGGGGGGACAGCAGAAACGTGCCGCCGGGGTGGCCGAAACCATATGGTTTCGGCCACCCCGGCGGCGTTCTGAGGGCCTGGCAGCCCTCGAACGTACGGGAATGCCGGAGGGCCCGCAGCGTGGACGCTGCGGGCCCTCCGGCGTTCCGTCTCTCAGACCTCGTCGCGGCGGAGCGAGGGCTTGAGCTCCTTCAGCCGTCCGAGCAGGCCGTTCACGAACGAGGGCGACTCGTCCGTGGAGAACTCCTTCGCCAGCTGCACCATCTCGTCGAGGACGACGGCGTCCGGGGTCTCGTCGACCCAGATCAGCTCATAGGCACCGAGCCTCAGGATGTTGCGGTCGACGACCGGCATCCTGTCGAGCGTCCAGCCGACCGAGTACTGGGCGATCAGCTCGTCGATGCGCTTCGCGTGCTGCGCGTAGCCCTCGACCAGCTCCATCGTGTACTCGCTCACCGGCGGCTGCCGGGTGTCGGCCCGGGAGAGCCGGACCCAGTCGGCGAGGACGGTCAGGACCTCGGCGCCGCGCTGGTCGCCCTCGAAGAGGATCTGGAAGGCGCGCTTGCGGGCCGTGTTGCGGGCAGCCACGGTTAGCTGTTCACCCGGCCGAGGTAGTCGCTGGTGCGGGTGTCGACCTTGATCTTCTCACCGGTGGTGATGAAGAGCGGGACCTGGATCTGGTGGCCGGTCTCCAGCGTGGCGGGCTTGGTGCCGCCGGTGGAGCGGTCGCCCTGGACGCCCGGCTCGGTCTCCTGGACGCTCAGCTCGACGGCGGCCGGCAGCTCGACGAAGAGCACCTCGCCCTCGTGCTGGGCGACCGTGGCCGTGAAGCCCTCGACGAGGAAGTTGGCGGCGTCGCCGACGGCCTTGCGGTCGACCATGAGCTGGTCGTAGGTCTCCATGTCCATGAAGACGAAGTAGTCGCCGTCCATGTAGGAGAACTGCATGTCGCGCTTGTCGACGGTGGCCGTTTCGACCTTGACGCCGGCGTTGAAGGTCTTGTCGACGACCTTGCCGGAGAGCACGTTCTTGAGCTTGGTGCGCACGAAGGCCGGGCCCTTGCCGGGCTTGACGTGCTGGAACTCGACGACGGACCAGAGCTGGCCGCCTTCGAGCTTGAGCACCATGCCGTTCTTGAGGTCGTTCGTGGAAGCCACGGTTGCGGAATCTCCTGGACTGACGTACGACCCCGGGGCACGCACCTGCCTACAGGGCGAGCAGCTCCTTGGTCGTGATGGTGAGTAGCTCGGGTCCGCCATCCGCCTCGGGGCGGACGACGAGCGTGTCATCGATCCGGACACCGCCCCGTCCCGGGAGGTGGATCCCAGGTTCGACGGTGACCGGCACGCAAGCGTCCAGTTTACCCATGGCCGCGGGACTCATTTGAGGGTCCTCATCGATTTCGAGCCCCACACCGTGTCCGGTCAGGGCCGTGAGGCCCTCCGTGTACCCCGCGGAGTCCAGGACCTGGCGGGCGGCGCGGTCGACGTCCCGGCAGGCGGCGCCGGGTACCAGGCTCTCACGTCCGGCGCGCTGCGCCGCGAAGACCAGGTCGTACAGCTCGATCTGCCAGTCCGCGGGAGCGGTGCCGATGACGAACGTCCGGCCGATCTCGCAGCGGTAGCCGCGGTACGTCGCGCCGAGGCAGACGGAGAGGAAGTCGCCCTCCTCGACGCGCCGGTCGGTGGGCCGGTGCCCGGGGCGCCCGGCGTTCGGCCCCGTGGCGACGGAGGTGGGAAAGGCCGGGCCGTCGGCTCCATGATCCACGAGGCGTCTTTCGAGCTCCAGGGCGAGATGGCGCTCGGTCCGCCCGACGAGGATGGACTCCAGCAGTTCGCCGAGGGCCTGGTCGGTGATCTCGGCGCCGATGCGGAGGCAGGAGATCTCCTCCTCGTCCTTGACGACCCTGAGCTGCTCCACGGCGCCGCCGAGGTTGGCCAGGCGCAGCCGGGGGGCGACCGAGCCGAGGGCGCGGTGCCGGGCCACGGTGAGGTGGTGCTCCTCCACGGCGAGGGAGTCGGCGCCCTGGCCCGCGGCGAGGCCTGCGGCCGCGACGGCCGGGTCGCCGCCGCCGACACCGGGCAGGGTCTGTACGCGCAGGGCCTCGTCGGGGCGCTCCTGCGTGGGGCGGTCGGCTGTCGGTCCGGCACACACCAGGAGGTCCTGGTCCTCGGTCTTGCCCAGCAGCAGAACGGCGCCGTGCGGGGCGGCGCCCGCGAGATAGAGCACATTGGCGGGGCGGGAGACCAGCGCCGCCGCGCTGCCGCCCGCGTTGCAGTATTCCCTCAGACGCGTCCGGCGGGCCGCGTACACCTCTGACATGACCCGAGCCTACGAGCGGCGGGGGGATGTCGCCGGTCGGGAGGGCCGAGTGGGGGTCGCCTGCGACGGCTGGGGGTACGCCTGCGCGGGGGTGGCCGGCTGGGCGGTGCGCCTGCGCGCTGGGCGGGGCGGTGCACCTGCGCGGGTGCGGTGGGATTGGGCAGTGCGTCCGCGCGCGGGTGCGGTGGGGGTGCGCGCCTTCGCCTACGGGCCGGGGGTGGGGCGGGGACGCGGGTGCGGCTGCATCCCGGCCGGAGCTGCGGGCAGTCGTGCCTCCCCCAGTGCCTTAAGGGCCTGGGAGGTGCCCCCAGGGCGGCACGGGTGGGCGATGGGGGTACCCCCTGCTCGAGCGAAGCCGAGAGCTTGGGGGAGGCACCCCGCTCCGCCGGGCTGCGGACCCATCCGGCCTCAGCAACAACGCCGAGCACCCTCAGCACCGGGCCACCGACCCCCCGCCGCCTACCACTGCGGCGGACTCGCGATAGACCTGGCCAGCACATCGTCCAGCACCCGCGCCGTCTCCGGGACATCCAGCTGCGAGTTGTCGATGATCGGCAGACCGGACCCGTACCACCCGGCCATCCGCCCATGGATACGGGCGACCTCCTCGTCCGTCAGCCGCCGATTGCCCGTGCGCTGCGCGTTGCGTTCCAGGACGATGTCCAGTCCGGGAAGGAGGACGACCGGCAGCAGGCCCGGCCCGACGTGCCGCTTCCAGCCGCCGAGGCCGACGACGGGACGGTCAGGAAAGACCGCGTCGTCGAGGATGCAGGAGATGCCGTTGGCCAGGAAGTTCCGCGCGGCGAAGCCACAGGTGCGGCGGGCGAGGCGGTACTGCGCCTCGGAGTTGTCGTTCCACCCGGACTGGGGGTCGGCGAAGCCCGAGCGGACCCACTCCCGTACGTCGTCGAGGCTGATGTGCGCCGTGGGGACCCGGCGATGGTCCGCCCAGTACTTGGCGACGCTGGTCTTCCCGGCACCCGCGGGCCCGATCAGCAGCACGGCAAGCGTCGTACCGGCCGGGTCGGGGACCGCCGTCGCGTGCGGCGCGCTGGGCATGGCGACTGGGCCGCCGGGCGGCAGCGGCACATGGCCGGTGGTGTCCGGCACCGGAGGGACGGAGGCCTGTGGCGGGGGCGAGGCCGACCCGGGCGGGGGCGCGGGATAACCGGGCGCCGGGGGCGGCGGGGGCACTGGCGCGGAGCCCTGGTGCGCACCCGGGTGGTGCGGACCCGGGTGGTGTGCGGCCGGCGAAGGGCCGACGGCCGGTCCGTGCCCCGGCTGGTGGGGCGGCGGCAGCGGAGAACCCACTGCGTGCTGCATCCGGTGCCACTCCGTCTCGTACAGGCGATGGGCGCTGACAGCGGGGGCGAAACCCCGCTGCTACCGAACGGTACCGCCCCCGGCCAGTGTTGTGTGAACGGCCGGGGGCGGTCCGAAGTGCCCGGCCCCGTAAGGCGATTCCGGGCGGAAGGCGCGCCTGGGGACTTACTGTCCGACTTCGCCGTACGCGGCGAGCAGCACGGCCGGGTCGGGTCCCTCCAGAACCGTGGGCTTGGCCAGACCGTCGAGGACGATGAAGCGCAGCAGGTCACCGCGGGACTTCTTGTCGACCTTCATGGTCTCCAGCAGCTTGGGCCACTGGTCGTGGCGGTAGTGCAGGGGCAGCCCGACCGATTCGAGGATGGTCCGGTGGCGGTCGGCCGTCGCGTCGTCCAACCGGCCTGCCAGGCGGCCGAGTTCGGCGGCGAAGTGCATGCCCACCGAGACGGCCGCGCCGTGCCGCCACTTGTAGCGCTCGTTCTTCTCGATGGCGTGGCCGAGCGTATGGCCGTAGTTGAGGATCTCGCGCAGGCCCGACTCCTTCAGGTCGGACGACACCACGTCGGCCTTGACCCGGATGGCGCGCTCGATGAGCTCGGCGGTGTGCGGGCCGGCCGGGGTGCGGGCGCCCTCGGGGTCGGACTCGATGAGGTCCAGGATCATCGGGTCGGCGATGAAGCCGGCCTTGATGACCTCCGCGAGTCCGGAGACGTAGTCGTTGACCGGGAGGGAGTCCAGCGCGGCGAGGTCGCAGAGGACACCGGCGGGCGGGTGGAAGGCACCGACCAGGTTCTTGCCCTCGGCGGTGTTGATGCCGGTCTTGCCGCCGACGGCCGCGTCGACCATGGCGAGCACGGTGGTCGGGATCGCGATCCAGCGCACCCCGCGCAGCCAGGTGGCGGCCACGAACCCGGCCAGGTCGGTGGTCGCACCGCCGCCGACACCGACGATGACGTCCGTGCGCGTGAATCCGGACTGGCCCAGCGCCTTCCAGCAGTAGGCGGCGACCTCGGCGGTCTTGGCCTCCTCGGCGTTGGGCACCTGGATGGCGACCGCCTCGTAACCCTGCCCGGCCAGGTCGGCGCGCAGGGCCTCACCCGTCTCGGCCAGTGCCTCGGGGTGGACGATCGCGACCCGCTTGGCCTTGTCTCCGATCAATCCGGGGAGCTCGCCGAGGAGTTGCCGGCCCACGAGGACCTCGTAGGGCTCGGTTCCCGCCGTGCCGCCGACCTGGATCCGGGTCACTGCCTCACTCATGCGTCCTTCAACTCCAGTGCGTCCAGGGCGGCTCGGGTGACTTCTTCGGGGGTGCGGCCGTCGGTGGCGACCACGGCTGTGGCGACCTCCTCGTAGAGGTGCCGACGGGCCTCCATCAGCTCGCGCCACTGCTTGCGCGGGTTGACGGCGAGCAGCGGCCGGGCCGCGTTGAGGCCGGTGCGCTTGACCGCCTCCTCGACGTCCATCGACAGGTACACCACGCGCTGCCCGGCGAGCAGCGCGCGCGTGTCCGGGTCGAGGACGGCGCCGCCGCCCAGGGCCAGCACACCGTCATGCCCGGCCAGTGCCTCGTGCACGGACTGCTTCTCGATCGCGCGGAAGGCGGACTCGCCCTCCTCGACGAAGATCTCGGCGATCGTCCGGCCCTGCGCGGCGACGATGTCGTCGTCGGTGTCCCGGTAGCCGGTCCCCAGCCGCTCGGCCAGCAGCTGCCCGACGGTGGACTTGCCCACGCCCATCGGGCCGACCAGCACGATCAGCGGGCTCATCGGATGGCCAGGTTGTCGAGGTAGGACCGGACGTTGCGGCGGGTCTCGGCCACGTTGTCGCCGCCGAACTTCTCCGCGACCGCGTCCGCGAGGACGAGGGCGACCATCGCCTCGGCGACGATGCCGGCGGCCGGCACCGCGCACACGTCGGAACGCTGGTGGTGGGCGGCAGTGGCCTCGCCGGTGACGACGTCCACCGTCTTCAGCGCCCGCGGCACGGTCGCGATCGGCTTCATCGCCGCCCGCACGCGCAGCAGCTCACCCGTGGACAGCCCGCCCTCGGTACCGCCGGAGCGGCCGGTGGTCCGCTTGATGCCCTCGTCGGTCGCGACGATCTCGTCGTGCGCCTTGGAGCCGGGGACGCGTGCCAGGTCGAAGCCGTCGCCGACCTCGACTCCCTTGATCGCCTGGATGCCCATCAGGGCGGCGGCCAGGCGGGCGTCCAGGCGGCGGTCCCAGTGCACGTGCGAACCGAGGCCGACCGGCACCTCGTACGCCAGCACCTCGACCACGCCGCCGAGGGTGTCGCCGTCCTTGTGGGCCTGGTCGATCTCGGCGACCATCGCCTTCGACGCGTCGGCGTCCAGGCAGCGCACCGGGTCCGCGTCCAGCTTCTCCACGTCCGCGGGCGTCGGGTACACGCCGTACGGCGCCTTCGCTCCCGCGAGCTCCACCACGTGAGAGACGATCTCGATGCCCGCCGTCTCCTTCAGGTACGACCGGGCCACCGCTCCGAGGGCCACCCGGGCCGCGGTCTCCCGCGCGGAGGCGCGCTCCAGGATCGGACGGGCCTCGTCGAAGCCGTACTTCTGCATACCCGCGAGGTCGGCGTGGCCGGGGCGGGGCCGGGTCAGCGGCGCGTTGCGGGCGAGGCCGTCGAGGATCTCCGGGTCGACCGGGTCGGCCGCCATGACCTGTTCCCACTTGGGCCACTCGGTGTTGCCCACCATGATCGCGACCGGGGAGCCGAGGCTGAGGCCGTGCCGGACGCCACCGAGGAAGGTGATCTCGTCCTGCTCGAACTTCATCCGGGCACCGCGCCCATAGCCCAGGCGACGCCTCGCGAGATGGTCCGCCACCATCTCCGTGGTGATCGGCACGCCGGCGGGAAGACCCTCCAGCGTCGCGACGAGTGCGGGACCGTGGGATTCCCCCGCGGTCAGCCAGCGCAACCTGCTCAACGGTGCTCCTCAGTGTTCGCGGCCTGCTTACTGCCCAGCGTACGCACCTCATCGCGTACGGCTACGGCCCGACCGGGTGCGCGGCCCGTCCGGCACCACCGATCCTCCCATGCCACGGGGACGACTCCGATCCGAGTCCGGCTGACGGACGCCGTGAACGGCGGGCTCGATGGACACCGACCGCCGCACCGCCGAACACAAGCCGAGCCCGCGCCAGAAATCGCCGTCCCCAGGCCGGAAATCAGCTGTCGGAGGGAACCGCCGCCTCATACCGGCCAGGCGGCGAGCAACCCCGTCAGCGTGGGCATCCGCGCCCAGGGCGGCACCTGGACCGAGGATTCGGGCAACTGCAACTCCTGCGCCGGCCCCCGTGCGCGTGAAGGCCGCGGGCAAGTGCGTCCAGTACTCCGGCTCGACCCGCTGGTGGAGCTCCTTGTCGCCGTACACCGACGAGTCCACGAGCCCGCTGGGCTGGTGCGGCTGACACGTCAGCCCCGCTGAGCGGCCTCCCGCATCGCGGCGAGCGGCGACCGTGAGTCGCCGGTGAACTGCCGGAACTGGAACACCGCCTGGTGGACCAGCAGGTCGAGGCCGCTCAGCACCTGTCCACCCCGCTCCTCCCACGCCGCGGCGAGGGGCGTGGGCCAGGGCTCGTAGAGCACGTCGAACAGGGTGCCCACGCGCTCGGGCACCTGCTCGGCCAGCGCGTCCGTGCCCCCTGCGGGGGTCGTGGAGATGACCAGGGGCGCCTCGAAGGCGCGGGCGGCGTCGGCCCAGTCGGCGGGCCGGACCCGGACGCCGAGCCGCTCGCCCCACTGGCGCATCTCCGCCGCGCGCCGTTCGCTGCGCACATACACGGCGACCTCGCCCGTGCAGATCCGGGCCAGCGCCGCGAGAGCCGAGGACGCGGTGGCCCCGGCGCCCAGGATCGCCGCGCTCTCCGTCTTCTCCACACCACGTTCGTGCAGCGCAGCCACCAGGCCGGGGATGTCGGTGTTGTCGCCGACCCGGCGTCCGTCCGGCCGGAACACCACGGTGTTGACCGCCTCCACCGAGGCGGCCGTGTCGGTGATCTCGTCGAGCAGCGGGATCACCGCCCGCTTCAGCGGCATGGTCAGCGACAGCCCGGCCCACTCCGGACCGAGCCCCTCGAGGAACCCGGGCAGCGCGTCCTCGTCGATCTCGAACCGGTCGTAGGACCAGTCGGTAAGTCCCAGCGCCCGGTACGCCGCGTTGTGCAGCCGCGGCGACAGTGAGTGAGCGATCGGGGAGCCGAGAACGGCGGCTCGGCGGGGTGCGGCCATCAGGTTTCCTCAGTTGTTCCGCGACGCGTTGAACTTGTCGACCAGCTTCTGGTGCTCTGCGTTGGTCTTCGTGAATTCGCTGGTCTTGCCGTCCAGCGAGATGAAGTAGTACCAGCCGTCCTTGGTCGGGTTGAGGGCGCCCTTGAGCGCCGCCTCGCCCGGGTTGTCGATCGGTCCGGGCGGCAGGCCCTTGTGGAAGTACGTG
Source organism: Streptomyces coeruleorubidus (assembly GCF_028885415.1). Classification (GTDB taxonomy): domain Bacteria; phylum Actinomycetota; class Actinomycetes; order Streptomycetales; family Streptomycetaceae; genus Streptomyces; species Streptomyces coeruleorubidus_A. The sequence continues at coordinate 1,792,025 of NZ_CP118527.1, forward strand.
TTGTACGGGTTGTCGTAGTTCCGCAGCTCGCTCAGACTCAGGTCGATCTTGCTCTGGTTCTTGATGTAGTTGTAGGTGGAGTCGAACTCCAGCATGCCGTTGGTCTGCGGGTTCCCCGGCTTCATGCGGTTGTAGACGACCTCGGCCATCTTGCGGAAGTCGTCGTGGCTCGTGCCCTCCGCCTGGGCCAGGCTCGCGACGGTGATCAGCTGCCAGGGGTCTTCGAGTCCGAGGCTCCGGGCCTTCTTCTCCACGCCGAGCTTCTCGTACGTCTGGGTGGCCCGGGTCACCATGTCTTTCAGCACGTCCTCGGGCTTCTCGCCCTTGGCGATGCCATAGCTGGAGGGGTAGAGGAACCCTTCCAGCGGGTCCTTGACGTTCTCGTGGCCGAGCGCCCAGTCGGGCAGGCCGAGCTTCTTCCAGTCCTTCTTGGCGACCTCGGCGGTGGTGCCGTCCTTGACCTCGAGCCGCTTGTCGATGAGCCGGTAGATGTCGGCGTTGCGCTTGCCCTCGGCGATGATCAGGTTGTCGCGGCTCTCCGGGCTGAGCATCAGTTCGACCGCGCTGTCGGCCGACATTTGCTTTTGCAGCGTGTACACGCCGTCCTGGATGGTCTTGCCCTGCGGATTGCTCTCCTGGGCAGCGACGAACGCGTCGACGCTCTTGACGACCCCTGCGTCCTTCAGCACCTGGCCGATCTTGTAGCCGAGCGCTCCCTCGGGGATCTCGACGGACACCTCCTGCCCGTTGCCGTCACCCGCGTAGTCCGGCGCGTCGCCGAAACGATCCTGGTAGAACTGGTAGCCGAAGTAGCTGATGCCCGCCAGGCCGCCGCCGAGGACCAGGACGACCACCAGGCAGGCCGTTCCGTTGCGGCGCTTCTTGGGCTTGTCGCCGCGTCCCCGCTGGTCGTCGCGTCGGCGGCGGTCCCCCGGCTCGTCGCCGTCGTCATCGTCGTCACCGCCCGCGAAGAAGGCGTGTTCGCCCTGGTCGGGGCCGGGGTCCCAGTCGGTCTCCGGCTCCTGCTCGGCCCGGCGCCGCCCGGGCGGCTCCGGTGGCGGATAGGCCTCGGGCGTGCCGTAGTGGTCGGACTGACCCTGGCCGTAGGCACCGGTTTGCTGACCGTACGGGTCGGCCGGGTCGCCGGGGTACGCGACCTGCTGGTGCGGGCCGGCGGCCCAGCCGCCGTTGTCGTACTGCTGCTGGTGGTACCCCTGGTCCTGCTGATACCCCTGATCCTGACCCTGGTACCCCTGCCCCTGCTGGTGTCCCTGGTCCTGCTGGTACCCCTGGCCTTGCTGGTGTCCCTGGTTCCCCTGCTCCGGGTACTGCTGCTGCCCATGGGCCTGTGCCGCGTACTGCTGCTGGTCGTACTGGTACTGCTGCTGCGCCTGACCGTACCCGGCCTGCTCACCGGTGCCCCAGTCGCCGTACTGCGACTGCTGCGGCTGCTCTGGATAGTGCTGCGGCTGACCGCCGTAGGGGGACTGCTGACCCTGCTGGGCCTGCTCTCCTCCCCATCCGCCGTCCCCGTACAACGGGTCCTCCGGATGCCACGGTTCGGAGCCTTGGCCCCGGCCATACTCAGTCATCGATCCCCTAGAGCCGCGAGGCGGCGGTCACGCGGCTTCCGGCTCGGCTCCCGTCCCGCCTCTTGCTGTGCGGTGGCTGTTCGAATGCCCGCCGCATCGCGCGGAACGTTACCGTATCGCGATCAGATGACCACTTCGACGCCTTCGCCGGGTGCTTTACCTGACACCCGTTCGGATTCCAGCGCCTGTTGCAGGATGACCACCGCTGCCGCCTGGTCGATGACGGACCTTCCCTTCTTGGACTTCACGCCCGAAGCGCGCAGTCCCTGGCTGGCCGTCACCGTCGTCATGCGTTCGTCCACGAGTCTCACCGGCACCGGGGAGATCATGCGCGCCAGTTCCTGGGCGAAGCCGCGCACCTTGACCGCAGCCGGGCCCTCGCCGCCCTTGAGGGAACGCGGGAGACCGACCACGACCTCGAGGGGCTCGTACTCCTCGACGAGCTGCTTCAACCGCCGCTGAGCCGCGGGGATGTCACGCCCCGGGACCGTCTCCACCGGGGTGGCGAGGATCCCGTCGGGGTCGCACGAGGCGACCCCGATGCGGGCGTCCCCGACGTCGATCGCGAGTCGACGTCCTCTGCGCATCTTCCAGACCCGTTTCTTACTTGGCCGTCTCGGCGACCAGGCGCTCGACGGCGTCCACGGCGTCGCCGATCGCGGCCGGGTTCTGGCCGCCGCCCTGGGCGACGTCCGGCTTGCCGCCACCGCCGCCGCCGAGGGTCTTGGCGGCCGTACGGACCAGGTCGCCGGCCTTCAGGCCACGCTCGCGGGCGGCCTCGTTGGTGGCGATGACCGTCAGCGGCTTGCCGTTCGCCACCGTGAAGAGGGCGACCACGGCGGCCCGTCCGCCCTGGATGCGTCCGCGCACGTCGAGCACGAGCTTGCGCAGGTCGTCGGCGGTCGTGCCGTCCGGGACCTGACCGGTCACGACAGCAACGCCACGGACGTCCTTGGCGGACTCGGCGAGACCGGCGGCGGCCTGGAGGACCTTCTCGGCGCGGAACTTCTCGATCTCCTTCTCGGCGTCCTTCAGCTTACCGAGCATGGCGGAGACCTTCTCCGGGAGCTCCTCCGGGCGGCCCTTGATCAGCTCCTGGAGCTGGGCGACGACCGTGTGCTCCCGGGCAAGGAAGTTGTAGGCGTCGACACCGACCAGGGCCTCGATCCGGCGGACACCCGAGCCGATCGACGACTCGCCGAGCAGCTTCACCAGGCCCAGCTGGGCGGTGTTGTGCACGTGCGTGCCGCCGCACAGCTCCTTGGAGAAGTCGCCGATGGTCACGACGCGCACGCGCTCGCCGTACTTCTCGCCGAACTCGGCGATGGCGCCCTGCTTCTTGGCCTCGTCGATGCCCATGACGTCGGCGCGGACGTCCAGGTCACGGGCGAGCACCTCGTTGATCTTCTGCTCGACGTCGGTCATCACGGCCGTCGGAACGGCCGAGGGGGAACCGAAGTCGAAGCGGAAGCGGCCGGGCTGGTTCTCGGAACCGGCCTGGGCGGCCGTCGGGCCGAGGGCGTCGCGCAGGGCCTGGTGGGTCAGGTGCGTGGCCGAGTGGGCACGGGCGATGGCCTTGCGGCGGCGGTCGTCGATGGCGGAGTGGGCCTTGGCGCCGACGGTGACCTCGCCGACCTGGACGACGCCCTTGTGCACGTAGACACCCGGGACCGGCTTCTGGCAGTCGCGGACCTCGATGACGGCGCCGGAATCGACCTTGATCTTGCCGGTGTCGCCGATCTGGCCACCGCCCTCGGCGTAGAAGGGCGTGCGGTCGAGGACGATCTCGACCTCGTCGCCCTCCGTGGCGGCCGGGGAGGAGACGCCGTCGACCAGGATGCCGACGATCGTGGACTCGCCCTCGGTGTCGGTGTAGCCGATGAAGTCGGTGGCGCCGGCCCGGTCGGCGATCTCGCGGTAGGCGCCGAGGTCGGCGTGGCCGGTCTTCTTGGACTGGGCGTCGGCCTTGGCGCGCTCCCGCTGCTCCTTCATCAGGCGGCGGAAGCCGTCCTCGTCCACGGACAGCCCCTGCTCGGCGGCCATCTCCAGGGTGAGGTCGATCGGGAAGCCCCAGGTGTCGTGGAGCAGGAAGGCCTTGTCGCCGGGCAGCACGGTGGAGCCGGCGGCCTTGGTGTCGCTGACGGCCGTGTCGAGGATGTTGGTGCCGGCCTTCAGCGTCTTGAGGAAGGCGTTCTCCTCGGCGAGGGCGACCTTCTCGATGCGCTCGCGGTCGGTGATGAGCTCGGGGTACTGCTGGCCCATCATGCCGATGACGACGTCGATCAGGTCCTTGACGACCGGGCCGGTGGCGCCGAGCAGGCGCATGTTGCGGATGGCGCGGCGCATGATGCGGCGCAGCACGTAGCCGCGGCCCTCGTTGCCCGGGGTGACGCCGTCGCCGATGAGCATGGTGGCGGTGCGCATGTGGTCGGTGACCACGCGCAGGGACACGTCCGAGGCGTGGGCGTCGCCGTAGCGGACGCCGGTCAGCTCGGTGGCCTTGTCGATGACGGCCATCGAGGTGTCGATCTCGTACATGTTCTGCACGCCCTGCAGAATCATGGCGAGACGCTCCAGGCCGAGGCCGGTGTCGATGTTCTTGCTGGGCAGGTCGCCGAGGATCTCGAAGTTGTCCTTGCCGGTGCCCTCGCCCCGCTCGTACTGCATGAAGACGAGGTTCCAGATCTCCACGTACCGCTCGTCGTTGACGGCGGGGCCGCCCTCGGCGCCGAACTCGGGGCCGCGGTCGTAGTTGATCTCGGAGCAGGGGCCGCACGGGCCGGGGACGCCCATGGACCAGTAGTTGTCCTTCATGCCGAGGCGCTGGATGCGCTCCTTCGGCACGCCGACGACCTCGTGCCAGATGCGCTCGGCCTCGTCGTCGTCCTTGTAGACGGTGATCCACAGGCGCTCGGGGTCGAGGCCGTAACCGCCCTTGTCCTGGGGGCTGGTGAGCAGCTCCCAGGCGAGCTTGATGGCGCCTTCCTTGAAGTAGTCGCCGAAGGAGAAGTTGCCGCACATCTGGAAGAACGTGCCGTGGCGCGTGGTCTTGCCGACCTCTTCGATGTCGGGCGTGCGGACGCACTTCTGCACGCTCGTGGCGCGGGAGAAGGGCGGCTTGACCTCACCCAGGAAGTAGGGCTTGAAGGGCACCATGCCGGCCGGGACGAGGAGCAGAGTCGGGTCGTCCGCGATGAGCGACGCCGAAGGGACGACGGTGTGACCGCGCTCCTCGAAGAAGCTCAACCAGCGGCGGCGGATCTCAGCCGACTCCATCAGTGGTCCTCATTCCGGTTGTACGAATTCTTCTTGTACGTGTACGACGTGGTGTCGATGACGTACGACTTTGGCTCTGTGCGGTTCTCGATGGCGGCGTGCCGCCTGGGTGCGGGGAGTTCGGGGTCGACGGGGGCGTTGAGCCCGAGCGCGTCGCCCAGTTCGGCCTCCCGGTGGGCCATGTTGTCGCGGACGTCGAGCGCGAAGTCGACCGCGCGGTCCTTGAGCCGGTGGCCGGCCTCGATCGCCTTGTTGCCCGCGGTTCTGGCGAGGCTCTCGGGCGTCAGCTGCTTCAGCTTCCGGTTGACCTTGGTGGTGGCCCACACTCCGGCGGCGACGCCGGTGGTGAACCAGAACGTACGGCGGAACATCGCTGGCTCTCAGTCCCTCTTCCCTCGGGCGCTGCGCCGAGAGACCGTGCGGCCCACGATCACGGTGCGCCTCGACGCCTTGCCGGGCACGTCCTCCTTGCGGCCGCCGAGGGCCCGGCGCACGCCGTAGCCGAAGGCGGCGACCTTGACCAGGGGGCCGCCGAAGGTGGAGGCGACGGTGGTCGACAGCGCGGAGGCGTTCGACGTGACCTCCTGGACGTCGGAGGCGATCGAGTCGACGCGGTCGATCTGGGTCTGCGCGGAGCGCACCGCCGCGGAGGCGTCGGCCAGCAGCGGGACGGCCTGATCGGTCACATCCGCCACGAGCTTGGTGGTCGCCTTGAGCGTCTGGGCCAGCCTCGCCAGCGCGACGGCGAGGAAGGAGACCAGGATCGCCCAGAAGACAGCCACCAGGATTCCGGCCACCTCTCCACCGGACACTGTGTGCACCCGCTCCCTGAAACGTGCCTGAACATCGAAAAAGTCGTGCGACGAGCCTATCGCGCCCAGGATGCGGCTCCGTACCGGATTACCGCCCGGGGACGGCGGATTCGCGAAAGCCCGCCGCCTCGCCCGCCCGGAGGGGCGGGGAGACGACGGGCTGGGGTACCGCGTGCCTGCCGAGGATCAGCGGGCGTAGTACTCGACGACGAGCTGCTCGTCGCAGATCACCGGGATCTCCTTGCGGTTCGGCTCGCGGTCCAGGCGGAACGCCAGGGCCTTGAGGTTCACCTGGAGGTAGCGCGGGGTCTCGCCGTCGGGGGCGAAGCCACCTTCACGGGCGATCGTGAAGAGCGTCTTCTCCTTGGAGCGCTCGCGGACCTGCACGACGTCGTCCGGGCGGACACGGAAGGAGGGCTTGTCGACCTTCTTGCCGTTGACCGCGATGTGGCCGTGGACGACCATCTGGCGGGCCTGGTAGATCGTGCGGGCGATGCCCGAACGCAGGACCAGGGCGTCGAGACGGCGCTCCAGCTCGATGATCAGGGCCTCACCGGTCTTGCCCTGGACCTTGGAGGCACGCTCGTAGGCGCGGACGAGCTGGCGCTCGGACACGTCGTACTGCGCGCGCAGGCGCTGCTTCTCGAGCAGACGGACCTTGTAGTCCGAGTTCTGCTTGCGGCCACGGCCGTGCTCACCGGGCGGGTACGGGCGGGCCTCGAAGTACTTGACGGCCTTCGGGGTGAGCGCGATGCCGAGGGCACGCGACTTCTTGACCTTGGGGCGGGACTGGTTCGCCACTGTTTCTCGTTTCCTAGTGTCGGCTTGTCAGGGTTGTGGGAGGTCGCATCCGCAGCCGGGGAAACCCACACCGTCCTGGTCCTGGCGGACCTGTGGACGGGGCGGGCAGCCGCTCCCCTGGTCTGGGCACATACGTGCAGCACGCGAGTGGCCCACCGACCGTCCCGCCGTACGACGGGTGGTGGTGGGCTGCCCGCGACACCGTTCGACGGTGCGCGACGCTCCTGGAGCCGGTCCCGGAGGACCGGGCTCCGGCCGACTGTCCCGTTCTGACTGCACGGGACGCGGCACTCCCAACGAGTTTACAGGGTGCTCAGGACCGCTTTCGACCGAGGTTCTTCCGGGTCCACTCGACCGCGTCCGCGTAGCGGGCCTCCGCGCCGTGCCGGGTCGGCTCGTAGTACTCGCGGTCCTTGAGGGCGTCCGGGGCGTACTGCTGGGCGGCGATGCCCTCCGGCAGGTCGTGCGGGTAGACGTAGCCCTGGCCGTGGCCGAGCTTGGTGGCGCCCTTGTAGTGACTGTCGCGCAGGTGCGCCGGGACGGGGCCGGCCAGTCCCTTGCGTACGTCCTCCAGGGCCGCGCCGATCGCGGTGGTCGCGGCGTTGGACTTGGGGGCCAAGGCGAGGGCGATGGTGGCGTGGCTGAGGGTGAGGGCGGCCTCCGGGAAGCCGATCATGGCGACTGCCTGGGCGGCGGCGACCGCGATCGGCAGCGCGGTCGGATCGGCGAGGCCGATGTCCTCGCTGGCGGAGATCATCAGGCGGCGGGCGATGAAGCGGGGGTCCTCGCCGGCCTCGATCATCCGGGCCAGGTAGTGCAGGGCGGCGTCGACGTCGGAGCCGCGGATGGACTTGATCAGGGCGCTGGCCACGTCGTAGTGCTGGTCGCCGTCGCGGTCGTACTTCACGGCGGCCCGGTCGACCGTCTCCTCCAGGGTGGTCAGGCCGATCTCGCTCTCGCCCTTGTCGAGGGCGGCTCCGGCGGCCGCCTCCAGGGCGGTCAGGGCGCGGCGGGCGTCGCCGCCGGCGATGCGCAGGAGGTGGCTCTCGGTCTCCTCGGGGAGGGTGACGGCGCCCTTGAGGCCGCGCTCGTCGGTCAGGGCTCGCTGGACGAGGCCCTTGATGTCGTCGTCCGTGAGCGGTTCGAGGGTGAGCAGCAGGGAGCGGGACAGCAGGGGGGAGATCACCGAGAAGTACGGGTTCTCCGTCGTGGCCGCGATCAGTGTCACCCAGCGGTTCTCGACGGCCGGGAGCAGGGAGTCCTGCTGGGCCTTGCTGAAGCGGTGGATCTCGTCGAGGAAGAGGACGGTCTCCTTGCCGTACCCGCCGGAGGCGCGGCGGGCGCCGTCGATGACCGAGCGGACCTCCTTGACGCCCGCGGTGATCGCCGACAGTTCGACGAAGCGGGCGTTGGTGGCCTTGGAGACGACGTACGCCAGCGTGGTCTTGCCGGTGCCGGGCGGGCCCCAGAGGATCACCGAGGAGGGGCCGGCCGGGCCGGAGGCCTCGCCGACCAGTCTGCGCAGGGGCGAGCCCGGCTTCAGCAGATGCTGCTGGCCCACGACCTCGTCGAGGGTGCGCGGGCGCATCCGCACCGCCAGGGGGCTGCTGGACGGCTCCTTCTCCTGGCGTTCTTCTGCTGCGGCGGTGAACAGGTCGGGCTCCACGTCAGAAACCCTAAATCACGGCACTGACAATCCCTCCGGGGCCTGCTGCTCCCGGCTCAGCTCACCCAGAAGTCCCACCAGCGGGTCAGGATCAGCATGCCGATGATGCCGATGTGCAGCACGGGCATGACCCAGGTGAACTCGTCGAAGAAGCCCTTGAGCCAGCTCGGGGCGGGCAGGAAGCCCTTGCGGATGTTGAACGACGTCACGTACCAGAACATGAGGATCGTCGCGACCCAGGCCAGGCAGCACCACAGGCACAGCGCGTTGATCCGGTACAGGGACTGGAACATCAGCCAGGCGCAGAAGCCGACGCCGAACAGGCAGCCGGCGTTGAAGGTGAGCCAGTACCAGCGCGGGAAGCGGGCGCGGGCGAGCAGGCTCATACCGACGCCGATGACGATGCCGTAGGCGACGAGGCCGAGCATCGGGTTCGGGAAACCGAACACGGCGGCCTGCTTGCTCTCCATGACGCTGCCGCAGGAGACGACGGGGTTGAGGCTGCACCCGGGGGTGAACGTCTTGCCCTCGACCTTGGCCTCGAGGATCTTGAACTTGTCGATCGTGATGACCCACGCGGCGAGCAGTCCGGCCGCGCCGGTGATCACCAGCAGCAGGGCGAGGGCCCGGCTGCCGCCCTCGGCGCGGGGCGCGGTCTCGGCGCGCTCCGGCTCCGGCTCCGCGGAGACGTCCTTGACTGTCGTCTTGCTCATCACGCCTATTCCGTCACTTGAGGCCTGACCATCTTCGAGCAGTGCCATTGTGCCGCACGTGGGCGTCCGTCCACCGTTCAGTGGACATAAGCATGTCCGCATGGTCGTCCCTGAGGGTTGCGTTCCGGCCGACGCTCGTCGCATGACAGCACACGGGTACGACCTCGCCGTGGAGGTGCGGGGACTGCGCAAGCGGTACGGGGACGTGACCGCCGTCGACGGAATCGATCTGGGCATCCGTAAGGGCGAGGTGTTCGGCCTGCTCGGACCCAATGGCGCGGGCAAGAGCACCACGGTGGAGATCCTCCAGGGCAACCGGGACCGGGACGCGGGCGAGGTGTCGGTGCTCGGGGCGGACCCGGCGAGCGCCACGCGCGCGTGGCGCTCGCGCGTGGGAATCGTCTGGCAGGACGAATCGGCGCCCGCCGAGTTGACGGTCCGGGAGACGGTGCGGCACTTCGCCGGCTACTACCCGCGGCCGCGCGGCCCGGAGGAGGTCATCGGCCTGGTCGGTCTGGAGGCGAAGGCGGACAGCCGGATCAAGGCGCTGTCGGGTGGCCAGCGCCGGCGTCTGGACGTGGCGCTCGGCGTGATCGGCGGTCCGGACCTGCTGCTTCTGGACGAGCCGACGACCGGGTTCGATCCGGCGGCCCGGCGGCAGTTCTGGTCGCTGATCCGGGCTCTGGCCGACGAGGGCACGACCATCCTGCTGACCACGCACTACCTGGAGGAGGCGGAGGCCCTCGCGCACCGGCTGGCCGTCGTCGCGAAGGGCCGGATCGTCGCCGAGGGCGAGCCCGCGGCGTTACGGGAGCGGTTCGGCACCGAGGCGCTCGTCGAGTGGACGGAGCGGGACGGCACCCCGCGCAGGGAGCGGACGGGGACGCCGACCAGGACGATCGCCGGGCTCATGCAGCGCTTCGACGGTGAGATCCCGGGGCTGGCGGTGAGCCGGCCCACGCTGGAGGACGTCTACCTCCGGCTGACCGGACAGCGGCAGGAGGACGCGCGATGACCAGGACCGCCGTACGGGACCGCGGTGCGGTCGGCGCCGAGGGGCTGCCCGGTGCCTGGGGGCTGGGGCTGCGGCGGGGCGCCCTGGAGATCAGGCAGTTCTTCCGGCAGCGCGACCAGGTGGTGTTCACGTTCGCCTTCCCGGTCGTCTTCCTGTTCCTGTTCGCGTCGATCTTCCGGGACGACGTGGCGGGCGCGGGCATCATCGCCTCGCAGTTGTACGTCCCGGCGATGATGGCCGCCGGCATCATGTCGACGAGTTTCCAGGCGCTCGGCATCTCGATCGCCGTGGAGCGGGAGGAGAAGGTGCTGCGCCGCCTGCGTGGCACGCCGATGCCGCCGACGGCGTACTTCCTCGGCAAGATCTGGCTGGTTCTTTTCACCGGTCTGCTGGAGACGGTGATCCTGCTCCTCGTCGGCACGGCCGTGTACGACGTGAACCTGCCGTCCGACGCGGGCCGCTGGTTCGACCTGACGTGGATCTTCGTGCTCGGGATCACGGCGTGCGCCCTGCTCGGCATCGCGATCAGCTCGGTGCCGAGGTCCGCGAACAGCGCGAGTTCCGTGGTGGTGCTGCCCTTCCTGGTCCTGCAGTTCATGTCCGGGGTGTACATAGCGATCGGCACCATCCCGGACTGGATGCTGACCATCGGTGCGCTGTTCCCGCTGAAGTGGATGTGCCAGGGGCTGCGCGGGGTGTTCCTGCCGGAGTCGGCTCAGGTGCTGGAGCAGGCGGGGAGCTGGGAACTCGGGCGCGTGGCCCTGGTGCTCGCCGCATGGTGCGTCGGAGGATTGGTGCTGTGCCTGCTGACGTTCCGCTGGAAGGACCGGCGCGAGGGATGAGCGGTGCGACGGATGCCGGCAGCGCCTACACCTGGGAGCTCTCGTTCCGGCTCTGGGACACGTACTTCGCGCTCATCTGGCTGGCCACCCTGGTGTTCGTGCTCGGCGCGGGACGCCCGGGGTGGCCGGTCCGTGTCGTGGCGGCGGCGCTGCTCGTCCTGCTGATCCCGCTGTTCGTGGGGGTGGGGCGGCCGCTCCTGCGTCAGGACCCGTCCGACGAGCGACGGGCGCTCGTCTATCTCACCGCGGCGCTGGCGCTGTTCCTTCCGTCGGCGGTCCTCGTCGGGGAGACGCGGCTGATGACGTTCGCGCTCGTCCCGCAGTGCTTCATGACGCTGCGGATGCGCTGGGCGCTGGTGGCGGTGGCCGTCATCAACTTCGCCCCGGTGATCGGCTGGGCGCTGCTGTGGTGGCCCAGCGACGAGGACGTCTTCTTCAACGTGCTGTTCGCCGTGGTCACGTTCGTCTTCTCGGCGGCGGTGGGTGGCTGGGTCATCCGGATCATCGAGCAGAGCCAGGAACGGGCGGCGCTGATCACCGAGTTGGACGCCAGCCGCCACGAGGTCGCGCGGCTGTCGACGGCGCACGGTGCGCTGGCCGAGCGGGAGCGGCTGGCCCGGGAGATCCACGACACGCTCGCGCAGGGTTTCACCAGTCTGGTGATGCTGATCCAGGCGGTCGAGGCGGAGCTGGACCACGACCTGCCCGAGGCGCGGCGTCATCTGCGGCTGATGGACGAGACGGCCCGGCAGAACCTCGCAGAGGCCCGGGCCCTGGTCGCCGGGGGCGCGCCCGCCGACCTGGAGGGCGCCTCCCTTCCGGACGCGCTGGGCCGGCTCGCCGCGCGCCATGACGCGGTGCTGGAGGTGACCGGCCCGGTCCGCACACTGCCCGCCGGTCCCGAGGTGGTCGCCCTGCGCGCCTGCCAGGAGGCGCTGGCCAACGCCCGTAAGCACGCGGGGAGTTCCGTGGCGGTCGGTGTCTCGCTGGCGTACGCCGACGACACGCTGACCGTGTCCGTACGGGACGACGGGCCCGGCTTCGACCCGGCTGCCGTTCGCGGCGGTTACGGTCTGGCGGGGCTGCGGGCCCGGGCCGTCGAAGTGGGCGGAACCGCCGAGGTGCGCAGTGCCCCCGGCGACGGCACGGTCGTGACCGTCCGGCTGCCGGTCGTGAGGAGGGAGACGCCGTGATCCGGATCATCCTGGCCGACGACCATCCCGTCGTACACTGCGGGCGATGCTCAGTGCGGAGTCCGATCTGGAGGTCGTCGCCGACGCGTCCAGCGGGCCGCAGGCGGAGGCGCTGGCGGCTCGGTTGCGGCCCGACATCGTGCTGATGGATCTGCGGATGCCGGGCGGCGGGGGCGTGGACTCCATCGTGCGGATGACGCGGGCCGGGCTGCCGTGCCGGGTGGTCGTGCTGACGACGTACGAGACGGACCGGGACATCCTGCGGGCGGTGGAGGCCGGGGCGGCGGGTTATCTGCTGAAGGACCTGCCGCGTGCGGAACTCGCGGAGGCCGTGCGGGCGGCGGCGCGCGGCGAGACGGTTCTTGCCCCGTCCGTCGCGGCCCGGCTGGTGGACCAGCTGCGGACGAAGCCGGAGCGGCCGCGGCTGTCGGAACGCGAGACGGCGGTGCTGCGGCTGGTCGCGGAGGGCTGCACGAATGCCGAGATCGGGCGTCGGCTCTTCATCGGGGAGTCGACCGTGAAGACGTATCTGCTGCGCGTCTTCGGCAAGTTGGGGGTGGACGACCGGACGGCGGCGGTGACGAGCGCGATGCGGTACGGGCTGCTGGAGGAGTGACGAAGGCGCCGGGGTCTCCGGCGCCTTCGAACTCACGTCAGCCCAGTCGCGCTTCCAGCTCCGCCACGATCTCGTTCACGCCCACCGCCGTCTGCTCGCCCGACTCCATGTCCTTGAGCTGGACGACGCCCTCGGCGAGGTCGCGTTCGCCGACGACGATCGTGTAGCGGGCGCCGCTGCGGTTGGCGTTCTTCATCGCGCCCTTGAGGCCCTTGCCGCCGTAGGAGAAGTCGGCCGCGATGCCGTTCTTGCGCAGCTCCGTGACCTTGGCGAACAGGACCCGGCGGGCCTCCTCGCCGAGCGGGACGGCGAACACGCTGGTGGTGACGGGGAGTTCGAGCTCGACGCCCTCCGCCTCCAGCGCGAGGACCGTGCGGTCGACGCCGAGGGCCCAGCCGACGGACGGCAGCGCGGGGCCGCCGATCATCTCGGACAGGCCGTCGTAGCGCCCGCCGCCACCGACGGCGGACTGGGAGCCCAGGCCGTCGTGGACGAACTCGAACGTCGTGCGGGTGTAGTAGTCCAGGCCACGCACCAGCTTCGGGTCGTCCTCGAAGGCGACGCCGGCCGCCGTGATCAGCTCGCGCACCTCCTCGTGGTACGCCTTGCAGGCGTCGCAGAGGTAGTCGCGCAGCAGCGGGGCGTCCCCCAGCTGCTTCTGGACCGACTCACGCTTGTCGTCCAGGACGCGCAGCGGGTTGATCTCCGCCCGGCCCAGAGTGTCCTCGTCCAGGTCCAGGCCGCGCAGGAAGTCCTGCAGCGCCGTCCGGTACACCGGGCGGCACTCCTTGTCGCCCAGGCTGTTGAGCAGGATCCGGAAGTTACTGAGGCCCAGGGAGCGGTACGCCTGGTCGGCCAGGATGATCAGCTCGGCGTCCAGCGCCGGGTCCTCGGCACCGATCGCCTCGGCACCGACCTGGGAGAAGTGGCGGTAGCGGCCCTTCTGGGGGCGCTCGTAGCGGTAGTACGAGCCGGAGTACCAGAGCTTGACCGGGAGGTTGCCCGCCTTGTGCAGGTTGGCCTCCAGCGCGGCACGCAGGACGGAGGCCGTTCCCTCGGGGCGCAGGGCCAGCCTGTCGCCGCCCTTCGTCTCGAAGGCGTACATCTCCTTGGTCACGATGTCCGTGGACTCGCCGACGCCGCGCGCGAAGAGTTCGACGTTCTCGAAGCCCGGTGTCTCGATGTAGCCGTAGCCGGAGTTGCGCAGCGGTGCGGCGATCGCCTCGCGGACCGCGAGGTACTTCGCGGAGTCCGGCGGGATCAGGTCGTACGTGCCCTTGGGGGCCTTGAAGGTGCTCACGGAAGGTCTCGTCACATTCCTCGTCGGGGAGCCTCGGCAGCTCCCTGGCCGGCCGCCACCTGCCGCAGGTACGGGTTGGTGGCGCGCTCCTGGCCGATGGTCGTCTGGGGGCCGTGGCCGGACAGCACCACGGTCGAGTCGTCGAGCGGCAGGCACACGCGGGCCAGCGAGTCGAGCATCTCGGCCATGTCACCGCCGGGCAGGTCGGTGCGTCCGATGGAGCCGGCGAACAGCAGGTCGCCCGAGAACAGGATCGGCGGGATGTCCGCCGCCTCGGGCATGCCGAAGGTCACCGACCCCTTGGTATGGCCCGGCGCGTGCGCGACAGACAGCTCCAGGCCCGCCAGCTCCAGCTTCGCACCGTCGGCCAGCTCCTTGACGTCGTCGGGCTCCCCCACGGTCAGCTCGCCCAGGAGCGGCATCCCGATGGAACGGCCGATTCCCTTCTCCGGGTCGCTCATCATGTACCGGTCGTCGGGGTGGATCCAGGCCGGCACGTCGTGCGCGCCGCACACCGGGACGACCGAGGCCACATGGTCGATGTGGCCGTGCGTGAGGACGACCGCGACGGGCTTGAGGCGATGCTTTCTGATCGTTTCCTCGACACCGTCGGCGGCCTGATGGCCGGGGTCGATGATCACGCACTCCTCACCGGCGGCGGGGGCGACGAGGTAGCAGTTCGTCCCCCAGGCCCCGGCGGGGAACCCGGCAATGAGCACGATCGTCCTTCGTTGTGTCGATACGGGCAGCTGCGGCTGCTGTCAGAGCCTACCGGCGCTGCCGATTCCTCAGCGAACCCATATACGGTACGGGGCACACGCAGGCGGTCGGCGCACAGGCCCCACGCGTACCGGTCGACGTATCAGACGCATGAGGAGAGAACCCGGTGGTCAGCCAGGAACAGCGGCGGCGTCAGCTCGCCCGTGAGAAGTACTTGCGGCAGCAGCAGCGACGCACTGACGCACGGCGCAAGGCCCGTATCCGCAACTCCGTGATCGCCTCGGTTGTGGGCGTGGTCGTGGTGCTCTCCGTGTCGGTCTATCTGACCAAGCCGTTCGAGGACGACGGCAAGAAGGAGAACGCGGGAGCGGAGGTCACCCCGAGCGCCTCGCCCAGCAAGGCCCCGGATCCGTGTGAGAAGCCCGCCGCTGGCAAGGTCAAGTCGGAGACCTGGAAGAAGGAACCGGCGATGACGATCGACGAGTCGGCGAAGTACACGATGAAGCTGGACACGACCTGCGGCGAAATAGACATCGCGCTGAAGGCGTCGGCGGCCCCGCACACCGTCAACTCGTTCAACTTCCTCGCCGGCAAGGGCTACTTCGACCACAGCAAGTGCCACCGGCTCACCAGCCAGAACATCTACGTCCTCCAGTGCGGCGACCCGCAGGGCACCGGCATGGGCGGCCCCGGCTACACGATCCCGGACGAGAATCTGAAGGACAAGAGCCTCAAGGGCGGGGTGTATCCGGCGGGCACGGTCGCGATGGCGAACCAGTACAACGCCCAGACGAAGCAGGGCCGCAACAGCGGCGGCAGCCAGTTCTTCCTCGTCTACCAGGACAGTCAGCTGCCGCCCGACTACACACCGTTCGGAACGGTGTCCGAGGCGGGCATGAAGGTCCTCAAGAAAATCGCCGACGCCGGAGCCGAGGCCCCGGACCCTCAGACGGGCAACACGGCACCCAACGCGACGGTCGTGATCAACAAGGCCACGGTCACCAAATCCTGACCCTCAACTGCGTAATTTCGGTCGCGCGGGATGCGGACAGGCCCCCCGCCGGTCGCCTATGTTGGCCGTGACGAAACTGTGGACGATGCCCGGGGGAGCTTCAGGCCCCTCGCAGGCATCATGTGGAGGAGGCGCTGTGAGCAGCGACCCGTGGGGCCGCGTCGACGAGACGGGGACCGTGTACGTGCGTACGGCCGACGGCGAGCAGGTCGTCGGTTCCTGGCAGGCAGGCTCCCCCGAGGAGGCGCTGGCCTATTTCGAGCGCAAGTACGAGGGCCTGGTTGTCGAGATCGGCCTCCTCGAGAAGCGAGTGAAGACCACCGACCTGTCGGCGAAGGACGCCCAGGCCGCCATCGACCACATCCGGGAGCAGGTCGACGCGCACCACGCGGTGGGCGACCTGGACGCCCTGCGGGTCCGGCTGGACAAGCTCACCGAGTTGGTGGAGGCGCGCCGCGAGGAGCGCAAGGCGCAGCGGGCGAAGCAGTCCGACGAGGCGCGCAAGGCCAAGGAGGCGCTGGTCGCCGAGGCGGAGGAGCTGTCGCAGTCCGACCAGTGGCGGGCGGCCGGTGAGCGGCTGCGGGCCCTGGTGGACACCTGGAAGGGTCTGCCGCGTCTGGACCGCAAGTCCGACGACGAGCTGTGGCACCGGTTCTCGCACGCGCGGTCGGCGTTCTCCAAGCGGCGCAAGCAGCACTTCGCGCAGCTGGACGCCCAGCGCGAGGATGCGCGACGGATCAAGGAGCGGCTGGTCGCCGAGGCCGAGGCGCTGTCGAACTCGACGGACTGGGGTGCGACGGCCGCGCGCTACCGCGAGCTGATGGCCGAGTGGAAGGCCGCCGGTCGCGCCCAGCGCGAACACGAGGACGACCTGTGGAACCGCTTCCGCGGCGCCCAGGACGTCTTCTTCGCCGCGCGCAGCTCGGTCTTCGCCGAGCGGGACGCCGAGCAGGCGGAGAACCTGAAGCTCAAGGAGGAGCTGGCCGAGGAGGCCGAGAAGCTCCTGCCGATCACGGATCTGAAGGCCTCCCGGGCCGCGTTCCGTTCGATCAACGAGCGCTGGGAGGCCATCGGTCATGTGCCGCGCGACGCCCGGCCCAAGGTCGAGGGCCGTATGCACGCCGTCGAGCGGGCCCTCCAGGAGGCGGAGGAGGCCGAGTGGCGCCGGACGAACCCGGAGGCACGCGCGCGTGCCGAGGGTCTGACCGGTCAGCTCCAGGCCGCCGTGGACAAGCTGAGGGGGCAGATCGAGCAGGCCCGGGCGCAGGGCAACAACGCCAAGGCCGACAAGCTCGAGCGTGAGCTCGAGGGCCGCCAGGCGCTGCTGGACCAGGCGCTGAAGGGTCTCCAGGAGTTCGGAGGCTGATCAACCGGCTGAAAGGGGGGCTCCCGTACACGTCGTACGGGAGCCCCCTTTCGCGTGTGGCGCTACGGATTGTTACGACCTGCTGCGCGCCGACGTCACCCGGTACACGTCGTAGACGCCCTCCACGCCGCGGACCGCCTTCAGCACATGGCCGAGATGCTTCGGGTCGCCCATCTCGAAGGTGAAGCGGGAGGTGGCGACGCGGTCGCGAGAGGTCTGGACAGCCGCGGAGAGGATGTTGACGTGCTGGTCGGACAGCACGCGGGTGACGTCCGACAGGAGCCGGGAGCGGTCCAGGGCCTCGACCTGGATGGCGACCAGGAAGACCGAGGACTGGGTGGGCGCCCACTCGACTTCGAGGATGCGCTCGGGCTCGCGGGACAGCGAGTCGACGTTGACGCAGTCGGTGCGGTGAACCGATACGCCGCTGCCGCGCGTGACGAAGCCCATGATGGGATCGCCGGGGACGGGCGTACAGCAGCGGGCCAGCTTGACCCACACGTCCTCGACGCCCTTGACGACGACGCCCGGGTCGGCGCTGGAGCGGCGCTTGCGGCTGCGGCCGCGGGCCGGCGGGATCGACTCGTCGATCTCCTCGGTGGCGGCCTCCTCACCGCCGAGGGCCTGGACGAGCTTCTGCACGATGTTCTGCGCGGAGACATGGCCCTCGCCGATCGCCGCGTACAGCGCGGAGATGTCCGCGTAGCGCATCTCGTGCGCGAGGGTCACCAGGGAGTCGCCGGTCAGGATCCGCTGGATCGGCAGGTTCTGCTTGCGCATCGCGCGGACGATGGCGTCCTTGCCCTGCTCGATCGCCTCGTCGCGGCGTTCCTTGGAGAACCAGGCCCGGATCTTGTTGCGGGCGCGCGGTGACTTGACGAAGCCGAGCCAGTCGCGGGAGGGGCCGGCGCCGGGTGCCTTGGAGGTGAAGACCTCGACCAGGTCGCCGTTGTCGAGGGTGGATTCCAGCGGGACCAGCCGGCCGTTGACCCGGGCGCCTATCGTGCGGTGGCCGACCTCGGTGTGGACCGCGTAGGCGAAGTCCACCGGAGTGGCACCGGCGGGGAGCGCTATGACGTCGCCCTTGGGGGTGAAGACGAAGACCTCGTTGCGGGACAGGTCGAAGCGCAGCGACTCCAGGAACTCGCCGGGGTCCTCGGTCTCCTTCTGCCAGTCGAGGAGCTGCCGCAGCCACGCCATGTCGTTGATGGCGTCCTTGTCCTTGCCGGAGGACCTGGGCGCGTCGGTGCGCACCTTGGAGGCGCCGGCGACGGCCTCCTGCTTGTACTTCCAGTGCGCGGCGATGCCGTACTCGGCGCGGCGGTGCATGTCGAACGTGCGGATCTGGAGCTCGACCGGTTTGCCGCCGGGGCCGATGACCGTCGTGTGCAGCGACTGGTACATGTTGAACTTGGGCATCGCGATGTAGTCCTTGAACCGGCCGGGGACCGGGTTCCATCGCGCGTGCACCGTGCCGAGGGCCGCGTAGCAGTCGCGGACGGTGTCCACGAGGACGCGGATGCCCACCAGGTCGTAGATCTCCGCGAAGTCACGGCCGCGGACGATCATCTTCTGGTAGACGCTGTAGTAGTGCTTCGGGCGGCCGGTGACCGTCGCCTTGATGCGGGCCGCCCGCAGGTCCTGCTGGACCTCGTCGGTGACGATGGCGAGGTACTCGTCGCGCTTCGGGGCGCGCTCGGCGACCAGGCGGACGATCTCGTCGTACATCTTGGGGTAGAGGATCGCGAAGGCGAGGTCCTCCAGCTCCCACTTGATGGTGTTCATGCCCAGGCGGTGGGCGAGCGGCGCGTAGATCTCCAGGGTCTCGCGCGCCTTCTTCTCCTGCTTCTCGCGCTTGAGGTAGCGCATGGTGCGCATGTTGTGCAGGCGGTCGGCGAGCTTGATGACCAGGACGCGCGGGTCCTTGGCCATGGCGACGACCATCTTGCGCACGGTCTCGGCCTGCGCCGCCTCGCCGAACTTGACCTTGTCCAGTTTGGTGACGCCGTCGACGAGCAGGGTGACGACGTCGCCGAAGTCGCGGCGCAGGTCGTCCAGGCCGTACTCGGTGTCCTCGACCGTGTCGTGCAGCAGGCCGGCCATCAGGGTGGCCGGATCCATGCCCAGCTCGGCGAGGATGGTCGTCACGGCGAGGGGGTGCGTGATGTACGGGTCGCCGCTCTTGCGCTTCTGGCCGCGGTGCCAGCGCTCGGCGACCTGGTAGGCGCGCTCGATCTGGCGGAGCGTCGACGTCTCGATCTTGGGGTCGTTGCTGCGCACTATCCGCAGCAGCGGCTCCAGCACCGGGTTGTACGGGTTCGCGCGCTGCACGCCGAGCCGGGCCAGACGGGCGCGGACGCGGTTGGAGGAGCCGCTGCGGGCCGGCTGACCGGAGGCCTGCCGCACCGGCGGGGCAGGCTTGGGGCGCGACTGCTCGGCGGGCTTGTCGACGGGCGCCGACTGGGCGTGCTCGACCGGCCCGCGGGTGTCGTTCGTCGCGTGGGGCGCGTTCGGCGCGGGCTTCGCCGCCGCTGCCGAGGCGGACTCGGGCTTGGCGGCGGTCAGGTGCTGGGCCTCGTCTGGCAAGAGGGCTCCTCGTGCGCGATCCGGGTCCCCCGGTCAGGCTCCGGAGACCCCATGGTAGCCATCCTGGGCCCCAGGATCGCCTTCAGGCCAATGTGAGGACCGTCTACCCGAGAAACGCGAGAGGCGGGCGCCGGATTCCTCCGGGCCCGCCTCCGCGGTGTCGTGCCGGTGTTCACCGGGCTGCTGTGGGCTTTCTAGACCGTGAGCAGCGCCTCCAGCGGGGCACCGTTCAGAGCCGGTTCCAGGCGGGCGCGGCCGCTCAGGAAGCCGAGCTCCATGAGGACGGCGAGACCCGCGACCTCGGCGCCGGCCCGGCGGATGAGCTGGATCGAGGCCTCGGCGGTGCCGCCGGTGGCGAGGACGTCGTCGACGACCAGGACGCGGTCGTCGGCGGTCAGGTCCTCGGCGTGCACCTCGATCTCCGCCGAGCCGTACTCCAGGTCGTAGGCCTGGGCGAGGGTGGCTCCGGGGAGCTTGCCCGCCTTGCGTACGGGGATGAAGCCGAGGCCGGCGCGAACGGCGACCGGGGCGCCGAGGATGAAGCCCCGGGCCTCCAGGCCGACGATCTTGGTGGCACCGGTGCGCTCGGCGATCTCGGCGAGGGCGTCGGTGAGCGCGGTGAATGCCGCCGGGTCCGCCAGGAGCGGGGTGATGTCCTTGAACATCACGCCCGGCTCCGGGTAGTCCGCCACGTCCCTGATGCGGCTGAGCAGCAGCTCCCTGATGTCGGTCATCGGCGCTTCCCCGAGGGACGGCCACGGCCACGAGTGCGGGACGCGGGCTGGTTGCGCGGGCCGACGACCGCGGGTGCGGCGTCCTCGGGCTCGCCGTCGTAGGACTCGTCCTCGCCGTGGACCTCGGTGTCGCCCTTGGCGGCGGACTGGGCCCGCTTGGCGAGGACGCGCTTCCTCAGGGCCTTCATCTGCGGCTCGCGCTCCTTGAGGTCGGCGACGAGCGGCGTGGCGATGAAGATCGAGGAGTACGCACCGGCGGCCAGGCCGACGAACAGCGACAGCGAGATGTCGTTCAGCATGCCGGCGCCGAGGACACCGCCACCGATGAACAGCAGGCCCGCCACCGGCAGCAGCGCGACCACCGTGGTGTTGACCGAGCGGACCAGGGTGCTGTTGATCGAGCGGTTGGCGATGTCGCTGTAGGTCCAGCGGGTCTGTTTGGTGATGTCCTTCGTCTGTTCCTTGAGGCTGTCGAAGACCACGACCGTGTCGTAGAGCGAGTAGCCGAGGATGGTCAGCAGACCGATCACCGTGCCCGGTGTGACCTCGAAGCCGACGAGGGCGTAGATGCCGACCGTGATGGTGATGTCGTGGATCAGTGCGACGAACGCGGCGAGCGCCATGCGCCACTCGAAGGCGATCGCCAGGTAGATCACCACGAGGACCAGGAAGATTCCCAGGCCCTGCCAGGCCTTGTTCGCGATCTGCTCGCCCCAGCTGGGGCCGACCAGTTCGGCGTTGATCTGCTCCGAGTCGACCTTGAGGTCGTCGGCGAGCGTGTTCTTGATCTTGTTCGCCGCGTCGGTGTCGATGCCGGCGACCTGGATGCGCAGGCTGCCGTCACCCAGCTTCTGGACGATCGCGTCGTGGCCGGAGGCCTGTTCCGCGTACTCCTCCGCCTGCGACACCGAAGCGCTGGTGTTCTTCGGGGTGTTGAAGACGGCGCCACCCTCGAACTCGATGCCCATGTTCAGGCCGCGGACCGCCAGGCCGACGATGGCCGTGATGGTGATCAGGATGGACAGGCCGTACCAGATCTTGCGGTTCTTGACGAAGTCGTAGCCGACCTCGCCACGGTGCAGCCGGGCGCCGAGGTTGCCGAGTTTCGACATCTCAGGCCTCCTTGGGGTCGACGGGGACGGCGGGACGGCGGGTACGGCGCAGCGGTGGCTGCGCGCCCAGGCTCTTCGGGTCGAGGCCGGACCACTTGTGGCCGTTCGCGAAGAACGGGCGGCGGGCCATCAGCGTCAGCAGCGGCTTGGTGAAGAGGAACACGACGACCACGTCCAGCAGGGTGGTCAGGCCGAGCGTGAACGCGAAGCCCTGGACCTTGCCGACGGTGACGATGAAGAGCACCGCGGCGGCGAGGAACGACACGAAGTCGGAGACCAGGATGGTGCGCCGGGCACGCGGCCAGGCCCGCTCGACGGCGGGGCGCAGCGAGCGGCCCTCCCGGATCTCGTCGCGGACGCGTTCGAAGTACACGATGAACGAGTCCGCGGTGATGCCGATCGCGACGATGGCACCGCACACGGCCGGCAGGTTCAGCGCAAAGCCGATGGTCGGGCCGAGCAGGGCCATGAGCGTGTACGTGAGCGCGGCGGACACCAGCAGCGAGAGGATCGCGATGAACGACAGGCCGCGGTAGTAGGCCAGCAGATAGATGACGACCAGCGCGAGACCGATCGCGCCTGCGATCAGGCCGGCGTTCAGCTGGTCACCGCCCAGCGCGGCGGTCACCGTCGTCATGCTGTCCACCTTGAAGGTCAGCGGCAGCGCACCGTACGACAGCATGTTGGAGAGGTCCTGGGCGGACTGCTGGGTGAAGTTGCCGGAGATCTCGGCGTTGCCGCCGGTCAGCGCCTGCTTCACGTACGGGTCGGAGACAACGTCACCGTCGAGAACGATCGCGAACTGGTTCTGCGGCGACTGGTTCTGCGCCAGCTTGCCGGTGATGTCCGCGAACTTCTTGGCGCCGCCGTCCGTGAAGTCCATCGTGACCGTCCAGCCCGCACCGGTCTGGGTGTTGAGGACGGCCTGGGCCTTGTCGACGTCCGTGCCGTCGACCTCGGCGGGGCCGAGGATGTACTTCTGCCACTGGCCCTGCGAGTTCTGGCCGCAGGCCAGCGTCGGGGCGGAGGCCTTGACGCCGTCGCCCACGGTGGAGCGGGTCTTCTCGTTGGTGCAGTCGAGCTTGGCGTACTGCTCCTGCAGCTTGCTCGCGTCGTCACCGGCCGTGCCGCCGGTCGCGGACGGGGAGGGGCTGGCCTTCCCCTTGTCCGAGGCGCTCGCGGACGGCGTCGCGTCGGCCTTCAGCGCGTCGGTGACCGCGCGGCCCTGCGTGCTGGGAGAGGCGGACGGGGACGCGGATCCCTTGTCGGTGGCCTCCGGCTTGTCGGTGGCCTTGCCGGACGGCTGGCCCGAGGGGCTGCCCGTGGGGCTCGGTGACGGGGCCGTGCCGCCGCCGGAGACCTCGGTGGCGATGACCGGGCGGAAGTAGAGCTTCGCGGTGGTGCCGACCTGCTTGCGGGCCTGCTCGGAGTTCGTGCCCTTGGGGATGTTGACGACGATGTTGTCGCGACCCTGCGTCTGGACCTCGGACTCCGAGACGCCCAGACCGTTGACACGGCGCTCCATGATGGAGACGGCCGTGTCCATGTTGGTCTTGTTGATCGCCTCCTCGTTGCCGGCCTCGGGCACTGCGCGGAGCGTGATGCTCGTACCGCCGGCCAGGTCGATGCCGAGACGCGGGGTGGTGTGCCCCGAGGCGAACATCCCACCGGTGAGCGCCGCGATGGCGATCAGGATCAGGGCCAGCGAGCGCCCCGGCTTGCTCTGGGCGCTCGCGCTCCGGCCCTTTTTAGGTGTGGCCACCTTCTCGTACTCCCTCTCGGGCCGCCTCGCTCCGGATCGGCGGACGGGCGGCCATCACATGGTGTCGGGACTCCGTAGCGAGCCGGTCGTGTCCCGGGGTGCGCGGGCCGTCGGGTCGGGCCCGCGCACCCCGGGACGCGACTACTTCGCCTCGGAGTCGCCGTCGGTCTTCTTCGGCTCTTCGTCCGTCTTCGCCTCGCCGGCCGGGGCGTCGTCGGCCGGCTCGTCGGCCGCGTCCTTCTTGCCGAGGTCGACGGCCTTGTCGTCAGCGGTGGCGTCGGCGGCGGAGTCACCGGTCTCGGTGAGGGAGGAGGCGTCGTCCGGGACGATGTCGGCGTCGGACTTCAGGTCGTGCTCGACGCCGTGGACGATGCGGTTGTACTCGTCGTCGGTGAGGACGGCGCCGATGGCGTTCTTGGCGAAGAGGAGCTCGACGCCCGGTCCGGCGTCGACGAGGACGGTGTCCTCGTTCACCTCCTTGACCGTGGCGTACATGCCCCCGATGGTGCGGACACCGCTGCCGGGCTGCATTTGGTTCCGCATCTCCACGGCCTGCTGCTGCTTCTTCTTGGCCGACCGGGTCATCAGGAACATGGCCCCGATGAGCACGATGAACGGGAGGAGGGTCAGGAGACTCACGGGTCGGTACTTCCTTCACACGACCGCGCTGTGAGCGGCCAGATGGTTGGGGGTGTGTACACCGCCGACAAAGGCGGCATCGGCGGAGTCTAAGCGAGTCCGCGCGCATGGAACAACGCTCAGCATGGCACCGGGGTTCCTGCTCCGGCCACTGGCCTCGCCGTCGCGGAGCCGTGACGGCGCCGTCACGCCCCGAACAGGTCCTGTTGTCCGTTTCCGGCGGTCTGGGAGCGGGGCGGGGTGAGGCCGAGATGCGCCCATGCGGCGGGAGTGGCGACCCGGCCGCGCGGGGTGCGGGCCAGGAGTCCCTCCCGTACCAGGAAGGGCTCGGCGACCTCCTCCACGGTCTCACGCTCCTCCCCCACCGCGACCGCGAGCGTGGACAGGCCGACGGGGCCGCCGCCGAACAGCTTGAGCAGGGCTTCCAGCACGGCCCGGTCGAGGCGGTCGAGGCCGCGGGCGTCCACCTCGTAGACGGCGAGGGCGGCCTCGGCGATGTCCTTGGTGATCAGTCCGTCGGCCTTGACCTGCGCGTAGTCCCGGACGCGGCGCAGCAGACGGTTGGCGATGCGGGGCGTGCCGCGGGAGCGGCCGGCGATCTCGGCGGCGCCGTCCGGCTCGATCTCGACCTCGAGGAGGTCCGCGGAGCGGTGGATGACCCGTTCCAGCTCGGCCGGTTCGTAGAACTCCATGTGGGCGGTGAAGCCGAAGCGGTCGCGCAGCGGGGGCGGCAGCAGGCCGGCGCGGGTGGTGGCGCCGACCAGGGTGAAGGGGGGCAGCTCCAGCGGGATGGCGGTGGCGCCCGGGCCCTTGCCGACGATGACGTCGACGCGGAAGTCCTCCATCGCCATGTACAGCATCTCCTCGGCGGGCCGGGACATGCGGTGGATCTCGTCGAGGAAGAGGACCTCGCCCTCCTGCAGGGAGGACAGGATCGCGGCGAGGTCGCCGGCGTGCTGGATGGCGGGGCCCGATGTGATGCGGATGGGGGCGCCCATCTCGGCCGCGATGATCATCGACAGCGTGGTCTTGCCGAGGCCGGGGGCGCCGGAGAGCAGCACGTGGTCGGCGGTGGCGCCACGCGCGCGTGCGGCGCGCAGGACGAGGTCGAGCTGCTCGCGGACCTTCTCCTGGCCGATGAACTCGCCCAGGTCCTTGGGTCGCAGGGCGGCCTCCACGGCCTGGTCCTCGCGGTCGGCGGACGCACCGACGAGCCGCTCGGCGGCATCGGCGTCGGTCGTGTCGTCCCAGTTCATGTGATGTGCCTCGGAGGTGTGGGGGTCAGCGGGCGCGGTTCAGAGTCTGGAGGGCGGCCTTCAGCAGCTGTCCCACCTGGGGCGTGCCCTCGGCGGCCTCGGCCTGCGGAGCGACGGCGCTCACGGCCTCGTCGGCATCCCGGGTCGCGTAGCCGAGGCCGATCAGGGCGGCGTGCAGCTGGTCGCGCCAGCCCGCGCTGACGGCCGTGCCGACGGCGGGTGCGCCGACCGGCGCGCCGAGCCGGTCCTTCAGCTCCAGGAGCAGCTTCTGGGCGCCCTTCTTGCCGATGCCGGGGACCGCGGTGAGGGCCTTCTCGTCGCCGGTGGCGACGGCCCGGCGCAGGGCGTCGGGGCTGTGCACGGCGAGCATGGCCTGGGCCAGCCGGGGACCGACACCGCTGGCCGTCTGGAGCAGCTCGAAGACCTGCCGCTCGTCGTCGTCCGCGAAGCCGTACAGGGTGAGGGAGTCCTCCCGTACGACGAGGGACGTGTGCAGCTTGGCGGGCCGGCCCATACGGAGTGTGGACAGCGTGTTCGGCGTGCACTGGACGGCCATGCCGACGCCGCCGACCTCGACGACCGCGGCGTCGGGGGCGAGCGCGGCGACGGTGCCGCTGACGAAGGCGATCATGCCGTACGGCCTTTCGATGTGTGCAGGGCGACGGCCTGCTGGAGTCGGTTCTGCGCGGGGGCGCGCCAGATGTGGCAGATGGCGAGGGCGAGGGCGTCGGCCGCGTCGGCGGGCTTGGGCGGTGCGCCGAGCCGGAGCAGGCGGGTGACCATCGCGCCCACCTGGGCCTTGTCGGCCCGGCCGCTGCCGGTGACGGCGGCCTTGACCTCGCTCGGGGTGTGCAGCGCCACGGGGATGCCGCGACGGGAGGCGCACAGCACGGCGACGGCGCTGGCCTGGGCGGTGCCCATCACCGTGCGGACGTTGTGCTGGCTGAAGACGCGCTCGACGGCGACGTATTCCGGCCGGTGTTCGTCCAGCCACTGTTCGATGCCCTGCTCGATGGCGACCAGGCGGTGGCCGAGGTCGGCGTCGGCCGGCGTACGGACGACGCCGACGCCGATCATGGTGAGCGGCCGTCCGGCGACGCCCTCGACCACGCCGACACCGCACCGGGTCAGTCCCGGGTCCACCCCCAGTACGCGCACGCGCGCCCTCCCTTTCATCGCCTGTTTGTGCAGGCTATCGGGTGCCACCGACAACGCGACGGGCCGACGGGTGTGTCCCGTCGGCCCGTTGGTCCTGCAAAGCCCGCGGCGGCGTTACGCGCCGACCTTCTCCATGACCTCGTCGCTGACGTCGAAGTTGGCGAAGACGTTCTGCACGTCGTCGCTGTCCTCGAGCGCGTCGATCAGCTTGAAGATCTTCTTGGCGCCCTCCTCGTCCAGCTCGACCTGCATGGTCGGGACGAAGTTGGCGTCGGCGGAGTCGTAGTCGATGCCCGCGTCCTGGAGGGCGGTGCGGACCGCGACCAGGTCGGTGGCCTCGCTGATGACCTCGAAGGTCTCGCCGAGGTCGTTGACCTCCTCGGCGCCCGCGTCGAGCACGGCGCCCAGCACGTCGTCCTCGGTCAGCTCGCCCTTGGGGACGATCACGACGCCCTTGCGGTTGAACAGGTACGACACCGAGCCGGGGTCGGCCATGGAGCCGCCGTTGCGGGTCATGGCGACGCGGACCTCGGAGGCGGCGCGGTTGCGGTTGTCGGTGAGGCACTCGATGAGCACCGCGACACCGTTCGGGCCGTAGCCCTCGTACATGATCGTCTCGTAGTCGGCGCCGCCGGCCTCCAGGCCCGCGCCGCGCTTGACCGCGGAGTCGATGTTCTTGTTGGGGACCGACGACTTCTTCGCCTTCTGGATGGCGTCGTAGAGCGTCGGGTTGCCTTCGGGGTCGGCGCCGCCCATCCGGGCCGCCACCTCGATGTTCTTGATCAGCTTCGCGAAGAGCTTGCCGCGCTTGGCATCGATGACGGCCTTCTTGTGCTTCGTCGTGGCCCATTTAGAGTGGCCGGACATCTGCCTGTCTCCTTCGCGTAACCCATCTCAGCAACGAACGCAGGAATCCTACAAGGACTCGGCCGTCCGGTTGGCGCGCACCATGTCGACGAACAGGGCGTGCACGCGGTGGTCGCCGGTCAGTTCCGGGTGGAACGACGTGGCCAGAGCGTTGTCCTGGCGGACCGCGACGATGTGGCCGTCGTGCTCTGCGAGCACCTCGGCCCCGGCGCCGACGGACTCGACCCAGGGGGCGCGGATGAAGACGCCCTCCACCGGGTCGCCCTCGACGCCCTTGACGTCGACGGCCGCCTCGAAGGACTCGTTCTGCCGGCCGAAGGCGTTGCGGCGCACGATCATGTCGATGCCGCCGACGGTCTCCTGGCCCGAGCGCGGGTCGAGGATCTTGTCGGCGAGCATGATCATGCCGGCGCAGGTGCCGTAGACGGGCATGCCGTCCCGCACGCGTGCGCGGAGCGGATCCATCACGCCGAACAGGACGGCCAGCTTGGAGATGGTGGTGGACTCGCCGCCGGGGATGACGAGGCCGTCCACCTCGGCGAGTTCTTCGGGGCGCCGCACCGGCCTGGCCACGGCATCGGCCGCGGCCAGGGCGACGAGGTGCTCCCGTACGTCGCCCTGGAGGGCCAGGACGCCGATCACAGGTGCTTCGGTCATGGGTGTTACCAGCCGCGGTTGGCGTAGCGCTCGGTCTCGGGGAGGGTGTCGCAGTTGATGCCGACCATGGCCTCGCCGAGGTTGCGGGACGCGTCGGCGATGATCTTCGGGTCGTCGTAGAAGGTGGTGGCCTTCACGATGGCGGCGGCGCGCTTGGCCGGGTCGCCGGACTTGAAGATGCCGGAGCCGACGAAGACGCCCTCGGCACCGAGCTGGCGCATCAGCGCGGCGTCGGCCGGGGTGGCCACACCGCCCGCGGAGAACAGCACGACGGGCAGCTTGCCGAGCTCGGAGACCTCCTTGACGAGCTCGTAGGGGGCGCGCAGCTCCTTGGCGGCGGCGTACAGCTCGTTGTTGTCGAAGCCGCGCAGCTTGGCGATCTCGTTCTTGATCTGGCGCAGGTGGCGGACGGCCTCGACGACGTTGCCGGTGCCGGCCTCGCCCTTGGAGCGGATCATCGCGGCGCCCTCGGCGATGCGGCGCAGGGCCTCGCCCAGGTTGGTGGCGCCACAGACGAACGGCGTGGTGAAGGCCCACTTGTCGGAGTGGTTGACCTCGTCGGCCGGGGTGAGGACCTCGGACTCGTCGATGTAGTCGACGCCGAGGGACTGCAGCACCTGGGCCTCGACGAAGTGGCCGATGCGGGACTTGGCCATGACCGGGATCGAGACGGCGTCGATGATGCCCTCGATCATGTCCGGGTCGGACATGCGGGCCACGCCGCCGTCCTTGCGGATGTCGGCCGGGACCCGCTCCAGGGCCATGACGGCGACGGCGCCCGCGTCCTCGGCGATCTTCGCCTGCTCCGGGGTGACGACGTCCATGATGACGCCGCCCTTGAGCTGCTCGGCCATACCGCGCTTCACACGGGCGGTGCCAGTCTCGGGGGCCTGGTTTTCGGAGAGGGACACGGGTGACCTCGCTGCTGGGAAAGAGGGGTTTTGTGCAGCACCGAGGAAACGTGAGGGGACCAGGCCACAGCAAGGGCCAATGGGAAGCCGGTGGATCGTTTTCCGTCCCCATACGCATGCCGAGGGCCCCGCCGAACGTGGTGGTTCGGCGGGACCTTCCGCCCGGAGACCGTCGCGGGCACGGACCGAGCGGGTGTCAGAGCGGACGAGCGGGAGAGAACAGGGTCAGGCCTGCCCCGACCTCCTCGCTCCTCAACTCCGGAAACGACTTCAGGAGCTTCTCCTTGAGCGGGTCGCGCATAAGCACCCGGTCCGCGATGGCCGGCAGCCTTTCCCCGTCGTAGAGCACGGCCGAGTCCCAGTCGTCAGGGTCACCGTAACCCCGCCGGTCGACGATCACGGCGCGGGTCGGCGTCGGAAGCCCCGTCGCCGCTGCGACGACGGCCGCCTCGACCGCGTCGGCCTGCTGCAGTGTGAGGCCGTCCAGCCAGAGTGTCTGGATCTCGCACCCGAGCGGTTCGTACGCGTACGCGTCGATGACGTTGATGTCGGCGGAGAACCACCATTCCATCGTGATGGACGCAATGCGCAGGCCCAGAAGACGGCCCAGCTCCTGAGGGCGCATGAGGACCTGTTCCCCTTCGATGTCGAGCACCACGGCCGCACCTCTGACCGGGTGCACGAGCCTCATGCCGTGTGCCTCGAACATCTCCACCTGTTCGGCGAAGACCGACGTGGCCCCCGACTCCCGGTACCACCGGATGAATCCGTCAGCCACGGCTAGCAGCTCGGCAGCGTGAAGATGTGCACATTTTCTTCTCCGAAGACCTTCTTGGCCTGCTTGATGGCGGATTCCGGGGTGTTGTCGGCAAGGTAGTAGATCGCCTTCACGCCGGCCTGGTCGGCCGCCCACTTGTTGATCTTGAGGGCCGTTCCAAACCTGTCCGGCCTGCGGGCCTTGGCGCCACCGCCGACGAAGATGTATTCGCCGTTCGGCCCGATGACGTCGAGACCACTCGATCCCACGTTCGGCATGACGATCGGAATGTCCTGCCCGTTTTCCCCCTTGGCCACCTTTCCGCCGACCAGCTTAGCGATGTACTCCTCGCGCGCGATGCCCAGATCTCCCGCGTCACTGCCGCCGCCCGACATCACGAACGAGCGCTGCGCGGGGTCCATCGATCGCGCGGAACTCTGCGCCGCGGAACCGGCCTTCTTCTTGTCCGTCACACAGGCCGGAAGCTTCTTCCACGCATCCTCGAGGATGTCCTCGCTCTTGTCGACGAGCTTCCTCGCCTTGGCCGTCTTGTCGAGGAAGTCGTTGATCCCCGCGATGGCCTTCGCGATCCTCGGTAGCTTGCTGGCGATCTTGAGCGCTTTGGCCGGGCCGAGGTTCTGGATGATGGCCCAGAGGCAGATCCCGACGTCGGGGGCGTCCCAGCACTCCTTGATGTCCTCGGCGAACAGTTCGACGAGGAGCTCGCCGCCGTTCTCCTTCAGGTAGTCGAGCAGGTCCTGCTGGGCGAGCGCGCGGGCGGCCTCGTACTCCGCCTCGCTGATGCCGGCGGCTTCGAGCGCCTTGCGCTCAGCCTCCTCCAGGGAGTAGGCGTCGCCCTTCTCCTTGCTCCGGGCAGCCTCCCCGCGTTCCTTGCGCTCCAGCTCGCGCTGGTACTCCTCGGCCCGTGTGGCCGCCTCGTCGGCTTCCTTGGCGTAGGTGCCGGCGTTCTTGGCGGCGGTCTCGGCCGACTTGGCGTGTTCCTCGGCGGAGGTGGCGAGCTTGTCGGCGTCGGCCGCGTCCTTCTCCGCCTGGGTGGCCGCTCCCTGGGCGAGGCTCGCTTCCTTCTCGGCCAGGGTGGCGGCGCTGCTCGCGGCCGCGGCGTGGTTCTCCGCGTCGGTGGCCGCTCCACGGGCGCGTGCGGCCTCGGCCTCGGCCTGGGTGGCGGCGTTGCGGGCCGCCGCCGCGTCCGCGAACGCCTC
This sequence comes from Streptomyces coeruleorubidus, assembly GCF_028885415.1. Lineage (GTDB taxonomy): Bacteria > Actinomycetota > Actinomycetes > Streptomycetales > Streptomycetaceae > Streptomyces > Streptomyces coeruleorubidus_A. The sequence goes on from NZ_CP118527.1 coordinate 1,822,608, forward strand.
GTTGGCGGCCTGACGGGCGAGTTTCGCGTCGGCCTGGGCCTGGGCGTCGGCCTCGTTGGCCCGTGCCGCGGCGGCCCGGGCCTTGGCTCCGTCCTCGGCGGCCTGGGCCGCGGACTTCATCGCGGCCACGGAGGAGCGTGCCGCGTCAGCGGAGGAACGCGCCGCTGCTGCCGCCGCCTTGAACGCGGGGCCCACCTCGGCGTTGGCACGGGCGGCGGCGGCTTCGGCCGCTTCTGCGGCCTTGACCGCCTCCGCCGCTCTGGCCTCGGCCTTGGTCACCTCCGCCTGGCCCATCGCCTGGGCGGCCTGGGCGACCTCAGCGGCGAAGTCGGCGTTCACGTCCGTGCCGGTGAACGGGGCGGTGAGCTGGATGGCGGTGTTCGCCGGGTCGGCGATGCCGGCGGCGGTGGTACGGGCAGAGGTGGCGGCCTGGACGGCGATGGTGGACTGCAGGCGGGCCATCCCCGCTTCCGTGGTGGCGCCGTCGGCTTCCTCCCGGGTGCGGTTGGCCGCCTGAAGGGCCTGGTTGGCGTGGATGGCGGCCAGCCCGGCGAGCCGGGAGGCCTCGTGGGCGGCGATGCCGGCCCGGGCTTCCTGCGCGGTGGCCTCGGCCGCCTTGGCATTGGCCCGCTGAGTCGCCGCGCGCGTGGCCGCGGCTTCGGACTCCGCCTTGCTGGCCGCCGCGTTCGCCGCGAAGGCGGCGGCTTCGGCCTTGTTGGCGGCGGCGTTGGCCCGCGCGGCGTGCGCGGTGGCTTCACTGGCCGCAGCCCGCGCCCGCGCGGCCGCACCGGCGGCCTCGATGGCCGCCGAACGCGAACGCACCGCCGCCGAGGACGCCTGATCGGCCGCGCCACGGGCCGTACCGGCAGCCGTTCCAGCCGCGTCCGCGGCGGATCGTGCCTCCGTGGCCGCCGTGCGCGCGGTCTCGGCGTGCTCGGTGCCCTTCGCCTTGGCGGCCAGCGCTTCGGTCGCCCTGGCCCGGGCCTCTTCCGCCCTGTGGGCGCGTTCGGCCTCCACCGCCTTGTTCCGGGCGTTGCGGGCCTTGGTCTCCTCGCCCCTGGCCAGCTGGTCGGCCTTGGCGGCGACGCCCTCCTGGGTCTGCGCGGTGGCCCGCTTCTCGGCCGCCACGGCCGCGGCGGCCTGCGCGTCGGCCCGCTTGGCCGAGGCAGTCCGTGCCTCGGCCTCGGCACGCGCACGTGCCTGAGCGGCCACATCGCGTTCGCGTTCGGCCCGTGCCCGTGCGGCCGCCGCCAGGTCGCGCTCGCGTTCGGCGATCGCCCGCTGCTCGGCTGCGATCTTGGCCTGGCGCTGCGCCTCTACCCGCGCCGCCCGCGTCTTCTGGGCGTGGTCCCACGCCTGCTTCTCGGCCTGCTCGGCCTCGATCCTGGCCTGGCGGGACTTGGCCGCCGCGTCCGCCGCGATCTTCGCCTGCTTGGCCGCCGCCCCGGCGAGCCGGGCCGCCGCCTTCGCGTGCTCCTCGGCGTTCTCCCGCCACTTGGCGGCCTGCCGCGCGTGCAGCTCGGCCTGGTTCTTGGAGTTCAGCCCCGCGGCGTCGGCGGCCGTTGCCTCCACCGCTTGCTGCGCGGTGGCCGCCGCCTTGGCTGCCGCGTCCGCCGCAGCCTCGATACCGGAGGCGACCTCCGACCACTGGACGCCGTGGGTGAGCCCCGTCTCGACCAGAACACCGGCCTGTACCTTGGCCTGACCGGCCGCCACCTGCGCCTGCTTGGCCGCGTCCTCGGCGATACCGACCTGCCGCGCGATCTCGGTCTTGACCGGCCCGTAGTCGGACAGGCGCTTGCCGGCCCGGTCCGCGGCCAGCATCCGGTCGGCCTCGCGGGACTGCGAGCCCGCCGCGCTCATCGCGTTCGAGGCGGTCTTGAGCGCCTTGACCGCGTTGCCATGCGCGGCGATCAGCTTGGTACGTGCACCGGCGGCCGTGGCCGCCTTCTCCGCCAGCTCGCGCAGCCGCTCCGCCGCCTCCAGCGCCTCCTTCTGCGCCTTCTCGTGCGCGGCCCGGTCGTCCGCGTCCTTCTGCGCAGCGACCAGATAGCCCTTGTCCAGGAACTCGGCGATCACCTTGTCGTCGCCCGTGGCCAAGGCGGCCTGCGCGGCACTCTTCACCGCCGGGCCGCCGACCGCGACGAGCATCTCGACCCGCTTGCGGTTCTCTGCCGCGCGTTCCTTGTCGTTCTGCTCCGTCGCCTTGTCCCGCTGCCGCGCGATCTCGGCGCCGAAGGCCAGGAAATCGGCGCGGTCGCGGGCCGTGCCCTTCAGGACCCGCTCGACCTCCGCGTTGAAGAACGGGCCGCCCGTGCCGCGCATCGCCTCGATCTGGCGGCGGTTGGCGACATCGGCCGCGTCCCTCTTGTCCTTGGCGCGCTGCCGCGCCTCGGCTTCTCCGCGCTCCAGGAAGTCCCGAATCGCGTTTGGATCCGTACTCTCCAACGCCTTCTTGGCGGCCTCGCGGACCTCCTCCTCCTCGTCGAACTCCGCGAAGTCCTCCACCAATTGCCGGTCGCGGTCCGCGCTGATCTCGTCCAGTGCGGAATGTGGCGGCGCCGGGTCGGTCGCCGCCTTCGGTAATCCGGCCAGAATGCGGGTCATTTCGACCCTGCTCGACTTCTCCTGTGTGACGGCACCGGCTTCCCCGGTCACAGTGCCGAGGACGGCCAGGGCCATGACGGTCGACACCGCCTTGCCCATCATGCCGGGCACACGCCGGCGTAATCTTCCGGATCTCGACCGGAATCTCTTCCTCACGGGAACTCCTTCAATAAGGGAACAGGCCAAAGGAATTCGGCAAAAACAAGCCCCTGCCCTCACTGCGCGGGCAGGGGTGATCGGGGCCTCGGCCGCCAAGCCGGCAGCGTTACGGAGCTTCCGTGCGGCCGAGGGCCCGGTGGGCCGGCCCGGCGCGGTGTGCGCCGGGCCGACGGCGTCAGCCCTTGACGCGGTTCTCGCTGTCGCGGGCCCGGTCCGCCATGTCCTTCCAGAAGGCGGCCGTCAGGACGGCCTCCGTCTGCTCAGCGGCCCAGTCGCCCTGCCGGGCCTCGGCCGGCGCCGCGATCTTCTCCCAGATGGCGTCCGCGCTCTCCTTGGACAGTCGGGCGATGTGCTGCCAGCTCTCCGCCTGCGCTCTGGCCGCCTCCTGCTCGGTCAGCCAAGCCGACTGCGCGCCGTCCGCGTGATCAGCGACCGCCCGCCAGGCCAGCTCGGCCTCGGCACGCGCCTTCGCCGCGTCGGCCGACGACTTCAACGCCTCCTCGGCGGCCACGGCCTGCGCGACCAGCAACGACAGCACGTGCTGGCGCCGCACCTCCCCGTCCGCCACCCGGAGCCGGTACGCCTCCACGTCCAACGCCGCGCCGGTCGCCCAGCCGTAGCCGAAGAACTCCACGACGTCCGCGTCCGTGGAGCCGGAGCGCAGCGCCCACCGCGCCACCGCCCGCACCTGTTCGCCCGGATCGCCCTCCGCGACCGCCCGCACGAAGGCACGGTCCTTCTCGGCCACCTCCAGACGGCGCTGCGCATCAGCCTCCCGCATCACGCGGTCGCGCTGCTGCGCCTCGGCGTAACCGGTCTTCACGAACGCGGCCCGATCGGCGTCGGTGCCCTTCAGCGCCCGCTCGGCAGCCGATCGGACCTGCGGGGAGAACGCCGCCGGATGCGTGCTCACCACCCGCTCGCAGAACGCCCGGTTGCGTGACCGCGCGTCACGCAGGCGCTGCTTCGCCGCGTCGTAACCGCCCCCGGGGGCCAGCCACTCCGCGATCGCGTCGTCGCCCCGCGTACTGCGCAGCGCGTTCCACGCCGACGTACGGATCTCCGCGGGCAGGCCCGACTTGGCCAGCCGCAGCACACGCTCCCGCGCCTCGTCCGCCGCGGCGGCGACCACCAGCGCCGACGGGTCGGCCGGGTCTGCGGCCACCACCGGGGTGTACGCGCGGGCGGGCGCCGCGGGCACGACTGCGCCGCCGGCCAGCACGCCGATCACCAACGCGGACACGGCCCATCTCTGACGTCTCACGCCGTGACCGGCGGAATCTGCCACCACTTCCGCCCTCGCTCGTCAGGGTGCCATCGGTGCGGTGACTCGCCACTCCGCCAAGCGCACCTTAGAAGCGTCCCCGGGGAAACCACCGGGCAGAACGAACGCGCGGGAGGAGCGGGCGTAGACCTCCGTCGCCGTGGGCGCAAGCCAGTTCACACTGCTACCGGCGGCCTGCGTGAAGGACACACTGGTCGGCAGCCCAGCATCCGGCCGGGTGCACCAGGTGGCACTCTTCCGGAAAGTTGCACTCCGGTCATCCGCGGCGACCTCCACGCGCAGTCCGTCCTGCTCGGCCTTGCCGCTCCTGATGTAGTAGCCGGGCTTGCGCACAGACTCGAAGGAGTAGCAGCCGGGCTGACTCGCGAGGGAGGGCACTACGACCCAGGTGGCGTCCTCGCGGTCGGCCAGGGCGCTGGTGCTCTTGAGCGTGTCGTTGAGGACGACCTTCCCGCGGTCCGCGCTGGACTGACGCGCGTACTCACCACCACCTCCAAACACCCTGAGGGACTGGCGCTTGAGCCGGTACTGGGTGTCCGCCTTCAGGAAGACGGCGACGTCGTCATCGCTGCCGGCCAGGGCCTTCTTGGCAGCGGCGACCAGGTTGGGGTTGACTCGGCCGTTCTCGGCGGCGGCCTGTATCTGGAAGGCGAGCTGGCGGTTCGCCTCGGCGAGCTTCTTGCGCCGGTTCTCGTCGTCGCGCTTGTACGCGGCGTCGGCACCGGTGTGGATGTACGCCTTCCACACGGCCGGGTCGGAGCTGCGGGTGGCCCGCTGTCCTTCGGCGTACAGCTCGGTGCCGTGCAGGTCGGCGGCGGCCAAGCGCAGCAGCTCGCGGATGAAGTTGTCGTCGCTCAGCCCGAGCATGGCCTCGGAGGGAGTGATACGGAAGAGCGCTGCGGCGTTCTTGCGCGCGGCGATTTCCTTGCGGCGCTCGGCCTCCAGGCGGTCCTTCTCGGCCAGGTCCGCCAGTTCCTTGGCCACGTCCCGCTTGTGCGCCTCGCGGGCGCCGTTGACGATGAACTCCCGCCAGTCCGCCGGCTCACCGACCAGCGCCTGCAGTGCCGCCGCCCGCACCTCGGGACCGGACGCCTCGTGCCTGGCGACGGCCCGGATGAAATTGTCGTCGCTGAGGGCCAGCAGTTCGGGGGTGCTGGGGATGCCGATGGTGAGGAGGACCTGGGACTTGGCCAGCCGCGCCGCCCGCTCGGCTTCGGCCTTCTCCCGCTCCCGCTGCTGGTCGAGCCGGTACGCCTCGTGGACGCCTGTCACGATGAAGCGCACGTGGTCCTCGGCGACCGTGCTGGCCATCGACTGCTCTGCGGCGGTGCGCACTGCGTCCAGCTTCTCGCCCGCGTCGCTGGCCTTCTGCCACAGAGCATGGATGAAGTCGTAGTCGCTGAGCAGGAGCACCTCGGCGGTCGGGTCGAGACGCACCACGGCCGCGGCCTCGACACGCTGGGCGTCGGTCGTCCCGATGCCCGCCGCACGGGCCGCGACATCCGCTGCCGCAACGTCCGGAGCACTGTCGGCGACTGCTCCCGGCGCGACAGCGCCTGTTACGGCCGCGAGGGCGGTTGCGGTCACGAGGCCGCGCGTCATGATCCGCCCCATACGTGCGGAAGCGATGTGCTTGCTGTTCATGGATGTAAAGGAACCTTTCTGCCGCCACATACGGGCAGCCCGTCAAAGAAGCAGGGCTGGGCAGGGGGATGCGACTGCCGACGTTCGACGGAAGGGCAGCAGCCACGGCGCAGCAGGCGCGGGCGGACGTACGCCACCGTTGAGTGATACGCAGACGCGCAGTTGAAAACCCTGAATCAGACGACGGCCTCAAGAACCCGGAAATGCGAAGTCCAGAGAAAACAGCCAGTCCGAAAAACGCTGAAGCGTTACAGGGAAAGACACATACCTACCGCACCACGGGCCGAATACGCACTCGGCAGCGCAGCAGTACAGACGTCCGCATTTTGAGTTCCCCCCGCACGAATAAGAGCACCTAGGGAGCGCCCGGTCCGTCGAAGCATCACTGCCCCTTTGGTCCCCTCCGGCACGCTGCCCGGCCATGCTGGTCAGGCTGGCCGCCAAGACGTTAACCCACTCTCACAGAGCCACGCAATGTTTTTTGTGCCGCTGCGAATGAGGGCGGTTTGGTGATGGGCTGAAACAAGCCGTCTTTAACCCTGCAGACAAGCAGAAACGTCAGGCGGCCCGATCCACCAGAGCCGCCGGAGGCTCGTCGTCCATTTCGAAGGCCATGGGGAACGGGGCGTGGCCCGCCAGGCGGAACCAGCGGACCTTGCGGTGCCTGCGGAGGGCGCGGGCGGCGCGTACGGCGTCGTTGTGGAAGCGGCGGGCCATCGGGACGCGGCGCACCGCCTGTGCGAGCTCCTCGGCGGTCTCCTCGCCGCCGGGCGCCTCCCGCACCGCCTCCATCTGCTGGATCTCCCCGAGGACGGCCCGCAACGCCTGGCTCAGCTCGCTCTCGGCGACCTCCCGCTGCTCCTCCACCGCCTGACGGGCGGCGTGCGCGGCCTCGTAGAGGACGATCGAGGCGGCCGGATCCAGGACCCCCGCCGTCGCCAGTTCCTGCGCGACCGAGGCCCGGCGCAGCAGCTGCGCGTCCAGGGCGGCGCGGGCGGCGTCGATCCGGGCGTGCAGACGGTCGAGACGGCCGGCGGTCCAGCTCAGATAGAGCCCGATCGCGACCAGGGCCACGGCGATCCAGATGAGAGTGGTGGTCACGGGCGGCAAGGCTAGCGGCCCGGCCGGACCGTCGTTTCACCCCGCCCTGCCCAGGGCCCTGCTGGATCAGGTGGACACCGGCGGGCGCCGCACCGGCGCCGCCGCCCGGCGTCAGTCCCGGGCGAACCCCAGCCGGGCCCACAACCCGGTCACCCGCTCGTCCTCGGCCACCGCAGCCGCGCCCGCCGTCACCGTCTCGTAGACGGACAGGATGTCCGCGCCGACGGTCGACCAGTCGAAGCGACGCACGTGGGCGCTGCCCCGCTCGCGCAGTTGCGCGCGCCGGGCCGGGTCGTCCAGCAGGCGTACGGCCGCGTCGGCCAGGGCGTCGGCGTCCTCGTTGGGGAACAGTTCGCCGGCCTCTCCCTGGTCCAGGACCTGGGCGAAGGCGTCCAGGTCGGAGGCGAGGACGGGGGCTCCGGCGGACATGGCCTCGACCAGGATGATCCCGAAGCTCTCGCCGCCGGTGTTGGGCGCGACGTACAGGTCGACGCTGCGCAGGAAGCGCGCCTTGTCCTCGTCGCTGACCATGCCGAGGAACTCGACGCGGGAGCGCAGCTCGGCGGGCAGTGACTCCACCGCCTCCTCCTCGTCACCGCGCCCGGCGACCAGCAGCCGGGTCTGCGGACGGGCGGCGAGGATCTTCGGCAGGGCCCTCATCAGCACCGGCAGGCCCTTGCGGGGCTCGTCGATGCGCCCTATGAAGCCGATCGTGTCACCCTGCCACTCGGCCTTGGGCTCGGCCGTGGCGAAGAAGTCGACGTCGACGCCGTTCGGGATCACCACCGCGTCCCCGCCGAGGTGCTCCACCAGGGTGCGGCGGGCGTACTCGCTCACCGCGATCCGCGCGCTGATCTTCTCCAGGGCGGCCTGGAGGATGGAGTACGCGGCGATCATGGCCCGGGAGCGCGGGTTGGACGTGTGGAACGTGGCGACGATCGGTCCCTGGGCCGCCCAGCAGGTCAGCAGGCCCAGTGAGGGCGAGGTCGGCTCGTGGATGTGGATCACGTCGAACGCGCCGTCGTGCAGCCAGCGGCGCACCCGGGCGGCGCTCAGGAAACCGAAGTTGAGCCGGGCCACCGAGCCGTTGTACGGCACCGGCACCGCGCGCCCTGCCGAGACGACGTACGGCGGCAGGGGCGTGTCGTCGTCGGCCGGGGCGAGGACGGACACCTCGTGGCCGAGGCGGAGGAAGTACTCGGCCAGGTCCCGGATGTGGAACTGGACCCCGCCCGGTACGTCCCAGGAGTACGGGCAGACGATGCCGATCCTCACGGGCGCCCCTTCGCCGGGTCGAGGTCCGCGAGCCACAAGCGCTGCAGCATGTGCCAGTCCTCCGGGTGGTCGGCGATCCCCGTGGCGAAGGCGTCGGCCAGCGCCTGTGTCATGACAGACGTCTTCTCGGCGCGCGTGCCTGACTCGGGCACCTCGACGGGCGGGTGGAGGCGGCCCCGCATCACGGGCGAGTCGTCGTACCAGAGGGTGACGGGGAGCAGCAGGGCGCCCGTCTGCTGGGCGAGCAGGGCCGGTCCGGCCGGCATTCGGGCGGTGTCACCGAAGAAGTCGACCTCGACGCCGGAGGCGGACAGGTCGCGGTCGGCGACCAGGCAGACCAGGCCGCCGTCGCGCAGCCGCCGGGCCAGGGTGCCGAAGGCGGTGCCGCCGCTGTGCGGCAGGACCTCCATGCCGAGGCCCTCGCGGTAGGCGACGAACCGGTCGTACAGCGTCTCGGGCTTCAGGCGCTCGGCGACCGTCGTGAACGGGATGCCGAGCTTCGTGGTGACCCAGGCGCCGGCGAGGTCCCAGTTGGCCAGGTGGGGCAGGGCGAGGATGACGCCCTTGCCGGCGGCCAGGCCCTCGGTCAGGTAGTGCAGGTCCTTGGCGACGAAGCCGCCCGCGATGCGCTCCTTGCTCCAGGCGGGGAGCCGGAAGGACTCCATCCAGTAGCGCAGGTACGACCGCATGCCCGCGCGCGACAGCTCGGCGAGGCGCTCGGGGCTCGCGCCGGGCACCACGCGCGCGTAGTTGCTCTCCAGCCGCTGTACGCCCTTGCCGCGCTGCTTCCAGGCGAGGTCGGCGATGGTGTGCCCGAGCCGTACGGCGACCGGCTCGGGGAGCTTCTTGACCGTGCTCCAGCCGAGGCCGTACAGCGCGTCCGTCAGCCGGTCCTGTGCGCTCACGTGGCCGCCTCGCTCCCGTGAGAGGCGTTCTCGTTCTCCTGCTCGCCCCCATTGTCGTCCTGCTCGGCGGCCGCGGCCTCGGCCTCCGCGGACTCGCGGCGGACCGTGACGACCCGCTGGATCAGCGTGACGAGGCTGCCCACGGCGACGATCCACAGGGCGACGGGAAGCAGGTACTGGATGCCCGGGACACCGAACGCGTGCAGGCCCGCGAGACCGGCCGCGACCAGGGAGATCACCAGTCGCTCGGCCCGCTCGACCAGCCCGTTGACGGCCACCGGCAGGCCGATCGACTCGCCGCGGGCCTTGGTGTACGACACCACCTGGCCGCTGGCCAGGCAGAAGATCGAGACGGCACACAGGACGAGGTCATCTCCCCCGCCGGCGTACCAGAGGATGAAGCCGCCGAAGATCGCGCCGTCGGCGACCCGGTCGAGCGTGGAGTCCAGGAAGGCGCCCCAGCGGCTGGAGCGGCCGAGCTGCCGGGCCATGTTGCCGTCGACCAGGTCGGAGAACACGAACAGCGTGATCACGACCGTGCCCCAGAAGAACTCGCCCATGGGGTAGAAGACCAGCGCGCCCGCGACCACACCGGCCGTTCCGATGAGCGTGACGGTGTCGGGGCTGACGCCCCGCCGGATCAGAAACGCGGCGAACGGTGTGAGAACACGCGTGAAGAATGCACGCGCGTACTTGTTCAGCATGGCCTTCCCGAGGGTCGGTGTCGCCGTCTGGCCCCTGCTGGCCACCGGCTGGCCCATCGTAGCCACGCGCGCGTGCGGGTGACGGGCGGGACCCGAGGCCCGTGTCACGGCGCACCGGTGCGCGGGGCGGGGCGCGATCACGTCCTTCGTATGGACGCACCGTGACGGGAGTGGGAAGGTCGAATAACCGCGGGCGTCGCCGGAGCCGCACCGCACGCGGATCCCGCGTGTCCGCGCCCACAGTGACCTCACCGTGCACGGGAGGCAGGATCATGGGCGACAAGGCACAGACACACCCTGGGGCCGCCGGCAGGGCACAGGCGGCCGACCACCCCCAGTCCGTACGGAATGTGGTGCTGGTCGGCCACTCCGGATCGGGCAAGACCACGTTGGTGGAGGCCCTCGCGCTCACGGCGGGGGCAGTGAACCGGGCGGGCCGCGTGGAGGACGGCGGCACCGTCTCCGACTACGACGAGATCGAGCACCGGCAGCAGCGCTCGGTGCAGCTCTCCCTGGCCCCCGTCGAGTGGGACGGCATCAAGGTCAATCTCCTCGACACCCCCGGATACGCCGACTTCGTCGGTGAGCTCAGGGCCGGTCTGCGAGCGGCGGACGCGGCCCTCTTCGTCGTCTCGGCCTCGGACGGCGTGGACGGCTCGACCCGCATGGTGTGGGAGGAGTGCGCGGCCGTGGGCATGCCCCGGGCCATCGTCGTCACACACCTGGAGGCGGCGCGCGCCGACTTCGAGGAGATGACGCGGATCTGCGCGGAGGCCTTCGGCGCGGACGACCCCGACGCGGTCCTGCCGCTCTACCTGCCGCTGCACGGCCCACAGGCGCCGGACGGGCACGCCCCCGTGACAGGCCTGATCGGGCTGCTGTCGCAGAAACTGTTCGACTACTCGACCGGCGAGCGCAAGGAGTCCGAGCCGGGCGAGGACCAGCTGCCGCTGATCGAGGAGGCCCGCAACCGGCTGATCGAGGGGATCATCTCGGAGAGCGAGGACGAGACCCTCATGGACCGCTACCTCGCCGGGGAAACGGTCGACGTCAAGACCCTGATCGAGGACCTGGAGCGGGCCGTCGCACGCGGGGTCTTCTTCCCCGTCCTGGCCGCCGCCCCCGCGGCCGAGGGCTCCCGGCAGGGACTCGGCACGGTGGAACTCCTGGAGCTGATCACCCGGGGCTTCCCCACGCCGCTGGAGCACGAGACGGTGCGGGTGACGACCATCGACGGCAAGCCGCGCGAGCTGAAGCCGTGCGACCCGGACGCGCCGCTGGTCGCGGAGGTCGTGAAGACCTCCTCCGACCCGTACGTCGGCCGGCTGTCGCTGATCCGCGTGTTCTCCGGCACCCTGCGCGCCGACCAGACGGTCCACGTCTCCGGGCACGGCCTTTCCGACCGCGGGCACGAGGACCACGACGTCGACGAGCGGATCGGCGCCCTGTCCACCCCGTTCGGCAAGCAGCAACGCCCGGTCTCGCACGTCATCGCGGGCGATCTGGCGTGCGTGGCGAAGCTGAGCCGCGCCGAGACCGGGGACACCCTGTCCTCGAAGGACGACCCGCTGCTCATGGAACCGTGGCAGATGCCCGATCCACTGCTGCCGCTGGCCATCCAGGCGCACAGCAAACCGGACGAGGACAAGCTCTCGCAGGGCCTGGCCCGGCTGGTGGCCGAGGACCCGACGATGCGGCTCGAACAGAACCAGGACACCCACCAGGTGGTCCTGTGGTGCCTGGGCGAGGCGCACGCGGACGTCGCCCTGGAGCGGCTGCGCAGCCGCTACGGCGTCCAGGTCGACGTCGTACCGCACAAGGTGTCCCTGCGCGAGACCTTCGCGACCAAGGCGGCCGGGCGCGGCCGGCACGTCAAGCAGTCCGGTGGGCACGGGCAGTTCGCCATCTGCGAGATCGAGGTGGAGCCGCTGCCGGGCGGCTCGGGCATCGAGTTCGTGGACAAGGTGGTCGGCGGCGCGGTGCCCCGGCAGTTCATCCCGTCGGTGGAGAAGGGCGTACGGGCCCAGGCCGCCAAGGGAGTCGCCGCCGGGTATCCGCTCATCGACGTCCGCGTGACCCTCCTGGACGGCAAGGCGCACTCGGTGGACTCCTCCGACGCCGCGTTCCAGACGGCCGGTGCGCTCGCGCTGCGGGAGGCCGCGACCGACGCGAAGATCCATCTGCTGGAGCCGGTGGCCGAGGTGTCGGTGCTGATCGGCGACGAGTTCGTGGGCACCGTGATGAGCGACCTGTCGGGGCGGCGCGGCCGGGTGCTCGGCACCGAGCAGACACCCGGCGGGCGCACCCTGATCCGGGCCGAGGTGCCGGAGATCGAGATCGGTCGCTACGCGATCGACCTGCGGTCGATGTCGCACGGCACGGCACGCTTCAGCCGCCGGTACGTACGGCACGAGCCGATGCCGCAGCAGGTCGCGGACCGGATCCGTGAAGAGGAGCGCAAGGCCTCCTAGTTGGGGCCCGAGGGGGCCAAGTGGCCCTCGTGAGGGCTCCCTCAGCACAGGCGGGCGGTTCCAAGGACCGCCCGCCGACGGATGTCGGTGCCTGCGGATACGCTGATGACCTGATCAACAGGTGTGCGAAGCGCGGAAGTCGGGAAGGCCGCTTGATGCGGAAGCGGCAGCGATGGGGGCGGCAGTGACGGACGGATTCGACTTCAGCCCAGGGGCCCAGGTGCCTCTGGCGGGTTCGGCTGGTCAGACGGCGGCGACCTACGGGCTGGCCGCGGCGGCGTACCGGGACGACGAGGTCACCAAGATCCTGAACGCCGACAACGAGTGGCATCAGTCCAAGGTGACCCCACCGCGCTCCTGGGCGAAGATCTTCCGCCCCAATTTCGGCGAGGCCTTCTCCCGCGCCGTCATCGACCGCATGCTCGGCGCCGGGCGCAAGCCGGTCATCCAGTCCTTCGGCATCGAGCCCCAGGTCGTCGTGGAGCACTGCCTGGCGGCCCACCGCATCCGCCGCGACCGCGACAACCGGCTCTCGGCGATCACGGTGATCTGCGGAGTGCTCTTCCTGCCGGGCTTCTTCGTGTGGCTGCTGGTGTTCACGCTGCGCACCACCATGACCAAGCGCGAGGACAAGCGCGCCGGCGCCCTCGCCACGACCCTGCTGGTCGCGGTGGGCGCGCTCGCCGTGCTGTTCCTGATCCGCATGCCCTTCACGGGCTTCTGGGCCTTGTACGCGCGCGCGGCGGTCATCATGCCGGTCGTCGGCTGGTTCTGGGCCAAGCACGTCTGCGAGCGAACGGCCGCCGACCTGCGGGAGCGCTGGTCGAGCATGCTGTCGGGCGGTGGCGTGGGCGCCAAGATCCCCGAGGCCGTTCCGGGCAACCCCGGCGACGCGGCCGAGCAGGTCCGCAAGGAGCTGGCGCGCCTGAGCGCCGAGCAGCGGTCCAACTCGGTCTTCTACGCGGGGCCCAAGGGCATACTCGGCATGGGCACGCGGTGGGGCAGCTGGCAGTTGGCCGAGGAGCTGGTGTCCGCCGAGCCGGGCAAGGACTTCCACCCCTTCCGCAGCTGGGACGTCATCGTGGCGATCCAGGGCGGTCTGGGCATGCTGGAGCGCACGTCCATCAACACCGGCGGCTTCACCAAGCCGTCCATCACGCACTGGATCGTCACACCGATCGGCGAGAAGGCGACGGAGGTGTCCCGGCCGAGCGGCGCGGACGTCGACGCGTACACGGTCCGGACGCACGCCGTACAGGACATCTGCAACAAGCAGCAGTTCGGCAGCGGCGACCGGCACTATCTCGGCGTGCAGTGGACCCTCTGGGACGGCCACCTGGTGATCACGATGCTGATCACGGTGACGGTGCTGCACGACACCCTGCGCATCGAGGTCACCGGGCACGCGCTGGGTCCGGTCAACTCCCTGTTCAACGAGAAGCCCGCGGCCAAGGAGAAGTCGGTGCAGAAGGCTCTCCGGTTCTGGGAGACCCGCACCGTGAAGCTGCCCCTCATCGACGCCGACGAGGTGGTACGGCTGGCCGCGCGCGCCCCGCTGACCTGGTATCCGCCGCTGCTGAAGTGGCTCGGCGGCAGCCTGACGCTGCCGGAGCCGTTCGGTCTGCGGCACGCGTGGGCGGACCAGCCGTGGCGGCATCGGTTCATGGCGGACGACGCGCTGCGGGCGGCTACGCCTGTGCTGCGCGTGGTGCATGCGGCGGCGTTGAAGGTGCTACGGGAGAACGGGGTGAACGTGGAGAAGTTCGGGGCGCGGTCGGCGGCGCTCAGTGGGGCGGTGCAGGAGGCTTCGCCGAAGAAAGCGGATGTGTACGACGCCTAGTTGTTGAGGTACCCGGCGCTGCGGTTGAGGTGGGGGGTGGGCGCGCGGCCCGGCGCTGCGGGGTGCCGCCGCGCCCACCCTCCCCCAAGTTCTCGGCTTCGCTCGAGCAGGGGCCCCCATCGCCCCAGGCGGCACGCATGCCCGCGGTTACGAAGGCCAGGCCTCCGCCAGCATCTTCCGCGTGTCCGCCAGCAGCTGCGGCAGCACCCGTGTATGCCCCACCACCGGCATGAAGTTCGTGTCGCCACCCCACCTCGGCACGATGTGCTGGTGAAGGTGTGCCGCGATGCCCGCGCCGGCGACCGAGCCCTGGTTCATGCCGATGTTGAAGCCGTGGGCGCCGGAGGCCGTGCGCAGGGCCGTCATCGCCTGTTTGGTGAGCTCGCCGAGCTCGGCGGTCTCCCCCGCCGTGAGGTCGGTGTAGTCGGCGACGTGCCGGTAGGGCACGGCCATCAGGTGCCCGCCGTTGTACGGGTAGAGATTGAGCACCGCGTAGACCTGCTCGCCGCGCCTGACGACCAGTCCGTCCTCGTCGGACTTGGCCGGGATCGAGCAGAAGGGGCAGCCGTCGCCGGCGCCGGGGCCGGTCGGCTTGTTCTCGCCCTGGATGTAGGCCATCCGATGGGGCGTCCACAGACGCTGGAACGCGTCCTGCGTCCCCACTCCCAGCTGCTGCTCCGGCTCACTCGTCATGCAGTGCAGCATATGGCGTCGACCTGGGGGTACGGCAAAGGCCCCCGGGATCTCCCGGGGGCCCGTACGCGGTTCGCTCAGGTCGCGGTGGCGCCGTGCGGTCAGACCTGCGCCCGCTCCTCGACGACCTTCACGATCTTCGCGATGGCCTCGTCGAACGGGATGCCGTTCTCCTGGGAGCCGTCGCGGTAGCGGAAGGACACGGAGCCGTGGGACATGTCCTCGTCGCCCGCGATGACCATGAAGGGCACCTTCTGCTTCTGGGCGTTGCGGATCTTCTTCTGCATCCGGTCCGAGGAGGAGTCCACCTCGACGCGCAGACCCTTCTTCCTGGCCGCCGCCGCGAACTTCTCCAGGTACTCGACGTGCGCGTCGCCGATCGGGATGCCGATCGCCTGGACCGGGGCCAGCCACGCCGGGAAGGCACCCGCGTAGTGCTCCAGGAGCACCGCGAAGAAGCGCTCGATGGAGCCGAACAGCGCGCGGTGGATCATGACCGGGCGGGTCTTGGAACCGTCCGCGGCCGTGTACTCCAGGTCGAAGCGCTCCGGCAGGTTGAAGTCGAGCTGGATGGTCGACATCTGCCAGGTGCGGCCGATGGCGTCCTTGGTCTGGACGGAGATCTTCGGGCCGTAGAAGGCGGCGCCGCCCGGGTCGGGGACGAGGGGCAGGCCCTGCTTCTCGGCGACCTGGCGGAGCGTCTCCGTCGCCTCCTCCCAGGCCTCGTCCGAGCCGACGAACTTCTCCGGGTCCTTGGTGGACAGTTCCAGGTAGAAGTCGGTCAGGCCGTAGTCGCGCAGCAGGCCGAGGACGAAGGTGAGCGTCTTGTCGAGCTCCTCCGACATCTGCTCGCGGGTGCAGTAGATGTGCGCGTCGTCCTGGGTGAAGCCGCGGGCGCGGGTCAGGCCGTGGACGACGCCGGACTTCTCGTACCGGTACACGGTCCCGAACTCGAACAGGCGCATCGGCAGCTCACGGTAGGAGCGCCCGCGGGCGTCGAAGATCAGGTTGTGCATCGGGCAGTTCATGGGCTTGAGGTAGTAGTCCACGCCCTCGTCGAGCTGCATGGGCGGGTACATGCCGTCGGCGTACCAGTCCAGGTGGCCCGAGGTCTCGAAGAGCTTCCCCTTCGTCGCGTGCGGGGTGTAGACGAACTCGTAGCCCTCCTCCTCGTGGCGGCGCCGCGAGTAGTCCTCCATGACGCGGCGGATGATGCCGCCCTTGGGGTGGAAGACGGCGAGGCCGGAGCCGATCTGCTCCGGGATGGAGAACAGGTCGAGCTCGCTGCCGAGCTTGCGGTGGTCGCGCTTCTCGGCCTCGGCGAGGAACTCCAGGTGCGCCTTCAGCTCGTCCTTGGTGGGCCAGGCGGTGCCGTAGATGCGCTGGAGCATGGGGTTCTTCTCGCTGCCGCGCCAGTAGGCGGCCGCGTTGCGCATCAGCTTGAACGCCGGGATCGCACGGGTCGACGGCAGGTGGGGACCGCGGCAGAGGTCCTTCCAGCACAGCTCGCCGGTCTTGGCGTCCAGGTTGTCGTAGATCGTCAGCTCGCCGGCGCCGACCTCGACGTCCGCGCCGTCGTCGCTGGAGGCGGAACCCTTGAGGCCGATCAACTCCAGCTTGTAGGGCTCGTCGGCCAGCTCCTCGCGGGCGGCCTCGTCGGTGACGACGCGGCGGGCGAACTTCTGCCCCCGCTTCTGGATCTCCTGCATCTTCTTCTCGATGGCCTTGAGATCCTCGGGCGTGAACGGCTTCTCGACGTCGAAGTCGTAGTAGAAGCCGTCCTTCACGGGCGGGCCGATGCCGAGCTTGGCCTCGGGGAAGAGCTCCTGCACGGCCTGTGCCATGACGTGCGCGGTGGAGTGGCGCAGGATGTTCAGGCCGTCCTCGGAGGAGATCTCGACGCCCTCGACCTCGTCGCCCTCGGACAGGCCGTACGACAGGTCCCTGAGTTCGCCGCCCACGCGCGCGGCGATGATCGAGCGCTCGCCGGCGAAGAGCTCGGCGGCCGTAGTGCCCGTCGTCACCACGCGTTCTTCCCGCTCGGAATCGCGCTGGATGATCACACGGACGTCTGACACCGGTCTCTCCTGACTGAAGGTGGGGTCGCGGCGCCATACCGGAGCGCGCGCACGAGTATGGATCGTACCGACCCCGGACCGCCGACCGCGAAATCAGTCCCCGCAGTCCCCTCCGCAGGCCTCCTCGAAGAAGGCCGCCATCCCGGCGTTCTCCTGGAGCGCCTTCATCAGGCGGTCCCGCTCGGCGTCGTCGACCTGCACCGGTACGACGCCGTGGGCGCCGGTGAGGCGCCGGAAGCCGCCCCGGCTCTCCAGCCGTCCCTGGACCCGCACCGGCAGTCCGACGAGGTGGGCGTGCCCGGCGATCCGGTAGGCCTCCTCGTCGAGGGTGATCCGGACGTTGGGTACGTCGGCCCCGGCCAGGACCCGCAGCCGTACGGTGCCCTCGCCGCGCGGCCCCGACCTGCGCATCCGTACCACCGCTCCTGTGATCCGCACCGGTACGGCGGGTTCCTCGCGCAGGTAGCGGGCGCCCGCCTCGCGCAGCACGGGCAGGTCGCCGGGTGAGAACTCGACGGGCTCGGCGGAGGGCGCGCAGCCCTCGGGGACCCCGGCGGCCGGGGCCCACTCGACGGCGATCCGGGCGCCCTCCGTGCCCCGGACCAGGGCGACGAGGGCTTCGGTGAGCTCGTGGCTCACGCCCGCCTCGACCGCGGCGTCGAAGGCGTCCATGCCGCCGGCGGCGCGCTGGTAGTCGATGGCCTCTCGGGCGGCGTACAGGGCCTGGTGGAGGCGGACGGCGAGGGGGCGGCCGTCAGCGACGGGCACGAAGGCGGTGAGCCGGCCGTCGGTCGCGGAGCCGACGAGGACGTTGTCCAGGGACGCGGCGGCGGAGCGCCGGTGCCGGGCGCCGTGGTAGCCGGCCCGCTCGCGGGTGGCCAGTGCCGCCGCGAGCAGCATCCGACGGGCGGCGGTGCGCAGCCGGTCCTCGACGGTCCAGGGCGCCGCTCCGGCGGGCCCGGCGGGGACGTCGTGCCACCAGCGGATCTCGTCGCTGGGGACGGCGAGGGAGACGAGGACCTCGCGGGCGGAGGGCGAGCCGCTGCGGGACAGGGCGAGCAGGGCCTCGCCGAGCAGGTCGTCGCTGTCGGGGAAGGCACGGCTCTCGGGTACGAGGAGGCTCGTGCCGCTGCCGCCGGGGCCGGGCGGGGTCCAGCGGCCGTAGCGCCCCGGGGCGCCGCCGCGGCGCTGCCAGCCGTGCCGGCGGAGCAGGGCGCTGAGCACCGCCGGGTCGACGTCCATGGGCTCGGGCGGGCGGCCGTTCCATCCCGTCGTGTCGGCGGGGTGGGGCCGCACCTGCCTGACGGGCTCCTCGGTCGGGCGGTGCGTCACGGTTTCCCTCCCGTCCCGACCCGCGTCATGATCTCGCACAGCGCCCGGTCGTCGAAGATGCGTGAAGTCGGTATCCGCACGGTGGTGCGGCGGCGGCCCGTGATCGGCTGGCCGGCGAGGTTGGTCCAGTAGCAGCAGTGCCTGAGGTCGAGCCGGTCGTGGCTGGCGCGCAGCCAGTCGTCCTGGGATCGCGGCACCAGCATCACCACCAGGATCTTGTGCACCGACACGGGTGTGCGGGCGAGCTTCGCCAGGTGGTCGTTGTCGAGCGTGAAGGCGAAGGTGCGGCCCGGTGGGTTGGGCGGCACCTGGTACGTGGCCTTGAGCTGCACCTTGATGGTGACCTCGTCGTCGACCGTGTGCCCGGGGGCGCTGTGGCTGACGTGCCAGTCGATGCCGTTGTCGGGAAACGGCTGGGAGAGCGAGCAGCCGGCGGCCGCCGCGACGGCGTGCAGATAGCCGACCTGGAGTGTCTCCATGCAGGCGGTGGTGGCGAGAGTGCCGCGAGAGGGAGCCGTGCGCTCGGGCAGCAGCCCGCCCCGTTCGGGCTGCGCTATGGCCATGGCCAACAGCCTTCCAGAACAAGTGAGTCCCCGCTGCGGGCCGCTGAACTGCGCGGACCCTTACTCCTGTTGTCTCCTTCCGGCGTACGGCGCAAACAGCCCGGGTATCACCGAATCGGGCAGCGGACGGTGCGTCAACTGCCGAAGGTGACGAGGGGTTGTTGGGTATGACGTGCTGGTACGAGGGGCCTTTGGCCGCTTTTGACACGGAGACGACGGGCGTGGACGTCGAGACCGACCGCATCGTGTCGGCCGCCGTCGTCGTCCAGGACGCACCGGGCGTCCGGCCGCGGGTCAGCCGCTGGCTGGTGAACCCGGGCGTGCCGGTGCCCGCCGAGGCGACGGCGGTGCACGGGCTGACGGAGGAACACCTCCAGCGCAACGGCCGGTGGCCGGCGCCGGTGATGTTCGAGATAGCGGAGGCGCTCGCCGAGCAGGCGCACGTCGGCCGCCCGGTCGTGGTGATGAACGCGCCGTTCGATCTGACCCTGTTCGACCGGGAGTTGCGCCGCCATCGTGCCTCGGCCCTGAGCCGCTGGTTCGAGTCGGCGCCGCTGCTCGTGCTCGACCCGAGGGTCCTGGACAAGCACCTGGACCGTTACCGCAAGGGCCGCCGCACGCTGACCGATCTGTGCGCGCACTACGGCGTCGCCCTGGAGGGCGCCCATGACGCGGCGGCCGACGCAGTGGCGGCGCTGGAGGTCACCCGGGCGGTGGGCCGCCGTTTCGCGTCGCGGCTGGAGCGCCTCGCCCCAGGTGAGCTGCACACGCTTCAGGCGGTGTGGCACGCGGCGCAGGCCCGGGGACTCCAGGCGTGGTTCGCGCGCAGCGGCGTGGACGAGGCGGTCGACCCGGCCTGGCCACTGCGTCCGGACCTGCCGGCGGCGGCCTGAGCACCCTTTCCGGGGCATGAAAAAACCGGTCCGTCTGAGACGGACCGGCTGTTTCCGGTGGGCGATACTGGGTTCGAACCAGTGACCTCTTCGGTGTGAACGAAGCGCTCTCCCACTGAGCTAATCGCCCGGGAACGCACTGAACAATACAGGCCCCGGCACGTTTCCTTCAAACCGCTTCGAGGTGCCTGGCCAGTCCGCGCGCTCCCGCGCTCATCATCAGCCGGTGATTGGCCCGGAAGGCGGGCCGGCACGGCGCGGCCAGCCGCCGCAGCAGCGGCTTGCGGACGTCGACGACCTGGTTGTACCGCACGAGAGTCCCCGCCCCGTCCGGGGTGAGCGTCCAGCGTGCCCAGCCCTCCATGTCGCCGGACAGGGCGATCTCCAGCACGCCGGCCGCGGGGTCACGTCGCACCTCCCGCGCCGTGAAGGTCATGTCGTACGGCAGGACGGAGCGGATCCGGACCACCCCCGTGGTGTCGTCGAGCCGGGTCACCTCCCGGACCTGGCGCCACCACCGCGGGTAGTCCTCGGCGCGCTCCAGCGCCTCGTACACGGGAGCGGGCGGCGCGGGCAGGGTCCACAGAGTGCGGAAACGGTAGTGGTTCCAGTCCATGACGGCAGTCTGCCCACTCGCGGTGCGGGCTGTCTGAGTACGCGCCTGAGTACCCGCACTCATGCCGTACGGGGGTGACGCGGACCACACTGCCGGTCATGAACCACCTTCCGCCCCCGGCCGAGGAACTGCGGCTCCTCGACGCCGAACTCCGGCAACTGGACGCCCGCCGGGCCCAGTTGCTGGCCCGTCGCGCCTGGCTGGTCGCGACCCTGCAACAGGCACGGCAACAACCGCAGCAGGCCTGGGCTCAGGCGCGGACGCAGCCGCCGCCCGTCGCATGGTCCCGCCCGGAAACCGCCGCGCCCAGTGTGCAGAACGTGCTGCTGGTGCTCGGCGGTGTGCTGCTCACGCTCGCGGCTGCGGTGTTCACACTGGTCAGCTGGGGGCACATGGGGATCACCGGGCGGGCGCTGGTGCTCGGCGCGGTCACGCTGGCGGCGCTCGCCGGGCCGGCGCTCCTGCTGAGGCGAGGGTTGCGCTCGACGGCCGAGTCCGTGGCCGGGCTGGGCCTCGCGCTGACCGTCCTGGACGCCTACGCCCTGCACGAGGCCGCTCTCGCCGGGACCGACGGGACGGGGTACGCGGCGGCCGCGGCGGCGGTGCTGGCGGGGATCTGGTCGGCGTACGGTCTGCTGCCGGCCACGGCCGCGCTGCGACTGCCCCTGCCCTGCGGACTGACGGCGGCTCAGTTCCCGCTGCTGCTGTGGGCCCTGTCCGCCGACGCGGGTCCGTACGTGATCAGCGCCGCGCTGCTGGTGACGGCCGGGCTGGACGCGGTGGCCGCGCTGCGGGTGAGGACCGGTTCCGTACGGATCACCGCCATGGTCGGGGCGTACTGCGTGGGCGCCTGCGGCGTCCTGACCGCCGGCTGGCTGTCCTTGGCGGCTGACACCCCGAGCGCAGCCGCCCGCGCCGGGGCGCTTCTCCTTCTCGCGGCGGCGATCGCGGTGGGAGCGGCTTGGTTGGGGGCGGGCACAGGTTCGGATTCGGGTTCGAGTGAGAGCGCGGACGCGCCCTGGCAAGGCCCGGGCCAGAAGCACGCCCTCGGCCTCGCGATCGTCTCGGGCTTGCTCGCCGTAGGTGCGTTCGGCGGGGTGGCCCGCTCCTGGCTGCCTGAGATGTGGACGGTTCCGGCCTACCTGGTCTGCGCGATCACCCTGCCGGCGGCGGTGCGGGCCGGGCGGCTGCCGGACGTGGTGCGGCTCGGGTTGGCCTGGGCCTCCGGTGCCGTGCAGGCGCTGGCCGTGCTGTGGGCGCTGCCCGTCGTAGCCGTGGTGGTACTGGGGCAGGCCGGCTGGATCGGCCGGGTGTGGAGCGGGGCGCCGTCGGACGCCCGGGCCGCCGTGACCGTCGAGGCGCCCTGGCCGCCCGATGCGGCGGCAACTCCCGTCGTGCTGCTGGCCGTCGCGGCTGTTCTCGCCTTCGCGGTCCGTGCGGAGCAGTGGCGTTCGCGGGCCCGGATCGGTGCGCTGGGCCTGGTGTGGGCCACGGCACTGACGCTTCCGGCGGTGTTCGGGATTCCGTACGTCGCCGGGATGGTGGTCCTGGGAGTCATGACAGCGGCTGCGTTGTACGTGGGCCGGGCCACGGTGTCCGCCGCGCGGCTCACCGCCCTCCTGCTCTCCCTCATCACCTCCGTCGGCCTCGCCCTGGCCTCCCTCGCCTCCCAGACCGCGACCCTGGTGGTGCTGTCGGTGCTGACGGCCCTGTTCGCCTCGGCCTCGTGGCGGGCGGGCGTCGTCTCCGTCACGGCTCCGGCCGCGCTCGTGTACGCCGCTGCCCTGGCCTCGGCGACGGGTGCCGCCGCGGACTGGCCGCCGTCCCGGACCGCCTTGCTGGTCCTGGCCGTTCCCGTGGCCGCCGCCCTGCTCGCGCCGCGTCTCGGTGCGCAGCGGGCGACGGTGCCGGTCGAGGCCGCGGGAGCCGCCGCCGGCCTGCTCGCCGTAGGCCTCGCGGTCACCGATCCGCCGCTGCTCGCCCTGGTGCTGGCGTTGTGCGGCGTCATCACCGCGGGCACGGCGCTGCGTCCGGACCGCCGTTCCGTCGGCTACGCGGCCACGGCCCTGTTCGTGCTGGCCGCCTGGGTGCGCCTGGCCGCGTGGGAGGTCGGCACACCCGAGGCGTACACGCTCCCGGTGACCGTTCCGGCGCTGCTCGTCGGCGCCCTTCGCCGGCGCCGCGACCCGCAGGCCTCCTCCTGGACGGCGTACGGCCCCGGACTCGCCGCCACGCTCGCGCCGAGCCTCGTCGCGGCCTGGGGCGACCCGCACTGGACGCGGCCGTTGCTGCTGGGCACGGCGGCACTGCTGGTCACCCTGCTGGGCGCCCGGCACCGCCTCCAGGCGCCGCTGGTGCTCGGCGGCTCGGTGCTGGCCCTGGTCGCGCTGCACGAACTCGCCCCGTACGTCGTGCAGGTGACCGGGGCACTCCCCCGCTGGGCGCCCCCCGCCCTCGCCGGACTCCTGCTGCTCGCACTCGGGGCGACGTACGAGCAGCGGATCCGGGACGTCCGGCGGGTGCGGGAGGTCCTGGGGAGGATGAACTAGGGCATCTTGTCACCCAGCAGTGCCAGGTTCTCGATGGCGGCGAGGCCGTACAGCGAGGTGTCGTTCGTGGACACCCAGGGCGCCTCGCTGCCCGGCACCAGCGTGAGCGGGCCGCTGAGCTTCTCGGTCTTCCAGGGGGCCGACTCCTTGTAGCCGTCGGAGTTGTAGAACTTGTCCCACGCGCGCTTGGCGAGCTTCTCGTCGCCGGTCTGGACGGCGGCGTAGGCGTCGAGGCGCGAGTGGCCCTGGAAGAGGATCAGCGAGCCGAAGTTGCTGCCGTAGCGGGCCGCCTGTTCGGCCTTGGTGGCGTTGAAGTAACGGCAGTAGTCGAGGTACGCCTCCTTGAACTTCGGCACGTCGACGAGGTCGATGAGCTCGGCGCACAGCTCGTTGAGGCCGAAGACGGCCGACAGGTGCGAGACCTCGACCTTGGGCTTGTCGGCGACGGCGAACTTGCCGGTGTCCAGGTCGTACAGGCCGCTGCCCTGGACGAAGCCGTTGGGCTGGGCGGCGATGGTCTCCATGGTGGACAGCACACGCGCGCGGGCCTTCTCCCACTTGGGGCCCTTGCGCTCCCACTCCGTCAGCCACGCCGAGACCAGGCCGCTCCAGTCGGTGCCGAAGCCGATCGACAGGGCGTGCCGGTCGGGCGTGTACGGCTCGGTGCGGATCTTGCGCAGCGGGTCGAGGGCGAGGAACGTCTCGTCGGAGTCGACGTTGGCGTGCATGAGGTCGCCGACGCGTTCGTCCGCCGTGAGGAAGTAGTAGTAGCGCCGGTACGTGGTGTTGGCGATGCGCTGCTGCTTGGCGCTGTCGGCGAAGTGCTGCACGCCGTGCCGGGTGCCGAGGCCCGCCCACTTGCCCAGGTGGTAGACGTCGACCTCACCGGTGTGCCGGGTCATGGCCTCGGCGAAGCGGAAGATGTCCGAGCGGCCGCTTCTCAGGTACGCGTACCAGAGCCACAGGTCCGGCGACAGCTCGGAGTTGTCCCAGGCGTAGCCGCCGACGTCGTAGCGCCACTGGTGCCGGACGGTGTCGTAGGTGTGCATGATGTCGCCGTAGTCCCAGAAGCCGTACCAACGGCGCATCTCCACCTGGTCTTTGTAGTAGGTGAAGAGGAAGTCGAGGTGGTCCTCGATCTTGGCCTTGGCGGGGGTGGAGCGGTCGGGTTCGGCGTACAGGCCCTTGCCGAAGACGCCCGCCTTGATCAGCTGCTTGGGCGGGGCGGCGAGCTGCGGGAGCACACGGACGGCCTCGACCTGCTCGGCGAGCCGATCGGCGCTCGGGGTGGACTCGTTGGCCCAGAAGAGCAGTTCGGAGGTGCGGGCGATGCCGTAGGGAGTACCGAACCCGGGCTCGTAGTCCTCGTAGGTGATGTTGAGGCCCTCGATCTGCTCCGGGAAGGTGTCCTGGCCCATGCCGTCGTGGTAGAAGCGCATGTCCATGGGCTGCGCCTCGGGGGACCAGAGCCAGAGGGTGACCTCGGCCTCCTTCGTGTGGGCGTCCCGGATGTCGAGCTGGGCGGGGAACTTCTCCCAGAAGTCGCGCAGGCCGAAGGAGAATCCGCCGCTCACCCCGCCGACGTACCCGAAGCCGGAGGCGCGCCGGCCGCCGCCCGCCGCGATCCAGCCGTAGCCCTTCTTGGTGCGCTTGCGCAGGGTGAAGCCGTCGGCGGACAGCTGGGAGAGGGTGTAATCGCCCCACTCGGGTATGTACTGGAGCCGGGTGGTGACCCGCTGGTCCCAAGTGGCCGGGTCGGGCAGCTTCTTCCCTTCGTACTGCGCCGCCTGCACGGCCGCGCCCGGGTCCCGCCGCAGTCCGGTGATGCCCTTGACGGCCTCACGCAGCAGGCCGGTGCCCTCACCGCCGATGCGGATGTGCCGGTCGTAGGCGGCGTCCCGCATCGGCACCTGGAAGCGCACGCCGAGCCCGCGGATGAAGTCGCCGCTCGCCTTCCCGGGCTCCTGCTTGCCGTCGTAGGTGATGGTGTGGACCATGCGGAAGGACTCGGCGCCCGCGAAGAAGTAGAGCCTGATGGAGAAGGGCAGCCAGCTGCGGCCGCCCTTGCGGTGCTTGCCGTCGACGCGCACGACCGCCCGGACCGGGCCCTCCTGCTCGACGGTGACCTTGTCGACGGCGCCGTCGAAGCGCTCGGTCTTGACCGCGCCCTGGTCCTCGTCCTCGATCTCGGGCTGGCGGATCAGCACGAGCCGGCCGTTCCTGGCGATCTCGGTGGAGCCCCGGGCGACCGACTTGACGATCGTGGAGCCGGACTTGCCGATCTTCGCGGTGATGACGCCGGTGGAGATGTCGATGGTGCCGCCGCTCTTGTCGACGGTGACCTTCTTCTGCGGTGCGGCGGGCGTCCCGGCGGTGAGGGTGAGCTTGCCGTCGCCCGAACCGACCGCGTGGGCGGTCCACTTGAGGGAGCCGTCGGGCCAGTAGGCGATCGGCCACGACTGCACGGGTACGGCCTTGCCGGCCGCGTCCGTCAGCGCGAAGGTCTGGTCCTTCCGGTAGGCGCCCTTGGGCCAGGGGACGCCGACGGTGGAGCCCGGGGCCGCGCCGAGACCGCCGTCCTCCAGCCAGTCGAGGGTCACCGGATCGGCGTCGGCGGGCTCGGCTCTGGGGACGGCCTGCGCGTCCTGTGTCCCCAGTGCCCAGCTGAACTGGGCGGCGGCTCCGGCGACGGCGGCCGCCTTGAGGAGGTTCCTGCGGGGGATGGGAGACATAGAGATACTGCCTTTCCTTGTCCGTGCGGGAAGCACATCCGTGCGCTGGTCAGGGGCATGACAGTGAGAGGCGCGGCGCCCGGGGCACCGGCCTGGGACGAGGGCACCGCCGGTCAGCGGTGCCGGTACCGCTCCTCCACGGCGACGGCCGCCGCCGCGACGGCCCCGAGGACGGCGACCGCCAGCGGCGCGGCGAACCAGGCGGACAGGGCCACCACGGCCAGCCCGGCGATGATCAGGAAGGACCCGGCCGGGTCGAGGACCGTCCGGCGCCAGGCAGCCGCGAGCAGGGTCCGCCAGCGGGCGTCCGGCTCCCAGACCGCCGCCGCGCGCAGCCCCGCCACGACCAGGCCGATCAGCGCGCACACTCCGACGGCCCCGACCAGCGGCCCGCCGGGAATCCCCGCACGGACCGCCTGGACGTCCACCCAGACCGCGGCCACCGCCGCCCATCCGGCGAGCCCGGCGAGCCACCCGCCGCGCACGGCCGTACGGAAGTCGGCGACGAACTCCCGCCAGCCACCGCCCTCGTGCGCGGTACGGCGCCGCAGGTGCCGCGCCCCGGCGGCGAAGGCCGCCGGGTACGTCACGACGCCCAGCGAGGCCACCGCGATCCACACACCGGTCAGCAGACACTCGGCGAACACCGCGAACCGCTCGGCGAAAGCCGACTCCCCCCGTGCCTTCACTCGTGTCTGGGCCATGGCCGCCTCACCTCAGCCCTTCAGACCGGACGTCGCCATGCCGTCGATCAGGTACCGCTGGAAGGCGAGGAAGAAGGCGAGAACCGGCAGCAGGGCGACCAGCGACATGGCGATCATGCCGCCGTAGTTGGCCAGTCCTTCCTGGTCGACGAACATCTTCAGGCCGAGGGAGACCGTGTACTTGTCGGGCTCGTTGAGGTAGATCAGCGGGCCCATGAAGTCGTTCCAGGAGTTGATGAAGGTGAAGATCGCGCTCGTGATCAGTGCCGGGCGGCACAGCGGCAGCATGATCGACCAGTAGATGCGGAAGTGCCCGCAGCCGTCGAGGCGGGCCGCCTCGTCGAGCTCCTTGGGCATGTTGCGCATGAACTGCACCATCAGGAAGACGAAGAACGCCTCCGTGGCCAGGTACTTCCCCAGCAGCAGCGGGGTGTACGTGTTGATCATCTCCATGTTGCGGAACAGCACGTACTGCGGGATCAGCAGCACGTGGTACGGCAACAGGAGGGTGCCGATCATCAGCGTGAACAGCAGATTGCGGCCCGCGAACCTGATCCTCGCGAAGGCGTACGCCGTCAGCGAGCAGGACACCACGATCCCGATCACCGACCCGACCGCGAGGAAGAGCGAGTTGAAGAAGAAGGTGGAGATCGAGATGTCGGCGATGCCGTCGGCGAGGCTCTTGTAGTTGTCGAGGATCGGGTCGCCCGGCAGGAGGTCCAGGCTGCCGACGATGTCCTCGCTCTTCTTGAGGGAGCCGCCGATGACCCAGATCACCGGGTAGAGGATCACCGCGAGGATCAGCAGGGACCCGATGTGCCAGGCGAGGGATCCGGGCAGCTTGTGCCGAAGGCCGCCCGCTCGTGGGGTGGCGTCGGTGGCCTGCGCACTCATCGGGCGCCCTCCTCGTAGTGCACCCAGCGCTTCTGGGACCAGAACAGCACCGCCGTCACCAGGGCGACCGCGACGAGCAGCATCCAGGCCATGGCGGAGGCCAGACCCATCCGGCTGTTCTCGAAGCCCTGGACGTAGAGATAGCAGGTGTAGACCATCGAACCGTCCGCCGGACCACAGGCGTTGCCTCCGGCGCCGCCGCCGACGATGTACGCCGAGCTGAAGATCTGGAAGGAGTGGATCGTCTCCAGCAGGACGTTGAAGAAGAGCACCGGCGAGATCATCGGCAGCGTGATGTTCCAGAACCGCCGCAGCTTGCCCGCGCCGTCGACCTCGGCCGCCTCGTACAGCTCGCGCGGGACCTGCTTGAGGCCGGCCAGGAAGATGACCATGGGCGCGCCGAACTGCCAGACGGTGAGCGCCACCAGGCTGTAGATGATCATGTCCGGGTCGCCGGTCCAGCCGCCGACGTCGATCCCGAAGATCTTCTGCGTACGGTCCACGATCGCGTCGTCCGAGAAGATCGCCTTCCAGACGATCGCGACGGAGACGCTCGCGCCGATCAGCGACGGCGCGTAGAAGGCGGCCCGGTAGAAGGCCTGTCCGCGCCGCTTCTGCGCGAGGAGCAGGGCCACACCGAGGGCCGCGAGCAGCTTGAGCGGTGTTCCGACGACGACGTACCAGAGCGTCACCTGCACCGAGTGGCGCCAGCGGGGATCGCCGAACATCTCGGAGAAGTTGTCGAAGCCGATCCACTTCGGGGCGTCGAACAGGTTGTAGTCGGTGAACGCGAAGTAGAGCGATGCGACCATCGGGCCCGCGGTGAGCAGCAGGAACCCGGCGATCCAGGGGGACATGAAGAGATAGCCGGCCAGGTTCTCCCGGCGCCGCCGCCGCTTGAGGGCGGCGGGGCGCGCGGGCTTCACCGGACCGTGCCGCGGCTCGGAGTCCTGGGACAGGCCCTCCATCGCAGGGGCGTGTGTCACGGTGGTTCCCATCAGCTGCCGAGAGCCGTCTTCGACTCGGTGAAGAACTGCTTGACGGCCTCGTCCACCGACCGCTTGCCCAGGGCGAGTTCCTCGGCGATGCGCAGGAAGGCGGACTCACAGATGTCCGCGCCGTTCGGGTGTGGGGTGATGGGCTCCAGGACACCCGCCTCGACGAGGGACTCCTCGTAGGCGGCTATCGCCTTGTTGACCTCGTCGGTCGGCTTGTACGCGTCGTACTGGGCCTGCGTCGCGGGCACACCCCGGTCGTAGCCCATGATCTTGGCGACCTCGGGGTCGTGCACCATGAAGTCGATGAACTGGGCGACTTCCTTGGGGTGCTGGGTGCGCTTGGAGGCGCTCAGCATGAGGGAGCCGAGGTACTGGCCGGTCTTCTTGCCGTCCGTGGTCGGGATGGGAGCGAGGGCGTACTCGCTCTTGCCCTCGGCGGTGTAGCGGACGGTGAAGTTGTCCCAGGTGAACTCGCCGGCCGCGAGTTCCCCGGTGACCGCGGACTTGGGCTTGATCTGGGCGACCTTCTTGGCGTCGGCGTAGCGGCCGTCCTCCACGCCCTTCTTGGCCTTCGTCCACCAGTCCGTCAGGTCCGACTCGGTGAAGCCGAGTCCGTCCTCGGTGAAGAACGCCTTGCCGTTCTGACGCAGGTACAGGTCGTAGAGGTACATGACGCCGTACATGCCGCTGTCGCCGGCGCGGCCCGTCTTGTCGCGGATCTTCCTCATCGCCGCGTCGAAGTCGTCCCAGGTCCAGCCCATCTCCGGCTTCACGCCCGCCCTGGTGTAGACGGGCTTGTCGATGACGAGGGCCATCGAGTTGGAACCGACCGGAACTCCGAGGAGCCTGCCGTCGATCTCGCCGAACTTCTCGAGTCCGGCGCGGAATCCCTCCAGCCGGAGGTTGCCGGCCTTGGCCTGCTCGCTGAGATCGAGCAGCACGTTCTTCGCGTCGTATTTGCGCAGGAACCCGATGGCATTCTGGAAGACGTCCGGCGGATTTCCGCCGGAAGCCTGGGTGTTGAACTTCTTCCAGAAGTCGAGATAAGGCTGGAAGTCCGTTTTCACCTTGATCTTCGGGTACTTCTTCTCGAAGAGCGCGATGGTCTTGTTGATGCGCTGGGCGCGGTCCTCCGCACCCCACCACGCGTAACGGATCGTCACCGTCCCGTCCGCGGAGGCCCCTCCGTCGCCACCGCAGCCGGTGGTCGCGGCCAGCCCCAGCGTGGCCGCCGTGGCTCCGGCCGCCTTCAGAATCGTACGTCTCTCAACATTCCTGCCGTTCACCACGGTTGGACCTCCCCGCACGTCGTCCCGCTCGCATGAATCGTTTCAAGTAAGCGCTTGCTGGCACAAGTTACGGAGGGGCTGAGGGTGCGTCAATGATTCGGACAAGATTTTCTTACCGAACGGGCCGGAGTCGGGGCGAGGCGCGGAGGTGGTGCGCCGGGCCCGTGGGGGTGACGTCACTGGTGGGGCCGGTGCGGTCGGTGGGCCGAACGGCGCGGGGCCGCTCACGCGGGTTTCGGGAGCGACCGAAAGGCGACGCCGAAGTGGGTGGCGTGAAGCCGGGCGCAACGTGGCCGGCTTCCACCAGCGGACCCTGGAGGAGGACGGCACGCGGGGCGTTCGGCAGCCGTGACGACTGACACCCACACGAGAGCGGCCCACCTGCGCAGTCGCAGGTGGGCCGCCGATCCGGGTGGGCGATACTGGGTTCGAACCAGTGACCTCTTCGGTGTGAACGAAGCGCTCTCCCACTGAGCTAATCGCCCGGACGCAGGAAGAACATTACCGCATGTCAGGGGGTGCCTGTGACCAGCACCGGCCGGCACCGGCACCCCCGCCGGGGCTCACTGGTTCTTGATCTTCCACGGCATGACGATGCCGAACTTCCACACGTAGATACCGACCAGTACGGCCACGATCACCAGCCCGATGGCCGTCAGGATGATGTTCCGGCGCCGCACCTTGGGATCGAGGGCGCGCTGCGCGGCCTCCGTGACCTTCCGCTTGGTCCAGCGGAGCACCAGCTGGGCCCACACGAACTCGGTGGCCCAGATCGCCATGCCGCCGAAGATCACGACCCAGCCCGGTCCCGGCAGGGGCAGCATGATGATGCCCGTCACGACGACCGCGAGCCCGATGATGAAGACGCCGACCTGCCAGCTCACGTGCAGCAGGCGACGCGCCTTGATGAATTCGGGCGCCCGCGAGCCGAGCCCCCGGTCCTGCTCGCTGCGCACCTCGTCCGTACCCGTCTCGTCCGACGCCACGGCCACCTCGCCCGGCTCGTCACTCCCCGTATTCATACGGCCAAACACTACCCGAGCGAAACCAGTCACCGGAATGGACGCACGGCGCGAACGATCTCTCGGCCGGACGAGTTACGTAAAGGCACGCAAAACACTCAGAGGGGTTTACAACGGCACCGTAGGTGGCATGTCGATTTCGCCGACGTGCGAATCCCCGAGCGCACACTGAGCGAAAGGCCCTGGCGCTTATGAACACCACGGTCAGCTGCGAGCTGCACCTGCGCCTCGTTGTGTCGAGCGAGTCCTCCCTGCCTGTCCCCGCAGGCCTGCGGTACGACACGGCCGACCCCTACGCCGTGCACGCCACCTTCCACACCGGAGCCGAGGAGACCGTCGAGTGGGTGTTCGCCCGCGACCTCCTCGCCGAGGGACTTCACCGCCCTACGGGCACCGGCGACGTCCGCGTCTGGCCGTCGCGCAGCCACGGTCAGGGCGTCGTGTGCATCGCCCTGAGCTCACCGGAGGGCGAGGCCCTGCTCGAGGCCCCGGCACGGGCCCTGGAGTCCTTCCTGAAGCGGACCGACGCCGCCGTGCCGCCCGGCACGGAGCACCGGCACTTCGACCTCGATCAGGAGCTCTCGCACATCCTGGCGGAAAGCTAGGGCGAGGCCCTCACAAAGCCGCCCGGCGCCGTCGACTCGGGGAGACGGCTCGGGCCTGGACAACCGCATACGGGATACACCGGCGCCGGCACCGCGGATCACGCGGGGCGGCGCCGGCTCGCGTGTACCGCCGGGCGGAAGCCCGCGGCGGTGAGCCTCCTGCTGCACGGAGGGCGGGCGGGAACCACGGCTTGCCCGGGGGCGTTGTATTCGAAGCCATGTGCGGGCATGAGGCCGGTCCGGCGGTGGTGGAGCCGTTACCATCGGCCAGCATCGGCGGGCGCCTGCCCGACCCCCAGGCCAGGGAGCGAATCGTGCTGATCACCCACGACACCCGGTGCGCCCTCGACACTGTGGTCGATCTGGTGAACACCGCACCGGAGGACGACACGGCAGCGGACGGGCTGCCGGACGTGGCGACACTCGCGGACTTCGTACGAAACCACGAGATCAGCGATGTCGGAGTGCTCTCGGAGTTCGACCTCTCCGCGGTGCGCAAGGTCCGCGGGCGGTTCGCCGCCGTCTTCGCCGCTCCCGACGCCCGGAGCGCCGCCGGGCTGATCAACGAGCTGGTCGCGGCCGCCGGCACCACACCCCGGCTCACGGACCACGACGGCTACGACTGGCATGTGCACTACTTCGCGCCCGGTGCCTCCATCGCCGACCACCTGGCCGCCGACTGCGGGATGGCACTGGCCTTCTTCGTGGTCGCCGGGGAGCAGGAGCGGCTGCGACGGTGCGAGGCGCCCGACTGCCGGAGGGCCTTCGTCGACCTGTCGCGCAACCGCTCGCGGCGCTATTGCGACAGCCGCACCTGCGGCAACCGCCTGCATGTGGCCGCGTACCGGGCGCGTCGCAAGGAGGCGGCGGGCTGACCGCCACCGCAGGGTCGAGTGGCGGGCGGATCGTCGATGCCGACGCGGTCCCGGCGGGTGACGCCGGGTACCGCGGGTACGGCTCACAGCAACAGCAGATCGTGCAACGAGGCCATGAGCAGCAGACTCCCGATCACCGCAAGGAAGATCATCAGCGGTGGCTGGGAAAGGGCGAAGAGGCAACCACGTGGCTCGTCCTGCCGGGGACGTGGCTCGTCCTGCGGCGGCGCGGGGTCGCTCTGTTCCGTCGTGTCCAGCATCTCGCGGCGATGATGACGCAGTCGCCGGGCCCGAGGCGATCAGCGGCCTCGTTCCGTGCGGGAGTGCGCCGATTCCGCGAGGTCCGGTTCAGGTTGTGATCATTTGCGCACACCCTCGGACCTACTGTGACGATTCGACGGGCGCGCGGCCGTCATATGCCGTGCTTCTTGAGGATGGCCTCGATGTCGCTGAAGTCGTCGTCGCCGCGGGACGCCGCCGCGGGCCGGGCGGCCGGGCGCCCTCCCTGGCCCAGGGAGGGCGCCGAGGCCGCCGGAGCCACCGCATCCGGCTGGGCAGCCGCGCGGGCCGCCTTGCGCTCCTTGCGGGTGCCGCCGCGGCGGCGCTCCACCACGCGCGTGGTCATGAACAGCAGCCATGCGACACCGAGCACCCCGAAGCCCGCCCAGGCTGTCAGGCTGAACGCGGTGTCGGCCAGCCACTCGACGACGCCCGTCATCACCAGGCCGATCGGCACGAGCGAGTACGCCGCGATACGGGTCGCCGCGAGGAAGCGCTTGCGGTACGCCGTGACGGCCGCGATGCCCAGGCCTGCCGCGGACACGGCGGAGCAGACGGTCTCGGCAATCATCTGGTCCTCCAGGCGTGGCGCGGTCGAGCAGGGGGGCACTTCGTCCTTTCCATCCTGCACCCGCCGTACCCCGGCGGGCCATGCCCCGGCCCGACATCAGGGACATCTCCGGGTCGTCTCCTCCGCAGGTGCCGGCGCGGGTGCAGGGCCTGGGAGAATGTCGGTATGAGCGACTCCTCCCCTGCCCCTGCCGCCGCCCCCGTCCTCGAGGTCTGGTGCGACCTCCAGTGCCCGGACTGCCGCACCGCGCTGGACGACCTCCATGCCCTGCGCGCCCGCTACGGCGCCCGTCTGGAGCTGCGGCTGCGGCACTTCCCCCTGGAGAAGAACAAGCACGCCTTCGCAGCCGCCCAGGCCGCGGAGGAGGCGTGGGAGCAGGGCCGGGGCTGGGAGTACGCCGAGGCGCTCCTGGGGCGGGTCGAGGAACTGGGCCGTAAGGGAGAACCCTTCCTGGTGGAGCTGGCCCGCGAACTGGACATGGACGCCGAGGAGTTCGACACGGCCCTGATCGACGGTCGGCACATCCTGATCGTGGACGCCGACCAGGCCGAGGGCAAGGCGATCGGCGTGACCGGCACCCCGACGTACGTCATCGGCGGTGAGCGGCTCGACGGAGGCAAGAGCCAGGAAGGGCTGCGCGAGCGGATCGAGCAGATCGCGGACCGGCTGCTGGCCGGGCAGGAGCAGGACTGACCTGGCGGCCCCCGCTCCTGGCACGGGTCCCTGCCCGGCCGCTACACCAGCGGCTTGTACATCGCGTACAGCTTCGTCTCGTAGCCGAGCGACGCGTAGAGCCGTTCGGCCGGGGTGTTGCCGGCGAAGACGTTGAGGCCGATGGCGCGCCTGCCCTCGACGATCGTCTGGGCCTCGGCCAGCAGCATGAGGGTGCGGCCGTGTCCCTTGCCGCGGTGGGCGGCGTGGGTCTCGACGTCGAAGACGAAGGCGCTGTCCTCGCGGACCGCGAGCCACAGCACGCCCACCGCCGTCCCCTCGTGTTCCAGGACGCTGATGAGCATGCCGGGGGTGGCGAGGCCGTCGGGCAGCAGGGTGGCGTTGTCCCGCTCCGACTTGGCGCGGGCCTCGGCCTCCGGGACGCCCCGCGCGATCCAGCTCTGCGCGTAGTCCTCCTTGCTCTTCTCCAGCCAGGGGCCGAACTCCGCCTCGGTCATGGGCCGGGCGCGGCTGCCCGACGGCAGCTCCGGCGGGGTGTCGCCGAGGGGCTTCTCCATGCCGCGGTTGCGCACGACGTAGCCGAGCGCGGTGGCGAGCCGGAACGCCGCGGCGGCGTCGGCGGGCACGGTCGCCTCGATACGGCGGCACCCCCAGCCGCGCGCCACCTCCTCGGCGGCGAGCGCGGCCACCGTGCCCCGGCCGCGTCTGCGGTCCGGCTCCTCGATGCGCAGCTTCATGATCCGGGCCACGGCGTCGCCGAACACGGGATGCGTGCCGAGGTGTATCGCCCCTACGGGACGGCTGTTCACGCACACCTGGTAGCGGCGCGAGCGCGTCCCATCGGCGTTCTGCTGAAGCGGCTCGGTCGGCCGCAGGGTCGTGGTCATCAGGGGTGTTCTACCCGTAACCACGGCCCTGGTCAGCCGAATAAGCGGGGGCTGTCAGGGATCGAGGTCGTTCCCGGACCGCTCCTCGAAGATCCGCATGGCCTTGGCGGTCACCGGGCCCGGCGCGCCGGGCAGCTCGCGGTCGTCGACGCGCTGCACGGCCTGGACGTCCCGCAGCGTGGAGGTGAGGAAGACCTCGTCGGCCCGCTCCAGGACGTCCAGCGGCAGGTCGGTCTCCTCGGCGCCGGTCCATTCGATCGCCAGCGCGCGGGTGATGCCCGCGAGGCAGCCCGAGGCGAGCGGCGGGGTGTGGATCTCGCCGTCGAGGACGACGAAGACGTTGGACCCGGTGCCCTCGCACAGCTGACCCACGGTGTTGCCGAACAGGGCCTCGGAGGCGCCCTGTTCGCGGGCGCGGGCGAGGGCGACGACGTTCTCGGCGTACGAGGTGGTCTTCAGGCCGGTGAGCGCGCCGCGCTCGTTGCGCGTCCAGGGGACCGTGATCACGGCGGTGGAGTCGGGGCGGCGGGTCGTCGCGCCGAGGGCGACGACGAGGGTCGGGCCGTGCTGACCGCGGTCGGAGCCCAGCGGGCCGTGGCCGCCGGTGTAGGTAATGCGCAGGCGGCCGAGCGGCATGGGGTTGGCCTCGAGGACGGCGGCACAGGCGCGGCGTACCTCGTCGTGGTCCGGGTCGGGCAGGCCGAGGCCGCGCGCCGAACGGGTCAGCCGGTCGAGGTGCCGCGTGAGCGCGAACGGCCGGCCGTCCACGGCCTTCACCGTCTCGAAGATGCCGTCGCCCACGGTCAGCCCGTGGTCGAAGACGGAGACGCGGGCGGACTCGATGTCCTGCAGGCCGCCGTCGAGCCAGATCTTCACGTCAGGTCCTCTCCACTCACCTCGTACACTCCCGACGCTATCGCGAGCAGCCGGGCCGCCTTCAGCTCGGTCTCCCGCCACTCGCCCTCGGGATCGGAGCCCCATGTGATGCCGGCGCCGGTGCCGAAGCGCAGCACACCGTCGGCCCGGTCGATCCAGAAGGTACGGATGCCGACGGCCAGCTCACCGGCCTGCCGGTCGGCGTCGACCCACCCGATCCCCCCGCAGTACGGCCCTCTGGGCGCCGTCTCCAGCGCGTCGATGATCCGCAGCGCGCTCGACTTGGGCGCGCCGGTGACCGAGCCGGGCGGGAAGGCGGCGGCGAGCAGCTCGGCCCAGCCGGCCCCGCTCCGCAGCTCACCACGGACCGTCGACACGAGGTGGACCAGCCCCGGGTGCTTCTCGACGGCACACAGGTCGGGCACCTTCACACTGCCGGTGGCGCACACCCGCCCGATGTCGTTGCGGACCAGGTCCACGATCATCACGTTCTCGGCGTAGTCCTTCTCCAGCAGATCCGCCTCGGTGCGGCCGGTGCCCTTGATCGGCCCCGACTCGACGACGCGTCCGTCGCGCCGCAGGAACAGTTCGGGGGACGCGGTGGCGATCTCCACGCCGTGACCGGGCAGGCGGATCGTTCCTGCGTACGGTGCCGGGTTGCCACGGCCCAGCAGTGCGGTGAGGGCGTCCACGTCGGCGCCGGGCGCGACGGGCGCGGACAGCACCCGGCACAGGTTCGCCTGGTAGACCTCGCCGGCCGCGATGTGCTCGCGGATCCGCCGTACCGCCGCCGTGTACGCTGCGCGGTCAAGTGACGACGTCCAGTCACCCGCCGCCGGGCCCCGCCATGCGCCCGGCACGGGGGCGGGCACGGCCGCCTTCCGCACGTCCCGGAAGCGGGCGCAGGTCAGACGGCCCTCGAAGTCGGCGCATACGGCCCAGAAGCCGCGGGATTCCAGGGCTTGCGGATCATCGGTGACGTCGAGGAGCCCGGTGGCGACACGGTCGCCGAAGCGAGCGAGAGGAGGGAGGTCAAGCACGCAGTCGAGTCTATGGCGGGTGTCCGGCGGGTGACCGGGGAATGTCCCTTCGTGCGGCCCTGTGACCGCCCTGAGCAGGGGAAGCGCAGCACGCTGCACAAACGCGTTTTTGTGCTGGCCCCGGAATCCGCTAGAGTTCAACTCGTCGCCGGGCCGCGAGAGCGGACCGAAACGACAAGCGGACGTAGCTCAGTTGGTAGAGCGCAACCTTGCCAAGGTTGAGGTCGCGAGTTCGAGCCTCGTCGTCCGCTCGAAGGAACAGGGGGGCTTCCCGGCCCCCTACGCTCCTGGTGGAGTGGCCGAGAGGCGAGGCAACGGCCTGCAAAGCCGTCTACACGGGTTCAAATCCCGTCTCCACCTCCAAGGACGATTAGCTCAGCGGGAGAGCGCTTCCCTGACACGGAAGAGGTCACTGGTTCAATCCCAGTATCGTCCACTGGATCTGCTCGAAGATCCGACCCGCGCGATTAGCTCAGCGGGAGAGCGCTTCCCTGACACGGAAGAGGTCACTGGTTCAATCCCAGTATCGCGCACGCAGTGCCCATGATCCGCTGCACCGAGTGGTCATGGTCCCGAGGACGATTAGCTCAGCGGGAGAGCGCTTCCCTGACACGGAAGAGGTCACTGGTTCAATCCCAGTATCGTCCACACCACACCGGAGCCCCCGGCCGTACCCATCGGCCGGGGGCTCCGTCGTGTCGCGATCGTCATGCCGCGGTCCTCGTGTCGCGGTCCTCGCGTCAGGACGAGAACAGCATGCGCCCGAAGCTCTTCTGCCGGTGGTGACCGTGGTGGCCATGGTGTCCGTGGCCACCGTGCGGGGCTCCCCAGGCGGGGGCCGGAGGGGCCGGATAGGCCTGCGGGCCGGGCGGGGGCGGCGGGGCCGACTGGGACCATTGGGCCTCCAGACGGGTCAGCGACTCCAGCTCGCCGTAGTCGAGAAAGATCCCGCGGCAGCCGCTGCACTGCTCGATCTGGACACCGTTGCGGTTGTACGTGTGCATCGGCGCACGGCATTTCGGACACTGCATGGTGGTTCAACTCCTCGCCGGTCGGTCCTGCTTCGTGTGTCGCCAGGACAGACTCTGTCCGGCTGTGGTCGGTTGCACCCTACTTCGCGTGCTCCTGCGCCAACTGCGCCGGGACGGTGGCCATTCGGTCACAGGCGTCCACGACCGACTGCTCCACCTCGTCCAGGGGACGGCCGGCCGCGACCGCCTTGGCGACGGCCCGGGCCGCGGTCTGCGCGGTGAGGGCGCGGGCGGGGACGTCCAGGGCGGGCCAGGGATCCCCGTCGACCGGGACCGCCGGGCCGCCCTCGGCACGGTAGGCGGCGAGGAACCGGGCCCATTCGCCGGGCGGGAGCAGTCCGCAGGCGTACCAGGCGGCGGGGCGGGCGAGATCCCAGGCCGGGACGCCGACGCCGAGGTCGTCCACGTCGATCAGCAGCCAGGGGCCTTCGGGGGCGGGGTGGCGTACGAGCTGGCCGAGGTGGAGGTCGCCGTGGCACAAGGTGGCGGTGTGCGGCATCGGGGCCTCGGCTCGGGCCCAGGCGGGGAGGGTGTCCCAGGCACGCAGGACGGGTGTGGCGGCGGGGTGCGGGCCGGCGTCCCGGAGCCGGGCGATGGCGCGAGCTGCCTTGGCGGGGCCTCGCATGGTGGGTGCTTGCGGCGGAGCCGGGGTGCGGTGCAGTCGGGCGAGGAGGGTGGCGGCGGCTTCCCAGGGGGCGGCGTCGGGGGTGTCCGGGTCCACGGGGGTGCCGTACGGCCAGAACGTCACGAGGCGGCCGTGCAGGTCGGCCGGGGTCGGGGCGAGTGGGGGCAGGAGGATGCCGGGGTGATGGGTGGCGATGGTGAGGCGGCTGGTCAGTTCCGTGGGGTCGGTGTCTTCGGGGTGGGCCTTCGCGACGGTGTCCGCGTGCCGTACGACGATGCCGTCGGGGTGGTCCGCGAGTGTGGCTGCTCCGCAGGGGCAGGCCGAGGAGCGTGTGTGGGCGGTGGCTCGGGCCTTGGCGGTGAGCTGCTGTACGAGCAGGGCGGGGGCGGGCTTCACCGGGGCGAGCGTACGCGCAGGTGTGGCCCGGCTGTAAGGCACCGTTGGGTTCGGGTGCTCGGCATCGGTGCCGGGGCCGGGTGGGTCCGCAGATCGGCGGACCGGGGTGCCGCTTCTTTGGGACGGGTGCCGCCCCCAAGCGGCACGACTGCCCGCAGCTAGGGCGGCCTGCCGCAGTGCGCGCAAAAGCAATGCCGGCGCAGCTCCCCAGCTGCGCCGGCATTTGTGCCGTCCGCCGCACCCCCGTCCCCACGGGGTTTCATGGGTGGGATGTCCCCGCCCGGACCGCTCTTCCGGGCCTGGGGTCGCCGCTCAGCGCCCCAGCATCTCTCCCACGGACGACGCCTGTGTGGCCACTGTCTCCCACCCGTCGAAGACGAGGAGGAGCAGGACCGCCAGGGGAAGGGCCATCAGCGTCGCCACCACGGGGTGGCGACGGCCCTGGCGGCGGGGGCGGAACGCGGCGGCGTACACCTTGCGTCCCTCCTCGCGGATCAGCGTCCGCGGTGCCGTGTGGGCCATGGTCCCTCTCCTGACCGTTCTCAGTTGTCGTTGGCAGCGGCGGGTGTCTGACCTCGGGGGACGAGTGCTGCACCCGCCGCTTGACCTCAAATCTAGGCGGCGGGCCCTCCCCGGGCGTCATGCCCTCGTACCGATTGCCGGGCCTCCCGGAGGATGAGCCGTCACCTGCGATGTACTCCCCTGGGTGGAGACGAAGACCCAGGTCTCAGGGTCTTCCCCGAAGGGGCACCCGGCTCATCCCGCTTTGTCCGAGCTCTCCTCCCGCGGAACCGGCTGTTCCACCAGGGCCAGCACCCGGTTCGCCATGAAACGGGCCGTACGCACGACCGTTCCGCTCCGGGTGACTTCGCTCACTTCCACGACACCTCGGCGCACCGCGGTCTCCACCCTGCGGCCCGCCCTGCTCGCCACCACCTCGTATGTGCGCGTCGTGTCGCCGGCGTCCACGACTATCTCCACACGGTCACCCTTCACGGGCCCAATCCCCCTTCCGTGGCAGGCGGTTGGGGCCATCCCCCCGCGCGAACACGGCCTGTCCGCACGCCCCCTGACCACCCTTCAAGTCTCCCACCCACCACTGACAATCCGTCGCCCCGAGAGGGCGCGGCCTCTGCGCACGGGCGGCTGTGGAAACGTAAGCTGTGGCTCGTCACAGGACCGGGCAGCGGGGATGAACATGGCGATGATGCGCCTGAGGCGCGAGGACCCGCGCGTCGTCGGCTCGTTCAGGCTTCACAGACGGCTCGGCGCGGGCGGGATGGGCGTGGTCTACCTGGGCTCCGACAAGAAGGGGCAGCGGGTCGCGCTCAAGGTCATCCGGCCTGACCTGGCGGAGGATCAGGAGTTCCGCTCACGCTTCGCCCGTGAGGTCTCGGCGGCCAGACGGATCCGCGGCGGGTGCACGGCACGGCTCGTGGCCGCCGACCTGGACGCGGACCGGCCCTGGTTCGCCACGCAGTACGTGCCCGGCCCCTCCCTGCACGACAAGGTCGCCGCCGAGGGACCGCTCGGCGCGGCCGACGTAGCGGCCGTCGGGGCCGCCCTGTCGGAGGGCCTGGTCGCTGTGCACGAGGCCGGGGTCGTGCACCGGGACCTGAAGCCGTCCAACATCCTGCTGTCCCCGAAGGGGCCGCGGATCATCGACTTCGGCATCGCCTGGGCCACCGGCGCCTCGACGCTCACCCACGTCGGTACGGCGGTCGGCTCGCCGGGCTTCCTCGCACCCGAGCAGGTGCGCGGGGCCGCCGTCACACCGGCCACCGACGTGTTCTCGCTCGGTGCCACGCTCGCGTACGCCTCGATGGGCGACTCACCCTTCGGACACGGCAGTTCCGAGGTGATGCTGTACCGCGTCGTGCACGAGGAACCGCAGCTGCACGGCGTACCCGACGCGTTGGCTCCGCTCGTGCGGGCGTGCCTGGCGAAGGACCCCGAGGAACGGCCCAGCACGCTCCAACTGTCCATGCGGCTCAAGGAGATCGCGGCCCGGGAGGCGCAGGACCTCGCCGGCGTACGGCCGCCCGCGCCGCGCGGTGCCGAGACGGACCGGCCCGCCGACACCTACCCCGAGCGCGGCCGGCGTCCGCAGGGACAGCAGAGTGCGGGGGCGTCCGGGGCGCAGCGGGGCCGGGGGACTCCCCCGCCGCGGCGCTCCTCCGGGCCCGGGGACGGCGTTCCGTCGCCGGACGGTCCGGCTTCCCAGGGAGGCGCCGGCGCGCGGGGCGGATCCCGGTCGACGGGTGGCGGGAGCCGCGGCAGGACTCCGGTGCGCGGCACCGGCGCCTCGCGCGGCGGCACCCCGTCGCGGTCCGGATCACGGCCGACGCCCACCGGACGCAACGGGACCCGGTCAGGCAGCGGCAGCCGCCCGGCCC
This sequence comes from Streptomyces coeruleorubidus, assembly GCF_028885415.1. GTDB lineage: Bacteria > Actinomycetota > Actinomycetes > Streptomycetales > Streptomycetaceae > Streptomyces > Streptomyces coeruleorubidus_A. The sequence goes on from NZ_CP118527.1 coordinate 1,863,215, forward strand.
CCAGCGGTACCGGGCGGCCGGCGTCCAGGAACACGGGCACCGGGCTGCGGCCCGCCAATCCGCGGCTGCTGCGGCAGCGGCTGTTCGTGTTCGTCGTGGTCACGCTGCTGGTGGCGGTCGGCATCGCCCTGGTGCAGGGCTGTCAGGGCTCGGCGCGGGGACTCGGCGGCGACGGGGGCGGTGTCCGGCAGGAGCACGTCCAGCTGGGCTACGAACCGCAGGACTTCGAACCGTAGGGATTCGAACCGTAGCGGCTCAGGTACGCCGTCACAGCTCCGGCAGGATCCGCTCGAAGAACTCGCGGTCGCCGTCGAAGACCGGGTCCAGGGTCAGGAACTCCCCCGGCGTGACCCAGCGGGTCTCGGCGACCTCGCCGGGGTCGGGGACGACCTCCCCCGTGTCCGCGCGGGCGGTCCACCAGTGGAGGCGGAAACGGTGGTCGTCGGTCTCCGACTCCCACACCTTCGCCAGCGGTACGACGGTGAGGCCGACCTCCTCGCGGACCTCCCGGACCACCGCCTGCTCCTGGGTCTCGCCCGGTTCGACCTTGCCGCTCAGCGGCTGCCAGTAGCCGGGACGGGGGACCGCCGGGCCGCGCCGGATCGCGAGGACGCGGTCCCCGCGCCGCAGTACGGCGACGATCGCCTGGCGCTGCTCCACGTACGACCCCTAGGTCTGAGGGCGGCCGGTGGCCACGGCGTAGAAGGCCACGGCCGCCGCCGCGCCCACGTTGAGGGAGTCGACGCCGTGGGACATGGGGATGCGGACCCACTCGTCGGCGGCGACCAGGGCCTGGGTGGACAGGCCGTCGCCCTCGGCGCCGAGCATGAGGGCCACGCGGTCCATGGTGTGCGGGGCTGCCTCGTCGAGGGGCCGGGCCTTCTCGTCGGGGGTGAGGGCGAGCAGGGTGAAGCCGGCCTCGCGGACCGACTCCAGGCCCTTGGGCCAGGTGTCCAGACGGGCGTAGGGCACGGAGAAGACGGCGCCCATGGAGACCTTCACGCTGCGGCGGTAGAGGGGGTCGGCGCAGTCCGGGGAGAGCAGGACCGCGTCCATGCCGAGGGCGGCGGCGGAGCGGAAGATCGCGCCGATGTTGGTGTGGTCGTTGACCGACTCCATGATCACGACGCGGCGGGCGGCCTGGAGGAGGTCGGCTGCCGTGGGCAGGGGCTTGCGCTGCATGGAGGCGAGCGCGCCGCGGTGCACGTGGTAGCCGGTGACCTGCTCGGCGAGCTCGGGGCTGACCGCGTAGACGGGGGCCGGGAGTTCGTCGATGACGTCGCGCATGACGTCGACCCACTTGGCCGAGAGCAGCATGGACCGCATCTCGTAGCCCGCTTCCTTGGCCCTTCTGATGACCTTCTCGCCCTCGGCGATGAAGAGGCCCTCGGCGGGTTCGCGCTTGCGGCGCAGGTCCACGTCGGTCAGGCCGGTGTAGTCGTGCAGGCGCGGGTCGTCGGGATCCTCGACGGTGATGAGATCGGCCACAGTGTGATACTGCCTTGTCCTGGGTGCGGTGCCAACGGCTTGGGACGGACTGTGTTACCCGGGGTTACTCGCGGGATGCGCCGACCGTGGGGCCGACCTTCACGACCTCGCCGATGACGATGACCGCCGGAGGCTTCACGTCCTCGGTCCGGACGATCTCCCCGACCGTCGCCAGGGTGGCGTCGACGCGGCGCTGGCCGGCCGTCGTGCCTTCCTGGACCAGGGCGACGGGCGTGTCCGGGGCCTTGCCGTGGGCGATGAGCGTCTTGGCGACCTTCCCGATCGTGGCGACCCCCATGAGGATCACCAGCGTGCCGGTCAGCTTGGCGAGGGACGGCCAGTCGACCAGGGAGCGCTCGTCGTCGGGGGCGATGTGGCCGCTGACCACCGTGAACTCGTGGGCGACGCCGCGGTGGGTGACCGGGATGCCGGCGGCGCCCGGGACCGAGATGGAGCTGGAGATGCCGGGCACGACCGTGCAGGGGATGCCGGCCTCGGCGAGCGCCTGGACCTCCTCCATGCCCCGGCCGTAAACGAAGGGGTCGCCGCCCTTGAGCCGTACGACCGACTTGCCCTGCTTGGCGTACTCGATCAGGGCGTTGTTGATGGCCTCCTGCGCCATGAACCTGCCGTACGGCAGCTTCGCGGCGTCGATCACCTCGACGCTCGACGGCAGTTCCGCGAGCAGGTCGCGCGGGCCCAGGTGGTCGGTGATGACCACGTCGGCCTCGGCGAGCAGGCGGCGGCCGCGCACGGTGATCAGGTCCGGGTCGCCGGGGCCGCCGCCGACCAGGGCGACGCCGGGGGTGCGGGTGCGGTGGTGCGGGGCGACGAGCGTGCCGTCGCGCAGGCCCTCGACGACCGCGTCGCGGATGGCGGCGGTGTGGCGGGGGTCGCGGCCGCGGGCGTCCGTGGTCAGTACGGCGACCGTGACGCCCTCGCTGTGGCCGGTGGCCGGGGTCCAGGCCGTCGCCTCGTCTGCGTCGTCGGAGCGGACGCACCAGACGCGGTGGCGTTCCGCCTCGGCGGAGGCCCTGGTGTTCGCTGCCGTGTCGCCGGTGGCGATCAGGGCGTACCAGGCGTCCGCGAGGTCGCCCTCCTCGTAGGGGCGCTTGTGCCAGGTGATTTCGCCTGCGTCCGCCATGGCTTCGACGGAGGGGGTGACCTCGGGGGACACGAGGACGATGTCCGCGCCCGCCGCGATGAGGGCCGGGAGACGGCGCTGGGCGACCTGGCCGCCGCCGAGGACGACCACGCGGCGGCCGGTGAGGCGGAGGCCTACGGGGTAGGCGGGGTGTTCGGCCATGAGGGTGCGGCTCCTGTTGCGGCGGTGGTTCGGTAGCCCTGACGTGCGGATTTTACGGCGCGGGTGTTCGGGGTGGCACAGGTGTCCGGTGGCTGGGCGTGATCGCCCGGTGCGGGTGCGTGGGTCCGTGCCCACGCACCCACGCGGACCACAGGAGTCCTACTTCTCAGTCACTCCCGCCGAATCGAACGTCGCCACCTCGTGCATCGCTCTGGCCGTGCTCTGGACCAACGGCAGGGCCAGGAGGGCGCCCGTGCCCTCGCCCAGGCGGAGGTCGAGGTCGACCAGGGGGCGCAGGCCGAGCTTGTTCAGGGCGGCCACGTGGCCGGGCTCGGCGCTGCGGTGGCCGGCGATGCAGGCCGCCAGGACCTCCGGGGCGATGGCGCGGGCCACCAGGGCGGCGGCGCCGGCGCTGACGCCGTCCAGGATCACCGGCGTGCGCAGGGACGCGCCGCCGAGGAGCAGACCGACGATGGCGGCGTGCTCGAAGCCGCCGATCGCGGCGAGCACACCGACCGGGTCGGCCGGGTCCGGCTGGTGGAGTTCGAGGGCGCGGCGGACGACCTCGGTCTTGCGGGCGAGGGTCTCGTCGTTGATGCCGGTGCCCCGGCCCGTGACCTCGGCCGGGTCCGCACCCGTGAAGACGGAGATCAGGGCGGCGGAGGCGGTCGTGTTGGCGATGCCCATCTCACCCGTGAGCAGGGCCTTGTTGCCGGCGGCGACCAGGTCGCGGGCGGTCTCGATGCCCACCTCGATGGCCTGCTTGGCCTCCTCGCGGGTCATCGCGGGGCCGGTGGTCAGGTCGGACGTGCCCGCCCGGACCTTGCGGGGAAGCAGGCCCGGCGTGGCCGGGAGGTCGGCGGCGACGCCCACGTCGACGATGCAGACCTCGGCGCCCACCTGGGTGGCGAAGGCGTTGCAGACGGCGCCGCCGCCGAGGAAGTTGGCCACCATCTGGGCCGTCACCTCCTGCGGCCAGGGGGTGACCCCCTGCGCGTGCACGCCGTGGTCGCCGGCGAAGATCGCGACGGCCGCGGGCTCCGGGATGGGCGGCGGGCACTGGCGGGACAGGCCCGACAGCTGGGCGGAGATGATCTCCAGCATGCCCAGCGCACCGGCCGGCTTGGTCATTCGCTTCTGGCGCTCCCACGCCTCGCCGAGCGCCTTGGCGTCCAGCGGGCGGATCTGCGCCACGGTCTCGGCGAGCAGGTCGTGCGGTTCCTCTCCGGGCAGGGCGCGACGGCCGTACGTCTCCTCGTGCACGACCCAGGACAGCGGGCGGCGCTTGGACCAGCCCGCCTGCAGCAGTTCGGGCTCGTCCGGGAACTCGTCGACGTAACCGACGCACAGGTAGGCGATGACCTCGAGGTGCTCGGGCAGGCCGAGGGCGCGGACCATCTCGCGCTCGTCGAAGAAGCTGACCCAGCCGACGCCGAGGCCTTCGGCGCGGGCGGCGAGCCAGAGGTTCTCCACGGCCAGGGCGGCCGAGTACGGCGCCATCTGGGGCTGGGTGTGACGGCCGAGGGTGTGGCGGCCGCCGCGGGTCGGGTCGGCGGTGACGACGATGTTCACCGGGGTGTCGAGGATGGCCTCGATCTTCAGTTCCTTGAACTGCTTCGCCCGGCCCTTGGGGAGGGACTTCGCGTACGCGTCGCGCTGGCGCATGGCCAGTTCGTGCATCGCGCGCCGGGTGTCTGCGGAGCGGATGACGACGAAGTCCCAGGGCTGCGAGTGGCCGACGGAGGGCGCGTGGTGGGCGGCCTCCAGGACGCGCAGCAGCACCTCGTGCGGGATGGGGTCGCTGCGGAAGCCGTTGCGGATGTCGCGGCGTTCGCGCATGACCTTCAGCACGGCCTCGCGCTCGGCGGGGTCGTAGCCGGGGGCGGCGGGGCCGGTGGACTGTCGTGCTTCTGCCACTGCGGCCGCGCTCTCTGTTTCGTGGCGTTCCTGGTCCGCCAGGTCTTCCTGTTCGGCGCCCCGGGTGTCCAGGTCGTCGGCGTTCTGTGCGAGTTCGGCGTCGCCTTCGCGGGGTGCGGGGACGATGACCACGGGTTCCGCCTCGGGCTGTGCCGGCTGGGGGACGGCAGCCTGGGACTGCTGCGGGCCCTGGACGTGTTGTCCGGCCTGCTCGTCCGGGGCCGGGCCGGGGAGTACGACGGTGACGTCCTCGGCGGATGCCGGGGTGCTCTCCGAGGGCTGTGGGGTTTGGGGGGTTGGGGGTCTGAGGGGTTTCCGGGGTGTGGGAGGTGTCGGGGGCTTGCGGTGCCGCGGGGGCCGGGGTGGCTTCGGCGTTCTCGAGCGTGGCGGCTGCCGGCTCGGGGACCGGCGCCGCCGACTCGGCAGTCGGGTCGGCAGTCATGTCCGGCGCGGCTGTTTCGGGGGCCTGAGCCGGTGCCGCCGCGTCGGCCGTCGCGTCGGAGGCCGCCTGGGCGGGTGCGGGGGCCTCGGCTCCGGAGTCGGGGGCGGTCGTCTCGGTGGGCTGAGGGGGCGCTGTCGCGGCGGGGGGCTGAGCCGGTGTTGTTGCCTCCGGCGCCTCGGCGGGCGCGGGGACCTCCGGCGCCTCGGCGGGGGCGGGGACCTCCGGTGCCTCGGCAGGCGCCTCGGGGGCGGGTGCGTCGGTGGGCGCAGGGGCCTCGGCAGCCGGAACGCCGGCTTCCTGGGCGACCGTCCCGGTGGTCGGGGCGGGCGTGGCAGGCGTGGGCGCCTCGGTGGCCTGGGCGGGCGCTTCGGAAGCGGCAGCGGCGGTCTGCGGTGCCGTCGTCTCGGGTTCCTGCGCGGCTGCCCCGGCGTCAGTTGCCTCGGTGGCCTGGGCGATCGGTTCAGGGGACTGTGCTTGCGGCACGGTCTCATCGACGCCGACCTCCGGCTCCTGCGCGACGGACTCGGTCGCCGGCACGGCCGGTGCGGCAGCCTCAGGGGCAATCTCCGCTGCCGGGGCCTGTGCAGCCGCGTCGGGGCCGACTGCGTCCGGCACCTGGGCCGCGACGGTCTCCGCCGCATCCGCCTCTGACGGAGCTACGACAGCGTGTTCGGGCGCGGCGGCAGCCTCCGGGGACGGGACCGCCTCGGGCACCGGTGCGGCCCCCGGGACAGGAGCGGGCGCCACGCCCTGCTCCGCGGCAGCCGCCGGGGCCTGCTCACCGCCGTCGGCGGATTCGCCGACGACACCCGGCCCGGGCACCTCGGGAGAACCATCGGCAAGTGCCGGCTCACCGTCCTGACCGGAACCGTCCACGACCGGCCCCGGCGCGTCCGCCGGAACCGATCCCGAAGCGGGGACGGTCCCGGCCTCGGCTGCAGCCACCTGCGCGGCGTCCGGACCGACGCCCCCGGCAGCGGGCTCACCCGCAACGCCCGGGTCCTGCGCGGAAACGCCCTGCTCCGGCTGGGCGCCGGCGGCAGGGTCAGCCGCGGGGCCGACCGCGCCGGCCGGGTCACCCGCAACCCCCGCGCCCTGCGCCAAAACGCCCTGCTCCGGCTGGGCGACGGCCTCATGGTCAGCTGCGGGGCCGACCGCGCCGGCCGGGTCACCCGCAACCTCGGGCTCGGCGGCGGCCATCTGCTCATCAGCCGGGCCGACGCCTGCCCCAGTCGGCTCACCCTCGCCCTCCGCGTCCTGCGTGGGGACGTCCTGCTCCGGCTCGCCGGTAGGCACCTGGTCACCGGCGGGCGCGCCCGGCGCCGCCGTGCTCTGTGCGGGCTGCTCGACGTAGGGGCCCTGCGCGGGCTGCTCGGCGTGGGCGGCCTGCGTCGCCGGTGCCGCGTGGGCCGGCTCCGAGGCGACGCGGGTTGCGACGGCCTGGGCCGTGCCCGCCGGCTCTGCCTGTGGAACAACCGTTTCCGCAGGCGCCGCCCCGGCGCTCACCGGGGCCTGGGGCGGGACCTGCGCGCCCCAGGGCGCGGCCGGCTGCGCGGGCGCCTCCGGGGCGCGCGGGGCGTCGAGATACTCGGGGCCGGGCGCCGGCGCTGCGGGCTGTCGTGCCGGCGCTTCCGCGGGGCCGCGGTCGGCGAGCGAGCGGACCGGGCTGGCGGAGCTGTCGGGGAGGGGCGGGCCGAGGTGCAGCGGCCGGCGCGGGGTGATGGGCGGGATCGGCGGCGGGTCGGGCAGGCGGACGCCGCCGAGGTCGACCGAGCCGCTGTCGCGGCCCGAGAGCTCGTGCGGGCCCGGCTGGTGCACGGCCTCGACGACCGGCTCCGGCGCGGGCGGGGCGACCTCGTTGCCCCAGGCGCCATGGGAGCCGGGCAGCAGCAGGTCTTCGTCCTCGGCGGTGTTCTCGGAGAGGTAGGCGTACGCACCGTGCGCGGGGGCGCCCGGCTGTTCCACCATGCCTGCGTTCTCCGGCAGTCCCTCGCCCGGGACCTGGCCGGTGTCGGTCATGCGTACCCCTCGCCCATCGGTTAGTGCTCCTACGACCAGCTCACCCGGAACGGCGCACCGACCGCCCCACAGTGAAGAACGAGCGTGCGTCCCCAGCGGCACGAACGGCCCGCCCGTAAAAGGCGACAAAGCCACTCACTGGCATTGTTGCGGCCGAACCACCGTCACGGCACGTTGATCCGCGACGGTTCCGCTGTGGACTGCGCCACGTTGCGCGTCCTCCGGTTCTGCCGTACCACACTCACCCCAAAACGGGCGGGCTTTCCGGACATTGACCGACGATCTGCCGGACGTCCGCGTGCGGTGCAGCGATCGGCCAGCCTACCGCGCGCAGTACGACAACCCGATCACGGGGACGGCGGCGGTGTCAGGTGCTGCGGCGGGGCAGCACCCCGCTGAGCAGGAACGCGACGCTCCGTTCCTTCTCCGTCCAGGCCCGGGTGTCGAGTTCGACGGACTGGAGCAGGGCGCACTCGACGCCGTATCCGTGCTCCGTCAGGTCCCGGCCGACGAGTTCGGCGGCGTCCCGGGTGGCGGCGTGCGTGACGATGCGCTGTGGGCGGCGGTCGGCGACGGCCGAGACGACGGCCGCTCCCCCGCCGCCGACGCGGACGACGTCGGGTTCGGGGAGGTTCTCCAGGACGTGCGGGGCGGTGCCGTGCACGATCTGTAGCTGGACGCCGAGGCGGCGGGCGGCCGCGTCGGTGCGGGCGCAGGCCGCCCGGTCGTGGTCGACGGCGATGACGGCGGCGCCGGCGCGCGCGGCCTCGATGGCGAAGGCACCGCTGCCGCAGCCGATGTCCCACACGAGGTCGCCGATCCGCGGTCCGAGGCGGGCGAGTTGGGAGGCGCGCAGCAACTGGGTCTCGCCCTCGCCGAGGTCACCGCCGTAGGCCTCGGCGGGCAGGGACCAGCCGCGTGGTCCGGCGGACGGGTCGCGGCCGGCGATCCAGCCGCCGGTCTCCCCCGCGGTGCCGGGTCCGGCCGGGCCGCCGAGGACGATGACGACGTTGGGGTCGCGCCAGGTGTAGTCGGCGGCCTTGTCGGAGGTGACGACGCTGACCCGCTCGTGTGAGGTACCGAGTTCCTCGCAGATGACGAAGGAGCGGTGGACTCCTTCGAGGAGCAGGCCGAGTTCGGCGGGGCCGGCGCCGGGTGAGGTGAGGACTGCCACCTTGGTGTGGGCGCGGCATACGTTCACCGCGCGGCGCAGGGTGCGGCGGTGTGCGACGACCACCTGTGCGTCGTCCCAGGGCATGCCGGCGCGGGCGAAAGCGGCGGCGACCGAGGAGACGGCGGGGACGACTTCGACTTCGAGGCCGAACTCGGGGGCGCGCAGGGTGCGTACGACACCGAAGAAGCCCGGGTCGCCGTCGGCGAGCACGACGGCCGTGCCGCGGTGGGCGGCGATGCGGCGGGCGGCGAGGGCGACACTGCCGAGGCGGATGCGCTCGGCACCGGCGGGTACCTCGGGGAGCGCCAGATGGTGGGCGGCACCCGCCACGAGCGTGGCGGCTCCCAGGGCGGCGCGTGCCGCGGCGGTCAGCGGCGAACCGTCCCAGCCGATCACCGTGACCCGGTCGGCCATCGTCGTCAGTCTCCAGGGGTTTGCGCAGGTCGTCTGTGTGCCGTGTGATGAGCGGCCCGCAGGTGGGCTTCGTGAGAGTACCCGGTGAAGCCGGCGGAGGGGGTGGCGGTGCCGTCGCGCGCCGTGTCCGTTCGGTCAGTTCACGTCACCGACGTCAGTTCCAGTCGCCGAAGGAGGTGAAGCCGCCGGGCAGCTGGTCGCCCACGCCTTCGAGGTCCTCGGGGAGCAGGCTCCAGACGATCAGGTCGGTGCGCACCTCGGTCCACTCGCCGTCGTCCCTGCGTGCCCGGGCTATCCAGGCGCCGCGCAGCACTCCCTCGCTGATGCAGCCGATCTTCTGGGCAACCTGCTGGGAGGCGGTGTTGTCGGCCGGAGTGCGCAGTTCGAGGCGCTCGAACTTCTGGTCGCTGAAGAGCCACTGCGCGGTGATGAGCGCCGCTTCGGAGGCGTAGCCCTCGCCGCGGGCCCAGGGGGCGATGACGTAGGAGATCTCGCTGGAGCGGATCCGCCAGTCGGTGTTGCGAAGGTGGACGATGCCGACGAGGCGCTGGGTGAGGAACTCGGTGACGGCGAAGACTATGCCGCGTCCCTCGGCCCGTTCGGCGGGGGCCAGTTCGGTGATCCAGGAGCGGGCGTGGGCCTCGGTGTAGGGGTGCGGGACGGAGGTCCAGGCGGTGACGAGCTCGTCGTTCATCATGTCGGCGAACGATTGGATGTCCGGCTCCTCGAAGGGACGCAGGACCAACCGCTCCGTGCTGATGGAGACGTTGGGAAAGGTGCTCGTCATGCGCCGCTCCGTTACCTTCGGTGAACCTTCAGGGCCTGCTGAACTGCCCAGCATGCAGCATGAAAGCACTGATCCGCACCACGGGGTCCTCCCCACCGGGTGGGGGCGGACCCCGTGCGTGACGGGTGCCGGGCGGGGGCTCAGAAGGAGGCGAGCACGGAGCCGTCGGCGTACTTGTCCTGGATGAACTTCTTCACCTCGGGCGAGGTGAGGAGCTTCGCGAGCTTCTTCACCCGTGGGTCCTTCTCCTGGCCCTTCTTCACGGCGAGGAAGTTGCCGTACGGGTTGTTCTTCGCGGACTCCAGGACGAGGGCGTCCTTCGACGGCTTGAGGTCGGACTCGATGGCGTAGTTGCCGTTGACGACGGCGGCGTCCACGTCGTCGAGGGAGCGCGGCGTCTGGGCCGCCTCCAGCTCCTTGAACTTGAGGTTCTTGGGGTTCTTGGTGATGTCGGAGGGGGTCGCCTCGTTGCCGACGCCTGCCTTGAGGGTGATGAGCCCGTGGGCGGCGAGGAGCTTGAGGGCGCGGGCCTCGTTGACCGTGTCGTTGGGGACGGCGACGGTCGCACCGCTCTTCAGGTCGTCGGCCTTCTTGACCTTGTGGGAGTAGAGGCCGAGCGGCTCCAGATGGACCGTGACGACGGGCACGATGTCGGTGCCGTTCTTCTTGTTGTAGTCGTCGAGGTACGGCTTGTTCTGGAAGTAGTTGGCGCCCACGGAGCCGTCCTGCGTCGCGGGGTTCTGCGACGTGTAGTCGGTGAACTCCTTGACCTCCAGGTCGAGGCCCTCCTTCTTCGCCAGGTTGTCCTTGACGTAGGTGAGGATCTCGGCGTGCGGGACGGGGCTCGCGGCGACGATCAGCGGTCCGGAGGTGTCGGAGGCGTCCTTGCCCGCGCCGCAGGCACTGAGCCCGAGGGTGAGGGCTCCGGCGGCGAGGACGGCGGTGGTGATCTTGGCGGTGTTACGCACGAAAAGTGCCTTTCCTTATGGCCTTGCGGGTGGTGCGTCCCCGTTGTGGGTGGACGGGGAGTTCAGGAGGCGGCCTTGAGCAGCCGCAGTTTCGGGGCGGGGCCCGAGTGGGCGCCGCGGCGGTGCAGGGAGCGGGCCGCGTAGTCGCCGGCGAACTGGATGACCGAGATGACGACCGCGAGGATCGCGACGGTGATCCACATCATCTGGGTCTCGAAGCGCTGGTAGCCGTAGCGGATCGCGATGTCTCCGAGGCCGCCGGCCCCGACCGTGCCCGCCATGGCCGAGTAGCCGATGAGGGCGACGACCGTGGTCGTGGTACTGGAGATCAGCGACGGCAGGGACTCGGGGACGAGGACCTTGCGGACGACGGTCCAGGTGTTGCCGCCCATGGCCTGCACGGCCTCGACGAGCCCGTGGTCCACTTCGCGGACGGCCGTCTCGACCAGACGCGCGAAGAAGGGGATGGCGCCGACGGCCAGCGGCACGATGGCGGCCTCGCGGCCGATGGTTGTGCCGGTGATCCAGCGGGTGAAGGTCATCAGCGCGACCATCAGGATGATGAACGGCAGCGAGCGGGCGATGTTCACGATCTGCCCGATGACCTTGTTGGCGACGACGTTCTGGAGCAGCCCGCCACGGTCGGTCAGGACCAGCAGGATCCCGAGCGGCAGTCCGCCGACGACGGCGATGAGCGTGGACCAGCCGACCATGTAGAGCGTGTCCCAACAGGCCTGCTCCAGCAGGGGCTGCATCTCGGACCAGGTCACTTGACACCCTCCTTCACCAGTACGGACTCGTGGCCCGGGACGTCGATCTGGAGGCCCTGTTCGCGCAGGAAACCGATCGGCACGACGTTGTCCTCGAAGCGGCCGGGCAGTTCGATGCGCATCCGGCCGACCTGGAGACCGCCGACGGTGTCGATGGCCGCGCCGAGGATCGATATGTCGATGTTGTAGGTGCGGGCGAGCTGCGAGATGACGGGCCGGGTCGCGCTCTCGCCCTGGAAGGTGACGTCGACGACGGTGCGGTCCTCGCCGGACGCCTCGCCGTCGAGCGGGAACAGCGCGGCGGCCAGTTCCGAGCCGGGGGTGGCCAGGAGTTCGCTGACGGTGCCCGACTCGACGATGCGCCCGTTCTCCATGAGCGCGGCCGAGTCGCAGACCGACTTCACGACGTCCATCTCGTGCGTGATGAGCAGGACGGTCAGGCCGAGCTGCCGGTTCAGGTCGCGCAGCAGTGCCAGGATCGAGCGGGTGGTCTCCGGGTCGAGGGCGCTGGTGGCCTCGTCGGACAGCAGCACCTTGGGGTCGCCGGCCAGGGCGCGGGCGATGCCGACGCGCTGCTTCTGGCCGCCGGAGAGCTGGGCGGGGTAGGCCCCCGCCTTGTCGGCGAGGCCGACCAGGTCCAGCAGCTCCAGGGCCTTGCGGGAGCGTTCGCTGCCGGACTTGCCGAGGATCTCCAGCGGCAGTTCGACGTTGTCCTGGACGGTCCGGGAGGACAGCAGGTTGAAGTGCTGGAAGACCATGCCGATCCGGCTGCGCGCCTGCCGCAGTTCCTTTCCGGCGCGCGGGCCGCGGCCGGCCAGGGCGGTGAGGTCCTGCCCGGCGACCGTCACGGTGCCGGAGGTGGGGCGTTCCAGGAGGTTGACGCAGCGGATCAGCGAGGACTTGCCGGCGCCGGACTGGCCGATGACGCCGTACACCTCGCCTTCGCGGACGTGCAGGTCGACGCCGTCCAGGGCGGTGACCTCGCGGCCGCGCGAACGGTAGACCTTGGTCAGGTCCGTTGTGGTGATCACGTGGGTTTCCGTCACTGTCGAGTGCGCGGGCGTGGGTGTGCCCGGGCACAGGTGCATTCGTTCAGGGACGCGACACGGTTCTCGCTGGGGCGTGGAACCGGGGAGAACATGTGCGCGGGCGGCTTGGCGTCACGCACGGCTCAGGGCGTGCGGACATGCCGCGGTCTCGCTTCGGGGCGCGAGCTCAGGGGGTGGTGCGGGGGCCCTCTAGAAGGCGCACATTCGACACATACAACGAGCACCGGGCGTCATGGTCGCCTCGGTCGCGGGGATGCGGTCGCTCGTCGTGGTCATGCCGTCAGTAAAACACGCGTACGGTCCTGACCGGCCGCCGCCGTCCGGATGCTGGACAGCGGTGGACAGGGTCCGGACTCGGCCGGCTCGCGTCAGCCGCGGAGGGAGATCTCCACACCCTGCTCGGTGACCAGTGCGGACAAGGCCGACAGGTTCTCGACCACCAGGTCGGCCTGGAGCTCATGGGCCTGGTGGGTTGTGGTCAACGCCACGGTGGTCATGCCGGCGGCCCGGCCGGCGGTGAGACCCGCGGGGGCGTCCTCGAAGACGACACAGCGGGCCGGGTCGACGCCGAGGGTGCGGGCGGCGAGCAGGTAGGGCTCGGGGTCGGGTTTGCCACGGGTGACGTCGTCCGCGGCGACGAGCGTCTTGGGCAGGATGCCGACGGCGTCGAGCCGGGCCTCGGCCAGCCGCCGGGTGGCGGAGGTGACGACGGCCCAGCGCTCGGCGGGCAGGGAGTCGAGGAAGGCGCTGGTCCCCGGCAGCAGGTGCACCCCGCCGTGGGGCACGTCCTCCACCTCCAGGTCCTCGATCCGCGCGACGGCCTCCGGCACCAGGTCGGCGGGCAGCAGGTCGGCGGCTATCTCGGCGGCCGGCCGGCCGTGCAGCTCGACCCGGGCGAACTCCTCGGCCGTGATCCCGTACTCCGTGGCCCACCGCGTCCAGCAGCGGTCCACCGAGGCGAGGGAGGAGACCAGGGTTCCGTCGTTGTCGAACAGCAGGGCGTGCGCGTGGATCTTCATGTCCTCGACCCTACGGTGCGGGCCAGGGCCGCAGGCATCGGGCCTTTTCGGCCGTAATAAGGTCGCAGCATGCTTGATGCCCTGACGCTGGTGACCGGCGTCGCCGCGCTGCTGCTCGCCGCCTGGTGCGGCTGGGCCGCCTACCGTGACCAGCCGACGAAGGACTGGCACTTCATCGGGATGGCCGTGGTCACGCTGCTGACGCTGGTCCAGCTCGTGGCCGGGATCGTGCTGCTGGCGCAGGGCGAGAAGCCGGAGCAGGGCACGACGATCTTCGTGGCGTATCTGCTGGGGGCGTTCGCGTGTATCCCGGCGGCGGGCTTCATGTCGCTGGCGGAGCGCACGCGGTGGGGTTCGGTGACGGTCGCCGCCGGCGGTGTGGTGCTGGCTGTGCTGGAGGTGCGGCTCTATGACATCTGGGGAGGCTGAGGTGAGCCGGCGTCGGCTGACCAGTGGGCCGGGAACCCTGCTGGTGTGGCTGTACGGCGTGATGGTCGTCGGGGCGGTGTCGCGATCCGCGTTTCAGATCGCGACGGAGTTCGACCGGGCGCCGCTCGCGTACTCGCTGTCCGCCGTCGCGGGTGTCGTGTACGGGTTCATCACGTACTCGCTGGTGCGGGGTGGGGAGACAGCGCGCAAGGCTGCGTTGGCGTGCTGCGTCGCCGAGTTGGTGGGTGTGCTGACGGTGGGGACGTGGACGTTGATCGAGCCGTCGGCGTTTCCTGATGCGACCGTGTGGTCGGACTTCGGGATGGGGTATCTCTTCATCCCGGTTCTGTTGCCGGTGTCTGCGATCTACTGGCTGCGGAAGTCGCGTGCGCGACAGGGGGATGCCGGCTGAGGGGCGTGGGCGTGCGCGGGCCGCATGTGGCTGGTCGCGCCCACGCGGCGGAGCCGCAAATCGATACAGCCCCGCGCCCCTGAGGATCAAGCCGTCGCTGCGTACGTACCGGCCGGCTTCTCCAGGACGATCATCGGTACGCCGTCCGCGCCCTGCGACGTGCCCACCGTTTCGTAGCCGACCTTGCGGTAGAGGCGGAGGTTGCCCTCGCTGCGGTGGCCGGTGTGGAGGCGGAAGCGGGTGGCGCCGTGCTGGTCGGCGAGGGCCGACTCGGCCGCCCGGAGGAGGCGGGCGCCGATGCCGTGGCCCTGGAGGCGGGGGTGGACGCAGAGCTTGCCGATCGCGGCGGTGCCGTCCTCGGTGACCGAGCCGCGGACCGAGCCGACGACCTCGTCGCCGAGTCGGGCCACGAACACGCAGTCCCGGGCGACCTCCTCGCGGACCGAGTCGAGGGTTTGGACGAGCGGGTCGATGCGGTAGTTGCCGTACAGCGCCGCCTCCGGCTGGAAGCACAGGTACTGCAGCCTGAAGATCTGCTCCGCGTCCTGCTCGGCCGCCGCAGAGATGGTCACGCTCATGCCCATGTGCGCACGCCTCCCGCTCATCTGATCACCTGTCGTTCCTCACTCCTATCCCCGTCCTCAGCGGGCCGCAACCTCCGGTGTGAGTAATCTGCGCAGACATCCCAGGCATCTGGAACGTTCCGGGCCAAGACTCCCCTGTGAGATACCCAACTCCCCCGCGATTTCCCGGTATGTCAGGTCTTCGGGAGAGAGCAGGGCCTCCATCAGCCGGGGGCAGCGGCCGGGGAGGCGGCGCACGGCCTCGCGCAGGGCACGGCCGCGGGCCGCGGCGAGGGCGATCTGCTCCGGGTCGCGACCGCCGTCGTCGACCGGCTCGACGGCGTACGGTCGTTCGAGGCGGCTCGTACGGCGGGTGCGGCGCGCTTCGGAGCGGACGGCCCGGCGGAGCCATTCCTGCGGGTCGAGCGGCGGACCCTCGGCGTCGAGGCGCTCCAGCAGGCGGAGCCAGACCGCCTGCTCCAGGTCACCCGGCTCGGCTCCGGCGGCATATCCCTCCGCGGCCGCTTCGGCGGTGAGCAACGGGCGCAGGGCGGCGACCAGGTCGTGCGTCATATGCGGTGCGACGCGGCCGCCCGGGCTGCGGGTTGCCCGGGCGGCCGAAGGCCACTCGACCGAGGGGTGTGAGCTCACATGTTGACGCTCAGTTGCCGACGAAGTCCTCGCGGGCCAGCAGGCCCGTGTCGGGCTGGTCGGTGAAGACGCCGTCGATACCGGTCGCGAAGTACGTCTTGTACGCGCCGAAGACGTCACCGTAGGCGTCCGCGTCCGTGCCCTTGCGGAAGTTCGCCGGCAGGAAGGGGTTCTCGTTGCGCAGCGTCCACGGGTGCAGGATCAGGCCCACCTTGTGCGCGTCCGCGACGAGCGTCGTGGGCTGCGTGAGGTTGCCCTTGGCGTCACGCGGGATGACCAGGTCCAGGGTCGGGCCGATGCCCTGCGCGTAGGAGGCGATCTCCCGCAGGCCGGCCGGCTTCACCAGGTCGGCGACCGTGCGCGGGTCGCCCGTCTCGACGAAGTCCCAGGGGCGGGTGTCCGCCGAGGACAGCAGGACGACCAAGGGGTTGTCGACGAGCTTGTTGAGGCGCTCGATGCTCGTCGGCTCGAAGGACTGGAGGATGACCGGGGAGGTGCGCCGGTCCTTGCGGTACTTGCGCAGCAGCTTGGCGACCCGCTCCTCCAGGGGGAGGCCCTGCTTGCGGAAGTAAGTGGGGTGCTTGAGCTCGGGGTAGATCCAGACCTGCTTGCCGCGCTCGCGGGTCTGCTGGTCCTGCCACTTCAGGACCTCTTCGAAGGTGGGGATCTCCCAGCGGCCGTTGTAGAGGGTGTTGTGCGGGCGGTTGGCCGGGATGCGCTCGATCGCCCGCAGGGTCTTCAGCTCGGCGAGCGTGAAGTCCTCGGTGAACCAGCCGGTGGTGGAGACACCGTCGAGGAGCTTGGTCTTCTTGCGGTCGGCGAACTCGGGGTGGTCGGCGACGTCCGTGGTGCCGCCGATCTCCGGCTCGTGACGGCACACGAGGTGACCGTCCTTCGTCGGCACCAGGTCGCCCGCCTCGACGATGTCGGCACCCACGTCGAGGGCCAGCTGGTACGAGCCGAAGGTGTGCTCCGGGCGGTAGCCGCTGGCCCCGCGGTGGCCGACGATCGTCGGCTTGGGCAGGCTCTTCAGACCGCCATGCCCGCCATGTCCGCCGCGGGTGCCTTCGGCTCTCGCCGTGCCGGTCATGCCGAGGACCGCTCCCCCGGCGCCGAGCACCGCCGCGCCGAGCAGGGCCCGCCGTCCGGTTCCATCCGTTTCCTCGTTCGGCCTCTGCGTTCCCATGAGCGCCCTCCCTGCCGTCGGCTCGTCAGTGCGGGCCGATCGTACGGGCGCGTACATGACGGGTGGGAGACGCCGGGCGGAACACGTGGGTGACGACGGATGTCGTAGTGGCTGGTGGGGGCGAGGAACTGACGGCTCGTCGACGGCTCGTCGGGTTCGTCGCGTCCCGGCGATTCGGTGCGGCGGTTCTGGGAACGCGTCCGATACGCCCCGGGAGCGACGTCCGTCACACGTGGCGGCCGGGTTACGCATCGTCCACGGCGGGTCACCGCAGGTGAACCCGCGTCACTGGTGCGTAAGACCTCGGTTAAGTCCCCGTGCCCGATGTGCGCGACCCCCGGGGCCACGAGTATCGTCCTCACCTGCACAGACTCATACCGCATCCCTTGACACGGAGGGCCCGTTGTCCCGCTTCGCGCTCATCAAGGCAGTGCTCGGCCCGATCATGCGCCTGATGTTCCGCCCTCAGGTGGAAGGTGCGGAGCACATTCCCGGCGACGGTCCGGTCATCCTGGCCGGCAACCACCTGACGTTCATCGACTCGATGATCCTGCCGCTGGTCTGCGACCGGCAGGTCTTCTTCATCGGCAAGGACGAGTACGTGACCGGGAAGGGCCTCAAGGGCCGGCTGATGGCCTGGTTCTTCACGGGCGTCGGCATGATCCCGGTGGATCGTGACGGTGGCCGGGGTGGTGTCGCCGCGCTGATGACCGGGCGCCGGGTGCTGGAGGAGGGCCGGGTGTTCGGGATCTACCCGGAGGGGACGCGGTCGCCCGACGGGCGGCTGTACCGGGGGCGGACCGGCATCGCCCGGCTGACCTTGATGACGGGTGCGCCCGTGGTGCCGTTCGCCATGATCGGGACGGACCGGCTCCAGCCGGGTGGGGCGGGTCTTCCCCGGCCGGGGAAGGTCACGGTCCGGTTCGGTGAGGCGATGGAGTTCTCCCGGTACGAGGGGATGGACCGGGATCGGTATGTGCTGCGGGCCGTGACCGACTCCGTGATGAGTGAGGTCATGCGGTTGTCCGGGCAGGAGTATGTGGACATGTACGCGAGTAAGGCGAAGGAAGCGGCGTAGTTCCTCGGGCGCGGGTTTGTGGGGGCTGGTCGCGCTCACGCGGCGGAGCCGCATATCGGACAGAGCCTCGCGCCCCTAAAGGGGCGCCGTATCCGGCGGGCCGCCATTCGTCTGACCGTCCCCCGATGCCGGGAACCACAGCACGAACGTAGAGCCCTCCCCCACCCGTGAGAACAGGCGGACCTGGCCGCCGTGTGATTCGACTATCTGTCTGACGATGGCCAGGCCCAGGCCGGCATGGCGGTCGCGGCCGCCGCCGTTGCCCTTGGCTCGCCAGAAGCGGTCGAAGACCCTCGCCCGGTCGTCGTCGCCTATGCCCGGGCCCTCGTCCCGTACCGCCGTCCAGAGCCAGGAGCCGTCCCGGCCGGCCGCGACGGTGATGCGGGAACCCGGTGGGGCCAGCCGGACCGCGTTCGAGAGCAGGTTGCCGACGGCCCGGCGCAGGGCGTCGTGGTCGCCGATGACCGTGAGGCCGGGGGCGAGGCTGCGGTGCAGGAGCTGGCCGCGTTCGGCGGCGAGCGGGGCGAACTCCTCGCATGCCTCGCGGGCCGCCGCCGCGAGGTCGACGTCGGCGTCGGCGAGGGCGGGGGCGCTGCGGCGGGCGGTGGCGAGCAGGTCCTCGACCAGGCGGGTCATGCGGGTCGTGGCCCGGTCGACGCTGCGGGCGGCGACACGGCGGTCCTCCTCCTCGGAGTCCTCCGCCGTGAGTACGGCGTCGACGTTGGCTCGGATGATCGCCAGCGGGCTGCGCAGCTCGTGTGAGGCGTCGTCGATGAGCTGGCGCTGAGCGCGGAAGGCCTCGTCGAGGCGGTCGAGCATGGAGTCGACGGTGTCGGCGAGGTCGCGCAGCTCGTCCTTGGGGCCGGTGAGGCGGATGCGCTGGGAGAGGTCGGTGGCCTGGATCTCGGCTGCCGTGCGGGAGATCGCGCGGACCGGGCGCAGGGCGCGGCCGGCGAGGATCCAGCCGATGACGGGGCTGGCCACGGCGAGCGCGCCGAGCACGATGAAGGAGAAGTTGCGCAGGTTGCCGAGGGTCTCGTAGTTGACGGCCGCCTCGACCTCCTGGAGCTTCACGGCGTCGAACTGACCCATGTAGACGCCGTTGACGTACTTCTCGGCGCGGAACTGCTTGCTGACCGGGTGGGCCTCGCCGCTGCGCTCGACCGCGAAGTAGGTGGCGCCGAGGACGAGGGCGGTGAGGAGGAAGAGGAGGCCGGAGTAGAGGACCGTGAGGCGGAAGCGGATGGTGTGCGTGAAGGCGGGCAGCCGGATCCGGGTCCCGATCGGCCGGAGCATCGTCGTCACGGCGCCTCCTTCAGGCGGTAGCCCTGCCGTATCACCGTCTCGATGAGCGGCTCGTCGTCCCCGGTGACCTTGCGACGCAGGGAGCCGACGGTGACGCGGACGGTGTTGGTGAACGGGTCGGCGTGTTCGTCCCAGACGTGTTCGAGCAGTTCCTCGGCCGGGACGACGCGCCCGGGGCGGGTCATCAGGTAGTGCAGGACACCGAACTCCTTGGGGGTGAGCGGGAGCCTGCGGTCCCCTCGGTACGCCTCGAAGCGGGCGGTGTCCAGGCGGAGCTCGCCGACCTCGACGACGGAGGTGCCGCCGTCCTCGCGGCGCAGCAGGGCGCGGATGCGGGCGAGGAGTTCGGGCAGCGCGAAGGGTTTCACGAGGTAGTCGTCGGCGCCCTCGTCGAGGCCGCGTACCCGGTCGGCGAGGCGGTCGCGGGCGGTGAGCATCAGGATGCGGGGGCCACCGGGGGTGGCGCGGATGGCGCGGCAGACGGAGAAGCCGTCGCCGTCGGGCAGGTTGAGGTCCAGCAGGACCAGGTCGTAGTCGTTCACGGTGAGCTTCTCGGTTGCGGTGTCGACGTCGGGTGCGACGTCGACCGCGTAGCCGGCCCTGATCAGGCCCACCTTGAGGGCGACGACGAGGTCTTCCTCGTCCTCGACGACCAGCAGTCGCATGGGCGCGGCCCCCTTCAGCCACCGTCGATGATGGTCCGGGCGGCCTCCACCGCGTCGCCCACGGGGATCGCGAAGCCGATGCCGATGGAACCGCCTCTGTTCTGGTCCAACGTCGCGATGGCCGTGTTGATGCCGATGACGCGCCCTTCGTCGTCGACGAGCGGTCCGCCGGAGTTCCCCGGGTTGATCGAGGCGTCGGTCTGGAGCGCCCGCCGCGGTCCTCCCCCGCTGCCCTCGCCGAGCCGGACCGAGCGGTCCAGAGCGCTGACGATGCCGGAGGTGACGGTGCCGCTCAGGCCGAGCGGGGAGCCGATGGCCAGGACGGTGTCGCCGACGGCCGGGCGGGTGCCGGTGGCGAGGTCGGCGGCGCGCAGGCCGCGGGAGGTCTCCGGCTCCAGTACGGCGACGTCGTGGGCGGGGTCGTCGCCGATCACCTCGGCAGCGAGCCGGCGGCCGTCCTGAAGTTCGACGGACACCCGTGAACTGCCGTCCACCACATGCGCGTTGGTGAGGATCCGGCCCCGCTCGTCGAAGACGAACCCGGAGCCCTGGCCGCGGTCCGTCTGGACGGAGACCACGCTGGGCAGCACCCGGGCGGCGACGGCCTGGAGGTCGCCCGGGGCGCGGGCGGCCGGTGCGGAGGTGGGGACGGGGTCGTCGTCGCCGAGTGTCCCGGCGGCGTATCCGGCGAGACCGCCCGCGAGGACGGCGGCCAGGACGGCGGAGGCCAGCGGGCGGGGGCTGCGGGACGGGCGTGGGGACGGAGGTTGTGGTGTGGCTGCGGAGGGCGCTGGGGCCGGTGGTGCCAGTGGCTCCGTGTGCTCGCGCGGGCGGCCCGGGAAGAAGGACGGGCCGCGGGGCTCGCCCAGGCCGGAGCGGGGATGAGGGTCGGACACGGTCGTACCTCCTTCGTCACGGGAGCCGCGAGAACCACAGCAGGGACAGCGCGGCCGTCACGAGCGCCGTGACCAGCCCGGCGGCCACGAACCACTGCCAGATCTCGCGCTCCTCGGTGCGGTAGCCGACGGAGCTGCCGATGTCCTCGTAGACCGCCTGGAGTTCCTCTCCGGTGGCGGCCTCGTGGTAGTCGCCGCCGGTGCGGGAGGCGAGGTTCTCCAGGGCGGGTCCGTCGACCGGGACCTGGAGGATGCGGCCGCCGCCGAGGTCGACGACGCCGTCCTCGGTGCCGTAGGCGATCGTCGAGACCGGGATGCGGTCGCCGGCCGCCTCCTCGGCCGCCGACTCGACCGAGCGGCCGGAGGTGTTGGCACCGTCGGACAGCAGCACGATGTGCGCGGGCGGTGGCTCGGTCTCGGCCTGCCTGTCGAGGGCGCGGATGGCGTCGCGGGCGGCGATGACGGCGTCGCCGATCGCCGTGGCCTGGCCGAGGGTGAGCTGCTCGAGGGCCGAGCGCAGCACCGCGCGGTCGGTGGTGGGCGGCACCGCGACCGTGGCCGAGCCGCTGAAGGAGACCAGTCCGGTGTTGAACCGTTCGGGCAGCCGGTCGACGAACGCGAGGGCGGCGCGCTGGGCGGCCACGAAGCGAGTGGGGTCGACGTCGGTGGCCTCCATGGACCCGGACGTGTCGAAGGCGATCATGATCGTGGCCCGCTCCCGGGGAACCTGCACCTCGGCGGTCGGCCGGGCGAAGCCCAGCACCAGCAGCGCGAGCGTGGCGCAGAAGACGGCGGCGGGGAGGTGCCGGCGCCAGCCGGGGCGGCTGGGCGCGACCTTGTCGAGCAGGTCGAGGTTGGTGAAGCGGACGGCGTAGCGGCTGCGTCGGCGCTGGAGCAGCACATACGCGGCGATCAGGCCGGCGAGCGGCACGAGCAGCAGGAGCCAGCCGGGTGAGCGCAGACTCATCGTGCCTCCCTCATGCCGCCCCGCCGCCGGCCCGGCGCCGCTGCGCCTCGACGTACCGGACGACGTCGCGGACCCAGTCCCGGTCGGTGCGCAGCCGCAGATGGCCGGCGCCCGCGCGGCGGATGGACTGCCGGATCAGTGCCCGTTGCTCCAGCGCGGCCCGCGCGTAGCGCTCCCGCAGTCCCCGGGTGTGCGTGGAGATCTCGCGGCTGCGTCCGGTCTCCGGGTCGACGACGGTGAGCAGCCCGACAGGCGGCAGGTCCAGTTCGCGCGGGTCGACGATCTCCACGGCGAGGACCTGGTGCCGGCGGGCGAGGGTCTTCAGGGGCTGTTCCCAGCCCGTCTCCAGGAAGTCGGAGACGACGGCGACCAGGCCGCGGGCCGGCAGGACGCGCAGGGTGTGCAGGGCGTCGGCGAGGTGGTGTGCCGGGGGCCCGGGGGTGACGCGCGGGCGTTCGAGGGCGGTCCGCAGGATCGCGAGCAGGTGGCGGCGGCCGGTGCGGGGCGGGATGCGCCGGCTGCCGTACGGTCCGCCCCCCGGGGGGTGGTCCCCGGGGCCCTGTCCGGCGAAGACGGCGCCGAGGCGGTTGCCGGCCCGTTCGGTGAGGAAGGCGACGGCGGCCGCCGCGCCCACCGCGAGGTCCCGTTTCTCCATCCGCGCGGTGCCGAAGTCCATGCTGGCGGAGGCGTCGAGGACGATCCAGGTGGTGAGTTCGCGGTCGGCGAGGGTGAGGCGGACGTGCGGGACGGTGGTGCGGGCGGTGGCGTTCCAGTCCATCCGGCGGACGTCGTCGCCGATGACGTACGGCCGGGTCTCCGCGACCTCGTCGCCGGGTCCGGGCACGAGGGAGGGGTGGTCGCCCTGGAGCAGGCCGTCGGGGTGCCGGGTGAAGAGCAGCTCCAGGTGCCGCAGCGCCTGCTCGGGGGTCAGTTCGCCCAGGGCCGGGGTCATGCCGCCGCCTCCTCGGCCGCCTGACGGGGGCTGATCCGCGGCTGGTCCACGGAGGCGAGTACCTCGTCGACGATCTGCGGCCCGGTCACTCCGTCGGCGAGCGCGTCGAAGGAGAGGACCAGGCGGTGCCCGACGACCTCGTGTGCCAGGTCGCTCACGTCCTCGGGCAGGACGTAGCCGCGGCCCCGCAGCACGGCCAGCGCACGGGCGGCGGCGACCAGGCCGAGGGTGGCGCGCGGGCCGGCGCCGTGGGCCAGCCGCCGCTCCGGACCGGCCAGTTCACGCGTGGCGCAGACGAGTCGTACGGCGTACTCGGCGACGGCGTGGTGCACGAACACCTCGTCGGTGGTGCGCTGGAGCGCGACCAGCCGCTCGGGGGTGAGGACCCGGCGCGGGCGGGGCGGGTCGACGCTCATCCGGTAGAGGATGGCGAGCTCCTCGGACTCGCTGGGCGCGGCGACCTCCACCTTGAGCAGGAAGCGGTCGCGCTGGGCCTCGGGGAGGTGGTAGACGCCCTCGGACTCGATCGGGTTCTGGGTGGCGAGGACGAGGAAGGGTTCGGGGACGGGGAGCGTGGTGCCGCCGATGGAGACCTGGTGCTCGCCCATGACCTCCAGCAGGGCGGACTGGACCTTGGCGGGGGCGCGGTTGATCTCGTCGGCCAGGACGATGTTGGCGATGACCGGGCCGGGTTCGATGTCGAAGGTCTCCTGGGAGGGCCGGTAGACGCGGGTGCCGGTGATGTCGGAGGGGACGAGGTCGGGCGTGAACTGGAGCCGGGCGAACCGTCCGCCCACGACATGCGCCAGGGTCTTCGCGGCGAGCGTCTTGGCGACGCCCGGCACGCCCTCCAGCAGGCAGTGGCCGCGGGCCAGTACGGCGGTGAACATCCGCTCCACCATGCGGTCCTGGCCGACGATCACCCGCTTGACCTCGAAGAGGGCCTCTTCCAGGAGCTTGCCGTCGGGGGGCAGGGCGGCCGGTGCGGTGGCCACGGTCACAGCTCCGAGGCGGGGTCGCCGCCGCTCGGGGCGGTGCCGGCGTCCTTCCACGGGCAGTCCTCGCCGCCCGCCGCGCCCCCGCCGGAGGAGGTGCCCTCCTCTACGACGAACCTGACCTGCTCGTGCGGCGTCTCGTCACCGTCGGCGGCGAGCGCGACACCGCCGCCCGTGAGGCCGGCGGCGGCCAGGACGGAGACGGTGACGATCGCCTTCTTCGTACGACGTGTCATGATCGGTGGCTCCTTCGGCCGTGGGGAACGACGTCGGATACGGAGCCAAGACCATCAGGCGAGGGCGAAAACGGGCTTAAAGGCGGCGTCAAAGAGCGGGCCGAACGGCAATCGACGGCCAGGACGAGATCATCGCTCAGGCCGAGGGCGTGGGCGCGGGGTCGAGGGTGAGCGGAGTCAGGCCCTGGCAATCCGGGGAAGCCTTGTAGGCCTGTTCGAGTGCCGGGTTGCGGGAGAGCAGGCTCGGCAGGTCGGCGTCCTTCGGCACGGCCGAGTTCACGTCGTCGGCCACCGCCATCGGGAATGTGGAGGTGAACACGTCCGACGACGACGCGCCTGCCAGGGTCTTCCGCGCCTTTCCGACCTCGGCGGCAGCGGCCTGAAGTGCCGCGACGTAGGCGACGGTGACCTCGTCTCCGCCCGCGACGGGTGACGGGCCGATCTCCCGGAACTCCTCGGCCTTCTCCTGGAGCCCTTCGTGGGACGCCCTGACGAAGTGAGCGAGCTGCTCGCGGGTGGGCTTGCGCGGCACGTAGCTCAGGGCCGCGACGCGCGCCGCGCCCTGCTGGGCCTGGAGGTTCTTGTCGGCGGTGCACACCTTGCCCACCCAGGTGCTCATGGCCCGGGTGGGAGCCGGCGCGCTGGACGGGGCGCCGCCGGACGGGTCGGGCGCACCGCCGTCGCTGCCGCCGGACGAGCACGCGACCAGCCCCACAAGGGCCATGAGCAGCGCGATGGAGGCGGTCGGCACCGGACGAGGCGGTCGTCCACTCGGTGTCATATGTCACCTGGCGAAGTCTCGTTGGGGATCTGGGCGGCAGGAGGATACGCGTCCTTCCCCGGGAGGGGTCCCCAGCGGAGTGCCGTGCTGATCAGCGAGGGTATCTCGCCGTTTCGGCCGCCACAGGGGGCTACGGGTGTTCCGCCCCGTCCTCCAGCCGCTGCCCCCGCAACAGGAACCACGTCGCCACCGCGGCGGCCAGGAGGACCGCCGCGCCGACGCCCGCCGCGAGGGCCAGGCCGTCGACGAAGGACGTGCGGGCCGCGTCCAGCATCACCGCGGAGGTGTGCGCGGGCATGCTCGCGGCCGCCTCCACGGCGCCGCCCAGCGACTCGTGGGCCGCGGCCGGTGTGCCTGCCGGACCGGTGAAGTCGCGGTAGACACCGGTCACGATGGAACCGAGCACGGCGATGCCGAGGGCCGCGCCGAGTTCGTACGCCGTCTCGGACACGGCGGACGCGGAACCGGCCTGCTCCTTGGGCACGCTGGAGAGGATCACGTCGGCGGTCACGGTGAACGAGAAACCGGCTCCGACGCCGACCACCAGCAGCGAGGCACCGAGCAGCGGGTAGGCGGTGGACTGGCCGATCACCGTGAGCGCGGCCAGGGCGAGGCCGATCGCCGCGAGCCCCCCGGAGACGACGGCCCGCACCGAGAAGCGCCGGGCCGCGCGTCCCGCGACCAGACCGGCCACCACCGCGCCGATCGCGGCGGGCAGTTCCGCCAGCCCCGCCTCCAACGGGCGCCTGCCCTGGACGAGTTGCAGGTACTGGGAGAGGAAGAACACCAGCCCGGACAGTCCGAGGATGGTCAGCAGATCGGCCAGCACCGCCCCGCTGAAGCCGCGGTTGCTGAACAGCCGCATGTCCAGCAGCGGGGCCGGAAGGGTGAACTGGCGGCGTACGAACCCGTAGAGGGCGGCCACGCCCAGCAGACCCACGGCCAGGGTGTCCCACGCGAAGCCGTGCGTGGCGGCCTCCTTGATCGCGTACACGACACCGACCATGCCGACCAGCGACAGCACGACGCTGGCCAGGTCCCAGGGGCCGGGGTTCGCGGTGCGCGACTCGGGCAGCAGCTTGATGCCTACGAGGACCAGGACGGCCATCACGGGCAGGTTGATCAGGAAGACCGAGCCCCACCAGAAGTGCTCCAGCAGGAACCCGCCGACGATCGGGCCGACGGCGGTACCGGCGGAGGCGGTGGCGCCCCAGATGCCGACGGCGAAACTGCGTTCGCGCGGGTCGTGGAAGAGGTTGCGGATCAGGGCGAGCGTGGCCGGCATCAGGGTCGCGCCGGCGACGCCGAGCAGCGCCCGCGCCACGATCAGCGTCTCCGGTGTCGTGGCGTAGGCGTTGAACACGGATATCGTGCCGAACGCCGTGGCACCGACGAGCAGGATCCGCTTGCGGCCTATCCGGTCGCCGAGGCTGCCCATGGAGACGAGCAGACCGGCGATGACGAACGAGTAGACGTCGCCGATCCACAGCAGCTGCGTGCCGGAGGGCTTGAGGTCCTCGCTGATGTAGGGGGTCGCGAGACCGAGGACGGTCGCGTCGACGGCCACCAGCAGCACGGCGAGCACGAGGACGCCGAGCGCGAGCCAGCGGCCCGGGCGCTTCACCGTCTCGGCCGTCTCAGCCGGCTGCAACGTGCTGGTCATGATTCCTCTCTCCGTAGTGCGCCGCCGAGCAGCAGCTCGACGATCATGTGCTGGAAGTCCTTGGGGGCGCCCTTGCCGCTCTGCACCATCCAGGCGCCGGAGGCCAGTAGGCCGTAGAGCGCCTCGGTGAGCCAGGCCGGCGTGAGGTCGATGCGGAACTCGCCGCTGAGCTGGCCGCGCCGGAACAGGGCGGAGATCCGGTCGTCGATCAGGGTCCAGCCCGGGTTCTGCTCCTCGCCCTCGAACAGCTGGTTCTCGGTGTAGAGGAACCCGAGCAGTCCGGCGGCGGGCTCGATGGCCCCGACCAGCCGGCGCACGGCCTCGCTCGCCGTGCCCTCGTCGAGCCGGGCGGCGTCCAGCGCGGCCTCGCACTCCGCGATGCCCAGCGACTCCAGCGCGCGGACGAGCGCGTCACGCCCGGCGAAGTGGCGGTGCAGTGTGGCGCGGCTGATCCCGGCGGTCTTCGCGACCTCGTCCATGGTCGCGGTGGATTTCCGGGTCAGCAGGGCCGCGGCGGTGCGCAGCACGTGGTCAGGATCGACAGCCATGAGACGACCATACTCCATATGAGACATGAATGTCTCATACTGGGCGTGGGTGACTCACGGCTGCCGGTGCATGGAGAGGTGGTGATCAGTGCCAGGGCAGTTGGCCGCGCCGCTCCCAGTACGCCTGCGGTTCCTCGACCAGCGTGGCGAGGCGGGTCAGCTGGTCGTCGTCGAGGTCGACGACCGTCGCGTGCAGGTTGGAGGCGAGCTGGGTGGTGGTGGCCGCGCCGGAGAGGACGACGCCGGCCCAGGGCTGCCGCAGGATCACCGCCAGGGCGACGGCGTCACAGCCCAGCCCGGTCTCCTCGGCGATCTCCTTCAGCACGTCCGGCGCGTGCGGCCCCGCGAGGCGGCCGTTGGCCATGCCCTCCTTGACGATCACGGTGAGCCCGGCGTCGTGTGCCTCGGCGAGGGCGGGCGCGGCGGAGGTCTCCAGCGCGTTGTACGTCGACTGGACGGTACGGAAGAGGGGTTCGCCGTCGACCGTCACGGCGAGGGCGGCGCGGATCGCGTCCGCCTGCGCGGGACCGCTGGTGGAGAAGCCGATGGTGAGCCCCTGGGCGGCGGCTTCCGCGAGCTTCGCGTGCAGTTCCTTGTCGGTGAGGGCCGGGCTGTCCGGGGTCACCGAGTGGATCTGGTAGAGGTCGAGCCGGTCGCCGAACAGGGCGTCGGTCTCGGCGCGCTGCCGTTCGTAGGTGGGCAGGGTGTGGTCCTTGACCTCGTGCGTCTCGGCGTCGGTGGACCAGTCGGCGGTGTAGGTGTAGCCCCACTTGCTGCCGACGACGATGTCGTCCAGGCCGGGCCTCGCCTTGAGCCAGTCTGCGAGGAACTCTTCCGAGCGGCCGTAGGAGCGGGCGGCGTCGAAGTAGCGGACGCCTTGGGCGTAGGCGGCGTTCAGGAGTTCATGTGTGCGGTTGCGCAGCGTCTCGACGCTGCGGTCGTCTCCGAGGTCTTCGTCTCGGCCGAGGTTGATGTAGCCGGGGCGTCCGACGGCGGCGAGGCCGAGGCCGATGTGGCAGGTGGGGGTTGTTGCTGTGGCCAGGCGGGCGAAGGGCATCGGGGGTTCCGTTCGGTCGGCTGCGGCTTTCGACCAACGTAACCCCCGGGATGACCTTCGCCTCTGAGATCGGGGCCTGCTGTGTGTTTGCGAGTGCGGGTTGTGCGGGGCTGCTCGCGCAGTTCCCCGCGCCCCTGAGGCGTTTTCCCTCAGCCCTTCTTCTTGGCCAGAGCCCACTCGTGCTGGGCCGCCACGTCCGCCTTCACCTCTGCCAGCTGGATCGCCACCGCGCTCGGGGCCGTGCCGCCCCGGCCGTTACGGGAGGCCAGGGCTCCGGGGACGTTGAGGACCGAGCGGACCTCGGGGGTCAGGTGGGTGGAGATCTTCGCGAACTGCTCGTCCGTCAGCTCGTCCAGTTCCTTGCCCTCCGCCTCGGCGACCTTCACGCACTCACCGGCCACCTCGTGGGCGACACGGAACGGTACGCCCTGCTTGACCAGCCACTCGGCGATGTCCGTGGCGAGGGAGAAGCCGGCGGGGGCCAGTTCCTCCATGCGCTCGCGGTGGACCGTGAGCGTGGCCATCATGCCGGTGAAGGCCGGCAGCAGGATCTCCAGCTGGTCGATGGAGTCGAAGACCGGCTCCTTGTCCTCCTGGAGGTCGCGGTTGTACGCGAGCGGGAGGGCCTTGAGCGTGGCCAGCAGGCCCGTCAGATTGCCGATCAGGCGGCCGGACTTGCCGCGCGCCAGCTCGGCGATGTCCGGGTTCTTCTTCTGCGGCATGATCGACGAGCCGGTGGAGAACGCGTCGTGCAGGGTCACGAAGGAGAACTCCTTCGTGTTCCAGAGGATGACCTCCTCGGCGATCCGGGAGAGGTTGACGCCGACCATCGCCGTGATGAACGCGAACTCGGCGACGAAGTCCCGGGAAGCCGTGCCGTCGATGGAGTTGCCGGCGGAGCCGTGCTCGAACCCGAGGTCCTTCGCCACCGCCTCCGGGTCCAGGCCCAGCGAGGAGCCCGCCAGCGCGCCCGAGCCGTAGGGCGACACCGCCGTGCGCGCGTCCCACTGGCGCAGCCGCTCGGCGTCCCGCGACAGTGCCTGGACGTGGGCGAGGACGTGGTGGGCGAAGAGGACCGGCTGGGCGTGCTGGAGGTGGGTGCGGCCGGGCATCGCCACGTCCGGGTGGGCCTCGGCCAGGCCGATCAGCGCGTCCTGGAGCTCGGCGATCAGGCCTCCGATGACCCGGGCGTGGTCGCGCAGGTACATCCGGAAGAGGGTCGCGACCTGGTCGTTGCGGGAGCGGCCCGCGCGCAGCTTGCCGCCGAGGTCGGGGCCGAGCCGCTCCAGCAGGCCGCGCTCCAGGGCGGTGTGCACGTCCTCGTCGGCGATGGTGCCCACGAAGGAGCCGTCGGCGACGTCCGCCTCCAGCTGGTCGAGCCCGGCGATCATCCGGGTCAGCTCGTCCTCGGTGAGCAGGCCCGCCTTGTGGAGCACGCGCGCGTGCGCACGCGAACCGGCGATGTCGTACGGC
Source organism: Streptomyces coeruleorubidus (assembly GCF_028885415.1). Lineage (GTDB taxonomy): Bacteria > Actinomycetota > Actinomycetes > Streptomycetales > Streptomycetaceae > Streptomyces > Streptomyces coeruleorubidus_A. The sequence continues at coordinate 1,892,425 of NZ_CP118527.1, forward strand.
GCGAGCCGCCAGTCGAAGTGGACGGACGCGGACAGCTTGGCCAGGGCCTCGGCGGGACCGTCGGCGAAACGGCCGCCCCAGAGCCGTACGTCACCGCTGTTGCTGCTCACTTTGCGTTGCTCCTAGAGAGGTATGGATGTGACGCAGACCTTTATATGCCTACGCCCGGTTCCCGTCGTGCTACGTCCGGATCCCGTCGGGCTGTGCCCGCAGGTGACGCTGTGCCGCGATCTTCGACGACAGGCTGTAGATGTCGATGAAGCCCTTGGCGGCGGACTGGTCGAAGGTGTCGCCCGTGTCGTAGGTCGCGAGGTTGAAGTCGTACAGCGACTGCTCCGAGCGCCGGCCGGTGACGACCGCGCGGCCGCCGTGCAGGGTCATGCGGATGTCGCCGGTGACATGCCGGCTGGCCTCGTCGACGAAGCCGTCCAGGGCGCGCTTGAGCGGGGAGAACCACAGGCCGTCGTAGACCAGCTCGCTCCAGCGCTGCTCGACGCCCCGCTTGTAGCGGGCGAGTTCGCGCTCGACGGTGACGTTCTCCAGCTCCTGGTGGGCGGTGATCAGGGCGATCGCGCCGGGAGCCTCGTACACCTCGCGGGACTTGATGCCGACGAGGCGGTCCTCGACCATGTCGATCCGGCCGATGCCCTGGGCTCCGGCGCGCTCGTTGAGCTGCTGGACGGCCTGGAGCACGGTGACGGGCCTGCCGTCGATGGCGACCGGGGCGCCCTCCTTGAAGGAGATGACCACCTCGTCGGGCTCGCGGGCGACGGCCGGGTTCTGCGTGTACTCGTAGATGTCCTCGATCGGCGCGTTCCAGATGTCCTCGAGGAAGCCGGTCTCGATGGCGCGGCCGAAGACGTTCTGGTCGATGGAGTACGGCGACTTCTTGGTGGTCGCGATCGGAAGGCCCTTGTCCTCGCAGAAGGCGATGGCCTTGTCGCGGGTCATGGCGTAGTCGCGGACCGGGGCGATGCACTTGAGGCCGGGGGCGAGGGCGGCGATGCCGGCCTCGAAGCGGACCTGGTCGTTGCCCTTGCCAGTGCAGCCGTGGGCGACGGTCGTGGCGCCGTGCTTGCGGGCGGCGGCGACGAGGTGCTTGACGATCGCCGGCCGGGACAGGGCGGAGACCAGCGGGTAGCGGTCCATGTAGAGGGCGTTGGCCTTGATCGCAGGGAGGCAGTACTCCTCGGCGAACTCGTCCCTTGCGTCGGCCACTTCGGCCTCCACCGCGCCGCACGCGAGGGCGCGCTTGCGGATGACGTCCAGATCCTCGCCGCCCTGGCCGACGTCCACCGCGACCGCGATGACCTCGGCGCCCGTCTCCTCGGCGATCCAGCCGATGGCGACGGAGGTGTCAAGACCGCCGGAGTAGGCGAGTACGACGCGCTCGGTCACGGGTTCTTCCCCTCACACTGCGATCACTGACCTGCATGATTATGCAGAGCTCCGCATGATTCGTCAATGCATCTCGGATCGAGGGCCCGATTCCGGCCATGCCGAGATGACTTTGAAGATCCTTTGAACGCGCGCAACCGCTTACCCGTACCTCTCGCCGAACGCAGGCGCCGCGTTTTGACACCGACGACACCCCCGACCCCCTAGTGAGGCATCCGCATGTCCAGGGCTCTTCCGAAGTACAACAAGCGTCGCGTCGGCTTCATCGGCGGCGCCGCCGCGGTGGCACTGTCCGGCACGGTGATCGCCGGCTTCGCCCTCGCCGGGGAGACGCCTGACAGCGGCGGGACCAACGCCCGGACACTGGCGGGTCCCGGCACCATCACGTGCCCGGACGTCACCGGCGAGCTGCCGGCCATCCCCGCCTCGGCGCAGGCGGAGGTCGACCGCAACCTCGCCCAGCTGAACACCCAGATCGAGGAGGCCAACAAGCGCCTCGTCGACACCGTCGGCCAGGGCGGACCCAACTTCGTCCAGAACGCCATCCTCGGCCCCCTGGAGGACAAGCGCGTCGCCGCGATCAACCGCATCGCCACCGCCATCGGGCGCGCCGCCGAGAAGCCGGAGGGCCTGGAGGCCTTCGCCGCCTGCCAGCTCAACGCCGACGGCGGCGCCGGAGCGGGCGAGGCTGCGGGTGGAGAGGAGGCGGGCGCCGGTGCGGAGGCCGGTGCCGGTGCCGGTGCCGGTGCCGAGGCAGGAGCGGGTGCCGAAGCGGGCGCGGGCGCCGAAGCGGGCGCGGGCGAGGAAGCCGGCGCGGGCGCCGGAGAGGACGCGGGCGCCGGTGCCGGCGAGGCGGGGAACGCGGGCGCCGGCACGATCACCTGCCCGGACGTCGCCTCCCAGCTGCCGGCGATCCCGGCCTCCGCCCAGGCCGAGGTCGACCGCAATCTCGGCCAGCTGGACACCCAGATCGAGGAGGCCAACAAGCGCCTCGTCGACACCGTCGGCCAGGGCGGGCCCAACTTCGTCCAGAACGCCATCCTCGGCCCGCTGGAGGACAAGCGCGTCGCCGCGATCAACCGCATCGCCACCGCCATCGGCCGCACGGCCGAGCGTCCGGCGGGCCTGGACTCCCTGGCCGCCTGCACGCTCACCAAGTGAGGTGACAGGCGCTGTGGCCGCCCCGCGTGAGCGCCGGCCGGGGCGGCCACGGGCAGGCGCCGGGGGCGGGGTCCGGCAGAGGTGACCGGATCCCGCAATTTCTTAGGCACCCGAAAGGTCTTCACCCATAATCTTTAGACATGGGAAAGACTTATGCATGCATAGAAGGCCGGCTCCGCTCGTTCATCGAGGCGCAGCCGGTCTTCTTCACCGCCACCGCTCCCCTGTCCGCCGACGGCACGGTCAACCTCTCCCCCAAGGGCCTCAAGGGCTCCTTCGCGGTGCTCGACGACCACACCGTGGCCTACCTCGACTTCGCGGGCTCCAACGCCGAGACCATCGCCCATCTGCGGGAGAACGGGCGGATCACCCTGATGTGGTGCGCCTTCCAGGGCCCGCCGAACATCGTCCGTGTGCACGGCCGCGGTGAGCCGGTCTTCCGCGACGACCCCCGTTTCGGGGAGCTGCTCGGCCACTTCCCGGACATCGACCCGGCACAGCACGGACTGCGCGCGATCATCGTCGTCACGGCCGAACTCGTCCGGGACACCTGCGGCTACGCCGTGCCCTTCATGGCGTACGAGGCGGACCGCGACCTGCACGGCAAGCGTTTCGCACGCGAGGACGACGCGTCGCTCAGCGCCTACTTCACCAAGAAGGAGCACATCGCGACGAGCCTGGACGGACTACCCGGGCTGCCGTTGCCACTGCCTCCCTCTACGGTCTGAGGCATGCGCCCCGGTGCCGTCGCCCTAGCCGTCTCCTCCCTCGTCGTGCTCGGCGCCGGGGCGCATGCCCCCTCGCCTGCGCTGCCGGCCCGGATGACGGACACCGGCGGCGGCACCCAGCTGATCACCGCGGTGGCCCCGGGGACGGCCTCGACGACGGGCACGGTCACCTGGTGGGACCTCAGGGACGGGCGGTGGGTGAAGGCGGGTTCCGCGCCCGCGCGCTTCGGAGCGAACGGGCTGGTCGAGGGCGCGTCCCGCAAGCAGGGCACGAACACGACACCCACGGGTCTGTACGGCCTGCCGTACGCCTTCGGCATCAAGGCGGCGCCGCGCGGGACGGCGTACAAGTACCGCCGGGTGCACCGGGACTCCTGGTGGTGCCAGGACAACGACTCCCGCTCCTACAACCGCTGGACCGAGCCCCGCGCGGCCGACTGCCGGGCCGCCGAGTCCGAGCACCTGATCACGTACGGGGAGCCGTACGCGCACGCGCTCGTCATCGGCTTCAACTACGAGCGCCCCGTGCGGGGACGCGGCGCGGGAATCTTCCTCCATGTCGACGGGCGCGGGGCGACAGCGGGTTGCGTGTCGGTGCCGAAGGACGCGATGCGACGGATCCTCACCTGGGCCGACCCGGCGAAGCGCCCCCACATCGCCGTCGGGACGGCGAGCGGGGCCACCGCCGTCACCCGCTACTAGGCCCGCGAGGCCGCCCCGGAACCTCTTCGGGTTACCGCCGGTCACTCCCGTACGCACACGACTCGGTGCACGGCTGAACACTCGCGTGTCCCGGCACGTATCTGTGGGCCAAGGGTCAAGTCCCCACGGAGGAACCGTGACCACCACGCTCGCAGGCGGCCGTGCCGCCCGCCGCCAGACGATGCGCCGCATCCGTCCGCGCCGCTCCCCGGCCGTCCCGCTGCTGATCGCCCTGTGGGCGGGTGCGGCGGCCGTGCTGTGGCTGTGGTGGGACAACACGCCGTCCATCGCGGACACCACCGGCAAGATCCTGGCCGCGGGCCGGATCACCGGTCTGCTCGCCGGCTACCTCATGGCGCTGGTGGTGCTCCAGATGGCCCGGGTGCCCGCGCTGGAACGGCGGGTTGGCACCGACCGGGTCGCGCGCTGGCACGCCATGACCGGCCGCTACACCCTCTGCCTGGTCATCACGCACGTCTTCCTCATCATGTGGGGCTACGCGCTGCAGGCGGGCAAGGGCCTCGGCGACATCGTCCAGCAGACGACGGACTCCATCAACCAGCTGCCGGACATGGGCAAGGCCGCCATCGGCACGGGCCTGCTGTTCGTCATCGGGATCCTCTCGATCGGCGGGGTGCGCCGGCTGATCGGGTACGACACCTGGTACCACGTACACCTGCTCACCTACGCGGCGGTGTACCTGACGTTCTGGCACCAGATCACGACCGGCAACGAGTTCGCCGTCGAGCCCGCCGCCAAGACCTTCTGGTACGGGTTGTACGGCGCGGTGACCGCGCTCGTCCTCTGGTTCCGGATCCTCACCCCGATCCGGTTGAACCTGCGGCACCGGATGCGGGTCGAGGCGGTCATCGAGGAGACCCCGGGCATCGTGTCCGTGCTGATCGGCGGGCGCAAGCTGCACCGGATGGGCGCGGAGGCGGGCCAGTTCTTCCGCTGGCGGTTCAAGGCGCCCGGCATGCGCTTCAGTTCGCACCCTTACTCGCTGTCGGCGGCGCCCCGCCCGGACATGCTGCGGATCACCGTCAAGGCGATCGGTGACCACACCTCCCGGCTGCGCGAGCTCAAGCCCGGCACCAAGGTGTGGGCGGAGGGCCCGTACGGCGCGATGACCGCGCAGCGCCGCAGTCGCGGCAAGGTACTGCTGGTCGCGGGCGGTGTCGGCATCACCCCGATGCGGGCCCTGTTCGAGACCCTGCCGGGCGCGTCCGGCGACATCACGCTGCTCTACCGGGCCAACAGCACCCAGGACCTGGCCCTGTGGGGCGAGCTCGCCAAGATCGCCGACGAGCGCGGTGCCCGGCTGATGTACGCGGTCAACAGCCCCGACGGGGAACGCCCCGACATCTCAGCCGAGTCCCTCCGGCGGAAGATCCCGGACATCGACGACCACGACGTCTTCATGTGCGGGCCGCCCGGCTTCGCGCAGTCGGTGTACGAGGCACTGCGCGGCGCGGGAGTCCCCGCCCGCCGTATCCATCACGAGTCGTTCGAGATGTGAGCGACGGGACATCAACAGCCCTTCAGGAGCTTGAGAAACGATGAGGAAGTCTCACCCCGTCCGGCGTGCCGTGCTCGCCGGCGCAGCCACCGTCTCCGGGATCGTGCTGCTGCTGTCACTGAAGCCGGCCTCCGACCCGGGCTCCGCCCAGGCCGCGGGCGGCCAGCTCCCGCCCGCGGCCGCCGGGCAGGCTCCGCAGGGCGGCGTGAACGGCGCGGTCACCGGTGACGCGGCGCAGACGCAGTACGGCGCGGTGCAGGTGCGCCTGACCATGAGCGGCGGCAAGATCACTCAGGCCGAGGCGGTCCAGGCCCCCAAGGGCGGCCGCAGCGACCAGATCACCGCCAGCTCCGTGCCGCGCCTCAACCAGGCGGCGGTCGCCGCCCAGAGCGCGGACATCGACGCCGTGTCCGGGGCGACGTACACCAGCGCCGGCTACAAGAAGTCCCTCCAGTCGGCCCTGGACAAGGCCAAGGCCTCGGCCGGCGGCGCGCAGGGCTCGGGCAACGCCCAGACCGTGACCGGCGATGTCGCGCAGACGCAGTACGGCCCGGTCCAGGTCCGTATCACCGTCGCCGGCGGCAAGATCACCAACGCCGAAGCGGTCCAGGCCCCCAAGGGCGGCCGCAGCGACCAGATCACCTCCGCCTCCGTCCCCCGCCTCAACCAGGCAGCGGTCGCGGCGGGGAGCGCTGAGATCGACGCGGTGTCGGGCGCCACGTACACCAGCGCGGGCTACAAGAAGTCGCTCCAGTCCGCCCTGGACAAGGCTCCGGCAGGGGGCGGCTCCTCCCAGGCCGCCGGCTCCGGGGGCGGCCAGGCCCGGACTCAGACGCTCACCGGCAGTGTGGCGCAGACGCAGTACGGCCCGGTCCAGGTCCGTATCACCGTCGCCGGCGGCAAGATCACCAACGCCGAGGCCGTCCAGGCCCCCAAGGGCGGCCGCAGCGACCAGATCACCTCCGCCTCCGTCCCCCGCCTCAACCAAGCGGCGGTCGCGGCCGGCAACGCACAGATCGACGCCGTCTCGGGCGCCACCTACACCAGCGCCGGCTACAAGCAGTCCCTCCAGTCGGCGCTGGACCAGGCCGGTGGCTGACACGGTGGCCGACTCCGCACAGGCTCCCGCCGCGGTACGTCATGCGGAGGAGACGATGGGGACCGTCTTCTCCTTCGACGTCCGCGGCGGGGAACCCGGCGCCGTGCGCGCGGCGGTCGACGAGGCCGTCGCCGGGCTGCACCGGGTCGACGAGGTGTTCAGCACCTACCGCGAGGACAGCCAGATCTCCCGGTTGCAACGCGGTGAGCTGACGGTCGAGGAGTGTGATCCGGAGGTCGCCGAGGTCCTGGAACTGGCGGCCGAGGCGGAGCGGCTGAGTGACGGCTGGTTCAGCACGTCGTACGGGGGCCGCCTCGATCCGACCGGCATCGTGAAGGGCTGGTCGGTCGAGCGGGCGGCGCGGCGGTTGGCCGCGGTGCCCGGGGTGAGCGGGGTCAGCGTCAACGGCGGCGGCGATGTGCAGTTGCTCGGGGTCCCGGGCTCGCAGCGGCCCTGGCGGGTCGGGATCTCGGATCCCCTGCGGCCGGGCGGTCTCGCGGCGGTGATCTCCGCGGCCGGGGTGGATGAGCTGGCCGTGGCCACGTCCGGGACCGCCGAGCGGGGCACGCATATCGTCGACCCGCGTACGGGGCGTTCGGCCGTGACCGACCTGGTCGCCGTGACCGTGGTGGGGCCTCGGCTGACGTGGGCGGACTGCTGGGCCACGGCGGGGTTTGCGATGGGGTCGCGGGAGGGGTTGGCGTGGCTCGAGTCGCTGCCGGGGGTTGAGGCGCTGTTGATCACGGCTGGTGATGAGGTCCGTTGTACCGGGGGTCTGGCTGCGCGGCTGGGGTGAGTGGCGGCCCTCAGGGGCGCGGGGAACTGCGCGACCAGCCACAGCTCACCCGCACACGACCACCAACAGCCACCGCCACGGCGTGCTCAATGCCCGTTCTGCGCCAGCCTCAGCAAGTGGTCGGCCAGCTCCTGACCCCCCGTCGGGTTCCGGCTGATCAACAGCAACGTGTCGTCACCGGCGATCGTCCCCAGAATGTCGTGCAGCTCGGCCTGGTCGATCGCCGACGCCAGGAACTGCGCAGCCCCCGGAGGGGTCCGCAGGACCACGAGATTCGCCGAAGCCTCCGCGGAGATCAGCAGCTCCTGCGACAGCCGCCGCATCCGATCCTCCTTCGCCGACCCGCCCAGCGGAGCGCGCGGCGTGCGGAAACCGCCCTCGCTCGGCACCGCGTAGATGAGGTCGCCGTCGGTGTTGCGGATCTTCACCGCGTTCAGCTCGTCCAGGTCACGGGAGAGCGTCGCCTGTGTGACGCTCAGCCCGTCGTCGGCGAGCAGCTTCGCCAGCTGGCTCTGCGACCGCACCGGCTGCCGGTTGAGGATGTCCACGATCCGGCGGTGGCGTGCGGTGCGGGTCTGCGGCACGGCGGGCCCGTTCGCCCCCGGCTGCTCGTGGTCCTGCGCCTGGCTCATCGTCGTCTCATTCCCCGGATCGTCCGTCCCCGTCGGCTGCTGCATCGAGGACGCCGGGCAGCGCCCGGAGGAAGGCGTCCACCTCGTCGTCGGCGATGTTCAGCGGCGGCATGAGCCGTACGACATCGGGAGCGGGCGCGTTCACCAGGAGGCCGGCGTCCTGAGCCGCCTGCTGCACCTGGGGCGCGAGCGGCTCGGTGAGCACGATACCCAGGAGGAGACCCGCGCCCCGGACGAAATCGATCAACTCGTGACCGAGGCCTTCGACACCGTCCCGCAACTTCTCGCTCTGCCGCTTGACGTTCTGCAGCAACCCCTCGTTCTCGATGGTGTCGAGGACGGCGAGCCCGGCGGCGCAGGCGACGGGGTTGCCGCCGAAGGTCGTGCCGTGGTGGCCGGGCTGGAGCAACTCGGCGGCGCGCCCGAAGGCGACGGTCGCGCCGAGCGGCAGTCCGCCGCCGAGGCCCTTGGCGAGGGTGACGACGTCGGGCAGCACGCCCTCGTGGGCCTGGTACTCGAACCAGTGACCGGTCCGGCCGACGCCGGTCTGCACCTCGTCGAGGACGAGCAGTGCGCCGGTGGCGGCGGTGATGGCCCGGGCGGCCTTGAGGTAGCCGGCGGGCGGGACCACGACCCCGTTCTCGCCCTGGACCGGCTCGATGACGACGAGGGCCGTCTCCTGCGTCACCGCGGCGGCCAGTGCCTGAGCGTCGCCGTACGGGACGTGCGTGACGTCGCCCGGCAGCGGCAGGAAGGGTTCCTGCTTGCCGGGCTGACCGGTGAGCGCGAGGGCGCCCATGGTGCGGCCGTGGAAGCCGCCCTGGGTCGCGACCATGTGGGTCCGCCCGGTGAGCCGGCCCATCTTGAAGGCGCCCTCGTTCGCCTCGGCGCCGGAGTTGCAGAAGTAGACCTTGCCGTCGCGGCCGAAGAGCTGGAGCAGCCGTTCGGCGAGCGCGACCGGCGGCTCGGCGACGAACAGGTTGGAGACATGGCCGAGGGAGGCGATCTGCCGGCTCACGGCCTCGACGACGGCCGGGTGGGCGTGGCCGAGCGCGTTGACCGCGATGCCGCCGACGAAGTCCAGGTACTGCCTGCCGTCGGCGTCCCACAGCTTGGTGCCCTCACCGCGGACGAGCGGGAGCCTCGGGGTGCCGTAGTTGTTCATGAGCGCGCCCTGCCACCGCGCGGTCAGTTCCTGGTTGCTCACGACTCCCCCTGTTCGCCCGGTCCCTCGGGCTTCTCGTCGGCCACGACCATCGTGCCGATCCCCTCGTCGGTGAAGATCTCCAGCAGGATCGAATGCTGGACCCGCCCGTCGATGACCCGGGCGGTGGTGACGCCGCCGCGTACGGCGTGCAGGCAGCCCTCCATCTTCGGCACCATGCCGGAGGACAGGTCCGGCAGCAGTCGCTCCAGCTCGGAGGCGGTGAGGCGGCTGATCACCTCGTCGCTGTTCGGCCAGTCCTCGTAGAGTCCCTCGACGTCCGTGAGGACCATGAGGGTTTCGGCGCCCAGTGCAGCAGCGAGTGCCGCAGCCGCCGTATCAGCATTGACGTTGTAGACATGTCCGTCGTCCTGGGAGCGGGCGATCGACGAGACGACCGGGATGCGGCCGTCGGCGAGCAGGGCCTCGATCGCGCCCGTGTCGATCGCGGTGATCTCGCCCACCCGCCCGATGTCGACGAGTTCGCCGTCGATCTCGGGCTGGTGCTTGGTGGCGGTGATGGTGTGCGCGTCCTCGCCCGTCAGGCCGACGGCGAGCGGGCCGTGCTGGTTGAGCAGCCCGACCAGCTCGCGCTGCACCTGGCCTGCCAGCACCATCCGTACGACGTCCATGGCGTCCTCGGTGGTCACCCTCAGGCCCGCCTTGAACTCGCTGACGATGCCGTGCTGGTCGAGGGCGGCGCTGATCTGCGGGCCGCCGCCGTGCACGACGACGGGCTTGAGACCGGCGTGGTGCAGGAAGACGACGTCCTGGGCGAAGGCGGCCTTCAGGTCCTCGTCGACCATGGCGTTGCCGCCGAACTTGATGACGACCGTCTTGCCGTTGTGCCGGACCAGCCAGGGCAGCGCCTCGATGAGGATCTGGGCCTTGGGCAGGGCGGTGTGTTTGCGAGTGGTGCTCATGAGGAGTACGCGCTGTTCTCGTGGACGTAGTCCGCGGTGAGGTCGTTGGTCCAGATGGTGGCGGTCTCGGACCCGGCGGCGAGGTCGGCCACGATGTGCACCTCGCGGTAGCGCATGTCGACCTTGTCGCGGTCCTCGCCGACACCGCCGTTCTTGCACACCCAGACGCCGTTGATGGCGACGTTGAGCCGGTCGGGCTCGAAGGCGGCGCTCGTCGTGCCGATCGCCGACAGCACCCGGCCCCAGTTGGGGTCCTCGCCGTGGATCGCGCACTTGAGGAGGTTGTTGCGGGCGATGGAGCGGCCCACCTCGACGGCGTCGTCCTCGGTCGCGGCGTTGATCACCTCGACCTTGATGTCCTTGCTGGCGCCCTCGGCGTCCCGGATGAGCTGCTGCCCGAGGTCGTCGCAGACCTGCCGTACGGCCTCGGCGAACTCGTCGTACTCCGGGGTGACCCCGGCGGCGCCGGAGGCGAGCAGCAGCACGGTGTCGTTGGTGGACATGCAGCCGTCGGAGTCGACCCGGTCGAAGGTCGTCCGGGTGGCCGCCCGCAGGGCCTTGTCGAGGACGTCGTTGTCCAGGGCCGCGTCGGTGGTGAGGACGACGAGCATGGTGGCGAGGCCGGGGGCGAGCATGCCGGCGCCCTTGGCCATGCCGCCGACGGTCCAGCCGTCCTTGGTCACGACGGACGTCTTGTGGACGGTGTCGGTGGTCTTGATGGCGATGGCTGCCTTCTCGCCACCGTGCTCACTCAGGGACGCGGCTGCCTTCTCGACGCCCGGCAGCAGCTTGTCCATGGGCAGCAGGACGCCGATGAGGCCGGTCGAGCAGACGGCGACCTCGACGGCGCCCCGCCCGAGGACCTCGGCGACCTTCTCGGCCGTCGCATGGGTGTCCTGGAAGCCCTTCGGGCCCGTGCAGGCGTTGGCGCCGCCGGAGTTGAGGACGACGGCGGACACCTGACCGCTCTTGAGCACCTGCTCGGACCACAGGACCGGTGCGGCCTTCACGCGGTTGGAGGTGAAGACGCCGGCGGCGGCGCGGCGGGGCCCGGTGTTGACCACCAGGGCCAGGTCGGGGTTGCCGTTCTCCTTGATCCCGGCGGCGATGCCCGCCGCCGTGAATCCCTTCGCTGCCGTCACACTCACGGCGCAACTCCGATCGTCGTCAGTCCGGTGGTCTCGTCGAGCCCCAGGGCGATGTTCATGCTCTGGACGGCACCGCCGGCGGTGCCCTTGGTGAGGTTGTCGATGGCGCTGATCACGATGATCCGTCCGGCGGCCGCGTCGTACGCGACCTGCACCTGAACGGCGTTCGAACCGTAGACGGACGCCGTGGCGGGCCACTGCCCCTCGGGCAGCAGGCGCACGAAGGGCTCGTCGGCGAAGGCCTTCTCGTAGGCGGCGCGCAGGGAGTCGGCGGTGACCCCGTCCTTCGCCTTCGCGCTGCACGTGGCGAGGATGCCGCGGGGCATCGGCGCGAGGGTCGGCGTGAAGGAGACGGAGACCGGCTCGCCGGCGGCCGCGCTGAGGTTCTGGGTGATCTCGGGGGTGTGCCGGTGCCCGCCGCCGACGCCGTACGGGGACATCGAGCCCATGACCTCGCTGCCCAGCAGGTGCGGCTTGGGTGCCTTGCCCGCGCCGGAGGTGCCGGACGCGGCGACGATCACGGCCTCGGGCTCGGCGAGCCCGGCGGCGTACGCCGGGAAGAGCGCCAGCGACACGGCCGTGGGGTAGCAGCCGGGCACCGCGACGCGCTTGGACCCCTCCAGCGCGGCGCGGGCGCCCGGCAGTTCGGGAAGGCCGTAGGGCCAGGTTCCGGCGTGCTGGGAGCCGTAGAACCGCTCCCAGGCGGCGGCGTCCGTCAGCCGGAAGTCGGCCCCCATGTCGATCACCAGCACGTCCGGCCCGAGCTCCTCGGCGACGGCGGCGGACTGCCCGTGGGGCAGTGCGAGGAACACGACGTCGTGCCCGGCGAGGACCTCGGGGGTGGTCTCCTGGAGCACTCGTCCGGCCAGGGGCAGCAGGTGCGGCTGGAGCGCACCGAGCCTCTGTCCCGCGTTGGAGTTGCCGGTCAGGGCGCCGATCTCGACGTCGGGGTGCGCCAGGAGCAGACGCAGCAGTTCCCCGCCCGCGTATCCACTCGCTCCGGCCACTGCCGCACGTACCGCCATGGAACCTCCTCCTTAGAGAGCATGACTATACGTTTCACCGCAGTTTTATGCAATCCCAATCGCGAGCGGGCACCGTGTGCCACCAGGAAACCGACTTTGTCCGGAGCATGATCACAGGTTATGGTCCCCCGTCACATATCAGGGGATCACGGCAGGCGGGGGACATGGCCGAAGAAATCAGCGCGCCCGAGAAAGGTGCGAGCGCGTGGGGGCAGGCGGTCGCGGCAGTGGTCTTCGTGGGGGCGCTCTGCGTCGGCTTCTGGGCACTCGGCGAGACGTCCGCGGAAAGCGAGCCGAAGCCTGCCACGTGCTCGGACGGGGAGACCCCCGGCCCGAAGGGGAAACGCGTCTCGGGAGCGGAGTTGTGCGAGGCGCTGAACCGTTCCGACCTCGCCGCCCTGCTCGGCACGCCGACGGAGATCGCGAAGACCGCCAGCGGCGGCGACAGCTCGTTCGAGTCCGCCGGCGGCAAGGAGATCGCCACGCCCTCGGCGCAGGTCGAGTTCGACACCTACACCGTGACGCTGTCGGCGACCTACGACGGCCTGCCGGTGGCCGGGTCCCACGCGCTGCTGGGGAACGACGCCGAGCAGCTGAAGGTGCACGGCCGGCCGGCCGTCGTCTACTCGGACCGCACCATCAGCATCAGCTTCCGCCTCGACGGGAGCGACAGCGAGAGCGGCCCCGGCGTCCCGGCCCGGGCCCTCACCGTGGCGCATGACGCCAAGGACAGCGGCGGTTCCCTCGACGTGACGCTGTGGCGCGCCGACGGCGGGGTGCCGGACGACGCGGTGCTGCTCCGTGTCGCCGAGAAGGTGCTGCCGACCGTCCCCGGGTGGGACTCCGGCCGGTGACGCCACGCAGCGTGTCGGGCCGCCGTCCCGGGGACGGCGGCCCACGAGGGACCCGCTACCTCTGCTTGATCCGCAGGAAGGTGACGGAGTTCGCCGGGAAGGTGTAGGTGAACTTCCCGGCCACGCCGCGGAAGGTGGACGTCACCGGCGTCACCGGCGTGTCCGTCTCCGTGTTGACGGCGTCCTCCTCGGCGGCCAGCGTGGTCACGCGGGCGGTGGAGGCGACCTTCGCGCCACCCAGGTCGACGGCCGTACGGGCCTCGGCGGACTGGGCGTTGACGACCTTGACGATCAGGTCACCGGTCCCCGCGTCCTTGGTGACGACCTGGCGGAACGGCTCGGCCGGCTTGTCGTCCTTGAAGCTGCCCCACTCCTTGCCGTCCAGGAACAGGGTGACCTGGCGGCCGCGGACCTTGATGTCGATGTCGTAGGCGCGGCCGGTCTCGATCGACCCGGCCTTCGTCATCAGCGTGCCCTTGCCGCCGTCGACGGCCTGCTCGATCGCCGACTGGGTGTTGTTCCAGCCGCCCAGGTTCCACCAGTAGTAGTTGCCGGTGTCCTTGACGCCGAAGGCGACGAGGAAGCCCTCCTTGCCGGACTTCTTGGTGGCCTTCACATGCAGGTCGTAGTCCTTCCAGGCCGGGTCACCCGCCGTGACCATGGTGTTCTCGGCGGCGGTGTCGGTCTGGACGTACTGCCCGTCCTGGATGCTCCAGCTGCCCCGGCCGCTGGTGGTCCACTTGGAGGCGTCACCGGAGAAGTCGTCGCTGAGCAGCGTCGAGCCGTCCGCGGCGGTGACCTTCACGTCGTCGTACGCGGCGCTGGTCGCCCACGTGGACAGGCCGACGGCACCCGTGATCGGACCGCTGACGTTCGGCGTGGTGGTGGCCTTCGACGGGACGACGCGGTCGCCGACATTGGTCATGAACAGCTTCTGGACCTCGTAGTTGGCCGAGTTCCAGGAGGCGTGGTTGTTGAACCAGATCATGTCCGGCCGCCACTGCACGTAGTCCTCGTTGGCGAGCAGCGGGGCGTACGAGGCCAGCTTGACGATGTCCGCGTTGCGCTCCAGGCCCGTCATGAACGCGGCCTCGGAGAGTCCGTTCTTCCAGGCGTTGCCCTGTGAGGCGTACTCGCCGAGGAAGACCTTGGGGCCCTTGCGGTCGTAGGAGTCGTAGCGGTCGTTGTTCTGCAGGAACCAGTTCGGGCTGTTGTAGTAGTGCTCGTCGACCATGTCGACCTTGCCCTCGCGGTTGAGCTGCCAGGCCGTGTCGAAGGTCGTACCGGCGTCGTCCGGGCCGGAGTTGGAGATGACGGTGATGTCCGGGTACTTGGCCTTGATGGCGGCCCGGAACTGCTCGAAGCGGGCGAAGAACTCCTTGGGGAGGTTCTCCTCGTTGCCGACGCCGATGTGGCTGAGGTGGAAGGGCTTGGGGTGGCCCATCTGCGCGCGGACCTTGCCCCACTTGGAGGTCGCCGGGCCGTTGGCGAACTCGATGAGGTCGAGGGTGTCCTGGATGTGGCGCTTGAGCAGGGCGTCGTCGTCGGTGGCCTTGTTCTGGCCGCAGCCGGTCACCAGGGCGGGGACGACGGGCAGCGGCATGGCGCCGATGTCCTCGGAGAAGCGGAAGTACTCGTAGTAGCCGAGGCCGTAGCTCTGGTTGTAGCCCCAGAAGTTGGAGTTGGTGGCGCGCTGCTCTACGGGGCCGATGGTGTCCTTCCACTGGTAGCTGCGCTTGCGCTGCCAGTTCGAGGCCTCGCTGTAGTCCTCCATGGAACCGGTGTTGACCAGGCAGCCGCCGGGGAAGCGCACGAAGCCCGGCTTCAGCGCGGCGATCTTCTCGGCGAGGTCCTTGCGCAGGCCGTTCGGCTGGTTCTTGTAGGTGTCGCGCGGGAAGAGCGATATCTCGTCGAGCGCGGCGGCGTTCGTCGAGGCGACGGCGAGGCGGCCGCGGTTACTGGTGCGGGTCGCGGTGAAGGTGGCCTTGTACTTGGCCCAGCCGCCCTTGACGGCCACCTGCCGGGCGGTCGCCAGGGCGCCTGCCGTGTCCTTGAGGGAGACGGTGAGCGTGCTGCCGCTCTCGGCGCGGGCCCACACGGAGAAGTCGTACCGCTTGCCCTGCTCGACCCGGATGCCGGTGTTGTAGCCGGCGTTCGTGACGGAGGAGCCGGCGCCCAGCGAGAGGTAGTTGCGGTTGCGCTCGTTGAGGCGGCCCGAGTCGTTCACGACCTCGGCCGTGCCACCGGCCGTCCACGAGGTCAGGGGCGTGTAGGAGCCGTTGTCGGCGGTGGAGTACTCGAAGGAGCGGTTCTGCACGAGCTCGGCGTACAGACCGCCGTCGGCGGCCCGGTTGATGTCCTCGAAGAAGACGCCGTACATCGTGTCGTCGATCGCGGCGCCCTTGGCGGACGGGTCGACGGTGATGGCGTAGTCGGTGACGTCCTCGGCGTGCGCGGGGGCCGGTACGAGGGCTGCTGCCGTCAGGAGGGCGGTGGTCGTGAGACCGATTCTCCATCGGGTGCGGGCGGTGCGTGGCATGGATACTCCGCGGCTCTCTGGTAGAGGAGTGTTCGAAATATCAGACATTGATCAGCACTTCGAACGGCAAGATAGGGAGGGGGCAGGGGCGCGTCAATGGGTCGCGCAACAACGGTTGGGACGGAGAGCGGGACGGAATGGGCGAGTTCTGGCCAGTGCCGGACGTACTGGCGTATCTGGCCGGGCGTTGGCGCGTGGCCCGGTCGGTGCGGGATCTCGCGAGCGGCGAGCAGGGGGAGTTCTCCGGAAGCACCGTGTTCGCCGCGGCGGAGGACGGCGGACTGCTGCACCACGAGTCCGGCACCTTCGTCTGGCAGGGCGTCGCCCGGCCCGCCGAGCGGACGCTGCGGTTCCTGCCGGGCCCGGGCGGCTCGGCGGACGTGCGGTTCGCGGACGGGCGGCCGTTCCACGACCTGGACCTGACGTCCGGACGGCACGTCGCCGACCACCCTTGCGCGGCGGACCTCTACCGCGGCGAGTTCACCGTCCGCGACCCGGACCACTGGCGGACGGTGTGGCACGTACGGGGCCCGGCCAAGGACCTCGTGCTGCGCACCGACTACGCACGCGAAGACTGAGCCGACCATCTGAGCCGACCAGTGCCGTGACCGGGAAGGTTCGCCGGGTTGCCGCTCGCGGGTCGCCACGGCATCGGTCCTCTGTCTGGTGGAAGCCCGCGCGCGGCCGAGGCCCGGACGTGGTCGGCTGAGGGCAGCATCACGTGGTGACGGCTTGGCCTCGCTCACCGACGGCCATCCACGTGGGCGCGTCCTGGCACCGCGAATGGAGCGGACATGACCAGCCACACAGTGCGGGATCGGCTGTTCATTGGCGGGGACATGGTCACGCCTGCCTCGGAAGACGTGATCGAGGTCATTTCTCCGGTCACGGAGGAGCGGGTCGGTACCGCTCCCTCATCGACGCCTGCCGATATCGACCGAGCAGTACGCGCGGCGCGCGCCGCCTTCGACGATGGCCCCTGGCCCCGCATGTCGTGATGGTCCTGGACTACTTCAGGGAACTTGCCGCGACGTTCCCCTTCGAGCAGGATCGAGCAGGATCGAGCAGGTCTCAGCGGTCCCGCGCGGATCCTTCGGGAGCCGGTGGGCGTCGTGGGGCAGATCGTGCCGTGGAACGCGCCGCTCATCCTGACGATGGTGAATCTTGCTCCCGCCCTGATCGCCGGCTGCACCGTCGTGCTGAAGCCCGCCCCGGAGACCCCGCTGGACGCGTACCTGCTCGCCGACGCTGCCCTGGAGGCCGCCGGTCTGCCTCCAGGTGTCCTCAACATCGTGCCTGCCGACCGGGAGAACAGTGAGGCGCTCGTGCGGCACCCGCTGGTTGACAAGATCAGCTTCACGGGCAGCTCCGCCGTAGGGCGGCGGTCGGCGCGCTGTGCGGCGAGCAGTTCAATCAGCTGCTGCGCTGAGGGTCGGCGATCCGGATGACCCCTCGACCGAGGTCGGCCCCCTGGTGGCCGAGCGCCAGCGGCGGCGGGTCGAGGACTACATCGCCGTCGGGCGGAAGGACGGCGCGACGATCACGGTCGGCGGCGGCCGTCCCGCGCGCCAGCCGAAGGGCTGGTACGTCGAACCGACGATCTTCGCAGACGTCGACAGCTCCATGCGCATCGCGCAGGAGGAGATCTTTGGCCCTGTGCTCGTCGTGATCCCGTTCGACGACGACAACGACGCGGTCCGTATCGCGAACGACTCGAAGTACGGCCTGTCGGGAAGCGTCTGGACCAACGACCTGGAGCGGGCCATGCGCATCGCTCGCCAGGTGCGCACGGGGACCTTGACGCTGAACGGGTACCGGATCGAGTTCGCCGCCCCGTTCGGCGGATACAAGGAATCCGGGATCGGCCGCGAGTTCGGGCCCGAGGGCCTCAGCTCGTTCCTGGAGTACAAGACGATCAATTTGCCGGGCGATCCAGTGCTGTGACCGGGAAAGGTCCGGCGGTCAGGTCGCGGCCTGGACCGCTCTGCCGCCCCAGCGGATGGCTTTCTCGCTGCGGATGCGGGCTCGTTCGCGTCGTTGTGCGGCCAGGAGGTCGGGGTGGCGGGCGCTCGTTGATCGCGTACTCGATTCGGTCGAGCTTGGCTTCGAAGTCAGGGTCCGGGGATTCCTTCCAGGTCTACCTCGCCGCACGACCTGCTGCAGTTTCTGCCTCTCCTGCTCGGTCAGCATGCGTACCCGGACCGATTGCGCCATCCCGCCCCCACACCCGACCAGAAGTGAGATCACATCCAACCGGCTCAAGAGCCACCAACACCACCCGGCGAAGGTTCCCGGTCACAGCACTAGGCACGCGAAGTCGGAGCCGACACCCCGTCGAAGCGCAGGTTCCAGCGCCCCGCCCGGCCCGTGACGGAGGTCGTCGACAGCGGGCGGACGTCGATGTTCCAGTACGTCGAGGGCGGTGCCTTCAGGGCGTACACCAGGGCGGCACGGATCACGGACGGCTCGGCGACCGCCACGACCCGGCAGCCGTCCTCGACGGGCCGGGTGTCGAGCCAGCCGCCGACGCGGGTGATGAAGTCCACCAGCGACTCACCGCCGTGCGGTGTGGCGCGCGGATCGGCGAGCCAGGCGTCCACGGCCTCGGGCTCGCGGGCCATCGCCTCGCCCAGGGTCAGCCCGCGCCACCGGCCCATGTCGCAGTCCCGCAGACCGAGTTGCACCAGCGGCGCGTACCCGAGCCCCTCCCCCGTCGCACGGCTGCGCGGGGTCGGCGAGCAGTAGCGCAGCTCGGCCGCGGCGAGCGGCAGCAGCTCGTGGGCGGCGCGCTCCACCTCACCCCAGCCGGCCTGGTCCAGCAGCCGGTCGTCCTCGAAGCGCTCGGCGAGCAGCGGGGAGCTGCGCGCGGCGGCGACGAACGTGACCCGAAGTGGCATGCGGCGATCGTGAGTCCCGCAAGTGCGCAGGTCAAGAGGTGTTACCAGGGAGTTACCCAGGGTGCACCGGCCCTCACTGGCCGAAGATGAGAGCCATCCAGTCCGCGGGCCGCTCCAGCGCCGCGAACCCGAGCTTCTCGTAGACGCCGTGCGCGTCGTGCGTGGCGAGCAGCACGCGCCGTACCCCGTACTCCCGCAACTCGTCCCGTACGGCCGCCACGAGCGCGGTGCCGACCCCCTTGCCGCGCACCGACGGGTCGACGTACACGTCGCACAGCCACCCGAAGGTCGCCCGGTCCGTGATGACCCGGGCGTACGCCACCTGCTTCTGCGACACCGTCTCGTACACGCCGAAGTTGAGCGAGCCCTCGATCGCCCGGTCCTGCTTCTCGCGCGGGCGGCCGAGCGCCCAGTACGCGTCGGTGGACAGCCAGTGGTGGACCCGCTCGGCGTCGACGCGGGCGGGGTCGGTGGAGATCTCGTAGCCCTCGGGCAGGCTCGGCGTGTCGGTCATGACGGGATGCTCGCAGCTCACCAGCCATGCGTCGAACGCTTATCCCAGCACCTCGTCGCAGGCCGTGCGCAGCCGCCGTACGCCCTCCGCGATCTCCCCGGTCCCCGCGACCGCCGCGAAGCTCAGCCGGATGTGCGCGGCCGGCGGCTCGGCGCTGAAGTAGGGGCGGCCGGGGGTGACGGCGACGCCCGCGCGCAGTGCGGCGGAGGTCAGGGCCGGTTCGTCCGTGCCGTCGGGCAGGCGCGGCCACAGGTGGTAGCCGCCGGACGGCACGTGCGGCAGGGCGAGTTCCGGCAGGTGCAGCGCGAGCGCGGCGGTCATCGCGTCCCGGCGTGCCCTCAACTCGGCGGACACCGCTCGCAGATGGCGCGGCCAGGCGGGCGAGCCGACGAGTTCGAGTGCCGCCTCCTGAAGGGGCCGGGGCACGAAGAAGGTGTCGACGACCTGGATGGCGCGCAGCCGCTCCAGGACCGGGCCGCGCGCGGCCAGGGCGCTCACCCGGAAGCTCGGCGAGGTCGCCTTGGTCAGCGAGCAGACGTGGACGACGACACCGTCGGGGTCGTCGGCGGCCAGCGGGCGCGGCAGCGGCCCCGCGTCCTCGTGCACGAGCCGCCGCACGAAGTCGTCCTCGACGACGAACGCGCCCGCCGCGCGGGCGATGCCCAGCACCTCGCGGCGCCGCTCGGGCGCGAGCACGGCACCGGTGGGGTTCTGGAAGAGCGGCTGGCAGACGAAGGCCGGGGCGCCGGTGGCCCGGAAGGCGTCGGCGAGCAGCGCCGGTTTCACGCCGTCCGCGTCCACCGGGACGGGCACCGGGCGCAGGCCCGCGGCACGGGCGATGGCGAGCATCCCGGGGTAGGTCGGCGACTCGACGAGGACGGGGGCACCGGGCGGGGCGAGGGCGCGCAGGGCGGTGGTGAGCGCGGACTGCCCGCCCGCGGTGATCAGCACCTCGGCGGCCGTGAAGGACCCGCCGATGCCCCGCGCGAACCACTCCCGCAGCTCCGGCAGCCCTTCCATGGGCGGGCGTCCCCAGGCGCCGGGGCGGCGTCCGGCGCGCGACAGGGCGGCGGCCATCGCCCGCTCGGGCTGCAACGACGGGTGCAGATAACCGCCGCTGAACTCGATCACACCGGGCGGCGGAGCGGCCAGCGAGACCAGCACCCCGGAGGCGTCCACCGAGCGCGGTACGAGGTCGGCGGCACCGTCGGCGCTGAGCGCGACCTCCTGCCAGGATGTGTCCCCGGCGGGGGCCGGTGCCGTACGGGCCTGCGCGCGGAACGCGCCCGCGCCCGGCCGGGTGACCACCAGCCCCTCGGCGGCGAGCTGCGCCAGCGCCCGCGACACGGTCACGGGACTCACCCGGAACCGCTCTACCAGGGCCCGGCTCGACGGCAGCTTTCCACCTGGTGAGTAGCGGTTCAGCTCCCGCCGCAGCTGTTCTGCCAGATCACCCACACTGCTACGCTCTTGCATGAGAGCACAGAGTAGCGCTACTACCGCATCCCGGATAGCAGTCGCCACAGAGCCGGAACGGGACCGGCCCGGCCTCGGCACCCTCCAGGCCGCCCTGGGCGTCATCGCCTTCTCCCTCACCTTCCCCGCCACCGCCTGGGGTCTCGAGGGCTTCGGGCCCTGGTCGCTGGTCGCCGTCCGGACTGTCCTGGCCGCGGTGATCGCGGGGGGCTGTCTGCTGGCCCTTCGCGTCCCGCTGCCCGCCCGCCGCCACTGGCCGGGCCTCGCGGTGGTCGCGGCCGGTGTGGTGCTCGGTTTCCCGTTGCTGACCACGCTGGCACTGCAGACCTCGACCACCGCGCACGCCGCCGTCGTGGTCGGTCTGCTCCCCCTGACCACCGCTCTCTTCTCCGCCCTGCGCGTCGGCACCCGGCCCTCGCGCACCTTCTGGACGGCGGCCCTCGCCGGCGCGGCGGCGGTGCTGGCCTTCACCGTGCAGCAGAGCGGCGGCGCCCTGAGCACCGCCGACCTGTACCTCTTCGCGGCGCTGCTGGTGTGCGCGGCCGGCTACACCGAGGGCGGCCGGCTGGCCCGGGTCATGCCGGGCTGGCACGTCATCGGCTGGGCGCTGGTGCTGTGCCTGCCGCTGACCGTGCCCGTCGCCGCGTTCGCGCTGGCGCAGGAACCGGTGCAGCCGACCGCGCACAGCGTCACCGGGCTGCTGTGGGTGGCTGCGGGCTCGCAGTTCCTCGGACTGGTCGTCTGGTACCGGGGCATGGCGGCCATCGGCATCCCGAAGGCCAGCCAGTTGCAGCTCGCCCAGCCCCTGCTCACACTGGTGTGGTCGGTGCTGCTGCTGGGCGAGCACCTGACGGTGGCCGCCCCGCTGACAGCCGCGGCGGTGCTGGTCTGCATCGCCGTCACACAACGGGCACGCGGCTGAGCGGGGCACACCCGGGCCCCCTGCCGAGTGGCGCCCCCGGCCGTAGACTCGAAGGCCACGGACCGCTGCTCCACACACCGTGAGGAGGCTCCAGATGCGCGCAACCGTGGGCGACCAGCTTGTCCAGCACGGCAGGGTGGTCGGTCAGCACGACAAGGTCGGCGAGATCGTCGAAGTGCTGGGCCAGGAGGGCAATCCCCCCTACCGCGTCCGGTTCGAGGACGGGCACGAGGGCGTGTGCTCGCCGGGACCCGACACCGAGATCCGGCACCGGGAGACCACCACCGGGCCGTGATTCAGCGCGGCGGCGGCGCCGGCTGGCCGTAGTGGTCGGTGACCACCCTCGCCATCGCCCCGATCCGATCGGCCGCCACGTCCTTGGCGGCGAAGAAGACGTGCCCGCGCACCTGCGCGTGATCCCTGGCCAGCGTCAGGTGCCGGGACAACTCGGTCGGGTCCTGCCAGGCGGCGGGCTGCGCCGGGTCACCGGCCTTGTACAGCGCCTCCCCCACGTAGAGCCGCGTCGAGGTGCCGCTCGCGACCTCCGCCCACCAGGGCAGCAGTTTCGCGTAGTCGGCGGCGGCGAAGCCGATGTTCCAGTACAGCTGCGGGACGATGTAGTCGATCCAGCTCTCGCGCACCCACTTGCGCGTGTCCGCGTGCAGGTCGTCGTAGGTCTGCACGCCCGCCCGGGTGTCCGAGCCGTGCGGGTCGGTGGCGGCGTTGCGCCACACGCCGAAGGGGCTGATGCCGAAGGGGGTGCCGGACCGGATCTGCTTGATGCGGTCCGCCGTCTCCCGGACCAGCTTGTCGATGTTGTCCCGCCGCCACGCCGCCCGGTCCGGGAAGCCGGCGCCGTACTCCTCGTAGGCCGAGTCGTCGTCGAAGCTCTGGCCCGCCACCGGGTACGGGTAGAAGTAGTCGTCGAAGTGGACGCCGTCCACGGGGTACTTCTCCACCGCGTCGAGCATCGCGTCCTGCACGAAGTCCCGGACCTCGGGCAGCCCCGGGTTGTAGTAGAGCTTCCCGCCGTACGTCACCACCCAGTCCGGGTTCCTGCGGGCGGGGTGGCCGGCGGCCAGCCGGGTCGGGTCGGCGTGGGCGGCGACGCGGTACGGGTTGAACCAGGCGTGCAGCTTCAGGCCGCGGGCGTGGGCCTCCTCCACGGCCGTGCCCAGCGGGTCCCAGCCGGGGTCCTTGCCCTGGGTGCCGGTCAGGTACTGCGACCACGGCTCGTACGGCGAGGGCCACAGGGCGTCCGCCGAGGGCCGGACCTGGAAGATGACAGTGTTGAGCCGGTTGCTCACCGCCCTGTCGAGGTGGGTGATCAGCTCGGCCCGCTGCTGCGCGGCGGTCAGCCCCGGCTTCGACGGCCAGTCGCGGCCCGCCACGGTGGCCAGCCACACGCCCCGCATCTCGGAGGCCGCCCTGTCGTCGCCCCTGCCGTCCCGCTTGGGCGCGGCCGAGGCCGGAGGCATCATCGTGAAAGCCGACAGCGCCGCCACCGCGAACGCCCTGCGTGACACTCGTCCCATCCGCATGCCCCAGAAAGCCGCGGATCCGCCCGGCCGCGGATCGCTCCGCGCCCAGCATGCCCGAAGGGGACCCGACCCCCGCGATCGATCATCGATACTTGGGAGTAACGTGCACGAACGGAGCAGGCACCGGAACCCGGAGCACCTGCCCAGAAGTGGATCAGCAGCGAAAGGGACGATGTGACGGACATCCCAGCGGGAGACATTGCACGCGTCGGGGTCGTGGGCTGCGGTCAGATGGGCGCGGGGATCGCCGAGGTGTGCGCCCGGTCCGGTCTGGACGTCATGGTCGCCGAGACCACCGGCGAGGCCCTGGAGATCGGCCGGACCCGGCTGTTCAACTCCCTGGCCAAGGCAGCCGAGCGCGGCAAGATCACCGAGGAGGAGCTGGAGGCCACACAGGCCCGTCTGAGCTTCACCACGGACCTCGGCGAGTTCGCCGACCGCGACCTGGTGATCGAGGCCGTCGTCGAGAACGAGCAGGTCAAGACCGAGATCTTCCAGGTGCTCGACCAGGTCGTCACCCGGCCCGACGCCATCCTGGCCTCCAACACCTCCTCCATCCCGCTGGTGAAGCTGGCGGTGGCGACCTCGCGGCCGGACCAGGTCATCGGCATCCACTTCTTCAACCCGGCCCCGGTGCAGAAGCTCGTCGAGCTGATCCCGGCCCTCACCACGTCCGAGGGCACGCTGGGCCGGGCCCAGCTGTTCACCGAGAAGGTGCTGGGCAAGCACGCGATCCGCGCTCAGGACCGCTCCGGCTTCGTGGTCAACGCGCTGCTGATCCCGTACCTGCTCTCCGCGATCCGGATGTTCGAGACGGGCATCGCCAGCCGCGAGGACATCGACAACGGCATGGAGATGGGCTGCGCCCACCCGATGGGCCCCCTGAAGCTCTCCGACCTCATCGGCCTGGACACGGTCGCCTCGGTGGCCCAGTCGATGTACGAGGAGTACAAGGAGCCCCTGTACGCCGCTCCCCCGCTCCTCCAGCGCATGGTCGACGCGGGCCGGCTGGGCCGCAAGACGGGGTCGGGCTTCTACACGTACGACTGACCGCCCGGCTTCCCGTCCCGGCCTCCGAGGCTGATTACGGACGGTCAGAATTCGGCCAACCCACGGGCCCGGCACCGGAATTGGTGCCGGGCCCGTGGCATTCACACACCGTGTGCGCGCCGGGCTCGCATATGCCCGTCGCACACTCTCCCCAGGCGCCCACCAGGCGAGTTGACTCCTCATGCGCATGCAAGGGATGTACAACGACTACGGAAAGGAACGGACTCGTGACCGCCGATCCCGAGCATCCGGTCGTCCATGGAGAACTCGCAGAGTTACGACGCCGCCTCGATGTGGCGTACGCCCGCGTCGAGGGCGGGCTGGCCCTGCTCAACCACCGCACCGAGGAGACCGCCAAGGAACTCGACGAGCTCAACACCCGGATCAACTCACTGGAACACGCGCGCTGGCCGCTGCCCGCGGTCGCCGCCCTCACCGCCGTGGGTGCCCTCGTCGTGGCGATCTGGCAGGCACTGGGGCGTTAGTTCAGGGCAACGTGTCCTGACCGAGCCTGAGATGGTGCAGCAGCAGTAACGCGGCCGCCATGTTGGCGGCCGGGACCTCCCCGCGGGCGACCATGTCGGGGACGAGCTTGAGGGGAACCCATTCCCGGCGGTCCGACTCGAAGTCGTCCACGGGGTGCCCGACGTACTCGCCCTCGTCGGCCCAGTACACGTGGTGCCGGGCGTCGGTGAGCCCGTTGGACGGCTCCACGCTCATCAGGTGGCGCAGGGGTCCCGGCCGCCAGCCGGTCTCCTCCTCCAGTTCCCTGGCGGCCGCGCGGGCGATGTCCTCGCCGTCCTCGACGACGCCCGCCGCGAGTTCCCACCCCCAACTGTCGGTGATGAAGCGGTGCCGCCACAGGAGCAGCACCTCGTTGGCCTCGTTCACGACCGTGGCCACGGCAACGGGCCGCAGCCGTATGAGGAAGTGGTCGAGGTGCCGGCCGTCCGGCAGTTCGACATCCGCGAGATTGACGCTGAACCAGCGGTTTGAGTACACAGCCTGTTCGTTGTGTTTCGTCCACTGCACGGTTCTGCCACCTTCCGTCGAGTAAGTGGCAATATCGCAGCAGGGGTGTAGTGACAGCAGGCGCACGGGAAGTCGCTCGGGATGACGCGGGCGCCCGTCGCCCGGGGTCTACAACGGTACGCGCAGTGCCCCGTCGATGAGTTCCGCGGCCTCGGCCGTGCCCGCGCAGCCGCTGCGCACCAGGTGCTCCCGCACCGCGCGCAGCCGGTCGCGCAGCCGCTGGGACTCCATGCCGCGGGCCTGCTCGGCCATCTGCACGGCGATGGCCACGGCCTTGTCCGCGTTGCCCTGCCGCAGCTCGATCGTGCTGAGCATGGCCAGCCGGTGCACCCGGCCGCGGTCGTGCGCCGGGTTGTCGACCGCGGCCGCGGCATGCTCCCCGGCGGCCGCGATCTCCCCGAGACTCAGCAGCGCCTCCGCCACCTGGACGTTGACCAGTCCCGGCTGGACATAACCGGTCTCGTCGGGCTCATAGCCGCGCCGGATGCGTGCCGCGGCCTGCTCGGCGCGCCGGATGCAGGACAGGGCGCTGCTGCCGTCGCCGAGATGCGCGTACGCCTTGGCCTGCATCGCGTACAGGTCGGAGGCGAGCGCCGGGGTGATGTGCTTGCCGGCGGCCCGCAGCGCGGCCTCCGCGAAGGCGACGGCCTGCCGGTACTCCCGCATGAACAGCGACTGGTTGACCAGCAGCGCGATGATGTAGGCGCCGAGTCCTCGGTCCCCGCTGGCCTTGGCGAGGCGCAGCGCCTGGTGGAAGTAGCGCTGGGCGAGGCCGTGCGCGTCGGAGTCGTAGGCGCAGATCCCGGCGACGGCCACCAACCCGCCCGTGGCCCGGTGCAGTTGGCGCCCCGTCTCGTCGGTGTAGCTGCCGCGCAGCAGCGGCGCGGCCTCGGCGTTGAGGAAGCCGACGATGCGCGCCCGTGTCGCGATGCCCCCGGCCTTGCGGTACATCTGCTCGTAGTGCGTCCGGGCGGCCCGCAGCATCTCCAGGTCGCCCGGGGTGACCCGGTGTCTGCCGCCGCGCGAGACGTCCACGTCCTCGGGCGGGTTCTCCCACTCCCACACCGGCATGACGGCGGGCGTGCCGGTCAGCGCGGGCGCGCCCAGGATGTGCGGGCGCTGCTGCTGGTCGGAGCGCCACAGGGCGGTGGCCCGCTCGACGAACCCGGACAGCGAGCCGGTGTGCACGGCGGACGGTTCACCGGGCACGCCCAGGCCGATGTCGTCCAGGGTGACCTGCCGCCGCAGCCGGGCGGCGAGCACCTCGCAGATCAGGTCGGGCACCTGGCCCCGGGGACGCTGCCCCTTCAACCACCGGGCGACGGCGGTGTGTTCGTATCTCAGGGACAGGCCGCGCGCCCGTCCCGTCTGGTTGACATGTGCGGCCAGCCCCGCGTGCGAGATCCCGGCCTCGTCCAGGATCGCGTCGAGCAGAGTGTTGGGCTGCATGTGGGCCCCCCGGTGGCTCGGTGCGGCCAGATTAGTGGCTCCGCCTTCACACGGGGTGTGAACGGAGTGCTCGAATCCGCACTGTGCGCGCACTGTCGCTCACAGTCGCCGGCCGGTTGACTGAAATGCCTCGAAAGAGGCCGGCCGGGCCGCCGGCTCCCCCTCGTACAGTGCGGCGGCCCGCTTCCGCCGTCCGCCCGGCTGCCTGCCCGACACTCCGTGGCGGGGCGGACGGCTCCGCCGGCTGAGCCGGGCGAGTCATCGCCGTTGTGTCAGGGGTGGGTCGTCGACTGCAGGCGCGTTGTGGTTGTTCGCGCAGTTCCCCGCGCCCCTGAAGGCGACCCTGACCATCCACCGGGGCAGGATCGCCCACGATGACCATGCGAACGACCGAGACTGTCAGGGGCGCGGGGAACTGCGCGAACGACCACGACGCGCGGGGAACTGCGCGAACGACCACGACGAACCCGCAGCCGCCGGCACATCGCAGTTCCCCGCCCCTTGGGCACTCAGCTCCGCAGCTCGGCGCCCACACGCTCGCCCGCGAGGGCGACCGCCGCATCCCGGGCCGCGGAAGCCTCATCCACGGTCAGCGTCCGATCAGCCGCCCGGAACCGCAGCGCATAGGCGAGCGACTTCCGTCCGTCACCCAGCTGCTCCGCGTTCTCGTACACATCGAACAGCCGGATCGACTCCAGCAGCTCCCCGGCACCGTCACGCAAGGCCTCCTCGACCTCCGCCGCCGGAACAACCGCGTCGACGACCAGGGCGACATCCTGCGTGGCGACCGGGAACGTGGAGATCCGCGGCGCCTTCACCGTGGCGTCACCGGCCGACTCCACCGCATCCAGGTCGATCTCCATCGCACAGGTACGCGCCGGCAGCCCCAGCGCCTTCACCACGCGCGGGTGGAGCTCCCCCGCATGGCCTACGACCCGCTCGGCACCGTCCACGGTGATCGCCAGCTCGGCACACCGCCCGGGGTGCCACGGCCCGTACTGCCCCTTGCGGATGATCAGCTCGGCGCCCGCCTCATGGGCGACGGAACGCGCCGCCTCCACCGCGTCGGCCCAGTCGGCCGGACGGCCCTTGCCCCACCAGCCGGCCTGCTCACGCGCACCGGCGAGAACGACGGCGGCGTGCCGAGGCTGCTCGGGCAGCGCCGCGTTCAGCTCGGCCAGCTCCTCGTCGGTCGGGCGGCGGTCGACGGGCAGCACGGCGGCGATCCGCTGCTCCTCGCGCGGCCGGAAGACCAGACCGGACTCGAACAGCGCGAGGTCGTGCGAGCCGCGGCCGTCGTTGCGCCGCAGGGCGGCCAGCAGACCCGGCAGCAGCGTCGTGCGCAGCGCGGGCTCCTCGTCGCTCAGCGGGTTGCTGAGCTTGACGACGCGGCGGGCCGGGTCGTCCGCGTCGAGGCCGAGCTGGTCGAAGACCTGCTCGCCGATGAACGGGTAGTTCAGCGCCTCTACGTACCCGGCACCGGCCAGGGCACGGCCGACGCGGCGGTGCAGTCGCTGCCGGTGCGTCAGGCCGCGGCCGGCGGGCGGCTTGGGCAGCGTGGAGGGCAGGTTCTCGTAGCCCTCCAGGCGGATGACCTCTTCGGCCAGGTCGTTCGGGTCGGTGAGGTCGGGGCGCCAGGACGGCACGGTGACGATCAGTTCGTCCTGCCCGTACACGTCACAGCCGACCTCCTGGAGCCGCCGTACGACGGTCTCCCGGCCGTAGGCCACGCCCGCGACCTTGTCCGGGTGGTCGGCCGGGATGGTGATGGTGCGCGGCGCGGTCGGCGCGAGCACCTCGGTGACGCCGGCCTCGGCGGTACCGCCCGCGAGGAGGACCAGCAGGTCGACCGTGCGCTGCGCGGCGGCAGCGGCGGCCTGCGGGTCGACACCGCGCTCGAAGCGGCGGGACGCCTCGGAGGACAGCTTGTGCCGGCGGGCCGTGCGCGCGATCGACACCGCGTCGAAGTGCGCGGCCTCGATGACGATGTCCGCCGTGGCGTTCTCCACGTCGTCGTGGTCCGCGATCTCCGTGTTGGCGCCGCCCATGACACCGGCGAGCCCGATCGGGCCGCGGTCGTCGGTGATCACCAGGTCCTCGGCGTCCAGCGTGCGCTCGACGCCGTCGAGGGTGGTGAGCTTCTCGCCCGGCTGGGCCCGGCGCACGCCGATCGTGCCCTGGACCAGGCCGCGGTCGTAGGCGTGCAGCGGCTGGCCGAGCTCCATCATCACGTAGTTGGTGACGTCGACGGCGAGCGAGATCGGGCGCATGCCGACCTTCTGGAGCCGGCGCTGGAGCCAGATCGGGGAACGGGCCTCGGCGCTCAGGCCGGTCACCGTGCGGGCCGTGAAGCGGTCGCAGCCGGTGGGGTCGGAGATCCGCACCGGGTAGCCGTACGCGTTCGGGCCGGGCACGTCGAGCAGCGCCGGGTCGCGCAGCGGCAGGCCGTAGGCGATGGCGGTCTCACGGGCGACACCGCGGATGGACAGGCAGTAGCCGCGGTCGGGCGTGACGGCGATGTCGAGGACCTCGTCGACCAGCTCCAGCAGTTCGACCGCGTCCCTGCCGACCTCGGTCTCCGGCGGCAGGACGATGATGCCCTTGGTGCCGTCGTCGCCCATGTTCAGCTCGTCGCTGGAGCAGATCATGCCGCGGGACATCTTGCCGTACGTCTTTCGCTCGGCGATCTGGAAGTCACCGGGAAGCACGGCGCCGGGCAGGGCCACGACGACCTTGTCGCCGACGGCGAAGTTGCGGGCGCCGCAGACGATCTCCTGGGGCTCACCGGTGCCGTTGGCCTGGCCGACGTCGACGGTGCAGAAGCGGATCGGCTTCTTGAACTCCGTCAGCTCCTCGATGGTCGCCACCTGGCCGACCACCAGGGGGCCCTTGAGGTCGGCGCCGAGCTGCTCGACGGTCTCGACCTCCAGACCGGCCGAAATGAGCTTGGCCTGGACGTCTCGGCCGGTCTCAGTCGCCGGCAGGTCGACGTACTCCCGCAGCCAAGAAAGCGGGACCCGCATCAGATCTCCATCCCGAACGGCCGGGTGAACCGGACGTCACCCTCGACCATGTCTCGCATGTCCTCGACGTTGTGGCGGAACATCAGCATCCGCTCGATGCCGAACCCGAAGGCGAAGCCGCTGTACTTCTCGGGGTCGACGCCGCAGGCGGTGAGCACCCGCGGGTTGACCATGCCGCAGCCGCCGAGCTCGATCCAGCCCTCGGACGAGCAGGTGCGGCAGGGCCGGTCGGGGTTGCCGGCGGACTCGCCCTTACAGACGTAGCAGAGCATGTCCATCTCGGCGCTCGGCTCGGTGAAGGGGAAGTAGGCCGGCCGCAGCCGGGTCTTCATGTCCGCGCCGAACAGGGCCTGGACCATGTGGTCCATGGTGCCTTTGAGGTCCGCCATGGTCAGGCCCTCGTCGATCGCGAGCAGCTCGATCTGGTGGAAGACGGGCGTATGCGTGGCGTCCAGCTCGTCCGTGCGGAACACCCGGCCGGGGCAGACGATGTAGACCGGCAGCTCACGGTCGAGCAGGGCGCGGGCCTGGACCGGGGAGGTGTGCGTGCGCAGGACGACGCCGGAGCCGGACTCCTCGGTGCCCTTGGGGCCCTGCACGAAGAACGTGTCCTGCATCTGCCGGGCCGGGTGGTCGGGCAGGAAGTTGAGGGCGTCGAAGTTGAACCACTCCGCCTCGGCCTCCGGCCCCTCGGCGACCTCGTAGCCCATGGCCACGAAGACGTCCGCGACCCGCTCCATCATCGTGGTGAGCGGGTGCCGGGCGCCGGCGGGCACTCGGTCGTAGGGCAGCGTGACGTCCACTGCCTCCTCGACCAGCACGCGCGCGTCCCGCTCGGCTTCCAGTTCCGCCTGGCGGGCGGCGAGGCCCTTGTTCACGGCGCCGCGCGCCTGCCCGACGCGCTTGCCGGCGTCGGCCTTGGCGTGCGGGGGCAGGGCGCCGATCTCGCGGTTGGCGAGGGCCAGCGGGGAGGCGGGGCCGGTGTGGGCGACCTTGGCCTCGTGGAGCGCGTCGAGGGAGTCCGCGGCGGCGAAGGCGGCGAGCGCCTCGTCCCGCATGCGCTCGATCTCTTCCGGTTTCAACGCCTCGACCTCTACAGGGTCGTACGACTTATTCGGTGCCGACATCTCTTCCCGTGCTTCCGATTGGCTGGCTGAAGGTCCCCGTCACCGACTCCGATGGCCGTCTGCGGGACACAAAGGTGCCAATGGCCGAGTCTAACGGGGTGGAGGTATACGAATGCGCCCGTGGTCCTCAGGCGAGATACGCCGGAGCCGCCACGGGCAACGTAAATCGGAACTCGGCACCTGCGCCCGGCGCGCGGCCGACCGTGATGGTGCCGCCGTGGGCTTCGACGATGCCCTTGACGATGTAGAGCCCGAGGCCGGTGCCACCGCGCTTGCTGCCCCGCCAGAAGCGGGTGAAGACGCGGTTCATGGACTCCTCCGGGATGCCGGGTCCCTCGTCGCTCACCGTGACCGACGTGGCTGCGTTCTCGGCGTACTCGCCCTCGCGGAGGGACGCCGTGGCCGTGATGTCGATCGTGACAGTTCCCTCGCCGTGCCGCACGGCATTTTCCAGGAGGTTGCTGAGCACCTGGTCGATCTTGTCGGGGTCGGCCCACAGGTCGGGCAGCGGCTGCTGGACGCGCAGCAGGAACCGGTCGGCGGGCAGCCCGGCGGCGACGTAGGCCTGGATGTGCCGTCCGACGGCGGCGCCGATGTCGACGGGCTGGCGCCGCACCTCCAGCCGACCGGAGTCGATCCGCGAGATGTCCAGCAGCTCGGCGATGAGCCGGGTGACCCGGTCGGCGTCGGCGTCGACGGTCTCCAGCATCAGCCGCTTCTGGTCGTCGGTGAAGCGTTCCCACTTGGCGAGCAGCGTGGCGGTGAAGCCCTTGACGGAGGTGAGCGGGGAGCGCAGCTCGTGGGCGACGGTGGCGATCAGCTCGGCATGGCTGCGCTCGGTGCGACGGCGGGCCTCGGTGTCGCGCAGGGTGACGACGAGGCGCCGGAGGGGACCGGTGGGCCGGGTGCGGACGTAGCGCGCGGAGACCAGCACCTCACGGCCGCCGGGGAGGAGGAGGTTGCGCTCGGGCTGTCCGACCCGGATCGCGAGACCGCCGTACGGGTCGGTCAGCTGCCACCAGCGGCGCCCCTCCAGATCCTCTAATGGCAGGGCCTTCTCCAGGCGCTGCCCGAGGGCGTCCCGGGCGCGGACGGCGGTGATGCGCTCGGCGGCTGCGTTGAAGCAGATGACCCGGCCCTGCTCGTCGGCGACGACGAGTCCGTCGGGCAGCATGTCGGGGTCGATGCCGAGGTCGGCGAGATCACCGGGTGGCCGGGACGCGGCGGGCGGGCTCCCGGCGTCCTGGGCCCCCGGTGCGCTGCTCGTGCCGACGCTCATCCCCGTACCCCACCTCCAAGGCTCCACAGAGGGGTCCCTGAGCTGGTCACCCTACTAGTTCCCGGTGACGGAGCGGCACCCTCCGGCGGCGCGCTGTGCACGCGCCGACGCATAGAGACATACGGCGGCGGCGGTGGCGAGGTTCAGGCTCTCGGCCTTCCCGTGGATCGGGACGCGCACGACGGCGTCCGTGAGGGCGCGGGTCTCCTCCGGCAGGCCCCAGGCCTCGTTCCCGAAGACCCAGGCGGTCGGCCCGCCCATGCTGCCCTTGTCGAGCTCGTCGTCGAGGTCGCGGTCACCGGCCCCGTCTGCGGCGAGGACCCGCACACCGGCGGCCCGCAGCCCTTCGACCGCCTGCTCCACGGGGACGCCGACGGCGACGGGCAGGTGGAACAGGGAGCCGACGGAGGCGCGGACGGCCTTGGGGTTGTACACGTCGACGGAGGCGTCGGTCAGGACGACGGCCTCGGCACCGGCGGCGTCGGCGCAGCGCAGCACGGTCCCGGCGTTGCCGGGGTCACGGACGTTGGCGAGGAGGGCGACGAGCCGGGGTCGCGCCGCGAGGACCTCCTCGAAGGGCGTGTCGAGGAAGCGGCAGACACCGACGAGGCCCTGCGGGGTGACGGTGGTGGAGATGTCGGCGATGACCTGCTCGGAGGCGAGGTGCACCCGGGCGCCGGCGTCCCTGGCCGCCCCCACGATGTCGGCGTAGCGCTCGGCGGCCTCCAGCGTGGCGAACAGCTCCACGAGCGTGGCCGTGGCGCCGGCCCGGTGCCCGGCCGCCTCCCGTACCGCCTGCGGCCCCTCCGCGAGGAACAGCCGCTCCTTGCCCCGGAAGTTCCGCTTGGCCAGCCGCCGGGCGGCCAGGACGCGCGGGGAGCGGGGAGAGATGAGCTCGGGGGTGGCAGGGGGCATCCTGTTCGCTTTCTCACTGGCTGCACAGCAGAACCCGCAGGCCTCGGGCCTGCGGGTCCTTCAGTCACATCGGCTCAGAGCCGGCGTCAGGCCGCCTTGGGGGCGTTGACGTCGCTCGGCAGCGCCTTCTGGGCGACCTCGACGAGTGCGGCGAACGCACCGGCGTCGTTGACGGCCAGCTCGGCCAGGATCTTGCGGTCGACCTCGATGTTCGCGGCCTTCAGACCCTGGATGAAGCGGTTGTAGGTCATGCCGTTGGCGCGGGCAGCGGCGTTGATGCGCTGGATCCACAGCTGACGGAAGTCACCCTTGCGCTTCTTGCGGTCGTTGTAGTTGTAGACCAGCGAGTGGGTGACCTGCTCCTTGGCCTTGCGGTACAGGCGCGAACGCTGACCGCGGTAGCCGGAGGCCTGCTCGAGGATCGCCCGACGCTTCTTGTGGGCGTTCACTGCCCGCTTGACGCGTGCCACTTTTTAACTCCTTGTAGCGGGGCCGCGGTGGTCTTCACACGGCCCGAAATCGATTGGGTCCCGGTCCTGACGTGCGGCGCTCACGCGCCGGGGCGTCACTTGCCGAGAAGCTTCTTGATCTTCGCGGCGTCGCCCGGGGCCATCTCGGCGTTGCCGGTGAGGCGACGCGTCACACGGGACGACTTGTGCTCGAGCAGGTGGCGCTTGCCGGCACGCTCGCGGAGCACCTTGCCGGAGCCGGTGATCTTGAAGCGCTTGCGGGCACCGCTGTGCGACTTGTTCTTCGGCATAGCGCCGTTCTCTCCTCGTCGGTGGCGCTCCGGTGCCCGGTCGCGAAAACCGGGCACGGTGGAGCGTCGTCTTGTTTCGGTTGCTTCCTGGGACTGGCGTCCCGGGGGTCACGCCTCTGCGGGCTCCTCGGCCGGCGCATCGGCGTCCGCGTCGACGTCGGCGTCCGCGGCGTTCTGCGAACGGCCGGGGTTGGCCTTCGCCTCCGCCTTGCGGGCTTCCTGCGCCTGGCGAGCCTCGGCCATCGCCTCGGTCTTCTTCTTGTGCGGACCGAGGACCATGATCATGTTTCGGCCGTCCTGCTTCGGGTTCGACTCGACGAAACCGAGGTCCTGGACGTCCTCCGCGAGCCGCTGGAGCAGTCGGTAGCCCAGCTCGGGCCGGGACTGCTCGCGACCACGGAACATGATCGTGATCTTGACCTTGTCGCCCTGCTTGAGGAACCGGACGACGTGACCCTTCTTGGTGTCATAGTCGTGCGGGTCGATCTTCGGCCGGAGCTTCATCTCCTTGATGACCGTGTGCGCCTGGTTCTTGCGCGCCTCACGGGCCTTCATGGCCGACTCGTACTTGAACTTCCCGTAGTCCATGAGCTTGCACACGGGCGGACGGGCGTTCGCCGCGACCTCGACCAGGTCCAGGTCGTACTCCTGCGCAAGCTCCAGTGCCTTGGCCAGCGGGACGATGCCCACCTGCTCGCCACTGGGACCGACAAGTCGCACCTCGGGAACGCGAATCCGGTCGTTGATGCGGGGCTCGGCGCTGATGGATCCTCCTCGGTAGCACCACGCGACGGTCTGGCGGACGGCCGCGTAACGTCTCTGTTCGATAGACCTAACCGCGCCGAAGCACAAAAAATGCCCCGGACGATTCCCAGGCGGGGCTCCTCGAACTACCGGAGCACCGCCGCGGGGAGCCGCGGGGCGCGCTTTCGGACGGATCGCCGCCGCTGGGACGGGACCGTCTGACCGGTGACCCGCCGCCCTGGGGGCGGTCAGGTGGGAGTTCGAAAGCCTCCACTTGTGGGTCGGGCTCGCGGGCCGCGAGGCATGCGGGTCCGACCGGTCGTTACACGAGATTACCAGCAATGGCCAGGAACGGCTAATTGCGGCGCCTCGGGGCCTGGTACGGCGCACGCCCCGCCTGCGCCTATCGTGTGGGGCATGAGTGAGACCCCTCCTGAGTCCCCCGACTTCGACGCCATGGCCCGTGACATCGCCGAGGTCCCGGCGGTCGAGGTGATCGTGACGGTCGCCGTCAACCTGATGAGCGCCGCCGCGGTGAAGCTCGGTCTGACCGAGGAGGGCGACATGCACAAGGACCTGGACGAGGCCCGCAAGCTGGTGCACGCGCTGGCCGGCCTGCTGGACGCGTCCACCACCGAGATCAGCTCGTTCCACGCGGCGCCCCTGCGCGACGGCCTGAAGTCGCTCCAGCTGGCCTTCCGCGAGGCGTCGCTCGTCCCGGACGAGCCGGGCAAGGGCCCGGGCGAGAAGTACACGGGCCCGGTCTACGGCTAGCTCGACCGTCAGCGTACGAACAAGGGCTCGCCCGGTGGCGTCGCCCCGGCCGGCAGCAGTGCCAGGTCGAGGCCGCGCACCAGGCGGGCCCTCAGTGTCTCGTCGGCGGCGAGCCGCCGGGCGAGAGCCCGGGCGGCTTCGGCGGGGGCGGCGGACGGGTCCAGGACCAGGGCGAGGGTGCCGTCGGCCTGGCCAGGGCCGAGGTGGGCGCGCAGGACGGCGGGCTCGGCGGCCACGGCCTCGCGTACGGCCCCGACGACGGCCGGGTCGGCGAGCGGGTCGGTGGTCGTACGGCCCTCCGCGAGGGCGAGCAGGGCGGGGCCGGTCAGTTCGAAGGGCACGGGCCCGGCCAGGTCGAGCACGACCGTGTCCGCCTTCTCGTGCGCGGCGGCCTGGAGGGCCTGGTGCAGGGGTACGGCGACGGGTCGGGCCGCCGGGTCCCAGCGGGCGAGGGAGTCGGTGGAGGTGAAGGCGGGGAGGGCGGTGCGGTTCCCGGCCTTCAGTGTCGGTACGGCCATGTCGCTGGTCTTCTCGCGGCGCAGTCCCCGCTCGTCCTCCTCGACCTCGCCGAGCACGGCCACGAGGGGGACGAGCAGCCGGGCGCCCTTGAGGGCGTCGAGGACCGGCCCGACGGCACCGCGGTCCTCGGACCAGGCGGCGAGTGCCGCGCTCAGCCGGGGGTCGGCGGAGCCGTCGTCGTCGGAGAAGCCGGAGTCGGGGATGTTCTTGTTCGCCACGGTCGTCGACCCTATAGGCCGGGTGGCGCGGCTTCGGCGGGCGGGCCTGGTGGCCGGCGGCCAGAGGTCCTCGCGCCCGGCGGCTAGAGGTCGTCCTGGATCGTGCGGCGCCCGCGCCACAAGACCACGGCCGCGACCAGCAGGACACCGCCGGCGCCACCCGCCAAAGGGGCGGCCCAGTCCGCGGTGTCGCCGCCGGAGCCGGTGGCGTCCGGGCCGGTGCCGAAGTACTTCGCGCCGTACGCCGCCGAGCGCAGGCCCTGCGGCTTCAGCCGGTCGGCGGCCTTGATGGCGGCGGCCGGGTCGACGAAACCGAAGCCCCTGGAGTCGTCGCGGCCTCCGACGGGGGAGCTGCGGGCGGTGTCCTCCAGGAGCGACTTGATCTGGGCCGGGGTCAGATCGGGGTGGGCGGCCCTGACCAGCGCGGCGGCGCCGGAGACGAAGGCGGACGCGGCACTGGTGCCCCAGCCCTCGTAGTACTTGCGGTCGGGGTCGGCGATGACCACGTCGACGCCGGGGGCGCTGACGGTGGCGTACCAGCGGCGGGTGGAGAAGGGGGCGCGGGTACCGGCGCGGTCGACGGCGGTGGCGGCGATGACGCCCGGGTAGGCGGCCGGGTAGGAGATGCGGTCGCCCTTCTCACCGCCGTTGCCGGCGGAGGCGACGACGACCACACCCTTCTTCAGGGCGTACTGGATGGCCTGGTCCTCGGCGGGTTCCGGGTGCGCCGAGGCGGAGTCGTCGCCGAGGGAGAGGTTGATGACGTCGGCGCCGTGGTCGGCGGCCCAGCGGATGCCGTCGGCGAGGGCGTTGCCGCGGGTGCTGCGGGCCTTGGCGCGGGAGGGGTCGCCGTCCTCCAGGATCACGCGGACGGGGAGGATCTTCGCCTCGGGGGCGATGCCGAGGACGCCGTCGGCGTTGCCCGGGCCGTGTCCGTGACCGGCGATGATGCCGGCCATGGCGGTGCCGTGCCGGGCCCAGGCGCGGTCGCCGGGTTCGGCTCCGAAGCGGATCAGGTCCTTGCCGGGGAGGACGTTGCCGACCAGGTCGGGGTGGTCGGCCTCGACGCCGGTGTCCAGGACGGCGACGGTGACGCCCTCGCCCTTCGTGGTCTGCCAGGCCTGCTGCGTGTGCATGGCCTCCAGGGCCCACTGCTGGGCGCGGATGCCGTCGGCGTGGGCGGTGGTGGAGGGCAGGAGGACGAGGCCGGCGGCGAGCAGGACGCTCAGCGCCGCGGACCGGCCGGCCCTGGCGGCTTTGCCGGCCGGGTTCCTTGTGGCTTTCCCGGCCGGATTCATGACGGCTTTCACGACGGCTGCTCCGTGGCCGAGCGGACGTTCTTGCGCAGGCCGCGTTCGACGCGGTCGGCGAGGCCCTGTGCCTCGTTGCCGAGGCCCGCCTGGGCGGGGGCGGTGGTGGCGCCGGACTTCATGGCGTCCTCGGCGGGCTGCGGGTCGTCGACGGTACGGCCGTCGGCCCAGCCGGAGACGGCGTAGACGACGACCGGGGCCTCGGTCAGCACGGAGACGGTCCAGGCGGCGCGCTGCTCCGGGCCGAAGTCGGCGGCGGGCGTGTCCTTCGCGGCGTACGGCAGGGGCATCAGGTCGCTGCGGCGGTCCAGGCGCTCCTTGCGGAAACGGTTCGCGAGGGAGGTCATGCCCGGGGCGTCGGCCTTGGTGAAGAGCAGGCCGACGGTGGTCACGTAGCTCTCGGTGGCGTCGGTGTAGGTGGCGCGCAGGAGGCGTTCGCAGCCGACGGGGGCGAGGGCCTTGCGCAGCAGGGGATTGAAGGCGTCCTTGCAGCCGCTGTCCGGGGCGACGGCGATACGGGTCCAGGTGCGGTCCGCTCCGCCGGGGCCGGCGCCCTGGCCCTGCACGGTGGGCGGGAACAACTGGTCGACGGGAACGCTGTGCCAGAGGCTTCCGGCCGCGGTGAAGGTGCTGCGCGGGCCCTCCTCCCCGGAGTCCCCCACGAGCCAGCTCCCGGTGACCGCGCCCGAGATGAGCCCCAGCCCGAGCACGAGACAGACGGCGGCAGCGGCGGCCTGGGACGCACCGCGCCGCCCCAGCGGCCGAGGACGCGCGTCGGCGTCGTATCCCTCGGGCTCCCCGAAGGACACGACGGGTCGTGGGCCGGCGGGAGCGGGGCCGGGGGGCAGGGCGCTCCAGGAGAGGGACGGGTCGGGAGAGACGTGGGTGGGGTTCGGGGTGGGCTGCCGGACTGCGGCGGGCCGGTGGGCGGGTGGCGAGGGCATGCGCATGCCACGCCCGGTGGTGGCACCGGTGTCGGCGTCGGCACCGACCTGCGGCTCGCGCGAGGGGCGCGGCGGAACACCGGGCCGGGCGGAACCGGGGCGGACGAAGGATTCAGCAGGCTCGGAGGACGGGCGCTCGGCTCGCTTTGCGGGGGACGGGTCGGCGGGGACCGGTCGCAGGCGGGCGGTCGTCTCCGAGGAGTTCTCGGCGGGGGCGCCGGTACGGCGTGGCGTGGGGACGTACCCCGGCCGGCCGGCCGTCTCCGGCGAAGCCCCGGCCGGAGCGTCCGAACGACCCGGCCGGCCGGACGGGCCCGGCGTGGGGAGGTGACGCGGTCGCGGAGGGGCGGCGTCCGGTGGTGCGGACGGCCTGTCCGACTCGGGTCGCGTCACTCGGCCGACGCCGGGCCGCGTGTCCGGGAAGCGGTCGGAAGCGCGGGGCGGGGGCGGGGCGGCGGGCTCGGTACGCGGGGGTGCGGCGGGCTCGGTACGCCGGGCCTTGGTGTCGCCGAAGCTGGGGAAGCGGGGGCGGCCGTTCGAGCCGTCGGCCCCGTCGGAGGCCGGGCCACCGCCCCGAGCGCCCGTTTCCTGCCCGGCGGCAGCAGCCCCTGAGGGGGCCGTGTCCCGCTCCGGCGACGGGCGCCGCGCACCCGCGGTCGGCCTTCCTGCCGTACCCGCACTCGGCCCACGGACGCCGGAACGCCCCCGGTCGTCCGAAACCGACGGGGTGTCATCCGTGTCCGCGCCGGAGGATGCCGCCTGGGCGTCCTCGGGCGAGGCCGGTGGGTGCGAGGGGCGTGGTGGGGTGCCGGGACGTGGGGGGAAAGAGGCACGCCGTGCTTCCGTGCTCATGCACCCCCCGTTTCCTCGTACCCGGGCCGCTGCGTAAATGCGCGGGCCGGTGTCGTCCTGCCCGAGGCCCGGCACTGAGTCGTCCCGGGCACACATACCCGTACGGATGGAGCGTCATCCCAGCGCGGAAGTCCGGCCGGCGCCGCTCCGCCGTACGTGCGCGTCACTCTACGGCTTGTTCCTGCGCGAACGGGAACCAGTCCACGAGCCCGGGGCATCTGCCCGGAACGTCCCCCTACCCTGCGGTAATCCTGTCTGGCAGGCTGCGTCCATGACTGCGCGCGCCTCCGACCGGGCCCGTTACGACCGGGCCACCGCCCATCTCGACGCCCCTGTAGCGATCGTGGACCTGGACACCTTCGACGCCAACGCCGCCGATCTGGTCCGTCGCGCCGGGGGCAAGCCCGTCCGGGTCGCCAGCAAGTCCGTGCGGTGCCGGGCGCTGCTGGAACGCGTCCTGGCCCGGGACGGTTTCGCGGGGATCATGTCGTTCACCCTCGCCGAGTCGCTGTGGCTTGCCCGGTCGGGGTTCGACGACGTGCTGCTCGCCTACCCGTCCGCCGACCGGGCCGCGTACGCCGAACTCGCCGGTGATCCCAAGCTCGCCGCCGCCGTGACCGTGATGGTCGACGACGTCGCCCAGCTCGATCTGATCGACGCTTCGCGGGGCGGTGGGCGTGAAGTCGTGCGTGTCTGCCTGGAGTTGGACACCTCCCTGAAGCTGCTCGGCGGGCGGGTGCGGGTCGGAGCCCGGCGTTCGCCGCTGCACTCCCCCGCCCAGGTCGCCGAGGTGGCCCGGGCCGTGGCCCGGCGGCCGGGCTTCGAGGTCGTGGGGATCATGGCGTACGAGGGGCATGTCGCCGGTGTCGGGGACGCGGTGGCGGGGCGGCCTCTGCGGTCCCGTGCCGTCCGGCTGATGCAGGCCGCCGCCAAGCGTGAACTCGCCCAGCGGCGCGCGGAGGTGGTGCGCGCGGTGCGGGCCGTCGTGCCGGGGCTGGAGTTCGTCAACGGCGGCGGCACCGGCTCGGTGCAGCACACGGCGGCCGAGGACGCGGTGACCGAGATCGGCGCCGGGTCGGGGCTGTACGTGCCGCGGCTGTTCGACAACTACACGTCGTTCAGCGGCCGTCCGGCGGCCCTCTTCGCCCAGCCCGTCGTACGACGGCCGGGCGTCGGGGTCGTGACGGTCCTCGGTGGCGGGTACCCCGCCTCGGGCGCGGCCGGGCCCGACCGGCTGCCCGTGCCGTATCTGCCTCAGGGACTGCGCTACGACCCTCAGGAGGGGGCCGGTGAGGTGCAGACGCCGCTGCTCGGCTCGCCCGCCGACGACCTGCTGATCGGTGACAAGGTGTGGTTCCGGCACGCCAAGGCCGGTGAGCTGTGCGAGCGGTTCGACGTGCTGCACCTGGTCGAGGGGGACGCGGTGACGGCGACCGTGCCGACGTACCGCGGCGAGGGCCACACGTTCCTGTAACCCGTCAGCCGCCGGGGAATCAGTCCGCGGGGCCGATGCTGCTGCCCACGCCGCCGCCCGTGTCCGCGTCGCCGAACGGCCGGATGCCCTTGGTGATGCGCTCCATGTCGGCGAGCGGCGGTCCGTCCTCGC
Source organism: Streptomyces coeruleorubidus (assembly GCF_028885415.1). Taxonomy (GTDB): domain Bacteria; phylum Actinomycetota; class Actinomycetes; order Streptomycetales; family Streptomycetaceae; genus Streptomyces; species Streptomyces coeruleorubidus_A. The sequence continues at coordinate 1,933,105 of NZ_CP118527.1, forward strand.
CCGCGTCGAAGACGTAGCGGACGAGGACGGGCGACTCGGTGCCGACGCTGGAGGGGAAGACGAGCGACTGGACGTAGCCGCCCGGCCCCTTGGCGGTCCGCACGCGCCAGCGCACGAGGTACCCGGCGCGGCCGGCCACCGCGACCGGCCCGGACTTGACGAGCTGGTGCGACTCGATGCCCCCGTAGAGCTCACGGCCGAGTTCGTCGCGGTCGTAGGCCTCGTCGGCCGCGTCCTTGATGTCCGCCTTGGCGAGGGCCTCGGGGGACTTCTCGTCGTTCTCGGTCACCGTGCGGGAGAAGACGAGGCCGTGGCGGCACAGGCCGACGCCGCCGGGGCAGTCGTAGGTGCCGTCGGTCGTCATGACGACGTCGTCCTGGGCCACGTGCTGCGGCCGGACCCAGCCGTCGAGGAGCGGGAAGGTGACGCCGTTGAGCTGGTCCTCGACGACGGCCGGGTCGTCGGCGGACGGCTCGGACGCGGACGCGGTCGCCTCGGGAGTCGTCTGCGGCGGGCCGGTCGTGGCCGGGGGCGCGGAAGTCGGGGCGGTCCTCGTCTCCGCGCCGTCACCGTCGTCGCCGCTCAGCACGACGGCTCCGGTGACGATCGCCGCGACGAGGACGGCTCCGGCGGCGATGAGGGCGACGGCCTTCGCGCGCCCGGTGCCGCCGCCCGGGGGCGGGGGCACCGAGCCCGTGGCCACCTCGGGCGCACGGCGGTGCTCGGTCCAGGCCGTGCCGTCCCACCAGCGTTGCAGATGCGGGCCGTGCGGGTCGGGATACCAGCCGGGCGGTGGCGTCATGCTCATCCCGGCACTGTAGAGCGAGATCCCGGCCGTCCGGACACCGCTATTACAGGGGTGTGACGTAAGCCCCGGCGATCCCGCCGTCGACCAGGAAGTCGGTGGCGTTCACGAAGGAGGAGTCGTCGCTGGCGAGGAAGGCCACGGCGGCGGCGATCTCCTCGGCCTCGGCGAACCGGCCCAGCGGGATGTGCACCAGGCGGCGCGCGGCGCGCTCCGGGTCCTTGGCGAACAGCTCCTGAAGGAGCGGGGTGTTGACCGGCCCGGGGCACAGGGCGTTGACCCGGATGCCATCCCGGGCGAACTGCACGCCCAGCTCACGGGACATGGCGAGGACGCCGCCCTTGGAGGCCGTGTACGAGATCTGGCTGGTGGCCGCGCCCATCCTCGCCACGAAGGACGCCGTGTTGATGATCGAGCCCCTGCCCTGGCGCTGCATGTACGGGATGGCGGCCTTGCAACAGAGGTAGACGGAGGTGAGGTTGACCTCCTGGACGCGCTTCCAGGCCTCCAGGCCGGTCTCCAGGATGGAGTCGTCGTCGGGCGGGGAGATGCCGGCGTTGTTGAAGGCGATGTCGACGCTGCCGTAGGTGTCGTAGGCGGTCTTGAACAGGGCCTCGACCTGCTCGGGGTCGGTGACGTCCACCTTCACGAAGATGCCGCCGGTCTCCTCGGCGGCCGCCTTGCCGCGTGCCTCGTCGACGTCACCGCAGACGACGTGCGCCCCCTCGGAGGCGAGACGGCGGGCGGCGGCGAGGCCGATGCCGCTGCCGGCTCCGGTGACGACGGCGCTGCGGCCGACCAGCCGGCGGCAGATGCTTTCCTGAGCGGTCACTGTGCGGGGCCCTCCGTGCTGATGAAGACGTTCTTGGTTTCGGTGAAGGCGGCCAGGGCCTCGGGGCCGAGCTCGCGGCCGACGCCCGACTGCTTGTAGCCGCCGAAGGGGGTCCAGTAGCGGACGCTGGCGTGGGAGTTGACCGACAGGTTGCCGGCGCGGACGGCCTGGGAGACGCGCAGGGCGCGGCCGACGTCCCGGGTCCAGATGGAGCCGGAGAGGCCGTAGGGGGTGTCGTTGGCGAGCCGGATCGCGTCGGCCTCGTCGGTGAAGGGCAGCAGGACGGCGACCGGGCCGAAGATCTCCTCGCAGGCCGCCGCCGAGTCGGGCCGCTCGCCGGTGAGCACGGTCGGCGGGAACCAGAAGCCGGGCCCCTCGGGTGCGCTGCCGCGCAGGGCCGGGGCGTCCTCGGGCACGAAGCCCCGGACGCGGTCGAGCTGCTGCCGGGAGATCAGCGGGCCCATCTGCGTCTTCTCGTCGGCCGGGTCGCCCACCACCACGGCGGCCAGCGTCTCGGCGAGCAGCTCGCGGACCTCGTCGTACACCGTCTCCTGGACCAGGATGCGGGTGCGGGCGCAGCAGTCCTGGCCGGTGTTGTCCAGGAAGGAAAAGGGGTCGACGGCGGCCTTCAGGTCGGAGTCGGCGAAGACGATGTTCGGGCTCTTGCCGCCGAGTTCGAGCGTGACGGGCTTGATCTGCTCGGCGCCGAGGGCCGCGACGCGCGTCCCGGTCCGGGTGGAGCCGGTGAAGACGATCTTGGCGACTCCGGGGTGGCGGACCAGGGCGTCGCCGGTGATGTCTCCGCGTCCCGGCAGGACCTGGAAGAGGTGCTCGGGGAGCCCAGCCTCCAGGGCGAGTTCGGCGAGGCGCAGCGCCGTGAGCGGCGTGGTCTCGGCGGGCTTGAGGAGGACCGCGTTCCCGGCCGCGAGGGCGGGGGCCGTGCCCCAGGCGGCGATCGGCATGGGGAAGTTCCAGGGCGCGATCACGCCGACGACGCCGAGCGGTTCGAGGATCGTGACGTTCAGGCCTCCGGGCACCGGGATCTGCCGGCCGGTGAGCCGCTCCACTCCCCCGGCCGCGTAGTCCAGCAGGTCGCGGACGTTGCCGGCCTCCCAGCGGGCGTTGCCGATGAGGTGGCCGGCCTCCCGGACCTCCAGGCGGGCCAGTTCCTCCAGGTGCTCGTCGACGGTGGCCGCGAAGCGGCGCAGCAGCCGGGCGCGGTCCCCGGGCGCGAGGGCGGCCCAGATGCGCTGTGCCCTGGCGGCGTGGGTGACGGCCGCGTCGACGTCGGCCGGACTCGCCCCGGCGACGGCGGCGACGACCTCCTCGGTCGCGGGGTTCAGTACTTCCAGAAGGTGCTCGGAAGACAAGAAGGACCTCACATGCGTTCGAAGGAGCGGCGCAGCTCCCAGTCGGTCACCGCGGCGTCGAAGGCGTCCAGTTCGACGCGCGCCATGTTGCGGTAGTGCGCGACGACCTCGTCCCCGAAGGCGGCCTTGGCAATCGGACTGTTCTCCCAGAGCTCGGCGGCCTCGCGCAGGGTGGTGGGGACGTGGGCGAAGTCGCCGGAGTAGGCGTTGCCGGGGCAGGGCTCGGGCAGCTCCAGCTTCTGCTCGATGCCGTGCAGTCCGGCCGCGACCAGCCCGGCCACGGCGAGGTAGGGGTTGACGTCGCCGCCGGGCAGCCGGTTCTCGAAGCGCATCGAGCGGCCGTGGCCGACCACACGCAGCGCGCAGGTGCGGTTGTCGTGGCCCCAGGCGACGGCCGTCGGGGCGAACGAGCCCGGCTGGAACCGCTTGTAGGAGTTGATGTTGGGCGCGTAGAGGAGGGAGAAGTCACGGAGGGCGGCGAGCTGGCCGGCGAGGAAGTGGCGCATGACGTCCGACATGCCGCCTTCGCCGTCCCCTGCCATGGCGTTGTCGCCGTCCGCGTCGGCGAGCGAGAGGTGGATGTGGCAGGAGTTGCCCTCGCGCTCGTTGTACTTGGCCATGAAGGTGATCGACACGCCCTCCTGGGCGGCGATCTCCTTGGCGCCGGTCTTGTAGACGGCGTGCTGGTCGCAGGTGACCAGGGCCTCGTCGTAGCGGAAGGCGATCTCGTGCTGGCCGGGGTTGCACTCGCCCTTGGCGGACTCGACGGTGAGGCCGGCGGCCGCCATCTCGTTGCGGATGCGGCGCAGCAGGGGCTCGATGCGGCCGGTGCCGAGGACCGAATAGTCGATGTTGTACTGGTTGGCCGGGGTCAGGCCTCTGTAGCCCGCGTCCCAGGCCTGTTCGTAGGTGTCCTTGAAGACGATGAACTCCAGCTCGGTGCCGACCTGCGCGGTGTAGCCGAGTTCGGCGAGGCGCTCCAGCTGGCGGCGCAGGATCTGGCGGGGGGCGGCGACCACGGGCGAGCCGTCGTTCCAGGCGAGGTCGGCGTGGAGCATGGCCGTGCCCTCGTTCCAGGGGACGCGGCGCAGGGTGGCCAGGTCCGGGTGCATGGCGAAGTCGCCGTAGCCGCGGTCCCAGGAGGACATCGCGTAGCCGTCGACGGTGTTCATCTCGGTGTCCACGGCGAGCAGGTAGTTGCAGCCCTCGGTGCCGTGCTTGAGGACCTCGTCGAGGAAGAAGCGCGCGGCGAACCGCTTGCCCTGGAGCCGCCCTTGCATGTCGGGGAAGGCCAGGACGACAGTGTCGATCTCACCGCCCGCGACGAGGGCGTGCAGTTCCTCGACGCTCAACGGGGGTGTGCGGTCTGCCACGGGAGGGCCTCCTCGGCTCCTTGGATCCACCGGAAGCCATAAGGTATTGCGGAGAACCATTGCTTGGGAAGGGGGTACGGCCACATGCCGGAGGAAGCTGGCGGCGAGGTGCGGGACGGGCTGACGCCGGTGCTGCGGCCGGTGCGCGCGGGCAACGGCTTCGAGGAGGCGCTGGAGCAGATCCTCCAGGTCGTACGGCTGGGCCTGGTGCCGGGGGGTGGGCGACTGCCGGCCGAGCGGGAGCTGGCGGAGCGGCTGGGGATCAGCCGGGTGACGCTGCGCGAGGTGCTGAAGGTGCTCCAGGACCAGGGGCTGGTGGAGTCGCGGCGGGGCCGGTACGGCGGCACGTTCGTGCTGCCGCGCAACGACGCCGGCGGCGAGGACGAGCTGCGGCGCCGGATCGCCGAGGTCGACATAGAGGACATGCTGCGGTTCCGGGAGGTGCTGGAGGTGGGCGCGGCGGGGCTGTGCGCCACGTACGGCCTGTCGCAGGAGCAGGAGCTGCGGCTGCGTCAGGCGCTGTCCCGCACGCACGACGCGCCGCTGGGCGACTACCGGCGGCGGGACACGCTGTTCCACCTCACGCTGGCCGAGCTGTGCGGCTCGCCGACGCTGACCGCGCAGTACGCGGCGGTACGGGCCACGGTGAACGACCTGCTCGACTGCATCCCGCTGCTCGTGCGCAACCTCGAGCACTCCCAGCGGCAGCACACCGCCCTGGTGGAGGCGGTGCTGGACCGGGACGCGGACGGGGCGCGGGAGATGATGCGGGAGCACTGCGCGGGGACGGCGGCGCTGCTGCGCGGCTTCCTCGGCTGAGCCGGGACGGGTCCCGGCGTTGCGAGGATTTACTGGTGATTAACGCAGGGGTATTGCCTTCCTGTAGCGGACACCGCAAAGGTATGCATCCATTCCATTGAGTCGAACCCTCTCGACCCCGTGTCCGCCTCCCGTGGGGAGTCTGCCCATGTCCCAGGAATCCACCAGCACACCCGCCGCCGTGCAGGCGGACGACTATCTGGAACGCAGGGCACTGCGCCGCGGCAGCGCCGGCTGGGTGCTGCTGACCGGCCTCGGCGTCGCCTACGTCGTCTCCGGCGACTACTCGGGCTGGAACTTCGGCCTGGCCGAGGGCGGCTTCGGGGGCCTGGCGATCGCCATGGTGCTCATGGGCGCGATGTACGCGTGCATGGTCTTCGCCCTCGCCGAGTTGTCCTCGATCCTGCCGACGGCGGGCGGCGGCTACGGCTTCGCCCGGCGGGCGCTCGGCCCGTGGGGCGGCTTCCTGACCGGTACGGCGATCCTCATCGAGTACGTCCTCGCGCCCGCCGCCATCGTCATCTTCATCGGCGACTACGTCGAGTCGCTGGGCCTGTTCGGCCTGGAGTCCGGCTGGCCGATGTACCTGGTCTGCTTCGCGATCTTCCTCGGCATCCACCTCTGGGGCGTGGGCGAGGCGCTGCGCTTCAGCTTCGTCGTCACGGGCATCGCGGTGGTCGCCCTGGTCGTGTTCGCGCTGGCGGCACTGCCCGACTTCTCGCTCGCCTCGCTGGACGACATCCCGGTCGACTCCTCCGCGGCGGGGTCGAACTCCTGGCTCCCGTTCGGCCTGCTCGGCATCTGGGCGGCGTTCCCCTTCGGCATGTGGTTCTTCCTGGGCGTCGAGGGCGTGCCGCTGGCCGCCGAGGAGACGAGGGACCCGGCCCGTACGCTGCCGAAGGCGATCCGCTGGTCGATGGGCATCCTGGTCGTGCTGGCGGTGGTGACCTTCGTCGCGGCGGCGGGAGCCCGCGGTTCCGCCGCGATCCAGGAGGCGGGCAACCCGCTCGTCGAGGCGCTCCAGCCGGACGGCAAGGCGACGACCCTGAGCCGGATCGTGAACTACGCGGGCCTGGCCGGCCTGGTGGCGTCGTTCTTCTCCCTGATCTACGCGGGCTCGCGCCAGCTGTTCGCCCTGTCCCGCGCGGGCTATCTGCCGCGCTTCCTGTCGCTCACCAGCCGCCGCAAGGCGCCGTACCTGGGCCTGCTGGTGCCCGGCACGATCGGGTTCCTGCTGGCGGCGGTGTCCGGGAACGGCGCCCGGATGCTGAACATCGCGGTCTTCGGCGCGACCATCTCCTACGCGCTGATGTCCCTGTCGCACATCGTGCTGCGCCGCCGCGAGCCGGAGCTGCCGCGGCCGTACCGTACGCCGGGCGGGGTGCTGACCTCCTCCGTCGCCCTGGTGCTGGCCTGTGCCGCGCTGGTGGCGACGTTCCTGGTGGATGTGACGGCGGCGTTCATCGCGCTCGCGGTGTACGTCGTGGCCATCGCGTACTTCGGTCTGTACAGCCGAAAGCGACTGGTGGCGAAGGCGCCGGAGGAGGAGTTCGCGGCGCTGGCCGCGGCCGAGGCAGAGTTGACACGGGACTGAGACGTCGACTGTTGAGGGAGTTCTGGTGGCCAGGCCGTTGATCGGTGTCAGCACCTATCTGGAGTCCGGTGCGCGCTGGGGAGTGTGGGAACTGGAGGCCGCGCTGCTGCCGGTCGGCTATCCCCGGCTCGTGCAGCGGGCGGGCGGCCTGGCCGCGATGCTCCCACCGGACGACCCCGCGCACGCGGCCGCGGCCGTGGCCCGGCTGGACGGGCTGGTGATCGCGGGCGGGCCGGATGTGGAGCCCGCACGGTACGGCGCCGAGCGGCATCCCCGTACCGGGTCGCCGGCGCGGGAGCGGGACGCGTGGGAGCTGGCCCTGATCGACGCGGCGCTGGCGGCTGGTGTGCCGCTGCTGGGCATCTGCCGGGGCATGCAGCTCCTCAACGTCGCCCTCGGGGGGACGCTGGTGCAGCACCTCGACGGGCACGCGGAGGTCGTGGGCGTCTTCGGCAGCCATGCCGTCAAGCCCGTGCCGGGGAGTCTGTACGCCGGTGTCGTGCCGGAGGAGACCTCGGTGCCGTCGTATCACCACCAGGCCGTGGACCGCCTGGGCGAGGGGCTCGTCCCGTCGGCCTACGCGGATGACGGCACGGTGGAGGCGCTGGAACTGCCGTCCCGTGAGGGGTGGGTGCTGGGGGTGCAGTGGCATCCGGAGATGGGGGAGGACGTGCGGGTGATGCGGGCGTTGGTGGAGGCGGCGGAGGTGGCCTGAGCCGGTGAGCGCAAGGTCCCAGGGGGCTCCGCCCCCTGGACCCCCACCACCCGAATCAGTCGGCCAGGAAGCCCGGCTCGAAACGCCGGGCCGAGTCACTCCCTCCAGCCCGTCCGGCGATTGAGGACGAGGCCGTTCAGGCCGAAGCGGGGTCTGGGGGCGCAGCCCCCAGCGGGGTCGAAGGCGCAGAGACCCTGGGGATGGGACGGGTAGGGGCGGCGGGGGCGAGGAAGCTACCCCCGCGTCAGCGACAGCAGGTCCCTGGCCGGCCCCGTCGGGCGATGCCCGGTCGGCCACACCGCCCTCAGGTCACGCGCCAGCGCAACCCCCTCCACCGGCACCCGCACCAGACGCCGCATCGCCAGCTCCTCCCCCACCGCCAGTTCGCTCAGCACCGCCGGCCCCGCCCCGCTCACCGCCGCAGCCTTGACGGCCGTCGTGGAGGACAGCTCGATCAGCGGCCGGGCCAGCCCGCCCAGCGCCGCGTCCAGGACCTGCCGGGTACCGGAGCCCTTCTCACGGAGGATGAGGGGCGTCGACGCCAGTTCCCCGGCCGCCAGGGGGCGTCGACGGCGGGCCCAGGGATGGGCAGGAGCCGTGACCACTATCAGCCGGTCGTGGGCGATGACCACCGAGTCCAGGCCCGTCGGGACCGTCAGCCCCTCGACGAACCCCACGTCCGCCTCGTCCGACAGCAGCCGCTCCGCGACCACCGTCGAGTTCCCGGCATGCAGGGACACCGCCGTGTCGGGCCGCTGGGCGCGCAGCGCGAGCAGCCACCCCGGCAGCAGGTACTCGGCGATCGTCATGCTCGCCGCCACCCGCAACCGGGAGTCACGGCGATCGCGCAGCGCCTGCGCCCCGATGTCGAACGCCTCCGCCGCCTCGACGATCCGCCGCGCCCAGTCCGTCACCAGCGCACCGGCGTCCGTGAGCCGGGACCCGCGCGGTGAGCGGTCGACCAGCGCCACGCCGAGCTGCCGCTCCATCGACCGGATCCGGCTGCTGGCCGCGGGCTGGGTGATGCCGAGTTCCCGCGCCGCCCCGCCGAGGCTGCCGAGCCGCGCCACCGCCAACAGCAACTCCAAAGCGCCCAGATCCGGCACCCGGTGCGCCAGGGACCCGCCGGTCGGAACCTCACCCTGCTCTTCCGTCCTGCTCATAAACCCAGCTTATGTCGCCATAGAGGCGTACTCCCTGGTGGTGGGGTGCCCGCGACCCGACCGTGGAGTCATGGTCACCGCAGCCCAGCCCCTTGAGCGCGCAGTCTCCGTCCGTCACCTCGGGCCCAACTGGTACGCCACGGTCATGGGCACCGCCGTCGTCGCCACCGCCGGGGCCGCCCTGTCGCCGCACGTCCCCGGGCTGCGCGGCGCGCCGGCCGCCGCGTGGGCCCTCTCGCTGGTCCTGCTCGTCACCCTGCTCGGCGCCCGGGCCGTGCACTGGGCCCACCACCGGGACCAGGCCCGCGCCCACCTCCTCGACCCGGCGACGGCCCCGTTCTACGGCTGCCTCTCCATGGCCCTGCTGTCCGTGGGCGGCGGTGCCCTCACCGTCGGCCGGGGGCGGCCGTGGCGCTCGACGCCGTTCTGTTCGGCGCCGGTACGGTCCTCGGGCTGGCGGCCGCCGTCGCGGTGCCGTATCTGATGGCCGTACGCCACCGGGTCGAGCCGGGACAGGCCACGCCCGTCTGGCTGCTGCCGCTGGTCGCGCCCATGGTGTCGGCCGCCGTCGGTCCGCCGCTGGTGCCCCATCTGCCGCCCGGTCAGGCCCGGGAGACGCTGCTCCTCGTCTGCGTCGCGCTGTTCGGGCTCAGCCTGCTCGCGACCCTGCTCATGCTGCCGCTGGTCTTCGCACGGCTGATCACCGGCGGGCCGCTGCCCCTCGCCCTCACCCCGACGCTGTTCCTGGTGCTCGGGCCGCTCGGGCAGTCCACGACCGCCGCCGGCGCGTTCGCGGACGTCGCCCCCGGGGTCGTACCGGCGCCGTACAGCCAGGGCTTCGGTGTGCTCGCCGTGCTCTACGGCGTGCCCGTGATGGGGTTCGCGCTGCTGTGGTTCTGCCTGGCCACCGCCCATGTGCTGCGCGCCCGGCGGCACGGGATGCGGTTCTCGATGACCTGGTGGGCGTTCACCTTCCCGGTCGGCACCTGCGTCACGGGCGCCGAGGCGCTGGGCCGGCGCACCGGGCTCGTGGCCTACGCGGGACCGGCTCTCGTGCTGTACGCCGTGCTGGTCGCCGCGTGGGCCACCGCCGCCGCGGGCACCCTGCGCGGGCTGCTCAGGGGCGAGCTGCTCGCAGGGCCCGGCCCAGTACCCGCGGCGCCTCGGCCAGCGACGGCCCGTACCACGTCAGGTGCCGTCCGCTGACGAGCGCGCAGGGCAGGCCCGGGAAGGCCTCGGGGCCGTCGTCCGCGGTGAAGCGGTACGGCTCGTCCGGGAGGATCACCACGTCCGGGGCGCAGGCGCGGAGTTCCGCGAGCGGGATGCGGGGGTAGCGGTCGGGGTGCGCCGCCTGGAGGTGGTCGACGCCGAGGCGGGCGAGGACGTCGCCCGCGAAGGTGTCGCGGCCCAGGACCATCCACGGGCGGCGCCAGATCGGTACGACCGCCGTCAGACGGGTCGGGGGCGGCGGCAGGGACGACCAGGTGTCCTCCGCCTCGTCGAGCCAGCGCGGGCGGCCCGCCACCCCGCAGGCGTCCAGGACGCGCGCCAGTTCCCGGAAGGCCTGCGGCACGTCGCGGATCTCCGTCACCAGGACCTCGACGCCCGCCGCGCGCAGGGCCGCGAGGTCGGGTTCGCGGTTCTCCTCCTCGTTGGCGATCACCAGGTCCGGCGCGAGGGAGACGATCCGGTCGGTCTTCGGGTTCTTCGTGCCGCCGACGCGTACGACGTCGAGGCCGGACGGATGCGTGCACCAGTCGGTGGCGCCGACCAGGGCGCCGGGCGCGGACCGGGCCACGGCCTCGGTCAGCGACGGGACCAGCGAGACGACCCTCACCGGCGTGGCCGGTCCCGGACCGCCTCGATGTGCTCCGCCACGGCTACGACGATCACCCGGGTGTCGGACTCCGCCGCCCGCCAGCGGTGCCGCACACCGCCGGTGAGGTACAGCGTGTCGCCGCGGCCGAGCCGGTAGGCGCGGCCCTCCGCCTCGATCTCCACCGCGCCGTCGGCGACGTACATCAACTGGTCGTTGCGGTACTGGAACTCACGGCCGGCGTCGTGGTCGCCGGTGAACTCGGAGGCGTGCATCTGGTGGTGGCCGCGCACCAGGGACCGGGCTCTGGGCTGGGGCAGCGGTTCGGGGTCGTCGGCGCGGACGACGTCCACGCTGCACGCCGGGTCGGCCGCGGCGAGGAGCTCGACCGCGGTGGTGCGCAGGGCGTCGGCGACCTTCTCCAGGGAGCTGGTGCTGGGCCGCGCCCGGTCGTTCTCGACCTGGCTGAGGAACGGGACCGATAGGCCGCTGCGCTCGGCCACGACGGCGAGCGTGAGCTCCAGCGCGCGGCGCCGCCGACGCACGGCCGCGCCCACCCGAAGGGGCTGTTCTTTGTGGTCGCCCATCGCTCCGGCTCCCTCCTTCGCCCGTCGATCCGGTCCCGGTGCGCCGGAGTCCCGGCGCACTGCTTCTGTTGAGTTGTCTGCACCCTACGCATGTTCGGCAAACCGTTGCATGCGCCCGTCACATCGACGTCATACAAGGTGGTGCGCGACCTCACAGTTCGCGCCAGGGGATTCGCCGTCCCCGGGGGTGGCGCGCTGATTCCTCCTACGGGAGGAACAGGGAGAGAGAAGGGTTTCGGGGGGTGGCGTAGCGCTCTGTGGTTGTCCGGATCCTGCTCGTGGGTTCGGGTACGGGGCGGCACGCGGTGTGTCGCGTCCCGCCCCGTACCCGGGCCGCACTACGGCGTCATGCGCTCCACCATGTCGGGGTGCTGCTTCAGCCACGCGGCGACGGCCTCTTCCTCACGGCCCTGGCCGCGGTTCTTGATCTCGCTCTCCAGGCTGCCGAGCTCTTCCTCGCTCATCTTGAAGTTCTTGATCCACTTCGTGAGCTGCGGGTACTGCTCGGGGAACTTCGCGTTGGAGATGGTGCGGATCGTGTTGCCCTCGCCGAAGGCCTTCTTGGGGTCCTTCAGCTTGGTCAGCTTGTAGTCGCTGTACGCCCAGTGCGGCGACCAGAGGGTGACGGCGATCGGCTCCTTCTTGGCGTAGGCGCGCTTCAGCTCGGCCAGCATGGCCGGGGTGGAGCCGTCGACGACCTCGTACTCCTTGTCGAGACCGTAGCCGGGCAGGACCTTGGTCTTCAGCAGGTTCATCTCGCCGGTGCCCGGCTCGATGCCGATGATCTTCCCGTCGAAGGTGCCGGCCTTGCCCTTGAGGTCCTCCAGGGAGTCGACGCCCTTGACGTAGGACGGCACGGCGATCTCCAGGGAGGTCGGTTCGTACCAGGTGCCGAGGTCCTTGAGCCGGTCCTTGTTCGCGTCCCAGTAGTTCTTCTGTGCGTAGGGCAGCCAGGCGTCGAAGTTGAGGTCGAGATCGCCGGAGGCCAGACCGGTGTAGACGGGGCCGACGTCCATCTGCTTCAGGTTCATCTTGTAGCCGCGCCGTTCGAGGACGTTCTTCCACAGGTACGTGACGGCGATGTCCTCGTCCCAGGGGAACCACGCCACGTCCAGCGGTCGCTTCGCCTCGGCGGGCGTGCCGCTGCCGGTGCCCTTGACCGGGGCGAGCTTGTCGACGTAGCCGGGGTGCTGCTTCAGCCAGGCGCGGACGGCTTCCTGCTGGTTGCCCTTGCCGGCCTTGTTGATCTCGGCTTCGAGGCTGGTGAGCTCCTTCTCGCTCATCTTGAAGTTCTTCAGCCACTCGGCGACCGTCGGGTCGTCCTTCGCGAAGCCCTTGCGGGCAAGCGTGTGCACGCCGTCGCCCTTGCCCCAGGCGCCCTTGGGGTCCTTGAGCTTCGTCAGCTTGTAGTCGTTGTACGCCCAGTGCGGCGACCAGAGCGTGACGACGATCGGTTCCTTCTTGGCGTACGCGCGCTTCAGCTCGGCCAGCATCGCGGGCGTGGAGCTGTCGACGACCTTGTACTCCTTGTCCAGGCCGTACTCCTTGAGGACCTTGCTCTTGAGCAGGGCCATCTCGCCGGCGCTGGACTCGATGCCGGTGATCTTGCCGCCGAACTCGGAGGCCCTGCCCTTGAGGTCCTCCAGGGAGTCGATGCCCCTCATGTAGGAGGGCACGGAGAGCTCCAGGGAGGTCTTGCCGTACCAGGCGCCCAGGTCGTCGAGCTGCTTGCCGTACTTCTTCCAGTACTGGGCGTGGGTGGTGGGCAGCCAGGCGTCCGTCTGGAAGTCGACGTCGCCCTGGGCGAGCGAGGTGTAGAGCGGGCCGGCGTCGAGCTGCTTGGCCTCGACCTGGTAGCCGCGCTGCTCCAGGACCTCCTTCCAGAGGAAGGTGGAGGCGACGCCCTCGTCCCAGGGGATGTAGCCGATGCTGATCTTCTTGCCCTGGCCGACGTCCTTGCTGCCGGCCGCGGCGGTCGAGCTGGTGCCGCCGCCGAGGACCCCCATGCCGCCCGAGACGAGGGCGAGGACGACGACGCCGATCACGGCGACGGCCGGGCGGGGCCGGTACGACCAGATCTTCAGCCCCTGGGCGGCGCGCAGCCTGGCGGCGGCGCGGCGGCCGAGCGGGGAGACCTGGGTGCCCAGCGCGCTGGTCATGCGGTCGAGGTAGATCGCGAGGATCACGATGCCGACACCGGCCTCGGCGCCCAGGCCGACGTTGAGCTGGCCGATGGCCTGGTTGACGTCGCCGCCGAGGCCGCCGGTGCCGACCATGCCGGCGATGGCGGCCATGGACAGGCCGAGCATGATGACCTGGTTGACGCCGGCCATGACAGTCGGCAGGGCGAGGGGGAGCTGGACGCGCAGCAGGATGTTGCGGGGTGTGGTACCGAACGCGTCGGCGGCCTCGACCAGTTCCTTGTCGACCTGGCGGATGCCGAGTTCGGTCATGCGCACGCCCGGGGCGAGCGCGAAGATCAGGGTGGCGACGATGCCGGCGGAGGCGCCGGTGCCGAAGAAGAGGATCGCCGGGATGAGGTAGACCATCGCGGGCAGCGTCTGCATGAAGTCCAGGACGGGCCGGACCAGACCGCTGACGCGGTCCGAGCGGGCCGCCCAGATGCCCACGGGTACGGAGACCACCAGCGCGATGACGGTCGCCACGAGGACGAGCGCCAGGGTGATCATCGCGTTCTCCCACAGTTCGAGGGAGTCGATGAACGCGAATCCCACGAAGGCGAGGACACCGGCGAGCGTGCCGCGCAGCCAGAAGGCGATCACGGCGAAGATGCCCGCGAGGAGCAGCGGTTCGGGGGCCTGGAGGACGGCGTTGATGCCGTCGTAGAGGCCGAGGAAGACGGCCTTGCAGAAGTCGAACAGCCACCCCATGTGGGTGGTCAGCCAGTCGACGCCGTCGTTGACCCAAGTGCCGAGCTGAATCCTAGGCACGGGCGGTCACCTTCTCTCCGCCCTTGCCCCGCGGGGAGTCGCAGGGCTCCGGGGTGGCGTCCCGCTCGTCGCCGAGGAAGCCGATCAGGCGCTGCCGGGGGACGACGCCGATCAGCTTGTTGTCCTCGTCCACGACCGAGACGGGGTGGGAGAGCCGGGCGCTGATCGCGCAGAGCTCCGTGAACGGGGTGTCGGTCGTGGCGGTCTCGCAGTGGCAGCCGGGGTCGTCGCCGGTGACCGAGGTGTCCATGAGCTCGCCCGCGGTCAGCACGCGGGAGCGGTCGACGTCCTGGGTGAAGGAGGCGACGTAGTCGTTGGCCGGGCGCAGCAGGATGTCCTGCGCGGTGCCGTTCTGCACGATGCGGCCGTCGCGCATGACGGCGATGCGGTCGCCGAGGCGCATGGCCTCGTTCAGGTCGTGGGTGATGAAGACGATCGTCTTCTTCAGCTCCTGCTGGAGCTCCAGCAGCTGGTCCTGCATGTCGCGGCGGATCAGCGGGTCCAGGGCGCTGAAGGACTCGTCCATCAGCAGCAGGTCGGCGTCGGTGGCGAGCGCGCGGGCGAGTCCGACGCGCTGCTGCATGCCGCCGGACAGCTCGTCGGGCCAGGACTTCTCCCAGCCGGCCAGGCCGCACAGGGCGAGCGCCTCGTCGGCGCGGCGTACGCGCTCGGCGCGGGGCACGCCCTGCACTTCCAGACCGTAGGCGGCGTTCTCGCGCACGCTGCGGTGCGGGAAGAGCGCGAAGTGCTGGAACACCATGCTGATCTTCTTGGAGCGGACTTCGCGCAGCTCACGGTCGCCGAGCGTGGTCAGGTCCTGGCCGTCGAAGCGCACGTGTCCGGCGGTCGGTTCGAGGAGGCCGTTCAGCATGCGCAGCAGGGTGGACTTGCCGGAGCCGGACAGGCCCATGACGACGAAGATCTGGCCGGGTTCCACGGTGAAGGACGCGTCGATCACGGCGGCGGTCGAGCCCTCGGCGCGCAGCTTCTCCCGGTCCGCCCCGTCGCGGAGCCGCTGGACCGCCTGGTCCGGTCTCCTGCCGAACACTTTGTACAGGCTCTCCGCCTGAAGCCTTGCTGACACGTGCACCTCAATTTCACGGCAATAGAACAGAGCGAGGACAGGACGCAAAAGTTGAATTGCGCAACCAGCCTCGCTGCGGGGCGGCGCCTCCCCCCGATTCCGGATCCCAAACGCACAAGTGGGGCGCGTCACACGTGAGGCGAGTGGCTGTCGGTGGCGTACGGCATGATGCGTGGCGTGACCGGACGACTGATGCTCCTCGACACCGCCTCCCTGTACTTCCGCGCCTACTTCGGCGTCCCGGACTCGGTGAAGGCACCGGACGGCACGCCGGTGAACGCCGTGCGCGGGCTGCTCGACTTCATCGACCGCCTGGTCCGGGACCACCGGCCCGACCACCTCGTGGCCTGCATGGACGCCGACTGGCGGCCGCACTGGCGAGTGGAGCTGATCCCCTCCTACAAGGCGCACCGCGTCGCCGAGGAGCACGCGGCCGGCCCGGACGAGGAGGAGGTGCCCGACACCCTGTCGCCGCAGGTGCCGGTCATCGAGGCGGTGCTGGACGCGGTGGGCATCGCGCGCGTGGGCGTCGCCGGATACGAGGCCGACGACGTGATCGGCACGTTCACGGCGCGGGCGAAGGGCCCGGTCGACATCGTCACGGGCGACCGCGACCTGTACCAGCTGGTGGACGACGCGCGCGGGGTGCGCGTGCTGTACCCGCTGAAGGGCGTGGGCACGTTGCAGCACACCGATGAGGCGGTGCTGCGTGAGAAGTATGGGGTCGACGGCAGGGGGTACGCGGATCTGGCCCTGCTCCGCGGCGACCCCAGCGACGGCCTGCCCGGCGTGCCGGGCATCGGCGAGAAGACGGCCGCCAAGCTGCTGGCCGAGTACGGGGACCTGGCCGGGATCCTGGCGGCCGTCGAGGACCGGGGCTCGAAGCTGACGCCGACGCAGCGCAGGCGGCTGGACGAGGCGCGCCCGTATCTGGCGGTCGCGCCGAAGGTGGTCAGGGTCGCGGACGACGTGCCGCTGCCGGACGTCACGACGGCGCTGCCCCGGACGCCGCGCGACCCGGCGGAGCTGGAGGTGCTGGCGGCCCGCTGGGGACTGGGCGGGTCACTGGAGCGCCTGCTGGCGACGCTCGCGACGTGACCTGTGCGGGGCCGGCGGCCTTACCTTGAGCCGGTGGCCCTCATCAATCTCTCATTCGAGAGGTGTTAAGTGGGGGGCGAGGTGCTAACTTAGGTAAGCCTAACTATACGAATCAGGGAGGCCCTCATGGCAGAGCGACCGGGACGCCAGCCGCGCAAACCACACTCCGCTCAGGTCGTCCGCACCGAGCGGCTGACCCCGCACATGCAGCGCGTGGTGCTCGGTGGCGAGGGCCTCGCCGACTTCGCGGCGGACACCTGCACCGACCACTATGTGAAGCTGCTGTTCCCGCCCGAGGGCGTGACCTACCCGGAACCCTTCGACATGCAGCGCATCCGCGAGGAGCTGCCGCGCGAACAGTGGCCGGTGACCCGGACGTACACGGTGCGCCACTGGGACGCCGAACACCGCGAGCTGACCCTGGACTTCGTCATCCACGGCGACGAGGGCCTGGCGGGCCCCTGGGCGGCGCGCGTCCGGCCGGGCGAGACCGTGCGGTTCACGGGCCCCGGCGGGGCGTACGCGCCCGACCCGGACGCCGACTGGCATCTGCTCGTCGGCGACGAGAGCGCGCTGCCCGCGATCGCCCGCTCCCTGGAGGCACTGCCGCGCGGGGCCAGGGCGTACGCCTTCGTGGAGATCTCCGGCTCCGAGGAGGAGCAGAAGATCGACTCGGACGTGGAGGTCGTCTGGCTGCACCGCGGTGACCGGCCGCTCGGCGAGGCGCTCGTCGAGGCCGTGCGGGGCCTTGCGTTCCCCGAGGGCCGCGTGCACGCCTTCGTCCACGGCGAGGCGCACTTCGTGAAGGAGCTGCGCCGGCTGCTCCGCGTCGAGCGCGGCATCGCGCGCGAGGACCTGTCGATCTCCGGCTACTGGCGCCGCGGCCACAACGAGGACGGCTGGCAGGCCTCGAAGCGGGAGTGGAACGCGCGCATCGAGGCGGAGCAGGAGCCCACCCCCGCCGCCTGAGCGACGCGAGACATCGCTCCGCCCCGGGCAGGCCGCGGTCAGTCACCCCGCACGCGCGCGTGCAGATGCATGTCGTGCCAGCCGTCCAGGTGCAGGATGGCGCTGCGCTTGGTGCCTTCGAGGGCGAAACCGGTCCGCGAGGCGACGCGGCAGGAGGCCTCGTTGCGCACGGCGTGCAGCAGTTCGAGACGGTGGAAACCGATCTCGTCGAGCGCCCAGCGGGCGAGTGCGGTCGTGGCCCGGGCGGCGACGCCCCGGCCGCGTGCCGCCGGGGCGGTCCAGTACGCCACCTCCGCCACGCCGTCGTCGAGCCGTATCTCGCGCAGCGCCACCCGCCCCAGCAGCCGGTCGGAGTCCGCGTCGACGACCGCCCACTGCGCCTCCCGTTCCTCCTCCCAGGCCTGATGCCAGTCGCGGATCCAGCCGGCGACCTCGTCCTCGGAGTCGGCGGTCCGGGCGTGCCACTGGTGCATCACGGGGTCCTGGAAGACCTCGTACACCGCAGGGGCGTCCCCGGCCCGCCAGGGGCGCAGGACGAGTCCGTCGCCGGTGGCCAGGGTGGGCTGCGGGTGGCCGGTGAAGACCTCGGGCGTCAGGACCGGGCTGGTGAGGAAGGGCATGCCCACATCCTGGCAAGGGAGCGGTGGCCCGCCCCACTGGTTTTCCGCCGGTGCCCGCCCGCCTCGTACGCTGGGCCGCGATGAGACGCAGGACCCGTATCCCGCCAGCTCCCCTGCCGCAGCGCCACGGGGTCGATCCGGTGCGGGTGCGGCTGCCCGCCGCGGGGGCGTGGGCCACGGTGCGTGAGCATCTGGTGGAGCGGCTCTCGGGGGCCGGCGACGGGGTCGTCGACGGGATGTTCGACGCGGGGCTCGTCGTCGGGGCGGACGGGCGGCCCGTGCCGGCGGACGCGCCGTATGTGCCCGGGATGTTCGTGTGGTTCCACCGGGAGCTGCCCGACGAGGTGCCGGTGCCGTTCCCGCTGGAGGTCGTGTACCGGGACGAGCACCTCGTCGTCGACAAACCCCACTTCCTCGCCACCACCCCGCGCGGCAGCCATGTCGCCGAGACCGCGCTGGCCCGGCTTCGCCGCGAGCTGGAGATCCCGACGCTCAGCGCCGCGCACCGGCTGGACCGGCTCACCGCCGGACTCGTGCTGTTCACCGTGCGCCCAGAGGAGCGTGGCGCGTACCAGACGCTGTTCCGCGACCGGCGGGTGCGCAAGGAGTACGAGGCCGTCGCCCCGTACGATCCCGGCCTCGCCCTGCCCCGCACCGTGCGCAGCCGGATCGTGAAGGAGCGCGGCGAGCTCACCGCCCGGGAGGTGGCGGGCGAGCCCAACGCCGTCAGCCGCGTCGAGCTCGTCGAGCACCGCCCGGACCAGGCCGGCGGACTCGCCCGGTACCGGCTCGTGCCCGGCACCGGGCAGACCCATCAGCTGCGTGTGCACATGGCCGCGCTGGGCGTGCCGATCCTCGGCGACCCGCTCTACCCCGAGGTCACCGCTCCGGTGCCGGCCGGTGACTTCCGGCGCCCGCTCCAACTGCTGGCCCGGGCCCTGGAGTTCACCGACCCGGTCACGGGCGTGGAGCACCGGTTCCGCAGCGGCCGGGTGCTCGCGGCCTGGGCGTCGCAGGACCGGTGGGCCGCCGGGACGCACGACGGCCCACCGGACGGTCAGTAGCCGCGCCACCAGCTCACGAAGCGCTGCCAGACGCCCTTGCGGCGGGCCGGTTCCTCAGCCGCCGGCTGCGGGGTCTCAGGGACCGGCTGGGGTTGCGCCGGAGCCGGCTCAGGCTGCGGCTGTGCGGCGACCGGTGCGGTCTGGGACTGCGGTTGCGGCTGCGGCTGCGGCTGCGCGATGCCGATCTGCCAGTCCGAGCGCTGTGGGGGGACCGGCTTGTGGTTCGGCGTCTGCGTCACGTCCTGCGGCGGCTTGGGCGCGAACTGCACCGGCAGTGCCACGAGGTGCCGGGAGGCGATGGACGCAGTCCAGCGCAACTCGTCCTCGTCGCAGTCGAGTTCGACGTCCGGCAGCCGCATCAGCAGCGCGTCGACGCCGACGTCGGCGATGGAGCGCCCGATGTCCTGACCGGGGCACTCGTGCGGGCCGCCGCCGAAGGCGAGGTGGGACCGGTTGCCCTGCATGCTGGCCTTCAGGTCCGGCCGCACCCGCGGGTCGACGTTGGCCGGCAGCGGGGCGAAGAGCAGTCCGTCACCCCGGCGGATGCGCTGCCCGCCCAGCTCGGTCTCCTGCTTGGCGAAGTAGGCGAAGACCGTGCTGAAGGGCGGCTCGTTCCACAGCGACTGCTCCACTGCCTCCGGCACCGTCATCTGGCCGCCGTTGAGCCGGGCCCGGAAGCGCGGGTCGATCAGCACCGTGAGCAGCACGTTGGACAGCAGGTTGGTGGTGGCCTCGTAGGCGGCGAAGAGCACCAGGCGCAGGTGTTCCCTGACCTCGTCGTCGGTCAGCCGGGCCGGGTGGGTGATCAGGTAGCTGGCGAGGTCCTCCTCCGGCTGGGCGCGGCGCCTGGTGGTGAGCCGGCTCAGGGCGTCCATGACGTAGGAGTGGCTGGCGATCGCCGTCTCGGTGCCCTTGAGCGCGTCGCGGGCGGCCTCGACGAGACGGTCGTTGTAGTCGTCGGGCATGCCGAGGATCTCGCACATCACCGCCATCGGCAGGTGCTCGGCGAACTGTCCGACGAGGTCGGCCTCGCCGTGCTCGCAGAACCGGTTGACGATGGCCTGCGTGCTGCGGTTGATGTAGCGGCGCAGGCTGCGGAAGTCGATGGTCGAGATGGCGCCCTGAACCGCGCCGCGCAGCCGCTTGTGCTCGTCGCCCTCGGCGTGCGAGGCGATGGGCTGCCAGGCGATGTGCGGCATCAGCGGGTGATCGGGCTTGACCAGGCCGTCCCTGAGCGGGGTCCAGATACGGCTGTCCCGGCAGAACTGCGAGGGCGAGCGCACCATGTGCAGGTTCTCGGCATGGCCGAGCACGATCCACAGCGGTACGTCGTCGTGGAGCAGCACGGGTGCCACGGGGCCGTGCTCCTTCCGCAGCTGCTCGTACAGCGCCGGCAGGTCCTCCGACTCGTGCAGCCGGTGCAGTCCCCCGGGCCCGAGGCCGTGCGCGGGGCAGCCGGGGGGCGGGTCGGTCCGGGGGGCGTCCGTACCGGTCGGGGCGTGGGATTCAGGCGTCACAGTGGTCGCTCCGAAACTGAGGTGAATCCAGATGTACGGGGGCAGGGTGGGGCGGGCGCGGACACGGGATCAGGTGCGCGAGCCCGTCATGGCGAGCGAGTGCAGGAAGCGCATGAGGGTCATCAGGACGTCACGGCTGGAGGCCCGCCGCCGCGCGTCGCACTCGATGATCGGGATGTCCGGCGTGAGATCGAGGGCCGTGCGCAGCTCCTCGATGGCGTAACGGGGGGCATCGGGGAAGGAGTTGACGGCGACCACGAACGGCACACCGCGCTCCTCCAGGCGCCCCATCACATCGAAGCTGACCTCCAGCCGACGGGTGTCGATCAGCACCACCGCGCCGAGCGCGCCCTCGAACAGGCCGTTCCACAGGAACCAGAAGCGCTGCTGGCCGGGTGTGCCGAAGAGGTACAGCACGAGTTGCTCGGTGATGCTGATCCGCCCGAAGTCCATCGCGACGGTGGTGGCCGTCTTGGACGCGGAACCGAAGTTGTCGTCGACACCGATGCCGGCCTGCGTCATGGTCTCCTCGGTGGTCAGCGGTGTGATCTCGCTGACCGAGCCGACCATGGTCGTCTTGCCGACGCCGAAGCCACCCACGATCACGATCTTGGCCGCGGCCTGTGCCGTGTGGGGCAACTGGTCCTCGGCCCGGGGGCCCGGGATGGTGTCAGAGCCTTTGAAGTCCATTCATCACCGCTTCGAGGAGGGAACGGTCGGTGCGTTGCCGGCGGACGATCGGGGCGCGCGCCTGCACCAGTTCCGCCGTCAGCAGCTCGGTGAGCAGCACGCCCATCGCGCTGAACGGCAGGTGGAGGTAGGCCGACAGCTCGGCCACGGACAGGGGGGCGGCGCAGAGCCGGAGCACCGCCGCCTGCTCGGGAGAGGCGGAGGGCGGCGGGTCCGTGGCACGCGCCACGATTAACGTCACCAGGTCGAGCTCGGCCCGTTCACCGTCCGGGCCGGCCACCACGTACATCCGCTCGGGATTCCTGACCTTGCCCTCGCCCTCCTGGGGCGTGGACGGTTCCGGGACGGCGGGGTCGCGCCTCTGGCGTTGCGGAGGCGTCATACGATCTGCCCGTTCCGCCGGGGCGGACTGGTGAGATGGCCGCCGATCCGGACGACCAGATCGCGCATCATCGCGCTCATCCGGCCGGGTTCGCACCGCACGTCGGAGAGCACCGCGAGGAAGGCGTTGGCTCCGGCGCTCATCAGGTAGAAGTAGCCGCGGTCGATCTCGATCATGACGAGCTTCATCTCGCCGTCGCCGACGGTGAGTTCCTGGCAGACGCTGCCCGCGAGGGACTGCAGACCGGCGCAGGCCGCGGCGACCCGGTCGGCCGCGTCGGGCTCGCCGCCGTGGCGGGCGATGCGCAGACCGTCGGCCGAGAGCACCACGATCATCTCGATGCCCGGCACGCCGTCGGCGAGCTGCTTGAGCATCCAGTCGAAGTTGCCTCGCTGCTGGATCACTTGAGGTCCCCCTCGTCGTCGGCCTCGGTGGGGGCCGGGTCGTTGAGCAGGTGCAGGTACTTGGTCGGGTTCCGGATGAAGTCGGTCGGGTGGGTGCCGGGCTCGATGCCCTGCTTGAGTCCCTCCCAGAAGGCCTCGAGGCCCTTGCCGGGGGCGTCGGGGGCGTTCATGTCGCGCAGAGGCTTGGGCTCGGCCTCCAGCGTCGCCCAGGGGTTGTACTCGCCCCGTTCGGCGGCCTCCCGGTCGGCCTTCTCGTTGGCGGCCTGCTGGGCGAGTCGCTCGGCGAGCGGCGTCTTCACCCTGCTGCGGCGCTGCGGCAGGCCGTTCGGCGTCCACTCGGTGACCTCGGGGACGTCGTCGTCCTCCAGGGAGACCGTTGTGGGGATTTTCGGGCTGGTGGGGCGGCGCTTCTTGGGCGTGCGCTTCGGCCCCTCGGGGATGCCGACCGTCATGGGGATGCCGGTGGCGCCGATGCCGTGGGCGAGTCCGACACCGGGCTCGTGGGTGATCATCTCGCTCGGGACGATGAGGATGGCGCGGACGCCGCCGTACGCGGAGGCACGCAGCGAGACCTGCATGTTGTACGCCGTGCACAGACGGCCCACGACGGCGAGGCCGAGGCGCGGGTGCTCGCCGATGTCCTGCAGGTCGACGCCCGCCTTGGCGGCCTCCAGCATGCCCTCGATCCGGGCGCGTGCCTCCTCGTTGAGGTTGACACCGCCGTCCTCGATCTCGATGCAGACGCCGGTCTGCACCTCGGTGGCGGTGACGTGCACCTTCGTCTGCGGCGGCGAGTAGCGCGTGGCGTTGTCGAGGAGCTCGGCGGCGGCGTGGATGACCGGCTCGACGTAGATGCCCTTGACGCTGACCTTGGCGATGGAGGACAGCTGGATGCGCCGGTACTCCAGGATGCGGGACATGGCACCGCGCAGCGTGCTGTACAGGGACACCGGCTCGGGCCACTGCCTGCCGGGGCGGCCGCCGCCGAGGACGGAGACGGAGTCGGCGAGGCGGCCGATCAGGGCGTTGCCGTGGTCGATGCGCAGCAGGTCGTCGAAGACCTCGGGGTTGCGGCCGTGGTCCTCCTCCATCTCCCGGAGCTCCTCGGCCTGCTGGTGGATGATCGCCTGGACACGGCGGGCGACACTGACGAAGGAGCGCGCGGCGGCGTCGCGCATGGTCACTTCGCGGTCGACGATCTTGAGCACCGTCAGCAGCGTCTCGGCCTGCGGGGCGGGGAGGTCGCGGTACTCGGGGTTGGCCACACCGAGCTTGCGAATCACTTCCCTGGGGGATTCTCCGGAGCTCAGCAGTTGGAGCGCCGCGGGGATGATCTCCCTCGAGAAGTGGACCAACTCGTTCTCGTGGGCGGCGATCCGCTGTTCCAGATGCGCGCTGTGCCTGGCGTGCTCGGCCCGCTGCTTGCGCAGGGCACGGCCGCGGCGCACCGCCTCGACCGCCGTCGCGATCACCAGCACGGTGGCGATGCCACCGCACCAGCCGACGGCGAGCCGGGCCGGCGCCGTCACCAGGGCGACAGCGGCTCCGGTCGCCGCGGCCATCGCTATGGCCGGCAGCAGCAGCACGCGCGCGTAGGGCAGTTCAGCGCGACCGGGAGGGGATTGAACACTCACCATGTGGGCCTTCTGAAAGGAGTCGGCTGGGGTTCGGAAGGACGTGCAAGGGGGTATGTCATGAAGCTGTAGGACTCTTCCGCACATTGGGGAACAAGCGCACGAATTCATCTCAAGCCGGTGCGCTGCGGGCGAGCTTAGTCCGACCGGATCATCGCCATGTCATATTCAGCAACTGCCGGAAACCGGTCGCGAAGGGATAGTACGCTCAGTCTTTTACACGCTGCGACATCGTTCGAATACGTCCCGTAACGACGAACAGGCATGCGAAAGCCCCTCCCCTAAACGGGTGAGGGGCTTCGGCGACAACGCCCTTTAAGGGGCGCGGGGAACTGCGCGAGCAACCACAACGAACCGGCACTCGCGCAACAAGCTCACCCCACCGACGAGTAGGCGACAACTCCCCGCAGCAACAGATCAACGGCCTTACGGGCGTTCTTCACCACCGAAGACCCTTGTGGCGCCGCCGCCGCGATCTGCCCCAGCACATCGATGACCTGCTTGCACCACCGCACGAAGTCCCCCGCCGGCATCTCCGCCTCGCGCAGCACCTCGTCGAGCCCCTTCCCGGAGGCCCACATGTACGCGGCCCAGGCAAACCCCAGGTCCGGCTCACGCTGCCCGACACCCTCGGTCTGGGAGATCCGGAACTCCTCCTCAAGGGCGTCCAGCCGCCCCCAGATCCGCACCATCTCGCCCAGCGCGGCCTTGGCCTTCCCCGACGGCAGCTTCGGCGCCAGCGCATCGTCCCCGACGCGCGCCTCATACACCAACGCCGAGACGCACCCGGCCAGTTCGGCCGGGCCGAGCCCCTCCCAGACGCCCTCGCGCAGACACTCGCTGGCGAGCAGGTCCAGCTCGCCGTACAGCCGCGCGAGCCGCTTGCCGTGCTCGGTGACCTCGTCGCCGCGCAGGTAGTCCATCTCGGTCAGCAGCGCCACGATCCGGTCGAACGTCCGCGCGATCGTGTTGGTACGGCCCTCGATGCGCCGCTCCAGCTGCGAGGTGTCCCGCAGCAGCCGGTGGTAGCGCTCGGCCCAACGGGCGTGGTCCTCACGGTCGTTGCACCCGTGGCAGGGGTGCGCGCGCAGCGCCGTCCGCAGCCGGGCGATCTCGCGGTCGTCGGCCGCCTGGGAGCGCCGCTTGCGGTGCCGCTCGGCCGGGATGTGCCCGGCCTTGGTGCGCAGCGCGGACGCGAGGTCCCGACGGGACTGCGGTGAACGGGGGTTGAAGGACTTCGGGATCCGCATCCGCTCCAGCGCCTCGACCGGCACCGGGAAGTCGATGGCCGCCAGCCGCTTCACCTGCCGCTCGGCGGTCAGCACCAGCGGGCGCGGCCCGTCGTGGTGCTCGAAACCGCGGTGGCCGTTCGAACGGCCCGCGGGCAGGCCCGGGTCCAGCACCAGCGCCAGGCCCGCGTACTTGCCGGTGGGCACATGGATGACGTCGCCGGGCTTCAGCTTCTCCAGCGAGACGGCGGCCTCCGCGCGCCGCTGTGCCGCACCCTGCCGGGCCAGCTCGTTCTCACGGTCCTTCAGTTCGCGGCGCAGCCGCGCGTACTCCTCGAAGTCGCCGAGGTGGCAGGTCATGGAGGCCTTGTAGCCCTCAAGACCCTCCTCGTTGCGCTGCACCTGCCGGGAGATGCCGACGACCGACTTGTCCGCCTGGAACTGCGCGAACGACGTCTCCAGCAGCTCGCGCGAGCGGTGCCGACCGAACTGCTCGACCAGGTTGACCGCCATGTTGTACGACGGCTTGAAGCTGGACCGCAGCGGATACGTGCGCGTGCCGGCCAGGCCCGCCAAGTGCTCGGGGTTCATGCCGCGCTGCCAGAGCACGACGGCGTGGCCCTCGACGTCGATGCCGCGTCGTCCGGCCCGGCCGGTGAGCTGCGTGAACTCGCCCGGGGTGATGTCCGCGTGCTGCTCGCCGTTCCACTTGACGAGCTTCTCCAGCACCACCGAACGGGCGGGCATGTTGATGCCGAGGGCGAGGGTCTCGGTGGCGAACACGGCCTTGACCAGGCCGCGCACGAACAGCTCCTCGACGACCTCCTTGAAGGTGGGCAGCATGCCCGCGTGGTGGGCGGCGATGCCGCGCTCCAGGCCCTCCAGCCACTCGTAGTAGCCGAGGACGTGCAGGTCCTCGTGCGGGATGGACGCCGTGCGCTCCTCGACGAGCGCGCGTACCCGGTGGCGCGCCTCCTCGTCGTTGAGCCTGAGGCCCGCGTACAGACACTGCTGGACGGCGGCCTCGCAGGCGGCGCGGCTGAAGATGAAGGTGATGGCGGGCAGCAGCCCCTCGGCGTCGAGCCGCTCGATGACCTCGGGCCGGCTCGGCGTCCACACCCGGGAGCGCTGTCTGCGCTCACGCTCGCGGTCGGCCTCGCGCTGCCGGCCGCGCCGGCGGTCCTGGTACGACGGCCGGGCCGCCTCCATGCGCGCCATGCGCGTGAGGTCGGGGTTGACGGCCTTCTTGTGGCCCTCGCCCTCCTCGAAGAGGTCGTACATCCGCCGCCCGGCCAGCACGTGCTGGAACAGCGGCACGGGCCGGTGCTCGGAGACGATCACCTCGGTGTCGCCGCGGACCGTGTCGAGCCAGTCGCCGAACTCCTCGGCGTTCGACACGGTCGCCGAGAGCGAGACGAGCGTGACCGACTCGGGAAGGTGGATGATCACCTCCTCCCAGACGGCGCCCCGGAAGCGGTCGGAGAGGTAGTGCACCTCGTCCATGACCACGTAGCCGAGGCCCAGGAGTGTCTGGGAACCGGCATACAGCATGTTCCGCAGCACCTCGGTGGTCATCACGACCACCGGGGCGTCGGAGTTGACGCTGTTGTCGCCGGTGAGCAGGCCCACCTTGTCCGTGCCGTAGCGGCGGCACAGGTCGGCGTACTTCTGGTTCGACAGCGCCTTGATGGGCGTCGTGTAGAAGCACTTCTTGCCCTGCTGGAGGGCGAGGTGGACGGCGAACTCGCCGACGATCGTCTTGCCGGAGCCGGTGGGCGCGGCGACCAGCACGCCCTTCCCCGCCTCGAGCGCCTGGCAGGCCTCGATCTGGAAGGGGTCGAGGCCGAAGTCGTACATCTCGCGGAAGGAGGCGAGCGCGGTGGCCTGCTCGGCAGCGCGCTGACGGGCTGCCGCGTACCGCTCGGCCGGTGAGAGATCCTCTGTCATCGTGCTTTCGAGCGTACCGGGCCGCACTGACAACAGGACGATCATTATCCGGATCCGTTCCTGTGAAACCGGAGATCGGCGCAGCTCAGGGGCAGCACGGCTCAGGGGCCGACGACCCGCACGCCCCCGCGCACGCAGCGCGCGCTCAGCGGCAACGGGCCGAGCGATTCCCCGTCCGCGTACCCGGTGACGCCCTCGGCGGCGACCTCGACCCGCGCCGCCCGCAGCACGGTCACCTTCGGATGCTCGACATGGGTCCCCCGGTACACCCGCGGAAACACCCGCAGCAGCGTCGTACGGTCGCAGTCCCCGACCACGGTGATGTCGAACAGCCCGTCGGTCAGGTCGGCTCCGGGGCAGATCCGCATGCCGCCGCCGTACGACGATCCATTGCCGACGGCGACCAGGGTCGCCTCGACCTCACGGACCTCGCCGTCGTCGAGCCGGATCCGGTACGGGACGGGCCGGAACGCGGCGAGTTCGGCGAGCATCGCGAGGTCGTACTTGAAGCGGCCGGCGGGCCACCGCATGCGGTTGCCCCGGTCGTTGACCCGGGAGTCGAAGCCGGAGGCGAGGACCGTGCCGAACCAGCGGTCCCCCACCAGACCGAGGTCGATGTCGCGGAGCCGCCCGCACTTGAGGGCGTCGGCGATCATCCGGCCCGCGGCGGCCGGCTCGCGTACGGGCAGACCGAGGGCGCGGGCGAAGTCGTTGCCGGTGCCGACGGCGACCAGGCCGAGGGGGGTGCTCGTGCCCGCGACCGCCCGCAGCGCCAGCTGGGCCATGCCGTCACCGCCGACGGCTATCAGCGCTCCGGTGCCGCCCGCGACGGCGGCACGCGCGCGGATGAGGGCGTCCGGGGCGTCCTCCCCGAGCACCGTACGCACCGAGAAACCGGCCGCCCGCAAAGCGGAAGCGGCCGGCTGCGCCGCGCGGGCGCCCCGGCCGCGACCCGCGGTGGGGTTGACGAAGAGGGTGATCTCGCTGGTCACGCGACCGACCCTATGAGCTGCCCGCCGATCTTCAGGTCACGTCGTCATAACCGTTGACCCGGTCCGTGCGCTCCGCGCTCGCCTGCTCGGGCAGCGCGGCGCGGCTGCTCGTCACGGGCTCGATCTCGCCGATGTCGTCGGGGGTGAGGTCCAGCTCGGAGGCCTCGTCGTCGGCGGGGCCCAAGGCATCGCGGCGGCTGCGACGCCGGTCGTTGAGCAGGGAGAAGAGGACCGCGGCGAAGTACAGGATCCAGATCGGCCCGGCGAGCGCCAGCATCGTGAGCGGGTCGGTGCTCGGCGTGGCGATGGCCGCGAACACCGTGATGCCCATGATCATGCCGCGCCACCAGCCGAGCATGCGCTTGCCGGTGATCGCGCCGGTGGCGTTGAGCATGACCAGCAGCAGCGGCAGCTCGAAGGAGAGGCCGAAGACGAGCACCATCCGCATGACCAGGTCGAGCAGGTCGTCCAGCGGAAGGAGGTTGGACGTGCCGCCCGGGGTGAACTCGAGGAGCACCTTCGCCGTGGTGGGAAGCACCGTGTAGGCGAAGTAGGCGCCGATGATGAACAGCGGGGCGCCCGTGCCGACGAAGGCGTAGGCGTACTTCTTCTCGTGCCGGTGCAGGCCCGGCGCGATGAAGGCCCACAGCTGGTAGAGCCAGATCGGCGAGGCCAGCACGACACCGGCCATCAGGGACACCTTCAGCGCGAGCGTGAACGGGGTGAGCAGGCCGTTGATGGTGATCTGCGCACACGGCTTCGAGCCCGGCTGCGCCTGGGCCAGTTCCGCGAAGGTCTTGTCACAGCCGACCGAGTCGAGGATCGGCTTGGTGATCAAGTTGATGATGTCGTTGTAGAAGAAGGCGGCGAAGACCGTGACGACGACGATCGCCAGGATCGCCTTGGCGAGCCGGTTGCGGAGCTCGCGAAGGTGCTCCGCGAGGGGCATCCGCCCCTCCGGATCCTTCTCCTGCTTGCGGGCAGACTTCAGCAACCCACGTTCCCATCTCGTGCGGCAGGCCGGAGGTCACCGGCCCTGCGTCAGCGCTTGGTCGTGTCCGTCGGCTCGTTGACCGGGCGCGAGCTGGTCACGTCACCGGGGGCGGCCTGGATGGTGCGCTGCGAGGGCTGCTCGTCGTTGTCGGGCGGGCCGGCCGGGGTCGTGGACGACTTGTTCTCGTCCTTCATCGCCTTGGCCTCGCTCTTGAGGATACGGGCCGACTTGCCGAGCGACCGAGCCATGTCCGGAAGCTTCTTCGCGCCGAACAGCAGGATGATGACGACGAGGATGAGAATGATCTCGGGGGCTCCGAGCCTTCCGAACATAAGTCTTTACCTTCTCACCGAGGCGGCTGTGGTGGGGTGCTGTCCGACCGGTCGGACATGTGTCCGAACGATCGTGTTGACAGCGATCGTAACGCTCAGGGGTAAACGTGAGGCAATCCCTCTGCATCCCCTGTGCGTACTCCCGTCCGCGGCCAGTGCCTCGTTAACCGGGCCGCGACCAGCAGAGTACCTGTCCGAACCGCGGAGGTGACAGGGCGAAGTGTCCCAAAGCCCGACTCACAGCCGCCCGCCGGACAGCTCACAGGGCGTCCACGGACCGGGCCGCGCTCTCCGTCGCCCGCTCCAGGTCCTCCGCGGCCCGGCTGATACGGCGCGCCGAGTCCGTGACCTGGCTGCCCAGACGCTGTGCCTCGACGAAGACCCGCACGGCGAGCACCCCGAGCACGACGAGACCCACGAATCCCACGGCAATGGCGAACATCGGCCAGAACATGACGCCGAGCCTAGACCCTTCCGGAACGTCGAACGTCAGGCCCCTACAGGGTCGAATGCAGCCGCAGGGTCCGCACACCGCCGCCGGTGAGCAGCTCCACGATCCGCTCCCCCGCGGGCTTGCGGACGGATGCACCGCACTCCGGGCAGGTGAAGGAGTAGAAGGTGGTGCGGCTGGTGGCGCCGATGGCGAGGCGCAGGGCGCCCGCGGTGAGCTCGAAGCGTCCGCGGCAGTCCGGGCAGCCCGCCTTGAACAGCACCGGGGACACGCTCGTCATCCCGGCGAACGCGGACTCCACCGTCACGCCCCGCGCACCCGACGTCGCCGACTCGCTCACAGCCCTCGCTCCTCTTTCTCGGGTCGTTCGCCTTCGGGGCACCCGGCCGGCGCCGGCGCGGGTCGTTCGCCTTGGGGGCACCCGGCCGGCGCGGGCCGGCTCGCCGGCGACGTCGGCCAGGTCCGCGTCCCGGAACCACGGCGGTGTCGGGGGACGGCGCCGGCCTGCCGTCGCCGCCGTGCGCACCCGCGGCTCACTCGCGCCTGCCGTCCGGCGCGTCCGCCACCGCCTGCGGCCCGCGCACCTCGGCCGCCTGCACCACGTCGGCCGCTTCCACCGCCTCGATCCCGTCGTACGCCGCCAGCGCCTCGCGGGCCGCCTGCCGGGCGCTGTCCGCCAGCTCGGGCGGCGACACGATGCGGCCGTCGCGCCCGAGCCGCAGCCCCAGGCGCCGCAGCGACGCCGGGTCGGGGGTCCGCAGAGTGATGCGCAGCCCGCCGTCCGCGAGCTCGTCCGCGCTGTCGTGCGGGTAGTACTCGGCGACCCAGCGGCCGCCGGGCCCGACCTCGACCACGACCTCCGGGTCCTCGGCCGCGGGCTGCACCAGCGCCTGAGACAGGTCCCGCAGCTCGATCTCCGGCGGCGCCGACGGCTCGTCGAGGATCTTGATCTCGGCGACCCGGTCGAGCCGGAAGGTGCGGCGCGCCTCCGAGCGGCGGCACCAGGCCTCGACATACGTGTGCCCGACGCTGACCAGGCGGATCGGGTCGATCTCCCGCTCGGTGACCTCGTCGCGTGCGGGCGAGTAGTAGCGGATCCACAGCCGGCGGCGCTCGGCGATCGCCCGGTCGACGTCCGCGAAGACCCCGCCCTCGGACTCGAAGGTCACCGACAGCCGCGCGCTGGCGCCCGCCGCCTCGCCGGCCGCGGCCTCCACCTTGGCCGTCGCCCGCAGCAGCGCCTGCCGGTCGCTCTCGCGCAGTCCGGGCAGCGTGGCCACGGCGCGGGCGGCGACGAGCAGGGCGGTGGCCTCGTCGGCGGCGAGCCTGAGCGGCTCGGCCGCCTCCGCCGCCAGGGCGGCCGGGTTGTGCCACCAGATGCGCTCGCCGTCGGTGTCGATGTCGAGCAGGTCGCCGCCGCGGAAGCTGGTGCCGCACATGGGCAGCACGTCGAGGTCGGAGACCAGTTCGTCCTCGGTGATGCCGAAGGCGCGCGCGACGTCCTCGACCCGGGCCCCGGGACGCTCCCTCAGATACGTCACCAGGGAGAGCATGCGTCTGGTCTGGTCGATGGCGTTCACGGGCCTGACCGGTTTGCCTGCCACTGTCTCGTCCGCTCCCCCTCAGCCCTTGGCCACGGCCCGCAGCCGGTCCACCACGTCGGCCCGCAGCTCCGCCGGCTCCAGGACGACCACGTCAGGCCCGAACTCCACCAGCCAGGCGTCCAGCCCGTGGCCGTACGGAATCTCCAACTCGTCCCAGCCGTCACCGAGTTCCCGAACGGAGGTGGCCTTCGCCCGAAGGGGGTACCCCGCGTCCGGGCGCAGCCGGATCCGCGCCGAGCGGTCGGTGATCTCCCCGGCCCAGCTCGCGACGGTCTCACGGACCGTGACGACGTCCGGCACGTCAGCGGTGTACCGGCCGCCGCGCGAGCGGACCTTGCCGGTGATCCGGGACAGCCGGAAGACCCGCTCGGCACCCCGGTCGCGGTCCCAGCCCGCCAGGTACCAGTGGCCCCGCCAGCACTCCAGCGCCCACGGCTCCACATGCCGCTGCTCGGGGCGGACGGCGGTGGCCTTGCGATAGTCGAACACGACGGGCCGGCGGTCCCGGCAGGCGAGCATCAGCGGCTCGAACGCCGCCTCGTGCACGGGGATGCGCGGTTCCAGCGCGCCGTGCGCCCCGTAGGGGTCGACGTCCTCGGGGAGTCCCGCCGCGCGCAGCTTCTGCAGGGCGCCGCTGGCGGCGCCGGCGAGCCGGGCCTGCTGCCACACCTTGGCGGCGAGCCCGAGCGCGGCGGCCTCCTCGGCGTCCAGGGTGATGGGCGGGAGGCGGTTGCTGTCACGGCGGGCCAGATAGCCGACCTCGCCGTCGAGGCTCTCGACGGTCTCGATGACCAGTCCGAGTTCGCGCAGGTCGTCCTTGTCGCGCTCGAACATGCGGTTGAAGGAGTCGTCGTTGCCGCCCGCGCCGTTGCCCGGTCCGAAGGCCTCGACGTAGGCCTCGATGGAGTCGCGCAGCTCGCGCTTGCTGAGCGGCCGCCGCGTCCCGAGCAGACACAGCGCCAGATTCATCAGCCGCTCGGCCTTGGCAATGGCCATCGACGCGCTTCGCCTCCCTATGGTGCTTGACGACGACGACCGTACCGCTCCACGGTGGCCCGGCAAAAGCCGAGGGCCCATGCCCGAACAGGCATGGGCCCCACGTGATCGAGTCTGTTCGGATCCTGCTCAGACCCCGAGCAGGTCGACCACGAAGATCAGCGTCTCGCCGGGCTTGATCAGAGGGGACGGGCTCTGGTTGCCGTAGGCGAGGTGGGCGGGAATGGTCAGCTGGCGGCGGCCGCCGACCTTCATGCCCTGCACGCCCTGGTCCCAGCCCTTGATGACCCGGCCGCCGCCCAGCGGGAAGCGGAAGGGGGTGCCGCGGTTCCAGCTGGCGTCGAACTCCTCGCCCGTGCTGAAGGAGACACCGACGTAGTGCACGGTGACGGTCTGGCCCGCCTGCGCGACCGGGCCGTCGCCTTCCCAGATGTCCTTGATCTCGAGGTCCGCCGGGGGCTCGCCGCCCGGGAAGTCGATCTCGGGCTTGTCGATGCTCACGTCTAACGCTCCTGCTTGTCTGCGGAAAGGCGAACACGCACAGTCTTACATCCCACGCGCGTCACAGCTTCGCGAGGATGTCCACCGAGAAGACCAGCGTGGAGTCCTTCTTGATGCCGCTGCCCTGCGGCGGGTTGTCCCCGTAGCCCAGCTCCGGCGGGATGACGATGAGGACGCGGCTGCCGACCTTCTTGCCGGTCAGGCCCTGCGCCCAGCCCTTGACGACCTGCTGGAGCGAGAACGACACCAGCTGCTTGTTGGCGTACGACGAGTCGAACTCCTTGCCGCCGTCCCACAGCACGCCCTTGTACTGCACGAGGACGCTGTTGTCGGCGGCGACCTCCTCGCCGTCGCCCTCCAGGACGTACTCCGCGACGAGCTTCTTCGGCGCGGCCGACTTGGGCACCTCGATGGAGGGCGCCTTGCCGTCGGTGTTGGTGCCGACCTTGGGCAGTTCCGCGTTGTCCTGCGGGACCTCCTTGCCCTTGGCGGAGCTCTTGGCGTTGAACGTGTCCTGCACGTCGACGACGAAGACCAGGGTGTCGGTGCCCTTGATGCCCGCCTGCGGGTTGCCCTGCGAGCCGTAGCCCCAGGTGGGCGGGACGGCCATCTCGACGCGGCTGCCGGCCTTCTTGCCGGCCAGCGCGTACCGCCAGCCGTCGATGATCTGGCCCTGGGCGAGCTGGATGGCCAGGCGGGCCTTGCGGTCGTAGGAGTTGTCGAAGACCTTGGCGGTGTTCCAGACCTGGCCCAGGTAGTGCGCGACGACGAAGTCGTTCTCCGCGATGGCCTTGCCGCTGCCCGCGACCAGGGTCTTCACCGCGAGCTGCTTCGACGGCTCTCCGCTGCCCTTGGCGACCGTCGGCTTCTCGTCGAACTTCGTGCCCGCGGTGACCGCCGGCAGCGGACCGTCGACGATCTTCGGCGGCGGGGCCGCGGACGGGGCCGACGGCGAGGGCGACGGGCTGTCGCTGGCCTTGCTCGAGTCGGACTTGTCGTCGCCGCAGGCGGCGAGCGTGGCAAGTCCAGCGGGTACGGAGATGAGAAGTGAGCGTCGGCGCACTGTGGGGGCCTCGTAATCGGTCGATCTCGTTGATGGCGTGCGCGCAACTCTACGGCGTGAGCAGGGCGCCGTACTCGTAACGTACGGCGCCCGTGTGACGTTCCGGCGATTTCCCCGCCGGCGCATTTCCTCACATTCCGGCGATCAGCTTCTCCACCCGGTCGTCCACCGAACGGAACGGGTCCTTGCACAACACGGTGCGCTGGGCCTGGTCGTTGAGCTTGAGGTGAACCCAGTCGACCGTGAAGTCACGGCGCTGTTCCTGGGCGCGCCGGATGAAGTCGCCGCGCAGCCGGGCCCGAGTGGTCTGCGGCGGAACGGACTTGCCCTCGAAGATCTTCAAGTCGTTGCAGATACGCGCCGCCTGCCCCTTCTTCTCGAGCAGGTAGTACAGGCCACGACGGCGGTGGATGTCGTGGTAGGCGAGGTCTATCTGCGCGACACGCGGATGCGACATGGTCATGTTGTGCTTGGCCCGGTACCGCTCGAGGAGCTTGTACTTCATGACCCAGTCGATCTCGGTGCCGATGCGGTCGAGGTCCTCGGTCTCGATCGCGTCCAGGGTGCGGCCCCACAGCTCCAGGACCTGCTCCACGGTGCCGGTGCGGATGCCGCGGCGCTCGCAGAAGTCCACGGCCTTCTCGTAGTACTCGCGCTGCACCTCCAGGGCGGAGGCCTCGCGTCCGCTGGCCAGGCGGACCTTGCGGCGGCCGGTGATGTCGTGGCTGACCTCGCGGATCGCCCGGATCGGGTTCTCCAGGGTGAGGTCCCGCATCACCGTGCCCGCCTCGATCATGCGCAGCACCAGGTCGGTGGCGCCGACCTTGAGCAGCATGGTCGTCTCGGACATGTTGGAGTCGCCCACGATGACGTGCAGGCGGCGGTAGCGCTCGGCGTCCGCGTGCGGCTCGTCACGCGTGTTGATGATCGGCCGGGATCGGGTCGTCGCCGAGGAGACGCCCTCCCAGATGTGCTCGGCCCGCTGGCTGACGCAGTACACGGCACCGCGCGGCGTCTGGAGCACCTTGCCCGCGCCGCACAGCAACTGCCGTGTGACCAGGAACGGAATCAGAATGTCCGCGAGCCGGGAGAACTCCCCGTGCCGGGCGACCAGATAGTTCTCGTGGCAGCCGTAGGAGTTGCCCGCCGAATCGGTGTTGTTCTTGAAGAGGTAGACGTCGCCCGCGATTCCCTCCTCGTGCAGGCGTCGTTCGGCGTCCACCAGGAGTCCTTCGAGAATGCGCTCGCCCGCTTTGTCGTGGGTGACCAGTTCGATCACGTTGTCACATTCCGGTGTGGCGTATTCCGGATGTGAGCCCACGTCGAGATAGAGGCGGGCGCCGTTTCGCAGAAAGACATTGCTGCTGCGGCCCCATGACACGACACGGCGGAAGAGGTACCGCGCCACCTCGTCAGGAGACAGGCGGCGCTGTCCCCTGAACGTGCACGTGACGCCGTACTCGTTCTCCAGCCCGAAAATGCGGCGGTCCATGAGGGAACATTACGCCCGATCCCCTGAACTGAAACGGGGTTCGACGGCACGGTTTGGATCATTTTCCGAACCGGCGGCAACCACCGCTCCCCCACCGGGAGCTGCGAGTACCCGCCCCGTGGCGGTCAAAACCAGCAGGGACACGCCACCCGCGGCACCCGGCACGGCGAAGCCCCACAGGGCCCCGCCCGCCTCTACGACGGGCCCCGCGACGCCCGTTCCGACCGAGTGGCCCACCGTGAACGTCGTCACCAGCCAGGAGAACGCCTCGGTGACCGTGCCGCGCGGCGCGTGCCGGTCGACCAGGACGAACGCGCAGGCGATGGCGGGCGCGAGGAAGACCCCGGCGAGCGCGGTCAGCGCCACCATGGGCACCGCGTCCGGCATCAGCATCAGCGGCAGGTAACACACCACCAGAAGGGCCACCAGCACCCGCAGTCGCCGCGCGGGCTCACCGGCCCACTGCCGGGCCCCGTAGACGGAGCCGCCGACCAGCGCCCCGAACCCCAGAGCCGCCATCAGCCAGCCGTACACGACGTCGCCGCCGTGCTCGTCCGCGTAGGGCACCGAGGCGACGGTGATGGACCCGAGCGCCATCCCTATGAACAGGAACGCCGCCAGCAGCGCGACCAGCCCCGCCGAGCGCAGCGCGCCGAGCCAGTGCGCCTCGCGCGGCGCCGACCGCCACGCGCGCGAGGGCGGCGACACGACCACGGACAGCGCCCCCAGCACCCCGACCACGTTCAGCACGAGCAGCGCGGCCTGGGCGGACCACAGGGACACGCACAGCGTCACGAGCAGCGGCCCGACGGTGAACATCACCTCCTGGGCCACGGCGTCCATGGCGTACGCGGTGTGCACGTGTTCCTCCTTGCGGAGGACGGACGACCACAGAGCCCGCAGCCCGCCCTCCAGGGGCGGCGTGAAGAGCCCGGCGGCGGCCACGGCGGCATAGGCGAGGGGCAGCGACCCGATCCCGCCGAAGGCGAAGACGGCCATGGCGAGCCCGGAGAGGACGGCCGCCGGCAGCTGCACACGCGGCTGCCCGCGCAGGTCCACGAGCCGACCCAGCACCGGCTGCCCCACGGCGTTGGCGACGCCGTACACGCCCGCCAGCGCCCCCGCGAGGCTGTACGAACCACCTTCGGCCCGCACGAACAGCAGGATCGCGATGGCCGCCGTGGCATTGGGCAGCCGGCCCACGAGCGTGCCGACGAGCAGCCGGGCGGCGTGTCGCGCCCGAAGGATCTCCAGGTATCCCGTAGCCATGTCCCCGCCCTAGGTTTTACGTATAACTTCGGCTCCCATACGTACCATGGCCGCTGTTCACGAGTCCAGACGAAGGAGCAGCCCCACGGTGGCACGAGGCAGCACCCGCCCCACGAGCCGGGACGTCGCCCAGGCCGCCGGCGTCTCCCAGGCGGCGGTCTCCCTGGTCCTCGGGGACAAGTGGCGCGGCCGCGTCTCGGAGGCGACCGCTCAGCGGGTCCGCGAGGCCGCCCGCGACCTGGGCTACCGCCCGAACCTGGCCGCCCGCAACCTGCGCCTGGGCCGCACCCGCACGGTCCTCCTGGTGGTCCCGGCGCTGACCACCGAGTTCTTCGCCGGCGTCTACACGGGCGCGGCTCGCGTCGCCGCCGAGCACGGATTCGGCGTGGTCCTCTACCCCTCCCCCGAGGGCATCGGCCCCGCCCGTGACCCCTTCGCCTCGGCCCAGGCCGCTCTGGACGGCGTCATCGCCTCCTCCATGGCCGCGGACGCGCTCACCGCGATCCGCGGCGAGGCACTGCCCCTGGTGATGCTGGACAGCGACCCGGCCGGAAGCCTGGGCGCGGCGACGGTGAACCTGGACATCGCCGACGGTGTCCGCCAGGTCGCGGAACACCTGCTGTCCCTCGGCCACCGCCGCTTCCTCCACCTCGCGGCGGACATACCGTCCTGGACCTTCGAGGTACGCGCCCGGGAGCTGGCCGCTCGCCTGGCCGAGGTGCCCGGTACGTCCGTGCGCACGGCCCGCTCACCGATCTCCATCGAGGGCGCGGTGGCCGCGGCCGAAACCGCGCTCTCGGAGCCCGGCCCCCGCCCTACGGCCGTGATCTGCGACGACGACCATCTGGCCGCCGGCACGTACAAGGCAGCTCGCCGCCTGGGCCTGCGCGTCCCGGACGACCTGTCGGTCACCGGCCTGGACGATCTGGCCCTGGCCACGGCGATCGACCCGGAGCTGACCACGGTCCGCCTGGACGCCGAGCTGTTCGGTGAACGGGGCATGCGGGCGTTGCTGGCCGTCCTGGAGGGCCGTGAGCCCGAGGGCGGGGACATCCCGGTACGGCTGGTGGTACGGGGCTCTACGGCACCACCGGGCTTGCCGTAGCTGCTCGGCGCCGCTGCCGGGGCGGGGTGCGTCCGCAACCGGGCGGAGCGAGGTGCCGGCAGCGGCTGCTGGTGCCGGGTGGGCCCGCAACCCGGCGGAGCGGGGCGCCTCCCCCAAGCTCTCGGCTTCGCCCGAGCAGGGGGTACCCCCATCGCCCACCCGTGCCGCCCTTAGCGGCACGATTGCCCGCAGCTGGGCGGATCACCGGCCCGCAGCTAGGCGGACCGCACTCGCCCACGGCGGGAAGGGGACGAGTCGGGGGGTGTCTGCCCGCAGCGGTTGGCGCGTCAACGGACAGTCAGTCGGTATCCAACCCCATCGCGCCGTTCCGAGGACGGACACCCCCGACCCGTCCCCGACCCACCGCACCCCGGTAGGCGCTACGCGCACCCCCACCGAAGCCGCACAGGCCGCCGCAGGCACCCGGCACAACCGCCGGAGACAGCCGCGCGCCCCGACCACGGAACGGCCAGGGCGCGCGGCAGTGGATGAAGTGGACGATTACTCGTCGTTCCCGGACGCCTCCGCCTCGGCTTCAGCGTTCGCATCCGCCTCGGCCTCCGACGCCGTGGTCGCCCCGTCCGCCTCCAGCAGCCGGCCCAGCTGGCGCCCACTGATCCGCTTGAACTTGCGCTTCTGCGGTCGCGTACGGTCCAGCACCGCCACTTCCAGCCGCTCCGCGGGAATCTCGCGCTCGCTGCCGTTGGTGTCACGGGACAGGGACTGCACCGCCAGCTTCAGCGCCTCGGCCAGCGTCATACCGTCCCGGTGGCGCTGGTCCAGGTAGCTGCTGATCTGCTCCGCGTTGCCGCCCACCGCGACCGCGCCGTGCTCGTCCACGATGGAGCCGTCATGCGGCAGCCGGTAGATCTGGTCCTGCTCGGTCGTCTCCCCGACCTCGGCGACGACCAGCTCCACCTCGTACGGCTTCTCCCCGACACTCGAGAAGATCGTGCCCAGCGTCTGCGCGTACACGTTCGCCAGGCCCCGGGCCGTCACATCGCCCCGGTCGTAGGTGTAACCCCGCAGGTCGGCGTAGCGGACACCACCGATCCGCAGGTTCTCGTACTCGTTGTACTTACCGGCGGCCGCGAAACCGATCCGGTCGTAGATCTCGCTGAACTTGTGCAGCGCACGGGACGGGTTCTCACCGACGAACACGATGCCGTCGGCGTACTGCAGCACGACCAGGCTGCGACCACGGGCGATGCCCTTCCGGGCGTACTCCGCCCGGTCGGCCATCTGCTGCTGGGGTGAGACATAGAACGGCGTCGACACCGGTTATCCGTCCCTCTCTTGAAGATTCCGTCGGTTCACTGGACCACCCTCATGAAGACAGCCCGCCGCTCACAGCAGCGCGGCCCGCGGACCGTCGGGCTGCTCCAGACGCCGCTCCAGAACCGAGCGCGCGATCTCGGAAGACTCGGTCTCGGAGAGCCGGCGGAAGCCGTCCTCGGTGATCACGGTGACGATGGGATAGATCCGGCGGGCGACATCGGGACCACCGGTCGCCGAGTCGTCGTCTGCCGCGTCGTAGAGCGCCTGAACCACGAGCGTCGTGGCCTCGGCCTCGCTGAGGTCCTCCCGGAAGAGCTTCTTCATCGCGCCGCGAGCGAAGATCGAACCGGAACCCGTGGCCGCGTAACCCTGCTCCTCGGAGCGCCCGCCCGTGACGTCGTAGGAGAAGATCCGCCCCTTCTCCCGGTCCACGTCGTACCCGGCGAACAGCGGCACGACGGCCAGGCCCTGCATGGCCATGCCGAGGTTGGATCGGATCATCGTCGACAGCCGGTTCGCCTTGCCCTCCAGCGACAGCTGCGCGCCCTCGACCTTCTCGAAGTGCTCCAGCTCCAGCTGGAACAGCTTCACCATCTCCACGGCCAGACCCGCCGTACCGGCGATGCCCACGGCCGAGTACTCGTCGGCCGGGAAGACCTTCTCGATGTCCCGCTGCGCGATGACGTTGCCCATGGTGGCCCGCCGGTCACCGGCGAGCACGACGCCGCCGGGGAACGTCACGGCCACGATCGTCGTGCCGTGCGGTGCCTCGATCGCGCCCTGCACCGGCGGCAACTTCTTGTTGCCCGGCAGCAGTTCGGGCTGGTGATCGGACAGGAAGTCCATGAAGGAGGCAGACCCTGGCGTCAGGAAGGCAGCTGGTAGACGCCCGGTGCTACGAGTGTTGGCTTCCACGCGATTCCTTCCACGTATGCGACAGCCCGCCCTGTGACGTCGGGCCGATCCTTGGAACAACCCCGGTCCGGTTGCGACCGGGGGCACGGTATGCCTCGGACCCTACCCGTCCTTCGGCGGTGATCCACATGCCCGGCGGGACCAACTCCGCCGGAGCGACGCCGCACTTCCCGCAGCACACATGCAGGCGGGCCACCGGGCTCCGGACGCCACCGACACCCGGAGCGCCGCACGCGAAGGCATCACATCACTCACTGCCCCGCGCACAGCGCTCCGCGCTCCGCCCGTCCGTCACCCGTGCACCCCATTCACCTTCGGATTGAAGGCACAGGCGCCTTACTGGCCACCCTTCTGCACGAAGGAGCGCACGAAGTCCTCGGCGTTCTCCTCGAGGACGTCGTCGATCTCGTCCAGAACCGAGTCCACGTCGTCGCTCAGCTTCTCCTGACGCTCCTTGAGGTCCTCGGAAGCCTGCGTCTCTGCCGCCTGCTCCTCGACCTCCTCGGTGGACCGGGTGGCCTTCTGCTGTCCGCCGCCGGTGTCCTTGGTCGCCATATCCCTCACCCCGCTCGGTTCGCCCGACACAGTTGCTCGGTCAAGATCAGACCCTACTCGCCGGGTCTGACAATGGCCCCGCAGTTGCTCCAACGTACGGGGACCACCTCGATGATTCCCGGACCTGGGTTTTTCCACCCTGTCCGGCGGGCCCCTCCCGAGTACCCGCGTTGCGCGCTCACCCTCCCGACAGGACCCTGACCAGGTCTTCCGCGG
This sequence comes from Streptomyces coeruleorubidus, assembly GCF_028885415.1. GTDB lineage: Bacteria > Actinomycetota > Actinomycetes > Streptomycetales > Streptomycetaceae > Streptomyces > Streptomyces coeruleorubidus_A. Next base: position 1,973,531 of record NZ_CP118527.1, read on the forward strand.
TGCGGCAGCGATCCAGCAGCTCCTTGACGTGATTACGCGTTCCGCGAAGCGGTTCCAGGGTTGGAACGCGCTGGAGGGAGTCCCGGCCCGGCAGGTCGAAGATCACCGAGTCCCAGGAGGCCGCCGCCACGTCGTCCGCGTACTGCTCCAGGCAGCGGCCGCGGAAGTACGCACGCGTGTCCTCCGGCGGCGCCGTACGGGCCCGCTCCACGTCCGCCTCGTCCAACAGCCGCTTCATGCGCCCGCGGGCCACCAGACGGTTGTACAGGCCCTTCTCGGGCCGTACGTCGGCGTACTGGAGGTCGACCAGGTGCAGCCGCGCCGCGTCCCAGTCCAGGTCGTCCCGGCGCCGGTAGCCCTCCATGAGCTCCCGCTTGGCGACCCAGTCCAGCTCGCCGGCCAGGCTCATCGGGTCGTGCTCCAGGCGGGTCAGGGTGTCCTCCCAGCGCGAGAGGACGTCCTTGGTCTGGTCGTCGGCGTCGGCCCCGAACCGCTCCTCCACGTACTTGCGCGCGAGCTCGTAGTACTCCATCTGAAGCTGGACCGCCGTGAGCGTACGGCCGCTGCGCAGCGTGATCAGGCGCTTCAGGGACGGGTCGTGCGAGACCTGGTGGAGGGTGCGGACGGGCTGGTCGACGGCCAGGTCGACGGCGATGAAACCGTCCTCGATCATCGACAGGACCAGGGAGGTCGTCCCCAGCTTGAGGTAGGTCGAGATCTCCGACAGGTTCGCGTCGCCGATGATCACGTGCAGACGGCGGTACTTCTCGGCGTCCGCGTGCGGCTCGTCGCGGGTGTTGATGATCGGGCGCTTGAGCGTCGTCTCGAGACCGACCTCGACCTCGAAGTAGTCGGCTCGCTGGCTGAGCTGGAAGCCGTGCTCGTGCCCGTCCTGGCCGATGCCGACGCGGCCCGCGCCGGTGAAGACCTGGCGGGAGACGAAGAACGGCGTCAGGTGGCGCACGATGTCCGAGAAGGGGGTCTCCCGCTTCATCAGGTAGTTCTCGTGCGTGCCGTAGGACGCGCCCTTGTTGTCGGTGTTGTTCTTGTACAGGTGGATCGGCTGGGCACCGGGCAGCTGGGCGGCCCGTTCCGCGGCCTCCGCCATGATCCGCTCGCCGGCCTTGTCCCAGAGGACGGCGTCCCGCGGGTTGGTGACCTCCGGGGCGCTGTACTCGGGGTGTGCGTGGTCGACGTAGAGCCGTGCGCCGTTGGTGAGGATCACGTTGGCCAGGCCGATGTCCTCGTCGGTGAGCTGGCTGGAGTCGGCGGCCTCGCGGGCGAGGTCGAAGCCTCGGGCGTCCCGCAGCGGGTTCTCCTCCTCGAAGTCCCAGCGGGCCCGGCGGGCCCGGTGCATCGCCGCCGCGTAGGCGTTCACGATCTGGGACGAGGTGAGCATGGCATTGGCGTTGGGGTGGCCGGGGACGGAGATTCCGTACTCCGTCTCGATGCCCATTACTCGCCGTACGGTCATGCGGCCCTCCTTGCCCGGCAGCGCCCTCGGTCGTGGGCGCCACTCAGATACCGCTGGCGCTCGGTTGCGTGTGCGGTGCCCGTCCCCGCACTGCGCGACTCGGCGGTACGCAAGAGCCTAGAACGCCTTTGCGCTGGTGGGGAGATCATTTGCGTCATTGCGTTGCTCCAGCCGTGGCCTGAAAAACAGTCGGCTGCGGGTACCCACCGAGGGCACCCGCAGCCGCCCTGCCTTTTACAGGTACTGACCGGTGTTCGCCACCGTGTCGATGGAGCGTCCGGTGTCCGCGCCCTGCTTTCCGGTGATGAGCGTACGGATGTACACGATCCGCTCGCCCTTCTTGCCGGAGATCCGGGCCCAGTCGTCCGGGTTGGTGGTGTTCGGCAGGTCCTCGTTCTCCTTGAACTCGTCCACGCAGGCCTGGAGGAGGTGGGAGACGCGGAGGCCCTTCTGGTTCTTCTCGAGGAAGTCCTTGATCGCCATCTTCTTGGCGCGGCCCACGATGTTCTCGATCATGGCGCCGCTGTTGAAGTCCTTGAAGTAGAGGACTTCCTTGTCGCCGTTGGCGTAGGTGACCTCCAGGAAGCGGTTCTCCTCGGATTCGGCGTACATCTGTTCGACGGCCGTCTGGATCATGCTCTGGACCGTGGAGGCCTTGGAGCCGCCGTGCTCGGCGAGGTCGTCGCCGTGCAGCGGGAGGCGCTCGGTGAGGTACTTGCCGAAGATGTCCTTGGCCGCCTCGGCGTCCGGACGCTCGATCTTGATCTTCACGTCCAGTCGGCCGGGACGCAGGATGGCCGGGTCGATCATGTCCTCACGGTTGGAGGCACCGATCACGACCACGTTCTGCAGGCCCTCCACACCGTCGATCTCGGCGAGCAGCTGCGGGACGATGGTGTTCTCCACGTCCGAGCTGACACCGGAGCCACGGGTGCGGAAGAGGGACTCCATCTCGTCGAAGAAGACGATGACGGGGGTGCCCTCGCTGGCCTTCTCACGGGCCCGCTGGAAGACGAGGCGGATCTGCCGCTCCGTCTCACCGACGTACTTGTTCAGCAGCTCGGGGCCCTTGATGTTGAGGAAGAAGCTCTTGCCGGCGGCCTGGCCGGTCACCTCGGCGACCTTCTTGGCCAGCGAGTTGGCCACGGCCTTGGCGATCAGGGTCTTACCGCATCCAGGAGGCCCGTACAGCAGGACTCCCTTGGGCGGCCGCAGTTCGTGCTCCTTGAACAGGTCCGGGTAGAGGTACGGGAGCTCTACCGCGTCGCGGATGGCCTCGATCTGGCCGCCGAGACCACCGATCTGCTCGTAGCCGATGTCGGGGACCTCTTCGAGGACGAGCTCCTCGACCTCGCTCTTGGGCACGACCTCGTAGACGTAGCCGGAGCGGGGTTCGAGCAGGAGGGCGTCGCCGGGGCGGATGGTGACGTCCAGCAGCGGCTCGGCGAGCCGTACCACCCGCTCCTCGTCGGTGTGCCCGAGCACCAGGGCCCGCTCGCCGTCCTCGAGGATCTCCTTGAGGGTGACGATGTCACCGACGCGCTCGAAGTGCATGGCCTCGACCACGTTGAGCGCTTCGTTGAGCATCACTTCCTGGCCGCGCCGGAGCTCGTCGAGCTCGACGCTTGGGCTGACGTTCACCCTGAGCTTGCGACCGCCGGTGAAGATGTCGGCGGTGCCGTCCTCGTTCGCCGTCAGGAAGACGCCGAAGCCGGCAGGCGGCTGTGCGAGCCGGTCGACTTCCTCCTTGAGGGCCACGATCTGGTCACGGGCCTCACGGAGCGTGTTGGCGAGTCGCTCGTTCTGGGCGGACACGCCGGCCAGATTGGTCTGCAGCTCGACGATCCGCTCTTCGAGAATCCTCGTGTGTCGCGGAGAGTCGGCGAGCTTGCGTCGCAGGACGGCGATCTCCTGCTCAAGGTAGGCGATCTGCCCGGCCGGGTCGTCGGACCCGCGTCCCGGGCGGATGCCGCGGTTCATGTCGTCGTCGTGGGCTGCCACGGTCCTCACCTCCTCCAAGGGGAGCTGGACGCTTCCAGACCCTACCTGGGCGGGTGTCGATTGAAACCCCTAGATCACAAAGACGGTCGGGGTGTGTCCGATCTTCACCCTTGCGCTCTCCCTCACGCCAGGGGAATACCCAGCGAACATGATTGGAACCCAGCCGGAGGTAGGGTCGAAGCGTTCAACACCCGTCAGAGCTGGCCGGATTCCCGACCCGGCTCGACGTATGAAACGGCAGGAGACATGAGCGTGCAGCAGGAGGCCGGGGTCGACAGCGAGGCGCTGGAGGTCTGGATCGACCAGGACCTGTGTACCGGTGACGGCATCTGCGCCCAGTACGCGCCCGAGGTGTTCGAGCTGGACATCGACGGTCTGGCCTATGTCAAGAGCGCCGACGACGAGTTGCTCCAGGCCAAGGGCGCGACAACGCCCGTTCCGCTGCCGCTTCTCACGGACGTGATCGACTCGGCGAAGGAGTGTCCGGGCGAGTGCATTCACGTGCGTCGAGTTTCGGACAGGGCCGAGGTCTACGGGCCAGACGCGGAGTGACCACTTTTCTACGTTCCGTTACTACTGTCTGATATCTCACACATGGGGGCGCACGGGCCTCACACGCTGCGGGCACCGGCCGGTGCGGAGCGCACGAACGCGCCGTTCTGCCAACGCCATTTCACGTCGCTGTGCACATCGGGGCAGCAACGCGGCACATCGGCCGAGGAGTAGCCGAGGAGCGTGGCCGTGACGGCGCCGCCGCGTACGGCGAAGTCGCTGACGGTGGTGCCGTCCTTGGGGTCGAGCAGGGTCGCCACCACGCGCGGTTCGCCGCCGTCGCCGCCCCGGGTGAGGACGTACACACCGTCCGGCGGGGTGCCCATCGGGGAGTCGCAGTGGACCACGGCCACCGTCTCGGGATTGCCGTCGCCGTCGAGGTCGCCGGAAGCCTTCTTCTCCACCACGGCCTTCACCGGGCCGCACTCGATGGGGAACTCCACCGCGGCCGGATCGGGCGCCGCCACGTTCGCCGGCGCGCTTGTGGTCTCGGGGGCGGACGGCTGGGCCGCCGTGGCCGCGCCCGGCTGGAGGAACGAGGAGAGGGCCACGACTCCGGCGACGGCCGTGGCGGTCGCGAGCCAATGGATGGGGCGGGTGTGGGTGTGGGCGAGCTCCGGGACGGCGGAAGGCTGCACTAGGAGTGTCTCCTGAGGGCTGTGCCGGTGGTGGGGTGGCCAGCATGGTGCCACACGTCACACCACGAGGGAACGGCGGGGTGTGCGCCTCCCTCGCCGGGGAAGTCAGAAGGGTTGCGGTTCCTGCCGCCGTGTCAGCGAGCACGTGCCGGCGCGGGCCGCTGCCGGCCCGCGTCACGTCGGCAAGGCGGGCCGCGGAGGGCCTGTTTCAGGTCAGGGGGGACACACGCCGGTTCACCCGCCGCGGCAACCCGGGGGCAACAGCAAGGCGCCGTGGCGGAGTTCGGATGGGGTCCGGGAACTCCGCCACGACGCCTGCGCGTTGTGCATGACGGCGGGCCGTCTCAGCGGCCGGTGCCGCCGTCGGCGTTGGGGCCGGCGTAGTCCTCGCCGTAGGCGCCCTTGGCGGGGCGGCGGCGGCGCATGGGCGGCTCGACGCCGTCGGCGAGGCGGCGGGCGGTGAGCAGGAAGCCGGTGTGGCCGATCATCCGGTGGTCCGGGCGGACGGCCAGGCCCTCGATGTGCCAGTTGCGGATCATCGTCTCCCAGGAGGTCGGCTCGTTGAAGCAGCCGATCTCGCGGATGGACTCGACGGTCCGGGCGAGCTGGGTGGTGGTCGCCACGTAGCAGCACAGGATGCCGCCGGGGACCAGCGCCTTGGAGACGGCCTCCAGGCACTCCCAGGGGGCGAGCATGTCGAGGATGACGCGGTCGACGTCGGCGTCGGACAGGTTGTCCTGGAGGTCGCCGACGGTGAGCTGCCAGGCGGGGTGCGGGCCGCCGAAGTAGCGCTCCACGTTCGCCTGGGCGATCTCGGCGAAGTCCGCGCGGCGCTCGTAGCTGTGCAGCATGCCCTGGTCGCCGATGGCCCGCAGCAGAAAGCTGCTGAGCGAGCCGGAGCCGACTCCGGCCTCCACGACGCGGGCGCCGGGGAAGATGTCGGCGAAGGCGAGGATCTGCCCCGCGTCCTTGGGGTAGACGACGGCTGCCCCGCGGGGCATGGACAGGACGTAGTCGGGGAGCAGGGGGCGCAGCGCGAGGTAGGCGACGTTTCCTGTGGTGCGGACAACGCTGCCCTCGGGAGCACCGATCAGTTCGTCGTGCGGGAAGGAACCCTTGTGGGTGTGGAAGTTCTTCCCAGCCTCGAGCGTGAACGTGTAGTGGCGGCCCTTGGGGTCGGTCAGCTGTACCTGGTCCCCGACCTTGAAGGGCCCGCGCCTGCGGGCGGCACCGGTCGGTTCGGACATGTGACCAGCCTACCGGCACCTGAGGGGGTCTCCGACCACTAGGGCCTGTCGTTTGGATCAGGTCGCAGTGAAGCGACGGCGCTGTTCAGTGCCGGTGAGCGGGGCCTGGTGCGTGCCTCTGCAAGGCGGAGGAGGGAGTCGACGCGGAGCGTCGGCGAGTGACGACAACGCGGCAGAGGTGCGTGCCAGGCCCCGCGTCTGCGGCGTGATCCAAACGACAGGCCCTAGGAGGGGCGGGCCATGGCCTTCACGAAGGCCCGCTCCACATCGGCCGCGGACAGGACCCCGTAGATCTCGCCGGTCTCCTCCACCACCAGGTACTCGGTCGCCGGGGTCGCCCGGAGGGCGTCCAGGAGCTCCTCGCCCGACAGTTCCGCCGAGACACGCATGCCGTCGGTGAGGTCCTGGGCGAGGCCGCTGACCGCGACCCAGGGGCGGCGGTGTTCGGGGACGCCGACGATGGCGGCCTCGCGGACGAGGGAGACGGGGTTGCCGTGGGCGTCGACGACGACCAGGGCGCGGGCGCCGGCGGCGTTGGCGCGGCGCAGGGCCTCCGAGAGCGGGGTGTCGGTCTCGACCGGGACGGCACGGCGGGTGAGCGCACGGGCGCGCAGTTCGGGCAGGTGCTCACGCAGGCGGGCCATGCGCAGGCTGTTGCCGGCGCCGGTCCAGATGATCGCGGCGAGGATGGCGGCGAGCAGGGCGTCCAGGACGGTGTCCATGCCGACGTTGTCGACGGCCTCGGTGCCGAGGGCACCGGACTGGGTCAGCAAGGGCAGGCCGATCAGGACGGAGACGGCGAGGGCGCGGCCGACCCAGGCAGCGGCGATGGTGCCGCTCATCGGCTTGCCGGTGACCTTCCAGACGACCGCGCGCAGCATGCGGCCGCCGTCGAGGGGCAGGCCGGGCAGGAGGTTGAACGCGGCCACGATGAGGTTGGAGATCATCAGGCCGGCCAGCAGGACGCCCGGGACGGTCCCGGGTTCCACGGTCTGCACGGCGGCGTAGAAGACGCCGGCCAGGGCGAGGGAGAGCAGCGGCCCGACGAAGGCGAGCACGAACTCCCGTCCGGGGGTCTCGGCCTCTTTCTCGATCTCGGAGACGCCGCCGAAGAACTGGAGCTGGATTCGGCGGACCGGGAGCTTGAAGCGGAGGGCGGCGACCGTGTGGGCCAGCTCGTGCACCAACACGGACGCGTAGAAGGCGACCGCGAAGAACAGGGAGACCAGGTAGCGGGCGGCGCCGAGCTCCGGCAGCACGCGCTCCAGCTGTCCGCCGAACACCCAGGTGATCAACGCGGCGACGAGGAACCAGCTGGGCGCGACGTAGACGGGCACGCCGAAGGGCCGCCCCATCAGCAGTCCGCCTCGCGGCTCCGGGGGACGCTGGGGCGCGGGGCCCTTGCCGTCCGCCGAGTGCGCGAGGTGACGGTCACCGGGGCCGGGGGTGGTGTGCCGGCTGTTCGCATCGGACTTGCCCGCCGCAGAGGCTGCGTGCGGGCCGGAGGCGTAGGCACGGTCGGGGTGCGCGTCGCCCTGCGACGAACGGCTGCCGTCGTGCTCGCCGTGGGCTGGGGCCTTGCGCAGGGCGTCGGACGCTGGGCCGTCCGCGTTCGCGTCGCCTTCCGGTCGGCGGCTGTGGTCGTGCTCGCCCCGATCCGGGGCCTCGCGCAAGGCACCGAACTCAGGGCGGTCCGCGTGCGCGTCACCCTCCGGCCGGCGGCTGTGGTCGTGCTCGCCGTCAGCGGGGGCCTCGCGCAGGGCATCGGCCTCGGGGCGGTCGGGGTGCTCCTGGTGTGAGGCTTCCGGGGGCTGCTGGTCCGAGAGGGCGTCGGCGGTGGTGTCTGGGGCCTGGCCGGGCGCCGAGTCCTGCGGTCGAGCGGCCGGGCGGTCGGCACCGGGGGCCTGGTCCGCTGCCGGGTCGGCCGCCGGTTCGGGTGTCTGCGGGGCCGGGCGGTCGTCCGGCCGGGTCGGCGGCGTCGCGGCAGGGGCGTCGTCGTCGCTCGTGGAGGTGAACCGCCGGACGTCCGTGGACTGTTCGTCGGCGGAGGTGGGGTCGGTGGCCCGGGCCGGAGGCCCTGCGTGGCGCTCCGCCGACTCCTCGTTGCCGGACCGCGGCTGCCCGCGCCCGCCGCTCTCGTCCACCGGTGTCCCCTCGTTCGAAGCGTCTCCCGCGTCTGCCGGACGGGAGGTCTCGAGTCGATGGTATGCGTCCGTCGAGGCGCCTTCCGCCCCGGCACCCCTGAGTTTCCCTCCGCCCCGCCTCCTCACTCCTGCCCGCCGTGTGACCGCGGCTGGGTCACTGTCAGTGGCGGGCCGTATGGTCTGGGGCATGGAGACGAGCAGCGAGGGCGCGGCACAGCCCGACAGCAGCCCTGCCGCGGCGGTGGATCCGCCGGTGACGGCCGGGTCCGTGGAGGCGGTCATCGAGACGGCAGTGGAGACGGCGACCGAGACCGCGCCCACCGCCATACCGCCCGCATCGCTGTCCCCCTCGCGTGCCAGTGACTTCATGCAGTGCCCGCTGCTCTACCGCTTCCGGGTCATCGACCGGCTGCCGGAGAAGCCGAGCGAGGCCGCGACCAGGGGCACGCTGGTGCACGCGGTCCTGGAGCGGCTGTTCGACGCCCCGGCGGCCGAGCGCACGGCGCCCCGGGCGAAGTCGCTGATCCCGGGCCAGTGGGACCGGCTGCGGGAGACGCGGCCGGAGGTCGTGGAGCTGTTCGCCGACGATCCGCAGGGCGAGCGGCTGGCGCGCTGGCTCGGCGAGGCGGAGCAGCTCGTCGAGCGCTGGTTCAGCCTGGAGGACCCCAGCCGGCTGGAGCCGGCCGAGCGGGAGCTGTTCGTCGAGGCCGAGCTGGAGTCCGGGCTGCGGCTGCGCGGGATCATCGACCGGGTCGACGTGGCGCCCACGGGCGAGGTGCGGATCGTCGACTACAAGACGGGGAAGGCCCCAAGGCCCGAGTACTCCGAGGGCGCCCTGTTCCAGATGAAGTTCTACGCCCTCGTCGTCTGGCGGCTGAAGAACGTGGTCCCGAGGCGGCTCCAGCTGGTCTACCTCGGCAGTGGCCAGGTGCTGACGTACGACCCCGTCCTCGCCGACCTGGAGCGGGTCGAGCGCAAGCTGCTGGCGCTGTGGGAGGCGATCCGGCTGGCGACCGAGACGGGCGACTGGCGGCCGCGCCCCACGAAGCTGTGCGGCTGGTGCGACCACCAGGCCCACTGCCCGGAGTTCGGCGGCACTCCCCCGCCGTACCCGCTGCCGCTGAGGGCGACCGGCCAGGGCGGCTGAGTCCGGCGGCCTCGCGCAGGGCAGAATGGGGCCGGACTAGCGAAGGAGACTTACGTGGCCATCCGCGTCCTACTGGTCGACGACCAGCCCCTGCTCCGTACGGGCTTCCGGATGATCCTGGAGGCCGAGCAGGACCTCGCGGTCGTCGGCGAGGCCGGAGACGGCCTCCAGGCGCTCGACCAGGTGCGGGCGCTGCAGCCCGACGTAGTCCTGATGGACATCCGCATGCCGCGGATGGACGGTGTGGAGGCGACCCGGCAGATCACCGGCCCCGGGCGGGACGGTCCGGCGAAGGTCCTGGTACTGACCACCTTCGACCTCGACGAGTACGTGGTCGAGGCCCTGCGGGCCGGTGCCAGCGGCTTCCTGCTGAAGGACGCCCCGGCCAACGAGCTGGTGCAGGCGATCCGGGTCGTGGCCGCGGGCGAGGCGATGCTCGCGCCGAGCATCACCAGGCGGCTGCTCGACAAGTACGCCACGCATCTGCCGTCCGGCGAGGAGCCCGTGCCGGACACGCTGCACACGCTCACCGACCGCGAGGTCGAGGTGCTGAAACTGGTGGCGCGCGGGCTGTCCAACGCCGAGATCGCCGCCGATCTGTTCGTCAGCGAGACCACCGTCAAGACGCACGTCGGGCACGTGCTCACCAAGCTCGGTCTGCGCGACCGCGTGCAGGCCGCGGTGTACGCCTACGAGAGCGGGCTGGTGCGCCCCGGCGCCCAGTAGGCGCCCGCGCACCGGACACCCAGAGGGCGCCCCCTGCCGAGCAGGGGGCGCCCTCGTCCTTCACTCACGCGTGTGCGTCAGGAGTCCTTGCTCAGCTCCCAGAAGCGGAACACGGTCGACGCGTCGAGGCAGTACTCCAGGCCGTAGACGCCGTCCCGGACGACCGCGTACTGCTTGGCCTGCCACACCGGCAGGACGGGCAGTTCGTCGGCGACGATGTCCTGCAGCTCCCCGAACTCCTTGTCGGTGGAGGCGCGGTTGGTCAGGGCCGCGGTGCGCGGGATGAGCGAGCCGGTGATCGTGCTGTTGTCGTAGTTGTTGCCCAGCACGTTGCCCTTGCCGAAGAAGGGGGCCGTGAAGTTGTCGGCGTCCGGGTAGTCGGGCACCCAGCCCTTCACGTAGACGCCGTACTTGCCGGCGGCGACGTCCTTCTCGTACTGGCCGAAGGGGACGGACTTGACCTCGGCGTCGAACAGGCCGCTGGCGTTGAGCTGGCCGGCGATGGCCGTCAACTCCTGGTCGGTGGCGGGGCCGTAGCGGGACGGCGTCGACCACAGGGTGAGCTTCACCTTGCCGGTGATGCCGTCCTCGCGCAGCGCGGCCTGGGCCTTGGCCTTGGAGGGGCGCGCGCCGTAGGTGTCGAAGAAGGCCGTGTTGTGGCCGGCGATACCGGCCGGGATGATCGAGTACAGCGGGGTCGCGGTGCCCTGGTAGACGTCCTTGATGAGGGCTTCGCGGTCGAGCAGATGGGCGATGGCCTTGCGGACGCCGAGCTTTCCGGCGACCGGGTCGTCCATGTTGAACACCAGGTGCTGCACCTCGGCGCTGCTGCCCTCGACGACCTCGACGCCGGTGCCGTCGTCGGCCTTCTCCATGTCGGCGATGTCGCCTGCGGTCAGCCCGCGGTAGGCGATGTCGACTTCCTCGTTCTGGATGGCCTGCTTCAGGGCGGTCTGGTCGCCGTCGAAGAACTTCAGCGTGACGCCGGTGTTCTTCACCTTGGCGGTTCCCTTGTAGTTCTCGTTGACGGAGAAGACGGCCTGCTCGTCGTCGATCGAGTCCAGCTGGTAGGGGCCGGAGCCGACGGCCTTGCCGTCCTTGCGCAGCCCGTCCGCGTCGTACTGGCGGTGGTCGACGATGGAACCGGCGCCCGAGGCGATCTTGCTCGGGAAGGTGGCGTCGGCCGTGTTGAGCCGGAAGACGACCGTCTTGTCGTCCGGTGTCTCGACCTTCTCCAGGGTGGGGAACATGATCGCGGGCCCGTCGGGGTCGTTGATCTTCAGCATGCGGTCGAAGGAGAACTTCACGTCCTCGGAGGTGAGCTCGTCACCGTTGCTGAACTTGAGGCCGTCCTTCAGCGAGCACTTGTAGACCGTGGTCTGTGTGTCGGTGAAAGCGCAGCTCTCGGCGGCCTCCGGCTGGGGTTCCGTGGCGCCCTTGGGGAAGCTGAGCAACGACTGGAAGACGTTGTTGAACAACAGCCAGGAGCCCGGGTCGTAGCCGGAGGCCGGGTCGGTGGCCAGGACGTCGTCCGACATCCCCACCACCACGTTGGAGCCGTCCCCCGCGGAGTCTCCGCTCTCCGTGCCACAGCCGGTCAGCAGTCCGGAGGCGAGCCCCGCCACGATGGGCAGGACCGGCCACTGGTTGCGTATGTTCACGTGTGTGCCTTGTCGTCGGTTCTCGAGAACACCCGGAGCATGTCCCTGGCTCCGGGCACGGTTCCCCGGGGGCCGCGGTCACCGGCCCCGGGGTTCCAGCGGGTCCGTCAGCCACTCACGCCCCGGCCGAGCTCCCACAGCTGGAGCGTCGACGAGGAGTTGAGAGCGTAGGCGGTACCCGTGATGTCGTCGCGCGCGGCGACGTACTGCTTGCCCTGCCACAACGGCAGCACCGGCACGTCGGAGGCGACGATGTCCTGAATGTCCGTCAGGCTGGTGGAGGCGGACAGCCGGTCCGCCTCACGACGGGATTCCGGGATCAGAGTGCCCCGGATCCGGCTGTTGTCGTACGGCGAGCCGAGGGTGTTGTCCTTGTCCAGGAAGGGCGCGAGGAAGTTGTCGGCGTCCGGGAAGTCCGGGAACCAGCCCATGCCGTAGACGTCGTACTCGCCCTTCTTCTCCGCCGGGCGGAAGGTGTCCCACGGCGTGCCCTTGATGCTGACGTCGAACAGGCCGCTGGAGTTCAGCTGGTCGCGCAGGACCTCGAACTCCTCCTTGGTGGCCGGACCGTAGTGGTCGGTCGTGTAGTGCAGCGTCAGCTTCACCGGGGTGGTGACGTTCGCCTGGTTCAGCAGGGAGCGGGCCTTGGTGACGTTCGGGTCGCCGTACTTGTTGAAGAACGAGTTGGAGTGGCCGGTGACGGTGGCCGGGACGAGCGAGTACAGCGGCTCCGCCTGGGAGCCGTAGACCTTGGCGACCAGTTCGCTGCGGTTGACGACCTGGGCCATCGCCTGGCGTACGGCCTTGGACTTCACGGTCGGGGCGTCGGTGTTGAAGCCCAGGTAGCGGATCTCCAGGCCGGGCATCTCGACGAGGTCGATGTCGGTGTCCGCGTCGCCCGAGAGCTTGCGGATCTGCTCCGGCGACATGGTGCGGGTCATCAGGTCGATGTCGCCCTTGTCCAGCGCCGTGCCCATGGCGTCGGCGTCCTTGAAGGAGACCATCTCGACCTTGCTGTTGTTCACCTTCAGGCTCCCCTTGTAGTCGGGGTTCCGGGTGAACCGGGCCTTGACCATCTCGTTGTTCTCGACCTCGGCCTTGAGGGTGTACGGGCCGGAGCCCTGGAGGTCGAAGCCGTCGCGCAGCCTGTTCTTCGGGTAGTCGTCGGGGTCGACGATGCCGGCGACCGGTGTCGACAGCTTGTACGGGAAGGTCGCGTCGGCGGTCTTGAGGTGGAAGATGACCTCGCGGTCGCCCTGCGTCTCGACGGTGTCGATGGTGGACAGCAGCGCGAACACGCCGCTGTCGGCCTTGAGGGAACGGGCGCGGTCGATGGAGTACTTGACGTCGGCCGCGGTGACGGGGTCGCCGTTCGCGAACTTCAGCCCGTCGCGCAGGGTGCAGGCGTAGCGCTCGTTGCCGGTGTCGGTGAAGCCGCAGCGCTCGGCGGCCTCCGGTACCGGCTCGCCCTCGCCGCGCGGCTGGATCATCAGGGTCTGCACGGTCTGGCGCAGGATGTTCCAGGTGCCGACGTCGTAGGCGTACGCCGGGTCGAGGGGCGCGGGGGCGTCCTTCGAGGCGGTGAACCGGTCCGTGGTGCCGACGACGATCGCGCCGCCGTTGTCGCTCCCGCTGTCGGACCCGCCGCAGGCGGCGAGCACCGGCGCGAGCAGGCCGATCACGGCCGGCAGCACCAAAGTCTTGCGGTTCATGCTCGAGTTTCTCCAGAGCTGTCGACTCCGTGTACCCGGCATGCAGGGGTGGCGCAGCGGATCACGGGGGTGGGGCGATGTTCTCGCATCGAGATTAGTCGCGGCCGGCAGGAGGGTTCGCCGCCACCGGAGTTGAGCACCCATCACGCTACGGAACCAGGCGCGGACACACCGAAAACCCGACAGCAGAAGCTTTGGTGCAGCGTTCCATCAATCGGGACACAAAGGCACGCCGAAGGCCCCCCGGAGGGGGTGCGCAGCACACGCTCGACTTGGTGTCGACCCCGGACTACGTGGGGAACGTCACACCCGTAAACGGGTTCGAAGGTACGGGAATTCGGTCCTCCGGGGAGTTCGAATTCACCTTCGGAATTACCGCCCTAACACCGCTGCACGCTGGGTGAACACCTAGCGCATTTCCGTCATCAGGCCGTGCAGAAATGTCAGGTCGACCTCTTCGAGAGAGGTGACGACCGTACGCCTCAGGGCCGGGGCGATGGGGGCCACGGAGGGCACCGCCACGACCCGGCAGCCCGCGGCCTCGGCGGCGGCGACTCCGGTCGCCGTGTCCTCGATGACGGCGCACCGGGCGGGTTCGGCGCCGAGGCCGGCGGCGGCCGCCAGGTACGGGTCGGGGTGGGGCTTCGTGCGCGGCACCTCGTCGCCGGCCACCGTCAGGGCGAAGTGGTGCGCGCCCAGGGAGGTCAGGACCCGGTCGATGATGCGCCGGTGCGAGGCGGAGACCAGGGCCGTGGGGATCTCGTACTCGTACAGCTCGGCCAGCAGCCGGCCGGCGCCGGGCATCAGCGGCAGGGCGCGGCCGATGCGGTCCTCGAAGCCGTCGTTCAGGAGCACCGTGAGCTCGTCGAGGGTGATGTCCGCGCCGGTGGCCTCGATCAGGAAGCCCGCGCTGCGGGTCATGGGACCGCCGACCACGACATGGCGCCAGGACTCGTCGAGCATGTGGCCGAGGGAGGCGAAGACCTCGACCTCGACGTCCCACCAGAAACCCTCCGTGTCCACCAGGGTGCCGTCCATGTCGAGGAGCACGGCCTGTAGGGCCGAGCCTTCGGCCGTACGGGTGCCGAGCGCGGGGACCGTACTGGTCATCCACCTACCTCCTTGAGGGACGATCAGGCCGGTTCCCACGTGGGAACCGGCCTGCAGTGGACCGACCAGTCTACGTCGTGCGCGGAGGAAGTGCCTCGTTTAGCCGGTGTGCCCCCGGGCACACCGTGCGTACGCCGGGGGCCGCTGTGGCGTGTGCCCGGTGGGGCGGCTCAGCGGGCGTTGAAGTACTTCGCCTCCGGGTGGTGGATCACGATGGCGTCCGTGGACTGCTCGGGGTGCAGCTGGAACTCCTCGGACAGGTGGACGCCGATGCGCTCCGGCTGGAGCAGGTCGGCGATCTTCGCCCGGTCCTCCAGGTTGGGGCAGGCGCCGTAGCCGAGGGAGAAGCGGGCGCCCCGGTACTTCAGCTCGAACATGCCCTGCATCTCGTCCGGGTCCTCGCCGGCGAAGCCGAGTTCGGAGCGCACGCGCGCGTGCCAGTACTCGGCGAGCGCCTCGGCCAACTGCACCGACAGGCCGTGCAGTTCGAGGTACTCGCGGTAGGCGTTGGCCTCGAACAGACGCGCGGTCTCCTCGCCGATGCGCGAGCCGACGGTGACGACCTGGAGGCCCACGACGTCCGTCTCACCGGACTCCTCCGGGCGGAAGAAGTCGGCCAGGCACAGGCGCCGGCCGCGGCGCTGGCGCGGGAAGGTGAAGCGGGTGCGCTCGTTGCCCTGCTCGTCCAGGATGATCAGGTCGTCGTCCTTGGAGACGCACGGGAAGTAGCCATAGACCACGGCCGCCTCCAGCAGGTTCTCCGTCTGGAGCTTGTCCAGCAGCCCGCGCAGCCGGGGCCGGCCCTCGGTCTCGACCAGTTCCTCGTACGACGGGCCCTCGCCGGTGCGGGCCTGCTTGAGGCCCCACTGGCCCTTGAACAGGGCGCCCTCGTCGAGCCAGCTCGCGTACTCCCTGAGCTGGATGCCCTTGATCACGCGGGTGCCGCGGAAGGGCGGCTCGGGCACGGGGTTGTCGGTGGCGACGTCGGAGCGGACGTGCCCCTCCTCGGGGCGCTCCTCGACGGCGGCCGGGGCGGTGGCCCGCACGCGGCGCTGCTTCAGCTCGGGCAGCTTCGCGCCGGGCACGCCGCGCTTGACGCCGATCAGGGCGTCCATCAGGCGCAGGCCCTCGAAGGCGTCGCGGGCGTAGCGGACCTCGCCCTGGTAGATCTCGTGCAGGTCCTGCTCGACGTAGGCGCGGGTCAGGGCCGCGCCGCCCAGGATGACCGGGTACTTCGCCGCCAGGTCGCGCTGGTTCAGCTCCTCCAGGTTCTCCTTCATGATCACCGTGGACTTGACCAGCAGCCCAGACATGCCGATCACATCGGCCCTGTGCTCCTCGGCGGCCTCCAGGATCGCCGAGACCGGCTGCTTGATGCCGAGGTTGACGACGTTGTAGCCGTTGTTGGTCAGGATGATGTCGACCAGGTTCTTGCCGATGTCGTGCACGTCACCGCGCACCGTGGCCAGCACGATCGTGCCCTTGCCGGCCTCGTCGCCCTCGACCTTCTCCATGTGCGGTTCGAGATGGGCCACGGCCGTCTTCATCACCTCGGCCGACTGGAGCACGAACGGCAACTGCATCTGCCCGGAACCGAACAGCTCACCGACGACCTTCATACCCTCCAGCAGCGTCTCGTTGACGATGTCCAGGGCCGGGCGGGACTCGAGCGCCTCGTCCAGATCGGCCTCCAGGCCGTTGCGCTCACCGTCGATGATGCGCCGCTTCAACCGCTCGTCCAGCGGCAGCGCGGCCAGCTCCTCGGCCTTGCCGGCCTTCAGCGACTTGGCCGTGGCGCCCTCGAACAGCTGCATCAGCTTCTGCAGCGGGTCATAACCCTCGGCGCGCCGGTCGTAGATCAGGTCCAGAGCCGTCTGGACCTCCTCCTCGCTGAAACGGGCGATCGGCAAAATCTTCGACGCGTGCACGATCGCCGAGTCCAGGCCCGCCTTCACACACTCGTCCAGGAAGACCGAGTTCAGCAGCATGCGGGCGGCCGGGTTGAGGCCGAAGGAGATGTTCGACAGGCCCAGCGTGGTCTGCACACGCGGGTGGCGCCGCTTCAGCTCACGGATGCCCTCGATGGTGGCGATCCCGTCGCCCCGGGACTCCTCCTGGCCCGTGCAGATGGTGAAGGTCAGGCAGTCGACGAGGATGTCCTCCTCGTGGATGCCCCAGTTCCCGGTCAGGTCCTCGATCAGCCGCTCGGCGATCTCGACCTTCTTCTCCGCGGTGCGGGCCTGGCCCTCCTCGTCGATGGTCAGCGCGATCAGCGCGGCACCGTGCTCCCTGGCCAGCTGCGTGACCTTGGCGAAACGGGACTCCGGACCGTCACCGTCCTCGTAGTTCACCGAGTTGATCACCGCGCGGCCGCCGAGCTTTTCCAGACCGGCCCGGATCACCTCGACCTCGGTGGAGTCCAGCACGATCGGCAGCGTGGAAGCCGTGGCGAAGCGGCCGGCCAGTTCCTCCATGTCGGCCACACCGTCCCGGCCGACGTAGTCCACGCACAGGTCCAGCATGTGCGCGCCCTCACGGATCTGCTCCCGGGCCATCTCCACACAGTCGTCCCAGCGGCCCTCCAGCATGGCCTCACGGAACTTCTTCGAACCGTTGGCGTTCGTCCGCTCACCGATCGCCAGGTACGCGGTGTCCTGCCGGAACGGCACCGACTGGTACAGCGACGCCGCACCCGGCTCGGGCTGCGGGCTGCGCTCGGTCGGGGTGACGTCCCGGACGCGCTCGACGAGCTGGCGCAGGTGCTCGGGGGTGGTGCCGCAGCAGCCGCCGACCAGGGAGAGGCCGTAGTCCCGGACGAAGTTCTGCTGGGCGTCGGCCAGGCCCTCGGGATCGAGCGGGAAGTGAGCGCCGTCCTTGGTGAGGATCGGCAGGCCGGCGTTCGGCATGCACAGCAGCGGGATGCGCGAGTGGCGCGTCAGATAGCGCAGGTGCTCGCTCATCTCGGCCGGGCCGGTGGAGCAGTTCAGACCGATCATGTCGATGCCGAGGGGCTCCAGGGCGGTCAGCGCCGCGCCGATCTCGGAGCCCAGCAGCATCGTGCCGGTGGTCTCGAAGGCCATCGAGCACAGCAGGGGCACCTCGACGCCGGTGGCCTCCATGGCCCGGCGGGCGCCGAGAATGGAGGCCTTCGTCTGGAGCAGATCCTGCGTGGTCTCCACGAGCAGCGCGTCCGCGCCGCCGGCGAGCAGGCCCTCGGCGTTGGCCTGGTAGCCGTCGCGGATGGTGCCGTAGGCGACGTGGCCGAGCGTGGGCAGCTTGGTGCCGGGGCCGATCGAGCCGAGCACCCAGCGTGGCCGGCCGTCCCGGGCGGCGTACTCGTCGGCCACCTCGCGGGCGATCCGGGCACCGGCCTCGGACAGCTCGTGCACCCGGTCGGAGATCTCGTACTCCACCGCGGCCGTGTGGTTGGCGCCGAAGGTGTTGGTCTCGACGCAGTCGACGCCGACCGCGAAGTACGCGTCGTGGACGGAACGGACGATGTCCGGCCGGGTCAGGTTGAGGATCTCGTTACAGCCTTCGAGATTCTCGAAGTCCTCGAGCGTCGGGTCCTGCGCCTGGAGCATGGTGCCCATGGCCCCGTCGGCCACGACCACACGGGTGGCCAGGGCCTCTCGGAGGGCGGACACACGGGTCCGGCTGTCTGCGGAAGGGGTCGGTGGCAACGAGGCCATGTAAAGGGCTCCCTCAAGTGCGACGGCTGTCGGCTATGCGGCTGCCCGGACACGCGGAGGGCATCCGGGAAAAAGGCGCACGGCGCCAGCCTAACCGGGAGGCGGCCCGGATGGGCAGGGCGTCCACGGGGCGGACGCGCCTGGCGTCCCGAACGGCCGTTGTGCAACTGATGAGCCACCTGTGACGCGCCCCGGCGCGGCGCCGGTGCACCACAGGGCGACCCGCCGGCGCAACAAATGGCGACCCGCCATTAGCGAGAGGTCGGCAACGACCGGTAGTGTTCGACATTGCCGAACAAGGGCTGCGGGCGCCGCTGGTCGGCGGTCGAAGGGGACGGAGGCAGTACGGCGATGGCACGGAACATCCAGTCGCTCGAACGGGCGGCCGCGATGCTGCGGCTGCTCGCGGGCGGCGAGCGGCGGCTCGGCCTGTCGGACATCGCCTCGTCGCTGGGCCTGGCCAAGGGCACCGCCCACGGCATACTGCGCACCCTCCAGCAGGAGGGCTTCGTGGAGCAGGACGACGCCTCCGGGCGGTACCAGCTCGGCGCGGAGCTGCTGCGCCTGGGCACCACCTACCTCGATGTGCACGAACTGCGGGCGCGCGCCCTGGTATGGGCCGACGACCTGGCCCGGTCCAGCGGCGAGAGCGTCTACCTGGGCGTCCTGCACCAGCAGGGCGTACTGATCGTGCACCACGTCTTCCGGCCCGACGACAGCCGGCAGGTCCTGGAGATCGGGGCCATGCAGCCGCTGCACTCCACGGCGCTGGGCAAGGTGCTCTCCGCCTACGACCCGGTGGCGCACAGCGAGGCCCTGGAGGCCGACCGCAAGGCGTTCACCGACCGGACCGTGTGCGAGCCGGAGGCCTTCGAGCACATCCTCGACGTCACACGCGCGCGTGGTTACGCGGCGGACGTCGAGGAGACCTGGGAGGGCGTCGCCTCCCTCGCCGCGCCCATCCACGACCGGCGGCGCATGCCGGTCGGCGCGGTCGGCATCACCGGCGCCGTGGAGCGGCTGTGCCGGTCCGACGAAGAGCGAGCGCTGCGCCCCGAGCTGATCGCGGCGGTCCGGGACTGCGCCCGCGCGGTGTCGCGGGACCTGGGCGCCGGGCGGTTCTGACGGGACAAGACGGGACCGGGACGCCGCAGGGCGTCCCGGTCCTCGGCATGCCCCTGCTCACCGGCCGCTGGAGATCCACAAGGCCACGGCGATCAGTAGGCGATCAGTAACGATCGTGTTTTCGACAACACAGCCCTTGACGTGCTCGTAACGCCGAAGCAAGACTCCCGTCCATCGGTCGACATTGTCGAACAGCTACCGGCAATACGCGCTAGAGTGTGACAACGCCAGGCCGGTATAGAACTTCACCCCTGGACGAAGGACAAAGGAGTCGCGGGTGTCCAGCTCCGACATCTTCATCGGCGAGACCATCGGTACCGCCATACTCATCCTCCTCGGCGGCGGAGTCTGCGCCGCCGTCACGCTGAAGGCTTCCAAGGCCCGCAACGCCGGCTGGCTCGCCATCACCTTCGGGTGGGGCTTCGCGGTGCTCACGGCGGTCTACACCACGGCGCCACTCTCCGGCGCCCATCTGAACCCGGCCGTGACCCTGGCCATCGCCATCAAGGACGGCGACTGGAAGAACGTCCCGGTCTACTGGGCCGGACAGGTCCTCGGCGCCATGATCGGTGCCGCCCTGGTCTGGATCGCCTACTACGGCCAGTTCCACGCCCACCTCACCGACCGTGAGATCGTCGGCGGTCCGGGCGCGCAGGCCACCACGGCCAAGGCCGTCGAGGCCCAGGAGAAGGGCGCCGGCCCCGTGCTGGGCGTCTTCTCCACCGGGCCCGAGGTCCGGGTCGCCTGGCAGAACGTCGCCACGGAGGTCATCGGCACCGTCGTGCTGGTGCTCGCCGTGCTCACCCAGGGCCTGAACGACAAGGGCAACGGCCTCGGCACGCTGGGCGCGCTGATCACCGCGCTCGTGGTGGTGTCCATCGGTCTGTCCCTCGGCGGCCCTACGGGATACGCGATCAACCCGGCCCGTGACCTCGGTCCGCGCATCGTGCACGCCCTGCTGCCCCTGCCCAACAAGGGCGGCTCCGACTGGGGCTACGCCTGGGTCCCGGTGGCCGGTCCGCTGATCGGCGGCGCCATCGCGGCAGGCATCTACAACGTCGCGTTCGCTTAGAAGCAATCCTCGCGCTCGTTGCGAAACTTCCAGCACGCGCCGTACGTAAAGCCCCTTAAACCCGGAATTATCAGGAGCACACAGTGACCGACGCGCACACCGCCGGCCCCTTCATCGCCGCCATCGACCAGGGCACTACCTCTTCCCGCTGCATCGTCTTCGACCGCGACGGCCGGATCGTCTCCGTCGACCAGAAGGAACACGAGCAGATCTTCCCGAAGCCGGGCTGGGTCGAGCACGACGCCACCGAGATCTGGACCAACGTCCAGGAGGTCGTCGCCGGGGCCATCGAGAAGGCCGGCATCACCCGTGACGACATCAAGGCGATCGGCATCACCAACCAGCGCGAGACGACCGTGCTGTGGGACAAGAACACCGGTGAGCCCGTCCACAACGCCATCGTCTGGCAGGACACCCGCACCGACACCCTGTGCCGCGAGCTCGGCCGCAACGTCGGCCAGGACCGCTTCCGCCGCGAGACGGGCCTCCCCCTCGCCTCCTACTTCGCCGGCCCCAAGGCCCGCTGGCTGCTCGACAACGTCGACGGGCTGAAGGAGCGCGCCGAGGCGGGCGACATCCTCTTCGGCACCATGGACAGCTGGGTCATCTGGAACCTGACCGGCGGCGTAGACGGCGGCAAGCACGTCACGGACGTCACCAACGCCTCCCGCACGATGCTGATGAACCTGCACACCATGCAGTGGGACGACAAGATCTGCGAGTCGATCGGCGTCCCGAAGCAGATCCTGCCCGAGATCCGCTCCTCCGCCGAGGTCTACGGCGAGATCACCGGCGGCAAGCTGGGCGACCTGCTCGGCGGCATCCCCGTCGCCTCCGCGCTCGGCGACCAGCAGGCGGCCCTGTTCGGCCAGACCTGTTTCGCCGAGGGCGAGACCAAGTCGACCTACGGCACCGGCACCTTCATGGTGATGAACACCGGCGACAAGATCATCAACTCGTACAGCGGTCTGCTCACGACCGTCGGCTACAAGATCGGCGACCAGGACACGGTCTACGCCCTGGAGGGCTCGATCGCCGTCACCGGTTCGCTGGTGCAGTGGATGCGCGACCAGATGGGCCTGATCTCCACGGCCGCCGAGATCGAGACGCTCGCGCTGTCGGTGGAGGACAACGGCGGTGCCTACTTCGTGCCGGCCTTCTCCGGCCTGTTCGCCCCGTACTGGCGCTCCGACGCCCGTGGTGTGATCGCCGGCCTGACCCGGTACGTCACCAAGGCGCACCTGGCGCGTGCCGTCCTGGAGGCCACCGCCTGGCAGACCCGCGAGATCGCCGACGCCATGACGAAGGACTCCGGCGTGGAGCTGGCCGCCCTGAAGGTCGACGGCGGCATGACCTCCAACAACCTGCTGATGCAGACCCTCGCCGACTTCGTGGACGCCCCCGTGGTGCGCCCGATGGTCGCCGAGACCACCTGCCTCGGCGCCGCCTACGCCGCCGGCCTCGCCGTCGGCTTCTGGAACAGCACCGACGACCTGCGCGCCAACTGGCGCCGGGCCGCCGAGTGGACCCCCCGCATGGACGCGGAGACCCGCGCCCGTGAGTACAAGAACTGGCTCAAGGCCGTCGAGCGGACCATGGGCTGGCTCGAGGACGAGGAGTAAGAAACAGCATGACCACTCAGTCCACCCTGAAGTCCGTGCCTGCCCTGGGGACGCGCCCGTCCTCCGGCTCGAACCCGAGCCGAGCCGAGACCAGGGAGCAGCTCGCCAAGGCGTCGTACGACCTTCTCGTGATCGGCGGCGGCATCCTGGGCATCTCCACCGCCTGGCACGCCGCGCAGTCCGGCCTCAGGGTGGCTCTGGTCGACGCCGGCGACTTCGCCGGTGCCACCTCCTCCGCCTCCTCCAAGCTGCTCCACGGCGGTCTGCGCTACCTCCAGACCGGGGCCGTGAAGCTGGTGGCGGAGAACCACTTCGAGCGCCGTGCGGTCTCCCGTCAGGTGGCTCCCCACCTGGCGAACCCGCTCACGTTCTACCTCCCCGTGTACAAGGGCGGGCCGCACGGCGCGGCGAAGCTCGGGGCGGGCGTCTTCGCCTACTCCGCGCTGTCGGCCTTCGGTGACGGCGTCGGGCACCTGCTCTCGCCGGCCAAGGCCGCGCAGGACGTGCCCGAGCTGCGCACCGAGAACCTCAAGGCCGTGGCCGTGTACGGCGACGACCAGATGAACGACGCGCGCATGGCGCTGATGACGGTCCGCGGGGCCGTCGAGGCGGGCGCGGTCGTCCTCAACCACGCCGAGGTGACCGGCCTGCGCTTCACCCAGGGCCGCGTCACCGGTGCCGAGCTCAAGGACCGGCTGTCCGGCGACGAGTTCGGCGTCAGCGCCCGGCTGGTGCTGAACGCGACCGGCCCGTGGGTCGACCACCTGCGGAAGATGGAGGACCCGAACGCCGCGCCGTCCATCCGCCTGTCGAAGGGCGCGCACCTGGTCCTGAAGCGCACCTCCCACTGGAAGGCAGCGCTCGCGACCCCGATCGACAAGTACCGCATCACCTTCGCCCTCCCCTGGGAGGACATGCTGCTGCTCGGCACCACCGACGAGGAGTTCGAGGGCGACCCGGCGGACGTCGCGGTCACCGAGAAGGACATATCCCAGATCCTCGACGAGGCCGCCTTCTCCGTCCGCGACCAGCAGCTGAGCCGCGACCTCATCACCTACGCCTTCGCAGGGCTGCGCGTGCTGCCGGGCGGTCCCGGGGACACCGCGAAGGCCAAGCGCGAGACGGTGGTGACCGAGGGCAAGGGCGGCATGCTGTCCGTCGCGGGCGGCAAGTGGACCACCTTCCGCCACATCGGCCGGACGATCATGAAGAAGCTGGAGGCGCTGCCGGGCCACCCCCTGGGCGACGACTTCGAGCCGATCAGCTCGCTGCCGAAGAAGCTGCCGCTGCCCGGCATCGCCAACCCGCGCGCGGTCGCCCACCGGCTGCTGACCGACCGCCCGGCGCCCGGCCCGCGCATGGCGGCCGACACCGCCAGGCACCTGGCCACGCACTACGGTTCGCTCGCCTTCGACATCGCCCGCCTGGCCAACGAGAGCCCCGAGCTCGCCGAGCGCGTCCACCCCGACGCCCCGGAGATCTGGGCGCAGGTCGTCTGGGCCCGGGACCACGAGTGGGCCGAGACGCAGGACGACGTGCTGCGCCGCCGCACGACGCTGACGATCCGCGGCCTGGCCACGGACGACGTCCGCGCCAAGGTCCAGGACCTGCTCGACAAGAAGTAGGCACCGACCCGGGGGATCCCGTTTCCGGGAGGGGCGGCTCCACGCCGACGGAGCCGCCCCTCCCGCGTTCCCGCCCCCCATAATGACTTGATACGTCGGAGGTCTTGAGCGACAGGGAGGCCGGCCATGGCAGTCACCGACGAGGCGATCGAGAAGATCAAGGGCATGATCGTCTCCGGCGCGCTGCGGCCGGGCGACCGGCTGCCCAAGGAGAGCGAACTCGCCGCCGACCTCGGCCTGTCCCGCAACTCCCTGCGGGAGGCCGTACGCGCGCTGTCCCTCATCCGGATCCTCGACGTCCGGCAGGGCGACGGCACGTACGTCACCAGCCTCGACCCGCAACTCCTGCTGGAGGCGCTCAGCTTCGTCGTGGACTTCCACCGCGACGACACGGTCCTGGAGTTCCTGGCCGTACGCCGCATCCTGGAGCCCGCTGCTACGGCCATGGCGGCCCTGCGGATCAGCGAACAGCAGCTCGACGCGCTCACGGCCCAGCTGGACAAGCTCGGCGACGACCCGTCCGTGGAGGATCTCGTCGCCTGCGACCTGGAGTTCCACCGGGGCATCGTGCAGAGCGCGGGGAACTCCGTGCTGTGCTCGCTGCTCGACGGGTTGTCGGGCCCCACCACCCGGGCCCGGATCTGGCGCGGCCTGACCCAGGAGGACGCGGTGGGCCGCACGCTGCGCGAGCACCGGGCGATCCTCGCTGCCCTGCGGGACCGGGACGCCGAGGCGGCGCGCTCGTGGGCGACGGTGCACATCGCGAGCGTGGAGCAGTGGCTGCGCTCCACGCTGTGACCAGGGCCTCACGGACAGCTCGGATGAATCCGGGGTGTTCAGGAGTGGATCGCGGGGCAGTGATGGGGTCACTCCCCCTGCAAGGGGGCTGCGGGCGCCCCCTTGGCACGCCGTAAGGTTGGGGGGTACGCGAGGGCACGTCGGAAGGAGGCGCTGGGTGATCGAGCTCGAGGGGGTTCCCGAGCTGATCGACCCGGTCATGGTGGCCGCGTTCGAGGGCTGGAACGATGCCGGCGACGCCGCCTCCACCGCGGTCGCGCATCTGGACAGGGAGTGGAAGGGCGAGGTGTTCGCGGCGCTGGACGCCGAGGACTACTACGACTTCCAGGTGAACCGCCCCACGGTGTTCATGGAAGCCGGCGTTCGCAAGATCACATGGCCGACGACAAGGTTGTCGGTGGTCCGGGTCGGCGGGGACAAGCCGCGCGACCTGGTCCTCGTCCGGGGTATCGAACCGTCGATGCGATGGCGGTCGTTCTGCAACGAACTGCTCGGCTTCGCGCACGAACTGGGCGTGGAACTGGTGGTCGTCCTGGGCGCCCTGCTCGGCGACACCCCGCACACCCGTCCGGTTCCGATCAGCGGGACGACGTCCGACCCGGACCTGGCCCGCCGCATGGACCTGGAGGAGACCAAGTACGAGGGGCCCACGGGCATCGTCGGCGTCCTCCAGGAGGCGTGCACGCACGCGGGGGTACCGGCCGTCTCCCTGTGGGCAGCCGTACCGCACTACGTCTCGCAGCCGCCGAACCCGAAGGCCACGCTGGCCCTCCTGAACCGCCTGGAGGACCTGATCGACGTGCGCATCCCGCTGGGCGAGCTGCCCGAGGACGCGCGCGCCTGGCAGGTCGGCGTGGACCAGCTGGCCGCCGAGGACAGCGAGGTCGCCGAGTACGTCCAGTCGCTGGAGGAGGCCCGGGACACCGCCGAGCTGCCGGAGGCGTCCGGTGAGGCGATCGCCCGCGAGTTCGAGCGCTACCTCCGGCGCCGCGACGGCGGCGGACCGACCGCCTCCGGCGGCCACGCCACGGCGGACGGCAGCGACAGCACGTCGTACCTGCGGGACAACCCCAGCGGCCGTACACGACCACCGCAGCCGCCGAAGCCGGGCACGGACGACGAGGAGTCGTCGGAGGACTGAAGGGCGACCTCACCCACCGCGGGGCCGCCCGTGCCGGGCAGCAGCGAGCGGGCGCCGGGGGACGCGCCCGCAGCCCCTGGCGGCCTGCCGGGCCGGACCGCGCCACCTCGCCGCCATGCCGTCGACATCAACGAGCAGGCCGGACGGGGTTCCAGTGCCGCACCTTGCCAGCCGGGCCGGTGACCGCGAGCGGGCGCCCCGCGTGGGCGACGCGCCCGCGGACCTCGCCGCCTGACGGGCCCCCACCGCAGCACCTTGCCACCATGCCGTCGACAACAACGAGCAGGCCGGACGGGGCTCCGCTGCCGCACCTTGTCACCCGCGCCGGCAACCGCGAGCGGGCGCCCCGGGTGGGGACGCAGCCCTCCCCCCTGCCAAGCCCCCATCACACCTACCTCGCCACCCATGCCGTCGGCGACGAGCAGACAGCAGGCGCGCTCAGAGCCGTCGCAGACCGCCACGGCCACCGCAGCACCCCGCCGACCCACGTCCGCGACGGCAAGCGGGCGCCCGGGGGGACGCGCCACAACCCCTCGCAGCCTGTCAGAGCCCCACGGCAGCACCCCGCTGCCCATCCGCAGCCGACGACGAGCACGCAGGAGGCGCGCCCAGAGCCCTCACAGCCGCCGGGGGCACCCCCCGACACCCGGCCACGCCAGAGGGGGCGTCTCCCGCCCGGGAGACGCCCCCTCTGCCTGTTGTCTGTTACAGCCTGCCGTTGTCGGTTACAGCGCTACGCCCAGCAGCGCGTCCACCGCGCGGGAGACCACCCCGGGGGCGCCCTCGTCCGTGCCGCCGTTCTGCTCCTGGAGCGCGGCCCAGCGGTCGACCGCGGTGAGTGCGGCCGGGGCGTCCAGGTCGTTCGCGAGGGACTCGCGGATCTGCTCCACGAGTGCCTCCGCCGACGGCCCGTCGGGCCGGGACACGGCGGCCCGCCAGCGGGCGAGCCGTGCGACGGCGTCCTGGAGGACCTGGTCGGTCCACTCCCAGTCGGCGCGGTAGTGGTGGGCGAGCAGCGCGAGCCGGATGGCGGCCGGGTCGACGCCGTCGCGCCGGAGCTTGGAGACGAAGACCAGGTTGCCCTTGGACTTGGACATCTTCTCGCCGTCGAGGGCGACCATGCCGGCGTGGACGTAGGCCTTGGCCATGGGGAACTCGCCGGTCAGGGCCTGGGCGTGCGAGGCGCCCATCTCGTGGTGCGGGAAGGCCAGGTCGGAGCCGCCGCCCTGGATGTCGAAGCCCATGCCGAGGTGGTCGAGGGCGATGGCCACGCACTCGATGTGCCAGCCGGGCCGTCCGCGTCCGAGCGAACCGCCGTCCCAGCTGGGCTCACCCTCCCTGGCCGCCATCCACAGCATCGGGTCGAGCGGGTTCTTCTTGCCCGGCCGGTCCGGGTCGCCGCCGCGCTCGGCGGACAGCAGCCGCATCGCCGCGGCGTCCAGCCCGGAGACCTTGCCGAAGTGCGGGTCGGACTCGACCGAAAAGTAGACGTCGCCTTCGAGTTCGTACGCCGCGCCCATGTCCCGCAGCCGCTCGACGAGCGGGACGATCCCGGGTATCGCCTCGACGGCGCCTATGTACTGCCGCGGCGGCAGCATCCGCAGGGCCGTCATGTCCTCACGGAAGAGGGCCGTCTCCTGCTCGGCGAGCGCGGCCCAGTCGAGGCCGTCGCGCTGCGCCCGCTCCAGGAGCGGGTCGTCGACATCGGTGACGTTCTGGACGTAGTGAACCTGCCGCTTGGTGTCGAGCCACACGCGCTGCACGAGGTCGAACGCGTTGTAGGTCGCCGCGTGTCCTATGTGGGTGGCGTCGTACGGGGTGATGCCACAGACGTAGATACGGGCGACGGGACCGGGGTCGAGGGAGACCAGACCACCGGTCGCGGTGTCGTGGATCCTCAGGTCGCGGCCCTGACCAGGCAGGGCGGGGACCTCGGAAGCGGGCCAGGCATGCATGCCATGAGCCTAACCGGACTGAAGTTCCATATACGAACGGGAGCGGGCCGGACGGCCGAGAAGGCGCTCTTGCGACTGCTCGGCGCATGTGCTGCTACACGGGTGGCCAGGGAATCGCCGGCCACTCCCCGCTCGGCTCCGGATGCTTCCCCGAGGCGAGCAGCGCGCCGACCCGCGCGCGTGTGGCGTCGATCTCCGCGCCGGTGATCAGCTGCTGGAGCCGGGCGGTGAGGGGACCGTCCTCCGCCAGGTCCTTCCTGAGGCCTTCGAGGACGTCGACGGCCTCCTGGGTGAGGGGCTCCCCCGCCCACCCCCACAGCAGGGTCCGCAGCTTGTTCTCGACGTTGAAGGTGACCCCGTGGTCGATCCCGTACAGCCGCCCCTCACCGGTCGGCAGCAGGTGCCCGCCCTTGCGGTCGGCGTTGTTGACAACGGCGTCCAGCACCGCGAGCCGGCGCAGCCGCTCGTCGTCCGCGTGCACGAGGAGCGCGGTGCGGCCCTCGCCGACCTCGGCGAACCCGATCGCCTTCCAACCCGGCTCCGGTTCCTCCCCGTCGACCAGCGCGAGCAGCTCCGCCTCCGGCGCCGCCTCGACCCACAGCTGGCACATGCCCTCGCCGTAGGGGCCGTCCCGCAGCACGGTGGGCGGGACGAGGCCCCAGCCGGTCGCCTCGGAGACCTCGTACGTGGCGACCTCACGCTGGGCGAGCGTCCCGTCGGTGAAGTCCCACAGGGGCCTCTCCCCGGCGACCGGCTTGTAGATGCAGGCCGCTTCCCGGCCGTCGTGGGACACCGTGCAGTACAGGGCCGCGTTGGATGCCTCACGGATGCGTCCGCGCACGGTGAGTTCGCCCCGGGCGAGCAGTTCGGCGGCGTCCGAGAGAGGACTCACGCTCCGCGGCGGTATCCGTTCTGGCGCGGACATACGTGTCCTTCCGGGTCGAGCGGGAGGCTGCACAGCGGGCACGGCGGCCGCCCGGCGTTGACGATGTCGAGGGCGCGCTTGGCGAAGGCCCTCGCCTGCGCGCCGGTGAGCCGGACCCGCAGCATCGGGGGCCCGTTCTCCTCGTCCTGGAGCAGCCGCTCCTCGGCCTCTGCGAGGTCCTCCTCGGAGTCGGCGTCGAGCTCGACGAGCGCCTGCGCCTCGACGATCATCAGCTGCTCCTCGCCGTCCCAGGCGAGCGCCATGGTGCCGACCCGGAACTCCTCCTCGATCGGGGTGTCCAGCGGAGCGGTGTCGGTGATCTCGGACGGTGCGACGGCGGGGACGGCGGCGCTGCCTCCGCTACGGCGTACGACCTCGTCGAGCAGTTCGTCCATGCGCTCGGCGAGTGCGGCGACCTGGGTCTTCTCCAGGGCCACGCTGGTCACCCGGGAGCCGGCGGTGGCCTGGAGGAAGAACGAACGGCGCCCGGGCAGTCCGACCGTACCGGCCACGAAACGCTCCGGATGGTCGTAGAGGAACACCTGACGGGACACGTCCTGTCTCCATTGGGATCGTGGGAACCGTGTGACCACGGCACTGCTGCGACCGCTTCACCCTACTGCGGCCGACGATCACGGTGCGCCCGCACCACCCCCGACGGGGGCCTCGTCGCCCGGCGGTTCCTCGCGCGGCACCAGGGACGTGAAGTCCCCCGTGTCGCCGAGTCGGACGAGAAACGGTCGCAGTCGTGTGTAGCGGATCGCCGTGATGGAACACGGTTCAACGGAAATCCGCTGGAAGAGGTCCAGATGAAGTCCGAGTGCGTCCGCGACGAGCGACTTGATGATGTCGCCGTGCGAGCACATGAGGTAGACGGCGTCGGCGCCGTGGTCGCGCTCCACGCGCGCGTTCCACTCGCGTACGGCCTCGGCGGCGCGTGTCTGCATGGCCCGCATGGACTCCCCGCCGGGGAACGCCGCCGCGGACGGGTGCGCCTGCACCACCTCCATCAGGGGCTCGTCCTTGAGCTCGTCGAGCTTGCGCCCCGACCAGTCGCCGTAGTGGCACTCGCCGATGCGCTCGTCGGTGTGCGGGGTGAGCTCCGGCCGGGCCTGGAGAAGGGGCCGGATCGTCTCCTGGCAGCGCTGCAGCGGGCTGGTGACGATCTCGGCGAGGGGCAGTTGGGCGAGCCGCCCGGGCAGCGCGGCGGCCTGCGCCGCGCCGCGTTCGTCGAGGGCGACACCGGGCGTCCAGCCGGCGAGCAGTCCCTCGGTGTTGGCGGTGGAACGTCCGTGCCGGACCAGGATCAACGTGGGCATGCGGTCCAGCGTAGGCGTACGCGCGCGTACGGTGTCCTTCGAGTGACGGGAGACTCTCTTCGTGATCGTCGACTGTGCCATCTACCGCGACGGACACCGGTCGGAAGGGCCGGAGGACTTCTCCGACGCCCTGAGTGAGGCCCGTGCGGCGGGCGGTTTCGTGTGGATCGGGCTGCACGAGCCGACGGAGCGCGAATTCGACCATGTGACCCAGGAGTTCGGGCTGCATCCACTGGCCGTCGAGGACGCCCTGAAGGCCCACCAGCGGCCCAAGCTGGAGGTGTACGACGACTCGCTCTTCGTGGTGCTCAAGCCGGTGACGTACGAGCCGCAGAGCGACACCGTCTCGGCCGGCGAGATCATGATCTTCCTGGGCGACTCGTTCGTCGTGACCGTACGGCACGGCGAGGGCGGCCCGCTCAAGGCCGTACGGCACCGGCTGGAGCACGAGCCGGACCTGCTGGGCAACGGCCCCACCTCCGTGTTGTACGCGGTCGCCGACGCCGCCGTCGACCACTACCTGGACGTCGCGACCGAGTTGCAGGCCGACCTGGAGGGTCTGGAGGCGGAGGTCTTCTCACCGGACGGCGAGGGCTCGCGGCACACCGCGTCGCGGATCTACAACTTCAAACGGCAGGTCCTGGAGTTCCGCCGGGCGACCGGGCCGCTGGCATTGCCGATGAGCCGGCTGGCGGGCACGGCGCCGTCCGGCGTGGCGGTGCCGTTCGTGGACGACCGGGCCCGGCCGTTCTTCCGCGACGTCAGCGACCACCTCACACGCGTGAACGAGTCCGTGGAGAACCTGGACCGGCTGGTGTCGGACATCCTCTCCGCGCATCTGGCGCAGATGAGCGTCCGGCAGAACGACGACATGCGGAAGATCTCCGCGTGGGCGGCCATGGCCGCGATCCCCACGATGATCGCGGGGATCTACGGCATGAACTTCGAGCACATGCCCGAGCTGCGCTGGGAGTGGTCCTATCCGGCGCTGATCGCGGTGATGGCCGTTCTCGAGGTGCTGGTGTTCCGGCTGTTCAAGCGCCGGGGCTGGCTGTAGACCGGGCCGTCTCAGGCGAACTCGGGTGCCGCGGACGCGGGGCCGCCGAGGGCGTTGCGGCGCTCGGGCGTCTTCAGCGACACCATCCGGCGCCAGCCGCTCAGCCGTTCGTAGGCGTACATCGCGTGGATGCCCGCCGCGAGCACCGCGGACTTGGCCCGGGACCAGCCGAGGATGCGGCCCATGTGCGCCATGACCGCGAGGCTGACGTCCCGGTAGATGCGGATCTCCGCGAGCGCGCACGCGCGCAGGGTCCGCTGGATGGCCCGGCCGTGGCCCGCGTAGGCGAAGCGCAGCAGTTCCTCGTGGCAGTAGGCGAGGTGGTTGTCCTCGTCGTTGGAGATCTGCTTGACCGCGCGGCCGATGTCGGGGTCGTCGGCGAAGTGCTTGCGCAGGAGTTCCATCTGCTCGGAGGCGCGCTGTTCGGTGACCCTGCTGTGCGAGAGGTACGTGACGATGTCCTGGACCGTGAGCCGCTCGTCGCGCCCGAGTTGCTCATGCGCGAGGCCGATGCCGTTCTTCTCCAGGAGCATGGTGTAGTCGGTCTCCGGCGGGACCGGGACGGGGTCGAGGCCGCGCTTCTTCATCAGGGCGTTGAAGATCCGGCCGTGCTTGTCCTCGTCGGCGCCGTGCCGGGTGATCTTGGGGGCGAGTTCCCGCTCGCTTTCGGGGACGAGCGCGGCGATACGGGCGTTCTCCCAGCCGCCCTGGGACTCGCCGCTCGCGGCGATGGAGCAGAACAGGGCGAAGGACTCGTCGTTGGCGAGGATCTCCTGGAACACACTCTTGGCCGAAAGCATCGTGAGCACCTCTCCCGCGCACGTGCGCGTGCTGCGTGACTCCGCAGGACCCCGCGAAGAACGAGTCAAGTGCGGGGCGGCAGGTGGTGCAACAGGTGCGTCGGACAACTCCGCCGAACGGAGGACACGGGAGAATGCCGTAACCGCCGGAGGCGCGCCGCGTTGTTCCGCGTGACGGCCGTGGCGGGGAAGACCCCCGAGCCCCCACCACGGCCGCAGACAACTCCGCCGGGTCAGGCGAGCCCGGCACGCTCCAGGGCCTGCGTGCCGGCGCGGAGGGACGCGAGCCGCTCGTCGAGCGTGAAGCCCGCCGGGGCGAGGCTCAGGGTGGTGACGCCGGCCTCCGCGTAGGCCTTCATCCGGTCCGCGATCCGGTCGACGGACCCCAGCAGCGCGGTCTTGTCGATCAGCTCGTGCGGTACGGCGGCCGCGGCGCCCTGCTTGTCGCCGGACAGGTACTTGCCCTGGATCTCGGCGGCCTCCTTCTCGTAGCCCATGCGCTGGGCGAGCTGGTTGTAGAAGTTCTGCTTGGGGCTGCCCATGCCGCCGACGTACAGCGCGGTGTAGGGGCGGAAGGTGTCGGCGAGCGCGGCGACGTCCTTGTCGTCGCCGACGGCGAGCGGGAGGGTCGGGCAGACGTCGAAGCCGTCGAGGGTCTTGCCGGCCTTCTCACGGCCGGACCGCAGGTACTTGATCGTCGTGTCCTCGAGGTGCTCGGCGGAGGGGAAGATCAGCAGGGCCCCGTCGGCGATCTCGCCGGTCTGCTCCAGGTTCTTCGGGCCGATCGCGGCGATGTACAGCGGGATGTGCTCGCGCTGCGGGTGCACGGTCAGCTTGATGGGCTTGCCCGGGCCGCCGGGCAGGGGCAGCGTCCAGTGCTCACCCTCGTAGGACAGGCGCTCGCGCGTCATGGCCTTGCGGACGATCTCGACGTACTCACGCGTGCGTGCCAGCGGCTTGTCGAACTTGACGCCGTACCAGCCTTCGGAGACCTGCGGGCCGGAGACGCCGAGGCCGAGGCGGAAGCGGCCGCCGGAGAGGGAGTCGAGGGTGGCCGCCGTCATGGCGGTCATCGCGGGCTGGCGGGCCGGGATCTGGAAGATGGCGGAGCCGACGTCGATACGTTCGGTCTGGGCGGCGACCCAGGTCAGTACGGTGGCGGCGTCGGAGCCGTAGGCCTCGGCGGCCCAGCAGACGGCGTATCCGAGCCGGTCGGCCTCCTGGGCGACGGCCAGATTGTCCGCGTCCATTCCGGCACCCCAGTAGCCGAGGTTGATACCGAGCTGCATGCCGAATCCCCTTACCGATCAGTAACGTGCACGTGCGGAGACCTTAGCGTGCGGCTGTGCGAGGGCCCAGCCGCGGGCAGCCGTGCCGGACAATCCGCGGCCGGGCGCCGGAAATCGGCCGTCCACAGCCCCCCACACGGAAGGTTCTGGCCAGTAATCTCGGCGTTCATGGAGCAGAGGCATCTCGGCCGCACCGGCCTGCGTGTGTCCCGGATCGGGCTCGGCACCCTGACCTGGGGACGGGACACCGACGAGCACGACGCCGCGGACCTGATGAAGACGTTCTGGGAAGCGGGCGGGACCCTCGTCGACACCGCGGACGTGTACGGCGACGGAGAGGCCGAGTACCTGCTCGGCAGGCTCATGGACGGCCTGGTGCCCCGCCGGGACCTGGTCGTGTCGACCAAGGCCGGCAGCGTGCCGGACCCCGACCGCCGCTTCGACACCTCCCGCGGCCATCTGCTCTCCGCGCTGGACGCCTCGCTCGCCCGGCTCGGCACCGACTACGTCGACCTGTGGCACGTGCACTCCTTCGA
Organism: Streptomyces coeruleorubidus; assembly: GCF_028885415.1. GTDB lineage: Bacteria > Actinomycetota > Actinomycetes > Streptomycetales > Streptomycetaceae > Streptomyces > Streptomyces coeruleorubidus_A. The sequence goes on from NZ_CP118527.1 coordinate 2,006,899, forward strand.
CCCGGACACCCCGCTGGAGGAGACCCTCCAGGCCCTCGACCTCGCGGTCGCCAGCGGCCGGGCGCGCTACGCCGCCGTCTCCAACTTCTGCGGCTGGCAGCTGGCCAAGGCCGCCACCTGGCAGCTGGCGGCCCCCGGCACCCGGACCCGGCTGGCGGCCACGCAACTGGAGTACTCGCTGCTCCAGCGGGGCATCGAGCGCGAGGTGCTGCCGGCCGCGCTGGACCTGGGCATCGGGCTGCTGCCCTCCTCGCCGCTGGGGCGCGGGGTGCTGACGGGCAAGTACCGGGGCGACACGACGCCGCCGGACTCGCGCGGTGCCTCGGAGCACCTCGCGCCGTTCGTCGCGCCGTACCTGGACGACACGGCGAGGCGCATCGTGGACGCCGTGACGACCGCGGCCGACGGGCTCGCGGTGACGCCGCTGCAGGTGGCGCTGGCCTGGGTCCGCGACCGGCCGGGGGTGGCCGCGCCCATCGTCGGCGCGCGCAACGCGCAGCAGCTCACGGCGGCATTGTCAGTGGAGACCCTTAGTCTTCCTGACGAGATCTGCCGGGCGCTCGACGACGTGTCGGCGCCTGTGCACCGCTATCCCGATCACGACTGGAGCACGCTGTGAGCACGGAGCCGGAGACCACGGAGGACGCCGAGCCGGGGACGCCGACCGGTGGTGCGCAGACCGAGGGGACCGACGGGACCGAGGGGGATGCGGCCGGTGCCGGTGAAGTCTCCGAAGCCGAGGGCACCGAGAGGGAAGCAGCCGGTGCCGGTGAGGTGTCCGAGGCCGAGGCCGAGCTGCGGGCCCAGCGGGCCGTGCGGGAGCGTATCGAGCAGCGCAAGGCCGAGAAGAAGGCGCCGATCGAGGCCGGCACCAAGCTGAGCGGCAAGGCCGCCGATCTGCTCGCGGCCGTGCGGGCCGTGGAGAGCGGCGAGAAGCCGGTCGCCACGGTGTTCGAAGAACCCGAGCCCGCCCCCCGGCGCTCCGCCCCGGAGCCGGTACGACGGCCGCAGCCGATGGCGGCCGAGGCCGTCGCCGCGTCGGCGGCTCCCGCGCCGGCGGCGGTGCAGGCCGTACGGCAGGTGCTCGGCGAGGGCGGTGCCCCCGAGGTGCTCGCGCCGCAGGTGGCCGCGGCACTCGGCGAGGGCGCGGACGAGTTGCTGCGCGCGGATCCCTGGCAGTTGCTGCGGATCGCCGGCGTGCGGCCCGAGCAGGCCGACGGGTTCGCGCTGGCCCTGCTCGGCGCCGAGTGCGGTCCGGACGACGAGCGGCGGGGCCGGGCCGTCACCGTCTGGCTCCTGGAGCAGGCGGCGCTGGCCGGGCACACCGCCCTGGAGATGCCGGCGCTCCTCGCGGCCCTGGCCCAGCGGGGTGTGCCGGCCCCCGACAGCGCCGTGCAGGACGCGATCGCGGAGGGTGATGCCCTGGTCTTCCAGGACGCCCTGGAGGACACCGGTGCCGCGCCGGCCCGGACCGAGGAGGAGGGCACGGAGGAGGACGAGGAGCGTCCGGTCCGTGTCCTGGTCGGGCTGGAGCGGTACGCGCTCGCGGAGGAGAGCCTGGCCGACGGTCTGGCCCGGCTGGTGAACTCGGTGCCCAAGCAGGACGGTTCGGCCGAGGACTGGGAGCGGGTCGCCGCCGCTGCCCAGGGGTCGACGGGTGAGCTGCTCCGGGCGGTCGCCTCTCATGGCCTGGTCCTGCACACCGGCGGCGAGGCCTCCCTGGCCGAGCCCGCGGCACTGCTGACCGCCGCGCACACCCTCGGCCTGCGCGCCTGGGCCGCCACCCACGGCCCGATCGGCCGCACCCGCTTCGCGGCCCTGCTGCAACGATCCGAGACCGAGACCGGGCCCGGCACCCCGTCCGCCGACGCTCGGTCCGTCGGCGCCCACGGGCCCGTCGCCACCGTCGCCGGACTGCTCTCCGGGGCCGAAGGACCCGGCCGGGATGCCGACGGGGCGCTGGATCTCGATCTGCTCGTCGTGCTCGACGCGCCGCAGCTGGATGTCGAGACGGCCGCACTGCTGACGGAGTCGCTGCCGGACGGGGCGCGGCTGGTGCTGGCCGGGGACCCCGGGGTGCTGTGGTCGGTGGGTCCGGGTCGGGTGTTCGCGGATCTGCTCGCGGCGCGGATCTGCCCGCAGGTCGCCTCGCGGCGGCCGGATCCCGGGCCGCTGGGCGAGCTGGTCTCCGGTATCGGCATCGGCGAGCTGAACCAGGTCGAGGCTCCCGGCAAGGAGGTCGTGATCGTGCCCGTGCGGGACGCGGGCGAGGCCGTGCACCGGACGGTACAGCTCGTCGTGGACTCGGTGCCGCGGGCGATCGGCGTGCCGGCCGAGGAGACGCAGGTGATCACACCGGGGCACGGCGGCGCCGTCGGCACGCGTGCGCTCAACGCCGCGTTGAAGGAGCGGCTCAACCCGGGCCCGGGCCGCTTCGGCGGCTTCGACCCCGGTGACCGGATCGTCTACTCCCCCGTGCCGGGCCGTGCGCTGCCGGGCCGCGTGGTGAAGGCGGATGCCGAGGGGCTGCACCTGTCGTGCGAGGGCGAGGCCGTCGTCGTGCCGAAGGAGCGGGTGGAGCAGTCCGTGCGGCACGGCTGGGCGCTCACCGCGCACCAGGCGGTGGGGAGCCGGTGGCCCGCGGTGGTCGTGGTGCTGCCCGGCGATGCCGCGCAGGCCCTCAGCCGGCCGTGGGTGTACACGGCGTTCGGGCGGGCCGACCGCCATCTGTCCGTCGTGCACGGCGTGGAACAGGCGTTGGCCAGGGCCGTCGCCGAGGTTCCGGCCAAGCCCCGGACGACCCGGCTCCCGGTGCTGCTCGCTCCGCAGATCAGCAGCTGACGACGACGGCGGTGGTCACGGGGCCGGCCCCGTGACCACCGCCGTCGGGTGGCTGACGTGTGCGCTCAGCGGCGGTCCGCGTCCAGCGGCTCCAGGTCCTCGTCCTCGTCCAGGTCGGTGTCGAGTTCGTCCTCCAGGTCCTCCGCTTCGTCGTCATCGTCGTCGACGCCGATCTCGTCGTCGAACACGGCACTGACGTCGAAGCGGCAGACCACACTCTGCGGATCGACCTGCTCGAACGGCGCCTCCAGCCACTCGCCGGGGTCGGCCGGTTCCTCCGCAGCCGTCACCCAGAGCGTGGAGTCGCCCTCCTCCAGCCCGAACTCCTTGTGCCGGGAGGCGATCTCATCGGGTTCGAACTCACCGAAGAGGAGGCCTAGCGCACCATGGATCGTCCCGGAGGCGGCCGGGCCGTCCTCACCCTCGGCGGCCTCGATCCGCTGCGCCTGCGCGAGCAGCCGCTGCGGCTCCGCCACCGCGTAGTCGCGGCGGATCAGTACGCTCAGCGCGTTCGGTTCCTCGGGCCCGGTGTACGGGGGCAGCGCGTCCTCCGTACCGGGGATCTCGAAGGGTGTGACCTCGTCGTAACGGTCGTAGAGCAGTTCGTCGTACACCTCTGCGGCCGCGGCCAGCTGGTTGAACGCCTCGTAGACGGCCGGGTCGTCCTCCCCCGACCGGCGTTCGACCGCGGCCAGGTGGCGGTCGAGCGCGGTCTTGACCGCCTCGGCGGCGGCGCGTACCTCGGCAGCAGTGGGCTGCGCAGCATCAGACATAGTGCAGACGCTATCCGTACCAGGCCCCAGCCCGCACAATAGATGCGATGCCGGAATACGAATTTGTCGACGTGTACGTACCGCGCGGGGTCTCCCGCAAGGAGACGGCACGTCTGCTGACGGACCATGCCGAGTACGGACACTGGGAGTTGCACCGTCTGAGCCTGCTGCGCGACGGCAGCCGCAAGGTGCGGTTGCGCCGGCGGATCATCCGTCAGGTGCGGGCGACGTGGTGAGCTGAGACGGGGCGCTGGGAGAAGGCACACACGGGAGCGGGCCCCGCATCGGCGGGGCCCGCTCCGTTTCCGGGACTGTCAGGCCTTTCCGGGACTGTCAGGCCTTTCCGGGACTGTCAGGCTCGTCCGGGACGGTCAGGCCGAGGTGCGCGCCTTGCGGTAGAGGATCGAGCCCGCGAGCAGCGCGCCCGCGCTCGCCGGCAGGGTGAGTCCGAGCGGCAGGTCGCTGCCGGTGCTGGCGAGCTGGGAGTCGCCCTTGGGCTGGGTGACGAACTGGCCGCCCGGCTTGTTGCCGTGCGAGGAACCGCCCGGCGTCTCGCTGTCCGCGCCGGGCTGCGTGCCCGGGGTGCCGGGGCCGCCCGGGTTTCCGGGATCGCCCGGGTCACCGGGGTTTCCGGGGGTGCCTGGGTTTCCGGGGTTGCCCGGATCGCCGGGGTCACCCGGGTTGCCGGGGTGGCCCGGGTCCCCCGGCTGTCCCGGCTGTCCCGGCTGTCCCGGCTGTCCCGGCTGTCCCGGGTCCTCGTTGCCGCCGCCGGGCGGGTTGGTGTGGTGCTCGCCGGAGCCACCGTTCGCGCAGTCGTTGCCCGTGCTGTAGTTGCCGACGCCGATGACGTTGACGCTGTTGCCACAGACGTTCACCGGCGCGTGGATCGGCGCCTGGACGTGGTTGCCCGAGCCGACGCCCGGCGAGTCACTGGCGTGGCCGCCCGCGTGCGAGCCGCCCTGGCCGCCCGAATCGCCGTGTCCCCCCGACGACGATCCACCGCCTTGGTTGTCACACGAGTTGCCCACCGACGGGTTGAGGACACCGATCACATTGACCGTGTTCCCGCACACGTTGACCGGCGCGTGCACCGGCGCCTGGACCGAGTTCCCGGACAGCACGCCCGGCGAGCCCGAGCTGGAGCCCTGTGCGCCCGAGGCGGCGTGAGCGGAGCCGCCCGCGGCGGCGATCACGCCGGTCGCGGCCGCCACGGTCATCAGACCCTTGCGGGTGACCTGTCGCATTTCTGAATACCTGCCTTCGACCTGGCTCGAATTCTTCTCGAATTCCCTGAAAGAAGCGTTCAGTCCCGGAGCGCATGGCACGCGCTCCGGGACCGATGGCTTTGGACTCCCCTCAGCGAGGGGGAAGCGTCACTTGTTGACGCAGGTGTTGCCGAAGGCGGGGTTCAGCAGCCCGATCACGGAGACCGTGTTGCCGCAGACGTTCACCGGGACGTGAACGGGCGCCTGGACGACGTTGCCGGACAGGACGCCCGGGGAGTGCACGGCAGCACCCTGGGCACCCGAGTCGGCGACGGCCAGGCCCGCGCCCGCGAGAACCAGCCCACCGGTGGCAGCCGCAGCAGCGACGACCTTCTTGATCATTATTCCTCCTAGTTGGCAAAGCGACCCATCTTGCGATCGCATTACCTGTAACGAGGACGGAGTAATGAGGCTACGAGCTTATGGTCGCATTCACCCTTCCCAGTCGATCCCGCACACCCGACCGAATGGCGGTGTTTCGTATGGGCTGTTTCAGGACGCGTCGATGAACCGGTCGAGCACCCGCACGCCGAACTTCAGGCCCTCCACCGGCACCCGCTCGTCCACGCCGTGGAACATGCCGGCGAAGTCCAGCTCCGGCGGCAGCTTCAGCGGCGCGAAGCCGAAGCAGCGGATGCCGAGGTCGTCGAAGGACTTGGCGTCGGTGCCGCCGGAGAGCATGTACGGCACGGCCCGGGCGATCGGGTCCTCGGCGCGCAGCGCGGTCTGCATGGCGTCGACGAGCCGGCCGTCGAAGTCGGTCTCCAGCGCCTTGTCGGCGTGCACGTCCTCCCGCTTCACGCGCGGGCCGAGGATGCGGTCGAGGTCGGCGAGGAACTCCTCCTCGTAGCCGGGCAGGAAGCGGCCGTCGACGTGTGCGGTGGCCTGGCCGGGGATGACGTTGACCTTGTAGCCGGCGCCCAGCATGGTCGGGGCCGCCGAGTTGCGCAGGGTCGTGCCGATCATCCGCGCGATGCCGCCGAGCTTGGCGAGGGTCTCGTCCATGTTCTCGGGGTCCAGCTCGACGCCGAGCGCGTCGGAGAGCTCGTCGAGGAAGGCCCGTACGGTCTTGGTGACCCGGACCGGCCAGGTGTGCCGGCCGAGCCGGGCGACCGCCTCGCACAGCTCCGTGATCGCGTTGTCGGTGTTGGTCATCGAGCCGTGGCCGGCCGTGCCGTCGACCGTGAGCCGCATCCAGTGCATGCCCTTCTCGGCGGTCTCGACGAGGTAGAGCCGCAGTTTCTCGTTGACCGTGAAGGAGAAGCCGCCGACCTCGCCGATCGCCTCGGTGACGCCCTCGAACAGATCGGGGTGCTTGCGCACGAGGTGCTTGGCGCCGTAGGTGCCGCCCGCCTCCTCGTCCGCGAGGAACGCGAGGACGATGTCGCGCGGCGGCTTGCGCCCGCTGCGCAGCCGGTCCCGGACGACCGCGAGGGTCATCGCGTCCATGTCCTTCATGTCGACGGCACCGCGACCCCACACGCAGCCGTCGGCGATCTCGCCGGAGAAGGGGTGGTGGGTCCAGTCGTCCGCGTTGGCCGGTACGACGTCGGTGTGGCCGTGGATGAGGAGCGCGGGCCGGGAGCGGTCCTCGCCCTCGATCCGGGCCACCGTGGAGGCGCGGCCCGGGTGCGACTCGAAGATCTGCGGTTCAAGTCCCACCTCGGCGAGCTTCTCGGCGACGTACTCCGCCGCCTTGCGCTCGCCCGGACCCGAGTGGTCGCCGTAGTTGCTGGTGTCGATCTGGATCAGCTCGCGGCAGAGGTCCACGACCTCGTCCTCGCCGGTGACGCTCCTGGCCGTGTCCGTCTCGCTCACGCGCTTCCTCCCGCTGTCACTGCTGCTGGGTCCTCCTCATCCTCCCTCTCCCCGGCCCGCTCCCCAAGAGCGGTCCCGGTCCGTCACACGCCGTTCACGCCCGGCCGGGTGCGGGCGGGGGTGATCGGCCACCCCTGGGAGCCTGGTAATGTTTACGTCGTCGCCGCGGGGAGAACCCGCGCGACAGACACCTTGTCCGGGTGGCGGAATGGCAGACGCGCTAGCTTGAGGTGCTAGTGCCCTTTATCGGGCGTGGGGGTTCAAGTCCCCCCTCGGACACAGATCGAAAAGCCCCTCTCGTCGAGGGGCTTTTCGTCGTTTCCGGGGAGGAAGTCTTCCCCTCAACTCCGGTGCCTTCGACGCTCTTCGGGGGCGGCCGGGGGAAATGTGGGCGACATCTCGCCAGGCCGGGAGAAGCACAGGTGGGAGCAGGGGGCGCCGGGCCTCAGGAGGTCTCGCGGTCGCCTCCGAGCAGCGGACATGACAGGGCGAAGTCACCCGACCACTAGAGTATTGGGCTTGTTCGCGCCGGAACGGAACATCCCCAGGCAGACCTGCGGGCCCACCGGCGCCCCGGATGGTCCGGGTTCGAGACGCGAGGATCCGATGGCCGCCCTGCACGAAAGCCCTGACCTCACCGTGCTGGACCGGGAGTTGAGCGCGGAACTCCCCGACGTGGCCCGTTTCTCCGCCGGTCCCGCGGCCTCCCCCCGCACCCTGGTCGACATCTTCGAGGCGTCCGTACGGTCGCACCCCGACGAGCCCGCGCTCGACGACGGCCACCGGCTGCTCACCTACCGCGCGCTGGCGGTCGAGGTGGAGCGCCTGCGGCAGCGGCTGGCCGCCATGGACGTCGGGCTCGGGGACCGCGTCGGTGTCCGGGTCCCGTCGGGCACCAACGACCTGTACGTGGCGATCCTCGCGGTGCTGGCCACCGGTGCCGCGTACGTGCCCGTGGACGCCGAGGACCCCGACGAGCGGGCCGATCTGGTCTTCGGCGAGGCCGGGGTGCGGGTGGTCGTCGGGGCCGGTCACGAGCTGACCGTCGGCGGCGCCGCCGGCCATGCCGCCGCCCGGCCCGGCGTCGGGCACGACGCGTGGATCATCTTCACCTCCGGCTCCACCGGGAAGCCCAAGGGCGTGGCCGTCAGCCACCGCAGCGCCGCCGCCTTCGTGGACGCGGAGGCCGCGCTGTTCCTGACCGACGATCCGATCGGGCCCGGCGACCGGGTCATGGCGGGGCTGTCCGTCGCGTTCGACGCGTCCTGCGAGGAGATGTGGCTGGCGTGGCGGTACGGCGCCTGTCTGGTGCCGGTGCCGCGCTCGCAGGTCAGGAGTGGTGCCGATCTCGGGCCCTGGCTGGTCGAGCAGGAGATCACCGTCGTGTCCACCGTGCCGACGCTGGCGGCGCTGTGGGAGCCGGAGACGCTCAACGACGTACGCCTGCTGATCTTCGGCGGGGAGGCGTGCCCTCCCGAGCTGGCGCAGCGTCTGGTGACCGAGGGGCGCGAGGTGTGGAACACCTACGGGCCGACCGAGGCGACGGTCGTGGCGTGCGCGTCGCTGATGAGCGGCGAGGGGCCGATCCGGATCGGGCTGCCGCTGGACGGCTGGGAGCTGGCCGTCGTCGACGAGGCCGGGGAGCCCGTGCCGATGGGCGGCAGTGGACAGCTGGTGATCGGCGGGGTCGGACTCGCCCGGTATCTAGACGCCGAGAAGGACGCGGAGAAGTACGCGCCGCTTCAGTCGCTGGGCTGGGAGCGGGCGTATCGCAGCGGTGACCTGGTGCGGGCCGAACCGGAGGGGCTGGTCTTCCTCGGGCGGGCCGACGAGCAGATCAAGCTCGGTGGGCGCCGTATCGAGCTCGGTGAGGTGGACGCGGCGCTTCAGGCGCTGCCCGGGACGGCCGGCGCAGCCGCCGCGGTGCGGACGGCGCGCAGCGGCAACCAGCTCCTCGTCGGCTACGTCGTCACCCAGGACGGCTGGGACCACTCGGCGGCCGTCGAGCGACTGCGCGCCGAACTGCCCGCAGCCCTGGTGCCGTTGCTCGCGCCGGTCGACGAGCTGCCGACCCGTACCTCGGGCAAGGTGGACCGGGACGCGCTGCCCTGGCCGCTGGACGGACTGGAGACGAGCGGCCCGGCCGAGCGGCTGTACGGCACCGAGGCCTGGCTCGCCGAGCAGTGGACGGACGTCCTCGGCATTCCGGTCACGTCGGCCTCCGACGACTTCTTCGGGATCGGCGGGGGCAGTCTGGCCGCCGCCCAGCTGACGACGAGACTGCGCGCGCGCTATCCGAGCGCCGCCGTCCTCGACGTCTACCAGCAACCCGTCCTGCGGAAGCTGGCCCGGCATCTTGAGGAGTCGGCGCAGGACGACGGGGTCCGGCGGGTCGTGGCACCGGTGCCGAGGCGCGCCCAGCTCGTCCAGCTCCTGGTGCTGGTTCCCCTGTTCACACTGCTCGGGCTGCGCTGGACCGTGGTGCTCGCCGCGCTCGGGAACATGCTGCCCGGCTACTCCTGGCTGCCGACGGCGCCCTGGTGGCTCGTCGCGGCCGGCGCCGTGCTGCTGTTCAGCCCGCCCGGGCGCCTCGCGCTCGCCGCGGGCGGGGCACGATGGCTGCTGCGGGGCGTGCGGCCGGGCCGGTACCCGCGCGGCGGGAGCGTCCATCTGCGGCTGTGGACGGCCGAGCGGCTGGCCGAGTTCAGCGGGGCGACCTCGCTGACCGGGTCCTGGCTCGAACGGTACGCGCGTGCGCTGGGCGCCAAGGTGGGGCAGGACGTGGACCTGCACTCGCTGCCGCCGGTCACCGGCATGCTCAAGCTGGGCCGGGGCGCGGCCGTCGAGTCCGAGGTGGACCTGTCCGGGTACTGGCTGGACGGCGACCGGCTGGAGATCGGTCCGGTGAAGGTGGGCGCGCACGCCGTCGTCGGCACGCGCAGCATGCTCTTCCCGGGCGCGCGGGTGGGCAAGCGGGCCGAGGTGGCGCCCGGTTCGGCGGTCACGGGGCAGATTCCCACCGGGCAGCGGTGGGCGGGCGCGCCCGCGGTCAAGCTGGGCCGGGCCAAGCGGAACTGGCCCAAGGAGCTGCCCGGGCGGGGCGCGTACTGGCGGGTGATGTACGGCGTGACGGGTTTCGCGCTGACCGCGTTGCCGGTGGTCTCGGCTGCTGCCGCGCTGCTGGTGGCGGGGCTGTTCGTCGGTCCGGACGCCGGGTTCGGTGCGGCCCTGCGTGGCGCTGTCGTCGCGCTGGTGCCGGCGACGCTCGCGTTCGGGCTGGCGTACGCGCTGCTGCTCGTGGCCGCCGTACGGCTGCTGAGCCTGGGGCTGCGGGAGGGCACGCACGCCACGCACAGCCGGGTGGGCTGGCAGGCCTGGACCGTGACACAGCTGATGGACCGGTCGCGGGACATGCTGTTCCCGCTGTATGCGGGGCTGGTCACGCCGGTGTGGCTGCGGCTGCTCGGGATGCGGATCGGGCGGCGGGCCGAGGTGTCCACCGTGCTGGCCCTGCCCAGCCTGACCACGGTCGGCGAGGGCGCGTTCCTGGCGGACGACACACTGACCGCCCCCTACGAGCTCGGCGGCGGCTGGCTGCGGATCGGGCGCGCGGAGATCGGCCGGCGGGCCTTTCTCGGCAACTCGGGGATGACCGCGCCGGGGCGGAGCGTGCCGGACGGTGGCCTGGTGGGTGTGCTGTCGGCGACGCCGAAGAAGGCCAAGAAGGGCAGCTCGTACCTGGGACTGCCGCCGGTGAGGCTGCCGCGTGCCGCGTCGGGCGGCGACCAGAGCCGGACCTATGATCCGCCCGCGCGGCTGCTGTGGGCGCGCGCTCTGGTGGAGCTCTGCCGGATCGTGCCGGTGTTCTGCTCGGCGGCGCTGGCGGTGGGGACGGCGGCGGCGCTGTGCGCGCTCGGCGGGTGGGCTCCCCTGCTGTCCGGTCTGGTGCTGCTCGGGGCGGGCTGCGCGGCGGGGCTCGTCTCGATCGCGGCGAAGTGGCTGCTCGTGGGACGGCATCGCGCCGGCGAGCACCCCTTGTGGAGCTCCTTCGTGTGGCGCAACGAGCTGGCGGACACCTTCGTCGAGGTGCTGGCCGTGCCGTGGCTGGCCGGTGCGGTGCGGGGCACGCCGCTGATGTCGGCGTGGCTGCGCGGGCTCGGTGCGCACATCGGCCGGGGTGTGTGGGTCGACAGCTACTGGCTGCCGGAGACGGACCTGGTGACGCTCGGCGACGCGGCGACCGTGAACCGGGGTTGTGTGCTCCAGACCCACCTCTTCCACGACCGGATCTTGCGGACGGATACTGTGGTCCTCCGTGAGGGCGCCACTCTGGGCCCGGGCGGAATCGTCCTGCCCGGCAGCGCCGTCGGGGCCCGCACCACGCTGGGTCCGGCGTCCCTGGTGATGGCCGCGGAGTCCGTGCCCGACGACACGCGCTGGCTGGGCAACCCGATCGAGGCATGGCGTCGCTAGGCGGTACTCCCGCGGGGCCGGGGGCCGATGGACGTCGTACGAGCGCAGTGCAGGGAGCGGACGCAACAGTGGCGGTTCAGCAGTCAGTGGGTCAGGACCCGTACTTCCCGGGTAACGGTGACCTCCGGTACCGGGTGCATCGGTACGAGCTCACGCTGGACTACCGCCCCGCGCCGAACCGGCTGGCGGGAACGGCGCGGATCAACGCCATCGCGGGCCGTGGTCAGCTCACCGAGTTCCAGCTGAACCTCGCGGACTTCCGGCTGGGCCGGGTGCGGGTCGACGGCCGTGCTGCGCACTACACGCACCGGGGCGGCAAGTTGCGCGTCCGCCCCGCGAAGCCGCTGCGCGCCGGTGCCGCGTTCACCGTCGAGGTGCAGTGGTCGGGGAACCCCCGGCCGGTGAGCAGCCCCTGGGGCGGCCTCGGCTGGGAGGAGCTGGAGGACGGGGCGCTGGTGGCGAGCCAGCCGGTCGGGGCGCCGTCGTGGTACCCGTGCAACGACCGGCCCGCCGACAAGGCCTCGTACCAGATCTCGGTCACGACGCCGTCGGCCTACGCGGTGGTGGCCGGTGGACGTCTGCTCACGCGTACGACGAAGGCCTCGACGACCACCTGGGTGTACGAGCAGGCGGCGCCGACCTCCAGCTATCTGGTGGGGCTGTCGATCGGGAAGTACCAGACCGTGCTGCTGGGTGACCCGGGCCCGGGCGGGGTGCCGCAGCACGGGCACATTCCGGCGCACCTGCTCCCCCGGTTCTCCCGGGACTTCGCACGGCAGCCCGCGATGATGGAGCTGTTCCAGGAACTGTTCGGGCCGTACCCGTTCGACGAGTACGCGGTCGTCGTGACCGAGGAGGAGCTCGACGTCCCCGTCGAGGCGCAGGGGTTGTCGCTGTTCGGGTCCAACCACGTGGACGGGGCGCGGGGTTCGGAGCGGCTGGTCGCGCACGAGCTGGCGCACCAGTGGTTCGGCAACAGCGTGTCCATCGCCGACTGGCGGCAGATCTGGCTGAACGAGGGGTTCGCGAAGTACGCCGAGTGGCTGTGGTCGGAGCGCTCGGGAGGCCGCGGCGCCCAGCAACTGGCCGCCGCCGCACACCGGTCGCTGTCCGCGCTGCCGCAGGACCTTCGGCTCGCCGATCCGGGGCGGAAGTCGATGTTCGACGACCGTCTCTACCAGCGCGGCGGGCTCACCTTGCACGCGGTGCGGTGTGCCCTGGGCGACGACGCCTTCTTCCGCATGCTGCGCGGGTGGGCGGGGCTGCACCGGGGCGGGGCGGTGACCACGGGGGCCTTCACCGCGCACGCGGCGCGGTTCGCGGACGAGCCGCTGGACGAGCTGTTCGACGCCTGGGTGTACGGGACGGCGCTGCCGCCACTGCCCTCGTCCGGGACGGGTGCGGCCGTCTAGGACAATGACCGGCATGACTGCGCGTTCCTGCCCCTGCGGCCTTCCCGGGGCCTACGGCGACTGCTGTGGGCGCTACCACTCCGGGACAGCTGCCGCGCCGACCGCCGAGGCGTTGATGCGCTCGCGCTACTGCGCCTTTGTGAAGGGCGACGTCGCGTATCTGCTGCGGACGTGGCATCCGCGGACGCGGCCCGGGACGCTGGAGCCGGATCCGCGGATGCGGTGGACCGGGCTGGAGATCCTTCAGACGAGTGACGGGACCGCGTTTCACACGACCGGGACCGTGGAGTTCCGGGCGTCGTACCGGGGCGGCTCGCTGCACGAGCGGAGCCGGTTCGAGCGGGTCGACGGGGCCTGGGTGTACGTCGACGGGGAGTTTCTGCCGTAGCGGGTGCTACGGCGCCAGGATGTCGAGTTCCTGGAGGGCGCCGACCGTGATCTCGCGGGTCAGTTCCTCCGCGCGCGCCGCGTCGCCCGCGCGGACCGCCTCGGCGACCTGGACGTGCAGGGTGACGGCGGCCGGGTCGGGGTCCTCGAACATCACGTCGTGGTGGGTGCGGCCGGCCAGGACCTCGGCGACGACGTCGCCGAGGCGGGCGAACATCTCGTTGCCGGAGGCGTCCAGGATGACGCGGTGGAAGGTCATGTCGTGGACGAGGTACTCCTCCAGCTTGTGACCACGTGAGTTGGCGACCATGCCGAGGGCGCACTCGGTGAGTTCGGCGCACTGCTCGGACGTGGCGTGCCGGGCGGCGAGGCCCGCGGCGACCGGTTCGATCGCCGAGCGCAGCACCGTGAGGGAGCGCAGTTGCCGGGCGCGGTCCTTGCCGGCCAGGCGCCAGCGGATGACCTGCGGGTCGTAGACGTTCCACTCCGACGTCGGGCGGACCGTCACGCCCACGCGGCGGCGGGACTCGACCAGGTGCATGGACTCCAGGACGCGGACCGCCTCGCGCATCACCGAACGTGACACGTCGAAACGCTGGGCGAGCTCGTCCGTGCGCAGGACGCTGCCCGGCGGGTACTCGCCGGCCGTGATCTCGGGGCCGAGGGTGTCCAGTACATGGCCGTGCAGCCCCCGGCCCGGTGTGCTCATGCACTCAGCGTACGGGGTAGATCACGGAGACAAAAAGTCAGACTTATTCATCACGGACTCTTGAATTCGTCGTACCTAATGGGTTTCAGTTGCGTCGACATCACGTGTCGACGGAGACAGCAGACAGTGAGGCAGCGATGAACACCCCCCACGTCGTCGTGGTCATGGGCGTCGCCGGCACCGGCAAGACCACCATCGGTCCCCTGCTCGCGGCCCGGCTCGGCGTTCCGTACGCCGAGGGCGACGACTTCCACCCGCAGGCCAACATCGCCAAGATGTCGACCGGTACCCCGCTCACCGACGAGGACCGCCGGCCCTGGCTGGACGCCATCGGCGCGTGGGCGCACGGGCGGGCCGGGCTCGGCGGGGTGGTCAGCTGCTCGGCACTGAAGCGGTCGTACCGCGACCGGCTGCGGGCCGCCGCGCCCGGCGTGGTCTTCGTGCATCTCACGGGTGACCGCGCGCTCATCGAGGACCGGATGTCGCACCGGCAGGGGCACTTCATGCCCACGGCGCTGCTCGACTCCCAGTTCGCCACGCTCCAGCCGCTTCAGGCGGACGAGGCCGGGGTCGACGTGGACGTCTCGGGCAGCCCGGAGGAGATCACCGAGCGGGCGGCGCTCGCCCTGGAGGACCTCCCCGAGCCCGTCCAGTAACCCCTGACGGCCCCCTCCCCCAGTCCCCCCGAACGCAAGGGAACCCATCCCCGTGACCAGACTCAGCGTCGAGATGCTGGCAGCGGACGCACCCGAGCCGATCACCTCGGCCGGCCACGCTCAGCTGGGCATCGCCGTCCTGGCGGGCATCGCCGTCATCGTCCTGCTCATCACCAAGTCCAAGCTGCACGCCTTCCTGGCGCTGACCATCGGGTCGCTGGCGCTCGGCGCGATCGCCGGGGCGCCGCTGGACAAGGTCCTCACCAGCTTCAGCACCGGCCTCGGCACCACGGTCGCCGGCGTCGGTGTGCTGATCGCCCTCGGCGCGATGCTCGGCAAGATGCTCGCCGACTCAGGCGGCGCCGACCAGATCGTCGACACCATCCTCGCGAAGGCCGGCGGGCGGTCGATGCCGTGGGCGATGGTGCTCATCGCCTCGGTGATCGGACTGCCGCTGTTCTTCGAGGTCGGCATCGTGCTGCTGATCCCGGTGGTGCTGATGGTCGCCAAGCGCGGCAACTACTCACTGATGCGGATCGGCATCCCGGCGCTCGCGGGCCTGTCCGTGATGCACGGCCTGGTGCCGCCGCACCCCGGTCCGCTGGTCGCGATCGACGCGGTCAAGGCCGACCTCGGCGTGACGCTGGCCCTCGGTGTCCTCGTCGCGATACCCACGGTGATCATCGCCGGCCCGCTGTTCTCGCGGTACGCGGCCCGCTGGGTGGACGTCCCCGCCCCGGACCGCATGATTCCGCAACGTGCTTCGGAGGACCTGGAGAAGCGTCCTGGCTTCGGCGCCACGCTGTTCACGGTCCTGCTGCCGGTGATCCTGATGCTCGCCAAGGCGCTGGTCGACATCGTCGTGGACGACCCGGAGAACCTGGTCCAGCGGGTCTTCGACGTGATCGGCGCCCCGATGATCGCCCTGCTCGCCTCGGTGCTGGTCGGCATCTTCACGCTGCTGCGGCCCGCCGGGTTCTCCAAGGAGCGGATCTCGCCGCTCGTCGAGAAGAGCCTCGCGCCGATCGCGGGCATCCTGCTGATCGTCGGCGCGGGCGGCGGCTTCAAGCAGACGCTGATCGACACCGGGGTGGGCCAGATGGTCCTGGACATCTCCAAGGACTGGTCGATCCCCGCGCTGCTGCTGGCCTGGCTGATCGCGGTGGCGATCCGGCTGGCGACCGGTTCGGCGACGGTGGCGACGGTCTCCGCGGCCGGTCTGGTCGCCCCGCTCGCCGCCGACATGTCGACCACGCACGCGGCCCTGCTGGTCCTCGCCATCGGCGCCGGCTCGCTGTTCTTCAGCCATGTCAACGACGCCGGGTTCTGGATGGTGAAGGAGTACTTCGGGCTGAGCGTCGGCCAGAACATCAAGACCTGGTCGGTCATGGAGACGATCATCTCGGTGGTCGCCGGCGGCATCGTCCTGCTGTTGTCCCTCGTGATCTAGGAGTGCCACGGCGATGACGGCTCACCCTCTCTTCGACATCAGCGGCCGTACGGCCCTGGTGACCGGCTCCAGCCGGGGCATCGGACTCGCGCTCGCCCGCGGTCTGGCGGAGGCCGGCTGCACGGTCGTCCTCAACGGACGCGACAAGGACCGGCTCGCCGAGGCCGCCGCCGGGCTGCCCGGCGACCGGGTGCACACGGCGGCGTTCGACGTGACCGACGGATCATCGGTGGCCTCGGGGGTCGCCGAGATCGAGGAGCGGGTGGGCCCGCTCGACATCCTCGTCAACAACGCGGGCATGCAACTGCGCGCCCCGCTGCTGGAGTTCACCGACTCCGACTGGCACCGGATCCTGGACACCAACCTGACCAGTGCCTTCCTGGTCGGCCGGGAGGCGGCGCGCCGGATGACGGAACGCGGCCACGGCAAGATCATCAACATCTGCTCGTTGCAGAGCGAGGTGGTACGGCCCGGGATCGCGCCGTACGCCGCGACCAAGGGCGCGCTGAAGATGCTCACCAAGGGCATGTGCGCGGACTGGGGTCCGAGCGGTGTGCAGGTCAACGGGCTCGGCCCGGGCTACATCGAGACCGAGCTGACGCGGCCGCTGGTCGAGGACGAGGAGTTCAGCGCCTGGGTGCGGCGGCGCACCCCGGCCGGCCGCTGGGGTCGCACCCAGGACCTGGTGGGCGGGGTGCTGTTCCTCGCCTCCCCCGCGGCCGACTTCGTCAGCGGGCAGGTGCTGTACGTCGACGGCGGTATGACGAGCGTGCTGTGACCACCTGCCGGGAGGCTGTGATGCTGGGTTGTGTGATCCACGGTCAGGATGACCTGCGCGTGGCGGAGTTGCCGGCTCCCGAGCCCGGACCGGGGCAGGCGCTGGTCGCCGTGCGGTACGGCGGGGTGTGCGGGTCCGATCTGCACTACTGGCGGCACGGCGGGGTCGGGGACTTCCGGCTCCGGGAGCCGATGGTGCTCGGGCACGAGGTGGTCGGGACGGTGGTCGGGTACGGTGCCGGCGCGTCGGGGCCGGCTCCGGGTGCCGCTGTAGCCGTGCATCCGGCGACGCCGTGCGGGGTGTGTCCGGAGTGCTCGGACGGTCGGCGGAACGTCTGCCGGGACACGCGGTATCTGGGCAGTGCGGCGCGCTTTCCGCATGTGCAGGGGGGATTCGCGGCGCAAGTGGTCGTGCCCTGCGAGCAGTTGCGGGCATTGCCGGACGGTCTGGAGCTGCGCCGGGCCGCGCTCGCCGAGCCGCTGTCCGTCGCCCTGCACGCGGTGCGGCGGGCCGGGGAGGTGGCCGGGCGGCACGTCCTGGTGACCGGTGCCGGGCCCATCGGCTGTCTCGTGGTCGCGGCGGCGAAGGCGGCCGGGGCGGCGCGGGTGACCGTCACGGATCTGCTGCCCGAGGCGCTGGAGTACGCGCGGGTCGCCGGTGCCGGGACTCTCGTACGGGCCGATGATCCTGGGGACCCGGGGTGGCCTTGTGAAGTGGACGTCGCGATCGAGGCGTCCGGAGTGGCTGCCGGGCTCGACACGTGTCTGCGGCGGGTGCGGCGGGGTGGGGTCGTGGTGCAGTTGGGGATGCTGCCGCCGGGGCACAGTGCGTTTGCGGGGAACCTCGTGGTGAGTCGGGAGATCGAGCTGCGGGGGGCGTTTCGCTTCGACGGGGAGTTCGATCAGGCGCTGGAGTTGCTGGCGGGGGAGGTGGCGTTCGACGGGCTGATCAGTGCGGTGGTGTCCGTGAGGGAGGCCGAGTCCGCCTTTGCCCTGGCTGCTGATCGGAGTCGGTCTTGCAAGGTGCTGCTGGATTTCGCCGTGGCGCCGTAGGGGTGGGTGTTGTCGGGCGACTGCGGGTGCGTTGTGGTTGTTCGCGCAGTTCCCCGCGCCCCTGGGGCGAATAACTACGGGCGCCACAAGGAATGCTGTCGGTCCGCCCACTCTCTGCTCACCTTGCCTGTGCGCATACCCCTTCTGGACTCCGGATCGGCCAGGGCCATGCCGATGTGGCCGGCGAGGACTATGCCGATGGTGAGGGCCAGCCAGTCGTGGACGAAGGTCGCGCTGGTGCGCCACAGGAGGGGGGTGAGGTGGGTGAACCACATCATCAGGCCGGTGCCGAGCATGACCAGGGTGGCGCCGGCGATCCAGGACGCGTAGAGCTTCTGGCCGGCGTTGAACTTGCCCGCGGGGCGGGACGTGGGGCGTTTGTCGCGGTGCAGGGCGGCGCGCAGCCAGGTGCGGTCGTGCGGGCCGAAGCGGTTGAGGTGGCCGAGGTCGGCACGGAGGGCGCGGGAGGCGAGGCCCGCCAGGACCGGGACGGGCAGGGCGAGGCCGGTCCATTGGTGCAGGGTGACGACGAGGGCGCGGCGGCCGACGAGTTCGGCGAGCTGGGGGACGTAGAGACAGGCCGCCGTCAGGACGCAGACGCCCATGAGCGCGGCCGTCGTGCGGTGTACCCAGCGCTCGGTCCGGCTGAAGCGCCTGAGAGCGACCGCGGTGTCAGGTCGTGGGCTCATCGTCCCGTCCGTTCGATCGGCCCACCCAGGCGTCGATGTCGTAGCCGCGTTCCTCCCAGTAGCCCGGTCTGACCTCGTCGGTGACGGTGATGCCGGAGAGCCACTTGGCGGACTTGTAGAAGTACATGGGCGCCACGTAGAGGCGGACCGGGCCGCCGTGGGAGTGGCCGAGGTCCTTGTCCTGCATGCGCAGGGCGACCAGGACGTCGGCGCGGCGGGCCTGGTCGAGGGTGAGGCTCTCGGTGTACGTGCCGTCGAAGCAGGTGAAGCGGATGGCCTTGGCCGTGGGGCGGACCCCGGCGGCGTCGAGGAGCCGGGACAGGCGTACGCCCTCGAAGGGGGTGTCGGGAACGCGCCAGCCGGTGACGCACTGGACGTCGCGGACCAGGCGGGTCTGCGGGAGGGCTTTGAGGTCGGCCAGGGTGTAGGTCGTGGGGCGGTCGACCAGGCCGTCCAGCTTCAGGCGGTAGGTGCCGGCGTTCTTGCGCGGGACCGACGAGGCGACCGAGTAGTAGCGGAAGCCGCCGCCGTTGGGGAGCAGTCCCGTCAGGCCGGTGGGGTCCTTGTCGACGGCGCCGCCGAGGAAGCCCTCCAGGCCGCGTTGCAGTCGGGGCGCGGCGACCACGCCGAGGGCGCCCAGTCCGAGGGTGCCGAGGAAGACGCGGCGGCCGACCGGGGCCCCGCTGTTCGGGGTGTCCGTCGTTCATGCCCTCATGTACGTCCTGGTTCACGTTCTCATTCGAACACCCGCGGCCCCGTCAGGACAGGGATCGCGGGTGCTCGTCAGAGTTCCGTAACCACTTCTTACGCGGCCGGGGTCAGGACGACGCCGCCTTTTCCAGCTGGAACGCCTCATTGCCGAGCC
The DNA here is from genome assembly GCF_028885415.1 of Streptomyces coeruleorubidus. Taxonomy (GTDB): domain Bacteria; phylum Actinomycetota; class Actinomycetes; order Streptomycetales; family Streptomycetaceae; genus Streptomyces; species Streptomyces coeruleorubidus_A. Next base: position 2,026,067 of record NZ_CP118527.1, read on the forward strand.
CGATCCGGGCGTGCTTCTCGGGATCGCGGGCGCGCAGCACCAGGCCCCAGACCAGGCCGGCGACCAGGGCGAGGCCGATGGTGCCGGGCAGCACCCAGCTCAGCGAGGAGTCCGGGCCGGCGCCGACGAGGACCTCGAAGTCCTTCACCGTGTAGCCGGCGATCACGAGCAGGGCGAGGCCCGCCAGCGCGGAGGTGACCAGCCGCCAGGCCTGGGCGCCCGCGGCACCCCGGCGGACGAAGAAGACGACGACCGACAGGGAGGCCGCCGCCATCAGCACGATCACGCCGAGGGCGCCGATGTTGCCGAACCAGGTGAACAGCTGCAGGACGGGCGCGGTCGGGTCGCCGGCCGGCTTGTCGTCGGCGATCGCGAAGGCGGCCACGACCACCACGGCCACGACGGTCTGGAGCAGCGAGCCGGTGCCGGGCGCGCCGCTGGTGCCGCTGGTGCGGCCGAAGGCGGCGGGCAGCAGGCCCTCGCGGCCCATGGCGAAGGCGTACCGGGCGACGACGTTGTGGAAGCTGAGCAGGGCGGCGAACATGCCGGTGACGAACAGGACGTGCAGGACGTCCGTGAAGGTGCCGCCGAGGCGGGACTCGGTGAGGAAGAACAGCAGTCCGGCGCTCTGCTTCTGGGCCGTGCCGACGATCGCGGCGGGGCCGGTGGCGACGGTGAGGGCCCAGCTGCTCAGCGCGAAGAAGACGGCGACCCCGCCGACGGCGAGGAACATCACCCGCGGCACCAGGACGTGCGGGCGGCTGGTCTCCTCGGCGTACACGGGTGCCTGCTCGAAGCCGAGGAACGCGGCGATGCAGAAGCACAGCGCGGTGCCGACGCCCGCGCCGGTGAGGGTGTCCGGGTTGAACGCGTGCAGCGACAGGCCTTCCGTGCCGGGGTCGGCGAGGGCGGCGACGTCGAAGATCACGACGAGGAGCACCTCGATGACGAGCAGCACGCCGAGCACGCGCGCGTTGACGTCGATCTTCAGCCAGCCCAGCAGGCCGACGGCGAGCGCGGCCACCAGCGCCGGTATCCACCAGGCGATCTCCACCTCGGCGTAGGTGGCGAGGAGCCCGGAGACCTCGAAGCCGAAGATGCCGTAGATGCCGATCTGGAGCGCGTTGTAGGCGACGAGGGCGACCAGGGCGGCGCCCGCGCCGGCGGTGCCGCCGAGGCCGCGTGATATGTACGCGTAGAAGGCGCCGGCGTTGTGGACGTGGCGGCTCATCTCGGCGTAGCCGATGCTGAACAGGATCAGGACGACGCCGAGGACGACGAAGAGCAGCGGCTGCCCGACGATGCCCATCACCGATGCCCATGTAGCGAATGTAGTGGGCATGACACCCGCGACCACCATGAGCGGGGCGGTCGCGGCGAGGACGGAGAGCAGCAGTCCCCCGGTGCCGAGCCGGTCGGCGCGCAGGGCGCGCTCCTGCCCCTTGAACGTACTGATGCCGCCGGCGGCGGTTGTGCTCGTACTCGTGCTCGAACTGTCCGTGGTCATCGGGAGAGCGTCCTCACTTCTGGAATTTCCGGGGGTGTCAGGCCGTGCCGAGCGCGGCGGCGCGGGCGGCGGCGAAGGCGGTGTGCGGGTCGCGGTCCGGGTACGACCAGGGCGCCGGGGTGGCGTGCCGGCCGATCCGGTGGAACAGGGCGGCTGCCTCGGCGCCCCGTCCCTCGCAGAGCTTGGCGTGGGCGAGGAAGTTGAGGTCGATCAGCCGGCGCGGGTGCCCCTCCAGCTCCCACTCCAGCCACCAGTCGAAGGCGGCCTTCATCACCTGCCGGGCGCGGCGGCCGGTCCAGTGGCCCGAGGCGGCCGGGTCGGCGGGTTCGTGTCCGGCGGCGGCCAGCGCGCGGTAGCGCTCGGCGTGCGCGATGACCGGCAGGATCGCGAGCGGGGAGTCGGCGGGTGCCTGTTCGGCGGCCCAGTTGGCGAAGTCGTAGACCTCGTGCAGCGGGTCCGGACCGGCCTCCGTGCGGCGTCCGGCGAGCCGGGCGACCATCAGGTGGTGGGCGTGGTGGTGGTCGGCGTACCGGGCGCGGACCTGCTCGAAGGTCCGGACCACGTCCTGGTCGGTGCCGAGAGCGCACTCCAGCAGGAGCAGGCCGAGCCAGGGGGTGGGGTCGGCGGGGGCGCGGGCGGCGGCGTTCGCGCAGGCCTCGCGGGCCGGGACCGGCTTGCCCTTGCCGTGCAGGGCGCGCCGGACCTGGGCGAGGGCGAGCAGGACGGAGGCGTCGGCGGACTCGGGCTCGGCGAGCAGCCACTCACGGGCCCATGCGGCGCTGTAGGACTCCCGCGCGAGGACCATGACGCGGTGGCCGCGCCGGTCCCAGTCGTCTCCGGTGTGCACCAGCAGGGAGCGGGCGTTCTGCCAGCGGCCCTGCGCCAGCGCGGCGCGCGCGGCCACGAGGTCGGCGTCGTCGAGGGCCTCGTCGAAGGCCTGCGCCGCACGTCCGCGGCCACGGCCGAGGGGAGGCGGGGGCGGGGGTGGGGGCACCGCGGAACTTCCTCACGCGCTCTTCTTGTGTTTCGGCTCACGGCGGTCGATGGAGCGCGTGTGTGCGCTTCGCCATGAACTGATCACGCACAGCCAACCCGCAGCCAACGGTTTACGTCAAGGGCCGCAAGGGCGTTACACGCGTCAACTGCTGTCACTTGTGAGGGTTTTGTGATCAGCGTGGGCTCAGAGAAGGATGGGGTGCGCATCCGATTTATCCGTTTCGCCCTTTGTGGCGTGCGTCATAGTGCTGAGGGGTCGGCACCTCGCACGATGGGACGACGTACGGGCGCGCCGGGCGGAGCCGGCCGGTACAGTCGACCCTTACGCCATCGTGACCCGACCTGATGATCGAGGTACACCGCGTGTCGGTTCTAGTTCTGGCGCTCGCCGTGAGTGCCGCCTGCTGTCTGGGCTTCGGTTTCGTCCTTCAGCAGAACGCGGCCCAGCGCGCCCCGCTCAACGACTTCCTGTCCTTCCGGCTGCTGCTCGACCTGGTGAAGGTGCCGCGCTGGCTCGGCGGCATCGCGCTGATGGTGGTCGGCATGGCACTGGGCGCGGCCGCGCTGGGGCAGGGCGAGCTGTCGCTGGTGGAGCCGCTGCTCGCGACGAACCTGCTGTTCGCGCTCGCGCTGTCCCGCCGGCAGACCCGGCAGCCGCTCGGCCGCCAGGGCTGGGCGGGCCTGCTGCTGCTGGCGGGCGGAGTGAGCACGTTCATCGTGGCGGGCGAGCCGCACGGCGGCGCCGCGACGGCCGATCCGGTGCGGCAGTGGCTGATCATCGGGGCCATGACCGGGCTCGCCCTGCTGCTCACGGCGCATGCCAAGCGCTCCCGCCTGGGCTCCGGGCCGGTGCTGCTGGCCCTGGCAGCGGGACTGCTGTACGGCGTGCAGGACGCGCTGACCCGGGTGAGCGGGGAGAAGTTCGCCGAGGGCGGCTTCGCCGGGCTGCTGACCGGCTGGCAGCCGTACGCCGTCCTCGCGCTGGGCGTCACGGGGCTGCTCCTCGTGCAGAGCGCCTTCGAGACCGCGTCCCTGCGCAAGTCGCTGCCCGCCCTGACCGCGGCCCAGCCGATCGCCGGGATCATCTGCGGCGTCGGCTTCCTGGGCGACCGGCTGCGGACCGACGCGGTGGCGTTGAGCTGGGAGGCGGGCGGTCTGCTGGCCGTGATCGCCGGGATCGTGCTGCTGGGTCTGCATCCGGCCATGCCGACGGGGACGGCGCAGCGGGTACGCGTGGGGCAGCTTCAGCCACAGCCGCAGTGACGCCTCGCGCCCTGCTTGGATGAGGGCATGAGTGCTGCTGACGAGATCCTCGACATCGTCGACGAGAACGACCGCGTCATCGGGCAGTCGCCCCGGGGCGAGGCCTACGCCAGGGGCCTGCGGCACCGCTGTGTGTTCATCCAGGCGCGGGACGCCGAGGGGCGGATCTTCGTGCACCGGCGGACCCCGACCAAGCTGGTCTTCCCCTCCCTGTACGACATGTTCGTCGGCGGAGTGGTCGGCGCGGGCGAGGCCTACGACACGGCGGCCCTGCGCGAGGCAGAGGAGGAACTGGGCGTGACGGGTCTGCCGCTCCCGCGGTACCTCTTCAAGTTCCTCTACGCCAACGGCGCCGGCCAGACCTGGTGGTCGGCGGTGTACGAGGTCCGCTGCGACCTTCCGGTACAGCCGCAGGTCGAGGAGGTGGCCTGGCACGACTTCCTGCCCGAGGACGAGGTGCGGCGGCGCCTGGGCGACTGGGAGTGGGTACCGGACGGACTGGCGGCGTACGAGCGGCTCAGGGCGTTTCGGTCGATGGGCTGAGCGGGTTCGTCCCGAGGCTGCGGAGGGCGTCGCGGAGGCGGCACCGGCAACGCCCGGCGACCGTGTCCCGGGTAGGGTCGCGCACGTGATCGAGTTCGTACGGAACGTCCGTTTGTGGTTCGCGCCCGCGCAGGTGCGCCAGGACGGCGAGACGCCCGACTACCGGTTCTCGCTGGCGAACGAACGCACCTTCCTGGCCTGGCTGCGCACCGCGCTCGCGCTGATCGGCGGCGGCTTCGCCGTGGACCAGTTCCTGCCGGACCTGCGCTGGGGCTGGCGGGTGGGGCTGGCGCTCGCCCTGCTGGCCGCGGGCGTGCTGTGTGCGCTGCGGGCGGTCAACCACTGGGTGCGCTGCGAGCGGGCCATGCGCCGGGGAGAGGACCTGCCGGTGTCCCGGTTCCCGGCGGTACTGAGCCTCGTCGTCGCGATCGTGGCCCTCGCCATGGTCGTCGTGGTGCTCGTGGGGTGGGAGGGGTGAACGCGCCGGCGGCCCGGCGACAGGACCCCGACCGCGACCCCGGGCTGCAGCCCGAGCGGACCCGGCTCGCGTGGCGGCGTACGACGCTGTCGGGCACGGTCTCCGCCGTACTCGCCGTGAAGACCGCGCTGCACGGCGGGGCGTCGGCGCCCGGGCTCGTCGCGTGCGCGCTGTGCTGCGTCCTGTGGCTGGGCTTCCTGAGCATCGCCCACCGCCGCATCCGCACGCTCTCGGCCACCGCCAGCCCAGCGGCGTTCGCTCCCCGGCACGCCACGGCCGCGGTGCTGTGCACACTGGCGATGGCGGTGTGCGGGGCGGCTCTCGTCGTCTAGGGACGCGGCGGAGGGCGGCCGCCGGGGCACGGCACGCCGGAGGCCAGGGCCCCGCACGCCGGGACGCGGCGGGCGCCGGAGGCCAGGACACGGCGGGACGCGGCGAACGCCGGACACCACGACACGCCACGCCAAGGGGCCGGAGGCCAGGACGCCGCACGGCGGGACACCGTACGGCCGGACACCGCACGCCAGGACGCCGCACGGCGGGACACCGTACGGCCGGACACCGCACGCCGGGACACCGCGCGCCGGAGGCCAGGGCACCGAACGCCGGGACACCGCACACCCGACACCGGGACACCGCACGCCGGGCACGGCACACCAGACTCCAGGGGCACCGCGCGCCGGGCCACCGCACACCCGACACCGGGACACCGCACGCGCCAGGGCGCCGCCCACCGGACGCCAGGACGCCGCACGCCGGGACGCCGCACACCGGACGCCAGGACACCGCACACCAGGACACCACACGCCAGGGCGCCGTCGGCAGCTACGTGTCCTCCGGCTCCCAGTCCACCGTCACTACGATCTTGCCGCGCGTCCGGCCCTCCTCGTTCAGCCGGTGCGCGTCCGCCGCGCGTTCCAGCGGGAACGTCTCGGAGACGTGCACGCTCACCACGCCCTGTTCCGCGAGTTCGGACAGCCGCTGGAGGTCCTCGGCGTCGGGGCGGACGAAGTAGTAGCGGCCGCCGTAGTTCACGACGCCGCCGTCGGCGACCGACACCAGGCGGCCCTCGGGGGCCAGCAGGTTCGCCGAGACCTTCAGCGCGTCCCCGCCCACCGTGTCGAACACCGCGTCCACCCCCTCGGGCGCCAGCCCGCGCACGCGCTCGCCCAGGCCCTCGCCGTACGTCACAGGCTCCCCGCCGAGGCCGCGCACGAAGTCGTGGTTGGGCTCGCTCGCCGTGCCGATCACCCGGGCGCCGAGGTGGGCGCCGAGCTGCACGGCGATCGAGCCGACGCCGCCGGCCGCGGCGTGCACCAGGACGGTCTCGCCCCGCTTCACCTGGAGCAGCTTGACCAGCACCTGGTAGGCGGTGAGCCCGACCAGCGGCAGACCGGCCGCCTCCTCGAAGGAGAGATTGCGCGGCTTGCGCGCGAGGGTGCGCAGGGGCGCGGCCACGTACTCGGCGAAGGTGCCGCGGGAGAGGAAGTCCTCGCGTACGTACCCGATGACCTCGTCGCCGACGTCGAACTCCGACACGGCCATGCCGGGCCGTACGACGACGCCCGAGACGTCCCAGCCGGGCACCACGGGGAAGGCGGCTTCGAAGAGCCCTTCGAGGTAACCCTCGCGGGCCTTCCAGTCGACGGGGTTCACGGCCGCCGCCCGCACCTTCACCAGCACCGAGTCCGGGCCGACCTTGGGATCGCGGACCTCCCCGAACGCCAGCACTTCGGGTCCGCCGTACCGCGAGTAGCTGATCGCCTTCATGGCTTAGACCTTCCGGGCTCGCCGCGCGGCACGCAAGCCGGATGGCCTGAACGAACCGGGCCAGACCTCCCCGGCGCCCCGCGGCGGGAGTCGTCGGCATATCGTGGCTCCGATCACCTTTCGGCCCCGCTCTGGACTACATACCGACCGGTCGGCATCATGAGTCGGGAACTGTTCACCTGCCCGTAGGAGCGACGCATGAGCCCCGACCACCCGCCCGGACTCGACCTCGACCGGCTGCGCGGCCTGCTCGACCGCGAGCGGCCCGGCCTGGTGAGCGGCGCCCTGTCCGGCCGGCTGATCGAGGGCGGACGGTCGAACCTCACCTACGCGGTCTCCGACGGCACCTCCCGGTGGGTCGTACGGCGGCCCCCGCTCGGCCATGTCCTGGCCACCGCGCACGACATGAAGCGCGAGCACCGGGTGATCAGCGCGCTGCACCCGACCGCCGTACCGGTTCCGCGGCCGGTGCTGCTGTGCGAGGACGAGGAGGTGCTCGGCGCGCCGTTCTACGTCATGGAGTTCGTCGGGGGCACCCCGTACCGCACGGCCGACCAGCTCGCCCCGCTCGGTCCGGAGCGGACCCGGGGCGCGGTGCTGAACCTGGTGGACGCGCTGGTGGAGCTGCACGCGGTGGACCCGGGCGAGGTGGGGCTCGCGGACTTCGGCCGGCCCGAGGGCTTCCTGGACCGGCAGCTGCGCCGCTGGGGCAAGCAGCTGGACGCCTCGCGCAACCGCGAGCTGGCCGGGATCGACGAGCTGCACGCGACGCTCGGACGGCAACTGCCCTCCTCCCCCGCCCCGGCCGTGGTGCACGGCGACTACCGGCTGGACAACGTCCTGATCGGCGAGGACGACCGCATCAAGGCGATCCTCGACTGGGAGATGTCCACCCTGGGCGACCCGCTCACCGACCTGGGCCTGCTGGCGATGTACAGCCTGCCGCTCGACGCCCCTGACTCCCCCGTCTCCACGACGGCCGAGGCGCCGGGGCACCCGGACCCGGCCGAACTGATCGAGCGGTACGCCGCCCGCTCGGGGCGCGACGTCTCCGCGGTCGCCTGGTACACGGCGTTCGCCTGGTTCAAGCTCGCCGTGATCCTGGAGGGCATCCACTACCGCTACACCCTGGGCCAGACGGTCGGACGCGGCTTCGACCGCATCGGCGACCTGGTCCCCGTCTTCATCGAGCACGGTCTCACCACCCTCCAGGAAGGCTGACGGACATGGACTTCGCGTTCGACGCGCGCACCGAGGAGCTGCGCGGCAAGCTGCTGGCCTTCATGGACGAGTACGTCTATCCGGCCGAGGCCGTCGCGCACGAGCAGCGGACCCGGCTCGCCTCGCCGTGGGAGACCCCGGCGGTGGTCGAGGAGCTGAAGGCCGAGGCGCGCAGGCAGGGCCTGTGGAACCTCTTCCTGCCGGACTCCGAGTACGGCGCGGGGCTCACCAACCTCCAGTACGCGCCGCTCGCCGAGATCATGGGGCGCTCCCCGCAGCTCGCCCCGACGGTGACGAACTGCGCGGCACCCGACACGGGCAACATGGAGGTGCTCACCCAGTTCGGCGACGAGCAGCAGCGCAAGCAGTGGCTGGAGCCGCTGCTGGCCGGTGAGATCCGCTCGGCGTTCGCGATGACCGAGCCGGAGGTGGCCTCCTCGGACGCCACGAACATCACCACCCACATCGAGCGAGCCTCCGACGGCACAGACGAGTACGTCGTCACCGGGCGCAAGTGGTACATCTCCGGGGCGCTGCACCCGGACTGCAAGATCTTCATCGTGATGGGCAAGACGGACCCGGAGGGTTCCGACATCCGCCGTCAGCAGTCGATGATCCTGGTCCCCCGTGACACGCCGGGTGTCACGATCGAGCGCGCGATGCAGGTCTTCGGCTACGAGGACCACTACCACGGCGGCCATGCCGAGGTGATCTTCGACCACGCGCGCGTGCCGGCGTCGAACCTCATCGGCGAGGAGGGCGGTGGCTTCGCCATCGCACAGGCGCGGCTGGGGCCCGGCCGGATCCACCACTGCATGCGGCTGATCGGGATGGCGGAGCGGGCGATCGAGCTGATGTGCCGGCGGGCCGTGTCCCGTACCGCCTTCGGGAAGGCGCTGGCCCAGCAGGGCGTGGTGCACAACTGGATCGCGGATGCGCGGGTGACCGTGGAGCAGCTGCGGCTGCTGGTGCTGAAGACGGCGTGGCTGATGGACACGGTCGGCAACAAGGGAGCGCACACCGAGATCCAGTCGATCAAGATCGCCACGCCTCGCGCGGTGGTGGACATCCTCGACCGGGCGATCCAGTTGCACGGTGCGGGGGGTGTGAGCCAGGACTTCCCGCTGGCGGAGCTGTACGCGGGGGCGCGGACGCTGATGATCGCCGACGGGCCGGACGAGGTGCATCAGCGGTCGCTGGCGCGGCGGGAGCTGAAGCGGTACGTGTGACGCGGCGGGGCGGCGGGAGGGTTTTTCGCCCCCGCCGCCCCTACCCGTCCCATCTCCAAGGGCTCCGCCCCTTCGACCCCGCTGGGGGCTGCGCCCCCAGACCCCCGCTTCGGCCTGAACGGCCTCGTCCTCAAGCGCCGGACGGGCTGGGTTGCGCAGCTACGGGCGCAGTGCGCGCAGCAGCAGGTCCGCCAGGTGGTCGGCCACCTGCTGGGGGCTCATGGGGCCCTCGGGGCGGTACCACGTGGACAGGTGGTGGACCGAGCCGAAGTGGTAGTCGACCACCAGGTCCGCCGGGGTCGCCCTGGAGAAGACGCCCGACTCCTGGCCCTCCTCGACCAGCGCGCGGAAGCGCTCGTGGTAGCGGCGGCGCTCGGCGCGGACCTGCTTGTTCTTCTCGGGGCTCAGGTGGTGCATGGACCGCCAGAAGATCATCGCGTCGTCGAGGTTCTCGATGGTCGTCACCACGACGTCCGCGGCCGCGGCCCGCAGCCGCTTCTCCACCGGCTCGTCGGCGTCCGCGACGGCGTCCAGTCTCTCCTGCTGGATGCGCAGCACACGCGCGTACACCTCGTGCAGGAGGTCGTCCTTGGAGCCGAAGTAGTGGTACAGCGCGCCTTTGGTGACACCGGCCGCCTCGACGATCTCCTGCACCGAGGTGCGGTCGTAGCCCTGCTCGGCGAAGAGCCGGGTGGCGGCGGCCAGGAGCCGCTGAGGTACGGGGGTGCCGTCCGAGTCCGTCGTCCTGGGCACTGCCGCCACCTGCCTTTCCGTACTGCTGTCAGTTGCCTTGTGTCCGGGAACGAAGCTCCCGACGGAGGATCTTCCCACTGGCCGTCTTCGGCAAGTCCGGCAGGATCTCCACCTGGCGCGGATATTTGTAGGCGGCCAGTCTCTCCTTGCAGTACGCGGCGAGTGCATCCGGGTCCGTGTCGGCGTCCGGACGCAGGCTGATGTACGCCTTGACGGTCTCTCCGCGGTACCCGTCGGGCACGCCGACGACAGCGGCCTCGCGCACCGCCGGGTGCGTGTAGAGCACGTCCTCGACCTCGCGCGGCCACACCTTGAAGCCGGACGCGTTGATCATGTCCTTCTTGCGGTCGACGACGTACAGCCAGCCCTGCTCGTCCATGAAGCCGATGTCGCCGGTGCGCAGTTCGGCGCCGGGGAACGTCTCGGCGGTGGCGTCGGGGCGCCGCCAGTAGCCGGGCACGACCTGCGGGCCCCGGACGACGATCTCGCCCTGCGCGCCGAAGGGGACCTCGTCGCCGTTGTCGTCGACGATCCGTACGACCGTGTCGGGGCCGGGCAGGCCGACCGCGAGGGTCCCGGAGACCGGGTCGACGGGCGCCTGAAGGCCGGGCGGCACGGAGGCGCAGGGCGCGGTGCACTCGGTCAGGCCGTAGCCGTTGCGGATGTACGGCCCGAAGCCCGCCCGGAACTTCTCCACCAGCGCGGGCGGCAGCGGGGCGCCGCCGGAGGAGATCACCCGGAAGGAGGAGAAGTGGTCGCGGCTGACGGACGGGTGGGCGGCCAGCGCCATGAAGGCCGTGGACGGGCCGACGGTGTAGTGCGGCCGGTGCTCGGCGAACGCGTCGAGCACCACGCCGGCCTCGAAGCGGTAGGCCAGCACGAGCGTGCCCGCGCTGTTCAGGCAGGCGCCGAACTGGCAGACCATGCCGGTGATGTGGAACAGCGGCGCCAGCGCGAAGTAGACGGGCCGCTCGGGCAGCCCCAGTCCGGTCCGCTGCCGCTCGGCGTTGTACATGATGTTGCCGTGCGTGTTGGTGGCGCCCTTGGGCGTGCCGCTGGTGCCCGAGGTGTAGCTGATCAGCGCGATGTCGGAGGGAGCGGGGTCACGCCCCTCGGGCGCCTTGTCGCCGGCCCGCGCCACGGCCACCAGGTCGTCCGCGTCCGGGGCCTGCGGCAGCCGCTCGAAGGTCAGCACGCGCGCGTCACCCCGCGTCTGGAAGTCCAGCTCGCAGCCGGTGAGCACGATCCGCACGGGCGAGTGCGCCGCCGTCTCGCGCAGATACGACTCCCACGCCCGGTCCGAGCAGATCAGCGCGGCGACCTCGCCGTCCCGCAGGACGTGGGCCACCTCGCCCGACTTGTACATCGGGTTGACGGGCACGACGACCGCGCCCGCCTTCCAGGCGCCCAGCACGGCGAGCACGAAGTGCGGGGAGTTCTGGAGCAGTACCGCGACCCGGTCGCCGCGCTCCAGTCCGCGCGCCGCGAGATGCCCGGCGACGGAGTCGCTGAGCTCGTCGACGTCCCGGTAGGTCAGGCGGCCGTCGAAGTAGGCCAGGAAGTCGCCGTCGGGCGTCTCGGCCACGGCCCGGCGCAGGGCGTGCACGAGGGAGCCCGCGGGGCTTATCGCGCCCTTCTGGGCGTCGCTCAGCAGGTCCAGCCAGGGTTTGGCCGCGTAACGGGACTCGGTCACCGGCTCTCCTCCCACTGCTGCTGGATGCGGTTCATGCCGGTGAGCCACCGGTCGGGGTCACCGGCCCGGGCCTGGTAGTACGCGGCGACCTCGGAGTGCGGCAGTATCAGGAACCGGTCCTCCTCGATGCCCTTCACCAAGGCGTCCGCCACGGCCTCCGGCTCGATCGCGGTCGGCTGGAGCACCAGGTCGCCCGCGCTGCCGGTGGCGGCCAGCATGTCGGTGCGTACGCCCTGCGGGCAGATGGCGTGGACCTTCACTCCCCGGTGCCGGTACGTCAGCGACAGCCACTCGGCGAAGGCGAGGGCGCCGTGCTTGGTGACGGCGTAGGGCGCGGCGCCGATCATGGTGAGCAGCCCGGCGGCGGAGACGGTGGAGACGAACCGGCCGCTGCCCCGCTCCAGCCAGTCGGGCAGCAGTTCGTGAGCGGCCCGGACATGCGCCATGACGTTCACGTCCCAGGAGGTCGCCCAGGCCTTCTCGTCCAGCGGCCCGTCGGCGTCACCACCTTCGAAGGCGACGCCGGCGTTGGCGCAGTAGACGTCGACGGTCCCGCCGAGGGCGTCCCGGGCCGCGCCGACTATCGCCGAGGCATCACCGGGCACGGCGATCCCCCCGATTTCGTCCGCAACGGCCTGCCCTCGCGCGGCATCCAGGTCGTTGACGACAACCCGGGCCCCTTCGGCGGCGAAGCGCCGGGCGAGGGCAGCCCCGATACCACCACCAGCGCCCGTGACCACGACTCCAGCACCCTCAACGGCTTCCACCATCGGTCTCCCTCGACGCGACTCGGCTGTGCTGCGCCAGACTAACTGGTCGGTATGTTTCAAGGAAGGGCCCACCGCAACACCCTTAGGGGCGCGGGGAACTGCGCGACCAGCCACAACGAAATCGGCACAAAACGGATCACGGAGGCCACCCCATGCGCCCTTCAAGACGAGCCTTACTCACGGCGGCCACGGCAGCAGCCGTCTCGGCCACACCCACCGCAACCGCGGCCCCACGCCCCAGACAACTCCGCACCGGCTTCGAACGACTCGCCCACGACGGCTACACCCTGCTCGACGGCCAAAAGGTCGGCATCGTCACCAACCCCACCGGCACAACCCGCGACGTCCACCACATCGTCGACGTCATGCACGAGGACGACCGCGTCGACCTCACCGCCGTCTTCGGCCCCGAACACGGCTTCCGCGGCACCGCCCAGGCCGGCGGCTCCGAGGGCCGCTACGACGACCCGGCGACCGGCCTGCCCGTCTACGACACGTACCTCAAGAGCGGCCGGCCGCTCGCCGACATCTTCACCGCGTCCGGCGTGGACACGGTCGTGTTCGACATCCAGGACGTCGGCGCCCGCTTCTACACGTACATCTGGACCCTGTACGACTGCATGGAGGCCGCGCGGCTCGCCGGCAAGCGGTTCGTGGTCCTGGACCGGCCCAACCCGGTGACCGGACGCGCGGCGCTGGGGCCCGTGCTGCACAAGGAGTTCGCCACGTTCGTCGGGCGGCAGCCGATCTCCCAGGCTCACGGGATGACCGTCGCGGAGCTGGCACGGCTGTTCAACGAGGAGTTCCTGACCGAGCCGGTACCGCTGGAGACCGTGCCGATGTCGGGCTGGAGGCGCTCGGACTTCTACGACGCCTCCGGGCTGCCCTGGGTGCCGCCGAGCCCGAACATGCCGACGCCTCAGACGGCCCTGGTGTACTCGGGGACGTGTCTGTTCGAGGGCACGAACCTGTCGGAGGGACGCGGCACGACCCGGCCGTTCGAGCTGCTCGGCGCGGAGGGCATCGACCGGCGCTGGGCCGCCGCCGCGAACGAACTGGCCCTGCCCGGCGTGCGCTTCAGGGAGGCGTACTTCGCGCCCACCTTCTCGAAGTTCCAGGGCAGGACGATCGGCGGTGTGCAGGTCCATGTGCACGACCGGGACGTCTTCGATCCCGTACGGACGGGGATCGCCCTGCTCGTGACCGCCAGGAGGGTGTGGAGCGGGTTCGCCTGGCGCTCCGACAACTGGATCGACAAACTCACCGGCTCCGCGCGCGTGCGCACGATGATCGACGCGGGCGCGGACACCGACGAGGTCGTGGCGGGGTGGCAGGAGGAGCTGGCGGCGTTCCGGAGGATGCGGCGGAAGTACCTCCTCTACCGCTGAGCACGGAATCGCGCGCCCAATGCGCCCGTGACGTATGGCCAAGCTCCCCCGTTGGCAGGACGATGCGCCACATCGCGCGCGTCACCCGGGGGAACAGGGGGCCTGTCATGGCGGATCCGGCGATGAGTGTGACTCCCTACTGGGAGCTGACCTTCGACGCGGACGGGGACCCGGAGGGCCGCCGGCGCGACCGGCTGCTCGCCGGGGTGACCGAACACAAGGTGCGCGACCTCGTGGTCTTCGCGCACGGCTGGAACAACGACCGCTCGGGTGCGACCCGGCTCTACGACCGGTTCCTGGCGCCAGTCCCGCGGCTGGCCCCGGCCGCGCGGATCGGGTACGTCGGGGTGCTGTGGCCGGCGATGCGGTTCTCCGACGAGCCGATCCCCGACTTCCCGCGGGCCGTGGCGGCCGGGGCACCCCGGCGCCCGGTGCTCGACAAGGACACGCGGCACGCGCTGCTGGAGTCCTTCCCGGGCCGGGCGATCCTGGTCGACCAGATCGCCCGGCTGCTGGAGCAGCAGCCGCCGGAGGAGGCCGAACTGGAGGAGTTCGGGCGGCTGGTGCGGCTGCTGGTGGAGGTGGTGGCGCCCGGGCCGCAGGCGCTGTTCGCGGCGGACACGGTGGCGGAGGGCGTACCGCAGAGCGAGCCGGAGATGTTCGCCGGCTCCTCGGCGGCGGCCTGCGAGGAGTTCGCGCGGGCGCTGGCGGGCCTCGAAGCGCCCGGTGCGCAGCAGGGGTTCGGCCTCCCCAACCCCTGGGAGGGCGCGCACGAGCTGCTGCGGCAGGCGACGTACTACGCGATGAAGCGCCGCGCGGGAACGGTCGGTGAGCGCGGTCTCGGCCGGGTCCTCGGGCAGCTCGCGAAGGCGGCGCCGGGCGTGCGCGTGCACCTCGTCGGGCACAGCTTCGGCGCACGGCTGGTGTCGTTCGCGCTGCGCGGCCTGGCCGAGGGCGTGCGCACGGTGAAGTCGGTGACGCTGCTCCAAGGGGCGTTCTCGCACTACGCGTTCGCGACCCGGCTGCCGCACGACGCCCGTGCCGGAGGGGTGCTCCAGGGGCAGCAGAACCGCGTCGACGGTCCCCTGGTGTGCTGCCACTCCCGGCACGACTCGGCCCTGGGCACGATGTATCCGCTGGCCTCGCGTATGGCGGGCGACAGCCGCTCGGTCGCGGGCCTCGGCATCGGGCGGGCGCTGGGCGCCAAGTGGGGTGCGATGGGCTACGGCGGGGTGCAGGCGGTGCCGGGCACGCGCGCGTACACCCTCGCCGAGGCCCTGCGGGCGAAGCTGCCCGCCTCGGGGTGTGTGAACGTCGACGCGGCGGCGGTGGTCAGACGCGGTGGCCCGCCCGCCGGCGCGCACAGCGACATCCTGCACGAGGAGCTGGCCCGGCTGGTGCTGGCGGCGGGCCGCATCCGCTGACCCGCCGCCCGCCCTTTTGCGTCACCGGTGCGAGGTGAACTCCACGACCTGCTGGTAGGTCGGCCGGTTCTGCCAGCTGATCTTGCCGTGCTTGATGCCGCCGAGGGTGCGGTGGTTGATGGAGTCGGCGCACCACTGGTCGCCCGCCGAGCACACGTCGTCGCCCGGGTAGACCTGGGCCGCGGTCTTGCCGGCCGCCTCCTTCAGGGTGCTGACGAGGGTGTCACGGCAGGCGCCGAGGTCTCCGCCGCCGCAGTACTCGCGGGCCAGCGGTCCCCGCACCTGCTCGCCGAGCACGGCCCGGATGTCCTTGTCGACGTAGCTCCACCAGCCGTACTGGAAGGAGCTTCCGGCGTGCGACCCGGTCGGGCCGTGGGAGGCGGACGGGGACTCGTCGACGGGGAGGTTGGCGGTCATCGCCTCGAACAGCTCGCTGCCGAGGCCCGGTTCGAACTCGGCCTTGACCAGCAGCGGCCACCAGGCGTCCAGGATGCGGATCGCGTCGGCGTCGGCGTACCTCTTGGAACCGGCCGAGGTCTCCGTGCGCTTGCCGCCCGCGGCGACCCACGCCTGGAGCTTGCTGACGGCTGCTGCCACGGTGGGATCGGTGACGGGCGAACTGCCCACGACCTTCAGCAGCTTGGGCAGGACGTCCTCCACCCGCAGATCGGCGACCCCGGCATCCGCCATCGCCTTCACCAGCGACGCCCGGGTGACCCCGCCCTGCTGGACCAGCTTCTTCACCCGGTCCTCGAGGAGGTTGCCGCGGTGCACGGAGCCGTTGCCCCAGGGCGCGGCCGTGTAGTCCTTGGCCTGCTTGTTGTTCCAGGAGATGTAGTAGTCCTGGTCGATGGAGTTGGGGTGGGCGGAGGGTGGGGTGTAGTCGGCCGTGTTGGTCGCCGGGTCCCAGCCCCGCCACTCGTGCGCCGGCCGGGCCCAGACCGGGAACTCGGGGTCGACGCCGTTCGCGCGCACCGGGTTGTCGCCGCTGTTGTAGTACGCGGTGTGCTCGGAGTCGACGTAGAACCAGTTGAAGGTGTAGTTGATGTGCTGCACCGCCTTCTGGAACGACTCCGGGCCCTTCACGTACTCCGGGTCGTTCAGCATCTGGAAGCCGATGATGGAGTCGGCCTCGTGCAGGAAGGACGAGCGCAGGGAGGTGTAGGCGACCTTCTTGCCGCCGACCGTCGCGCGGTACTCGACGGGTCCGTACTTGGTGCGCCAGACGCGCATCGTGTACGAGCCGGCCGCCGTGCCGTCGGCGACCGTCGGCTTCCAGGCGTTCTTCCGCTCGACCTTCTCCATCGGCGTGCAGGTGCCGCGGTACAGGTAGTGGTAGTCGTCCTGGCACAGCTCGACGGCGTACGTGTCGATGATGTCCTGGCCGGAGGTAGTGGCGCTCCACGAGTAGTCCTGGCCGCGGCCGAGTTCGACGTACATGCTCAGACCCGCGAAGGAGGCGCCGCGGGCGCTGATGCCCGGCCCCTGGAGTTCCTGGAGCAGCAGCAGCTGGGGCGCGAAGTAGCCGGTCTGCGGGCCGAACACGGCGACCGGGTGGCCGCTGGCGGTGTGCTCGCCGTTGACCACGAGGGCGTTGGACATGCCGCGCTTGGCGGACGACAGGGCCGTCTTCGCCGCCTCCCGGGAGGCGCTGGTGGCGTTTGAGCCGGCCGCGCTGCCCGTACGGTCGTGGACCAGCGGTTCCTGGGTCACCGAGCCGGCGTCGGGCAGGGCCCGGCCCTGCGGGTCGGCCGGTTTGGTCGCGTACGGGAAGCTGCCGTCGTGCTGGGTGAGGACGGCCTCCGGGTCGTTGCGCTCGCGGAAGGACTCCCACACCTTGGTGCCCTCGGCGACGCCGTACTTCTCTTGAGCGGCCAGGAGCGAGAGGGCGTTGTTGACCTCGCCGCCTCCGCCGGAGCCGAACAGCGCGCCGATGACGGACGCCAGGGCGACCATGTCGGTGATCTTGAAGTGCTCGATCTTCCCGGCGTTGGTGACCGAGTCCTTGTGCCCGGTCAGGACGTACTCCCCGGGGAAGTACCGGCCGCTGTCGGAGGCGTCGATGTAGGCGTTGATGCCGTCGAGGTAGGCCTTGACGTCGGCGAGGGCCAGCTTGCCGCGCTCGCCGTTGGTGGCGACGGCGTTGTCGATCTGTGCCTGGAGATCGGCCTCGGAGTACGGGGCGTGCCGCCAGAACTGCTGTTCCAGGCCCTGGTTGGAGGGCGCGCCGCCCGCAAAGGAGGTGAGCTGACCGCGCCCGACGTGCCGGAAGACGTCCATCAGCCACAGCCGGTCCTGGGCGGCCGCGTAGCCGGCGCCGAACTCCGTGCCGTACCTGGTGGTACCGGTGATGTGCGGCACACCGGTCTTCTTGTCCCGGACGATCGTCACGTCACCGCGCCCGGCGGGTTTGACGGTGGAGGCGACCTGATCGGCCGGGACCCCGAAGGACGCGTCGTTGAAGAAGTTGTTGATCTTGTCGTTGGTGAGGCCGGTGTACCCCTTGGCGAGGTTGGCATACGGCCCGAGCTGGTCCTCGGCGTGCTCGGGCTGGGTGCCGAAGGCCTGGTTCAGGAGGATCTGCGCGAGGGTGGCGTTGCCGTTCTGGCCGGGCGGGAGTATGTCCGAACACTGGTTGCCGCAGTAGTCGTTCGCCATCGCCGTGGTCTGCGCGGTCTCCGTCTCCGAGGCGGCCGCGTGTGACAACGGCGACAAAAGACCTGCGATCAGCGCGCATACCGATGCGGTCTTCAGGAACCCGGGGATTCCGCGGGGAGTTCTCATTCTGTCGAGAACGGTGCGTGGGTTACGCCGTGGCATGTGGGGGGCTCCTCCCGACGGGGGTGGGCGGGATGTTACCGCCGGTATCCCCGGCTTTGAAGATGAACAAGCGTCACTTTTTGGAGTCAGCACAACAGGCACACGGACCACGGCAGTCGACTCAGGGCCTCGTCGGACCGCTTATGGAGGCCATTTGAAATCGGATGGAGCCGATTCGCTTGTCGATACGTCTATTCGGCGACGTCCTTACGACGACGCCGAAGTGACCGGATTTCAGGTGCAGGTGTGACGGAGGTGCAGGACGATGGCCGGTTTCCGGAGTCTGGCGAGACAGGTCCGCGATCCGCGGTGCGATCTGGCACTGCGGCGCTATTCGCTGCGCAAGTGCCTTGAGAGGTTCGCCCCTTACGGGCACAGGGCGACCTGGGACCATCTGTGTTCCCGGGCAGGGTTCGGTCCCGAGGACCGGTCCCCCGATCCGGCGCGGCTCGTGGCCGCACTGGACGAACTGGAGGAGGCGCGGGCGGTCTGGCTGGCCTACGAGGTCGAGTTCGCCGAGCGCCGCAAGAAGGAGAAGCACGACGGACTGCGCCGGCCGGGCAGTGTGGACGACTGGCACCGGCTGACCTGGGGCGGTTTCGGCGTGGCGTGGTGCGACGATCCGGCGGTCCATCCCCGTGAACCGCTGGCCGAGGTGCTGCGCCGGCTGATCGCCGCGCTGGAGCGCGAACCGGGCTCGGGGTGCCCGGTGTGCGGCGGGGAGCAACTCGCCTGGAAGTACGACCTGGACCACGAGCCTTCGGCGGGTCCGGTCTGCACGGACTGCGGAATTCTCGTACCGCGTCCGGTCCTCACGCCCGAGGCCCTGACGGACGCCAGGCGGGCGAGGTTGTTGGTGTCGGCTTGACGAATGCGGGTGCGCGGGGGTGCGCCGGGGATGCCGCACCCCACTGTCGTCGCCGGGGCCGGCTGTCAGTGGTGACTGGCACCATCAGGACATGGTGCAGGCGTGTCTGAACGGTCCGCGGACCGCCGCCGACGGTACGGCGGTGCCGCTGACTCCCGAGTCCATGGCCGACTCCGCGGCCGACGCCGTCGCGGCCGGGGCCACGGACATCCATGTCCATCCCAAGACGCCCTGCGGGCGGGACACGTTGTCACCGCGGGTGCTTGCGGTGACGTTGTCGGCGATTCGGGCGCGGGTGTCGGTGCCGGTGGGTGTGACCACGGGGGCGTGGGCCGAGCCGGACGCTGCCGCCAGGCTGGAGCGGATACGGAGCTGGACCGTCCTGCCCGACCACGCCTCGGTCAACTGGCATGAGCCCGGGGCGGAGGAGGTTGCCGCCCTGCTCCTGGATCTCGGGGTGGGTGTGGAGGCCGGCATCTGGTCCGGGACGGACGGTGCGGAGCGGTTCGCTGCCTCGCCGCTGGGGCCGGAGGTGCTGAGGGTGCTGGCCGAGGTGACGGATACCGACCCTTCGAGTGCGGTGGCCTCCGCGCGGGGGTTGTTGTCCGGCCTTGGTGCCGCGTATGGGCGTCCTGTCCTGCTGCACGGGGAGGACGGGGGTGCGTGGCCGGTGCTGCGGCTTGCGGGGCGGTTGGGGTTGGCCACGCGGGTCGGGGCGGAAGATGTGCTGCGTCTGCCGACGGGACGACTGGCCGGGTCCAATGCGGAGTTGGTCGCGGCGGGGTTGGTGGAGTACGAGGCAGGTCGGCGGGGTGCTCGGCGTGGCCGCTGAGGCCGGGTGGGTCCGCAGCCCGGCGGAGCGGGGCGCCGCTGCGCCCACCCGTGCCGCCCCAAGCGGCACGACTGCCCGCAGCTAAGCGCGCATGCAGCACTAAGCGGACGCCCGGCCCCTGTCGACCATCAGGCGGGAGCCCGTGCGGCGTTCGCCGAAGACGTCGCCCGGGTTGGACAGCACGCAGGTGTCGAGGGAGAGGCAGCCGCAGCCGATGCAGTCGGTGAGGTGGTCGCGGAGGCGGTTCAGCTGCTTGATGCGTTCGTCCAGCTCCGAGCGCCAGGCCTCGGAGAGACGCGCCCAGTCCTCCCGGGTCGGCGTCCGCTCCTCGGGAAGCTCCGCCAGCGCCTCACGGATCGTCGCCAGCGGGATGCCGACCCGTTGCGCGGCCCGGATGAAGGCGACCCGGCGCAGCGTGTCACGCGAGTAGCGGCGCTGGTTGCCCGAAGTGCGGCGACTGCTGATCAGGCCCTTGGACTCGTAGAAGTGCAGGGCGGAGACGGCGGCCCCGCTGCGCGCCGACAGCTGGCCGACCGTGAGCTCGTGGATCTTCTCTGAAATCTGGGGCACCTTTCGAACCCTACCGATCGACCCTCCCGGGTCCGTTGACACGGCCCCCACAGCCGACCATGCTAAGCAGTCGCTTAGATATACGAGCGCACGCAGACTTCCTGACGCGAGAGGCCGGGACATGGCACAGCCGAGGATCTTCACGTCCGTCGACGACCTGAAGTCGGCGGTGGGCGAGCAACTGGGGTACACCGACTGGCTCGACATCGACCAGAAGCGGATCGACCTCTTCGCGGAGGCCACCGGCGACCACCAGTGGATCCACGTCGACCCGGAGAAGGCCGCGGCGGGGCCCTTCGGCACCACCATCGCCCACGGCTATCTCACGCTGTCGCTGCTGCCCCTCTTCGGACCGCAGCTGATCTCCGTCGAGGGCGTGAAGATGGGCGTCAACTACGGGACGAACAAGGTCCGTTTCCCCTCCCCCGTCCCCGTCGGCTCCCGGCTGCGCGCCACCGCGACGATCACCGGCGTCGATGACGTGCCCGGCGGTGTCCAGGTGACCGTCGCCTTCACCGTGGAGCGCGAGGGCGGCGACAAGCCCGTGTGCGTCGCCGAGTCCGTCGCCCGCTACTACTTCTGACCCCGGCGGGCTACCGGCGGGCGTCTTCTCCCCCGGCCCCCACCATCCGCAGCACGAGGTCGGCGTACAGCGCGCCGACCTCGTCCGGCGTCCACGGCCCGTCGACGTTGAACCAACGGGCCACGTCGATGCAGAGCGACAGAACGGCCAGGGTCGTGCCCTTCACGTCCACGACGTCGAACTCACCGGCCGCCACGCCGTCCTCGATGATCGCCCGCACCTCGGCGTCACACTGCCGCCGCAGCGCGAGGATCTCGTCGCGGGCGTCCGGACCGAGCGAGTCCAGCTCGTACTGGACGACCCGGGCGGTGGTGCGTCCGCCGGCGTGCCAGCGGACGAAGGAGCTGACCGCACCTGCCAGGCGCTCGCGGGCGGTACCCTCCCGCCGGGCCGCCGTCCGCAG
The DNA here is from genome assembly GCF_028885415.1 of Streptomyces coeruleorubidus. Taxonomy (GTDB): domain Bacteria; phylum Actinomycetota; class Actinomycetes; order Streptomycetales; family Streptomycetaceae; genus Streptomyces; species Streptomyces coeruleorubidus_A. The sequence goes on from NZ_CP118527.1 coordinate 2,047,178, forward strand.
GATCTCCAGGGCCTTCTCGTGGCCGATCCTGCTGATGCGGTGCAGCAGCTCTTCCTTGGTCTTGTAGTGGATGTAGAGCGCGGCCGGGCTCATTCCGGCGCGACCCGCGATGTCCCGGGTCGTCGTGGCGTGGTACCCGCGCTCGGCGAAGGCCTCCACCGCGGCGATCAGCAGCCGTCGCGCCGCATCGGGCGTGACCTCGCCCCACGCCTGCGCCTCGCCGCCGGCCGTCTCCTCCGCCGTACTCATCACTCGCCCCTCTCCACCGACAGGGACAACACCATACCGCCGAAGGTGAGCGAGCGCTTAGTGCGGCAGCTCAGCGCTTCTCGAAAGGGGCGTACGAGGGCGCCGCCGGCTGCGTCGGCCCCTCCTGACGGTCCCGGATCACCTTGGCGAGGGTGAAGGAGGAGGTGACCAGGTACAGGACGGCGATCGCGAGGAAGCCCCGCACCCAGGCGTCGGCGCTCAGCTGGTAGATGCCGATGGCGGTGGCCGCCATGGCGACGGCGAAGGAGGCGACGGCCTGGCCGTAGAAGGCGGCCGTGTTCTGCTGCTTGCTGCCCGGTGTGTCGCTCATGGGGCAAGCTTCGGCGGACGTGGCCCGCGCCACATCCGCCGAAATACTCAGAGGCGTACTCAGAACGCCGAAACGCCCGTCAGCGCCCGCCCGATGACCAGCTTCTGGATCTGGCTCGTGCCCTCGTAGAGGGTCATCACGCGGGCGTCGCGCAGCAGCTTGCCCGCGGGGTACTCGTCGATGTAGCCGTAGCCGCCGAAGACCTGGAGCGCGTTGCCCGCGGCTCGGACGGCCGCCTCCGAGGCGAACAGCTTCGCCTTGGACGACTCGACGGCGAACGGCAGGCCCCGGTCGATCAGGTCGGCGACCCGCCAGGTCAGCAGCCGGGCGGCGTCGACGTCCACGGCGATGTCGCTGATCAGCTCCTGGACCAGCTGGTGGTGGGCGATGGTCTTCCCGAACTGCTCGCGCTCGCCCGCGTACCGCACGGCCGCGTCCAGCGCGGCCTGGGCTATGCCGACACAGCCCGCGGCGACCGACATCCGGCCCTTGGCGAGGGCGGACATGGCGATCGAGAAGCCCTTGCCCTCCTCCCCCAGCAGCGCCGAGGCGGGCACCCGGACGTCCTCCAGCACGATTTCGGCCGTGGCCTGGCCGCGCAGCCCGAGCTTCCCGTGGATCGTGCGGCGCGTCAGGCCGGGCGTGCCCGTGGGGACCAGGAAGGCGGAGACGCCCTTGTGACCGGGGGCGTCGGTGGAGCGGGCGAAGAGCAGGACGACGTCGGCCCAGGTGCCGTTGGTGATGAACATCTTGGTGCCGTTGATGACGTAGTCGTCGCCGTCCCGCACCGCCCGCGTCGCGAGGTTGCCCGCGTCCGAGCCCGTGCCCGGCTCGGTCAGGCCGAAGCAGCCGACCGACTCGCCGGAGGTGAGCCCCGGCAGCCACCGCCGCTTCTGCTCCTCGCTCCCCCAGGCGGCGACGGTCTTCGCGACCAGCCCCAGCGAGACGGAGACGATCCCGCGCACGGACGAGTCGCCCCGGCCGAGTTCCTCCGTGACCAGGCAGTACGCGAGGTGGTCGCCGCCGGAGCCGCCGTACTCCTCGTCGATCGTCAGCCCCAGGAAGCCGACCTCGCCGAGCTTCTTGACGATCGCGCGGTCGACTTCCTCGGCGCGGTCCCAGGCGACGGCGTTCGGGGCGATCTCGCGCTCCACGAAGTCCCGGGCGAGCTGCCGTACGGCGGTCTGCTCCTCGCTGAGCTCCAGGTTCACCACAGGTCACTCCACTTGAAAGCCGTACATTTAAATTAGCACTGCTAGTTTCGATCGGCAGCCCTACTATGTGCGCCATGGCCCGACCGCGCAAGCCCTTGCTCAGCACCGACCGGATCGTCGAGACGGCCCGCGCGCTCGTGGACGCGGAGGGCCTCGCGGCCGTCTCCACCCGCCGGCTCGCCGCCGAACTCGGGGTCAGCGGGCCCTCGCTCTACAACCACTTCCGCACCAAGGACGAGATCCTGGAGGCGGTCGCCGACTCGGTGAGCGGCCAGGTGGACCTGACGATGTTCCAGGACGGCCGGGACTGGCGGACCGCGCTGCACGACTGGGCCGTCTCCTACCGGGCCGCGCTGCGCGACCACCCGAACATCGTCCCGGTGCTGGCCCGCGGCCCCGGCCGCCGCCCGGCGGGCCTGCGCCTGGCGGACGCCGTCTACGGCGCGATGGTCGAGGCGGGCTGGCCGCCGGCCCAGGCCACGTCCATCGGCGCCCTGATGCGCTACTTCGTCATGGGCTCCGCGCTCGGCTCCTTCGCCGGGGGTTTCGTGGACGACGCGAGCGCCTACGACCCCGCCGACTACCCCCACCTCCAGCAGGCTCATCTCCTCGCCGAGCAGCAGGAGAAGATCGACGAGCGGGCCTTCGAGACCGGGCTGACGGCCCTGCTGGACGGGCTGGCACGGCAGTACGAGCAGGTGCGGCGGACCGCGTAGCAACGCCGAGTCAGACAGTTCGGCGACGGCCGAAGTGTCCGTGTTCCATGCTGGGGTCATGACGACGAGGGACCCGCAGGCCACGGCCCTGGCACGGCTCGCGGCGCTGTTCGCGGACGAGACCCGGGCCGCATGCCTGCTGGCGCTGCTCGACGGGCGGGCCTGGACCGCGAGCGAACTGGCTCGGCACGCGGGTGTCGCCGCGTCGACGCTGAGCGAGCACCTCGGCAGGCTCGTCGCGGGCGGTCTGCTCGCCGAGGAGCGGCAGGGCAGGCACCGGTACGTCCGGCTGGCCGACACGCGGGTCGCGCAGCTGGTGGAGGACCTGGCGGCGCAGGTCGCACCGGACAGGGCCGTACGGCCGCGGAACCTGCGGGAGTCGAGCGCCGGTTCGGCGATGGCCCGGGGGCGCACCTGCTACGACCATCTCGCCGGGCGGCTCGGCATCGCGGTCACGGACGCGCTGACGGCGCGCGGGCTGCTGCAACAGGAGACCGGGTTCGCGCTCACCGACGCCGGGCTGGCGTGGTTCGAGTCGGCCGGTATCGGTCTCGACCGGCGTGGCCGGCGCCCCTTGGCCCGGGCCTGTCTCGACTGGACCGAACGCCGGCCTCATCTCGCGGGCGTCGCGGGCGCGGCCCTGTGCCGGCACGCCCTGGAGACGGGGTGGTGCGTGCGGATCGGCTCCGAGCGGGCCGTGAAGGTGACGGCGGGCGGTGAACGGGCCCTGTTCGAGCTGCTGGGCGTGCAGGCCGTGGCGCTGCGCTGACCCCGAAGTCTCGCCGGACAGCCCCGACGGGCCGTGGACGCCCCGTCCGAAATTCGCGAGCGTCCGTTCCCCTCCCCTCCTAACCTCGGGATCATGATGAACAACACCTCCTCCCGTCCCGACCGCCGCGCGGAGCTGCTGGCCGCCGGGGCGGCCACGGTGACCGTCGTGCTGTGGGCGTCCGCCTTCGTGTCGATCCGCAGCGCGGGCGAGGCGTTCTCGCCGGGGGCGCTGGCGCTCGGGCGGCTGCTGGCCGGGGCGCTGACGCTGGGGGTGATCTGTCTGCTGCGGCGGGAGGGTTTGCCGCCGCGCTCGGCCTGGCGCGGGATCGCCATATCGGGCCTGCTGTGGTTCGGCGTCTACATGGTCGTCCTCAACTGGGGCGAGCAGCAGGTCGACGCGGGTACGGCCGCCCTGGTGGTGAACACGGGGCCGATCCTCATCGCCCTGCTCGGTGCCCGGTTCCTCGGTGATCCGATGCCGCCGCGGCTGCTGGCGGGGATGGCGGTGTCGTTCGCCGGTGCGGTGACCGTGGGTCTTTCGATGTCGGGCGAGGGCGGTGCCTCGGTGCTCGGGGTGGTGCTGTGTCTGCTGGCGGCGGTCACGTACGCCGGCGGGGTCGTGGCGCAGAAGCCGGCGCTGGGCACGGCGAGTCCGTTGCAGGTGACGACGTTCGGCTGCCTGGTCGGCGCGGTGGTCTGCCTGCCGTTCGCCGGGCAGCTCGTCCAGGAGGCCGCGAAAGCACCGGCCTCGGCGACGCTCAACATGGTGTACCTGGGCGTCTTCCCGACCGCCCTCGCCTTCACGACGTGGGCGTACGCCCTGTCCCGGACGACCGCGAGCCGGATGGGCGCGACGACGTACGCGGCGCCCGCGCTGGTCGTCCTGATGTCCTGGCTGTTCCTCGGCGAGGTGCCGGGGCTGCTCACCCTGGTCGGCGGTGTGCTGTGCCTGGCGGGTGTCGCGGTGTCCCGGTCGCGGGCGGCGGCTCGGGCCGGGGCTCCGGGAGCGGTTGCGCAGCCCCGGCCCGAGCGGACTTCGGACTCAGCCCGCTGACTCGGCTTCCGCCTTGGCCTCGGGCGCGGCCTCCGGTTCCGCCGCGCGCGCCCGGTCCGCGAGGACCTTGATCGAGATCAGCGCGATCACCGAGAGCGCGATGATGTAGCCGGACACCGCCATCGAGGTGCCCGTGGCCTCCAGGAGCAGCACCATGACGAAGGGGGCGAGGCCGCCGCCGGCGACGGCCGCGATCTGGTAGCCGAGGGAGGCGCCGGTGTAGCGCATCTCGGGCGTGAACAGCTCGGCGAACAGGGCGGCCTGGGGGCCGTACATGATGCTCAGGAAGCAGCTGGCGACGAACGTGCCGACCGCGAGCCACAGCAGCGAGCCGGTGTCGATCAGCAGGAAGAGCGGTACGGCCCACAGCGCGATGCCGGCCGCCCCGAAGGCGTAGATCCGGATGCGGCCGATGCGGTCGGAGAGCGCGGCGGCGGCCGGGATCAGCACGAGCTGGGTGAGGCTGACGCACAGCGAGACCAGGAGCACCGGGCCCTTCTCCATGTCCAGCTCGCGGGTCGTGTAGTCGAGGACGCCGGTGATGAGGATGTAGAAGGTCGCGGTGTTCACGGTGAAGGAGCCGCCGGCGAGGAGCACCGTGCCGAGGTGGCCGCGCAGGATCGTGCGCAGCGGCGAGCTCTGCTCGGACTTCTCCTGCTCGGCGAGGGCGCGCTCGGCCTCCCGGAACGCCGGGGTCTCCTCGACGCGGGTGTGGATGTACCAGGCGAGGCCGAGCACGAGCAGGCCGACCAGGAACGGCACGCGCCAGCCCCACGCCGCGAACGCCGAGTCGGTGGTGAGCGCGCCGGCGGCCAGGAAGACGGTGTTGGCGGTCACCACGCCGATGGGGACGCCGAGCTGGACGACGCTGCCGTAGACGCCGCGCTTGCCCTCCGGGGCGTACTCGGTGGCCAGGAGCATCGCGCCGCCCCACTGGGCGCCGACGGCGACGCCCTGTGCGACGCGGAGCAGGACGAGCAGGATCGGGGCGGCGACGCCGATCGTGTCGTACGTCGGCAGCAGGCCGATGCCGGTGGTGGCCACGCCCATCAGCGTCAGCGCGAGGACCAGCATCGGCTTGCGGCCGCGCTTGTCGCCGAGGTGGCCGGCGACGATGCCGCCGAGGGGGCGGGCGAGGAAGCCGACGGCGAACGTGGCGAAAGAGGCCAGTACGCCGGCGGTGGGGCTGCCGGCGGGGAAGTAGAGGTCGCCGAGGACGAGGGCGGCGGCGATGCCGAAGACGAAGTAGTCGTACCACTCGACGGCCGAGGCGAGGGCCGCGGCGGTGGCTACGCGGCGGCGGTTGCCCACGGCGGGCGCGGTGGAGGTGGGCGGCTGAGCGGAAGGGGCCGTGTCCATGTGGTGCACGCTCCGGTGGGTGCGGGGACGGAACCGGGGGGTGGCTCGGATTCCGGGGAACGTACTGACCGGACGGTATGGACGTCAACGGGTCGCACACCAGGAGTTTTGCCTGTACGCGCCACCGACTACGGGTGCGGGCACGCCTGAGGCCCCGGCCTCGCGCGGAGGCCGGGGCACCGGGGGAAACGGGCTAGAAGACGACCAGTGCCCGGCCGCCCTTGCCCGCCAGCATGTTCTCGAAGGCCGCCGGGATGCCGTCCAGGGAGATGCGTTCGGTGACCAGGGCGCTCAGGTCCAGACGGCCCGCCCGGACGTGTCCGGCCAGTACCGGGAGGTCCTCCGCGGGGTTGGAGTTGCCGTAGACGCAGCCGGTCAGGGTGCGGCCCCAGTGGAAGATCTCCAGGGCGTTGAAGGTGACCTGCTGGTCCTTGCCGCCGATGCCGACGACCGTGGTGCGGCCGCCGCGACGGGTGGAGTCCCAGGCCGTGCGGATGGAGACCGCGCGGCCGGCGCACTCGACGGCGACGTCGACGCCCTGCCTGCCGGTGAGGGCGCGGATCTCGCGGGCGGTGTTCTCGGAGGCGAGGACGTAGTCGGTGGCGCCGGCCGCCCGGGCCAGCTCCTCCTTCTCTGCGGACACGTCCACCGCGACGATCTTCGAGGCGCCAGCGATCCGGGCGGCCTGGAGGGCGGCGAGCCCCACTCCCCCGACGCCGAACACCGCGACCGTCTCACCGGGCCGGACCTGGGCCGAGTGGTGGACGGCGCCGTAGCCGGTCAGGACGGCGCAGCCGAGGAGGGCCGCGTCGGTGAGCGGGATGCCGTCCGGGGCGGGCAGGACGCACGCCGCGGACACCACGGTCTCCTCGGCGAACGCGCCGACGTTCAGGCCGGGATGGAGGTCGGTGCCCTCGGTGGTGCGGGCGTAGACGTCGGCGGCGCCGTTGAGGGCGTTGGCGCACAGCCAGACCTCGCCGAGCGAGCAGGCGTGGCAGGTGCCGCAGGACGGGGCCCAGTTGAGGACGACCCCGTCGCCGGGCGCGACGTGGGTGACGCCCTCGCCGGCGGCGACGACCGTGCCGGCGCCCTCGTGGCCGAGGACGGCCGGGACCGGGACGCGCATGGTGCCGTTGGACAGGGACAGGTCGGAGTGGCAGACCCCGGCGGCGGCGAGCCGGACGCGGACCTGGCCCGGTCCGGGGTCGGGCAGGTCGATGCCGGTGATCTCCAGCGGGGAGCCGACGGCGGGCAGGACGGCGGCGCGGACAGCCATGACGGAAGGGACTCCCCTAGAACTGGAGGGACTTGGTCTGGAGGTACTCGGCCAGGCCGTGCACGCCGAGTTCGCGGCCCACGCCCGACTGCTTGTAGCCGCCGAAGGGGGCGAGGGGGTTGAAGCGGCCGCCGTTGATGTCGACCTGGCCGGTCTCCATCCGGCGTGCGAAGGCCACCGCCTCGGCCTCGTCCCCGGCCCAGACGGCGCCGGCCAGGCCGTAGACCGTGCCGTTGGCGATCCGCAGGGCGTCCTCCTCGTCGTCGTAGCGGAGGATCGACAGGACGGGGCCGAAGATCTCCTCCTGCGCGATGGTCATGTCCCAGGTGACGTCGGCGAAGACGGTCGGGCTGACGAAGTAGCCCTTCTCGCGCGGGGCTTCGGGGCCGCCGGCGACCAGGCGGGCGCCTTCGGCGACGCCCTTCTCGATGTAGCCGCGCACACGTGCCCGCTGCTTGGCGTTGACGACCGGTCCGATGCGCTCGCCGTACTTGGCGGCGGCCGTCGCGGCGAGCTCCACCGCCTCGTCATACTGGTCGCGGTGGACCAGCATCCGCGTCCAGGCGCTGCACGTCTGCCCGGAGTTGGACATGACGTTGGCGACCCCGACGTTGACCGCCTTGGCCAGGTCGGCGGTCGGGAGGATGACGTTGGCGGACTTGCCGCCGAGTTCGAGGGCGACCTTCTTGATCTGTCCTGCGGCGATCGCGGCGATGTGCCGGCCGACGGCGGTGGAGCCGGTGAAGGAGACCAGGTCGACGCCGGGGTGCTCGGCGAGGGCCTGGCCGGCGACCGGGCCGAGGCCGGTGACCAGGTTGAAGACGCCCGCCGGGACGCCCGCCTCGTGTACGGCGTCCGCGAACAGGCGGGCGACCAGCGGGGTGTCCTCGGCGGGCTTCACGACGACCGTGCAGCCGGCCGCGAGGGCCGGGGCGACCTTGGCGACGATCTGGTGCAGGGGATAGTTCCAGGGCGTGATCGCCGCCACGACGCCGACCGGCTCGTGGTGCACGACCGAGTTGCCGGTCCTCTCCTCGAAGGCGTACGTGGCCGCCAGCTCGGCGTAGGAGCCCGCGACCGCGATCGGCACGGCCGCGTGGACGGCCTGCGAGAACTTCAGGGGCGAGCCCAGTTCGGCGGTGACGGTCTCGGCGATCTCGTCCGCGCGGGCCACGAGCACGTCCCGGAGGGCGGCAAGGCGCGCCGCGCGCTCGGCGGGCGGGGTCGCGGCCCACTCCGGCAGAGCGGCACGGGCGGCCCGTACGGCGGCGTCGACGTCCTCGGCGGTGCCGGCCGGGACCGTGCCGATGACCTGCTCGTCGACCGGGTTCACGACCTCGATCACGTCGTGGCCGGCGGCGGGGCGCCAGGCGCCCCCGATGTACATGCCGTCGTGTGCCTTCATCGCGCATTCCTCCGGGGCGGGGCGTCGTCGTCCGGCACATAAACTAGCGACGATAGTTTTCCGGCGCCAGACGTCACGGTGATCCCGTGATCCCGGTCATCACAGCACGGAGCGGGCCCCGCCCGGATGTGCGGCTCCTCACGCCTCCAGATCGGGCAGGCGCGCCGGGTGCGGGCAGATGCGGTCGCCGTGCTGGTCGAAGACGAAGAGATGGGCGAGGTCGACGAGGAGCGGCACCTGCATGCCGTGGCGGAGGGCCAGGTCCGGGGTGGTGCGCACGATGAGGTCGCCGGGCAGGCGGGGTTCGGCGGTCGCGAGGCCGGGTCGCCATTCCTCGGGGTGGTCCAGGGTCACGACAGGGCCCGCGCGCCCGGCGACGGCCCGCTCCCGCAGGCGCTCGATGACCGAGCCCTCGCGGCGGCGGCGCCGGGCGGGGCGGCCGGGGCGCGGACGCGGGGCCTCCAGTTCCGGGACGACGGCGGGGCTGGAGCCGGTGTTGAAGTGGACGAGGATCTCGTGCCCCTGGAACTCCACGTGCTCGACCAGGCCGGTGATCGGCACCTCGCCGGGGCGGGCCGCGGAGTGTTTGGCGATGCGGATGGCTTCCGAGCGCAGGCCCACGATGACCTCGCGGCCCTGCTGGACGCGCAGCAGCTGGTGGTCCAGGGAGAGCGGCTCGGGCAGGCGCAGGAACTGCTTGCCCAGGCTGATGGTCATCGCGCCCTCCAGCGGGGCGCGCACCAGGCCGCGCAGCAGGTTGATGCGCGGGGTGCCGATGAAGGCGGCGACGAAGACGTTGCTGGGCAGCGCGTAGACGGCACGCGGGCTGTCGACCTGCTGGAGCACGCCGCCGCGCAGCACGGCGACCCGGTCGCCGAGCGACATGGCCTCGGACTGGTCGTGGGTGACGTAGACCGTGGTGATGCCCAGCTCGCGGGTGAGCTGGGAGATCTCGGCCCGCAGGTGGGTGCGGAGTTTGGCGTCGAGGTTGGACAGCGGCTCGTCCATCAGGAAGGCCGAGGGGTGGCGGGCGATGGCCCGGCCCATGGCGACCCGCTGGCGTTCACCGCCGGAGAGCTGGGCGGGCAGGCGGTCGAGGAGGTCCTCGATGCCCAGCATGCGGGCGGTGGCGTCCACGCGTGGGGCGGGGTCCGTGCCCGGGGCCTCGATGCGCAGCGGGAAACCGATGTTGGCGCGGCCGGTCATGTTCGGGTAGAGGGCGAAGTTCTGGAAGACCATCGCCATGTCCCGCCCGGACGGCGGCAGGTCGTTGGCGTACTCGCCGTCGAGCAGCAGCTCGCCCTCGTCGATCTCCTCCAGACCGGCGATCATCCTGAGCACGGTCGACTTGCCGCAGCCGGACGGGCCGAGCAGGACGAGGAACTCGCCGGGTGCGATGTCCAGCGACAGCCGGTCCACCACGCGGGCGCCTCGCGTGTAGGCCTTGCTCACGTCGTGCAGGGAGATGGCGCGTGTCATGAGGTGCCCCCGAGGGGTCATCAGGGCGCTGGTGCTCCGCGGTCGGAAGCCTCGTGCGGGTCGTACGGGGCTGTGGGTCACGGAAGTTAACGGAATGTGCGCGGGTTGGGGAAGACACGGGGCGGAATCCGGGGTTTTGGTCCAGCTGGTAAGAAGGCGGACGGCCTGATTCGGCCACGGCCGGGCCGCCCGGGGTCAGCGGATGCCGGTGAGGTGGGCGAAGACCACGGTCGCCAGCAGCAGCGGACCCGACCCGGCCCCGCGCCAAGCCCCCAGCGCCGCAGCAGGACCCTTGCCACGCCCAGCCACAGCGGCAGAAACAGAAACCGCCCGAGCCGAATCGCCCTACGACTCGTCAGATATCGCTCTTCCGGCGCAGCCGCACCCTCGCCCGGCGGGCTTGACCCGATGCCGCCGCACCCGGCTCCCCCCGCGACCGCACGGCAACCCCCGAGGACAGCAGCAACAGCACCCCGAGCATCACGAACGGCGCCGCCACCCCCGCGACCCCGGCGATCAGCCCGGCCGCGGCGGGCGCGGCGACCTGGCCCAGCCGGTTACCGGTCAGGCGCAGGGCCAGGGCCGTGGAACGGGCCTCGTCGGGGGCGGCCTGGACGACCGTCGTCATCGACAGCGGCTGCCCGACGCCGAGGCAGAAGCCGAGCAGCACCAGCAGCAGGCCGAGCGCCCACACCGGCATCGGCAGGGCGATGCCCGCGCACAGCAGGGCCGCCAGCAGACACGTCACCGTGAGCAGCACGGTGCGGCCCAGCAGCCGCAGCAGGGGCGTCAGCACCAGGCGGCACGCGATGGTGGCCGCCGCTCGCAGGCTGAGCAGGAGGCCGATCACGGACGGCGCGATGCCACGGTGCTCGCCGACCACCGGAAGGTAGGCGGTGAGGATGTCGGTCGCGGACAGCACGGCGAGGCTGATGAGGATGCCGGCCGGCACGCCCCGGGTGCGCAGGATGCGCCGGACCGGGACGCGGTCGCCCTTCTCCGCGCGGGACGTGGCCGCCGTGCGACGGTGCTCGATGCGCCACAGCGACGTGAACGCGGCCGCCCCGATCGCACCCGCCACGATCAGGGCGAGCGCGCTGGTGCCCGTCATGTCGTCGCCGCCGATCACCGCGCCCGCGGCGATGGGGCCGACCAGCTGGCCGAGCGCGGCGCCGATGGTGAAGTGGCCGAAATTCCGGTCCTGTTCGTGCGCCGCGGACTGGCGGGCGACGAGGGACTGGGAGCCGATGACGAAGCAGAGGTGGCCGAGGCCCATCACGCCGCTCCACAGGGCCATGGCCCACAGGGAGTTCGCGACGCCGCTGAGCGCGCAGCCGCCGGATATGAGGACCACGCCGACGGGCAGCAGGGGCGCGCAGCGACCGTGGTCGGTTCGGCGGCCCAGGGGTACGGCGGCGAACAGCGGCAGCAGCGCGTACACACCGGCGATGACACCGACCGCACGCTCGTCCGCGCCCAGCGCGAGGGCCCGGTAGGAGACGGCGGGCCGGGCCATCGACACCGCCCCCTGCGCGAAGCTGAAGGCGATGACGAGGCGGAGCAGCCAGCCGCGGTTCCCACCGGGCCTCACGATGACGTCCTCCATACGGTGGTCAGATGATCCCGAAGAGCATGCCCGCCCCGAGGATGACCAGACAGGTGAGGGCGGCCCACTTCACGACGAACTTCGTGTGGTCGCCGAACTCCACCTTGGCCATGCCGACCAGGACGTACACGGCCGGGACCAGCGGGCTGGACATGTGCAGCGGCTGGCCGACGAGCGAGGCGCGGGCCATCTCCAGCGGGGAGACACCGTGCGCGGCGCCCGCCTCCGCGAGGACGGGCAGGACACCGAAGTAGAAGCCGTCGTTCGACATGAAGTAGGTGAGCGGGAGGCTGAGGATGCCGGTGACGAGGGCCATGTGCGGGCCCATGCTGCCGGGGATGACGTCCACCATCCACTTGGCCATGTGGTCGACCATGCCGGTGCCCTGCAGGACGCCGGTGAAGACGGCGGCAGCGAAGACCATGCCGGAGACATTCAGGACGTTCTCGGCGTGGGCGGCGATGCGGGCCTTCTGGTCCGGGATGTGCGGGAAGTTGACGGTGAGCACGAGCGCGGCGCCGAGCAGGAACAGCACCGGGATCGGCAGCACCTCCATGATCATGGCGGTGAGCAGACCGACCGTGAGCAGCGCGTTGAACCAGTACAGCTTGGGGCGCAGCGTGGCGCGGTGGGGGTCGAGGCCCTGGAAGTCGTCGCCCTGCTCGTCGGCGTCCGTGCCGGAACCCGCGCCGCCCGTGACGCTCTTGCGCATGGAGACCTTGCCGTCGCCGGAACCGCCGGCGCCCACGAGGACGGTCTCGGTCTCCTTCTCCTCCACCAGCACCTCGTCCAGCGTCAGCACGCCCAGCCGCCGGCGCTCACGCACACCGAGGACGTAGGAGAGGACGAAGACGAACAGCAGGCCCACCAGGAGCGCCGGGATCATCGGGACGAAGATGTCGCTGGCGTCGAGCTTGAGCGCGGTCGCGGCGCGGGCGGTCGGACCGCCCCAGGGGAGGGTGTTCATCACGCCGTTGGCCATGGCGGCGACACCGGTCATCACGACCAGGCTCATCTTCAGGCGCTTGTACAGCGGGTACATCGCCGAGACGGTGATCATGAAGGTGGTCGAGCCGTCACCGTCCAGCGACACGATCGCGGCGAGCACGGCGGTGCCGACGACGATCCGCATCGGGTCGGCTTTGCAGAATTTGAGGATCCCGCGGACGATCGGATCGAAGAGACCGACATCGATCATCACACCGAAGTAGACGATCGCGAACATGAGCATCGCCGCAGTGGGGGCGAGGTCGGTCACGCCGTCGAGGACGTAGTCGCCGAGCTTGGCGCCCTTGCCGACGAACACGCAGAACAGCGCGGGAATCAGCACGAGCGCCGCGATCGGCGACATCTTCTTCATCATGATCAGGACCAGGAAGGTCGCGATCATGGCGAAGCCGAGGATGGTCAGCATGAGTGGATACCTAACGTTCGCCCTTGAACATCCCACCAGGGCCGGCGGTGTCCGAGACGTTAGGTGCGTTCAAGCAGCGTTAACAAGACGTTGACGCGCGAGCAATAAGCGCAAAACTGCTGGTCACAGCTTTGCTCAGGTCAGAGGCATGAGCTTTTCGGTCACGGATGCGCATCCGGGGGCCGTCTCGGGGGCGATCTCGACGGGCACTGAGTTGAGGACCGCGTTGCCCGACAGCGGGTCGAGCAGACGGCCGTCGAGGAGCTGGTTGACGTTGACCCCGGGGTCGGTCGCGGCGTGGCTGAGGCGGGTGCCGGGGCGGTCGTGGCCCCAGCCGTGCGGCAGGCTCACCACACCCCGGCGCACCTCGTCCGTGACCTCGGCCGGTGCGGTCACCTCTCCCCCGGCGCCCTTCACCCGCACCGGCGCCCCGTCGCGCACGCCCAGCCGTTCGGCGTCCTCGGGGTGGATGTGCAGGGTGCAGCGGTTGGAGCCGCCAGTGAGGGCGGGCACGTTGTGCATCCAGCTGTTGTTCGAGCGGAGGTGACGGCGGCCCACCAGGACGAGTCCGTCGGGGCGTTCGGCCAGGGCGCGCTTCAGGCGGGGCAGGTCGTCCGCGATCGGCCGCGGCAGCAGCTCCACCTTGCCGCTCCTGGTCTTCAGCGGCTGCGGCAGCCGGGGGCGCAGCGGGCCGAGGTCGATGCCGTGCGGATGCGCGAGCAACTTCTCCAGGGTCAGTCCGTCGGCTCGTACGCCGAAGCCGTCGCCGTAGGGGCCGAGGCGCAGCATCATGTCCAGCCGTCGCTCGGGTCCGGTGTCACCGGTGAGCTGCGCGGCGAGTTCGCGGGGGTCACGGCCGTGCACGGGCGAGTGCGGTTCCTCGACCGCCTTGCCCAGGGTCTGGTCGATGACCATCTGGTCGACGGCGGCGGGATCGGCCCCGTGCATGCCGGTCACGGCGAGGATCAGCCGGGCCAGGATCTCCGTCTCGGCCATCCGGCCCGGCTCCAGGGGGATCGCGGGGCGGGTGTAGCGGACCTGGTTGCGGACGGCGAGGGTGTTGAAGGCGAAGTCGTGGTGCGGGCTCTGGGAGGGCGGGGGCGGGGGCAGGACGACGTCGGCGTGGCGTGCGGTCTCGTTGAGGTACGGGTCGACGCTGACCATGAAGTCGAGCGAGTCGAGCGCCTTGTCGAGCCGGTCGCCGTCGGGTGCGGAGAGCACGGGGTTGGCGGCGACGGCCAGCAGCGCGCGCACCGGCTCGCCCTCCTCGGTGGCGGTGTCGATCTCCTCCGCGAGGGCGGAGAGGGGCAGTTCGCCCTTGGCCTCCGGGTGCCGGCTCACGCGGGAGTGCCAGCGCCCGAGGGCGAAGCCGCGGCCGGGTCCGGCGGGGCGCGGGGTCTTGTCGGTGGCGGCCTGCGGGAAGAGCGCCCCGCCGGGCCGGTCGAGGTTGCCGGTGAGGATGTTCAGGACGTCGACGAGCCAGCTGGCCAGGGTGCCGTGCGGCACGGTGCAGCTGCCGATGCGGCCGTAGACGGCGGCGGTGGGGGCGGCGGCGAGCTCGCGGGCGAGGGTGCGGATGACGCCGGCCTCGACATCGCAGGCGGCGGCGACGGCTTCGGGGGTGAACTCCCGCAGGGCGTCGGCCACGTCCTCGACGCCCTGCACGTGCGGGGTCGGGTCGGTCAGGCCCTCGTCGAAGAGCACCTGGGCCATCGCCGCCAGCAGCAGCGCGTCGGTGCCGGGCCGCACGGCGATGTGCCGGTCGGCGAGCTTCGCGGTGCGGGTGCGCCGCGGGTCGATCACGACGAGCGTGCCGCCACGGGCCTTGAGGGCCTTGAGTTTGCCGGGGAAGTCGGGGGCCGTGCACAGACTGCCGTTGGACTCCAGCGGGTTGGCGCCGATCAGGAGCAGGTGGTCGGTGTGGTCCAGGTCGGGCACGGGGATGGCGTTCGCGTCGCCGAAGAGCAGTCCGCTGGAGACGTGCTTGGGCATCTGGTCGACCGTGGAGGCGGTGAAGACGCTGCGGGTGCCGAGCCCGGCGAGCAGCACCGGCGGGTAGAGGGCGCCGGCCATGGTGTGCACGTTGGGGTTGCCGAGGACGACGCCGACGGAGTTCGGGCCGTACCGCTCCACGACGGGCCGGATGCCGGCGGCGACCGCGTCGAAGGCCTCCTCCCAGGTGGCCTCGCGCAGCTCGCCGTCCCTGCGCACGAGCGGGGCGCGCAGCCGGTCGGGGTCGGCGTCGACGGCCCCGAAGGAGGCGCCCTTGGGGCAGACGAACCCCTTGCTGAACACGTCGTCGCGGTCACCGCGGGCGTGGGTGACACGCGTCCCCTCGATGGTGAGGGTCAGGCCGCAGGTGGCCTCGCACAGGGGGCAGATACGCAGGGCGGTGCGGGACACGGGTCCTCCCGGGGGCGGCGGCTACGGTGACGCACGGACCCGCCCGAGCATACCGACCGGTATGCACGGTGGGGAGGCCTCACCCGGGGTGAGTCAGTCGAGCACCCGGGCCAGATAGGCCCGCAGCATCTCCCGGGCCTCCTCGATGATCTTCCGGTCCCCCTCGGGTGCGACGCGGAAGGCCAGATGAACGAGGGTGTCGGCGGTTTCGACGGCGATGAGGAACACCCGGCGCAGGTCGTCGTCCGGCTCGCGGTCGAGGTAGCCGGAGAGGAGCTCGGTGAGGCGGTCGGCGACGCGGTGGTTGGGTTCGGCCTGGCGGGCGCCGACCGGGATCTGGTTGCCGAAGTCGACGAGGGAGAAGCCGGGCGCGGTGCGCTTCATCTCCAGGTACTCGTCGAGCACGGCGTCCATGGCCTCGCGCCAGCCCCCGTCACCCGCCTCCCGCAGGCGCTGGGTGATCCGCTCCGAGTAGCGCTCGAGGTTGCGCTGGGCCAGCGCGTCGACCATCTGGCGCTTGTTGCCGAAGAAGCGGTAGACCGAACCGATGGGCACTGCGGCCCGCTCGGCGACGGCACGGGTGCTCAGGGCGTCGTAGCCGACCTCGTCTAGGAGGTCGGCGCAGGCGTCGAGGATCCTGGTCAGGCGTTCGGCACTGCGCCGCTGCACGGGCGCACGACGGAGTGATGTCGCGTGGGGCACGGGCTTCATGATGCCTTTCCGGCGCGGTCCGGTGAACCTCGCCCCCCGGTAGGTGACCGGGTCGTCGCACGGGCCCGCGCCTTGCGCCGGGCGTTCACGCTCGGCGTCGTGGCCGGGCCCGGCTCCGACGCGGTGATGTCGGCCGTGCTCTCCACGGGTTCGCCGTCCACCACCCATACGGTGCCGTCGTCGGCGTAGAGGCGGGCCGTCACCTGGTGCGTGCCGCGCGGTACGAGCCGGCCGGCGAGGCGGTACCCGGGGGCGCGGAGCCGGGCGACGAGGCGGCCGTCCACATAGAGGTGCGCGAGGCCGCGTCCGGCCACCGCCCCGGCCGCCGCGCCGGCCGGCGAGAAACGGAAGTTCCGCAGGGTCAGGCGCACGTCCCAGCCGTCGGCCGCGCCGGGCTGCACCTCGATGCCGACGCCGGGGGCGTCCTCCTGCCCCGCCTCCCGGTAGGGCCGCCCCTCGTCGTCCCGGTCCTCCAGCAGCCTGCCCACCGGTGTGGGCGACGCCCCGCCGCCCCGCTCCCGCTCGACACTGGAGCCGCAGCCCGCGGATCCGGCCACGAGGAGGACACAGACCGCGAGCACGGCCAGAGGTCCCCGTGTACACGACATGCCGGGAGCGTAGAACGCGCGTCCGGCAGCGCGGATCGTCCTGGAGTCGGGTTCCGGTCATCCGCCGGAAGGAGGGCACGCGGGGCACGTGTCCCCCTTGCGCTGGGGAAAACGCAATCCTACGGTACTGCATAGGAATCGGATGCAAGGGAGCAGGGATCATGGGCGATGGGGGTACCTCCCGCGCGAGCGTGTTCGAGCGTGGGGGAGCGCGGAAGACCGCCGAAGGGCTGACCTATCTCTCCGGCTTCGGCAACGAGCACAGCTCCGAGGCCGTCCCGGGCGCACTGCCTCAGGGCCGCAACTCGCCCCAGCGGGCCCCGCTCGGGCTGTACGCGGAACAGCTCAGCGGTACGGCCTTCACCGAGCCCCGGGCCCACAACCGCCGCTCGTGGCTGTACCGGATCCGCCCGTCGGCCGCGCACCCGGCGTTCACCCGCACCCACAACGGCTCGATCCGCACCGCCCCCTTCACCCAGACCGTGCCCGACCCCAACCGCCTGCGCTGGAACCCGCTCCCCGACCCGGCGCCCGAGACCGACTTCCTGGCCGGCCTGTGGACCCTGGGCGGCAACGGCGACGCCACCCAGCGCACCGGCATCGCCGTCCACCTCTACACCGCCAACGCCTCGATGGACCGGGTGTTCAGCGACGCCGACGGCGAGCTGCTGATCGTCCCGGAGCGCGGCGGGCTGCTGCTGCGCACGGAGTTCGGTCTGCTCCATGTGGAGCCGGGCCATGTGGCGCTCGTCCCGCGTGGGGTCCGCTTCCGTGTGGAGCTGCTGGACGCGTCCGCCCGCGGCTATGTGTGCGAGAACTACGGTGCGCCCTTCCGTCTGCCCGACCTCGGCCCGATCGGCGCGAACGGCCTCGCCAACCCCCGGGACTTCCGCGCCCCGGTCGCCGCGTACGAGGACGTCGAGGGCCCGGTGGAGGTGGTGAACAAGTTCTGCGGCAACCTGTGGACGGCCACCTACGACCACTCCCCGCTCGATGTCGTCGCCTGGCACGGCAACCATGTGCCGTACGCATACGACCTTCGCCGTTTCAATGTGCTCGGCACCATCACGTACGACCACCCGGACCCGTCGATCTTCACGGTGCTGACGTCCCCGTCGGACACCCCGGGTCTGGCCGGGGTCGACTTCGTGGTGTTCGCCCCGCGCTGGCTGGTGGGCGAGGACACGTTCCGGCCGCCGTACTTCCACCGGAACGTGATGACCGAGTACATGGGCCTGATCGAGGGCGCGTACGACGCGAAAGCGGAAGGGTTTGTGCCGGGCGGCGGCTCGCTGCACAACATGATGTCGGCGCACGGCCCGGACCGGGAGACCTTCGACCGGGCGAGCGCCGCCGAGCTGAGGCCGCAGAAGATCGACGACGGCCTGGCGTTCATGTTCGAGACGCGCTGGCCGATCGCCCTCACACCGCAGGCGGCCCGCGCCGAACACCTCCAGCAGCGCTACGACGACGTCTGGCAGGGCCTGGAGCGGCACTTCCGTCCCTTGCACTGAACAGCCCCGACCGGTACGGATGGCCCGTGACCTCCTTCGCCCCGGACTCGATCGTCCTGAACCGCAAGCTGCCGCTCTGGTATCAGGTGTCGCAGTCACTGCGTGCCTCGATCCTCGGCCGCTCGCCCCAGGACCCGCTGCGCCTGCCCACCGAGGAGCAGCTGGCCGGGCACTACGGCGTGAGCGTGCTGACCATGCGGCAGGCGCTGAAGGAGCTGGAGGACGAGGGGCTCATCTCGCGTCACCGCCGGCGCGGCACGTTCATCGAGCCGCACGCGCGCCGGGGTTCGCCGGTCCGTCTGCTCGGCTCGGTGGACGCGATCGTGGCCCAGCAGTCGGGCATGACGACCGAACTGCTGGACCACGGCACCGCCCCGGTGCCGGCCGAACTCGCCGAGTTCTTCCCGGATCTGCCCGAGGTGGCCACGTACCACCGGCTGCGCAGCGACGAGAAGACCGGTGAGCCGACCAACCACGCCCGCAACTACGTGCGTCCCGAACTGGCCGCGCGCATCGACCTGGACGACCTGGTCCGGTGGCCCATGACCAAGGTGCTGCGGGATGCCGTCGGAGCTGACATCAGCCGCATCACGGACACGGTGGAGGCCCGCCTGGCCGACCCGGAGACCGCGAAACTGCTCCAAGTGCCGCTGCTCAGCCCGATCCTGCACTACACGGGGGTCACGTACGACGCCGGCGGGCGGCCTGTGGACGTGGCCGTCATCCAGTACCGGGGGGACCGCTTCTCCTTCACGGTGACCCTGGACGCGACCTGACCCGTGTGTCGGAGCCACACCGTACGATGCCCTGCGTGACGCACGACGACGCTCCGCTGCTGGCGGACCTCATGCCGTGGTCCGTCGCACCGCCGCGGCTCGGCCGGGGGTGGCCGGCGGGCCCCGACGCGGCGTCCCTGAAGGCCCGCTGGGACGCCCTGATGAAGGCCGAGGGACCCGACCGCGAGACCCTGTTCGAGCCGACCCGCTCACGCACGCCGCACACGGCGGTCGGCCAGTTGCCCGGCCGGGCCGGCAGCGGCACCCAGAAGCTGGCGCGCGCCTCGGGGCCGTGCCCGGAGCCGGTGCGCGTGCTGTACGCCCCCTTCGACGAGCAGTGGCTGATCCCCGACCAGCGGCTGATCGACGCGGCCCGCCCGGAGCTGTGGCGGGTGGCGGACGAACGGCAGGTCTTCGTGCTGGAGGCGCCCGAGGCCCGCGCCCCGCGCCTGCTCGTCACCTCCCTGCTCCCGCTGCTCCGCCCCGGCCGGATCCGCCCGCTGTTCCGGCGGCCGGACGGGCAGGAGGCGAACCTGGCTCCCGGTCTGCTCGCCCACCTGGCCGCTCGCCTGGGCGGCGCCCCCACACCCCTGGACGTACTGGCCTGGATCACGGCGACGGCCCGCCCGGACCTCTCCGTCCCGCTCACCGGGGACGTCGGCGCCTGGGCACGAGGCCTGGAGCTGGGCCACCGGCTGCTGTGGCTGATGCGCCGCGACGGCGAACGCCCCAAGCTCCCCGGCGGCCGCCGCCCCTACGTCCGCGCCCCGCTGCCCTCCCGCCCCCTGACCCTGCGCTACGACAGGGACGAGGAGGCTCTCCTGCTGGACGAGGGCCGCATCTCCCCGGTGCCGCCGGAGGCATGGGACTTCGAGGTGGGCGGGGTGCGCGTCCTGGAGCAGTGGTTCACGGCGCGCGTCGCCGAGGCCGAGCCTGGCACACTCGCGGCGATCCGCCCCGCCACATGGCCCCAGACCTGGACGTCGGAGCTGCTGGAACTGATCACGGTCCTGGCCCTGCTGGCCGAACTGCGCCCGCTGGAGGAGCCGACGATCCCCGACCCGATCACGACGACCGAGCTGCGCGAGGCCGGCGTCCTCCCGGTACCGGCGTCGGCCCGCCGCCCGGCCTCGGTGCTGGACGACCCCGAGGAGGGCCCGGAGGGGCAACTCGCGCTGCTCTAGCGCAGGTCGGGATCGTAGGCGTCCAGTACGCGTTCGAGGGCCCGTCTGAACACCGCCTCCAGATCGACCGGCCCGCTCTGCTCCATGAAGGCCGCGGCCAGTCGCGGATACGCGCCGGTGGCCACCTGGCTGCCCAGATAGGCCATCCGGACCGCGTTCTCCTCCTCCTCGGACCACGGCATGGAGCGGGTGCGCTCGACGGTCGCGATGTCGTTCGCGGTGTACGTCGTCACGACCCCGTTGAGCAGTGCGATCAGCTCCGTCTTGGTGCCGGCGGGAGCGTCGAGCGGTTCGAGGCAGGCCAGGCAGTGCTCCAGGTAGCGCAGGGTGTTGGGGCTGAAGCCGAACAGCCCTGACATCACGCGCGGCACCCAGGTGTGGCGGTACATGATGGCCCGCGTCTCCTGCGCGTTGCGGAGCATGTCGGCGCGCCAGTCGCCCGTGGGCTCGAACAACTCGTGCTCGGCACCGACGGCGTCCACCATCAGCTCGTACAGGTCCTCCTTGCGGGGGACGTAGTTGTACAGCGACATCGTGCCGCAGCCCAGTTCCGCCGCGACGTGCCGCATGGACACCGCGTCCAGCCCCTCGGCGTCGGCGATCCGCACCGCCGCCGCCGCGATGTCGGCGCGGGTGAACGCCGGTTTCGGCCCACGGCCGGTGCGCTCGGGGCGCGCCCAGATCACTTCGGGTACGGCCGCTCGGCCCGCCATCGGTCATCACCTCGGCCTCCATCCTAGTTACGTACACCGTACGTAGTGCGCTATGGTCATGCCATGACTTCTACGTACGCTGTACTTAGTGAGGGTCTGGAGAAGCGGTTCGGGGAGGTCCGTGCCCTGCGCGGGCTGGATCTCGCGGTGACCGAGGGGACGGTGTGCGGGGTCCTCGGGCCGAACGGGGCGGGCAAGACCACGGCCGTACGGCTGCTGACCACGCTGTTGCGGCCGGACGCGGGCTCCGCACGGGTCGCCGGGCACGACCTCACCCGGGAGGCCGCCGCCGTACGGAGCCGGATCGGTGTCACCGGGCAGGACACGTCGATCGACGGGGATCTCACCGGACGTCAGAACCTGCTGCTGTTCGGCAGGCTGCACCGGGTGCGCGGCCCTGCCGGCCGGACCGCGGAGCTCCTCGACCGCTTCGGGCTGGCCGAGGCCGCCGACCGGCCCGCCTCCACCTACTCCGGCGGTATGCGGCGCCGGCTGGACCTGGCGGCGAGCCTGATCCGCCGCCCCGAGGTGCTGTTCCTGGACGAGCCGACGACCGGCCTCGACCCGGCCAGCCGCAACCTCATCTGGGACGCGGTGCGCGACCTGACCGCCGAGGGCACGACCGTGCTCCTGACCACCCAGTACCTTCAGGAGGCCGACCAACTCGCCGACGACATCGCCCTGGTGGACCGGGGCCGGGTCGCGCACACCGGGTCGCCGGCGCAGCTCAAGGCGCTCGTCGGGGCACACGCCGAGGTCGTCGTGTCGGACGCGGACGCGCTCACGAAGGCGGCGGCCGTCCTCGACCGGCTCACCGGCGCGCAGCCGTCGTTCGACCACGAGCGGAACGCCGTCGGCGCGGTCGCCAAGGACCCGACGCTCACCCTCCCGCTGCTCGTTCGCACGCTGGACTCGGCGGGCGTGCCGCTGCTCGACGTGAGCCTGCGGCCACCGACCCTCGACGACGTCTTCCTGCGCCTCACGGCCACCACGACCACAAGCACGACCACGACCACGACCGGCGAGAAGGAGCGTGCCGCATGAGCATGCTGGCGTACGACGGGACCGCGATGCTGGGCCGCCAGCTGCTGCGGATGCGGAACAACCCGGGGCTGCTGATCCTCACCCAGACGATGCCGATCAGCATGCTGCTGTTCTTCGGCTACGTCTTCGGCAGCGCCCTGGCGATGCCGGGCGAGGCGTACCGGGCGTTCCTCGTGCCGGGCCTGCTGGTGGCGACCGCCGCGGGCGGGATCATGACCGGCATGTTCCAGGCGGCCCAGGACACGCACCGGGGCGTGACGAACCGCTTTCGTACGCTGCCGATGAGCCGGGCGGCCGTTCCGCTGGGACAGGCCGCCGCGGACGTGGTGGTCACGGCCGTCGGGACGGTGCCCTTCCTGCTGGTGGGGCTCGCGGTGGGCTGGCGGGTCGAGGGCGGCCCGCTCGCAGCGGCGGGGGCCGTCGGGCTGCTGATGCTGTTCCGCTTCGCCTGCACCTGGGCCGGGATCTACCTCGGCCTGCTCACCCGGAACGAGGAGGCGGCCGGTCAGCTGGGCGGGGCGACCTTCCTGCTGCCGCTGCTGTCCAGCGCCTACATTCCGACGAGCGGACTGCCGGGGTGGCTGCGGACGGCCGCCGAGTGGAATCCGATCAGCGCGGTGGCGACGGCCCTGCGCGACCTGTTCGGCAACGCCCCTGTGCCCGACGGAGCGGCCTGGCCGGTGGCCCACCCCGTCGCGGGGTCGCTGCTGTGGTGCGCCGTGCTGCTCGGGGTGTTCGTGCCGCTGGCCGTGCGTCAGTACGCGCACGGGGAGAGGTGAAGGGGCGGCCGGAACACCGTAGCCGGACGATGCCCCCGGTCACTGCCGGGCGGGGATGAGGCACCGACTGGGGGCGGGCCGCGCTCGGGTACACACCTGGCGCTGCTGCGTGCCGTGGGGATGACGGACGACGAGTGCGCAGCGTTGTGCCAGGAGCGGTGTGACCGCCCGAGCGCGAGCCCCTACTTGCCGCCGAACAGCGAGCGGCGCAGTCGGCGCAGTGGTGCGAAGAGCGAGACGCGGCGCACGCGCGCTCCCCTGCCACTGCGGTCCTGCGGTTGACGCGCGGTCAGTTCGCGCATCAGCGAGGTCGCCTCGACCGTCTCCCGCTGCGGGACGGCAGGACCACCCAGCACCGAGAGGTGGCGGTCGAGGCGCGAACTGGTCGCGCTGCTCCCGCAGGTGATCGCAGGGACCCTCGCCCTGCTGCGCACTGTTATCTGTTCCATGTCACTCCCCACCCGTACGAGTCCACCCGGCCCGGGCAGGTTAACCCTATCGCCCCGTCCGGGCACTCGTGTATCGCGGTCACAGGATTCACCTTCCCCACAAGGAGGTTGACGATGTATCCCCGATTACTCTCCGAATCCAACAGATTTCAGGGCGAGTTGGACGATCGGCTGGGTGGTGGGCTGCGGCGATCCGCCGCCGGGCTCGACGGTTACGGCCAGTGACGTCGCGGAGGTGCCGAGATCCGTCGCGACCAGGGGCGTGTCGCCTTCGAAGAGCCCCAGGGAGCGTGGTTGCGCGCCCGGGCGCATGAGCCACAACTGGTGCACTCGGCCGCCCGGCGGGGCACCGTATCCGCCGAGGGTGACCACCGCGCTCCCCTCCGAGGCGGAAGCGATCACTCCGATGGTTCCGCCCCGCCCGTCCCGGCCGCTGCTCGCACGGGCGTCCGGAGCCGCGAGAACGTGGGCGATCTCACGTGACCGGTCCCGCTCGGCGGTCAGCTGGTCCTGGGTGCGGTTCGCCTGCACCGCGAACAGCGAGGCGACGACGAGAGCCGCGGCGGCGGTGGCCGTGGCGAAGGGCACGAACAGCGGGATCCGGCGCCGCTGTCGCTGCGGCGGCGGCTGGGTGCCCCACACGTGCGGCGGCAGCTGCGGCGCACGCACGCGGGCCGGCTCGCGTGCCGTGTCCTGCGGCGCCGGGTCCTGCGGAGTCGTCCGTACGGCGGCCATGACCCGGTCGCGCAGGGCGGCGGGGGGCGGGGCGGCCGCGGACCAGGCGAGCCGGACGGCGTCCTCGGACAGGGCGCGCACCTCGGCGGCGCAGCGGCCGCAGTCCCTGAGGTGCTTCTCGAAGCGGACCCGCTCCGGGGGTTCCAGGGCGTCGAGCGCGTAGGGCGCGGCGAGCGAGTGCGGGTCCTCGCGGCGGAAGAGACTCATGCCACGCCTCCCAGGCACTCGCGCATCCGGGTCAGCCCGTCGCGCATCCGCGTCTTGACGGTACCCAGCGGCAGGGAGAGCCGCTCTGCCACCTCACGGTAGGTGTAGCCCTCGTAGTAGGCGAGGGTGACGGACTGGCGCTGGAGGTCGGTGAGGCGGTCCAGGCAGACGCGTACCCACTCGCGTTCGAGTCCCGCCTCGACCTCCTCGGTGACCTGGTCGAAGGCCGGGTGGTGGGCGCGCCAGGCCTCCCGCTGCTCACGCTCGCCGGCCGCGCGGGCGCTGCGCACCCGGTCGACGGCACGGCGGTGGGCGAGGGTGAGGATCCACGACATCGCGCTGCCCCGGCCCGGGTCGAACTTCGCGGCCGAGCGCCACAGTTCGAGCAGCACCTCCTGAGCCACCTCCTCCGACTGGGCGGGGTCGCGCACCACTCGCCGTACGAGCCCGAACACCGGGCCGGACACCAGCCCGTACAAGTCCTCGAAGGCCTGCTGGTCGCCGCCCGCCACGCGCAGCAGCAGCTCGTCCGCCTCCACTCGGTCCCCCTCTCCCAGGCCGCATCGGGCCTGTCCCCTCATACGAGGCATTCGCAACGCACACACCTCCGGATGGGGTTACGGATCAGCGCGCCGAAAACGCGGGTCGCCCGGCGATGAAACAACTTCCCCGACGCGCCGTAAGAACGTTTGAGATTCGACCAATCCGCTTCGCCGACCGCTCCGAATGGCGTGTGTCAGGCAAGTTGGCACTGAGGACGGACGGCATGACACCTTTCTCCAGGACCGGTGCGGGACGCAGGAGCATCGCGACCGCGATCTGTGGTGCGCTGGCCGCCGGCGGGCTCGCAGCCGCCGGTGTGACCGCGCTGGAACCTGAGGCGGCCTCCGCCTCCAGTCACCGCGAGGCCCCGCTGATCTCTGGGACCCCGCAGTACGACAACACCGACGTGTACGCGTTCGTCAGCCCGGACAAGCCGGACACGACGACCATCGTCGCGAACTGGATCCCCTTCGAGGAACCGGCCGGCGGACCGAACTTCTTCACGTTCGCCGAGGACGCCCAGTACGACCTGCGCATCGACAGCGACGGTGACGCGCAGGAAGACCTGCTGTTCCGGTACACGTTCAAGACGCACACGAAGAACGACAAGACGTTCCTGTACAACACGGGTCCGGTCGAGAGCCTCGACGACCCCGACCTCAACATCACGCAGACGTACGACCTCGAACTGATCAAACTGCGCGATCTGAAGGCGGTGTCGAAGACCAAGGTCGCCGACGACGTGCCGGTGGCGCCGTCGAACGTCGGCAAGGCGTCGATGCCGGACTACAACACGCTGCGCAAGCAGGCGATCCACAAGCTCGCCGGGGGCGCCCAGACGTTCGCCGGGCAGGCCGACGACCCGTTCTTCCTGGACCTCAGGGTCTTCGACCTGCTGTACGGCGGGAACCTCTCCGAGGTCGGCAACGACACACTCAAGGGCTACAACGTCAACACGATCGCCCTCCAGGTCCCCAACAGCTTCATCACCCAGTCGCACGACCAGCCGGTCGTCGGCATCTGGTCGACGACCCAGCGCAAGAACGCCCAGGGCTACTTCGCGCAGGTCTCGCGCCTCGGCAACCCGCTGGTGAACGAGGTCGTCAACCCGCTGAAGGACAAGGACAAGTTCAACGCGTCCGCGCCGCGGGACGACGCGCAGTTCCTTCAGAACGTCACCAACCCGGAGCTGCCCAAGCTCATCGAGGCGATCTACAAGATCCCGGCGCCCGACGAGCCGCGCAACGACCTGGTCGACGTTTTCCTCAAGGGCGTCAAGGACCTCAACCAGCCGCCGCACGTGACGCCGTCGGAGCAGCTGCGTCTCAACACATCGATCAAGCCGGCCGCCAAGCCCAAGCGGCTGGGTGTCCTGGACGGCGACAACGCGGGCTTCCCGAACGGTCGGCGGCTGACGGACGACGTGATCGACGCCTCGCTCCAGGTCGTCGAGGGCGAGCTGCTGGGCGCGAAGAACGACCTGGGTGACGCGGTCGACAAGAACGACAAGAAGTTCGAGAAGGCCTTCCCGTACGTCGCGCTGCCGACGGAGGGTTCGCGCGGCCCGCTCGCCAAGGGCGTGGAGGGCGGCAACGACGTCCGCAGCCAGCTCGGCGACGCGCTCCAGCCGGCCGGTGCCCAGGGCTCGGACGACATGCGCCTGATCGCCGCGTCCGCCGGGGCCGGGGCGGGCGGCATCGTCCTGATCGGCGCGGCCCTCATGTGGTGGCGCCGCATGCGGAACCGGGCGTACTGACCCGCTCCGCTCCCACCGACAGGCGCGGCCCGTTTCCCCACCGTCCCCCACGGCACGGGCCGCGCCGCCCACCCCAGCACCAGCACACCCGACCGAGGAGAGGTCATGCCTCCGCGTACGACGGACAGCGCACCGGAGAGGCGCGACGACGACCAGCCGCACCCCGGCCCGGAGACCGACTCAGAGCCGTCGGTGCTGCGGGGGCAGGGGCGAGCCGGCACGGGCGGCGACGCCGGGGTGGAGGCGGGGCAGGATGAGGGCTCGACTGCCGAAGCGGGCGACGGGCCGCGCCCGGACCCAGCCGGCGCGGCAGGGGGCGGGCACGACACCGCCCCGGCCCCTGGGGCGGTGGGCACGGCAGGTGCGGACTCCCCCGGCATGAAGGCTCACGCCGCGCACGGCACCGGCCCCGATGCCGAGAGCACGCCCGGCACCCACGACCGTCCCGGCGCCGAGACCGAACCCGCCGCCGAAGGCAAACCTGACGGGCGCAGCCCCGACCCTCCCCCCGGGCACGAGGACAACGCCGGCGCCGAGAGCGCGCCCCGCCCCCACGCCGACCCCGAGAACGACGCCGGCGTCGACGAACGCGTGGCCGCCGTGCGGCGGGCCGCCGATGGCGGGCGGCGTTGGCGGGCTGCTCATCTGGCAGGCTGTGCCGCGCTGCTGGCCGTCGCGCTGACCGGTGGGGCCATCGCCTTCGGGGGTACGGGGGGCGGCCGTGCGGGGGCCGGTGTCGAGGCCGTGTCCGCCGGGGCGCCGGCAGCCGGCGTGCTGGCCCGGGGGGATCTCGACTCGGGGATCGGGTCCCTGCAGCAGCATCTTCGCGCCCAGCCCAGGGACTTCGGCAGCTGGGCCACCCTCGGGACCGCCTACGTCGAACAGGCCCGGACGAACGGCGACCCCTCGCGCTATCCGCAGGCCGAGCGCGCGCTGAAGCGGTCCCTGGAGCTCGACCCCGGTAACGACCAGGCCCTCGCCGGCCGTGCCGCCCTCGCCGCCGCCCGGCACGACTTCACCGGCGCGCTGAAGGACGCCGACCGGGCCCTGAAGCAGAACCCCTACAACGAACGCGCCCTGTGCACGCGTATCGACGCCCTCGTCGAACTCGGCCGGTACGAGGACGCCGCCGAGGCGGCCGGCACCGCCGACGACAGGCGGCCCGGGGTGCCCGTGTTCACGCGGTACGCGTACGTGAAGGAGCTGCGCGGCGACGTCCGTGCGGCGCGTGACGTGCTGGAGCGCGCCCTGGAGGCCGCCGACTCGCCCGCCGACATCGCGTACGTCGCCACCTCCCTCGGCCAGCTCGCCTGGAACCAGGGCGAGTACAAGACGGCCCTCGGCCACTACGCCCGTGCCCTCGCCGCCGACGAGGCCTACCTCCCCGCCCTGGAGGGCCGCGCCCGCGCCCAGGCCGCGAACGGCGAGCGGGCGGCCGCCGTCGAGGGACTGGAACAGGTCGTCGCCCGCTTCCCGCTGCCCGGCCCGCTCGTCGCCCTCGGCGAGCTGTACGAGGACCGCGGTACCGACGGCGACCGGGCGAAGGCCGGCGACCAGTACGCCCTCGTCGACGCCTGGACGTCCCTCGCCCGCGCGGGCGGTGTCAACGCCGACCTCGACTCGGCCATGGCCGCCGCCGACCACGGCGACAAGAAGGAGGCCCTGCGCGCCGCCCGCGCCGAGTGGAACCGCCGGCACAGCGTGCACACCGCCGACGCCCTGGCCTGGGCCCTGCACGTCAACGGCCGCGACGAGGAGGCCCTGCCGTACGCCCGCCGCGCCACCGCCACCGGCTACCGCAACGCCGGCTTCCTCTACCACCGCGGCATCATCGAACGCGCCACCGGGAACGACCGCGAGGCCCGCGACCACCTGAAGGCCGCGCTCGACCTGAACCCCGGCTTCTCGCCGCTCGGCGCCCGCGAGGCCCGCACCGCGCTCAAGGACCTGGAGGGGACCCGGTGACCCCGCGCCGCCTGTTCGCGTCCGGCGCCGCCGTCCTCACGGCCGCCTGCGCGCTCACCCTGCTGCCCGCCGGTGCGGCGAGCGCCCACCCGCTGGGCAACTTCACCGTCAACCGCTACGACGGTCTGGTCGCCGCCCCCGGCGAACTCCGGGTCCACCACGTCGAGGACCTCGCCGAGATCCCGGCGACCCAGGCGGGACCCGACATCGAGCGACTGGGCATCACCCTGTGGGCCCGCGAGCGGTGCGCCGCGGCCGCCGCGGACAGCAGGCTCACCGTCGACGGCCGCGGCACCCCGCTCACCGCCGAGCGCAGCCACGCGCGCGTGCGGCCCGGGCAGGCGGGGCTCGACACCCTCCGTGTGGAGTGCGAGCTGACCGCTCCCCTGCCGTCCGGCACGTCGGACGAGGAGACCGTGTCCCTCGGCTTCCGTGGCGCGGGCGCCTCCTCCGGCCCGGGCTGGCGGGAGATCACGGCGCGGGGCGACCGTATGACGCTCACCGGGTCGGACGTACCGGAGAAGTCGATATCGGCCGAACTGACCCGCTACCCCGAGGAGTTGCTCTCCTCTCCGGCCGACACCGCGGCCGCCGCCCTGCGCGTGCGCCCCGGCGGTGCGGCCCTGGCCGAGGAGGAGTCGGACGCCCCCGCCGCCTCCGTGCTGCCGCGCGGCGCCGACCGCTGGACGCGGGCCCTGGACGACCTGGTCGCCCGGCACGACCTCACCGCGGGCTTCGCCGCGCTGGCCCTGCTCATCGCCGTCGTCCTCGGCGCGATGCACGCGCTCGCCCCGGGCCACGGCAAGACCATCATGGCCGCGACGGCGGCGGCCCGGGGCGGCCAGGCCCGGATGAAGGACGTCCTGCCCATGGCCGCCTCGGTGACGGTCACCCACACCCTGGGCGTGGTCGCCCTGGGCCTCCTGGTCACGGCCGGTTCGGCGGCGGCCCCCTCGGTGATCGCCTGGCTCGGCGTCGCCAGCGGGATCCTGGTGACCCTGGCGGGCGCGAGCCTGGTCCGCCGGGCCCTGCGCAGCCGCGCGCACCCCCACCACCACGGCCCCGGGGGCCACACCCACACACACGACGACGAGAGCCACGGCCACGGCCACACCCACGCGCACGATCACCACCACCACGACCACGACCACCGCCACCACGATCACGACCACCGCCACCACGACCACCGCCACCACGATCACGACCACCCGCACGACCACGCCCGCCCCCACTCCCACCCCCACACGGTCGAGCACACCCACGGCGGGTTCACCCACTCCCACCCCGTCGCCCCCACCCTCCGCGGCACGATCCTCATGGGCTTCGCGGGCGGGCTCGTGCCCAGCCCGTCCGCCGTGGTGGTGCTCGTCGGTGCCGCGGCCCTCGGGCAGGCCTGGTTCGGTCTGCTGCTGGTCGTCGCGTACGGCGTCGGGCTCGCGCTCACCCTCACGGCCGCCGGGTACGCCGTCGTCAAGGCGGGCAGTGGCATGACCCGGCTCCTGGACCGGCGCCCCCGCTGGACGGCGGGCCCGATGGCGGCCCTGGTACGCCGGACCGCGCCGCTCGGCTCGGCCCTCGCCGTGGTGGTACTCGGGGCCGGACTGGTGTTCAAGGGGGCGGCATCCGCGCTGGGCTGAGTTACGTTCGTGAGGAAATCCGACGTCATGGGGAAAACAGACCTCATGGAGATTTCGCCCGGCTGCGAATGGGGGCGCCGTGTCCGAAGAACCGGGCCATGAGCGTGTGATCGCGGGCCGCTACCGGCTCCTGGCACCGCTCGGCGAGGGCGGTATGGGGACGGTGTGGCGCGCCCGCGACGAGGTGCTGCACCGCGAGGTCGCCGTCAAGGAGGTGCGCGCCCCGGCCGGACTGGGGGGCGACGACGTGCAGCGGATGTACGCCCGGCTGGAGCGGGAGGCGTGGGCCGCGGCCCGGGTCGCCAACCGGAACGTGGTGACGGTGTACGACGTGGCGACGGACGGCGGCCGGCCGTGGATCGTCATGGAACTGGTCCGCGGGCTCTCCCTGGCCGAGGTCCTGGACGCCGAGGGCCCGATGCCGCCGCAGCGTGCCGCGCACATCGGCGCCGAGGTGCTGGCCGCGCTGCGGGCCGCGCACGAGGCCGGGGTGCTGCACCGGGATGTGAAACCGGCCAATGTGCTGATCGCGAACGACGGCCGGATCGTGCTCACCGACTTCGGGATCGCCATGGTCGAGGGCAGCTCCGCGCTGACCATGACCGGGGAGGTCATCGGCTCGCCCGAGTTCCTCGCCCCGGAGCGGGCGCTCGGCCGCACGCCGGGCCCGGAGTCCGACCTGTGGTCGCTCGGTGTGCTGCTGTACGCGGCGGTCGAGGGCCACTCGCCGTTCCGTCACGACACCCCGCTGAGCACGCTGCGCGCGATCGTCGACGAGGAGCTGCCGCCGCCGCACCGGGCCGGTCCGCTCGCCCCGGTCATCGAGGGGCTGCTGCGCAAGGATCCCGCGCAGCGGCTGCCGGCCGAGCGGACCGAGCAGGACCTGCGGGTCATCGCCGCGGGCGGCTCGCCGCACGCGGGCACCGTACGGGCGATGCCGTATCCGCCGACGGTGGCGGCCCGTCCCGAGCCCTCTCCCACGCCCCCGATGCCCTTCCCGGGTCGGTCGGCGGCGTCCGGTTCCGGTGCGACGACGACGGCGGCCGGTCAGGACCGCGACCGCCGGGCCGGCCGGGCGCTGGTCGCGGGCGTGGTCGCGCTGGCGCTCGCGGTGGGCGGGCTGACGTACGCGCTGCTGAACCGCGGGGGCGGCGACGGGAACGGCAACCGGGGCGCCGGGGCGAGTACACCCGCCGAGACCAAGGATCCGCCGCGGAACACCGGGAGCGGGAAGTCCAGTCCTTCCCCGACGCCGAGCGAGAGCGAGAGCGAGGAGAGCAGTCCGCCGCCGCAGTCGGTGCGGGTCGGCCTGGACGGCACGCGCACGGACTACTCGGGCCCGTGTCCGCCGCCGAGCGCCGAGACGCCGAGGTTCACGGCGACGTTCACGGTGGGGCGGCTGCCGGCCGAGGTGCGCTACCGCTGGGTGACGCAGGACGGCTCGGTGCTCGACGGGGGCTGGAAGACGCTGTCGTTCCCGGAGGGCGGCGGCCGTACGAAGCAGGACGCGGTGACCGTGACGACGGACGCGGAGAGCGGGACGTTCGAGAACGAGATCGGTGTCGAGGTGCGGGAGCCGGTGCGGACGACGTCCGAGTCGGTGCCGTTCTCGATCACGTGCGAGACGGAGACCCCGACGGGCGGGGCCTCCCCTTCTCCTTCGGACACGGGTTCGGACGGGGGTTCTGACACGGAGTCGGACACGGACTCCGGCTGAGCGGTCAGTCGTTGGCGTTGAGCACGGGCAGATAGCCGCCCGACTGGCCGGTTGCCTTCGGGTGGTACGACTCGCCGATGTTGAGCCAGTTGACGCTGTGCAGCCAGGAGTCGCCGGAACAGATCCCGTGGCCGGTGAAGGCCGGGCGTACGTCGCCGAAGGTGAAGCCGTGGTTGGCGGCGCGCTTGGCGATGGCGGTGTTGAGGTGGTCGGAGGCGTCGTTGATGGCCTTGCGCTTGGCCTCGGAGAGGCCGAGGCAGGTGGTGCCGAGCTTGTAGAAGCGGGGGTAGCCGAGCACGACGACGTGGGCGTTGGGTGCCTTGGAGCGGATCGCCGAGTACACGCTGTCGAGCTTGCCGGGCAGCGTGGAGTCGACGTACGCCCGTGCGGTGTTGATGCGGGAGATGCAGGCGCTGTCGGACTGGGTCACACAGGTCGTCATGACGTCGGCGAATCCGGCGTCGTTGCCGCCGACACTGATGGAGACGAGGCCGGTGGCGCTGCTGAGCGGGCCGAGCTGTCCGGACAGAACATCACCCGTTCGGGCGCCGGAGCAGGCCGTGAAATCGAAGGTGGAGGGTGAGTGGGCGGCGGCCCAGAGGTAGGGGTAGGCCTTCGTGCTGCGCTTGCAGTCGCCGCTTGAGCTGATGTAGCTGCCGGCGCCCACTCCGGAGGAGTAGGAGTCACCGAGCGCTGCGTAGCCGCCAGTTGGGGCGAGTGAGGACGCCTGCGCCGTGGCTGCCCCGGTGAGGGCGGTGCCGGCGGCGAGGAGGAGCGAGCCCACGAAGGCGACAAGTCGGGAACGTCTCATGGAACCTCCCTTAGCAGGATCTCTGCCACAACCGTCGTAGCAGCTACGCGTGTTGACAGGAAGTGTCCATGCCAAGCCTTTTCGGCCCTTTCCGGGGCGGGCGCGGCGCGTCCGCCTGACGCCTTGTTACGTACTCGGCACTTCTTGTTACGTGCCCATGACAGATTTGTTGACTAGTGCTCAACTCTCTTGTTCTACGCCGGTAGATGGTCGACGCTTTACTCCGGCCGAGGGCGGAACGCGACGCTCCCGGCCGTGTGCGCGAGCACGCGCACATCCCCCACATGACGCGCGCCCCACCCAGGCGCGCGCCGCCTAGAGGAGGACTCCCTCGTAATGGCACAACTGCGTAGCAAGAGACTCGGGTTCGCCGCGATCACCCTGTCGGCGACCGCCGCCCTCGTGGGCGGGCTCACCGCCCTCCCCGCCCAGGCCGCCGCTCCCGCCGAGGGCCGGGTGCTCGCCGCGGACTCCCCGGCCGCGATCAAGGACAGCTACATCGTCACGCTCAAGAAGAGCGCGGGCCTGAAGGCGTCCTCGGCCGCGGGCAAGGATCTCGTCGAGGAGTACGGCGGGTCCGTGCGCAAGACGTTCGGCAAGGCGCTGAACGGCTACTCCGCCACCCTCTCCGCCACCGAGGCCAGGCGCCTCGCCGCCGACCCGGCGGTGGCCTCGGTCGAGCAGAACCAGCGCGTCCAGCTGTCCGCCACCCAGACCAACGCTCCCTGGGGCCTGGACCGCATCGATCAGACCTCCCTCCCGCTCTCCCGCACCTACACCTACCCGGACAGCGCGGGCACCGGCGTGACGGTCTATGTGATCGACACCGGTGTGCGCATCACCCACCAGCAGATCAGCGGCCGTGCCGCGCACGGTTACGACGCCGTCGACGGCGACAACAACGCCTCCGACGGCAACGGCCACGGCACCCATGTGGCCACCACGATCGCGGGCTCGACCTACGGCGTCGCCAAGAAGGCGAAAATCGTCGGGGTGCGGGTGCTGAACAACAGCGGCTCCGGCACCACGGCCGGTGTGATCGCGGGCATCGACTGGGTGACGAAGAACCACTCCGGCCCCTCGGTCGCCAACATGTCGCTCGGCGGCGGCGCCTCCGCCTCGCTGGACACGGCCGTCCGCAACTCCATAGCCAGCGGCGTCACCTACGCCGTCGCCGCGGGCAACAGCAGCACCACCGCCTCCTCGTCCTCCCCGGCCCGGGTCGCCGAGGCGATCACCGTCGGCGCCACCACCAGCACCGACGCCAAGGCGAGCTACTCCAACTACGGCTCGGCCCTGGACATTTTCGCGCCCGGCTCCTCCATCACGGCCGGCTGGCACACCAGCGACACCGCGACCAACACCATCTCCGGCACCTCGATGGCGACCCCGCACGTCGCGGGCGCGGCGGCGGTCTACCTGGCGGGCCACACCTCTGCCACCCCGGCCCAGGTCGCCTCGGCCCTGGTCGGCGGCGCCACCACCGGCAAGGTCACCAGCGCGGGTTCGGGCTCGCCGAACCGGCTGCTGAAGCTCGTTCCGTAACCGGCACGGACACCGGCACGGACTACCAGCACCTGAACAACCGTTCCCCGCCAGGCTCGACACGCCTGGCGGGGAACGGTTGTTTCCGCCACCGGAACCTTTCAACTTGCGCCCCACGAAACGCATCCCGCAACGACCAAACCAACAAAAACGTGAGGGGCCGTTCCAGGTCTTGCCATACGGGTTCAATCGTCAATACCGTCATACATCTCACCCGCATC
Source organism: Streptomyces coeruleorubidus (assembly GCF_028885415.1). Taxonomy (GTDB): domain Bacteria; phylum Actinomycetota; class Actinomycetes; order Streptomycetales; family Streptomycetaceae; genus Streptomyces; species Streptomyces coeruleorubidus_A. The sequence goes on from NZ_CP118527.1 coordinate 2,081,370, forward strand.
GGTCCGTCAGTACGCGGCTCTAGGGGAGGGCTCAAGGACCGCGACGAACCGACGCGGGGCGCGGTAGGGGGGTGCCGTGCTCGGTGACCGCAACTGTCTTCGAGCCGTGCCGCGCGGTCGGCTGCCGTTTTTCGCCGTCGGCCAGCTTTGCCAGCTCACCCGGCGTGCCCGAAGCTCCATCTCGGCGTGCCACGGGTGAGAACCCCCCTTTCGAACCGGATTGGATCCGGACTGCCCTGGGGGGGCGGTCCACCGGACGAGAGGGACCAGACTCATGAGCTCAGTTCTGCAGCCGGCCGCGGCGGAGCAGTATCCGCCGACCGCCGGGAAGTACCGGCCCGTCTCCTCTCACCTGGCCATTGCGCCGCCGGTGAGCGTGGTCATCCCGGCCATGAACGAGGCGGAGAACCTTCCGTACGTCTTCAAGACCCTGCCCGACTGGATCCACGAAGTGGTCCTGGTCGACGGCAACTCCACCGACGGCACCGTCCAGGTGGCCCGCGAGCTGTGGCCCGACGTCAAGGTCGTCGAGCAGCGCGGCAAGGGCAAGGGCGACGCCCTGATCACCGGGTTCCAGGCGTGCACCGGCGACATCATCGTGATGGTCGACGCGGACGGCTCGGCGGACGGCAACGAGATCGTGTCGTACGTCTCCGCGCTGGTCTCCGGCGCGGACTTCGCCAAGGGCTCCCGCTTCGCCAACGGCGGCGGCACGGACGACATGACCTTCATCCGCAAGCTCGGCAACTGGGCGCTGTGCACGGTCGTCAACCGCAAGTTCGGCGCCCGCTACACCGACCTGTGCTACGGCTACAACGCGTTCTGGCGGCACTGCCTCGACAAGATCGACCTCGACTGCACCGGCTTCGAGGTCGAGACGCTGATGAACATCCGGGTCGTCAAGGCCGGGCTCAAGGTGCAGGAGATCCCGAGCCACGAGTACCTGCGCATCCACGGCACCAGCAACCTGCGAGCCGTGCGCGACGGGCTGCGCGTGCTCAAAGTGATCCTCCAGGAGCGCTCCAACCGCCGGGCGCTGCGCCGCCGTTCGCCCCAGTCGCCGATGCTCGACTCCGTCCGGGGAGAGGTGTCTTGAGCGGTCCCGGCATCTCCGTCGTGATCTGCGCGTACACCGAGGACCGCTGGGAGGACATCCTCGCGGCGGTCTCCTCGGTGCGGGCGCAGTCACGGCCCGCCCTGGAGACACTGCTGGTCGTCGACCACAACGACACGCTCCGGGAGCGGCTGGCCAAGGAGTACAAGGATCACCAGGAGGACCAGGAGCCCTCCGGCGGCGCAGTGGTGCGGGTGCTCGCCAACGCGGGCCCGCGCGGCCTGTCCGCCGGCCGCAACACCGGCATCGCCGCCGCGCGCGGCGAGGTCGTCGCCTTCCTCGACGACGACGCCGTGGCCGAGCGCGACTGGCTGCTGCACTTCGCCGAGGCGTACGCCGACCCGCGCGTGATGGCGGTCGGCGGGCGCACCGAGCCGGTCTGGGCGTCGGGGCGGCGGCCCGGCTGGTTCCCCGAGGAGTTCGACTGGGTGGTGGGCTGCACCTACCGCGGCCTGCCGCCCGGCCGGGTCCGGGTGCGCAACGTGCTCGGCGGCAACGCCTCGTTCCGCCGCAGCGCCTTCGACGCGGCGGGCGGTTTCGCCACCGGCATCGGCCGGGACGGCGACAAACGCCCGCTGGGCTGCGAGGAGACGGAACTGTGCATCCGTCTCAGCCGGGCCCGGCCGGACGCGGTGCTGCTGATCGACGACCGGGCGGTGATCCACCACCGGGTGCCCGAGGCCCGCGAGCACTTCCGCTACTTCCGCACGCGCACGTACGCCGAGGGCCTGTCCAAGGCCCTGGTCGCCCGGAGTGTCGGCGCCGACAAAGGGCTGGAGTCCGAACGCCGGTACGCCACCCGGGTCCTGCCGGCCGGGGTGGCCCGGGGGCTGCGGGACGCCCTGCTGGCCCGACCGGGCGGTGCCGGGCGGGCGGGGGCGATCGTCGCCGGGGTGCTGACGGCGGCGGGCGGATACGTCGTCGGCAGCGTCCGGGCGCGCCGGGGCGGAACCACGTTTTCGGTGCCCGAGTTGTCCGTGCCCGGGGCAAAGGGGGCGGTGCTCCGTGAGTGACGCACGCGTACCGATCCTCATGTACCACGCGGTCGCGACCGATCCGAACGACGCGACCCGCGCCCTGTCCGTCACCCCGGAGGCGTTCGCCGAGCAGATGGCGGTGCTCGCGGACCGGGGTCTCAGCCCCGTCACCACGGCCGAGCTGGCGGCGTGCTGGCGCTCCGGCCGCGCGCTGCCCGAGCGGCCGGTCCTCATCACCTTCGACGACGGCTACGAGGGCGTGCACCGGCACGCCCTGCCCGTCCTCGCCAAGCACGGCTTCCCGGCCACCCTGTTCGTCTCGACCGGGTGGATAAAGGGGCCGTACGACACCGGAGGCGGCCTGGACACCATGCTGGACTGGGACCAGGTCCGCGAGCTCGCGGCGGCGGGCGTCGAGATCGGCGGACACAGCCACAGCCATCCGCAGCTCGACCAGGTCTCCGACGCCACACTGCGGTTCGAGCTGATCCACTGCAAGGAGATCGTCGCGGACCAACTGGGCACCGTACCGGCCTCGTTCGCCTATCCCTACGGCTACTCCAGCCGCCGGGTGCGGGAGGCGGTGCACGAGACGGGCTACGCCCAGGCACTCGCCGTCGGCAACGGCCTCGCGCGCCGTGCGCAGGGGCCGTACGCCCTGCGGCGCGTGACGGTGCGCCGCAGCACGGGCACCGACGAGTTCGAGCGGCTGGTCGAAGGCCGTGCGATCGCCCGTACGTTCGCCCGGGACCGTGCCCTGACCAAGGGCTACGCCATGGTCCGCAGGACACGCCAGGCACGCCGGCTGATCTCCCGCCTCGGGGCCTGACCAGCACCCGGGAACACGCCGCGTGCACCGGGAAACCGCGTGCACGCGGCGCCCTCGTGCCGGATCATGGCGGCATGTCTGGAAACCCGCACGAGGCGCTGCCGATCCGGCTCAACGTCGACGACTCCGACTCCCCGTCCGATGTCGTCGACGCGCTGTTCCTCGGCCGCTTCGCGACGGGCGAGCAGCCGTACTCCCACGCCGTGAACATCGACCGCGTACGGTCCGGGGCGACGCTGATGCCGCCCGGTGCCCGCGTGCTGCGCGCCGCCCGGGACGACGACCGCAGCGCGACGCTCGCGGAGGGCGACGGCTGGACGCTGCTGATCTCCCGCTGGAACCGGGGCGCCGACGTCACGGTGACGGCGACCAGCGCCGAACTGGCCGAGAAGATCCTCGACCAGGCCACGGACGGCGCGGCGGACGAACCCGAGCCGCAGCCGGAGAACGTCACGATGGGCTTCTGGTACGTCTCCCCGCGCCGCGGCCCGCACCGCACCACGCGCCAGATCGCGGCGGGCACCTGGGACGAGATCCGGCCCAACTACACGGCGCCGGTGGCGGACGCGATGGACCGCCTGATGAAGACGACCCCCGAGGACATCTCGGGCCGGCTCCTCCTCCTGCACGGCCCGCCGGGCACCGGCAAGACGTCGGCGCTGCGCACCCTCGCCCGTTCCTGGCGGGACTGGTGCCAGGTGGACTGCGTCCTGGACCCCGAGCGGCTGTTCAGTGACGTCGGCTATCTGATGGACATCGCGATCGGCGAGGAGGACGCGGCGGGCAAGGGCCGCTGGCGGCTGCTGCTCCTGGAGGACTGCGACGAGCTGATCCGCGGCGAGGCCAAGCACACGGCGGGCCAGGCGCTGTCGCGGCTGCTGAACCTGACGGACGGACTGCTCGGCCAGGGCCGCAACGTCCTGGTCGGGGTCACGACCAACGAGGACCTGGAGCGCCTGCACCCCGCCGTCGTCCGGCCCGGCCGCTGCCTCGCCCGGATCGAGGTGGGTCCGCTGACCCGCCGTGAGGCGGTGAGCTGGCTGGGGCGCGAGGACGGCGTCGGCCGCGAGGGCGCGACGCTGGCCGAGCTGTACGCGCTGCGCCGGGGCACGTCCCCGACGGCCCTGCCGGAACCGCGCGGGGACGCCGACGCGGGGTTGTATCTGTAGCGGGGACCGCCCGCTGGGTTCGCTCACAACCGTTTCTCACCTCCCTGTCACCAAGGCGTGCGACGGTGTGCGCAGGAGCGACGCCGAGCTCCGCATGGACCAGGGAGGCCTCCGATGGCACACACGGCACCCACCGTCTTCAGCGAACCCACCCACCGCGTCGCGCGGTGGGTCCTGCCCGTCGCCCTCGGTCTCGTCTACGGCAACTGGGTCGCGGTGAACCGGCGTCACGGTGGTCCGATCACCGGACCGGATCTGGCGTGGGGTGTGTGGAGCGGGCTCGCCTTCACAGCCGTCTGCATCGCCGTGGTCCAGGTGACCCGGCGCCTCAGACGCGACCTGCACGCCCTGCACGCCCTGCTCCGGGCCGCCTTCGCCGGCGCCGCACTGGGCTTCCTCTACAGCCAGACCGGCGACGACATCCGTCCTGTGGTCATCACGACGCTGCTGGTCACGGCAGCCGTCTTCCTGCTGCTGTTCTACCGCTTCCACACGCGCGCCGACGCGTAGGGGCGAGGACCAAGGTCGCCACTGCCACCCTCCCAGGGCGTGTGGTGCTTTGATAGGGATATGACCCTGTTCGTCGGCACGTCCGGGTGGCAGTACAAGGACTGGCGGGACGTCCTGTACCCGTCCGGGCTGCCGATGCGACTGTGGCTGGAGGAGTACGCCGGGCACTTCGCCACCGTCGAGATCAACAACGCCTTCTACCGGCTGCCGGCCCGGGAGACGTTCGAGGACTGGCGCGGGCGGGTGCCCGCGGACTTCGTGGTCGCGGTCAAGGCGAGCCGCTATCTGACCCACATCAAGCGGCTGAAGGACCCCGAGGAGCCGGTCGACCGCCTGATGAGCCACGCGGCGGGTCTCGGTGACCGGCTCGGCCCGGTGCTCCTCCAGCTCCCGCCCAACCTGCGTGCCGATCCGGGCCTCCTGGACGCCTGCCTCGCCTGCTTCCCCGCCTCGACCCGGGTCGCGGTCGAGCCCCGCCACGACTCCTGGTGGACGCCGGAGGTCCGCGCGGTCCTGGAGTCCCGGCGCGCGGCCCTGTGCTGGGCCGACGTCCTGGCCCGCCCCGCGACGCCGCTGTGGCGCACGACCGACTGGGGCTACGTCCGCTTCCACCAGGGCCGCGCCCGGCCCTGGCCGCACTACGGCCGCCGCTCCCTCGCCACGTGGCTCGACCGCATCGCCACGACCTGGTCCGACGGCGAGGACGTCTACGCGTACTTCAACAACGACCCGGGTGGTGCGGCGGTGGCGGACGCGATGACGTTCGCGCGGCTGGGGAGGTCGGCGGGCCTGGAGATCACACGGACACCCGAGCGTCTGGCGCAGGCCGGCCGAGCAGCGCCCTACTCCCCGTAAGACGCCCGCAGGGCATCCCGTACGGCGGCGAGCGCCGCGTCCTCCCCCTGCCCGAGCCTGCGAGCCCGCTCCGCGAACGCCTGGGCGGCGACCGCCAGCTCCCGGTCCGCCGCCGAGCCGGCGGCGGCCACGAACGTGCCGTGGCGGCCCCGCGTCTCGATCACGCCGTCCGCCTCCAGCGCCCGGTACGCCTTGGCGACCGTGTTCGCGGCGAGCCCCAGCGACTCGGCCAGCCCTCGCACGGTCGGCAGCCGGTATCCCACCGGCAGCTCCCCCGACCGCGCCTGCTCGGAGATCCGCGCCCGCACCTGCTCGTACGGCGGAGCACTGTCGTCGATGTCGATCTTCAAGGTCACAGGCCGATTGTCCCGTACCCGACGGAAAATGGGAGGCACCCGGCGTGCGCCCCCGCGTAACGTGCGCCTCCATGACCGTGATCGTGCGCGACCTGCGACTCGACGTCCGAGCCGACGCCGAGGGGTTCTCCCGGACCCGCCGCCTCGCCCTGCCCTACATGCTGTCCACACCCGAGTCCGTGGTGCACACCCTGACCCGCGCCCACCCGGACTCCCACTTCGGGCAGCTCGTCGCGGAGGAGGACGGCGAGATCATCGGCACGGCCCAGATCAGCGTCGCCCACGACAGCCCGGAACCCGGCCAGGGCTCCGCCAACATCTACGTACGCCCCGAGCGCAGGCACCGCGGCGCCGGTTCGCTCCTGCTGCGTACCGCCGAGGAGCGCTTGGCGGGGCTGGGCGTGCGGAAGCTGTTCGCCTGGGTGCTGGACGAGCCGGACAACCTCGCCTTCGCCGAGCGGCACGGCTTCCGGGCCAGCCGCTCCGCCTACTTCCTGCGCCTGGACCTGGCAGGCGGCACGCTGCCGCCCCGCGAGCACCCGCCGGCCGGCGTCGAGCTGCGCACGGCCGCCGACTTCGCGGACGACCCGCGCCCGTTGTTCGCACTGGACGCCGAGACGGTGTCGGACGAACCGAGCGACATCGATACCGAGTTCACGGACTACGAGGCCTGGCTCGAACAGAACTGGAAGCACCCGCTCCTCAACCGGGACCTGACCACGGTCGCCCTCGTCGACGGCCGCCCCGCCGCCTTCAGCCTGGCGCACACCGACGGCAGCCGCTACGGGACCGCCATGACCGGCACCGCCCGGGCGTTCCGCGGCCGAGGTCTGGCGAAGCTCGCCAAGAACGACTCCCTGCACCGGGCCCGCGCCGCGGGGTACACGGAGGCGTTCACCGGCAACGACACCGGAAACGAACCGATGATCGCCATCAACAAGTGGTTCGGCTACGAGATCTGTGCGAAGGAAGTGCGTTATGTCCGCGAACTCGGCTGACCGGTCCGGCCAGCTGGACGTCGTGCTCGTCAAGGCGGGCCGTACGAAGATCCGCTACACCGGCGAGCTCCTGACGGACGACGGCACCCGCCTCGCGGTCCGTGCCCCGTGGGCGGGCAGCGGCGTCCGCGACTTCGGCTTCGTCCGCTTCGAGCCCGGGGACGTCTTCACGGAGTACTACTGGCGTGACCGCTGGTACGCGGTGAAGGAGGTCCGCTCGGCCACGGGCGCGCTGAAGGGCTGGTACTGCGACATCACCCGCCCCGCCTCGCGCTCCGGCCCGGAACTGGTCGTGGAGGACCTCGACCTTGACCTGTGGGTCTCCGCGGACGGCACGGACGTACGGCGCCTGGACGAGGACGAGTTCGCAGACAGCGGCCTCAGCGAGACGGACCCCGAGGCAGCAGCAGCCGCGCTCGCCGCACTCGACGAATTGGAGTCACTGGCTCGCGGCGGCGATTTCACCCCGCTCCTGGCCTGAACCCTCCCCGTTCACGCCGTCACGGCCACCACCGCGTACCGCTCGTCCGCCACCTCCCCGCCCCACAGCAGCGGATCGCCGGACAGCCGCTCCACGCTCACCTGCCGGGCGATCGGCGCGAGAAGGCCGGTGAGCCGCTCCGCCGGTATCCCGACCGGCGGCTCGGCCGTCCCCCACACCCCCTCGATCAGCACGAGGCGTCCTCCCGGCCGCAGCAGCCCGGCCCAGTGCCGCAGGGCGCGGCCGGGGTCGGGCAGGGCCCACAGGACATGCCGTACGAGCACGGCGTCGAAGCGCTGCTCACCGACCGGCGGTGCCGCCGCGTCACCGATGAGGAACACCGCGTCACGCCCGGCCGACTTGTGCCGGGCGAGCGTCACCATCGCCGGGGAGAGATCCACGCCCGTCACCCGGTGCCCCTGCTCGGACGCGAGGAGCGACAGACTGCCGGTGCCGCAGCCGAGATCGAGGACGTCACCCGCCTGCCCGGGCAGCCAGGAGCGCAGCCGCGCGGCCCAGGCCCGGCGCACCTCCGGGTCGCGCAGCCCGTGGTCCGGCTCCTCGTCGAAGCCGGCGGCCCGCGCGTCCCAGTCCACGTCGGCGCCGATGTCCGCCGAGGTCGTCCCGTCACTGTCGTTCGCCATGTGCCCAAGAGTGACACCCGCCACTGACACTCGAATCGTGACAGCCGCCACTGACAGACCAGGAGCGATGAGGAACTCTCCCCCGAAAGGTCTACCTCCGTGAGAACGCGGAACCCGGTAGCCCCTTAAGGAGGCAGCCATGCGCCGTGTGACCGTGCAGAAGCCCCTGAAGAAGTCGGACGTCCGCCGGCTCCGCGAGGAGGTCGACGAGCGCCCCGCCGGGCGCCCGGAGGTCCGCAGGGACATCGCACGCACCTGGTGGCCGGACGCCTGAGCGGCCGGTGCCGATCATGAGACGCACGCGTCAGAGCAGCCGCTTGCGGTAGTGGACGCGGTCGTAGGGCCCGTCCAGTCGTCGCTCCACCAGCTCATAGCCGTACTTCGGATAGATCTCCTGGTTCTCCCACATCAGCGCGTTCGTGTAGAGCCTGACCTCGGGCAGCCCCAGCGCACGCGCGTGCGCGTCCACGAACCGCAGCAGCCGTCGCCCCACTCCCCTGCCGTGCGCGGTGGGGTGGACGGCGATGATGTCGAGGAAGAGATGGTCCTCGAACGCCTCGACCACGACGAGGCCGGTCACGGGATCGCCCGTCACGAACACCTTGCCCGCGGCCACGTTCGCCGCGTGGTCCTCCTCCATGGGCTGCGGCACCCGTCCGATGCGCTCGATGTACGGGCGGAAAGCCGCGTCGATCACGCCCTCGACGACCGGTACGTCGGCGGCGCCGGCCGGCCGGGTCTCCTCGTCTGCCATGCCGAGACGGTACCTACCTGATGCCGGTCTGAGCACTCACTCAAGCGGGCCATAAGGATCTCCCCCGCGTGCCCGCACGCCCGCACGCCCGCACGCCCGCACGGCAGTCACCGCCGCCGCCCTCGGCGCCCTCCCGCTCACCCTGACCGTGCTACGCCGAGGGCCTGGAGAGTCCCGAGTCGGCCGCGTGCAACCACGGGCACGGCGACAACGACCCCAGCACTTCGGCCGAGCCGGCTGCGCCCCGGAGAACACCGCCCCGAGCCGGCCCGAGGCGGCCGAAGCCGCTCCCAACCAGCCGAAGGCGGCCGGTGCCACGGAGAACCTCGCCGAGACCGGCGGCGACATCGGCACCGCGTACGCCGCGATCGGCGGCGCGGCCGCGCCGGCGCTCGGCGCGTCGGCCCTGTTCCTGTCGGCCCGGCGGCGGACGGTGAGCGGCAGTCGCCACGGCCTCTGGCCCAGGACTCGGGGTCTGTCCGGCGGCTCAGGCCGGACAGACCCCGAAACGTTTCCCTGCACGTGTCAGCCGAATACACGTGTCAGTCGAACGCCGACGCGCACGTGGTGGGCCTGGCCCGAGCCGGGTCGAGGGCGTTGGCCACCTCGTGGAAGGCGATCCGGTCGAACAGCCCGATGGCCACATGCTCGGACAGGTCGACCGGGCACAGGTCCTGGAGCAGGACGTTGCGCACGTCCGGCCCGCTCAGGTACTGGCTGCGCCACGGCGTGACCACCTCGTCGTACTTGGTGGCGATGACGGTGTAGCGCACGCCTGGCACGGTGTCGCCGCCCGCGTTGAGCCGCTTGAGGAAGTCGGAGCCGGTGACCTGGTCGGCAAGGGCGGGGGTGCTCTTCGCCAACAGGTCGGCGGCGCCCGGGAAGTAGGGCAGCAGGTCGGTGAAGCCGTTCAGGTCGGTGCCGTGGTTGCTGGGCGCGATGCCGACCAGGGCGTTCACCTTGGCGGCTCCGCCGAGGAACCGCAGATACCAGCGGGGCATCATGCCGCCCTGCGAGTGCCCGACGACGTCGGTCTCGGGGGCCGGTGGCGGCGAGCACCTTGTCGACGAACTCCTTGAGCTGTCCGGCCGACTTCTCGACGGGTCCGAGGCCGTGGAAGAAGGGGACGCCCTCCAACTGGCCGTAGTCGAGGGAGAAGACGCAGTAACCGCGGACCTTCAGGTAGGGGGCGAGGCCCAGCCAGTTGTCGATGGAGTTCCCGAGGGTGCCGTGGACGAGGACGACAGGGCGGGGATGGGCGGCGGACGGCTTGCAGGAATAGTCGTTCCAGCCGGAGCTCGGGGCGCCGGCCGCCTGGGCGGAGTTGGCGGGGACGGTGACGGCCGCGGCGGTCAGCAGCAGCGCGGCCAGGGGTCTGAACACTCGTTTCCAGGGCAGCATCGAGTGATCTCCTTGCGGCTCAAGGGAGGTGCGACGGCACGACGCCCTGTGATCCGGATCACGGGATGCTGTTCACTCGTCAAGTTACGAGCGAGTAGTCAAACTTGGAAGTTACGCGTCAGTAAAAACTTCCAGCGATAACCGCCACTGGCGGATTCACGTAACACCCCTCACCAGGAAGGCCGCACGGGCCCCCGGGGCGCGATCCGCAGCAACTGCTCCCGCAGCACCCGCACTTGCTCCTCCCCCAGCACATCCCCCCACTCCCGCACAGCCTCCGCAGCCGCCTCCTCCGCGGCCCGCGTACAGTCCCACCCCCGCGCGGTCAACACGACGAGCCGCGCCCGCGCATCCTCGGGGTGCGGCCGCCGCTCGACGTATCCCTTGCGGACCATCTCGTCGACGAGCTGGCTGGCAGCCTGCTTTGTCACCCCGAGGTGGACGGCGAGGTCGGTGACCGTCGCGCCATCCGGGGCGAGCCGGGCGAAGGCGAAGCCGTGCGCGGGCCGCACCCCCTCGAAGCCGCGAGCCACCACGTTCTCGTTGATGCGCTGCGTGAGTCCGCCGGCGACGGCGAGCAGGGCGGCGGACAGGGCCATGGCCTCGGAGTTCTGCACGCATGCATTGAAACACCCTTGACGTGACGGTCAAGCAGCTTGACCATATAGTCAAGTTGCTTGACCACTTGGAGGCCGTCATGCCCGTCGTCCGCTCGTCCGAAGCCGTCACCCATGAGATCCACGGCGCCCGATTCATCTCGTACGCCATCCCGCGCAGCGGCAGTAAGGAGCTGTGCGCCTGGCGCGGTGAGATCCCCGCCGGTCTCAAGGCGCCCGAGCACACCGTCAGCCGGGAGGAGATCTTCCATCTGCTCGACGGCGAGCTGCTGATCACCCTCGACGGCCGCACCGAGCGGATCGCGGCGGGCGACACGGTGATCGTCAACCCCGGCGCCACCCTGGCCGTCGAGAACCCCACCGACCGGACCGCGTACTCCTGGGTCACCACCTCCGTCGGCCTGGAGGCACGGCTCGCCGACGGCACCCGTATCGTGCCGCCGTGGGCCAACTGACGTCACGCAGAAGGATCTACGCCGCCAGTCCCCCTAGTCCCCCGGGCATCACCGCCCGCGGCCCGAACTTCGCCCGTGCGCGGTCCGCGACCTCCTCGATGCGGCGGACCTTCTCGTCCACGGGGTCGAAGGTCAGCTGGTGGGAGGCCTGGTCGGCGGGGTCGAGCCCCTCGGCGCGCAGGGCGATCGCGCGGACCCGGGCGCGTTGCAGGCCGAGCGCCTCATACATGCCGTACGCGGCCCTGGTCAGGTCCGGAGAGTGCGCGGTCGGCTCGGTCAGCGTGCGGCTGCGGGTCGTGGCGGAGCGGTCGGCGTAGCGCACGGTGAGGGTGAGCGTGCGGCAGACCTTCTCCAGGGCGCGCAGCCGGGCACCGATCTCCTCGGCGGCCGACAGCAGGGCACGGCGGTGGCGGTCCGGGTCCAGTTCGTCGCGGCCGAAGGGGCGTTCCGTGGCGAGGGACCGGGAGACGGCGTTCGGGACGACCCGGCCGCGGTCGATGCCGTTCGCCTTCTCGTGCAGCTCGCGGCCGGCCTTCGCACCGACCAGCCGCTGGAGCGTGGACAGCGGCGCCGCGGCGACCCTGCCGAGGGTGTCGAGGCCGTAGTCGCCCAGCGTCCGGGCGGTCGCGGCGCCCACGCCGGGCAGCGCGGCGACGGGCTTGTCCGCGAGGAACTCCGCGATGGCGCCCTGTTCCTGGGGCACCGCGCACGTCACCCCGGGCACGGCGTCGCGCAGCGCCACGCGGGCCAGCATCGGCCCGGGCCCGGCACCGATCACGCAGTCGACCCCGTACAGCGCGAGCGAGCGCACCCGGATGACCGAGGCCAGTTCGACGGCGTCCCGCCCGAAGTACCGCTCGGCGCCCCGCAGGTCGGCCAGCGCCCCGTCCGGTGGCAGGGCCTGGACGACGGGGGTGAACTCCTCGAGCATCCCGAGCAGTCGGGGCAGGTCGGCCTCGCGCGTCGGAGGCAACTGGAAACGTACGCAGAGGATGGTCATCCCGCACTCCCCGGACTCTGGTGCCACAACTTTCTTCCCACCGCGGGCCCTTCGCCCGCGGGACGCAGATCGGCCCAGGGGTGCATCTCGTACCCCGTGGGCAGGCGGATCTTGCGCTGCTCCGCCGGATCCTGGGCCGCGGAGCCCGCCGGCGCGGGCGCTCCCTCCGAGCCGGCGAGCCGGGCCGCGACTCCCTCCAGCCCCTCCTCCTGCCGCACCTCCAGCAGCTCCGCGAGGTTCCAGGCGGCGGCGCCCACCACGCTCAGGCTGCGCGGGCCGCGCCGCTGCACCACCCCGCGCACCAGCAGCAGCCAGGAGTGGAAGACGGTGTGGGCGCAGGCGTCGTGGGAGTCGTCGAAGAAGGCGAGGTCGACCAGGCCCGTGCCGTCGTCCAGGGTGGAGAAGATGACCCGCTTGCCGGACCGGATCGGCGGCGTCTGGGTGGCCGCCTTGGCGCCCGCGACCAGCACCGTCTCCCCGTGCCGGGCCTCGCGCAGCCGGCGCGCGGACACCACGCCCAGCTCGTCGAGGAACGCCCGGTGATCGTCCATCAGATTGCGCGAGGCGTCCATGGACAGCACGCCCAGCTCGGCACTGAGCCGCTCCGACGAGGTGAGGTCGGGCAGCCCGGCCGGGGCCGTCTTGCGCCCGCCGGCCAACGGGAGCTGGCCACCCCCCGCGCCCCGCGCGCCCCGGTGCAGTTCGGTCAGATGCAGTTGCAGATCACGGCGGTTGGCGCCGAACGCGTCCAGCGCCCCCACCTGCGCGAGCCGCTGGGCCAGCGGACGACTGGGCCGGCCCCGCTCCCAGAAGTCGACCAGTGAGGCGTACGGCTGCCCCTCGGCGATCCGCGCCGCCTCGGCCTCACTGATGCCGTGCACATCGGAGAGCGCCAACCGCAGCCCCCATTTACCGGACACCAGTTCGATACGGTGTGCGACGCCCGACGCGTTCACATCCAACGGCAGGACCGGCACCCCGCGCCGCCGCGCGTCCGCCAGCAGCAGCCGCTTCGGATACATCCCGGGGTCGTGTGTGAGCAACCCCGCGTAGAAGGCTGCCGGGTGATGTGCTTTCAGCCACGCCGACTGGTACGTCGGCACGGCGAAGGCGACCGCGTGGGCCTTGCAGAAGCCGTACGACCCGAAGGCCTCGACGATCTCCCAGGTCCGCTGGATCGTTTCCGCGTCATATCCGTTCGCCGCCGCGTGCTGCGCGAACCACACCTTGATCCGCCCCTGCGACTCCGGATCCGACAACCCGCGCCGCACCCGGTCCGCCTCACCGCGCCCGCAGCCGGTCATGATGTCGACGATGTCGATGATCTGCTCGTGGAAGACGACGACCCCGTACGTCTCCTTCAGCGGCTCCTCCAGGTCCGGGTGTGGACAGCGGATCGGCGCCCGCCCGTGCCGCGCCTCGATGAACGGCCGCACCATGTCGGCGGCGACCGGCCCGGGCCGGAACAGCGAGATGTCGACGACGAGATCGTGGAAGCCGGCCGGCTGGAGCCGCCCGACCAGGTCCCGCTGCCCCGGCGACTCGATCTGGAAGCAGCCGAGCGTCTCGGTGGACCGGATCAGCCGGTACGTCTCCGGATCCCCCGGCGGCAGCGCGTCCAGATCGACCCTGACCCCCGACACCCGCTCCACTTCCGCCACCGCGTGCGCCATGGCCGACTGCATCCGCACCCCCAGCACATCCAGCTTCAGCAGCCCGAGGTCCTCGACGTCGTCCTTGTCGAACTGCGACATCGGAAAGCCCTCGCCGCTGGTCGGCATGACCGGCGTACGCGCGAGCAGGGAGGCGTCGGACAGCAGCACCCCGCACGGGTGCATGGCCACCCCGCGCGGCAGCGCGTCCAGCGCCTCGACCAGTTCCCACAGCCTCCCGTACCTCTCCTTCTCCCCCGCCAGCGCCCGCAGCTCGGGCAGCTCCTCCAGGGCCGCGCGGGCGTCCCGCGCCCGGATGTGCGGAAAGGACTTGGCGACCCGGTCGATCTCGGCCGGATCCATGGACAGCGCCGCCCCCACGTCGCGGATCGCATGCCGCACGCGATACGTCTCCGGCATCGCGACCGTCGCGACCCGCTCGGTGCCGAACCGGTCGATGATCGCGCGGTAGACCTCCAGCCGGCGCGCGGACTCCACGTCGATGTCGATGTCGGGCAGCACGACCCGCTCCTTCGACAGGAACCGCTCCATCAGCAGCCGGTGCTCGATCGGATCGGCGTTCGCGATCCCGAGCAGATGGTTGACGAGCGACCCCGCACCGGACCCCCGGGCGGCGACCCGGATGCCCATCTCCCGCACGTCGTCGACCACCTGGGCCACGGTCAGGAAGTAGGAGGCGAAGCCGTGGTGGGCGATGATGTCCAGCTCGTGGTGCATACGCTCCCAGTACTCCCGCCGCCGGTCGTACCCGCGCAGCACCATCCCCGCCGCCGCCCGCGAGGCCAGCGTCCGCTGGGCGGTACGGCGGTCGGCGCCGACCAGATGCGGCTCGGGGAAGTGGACGGTACCGATCCCGAGGTCGTCCTCGGGATCGACCAGGCACTCGGCGGCCGTGACCTCGGTCTGCTCCACGAGCCGATGAGCGGTGTCCCGCCGGAACCCGGCGGCCTCCACGATCCGCTCCGCCACCCCGAGCATGGCCCCCGCGCCCTTGAGCCAGGCCTCGCCGGAGTCCAGCTCCTTGGTCGGGTCGACGGGCACCAGCCGGCGCGCGGCGTCCAGCACGTCGGCGACCGGCCCCAGCCCCGGGTCGGCGTACCGTACGGCGTTGCTGAGCACGGGCCGGATCCGCTGCTCGGCGGCGAACCCGACGGTCCGGGCGGCCAGCCGCAGGGAGCCGGGCCCCGTACCTTTCCGGCCATGCCAGACGGCCTCCAGCCGCAGGGCGTCGCCGTAGACCTCCCGCCAGGGCACGAGCAGCCGCGCCGCGCGGTCGGGACGCCCGGCCGCCAAGGCACGCCCCACATCCGAATCAGGCCCGAGCAGCACGGTCACGCCCTCGGCATGATTGCGCTCCCAGGACAGCAGGGGCGGCCCCTCCCCCTCATGCACCGCCGAGACGAGCCGGCACAGCCCGGCCCACCCACGGGCACCGTCCCGGGCGAGAAAGGTCACCCGGGGGGCGGACTCGTCGACGAAGGCGCCACCGCGCACAGGGGTCCGGCGCCGCCCCCGCCCGGCCCCGGGCTCAGGGGGCTCCGCTCCCGCCACCGCCAGATCCGCCCCGAACACCGGACGGACCCCCGCCTTCGCACAGGCCTTCGCGAACCGGACGGCACCGGCGAGCGTGTCGCGATCAGTGAGAGCCAGGGCATCCATGCCCCGTTCGGAGGCACGCTCGGCCAGCCGTTCCGGGTGCGAGGCTCCATACCGCAACGAGAATCCGGAGACGGTGTGCAGATGCGTGAACCCCGGCACACGCACCTCCCGCACTCGTGAACCACACCGGCTCTCGAACATCTGTTCCCAGCTACCTCACCCCCACCATAGACCAATTCTCGAATGTATGTGCGACATCCGTGCGGCCCCGTCCCACCTGCGGAAACACCGCACCGCCCCCGACCGTGGAGGCATGCGAGAACAACGCCATGGCCACGCCACTCCTGGTACTGGCGGCATGGACAGTGGCGGGAGCCGCGATCACCGGGACCGCATCCGCAACCCGCCACAAGACGCCGTAACCCGGCACACGGGAGCCCGCACGGAAGGGCGCCGTAACCCGCCACACAGGGGAGCCGCACCCGCGCAGGCGTAGGCACGCACCCCCACCACACCCACACAGGCCGCCGCAGGCACCCCCGCCCAACCGCCGGAGGCAGGCTGCACCCCGCCCAACCGCCGGAGGCACACGCGAAAGTCCCGCCCCTCACACAAGGGGCGGGACTTCACGGGACTTCACAAACCCGGAACCCGGAACTCAGCCGATCTCGGTCCCGGTAGCCGACAGCGCCTCCGTCACAGGCTGGAAGAACGTCTCCCCACCGGACGTGCAGTCACCGCTACCACCGGACGTCAGCCCGATCGCGTTGCTGCCCGAGAAGAGCGAGCCACCACTGTCACCGGGCTCCGCGCACACGTCGGTCTGGATCAGACCGTTCACGATGTCGCCGTTGCCGTAGTTCACGGTGGCGTCCAGCCCCGTGACCTTCCCGTCGTGCACCTGCGTCGTCGAACCGCTCCGCGTGACCTCCATGCCGACCGTCGCCTCGGCGGCACCCGTGATCTTCTGCGTCGAGCCGTTGTAGAGGTTCACCTCGCTCGGGTGAGCCACATCCGCGGTGTACTTGACCAGCCCGTAGTCGTCACCCGGGAAGCTGGAGTCCGCGTTGGTGCCGATCTCCTTGCCGCTGGAGTCCGACCACGTCGAGATGCCCTCGGTGCAGTGCCCGGCGGTCAGGAAGAACGGCTCGCCGCCCTTGACCACGTTGAAGCCGAGCGAGCAGCGGCCACTGCCACCGGTGATCGCGTCGCCACCGGCGATGAAGGGCTTGTACTCGCCCTTCGTCCGCTTGAGTTCGGCCTTCGCGCCGAGCCCGTCGACGACCTTCGTCAGCTTGGCCCACTCGGCCTTGGACACCGTACGGTCGGCGGTGACGACGATCTTGTTGGTGGTCGGGTCGGTCACCCATGCGGTGCCCGGAATCGTCGCGTCCTGCTTCAGCGTGCCGCGGGCGCTCTTCAGTTCGGCTAGGGAGTTCGCCACGACTCTCGCCTTGGCTCCGGCCTTCTCGACGGCCTCGGCCGCAGCCTCGTCGAGCACGTTCACCACGAGGTTCTTGCTCTTCGTGTCGTAGTACGTGCCCGCCGCGTCGGCGCCCAGGTCCTCGGCCAGCGTCGAGGCGAGCTTTCCGGCCGCCGCGACCGACAAGGTCTGGGGCGCGGAGGCCTCCGGGGTCTCACTCGCGTTCGCAGTCTGGAAGGTGACTCCCGCGGCGACCAGTGCGGCGATACCCGCACCTGCCACGGCTGCACGTCGCTTGGGTATGCGTCGGTGCTTCAACTCGCGTCCTCCTGTGGGGGGTCGGCCCGAGAGGTTGTGGGGACCTCGCGAACCGGAAGGCTTTGTTGACGAGCGCCCACTATTCCGAGGACAACGGGGAGCACACAAGGTCGAGTTCAGGACGCGCGTAGATTGCGGATCGCACGCCCTCCCATTTTGACCGTCCACGGTCAAATCGGACCCAACTCACACGCGCTTCACGCGCGTTCACACTGCAAACATTACGCGTGAGTAATGTGTGCCCACTCTGTGACGTCTGGCCGTGGCTGAAAATCGCCTGCCCGGTCAGCCCACGACAACTTCAGCGAAAAGACAACAACCCCACCGAAAAGGGGAAACCCCCGCACGCAATGCGTGCGGGGGTACAGAACTCAGCCTGCTACCGACCGGGACCGACCGGCCTAGTACACGCTGACCCCGTAGGCGCTCAGGGCCTCCGTGACGGGCTGGAAGAACGTCGTACCACCGGAGGAGCAGTTGCCACTGCCACCGGAGGTCAGACCGTACGCCGTGCCGTTGCTGCCGTAGAGCGAGCCGCCGGAGTCGCCGGGCTCGGCGCAGACGTTGGTCTGGATCAGGCCGGAGACGATGTCGCCGCCACCGTAGTTGACGGTCGCGTTGAGGGCGGTGACACGACCGCTGTGCGTACCGGTGGTGGAGCCGTCGCGGATGACGGTGGTGCCCACGCTCGGCGTGGCCGCCCGGGTGATGTCCACGCCGTTCGCGGTGCCGGGCCTGCTGACGGACCCGGAGTACCGCACGATGCCGTAGTCGTTGCCCGGGAAGCTGGACCCGGTGGTCGAGCCGATGACCGTGGTGCGGCCGGAGTTGGAGTACCAGGTGCCCGCGCCGTCGGTGCAGTGACCGGCGGTCAGGAAGAACTGGGTGCCGCTGCTGTTGCGGACGTTGAAGCCGAGGGAGCAGCGCCAGCTACTCGCATAGATGGCGTCGCCGCCCTGGATCAGCTTGTTGAACTTGCCGGGGGTGCGCTTGATCGTGAGCGCGTCGGCGTTGGCGCCGGCCTGCTGCTTGATCTTCGCTATCTCGGCCTGGGTGACCGTGCTGTCGACGGTCACGAGCACGCGGTTGGTCTTGCTGTCGACGGCCCAGGCGGTGCCCGGGATGTCGGCCTTCAGGATCGAGCCGCTGGCGCTCTTGAGCTCGGTGGCGCTGAAGGTGGCGGGGGTGTCGGACGCGTTCGCGCTGGGGATCGCGATCGCGGCGGCGGCGACGAGGCCGGTGGAAACGGCGATCAGCCGTGTCCGTCTCGAAATGCCGCTGCGGGGGGTGGTGCGCTTGATCCTCACTTCTCGTTCCTCCACAAAGGAAGTAGGGGGCCCTCGTGGGGTTTTGGGCCCGTGAGGCGCAGTCCGGGACCGGCGGGTTCGGATTCCGAACCCGCCGTGCCCCTGACAAGCGCTGGTGGGAGTATTCGGCCGAACGGACGGTAGGCGCAAGAGGGCCTTTCGGCCGCGCCCTTTTGAAGGGCTGTCAGGAAGCCGCGAAAGGGCGGGCGAGCGCGCTCCGGCAGGCGGCAGCGTGCGATGAATACGGGACGGGTCAGCCACCTCAGGGGCAGCAGCAGTCGCACCCGTCGCACTCGCAATCCCGGCAGCAGCCCTCGCGCTTCTTCCGGGACCACGGCCCCTCGTACTCCTTTGCGCAGCACAGCTTGCAGGTGCAGCACAGCAGCCAGAACATCCCGCAGCCCGCCCAGAACCCGCGCCGGCCCCGGGGCGGCTGGGGCACCGGCGCGCCGCCACCGAAACCACCGCCGCCGTACCCTCCTCCCTCACCGGCGTACGGGTTTCCGCCACCGCCCGCGTACGGGTTCTGCGGAGCCCCGTGCGGCCCCTGGGCGTACGGACCCTGAGGCGGCTGCTGCCCGTACGGTCCGCCCTGGTGTGACGCGCACACCGGCACCGTGCCGAACGCCCGGTCCACCGAGCGCCGCAGTTCGTGCACGAGCAGCAGATGCACGAGCTTCGCGTCGGTGAACTCGGCCTCGCGCAGCGCGAGCCGCACCCCGTGCACCGCGTCGTCGGCGAGCCGCCGGGCCTCCGCGAGGGAGGTGCCGGTCGCGGCGATCGGGTTCCAGGCGCCTGACGCGGCGTCAGCGTGCAGGTCCTCCACGGCGTCCAGCAAGTGGGCCAGCCGTCCGAAGAGCCGTCCGGCCTCGGCGAGCGGCCCGGCGTTGTGCGGCCGGCCGGCGAGGACCGCCGTGTGCGCGAAGGCGGCGGCGGTCGCGGTCTCGGTCGGTTCGGTGACCGTGAGGATCGGCGTGCCGGGCCCGGCGAGCGCCTCGATGCCGCCCTGCCGGTCCACGGCGTCGACCAGGAGGGCCGTGTCGAACCCGACGGCGGAGCCGGTGCGCGCCCCGGCGCGGTCCCAGCCCGCGGCGACCCGGCGCGCGGCGCGCGCGACCGGCGCGCGGGCCAGCAGTCCGTCACCGTCGGCCACGTGGTCGCGCACCTTGGCGGAGGCGAGCACCAGCGACACGGCCGCCGCGAGCCGCGCTCCCTCACCGTGCGCGACGGACGCGGTGCGCATCCCGCGCAGCGGACACGGCCCCGCCGTACGCCGCCCCACACCACTCGACGTGCCGGGCGTCCGCTCCACCTGAGCTTCCGTCAACACGGAGACGAGAAGCCCGTCATAGTTCGTCACGATGCGCGCGAGCTGCCCGTGGTCCCCGCGCAATGCGAGACACAGCCCACACAAATGCGCCATCCACTGGGCCGTGAGGCTCTCACCGAGCCGGTGCCGACAGGGCCTGACCATTCCGAACACGACATCCCCCCGTGCTCCGTACGACGTTTGGCGCCGCATGGTATCGGCCATCGCGTTCACCCGTACGCACCGCTCATCACCCGTACGCCGCGAAGAATCATATTTCACTCACAGTCAGCAGCCGTTTACCGCAAGACCCTTGGGAAACACGGACTCTCGACGGATTCGCTGTGCACCAGTACCGTCACAAACCCCCCGTGCGGCGTCTATCCACTTGGCGCGCCATCCGCATCATGGACGACCATAGGGATGCGGAAAGCAAGAAAGACCGCTGTGAGAGGAGGCGTCCATGGGATCGGTACGCAAGGCAAGTGCCTGGCTTGGCCTCGTCGACGACAACGAAGACGAGCGTTACTACGACGACGACTACTCCGACGGGACCGAGCCCGGGGATGCCTGGGTCACCGATCCGCGCGTCAAGGTGGCCTCGGACGTCGCCGAGGAGAAGGGGCGCCGCATCGGCACGGTGACCCCGGACAGCTTCCGGGACGCGCGCGCCATCGGCGAGCTGTTCCGCGAGGGCGTGCCGGTCATCATGAACCTCACGGCCATGGACGCTGCCGACGCCAAGCGCGTGGTCGACTTCGCGGCCGGGCTGATCTTCGGCCTGCGCGGTTCGATCGAGCGGGTGTCGACCCGCGTGTTCCTGCTGACCCCCGCCAACACGGAGATCGTGAACGGCGACCCGGCCGCACACCGCACGGACGGCTTCTTCAACCAGAGCTGAGGCAGGGCCGCTCACCGGCCCTGCCACCCGCGCAGGGTTCACCGGACGGGGTCTACCGGAAGGCGTCGAGCCCGGTGAGCGCCTTGCCCAGCACGAGCTGGTGCATCTCGACGGTGCCCTCGTAGGTGAGCACCGACTCGAGGTTGGTCGCGTGCCGCATCACGGGGTATTCGAGCGAGATCCCGTTGGCCCCGAGAATGGTGCGGGCCGTGCGGCAGATCTCGATCGCTTCTCGTACGTTGTTGAGCTTGCCGAAGCTGACCTGCTCGGGACGCAGGCGGCCGGCGTCCATACGCCGCCCCAGATGATGGGCGAGCAGAATTCCCTTGTGCAGTTCGACCGCCATGTCGGCGAGTTTGGCCTGGGTGAGCTGGAAGCCGCCGATGGGCCGCCCGAACTGCTCCCGCGACTTCGCGTAGTCGACCGCGGCCTCGAAACTGCTGCGGGCCGCGCCCATGGCACCCCAGACGATTCCGTACCGGGCGTGCGACAGACAGCTGAGCGGTCCGCGCAGGCCGGTGACCTCCGGCAGTACGGCGTCGGCGGGCAGCCGTACGTCGTCGAGGACGAGTTCGCTGGTGACGGAGGCCCTGAGGGACCACTTGTGCTTGATCTCGGGGGCGGAGAACCCGGCGCTGTCCGTCGGCACGGCGAATCCGCGGATCCCGTCCTCGGTCCGCGCCCACACGACGGCGACGCCGGCGACCGATCCGTTGGTGATCCACATCTTGCGGCCGTTGAGGATCCAGTCGGTGCCGTCGCGCTTGGCGTACGTCCGCATGGAGGCCGGGTCGGATCCGTGGTCGGGCTCGGTCAGCCCGAAGCAGCCGATGACCTCGCCGGAGGCCATCCGGGGCAGCCACTGCTGCTTCTGTGCCTCACTGCCGAACCGGTGGATGGCGTACATGGCGAGGGAGCCCTGCACGGAGACGAGGGACCGGATCCCGGAGTCGGCGGCCTCCAGCTCCAGGCAGGCGAGCCCGTACTGCACGGCGGACGCGCCGGCGCAGCCGTAGCCCTCCAGGGACATCCCGAGGGCACCGATGCTCCCCAGCTCCCGGGCCAGTTCCCGGATCCCGGGCAGCTCGCCCTTCTCGTACCACTCGGCGACGTACGGCAGCACCCGGTCCGCGGCCCAGGCCCGCACGGTGTCCCTGATCCCGAGATCCTCCGGCTCCAGGAGGTCGTCGAGGCCGAGGGGGTCGGCGGGGTCGAAGGGAGGAAGCTTGGACGACTCGGACATGGGGGACCCTCCGAAACTCTTTAACTAGCACCGCTAGCCAAGACGCTACGGTGCCCGCCCACCCACGCACCACCCGTAGCTGCCTCGCGCCGACGCGGGCGAACCAGTCGCCACAGCTCCAGCCGCCCCGCCCTCAGCCGCCCCCAGCAAGCAACCGCGTCCAGCCGATGCCATCGCAGACGGCGTCCGATGACGTCGGCGGAGGTAGGCGACTGCTCCCGGCGCAGCGCGGGCATCCGCCCGCTACGCGCACAGCCCGGCGGCAGCCGCTCCGCGTTACGGCAGCCCGTGGCCGCCCGCCGCGCCCGTCAAAACAGCCCTTACCGCCGCCCCGACCACCGCAAGCCGCCAACGGCGCCCCACCCCCACAGGCGACCTCCACCCCTCGACCGGCAGATACGGGTGGCGCGTGGGTGGGCAAAGGGCGTCACACCGAGACGCGCGACTCCGCAGCGTCCCTGGGTGCGGGCAACTCCACCGCACCAGCGCCCTCACACTGCATGACCCGCGGCAACCGCAACGCCATCACCGCCCCGAGCAGCAACAACCCCGCACTCACCAGCAACGTCACATGCAGCCCGTGCACGAACGCGTCCCGGGCGGCATGCCGCAGAGCAACACCCGCCGTCCCGCCCAGCTGCGCAGCAACCTCGTACGCCTCCCCCAGCGAATGTCCCGCCGAGGCGGACGCCGACGCAGGAACGCCCGGCACGTCCGACAGCCCGGGCGCGTACGCCGCGTTCATCACCGTGCCGAGCAGTGCGATCCCGATTCCCGCCCCCAGCTGGTACGACGTCTCCCCGATCGCCGCCGCGCCTCCCGCCTGCTCCTGCGGCGCCTCGCTCAGCATCGACTCGTACGCCCCGAACAGCGTCGTCTCCAGCCCGAAGCCCAGCAGCACGAACCCGGTCAGCATCAGCGCGCAGTCGTCCGTCCGGCCCAGCGCCGTCAGCAGTACCACCGCGAACGCCGTCAGACAGAACCCGAAGCACACCATCCACCGCGGCCCGAACCGCCGCAGCATCCGCGCCCCGGCCAGCCCGGCCGCCATCGCGGCGAACGTCAGCGGCAGCAGCCGCAGCCCCGTCTCCAGCGGCGACAGCCCGAGCACCAGCTGGAGATACTGCGCGGCGATCAGTTCGAGACCGACCAGCGCGAGCATCGCCAGCACGATGCACCCGACGGACGTGCTGAACGCCGGCCGCGCGAACATCTTGAGGTCGACCAGCGGCTGCGCCCGCCGCCGCTGCCGCCGTACGAAGGCGGCCAGCAGCACGGCGCCCACGACCAGCGGCGGCACGGTCAGCAGGCTCCCCACCGACTCCCCGCCGCCGAGCCGCTTGACGCCCAGCACCACCCCGAACAGCCCGATGGCCGCCATCAGCGCGCCGACCACGTCCCAGGGCCCCTCGCCGTCGCCCTTGGACTCGGGCAGCAGCAGTCGCCCGACCGGGAGACTGACCAGCATCAACGGGATGTTGACGAGGAACACCGAGCCCCACCAGAAGTGCTCCAGCAGGAAGCCGCCGAGCAGCGGTCCGACCGCCGCGCCCACCGCGGCGACGGCGCTCCAGATGCCGATCGCGAGCGCCCGCTCGCGCCGGTCCGGGAAGACCTGCCGCAGGATCGACAGGGTCGCCGGCATGATCATCGCGCCGCCCACGCCGAGCAGCGCCCGCGCCACGATCAGTACCTGGGCGTTGTCCGCCAGGGCCGCCAGACCGGAGGCGACGCCGAACAGCGCGTACCCGAGGAGCAGGACCCTTCTGCGGCCGACGCGGTCGCCCAGCGTGCCGAACAGGATCAGCAGCGAGGCGCAGACCAGCGGGTAGACGTCGACGATCCAGAGCAGCTCTATCCCGCCGGGCTTCAGGTCCTCGGTGATAGCGGGGACCGCCACGTGCAGCACGGTGGCGTCGACGGCGACCAGCAGCAGGCTGACGCAGAGGACGACGAGAACCACCCAGCGGTTGGCACCGGCCCCGGCCGCCCGACGGCGCAGCGCAGCGGCCGTGGTCGTCCCGGACATGTACGTACCTCCCAGATGTTCCCTCGCGATCGGCGGGCTCACGGGGTGGGGGACGCCCCCGCGACTCGGCCGGAGAGGAGCGGTGGTCTCCGGCCCGCGCAAACGAAAAGCGAGTGACACGTCAGGGTACGCGAGTCCGTGCGGGAGCCGAGTGGCGGACCTCTCACCCGTCCGGCGGAAAGATATGACGTACGCCACTCCCTCCACCGTCGTCCACGCCCCGGGCGGCCGGCCGGTTCCGGCCCGGGTCGATAATCGGGCCCGTGACCGATCTTGAGACGCGCGCGGCCCCGTCCCGCGCCGGGGCGCTGCGCCGGGCGGCCCCGGCGCTCCTCGGGTACGCGGCCGTCCGCGCCCTGGGCCTCCTCGCCCTGGCCTTGTGGAGCGCGGCGCGCGACAAGAGCGCGTACACGCTGCTGACCGCTCGCTGGGACGCGCTCTGGTACACCAGGGTCGCCGAACTCGGTTACGGCTACGAGGTGCGTCTGGCGAACGGGGACGTGCACTCCAACCTCGCGTTCTTCCCGCTGCTGCCCTGGCTGGAGCGGCTGGCGGCGGCGGTGTCCCCGCTGTCGTACGCGGACGGCGGTTTCCTCGTCAGCCTGTTCGCCTCCCTCGCCGCGGCCTGGGGGGTCTTCGCGGTCGCGGACCAGGTGTACGGACGCCGGGCCGGGGTGTGCGCGGTGCTGCTGTGGGCGGTGCTCCCGGTCGGGATCGTGCAGTCGATGGCGTACAGCGAGTCGCTGTTCACGGCGCTCGCCGCGTGGTCGCTGTACGCGGTTCTGACCGGCCGCTGGGTGACCGCGGGCACGCTGGCCCTGCTGGCTGGGCTGACCCGCCCGGTGGGGGTGGCGGTGGTGGCCGCCGTGTGGGTGGCGGGCATCGCCTCCTTCGCACGGGAGCGGCGCGCGGGTCCTTCCGCACGGGAGCGGCGAGCGAGCGACGCCGACGGCCCCGGCCCGCGCACCCGCCGTGTCCTCGGCATGCTGCTCGCTCCGCTCGGCACCGCGGGATACGTGCTGTGGGTCGGCCACCGCACCGGCAAGGGTCCGCTCGGCTATCTCGACGTCCAGGCGGGATGGCGCAACGGGTTCGACGGGGGGTACGCCTTCGCCCGGTTCGTAGCCGAAAAGTTCACGTCGTTCCCCTCGGCCCTGGCCGGTGCCGGGCTGATCGCCGGGGTCGTGTCAGTCGTTTGGCTGTATCTGGTCGGCGTACGTCAGCGCCAGCCGCTCCCGCTGCTGGTCTACACCGGAGTCGTCACCGCGCTCGCCCTGTGCGCGTCGAGCTACTTCGGCTCGAAACCGCGTCTGCTGATGCCCGCCTTCCCGCTGCTGCTGCCCCTCGCCCTGGCCTTGACCCGGCTGCGTATGCGCAGGTCAGCGCTGGTGCTCGGGCCGGTGGCGGTCGCCTCGGCGGTGTACGGGGCGTTCTGGCTGAACGGCTCGGGTCCGCCCTGACCCGCTGTGAGCGCCGGGAGAATTGCGCACGATGCTCCGGTGAACGAATTCAAAAGCGCAATAAAACCGCCATCCGGAATGATCAAAGGAATTGAAGGCCGCAGGCCCCGGCGATTACGGATTCGCTGGAAATAAACCTCCTCCTGAGAGGAATCCCACATCACATCGTCATCACAAAGCCGTTGATTCGACGGGGATCCGAGCTCACTCGCTGTAACGTCGATTGGGTGCGTACCGAACCGAAGCTCACCCGTCTGGACCGGGTGTTCGCCCGGCTGGACCGTGAGCCGGAACGACCGGCCCACATCGATGTGCCGAAGATGAGCAGGCACCGCGTCGTGCTCCTCGCGGCGACCCTGGCCTTCTACGGCGCGATCGTGTGGGCCGTGATCATCACGTCCTGGCTTGTCCGGCTCGACTGGCAGGTCATGTTCTTCCGGCCGTACCAGCAGTGGTCGGAGATCCACTGGTTCGTCGACTACTACGTGGTGCTCGGCCAGCGCGGTCCGACCGCGGTGATGGTCGCGGCCTGGCTGGGCTGGCGCTCCTGGCGGCAGCACACCCTGCGCCCGCTGCTCGCCCTCGGCGTCTCGCTGCTCCTGCTGAACATCACGGTCGGCGCCGCCAAGTACGGCATGGGCCGGCTGGGCCCGCACTACGCGACCGTGATCGGCTCGAACGAGATGTGGCGCGGCGGCGATATATTTCCGAGCGGTCACACCGCCAACGCCGTGGTGACCTGGGGAATCCTGGCCTACATGGCCTCCACCCCGAGAGCGCGCCGCTGGCTGTCCGCCGTGTCCGCGGTGACCTCGCTCGGTGTCGGGATGGCCACCGTCTACCTCGGTACGCACTGGCTGAGCGATGTGCTGCTGGGCTGGGCCGCTGGTCTGCTGATCCTGCTCGCCCTGCCGTGGTTCGAGCCGCTGATCGCCCGTTCCGAGGCCGGGATCTTCGACCTGCGCGACCGCTGGCGGGCCCGTCGGAGCCGTACGGCGTCGACTGCCGCCCCGGTCAGCGCGCCGCCCGTGGTGGTCACGCCGCTGCCCGCCGACCGGGAGGACGTCGCGGCCCGCTCGCCCCGGGCCCCGGTCTACCTGGCGCCGGGACCGCACACAGCCCGCTCGGAGCGCACGCCGATCACTCCCGCGGGCAGCCGCCGCCCGCCGCACACGGAGCGGCACCCCCGCGGCTCGGCCTCCTCGGCCCGCCCCTGACGGGCGGCTGACCAGGACGGACGGCGGGAGGCGGTGCGCACACCCCGTCCCGCACGGCGAAGGCCCCGGTTCCTCAGCGGAACCGGGGCCTTCGCGGTGTCTCAGCCCTTCCAGGCCCGCGCCACCCGGCCGCCCTTCACCTCGAAGTTCAGTCGGCCCACGCGGTACTCCATCGTGATGATCGCCCCCGGCGGCAGCGAGCGCACCGTCGACCAGCCGCGCTCACGCGCGAGGTGTTCGGCCCGGCCGGCCTCCAGGCCGACATAGGTGTCCGGGCTGTCGTCGGGTTCCGCGGAAGGTGTCGGAATCGGTGCCATGCCGCCACGCTATGTCGTGCCCGGCGACCACGGAAGTCCGGGCCGGTAACCCTTGCCTCTGTCCTTCCCCTGTCACGCTTCTGTCACAAGATCACGACAGGTGTTTCGGATGCTGTCCGTCACACGGACGAGCGGTTTCCTAGGCCTTCCGCAGGCATTCGATCGCAATTTCCGCGTGTCACATGGGCCCATGGAAAAGCCCGGCGGAGAGTTCCGGGAGAAGTGACCTGGGGGCCCCATTCCATTCCGGCGCCGCACCGGGCCGGCTCAGCCGCCGCCGCACAGGAAATGCATGGCTTCGGCACGCAGAGGCCGGTACGCCCCCTGTCGGAGCGCTCGGTGACGCGAGCATCATGGCGTGAGCTCGCGGGTGACGTGTGGCGCGGGCTTCGGCGGGCCCGGCACGCGATGAGCGAAGGGGCGAGCGAGCGATGGGGACGCAGACCGTACAGGCGACGACGCGGCCCGTGCCGAGGAGGAAGCACGGGCAGGTGGTGCTCGACTGGCTGACCACGACGGACCACAAGAAGATCGGTCACCTCTACCTGATCACGTCCTTCGTGTTCTTCCTGATCGCCGGAGTGATGGCGCTGCTGATGCGCGCCGAGCTGGCCCGCCCCGGACTGCAGATCATCACCAACGAGCAGTTCAATCAGGCGTTCACGCTGCACGGCACGATCATGCTGCTGCTGTTCGCGACGCCGACCTTCGCGGGCTTCGCGAACGAGCTGATGCCGTTGCAGATCGGCGCGCCCGACGTCGCCTTCCCACGGCTGAACATGCTCTCGTACTGGCTGTTCCTGTTCGGCGGGCTGATCGTGCTGGGCTCGCTGCTGGTGCCGTCGGGCCCGGCGGACTTCGGCTGGTTCGCCTACGCCCCGCTGAACAGCGCCGAACGCTCGCCGGGCATCGGCGCCGACCTGTGGATCATGGGGCTGGCGCTCGCCGGCTTCGGCACGATCCTCGGCGCGGTCAATTTCGTCACGACCATCATCGGGATGCGCGCCCCGGGCATGACGATGTTCCGGATGCCGATCTTCACCTGGAACACCCTGTTCACCTCGATCCTGATCCTCATGGCGTTCCCGGTGCTCGCGGCGGCGCTGCTGTGCCTGGAGTCGGACCGGCGGTTCGGCTCGCACATCTTCGACGCGACCAACGGTGGGGCGATCCTGTGGCAGCACCTGTTCTGGTTCTTCGGGCACCCCGAGGTGTACATCATCGCGCTGCCGTTCTTCGGCATCGTCACGGAGATCATCCCGGTCTTCAGCCGCAAGCCGATGTTCGGCTATCTGACGCTGGTCGGCGCGACGATGGCGATCACCGGCCTGTCGGTGGTGGTGTGGGCGCACCACATGTTCGCCACGGGCGCGGTACTGCTGCCGTTCTTCTCCTTCATGACCTTCCTGATCGCGGTGCCGACCGGTGTGAAGTTCTTCAACTGGATCGGCACCATGATCAAGGGCTCGCTGTCCTTCGAGACGCCGATGCTGTGGGCGACGGGCTTCCTGGTGACGTTCCTGCTCGGCGGGCTGACCGGGGTGATCCTGGCGTCGCCGCCGCTGGACTTCCACGTGACGGACACGTACTTCGTCGTGGCGCACTTCCACTACGTCGTCTTCGGCACCGTCGTCTTCGCGATCTTCGCCGGCTTCTACTTCTGGTGGCCGAAGTTCACCGGGAAGATGCTCGACGAGCGGCTCGGCAAGATCCAGTTCTGGACGCTCTTCGTCGGCTTCCACACCACGTTCCTGGTGCAGCACTGGCTGGGCGCCGAGGGCATGCCCCGCCGGTACGCGGACTACCTCGCCGCGGACGGGTTCACGGCGCTCAACACCGTCTCGACGATCGGCGCGTTCCTGCTCGGCATGTCGACGCTGCCGTTCCTCTACAACGTGTGGAAGACCGCCAAGTACGGCGAGAAGGTCGAGGCCGACGACCCCTGGGGCTACGGCCGTTCCCTGGAGTGGGCGAC
The DNA here is from genome assembly GCF_028885415.1 of Streptomyces coeruleorubidus. GTDB lineage: Bacteria > Actinomycetota > Actinomycetes > Streptomycetales > Streptomycetaceae > Streptomyces > Streptomyces coeruleorubidus_A. The sequence continues at coordinate 2,110,301 of NZ_CP118527.1, forward strand.
CTCGTGCCCGCCGCCCCGGCACAACTTCACGACGCTGCCCCGGATCCGGTCGGAGTCGCCGGCGTTCGACCTGCACCATCCGCAGTACGCGGCGGTGACTGCGCAGCCCGAGCCAAAGCCCCATCAAGCCGGTCGCGAGTCCTCTTGATCGCCTCGATCAGCCCGTCGGGTTCGAGCACCTCGAACTCGAAGCCCAGCATCATCACGTGGATCACCATCACGTCGAGGCTCCCGGCGCCGCAGCGCAGCAGGCAGCTGTCCGGGCCCTCCGCCTCCAGCACCCCGGCGCTGGGCGAGATGTGCGCGGCGGCCTCCTCCAGGGGCGCCAGGAGCCGCACGACGGCGTGGGTGGCGTACACGCGTGTGGAGACGCCCTGGGAGACGTAGGCGGCGAGGTCCTCGGCGGGCGACTCGCGCGGCTGGAAGTGCGGGCCGTGCGGTGGCCTGGGCGTGATGCGGTCCACGCGGAACGTGCGCCAGTCCGCCCGGTCAAGGTCCCAGGCGACCAGGTACCAGCGGCGCTCGGTGCACACCAGGCGGTGTGGTTCGACACTGCGGCGGCTCGTGGTGCCGTCGTGGCCGCGGTACTCGAAGCGCAGGCGCTCGGCGTCCCGGCAGAGGTGGGCGAGCTCCGTCAGCACGGCCGGGTCGACGGCGTCGGGCAGGGGGCCGCGCAGCATCGGCACGGTGAAGGCGTTGAGGGCGCCCACGCGGCGGCGCAGCCGGTCGGGCAGCACCTGTTCCAGTTTGGCCAGGGCCCGTACCGAGGTCTCGCCGATGCCCTCGATGCCCTGCCCGGCCGCCGTGCGCAGCCCGATCGCCACGGCGACGGCCTCGTCGTCGTCCAGGAGCAGCGGCGGCAGCTCGGCGCCCGCGCCCAGCTGGTAGCCGCCGCCCGTGCCGGGGCTGGCGTTGACCGGGTAGCCGAGTTCGCGCAGCCGGTCCACGTCCCGGCGCAGGGTGCGGGCACTGACGCCGAGCCGCTGCGCCAGGTCGGGGCCGGACCACTCGCGGTGGGCCTGGAGCAGGGACAGCAGGCGCAGCAGGCGTGCCGAGGTCTCCAACATGGGGGCGAGTCTGCCAGCCCTCGCGGACAGCCGCTGTCCTCAAGGCTCGTAGGCCAGTTGGGGGACGTCGAAGCAGGTGCGGTTCATGTCCCCCTGGGCCACCCAGCCCTTGCCGTCCCGCCAGCGGGCCACCGACAGGCAGGTCCGGCTGGTCCTCGGCGGCTCGGCGCGCCGCTCGAACCCGACGGGCAGGAGCAGTCCGCCCGCGGTGTATCCGTCGCTGCGGTTCATGTAGGCGTCGACGCACGCGGGCGTGATGCCCGTCCTCGCGCAGGACTTGGCGGCGTCCGTGAACCACCGGGCGGCCGCCCAGCCCTCCAGTTGCCACTGCGAGTGCGTCTTCAGGTCCTTCGTCGCCTCGCGGAACTCCCGTACGGCCGGGTGGCCGGTGTCGTCGTAGTTGCGGCTGGAGCCGGTCGCCCAGAGGGCGTTGCGGCAGCGCGGGGCGTCCTTGTAGGCGTCGGCGACGGTGGACGTCCAGTTCTGCACGTTGGTCACCTTGGCGGTGACGTCGGCGCCGACCTCGTCCATGGCCTGGCACAGCCGGGCGTTGCCGTGGCTGTCGATGGCGTCGAAGACGAGGTCGGCGCCCTGTTCCTTCAGGTCGGCGGCGACGGCGCGGAAGTTGGGCAGGGCGAAGTCGACCTGCTCGGTGACGACCTTGTAGCCCTCGGCGCGCAGGCCCCGTTCGACGAGCCGGGCGTAGGCGGCGGACGCGGACTGGTTGTAGGAGACGACGGCGGCGGTCCGGGCGCCGTGCTCGCGTGCGAAGTAGCGGTAGACCTCGGTGCCGCCGTAGAGCTTGCCGTCCCAGCCGGTGGTGCCGTCGCGCGGCGCGCGGCTGCCGTAGATGCCGTAGAGGTGCGGGTAGGTGTCGTAGGCGCTGCCGATGGGCTGGCCTCCGATGTCGGGCACGCGCGCGCGTGAGACGCGGGAGGCGCCCGCGTAGTCCAGGGCGGTGGTGGCGACCAGGGCGACCACCTTGTCCTCCTCGACCAGGCGGTGCACGCACTCGTTGTTGCCGACGCCGCTGCCGCCGTCGTCGCACAGGCGCACCTGAACGCGGCGGCCGTCTATGCCCCCGCGCGCGTTGAGCCGGTCGAACCACGCCTTGGCACCGTCGCGCGGGCCGGTGAAGGCGGCGCCGCCGACCGGGCTGGTGGCGCTGGCGATGATGCCGACCCGCAAGGGCGCGGCGTCGCGGGGCGCGGGGGTGCGGTCGTCGTGCTCGAAGTCGCTCTCCGGGAGCCGGCTGCCGCAGGCCGCGCTCAGGGCGAGCAGCAGCACCGCGGCGAGGGCTTCAGCAGCCCGGGACCGGCGACGCATTGCCGCTCAGTTGCACCAGCGCGCACAGCGCCTTGGCGGACACCTTCCAGGTGCCGTCCTGCTCGACGGCCGTACCGGAGGCGTCCGGCAGGGCGGTGGCGCCCTTCAGGGTGAGCGTGTAGGTCACGTCCGCCTCGGTCGCCGAGGTGAACTCGATCTTGGTGACCTTCGCCTGGACCTGCCTGCCGCGTTCGTCACCGCTGAAGGCCTCAAGGACGGGGCCCATCCGGTCGCCGTTCTCCAGGAGGGCCTGCTTGTCCTGCGTCGAGGTCTTCGGATCGAAGAACTTCTCCCAGTTCTGCCTGATCTCCCGCTCGGCCGCGGCACGGTCCGCCGGCGCGCTGGCCGGTGCGGTCGCGGTCCGATCCACGGTCGGTTGGGGCGGCGTGGCCTCGCCGCCCCCGCCATTGTCGTCGCCACATGCCGCGAGGGCCGGGGCGAGGGCCAGGACCAGGGCGGCCGTGATCGCCGTACCCCGTCCCGCGGCTCGTGGGCCCCGTGTCGCGTTCCCCCGCCTGAGGTCGCTGCCGAGAACCATCTGGCTCACCACCGGGTGTCGGTCCGGGCCATGTGCGCCCGGTGCTTTCAGGGTCAGCTTCCAAGGGGCATAGTGCAAGCGATCGGCGGACTTGAACAGGCGGCCAGGCGCGTGCCCGGACAACCGACGTGTGGGAGCCAGCGATGCGGACAAGCCGACTGCGGACCGTGCATCCCGTCCTCTGGGCCGGCTGGGTGGCGCTGGCCGCCGGCGCGGTGCTGTGCGTCGTCGGCTGGTACGGCGTCTCCGGGGAGCGCTTCGCCGAACGGCAGCTGCCCTACCTGGCCTCCTGCACGGTCCCCGGCGCTGCGCTGATCATCTCCGGGGCGGTGCTGCTGGCCCACGGGCGGAGCTCGATCGCCGCCGCGCGCGTGGAGGAGCTGTACGGCCTGCTGGTCGCGGCCGGGCCCGACGATGCCGGTCAGCCGGCCGCCGAGACCGGGCAGGCCGCCCTCGCCCCCCTCGCGGTCAGCGGCGAGCTGCGGATGGTGCCCGGCGGCACGCTGTGGCACCGCGCGGACTGCCCGCTGGTCGCGGGGAAGGCGGAGGCGGTTCCGGTGGACTCCAAGCTGGTGACGAGCGGCGAGCTGGGCCCGTGCCCGATCTGCGAGCCCGCCGAAGAGACCGACTGAGCCCGGCCGATGTCCTCCCTGACGTACGACCTCACCCTGGCCGGCCTGGCGGTCGGCAGCGCGGCGGCGCTGACCGGGATCGGCCTGATCGTGACGTACCGGGCGACCGGGGTGCTGAACTTCGCGCACGGCGCGATCGCGATGGTGTGCGCCTACGCGCTGCGGCAGTGCGTGGTCGAGTGGGGCTGGCCGCTGTGGCTCGGGGCCGCGGTGACACTGCTGGTGCTGGCGCCGGGGCTGGGTGTCGTACTGGAACGGTTCGTCTTCCGGCCCCTGGCGGTTCTCGGCGGTGACCCGGCGCAGACGCTGGTGGCGTCCATCGGGGTGTTCGTGCTGCTCGTGGGCGGTGCGGCGCTGCTGTGGGGGCAGGGAGCACGGGACGACGCGCCGGAGCTGGTGCCGGACGAGCCGTGGGGGCAGCTGGCGGTGGTGCTGGTGCTGGCCGCCGGGGTCGCGGCGGTCGTCCGCTGGACGCGGTTCGGGCGGGAGCTGCGGGCCGTGGTCGACGACCGGCAGCTCGCCGTGCTGGGCGGCATCGACGCGGACCGGGTCGCGGCGGCGGGCTGGGCGTTCGGCTCCTTCACGGCGGGCCTGACCGGCGTACTGCTGGCACCGTACGTGCGTCTGGACCCGTACGGGCTGCCGCTGCTGGTGATGGAGGTCGTGGCGGTCGCGGTGGCCGCGCGGATGCGGAGCCTGCCGGTCGCGGTGGGGGTGGCGCTGGGCGTCGGTGTGGCGCAGAGCCAGCTCACGCGGCTGCACCCGTCCGGGTGGGGCGCGCCGCTGCTCCAGGCGGCCGGCACGAACCTGTTCGTCGTCGCCCTGCTCGTCGCGGCCCTGGTCCTGCCGGGTGTGGGCACGCGTGACGCGCTGCCGCGCACCGCCACCGCCCGGGTTCCGACACCGCCCGGCGCGTGGCTCGTGGCGGCCGTGCTGTTCCTGCTGCCGCTGGGTCTGGCGGGCCGGGACCTGCACACCTCGATCCAGGTGCCGGCGCTGGCCGTCGTCCTGCTGTCCTTGGTCGTGGTCACCGGCCGCGGCGGCCAGATCTCGCTGGGGCAGGCGGCGTACGCGGGTCTGGGCGCCCTGTTCACCGCGCTGCTGGCGGCGGGCCGCTTCCCGGGCCTGCCGGACATGCCGGAGCTGGCGGCCCTCGCGGTGGCGGTCGTCCTGGTGGCACCGCTCGGCCTGCTCACGGGCTGGCCGGCGATCGGCCGCCGGGGCCTGGCGCTGGCGCTGGCGACGTTCGCCGTCGGCGTGGGCGTGAGCCGCTTCGTCTTCGCCCAGCCGTACGCCACGGCGGGCCTGTCGCTGGGCCGCCCGGCGGGTTTCGAAGGGGACCGCGCGTACTACGTCCTGGAACTGCTCCTGCTGGCGGTGGCGTTGCTGGCGGCGCACGGGCTGCGCCGGGGGCGGACGGGCCGGGCCCTCGCGGCCATGCGGGACCACGAGGCGGGGGCGCAGGCGGCGGGCGTCCCGGTGCCGTCCCTCAAGCTGCTCGCCTTCGTCGCGGGCGCCGCGCTCGCCGCACTGGGCGGCGGCATGCTCGGCATGGGCCTGCGTGCCTTCGACCCCGCCGCCTACGACCCGGTGCGCGGTCTGCTGTGGTTCGCGGCGGTCGTGGTGCTGGGCGCCGACAGCACCCTCGGCGCCCTCGCCGCCGCGGCCCTCCTGGTCGGCCTGGACGCGGGCACGCGCGGTGGCGTGGCAGCCGCCCTGATCGGCGTCCTGGCGGTCCTCGTGGGCCGCTTCCCCGGCGGCCCGTACGAGGCCCTGCGGACAGCGGCGGAACGCCTGCGCCTGCGCCGCGGCGCACCGGCCCTCACACCGGTGGGAGCCCGGGCCCGCGGGCTGCTGCGCCCGGCGGAGCCGCGGGCGGCCCGGAGGGCGCCCGTGCCGACGGGGGCGACGGCGACCGGCGTGATGCGGGGGGCGGAAGGCACGGGGGCGGCCGGACGACGCGAGCCCCGAAGCGGCGAGGGGGGCACGGAGCGCGGCCCCTCGGGCCCGGCCTCCCAACGCCCGCCGGTCGCCTCGGCGGACGGGACGCACGGGCCCGCCCCGGCGGACCGCCACGGCTCACCCGACACGGCACGCCCGGGCGGCAGCCGTCCGTCGGCCCCCAAGCCGCCACGGCAGCGCGCACCGCCGCCGAGCCCGTCCCGGGCGCCCCGCCGCGTGCGGCAGCGCCGCCGGGGGCGCCCCGACCATCCACCGGCCCGGCCACCACAGCCTCCCCCGTCCTCACCGCCCGCCGCCTGCACGCCCACTACGGCGGCTTCACCGCCCTCGACGGGGTCGACCTGGACCTCTCCCCCGGGCGGATCACCGCGGTCGTGGGCCCCAACGGAGCCGGAAAGAGCACCCTGTTCCACTGTCTGGCCGGGACACTGCGGCCCGCGCGCGGGTCGGTGCGCCTCGGCGGGCGGGACATCACCGCCCTGCCCGCGCACGCCCGCACCCGGCTCGGTGTCGCGCGGACCTTCCAGCAACTGGCCGTCTTCCCGTCGCTGACCGTGGCCGAGAACGTCCGGGTGGGCGCCGAACAGGGCCGGGTGACCGACCCGGGCGCCGTGGAGCGGACACTCAGGCTGCTCGGTCTCGACGGGCCGGTGCGGGCGCTGCCCGCCGCCGGGCTGCCCACGGGGACGCTGCGCCGCGTCGAACTGGCCCGGGCCCTCGCCGGCGCCCCGCGCGTCCTGCTGCTCGACGAGCCCGCCGCCGGCCTCGACACCACCGAAGTGGCCGCTCTCGCCCGGGTCCTGAAGGCCCTGGCCGCCGACGGCACGGCCCTGCTCGTCGTCGAGCACGACCTGGACCTGGTCGCGGGCCTCGCCGACGTCGTGCATGTGATGACGGCTGGCCGGATCGTCGCCTCCGGCCCGCCCGAGCGCGTCCTGGACGCCCTGGGAACGGCGGCCGGGCGATGACCGTCGTCTCCCTGCGCCACGCGCGCGTGCGCTACGGCCCGCTGGAGGCCCTGCACGGCGTCACCCTCGCCGCCCCGGGCCCGGGTCTGACCGTGCTGCTGGGCCGCAACGGCTCCGGCCGCAGCACCGCCCTGCGCGCCCTGGCCGGAACGGTGCCCCTGTCGGGCGGCGCCGTGGTGTGGGACGGCGCCGACGTGACCCGCGTACCGGCGTACGAGCGGGCCCGGCGCGGGCTGTGCCTGGTGCCGGAGCGGCAAGCCGTGTTCGGCTCGCTCACCGTGCGCGAGAACCTCGAACTCGCCGCCCCGGACCACGGCCCGGCCCTCGACGCCTATCCGCAGCTGCGCCCCCTGCTGGAGCGGCGGGCCGGCACCCTCTCCGGCGGGGAGCAGCGCATGCTCGCCCTGTCCCGGGCGCTGCTGGCACGCGCGCGCGTGGTGCTCGTCGACGAGCCGGCCCAGGGCATGTCGTCCTCGGTCGCGGCCCGCACCTACGGGCTGCTGAGCGCGCTCGACGCGTGCGTGGTGGTCGCCGAGCAGCGTCTGCCGCCCGCCCTGCGGGACCGGCCGGTCCTGGTGTACGAACTGCGCCGCGGGGCCGTCGTGTTCGCCGGGGAGGCGAGCGAGCTCGGACAGTGAGCCTCAGACACGCCGAGGCCCCGTCCGGCCGGCCGGACGGGGCCCGCGTGTCCCGGCGAGGGGGAGAGGTCAGAGTTCGAGGCGCTGGCCGGGCACGATCACGTCGGGATCGCCGCCGATGGCGGCCTTGTTGGCGGCGTAGAGGTGCTGCCAGGTGGTCCCGTGCCGGGCGGCGACGCCGCTCAGGGTGTCGCCCTCGCGGACGGTGTAGTCGCCGCGGGAGGAGCCGCGGTCGGGGTGTGCCGTGGAACGCGCCGGCGTCTTCGAGGGCTTCGCCGGAGCGGGCTTGGCGGAGGTGACCGGGTCGGCCGCGGACGCCGCGGGTGCGCCGCCGCCGGCCCCGGCGCGTGCCGAGCAGGTCGGCCAGGCGCCCCAGCCCTGGGCGCGCTGGACCTTGGTGGCGACGGCGATCTGCTGGGACTTGCTCGCCTGGTCGGCGGTGGGCGCGTAGGCCGTGCCGCCGTAGGCGCGCCAGGTGGAGGCGGCGAACTGGAGTCCGCCGTAGTAGCCGTTGCCGGTGTTGATGTGCCAGTTGCCGCCGCTCTCGCACTGGGCGATGCGGTCCCACACTCCGCTGTCAGCCGCCGCGGCGTTTCCGGTCGCGGCGAGCAGTCCGAGGGGCGCGAGCAGTGCCGCCCCGGCGAGGACCGCCGTCGTACGAACCTGGTTCTTCCGAGCGTTGTCGCGAGTGGTATCGGCACATTCGGACATGTAGTTCCCTCTCGAAGCACTCGGGGTCCCCCAAGGCGGAACGCCACTCCCCGCGCCATGGGGCGCGTGGGTCGCGCTCGCCCCGTCCGCCGGTGTGGTGCTGCGCGTGGTTCCGGAGAATCACGCGGCCGGCGGACGTACCCGAGCGGTGCTCGCTGCACACGGCCGAGGAATCTAAGGAGGTTGACCGGCCGTCATCAACCGGTTGCCCGTCATGCCAGGCCAGTTCCCCGATACCCCAGGTAACGACTATTTCCGGACACCCACTTCATTCCTTGATTTCGTGATATATCGACCATCCCGCCTGACGTCCTGTGAGCCACCTCACCCCCTCAACCTCCTTTACAGAACGGTGACTTGACGGTGAGTGCGCGATTCCGCGCCGAGCGTGACCCTGTGCGCTGGATGGTTCGATTCCGTTCGCTCTGGGGCGTGACTCCCGCCACAGATCACCCGTTGTCTTCTTCATGAGCCGGGGCCCACCCGGACCACGGGCCGGGAGCCACCCGGTCTTGCCACGCACCGCATCCCCGAGGGAGTCACCCGTGCCGCGCATGCTCGACGTCAGCGACGAGGTACGCGCCGAGATCGGCGACGAAGAAGCCGACCGCCTGCTCGCCGGAGAGACCGCCCCGGGCAGTTACGACTGCACGTCCTGCCGCACTCCGGGCGACTCCGAGCAGGAGCGCACCAGCACCGTCCTGTTCATCGGGGACGAGACCGCCGTCCTCGCCTTCGCCCACGCCGGCTGCCTGCCCTCGCAGGTCGTCCAGGTCACCGAGGAACAGCTCCGGGGCGCTGTGAAGTCCATCACCGGCGACACCGTCGACCTGGAGCCCGACAAGGTGGTGCCCGAGCAGGCGATGCTCGGCGTGACCAGCGGGCTCGTGCTGATCGCCGGGGAGCTGCACCCGGCCCTGGTGGTGGAGCCGACGGCGCCCATCGTCCGGCCCGGCACCACGGGCTCCGGCGACGACTTCCTGCCGCTGCTCATCGAGCAGGGCTTCATGCCGCTGACCGAGCTGTCCGCCGTACCGCCCGTGCTGCACGGCTGGTCCGTACTGCTCGCCGTGGGCCGGCTGCACGCGGTGCTCCAGCCGGGCAACAACGGCGGCCAGCCGGTGGCCTGGTGGCAGGCGCACCAGCCGCTCCAGGTCAGCGAGGGCTGGCGCGCGGCCGCCAACAAGCACCAGCAGGTGGTGATGTTCGCCGCGCCGGTCGGCTCGATCGGCCGCCAGCCGCGCGAGGACCTGCTGCGGGACGCGCTGGACAAGGCGGCGGCGACCGGAAAGCTGGTCGCCGCGGTGCTGCCGCTGGCCGGCACCTGAGCGGCACGTCACCCGCGCGGGCCGCGCCCCTGCGAAAGCCGTACCGGCCCCGCATCCCTTGACCCGCGGGGTCGTTTGGACATACGTGCACGCATACGACGTTCCCCGCCGCCAGTCCTACTCGTCGATCCCCTCCGCACGCTCGGCTCAGGACTCCCAGAGCGGCCCATCGGCCACGCCGATCTACGACGCGCTCTACGCCGAGTACGTCAAGTCCTTCCGCGCACTTCCCGGCGACCGCAGCGGCGAGGAGAAATTCGGCTTCACCGCCTTCTGGAACATCCCGCACAGTACGGGCTCGTACAGCGGTTCGCACAGCAGCTCGTACAGTGCCTACAGCGCGGGTGCCCAGAGCGCCCGCCATGCTGCCGGACAGCAGCCGCAGTGGCAGCGCGTCGGGACCATCGGCTCGCACGACACGGGGATGCACCACGTGCCGGCCGCACTGCCGCCGGGCCGGCGAAGCGGCGTCTGAAGCGAGCACCGTACAGCGGAAGGGCGGCCCCTGCCGGGGCCGCCCTTCCGCTGTACCTGCTACTTCTTCTTCGCGCCGCGCTTCTCGCGCACCCGCACCGAGATGTGGATCGGCGTCCCCTCGAAGCCGAACTCCTCGCGCAGGCGGCGCTCGATGAAGCGCCGGTAGCCCGCCTCGATGAAGCCGGAGGCGAACAGCACGAACCGCGGCGGCTTGGTGCCCGCCTGCGTGCCGAACAGGATGCGCGGCTGCTTGCCGCCCCGGACCGGGTGCGGATGGGCGGCGACCAGCTCGCCGAGGAACGCGTTCAGCCTGCCGGTCGGGACCCGGGTCTCCCAGCCCGCCAGGGCCGTCTCGATCGCGGGGACCAGCTTCTCCATGTGACGGCCGGTACGCGCCGAGACGTTGACGCGCGGGGCCCACGCCACCTGGCCCAGCTCGGTCTCGATCTCCCGCTCCAGGTAGTAGCGGCGCTCCTCGTCGAGGGTGTCCCACTTGTTGAAGGCGAGGACGATCGCACGGCCCGCCTCGACCGCCATGGTGACGATCCGCTGGTCCTGCACCGAGATGGACTCGGAGGCGTCGATGAGGATGACCGCGACCTCCGCCTTCTCGACGGCGGCGGCGGTGCGCAGCGAGGCGTAGTAGTCGGCACCCTGCTGGAGGTGGACGCGCTTGCGGATGCCCGCCGTGTCGACGAACTTCCAGGTGACGCCGCCCAGTTCGATCAGCTCGTCGACCGGGTCACGGGTGGTGCCCGCCTGCTCGTTGACGACGACGCGCTCCTCGCCCGCCACCTTGTTCAGCAGCGAGGACTTGCCGACGTTCGGGCGGCCGATCAGGGCGATGCGGCGCGGCCCGCCGATGCCGCCCCCGCCGAACGTCTCGCGCGGCGCCTCCGGCAGCACCTCCAGGACCTGGTCGAGCATGTCGCCGGTGCCCCGGCCGTGCAGCGCCGAGACCGGGTACGGCTCCCCCAGGCCCAGCGACCACAGGTAGGCCGCGTCGGCCTCGCCGCTCGGGCCGTCCACCTTGTTGGCGCACAGCACGACCGGCTTGCCGGACTTGCGCAGCAGCCGGACGACGGCCTCGTCGGTGTCGGTGGCGCCGACCTTGGCGTCGACGACGAAGACCACCGCGTCGGCCGCGTCGATGGCGTACTCGGCCTGGGCGGCCACGGAGGCGTCGATGCCGAGGACGTCCTGCTCCCAGCCGCCGGTGTCGACGACCTTGAAGCGGCGGCCCGCCCACTCGGCCTCGTACGTCACCCGGTCGCGGGTGACGCCGGGCTTGTCCTCGACGACGGCCTCGCGGCGGCCGATGATGCGGTTCACCAGGGTCGACTTGCCGACGTTGGGGCGGCCGACCACGGCGAGGACGGGCAGCGGGCCGTGCCCGGCCGCCTCGATCGCGCCCTCGACGTCCTCGAGGTCGAAGCCCTCCTCCACGGCGAGCTCCATGAACTCCGCGAACTCGGCGTCGCCGAGCGCCCCGTGGTCGTGCTCGTGCGCGCCTTCGTACGCGTCCGAGCCGTCGGGCTGGATCTGGTCGTTCATGAAGTCCGTACCTCGTCGTTCATCGTGGTGGTCGGTGGAGTACCCGCTGTCCCGCGGGCTGATCCACTACTCAGTGTTGCCTAGCGCCCGGTGAGGCGCCTGGCGTTTTCCAGGTGGGCGGCGAGCTGCTTCTGGATGCGCCCGGTCGCCTCGTCCAGCGCCGTGCGCGTACGGCGCCCGCTGCCGTCGCCCGCCTCGAAGGGCTCCCCGAAGACGACGTCGACGCGGGACCGCAGCGGAGGCAGCCCCTGTATCAACCGTCCCCGCTTCTCGGAACTTCCCAGCACGGCGACCGGCACGATCGGGGCGCCGCTGCGCACCGCGAAGTACGCGAGCCCGGCGCGCAGCGAGGCGAAGTCGCCCTCGCCCCGGGTGCCCTCCGGGAAGATGCCGAGCACGCCGCCGTTCTCCAGCACACCGAGCGCCCGGGTGATCGCCGTGCGGTCGGTGGTGTCGCGGTCCACCTTGAGCTGGCCGATGCCGGTCAGGAACGGGTCGAGCGGGCCGATGAACGCCTCCTTCTTGATCAGGAAGTGCGTCGGCCGGGGCGCCACGCCCATGACCATCGGGCCGTCGATGACGTGGGAGTGGTTGACGGCGAGGATCACCGGGCCGGTCGTGGGCACCCGCCAGGCGCCGAGCACGCGCGGCTTCCACAGCCCGTACATCAGGCCGACGCCGATGCGCCGCCCGACGTCGGCGCCCCGCAGGGGGCAGCTGGTCGGTCACTTCCCGGCCCGCTTCTCCTCGACGAGGGTGACGACGCACTCGATGACCTGGGCCAGCGTGAGTTCGGTGGTGTCCACCTCGACCGCGTCGTCCGCCTTGGCGAGCGGCGAGGTCTTGCGGCTGGAGTCGGCCGCGTCCCGCTTGATCAGGGCCTCGCGGGTGGAGTGCACGTCGGCGCCCTTCAGCTCGCCGCTGCGGCGGGCGGCACGCGCCTCCGGGGAGGCGGTGAGGAAGATCTTCAGATCGGCGTCCGGCAGCACGGTCGTGCCGATGTCACGGCCCTCGACCACGATGCCGCTCTGCGCGGAGGCCGCGATCGAGCGCTGCAGTTCGGTGATCCGTGCGCGCACCTCGGGCACCGCGCTGACCGCGCTGACCTTGGAGGAGACCTCCTGGGTGCGGATCGGGGCGGACACGTCGACGCCGTCGACGGTGATGGTGGGGCCCTCGGGGTCGGTGCCGGAGACGATCTCGGGCTTGCCGGCCGCGGCGGCGATCGCGGCGGGGTCGTCGATGTCGATGCCGTTGTTCACCATCCACCAGGTGATCGCCCGGTACTGGGCGCCGGTGTCCAGGTAGCTCAGGCCTAGCTGCGCCGCCACGGCCTTCGACGTGCTCGACTTGCCGGTGCCGGCGGGGCCGTCGATGGCGACAATCACTGGCGTGACGCTTTCCACAGTGGGGGACCTTCCTGAACCGGGCTGGCGGGGGTGAGGGCGCGACGGCCCCGCACAAGGTTACTGGGTGCGGGTCACTCGTCCGGCCGCGCGTCGGTCAGCCACATCCAGCATGCACTACTGCCGGATCGCCCAGCCCCGGTCCCGCAGCGCGGCACTCAGCACGGGTGCCGCCTTCGGCTCCACCATCAGCTGCACCAGACCGGCCTGCTGCCCGGTCGCGTGCTCGATGCGCACGTCCTCGATGTTGATCCCGGCCCTGCCCGCGTCCGCGAAGATCCGGGCCAGCTGTCCCGGCTGGTCGTCGATGAGCACGGCCACGACCTCGTAGGCACGCGGAGCGGATCCGTGCTTGCCGGGGACGCGGATCTGGCCGGCGTTGCCGCGGCGCAGGACGTCCTCGATACCGGTGGTGCCGTCACGGCGCTTGTCCTCGTCGGAGGACTGCAGGGCGCGCAGGGCCCGCACGGTCTCCTCCAGGTCGGCGGCGACGTCCGTGAGCAGGTCGGCGACCGGTCCGGGGTTCGCGGAGAGGATGTCGATCCACATGCCGGGATCGGAGGCGGCGATCCGGGTCACATCCCGGATGCCCTGCCCGCACAGCCGTACGGCGGCCTCCTCGGCGTGCTCCAGGCGCGCGGCGACCAGGCTGGAGACCAGGTGGGGCATGTGGGAGACGAGGGCGACGGCACGGTCGTGGGCGTCGGCGTCCATCACGACCGGCACGGCACGGCAGTGCGAGACCAGCTCCAGGGCGAGGTTCAGCACCTCGGTGTCGGTGTCCCGGGTCGGGGTCAGCACCCAGGGGCGGCCCTCGAAGAGGTCGCCGGTGGCGGCGAGCGGGCCGGACTTCTCGCGGCCCGACATGGGGTGCGTGCCGAGGTACGCCGTCAGGTCGAGGCCGCGTGCCTCCAGCTCGCGGCGCGGCCCGCCCTTGACGCTGGCGACGTCGAGGTAGCCGCGCGCCACACCGCGGCCCATGGCGTCGGCGAGTACGTCGGCCACGTGCGCGGGCGGGGCGGCGACGATCGCGAGGTCGACGGGCCCGTCCGGCGCCTCGTCCGTGCCGGCGCCGAGCGCGGCCGCCGTGCGTGCCTGCTCGGGGTCGTGGTCGGCGAGGTGCACGGTGACGCCCCGCTGGGACAGGGCCAGGGCGGCGGACGTGCCGATCAGCCCGGTTCCGATGACGAGTGCGGTCCTCACTGGGCAATGTCCTTGCGCAGGGCGCCCGCGGCGCCGAGGTAGACGTGCGCGATGTCGGCACGGGGCTTGTCGGACTCGATGTGTGCGAGAACGCGGACGACACGCGGCATGGCGCCCTCGATGTCGAGTTCCTGGGCGCAGATCAGCGGGACGTCGACGATGCCGAGCTTGCGGGCGGCGGCCGCCGGGAAGTCGCTGTGCAGGTCGGGCGTGGCCGTGAACCAGACGCTGATCAGGTCCTCGGCGGTGAGGTCGTTGCGCTCCAGGATGGCCGTGAGCAGGGCTCCGACCTGCTCGTCCATGTGCCCGGCCTCGTCCCGTTCGAGTTGGACGGCGCCCCGGACCGCTCGTACCGCCACGGCGTTGCTCCTTGCTGACGTGCGTGTCGCTGCGTGTCGCTCTGCGTGTCAAGCCTAGTCAGCCCGCGCGGCCGGGGTGCGCGGCGCCCATCCGATGAGACACCGGGCTTACCACTCCTTGGGTATTTTCGATGCAAAGATTCATAGAATTCCGATTTATCCATCTTTGGCACCTTCGGAGTGACGACATGACCTACGAGACCACACGCCGCACGGTTCTCCTCGCGACGGGCGCGACGGGAGCGGCGGCACTCGTCGCGGCCTGCGGCGGGGGCGGCGACGACAACGGCTCGGCGTCGACGAGCTCACCCACCGGCCGGGAGGCGGCCGGTCAGGAGCTGGCCTCCACGGACGAGATCCCCGTCGGCGGCGGAAAGATCTTCAAGGAGGAAGAAATCGTGGTGACCCAGCCCGAGCAGGGCCGGTTCAAGGCCTTCTCGGCGATCTGCACCCACCAGCGCTGCACGGTGGCGTCCGTCTCCGACGGCACCATCAACTGCGTCTGTCACGGCAGCAAGTTCCGCATCGCCGACGGCTCGGTGGCCCACGGCCCGGCGACGCGGCCGCTGCCCGCCGAGCAGATCACCGTGGAGGGAAACTCGGTTCGCCTCACGTGAGGGCCCGCGTACGCTCCCGGGCATGCAGCCCGAGGCCCTGGTACGCGACCACACGATCTACGCCTGTGTGATGGGTTCGCGCGCCTTCGGGCTGGCGACGGACGACAGCGACACCGACCGCCGTGGCGTGTTCCTGGCTCCCACGCCTCTGTTCTGGCGCTTCGACAAGCCGCCGACGCACGTCGAGGGCCCTGCCGAGGAGCAGTTCAGCTGGGAGCTGGAACGCTTCTGCGAGCTGGCCCTGCGCGCCAACCCCAACATCCTGGAGTGCCTGCACTCCCCGCTCGTGGAGTACACCGACGACACCGGCCGCGAACTGCTCGCCCTGCGGGGGGCGTTCCTCTCCCGTCGGGTCCACGACACGTTCACGCGCTACGCATACGGCCAGCGCCGCAAGCTGGAAACCCACATCAGCAACCACGGCACCCCCCGCTGGAAGCACGCCATGCACCTGCTCCGCCTGCTGACCAGCGCCCGCGACCTGCTGCGCACCGGCACGCTCACGATCGACGTCGGCGACCAGCGGGAGCCCCTCCTCGCGGTGAAGCGCGGCGAGGTGTCCTGGCAGGAGGTCGAGACGCGGATGGCCCGTCTGGAGCGGGAGGCCGAGGAGGCCGTCCGCCGCAGCCCGCTCCCGGCCGCACCCGACCGGCGGCGCGTGGAGGACTTCCTCGCCCGCGCCCGCCGCGCCTCAGCCCTGCAGGCGGACCCGTACGACGAGGTCGTGCAGGGCGTCATGGACGACCGGGGCCGACGGCAGGGCTGAGGCCTGCTGTGCCTCGCCGAGCGCGCCCCGCAACCGCTCGACGTCCGACCGCACGCGCGCGTGGTCGACCTCGGCCGACCCGTGTTCCCGCTCGGCCTTCGCCGCGATGAGGTCCGGCACGTAGGCGGGCGCGTCGATGTCGCCGAGCAGCGTCGGCAGATGCGCCTGCACCTCGCCACTGCGCATCAGGTGGATGCCGGTCAGCAGGACGCGGAAGGTGTAGAGCAGCGGCTTGAGCTCGCCGCTCTTCTCGAACAGCCGCCACTGCGTGGTCGCGAAGCCGCGGTAGTGGTGGGCGTGGTGACTGGTGAGGACGCCAGGAGCGAGCGCGACCAGCTCCTGGTGCGTGCTGGTCGTGTGCACGACGAGCGGCGAGAGCAGCTGTTCCAGCACGTAGCCGTTGCGGCGCAGCATCAGGCGTACGAACTTGCGCAGGTCGTGCGTGACGAGGTCCATCTCGACACCGTCCCGCTCCCACATCCGCGACCGGGTCTCCTCCGGCTCGCGCAGACCCACCAGATCAGCGGTCGGCAGCAGGTGCGCGCCTCGCAGGTCCACGTCCGAGTCGCGGGACGGGAAGCCGTAGAGGTGGGCGCCGGAGACGGTGGCGAACAGCACCGGGTCGGGCTGTTCGGCCACCACTGGCGTCAGGTCGATGTCCAGGACGTCGGTCATCCGTCACGCGTCCCAGAGCGCGCCGAGGGTCAGCAGGTCGCTCCGGTACTCGATCCGGTCGGCCCACTCGCCCGGCCAGCACTCCGCGCCCAGGTACGCACCGGCGAAGGCGCCCGCCAGGCAGGCGATGGAGTCCGAGTCGCCGGCGGTGCAGGCGGCACGGCGCAGCGCCGTGAGCGGCTCGTCGGCGAAGAGCAGGAAGCACAGCAGCCCGGCCGCCAGGGCCTCCTCGGCGATCCAGCCCTCACCGGTGGCCAGGCACGGGTCGGCCTCGGGCGAGACGGTGCCCACGGCGCGCCGGAGCCGGTCGAGGATCGCCAGGCACTCGTCCCAGCCGCGCGCGATGAACTGCTCGGGGCTCGGGTCCTGGGCCCGGCGCCACAGGTCGCCGAGCCAGCGCTCGTGGTAGTGGCTGCGGTTCTCCAGGGCGTACGAGCGGAGCAGACCGACCAGCCCGGCCGGCTCGGCGCCCTGCGCGAGCAGCCGTACGGCGAGCGCCGTCAGGTCGGACGCGGCGAGCGCGGTGGGGTGCCCGTGGGTGAGGGCGGACTGCAACTGGGCGGCACCCGCGCGCTGTTCGTCGCTCAGGCCGGGGACCAGCCCCAGGGGCGCGACACGCATGTTGGCGCCACAGCCCTTGGAGTGGATCTGACTGGCGTCCTGCCAGGGGCGGTCCGCGTGCTCCAGCAGGGCGCAGGCCCGCAGGCACGTGTTGCCGGGAGCGCGGTTGTTCTCCGGAGAGCGGTTCCAGGCGATGAACTCCTGCCGTACGGCGTCGGCCATCCCCTCGGGTTCGAGTACGCCCCGGTCCATCGCCGTCCGGATGCCCCGCCCGAGCGCCAGCGTCATCTGGGTGTCGTCGGTGACGAGCGCCGGTGACGGCAGGTCCAGCCGCCGCCACGGACCGAACCTGGCGACGATCGACGGCACGTCGCTGAACTCGGTCGGATACCCCAGCGCGTCCCCCAGGGCGAGCCCGGTCAGCGCTCCGGTGGCGGCTTGCTTGTAGACCAGCGTGGTCATGTCAGAAGTCCTTCCGTCCCCGCGCCCGGAAGGACACGGGGAACTCACGGCACTCGCGGTGTCCGCGTAAGCCTAGAGATCGACTTCCTGCATCAGCATGCCGACCTCCGTGTTGGACAGCCGCCGCAGCCAGCCGGACTTCTGGTCGCCGAGGGTGATCGGGCCGAAGGCGGTGCGGACCAGCTTGTCGACCGGGAAACCGGCCTCCGCGAGCATCCGCCGCACGATGTGCTTGCGGCCCTCGTGGAGGGTGACCTCGACGAGGTAGTTCTTGCCTGTCTGCTGGACGACGCGGAAGTGGTCCGCGCGCGCGTAGCCGTCCTCCAGCTGGATGCCGTCCTTGAGCTGCTTGCCCAGGTCGCGCGGGATCGGGCCGACGATGTGCGCGAGGTAGGTCTTCTTCACGCCGTACCTGGGGTGGGTCAGCCGGTGGGCCAGCTCGCCGTGGTTGGTGAGCAGGATGACACCCTCGGTCTCGGTGTCGAGCCGTCCGACGTGGAAGAGCCGGGTCTCGCGGTTGGTGACGTAGTCACCGAGGCACTGCCGGCCCTCCGGGTCCTCCATGGTGGAGACGACCCCGGCGGGCTTGTTCAGCGCGAAGAACTGGTAGCTCTGGGTGGCGACGGTCAGGCCGTCGACCTTGATCTCGTCCTTCTCCGGGTCGACCCGCCGCCCCTGCTCCAGCACGATCTCGCCGTTGACCTCGACGCGGGCCTCGTCGATCAGCTCCTCGCAGGCGCGCCGGGAGCCGAAGCCCGCGCGGGCGAGGACCTTCTGGATGCGCTCGCCCTCCTGCTCAGCACCCGGGAAGGTCTTCGGGAGCTTGACCTCCTTCTTCCCGGCGTACCGGTCGCGGTTGCGCTCCTCGATCTTCGCCTCGTACTCACGGGGGCGCGCCGGGGCCGTACGGCCGCCCTTCTGGGGCTGCTTGGGCCCGCCCTTGGCTCCGCCGCGCGCGGCGCCGCCGCGTCCGGCCTTGGGGCCGTCCTTGGTCGCTCCGGGGCCCACGTCGTAGCGGCGCTCCTCCGGGCGGGGCTTGCGGGGGCGGCCCTGCCCCTGCTTCTGGTCCCTGTCGTTGCCGGCGCCGCGGTGGTTACCGCGCCCGCCGCTCTTGCCGCTGCCGCTGCTTCGCATCAAATTTCCGTCTGGTCGTCTTCGTCGTCGGTACCCGGGGTGACCGGGCGGCGACCCGGCACGTCGTCATCAGGCGCGTCCGGGTCGAACGACGGTACGCCTTCCTGGGTCTCGGCCTCGATCGCCTCCGCCTCCGGGAGGAAGGGCGCGAGTTCCGGGAGCTCGTCCAGACCGCGCAGGCCCATCCGCTCCAGAAAGTAGTTCGTCGTCGTGTACAGGATCGCACCTGTTTCGGGTTCCGTGCCCGCCTCCTCGATCAGACCGCGCTGGAGGAGGGTGCGCATGACGCCGTCGCAGTTGACTCCGCGTACGGCGGAGACCCGGCTGCGGCTGACCGGCTGCCGGTAGGCGACGACGGCCAGGGTCTCCAGGGCGGCCTGGGTGAGGCGGGCCTGCTGGCCGTCCAGCACGAAACGCTCGACGGCGGGCGCGTACTCGGCGCGGGTGTAGAACCGCCAGCCGTTCGCCACGAACCGCAGTTCGAAGCCGCGGCCCTGGACGGTGTACTCGTCGGCCAGTTCGCGCAGCGCGTCCGCGATCTGGCGCTTCGGCCGCTCCAGTATCTTCGCGAGGTGCTCCTCGGTCGCGGGCTCGTCCACGACCATGAGGACGGCCTCCAGCGCGGGCTTGAGATCGAGGCCGGCGACGGCACGCAGCCCGGCCGGGACCTCGGTGGCTTCCTGGCTCATGCCTTCTTCTCCTCCTTCGGCGGCTCGGGCGGCCGGTCGAACTCGTCGGTGACGGTCGGTGTCTCGTCCCCGTCCCCGCCGGTCCACCGCACGAGCAGTTCACCGAGCGCGGTCTCCTGCTCCAGCGCGACGGCCTTCTCGCGGTACAGCTCCAGCAGCGCGAGGAACCGGGCCACGACGGTCAGTGTGTCGTCGGTGTCCGCCACGAGCTCCCGGAAGCCGGCCTCGCCGAGCTCCCGGAGCCGCGCGACGACGATCGCGGCCTGCTCCTGCACGCTGACCAGCGGGGCGTGGATGTGGTCGACGTACACCTGCGGCTTGGGCTTGGGCTGCATCGCCTTCACGGCGAGCTTGGCGAACCCTTCCGCACCGATGCTGATGACCACCTCGGGCAGCAGCTCGGCATGGTGGGGTTCGAGCCCGACGGTACGCGGATAGCGCCGGGCCTCGTCGTCGAGCCGCCCGCTGAAGATGTCCGCGATCTGCTTGTACGCGCGGTACTGGAGGAGCCGGGCGAACAGCAGGTCCCGGGCTTCGAGCAGCGCGAGGTCGGCCTCGTCCTCCACCTCGGCGGCGGGCAGCAGCCGTGCCGCCTTCAGATCGAGCAGCGTGGCCGCGACGACGAGGAACTCGGTCGTCTCGTCCAGGTCCCAGTCCGGCCCCATCGCCCGGATGTACGCCATGAACTCGTCGGTCACCTTCGACAGCGCGACCTCGGTGACGTCCAGCTTGTGCCTGGAGATCAGCTGAAGCAGCAGATCGAAGGGCCCCTCGAAGTTCGCGAGCCGGACCTTGAAGACCCCGTCATCGCCGTCGGCACCGCCGGCCGGGGGCTGGGCGGCGGCCCCCGACTCGCTCCCGTCCTGCGGGGCCCGCGCTCCGGGGGCCGCCCCGGCTTCGGCCAGGGCCTGTGGAGGAACCGCCTCGGCTCCCGGCTCCGGAACGGCGACCCCGGTGTCGGCAGCGGCCCCAGGGGCGGAAGGAAGCGCCTCGCGCCGGAACCCGGTCTCCCGGGACTCGGCAGCCGGGGCGGCGGTCTCGGCCGCAGCCACCGGCCCGGGGACGGGATACTCACGCCCCGCCTCCGGATGACCGGCCTCAGATCCAGGTCTGGACGCGTCGTCCACGTCCGGAGAAGCGCCCTCACGGCCCGCCCCGGGACCGGCGGACCCGGCCGCACGCCCCGGTCGAGGCCTTCCGGCCGCCGTCCCCGGCTCGACAGGGACCTGTCGCTCCACAACGCCGGGCGGCTCCTCGGCAACCAACGCCTGCGCGCCGGCCGCTTCCTCCTCGGACCAGACGCCCGACCCGGCAGCATCGGTCTCCTCGGGGGTCCCGCCGGACTGGGCAGCCTCGGTGTCCTCGGAGGTCCCGCCCGACTCGGCGGTGTCCTCGGGCAGCTCACCGGGCCCGACCACATCCGTCGGCTCAACCGGCGAAGTCCCCGGCCCGCGCCCCAGCGCGCGCCTGCGGCCGGACGGGCCGCCGACGGGCGGTGGGGAAGCGTTCGAGGTCATGGCCCCCGCAGGCTACCGCTACCGCCCGCGCAGCCGTCGTACGAGGATGCTGGCGTCCCCGCGGGTCTCCAGGTCGGCGAGGACCACGGCGACCGCCTCGCGGACGATACGGCCGCGGTCGACGGCCAGGCCGTGCTCGCCGCGGAGCACGAGACGGGCGTGCTCCAGGTCCATGAGCTCCTCGGCCGACACGTAGACCGTGATCTTCTCGTCGTGCCGCTCACGGCCGCTGGGACGGCGCGCTGCGGCCCGCCCGCGCTTGCGCGGTGCCGCCGCGGCGGCACCGGCCGCACCCGCGGCAGAACCTTCCTGCGCCGCCTGCCGCCGGGCGGAGCCGGAGCGGCTGCGGGACTCCCCGGCCTCGGCCGACTCCGCGTCCGCCGCGACATGCTCCGCGCCCCCGCCGTCACCGCCCTGAGCGGGCACCGACTGCGGCACGTCCTCCGCGGCCGCTGCCGCCACCGCGTCGCCCTCCCCCGCCGGAGCGGGCACCCGGGCGTCGCCGTTGGCCTGACGCCTGGGCGTGGACGACTGAAGCGCCATCCCCCCTGTCGTACGGAAGAGTTCGTCGGCCCCCGGCAGACTCACTCGGCGTGACACCGGGCGAGCACCTCCCTGGCGAGCTGGCGGTAGGCGGCGGCACCGACGGAGTTGGAGGCGTACGTGGTGATCGGTTCACCGGCGACCGTGGTCTCCGGGAAGCGGACCGTGCGCCCGATGACCGTGTGGTAGACGTGGTCGTCGAACGCCTCGACGACACGCGCGAGCACCTCACGGCTGTGCACCGTGCGCGAGTCGTACATCGTGGCGAGGATCCCGTCGAGTTCCAGCTCGGGGTTGAGCCGCTCCTGGACCTTCTCGATGGTCTCGGTCAGCAGGGCCACACCGCGCAGCGCGAAGAACTCGCACTCCAGCGGCACGATCACCTTGTGCGCGGCCGTCAGGGCGTTCACCGTGAGCAGGCCGAGCGAGGGCTGGCAGTCGATGACGATGAAGTCGTAGTCGTCCAGCAGCGGCTTCAGGGCGCGTTGCAGGGTCGACTCGCGGGCGACCTCGGAGACCAGCTGGACCTCGGCCGCCGACAGGTCGATGTTGCTGGGCAGCAGGTCCATGTTGGGGACCGCCGTCTTCAGCAGCACCTCGTCGGCCGCCATCCCCCGCTCCATGAGCAGGTTGTAGACGGTGAGGTCGAGTTCCATGGGGTTGACGCCGAGTCCGACCGACAGCGCGCCCTGCGGGTCGAAGTCCACGAGCAGGACCCGGCGTCCGTACTCCGCGAGCGCGGCACCCAGGTTGATGGTCGACGTCGTCTTGCCGACGCCGCCCTTCTGGTTGCACATCGCGATGATCTTCGCGGGTCCGTGGTCGGTCAGCGGGCCCGGGATCGGGAAGTACGGCAGCGGGCGCCCGGTCGGGCCGATGCGCTCCCGGCGCTGTCTGGCCGCGTCGGGCGCGAGAGTGGCCGCGTACTCGGGATCGGGCTCGTACTCCGCGTCGGGGTCGTAGAAGTGCCCCTCGGGCAGTTCGTCGTAGTCGGCGAAGTGGTTGTGGGGCGCGCCACTTCCGTCGCCGGCCATGGCGTTCACGTGATGGCCATCCATCTTCTGGTGTGCTGTGTGAGTCGCCTGCTGACTCTGGTGGGCTGCGAAGGTGCGCACGGCGACGGAGCCGACAGCCGCGAACCCCGCGGGCCCCTGGTCCCGTGCAGGCATTCCTGGTTGACCACCCCCGGGAGTAAATGTCGACTCATTCACAAGTCGTCTTACCTCCTTGGTGACCAGGAAACTTCTAGACAGGTCAGCGTGGCACCATGCCGACGGTTGGCGACTCTATGGCGTGTCGGGCGTCCGCAGCAACACAATCCGCCGGACCCGGCCCGATGTGTCGGCAATGAAACATCCCGCTGTCAAGGGCGTACGGCCGTCGCACGGCAGGTTTCACCGGTGTGCGAATCGGTTGAAGGGTTACGTTCGAGGCGAGTTGCCCGAGAATCGCGAAGTGACCATACACACATCCGGCCGGACCTTGTCGGGCAAGGTCCGGCCGGGTGCGCGGCGTTGACGACCTGTGTTGACGTATCGCCTTTGCCTGTTGGTGACTTAGCCGACTTACCGGCGCCGCGGGCTCAGCCGAGCAGCGAGGACAGCTCCACGTGCTCCACGTCGTGCGCCTCGGCGACCTCCTTGTAAACGACCTTGCCGTCATGGGCGTTGAGACCCTTGGCCAGTGCCGGGTCGCGGCGCAGGGCCTCCGCCCAGCCGTGGTCGGCGAGCTCCACGATGTAGGGCAGCGTGGCGTTGGTCAGCGCGTAGGTGGAGGTGTTCGGCACCGCGCCTGGCATGTTGGCGACGCAGTAGAAGACCGAGTCGTGGACCTGGAAGGTCGGCTCGGCGTGGGTGGTCGGACGGGAGTCCTCGAAGCAGCCGCCTTGGTCGATCGCGATGTCGACAAGGACACTTCCGGGCTTCATCCGCGAGACGAGCTCGTTGGTGACCAGCTTGGGGGCCTTGGCGCCGGGGACCAGCACCGCGCCGATGACGAGGTCGGCCTCCAGGCAGGCCTTCTCCAGCTCCAGGGCGTTGGAGACGACGGTCTGGATCTTCGTGCCGAAGATCTTGTCCGCCTCGCGGAGCTTGTTGACGTCCTTGTCGAGCAGGGTCACGTGGAAGCCCAGGCCGATGGCGATCTGCGCCGCCTGCCAGCCGGAGACGCCGCCGCCGATGACGACGGCCCGGCCGGCCGGCACGCCGGGGACGCCGCCGGGCAGCACGCCGCGGCCGCCGTTGGCGCGCATCAGGTGGTAGGCGCCGACCTGCGGGGCCAGCCGGCCCGCGACCTCGGACATCGGGGCGAGCAGCGGCAGCGCGCGGCCGGGCAGCTCGACCGTCTCGTAGGCGATCGCCGTGGTGCCGGACTCCAGCAGGGCGTCCGTGCACTCCTTGGAGGCGGCCAGGTGCAGGTAGGTGAAGAGCGTCTGGTCCTTGCGCAGGCGGTGGTACTCCTCGGCGATGGGCTCCTTGACCTTCAGCAGCAGGTCGGCGCCGACCCACACCTCGTCGGCGGTGTCCAGGATCCGCGCACCGGCGGCGACGTACTCCTCGTCCGTGATCGAGGAGCCGACACCGGCGCCGCGCTCGATGACGACCTGGTGGCCATGACGCACCAGCTCGTGCACGCCGGCGGGGGTGATGGCCACCCGGAACTCGTTGTTCTTGACCTCGCGGGGGATGCCGACCTTCACGTCGATCACGGTCCTTGGCTCAGAGGGTATGGGCGCATTACTAGACATACCCGGGCGCGCACGGGCACACCGGGAGAGACCGCAGGAGAACGTGCGGCACAGCCAGTCTAATGAAGGTGTTCCCGCTGTCTAGCCTTTCATTGCATCAATCTTCAGTCGATGCGCTACGGATTTCGCAGGCGTCAGGTTCCGGTTTCCGGTGTGAGTCGCCGTGGGAGGCCGCTACGGGCTCTTCCTCGTCCTCCTGGTGCTCGCCGAGGATCCGCTCGGCGGCGCCCCGGTGCAGCCGGGCCGACGCGGGGTCGCCGAGGTGCTCCAGGGTGTCGGCGACTCGCAGATGCAGCGCGGCCTGCAACCGCGGGTCCTCGGCCCGCCGCGCCCACTCCACGGCCTCCCGGCAGGTGCGCAGGGACTCCTCGGGGCGGCCCGCGTACTCCTGGACCCGCGCCAACTCGCTCAGGGCGCGCGCCTGGGCGCCCACGTCGCCGTCCTTGCGGTGCCCGGCGATCGCCGCGCGCCAGTTCCGCAGGGCCTCGCCGTAGCGGCCCGCGTAGGTGTGGGCGGCGGCGATCCGCCCGTACAGCCGGGCGGCGTCGGCGCGCTCGTCCCGGGCCAGCCGCTCGACCAGGGCCCGGCCGAACCAGTCGGCGGCCCGGTCGAAGTCGCCGAGCTCCAGATGCGCACCGCCTACGGATTCCATCGCGCGGCCGGTCGCATACGGATCGTTCACCTCGCGTCCGGCGTCCAGCGCGGCCCGGTAGCGGGCCAGGGCGTCGTCCGTGCGGCCGGTCCGGGCGTCGAGATCGCCAAGGTTCAGCAGGGCGGCGGCCCGCTCGCGGGGCAGGTTCCGGCGCTCGGCCACATCGAGGACCAGGCCGTGGATGACGTACAGGTCGGGCGCCGCCGCCTGGGTGCCGACATGCGCCACCATGGCCCGCACCAGCTGGGACATCAGCCGCCGGGCCAGGGTGTCGAGCTGCCCGTCGGCGACCGCGAGCCGGGCCGAGGCCAGCAGGGCGGGCCGGGTCACGCGCAGCCACTCGGCGGCCGCCCGCGGCGTGGGAAAGCGCAGGGCACGCGGCAGGTCGAGGAGCTTCTGACGGGCCTGGGGGCTGTCGGTCTCGGTGATCGCCCGGCAGGCCTGGAGCAGTCGTACCGTCCGCTCCAGCATGCGGGCGCGGGCCAGCTGGAGCTCGGCCGGGCGCTCGTGGCGCTCGGCGAGGACGCGGAGCCGGTCGTGCAGACAGCCCGGCACCTCGTACTGCGGCAGCGGCGAGTCCACCGCGTGCAGGAAGCCGAGGGCGACGAAGTCGTCCAGGGTCGTGCGGGCGCCGGCGACCGAACAGCCGGCGAGCGCGGAGGCGGTCTGCGGGTCGACGAGTCCGGCCGGGGCGAGGGCGAGCAGGCGCAGCATCCGGGCGGCGGTGGCGGGCAGGGCGGCGTAGGCGAGGCGGAAGACCCGGTTCAGCGCGGTCCCCTCGGCGTCTTCGGCGCGCAGTTGCTTGGCGAGGTCGGAGACGGCCGCCTTGGGGCGGGCGGCGAGCCAGCCGCCCGCCAGCATCAGCGCGGCCGGCTGCCCTTGGCACTCCTCGGCGAGGCCCTCGGCGGCCCGGGGGTCGACGGTGATGCGGACCGAGCCGGTGTGCCGGGACAGCAGTTCCACCCCGGACTTGGCGTCCAGGCCGCCCAGCGTGCACGGGCGGACGTCCGAGATGCCGGTCAGCGGGCCCTCGGAGACCGCGACGACCAGGCAGTCCGGGGTGTCGGGCAGTAGGGCGTCGACCTGCTCGGCGTCGGCCGCGTCGTCCAGCAGGAGCAGCGCCCGGCGGTCGGCCAGGGCGGTGCGCAGGGCGTCGGTGAGGTCGTCTTCACAGGCGCCGGCCGGGGCCTGCCGGCCCAGTGCGGCGAGCAGTTCCCGGGCGGTGTGCTCGACCGGCACGGGGGTGCCGTCGGGGTCGCTCAGGCGGGCGCGCAGCACCCCGTCCGGGTAACGGTCGGCGACCTGCCGTACGAGCTCCTCGGCGAGTGCGGTGCGCCCCGATCCGGGCCGGCCGGCGATGAGCAGCACGCGCGCGCGTGGGGGTTTGCGGCCGGCGAGGGTGTCGAGGCCGGCGCGCTCGATGTCGGCACGCAGTTCCTTCAACTCCCGTGTGCGGCCCAGGAACCGGCTCTCCCCGGAAGCGTGTCCGGTCAGCCGCACGGCGCCTGTCTCCACGACCTGATCCGTCACGGGCCACACTCCCGTCCCACCACACGCACAAGCCCGCCGGGACTCCGGTCCGGGCGTGAACAGAGCCTAGTTCACGCTCTGCAACGCCCCGGCCGGAGCACGACGGGCACGGCGGGCACATCCCCCGATCGGATCAGCCGATCTTCACACCACAAGCGGGGCAGGCTCCCGGTCAACCGTCAGCGGGTCATCGTGCCGCCCGGTGGGTGCGGCGAACCGGCGGGGCGGTCTGACGGCGCCTGAGCATCTGCTGCCCGTGGTCGGCGATGACGGCGCGCGCGTCGGCCGGGGTCCGCCACCGCGCCGAGTACGTCGGGCACGCCTGGGGCGACCCCGACCCCCCGACCCCGACCCGGATCCGCCACCCGCCCTGCCGCCGCAGGCGCCGCTGCCACCGAGGCGGCAGGGCCCGTCACCCAGGCAGCGTGCCAGCGGCCGCATCCACCGCCCGACCCGGTTTGGCCACCCGGTTCCGCCCCACCCCCGGAGGGTTCACGCCTCGAACGGACGCGCCGGCCACGGTGCCTGGGCCGGGCGCAGGGCGTCCAGGCCGTCGCCGGCTCGCGCGGCGACCAGGGAGAGGACGCCCACGACGAGGCAGGTGTTGTGCAGGTCTCCGGCCAGCACGCCCCGGACGAGATCCTCGACCGGCACCCGGTCGAGCTCCATGTCGGCCTCTTCCTCCTCGACCGCGAAGCGCTCGCCCTCGGCCTCGGACAGATCGCGGGCGAGGAAGATCCGGACGGCCTCGTCGCAGCCGCCGGGGGTGGTGTACACGTCGGTCAGCACCCGCCAGTCCTCGGCCTTGACGTGCGCCTCCTCGTACAGCTCGCGCTGCGCGGCGTGCAGCGGGTTCTCGCCGGGGACGTCGAGCAGACCGGCCGGGATCTCCCACAGCTTGTGGCGCACGGGGTGGCGGTACTGGCGCAGGACCAGGACGCGGTCGGCCTCGTCGAGGGCGAGGACGGCCACGGAGCCGGGGTGGACCTGGTAGTCGCGGCCGACCACGGTGCCGTCGGGCATGACCACGTCGTCGGTGCGGACGGAGGTCTTGTTGCCCACGAAGGGGGTGTCCGTCGCCCGGATCTCCCACTCCTCCGGGGTGTCCTTGATCGTCATGCCTGTCCTTCCAGGTACCCGGCACGACTGAACGTGCCGGGCCCGACGTGCGAAAAGAAACCGGGGTGCACACCCTTTGAAGGGATGCACCCCGGCCACCGTACAACTGGTGTGTTACTTCGAAGTCTTCCGCTCGACCGCGGCCTTGACGAGCCCGGCGAACAGCGGGTGCGGGCGCGTCGGGCGCGAGCGCAGCTCAGGGTGCGCCTGGGTGGCGACCAGGTACGGGTGGACGTCGCGCGGGTACTCGACGTACTCGACGAGCTTGCCGTCCGGGGACGTGCCGGAGAACAGGATGCCCGCCCGCTTCTCCAGCTCGGCGCGGTAGGCGTTGTTCACCTCGTAGCGGTGCCGGTGGCGCTCCTCGACGTACTCCTTGCCGTCGTACACCTCGCGCACGATCGAGCCCTCGGCCAGCTTCGCCGGGTACATGCCGAGCCGCATGGTGCCGCCCATGTCGCCCTCGCCGGCGACGATGTCGAGCTGCTCGGCCATCGTGGAGATGACCGGGTGGGCGGTGGCCGGGTCGAACTCGGTGGAGTTGGCGTCGCCGATGTCGGCCAGGCTCCGCGCCGCCTCGATCACGATGCACTGCAGGCCGAGGCAGAGGCCGAGCAGCGGGATCTTGTTCTCGCGGGCGTACTTGATCGCGCCGACCTTGCCGAGCACACCGCGGTCGCCGAAGCCGCCGGGGATGCAGATGCCGTCGACGTCGCCGAGCTGCGCCGCGGCGCCCGCCGGGGTCTTGCAGTCGTCGGAGGTGACCCACTTGATCTTCACGCGGGCGCGGTTGGCGAAGCCGCCGGCGCGCAGCGCCTCGGTGACCGACAGGTAGGCGTCGGGCAGGTCGATGTACTTGCCGACCAGGGCGAGGGTGATCTCGTGGTCGGGGTTGTGGACGCGGTCGAGCAGGTCGTCCCAGGTCGTCCAGTCGACGTCGCGGAAGGGCAGGTCGAGCTTGCGGACGACGTAGGCGTCCAGGCCCTCGCCGTGCACGGTCTTCGGGATGTCGTAGATCGAGCGGGCGTCGGGGCAGGCCACGACGGCGGCCTCGTCGACGTCGCACATCAGGGAGATCTTGCGCTTGATCGCGGTGGGCACCTCGCGGTCGCAGCGCAGCACGATCGCGTCCGGCTGGATACCGATGTTGCGCAGGGCCGCAACCGAGTGCTGGGTGGGCTTCGTCTTCAGCTCACCCGAGGGGCCGATGTACGGCAGGAGCGAGATATGGACGACGAAGACGTTGTCACGGCCGACCTCGTGCCGCACCTGGCGGACGGTCTCCAGGAACGGCAGCGACTCGATGTCGCCGACCGTGCCGCCGACCTCCGTGATCACGACGTCGACCTCGTCCGTCGCCATGCGGCGGATGCGGTGCTTGATCTCGTTCGTGATGTGCGGGATGACCTGCACGGTGTCGCCCAGGTACTCGCCGCGGCGCTCCTTGGCGATCACGGTGGAGTACACCTGGCCGGTGGTGACGTTGGCCGAGCCGTCCAGGTCGCGGTCGAGGAAGCGCTCGTAGTGGCCGATGTCCAGGTCGGTCTCGGCGCCGTCGTTGGTGACGAACACCTCACCGTGCTGGAAGGGGTTCATCGTGCCCGGGTCGACGTTCAGGTACGGGTCGAGCTTCTGCATCACGACGCGCAGACCGCGGGCCTTGAGCAGCATGCCGAGGCTGGAGGCCGTAAGGCCCTTGCCGAGCGAGGAGGCGACACCCCCGGTGACGAAGATGTGCTTGGTCGTCGAGTTACGAAAAGCAGCGGGCGGCATGGCCAAGACGGGGCTCCCGTGGTCGCGGTCTGGGGGTGCGGTGCGGCTGCCTGCCGGAGAGATTTCCGGGGGTTGCCGTCGCTGCGGTTCGGGGGTTTGCTGCCCACCGGTCCACGGGCTACCAGCGTATCAGCGCCGCGGGGCGATGGCTTCCGGCCACGCTCCGCGCACGCGCCGACACGGAGACGGTCACCCTCACCGGTCTCTCACCCGTTGCTCACTCCTTCGGTGTACTCGCCTTGCCCGGAGCGGCACCCAGATCATCTGCATAGGTCGTATCCTGCTCGGACACTCGCTGCCGAGCCCGCCCGGCCCCACGGCAACCACCCTCCGCCCGTAAGCACCGGAACAACGTGAGCTCGTCAGTTCGTTGAGCAACAATTGGCACTTTGCATCACGGCAGAGCGACCTGTTTTGCTTCATCGCTCAACGATGGATTGCAAGACTGCTGAAAACCCCCTTGACCGCACTAGCGACAGCCCCCTCGTGGGGTGACGTGGCCGTTCGACTGGAGTTGCACGTGGCCGGGCGCATCGAAGATTACGCACTCATCGGAGACATGCAGACCGCTGCCCTGGTCTGCCGGGACGGCACAGTGGACTGGCTGTGCCTGCCCCGCTTCGACTCGCACGCCATCTTCGCCGGCCTGCTGGGCAACGAGGAGCACGGCTTCTGGCGGCTCGGGCCCGCGTACGCCTCCGACCAGCAGCCGCCCACCGCGGCCCGGCGCAGCTACCGCGGTGACTCGCTGATCCTGGAATCCGAGTGGGACACCCAGCGGGGCACGGTCCGCGTGACCGATTTCATGCCGCCCCGTGACGGCGCTCCGCAGCTGATCCGGATCGTGGAGGGCGTCTCG
Source organism: Streptomyces coeruleorubidus (assembly GCF_028885415.1). Classification (GTDB taxonomy): domain Bacteria; phylum Actinomycetota; class Actinomycetes; order Streptomycetales; family Streptomycetaceae; genus Streptomyces; species Streptomyces coeruleorubidus_A. The sequence goes on from NZ_CP118527.1 coordinate 2,140,113, forward strand.
GGCCGCGTGCCGATGCGCTCGGCGCTGAGGATGCGGTTCTCCTACGGGCGGGTGGTGCCGTGGGTGCACAAGCACGAGGGGCGCACGGTGGCCGTGGCGGGCCCCGACTCCGTGTGGTTCGACACATCCGCCGAGACCTACGGCAAGTCCCTGACGACGTACGCGGACTTCACGGTCGCGCCGGGTGACCGGATCGCGTTCACGATCTCCTGGCAGCCCTCGCACAAGGAGCCGCCGCCGCTGCCCGAGCCGGAGCAGTCGCTGGAGGCGACGGAGGACTTCTGGCGCGAGTGGGTCGACCACTGCACGTACCACGGGCCGTACCGCGAGGCCGTGGTCCGCTCGCTGATCACGCTGAAGGCCCTGACGTACGCCCCGACCGGCGGCATCGTCGCCGCGCCGACCACCTCCCTGCCGGAGGACATCGGCGGCGTCCGCAACTGGGACTACCGCTACACCTGGCTGCGCGACGCGGCGATCACCCTGTCCTCGCTGCTGCGCACCGGCTACCGCGAGGAGGCGCGCGCCTGGCGCGAGTGGCTGCTGCGGGCCGTGGCCGGCGACCCGGAGAACCTGCAGATCATGTACGGCATCGCCGGCGAGCGCGAGCTCGGCGAGGCGGAGCTGGACTGGCTGCCGGGCTACGAGAACTCCACCCCGGTCCGGGTCGGCAACGGCGCCGCGCACCAGCTCCAGCTGGACGTCTACGGCGAGGTGACCGAGGCCCTGCACCTGGCCCACATGACGGGCCTCGCGCGCAACGACTACGCCTCGCTGCTCCAGCTGAAGCTGATCCGCTACCTGGAGGACCACTGGCAGGACCCGGACGAGGGCATCTGGGAGGTGCGCGGCCCGCGCCGCCACTTCGTGCACTCCAAGGTGATGGCCTGGGTCGCCGTCGACCGCACGATCAAGCTGATCGAGTCCGGCGACGCCGACGGGCCGCTGGAGCGGTGGAAGGAACTGCGCGACGACATCCACCGGGACGTGTGCGAGAAGGGCTACGACAAGGAACGCAACACCTTCACGCAGTCGTACGGCTCGAAGGAGCTGGACGCGTCGCTGCTGCTGATCCCGCAGATGGGCTTCCTGCCGCCGGACGACAAGCGCGTCATCGGCACCATCGAGGCGATCCAGCGGGAGCTGTCCACGCCGGACGGCTTCATCCTGCGCTACCCGACGCAGGGCGACAACGAGGGCGTCGACGGCCTGCCCGGCGACGAGGGCGCGTTCCTCGCCTGCTCGTTCTGGATGGCCGACGACCTGGCGATGATCGGCCGCGTGGACGAGGCCCGCAAGCTGTTCGAGAAGCTGCTGTCGCTGCGCAACGACCTCGGCCTGCTGGCGGAGGAGTGGGACCCGCACCTCCAGCGCCAGGTCGGCAACTTCCCCCAGGCGTTCAGCCACGTGCCGCTGATCGACACGGCGCTGCGTCTGACGGCTTCGGGGGCCTACGGGGGCTGAACGGTCCCGACCGGGCGGCCATGGCTTCCCCCTCGAAGGCGGGCGCGGCCCTCACCGCGCTCCGACCTCGAAGGCGGGCGCAGCCATCACGGCGCTCCGCGAGGATCTGACCGGCGACGTGTTCGCTCCGGACGACCCGGGCTACGACGAGGCCCGGGCCGTCTTCAACGCCACGATCGACCGGCGGCCCGCCGTGCTCGCGCAGTGCGCCGGCTGCTGACGTACGCCGGCGGCGAGCGGAACCACTGGTCGGCGGAGTACCTGACGGGCTGGCCCGACGACTTCGTGGACGTCTTCTGCGCCCGGGCCGAGTCCATGCCGGTGCCGACCGGCACCCCAGCACGTGCTGTTCCCGCAGGGCGGGGCGATCGCCGGCGGCCCGGGCGAGTGTCCCGTGCCCTACCGCCACGCGCCCTGGGCGGTGCATCCCTTCGGCATCTGGGAGGACCAGGCGGACGACGAGCGGTGCGTGCGGTGGGTGCGGGACGTGCGCGCCGGCGTGCGGCCGTGGAGCACCGGCGCCGTCCACCTGAACTTCATCGGCGAAGAGGGCACCGAGCGGGTGGTCGCGGACCTGGGCGACGAGAACACCCGGCGGCTGGCGGAGCTGAAGCGGCGTTACGACCCGGACAGCGGGTTCCGCTGCAACTGCAACATCACGCCGGCCTGAGGGCCGTGAGCGTCCGTTCCCCCGCCGGGTCGCCCGCCGTGGCCGGGACCAGGGCGATCTCGTCGAGGCCGGCCTCGGCATAGGCGTCGATGCGGGCGCGGACGGTGTCGACGTCTCCGACGAGGGCGACCGTGTCCGCGGCCTCGGGCGGCAGGGCCCGCAGCAGGGTGTCCGGGTCGGCTCCCTTGGCGGCCAGTTCGACGACCGCGGCGAGCCCCGCCTCGACGAACATGTCGCTGTAACCCGGCACGGTGAGATAGCCGACGACGCTGCGCAGGACCTGCGTGAGCGTCTCCGGCTCCGGGTCCACGGCGGCGGGCAGCCACGCGGCCAGCCGGGGCGGCCTGCGCCCGGCCCGCTCGGCGGCGGCGAGCATCCGGGCCCGCAGCATGCGGACCTGCTCGGGGGAGACGAGGTCGAGCAGCATCCGGTCGGCGTGCCCGGCGGCCGCGGCGACCGCGCGTTCACCGAACGCCGCGACGGTGAGCATGCCTCCGGGCGGCGGAAGGCGGCGTAGGAAGCCGCTGCCGGGCACGATCGGCTCGCCCGGCCGGCTGTCCATCAGCGCGCGCACGGCCGCCGCCGACTCCGCGAGGGCGGCGGCGGGCCGGGTCCGCGGCCTGCCGTGCACGCCTTCGACGACCCTCTTGCTGGACGTGCCCAGGGCCACGCCGACGGGCCGGCCGGTGACGGCCGCGGTGGACGCGGCGCCCCGGACGATGGTGAGCGGGTCGCGCACCGACACCGGCACGGGCCCGGCCGTCAGCGTCGCCTGCCCGGTGGCCGCGCCGATCGCCGTCGCCAGGACGAACGAGTCCCACGTCGGCCCCTCGCCCGCCCACACCTCCCGGTAGCCGAGCCGGTCGGCGAGCACCGCGACCCGCAACGGCTCCTCGACCGGACTGTCGTCCTCCCGCCCTACCGCGACCACGCTCATGTCCATGACCGCGCCCGTACCCGATCGATCACGCGGTAATCCCGTGAGTGATCGTCCCGGGGCCGCTCCGGAGATGTCCGGAAGGCACCCGCGCGGGTAGCGTCCGGCACATGGACAGCGGGACGGACAGCGGCTACGACACCCAGGGCGCCGGAATCACCGTGCAGCGGGCGCTGGAGCTGCCGGGTCTGCGCAGCGGGCTGCCGGAGGTGCTGGCGGGCGCCGACCGGCTCGGGCGGACCGTGCGCTGGGTGCACGCCGGTGAGGTGCCGCACATCGCCTCGCTCCTCAAGGGCGGCGAGCTGCTGCTGACCACGGGCTACGGCCTCGGCACCCGCCCGGCCGAACAGCGGGCGTTCGTACGCACGCTGGCCGAGCGCGGCATCGCCGCCCTGGTCGTGGAGCTCGGCCCGCGCTTCACCCGGCTGCCCGCCGCCCTCGTCGACACGGCCCGTTCGGCCGGACTGCCGCTCGTCCAGCTGCACCGCGAGGTGCCCTTCGTCACGGTCACGGAGGAGATCCACACCGAGATCGTCAACGGCCACTACGCACTGCTCCAGCGGGCCGAGGAGGTGCACCGGCGGTGTACCGAGGCCCTGCTGGGCGGCGGCGGGGTGCCCCAAGTCCTCGGCATCCTGGGCGACTTCGGCGGCAACCCCGTCTTCCTGGAAACGGCGGACGGGCAGTTGCTGTACGCCGCCGGGGCCGGTCCCGAGGGCGCGGACCCGCTCCAGGTGTGGGAGGGGCTGCGCGCCCAGCACAGGGACGAGCCGCCGCTCGCGGGCTCGGTCCTGGTGGACGTGCCGGGCGGCGGGCCCGGCAGCGGGGGCGTGCGTGCGCGGCTCGTCCTGCTTCCCGTACGGACTGCCCTGGCACCGGTGCACCGGATGGCGGCCGAGCGGGCCGCGGACATCCTGGCCGTGGTGCTGATGCAGGCACGGCAGGAGGAGGAGCTGGCGGCGCGCGGGCGCGGCGACTTCCTCACGGATCTCGCCGAGGGGCGGGTCACGGCGGAGGACGCCCCGGCGCAGGGGCGCGTGCTGGGCTTCCGGCCGGGCGACGGCCCGCTGCTGCCGGTCGCCATGCGGCTCGGGGACGCCCCGACCCCGGGGGGAGGCTGGGCCGTGCTGGCCCGGGCGGTGTCCGAGGAACTGGCCTCGGTGGGCGTGCCGGTGCTGCTCGGGGTACGGCCGGTGGAGGGCCGGGTGCTGGTGCTGCTGGGGTTGCGCTCGGAGCCGGAGCGGGCGACGGTCGCGGACCGGGTGGCGGCGGCGCTGCGGGCCGGTGTCGAACGGGCCGGGATGCTGCGGCCGGGCGGGCCGCCGCCCGTGGTGGTCGTGGGGGTGGCCGGCGGCTGGACGGCCGCGGCGTCGGGCCTGCGGCACGCGGCCGAGACGGCCACGGCGGCCCAGGGCCTGCCGGACCGGCCGTGGTACGACGCCCGGCGCCTGGACATCGACCTGCTGCTGTGGCGGCTGCGTGACCATCCGGACCTGGCCGCCTTCGTCGACCGGGCCCTCGGCCCGCTCCTGGAGCACGACCGGCGCTCCCGGCCGCCGCTCCTGCCCACCCTGTCGACCTACCTCGCCCACGCGGGACGCAAGGCGGAGACCGCCCGGGAGCTTCACCTCAACCGGCAGACCCTCTACAACCGCCTGGCGCGCATCGGGGAGTTGCTGGGCACGGACCTCGACGACCCGCAGACGGTACTGGCCCTCAGCCTGGCCCTGCGGGCCCGCAGGCACGTTCTCTAGAGCCCGGGGGCTCCAGGCGAGGGGCCGGGGGCGCTATGCGAGGGGCCGGGGCTGGGTCAACTCGTCGTAAACACTGAGCACTTGGGCGACCGTCTCGTCCTCGCTCGGCCAGGTCGCCGCCTGCCGGATGCCCTTGACCTTCAGCAGCTCCCGGCGCTCGGGGTCGCCGAGCAGGCGTACGACGGTTCCGGCGAGCGCCTCCGCGTCCCCACGCGGGACGAGTTCGGCCGCGTCGCCGACGAGTTCGGGGATGCCGCCGACGTCGGTCGCGACGAGCGGCACGCGCGCGTGGAGGGCCTCCTGGGCGAGGACGGAGCGCGCCTCCTCCCACCGGCTCGGCAGCAGGGCGAGGTCGGCGGCGGCGAGCAGGTCGCAGATGTCGTCGCGCCGCCCGATGAGCCGGACGGGCAGCCCCTCGCTCTCGATCCGCTCCTGGAGTTCGCCGCGCAGCGACCCCTCGCCCGCAATCACGACCAGGGGCACGGGGTCGAGCCGGCGCCACGCCCGCGCGGCGTCCAGCAGCACGTCGTACCCGCGGTGCCGCTCAAGGGAGCCGACGGCCATCAGCAACGGCCGTCCGATGGCGCCGAGTTCGGCACGCACCTTGGGCCGCAGCCGGTCGGGGTCGTCGGGCTCCACGGGCCTGCGGGGGCTGGGCAGCGCGACGGCCGCGAGCCGTGCGTCCCGCGCCCCGGTCCGCCGCGCCCGGTCCACGAGCGCCGAGGTCGTCCCCAGCACCACGGTGGCCGCCTTCACGACCCGGCGCTCCAGTACCCGCAGCAGATGGGCGCGGGCCCCGTCGGCATGCGCCCGGTCGTGCCACGTCACGACGAACGGGGTCCGCACGCGCCGCCCGCTGAGCGCGAGCGCGGTACGGAACGAGGCGTGCAGCCCGTGCGCGTGCACCAGATCTGCGTCGGCACAGGCCGCCCGCAGGGCCGCCACCGACACCGGGTCACTGCTGCGCGGCACATGCACATGGTCGGCCCCGACACCGCTGAAGTCATAGGCGCGATCCGCCTCATAGGGGGCGCACACCGTGACTTTCACGCCCCGTGCGACGAGCCCGGCGGCCAGGGAGCGGACATGCGCACTGCTGGCCGCATTGCCTCCGCCCAGCACCTGCACGGTGCGCAACGGCGACTGGCCATGCGGTGAGTGGCTGCTCACGGGGGTCACGTGGCCGGGCTCCTGGTTCAGGTCGGGCGGTCACCGCGCAGGATTCCCACGCGTCCTCCGCCAAGGATGCCAGGACATATGCGGGTTCCGGGAACGCCCGAAGCCCGGCGGCGCGACAGTGGGGCGCGGCAAACGGGGAGATGCGCCGGTCCGGGTCACCCACACGAGTGAAGATCGGCGCATCCCGCGACAGCTACGCGACCGCTCCCGCGCTACACATCCGCCCGAGCCGTCGCCAGCAGCTCCTCCGCGTGCGCCCGGGCCGTCTGCGAGTCCTCCTGGCCGGCGAGCATCCGGGACAGCTCCCGTACCCGCTCCTCCCCTTCCAGCACCTTCACACCGGAACGGGTGACCGACCCGTCGTTCGTCTTCTCGACCAGCAACTGCCGGTCGGCGAAGGCGGCGACCTGCGGGAGATGGGTCACGACCACGACCTGCGCGCTCTTCGCCAGGCGCGCCAGCCGTCGGCCGATCTCGACCGCCGCCTTGCCACCGACACCGGCGTCGACCTCGTCGAAGAGATACGTCGGCACGGGATCCGTCCCCGCGAACACGACCTCCACGGCCAGCATCACGCGGGACAGCTCACCACCGGACGCCCCCTTGGCGATCGGCCGCGGCGGCGCGCCCGGGTGGGGGGCCAGCAGCAGCTCGACCTCGTCGGCACCCGCGGGCCCGTAGGCGACCGGACGGCCGCCGACCTCGACGCCGTCCGGGTCCTCGGTCTGCCGGATGTCGAAGGACACGCGCGCGTGCGGCATGGCGAGCGAGGCCAGCTCGGCGGTCACGGCCGCGGCGAACCGCTCTGCGGCATCCGTCCGCGCGTCCGTCAACGCCTGTGCGAGCCCGCCCAGTTCGGCCCGCAGCGCGTCCCGCTCGGCGGTCAGCTCCCCGATCCGCTCGTCGTCGCCGTCGAGTTCGGTCAGCCGGGCGGCGCTCCGCTCGGCCCAGGCCAGCACGGCGGCGATGTCCTCGCCGTACTTCCGGGTCAGCCCGGTCAGCGCGGCCCGCCGCTCCTCGACGGCCGCCAGCCGCAGCGGATCGGCGTCCAGATCGTCGGCGTACCCGGCCAGGTCCCCGGCCGCGTCGCGCAGCAGGATCCCGATCTCCCCGATGCGGTCGGCGAGCGCGGCCAGCGCCGGATCGTGCGACCGTACGGCGTCCAGGGCCCGCTGCGCGCCCGCGACGAGCGTCCCGGCGTCGACGCCCTCGGGGTCCTCCGGATTGCCCGCGAGCGCGGCGTGCGCGACCGCGGCGGCGGACGCCAGCGCCTCGGCGTGCCCGAGCCGCTCGGCCTCCTCGGCCAACTCCACGTCCTCACCGGCCCGGGGCTCGACGGCGGCGATCTCGTCGAGCCCGTAGCGCAGCATGTCGGCCTCCTGGGCCCGTTCACGCGCGCGCGTGGTGATCTCGTCGAGCTCTGCGGAGACGGCCCGCAGTCGCTTGTACGCCTCGCCGTACTTGGCCAGCGGCACGGCGACCGCGTCGCCCGCGTACCGGTCGAGCGCCTGCCGCTGCCGGGACAGCTTGAGCAGCCCCTGCTGGTCGGTCTGCCCGTGCACGGCCACCAGCTCGTCGGCGAGCTCGGCGAGCACGCCCACGGGCACGCTGCGCCCGCCCAGGTGCGCCCGCGAGCGCCCCTCGGCGGAAACGGTACGGCTGATCAGCAGCGCCCCGTCGTCGAGCTCGGCCCCGGCCTCCTCGGCGCGTACGGCGGCCGTGGCGTCGTCGGGGACGGTGATCCGCCCCTCCACGACGGCCTTCCCGGCCCCGATCCGCACGAGCGCCGGGTCCGCGCGCCCGCCCAGCAGCAACCCGAGGCTGGTGACCACCATGGTCTTGCCCGCACCCGTCTCACCGGTGACCGCGGTGAACCCGGGCGACAGCTCGACAACGGCGTCGTCGATCACACCGAGCGACCGTATCCGCATCTCCTCCAACACGGACACGACCTTACGAGGTCCGAGCCAAGGATTGCGACTGGCCTGCCCTTGTCACCCACGAGAGTGGATCGCCCGAAAGGGGCGCGGGGAACTGCGCGAACAACCACAAACCACCCGCACCCGCCGACGCTTCCAAACCACCCCCCACAAACCGCTAGTGAGGAGCCCCCCGCCACCCGGAAACCGGCAATGCGAACTTCGCCACCAGCCGATCCGTGAACGACGCATGATGCAGCCGAGCCAGCCGCACCGGCACAGCCCCCCGCCGCACCTCGACCCGCGCCCCCGGCGGCAACTCCACAGTCCGCCGCCCGTCACACCACAGAACCCCCGGCGGAATATGTGGCAGAACCTCCACAGCCAACACAGAATCCGGCGAAGTCACCAACGGCTTCGCGAACAGGGCATGCGCCGAGATCGGCACCATCAACAGCGCCTCGACCTCCGGCCACACCACCGGCCCGCCCGCGGAGAACGCGTACGCCGTCGACCCGGTCGGCGTCGCGCACACGATCCCGTCACAGCCGAAGCCCGTCACCGGCCGCCCGTCGATCTCGAGGACGACCTCCAGCATCCGCTCGGCGGACACCTTCTGCACGGCCGCCTCGTTCAGCGCCCAGTCCGTGTGCACGATGTCCCCGTTGCGGTGCACCACGACGTCGACGGTCATCCGCTCCTCGACCTCGTACGCCTTGGTCACCACCCGGTCGACGACCTTGTCGAGGTCGTCCCGCTCGGCCTCCGCGAGGAACCCGACCCGCCCGAGGTTGACGCCGAGCATCGGCACGCCCGACGCCCGCGCGAACTCGGCACCACGCAGCAGCGTGCCGTCACCGCCCAGCACGATGAGCAGCTCGCACCCGTCGAGGCACTGCGGAGTCGCCTCCCCGACCAGCTCCACCTCGTCCGGCAGCGGCAGGTCGCGCGCCTCCGCCTCCAGCACGCGCACGCCCAGCCCGGAGCGCAGCAGCCCCTTCACCACGAGCTCGGCACTGCGCACGGCCGCGGGCCGGCCCGTGTGGGCGAGCAGGAAAACAGTACGAGCTCGGTTCTCGGTCAACGCGGCCCCTCCGCAACTGCACGGTCGACATCGGCCGGGTCCAGTTCCGGTGCCCCGGCCCGCAGCCACAGAAAGTATTCGACATTCCCCGACGGCCCGGGCAGCGGACTGGCCGTCACACCCTTCACCCCGAGTCCCAGTCCCCAGGCCTTCTGGGCCACCCCCGTCACCGCTTCGGCCCGCAGTTGGGGACTGCGTACGACTCCCCCGCTGCCCAGCCGCTCCTTCCCCACCTCGAACTGCGGCTTGACCATCATCACCAGGTCCGCGTCCGGCCTCACGCACCGCACCAGGGCGGGCAGGACCAGCCCGAGCGGGATGAAGGACAGATCCCCCACGACAAGATCCACAGGCTCCCCATCGATCTCTTCAAGTGTCAATTCGCGTACGTTCGTACGGTCCTTGACGGTGACGCGTTCATCGTTCCGAAGAGACCATGCGAGTTGTCCGTATCCGACGTCCACGGCGACGACATGGGCGGCGCCCGCCCGCAGCAGGACATCGGTGAAACCGCCGGTGGACGCGCCGGCGTCGAGCGCCCTGCGCCCCTCGACGACCAGGCCCTGCGGCACGAACGCCGCCAGCGCGCCGGCGAGCTTGTGGCCGCCGCGCGACACGTAGTCGGGATCGCTGTCGTCGGTCGCGACGACGATCGCGGCCGCGGTCTCCACCTGCGTGGCGGGTTTGGTCGCGACGGTCTTGCCGACGGAGACCCGCCCGGCGGCGATCAGCTGGCCGGCATGCTCACGCGAGCGCGCGAGCTTCCGGCGGACCAGCTCCGCGTCGAGACGGCGGCGTGCGACTCCTGCCACGTTCGGTTCAGCTCCCCTGTCGGTATGTCGATGGGGGCGCCGGAGGTCCCGGGCGGGCGTCGAGCGCGGTGAGCGCGTCGCGCAGCCCCCGGTGTACATCCTCGTACACCTCGACGTGTCCGTCCGTGGTGAGGTGGTCCGCGTCACCGAGCCGGTCCAGGGCCGCGTCCACGTCTGCGTTGCCCGTGGGGGTGCGGGGCACCTTCAGCGGGGCGGGGGCGGCGGGGTCGTCCTCGGGCGCCGGCTCCGGCGCCGGCTCGGGCTCTTCCTCCACCACCGGCATTTCGGGAACTGCGTCTTCCATGCCCCGACGCTACCGCGAACCGCTGCGGTACCGTCGATCGCGATGGCCACGATCGAGGAGTGCCGCAGCGCACTCGACAAGCTCTCCGACAACATGCAGCACGCCGAAGGGAACGTCCGCGAGGCCGCGGCCCTGGACCGTTCGGTGAGCTGCCACATCACGGACCTGGACGTCACCTTCGTCGGCCGTATGCGGGGCGGGCGGATCGAGGTACGCGACACGGTCCAGGGCCCGCCGCCCGGCAAGGCCGAGATCAGGCTGGCCATGACCGGTGACGACCTGGTCGCGCTGGTCGACGGCCAGCTGAACTTCGCCAAGGCCTGGGGCTCGGGCCGGGTGAAACTGCACGCGGGCGTGCGCGACCTGCTCCAGCTCAGGAAGCTTCTGTAGCGGCCACCTTCCCGGCCCCGGTCCCCGCCCCGACGCGTGTCTTCCGCGCCGCCGGCACCACCAGCGGCGTGCCCGTCTCCGGGTCGTCGATGACCTGGCAGCGCAGCCCGAAGACCTCCTCGACCAGCTCGGCCGTGACGATGTCCTTCGGCGCGCCCTCGGCGATGACCCGGCCCTCGCGCAGGGCGATGAGGTGCGTGGCGTAGCGGGCGGCGTGGTTCAGGTCGTGCAGCACGGCGACGAGCGTGCGCCCCTGCTCCTCGTGCAGCTCCGCGCACAGGTCCAGCACGTCGATCTGGTGCTGGATGTCCAGGTACGTCGTCGGCTCGTCGAGCAGCAGCAACGGCGTCTGCTGGGCGAGTGCCATGGCGATCCACACGCGCTGGCGCTGACCGCCCGACAGTTCGTCGACGTAGCGCTCGGCCAGCTCGGCGACGCCGGTCTGCCGCATGGACTCCTGGACGACCCGCTCGTCCTCGGTCGACCACTGGCGCAGGATGCCCTGGTGTGGGTACCGGCCCCGGCCCACCAGATCGCCGACGGTGATGCCGTCGGGCGCGATGGACGACTGGGGCAGCAGGCCGAGCGTGCGCGCGACCTTCTTGGCGGGCATCGACTGGATGACCTGACCGTCGAGCAGCACCCGGCCCTCGCTGGGCTTGAGCATCCGCGACAGCGCCCGCAGGAGCGTCGACTTGCCGCACGCGTTGGGGCCGACGATCACGGTGAAGGAGTTGTCGGGTATCTCCACCGACAGTTGCTCGGCGATCACCCGCTGGTCGTAGGCGAGGGTGACGTTCTCGGCGGACAGACGGTTCACGGTGCTCCTTCGGTTCTTGCTCATATCCGGCCCGCCTTGCGTTCGGTGACCAGCAGCCACAGCAGGTAGACACCGCCGAGCACGCCGGTGACCACGCCCACGGGCAACTGCTCGGCGCCGAACGCCCGCTGTGAGAGCCAGTCGGCGACGACCAGCAGGGCGGCACCCATGCACAGGGAGGCCAGCAGGTTCGGGCCGGGCGCACGGGTCAGGCGCCGGGCCAGCTGCGGCGCGGTGAGCGCGACGAAGCTGACGGGACCGGCGGCGGCGGTCGCGGACGCGGTCAGCAGCACGGCCGCCACCATCAGCAGCAGCCGTACCCGCTCCACCCGCACCCCGAGGGCGTACGACACGTCGTCGCCCATCTCCATCATCCGCAGCCCGCGCGCGTTGACCAGGACGAGCGGCACGAGCACGGCGCACAGCCCGAGCAGCGGCCAGACCTGGGCCCAGTCACGGCCGTCGAGGGATCCCGTCATCCACACCACCGCGCGGGCCGCGTCCACGATGTCGGACTTGGTGAGCAGATAGCCGTTGACCGCCGTGACGATCGCGGAGACGCCGATACCGACCAGCACCAGCCGGTATCCGTGCACGCCCCGCTTCCAGGCGAGCACATAGATGGCGAGGCCGGTCACCAGGCCGCCCACCAGCGCGCCGGCGGCGACCTGGTTCGCGCTCCCGGAGAACAGCACGATCACCGTGAGCGCGCCGGCCGTCGCCCCCTGCCCGAGGCCCAGCACGTCCGGACTGCCCAGCGGATTGCGGGAGATGGACTGGAACAGCGCGCCGCCGAGCCCGAGCGAGGCGCCGACCAGCAGCCCGACCAGGACCCGCGGCAGCCGCAGTTCGTTGACGATGAACTCCTGGCCCGTGTTGCCCTCGCCGAACAGCGTCCGCAGCACGTCGGCGGCCGGGATCGGGAAGTCGCCGGTGCCGATGAGCACGACACTCGCCGTGAGCGCCGCGACCAGCAGCAGGAGCACGACGGTGAAGGCCCGCACGTCCAGGCGTACGGAGAGCCCGCCCGGGGTCCTCACGGCACGGTTGGTGGTCTTCACAGCTGCGCCGTCCTCCGCCGTCGTACGAGATAGATGAACACCGGCCCGCCGAGGATCGCGGTGACGATGCCCACCTGGAGTTCCGCGGGCCGGGCCACGATCCGGCCGAGGACATCGGCACCGAGCAGCAGCACGGGCGACAGGAACGCCGCGTACGGCAGGATCCAGCGCAGGTCGGGCCCGGTGAAGGAACGCACGACGTGCGGCACCATCAGCCCGACGAACACGATCGGCCCGCAGGCCGCGGTCGCCGCCCCGCACAGCACGGTCGCGGCCAGCATGGACAGCGCCCGCGTCCGGTTCAGGTTGGCGCCGAGCGCCTTGGCGGTGTCGTCGCCCATGGCCATGGCGTTGAGCGGCCGGGACAGGGCCAGTGCCAGGACCACACCGGCCAGCAGGAACGGCAGGACCTGCCGGATGGTCGAGTCGTTCGCCGCGGACAGCGAACCGATCGTCCAGAACCGCATCTTGCCGAGCGCCGCGTCGTCCATGATCATCACGGCCTGGAGGTAGCCGTAGAGCGCGGCGCTGAGCGCCGTACCGGCGAGCGCGAGCCGCACCGGCGTCGCGCCCCGGCTGCCGCCGAGGAACCACACCAGCGCCCCGACCGCGGCCGCGCCGAAGAACGCGAACCAGACGTAGCCGCTGAGCGAGGTGATCCCGAGGTACGTGATGGCCGTGACGACCGCGGCGGACGCGCCCGCGTTGATACCGAGCAGTCCGGGGTCGGCCAGCGGGTTGCGCGTGAGCGCCTGGAGAACAGCTCCGGCCAGACCGAGGGCGGCACCGGCGAGCAGCCCGAGCACGGTCCGCGACAGCCGCTCCGCGACGACCACGTCGCCGTATGTCCCCGAGTCCTCGAACAAGCCGTGCCAGACCTGCCCGAGGGACAGCTCTTTCGCTCCGATCACGATACTCGCCAGCGCGACGAGCACCAGGATCGCGACGGCCAGGAGGAGCCCGAAGGCCCGTATCGCCCGTCGGGTCGGGGGCGCGGGGGCGGTCTCCGCGCGCTGTTCGGGGGGACTGTCGACCAACACGCAGGTTAGGTTAGCCTACCCTGCCATCCGATCTCGATTCCGGAGCCCGGCCGCCGCCACGGACGCCCGGCCGGAGCGTGCCCGCGCACGCGGATCCAACGCGGACTCAGAACCGCGGACCCAACCGGCGCTCGGACCGCGGACCCAACGGGCGTCAAAGGCCCAGCCTCGCCAGCGACTTCCCCCCGTCCAGCTCGCACACACCCGCACCGGCCGCCGTCCACGCCGCGGCGCACAACGCACGCAGCCCGTCCAGCGCCTCACCGTCCCCGTCGAGCTCCAGCCGGTCCGCACCGGCCGTCGCCGTCCAGCCACCGCACCGGAACCCGCCGTCGTCCGCCGCGGCGACATCCGGCTGGCCGCTGAGCATCCCGCGCAGATCGGCGTCCACATACGTCGGCCGGTGCTGCGGAGGCGCGGCCAGCAGCTGCGCGCCGTCGGTCACCCCGGTCAGGACGAGCAGCGAGTCGACATCCCCGTTGAACGCGCCCTCGATGTCCGTGTCCAGCCGGTCCCCCACCACCAGCGGCCGCTCGGCCCCCGTCCGCAGGATGGTCTCCCGGTGCATCGGCGGCAGCGGCTTGCCCGCGACCTGCGGCTCGGCGCCCGTGGCGATCCGCACGACCTCCACCGCCGCGCCGTTGCCCGGCGCGATGCCCCGCCCGCTCGGAATCGTCAGGTCGGTGTTCGAAGCGAACCACGGCACACCGCGCGCGACGGCGTAACTGGCCTCCGCGAAACGGCCCCACGGCAGCTCGGGACCGCCGTACCCCTGCGCAACCGCCGCCGGATCGTCGTCCGCCGACTCCACGGGCACGAGCCCGCGCTCGCGCAGCGCCACCCGCAGCCCCTCGCCGCCGATCACCAGCACACGGGCGCCCTGCGGCACCTGCTCGCTGATCAGCCGCGCGACCGCCTGCGCCGAGGTGATGACATCGTCCGCGCCCGTCGGTATGCCCAGCTCGGTCAGATGCTCGGCCACCGTGTCCGGAGTCCGCAGCGCGTTGTTGGTGACGTACGCCAGACGCATCCCGCCCGTCCGGGCCGTGGCCAGCGACTCGACCGCGTGCGCGATCGCGCTCCCGCCCGCGTACACGACACCGTCCAGATCGAGCAGCGCCGTGTCGTACGCCTCGCTCAGGGCCTGCCCACTGCCCTCGGGCCTCGTCCTGACGCTCCGGCTCATCCCGCATCGCTCCTCGTTCGACGGCTTTCCCCCGATCATCCCCCATGCCACTGACACCCGTACGATGCCGGGATGAACACAGCAGGTCACTCGGAAGCAACGGAGCGCCGAGGCCTGGAACTCACCCCGTTCCGAGGCCTTCGATACGACCCCGACCGGGTCGGCAGCCTGGCCGCAGTGACGTCCCCGCCGTACGACGTCGTCGTCCGCCCCGACGGAGTCCACCATCTCGAGTCCGCCGACCCGCACAACATCGTCCGTCTGATCCTCCCCCAGGCCGCCACCCCGAGCGCCCGGAACGACCAGGCCGCCGAAACCCTGCGCCGCTGGCTGTCCGAGGGCGTCCTGAACACCGACCCGGACCCCGGCCTGTACGTCTACGAGCAGCGGGACGGCAACGGCATGCTCCAACGCGGCGTCATCGGCGCCCTGCGCGTGTCGGACCCGGCCGAGCAGGTGGTGCTGCCGCACGAGGACGTCATGCCGCACATCGTCGCCGACCGCGCGGCCCTGATGCGGGCCACCTCCGCGAACCTCGAACCCCTCCTGCTCACCTACCGCGGCGACGACTCGACGACCGCCACGGCGGACCTGATCGAGCGCACCGCCGAAAAGCCCCCGCTCCTCGCGACCACCACGGAGGACGGCTTCAGCCACCGCCTGTGGTCGGTCACCGCCCCCGCCGACCTGGCCACCATCCAGACCGACCTGGCCCGTCACCAGGCCCTCATCGCCGACGGCCACCACCGCTGGGCGACCTACCGCCGCCTCCGCACGGAGCACCCGTCCCCCAGCCCATGGGACCACGGCCTGGTCCTGCTGGTCGACACGGCCCGCTATCCCCTCCGCGTCCGCGCCATCCACCGCCTCCTCCACGGTCTGCCGGTCGGCGACGCCGTGGCCGCCCTGCACGGCCACTTCCGCGTGCGCCGCCTCGAAGTCCCGCTGTCCGAGGCCCTGGAGGCACTGGCGGACGCGACCTGCGCGGGCAACGCGTTCCTGCTGGCCGGCGACGGTTCCTTCCATCTCGTCGACCACCCGGACCCGGGCCTCCTGGCCCGTACGATCCCCGCCGACCGCCCCACCGCCTGGCGCACCCTCGACGCGACGGTCCTGCACGCCACGCTCCTCGACCACGTCTGGCGCATCCCCGAGGACTCCCCCGCGCACATCACCTACATCCACGACACGGCCGCCACGGTCGCGAAGGCGGAACGCGACGGCGGTACGGCCGTCCTGATGCACCCGGTCCGCGAGGAGGTCGTCCGCGACCTGGCCCGGCAGGGCGTCACCATGCCACGCAAGTCGACGTCGTTCGGCCCGAAGCCGGCCTCCGGCCTGGTGCTGCGCGCGCTGGACCTCTGACGCGCCGGCTGCGACGCACGAAGGGGGCGGATCCCGACCGGAATCCGCCCCCTCTACGCAACGTCAGTCCTTCTCCTCCACGGCGGCGTCGCCGCCCTCACCCTCGTCCTTGTCCTCGGCCTCGTCCTCGTCCTCGGCCAGGGCGTCCATGAACTCCACGCCGTCCAGCTCGGCGAGCCGGTCCGAGGCGTCCGTGCTGCCGTCCCGGTCGGCCTCCACGGCCTTCGCGAACCACTCCCGCGCCTCAGGCTCCCGCCCGGCGGCCAGCAGCGCGTCGGCGTAGGCGTACCGCAGCCGCGCGGTCCACGGCTGCATGGAGTTGGAGGCCAGCTCCGGGCTCTGAAGCGTCACGATGGCCGCGTCCAGCTGCCCCATGTCCCGCCGCGCACCGGCCGCGACGAGCCGCATCTCGACCTGCCCGGCCTTGTCGAGCTTGTGCACCTCGGGTGCCCCGGCCATGTCGAGCGCCTTCTCCGGCCGCCCGAGACCGCGCTCGCAGTCGGCCATGACAGGCCACAGGTCCACGTTCCCGGTCATGCGCCGCGCGGCCCGGAACTCGGCGAGAGCCTCGCTGTACTTCTGGTTCGCGTACGCGGCGAAGCCGCCCGCCTCCCGTACGGCGGCGACACGCGAAGCCAGTCGCAGGGCCACCTTGGAGTAGGCGTACGCCCCCTCGGGATCCTCGTCGATGAGCCGGGCGACCATCACCAAGTTCTTGGCGACGTCGTCGGCGAGCGTCTTGGGCAGGCTCTGCAGCTCCTGCCGTACGTCCTTGTCGATCTCCTCGCCCGTGACGTCCTCAGGGATCGGCAGCCGCTTGATGGGCTCCCGATCCCGCTCGCGCTCGTCACGGAAGCGGCCACCGCCACGCCGGTCGTCACGCCTGTCGTCGCGCCTGTCGTCACGGCCCCGGAAGCCCCCGGGCCGCCCACCGCGATCGTCGCGGCGCGGCCCGCGCCCACCACGGTCGTCCCGGCTCCGGAAGCCGCCACGGTCGCCACGGGTGTCACGGTCGCCGCGGCTGTCGTCCCGACGGAACTCACCACGCTCGCGACGAGGACCGTCGTCCCGCCGGAAACCGCCGCTCCCGCCCCGGGGGGCATCGTCGCGCCGGAAACCGCCACGGTCCCCACGGTCGTCCCCACGGCGCTCGTCACGACGCTCATCCCGACGGCCGTCACGGCGGTCATCCCGACGGTCGTCTCGGCCACGGAAACCACCGCGGTCACCGTCGCGCCGGAATCCGCGATCCCGGTCGCCGCCACGGAATCCACGGTCCCGGTCGTCACCGCGGAAGCCACGGTCCCGGTCGTCCCGGCGCTCTCCGCGGTCGTCACGGCGGTGGAACCCGCCGCGGTCGCCCTCACGCCTGTCATCACGACGGTCATCCCGTCGGAATCCACCGTGCTGCCCACGGTCGTCGTCCCTGCGCGGCCCTCGGTCACGGTCGTCGCGCCGGCCGTAGCCGCCACCGCGGTTGTCGTCACGCCGGAACCCGCCCCGATCGCCCCGATCTCCACGCTCGTCCCGACGCTCCCCCCGGTCGTCGCGCCGGGAGGAGGGACGCTCCCCACGGTCGTCCCGACGGAAGGAGGGGCGGTCACCCCGGTCGTCGCGCCGGGAGGAGGGACGCTCCCCACGGTCGTCCCGACGGAAGGAGGGGCGGTCACCACGGTCGTCGCGCCGGGAGGAGGGACGCTCCCCACGGTCGTCGCGCCGGAAGGAGGGACGGTCACCACGGTCGTCACGCCGGAAGCCGCCCTGGTCGCGATCGTCCCTGCGCGGCCCTCGATCACGGTCGTCGCGCCGGCCGTGGCCACCACCACGGTTGTCGTCACGCCGGAAGCCACCGCGCTCCCCGCGGTCGCTTCGGCCGCTTCGGTCGCCTCCGCGGAAGCCGCCACGGTCTCCACGGTCCCCGCGCTGACCGCCGCGATCGCTCCGGTCGCCCTCCCGTCGCCGCTGGTCGCGCTCCGGTCGGTCGTCGGGAGAGTTGGTGGACATGGTGACTCCTGTCTTCGGTACTGCAAGTCATTCTCGCGCAGCCGGGTGCCCAGCGCGCAGTGCAAAAACAAAAAGGACCCCTGGTCCCAGCTGAACGCTGGTGACCAGGGGTCCTTCCAAAGATTGTTCGGCGGCGTCCTACTCTCCCACAGGGTCCCCCCTGCAGTACCATCGGCGCTGTAAGGCTTAGCTTCCGGGTTCGGAATGTAACCGGGCGTTTCCCCTACGCTATAACCACCGAAACCCTAATGGTTTCGAGCGAACAAGCACACTCTTCAATTGTTTGTTCTGCTCAAAGCCGACAACCGTTCGTTGTCTCAGAACTAACACAGTGGACGCGAGCAACTGAGGACAAGCCCTCGGCCTATTAGTACCGGTCAACTCCACACGTTACCGTGCTTCCATATCCGGCCTATCAACCCAGTCGTCTACTGGGAGCCTTACCCCATCAAGTGGGTGGGAGTCCTCATCTCGAAGCAGGCTTCCCGCTTAGATGCTTTCAGCGGTTATCCCTCCCGAACGTAGCCAACCAGCCATGCCCTTGGCAGAACAACTGGCACACCAGAGGTTCGTCCGTCCCGGTCCTCTCGTACTAGGGACAGCCCTTCTCAAGACTCCTACGCGCACAGCGGATAGGGACCGAACTGTCTCACGACGTTCTAAACCCAGCTCGCGTACCGCTTTAATGGGCGAACAGCCCAACCCTTGGGACCGACTCCAGCCCCAGGATGCGACGAGCCGACATCGAGGTGCCAAACCATCCCGTCGATATGGACTCTTGGGGAAGATCAGCCTGTTATCCCCGGGGTACCTTTTATCCGTTGAGCGACGGCGCTTCCACAAGCCACCGCCGGGTCACTAGTCCCGACTTTCGTCCCTGCTCGACCCGTCGGTCTCACAGTCAAGCTCCCTTGTGCACTTACACTCAACACCTGATTGCCAACCAGGCTGAGGGAACCTTTGGGCGCCTCCGTTACCCTTTAGGAGGCAACCGCCCCAGTTAAACTACCCATCAGACACTGTCCCTGATCCGGATCACGGACCCAGGTTAGACATCCAGCACGACCAGACTGGTATTTCAACGACGACTCCACACTAACTGGCGTTAGCGCTTCACAGTCTCCCAGCTATCCTACACAAGCCGAACCGAACACCAATATCAAACTGTAGTAAAGGTCCCGGGGTCTTTCCGTCCTGCTGCGCGAAACGAGCATCTTTACTCGTAGTGCAATTTCACCGGGCCTATGGTTGAGACAGTCGAGAAGTCGTTACGCCATTCGTGCAGGTCGGAACTTACCCGACAAGGAATTTCGCTACCTTAGGATGGTTATAGTTACCACCGCCGTTTACTGGCGCTTAAGTTCTCAGCTTCGCCCCACCGAAATGGAGCTAACCGGTCCCCTTAACGTTCCAGCACCGGGCAGGCGTCAGTCCGTATACATCGCCTTACGGCTTCGCACGGACCTGTGTTTTTAGTAAACAGTCGCTTCTCGCTGGTCTCTGCGGCCACCCCCAGCTCGAGGAGCAAGTCCCCTCACCAGGCGTGGCCCCCCTTCTCCCGAAGTTACGGGGGCATTTTGCCGAGTTCCTTAACCATAGTTCACCCGAACGCCTCGGTATTCTCTACCTGACCACCTGAGTCGGTTTAGGGTACGGGCCGCCATGAAACTCGCTAGAGGCTTTTCTCGACAGCATAGGATCATCCACTTCACCACAATCGGCTCGGCATCAGGTCTCAGCCACATGTACGACGGATTTACCTATCGCACGGCCTACACCCTTACCCCGGGACAACCACCGCCCGGGATGGACTACCTTCCTGCGTCACCCCATCACTCACCTACTAACCGCTTGGTTCGGCGGCTCCACCACTCCCCTTTGCCCGAAGGCTCCGGGGCGGCTTCACGGCCTTAGCATCACGATGCTCGATGTTTGACGCTTCACAGCGGGTACCGGAATATCAACCGGTTATCCATCGACTACGCCTGTCGGCCTCGCCTTAGGTCCCGACTTACCCTGGGCAGATCAGCTTGACCCAGGAACCCTTAGTCAATCGGCGCAAACGTTTCTCACGTTTGTATCGCTACTCATGCCTGCATTCTCACTCGTGAACCGTCCACAACTACCTTCCGGTGCTGCTTCACCCGGCACACGACGCTCCCCTACCCATCACAGCCGGCGTTGGCCGTATTACTGCAATGACACGACTTCGGCGGTACGCTTGAGCCCCGCTACATTGTCGGCGCGGAATCACTAGACCAGTGAGCTATTACGCACTCTTTCAAGGGTGGCTGCTTCTAAGCCAACCTCCTGGTTGTCTCTGCGACTCCACATCCTTTCCCACTTAGCGTACGCTTAGGGGCCTTAGTCGATGCTCTGGGCTGTTTCCCTCTCGACCATGGAGCTTATCCCCCACAGTCTCACTGCCGCGCTCTCACTTACCGGCATTCGGAGTTTGGCTAAGGTCAGTAACCCGGTAGGGCCCATCGCCTATCCAGTGCTCTACCTCCGGCAAGAAACACACGACGCTGCACCTAAATGCATTTCGGGGAGAACCAGCTATCACGGAGTTTGATTGGCCTTTCACCCCTAACCACAGGTCATCCCCCAGGTTTTCAACCCTGGTGGGTTCGGTCCTCCACGAAGTCTTACCTCCGCTTCAACCTGCCCATGGCTAGATCACTCCGCTTCGGGTCTTGAGCGTGCTACTCAACCGCCCTATTCGGACTCGCTTTCGCTACGGCTACCCCACCCGGGTTAACCTCGCAACACGCCGCAAACTCGCAGGCTCATTCTTCAAAAGGCACGCAGTCACGAGAATGAAGACAAGTCTTCATTCCGACGCTCCCACGGCTTGTAGGCACACGGTTTCAGGTACTATTTCACTCCCCTCCCGGGGTACTTTTCACCATTCCCTCACGGTACTATCCGCTATCGGTCACCAGGGAATATTTAGGCTTAGCGGGTGGTCCCGCCAGATTCACACGGGATTTCTCGGGCCCCGTGCTACTTGGGTGTCTCTCAAACGAGCCGCTGACGTTTCGACTACGGGGGTCTTACCCTCTACGCCGGACCTTTCGCATGTCCTTCGCCTACATCAACGGTTTCTGACTCGTCTCACGGCCGGCAGACCATGAAAGAGAGATCCCACAACCCCGTATACGCAACCCCTGCCGGGTCTCACACGCATACGGTTTGGCCTCATCCGGTTTCGCTCGCCACTACTCCCGGAATCACGGTTGTTTTCTCTTCCTGCGGGTACTGAGATGTTTCACTTCCCCGCGTTCCCTCCACACTGCCTATGTGTTCAGCAGCGGGTGACAGCCCATGACGACTGCCGGGTTTCCCCATTCGGACACCCCCGGATCAAAGCCTGGTTGACGACTCCCCGGGGCCTATCGTGGCCTCCCACGTCCTTCATCGGTTCCTGGTGCCAAGGCATCCACCGTGCGCCCTTAAAAACTTGGCCACAGATGCTCGCGTCCACTGTGCAGTTCTCAAACAACGACCAGCCACCCATCACCCCGCCCTACACAGGCGAGTTCACTGGGGCCGGCGCTGAGGAAAAATCCATTCCCTCAGACACCCAACAGCGTGCCCGGCCAAATCCCGTCCGGAGATCATGCGTTCCACGCTCTTACGAGCAGTACTAGCAGCCTCCGACCCGAGGTCCTGGCCGAGTAGTCAACGTTCCACCCATGAGCAACCAGCATCAGACACTCGCTGATGTACTGGCCTCTGACCTCACCCCGAGGGGATCGGTAAGAAGTGCTCCTTAGAAAGGAGGTGATCCAGCCGCACCTTCCGGTACGGCTACCTTGTTACGACTTCGTCCCAATCGCCAGTCCCACCTTCGACAGCTCCCTCCCCACAAGGGGGTTGGGCCACCGGCTTCGGGTGTTACCGACTTTCGTGACGTGACGGGCGGTGTGTACAAGGCCCGGGAACGTATTCACCGCAGCAATGCTGATCTGCGATTACTAGCGACTCCGACTTCATGGGGTCGAGTTGCAGACCCCAATCCGAACTGAGACCGGCTTTTTGAGATTCGCTCCACCTCGCGGTATCGCAGCTCATTGTACCGGCCATTGTAGCACGTGTGCAGCCCAAGACATAAGGGGCATGATGACTTGACGTCGTCCCCACCTTCCTCCGAGTTGACCCCGGCGGTCTCCCGTGAGTCCCCAGCACCACAAGGGCCTGCTGGCAACACGGGACAAGGGTTGCGCTCGTTGCGGGACTTAACCCAACATCTCACGACACGAGCTGACGACAGCCATGCACCACCTGTACACCGACCACAAGGGGGACCCTGTCTCCAGGGTTTTCCGGTGTATGTCAAGCCTTGGTAAGGTTCTTCGCGTTGCGTCGAATTAAGCCACATGCTCCGCCGCTTGTGCGGGCCCCCGTCAATTCCTTTGAGTTTTAGCCTTGCGGCCGTACTCCCCAGGCGGGGCACTTAATGCGTTAGCTGCGGCACGGACAACGTGGAATGTTGCCCACACCTAGTGCCCACCGTTTACGGCGTGGACTACCAGGGTATCTAATCCTGTTCGCTCCCCACGCTTTCGCTCCTCAGCGTCAGTATCGGCCCAGAGATCCGCCTTCGCCACCGGTGTTCCTCCTGATATCTGCGCATTTCACCGCTACACCAGGAATTCCGATCTCCCCTACCGAACTCTAGCCTGCCCGTATCGACTGCAGACCCGGGGTTAAGCCCCGGGCTTTCACAACCGACGCGACAAGCCGCCTACGAGCTCTTTACGCCCAATAATTCCGGACAACGCTCGCGCCCTACGTATTACCGCGGCTGCTGGCACGTAGTTAGCCGGCGCTTCTTCTGCAGGTACCGTCACTTTCGCTTCTTCCCTGCTGAAAGAGGTTTACAACCCGAAGGCCGTCATCCCTCACGCGGCGTCGCTGCATCAGGCTTTCGCCCATTGTGCAATATTCCCCACTGCTGCCTCCCGTAGGAGTCTGGGCCGTGTCTCAGTCCCAGTGTGGCCGGTCGCCCTCTCAGGCCGGCTACCCGTCGTCGCCTTGGTGAGCCATTACCTCACCAACAAGCTGATAGGCCGCGGGCTCATCCTGCACCGCCGGAGCTTTCGAACACCTTGGATGCCCAAGATGATCAGTATCCGGTATTAGACCCCGTTTCCAGGGCTTGTCCCAGAGTGCAGGGCAGATTGCCCACGTGTTACTCACCCGTTCGCCACTAATCCCCACCGAAGTGGTTCATCGTTCGACTTGCATGTGTTAAGCACGCCGCCAGCGTTCGTCCTGAGCCAGGATCAAACTCTCCGTGAATGTGTACCGGTAATCCGGTGCAACACCACGAGAGCGGAACAGCCAGGCGGAATAAGCCCGGCCGTTCACAGCGTCCTCGCTGTGTTTTTTCAAAGGAACCTCGTCCCAGCTGATGCTGGAGACGGGGTATCAACATATCTGGCGTTGACTTTTGGCACGCTGTTGAGTTCTCAAGGAACGGTCGCTTCCTTTGTACTCACCCTCTCGGGCTTTCCTCCGGGCGCTTCCCTTCGATCTTGCGTTTCCGACTCTATCAGATCCTTTTCTCGACCCGATTCCCTGTCGGCGGGATTTGCCGGACGGCCTTGGCTTTCGCTCGTCGACCTTTCGACATTCACTACGTTAGCCGATTCACCGTCCAACTCATAATCGAGTCGGTCAGCGCCGAATTCAGGCATGCGGGCACGCCGAATTCGCCCCTGCTGAGGGGAGTAGCTAGGTAGTGGGTTGGCCGCTTCCGGCTGCTGGCGAATGCCGTACCCGGGTCAAGCGGCTCGGGCTACATTACGCATCTTGCGGGGACGCGTCAACTTCGGCGGCGCCTCGGGACATGAGCCCGATAGGGGCTCACCGTCGGGTCGTTGGCGATCCAGAAGCGCCAGGGGTGGATGTCGCCGTTGCCCCCGTCGCCCGCGACTCCGGTGCGTGGGCCGTTGCGTACCTGGTCACGGGGTACGGGCGTGCCCGAGAGGACCTTCAGGGGTGTGGCGTCGGAGGTGCAGGCGTCCGTGCCGTCCAGGGAGCGGTCCACGCCCAGGGCCGTGGCCAGGCGGGCCGGGCCTTTGGCCAGTTCCTTGTCGTTGCGGGCCGAGAGTCGACGGGTGCGGGCCAGCTCGGCGCCCTCGATGATCTCGCCGGCACGGAGCAGGACCGCACTCGCCTTGCCCTCGGGGCCACAGACCAGGTTCATGCAGAACCACATGCCGTAGGTGAAGTAGACGTACACGTGCCCGGGGGGACCGAACATCACGCCGTTGCGGGCCGTGCGGCCGCGATAGGCGTGCGAGCCGGGATCGTCGGCACCGTCGTAGGCCTCGACCTCTGTGAGGCGGAGGGCGATCGGACCGTCCGGGGTGGTGCGTACCAGGATGCGGCCGAGGAGGTCGGGGGCGACATCGAGGACGGGCCGGTCGAAGAACTCCCTGGGCAGGGGCGTACGGTCGGGGGTCGCGATCATGCCCTCCGAGGGTACTGGAGACGGGTGGTGCGGCGGGGTGGCCTCAGGGCGCCGGCCTTGCCAGGGTGAGGGCATGGAACCGGCCACGGCCGGATCGCGTTTGTATGGATCAAGGATCCAGCCGTAGTGGGCGAGAGGGAGAGACATGGCGTTCAAGAAGCTGCTCGCGAGCCTGGGGGCCGGCGGGGCTTCCGTCGAGACCGTGCTGCACGAGGTCAACGTCGTGCCGGGCGGTGTCGTCCAGGGTGAGGTGCGGATTCAGGGCGGGTCCGTGAACCAGCAGATCGAGGGGCTCTCGGTCGGGCTCCAGGCCAAGGTCGAGGTGGAGAGCGGCGACCAGGAGTACAAGCAGGACATCGAATTCACCAAGTCCCGGCTGGGCGGGGCGTTCGAGCTTCAGGCGAACGCGGTGCACGCCGTGCAGTTCGGGCTGGAGATCCCGTGGGAGACGCCGATCACGACGATCGACGGGCAGGAGCTGCGCTCGATGCACATCGGGGTCTCCACGGAGCTGGAGATCGCGCGGGCGGTGGACTCCGGTGACCTGGACCCGATCAACGTGCACCCGCTGCCGGCGCAGAAGGCGATCCTGGACGCGTTCATCCAGCTGGGCTTCCGGTTCAAGAACGCTGACATGGAGCGCGGTGTCATCCGGGGTACGCGGCAGAAGCTGCCGTTCTACCAGGAGATCGAGTTCTACCCGCCGCAGCAGTACCGGGGGCTGAACCAGGTCGAGTTGAGCTTCGTGGCCGACGAGCACGCCATGGACGTGGTGCTCGAGATGGACAAGAAGCCGGGTCTGTTCAGCGAGGGCAGCGACACCTTCCGCTCGTTCCAGGTGGGGCTCAACGACTACCAGGGGACCGACTGGACGGCGTACATCAACCAGTGGCTCTCCGAGGTCGGCAGCAAGCGCAACTGGTTCTAGGGGAGGGCCTAGGCTCGGGATCAACTGCAAGAACCGATCAGGAGGTACCGAGGTGACCGAGCTCAAGCGGCGGCCGCTCCCCCACGACTTCCATCCGCCCGTGCCGTCGTTCACGGTGACGAGCGAGGACGTCCAGGAGGCTGCGACGCTCAAGGACGCTCAGGTCTATGCGGCCGGCAACACCTCGCCGCAGCTGCGGTGGGAGGGCTTCCCGCCCGAGACCAAGAGCTTCGCCGTGACCTGCTACGACCCCGATGCCCCGACGGGCAGCGGGTTCTGGCACTGGGTGCTGTTCGACATCCCGGCGTCGGTGACCGAGCTGCCGGCGGGCGCGGGCGGCGGCAAGTTCGAGGGTCTGCCCGAGAGTGCGGTCCACGCTCGTAACGACTACGGCGGCAAGGAGTTCGGCGGGGCCGCGCCGCCGCCCGGGGACGGGCCGCACCGGTACGTGTTCACGGTGTACGCCGTGGACCAGGAGAAGCTCGGTCCGGACGCGGAGGCTTCGCCGGCCGTGGTGGGCTTCAACCTGCGGTTCCACACGATCGGGCGGGCCCAGCTGATCGGTGAGTACGAGGTGCCCGCCGAAAGCTGAGTGAGCCGCCCGGCGATCCCGGCGTTCACGGAACGTTTGCCCGCTCCTGGTCTTGGAATTGATCAGGAGCGGGCATTTTTGTTGCCGGGGGCCGCGGGGGTCACCCCCTGTGGGAGCAGCAGATATTGCGTTGTCCATCTCGGCGTGCCCGGCCAGAGTTGATCCCAGCCCGCCAGGGGGTGGGCCGGTGCACACGGGAGGTGGGCTGGTATGCGGGACACGCTGGTACTCAACGCGAGCTTCGAGCCGCTGTCGACGGTGACGCTGAACCGAGCCGTCGTTCTGGTGCTTCAGGACAAGGCCGTCGTCGAGCAGGCCCACCCCGAACTGCGGATGCGGGGAGCCGCGGTCGACATACCGGCGCCCCGTGTGATCAGGCTCTGCCAGTACGTACGGGTGCCCTTCCGAAGACGAGCGCCGTGGTCGAGGCGGGGTGTGCTGGTCCGGGACCGGCACCGGTGCGCGTACTGCGGGAGGCGGGCGACGACCGTCGACCACGTGGTGCCGCGGTCGCAGGGGGGTCAGGACACGTGGCTGAACACGGTGGCCTCTTGTGCGCAGGACAATCACCGTAAGGCGAACCGGACTCCGGAGGAGGCGGGGATGCCGCTGCTGCGGCAGCCGTTCGAGCCGACTCCGGCGGACGCGATGCTGCTGGCACTGGGGCAGGACGACTTCGCCGCGCTGCCGGAGTGGCTGGCGCAGCCCGCGGCCTAGCAGTCGTGCGAAGGGGGCCCGCTTCCCTGGGAAGCGGGCCCCCTTCGTGCGTCTCGGTCAGTCGATGGACGGCTTCTCGCGGCGCTCCTGGGCGGGGACGCCGCTTCCGGACGCGCCTGAGTTGCCGCCGGAACCGCCGCCCAGGCCACCGAAGTTGCCCATGGCGCCCGACAGGCCCTTGAGAGCGTCGCCGATCTCGCTGGGCACGATCCAGAGCTTGTTGGCGTCGCCTTCGGCGATCTTGGGGAGCATCTGGAGGTACTGGTAGGAGAGGAGCTTCTGGTCCGGGTCCCCGGCGTGGATGGCCTCGAAGACCGTACGGACAGCCTGGGCCTCGCCCTCGGCGCGCAGTGCGGCCGCCTTGGCCTCACCTTCGGCGCGCAGGATCTGAGACTGCTTCTCACCTTCGGCGCGCAGGATCTCGGACTGCCGGACACCTTCGGCCTGGAGGATCGCGGCGCGCTTGTCACGGTCGG
The DNA here is from genome assembly GCF_028885415.1 of Streptomyces coeruleorubidus. GTDB lineage: Bacteria > Actinomycetota > Actinomycetes > Streptomycetales > Streptomycetaceae > Streptomyces > Streptomyces coeruleorubidus_A. The sequence goes on from NZ_CP118527.1 coordinate 2,167,299, forward strand.
CGCGCATCTGCTTCTCCATCGAGTCCTGGATGGAGGTGGGCGGCTCGATCGCCTTGAGTTCGACGCGGTTGACGCGGATGCCCCACTTGCCGGTGGCCTCGTCGAGGACGCCGCGCAGGGCCGCGTTGATCTCCTCGCGGGAGGTCAGGGTCCGCTCCAGGTCCATGCCACCGATGATGTTGCGGAGCGTGGTGACCGTGAGCTGCTCGATCGCCTGGATGTAGCTGGCGACTTCGTACGTCGCGGCGCGGGCGTCGGTCACCTGGTAGTAGATGACCGTGTCGATGTTGACCACCAGGTTGTCCTGGGTGATCACCGGCTGCGGCGGGAAGGGCACGACCTGTTCGCGCAGATCGATGCGGTTGCGGATGGTGTCGATGAACGGGACGACGATGTTGAGGCCGGCGTTCAGCGTCCGCGTGTAGCGGCCGAAGCGCTCGACGATGGCCGCGCTGGCCTGTGGGATGACTTGGATCGTCTTGATCAGGGCGATGAAGACCAACACCACCAGAATGATCAGGACGATGATGACCGGTTCCATCGTCGTTCCCCGTATCCCTTCTCCGCTTCGGCGCCTTCGGCAGATCTTATGGTTGTCGAAGATCTTGCTGGTCGAGTCTGTCAGACCGTCGCGTAGCTGGCGAGGAGTTCACTCCAGTTACGTCCTTCGAGGTCACATGACGATCGCGGTGGCTCCCTCGATGTCCACGACGTCCACTTCCTGGCCCACTTCGTAAGCGCGGTCGGTGTCGAGGGCGCGAGCCGACCAGACCTCTCCGGCCAGCTTGATGCGGCCGCCGGAGGCGTCGACACGTTCCAGGACGACGGCTTGTCTGCCCTTCAACGCGTCGACACCGGTGGCGAGTTGCGGTCGCTGGGCGCGATGCCGGTTCGCGATGGGCCGTACGACGGCGATGCCCGCGGTCGAGATGACGGCGAAGACGGCGACCTGGGCGACGGCTCCGCCGCCGAAGACGCCGCTGACCACCGCGGCACCGATGGCGCCCACCGCGAGCATGCCGAGTTCGGGCATCGCGGTGACCACGAGCGCGATGCCGAGCGCTGTCGCGCCGATCAGCCACCACAGCCATGCGTCGATTTCCACATGGTCATGGTAGGTCCGACGGCCCTGTCGCCGACAGGGCGCCCAGCGTGTGAAATGCCGTTCTTACTTTGGGATTTGTGGGTCGAGGGGCCGGGTCAGGACAGCGGGAGGCCCTGTGCCGTCCAGCGCTCGCCGGCCTGTTCGACGACGAGTGGGAGGCCGAAGCAGAGGGAGAGGTTGCGGGAGGTGAGTTCGAGCTCCAGCGGGCCGGCGGCGAGGACCTTGCCCTGGCGGATCATGAGGACGTGCGTGAAGCCCGGGGGGATCTCCTCTACGTGGTGGGTGACCATGAGCATCGAGGGGGCGATCGGGTCGCGGGCGAGCCGGCCGAGGCGGCGGACGAGGTCCTCGCGGCCGCCGAGGTCGAGGCCGGCGGCGGGCTCGTCGAGGAGCAGCAGCTCGGGGTCGGTCATCAGGGCGCGGGCGATGAGGGTGCGCTTGCGCTCGCCCTCGGAGAGCGTGCCGAACTTGCGCTCCAGGTACTCGCTCATGCCGAGGCGGTCGAGGAAGGCGCGGGCGCGCTTCTCGTCGATCTCCTCGTAGTCCTCGTGCCAGGTGGCGGTCATGCCGTACGCGGCGGTCAGCACCGTCTCCAGGACCGTCTGGCGCTTGGGGAGCTTGTCGGCCATGGCGATGCCGGCCATGCCGATGCGCGGACGCAGCTCGAAGACGTCGGTGCCGGGCCTGCCGAGGGTCTCACCGAGGATGGCGGCGGTGCCCGAGCTGGGGAAGAGGTAGGTGGAAGCGAGGTTGAGGAGGGTGGTCTTGCCGGCGCCGTTCGGGCCCAGGATGACCCAGCGCTCGCCCTCCTTGACCGACCAGGAGACCTGGTCCACCAGAGCCCGGCCCTCGCGGACCACGGATACGTCCTGAAGCTCCAGAACATCGCTCATGAGCGCGTTGTCTCCCCTTGCAGTGTGGCCGGTCTCGGCTGTCGCGTAAGCCTGTGGCTCGGTCCGCCGCGCCGGTGGGCGCAGCCCTCCATGAAATCTACGCCACCGGTCGGCCCGGACATTCCCTCGGTCCGGTCCTTGGAGGGTCCTAGGGTGGGGCCATGCTCACGGAACCACGCGCTGGACGTCTCGCTGCATGGGGAAATGCCCTTTTGGCCGGACTTGTCTCACCGGATGACGCCGTGCTCGCCATCGTCGGCGAGGACGCGGTGCATCGGGTGGAGGGGCTGCCGGGTGAGTCGGGCCAGGTCGGGCTGACGCTCGCACTGGGGCGGCTACGGACGCTCGGGGTGACCGGGCTGCGGGTGGCGCTGCCCGCGCCGGGGCATCCGCTGGGGCTGAGCGGGCCGCCGGAGTTCAACGCGCGGGCGCTGGAGGCCGAGGAGGCGGTGGTCTGTTACGGGGCCGCCTTCGGGTTGGTGCCGGACGTGTACGAGGCCGGGCCCGAGGGTGTGCACGACGAGGTGGTGTGGCATGTGCTGCCCGTGCGGGAGGCGCCGCCGGCGGATGTGCCGTCGCTGGGTGAGGCGGAGCGGGAACTGGCCGAGGCGCTCAGGGACGCGACCGAAGCGCTGACGCGGCTGGATGTGGCCGGGGCGGGGCCGGTGGCGGAGGCTGCGGTCGATGCGTACCGGGCACGGGCCGAGCGGGGGCGGGAGGTGTTGGCACCCGGGTATCCGCCGCGGGCGGTGCGGGTGCTGGAGTTGGCGCAGCGGGTGGGGACGCTCATCGCCGTGGCGACGGAGAGTGGGCACGGCGGTGCGGTGAGTTCGTCCGAGATCTCTGCTCGGCGGGAGGCGTTGCGGCCGGTGGAGCGGACGGCTCGGCGGGCGCAGGTCGCGGCGTACAACTCCGTTGTGGAGGAGCGGGAGCGGGGGGTGCGGTGACTGGGGGTTGTTCTGGTGCTGAGCGGGGGTGCGGTGCGATGACTGTCGGTTGTGAAGGTGCTCGGCGTCTGCGCTGGGGCCGGGTGGGTGCGCAGCCCGGCGCTGCTAGGTGCCGCTTCTTTGGGAAGGGTGCCGTCCCAAGCGGCACGACTGCCCGCAGCTGAGCGGGACGGGTGCTCGCAAAAAAGCGGACCGGCCTCCCAGGTGTGCTGGGAGGCCGGTGGTACCTCCGGCTCGGAGACGGAGGTGGGGTGTCAGTGGTTGACGGCGTGGTTGTCGAAGGCGGGGTTCAGGACGCCCACGACGTTCACGCTGTTGCCGGACACGTTGACCGGGACGTGCACCGGGGCCTGAACGACGTTGCCCGAGCCGACGCCCGGGGAGCCCACGGCCTGGCCGTCGGCGTGCGCGCTGGTGGCGGAGGCGATGCCCGCGCTCGCGGCCAGCAGGCCACCCGTCACCATCGTCACGGCAGCGGCCTTCTTCAGCTTCTTCACTTCTGAGCCCTCCTTGCGATTGCCGCGGCAGGCGCCGCAGCACGCACTGGAGAACGGCGGAGATCCGCTGGGGATGCGCCATATGGGGGACATTCCCACGACGGTATGAATCTCAGTCCGGAACGGAACCATCCGTGTTGCCGCGGGATGAGCCTGTCAGCCGGTCACACCATGGCGAACGGCCCACAGAGCGGCCTGCGTTCGGTCGGACAGGTCGAGTTTCATCAGGATGTTCGAGACGTGGGTCTTGACGGTCTTCTCGGAGAGGACGAGGGCGCGGGCGATCTCCCGGTTGGAGCGGCCGTCCGCTATCAGGCCGAGCACCTCGCGCTCCCGCTCCGTGAGCGAACCGGCCCGGCCGGGGCCCGAGTTGGCCTCCTCCTGGGACAGCAGGGCGTCGGCGACCTCCGGCTGGAGCAGGATGTGCCCGGCGTGGACGGAGCGGATGGCTCCGGCGAGGGCGTCGGGGTCGACGTCCTTGTAGACGTAGCCGGCGGCGCCGGCGCGCAGGGCCGGAACCACGGTGCGCTGCTCGGTGAAGCTGGTGACGATCAGCACGCGCGCGGGGTTGTCCAGTTCGCGGAGTCTGCGCAGGGCGTCGACGCCGTCCATGCCCGGCATCTTGACGTCCATGAGGATGACGTCGGGCCGCAGTTCCTCCGCGCGGTCGACTCCTTCGGCGCCGTCCGCCGCCTCGCCCACGACCTCGATGTCGTCCTGTACCTCGAGGAAGGTGCGCAGGCCCCGGCGGACGACCTGGTGGTCGTCGACGAGCAGCACCTTGATTGCGTCAGCCACCGGGGACCTCCATCTCGATCGTGGTGCCCTTGCCGGGCGCCGATTCCACGGTCAGCGTGCCGCCGGCGCCGCTCGCCCGGTCCCGCATCGAGACCAGGCCCAGATGGCGCCCCGCGTGGCGGACGGCGCTCGGGTCGAAGCCGCTGCCGTCGTCCGTGACCCGCAGGACGGCTCCGCTGCCGCGGCGGTCCAGGGTCACGTCCACGTGGTCGGCGCCGGAGTGGCGCAGGGCGTTGTGCAGGGCCTCCTGGGCGACGCGCAGGACGGCCTCCTCCTGGGAGGCGGGCAGGGCCTTCACACCGCGGCCGGCGAAGGTGACGCGGGCGGAGTGGGCACGGTCGAGGACCTGGACCTGCGTCCGGAGGGTGGCCACGAGGCCGTCCTCGTCGAGGGCGGCGGGGCGCAACTCGACGACGGCGGCGCGCAGTTCGTCGGCGGCCTCGGCGGCGAGGGCTGCCACCTGCTGGAGTTCGCCCTTGGCGCGGGAGGGGTCCCGGTCCACCAGGCGGGCCGCGGCCTGGGCGGTCAGGCGGAGGGAGAAGAGCTTCTGGCTGACCGCGTCGTGCAGTTCGTGGGCGAGGCGGGAGCGCTCCTCGGCGATGGTGAGTTCGCGGCTGCGCTCGTAGAGGCGGGCGTTGGTGAGGGCGATCGCCGCGTGCTGGGCGAGGATGCCGAGCAGTTCCTCGTCGTCCGCCGTGAAGCCGCAACCGCCTTCGGGTTTCGGGCACGGGGGGTGTTCCCCCACAGGACGCAGCTTGTTCGCCAGGAACAGGGCGCCGATGACCTCGTCGCCGTCGCGGATGGGCAGGCCCAGGAAGTCGACCAGGTCGGGGTGGGCGCTCGGCCAGCCCTCGAAGCGGGGGTCCTTGCGGACGTCGGCGAGGCGCTCGGTCCTGGCCTCGTGCAGCATCGAGGCGAGGATGCCGTGCTGGCGCGGGAGCGGGCCGATGGCCTTCCACTGCTCCTCGCTGACGCCGTCGACGACGAACTGGGCGAAGCCGCCGTGGTCGTCGGGGACGCCGAGCGCGGCGTACTGCGCGTCGAGCAGCTCGCGGGCCGAGGCGACGATCGTCTTGAGGACGTCGCGCACCTCGAGATGCCTGCTCATGGCCAGCAACGCGGAGCTCACCGCGGCGAGGCCGGACCGTGGACCGTGGCTCATGACCTCACGGTACCGGCGGGCTGTGACAGCGCGGCTCGGACCGGTGGCGGTGGGCGCCCGGTCCGGTGGACCTAGGTCGCGGGGCGGATGGGATCGGCCGGCGGGGCGTAGGACCCGGGGGCGGGCCGGGGGCGTAGGGCGAAGGGACCCGGTGATCTGCGGCCCGCGTCCGAGGCGATCGGGGTGGTCCCGTTCCTACGTTGAGTGCACGATCACGACGAGGGAGCCGATCATGCCGGTTGCGATCATCACGGGGGCCTCGAAGGGCCTGGGCCGGGCTCTCGCGCAGGCCCTGGCCGGGCGGGGCTGGGACCTGGTGCTCGACGCCAGGGGCGCCGAGGCCCTGACGGAAGCGGCAGAGGCCGTCTCCGCGCACGGCACGCGCGTGACCGCCCTGCCCGGGGACGTCACGGACGCCGCGCACCGAGCGGCACTGGTGTCGGCGGCTTGGCGGCTCGGCGGCGTCGACCTGCTGGTGCACAACGCGAGCGCGCTGGGCGCCGAGCCGCTGGTGCGGCTGGAGGAGTTGCCCCTGGAGGGGCTGCGGCGGGCGCTGGAGGTGAACCTGGTGGCCGGGCTGGGCCTGGTCCAGGAGGCGCTGCCGCTGCTGCGGGCCTCGCGGGCGGGCAGCGTCGTGGCGGTCAGTTCGGACGCGGCCGCCGAGGCGTACGAGACCTGGGGCGGCTACGGGGCCTCCAAGGCGGCGCTGGACCATCTGGTGGCGGTGCTCGCCGTGGAGGAGCCGGGGCTGCGGGTCTGGGCGGTGGATCCCGGGGACATGGCCACGGACCTGTACGCGGCGGCCGTACCGGACGATCCCGATCCGCGGCCGGAGCCGGCGACTGCGGTGCCGGGGTTCCTGCGGCTGCTGGACGAGCGGCCGGCGAGCGGGCGGTACGGGGCTCGGGCTCTGGTGGACGGGGTCCGATGACGCCGGCCGTGCGGATACCGGCGGAGTTGTCGGCCCGGGTGCCGGTCGAGCAGCGCGGGCCCGGGCTGGACCGGGACGCCGTGCGGATGCTGGTGTCCAGGGGCGTCGAGGTGGCGCATCACACGTTCACGGAGCTGCCGCGGCTGCTGCGGGCCGGGGATCTGCTCGTGATCAACACCTCCGCCACACTGGCGGCGGCCGTGGACGGGTGGATCGGGCACGCGCGCGTGGTGGTGCATTTCTCCACGCGCGGCGACGACGGCCGCTGGGCGGTGGAGCTGCGGGAGCCGGACGGGCGGGGCACCACGCGCGCGCGTGCGGGAGGGCCCGTGGGTACGGAGGTGGGCCTGCCCGGGGGTGTACGGCTGGTTCTGGACCAGCCGCTGAGTGGGCGGAGCGAGCGACTGTGGTGGGCCCGGGTGTCCGGGCCCGGGGTGCCGGGGCTGCTGCGGGAGCACGGGCGGCCCATTCGCTACGCCTACACGGAGCGGGACCAGCCGCTGTCCGTCTACCAGACGGTGTTCGCGGTGCCGTCTGTGGACGGGGCGGGCAGTGCGGAGATGCCGAGTGCGGCGCGGCCCTTCACGGCGCGGCTGGTGACGGTGCTGGTGAGCCGGGGGGTGCAGTTCGCGCCGGTCACGCTGCACGCGGGCGTGGCGTCGGCGGAGGCGCACGAGCCGCCGTATCCGGAGCGCTTCGTGGTGCCCGAGGCGTCGGCGCGGCTGATCAACGCCGCGAAGGCCGGTGGAGGCCGGGTCGTGGCGGTCGGGACGACGGCGGTGCGGGCCGTGGAGTCGGCGGTGGGCGGCGACGGGGTCGTACACGGGCGTGCGGGGTGGACGGATCTCGTCGTCACACCGGAGCGTGGGGTGCGGGTGGTGGACGGGCTGCTGACCGGGCTGCACGCGCCGGAGGCCTCGCATCTGCTGATGCTGGAGGCGGTCGCGGGGCGGGAGGCGATCGAGCGTGGCTACGGGGCTGCGCTCCAGGACCGCTACCTGTGGCACGAGTTCGGGGACGTGCACCTCGTCCTGCCGTGAAGGCCCCTCACACAGAGCATCGCTTGTGCAACGCGTGGTGAGAACGTATGCCGCCGGGTGTGAGCCCGCGCATAGGACGCACGTCACGTACGAAAGGGCGTAGGAGACAAACCCCCACCTTTTGAGCGGCGCATACACTCCAATCTGCACCGATTTGCCCCTCCCTGATCCACTATCGGGCATCGTACGTCACACCTTTGCCACGCCATTTTGCGGCCGCTAAGAATTGCTGGCGTCGCTCAGCGCCGTGGGTTCTCCCCCGCGGCGTTCGTGTCGGAAACACACCCGTCCAACGCCGGACGCCGAGCGACTCCCGCGCTATTCGAAGAGGTCCACACCACCATGCCCAAGAACATCTTCAGCCGTGGCCGTAGTCGTACCCTGACCCGTCACCACAAGATCGCCATGGCGGGTGTCGCCACCCTCGGCGCCGCCGCCATCGGTTTGTCCGCGGTGCCGAGCGGTGCGTCGACCAAGACCACGACCGAGGCCGCTCAGCCGGTTGCGGTGGCGTTCAGCACCGAGCAGATCAAGGACGTCAAGGCCAGCGTCACCGACCAGATGGCCAGTGCCACGGTGAAGGCGGAGCAGATCGCGGCGAAGAAGAAGGCCGACGCCGCTGCCGCCGCCAAGAAGAAGGCCGCCGCCGAGGCGGCGAAGAAGAAGGCCGAGGCCGCGCGCAAGGCCAAGGAGGCCGCGAGCCGGGACGCCAAGCGCGCCGAGGTCAAGAAGGCCGCGAAGACCTACCCGAACAACCTCGACGGCTGGATCCGCGAGTCGCTCGACGTCATGAAGAAGCACGGCATCCCCGGCTCCTACGACGGCATCAAGCGCAACATCATCCGGGAGTCCTCGGGTAACCCGAAGGCGATCAACAACTGGGACATCAACGCCATCAACGGCGTCCCGTCGAAGGGCCTGCTCCAGGTCATCCCGCCGACCTTCAAGGCCTACCACGTCCCCGGCACCTCCTGGGACATCTACAACCCGGTCGCCAACATCACCGCCGCCTGCAACTACGCGGCCGACAAGTACGGCTCCATGGACAACGTCTTCGGCGCGTACTGAGGCCGGCGCGGACCTCTGCTCGCTGGACCGAACGCCGAAGGGCGGCACTCTCCTGACGGAGTGCCGCCCTTCGGGCGTCGTGAAGCGTGACTACTCGCGCACGACTACTTGCGCATGACCTCGGGCTCGTGACGGCGCAGGAAGCGGGCCACGAAGAATCCGCAGATCACGCCGAGGGCGAGGAGCGCGCCCATGTCCATGGCCCAGGCCCCGACCGTGTGCTCCCACAGCGGGTCGGTGTCGCCGGCCGTCTCGGGCGGGCTGATCTTGTTGAAGTCCAGCGTGGCACCGGAGGCGGCGACCGCCCAGCGCGACGGCATCAGGAACGAGAACTGGTTGACGCCGATCGAGCCGTGCAGCGTGAACAGGCAGCCCGTGAAGACGACCTGGATGATGGCGAACATCACCAGCAGCGGCATGGTCTTCTCGGCGGTCTTCACCAGCGACGAGATGATCAGGCCGAACATCATCGAGGTGAAGCCGAGGGCCATGATCGGCACGGACAGCTCCAGCAGCGTGGCGCTGCCGAAGACCAGGCCCTCCTCGGGGATCTCCCGGCTGGAGAAGCCGATGACGCCGACCAGCAGGCCCTGCAGCACGGTGATCATGCCGAGCACGAACACCTTCGACATCAGATACGCCGAGCGCGACAGGCCGGTCGCGCGCTCCCGCTCGTAGATGACCCGTTCCTTGATCAGCTCGCGGACCGAGTTCGCCGCGCCCGCGAAGCAGGCACCGACCGCGAGGATCAGCAGGACCGTGGTGGCCGTGCCGTTCGGGATGATGCGGCCGGTCTGCGGGTTGGGCGGGTTGGGCAGCAGGCCCCGGTCCGCGTCGATGAGCAGGCTCACCGCGCCGAGCACGGCCGGCAGGATCACCATCAGGGCCAGGAAGCCCCTGTCGGACACGATCACCGAGACGTAGCGCCGCACCAGCGTGACGAACTGGGACATCCAGCCCTGCGGCTTCGGCGGCTTCATCGCCTGCATCGGCGCAACCTGTACGGACTGCGGCGCTACGGCGTCGATGTCCGCGGCGTACATCTGGTAGTGCTGCGAGCCCTTCCAGCGGCCCGCCCAGTCGTAGTCGCGGTAGTTCTCGAAGGCGGAGAAGACATCGGCCCAGGTGTCGTAGCCGAAGAAGTTCAGCGCCTCCTCCGGCGGGCCGAAGTACGCCACCGCGCCGCCGGGCGCCATCACCAGCAGCTTGTCGCACAGCGCCAGCTCGGCCACTGAGTGGGTGACGACGAGGACCGTACGGCCGTCGTCCGCCAGGCCGCGCAGCAGCTGCATGACGTCGCGGTCCATGCCCGGGTCGAGGCCGGAGGTCGGCTCGTCCAGGAAGATCAGCGACGGCTTGGTGAGCAGCTCCAGGGCCACGGAGACGCGCTTGCGCTGGCCACCGGAGAGGGAGGTGACCTTCTTCTCCTTGTGGATGTCCAGCTTCAGCTCGCGCAGCACCTCGTCGATACGGGCGTCGCGCTCGGCGGCCGTGGTGTCGGCCGGGAAGCGGAGCTTGGCCGCGTACTTGAGGGCCTTCTTGACGGTCAGTTCCTTGTGCAGGATGTCGTCCTGCGGGACCAGACCGATGCGCTGGCGCAGCTCGGCGAACTGCTTGTAGAGGTTGCGGTTGTCGTAGAGGACTTCGCCCTGGTCGGCGGGCCGGTACCCCGTGAGCGCCTTCAGCAGCGTGGACTTGCCGGAACCGGACGGGCCGATGACCGCGATCAGCGACTTCTCGGGGACGCCGAAGGAGACGTCCTTGAGGATCTGCTTGCCGCCGTCGACCGTGACGGTCAGGTGGCGGGCGGAGAAGGACACCTCACCGGTGTCGACGAACTCCTCCAGTCGGTCGCCGACGATCCGGAACGTCGAGTGGCCGACGCCGACGACGTCGGTCGGGCCGAGCAGCTGCGTGCCGCCCTTGGGGATCGGCTGGCCGTTGACGTACGTGCCGTTGTGCGAGCCCAGGTCGCGGATCTCCATGCGGCCGTCGGGCGTCGAGTGGAACTCGGCGTGGTGCCGGGAGACCTGGAGGTCGGAGACGACCAGTTCGTTCTCCAGGGCACGGCCGATGCGCATCACGCGGCCGAGGGAGAACTGGTGGAACGTGGTCGGGCTGCGGTCGCCGTAGACCGGCGGCGCCCCCGCGACGCCGCCGGGGCCCTGCTGCGGCGGGATGTGCGCCGCGGGCTGCTGCTGCGGCTGCTGCCAGCCGGCCTGGGCCTGCTGCTGCGGGGCCTGGGGCTGCTGGTGGGGCGCCTGCTGGTACGGCGCCTGCTGGGCGGGCGCCTGCTGGGCCCAGCCGGGGCTCGCGCCCTGCGCGGCGTACGGCTGCTGCTGGGGATGGGCCTGCGGCGTGGCGACGGAGGCGGCGGCGCCGGAGAGGTTCAGGCGCGGCCCGTCGGTCGCGTTGCCCAGATGCACCGCCGATCCCGGGCCGAGCTCCATCTGATGGATGCGCTGCCCCTGCACGAACGTGCCGTTGGTGCTGCCGTGGTCCTCGATGACCCAACTGCGGCCGTTGAAGCTGACCGTGGCGTGACGCCAGGAGACCCTGGCGTCGTCGAAGACGACGTCCCCCTGCGGATCACGTCCGAGGGTGTATGCCCTGGACGGATCGAGCGTCCAGGTACGTCCGTTTGATTCCAGTACGAGTTCCGGCACTCCATGCCCCACTGAGTTGTCCCCCGAGTTATCCCCCGACATGGGGAGTCTAGGGATGTCGAACATCGGGTGGAACTATTTCAGGAGCGGTCGCCTGACTGAAAGTCGGGCCTTGTGAAGACCGCGTACGGACGCATCAGCGGATTACGTTGACGGGGTTGAAAACGGGCCGGAGAGTGGTATTTCGACGCGAGGGGGGCATGCGCGGTGTTCCCGCCGCGTAGCGGATCGGGGGGTCTGCCATGGGTGCCGGTACAGGTGTCGAGACGGCGAGGGACGGCGCGCATGTGCCGTGGGGGGACGTGCTGATGTCCGCCGTCGTCGCCGTGAGCTGGGCGTTGATCGGGATGGCGGGTACGGCGGCGCTGGGCCTGCGGCTGCTGGAGGCGGACGCGGCGGGCTCGTTGGGGCCGATGACCGCGGCGGTGGTGGCACTTGGGGCGGGTGGTTCGGTCACGCCCGCCGGTGATGTGTCGGCGTTCGGTCTGACGGGCGCGGAGGCGGACACGGCCATCGAGATCACGCCACTGGGGGTGAGCCTGGTCGGGGCGGTGCTGCTGTCGTACTTCTTCCTACGGTCCTTGCGGGCGGCGGGAGTTGTGATATCACCGGCCGAACTCCTCGCGCGTGCGGGCGCGGTGGTCGCGCTGTTCCTCGCGATGCTGGGCGGGCTGGCCTGGGCGGGGCACGACGTCATCACGATCGACGGCGGCGCGCTCGGCCTCGACGACCTGACCGGGGGCGGCGGCGTGGAGATCCCCGGGCTCGGGGACGTCGGGGACATCGGCGGGCTGCTGCCGGACCGCATCGGCGACCTGGTCGACGCGCAGGCGGCGGTCGGCTTCACGGTCGACACCGCGCCCACTCTGCTCGGCGGGCTCGGCTGGTCGGCCGGGGTCCTCCTCATCGCCCTGCTGGCCTCGCGCCGCACACCGCTGCCGCGGGGCTGGGAGGCCGTGCACCGGGTCGTGCGGCCCGCCGTTTCCGCGGTGGTGACCGTGCTGCTGGTGGCGGTGGCGGCGGGGCTCGCCGCGGTGGCGTACGCGGCGACCGGTGACGACCATCCCCGGCGCATCGCCGGCGCGGCGCTGCTCGGGGCGCCGAACGGGGTGTGGCTGGGCGTTCCGATCGGCCTGCTCGTGCCGTGGGACGGCCGGGCGACGGGTGAACTGACCCGTCTCCTGCCTGACCCCCTGGACGACCTGCTCGCGGTCCGCTCCGACCAGCCGGTGACGCTGGGGCGGCTGGCCGAGCTGGACGGGCGGGTGTGGCTGCTGGGCGTGGCGGCGGCGCTGTTGATGCTGTCGGCGGGGGTGTTGACGGCGGCACGGACGCCGGTGGGCGGCGTGTCAGGGGGGCCTGGTCCTGGGGCCGTACGGGGTTCGGGTGCCCTCGGTTTCGCGGGGCGGTGTGCGCTGCGGCTGGGGGTCGCGACCGCGCTCGCCCTGCCGCTGCTCGTCTGGCTGACGGACGTGTCCGTGACCGCCTCCCTGTCCGTGCTCGGCTTCGACGCGTTCGGCGCGGGCATCGAACTGCACGGGCACCTCGGCATGGCCTTGTTGCTGGGTGCGGTGTGGGGTGCTGGGGCCGGGACGGTGGGGGCGTTGCTCGCGTGGGCGAGCGGGGCGGCGGGGCGGTCGGCGACGGCGTTGGCTCGGGGGATGGGGTGGCGAGGGGCGGTGTGTCTGGGGCTGGTGTGTCTGGGGCCGGTGTGTCTGGGGCTGGTGGAGCGGGGAGCCGGTCGGAGGCTGGGTGGGCTGGGTACGGGCAGGGGGTCGGTACGGGCCAGGCCGGATACGACGCCACCGCCGGGCAAGCAGGGCCAGGGGCCGCCACGGGCCAGGCCGGACACGACGCCGGCGCCGGGCGGTCCAGGGGCTGGGGCGGGGCTCGCGCCGGGCGGGCGTCGTCGTACGGGGAGGAAGGCGGGCCTTACGCGCCCGGAGTGCCGTACCGGCCGCCGAACCCGGCCACCAATCCGTACCTCCGGATGCCGGACGAGCTGGGGGAACCGGAGGACGCGCGACCTCTCGGAGAGGCAGGGCCGTCCGATGGACCGCTGGGGCGCGGCCGGCAGGCCGGTGAGGATCGGCAACGAGGGGAGAGTCGGCGGCCGCCGGGCGAGGCCCCACGCCCCGGCGAGCCCAGGCCACCGCACGAAGCCCGCTCGGGCAGTGACCCGGCTGCGCACCGGGACGGTGACGTGTACGGCGCGCCCACGGTGGCGCGGCCGGTCGGGCCGCCGCCGCGTGGCCCCCGGCAGCCGCCCGGCCCGAAGGGTGGGAACCGGCCGCCGGCCCGGCCGGACGACGGGCCGCTGCCTCCCCCGCCACCTCCTCCCCCGCCGCCGCGGAAACCGCCTGGCGGGAAGTAAGTCCCCGCGGGGCCGGGGACGCGATCCCCGAGGGACGCAAGGTTCGCGCCACCCGCGCGACACCTACTGTTCGCTGTCCGCCAGACGGACCTCACGGGCGGTACGACCTGCCTGCCGGATACGGTGGAACCACCATGAGCGCTTCGCAGACCTCGTCCTCCGACGTCCCCACCCTCCTTGTCAAGATCTTCGGCAAGGACAGCCCGGGCATCACGGCCGGCCTCTTCGACACCCTCGCCGCCTACTCCGTCGACGTCGTCGACATCGAGCAGGTCGTCACCCGTGGCCGAATGGTGCTGTGCGCGCTCGTGACCGAGCCGCCCCAGGGGCTCGAGGGCGATCTGCGGGCGACCGTCCACAGCTGGGCCGAGTCGATGAAGATGCAGGCGGAGATCATCTCCGGCCTCGGCGACAACCGGCCGCGCGGGCTGGGCCGCTCCCTGGTCACCGTGCTCGGGCACCCGCTCACCGCCGAGGCGACGGCTGCGGTCGCCGCGCGGATCACGAAGACCGGCGGCAACATCGACCGTATCTTCCGGCTCGCCAAGTACCCCGTGACCGCCGTCGAGTTCGCCGTGTCCGGCGTGGAGACCGAGCCGCTGCGCACCGCCCTGGCGCCCGACGCTGCGAAGCTCGGCATCGACGTGGCGGTCGTCGCCGCCGGTCTGTACCGGCGCGCGCAGCGCCTGGTCGTCATGGACGTCGACTCGACGCTCATCCAGGACGAGGTCATCGAGCTGTTCGCCGCGCACGCCGGCTGCGAGGACCAGGTCGCCGAGGTGACGGCGGCCGCGATGCGCGGTGAGCTGGACTTCGAGCAGTCCCTGCACGCGCGCGTGGCGCTGCTGGAGGGGCTCGACGCCTCGGTCGTGGACAAGGTGCGCAGCGAGGTGCGGCTGACGCCGGGCGCCCGCACCCTGATCCGTACGCTGAAGCGGCTCGGCTACCAAGTCGGCGTCGTATCCGGCGGTTTCACCCAGGTCACCGACGATCTCAAGGAACGGCTCGGGCTGGACTTCGCCCAGGCCAACACGCTGGAGATCGTCGACGGGAAGCTGACGGGCAAGGTCACGGGCGAGATCGTCGACCGGGCCGGCAAGGCCCGGCTGCTGCGCCGGTTCGCCGCCGAGGCGGGCGTGCCGCTGTCGCAGACCGTGGCGATCGGTGACGGCGCCAACGACCTGGACATGCTGAACGCGGCCGGTCTGGGCGTCGCCTTCAACGCCAAGCCGGTGGTGCGCCAGGCCGCGCACACCGCGGTGAACTTCCCCTTCCTGGACACCGTGCTGTACCTGCTGGGCATCACGCGCGAAGAGGTCGAGGCGGCGGACACCCTCGACACGGCCTGAAGCTGCGACGCGGCCTGAGCCGGCCAGGAGAGCCCGGCACCGCACCGGTGCCGGGCTCCGGTCACGCGGAGTCGGTCACTCGGTCGGCGCCCAGTAGTCCAGCAGCGTGGCCACGCCCGGCTCCAGGCTCTTCCACGAGCCGGTGAAGGACACAATGGCGAAGGCGGCGGCCGGGAAGCCGCGGCGGCTCATCCGGTCGCGGGCGTCGCCCTCGGCCGTGCCCGCCAGGATGTCGGCGAGGCCCTGGACGGCCGGGTTGTGGCCGACCACGAGGACGTTCTGCGCGTCGTCGGGGGTCTCGTTGAGCACGGCGATCAGTTCGCCCGGCGAGGCCTCGTAGATCCGCTCCTCGTAGATGGTTTTCGGCCGCTGCGGGAACTCCTGGACGGCGAGCTTCCAGGTCTCCCGGGTCCGGACCGCGGTGGAGCACAGGGCCAGGTCGAAGGGGATGCCGGTGTCGGCCAGCCTGCGCCCGGCCTCCGCCGCTTCTTTTCGGCCCCGGTCAGCGAGCGGACGCTCATGATCGCTCACCTGTGGCCAGTCGGCTTTCGCATGGCGGAAGAGGACAATCCTGCGGGATTCTGCGACGCTCATAAGATCCAGCTTCGCACGAAACAGGCCATGGGGCGCAGGGAGTTGACCACCGGCTTCGGCCGTGCCTCAGCGGGCTATCAGCTGCTGGACCCGCTCGAAGAGGTGGGTGATCACGGGATCACCGGTGGCCGCCTGGGCGTCGGACGGGTTCAGGATCAGCACGAGCAGCGCGACGAAGGCGAGCGTGGGCAGGGCGAGGGCCCACCAGGGCAGCCGGCTGTCTGCGCCGGCCCGGGTCGCAGGGTGGGGCCGGGTGTGCGTAGGAGCCGGCATGGGTGCCTCCGCTCTTCGAATGGTCCGTGGCCCGCGTCTCGCGGTCACATCTCGAAGTTACGGAATCAGCGGCCGCCAACCCATCCGGTGATCCACCCACTCGACCCTGAGCCTCGCCCCCTAGGGGACAGGGGGGCTAACCCCACCATGGGCCGGGCGAGGGCCGGTCATGGCGAGGCGATGGTCGCGATGACGGCGATGACGATGAAGATCGCGAAGAAGGCGCCGAACACGAGCAGCATCTTCTTCTGACCGTGCTGGGGATTCGGGTCGAGCACTGGCATGGGGCAAGTCTCGCACCCGCCCCGGGCGCCTGACGCCCGGGGGCCCCAAGCCCCCGGGGCCGGGCTCAGCGGGCCGCCTCGTCCTCCACCGTGCGGTCCCGGCCCGCCAGGAATCCGACCGCCATCTGCGGGATCATCAGGGCGCTCATCAGCGCGATCGGCAGGCCCCAGCCGCCGCTGTGCTGGTAGAGGACGCCCACCAGGAGCGGACCCGGGATGGAGATCAGGTAACCGGTACTCTGTGCGAACGCCGACAGCTGGGCCACGCCCGGGCCGGTCCTGGCCCGCATGCCGACCATGGTGAGGGCGAGCGGGAAGGCACAGTTGGCGACGCCGAGCAGCACGGCCCAGGCCCAGGCGCCGGCGGCCGGCGCGAGGTACAGCCCGGCGTAGCCGGCGAGGCCGCAGACGCCCAGGGCGAGCACGATCGGGCCCTGCTGCGGCAGCCGCGTGGCCAGACGCGGTATGACGAAGGCCAGGGGCACGCCCATCACCATGGTGACCGCGAGCAGCAGCCCCGCGGTGCCGGCGGGCACACCCGCGTCCCGGAAGATCTGCGCCATCCAGCCCATGGTGATGTAGGCGGCGGTGGCCTGGAGCCCGAAGAAGACGGCCAGGGCCCAGGCGGTACGGCTCCCGGTGATCCGTAGCCGCGGAGCCTCCCCGGGGGCGGATCCGGTGGGAGCCGAGTCCGGCGTCTCCCGATCCCGCGCCGACCGGTCGCCGTCGCCCTCCGGGCCCACGGCCCGCTTCCCGGGCCCGGCCGCGACTCCGGACCGCTCCCCCAGCCCGGTATCCGTGCCCGCGGTCCGCTCCTCCGCCCCGGTCTCCGTCCTCCACGTTCGCTCTCCCGGCCCGGTCTCCTCGCCCCGGCTCAGCTCCCCCGACCCGGCCGCGACTCCGGTCCGTCCCCCTGGCCCGGACGCCGCCGTACCCGTCGCACGGCCCCGTACGAACGGCAGCCACGGCAGGACCGCCGCCACGGCCAGCCCGGACCACAGGGCCAGGCCCGACTGCCAGCTGCCGCCCAGGGCGTCGGTCAGGGGCACCGTGACCGCCGCGGCGAGGGCGGTGCCCAGGGCGAGTGCCATGGAGTACAGGCCGGTCATGGAGCCGACGCGGTCGGGGAACCAGTGCTTGACGATGACCGGCATCAGGACGTTGCTGACCGCGATGCCCATGAGGGCGAGGGCGGTGGCGGCCAGGAAGCCGGCCGTGCCGCCGGCGTACGGCCGGATCGCCAGGCCGGCGGCGATGGCGGCCATGCCGGCGCACACCACGGCGCCGGCTCCGAAGCGGCGGGCGAGCCGCGGGGCCATGACGCCGAAGACGGCGAAACACAGCGGCGGCACGGAGGTGAGCAGCCCGGCCACGCTGCCGCTCATGCCGAGCCCGTCGCGGACCTCCTCCAGGAGGGCGCCGAGGCTGGTGATGGCGGGACGGAGGTTCAGCGCGGACAGCACGATGCCGAGGACGAGCAACCGCGTCGTCCACGCGCGCGTGGACGTACCGCCGGGTTCCCGGGCCTCGTGCGCGGCCGAGCTGCGTACGGTCGGGGGCGTCATCGTCCGGGTTTCCTCGCTAGCCATGGGGCCCATCATAGAATCATGGGATGATTTACTGTCCAGTCCGTCTCATCCCCGGCTGCCCTGCGGCGCCCCGGTCGTGCGAAGGTGTGCCATGCCCCTGAGCCATCCCCGACGTTCGGCGCTCTCCGAGCAGGTCATCGCCGCCCTTCGGTCCCAGATCACCTCCGGCGAGTGGCCGGTCGGCTCGCGCATCCCGACCGAGCCCGAACTGGTCGAGCAGCTGGGTGTCGCCCGCAACACGGTCCGCGAGGCCGTCCGCGCGCTCGCGCACAACGGCCTGCTGGACATCCGCCAGGGCTCCGGCACGTATGTCGTGGCGACGAGTGAGCTGGCGGGGGTGATGCAGCGGCGGTTCGCCGGTGCCGATCCCCGGCACATCGCCGAGCTGCGCTCCACGCTGGAGTCGTCCGCCGCGAGGCTGGCCGCTCAGCGGCGTACGGAGAAGGACCTCAAGCAGCTCGACGCGCTGCTGCTGCGGCGTGAGGAGGCCTGGGAGTCGGGTGACGCGGAGGCGTTCGTGACCGCGGACGCGACCTTCCACCTGGCCGTGGTGTCCGCCTCCCACAACGACGTGATGACGGCCATGTACGCGGACCTGGGCGAGGTGCTGCGGGACTGGCTGCGCGAGGACGTCGGCGAGGAGCTGACGCCGGAGACGTACATGGACCACGGGCGGCTGCTCGACGCGATCCGCGCGGGCGACGCGGCGCAGGCGGCGGAGGAGGCCGCCCGCTATCCGTTCCTGTGCCGACTGGGCGGGATCAGCTCGTCCGCCGGTGACTGATCCACACCTCGCCGACCTCCTTCCAGCAACGTCCCGTCAGCCGCACGGTCTGTGCGGGCCCGGCCTCCACCGGGGAGCTGTCGGTGTCGATGTCCCACCAGCGGGCGCACTCGACGTGCAGGCTCACGCGGTCGGTCTCCGGGTAGGGGTTGTGGCAGTACGCGGTCACGCGGGAGCCGGTGACGCGGGTCCGGCACTCGGCGCCGAACGGCTCCGCCGGCTCCTGCTCGTCGGCGGGCACGCGCGCGTGGGGCACCGCCTCGTAGGCCAGGGTCATCACGAGAGCGACGGCGAGGGACAGTGAGGCCGTTCGGCGGGACAAGCGCA
The DNA here is from genome assembly GCF_028885415.1 of Streptomyces coeruleorubidus. Taxonomy (GTDB): domain Bacteria; phylum Actinomycetota; class Actinomycetes; order Streptomycetales; family Streptomycetaceae; genus Streptomyces; species Streptomyces coeruleorubidus_A. The sequence continues at coordinate 2,185,980 of NZ_CP118527.1, forward strand.
CAAGGGGACCTCCTCGGCCGTACTGGGGAGGGGATCGCGTGGTGAACGCGTACTCCAGGGTGCCCGGTTGTGAGCCTCGCCCGCCCGGCCGGATGAGCCGAACGGGTGACGCCCCGCTCCCCGCGCGCTGCGGGAAACGGGGCGCCTACGGCGTACGGAGATCAGGCTCCGATGGCGTGCAGACCGCCGTCCACGTGGATGATCTCGCCGGTGGTCTTCGGGAACCAGTCGCTCAGCAGTGCGACGACGCCGCGGCCGGCCGGCTCGGGGTCCTTCAGGTCCCACTCCAGCGGGGAGCGGGAGTCCCACACGGACGCCAGCTCGCCGAAGCCCGGGATGGACTTCGCGGCCATGGAACCTAGCGGGCCGGCCGAGACCAGGTTGCAGCGGATGTTCTGCTTGCCCAGGTCACGGGCCATGTAGCGGCTGGTCGCCTCCAGGGCGGCCTTGGCCGGGCCCATCCAGTCGTACTGCGGCCAGGCGAACTGCGCGTCGAACGTCAGACCGACGACCGAGCCGCCGTTCTGCATCAGCGGCAGGCATGCCATGGTCAGCGACTTCAGGGAGTACGCCGAGACGTGCATGGCCGTGGCGACCGACTCGAACGGCGTGTTCAGGAAGTTGCCGCCGAGGGCGTCCTGCGGGGCGAAGCCGATGGAGTGCACGACACCGTCGAGGCCGCCGAGCTCCTCGCCGACGATGTCGGCCAGGCGCCCGAGGTGCTCGTCGTTGGTCACGTCGAGCTCGATGACCTTGACGGGCTTGGGGAGCTTCTTGGCGATGCGCTCGGTCAGCGTGGGCCGCGGGAACGCCGTGAGGATGACCTCGGCGCCCTGCTCCTGGGCCAGCTTGGCGGTGTGGAAGGCGATGGAGGCCTCCGTCAGCACACCGGTGATCAGGACGCGCTTGCCCTCGAGAATTCCGCTCATGGTGATCAGTGACCCATTCCCAGTCCGCCGTCAACGGGGATGACGGCTCCAGTGATGTACGAGGCGTCGTCCGAGGCGAGGAACCGCACCGTCGCGGCGATCTCCTCCGGCTGCGCGTACCGGCCGAGCGGCACCTGCGACACGATGCCGGCGCGCTGCTCGTCGGTGAGCACCTTGGTCATGTCGGTGTCCACGAAGCCGGGCGCGACGACGTTGAAGGTGATGTTCCGCGAGCCCAGCTCCCGGGCGAGGGAGCGTGCGAAGCCGACGAGGCCGGCCTTGGAGGCGGCGTAGTTGGCCTGCCCCGCGGAGCCGAGCAGCCCGACGACCGACGAGATCAGGACGACGCGGCCCTTCTTGGCGCGCAGCATGCCGCGGTTGGCGCGCTTGACCACACGGAAGGTGCCGGTGAGGTTGGTGTCGAGGACGGACGTGAAGTCGTCCTCGGACATGCGCATCAGGAGCTGGTCCTTGGTGACGCCGGCGTTGGCGATCAGGACCTCGACGGGGCCGTGGGCCTCCTCGATCTCCTTGTAGGCCTGCTCCACCTGCTCGGCGTCGGTGATGTCGCACTTGACGGCGAGGCAGCCCAATTCCGTCAGGGCGGCCGGCGGCTCACCCGAGCGGTACGTGATGGCGACCTTGTCGCCGGCATCGGCGAAAGCACGGGCGATGGCGAGGCCGATGCCCCGGTTGCCTCCGGTGACGAGAACCGAGCGGCTCAACGGATCACCCTTTCGGTAGCGGTCTGATACTCCGCCCGGGCGCCTGGACGACAGGCGGCGATGACAGGCGGCTTCCTCGAAAACCTATCGGTCCGGACACGTCCGCGGACAATCGGGCACCGACAGTGGCGTACGGGACTCACTGTCGGGTCCCTACAGAAAGCTACGCGTCCGGGTCGGGAAACTCGTGGCCCCCGCGCGGGCTGAGACGACATGATCGGAGCAGTCACGACGTACGGCAACCACGGTCACCTCGACAGAAAGAGACGGCGGTGCCTCATACCATCGACGAGGCCTTCACGGCCCTCCCCCTACGCGCCCTCGCCGACGCGGCCCTCGCACGCGCGCGTGCGCTGGGCGCCGAGCACGCGGACTTCCGGTTCGAGCGGGTGCGAGGCGCCTCCTGGCGGTTCCGGGACGCCAAGCCCGCCGGGTCCTCGGACACCACCGACCTCGGGTACGCGGTGCGCGTCGTGCACGGCGGTACGTGGGGTTTCGCGTCCGGTGTCGACCTCAGCCTGGACGGCGCCGCCAAGGTCGCCGGGCAGGCGGTGGCGATGGCCAGGCTGTCCGCGCAGGTGATCAAGGCGGCCGGGTCGGACGAGCGGGTGGAGCTGGCCGACGAGCCGGTGCACGCCGAGAAGACGTGGGTCTCGTCGTACGAGATCGATCCGTTCACCGTGCCCGACGAGGAGAAGGCCGGGCTGATCGCGGAGTGGAGCGCGCGGCTGCTGGCGGCCGACGGGGTCGACCATGTCGACGCCTCGCTGCTCACCGTCCATGAGAACAAGTTCTACGCCGACACCGCCGGGACCGTGACCACGCAGCAGCGGGTGCGGCTGCACCCGGTGTTCAACGCCGTGTCGGTGGACGAGTCGAGCGGCGAGTTCGACTCGATGCGCACCCTCGCGCCGCCCGTGGGACGCGGCTGGGAGTACCTGCGGGGCACCGGCTGGGACTGGGAGAGCGAGCTGGAGCAGCTCCCCGACCTGCTCGCAGAGAAGATGCGCGCGCCGAGCGTCGAGGCGGGCCTGTACGACCTGGTCGTCGACCCGTCGAACCTGTGGCTGACCATCCACGAGTCCATCGGGCACGCCACCGAGCTGGACCGGGCCCTCGGCTACGAGGCGGCCTACGCCGGCACCTCCTTCGCCACCTTCGACCAGCTGAACAGGCTGCGCTACGGCTCGGAGCTGATGAACGTCACCGGCGACCGCACCGCCGAGCACGGGCTCGCCACCATCGGGTACGACGACGAGGGCGTCGAGGCGCAGTCCTGGGACCTGGTGAAGGACGGCGCGCTCGTCGGCTACCAGCTGGACCGGCGGATCGCGAGGCTGACCGGCTTCGAGCGGTCCAACGGATGCGCCTACGCCGACTCCCCCGGGCACGTGCCGGTGCAGCGCATGGCCAACGTGTCGTTGCTGCCGGACCCGGCGGGGATGTCCACCGAGGACCTGATCGGCGGCGTCGAACGGGGCATCTACGTCGTCGGCGACCGGTCCTGGTCGATCGACATGCAGAGGTACAACTTCCAATTCACGGGTCAGCGCTTCTACCGGATCGAGAACGGGCGGCTCGCCGGGCAGCTGCGGGACGTGGCCTACCAGGCGACGACGACCGACTTCTGGGGCTCGATGGCCGCCGTCGGCGGCCCGCAGACCTACGTCCTGGGCGGCGCCTTCAACTGCGGCAAGGCCCAGCCGGGCCAGGTCGCGGCCGTGTCGCACGGCTGCCCGTCGGCCCTCTTCAAGGGCGTCAACATCCTCAACACGACCCAGGAGGCCGGTCGATGAGCGCGCGAACCAGCAAGCCGCACGAGGTCGTCGAGCGCGCCCTGGAACTGTCCCGGGCGGACGGCTGTGTCGTCATCGCGGACGAGCAGTCCACCGCCAACCTGCGCTGGGCGGGCAACGCCCTGACCACGAACGGCGTCACGCGCGGGCGCACGCTCACCGTGATCGCCACCGTCGACGGCAAGGAGGGCACGGCCTCGGGGGTCGTGTCACGGTCCGCCGTGACGGCCGACGAGCTGGAGCCCCTGGTGCGGGCCGCCGAGGCCGCCGCGCGCGGCGCCGGGCCCGCCGAGGACGCGCAGCCGCTGGTCACGGGCGTCGCGCAGGCGCCGGAGTTCATGGAGGCGCCCGCCGAGACCTCCTCCGCCGTGTTCGCCGACTTCGCTCCGGCGCTCGGCGAGGCCTTCGCACGCGCGCGTGCGGGCGGCCGGGAGCTGTACGGCTTCGCCAACCACGAACTGGTCTCGACGTACATGGGGACGTCCACGGGGCTGCGGCTGCGGCACGACCAGCCGAACGGGACGCTGGAACTGAACGCCAAGTCCCCGGACCGCACCCGGTCCGCCTGGGCCGGCCGCTCCACGCGGGACTTCAAGGACGTCGACCCGGCGGCGCTGGACGCGGAGCTGGCCGTGCGCCTCGGGTGGGCCGAGCGGCGCGTTGAGCTGCCCGCGGGCCGGTACGAGACGCTGCTGCCGCCGACGGCCGTCGCGGACCTGCTGATCTACCACATGTGGTCGGCGTCGGGCCGGGACGCGGTGGAGGGCCGCACGGTGTTCTCCAAGCCGGGCGGCGGTACGCGGGTCGGCGAGAAGCTGACCGACCTGCCGCTGACGCTGCGCAGCGACCCGAACGAGCCCGGCCTGGAGTCGGCGCCCTTCGTGATCGCCCACTCCTCCGGGGGCGACCAGTCGGTGTTCGACAACGGGCTGCCGCTCGCGGGCACCGAGTGGATGAGCCGGGGCGAGCTGCGGCACCTGACGACCAGCAGGCACAGCGCGGGCCTGACCGGGCTGCCGGTCGCCCCTGGGATCGACAACCTGATCCTGGACGGGGGCGAGGACCGCTCGCTGGAGGAGATGGTCGCGAGCACCGAGCGGGGGCTGCTGCTCACCTGCCTGTGGTACATCCGGGAGGTCGATCCGGCGACGCTGCTGCTCACCGGTCTGACCCGGGACGGCGTCTACCTGGTCGAGAACGGCGAGGTCACCGGCGAGGTGAACAACTTCCGGTTCAACGAGTCGCCGGTGGGGCTGCTGGGGCGGGCCACCGAGGCCGGGCGGACGGAGAAGACGCTGCCCAGGGAGTGGAGCGACTGGTTCACCAGGGCGGCGATGCCGGCGCTGCGGGTCCCGGATTTCAATATGAGCTCTGTCAGTCAGGGCGTATAACCTCGTAGTCGGCTGTCACCCGACTGCCCGAAGATCATCGAGGAGACACGAGAACCGTGACGGACATCGTCGACGAGCTGAAGTGGCGCGGGCTGTTCGCCCTGTCCACTGACGAGGACGCTTTGCGCAAGGCGCTCGCGGACGGTCCCGTCACGTTCTATTGCGGCTTCGACCCGACGGCGCCGTCGCTGCACGTGGGGCACCTGGTGCAGGTGCTGACCGTGCGCCGGCTCCAGCAGGCCGGTCACCGGCCGCTGGCGCTGGTCGGCGGTGCCACGGGCCTGATCGGCGACCCGCGTCCGACCGCGGAGCGCACGCTGAACGACCCGGAGACGGTCGCCGGCTGGGTCGGCAAGCTGCGCTCCCAGATCGAGCCGTTCCTGGACTTCGAGGGCGAGAACGCGGCCGTCATGGTCAACAACCTCGACTGGACTCAGAACCTCTCCGCGATCGAGTTCCTGCGGGACATCGGCAAGCACTTCCGCGTCAACAAGATGCTGACCAAGGACTCCGTCGCCCGGCGCCTGGAGTCCTCCGAGGGCATCAGCTACACGGAGTTCAGCTACCAGATCCTCCAGGGCATGGACTTCCTCCAGCTGTACCGGAGGTACGGCTGCACGCTCCAGCAGGGCGGCAGCGACCAGTGGGGCAATCTCACGGCGGGCCTGGACCTGATCCACCGGCTGGAGCCGGACGCCACGGTGCACGCCATGGCGACACCGCTGATGACCAAGGCGGACGGCACCAAGTTCGGCAAGACCGAGGGCGGCGCCGTCTGGCTCGACCCGGAGATGACGACGCCGTACGCGTTCTACCAGTTCTGGCTGAACGTGGACGACCGGGACGTCTCCAAGTACATGCGCATCCTGTCCTTCCGTTCCCGCGCGGAGCTGGAGGAGCTGGAGAAGCAGACCGAGGAGCGTCCGCAGGCCCGTGCCGCGCAGCGGGCGCTGGCCGAGGAGCTGACGACGCTGGTGCACGGCGCCGACCAGACGGCCGCCGTGATCGCCGCGTCCAAGGCCCTCTTCGGGCAGGGCGAACTGGCGGAGCTCGACGAGCGGACGCTGGCCGCGGCCCTGTCGGAGGTGCCGCACATCCAGGTCGCCGAGCTCGGCCCGGTCGTCGACCTGTTCGCGGAGGTCGGCCTGGTGGCCAGCAAGTCGGCCGCGCGCCGCACGGTCAAGGAGGGCGGCGCCTACGTGAACAACGTCAAGGTCGCCGGCGAGGACGCGGTCCCCGCCAAGGAGGACCTGCTGCACGGCCGCTGGCTGGTGCTGCGCCGGGGCAAGAAGAACCTGGCGGCGGTGGAGGTCACCGGCGCCTGAGGGCGCGAGGGAGGGGGTGGTCTCCGGTGACGGAGGCCGCCCCCTTCGCCGTGTGTGTCATGCCCTTCTCGCCGTGTGTGTCATGCCCTTCGTTTCTTGCCCCGGACCGCCGTGTACGCCCGGTCGCCGATGGCGACGAGGATGATCGCGGCCGCCAGTTGGAACACGTGCCGCCACCAGTCGATGCCCGAGGTGGCGTCCACACCGGCCGCCCGGGCGACGGCGTTGCCGCCGATGGCGCCGAGCATGCCCAGAATGACGGTCAGCCACAGGGGGACGTGCTGCTTGCCCGGAATGATCGCCTTGGCGAGCAGACCGAGTACCAGTCCCACGATGATCGCCCACAACCAGCCCATCGCTGCCTCCTCGTACGGCTCGACGTGAGCACTACGCCCAGTGTCGGCCCAGGTGCCCTACGCCGCATGCCGGGGATGGCCGTACGCCGCTCGGCTCAGGCTGTTCGCCCGGGCCGGACCGGCCCCGGTCTCGTAGCCGGCGCAGGCGCGGCGTAACGTGGAAGCTGTCCTGGCCAGGTTCCCCGGCCGGCCCAGGGCGGCTACGGGGCGGGGAGATCCGATACGGGCGGATGGTGGAATGCGATGCGGAAGCGGCATGGCGGCGGACACGCCGAGGTTTTCCGGATCACCGGCGCCCGGGCCGGACTTCAGGACGACGTCCGCGGGCGGCAGCGCCGGTACGTGATCTCTATGACGGTCCGCACGATCTCCGTGATCCTCGCGGCCACGTTGTGGAACGTCGAACGGCACGTCGCCGTCGTGGCCTTGGTGCTCGGGCTGGTGCTGCCGTACATCGCGGTGGTGATCGCGAACGCCGGGCGTGAGAACGCGCCGTCTTTGCCGTCGACGTTCGTGGTGCCGCCGGCGCGGCCGATGATCGCGCCGTCGGGGACGCAGGACGGCCCCGCGGAATCCGTCGCGGAAGACGCCGTGTCCGGGACGGTACCGGGGGCGCGGACCGAGTCGCAGGAGCGGTAGGGGCGCTCGCGGGCGATCGCAAACGGAGGTCATCGCCCCGCCAAGCTCAAGAAAAGCTCAGATCAATCATGTTGTTCAGGTGCCGGGCTCGGGGTTACCCGTGACATACTTCGTACGCGCTCCGCATCCCCCGTCGGAGCGACGGACCGACGCCGGGCAGCTCCCCCCGTGGCTGCTCGGCGTCGCCTTTTCTGTGTGCAGTGGTGAGACGAAGCTGTGAGTGACGAGACGCCCATCTGTTCCGCGAAGGGCTGCCGTGCCGATGCCGTGTGGGTGCTGGCGTGGAACAACCCGAAGATCCATACGCCGGAGCGGCGCAAGACGTGGCTGGCCTGTGAGGAGCATCGCGAGCATTTGTCGCAGTTCCTCGGGGTGCGGGGGTTTTTGAAGGACGTGGTCCTGCTGAAGGAGTGGGAGTCCTCGCAGAACCCCTAGCCGCCGATCGCCGACATGGGCCGGTCCGGCTGGACGAACGTCGGGTCGTCCAGGCCCGCTCCCGCCTTCTTGCCCCACATGGCCAGCCGCCAGATACGGGCGATCTCCTCGTCCGGGGCGTCCGAGCGGAGTGCGGCGCGCAGGTCGGTCTCCTCGCGGGCGAACAGGCAGGTGCGTACCTGTCCGTCGGCCGTGAGGCGGGTGCGGTCGCAGGCCGCGCAGAACGGGCGGGTGACGGAGGCGATCACGCCGACGACATGCGGGCCGCCGTCGACCAGCCAGCGCTCCGCCGGGGCCGAGCCGCGTGCCTCGTCGCCCTCGGCGGTCAGCTCGAATCGCGTGCGCAGGGAGGTCAGGATGTCCCCGGCGGTGATCATGCCGTCGCGCTTCCAGCCGTGCTGGGCGTCCAGGGGCATCTGCTCGATGAAGCGCAGCTCGTAGTCGTGCTCCACGGCCCAGGCCAGGAGGTCGGGGGCCTCGTCGTCGTTCAGGCCCGGCATCAGGACCGAGTTGACCTTGACCGGGGTCAGGCCCGCGTCGCGTGCGGCGTGCAGGCCCTCGATGACGTCCTTGTGACGGTCGCGGCGGGTGAGGGTCTTGAAGACGTCCGGGCGGAGTGTGTCCAGGGAGACGTTGACCCGGTCCAGGCCTGCCGCCTTCAGGGCCGCCGCCGTGCGCTTGAGGCCGATGCCGTTGGTCGTGAGGGACATCTGAGGACGCGGGTCGAGGGCCGCGACGCGCTCGACGATGCCGACCAGGCCGGGGCGCAGCAGGGGCTCGCCGCCGGTGAAGCGGACCTCCTCGATACCGAGGGACGTGACCGCGATGTCGATCAGGCGGACGATCTCGTCGTCCGTGAGCAGGTCCGGCTTGGCCAGCCACTGCAGGCCCTCCTCGGGCATGCAGTACGTGCAGCGCAGGTTGCACCGGTCGGTCAGCGAGACCCTCAGGTCGGTGGCCACTCGGCCGTAGGTGTCGATGAGCACGTGGGCCCCCTCCCTCGACGCGGATCGTGCCCGGAGCCCTGATTCTCCGGCACCTGCGAGCCTACGTGACACCACTGACATCACCACAGACCCGATCCCACGACGCGGGACGCGGCCGCGCCGCAGGGACCTGGAGGTTCCTACGACGCGGCCGCGTGCGGGGATTCGTGCTCAGTGGGCGCCGGTGCCGGTCAGGGACCGGACCTCCAGCTCGGCGAACTTCTTGACGTCCGGCTCTTCCTTGGACAGGACCGTGCCGAGCCAGCCCATGAGGAAGCCGAAGGGGATGGAGATGATGCCCGGGTTCTTCAGCGGGAACCAGGCGAAGTCGACGTCGGGGAACATCGCCTTGGGGTCGCCGGAGACGACGGGCGAGAACAGCACCAGGCCGACGGCGACGATCAGACCGCCGTAGATCGACCACAGGGCGCCCTGGGTGGTGAACCGCTTCCAGAACAGGCTGTAGAGGATCGTCGGCAGGTTGGCGGAGGCCGCGACCGCGAAGGCGAGCGCGACCAGGCCGGCCACGTTCAGGTCGCGGGCGAGGGCGCCCAGGCCGATTGAGACGACGCCGATGAAGACGGTCGCCCAGCGGGCCGCGCGCACCTCCTCGGCGCCGGAGGCCTGCCCCTTGCGGATGACGTTGGCGTAGATGTCGTGCGCGAAGGACGACGACGAGGCGAGGGTGAGTCCGGCGACGACCGCGAGGATCGTCGCGAAGGCCACCGCCGAGATCGTGGCGAGCAGGATCGCGCCCCAGGTCGAGTCGACGCCGCCGAGGTGCAGGGCGAGCAGGGGTGCCGCCGTGTTGCCGGACGGGTTGGACGCGATGATCTCTTCCTGCGAGATGAGCGCGGCGGCGCCGAAGCCGAGCGCGATCGTCATCAGGTAGAAGCCGCCGATGATGCCGATGGCCCAGTTCACGGACTTACGGGCGGCCTTGGCGTCGGGCACCGTGTAGAAGCGGATCAGGATGTGCGGCAGGCCGGCGGTGCCGAGCACCAGGGCGATGCCGAGGGAGATGAAGTCCAGCTTGGAGGTGCCGGTCGCGCCGTACTGGAGGCCGGGCTCCAGGAAGGCCGCGCCCTTGCCGCTGTTCTCGGCGGCCGTGCCGAGCAGGTCGGAGATGTTGAAGTTGAACTTCAGCAGCACCAGGAAGGTGATCAGGAGGGTGCCGCCGATGAGCAGCACGGCCTTGATCATCTGGACCCAGGTGGTGCCCTTCATGCCGCCGATGGAGACGTAGACGATCATCAGGATGCCGACCAGGGCGACGATGAGGATCTTGCCCGCGTCGGAGGTGATGCCGAGCAGCAGCGAGACGAGGACGCCCGCGCCGGCCATCTGCGCCAGCAGGTAGAAGATCGACACGACGATCGTGGACGTACCGGCGGCGGTGCGGACCGGGCGCTGCCGCATGCGGTACGCGAGCACGTCACCCATGGTGTAGCGGCCGGAGTTGCGCAGCGGCTCCGCCACCAGGAGCAGGGCGACCAGCCAGGCGACCAGGAAGCCGATGGAGTAGAGGAAGCCGTCGTAGCCGAAGATGGCGATCGCGCCCGCGATGCCGAGGAACGACGCGGCCGACATGTAGTCGCCGGAGACGGCGAGGCCGTTCTGGAAGGCGCTGAACTGGCGTCCGCCGGCGTAGAAGTCGGCGGCGTCCTTGGTCTGGCGGCCCGCCCAGATGGTGATGCCGAGTGTGGCCAGGACGAACAGCGCGAACAGGGTGATGATCAGCGGGCGGTGCTCGCTGGCCTCGTTCGCGGCGATAAGGGTCTGCTGTGCGGGGCTCATGCGCCGCCCTCCATCCGGGACTTGATGGCCTCGGCCTTGGGGTCGAGATTCGCGGCGGCGTGCTTCGAGTACCACCAGGCGATGAGGAACGTGGTGACGAACTGGGCGACGCCGAAGACGAGGGCGACGTTGATGTTGCCGAACAGCTTGGTGCCCATGAAGCCGCCCGCGTAGTTCGACAGCAGGACGTACAGCAGGTACCAGGCGACGAAGCCGACGGTCAGCGGGAAGGCGAAGGAGCGGAAGGAGCGGCGCAGTTCACCGAACTCCGCGCTCTCCTGCACCTCGGTGAACTCCTCGGGTGAGGGGAGTTTGTGTTGCTCTTTCGAGGGGGGCGGTGCGTCGGTGGCCACGGACGTCTCCTCGCAATGACGGAAGCGGTTTTCAACAGGGACGGAGGCGAGTGTCCTCGCGCTCCTTGTCCAACGTCACGGCGGCACGCGAGAACCGGTTCAACCGCCCGGCGTTCTTTCCGAAGTCGTTTCGGCAAAACATTGCTGGCCAGCGAGAGCGCGGGATAGCTTCGCCCTGCACCACCTCGTCATGTACCTGCCCGAGCACCACCTGTGCCTCGGGCCGGTTTCGTTTCCGGAGGATGTGGAGACCCCATGTCTCATCTGTGTTCCAGACGTCGGCTCGCCCTTGCCGTGCCCGTCGTGCTGTCCCTGACGGCCTCGCTGGGCTTCCTGCCCGCCGCCGCGTCGGCGGCCCCGCGCGCCGAGTCGGCCGCGCAGACGGCGAACGCGCCGAAGCTGGCGTACGTCGTCAACACCAAGGTGGACCGTCGCACGATCGCGTCGGTGAAGAAGGCGGTCGGCGCGGCCGACGGCTCGGTCGTGGCCACGTACGAGCGAATCGGCGTGATCGTCGCCCACTCCTCGAACCCCGACTTCGCCAAGACCATGCGCACGGTGCGCGGGGTCCAGTCGGCGGGTGCGACGCGGACGGCGCCACTGACCGCCGCGGGGACCAAGGAAGAGGGCGCCGTCGAGTACCTGACGGCCGCCCAGGCCGAGCGCACCGAGGCCGCCTCGGCGCAGACGCCCGAGAGCGAGCCCCTCGAGGCCGACCAGTGGGATCTGCGCACGATCGGCGCCGACAAGGCCGCGAAGATCAACCCGGGCAGCCGCAAGGTGACCGTCGCCGTGATCGACACCGGCGTGGACGACACCCACCCCGACATCGCCCCGAACTTCTCCGCGTCCCAGTCCGCGAACTGCGCCGGCGGCAAGCCCGACACCAGCGAGGGCGCCTGGCGGCCGTACACCCCGGAGGACTACCACGGCACGCACGTGGCCGGTGAGATCGCCGCCGCGCGCAACGGAATCGGCGTGGCGGGCGTCGCACCTGGTGTGAAGGTCTCCAGCATCAACGTGACCGACCGGGCGAGCGGTCTCTTCTACCCGGAGAGCGTGGTGTGCGCCTTCGTGTTCGCCGCCGACCACGGCGTCGAGATCACGAACAACAGCTACTACGTCGATCCGTGGCTGTACAACTGCATGGACGACCCGGACCAGCGGGCCATCGTCGACGCGGTCAACAGGGCGCAGCTGTACGCGCAGAAGAAGGGCACGCTCAACGTCGCCGCGGCGGGCAACTCCAACCACGACCTGGACGCGGACGCGATCGTCGACGACTCCAGCCCGAACGACACCACGCCCGTCGAGCGCACCATCGACCCGCACGAGTGCTTCGACATACCGACCCAGCTGCCGGGTGTCGTCACGGTGAGCTCGACCGGCGTCGACAACGAGAAGTCGTACTTCTCGACGTACGGCAAGGGTGTCGTCGACGTCGCGGCGCCGGGCGGCGACCGGCGCTACCAGATACCGGACACGCCCTCGAAGGACGGCCGCATCCTGTCCACCATGCCGAACGGCGCGTACGGCTTCCTCCAGGGCACCTCGATGGCCTCCCCGCACGCCTCCGGTGTGGCCGCGCTGCTGAAGTCCAAGCACCCGTGGGCGTCCCCGGCCCGGCTTCAGGCGATGCTGAAGGCGCAAGCCGACCGGACCGCCTGCCCCGAGTCGTACGACCAGGACGGTGACGGCACGCAGGACGCGGTGTGCGAGGGCGGCGAGCGCGTCAACGGCTTCTACGGGTACGGCATCGTCAACGCGCTGCGCGCGGTCGAGTGACGCGCGCTTCCCAGACCTCTCGCACAGTCCGCCCGTACCGCGAACGAACTGGAGACACCATGACAGCGCCGCACGCGCGCTACCGCCGCGCCGTCGCGATCCCGGCCGGGATGGCCATGGCCACGGCCCTGGCGTTCCTGCCGAACACCACGGCCACGGCCGCCGACGAGGCGCCCGCGGCGGTCTCGGCCGACGCGACCTCGCTCAGCTACGTCGTCAACGTCAAGCCGGGCCACGGCACTTCGGCGTACGTGAAGAAGGCCGTCGGCAAGGCCGGCGGCACGATCGTGACGTCGTACGACCAGATCGGCGTCATCGTCGTCCACTCCACGAACCCCGACTTCGCCGAGACGATCCGCACGGTCCGCGGCGTGCAGTCGGCCGGCGCCACCCGCACCGCGCCGCTGCCCACGGCGGTGACGGCCGACCTGGGCACGCCCAAGGTGCTGAGCGCGGCCGAGGTGGCCAGGGCCGAGGCCCCCGCCGGACAGGACCCGCTGGAGCCCCAGCAGTGGGACCTGCCCGCCATCAAGGCGGACAAGGCGCACGAGAAGTCGCTGGGCAGCAAGAAGGTCACCGTCGCCGTGATCGACACCGGCGTCGACGACACCCACCCCGACATCGCGCCCAACTTCGACCGCGGCGCGTCGGTCAACTGCGTGTCGGGCAAGCCGGACACGTCCGACGGGGCCTGGCGGCCGGGCGCCTCGGAGAGCCCGCACGGCACGCACGTGGCGGGTGAGATCGCCGCCGCGAAGAACGGCGTCGGCATGACCGGTGTCGCGCCCGGGGTGAAGGTCTCCGGCATCAAGGTGTCCAACCCGGACGGCTTCTTCTACACGGAGGCCGTGGTGTGCGGCTTCGTGTGGGCGGCCGAGCACGGGGTGGACGTCACCAACAACAGCTATTACACCGACCCGTGGTACTTCAACTGCAAGAACGACCCGGACCAGAAGGCGCTGCTGGACGCGGTCACCCGGGCCTCGCGGTACGCGGAGAAGAAGGGCGCGGTCAACGTCGCTGCGGCCGGCAACGAGAACTACGACCTCGCGGCCGACGAGATCACCGACCCGTCGTCGCCGAACGACTCCACGCCGGGCGAGCGGGTCGTGGACCCGTCCGAGTGCCTCGACATCCCGACCCAGCTGCCGGGCGTCGTCACGGTCGCCTCGACGGGCGCGAAGGGCATCAAGTCGTCCTTCTCCAACTACGGGCTGGGCGTCGCCGACATAGCCGCCCCGGGCGGCGACTCGACCGCCTACCAGAAGCCGGAGCCGCCGGCCACGAGCGGGCTGATCCTGGGCACGCTGCCAGGCGGCAAGTGGGGCTACATGGCCGGTACGTCGATGGCGTCCCCGCACGTCGCGGGCGTCGCGGCCCTCATCAAGTCGACGCACCCGTACGCCACTCCGGCCCTGGTGAAGGCCCTCCTGTACGCACAAGCCGACGCCACGCCGTGCACGGACCCGTACGACATCAACGCCGATGGCAAGATCGACGCGGTGTGCGAGGGCTCGAAGAACCGCAACGGCTTCTACGGGTGGGGCATCGCGGACGCGCTGGACGCGGTGACCAAGTAGAGCTCGTATGGAGGTAGTCCGGGCCGGGCGGGGGCACCCGCCCGGCCCGCTGCGTCCCTGCGGCAGGATCCCTTGTCATGGACGTGTACGAAGATCACTTGACCTGGGCTGCCGAACCGGTGAGGCCGCGGTGGCAATTGGCCCTGCGGTTCGCGGGGAGCATCGTGTGGTTTCCGGTGGTGTGCGTGCTGTGGGTGGCGGTCGCGGCGGTGTTGTTCGTCGTCGGCCTGTTCGCCGACGGGATCGCGGCTGTCAGCGACAGATTCGAACGCGCCTACATGAACTTCTTCGACGCGACGCTGGGCCGTGTCGCGCGTCTGGCCTCGTGGTGTGTGACCTGGCCGGAGCTGCGCCATGAGGGGGACACCGACTACTACAAATCGCGCGTGGACAAGGTGGTGGGCAACTGGACCGCCCGGGCCTCGGCGCCGATCGAACCGAAGAAGGCGCGGCCACCTGTGGAGTGCGAGATACCGCTGCGCGACTACCGCGGCGTAGGCGGCCGGTACGTCGCCGAGGTGGCGCTCGCGCAGGGATGGGAGCTGCGGCCGACGGACGTGCGCAAGGAAGTCCGGTTGTGGTGGTCGGCCGCGTCGAAGGCCGCCTGAGTCCGTCCTCGAGGATTTGCCCAGCCATGTGAAGGTTGGTGAAGATCTCGGGGTGACCTTGACAAGACCCGTCGCCGTGCTGGTGCTGGTGACGCTGGCCGCGCTGATCCCGCTGCTCGGCCCGACCACCGCGCTGCACGGCACCGGGGAGGCCGCCGCGCCCGGCGTCGGCGGCATAGCCCTGCTGCGTACGGTGCTGTTCGCGGCCCTGTGCGTACCGATGGGCGAGCTGTTCGTGAACCGGCTGGCGCGTTCCGTGCCGGGCGCGGAGAAGGCCACCGGCCACCCGGTCGTGCCCCGCAGTTGGTCAGCGTTCGCGGCCGCCGCCGGTTTCGTCGCCGCTCTCGGGCTCGCCTCGGTCGTGGCCACGGGCAATCTCGTCCCTGACGGTCTGTCGGACATCGACGTCGGCGGGCTTTATGCGTCCCGGGACGGCAAGCTCGCCCTGCTGGAGGTCAACGCGTTCCTCGTGGCGGGGCTGTGTGCCCTCTCGCGCCGGCCGGCCACGCAGCTGTGGCCGCTGGCCGCCGTGGTGATCGCCGAGGCCCTGCGCGCGCACCCCGCGACCGAGCACGCCCCGCTCACCGGCTCCGGGCTGACGCTGGTCCACCTGACCTGTGCGGCGCTGTGGGCGGGCGGTCTGCTGCACGCGCTGCGCACGCTGCGGCTGTGGCACGGCCGGTACGGCACGGAGGCGGGCGCGGCCCTGCTGGGTCTCTACGCGCGCGTGGCGGCCGTTCTGCTCGCCGCCATCACCGCGACGGGCGCGTGGAGTTCACTGCGGCGGATGCCGCCGGAGACGATCCTGGAGCAGCTGACGGCGACGGCGTACGGGCGTGCCCTGCTCGCCAAGGTGCTCCTCGTGGCCGCCGTCGCCGCCGTCGCCCTGTCGGCACGGCGGCGGCTGCGCCGGGCGGCCGATCCGCTGACCGCCTGTGCGCCGGCGCGGGCGGAGGTGGTCGCGCTGGGCCTGGTGGTCGCCGTGTCAGGACTGCTGACGACCCTTCCCCTCCCCATCCGCTGGTGACGCTCACCAACCGCTGGTGACGTTCCCCATCCACTGATGAGCCTCAGACGGCGCGCATCTCTCCGTACGTCGCGGCCGGCGCCCTGCGCGCGTTGAGCGCCCCGAGCGTGCCGCCCGCCAGGAGGACCTGTGCGGCGATGTAGGTGAGCATGATCCAGAAGTCCGGCCCGGGCGGCTGCGGCCAGTCGGCGACGCCGGTCGCGATGAGCGTGTCGGAGAGCAGGAAGAGCGCACCGCCGAGTCCGGTGAAGAGGCCGAGCCGGATGGCGGCCCTGTACGCCATGGCCGTGAGCAGGAGGCTGTACCCGGCGACGGGCAGGCGCAGATCCGCGGGCAGGTCCGTCCACAGCAGCGCGACGGTCGTGACGAGGGCGGTGGCGTACCCCAGGGCGAGCAGGCCCGCACGCGCGCGTGGGACCGCGTACCGGCTGCCGTGCCTCTGGAAGAGGACCAGGTAGCAGACGTGCCCCGCCGCGAAACAGCCCATACCGGCGAGGAAGGCCGGCTCGGCGTCGGACAGCAGCAGCACGTCACCGCCCCAGCCGAACAGCAGGGCGGCCACCAGCGACCGGGGTGCCCGGCGCAGGACGGCCCAGAGGGCCAGGAGCGGCATCAGCAGCGGCTTGGCGACGGCGTGCCCGGCGTCGAAACCGGCCGCCAGGGAGACGAGGTCGACGACGACGGCGAGACCGAGGGCGCCGAGGAGGAGCCGGGAGCGGCTCACGCCGAGGTGCTCTTCCCGACGGGCGACGAGGCCGGGGCCGGAGCCTCGGTCGTCTCGGTGGTGAGCGCCGGTGCCGCAGCCGGCGCAGGCCCCCATCCCGGCCCCCGGAACACACGGCCCGCGCGCTCTCGCCAATCACGCGCCGCCTTCAGGTCCTTCGCGATGGACACGTACTCGTGCGTCGCCACCTTGAGCAAGTTGTACGTGTTGATGTTCTTGGTCAGTCCGTACACGGGCCGCACGGTCTCGGCGACGAAGGACCCGAACAGCCGGTCCCAGACGATGAGGATGCCGCCGAAGTTGCGGTCCAGGTAGCCGCCCTGGGAGGCGTGGTGGACCCGGTGGTGCGAAGGCGTGTTGAAGACGAACTCGAACCAGCGCGGCATCTTGTCGATCCGCTCGGTGTGGATCCAGAACTGGTAGACGAGGTTCGCGGAGGAGCAGAACGCGAGGGCGGCCGGGTGCACCCCGGCGGCGATGAGGGGGACGTAGAACGGCCACACGGTCAGGGACGTCCAGGGCTGACGCAGCGCGGTGGTGAAGTTGAACTTCCGGCTGGAGTGGTGGACGACGTGGCAGGCCCACAGGATGCGGATGACGTGGTGGCCGCGGTGGGACCAGTAGTAGAAGAAGTCCTGCGCGAGCAGCATCAGCGGGACGGTCCACCACAGGACGGGCACGCGCAGGGGCGTGAGTTCGTAGAGGGCCGTGTACAGGGCGACGATCGGGATCTTCCAGAGGAAGTCGAAGGCGAGGCTGCCGAGACCCATGCCGATGCTCGTCGCGGCGTCCTTCGCCTCGTAGCCCGCCGCGTCCTCGTCGGGGTGGAGGCGGTAGCTCACCATCTCGACCACGGCGAGCAGTACAAAGGCGGGTATCGACCACAGCACGACATCGGGCAGGTTCGGCATGCCTGAACCGTAGGACCGCCGTCCTGCCCCGACCAGACGTTGTTACCCACAAGTATTACCGACGGTACGCGCTTGCTTCTTGGCGATCTCCGCCAATTCGGCGAGGCCGTTCGGCCGGGCGACTGAGGGTCGATCAGGCGTACGCCTTGCGAACGGACAGACCGGACAAGTCACCTGAGGGACCATCGGAAGAGCGGAGCTCGCGCACCTGACGGACGGCGGTGTCAGTCGTGGCCCGTATCCTCAGGAACCATGCTGGAAGACCTGACGACCGCAGCGTTCTCTCCCACGGCGTGGCCGACCGCGTATCCCAAGGGGTACGCGGTCGTTGACGTGGAGACCACGGGCCTGGCCCGGGACGACCGCATCATCTCCGCGGCCGTCTACCGGCTGGACGCGCGCGGCGAGGTCGAGGACCACTGGTACACGGTGGTCAACCCGGAGCGTGACCCCGGCCCCGTGTGGATCCACGGACTGACGAGCGAGGCGCTCGAGGGCGCGCCCCTCTTCCAGGACATCGCCGAGGAGTTCACGGCCCGGCTCGAAGGCCGGGTGCTCGTCGCGCACAACGCCGTCTTCGACTGGCAGATGATCGCCCGGGAGTACGCGCGCGCGAAGTGCGAGGCGCCCGTGCGGCAGCGGCTGTGCACCATCGCCCTGTCGAAGGAGCTCGGGCTTCCGCTGCCCAACCACAAGCTGGAGTCCCTCGCCGCGCACTTCGGCGTCGTCCAGCGGCGGGCGCACCACGCGCTGGACGACGCGCGCGTGCTGGCGGAGGCGTTCCGCCCCAGCCTCAGGGCCGCGGCGGCGAACGGCGTACGGCTGCCGCTGCACGAGTGCCGGCCGCTGACGGAGTGGTCGGACCGCCCTGCCACGCCCCGCATCGGCCAGCAGGCGGGCCCGCGAAGCTACGGCGCCTACCGCCAGACCAGTTGGCGCCCCTCCCGCAAGCGCCCCGCCTGCCCCTACCCCAACCCGGGGCGCTACGAGGCGGGCGGGCGGCTCAAGCAGGGCATGCGGGTCGCCTTCTCCGGCGACACCTCGACCGAGCGGGAGCTGCTGGAGGACCGGGCGACCGAGGCCGGGCTGCACGTGGCCACCAGCCTGTCCCGGCTGACCAGCCTGCTCGTCACGAACGACCCGGAGTCGGGCACGTCCAAGGTGGTCAAGGCCCGGCAGTTCGGCACACCGATCGTGGACGAGGCGGCGTTCGGGCAACTCCTCTCGGATGTGGAGCCGGCGTCGGAGGGGTGACCGTACGCGGAGCGGTGTCGCAGGGCGACCGCAGGGGGGAGCGGTACCGGACGGGCGACCGCAGGGGGAGCGGTACCGGAGGGGCGACCGTACGGACGGGTGATTGGCGGGCGACTCGCCCGGTGGCCGCTCGCCCGGGCCGGGGCGACGGCTCACCCTGTGGCGCATGGCGACCTGTGAGGTATGTGGCAATCAGTACGGAATGACCTTCGAGGTGCACGCGCAGGGGGCGGTGCACGTCTTCGACTGCTTCGCCTGCGCGATCCACCGCATGGCCCCCATCTGCGAGCACTGCCGGGTACAGATCATCGGCCAGGGCGTCGAGGTCGACGGCCACTGGTACTGCGGTGCCCACTGCGCCCGCGCGGAGGGAAAGGCGGGAATTGTCGACAAGGTCTGACCCCGTACCCGGCTGAATGCACCCCACGACCGAGTTGTACGGTCGTGGGGTGTACCGCTTCCTGATGTCCCGGCAGTGGGTGATCCTCACACTGATCGCCCTGCTTCTCATCCCCACGATGATCAGGCTGGGAATCTGGCAGATGCATCGCTACGAGGAGCGCACCGCACGGAACCAGCTGGTCACCGACGCGCTGGCGGCCGAGCCGGTGCCCGTGGAGAAGCTGACCGGACCCGGGCACACCGTCACCAGCACCGAGCGGTACCGGACCGTGACCGCGAAGGGCCGCTTCGACACGGAGGACGAGGTCGTCGTCCGCCGCCGCACCAACTCCGACGACGAGGTCGGCTACCACGTCCTGACCCCGTTCGTCCTCGACGACGGCAAGGTCCTGCTGGTCAACCGGGGCTGGATCCCCTCGGACGGGCCGAGCCAGACCACGTTCCCGAAGGTCCCCGCACCGCCGAGCGGCCAGGTGACCATCGAGGGACGGCTGATGCCCGACGAGACGACCGCGGCGAGCGGCATCAAGAACCTCAAGGGCCTGCCGGACCGGCAGATCATGCTGATCAACAGCGAGCAGGAGGCCCGGCGCCTGGACGCGCAGGTGCTCGGCGGCTACATCGCGCAGACGGCGCCCGAGCCCAAGGGCGACACTCCCGAGCTGCTCGGCGACCCCGGCAAGGAGGACGCCGCGCTGAACTACGCGTACGCCGTGCAGTGGTGGCTGTTCGCCGCGGCCGTCCCGGTCGGCTGGGTGATCCTGGCCCGCCGCGAGGCCCGCGAACGGGCGCAGGCGGCGGCCGCGACGGCGCAGGACAGGGAGTCGCAGCCGGCCACGGCGTGACGCCGTCGGTCCTGGCCTTGGCTGTGGTCAGCCGGCCGGGCCGTCCCGCCAGTAGAGGAAGGCCCGTTCCGGCTCGGGCAGCAGGTCCCACGGATGGCGTGTCATGTGGCGGCCGACGCGCCGCAGGACGAGTGCGGCCTCGGCCGGGCGGTGAGCGCGGGTCAGGGCGAAGGCGAGCAGGTTGAGGTCGGTCATCGCTTCGGCATGGGGCGCGACGGAGGTGTGGAACCAGCGGGACAGGGCCCGGTCGAGCTCCTCGGCCGCCCGGAGCTCGTTCCAGTGACCGCTCGCGCCGATGGCGGCGAGGCCCGTCAGGCCCTGGCGGTGGGCGCCGAGCTCCACGCGGGCCGCCACCGGCAGCACGGCGAGCGGCGAGCCGTGCGGGGCCTGGACCGCGCTCTGCCAGGCGAAGTCCAGCATGTCGGAGAGCGTGCCGTGGCCGCGCGGCGACAGATAGCCCAGCATCTGGTGGTAGGCGCCACGGTGCCACGGTGCGCGGTTGACAGCCTCGGTCCACACGGGCACGGCGTCTCGTACCGGTACGGCACAGGCGTGCATCAGAGAGAACAGGGCCAGCCAGGGCGTCGGGTCCCCGGGGCAGGCGTCGGCGGCACGCAGACACGCCTGTTCGGCCTGGCGTACGGCGGCAGGGTCGCCGACCGGGACCCGGGCCACCGCGGCGCAGGCGGACAGCAGCAGGGCGTCGCCGTGGCCGGGCCGTTCGGCCACCCAGCGCTCGGGCATCACGGCCGGCATGTTCCGGGCGAGGACCGACACCCGGTGTGCTCTGCGGTCCCAGTCCCGTCCTGTGGCGCGCAGCAGCCGGGCGGCGGGCTCCCAGGCGGGACGGTTGCTGCCCGCGCCGAGCCCGTGCAGTTGGGGGACCGGCCGCAGTGCGACGAGGGTCGCGTGCAGGAGGTCGTCGTCGAGTTCGGGGCGGATCAGCAGGGCAGGGCGGCGTCTGAGCATCTCGGTCTCGGCGAAGGTGGAGCGGAGCAGGACGAGGTCGGTCGCGCGGCGGGCGTGCCGTCAGGGCTGGGGAGGGGCACGCCCGCCGCGCGGCCGGGGAACCACGCGCCGGAGGACGCCACGCGGCCGGGGGACCGCGCGGGGGGGGATGCCGCCGCGCGGGATCAGCAGCAGCGGCCGGGCGCCTCGCACTCGCGCTGCGTGGTGCGCATCCGCTGGTACTCGCGTCGGGTCGGCACCGGAGCGCGCGGGTGGTGGCGCCGGTGCCGCTCGCAGTAGCGGTCGTACTCCGTCTCGCCGGTCAGCTCGCGCGCGTACCGGAGCACGGTGTCCAGCATCTTCCGTACGGTGCTCACGGGCCCGCCCCCACCAGCGGCTCGGTGTTCCGCTGCTCGGGGACATCGATGCGGGAGGCGACGTACGGGGCCTCGGTCGTCGGCAGGGGCTCGGTGGCGCGCAGTGCGCGGAAGCACACCACCGCGCAGTTGACCAGGACGATGAGGACCAACAGCAGGAAGATCGCCATGATCACGCCGTCGACGGTGTTGTTGAGGACGATGGTGTGCATGTCGTCCATGTTCGTGGCGCCCGGCAGCAGCTTGCCGGCGTCGATGGCGTCCGCGTAGACGTCCCGCTGGGCGAAGAAGCCGATCTTCGGGTCGTCCGAGAAGATCTTCTGCCAGCCGGCGGTGAAGGTGACGGCCACGTCCCAGGCCAGAGGGATGCCGGTCACCCACGCCCAGCGCAGTTTGCCCGCCTTGATCAGCATGGTCGTGGTGACGGCCAGGGCGACCGCGGCCAGCAGCTGGTTGGCGATGCCGAACAGCGGGAAGAGCTGCTTGATGCCGCCGAGCGGATCGGTGACACCGGCGTACAGGAAGTAGCCCCAGGCGCCGACGACCAGGGCGCTGGTGATCCAGATGCCCGGCTTCCAGGTGACCCGGCCGATCGGCTTCCAGACGTTGCCCAGCATGTCCTGGAGCATGAAGCGGCCCACGCGGGTGCCCGCGTCCACCGTGGTCAGGATGAACAGGGCCTCGAACATGATGGCGAAGTGGTACCAGAAGGCCTTCATCCCGGCACCGCCGAACACCCCGGCGAAGATCTCCGACATCCCGACGGCCAGGGTGGGCGCGCCACCGGAGCGGCCGACCAGGGTGTGCTCCTCGACGGCCTTGGCCGCCGCGGCGAGCTGGTCCGGGGTGATGCTGAAGCCGAGGTTCTTCACCGCTTCCGACGCGGTCTGCACCGTTGGGCCGAGCAGCGCGGCCGGGGAGTTCATCGCGTAGAACAGGCCCGGTTCCAGGACGCACGCGGCGATCAGCGCCATGACGGCGACGAAGGACTCCGTGAGCATGGAGCCGTACCCGATCATTCGGACCTGGGACTCCTTCTGGATCAGCTTCGGCGTGGTGCCGGAGGAGACCAGGGCGTGGAAGCCGGACAGGGCGCCGCAGGCGATGGTGATGAACAGGAACGGGAAGAGCCCTCCGGCGAACACCGGTCCGGCGCCGGTCGAGGCGAACTCCGTCACCGGCTCGGCCTTGAGGGTCGGGGCGGCGATCACCACGCCGACGGCCATCAGGGCGATGGTGCCGACCTTCATGAAGGTCGACAGGTAGTCACGGGGAGCCAGCAGCATCCACACGGGGAGCACGGAGGCGACGAAGCCGTAGCCGATCAGGCAGAAGACCAGGGTCTCGGGGCTCCAGACGAAGTACTCCGCCATCGACGAGTCCTGGATCCAGCCGCCGCCGAGGATGGCGAGCAGCAGCAGTACCACGCCGATGACACTGGTCTCCACGACCCGGCCCGGCCGCAGGTAGCGCAGGTAGTAGCCCATGAAAAGGGCGATGGGGATGGTCATGGTGACCGAGAAGGTGCCCCAGGCCGACTCGGCCAGCGCGTTGACGACGACCATGGCCAGCACCGCGAGCAGGATGATCATGATGGCGAAGACACCGATCAGTGCCGCCGCCCCGCCCACCCTGCCGATCTCGTCCCGGGCCATCTGACCGAGGCTCTTGCCGTCCCGTCGCATGGAGAGGAAGAGGACGATCATGTCCTGGACCGCGCCGGCGAAGATCACGCCCACGACGATCCAGATCGTGCCCGGCAGATAGCCCATCTGCGCGGCCAGCACCGGACCCACCAGCGGACCGGCGCCGGCGATGGCCGCGAAGTGGTGGCCGAACAGCACCCGGCGGTCGGTCGGGTGGTAGTCGACACCGTCCTCCAGCCGCTCGGCCGGGGTGGCGCGGGTGTCGTCGACCTCCAGGACCCGGCGGGCGATGAACCGCGAGTAGAAGCGGTAGGCGATGGCGTACGAGCCGAGGGCCGCCATCACCAGCCACACGGCGGAGATCTCCTCGCCGCGGGAGAGCGCGAGGACACCCCAGCCGACCGCGCCGACGAGGGCGACGGCGGTCCATATGAGGATCGACCTGGGGGTCATGCGGGACCGCCGGGGCGGTGGCCCCTCCGGCGCCGGCAGAGCGGATCCGGGCATGGCTGACGTGGACATGGCGACTCCTCACCTGGAGCGGTGTGTCGGGTGGTGCTGCGAAGGGGTTGCAGAGGGCGCGATCAGGGACCGTGACGGTCGTCGTGCCGTGTCAGCGCGTAGGCCGCGAGCAGGCAGAGGCCGCACCCCGGTACCCAGGCGAGCTGGTACCAGTAGAAGAACGGCGTTCCCGCCAGCCGTGGGCTCGCGCCGGCGTACCAGGGGACCCACAGCAGTCCCGCGGCGGGAGCGAGCAGCAGGAGGACGACGGCTACGCGTCGTAGCCGTGGACGGCCGGTCCGTGCCATGACCTGTGCTCCTCTGCCGTTCGCTGTCGGTCTGTGCAAGAGTTGCGCTTCCGCCGAGAACGGTTGACAGCGGATTTCCAGAAGATTTCCCGCCGGTTTTCTTTCTTCTTCTGTCCTCCGAACCGGCCGCCCGCGCAACCAGCAGGCGAGGGTTCAGGCACACCAAGGACGGTGACCCATGGCGGATGGCGCCATGACCACGACGTTCCTCGCCGTGATCGGCGGAGCGTCGCTGCTCGCCGTCACCGCGCGCCGTCTGCGCCCCGTCGACCGGCTGCCGTCCCTGGAGGGCTGGGCGCTCGCCGACCGCAGCCTCGGACCGGGGTGGACCTGGCTGCTGCTGGGCGGCACGATCTTCACCGCGTACACGTTCACCGCCGTCCCCGGACTGGCGTACGGCAACGGCGCGCCCGCGTTCTTCGCGGTGCCCTACACGGTGATCGTCTGTCCGCTCGCCTTCGTTCTGCTGACCCGTCTGTGGTCGGTGGCCCGCCGCCACGGGTACGTCACGGCTGCCGACTTCGTGCGCGGGCGGTACGGTTCACCGCCGCTGGCGCTCGTGGTGGCGCTGACCGGGATCCTCGCGACGATGCCGTACCTGGCGCTGCAGCTGCTCGGCCTGCGGGCCGTGCTCACGGCCGGGGGCCTCTATCCCCGGGGAGCGGCCGGCGACCTGGTGATGGTGGCGCTGTTCGCGGGGCTGGCCGTGGCCACGTACCGGCACGGGCTGCGCGCGCCGACGGTGATCTCGGCGCTCAAGGCGGTTGCCGTGTTCGTCTCGCTCACGGCCGTGTGCTGGCTGGTCCTGGAACGGCTCGGCGGACCGGGCGCGGTGTTCGAGAAAGCGGCGTGGCGGCTGGCCGGGACGGACACGGCCGGCTCCGCCCTGCTGCTCTCCCCCGAGCAGCAGCCCGCCTACGCCACCCTCGCGCTGGGCTCGGCGCTCGCGCTGCTGATGTACCCGCACGTGCTCACCGCCGGATTCGCCGCCGACAGTCCACGCACCGTACGCAGGGCCGCCGTGGCGCTGCCCGCCTGGACGGCACTGCTCGCGCTCTTCGGTTTCCTCGGCATCGCGGCGCTCGCCACCGGGGTGCGGGCGCCCGAGGGCGGGGCCGAGGCCGCCGTGCCGATGCTGGTCGACCGGCTGATGCCGGGGCCGCTGGCCGGACTGGTGTTCGGCGCGATCACCGTGGGCGCGCTGGTCCCGGCCGCCGTGATGTCCATCGCGGCCGCCACGAGCTTCGTCCGCAACGTGTACGTCGAGTACGTCCATCCGACGGCCACGCCGAAGCGGCAGGTGCGCATCGCCAAGGCGGTGTCGCTCACCGCGAAGGTGGGGGCCGTGGCGTTCGTGTTCGGACTGCGCGACCAGGACGCCATCAACCTCCAGTTGCTCGGCGGCGTGTGGATCCTGCAGATCTTCCCGGCGGTCGCCGTCGGGCTGTTCACCGGGTGGCTGCACCCGCGGGCGCTGCTCGCCGGGTGGGCCGTGGGCATGGCGTCGGGGACGTACCTGGTGGTGCGCGAGGGGTTCTCCTCGATCGTGCCGCTCGGTACCGGCGCCGGGCCGCTGGAGATCTACGCCGGGCTCGCCGCCCTGCTGCTCAATCTGACCGTCGCGGTGGCCGGTACCGCGGCGCTGACACGCCTCGGCGTCCCGCGCGGCGCCGACGCGACAGACCTGCCGTCCCGCCTGACCGTCAGGCGGCGCCCGGAGACGGGAGCGAACACTCCGTGAGACGCAGACAGAACACCCCGGTCACCCTGCCACCGGTCCCCGCACCGGCCGCCCGAGCCGAGCCGCTCGCCCCCGCGGTGAGCGATCCGGACGACGTGGAGCGGGAGGCCGGCGTCGCCCGGCTCTTCGAGGTGCACTACTCCTCGATGCTGCGCCTCGCCGTCCTGCTCGGCGCGGACGACCCGGAGAACGTGGTGGCCGAGGCGTACTACCAGATCTACCGCAAGTGGCGGCGCCTGCGGGACGCGGCCGCGGCGGAGGCGTATCTGCGCTCGACCGTCTGCAATCTGACGCGGATGCGGATACGGCACCTCCAAGTCGCCCGCAGACACGAGGAGAACCCGCCGAACCCGCCGGACGAGGCGGTCGCCTCCGCGGAGCACGCCGCACTGCTGCGCGACGACCAGCGCGTGCTCATCGACGCCCTCCAGCAGTTGCCGCCCCGGCAGCGCGAGGCGCTGGTGCTGCGGCACTGGCTCGGTCTGAAGGAGAGCGAGATAGCCGCCGCGATGGGCATCTCCGGCGGTTCCGTCAAGACGCACACGGCACGCGGCATCGCCGCCCTGACCCAGGCGATGGAGGCCCGGCGATGACTCATCGAGATGCGACTCCGTCGCGTGGCACCAGTCCCGACGGGCCCGGACACGGCCGCACCGAGGAGGAGCTCCGCGAGGCGCTTCGGGTACTGGCGGGCGGGGTGCTTCCCGACCCCGACGCGTACCGCACGGCACGCGGCGAGTGGCTGCGGCGCGAGCGGCGGCGGCGGCTCGTGCTCGCCGTGCTGGTCGCGGTCGTCTTCGCGCTGGCGACCCTGATCGGCCTGTGGGTGCTCAACCAGGCGCCGTCGGACCCCGGTGTCATCTTCTCCGGCGCCGGCTCCCCGGCCGCCTCGGGCCTGTCACTCCCCCGCCCCCTGCCCTGATTGCCGCACCCGCCTGCCGGGAACCCGCACTCCGTGGACCCGAGCATCGAGGATTACGCGCTCATCGGCGATGAACAGACCGCCGCCCTGGTCGGTACGGACGGATCCGTGGACTGGCTCTGTCTGCCCCGCTTCGACTCGGCCGCCTGCTTCGCCAAGCTGCTCGGCGACGAGGACAACGGCTACTGGCGCATCGCCCCCGTGGGGGCGGACCGGTGCACCCGGCGCGCCTACCGACCCGACACCCTCGTCCTGGACACCGAGTGGGAGACCGGGCAGGGAGCGGTCCGCGTCACCGACCTGATGCCCCAGCGCGACCGCGCCCCCGACCTCGTACGCGTCGTCGAGGGCCTGGGCGGCGAGGTGACGCTCCACAGCGTCCTCAAGCTGCGCTTCGACTACGGCTCGATCATCCCCTGGGTACGCCGGGTCGACGGCCACCGCGTCGCCGTCGCCGGACCCGACTCCACCTGGCTGCGCAGCGAGCCGGAGGTGCGCAGTTGGGGCGAGGACTTCGGAACGCACGCGGAGTTCACGGTCCGCAAGGGCGAGAAGGTCGCGTTCGTCCTCACCTGGCACCCCTCCCACGAGCAGCGCCCGCCGCTCGTCGACCCCTACGAGTCGCTGCGCCACAGCGTGGAGGACTGGCGGGCCTGGGTGTCGCGCTGCCGCTACGACGGACCGTACCGGGACGCCGTCGTCCGCTCCCTGATCACCCTCAAGGCGCTCACCTACGCCCCGACCGGCGGCATCGTCGCCGCCCCCACCACCTCACTGCCCGAGGAGCCGGGCGGGGTGCGCAACTGGGACTACCGCTACTGCTGGCTGCGCGACTCCACCCTCACCCTGGGCGCGCTGCTGTCGGCGGGCTACCAGGAGGAGGCCGAGGCCTGGCGGAACTGGCTGCTGCGCGCGGTCGCGGGCGACCCGGCGGACCTCCAGATCATGTACGGCGTGGCCGGCGAGCGACGGCTGCCCGAGTTCGAGTTGCCGTGGCTGTCCGGCTTCGCCGGGTCCGCCCCCGTACGCATCGGGAACGACGCCGTGAAACAGGTTCAGCTGGACGTCTACGGCGAGGTCATGGACTCCCTGTCGCTGGCCCGCATCTCGGGCCTGTCCGCCCAGCCTGACGTGTGGGCGCTGCAGACGGCCCTGATGGACTTCCTGCGGGACAACTGGCGCCAGCCGGACGAGGGTCTGTGGGAGGTGCGCGGCGGTCGGCGCCAGTTCGTGCACTCGAAGGTGATGGTGTGGGTCGCCGCCGACCGTGCCGTACGCACCCTGGAGCGCCATCCAGAGCTGGACGGCGACCTGGACGGCTGGCGCGCGCTGCGTGACGAGGTGCACCGCGAGGTGTGCGACAAGGGCTACGACCCCGAACGCAACACCTTCACGCAGTCCTACGGCTCGCGCGAACTGGACGCCGCGCTGCTGCTCATCCCGCGCGTCGGCTTCCTGCCGCCCGACGATCCACGGGTGGTCGGCACGATCGACGCGGTCCGCAAGGAGCTGGACCACGACGGCTTACTGCGCCGCTACAGCACCACCGACTCCGACCAGGCGGACATCGACGGACTGCCCGGCTCCGAAGGCACCTTCCTGGTGTGCTCGTTCTGGCTCGCGGACGCCCTGCACATGACGGGCCGTACGCAGGAGGCCCGGGAGCTGTTCGAGCGGCTGGCGGGACTCGCCAACGACGTCGGCCTGCTGTCCGAGGAGTTCGACCCGGTGACCGGCCGGCAGCTCGGCAACTTCCCGCAGGCGTTCAGCCACATCGGCCTGGTGAACACCGCTCTCGCCCTGTTCGGGGAGGACGGGGCAGGATAGGGGCCATGGATCTTGGACTGAAGGACCGGGTGTACATCGTCACCGGGGCCACCCGCGGCCTCGGCAACGCCTCCGCGCGCGAGCTCGTCGCGGACGGGGCGAAGGTGGTCGTCTCGGGGCGGGACGAGAAGAGCGTCGCCGAGGCGGCGGCCGCGCTGGGCCCGAACGCGGTCGGGGTGGCCGTCGACAACGCCGACCCCGACGCGCCGGCCGTGCTGATCAGGGCCGCGCGGGAGCACTTCGGGCGCTTCAACGGTGTCCTCGTCAGCGTGGGCGGGCCGCCGGCCGGGTTCGTCGCCGACAACACGGACGAGCAGTGGCAGGCGGCGTTCGAAGCGGTGTTCCTCGGCGCGGTGCGGCTGGCCCGCGCCGCGTCGGCCGAGTTGGAGGCCGGGGGTGTCATCGGGTTCGTGCTGTCCGGCTCGGTGTACGAGCCGATTCCCGGGCTGACGATCTCGAACGGGCTGCGGCCGGGGCTGGCCGGGTTCGCCAAGTCGCTGTCCGACGAACTGGGGCCGCGGGGGATCCGGGTGGTCGGTGTGCTGCCCGGACGCATCGACACCGATCGCGTGCGCGAGCTGGACGCGTTGTCGGCGGATCCCGAGGCGACCAGGGCGGCGTCGGAGTCGCGTATTCCGTTGCGGCGGTACGGAGCGCCCGAAGAGTTCGGGCGGGTGGCGGCGTTCCTGCTGTCTCCGGCGGCTTCTTATCTGACCGGGGTCATGGTGCCGGTGGATGGCGGAGCGCGGCACGGGTTCTGAGCGCCGTTCTCGTCTGCGGGTTCGTGGGGGCTCGTCGCGCAGTCCCCGCACCCCTGAGTACGTCAACTCACTCTCTCCGCATGGTGCCGGACGCCTTTCAGTCGTACCTCCGCGGGCAGTGACGCGAGACCCGCCGAGGTTCTGGCGTGGGTCAGGGCGCCGGTCGTCAGGTCGTGCAGGGCCGTGCCCGGGTCCACGTGCGGTTCCAGTGCGAGCCGTACGCGGGCCTCGGGGGCGCTGCGACGGCCCGTCAGGCGGGCGTGGGCCCGGTCGACGCCGTCGACCTGGGCCGCCTCCTCGGTGAGGACGCTCTCCAGGGCCCGGCCGCGCATCAGGGCGCCCTCGCCGTCGCCGGTGTCGACGAGGACCTCGGCGAGGCGGCGCCGGCGCAGTACCGCGACCAGCCACCACAGGGCGAGCAGCATTGCAACGGCGAGTACGGCGATGACGGCCGGCCACCACCAGCCGTCGTCCCGCCAGCGGGTGCGTTCGGCGTTGGTCAGCAGCACGTCGTGGCGGCTGTCGTGGATCCACCACGAGGGTGCCGGAGCGCCGAGGCCCACGGCCAGTACGGAGCCGCCCAGCACCAGCAGGACGAGGCCCACGAGCCCGAGGAACACGCGGTTGACGACCTTGAGCATCGCTGTCACTCCTTCCGGCCGGGCCGCCGGACGTGCACCGACAGCGCGGGCGTCCGGGAGAGTCCCAGTCCGCGGACCGCGTGGGTGAGCACGGCGTCCAGGTCGGTTCGCACGTCGTCCAGTTCACGGAAGTGCGACACGGCGCGGACGTCCGCCCGCCTGCGGCGCACCCGCACCCGCGCCGACTGCACGCCGGCCACCTCCATGGCCCGGTCGCGCAACGCGCTCGCCGCGGCGTCCCGGTCCAGTCCGGCGCGTACGTCGCAGCATCGGGAGCACGTGCCTGAGGCCCGGCGTGGCCGCCAGGAGCAGCAGCCAGAGCCCGAGGGCGGCGGCGACCCCGGCCCCGACGAGCACCCAGATGTCGTCGAGGGGCCGGTCGGCGAGCTGCCGGGCCAGCTCCCGGCGCCAGCTCATGACGGGCCGGTCGGCGCGCACGGAGGCGATGTCGTACAGGAACAGTCCGGCGAGTCCCAGGAGCAGCAGGGCGACGATGCCCGCCGGGATGCGGCGTGCCGACCAGAAGCGGCTTTCGCGGCCGCCCTCGTCGTCGGGTACGGGCGGCGTTCCGTCCTCGGCCGCCGGCGCGGACCGGTCGGGTCCGGTGCCGGTCTGCGACGTGTCGAGGACCGGCAGGCGCTGTGTGGTGCCCTCGGGCTCGGACGGTTCGGTGCCCCGGGGTTCGCTCATCGCGTCCTCCCCTGTACCGCGCCGGGCCCGGCGACCAGGTGCAGCCGCTCCACCTGGACGACGACCTCCGGCACCTGCATTCCCACCAAGGTGCCCACCCGCTCGACGACTTGGCGACGCACCCGGCGGCAGCGCGCGCCGACGTCGCAGGGGTAGTCGAGCTCGACGTGGACACGGACGTGTGCGACGTCGTGGTGGACCGCGACGGTGGCGGACGGCCGGCCGGCGTCGGGCGGCAGCGTTCCGACGGCCTCGCGAGCCGCCTGGGAGGCGATCTTCGCGACGACCCGGTCGGCGATCCTGGTCGCGCCCCGCTCGCCCGGCGGGACGACGGCCAGGGGTCTGCCGAGCTCACCGGCCCCCGCGCTCACGGTCGTCACCGCCGCCGTTCACGGGGACGGAAGAAGTCGCCGAAGTCCATGTCCCCCTCCAGGAACCGGCCGACGACGAAGCCGACGGCGCCCAGCGCCGCCACCAGCAGGAAGGCGCCGAATCCGCCGAAGTACCCGGCGAATCCCAGTGCCATGCCGGCGATCATGCCGACGACGGCCATGTTCATGCTGCGCTCCTCAGCTCCTCATTCGCTGCGTTGTCCGGTGGCAGGTGCCTCACTGGATCCGGCGCTCCGGTTCCTCTTCCTCCTCATCCGGCAGCTTCACGTCGCTCACCGCGATGTTGACCTCGACGACCTCGAGGCCCGTCATCCGCTCGACGGCGGTGATGACGTTCTCCCGTACGTCCCGGGCCACATCGGCGATCGACACGCCGTATTCGACGACGATCTCCAGGTCGAGGGCGGCCTGCACCTCGCCGACCTCGACCTTCACACCACGCGACACCGACTTGGCGCCACCGGGCACGCGGTCGCGCACTGCTCCGAACGTGCGGGACAGACCGCTGCCCATGGCGTGCACGCCGTCCACATCGCGTGCGGCGAGCCCGGCGATCTTCTCCACGACGCCGTCCGCAATGGTCGTGCGCCCGCGAGAGCCGGGGTCTCCCCCGCCACTCTTGGTCAGCGGGCTCCGGCGTGCCGCCGCCGTCTCGGTCTCCCCGCCCCGGTTCTCGGTCATGTCAGTCATCGCCGTTCGTCCTTTTCGGTTGTCGTCCTGCGACCACCGTAAGCACGGTTGCGTGGTTACGCGCCTTTGATGCGGCAGGCTGGAGGAATGACGGCCGACCGGTGGACGCAGGCAGTGAGACATCAACTGGGCCTCGGCAGGCTCCTGCCGCTGGGTGACGCGCGGGACGGCGCGTGGATCGCCGAGCGGGCGGCCGAGGCGGTGTTGCGGCGCGCGGCAAGGGACGCACCGGGTGTGCGCCTCGAAGCGCTGCGTGTCGCGCTCGCCGATCCGGCGGACACCGGGAGCCCGGCCGTGCCGGCCCCGCCGAGCGCTCTGCCGCCCGGGCCGCTGCGGGTGACGGCGGAGTTCGCGGCCACGGCCTCGCAGCCGCTTCCGACGACGGCGTCCCTGCTGCGGGCGACGCTGGCGACGGCCGCGACGCAGCGGCTCGGTCTGACGGTGGCGGAGGTGGATCTGCGCGTGACGGGCCTGCTGGAGGAGGAGACGGAACCGCCCGGGCCCGCCGCGCCCCTCCCCGAGCCGCCGCGCGCCGCCCAGGCCGGGGGCGACGACGAGAGTCGCGTCGCCGCAACCGCGCTCAAGGTCCCGGGCGTGCTTCATCTGACCGGCGCGCTGGGCCACCCCGTGCACATCGAGGAGCTCCCCCGCGACGCCGCGCTGCCGCACCGCCACGTCCGGCTGGAACTCGCGGTGCGCGAGGACCACCGGGCCCGGGACGTGGCGCGCGAGGTCCGCACAGCGGTGCGGACGGCACTGCAGGACCACCCGACGGTGGCGGTCCTGGTGAGCGGGATCGGCTGAGGGGCGCGGGCACCGCGCGGCCGAGGGCCCCTGGGATGCCGGGAAGCGGACCGGCTCAGTCCCCGACGCCCGCGAGGTCCCGCAGACGGCGGGCCTGGGCCTGGCGTTCCGCGCCGCGCTGGTCCTCGTAGGTGCGCTCCTGCGCGCCGCGCAGCAGCGCCTTGGTCTCGATGACCGCGTCACGGGGGGCGGCGAGCACGGCCGACGCGAGGTCGCGGACCGTGTCGTCGAGCTGGTCGGCGGGCACGGCCACATTGGCCAGCCCGGTGTTCACGGCCTCCTCGGCCGTGACGAAGCGCCCGGTCACGCAGATCTCCAGCGCGCGGGCGTATCCGACGAGTCCCACCAGCGGATGCGTGCCCGTCAGGTCGGGCACGAGTCCGAGGCTGGTCTCGCGCATGGCGAACTGCACGTCGTCGGCGACGACGCGCAGGTCGCAGGCGAGGGCGAGCTGGAAGCCCGCCCCGATGGCGTGCCCCTGGACGGCGGCGACGGAGACGATGTCGCTGCGCCGCCACCAGGTGAACGCCTCCTGGTACTCGGCGATGGTCGCGTCCAGCTCGGCGTCGCTCCCACGCGCGAGGTCGATGAACGACGGTTCCCCGTCGAAGCCCTCGGGAGTGAACGCCTGCCGGTCGAGACCGGCCGAGAAGGACTTGCCCTCGGCCCGCAGCACCACGACGCGGACGGAGCCCGGCAGCTGCCGCCCGGCCTCGGTCAGCGCCCGCCACAGAGCGGGGCTCTGCGCGTTGCGCTTGGCCGGGTTGGTCAGCGTCACCGTGGCGATCGCGTCGTCGACGGTGAGCCGTACGCCGTCCTTGTCGAGTACGGGAACAAGGTCCTTGTCGGGCGAAGCCATGGGACGCCTCCGATGTGTGCGGTCGTCATCCGTGCCGCACGACGGCTTTCCCGCCGTAGCACGGCACAGCTAAGTGACTGCACAGTAACCACCCGGCCGATCAGCCGACCGACCGGGTGGCCACCATCGAAGCCGAGGGGCCACCCGGGGTCAGGCCGTGGCCTTTTTACCCCGTGTCGCCCCGCCACGCCCTCGCAGCGTGACGCCCGACTCACTGAGCATGCGGTGCACGAAGCCATACGAGCGGCCGGTCTCCTCGGCCAACGCCCGGATGCTCGCACCGGCGTCGTACTTCTTCTTCAGGTCTGCCGCGAGCTTGTCGCGCGCGGCGCCGGTCACCCGGCTGCCCTTCTTCAGAGTCTCGGCCACCCGTGCCTCCTCATGGGAAGTGCGCTCTGGTCTCCTCATGATCACCCCTCCGGGCCTTGATGGCCACCCATTCGGCAAGGTCCGTGAGACAAGGTTGTGACGACGGGAGTGCATCCCCACAAGTGGAATAAGAAATTCCGAAGAGCGACGTCCGTACGGCCGAACGGATCGCCACGGGAAATGCCAGGTCAGAAAGATGTCGCGGCCGAGCCCGGAAGAATCGGGGGCTCGGCCGCGAAATCGATGTAGGACACACCTCGGTACGAGGAGATCTCACACAGATGATGGATCACCGCTAGGCCGAATGATCCATACGCCGTTGATCACGCATTCGATCAAGCCAGGGCGACGAGGTCCGCGTAGTCGGCGCCCCACAGGTCCTCGACGCCGTCGGGCAGCAGGATGATCCGCTCCGGCTGGAGCGCCTCGACGGCGCCCTCGTCGTGCGTGACGAGGACGACCGCGCCCTTGTACGTGCGCAGCGCGCCGAGGATCTCCTCGCGGCTGGCCGGGTCGAGGTTGTTGGTCGGCTCGTCGAGGAGCAGCACGTTCGCCGAGGACACCACCAGGGTGGCGAGCGCCAGGCGGGTCTTCTCGCCACCGGAGAGGACCCCGGCGGGCTTGTCGACGTCGTCGCCGGAGAACAGGAACGAGCCGAGCACCTTGCGGACCTCGACGAGGTCCATGTCGGGCGCGGCGGAGCGCATGTTCTCCAGGACCGTGCGGTCGGGGTCGAGGGTCTCGTGCTCCTGCGCGTAGTAGCCGAGCTTCAGCCCGTGGCCGGGGACGACCGCGCCGGTGTCGGGCTGCTCGACGCCGCCCAGCAGCCGCAGCAGGGTGGTCTTGCCGGCGCCGTTGAGGCCGAGGATGACGACGCGGCTGCCCTTGTCGATCGCCAGGTCGACATCGGTGAAGATCTCCAGCGAGCCGTACGACTTGGACAGGCCCTCGGCCATCAGCGGGGTCTTGCCGCAGGGCGCGGGCTCCGGGAAGCGGAGCTTGGCGACCTTGTCGGACTGGCGTACCGCATCCAGGCCGGACAGCAGCTTGTCCGCGCGGCGGGCCATGTTCTGCGCGGCGACCGTCTTGGTGGCCTTGGCGCGCATCTTGTCGGCCTGCGAATGCAGCGCGGCGGCCTTCTTCTCGGCGTTGGCACGCTCGCGCTTGCGGCGCTTCTCGTCGGCCTCGCGCTGCTGCTGGTAGAGCTTCCAGCCCATGTTGTAGATGTCGATCTGGGCGCGGTTGGCGTCCAGGTAGAACACCTTGTTGACGACCGTCTCGACCAGGTCGACGTCGTGGGAGATCACGATGAAGCCGCCGCGGTAGGTCTTGAGGTAGTCGCGCAGCCAGACGATCGAGTCGGCGTCGAGGTGGTTGGTCGGCTCGTCGAGCAGCAGCGTGTCCGCGTCGGAGAACAGGATGCGGGCCAGCTCGATACGGCGGCGCTGACCGCCGGAGAGGGTGTGCAGGGGCTGGCCGAGCACCCGGTCGGGCAGGTTGAGCGCGGCGGCGATGGTGGCGGCCTCGGCCTCGGCGGCGTACCCGCCCTTGGTGAGGAACTCCGTCTCCTGGCGCTCGTACTGCTTGAGCGCCTTCTCGCGGGTGCTGCCCTGGCCGTTGGCGATGCGCTGTTCGTTCTCGCGCATCTTGCGGATCAGTACGTCCAGGCCGCGGGCGGAGAGGATACGGTCGCGGGCGAGGATGTCGAGGTCGCCGGTGCGGGGGTCCTGCGGGAGGTAGCCGACCTCGCCGGAGCGGGTGATGGTGCCGCCGGCGGGCATGCCCTGGCCGGCCAGGCACTTGGTGAGGGTGGTCTTCCCCGCGCCGTTGCGGCCGACGAGGCCGATGCGGTCGCCCTTGGCGACACGGAAGGTGGCGTTTTCGATGAGGACGCGGGCACCGGCGCGCAGCTCGATACCGGAGGCGGAGATCACGGACAGACTCCAGGGCGATACGGGGGGGCGGGATGGGCGGCTGAGGACGTTCCCGCCGTCTAATGCGCGAGGAGAAAGGCCATGGGGGACAGTCTAACGGGGCCGTGCAACCACTTTTTCTGCGTGCGGGTGTTCGGTTCGTCTCGCCGGGTCGTTGTCAGTGGTGGGTGCGAGACTGAGCAGCAGGACCGGATCATCGGATCTCCGGCGACCGAGCACAAGGGAGTGATCGGTATGGCAGGCACGTCCGGCGGGCGTCCGAGCATCTACCCGACGCTGCTGTACGCCGACGCGAAGGCGGCGATCCGGCAGCTCACGGAGGCCTTCGGCTTCACGGAGCTGTCGGTGTACGAGGGCGAGGACGGCGCGGTGATGCACGCCGAGCTGGTCCAGGGCAACGGCGCGGTGATGGTCGGCAGCAAGGGCCGGGGCGGCGTGTTCGACGCGGCCATGAAGGACGCGGGCACCACCGGGGTGTACGTCGTCGTGGACGACGTGGACGCACACCACCGCCGCGCCGTGGACCACGGCGCGGAGATCCTGATGCCCCCGACGGACCAGGACTACGGCTCGCGGGACTACATGGCCCGGGACCTCGAGGGCAATGTGTGGAGCTTCGGGACGTACGCGCCCGAGACAGCGGGCTGACGGCCCCAGCGGCGGGCGCGGGCTAGCTGCCTCCGGTGTGCACCTGGAACGCGGCCCGGCGCACGGCCTTGGCCAGGGCCGGGTCGGGGTGTGCCGCGGCGAGGGCGACCAGGACCTGCACGGTCCGCGGGTGGCCCACGGCCCGCACCTCGTCCAGCAGCATCGGGATGGTCGGCTGCACGGCGGACTCCAGGTGGCGGACGAGCAGCGGTGCCTCACCGTGGTCGGCGACGGCGGCGGCGGTGTCCACCCACAGCCAGGTCGCCTCCTCCCGGGTGAGCACCTCGTGGGCGTCCTCCGGGTCGGCCCCGTCGTGCTCGGCGAGCCACAGCAGCGCGTACGGCCTGAGCGTCGGCTCGTCCAGCACGGCGCGGACGTCCGGCTCGGCGGGGGCGCCGACCACGCGCAGCGCCTCGAAGGCGAGGCCGCGCAGCAGGGCGTCCTCGCCGCGGGCGGCGCCGAGGAGTTCGGTGACGGCGCTGCCGACGGTTCGGGCGGCGAGCCAGGCCCGGTACTCGGCGCGGGCCGCGTTCGGGCGCAGCTGGGCGCAGCCGCGGAGCATGTCCTCGGCGGCCTGCTCGATGTTCCCGGCGGGGCTCTGCGCGGCGACGCAGATCTGCTCCAGCTTGACCCAGACGGCCCAGCTGCCGAGCGGGGTGAGCGTGGCCTGGCCGTCGCCGTAGGTGAGGGCGCCGACGGAGGCTAGGGCGCGCAGGGCCCAGTCGAGGAGCGGGGCGAGCGGGGCGTCGGTGGGCTCCGGTTCGGCCGGCGGCTCGGGCTGCGGGCCGTAGGGGATCTCGCAGCGTGCCGTGCGCAGCTCGGTGACGCGCTGCTCCAGGAGGTCGAGGAGCTGCTCGACGGGGACGGGACCGGCGGACAGCTGCAGGAACGAGAGCACCTGCGGCATGGCCGAGACGACCTCGGCGACGGCGGCGGGCTCGTGGTCCTCGGGTTCCGGACAGGCGAGCGACCAGGCGTCGAAGAGGGCGACCCAGCCGCGCAGTACGGCGCTGTCGTCGCGGTCCCAGGCACGCAGCCGCCAGCCGGGGCGGGCGCTGTCGCCGTGCACCTCGACGAGACCGGCGAGCCGGGCGGTGTCCCAGTCGGCTCTGACCTGATCCGCGGTCAGGCCCAGCTCGAGGGCGGCCCGTTCGGCGGTCGCCGCGGAGAGGGTGGCCTTGCCGTCGGCGGTGGCGCTGCCCCGGCCGGGGCCGAGCTCGGTGTCGGCCCAGCGGGCGACGCGGGCCGCGTCGGCGAGACCTGAGCGTGCCATTCTGGCCAGCTCCGCCGGTGCCGGGGTGCCCTCCGGGGGACGCGGTGCGGGTCGGCGCGAGCGCCGCTGGTTCATCGCTCTGGGGGCGGCGGCCAGGGGTCGCGGGCGGACGAGTCGAAGCCTGGAGTCGCGCGGGATACGGGACGTCACGGGGGCAGTCTTCCGGTTGACGGTCCGAAAACCCAAACGGAATGTCACGACGGGCGACGGGGATGGCCAACGCACGGGGTCCCGTGAGTGGTCGAGGGCCGCGAACAGGCCAGTGGTACGACGCTAAACGGAATCCTCACGACCGGTCGATAGGGGGCGGGGCGGGGCGTGGTTGCGACGGGGCGAAGGGGGCGTGAACGGGGGGTGTGTCAGGCCCGGGGGTCACATGAGAGGTGTCAGGAAGCGCCGCAGCGCCTCCTCGTAGGTCTGCGGGTCGGCGTTCCACATCGCTCCGTGGGGCGCGTTGCCGACGGTGCGGAGGGCGACCATGTCGGGGCGGGCGTCGGCGAGCCGGCGGGAGAGCTGCCAGGGGGCCACCGTGTCGTCCGGTCCGTGGAAGACGAGCGCCGGGGTCCGGAGGCCCTCGGAGGGTGCCGTGCCCGGGACGCGGTCGCCGTACATGCCGGTGCGGCCCTGTGCGGCGCGGACCGCCAGGGGCAGCAGCGCGCCCGGGGTGCGGCGGGCCGCGGCGAGGGCGCGCAGGGTGGTCTCCCAGCTGAGCACCGGGGAGTCCAGGACGAGCCCGGCGACGCGGTCGCGCAGCCCCGAGTGCGCGGCGGCGCGCAGGGCCATGGTGGCGCCGGTGGACCAGCCGTGCAGGACGACCTGCCGGGCGCCGTAGCGCACGGCGTAGCGGATCGCCGCGTCGAGGTCGCGCCACTCGGTCTCGCCGAGGTGGTTCAGGCCGTCGGGCGGGCGGGGTGCGCCCAGGTCGCCGCGGTAGGCGAGGGCGAGCACCGGGAAGCGGTTGCGGTGCAGGAACCCCATGACGTTCATGGCGAGTTCCCGGGTGGTGCCCAGGCCGTGCACGGCGATCACCCAGGTGTCCCGGGCACCGGGCACGAACCACGCGGGCAGGGCGCCGAGTTCGCCGGGGATGTCGATGTCGGCGTGTTCGAGGCCGAGGGCGGCGCTCGGGTCGCCGACGTACACGTTCGGGGTGAGCCAGACCCTGTCGCCGGGTTGGAGGGTGCCGTGCGTGACCCGCTCCAGGCGGCGTACGACGGTGTCGGCGGGGTGCGGGGTGTTGGCCAGGACGGGGCCGACGACCGCGTGGGAGCCGTTGCCGGACAGCCCGTAGCGGCCGGGCCGCAGGGCGGCCAGGTCCCGGGTGAGGCTGATCTGCCCCGCGGCGGTGCCGTGCACGGTGAGCCGGGGTTCGGTGGGCAGGGGCCGGCCGGGAGGCGCCTTGAGCGCGGCGTCACTGGCGAACCGCCCGGCGGCCACGGCGGCGGCGCCGACTCCGATCACGGCGGTGACGGCAGCGGCCGTCGCTCTGACAGTGCGCACGGCTCCAGTGTCCTGGCGGACCGGGCGAGCGACCAGTGGGAGGCAGCGGCGGGATTACGGGGCCGGGGTGGGGCAGGGACGAAGGTGGGGCGGGACGGGGGTGGGGCGGGGTGCGGATAGTCGGCCGGGAAGCCCCGGGTACATCTCGGCGCGTAGAGCATGCGAGCGCGCCCGGGGATCAGGCGGCTGTGCCTGGAGGGCGGGCGGGTGCGGGCGGGTGACGGGGCATCGGGGGGCTGCGCCTAGAAGGCAGGCGGGCGCGGGCAGACGCCGGGACATCGGGGGGCTGCACCTGGCGGGCGGGCGGGCGCGGGCGGGCGCCGGGGCCGTGGCTGCGCCCGGAGGGCAGGGTGCCCGTGTCGGCGGCATGACGGCTGCGCCCGGAGGGGGGCGAGGATCTCCCGCACACCATGGGTCTTCGTACTCACGGGGCGGCGGCGCGAGCCACGTGCGACGCGGCGGGCGCGCCCCGGGGTGACGCGAGAGTCAGCGGCGCCACCCCTGCCCCCGGAAGTAGGACGGCGGCACCCCGCACACCACGACCTTCGCACCCACAAGGCGGCGGCGCGAACAACGGGGCGTGCGCGGCACCCGGGAGGACGCGAGGGCCGGCGACGTCGATGGTCGGCGGGTGGCCTCCCCGGCCGGTGGGGCGAGGCAGCCAGGACCGGCGAGTCAGGACCGGCGGTAGGGCCGGCCGCCCCGGCGGCACCGGGGCGTCCAGGGCGGAAGGTCAGCGGCGTTGGCCGTAGCCGCGCAGCTGTTCCTGCACCTCCGCCAACTGCTCCCCGGACAGCAGGCTCGGGGACAGGCCCGGTACCGATGCGGCGGTCAGCCACAGGCGGCACATCCATTCCAGCTGGGCGGTGCGGTCGTAGGCCTGGTCCAGTGACGTGCCGTGGGTGATGGTGCCGTGGTTCTGGAGGAGGCAGCCGGAGCGGTCGGCGAGGGCGCGGAGCATGTTCTCGGCCAACTCGTCGGTGCCGTATGTGGCATACGGGGCAACCCGGACGGGTCCGCCCAGCGCGGCGGCCATGTAGTGGATCAGCGGCAGCTCGCTCACGAGCGTCGAGACGGCCGTCGCGTGCACGGCGTGGGTGTGGACGACGGCACGGGCGCCGGTCGTGCGGTAGACCGCGAGGTGCATGGGCAGCTCGCTGGTCGGGACGAGCGTGCCGAGGACCTGCCGGCCGTCGAGGCCGACGCCGGTCACGTCCTCCGGCCTCAGCCGGTCGTAGGGGACGCCCGACGGCGTGACCAGGACCGTGTCCCCGACGCGCACCGAGACGTTCCCGGACGTGCCGACGACGAGTCCGTCGGAGACGGTCCGGCAGGCCGTCGTGACGAGTTCCTCCCAGGCGCTCGCCTCCTCGGGGCGCACACCCCTCCGCCGCGACTCCCCCACATCCTGTCCGCCACCCCGGACGTCCCCCGCGCCCCGCCCGTCGCCTCGCTGCTCAGCCATGCGGCGATCCTGCCAGGCAGGCTCTCAACGCGCCGCCGGGCGGGGGCACTTTAGGCCGGAGTCCGAGCATCCGTAAGGGCACATACCGGCACATACACCGCACAGATCCCTCTTGGCCGGAGATCTTCGGGCATTCAACGATCTTCCAGTACTCTCTGGTGGATTTGCCGTGCACGTCGCCATTCCGGGGGGAAACATGGCCCGTGACCACACACCGTCCCGACACCGCGGCCGCCGGCTCGCCGCGTACGCGGCGGCACTCGCACTGGGAGGCATCGCCCTGGCCGAGGCTCCGGCCTCGGGGGCGAGCCGCCCGAAGGGACACGACGTCTCGTCGCACCAGAAGAACGTCGACTGGCAGAGCGCGAAGGCGAAGGGCGCCAGGTTCGTCTACGTCAAGGCGACCGAGTCCACCACCTACCGCAACCCCTACTTCGGCCAGCAGTACAACGGCTCGCGCAAGGCGGGTCTGATCCGCGGCGCCTACCACTTCGCACTGCCCAACAGGTCGTCGGGCCAGGCGCAGGCGGCGCACTTCGTGAGCAACGGCGGCGGCTGGACCGCGGACGGCTGGACGCTGCCGCCCGCGCTCGACATCGAATACAACCCGTACGACAAGAAGCGCAAGTGCTACGGCCTGAGCAAGGCGAGGATGGTCGGCTGGATCAAGTCGTTCAGCGACGAGGTCAAGCGGCTCACCGGCCGCCGCCCGGTGATCTACACGACCACCCACTGGTGGAACACGTGCACGGGCAACAGCCGCGCCTTCGCCGCCGACCATCCGTTGTGGATCGCCCGCTACAACGCCGCGAGCGCGGGCACGCTGCCGGCCGGCTGGACCTCGTGGACGTTCTGGCAGTACGACAACGGCTCCGGAAGCCTGCCGGGTGACCAAAATCTCTTCAACGGGTCACTCGATCGACTGAAACGGTTCGCGCGCGGGGCCTAGCCCTTGGGGGCGCGGGGAGCCTGGCAGCAGGGCGGAACGGCAACCCTCGATCGCGGACACCCCCGCGCCCCTCCCAGTTCATCTTCCGTTCACTCAGGTTACCTACGTTCGTCCGGCCAACGACCTCGAACGATTGCCTGGGTAAATGGAAAGCTTCTCGCTGATCCTCGCGATTGTGGTGGTAACCGCACTCGCGTTCGATTTCACGAACGGTTTCCACGACACCGCGAACGCGATGGCCACGACCATTTCCACGGGCGCCATGAGACCCAAGGTCGCAGTGGCCATGTCCGCGGTCCTGAACCTGGTCGGCGCCTTCCTGTCCGTGGAAGTCGCCAACACGATCTCCAAAGGCCTCGTCGACGAGGCCGGCATCCGTCCCGAGGTCATCTTCGCCGCCCTGGTCGGCGCGATCCTCTGGAACCTGCTGACCTGGCTGGTCGGCCTGCCGTCCAGTTCCTCGCACGCCCTGATGGGCGGCCTGATCGGCGCCACGATCGCCT
The DNA here is from genome assembly GCF_028885415.1 of Streptomyces coeruleorubidus. Classification (GTDB taxonomy): domain Bacteria; phylum Actinomycetota; class Actinomycetes; order Streptomycetales; family Streptomycetaceae; genus Streptomyces; species Streptomyces coeruleorubidus_A. The sequence continues at coordinate 2,227,596 of NZ_CP118527.1, forward strand.
CGGCGGGCGTCGGCGCGGTGCACGGTGACGTCCTGGTCACCAAGGTGCTGATCCCGGCGATCGCCGCCCCGCTGGTCGCGGGCATCGCGGCGCTGCTCGCCACGCGGCTGACGTACTCCCTCGGCAAGAAGGCCGACGGCAAGGCCTCCGAGAAGGGCTACCGGGCCGGCCAGATCGCCTCCGCGGGCCTGGTCTCCCTGGCCCACGGCACCAACGACGCCCAGAAGACGATGGGTGTCATCACCCTCGCCCTGGTCGCCGGCGGCGCCGTCGCCCCGGACTCCGACCCGCCCATGTGGGTCATCCTCTCCGCGGGCATCGCGATCGCGCTCGGCACCTACCTGGGCGGCTGGCGCATCATCCGCACCATGGGCAAGGGCCTGACCGACCTCCGGCCGCAGCAGGGCTTCGCCGCCCAGACCAGCGCGGCGACGGTCATCCTGGCCTCCTCGCACCTCGGTTTCTCGCTCTCCACGACCCACTCCGTGTCCGGCTCCGTGATGGGCGCGGGCCTCGGCCGCAAGGGCGGCGTCGTCCGCTGGTCGACGGCGACGCGGATGTTCGTCGCGTGGGGGCTGACGCTTCCGGCGGCGGCCCTGGTGGCCGCGCTCGCCGAGTACGTCACCGGCTTCGGCAGCTGGGGCACCGCGGTGGTGGCCGTCTTCCTCGTGGCCTCCAGCGCGGCGATCTGGAAGATCTCGCGGCGTGAGGTCGTCGACCACACCAACGTCAACGACACCGACGAGTCGGAGCCGGCCGGTGTGGTGACCACGGCGATGGCCGCGGTGACGCCGCCGCCGGCGGGTGGCACCGCCACGGACGGGCCGACCGCGACGATACCGGCGCCGGCCTCGACCGAACGCGAGCCCTCGACCACGACCACCCCGGTCTGACCCCGCCCACTCGGTTACAAGGAGAACCTCTGCCATGAAGATCGACTGGGCGGCCCTCGGCTCCGTCTTCGGCGTCAGCCTCGTGGTCACCGTGGCCCTCGTGGGCCTGTTCACCCTCGGCATCACCGGTCTGTCCCGCCGCGAGCGGGCGGTGGCCGCGGGCGGGTCCGCGGGGCTTGCCGTGACGGGCGCGTACGCGTGCTTCGCGGCGTGTGCGGCGGCCGTTGGGTACGGGATCTATCTGATCGTGGCCTGATCGCCTGATCACGATCGCTTCTGCCGGGCGGTACGGGACTTCGTCCCGTACCGCCCGGTTGTCGTGTGCGGGGCTCAGGAGCACGGCGAGCCGGTGTCCGCGCCGGCGTCGGTGAGGATGCGCTGCTCCGCCGGAGTGTAGGGGGCGGACCAGTTGCGGCAGAGGGCTTTGATCCAGGCTTCGGGGGCCAGGGGGATGCGTACGACGTCGTTGGCCTGTTCCACGGTCATGTGGTCGGAGGTGAGACGGATGTCGGGGGCGGCGGCATAACCGGGGACGTCGACGTACGGCTCGTCCGTGTCTTCCGCTCGCCAGACTTTCAAGGGGCTCTCGTCGGTCACCAGCGTTCCGTCGTCGGCCAGGGACTTCACGGAGATCTCGCCGTCGCTCTCGACGGTCCGTCCCATGGGCTCACCATCGGCCACCTTCCGGCGGACGACCGTTCTGGCGTCGCTCGGCGTCGCGATAAGAGAGCCGTTGGGGCTGAAGGCCAGCAGCTCCTCCTCGTGTCCAGAGCCCATGGTGAAGTCTCCGATCCGCCGCTTCTCCCCCGTGTCGACGTTCCAGAGGAAGACCCTTCCGTCGCTGTCCGCAACAGCCACCTCCGTTCGCCCGGGGCGCACTCCGAAGCCCATGCAGCTCCCGTTGCCACACGGGCGGGCCGCGATGGCCCGCTCCTCTCCCGACTCGACGTCGAAGACGATCAGCCGCTCCGCCGTGAGCACCACTGCCTCGCTGCCGTACAGGGGAGCGGCGAACACGACCGGGCTGGAGAACTTCTCGGTGAACTCGGCGGCGCCCCGAGCCGCCTCGCGTACCGACAGCCGTTCGTGCCCGCTGCTCCAGAGGACGAGGCGGCGGCTGTCCGCGGTGAAGAACAAGTTCGGTTCGACCACCCCCGTTCCCGTCCACTCATCGAGCACGAGGGGTTTCGCTGCCATCTCCTGGCCCCGGCGCGCCAGGATCAGCCACGGTTGGGGCACTCCGCCCAGGGTCTCCGGGCTGTCCAGCCGGGCGCGGCGGACTCCGTCGGCGCTTCTCGCATACGTTTCATCGCTTCCCCAGCCGCCTGCCATGGAGGGGAGGGGGAAGCGACTGTCCTCGGTCGTCCGCAGAACCAGCAGATCCGATCCCTGGGGCCGGAGGATGTACGGAGTCCCTTCCTTCCTGGTGATGACGGCGGCGGGCTGTACCGCCGCCGTAGCGAGGAGCCCGGCCGGCGCGCGGTAGCGCCTACCTGTCAGCAGCTCAGTCGCCCAGACCACGGCGTTGCCGTCGGAACCGCCGTGGTCCAGCGCGTAGCGCCCGGTGCTGTCGACGCCTTCCTGCCTGAATATCGGAACGGTAGGTGGGATGGTGCCGGAACCTGTGAGGGACTCCAGCGCGTAGCGCCCGTGCTTCCGGTCGACCATGACGCCGGAGCCACGTCCGACGAGGCCTGCGACCTTCCGGAGCGTGCGGAGTTCCTTCCCACTCGCCAGCCTTCGGACGGTGGCGACACCGGGGCCCTCCTCCCCTCCTGCCGTCATGTAGACGGCGTCCGTGCCGTCTCCGACCAGTGCGGCGTCCACCGGAGCCGCGCCGTGACGGGCCACGGTGACCGGCTGGCCCGTATCGCTCTGCCAGGCCTCGACCGACCAGTCGCGCCGGTCCGTCTCCTCCGTGCCGTCGCCGTAGGCGGCCAGCCTCAGCAGGCGCTCGCCGCCGTCCGAGAAGTCGAGCGCGGCCGTAGGAGGCAGGGGTTCGGCGTCCAGCGCCGGCCTGGTCCACAGATGTTCTCGCCGTGGCAGATCGTGGACCTGTACCGAGCCGTCGTCCCAGGCCACGGCCAGCAGCCGCCCGTCGTCGCTGAGTTCGGCCATGGACACGACGCCGTGCGGTCGTCCGGGCACCTTCCAGGATCGTGCCCTGCCCTCAGGGATCCCCGTCCACACCCGGACGAACGAGGTGTTCCCCCTCCCCGTGGACACGGTCACCACGGTCGAGCCGTCCGCGGTCGTGTCGAGGCTCTGGATCTGTTCGTCCCTCGGACCCGCGACTCCGGCGACCACGGACGAACCCCGCAAGTAGGCCTCCAGCAACGCCTGCCGGGCCTCCCTGCCCCGTGCGTTGTACCAGGCGGCCATGGCCATCCGTACGGACGCCACGGGGTGGGTCCCGGCGAGGCGGCCGGCCTCCTCCGCCAGCGTGCGCGACGCGATCGTCCGCCCCCGGGTCTCCAGCGCGTTCCCCCTGCGCCACGACTCCACCGCCAGTCCTCCCGCGAGCAGGGCCAGAACGACGAGTACGGAGGCCGCCAACCGCCACCGGTGCAGCGCTCGTTGCTGATGGCGGCGGCTCAGGTCGACGTAGGCACGCTCGGACGGTGTGATGTCCTCCCCGTGCCTCGGGTCCGCCAACTGCTCCAGTGACGTCGCCAGCATCGTGCCGCGCAGGAGCGCGCCGGTCTCCTCCCCCGTGGCCTTCCAGTCGTCCATGGCCTGGCGGAGGCGTTCCTGCCACTGGCGGAAGTCGCGGGAGTCCTCCAGCCAGGCGCGCAGACGGGGCCAGGCGCGTACCAGTTCCTCGTGGGCCAGGTCGACCAGCGGCTCGCCGTCCGGGCCGTGGGTGATGCGGACGAAGCGGGTGCGGGTGGCCAGGGCTTCCGCGACGGAGCGGATCTCCGACGGCAGATGGGTCAGGCGGGCCGGCTTGCGGGTGAAGCCGCCGCTGTCGTCCGGGCGGGCCAGTTGGACGAAGAGGCGGCGGACCGGGGCCTCGCCGTGTTCCGCGATGACCTCGCCGACGCGCTTCTCGGCGTGGGTGGACAGGGCACCGCTCACTCCGCCGAGGACCTCGTAGCCGGTGTGGGTCAGACGTACGCCGCCCTGGAGGGACCAGAGTTCGGTGAGGGCGAACTCGACCATCGGCAGGTGGCCGGGCTCGTCCTGGGCGTCGTCGACGATGCGCTGGGCGAGGCCGGGGTCGAGGGTGAGGCCGGGTACGCGGGAGGCCGGACCCTCGACCGCGCGCAGCAGGCCCGCACGGCCCAGCGGTGCGACGACCTGGGCGCAGTCGCTGAGGACGTGGGCGGTGGCGGGTTCCGCGAGGTCGTCGAGGCAGGCGGAGCGCAGGGTCGCGAGGACGCGCAGCCGTTTGTCCTCGGCGGGGACCGAGGAGAGGGCGATCAGTAGGGCCAGCAGGGAACGGGCGGTGGCCGGTTCGCCGGCCACGATCTCCTCCAGCTGGTTGAGGAAGAAGACGTGGCCGCGTGGGCCGCAGTGGTGCAGCAGGCGCAGGCCGAGTGCGGGGGCCGCCCCGGTGTCGAGCAGGTCCGCGAGTTCCTGGGCGGTGCGCTCCTGGATGGCGACACCCTGGTCCGGTTCCAGCAGCGGCGCCAGTGCTCGCGCCAGGGTCAGTGCGGCGGGTGTGCCGGGCAGCGGGCGGATCTCCGAGACCGTGTGGCCGTCGGCGCGCAGGCGTGGGAGCGCCCCGGCACGCACGAGTGACGTCTTGCCGCTGCCGGACGGGCCGACCACCGGCACGACGACGTGCCGGTCCACCGCCTCCAGCAGTCGTTCCGTCTCCTTCTCCCGGCCGAAGAAGTGCTCGGCGTCCTCCTCCCGGAAGGCGTCGAGGCCTCGGTAGGGGCAGCGGCGCAGGCCCGGCTGGAGGTCCAGCAGCGTTGCCGCGGGGATCAGGTACGAGGTGGCCGCCGTACGGCCGCGGTCGGTCGCGACCGTCATGCCGATCACGGCACCGAGTTCCTCGTCCCAGACGGGGGCTCCGCTGCACCCCGGGGAGATGTGGTGCGCGGTGCCGTCCGCCTCCATGGAGATCCAGCCCTGTCCGACGGCGCCGAGCAGCCGCCCGCCGATCCAGGCGCCGTGTTCGGCCGAGGCCGGGAAGGCCAGGATGCGGAAGCGGTGCTCCCAGACGTCGCCGGCGCCTGCCAGGGGGACGGGAGGCGTGTCCGCGACGGCGGCGTGTTCGGGCAGCCGCAGCAGTGCGATGTCGCCCGTTCCGTCGGCGGCCAGCGGCAGCCAGGCCGACACCGAGGTCTCGAAGGCGGCGCTGCCCCGGTGGAGCGGGAACTCGACGGTCACGGGGCTCGTCGGCGGGGATTCGGCCCGTGCGTCGGTGCGCAGGGCCTGCGCGACGACATGGGCGCAGGTGGCCACCGTGCCGGGGGCGAGCAGGAATCCGGAGCCGACGGGAGCGCCGTCGGCGGACCGTACCCGGACCACCGCGGAGCCGAGCCCCTCCGGGCACCGTGCGCCGGTCACCTCGGCGGCCCCGGGCGGCGGCCGGTGACGTCCACCGGCACTCAACTGGGTGTCGTAGCGCACTGGTCCCGTCCTTTCCGCAGGCCTGCATCCCGTGCGAGGTATTGGAGGGTGTGCGCCGGGCCCCCGCAAGCGGGTCGCCGGAACGTGCCCCGCACAGGGGAATTCGCCCCGACCCGTCCCACGGGCACGGGGCTCCGTGCTAGCGGTGTGGGCTTCTCCACACTCTCCCCTCGCAGGTCAACGGCAAGTTGACGGCTGTTCCCGGCCGTGGTGGACTGCCGGGGCCAGTACGGCGGCAGGAGAGGAAGCCGGTGGAAGTCCGGCGCGGTCCCGCCACTGTCACCGGGGTAGCGATCCCCGGGAGCCAGGAACTCTCACCGCCGGTCCAGTCGAACCAGGGCGCGGACACCCTGAGTGAGGACATATCGCCATGCGCGGCTGCCGAACTAGGTTCAGTACCCCACCCCTGCCCGCCCCTGTGGGCGGCTGAGCCCATGGGTGCCGGCCGCGTCTTCGCGTACGGCGCCGCCGCCGGTCTGATCGGTGACCTGCTGCTCGGCGATCCTCGCCGAGGGCATCCGGTCGCCGTGTTCGGGCGGGCCGCGGGGGCCGTGGAACGGGTGTTGTGGCGGGACCACCGGGGGTGGGGCGCGCTGCACGCCGTGGTGTGTGCGGGAGGGGCCGTCGCGCTCGGGGGCGCCGCCGCGCGCGCCGTGCGGGACTCCGCCGTCGCGTCGGTCGTTCTGACCGGTGCTGCCACCTGGGCCGTGGTCGGGGGGACTTCGCTCGCGCGGGAGGCGCGGGCCGTCGGGCGTGCCCTGGAGGCGGGGGACGTCGAGGGGGCCCGGGAGCGGCTGCCGCATCTGTGCGGGCGGGATCCGCAGGCACTCGACGCCGACGGGATCGCCCGGGCCGTGGTCGAGTCCGTCGCCGAGAACACCTCCGACGCGGTCGTGGGGGCGCTCGTGTGGGGGGCCGTCGGTGGTGTGCCGGGGCTCCTCGGGTTCCGGGCCGTCAACACCCTCGACGCCATGGTCGGGCACAAGTCGGCCCGGTACCGGCGGTACGGGTGGGCCTGCGCGCGGCTGGACGATCTCGCGGGCTGGCCCGGGGCCCGGCTGACCGCCGTGCTCGCGACCCTGGCAGGGGACGATCCACGGGGAGCCGTGCGGGCCTGGCGTGCCGATGCCGCCAAGCATCCGAGCCCCAACGCCGGGCCCGTGGAAGCTTCGTTCGCGGGGGCGCTCGGCGTGCGGCTGGGCGGGACCCTGTCGTACGGCGGGCGCGTCGAGCACCGGCCCGTGCTCAACGGGGCGGGGCGCCGCGTCGGCACCCGGGACATCGAACGGGCCGTACGGCTGTCCAGGCGTGTCGGCTGGCTCGCGCTCGGCGTCTGTGTCGCCGCGCGCCGCATCGCGAAAGGGCGTACGTCATGACGGGCGGTGGGCTTCTCGTCGCCGGTACCACCTCCGACGCCGGCAAGAGCGTCGTGACCGCCGGGGTCTGCCGGTGGCTGGTGCGGCAGGGCGTCAAGGTCGCGCCCTTCAAGGCGCAGAACATGTCCCTCAATTCGTTCGTGACGAAGGAAGGGGCCGAGATCGGGCGGGCGCAGGCCATGCAGGCGCAGGCCTGCCGCGTCGAGCCGACCGCGCTGATGAACCCCGTGCTGCTCAAGCCCGGTGGCGAGAGCAGCAGTCAGGTCGTGCTGCTGGGCAAGCCGGTCGGGGAGCTCAGCGCCCGCGGGTACCACGGCGGACGGCAGCAGAAGCTGCTCGGGACCGTGCTGGACTGTCTGGAGCAGTTGCGGGGCACGTATGACGCGGTGATCTGTGAGGGGGCGGGCAGTCCCGCCGAGATCAATCTGCGCCGGACCGACATCGTCAACATGGGGATCGCCCGCAACGCCGGGCTCCCCGTGCTCGTCGTCGGGGACATCGACCGGGGCGGTGTCTTCGCCTCGTTCTTCGGGACCGTCGCGCTGCTGTCGCGCGAGGACCAGGAGTGCGTCGCCGGGTTCCTCGTCAACAAGTTCCGGGGGGACGTCTCCCTGCTGGAGCCGGGTCTCGACATGCTCCAGGGCCTCACCGGGCGGCGTACGTACGGCGTTCTGCCCTTCCGGAACGGGCTGGGGATCGACGAGGAGGACGGGTTGCGGGTCTCCCTGCGCGGCACCGTGCGGGAGTCGGTCGTCGCCCCGCCCGTCGGCGAGGACGTCCTGCGGGTCGCCGTGTGCGCGATCCCGCTCATGTCCAACTTCACCGACGTGGACGCGCTGGCCGCCGAACCGGGTGTCGTCGTGCGGTTCGTGGACCGGCCCGAGGAGCTCGCCGACGCCGACCTCGTCATCGTGCCCGGGACCCGGGGGACCGTCCGTGCGCTGGAGTGGCTGCGGGAGCGCGGGCTGGCCGGCGCGCTCGTGCGCAGGGCCGCCGAGCAGCGGCCCGTCCTCGGGATCTGCGGCGGCTTCCAGATCCTCGGCGAGCACATCGAGGACGACGTCGAAAGCCGCCGGGGTCATGTCGAGGGGCTCGGGACCCTGCCCGTGCGGGTGCGGTTCGCCCGCGAGAAGACCCTCACGCGGCCGGCGGGCGAGGCCCTCGGGGAGCGCGTCGAGGGCTACGAGATCCATCACGGCGTCGCCGACGTCACCGGAGGGGCCCCCTTCCTGGACGGCTGCCGGGTCGGCCAGACCTGGGGCACGCACTGGCACGGCTCGCTGGAATCGGACGGGTTCCGGCGGGCCTTCCTGCGCGAGGTGGCGGCCGCCGCGGGGCGCCGCTTCGTGCCGGCGCCTGACACCTCGTTCGCCGCGCTGCGCGAGGAGCAGCTCGACCGGCTCGGCGACCTGATCGAACAGCACGCGGACACGGACGCGCTGTGGCGGCTCATCGAGTCGGGCGCGCCGCGAGGACTGCCCTTCATTCCACCGGGAGCGCCCGCATGAGCACTGTGTTGTTGTTGTCGACCGCCGACACGGACCTGCTGGCGGCCCGGGCCGCCGCCGGTGCCTCGTACCGGATCGGCAACCCGACCCGCGTGGATGTCGGGGAGGAGCTTCCGGCGCTCCTCGAAGGCGCGGACATCGCCGTCGTACGGCTGCTCGGCGGCAAGCGGGCCTGGGAGGACGGGCTCGCCGCGCTGAAGGCGTCCGGCGTCCCGACCGTGCTGCTGGGCGGAGAGGCCGTTCCCGACGCCGAGTTGATGGCCGAGTCGTCGGTGCCGGCGGGTGTCGTGGCGGAGGCGCTGAAGTACCTCGTGGAGGGCGGGCCGGCCAACCTCACGGAGCTGGCGCGGTTCCTGTCCGACACCGTGCTGCTCACGGGCGAGGGCTTCGCCGCGCCGCAGCGGATGCCGGAGTACGGCGTCCGGGGCGAGCGCGCACAGGCCGAGGGCCGGCCGACCGTCGGCGTGCTCTTCTACCGGGCGCACGAGCTGAGCGGCAACACCGCCTTCGTGGACACCCTGTGCGACGCGATCGAGGCGCGGGGCGCCAACGCGCTGCCCGTGTACTGCGGTTCGCTGCGCGGGGCCGACGCGGGGCTGTACGAAATCCTCGGGCGGGCGGACGCCCTCGTCGCCACCGTCCTCGCCGCCGGCGGCACCCACGCCTCGCAGGCCTCGGCGGGCGGTGACGAGGAGTCCTGGGACATCGGCGCCCTCGCCGAGCTGAACATCCCCGTGCTGCAAGGGCTGTGCCTGACGTCCTCGCGGCGCGCCTGGGAGGCGTCCGACGCCGCCCTGTCCCCCATGGACGCCGCGATGCAGGTGGCGATCCCGGAGTTCGACGGGCGGCTGATCACCGTGCCGTTCTCCTTCAAGGAGCAGGTCGTCGAGAAGGGCGCCGACGTGCCCGTGTACGTCGCCGACCCGGAGCGGGCCGCGCGGGTCGCCGGGATCGCCGTACGGCACGCGCGGTTGAAGCACAAGGCGAACGCCGAGAAGAGGCTCGCGCTCGTTTTCACCGCGTACCCGACCAAGCACTCACGGGTCGGCAACGCCGTCGGGCTGGACACCCCGGCCTCTGCGGTGCGGGTGCTGGACGCGCTCAGGGACGCCGGGTACGGCCTCACCGAGTACCCCGCGGGCGGTGACGAGCTGATCCACCGGCTCATCGCGGCGGGCGGGCACGATGTGGAGTGGCTGACGGACGAGCAGCTGGCCGCCGCGCCCGCGCGGGTGCCGCTGGCGGACTACCGGGCCTGGTTCGACCAGCTCGACCCGGAGCTGAGGGACGCCATGACCGAGGCGTGGGGCGAGCCGCCGGGCAGCCTCTACGTCGACGGGGACGACATCGTGCTGGCGTCCCTGCAGTTCGGGAACGTCGTGGTGATGATCCAGCCGCCGCGCGGCTTCGGCGAGAACCCCATCGCGATCTACCACGACCCGGACATGCCGCCGTCCCACCACTACCTGGCGGCCTACCGCTGGCTGGAGAACAGTTTCGGCGCGGACGCGATCGTGCACATGGGCAAGCACGGCACGCTGGAGTGGCTGCCCGGCAAGGGCCTCGGGCTCAGCGCCGGCTGCGCCCCGGACGCCGTGCTCGGGGAGCTGCCCCTGATCTACCCGTTCATCGTCAACGACCCGGGCGAAGGCACCCAGGCCAAGCGGCGCGGACACGCCACGGTCGTCGACCACCTGGTGCCGCCGATGGCCCGCGCCGACACCTACGGCGACCTGGCCAAGCTGGAGCAGCTCCTCGACGAGTACGCGCTCGTCTCCGACCTGGACCCGGCGAAGGCCCCGGCCGTGCGCGCGCAGATCTGGACCCTCGTCAAGGCCGCCGAGCTCCACCACGACCTGCATGTCGACGAGCAGCCGGACGACGAGGCGTTCGACGAGTTCGTCATGCACATCGACGGCTATCTGTGCGAGATCAAGGACGTGCAGATCCGGGACGGCCTGCACATCCTGGGCGGCGGCCCGGTCGGTGAACCGCGCGTCAACCTCGTGCTGGCGGTGCTGCGCGCCTCGCAGGTGTGGGGCGGGCAGGCCGACGCGCTGCCCGGGCTGAGGGCGGCGCTGGCGGAGCACTTCGGGCTGGTGGAGAAGGAGCTGCTGGCCGAGCCGGGCACTGCGGTGAAGGTGCCGGTGGAGCTGACGGGCCTGGTGGCGGGCCCGGCACGCACCGCCGCCGACGCCATCGACCTGCTGGAGCAGTTGTGCCGGCGGATCGCGGAGGGCATGGAGGAGCGGGGCTGGGCGGTCGCCGAGGTCCCGGCGCTGGTCCGGGAGGTGCTCGGCAGGGACGTCGCCGACGCCGTGGCGGTGCTGGAGTTCGCCTGCACGGAGGTCGTGCCGCGGCTGGCCAGGACCACCGACGAGATCGGGCACATCCTGCGGGCGCTGGACGGCGGTTACGTCCCTGCGGGCCCCTCCGGCTCGCCGACCCGCGGTCTGGTCAACGTCCTGCCGACGGGACGCAACTTCTACTCCGTCGACCCCAAGGCGATTCCGTCCCGGCTGAGCTGGGAGGTCGGGCAGTCGCTCGCGGACTCGCTGGTGCAGCGGTATCTGACCGACACCGGCGCGTACCCGAAGTCCGTCGGCCTGACGGTGTGGGGCACCTCGGCCATGCGCACCCAGGGCGACGACATCGCCGAGATCCTGGCGCTGCTGGGCTGCCGGCCGGTGTGGGACGACGCCTCGCGCCGGGTGACCGGGTTCGAGGTGATCTCCCCGGAGGAGCTCGGCCGGCCGCGTATCGACGTGACGGTCCGGATCTCGGGCTTCTTCCGGGACGCGTTCCCGCACGTAGTCGGGCTGATCGACGACGCCGTGCGCAAGGTCGCCGAGCTGGACGAGCCCGCCGAGCAGAACTACGTCCGGGCGCACGCCGACGAGGACACCGCCGAGCACGGCGACCGGCGCCGGGCGACCGCCCGGATCTTCGGCTCCAAGCCGGGGGCGTACGGGGCCGGTCTGCTGCCGCTGATCGACGCGCGCAACTGGCGCTCCGACGCGGACCTCGCCGAGGTGTACGCGGTGTGGGGCGGCTACGCCTACGGGCGGGGGCTGGACGGGCGGGCCGCGCGCGGGGACATGGAGACGGCGTTCAAGCGGATCGCCGTGGCCGCCAAGAACGTGGACACCCGCGAGCACGACCTCGTCGACGCCGACGACTATTTCCAGTACCACGGCGGCATGGTCGCCATGGTCCGCCATCTGACGGGCGCGAGCCCCGAGGCGTACGTCGGCGACTCGGCCGTACCGGACCAGGTGAAGACCCGCACGCTGGGCGAGGAGACGCACCGGGTCTTCCGCGCCCGCGTGGTCAACCCGCGCTGGATGGCGGCCATGCGGCGGCACGGCTACAAGGGCGCCTTCGAGATGGCCGCGACCGTGGACTACCTCTTCGGGTACGACGCCACGGCCGGGGTCGTGGACGACTGGATGTACGAGAAACTCAGCGCCGAGTACGTCTTCGACCCGGAGAACCGGGAGTTCATGAAGACGTCCAACCCCTGGGCGCTGCGCGGCATCACCGAGCGGCTGCTGGAGGCCGCCGACCGCGGACTGTGGGCGGAGCCGGACGCGGAGACGCTGGACCGGCTGCGTGCCACGTACCTGGAGCTCGAAGGCGACTTGGAAGGTGACGACAAGTGAGCACCCCGTTCCCGTTCACGGCCGTGGTGGGCCAGGACGACCTGCGGCTCGCGCTGCTGCTGAACGCCGTGTCGCCGGCGGTCGGCGGTGTGCTGGTGCGCGGTGAGAAGGGCACCGCCAAGTCGACGGCCGTGCGGGCGCTGTCCGCGCTGATGCCTCAGGTGGACGTCGTCCCCGAGTGCCGCTTCTCCTGCGACCCCGGCTCCCCCGACCCCGCCTGCCCGGACGGGCCGCACGCGCCGGGAGCCGACGGCCGGTCCCGTCCGGCCCGGATGGTCGAGCTGCCCGTCGGCGCCTCGGAGGACCGGCTGGTCGGCGCGCTGGACATCGAGCGGGCGCTGTCGGAGGGCGTGAAGGCCTTCGAGCCGGGCCTGCTCGCCGCCGCGCACCGCGGCATCCTCTACGTGGACGAGGTCAACCTCCTCCACGACCACCTGGTCGACCTGCTGCTGGACGCCGCCGCGATGGGCGCCTCGTACGTGGAACGCGAAGGCGTCTCCGTACGGCACGCGGCCCGGTTCCTGCTCGTCGGCACCATGAACCCCGAGGAGGGCGAGCTGCGGCCGCAGTTGCTCGACCGGTTCGGGCTGACCGTCGAGGTCGCGGCCTCGCGGGAGCCCGACCAGCGGGTGGAGGTCGTCCGGCGGCGGCTCGCCTACGACGCCGATCCGGACGGTTTCGCGGCCCGGTGGGCGGACGAGGAGGCCGACGTACGGGCGCGGATCGTCGCGGCGCGGGAGCTGCTGCCGTCCGTGCGGCTGGGCGACGGGGCGCTGCGGCAGATCGCGGCGACCTGCGCGGCCTTCGAGGTCGACGGCATGCGCGCCGACATCGTGATGGCGCGGACGGCGACGGCGCTGGCGGCCTGGGCGGGGCGTACGGACGTGCTCGCCGAGGACGTCCGGCAGGCCGCGCTGCTCGCGCTGCCGCACCGCCGTCGGCGCAACCCCTTCGACGCGCCGGGGCTGGACGAGGACAAGCTGGACGAGACGCTGGAGGAGTTCTCCGGGGACGACGACCCGGATCCGGACCCCGGCCAGGGGCCGGACGGACCCGGCGGGGGCGGCGGCGGGCAGCCGGAGCCCGACGAGGGGCCCCAGGGTGACGACACCGGGGCCGGGCCAGAAGCCGGGGAGAACGGGCAGCCGCAGCCCTCGGGCGCCGGTGAGCGGTCGGCCGTACGGGCTGCCGAGCCGTTTAGGACCAAGGTGCTGAGCGTGCCCGGGATCGGCGAGGGTGCCGCCGGACGGCGTTCGCGGGCGCGGACCGAGCACGGGCGGACGACCGGGTCCCGGCGACCGCGGGGCACGCTCACGAAGCTGCACCTGGCGGCGACCGTGCAGGCCGCGGCGCCGCACCAGCGGGCGCGCGGGCGGTCCGGGCCGGGTCTGGTGGTGCGCCGGGACGATCTGCGGCAGGCCACCCGCGAGGGGCGCGAGGGCAATCTCGTGCTGTTCGTGGTGGACGCCTCCGGGTCGATGGCGGCGCGGCAGCGGATGAGTGCCGTGAAGGGCGCCGTGCTGTCGCTGCTGCTGGACGCCTACCAGCGGCGGGACAAGGTGGGGCTGGTGACGTTCCGGGGTTCGGGCGCGGACGTCGCGCTGCCGCCGACCTCGTCCGTGGACGCGGCGGCGGCCCGGCTGGAGTCGCTGCCGACCGGCGGGCGTACGCCGCTGGCCGCCGGGCTGCTGCGCGCGCACGACGTGCTGCGGGTGGAGCGGCTGCGGGATCCGGCACGGCGGCCGCTGGTCGTGCTCGTGACGGACGGGCGGGCCACCGGGGGCCCGGAGCCGGTCGCCCTGGCCGGGCGGGCGGCACGGCTGTTCGCGGCCGAGGGTGTCGCGTCCGTCGTCGTGGACTGCGAGTCGGGGCCGGTGCGCCTCGGGCTCGCCGGGCAGCTCGCCGGTGAGCTGGGCGGCACCGCCGTGACGCTGGACGAGCTGCGGGCCGACTCGATCGCCGGGTTGGTCAGGGATGTGCAGGGGACTTCGAGGAGGGTCGCGTAATGCCGCAGGGACAGCCGAGTGTGATTCCGGACGACGGTCTGACGACCCGACAGCGCCGGAACCGGCCGCTGGTGGTCGTGCACACCGGCGTCGGCAAGGGCAAGTCGACGGCCGCCTTCGGGCTCGCGCTGCGGGCCTGGAACCAGGGCTGGCCGATCGGGGTGTTCCAGTTCGTCAAGTCGGCGAAGTGGAAGGTCGGCGAGGAGAACGCGCTGCGTGTGCTCGGTGCCTCCGGTGAGGGCGGGTCCGTCGCCTGGCACAAGATGGGCGAGGGCTGGTCCTGGGTGCAGCGCGACGCACAGCTGGACAACGAGGAGAAGGCCCGGGAGGGGTGGGAGCAGGTCAAGCGGGACCTGGCGGCGGAGACCTACCGGCTGTACGTGCTGGACGAGTTCGCCTACCCGATGCACTGGGGCTGGGTGGACACCGACGAGGTCGTGGACGTCCTGCGGAACCGGCCCGGGACCCAGCATGTGGTGATCACGGGGCGCAACGCCCCGGAGAAGCTCCTGGACTTCGCCGACCTCGTGACCGACATGTCCAAGGTGAAGCACCCGATGGACGCGGGGCAGAAGGGGCAGAGGGGCATCGAGTGGTGATGTCCTCGTCCGTGCCCCGGCTGGTCGTCGCCGCGCCCTCGTCGGGCAGTGGCAAGACCACCGTCGCCACGGGGCTGATGGCCGCGTTCGCCGCACGGGGGCTCGCCGTGTCCCCGCACAAGGTCGGGCCGGACTACATCGACCCCGGGTACCACGCGCTCGCGACCGGGCGGGTGGGGCGGAACCTCGACGCGTATCTGTGCGGGCCGGAGCTGGTCGGGCCGTTGTTCCTGCACGGGGCGCGCGGGTGTGACCTCGCCGTCGTCGAGGGCGTGATGGGGCTGTACGACGGCGCCGCCGGGGAGGGGGAGCTCGCCTCCACGGCTCATGTCGCGAAGCTGCTGCGGGCGCCCGTGGTGCTGGTCGTCGACGCGTCGTCGCAATCCCGGTCGGTGGCGGCGCTGGTGCACGGGTTCGTCTCCTGGGATCCGGAGGTGCGGGTCGGGGGCGTGATTTTGAACAAGGTCGCGTCGGACCGGCATGAGGGGATGCTGCGGGAGGCGTTGGAGCAGACGGGGGTGCCGGTGCTCGGGGTGCTGCGGCGGGCTCCGCAGGTCGATACGCCGTCGCGGCATCTGGGGCTGGTGCCGGTCGCCGAGCGGCGGGCTGAGGCGGTGGAGGCTGTTGCGGCCATGGCCGCGCAGGTCTCCGACGGTTGTGATCTGGACGCGTTGATGGGGTTGGCGCGGGGTGCGGGGGCTTTGTCGTGCGAGGCCTGGGATGCGGCTGCGGCTGTGGCTTCCTCGCCCCCGCCGCCCCTACCCGTCCCATCCTCCAGGGGCTCCGCCCCTTCGACCCCGCCAGGGGGCTCCGCCCCCTGGACCCCCGATCGGCCTGAACGGCCTCGTCCTCAAACGCCGGACGGGCTGGTCGTTGCCGTCGCCGGCGGTGAGGCGTTCACCTTCTCCTACGCCGAGCACACCGAGCTCCTTGCCGCCGCCGGTGCCGACGTCGTGCCCTTCGATCCGCTGCGGGACGAGGAACTGCCCGAAGGGACGCGGGGGCTGGTGATCGGGGGCGGGTTTCCCGAGGTGTACGCCGCCGAGCTGTCCGCCAATGAACCCCTGCGCAAGGCCGTTGCCGACCTGGCGGAGAGCGGTGCTCCGGTGGCCGCCGAGTGTGCCGGGCTGCTGTATCTGTGCCGGGAGCTGGACGGACAGCCGATGTGCGGGGTGCTGGACGCCGGGGCGCGGATGACCGGGCGGCTGACCCTGGGGTACCGGGACGCCGTGGCCGTCGGCGACAGTGTGCTCGCGGCGGCGGGGACGCGGATGCGGGGGCACGAGTTCCACCGGACCGTCGTGGAGCCCGGGGCGGGGGCCGAACCCGCCTGGGGCCTGCGGACCCCTCAGCGGCGCGTCGAGGGGTTCGTGCGGCACGGTGTGCACGCGAGCTATCTGCACACGCACTGGGCTGCGGAGCCCGGTGTCGCCCGTCGGTTCGTGGAGAGGTGCCGGACGTCATGAGCAGCAGGTTGGTCGGAGTCGGGGTCGGCCCCGGGGATCCGGAGCTGGTGACCGTCAAGGGCGTGAACGCCCTGCGGGAGGCCGAAGTCGTCGTAGTGCCCGTGATGGACACGGGCGAAAGAGGGCGCGCCGAGGCGACCGTGCTGCACTACGTGCCCGAGGAGAAGGTCGTCCGGGTCGTGTTCGCGCTGAACGAGCGGAGCGACCGGGCGCGGCGCGAGGCGGCCTGGGACGCGGCGGGCGAGCGGGTCGCCGAGTTGCTGCGCGGGCATGCGGCCGTGGCCTTCGCGACCATCGGGGACCCCAACGTGTACTCCACCTTCACGTATCTCGCGCAGACCATCACCGAGCTGGTGCCGGGGACCGTCGTCGAGACCGTGCCCGGGATCACCGCCATGCAGGACCTCGCCGCGCGGTCGGGCGCCGTGCTGACCGAGGGGACCGAGCCGCTCACGCTGGTGCCCGTCACGGCGGGGGCGACGGTCCTCAAGGAGGCCCTCGCCGGCCCCGGGACCGTCGTCGCCTACAAGTTCGGCCGGCAGGCACACGAGGTCGCCGAGGCGCTGCGGGAGACCGGGCGGATCGGCGACGCGGTGTGGGGGTCGGCACTGGGGCTGACGGAGGAGTCGATCCGGCCGGCCGCCGACCTGGACGGCACTCCCCTGCCCTATCTGTCGACGCTCATCTCCCCCGCACGGCGCGACGGCGGGCGCGGCGGAAAGCTCTGACGCGGACCTGCATCACCTGCCCACCGGTAACCCCCTGTACGAGAGGACCCACTCCATGGCCGACGCCCCCACCGGCAAGGTGACCTTCGTCGGTGCCGGCCCCGGCGCCGCCGACCTGCTGACGTTCCGTGCCGCGCGCGCCATCGCCGAGGCCGACGTGGTGATCTGGGCGGCCAGCCTGGTCCAGGCGGAGGTCCTCCAGCACGCGCGCGAGGACGCGGAGGTCCTCGACTCGGCGGCCATGTCCCTGGAGGACGTCGTGGCCGTGTACCGGCGGGCCCGGGAGGAGGGCCTGCGCGTCGCCCGGATCCACTCCGGCGACCCCGCCCTGTGGGGCGGCACCCAGGAGCAGCTCGACCGGTGTGCCGAGATGGGCCTCGCGACCGAGGTCGTGCCCGGGGTGTCCGCCTTCTCCGCCGTCGCCGCGCTGGCGCAGCGCGAGCTGACCGTTCCCGAGGTCGCGCAGTCCGTCGTCCTGACGCGGCTCGGTGGCGGCAAGACGCCCATGCCGCCCGGGGAGGAGGTCCGCGAGTTCGCCCGGCACGGCACCACCATGGCGATCTTCCTCTCCGCGGCCCGCAGCGGGCAGCTGGTGCGGGAGCTGCTGGAGGGCGGCTATCCGACGACGACCCCGGTCGTGGTCGCCTACCAGGCGACCTGGCCGGAGGAGCTGATCGTGAAGTGCACGATCGGCACGCTGGAGGAGACGGTCAAGGAACACAAGCTCTGGAAGCACACGCTGTTCCTGGTCGGCCCGGCGCTCGAGGCGCACGGCACGCGCTCGCACCTGTACCACCCGGGCCACTTCCACGGCTACCGCAAGGCCGACCCCGAGGCCCGCAGGGCGCTGCGCGAAAGGGGTGCCCGTACATGACCGTCCGACCTCCTGCAGGTGTCGAGGAAATCGAAGAAGGAGTCGCCCAGTGATCGGGCTCATTTCCGCCACCGCGGCGGGAGCGGCCGCGCGGGACCGGCTGGCCGCCGCGTGGCCGGACCGCACGCGCGTGTACGAGGGTCCCGTCGGGGACGCCGTACGGGCCGCGTTCACGCAGTGCGAGCAGCTCGTGTGCTTCCTGGCGACGGGGGCGGTGGTGCGGCTGGTGGCGCCGCTGCTGTCCGGCAAGACGGCGGACCCGGGCGTGGTGTGCGTCGACGAGGGCGGTCGGTTCGCGGTGTCGCTGATGGGCGGGCACGCGGGCGGGGCCAACGAACTCGCCCGGGAGGTCGGGGAGTTGCTGGGCGCCGAGCCGGTCGTGACCACGGCGACGGACGCCGTGGACCTGCCCGGGCTCGACACCCTCGGCCTGCCCGTGGAGGGCGATGTCGCCGGGGTCTCCCGGGCGTTGCTGGACGGTGAGGCGGTGGCGCTGCGGGCCGAGGTGGCCTGGCCTCTGCCGCCGCTCCCGGTGGCCGCCGAGGGGTCGTACACGATCCGGCTGACCGACCGGCTCGTCGAGACGGCCGGGCGCGAGGTGGTGCTGCGCCCGCCGTCGCTGGTCGTCGGGGTCGGGGCGTCGAAGGGCGCACCCGTCGAGGAGGTGCTCGCTCTGGTCGAGGGCGCCCTGCGGGAGGCCGGGCTGTCCGCGGCGTCGGTCGCCGAGCTCGCCACCGTCGACGCCAAGGCCGCCGAGCCCGGCCTCGTCGAGGCCGCACGGCGGCTCGGTGTGCCCCTGGTGACGTACTCCGCCGGGGAGTTGGCCGGGGTGGAGGTGCCCAATCCGTCCGACGCGCCGCTCGCCGCCGTGGGTACGCCCTCGGTCGCGGAGGCCGCGGCCCTGGTGCGCGGGGGCGAACTCCTCGTCCCCAAGCGGAAGTCGGCCGCGACGCCTGCCATGGCGACCTGCGCCGTCGTACGGCGGCCCGGGCGCGGGCGGCTCGCGGTGGTCGGGCTCGGGCCGGGTGCCCGGGACCTGCTCACGCCGCGCGCGAAGGCCGAACTCCGGCGCGCTCGCGTGCTCGTCGGACTCGACCAGTACGTCGACCAGATCCGCGATCTGCTGCGGCCCGGCACCCGGATCCTTCAGTCGGGTCTCGGGGCCGAGGAGGAGCGGGCGCGCACGGCCGTCGAGGAGGCCCGCAAGGGGCAGGCCGTCGCACTGATCGGGAGCGGGGACGCGGGCGTGTACGCCATGGCCTCCCCCGCGCTCGCCGAGGCGTCCGACGACATCGACGTGGTCGGCGTGCCCGGCGTGACGGCGGCGCTCGCGGCCGGGGCGATCCTGGGCGCGCCGCTGGGCCACGACCACGTGTCGATCAGCCTGTCCGACCTGCACACGCCGTGGGAGGTCATCGAGCGGCGGGTGCGGGCGGCGGCCGAGGCCGACATCGTGGTGACGTTCTACAACCCGCGTTCGCGCGGCCGCGACTGGCAGCTGCCCAAGGCGCTGGACATCCTCGCCGGGCACCGGGCGCCGACGACGCCGGTCGGTGTCGTACGCAACGCCTCGCGGCCGGACGAGTCCGCCCGGCTCACGACCCTGGCCGCGCTCGACCCGGCGACGGTCGACATGATGACCGTCGTCACCGTGGGCAACACCGCGACCCGCGAGATCGCCGGGCGCATGGTGACGCCGCGCGGCTACCGCTGGCAGGAGGAGCCCGAGTGAACCGCGTCGTCCACCATCCCGCTTCCGCCGAGGAGAAACTGTGACCACCCCGCCCGCCCTGCTCATCGCCGGCCACGGCACCCGTGACGACGCCGGAGCCGAGGCGTTCCGCGACTTCGTGCGGGAGCTGGGGGCCCGCCACCCGGAACTGCCCGTCGCCGGCGGCTTCATCGAACTGTCCCCGCCGCCGCTGGGCGAGGCCGTCACCGAGCTGGTGGAGCGGGGCGTACGGCGGTTCGCCGCCGTACCGCTGATGCTGGTGTCCGCCGGGCACGCCAAGGGCGACATCCCGGCGGCGCTGGCCCGCGAGAAGGAGCGGCACCCCGGGATCTCCTACACGTACGGGCGTCCGCTCGGCCCGCACCCGGCGCTGCTGAACGTGCTGGAGCGGCGGCTGGACGAGGCGCTGGGCGGCGCCGCGGGGCGCAGGCCGGGTGACCGGGCCGATGTGACGGTGCTGCTGGTGGGGCGCGGGTCGACGGACCCGGACGCCAACGCCGAGGTGCACAAGGCGGCGCGGCTGCTGTGGGAGGGACGCGGGTACGCGGGGGTCGAGACGGCGTTCGTGTCGCTGGCGGCGCCGGACGTGCCGAGCGGACTCGACCGGTGCGTGCGGCTCGGCGCCCGCCGGATCGTGGTGCTCCCGTACTTCCTGTTCGCCGGCATCCTGCCGGACCGGGTGCGGCTGCAGACGGAGGGCTGGGCGGCGGCGCACCCGGAGGTCGAGGTGCGCTCGGCGGACGTCATCGGGCCGGAGCCGGAGCTGCTGGACCTGGTGTGGGAGCGGTACGCGGAGGCCGTCGAGGGGGACCTGCGGATGAACTGCGACTCGTGCGTGTACCGCGTCGCGCTGCCGGGCTTCGAGGGCAAGGTGGGGATGCCGCAGCAGCCGCACTTCCACCCGGACGACGACGGCCACCACCACGGGCACCACCACGGGGCGCACTCCCATGCCCACTGAGAGCGGCCACGATCTGCGGCACCACGGGGACGCGGAGGTCCGGGACGACGGCGGCTCGCTCGTCGACCTCGCCGTGAACGTCCGCGCGGACACCCCGCCGGCGTGGCTGCGGGAACACATCGCCGCGTCGCTGGGCGGGCTGGCGGCCTACCCGGACGGGCGGGCCGCACGCGCGGCGGTGGCGGCGCGGCACGGCCTGCCGGTGGAGCGGGTGCTGCTGACGGCGGGGGCGGCGGAGGCGTTCGTGCTGCTGGCGCGGGCGCTGAAGGTGCGGCGGCCGGTCGTGGTCCACCCGCAGTTCACGGAGCCGGAGGCCGCGCTGCGCGACGCCGGGCACACGGTCGACCGGGTGCTGCTGCGGGAGGAGGACGGCTTCCGGCTGGATCCGGCGGCCGTCCCCGAGGCCGCGGACCTGGTGGTCATCGGCAATCCGACGAACCCGACGTCGGTGCTGCACCCGGCGGAGGTGATCGCCTCTCTCGCCCGTCCCGGACGGCTGCTGGTGGTGGACGAGGCGTTCATGGACGCGGTGCCGGGCGAGCGGGAGGCCCTGGCGGACCGCGTCGACGTGCCCGGCCTCGTGGTGCTGCGCAGCCTGACCAAGACGTGGGGGCTGGCCGGACTGCGGATCGGGTACGTGCTGGCGGCGCCGGAGACCGTCGGGGAGCTGGCACGGGCGCAGCCGCTGTGGCCGGTGTCGACGCCGGCGCTGGCCGCGGCACAGGCGTGCGTGGGGCCACGGGCGGTTGCGGAGGCGGCCCACGCGGCGCACCGCATCGCCTCGGACCGAGCCCACCTGCTGACGGGCCTCGCCCGCTTCGCCCCGGCCGGGCTACGGGTGGTCGAGCCCGCGCAGGGCCCGTTCGTCCTGATCCGCCTGCCGCACGCGGCGACCGTACGCAGCCGCCTGCGCGACCTCGGCTACGCCGTGCGGCGCGGGGACACCTTCCCCGGCCTGGACGAGGAGTGGCTGCGGCTGGCGGTGCGGGACCGGGGGACGGTGGACGGATTCCTGCGGGCGCTGGAGCGTGCGGTGGCGGGCTGACGGCTCACCGCCGGACGGTCCCGGCCATATCCGTCCCGGTCGGTGTGCCGTCCTGGGGGCGGCTGGAGAGCACGATGCTGGTGACGACGACCCAGAGCCCGGCCGCCATGAAGGCGAAGAAGCCGATCCAGGGGATGAACATCAGCACGCCGATCACGACGGCGGCCCAGGCCAGCCAGCGGGGCAGCGGACTGACGGCGGCACGGACGGTGGCCAGCCCCGTGCCCAGCAGCATCAGGGCCATGCCGCCGACGAAGGGGATGTAGAAGTTCTCGTTGAGGGTGTTGAGTGCCTGGAGCGCGGGGCCGGAGACCGTCGGCTCGTCGGCGAGGTCCACCAGGGTCAGGGTCAGCGCGGCCCCGGTCAGGAAGCCGATGGCGAGCAGCAGCCCGCCGCCGAGGACCACCCGGTGCAGCCAGCCGCCGCTCGCCGGGACGTCCCGTACGACACGGGCCAGGTGGGCGGCGAAGAAGACGAAGAACACCGCAGCGAGCGCCAGCAGGTACACGCTCACCCCGGTCTGGGCCTCGCGGTCGACGTAGAAGGCCCTGACCTGGGAGCCGGTGGCGTCGTAGTCGGGTGTGTCGCCGGTCAGCAGGAAGGCGACGAGCGTCAGGACGACGGCCACCAGTCCGGTCAGGGGTGCGATGCGCATGAGGACCTCCCGCCTTGCCGGGTCCGCCCCCCGTGTCTTCCACGCTCCCAGAGGTGCCCGAGACCCGCCATCCGGCCCGGGAGTCCAGGTCAGCCCCGGCGGCGCGGCTACCCGACCACGCGCCCGTTCAGCACCACCCGGCGCGGCGCGGCCAGCACGCCCACGTCCTTGCGCGGGTCCTCGTCGTAGACGACGAGGTCGGCCGGGGCGCCCTCGTCCAGGCCGGGGCGGCCGAGCCAGGCCCGGGCCGTCCAGGTCCCCGCGGCCAGCGCCTCGACGGGCGGGATGCCCGCGGTGACCAGTTCGGCGACCTCGGCCGCCGCGAGGCCGTGGGCCAGTCCACCGCCCGCGTCGGTGCCGACGAAGACCGGGATCCCGGCGTCGTAGGCGCCCCGCACGGTGTCGTAGCGGCGCTCGTGGAGCCGGCGCATATGGGCCGACCAGCGCGGGAACCGGGCCTCGCCGCCGTCGGCGAGCCGCGGGAAGGTCGCGATGTTGACCAGTGTGGGGACGATGGCGACGCCCCGTTCGGCGAACAGCGGGATGAGGTCCTCGGTCAGGCCCGTCGCGTGTTCGATGCAGTCGATGCCCGCCTCGACGAGGTCCTGGAGGGAGTCCTCCGAGAAACAGTGCGCGGTGACCCGGGCGCCCAGCCGGTGCGCCTCGGCGATGGCCGCCTCCACCGCACCGCGCGGCCAGCAGGCCGACAGGTCGCCGAGGTCGCGGTCGATCCAGTCGCCGACCAGCTTCACCCAGCCGTCGCCGCGCCGGGCCTCCTGGGCGACGTAGGCGACCAGGTCGTCCGGCTCGATCTCCCAGGCGTAGTTGCGGATGTAGCGGCGGGTGCGGGCGATGTGCCGCCCGGCACGGATGATCTTCGGCAGGTCGTCGCGGTCGTCGATCCAGCGGGTGTCGGAGGGCGAGCCCGCGTCGCGGATCAGCAGCGTGCCCGCGTCCCGGTCGGTCAGCGCCTGCTTCTCGGCGACGTCCTGCGGGACCGCGCCGTGCCGGTCGAGTCCCACGTGGCAGTGCGCATCGACGAGACCGGGCAGGGCCCAGCCTCTGACGGTACGGATGTCGCGGGCGCCGGCGGGACGCTCGTAGGAGATCCGGCCGTCGACGACCCACAGCTCGTCGCGGACCTCCTCGGGTCCGACGAGCACCCGTCCCTTCACGTGCAGCACCGTGCGATCGCTCATGTACGGCACCCTAGTCAGCCGCTAGTCGGCCTTGCCCACCTGGTCCGAGGTCTCCTCCTCCACCTCGGCCATGGCGGGGTCGAGGAGGCGGGAGAGGAAGTGGCGGGTGCGCTCGTGGCGCGGGTTGCCGATGACCTGCTCGGGGGTGCCGTCCTCGACGATCACGCCGCCGTCCATGAAGACGACCCGGTCGGCGACCTCGCGTGCGAAGGTCATCTCGTGGGTGACGACCATCATGGTCATGCCCTCGTCGGCGAGCATGCGCATCACCGCGAGGACGTCCCCGACCAGTTCGGGGTCCAGCGCGGAGGTCGGCTCGTCGAACAGCATCACCTCGGGGCCCATGGCCAGGGCCCGGGCGATGGCGACGCGCTGCTGCTGGCCGCCGGAGAGGGAGGAGGGGTAGGCCGCCGCCTTCTCGGACAGCCCCACGCGCGCCAGGTTCTCGGCGGCCACCTTCGCGGCCGCCGCCTTGTCACGGCGCAGCACCCGCCGCTGCGGCAGGGTGAGGTTCTCGGTCACCGTCAGGTGCGGGAACAGGTTGAACTGCTGGAAGACCATGCCGATGCGGCGGCGTGCGGCGTCGATGTCGACGTCCGGGTCGGTCAGTTCCGTACCGCCGACGAACACCTGCCCCTTGGTCGGCTCCTCCAGCAGGTTCACGCAGCGCAGCAGCGTCGACTTGCCGGAGCCGGACGGGCCGATGACACAGACCACCTCGCCCCGGCCGATCTCCAGGTCGATGCCGCGCAGCACCTCGTTGGCGCCGAACGACTTGTGCAGCGCGCGTACCTCGATCTCGGGTCGGCTCATTTCACGGCCTCCTGGGCCTTCGCCTCCATGCGGCGTACGACGAAGCCGAGCGGGATCGTGACCAGCAGGTAGCAGAGTCCGGCGACCAGGATCGGCGTGGAGTTGGCGGTCTGGCTGGCCAGGTCGCGGCCGTACTTGGACAGTTCGCGCTCCTCCAGGGTGACACCGAGGAACAGCACCAGCGAGGAGTCCTTGAACAGCAGCACCAGTTCGTTGGTGAGCGGCGGGAGGATGATGCGGAACGCCTGCGGGATGACGATGGAGATCATGGCCCGCGCGGGCGAGAAGCCGAGCGAACGGGCCGCCTCCATCTGCCCCTTGGGCACGGCCTGGATGCCGGCGCGGATCGTCTCCGCCATGTACGCGGCGGCCACCAGGCCGAGCGCGAGGGCGACCTTCCCGTACGTGCCGCCGATGATCTCGGTGCCGGGGAAGGCGAGCGGCACGGCGACACCGATGAAGATGAAGATCAGCAGGGCGGGCAGACCGCGGAAGATCTCGATGTAGATCCCGGCGAGCCAGCGGTACGGGCCCACGGAGGACAGCCGCATCAGCGCGATCACCATGCCGAGGGCGAGCCCCACGGCGAAGCCGGTCACCGTGTAGAGCACGGTGTTCTTCAGCGCCAGCGTGATGACGTCCGGGAACATGCGCTCGGCGATGTCCGCCTGCGCGAACTGGTTCTGGAGCCGGCCCCAGTCGGCCGAGACCGCGAAGACGACCACGGCCGCGACGAAGACGGCGTACTGGACGCCGCGCGAGAGGCTGCGCTTCTGCCGCCGGGTGAGGCCCTTCTTCTTCGGCTGGACTTCGGGCGTGGCCGTGTCGGTCATGAGGCGGCGGGCGACGCGGCGGACTCGTCGTACGGGCCGATCCACTGTTCGTACAGCTTCTTGTACGTGCCGTCGGCCTTGGCGTCCTCGATCGCCTTGTTGATGGCGGCGAGGAGTTTGGTGTTGCCCTTCTTCACCGTGAAGCCGTACTGCTCACCGGTGTCGAGGTTGTCGACGACCTCGAAGGCGTCGGCGTTGGCCTTGTCCTTCAGCCAGCCCTGGACGACCGGGTAGTCGATGATCACGGCCTGGACCTGGCCGGTGCGCAGACCGTTGAGGACGGCGTCGGAGGACTCGAAGGAGACCGGGTCGAGGCCCTTGCTCTTGGCGTAGTCCTCACCGGTCGTCTGCGCCTGGGCGCCGAGCTTCTTGCCCTTGAGGCCGGCGAAGGAGCCGATGCCGCTCTTCTTGTCGGCCAGCACGGCCTGGGTGGCGTTGAAGTACGGGTCGGAGAAGTCGACGTTCTTCTTGCGCTCCTCGGTGATGGTCATGCCCGCGGCGGCGAGGTCGCACTGGCCGGCGTTGAGGGACCCGCCGGTCTTGAAGTTCTCGAAGGGCTGGTCGACGATGTCCTGCTTGACGCCCAGGTCCTTGGCGACCAGATCGATCAGCGACACGTCGAAGCCCTGCACCTTGCCGTCGATCTCCGACTGGAACGGCGGATACGGCAGGTGGGTGCAGGTGGTGAGCTTG
Organism: Streptomyces coeruleorubidus; assembly: GCF_028885415.1. Taxonomy (GTDB): domain Bacteria; phylum Actinomycetota; class Actinomycetes; order Streptomycetales; family Streptomycetaceae; genus Streptomyces; species Streptomyces coeruleorubidus_A. The sequence continues at coordinate 2,253,223 of NZ_CP118527.1, forward strand.
CCCGCCTTGACGAGTTCGACGCCGCCCGCGGCCGTCTTCGTACCGCTGCCGCCGTCGTCGGTGGAGGTGCAGCCGGCCACGAGCAGCAGCCCGGCCGTCGCGGTGGTGGCGGCCAGGATGCGGGCCCGGTGCCCGGGGTGCGTGTTCACGGCGAGCCTCCTGTGAGTGAACTGTGGGTTCTGATCATAAGGAGAAGTTTGAGTGGCTGAAAACAATCCGATGGCTGCGGAGCCGTCGGGCCTGGGAAGTCACCGGTCGAAGAGGGCCGGGACGCGGCGGTTACGCTCGTTCCCGTTGTTCCCGCGCGTTGTCCCCGCGAGTTGTCCCCGCACGTGAAGAGAGTGCCACCGTGACGCATCCGTTTCTGGACCTTGCCCCGCTCGGTGCGGACCGTTTCGCCGCGATCGAGGACCGTGTGGCGCGGCTGCTGAGCACCGAGCAGGACGTCGTGATCATGCAGGGCGAGGCGCTGCTGCCGCTGGAGGGCGCGATCCGCGGCGCGGCCGGTCCGGGCACGACGGCCCTGAACGTCATCACGGGCCCGTACGGGCAGACCTTCGGGGACTGGCTGCGGGAGTGCGGGGCGACGGTGGTCGATCTGGCGGTGCCCTTCCACACGGCGGTCACGGCCGAGCAGATCCGGCAGGCCTTCGCCGAGCACCCGGAGATCGACTTCGTGTCCCTGGTGCACGCGGAGGCGGCGACCGGCAACACCAATCCGGTCGCGGAGATCGGCGAGGTGGTGCGGGAGCACGGGGCCCTGTTCTACCTGGACGCGGTGGCCTCGATCGGCGCCGAGCCGGTGCTGCCGGACGCCTGGGGCGTGGATCTGTGCGTGATCGGGGCGCAGAAGGCGATGGGCGGGCCGGCCGGGGTGTCGGCGGTGTCGGTGAGCGAGCGGGCCTGGGCCCGGATGGCGGCGAACCCGCGGGCGCCGCGCCGGTCGTATCTGTCGCTGCTCGACTGGAAGGAGCGCTGGATCGACGGCGGCCGCAAGGCGCTGCCGCACGCTCCGGCGCAGTTGGAGATGCTGGCGCTGCAGGCGTGCGTGGAGCGGATCGAGGCGGTGGGGCCGGCCGCGGTGATGGCCCGGCATGCGTCGGCCGCGGCTGCCACGCGGGCCGGTGCGGTCGCGCTCGGTGGCGGGCTGGAGCCCTATGTGTACGAGGCGCGGGACGCGGCGCCCGTCGCCACGACGCTCCGGGCGCCCTCGGGGGTGGTGGCGTCGGAGCTGGTGGACAGGGCGCTGGAGGCGGATCCGGCGGTGCCGGTCGCCGCCGGCGGGGGTGCGTTGGCCAAGGAGATGATCCGGGTCAATCACTACGGGGCCGACGCGACGCCGGGGGCTGTGCGGGCGAGTCTGGCGGCGTTGGGCGTTGCGCTCTCCGAGCGGGGGCTGTCGGTGGATGTGGAGGGGGCGCTGCGGGCGGCCGAGGAGGCGTGGCGGTAGTCGGGGCCCGTCGTTGTCAGTGGCCCGTGCCATGCTCCCGGCATGACCACCAACTCCCCCGCCGGGACGCCCAACACCCCCGCCGAGACCCCCGTCTCCCTTCCCGACGGCCGTCCCGTCCCGCATCTGACCGGTGACGAGCGGGCCATGCTGGAGAGCTGGCTGGACTTCCACCGGGCCACGCTGGAGCTGAAGTGCGCCGGGCTGGACGACGCGCAGGCGCGGACCGCGTCGGCCGAGCCGTCCACGCTGACACTGCTCGGGCTGGTGCAGCACCTCGCCGAGGTCGAGCGGAACTGGTTCCAGCGGGTGGCCGCCGGGCTCGACGTGCCGCCGGTGCATGAGGACGGCACCGGCTACACGCTGGACCCGGGGCGGGGGCTCGACGAGGCGCTCGGGATCTGGCGGCGGGAGATCGCGCGGGGGCGGGAGCTGTGCGCGGGGCTGCCGCTGGACCACATCGGGCGGGTCGCCGAGGGGCCGGTGCCCGGGATGGAGGTCAGCCTGCGCTGGGTGCTGATCCACATGATCGAGGAGTACGCCCGGCACAACGGTCATGCCGATCTCCTGCGGGAACGTATCGACGGAGTGACCGGGGCCTGAATTAAACGTGTTTCCGAGACGACTCACATGTAAGCTGGCACACAATTAAGAATTCTTTCAAGAACAGCTTCCCGTATTCTTCTGCCCGCTTTCTCCGATCCTAAACCCAAAGATTTTGAGGACACTCGGAGAGGGAATTCGGGCAGATCTCGTGGCGATTACATGGCTGTGACGCGTTACACATCGTGACCGCTTCGCCCGGTATTACCCGGACAATATCGGGCATATTGCCGCCGTTCGGTGCGAAGCCTCGCGCCCGCGCGATAACACAGGCCTGGCTCATACGTAAGCCCTATCGGCGATGCAATTTTGAATTTCGCTGGGTAAGTTCAATTCGCATGACTGCCGTACAAGCAGATCCGCAAATCGACCGCCCCACGGTGGCTGACGGAGCCGCGCTCTGGCGGATGGCGAAGGACTCGAAGGTTCTCGACCTGAACTCGTCCTACAGCTATCTGCTGTGGTGCCGCGACTTCGCGGCCACGTCGGCCGTAGCGCGTGACGAGCACGGCGAGCCGATGGGCTTCATCACCGGGTACGTGCGGCCGGACAGCCCGCGCACCCTGCTGGTCTGGCAGGTGGCGGTGGACGAGGCGCACCGCGGGCGCGGGCTGGCCGCCGCCCTGCTCGACGGTCTGGTCGCCCGGACCGCCGCCGAGCGCGGGGTGACGACGGTGGAGACCACCATCACCCCGGGCAACACCGCCTCGGAGCGCCTGTTCACGTCCTTCGCCGAACGGCACGGCGCCCGGCTGGAGCGCGAGGTGCTGTTCGACACGGGCCTGTTCCCCGACGGGCCGCACGACGCCGAGGTCCTGTACCGCATCGGCCCGCTGTCCCGCTGACTTCTCCCCTGACTCCCTCAGACTTCCCCCACGCACCGAGGAGCGATTCGTCGTGACCATCACCCAGCCCGACCTGAGCGTCTTCGAGACCGTCGAGTCCGAGGTACGCAGCTACTGCCGCGGCTGGCCCACCGTCTTCGACCGTGCGGTGGGCAGCCGCATGTACGACGAGGACGGCCATGAGTACCTCGACTTCTTCGCCGGAGCCGGGTCACTGAACTACGGGCACAACAACCCCGTCATGAAACGCGCCCTGATCGACTACCTGGAGCGGGACGGCGTCACGCACGGGCTCGACATGTCGACCACCGCCAAGCGCACGTTCCTGGAGGCCTTCCAGAACCTGCTGCTGCGGCCGCGCGACCTGCCGTACAAGGTCATGTTCCCGGGCCCGACCGGCACCAACGCCGTGGAGGCCGCGCTGAAGCTGGCGCGGAAGGTGAAGGGGCGCGAGTCGATCGTGTCCTTCACCAACGCCTTCCACGGCATGTCGCTGGGCTCGCTGGCCGTGACCGGCAACGCGTTCAAGCGGGCCGGCGCCGGTATCCCGCTGGTGCACGGCACCCCGATGCCGTTCGACAACTACTTCGACGGCACCGTCGAGGACTTCCTGTGGTTCGAGCGGCTGCTGGAGGACCAGGGCTCCGGCCTGAACAAGCCGGCCGCCGTGATCGTCGAGACCGTGCAGGGCGAGGGCGGCATCAACGTGGCCCGGCCCGAGTGGCTGCGCGCCCTGTCCGAGCTGTGCGAGCGCCAGGACATGCTGCTGATCGTCGACGACATCCAGATGGGCTGCGGCCGTACCGGCGCCTTCTTCTCCTTCGAGGAGGCGGGCATCACGCCGGACATCGTCACCGTCTCGAAGTCGATCAGCGGCTACGGCCTGCCCATGTCGCTGTGCCTGTTCAAGCCCGAGCTCGACATCTGGGAGCCCGGCGAGCACAACGGCACCTTCCGCGGCAACAACCCCGCCTTCGTGACGGCGACCGCGGCCCTGGAGGCGTACTGGGCCGACGGCTCCGCGATGGAGAAGCAGACCCGCAAGCGCGGTGAGCAGGTCGAGCAGGCCATGATCTCCATCACCGAGGAGAACCTGGCCGACGTGAAGGAGTACCGGGGCCGCGGCCTGGTGTGGGGCATGGAGTTCCACGACAAGGACCGTGCGGGCAAGATCGCCAAGCGCGCCTTCGAGCTCGGGCTGCTCATCGAGACGTCCGGGCCGGAGAGCGAGGTCGTGAAACTGCTCCCCGCCCTGACCATCACGCCCGAGGAACTGGACGAGGGCCTGTCGACGCTGGCCCGCGCCGTCCGCGAGACCGCCTGACCAAGCAACCGGCACCACCCATCTAGGAGGCATCGCAGCACCGTGATTGTCCGTTCGTTCAAGGAGATCGAAGGTACCGACCGGCACGTGAAGTCGGCGTCCGGCACGTGGGAGAGCAAACGCATCGTCCTCGCCAAGGAGAAGGTCGGCTTCTCCCTGCACGAGACGATCCTGTACGCGGGTACGGAGACGTCGATGTGGTACGCGAACCACATCGAGGCCGTCGTCTGCGTGGAGGGCGAGGCCGAGCTCACCGACCACGAGACCGGGCAGTCGTACACCATCACGCCCGGGACCATGTACCTCCTGGACGGGCACGAGAAGCACACGCTGCGGATCAAGAAGGACTTCCGCTGCCTCTGCGTCTTCAATCCGCCCGTGACCGGACGGGAGGACCACGACGAGAACGGCGTTTACCCGCTGCTCACCGAGGAGGTGTGACGTTTCCATGACCGCCATCACCGACACCACCACCGGTATCCCCGACCTCTATCCCAGTCGCGGTGCCAGCGAAGTGCTCACCCCGCGCCAGGACCCGGTCGTCTGGGGCGCGCCGGACGCACCCGGCCCGATCGTGCCGTCCGACCTGCTGTCCTTCGAGCGTGACGGCTTCCTCGCCATCGACCAGCTCATCACCGACGACGAGGTCGTGGTCTACCGGAACGAGCTGAACCGTCTGGTGAACGACCCGGACATCCGCGCCGACGAACGGTCGATCGTCGAGCCGAAGTCCAACGAGATCCGCTCGGTCTTCGAGGTGCACAGGATCAGCGAGGTGTTCGCCAGGCTGGTGCGGGACGAGCGGGTCGTCGGCCGGGCGCGGCAGATCCTCGGCTCGGACGTCTACGTCCACCAGTCGCGGATCAACGTCAAGCCGGGCTTCGGGGCCAGTGGCTTCTACTGGCACTCGGACTTCGAGACGTGGCACGCCGAGGACGGTCTGCCGCGGATGCGCACGGTGTCGGTCTCGATCGCGCTGACCGAGAACTACGACACCAACGGCGGGCTCATGATCATGCCGGGGTCGCACAAGACATTCCTCGGGTGCGCGGGGGCCACGCCGAAGGACAACTACAAGAAGTCGCTGCAGATGCAGGACGCGGGCACGCCGTCGGACGAGGCGCTGACCCAGCTGGCGTCGCAGCACGGCATCAAGTTGTTCACGGGCAAGGCCGGTTCGGCGACGTGGTTCGACTGCAACTGCATGCACGGCTCCGGCGACAACATCACGCCGTTCCCGCGCAGCAACGTGTTCATCGTGTTCAACAGCGTGGAGAACACGGCGGTGGAACCGTTCGCGGCGCCGGTGCGGCGGCCGGAGTTCATCGGGGCGCGGGACTTCACGCCGGTGCGGTGACCGACTCCCCGGCCGGGGGTCCGGGGGTTGCCCCCGGAGAACACAGCATCGGGGCGCGGGACTTCACGCCGGTGCGGTGACCGACTCCCCGGCCGGGGGTCCGGGGGTTGCCCCCGGAGAACACAGCATCGGGGCGCGGGACTTCACGCCCGTGCGGTGACCGACTCCCCGGCCGGGGGTCCGGGGGTTGCCCCCGGAGAACACAGCATCGGGGCGCGGGACTTCACGCCGGTGCGGTGACCGACTCCCCGGCCGGGGGTCCGGGGGGTGCCCCCGGAGAACACAGCATCGGGGCGCGGGACTTCACGCCCGTGCGGTGACCGCTGCTCGCCGGTGACGTGACCGGATGACACAGCTGCCGGGTGGGGCCTCCTCGTGTGGGACGGGAGGCCCCGCCCGGTTCTGTCATGCGGCCAGGACCTCGAGAAGGCGGTCGACGTCCGCCGGGGTGTTGTAGAGGTGGAACGCCGCCCGCAGATTCCCCGCCCGGTCGGACACCTCGATGCCCGCCCGGCTCAGTTCGCCCTGCCGGTGGCCGAGCCCCGGCACGGACACGATCGCCGAGCCCGGCGCGGGCACCGGCGCGTGGCCCAGCTCGGCGAGCCCGACGCGGAAGCGGTCCGCGAGGGCGACGTCGTGGGCGTGCACGACGTCGATGCCGATCTCCTCCAGCAGTTCCAGGGAGGCGCGCAGCCCGGCGTAGGTGAAGAGTGCGGGGCTGATGTCGAAGCGCCGTGCGGAGTGGGCGAGTTCCTCGACGGGGCCGTAGCAGCTCTCCCAGGGGATCTCACCCGCGACCCAGCCGGCGAGCAGCGGTGTGAGCCCGCCGAAGTCCTGCGGGGCGACGAAGAACGCGGCCCCGTGCGGCCCGAGGAGCCACTTGAAGCCGACGGCGGCGAGGAAGTCGTCCGCGTCGGCCTCCATCGGCAGCCAGCCGGCCGACTGGGAGGCGTCGACGTAGGTACGGGCCCCGTGCGCCCGGGCCGCCTCGCGCACGGCCGGCAGGTCGGCGAGCCGGCCGTCGGCGGACTGGGCGGAGCTGACCGCCACGAGTGCGGTGCCGGGGCGGACGGACTCGGCGAGCCGCTCCAGGGGCACGGCGCGCACCTTGAGGTCGCCGCGCGCGTGGAAGGGGTTGACCAGGGAGGCGAAGTCGGCCTCCGCGGTGAGGACTTCGGCGCCCGCGGGCAGCGAGGCGGCGATCAGCCCGCCGTACTCGGCGACCGAGGCGCCAGTGGCGACCCGCTCGGCCGGCACGCCGGCCAGCCGGGCGAAGGACGCGCGGGCGGCCTCGACGTCCTCGTACAGGGGACCCAGGGGCGTGCCCTCCGCGCGCATCCGCACCGCCTGCTGTACGGCGCTGACGGTACGGGCGGGCAGGAGCCCGTTGCTCGCGGTGTTGAGGTAGGTGTGCTTCGGGGCGAACTCGGCACGGACGAGGTTCTCGAAGGTCTCCATGGAACCACTCTGCGTCCCCTGGATCTTCCCGTCCATTGCCGTTTTCTGCGTGATGTCGCTAAGGAGCACTTATACATGCGCTCCGAGCTGCTTCTTTCACCGCTGGGGCACGGCGCAGCCGTCCGGCCCACACGCGTCCGCGTCCCCGCTGTCCACGATCTTCAGGGGCGAGCGCTCGCCGTACGCCTGGGTCAGGGCCTGGGCGAAGACCTCCGCGGGCTGGGCACCGGAGACGCCGTACTTGCGGTCGAGCACGAAGAACGGCACCCCGCTCGCGCCGAGCTGCGCGGCTTCCCGCTCGTCGGCGCGCACGTCGTCGGCGTAGGCGCCGGGGTCGGCGAGCACCGCGCGGACGGCCTCCGCCTCCAGCCCGGCGGCCACGGCGAGCTCCACCAGCCGCTCGTCATCATTGAAAACGGAGCGCTCCTCGGCGAAGTTCGCCCGGTACAGCAGGTCGAGCAGCAGCTCCTGACGCCCCTGCACCCTGGCGAAGTGCAGCAGGCGGTGCATGTCGAAGGTGCTGCCGTGGTCGCGGCCCCGGGTGCGGTAGTCCAGCCCCTCGGCGGCGGCCTGCGCGCCGAGGTTGTCCTCACCGGCCTCGGCCTGTGCCTCGCTCATCCCGTACTTCCTGGTGAGCATCGTGATCACGGGCTGGACGTCGTCCTTGGCACGGCCCGGGTCCAGCTCGAAGGAGCGGTGCACCACCTCGACCTGGTCGCGGTGCGGGAAGCCCCGCAGCGCCTTCTCGAAGCGGGCTTTGCCCACGTAGCACCAGGGGCAGGCGATGTCGCTCCAGATCTCGACGCGCATGTGTCGGCTCTCTCCAGGTCGTACGGGCACGGAGACTCCCTCCGCCGGGTGCATGAACGTTCAAGCAGTCGGGTTCATTCCCCCGGCACCGCGAAGCGCAACCTGAGGTGGTGGTCGTCCGCGGCGGCCGGATGCTCCGGGTCCGCGGCCCAGCCCCGGCGGGCGTAGAAGCTCCGGGCCCGCCGGTTGTCCACGTGCACCTCCAGCACGGCCGTACGCACACCGTCCGCCCGCCACTCCTCCACACACGCGGTGTGCAGAGCCGTCCCGATGCCGGAGCGCCAGCGGTCCGGGTCGACATGGAACTGGAACAGCTTGACGGTGTCGGCGGGAGCCCCTTCCGGCCTGCGGAAAGAGGCGATCGCGACCATGCGGCCGTCACCCACGGCACACAGCACCCGCCCGTCGGTCCGCGCGAGCGCCTCGCGCCACCTGGTCTGCCAGGCGGCACCGTCGTCCGGGAAGCCGTCCGGGTAGTAGGTGGCCCGGGCGCGCCGGTGCAGCGCAGTAATATCCTCCGCCTCGGCGGGCAGGGCGGTTCTGATCACCAGGGGTACGGCGGTCCTGTTCGCGTTGATCACGCAGCGGAGGACGTGGCCCGCGAGGGCGCGGTTCCCAGGCGGCTGAACTGGGCGCGGTAGGCGCTCGGGGTGAGTCCGGTGCGGCGCGTGAGATGAGACCTGAGCGAGTCGGCCGTACCCAGGCCGCAGGCCCGGGCCACCTGGTCCATGGGCAGGGCGGTGGTCTCCAGGAGTTCCTTGGCGCGCTCGATGCGCTGGTGGAGCAGCCACTGCAGGGGGCTGACGCCGCTCTCGGCGTGGAAGCGGCGGGTGAGGGTGCGGACGCTGACGCCGGCGTGCCGGGCCAGGTCGGTGAGCGTGAGCGGCTTGTCGAGGTTGCGCATGGCCCAGCCGCGGGTGTCGGCGCAGGCGGTGCCGCGCTCGGGCGGCAGCGGGGTCTGCGTGAACTGCGTCTGCCCGCCGGGCCGTACGGGGGCGACCAGGGCGAGGCGGGCGACCTCGTTGGCGACGGCCGCGCCGTAGTCGCTGCGGATGATGTGCAGGCACAGGTCGATGCCGGCGGCGTACCCGGAGGAGGTGAGGATCTGGCCGTCCTGCACGTAGAGGACGTCGCCCTTGAGGTCGAGCGCGGGGTAGCGCTCGCGCAGTTCGCCGGCGAGCTGCCAGTACGTCGTGGCGCTGCGGCCCTGGAGCAGACCGGCCTCGGCGAGGACGAAGGCGCCGCTGCAGATGGAGGCGATGCGCCGGCCGGCCCCGGCCGCCTGACGGACGGCGGCGACCGTGCGCGGGTCGGGCGCGTACCGCTCGCCGGTGCCGGCGACCAGCACGGTGTCGGCGTACCGCACGGCGTCCAGGCCGCGTCCCACGTGCAGGTCCAGGCCGCCGGTGGTGGTGACCGGGCCGGGATCGGGGGTGCAGACGGTCAACTCGTAGCCGGGGCCCCCGTCGATCTCGACCTTCGCGAAGAGCAGGTCCGGGATGGCGAGGTTGAACATCGAGACGGGTGAGGGCGCGACGACGGCGACGCGGTGGGGCGGGCGCGGCATGGCCAGAACCTCCGGGGGCGTGGCATTCAGGCCACTACTGTAGGCCGCCGAAGATCCCCAGCATGGAGGCATGTCGACCAACCATCGGATCAGCCATCGGATGAACTCCCGCCAATTGCCCCTGGACCGAGAGGAGTTGCCGCCCGCACGGCAGTCGTCCCCCGTCCTCGCCCTCACCGCCGCACTTCTCGGCTTCGCGCTGATCACCCTGGACACGTCCGTCGTGAACGTGGCCCTGCCCGCCGTCGGCGACGCGCTCGGCGGCGGGATGTCCGGCCTCCAGTGGGTGGTCGACGCCTACACCCTGCCCTTCGCGGCGCTGATGCTGTCCACGGGCGCCTTCGCGGACCGGGCCGGTGCGAGCAGGGCGTACGCCCTCGGCATCACGGTGTTCACGCTCGCCTCGGTGGCGTGCGGGCTGGCCCCGACCCTGCCGGCGCTGATCGGGGCCCGCGTGGTGCAGGGCATGGCGGCGGCCGTGGTGCTGCCGGCCTCCCTCGCCCTGGTGCGGCAGGCCTACGGGGACCCCGCGCGCCGGGCCAGGGCGGTGGCCGCGTGGGCGGCGGGCGGTTCGGTCGCGGTGGCGCTCGGGCCGGTGGCCGGCGGCGCCCTGACGACGGCCTGGGACTGGCGGGGCGTCTTCTTCGTCAACGTGCCGGTCGGCGCGGTGGCGCTCGCGCTGCTGGTGCGGGCACCGCGCTCCCGGCGCCGCCCGGCGCCCCTGGACCTGCCGGGCCAGACGGCGGCGGTCGTCGCGCTCACGGCCCTGACGTTCGCGGTGATCGAGCGCGGCACGACCGGGCTCGTGGCCCTCGCGGTGGCCGTGGCGGCCGTGGTGACCTTCGTCCGCGTGGAGGCGCGTCAGGCCCACCCGGTCGTGCCGCCCGGCCTGTTCCGCAGCCGGAACGTGTCCGTGGCGGTGGCGGCGGGGGCCGCCGTCAGCGTGGCCTTCTACGGGGTGGTCTTCGTCTTCTCCCTGTTCTTCCAGCAGGTACAGGGGCGTTCGGCGCTCCAGGCCGGGCTGCTGTTCCTGCCGATGACGGGGCTGATCGCGGTGACCAACGTCGTCGCGGGCAGGCTCGCCGGCCGCTACGGAGCACGGCTGCCGATGCTCACCGGCCAGAGCCTGGCGGCGGCCGGGGCGCTGCTCCTGCTGTGCGTCGACGAGAGCACGTCCCCGGCTGTGGCGGCCGTGCTGCTGGTGCCGATGGCACTGGGCTGCGCCCTGACGGTGCCGCCGCTGACCGCCGCGATGATGGAGGCGGTACCGGCCGAGCGGGCGGGCCTCGCGGCCGGGGTGCTGAACTCGGCCCGGCAGGTGGCCGGAGGGCTGGCGATCGCCGTCTTCGGTGCGCTGGTCTCCGACGGTTTCACCGAAGGGATGCGGATGGGGCTGGGGATCAGCGCCGGGGTGCTCGCCGTGACGGCTGCGGCGACTGTTCGGTTGCGGTGAGTGCCGGGGGCTGCGCCCCCGGACGCCCGTCCGGCCCGAGAGGCTGCTTGGTTCAGCTGCCGTCGCGCAGGTCGTCAGGCCAGTGCGGCCTGAACTCGATGTGGTCGTACGTCACCACGCAGCCCTCCCCCATCGGCGACTGCGTCATGAAGCCGATCAGGGCCGCGCCCGTCTCCTTCTCGTCGCCCAGGGTGAAGAGGCGGACGAAGGTCCAGCGTTCGCCGTCGCGGGAGGCGTGGAAGGCGAAGGCGCGGCCGGTGCGGCTCACCCGGAGCCAGACGGAACTGCCGTCGACGGTGAAGGAGTTGGCGTCGTCGGAGTGCCCCCGGGTGACCACCGTGCAGACGGTGGGCACGTCCGGGGAGTACTCCAGACAGAGCTTGGCCCAGGCACGCTCGCCGACATGGACGTAGAGCACCCCGGCGTCGAAGGCCGCGCCGAACCCGACCGTGACCCGGGCGATCAGCTGGAAGTCCCCTTCGGGCGCCCCGAGCAGCCGCGGCGCGTCGGAGGCGGGGTCCAGCGCCTCCCCGGTGGGCGGCACGAACCGGTCCTGCCGCGCCCCGGCCCACCCGGTGAGCACCCCGTCCTCGTAGGACCAGTGGGCCTCTGGCCCGTAAGAGCGCAGGGGGAAAGGAAGTTCGGGAAGTTCGAGATCCATTCGACCAAGTCTTTCAGGTCCGACTTCCAGGGGCGCGGGGAACTGCGCGATCAACCACGACGAACCGGCAGCCCGCAGATCACCCGCACCCCTACGGCGTTACGCGATCAACGCTCAAGTCGCCCGTTGAACCGCCGAGGCAGCCCCAACGGGTTCTCGTCCCGCAGCTCAGCGGGAAGCAGCGCCTCGGGAGCGTTCTGGTAGACGACCGGCCGCAGCCACCGCTCGATCGCCGTCCCGCCCACCGACGTGGACGTGGACGTCGTGGCCGGGTACGGCCCGCCGTGATGCTGAGCCGGCGCGACGGCGACACCCGTAGGCCAGCCGTTCACCAGCACACGCCCGGCCAGCGGCGTCAGCTCCTGCAGAAGCTCCGCGCCCTGACCCTGGCCCGCGGCCTCCTCCTCGGACAGTTGCACCGTCGCCGTGAGGTTGCCCGGCAGCCGCGACAGCACGGCCTTCACCTCGGCCTCGTCCTCGTAGCGGGCCACCACGGTGACCGGCCCGAAGCACTCCTCCAGGAGCAGGTCGTGCTCGCCCTCCTGGGCCAGCCTGCTCGCCGGAACCGTGAGGAAGCCCGCGCTGACGGTGTGCTCGCCGCCCGCGCCGGGCGTGACCGGGGAGTCGACGTCGGGCAGCTGGGCGCGCTCGGCGACGCCGGCGACGAAGTTGTCGCGCATGCGGTGGTCGAGCAGGACCCCGGCGTCGGTGTCGCTGACGGCGTCGGTCAGCGACTTCAGCAGCGCGTCACCGGCGGCGCCGGTCGGCGCGAGGACGAGGCCCGGCTTCACACAGAACTGGCCGACGCCCATCGTCATCGAACCGGCGAGGCCCGCGCCGATCGTCTCGGCCCGCTCGGTGGCCGCGGCCTCGGTGACGACGACCGGGTTCAGCGAGCCCAGCTCGCCGTGGAAGGGGATCGGGACGGGGCGGGCGGCCGCCGCGTCGAACAGGGCCCGGCCACCGCGCACCGACCCGGTGAAGCCGGCCGCCGAGACCAGCGGGTGCTTGATCAGCTCGATGCCCGCCTCGAAGCCGTGCACCAGCCCGAGGACGCCCTCGGGGATGTCGTGCCGGGCGGCGGCGCGGCGCAGCACCTTGGCGACGTACTCGGAAAGGGCCGGGTGGTCCGGGTGCGCCTTGACCACGACCGGGCAGCCGGCCGCGAGGGCGCTCGCGGTGTCGCCGCCGGCGACCGAGAAGGCGAACGGGAAGTTCGACGCCGAGTAGACGGCGACGACGCCCAGCGGCACCTTGTAACGGCGCAGGTCCGGGATCGGCGGCGTCGCGGTGTCATCGGGGTGGTTGATGACGACGTCGAGGAAGGCGCCCTCGTCGACGATGTCGGCGAAGGCCCGCAGCTGGTAGCAGGTGCGGGCGAGCTCGCCGGTCAGCCGGACCGGACCGAGCGCGGTCTCGGCGTCGGCGGTCTCGACGAGACCGTCCTTGGCCGCCTGAAGCTCCTCGGCGGCGCTGCGCAGGAAGGCCGCGCGGACCGCGCGGTCCGTCAGTGAGCCGCGCGCCTCGTGCGCGGCGCGGACGGCGGCGTCCACCTCCTGGGCTGTGGCCTCCACCGCAACCTGTTCACGCTGCTTCCCGGTTCGGGGGTCGACACTCCAGACTGGTGCTGCTGCCACCGCGGGTCCCTCCACACATGTAATGCCGCAGTACTGGGTCATCCACCAGGGGCGTTCGATATACTGAACGCTGTCTCTGATGATGAATATGCTGTGGAGACTATTTCCCGTCGAACGAAGGGGTCAAGGGCGATGTCGGCTGGCGAGACGGGCGGCGGGGCGCAGGTCAAGTCCGCGGTAAGAACGGTTGAACTGCTCGAATACTTCGCCGGGCGTCCCGGTATGCACTCCCTCGCGGCGGTCCAGGAGGCCGTCGGCTACCCCAAGTCCAGTCTCTACATGCTGCTCCGCACGCTCGTCGAGCTGGGCTGGGTGGAGACGGACGCGACGGGCACGCGGTACGGCATCGGCGTGCGGGCCCTGCTGGTCGGCACCTCCTACATCGACGGCGACGAGGTCGTGGCGGCGGCCCGGCCCACCCTTGACCGGCTCTCGGACGACACGACCGAGACGATCCACCTCGCCCGCCTCGACGGCACGAACGTCGTCTACCTCGCCACCCGCCAGTCGCAGCACTACCTGCGTCCCTTCACCCGGGTCGGCCGCCGCCTGCCCGCGCACTCCACGTCCCTCGGCAAGGCGCTGCTGAGCACCTACTCGGACGAGCAGGTCCGCAAGATGCTCCCGGAGACGCTGCCCGCGCTGACCGAGAACACGATCACCGACCGCGAGAAGCTCATCGAGGAGCTGCACCAGGTCCGGGAGCAGGGCTTCGCCGTGGACCGCGAGGAGAACACGCTGGGGCTGCGCTGCTTCGGCGTGGCCATTCCGTACCGCACGCCGGCGCGGGACGCCATCAGCTGCTCGGTGCCGGTGGCCCGGCTGACCCCGGCGCACGAACAGCTCGTGAAGGACGCGCTGTTCGACGCGCGGGACCGGCTGACACTGGCCACCCGTAGGCTCTGAGGCATGAACGTCGAGCTGCGCCAGGTCCACGACAGCGATCTGCCGGTCTTCTTCCGGCAGATGAACGACCCCGAGGCTCTCCACATGGCGGCCTTCGCCCCCAAGGACCCGGCCGACCGGGACGCCTTCGACGCCCACTGGGCCCGGATCCGGTCCTCCGCCGACGTGGTCCGCACGGTGCTGGCCGACGGTGACGTGGTCGGCAGCGCGGCGGTGTACGGGGTGCCGGGCGAACGCGAGGTGACGTACTGGGTCGACCGCGCGTACTGGGGGAAGGGCATCGCCACGGCGGCCCTGCGGGCGCTGCTGACGGAGGTGCCCGAGCGGCCCCTGTACGCCCGGGCGGCGTCGGACAACGCGGGCTCACTGCGCGTACTGGACAAGTGCGGGTTCCGTGCCGTCGCGACGGCCAGCGGGTACGCCAACGCGCGGGGCGCGGAGATCGAGGAGACCGTTCTGATCCTGGAGGGCTGAGCGACAGCCCCCCGCCTCCCCCCCTCCCCCCCGTCCGGCGGAGGCGGATCGTCGTCGCGCAGGAGGTGCGCCCGGTCTCCCCCGCGGGAGCCTGATCGCATGACGCAGTCGATCGCTCCCCTCACCGCTCCCCGCCCCGCCGTCCCTCTCAGCCGCCCCCGGCGCGTCCTGCGCGCCGTCGCCGTCCTCTCGTGCGTGCCGTACCTCGGGCTCAAGGCCGCCTGGATCGCCGGGAGCCACGTCGGCATCCCCGAGGGGAGCGGACTGCTCGACGACCGGGTGGGCATGGCCGTGATCAACGGTCTCTCCGTGCTGCTGGACAGCGCGGTGATCGTGCTGGCGCTGGTACTGACCCGGCCGTGGGGGCTGCGGGTGCCCGCGTGGCTGCTGGCGTTCCCCGTGTGGGTCGCCACCGGGCTGCTCGCGCCGATCATGGCCGGGTTCCCGGCGCAGCTGGTCTTGAAGGCGTTCGGAGGCGGTTCCGCGCCGGACCAGGACCGTGAGCCCTTCCTCCACGAGTGGGTGTTCACCGTGGTGTACACCGGGTTCATCCTCCAAGGGGCCGCCCTGGGCGCCCTGTTCGTGCTCTACGCCCGCGACCGCTGGGGGCACCTGTGGCGTGGGCGGGTGTGGGAGCTGCCCACGGGTGTCGTGGGGCCGGCGCACCGGGCTCTCGCCGTGGCGGCCGCCGTGCTCGCCCTGCTGCCGCTCACCCTCCACGTCCTCTGGGCCTGCGGCGGCACCGCCGGGCTCAGCGAGGGCCGGGCGGCGGACCGGGGCGGTGACATCTACGTCCTGGAAGCGGTGTACGCGCTGTTCCTCGTCGCGGCCGTCGCCGGCGGCTTCCTGCTGGCCTTCCGGCGCGGCCGGGCGCTGCCCGTGGCGGTGCCGCTCGGCCTGGCCTGGGTCGGCTCGGGTGCCGTCGCCTGCTGGGGCGGCTGGCTGTCGCTCGCCTCCCTCGGCGGCGTGCAGGACATCGCCGACCGTCCGACACCGCTGATGAGCCTCGCCTACGCTGGGCAGATGCTCGTCGGCTTCCTCGTCGCCGCCGTCGGCGTCTACTACTTCGCGGAGCGCTCGGCCAGGGCCGCACGGGGGGGGTGAGACGGGCCGCCCGGTCCCTGTTCGGCCGGCGGGCCCGGCTGCGCTGGGTGCATCTGATCCTCGGCGGCGCGCTCGCCATGCCGTACGTCCTGGTCGGCTCGGTGATCATCGGTCCGGCCACCGGCGGCACGGACGTCTTCGGGTCCCTTCCCCTGCAGCTCGCCTCCTTCGGAGTGGGACTGCCGCTCGCCGCCGTCACGTCCGTGTTCCCGCTGACCCGGCCGCTGGAGGCCGCCGCCGTGCGCTGGCTGTGCGGTGTCGACGCGGACCGGCTCGCCTTCGGACCGGCCCGGACCCGGGGCGAGAAGGGCCGTACGGCGGGCTGGTTCACGCTGCATCTCGGGATCGGCGGGATCATCGCCGGGATGTCGCTGGCCGTGCCGCCGTTCGCCACCGTACTGATCCTGCTGCCGGTCTCGGCGGGACTGGGCGGCACCGGGCTCGGGCTGCCCCACGTCTTCGACCACCTCTGGGCGCTCGCGCTCGCGCCGGTCGCGGGCGCGGCGATGCTCGTCGCCCTCGCCGGCTGCGCGGCCGGCAGCGGTGCGCTGCTGGCCCGCTGGGCGCCCGCGCTGCTCGGCCCGTCTCCCGAGGGCCGGCTCGCGGCCGCCGAGGCACGCGCCGCCGACCTGGCCGTACGCAACCGGCTGGCGCGGGAGCTGCACGACTCGGTCGGGCATGCGCTGAGCGCCGTCACCCTCCAGGCGAGCGCTGCGCGGCGGGTCCTCGACTCCGACCCGGAGTTCGTCCGCGAGGCCCTCGCCGCGATCGAGGACACGACCCGGCGCACCGTCGGCGAACTCGACGCCGTGCTGGGCGTGTTGCGCGAGGGCGACGCCCCCGGCACGGCCCCGGCGCCGACCCTCGCGGCCGACCTCGACGGTCTGCTGTCCCGGACCCGGGCGGGCGGAGCCCGCGTGTCCGCCACGGTCGACGCCGACCCGGAGTCCCTGCCCCCGCTGCTGTCGCGCGAGGGCTACCGGATCGTGCAGGAGGGGCTGAGCAACGCCCTCAGGCACGCGGGCGACCGGGTCGCCGTGGACGTGCGGATCGCGGTGGCGGACGGGGATCTGGAGATCACCGTGGAGAACCCGGTCACCGGCCCCGCGACGGTCACCGGCCCCACGCCCTCCCGCCCCGGCGGCGGCCACGGGCTGCGCGGTATCGCGGACCGGGTCAGGCTGCTGGGCGGGACCATGACGGCCGGCCCGGCCGCCGGATCGTCCGGACCGGCCGGGGAGACCTGGCGGCTGCACGTATGTCTGCCGACGAAAGGACCCGCATGACCCGCCCGACACCGATCCGTGTCGTCCTCGCCGACGACGAGCGCATGGTCCGCACCGCACTGCGGGCCATCCTCTCCGCCGAGCCGGACCTGGAGGTGGTGGGCGAGGCGGCCACCGGCGCCGAGGCCGTGTCGGTCGTCCGGGACCTGCGGCCGGACGTCGTCCTCATGGACGTCCGCATGCCGGAGATCGACGGCATCCGCGCCACCGAGCAGATCCTCGCCACCCTGGACGAGCCGCCCAGGATCGTCGTCGTGACGACCTTCGAGAACGACTCCTACGTGTACGACGCGCTGCGCGCCGGAGCCGCCGGGTTCCTGCTGAAGCGGGCGGACGCCGACGCGCTCGTGCAGGCGGTCCGGCTGGTGGCGCGCAGCGACAGTCTGCTGTTCCCGGCGGCCGTCCGCACCCTCGCGACCGAGCACGCACGCGCGCACCCGGCGCCGCCCGCGTGGGTGGCGAAGCTCACGGGACGCGAGCGGGAGGTGCTGCGGCACATGGCGGAGGGGCTGACCAACGCGGAGATCGCCCGCCGGATGGAGGTCGGCCCCGCCACGGTGAAGTCGCACGTGGCGGCGGTGCTGGCCAAGACGGGCACCCGGGACCGTACGCAGGCGGTCATCGCGGCGTACGAGGCGGGCTTTCTGAACGCCGGATGAGAAAACCGGACGAGCTAGGCCGGGCGGGAACGATCCGCCCGGCCTCGCTCGTCCTCAGTTCGGGATGAACAAGACGATCAGGCGCGCATCGGTCTTCGCGCTGCTGCTGGTGTTCGCTCTGCTGGTCAGGGCGACCTGGGTGCAGTTCTACGAGGGCCAGGCGCTCGCAGACGACAAGGACAACCGGCGGAACGCCATCGAGACGTACTCGGCGCCGCTCGGGAACATCATCGTGGGCGGCCGGTCGGTCACCGGCTCGGCCCCGACGAAGACTGGCGACCTCAAGTACAAGCGCACGTACACGGACGGCGAGCTGTACGCGGCGGTGACGGGCTACGCGTCGCAGGCGTACGCGCCGACCCAGCTGGAGGGAATCTACGCCGACCTGCTCAACGGCACGGACAGCCGGCTGAAGTCCGTGATGGACACCATCACCAACCAGCGGGCCGACCCGGGCAACGTGGTCACGACGATCGACCCGGACGTGCAGAAGGCGGCGCTGGACGCGCTCGGCGACAAGAAGGGCGGGGCCGTCGCCATCGACCCGAAGACCGGGAAGATCCTGGCGGTCGTGTCGACGCCGTCGTACGACCCCTCGTCGCTGACCGACGCCAACACGGCGGGGGCGGCCTGGAAAAAGCTCACGGCGGACCCGGAGAAGCCGCTGGTCAACCGCGCGCTTCGGCAGCCGCTGCCGCCGGGTTCGACGTTCAAACTGGTCGTGGCGGCCGCCGCACTGGAGGACGGGCTGTACTCGTCGGTGGACGAGAAGACCGCCAGCCCCGACCCGTACACCCTGCCGGGCACCAGCCGGGACCTGTCGAACGAGAACCCGAACGCGCCCTGCACGAACGCCACGATCCGTACGGCGTTGGAGTACTCGTGCAACAACGTCTTCGCGAAGATGGCCGTCCAGCTGGGCCAGGACAAGGTGAAGGCGATGGCCGAGAAGTTCGGCTTCAACGACGACAAGCTGGACGTGCCGGTGCGGGCCTACACGAGCGTGTACCCCTCGGACATGTACCCGTCGCAGACGGCCCTGACGGGCATCGGCCAGTTCGACGTCACCGCGACGCCGCTCCAGATGGCCATGGTGTCGGCGGCCATAGCCAACGGCGGCAAGCTGGTTTCGCCGCATATGGTTTCGCAGATCACCAACAGCGGTGGTGATGTGTTGCAGGACTACGACGACGAGGCGGGCTCGAAGGAGATCGTCAGCTCATCGACCGCCGAGCAGTTGCAGTCGGCGATGCAGACGGTCGTGGACCAGGGCACGGGCACGAACGCCCAGGTCCCGGGCGCGACCGTGGGCGGCAAGACGGGTACGGCGCAGCACGGCGAGAACAACAGCCAGGTGCCGTACGCCTGGTTCACCTCGTACGGGAAGTCCGACTCCTCGGGCAAGGAGGTCGCCGTGGCGGTCGTCGTCGAGCAGTCGAACGCGGCCCGCTCGGAGGTCAGCGGCAACGGCCTGGCGGCGCCGGTCGCCAAGGCGATGATGGAAGCGGCGCTGAAGGACTGAACCTCCGCCGCACGAAAGCCGTCTCTACAGACAGATGGGCCGCCCCCTTCCCCCCGGGGGCGGCCCTTCGCGCTACTTGGCTCCCAGGAGCTGCTCGATCGGGTCGATCGCGAAGTACACGAGGAACAGCGCCGAGGTCCCCCACAGCAGCCAGTGGACCTCCTTGGCCTTGCCGAGCACGGTCTTGATGACGACGTAGGCGAGGAAGCCGGCGCCGATGCCGTTGGTGATGGAGTAGGTGAACGGCATCACCGCGATGGTGAGGAACGCGGGGATGGCGATGTCGTAGCGGTCCCAGTCGATGTGCTTGACCTGGGTCATCATCAGGAAGCCGACGGCGACCAGGGCGGGGGCGGCCGCCTGGAGCGGGACGATGGTGAGCAGCGGGGTCAGGAACAGCGCCAGGCCGAACAGGCCGCCGGTGACCAGGTTGGAGAAGCCGGTGCGCGAGCCCTCGCCGACGCCGGCCGCGGACTCGATGTAGGAGGTCGCCGAGGAGGCCGAGGCCGCGCCGCCCGCGACCGCCGCGGCACCGTCGATCAGCAGCACCCGGCCGAGGTTCGGGACCTTGCCCTCCTCGTCGAGCAGGCCGGCCTCGGCGCTGATGCCGACGACCGTGCCCATGGTGTCGAAGAAGTCGGACAGGATCAGGGTGAAGACCAGCAGGACGACGGTGATGACGCCGACGCCGGGCGCGCTGAAGGCGCCGAACAGGTCGAAGTCGCCGATGAGTCCGAAGTCGGGGGCGTCGACGAGCTTGTCGGGCCAGGACGGTGTGGTCAGGCCCCAGCTCTTGATGTCGGCTGTGGAGTTGATCACTATCGCCAGCGCCGTCATGGTGACGATGCTGATCAGGATGGCGCCCTTGACCTTGCGGGCGAGCAGGCCGATCGTCAGCAGAACGCCGAGGCAGAAGACGAGAATCGGCCAGCCGGTGAGCGTTCCCGTGCCGCCCAGCTGAACCGGCACGGTGGTGTTCGCGGCGTCCGGGATGCGGGTGACGAACCCGGCGTCGACGAAGCCGATGAAGGCGATGAACAGGCCGATGCCGACGCTGATCGCCTGCTTGAGCGGCTGGGGTATGGCGTGCATGACGGCCTCGCGCAGACCGGTCACCACGAGCACGCAGATCAGCAGGCCTTCGAGGACGATCAGGCCCATCGCGTCGTCCCAGCTCATCAGCGGGGCGATCTGGAAGGCGACCACGGCGTTCAGGCCGAGTCCGGCGGCGAGCGCGAGGGGCAGGTTGCCGCCCACGCCCATGATGATCGTCATGACCGCGGCCACCAGGGCGGTGGCGGTGGTGAGTTGGACGGCGTCCAGCTGGTGCCCGAACTTGTCCTTCGCGCTGCCCAGGATGATGGGATTCAGGACAAGGATGTAGGCCATCGTGAAGAACGTGGCGAAGCCGCCGCGTATCTCACGGCCGAAGGTGGATCCCCGCTCGGAGATCTTGAAGAACCGGTCGACGCTGTTCACCGCGGGTGGTGCGGCGTCGGGCCGGTCGGCCACCTTCTGCGATTCGGACATGACTGGTGCTCCTCGGTGCCTGGGTGATCGGTGTGCGGATGCTGGCTGGATTGTTCCCGTGTTGAACCACGTTCAGGTTTTCTTCGTGTTACGGAATCAGAGTCCGGCCCGCCATACGCCGTTCGAAGCTCCGTACGAACCATCCTGAGAACGCTGCTACGCTTCCCGATCTCGTCCGGACCTCCCCCGGATGATCACATGTCATCTACATGACACTCACCGGGCCCCCGGCCGGGAGTGCCCGAAGCCGCTGCGAGGAGAGGTCGCCCGTGGGCACAGTCGTCGACGACGCCGCCTCCGTGGAGTTCCACGCCTTCTTCGAGCGTCACTACGCCGAGCTGTCCCGCCTGGCCTACCTGCTGACGGGCGAGTCGGACACCGCCGACGACCTGGCGGCGGACGCGTTGCTGGCGCTGTGGCACCGCTGGGACCGGGTGCGCGCGGCCGACCATCCGGCGGCGTACGCGCGCGGTGTGGTCGCCAACCTGGCCCGCAGCCGGATCCGCAGCGCCGTGCGGGAGCGGCGGCGCATCGCCCTGTTCTGGTCGCAGCGCGAGGAGAACACCGAGAACCCGGACGTCGCGGGCGTGGTCGACGTCCAGGAGGCGTTGCGCAGGCTGCCGTTCCGCAAGCGGGCCTGTGTGGTGCTGCGGCACGCGTTCGACCTCTCGGAGAAGGACACCGCACTCGCCCTCGGCGTCTCGGTGGGTACGGTGAAGAGCCAGACCTCCAAGGGAATGGCCGAACTCCAGCGGTTGCTGGGCACACGGGGAGTACCGCAGCGGATGCACGCGGCGGTGGGCGCTCCCCAGTGCTCGCCGGTCGTGGAAAGCTTGCGGACGCGCACCGGTGAGGGCGGAGGAAGGGACCGATGACCATGCGGCGGGACGTGCACGAGGAGCTGTGCGCCCGGCTGCACGAGGCGGCCGGGACGCACGAGCCCGACCGGGAGCAGATCCTGGCCCGGGTCGAGCGGGGCATGGCCGGTCCGGCCGGCTCCGGCCACCGGGCGACGCGTCCGCCGGTGTTCGGGTGGATGCGGGTGGCCGGTGCGACGGCCGCGGTGGCGGGTGTGCTGGCGGTGGGCGGTTACGCGGTCGCGTCCGCGGTGAAGGAGGAGACCGCCCCGCCGCAGCAGGACGTGGCGACGTCGCCGACGCCCACGCCGTCGCCGGAGGCGACGAGCCGGGCCCCTGCGCCGCCGGTGGATCCCACGCCGTCCGCCCCGCCGGAGCGCCGCGAGTCCGCTCCGCCGCCCTCGCGGACGCCGAGCACCTCCGTCACCGGGCGGCCGCCCGCCGCCACGGAGGACGGGCCGCTGTGGTCGGACGGCTCGGTCGACCCGCACAGCAACGACTTCTGGGCGCAGAGCAACATCACGATCAAGACGCGCGAGGAACTGACCGCGCTGACCGTGCGGTTGCGCGTGGCCCAGACCGGCGGGGTCTCCGACGCGGGAGCGTGGCGGTCGCTGCCCGAGCAGGACTTCACGCTCACGGTCGGCGAGCGGGACGGCTTCCTCGTCTACACCTGGACCCTGAAGGAGGGCCGCAAGGTCCCGGCGGGCGAGTGGGTGTTCGCGGGCCAGTTCGACCACGAGCGCGGCGGCCGTGACGCCGGCGCCGACCGCTACGCGGTGACGGCCGCGGCCGGTTCCGAGCGGCTGTCCGTGGGCGGCGGTTTCGCGGCCGTGGACGACGCCGACGACGACTCGTGAAAAATTCCTGAAGCCGCGGCAACCCTTTCCTCACGGGTGGCGACCACCAGGCGCAAGAACACCCCCCATTTAGGAATCGGTACATGACTGCACCAGCAGAACAGCGCGTCCGCCATCGCCGCCGGGTCACCAAGCGGCGGGCGGTGATCGCCGGGTTAGCCGCCTTCGGCATCACGGGAGCGGCGGTCGTCACCACGTCGATGCTGTCCACCGCGGGCGCCGCGTCCTCCTGGCCCACGGACAAGGGTAAGACGCCCGTGTCGAAGACCATCCCGGTCTCCGGTGTCCGCGACGGCGGGATGAAGATGTTCTACGGCTCCGGCGCGCTCGGCGGCGACAGCCAGGACGAGGGCCAGGACCCCCTCTTCGAGCTGGCCGACGGCGCGGTCCTCAAGAACGTCATCATCGGCACCCCGGCCGCGGACGGTGTGCACTGCAAGGGCAGTTGCACGCTCCAGAACGTGTGGTGGACGGACGTCGGCGAGGACGCGGCCAGCTTCAAGGGCAAGTCGTCGTCGGCCGTGTACAAGGTGATCGGCGGCGGCGCGAAGAACGCCGACGACAAGGTGCTGCAGTTCAACGGCGCCGGCACGCTGAACGTGTCGGGCTTCCAGGTGCAGAACGCCGGGAAGCTGGTGCGCTCCTGCGGCAACTGCGGGACGCAGTACAAGCGCACGGTCGTGCTGAACGACATCGACGTCACCGCGCCGATGAACTCGATCGTCGGCGTGAACGCCAACTACGGCGACACGGCCACGCTGTCGAAGATCCGCATCCACGGCGACAGCAAGAAGAAGATCAAGACGTGTGTGCGCTTCGAGGGCAACAACACGGGCAAGGAGCCCAAGGAGCTGACCCCGCCCGGGCCGGACGGCAAGACCTGCAAGTTCAAGGCCTCGGACATCAGCTACCAGTGATGCCGCAGCACGTGTGAGCTCCGGCCGGCCCGAATCCCCCTCGGGCCGGCCGGCTGCCGGATGTCCGGGCCCCCAGTCGGACGTCCCGGCACCCCCGACCCTCCGGAGCCCCCCTCCGGAGGGTCGAACAGCCCTGGCCGAGCCCCCCTCGGCCGGTCGGCAGCAACGCCCCCGCCGGTGCGAACGACACTGTTGGCGAATCCTGGGCTGAACGTGACGTCGGTCCTCATGCCCCGTTGTGGTCGTGAAGGCCGACGTTGTGTTTGGGGAGGGTGTCGGTGTCGTTGCACGTCAGGAAGATCGACGGGGTCCGGGAGGAGACGGCGCGGGTGGCGCGGGCTGCGTTTCCGAAGGGCAGTCTGGGGATGCGGATCCGTGATGAGTTGGGCGAGTTGTTCTTGGACGCGGACTTCGCCGGGCTGTATCCGAGTAGGGGGAAGCCGGCGTGGTCGCCCGGCAGACTGGCGCTCGTATCGGTCATGCAGTTCGCCGAGGGCCTGTCGGACCGGCAGGCCGCGGACGCGGTGCGCGGTCGGCTGGACTGGAAGTATCTGCTGGGGCTGGAACTGGCCGATCCGGGGTTCGATCACTCGGTTCTCACCGAGTTCAGGGACCGGTTGATCGCAGGAGACGCCGGGGTCGAGATCCTGGACCGGGTCCTTGAGTCCGCCGCGGAGCACGGCTTGCTCAAGGCCGGTGGCCGTGCGCGCACGGACTCAACGATCGTGCCGGAGTGGAAGGAACAGTACGCACACCGGGCCGGTGTCGAAGGCACGATCTCCCAGGGGGTGCGAGCCTTCGGCCTGCGGCGATGCCGCTATCACGGTCTCGCCAAGGCCCAGCTACAGCACCAGCTCACCGCCACCGCGATGAACTTTCATCGCCTCAATGCCTGGTGGGCCAAAACCCCACGAGCCCGCACGCGTATATCTCACCTGGCAGCTCTCCGGCCTACTGCGTAGCCGCTGTGACAGCGGATCAGCGGTCCGCGTTGCCTCCGCAGACTGCTCTTGAGCTTGCTCCGGCCGGGAAATGGAGGGCTAGGAGGTCGGGAGAGGCTGGGAACCGGTCGACACTGCGACGTAGGCCAGTCCGTCGTACTCCTCGGCCAGGGAGGCAGGGATCAGGTTGAAGCGATAAAACCAGCGCGGCACCACGGCGCCGAAGCTTCGCATGCGATGCCGACCGTTCAGCCATTCCCGTACTGCCCTCGGCGCGTTGGCTGCGCTGCGCAGGTCCACGAGATGGTTGCCCGGACTGGCGGTGGCGAGCTGGGCTTCCACGGTGTCCGGGCGGGCGGGGCCGATCCGGTTGGTGACGAGGGCGCTGGCTCGGGGACGCGACCAAGGGCCGGGCCACATCCGACGGGCGCGGAAGGAGCCGCTGCCGAACAGCAGGCCGAGTGCGTAGTAGGCGTCGCCGTAACGTGTATGCAGGTGCTGCCCCATCGCTGGTACCGCGCCACCGTGACGGCTCTTGGTGATGTGCCCGTTGTGAGCCCAGAGGGCGACCTTGGTGGATGGATCATTGAGGAGTTCCCCGACGGCCTCGGCCATATACCGGTCGCGTGCGGCGAAGACGGTCTGCTCCGGGTCCGTGTGCTGCCTGGCTCGCGTCACCAAGTCGGCGGCCTGCACCAGAATTCGGGCATGCCGGAGTGCGTCGGCCACTCCGGGGCCGCGTTCACGGAGGAACCCCAGCAGTTCTTCTGCATCCTGCACCAGGCGCCGCTGAGGATCAGGTTGCGATCCCGGATATGCCTTGGCGAGCACGCGGAGCGGGGAGAGAAGTCCGGCCTCGCGATCCGGTGCCACCTTGCGCAGGAAGGATTCGAGCACGGCCAGGGAGCCGCCGCACTGTTGCGGGTCGATACCCACAAAGCGCACCTTTTGGTCTTCTGGGCGCCCCCGGTTGTACTCGCGCATCCATTCGATCATCCCGAGCACCTCACGGGTCCGCCAGGTCCAGAACCCCAGCCCGGCCAGCACCCCCGCGGCGTCACCAACGCCTTGGCGGACGTAGGCGTCCACTGCTGGGCCAGCCGATGCACTGGCCTCCATGGCCAGGACCGAAAATCCCATCTCTTCGACAAGGAACTCCAGCAGGCGGTGCTTGAGCTGGAAGAACTCGCTCGTCCCATGGGTGGCCTCCCCCAAGCCCACGATCCGCACGCCAACGAGGAAGCTCTTCAGTGGCTGGAGGTCAGCAGTGGACACGCCCGCGGTCAGGCCGCTCAGGGGTAAAGCGGTCCGGGCCAACCAGCTCGTCACCTCATCAGACACGACCTTCCCCCTCCGTCGCCGCCACGCCCGATGACACTACCCATGCCGTCATGCACTCAGTGAGTAAGGCCGTCTCAGGCCCACCCCCCACCCCGGCGGCAAAGTTCACCGGGAAGGCCCGCACGGCAGTGCTACGCACAACGCGACGGATTGAATTCGCCAACAGTGTCGTGCGAACCGGCGGGGGCGTCGTCGTGTGCGCACGCTCGGCGGACACCCCCTAGTCCATCGTCGAGCCGATGGTCGTCGAGCCGGTCGTCAGGAACGTCGTCCTGGGCAGGGAGCCGTCCGCCCGGCGCGCTCCGTACGCGCTTGTGGCGTCCGTCGACCTGAAGGGCGGGGTGGCGACGCCGCTGTCCCAGTTGTTGCCCGCGGAGACGGCCGCGGAGCCCAGCTCGGCGGGCCCGGCCTTGTCGCTCACGGCGAGGTTCTTGCCGAGGCGGGCCTTGCCGGTGGCGAAGTAGAAGCCGTTGTGGGCGTTGGCGTAGGCGGTGTTGCGGTTCACGGCGATGGCGCCGGTGTTGGAGTTCTCGGTGAAGCCGTGCAGCGTGTTGTCCCAGGCGGCGTTGTTGTTGACGACATGGGCGACCGACGCTCCCCCGCCGCCCAGTTTGAAGCCGTTGCCGTTGCCCTCGAAGGCCGGGTCCTTCCAGCGGTTCTCGCCGTTGCCGAAGGCCCAGGAGTGCTCGACGGTGACCGGTGAGGAGAACTGCCAGAGGTCGAGGCCGTCGTCGGAGTTGTTGAACAGCCGGGCGCCGGTGATCCTGTTGCCCGTGCCGGAGCCGAACTTGACGGCGATGCCGTCGGCGTTCTGGCCGTGGCCGGCCGGGTCGTAGTTGCCGTGGCTGTCCAGGTTCTGCACGAGGTTGCCGGTGGTGCCGTCGCCGCGCAGGGTGAAGCCGGAGTCGCCGTTGTCCGCGGTGACGAGGTTCCTGAAGACGCCGCCGGCGGAGGACGTGGCGACGAAGCCCTGGGCGGGTGAGTTGACGAAGGCGAGGTTCTCGACGGTCCAGTGGTCGCCGTGGATGGCGGCCAGCCAGGAGCCGTCGGGCAGCTTGGAGCCGTCGATGCGGACCTTCTCGCTGCCGTACGCCCGCAGGGTGATGCGGGCCGAACTCGTGCCGTTGGCGGTGGACTTGAGGGTCGCGGCCGGATGGTAGGTGCCGCCGCGGACCTGGATGGTGGTACCCGCGGTGGCGTTCTTCACGGCCGCTTCGAGCTGGGCCGCGGTGGAGACGGTGACGGTCGACGAGGCGGCCTGCGCGCCGCCGCCCGAGAGCCCGAGATAGACGCCGCCCGCCCCCGAGGCGCAGGCCACCGCGGCGGCGATGGTGAGCGTACGGGTCCTGCGGTGGCGTCCTGCGCTGAGCAGCACGGAGCGTTCCTTTCCTGGGGAATGGGGACGGAAACGGTTCGGATGGGCCCGCTCCGGCCCGTTTCCGACCAGCAGTCGCCGCCGTACCGCGAAAGGGTTGCCGCCGTCACGTGCACAGGCGTGCCCGAGGTTGCGAAAGTTTCGGAACCACCGGCCTCATGCACACCCGTTGACGCCCTGTCCCCGTGCGGTGAAACTCCGAAGGCCGCTAGTCAACAGAATCCCCCAGACTCCGACAGGAAGTGTCATGCGCCCCCGCACGCTCCTGCTGCCGTTCCTGGCCCTGACCGGCCTTCTCCTGACCCTTCTCACCGCGCCACCGAGCACCGCGGACTCCGGAGCACCACCCGTGAAGCAGTCCAAGTACGCCGGCTACCTCTTCGCCTACTTCACGGGCGAGGGCACCGCCGACGGCGAGCAGATCCGTTACGCCCTCAGCCGGGGCAACGACGCGCTGCACTGGCGTGAGCTGAACGCCGGCAAGCCGGTCCTGACGTCGACGATCGGCGAGAAGGGCCTGCGCGACCCGTTCGTGATCCGCTCCCCCAAGGGCGACAAGTTCTACCTGATCGCCACCGACCTGCGGATGTACAAGAACTCCAGTGGCAGCTGGGACCAGGTCCAGCGGCACGGCAGCAAGTCGATCATGGTCTGGGAGTCCACCGACCTGGTCAACTGGACCGACCAGCGCCTGGTGAAGGTCTCCCCGGACAACGCGGGCAACACCTGGGCCCCGGAGGCCTACTGGGACGACGAGCTCGGGGAGTACGTCGTCTTCTGGGCGTCGAAGCTGTACGCCGACGACGACCCGGACCACAAGGGCAACACGTACAACAAGATGATGTACGCGACGACCAAGGACTTCCGCACCTTCAGCGAGCCGAAGATCTGGAACGACCCCGGCTACTCGGTGATCGACTCCACGGTCGTGAAGTACAAGGACGAGTACTACCGCTACACCAAGGACGAGCGGGACCCCAGCTCCTCCAGCCCCTGCTCCAAGTTCATCACCGGTGAGAAGTCGACGTCCCTGACCTCGACGAAGTACGACTTCGTGGCCGACTGCATCGGCAAGGGCGCGATGGACCGCGGTGAGGGTCCGACGGTGTTCAAGTCGAACACCGAGAAGAAGTGGTACCTGTTCATCGACGAGTACGGCGGCCGCGGCTACATCCCGTTCGAGACCACCGACCTGGCCTCGGGCAAGTGGACCCCTTCCACGGACTACCAGCTCCCGGCGAGCCCCCGGCACGGCACGGTGCTCCCGGTGACGCAGGCGGAGTACGACCGGCTGCTGGCGGCGTACCCGTCGACGCCCACCTCGGTCGTGGACGCGACCGCGAAGCACCAGAAGGGCTACTCCATCGTCACGGACAGCGCCTCGAAGGTCGTGCTGCCGATGGAGCCGGGCGCCGATCTGCGCGGCCTCGCCCCGAAGCTGTGGGTGGGCAAGGGCACGACGCTGAGCCCGAAGTCCGGCACCCGGCGCGACTTCCGCACGCCGCAGAAGTACACCGTGACAGCGGCCGACGGCACCAAGCGCACCTGGACGGTCGAGGCGGTCCGCACCCGCAGCCCCATGCTGCCCGGCCTGAACGCCGACCCCGACGTCCACTACCTCGACGGCAGATACTGGATCTACCCCACCACCGACGGCTTCCAGGGCTGGAGCGGCACCAAGTTCAAGGCGTACTCGTCGAAGGACCTGGTCCACTGGAAGGACCACGGCGTCATCGTCGACCTCGGGCCTGACGTGACCTGGGCCGACAAGTACGCCTGGGCGCCCGCGATCGCCGAGCGGAACGGCAAGTACTACTTCTACTTCTGCGCCGAGCAGCAGATCGGCGTGGCGGTGGCCGACTCCCCCGCCGGTCCCTTCAAGGACGCGCTCGGCAAGCCGCTGGTCGCCAAGGGCGGATCGCTCAAGGGCCAGATGATCGACCCGTCGGTCTTCACGGACGACGACGGCCAGGCCTACCTGTACTGGGGCAACGGCCGCGGGTACGTCGTGCCCCTCAACGACGACATGGTGTCCTTCGACGCGTCGAAGGTGCAGGACATCACCCCGGACAACTTCCGCGAGGGCTCCTTCGTGATCAAGCGGAAGGGCACGTACTACTTCATGTGGTCGGAGGACGACACCCGCAGCGAGAACTACCACGTGGCGTACGCGACGGGACCGTCCCCGCTCGGCCCGTGGACCAAGCGCGGGACCATCCTCGAGAAGCGGCCCGAGTACGGCATCCTCGGCACCGGTCACCACTCGGTGGTGAACACCCCCGGCACCGACGACTGGTACATGGTCTACCACCGCTTCGCCCTCAACGGCCCCGGCAGGCCCGGCGGCGACGGCATGCACCGCGAGACCACCATCGACCGCATGGAGTTCGCGGCCGACGGCAGCATCAAGCCGGTGGTTCCGACGCTGGAGGGCATCAAGCCGGTACGGCGATGAGCCTCACAGGACGTCGTCGAGCCAGCTGAAGACCTCGTCCTGCATCTCGCGGGTGAAGACGTGGCCGAGCTCCGGCCACGTCTTCACCCGTATCCGCTCCTCGGCGTGGCACGACCGCCAGACGGCACGCAGCTTGTCGTACGCCACCCGCACCCCCTCGGCCGGGAACAGGGTGTCGAGCCCGCCGTCGAGGAACAGCATCGGCCTGGGCGCGGCGATGCTCGCCACGTCGGGGATGTCGAGGTGCCTGGCGAGCCCCGGGTGGAGCATGTAGTACGCCGACTGCCCGCGCAGCGTGTTGTTTCCGGGCACCATCATCTCTTTCAGCCCGGTCATCCAGCACACGCTCGCGGCGGCCGCGACGTGGTCGCTGAGGGCGGCGGTCTGCCAGGCGCGGTAGGCGCCCATGGAGAAGCCGACGGCCGCGACCCGCCGGGCGTCCACCCGGTCGAGTCCCGCCAGGAAGGCGGCGGCCCGCTGGTCCTCCCGGGCCATGAGCCCGGCGAGCGAGGAGCCGAGGTTGTAGAAGTTGGAGGCGAGGGCCTGCTGCTGCTCGTAGGCGAGCGGGCCGCGGTCGCCCCAGCCGAGCGCGTCCAGGCACAGCACCACATAGCCGCGCCGGGCCAGTTCGTCGCCGACGAACCGCCCACTGAAGTACTTGTCCGCCCAGGCCCGGGCGGAGGCGAGACGCGTGTCGTCGTACCAGGGCCGGACGAGTTTCTCCTTCCCGATGTCGAACCTGGCCCCGTGGTCGTGCAGGAGCAGCACGGCGGGGAAGGGTCCCTCGCCGTGCGGGGTGAGCAGGGCGCCGCGCACCCGTTCGTAGCGGGTGAGGGAGACGGTGACCAACTCCCTTGTGTAACCCTCCCCTTGGGCACGTCCGCCGATCTGCGGGGCGTACGGCGTTTCGTCCTGCCGTTCGACGAGCAGGTGCTCCTCGACCGTGGCCCGGGCGGCACGCCGCCAGGCGCGGAAGTCGCGGATCGGGGATCTCCCCCAGGCGAGCGGGAAGGTCAGGGCGTCCTTCAGCGCCGGGTGGAAGTCGGGCAGCGGACCGTCCACGACCGCCGCCTCCGCCCCGCTCACCGTTCCCCCGGCCAGCAGGGCCGTGCTCGCCCCGACCACGAACGTCCGTCGGCCCAGCGGCTCATGGGTGCCCATACGACCTCCCGGTTCCGGCGTGCCGCAGGACGTACCGCTCGACCGCCGACGGGGACGTCAGGGCGCGGTAGTCGTAGACATCGGCGGGATCCCAGCCGACGTCGGTCCCGAGGCCGAGACCGCCGGCCACGTCGTTCAGCCGGGCGGGCCGGCCATTGAACCAGGAGCCGGTGTCGCGGAACCGCTCACCCCCGTAGTCCGCGACGGCGAGCGACGGCCCTCCCCCGGGATACCGGAAGACATTGCGCTCGGAGAAGATCGCGGACTCCACGCCGACGCCCAGGGCGTAGAGCGGCGCCTGCCCACGGTGGACGTTGTTGACGACGTGCACCTGCCCGAAGCGGACGCGTGGGGCGCGCTGCACGATGCCGCTGAACAGGTTGCGGACGAAGGTCACCTTGAGGTGCCCCCGGTCCCGGTCGCCGCGTCCGTCGCCCGAGCCGATCAGGACCGCCTTGTCGTGATCCTCGAACCGGCTGTCGGAGACGGTGACGAAGTCGGAGCCGTCCTCGATGTCCAGCAGCCCGTCGTGCCGCTGGACGCGCTCGCCGTGGAAGCCGAGGGGCGCCTCGCGGTCGGGGAACCGGCCGTCGGTGAAGGTGCAGTGGTCGATCCAGATGTTCCTGCCGGTGATCACGGTCAGCGCGTCGAAGCGGGCGTCCCAGCTGCCGCGTGTGCCGTCGCCCGGGGACCAGCTGGTGAAGTGGTCGACGGGCGCCTCCAGGTGCAGGTTCCGCACGACGATGTTGCTGCCGGTGTTGACCGTCAGGAACACACCGAGCAGCCGGGCGTCGCGGCCCACGCCGACGAGGGTCGTGTTGCTCGGCACGGTGAGCTGGATCTGCGCCTTCTCCTTGTTCGACCCGGTCTGGCGCAGCTGCCGCTGCTGCTTGCAGTGGTCGAAGCGGGTGTCGGACCAGGCGGCACCGTCCTCGCCGAAGCAGGACATGTACTTGCCGAGGTCGTATCCGGGCGCGTAGTCCTGCTCGCCGAGCAGGGAACCGTCGTCCGCCTCGTGCCCGGAGACGTCGCCGACGACCCGGATGACCTTGGGCGCGGTGGGGGCGCCGCCGTTCGCGAGGGCGGTCTTCAGCTCGGCGCGGGTGTCCACCGTCCAGGTCCTGCCGCCCGCCCCGCCGGTGGTGCCGGAGCCGGTCGAGGCCCAGCCGACGGGGGCGCGTTCGGCGGCGGAGGCGGGCGAGGCCGGCCAGAGCAGGCAGAGACCGAGGAGGAGCGCCGCGGCCCTACGCATAGGGCCGCCAGTCGCCGAGGTACGTCTCCTTGGTGTGCAGCGCTGCTTGCGCGCGGCTGAGTCGGGGCCGGTTCTCGGGCACGGAGAGGGCGGCCCCCGGCCCGGTGTTGCGGTACTCGGCGAACCGCATCGACTGCCAGGGATAGGCCTCGCGCATGTCGGTGTACGGGGCCACCGCGTCGATGCCCGGGCCGAGCCAGGTGTCCCGCACCACCAGCGACGGCCAGGCCGTGGTCTCGTACGACGGCACCCAGGGCCGGGCCAGCTTGTACGCCCCGTCCTCGGCGCCGGAGGTGATACGGCAGCGGACGGCGAGGATGCCGTACGGGTTCGCCCGGGCCGTGGAGGGCGCGAAGACCATGCCCTTGGGTGTGAAGTCCACGTCCCGTGCCAGCGTGCGGAAGTGGCACTGCTCGAACACGGCGGTCGCCCGCCCGAAGACGAAGTCGACGTCGCCTTCGATGTGGCAGTGTCGGAAGTACTGCCGGTCGAAGGCGTCCAGCGCGCCGGTGTCGACGAAGAGGGTGTCCTGGTGTGCCAGGAAGCGGACGTTGTCGAAGGACGACCGGTCCCCCGTCAGGTACGCGGCGACCGCCTGGGTGCCGGTGATCTCGGGATGGTCGGCGCGCAGCCAGTCGTTGGCGAGGGTGAGGTCGCGGACGGTGAGGCCGGGAGCCGCCGAGGTGAAGGTCGCGGAACCCGCCGTCCCGTACGTGGTGCCGTCGGGCTTCTTCGTGCCGCCTGCGTTGTCGTACACGATGACGGCATCGCGCGGGTCGCGGGTGGCGCCGCACAGGGTCAGCCCGGCCTTGTGCGCGGGGATGTTCACGACCTCGCGGTACGTCCCCGGATGCACGACGACCGTCCAGCCCGGCCCGTCGACGGCGTCCACGGCCGCCTGGACCGAGCCTCCGGGGCGGACGTGCAGGACGCGGCGGCGCGGCGCGGCGGAGGCGGGCCGGGAGCCGGCGGCGGTCAGGCCGCCGGCGACGCCGGTGAGCAGGAGAGTGCGTCGGCGCATCTCAGCACGCCTCCGGCGGCCGCCAGTCGCCGAGCCAGGTGGCGCTGGTCGCCGACCGGGCCTGTTCGTCGGTGAGCTGGGGCCGGTTCTCCGGGACGGTGACGACGGCGCCCGGGCCGGTGTTGCCGTACTCGGCGAAGCGCTGGTCCTGCCAGGGGTGGGCGTCCCGCATGTTGGCGTAGGGCGCGACCGCGTCGATGCCCGGGCCCAGCCAGGTGTTGCGCACCGTGAGCATCGGGCGGACGGTGGTGCTGGAGGTGGGCACCCAGGGGCGGGCCAGCTTGTAGTAGCCGTCCGGGGCCGCGCTGCTGACGTGGCTGCGCGTCACGAGGTAGCCGTGCGGGTTGGCGCGCTCCGTGGAGGGGGCGAAGACGAAGCCGTACGGGGCGCCGGACGCATCGGTGCGGTTCAGGGTGCGGAAGTGGCAGTGCTCGAAGACGGCCGTGGCCCGGCCGAAGACGAAGTCGACGTCACCCTCGACGTAGCAGTGCGAGAAGAACTGGCGGGCGAAGAGGCTCGCCGAGTTGGAGTCGGCGTACAGGGTGTCCTGGCAGCCGAGGAAGCGGCAGTGGTGGAAGGCCGAGCGGTCGCCCTGCACCTTGATGGCGACGGCCTGGGTGCCGGTGATGTCGGGGTGGTCGGCGCGCAGGAAGTCGTTGGCGAAGGTGATCCGGTGGGCGGTGAAGCCGTCGGCACGGACGGTGGTGGTGGCCGAGCCGGTGGTGCCGTAGGTGCCCGAGCCGTCCGGCTTCGGGGTGCCGGCTGCGTTGTCGTAGACGATGACTACGTCACGCGGACCGTCCCCGGCGCCGAGCCAGGTCATCTCCGTGCGGGAACGGTCGACGGAGACCGTCTCCCGGTAGGTGCCCGGTGCGATGACGAGGGTCCAGCCGCTGCCTCCGACGGCGGTCACGGCGGCCTGGACGGAGGTGAAGTCGCCCCGGCCGGACGGGTCGACGTACAGGGTTCGCGCGTTCAGGCGTGCGGACGGGGAGCCGTAGCGGCCGAACGGGCGGGATGCAGCGGCTCGCGCGGGGGCCGGCGCGAGGCCGAGTGCGGCTCCGGCACCGGCGGTCGCCAGCAGGAAACCTCTTCTGGACAGGGGCAGTCGGAGGCGGCGGGGTGAGGCCATGTGGGTGTTCCTTCGCAGTGCGAGTCGTTGGGGATGTCGCGTTCTTCCTCGCCGTGGGGGGTGCGGGGCCGGGGCGGCGGGTGCGCCCCGGCCCGGTGGTGCGGCAAGCGGGCGCCGGGGAAGTTCCCCGGGGCGCTCAGGTCAGTACAGGCGGCCGGCGCCCGCGCGGTGGTCGACCAGCCACGGGATCGCCCGCGGCGAGTGGACCTGTGTGCGCAGGGTCGGCTTCCAGCCGGCGCCGGACTGCAGGGTCTCCTCGGGGATCTCCGCGTTGTGCACGGCGATCAGGTCGGTGAGCCTGCCGTTGACGTAGTTGTTCTCGGCGGTCAGGGGCGCTTCCTTCCACTTCTTCAGCGTCCTGGCCGCGCTGACCCCCTTCGGCAGCGAGAAGGCGTTGTCCGTGGCGTACAGCCGGGACTCGATGCCGATGCCGAGGGTGTAGACGTACGGCTGGTCCTTGGTCACCACGAAGTGGTTGTTGTACGAGTCGACCTGCCCGAACCGCACGCGTGGTGCGCGCTCGACGATGCCCTCGAAGCGGTTGTGGTGCAGGGTGACCTTGAGCTTGCCGGCGTCGTCCGCGGCGGCGCTGTCGCTGTTGCCGATCAGCATGGTCTTGTCGTGGTTCTCGAACGAGTTCCAGGACACGGTCACGTAGTTGGAGCCGCGCACGATGTCGGCCAGCCCGTCGTGCTGCTGGTAGAGCTCGCCGAAGTACTTCGGCAGGGAGCTGTCGGGATAGCGGCCGTCGGTGAGGGTGTTGTGGTCGATCCACACATGGGTGGAGCCGTAGACGACGACACCGTCGTACTCGGAGTTCCAGGCTCCGGTGTCACCGTCGGTCGGGTCCCACTGCGGGAAGCAGTCGATCGGGGCCTCGATGGTGAGGTTGCGCAGGATGACGTTGTGCACGCCCTTGATCTGCAGGCTGCCGCCGAGGATGCCGGAGTTCTCCCCGACGCCGACGATGGTGGTGTTGGAGGGGACGCTGACCTTGATGGCCTTGTCCTGGTTGTCCGCGGACGCGTCCCGCAGGTCCTCCTGTTCCCCGCTGACCGGGGTGTCGAGGCCCCAGACGGCGGGGTCGTAGTCGGCGAGGTACTGCTGGAAGTCGTAGCCCTCGGCCTCGAATGCGTCGCAGCCCTGGGCCACGGCGTCGATCATCCCCTTGACCTTGATGATCCTCGGGGCGTCACCGCCGGCCTTCAGGGCGGCCTTGAACTCCCCCCAGGTGGTGACGGTGTGGACGTGCGCGGCGTCGGCGGCCGAGCCACCGGTCGTGCCCGCGCCCTGAGAGGCCCAGCCGTCCTTCGCGGCGAGCACCTCACGGCCGATATCCCGGCCGCCCGCCTGCGCGGTGGTGGAGGTCAGGGACAGCACCAGGGCGGTGCATCCGACGAGCGCGGCGGCTCTCAATATGGCATGTCCATGCCGTCTCTGTGCGTTCATGGTGCGGCTCTCCTTGTACAGGACGGGGGGTCAGGCGGTGGTGGCCTGGGGCCAGGTGATCCAGGACTCCGGGATGTCGTCGTCCAGCCGGCGCACGTTCCGCGGCGCCAGCACCCGGGTGCGCAGCAGCTCCCGCACCACCAGCCGCGCCACGGCGATCGCGCCGGGCGGGTTGAAGTGCGTGTTGTCCTGCTCGGTCTCGGTCCAGTTGAAGTACTTCTTCGTCTCCTCGACGCCGAGCTCCTGCCACAGCGCGATCGACAGGGCCTGGATGTCGAGCAGTGCCACGCCCTCCGCCTCGGCGAGCGCCCGCATCGCCGCGGGGTACTCGCCGTGGCTCGGCCGGGCGGTGCCGTTCGCGTCGAATCTGCGGCGTTCCACGGACGTGGCCAGCACGGGGCGCGCGCCGCGTGCACGGGCACCGGCGATGTACAGCCGCAGGTGGTCCTGGTACGTCGTCCAGGGCTCGGTGTAGCGGGCGGGGTCGTCGGACTTGGCGTCGTTGTGGCCGAACTGGATCAGCAGGAGGTCGCCGGGCCGGATGGCCGCGAGGATGGCGTCGAGGCGGCCCTCGTCGACGAAGCTCTTCGAACTGCGGCCGTTCACGGCGTGGTTGGCGACCTTCAGGGTCTCGTGCAGGAAGAACGGCAGTGCCATGCCCCACCCGGTCTCGGGGGCGGCGTCGGTGTACTTCTGGGCGGCGGTGGAGTCGCCGGCGATGTAGAGGGTGCGGGTGCGCGGGGAGCCACCGTAGGAGGAGGCGCCGGCGTGCGCGGGGGACGCGGCGGCTACGGGGATGGCGGCGACGAGCGCCGCGGCGGCGGCCTGTCTGCGGGTGAGAGACATGGGGGCGGCCTTTCAGGGCGGTGTTTCGGGGGTTCTTTCGGTAGTGCCTCTTACTGCGGGGGTGGGGGTTGCGGGGGTTGCGGGGCCTGGGGGGATGGAGAGCCGGCGGCGGGGCGCGATGGGTGGCCGCCGCCGGCCCTGTCCGGTGTGGGGCGTGGGAGGATCAGCGGGCCGGGGTCAGCCCTTCTGCTCGTTCCATTCCTTCTGGGCCTCGTTGAGCTGCTCGGCCATCTTGTCCAGGAAGTCCTTGGCGCTCATGTCGCCGAGCAGGACCTTCTGGAAGCTGGGCTCGTTGTCGGCCTTGGAGATGGTGTTCCAGTCCGGCAGGTAGTACGGCAGCTGGACGATGGTGGTGGAGCCGTCGTTGAGGGCCTCGGCGGCGAGCTTGGTCGGCTCGGCCTTGGAGATCCAGGAGTCCTTGGCGGCTTCCGTGTGGGACGGGATGGCGCCGGCCGACTCGTTCCACTTGGAGTTGGACTCGTGCGAGGCGGCGAACTCGATGAACTTCCAGGCGGCTTCCTTGTTCTTGGAGCTCTTGAACAGGCCGAGACCGTCGACGGGGTTGGAGACCTGGACGCGCTTGCCGCCGGGACCGGTGGGCTGCGGGATGCCGCGGAACTTGCCGGTGCCGAGCGCCTTCACGTGGTCCTGGTAGGAGCCCAGGTTGTGGTTCAGCATCCCGATCGTGCCGGAGTCCCACTGGGCGACCATCTTGGTGAAGTCGTTGTTGAGGTCGGCGGCCGGCGTGTACTTCTTGTACAGGCCGGCGTACTTCTCCAGCGCTTCGACGTTCTTCGGGTCGTTGAGTGTGGTCTTCTCGCCGCCGGCGTCCCAGAAGGACGTGATGCCGGACTGCCCGTACATGGCGTCCAGCGCCTGCGCGATGGAGCCCGCGCCGCCGCGGATGGTGTAACCGAACTCGTTCTTCTTGACGTTGGTGAGCTTCTCGGCGCCCTCGTAGAACGCGTCCCACGTGGTGGGCGTGTCCAGACCCGCCTTCTCGAACAGGTCGGTGCGGTAGTAGAGGGTGCCGTTGTTCGCGGAGGTCGGGATCGTGAACATGGTGTCGTCGGAGCCGCCGGCCACCTTGACCGACTCGACCATGTCCTCGTTGAGCTTGCCGTTGAGGGAGGACTTGGCCAGACGGCCCTCCAGCGGCTCCAGCGCGTCCTGCGCCGCGATGCCCGCGAGCATGGCCGCGCCGACGCCGCCGACGTCCGGCAGGCCGCCACCCCGGATGGCGGTGTCGTACTTGGACTGAACCTCGGTGGAGGGGATCCCGACGTACTCGACCTTGATGTCCGTGTTCGCCTTCTCGAAGTCGGCGATGATCTCCTTCCAGATGTCGGTGCGGACACCGCCGTTGTTGTCCCAGAAGACGATCTTCCCCTTGCCGCTGCCCTCGGCTCCGCCACCGCTCCCGCCGCTGCCGTCGTCGCCGCAGGCGGTGGCGGTCAGGGCGAGCACGGCCCCCAGGGCGACGGCAGCCGACGTCCGGCGCCTTCCTGTGCTGGTGCTGCGATTGCTGATCTTCATTGGTCGGCTCTCTTCTTCTTCTGGATCCAACGGAGATGTGCAGGTGTGGGGGTCTCAGTGGCGGTCGTACGGCGCCCAGCCGTCCGACCCGTTCAGGTAGCGGGCGACGGTGTACGACGGTGCCTCGGCGGCACTCAGCTGCGGACGGTCCGCCGTCACGGCCGCGCCGGGCCCGTAGTTGCCGTACTCGGCGAACCGTGCGTCCCGCCAGGAGAAGCCGCTCATGTCGGTCCACGGCGAGGCCTTGATCGCGGCGGGCAGCTTCGTGTCCCGGATCAGCACCTGGGCGATGGCGTCCGGCTCACCGCCCGGGTGCCAGGGCCGCCCCAGGTGGAACGATCCGGCGGGTGCGTCGCTGATGATCTCCGACCGGGTGATCAGGAACCCGTACGGGTTGTCCTTCCAGGTCGAGGCGGCGGTGATGTAGCCGTTGTTCGTGGCCGATCCCCGGCTCAGCGCCCGGATCACCGACCGCTCGATGACGGTGGTGGCCCGCCCGTAGATGAAGTCGACGTCGCCCTCGATGTACGAGTCGCGGACGTAGACCCGGCTGACGGTGGTCAGCTTGGGGCTGTCGGTCATCAGGGTGTCCTGGTTGCCCAGGAAGGCGGTGTCCTCGAAGACGATCCGGTCGCCGGTCGTCTTCATCGCCAGCGCCTGCTCGCCCTTCAGCTCGTGCGCGGCCTCGTCGAAATCGTTGCTGAAGGTGAGGTTGCGTGCGGTGACGTCGTTCGCGGCGATCCGGACGGTCGCGCTCCCGGTGGAGCCGCCGTACTCGGCGGGCGTGTTGTAGACGATGACCGTGTCGGAGCGGTCCCGTCCAGTCCCCTGCAGCAGGATCTTCGGCTTGTCCGCGGGAACGAGCACCTTCTCGCGGTAGGTGCCGGGCGCGACCGCGATGGTCACCGGCACGTCGTTGCCGGCGGGCACGGCGTCCACGGCCGACTGCACGGTCGGGTACGCCGCGGGGACGTGCAGCGTCACCGCGTCGCCGATCCGCGGCTGCGGGCCGGAGAAGCGCTTGACCAGCGCGGGTACGGCCGCGGCCGGATCGAGGCGGTAGCCGTAGAACGCCCGTGGATCGAAGGCGTCACCCCAGGCGTCGTGCCGCCCCGTGGTGTTCCTCAGGATCGAGCCGCGCTGCACCAGTTCGGCCGTGGCATCGGCCTGGTGGGGGTGCTGGACACCGTCGTAGTAGCTGTTCTCGATGACCATCTCGGTCCTGCCGCGCGCCCAGCTGCCGTACGTCCACTGCGGGTCGCCGTCGGCCACCTGACGGGAGAAGTAGTTGTTGTACAGGTGCGCGTAGGCGCAGTTGTCGGCGGAGGGATTGCGCTGTTTCGTCCCCGTGAACCAGTTGTGGTCGATGGTGATCTGCGTCTTGGCGTTGTCCGTCCAGCCGATGCCGAACGCCTTGTTGTGGTCGGCGAACTGGTTGTAGGAGACGGTGATGTACTCGCTGTCCTTGCGCACGTCGAGCAGCCCGTCGCCCATGCGCGTGAAGCGGTTGTGGTCGATCCAGACGTGGTGGACGGAGTCCATCTGGATGGCGTCGAAGTCGGTGGTCTTGCCGTCCCAGTCGCCCTCGACGTAGCTGTCCCGGATCGTCAGGTTGCGGATGATGACGTTGTGCGTGCCGGGCTTGAGGTGCAGTTCGCCGTGGACGATCTCGCCGGTGTCGCCCACGCCGATGATGGTCTTGTCGGACGCCACCACGATGTTCGAACCGAAGGGTTCGACGGCGATCGAGCCCTTGACGCGGATGACGTACGGTTCCTCGGCCGCCGCGTATCTGGCCAGCGAGGCCTGGTCGGTGACCGTGACGACCTTGCCGCCCGCCCCTCCGGTGGTGCCGCCGGCGAGGGAGGCGAAACCGTGCGGCCGGTCGGTGAAGCGGTCGGCGGTCGTGGTGGCCGGCGTGGTCTGCGCCGTGTCCGCGGCGGGGGCGGCGGCCTTCGCCTCCCCCACCGCCCCCAGGGCCAGGGCGGCGACCAGGCCGAACACGGCGGCCATGGTGGTGCCGGATCCCGGCAAGCGCTTGCTACGGAGGTGCGTCATTGCGGCTCCCAACAGGCGGGGTGGTGATGGGTTACAGGGGTCTGATCCGGAACTGCGTGAAGGTGGCCGCGCCGGCGTGTCCCTGTCCGGCGGGCGCGAGGGCGAACAGGCCGAGCAGGGCACCGACCCAGCGCCACGGGGTGGCGGCGAAGACCTGACCGGAGGGGCGGAAGCCGTCCCCGACGTCGCAGGAGAAGCGGCAGCGCGCCCCGGCGCCGATCTCGATGCGCAGCCGGGCCCGGCCCTCGGGCGCCTCCCGGGGGTGCGCGGCGTCCCGCTCCTGCTCCGCGACCGCCTCGGCGAACCGGTGCACCAGATGAACGGTCCCGTCCGCGCCCCGCTGGAGCCCGATCCAGCCGAACGCGTCGCCGAGGACCGCGAGTCCGGCTCGCGCGCCCGGTTCCTCGCTGCTGAGACACAGGTCCACCTCGACCAGGCAGGGCGTGCCGGGCAGCCGCTGCGTGAGCACGTGCGGCAGTCTGCGCAGGTCGTGCGCGTCGGCCGAGCGGACGCAGGTCAGCCGGAGCCCGTCTGCGGAGTGCTGGGTGGCCCAGCCGTCCTGCGGGTTGGCGGTCCACTGCCACTGGCGGCCGAAGCGTCCACCGGGGAAGTCGTCGTCGGTGGCGGGCGCGGCGGGCGGCTGCGGTGGCAGGTCGGGCCGCTGGTGTAGGGCGACGGGGGCGCCCTCGTGACCGAGCACGGGCCAGCCGTCCGCACCCCAGCGCATCGGCTGGAGGTGCACGACCCGGCCGTAGGCGCCGCGCTGCTGGAAGTGCAGGAACCAGTCCTCGCCGGACGGGGTGCGCACCCAGCCGCCCTGGTGCGGCCCGTTGACGTCGGTGTCCTTCTGCTCCAGGACGACCTTCTCCTCGTACGGCCCGAAGAAGCCGCGCGAGCGGAAGGCGCCCTGCCAGCCGGTCTCCACTCCCCCGGCGGGCGCCAGGATCCAGAACCAGCCGTCGTGCCGGTAGAGCTTGGGCCCTTCGAGGGTGAACCAGCCGGGTATGCGGTCGCCGTCGACGATCACCTTGCCCTCGTCGAGGAGCTCGGTGCCGTCGGGGCGCATACGGTGGCCGGTGAGGCGGTTCTTGACGCCGGAGCGGGACTTGGCCCAGGCGTGCACGAGGTACGCCTCGCCGGTCTCGTCGTCCCACAGGGGGCACGGGTCGATCAGGCCCTTACCCTCCTTCACCAGGTGCGGGCGGGTCCACGGGCCCCGGATCGCCGGTGCGTTGACCTGGAAGATGCCCTGGTCGGGGTCGCCCCAGAAGATCCAGAAGCGGTCGTCGTGATACCTCAACGAGGGTGCCCAGACGCCGCAGTCGTGGCGCGGTGCTCTGAACTCGCCCGCCGGTTCCAGGCGTTCGAGGGCGTGGCCGACCAGGGTCCAGTTGACCAGGTCGCGGGAGTGCAGCAGCGGCAGGCCTGGGGCGCGGCCGAAGCTGGAGGCGGTCAGGTAGAAGTCGTCGCCGACGCGCACGACGTCCGGGTCGGACCAGTCGGCGTCGAGGATCGGGTTGCGGTACGTGACGTCGGTCTGCTCGGCGCTCACGGGCTCACCGCCTTCCGGACGAGGGACGCGGCCGCGTCCCGGTCGAGGCGGCCGTCGGCGACGACGGTGACGACGCGGCGTACGACGGTGTCACCGGGCGGGATCGGCAGCCGTTCGTCGTGAGCGAGGGACGAGCCCACGCCCGGGTACTCCTCGGTGCGTACGAACCACGGGTCCCGCCGGGTCTGTCCGGTGGCTCCGGCGAAGACCAGCGTCCAGGTGGAGCCGGCCAGGGCGAGCCAGTCGGCGTGCCGTCCGTGGACCTCGGCCTCGCCCTCGGTGTCGGCGGTGAAGACGTCCGGGGCCCCGGACTCCTTGCGGGCCCGCCAGAAGAAGCCGCCGTAGGCCGCGCCCGGGCGGCCGTTGGTGGCGGGGCTGCCGATGGACAGCGGGTCCGGGGTGACGTTGGTGAGGGAGAAGGTGAGGTCCAGCGCCCAGGCGGAGTCGGTGAGTTCGGTGGCCGCGACCGTGCGGCGTTCCCGCAGCAGCTCGCCTCCCGCGGCCACCCAGCGCAGCTCCTCCACGAAACCGTCGGGGTCGCGCAGCTGGAAGGTGGTGTGCCGCTGGGAACCGTGGTTGTCCAGCTCGGTCGGGCCCTGGTCGCGGACGAAGGTGCGCCCGCCCCAGAAGTTGTACCCCTCGACGTCGGGAACGGCGACACCGACGCCGAGGTGGTGTGTGTGGTCGGCCGGGCTGAGCTCGGTCACGGCCGTGCCGGCCAGGGTGGTGACGGGGTGCAGGTACGGGCGCGGGGACAGGCGCGCGGGGAGCTCGGGCCGGAAGACGTACCGGCCGACCGGCCGGCCCGCGACGCGCAGGACCGCGGTGTCGGTGCTGGTCATCGGGTGCTCACCTCTTTCTGGCGGGCGGGCGGGAGCGCCCAGGGGG
The DNA here is from genome assembly GCF_028885415.1 of Streptomyces coeruleorubidus. GTDB lineage: Bacteria > Actinomycetota > Actinomycetes > Streptomycetales > Streptomycetaceae > Streptomyces > Streptomyces coeruleorubidus_A. Next base: position 2,295,510 of record NZ_CP118527.1, read on the forward strand.
CACCCAGCTCGGAGTACAGGGAGAGGGTGTCTGCGGCGGCCGCGACCAGTCCGTCGATGCCGGGCACGACCCTGCGGTTCTCGCCGGGGACCCGGTGCCAGGCGGTGTCGGGCAGCGGGGCCGGGTCGGGGGCCTGCCGGATCGCCTCCACGACCTTCATGAAGGCGCCGGTCTCGTCCGGGGTGACCAGCAGGCCGGCCCCGGTGGTGAGATGCGCGACGAGGTTCTCCAACAGGTCGGTGCGGCCGTACTCGTACTCCTCCGGGCCGTGGTCCGCACGCTGGAGCAGGACCCGGTCCTGCTTGTACCAGAAGGTGATCCGACCGCTGCTGCCGTGCATCAGGACGTACGGCTCGTCGGCCCGCTCGGCGCACAGGGTCGCGGCGACGGTGACCGGGTGGCCCTGCGCGGTGGTGATGCGGACGCAGGAGGTGTCGTCGGACTCGATGGCGTTGGCGCGCAGCAGTTCGGTCTCGATGGCGGTGACGTCCTCGGCGCGGGTGCTGCCGCCAAGGGCGAGGGCCGTGGCGACGGCGTGCGCGAGGGGGTTGGTCAGCGCCCCGTCGATCACGTCGACGCCGTTCAGCCGCCGCTTGCCCGCCCAGGGCGCCCGGCGGAAGTAGGCCTCGTCGCGCACCCAGGCACCGGCTCCGCCGAGCCCGACGAGCTGGCCGATGGCACCCTGGGCGACCAGTTCGCGGACCGCGGGCAGGGCGTGCGAGCCCAGCGACTGGAACCCGATCTGGCAGGCGACACCGGCCTCGGCGACCCCGTCGGCCATGCGGCGGTACTCGGCGTAGGAGGGGGCGGGCGGCTTCTCCAGGAGGATGTGGACACCCTTGCGTGCGGCCGTCAGCGCGAGGTCGGTGTGCGTCGGGATCGGCGTGCAGATCACCGCGATCCGGGCGCCGGTGGACTCCAGCAGCGCGCCGAAGTCGGCCGACTGCTCGGGGAGTTCGCCGCCGAACTCGTCCTCGGTCAGCGGGGTCAGCTCGCAGATGCCCACCAGCCGGACCAGTCCCGCGCGCTGGAGACGGCGGATGTTCTCCACGTGCCAGCGGCCGTGGCCGCGGGCGCCGGCGAGGACGACGGGCAGGGGTGTGCTCATGGGATCCTCCCCGCTCCCGCGCCGCGGACCACGGCCCGGTCGGCCGCCTCGGCGCTGTCGATCTTCGTGTGCAGAGTGGGTGTCCAGCCCACGTCGGCGGTCAGGTCGCGTTCGCTGCCCGAGTTGTAGGCGTTGTGGATCGCGAGCAGGTCGACCGGGTAGCCGTTGAAGAGGGTGCCGCTCTGGTGCAGGGCGTTGCCGTTCCAGCTCTTGACCAGGTCGGCCGCCTCGACGTGGCCGGGCGTGGTGAAGGCGTTGTTCTCGGCGTAGAGGGCGGACTCGGTGCCCACGCCGAGGGAGTAGCGGTAGGGCGCGCCGTCGGGGACGACGTACCGGTTGTTGTAGAGGTGCACCTGGCCGAAGCGGACCCTTGGCGCGCGCTGGACGACCGACGTGAACTCGTTGTGGTGCAGGGTGACCCGGAGTCTGCCCCGGTCGCTCGTCGCCGAGTCGCTGTTGCCGATGAGCATGGCCTTGTCGTGGTCGGCGAACCGGCTCCAGGAGACGGTGACCAGGTCGGAGCCGTTGGTGATGTCCAGCAGGCCGTCGTGGCGCAGGTAGTTGCGGCCGAGGTAGGTGGGTTCCCTGTCGTCCGGGTGCCCCCTGTCGGAGAGCGTGACGTGGTCGATCCAGACGTGCGTGGCGCCGCGCAGCCAGATGTTGTCGTACGCGGTCTTCCAGTCGCCGAGGCCGCCGGTGTTGGGCTGCCAGACGGGGAAGCAGTCGTAGGCGTCGCGCAGGTCGAGGTTGCGGATGATCACGTTGTCCGCGTCCTTGACCTGCAGGCTGGCGCCCTTGAGCACCGCGCGGGAACCCAGCCCGACCATCGTGGTGTTGGAGCCGACGGTCAGCTCCACGCGTTCGGCCTGCCGGGCCGCCGACGCCTGGCGGGCCTCCTCCTGCGGGCCGCTGGGCTTGGCCGAGCCCCAGGTGCGGGGGTCGTAGGCGGCGAGGTACTTCTTCAGGCTGTAGCCGTCTGTGGCGTAGTCGGCGCAGTCCAGGCGGTCGCCGTCGTCGTCGGTGTTGGCGTCGATGGTCCCGGCGATCTTGATGATCTTCGGGGTGTCGCTGCCGCCGTCCAGGGCGCGCACCAGTTCGGCTCGGTCGGTCACGGTGTGGACGTGGGCGTCGTCGGCCGCGGCACCGCCGGTGGTGCCGCCCTCGGCCGCCGCCCAGCCGTCGTTCGCGGGCAGGGTGTCGCGGCTGATGTCCCGGGCCTCGGCGTGCGCGGGGACGCACAGCAGTCCCAGCAGGCCGGCGGCCACGACGAGGTGACGTGCTCTCATCCCTTCACCGCCCCGGCGCTGAACCCGGTGATCAGCCACTTCTGGATGAAGGCGAACACGATCACCACGGGCACGGCCGCGATGATGCCGCCCGCAGCGAGGGCGCCGAGGTCGACGCTGTCCGCGCCCATCAGGGTGTTGAGGCCGACCGGGATGGTCTGCTTCTGCTGGTTGTTGAGGAACATCAGGGCGAACAGGAAGTGGTTCCAGGAGTGCACGAAGGCGAAGGAGCCGACGGCGATGAGACCGGGCCGCAGCAGCGGCAGGACGACGATCCGGAAGGCCTTGAACCGGTTGCAGCCGTCGACCCAGGCGGCCTCCTCCAGGGAGTACGGCACGTTCTTGATGAAGTTGCTGATCAGGATCATCGACAGCGGCAGCTGGAAGACGGTCTCGGCGATGATGACGCTGCCCAGCGAGTTGATCATCTGCAGCTCGGCGAAGATCTCGAACAGCGGGACCAGCAACAGCGCGCCCGGCACGAACTGGGAGCACAGCAGGGCCAGCATGAAGACCTGCTTGACCCTGAAGTTGAACCGGGCGAGGGCGTAGCCCCCGGCCAGCGCGACCAGGGTCGTCATCACCAGCGTGACGACCCCGACGAGCACGCTGTTCTGGAAATAGATGCCGAAGCTGCGCTCCGTCCACACCTTCTCGAAGTGGTCGAAGGTCATCGGCCAGGGCACCAGCGAGGTGGAGCCGGCCGGGCGCAGCGAGAACAGCAGGATCCAGTAGAACGGGATCAGCGTGAAGACGAGGTAGATGCCCAGGGGCAGGTAGATCTGCCAGCGGGGCGCCTCGTCCCAGGCGCGGCGGGACTTGCCTGCCGGCCGCGGCGGTTCCGGGGTGGCGGGTGCGGGGGCGGGCGCGGCCTTGGTGGCCACCTTGGTGCTCATTTGTTCTCGCCTCCGAACTTGCTCATCCGCAGATACACGAGCGAGCAGAAGAGCAGGATCACGAACGCGACCGTGGTCAGGGCCGACGCGTAGCCGAAGTTGTGGGACTCGACGCTGGTGCTGGCGATGTACAGCGGCAGCGTCGTGGTGACACCCGCCGGTCCGCCGCCGGTCAGCGTGTACAGCAGGTCGACGTTGTTGAACTCCCACACCGCGCGCAGCAGCGTGGACAGGATGATGGCGTCCTTCAGGTGCGGCAGGGTGATGTGCCAGAACTGCTTGATCCGGCTGGCCCCGTCGACCTCGGCGGCCTCGTACAGGTCCTTCGAGACGGACTGGAGGTCGGCGAGGATCAGGATCGCGAAGAAGGGCACCCCGCGCCACAGGTCGGCGACGATCGCCGCCGGGAACACGGTGGAGGTGTCCGACAGCCAGCTGGTGCCGTAGGAGCCGATGCCCATGTCCGCGAGGTAACGGGTGATTCCGGTCTGGGAGTTGTAGAGCAGCACCCAGATCGCGGAGGTCAGCACGCCGGAGACGGCCCACGGGGAGAAGACCAGGGCACGTCCCAGGCCCCGGCCGACGAAGGTCTGGTTGACGATGAGGGCGAGTGCGAGGCCGAACAGCAGTTGCAGGCCCACTTCGACGAAGACCCACTTGGCGCTGAAGACGAGACTGTCCCAGAACAGCGGGTCGTCGGTGAAGATGCGGACGAAGTTGTCGAAGCCCGCGTATCCGTTGCGCCACGGCTTGGTGGGGTTGTAGTTCTGCAGGCTGTAGTAGAAGACGCTGATGACCGGGTAGGCGATGAAGCCCAGCATGAGCAGGGCGGCCGGTGCGATCAGCAGGTAGGGGAGCCTGCGCGGGGTGGCGGAGGCACGGCGCCGCCGGGGTGGCGCGGGCGGTTTCGCCACGGCTGCGGCTTGGGCCATGACTGTTCTCCGATCTCAGTACGTCGTGGTACGTCGTGCGTGCGCGGGAAGCGCTTTCTTGCTGGGCAAGGGTCGTGCCGGGTCGTGCTGAGGTACCTGGGTGGTGCGGCGGTTCAGCCCGCGTACGGGTCCTGCACCTTGCCCGGGCGGGCCAGGAACTCGAAGTCGCAGCCGGTGTCGGCCTGCGTGATCTGCTCGTTGTAGAGCGCACCGTAGCCGCGCTCATAACGGGTGGGCGGCGGCGTCCAGTCCGCCCTGCGCCGCTGAAGCTCCTCGTCGTCCACATGGAGATGGAGGGTGCGCGCCTCGACGTCGAGGGTGATGGAGTCGCCGGTGCGCACGAGGGCGAGCGGTCCGCCCACGTACGACTCGGGCGCGACGTGCAGCACACAGGCGCCGTAACTCGTGCCGCTCATCCGGGCGTCGGAGATGCGGACCATGTCCCGCACGCCCTGCTTGAGCAGGTGGTCGGGCAGGGGCAGCATCCCGTACTCGGGCATGCCCGGGCCGCCCTTGGGGCCGGCGTTGCGCAGCACGAGCACGTGGTCGGGGGTGATGCCGAGCGACGGGTCGTTGATGGTGCGCTGCATGGTCTTGTAGTCGTCGAAGACGACGGCGGGTCCGGTGTGCTTGAGCAGGTGCCGCTCGGCGGAGATGTGCTTGATGACGGCGCCGTTCGGGCAGAGGTTGCCGCGCAGTACGGCGACTCCGCCCTCCTTCGCGACCGGGTTGTCCCGGGTCCGGATGACGTCGTCGTTGTGCACCTGCGCGCCTGCGATCTGCTCCCGCAGCGTGTCGCAGGAGACGGTCGGCCGGTCCAGGTGGAGCAGGTCCGTGATCCGGGAGAGGAACCCGGGCAGGCCGCCCGCGAAGTGGAAGTCCTCCATCAGGTACGTCTGTCCGCCGGGCCGTACGTTGGCCAGCACCGGGACCGTGCGGGCGATGCGGTCGAAGTCGTCGAGGCTGAGCCGGACGCCCGCGCGGCCCGCCATGGCGATCAGGTGGATCACCGCGTTGGTGGAGCCGCCGAGGCCGAGCACGGTCGTCACGGCGTCCTCGAAGGCCTCGGCGGTGAGGATGTCGCTCAGCTTCCGGTCCCTGTGGACCAGTTCGACGATCGTCATGCCCGCCTTGGCGGCCATCCGGTCGTGCCCGGAGTCGACGGCCGGAATGCTGGAAGCACCCGGGACCGTGACGCCGAGCGCCTCGGCGGCGGCGGTCAGGGTGGAGGCCGTGCCCATCGTCATGCAGTGGCCGGGCGAGCGGGCGAGGCCGCTCTCCAGCTCCTGCATCTCGCAGTCGCCGATGACACCGGCCCGCTTGTCGTCCCAGTACTTCCACATGTCGGTGCCGGAACCGAGCACCTCGTTGCGCCAGTGGCCCGGCAGCATGGGTCCGGCCGGTACGAACACCGCCGGCAGGTCCGCGCTCGCCGCGCCCATGAGCAGGGCGGGCGTGGACTTGTCGCAGCCGCCCATCAGCACGGCCCCGTCGACCGGGTACGACCGCAGCAGCTCCTCCGTCTCCATGGCGAGCATGTTGCGGTAGAGCATGGGGGTCGGCTTCTGGAAGGTCTCGCTCAGGGTCGAGACCGGGAACTCCAGCGGGAAACCGCCCGCCTGCCAGACACCGCGCTTGACCGCCTGAGCGCGATCCCTGAGGTGCACGTGACAGGGGTTGATGTCCGACCACGTGTTGAGGATCGCGATGACGGGCTTGCCGAGGTGCTCCTCGGGCAGGTAGCCGAGCTGGCGGGTGCGGGCGCGGTGGCTGAAGGTGCGCAGCCCTTCGGTGCCGTACCACTGGTGGCTGCGCAGGTCCTCCGGACGCTTCTTCGGTGTGCTCATATCGACCACCCGGCGGCGATGGCGGCGACCTCGGCCCGCTCGCTCTCGGGCAGTGGCCTGCTCGGTGGGCGGACCTCGCGGCGGCACAGCCCGAGGGAGGCGAGGGCCTCCTTGACGACGGTGACGTTGTTGGCTGAGCCGTTCGCTGCGCGCAGTTCCTCGAAGCGGCGGATCTGCTCCCAGACCTTCATGGCGGCCGGGTAGTCGCCGGAGCGCAGCGCCTCGATCATGTTCAGGGAGACGGCCGGGGCGACGTTGACGAGCCCGGAGGTGAAGCCGGTGGCGCCCGCGGAGAAGTAGGAGGGCGCGTAGGGCTCGGCGAGGCCGGCCACCCACACGAACCGTTCCAGCCCGGCGTCCCGGGCGAAGGCCGCGAACCTGGCGGCGTCCGGGACGGCGTACTTCACGCCGATGACGTTCGGGCAGGCGTCGGCGAGTTCGGCGAGGCGGGCCCCGGTGAGCTGCGCGTTGCGGATGTAGGGGACGACGCCCAGCTCGGGCACGGCCTCGGCGACGACGCGGTGGTAGTCGACCCAGCCGGCCTGGGAGACGTACGGGTGGACGGGCTGGTGCACCATCACCATCTGGGCGCCGAGGTCACGGGCGTGCCGGGCGGAGGCGACGGCGGTCGGGATGTCGTGCCCGACGCCGACCAGGATGACGGCCCGCTCCCCGGCCTCGGCGATCGTCAACTCGGTGACGAGCCGGCGCTCTTCGGGGGTCAGTGCGTAGAACTCGCCGGTGTTGCCGTTCGGGGTGAGGGTCGTGATGCCGCCGTCGAGCAGACGGCGCAGCAGGGCCCGGTGGGTGTCCTGCTCGACGGAGCCGTCCTTGGCGAACGGCGTCACCGGGATCGCCACCACGTCGGCCAGTGCCGCCCGCTGGGTCTCGAACGCCACGCTGCTCATTCCTGACCTTCCTGTTCCAGTGCTGCCTCGGGGAAAGCGCGCTGCACGAAGGACGCGATGTGGGAGTGGAGGGCGCGCGCCGCGCCGTCGGCGTCGCCGTCGAGGGCGAGCCGGAGGATCTCGCGGTGCTCGCCGGCCTCCCGGTCCCAGGAGGGCGAGGCGGCCCAGGCGACGGCGGAGACGAGGGCGGCCTGGTCGCGGACCTCGTCGAGCATCCGGCCGAGCAGCGGGTTGCCGCACGGCAGGTACAGGGCGCGGTGGAACTCGCGGTTGGCGAGGGAGCGTTCGGCGGTGTCGGTGGCGGCGTCGGCGCGGGTCAGCGCGTCCCGGGCGGCGTCCAGGGAGGCCCCGCGCCGCACGGCCCGCTTCAGCGCCTCGGGCTCCAGCAGCAGCCGCACGTCGTAGACCTCGCGCGCCATGTCCGCGTCCACCATGCGCACCGTGACGCCCTTGTACTGGCTCATCACGACCAGCCCGGTCCCGGCGAGGGTCTTGAGCGCCTCGCGCACCGGGGTCTTGGACACCCCGAACTGCGCGGCGAGCTCGGTCTCGACCAGCGCCTGGCCCGGCGTCAACTGCCCGGTGAGGATGCGGTGTTTGATTCCCTCCAGCACGTACTGCGTGCGGGAGGGGATCGGCGTGGGCACAGAGGTCATGCGCGCCTCTCGGATCTCGCGTCCCTGGGGATCGCGTATCGGATCTCGCGTATCGCGTCTCATATATGACGTACGAAGTACGACGCGATGACGGTAGGAGGGCGCGTTTGTTTCGTCAATGCTTCTGACGAAGGAAGTAGCAATCGCTTTCTACGACCTGGGCTTCCACCCCGGATCCCGCCCGCTCAGCCCCACCGTCCGGTCCAGCAGCGGCGCGCCCTCCTCGACGGGGACGACGGGGCCGAAGATCTCGCCCCGGCCGGGGTCGTCGACCGACGCGGCGAGGAAGTCGTGGCAGGTCTGGAGCGCGGCCGGGTCGGGGGCGTACGGCTGGCCGGTCGCGCGGGCGAGGTCCCAGCCGTGGATCACCAGCTCGTCGGTGGCGACCAGGCCCGCGATCTCGCCGGGCAGGTCGACGCCCCCGGCCCGGGTCATGCCGGTCCAGGCGGCCGGGTCGCGCCAGGCCTCGGCCAGTCCGGCGAGGACCCTGGGCAGCTCCTCGCGCCAGCCGGGCCCGATGTCCGGGAGCGCGGAGTCCGGGCTGGTGTCGGTCGTGGCGCCCAGGTCCTTGCGGCCGGTGTCACGGAAGGCGACGGTCAGCCCGACCAGGTGGCCCAGCAGGTTGCGCACCGCGTACTCCGGGCAGGGCGTCGGGTCCGCCAGTTGCTCGTCGGTGACGCCTTCGGCCAGGCGCGCCAGGACCGCCGTCTGCGCTCGGAGGTCGAGGGTCGGGGTGGTGTCGGTCATCGGCTGTCCCTCTCCTGGTTTCGCTTCCTGGGAGTTGAAGTGCTCTCCCGGCTGAAGCCGGTCCGCGCTCGGGGGCGAACGCCCATCCCTGCTCCCACCCCTCGCCGCTGGGAGAGGGGCCGACCGTACCCACCACGGTGATCTCCGGGTGGTGTTCACTCAGGGCGTCGTGGATCCGGGCCAAGCGGTCGGGGAAGGGGAGTGCGGACTCGGAAAAGCGCCGTTCGGGCCGTCGCACTCGACGGCCCGAACGGCGCGGCAGGCGATTGCTGTTGCGTGCAGCCTGACCTCGCCACGAACACGATCGCAGCCAACACCTCCCGGCACCCTAACGGCCGAACTGGAGGTATACCCCTTCCTCAGTGCCGTCGTAGTTCAGCCTCAGCTTGAACGTGATCGAACTGAAGGGATCGGACTTGCTGACGTGAATGGTGCCGTTGGAATCGGTGGGCGGACCTTCCTTGGGCTTGCCCGTGACCATGTTGCCCTGAGGGACCTTGAAGTCCGCGTCGCCGCTGATCCGGGTAACAGTCGTACCCGCCTCGAACGTCATGATCGAGGCGAGCGATCCCAGGTGAAGAATGGCATCCTGCACCTTGCCACCGAAGTCGATTTTGAACTCGGTGTCGTCTCTTCTGCTCCTGAGTTCCACCGAGTCCGAGGAGGGCAACTGAGGGGTGAAGAGGGCCGATCCGAATTCGGTGTGCTCCCCGTTGATGTCCACGGCGCCCAAAGTGCCCGTGACCCCGCTGACCGTCACCGTTCGGCCGCCCAACTTCCCGGTTGCTTTACGCTCGCTGTCGCGGGACGTCCAGTCGACGAACTCTACTGTCCTGCCGAACTGGAGGTATACGCCTTCCTCAGTGCCGTCGTAGTTCAGCCTCAGCTTGAACGTGATCGAACTGAAGGGATCGGACTTGCTGACGTGAATGGTGCCGTTGGAATCAGTGGGCGGACCTTCCTTGAACCTGCCCGTGACCATGTTGCTCTGAGGGACCTTGAAGTCCGCGTCGCCGCTGATCCGGGTAACAGTCGTACCCGCCTCGAACGTCATGATCGAGGCGAGCGATCCCAGGTGAAGAATGGCATCCTGCACCTTGCCACCGAAGTCGATTTTGAACTCGGTGTCGTCTCTTCTGCTCCTGAGTTCCACCGAGTCCGAGGAGGGCAACTGAGGGGTGAAGAGGGCCGATCCGAATTCGGTGTGCTCCCCGTTGATGTCCACGGCGCCCAAAGTGCCCGTGACCCCGCTGACCGTCACCGTTCGGCCGCCCAACTTCCCGGTTGCTTTACGCTCGCTGTCGCGGGACGTCCAGTCGACGAACACCTGCGCTTCTGTTGCCCTCACTTGCTGTTGTGTTGCCATCATCTTGACCTCCTGACGATCTGGCCATTTCAACCAAAGGGTCTGCCCCAGCCTCTCAAGTGGAAGAGCCTCAAGCAAAGTTGAAATACGAAGTGCTGTCGGACCTCTCTTCCAGGCTAGCCGGATACAAAATTCGCGCACCTCGGGAGATCCTGCCATTTCATCTGTAGAAAGCCGGACTAAGAGCGATGGGCAGGCGAGTCATGTTTCTCTTTGTCGGCGAGCGTGCAGCACCTGGGCGGGATATCGAAGTCGACGGCCCATCGAAGGTTCCCGATCTGGTCGAGGGCTGGAGTCTGGGCCCCGTGGATCGAGACAGGCCAGGCTCCAAGATGCCTGTCCTGTCGGGCGCGAACGGACTGCCCCTCGTTCTCGTTGTCCTTGGTCGCCACTTCAAGCCTCAGCGTCTGAGCTGCGAAGGTGGCTACGAGGCAAGCGCATCGGCGTCCGTATCACCCACAAGGGAATCGAGTCCTCCGAGCGACTCGGGCGACGCAACAGTCGCCGGGGTCCGCCTGGCAGTGACCAGGGCTCGGAGCCGTCTCGGACAGCCCCGTTCACAAGGCTGGGCCTGCGTCAGTTCGGGAAGCTGATCGCGCTACGCGAGCGCGCGGATCCGGTTCGCACAGGCCGCCCGTGGGGCCTGCCGCTGGAGGACCGAGTGCTTCTGGTTGCCGCCTGCTGGCGGACGAACCCGCCCCCGCGCCAACCGGCGCCCGTTTCTACGGCACTTGCCCGATTCCAGCTCGCGGGCCTTAGAACCACGATGACCAGGCATGACGAACAGAACCGCCTGGCCCATGGTGCGCGTCCTGCGCGACCGCAACGCAGGGCTCTACCTCTCCGGAGTGGTGGTCTCCGGCTTCGGTACCTCGGCCCTGTGGCTGGCCTCCGGCGTGTGGGTCAAGGACCTCACCGGCTCGGACGGCCTGGCCGCGCTGTGCATGCTCGCCATGTGGCTGCCGACCCTGGCCGGACCGCTGCTCGGCACGCTCGCCGACCGGGTCCGCCGCAAACCCCTGTTGATCGGCGTGAACCTGCTCCTGGGCGCCCTCCTGCTCACCCTCGTGGGCGTCGACGCCCCGGGCGACCTGTGGCTGCTGTACGCGGTGCTGTTCGTATACGGCGCGGCGGGCGTCGTCCATGACGCGGCCGAGTCGGCGCTCGTCGCGACCGCCGTCGACCCGTCCCTGCTCGGCGACTTCAACGGTCTGCGCATGACGGCCAACGAGGGCATGAAACTCCTGGCCCCGCTGGCGGGCGCGGGCCTGTACGCGGCGTACGGCGGCGCGAGCGTCGCCCTCCTGGACGCGGCGACGTTCGTCCTGGCCACCGGCCTGTACGCGGTGCTGCGGGTGCGGGAGGAGAAGCCGGCGCGGCCCACCGGCACCCGCCGGGGGCGGACCGCCGAGGGCGTCCGCCACCTGTGGGCGCACCCCGTGCTGCGCCCCCTGGTCCTGGCGGGCGGCGCCACCATGCTGTTCGCCGGCCTGAACGGGGCGATGGCCTACGCCGTCGTCGACGGCCTCGGGCACTCCCCCGCGTACGCCGGTGTGCTGTACGCCGTGCAGGGCGCCGGGTCGGTCGCGGTCGGTCTGTTCTCCGGCACCGCCCTGCGCCGCCTGGGCGAGCGGCGCTTCGCGGCGTACGGCATCGCGCTGCTGGCCGTCGCGGTGGCCCTGCGGGCGGTGCCGTCCGACCCACTGGCGCTGATGTGCGGCGCGGCGATCGGGGCGGGGCTGCCCGCCGTGCTGATCGCCACGCTGACGTCCGTGCAGCGCGAGACGCCGGGCCCGCTGCTGGGCCGGGTCACCGCCACCGCCAACACGCTGGTGTACACGCCGAACGTGGTCGGGCTGGCCGCCGGGGCGGCCCTGGTCGAGCTGGTGAGCCACCGGCTGGTGCTGGTGGCCCTGGGCGTGGCCCTGCTGGTGACGGCCGCGGCGCTGCTTCAGAGCCCGGCGAGAGCGGAACGGACCGCCTCCAGGTCACCGTCGGACGCCAACCCGGCGTGATACAGCCGCAGTTCGGTGGCGCCGAGCCGCCGTGCCTCGGCCGCGTCGGCGGCGAGGGTGCCGGGGCTGCCGCCCATGCCGGAGACGACGGTGAAGTTGGCGGCGATGACGGCGCCCTCCTTGCCCTGCCGGGCGAACGGCGTCAGGGTGCCGGTGCCGCCCGCGCAGGGCACGACCACACCGTCCGCGACGGACAGGATGTGCGCCGGGTCGACGCCCGGGTTCGCACCGACGTGGTACGACACCGGGTCCGCGTGCAGCAGCACCTGGAAGCCCTCGGGCGCGGCCGCCCGCACCGCCGCCACGGCCTCCTCCTGGAGCGTGCGGGCCGTTTTGTCGCGCCACGCGCGCGTGGTGTTCGCGAGCGTCTCGCCGAGGAGCTTCTCGACGCCCGTCCAGCCTCCGTCGGAGGGCGTCGCCCCCTGCCACACCGGCTCCAGCGCGGTCCGTACGGCGGCGGCCAGCTCGTCGGCGTCCAGGCCGTGCCGGCCGTAGCCCTCCCGGCAGGCCGGGCAGAAGCACAGCGCCATCAGGTACTGCCCGGCGTCGCCGAGGCCGACGCCGCCGGTCTTGTCGTGGGCGTGCAGATGCTGCAGGCCGTACCAGCCGAGGGACTCCAGCTCGGTCCCGCGCGCCCCGGGCCGTACGGCCGCCTCCGCCGCCAGGTCGGTCAGGTACGCGCGCGTGGCGGGCTGGGCGATGCACGGCGCCCAGGGGTAGCGGTCGCCGTAGGCGTTGACGACCGAGGTGTCCGGGTGCTCGGCGCCCAGGCGGGAGTTGTGCGCGAGGACGACCCAGGTGTGCACCTGGAGGCCGGCGTCCGCGAGCGCGGCGGCGGCCTCCCCGAAGGCGTCCCCGGGGGCCCAGTCACCGGCCGCGTAGGGGCGCAGCTCCCGCCCGTCCCAGCGGCCGCCCAACGGGTACAGCACGGCGGCGTGCTCGGCGGTGACGATGCGGTGGCGCGGGTGGCGGGGCGTGAGCGCGCGCGTGGAGTGGTAGGCGGCGGCGAGCGTCACCTGCTCCACGCCGAGCGCGGCGATCCGCGCGGGCGCCTCCGGGTCCCCGTTGACGTCCCAGGGGTAGACGAATGCCGACGCCTTCACTGTGCCTCCTCAAGCAGCGCGTAGCCGCGCTCGATCACTTCGGCGAGCTGCTTGACATGATCCTCGGCCGGCTCGTGCAGCGGGGGGCGTACCTCCCCCACGTCCAGTCCGCGCAGTCGTACGCCGGCCTTGACGAGGGCGACGGCGTAGCCGCGGCCCTGGGCCCGCAGTTCGACGAAGGGGCGGTAGAAGCCGTCCAGCAGCTTCTCCACCGTGCTGTCGTCGCCGCTGCGCAGCGCCTGGTGGAAGGCGAGGGCGATCTCGGGCGCGAAGCAGAACACGGCGGACGAGTAGAGCGTGACTCCGAGGGCGCGGTAGGCGAGCTGGGTCTGTTCGGCGGTCGGCAGGCCGTTGAAGTAGAGGAAGTCGCCGGGGACCTCGGAGCGTACGGCGCTGACGATGCGCTGCATGAGGTCGAGGTCGCCGAGCCCGTCCTTGAGGCCGATGATCCCGTCCGTGCGGGCGAGTTCGACGACGGTCTCCGGGGTGAAGACGGCGTTGTCCCGCTGGTAGACGATCACGGGCAGGGCGGTCGCGGCGGCGATCTCCCGGTAGTGCCGCAGCAGCCCTTCCTGCCCGGCGATCACGAGGTACGGCGGCATGGCGAGCAGCCCGTCCGCCCCGGCCGCCTCGGCGAGCCGGGCGTAGCGCACGGCGAGCGCGGTGCCGTACCCGGCGCCCGCGACGACCGGCACGCGCCCCTCGGCCGCCTCGACGGCCACCTGGACGCACCGCTCGAACTCCTCGGGCGTCAGCGCGTGGAACTCGCCGGTGCCGCAGCAGGCGAACACGGCGGCGGCTCCGGCCTCGACCCCGCGGCGCACGTGCGTGCGGTAGGTGTCGAGGTCCACGGAGCCGTCGGGGCCGTAGGCGGTGACCGGGAAGAACAGCGGTCCGCTGGGGATGTTGAGTCGAGCGGCGAGAGGGGCTGACGTCACGAGCTCTCCCGGTTCCATATTCATGATTGCCGTCTATATTTCTGAACGCATCCACGCTAAAGCGCCGCCTCGGCGCGGGTCAAGCGCGCGAACCCGCGACACACCAGCGGATTCACTGCTTCCGCGGCATACTTGACGGGCTCCGCCCCGGATCCTTAGCGTGTCCACGAATATGAATGCCGTGCACTCATGTGCACGGTGGGAGATTCAAGGAGACCGAGGATGCCCGCTCCCCGCACCGTCCTGCTCACCGGCGCCGCCGGTGGCCTCGGCACCCTGATGCGGGACCTGCTCCCGGACTACGGCTACGAGCTGCGACTGCTCGACCTGCGCCCGATCGAGGGCGCGCCGGACGCGATCACCGCCGACCTCGCCGACCAGGACGCCGTGCGCGAGGCGGTCCGCGGCGTCGACGCGATCATCCACCTCGCCGGCATCTCCTTGGAAGCCCCCTTCGAGAAGATCCTCAAGGCGAACATCGAGGGCACCTACCACCTGTACGAGGCCGCCCGCGAGGAGGGCGTCGGCAGGATCGTCTTCGCCTCCTCCAACCACGCCGTCGGCTACACCCCGCGCCCCCAGGGCGACGACCCCCTGATCCCGGTCGACACCCCCCGCCGCCCGGACACCTTCTACGGCCTGTCCAAGTGCTTCGGCGAGGACCTCGCGCAGCTCTACTGGGACAAGCACGGCCTGGAGACGGTCTCGGTGCGCATCGGCTCCTGCTTCCCGGAGCCGACCAGCGTGCGCATGCTCTCGGTGTGGATGAGCCCCGCCGACGGCGCCCGCCTCTTCCACGCGGCCCTGACCGCCGAGCACGTCGGCCACACCGTCGTCCACGGCTCCTCCGCCAACACCCGGCTGTGGTGGGACCTCACCACCGCCCGGGCGCTCGGCTACGAACCGCAGGACGACTCCGAGCCGTGGGCCGAGAAGCTCATCGCCGAGCAGGGCGAGCTGGACCCGGACAACGAGGCGCACGCCTACCTCGGCGGCCACTTCGTGACGGACCCGCCGATCTGGCCGTACTGACCGGAAAGAGTCGTCGCGAGAGGGCGGGCGGGCAGAGAACGGGCCCGCCCGCTCGGGCGTTCGGGCACGGCCCGGATGCGGTCGGGCAGCGCCCTCAGGGGCGCGGGGAACTGCGCGACCAGCCACAACGCACCCGCGGACGGCCACGAACCCCCTGCGGCACGCGGCGCGTGTCCGGGACCGAACGGGCACACCCGGGCACGAACACTTCCGCAACAGACCTGGTCGCCGTGGAGCACCCGCTGTAGAACTTCCCCCATGGCCCGACCGAGGGCCCGAACGGGCAGCACAGCAGGAAGGCGGGTGACGGCCATGACCAGAACCGCGGAAGAACGCCAGCGCGAGATCGTCCGCGCCGCCCGCGCGAGCGGTTCCGTCGACGTCACCGCCCTCGCCGCCGAACTGGGCGTGGCCAAGGAAACCGTACGGCGGGACCTGCGTGTCCTGGAGGACCACGGCCTGCTCCGCCGCACCCATGGCGGCGCCTACCCGGTGGAGAGCGCCGGCTTCGAGACGACGCTCGCCTTCCGCGCCACCAGCCACGTCCCCGAGAAGCGCCGGATCGCGACCGCTGCGGCCGAGCTGCTCGGCGACGCCGAGACCGTCTTCGTCGACGAGGGCTTCACCCCGCAGCTCATCGCCGAGGCACTCCCCCGGGACCGGCCGCTGACCGTGGTCACCGCGTCCCTGCCGGTCGCCGGCGCGCTCGCCGAGGCCGACACCATGTCCGTCCTGCTGCTGGGTGGCCGGGTCCGCTCCGGCACCCTCGCCACCGTCGACCACTGGACGACGAAGATGCTGGCCGGATTCGTCGTCGACCTGGCGTTCATCGGCGCCAACGGCATCTCCCGCGAGCACGGCCTCACCACCCCCGACCCGGCGGTCAGCGAGGTCAAGACACAGGCGATCCGGGCCGCCCGCCGCACGGTCTTCGCGGGCGTGCACACCAAGTTCGGAGCGGTCAGCTTCTGCCGGTTCGCCGAGGTCGGCGCACTGGAGACGATCGTGACGAGCACGCTGCTGCCGGCAGCCGAGGCCCACCGCTACTCACTGCACGGCCCACAGGTCATCCGCGTCTGACCCGCCGGCCCCGCCCCCACAGGGCTCAACCACGCCCTGCCATGCCCCTTATCTCCCCATAAATCCAGGAGCGATCCATGCGAACCCAGAGCCGACGACGGCCACCGCGAGCCACGCTCGCCATGGCCGCCGCAGGGACGCTGCTCGCCCCGCTGCTCTCCGGCTGCTGGGTCGGGGCGGGCGGGGCCGGATCCGGCGGCGACGCCATCAACGTCCTGATGGTCAACAACCCCCAGATGGTCGAGCTGCAGAAGCTCACCCGCGCCCACTTCACCGAAGAGACCGGCATCAAGGTCAACTTCACCGTCCTGCCCGAGAACGATGTCCGCGACAAGATCAGCCAGGACTTCGCCAACCAGGCCGGCCAGTACGACGTCGCCACGCTGTCCAACTACGAGATACCGATCTACGCCCGCAACGGCTGGCTGCACGAGATGAACGGCTACGTCGCGAAGGACCCGGGCTACGACGAGCAGGACATCCTGAAGCCGATGCGCCAGTCCCTCACCGGGGACGACGGCAAGCTCTACGGCCAGCCCTTCTACGGCGAGTCCTCGTTCCTGATGTACCGCAAGGACGTGTTCGAGAAGAAGGGCCTGACGATGCCCGCCCACCCCACCTGGCAGCAGGTGGCGGACCTCGCGGCCAAGGCGGACGGCGCCGAACCGGGCATGAAGGGCATCTGCCTGCGCGGCCTGCCCGGCTGGGGCGAGGTGATGGCCCCCCTGACCACCGTCGTGAACACCTTCGGCGGCACCTGGTTCGACAAGAACTGGAAGGCACAGCTCGACTCCCCCGCCTTCGAGAAGGCGACGAAGTTCTACGTCGACCTGGTCCGCGCGCACGGCGAGTCCGGCGCCGCCCAGTCCGGATTCGCCGAGTGCCTGAACAACATGACCCAGGGCAAGGTCGCCATGTGGTACGACGCCACCTCCGCGGCCGGATCCCTGGAGGCGGCGAACTCGCCGGTCAAGGGCAAGATCGGCTACGCCCCCGCACCCGTCGAGAAGACCGAGTCCTCCGGCTGGCTCTACACCTGGGCCTGGGGCATCCAGCAGGCCTCCCGCAACTCCGACGACGCCTGGAAGTTCGTCTCCTGGGCGTCCGGCAAGGAGTACGAGCAGCTGGTCGGCGACGAAATCGGCTGGTCCAACGTCCCGGCCGGCAAACGGGCCTCGACGTACGCCAACGCCGACTACCGCAAGGAGGCCGCCGCCTTCCAGGAGATGACCAAGGAGGCCATCGAGGGAGCCCGGCCCAATGATCCCGGCGTGCAGCCGCGGCCCGCGCCCGGCATCCAGTTCGTCGGCATCCCCGAGTTCACCGACCTCGGCACCAAGGTCTCGCAGGAGATCAGCGCGGCCATCGCCGGACGCCAGTCCGTCGAATCGGCCCTGAAGAAGTCGCAAGCGCTCGCCGAGAAGATCTCCGAGGAGTACGAGGGACGATGACCGCCACGACAACGGCCCCCCTGGCCGCTCCCGAGACGCGCACCCCGGTCCGCCGGCCCTCCGCCCGCCTGCGCGCCTGGGCCACCCGCGCCCCGCTGCTCCCCGCCCTGATCTTCATGATCGTCGTGACCCAGCTGCCCTTCGTGGCCACGCTGGTGATCTCCTTCTTCGACTGGAACTCCCTCTATCCCGACGCCCGGCAGTTCACCGGCCTCGACAACTACCAGGAGGTCCTCACCGACCCGGACCTGCGCCGGTCGGTGTGGACGACCGTCCTGCTGACGGTGGCGGTGGTCCTGGCCAGCCTGGTGCTGGGCCTCGTCCTGGCGCTGCTGCTGGACCGGAGGTTCCGCGGCCGGGGCATCGTACGGACGCTGCTGATCGCACCCTTCCTGGTCGTACCGGTCGCGGCGGCCCTGCTCTGGAAACATGTGCTCTACAACCCCGAATACGGGTTGTTCAACGGGTTGTTGCACTATGTGGGCGGCCCACAGCCCGACTGGATCTCGAACACCCCGCTGCTCGCGGTCGAGGCGTCGCTCGTCTGGCAGTGGACGCCGTTCATGATGCTGATCCTGCTGGCCGGCCTGCAGAGCCGTGACCACCAGCAGATCGAGGCGGCCCGGGTCGACGGCGCGAGCGACTGGCAGATCTTCGTCCACCTGACGCTGCCACATCTGCGCCGCTACCTCGAACTGGGCGCCCTGCTGGGCTCGATCTACATCGTCCAGAACTTCGACGCGGTCTTCACGATCACGTCCGGCGGCCTGGGCACCGCCAACCTCCCCTACACCGTCTACCAGAGCTTCTACCAGGCCCACGAGAACGGCCTCGCCTCGGCCGCGGGCGTCCTGGTGGTCATCGGCTCGATCGTCATCGCGACCTTCGCCCTGCGCGTGGTGTCGTCCCTGTTCCGCGAGGAGGTGTCCCGCGCATGAGCACGAACGCCCTGCGTGTCCGTCGTGTCCGTGGCAAGGGTGCGGGCCTGGGCCTGCTGGCCTGGCTGCTCGGCGTCGCGTTCTTCCTGCCCATCGCGTGGATGGCGCTGACGTCCTTCCACTCCGAGCAGGACGCGGCGACCAACCCGCCGTCCTTCGCCGCCGCCCTGACCCTGGACGGCTACCGCGAGTTCTTCGGCGCGGGCGGCGGCGCGAGCCCCTGGCCGGCGCTGATCAACTCCACGGTCGCGTCCGTGGCCTCGACCCTGCTGGTCCTGCTGCTGGCCTTCCCTGCGGCGTACGCGCTGTCGATCAACCGCGTCCGCAAGTGGACGGACGTCCTGTTCTTCTTCCTCTCCACGAAGATGCTGCCGGCGGTCGCGGGCCTGCTCCCGATCTACCTCTTCGCCAAGAACGCCGGGATGCTCGACAACATCTGGCTGCTGGTCATCCTCTACACCTCCATGAACCTGCCGATCGCGGTGTGGATGATGCAGTCGTTCCTCGCCGAGATCCCGGTCGCGGTGATCGAGGCGGCCCGGGTGGACGGGGCACGGCTGCCGACGGTCCTCGCGCGGGTCGTGGCCCCGATCGCCCTCCCGGGCATCGCCGCGACGGCACTCATCTGCTTCATCTTCAGCTGGAACGAACTGCTCTTCGCACGGGTGCTGACCGGCGTGGTCGCCGAGACCGCCCCCGTCTTCCTGACCGGCTTCATCACCAGCCAGGGCCTGTTCCTGGCGAAGGTGTGCGCCGCGTCGCTCGTCATCTCCCTGCCGGTGCTCGCCGCGGGGTTCGCCGCCCAGGACAAGCTGGTCCAGGGCCTGTCGTTGGGAGCCGTCAAATGAAGGCCGCCGTCATCGAGTCCGTGGGCAAGGCCGTCGTCGCCGAGGTCCCCGACCCGACGCCCGGCCCGCGCCAGGTCGTCGTCGAGGTCGCGGCCTGCGGCCTGTGCGGCACGGACCTGCACATCCTCCAGGGCGAGTTCGCCCCCGAGCTGCCCATCGTGCCCGGGCACGAGTTCGCGGGCGAGGTGGTCGGGGTCGGCACCCAGGTCACGGAACTGTCGGTCGGCGACCGGGTAGCGGTGGACCCGTCCCTGTACTGCTACGAGTGCCGCTACTGCCGTACCGGCCACAACAACCTCTGCGAACGCTGGGCGGCGATCGGCGTGACGACGGCCGGAGGGGCCGCGAAGTACGCCCTCGCCCCCGTGGCGAACTGCGTGAAGCTCCCCGACCACGTCCGCACGCAGGACGCGGCCCTGGTGGAGCCCCTCTCCTGCGCGGTACGCGGCTACGACGTGCTCCGCTCCCGCCTCGGCGCGCACGTCCTGATCTACGGCTCCGGCACGATGGGCCTGATGATGCTGGAGCTGGCCAAGCGCACGGGCGCGGCGAGCGTGGACGTCGTCGACGTGAACCCGGCCCGCCTGGAGACGGCCCGCCGCCTCGGCGTCTCGGCGGCGGCCGCGGGCCCGGACGAACTGGACCGCCCGCAGGGCTGGGACCTGGTCGTCGACGCCACGGGCAACGCGGCAGCGATCCAGGACGGCCTGGACCGGGTGGCGAAGGCCGGCACGTTCCTGCAGTTCGGTGTGGCCGACTACGCGACGCGCGTGACGATCGACCCGTACCGCATCTACAACCAGGAGATCACCATCACGGGCTCGATGGCGGTGCTGCACAGCTTCGAGCGCGCGGCCGAGCTGTTCGCGAACGGGGTCCTCGACCCCGACGTCTTCATCAGCGACCGGATCCCGCTGGAGCGGTACCCGCAGGCGCTGGAGCAGTTCGCGTCAGGGGTCGGCCGCAAGATCGTGGTCGTGCCGTAGGGAACGGACCGCTGCGGGCGGGGCGGGCGAAATTCGCTGGGGCGCCTGCCCCGCCCCCCGTACGCTCGCGGCATGCCACGACCCCACGGATTCGCTTACGAGCAGCACGCGGGCGGAACCGTCCGCATCACCCACCACGGCCGCCCCGCCACCACGCTGAACGGCCCCCGGGCCGAGCAGTTCCTCGCCGAGGTCGAGGCCTCCGACCCCCAGCTCGTCATGGCCCGCTGGACCGGAAACTACAAGCGGGGCAACGAACGCACCGCCCGCGACCACCCCCGCAACCGCCGCTGACCCGAATGGGCGCAGGGTAAGGGAACGGCAAAACCGCCTCGATCGTTCACCCGGCATGACAGCTATGACCCCCGGCTCGAACATCCCCCTGTCCGCCACCCGCGTGACGGTCGACGTCGCCGCCCCGGTGCGGCTCGACGTATCGGGCCTGCTGCTCACCGCCGACGGCAAGGTGCGCTCCGACGACGACTTCATCTTCTACAACCAGCCTTCGGGCCCGGGCGTGACGTACCGCTCGGGCGGCGGCACCACGCCCGACGCGATCGTGGTCGACACGACGGCCGTGCCCCCCGGCATCGAGAAGATCGTCGTCACGGCGAGCCCGGACGCCGCGGGCCAGACCTTCCGTGGCATCGAACCGACGGCCACGATCCGCAACGCGGACGACAGCTCCGTCCTTGCCTCGTTCACGCCCCCGCAGCTCGGTGACGAGACGGCCCTGGTGATCGTGGAGATCTACCTGCGCAACGGCCAGTGGAAGGCCCGAGCCGTCGGCCAGGGATACGCCAACGGCCTCGCGGGCATCGCCACGGACTTCGGTGTCTCGGTGGAGGAGCCGGTCGCCCCGGCCCAGCAGCCGGTGACCCCGCCGCCGGCTCCGACGCAGCCGCCGGTGGCTCCGCCGGCCCCGCCCGTCACCACACCCGCGGCGCCCCCGGCTCCGGCCACGCCTCCGCCGCCCGCGCCCGGCGCCGGAAAGATCAACCTCGACAAGGGCCGCGTCAGCCTCCAGAAGAACCAGACCGTCTCCCTCGTCAAGGGCGGCCGCCCGCTGCTCGCCTCCGTCAAGATGGGCCTCGGCTGGGAGCCGGCGTACCGCGGCAAGGACATCGACCTGGACGCCTCGGTCATCGCCTACGGGCCGCAGCGCAACCACATCGACAGCTGCTACTTCGGCAAGCTCCAGATCGTCGGTGGCGCGATCCGGCACTCCGGCGACAACCTCACGGGCGAGGGCGGCGGCGACGACGAGGTGATCACGGTCGACCTCGGCCGTCTCCCGCAGGAGGTCACCGGCCTGGTCTTCACGGTCAACTCCTTCTCCGGCCAGAAGTTCACGGAGGTCGCCAAGGCCTACTGCCGCCTCCTGGACGGCACGACCGGAGAGGAACTGGTCCGCTTCGACCTCACCAGCGCCGAGCCGCAGACCGGCGTGATGATGGCCAAGCTGATCCGCCAGTTCTCCGGCGAGTGGGAGATGACGGCGATCGGCGACTTCGTGAAGTCCCGCACGGTCAGGGGAATGGTGAAGCCGGCGGCCCAGTCTCTGTAGCCAAGGGCTGGAGCCGGCATCTGCCGAAGCTAGTGGGCCGGCTGCTGGACATGCACCCTGTCGAGGAAGTCCCGCACCAGGGCGACGACTTCCTCCAGGTGGGTCTCCAGCAGCCAGTGCCCGCCGTCGAGCAGGTGCAGCTCGGCGTCCGGCAGATCACGCAGATAGGCACGTGCGGCGCCCTCGGGCATGTAGCCGTCCTGAGGGCCCCAGGCGATCAGCGTCGGGGGGCGGTGCTCCCGCAGATACGTCTGGTACTTCGGGAACCAGTCGAGGTTCTCCCGCAGGCCCTCCATCAGCCCGACCATGATCTCGCGGCGCTGCGGGGAGGCCAGCAGCGGCCAGGACAGCTTCCACAGGTCGGGACTGATCCGTTCGACGAGCCGCTCGTCGATCTCGCCGACGAACTCGTCGCGCAGCCCCTCCTCGGTCACCGCCTCCAGCAGCCGCGCCCGCCCTTGGGGCGTCGGGTGATCCCAGTACTCCCGGAGCGAGCTGTACTTCGGGCCGAGCTCGTCCTCGTAGATGTCCCCGTTCTGGATGATGAGCGCGGCGACCCGCTCAGGTGCGCGCATCGCCAGCCGCAGCCCGATCTGCGAGCCGTAGTCGTGCAGGTAGAGGGCGTACCGCCGTAGCTTCAGCACGCTGGTGAACCGCTCCAGGAAGCCGGCGTACCCGTCGAAGGTGTACGAGAAGCCGGCCGGGTCCGGGGTGTCGCTGTAGCCGAAGCCGGGGAAGTCGGGCGCGACGAGCCGCCACCGGTCGGCCAGGGCCGGCATGAAGGCGCGGAACTGGAACGAGGAGGACGGATAGCCGTGCGGCAGCAACAAGGCGGGGGCGTCGGGGGGACCGGCCTCACGGTAGAAGACGCGGGTCCCGTCGACGTCCGCGTACCGGTGTGCCGTCCTGCGGGCCGGGCTGTCGATCGTTCTCGCCACCTGTGCTGGTCGGACACGGAGAGAGCCGGAGTACCCGCCGAACTCCCGAAGAAACCGACGACACCGCGCCGGTCAGCGGGCCCTCAGAGCCGCGCCGAAGGCCGCAGCCCCTCCGTCAGCAACGCCAGATAGCGCCGGATGTGCCCGCCCTCCCCGTCCGCCAGCTCCGCCGCCGTCGCCACCCCGTGCGCCAGCCGCAGTACGTCGATCGGCTCGACGTCCCGCCGGAGCGTGCCCGCTTCCTGTGCTGCCCGGACCAGGCGCACCGCCGCGCTCTTCACCGCGTCGCCGCAGGCCGTGGCCACGGTCGAGTCGCTCTGTGTGACGGCCGGGCCCAGCAGGGCTCGCAGGCCGCGCATCTGGATCATCCCGGCACCGAGTTCGTACAGCCACTCCACCAGCGCCTCACCCGGCGGCAGTTCCGCCGCGAGTTCGTCGGCCCGGGCCGCGATCGCCTCGATACGGTCGAGGTACGCGGCTTCCAGCAGCGCGTGCCGGGTCGGGAAATGCCGGTACAGCGTGCCGGAGCCGACCCCGGCCCGCTTGGCGATGTCGTCGAGCGACGCGCCTTCCCCGTGCTCGGCGAAGGCCTCCACGGCCACCTTCAGCAACCGCTCGTAGTTACGCCGAGCATCCGCCCGCATGGGCCTGACCTGCGCCATGCAGCCACTCCTCACGAACCGGGGAACCCTCTCCGTACCTTAATTCGGAGTCGGAGCCGAGAACGCCGGCACGTCACGCCGGCGACTGCCCCTTGATCAGAGCTGCGGGGACGGCCTGGTGCAGCACCTGCTCGCGAGGGAGCGTCAGGCGGAACGTCTCCTCCACGACGGCGAGGGACTTGGCGTGGGCCGCGGCCCTGTCGTCCTCGTCCGGGATGCCCGCGGCCCGCACCGCAGCGCTGAGCAGCTCCGGGCGAGTACCGGTGATCTCGCGCGACCAGGTGTGCATGTACATCTGGAAGCCGCACACGTGGACGCCGTCACGGAAGTAGCTGAACTCCGGCGGCGGCAGCTTCGGATTCTGCGTCTCGTAGTAGAACTGGAACACGTGATCGCCCTGCACGGACAGGCCATCGATGTAGCCGGGCCCCATGCACCCGGGCCACTCCCCGTACGCCACGGCATAGGACAGGTCCGCGCTCGTGCCGTAGCGCACCGCGATACTGTCGTCCCGGCCGCGGTCCCGGTCGCGCCGGGCCAGGAAGCCGACCAGCTCATCGGCACTGTGGTCGCCGAGCTCCACGGGAGGCTCGTCGCCGGCGAGGCGCCGCACGAGCTCCTCGGGCTCCACGCCCCGGGCCAGGGTGACGCAGTACCCCAGCCAGGTGAGGTCCTCGCGGGCCAGCCACGCTACTCCGTCGTTCATTTCCCCTCTTTCCTGCGCGGCGGGGGGGCACCGTACGCCGCCCCCGCCGACCCGACGGTTCGGTAACACCCTGCCGAACCGGTCGCCTCACATCTTCATCGCCCCCGCCGCCAGATCCCGCAGGAAGTGCCGCGCCCCGACCAGGAACACGACGATCAGCGGGATGACGCTCATCAGCGCACCGGCCATCACCAGTGAATAGTCGGTGTTGTAGAGGATGTTGAGATTCGCCAGGGCGACCTGGAGGGTGACCTTGTCGGGGTCGATCATGACGACCAGGGGCCAGATGTAGTCGTTCCAGAGGCCGATGAACGTGAAGATGCCGAGGAAGGCGAGGGCCGGCCGGAACAGCGGCAGGGCGACCGTCCAGTAGAGGCGGAAGAAGCCGGCGCCGTCGATCCGCCCGGCGTCCAGCAGTTCGTCCGGCAGCGAGTTCTGCGCGTACTGGCGCATCCAGAAGATGCCGAAGGCGTTCGCCGCGCTGGGAATGATCAGTGCCTTCAGGGAGCCGGCCCAGCCGAACTCGGCCATGGTCACGAACTGCGGCACCAGGGAGAGCTGCGCGGGGATCATGTACGTCACCAGCAGCATGCCGAAGAGGAACTTCTTCGCCGGAAACTCGTACTTGGCGAAGGCGAACGCGGCCAGCGAGTCGAAGAACAGCACCAGCACGGTCCCGAGCACGGCGACGACGACGGTGTTGAACAGCGAGCCGAAGAAGTCGACGGTGTCGAGCACCCGCCCCATGTTGTCCAGCAGATGCGGCCCCGGCACCAGCTTGGGCGGGTAGCGGTAGATGTCCTGCGTGGTGCCGGAGGCCAGCACCACCAGCCAGTAGAAGGGGAACAGCGAGACCAGCACACCGAGCAGCAGCACCGCCCGGACGCAAGTGCGGCTGAGCCTGCTGCCGGAGCCGACGGCCAGGCCCGCGCTCCCGGTCGACCTCTGTTCAGCGGCCACGGCGTGCCCCCTTGCGGCGCAGCAGACCGGCGATGCCGGGCCGGCGGTCGTCGTCCGAGCCGGCGACCAGACGCCAGTTGATGACGGTGAAGACGGCGATGATCGCGAAGAGGACCCAGCCCATGGCGGCGCCGTAGCCGAACTGGTGCTCCTTGAAGGCCTTCTGCCACAGATAGAGCACGATGGTCATCCCTTCCTGGCCCGGCCCGCCCGTGGTTCCGACGTCGGTCGACTGGAAGAGCACCTGGGACTCGGTGAAGATCTGCAGGCCGTTGATGGTGGAGGTGACGGCGGCGAAGAGCACCACGGGCCGCAGTTGCGGCAGTACGACCCGGAAGAGGGTCTGCCTGCTGTTCGCGCCGTCGACGCGGGCGGCCTCGAAGTGCTCGGTGGGGATGGCCTGGAGGCCCGCCAGGAAGATCAGCGCGTTGTAGCCGACCCACCGCCAGATGATCATGAGGGAGACGGACGACTTGATGCCCCACTCCGAGGACAGCCAGCCCACCCCGTCCAGCCCGATCACCCGCAGCGCCGAGTTGGCGAGGCCCGCCTGGGCGAAGACCGAGCCGAAGACCACGGTCATGGCGACCATCGAGGTGACGTTGGGAATGAAGTACGCCACCCGGTAGGCACCGGAGAAGCGGACCTGCGAGTGCAGCAGGAACGCCAGGACCAGGGCCAGGAACAGCATCGGCACCGTGGACAGGAACCAGATCTCGAAGGTGTTGAGCACCGAGTGCCAGAACACCGAGTCCTGCAGCAGCCAGCCGTACTGCTTGAGCCCGACGTAGCGCATGTCGCCGATGCCGTCCCAGTCCTGGAAGGACAGGTAGACGGAGAAGACGATCGGGAAGGCGCCGAAGGCGGCGAACAGCACGTAGAACGGGGAGATGGCGAGCAGGGGCGGGAAGTGCCGCCTGCGGCCGCCCGGGGTGGTGGGTTTCGTACGGCCGGCCGGCTGCTTCTCGTTCGCCGCCGGCGCGTCGGCCGGGTCGAGGACGGTCGCCATGTCAGCTCACCCCCACCCGGGACAGCGTGGTCTCGGCGGTGTTCACAGCGTCCCGCCAGGCCCGGTCGGGGTTCTTGCCGAGCATTTCCACATTGGTCAGCTCCTGGAAGAACGGGGTGTTCGCGGACTCCTCGTAGGGGCTGAAGTAGACGACCGGGGCCTTCTCGGCGGCCGGGCCGAAGACGTCGATGGGCTGCTGACCGCCGAAGAAGGGGTCGGGCTTGTGCATCGCCGGGTCGGCGTAGGCGGCCGGGGTGGTGGGGAACAGGGCCATCTCCTGGTAGCTCTCGAGCTGGTTCGCCGGGCTCAGCAGCCACTTCAGGAAGGCGAAGCCCGCCTCGGGGTCCCGGCAGTAGCGGGTCAGCGTCATGTACGAGCCGCCGTAGTTGGCGGGGCCGTCCGGCATGGTGGTCAGCCGCCAGGACCCGGAGGTCTTCGGGGCGGTGTCCTTCAGGCCGTTGATGGCCCACACCGCCGTGGTCATCGTGGCGATCCGGCCGCCGCTCATGGCCGCGTTGAAGTCGGGTGTGCCGTCCGTGATCCTGGCGCTGAGTCCCTGGCGGAGGATGTCCACGGACAGGTCCCAGGCACGCCGGATGTGTTCCTGGTCGCCGATGAAGCGGTTGTCGGCGTCCACGAACTGTTTGGGGCTCTGCAGCAGGACCTGCTGGAAGACGTTGCCGATGTTGCTCACCAGGTACGGCTTTCCGGGCCCCTTCGCCCGCAGGGTCCGCCCGGCGGCGATGAACTTCTCCCAGGTGGGGATCTCCTCGGCGACGTCCGCCGGTTCGTGGGCCAGTCCGGCCTCCCGGAAGAGGTCCCTGCGGTAGTAGAGCGCGGTCGGGCCGGCGTCCAGGGGGAAGCCGATCATCCTGCCCGTCGGGGTGAAGCAGGCCTTCCACTTCCATTCGAGGTACTGGTCGCGGACGGACTGTGCGCCGAGCTCCCGCAGGTCGAGGAACTCGTTCTCGTCGGGGAAGAACGTGGCGAGGTTGTCGTTGTTGACGACCGTCACGTCCGGCACGTAGGCGCGCGCGGCGAGGCTGGTGCGCACCTTGGAGTCGATGTCGCCGTCGGGTATCTGCGAGCCCCGCACCTTCAGCCCCGGCACGCCGGGTACGCCGCGCCTGGCGGTGGCGAGCAGCTTGTCGCTGAGCGAGCCCTTCCAGTACCAGAGGCTGAGGTGGTCGGTGCCGGCGGAGGCCGATCCCTCAGCGGACCCGCATCCGGTCAGCCCGAGCAGGCCCGCCCCCGCACCACCAAGACAGGCCCCCAGGAAGCGTCTGCGGGACATCGTTCGGTGTTCCATGGGCGCGCACTCGCTTTCCGGGCGTGCCGCGGCCGGGCACAGCACTGCCGCGGGCCCGTTTTTTCACGGGGATGGGGGGAGGCTTCCCCGGTGAGGGAAGTGAAGACAACGATGTCGGCGGGCGCGTGGTGGTCGGGCCGACGGTCTCGCGATGGGGGTTTCTGCGGCTCGTGAACGTTCACGTGAGCGTTGCCGTCGAGTATCGGGGCGCCCGAAAACCGGTGTCAAGGGAGCTGCACGGAAGGGTCTGCCGGGCCCGCGCCCGGGCAGGTCAGGCGGAAGCGCGGACCACCAGCTCGGGCACCACCCACGCGTCCGCGCCGCGCAGCGGCTCCTCACTCGCGCGCAGCCGGGCCACCTGCTCCACGGCCAGCCGTCCCAGCTGCCGCTTGTCGATGTGCAGGGTGGTCAGGGCGGGGTCGACCAGCTCACCCAGGGAGAGACCGTCGAAGCCCAGCACCGCCAGATCGTCCGGGACGCTCCGGCCATGGCGGCGGGCGGCGCGCATCGCCCCGACCGCGATCAGGTCGTTGAAGCCGAAGACCGCGGTGATCTCGGGCCGCGCCGCCAGGAGCCGTTCCATGCCGGCCTCGCCGCCGGCCACGCTGTGCTCGGGGCACACCACGACCCAGTCCTCGTCGACAGGCAGTCCGAGCCGCCGCACCTGCTCCAGGAAGGCCAGCCTGCGGGGGCCGGGGCCGTGCACGCCGTCCAGCATGCCGATCCTGCGGTGCCCCCCGCGGAACAGGTGGTTCATGCCCTGCTCCACTCCCGTGGCGGCGTCGATGCCCACGGCCGCGAACCGGGTCTGCTGCGGACCGCGCTCCAGGAGCACCAGCGGCACGCCTCCGAGGTGCCGGGTGAGGACGTCGTCCGGGTCCTTGAAGTAGCCCACGACCGCGTCCGCCTGGTGGGACAGCACGTCGAGCGCCTGCCGCTCCCTGGCCTCGTCGATGCGGGAGTCCCACACGACCACCTGCCAGCCGCGTTGCTCGGCCGCCTCCAGCACCCCGGCTGCCACCTCGGGAAAGAACGGGTTGCGCAGGTCCGGGATGACCAGGCCCGCCGTCACCGCGCCCTTCTGGACGAGTCCGCGCGCGAACCGGCTGGGCCGGTAGTCCAGGAGCCGGGCCGCCTCCAGGACCCGCTCCTTGGTGGCCGGGTCGATCTCACCCTTGTCGTTGACCGCCCGGGAGACCGTCTGTCGTGACACCCCGGCCAGTCGTGCGACGTCGTGGATCGTGGCCCGGCGCCGGGCACCGTCGGGCCGCTCGGCACCCGGCTCCGCCCGCTGATTGTCGGTCCACACGTTCAGCACTTTATCCGGCTCCGGTCCCCGCCCGGCAGGGGCGGCCGGGCGGGCGCCTCAGCCGTCGAGCTCGGTGAAGAGCGTCAGCTGCAGGTCGCCCGGGGCTTCGAGCCGGGAGTTCAGGGAGTTCCAGGGGGTGCGCGTGGGCTCGGCGACCACCTCGGCTCCGGCGGCGGCCAGCTTCGCGGTGGTGGCGACGGAGTCGTCCACCTGGAAGGCGACCCGGACGTGCCCGGCCACCCGCCGCCCCACCTCGACCTCGTCGATGAAGGCGGCGTGGTTCGGGTCGGTCAGCTCCAGGGTGGCCCGCCCGGCCTCCAGGATCGTGACCCGCCCGTCCTCCGAGGCGAACGCGCCCCGCTCGGCCAGGCCGAGCACGTCCCGGTAGAAGTGCAGCGCTGCGTCGTAGTCGTCCGCCGTCACGACCAGGCGGAGTTCTCGTACGGCTGGTTCATCGGGCATGAGGGCTCCTCCGAGAGCTGGGGTAACGGCTGACAACCCACGGGCCGGCCGGTTGATTCCCACGCGCGGCCGGGCCGGACGCGGCAGAGGCCTCGTCAGAACAGCGCGCTGTACGCGTTCAACGCCGGCTGTCCGCCCAGGTGGGCGTAGAGGACCGTGGAGTCGCGACCGATCTCGCCCCGCGCGACCAGGTCGATCAGGCCGGCCATGGACTTCCCCTCGTACACGGGGTCGGTGACCATCCCCTCCGTCCGGGCCGCGAGCCGCATCGCCGCCAGCGTGGACTCATCGGGGACGCCGTACGTGCCCGCGTGGTACCGCTCGTCGAGTTCGACGTCGGACTCGGTCAACTCGCGCTTGAGGCCGATGAGCTGCCCGGTGCCGTGCGCGATCCGGGCGATCTGGCCGCGGGTCGCGGCGGGTTTCGCCGAGGCGTCGACGCCGAGCACGCGCCGGGGCCGCCCGCCCGCCTCCTCCAGCGCGGCGAACCCGGCGACCATGCCGGCCTGGGTGGAGCCGGTCACCGAGCACACGACCACCGTGTCGAAGAAGACGCCCAGCTCACGCTCCTGCTCGGCGACCTCGTACGCCCACCCGGCGAAACCGAGGCCGCCGAGCGGATGGTCGGAGGCCCCGGCCGGGATGGCGTACGGCTTGCCGCCCGCCTCCTCGACCTCCCTGAGCGCCTGCTCCCAGCTCTCCTTGAACCCGATCCCGAACCCGGCCTTCACCAGCCGTACGTCGGCCCCGGCGAGGCGGCTGAGCAGGATGTTGCCGACCTTGTCGTACACGGCGTCCGGCCAGTCCACCCAACTCTCCTGCACGAGCACGCACTTGAGCCCGGCCCGGGCGGCGACCGCCGCGACCTGGCGGGTGTGGTTGGACTGCACCCCGCCGATCGACACGAGCGTGTCGCAGCCCTTCGCGAGCGCGTCGGCGAGCAGGTACTCCAACTTGCGGGTCTTGTTCCCGCCGTAGGCGACACCGGAGTTGCAGTCCTCGCGCTTGGCCCAGAGGGCGGCGCCGCCGAGGTGCGCGGTCAGCCGCTCCAGGGGGTGGACGGGCGAGGGCCCGAAGAGCAGGGGGTAGCGCTCGTACGAGGAAAGGGACGGGGAAGGAGACGGGGACGGGGAAAGGGACATGGGTCCTCCCGGAGTCGGGATGGGGATCGGTCTCAGTCGGCGAGCTCTTCGAGCCCCCGCCAGATCTCCGCCGTGACGCGGACCGCCTCGGCCACGTCACCGGCCGCGCAGGCCTCGATCAGCCGCTCGTGCAGCCCGGCCGAACGGCAGCTGCCGCCCTCGCCGAAGCGCCGTCGCTCCAGGCGGCGGATGAGCGGGGTGTAGCGGGCGACGGTCGCGGCGGCCGCGCGGTTGCCGCTCACCCGGACGAGGACCTCGTGCAGCGCGTCGTCGGCGCGCAACGCCCCGTCCACGTCTCCGGTGCCGACGGCGGCGGCGAACCGCTGGTTGGCGGCGCGCATCGCCTCGATGTCCGCGGCACTCAGCCGGGGCACGGCGACCCGCGTCACGAGCTCGTGCATGGCGCCGACCACGGCGGCGGCGTCCCGGACGTCGGAGGCCACGAGCGGGGTCACCCGGGTGTAGCTCTGCGGCTTGCTCTCCAGCAGCCCCTCGTCCACGAGCCGGGAGAACGCCTCCCGCACCGGCGCCCGGGACAACCCCAGCCGCTCCGCGAGCTCGGCGTCCCGCACCACGGCACCGGGTTCGATCTCCCCCGCCACGATGGCGTCCCGGATCGCCGCGTACGCACGGTCCCTGAGCAGGGTCCGGGGCACGGGCCGGATGGCTTCCATGAACTGAAATGTTAGATGTCAGTACTAGGCGCGGACAAGGGTCAGGACAAGATCGTGGCCCGCACTCCCCACGCGGTGCGGGCCACGGTCTCTCAGGCCGCCCAGGGCCAGTCGGCGTCCCGGGATGCCTCGATCAGCGGCACCATCCGGAAAGCCGCGTCCGACAGGCCTCCGAAGGTGTGCCGATTCCCGGTGCCCGACGGGCCGTGGCCCGCCCGGTATCCGGCGAGGTTCCAGGTGTAGACCGGCACGTCGGCCGGGACCTGCTCGGTCGGGTCACCCCGGTGGTGGTGCGTGTACTGCTCGTCGGTGACGATCAGCACCCGGTCGTGCTTGCGGTAGTGCCGGCGCACCGCCTCGGTGGTGTCGGTGCCGCCCAGGTCGCCGAAGCGGTCCAGGATCTTCAGCACCGACTCGCCCTCGCGGAACTTCACGCGGTCGCTCGTCGAGCCGAACTCGACCAGGTCCGCGCGCTCCGCCCGAAGCGCGAGCGCCGTGCCGAAGATCGCGGCGGCGTCTGCCCGGTTGAGCTCGGAGCGGTCGGACAGCCGCGACCAGAACATCGAGCCCGAGCGGTCCACGAGCACCAGCGTCCGGCCGGGCAGCGCGGGCACGTTGGCCAGCGAGTGGCCGAGCGCCCGCTCCAGCGCGTACGACCAGCGCAACGACGGCGCGTGCTGGTACGCGGCCAGGTACCGGAAGGGGAACTGCCGCGAGCGCGCGACCTCCGCCGGGTCGCTGATCCGCGCGGCGACCCGCTCGGCCACCTCGTCGGACACCCCGGCCTCGTCGAAGTTCCGCAGGTTGCGCACGAGCGCCATGGTGCCCATGGACGGGATCACGGCCTCCCAGGCCGCCTTGTCCATCGGCCCCTGGAGCCAGCCCGCCAGCGTCTCCCACGTCATCCCGGCCTCGGCCAGCCGCTCGGCACCGCCCTCGGCGGTCACGACCGCGCGCCGCTTGGCCACCGGCAGCGCCATCAGCTCGCGGTGCGCGGTGAGGACGCGGTCCGACGCGGGCGGCACCGCGGTGTCGGGGTGGTGCCGTCGGTCGAGGGCGTACCGGAACAGCTCGCCCTGCCAGGGCTTGTCCGGGTCCGGCGCGGCGTGCACGAGGTTGAGGACGTCGCCGAAGCGGTAGCCCTTGGAGGCGGTGTCGTACTTCAGCAGGGACTTGCCGTGGTAGAGACGGCGTACGGCGTCGGCGATGCCGCGCTTGACCGGCTTGGGCACGTTGCGGCCGTAGGTCGCGGTCCAGTAGGCGAGCAGTTCGCCGGGCTCGTCGGGCCGCTGGAGCACGGAGTCCACGACCTGCCGGTTGGACGGGCCGTCGGTCGCGCCCGCGTCCAGGCGGGCCTTGACGTACTCGGCGGCGCCGACGACGGAGGCCGTGCGCAGGTTGCCCTCACCGCGCAGCCAGCCGAGCAGGCCGGCCGTCCACGCCGGGTCGGTGACGGCGAGTTCGCGCACGAGCTTCGCGAAGCGGTCGTCGCGGTCGGCGCCGGTCTCGTAGAAGGTCTGCTGCGACACGAAGTTCGACACCGCGAGCAGAAAGAGCTCCGAGCGGGCGTCGCGCTCACGGCCACGGCCGCCCTCGTAGGTGCGCAGCACACGCCCGGTGGAGGTCACACGGGAGACGGGACGCGCCCGCGCCGCCTTGCTGTTGAATCGCGCCATGATGAATTCCCCCGAATTCTTTACAGGTTCCCGAATTCTCTTCAGGTATCCGAGGGAAGCGCGCATGAGAGAGGTGAGTGCCCGAGAACAGAAGTCGGCGACGGACTTATCCGGATGCTCTGCCGATTGAGCTACAGCGACCCGAAGTCGCTGACGGGACTCGAACCCGCAACATTCCGATCAAATGAAGTAACCGTTGCCTGCGCACCGGGCACCCACCCCATGCTGCGCCTCCCGAGATCAAGTCGGCGGCGGCGTCGGATTCTTTGGAAGAGAAGTAGCCGCTGCCATCGCACCGGGAGGTGCGTGACGTTGTGATCTCACTGTAGGAGGCGCGGTACAGGACCTGCGAGCGAATTAATTACCGCTTCTGCCGCTTCCAAGGACCGGTGATGGCGAGCAGGATGCCCGGGTCCTGGATGTTGGCGTAAAGGGTCTTGCCGTCGGGCGAGAAGGTGACACCGGCGAACTCGCTGTACTCCGGCTCCTCTTCGGTGCCGACGTTCAGGTCGTTGCGGGCGATCGGGTACGTGCGGCCGCTCTCGGTGGCGCCGAAGAGGTGCGAGACGCCCTCGCCGTCCTCGGCCAGGACGATGCCGCCGTACGGGGAGACGGTGATGTTGTCGGGGCCGTCGAACGCGCCGTCCTTGGACGGGTCGGGGTTCACACCGAGCAGGACCTTCAACGTCAGCGTCCGGCGCTTGGGGTCGTAGAACCAGACCTGGCCGTCGTGCTGGACGGGGCTCTCCTCGCGGGCGTACGAGGAGACGATGTAAGCGCCGCCGTCGCCCCACCACATGCCCTCCAGCTTGCGGGCGCGGGTGACCTCCCCGTCATCGAACTGCTTGCGCACGGGCGTGGTACGGGCGTCACGGTCGGGTACGTCCACCCAGTCGACGCCGTAGACGGTGCCGGTCTTCGTGGCCCGGGACAGGTCGTCGACGAACCGGCCGCCGGAGTCGTAGCACTTGGGCGCCTGCAGGACGCCGGCGTCGTCGGCGAGCTCGCGGAACTTGCCGGGGCCGTACGCGAAGCCCTTGGGCGGGGTCCAGCGGTAGAAGAGGCCGTTGGGCTCGTCGTCGTCCTCGGTGAGGTAGGCGTGGCCGCGCCTGGGGTCGATGACGACGGCCTCGTGGTCGTAACGGCCGAAGAACTTCAGCGGCTTGGGGTTCCGGTTGGCGCGCCGGTCGCTCGGGTCGACCTCGAACACGTAACCGTGGTCCTTGGTCATGCCGTTGACGCCGGCCCTGTCGGAGTTCTCCTCGCAGGTGAGCCAGGTGCCCCACGGCGTGCTGCCGCCGGCGCAGTTGGTGGAGGTGCCCGCGATGCCGACCCACTCCGCGACCCGTCCGTCGGGGCGTACCTCGACGACCGTGCAGCCACCGGCCGCGGCCGGGTCGTAGACGAGGCCCTCGGTGAGCGGCACCGGGTACTTCCAGTTGGCGCGCGGGCCCTTCAGCTCGTGGTTGTTGACGAGCAGGGTGGTGCCGCGGGGGCCGTCGAAGGTGGCGGTGCCGTCGTGGTTGGACGGCGTGAACTCACCGGACTCCAGCTTCGTCTTGCCGCTGTAGGTGATGATCCGGTACGTGAACCCGGCGGGCAGGGCGAGGATCCCCTTGGGGTCGGGGACGAGCGGCCCGTAGCCCACTGAGTGCCGGGCGTCCGCCGCGCCCTCCGCACTGTCGGTGTCGTAGGACGCGAGGGCGTTCGGCGCGGTGGCGAGGGCGCCGACGCTGCCTGCCAGCGCGACACCGGCACCGGTGATCGCGGAGGTTCTGGCGAAGTCCCTGCGGGTGAGCGACATGGGTGTCTCCTGTGACGGTGGGTATGCCGTGGAGGGTGGCGGACCTCATTCGCGGACACCGTCCCGCTCACGCATGAACGCCGGTTGAACAACGCCCTAAGGGGCGCGAGGAACTGCGCGACCAGCCACACTCGACCCGTACCCGCCGCGCAGGCTCAGCCCCCCTGCTGCGACCGCGCCTTGAAGGCCGCCTTCCGCGCTTCCTTCGCAACCTTCTTGTCCGGATGCAGCCGCCCCATCGCCTCCAGCACATCGGCCGTAGCGGGATGATCAACCCGCCACACAGCCTCAAAAAAACCACCGTTCTGCTGGGCGAGCCCCTCAACCAGTGCCCGCAACTCCTCGGAATTGCCCTCCGCAGCCAGCTGCGCGGCCACCGTGTCGATGGTCAGCCAGTACACCATCACCTCCGACGGCGCAGGCACATCCGCCGCACCATGCTCGGTGAGCCAGACCCGGGCGAGACCACCCAACTCGGCATCGTCGAGGACTTCCCGCAGCGCCGGCTCGGCCGCGGCACCCACCAGGGACAGCGCCTGCTGACACCGCAACCGCCGCAGCGGCGCCCCGGCATCCGTGCCCCGCGCCGCCGCCAGCAACTCCCGTGCCGCGTCGAGCGATTCCCGACGCTCCAGCCACTGCTCGGTCTCGGCCTGTGCCGCACCCGGCGGGAACGCGGCCGTGCCGTCGAGCAGCGCGTCGGCTCCCTTGTCCGCGAGGTCCCCGACGGCCGGCGCCTCGAACCCGGCCTCCAGCAGCCGGGCCCGCAGGCCGTAGAGCCCGAGCGGGGTGAGCCGGACCATGCCGTACCGGGAGACGTCGGTGTCGTCGACGGGCGCCGTGGGCTCCTCGTCGGCCTCGGCCATGAGCGCCTCGTCCACGGGCTGGTACGCCACGAGCCCCACCGGCTCCAGCATCCGGAACTGGTCGTCCAGCCGCATCATCGCGTCGGACACCTGCTCCAGGACGTCGTTGGTCGGCTCGCCCATGTCGCTGGGCACGATCACCGAGGCGGCCAGTGCGGGCAGCGGCACCGGAGCAGCGGCGGGCGTGTCCTCGCCGGCGGTCAGCAGGTAGAGGTTGCCGAGCACGCCGTCGAGGAACTCGGCCTCGGCCTCCGGGTCCCAGTCGAGGGCGGAGAGGTCGACCTCGCCGTCCTCGGCCACGAGACCGTCCAGGTCGGGCACGCTCGCGTCGGCGAGCACCGTCTCCAGGGCCGCGAGCCACACCGCGAGCACGTCCTGCGGCGAACCGCCGGTGAGCAGCGCCAGGTCCTCGCCCGCGGTGACGGTGCCCTCCTCCTCGTCGACGATCTCGACGAGCCCGGTGTCCACGGCCACCCGCCACGCCTCACTGGCGTCGGCGGCGGCGTCGTCCCCGCTCAGTCCGAGCACCTCGGCGGCCGCGGGCAACTGCTCGTCGACGAGCCCGCCCCCGGCGTCGACCCGGGTCTGCGGCCCGGTCCAGCGGGCCAGCCGGGCGGCCCGGGACAGCAACGGCGTGGACAGCGCGTCGCGCGCCAGCTCCGCTTCGGGGTGCAGCCGCACCGGCGGCAGGGGGGAGCTGTCTGACATCGGCTGTTTCTCCTAGCGGCGCCTCATACGACTCAGCCGCTCAGCCTAGACGGATTTACACCCATGCCGCCTACTTCATGTACCCGTCAGGGACTGTACATGGCCGAAACCTTGACAAGTGACCTGAGCAGGCTGGAGATTGACGCGCGTAGAAGTCGGCGGACACTTGTTCACCGGGCCGGCCCCACCAGGCCCCCGTCCGCCGTCGGCTACGCGCGTCACACCGCCCGCCCCACAGGTTGCGGCAGACAGTCCACGCACCACCCTCGTCCCGGCGCTCTGTCACGTCCCCGGAGGGATTCCCGTTGCCGAGCAAGTCGTCCGCGCGCCTCGCCGCGCTCACCGTCGCCGCCGTGTGCTCCGCGGCATCCACGATCGTCCTCACCACCCCGGCCCACGCGGACTCGGTCCGCATCCACGACATCCAGGGCAGCACCCGGATATCCCCGTACGCCGGCAAGCAGGTCACGGACGTGACCGGAATCGTCACCGGCATCCGGACCTACGGCTCGTCCCGCGGCTTCTGGATCCAGGACCCGAACCCGGACGCCGACCCCGCGACGAGCGAGGGCGTCTTCGTCTTCACCAGCTCGACGCCGAAGGGAGTCGCGGTCGGCGACTCCGTCAAGGTCAGCGGCACGGTCTCGGAGTACGTCCCCGGCGGCACGACCTCCGGCAACCAGTCCCTGACGGAGATCACCAAGCCGACGACAACGGTCGTCTCCAGCGGCAACCGGCTCCCCGCCGCCGCGACGATCGACGCACGGTCGGTCCCCGCCGCCTACGCGCCGGCCGGCGACACCACGGCGAACGGCTCGATCAACGCCCTCCCCCTCAAGCCCTCGACGTACGCCCTGGACCACTACGAGGCCCTGGAGGGCATGACCGTCCGCGTCACCGACACCCGTGTCGTGGGCGCCACCGACCCGTACACCGAACTCTGGGTGACGGTGAAGCCGCACGAGAACCGCAACCGCCACGGCGGCACGGTCTACGGCTCCTACGACGCCCAGAACACCGGCCGCCTCCAGATCCAGTCCCTCGGCTCGACGGCCGACTTCCCGAAGGCGAACGTCGGCGACACCCTCGCCGGCACGACGGCGGGTCCGCTGGACTACAACCAGTTCGGCGGCTACACCCTGGTCGCGAGCGAACTCGGCACGCTCAAGACGGCGGGCCTGAAGCGCGAGACGACGCGCAAGCAGCGCTCCTCGGAACTCGCGGTCGCCACCTACAACGTCGAGAACCTCGACCCGACCGACGACACCTTCGCCGAGCACGCGTCCGCGATCGTGAACAACCTGAAGTCGCCGGACATCGTGTCCCTGGAGGAGATCCAGGACAACAACGGCGCGAAGAACGACGGTACGGTCGCCGCCGACCAGACCATGACGAAGCTGATCGACGCGATCGTCGCGGCCGGCGGCCCGAAGTACGACTGGCGCTCCATCGACCCGGCCGACAGCGCCGACGGCGGTGAGCCCGGCGGCAACATCCGCCAGGCGTTCCTGTTCAACCCGGAGCGGGTCTCCTTCCAGGACCGCGCGGGCGGTGACGCCACGACGGCGACCGGCGTGACGAAGATCCGCGGCAAGGCGCACCTGACGCTCAGCCCCGGCCGCATCGCCCCCGCCGACGAGGCCTGGAAGAACAGCCGCAAGCCGCTGGCCGGCGAGTTCGTCTTCCGCGGCCGCACGGTCTTCGTGATCGCCAACCACTTCAACTCCAAGGGCGGCGACCAGGGCCTGACCTCCCAGTACCAGCCGCCGGCCCGCGGCTCCGAGACCCAGCGCCACCAGCAGGCCACCCTGGTGAACGGCTTCGTCAAGGACATCCTCGACACCCAGAAGAACGCGGACGTCATCGCCCTGGGCGACATCAACGACTTCGAGTTCTCCCGCACCACCAGCGTCCTCGAAGGGCGGGGCGAACTCTGGTCGGCGATCAAATCGCTCCCCCGCAGCGAGCGTTACTCGTACGTCTACCAGGGCAACAGCCAGGTCCTCGACCAGATCCTGATCAGCCCGTCGATCCGCCGCGACTGCGACTTCGAGTACGACAGCGTGCACGTCAACGCGGAGTTCAACGACCAGATCAGCGACCACGACCCGCAGGTCCTGCGCTTCCGCCCCTAACCCCCTGGGCCAAGGGCCGGCTGGACCAAGGCGTCCAGCCGGCCCCGCGGCACCGCACTCACCCGGGCACGAGCCCCAGGGCATGCCGGTACCGGCTCCCGCTCACTCCCGTCACCCCCGGGGACGTCCGCACCCGCTCCCACGTGTCGGTCGCGGGCGCCGCCAAGGCCTCGTCATAGGCCTGGTCGCTCTCCCACTCGGCGTAGTTCAGCACGTGCCCGCCATCGGTACTCAGATGGAAATGGGCGGAGACCAGCCCGGCGTGCCCTTCGGGATCGTCGCCCAGGGCTTTGACCACGAGATCGACCCACTCCTCCCGCCGCTCCCCGGCCCCCTCCTCGAAGTCGATCCGCACGGTGACGATCAGCCCCGGCACCCGCACGTCCCCGACGGCCCGGTCCCGGCTGCGGTACCGCCGGTACCGCGCGAGCCCCAACCGCTCGATCTCCGGCACGGCGGTGTCGATCTCGTCGACCCGCTCCTGCCGATGAGCTTTGACGAAGGCCTCGTACGCCTGCTCGTCGCTCCACTGCGAGTAGTGCATCAGCGTGGAGCCGTCGTGCCCCGCGTACACGTGGTACCGCAGCAGATCACCGGTGGGCCACGGCCGCCGCTCCCACGTCCGCCCGATCGCCTCCACGGTCTGCCGTTGCCGCTCGGGGGTGCCGACCCGCCAGGTACTGAAGAAGAGAGCGCCTGGCCGGGGGTCGGTGAGGTCGGGGTGCTGTTCGATTCGACGGCTCATTGAACACTCCAGTCGTATGCGCCGGTTGCCTGCGCATCCCACCTTTCAACCTCGACCAAGCTTGAGGTCAAGTGAGGGGTGCCGCGCAGCTCGGCGCTTCCAGGTGCTCAATGTCGGTGCTGGGGCCGGGTGGGTCCGCAGCCCGGCGTGGCGGGGTACCGCTGCGCCCACCCGTGCCGCCCTTGGCGGCACGACTGCCCGCGGCTGAGCGGCCCCGGCCCACCACCAACGCGCAGGCGCAACCGTCTCGCACCCCACCCCACCCCGCTCAGCGATGCCAGCGATGCCCGCGAGACCAGTGATGCACGTGCTGCCGCCGCCGCAACACCCCGACAGCCACCACCGCAGCCCCCGCAGCCGCCCCGGCAACCAGCACCGGCCCCGGATGCCGCATCCCGGCCCGGACGACACCGCGCACCGGCCGAGGCCCCGCATGCGTCGCCTTGTCGTGCACCGTATGCCCGGCCTGCGCGGCGCTGCTCCGCAACTGCACGGTCATCGCCCCGGCCTTGTCCCGCAGATCGGCCGCCCGCGCCCGCGCACGCCCCTTCACATCCGTTTTCCCGGCCAACTCCTCGACCGTGTTCCCGAGTTCACTACGAGTCCGCTCGATCTGCTGGCGCAGCTCATCGGGCCCCTTGGCCCCACCTTTCGCGTCCGTCATCGATGCGCCCTTTCCTTGATCTCCTCCACGTCCGCCCTGACACTGCCGAGCGCCTCCGCAGGCGTGGGAGGCGTGGCCCGGCGCAACTGCCCCCGGCCGGCAGCGGCCAGCACGGCCGCGATCACGAACAGCACCCCCGTCACGATGAGCGCAGCGGCCCAGACGGGCAGCACCAGCGAGAGGGCGGCGACCCCTGTCCCGGCCAGCGCGAGCAGCCCCGCGTAGGCGACGGCACCCGCCGCACCGAGCAGCCCACCGCCGCGCCCCGCACGCCGCCCCTTCTCGGCCAGCTCTTCCTTCGCGAGAGCCACTTCCTGCCGCACGAGCCGGGAGGCCTGCTCCGCGGCCTGTGAGACGAGCTCACCCACGGAGTGGTGCTCGTCGTGCACGGCCCGATGATCGATGGTCCCGGTCACGGTGTTCCGCCTCCTCTCGAAGTAGGAACCCCCGAGTACCCGGCCCACCCCCGGCTACCCCACCCCCGAATCCCGGCCCGGCCACCACCGCACAGTCCGGCCATCCCCGTACAGCCCGGCCACCCCACACAGCCCGGCCTCGCCAACCGCTCCG
Source organism: Streptomyces coeruleorubidus (assembly GCF_028885415.1). Taxonomy (GTDB): domain Bacteria; phylum Actinomycetota; class Actinomycetes; order Streptomycetales; family Streptomycetaceae; genus Streptomyces; species Streptomyces coeruleorubidus_A. The sequence continues at coordinate 2,335,553 of NZ_CP118527.1, forward strand.
TGCCAACCCCTCCACCCCGGCCCCGGCTATCCCGCCGCCCCACCCCCACCACGCTCACCGAGCCGCGCCAGCTGGGCCTGAAACCAGTCGAGCCGCGCCTGCAACAACGCGGCCTCCGCGACAAGTTCGGGCACACCCAGCCCCTCGGCCCCCTCCAGCCCCGCCGGCGCCGTACCACCGCCGGCGACGACCCGCAACCTGTCCCCCGCCAGCCGCGCGAACCCGGCAAGCGACAAGGACGGCCGCCCCCGCAGACACCCCCCACAACAGGGCACCAAGGCCCGCCACCCCGGACGCCCCCAGCCGGCCTCGCCCAGCGCAGCGGCTCCGGCACCGCACGCACACGCCCCCACGGTCATGACCCGCACCCGCTGCCGGGCATACCGGAACCCGCGCTCGAAGCGGATGTAGACCCCGAGAACGGAGACCTCCAACAGCACGGCAGCCCGGTGCTCGGCCGTGCACAGCAACGCCTGGGCCGCCTCGCGGTCATGCACGCAGTGGAACCCGCAGTCGCAGCGCCGATGCGGCGCCCGGTGCCGCAGCCCGTACACGCACGACGCCTCCGCCACCACCCCGTACGGCAGCGCGCCGCCCAGCGACACACCGGTGAACCCGGCCCGGGTGCCGTCCTGGGACAGCACCGGGTGGGCGATCTTGTATCCGGTCGGCGGCTCCGTCGGACGCTCCGTCGGAAGCCGCAGCCTCATCGGGCGACCGGCACCTCGTCCAGCGTGGACTCCTCGGCTTCCCGGAGTCCCTCGACTTCCTGGAGTCCCTGGAGCTCAGGGAGTTCGATCTCCTCGTCCCGGACCTGCGGCTGCTCCTCCGCGACCCCGGTGGCCAGTGCCTTGCCCAGCTTCATGACGCCTCCATGAAATGCCGTCGCCGACCGTCCTGGCCATGGTGACCCATAAGACCCTGGTTTGGACATAGGGCACTCCACCGGCACAACCGGAAAGCATCCCTTACGAATACCAGGTAGAAGAATTAACTGGAGCTACACAATCGTGCTGCCGACACTACTCATATGACGACCCCCTTCGGCCGCGCCCTGTGCGCCATGATCACCCCGTTCACGACGTCCGGAACACTGGACCTCGACGGCGCCCAACGCCTCGCCGCCCACCTGGTCGCACAGGGCTGCGACGGCCTCGTCCTGTCCGGCACGACCGGAGAGTCGCCGACCACCACGGACGCCGAGAAGTCGACCCTGATCGCAGCCGTCCGCGAGGCCGTGGCCGACCGGGCGTCGATCGTCGCGGGCATCGGCACGCCCGACACCCGCCACACCCTCGACCTCGCCCGGGAGGCCGAAAAGGCAGGCGCGGACGGCCTGTTAGTGGTGGCCCCGTACTACAGCAGACCCCCGCAGGACGCGATCGAGGCCTACTTCCGCGAGATCGCCGACGCCAGTGAACTCCCGCTCATGCTCTACGACATCCCGATCCGCACCGGCATCCGAGTCGAACCGGAGACGATCCTCCGCCTCTCCGCACACCCCAGGATCGTCGCGGTCAAGGACTGCTCCTACGACTTCCTGGCCGCCCAGAAGGTGCTGGCCCGCACGGACCTGGCGTACTACGCGGGCTGCGACGAGCACAACCTCGCCCTGTACGCGGTGGGCGGGGCCGGTTACGTCAGCACGGTGTCGAACGTGATCCCGGACCGGCTGCGAGCCGTGCTGGACGCGTTCGACGCGGGCGACACGACTCAGGCGGCCCGCCTCCAGCAGGAGGCCACCCCCCTCATCGAGGCGATCATGTCGGCAGGCCTCCCGGGCACGGTGACGACGAAGGCGCTCCTCACCGCCCTGGACCTCCCCGCGGGCCCGGTCCGCGCCCCTCTGCGGCCTGCCGACGCCAAGACGACCGACGGACTGCTGTCGCTCCACAAGACCCTGACCACCACCTGAGCAGGCCCGGCTCAAGGCCTGCCCACCGACCTCCTCACCGCTGCGCGATCACCCGTTGGTCGGGGCTCTGGCTGTAGGTCGTGGCCACGAGCTTCGTGCCGTCGGGCGAGAACTCCACGCCCGCCACCGGACGGTCGACCGGGATCCACCGCTTGACCTCGCCGCTCACGAGGTCGAGCAGCCCGATGCGCCGGACGGGCAGGTCCCGTTCCAGGACGGCTGCGGTCTCCAGCCGGGGGCGACGGCGACGTACGACCACCGGTCGGCCTTCTCGTACCTCTTCGTCCTGGGATTCAGCAGCCAGTACGTGCGCTCGGACACGGCACGGTCGGCGGACCGCTCGACGTTCCTGGAGGTGTAGTACGCGGCCAGGGCGACCCGGCCGGCCGCGATCACATCACGCGGCGGCGACTGACCCGGACGGGCGGTGACGCTGGTCTGCTCCACGCCGCCCGAGGGACGTACGTCCTGCTTGCCGGAGTCCAGCATCGGCACGGCCACGGCCACTGCGACCACGGCGGCGGCCGTCGCGGCGGCGCAGGCGAGCCGGCGGCTGCTGCGGCGGCGGACCGCCAGGACGCGGTCGGCGAAGCCGGGTGCCGCGGGCGGCTGCCCCTCGGCCTGGTCGCGCAGCGCGTCGCGCACGAGTTCGTCGACGTTCACTGACGCACCTCCACGGGCGAGTAGTCACGGGACGGCCGCTGTTCGTCGGCGGCCGGGCCCAGGGCGGCCAGCTCGGGCGCGAGGGCGCGCAGCCGGGCCAGGGAGCGATGGGTGGCGGACCGTACGGTGCCGACGGAGCAGCCCAGGATGCGGGCCACCTCGGTTTCGGGCAGATCCTCGAAGATGGGGCCCCCGCTCGAGCGAAGCCGAGAGTGGGGGAGCAGGACCAGTACCGTGCGCTGCCGAGCGGTCAGCCGGGCCAGCGCGCCCCGCATCACCAGACGCAGCTCGGCCGCACCGGAGGCGTCCGGGGCGGTGCCGGTCTCCGGCGGTTCGGCGACGCTCAGTTCACGCCTCGGCCACTTCAGCTGCCAGCGGCTGACCTGCTGGCGATAGAGGATCTGCCGGACGTACGCCTCGGGTTCGTCGATCCGGTGCCAGCGGCCCGCCGCCTTGATCAGCGCGTTCTGGAGCAGGTCCTCGCCCGCGTGCCGATCGCCGCCGCTCAGCAGGACCGCGGTCTTCAGCAGCGCGGACGACCTGTTCGCCACGAATTCCCGGAAGCTCTCCTGCACTTCGGCATCCATCGTCACCTTCGCTTTCCCCCGGAGCGAACCCGCTGCCCGCCCCCGTACCCCTTGTGACGCGCGCGGGAGCCTCCCGCTATGCCATCTGCCGGACACGAAAAACAGGCCGGGGCCCGTACCGCGAGTGTGTGCGGTACGGGCCCCGGCCCGTCGATGTGCCGGCTCAGTTCCAGGCGTACCCGTCGCCGAACAGCAGGGTGTGCTCCAGCACGTCCTCCGCCGGGTCGTCGACCTGGCCGACGTTGATCAGCCCCACCCGGTGGCCGTTGTGCGAGCCCGTGTTGGTCTCGTCGGCGTGCGCGGCCCCCGCCGGAAGCCAGCACACCACCAGCGCCGTGACCGCCCCGGCCAGACAGCGCGCTACGGCCCGCCCCCGCTCGTTCCTCATGCCTCGGTCCTCGTTTCGTCGGTTCGGCTTGATGATCGGACACGACGTCCGCCCGTTCATCGGACTCTGCGCCCACCCGTTCATCTGCAAAAACCACCACGAGGTCACGCCGGGTAACTCGTACGTGGCCCTGTTCGGGCGCTCGGGGACGGCCGACGCCGATCAGTTGTGGCTGTTCTGAATCATGAGCAGGTCAGACGATCAACCCGCCTCAGGGGCCGTTTCGGGGCCGTCATCGGTGCTCTCTTGGTCCCGAAAGACGCGATCCACGGCGGCCCGGGTGCGCGCCTCACTGTTCGGCATCAGGTGCGTGTACGTGCGGAGCGTGAAGCTCGGGTCGTGGTGGCCCAGGTACTCGCTCAGGGCCTTGATGCTCTCTCCCGCGTCCAGGAGCACGGAGGCGTAGAAGTGACGGAGGGCATGCATGCCGTTCTCGCGTCCGAGGGGTATGCCGGCCGAAGTGAGAGCCGGGCGCCATACGGACCGGTTGAAGCGGAACCGGTGCAGCCATTGACGCCGAGCGTTGACGAACAGCAGCGAGGCCGTGACGGGCGGGCCGTCCGGGCTCTTCCACGGCAGGGTGACCGCTACCGGCTCGTGCTTCGTGATGTGGGCCGCCAGCGCGAAGGAGACTGTCTCGGGCAGCGGTACGTGACGTTCCTTGCCGCCCTTCGGCGGACCGAAGATCGCTTGCACGCCGCGTATGAGCTTGACCTGGCGGACTACGTGAACCGTGCCGCTGAGGAAGTCGATGTCCTCAACGGCGAGGCCGAAGATCTCTCCCTGTCGGAGCCCACAGCCTGCCCCCAGGGAAACCATCTCCTGGTAGGCGTCCGGCAGCGCCTCGTGCATGGCCATGACGCGATCGAGGGACCACGGCTTGACCTTCCGGCCGTCGAGGGAGGGCGCCCGGACAGAACGGGCCCGGCACGGGTTCTCCGCAATGATCCGGTCCTCCACGGCAGCCGTGAAGACGGCCGACACGTTGGCGAAGATCGACCGTCGGTAGGACGCCGCGCGCCCCGTCTCCTCCAGCTGTCGCATCCATGCCCGCAGGTGCGAGGGCCGGAAGGACGCCATGGGCCGATCGCCGAGGTACGGAAGGGCGTGGACCCTGAGACGAATCTCGACGCTCTCACGGGTCACCGGGTCGATGGTCAGCGCCGCCATCCATTCCTTGGCGTACTGCGCGAAGGTCACCGAGCCCGCAGCCGGGTCGATGTACCGCCCCTGGGACATGTCCGCTTCGATGTTGGACAGCCAGGCTTCGGCCTTGCGCTTCTGCTTGTCCGGGAAGCTCTTCGACTTCTCCGAGCCGTCCGGCGCGATGTACCGGGCGCGGTAGCGGTGGCCGACGCCAAAACGGTCGGTCTTGACCCTGACAGTCTTGCCGTCCGGGCCGGGGAGGGCCTTGTACCAGCGATCCTGAACATGTCCGGCCATCAGGCAGCAGCCCCTTCCATGCGGGACTTGACCCATGCCTGTACGTCCTGCGGGTCGAACCTGAGATGCCGACCGACCCTGAAGCCGCGGGGCCCTATGTGCTTTCTCCGCCACTGGTAGACGGTCTCGACGCTGGGCAGCTCGAAGAGCTGGACCAGGTCCTCAGGTGTGAGATACCGATCGGGCAGCCGGGTCGGCATGGTCACCACTCCCTTTCATCTGGCAGCGCGGCGAGCGCTTCGCGGGCGGTTTCGCGGTTGAGCTGGAGGTCGCGGGCGATGGTGGCGGCGAGGGCGGATTCGCCGGGGGTGTGGCCGTGCCCGGCGTACTGCCAGTCGGCCAGGACCAGGACGGTGTCGGGCTCGCGGTCCTCGAGGCCGAGGGCGGCGTGTTCCTGGGCGGCGCGGTAGTCGGCGCGTGCCTGGCGGAGGGCGCCGAGGGTGGTGGAGTACCGGCGGGACTTGGAGGAGAAGTGGCCCCGGAAGCCGAGCATGTGAGCCCAGGCCCACAGGCGCCGGTCCGGGTAGAGCGGGTCGAGCTGCTTGCAGGCCTCGATGAGGCGGCGGGTGTGGTCCGGGACCTGGTGGCGGTCGAGCTCGGCGAGTTCGCCGATGCGGCGGTCCAGGGTGCCGGTGTTCTCGGCGGCCTTGGTGGCGTACTTGGCCACGTACGAGGCGACCGCCTGCTCGGTGATCTGGGAGCCGTCGCCGAAGGCCTTCACGGGCCGGACGTCGAGCTGGGTGCCCCAGCGGAAGGTACGGGCCGGTTGGTCCTCAGCGGCCGGGACGGAGACGGACGTGTAGGAGTGCGCGGCAGCTGCACGGATCGAGTCGGCGAGGAGATCGACCGTCGCCCAGGAGGGCGGGGCCGTCTCGGGTCCGTCGGGGCCGTCGATGCGGATCACTGCGTGGAAGTGCAGGGCGCCGCGCTTTTGGAACTCGGCGACCTTGCCGTATGAGAGACGGGCACACTCCTTCAGCTCGCGCTGGGTGATGCCGGCGCGGGCGGCGATCTCGCGGCGGAGCCGGTTGGTGAAGCGCTGCCAGAGCTGCCCGGCGTGGTTGTTGAACAGCACCGCGCCCGCGTAGTCATACGTCGCCGGGTCCAGGGCCGTTCCCAGGTCAGGGTCATCGGCGCCGTGGCGGATACCGCAGCGGCAGAGGCCATGGTCGGGCCGGTTGTGGACCCGACCGAAGGAGGGGGCGGTGAGGGTGGCGAAGACGCGCGGGTGGTCGCGGACGGTGGCGGGGATGTCGCGTCGGTCGTCGCCAGCCAGGCCCGCGCGGATGAGGTGGTAGGTGTCGCCCGCGTACGTCCAGGCGCAGGACGGGCAGCGCGAAGCGCGTCGGTTGCCGCAGGCGACACGCAGACGGCCGCCCGGCTCGTTGGCGGTGGAGTAGTGGTGCAGGGTCTCGCCGGTGGTCTTGTCCTTGGCAAGGGTCCAGCCGGTCAGGTGGATAGGGTCGGCGCAGCCGCCGGTGCGGCGGATCTGCTCGTGCCAGCGGTCGAAGTCGGATGCCGAAGCCACCCTCAGCAGGTCGCCGAGGGTGGTCGGATCGAGCAGGTCAGGCACGCGCACCCTCCCGGACGCGGCGGGCGGGGACGGTGCCCAGGCCGTCGCAGGCCGGGCAGTTGGCGGTGATGATGCGCAGGTGGCCGTGCCGGTCGCGGCCGCCGGTGGTGATAGCGGCGGAGGCGAAACCGTCGCAGTCGGGGCAGATACGGGGCGCGGGTGCGGTGGGGTCGGTCATGCTGGGGCTTCCTTCCGGTTGTGAGATCGGACAGGGGCGCGGCTCCCGGGCGGCGGAGACTTGGCGGTTGAGGCCGCCCGGGAGCCGGTCAGCGGCGCTTGGCGTCGGCGTTGACCAGGGAGCGGATCACCAGGGCGCAGATGGCGAGCGAGGCGCCGGTGACGGCGACCGCCAGGAGCATGGAGACCAGGACGGCGCCGACGACCAGGACCACGGCGGTGCCGCCGCCGACGAGGGCGAGGGCGGTGCCGGGGGTGAGCTGCACCGTCGGCCGGGACGGCGCGGGGGCCGGGGCCACCGGGGCGGGCGGCGTGGTCTGAGCGGCCGGGACGATGGTGGTCGGCTCGACCACGGCAGGCGGGCTGACCTGGCCGGTCGGCGTGGGCATGGTCGGGATCTTCGGACGGAACATCAGCGGTTCTCCCTTCGGCTACTTGATGAAGGTGTCGATGGCGGGGGCCAGGACGCTGTCGGCGAGGAGGAAGCCGCCGAGCAGCAGGACGGCGATGAGCCAGGCGGGCGGGCGGATGAGCTTGACGCCGAGGTAGCCGACGACGAGCAGGGCGAGCCAGAGCGGTACTTCCATGGCGGAGGGCCTCCTAGCGGATGCGGCAGCGGTGGGTGCGGGCGGCGAGCTGGGCGGCGGACTGGCTGGAGTAGTCGGAGGACCAGCCGCAGCGGTCGGCGGTGCACACGGCGGCGTGCTTGGTGTGGCCGTTGCGGTCGCGGTGGGTGCCGATCTGCACCGGGCCGATGCGCATCACGGAGTGGAAGTGGTCGCGGGCGGGCATGTCAGTCGGTCTCCTCTCGGGTCAGGGCCGGGTCGGGGAAGGCGGCGCGGATACCGGCGGCGGTGGCCGGGTCGGCGGTGCGGCGTGCGGCTTCCTCGGCGAGCAGGTGCGCGAGGAGGGGCCGGTTCGCGGCGGCCATCTCGCGGGCGGCGTCGAGGTGGTCGGCGGCGGTCAGGTCGGCCGGGTCACTGGTCATGGCGTATCTCCCGTCGATGTCAGGCGAGTTGGGCGGCGATGGCGTCGGCGAGCTGGGGTGGGACGCCGAGGCGGGCGCGCAGGGTGTCGGTGTCGATCGGCGTACCGGTACGGGCACGGTGGTCGTCGGCGACCTTGCGGGCGTGGTCGACCAGCGCGGCCGGGACCGGCACAGCCGGAGCAGCGGCGACCGGGGCAGGCTCGGCCGGGGCAGGCTCGGCAGCCGGAAGGGCCGGGGTGTCGACAGCCGGAATCGGCTCGGGCTCAGGTTCCGTCTCAGCAACCGGCTCAGGATCCGGCTCGGTAACCGGGGCTGCGGGCGCCGGCGGATCCGGCACCCGGTCCACGGCGGACTTGGGTGCGTGGGCGAGAAGCGTGCCGCCGAGGAAGGCGAGGGCGGGCCACCCGGCGACGCCGAGCCGGAGCAGAGCGGGCGGGTGTTCCAGGTCCAGGAACCCGGCAGTGGCGACGTTGGCGCCGAGAGAGGCGAACAGAGCGACGATGAACCAGCACCAGGCCAACCGGGACGGGCCATCGACACGGAGCCGCCGCCAGGAGGCGACCAGGAGCAGGTCGACACTGACCGGGTAAGCCCATGCCTTCCAACCCGTCTGTCCAGCAGCGGCGGCCAGGTCGTGCAGGTGGGCGAAGGACAGGGCTCCGGCGATCACGGCCTGAACCAGGACGGCATCGGGGCGGATCGAGCGGGTCATGTCGTCACCTCCTTAGGTGGGCAAGGGACGAGGCGGGATCAGGCGGCGGCCGGGGCAGACTCGACGGCCGGGGCCGGAAGCGGCTTCGGACCGCCGAGTGCGGGCCGGAAGGGAGCCAGGGCGGGCAGGTCCGGGACCAAATCGGCGTACCGGTTGCAGGTGTTGACGGCCTGACGAAGCGAGGTGTGCGGAGCGCGGATCCGGGCCCAACCGCCGGTCGAATCGCCCGTGATGGCGACGCCGGGCGTGTCGGTAGAGATCTGGATCGCGGCCAGCACGGCATCCGGTGCGATGTCGCCGAGGGCCATGTTCGCGCTGGACTCGTCGTTGACGCGGTGGGCGGTGCGGCCGGTGAGCTGGGCGCGCAGCATGGTGATGCCCTTGCCGAGTTCGGAGCCGAAGCGCTGCCCGCAGATCTCCAGGTAGATCCCGGCCGCCCGACCGAGCTGGGCCAACCGCGCGAGGGCGGTGATGATCCGGTCCCGGCGCTTCTCCTCGTCCTTGGTGGCGAACAGGGCGAGTTCGGCGACCTCGTCGACCAGGACCACGATGGGAACGGGTCGCAGGTCTTCCGGCAGGTCCCAGATGTCGGCGGCGATCTCCGCATCCGGCACGTCGGCGGTGATCCGCTGCTCGGCGCGGATGAGCTGGTAGACGTCTTCCATGTGCTCTACCAGCGCGTCGAGGAGTTCGGCGGCGGTGTCCGGGTTGTCGGCCAGCGCAGAGAACCGACGGGCCAGCGGGAAGAGTTCCACTCCTTGCTTGCAGTCGATGCCCACCAGCGCGACACGTTGCGGCGCAAGTGCGGCCACCAGGTTGCGCTGATAGACAGACTTGCCGGACTCGGTGGCACCGAGGGTGAGGGCGTGCGGAACAGCTCGGTAGTCCCTGAAGTGAACGGCGCCGTCCTCGCGCAGGGCGACCGGGACCCGCATCGGCCGGGTGTCGCACTTGGCAGGCATCTGCACGCGCTTGAGCACGTCATAGCCGGTCATCCGCACTTCAACCACGCCGGAGCGCAGTTCGCGGGAGGTGACGCCGTACATCGCGAACGAGTGCCGCAGCCGGTCACACGAGGCCGACACGTCGAAGGCGTCCTGTCCGGGCCGGAGCTTGAGGCGCAACACCAGGCCGGTCCGGGTCGGTCGTACCCGCAGGATGCGCGGAGCCCGGGGGCCGGGAACGGGACGGTTGGTCATCCGCGCCAGGGCCAGGCGCCAGCGGGGAGCCGGGACGGTCAGGCCACAGGCGTCCATCACGGACGGGTAGCGGAGCAGGACCCGCAGGGTCGCCAGGGCGACGCCGAAGGTCAGCCAGTACCAGGCGGGGCGCCGCCACCGCAGGAGTCCCGCAGCGGCGACGACCAGCGCCAGGGCGACGGTCAGCCAGGTCATGGCTCAGGCCGCCTTCGGCTGCTCAGCACCGGCAGCGAGCGAGGTGACAGCGACCGCACGGAACGCGATGCCGTGCCGCTTCTGGCCGTTGAACTCGTTCTCCCACGGCCGGGCGATCAGCCCCGTCAGCGCGACCGGGGTACCCATCGTCAGCTCGCCCGAGATGCCGCTCTCCGGCACGGTGACGTTGAGGATCTCGACCTCGCCATTGAGGGCGAACATCACGCTCACCGTCATCAGCTTCGCGCCCGTCTCGGCGTCCGTGGCAATCTCGCCGGTCCGGCGGTCACGAACCTTGGGCTCCGGGGTCTGGGCGACCATCACGGTCGCAGTGGAGGTGTCGACGGGAATCTGACGCATCGTCTGTTCTCCTGATCTGAGGGAGCTTTGGAACCGGCGTTCATCGCCGGTGAGATCAGGAGACCGCGAGAGGTGGTGGACGCATCACGGTCCGTATGGACGTTTAGGGACGTCTGAGCTATCGTCAAAACGTCCCCGATACGTCCCACGAGAGGGCACGCCATGGCGAACGAGCGTCTGCGCGCGGCGATTTCAGCGAAGGGCGAGACCATCCAGTCGGTAGCCCAGCACGTTGGGGTCGACCCCAAGAGCGTGGAGCGCTGGATCACGACCAACCGCACGCCGCATCGGGGGCACCGCTGGAAGGCCGCGAGCTTCCTCGGCGTCGACGAGGTCTACCTGTGGCCCACCGTCGAGAAGCAGGCAGAGTCCGCGAGCACCTCTGAGCTGATCACGTACTACCCGCACCGGGGCGCCGTACCGGCCGCCCTGTGGTCATCGCTCATCGAGAAGGCGAAGGACCAGGTCGACATCCTCGTGTACGCGGGTCTGTTCCTCTTCGACAACCACCCGGATCTCCCTTACGAGCTGGCGGACAAGGCCAAGGCTGGAGCCCAAGTTCGGGTCCTGCTCGGCGACCCCGACTCGGAGATGGTCCGTCAGCGCGGCGAAGAGGAAGGCATAGGTGACGACCTGGCCGCGCGCGCCCGGATCACCCGTCGCTACCTCGAACCGGCGATGAAGACCCCGGGCGTAGAGGTCCGGCTGCACGACACGATCCTGTACAACTCGATCTATCGGTTCGACGACGACGTGTTGGTGAACCCGCACGTGCTTGGAGCACCGGCCGGGCAGAACCCGGTGCTGCACTTCCGGTACATCCCCGGCGCCCGCACCTTCCGGCACTACATGCGGAGCTTCGACTACACGTGGGAGCGCGGTCGGCCCGCGTAGCAACGGCTCGGCGCCTTCAGGGGCCGGGGCTGCGGGCGCCGGCGGAACCGGCACCCGGTCCACGGCCGATTCGGTTCGTCTGCCAGACGTGCGAGGCTGGAGACATGGCGCGAGTCGACTACTTCAACGATCCGAACGCCCCGAAGGCGAACAGCATCGTCCCGTCCGTAACCGCGGTGGCGCTGAACGACGCCGGGGAAATCCTGCTGATCCACAAGACGGACAACGACCTCTGGGCCCTGCCCGGCGGCGGGGTCGACGTCGGCGAGTCAGCGCCCGACGCAGCCGTACGGGAGACGAAGGAAGAGACCGGCTTCGACGTCGAGGTGACCGGCCTGGTCGGCACCTACACCAACCCGGCCCACGTCATGGCGTACGACGACGGCGAAGTGCGCCAGCAGTTCTCCATCTGCTTCCGGGCCCGTATCGTCGGCGGTGAGCTGCGCACCAGCAGCGAGAGCAAGGAAGTGGCGTTCGTCCACCCCAGTCGACTGGACAGCCTGAACATCCATCCGTCGATGCGGATGCGGATCGATCACGGGTTGGCGAACCGGCCGGAGCCTTACGTCGGCTGATCACCGAGGCGAGCGCGCGTCCGCTCCACGGCGGCCCCGAGGTACGGACGCGCCTTGCTGATCGCGTTGTGCACCTCGCTGCCCGCCTCGTACCGCTCCAGGATCTCGTCAATACGGCGGTCGAAGTCGAAGGACTGCCCAGCCGGACCGGTCGTCATGTCGGCGTAGATCAAGGCGTCCAGGACGGGAGAATCCTCCCGCTCATACACGGCCAACTCATCGGAGAGCCCGCGCTGTTCAGCCTCGTACACAGCGCCGGAGTGGTGGGCGACCAGGCGAACGAGCCGGGACGGTGCCCCGAGGGTTTCCAGGTAGCGCGCTCCGTCAAGAGGATGAAACCCCGTTCCCCGCAGCTCCGGGGCGTAGCCGATGTCGTGCAACCATGCGGCGGCGACGAGGAGATCCTGATCCTCTGCGGACACAGCCGCCGAAGCCTCACGCGCACGCGCTGCCACGGCCTGAGTGTGCAGCCAGCGGTTCCCGAGCGGAGGCAAGAGCGACTCGGCCAGCTCGGCCGCGCCTTGGGGCGTGTCCAGTCCAGAGGTCATAGATCGCACCGTAGCCCAACAGGGCAGGTCTCTGAAGTCGCCGACCGGCCGCTCCGGATCACTGACGCGGTAAGACTTTCCCTACTTCATCAAGGCCCGCGCACGGCGCGGGCGCGCGCCGCCTCTGCGGCGCGGCCTGCCTCCTGTCTTCGCCCCGGCTGGCCGCGCCCGGCGGCGCGCTCGGCGGCTGCGGCCATGAAGTAGGAGACACCCTCTGTGGCTGGGGCGGTCGGCTCCACGGCTTTAGGCAGCCACCATGGGGCGAGCCTCGAAGATCATGGCCCCAACGTCGTGCTTTAACGGGCAGGTCCACAGACTGCCCGACTCGCCGGAAGCTTACGGGGCCATGATCACTCGCCCCATGGCAGCTCCCGCCCAAAGCCGCTCCACCGACCTCGTAGATGTCTGCGCGTGGCCACGTCATCTCTCCTTGGCATCACGTGGAGCGTAGTAATTGTTGCGGACGGTGATCAGCGGAGGTGAAGCTGAGCTGGATGCACCGGATCCCAGCGAGCGCGGACGGAACCGCGCAGGTCGCGGTGCGCGAGGAGAGCGTGCGATGCGGATGATGATGAAGGCCCGCATGGACACCCAGATGTCGAATCAGGTGACGAAGGGCGGAGCGATGCCTGACTCGGTGAAGTCGGCCATCGAGCGGCTGAAGCCGGAGGCCGCCTACTTCACTCCCGAGGGCGGGCGTTCCATGATTCTCGTATTCGACATGCAGGACAGCTCAGAGTTGCCCTCCATCGCCGACCCGTTCTTCCAAGAGATGGGCGCGGAAGTCACATTTGAGCCGGTCATGAACCTCGACGAATTGCAGAGGGGCCTTGCTGCCCTGAAGTAGCTTCGGGACGAAGAGGTCTCCTCTTCCAGACTGACGACGGCCGGGCGCAGAGTCTGGGCCGTCCAAGGCCAGCCGACGCCGACCGACAACGACAGAAGCCCACGGCATCTGAACTGTCAGAGCCGTGGGCTTCTTCTGTCCCGCTGGTCAGCGGAAGGGCTGTGTAGTAGACCGGCATGTAAGCGCCCTGCCGGGGCCGTCCTCGGGCCGTGGAAGGGCGCTCAACGGTGACCAACGCCGACAACTGCCGACAGCTCAACAGCAGGTCAGGACGTTGATCGATAAGGCGGCCGCAGGTCACGGCCGCCGATGATCAGTTGTGGCTGTGCAGGATCTCGTTCAGCCCGCCCCACACCGCGTTGTTCGGCCGGGCCTCGACGGTGCCGGTGACCGAGTTGCGGCGGAAGAGGATGTTGGAGGCGCCGGACAGCTCGCGGGCCTTGACGATCTGGCCGTCGGGCATGGTGACGCGGGTGCCGGCTGTGACGTAGAGGCCGGCCTCGACGACGCACTCGTCGCCGAGGGCGATGCCGACGCCCGCCTCCGCACCGATCAGGCAGCGCTCGCCGATGGAGATGATGACGTTGCCGCCGCCGGACAGCGTGCCCATGGTCGAGGCGCCGCCGCCGATGTCCGAGCCGTCGCCGATCACGACGCCCGCGGAGATACGGCCCTCGACCATCGACGTGCCGAGCGTGCCGGCGTTGAAGTTGACGAAGCCCTCGTGCATGACGGTGGTGCCCTCGGCGAGGTGCGCACCGAGGCGGACCCGGTCGGCGTCGGCGATCCGGACGCCCTTGGGGGCCACGTAGTCGGTCATCCGCGGGAACTTGTCGACGGAGGTCACCTGGAGGTGCAGGCCCTCGGCGCGGGCGTTCAGCCGCACCTTCTCGAGGTCGTCGACGGCGACCGGGCCGAGCGAGGTCCAGGCGACGTTGGCGAGGAAGCCGAACATGCCGTCCAGGCTCTGGCCGTGCGGCTTGACCAGGCGGTGGGAGAGCAGGTGCAGGCGCAGGTAGACGTCGTGCGCGTCGATCGGCTTCTCGTCGAGCGAGGCGATGACCGTGCGGACCGCGACCACCTCGACGCCCCGGCGGGCGTCCGGGCCGATCGCCGCGGTCGCACCGCCGCCGAGCAGCTGCGCGGCACGCTCGGCGGACAGCCGCTCGGTGCCGGACGGGCCGGGCTCCTTGGCCAGTTCAGGGGCGGGGAACCAGGTGTCGAGAACGGTACCGTCGGCGGCGATCGTGGCGAGGCCGGCGGCCACGGCGCCGGTGGGGCGAGGAGCAGTCGTGTCGGTCATGAGGGCAACCTAACCGGCGGACGGCGGTCGATGCGAACCGGTACGGGGGCGTCTCACGTGCCGGGCGGTACGTCTCGGCGCAGGTCGTCGGGACGCGCCCCGGCGGCCCCCGCCGTCGGCATCATTGCCGGTGGCGACGCGATCATTACCGGTGACGACGCGGCAGCCGCCCCACCACCGGCACTCACTCCTGCAGCCCCGCAGCAACCCCGCCACCGGCCACTCACACCCGCAGCCCGGCAGCCGCCGCCACCACCGGCATCACCCCCACACCCCCCATCCACCCCACCTCCGGCACTCACATCCCCGCCCCCGCGACAACCCGCCCCAACACCTCCCGGGCATACGCCTCGTCATACGGCACCCCGGTCAGCAGCACCTGAAGACAGATGCCGTCGACGACCGCCACCAGCGCCCGCGCGGTCACCGGATCCGTACGCCGGGACAACAGCTCGGCGACCCCCTCGGCCCACTCGGCGGCGACGGGCCGCAGGGCGGGCCGGCGCAGGGCGGCGAGGTAGAGCTCGTACTCCAGCTCGACGCCGGTGCGGTCACCCGCCAGCCACTCCCCCATCCACGCGGCGAGTGCGGCGGCCAGGTCGGTGTGGGGATCCTCCAGCCCGCCGCGCCCGGCGACGACCTTGGCGAAGCCCTCGTTGGCCTGCCGCAGCGCGGCGACCAGCAGTTCGTCGAGGGTCTTGAAGTGGTACGTCGTCGAGCCGAGCGGCACATCGGCCTCGGCGGCGGCGGTGCGGTGGCTCAGCCCGGCGATGCCCTTCGCCCCGACGACCCGGATCGCCGCGTCGATGATCCGCTGTCGCCGCTCGGGGTCGTGGCGCCGGGGCATCAGTGCGCACCTCCCAGGTTCAGCACAACGACCCCGAGGATGATCAGCGCGATCCCGGCGGCCTTGGCGACGGTCATCCCCTCCCCCAGGAAGAGGAACCCGATGGTGGCGATGGCGGCGGTGCCGACGCCGGCCCAGATGGCGTAGGCCGTTCCGACGGAGACGGTCTTCAGCGTCTGCGCGAGCAGCGCGAAGGAGACGAGGTAGCCGAGGAGTGTCAGCAGCGAGGGTCCGAGCCTGCTGAAGCCCTCGCTGTACTTCATGGCGGTCGTCGCGCCCACTTCGGCGGCGATGGCCGTGGCCAGCAGCAGATAACCCATGTGTACGAGCGTACACAACATCTGTACACCCGTACGCAACGCGAGGAGAGATACCGCTTTCAACAAACGCCTCACAGGGGTCCCCCTGGTCCACTACGGTGTCAGCGATCACACACCGGGCCACCACAACTGCGCCGCTGTAAAGGGTGCCCGCCGGAGGAAAAAGCGCATGTCAGAAGAGAAGTCCCGGCCCCCACTGGACCGCCCGTGGGAGAGCGGCTGGGCCCCGGACACCACCCGGGCACCGGGAACGCGACGGCTGTGGCTGGCGGGTGCCCTCGCCCTCGCCACGGTCTCCGCGTGCGTGACGGCGATCGCCGTGATGGACAGCCGGACCGGCGAGCCGGCCCCTTCGGCGGCGCAGCCGACGGCCCTCAGCAGCTCGGCGCCGGGCGGCCTGATCTCCTTCGCAACGCCCTCCAAGACGGGGAAAGCGCCCGCCAAGCACCACAAGCGCCCGTCCCCCACGCCTACCCGAAGCACATCGCCCCGCCCCGACGCCAGTCCGGAGCCGCACACGAAGGCGCCCAAGCCCCCGGCGTCCCACCGGACTTCACCGCCGGCCACGCCCCCGGCCGCGAAGACCGGGACCTCCATACGCTCCGTCAACTACCCCGACCGCTACTGGCAGACCAGCGGCGGCTACGTCACCCTCGCCCCGGCCGGCTCGGCCTCGGCCCGCCGCAACGCCACGTTCGAACGGGTGGCGGGCCTGGCCGATTCCTCCTGCTACTCCTTCACCACGGCCGACGGCACCTACCTCCGTCACCGCAACTTCGTCCTGCGCACGGAACGCGACGACGACTCGTCGCTCTTCCGCAAGGACGCCACCTTCTGCCCCCGCCCCGCGGCCTCCTCGGGCGCGGTCATGCTGGAGTCCGTGAACTATCCGGGCCGCTTCCTGCGCCACCGCAACTTCCAGCTCCGCCTGGAGCCGTACCAGCACGACGGCCTGTACCTCGCGGACTCGTCGTTCCGCCTGGTGGCCGGGCTGGACTGAACACGCGAAAGGGGCGGTACCCCGGCAGGGTGCCGCCCCTTCGTCAGTCAGTGGGTCTCAGACGGATCTCAGACGTTGAACCCGAGCGCCCGAAGCTGCTCCCGCCCATCGTCCGTGATCTTGTCGGGGCCCCACGGCGGCATCCAGACCCAGTTGATGCGCAACTCGTTGACGAGGCCGTCCGTGGCGGACTTCGCCTGGTCCTCGATGACGTCCGTCAGCGGGCAGGCCGCCGAGGTCAGGGTCATGTCGACGGTCGCGATGTTCGACTCGTCGACGTGGATGCCGTAGATCAGGCCGAGGTTGACGACGTCGATGCCCAGCTCGGGGTCGACGACGTCCATCAGGGCCTCACGGAGTTCTTCCTCCGAGGCCGGCTTCATCTCCACGGTCTCGCTCATGCCGTCGTCTCCTTCTCGGCGTCGGCGCCGCCCAGCACCTGGGCCGTCGCGTCCTTCCAGGCCATCCAGCTCAGCAGGGCGCACTTGACCCGGGCCGGGTACTTGGAGACCCCGGCGAACGCGACCGCGTCCTCCAGGATCTCCTCCATCGCGTCGTCGGGTTCGAGCTTCCCCTTGGACTGCATCAGCTCCAGGAAGGTCTCCTGGATCTTCCGCGCGTCGGAGAAGTCCTTGCCGACGAGGAGTTCGTTCAGTACGGAGGCCGAGGCCTGGCTGATCGAGCAGCCCTGGCCCTCGTACGAAACGTCCTCGATCTTCGTTCCGTCGTACTTCACGCGCAGCGTGATCTCGTCACCGCACGTCGGGTTGACGTGGTGCACCTCGGCGTCGCCATCCCGCAAGCCCCGCCCGTGCGGGTTCTTGTAGTGGTCCAGGATGACTTCCTGGTACATGGAGTCCAGTTTCACCGTTCAGCACGCCCTTCAGCCGAAGAAGTTCCGTACGTGCTCCAGGCCGTCGACCAGCGCGTCGATCTCGGCCGGCGTGGAGTACAGATAGAACGACGCTCGCGTGGTCGCAGGAATTCCGTACCGCAGGCACACCGGCCGCGCGCAGTGGTGACCGACCCGGACCGCGATGCCCTGCTCGTCGAGGACCTGGCCCACGTCGTGCGGGTGGATGTCGCCGAGCGTGAAGGAGATCGCCGCTCCGCGCTCCTCGGCCGTGGTCGGGCCGATGATGCGCAGGTCCGGGACCTCCAGCAGCCGCTTCACCGCGTACTCGGTGAGTGCGTGCTCGTGGGCGAGGATCTTGTCCATGCCGATCGAGTTGAGGTAGTCGATCGCCGCGCCGAGACCGACCGCCTGGGCGACCGGGGGCGTGCCCGCCTCGAACTTGTGGGGCGCCGGGGCGTAGGTCGAGGAGTGCATCGACACCGTCTCGATCATCTCGCCGCCGCCGAGGAACGGAGGCAGGTCCTCCAGGAGCTCCTGGCGGCCCCAGAGGACGCCGATGCCCGTCGGGCCGCACATCTTGTGGCCGGTGAAGGCCACGAAGTCGGCCTGCAGGGCCTGCACGTCCAGCGGCATGTGCGGCGCGGCCTGCGAGGCGTCGATGCAGACCAGCGCACCGACCTCCTGGGCGCGGCGCACGATCGCCTCGACCGGGTTCTGGGTGCCCAGGATGTTGGAGACCAGCACGAAGGAGACGATCTTCGTCTTCTCGTTGATGACCTCGTCGATGTTGGACAGGTCCAGGCGGCCGTCGTCGGTCAGGCCGAACCACTTCAGCTTCGCGCCCGTACGCTGCGCGAGCAGCTGCCACGGCACGATGTTGGAGTGGTGCTCCATCTCCGTGATGACGATCTCGGTGTCCGAGTCCACGCGGTAGGGCTCGTCGGCCCAGCCCAGCATGTTCGCCACGAGGTTGAGCGACTCCGAGGCGTTCTTGGTGAAGATCACCTCGTCACGCGAGGGCGCGTTGATGAAGTCCGCGACCTTGTCGCGCGCACCCTCGTACAGCGCCGTGGCCTCCTCGGCGAGGACGTGCACGCCACGGTGGACGTTGGCGTTGTAGCGCTCGTAGTACTCGTTGAGGGCGTCCAGCACCTGGCGCGGCTTCTGGCTCGTCGCCGCGTTGTCCAGGTACACGAGCTTCTTACCGTCGTGGACCTGGCGGTCCAGGATGGGGAAGTCCTTGCGGAGCGCCTCGGTGTCGAGGAGGCCCGGCAGCTGTGTCACGCGGATGCGCCACCCTTCGTGTATGCCTCGTAGCCCTCTTCCTCCAGCTTGTCGGCGAGCTCGGCACCGCCGGACTCGACGATCCGGCCGCCGGAGAAGACGTGCACGTGGTCGGGCTTGATGTAGCGGAGGATGCGCGTGTAGTGCGTGATCAGCAGGGTGCCGACCTCGCCCGTGTCACGGACGCGGTTCACACCCTCCGACACGACGCGCAGGGCGTCGACGTCCAGGCCCGAGTCGGTCTCGTCGAGGACCGCGATCTTCGGCTTGAGCAGCTCCAGCTGGAGGATCTCGTGGCGCTTCTTCTCACCGCCGGAGAAGCCCTCGTTGACGTTGCGCTCGGCGAAGGACGGGTCGATGTTGAGGCGCTCCATGGCCTCCTTGACCTCCTTCACCCAGGTGCGCAGCTTGGGGGCCTCGCCGCGGATGGCGGTGGCGGAGGTGCGCAGGAAGTTCGACACGGAGACACCCGGGACCTCGACCGGGTACTGCATCGCGAGGAACAGGCCGGCGCGGGCGCGCTCGTCGACGGACATCTCCAGGACGTCCTCGCCGTCGAGGGTGACGGTGCCGCCGGTGATGGTGTACTTCGGGTGTCCCGCGAGGGAGTAGGCGAGGGTCGACTTGCCCGAGCCGTTGGGGCCCATGATGGCGTGCGTCTCGCCCTGCTTCACGGTGAGGTCGACACCCTTGAGGATTTCCTTCGTGCCGTTCTCGACCTCGACGGTGACGTGCAGGTCTCGGATTTCAAGCGTTGCCATGGGTGCCTCAGGACTCCTGGGTGAGGGAGACGAGCACGTCGTCTCCTTCGATCTTTACGGGGTATACGGGGACGGGGCGCGTCGCGGGAAGGGCGTCGGGCTTGCCGGAGCGGAGATCGAAGCGCGAGCCGTGCAGCCAGCACTCGATGTGGCAGTCGTCGACCTCGCCCTCCGACAGGGAGACGTTCGCGTGCGAGCAGATGTCGTGGATCGCGAACACCTCGCCCTCGGTCTGCACGATGGACACGGGCGTGCCGTCGAGTTCCACCCGCTTCGGGGTGTCCTCCTCCAGCTCGCCCAGTCCGCAGGCGCGTACGAAGGTCATGCGACCGCCGCCTCCAGCTCCTCCTCGATCTTGGCGATCAGGCGCTCCTCGATGTCGGGGAGGCCGATCTGCTGGACCAGCTCGGCGAAGAAGCCGCGGACCACCAGACGGCGGGCCTCGTGCTCCGGGATGCCGCGGGCCATGAGGTAGAAGAGTTGCTCGTCGTCGAAGCGGCCGGTGGCCGAGGCGTGGCCGGCGCCGACGATCTCGCCGGTCTCGATCTCGAGGTTCGGTACGGAGTCCACGCGCGCCCCGTCCGTGAGGACCAGGTTGCGGTTCATCTCGTACGTGTCCGTGCCCTCGGCGGCGGCCTCGATGAGCACGTCGCCGATCCACACCGCGTGCGCGTCGTCGCCCTGGAGCGCGCCCTTGTAGACGGCGTTCGACTTGCAGTGCGGGACGTTGTGGTCGACCAGGAGGCGGTGCTCCTGGTGCTGGCCGCGGTCGGTGAAGTACAGGCCGAACAGCTCGGCCTCGCCGCCGGGGCCGGCGTACCGCACGCGCGGGTGCAGCCGGACGAGGTCGCCGCCGAAGGTGACGACGACCGACTTGAAGGAGGCGTCGCGGCCGACGAGCGCGTTGTGCTGGGCGACGTGGACGGCCTCGTCGTCCCAGTCCTGGACGCAGACGACGGTCAGCTTGGCGCCGTCGCCCAGGAGGTAGTCGACGTTGGCTGCGAGCACCGCGTCGCCGGTGTGGTCGATGACCACGACGGCCTCGGCGAAGGCGCCCAGCTCGATCACCTGGTGGCCGAAGGCGGTGCCGCCCTCGCCGTGCACCGCGATGCGGATCGGCTCGGTGAGGACGGTCTCCTTCGGGACGGTCACGACCGAGGCCTTCTCGAAGGCGGAGTAGGCCTGGGCGGCGACGCGGTCCACCGGGGTGCCCGCCTTGCCGAGCCGCGCGTCGTCGCGGCCGACGGTCTCGACGGTGACGCCCTCGGGGGCCTGGACGTCGACCTTCACGCCGTTGCCGTCGGCCACGGCGGTGCCGTCGTGCAGCCCGCGCAGGCGCTCCAGCGGGGTGAACCGCCACTCCTCCTCACGGCCGTGCGGAACGGGGAAGTCCGCGACGTCGAAGGAGGGGGGCGCGCTCATGCGGGTGGCGACGGTCGACTCGGCCGCCACCGCGATCGAGCCGGTGGTGGTGGAGCCCACCGGGATGTTCTGAGCCTCAGCCATGGCTGTCGTAGTGCTCGCTTTCCGTTACGTAAGGGCTTGATGGGACTGCGGCCGGATCAGCCGACCGCGCCTTCCATCTGCAGCTCGATCAGCCGGTTGAGCTCCAGGGCGTACTCCATGGGGAGCTCCTTGGCGATGGGCTCGACGAAGCCGCGCACGATCATCGCCATCGCCTCGAACTCACTCAGACCGCGGCTCATCAGGTAGAAGAGCTGGTCCTCGGAGACCTTGGAGACGGTGGCCTCGTGGCCCATGGACACGTCGTCCTCGCGGACGTCCACGTAGGGGTAGGTGTCCGAGCGGGAGATCGTGTCGACCAGCAGCGCGTCACAGAGCACGTTCGACTTGGAGCCCGCGGCGCCCTCGCCGATCTCGATCAGACCGCGGTAGGACGTACGGCCGCCACCGCGCGCGACGGACTTCGACACGATGTTGGACGACGTGTTCGGTGCCATGTGGACCATCTTGGCGCCCGCGTCCTGGTGCTGGCCCTCGCCGGCGAAGGCGATGGACAGCGTCTCGCCCTTGGCGTGCTCGCCCATCAGGTAGACGGCCGGGTACTTCATCGTCACCTTGGAGCCGATGTTGCCGTCGACCCACTCCATGGTCGCGCCCTCGTAGGCCACGGCGCGCTTGGTGACCAGGTTGTAGACGTTGTTCGACCAGTTCTGGATGGTCGTGTAGCGGCAGCGGGCGTTCTTCTTGACGATGATCTCGACGACCGCGGAGTGCAGCGAGTCCGACTTGTAGATCGGGGCGGTGCAGCCCTCGACGTAGTGCACGTAGGCACCCTCGTCGACGATGATCAGGGTCCGCTCGAACTGGCCCATGTTCTCCGTGTTGATGCGGAAGTAGGCCTGGAGCGGGATCTCCACGTGGACGCCCGGCGGCACGTAGATGAAGGAGCCGCCCGACCACACGGCGGAGTTCAGCGACGCGAACTTGTTGTCGCCGACGGGGATGACGGTCCCGAAGTACTCCTTGAAGAGCTCCGGGTGCTCCTTCAGGGCCGTGTCGGTGTCGAGGAAGATGACGCCCTGCTCCTCCAGGTCCTCGCGGATCTGGTGGTAGACGACCTCCGACTCGTACTGCGCGGCGACGCCGGCGACGAGGCGGTTCTTCTCGGCCTCGGGGATGCCCAGCTTGTCGTACGTGTTCTTGATGTCCTCGGGCAGGTCCTCCCAGGAGGCCGCCTGCTTCTCCGTGGAGCGCACGAAGTACTTGATGTTGTCGAAGTCGATCCCCGACAGGTCCGAGCCCCAGTTCGGCATGGGCTTCTTCTCGAACAGGCGCAGGCCCTTGAGACGGAGCTTGGTCATCCACTCCGGCTCGTTCTTCTTGGCGGAGATGTCGCGGACGACGTCCTCGTTGATGCCGCGCTTGGCAGAGGCGCCGGCCGTGTCGGAGTCGGCCCAGCCGTATTCGTACTTGCCCAGGCCCTCGAGCTCGGGGTGGGCAGTCTCCGTGGGGAGAGTCATGCGGGGTTCCTCCCGGCCGTGCTTGCAGATGCGTTGTGGGAAATCTTGGGGATGAACGTCGTGCAGACGCCGTCGCCGTGCGCGATGGTGGCGAGCCGCTGTACGTGCGTACCGAGCAGCTCGGCGAAAAATTCCGTCTCCGCCTCGCACAGTTGCGGGAACTGCTCGGCGACGTGGGCGACCGGGCAGTGGTGCTGGCAGAGCTGCTCACCCTTCTGAGGGTGGGGCGCACTGCGCGCCGTAGCAGCGTACCCGTCCGCGCTCAGCGCCTTGGCCAGCGCTTGTGTCCGCTGCTCGGGCGCGGCGGCCTCGACCGCCTCGCGGTACGCGCCCGCCTGCGCGGCGATCCTGGCGCGGGCGAACGCGGCGATCGCCTCGCTCCCGCCCTCGCGGTCGGCGATCCAGCGCAGCGCGTCCGCCGCGAGCTTGTCGTACGACTGGTCGAAGGCGTCCCGCCCGCAGTCGGTCAGGGCGAACACCTTGGCCGGCCGGCCGCGGGTGCGCGCGCCGTAGACCCGCTGCTCGCGTGCCTCCACGACACCGTCGCCCGCGAGGGCGTCGAGGTGCCGGCGTACGGCCGCCTGGGTGAGGCCCAGCCGCTCGGCGAGTTCGGCGACGGTCGACGGGCCATGGTCCAGGATGGACCGCGCGACTCGGTTGCGGGTGGACCGCTCCCCGGTCGCGAGCTCCTCCTGAGGGGCCCCCGTGGGGGTCTCCCGAGCCTGGCCGACGTTTTTCACAACGCCATTGTTGCGTAATTCATCAGGGCCGGGCAAGCCGCGTCCGGCCGCACCGAAGGTGCCCTGCGTCACTTAGGTAAACCTAAGGTGACCTGCGGAAACGATCTCTGATCGATCAAACCGCTGGCATGCCGAAGCCGCTTCGGGGACACTCCCGAACCATGTCCACACCCCCTCCGACCGGCCCTCTTGTCACCCGGGACACACTGCGCACGCAGCTGTGCGAACTGGGCGTGCGCCCCGGCGAGACCCTCCTCGCGCACTCCTCGCTCAGCTCCCTCGGCTGGGTCAACGGCGGCGCCGTCGCGGTCGTGCACGGACTGCTCGACGCGCTCGGCCCTCAGGGCACGCTGGTGGTTCCGACGCAGACCGGCGACCTCTCCGACCCGGCGCTGTGGGGCAACCCGCCCGTACCCCCGGACTGGTGGGAGACCATCCGCGCCACGATGCCCGCCTACGATCCCCGGATCACGCCCGCGCGCGGGGTCGGCGTCGTCCCGGAGACCGTGCGCACCTGGCCCGGCGCGCTGCGCAGCGCGCATCCGCAGACCTCGTTCGCGGCGATCGGCCCGCGCGCGGCGGAGGTGGTCGAGGGCCACGCACCCGACTGCCGGCTCGGCGAGCGCAGCCCGCTCGCGAAACTGGAGGCCATGGGCGCCCGGGTCCTGCTGCTCGGCGCCGGCTACGCCTCCTGCACCGGCTTCCACCTCGCCGAGTACCGGATACCGTCCCCGCGCGTCGCCGTGGGCCGGCCGGGTCCCGAGGGCTGGGAGACCGTGACCGAGGTGTCGATCAGCTCGGACCGGTTCGACGAGCTGGGATACGACTTCGAGCGGGACTGTCCCGTCGTGCGCGGAAAGGTGGGGGCGGCCGAGGCGCGGCTGTTCCCGGTGGCGGACGCCGTCGCCTACGCCGAGCGGTGGCTGGCGGTCCACCGGCCCCGTGAGGAGGAGTTCCTGCACCCGCCGGTCTGACCTCACGCGCACGTACCTAGACTCTGGACCCATGCGAAGTGAGCCCGTGGTCCAGGTCCAGGCCCTGGTGAAGCGGTACGGCACGAAGACCGCGGTGGACGGGCTCGACCTGGTGGCCCGGGAGGGTGTGACCGCCGTGCTCGGCCCCAACGGGGCGGGCAAGACGACCACGGTCGAGACCTGCGAGGGGTACCGGAAGCCGGACTCCGGCACGGTGCGCGTCCTGGGCCTCGACCCGGTCGGACAGTCCCGGGACCTGCGGCCCCGCATCGGCGTGATGCTCCAGTCCGGCGGCGTCTACTCGGGCTCCCGCGCCGACGAGATGCTCCGCCACGTGGCCAAGCTGCACGCCCACCCCCTGGACGTGGACGCGCTCATCGAGCGCCTGGGGCTCGGCTCCTGCGGCCGTACGACGTACCGGCGGCTGTCGGGCGGGCAGCAGCAGCGGCTCGCGCTGGCGATGGCCGTGGTGGGCCGCCCCGAGCTGGTCTTCCTCGACGAGCCGACCGCCGGGCTCGACCCGCAGGCCCGCCGCGCCACCTGGGACCTGGTCCGGGACCTGCGCGCCGACGGCGTCTCCGTGATCCTCACCACGCACTACATGGACGAGGCCGAGCAGCTCGCCGACGACGTGGCGATCATCGACGCCGGCCGGGTCATCGCCCAGGGTTCCCCGGAGGAGCTGTGTCGCGGCGGCGCCGAGAACACCCTCCGCTTCTCCGGCCGCCCCGGGCTGGACGTCGGCTCGCTGCTGAAGGCCCTGCCAGCCGACTGCTCGGCCGCCGAGCTGACGCCGGGTTCGTACCGGGTCGTCGGCAAGGTCGACCCGCAACTGCTCGCGACGGTCACCTCCTGGTGCGCCCAGCACGGCGTGATGCCGGAGAAGATCTCGGTGGAGCGGCACACCCTGGAGGACGTCTTCTTGGAGCTCACGGGTAAGGAGCTGCGTTCGTGACCGCCACCGGCACCTATGCGCCGAAGCCGGGGGCCGCGCCCCTGACCCGCATGATCGCGGCCCAGGCCGCGTTCGAGACGAAGATGCTGCTGCGCAACGGCGAGCAGCTGCTGCTCACCGTCGTCATCCCGACCCTGCTCCTGGTGCTCTTCAGCACCGTGGACATCGTCGACACGGGCGCCGGCGAGGCCGTCGACTTCCTCGCCCCCGGCATCCTCGCGCTCGCGGTGATGTCGACGGCGTTCACCGGGCAGGCGATCGCGACCGGCTTCGAGCGCCGCTACGGCGTCCTGAAGCGGCTCGCCTCCTCGCCCCTGCCGCGCTGGGGCCTGATGACCGCCAAGACGCTGTCCGTGCTGGTCACCGAGGTGCTCCAGGTGATCCTGCTGACGGTGATCGCCTTCGCCCTCGGTTGGTCGCCGCAGGGCAACCCGTTCGCCGTGCTGCTGCTCCTGGTCCTCGGTACGGCGGCCTTCTCGGGCCTCGGCCTGCTGATGGCCGGGACGCTGAAGGCCGAGGCGACGCTCGCCGCCGCCAACCTGGTGTTCCTGCTGCTGCTCGTCGGCGGCGGGGTCATCGTGCCGCTCGACAAGTTCCCCGCCGCCGCGCAGGACGTGCTCGGCCTGCTGCCCATCTCCGCCCTGTCCGACGGCCTGCGGGACGTGCTCCGGCACGGGGCCGGGATGCCCTGGGCCGACCTGGGGATCCTGGGCGTCTGGGCGGTCGTGGGGCTGGCGGCCGCCGGACGGTTCTTCCGCTGGGAGTAAAGGCCCACGACGGCTGGGAGAAGGCCCATGACGGACCCTCGTGAAAGCGTGCACAAGCGGCGTCCTACGATGGGTCGCGTGCCACAAGTGACCCCCGCCGACGCCAGGGCGGCCCTGCGCAACCCCCTCGCCTTCATCGCCGAGCGCTGGACCCCGGAACCCCGGACGGTCCAGCGCGCGGCCCTCTCCGCGATCGTGATGTCGGTGCTCATCGTCGTCACCGGCGGAGCCGTACGGCTGACCGGCTCGGGCCTCGGCTGCCCGACCTGGCCCAAGTGCACCGCGGACTCGCTCACCGCGACCAGCGCGATGGGCGTCCACGGCGCCATCGAGTTCGGCAACCGCATGCTGACGTACGTGCTGTGCGCCGCCGTCGGCTGGGCGATCATCGCCGCGCGCTCCCAGAAGCCGTACCGGCGGGGCCTGACCCGGCTCGGCTGGGCGCAGTTCTGGATCGTGATGAGCAACGCGGTGCTCGGCGGCATCGTGGTGCTGGTCGGTCTCAACCCGTACACGGTCGCGGCCCACTTCGTGGCGACGTCCGCGCTCATCGCGGTGGCCACGGTGATGTGGCAGCGCACCCGCGAGGGCGACGCGCCGCCGCGCCCGCTGGTCGGCAAGGCCGTGCAGCAGCTGGTGTGGTTCCTGGTCGCGGCCGCCGTGCTGCTCATCCTGGTCGGCACGGTGGTCACCGGCGCGGGCCCGCACGCCGGCGACTCCAGCGAGGTCGAGCGGATGCCGGTCGACTGGGAGACGGTGAGCAAGCTGCACGCCGTGCTGGCGTGGATCGTGGTGACACTGACGTTCGCCCTGTGGTTCGTCCTCAAGGCGGTCGACGCGCCGCGCGGCCCGCTGAACCGCACCCGCGAACTGTTCCTGATCCTGCTCGCGCAGGGCGTCATCGGCTACGTCCAGTACTTCACGGACCTGCCCGAGGTCCTGGTCGGCCTGCACATGTTCGGCTCGGCCGTGATGTGGATCTGGGTGCTGCGGGTGGTGCTGTCGTTGCGTGAACGGCCGGAGGTCGTGGCCGACGTGCCCGGTCCCGCTCCCGAGGCAACCCTGACCAAGGCCTAGGAGCCACCCTGCCCGGGGTTCAGTCGAGCCCGTACACCCGGCGCGCGTTCCCCGACGCCAGCATCCCCGCCACCCGCTGCGCGTCGGCCAGGGACCACGCCCCCTCGGCGACCCAGGTGCCCAGCACCCGGCCGAGCGCCTCGCGGAACAGCCGGGCGCCCACCACGTGCAGCTCGGGCAGCCCCTGGGCGCCGGTGGAGAACAGGATCTTGCCGAACGGGGCCAGCTCCAGGATCTCGGCGAGGATGGTCGCGGCGCGGGCGCCGGTGCGTACCAGGGCGGCGCCGGAGTCCACGTAGACGTGCGGGAAGACACCGGCCAGGTGGGCGGCGTGCCGGTGGTACGGGTAGCCGTGCAGCAGGACGAGGTCCGTGCCGAGACCGGCCGTGGCCCGTACGAAGTCCGTCAGCAGCACCGGATCCGTACGGTCGATCCGCAGGTCCGGCGCGCCGAGCCCCGAGTGCAGCTGGAGCGGCAGCCCCGAGGCGACGGCGCTCCACAGCAGGTGCCGCAGCAGCACGGGATCGCTCAGCTCCCCGCCGACATCGCGCCCCGCGAGCCAGCGGGCGACCGCCCCCCGCACCTCTCCCGGCCCGGGCGGCTCCGGCGCGAGCGCGAGGCCGTGCCGTACGCCCGCGACCGAGGTGAAGGCGACGGCGTTCGCGGCGGCGGCGTGCACGGACTCGGCGAGGTTGGCGAGGAAGGACTCGACGGTTCCGGAGGTGTCGGCGACCTGCTCGGCGAGCAGTTCCAGGCGTACGATCTCGCGGGCCTCGGCGGCTCCGGCACAGGCCAGTTCGCCGGGTTCGGTCAGATCACCGGGCAGGCCCGTGTCGACCAGGTACGTCGTGATGCCGCTGCCGCGCAGGAGCCGGCGGGCGGCCTCCAGGACGCCCAGTTCGCGGCGGCGGGCGAGGTAGCCGGCCGGTGCGCAGTGGGGCTCCAGGCCGAGCAGGGGCGGACACCAGCGTCTTACGGCGAAGCCGGTCTGGGTGTCGAAGAGGGTGGTGCCGGGGGCGGGTGGGCCCTCCGTGCGGGAGAGGTGGGCCTCGAAGGTGCCGAGGCCCAGCTCCGTGCGGAGTACTCCGTGGCAGTACTGGTCCACTAGGGACGGCGTTTCGATCATCCGGGCTCCCCGGTGTGGACCCTGTTGTTCCTAAGGGTCCTAACGGGTGAACCGGGCTGAGGTCGCGGTTCCGGGGTGGGGGGCCTGTCTTGTTCGGCGGGTGCGGGTCCGTTGTGGTTGCTCGCGCAGTTCCCCGCGCCCCTAAAAGGGTCAGTTGTTCTTAGGCCCGCCGACCTGGATCCCTGCCATGCGCGACCACTCGTAGCGGCCCGTCTTGACCTTCGCGGCGAATTCGCCGTCGAAGGACTCGTGGGTCGTGATGCCCGACTTCTCCACGGCCTTCTCGGCGATCTCGTACGAGGGGGCCACCAGGTCGCCCCAGCCGCCGTCCTCGCCGACCAGGACGATGCGGGCGCCGCGTTCGCCGAGGTAGGCGACCTGGCCCTCGGCGCCGCCGTGGGCCTTGGAGAAGGAGCTGATCTGCTTGGCCAGCCGGGCCGCCTTGCGCTCGGCCTTCGGGTCTGCCTGCTGCGTCTCTGCCATGACCAGGATGCTACTCAGGAGTAGATCGACTGGCGAGAGCAGGCCCCTGTGACGTACGTCAGCGCAGGAACGGGTCGACCGCGACGGCCACGAACAACAGCGAGACGTAGGTGATCGACCAGTGGAACAGGCGCATCTCCTTCAGCTTCGCGCCCGTCACCTCCGCCTTCGCGCGGTTCTGCAGACCGTGCGCCTCCCAGAGCCAGAAGCCGCCCGCCAGCAGGGCGACCGACGTGTAGAACCAGCCGGTGTAGCCGAGCGGGGTCAGCAGGAGCGAGACGGCGACCATGACCCAGCTGTAGATCACGATCTGCTTGGCGACGACCTTGTTGGAGGCGACCACCGGCAGCATCGGCACGCCCACGCGCGCGTAGTCCTCCTTGACCTTCATGGACAGCGGCCAGTAGTGCGGCGGCGTCCAGAAGAACATGACGAGGAAGAGAATGATCGGCGCCCACGACATGGAGTTCGTGACCGAGGACCAGCCGATCAGCACGGGCAGACAGCCCGCGATGCCGCCCCACACGATGTTCTGCGAGGTACGGCGCTTGAGGATCATCGTGTAGACGACGACGTAGAAGAGGAGCGCGCCGAGGGAGAGCCAGGCACTCAGCCAGTTCACGGTGAGGCCGAACAGCAGCGTCGAGGCGATCGCCAGGGTGATGCCGAAGGCGAGGCACTCGCGCGGGCTGACCATGCCGGTGACCAGCGGCCGCTGCGAGGTGCGGTCCATCAGCGCGTCGATGTCGCGGTCGATGTACATGTTGAGCGCGTTGGCGCCGCCCGCGGACATGTAGCCGCCGACGCAGGTCAGCAGCACCAGCGTCAGGTCGGGCACGCCCTGCTGCGCCAGGAACATCACCGGGACGGTGGTGATGAGCAGCAGCTCGATGATCCGCGGCTTGGTGAGAGCCACGAACCCCTTGACACGGGCCCCGAACGGCCGGTGGGCCGGGCTCTGGTCCGTCCCGATCATCCCCGCTGGACGGGATTCAACGGCCGTCACGCACACCCCTACAGAGACATCCCAGCAAGCCTCACCCGTGTGAAGTCCCGGTAAAGGCTCGCGCGTACCACGCCACTTTAGACGTTGCCCAGAGTCGGACATTCGCGGGGGTCGGGTCGTGTTGGAGGGCGGCTTCCGAAGGGCGCGCACAAGCTCGATTGAGCACCCGGATGAGCGGCTCCGTATTCACTTGCCGAATGGGATACGGCCCAGTCAGGAGGCGGATCGAAACGAGTCCCGCCAGTCTGGAGTGACTCGAAAGAACGCACGTCCCACGGGGGTAGGCTCGGCTGCGGCCGGTGGGCGCCCCGATACACCGGCATCCGACATGTGGAGAGGAGCCCTGACCCAGGGTGAGCACCAAGCCGACCACCACAGACCTCGAGTGGACCGAGTTGGACCAGCGGGCCGTCGACACCGCGCGTGTCCTGGCCGCCGATGCCGTACAGAAGGTCGGTAACGGCCATCCGGGTACGGCGATGAGCCTGGCACCTGCCGCCTACACCCTCTTCCAGAAGGTGATGCGGCACGACCCGGCGGACGCCGACTGGGTCGGGCGCGACCGTTTCGTGCTGTCCGCCGGCCACTCGTCCCTGACCCTCTACACCCAGCTGTACCTGGCCGGTTTCGGCCTGGAGCTGGACGACCTGAAGTCCTTCCGCACGTGGGGTTCGAAGACCCCCGGCCACCCGGAGTACGGGCACACGACCGGTGTGGAGACGACGACCGGCCCGCTCGGGCAGGGTGTCGCGAACGCGGTGGGCATGGCGATGGCCGCCCGCTACGAGCGTGGTCTGTTCGATCCGGAGGCCCCCGAGGGCGAGTCCCCCTTCGACCACTTCGTCTACTGCATCGCCGGTGACGGCTGCCTCCAGGAGGGCATCTCCGCCGAGGCGTCCTCGATGGCGGGTCACCAGAGGCTGGGCAACCTGATCCTGCTGTGGGACGACAACCACATCTCGATCGAGGGCGACACCGAGACGGCCGTCTCCGAGGACACCGTCAAGCGGTACGAGGCCTACGGCTGGCACGTGCAGCGGGTGGAGCCGCAGGAGAACGGCGACCTGGACCCGGCGGCGATCTTCGAGGCGATCCAGCAGGCCAAGGCCGTCACGGACAAGCCGTCGTTCATCGCGATGCGCTCGATCATCGCCTGGCCGGCCCCGAACGCGCAGAACACCGAGGCCGCGCACGGCTCGGCGCTGGGCGCGGAGGAGGTCGCGGCGACCAAGCGGGTGCTGGGCTTCGACCCGGAGCAGTCCTTCGAGGTCGCGGGCGAGGTCATCGAGCACACCCGCAAGGCGCTGGAGCGGGGCCAGGCGGCCCGTGCGGTGTGGGAGAAGGCGTACCAGCAGTGGCGGGACAACAACCCCGAGCGCGCCGCCGAGTACGACCGGATCGCGGGGGGTGAGCTGCCCACCGGCTGGGAGGAGAAGATCCCGGTCTTCGAGGTGGGCAAGGGCGTGGCCACGCGTGCCGCCTCCGGCAAGGTCCTCCAGGCGCTCGGCGCGGTCGTGCCCGAGCTGTGGGGCGGTTCGGCCGACCTGGCCGGCTCCAACAACACCACGATCGACAAGACCAGCTCCTTCCTCCCGGGCGACAACCCGCTGCCGGAGGCGGACCCGTACGGCCGCACGATCCAC
Source organism: Streptomyces coeruleorubidus (assembly GCF_028885415.1). Lineage (GTDB taxonomy): Bacteria > Actinomycetota > Actinomycetes > Streptomycetales > Streptomycetaceae > Streptomyces > Streptomyces coeruleorubidus_A. The sequence continues at coordinate 2,366,743 of NZ_CP118527.1, forward strand.
TTCGGTATCCGCGAGCACGCGATGGCCGCCGAGATGAACGGCATCGCGCTGCACGGCAACACCCGGATCTACGGCGGCACGTTCCTGGTCTTCTCCGATTACATGCGCAACGCGGTGCGGCTGTCGGCGCTGATGCACCTGCCGGTGACGTACGTGTGGACGCACGACTCCATCGGTCTGGGCGAGGACGGCCCGACCCACCAGCCGGTCGAGCACCTCGCGTCGCTGCGTGCCATCCCGGGCCTGAACATCGTCCGGCCCGCCGACGCCAACGAGACCGCCATCGCCTGGCGCGAGATCCTCAGGCGCTGGACGAAGGAGTTCGGCAAGGGCCAGCCGCACGGTCTGGCGCTGACCCGTCAGGGCGTGCCGACCTACGAGCCCAACGACGATGCCGCCAAGGGCGGTTACGTCCTCTTCGAGGCCGACGGCGGCGAGCCCGACGTCATCCTCATCGCCACCGGCTCCGAGGTGCACGTCGCCGTCGAGGCGCGCGAGCAGCTCCAGGGCGCCGGCGTGCCCACCCGCGTGGTGTCCATGCCGTCGGTGGAGTGGTTCGAGCAGCAGGACCAGGGGTACCGGGACAGCGTTCTGCCGCCGTCCGTCAAGGCTCGTGTCGCGGTGGAGGCCGGGGTCGGCCTGACGTGGCACAAGTACGTCGGGGACGCCGGCCGCATCGTTTCCCTGGAGCACTTCGGTGCTTCGGCCGACGGCAAGGTCCTTTTCCGCGAGTTCGGCTTCACTGCCGAGAACGTGGCCGCCGCCGCGCGGGAATCGATCGCCGCAGCTCAGCGCTGACGCTCATATACGACACGTAGGAGATGGAATTTCCATGACAGACGCACTCAAGCGCCTCTCCGAGGAAGGCGTCGCGATCTGGCTGGACGACCTGTCGCGCAAGCGGATCACGTCCGGCAACCTCGCCGAGCTGCTCGACCAGCAGCACGTCGTGGGCGTCACCACCAACCCGACGATCTTCCAGAAGGCGATCTCCGAGGGCGACGGCTACGACCAGCAGCTCTCCGACCTCGCCGCCCGCAAGGTCACCGTCGAAGAAGCCATCCGCATGATCACCACGGCGGACGTCCGCGACGCCGCCGACATCCTGCGCCCGGTCTTCGACGCCACCGGCGGCCAGGACGGCCGGGTCTCGATCGAGGTCGACCCGCGTCTGGCGCACAACACCAAGGCGACGGTCGCCGAGGCCCGCCAGCTGGCCTGGCTGGTGGACCGGCCCAACACGCTGATCAAGATCCCGGCCACCAAGGCGGGTATCCCGGCGATCACCGAGACGATCGGCAACGGCATCAGCGTCAACGTCACGCTGATCTTCTCGCTGGAGCGCTACCGCGAGGTGATGGACGCCTACCTGGCCGGTCTGGAGAAGGCGAAGGCCAAGGGCCTGGACCTGTCCAAGATCCACTCGGTGGCGTCCTTCTTCGTCTCGCGTGTCGACACGGAGATCGACAAGCGGATCGATGCGCTCGGCACCGACGAGGCCAAGGCGCTGCGCGGCAAGGCCGCCATCGCCAACGCCCGTCTCGCCTACCAGGCGTACGAGGAGGTCTTCTCGACGGACCGCTGGAACGCGCTGGAGCGCGAGGGCGCCAACAAGCAGCGTCCGCTGTGGGCCTCCACCGGCGTGAAGGACAAGGCGTACAAGGACACCATGTACGTCACCGAGCTGGTCGCGCCGAACACGGTGAACACCATGCCGGAGGCGACCCTGTTCGCCACCGAGGAGCACGGCGAGATCACCGGCAACACCGTCGCCGGCACGTACGAGCAGGCCCGCGCCGACCTCGACGCGGTCGAGCAGCTCGGGATCAAGTACGACGACGTGGTGCGGCTGCTGGAGGAGGAGGGCGTCGAGAAGTTCGAGGCGTCCTGGACCGACCTGCTGAAGTCGACCGAGGCCGAGCTTCAGCGCCTCGCCCCCTCGGAGGGCTGAACAGGTGTCGAGCAGCAACCCGCTGCGTGACCCCGCGGACCGACGGCTCCCGCGTATCGCGGGGCCGTCGGGCCTGGTCATCTTCGGCGTCACGGGCGACCTGTCCCGCAAGAAGCTCATGCCCGCCGTGTACGACCTCGCCAACCGGGGTCTGCTGCCGCCGGGCTTCTCGCTGGTGGGCTTCGCCCGTCGCGAGTGGGCGCACGAGGACTTCGCCCAGGAGGTCCACGACGCGGTCAAAGAGCACGCCCGCACGCCCTTCCGCGAGGAGGTCTGGCAGCAGCTCATCCAGGGCATGCGCTTCGTGCAGGGCACGTTCGACGACGACGACGCGTTCGAGCGGCTGCGCTCCACGATCGATGAACTGGACAAGGCACAGGGCACGGGCGGCAACTTCGCCTTCTACCTGTCCGTGCCGCCGAAGTCCTTCCCGGTGGTCATCCAGCAGCTGAAGAAGCACGGGCTGGCCGACCAGAAGGGCGGCTCCTGGCGGCGCGCGGTCATCGAGAAGCCGTTCGGGCACGACCTGAAGTCGGCCGAGGAACTCAACAAGGTCGTTCACGAGGTCTTCGCCCCGGACCAGGTCTTCCGCATCGACCACTACCTGGGCAAGGAGACCGTCCAGAACATCCTGGCGCTGCGCTTCGCCAACACGATGTTCGAGCCGATCTGGAACCGGTCCCTCGTGGACCACGTGCAGATCACCATGGCCGAGGACATCGGCATCGGCGGCCGGGCCGGGTACTACGACGGCATCGGCGCCGCCCGTGACGTCATCCAGAACCACCTGCTCCAGCTCCTGGCGCTCACCGCCATGGAGGAGCCGGCCTCCTTCGACGCGGACGCGCTGGCCGCCGAGAAGACCAAGGTGCTCGGCGCGGTGAAGCTGCCCAAGGACATGGGCCGGGACACCGTGCGCGGCCAGTACTCGGCCGGGTGGCAGGGCGGCACGAAGGTGCGCGGCTATCTGGAGGAGGACGGCATCAACGCCTCCTCGAAGACCGACACCTACGCCGCGATCAAGCTGGAGATCGACAACCGCCGCTGGGCGGGCGTCCCCTTCTACCTGCGCACCGGCAAGCGTCTGGGCCGCCGCGTCACGGAGATCGCGGTCGTCTTCCAGCGCGCCCCGCACTCTCCCTTCGACACGACGGCCACCGAGGAGCTGGGCTCCAACGCGATCGTCATCCGCGTCCAGCCGGACGAGGGCGTCACGGTCCGCTTCGGCTCGAAGGTCCCCGGCACGTCGATGGAGATCCGGGACGTGTCGATGGACTTCGCGTACGGCGAGTCCTTCACGGAGTCCAGCCCGGAGGCGTACGAGCGTCTCATCCTGGACGTCCTCCTCGGAGACTCGAACCTCTTCCCGCGTACCGAGGAGGTCGAGCTGTCCTGGAAGATCCTCGACCCGATCGAGGAGTACTGGGACAGCAACGGCAAGCCCGCTCAGTACCCGGCCGGTACCTGGGGGCCCGTCGAGGCGGACGAAATGCTCGAGCGACACGGACGGAGCTGGCGCCGGCCATGAAGATAGACCTCACGGACACCACGGCCAGCAAGATCAACAAGGCGCTGGTGCAGGGCCGCCGGGCGATCGGCACCCCGGCGGTCGGGATGGTGCTCACGCTGGTCATCGTGACGGACGAGGAGAACGCCTACGACGCGCTGAAGGCCGCGAGCGACGCCTCGCACGAGCATCCCTCGCGCACCCTCGTGGTCATCAAGCGCGTCTCCCGCTCGCCCCGCGACCGTACGCAGTCCCGCCTGGACGCGGAGGTCCGGGTGGGCGCGGAGGCCGGCACCGGCGAGACGGTCGTGCTCCGGCTGTACGGCGAGGTCGTCGACCACGCCCAGTCGGTGGTGCTGCCGCTGCTGCTGCCGGACGCCCCGGTGGTGGTGTGGTGGCCGGTGAACGCGCCGCTCAACCCGGCGAAGGACCCGCTCGGTGCCCTCGCCCAGCGCCGCGTCACCGACACCTACGCCTCCGAACAGCCGGTACGGGACCTGGCCACCCGGTCCGGGACCTACACCCCCGGCGACACGGACCTGTCCTGGACCCGCATCACGCCCTGGCGTTCCATGCTGGCGGCGGCCCTCGACCAGGTCACCTGCGAGGTCAGGGCCGTCGAGGTGGAGGGCGAGGAGTTCAACCCGAGCTGTGAGCTGCTGGCGATGTGGCTCGCTGACCGGCTGGACGTCCCGGTGAAGCGCTCGCTGTCCGGCGGCCCCGGCCTGACGGCGGTCCGTATGGACACCAACTGCGGCGCGATCACCCTGGACCGTGCCGACGGGTCCCTCGCGACGCTCTCCATCGAGGGCCAGCCGGCCCGTGGTGTGGCGCTCAAGCGCCGGGACACGGCCGAGCTGATCGCGGAGGAGCTGCGGCGGCTGGATCCGGACGACACGTACGCGTCGGCGCTGCGGTACGGGGTGGACCGGCTGAAGGCGTCCTGGTCGGCACAGGTGGCGAAGGAAGAGCCGGTGGCCAAAGGAGAGCCCAAAAGCGACGAGCGAGCACGGCTCGCCCTCCCCGCTCCCGTCGAAACGGCTGCGAAAGCACCCGCTTCGGAAGCGACGGCGCAGGCACCGGTGAAGCAGGAACCGCCCAAGCTCGAACCGGTACGGAAGGCGACGACGAAGTGAGTACGGCACCGCAGCTGGTCGTCCACCGCGACAAGGAGCTGATGGCCCAGGCCGCGGCGGCGCGGCTGATCACCAGGATCGTGGACGCGCAGGCCTCCCGGGGTTCGGCGTCCGTGGTCCTGACGGGCGGCCGCAACGGCAACGGCCTGCTGGCCGCCCTGGCCGCGGCGCCCGCCCGGGACGCCGTCGACTGGAGCCGGCTCGACCTCTGGTGGGGTGACGAGCGGTTCCTGCCCGAGGGCGATCCCGAGCGCAACGTCACGCAGGCCCGGGAGGCACTGCTCGACTCGGTGCCGCTGGACCCGAAGCGGGTGCACGCGATGCCCGCGTCGGACGGCCCCTACGGCGACGACGTGGACGCGGCGGCGGCCGCGTACGCGGAGGAACTGGCGCGGGCGGCGGCCCCGGAGAACCACGGCCCCGTGCCGACGTTCGACGTGCTGATGCTGGGCGTCGGCCCGGACACGCACGTCGCGTCGCTGTTCCCGGAGCTGCCGGCGGTCAGGGAGACCGACCGCACGGTGGTCGGCGTCCACGGCGCGCCGAAGCCGCCGCCGACCCGGGTGACGCTGACGTTGCCGGCGATCCGTGCGGCCCGGGAGGTGTGGCTCCTGGCCGCGGGTGAGGACAAGGCCCAGGCCGCGGCGATCGCGCTCTCGGGCGCGGGGGAGATCCAGGCGCCGGCGGCGGGAGCGTACGGCCGCAGCCGGACGCTGTGGCTGCTGGACGCGGCAGCGGCTTCACAACTGCCTCGGTCGCTGTACCCGCCGGCTTCGGCCTGAGGTACCAGGGGGCTCCGCCCCCTCGACCCCCGCCTATGCCCACCCACCACCCGAAACTGCCCTTGAACGGGGCAACTGTGGGGCGAAGGACCGGGGTCCCAGGGGGCGGAGCCCCCTGGTCGTGCATCGACAGCGGCTACTTGACCGACCCCGCCATCACGCCCTGCACAAAGTGCCTCTGGAACGCGAAGAACACGACGACGGGCACGACCAGGGACACGAACGCCCCGGGCGCCAGGACGTCGATGTTGCTGCCGAACTGCCGTATCTGCGACTGGAGTTCCACCGTCAGCGGCTGTGACGCGCTGTCCGCGAACAGCAACGCCACCAGCATGTCGTTCCACACCCACAGGAACTGGAAGATGGCGAGGGAGGCGATCGCCGGCCGTCCCACCGGCAGCACGAGCCGCGTGAAGATACGCCACTCACTGCCCCCGTCCATCCGCGCGGCCTCCAGCATCTCCTTCGGCATCTCGGCGAAGTAGTTCCGCAGCAGGAACACCGCGAACGGCAGGCCGTAGGCCACGTGGAACAGCACGACACCGGGGATCGTGCCGAACAGCCCCAGTTGCCCGAACAGTTTCGCGACCGGCAGCAGCCCGATCTGCACGGGCACCACGAGCAGCGCGACCACGATCAGGAAGATCGCCTCCCGCCCGGGGAAGTCCAGCCACGCGAAGGCGTACCCCGCGAGCGCCGCGATCACCACGACCAGCACCGTCGCCGGCACCGATATCAGCACCGTGTTCCAGAACGCCTGAGTGATCCCGGCGTTCGCCAGCAGCGACGAGTAGTTGTCGAAGGACAGCTGCCCGGGACTGGTGAACACCGTCCACCAGCCGCCCTTCGCCGTGTCCTCGGCGGACCGCAGCGAGGACAGGAACAGCCCGGCCAGTGACGTCATCCACACCAGGCCGACCACCACGAGGAAGGCCTGGACGGCCCCGTTGCCCAACCCGCGCCGAACCGCGTTCATCGTTGGCTCCTTCGGAAACGGCGGACGTTGAACACCATGGCCGGGACGACCAGCAGCAGGAGCAGCACACCGAGCGCGCTGCCGAGCCCCTGGTTGTTGCCGCCGCCGAACGACACCAGCCACATCTGCGTCGCGAGCACGGTCGCGTCCTCCTGCACCGGCCCGGGCGCGATGATGTAGACGAGGTCGAAGACCTTCATCACGTTGATGACGAGGGTGATGAACACGACCGTCAGCACCGGTGCCAGCAGCGGCACCGTGATCCGCCGGAAGATCTGCCACTCGTTCGCGCCGTCCATCCGCGCCGCCTCCAGCGCGTCCCGCGGCAGCGTCGACAGGCCCGCCCCGATCAGCACCATGGCGAAGCCGGTCCAGATCCACAGGTAGGCCCCGATGATCGCCGGTGTGACGAGCGCCGGTCCGAGCCAGGAGACACCCTCGTAGGGCGGGGCGAAGTTGGACGACGGCAGCTTCACCTCGTACGAGCCCGGTTGGAGTCCCTCGAAGCGGAAGGAGCCGTCGGAGGCGGTGGTCGCCGTGGCGACGGCCTCGCCGTCGCGCACCGCCTCGACCTTCATCTGAGGCAGCCCGCTCTCCCGCCGGTCGACCTTGCCCTGCTCCCCTCCCCCGCCGGGCGTGAAGTCCAGGTAGACGACGCCGCGCAGTTCGTCGGCTGCGGCCTTCTTTCCCGCCGCCGCGTACGCAGGTTCGGTCCCGCCGGGCAGGTCGTCGGGCAGCACCCCGACGAGGCCCAGCGTCACCGCGTCGCCCGGGGACACGTTCGTGCTCGTGCGGTACGAACCGTCCTTGTCCTTCGTCAGGCCCTGTCCGTCGCGCGCCCGGGCCGTCGGGTACGAGGACTCCGCCTTGAAGGCGTCGTGGACGGAGACGACCGCGGCGTTCAGGACACCCTTGTCCGGGTCCTCGTCGTAGGCGAGCCGGAAGATGATGCCGGCGGCGAGGAAGGAGACCGCCATCGGCATGAAGAGGAGCAGTTTGAAGGCGGTGGCCCAGCGGACCTTCTCCACCAGGACGGCCAGGATCAGCCCGAGGCCGGTCAGCAGGGCCGGGGCCACGACGACCCAGATGGCCGTGTTGCGGACGGCCTTGACGGTCGCCGGGTCACGGAACATCTCGGCGTAGTTCTCGCCGCCGACGAAGGTCGTCCCGGAGGCGTCGAAGAAGCTGCGGCCGACGCTGAACAGCACGGGGTAGACGACGAGCGCGCCGAGCAGCAGCAGCGCGGGCAGCACGAACAGCAGGGCGATGATCTTGCCGCGCCGCCGCAGTCGCCGGGTGCGGTCGGCGACCGTGACGGGCGGCGGGGGACTCGTCTCTTTCACGAGGGTCGCTGTCATGGCGGATCAGTCCTGGTACGCCTTGGCCGCCGCGGCCTCCAGCTTCGCCGCGGTGCCCTTCGGGTCGGACGGGTCGCGCAGGAAGTCCTGGAGCAGCTTCCACTCGCCGGCGCCCTTGGTGCCGCCGAAGGCCGCCGGGGCCTGGTCGGACATGTCGAAGCGGACCGAGTCCCCGGCCTGGACGAGGGACTTGGCGGTGGCGCGGGTGACGTCGTCGCCGTAGGAGGCGAGGTCGAGCTTCTTGTTCGGGGAGAGGAAGCCGCCCGCCTCCGCCCACACGGCCGAGGCCTCGGGGGTCGCCAGGAACTCCAGGAGGGCCTGGGCGGCCTTCTGGTTCTTGCCGTCCTTGAGGACGACGGCCGCGTCACCGCCGCTGACGACCGGGGCCTCGCCACCGGCGACCGCCGGGAACGGGAAGAAGTTCGCGTCCTCGCCGACCTTCTTGCCGAACTGGTCCTTGGCGACACCGGCGACGAAGTCGCCCTCGTAGACCATGCCGGCCTCGGGCTCCGGCCCGAAGACCTTCTCCACCGAGCCGGGGAAGTCGGTGTTCAGGGCGCCCTTCTGGCCGCCGGCGATGAGCTGCTTGTCCTTGAAGAGCTTGCCGAGCGTGGTGAGGGCGTCGACGACCGACGCGTCGGTCCACTTCAGCTTGTGCGCGGCGAGGGCGTCGTACTTCTCGGGTCCGGCCTGGGAGAGGTAGACGTTCTCGAACCAGTCGGTGAGGGTCCAGCCGTCCTGCCCGGCGACGGAGAACGCGGCGAGACCGGAGTCGGACACGGTCTGCCCGGCCTTCAGCATCTCGTCGTAGGTCTTCGGGGGCTTCACCCCGGCCTGGGCGAGGGCGTCGGGGCTGTACCAGACGGTCGACTTGTGGGCGGCCTTGAAGTACAGGCCGTAGAGCGTGCCGTCGACGCTGCCGTACTCCTTCCACACGGGGGCGTACCCGGCGTCCACGGCCTGCTCGGTCTTCTTCGACAGCGGCTTGAGCCAGCCCTTCTGCGCGAACTGCTTGAGCACGCCGACCTGCGGGACCATCACGACGTCGGGGGCGTTGCCGCCCTCGATCTTGCTGCCGACGACGGTGGAGACGTTGTCTCCGGTGGACACGAACTGCGTCTTGGCGCCGGTCTTCTCGGTGAAGGCGTCCAGCACCTTCTGGAAGTTCTTCTGCTCGGTGCCGGACCAGACACCGGCCACGGTGATCGACTGGCCGCTGAGCGCCTTGTCGCCGCCGCCGGCCGAGACGGGGCCGCCGCCGCAGGCGGTCGCGCCGAGCGCCAGGACGAGGGCGGTGCAGCCGGTGAGCAGGGTGGTACGTCGTCGCATCATCGTTGATGTCCCTTCGGGGAATTGACTTGCGGGGTTGACTTGCGGGGCGGTCAGGAACGGATCCACCAGGCGGCCGTCGAACCGGAGAGCACTCCGGGCGCGCAGGGGCCGCTGGCGAGCAGGGGGGTGCCGGAGACCGGCGCGGGTGTGGGCGCGGTACCGAAGTTGACGGCGCACACCAGGTCGTCACCGCGGGTGAAGGCCAGGACGCCGGGCTGGGAGTCCAGCCAGCGCAGCGTGCCTTCGCCCAACTGGGGCAGGGCAGCGCGCAGTTGGAGGCCGTCGCGGTACAGGTGCCAGAAGGAGCGGGTGTCGGCGAGGGCCCGGTCGGTGGCGTACTCGGCGAAGTACTCCGGCTGCGGCAGCCACGGCTTGGCGCTCTCCACACCCGGGGTGAAGCCGAACGGCGAGGCCTGCCCCGACCAGGGCAGCGGCACCCGGCAGCCGTCGCGGATCCGGGCCCGGCTGCCGGTACGGCGGAAGATCGGGTCGGTGAGCACGTCGTCGGGCAGGTCCACGACCTCGGGCAGGCCGAGCTCCTCGCCCTGGTAGATGTACGCGGCTCCGGGCAGCGCCAGCATCAGCAGCGCGGCGGCACGGGCACGGGCGGCGCCGAGGCCGCTGCCGTGGGGGGTGGGCTCGCCGTAGCGGGTGACGGTGCGGACCTGGTCGTGGTTGTTGAGGACCCAGGTGACGGTCGAGCCGGTGCCGGCGATGTCCTGCATGGCCTCGGAGATGACCTTCTGGAAGGCGTCCGGGTCCCAGGGGGCGCTGAGCAGGTCGAAGAAGAAGGCCTGGTGCAGTTCGTCGGGGCGGACGTACTGGGCGTGCTCGCGTGCGGTCGGGACGGAGACCTCGCCGACGAGCAGGCGTTCGCAGCCGTCGCGCTCGGTGTACTCCTCGCATATGGAGCGCCAGCGCCGCCACACCTCGTGCACCTCGGGCTGGTTCCAGGCGAGCGGGTTGACCGAGTCACGGGTGCGGGCGTCGGCCTCCGGGTCGTCGGAGTCGGGCAGCTCCGGGTGCTTGAAGAGGCCGGCGGCGACGTCGATGCGGAAGCCGTCGATGCCCCGGTCCAGCCAGAAGCGGAGGACGCGGTCGAACTCGGCGGCGATCTCGGGGTTGCGCCAGTTCCAGTCGGGCTGCTCGGGCGCGAACATGTGCAGGTACCACTGGCCGGGCCGGCCGTCGGCCTCGGTCGCCCGGCTCCAGGCGGGGCCGCCGAACATGGAGTGCCAGTTGTTGGGCGGCTCGGCGCCGTCCGGGCCGCGGCCGTCGGCGAAGTGGAAGCGGGCGCGGGCCGCGCTGCCGGGCGGGGCCGCGAGCGCCTCACGGAACCAGGGGTGCTCGCTGGAGCAGTGGTTCGGGACGATGTCGAGCAGCACCTTGATGCCGAGCCGCCGCGCGGCGCCCACCAGCAGGTCGCACTCGGCGAGGTCACCGAAGAGCGGGTCGACGTCGCAGTAGTCGGCCACGTCGTAGCCGTGGTCGTGCTGCGGCGAGGGATAGAAGGGGCTCAGCCAGATCCCGTCGACGCCGAGCTTCTTCAGGTAGGGCAGTCCGGCCCGGACGCCGGCGAGATCGCCGATGCCGTCGCCGGTGCTGTCCAGGAAGCTGCGGACGTACACCTGATAGATCACTGCGTCACGCCACCAGTGGTGCCTGTTCAACCCATCGACCTGTCTCTGAGGAGGGCAGCGGTTATGCATGCATGTTAAGTAGGCGTGTCGAGAGGGTGTCAATGAAAAGGCAGAAGCTACCGAGGAGTTGATGTGGTGCAATTCGGCACCTATCGGACATATCTCAGTCGAATGAGACGTCCGCGTTACCTAACAGGTAAGTAGAAGCGTTATCGGCGCGAGATGACGGCGAGCTCCCGCGCCAGGCGGCGTACCGCCGCCGTGGGCGTCTCGTGCCCGGCCATCGCGTCGTGCACGACCGCCTGCACCACCAGACTGACCTGGTCGTACCGCGGGCTCTTGGGGCGCGGCTCGGCCGTGCGCACGCTCTCGCGCAGGGTCGGCAGGTACGGGAACCTGCGGATGAGCGCGGGATCCTCGTAGAGATCGGCCCGGACGGGCGGCAGCGCGCCGCGCGTGAGGACCTGGCGCTGGACGCGCTCGCTGGTGAGGTAGGCGATCAGGCGGGCGGCCGAGTCGGGGTGCCGCGCGTGCGCGCTGACGGCCAGGTTGGAGCCGCCCAGGACACTCGTCCCCGGCCCGTCCGGTCCCGGCAGGGGTACGGCGCCGACCTTCCCGGCGACCTCCGAGCCCGGGGCGGAGGCGCCGACGTAGGCGTACGGCCAGTTCCGCAGGAAGAGCAGCCGGCCGTCCTGGAAGGCCTGCTTGGACTCCTCCTCCTTGTACGTCAGCGCTTCCTTCGGGATCCAGCCCTCGCGCACCCCGCGCGCCAGGAAGCCGATGCCCTCGCGGGCCGCCGCCGAGTCGACGGTGACGCGCTCGCCCTCGTCGCCGAGGATCGAGCCGCCCGCCGAGTAGACGGCCTCGGCCGCGTTGACGGTGAGGCCCTCGTACGGCAGGAACTGTCCGGCGTAGCCGTCGAGGCCGTACTTCGGGGCGATGGTCTTCGCGTACCGCTCCAGCTCCGCCCAGGTGCGCGGCGGCTCCACGCCCTCCTTCGCGAGGACGTCCTTGCGGTAGAGGAGCAGGCCGGCGTTGGTGACGTACGGGACGGCGTAGAGCTGTCCGTCGTAGGTCGCCGTGTCCACGACCGGCGGGAGGAAGGTCTTCATGGGGAAGCGGTCGCGGGGCAGCGGCCGGATCCAGCCCGCCGCGGCGAACTCCGAGGTCCAGTTGACGTCGATGTTGAGCACGTCGAACCGGCTGCGGTCGCCGTCGCGCAGGTCGGTGGCCATCTGGGCCCGGGTCTCGTCGGCGGAGTCCGGCAGCTCGACGAGGGTCACTTTTTCGCCGGGGTGGGTGCGGTTCCAGCCCTCCAGCAGAGGGCCGAGGTAGCCGGTAAGGTCCCCGGCGGTGGCGAGGGTGAGCGGTCCGCGGCCGCCGTCGGCAGGCTCGCCCGCCTGCGCTCCGGCGGCAACGTAACCGGTCAGGACCACGACGAGAACGAGAAGGCCCCTACCCGCGGCATGGATCCACCGCATAGGTTCCTCCCTGTACACCGGCGACGGGCACCTTCGCCCGGAACAGAGGCCATGTATACCTGTTAGGTATGGGCGATACTAGGGCCTGGAGCACATTGGACCGGACAGGAGGACTGCACGCGTGCGCCTGCCCCTCCTGGCCCTCCTCGCCCGCGGACCCGCCCACGGCTACGAGCTCAAGCAGGACCTTGAGCAACTGCTGGGCTCCGCGTACCCTCAGCCGAACGTCGGCCAGATCTATGTGACCCTCGGCCGCCTCGAGAAGTCGGGACTGATCGAGGGCGAGGACGTGGCGCAGTCCAGCCGGCCCAACAAAAAGGTCTACCACCTCACCGACGCCGGGCGGGAGGCGCTGCGCGCCTGGTTCGAGGAGCCCGAGGACGAGCCGCGGGTGCGGGACGAGTTCTTCATGAAGCTGGCGCTCGCTCCGCAGAGCGGTCTCGCCGACCAGATATCCCTGATCAACCAGCAGCGGCGCCAGTACCTGAACACCATGCGGCAGCTGTCGAAGCTGGCCGCCGCCGAAGACCGCGACAACCGCATCGCCCACCTGCTGATCGAGGGCGCGATGCTGCACCTGCAAGCCGATCTCGACTGGCTGGAACGGTGCCAGGAAGAGCTGGAGGAGCTGGAGTGAGCGACGACCGTCCCGCTCCTGTGCTGCGCGCCGAGGGGCTGGTGAAGACGCACCACGGCGAGGGCGCGCCCGCCCATGCCGTGCGCGGGGTCGACCTGTGCGTACGGCCCGGCGAGTTCGTGGCGATCACCGGCCCGTCCGGCGCCGGGAAGTCGACGCTGCTGCATCTGCTCGGCGGCCTCCAGCGGCCGGACGCGGGCAGGATCTGGCTCGACGGCGAGTCCACCGACACCTACAGCGAGGCCCGCTGGGCGGTGGAGCGCCGCAAGCGCATCGGGATCGTCTTCCAGTTCTTCAACCTGGTGTCCAACCTGTCCGTCGCCGACAACGTGGAGCTGCCCGCCCTGCTCGCCGGGACCTCGCCGAAGCGGGCCCGGGCCGAGCGGGAGCAGCTGCTGGCCGAGCTGGGCCTTGTGGGCAAGGAGCGCAGCATGCCGGGCGAGCTGTCCGGCGGCGAGCAGCAGCGGGTCGCCCTGGCCCGGGCCCTGGTCAACCATCCCCCGCTGCTGCTGGCCGACGAACCCGCCGGCAGCCTCGACAGCAAGGGCACCCGCGAGGTGATGCGGCTGTTGACCCGCTTCCACCAGCGCGGCCAGACGATCCTGCTGGTCACCCATGACGCCCGGCTGGCGAGCGCCGCGGACCGGGTGATCAGCTTCTTCGACGGCCGGATCGCCGACGACGCGGAACTCGACGGCGGCACACCGCCGCGCCGGGCCGGCATATCCGGTGTGCTGGAACTCAGGGACTGACATGCGGGTGTACGACGACTGCGCCCTGCGCGGAAGCCGGGTTCACGACCGCTGCGCCCGCCGCGGGCCGAGGGGCTGAGGCCCGTGCGAGCCACCCTGCGCTGGGCACACTCCGATCTGCGCACGCACCGCGGCGAGGCGCTGTTCCTCGTCCTCGCCACCGCGGGCATCGTCGCCTCCCTGCTGCTGGCCACGGCCCTGTTCGGGTACGCCACCAACCCCTGGCAGCGCGTGTTCACGCAGTCGCACGGCGCGCACGTGTGGCTGCACACCGACACCGGGGCCGACACCGGGAAGCTGGCCGGGCTGGACGGTGTCGACTCCGTCGCCGGCCCGTACCCCACCGCCGCCACCACCGTCGTCTCGCGCGGCAGCCGCGCCGCCGTCGAGCTGCGCGGCACTGAGCAACGGCCGTCCGTCGGCCGCCCGCCGGTCGTCTCCGGCCACTGGCTGGACCCCGCGACCCCCGACGGTGTGGTCCTGGAGAGCCGCCTCGCCCGCGCGCTGCTGGCCGAGCCCGGCGACACCCTCACCGTGCCCGGCACCGCCCGCGAACTGACCGTCGTGGGCCTCGCCGACAGCGCCGAGCCGCGCTACCGGCCCGGTGAGCAGCCGGGCCTGGTGTGGGCGCTGCCGTCGGCCGTGCCGGATCCCGGCGGCCAGGTGATCGGGCTGCGGCTGACCGATCCCGGCGACACGTCCTACGTCGTCCAGCGTGCCGTGACCGCCCTGGGCGCCGGGGCGATCGGGGAGGTGTCCACCTGGCAGCAGGCCCGGGCCGAGGCCCAGGGCGACAACCGGCTCCTCGGCCAGGTGCTGGGCCTGTTCGGGCTGGGCGCACTGGTCGCCGCCGGACTCGCCGTGCACGGGGCGATCGGCACCCGCATCCGCGGCCACCTGCGGGACCTCTCCGTGCTGAAGGCGATCGGCTTCACCCCTGGCCAGGTGGTCCGCGTCTTCCTGCTCCAGCACCTCGCCTACGCCCTGCTGGGTGCCCTGGCCGCCGCCGCGCTGGCCGAGGCCCTGGGCAGCCGGATCCCGGGGCGGCTCGGGGACGCGGTGGGCGTGTGGCAGGGGCTGCCCGGACACACCGTGGCGCTGTTCGTGATCCCGGTGGGCGCGGTGCTGTTCATCGGCGCGACCACCGGGCTGGCCGCCTGGCGGGCGGGACGCGTGCCGCCGGTGCCGGTGCAGCGGCCCGCGGCGGCCCTCGGCGGGCGGTTGTCCGGGGTGACGGGCCGGGCTCTCGGACCGCGGCCCGCGACGGCTCCGCCCGGTGGGCGGCCGGCCGGCGGACTGCGCCGCGTCCTCGGGCTGCGGCCCGCCGCTCCCCGGACCGGACAGCTCTCCGACCTGGCACGCCGCGCCCTCGGGGCGCGGATCCCGCCCGCCCTGGTGCTGGGCTGGCACAAGGCGTTCAGCCGCCGCCCCCGGTCCCTCGCCACCGTCGCCCGCCTCACGCTGCCGCTGCTGCTGATCGTCGTGGCGATGAGCGCGTGGACCACCATCGACCGTTTCCACAGCACGCCCGAGCAGATCGGCCTGCCGACCGCCCTCAGCGTCCGTGCCGACGCCGGCCTGAACGAGCGGCAGACCCGAGCTCTCCTGGAACGCGACCCGGAAGTGGCCGCCGCCTACCCCGGTGTGGAGACGGCCGCCCTGGTCCCGGGCCAGACGGCGACCATCGCCCTGCGCGGACTCGGCACCGACCAGGACCCCTATCCCTACACCCTCGCCGAGGGGCGCCCCGCCCGCGGCGCCGACGAGGCCGTGGCCGGGCAGGGACTGCTCGACCTGCTGGACGTGCGCGTCGGCGACTGGGTACGGATGACCGTCGGCGACCAGCCGCAGATCCTGCACATCGTGGGCCGCAGCATCGAGCCGGAGAACGCCGGCCGGGTCATCTCCACGTCCCTCGACACCCTCCGCGCGAACGACCCCGGCCTGCGCCCGACCCTCTACGAGCTGCGCCTGGACCCCGGTGCCGACCCGCGGGAGGTCGCCGACCGGCTGGCCACGGCCGGGCGCGGACACCTGGACGTGCACACCGTGACCAACCCCGCCGACGGGCTCTCTCCGCTGCGCGCGGTCGTCGCCGGGCTGATCGCCGTCCTCGCCCTCATCGGGCTCATCGAGCTGCTGACCGCGATCGGCGGCACCGTCCGCGAGAGCGAACGGGACCTGCTCGCGCTGAAGGCCATCGGCCTGTCCCCCCGGCAGATCACGGCCATCACCGTCACGGCCACCGGCTGTACGGCACTGGCGGCCGTGCTCGCCGCCACCGCCCTGGGCCTGCCGCTTGCCCACTGGCTGATCGACGCCCAGGGCAGGTCGAGCGGCATCGGCGCCGGGATCGCCCGGGGCCCGTCCGCCTCGCTGATGCTGCTGCTCGGGACGGCGGCGGTCCTCTGCGCGGCCGCACTGGCCGCCGTGCCCGCGGCCCGCGCGGCCCGCCGCCGACTCGCGGACACCCTGAGCGCGGTCGCCTGACGTCCGACCGCTCCGGGCAGTCAGCTCCCGTAGGGATGCCGCGGGTTGTACGGCGGATGCGGATGCGGGGCGTACGGGTGCTGCCCGCCCGGCGCGTGCGGATGGCCGTACGGGTTCCCCTGCGGCGGCAGGTACGGCGATCCCGCCGGGGGCGCCCCCGGAGGCATCGGCGGGACCGGCCCGGGTGCGGGCGTCGGTGCCAGAGTCGCCGGATGGGCCTTCAGCCGGATCCCGTACCGCCGCTTGAGCCGCCCCATCTCCAGCAGCGCGATGGCGGTGACCGTCACCGGAGCGCCCAGGATGAAGACGATCCCCAGGGTGAGGCTCAGCCCGTGCAGATCACCGGTGACGAGGTCCGGGACGGCCACCAGCCAGCTGGTCACCATGGCGAGCAGCGGCGGCAGACAGCGGTGCGTGGCAGCCGTGCCGAAGAAGTTGCCGGAGACCCGCACCGCCCCGTAGGCCGTGAAGATGAGCATCCACATCATCGTCAGGCCCACCCCGATGATCGCGGCGGGGTTCGCCGACCCGTTCACCGTCTGCACCAGCATCAGCAGGGCGGCCACGCATCCGACGAACAGCAGGAGCAGCAGCAGGGAGTTGAGCAGCGGCACCCGCAGCTGCCGCACCGTGCCGCCGCGCCGCCAGATCCAGAGCATCGCCCCGACCGTCAGCGGCGTGAGGAAGAGCAGGACGACGGAGGCCGTCATCGCGTTCTCCAGCAGCTCCGTGAAGTCGAAGCCGCCCTCGATGAAGGTGTAGACCCCGAGGGACGCGACCGCACCGGCGATGACCCGGAACTTCTTCAGCCGCTCCACGGACGGATCGAGCGGCTGCGGTATCCACGCGGGGTGGAACACCGCCCGGGCCACGTCCTGGGGCTTCAGGACGGACCGGACCGTCAGCGTGCCGCCTGTCCAACTTCCGCGTGTGCGTGCCATTTCGCGCTCCCCCGAGCACTCGTGATGATCGTCCGGGAGTCTACGGGAAGCGGAGGGGGCGCCGCCGGGCGGCGGACAGCGCGCCGCCGTCCGCCTCCCGCCCGGCGGTCGTCACTGCCTGCCGCGCAGCTCCCGGTACGTGGCGACCAGGGCCTTGGTGGAGGCGTCCAGGCCCTCGACCTCGGCGCCCTCGGTCAGCGCGGGCTCGACGCGCTTGGCGAGGACCTTGCCCAGCTCCACGCCCCACTGGTCGAAGGAGTCGATGTTCCACACCGCGCCCTGCACGAACACCTTGTGTTCGTAGAGGGCGACGAGCTGGCCGAGGACCGACGGCGTCAGCTCGGGCGCCAGGATCGTGGTCGTCGGGTGGTTGCCCTTGAACGTCTTGTGCGGCACCAGTTCCTCCGGCACACCCTCGGCCCGCACCTCCTGCGGGGTCTTGCCGAAGGCGAGCGCCTGCGTCTGGGCGAAGAAGTTGGCCATCAGCAGGTCGTGCTGCGCCTTGAGCCGGTCGCCCAGCTCGGCGACCGGCCGGGCGAAGCCGATGAAGTCCGCCGGAATGAGCTTCGTGCCCTGGTGGATGAGCTGGTAGTAGGCGTGCTGCCCGTTGGTGCCCGGCGTGCCCCACACCACCGGCCCGGTCTGCCACTCCACCTCACGCCCGTCCCGGCCGACGTACTTTCCGTTGGACTCCATGTCGAGCTGCTGGAGGTAGGCGGTGAACTTGGACAGGTAGTGGCTGTAGGGCAGCACCGCGTGCGACTGGGCGTCGTGGAAGTTGCCGTACCAGATGCCCAACAGCCCCAGCAGCAGCGGCACGTTGGACTCGGCGGGCGCGGTGCGGAAGTGCTCGTCGACGATCCGGAAGCCTTCGAGCATCTCCCGGAAGCGGTCCGGGCCGATGGCGATCATCAGGGCGAGACCGATCGCGGAGTCGTACGAGTAACGGCCGCCGACCCAGTCCCAGAACTCGAACATGTTGGCCGTGTCGATGCCGAACTCGGCGACCTTCTCGGCGTTCGTCGACAGGGCCACGAAGTGCTTGGCGACGGCGGCCTCGTCACCGAGCGCGTCCAGCAGCCAGCCGCGCGCGGACGTGGCGTTGGTGACCGTCTCGATGGTGGTGAAGGTCTTGGAGGCGATGACGAACAGCGTCTGGGCCGGGTCCAGGTCCCGCACCGCCTCGTGCAGGTCGGCGCCGTCCACGTTCGACACGAAGCGGACCGTCAGGTCGCGGTCGGTGAAGGCGCGCAGCACCTCGTACGCCATCGCGGGACCCAGGTCGGAGCCGCCGATGCCGACGTTGACCACGTTCCTGATGCGCTTGCCGGTGTGGCCGGTCCACGCGCCGGAGCGGACACGGTCGGCGAAGTCGGCCATCTTGTCGAGCACCGCGTGCACGCCCGGCACCACGTTCTCACCGTCGACCTCGACGACCGCGTCCCGCGGCGCCCGCAGCGCGGTGTGCAGCACGGCCCGGTTCTCGGTGGTGTTGATCTTCTCGCCGCGGAACATGGCGTCCCGGAGCCCGAACACGTCGGTGGCGGCGGCCAGTTCGCGCAGCAGCCGCAGGGTGTCGTCGGTGACGAGGTGCTTGGAGTAGTCGACGTACAGGTCGCCGACCCGGAGGGTGTACGCGGTGCCGCGGCCGGAGTCGGCGGCGAACAGCTCGCGCAGCTGGACGTCGCCCAGCTCCTCACGGTGCTTGGCCAGTGCCGTCCACTCGGACGTCTGGTTGAGCCTGGTACGGCCGTCTGCGTTCATCTCGGACTTCAGCCTTCTTTCCTGTCCATGCGTACCTTGCCCCGCTGCCGGTCCCAACCTAATTGATCAGCGCGTGGCATCGGCTGTCGTGGCGCCGTCGTCCGGCTCGACAACAACTACGTTCACCTTGAGCGCGGGTATCAGCGCGGTGACGGCGAGGACGAAGAAGGCGGCCGTGAGCAGGGGCGGGGTGTTCGGCCCCCAGGCGGTGGCGACGGCCCCGCCCAGCAGGGCGCCGAGGGGCACGCCGGCGAAGGCCAGGGTCCTGAAGGCCGAGCTGACCCGGCCCAGCAGTTCGGCGGGGCTGCGCTCCTGCATCAGTGTCGTGGTGTTGACGTTCCACACCATGCCCATGAGCCCGAAGACGGCCAGCGCGCCCACCAGTACGGCCAGGCTGCGCACGGTGCCCATGACGACGAGGGCGGCGGTCTGCACCGATCCGGCGAGCAGCACGGACCGCAGCCGGCCGAGACGCGCGACCAGCCGGCCGTTCGCCACTCCCCCGGCCAGGCTGCCCAGGGTGAAGGCCGCGCCCGCCGCGGCGTATCCCGCGGGACCCGCGCCGAGCCAGTCGGTGACGAGGACGACCAGCATGGCGAGCTGGGTGCCCATGCCGATGTTGCACAGGGCGGTGGCGGCGCACAGGCCGCGCAGCGCGCGGTCGCGCCACAGGGTGCGCAGCCCCTCCGCGATCTCGCGGCGCAGGGTGCTGCCCGCCGGTCCGGGCTTCCGGTCGGACTCGGCGGCCGGCAGTGAGGCGATCAGTGCGGCTGCCACCAGGAAGGTCACGGCGTCGGCAGCGAACGGCACTGCCGCCCCGGCCGTCAGCAGCAGCGGCACGACGGGCCCGCCGAGCAGGCCGCCCGCGATGCGCTGGCCGGTCAGCAGCCGGGCGTTGGCACTGCCGAGAACGTCCCGGTCGACCAGGGCGGGCAGCAGTGCCGTCGCGGCGTTGTCGAACAGGGTCTGGAGGGTGGTCAGGGCGAAGGCCAGCGCGATGAGCAGGCCGATCGAGGCGTGACCGAGGGCGACGGCCACCGCGAAGGCGGCGACCAGCAGCCCCCGTAAGGCATCCACCCGCCACATGGCCCGCCGCTGGTCCACGCGGTCGGCGACGGCCCCGCCGAGCAGGCCGAAGACGATCCAGGGCAGATAGCCGCAGGCCGTGACGGAGGCGATGAGCAGCGGCTCGTCGGTCAGCGTGACGGCGAGCAGGGGCAGCGCGGCCGTACGCAGCGCGTCACCGAAACTGGACAGCACGGCGGCGCTCCACAGCCGTCCGAAGCCCTCGCGCCACGCGGGCGCGCGCATGCTTCCCACCTCGACCGTCGCCACTGTTCCCCCTCACGGTTCGCCCGATGCACAAACCGTAGAGGGCACCACTGACAATCGGTCCGCGAGCGGCGGTCCGCCGGTGCACAAAGCAGCTCCGGCCGGGCACCTGCTGGTGCCCGGCCGGTCTCAACTCCTAGATTTCGCCCCGCAGTTTGGCGAGCGCCTCGGCGAGGATCGCCTCGCCGTCCGCGTCGCTGCGCCGCTCCCGCACGTACGCCAGGTGCGTCTTGTAGGGCTCGGTGCGCGGCGGGTCGGGCGGGTTGTCCCGGTCCTGGCCGGCCGGAAAGCCGCAGCGGGGACAGTCCCAGGTTTCGGGCACCTGCGCGTCGCTGGCGAAGCTCGGCTGGGTCTCGTGTCCGTTGGAGCACCAGAAGGAGATGCGCAGCCGCGGCGCGGACTCGCCGCGCTCGGCCTCGCCCATCGGCCCCGCCCCGACCCGGCTTCCCCGGATCGCGTTGCCACTTGCCACGGTCGTAACTCCCTGCGTGATGGTGCCGCGAAGCGAGTCGGCGTTCCGCTTCGCTGCGAGCGCCTCAGTCTACGTAAGGCCCAACGCGCGTCCAGTGATTGGAGTTACAACCCTCACACCTAGACGCAAGCCCCATGATAGGCCGCGCTTTGCCGCGCGTACCGAACATGGGGCCTTACGTACGTATCGCGTGCGTACGTATTGCGTGCGTATTGCGTGCGTAATGCGGGCCGGTCAGTTGTTCACCTTCATCAGGATGCCGAGCACGATAATGCACGCGAACCAGAGCAGACCGACCACGACGGTGATCCGGTCGAGGTTGCGTTCGGCGACCGAGGAGCCGCCGACGGAGGACTGCATGCCGCCACCGAACATGTCGGAGAGGCCGCCGCCCTTCCCCTTGTGCATCAGCACCAGCAGCATCATCAGCAGGCTGAAGACGATCAGGGCGATCGAGAACCCCAAAACCACGGCTGGACCAACTTCCTCGGATTCGGATGGACGACGCGGGGTCCAGCACAGTGCTGGACCCCGCAAGGGTACGACGGATCGCGCCTACCGCATACTCACTGGTCGCGGAAGCGCACGATCTTGACGAACTCGTCGGCGTCCAGCGAGGCGCCGCCGACCAGGGCGCCGTCGATGTCGGCCTGGGCCATGATCTCGGCGACGTTGCCGGACTTCACGGAACCGCCGTACTGGATGCGGACCTTGTCGGCCACGTCCTGCGAGTACAGCTCGGCGATCTTGCCGCGGATCGCCGCGCAGACCTCCTGGGCGTCCTCGGCACCGCAGACCTTGCCGGTGCCGATGGCCCAGACGGGCTCGTAGGCGATCACGACGGTCTCGGCCTGCTCGGCGGAGAGGTCCTTCAGACCGCCCTCGACCTGGGCGAGGGTGTGGGAGACGTGGTTGCCCGCCTCACGGACCTCCAGCTCCTCGCCGACGCACAGGATGGGGGTCAGGCCGTGCTTGTAGGCGGCCTTGACCTTGGCGTTCACCAGTTCGTCGGTCTCGGCGTGGTACTGCCGGCGCTCGCTGTGGCCGACGGCGACGAACGTGCACTTCAGTTTGGCCAGCATGGGGCCGGAGATCTCGCCGGTGTAGGCACCGCTGTCGTGTGCCGAGATGTCCTGGGCGCCGTACTTGATCTTGAGCTTGTCGCCGTCGACCAGGGTCTGTACGGAGCGCAGGTCGGTGAAGGGCGGCAGGACGGCGACCTCGACGGCCTCGTAGTCCTTGTCGGCCAGGGCGAAGGCGAGCTTCTGGACATGGGCGATGGCCTCGAGGTGGTTGAGGTTCATCTTCCAGTTGCCCGCCATCAGCGGCGTGCGCGTGCTCATAAGGGGTCAGTCCTCCAGTGCGGCGAGGCCGGGGAGCGTCTTGCCCTCGAGGTATTCGAGGGAGGCGCCGCCACCGGTCGAGATGTGGCCGAATGCCGTCTCGTCGAAGCCGAGGGTGCGCACGGCGGCGGCGGAGTCGCCGCCGCCGACCACGGTGAAGCCCTTGGATTCGACGAGGGCCTGGGCGACCGCCTTGGTGCCCTCGGCGTAGTCGGGGTGCTCGAAGACGCCCATGGGCCCGTTCCAGAAGACGGTGGCGGCGTCGGCGAGCTTGGACGCGTACAGCTTGCGGGTCTCGGGCCCGATGTCGAGGCCCATCTGGTCGGCCGGGATGGCGTCCGCGGCGACGGTCGTGGGGTGGGCGGGAGCCTTGGTCTTCAGGTCCGGGAACTCGGTCGCGCTCAGGGCGTCGACGGGCACGACCAGCTCGACGCCGGTCTTCTCGGCCCGCTCGAGGTACTCCTGGACGGCCGGGATCTGGTCCTCCTGGAGGAGGGAACTGCCGACCTCGTAGCCCTTGGCCTTGAGGAAGGTGTAGGCCATGCCGCCGCCGATGAGGATGCGGTCGGCCTTGCCGAGCAGCTGGTCGATGACGGCGAGCTTGTCGGAGACCTTGGCGCCGCCGAGGGCGACGACGTAGGGCCGCTGGAGGTCGTCCGTCAGCTTCTTCAGGACGGCGACCTCCTTGGCGATGAGGTAGCCGGCGGCGTGCGGCAGCCGGGCCGGGAGGTCGTAGACGGAGGCGTGCTTGCGGTGCACGGCACCGAAGCCGTCGCCGACGTAGAGGTCCGCGAGGGCGGCGAGCTGGTCGGCGAAGGCGCCGCGCTCTGCGTCGTCCTTGCTGGTCTCACCGGCGTTGAAGCGCAGGTTCTCGACGACCGCGACCTGGCCGTCGGCGAGGGCGGCGACGGTGGCCCGGGCGGACTCGCCGACCGTGTCGGTGGCGAACGGTACGTCCGTGCCGAGGAGTTCACCGAGGCGCGCGGCGGCCGGACCGAGGGAGAAGGCCGGGTCCGGGGCGCCCTTGGGGCGGCCCAGGTGCGAGGCGACGACCACCCGGGCGCCCGCGTCGGCGAGGGCCTTGACCGTGGGCACCACAGCGCGGATCCGGCCGTCGTCGGTGATGGTGGTGCCGTCCAGCGGCACGTTCAGGTCGGCGCGGACGAGGACCCGCTTGCCGGCTACCCCTTCGGAGAGGAGTTCGTCGATCGTCTTCATGAGGGGACTCCTGAAAGAGCTCGTGATCGCTCGTAAGCGCTCGTGATCGAACAGCTCTGATCTGTACGTGAGTCAGGGCTCGGACAGCGCATTCTCGCGCTGCCCGAGCCCTGCTCTCACATGGACGTGCCTGCTCCGTGGATCAGAGCTGGTTGCCGACGAAGACCGTCAGGTCGACGAGGCGGTTGGAGTAGCCCCACTCGTTGTCGTACCAGCCGATGACCTTCACGTTCTTGCCCTCCTGGACCATGGTCAGGGAGGAGTCGAAGGTGCAGGACGCCGGGGCGTTGACGATGTCGGACGAGACGATCGGGTCCTCGGTGTACTCGAGGATGCCCTTCAGCTCGCCCTCGGCGGCCTTCTGGAAGGCGGCGTTGACCTCTTCCTTGGTGACCTCGCGGCCGAGCTCGAGGACCAGGTCGGTGACCGAGCCGGTCGGGACCGGGACGCGCATGGCCATGCCGTCCAGCTTGCCCTTGAGCTGCGGGAGGACCAGCGCGGTGGCCTTGGCGGCACCCGTGGTGGTCGGGATGATGTTCTCGGCGGCGGCACGGGCGCGGCGCAGGTCCTTGTGCGGGAAGTCCAGGATGCGCTGGTCGTTCGTGTACGCGTGCACCGTCGTCATCAGGCCCTTGACGATGCCGAAGTTCTCGTCGAGGACCTTGGCCATCGGCGCCACACAGTTGGTGGTGCAGGAGGCGTTGGAGATGACGTGGTGGTTCGCCGGGTCGTAGCTGTCCTGGTTGACGCCCATCACGATGGTGACGTCCTCGTCCTTGGCCGGAGCCGAGATGAGGACCTTCTTGGCGCCGCCGGCGATGTGCTTCTCGGCGTCGGCCTTCTTGGTGAAGATGCCGGTCGACTCGATGACGATGTCGACGCCCAGCTCGCCCCAGGGGATGTCGGCCGGGTTGCGCTCGGCGAGGACCTTGATGGTCTTGTCGCCGACGGTGATGGTGTCCTCGGTGTGCGAGACCTCCTGCTTGAGGCGGCCGAGGATGGTGTCGTACTTCAGCAGGTGAGCGGTGGTCGCGGTGTCACCCAGGTCGTTGACAGCCACGATCTCGATGTCTGCACCCTGCTCCAGCAGCGCGCGGAAGTAGTTACGACCGATGCGGCCGAAGCCGTTGATGCCTACGCGGATCGTCACGAACCGATCTCCTCGTTGGTACGCCGGCCATGAAGAGCCGGCGAGCTCTGTTTGGGATGTCCCCGACCGCCTACGACCCTACCTCCCTGAGGCTGCGGTGGTGACATCCAGATGCCCCATACACGGCAGGGCGGTCCGTACCGGCCAGTAGGGTACGGACCGCCCGCCACCGAGAGCGAGATCACTCGATTTCGCTACTCGGCGTGGTGCCTGTTGACGGAGAGTTCCCAGCTCCTGTGGGGTCACACGTCCGGGGTCACACGTCGAGGGAGGCGAGCGCCTTTCTCATCAGTGCCGCCCGGTCGGCCGCGGTGGCGACGTGCTCCAGGCCGAAGCCCAGCAGCACGGTGTCGTCCGTGGTGACCGCGCCGTAGGTCTGGAACAGCGCCCCGGAGCGGGTCCAGTCCTTGAGGACGGCCGGGCTGCCCGCGGGCGGTCCGGCTGCCTTCCAGGCGCCGAGCGAGGTCTCGAAGCCCTCGGTCTCCTTCGCCGTGCCGCCCACGACGAGCGAGGTGTCGTCGGCGAGGACGCCGTACCCGCCGGTGCCCGGGTCGGTGACGTAGCTGATCGAGACCTCGACCGACTTGCCGGCGTACGCGCTCAGGTCGAACTCCACCTGCCGCCAGCCGCCGGAGGCGCCGGTGAGGCTGTTCCACGAGCCGGTGCTGCCGGTCGCGGTGCAGCCGTCGTCCGACAGGGTCAGGTAGTGCTTCAGCCAGGGGTGCTCACGGACGTAGAAGCCGCCCTCGCACTCGGCCGGGACGGTGGCCTTGGTGGCGCCGCCCGTCTCGGGCAGGGTCGTCCAGTCGTCGGCGCCCGTGGTGTGGGCCTCGATCAGGACGTTGTCGTAGCCGGGCTCGGTGTCCCACATCAGCCGGGTGCGCAGGGTGGGCTTGTCGGCCGCGGCGACGGCGGTGAGGTCCACGGTGCGGGTGAGGCGCTTGTAGGCGTTGTCGGTGTGGACGGCGGCGGCCATCGAGGAGCCCGCGTACGGGCCGTAGGGGTTGACCGCGCCGGCGAACTGTCCGGCGCCCTTGCTCGCGAACTGCGGGAACTCGTCGGCGGGCAGTTCGTCGGAGGTGACGCCGTACCGGCCCGCCTTGTCCAGGGGGTTGCCTGGCGCGGCGGCGAGCGGACCCGTGAAGCCGCCCAGCTCGCCCGAGCCGGTGAAGCCGGTGGCTCCGGCGGCCGGGGTACGGCTGTAGGCGCCCAGGTAGTACTGGCTGAAGTCGTTCGACAGGGCGCCGCCGAGGTCGACGCTGCCGCCGGCCTGCTCGCCGGCCTCGATCAGCCTGCCGCCCTCGTTGAGGAAGGCGCGCAGCTGAAGCTGGGTGGCGTTGCCGGGGACGCTCGCGCCCGTGTAGTGGACGACGGTGTCGAAGTGGCTCAGCACGCCGAGCGCGTCCGGCGCTCCCTGCTTCGCGACGTCCCAGACGAGCGCCTTGCGGCCGTTGGCCTTGAGGGCGTCCACGTACTTCTGTGCCTGCGTGGCGGCAGCGCCCTCCTCGGCGACGACGAGGGTGTCCGCCTTGGGCCGTTCGGCGACGGTGTAGGTGAAGCGCTCGCTGGAGACCTTCTTGCCGTTCCTCGTCTTTGCGGTGAACCACACCTCGACCTTGTCGCCGGGGTCGCCGTCCTTGACCTTCGCCCGGTACTCGTCGAAGTAGAGGTTGTCCTCACCGCCGTAGGTCTCGCCGCCCTTCCATGGCCTGAGCGCCATGTCTTCGGTGCGGCCGCCGTTGACGCGGTACTTCAGTTCCTTGTCGCGCAGCGACTTGCGTGCGACGACGGAGACCTCCTGGTCGGCGCCGCGGGAGTACGACAGCGGGAACGCGGCCGGGGTGAAGTCGGCGGCGCTCAGTCCGACCGACGAGGACGGCCGGTCGGGGTGGGAGGCGGACTCGGCGACGGAGAGCGCGAACGGGACGTTCTTGGCGAACTCCTGCTGGATCAGCTTCTCGTCGTCCGGGAAGGTGAAGATCGACCGGCAGTCGGACGCCTTCCACTCGTCGTCCGGGTCGGCGTTGGAGGCGGACTGGCAGGTCGACATCTCGGGGGTGAACATCGCCAGGCCGTTGACGTTCGCCGCGTGGCCGTCGGCCTCGCCGTTGGTGGTGTACAGCTCGGAGGAGAGCTGCGGGTGGTAGCCGGGGACCGCGGGGTTCTCGGGGGTACCGGCGAGCGCCTCGTACAGGACGTCGTCCGGGGTGTGCGTGGCCACCTGCCAGCCGACTCCGTAGAGGATGAGTTCGGCGGCGGAGTGGTAGTTGATGCCGTACGTGAAGCCGATCCGCTTCTGGAAGGCGTCCAGGGCCTGGGTCTCCGGCTCGGAGTTGGGTCCGGCGCCGCGGTAGGTCTCGCTGGTGGGGTTGGGGGACGAGCCCTCGTCGTCGTAGCCCCACTTGTAGGCGAAGTTGCGGTTGAGGTCGACGCCGTCGCCGGTGCCGATGGCGCCGTCGCCGTTGACGTCCCTGAGGTTCTTGCGCCACAGGCGGTTGTCGTCACTGGCGTGCGTGTGGTCGTAGCCGTCGGGGTTGGCCGAGATGACGAACCACAGTTCGGTGGAGTCGACGATCTTCTTGACGCGCCGGTCCTTCTTGTAGTTGTCCAGGTAGTGGTGCATCAGGCGCCGGGTCATCTCCGGCGTGATCCACTCGCGGGCGTGCTGGTTGGACAGGTAGAGGACCGCGGGCTTGGAGCCGTCCTTCGTCTTCTTCGCGCCCTTGGTGAGCTTCAGCGCGAGGATGTCCTGGCCCTTGACCGTCTTGCCGATGGAGACGACCTTGGTGAGGCCGGGGTTGTCCTGCGCGGTCCTGAGGATCTCCTCCTTGATGCCGCCCTTGCCGCCGTACGGGCGGAACACGCCCTCGGCGGCGTCCTCTACGCGGGCTTTTGCCTTGGTGGAGAGGTCGTGCTCGGTGAGGTCGACGCCCTGCTTCGCCAGCTTCTTCGCCTGCTGGTCGGTCACGATGACCTCGATGGTGGCGGTGCCCTTTTCGGGCACCTGCTCGCTGAGTTCATGGCCGTCCTGGCCGGCCGCGAGCAGCAGGGGTACCTGCTCGCGGGTGACGTCGGCGCGGAAGACCTTGACTTCGTCCGGGTCGGACGGGGGTGAACTGTCCGGTTGTGCCTGGGCGATGGGTGCGATGCTCGCTCCGCCGATCAGGAGCGTGCCGACAGCGAGGATCGATCTCGCTCTTCGTCTCATGAACCCCCCTAGCGTGGGTTCGCCACAGCAGCGAACAGATGCCAGGCTCATGACAGTCCATGATCGAGTCAAGAGTGCCCCAACGACACGCGAAAGCCGGTGCCGACCACCCAAGCGGAGGCCGGCACCGGCTTTTTGACGGACTGTGTGATCAGCCCACGAGGTTGTCGGCCAGCTCCTCGGAGAGGTTGGCCTCCGTGCCCGGGATGCCGAGGTCGGAGGCGCGCTTATCGGCCATGGCCAGCAGGCGGCGGATCCGGCCGGCGACGGCGTCCTTGGTCAGCGGCGGGTCGGCGAGCGCGCCCAGCTCCTCCAGGGAGGCCTGCTTGTGCTCCATGCGCAGGCGCCCGGCGGCGGCGAGGTGCTCGGGGACGTCGTCGCCGAGGATCTCCAGGGCGCGCTGCACGCGGGCACCGGCGGCGACGGCCGCGCGCGCGGAGCGGCGCAGGTTGGCGTCGTCGAAGTTGGCGAGGCGGTTGGCCGTGGCGCGCACCTCGCGGCGCATCCGGCGCTCCTCCCAGGCCAGCACCGACTCGTGGGCGCCGAGCCGGGTGAGCAGGGCGCCGATCGCGTCACCGTCGCGGACGACCACCCGGTCCACGCCGCGCACCTCGCGGGCCTTCGCGGGGATCTGGAGGCGCCGGGCGGCGCCGACCAGGGCGAGCGCGGCCTCGGGGCCGGGGCAGGTCACCTCCAGGGAGCAGGAGCGGCCGGGCTCGGTCAGCGAGCCGTGCGCCAGGAACGCGCCGCGCCAGGCGGCCTCGGCGTCACAGGTGGCCCCGGAGACCACCTGCGGGGGCAGGCCGCGGATCGGACGGCCCCGGCCGTCGACCAGGCCGGTCTGGCGGGCCAGCTGGTCGCCGCCCGCGACGACGCGTACGACGTAGCGCGAGCCGCGGCGCAGTCCGCCGGGCGCCATCACGATCAGTTCCGAGCTGTGGCCGAAGATCTCCAGGATGTCCCGCTTGAGGCGGCGGGCCGCCATCGCGGTGTCCAGCTCCGCCTCGATCACGATGCGCCCGCTCACCAGGTGGAGGCCGCCGGCGAACCGCAGGATGGCGGAGACCTCCGCCTTCCTGCAGCAGGTCCGGGTGACGGGGAGCCGGGAGATCTCGTCCTTCACCGCTGGCGTCATCGCCATGGGCCGATCCTTCCATGCATCCGAAAAATACGGTCGTACGCGGCGGCCAACAGCTCCGGGTCGTGCCTCGGTGTCCCGTCGGTCCGGGCCACGGGCGCCAGCTCGACCGCGGCTCCGAACCGCTTGGCGGCGTCGGTCAGCGAGGCGCGGTCGGGCACGGCGGCCTCGTCGGCCAGCACCACGTCCAGGGCGAGTTTAGGGGCGTGTCGTCCCAAAACCTCCAAATGACGCTGCGGGGAGAAGCCCTCGGTTTCTCCGGGCTGCGGGGCGAGGTTCAGGGAGAGTACCCGGCGGGCCTTGGTCTGCGTGAGCGCGTCCAGCAGCTCGGGCACCAGCAGGTGCGGGATGACCGAGGAGAACCAGGAGCCGGGGCCGAGTACCACCCAGTCCGCGTCCAGGACGGCCTCGACCGCCTCGGGCACGGCGGGCGGGTCGTGCGGCACGACGTGCACGGACTGCACCTCGCCGGGGGTGAGGGCGACGGTGGCCTGGCCGCGGACCGTGTCCACCTCGTCCGGGCGGGCCGGGTCGTGGCCCTTGACCAGGGCCTGGAGCTCCAGCGGGACGGCGGACATGGGCAGCACGCGCCCCTGTGCGCCGAGCAGCCGCCCGACCAGGTCGAGGGCCTGGACGTGGTCGCCGAGCTGCTCCCACAGGGCGACGATCAGCAGGTTGCCGACCGCGTGCTCGTGCAGGTCGCCCTTGGACTGGAAGCGGTGCTGGATGACACGCGCCCAGGTCTGGCCCCAGTCGTCGTCACCGCACAGCGCGGCCAGTGCCTTGCGCAGGTCGCCGGGCGGCAGCACGCCCAGTTCGTCGCGCAGCCGGCCGCTGGAGCCGCCGTCGTCGGCCACGGTGACGACGGCGGTGAGGTCGCCGGTGATCCGGCGCAGCGCGGCGAGCGAGGCGGACAGGCCCATGCCGCCGCCGAGGGCGACGACCTTGGGCTGGGTGCCCCGGCGGCGGGGTCTGCCGCCCCGGGCCTCGGCGGGCCGGCCGCCCCTTCCGTCGGTGCTGCCTTCGGGCACCACCCGGCGCAGCCGGCTCAGCCGCGGAGTACGTCGTGTCATTCGCGTCCCATGTCCCGGTGTACGACCACTGTCTCCACGCCCTCGGCGGCGAGCCGGGCGGCGAGCTTCTCCGACATGGCGACCGAGCGGTGCTTGCCGCCCGTGCAGCCCACGGCGATGGTCACGTAGCGCTTGCCCTCACGGCGGTAGCCGGTGGCGATGAGCTGGAGGAGCTCGGTGTACCGGTCGAGGAACTCCTTGGCGCCGGGCTGGTTGAAGACGTACCCGGAGACCTCGTCGTTGAGGCCGGTGTACGGGCGCAGTTCCGGGACCCAGTGCGGGTTCGGCAGGAAGCGGCAGTCGACGACCAGGTCGGCGTCGACCGGCAGCCCGTACTTGTAGCCGAAGGACATGACCGTGGCCCGCAGCTCCGGCTCCTCCTCGCCGGCGAACTGGGCGTCCATCTTGGCGCGCAGCTCGTGCACGTTGAGGCTGGAGGTGTCGATCACCAGGTCGGCGTCGCCGCGCAGCTCGCGCAGCAGTTCGCGCTCGGCGGCGATGCCGTCGACGATCCGGCCGTCGCCCTGGAGGGGGTGCGGGCGGCGCACCGACTCGAAGCGGCGCACCAGGGCGTCGTCGGAGGACTCCAGGAAGACGATCCTGCGGGTGACGTTCTTCGCCTCCAGGTCGGCCAGCGACTCGCGGAGGTTGTCGA
This sequence comes from Streptomyces coeruleorubidus, assembly GCF_028885415.1. Lineage (GTDB taxonomy): Bacteria > Actinomycetota > Actinomycetes > Streptomycetales > Streptomycetaceae > Streptomyces > Streptomyces coeruleorubidus_A. Next base: position 2,397,079 of record NZ_CP118527.1, read on the forward strand.
AGAAGCGGCGGCCGCGGACGTCGACGACGACGGCGATCCGGGCAACGTTGCCCTGGGAGCGGGCGCCGAGCTCCACCATGGTGGGGATCAGCGCGGGCGGCAGGTTGTCGACGACGAACCAGCCGAGGTCCTCCAGACACTTCGCGGCCGTCGAGCGGCCGGCCCCGGACATGCCGGAGATGATCACCAGCTCGGGGATGGCCGCGTCCGGGACTGCGGCCTTGTCGTTGGGCGTGCCCGTACTCACCTGTGCTCCGTCTCCGGTTTGCGCTTCTTGCCCGTCGTGCTCGTTCACATTCATGTCTCCTGCCCCCGTCGTTCGTCCGGGGCGCCCGTCCGCACGGGCTCCCCACTGGAACCCATGGTGCCGGGTTCCTCTTCCATGATCTCTCCAGTGGCCGTGTTGACGGCGGGTGCGGCCGGGGCCGCCTGGGCGAGGGCCGCCGCGATCGTCTCGGCGGTCTTGCGGCCTATGCCGGGCACCTCGCAGATCTGGTCGATGGTGGCGGATCGCAGTTTCTTCAACGAACCGAAGTGCTTCAGGAGTGCCTGCTTGCGCGTGTCCCCGAGCCCCGGGACGTCGTCCAGGGGGCTGGAGCGGAAGCGCTTGGACCGCTTGGTGCGCTGGTAGCTGATCGCGAAGCGGTGGGCCTCGTCGCGGACCCGCTGGAGCAGGTACAGGCCCTCGCTGGTGCGTGGCAGGACCACCGGGTCGTCGTCGCCGGGCAGCCAGACCTCCTCCAGACGCTTGGCGAGGCCGCACACGGCGATGTCGTCGATGCCGAGCTCGTCCAGCGCCCGCCGGGCGGCCGCGACCTGCGGGGCGCCGCCGTCGACGACCACGAGCTGGGGCGGGTAGGCGAATTTCTTGGGGCGGCCGTCGTCCTCGGTGAGGCTCGTTCCGATGGTCTCGGCGGTCTCGCCGTCCTGAGGGGTCTCGCCGTCCTGAGGGATCTCGTCCGCCCACTCGCCCGTCCTCTCCTTCTCGGCGAGGTAGCGGCGGAAGCGGCGGGTGATCACCTCGTGCATGGAGCGGACGTCGTCCTGTCCCGCGAAGCCCTTGATCTGGAACCGCCGGTACTCGCTCTTGCGTGCGAGTCCGTCCTCGAAGACGACCATCGAGGCCACCACGTCGTCGCCCTGGAGGTGGGAGATGTCGTAGCACTCGATCCGCAGCGGGGCGCTGTCCAGGTCGAGGGCGTCGGCGATCTCCTCCAGGGCACGCGAGCGCGTGGTCAGGTCGGATGCGCGCTTGGTCTTGTGCAGGACGAGCGCCTGCTGGGCGTTGCGCTGGACCGTCTCCATGAGGGCCTTCTTGTCGCCGCGCTGCGGGACGCGCAGGGAGACGCCCGAGCCGCGCCGGCCGGCGAGCCACTCCTGGACGGGCTCCACGGGGTCGGGCAGGGCGGGGACCAGGACCTCCTTGGGGACGGCGTCGCCCGTCTCCTCGCCGTACAGCTGCTGGAGGGCGTGCTCCACGAGGGCGCCGGTGGTGATGTCCTCGACCTTGTCTGTGACCCAGCCCCGCTGGCCGCGCACGCGTCCGCCGCGCACGTGGAAGATCTGCACGGCCGCCTCCAGCTCGTCCTCGGCGACCGCGATCAGGTCGGCGTCGGTCGCGTCGGCGAGCACGACCGCGTTCTTCTCCATGGCCTTCTTCAGGGCCTCGATGTCGTCGCGCAGCCGGGCCGCCCGCTCATACTCCATCTCCTCGGCCGCCTCGCCCATCTGCTTCTCCAGGCGGCGGATGTACGTGTTCGTGCGGCCGGTCATGAAGTCGCAGAACTCGTCGGCCAGTTCGCGGTGCTCCTCGGCGGAGACCCGGTCCACGCAGGGAGCCGAGCACTTGCCGATGTAGCCGAGGAGGCAGGGGCGGCCCGTACGGGCGGCGTTCTTGAAGACGCCGGCGGAGCAGGTGCGCACGGGGAAGACGCGCAGCAGGAGGTCGACGGTGTCGCGGATCGCCCACGCGTGCGCGTACGGCCCGAAGTAGCGGACGCCCTTCTTCTTGTGACCGCGCATCACCTGCACGCGCGGGTACTCCTCGCTCATCGTCACCGCGAGGTACGGGTAGCTCTTGTCGTCGCGGTACTTGACGTTGAACCGGGGGTCGTACTCCTTGATCCAGGAGTACTCCAGCTGGAGCGCCTCGACCTCCGTGGACACCACCGTCCACTCCACGGACGCGGCCGTGGTGACCATGGAGCGGGTGCGCGGGTGGAGGCCCGCCAGGTCCTGGAAGTAGTTCGCCAGGCGTTGGCGCAGGCTTTTCGCCTTTCCGACGTAGATCACCCGGCGGTGCTCGTCGCGGAACCTGTAGACCCCCGGCGAGTCGGGGATCTCACCCGGTTTGGGGCGGTAGCTGGAGGGGTCGGCCATGTCTCACACCCTACTGGCGAGCACCGACAGTCCGACGGGACGGCGGGCGCGATGACGGCCTCGGCGAGGGGGCAGTTTCCAACGGCATGCTCCGCCCGGGGTTACGGCACGCCGGGAGCGGGAATGGAGGCTTCCCACGGGGCACGGCGACGTCCGGAGGGCGGAGTCCGTGTCGGTGCAGGCACAGGTTGTCGGTGCGGACCGGCCGTTTCGGTGCGAAACGGGCGGGCCACGGGTCGGAGGGCTGCGCAGATGAAGCGGATGCGGATCGAGAAAACCCGGCGGACGGTCCGTGCCCGCCGGTACGCGGACGAACGGTTCGCGCTGCACGACGCCCTCGACCCGCGCGACCCCGACATAGTGCGGGCCAAGCGCCTGGCCGTCGAGGCCCGGGACGCGAGCGACCGCTCCTAGACCAGGGGGCCGGCCTCGGCCGAGGCCGGGTGCGCCGTCAGCAGCAGAGACCGCCCGGGGTGCTACGCCCCGGGCGGTCGCATGTCCGGACGGGCCCGGCCGGGAGTACGTCACTGTCCGGCATCAGGTGTTGTCGGGACCAGGTCAACACGCTTCAATGCGGGGAAACTCGGGGCCCTGAACGACGGCGTACGGATGTGAAGACCTCCCCTGCGCCGGCGGGACGGTCCCCGGGCGGCCCGCGCGAACGGTCTGACCAGCCGTCGCCGACTCACAGAGAGGCCCCTGCATGCCGCACGCCCCACAGCACGCGGACGCCGCCACCGCGGAACTGGACTCGGTTCTGCGCGGCGGCCCCTTCCACGTCGCCTTGCGTGCCGCGATAGCCGCCCGCGGGCTGCCGCTGCAACGCGTGCAGCACCATCTGTCCCGCCACGGGGTGAAGGTCGGCGTCACCAGCCTGAGTTACTGGCAGCAGGGGGCCAGGCGCCCGCAGCGCCCCGAGTCGCTACGGGCCGTGCGCGCGCTGGAGGAGATCCTGGAGCTTCCCGAGGAGTCGCTGATCCGGCTGCTCGCCGAGTCCGGCGAGAGCCCGTCCGGGCAGCGGTCCGCGGCCCGCTCCTACCGCTCCCTCGTCGAGGCCTCCGGGGTGCTGGACCAGCTGCTGGCCGAGCTGGACTGCCCGCCGGACGGCGGTCTGCACAGCCTGGGGCACCACGAGCGGCTGCGGATCGGGGCACGGCGTGAGCTGGCCGAGCGGGAGTCGCACCACATCGTGCGCGCCCACCGGGACGGTGTCGACCGCTTCATCGCCGTCCACCACGGCGACCGGGGAGCCGTACCGGAGCGCATGAGGGTGCACGCGCTGGAGAACTGCCGTACGGGACGCGTCCGTTGGCACCACGACACCGGAGTGCTCGCGGCCGAGCTGCTCTTCGACACCCGGCTGCTGGCCGGCGACACGTTCCTGTTCCGCTTCGGCGTCGAGGACGGCACGGCCGGGGTGTCACACGAGTACCTCCGTGGCTTCGACTCCCCCGGCGGCCAGTACGCGCTCCAGGTGTGCTTCGACGCGGCGGCCCTCCCGGTGCGCTGCCACCGTTTCGCCCAGCACTCGGCGGCGGCCCCGCGCACCGGCTGCCAGGAGCTGGCACTGAGCGGACGGCACCGCTCGGTGCACCTGGTCGAGCCGCGGGTGCGGGCGGGGTTCGTGGGAATCGGCTGGGGCTGGGAGTAGCGCGAGCATCGCCTGGCCCGTCGCCGGACCGACGGCGGGGCGGGTTTCCGGCCCGTGGCCGCGATCGGACGTAAACGCTTGCGCAAGCGTTTACGTCAGGCGCCGGATGCGATACGTTCCCCGCCGGAAGAGGAGGAGGGAACGCCATGGCGACCATGGCCGACGTCGCACGGAGCGCCGGTGTCTCCGTGGCGACCGTCTCGCACGTCCTCAATGGCACCCGGCCGGTGCTGCCGCACACCCGCCAGGCGGTTCTGGACGCCGTGGAGGAGCTCGGCTACACCACGAACACGCTGGCCCGTTCCCTGGTGACGGCCCGCACCCGGTCCATCGGGCTGGCGGTTTCGGCGATCAGCAACCCGTACTTCACCGAGATCCTCCAGGGCGTCGAGGCCAGTGCCCTGGAGCACGGCTACAGCCTCCTGATCGCCGATCCGCACGACGACCCCGAGCACGAGCGCAAGGTCGTCCAGCTGCTGCACGAGCGCCGGGTGGACGGCATGATCGTCGCGCCCTCCGCCGATCCGCGCGGACTGCTCGCCTACCTGGGGCGGCACGCCGTACCGGCCGTGTTCCTCGACCGACTGGTGGACGCCCGGGACGGCGGACCGCGCTTCGACCAGGTCTGCGCCGACAACGCCGAACCGACGTCCCGGCTGGTCATCCACCTCGCCGGTGTCGGTCACCAGCGGATCGGGCTGGTGGCGGGACGGCCGGGGCTCAGCACCACGAGCGAACGGATCACCGGCTACCGGACCGGCCTCGCGTTCGCGGGGCTGCCGTACGACGAACGGCTCCTGGTGCACGGCGACTCGGAGTCGGCCGGCGCCGAACAGGTCACCGCCGCCCTGCTGTCCCTCGCCGTGCCGCCCACCGCGCTGGTCACCGGCAACAACGCCATGACCATCGGGGCGCTGCGTGCCCTGCGCGCGCACGGCCTGTCCGTGCCCGGCGACATCGCGCTGTGCTGCTTCGACGACTTCGCCTGGGCGGACCTGTTCTCGCCCCGGCTCACCGCGATCGCGCAGCCCAGCAGGGACATCGGCGCCCAGGCCGTACGCGTGCTGCTGGAACGTCTCGCCGAGCCGGACCGGCCCGCCCGGACCGTGCGGCTCCCCTGCACCTTCGTCCACCGCACGTCGTGCGGCTGCCCCGAGGAGCCGGGGCAGTCCGTGCGGTTTGAGCAGCTCGACCAGCCTGAGCAGTCCGCGCAGTCCGAGAGAGGAACCGTCGCATGATCGTCGTCGCCGGTGAGGCACTGATCGACCTGGTACCGCGGGGCACGGGCGCCCTGGCGGCACTCCAGCCGGCGCTCGGCGGCGGCCCGTACAACACGGCGGTGGCACTGGGCCGTCTCGGCTCCCCCGCCGCCTTCTGCTCCCGGGTGTCGTACGACGCCTTCGGGGAGGCCCTGCTGGACCGGCTGCGGGAGACCGGGGTGGACGTGTCGTCGGTGCAGCGCGGCACCGAGCCCACGACCCTCGCCGTCGCCACGGTCGGCGCGGACGGCTCGGCGGCGTACTCCTTCTACGTCGACGGCACGGCGGACCGGCTGTTCACGCCGCCCTCCGCGCTGCCGCCCGGCACCCGGGCCGTCTCCTTCGGGACCTGCTCGCTGGTGCTGGAGCCGGGGGCGAGCGCCTACGAGGAGCTGATGCGTGCGGCGGCCGCGCAGGGCGTGTTCACCGCGCTGGACCCGAACATCAGGGCCGGGCTGATCCCGGACGCGGACGCCTACCGGGCGCGGTTCAAGAGCTGGCTGCCGTCGGTGTCGCTGCTGAAGCTGTCCGAGGAGGACGCCCGGTGGCTCGGCGGCACGCCCCAGGAGTGGCTGGCGGCCGGCCCCGCGGCGGTCGTGATCACCCGGGGCGGCGACGGGCTGACCGCCTTCACCGCCGACGGCGAGTACTCGGTGCCGGGCGAGCGGGTCGAGGTCGTGGACACGATCGGCGCGGGTGACACCGTGAACGCGGCGCTGCTGCACGGACTCGCTGCCCGCGACGCGCTCAGCGTGCGGGCGCTGGCCACGCTGGGGCCCGACGGCTGGACGGGGCTGCTGGGCTTCGCGGCCCGTGCGGCGGCGGTCACCTGCTCACGGGCCGGGGCGGAACCGCCGTACGCGCACGAGCTGGAGGGCTGACACCTCCCGCTGGGCGCACGACACGGAACGCGTCCCGGTGCGCGTCGCTCAGCCGACTTCCCCCACGGCCCGCAGCGCGCCGGGGCGACGGCCGTTGAGGCGGTCCAGGGCGGCGGCCGTGGCGTCGTCCGCGGGCAGGTGGACGATGACGCGCTGGCCTTCGTCGGGCAGCGCGAACGTCTCGTGCAGCAGTCGCAGCGATCCGGCCTCGGGGTGCTCGATGTGCTGGGAGCCCGTCCGCCGCGGTGCCACCGCCAGGTCGGCGAACCGGTCGGCGAAGTCCGCCCCCGCCGTCACCGTCAGCTCGTCGGCCAGCTCGGCGACGTACGGGTCCCGGAGCGGGACCTCGTGCCGGAGCTGGGCGACCAGGTCGTCGGCCACCCGGTCCCAGTCGCGGTAAGCGCCGCGCGCCCGCTCGTCGGTGAACAGGTAGCGGAGCAGGTTGGGCGGCTCGTCGTCGAGCAGGCCGATGGGGCCGGCCAGCCGCTCGTAACCGGCGGTGTGGGCGAGGATGTCGCCGATCCAGTTGACCACCAGCGCGGGGGTCGGCTCCAGGCGGTCCAGTACGGACCGGACGGTGGGGCGGGCCGTGCGGCCGAGCGACGGGGCCGCCGCACAGAGCAGCGGGTCGCCGCCGTCCGCCTCCTTGGTCAGGCGGCGCAGCAGCATCCGGTCGGCGAGAGACAGGTTGAGGGCGTCGGCGAGGGCGCCGAGCACCTGGGCGGAGGGGTTGCGGTCGCGCCCCTGTTCCAGCCGGGTGAGGTACTCGATGCTGATGCCCGCGAGCGTGGCCAGTTCGGCGCGCCGCAGGCCCGGGGTACGGCGCCGCGGACCGGTGGGCAGGCCCACCTCGGGGGGGCTGACGGCTTCGCGCCAGGTGCGCAGGAACGTGCCCAACTCGTTGTCGCTCACCCGCCGAACGTACCCCGCCGGCGCGGGTGGAGGGTGGCCCTGCCACTACCAGGCTTCGGCCGGTCTCCCTCACCGGCCGCCCGCCCCTCAGGGTGGAGGCCATGACCAACGACACCGCTACCGCCGCTTCCGCCACCGTCCTGCCGCTGTCCCCGGGGAACTGGGCCCTGGACCCCCTCCACTCCTCCGTGGGCTTCACCGTCCGTCATCTGGGCATCGCCAAGGTGCGGGGACGCTTCGAGCGGTTGGAGGCCGAACTGTTCGTCGGGGAACGCGTCGAGGACGTGCGGGTCTCCGCGACCGTCGACCTGGCCTCGATCGACACCGGCAACGGCGACCGGGACGCGCATGTACGCGCCTCCGACCTTCTCGACGTCGAGAAGCGCCCGACGATGACGTACCGCTCGACGCTGGTGTCGGGTGAGGGCGAGGACTGGACGATGGAGGGCGAGCTGACCATCGGCGAGGTGACCCGCCCGGTGACGCTCGCCGTGGAGTTCGGCGGGCTGGTCGATGTGCCGATGGACGGCAGCCGGCATGCCGGGTTCGAGGCGACGGGCGAGATCCGGCGCAGCGAGTTCGGGCTCGACTTCGCCCCCGGTCTGCTCGGGGAAGTGGTGAAGATCCAGCTCGACATGCAGTTCGTGGAGCCGAAGAACGCCTGACCGCACAACGACGCGCCGTGCCCCACAGGGAGTTCCCGTGGGGCACGGCGCGTCGGCGGGAGCCGTCAGCTCTTGGTCGTCCGCGTCGTCTTCTTCGCGGCGGCCTTCGTGGACTTTGCGGCTGTCTTCTTGGCCGCGGTGCTGTTGACCGTCTTGGTGGCGGTCCTGGTCGCCCTGGTCTGCGCCGGGACCGTCTTCTTCGCCGCCGCCTTGCGCGGGGCCTTCACCGAGGTCGCGTCGCTGATCCGGTCGGCACCGAGGACCTCGCGCAGGAACTTGCCGGTGTGGCTGGCCGGGACCGCGGCGACCTCCTCGGGCGTGCCCTCGGCGACGACCAGGCCGCCGCCGGCGCCGCCTTCGGGGCCCATGTCGACGATCCAGTCGGCGGTCTTGATCACGTCGAGGTTGTGCTCGATGACAATGACCGTGTTGCCCTTGTCGACCAGTCCGGACAGGACCGTCAGCAGCTTGCTGATGTCCTCGAAGTGCAGACCGGTGGTCGGCTCGTCCAGGACGTAGACCGTGCGGCCGGTGGAGCGGCGCTGGAGCTCGCTGGCGAGCTTGACGCGCTGGGCCTCACCGCCGGACAGGGTGGTCGCGGACTGGCCGAGCCGGACGTAGCCGAGGCCGACGTCCTTGAGGGTCTTCATGTGGCGGGAGATCGCGGGGACCGCCTCGAAGAACTCCGTGGCCTCCTCGATCGGCATGTTCAGGACGTCGGCGATGGACTTGCCCTTGTAGTGGACCTCCAGGGTCTCCCGGTTGTACCGGGCGCCGTGGCAGACCTCGCACGGGACGTAGACGTCCGGGAGGAAGTTCATCTCGATCTTGATGGTGCCGTCGCCCGCGCAGTTCTCGCAGCGGCCGCCCTTGACGTTGAAGGAGAAGCGGCCCGGCATGTAGCCGCGGACCTTCGCCTCGGTGGTCTCGGCGAACAGCTTGCGGATGTGGTCGAAGACGCCGGTGTACGTGGCCGGGTTGGAGCGCGGGGTGCGGCCGATGGGCGACTGGTCGACGTGCACGACCTTGTCGACGAGGTCGTCGCCGTCCACGCGCGTGTGCCGCCCGGGCACGTTCCTCGCGCCGTTCAGCTCGCGGGCCAGGTGCGTGTACAGGATGTCGTTGACCAGGGTCGACTTGCCGGAGCCGGACACGCCGGTGACGGCGGTGAACACGCCCAGCGGGAACGAGACGTCGATGTCCTGGAGGTTGTTCTCCCGGGCGCCGTGCACCGTGAGCTGCCGGGAGGGGTCGACCGGGCGCCGGATGTCGGGCAGCGGGATGGCCTTCTTGCCGGACAGGTACTGACCGGTCTGCGACTCGGCGTTGGCGAGCAGCTCCTTCAGGGAGCCGCTGTGCACGACCTTGCCGCCGTGCTCACCGGCGCCGGGGCCGATGTCGACGACCCAGTCGGCGGTCTTGATGGTGTCCTCGTCGTGCTCGACGACGATGAGCGTGTTGCCCATGTCGCGCAGCCGGACCAGGGTCTCGATCAGCCGGTGGTTGTCGCGCTGGTGCAGTCCGATGGACGGCTCGTCGAGGACGTAGAGGACGCCGACGAGGCCGGAGCCGATCTGCGTGGCCAGGCGGATGCGCTGGGCCTCGCCGCCGGAGAGGGTGCCGGCCGCGCGGTTCAGCGAGAGGTAGTCCAGACCGACGTCGACGAGGAACCGCAGCCGCTCGTTGACCTCCTTCAGGACGCGCTCGGCGATCTTCTTGTCGCGGTCGCTGAGCTTCAGCTCCCTCAGGAAGTCCGCGCAGTCGCTGATCGACATCGCGGAGACCTCCGCGATGGACTTGTCCATGATCGTGACCGCGAGGACGATCGGCTTCAGGCGCGTGCCCTCACAGGTCGGGCAGGGCACCTCGCGCATGTAGCCCTCGAAGCGCTCGCGGCTGGCGTCGCTCTCGGCCTCGCTGTGCCGGCGCTTGACGAAGGGGACGGCGCCCTCGAAGGCCGTGGTGTACCGGCGCTCGCGCCCGTAGCGGTTGCGGTAGCGGACCTCGACCTGGGTCTTGTGGCCGTGCAGCAGGGCCTTCTTGGCGCGCTGCGGGAGGCCCGCGAAGGGGATGTCCGTACGGAAGCCCAGGGCGTCGGCCAGGGCGCCGATGAGGCGGCCGAAGTAGTCCTTGGTGTGGCCGTGCGACCAGGGGTGGATGGCGCCGTCGTCGAGGCTCTTGTCCGGGTCCGGGACGATGAGCTCCGGGTCGACCTCCATGCGCGTGCCGATGCCGGAGCAGTCCGGGCAGGCGCCGAAGGGCGAGTTGAAGGAGAAGGAGCGGGGCTCCAGCTCCTCGAAGGACAGGTCGTCGTACGCGCAGTACAGGTGCTCCGAGTACATGCGCTCGCGCTCGGGGTCGTCCTCGGGGAGGTCGACGAAGTCGAGCACGACCATGCCGCCGGACAGGCCGAGGGCGGTCTCGACGGAGTCGGTGAGGCGGCGCTTGGCGGAGTCCTTCACCGTGAGGCGGTCGACGACCACCTCGATGGTGTGCTTCTCCTGCTTCTTCAGCGTGGGCGGGTTGGACAGCTGGATGGTCTCGCCGTCCACACGCGCGCGGGAGTAGCCCTTGGTCTGGAGGTCGGCGAAGAGGTCGACGAACTCGCCCTTGCGCTCGCGCACCAGCGGCGACAGCACCTGGAAGCGGCTGCCCTCCGGCAGCTCCAGGACCCTGTCGACGATGGCCTGCGGCGACTGGCGCGAGATCGGGCGGCCGCACTCGGGGCAGTGCGGCTTGCCGATGCGCGCGAAGAGCAGCCGCAGGTAGTCGTAGACCTCGGTGATCGTGCCGACCGTGGAGCGCGGGTTGCGCGAGGTCGACTTCTGGTCGATGGAGACGGCCGGGGACAGGCCCTCGATGAAGTCGACGTCCGGCTTGTCCATCTGGCCGAGGAACTGCCGGGCGTAGGAGGAGAGCGACTCCACGTAGCGCCGCTGTCCCTCGGCGAAGATGGTGTCGAAGGCCAGCGAGGACTTGCCCGACCCCGACAGGCCCGTGAAGACGATGAGCGAGTCGCGCGGGAGGTCGAGCGAGACGTTCTTGAGATTGTGCTCGCGCGCTCCACGAACGATGAGACGGTCGGCCACGCCGGTCCGCACCTTTCTTGAGAGAAGTGACAGGGGCGGGGCCCCCGTGCTTTCTCAGACTAGAGGGAGCCACTGACAACGCCGGTCGGATTCACGGGTTGCCAACAAACCCCGGCTTTCCAGCATGCCCGACGTCACGTCCGACCATATAGCACGTGCTTTCGATTACCGGTACTGGTTCACCACCTTCACCCGAAGGTGTGGCGGGGCTAGGGTCAGCACCATGATTGATCACGGTCATGACCTGGCGTCTGTACATGCCGCTACGGAACGGCTGCTCATCGCAGTCGGCAAACTGGACAACGCCTCTGTGACGCAGCCGTCACGGCTTCCCGGCTGGACCCGGGGCCATGTGCTGGCCCACCTGGCCCGTAATGCGGACGCCCTCGTGAACGTCCTGGAAGGCCGCCCCATGTACGTCTCCGGCGAGGCCCGGGACGCCGACATCGAGCGGGACGCCCCGCGCTCCCTCGACGTCCAGCTCGCCGACCTGCGCGAGAGCGCGGCCCGCTTCCAGGAGGCCGGGGCCGCTCCGGCGGACTGGTCGCGCACGGTGGAGTTGCGCAACGGAGTCACGGACTCCGCGTCCCGGGTGCCGTTCCGGCGGTGGGTGGAGGTGGAGCTGCACCACGTGGACCTGGGGGTCGGGTACGAGCTGGAGGATCTGCCGGCGGAGTTCACGGAGCGGGAGATCGCCTTCCTGGCCGACCGGTTCGCCGGGCATCCCGACGTACCGCCCACGCGCCTCACGGACGGCACGCGCGCGTGGAGCACGGGACGGGAGACGGACGACGGGCCCGAGGTGACCGTCACCGGTCCCCCGGCGGACCTGCTGGGCTGGCTCGCCGGCCGCCGCACCGGAGCCGCGCTGACGGTGGACGGCGGCCGGCTTCCGGAGCTGCCCCCGCTGTAGGACCCGGGCCGCTCCCCCGCTATAGGCTGGCGGACATGACGTACAGCGGACAGGTGACGGTCGGCGGACCTGCCGACGTGCACGAGCTCAAGGACCTGATGATCACCAAGATCGCGGTCGGTCCGATGAACAACAACGCCTATCTGCTGCGCTGCCGGGCCACGGACGAGCAGGTGCTGATCGACGCCGCGAACGAGGCCCAGACCCTGCTCGGCATGATCGGTGACGACGGCATCGCGTCCGTCGTCACGACCCACCGGCACGGCGACCACTGGCAGGCGCTCGCCGAGGTCGTGGCGGCCACCGGCGCCCGCACGTACGCGGGCCGGGACGACGCCGACGGCATCCCGGTGCGGACCGATGTGCTGGTCGACGACGGCGACACCATCCGGGTGGGGCGGGTGGAGCTCACCGCGCGCCATCTGGTCGGGCACACGCCCGGTTCGATCGCCCTCGTCTACGACGACCCGCACGGGCATCCCCATGTGTTCACCGGGGACTGCCTCTTCCCCGGCGGTGTGGGCAACACCCACAAGGACCCCAAGGCGTTCGCCAGTCTCATCCACGATGTGGAGACCAAGATCTTCGACGTCCTCCCGGACGAGACGTGGGTCTACCCGGGGCACGGCGACGACACGACGCTGGGCGCGGAACGCCCGCAGTTGCCGGAGTGGCACGCGCGCGGGTGGTGAGGTCCGCGCGGGGCGCACGCGCGCGGCTGGTGAGGCCCGCGCGAGACGCCCGCGTGTGGAGCAGTGGGACGCGCACGCGCCCCGTGTGAATCGTTCGCACACGCCGGTGTCGTACGTACGCTCCCCCCGTACGTAGTTGCGCGGTCAACTGGTAGGAGCCCCGCGCAGGATGACGGCTCCTGGGCGGATGGGCCGCCGGTCTGTCGATCCCCGCCCTCGGCCGGCGGCCCCGGCGACTGCCGAACTCGGCGCGCGCCAGGGAGTGTTCACAAGAACGCAACACCCGCTCCCACGATGTGAGCACGTTCCGTCGTGACCTCGACAAACAGGACCGTGGGCTGTCAATCTCGCGCCATGCATCCTGCCCCGCGGGCCCTGCGCCGCGCTGCCGCCGCCGTCACCGTCGCCCTGCTCGCCACCGCCGTCGGCTGCGCACCGCAGCCGGAGGAGCCCGCGGCCGGCACGTCCTCGGCCGGAAACATGTGCGAGAAGGGCAAGTTGGCCACCCGGACCTCGGGCAGGCTGACGATCGCCACCGACGAACCCGCCTACGAGCCGTGGTTCAAGGACGACGACCCCGCGAGCGGCAAGGGCTTCGAGTCGGCGGTCGCGTACGCCGTCGCCCGGCACCTCGGCTACGGCAAGGACAAGGTCGTCTGGCAGACCGTCCCGTTCAACAAGGCCTTCGCGCCCGGCGAGAAGACGTTCGACTTCGACATCAACCAGGTGTCCATCAGCGACGAGCGCAAGAAGGCCGTGGACTTCTCGTCCGGCTACTACGACGTGCGCCAGGCCGTCGTCGCCCTGAAGGGCTCCGAGGCGGCGAAGGCGAAGAGCGTCGCGGACCTGAAGGACGTGAAGCTGGGCGCCCAGGTCGGCACCACCAGCCTCGACTACATCGACGACGTGGTGCGGCCCACGCGGGCCGCCGCCGTGTTCGCCAAGAACGACCAGGCCAAGTCCGCGCTGAAGAACGGCCAGGTCGACGCCATCGTCGTGGACCTGCCGACCGCCTTCTACATCACCGGGGCCGAGATCACGGACGCGACGATCGTCGGCCAGTTCGAGAACCAGGGCGGTACGCCGGAGCAGTTCGGTCTCGTGCTCGACAAGGGCAGCGCGCTCACCTCCTGCGTCTCACGGGCCGTGGACGCGCTGCGCGAGGACGGCACGCTCGCGCGGATCGAGCAGCAGTGGCTGTCGGACGCCGTCGACGCTCCGGTGCTCAAGTGACGGTGAACAAGGAGGAGCCGGCGGTGGGCTCCGGCGAGCACGACGCGCGGGACGGCTACGTGCCGTCGCAGCGGCGCCTGGACCGTGAGCGCCACAAGCGCGCCCGCGCCCGGCGCGCCACGGCGATCGGCGCGCTCTCGACTCTCGTCACCGCAGCCGTCCTCTACCTGGTCGTCGTCAACGCCCCGGGCTGGCCGCGCACCAAGGAGACCTTCTTCGACTGGGGGTACGCGCGCGAGGCGTTCCCGAAGGTGCTCGAAGGGCTGTGGCTGAACGTCCGGCTGCTGCTGGTCTGCGGGGCCGCGGTGCTCGTCCTCGGCATGCTGATCGCCGTGGCCCGTACGCTGCGCGGCCCGGTGTTCTTCCCGCTGCGCGTCCTGGCCGCCGCGTACACGGACTTCTTCCGGGGGCTGCCGCTGATCATCAACCTGATGATCGTGGTCCTCGGCGTCCCCGCACTGCGGCTGCAGGGAGTGACCGTCGACCCGGTGCTCCTCGGCGGCACCGCGCTCACCCTGACGTACTCGGCGTACGTCGCCGAGGTGTTCCGGGCCGGCATCGAGTCCGTGCACCCCTCGCAGCGCGCCGCGGCCCGCTCGCTCGGGCTGAGCAACCGGCAGGCGCTGCGGTACGTGGTGCTGCCCCAGGCGGTGCGCCGCCAGGTGCCGCCGCTGCTGAACGACCTGGTGTCGCTCCAGAAGGACACCGGGCTGGTCTCGATCGGCGGTGCGGTGGACGCCGTACGGGCCGCCGACATCATCGTGGGCCGCAGCCTCAACTACACGCCGTACATCGTCGCGGGTCTGGTCTTCGTCGCGCTGACCATCCCGATGACCCGCTTCACGGACTGGGTGACGGCACGGATGGACCGCCGGCGGGCCCAGGGAGGAACCACATGAGCGAGACGCCCGTGCTGCGCATGGAGTCCGTCCGCAAGTCCTTCGGCGGCTCGGTCGTCCTGCGGGACGTCGACCTGGAGGTCGCCCCGCACACGGTCACCGCGCTGATCGGCGCCTCCGGCTCCGGCAAGTCCACGCTGCTGCGGTGCGCGAACCTGCTGGAGGAGATCGACGACGGGGCGATCTGGCTGGACGGCGAGGAGATCACCGACCCGCGCGTCGACCAGGACACCGTGCGCCGCCGGATCGGCGTGGTCTTCCAGGCGTACAACCTCTTCCCGCACCTGACTGTCCTGGAGAACATCACGCTCGCGCCCCGTCGCGTGCACGGCGTGCCCCGCGCCGAGGCCGAGGCACGCGCGCGTGAACTGCTGGAGCGGCTCGGACTCGGTGAGAAGGCGGGCGAGTACCCGGACCGGCTGAGCGGCGGCCAGCAGCAGCGGGCGGCGGTCGTGCGCGCCCTGGCCGCACGTCCCCGGCTGCTGCTGCTCGACGAGATCACCGCCGCCCTCGACCCCGAGCTGGTGGGCGAGGTCCTCAACGTCGTCCGCGGCCTGAAGGACGAGGGCATGACCATGGTGCTGGCCACGCACGAGATGGGCTTCGCGCGGGAGGTCGCCGACCAGGTGTGTTTCCTGGAGGGCGGCGTCGTGCTGGAACGCGGCACCGCCGAGCAGGTCTTCGGGGAACCGCGGCAGGAGCGCACCCGGCGCTTTCTGCGGCGGATCGTGGAGGCGGGGCGGCTGTAGGCAGGAGGACTCAGGCGTCGGCGTGCCCCGAGCCTGCCAGCGCCGCGACCCGCTCCACGCCGAACACGTACCCCTGCACCCCGCACCCCGCGATGACCCCGTCGGCGCGCAGCGAGACGTAGGAGTGGTGCCGGAACGACTCGCGCTTGTGGATGTTGGAGATGTGGACCTCCAACACGGGCATGCCGTCACAGGTGTTGAGGGCATCCAGGATGGCGACGGAGGTGTGCGAGTAGGCGCCCGGGTTGATCACGATGCCGCAGTGGTTCAGCCGGGCCTCGTGGATCCAGTCCACCAGCTCGCCCTCGTGGTTGGACTGGCGGAAGTCGACCGTGCCGCCGTGCGCGGCCGCCGCCTTGGCGCACAGGGCCTCGACGTCGGCGAGGGTGTCCGAGCCGTAGATCTCCGGCTGGCGCTGGCCGAGCAGGTTCAGGTTGGGGCCGTTGAGGATCATGATCGGGGCGTTGGCCAGGGTGCGGGGCACGGTTCCTCCGGTCCGTTCGGGGTCGGGCGGCCCGTGGCGGACCGCTGCTCGGACCCGGTTTATCACGGTGCGCCGACAGCCTGCCGAGCCGTAACCTCCCGGCATGACCAGCCTCTCCTACCCGCCCAAGCCGTCCCCCGGTGACCGCATCGCCGTGCTCTCGCCCTCCTCCGGCCTGCCGGGGCTCTTCCCGCTCCCCTACGAGCTGGGCCTGGAGCGGCTGCGCAAGGAGTACGGGCTGGAGCCGGTCGAGTATCCGGCGACCCGCAAGATGGGCTCCACGCCCCAGGAGCGGGCCGACGACATCCACGCGGCCTTCGCCGACCCGGACATCAAGGCGGTCATCGCGTCGATCGGCGGGGACGACCAGATCACCGTGCTGCCGCTGCTGGACCGGGAGTTGATCCGGGCCAACCCGAAGCCGTTCTTCGGGATCAGCGACAACACGAACCTGCTCGCCTACCTCCGCAACAGCGGCATCGTCTGCTTCCACGGCGGGAGCGTCATGTGCGAGCTGGGACGGCCCGGAGCCATGCACCCGCAGACCGCCGAGTCCCTGCGGGCGGCCCTGTTCACCTCCGGCCCGTACGAGCTGCGGCCCGCCGAGCGGTGGCGTGACATCGACCGGGACTGGGCGGACCCGGCGACCTTCGACGCGGAGCCGGAGACCCGGCCCGGGACCGGCTGGACCTGGGTCAACGCCGACCGGGTGGTCGAGGGCCGCAGTTGGGGCGGCTGCCTGGAGATCATCGGCTGGCTGCTGATGGCCGACCGCGAGATCGCACACGACCTGTCCGAGTACGACGCCGGCGTGCTGCTCCTGGAAACCTCGGAGGACATGCCGAGCGCCACGGAGGTCTTCTGCACCCTGCGCAACATGGGCGAACGCGGGCTGCTCCAGCGCTTTCCAGCCCTCCTCATGGGCCGCCCGAAGACCTGGTCCTTCGAGCGGCCCAACAGCCCGGAGGAGGCCGCTCGTCACGCGTCCGACCAGCGTGAGGCCGTCCTGAGCGCCATGCGGACCTACGCCCCCGAAACCACGATCGTCTTCGACGTGGACTTCGGGCACACCGACCCGCAGCTGGTGATCCCGTACGGGGGCACCGTGCGCGTGGACGGACCGGCCCGGCGCATCACGGTCACGTACTGAGTGCCCCGGGACCCTCCACGCGCCCCCGTAACCCGCCGTCACCGTGGGTAGTTGACGCGGCATGCACGACGTACGCGCCATAAGGGCCCCGTCCATGCCGCGCCTGGCGGCAGCCTCGCTCGCCGGCACGGCCATCGAGTTCTACGACTTCTTCGTCTACGGCACCGCGGCGGCCCTGATCCTGGGGCCGTTGTTCTTCCCGACCTTCTCGCCGGTGGCGGGGACGCTGGCCGCCTTCGCCACGTTCGGCGTGGGCTTCATCGCGCGGCCGCTGGGTTCGGTGCTGTTCGGGCACATCGGGGACCGGCGGGGGCGGCGGCCCGTCCTCGTCGCCTCCCTGCTGCTGACCGGTGTCTCCACGGTCGCGGTCGGCTGCGTGCCGACGTACGAGACGATCGGCGTGGCCGCTCCCCTGCTGCTCCTGGTGCTGCGTTTCCTCCAAGGACTGGGGCTCGGCGGGGAGTGGGGCGGGGCGGTGCTGCTGACGGTGGAGCACGCGCCCGCCGGGCGGCGCGGGCTGTGGTCGAGCTTCCCGCAGGTCGGGCCCGCGCTGGGGTTCCTGCTCGCCAACGGTGTCGTGCTGGGGCTGTCGGCGACGCTGTCCGAGGCGCAGTTCGCCTCGTGGGGGTGGCGGGTGCCGTTCTGGGCGGCGGGGGTGCTGGCCGTGGTGGGGCTGTGGCTGCGTTCCTCGCTCGCCGAGAGCCCGAGTTTCCTCAAGATCGACGACCACGCGCGCGTGCCGCTCGTCGAGGTCCTGCGCGACCACTGGCGCCTCCTGCTGCTGACCGGCGGGGCGCTCGCGATCGGCTACGCGATCTTCTACGCCGTGACGACCTGGTCGCTCGCCTACGGCACGGAACGGCTCGGGGTGAGCCGCAGCGTCATGCTGACCTGCATCATGGCCGCGGTGGTCGTGAAGGGGGCGCTCACGCCGCTGATGGCGCTGCTCGGTGACCGCTACGGCCGGCGCCCGCTGTGCCTGGCCGGGTGCGCGGTCGCCGCCCTGTGGATGTTCCCTATGGTCGCGCTCCTCGCCACCGGCGCGCCGCTGCCGATGTTCCTCGGCTTCCTCGGGGCGATGCTCGCGTTCATCACGATGTTCGCCGTGATCGCCGCGTATCTGCCGGAGCTGTACCAGCCGCGGGTGCGCTGCACGGGCGCTGCGGTCGGTTACAACCTCGGCGGGGTCCTCGGGGGCGCGCTCACGCCGATCGTGGCGACGGCGCTGGCCGAGCAGGGCGGGCGGGTGCCCTGGGGCGTGGCCGCGTATCTGACGGCGATCGCGCTGTTCAGTCTGGGGTGCTTCGCGCTGCTGCCCGAGACACGTCCGGTGCCGGTGGCGGCGGCTGCGGAGCCTGCTTCGGGGTGACCACTTGGTGGTGGTGCGCGTAAACGGGTGGTGGTGCACAAGCGAGTTGTGGTGCGTAAGCGGGTGGTGGTGCATAAGCGGGTGGTGGAGCGCGTAAACGCTTGGGCCGTGATCACCTCGCCGTGCCGGGTGATCGGCAGGAAGTAGTCCCGGGGCCGCACGGTCTGCGTGGCGACGAACAGTCCGTACAGGACCGCGCGTGCCGCGGGGCTACGCGAGTACATGTGCTACGGAGCTATGCGAGTTCGCGTTGGTCCAAGAGGTCGCAGTTGGTGTACACCCTCTCGCCGATGCACAGCGCGTCCAGGTGCTCCGCCAACCTGCTGGTCTCGGGGTCGTTGCTGTTACGCATGGCCTCCTCGTAGGAATCGAACTCGATCAGCGCCAGATAGCGGCGCGGATTGTCGCGGTCCTTCAGGAGCATGCGTTGCCTGGGGCCGCCCGGCCGGCCGGCGACGCGCCTCCCCGCCTCCTCGAGCACCCGCTCCATCTCGTCCAAGCGCTCGGTCTCGAAGTCGATGATCTGTACGAACTTCATGGCACCTCCAGCCGGCCACGGCGTCCCCGGGCCGGGGAACGCGCTCAAGAACAAGCAAGCACCGGGACCGGCGATCGGCAATTCGCCGACCACCGGTCCCGGTGAGGTTGCTCCTACGTCCGACGTGGTCAGACGTCGATGCTGTCCTTCGGAGCGCCTTCGCTCTGCGCCTGTGCCGCCTCGGCCGCCGCTTGCTTCTTCGAAGCGCGCAGGCTGGTGATCGTGGTGACGATCAGGACGGCGCAGATCACGCCGAGCGAGACCGGAATGCTGATCTCGGGCACGTGCACCCCGGACTCGTGCAGCGCGTGCAGCACCAGCTTCACGCCGATGAAGCCGAGGATGATCGACAGGCCGTAGCTGAGGTGGACCAGCCTCTTCAGCAGACCGCCGATGAGGAAGTACAGCTGGCGCAGACCCATCAGGGCGAACGCGTTGGCTGTGAAGACGATGTACGGGTCCTGCGTCAGGCCGAAGATCGCGGGGATGGAGTCGAGCGCGAACAGCACGTCCGTAGAGCCGATCGCGAGCATCACGACCAGCATCGGGGTCATGACCCGCTTGCCGTTCTCCTGGATCCACAGCTTGGTGCCGTGGTAGCGGTCGGCCACACCGAAGCGGCGCTCGGCGGCCTTGAGCAGCTTGTTCTCCTCGAACTCCTCGTCCTCCTCTTCCGCCCTGGCCTCCTGGATGAGCTTCCAGGCGGTCCAGATCAGGAAGGCGCCGAAGAGGTAGAAGACCCACGAGAAGCTGGCGAGGATCGCTGCGCCCGCGGCGATGAAGATGGCCCGCAGGACCAGGGCTATGAGGACGCCGATCAGGAGTACCCGCTGCTGGTACTGCGAGGGCACCGCGAACTTCGCCATGATCAGGACGAAGACGAAGAGGTTGTCGACGCTGAGTGACTTCTCGGTGATGAAGCCGGCGAAGAACTCGCCGGCGGGCTGGCCGCCGCCGAACATGAGCAGGCCGAGCCCGAAGAGCGCGGCCAGGACGATCCAGACGACCGTCCAGATCCCGGCTTCCTTGATCGATACGTCGTGCGGCTTGCGGCCGATGAAGAAGTCGACCGCAATCAGGGCGGCGAGCCCCACGATCGTCAGGACCCATAGGGTCACGGAAACATCCACTGCGCCTCCGGCAGTCGTAACGGCAAATGTCAGCGTCGTCGCTGCCGGAGGTCTCTTCCACCCAAGGATGGGCCGACGCCCCGGGATCTGGCCTGATCCGTATTGACGGGTACGCCGCAGCAGACAGGGAGTACTCCCCTCCGTGCCGATAACAGTACCGCAATCACCAAGAAAAGGTAAAGCGCTTGGCAAAAGAAAGGCCAAGTCCCCAGGTCAGACAGCTTTACACGTACTTGGTGCGGGCGGCCGCGACCTGGGTGAGCACCTGCTGGAGGACCTGGCTGCCCGGCGGCACGAGCGAGGGCTCGTACGTCCAGGCATGACCGACCCACGGGTCGGCGAGATGATCGTCGGGCACCGGTGTCAGTCGCAGCAGCGAACGCCACAGCGGGTCGAGCAAAGGCCCGTACCCGGCGGACTCCTCACGGTCGGCCACCATCATCAGATGGACGCCGAAGGCCGGACCCTCGTCGGCGAGGTAGCGCAGCTGGTTCACGGCCCGGTCGTCGAAGCCGTGCGGGAAGTCGTTGACGATCAGCAGTTGCTGTGAGGTGTCGAAGCCGGGCGGGAGCGAATCGGCGGCCCCTCCGCGCACCGCCATCTGCACCAGATCGACCCGCTGGGTGAGCCGGGCCAGCACGTCCGCCACCCCTGCGGCGCCGAGCGCGGGCGGGGCCGCGAGTACACCGGTCTGCACGAGGGGTGCGAGCGGCTGCGCGCCCGAGCCGGCCGGGTCGATGACGTGGACGGTGAACTCCCCCGCCGGGTAGACGGCGAGCAGCCGCGCCGCGTGCGCGACCGCCGTCTCCATGGCGAGACGCCCCAGGGCGTGCGAGTCCGCGAACGAACCGTCGGACGATCCGGTCCGGCCGCTGTCGATCCACAGGCCGCGCTCCAGCGGCAGCCGGACCAGCATCGGGATGCGGAGCCGGTCGGCCTCGGGGAGATGGAGGTCGCCCAGGCGCAGGGCCATGGGGATCTCCATCGGTACCCGGTAGGCGTGCCAGACGGGGCTGTCCCAGCGGGCGTACGCCGGCGGGAGGGCCGGTTCGACGACCTCGGCCTCGGCCGCGAGCTGGGCCAGGTCCCGGTCGAGGGCCTCGCCGGCCTGGGCGACGAGCTGGGCGTGCCGGGCGCGGGCCGCCTCGCGGGCGGCGTCGCCCTGGCCGCCGATCCGGCTGCGCGGGTCGGACAGGACCTGTTCGAGCTCCTTGTCCATGCGGGACTCGGCGAAGTCGACGGCGCTGCGGTAGGCGGCGGCGGTGCGGGCCAGGTCCTCGAACATGCCCCACACCTGGTTGTAGAGCCGCTCGTCCATGGACCAGCCGGTCGCGTCGCCCGCGACGGGCTGGGCGGGCTGCCCGGGTGCGGCGGGGGGTGCGGTGGGCGGCGGCGGGGGCGGAGCGGCGTTCCGGCGGCGTGGGTGGCTGTAGTCGATCGGGCCGCCCGCGGTGGGCGTGGACGACTGGGTGACGGCGTCGGGGTCCAGCGCCAGGCCGGGATACGACGGCGTCTGCGGCGCGGGCTGCCCCGGCCCGCCGGGCGTCTGACCGCCGTACGGCGACATCGGTGGTGCCTGGCCCGGCTGGGGCGCGGTGCCGCCCTGGTCCGGGCCGAGGGCCGGGGCCGTGGCCTGCCGGGAGCGGTCGCCGTCCGCCGTGCGCGGCGGGGGCACCTGCACCGAGCGGGCCAGTCCCTGGGCCACGGCGTCGTCGATGCCGGCGGCGAGCTGGTGGGCTTCGGGCAGGCCTTGGTCAGTGAGGAGTTCGGCGAGGCCGCCCGCGTAGCCCTGGCCGACGGCGCGCACCTTCCAGGCGCCCTGCCGGCGGTAGAGCTCCAGGGCGACGACCGCCGACTCGGCCTCCAGGCCGGTGATGGTGTAGCTGGCGATCTCGGCGCCGTCGAGGCCGGTGATGGCGACGAACGGGGCGGCCACGGCGCCGAAACGGACCGGGCCCGCGCCGCCGGCGGGCAGGGCGAGCAGCACGCCGACACGGTGGACGGCCTCCGGCACGGCGTCCAGATCGACGGCGAGGCGATGGTCGGCGGCGGCCTGCCGGGAGACCTCGAGACCCGGCTGGGTGGGCGCGCCCGGGTGGGCGACCCACTCCACGCCGCGGATCCGGCCGCTTTCGTCACTGAGCGCGGCCGCGGCCACGATCGGCGTGCCGGCCGAGACCCGGATCTCGAGGCGGACCTGGGAGAGCGGGTGGTTCTGCCCCCGCACCAGCTCGGCCGTCATCGCCTTCTCCCCCTGTGTCGTTGTGTGGTGTCGTGTGGCGCTCGCCGGCCCGGCCCGGCCGGTTGCCCCGGGGCCTCAGAGGACGGGCAGGATCGCCGGCATCAGGTCCTGGAAGGTACGGCCGTTGGCCGGGTTGCCGAGGGCCGTCAGCGTCCAGCCCGGGCCCGAGCGGTGCACCTTGGCCATGATCTGGGCCGTGTACTGGCCGCCGCCGGCCAGCGTGTAGCGGGCGAGCTCCTGGCCGTTGGTCTCGTCGACCAGGCGGCAGAACGCGTTCTGCACCTCCTGGAACGTCTGGCCCGTGAAGGAGTTCACGGTGAAGACGATCTGGTCGATGTGGACCGGGACGCGCGACAGGTCGACGAGGATCGCCTCGTCGTCGCCGCCCTGACCGACACCGCCGACGAGGTTGTCACCGGTGTGGCGCACCGAGCCGTCGTCGCTCACCAGGTGGCGGAAGAAGACGACGTCGACCGGCTGCTTGTCGGCGAACAGAACGGCCGAGGCGTCGAGGTCGACCTCCCGCGTACGCGAGCCGAACAGGCCGCGCCGGGGAGCCGCCTGCCAGCCGAGACCCATGCGCACCGCGGTCAGGCTGCCGCCGTCGTTCTTCTGCAGACTGATGGCCTGACCCTTGGTCATGTTGACGGTCACGCGCTGATCCCCTCTCGGACGTCCCCTGTTGCCGCGCAGTCGCGGTTGGTCAGAACACTACGCAGGGGCACTGACAGTGACGTACCCCGGTCCGCACTTTGTGTCGGTCTTGCAACACTGCGCGTACGCGGTCCGCTGTCAGGCCAGGCCCGCCTCCTTCATCTGGCGCAGCTCCTTCTTCATCTCGGAGACCTCGTCGCGCAACCGGGCCGCGATCTCGAACTGGAGGTCCGCGGCGGCGGCCCTCATGCGTGCGGTGAGCTCCTCGATCTGCTCGCTGAGTTCGGCCGCGGGGCGGTCGGTCGGCACCGTCTCCTTGGCCTTGCCCCTGCCCTTGGCCGGCTTGGCGCCCTCGGCGGCCCTGCCCAGGGAGGGCACGGGCGACTTGGTGCCCCCGCCGTCCTTCTTCGCCTTGCGGTAGCCCGAGCCGAGCAGCTGCTCGGTGTCGATGTCCTCGCGGGCGATCTGGGCGACGATGTCGTTGATCTTCTTGCGGAGCGGCTGGGGGTCGATGCCCCGCTCCTTGTTGTACGCGATCTGCTTCTCCCGGCGCCGGTTGGTCTCGTCGATGGCCTTCGCCATCGCCGGGGTGATCTTGTCCGCGTACATGTGGACCTGGCCGGAGACATTGCGCGCGGCGCGGCCGATGGTCTGGATCAGGGAGGTGCCGGAGCGCAGGAAGCCCTCCTTGTCGGCGTCCAGGATCGCCACCAGGGACACCTCGGGCAGGTCGAGGCCCTCCCGCAGGAGGTTGATGCCGACCAGCACGTCGTACTCGCCGGCGCGCAGCTCACGCAGGAGTTCGACGCGGCGCAGGGTGTCGACGTCGCTGTGCAGATAGCGCACCTGGATGCCCAGCTCCAGGAAGTAGTCCGTGAGGTCCTCGGCCATCTTCTTGGTGAGCGTGGTGACCAGGACGCGCTCGTCCTTGTCGGTGCGCTGCCGGATCTCGTGCACCAGGTCGTCGATCTGGCCCTCGGTGGGCTTGACGACGACTTCCGGGTCGACGAGGCCGGTGGGGCGGATGATCTGCTCGACGACTCCGTCCGAGCGGGAGAGCTCGTAGGTGCCCGGGGTGGCCGACAGGTAGACCGCCTGGCCGATGCGCTCCTGGAACTCCTCCCACTTCAGGGGGCGGTTGTCCAGGGCGGAGGGCAGCCGGAAGCCGTGGTCGACGAGGGTGCGCTTGCGGGAGGCGTCGCCCTCGTACATGGCGCCGATCTGCGGGACCGTGACGTGCGACTCGTCGATGACGAGGAGGAAGTCGTCCGGGAAGTAGTCCAGCAGGGTGTTGGGCGGGGAGCCGGGCACACGGCCGTCGAAGTGCATCGAGTAGTTCTCCACGCCGGAGCAGGAGCCGATCTGGCGGAGCATCTCGATGTCGTACGTCGTGCGCATCCTGAGACGCTGGGCCTCCAGGAGCTTGCCCTGCTTCTCCAGCTCGGCGAGGCGCTCGCCCAGCTCCTTCTCGATGTCGTTGATGGCCCGCTCCAGACGCTCGGGCCCTGCGACGTAGTGGGAGGCCGGGAAGACGTACAGCTGCTGGTCGTCGCTGATGATCTCGCCGGTGACCGGGTGCAGCGTGGACAGCGCCTCGATCTCGTCGCCGAACATCTCGATGCGGACGGCCAGCTCCTCGTAGACCGGGAAGATCTCGATGGTGTCGCCGCGGACGCGGAAGGTGCCGCGGGTGAAGGCCATGTCGTTGCGCGTGTACTGGATGTCCACGAAGCGGCGCAGCAGCTCGTCGCGGTCGTGCTCCTCGCCGACGCGGAGGGGGACCATGCGGTCGACGTACTCCTGCGGCGTACCGAGGCCGTAGATGCAGGAGACCGAGGCGACCACGACGACGTCGCGGCGGGTGAGCAGCGAGTTGGTCGCGGAGTGGCGCAGGCGCTCGACCTCCTCGTTGATCGAGGAGTCCTTCTCGATGTAGGTGTCCGACTGCGGGACGTAGGCCTCGGGCTGGTAGTAGTCGTAGTACGAGACGAAGTACTCGACGGCGTTGTTCGGGAGCAGCTCGCGGAACTCGTTCGCCAGCTGGGCGGCCAGCGTCTTGTTCGGCGCCATCACGAGTGTGGGGCGCTGGAGCTTTTCGATCATCCACGCGGTGGTGGCGGACTTGCCGGTGCCGGTCGCGCCCAGCAGGACGACATCCTTCTCGCCTGCCTGGATGCGCTGGGCGAGCTCGGCGATGGCCGTCGGCTGGTCGCCGCTCGGCTGGTAGGGGCTGACGACCTCGAAGGGCGCCACCGTGCGTTCGATCTGGGAAACGGGCCGCATGGGATCCACCGTACGACCCCGCACTGACAACGGGCTCCGATCAGCGGTTCTGCGGGGCCCGGGAGCCGCGGTGGTCCACGGTGCGGCGGGGGCGGAGCCGCGGGCGCTGCGGGTTGTGAGTGGTGTGGGTGTGGGCGGGGATGCCGGGCCTGTGCTCGACGGGGACGACCGTGGGCTTCCCCATGACCATCAGTGGGTCGAACATCACCACGATGCCCGCGAGGAGGAGGAAGGCGAGCGGGCCGACCAGCATGGGCGCGAGCAGGGCCGCGGGAGACTCCCCCGTGGTGGGTTCCGCCGTCCCGTGCAGGTGGACGCTGAGGGCGGCCATGCCGGTGTAGTGCATACCGCTGACCGCGAGTCCCATGACGAGGCTGGCGCCCACGCTCCACAGGAAGCCCCGGACCTGGCCGGCCGCCCACAGGGCGGCGGTGGCGGCGGCCATGGCGATCGCGACGGAGATGCCGACGGTGAGCGTGTTGTACTCCAGCTTCCCGTCCAGGCTCATGCTGGCCATGCCGAGGTAGTGCATCGAGGCGATGCCCAGGCCGGTGATGGTGCCGCCGGTGAACAGGGCCGTTCCGCGGGCTCCCTTGTAGCCGACGATGAAGATCCCGATGCCCACCATCACGATCGCGACGGCCAGGCTCGCGAAGGTCATCGGCTTGTCGTAGTGGATCGGGGTCCCCCGGACCGTGAATCCCATCATCGCGATGAAGTGCATGGTCCATATGCCGGAGCCGATGGCGGCCGAGCCGAGGGCGAGCCAGCCGGGGCGCCAGGACTGGGCGACGAGCATGGATCTGGTGGTGCAGCGCAGGCCCAGGGCGCCTCCGAGGCAGGCCATGAGGTAGGCCACCAGGGGTGTGACCAGCCCGTAGCTGAATCCGTCGACCGTGCCCTGCATGCGCGGCTGCCCTTCCCGCCCTTTGCGTCCCGGAATTTTCCGATGCGCGCCCCCTCCCAGGACCGCAGAGCGGTCAGGGTTGACGCAGAGAGTATGACCCCCACCGGAATGGTCGAACGACTTTCCGGCAAAGAAACACGGCCTTGCCGCAGTTGTGCGGTACCGGTGAGCGGAGTTGGGTCATCTCCATTCAACCTGTGGCCATCCTGTACCCCTCTTGCGTTGACCCTCTGCTGTCACAGTTGAGCTGTCTGTGATGCCGTGATCGCTCGACGCGAGGAGTACGTATGCACGCGCGCGCTGTTGCCGCCTCGACCACCGCGCTCCTGGGGACCGCCGCCCTCCTGTTCCCCGTCTCCCCGGCGCGGGCCGCCGACGACGGGTCGCCGCTGGTCATCGCGCACCGGGGGGCCTCCGCGTACGCGCCCGAGAACACGCTGGCCGCCGTGGACAAGGCGGCCGATCTGGGCATCCGCTGGGTGGAGAACGACGTGCAGCGGACCAGGGACGGTGAGCTCGTCGTCCTCCACGACGACAACCTGCGGCGCACCACCGACGTCGAGGAGGTCTTTCCCGACCGGGCTCCCTGGAAGGTGAAGGACTTCACCGCCGCCGAGATCGGCCGTCTCGACGCGGGCAGCTGGTTCGGCCCCGCGTACGCGGGCGCGCGCGTGCCGACGCTGGAACAGTTCGTGAACCGCGTCGAGCGTCATCACCAGAAGCTTCTCCTGGAGATCAAGAACCCGGAGCTGTACCCGGGCATCGAGCGGCAGACGCTCAAGGTCCTCAGCAACGAGGGCTGGCTGGACCGGTCGCATCTGGCGGGCCGGCTGATCGTGCAGAGCTTCAGCGCCGACAGCGTCCGGACGGTGCACGAGCTGAAGCCCGCCGTGAAGACCGGCTTCCTCGGCACGCCGCCCACGTCGGACCTGCCGGTCTACGCCGGCTTCGCCGACCAGATCAACCCGTCGTACGGCTCGCTCTCCACGGCGTACGTCTCCTCCGTCCAGGCGTTCACCGGACCGCACGGCAGGCCGCTGGAGGTCTTCACCTGGACGGTCGACGACGCGGCGACGGCCCAGCGGGTCGCCGGTTACGGGGTCGACGGGATCATCACGAACAAGCCGGATGTGGTCCGAGAGGCCGTGGACGGGTGAGGCAGGCCCTCGCCCTGTGGGCTGTTCGTCCGGCCGGGGCGGCGTTGTCAGTGGTGGGTCGTACGGTGGGCGCATGGACAGCCATGGGCAGGTTGAGCAGCGGGTCGTGTGGGGCGTCGTCGGCAGCGACATCGGCCCGCTGATGCTGGCGGCGACCCGCGAGGGCCTGGTGAACGTCGTGTTCCATGCCACGGACGCGGTGCGGGACCGAGCGGTCGAGCGGCTGGCGTCACGCCTCGGCACCGAGCCCGTCGAGGCGCCCGGCTCCCCGCTGCTGGCCGAGGCGATACGTCAGGTCGAGGCGTACTTCGCGGGTGAGCGCCGCGATTTCGACCTGCCGCTGGACTGGTCGCTGATCTCCGGCTTCAACCGCGAGGTCCTGCGCGAGCTGGCATCCGGT
This sequence comes from Streptomyces coeruleorubidus, assembly GCF_028885415.1. Lineage (GTDB taxonomy): Bacteria > Actinomycetota > Actinomycetes > Streptomycetales > Streptomycetaceae > Streptomyces > Streptomyces coeruleorubidus_A. The sequence continues at coordinate 2,424,715 of NZ_CP118527.1, forward strand.
GTGCCGTACGGCACGGTCGTCGGGTACGGCGATCTGGCCGGGTGGGTCGGCCAGCCGGGCGCCGCCCAGGCCGTGGGCACGGCGATGGGCGCAAATCCGCTGCCGGTGGTGGTGCCCTGTCACCGGGTCGTCGAGAGCGGCGGCGGAATCGGCGGCTTCGGGGGCGGGCTGGAGACCAAGCGGAAGCTGCTCGCCCTCGAAGGAGTGCTGCCCGAGCCGCTGTTCTGAGGCGGGTCCGGTCAGTCGTAGTGCCGCGCCTCGAAGACGTTGCCGTCCGGGTCGCGGAAGTAGAAGCTGCGCGTGGCCTTGCCCCGGGCTCCGAAGGAGTCGTACGAGAGGTCCGACACCGGTACGGAGCGTTCCTCCAGGCGGCTGAGAAGGGCGTCGAAGTCGCCCCGGGGCAGGGACAGGCAGACGTGGTTGACAGGGTGCCCCGCGCTGTCGGCGGCGCCGGGCAGCATCGTCATGCGTTCCGCGAAGGTCAGCGGCATGAGGTCGAGGATGGTCTCGTCGTTGACGCGTACGGAGGGGAACGGCACGTCACCGGCGGTGAACTCGGTGAGCCTGACCGCCTCCAGGCCGACGGCCTTCTCGTAGAAGTCGGCGGCGGCGACCGGGTCGCGCACCCAGAGGACGACGTGGTCGAGTCGTGGTGTGTTGTCCGTCATGCATTCCAGGCTCGTGACGTCGCCGACAGCCCGCAAGGGTTTGGCCCGGTGCGCCGCCCGCCAGGGATGAGGGAGGACCTACCGACAGGAGGCAGGCGCGTGGTGCTGGTGGTGTCAGAAGAAGTGCGGGAGGCGATCGACGCGCGTCGGCCCGTGGTGGCCCTGGAGTCCACGATCATCGCCCACGGGCTGCCGCGGCCGCGCAACCTCCAGGTGGCGCTGGAGCTGGAGACGGCCGTGCGGCAGGAGGGCGCGGTGCCCGCGACGATCGCCGTGCTGGACGGGCGGCCCCATGTCGGGCTGGACAAGGAGCAGCTGGAGCGGGTCGCGAACGAGGACGGCATCCGCAAGCTGGGCCACCGCGACCTGCCGCTCGCGACGGCCTCCGGGGCGAGCGGGGCGACCACGGTGTCGGCGACGGCACTGCTGGCGGCGCTGGCGGGCGTGCGCGTGTTCGCGACGGGTGGCCTCGGCGGGGTGCACCGGGAGTGGACGGTGACGCAAGACGAGTCGGCCGACCTGGGGCTGCTGGCGCGGACGCGGATCACCGTGGTGTGTGCCGGGGTGAAGTCGATCCTGGACGTGCCGGCGACCTTGCAGCGGCTGGAGACGCTGGGGGTCGCGGTGGCCGGTTACGACACCGACCGGTTCCCCGGCTTCTATCTGTCCGACTCGGGGCATCCGGTGGACTGGACGCTGCGGACGCCGGAGCAGGTGGCGGGCGTCATGCGGGCCCAGGACGCCCTCGCCGGGCCGGAGTCGGCGCTGATCGTCGCCAACCCCATCCCCGAGGAGGAGCAGCTCGATCCGGAGCTGCACGCGCGCGTGCTCGCGGACGCGCTGCGCGCGTGCGAGGAGGAGGGAATCACCGGCCAGGCGGTGACGCCGTTCCTGCTCGACCACCTCGTACGGCACACCGACGGCGCCTCCCTGAGCGCCAATCTGGCGGCGGTCCGCGGCAACGTACGCCTGGCGGCGCGGATCGCGGCGGCCTGGGCACGGGGATGACCGGGGACGGGGCCGATCGCGGTGCGGTGCACAGAGCCGGCTCGGCGGGGAGCGGAGCCGGCCCATCGGAGCCGGCAGCGGGCCCGGCGGCAAGCGGGAGGCGCCCGGCGGAGAGGGGAACCGGCTCGGCGGAGGTCGCTGCGGGCTCGGCGGAGAGTCGAACCGCCCCATCGGAACCCGCCGCGCGCTCGGCGGACGGCGGGGCGCTGCTGGTCGTCGGGGACGTCATCACGGACGTCGTCGCGCGGCACGAGGGGCCGCTCGCGGCCGGTACGGACACGGCTGCCTCGATCCGGACGGTGCCGGGCGGGGCGGGCGCCAACGTGGCGTGCTGGGCCGCACACCGGGGCGCGGCGCAGGTGCGGCTGCTCGGGCGCGTGGGGGCGGAGGCCGCCGCCTGGCACAGGCGTGAGCTGGTGGCCCACGGCGTGCGTCCCAAGCTCGCCGTCGACCCGCAGGCGCCGACCGGCACGGTGATCTGCCTGGTGGACGGGGGCGCTTCGGCCGAGCGGACGTTCCTCACCGACAGCGGCGCGTCGTTGCGGCTGGAACCCGCCGACTGGTCGGACGCGCTGCTCGACGGCGTGGCCCGGCTGCACCTGTCGGGCTATCTCCTGTTCTCCGAACCGAGTCGCGCCCTGGTGGCGGTGGCTCTGCGGGCCGCACGCGCGCGTGGCGTGCCGGTGAGCCTGGATCCCGCGTCGGCCGGTTTCCTCGGGGAGCTGGGCGCCGGGCGCTTCCTCGCGCTCGTCGAGAGCGTGGACGTGCTGTTGCCCAGCCGGGACGAGGCGTGTCTGCTGACGGGGCTGACCGACGCGGCCGACGCGGCGGCCGAGCTGAGCCTGCGTGTTCCGCTGGTGGTGGCCAAGCAGGGGCACGAGGGGGCGCTCGTGGCCCGCTCGGGGAAGGTGTGCGCCCGTGTCCCCGCCGTACCGGTGACGGCACGGGACACCACGGGCGCCGGTGACGCCTTCACCGGCGCGTTTCTCGCCGCCCTGCTCGCGGGTGCCGGGCCGGAGGAGGCGGCGGCGGAGGGCTGCCGGGCGGGTGCGAGGGCGGTGGAACGGGTGGGCGGCAGACCGCCCCTGCCCGGCTGATGCCCGGCTCCCGCACGGGCCTCGGCTACTGCTTGCGGCCCCACGCCGAGATCATCGGAGGCGTCGTCAGATCGAGGGCGCCGGACGTGACGTTCGCGAGATGCCGGTCGATGTCCTGGTCCGTGGCGAGGCCCGCCGTGACCAGCTGGTCGCGGATCTGACGGATCGTGACGGACTCCAGGGCGGCGCAGGCCGGCGAGCAGACGGGGAAGTAGGCGTCGGCGTGCACGCGGGTCAGGCCGGCTTCCCGGAGCAGCCGCGGGAGGGTGCGGCCGCAGGGGAGGTCGGTCCCGCGGTCGGCGAGCAGTCTGCGGAAGCCGTGCCGCAGCCGGTTCGCGAGCTGCTGCTCGGGGCCGTACTCGTCGGGGCAGAGCAGCGGCTGAAGGGCGGGGTCGGCGTCCTCGACGAGGATGCGCCCGCCGGGGCGCAGTGCCTTGACCATGGACCGCAACGCCCGTGCCCGGTCGGTCACGTGGACGAGGGCGAGACGGGCGTGCACCAGGTCGAAGCCCTCCCCCGGCGGCTCCTGGGCGCCGAGGTCGTGCACGCGCACCTCGACGGGCGGCCGGGCAGCGGGGGCGAGCCGTGAGGTGTCGGTGTCGGTCGCGACGACGCGTCCGGTCGGGCCGACCTTCTTCGCGAGCCAGGACACCACGGAGGTACCGCCGGCTCCGACCTCCCAGCACCGCCAGCCGGATCCGATGCCGAGCGCTTCGAGGTGCCGGAACGTCGTGGGGTCGAAGAGAGCGGCGAAGGCGCTGAAGTGCTCGGCGGCCTCGGTCTGCCGGTTGTCGAGGAGGTACCCATCGGTTCGCGTCATGCCGCGATCATCCCAGTTGCCCGACTTGTCCGTGACGGTCGACGCTCCGGTACGGAGAGTCGACACTCCCGTACGGAGAACCGCACAGCCCTCGCACGGAGAACCGCACTGCCCCGACACGCGTCGATGTCTGGGGCGTGACGAGCCCTGCGGGAGCCTTTCGGTCACGGCCCGGGGGCTTCGTCCACAGCCGGGAACAAAGCGGAACGAGCCGTTTCCACAGGCTTACTCGCAGCTCACGTCGGCCTGGCAGACTGACGAACCAAGGCGCGGGAACGGCGCGCGGAGCTCCACGCAAGGAGATGCAGATGTCCATGGCAGGGAATCTGCGGAAGGTCACGAGCCTCGGCGGGGTCGGCGGCCTCCGCAAGGTGGCTCGGCTGGCCCGGCGGCGCCCGCGCGTCGACCTGAGTCACCCGGCCCGCTCCCCGCTGGGCTCCTCGGTGGTGAACTGCGTGACGTACCGGGACGGTGTCCGCACCTCTGCGCGCGGCGATCTGGTGGATGCCGTGGAGTCGGTACGCAAGAAGGGCGAGGGTTTCGTCTGGCTCGGTCTGCACGAGCCGACCGACCGGGAGTTCGCGGGCATCGCCGAGCTCTTCGACCTGCACCCCCTGGCCGTGGAGGACGCCGTCGAAGCCCACCAGCGCCCCAAGCTGGAGCACTACGACGAGACGCTCTTCGCGGTGTTCAAGACGGTCTGCTACGTCGAGCACGAGGAACTCACGGCCACCAGCGAGGTGGTGAACACCGGCGAGATCATGGTCTTCGTCGGCAAGGACTTCGTGATCACGGTGCGGCACGGCCGGCACGGCTCGCTGGGTCCGCTGCGCGAGGAGCTGGAGTCCGATCCCCACCAATTGGCGAAAGGCCCGTCCGCGGTGCTGCACGCGATCGCGGACCACGTGGTGGACGACTACCTGACCGTCACGGACTCGGTGCAGGCGGACATCGACCAGGTCGAGACGGAGGTGTTCGCGGAGACCGGCGCGCGGGTGGACCCGGGGCGCATCTACCAGCTCAAGCGTGAACTCCTGGAGCTGAAGCGGGCGGTGGTGCCGCTCAGCCGGCCGCTGGAGGATCTCGCCACGCGGCCGATCCGGGTGGTCGACCCGGAGATACAGGCGTACTTCCGCGATGTCTCGGACCACCTGCTGCGGGGGAAGGAGCAGATCGCCGCCTTCGACGAACTGCTCAACTCCATACTCCAGGCGCACCTCGCGCAGGTCACGGTCGCGCAGAACGAGGACATGCGGAAGATCACGGCGTGGGCCGCGATCATCGCCGTGCCGACGATGGTCTGCGGGGTGTACGGCATGAACTTCGACCACATGCCGGAGCTGCACTGGCGATACGGCTACGGCATGGTCATCGGCGTCATATCCGTCGCGTGCCTGACGCTGTACCGGGGGTTCCGGCGCAGCGGCTGGCTCTGACGGGGGCCGTGACCCGCGGGGGCATGGCGGGGTGATGCGCCGTCAGCGCGGGGTGGTCCTGGCGTAGACGCTCTCGGCCCAGGAGGCGATCTGGTCGCCCGCCAGATGCCGGGCCAGGTCGGCTTCGCTGATCATGCCGACCAGGCGCTTGTCCCGGATGACGGGCAGTCGGCGGATCTGGTGCTCCTGCATCTCGCGGAGCACCTCGCCGACATCGGCGTCCGCGTCGATCCAGCGGGGGGTGCCCTTGGCCATCTCGCCCGCGGTGACCTCGGCGGGGTTGTGACCCATCGCGACGCAGCCGACGACGATGTCGCGGTCGGTGAGGATGCCGCAGAGCCGCTCGTTCTCGTCGCTGATGGGCAGGGCACCGACGTTCAGTTCGCGCATGAGCTGGGCCGCGCGGTCGAGGGTTTCGTGGGCGGGGATCCACTGGACGCCGCGGTGCATGATGTCTCCGGCGGTGGTCATGAAGTACCTCCCGGTGCCGGACGGCCGGCGCGGGGCGGGAGGCACCGCAAGTCCCGGCGCCCTTCATTCTCGCCGCGTCACCCGGTGCCCGCACACGGAACGGCCCCCGGGCCGGCCCAGAGAGGCTCAGCCGCCCCACGCCGGGTGGCGCGGATCATCGGCCCGTACCAGGACGTCGGCCGTGCCCGCCGGGTCGGTCTCCTGTTCGTAGCGCTCGAAGGCCGGCAGGGTCCAGTGCTCGTCCTCGGGCGTGCGGCGGCGCAGGGCGCCCGGGGAGAGCAGGACGTGGACGCTCAGATCGAAGGGGAACCAGTGTCGAAGGAGGAAGGACCCGTGCAGCAACAGCACGCCACCGGGCGGGAGTTGGACGTAGGGACTGCGGGTGGCCCGGTCGGCGGCCGGGTCCCACAGGTCCGGCAGGACGCGGCCGTCGCCGCCGGCTTCGAGGGGGCCGAACACCTCGCGCCACAGGGCGTTGGTGTCGTACCAGCCGCTGTAATAGGACTCCACGTCCTGGTGGCCGTACTCCAGTCGCACGGAGGCGGGGCGCAGAAAGCCCTCCGTGCCCACGACGAGCGAGGAGCGGCCGCGTATGCGCAGTGCCTCGGAGACACGCCGGGCGAGGTCTCCCGGGCGGGCGGCCGGGGCACCGTCGAAGGCGATGCGCGGCCAGGGACTGCCGTCGGCGGGCTTCAGGTCGAGCAGGCGCTCGGCGAGCAGGTCGCCGAGCCGGTCCCAGGTGATCGCTTCCAGTCGCACACGGCCCATGATGCGCCAGGCCACGGCAGGACGTGTCATGCCCGCGAGCGCCGCAGACACCGGGGAGGAGGCGGCAGAACGACGGGTGCCGCGATCGCCGGGGTCGCCTCCGGTGGATGCAGTGCGCGCCGCCGTCAGCGGGAATGAACCCTCCATGGTCCATGAACCCCCTGTGGTCCCGGAACCCCGTATGGTCCCGCGCGCGACGCTCCCGCCCCACACCGGTCTTCTCGTCTTCCAGCCCCTCAAGCGCCGGCACTGCGCCGAGTGCCGGCGAGGGCCGCTGCCGCTGCTCGCCCTCGAGGACGGTGCCCCGCGCTGCCTGGACTGTGCCGACCTCGGGCACCTGGTGTTCCTGCCGCGCGGCGACACCGCGCTGACGCGCAGATCGCGGGAGGAGAGCGCGCTGTCGGCGGTGGTGGTGCGGTTCAACCGGCGCAAGAGCCGGTACGAGCGGCAGGGCGTTCTCGTCGAGGAGGCGGCGCTCGCGCGGGCCGAGCAGCGGTGTCTCGCGGATGCCGAGGCGCGACGGCGGCGCCGGGTGCGGGACGCGCGGCGCCGGGCGGCTCAGGACGCCCTGTTCGCCCAGGCGTTCGCGGCGGAGATACAGCGGCTGTTCCCCGGATGTCCGGCCGACCGTGCGCGGGCCATCGCCGCGCACGCCTCGGAGCGGGGCAGCGGGCGGGTGGGCCGCAGTGCGGCCGGGCGGGCGCTGACGGAGGGGGCGGTGACCTCGGCGGTCGTGGCGTCCGTACGGCATCTGGACACGCCGTACGACCGGCTGCTGATGAGCGGGGTGCCGCGGCACGAGGCGCGGCGGCGGATCGCGGCGGCGGTGGAGACGGTGCTGAGGGGGTGGACCGAGGCGGGGCTCGGTTCCGCCGGGTGACCGGTCGGGGGCCACGACAGCGCGGCCAGTCGGGCGTACGCCGTTCGGCCGTGGTCACTGTGCTCGTACGGGATTTCACTTGTGGTGAGGAAGGGTGCCGGGGCAGGATGCCGGCTCGACGGGCGGGAGAGGCTTACATGATCGACGGACCGTACTTCGTGCTGACGGTGCTGGGTGTGCTCGGGACCGGCCTGGTGGCCGGGGTGTTCTGTGGCTTCTCGACCTTCGTCATGCGGGGCCTGGCCACGCTGCCGCCCGCGCAGGGGGCCGCCGCGATGAACGCGATCAACGTGGCCGCGGTGACACCGCCCTTCATGATCGTGTTCCTCGGGTCGGCCGTACTGTGCGCGGTGATCGCCGTGGTGACGTTCGTACTGTGGCCGGACGAGGGGACGGTGGAGCTGCTGGTGGGCAGCGCGCTGTACCTGTTCGGCTCGTTCGGGGTCACCATAGTCGCGAACGTGCCGCGCAACGACGCGCTGCTGAAGCTGGAGCCGGGCACCTCTCAGGCGGCCGCGTACTGGCCGGCGTATGTGCGCGAGTGGACCATGTGGAACCACGTCCGCACGGTTGCCTCGGCCGGGGCGGCGGTGGCGTACGTGCTGGCCCTCACCTGAGCACTCCGGCAGGTGCTGTCCCGCCCCCTGCGAGTGCGCCGCCGCGGACGTATCGTGGCCGGAAGGAGTGCCGCCCGACGACGCACGGCCTGTCACACGCGCACGCAAGGAAGACGGCCATGGCCGACCCCAAGGGTTTCATGACCACCCCCCGCCAGGACTGGCCGCGCAGGCCCGTCGAGGAGCGGGTCCGGGACTGGGACGAGGTCTACGTCCCCGGCGCCCTGCTGCCGATCATCAGCAAGCAGGCCGACCGCTGCATGGACTGCGGCATCCCCTTCTGCCACGAGGCCTGCCCGCTGGGCAACCTGATCCCCGAGTGGAACGACCTGGTGTCGAGGGAGGACTGGCGGGCGGCCGCCGACCGGCTGCACGCCACGAACAACTTCCCGGAGTTCACCGGCCGGTTGTGCCCGGCGCCGTGCGAGGCGGGATGCGTTCTGGCGATCAACCAGCCTGCCGTCACCATCAAGAACGTCGAGTGCGCGATCGCCGACCGGGCGTGGGAGGAGGGCTTCGCGCCGTCGAGGCCGCCGGAGCGGCTGTCCGGCAAGACGGTCGCGGTGATCGGTTCGGGACCCACCGGGCTGGCCGCGGCCCAGCAGCTGACCCGGGCCGGGCACACGGTCGCCGTGTACGAGAGGGACGACCGGCTCGGCGGGCTGATGCGGTACGGCATCCCCGCGTTCAAGATGGAGAAGCACCATCTGGAGCGGCGGCTGGAGCAGATGCGGGCCGAGGGGACCAAGTTCCGTACGTCGACGGCGGTCGGGCGGGACATCAGGGCCGATGAGCTGCGGACTCGCTACGACGCCGTGGTGCTCGCCACGGGGGCGACCGCGTGGCGTGAACTCGATGTGCCGGGGCGGGACCTGACGGGCATTCACCAGGCGATGGAGTATCTCCCGCTGGCCAACCGGGTGTGCGAGGGCGATCTGGAGGCGTCCCCGCTGTCGGCCGCCGGGAAGCACGTCGTCATCGTCGGCGGCGGCGACACCGGGGCCGACTGCCTGGGCACGGCCGTCCGGGAGGGCGCCGCGTCCGTGACCCAGCTGGACATCTACGCACTTCCGGACACCGAGCGCGACGAGGACACCGAGCCCTGGCCGACGTATCCGGTGCGGGTCTACCGGTTGTCCGCCGCGCACGAGGAGGCCCGTGACCTGCGGACGGCCCCGGTGGCCGACGCGGACGCGCGGCTGTTCGCGGCGTCCACGCTGCGCTTCGACGGTGACGCGGCGGGCCATGTGCGGTCGCTGCACCTGGTCGAGGTGGACGCGCGGCGCCGTCCGGTGGAGGGCAGCGGGCGGACGCTCCCGGCCGACCTCGTGCTGCTCGCCCTCGGCTTCTCCGGGCCCGACCGGAAGGACGGGCTCGTCGACCAGCTGGGGCTGGAACTGGAGCCCCGCGGCACGATCGCGCGTGACGCCGGTTTCGCCACGAACGTGCCCGGCGTGTTCGCCGCGGGGGACGCCGCCCGGGGCCAGTCGCTCATCGTCTGGGCGATCGCCGAGGGGCGGGCCGTGGCGGCGGCGGTCGACCGCCATCTGACGGGCAGTTCGACGCTCCCGTCGCCGATCGGACCGTACGACAGGCCCATGGCGGTGTAGGAGTGGCCACTTCCCGGATCACGTCGGGGTCGTACGACCGGCATGTACGGCGTATGCGGCAGCGGTACCGCGGCCGACCGCGACCGGCTCGTCGCGGCGCTCGCCGAGCACGCGCCGCACATCGAGGCACCAGTACCGCGGCCGGGCTGCACGCGGTGCCGCCGCTGCCGCCCGGCGCCGAGGCGTCCACGGTCAAGGGCGCCGACCGGCTGGTCATCGCCCTCGACGGCCGCGGCGCGTTCCGGCGATCGGAAAGCTATGCCTTGCGTCCCACCGCTCCGTATCCCGGAATCACCCCGTCGTCCTGCCCGGGTACGGGCTCGCCCAGGTCGGGGTGCCAGCGGTGGGGCACCTCGACGCCGGGCTCGACGAGGTCGAGGCCGTCGAAGAAGCGGATGAACTCCTCGCGGGAGCGCAGGGCCAGGGTGACACCGGCGGCGCGGAGCTTCTCGGTGGCCGCCTTCGACTCCTCCGGCGTGAAGTCGGCCGTGGCGTGGGTGATGACCAGGTAGCTGCCGGAGGGCAGTTCGGCGAGCAGCCGGCGGACCAGATCGTGTGCGCCGTCCTCGTCGGAGACGAAGTGCAGCAGCGCGATGAGCGAGAGCGCGACGGGCCGGGTGAAGTCCAGGACCTTCCTCGCGCCCTCCAGGATGGCGTCCGGGTCGCGCACGTCGGCCTGGAGGTACTCGGTCGCCCCCTCGTCCGTGCCGCGCAGCAGGGCCGCCGCGTGGGCCAGCACGATGGGGTCGTTGTCGCAGTAGACGATCCGGGCGTCGGGGGCGATCTCCTGGGCGACCTGGTGGAGGTTGGGCTCGGTCGGGATGCCGGTGCCGACGTCCAGGAACTGCCGTACGCCGTTGCGGGCCAGCCAGCGTGTGGCCCGGTGCATGAACGCGCGGTTGACGCGCGCCATGACCGGCACCCTCGGGTCGAGGGTGAGCATCTGCCGGCCCATCTCCTCGTCGACCGGGTAGTTGTCCTTGCCGCCGAGGTACCAGTCGTACATCCGCGCCGGATGCGGTCTGCTCGTGTCGACCGCGACGGCCGAGGTGGGGTCCTGCCCGGTCATGAGGCACTCCATAAGACACAAGGGGTGATCAATTCAGCACCAACGTAAGGAAGTTGAGCAACATATAACGGCGGAAGACGACAGAATGGGCCATCACATCAGGACAGCAGGAAATCCGCCTCCCCCGCTTTCGCCCCTTCGATGAAGGCCGTCATCTCGTCCGTGGTGTAGATCAGCGCCGGACCGTCCGGGTCGGTGGACTGCCGCACGGCGATCCGGCCGTCGGCGAGCTTCATCGCCTCCAGGCAGTTCCCGCCGTTCCCGCCGCTCCACGGCTTGTGCCAGCCTTCGCTGCCCAAGTCGCGCGCGGGCATGCCGTTGTAGACGTGTTTGCGCGGCTTGATGCGATCCATTCACAGCTCCTTGCGGAGATCCCTGAGGATCTCCTTCGTGCGATGTGCCGTAGCGGCCTGCGCCGCCATGCGGTCCATGACCTCGAGGTGGGTCGCCACCTCGGCGCGCGCGTCGAGGTAGACCGCGCCGGTCAGGTACTCGCTGTAGACCATGTCCGGCAGTTCGGGCATGGCAAATCGGAACAGCACGAACGGCCCGTACGTGCCCGGGTGCGGTCCGCCGGCGAACGGAGCGACCTGCAAAGTGACGTTGGGCAGCTTCGTGGCCTCGAGCAGTTTGTCGATCTGGGCACGCATCACCTCCGGCCCGCCGACCGGGCGCCGCAGCACGGTCTCGTCCATCACGACCCACAGCCGGGGCGCGTCCTCACGGGTGAGCAGTTCCTGCCGCTGCATCCGCAGGGCGACATGGCGCTCGATGTCGTCGGGCCGGGTCTGGCCGATGGCGCCCGACCGGAGCACTCCGCGCGCGTAGTCCTCGGTCTGCAACAGCCCGGGGACGAAATGGGGCTCGTAACTGCGGATGACCCCGGCCGCGCCCTCCAGGCTCACGTACATCGAGAACCAGCCGGGCAGGATGTCGTGGAAACGCTGCCACCAGCCGGGTTTGTTCGCTTCCTCGGCCAGTTGGACAAAGGCGCCGGCCTCCTCGTCGGAGATTCCGTAGGCCTTCAGGAGCAGTTGCAGATACGGGATTTTGAGCGCGACCTCGGCCATCTCCATACGGCGGACCGTGGCGGGGGCGACGCGGAGGATGCGGGCGGCCTCCTCGCGCTTCATCCCGGCGCGTTCCCGCAGGTCCAGCAGGCGCCGGCCGAGGACGACCTGGCCCACCGTCGGCGCGGACCGCGGTTCGCTCACGCTCCACCTCCACGAAGAGTTCTGACGAGCCGGCCACAAGAGAACGCTGACAGCCCGGCGGCGCCATTCGAAGACCTTTTCGAAGAGTCGGGTATCCGAACAATCGTTCCGAACAGATCTTCGACGATCTCAACTGGCGCCGCGCGACGTGCTGTTGCGAGCAGTGTGCCACGGCCTTCCAGACCGTCACACAGCACTCTGCAATTTTCAGAGTGACACTTGCCAAGTGTTCACGGCGGGGCGATAGTGGCAAGCGTGATTCCGTCCGCGCCCTTAGGAACAGCCGCCGCCGCAGGCCCTCTCGGCCTGGGTGCCACCTCGGAAGCAAGCCCCGTCGGGGCCGCTGCCGAGCGCCGGTTCCGTTTCGAGCTGGCCGCACATCCGGGTTCTCCCGCACAGGCCAGACGCCTGACGCGGGCCCGGCTGACCGGCTGGTCGGTGTGCGAGGACACGTGCGACAGCGCGGCCCTGGTGGTTTCCGAGCTGGTCACCAACGCCATCGTGCACACGGCGAGCACACACATAGTGTGCGAGCTGCACGACGGCGACGACCAGGTGCGGATAGCCGTGCGTGACGAGGGCTGCGCCCCGGGCCAGCCCCACGCGGCCGGCCGCACCCGGCCCGAGGAGGAGCACGGGAGGGGACTGCTTCTCGTCGACGCCCTCTGCGACGCCTGGGGTGCCCATGAACACGGCCCCGGGCTGCTGGTCTGGGCCGAGCTGCCGCGCACGGCGGACACCGCACGCCACCCGGCGCAGCCCCGGAACGACCTGGGCTGGGGCGCCCGGCCGAAGCCGGGGCCGTCCGACGAGCCGGGCGACGGGGACGAAGCACACCGGGCACGCCATGCGAAGGCCGCTCAGGATGTTCCCCCGCAGGAACGACGCCGAGAACGGGGACCGGCATGAGCCCCGGGCGCGGTGGCCGCGTCCTGAACCTGGACACCCTGGCCCGGCTCCGGCGCGGGCTGCGGACGACGGGCCCGGCTCTGCGGCTGCCCGTCCCCGACGGCATGACCGCCCCGCTCGGCTGCGACGCGGTCGCGATACCCGCCCGTTTCGGCCGGCTGGTCATGCCCCGGCTGCCCCGCGTGGGCTGCGTCTACGCCGACGAGACGCACTGGTGGTGGCTGGTGCCGTCCGACTCCGACCACGCCCTGGAATGGCCCGCCCCGGCGCACTACGCCACCGGAGCGGTCGTCCCGGACCTCCCTGAGCTGCCCGAGCTGATCCACCGCCCGGACGGCAAGCTGCCGTACACCCCGCCGATACCGCTGTATCTGGCCCTGTGCCGCGTGACGGGGACCGCTCCGGCCTGGTCGCGGCCGGTCAGCGCATAAGGTCCGGCGAGCTCGCCGGACACGACTCGGGCCGGGGCATACGCACCACCCCGCCGGACACGGCCCGGCCAGGCCACACGCACCACCCGCCAGACTCGGCCCGGCCAGGACACACGCACCACCCCGCATGACACGGCCCGGCCAGGACATGCGCACCACCCGCCAGACACGACTCGGCCAGGACATGCGCACCACCCCGTCACTCCGCGCCGTCCCACGCCTCCCCCGGTCGGGTCGTGCGCCCGCGCGCCTCCGGCGCCCCGGGCTGCGCCCTGCCCCGGCGGGCTCCGCCCCGCAATAGTGACCGTTCGTCCACGAGCGGGGCACGAAAAGGGAGGTCGGTCGACGGTGGGGAAGAAGCGGACCGCGCCGGAAGTGTCCGAGTCGGAGCGGCTGCTCTTCGGCGGGCCGCTGCGCTACGACATGGGCTGGAACCAGCACGCCGACGCGTTCCTGGAGCTGAACTTCCGCGCCATGATCACCCGGCTGCCGTCCCTGCTCGCGTCCAGCCTCCGGCTCGCCCGGCAGGCCGACCGGGGCGCCGCGCGGGTCGTGCTGGCCGCCGAGGCGGGCCGGGGCGTGGCGCAGGCGGTGGCACTGCTCGCGGTCAACAGCGTGCTGGCGCGGCTGATGGGCGGCGGCCCGATCGAGGACCGGCTGCGCGGCGCCGTCCCCGCGCTGGTCACGGTGGCCGTCGTGATGCTGCTCGCGGCGCTGCTGCGGGCCGCGAGCACCTACGCCACCGGACGGCTGGAGCCCAAGGTGGAGCGGGTGGCGACCGAGCAGTACCTGGAGCGGGCCGCGGCCGTCGAACTGGCCGCGATCGAGGACCACGCCTTCCACAAACTGCTCGACACCGCGCAGTACGGGGCCGCCTCCGCCCGCCGGATGATCATGTACGGGACGCGGGTGATCAACGCGATGATCTCGCTGGTCGCGGCGGCCGGTGTCCTGACCGTGCTGCACCCGGCGCTCCTGCCGCTGCTGGTGACGATGACGCTGCCGAGCGCCTGGAGCGCGCTGACCGTGGCCCGGCGGCGCTACGAGTCCTTCCACGCCTGGGTGCAGCACGCCCGTGCGGGCCGGCTGCTCGGCAATCTGCTGATCGAGCCCGAGGCGGCCCCCGAGATCCGGGTGCACGGGGTGGGCGCGTTCCTGCTGCGGCACTTCCGCGCGATGTCGGAGACGGCGGAGGCCGAGCAGGCCCGGCTGGCCCGGCTCGCCGCCCGTACCGGCCTGATCGCGGCGGCCTGGACGGGCCTGGCGACGGTGGCGACGTACGCGACGCTCGGCGGGCTGCTGCTGGCCGGGGCGATGGCCCTGTCGGTGGCGGGTACGGCCGTGATCGCGATCCGGACCGGCTCGCAGAGCCTCGACACGCTCGTCGTGGAGGTCAACGCGCTGCACGAGGAGGCCCTCTTCGTCGGCGACCTGGAACGGCTGTACACCGAGGCGGCACAGCGGGCGATCCCGGCGGGCGGCCGGCCGCTGCCGGAGAACCCGCGCGAGATCCGCTTCGAGAACGTCACGTTCCGCTACCCGGGCGACTCCGCCCGCCCCGCCCTCGACGACGTGTCGCTCACCCTCCCGCTGGGCCGGATCGTGGCGCTGGTCGGCGAGAACGGCTCCGGCAAGACGACCCTGGTCAAGCTGCTCGCCGGGCTGTACACGCCGGAGAAGGGGCGCATCCTCTGGGACGGCGTGGACGCGGCGACCGCCGACCGGCACCGGCTGGCCGAGCGGATCGCGATGGTGGCGCAGGACTTCAAGCGGTGGCCGTTCACGGCCCGGGTGAACGTCGCCCTGGGGCGCACGTCGCAGCCGGTGTGCGAGCAGCGGCTGGCCGCGTCGATCGCCGAGGCCGGGGCCGAGACGGTGATCGCGGACCTGCCGCGCGGGCTGGACACGCTGCTCGCCCGCAACTTCAGCGGCGGGCACGAACTGTCGGGCGGCCAGTGGCAGCGGCTGGGCATCGCCCGGGCGGCCTACCGCAGGGGTCGCATCCTGATCGTGGACGAGCCGACGGCGGCCCTGGACGCCCGGGCCGAGCTGGAGGTCTTCGAGCGGATCCGCGCCCTGGCCGACAGCGGCCAGACGGTCGTACTGATCACGCACCGGCTGGCGTCCGTGCGCCACGCGGATCTGGTGCACGTCCTGGACCAGGGCCGGCTCGTGGAGTCCGGGACTCCGGACGAGCTGCTGGCGACCGGCGGTCTCTACGCCGAGCTGTACACGCTCCAGGCGAAGCAGTTCGCGCCATCACCCACGGCGGCCCCGGATCCCACCACGGTCCCGCCGGTCGCCCCGGCCCCGAAGATGCCGGCGCCTAAGGCGGGCTGAGCCACGCCGGACTCGGGCACGCGTCAGGCCGCGGCGTCGGCACCGTCCCCGCTGCGCACGATCACCAGGAACATGTCCGTGGCGAGGTCCATGACGACCTCGGCAGGCAGGCCCTCCAGACGCCGCGCCTGCGCGAACTCCTCCGCCGGCCAGGAGCCACGCGGCCCACCGGCGGGAAAGCTCTCGAGCACCGTTCGCCCGTTCACCCTGCACCTCCATGTCGCGCTGTACTCGTAGAGTTAAACGCCAACCATGGGGTGAACGGCTCGCGAAGTGACGGTTCTGAGACGTAGTTGACACTCGTTCACTGCCGAGTGTGACGAACCTCTCAGCCTCTTGGCCTATCTGTTCACTTTCCGTATCAGTCGTCGTACTCGTCGTGATAGCGGACGCGGTCGCTTCCCGCAGGTCCGGCAGGCTGGTCGCCGAGCCCGGGACACGGTCAGGTGTCGTAGTCCTGGATGCGCCGGCCGTGGCTGCGGTCGACGAGGGCGGGCAGGCGCTCCTCCAGTTCCCGTACCACCGCCGGCACGTCGATCGTCAGCAGCACACGGTCACGCATCAGGATCCGTCCGTCGACGATCGTGGTGCGTACGTCGGCGGAGCGGGCGCTGTGCACGAGGGTGGCGGCGAGGTCGTGGACGGGCTGGGTGTGCGGTCCGGTCAGGTCGACCAGGACGATGTCCGCCCGGCGCCCCGGCGCGATGCTGCCGACGCCGTCCCCCAGTCCCACGGCACGGGCGCTCTGGAGGGTGGCGTGGTGCAGGGCCTGGCGGGAGGTCAGCCAGCGGGGGTCGCCCTCGGAGGACTTCTGGACCAGGGAGGTGAGGGCCATCGACTCCCACACGTCGAGGGAGTTGTTGGAGGCTGCGCCGTCGGTGGCGAGCCCGACGTCGACGCCGATGTCGCGCAGGGCGCGGACCGGTGTGGTGTCGGGCCAGGCGAACTTGAGGTAGCCGCGGGGCGCGGTGGCGACGGCCGTACGACCGGCCGCCCGCTCCAGGACGGGCAGGTCGCGGTCGACGATGCCGGTGCCGTGGGCGAGGAGCACGTCCGTGTCGAGGATGCCGGTGCGTTCCAGTACCTCGATCGGGGTGACGCCGTGGCGGGCGAGGCTGGTCTCGGTCTGGTCGCGGTTCTCCGCGGCGTGGAGGTGCACGGGCAGGCCGTGTTCGCCGGCGAGCCGGGCGGTGTCGGCGAGGTCGGTGTCGTCGACCGTGTAAGGGGAGTGCGGGGCGAGGGCGGTGGTGATGCGGCCGTCGGCAAATCCGCGGTGCCGGAGCGCGAACTCCAGTGACCTCTCCCGGCCTTCGGGGCCCGTCGAGGAGAAGTAGGCCTCCCCCAGCAGCGCCCGCATGCCGCATTCCGCGACCACTTGTGCCACCGCGTCCATGGCGAAGTAGTGGTCGGCGAAGCAGGTGACGCCGGCGCGGATCATCTCGGCACAGGCGAGCCGCGCCCCCAACTCGACGTCCCTTTCCGTGAGGTTGGACTCCACGGGCCAGACGACGTCGTTGAACCACTCCTGCGTGGGCAGGTCCTCGGCGAGACCGCGCAGCGTGACCATCGGCGCGTGCGTGTGACAGTTGATCAGACCGGGCAGGGCGACCTGGTTCCGGGCGTCGAGGCGCTCGGCGGCGGTCAGGTCCGCAGCTCCGGCGGTGGTCGTCACCGCCTCGACCACGCCGTTCCGTACGACGATCGCGGCGTCCTCCTCGAACCCGATGCGCTCTTGATCGTCGTGCACGAGGACGGTACATGCGCTGATGATGAGGTCGACGGGACTGTCCGCGGCAGAAGGCGTCATCGCGCCAACGTACGACGAGGTCGTAAGGAGGCATGAGCCGAACCGCACATCCCGTCGCGGCTCTGTCACGGGGCGGGCCGGGCGAGCACCCTGGCCCCACCACCCCGTCTGTCGGCTTCTGAAAGGAGCCCGGCATGCTCCTCGGCACCTGGAACCTGGAGAACCTCTACCGGCCCGGCGGCCCGTTCGGCCCGAAGGACGAGGCCGCGTACGGGGCGAAGCTCGCCGCGCTCGCCGCCGTGATCACGGAACTGGACCCGGCCCTGCTCGGCGTGCAGGAGGTCGGGGACCCCGAGGCCCTGAAGGACCTGGCCGGGATGCTCGACGACGACTGGCAGCTCGCCCTGTCCGAGCATCCGGACAGCCGGGGCATACGGGTCGGGTTCCTGAGCCGTACGGCCGTGACGGTGCTGGCCGACACGACGGCGTTCCCGGCGGAGCTGCGTCCCGTGCAGGTGGACGACTCGGGGGTGACGGTGGCGCGGGCGGGGCGGGGCTTCCTCGCCGTCGAGGTCGAGGACGGGCCGCTGCGGGTGGCCGTCTGTCACCTGAAGTCCAAGCTGCTGTCGTACCCGAACGGCCGGTTCCAGCCGCGCGACGAGGGCGAACGGGCCCGGTACGGCGCCTACGCCCTGTACCGCAGGGCCGCCGAGGCGACGGCCCTGCGCGCCCTCGCGGACGAGCTCCTGGACGGCGACGGGCGGGCCAGGGACGTGGCCGTACTGGGCGACCTCAACGACGAGGTGCAGGCGGCGACCACACAGATCCTGCTCGGCCCGCCCGGCTCGGAGATCGGCACGCCGGGGTACGAGAAGGCCGACGAGGGCGACGCGGCCCGGCTGTGGAACGTGGCCCCGCTCATCCCGCCCGGAGAGCGCTACTCCCGCGTGAACTCCGGGCGGCGCGAGCTGATCGACCATGTGCTGGTGAGCCACCGCCTGGTGCACCGGGTGACGGCGGCGGGCACGGGCCTGCCCGGCGAGGGCCCGCCCGGTCTGCCGTCGGTCGGCCCCGACCCGGCGCAGCGGCGGGGCGCGCCCGGGTCGGACCACGCGCCGGTGTGGATACGGGTCGGGGGCTGAGCGTCATCGACGTCCCGGAGCGCCTGACCTGGGCGGTGCAGGTCCTCGACCCGGCACCCGGCGACCGGGTGCTGGAGATCGGCTGCGGCCGGGGCGTCGCCGTCGCGCTGATCCGCGACCGCCTCGTCACGGGCACCGTCACCGGCATCGACCGCTCCGCCAAGGCGGTCGAGGCGGCACGCCGCCGCAACAGCGACGCGCTCGCCACCGGGCGGGCCGCCTTCCACACCCTGGCGCTGGAGGACGCCGACTTCGCCATCAGCTCCTTCGACAAGATCCTGGCCGTCAATGTGAACCTCTTCTGGACCCGCCCGGCGGACCGGGAACTGGCCGCGCTGAGACGCTGGCTGGCGCCGGGAGGCCTGCTGTGCCTGTGCTGGGAACCGCCGGACGGGAAGCGGACCGGGGAGATCGCCGCGAAGGTGGAGCCGGCGGTCGCGGGGCACGGGTTCGCGACCGAGGTGCGCCGGGCGGCGACCGCGCGGGGCGCCGGCCTGGTGGGGGTGTTGGGCGTGGCCGTCGTGCCGGGGCGGCTATCCGGCGAGGGGCGTCCCGGGCAGTCGTAGCCCCACCCGCTCGACCGGTCCGGCGAGTTCGCCGAGGAGGGCGGTGAGGCGCTCGGTGTGCTCGGGACCGATCCGTCCGGTGTCGTCGAGGTGGACGGCGCAGGCGGTGGTGGTGTCGACGAGGCGTTCGAGGAGGTCGGCCACCTCGTCGGCGCCCTCGGTGTGCCGGGCGAGGGCGGGCAGTTCGTGCGCGGACAGGGAGATGGCGGTTCGGGCCTCGGCGAGGGTGCGGTAGGCCTCGCGGCGCAGGGTCCAGCGGGTGGCGCGGTCGTCGGTGGGGGTGACGGGGTGGTCGTGGGTGCCGCGCTGGGCGGGCGTGCCGGAGGTGCCGATGCGCGGGGCGTCGGCCTCGTCGAGGACGTGGGTGAGGTAGGCGTACGCGGCCTCGCTCGCCGCGGCGAGCCGGGCCCGTACTCCGCCGCCCCGCTGTCCGGGCATCGGCAGGTGCCCGACGATCAGCACGATCGCGCAGGCCAGCAGCGTCTCGCCGATCCGCCCCATGGAGGCCTGCGGCTCGCCGCCGACCATGACCAGGGCGAGGACGAGGACGGTGACGACGGCGGTCTGGGCGGCGAAGTGCCGGGTGGCGACGGGGATGAGCGCTCCGCTGAGGGCGACGAGCGCGATGAGCCCTTCGGGCCGGGGCAGGACGGCGGCGAATCCGGCGAAGACGACGGCGCCGAGCACGGTCCCGGCGGCCCGGTTCAGCACCCGCGAGGCCAGCGGCCCCAGGTCGGGCTTGACGAGGAAGACGGCGGTGGCCGGGAGCCAGTACCAGTGCTCGTGCTGCCCGTACCACTGGCCCTGGTGCAGGGCCTGGGCGGCCGCCGAACTGGCCCCGAAGCAGAGGGCGACACGCAGCCCGTACTCGCGTCCGGCGCTGCCGAAGGCGGCGCGCAGCCGGTCCCTGGGCGTACGGGGCCGGGTGTGCAGATCGCCGCCCCTGCCCTGGTCGAAGACCTCGGCGGCGTGCAGGAGGGCGTCGTCGAGGGCGCGCAGGGCGGGTGCCGAGCGGGAGGGGGCGGGCAGGGGCCCGGTGTGGCTGTTGCCGCGTACGGCGGCGGCGAGCCGCCGGGGCCCTTCGGAGGCCCGCTCGGCGACGGCCTCTCCGGCCCACGCCAGCGCGGTGGCGGCCTCGGCGAGGGGCAGGGCGGCGGCGTACTGCGCGTGCAGCCGCCGCTCGGTGGAGGAGGAGGCGTACCGCCGCAGCCGGGGCCCGGCGAGGGCGTCCTGCGCGTGGTCGAGGGCGGCGGTGAGCGCGGCCCGGCGGCGCATGGCCTCGGGCCCGCCGACGGCGTCGAGCAGCTCGGCGACGGCGTCGTACACGCCGGCGACGGCCTTCCGCTCCCCGTCGAACCGGAAGTCCCCGGCGAGGGAGCCGGGCGTGGGCAGCACGAGCCGGAGCACGATCAGCCACCCGGCGCCCGCGACGTAGGCGAGCGCACGCTCCCACCCCGGCTCCGGCAGGGGCATCCCGGCCCCGACCGCCGAGGCGACGAGCAGCTGCGTCCCGACGGCGGACGCGACGGGCCCGATCGCGCTGATGCTCCCGGCGAGGAGCCCGATGAACGTGAGGATCACGGTCAGCACGACCGCGCCGGTCTGCTGCCCGGCGTACGTCCCGGCCACCAGCCCCAGGGCACCGCCCAGCGCGGGCACCCCGATCCGCTTGACCGAGACCCGCCGGCTCCCGGGCCGGTCGTTGATCCCGGCGAGCATGGCGGCGATGGCGGCGACGACCCCGAGCGAGGTGCGCCCGACCTGCACGGCCACCAGCAACAGCGGCCCCGCGGACAAGGCCCCCCGCGTCACGGCACTCCAGGGCACCGGCCCCCGCTGAGCGCGCAGGGCGTGCGCGAGCCAGGGCGGCAGCTTGAGAGGGACACGGCGGGAGGGGGACACAGGGCTCCTGTCGACTCGTCGAGGGCAGGGGTGGGCCTTCGGGCGACGGTGGCCGGGCTGGGGTGGTGCCCACAGTAGGCGGGGTTCCTGGAGGAAAGGTTGCCGGAACGTGACGGAGTACGGGAAAGCCGGGTTCTTTATGAACGCAATCGGCGACGGCCGTGCCCGGTCAGCTGCGCGCTGCCTCCACGGCCCGGTGCAGGAGCGCCTCCACGTCGGTGATCCTCCGCTGGAGCTCGTCCGGAGCGCCGGTGAGGGTGCCCAGCATCGCGTCCACCTCGCGCAGACCCGCCCGCGCGACGAGCCCCTTCTCGTTCGTGACCCACTCCCCCCGCGCCGCCAGCACCGCGTGCGCGGTCTGTGTCGCGGCGACGGCGATCGCGCCCGCGACCTGGGTGAGGGCGCCCTTCGGCGCATGACCCGCCTTCGCGTACGCGAGCGTGGCCGCGGCCATGCCGTGCCAGTGGGCCGGAGCGGTCTCGCGCAGCGCCTGCGGATAGGCCGCGGGACGCGGCAGCTCGCCCCGCAGCACCTTGTTGATCGCGAGTTCGGCGGCGAGCAGGTAAGTCGGGATGCCCGCCAGGTGGAACATCAGCGGCTCGATCCGGAAGCGGCCCCGCTCCGCCTGAGCCACCTCGTGTTCGACGACGTCGAGATCGCGGTAGTGCACGTCCACGCGCCGGCCGTCGATGGTCAGCCAGGCGCCGCCGTTGAAGACGCCGCCGCCCCACGCGCCGAGCTCGCAGACCTCGCCCTCCCAGCCGACCGCACGCAGGTCGTCCGGGTCGAATTCGCCCCGGTAGTAGACCGCCAGGTCCCAGTCGCTGTCCGGGCGTTCGGTGCCCTGGGCGCGGGAGCCCCCGAGAGTGACGGCCCGGACGGCGGGGAGGGCGGCGAGCCGGTCGGCGGTGGTGTCGAGGAAGGTCTGGTCCGGGAGGGTGGGCACGGGCACGGCTCCTCGACGGGCGGGTGACGGGGTCTGGTGAAGCGTAGGGGGACGGCTCGGTCGGGGTGAACCGAAATACGGGTGCGTCCGCGCGCCGGGGCCCGCATGATCGGCGGGTTGCCCTTGGCTGCCGCCCGTAGATCGGAGACCCCCTGTGATCCAGCGAGTCACTGTCCCGAGCCTGTTTCCGCCGCCCACCTACTCCCACGCATCCGTCGTCGAGGCCGGCACGCGTCTGGCGTTCCTCGCCGGGTCCGTCCCTCTGGACGCCGACGGCGAGCTCGTCGGCCCCGGGGATCCCGTGCGGCAGGCCGAGCAGGTGATCGCCAATCTGCGGGAGCAACTGGCCGCGGTGGGCAGCGACCTGGCGCACGTCGTGGCGACCGACGTGTACGTCGTGAGCGGCGAGCCGGCCGTGCTGTCGGCCGTCTGGGAAGTCGTCGAGGCGTCCGGGCTCAGCGCCGGTCCGCACTCGTCGACCCTCATCGGCGTGGCGTGCCTCGGGTACCCGGGGCAGCTGGTGGAGATTACGGCGACAGCGGTCGTGCCCGGCGAGCCGCCGGCCTGAGGCCTGAGGAGAACGCCATGTTGATCGAGCACCGAGGGCGGCGCCCCGTCGTCCCCGAGTCCGCGTACGTCGCCCCGACGGCCGTCCTGTGCGGGGCCGTCGTCCTCGGTGAGCGCAGCCGGGTGCTGCACGGGGCCGTGCTCACCGCCGAGGACGGGGAGGTCCGGGTGGGCTCGGACGTCGTCGTCATGGAGAACGCCCTGGTGCGGGGGCGGGCCAAGCACCCCGTGGTGATCGGTGACGCCGTGCTCGTCGGCCCGCACGCCCATGTCAACGGGGCGACCCTCGAGGACGAGGTCTTCGTGGCCACCGGCGCCTGCGTCTTCCCGGGCGCCGTCGCGAGCACCGGATCCGAGCTGCGGATCCACAGCGTGCTGCACGTCAACTCCGTGCTGCCGCCCGGCACCGTCCTGCCCATCGGCTGGATCGCGGCGGGAGCGCCCCGGGCCCGGTTCTTCGCCCCCGGCGAGCACGACGAGCTGTGGCAGGTGCAGGAGGCGCTGGACTTCCCCGGCACGGTGTACGGCATCCCGCGCGGCACCTCGATGCGGGAGGTCATGGCCCGGCAGGTGCGGTTCTACGGGGCCCATCGCGACGACGTCACGCTCGACGGTCCGTCATGAGCCAGTGCCGTTCGGGCGTCCCCACACCCTCCGTTTCGCCAGCGGCTCGGCGTAGCTCCCCACCCGGCTCGTCGTCAGCCCCAGCGCCACCAGCGACTCCGCCAGTCTGACCGCCGCGCCGACCCCGTCGACGACCGGCAGGCCCAGCTTCTCCCCGACCACCCGCTGCAACCCCGTCATACCGGCGCAGCCCAGCACCAGTACCTCGGCCCCGGCCGCGCAGGCCCGCTCGGCGGCGGCCAGGAACGCCGTCTCGGTGCGCTCGTCGTCGCCGAGGTCGAGCACGTTCAGGCCCGTGCCGACGATCGCGGCGCAGTTTCGGGCCACACCCGCCGTCTCCAGGCTGTCCTCGATCTGGCCGACGGACCTCTCCAGCGTGGTGACGACTCCGTAGCGGCGGCCGATCAGGCAGGCCAGGTGCGCCGCGGCCTCGGTGATGTCGACGACCGGTACGCCCACCAGCTCCCGGACGCCCTCGCGCCCGTGCTCCCCGAAGCCGGCCATGACGACGGCGTCGTACGGCGGTCCGTCGTACGTCCGCAGCGTGTCCAGGACGGCAGCGGCGGACAGGTAGCTGTCGAGCCAGCCCTCAGCGGACTCCGGTCCCCATGCGGGGGTCAGTCCGGTCACGGTCGTGCCCGGGCCTGCGGCGGCCCGGGCACCTCGTACGATCTCCTCGGTCATCTCCTGCGTGGTGTTGCAGTTGGTGACGACGATCCGCACGTCTCTCAGACCTCCGTGGCAGGGCGCTCGGCGGCACGTTCGCTGCGGCACAGGACCGCGTACAGCCCGGCCGCGAGGGCCGTGCCGATGAACCAGGAGTACGGCGCCACGTCGCTGAAGTCCTTCACCAGCGCGAGCACCGCCGCGACACCCGCCGCCGGCAGGAAGGCCCACAGTGCCTTGGGGTTGACGCCCTTGCGGTAGTGGTAGCGGGAGCCGGGGGTGGCGTCGAACAGTTCGTCCACGTTCACGCGGCCGCGCTTGACCCAGTAGTAGTCGAGCATGATCACGCCGAACAGCGGGCCGAGGAAGGCGCCGAGGCCGCCGAGGAAGTAGTTCACGACGGTCGGGTTGGAAAAGAGGTTCCAGGGCGTGACGAGCAGGGCCGCGACCGTGCTGATCATGCCGCCGACCTTGAAGGTGATCTTCTGCGGCCAGACGTTGGCGAGGTCGTACGCCGGCGAGACGAAGTTGGCGACGATGTTGACGCCCATGGTGGCGATGGCGAAGGTCAGCGCGCCCAGCACCAGCACCCACGTGTTGCCGATCTCGGCCACGAGGTAGGCCGGGTCGGTGATCTCCTTGCCGAAGACCTCGAAGGCGCCCGCCGTGACGATGACCGACACGATCACGAAGGCCGTGGAGTTGACGGGCAGACCCCAGAAGTTGCCGCGCTTGACCGTCCGGTAGTCGGGCGAGAAGCGGGAGAAGTCGCAGAAGTTGAGCATCAGGGTGCCGTAGGTGGCGAGGACCAGCCCGATCGCGCCGAACCACTGGCGCCACTGCTCGCCCACGGAGACCGGGTGCGGGGTGGAGGTGAGCGAGATCGTCCAGCCGGCCTTGGCGAGGATCCACACGGCCAGCGCGATCATCACGAGCCAGATCGCCGGACCGCAGAAGTCCTGGAACTTGCGGACCGATTCCATGCCCCGGCTGATGATCGCCGCCTGGACCAGCCACAGCGCGATGAAGGAGACCCAGCCGAGCGCGTCCAGCCCGAGGAACGAGTGGTGCGTCCACGACTCCAGGCTCGGCCAGGCGGCGAGCAGCATCACGTTGACGGCGACGGAGGCCAGGTAGGTCTGGATGCCGTACCACATGATGGCGATCACGGCCCTGATCAGCGCCGGGATGTTGGCGCCCCAGATACCGAAGGCGATCCGGCTGACGACCGGGAAGGGGACGCCGTGGCGCTGCCCGATCTTCCCCATCCAGTTCATGCCGATGTAGATGATCACGAAGCCCACGAGCAGGGACGTGAAGATCTGCCAGACGTTCATGCCCAGGAAGAGCAGCCCGGCGGCGAAGGTGTAGTTGCCGAGGTTGTGGACGTCGGACATCCACATGGCGAAGAGGTCGAAGACCTTCCAGTTGCGCTTCTTCGCGGGCGCGAGGTCTTCGTTGGTGAGCCGGGGATCGGGGACGAACGCTGGTGTGCCGGTGGCTTCGGCACGGTCGGCGAGGGACACGGGGGCCTCCATGAGCAAGGGGACGAAGGAGGACTGCTCTGTGAGGGGTTTGGTATACCAAACTGCGCACATGGTCTCCCCGTCAACCGTTCTGACCGATGTCGCTCTTGTTAACGCTGCGTAAAAGACACCCCGCGTCGGCGAGGATGGGCTCCATGACGAAGATCGAACCCCTCGGAGCGATGCGCGAACGCGTCACGGACGACCTGCGGCAGGAGATCATCGCGGGCAGCCTGCGCCCCGGCGACCGCCTGGTCGAACGCGAGCTGGCGGAGCGCTTCGGCGTCTCGCGCGTTCCGGTCCGGGAGGCGATCCGGGCGCTCGTCGCCGAGGGCTTCGTCCACTTCGAGACGCCCCGCCGCACGGTCGTACGCCGTCTCACCCCGAACGACGTCAAGGAGCTGTTCGAGCTGCGCGAGGCCTTGGAGGTCTACGCCGCCGGACTCGCCGCGTCGCGCGCGACACCGCAGGACCTGGCCGAGGTCCAGGAGCTCCTCGACCGGGCGGCCGCCGCCACCGAGGCCGGGGACGCCGAGCTGATCACGGACCTCAACAGCCGTCTGCACGACCGCATCGTGGCGATGGCCGGCAACAGCCTGCTGACCGAGGCCCTGGAACCGGTCGCCGGCCGGCTGCGCTGGATGACCCGGCGCAACGAGGAGTGGCCGCAGCTCCTCGTGGAACACCGCGAGCTCTACGAGGCGATCGCCTCGGGCGACCCGGACCGGGCCCGCGCGCACGCGCTCACGCATGTACGGACCAACTACCGCTCTACGGTGCGGCATCTGTTCGAGGAAGAGGGCCCCTAGTCCCCTTGGTGCTCTTGGTGCTCTTGGTGCTCTGGTGCTCTTGGTCCCCTTAGTGCCCTTGGCCCTCTCAGTCTCCTTCGGCCGTCGGCAGTTCCGCCGCCCGCGCGGCCGCCCTCAGGACGTCGCGCAGCATCGCCGGGGTGAGCCGGCCGGTGAAGGTGTTGCGCTGGCTGACATGGAAGCAGCCGAAGAGCTCCAGGCCGTCCAGGCGGACCCGGGCCCCGTGGCCGAAGGCGGGCCTTGGCCGGGGCACGGACCAGCCCGCCTCGGCGAACGCGGGCAGCGCGGCCTGCCAGCCGAAGGCGCCGAGCACGACCACGGCCCGCAATGTCGGACGCAGCAGCCGCAGCTCCTGCACGAGCCAGGGGCGGCAGGTGTCCCGCTCCTGCGGGGTGGGTTTGTTCGCGGGCGGGGCGCAGTGCACGGGCGAGGTGACGCGTACGCCGTACAGCTCCAGGCCGTCGTGGGCGTGCTCGGCGGTGGGCTGGGAGGCGAGGCCGACCTCGTACAGCGCCTCGTACAGGACGTCCCCCGAGCGGTCGCCGGTGAACATCCGGCCGGTGCGGTTGCCGCCGTGGGCGGCGGGGGCGAGTCCGACGATCAGCAGCCGGGCGTCCGCCGGCCCGAACCCGGGCACCGGCCGCCCCCAGTACGTCCAGTCCGTATAGGCGGCTCGCTTGGCCTGGGCCGCCTCCTCACGCCAGGAGACCAGCCGCGGACAGGCCCGGCAGTTCGTGATGCGCCGGTCGAGGAGAGGAAGACCGCTGGCGTCCATGACTCCACCGTAGGCGGCGGTGGGGCGGCCCCCTCACCGGGAGGCGGATGGCTCAGGACATGCCGGCACGTGAGCCCGGGGTGATGGTCGTGTCCGGCGCGGACCGTGTCTCGACTCGGCGTAGCCAGAGCAGGGCCCCGAACAACAGCACCGCACCGGTCAGCAGCCACGGCAGCGGGCCCGGCCGCAACGCGCCGACGACGAGGCCGGCGAGCGCGCCGACCAGTTGCAGGGCGAGGGACTGGACGGACAGGGCGGTGGCGCGGCCGGCGCTCGTAACGCGGCGGTGCAGCAGGTCGTTCTGGTTCGGGGACGCGGCGCCGATGCCGAGGTAGAGCAAGCAGAAGCCGACGACCGCGAGGGCCGTGGCGAGCGGGTGCGTGGTGGTCGCGATGAGACCGAGCAGCAGCATGCCGCCCGCACCCGTCACGAGACAGACCAGCACGGCCCGCTCGCCACTGCCCGCGATCCGGGCGGCGAGCGGCGCGAGGTGGCTGCCGACACCGTTGCAGACGAAGCCCGCGCAGGCGAGCGCGGCGTACACCATCGCTCCGGAGCCGGGCGCTCCGGTCAGCTCGACGGTGCGGCCCGGGATGAGCAGTTCGATGGCGGCCAGGGCACTGCCGACGGCCGCGGCGGTGAGCAGGACCCGCCGGACCAGCGCGTCATGTCCGCCCAGCCGCAGTCCGCCCAGGATGGTGACCGGGACGCCGCGCAGCACGGAACGCAGGGTGGCCTCAGGCCGCGGCGGCTCGCGCAGGACGGTCAGGACGTAGCAGACGAAGACGACCCTGAGCGCGGCTCCCAGCAGCACGGGAACGGACAGGGGCAGCACCGCCCCGGACGTCGCCTCGCTCAGCCGGGCCCCGAGATCGGACCCTGCGCCGAGCAGCCAGGGCAGGGCACCGCCGAGCAGGAGGCCGGCCGCGAGTGCGGCGGAGGTCGCGGAGCCGCCCCGGGCCAGGCCCGTCCGCAGCTCGGCGTCGGGGCCGGAATGCGCCTGGACCGTGTCGACGTACCAGGCCTCGGCGGTACCGCTGGCCAGGGCACGGGCCGCGCCCATGAGCACCATGCCGGCGGTGAGCACCCAGGCGGTGGTGCCGAGGCCCACCAGGGTGAAGGCGACCACGTTGAGCGCGCCGGCCATGGCCAGGACGGGCCGGCGCCCGAGGAAGTCGGAGAGCCCGCCCGTGGGCAGCTCCAGTACGGCCACGGTCAGCGAGTGGGCGGCGAAGAGGCCCGCCACCGCGGCGAGGGACATGCCGCGCTCGCCGAACAGCAGGACCATCGAGGCCATGCCGAGGCCCGGCGGCAGCCATAACAGCGCGCAGACGGTGACGTACCGACGGCGAGCGGTCCGTATCCCGGGCGCCTCCGGCGGCTCTCGCAGCTCTGTCATGAGGAGCTCTCGGCTTCCGTGTCCTCACGGTCGTGCGGGGCGAGCGGCAGCCCGGCGGTGAGGAGCATGACGTGCTCGGCGCGCGGGTCCTGCGCGTCCCGCGCGGTCAGTTCCTCCAGCTTCCGGGCAATGGTTTCCCAGAGCTCGGTGAGCGACTCGGCCGTCAGCCGGGGCATGAGGTCGCTGATCCCGGAGGGCTCCACCCACTCCTGGCCGAACCGCCCGGCGGCCATGTCCGCCTCGTGCCGGGCGAGGGACGTCTCCAGGTGCTCCAGCTGCCGCCGCCGCGCCAGGCTGACGAAGGCACGGCCCGCCTCGGAGGCCTCCATCGCCTCGTTGCTCCAGGACGTCAGAGTGTGCAGCGCCCGCCAGCGCCGCTCCCGCCCGTCACGGTGCTCGGCCTCGGCGATGAACGCGTACTTCGCCAGCACGCGCAGGTGGTAACTGGTCGAAGCCGACGACTCCCCCGTCCGCGCGGCGAGCTCACTGGCCGTGGCGGGCCCGTCCTGCCGCAGCAGCCCGAGCAACTGGATGCGCAGGGGGTGGGTGAGGGCCTTCAGGGCGTGCGTGTCGTGCTCGGGGTCGAGTACGCGCTTGTGCTCGTCGCTGTCCATGCGGGCAGGGTAGGCGGCTGCCGACATTCACCAAAAGACTTTTTGCAAAACTTGTTTGGCGGACCTGCATGAGGGACGATTCCTTGCCCGGACGGCCCGAAATCAGGTGACTCGAAGGACTAAGGTCGGGGACATGGCTTCCGAAGGCGCGGAGAACGACGGGACGGGCGACACGAAGGCCGTGGACCCGAAGGTCGCGGCGGCGATCGCCGCCGCCGAGGCGGCCGGGCCGCAGAGCGGCGAGACCGTCCGAGTCGACAGCTGGATCTGGGCCGTTCGCCTCGTCAAGACCCGTTCCCTGGGCGCCACCGCATGCCGGGGTGGACACGTCCGCGTCAACGGCGAGCGTGTGAAGCCCGCCCACGCCGTACGCGTCGGCGATGAGGTGCGCCTGCGGCACGAGGGGCGGGAGCGGGTCGTCATCGTCAAAAGGCTGATCCGCAAGCGGGTCGGCGCCCCCGTGGCCGCCCAGTGCTACATCGACAACTCCCCGCCGCCCCCGCCCCGCGAGGCCGTCGCCCCGGCCGGAATCCGCGACCGCGGCGCGGGCCGCCCGACGAAGCGGGACCGCCGCGAACTGGAACGCCTACGCGGCCTGGCCGGTCCCGGCCCGGGCCCCGTACCCGGCCCGGGCCCCGGCGGAGGACTGGGCCCCGGCGGAGGACTGGGCAAACCGAGGCCGTGAGCAGCGCCCGCGACACGGTCACGCCCGGACCCGCAGCAGGCGCAGCAGCTCCGCGTTGTGCCCCCGCCGCGCCCAGGCGATGAGGCCGAGCGGCACGATCAGGATGAGCGGCGTCGCCGCGTACTGCCCGTCGAAGACGGCGATCTGAACGACGAACGCGCCCACCATCAGCGCGCCCAGCGCCATCGCCGCCACCGACTGGAGCACCGGGATCAACAGGGCGACCGCTCCGGCCAGTTCGAGCGCACCGATGGTGTACATCCCCGCGCTGCCCCAGCCGAGCTCATCGAACGACTCGGCAGCCGACGAGTGCGCGATGAGCTTGGGCAGCGCGCCCGCGATCCCGTAGAAGAGGGCGAGCAGTACCTGGAGACCGCGTAGCGCGATCCGGGCACGCCGCCCGCGAGCGGTCGCGGACTCGGCGACGACGACACCGGCCGGGGCGGAGGGGGCGGCGGTGACGGGAGCGGTGGTCTCGGACATGGAGTTCTCCTGTGGGAAGCGGTCCGTGGTGGCGTCGCAGGGGTAGACCGCCCCTCGCCCTCGAACTCATCGCCCCCGGCGGATTTTCACCCCGACCTGCTCCGGCCCGCACTCGTCACGGGCAGAGCCGCCGGAGTCTTTCCGATGGGTATGGAGTCGTCCTGCTCACCTCCTGGATCGTTCGGTAGAAGTCCGTCATCACGGCCGCGACCGGCGCGTTGCGGGTGAGGATCTTCGCCGTCCCGGGTGGCACCCCGGCCGACTGTTGTCCTTCGGCCCATGCCCGTATCAGTGCTCCGCGTATCTCCCAGTCCGCGCCGTGCAGGGCGGTGACGAGCCAGTTCACGAGGTAACTGGCCGTGTAACAGCGGTCGTAGCCGGCGTGCCGGTCGTAGAAGTCGCTCTCGGTGGGCGAGAGGTCGAAGCGGGTGGCCAGGGCGAGGCCGTAGTCGGCGAAGTACAGGCGCCGGCCGTCGGTCAGGACATTCTCGAAGTGGGCGTCGAAATGGAGCAGCCCCCGGCTGTTCATGAAGGACGTGCCGATCCGCAGTTCCTTCTCCACCTGTGAGCAGGCCCGGTCGAGAGCCTCGCCGCCCGTTCGTACCTGCGCCGTGAGCCACGCGTGCAACGTCTGGGGGACGTACTCCAGGAACAGCGCGACGCTCGCCGAGGACTGCCGCAGTGCCTCGATACGGCGCCGCACTTCCGCGCTCCCTCCCCAGTAGGCCACGGCCCGTTCCACATCGGCCAGTTCCTCGACAAGGGTGGGCGCCTCGTCCGGCAGCACACGCCAGTGGTACATCAGTGGAAAGCCGTGATACTGCCCGGAGAGCACCCAGTTCGTCGTCATCGCGTGGACGGCGACCTCACGCCACGCGCCGAACCCGGGCCCGCCGACGCCGTACTGGCAGAAGGTGGGGAGCCCGAACACGTTGGCCGTGGACCGGAGGTGTTCCGGCCGCCGCTCCAGGTCCGTCAGGGGCACCCGCTTCACGAAGACCGGCGTGCCGGCCACGTCCATCCGGGCCGACTTCCCACCGATGCCCGTCCCCAACGGCACGGCCGCGTCCACCAGTTCGCGCAGCTCGGCGTCCCCGCACGACGCCAGGGACGTCGAAACCGTGTCGTAGCCGGTCAGTCGCCCGGCCTCCCCCACCCCGTACCCCTCACGCACCTCGGCCGCCCAGACCGCCGGGCACCGCCCTCACCCAGGTCCGGTCCTCCGTCAGGTACTGGTCCACCCTCAGGCCCGTCTCCCCCAGCGCCTCCTCGAACTGTTCCTCGGTCAGCGGTCGTGCCCGGAACGTCTGGGTCCATGCCGCGTCCGGGAACTCGTACTCCGCGCGCACCGAGTTGACCCCGTCGCCGACCGGCTCCGACGACACGATCCGCACGGTGAAGCCGCTGGGGTCCACCCGCTCGCGCGGCACGTTCGTGTGGTAATCCTCGCCCTCCCGCTGGATGAGCACGGAGCCGCCCCCCGCGACATGCCGCACGCACGTGCGCAGCAGGCCCCGCCGCACCTCGGCGTCCCCGGCGTGCACGAGGAACGACGCGAGCAGCACCACGTCGAACTTCTCACCCAGGTCCAGGTCCTCGATCGGACTGCATATCGTCCGCGCCCCGCGTACCCGCTCCAGCATCTCGGCGGACTCGTCCACCGCCGTGACCCTGAACCCGCGCTCCAGCAGCGCGTGGGTCATGCGCCCGACGCCGCTGCCCAGCTCCAGGATGCGCGCGCCCGCCGGCACCGCTGCCGCGATGACGTCCGGTTCGTCCCTCACGGGCAACCGCGAGTAGAGCTCCACCGCGCAGCCGTCCGGGGTGATGGCCCCGGGCCCCGTCCCCTCGTACCCCTCACGCATTTTCAGCTCCATGTCCGCCCAACGGACCGCACCCGCACGCCCGTTCCCGCCCCGGCTGCCTTCACCCGACCGAGTGAACGGGCCACCGGCTTCCGTGAGCCGAGGGCCACGGGCGCCGGGACCACGGGCGCCGAGGGCCACGGGCGCCTACAGCGGAACCCAGACGCCTACAGCGGGAACCAGCCGTGCCCCACGTACCAGTGACCGCCCGCCCGCAGGTGATCCCCCACCACCCGCTCCACCGACGTCCGCCTCGGCAGGCTCGCCACCGGCAGGTCCGGGTCGCCGAAGACGAACCGGACGGGCTCGGTGTCCGCCGGTTCCGGCTCTTCGCCGGGGTCACGACCGGCCTCGAAGCGTTCCTGGAAGCGGACGATGTTGGAGTCCGGGTCGAGGTACCGCTTCAACTGCGGGTCGAGCAGCCAGGAATGACACACCGCGACCTGGTACCGCTCCTGCGGAAAGTGGCGGGCGAAGAACTCCCGCGCCAGTTCCAGGGAACGGTCGCAGGCCGCCGGGGACAGCGGCCCGTGGAAGTCCGGGATGTGCAGGTTCAGACAGGGCTCCCCCGGCGTCACGTCCAGCCCGGCCGCCGCCACCGCCCGCCCCGTCCGCTGCCCGAGGCGCGCCCGCTCGAACTGAAGCCGCCCCAACTGGTACAGCTCACCTCGGAAGTGGTGCGTGAGCCACTGGGGGACCTTCACCCCTCCCCTGCCGTGCTGCCGTCGATGGTGCGCCATGTTCCGCCCGAGGTCGGCGAGCGTGCGGCGGCTGACGTCGGAGGTGACACCCCGCTCCTGGTGATATGCGCGCGTGTACGGCAGCGCCGCGACGAACACGTACACGGCGAAGTACGGCCCCAGCGCCGCCGGGGCCTCCTCGACGCGCTCAGCGAGCGGTACCGCGACCCCGATCTCCCCGATGTCCCGCACCAGGTCTTCGACGCACTCCTCCAGGAACCTCATGGCCCCGGTGTCCGCAGTGAGCGCCCGCCGTAGAGCGACCAGGTCGTTGATGTCCTCGTGCGGCACCGCGAGGTCGAGCAGGACCTCGGGGAACGCGTCGGCGTCCGGCAGCATGCACGGCCCCCTCTGTCTGCCTTGGTGAACTCTCGCCACGAAGGGTACGTTGCAAGCAGGAGTGGTGATCGAGCGATGCGTACAGGCAGTGAACCGAAGACTGCGCGCAGTGCCCTGCGGGCGCGCTTCTGGTTGAGCGTGTGGGGGCTTGTCTGGGCACTCTTCGGCACGGTCGCTTTCACGCTCGCCGGGCGGACCGGCTGGGCCATCGCCTGTGGCGCGCTGCTGCTGGTCGTCACGATCGACCTCGTCGTCGTCCTCAGGCACATCCGCCAGGGCCCGCACTACCAGCCGGGCCCCGACATCCCGCCCTACCGTCCACCGGACGATCACCCCTGAGACGGACGATCACCCCCTGAGGCGGACGGATCAACCCTGAGGCGGACAGGGACGGCCGCTCACGAGTCGAAGCGCGCCGCCTTCACAAACCGCGGGTTCGGGTCCAGCGCGGCGGCCAGACGGAAGTGGCGCTTGGCCTGGTCGGGGCGGTTCTGCCGCTCATACGTGCGGGCGAGCGCGAAGTGCGCGAACGCGTTGTCCGGCTCGCGTTCCAGGACGATCGAGAACTCGAGCTCCGCCGGCCTCAGCTGCGCCGCCGCGAAGAAGGCACGCGCCCGCAGCAGCCGCGCGGCCGTGTTCTCCGGGTGCGCGGCGATGACTCCGTCGAGCAGCTTCACCGCGCCCCGCGGGTCCCGCGCCGCGAGCAGCTGCTCGGCGGCACGGAAGTCGATGACGTGCGTCTCCGGGGTACGTCCGGTCGAACCGCTGGTCTCGGGCACGGCAGAGTCCTTCCCTCACTGCGAGGGTTCAACGCCCCCGCGAGATGCCGCTATTCCTGAGGGGACGGCCGGGACACGTTCGACCTGCGTTCCAGCTCGGCCCACACGTCCTTCACGCGGCGCTCCAGGTCCTCCAGCGGGACGTCGTTGTCGATGACGATGTCCGCGATCTCCCGGCGCTGCTCGCGTGTCGCCTGGGCGGCCATCCGCGCGCGGGCGTCCTCCTCGGTCATGCCGCGCAGCCGTACGAGCCGGTCGAGCTGGGTCTTTGGGC
Source organism: Streptomyces coeruleorubidus (assembly GCF_028885415.1). Taxonomy (GTDB): domain Bacteria; phylum Actinomycetota; class Actinomycetes; order Streptomycetales; family Streptomycetaceae; genus Streptomyces; species Streptomyces coeruleorubidus_A. The sequence continues at coordinate 2,458,501 of NZ_CP118527.1, forward strand.
TCGCGTCGACGACGATCACGACGTCGTACATCGGCGCCAGGCCGTTCTCCGTGAGGAGCGGGACGTCGTGCACGACGACCGCGTCCTCGGCGGCGGCCTCTTCGAGTTCGCGGGAGCGGGCGCCCACGAGGGGGTGCACGATCGAGTTGAGCGTGGCGAGCTTCGCCTGGTCGGCGAAGACGATGGAGCCGAGCCTGGGCCGGTCCAGGCCGCCGTCGGCCGCGAGCACCTCCTCGCCGAAGGCCTCCACGACCGCGGCGAGCCCCGGGGTCCCGGGTGCGACGACCTCCCGCGCGATGCGGTCCGCGTCGATCAGCACGGCACCGCACTCGACGAGCAGCCGTGACACCTCACTCTTGCCGGCACCGATACCGCCGGTCAGGCCCACCTTCAGCATGAGCCGAGCCTAGACGCTCCGCTCGGGGATGCCAGGTAGAGGGTGCGGGCCGGTGGGGGCTGGTCGCGCAGTTCCCCGCACCCCTGTCGGGGCGCGACCCCACCCGTCAGCTGTCGCCTTCTCTCTCCGCCAGGAACTTCTCGAACTCCCGGCCGATCTCGTCCGCCGACGGGATGTCCACCGGCTCGGCGAGCATGTTGCCCCGGGTCTCGGCGCCCGCGACGGCGTCGTACTGGTGCTCCAGGCCCTCGACGAGCGCGGTGAGGTCCTCGTCGCCCTCGCGGATCTGCCGGTCTATCTCCGTCTGCGTACGGTGGGCGTCCGAGCGCAGGGCGTGGGCGATGCCGGGCAGCACCAGTCCGGTCGCCGCCGTGATGGCCTCCAGGACCGTCAGGGCCGCGTCCGGGTACGGGGAGCGGGCGATGTAGTGCGGGACGTGGGCGGCGACGCCCAAAACATCGTGCCCGGCCTGGAGCAGGCGGTACTCGACCAGGGACTCGGCGCTGCCGGGCACCTGCGCCTCCTCGAACGGGCTGCGGTGGCCCGGGACGAGGTCGGTGCGGTTGCCGTGCGGGGTCAGGCCGACGGGCCGGGTGTGCGGGACGCCCATGGGGATGCCGTGGAAGTTCACCGAAAGACGGACGCCGAGCCGCTCCACGATCTGCTTCACGGCCGCGGCGAAGCGCTCCCACTCCACGTCCGGCTCGGGGCCGGACAGCAGCAGGAACGGCGCTCCGGTGGCGTCCTGCACCAGCCGCACCTCGATGGCGGGCTCTTCGTAGTCGCTCCAGCGGTCGCGCTTGAACGTCAGCAGCGGGCGGCGGGCGCGGTAGTCCACGAGCCGGTCGTGGTCGAAGCGGGCGACGACCTGGTGGGGCAGCGAGTCGAGCAGCCGGTCGACGATCTGGTCGCCCGTCTCGCCCGCGTCGATGTATCCGTCGAAGTGGTAGAGCATGACAAGTCCGGCCGACTCCTGGGCCAACGCCATGTCGACGACGGCCAGGCCCTTCGGCTCCCATGCGTACAAACCCTGCGGATCAAGCACAGTGACCGCTCCTCCTCGTGTCCGTACTGCACAACGCCCTTGCGGGCGTGGGCATTCCCGGAGAAGGAGTACATGATCTTTTCGTGGCCGACTCCGTGGACAGCGCTGAGGGGCCGCACCCCGAAAGGTACGGCCCCTCAGCCAGGAGCTACTGCTCAGCGGGCGTCAGCTCTGTCCGCCGGCCAGCTTCTCGCGAAGCGCGGCCAGCGCCTCGTCCGAGGCCAGCGCGCCGGAGTTGTCCGGGCCCTCGGAGGAGTACGAACCGCCACCGCCGGACGCGGCCGGAGCGGCGACCTCGCCACCCTCGGCGGCAGCCTTCTCGTCCGCCTCGCGGGACTTGATGACCTGCGCCTGGTGCTGCTCGAAGCGCTGCTGCGCCTCGGCGTACTGGGTCTCCCAGGCCTCGCGCTGGGTCTCGTAGCCCTCGAGCCAGTCGTTGGTCTCGGGGTCGAAGCCCTCGGGGTAGATGTAGTTGCCCTGGTCGTCGTACGACGCAGCCATGCCGTACAGGGTCGGGTCGAACTCGACCGACGCCGGGTCGGCACCGAAGGCCTCGTTGGCCTGCTTCAGCGAGAGGCTGATGCGACGGCGCTCGAGGTCGATGTCGATGACCTTGACGAAGATCTCGTCGTTGACCTGGACGACCTGCTCCGGGATCTCCACGTGGCGCTCGGCCAGCTCGGAGATGTGGACCAGACCCTCGATGCCCTCGTCCACGCGGACGAACGCACCGAACGGAACCAGCTTCGTGACCTTGCCGGGCACGACCTGGCCGATCTGGTGGGTGCGGGCGAACTGCTGCCACGGGTCTTCCTGGGTCGCCTTCAGCGACAGGGAGACGCGCTCGCGGTCCATGTCGACGTCGAGGACCTCGACGGTGACCTCCTGGCCGACCTCGACAACCTCGGAGGGGTGGTCGATGTGCTTCCAGGACAGCTCGGAGACGTGGACCAGGCCGTCGACGCCACCCAGGTCCACGAAGGCACCGAAGTTGACGATCGAGGAGACGACGCCGGAACGGACCTGACCCTTCTGGAGGGTCGTGAGGAACGTCTGGCGGACCTCGGACTGGGTCTGCTCCAGCCAGGCACGGCGGGACAGGACCACGTTGTTGCGGTTCTTGTCCAGCTCGATGATCTTGGCCTCGAGCTCCTTGCCCACGTAGGGCTGGAGGTCACGGACGCGGCGCATCTCGACCAGGGAGGCCGGGAGGAAGCCACGGAGGCCGATGTCGAGGATGAGACCACCCTTGACGACCTCGATGACGGTACCGGTGACGATCCCGTCCTCTTCCTTGATCTTCTCGATGGTGCCCCAGGCACGCTCGTACTGGGCGCGCTTCTTCGAGAGGATCAGGCGGCCTTCCTTGTCCTCCTTCTGGAGAACAAGGGCCTCGATCTCGTCACCGACGGCGACGACCTCGTTGGGGTCGACGTCGTGCTTGATCGAGAGCTCGCGGCTCGGGATCACACCTTCGGTCTTGTAACCGATGTCGAGCAGGACCTCGTCCCGGTCGACCTTCACGATGACGCCGTCGACGATGTCGCCGTCGTTGAAGTACTTGATCGTCTCGTCGATCGCGGCGAGGAAGGCTTCCTCGTTACCGATGTCGTTGACCGCTACCTGCGGGGTGGTGGCGGTGGTCTCGGTGCTGCTCGTCATGTGGGAAAGGGCTCCGGTACGGACATTGAAGTCGTAGGTACTGCTACGCCGGGAGCCCGTTTCGCTCTGCAGAAGCCGGACAGCCAAGGAAGCGCCACACGAAATTGGTGGCGCCTCGACAACCGAGGGGACATACATACAGATGCGAGCGCAGCCTGCTACGTCTGAGGTGCGCAGGCCCGCAGCGCAACTTGTAGCATACGGGGGCAGCCGGGCAGGGTCAATGCGCGAAGCCGCCCACCCGGGGCGGAACACCGCATACCCGGCACAAGTCGTGTCGTCCGAGGCCACGCAGGGCGTGTGACGCCCCCTTCGGGACACCTCCGGGACCGGCTGGACGGAAGAGTACGACGAGGGAGCAGATCATCCAAGAGCCCGAAGCGTCCGAACCGGAGGCGACCCGGCGTGACGCAGATGTCACGGAGAGCTCCCGGGCCAACCGGGGCTGGTGGGACCGCAACGCGGACGAGTACCAGACCGAGCACGGCACCTTCCTCGGCGACGACCGTTTCGTGTGGGGCCCCGAGGGTCTGGACGAGGTGGAGGCCGAGCTGCTCGGCCCGCCGGAGGAGCTGAAGGGCAAGGACGTCCTGGAGATCGGCGCGGGCGCGGCGCAGTGCTCGCGCTGGCTGGCCGGCCAGGGTGCCCGCCCGGTGGCCCTGGACATCTCGCACCGGCAGTTGCAGCACGCGCTGCGCATCGGCGGACCGTTCCCCCTGGTGTGCGCCGACGCCGGGGCGCTGCCCTTCGCGGACGGCTCGTTCGACCTGGCCTGCTCGGCGTACGGGGCACTGCCCTTCGTCGCCGATCCGCGCCTGGTGCTGCGGGAGGTGCGCCGGGTGCTGCGGCCCGGGGGCCGTCTGGTCTTCTCGGTGACGCACCCGATCCGCTGGGCCTTCCCGGACGAGCCGGGGCCGCAGGGGCTGTCGGTGTCGGGTTCGTACTTCGACCGCACGCCCTACGTCGAGCAGGACGAGGAGGGCCGCGCGGTCTACGTCGAGCACCACCGCACGCTCGGCGACCGCGTCCGGGACGTGGTGGCCTCGGGCTTCCGGCTGGTGGATCTGGTGGAGCCGGAGTGGCCGGCCTGGAACACCTCCGAGTGGGGCGGCTGGTCGCCGCTGCGCGGGAACCTGATCCCGGGGACGGCGATCTTCGTGTGCGTACGGGACTGAGTGCGTGATCCGTTACGACGCCCTGGACGCCCTGCCTGTACGCGGTGCCCTGCCCGCCCTGGACGACGCCCTGGAGGGGCACGGGACCGCCGTCCTCGTGGCGCCGCCCGGCACCGGCAAGACGACTCTGGTTCCCCTGGCCCTGGCAGGGCTGCTCGGGGAGGGGCCCGGGCGGCGGGTGATCGTCGCCGAGCCGCGGCGGATCGCGGCGCGGGCGGCGGCGCGGCGGATGGCGTGGCTGCTGGGCGAGAAGGTGGGCGAGAGCGTCGGCTACACCGTGCGCGGGGAACGCGCCGTCGGGCGGCACACGCGCGTGGAGGTCGTCACGACCGGTGTGCTGGTGCAGCGGGTGCAGCGGGACCAGGAGCTGGCCGGTACGGACGTGGTGGTGCTCGACGAGTGCCACGAGCGGCATCTGGACGCGGACACGGCGGCGGCGTTCCTGTGGGACGTACGGCAGACGCTGCGCCCGGAGCTGCGGCTGGTGGCCGCCTCGGCGACGACCGACGCGCAGGGGTGGGCCGCACTGCTGGGCGGCGCTCCGGTGGTCGAGGCCCGGGGGACGGCGTATCCGGTGGAGGTCGTGTGGGCGCCGCCGGTGCGGCCCGTACGGCCGCCGCACGGGATGCGTGTCGATCCGGCGCTGCTGACGCATGTGGCGTCGGTGGTGCGGCGGGCACTGGCCGAGCGGGACGGGGACGTGCTGTGTTTCCTGCCGGGCGTGGGCGAGATCGCCCGGGTGGCCGGGCAGCTCGCCGAGCTCGGGGACGTCGAGGTGCTTCAGGTGCACGGGCGGGCGCCCGCGGCCGTCCAGGACGCCGTGCTGGCCGGCGGGGAGCGGCGGCGGGTGGTGCTGGCCACGTCAGTGGCGGAGTCGTCGCTGACGGTTCCCGGGGTGCGTGTGGTCGTCGACTCCGGGCTGGCGCGGGAGCCGCGCGTCGACCACGCGCGCGGGTTGAGCGCGCTGACGACGGTGCGGGCGTCGCAGGCGGCCGGGCGGCAGCGGGCGGGGCGGGCCGGGCGTGAGGCGCCGGGGGCGGTGTACCGGTGCTGGGCGGAGGCCGAGGACGCGCGTCTGCCGCGTTTTCCCTCGCCGGAGATCAAGGTGGCCGACCTGACGGCGTTCGCGCTTCAGGTGGCGTGCTGGGGGGATCCGGACGCGTCCGGGCTAGCGTTGCTGGATCCGCCGCCGGGTGGGGCGATGGCGGCGGCGCGGGAGGTGCTGGCGGCGGTGGGAGCGGTCGACTCCGTCGGGCGGGCCACGGAGCGGGGCGCTGCGCTGGCTCGGCTGGGGCTTCATCCGCGGCTGGGACGGGCTTTGGTGGATTCCCTTCCGTTCGTGGGTGCCGAGCGTGCCTCGGAAATCGTCGCCCTGTTGAGCGAGGAGGCGCCTCGGGAGTACGGCGATGACCTGGCGGGTGCGCTGCGTCGTGCTCGGCGTGGGGGTGACGCCTATGCCTCGCGGTGGCGTAGTGAGGTTCGGCGGCTGCGGGCCGTCGTTTCAGGCGTTTCCCACCCGCCCGCCCGTAATTGGCGTTCAGAGGTTGAAGCCGAGAGGTGGGACCGCGCATCGGAGGATCGGCAGGTGGGGCTCGTTGCCGCGCTTGCCTTTCCCGAGCGGGTCGGCAAGGTCGACGGTGGGTCGTGCCTCATGGTGTCCGGGACCCGGGCCGAGCCCGGCGAGGGCAGCGGGCTGCGTGGGGCGGAGTGGGTTGCCGTCGCCGTCGCCGACCGGCCCGTCGGCAAGGGGCACGCGCGCGTGCGCTCGGGGGCCGTGATCGACGAAGGGGTCGCCCGGCTCGCCGCGGGGGCGCTGCTTCAGGAGCGGGACGAGGTGCGCTGGGACGGTGGGGACGTCGTGGCGCGGCGGGTGGAGCGGCTGGGGGCCGTGGAGTTGGCGGTGCGGCCGCTGAAGGACGCCGGTCCCGGGCTCGTACGCGGGGCGCTGCTGGACGGGCTGCGGCGGGAGGGGTTCGGCGTGCTGCGGTGGTCGCCGGATGCCGGGGTTCTGCGGCAGCGGCTCGCGTTTTTGCGGCTGCACCTCGGTGACCCGTGGCCCGACGTCAGCGACGACGCGCTGCACGCGCGCGTGGACGAGTGGCTGGAGCCGGAGCTGAGCCGGGCCCGGCGGCGGGCCGACCTGGCGCGGATCGACGCCGGGGAGGCGCTCGCGCGGCTGCTGCCCTGGGCCTGTGGGGAGGCCGGGCGGCTCGACGAGCTGGCCCCGGAGCGGATCACCGTGCCGAGCGGGTCGCGGATCCGCGTCGACTACTCCCGGCCCGAGCAGCCTGTGCTGGCGGTGAAGTTGCAGGAGATGTTCGGGCTCCAGGAGTCGCCGCGGGTCGCGGGGGTGCCGCTGCTCGTCCATCTGCTGTCCCCGGCCGGGCGCCCGGCCGCCGTCACCGCCGATCTCGCCTCGTTCTGGAAGGACGGCTACAAGGGCGTACGGGCGGAGCTGCGCGGGCGGTATCCGAAGCATCCGTGGCCCGAGGACCCGGCCGGGGCCGAGCCGACCCGGCACACCAGCGCCCGGCTCAGGCGCTGACCGGTGACGGTTCCTCGGTCGCCGTGGGAGCCGGGCCGGACGGGCGGCGACTGCGGGCCTCCAGGTACAGCGCGAGGGCCAGCAGGAGGACGCCGAGGGTCAGGAAGCCCCACGGCAGGTAGGACGTCATCAGCAGGATGAACAGGCGCTGGGATTTCACCAGGTCGACCGTGTGGGTGATGTAGTCCTCGCGCATCTTCACGTGCCCGGCGAACGCGGTCACCTTGTCACGGTCGCCGAGGAGGGTGCCGCCGCGCAGTTCCTCCTTGTGGAGTTCCTCGCCGTAGACGGGGGCGCCGGTGAGGGGTTCGACCCAGAACTTGCGGACCGTGGTGTACCAGCGGGTGGTGCCGGTCTCGGCGACCGACTCGGGGGTGAGGCCCTCCACGGGCAGGGTCTTCGGGATCCTCACCTCGGTCCAGGGGATGGTCTGCTCGAAGTAGTAGACCTCCAGGCCGCGGAAGTCCTGTGTGCCCTTGTAGTGGATGGGGGCGGTGACGCGGGCCTGGGCGTCGAAGTACTCGTAGTCCCGTTTCTCCGTGAGGAACGGCCATTTGAACTCGATGCCCTCGCGGCGCACCGGGTCGCCGTCGACCATCTCGCCGGTGGCGTGGACGGGTTCCTGGGTGTGGGCGTCGAAGATGTAGCGCTCGGGGATCTTCGACACCATCTCGTCGTCGGGCCCGACGACGTAGGACAGGCCGTCCCAGACGACCACGTCGCGGCCCGCCGACTCCTCGATCCGCTCGGAGGCCTCGACGTTGCCCTTGAGGGTCTGCACGATCGTGACCTTGGGGACCGTGCGGGCCCGCATCGTGCCGTAGTCGAGGAGGGTGGCGTTCTCCGCCTCCAGGACCATGTCCTGGTACTGGTGCGCGGGGACCTTGGCCAGGCGCGGGAAGGCGTACCAGCGCAGCAGCGGGGACAGGGCCGCGAAGAACACGGCGAGGGCGAGCAGGACCAGGCCGGCCTTGCGGCGCATCTCGGCCTCCCTCCCGGGCGGGCGGTCAGGGGTGTTCGGGCACCGTCGTCAGCAGCGGCTTCGGGGACGTCCCGCCCGAAGGGGTGCCGAGGGCGGTCAGCGTCAGGACCACGGCGAAGGCGACGGCGAGACCGGTGGCGGCGGCGACGAGGGCGCGCATACGGGGCCTCCCCACGGGTCGAACTGATAGACCGTCAGGTTTCTCGGCACCGTAGCAACGGGCGGCGGAGATGAGAACACGTTGCACACACAACGACGCCCCCTCATGAAAAACGACGCCCCTCTTGAAGGAGGGGCGTCGTCCGTCGTGCCCGAGAGCTACGCGCTCGGACTGGGCGAGGGGCTCGGTGAGGACGTCTCGGCAGCCGCCACGGTCAGTTCGACGGTGAGGGTCGCTTCGCCCTCGGTGTCGATGCGGAGCAGGAACGTGCCGGTGGTGTCGTCCGCGTAGAGCTTCGGCAGCTTCAGCAGGCCCTTCGCGTCCGTCTTCAGGCCCGTCAGCGTGCGTACGGCCTTGCCGTCGGCGTCCTTGAAGTAGGGACCCTTGTCGTTGGCGGCCGGATCGTCCGCCGACTTGATCAGCGTGGCGGTGGCCGCGACGCCGTCCGCGACGGCGCCCTTGTAGGTGGCCTTCACCTCGACCTGGTTCGCGAACTCGCCGCCCGGGGTGCAGGTCAGCGCGGCGTCACCGGTGCGGGCGAGGGCGTCGGCGGCGCGCTCGGTGACGGTGGCCGTGTAGTCGAGGCCCGCGACCATACGGCCCACGACGGTGGCCCGGACGGTGACGTCGCCCGTCTTCTCCCCCGCCTGAAGCGCGGGTGCGACGGCCACTCCGGAGCTGTTGGTGGCGACCGTCGCCACGCTCTCGCCGCCCGTGAAGGTGGTGTCGGTGTCGCCGATGATCGTGAATCGGATCCTGACCTTGCCGACGGCCTTGCCGGCCTTCGTCTCGGCGCGGGTGCTGATCCGCTTGGTGAACGCGTCGCCCGCCATCGCGGTGAGCTTCGCGGTCCCGGCGTCCTCCAGGTGGTGCACCGTGTCGGTGGGCGTGGGAGAGGTCGAGGGCGGCGTGCCCGGGGAGTCTGGCGGGGTGGTGGGCGGCTTCGGGGGCGTCGTGCCGCCCCCGCCGGGCTTTTCGGGCCTGGGGGTGGGCTTGGGCTTGGGCTTGGGGCCGCCCCCAGCCGGCGTGCCGGGCGTGCTCGGCGTGGAGGGGCTGGGGCTCGCCCCGGCCCCGTCGTCGCTGCGGTTGTCGGGCAGCGTGCCGGTGCCGTCGGGGATCTCGTGCGTGCCCTTGCGGTAGTACTCCAGCCACCGCATGACCAGGTTGAGGTACTCCCGCGAGTTGTTGTAGCTGAGGATCGCGCGGTCGAGGTCGTTCTGGTCGGACAGGTCCCAGTTGTTGCGGCACAGGTAGTGGCCGGCGGCGAGCGCGGCGTCGTAGATGTTGTTGGGGTCCTTCTTGCCGTCGCCGTTGGCGTCGCGGCCCGCCCAGGCCCAGGTGGACGGGATGAACTGCATGGGGCCGACGGCCTGGTCGTACGTGCTGTTGCCGTCGTGGGCGCCGTTGTCGGTGTCCTTGATGAGGGCGAAGCCGTTGCCGTCGAGCTGCGGGCCGAGGATCGGCGAGATGGTGGTGCCCTCGGCATCGACGCGGCCGCCGCGGGCTTGGCCCGACTCCACCCGGCCGATGGCCGCGAGGAGTTGCCAGGGCAGGTTGCAGCCGGGCTTGGCGTCGCGCAGCGCGGCCTCGGCCTTCTTGTAGGCGTCGAGGACGGTCGCGGGGATGCCCGCCTCGGAGGTGCCGGTGGCGGGTCCCGGCCCGGTGCTCGGTGACGGGCTCGGGCTGTTGAGCGGCGGCAGGTCCGTGTAGTAGGGCGAGTTGCCGGTGGCGCTGCCGTCGGAGGCACTCGCGTCGGGTGAGGGTGTGGCGTCCGCGGCGGTCTGTCTGCCGTGGTCGTTCACGCCCGGAGCCTGGGAGGCGGACAGGGCCGCGACCGCTACCGCGGCCACGGCGGTGGTTGCCGCCCCCTTGCGCAGCCTCCTGCCGAATTGCGCCGCCATAGAGTGAACCCCTCCCGTGGACGCCCGAGCGCCCGTCTCTGTCTGTCGCGCTCTTGTGTTGCGTACGCGTACTTCTGTTGCGTTCGCTCTGTTGTGACGATCGACCGGCCCGAGTGGTTGCCCTCCGACAGGCCTGTCTCCTGCCACCGGCACGGTGACCCTGGTGACCCTACGACAACTTGCTTTGCTCGGGCACCCGTTCGTGCCCGTTTTTCACCGGTTGGTCATGCGGCGAGCGGGGTGGGCGGCCGAGGTTCGGCATCCCGCATACTGAGCCCTTCCGATCACGCCGCCAACGACCGTCACGAGGAGCCGAGTTGCCGTTCACGCTGAGCCACGCGGCAGCCGTACTGCCCGCCGTACGCACCGACGGCACCGGCCGGGGCCCGCTGGTCCCCGCCGTGCTCGTGGCGGGTTCCTTCGCGCCCGACATGACCTATTACGCGGCGAGTGTGGTGTCCGGGGCGATGGAGTTCGGTGACGTCACGCACTCGTTCCCGGGTGTGTTCACGGTCGATGCGCTCATCGCCTCGGCGCTGGTGGGGCTGTGGCTGCTGGTGCGCGAACCGCTGGTGGCGCTGCTGCCGCGGACCCTACAGGGGCGGGTGTCCGCGCTGGTTCGGTGCGGGGCGCCCCGGGCGCTTGTGCGGCCGTCCCTGGTGCTGCGGTGGTATGTGTCCGCGGTGCTCGGCGCGTTGACGCACGTCGTGTGGGACGCGTTCACGCATCTCGACCGGTGGGGGATGCGGCTGTTTCCGGTACTGGGCCGGGAGGTGGCGGGCTCGCCGCTGTACTGGTACTTGCAGTACGGCGGTTCGGCGGTGGCCGCGGTCGTGATCGCCGTGTTCGTGGCGCAGGCCGTGCGGCGGGCGCCAGTGCGCGTGCCGGTGGGTGTCCCGGCGCTGTCGGGGCGGGACCGGTGGCTGGCCGGTGCGGTGATCGGCGGCTTCGCGCTGGTGGGGGCGGTGCAGCGGGCGTCGCGGTGGTGGGCCTACTGGGGCTCGAGCGCGAAACCGTGGGAGATCATTCCGACGGTGTGCTTCGGGGCGGGCGCGGGGCTCGTCCCGGCGCTGTTGCTGTACGCCGTGGCGGTCAGGGTGTGGCGTCCGGCTCCGGCCCCGGGCCCGGCCCCGGGCGGTCCTGACCACGTCGATGACGCGGAGCCGAGCCGGTCGGCCGCTCGCTGAGGGGCGCGGTGGTCGCGATGTACACGGTGATGGTGGTGTGGGCGGGGCGGGGCCGCGGGAGCAGGGTGAGGACGAGCGTCAGGTAGCTGCGGGCCAGGTCCGCCCAGGGGCGGGAGGCCCTGCCGGGGCGATCGGTATTGCCTGGATGCTGGGCCGTAGTGGCTGTGCCGCTGGTGAGACCGAGGATGGCGGACACGTCGGCTGGGCTGGTGAGGCCCGCGGCGGACACGTCGTCGGCGCCGACGGGACGCTGGACGGCCATCACCTCACCGCCGCCGGTGCGACCAGTGGCAGCGGAAACGTCGCCGAGGGCGGTGGGATCGGGCGGCCGCCATCCGTGGGCCAGGCGCTGCCGGAGGTCCGCCGTCGTGTGGCGCAGCGCTGTGGTGAGGGTGGCGGGGACGCGGACCGAGCTTGCGGCTGCCGCGAAGGGCGGGACCGGCGGGAGTGCCACGCCTGGGGCCGTGCGGCAAAGGAGCGTGCGTATACCCATGCCCGCATCTTTGCGACCGCCGGGGGCGGTGGCCCTTTGTCGGGGGCCACGCGAGTGACGTTCTCCCACGGGGTGGGGGTGGCGGGTGCCCCCGGCTCAGCGCTCGGCCGAGGGCATACCCGTGTCAACAACGCTCCCGGTCAATACACCTAGTGCGCCGCCGACTCCCAGTCCGAGCCCGCGCCCACAGAGACGCCCAGGGGCACGCGGAGGTGGACGGCGTTCGCCATCTCGCGGCGGACGAGTTCCTCGGCGGCCGCCCGCTCCCCGGGGGCGATCTCCAGCACGATTTCGTCGTGGACCTGGAGCAGCATGCGGGAGGCGAGCCCGGCGTCCTTCAGTGCGCTGTCCACCTTGAGCATGGCGATCTTGACGATGTCGGCCGCCGTGCCCTGGATGGGGGCGTTGAGGGCCATCCGCTCGGCCGCCTCGCGACGCTGGCGGTTGTCGCTGTTGAGGTCGGGCAGGTAGCGGCGGCGTCCGAAGAGCGTCGCCGTGTAACCCGTCGCCCGGGCCTCGTCGACCGCCCGGCGCAGATAGTCCCGTACGCCGCCGAACCGCTCGAAGTACGCGTCCATCAGGGCGCGGGCCTCCGCCGCCTCGATGTTCAGCTGCTGGGAGAGGCCGAAGGCGGACAGACCGTAGGCCAGGCCGTACGACATGGCCTTGATCTTGCGGCGCATCTCGGCGTCCACCGCGGTCGCCTCGACGGCGAAGACCTGGGAGGCGGCCGTGGTGTGCAGGTCCTCGCCCGAGGTGAACGCCTCGATCAGGCCCTCGTCCTCGGAGAGGTGCGCCATCACGCGCAGCTCGATCTGGCTGTAGTCGGCCGTCATCAGGGACTCGAAGCCCTCGCCGACGACGAAGCCGCGGCGGATCGCGCGGCCCTCGTCGGTGCGGACCGGGATGTTCTGCAGGTTCGGGTCCGTCGAGGACAGGCGACCGGTGGCGGCGACCGTCTGGTTGAACGTGGTGTGGATGCGGCCGTCCGCGGCGATCGTCTTGATCAGGCCCTCGACGGTGACGCGGAGCTTGGCCTGCTCGCGGTGGCGGAGCATGATCACCGGCAGCTCGTTGTCCGTCTGCGTGGCGAGCCAGGCGAGCGCGTCGGCGTCCGTGGTGTAGCCGGTCTTGGTCCGCTTGGTCTTGGGCAGGGCCAGCTCGCCGAAGAGGACCTCCTGGAGCTGCTTGGGCGAGCCCAGGTTGAACTCGTGCCCGGCTGCCGCGTGGGCCTCCTTCACCGCCTGCTGGACGGCGCCGGCGAACATCTGCTCCATGGCCTCCAGGTGAGGCCGGTCGGCGGCGATGCCGTGCCGCTCCATGCGGGCGAGCAGCGCGGACGTGGGCAGCTCCATGTCGCGCAGCAGGTCGGCGGCGCCGACCTCCTCCAGGCGGCTCTCGAAGGCCTCGCCCAGGTCGAGGACGGCGCGGGCCTGGATCATCAGGGCCTCGGCCTCGGCGCCCTCGTCCGCGCCGAAGGCGAGCTGGCCGTCGGCCGCGGCGGCGGGGGCCAGCTCGCGGTGCAGGTACTCCAGGGACAGCGCGTCCAGGTCGAAGGAGCGGCGGCCCGGCTTGACCAGGTAGGCGGCGAGCGCGGTGTCCATGGTCACGCCCTCGACGCTCCAGCCGTGCTCGGCGAAGACACGCATGGCGCCCTTGGCGTTGTGGAAGATCTTGGGTCGGGCGGCGTCGGCGAGCCAGGCCGCGAAGGCCCTCTCGTCGGCCTCGTCGAGCTGGGAGGGGTCGAACCAGGCGGCTGCTCCTCCGGGCGCGGCGAGCGCGACCTCGGCGACCGAGCCGGTGCCGAGCGCCCAGGCGTCGACCGTGGCGACGCCGAGGGGCTGGGTGGCGTGCTCGGTGAGCCAGCCGGCCAGCTCGCCGGTGCCGAGCACCGTGCCGTCCAGCTGCACGCCGTCGGTGCTGATCGGGGTGGTCTCGGCCTCCTCGGCGCCGGGGTCGACGGCGAAGAGTCGCTCGCGCAGGGAGGGGTTGCGGATCTCCAGGGTGTCCAGGACCATCGCGACGGCCTTGCGGTCGTAGGCGGTCCGCTCCAGGTCGGCGACGCCCTTGGGGAGCTCGACCTGGCGCTCCAGCTCGGTCAGCCGGCGGTTGAGCTTGACCGCTTCCAGGTGGTCGCGGAGGTTCTGCCCGGCCTTGCCCTTGACCTCGTCCACGCGCTCGACGAGCTGCGCGAAGGAGCCGAACTGGTTGATCCACTTCGCGGCGGTCTTCTCGCCGACGCCGGGGATGCCGGGGAGGTTGTCGGAGGGGTCGCCGCGCAGGGCCGCGAAGTCGGGGTACTGCGCGGGCGTCAGCCCGTACTTCTCGAATACCTTCTCGGGGGTGAAGCGGGTCAGCTCGGAGACGCCCTTGGTCGGGTACAGCACCGTGGTGTGCTCGCTGACCAGCTGGAAGGAGTCCCGGTCGCCGGTGACGATCAGCACTTCGAAGCCCTCGGCCTCGGCCTGTGTGGCGAGGGTGGCGATGACGTCGTCCGCCTCGAAGCCGTCGACCGCGAAGCGGACGGCACCCATCGCGTCGAGGAGCTCGCCGATCAGCTCGACCTGGCCCTTGAACTCGTCGGGGGTCTTGGAGCGGTTCGCCTTGTACTCCGTGAACTCCTGGGAGCGCCAGGTCTTGCGGGAGACGTCGAAGGCGACCGCGAAGTGCGTGGGCGCCTCGTCGCGCAGCGTGTTGGCCAGCATCGACGCGAAGCCGTAGATCGCGTTCGTCGGCTGGCCCGTCGCCGTGGTGAAGTTCTCCGCGGGCAGCGCGAAGAACGCTCGGTAGGCCAGCGAGTGCCCGTCCATGAGCATCAGTCGCGGGCGGCTGCCGCCGGAGGTCTTGTCGGTCGTCTTCGATGCTGTCTCTGCCACGCCCCCGATCCTGCCACGCCCCACTGACACTCGGCCCCGGCCCCGGCGGCGCGGGCGCCGGGGCGGGCCCCTCGCCCCCGGCCCGCCCCCACTCGATGTCACCGCCGCGTGCGAGGATCGGAGACGTACCTCACAGCGCAGTCGAAGGGGAGCGTGCGATGGCGACGAAGCCGCCCAAGAGTGATCCGGTTCAGGACGCGCCGCAGGTCGCCGGTCCGAAGCACGCGGCAGCGGGCCTCCCCGCGATCGGGCACACGCTGCGCGTCGCCCAACAGCAGATGGGCGTGAAGCGCACCGCGCTGACGCTGCTGAGCGTGAACCAGAAGGACGGCTTCGACTGCCCGGGCTGTGCCTGGCCGGAGCCGGAGCACCGGCACAAGGCGGAGTTCTGTGAGAACGGCGCGAAGGCCGTCGCCGAGGAGGCCACGCTGCGCCGGGTCACGCCCGAGTTCTTCGCCGCGCACCCGGTCGCCGACCTGGCCGGCCGCAGCGGCTACTGGCTGGGACAGCAGGGGCGCCTCACCCACCCCGTGTATCTGCCCGAGGGCGGCTCGCACTACGAGCCGGTCACCTGGGAGCGCGCCTTCGACATCATCGCCGAGGAGATCGCCGCCCTCGGCTCCCCGGACGAGGCCGTCTTCTACACCTCCGGCCGCACCAGCAACGAGGCCGCGTTCCTCTACCAGCTGTTCGCCCGCGAGCTCGGCACGAACAACCTGCCCGACTGCTCGAACATGTGCCACGAGTCGTCCGGTTCGGCCCTGTCGGAGACGATCGGCATCGGCAAGGGCAGCGTCCTGCTGGAGGATCTGTACAAGGCCGACCTGATCATCGTCGCCGGACAGAACCCGGGGACGAACCACCCGCGCATGCTGTCCGCCCTGGAGAAGGCCAAGGACAACGGGGCGAGGATCATCAGCGTCAACCCGCTGCCCGAGGCGGGCCTGGAGCGCTTCAAGAACCCGCAGACCCCGCAGGGCATGCTCAAGGGCGCCGCGCTGACCGACCTGTTCCTCCAGATCCGCATCGGCGGCGACCAGGCCCTGTTCCGTCTCCTCAACAAGCTGATCGTCGAGACCAAGGGCGCGGTCGACGAGGCGTTCGTCCGGGAGCACACGCACGGCTACGAGGAGTTCGCCGAGGCCGCCCGCGCCGCCGACTGGGACGAGACGCTCGCGGCGACCGGCCTGACCCGGGAGGACATCGAGAAGGCCCTCGGCATGGTCCTGGCCTCCGAGCGGACCATCGTGTGCTGGGCGATGGGCCTCACCCAGCACAAGCACTCCGTGCCCACGATCCGGGAAGTGGTCAACTTCCTTCTCCTGCGCGGCAACATCGGCCGCCCGGGCGCGGGCGTGTGCCCGGTGCGCGGGCATTCGAACGTGCAGGGCGACCGCACGATGGGCATCTTCGAGCGCCCCGCCCCGGCGTTCCTGGACGCCCTGGAGAAGGAGTTCGGCTTCGCCCCGCCGCGCGAGCACGGTTACGACGTCGTACGGGCCATCCGCGCGCTGCGCGACGGCGAGGCGAAGGTCTTCTTCGCCATGGGCGGCAACTTCGTCTCCGCGTCCCCGGACACGGAGGTCACCGAAGCGGCCATGCGGCGGGCCCGGCTGACCGTGCACGTGTCGACGAAGCTGAACCGCTCGCACGTGATCACGGGCGCGCGTGCCCTGATCCTCCCGACGCTCGGCCGCACCGAGCGCGATCTCCAGGGCAGCGGCGAGCAGTTCGTGACCGTCGAGGACTCGATGGGCATGGTGCACGCCTCCCGGGGGCGGCTTGAGCCCGCGAGCCGGCATCTGCTGTCGGAACCGGCCATCGTCTGCCGCCTGGCCCGCCGCGTCCTGGGCGAGAACAGCGCCACGCCCTGGGAGGAGTTCGAGAAGGACTACGCGACGATCCGGGACCGCATCGCGCGGGTGATCCCCGGCTTCGAGGACTTCAACGCGCGCGTGGCCCGCCCCGGCGGCTTCACGCTCCCGCACGCCCCGCGCGACGAACGCCGCTTCCCCACGGCCACCGGCAAGGCCAACTTCACCGCCGCGCCCGTGGAGTACCCCAAGCTGCCCGAGGGCCGCCTGCTGCTCCAGACGCTGCGCTCGCACGACCAGTACAACACCACGGTCTACGGCCTCGACGACCGTTACCGGGGCATCAGGAACGGCCGCCGGGTGGTGCTGGTCAACCCCGAGGACGCGCGTGCCCTGAAGCTGGCCGACGGTTCCTACGTCGACCTGGTCGGCGAGTGGAAGGACGGTGTGGAGCGCAGGGCGCCCGGTTTCCGGGTCGTGCACTACCCGACGGCCCGGGGCTGCGCCGCCGCCTACTACCCGGAGACCAACGTGCTGGTGCCGCTGGACGCCACGGCGGACACCAGTAACACCCCGGCCAGCAAGTCCGTCGTGGTGCGTCTGGAACAATCGGCGACCGACTGAGCGTTTGCTCAGCCGCAGAGGCAACCGCATGATCTGGACGAACGGAGACCGGGCCCCATGGGTGAACAGCAGCGTGTGAAGTTCCCGCAGGAGGTCATCGACGAGTACGCCGCTCTCGGTGTGGACCTCTTGGCCCTGTTCTCCGCGGGCCACCTCGGGACCCGGATGGGCGTCCAGATCGTCGAGGCGTCCGCGGACCGGGTCGTCGGGACGATGCCGGTCGAGGGCAACACCCAGCCCTACGGACTGCTGCACGGCGGGGCCTCCGCGGTGCTGGCCGAGACGCTCGGTTCGGTCGGCTCGATGCTGCACGGCGGCAGCTCCAAGATCGCCGTGGGCGTCGACCTGAACTGCACCCACCACCGCGGGGTGCGCTCCGGCCTCGTCACCGGCGTGGCCACGCCCGTGCACCGGGGGCGCTCGACCGCCACGTACGAGATCGTCATAACCGATGAAAACGACAAAAGGGTATGTACGGCCAGGCTGACCTGCCTGCTGCGCGATGTGAACCCGGGCGACGAGGAACTCATCCGCGCCGCGAGCTGACGGACGCCGGTCGACCGATGCCGAGCCGACCGACGTCGAGCCGACCGGCGCGGAGCCGACAGACGTAGGGAAAACCCTGGAGGGGCGGGCGCGCTCTTGTCGCGGCCGCCCCCGGGCGCTTCACTGACGACGCCCCACCCCCCGCAGGAGAAGACCCGTCCCACCCCTAGAAGGGTTTCTCTTGACCTCCGTACGCGCCCTCGCCGTCACCGCCGCGGCCGGTGCCGCCGTGCTCGCCACCGCGCTGCCGTCGTCCGCCATCAACTCCTACAACGCCACGCCCGCACCCGAACGCACCGAGGTCGGCGCGCTCGTGGCCACCTGGGACGACGACGGCAACCCCGCGACCCCCGACCGGGTCGACTGGGTCTGCTCCGGCACCATGATCGACACGGACACCTTCCTGACCGCCGCGCACTGCACCACCGACTGGCCCGACAACGTGCGGTTCTACGTCTCCCTCGACCAGGACGTGCAGTCCGGCCTCGACGCGGCGGCGAAGAAGCACCCGGGCGACCCGGCCGCTCAGGCCTCCGCCGTCGCCGTCCAGGGCACCGCCCACTCGCACCCCGACTACCCGGGGCCCGCCTCCGACACCCACGACATCTCGGTGGTCGAACTGCCCGCCACCCAGGTCAAAGCCCGCTGGAGCTTCACCCCGGCCACCCTGCCCACCGCGAACCAGCTCGGCAGGCTCGGCCCGCAGGGCCTGAACACCACCGACTGGCTCGTCGCCGGCTACGGCACCCAGGAAGCCGTCAACGGGCCCGGCGGCCAGACCCACCCCGGCGGCGGCGTCCGCATGAAGGCGCCCGTCACCTTCAACTCCCTCAACGACTCCTGGGCCCGTCTGGCGATGACCGCCCCGCAGGGCAACGGAGGTGCCTGCTACGGCGACTCGGGCGGTCCCAACTTCGCCGTCATCGGCGGGCGGAACATCCTCGCCGCCACCACCATCACCGGCGACACCCCCTGCTACGCGACCAACGTGACGTACCGCCTGGACACCCCCGGCGCCCGCACCTTCCTGGCGCCGTTCGTGAAGCTCCCGTAATCCCGGGCCAGCCCCAACGGCCCCGCACGAACGACCGCCCCGCCGCACCGCGCACCGCCCGGAACGGCGGGGCACCTCCCGGAACGGCGGGGCACCGCCCGCCTTCCGCGGCACCACCGGGCCCGTCGAACCCGTCAACTCGACGGAGGACGAGCCGAATTGCGACGTCATCGGCACCGACGCACCACTCCTGACCGACCGGCTCGCCGACCGACCGACCGAACCGACGCCGGCACCCCGGACCGCCAACGCCGCCACGGGCACCACCTCGGCCCCGCCGGACCACTCGACTCCCCCGCGAGAACCCGAGGCGCGCCACCGTGGAAATAGCCGTTTCCGATTGTCCGGGACTCCCCTCGGGCGCGACCCACCCTGGCACTGCGTAACGCTCCGTAACACACGCGCAATACAACACGACAGTTTGATCTTCGGCCGCGCCCCCTGCCGGAACCATTCCGATCCGGTCCACGCCGCCCGCACCCCGGCAACCACGACGATCCCAGCCGCGACCAACCGGAAGTGCGCGTTCTCAGAATGCGGACATCGGACAGAGTCCACCAAACCCGCCGAGAGGGCCCCCCGGCGAAGCCGGGCATCCATCGCGTCATAACAAGAAAGTCACAAGCCGTCCCACGACGCTGACCCTGCCTGCACACCGGGCTTAGAGTCACGGCCAGTCACCGCTCCATCGGGAGTTCGGTACCAGCGCGGCACTCACCCCCCGACCAGGGCGGGCCTGCCTGTGAAAGGACTGATTGTGCGACAGCGTTCCTTGGTGATTCTTACCTCCGTTCTCACGACCGGAGCTCTGACTCTCACCGCCTGCGGCTCCCGAGACGACAGCGGTGACAAGAGCGGAGACGGCGGGAGCGGCACGACCCTGACCATCGGCGTCGACGCCCCCCTCTCCGGTGAGAACTCCACCACCGGCCTCGGCATCCAGTACGGCGCCCAGATAGCCGTCGACGACGCCAACAAGAACAACTGGGTCCCGGGCGTGAAATTCAAGCTCAAGGCCCTGGACGACAAGGCCCAGCCCGCCACCGGCCAGTCCAACGCCACCAGCCTCACCGGCGACAAGACCGTCGTCGGCGCCGTCGGCCCGCTGAACTCCGGCGTCGCCCAGACGATGCAGCAGGTGTTCGCCTCGGCCAACATGGTCCAGATCTCCCCGGCCAACACCAACCCCGAGCTGACCCAGGGCAAGAACTGGCAGACGGACAAGAAGCGTCCCTACAAGACGTACTTCCGCACCGCCACCACCGACGAACTCCAGGGCAGCTTCGCCGCCGGCTACGCGTACAACGGCCTCAAGAAGAAGAAGGCCTTCATCGTCGACGACAAGCAGACCTACGGCGCCGGCCTCGCGAAGATCTTCGGGGAGCAGTACAAGAAGTTCGGCGGCACCGTCGTCGGCACCGACCACGTCAACACCGGCGACAAGGACTTCGGCTCCCTCGTCACGAAGATCAAGAACTCCGGTGCCGACCTGCTCTACTACGGCGGCCAGTACGACGAGTCCGCGCTGATCACCAAGCAGCTCAAGGACGCCGGCGTCAAGATCCCGCTGTTCGGCGGCGACGGCATGTTCGCCTCCACCTACATCGAGGCCGCCGGCAAGGCCGCCGAGGGTGACCTCGCCACCGCCATCGGTGTCCCCGCCGACACCCTGCCCGCGGCCAAGCAGTTCATCCAGACGTACAAGGACAAGGGTTACAAGGGCGACTACGGCGCCTACGGCGCGTACGCCTACGACGCCACCACGGCCATCATCAAGGCCGTCAAGGCCGCGGCCGACGCCAACGGCGGCAAGGTGCCCACCGACATCAACGACCTGCGCTCCAAGGTCGTCGACGGAGTCCAGAAGTCCGACTTCGAAGGCCTCACCGGCAAGATCTCCTTCGACCAGTACGGCGACACCACCAACAAGCAGCTGACGGTGTACCAGGTCGAGAAGGGTGCCTGGAAGGACGTCGAGACCGGCACCGCCGACCTGAAGTAGTCCCGGCCCCCCACTAGCCGCACCACGGGCCGCGCGGAAGGAGGACCCCGACCGCGCGGCCCGTTTTCACACCCCCACCCATCACACGACCACGCACACATCCAGTGCACACCACCACCAGCGACATGGAGGCCATGCGGTGAACACCCTGCCGCAGCAGCTGGCCAACGGGCTGCTTCTCGGCTCGATGTACGGGCTGATAGCCATCGGCTACACGATGGTCTACGGCATCGTCCAGCTCATCAACTTCGCGCACGGCGAGATCTTCATGACCGGAGCGTTCGGCGCCCTCACGGTCTACTTCTACATCCTCCCCGACGGCACCTCGATGGCTTTCGCCGTTCCCCTCATGCTCCTCGGCGGCGCCATCGTGGCCATCCTCATCGCCGTCGGAGCGGAACGGTTCGCCTACCGGCCACTGCGCGGAGCACCACGACTGGCACCGCTCATCACGGCCATCGGCCTCTCCCTGGCGCTCCAGGAGGTCGTGCGCAACTTCTACCCCGGCGCCGACCGCGCCCGCGCCTTCCCCGGCCTCGACGCCACCCACGACATCGGCTCCGTCACCATCAAGGACGCCGACATCTTCCTCATCCTCGCCGCCATCCTCTGCATGGCCGCCCTCGCCTTCTTCGTGCGCCGCAGCCGCACCGGCCGCGCCATGCAGGCCACCGCGCAGGACCCCGACACCGCGCAGCTCATGGGCATCGACACCAACCGCATCATCGTCATCGCCTTCGCCATCGGCGGCTTCTTCGCCGCCGTCGCGGCCGTCGCCTACGGACTCAAGTACGGCAACGTCGACTACCGCATGGGCTTCCTCATGGGCCTCAAGGCGTTCACCGCGGCCGTCCTCGGCGGCATCGGCAACATCTACGGCGCCATGCTCGGCGGCGTCGTCCTCGGCATCGCCGAGACCCTCGCCTCCGCCTACATCGACGAGATCCCCGGCATGCAGCAGCTCGGCGGCCAGAGCTGGGCCAACGTGTGGGCCTTCTGCCTCCTCATCCTCGTGCTCCTCTTCAGGCCACAGGGCCTGCTCGGCGAGCGCGTCGCGGACAGGGCGTGATCACATGACCGAGACGACCAAGACCCCCGCCCCGGACGCCGTGCCCACCCCGCCCGCACCCCGCGGCCTGATACCGCTGCCCGAAGCGGCCGCCCGCGCCCTCCTGCTCGCCGGCGGCATCGCCACCGCGGCCTCCGCCTTCCTCGCCTGGACCTGGACCGACGAGTTCCCCGGCGACCTCACCATCAACGGCTACCCCGGCGGCCTGCAGTGGCTCACCTTCACCGCCGGCGTCCTCACCGCACTGTTCGCGCTCGCCTCGTACGGCATCCGCGGCCTGGGCTGGCTGCTGCCCGCCCGCAACAACGCACCCCTCGTCCTCACCGCCCTCGGCGGCTTCGCCGTCACCTGGTTCACGGTCATCGCCATCAGCGCCGAACTCGGCGGTGTCGTCAACCTCGAACCCGGCGGCTGGATCGCGGCCATCGCCTCCCTCCTGCCCCTCCTCGGCGCCTTCGCCCTCCCCCAGGAGCGGGGCACCGACGGCACGAAGGAAGCCCTCAAGGCCTACATCGCCAAACCCGACCGCATCCCCGCCGCCCAGGCCAGCAGCGGCTGGGTCCAGCGGGCAGTGATCACCGTCGCCACCATCATCGGCCTCGGCGTCTTCACCTACGGCATCGACACCGAATACGGCGAACTCTTCGTCGGCTACCTCTTCGTCGTCACCTTCGCCATGTGGGCGCTGCACACCGCCGGCCTCCTCGACCGCTTCTCCGCACTGGTCGCCGCCAACCGCAGCTTCACCCTCGCCATGGGCTTCGCCGCGGCCATCGCCTTCCCCTTCACCCAAACCGACGACCACTACGCCAACATCGGCGTCAACATCCTGATCTTCGGGACGGTCGCCCTCGGCCTCAACATCGTCGTCGGCCTCGCCGGACTCCTCGACCTCGGATACGTCGCCTTCCTCGGCGTCGGCGCCTACACCGCCGCCCTCGTCTCCGGCTCCGAGTTCTCCACCATCTCCGGCGTCCAGTTCCCCTTCTGGGCCTCCGCCCTCACCGGCGCCGCAGCCTCCCTCGTCTTCGGCGTCCTCATCGGCGCCCCGACCCTGCGCCTGCGCGGCGACTACCTCGCCATCGTCACCCTCGGCTTCGGAGAGATCTTCCGCATCGCCGTCAACAACATGGACGGCGACTCAGGCCCGGACCTCACCAACGGGCCCAACGGCATCCCGTCCATCCCCGACCTGAACATGTTCGGGTTCAACTTCGGCCAGGCCCACGACATCGGCGGATTCACCCTCGGCCGGTTCGCCAACTACTACCTACTGATGGTCCTCATCATGGCCATCGTGGTCCTGGTGTACACGCGTGCGGCGGACTCCCGCATCGGCCGCTCCTGGATCGCCATCCGCGAGGACGAGACCGCCGCCACCGCCATGGGCATCAACGGCTTCCGCGTCAAGCTCGTCGCCTTCGCCCTCGGCGCCGCACTCGCCGGCCTCGCCGGCACCGTCAGCGCCCACGTCACCTACAGCGTGGTCCCCACGCCATACCAGTTCGCCGGCTCCACCCCGCCCAACTCCGCGTTCCTCCTGGCCGCGGTCGTCCTCGGCGGCATGGGCACGGTCGCCGGACCGCTCCTCGGCGCGGCCCTGCTCTACCTGCTCCCCGAAAAGCTGGTGTTCCTCCAGGACAAGTCGCTCCTGGCCTTCGGCATCGCGCTCATCCTGCTGATGCGCTTCCGCCCCGAAGGCATCATCGCCAACCGCCGGCGCCAGCTCGAATTCCACGAGACCGGCCAACTCGACGTACCCAAACAGACCACGCTGACCGACGAACCGGCCGTCACCAAGGCGGGGGCGTAACCATCATGACCACACCTGTACTCGAAGCACGCGACGTCACGATGCGCTTCGGCGGCCTTACCGCCGTCCGCTCCGTCGACTTCACGGTCAACTCCGGCGAGATCGTCGGACTGATCGGCCCCAACGGCGCCGGCAAGACCACCTTCTTCAACTGCCTGACCGGCCTGTACGTCCCGACGGAAGGCACGGTCTCCTACAAGGGCACCGTCCTGCCGCCCAAACCCCACCTGGTCACCCAGGCCGGCATCGCCCGGACCTTCCAGAACATCCGCCTGTTCGCCAACATGACGGTCCTGGAAAACGTCCTCGTCGGCCGCCACACACGGACCAAAGAGGGATTGTGGTCCGCCCTCCTGCGCGGCCCCGGCTTCAAGAAGGCCGAACGCGCCAGCGAGGAACGCGCCATGGAACTCCTCGAGTTCATCGGCCTCGCCCACAAGCGCGACCACCTGGCACGCAACCTCCCCTACGGCGAACAGCGCAAGCTGGAGATCGCGCGCGCCCTGGCCAGCGAGCCCGGCCTGCTCCTGCTCGACGAGCCGACGGCCGGCATGAACCCCCAGGAGACCCGGGCCACCGAGGAACTCGTCTTCGCCATCCGCGACAAGGGCGTCGCCGTCCTCCTCATCGAGCACGACATGCGCTTCGTGTTCAACCTGTGCGACCGCGTCGCCGTCCTCGTCCAGGGCGAGAAGCTCGTCGAGGGCACCTCCGAAGTCGTCCAGGCCGACGAGCGCGTCATCGCCGCCTACCTGGGAGAGCCGTTCGAAGGCGACCCCGGAGAGGCCGAAGCCGCGGAGGTCGAAGCAGCCGAGGCCGCCGCCGAAGCCGCCGCCGACGCGCCCAGCACCGCCAGCAGCACCAAGGGAGAAGCCAAGTGACCGCACTCCTCGAGGTCGAGGACCTCCGGGTCTCCTACGGCAAGATCGAAGCCGTCAAAGGCATCTCCTTCACCGTCGAGGCCGGCCAGGTCGTCACTCTCATCGGCACCAACGGCGCCGGCAAGACGACCACCCTGCGCACGCTGTCGGGCCTGCTGAAGCCGACGTCCGGGAAGATCGTCTTCGACGGCAAGCCGTTGAGCGGGGTACCCGCCCACAAGATCGTCGCCCTCGGCCTCGCCCACTCCCCCGAAGGCCGGCACATCTTCCCCCGCCTCACCATCGCGGAGAACCTCCAGCTCGGCGCGTTCCTCCGCAAGGACAAGGAAGGCATCGAGAAGGACATCCAGCGGGCCTACGACCTCTTCCCCATCCTCGGGGAACGCAGGAAGCAGGCCGCGGGAACCCTCTCCGGCGGCGAACAGCAGATGCTCGCCATGGGCCGCGCCCTGATGTCCCGGCCCAAGCTCCTCATGCTCGACGAGCCCTCCATGGGCCTCTCCCCGATCATGATGCAGAAGATCATGGCGACGATCTCCGAGCTGAAGTCCCAGGGCACGACCATCCTGCTCGTCGAACAGAACGCCCAGGCCGCGCTCTCGCTCGCCGATCAGGGCCACGTCATGGAGGTCGGCAACGTCGTCCTGTCCGGGACGGGGCAGGACCTGCTGCACGACGAGTCGGTACGGAAGGCGTACCTGGGCGAGGACTGAGGTCCGGCCCGTACACGAAGAGGCCCGCCCCCTCCGGTTCGGAAAGGGGGCGGGCCTCTTCTCTGCTCTCAGCCCTTGTTGGCCTTCTTCTCCTCCGCGTCCTGGATGACCGCCTCCGCGACCTGCTGCATAGACATCCGCCGGTCCATCGACGTCTTCTGGATCCACCGGAACGCGGCGGGCTCGGTCAGCCCGTACTCCGTCTGCAGGATGGACTTGGCCCGGTCAACCAGCTTCCGCGTCTCCAGCCGCAGCGTGAGGTCCGCGACCTCCTTCTCCAGCTCCTTCAGCTCCGTGAAACGCGAGACGGCCATCTCGATCGCCGGCACGACGTCCGTCTTGCTGAACGGCTTCACCAGGTACGCCATGGCACCGGCGTCCCGGGCCCGCTCCACGAGGTCGCGCTGCGAGAAGGCGGTCAGCATCAGCACCGGCGCGATGCTCTCCTCGGCGATCTTCTCCGCCGCGGAGATACCGTCCAGCTTCGGCATCTTCACGTCCAGGATCACCAGGTCGGGGCGGTGCTCACGAGCCAGCTCCACGGCCTGCTCCCCGTCCCCGGCCTCACCGACGACGGTGTACCCCTCCTCCTCCAGCATCTCTTTGAGATCGAGCCGGATCAGGGCCTCGTCCTCGGCGATGACGACCCGGGTCGTCATCGGAGGCACGTGCGAGTTGTCCTCATCAGGCACGTCAACAGGCTGGGGCGACTCGGGGGCGCTCACGTGGGCTCCTTGGTACGGGGCAGGCCGGTACTGCTCCCAAGAGCGTACCTAGCTGCGGTATGGTGGTCAGGCGGAGGGTCGAGGTCAACCTTCGATTCACCGGGCCCCGGTAGCCCAATTGGCAGCAGGCAATGGATTCAAAACCCATACAGTGTCGGTTCGAGTCCGACCCGGGGCACTTTTCCTTCATTTCCAAGGTCACTGTTTACAAGCGGATGTCCACGTTCTCGTGAACATCCGCTTCTTTCTGCGTGTCGTCATGATCACCGCCTCACAGTGGCCTCCATGTACGACGTCAGTACACGCGAGCGAGCGCTCGCGCTGGTGGCCCAGGGCCGCAGCCTGAATTCGGTGAGCCGTGAGACAGGCATCTCGCGGGCCGCGATCCGTTCCTGGCAGGACCGCCTTGAGCCGCTGCCCCGTATGGCAGCACCTCCAGACCCCGGTCCGCCCGCCGACGAGTGCGCGTACGCCTACCTTCTGGGTCTCCATCTCGGCGATGGCTGCATCAGCGGCCACCCTCGCGGCACCGGCTATTACCTGAGAATCGCGTGCGCGAACTCTTGGCCCGGTCTGATCGAAGCATGCGAGAGTGCCATGCGCACCACCAACCCGACCGGGTGCGCCTCTCGCGTTCAGGCTCAGGGATACGTCTCAGTGGTCAGCTACAGCAGGCACTGGCCGTACTTCTTCCCCCAGCACGGACCCGGCAAGAAACACGAACGCCGCATCGCCCTCGAACCCTGGCAACAGGTCATCGTCGACAACCACCCCTGGGAGTTCATCCGGGGGCTTATCCACTCCGACGGCTGCCGGATCACCAACTGGACGACCCGCCTCGTGGGCGGTGAGCGGAAGCGCTACGAATATCCCCGGTACTTCTTCACCAACCTCTCGGCCGACATCATCGGGCTCTTTACCATCACCCTCGACCAGGTCGGCGTCGAGTGGAAGCAGACCAACGCACGCAACATCTCCGTCGCCCGCAAACCCTCCGTAGCCCTCATGGACGCCCACGTAGGACCCAAATACTGACGGCGCCCTACTTCGGGCTGTCGTCCTCGCCGATGTGGTGGACGCGGACCATGTTCGTGGAGCCGGAGACGCCGGGAGGTGAGCCGGCCGTGATGACGACCGTGTCGCCCTTCTGGCAGCGGCCGTAGCGCAGGAGTAGTTCGTCGACCTGGTCGACCATCGCGTCCGTGGAGTCCACGCAGGGGCCGAGGAACGTCTCGACGCCCCAGGTCAGGCTGAGCTGGGAGCGGGTGGCCTGGTCGGGGGTGAAGGCGAGGAGGGGGATCGGGGAGCGGTAGCGGGAGAGGCGGCGGGCCGTGTCGCCGGACTGGGTGAAGGCGACCAGGAATCGCGCGCCCAGGAAGTCGCCCATTTCGGCTGCCGCCCGGGCTACCGCGCCGCCCTGGGTGCGGGGTTTGTTGTGTTCCGTGAGCGGCGGGAGGCCTTTGGCCAGGATGTCTTCCTCCGCCGCTTCGACGATGCGGGCCATTGTCCTGACCGTTTCGGTCGCGTGTTTGCCGACGCTCGTTTCGCCGGAGAGCATGACGGCGTCCGTGCCGTCGATGACCGCGTTGGCGACGTCGGAGGCTTCCGCACGTGTCGGGCGGGCGTTGTCGATCATCGAGTCGAGCATCTGGGTCGCCACAATCACCGGTTTGGCGTTGCGCTTCGCCAGTTTGATGGCGCGC
The DNA here is from genome assembly GCF_028885415.1 of Streptomyces coeruleorubidus. GTDB lineage: Bacteria > Actinomycetota > Actinomycetes > Streptomycetales > Streptomycetaceae > Streptomyces > Streptomyces coeruleorubidus_A. The sequence continues at coordinate 2,485,868 of NZ_CP118527.1, forward strand.
TTTTGAACGATCGGAACCTGTTCCAGCGGCATTTCGACGCCGAGGTCTCCGCGCGCGACCATGATGCCGTCGAACGCCGCGACGATGTCGTCGATGCTCTCCACCGCCTGGGGTTTTTCGACCTTGGCGATGACGGGGAGCCGGCGGCCTTCCTCGTCCATGATGCGGTGGACGTCCTGGATGTCGCGGCCGGTGCGGACGAAGGAGAGGGCGATGACGTCGGCGCCGGTGCGCAGGGCCCAGCGGAGGTCGTCCTCGTCTTTTTTGGAGAGGGCGGGGACGGAGACGGCGACGCCGGGGAGGTTGAGGCCCTTGTGGTCGGAGATGACGCCGCCTTCGACGACCGTGGTGTGGACGCGGGGGCCGTCGACCTCGGTGACCTCCAGGCAGACCTTGCCGTCGTCGACGAGGATGCGTTGGCCGGTGGTGACGTCGTCCGCGAGTCCGGCGTAGGTGGTGCCGCAGATGGTTCGGTCGCCTTCGACGCCTTCTTCGACGGTGATGGTGAAGGTGTCGCCGCGTTCAAGGAGTACGGGGCCTTCGGTGAAGCGGCCGAGCCGGATTTTCGGGCCTTGAAGGTCGGCGAGGATGCCGACACTGCGGCCCGTTTCGTCGGCGGCCTTTCGCACTCGGTGGTAGCGCTCCTCGTGTTCGGCGTGTCCGCCGTGGCTGAGGTTGAAGCGGGCTACGTCCATTCCGGCGTCGACCAGTGCTTTGATCTGGTCGTACGAGTCGGTGGCGGGCCCAAGGGTACAGACGATCTTTGCTCGGCGCATGGTCTGAGCCTATGAGTTACCGACTGGTAGAGAATTGGTCGAGCGTGACCACTCAACAGACTTTGAGTGAAGCGTTATTGACAAGCGTTGAATTGTGCGGCGGGGTGCTCCGATGAGCACCCCGAGGAATTCGGTCGGGTTTTCGGAATAGGCCGGCTAGAGCTGCGGCGGCACCATCGTGAAGCGGGCGTTGATCTGGGCGTGGACCCGCTGGCGCTGGGGTTCGAGGTCGAGGGGGGCCGCCGGGGCGTTCTCGGCGGCGCCGAAGGCGGCGGAGCGTGCGCGGCCGGGGGCCTGGGGGTAGGGCGGCGGGGCGTTCTCGGCGCCGATGTCGGCGAGTTCGACCAGGGCGGAGAGGGTGGTGCCGAGTGCCTCGGCGTACTCGCGGGCGCGCTGGACGGCTTCCCGTACGGCCTTCTTGCGGGCTTCGCGATGGGCGGGCGAGTCGGGGCGCAGGGCCCACCAGGGGCCGTCCACGCGGGTGAGTTCCAGGTCGGCGAGGCGGGTGGTGAGTTCGCCGAGGGCGGTGAAGTCGGTGAGTTCGGCGGTGACGTGGACGCTGCCGTGGTAGGTGCGGACGCGTTCGCCGCGGCCGTGCTTGGTGAGTTCGGGGGTGATGGAGAAGGCGCCGGTCTCCAGGCGTTCGACGGCGTCGCCGTAGGACTTCACGAGGTCGAGGACGCCGGCGTTGCGGCGGGTGAGGTCGTCGAGGGCGGAGCGGCGGTCGCGGCCGCGGGCGGCGACGGTGATGCCTATGCGGGCGATCTCGGGGTCGACTTCGAGGCGGGCCTCGCCGCGGACGGCGATGCGGGGGGCGTCGGGTGTGCCGTAGGGGACGGCGGGCTGGGAGGGGTCTGCCGTGGGCGCGGTCATACGCCCCACTCTGTCATGTCTTGGCTGGCCACAGGCGTGGAGCCGGTGGGTCGAGTCATCAGATCGCAACCTGGCGGGGCTGTTGCTGCCGGTCATGAACGGGTCAGAATCTACGCGCGTTATCTACGCGCGTCGTTCACAGATTCCGCGAGGAGCCAGACATGCCGTTGAACCGCCGGAAGTTCCTGGAGAAGTCCGCCGTGACCGGGGCGGGGGTGGCGTTGGCCGGTGCGGTCGGGGCGCCGGGTGCGCAGGCGGCCGAGGCGCGCGCGGACAAGCGGGGCGCGAAGCGGTACGCCTTCACCGTGCTGGGGACGACGGACCTGCACGGGAACGTATTCAACTGGGACTACTTCACGGACAAGGAGTTCGACGACAAGGACCACAACGACGTCGGTCTCGCCAAGGTCTCGACCCTGGTGAACCGCGTCCGCGAGGAGAAGGGCCGCCGCAACACGCTGCTGATCGACGCGGGCGACACCATCCAGGGCACGCAGCTGTCGTACTACTACGCCAAGGTCGACCCGATCACGGCCGAGGGCGGCCCGGTGCATCCGATGGCGCAGGCCATGAACGCCATGGGTTACGACGCGGCGGCGCTCGGCAACCACGAGTTCAACTACGGCATCCCGGTGCTGCGGAAGTTCGAGCAGCAGTGCCGTTTCCCGCTGCTGGGCGCGAACGCGCTGGACGCGAAGACGCTGCGGCCCGCTTTCGCGCCGTACAGCATGCACCGGCTGCGCACGCCGTTCGGGCGGGATGTGAAGGTGGCGGTGCTGGGTCTGACGAACCCGGGGATCGCGATCTGGGACAAGGCGAACGTGCAGGGGAAGATGACGTTCCCGGGTCTGGAGGAGCAGGCGGCGAAGTGGGTGCCGAAGCTGCGGTCGATGGGCGCGGACGTCGTCATCGTGTCGGCGCACAGCGGTTCGTCGGGGACGTCGTCCTACGGTGACCAGCTGCCGTACATCGAGAACGCGGCCGGGCTGGTGGCCGAGCAGGTGCCGGGCATCGACGCGATCCTGGTCGGGCACGCGCACACGGAGATCCCCGAGTACTTCGTGACCAACAAGAAGACGGGCAAGCAGGTCGTGCTGTCCGAGCCGCTGAAGTGGGGGCAGCGGCTCACGCTCTTCGACTTCGAGTTGGTCTGGGAGAAGGGCTGCTGGAAGGTCGAGAAGGTGGGCGCGCGGGTCCTCAACTCCAACACCGTGGAGGAGGACCCGAAGATCGTCCGGCTGCTGTCGGACGAGCACGAGAAGGTCGTGGCGTACGTCAACCAGGTCATCGGTACGAACGCGGCGGAGATGACGTCGGCCGAGGCGCCGTACAAGGACGTGCCGATCATCGATCTGATCAACCGCATCCAGGCGGACACGGTGAAGCAGGCCCTGGCGGGCACGGAGCACGCCTCGCTGCCGGTGCTGTCGCAGGCGGCGTGCTTCTCGCGGTCCGCCCGGATCCCGGCGGGCGAGGTGACGATCCGGGACGTGGCGGGTCTGTACGTCTTCGAGAACACGCTGGAGGCACGTCTGATGACGGGTGCGCAGATGAAGGCGTACCTGGAGTTCTCGGCGAACTACTTCGTGCAGACGGCGCCGGGTGCTGCGGTGGATCCGGCGAAGCTGACGAACGCGAACGGCACGCCGGACTACAACTACGACGTGGTGAGCGGTCTGGCGTACGAGATCGACATCGCGAAGCCGGCCGGTTCGCGGGTGACGAACGTGCGGTTCGGGGGGCAGCCGCTCGCGGACGACGCGACGTTCGTGTTCGCGGTGAACAACTACCGGGCCAACGGCGGCGGCAACTTCCCGCATGTCGCCGCCGCGCAGTTGCTGTGGTCGAACTCGGAAGAGATCCGCAACACCATGATCGCCTGGGTGAAGGCGAAGGGGTCCATCGACCCGGCCGAGTTCGCGGCGGTGGACTGGAAGCTCACGCGGAACGGCACGCCCGTCTTCTAGTGCTGTGACCTGAAGCGATCACCGGGGCGATGATGCTGCCGGCGTCGGCGGGCGGGAACGGCGTCCCGGTGATCGCGCGTCTCGTGCAGGCCGACGAGGACACTGTCCGTGACGTCGTCCGCTGCTTCAACGGGATGTCAGCTCTGCCTGACAGCGCGTTCGATCCGATATTGCTCTGCCAGCTCCTCGAACTCTCCGGCAGCAGCCGCGCGCACCGTGACTGGCCGGGTCTCACCCACAACGCCGCGCACCTGGTCAGCCACCTGCGCGGCCCGCCTGCCCGGCGTGTAGACGCCCAGGACGAGGACCTTGGCCTCGATGCCGTCGTCAGTTTGCTCGTCGTCACCGAGGGTGAAACTCCACGGCACGTCACAGGGCGGCGTGTGGTCGGGGTCCGGACACAGCAGACGCTCGACCGGCTCCTGCAGCGCCAACGCCTCCTGCACGCTCAGGCATCCGTGAATCCGGATTTCGTACACCCCAGGCTCGTCCACAGTCACCATGTCTCCTTCATGCTGTCAGCACCGCTCCGTGACCTCGACGGTAATGAGCACAGAGCAGCACCGCATCAGGTCTCTCCCCTAGGTGAAGTCGTCCCTTTGGAAGGCGTCGGGGTCGCGTCACCTTCGGTCCACGAGCGGGGTCAGTGCCGGTGCCTCGCGGGGCGGCGGGACCTGCTGCCGTTGTGTGAGGCCGAAGGTGGTGAAGGCGGTGCGGCGCGGGAGCGCGTACGCCTCTTCGCCGGTCAGGGAGTTGAGGATGTTCGCGCTGCGCCAAGCGGCGAGGCCGAGGTCCGGGGCGCCGACGCCGTGCGTGTGGGTCTCGGCGTTCTGGACGTAGACCGTGCCGGTGACGGACGGGTCGAGGACGAGGCGGTAGTCCTCGTCGATGCGCGGGCGCTCCTGGCCGTCGCGGCGCATGCAGGGGTCGAGGCCGGCGAGGATGCGGTCGAGGGGGCGTTGGCGGTAGCCGGTGGCGAGGACGACGGCGTCGGTGGTGAGGCGGGAGCGGCTGTCCTGCGGGCCGTGTTCCAGGTGCAGTTCCACCTTGGTCGTCGCGACGCGGCCGGCGGTGCGGATCCGGACGCCGGGGGTGAGGACGGCGTCGGGCCAGCCGCCGTGCAGGGTGCGGCGGTACAGCTCGTCGTGGATGGCGGCGATGGTGGCGGCGTCGATGCCCTTGTGCAGCTGCCACTGCCCGGCGACGAGCCGGTCGCGGGCGGACTCGGGCAGGGCGTGGAAGTAGCGGGTGTGGTCAGGGGTGAAGTGCTCCAGGCCGAGCTTGGAGTACTCCATCGGTGCGAAGGCCTCGGTGCGGCCCAGCCAGTGGAGCTTCTCGCGCCCGGCGGGCCTGCCCCGCAGCAGGTCGAGGAAGATCTCGGCGCCGGACTGTCCGATGCCCACGACCGTGACGTGCTCGGCGGCGAGGAGGTCCGCGCGGTGGTCGAGGTAGTCGGCGGCGTGCACGACGGGCACGCCGGGGGCCTCGACGAGGGGCTTGAGGGGGCCGGGGACGTAAGGCTCGGTGCCGATGCCGAGGACGACGTTCCGCGTGTAGGTACGGCCGAGGGCTTCCGCTTCTCCGTCGGTGTCGAGTTGGGTGAAGTCGACTTCGAAGAGGTTCCGTTCGGGGTTCCAGCGGACGGCGTCGACCTGGTGGCCGAAGTGCAGTGCCGGGAGGTTCTCGCAGACCCAGCGGCAGTAGGCGTCGTACTCGGCGCGCTGGATGTGCAAGCGCTCGGCGAAGTAGAAGGGGAAGAGCCGCTCGCGGGACCTGAGGTAGTTGAGAAAGGTCCAGGGGCTGGTGGGGTCGGCGAGGGTCACCAGGTCGGCGAGGAACGGGACTTGGATGGTGGCGCCCTCGATGAGCAGGCCGGAGTGCCAGCCGAAGGCGGGGCGCTGCTCGTAGAAGGCGGTGTCGAGTTCGCCGAGCGGGTGGGCGAGCGCGGCGAGGGACAGGTTGAACGGGCCGATGCCGATGCCGACCAGGTCGCGGGGCGCGTCGGGCTCGTGGTGCGGGTGCTGGGGCGCGGTGGCCGGGGCGGGGCCCGGCTCGTCGTGCGGCTGGGGACGCGGCGCGGGGTTCATCGGGGGGTGTGTCCTTCCACGAGTGTCGCTTGCCGGGCTGCCACGAGGTGCAGCAGCGCGGCCAGGTCGTCGGGCCCGGTGGCGGGGTTGAGGAGGGTGGCCTTGAGCCAGAGCCGGCCGTCGAGGCGGGCCCGGCCGAGGACGGCACGGCCGTCGGTGAGGAGCGCGCGGCGTACGGCGGCCACGGTGTCGTCGGTGGCGCCCGCGGGCCGGAACAGGACCGTGCTGATGACGGGTTGGGCGTGGAGTTCGAAACCGGGGTGCGCGTCGACGAGGGCGGCGAGGTCCCGGGCCCGGGTGCAGACCTGGTCGACGAGCGCGCCGAGGCCGCTGCGGCCGAGGGTCTTGAGGGTGACGGCGAGCTTGAGGACGTCGGGGCGGCGGGTGGTGCGCAGGGACCGGCCGAGCAGGTCCGGCAGGCCGGCCTCGGTGTCGTCGGCGGCGTTGAGGTAGTCGGCGCGGTGCCGCAGGGCGGTGAGGTCGCGGGGGTCCTTGACGGCCAGGAGGCCTGCGGCGACCGGCTGCCAGCCGAGTTTGTGCAGGTCGAGGGTGACGGTGTCGGCGGCGTCGAGCCCGGCGAGCCGGGCGCGGTGGCGGTCGCTGAACAGGAGGCCTCCGCCGTAGGCGGCGTCGATGTGCAGCCGGGCGCCGTGGGCCGCGCAGCGGGCGGTGATCTCGGGCAGGGGGTCGATGAGTCCGGCGTCGGTGGTGCCGGCGGTGGCGGCGACGAGCAGTGGGCCGGGCAGCCGGGAGAGGGCCTCGTCGAGCGCGGCGGGGTGCAGCGTGCCGGCCGGGGCGGGTACGACGACGGGCTCGGGCAGCCCGAGCAGCCAGGCGGCCCGCGCGAGCGAGTGATGGGCGTTCGCCCCGCACACCAGCCGCACGGACCCGCCGTACGCCTCCCGCGCGAGGAGGAGGGCGAGCTGGTTGGACTCGGTGCCGCCGGTGGTGATCAGGGAGTCGGGGGCCGTGCCCGCGTCTCCCCCGGCGCCGTAGAGCTCGGCGGCCAGCGCCGTTGCGACGAACGTCTCCAGTTCCGATGCCGCCGGGGCCTGGTCCCAGGAGTCCAGGGACGGGTTGAGGGCCGAGGCCGCGAGGTCGGCGGCTGTGGCGAGGGCGAGGGGCGGGCAGTGGAGGTGGGCGGCGCACAGGGGGTGTGCCGGGTCGGCGGCGCCCTCGGCGAACGCGCGGACCAGGGTGCGCAGGGCGTGCGGGTCGCCCTGGTCGGGCAGGGCCTCGCCCAGCGCCTGGCGCATCCGCGCCGCGACGACGTCCGGCCCGCCCGCCGGCAGCGGCCCGCCGCGTGCCCGGGCGCCCTCGTCCAGCGCCTGGAGCACGGTGTCGAGCAACGGCCGCAGGGCCGATGGACCTTCGGGACCTGCGGCGAGGGGCGGCGTGCTCATGGGCTGTCCTCCGGGGCGCGGGGCGGGCTCGCCCGAAAGGCCCAACGACCGGATGCGGGAGGAGGTACTTCCGTACGGGGAAACCTGCCGGATCCGTCCGGCACCGGCTCTAGGCCTTGGGACGTCCGCCATGGGCCCCCGGCCCGGGCGGCGGACGGGCGGGCCGGTCGTCCGGAGGTCTCCGGGCGCACCCGCCCACCGTGGCGGCGAAGGTTTCAGCAGGGCCGGAAGCATGTCCGGCGGGACACGTCGGGAACGGACCGGGCCCGCCGCGTCCGGGACAGCTCGGCCGAGCCCGGCTCGCGCGGCCCAGGCCGGGCCCGAGGCCGGGAAGGGCGGCCGGTCTCCCGCGTCGGCGAAACGGCGGCCGGTCCCCCGCGTCGGCGAACGGGCGGCCGGTCCCTCGCGTCGGCGGAAGGGACAAGCCGCGTCACCCGGGCCCCAGGGGGTGTCCCCCGCAAAGTCCCGTCGTCCGCCCGGAGGGCGGGCCCTGCGGCGCTCGGTGCGTGCGCCCGGTGCGGCGAGAGGGCATGCCTGGCGTCGCGGGGCAGGCGGGACTTTGCGGGGGACACCCCCCAGGCTCCGGTCTCAGACCTCCTGACCCTGCTGGACCCGCAGCGCCCGTGCCAGATCGTCGAGTTGGTCGACGAGCTTGCGGCGCAGCGCCGGGATCGGCGCGGCGTCGCGCAGGCACTCCTCGCCGAGGCGGAGGTTCTCGGGGTCGACGGCGTGAGCGGGGAAGGCCCAGCGGCCGGCGGCTTCGGCGATGGCGGGGCCGCGGCGGTCGGCGACGTCGACGGCGTCGGTGTAGTAGCGCGGCACGTACGCGCGTACCAGGTCGGCCTGTTCGGGCTGCCAGAAGCCCTGGGCGGTGGCGGTGAACAGGTAGTTGGACAGTTCGTCGGAGCCGAACATCGCCTCCCAGGCGCGGGCCTTGGCCTCCGGGTCGGGCAGGGCGGCCCGGCAGCGGGCGGCGCCCTCCTGGCCGGTGGCGCTCGGGTCGCGTTCCAGTTCGGCGGCGATGGCGGCCTCGTCGGTGGCGCCGAGGACGGCGAGGCGGGCGAGGACGCGCCAGCGCAGCTCGGGGTCGAGCTCCGGGCCGCCGGGCACGGTGCCGTCGGCGAACCAGGCGGCGATGGTGTCCGGGTGGGCGGCGACGTCGATGCGGTGGCGTACGGCGATCAGGCGCAGGCCGGGGTTGTCACCGTCCTCGGTGCGGCGGATGAGGTCGCGGCACAGCTCGGAGAGCGTGGCGAGCGCGGCGGGCCGCGCCTCGGGCGTGACGTAGCGGTCGGTGATGTACGTGGACGCGAAGGCGAGCACGCCCTGGACGATGGCGAGATCGGTCTCCAGCGGGAGATGGGCCCGGGCGGTCTCCAGGTAGGCGGCGGGCGGCAGTTCGCCGTCGCGGACGGCGTCGCGCAGGGCGTTCCAGACGACCGCGCGGGTGAGGGGTTCGGGCAGGCCGGACAGGTCCTTGCGGACGGTCTCGAAGGACTCCGGGTCGAAGCGGACCTTGGCGTAGCTGAGGTCGCCGTCGTTGAGGAGGAGCAGCGCGGGGCGCTTGCCGACGGGGTGGGCGCCGGTCTGCGGCAGGTCCAGGTGGAGGCGTTCGCGCAGGACGAGGTGGCCGCCGTCGTCGCCGAGGTCCCGGTCGTACAGGCCGGCGGCGATGCGGTGCGGGCGGCTGCCGGTGCGGTCGACGGTGAGGGCGCAGGTGCCGTTCTCGCCGGGGGCGAGGTGCGGGGTGAGGGTGTCGACGCCGGTGGTGCGCAGCCAGGCGTCGGCCCAGGCGTGGACGTCGCGTTCGGTGGCGCCGGCGAGGGAGTCGATGAAGTCGGCGAGGGTGGCGTTGCCGAACCTGTGCCGGGTGAAGTGGGTGTTGATGCCGGCCAGGAAGTCCTTCTCGCCGAGCCAGGCGACCAGTTGCCGCAGTGCGCTGGCGCCCTTGGCGTAGGAGATGCCGTCGAAGTTGAGCAGCGCGGAGGCGGTGTCGTCGACGGCCTCGGGGGCGACGGGGTGGGTGGAGGGGCGCTGGTCGGCGTCGTAGCCCCAGGCCTTGCGGTTGACGCCGAAGTCGGTCCAGGTGTCGGTGAAGCGGGTGGCCTCGGTGAGGGTCTGGTAGCCCATGTACTCGGCGAAGGACTCGTTCAGCCAGATGTCGTCCCACCACTTGAGGGTGACGAGGTCGCCGAACCACATGTGGGCCATCTCGTGGGCGACGACCATGGCGCGGGTCTGCCGCTCGGTGTCGGTGACGGCGGAGCGGTAGACGAACTCGTCGCGGAAGGTGACCAGTCCGGGGTTCTCCATGGCGCCCGCGTTGAACTCGGGGACGAAGGCCTGGTCGTAGGAGTCGAAGGGGTAGGGCTCGTCGAACTTCTCGTGGTAGCGGTCGAAGCACGCGCGCGTGACGTCGAGGAGTTCGTCGGCGTCGTTGTCCAGGTAGGGGGCCAGGGAGCGGCGGCAGTGCAGGCCGAAGGGCAGGCCGCGGTGCTCGGTGCGCACGGAGTGCCAGGGGCCGGCGGCGACGGCGACCAGGTAGGTGGAGATCAGCGGGGTGGCGGCGGCCTTCCAGAGGCCGTCGCCGGTGTGCTCGGTGACGCCGTTGGCGAGGACGGTCCAGCCCTCCGGTGCCTTCACCGACAGCTCGAAGACGGCTTTCAGGTCGGGCTGGTCGAAGGCGGCGAAGACGCGCTGGACGTCGTCCATGAACAGCTGGGTGTAGACGTAGGTCTCGCCGTCGGTGGGGTCGGTGAAGCGGTGCATGCCCTCGCCGGTGCGGGAGTAGCGCATGTGCGCGTGCACGCGCAGTTCGTGCTCGCCGGCGGTGAGGTTCTTCAGGGGCAGCCGGTTGCCGTCCAGGGCTTCCGGGTCCAGGGGTTGTCCGTCGAGCGTGACGGAGCGCAGCTCGGCGGGCCTGACCTCGACGAAGGTGTCCCCGTCCGCGCGGGCGCTGAACCTGATCAGAGTGCGGGAGTCGAAGGTCTCGTCCCCTGTGGTCAGGTCGAGTTCGATGGTGTAGCGGTGGACGTCGAGGAGCCCTGCTCGGGTCTGCGCTTCGTCGCGCGTCAGTACGGACATGCAGGACATGCTGCCTGATGGCAAGGGCATGGCACAGAGGCGGATCGGTATGCGACCGATGTCCGGTCTAGGTGCGGTCTTTTTCGAGCTCCCCGGCGTGCGCCCCCGGGGGCCGCTGGGGCGGCACGCGCGCGTCGGGGTGGGGCAGCGCGAGCCGTTGGGGGTGTGATGCGGTCTCGGTGTGCAGGGCGGGTCGCTCGGGGTGTGCGGCGGTCTCGGTGTGCTCCCGGACGAAGGCGCGCAGCCGGCGCACCTCCTGCTCCAGGGCGAGGTGGTGCTGGTGGGCGTCGTAGAGGTAGCGGACCTTGGTGCGCAGGGCCCAGGGGTCCACGGGTTTCATGACGAGGTCGGCGACGCCGAGGCCGAAGGCGGCGGTGGTCAGTTCGTGGTCGGGGCCGAAGCCGGTGAGCAGGATGACCGGGATGTGCTGGGTCTGTTCCACGCGCCGCATGTAGCGCACGACTTCCAGTCCGCTGACGCCGGGCATGCGCACGTCGAGCAGGAGCAGGCCGACCTGGCCGCGCAGCACCTGCTTGAGCGCCTCGTCGCCGCTGGTGGCCCGGCCCAGCAGATAGCCCAGCGGGGCCAGGGCGCTCTCCAGTGCGTACAGCGTGTCCTCGTGATCGTCGACGATGAGGATCCTGGTTTCCGACGGCATGGCCCGACGCCCCTCCCTCGTGGAGGATCCAGAGTAAGTCCGGGACACTGACGCGCAGTGCTCGTCAGCTGACATGCTGTGCACAGCGCAGCATGCCTCGCGCGGGCCGTCGTGTCACTCCCCGGGGGGCGGTCGCGCGAGGTCAGTTGCCGCCGGGCGTCGAGCCGTTGAGCGCCTCGTCCGCGATGCGCTCGTGGTGACGGATGACCTCGGCGACGATGAAGTTCAGGAACTTCTCCGCGAAGGCCGGGTCCAGTTTGGCGTTCTCGGCGAGGGCGCGCAGCCGGGCGATCTGGCGGGACTCGCGGGCCGGGTCGGCGGGCGGCAGCTGGTGCCGGGCCTTGAGGAGGCCGACCTGCTGGGTGCACTTGAAGCGCTCGGCGAGCATGTGGACGACGGCCGCGTCGATGTTGTCGATGCTGTCGCGCAGGCGGGCGAGTTCCTCACGGACGGCAGGGTCGACGTCACCGGTGCCGGTGTTGCTGGTGGTCATGGCAGGTCAGCCTAAGGGGCGCGCGCCCGGCGGCCGCGGGCCGTCTCACGACTCGGCGGTACCCAGCCGCTTGTGGAAGCAGACGTCCTCGTGTCCGCCGGGCACGCCCTCGATGCGCGCCCGTTCCCGGAAGCCGAGCCGCGGGTAGAAACCGGGCGCCTGGAAGCTGTACGTGGAGACGACCATGTCCGTGCAGCCGCGCCGGACGGCCTCTTCCTCCGCGGCGCGCATCAGCCGGCCGCCCCAGCCGGCGTGCCGCTGGTCCGCGCGCACCCAGAGAAGATCCACGGAGCACAGGGTGCCCCAGGTCCAGGCGGTGAGCCCGCCGATCAGCTCGCCGGCCTCGTCGGTGACGCGGACGGAGAGGGGCTCGGTGGTCACGCCGTCGGCGGCCGCGGTGTTGAAGGCGGTCAGCTCCTCGTCGAGCCGCTTGTCGAGTTCGTCGTCCTGGCCGCCCACCTGGAGCGAGGCGGCGACGGAGCGCTGTTCGCTGGTCACGGCCCGGATTCTGCCAGCGGCCCAAGGCGGCGACGACCGGTTTTAGCGGCGGCGGCACGGCCCCGTTGCCGTCACATTTCCGTACAGTGGAATCGGGTTCAGGGGCGTCTTGGGGGTGAGGCGTGGCGAACGACGGGCCGGTCGAGCACGGCTACCCGCATCTGGAGACGGTGCGGGCCGCCATCACGGCGCTGTACAAGCGACTGTCGTACGACACGATCCAGACGTTCGCGACCAGCGTGGTCCCCGCCGACGTGGCGTTCTGCGACACCGACGACCTGTATCTGGGGGCGCAGCGGGTGGCGCACGAGCTGGTGCGGCACTACCGGCTGCCGGACGCCCGGCTGATCGTGAGCTTCCGGGAGATGCGGCACGCGGCGAACGTCGAGCTCGCTGCCGGGCCCGAGTACTTCGTGGAGCTGAACGACCGGTTCCGTACACATCGGCGGGACATCGGGGCGGCCCTGGCGCACGAGGTGATGCATGTGTACCTGCACCGCCTCGACCTGTCCTTCCCGGGCGTGAGGGACAACGAGATCCTGACGGACACGGCGGCGACGTATCTGGGCGCGGGCTGGCTGCTGCTGGACGCGTACCGGGAGGACCGGGCGTCGTCCCAGAAGCTGGGGTATCTCACGCCGGAGGAGTTCGGGTACGTGCTGGCCAAGCGGGCGCTGGTCTTCGGGGAGGACCCGTCGGTGTGGTTCACCAGTCCGCAGGCGTACACGGCGTACGTGAAGGGGATGGAGCTGGCCCGTCGCGATGAGCAGCAGCCGCCGTTGACCGCGGCGGGGTGGTCGGGGCGGCGGCGGTACGCGCGCGATCGGCGGCATGCGCCGGCCGGGCCGCCGCAGCCGGGTGTGCGGTACTCGTTCACTCCGGACGGGGGTGGGCGGTTGCGGGTGTCGTTTCCCTGCCCGACCTGTCATCAGCGGATCAGGGTGCCGGTGCGGGGGCGGGTTCGGGCGCGGTGTGCGTTGTGCCGGAGCGTGTTGGAGTGCGACACGTAAGACGTCTCCTGAGCTCCCCCGGGGGTGTCCGCACGGGACTTTGCGGACGCTCCCTAGAACCCCTGAGCGCCGTACACCGGCCCGGGCTCGCCCGCCTCCGCCAGCAGTTTCCGAGCCGCCTCCCCCGTCTCCGCCGGAGCCCACCGCTCGCCCTTGTCCACACTCGGGCCCGGGCGCCAGCCCTCCATCACCGTGATCCGGCCGCCCTCCGCCTCGAAGACCCGGCCCGTCACCCCCGTGCTCGCGGCCGAGCCGAGCCAGACGACCAGGGGGGAGACGTTCTCCGGGGCCATCGTGTCGAAGCCCGAGTCGGGTGCCGCCATGGTGTCGGCGAAGGTGCGCTCCGTCATGCGGGTCCGGGCGGCGGGGGCGATCGCGTTGACCTGGACGCCGTAGCGGCGCAGTTCGGCCGCCGCGACCAGGGTCAGGGCGAGGATCCCGGCCTTGGCGGCGCTGTAGTTGCCCTGGCCGACCGAGCCCAGCAGGCCCGCGCCGCTGCTGGTGTTGACGATCCGCGCCTCGGGCGGGCGGCCCGCCTTGGCCTCGGACCGCCAGTGTGCGGCGGCGTGCCGCAGGGGCAGGAAGTGGCCCTTGAGGTGGACGCGTACGACGGCGTCGAAGTCGTCCTCGTCGAGGTTGACCAGCATGCGGTCGCGCAGGAAGCCCGCGTTGTTGACGAGTGTGTCGAGCCTGCCGTACGTCTCCAGGGCCGTCCGGACGAGGGAGGCGGCGCCCTCGGTCGTGGCGATGTCGCCGCCGTGCGGCACCGCCTGGCCGCCCGCCGCGCGGATCTCCTCGGCGACGCGGGCGGCCGGGTTGCCGGGGCCGGGCGTCCCGCCGGCTCCGGCTGTGCCGTCGAGGCCGACGCCGAGGTCGTTGACGACGAGCCGCGCGCCCTCGGCGGCGAACGCGAGGGCGTGGGCGCGGCCGAGCCCCCGCCCCGCGCCGGTGACGACGACGACCCGTCCGTCGCAGATTCCGCTCATCTCAGGTCTCCTTGTTCACTTGTTCGCGGTCGAGGCGTCCAGGAACGCGGGGCGCTCCCCACCGCCGTGGACCAGCAGACTCGCTCCGCTGATGTAGGCGGCGGCGTCCGAGGCGAGGAAGACCGCGGCCCGGCCGACGTCGGACGGCTCGGCGAGGCGGCCGAGCGGGACGGTGCGGGCGACGGCGGCGACGCCGTCCTGGTCGCCGTAGTGGAGGTGGGACAGTTCGGTGCGGACCATGCCGACGACGAGGGTGTTGACCCGGATGTCGGGCGCCCACTCCACGGCCATCGAGCGGGCGAGGTTCTCCAGGCCCGCCTTGGCGGCGCCGTAGGCGGCGGTGCCCGGTGAGGGGCGGCCTCCGCTGACGCTGCCGATCATGACGATCGAGCCCCTGGCCCGCCGCAGGTGCTCGTACGCGGCGAGGGACATGGTCAGCGGAGCCACGAGGTTGAGCTCCACCACGCGCGCGTGCCGGTCGGCGCCGGCGTGGGTGAGCGGGCGGTGGGGGCTGCCGCCCGCGTTGTTGACGAGGACGTCCAGCCGGGGCAGCTCGCCGCACAGGCGCCGGACGGCCTCGGCGTCCCGGACGTCCAGCGGCGCGAACTCCGTTCCGGGCACCGGGACTTCCGGCGGGCGGCGGGCGCAGACCACGACCTCGGCACCCGCCCGTACGAAGGCACGCGCGATACCGGCACCGACGCCCCGGGTCCCGCCCGTGACGACGGCGACCTTCCCGTCCAGCTCCATTCGCTGCTACCTTCCACCTAACAAACGTTTGGTGGAAAGGTAGCTGATGCGGCCATGGGTGTCTCCACCTCGTGCGTGGAAAAGGGCATAGCCGTCGTCACGGCCGACTTCCCGCCGGTGAACGCCCTGCCGGTGGCCGGCTGGTTCGCGCTGGCCGACGCGGTGCGCGCGGCCGGGCGCGACCCGGCGGTCCGGTGCGTGGTGCTGGCGGCCGAGGGGCGCGGGTTCAACGCGGGCGTGGACATCAAGGAGATACAGAAGGACGGCAACAGTGCGCTGATCGGCGCCAACCACGCCTGCGCGGAGGCCTTCGCCGCGGTGTACGACTGCGCGGTGCCGGTCGTGGCGGCGGTGCACGGCTTCTGCCTGGGCGGCGGCATCGGGCTGGTGGGCAACGCGGACGTGATCGTGGCGAGCGAGGACGCCGTCTTCGGCCTGCCCGAGCTGGACCGTGGCGCACTGGGCGCGGCCACCCATCTGGCCCGGCTGGTCCCGCAGCACCTGATGCGCGCCCTGTACTACACCTCGCGCACGGCGACCGCGGCCGAGCTGCACGCGCACGGCTCGGTGTGGCGGGTGGTGCCGCCCGGGGAACTGCGAGCCGCCGCGCTGACGCTGGCCCGCGAGATCGCCGCCAAGGACGGGCAGCTGCTGCGCCTGGCCAAGGCCGCCCTCAACGGCATCGATCCGGTCGACGTGCGCCGCAGCTACCGCTTCGAGCAGGGCTTCACCTTCGAGGCGGGCCTCGGTGGGGTGGCCGACCGGGTGCGCGCGGGCTTCGGGAAGGAGGGCGCGTAGGTGAGTGACAAGACGATGACGGCCGACGAGGTCGTGTCCCGCCTGTCCAGCGGCATGACCCTCGGCATCGGCGGCTGGGGCTCGCGCCGCAAGCCGATGGCCCTGGTGAGAGCACTGCTCCGGTCCCGGATCACCGATCTCACGGTCGTCTCCTACGGCGGCCCGGACGTGGGCATGCTGGCCGCCGCCGGGCGGATCCGGAAACTGGTCACGGCCTTCGTCACCCTCGACTCGATCCCCCTGGAGCCGCACTACCGCGCGGCCCGCGAGCGTGCTGCCTTCGCACTGACGGAGATCGACGAGGCGATGTTCATGTGGGGCCTGCACGCGGCGGCGAACCGGCTGCCGTTCCTGCCGGTGCGGGCCGGTATCGGCTCGGACGTGATGCGGGTCAACCCCGGTTTGCGGACGGTCACTTCACCGTACGGGGATGGGGAGACGTTCGTGGCGATGCCCGCCCTGCGGCTCGACGCGGCCCTGGTGCACATGAACCGCGCCGACCGGCTGGGCAACGGGCAGTACCTGGGCCCGGACCCGTACTTCGACGACCTGTTCTGCGAGGCGGCGGACACGGCGTACGTCAGCTGCGAACGGATCGTCGACACGGCCGAGCTGACGAAGGCGGCACCGCCGCAGACCCTGCTGGTCAAGCGGCACACGGTGACCGGCGTCGTGGAGGCCCCGAACGGGGCGCACTTCACGTCCTGCGCGCCCGACTACGGCCGGGACGAGGCCTTCCAGAAGACGTACGCGACGACCCCTTGGCCCGAGTTCGCGGCCCGGTTCCTCGCCGGGGACGAGCAGGCGTACCGGTCGGCCGTCGGGGAGGGGACATGACGGGGGCCACCCGCGCGGAGTACTGCGTGATCGCGTGCGCCGAGGCCTGGCGGGGCGACGGCGAGGTGCTCGCGAGCCCCATGGGGCTGATCCCCTCCATCGGCGCCCGGCTCGCCCGGCTCACCTTCGCGCCTGACCTGCTGCTGACCGACGGCGAGGCGCTACTGGTCCGCCCGGACGGGACGACGGAGGGCTGGCTGCCGTACCGGCAGCATCTGGCCCTGGTGACCGGAGGCCGGCGGCACGTGATGATGGGCGCGAGCCAGATCGACCGGTTCGGCAACCAGAACATCTCGTGCATCGGCGACTGGCAGCGGCCGAGGCGGCAGCTGCTCGGGGTGCGCGGCGCGCCGGTCAACACCCTCAACAATCCGACCAGTTACTGGATCCCGAGGCACTCCCGGCGGGTCTTCGTCGAGCGGGTCGACATGGTCTGCGGAGTCGGGTACGACCATGCGGCCGGGGCGCGTCACCACCGCATCCCGCGGGTCGTCTCCGATCTGGCTGTCTTCGACTTCGCCACACCCGACCACTCGATGCGGCTGGCCTCGCTGCACCCGGGTGTCACGGTGGAGCAGGTCAGGGAGGCGACGGGCTTCGAGCTCGCCGTCCCGGACGAGGTGCCGCCGACCCGCGAGCCGACCGCGGAGGAGCTCCGGCTGATCCGCGAGGTCGTCGACCCGGCCGGCACGCGCGCGAGGGAGGTCGCCTCGTGATGGAGACGGCGCTGACCCGGCTGACCGGTGTCCGCCATCCCCTCGTGCAGACCGGGATGGGCTGGGTGGCGGGACCGCGCCTGGTCTCCGCCACGGCGAACGCGGGCGCTCTCGGCATCCTGGCCTCCGCGACGATGACGCTCGACCGGTTGCGCGCGGCCGTCCGGGAGGTCCGGGCCCGTACCGACGCGCCGTTCGGTGTGAACCTGCGCGCCGACGCGGCGGACGCCGGCGACCGGGTGCGGATCCTGATCGAGGAGGGCGTCCGGGTCGCCTCCTTCGCCCTGGCCCCCTCGCGGGAGCTGATCGGCGAGCTCAAGGAGGCCGGTGTGGTCGTCATGCCGACCGTGGGGGCGCGGCGGCACGCCGAGAAGGTCGCCGCGTGGGGCGCGGACGCGGTGGTCGTGCAGGGCGCGGAGGGTGGCGGGCACACCGGCGAGGTGGCCACGACGGTCCTGCTGCCGCAGGTGGTCGACGCCGTGGACATACCGGTCGTGGCGGCGGGCGGGTTCTTCGACGGGCGGGGGCTGGTCGCGGCGCTGGCCTACGGGGCTGCGGGCGTCGCCATGGGCACGCGGTTCCTGCTGACGTCGGACTCGACCGTGCCGGAGGCGGTGAAGGCGCGGTATCTGGCGGCGACGGTGCGGGACGTGACGGTCACCAGGGCGGTGGACGGGCTGCCGCACCGCATGCTGCGGACGGATCTGGTGGACGCGCTGGAGAACTCGGGCCGTGTGAAAGCCCTGTTCCATGCGACGCGCAGGGCGTCGCGCTTCCGGCGGCTCTCCGGCCTCACCTGGCGTGGCATGGTCCGCGACGGGCTCGCCCTGCGGCACGGCAAGGACCTGACCTGGAGCCAGGTCCTGCTCGCCGCGAACATCCCGATGCTGCTCAAGGCGTCCATGGTGGACGGTCGTACGGACCTGGGCGTGATGGCGTCCGGGCAGGTCGCCGGAGTGATCGACGACCTGCCCTCGTGCGCGGAGCTGGTGGAGCGGATCATGGCGGAGGCCGAGGAGACCCGTCGGCGTCTCACAGCCTCTCGATGATCGTCACATTGGCCTGTCCGCCGCCCTCGCACATGGTCTGCAGGCCGAACCGGCCGCCGGTGCGCTCCAGTTCGTGCAGCAGGGTCGTCATCAGCTTCACGCCGGTCGCGCCGAGCGGGTGGCCCAGGGCGATGGCACCGCCGTTGACGTTGACCTTCTCCGGGTCCGCACCCGTCTCCTTCAGCCAGGCCAGGACGACCGGGGCGAAGGCCTCGTTGATCTCCACGAGGTCGATGTCGCCGATGGTCATGCCGGTCTTCTTCAGGGCGTGGGCGGTGGCCGGGATGGGGGCGGTGAGCATGCGGATCGGGTCCTCGCCGCGCACCGAGAGGTGGTGCACGCGCGCGCGGGGGGTGAGCCCGTGTTCGCGCACGGCCCGCTCGGAGGCCAGCAGCATCGCCGCCGCCCCGTCGGAGACCTGCGAGGAGCAGGCGGCGGTGATCGTGCCGCCGTCGACGACCGGCTTCAGTCCGGCCATCTTCTCCAGTGAGGTGTCCCGGCGCGGGCCCTCGTCGGCGGTGACGTCCCCGTACGGCACGGTCTCGCGGTCGAAGCGGCCCTCGTCGATCGCCCGCACCGCCCGCTGATGGGACCGCAGGGCGAACTCCTCCTGGTCCTGCCTGCTGATCCCCCACTTCGCGGCGATCATCTCGGCGCCCACGAACTGGTTCACGGGCTTGTCCCCGTACCGCGCCCGCCAGCCCGCACTGCCCGCGAACGGGCCCTCGGTCAGCCCCAGCGGCTCGGCGGCCTGCCGGGTGGCGAAGGCGATGGGGATCATCGACATGTTCTGCACACCGCCGGCGACGACCAGGTCCTGGGTGCCGGACAGCACGGCCTGCGCCGCGAAGTGCACGGCCTGCTGCGAGGAACCGCACTGCCGGTCGACGGTCACGCCCGGCACCTCCTCGGGCAGCCCGGCCGCCAGCCAGCAGGTCCGCGCGATGTCCCCGGCCTGCGGCCCCACGGCGTCCAGACAGCCGAGCACGACGTCCTCGACGGCGGCGGGGTCGACGCCCGAGCGGCTCATCAGCTCCTTCAGCACATGCGCGCCGAGGTCGGCCGGATGGACCGCGCTCAGTCCTCCCCCGCGCCGCCCGACGGGCGTGCGGACCGCTTCGACGATGTAGGCCTCGGCCATGGCAACTCCCTCACACATAAGGGCTATTCGCGTACGGCGATCCCGTCCAGCACCATCGACAGGTACTGCCGGGCGATCTCGTCCGGGCTGTGCCCGCCGCCCGGCCGGTACCAGGACGCGGCCACCCACACCGTGTCGCGCACGAACCGGTAGGTGAGCCGGACGTCGAGGTCGGCCCGGAAGGCCCGCTCGGCGACGCCGCGCTCCAGCGTGGACAGCCACGCCTTCTCGAATCTGCGCTGCGACTCGGCGAGGAACGCGAACCGCTCCTGCGCCACGAGCTGCTTGCTCTCCTTCTGGTAGATCGCGACGGCCGCGCGATGCCGGTCGATCTCCCGGAACGACTCGGTGACCAGGGCCTGAAGCGTCTCGCGCGGGCCGAGTCCGGCACCCAGCACGGCGTCGTAGCCGTCCCAGAGCTCGTCGAGGAAGGTGCGCAGGATCTCCTCCAGCATCGACTCCTTGGAGTCGAAGTGGTAGTAGAGGCTGCCCGCGAGCATCCCCGCGTGGTCCGCGATCTTGCGGACGGTGGTGGCGTTGTAGCCCTGCTCGGCGAAGACCTCGGCGGCGGTGCCGAGGAGTTCGCTGCGGCGGTCAGGAGCGGCGGCGGCCGCGGCGGGCTCTGCGGCGGTCACCTGGGGTTTCTTCTTCGTAGGAGGCACGGGTCCCATTGTCGTCCTAGGGGTGCCTGCTGCTGACGGAGACCACTTCTCCGGTCATGTACGAGGAGTAGCCGGAGGCCAGGAACACGATCACGTTGGCCACCTCCCAGGGCTCGGCGTACCGCCCGTAGGCCTCGCGGGCGGTCAGCTCGGCGAGCAGCTCGGGCGTGGTCACCTTCACCAGGTGCGGGTGCATGGCGAGGCTGGGCGCGACGGCGTTGACGCGCACCCCGTACTCGGCCGCCTCGACGGCCGCGCACCGGGTCAGCGCCATCACGCCCGCCTTCGCGGCGGCGTAGTGGGCCTGCCCGGCCTGGGCGCGCCAGCCGGCGACGGAGGCGTTGTTGACGATCACCCCGCCGCTGCCCCGCATGTGACGGAGCGCGGCCCGCACACACCGGAACGTGCCGTTCAGCGTCACGTCCAGGACGCGGGACCACTGTTCGTCGGTCATGTCGACGAGATCCGCGGTGCCGCCGAGACCGGCGTTGTTGACCACGACGTCCAGGCGCCCGTGTTCCCCGACGGCCGTGTCGAAGAGGGCGCGCACCTGCGTCTCGTCGGTGACGTCGCAGGGCACCGCGGCGACCGACGCCGCGCCGAACTCGACTGCCAGCTCCGCCTCGTGCTCCTTGAGCCGCCGCACGTGCGCGTCGCTGATCAGGACGCGCGCGCCCTCCTCCAGGAAGCGGCGCGCGGTGGCCCCGCCGATCCCCGCGCCGGCCGCGGCGGTGATGACGGCGGTCCGCCCCTCCAGCACACCGTGCCCGGGCACGTACGACGGACTCTCGACGTCTGTCATGGCCTCACGCTAACCTACCAAACACTTGTTAGGGAAGGAGGGCGGTCGTGGATCTCGCGTTCTCGCCGGCGGACGAGGACTTCCGCACCGAGGTGCGTCAGTGGCTGCACGCGCGTGTGCCGTGCGAGCCGTTGCCCTCCCTGGAGACGGCGGAGGGCTTCGCCGCCCACCGCGCCTGGGAGGCGGAGCTGGCCGCGGACCGCTGGTCGGTGGTCGACTGGCCGGCGGCGTACGGCGGGCGGGACGCGGGGCTCCTGCGGTGGCTGGTCTTCGAGGAGGAGTACTGGGCGGCGGGCGCCCCGGGGCGCGTCGGGCAGAACGGCATCCATCTGCTCGCCCCGACCCTCTTCGCCCACGGCACCGAGGAGCAGCGGGCCCGGGTGCTGCCCCCGATGGCCTGCGGAGAGGTGATCTGGGCGCAGGCCTGGTCGGAGCCCGAGGCCGGTTCGGACCTGGCGTCCCTGCGGGCGAGGGCCGTGCGCACGGACGGCGGCTGGCGCTTGAGCGGCCAGAAGACCTGGTCCTCGCGTGCCGCGTTCGCCGACCGCGCGTTCGGCCTGTTCCGCAGTGATCCGGACGCGGCGAAGGCCCACCAGGGCCTGACGTACCTCATGTTCGACCTGCGCGCACCCGGCGTCACGGTCCGTCCGATCGCCCGGCTCGACGGCAAGCCGGCGTTCGCGGAGCTGTTCCTGGACGAGGTCTTCGTGCCCGACGAGGACGTGATCGGCGAACCCGGCCAGGGCTGGCGGATCGCGATGGCGACGGCGGGCAACGAACGCGGGCTGATGCTCCGCTCCCCGGGCCGTTTCCTCGCCGCCGCGCGGCGGCTGGAGGAGCTGTGGCGGGAGCGGGGCGGTCCGGTGTCCGAGCGCGACCGGGTGGCCGACGCCCTGATCGGCGCCCGCGCCTACCAGCTCTTCACGTACGCGGCCGCCTCCCGCTTCCTGGACGGCGAGGCCCTCGGCCCGGAGTCGAGTCTGAACAAGGTCTTCTGGTCCGAACTCGACCTCGCGCTGCACGAGACGGCCCTCGACCTCCTCGGCCCGCAGGGCGAGCAGGCGGACACCGACTGGGCGGAGCGGTACGTCTTCGCGCTCGCCGGCCCGATCTACGCGGGCACGAACGAGATCCAGCGCGACATCATCGCCGAGCGCCTGCTCGGCCTGCCGAAGGGACGCCGCTGATGCGTTTCCTCCTCGACGCCGAGCAACGCGCCTTCGCCGCCTCGCTGGACGCACTGCTGACGGCGGCGGGGACACCGGCGGTGGTGCGGGACTGGAGCCGGGGCGATCATGCGAGCGGGCGGGCGCTGTGGTCCCGTGTCGCGGAGGCGGGCGTGTTCGCGCTGGCGGTTCCGGAGACGTACGAAGGCGGACTGGGGCCGCTTCCGGTCGAACTGGCCGTCGCCTTCGTGGAGCTGGGCCGCCATGCGGTGCCGGGCCCGCTGGTCGAGACGGTGACGGCGGCGGTGCTCCTCACGGGGGCCGACCCGGGCATCGCCAAGCGGCTGCTGCCGGTGCTGGCGTCCGGGGAGACGATGGCGACGGTGGCACCCGAGGGCGCATACGCCCTGGACGGCGACGCGGCCACCCTCCGGCTCTCCTGGGAGCCCAGCGGCATCCGCCTCTCCCCCGGCCACGGCCCCGCCCGCCCCTGCCTCGACCCCGCCCGTCGCCTCACCCCCCGCCCCCGGCGGCGAACTCCTCGACGCCCCCACCGGACAGGCCCTCACCTGGGCCCGTCTCGCCACCGCCGCCCAAGCTCTCGGGGTGGGCCTCGCACTCCTCGACAGAACCGTCGGATACGTCAGGCAACGCACCCAGTTCGGCGTCCCCGTCGGGTCGTTCCAGGCGGTCAAGCACCGGCTGGCCGACGCGAAGATCGCCCTGGAGTTCGCGCGCCCGCTGGTCTTCGGTGCCGCGCTGACCATGCGGCCGGCCGATGCCGCCGCCGCCAAGGCCGCCGCGTGCGAGGCGGCGTACTCCACCGCCCGCACCGCGCTGCAACTGCACGGCGCCATCGGCTACACGGCGGAGTACGACCTGTCGCTGTGGCTGACCAAGGCCCGGGCCCTGCGCACCGCCTGGGGCGATCCCCACGAGTGCCGGGCCCTGGTCGTCAGTGCGGCTGGTGATCGCCGCTGGTGATCTCCCGGAACTCCTCCACCGTCGGCTTCTCGATCCGCGCGTCGGGCCCGAACATCGCCTTCGCCAGCCGCGCACGCAGCCGCTCGGACCGCCTGACCTTGCGGCGTACGCCCCCCGCGTCGACCACGGGCCCCATCTCGTAGGGCGGGTTCTGCTCGTGCTGGGTGAGGGTGAACAGCTCCGCCTGCGACAGGGGCTCGTGCACCTCGATGTACTCGCCGTTCGGCAGCCGCTTGATGGTGCCGGTCTCCCTGCCGTGCAGCACCTTGGCGCGGTCGCGACGCTGGAGGCCCATGCAGATCTTCTTCGTGACGATGAAGGCGGCGACCGGCAGCACGAAGGCGCCGATCCGCACGAACCAGGTGATCACGTTGATGGACAGATGCAGATGCGTGGCCACGATGTCGTTGCCGCCGCCGATCAGCAGCACCGCGTACAGGGTCAGCCAGGCCACGCCCAGGCCGGTGCGCACGGGCGCGTTGCGCGGCCGCTCCAGGATGTGGTGCTCGCGTTTGTCGCCGGTGATCCACGCCTCGATGAAGGGATAGGCGCCGATGGCGAGCATGACCAGCGGGAAGAGCGCGAACGGGATGAACACGCCGAGCACCAGCGTGTGGCCCCACAGGTTGATCTCCCATCCCGGCATCACCCGGATCAGGCCCTCCGAGAACCCGAGGTACCAGTCGGGCTGGGCGCCCGTGGTGACCAGGTCGGCGCGGTAGGGGCCGAAGGCCCACACGGGGTTGATCTGGGCGATCGCGCCCATGATGGTCAGGACGCCGAAGACGAGGAAGAAGAAGCCGCCCGCCTTGGCCAAGTAGACCGGCAGGAAGGGCATCCCGACGACCGACCGCTCCTTGCGCCCGGGGCCCGGGAACTGGGTGTGCTTGTGGTAGAAGACCAGGATCAGATGGGCGGTCACCAGGCCCAGCATGATCCCGGGCAGCAGCAGCACATGGACCGGGAAGAGGCGCGAGATGATGTCGTCGCCCGGGAACTCCCCGCCGAAGAGGAAGAACGCCACATACGTCCCGACGATCGGGATCGACAGGATCGCGCCGTGCGCGAAGCGCAGGCCGGTGCCGGACAGCAGGTCGTCCGGGAGGGAGTAGCCGGTCAGGCCGGTGATGATGCCGAGCATCAGCAGGGTCCAGCCGAAGACCCAATTGAGCTCGCGGGGCTTGCGGAAGGCGCCGGTGAAGAACACCCGCATCATGTGCACCATCATGCCGGTGATGAAGACCAGCGCCGCCCAGTGGTGGATCTGCCGCATCAGCAGCCCGCCGCGGATGTCGAAGCTGATGTCCAGGGTGGACTCGAACGCCCTGCTCATGAGCACGCCGTTGAGCTCCGTGTAGGACCCCTGGTAGACGACCTCCTGCATGCTCGGCTCGAAGAACAGGGTGAGGTAGACGCCGGTGAGGATCAGGACGACGAAGCTGTAGAGGGTGACCTCGCCCAGCATGAAGGACCAGTGGTCCGGGAAGACCTTGCGCATGTTGGCCTTGGCCAGCCCGTAGAGGCCGAGCCGCCCGTCCGCCCAGTCGGCGAGCTTCTCGCCCTTGCCTGCGGGAGGTCTCCTGCGAGCGGAGGTCGTCCCGTACATCCGTCGTCCGCCGTCGTCGTGCACGTGTCCTGCGCCGTCGTCATGCACCCGTCGTGCGCCGTCGTCGCCCATACGTCGTCGCCTCCCCGTCGGATCCTTCCCAGCGTGGCACGGCAGCGCGGCCGTGCAAATGGGGCGTATGGGCGGCTAGGCCAAGGGGCGGTTCGGTTAGGCCAAGGGGGCGGGCAGGCGGCTCGGCGGGCTCAGGCCGGCCGCACGATCCCCTGCGCCCGTGCGGCCACCAGCCACTTCGGGAACTCGCCCACCAGCCTGTCGTACAGCTCGGCGTCCGGCACCTCCCGCGGATCCTCGCCCGCGTGGAAGAACCCGGCGTTGTCGACGACCCGCTTGCCCGGCACGGGCAGCTCGTCCAGCTTGCGCAGGAAGTCGAACTGCTTGCTGCCCGGGTCGCCGAAGCCGATGAACTGCCAGAACAGCGGCAGTTTCGCCGCCTTGCACAGGTACCGCTCCGCGGCGAGCTTGTTGATGGGCCCGCCGTCGGTCTGGAAGACCACCAGGGCCGGCTCGGTGGCCCCGCTGTCGACGTAGTGGTCGATGACGGCGTCCATCGCCAGGTGGTAGCCGGTCTTCCCCATGTGCCCGAGTCCGGCCACGATCCGCTCGACCTTCCCCTGATGGTCGGCGAGCGCGATGTCGGTGACGGCGTCGACGTCGGTGGAGAAGAACACGACCGGAACCGTGCCGTCGTCATCGAGGTGCGCCGACAGTCCGAGCACCCGGTCGGCGAGCGCCTGCACGCTGCCGTCCTTGTAGTACGGCCTCATCGAGCCGGAGTAGTCGACCACGAGGTAGACCGCGGCCCGCAGGCCGTCCAGGCCGTGCTTCGTGAGGGACACCCCGGCGCTCTTGTAGAGGTTCACCAGCGCGGGAGCGGTCTCCTGGACCTTGCTCAGACTGATCGCGGCCATGCCCCCACCCTCTCACTCCTCGACGACACTTCCGTCGCTCAGTTCCAGCACCCTGTCGGCCAGGCCGAGGAGCTGCGGGTCGTGGGTGGCGACAAGGGCCGTGACGCCCTCGCTGCGGACCACGGCCCGCAGCAGTTCCATCACCGCCAGGCCGGTGGCCGCGTCGAGCTGGCCGGTGGGCTCGTCGGCGAGCAGCAGGGCCGGGCGGTTGGCGAGGGCCCGGGCGATGGCGACCCGCTGCTGCTGCCCGCCGGAGAGCTCGGCGGGCCGCTGCCTCTCGTGGCCGGCGAGGCCCACCAGGGCCAGGAGCAGCGCCACCCGCTCCTCGCGTTCGCGCGGCTCGGCCCGGCGCAGCCGCAGCGGCACGCCCACGTTCTCGGCGGCGGTGAGGATGGGGATGAGCCCGAAGGACTGGAAGACGAAACCGATCCGGTCGCGGCGCAGTTCCAGCAGCTCGCTCCCGCTCAGCGCCGACAGATCGGTGCCGCCCACGACGACACGGCCGCGCTGCGGGGAGTCGAGGCCGCCGATCATGTGGAGCAGCGTCGTCTTGCCGGAGCCCGAGCGGCCTTTGAGGGCGACCAGTTCACCGCGCCGGACGGCGAAGGAGACCCCGCGCAACGCGTGCACGGCCGCGGCACCCGTGCCGTAGGAGTGGTGCAGGTCCCGCACCCGCAGCATCGGCTCGCCGGACGTGTCGTCGGCGAGGGCGGCACCGGACCCCGGGCTGGTGTTCTCGGTCATCACCGCATCCCATACGGAACCGGTCCGGGTGGTCAAGAGCGGAACGACCCGCGTTCGAACGCATGTGCCGGTCAGGTAACTCCGTGATATGCATGCCGAGTTGGGAGAACAGCGGCTCGGCCATCGGGTGGGGGAAGAGTGACCGGCTTACTGCTGCTGCGCCTGCGTGCGCATCGGCTGCTCCTCACGGCCGCCCTGCTCGCCGTCCTGCTGACCACCTCGGTGCTCGCCGCCCTGGCCGCCTTCTCCGGCTCCGTCGGGGACGCGGCGCTGCGCGGCACCCTGGGCGGCCGGGCCGCGGCCTCCGCCTCCCTCGTGATCGAGGCGGACGTGCCCCGGGAGCGGCGGGAGGCGGCGCAGCGGGCCGTGGTGCGCGGGGCGCGGGAGGCGTTCGGCGGGCTGTACCGATCGGCACCGAGCTGCTGCCCGAAGCCATCGACATCCAGCACGGGCAGTGCCTCCCGAACCGCCCGAGAAACGCTGCTCCTCGTCATCGACAGAGCCACCGGCTCGCCGAATGGGGTCGCGGTCGACGACAGCAGCCGCCACGGGACCGTGACCCAGGTGCCCTCGCGGTGGTCACGCAGCCAGACGAGCCGGATGTCGTAGGCGTTGACCGCCTGGATCGGATGCCACCTCCGCGCGGTAGATGGCATCCGACTGGCCGGGCGCCGGAACCAGCTACGCGCTCTGGGGCAGCAGACCGGCGTCGATGACCTCAGCGATAAGGGTGGCGCCGCGGCTGTTCTGGTGGATGTGGTCGGTCGTGAGCACGAGACCTCGCCGCCGCGAGATCGTGTCGAGGCTGCGGCGCAGCACTGCGTGCTGGACGAGGACGCCGACGGCCGCTGCGGGCGTCACCTCCCGGTATGAAATCGGCGGCGGGTCCGCTTGGCGCAGTTCCTCGATCTGGCGTTCGTGGAGCGGAAGGTAGGCCACCTCGTTGGTGGCGGCGACCTCGGCGATCATCCGGCTGTACGCCTGCGATGCCTGTGCCGCTGCTCCGTCGAGTTGTTGGCCGAGTACCGGTAGCGACAGCAGACCGATCGTCGCGTCGGTCTCCGCTCGCAGCCGTGCGACGACGGCTCCCAGGCACTGTTGGAACCAGCCGGCCGACGGGCGATCGGGGAGCTGTTTGCGCTTCATGGCCTGCTCGACGGGGTAGCCGGCAAGGCTCGCTCGGGCGTCGTTGGTCCCGATCAACACGGTGATCACATCGGGTGGGTTCGTGACGACAGCATCGAGGCGCTGCAAGAGGTTGTAGGCGAAGTCGCCGTTGGCGCCGAAACGGGCAAGCTGCACGTCACCGGGAGGGCGGCGTCGTCCGAGAAGATCCAGGTAGTCGACGCTGAACTGCGCGCGGGTGAGGCTGTCGCCGAGGCACGCGATGCGTGTCGTCACGGCGCTTCCTCCGGGCTGGGCGTGCCGACGCGTTCGGTCGGGCGGGTGTCGGTCCGAGGACGGTGGTCGGTGCCGAGGGTCGCAGTGATGGCCAGGATGGACGTCGGCCCCCCCATGTCGACCACGTGCCATACCCCGGCCGGGTTGATGGTGGCCTCGCCCGGCCCGAGCAGAACGCGGTCGGGCACCCCGTCCACGTCGCGGGTGACCGTCACGGACCCGCTGAGGCAAACGACCAGTTCGTCGCCTGCAGGGTGGCTCTCCCAATGGTCGCCGAGCCCGTCGCCGTCGAAGATCATCACCATCCGGCCCTCGGCGCCGTCTGCCGCGACCGCGGCGCTGTAGGCCTGGAGCACCTCCGGGTCCCAGGTGAAGCCCTCGACGGGTTTCGCTCTCGATCCCAGTCCGAGGTGCACGGGGGTGGTCCGCAGGTCCATGGCATTGCGTTCGTGGTTGACGAGTCTCATGCCGACGATCGTCCACGCCAGCGATCGGGCGGTCTTGAAGAAAAGGGAAGAGAAGCCGACGCGACGGGCAGACGGTTGGCGGCTACCCGGCTCCGAGGAGGACTTCGCTGCGACGCCAGGCCGTCGGCGATCGGCCGGTGAACTCGCGCCAGTCCCGAACGAGATGGGCCTGGTCGGCGTAGCCAGAGACGGTTGCCACATCGCCCCACGGGAGCGGGTCCTGCGCCGCCGCCAGTTCGTGCGCATGCTCGAAGCGCAAGACTCGGGCGAAGGTCTTCGGCGACAGGCCCACCTCACCGCGAAACCGCTCGGTGAGGTACCGACGGCTCCAGCCGAGTTCCGCGGCGACCGCACCAACCTGGACGCAACCCCGCGCGGCGACGAGGCGGCGCCACGCCTCGGCTACCTCGGGGCGCACCCAGCGCACATGGTCGCCGCAGGCGCCACGGCCGACAGCTCGGAGGAGCAATTCGTCCAGCGCGGTGAACCGCGCCGCCCATGTTGTCGCCGATCGGAGCCGGTCGACCAGCTCGACGGCAAGCGCTCCGAGAAGCTCGTCAAGTGGGACCAGTCGGTGGGCGAGCTCGGCGGCGGGCATGCCGTAGATGGCCCGGGCCCCGAGCGGTGTCAGCGATACCTGAACACCTTGCTGGCGTCCGTCGTGGTGAATCGCGACGGACCGGCACATCAGACCGCCGGCCACGCTGCCGAATCGGGTGACCGGTGACCCGTCGTCAACGCCCGCCGCCACCTCCAAAGGATCTGACAGGCTGATCACCGCAGTGAGCGCGCGGCTCGGCGGGCCGCAGTGCACCCCTGTCGGGAGCCCGCGGAGGTCGAAGCCGACATACGAGTCGACGTACTGCCGCAAGACGGGCGCCGGACGTGCACCGATCCCGGTGGCCGTGTGGTCCTCCATTTTCGTCAGTGTACGAGCCGCCCAGCCCAGGAAGATCACCATCCAAGGACTGATCACCGCCGTTTGCGGCTGGTGACGATCCTGCTGGCCAATTCAGGTGGGTGTAGCCCTCCTGAAGGGACCTGCCTGAGCTGGGAAGCCGCGGGCCGGGCTGCGTCCTAGACGTCGTGTCAGGCGGTCTTGACGGATCCACCGTCGATCAGCAGGTCCGTGCCGGACATGCTGGCCGCCAGCGGTGAGGCGAGGTAGGCGACGGCCGTAGCGACCTCGGACGGTTCGAGCAGGCGGCCGGTGGTCATGCCCATCGCGGTCGGGATCTGAGTCAGCAGCTGCTCCTGGGTGACTCCCATGGAGCGGGCCAGCTCCGCGCCGTAGCCATCCGGGCTCTCCCACATCGCGGTACGCACCGGGCCCGGCGAGATGGTGTTGATGCGCACGCCTTGCGGTCCGAACTCCTCCGCCAGTGCCTTGCCGAAGGCGGTCAGCGCGGCCTTCGCGGTGGTGTAGGGGACGGGCCCGGCATGCGGCATCCGGGCGCCGTTGGAGGAGATGTTGACCAGCGCCCCGCGACAGCGCCTGCCCGGTCGTCCGGTCGGGGACTGTGGGGCAGGCGCTGCCAGTGTTCCGCACGCCTTTGTACGGGACGTCTCTTGGGCCGCTGTCAGACCATCAGCGCGCGGTCCGTCGGCCGGATCGGCGCCGGCAGCTCGCTGGCGCCCGTGAGGTGACGGTCCACCCCGCGCGCCGCCGAACGGCCCTCGGCGATCGCCCAGACGATGAGCGACTGGCCGCGGCCCGCGTCACCGGCGACGAACACGCCCGGCACGTTGGTCTGGTAGTCGTCGTCGCGGGCGATGTTGCCGCGCTCGTCGAGCTCCAGGCCGAACTGCTCGACCAGGCCGTTCTCCCGGTCGGTGCCGGTGAAGCCCATGGCGAGGGTGACCAGCTGGGCGGGGATCTTGCGCTCCGTGCCCGGCTTCGGGGTCAGCCTGCCGTCGATGAACTCCACCTCGGTGAGGTGCAGCCACTGGACGTTGCCGTCCTCGTCGCCCTCGAAGTGCGTCGTCGACACGGAGTAGACGCGCTCGCCGCCCTCCTCGTGGGCCGAGGTGACCTTGTAGAGCATCGGGAAGGTCGGCCAGGGCTGGTTGACCGGGTGCCGCTCGTCGTTCGGGCGGGGCATGATCTCCAGCTGCGTGACGGAGGCCGCGCCCTGGCGGTGGGCCGTACCGACGCAGTCGGCGCCGGTGTCGCCGCCGCCGATGACCACGACGTGCTTGCCCTCGGCCGAGATGGGGGGCGCCACGTAGTCGCCCTCCTGCACCTTGTTGGCCAGCGGCAGGTACTCCATGGCCTGGTAGATGCCCTTGAGCTCGCGGCCGGGCACCGACAGGTCACGGGCCGTGGTCGCGCCGACGGCCAGGACGACCGCGTCGTAGCGCTTCTTCAGGTCCGTCGCCTTCAGGTCGCGGCCGATCTCGATGCCGGTGCGGAAGCGGGTGCCCTCCGCGCGCATCTGCTCGATACGGCGGTTGATGTGCCGCTTCTCCATCTTGAACTCGGGGATGCCGTACCGGAGGAGGCCTCCGATGCGGTCCGCGCGCTCGTAGACGGCGACCGTGTGGCCGGCCCGGGTCAACTGCTGGGCGGCGGCCAGGCCCGCGGGACCGGAGCCGATGACGGCGACGGTCTTGCCGGACAGGCGCTCCGGGATCTGCGGGGCGACGTCCCCGGTCTCCCACGCCTTGTCGATGATCGAGACCTCGACGTTCTTGATGGTGACCGGCGGCTGGTTGATGCCGAGCACACACGCCGACTCACAGGGAGCGGGGCACAGGCGGCCCGTGAACTCCGGGAAGTTGTTCGTCGCGTGCAGGCGCTCCGAGGCGGCGGCCCAGTCCTCGCGGTAGGCGTAGTCGTTCCACTCGGGGATGAGGTTCCCGAGCGGGCAGCCGTTGTGGCAGAACGGGATGCCGCAGTCCATGCAGCGGCTGGCCTGCTTGCTGATGATCGGCAGCAGGGAGCCGGGGACGTAGACCTCGTTCCAGTCCTTGACGCGCTCCTCGACGGGGCGGGACTTGGCGACCTCGCGCCCGTGGTTCAGGAAGCCCTTCGGGTCAGCCATTGATCGCCGCCTCCATCATCTTCTCGTGGGTCTCGGTCTCGGAGAGACCGGCTCGCTCGGCGGCGTCCTTGGCGGCGAGCACTGCCTTGTACGTGCTGGGGATGATCTTGCTGAAGCGCGCCACGCCGCCCGTGGGGTCGTCCCACTCGGCCAGGAGCTTCTCGGCGACGGTCGAGCCCGTCTCCTCCTGGTGGCGGCGGACCACGTCGTGCAGCCACTGCCTGTCGGTGTCGTCCAGCGCCTCGACGGCGTCCACGTTGCCGACGTTGACGTTGTCGCGGTCCAGGTCGATGACGTACGCGATACCGCCGGACATACCGGCCGCGAAGTTGCGGCCCGTCTCGCCGAGCACCACCGCGTGACCGCCGGTCATGTACTCGCAGCCGTGGTCGCCCACGCCCTCGGAGACGACCGTCGCGCCGGAGTTGCGGACGCAGAACCGCTCGCCGACCTTGCCGCGCAGGAACATCTCGCCGCCGGTCGCGCCGTAGCCGATGGTGTTGCCGGCGATGACGCTGTACTCGGCGAGGTGGTCGGCCGCGCGGTCCGGGCGGACCACGATCCGGCCGCCCGAGAGGCCCTTGCCGACGTAGTCGTTGGCGTCGCCCTCCAGGCGCAGCGTTACACCGCGCGGCACGAACGCGCCGAAGGACTGGCCGGCGGAGCCGGTGAAGGTGATGTCGATGGTGTCGTCGGGCAGGCCCGCGCCACCGAACTTCTTCGTCACCTCGTGGCCGAGCATGGTGCCGACCGTGCGGTTGATGTTGCGGATCTGCACCTGCGCGCGGACCGGCTGGGCCTCGGTGGCGTCCGAGGCGGACAGGGCGTCGGCGGCCAGCTTGATCAGCTGGTTGTCGAGCGCCTTCTCCAGACCGTGGTCCTGGGCGATCAGCTGGTGGCGGACCGCGCCCTCGGGCAGCTCGGGCACGTGGAACAGCGGCTCCAGGTCCAGGCCCTGCGCCTTCCAGTGGTCGACCGCGCGGGTGACGTCGAGGGCCTCGGCGTGGCCGACGGCCTCCTCGATGGAGCGGAAGCCCAGCTCGGCGAGGATCTCGCGGACCTCTTCGGCGATGTACCGGAAGAAGTTCACGACGTACTCGGCCTTGCCGGTGTACCGCTCGCGCAGCACCGGGTTCTGCGTGGCGATGCCGACCGGGCAGGTGTCCAGGTGGCAGACGCGCATCATGACGCAGCCGGAGACGACGAGCGGCGCGGTCGCGAAACCGAACTCCTCGGCGCCGAGCAGCGCGGCGATGACCACGTCACGGCCGGTCTTCAGCTGGCCGTCGGTCTGCACGACGATGCGGTCGCGCAGGCCGTTGAGCAGCAGCGTCTGCTGGGTCTCGGCCAGGCCGAGCTCCCAGGGACCGCCCGCGTGCTTGAGCGAGGTGAGCGGCGAGGCGCCCGTACCGCCGTCGTGGCCGGAGATGAGCACGACGTCCGCGTGGGCCTTGGAGACACCCGCGGCGACCGTGCCGACGCCGACCTCGGAGACCAGCTTGACGTGAATCCGCGCCTGCGGGTTCGCGTTCTTCAGGTCGTGGATCAGCTGGGCCAGGTCCTCGATGGAGTAGATGTCGTGGTGCGGGGGCGGCGAGATGAGGCCGACGCCCGGCGTCGAGTGCCGCGTCTTGGCGACCCACGGGTAGACCTTGTGGCCGGGCAGCTGGCCGCCCTCGCCGGGCTTGGCGCCCTGGGCCATCTTGATCTGGATGTCGTCGGAGTTGACCAGGTACTCGGAGGTCACACCGAAGCGGCCGGAGGCGACCTGCTTGATGGACGACCGGCGGGCCGGGTCGTACAGCCGCTCCGGGTCCTCGCCGCCCTCACCGGTGTTGGACTTGCCGCCCAGCTGGTTCATGGCGATGGCGAGGGTCTCGTGCGCCTCCTGGGAGATGGAGCCGTACGACATGGCGCCCGTCGAGAACCGCTTGACGATCTCGGAGACCGGCTCGACCTCGTCGATCGGGATCGGCTGCCGGTCGGACTTGAAGCCGAAGAGCCCGCGGAGCGTCATCAGCCGCTCGGACTGCTCGTTCACGCGCTCGGTGTACTTCTTGAAGATGTCGTAGCGGCCGGAGCGCGTGGAGTGCTGGAGGCGGAAGACCGTGTCCGGGTCGAACAGGTGCGGCTCGCCCTCGCGGCGCCACTGGTACTCGCCGCCTATGTCCAGCGCGCGGTGCGCCGGGGCGATGCCGGAGGCCGGGTAGGCCTTGGCGTGCCGGGCGGCGACCTCCTTGGCGATGACGTCGATGCCGACGCCGCCGATCTTGGTGGCCGTGCCGTTGAAGTACTTCCCGACGAAGGCCTCGTCGAGACCGACGGCCTCGAAGACCTGGGCGCCGCGGTAGGAGGCGACGGTCGAGATGCCCATCTTGGACATGACCTTCAGCACGCCCTTGCCGAGGGCGTAGATGAGGTTGCGGATGGCCTTCTCGGGCTCGATGCCCGGCAGGAAGGTGCCGGCGCGGACCAGGTCCTCGACGGACTCCATCGCCAGGTACGGGTTGACCGCGGCGGCTCCGTAGCCGATGAGCAGGGCGACGTGGTGGACCTCGCGGACGTCACCGGCCTCGACCAGCAGGCCCACCTGGGTGCGCTGCTTGGTGCGGATGAGGTGGTGGTGGACGGCCGCGGTGAGCAGCAGCGACGGGATCGGCGCGTGCTCGGCGTCCGAATGGCGGTCCGACAGGACGATCAGCCGGGCGCCGTTGTCTATCGCGGCGTCGGCCTCGGCGCAGATCTCGTCGATCCGCGCGGCCAGCGCGTCACCACCGCCGTGCACCCGGTACAGGCCGGACAGCGTCGCGGCCTTGAAGCCGGGCATGTCGCCGTCGGCGTTGATGTGGATGAGCTTGGCCAGCTCGTCGTTGTCGATGACCGGGAAGGGCAGCACGACGCTGCGGCAGGAGGCCGCGCTCGGGTCGAGCAGGTTGCCCTGCGGGCCCAGCGAGGAGCGCAGCGAGGTGACGAGCTCCTCGCGGATGGCATCCAGCGGCGGGTTGGTGACCTGCGCGAACAGCTGGGTGAAGTAGTCGAAGAGCAGCCGCGGGCGGTCCGACAGCGCGGCGATCGGCGAGTCGGTGCCCATCGAGCCGATCGGCTCGGCACCGGCCTTGGCCATCGGCGCGAGGAGGACGCGCAGTTCCTCCTCGGTGTAGCCGAAGGTCTGCTGGCGGCGGGTGACCGAGGCGTGCGTGTGCACGATGTGCTCGCGCTCGGGCAGGTCGGACAGCTCGATCTCGCCGGCCTCCAGCCACTCCGCGTAGGGCTGTTCGGCGGCGAGCTGGGCCTTGATCTCGTCGTCCTCGATGATGCGGTGCTCGGCGGTGTCGACGAGGAACATGCGGCCGGGCTGCAGGCGGCCCTTGCGGACGACCTTGGCGGGGTCGATGTCCAGGACGCCGACCTCGGAGCCGAGGACGACGAGGCCGTCGTCGGTGACCCAGTAGCGGCCGGGGCGCAGGCCGTTGCGGTCGAGCACGGCGCCGACCTGGGTGCCGTCGGTGAAGGTGACACAGGCCGGGCCGTCCCAGGGCTCCATCAGGTTGGAGTGGAACTGGTAGAAGGCGCGCCGGGTCGGGTCCATGGAGTCGTGGTTCTCCCACGCCTCCGGGATCATCATCAGCACGGAGTGCGGCAGCGAACGGCCGCCCAGGTGCAGGAGTTCGAGGACCTCGTCGAAGGAGGCGGAGTCGGAGGCGTCCGGCGTGCAGACCGGGAAGACCCGCTCGATGGCCTTGTCGTCGGAGCCGAACAGGTCGGAGACCAGCTGCGACTCGCGGGCGACCATCCAGTTGCGGTTGCCCTTGACGGTGTTGATCTCGCCGTTGTGCGCGACGAAGCGGTACGGGTGGGCCAGCGGCCACGACGGGAACGTGTTCGTCGAGAACCGGGAGTGCACGAGCGCGATCGCGGAGGCGAAGCGGCGGTCGGACAGGTCCGGGAAGAAGGGCTCCAGCTGGCCGGTGGTCAGCATGCCCTTGTAGACGATGGTCCGCGCGGACAGCGACGGGAAGTACACGCCGGCCTCGCGCTCGGCGCGCTTGCGCAGCACGAAGGCCTTGCGGTCGAGGGCGATGCCCGTCGCGGGCACTGCGGCGCCGTCGCTGACGAAGATCTGACGGAAGACCGGCATGGTCGACCGGGCGGTGGCACCCAGCAGCTGGGGAGCGACCGGCACCTCGCGCCAGCCGAGCACGGTCAGGCCCTCGTCGGCCGCGATCGTCTCGATCTGCGAGACGGCCTCGGCGGCGGAGTCCTCCGGCAGGAAGGCGGTGCCGACGGCGTAGGCACCGGCCTCGGGCAGTGCGAATCCGGCCACGTCACGGAAGAAGGCGTCCGGAACCTGCGACAGGATGCCGGCGCCGTCGCCGGAGTCGGGTTCGGAGCCGGTGGCACCGCGGTGTTCGAGATTGCGCAGGACGGTCAGAGCCTGTTCGACCAGGGTGTGGGACGCCTCGCCGGTAAGGGTGGCGACGAAGCCGACGCCGCAGGCGTCGTGCTCGTTGCGGGGGTCGTACATACCCTGCGCAGCAGGGCGAGCATCCATGAACGACCAGTTCTGGCCATTCGCGGAGTGCTGGGACGGCTGGCGCGGCGTACGCATCGGCTCTCCCGTCGTCGTCATGTGGCATGTGCAAGTGCCGAGGGACGACGTTGGCCCTCGCGTGATCGCAAAATTTCGTGCAGGTTACATGATGGAGCGGTTCTCGGGAACCGGGATATTCCGTTCCAACATGCGGACACCGGCGGTTCGCGGCAGGGGTACCGCACCGACGGTGGAAGCTATGGGGGGCCAATACGGAACGACCGGGTGAGATCGATGCCCGTCGGGCCCGAAGGCGGGACGGGCGGCTTCGCCCACCCCGCTGATCGCGCCCACGGGCCTCATTGCCCGCAGCGCTTACGGCTCATGCCCCGTGGTTGCGCATTCGAAACCAGCAAGTAACGGCTACTTATGCGGCCCAACGCATAAGTCCGAGTCGAACTATCCTACGGCCGTTCCGAACAACGTGCCCAGGGCGTACGTCACACCCGCCGCCGCGCCGCCCAGGAACAGCTGCCGCAGCCCGCTGTACCACCAGGTGCGCGCCGTCACCTTGGCCACTACCGCACCGCACAGGAAGAGGCCGAGCAGGGCCAGCAGCACGGCCGGCCACAGGCTGCTGGCACCCAGCAGATACGGCAGTACGGGGATCAGCGCGCCCAGCGCGAAGGAGCCGAAGCTCGACACCGCGGCCACGGTGGGCGAGGGCAGATCGCCGGGATCGATGCCCAGCTCCTCCCGGGCGTGGATCTCCAGCGCCTGCTCCGGGTCCTTCGACAGCTGCCGGGCGACCTCACTGGCCAGCCGCGGCTCGACCCCTCTCGCCCGGTAGAGGGCGGCGAGCTCGGCCTCCTCGCACTGCGGGTGCTTGCGCAGCTCGCGCCGCTCCACGTCCAGCTCGGCCTCGACGAGCTCGCGCTGCGAGGCGACGGAGGTGTACTCGCCGGCGGCCATGGAGAAGGCGCCGGCGGCCAGGCCCGCGAGTCCGCTGAGGACGACGGTGTGCTGGCTGACCGAGCCGCCCGCGACACCGGTCATCAGGGCCAGGTTGGAGACGAGGCCGTCCATCGCACCGAACACCGCGGGACGCAGCCAGCCGCCGTTCACGTCCCGGTGGGTGTGGTTGTCCCGGTGCGCCTCGTGCAGCGCCGCCTCGGTCTCGATGATGGCCATGAAAAATCCCCGTTTCCCTTGCTGAACAAGCTTCTTTGGACAGGTTCCAGATTTTTACAACACACAAAGTACGCCGTGGATTCCGGCGCCGCCAGCAAGGAAAGGCTGGGCTAACCTGCGGGTTTACCCTTCAGTGCTCACTTGATGGCGATCTTGCACAGATGTCGACCGGGTGATGCTGTGGTACCCGAGGCTGGGGGCGGTCGCCGGAGTGGGACACATCCCGTATGGCATCGATCGCCTGCATCCCCTCCGTCCCGGCGCCCGGGGACGCCACCGAACTGCGCGCGCGGGCACGCGGCGCACTGCTGGGCCTGGCCGTCGGTGACGCGCTCGGGGCCCCGGCCGAGAACATGAAGCCCTCCGAGATCCGCGCGCGGTGGGGCCGCATCACCGGCTACGTCGCCGAGCACCCCGCTGGCACGGACGACACCGAGTACGCGATCTTCTCGGGCCTCCTCCTGGCCCGGCACGGCTCGGCACTCACCCCCGCGCATGTGGAAGCGGCCTGGCACGAATGGATCGCCGACCGCGACGAGGGCCCCTTCCGGGGCGCCGGCTTCAGCGAACGCGGCACGCTGGAGAACCTCCGCCGGGGCCTGGCGGCCCCCATCTCCGCCCAGCACCGGCACGCCTGGAGCGACGGTCTGGCCATGCGCGCGGCCCCCTTCGGGGTGTTCGCGCCCGGCCGCCCGGCGGAGGCGGCCCGGCTGGTGGCGATCGACGGCTCGGTGAGCCATGACGGCGAGGGCATCTACGGCGGCCAGGCGGTGGCGGCGGGCGTGGCCGCGGCGATGGCGGGCGCCCAGCCGATCGCGGTCGTGGCCGCCGCCCTCGCGGTCGTGCCCGACGACTCCTGGACGGCCCGCTGCCTGCGCCGCGCGGTGACGGTGGCCCACCGTGGCGAACGCGCGGTCCGCTCCGCGGTCGTCATCGGCGGCTACCCCTGGACCGACCTGGCCCCCGAGGCGGTCGCCCTCGCCTTCGGCGCGTACGCGGCGGCCGACGGCGACTTCAAGCAGTCCGTCCTGACGGCGGTGAACATGGGCCGCGACGCGGACACGACGGCGGCGGTCGCGGGCGCCCTGGCGGGCGCGACCCGGGGAGTCTCGGCGATCCCGAAGGCCTGGACGACCCCCATCGGCCCGGTCCGCGGCCGGTGCCTGCCGGCGATGGCGGGTTACCACGTCCTGGACGTGGCGGACCTGCTGACACCGGCGGTACGCGACGAAGTGCCGGTGCCAACGGACTTCGCCATGGCGGGTGACGGAACGGAGGCCCCCGCATGACGACGCACGATCCGGCGGCAGCGGCCGGCGCTGCGGCCCCGGAGGGACCACCCGCCGCCGCCGACGGCGAAGTCGCCCCACGGGAGACCAGGACCCCTCGGGTGACAGTCACGGGCGGTGCGCGGGTGGGAGACAAAAAGGCCGAAGGCCTCCTGCTCGGACTCGCCGCAGGGGACGCGGCAGGCTGGCCGGCGGCCCGCCACAGAGCCGCCCGCATGCCCGGCTGGACCCGCCGCCTCACCCGCGAACTGGACACCTTCGCCGAGCACAACGCCACGACCACCCTCCCCGTCCCCATCGCCCTGAACCAACCCCCGGAACCCCTCCGCCTGGGCCCCTCCGACGACGCCGAATGGGCGGCCTTCGCCGCGGAAGCCCTCCTCCGGGCCGGCGACGACACCGCCTTCAACGACCTCAGCCGAGAACGCCGCACCCGA
This sequence comes from Streptomyces coeruleorubidus, assembly GCF_028885415.1. Classification (GTDB taxonomy): domain Bacteria; phylum Actinomycetota; class Actinomycetes; order Streptomycetales; family Streptomycetaceae; genus Streptomyces; species Streptomyces coeruleorubidus_A. The sequence continues at coordinate 2,524,247 of NZ_CP118527.1, forward strand.
GCCGCGATCGACCTGACCTGGAACGCCATCGCCAGCGAGGTGGCGGCGGCAGCGGACCGCGCTCCGGAGATCGAGTCCGCCGCCCTCCCCCTGCGCGCCCGCATCTCCGTCCGCGCCGGCCTCGGCAACCTCGCCACCGGCCTGCGCCCGCCCGCCACCGGCCACGACAACCCCCACTACTTCGACGACGCGGCCTGCGTACGCGCCTGCGTCCTGGCCGTGGCCCACCCGGGGGACCCCCGGCGCGCCGCCGACCTCGCCGAGTTCGACGCCCGCTACACCCAGGACGGCGACGGCGTACACGGCGCCCGCGCGATGGCGGCGGCGCTCGCCCTCGCCCTGGCCGGCGCGGACGTCGACGCCTGCGTCACGGCGGCCCTCGCCGAACTCCCCGAGGAGACGGAGATCGGCCGCAACGCCCGGCACGCCCTGCACCTCGCCACCGGCGCGGACAGCGCCTTCGCCCTGGTCCCGCCCCTGGAACACCAGATCGTCGACCACGTCTACAGCTACGGCATCGCCGCCGCCGAAACGGTCCCGGTCGCACTCGCCCTGGCCACGGCGGCCCGCGGCCGCATCGCGGAGGCGATCCCCGCCGCGGCCTGCCTGTCCCGCGTCGCGGACTCCGCCCCGGCCCTGGCGGGCGCCCTCACCGGCGCGCTGGGCGGCGGCGCCTCGATCCCGGCCACGTGGCGGGAGACCTGCCGCACCCTCTCCGGCTGCGTCCTCCCCCGCCTCACCGGCACGGACCTCGTGGAACTCGCCGAACTCCTGGAAGCCGCACAACCGGCCCGCCCCGGTGGATGATGCGGCCATGCAGCCCAAACCACACCAAAACACCTCACTGCACGAGCGGATCACCGGAGCCCTGGTCGGAGCCGCCGTCGGCGACGCCCTCGGCGGCCCCGTCGAGGGCTACTCGCCCGAGCAGATCCTGGAACGCCACGGCGGCCGCGTCCACGGCATCGTCGGCCCCTGGCACGGTGAGGCCTGGCGCACCGCCCGCCCCCTCGCCCCGTACCACAAGGGCGACGGCCACGTCACCGACGACACCTTGATGACCCACGCCCTGGTCCGGGTCTACGCCCGGGTCCGCGACCACCTCGACGCCTACGCGATCGCCGACCACCTCGTCCCCGACCTGATGACCGAACCGCGCTGGATCCCGGAACTGGAGACCGAGGCACTCCCCCTGCACCGCGTCTTCCTGGCGGAGAAATGGCTGGTGACGAGGATCCACTACGGCCATGCCGACCCGCGCGAGGCCGGCACCGGCAACATCGTCAACTGCGGTGCGGCGATGTACATGTCCCCGGTCGGCCTGGTCAACGCCGCCAACCCGCGGGCGGCCTACGCCGAGGCCCTCGACATCGCCGGCGCGCACCAGTCGTCGTACGGCCGTGAGGCGGCGGGCGTCCTGGCCGCGGCGGTCGCGGCGGCGTGCACCCCGGGAGCCACCCCCGACTCGGTCGTCTCGGCCTGCCTCTCCCTGGCGAAGGACGGCACCCGCACCGCCATCGAGCGGGTCTGCGAAGAGGCCTCCCGTCACCCGGACTTCGAGTCGGCCCTGGGTCCCCTGCGCGCGGCGGTCGCCCCCTACGACACGGTCGGCCCCGACTACCGCGCCCCCTCCCTCGGCGCCCGCCGCCCCTCCCGCCTCCACGCGATCGAGGAACTCCCCGTGGCCCTGGGCATGTTGCTCGTGGCCCAGGGCGACTACCGCCACGCGGTCCTCGGCGCCGTCAACTACGGCCGCGACTGCGACTCCATCGCCACGATGGCCGGCGCCCTGGCCGGCGCCCTCGGCTCACCGATCCCCCAGGACTGGGCCAAGACGGTCGCGGAGGCCAGTCGCCTGGACCTCTGGGAACCGGCCACGGCCCTCACGGCCGTGACCCGCGAGGTCTTCACCCGAGACGCCTCCCGCCGCCGCACCCACGAACACGCCTTCGCATCCCTCGGAGGCCCGGAATGCTCCGCCTGACCTGGGTCCAGCCGGAGGACCTGATCGGCCACGAACTCCGCCAGGCGACCCAGGACGGCCGCGAACCAAAACCAATCGCGGCCCGCTGGCGCTCGGCAGGCGGCCCGGAGGCCCCCGCCACGGCAGGCGCGTCCCCCACCCCGACGTCCCGCTACCTCCGCCAACTGGCAGAAGACCTCCTGGACGAACTGGCCGACCTCCCGAGCGCCTTGGCCGACGACGAGCCAACGGACCTGGAGAGAATCAAGTCGGCCTGCCCAAACTGGCCGCTGCCTGCGGGCGGCCGTAGCCGACCCAGCTGCGGGCAGTCGTGCCGCTGGGGCGGCACGGGTGGGCGCAGCGGCACCCCGCCAGCGCGGGCGAGCGCCCCAACCCAGACCCCAGCCACACCCGACCAGCACCTCGAATCCGCCTGGCTAGGCCGAGCCGTCGGCTGCCTCCTGGGCAAACCAGTAGAAAAACTGCCCCTCGAAGCCATCCGCCTCCTGGCCAAATCCACCGGCAACTGGCCCCTCACCACCTACTTCACAGCCCGAGGCGTCCCCGAAGACCTCCTCCAGAAACACCCCTGGAACCGCCGCTCCGCACAAACCTCCCTCGCCGAGAACATCGACGGCATGCCCGAGGACGACGACCTCAACTACCCCCTCCTCAACCTCCTCGTCCTCCAACGCCACGGCAAGTCCTTCACCACCACGGACGTGGCCCGCACCTGGCTGGACGAACTCCCCGCCGGCCGCACCTTCACCGCCGAACGCATCGCCTACCGCAACCTCCTCACCGGCCTGGAACCCCCGCACACCGCCCGCCACCGCAACCCGTTCCGCGAATGGATCGGCGCCCTGATCCGCGCCGACGTCCACGGCTGGACCAACCCCGGCGACCCGGCCGCCGCCGCGGAACAGGCCCACCGCGACGCCACCCTCACCCACACCGCCAACGGCGTCTACGCGGCGATGTTCACGGCGGCCACCATCGCGACCGCGGCGACAGGCGAGCACGACGTCCACGCCTGCCTGCGCACCGGCCTCACCGTCGTCCCGCCCCGCTCCCGCCTCGCCAGAGCCGTCCACCACGCCATCCAACTCGCCCGGGAACACGACGACTTCGACAAGGTCGTCGACGAACTGCACGCCACCCACGCCCCCACCCACCACTGGGTGCACGCCGTCCCCAACACCGCCCTCGTCGCCGCCGCCCTCACCCACGCGAACGGCGACTTCTCCGGCTCGATCTGCCGCGCCGTGAGCGGCGGCTGCGACACCGACTCCAACGGCGCGACCGCCGGCAGCATCGCCGGCCTGCTGGCCGCAGACCCCGCGGCCCTGCCCGACCACTGGACGGCCCCCCTGAAGAACCGCCTGTCCACCTCCATCGGCGACTTCAACGGCATCGGCTTCGACACCCTCGCCCACCTCACACACCGGGAGACCCACCGCTCATGACCGCGCCCCTCAGCGGCCTCCGCGTCCTGGACCTCGCCACCCTCTTCGCCGGCCCGCTCGCCGCCACCCTGCTCGGCGACTTCGGCGCGGAGGTCGTCAAGGTCGAGCACCCGGCGAAACCGGACCCGTCCCGCGGCCACGGCCCGTCGAAGGACGGCGTGGGCCTGTGGTGGAAGATGCTCGGCCGCAACAAACGCACCATCACCCTCGACCTGTCGAAGCCCGGCGGCCGCACCACCCTCCTGCGCCTCGCCGCCGGCGCCGACGTGATCATCGAGAACTTCCGCCCCGGCACCCTGGAGAAGTGGGACCTGGGCTGGCCGGAGCTGTCGGCCGCCAACCCCCGCCTGGTCCTGGCCCGCGTCACCGGCTTCGGCCAGTTCGGCCCCTACGCCCACCGCCCCGGCTTCGGCACCCTCGCCGAGGCGATGAGCGGCTTCGCCGCGATCACCGGCGAACCGGACGCGCCCCCGACGCTGCCGCCGTTCGGCCTGGCCGACTCCATCGCGGGCCTGACGACGGCGTACGCGGTGCTGACGGCGCTCGCCGCCCGCGACCGCACCGGCGAGGGCCAGGTCGTCGACATGGCCCTGATCGAACCGATCCTGGCCGCGCTCGGCCCCCAGCCCCTCTGGTACGACCAGCTCGGCCACGTCCAGCCCCGCACCGGCAACCGCTCCCCCAACAACGCCCCGCGCGGCGTCTACCGCACCGCGGACGGCACCTGGGTCGCCGTCTCGACGTCGGCCCAGTCGGTCGCGGAACGCGTGATGCGCCTGGTGGGCCGCCCGGAACTGATCGACGAGCCGTGGTTCGCCACGGGCGCCGACCGCGCCCGCCACGCCGACGTCCTGGACGAGGCGGTCGGCTCCTGGATCGCCGCACGCACCCGCACGGACGTCCTGGCGGCCTTCGAGAAGGCCGAGGCGGCCGTGGCCCCGGTCCAGGACGTCCGGGACGTGATGGCGGACCCGCAGTACCAGGCCCTGGACACCATCACCACCGTCGACGACCCGGAGCTGGGCCCCCTGCGCATGCAGAACGTCCTCTTCCGGCTCTCCGCCACGCCCGGCGCGATCCGCTGGGCCGGCCGCCCCCACGGCGCCGACACCGACGAGGTCCTCACCGAACTGGGCCTCACCCCGGCCGACCTCACGGCGCTGCGCGCGGAGGGCGCCCTGTGACGGCGTTCCCGCTCACCTGGCTCTACGTCCCGGGCGACCGCCCCCACGTGGTGGCCAAGGCCCTCACCTCCGGCGCCGACATCGTCGTCGTCGACCTGGAGGACGCGGTCGCGCCCGACCGGAAGGCGTACGCCCGTGCCGCCACCGCCGAGCTGCTGGCCGAGCTGCCGCAGGTCCCGGTCCACGTCCGCGTCAACGCCCTGGACAGCCCCTGGGCCGGGCAGGACCTCGCCACCGTGGCCCCGGCTCCCGGCCTCTGCGCCCTGCGACTCCCCAAGATCACCTCACCCGACGAGGTCGTCCGGATCGCCCAGCACGCCGTCCCCACCGGGCTGCCCCTGTACGCCCTCCTGGAGACGGCCCTCGGCGTGGAGCAGGCGTACGCCGTCGCCACGGCCCACCCGTCCCTGCGGGGCATCGCGCTCGGGGAGGCGGACCTACGGGCCGACCTGGGCGCACGTGACGACGCGGGGCTCGACTGGTCCCGCTCCCGGGTGATCATGGCCGCCCGGGCGGCGGGCCTGCCCCCGCCGGCGCAGTCGGTCCACCCGGACGTCCGCGACCTGGAGGGACTGGCCGCCTCCTGCGCCCACGGCCGCGCCCTGGGCTTCCTGGGCCGGGCCGCGATCCACCCCCGCCAGCTCCCGGTCATCGAGCGGGCCTTCCTCCCCACCGCGGAGGAGATCGAGCAAGCGGAGACGATCGTCAAGGCAGCGGCTGCGGAACCGGGCGCCCAGGCCCTCCCGGACGGCCGCTTCATCGACACGGCGGTGGTGACGGCGGCCCAGCGCACCCTGTCCCTGGCACGCCGCCGCTGACACCGTCCACCCGGAAAACGCCGAGGGCGCCCGGCTCGCTGACATATGCGGCTACCGCCGCGGGGCGGGCGCCCTCGGTCACGTACGGCAGACGGTCAGGTCTTCTTCGCCGACCCGGCCTCGTCATCGGCCTCGCTCCTGGCCTCGTCCTTGCCGGACTCCACCTCGTCCTCGGCCGCGGCGTCCCCGCCGGTCTTCTCATCGGCGGAGGCCTCCGCGCCCGGCTCCACCACGTCTTCCCGGCCCGGCCGCTTCTTCGCCGACACCACGAGGTACGTGACCGCGAGCAGGAACACGAGCATCGCGGTCCACACGTTCAGCCGGAGGCCCAGGATGTGGTGGGCGTCGTCGACCCGCATGTACTCGATCCACGCCCGGCCCGTGCAGTACGCGGCGACGTACAGCGCGAACGCCCGGCCGTGCCCGAGCCGGAAGCGGCGGTCCGCCCAGATGACCAGGACCGCGACGCCGATGCACCACAGCGACTCGTACAGGAAGGTCGGGTGGTACGTGCCCGGCACGCGCCCGTCCGCGGAGGACGTGATCTCCAGGGCCCACGGCAGGTCGGTGGGCTTGCCGTACAGCTCCTGGTTGAACCAGTTGCCCCAGCGGCCGATCGCCTGCGCGAGGGCGATGCCCGGCGCGACGGCGTCGGCGTACGCCGGCATCGGGATGCCCCGGCGCCGGCAGCCGATCCACGCACCCAGCGCGCCCAGCGCGATCGCGCCCCAGATGCCGAGGCCGCCCTCCCAGATCTTGAAGGCGTCCACCCAGTCACGGCCCTCGCTGAAGTACAGCTCGTAGTCCGTGATCACGTGGTAGAGCCGGCCGCCGACGAGGCCGAAGGGCACGGCCCAGACAGCGATGTCGGCCACCGTGCCGGTCCGCCCGCCCCGGGCGATCCAGCGCTTGTTGCCGAGCCAGACGGCAACGAAGACGCCGATGATGATGCAGAACGCGTAGCCGCGCAGCGGAATGGGGCCGAGGTACAGCACCCCGCGTGACGGGCTGGGAATGAAGGCAAGTTCCATGGCAAGGTCGACGCTACCGTGCCGGACCGGAGCCGGGGCAGGCAGCCCGGCTACGGGTCCATAACAGGCGCGTGAGAAAAGCCCTTACCCCTTGTTCTGCTCCTGCACCATCTGCTTCAGCTTCGCCGGGGTCATCGTCCGGTCCTGGTAGATGTTCTTGCCGTCGAACAGCACGGTCGGGGTGCCCGAGAAGCCGCCCTTGTCGAAGGCCTGGTGGGACTTGGCGACCCAGCTGTTGTGCGTGCCGTCCTCGACGCACTTGCGGAAGGCGGGGGTGTCCAGGCCGTCGACCTTGCCGGCCAGCTCGATCAGCCTGTCGTTCCTGGCGTAGGCGTCGTCGACCTCCGCGGGCTGGTTGTCGAAGAGCACGTCGTGGTACGCGGGGAACTTCCCGGCGTCCTGGGCGCAGGCCGCGGCGTTGGCCGCGTTGCGGGAGCCGCTGCCGCGCATGTTGCCGTCGATGAGGGTGACCAGGTGGTACTCCACCTTCAACTGGCCCGCGTCCGTCAGCTCGTGGATCACCGGCCGGTACGCCGTCTCGAAGGACTTGCAGGCCGGGCAGCGGAAGTCCTCCCACACCGTGAGCGTGGACTTGGCGCTGTCCTTGCCGACCGGGATCGCGAGGCCGTCCTTGCCCTGTGCTCCCGAGGGGGCCACGACCGGGCCCGAGGCCTCGCTGTCGTCGTCCTTGCCGGCGTTGGCCGCGACGACGCCGATCACCGCCGCGAGTCCCAGGACGGCGACGACGGCCCCGCCCATGATCAGCGCGCGCCGGCGCTTCTCAGCGGACTTCTGCTTCTCGCGCTCGGCCGCCAGCTTCTGACGGGCGGTGCGCCTTCCCTCACGGTTCTTCTCACTCACACCCCGGAAACGAACCGGGGAGGCGCACCGCGCCTCCCCGGCCTCAGGTCCACCCGTACGAGGGACCCATATGACTACACGGCTTCTTACGCCTGTCCGCGCACGCCCTTCGCCAGGCCGGCCGCCAGGGTGCGGACGGCCTCGACACCGGCCGCGTCGTCCGGAGCGTCCAGCATGGCCTTGACGAAGGCGGAGCCGACGATCACGCCGTCGGCGAACCCGGCGACCTCGGCGGCCTGGGTGGCGTTGGAGACGCCGAGCCCGACACAGACCGGCAGGTCCGTGCCGGTGGCCCGGGTACGTGCCACGAGGTCCTCGGCCTGCGAGCTGACCGACTCACGGGTGCCGGTGACGCCCATGAGGGAGGCGGCGTAGACGAAGCCGCTGCCCGCCGCGGTGATCTGCGCGAGCCGCTGGTCCTTGCTGCTGGGCGCGACGACGAAGACGGTGGCGAGACCGTGCTTCTCGGCGTGCTCCCGCCACAGTGCCGACTCCTGCACGGGCAGGTCGGGCAGGATGCACCCGGCGCCGCCCGCCTCGGCGAGCTCGGCGGTGAACCGCTCGACGCCGTAGCGGTCGATGGGGTTCCAGTACGTCATGACGAGGACCGGCTTGCCTGTCGCCGCGTGGGCCTCGCGGACCGTGCGCATCACGTCGGCGATCTTCACGCCGCCGCGCAGGGCGATGTCGTCGGCGGTCTGGATGACGGGCCCGTCGAGGACGGGGTCACTGTGCGGCAGACCGACCTCGACGACGTCGGCGCCGCCGTCCAGAACGGCCTTGATCGCCTCGATGCCGCCGTCCACGGTCGGGAACCCGGCCGGGAGGTAGGCGATGAGGGCCGAGCGCCCTTCGGACTTGGCCGTGGCGAGGGTGTCGCTCAACAGCTGGATGTTGCCGCTCACTTGGCGTCCCCCTCGATCTCGGCGGTGTCGGTGTCCGCGTCGGCGGCGACCTCTGCGTCGGTGTCGTAGAGGCCGAAGTAGCGGGCGGCGGTGTCCATGTCCTTGTCGCCGCGGCCGGACAGGTTGACGACGATCAGCCCGTCCTTGCCCAGCTCCCTGCCGACCTCCAGGGCGCCGGCCAGCGCGTGGGCGCTCTCGATGGCCGGGATGATGCCCTCGGTGCGGGACAGCAGGCGCAGGGCCTGCATGGCCGCGTCGTCCGTGACCGCGCGGTACTCGCCGCGGCCGGTGTCCTTGAGGTAGGAGTGCTCGGGGCCGATGCCCGGGTAGTCCAGACCGGCCGAGATCGAGTACGGCTCGGTGATCTGGCCCTCGTCGTCCTGGAGGACGTAACTGCGGGAGCCGTGCAGGATGCCGGGCTCGCCGGCGGTCAGGGTCGCCGCGTGCTCGCCGGTGTCGACGCCGTGGCCGGCCGGCTCGCAGCCGATGAGGCGGACGGACTCGTCCGGGATGAAGGCGTGGAAGAGGCCGATGGCGTTGGAGCCGCCGCCGACGCAGGCGACGGCGGCGTCGGGGAGCCGGCCCGCGCGCTCCAGGAGCTGGCGGCGGGTCTCCACGCCGATGACCCGGTGGAAGTCGCGGACCATGGCCGGGAAGGGGTGGGGGCCGGCGACCGTGCCGAAGAGGTAGTGCGTGTGGTCGACGTTGGCGACCCAGTCGCGGAACGCCTCGTTGATGGCGTCCTTCAGCGTGCGGCTGCCGGACTTCACGGCGATGACCTCGGCGCCGAGCATGCGCATCCGGGCGACGTTGAGGGCCTGGCGCCGGGTGTCGATCTCGCCCATGTAGATCGTGCAGTCGAGGCCGAAGAGCGCGCAGGCCGTGGCCGTGGCGACGCCGTGCTGGCCGGCGCCCGTCTCGGCGATGACGCGGGTCTTGCCCATGCGCTTGGTGAGCAGGGCCTGGCCGAGGACGTTGTTGATCTTGTGGGAGCCGGTGTGGTTCAGGTCCTCGCGCTTGAGGAAGACGCGAGCGCCTCCGGCATGCTCGGCGAAGCGGGGCACCTCCGTGAGCGCCGACGGGCGGCCGGTGTAGTTGACCAGGAGGTCGTCGAGTTCCTTGGCGAACTCGGGGTCGTGCTTGGCCTTGTCGTACTCGACGGCCACCTCGTCGACCGCGGCGACGAGGGCCTCCGGGATGAACTTGCCGCCGAATGTCCCGAAGTAGCCTTCGGGGTTGGGAGTTTGGCCCTCGGGGTCGGGGATGAAGAACTGGCTGGGCATGCGGAAACCTTCACGGTGAGAGTGTGTAATGCACTGGTCGCCGTGGGGGCGGAGCTTTGGTTGATGGCCGCGGGCCGTCAGTGGCTGGTCGCGCCCGCGCGGCGGTAGCCGCGCATTGAAGAGAGCCCCGCGCCCCCGAAGGTAGGCCATCGCATGCCGTTGACCTGGCCCGGCTCGTCACCGATGACGTAGCGGACCCGGCGGCCGTGGACGCGGCGCGCGGGCGCACGGCAGCCGCGGGGGCGGCAGCCGCGCGCGAGGCGGGCGTACCGGTCCACGGTCGTCATGGTGGGAGTCATCGGGGCAAGCCTAGCGGGTGATCAGCCCCGGCCGTGCCGGAGTGCGGGATGTTCGCCCGCCGCCACCAGGTCGGAGACCGCCGTCTTGGGGTCCTTGCCGGTGACGAGGGATTCGCCCACCAGGACCGCGTCGGCGCCGGCGTTGGCGTAGGCGATGAGGTCGTGCGGGCCGCGGACGCCGGACTCGGCGATCTTGATGATGTGGTGGGGGATCTCCGGTGCCACGCGCTCGAACGTGCCGCGGTCGACCTCGAGGGTCTTGAGGTTGCGCGCGTTGACGCCGATCACGCGGGCGCCGGCGTCGACCGCGCGCTCGACCTCGTCCTCGTCGTGCACCTCGACGAGCGGGGTGAGCCCGATGGACTCGGCGCGCTCGATGAGGGACTCCAGGGCGGGCTGGTCGAGAGCGGCGACGATCAGCAGGACGACGTCGGCGCCGTAGGCGCGGGCCTCCCACAGCTGGTACGACGTGACGATGAAGTCCTTGCGCAGGACCGGGATGTCCACGCGGGCGCGGACCGCTTCGAGGTCGGCGAGCGAGCCGCCGAAGCGGCGCTGTTCGGTGAGGACGGAGATGACGGCCGCGCCGCCCGCCTCGTAGTCCGCGGCGAGTCCGGCCGGGTCGGCGATCGCGGCCAGCGCGCCCTTGGACGGGCTGGAGCGCTTGACCTCGCAGATGACCTTGACGCCGTCGCCGCGCAGTGCGGCGGCGCCGTCCTTGGCAGCGGGAGCCTTCGCCGCGCGCTCCTTGAGCTCGTCGAGGCTGACGCGCGCCTGCCGCTCCGCGAGGTCGGCACGGACTCCGTCGATGATCTCGTCGAGCACACTCACGCGAGCGGCCCCCTTCCAGACTCTTGACAGTTCCATCGACCAGTCGAAAACCGATGGTCACTGCGATGGTATCCGCAGCGGGGCGTAGGCCTCGCATCCGGTTGACGCCGGTCCCACTACCTGGACATCCGCCAGTTGATCAAGGATGGAGCCAGCCACCGAAGGGCAGATTCCGGACAACCGTGAAGACCAGCAGCAACGCGCCGAGGCTCCACACCAGCCCCGGAGGGGGGTCGATACGCAGCGGGCGCCCGCGCGCGGCGTGGACCACCCATACGGTCCACAGCACGGCGAAGGCCAGATAGCCGAGGACCGCGAGCGCGTTGGCGTGCAGCGCCGCCGGGAGGTCGCCGTGGACGAACGCGTGGGCGCTGCGCAGGCCGCCGCAGCCGGGGCAGTACAGGCCCGTGTAGCGCAGCAGCGGGCAGACGGGGTAGTGGCCGGGTTCATTGGGGTCGACCGCGCCCACGTAGGCGAAGGCGGCTGCGACGGCCGCGAGCACCCCGGCGGGGACGGCCAGGCGGCCCGGGACGCTGGGCGTCGCCCTTCGGCTGTCGGCGTTCACGGTATGCATTGTGCCCCGCACACGCGTCAGGGGCGGTCCCGGCACCCGAGTGCCGGCCGCCCCTGACGCGACAACGCGGTCCGTGCCGGGGATCAGCCCTCGGCGCGCGCCGGCTCGCGGTCGCCCGTCATCCGGTGCGGCTTGTGCAGTTCCTTGGGCTGGCCGAGGCCCATCATCCGCATGATGGCGCCGACGACACCGCCGAGCAGCACGACGACCATGCCGGCCCAGAAGCCCACCGGCTGGTCCATCACCATGAAGGCGCCCGAGACGCAGAAACCGATGAAGGCGATCGTGACACCGGTCCAGGCGGCCGGGGTGTGACCGTGGCTGCTGCCCGCCATTGCTTGCTCCTTGTTGCTGTGTGCGTGTCTGAGCAGGACGCTCGGGCCCATTGTCCCGCACGTGCGCGTGGACGGTGAGCGGGGGTACGCCCCGCTCCCCCGGGTGGCTCAGGCTCCGGTCGGGTCCTCGCCCCGGTCGAGTGCCTTCCACAGGTCCTCGGGCCGGTCGGGGTCGACGGCGGGGGCCTTGCGGCGCGGCTGGGGTGTGCCGCCCCGTTCGTAGCGGCCGGACATCGCGGGCCACAGCCGGCCGTAGCGCAGGGCGAGCAGTCCGGCCAGGAGGAGCAGGACGCCGCCGACGGCCGCGACGTACGGCCAGGCGGTGTGGCTGAGGGTGTCCACGGAGGCGGAGGTGTCGCCGGAGGCCTGGGCGGCCTGTTCGTCGAGTGCGGAGCCGTCCGATGCGCCGAGCAGGGCTGCGACGACGATGCCCGCGCCGGAGAGCGCCAGCAGCGCGGCCACGACGACGCGGCCGGCCCGGCGGACGGCGAAGACGGCGACGAGCGCGGCGAGGCCCACCACGGCGAGCGCCGCGGGGACGCCCGTGACGTCGCTGCCCTTGGCGGTCAGGGGGAAGGCGCCGCCGGCCACCGTCGCGGTGCCCTCCGCCCAGCGCTGCCGGGTGGCGAGCAGCGCCACGGCCGCGCCGAGCGCGCCGCACAGCAGCGCGACGGCGAGGCTCCGGCGGCCGGACCGGCCGGATCCGGCGGCTTCGGAACGGGAGTGAGGTGCAGCAGTCACGTACCCCACTATCGCTTGAACCCCGGGCGAACCGTCACCCGGGGTTCATCTCAGGCCTTTCCCAGCCGGTTCGCCGTGTGTACGGCCCTGAGGACCGCCGCCGCCTTGTTGCGGCACTCGGTGTCCTCGGCGACCGGGTCGGAGTCGGCGACGATGCCCGCGCCCGCCTGGACGTAGGCGGTGCCGTCCCTGAGGAGGGCCGTGCGGATGGCGATGGCGGTGTCGGAGTCGCCCGCGAAGTCGAGGTAGCCGACGCAGCCGCCGTACAGCCCGCGCCTGGATGGTTCGAGTTCGTCGATGATCTGCATGGCGCGGGGCTTCGGGGCGCCGGAGAGGGTGCCGGCCGGGAAGCAGGCGGTGAGGACGTCGAAGGCGGTGCGGCCCGGGGCGACGCGGCCCGTCACCGTCGAGACGATGTGCATGACGTGCGAGTACCGCTCGATGGACATGAAGTCGACGACCTCGACGGAGCCGGGCTCGCAGACCCGCCCCAGGTCGTTGCGGCCGAGGTCGACGAGCATGAGGTGCTCGGCGCGCTCCTTGGGGTCGGCGAGCAGTTCGTCGGCGAGGGCCTGGTCCTCCTGCGGGGTGGCGCCGCGCCAGCGGGTGCCGGCGATGGGGTGGACCATGGCGCGGCCGTCCTCGACCTTGACCAGGGCCTCGGGGGAGGAGCCGACGACGTCGAACCCGTCGAAGCGGAACAGGTACATGTACGGGGACGGGTTGGTGGCCCTCAGGACCCGGTAGACGTCCAGCGCGCTCGCCGTGCACGGCGTCTCGAAGCGCTGGGAGGGGACCACCTGGAAGGCCTCGCCGGCCCGGATGCGCTCCTTGATGTCCTCGACGGCCTCCTGGAACTCGGGGCCGCCCCACAGCGCGGAATACTCGGGGAGTTCGGAGGGCGGGAGCGCGGCCGGGGGCTGGGCGACCGCGCGGGAGAGGTCGGCCTGCATGGCGTCGAGGCGGGCCACGGCGTCCGCGTAGGCCTCGTCGACGCCGGTCTCCAGGTCGTTGTGGTTGATCGCGTTGGCGATCAGCAGGACCGAGCCCTCCCAGTGGTCCATCACGGCGAGGTCGCTGGTGAGGAGCATGGTCAGCTCGGGTAGCTCGAGGTCGTCGCGCTCGCCGGGGCCGATCTTCTCCAGGCGGCGGACGATGTCGTAGCCGAGGTAGCCGACCATGCCGCCGGTGAAGGGCGGCAGTCCGTCCTGGTGGGGGGTGTGCAGCGCCTGGATGGTGGCGCGCAGCGCGGCGAGGGGGTCGCCGTCGACCGGGACACCGACGGGCGGGGCGCCGAGCCAGTGGGCCTGTCCGTCGCGCTCGGTCAGCGTCGCCGCCGACCGCACGCCCACGAACGAGTAGCGGGACCACGAGCGGCCGTTCTCCGCGGACTCCAGCAGGAAGGTGCCCGATCGCTCGGCGGCGAGCTTGCGGTAGAGCGCGACCGGGGTGTCGCCGTCGGCGAGGAGTTTGCGGGTGACCGGGATGACCCGCCGGTCGGTGGCGAGCTTGCGGAACGTCTCGAGGTCCATGGCGGCTGACCTTACTGATCCGTCGCGGAGTGGTCGCAGCCGCCGTCCTTGAGGAGCACGTCGGTGTCGAAGCAGGTGCGCGCGCCGGTGTGGCAGGCGGCGCCGACCTGGTCGACCTTCACCAGGACCGTGTCGGCGTCGCAGTCGAGGGCGACGGACTTCACCCACTGGAAGTGGCCGGAGGTGTCGCCCTTGACCCAGTACTCCCGGCGGCTGCGGGACCAGTACGTGCACCGGCCGGTGGTCAGGGTGCGGTGCAGCGCCTCGTCGTCCATCCAGCCGAGCATGAGCACCTCTCCGGTGTCGTACTGCTGGGCGATGGCGGGCAGGAGGCCGTCGGCGCTGCGCTTGAGGCGGGCTGCGATCTCCGGGTCGAGACGGCTGGGCCGGGGGGACATGCTGGTCATGACGACCATTGTGCCGCGCGCCACTGACAGGCCAGGTGGAGTGTCCAGTGGGCGGACTCGGTACGCGGTCGTAGGCTGGGCCGCATGTCGACCCATGCCAAGCGTGAACGACTTCTCCTCGCCGATCTGTTGGAGACCGCGGGCCCGGACGCGCCCACCCTGTGCGAGGGCTGGACGACCCGGGACCTCGCCGCCCACGTGGTGGTGCGCGAGCGCCGCCCGGACGCCGCCGGCGGGATACTGATCAAGCAGCTCGCGCCGCGCCTGGACCGGGTGATGGCGGAGTACACCGACAAGCCGTACGAGGAGCTGATCCAGCTGATCCGTACGGGCCCGCCGCGTTTCTCGCCCTTCTCGCTCAAGCCGGTCGACGAGATGTCGAACATCATCGAGTACTACGTCCACACGGAGGACGTGCGACGGGCCCAGCCCGACTGGTCGCCGCGCGAGCTCGACCCGGTCTTCCAGGACGCCCTCTGGTCCCGGCTGGAGCGCACGGCCCGGCTGATGGGGCGTGGCGTGACGACGGGCCTGGTGCTGCGCCGCCCGGACGGCCAGACGGTCGTCGCCCACCGGGGCACGCCGGTGGTCACGGTGACGGGTGAGCCCTCCGAGCTGGTGCTGTTCTCCTACGGCCGGCAGAGCAAGGCCAAGGTCGAGCTGGACGGCGACGAGGAGGCGATCGCGAAGCTGCACGAGACGAAGCAGCTCGGGATCTGAGGGGACCTTCCGAGGGCGCATGGGAAACCCCGGCCGCACCACGCGACCGGGGCTTCCGACAGGCAGGTCACCGCACGGGGTGACCCGCCTCCCGCAGCGTCTCCTTGACCTCGCCGATGCGCAGATCACCGAAGTGGAACACCGACGCGGCCAGCACCGCGTCCGCGCCCGCCGCGATGGCCGGCGGGAAGTCCGCCAGCTTGCCCGCGCCGCCCGAGGCGATGACCGGGACGGTCACGTGCCCCCGCACGGCCGCGATCATCTCCAGGTCGTAGCCGTCCTTGGTGCCGTCCGCGTCCATGGAGTTGAGCAGGATCTCGCCGGCGCCCAGCTCCGCGGCCTGGTGGGCCCACTCGACGGCGTCGATGCCGGTACCGCGACGGCCGCCGTGGGTGGTCACCTCGAAGGATCCGGACTCGGTGCGGCGGGCGTCCACCGAGAGGACCAGGACCTGGCGGCCGAAGCGTTCCGCGATCTCCCGGATCAGCTCCGGGCGGGCGATCGCGGCCGTGTTGACGCCGACCTTGTCCGCGCCGGCCCGCAGCAGCTTGTCCACGTCCTCCGCGGCGCGCACCCCGCCGCCGACCGTGAGCGGGATGAACACCTGCTCGGCCGTGCGGCGCACGACGTCGTAGGTCGTCTCGCGGTTGCCCGACGAGGCGGTGATGTCCAGGAACGTCAGCTCGTCGGCGCCCTCGGCGTCGTACACCTTGGCCATCTCGACGGGGTCGCCCGCGTCGCGCAGGTTCTGGAAGTTGACGCCCTTGACGACCCGGCCGTTGTCCACGTCCAGGCAGGGGATGACTCGGACCGCCAGGGTCATGAATCAGGCTCCTCTAATGTCCTCTGAATGCTTCCAGTTCCACCGACACCAAGACGCGCGGGTCGACGAAGCCGTCCACCACGAGGAAGGTCGCGACCGGGCGCACGGAGTCGAACAGCTCCTTGTGGGCCCGGCCCACCTCGTCGAGGTCGCGCGTGTGTGCCAGATACATCCGCGTACGGACCACGGACCCGATGCCGAGCCCGAACTCGCCGATCGCCTCGAGGGCGCTGGTGAAGGCCGCCTTGGCCTGTTCGTACGGGTCGCCCTCCCCGTAGAGCACATCGCCCTTGAAGGGTGTCGTGCCCGCCACCAGCACCCGATCGCCCGCCGCCACGGCGCGCGCGAAACCGAAACTCTCTTCCCAGGGACTTCCGCTCTGCACGCGCCGTACGGCATCGCTCATGACGACACAGTCTCCAATGCCTCTTCAAGGGTGAACGCCTTCGCGTACAGCGCCTTCCCTACGATCGCGCCCTCTACGCCGAGCGGGACGAGCTCGGCGATCGCACGGAGGTCGTCGAGCGAGGAGACACCGCCGGAGGCCACCACCGGGCGGTCCGTCGCCGCGCAGACGTTCTTCAGCAGCTCCAGGTTCGGGCCCTCGAGCGTGCCGTCCTTGGCGATGTCCGTGACCACGTACCGCGCGCAGCCCTCCTTGTTCAGGCGCTCCAGCGTCTCGTACAGGTCGCCGCCGTCGCGGGTCCAGCCGCGGCCGCGCAGGGTCGTGCCGCGGACGTCGAGACCGACCGCGATCTTGTCGCCGTGCTCGGCGATGACCTTGGCGACCCACTCGGGGGCCTCCAGGGCGGCCGTGCCCAGGTTCACGCGGGTGCAGCCGGTGGCCAGGGCGGCGGCGAGGGTGTCGTCGTCGCGGATGCCGCCGGACAGCTCCACCTTGATGTCCATCGCCCGGGTGACCTCGGCGATCAGCGCGCGGTTGTCGCCGGTGCCGAACGCGGCGTCCAGGTCGACCAGGTGCAGCCACTCGGCGCCGGACCGCTGCCAGGCGAGGGCGGCCTCCAGGGGCGAGCCGTAGGAGGTCTCCGTACCGGACTCGCCGTGCACCAGGCGGACCGCCTGGCCGTCACGGACGTCGACGGCGGGGAGGAGTTCGAGCTTGCTCACAGTGTTCCGATCCAGTTGGTGAGGAGCTGGGCTCCGGCGTCGCCGGACTTCTCGGGGTGGAACTGCGTGGCCCACAGGGCGCCGTTCTCGACGGCGGCGACGAACGGCTTGCCGTGCGTGGACCAGGTGACCTTGGGGGCCTCCATCGCCGGGTTGTGGGTCTGAAGCGACCAGTCGTGGACGGCGTAGGAGTGCACGAAGTAGAAGCGCGCGTCAGCGTCCAGGCCCGCGAACAGCCGCGAGCCGGGCGCCGCCTCCACGGTGTTCCAGCCCATGTGGGGCACGATCTCGGCCTGGAGCGGCTCGACCGAGCCGGGCCACTCGTCGAGGCCCTCGCTCTCCACGCCGTGCTCGATGCCACGGGCGAAGAGGATCTGCATGCCGACGCAGATGCCCATGACCGGGCGGCCGCCGGACAGCCTGCGGTCGACGATCCAGTCGCCGCGCGCCTCGCGCAGGCCCTTCATGCAGGAGGCGAAGGCGCCGACGCCCGGCACGAGCAGCCCGTCGGCGTTCATGGCCTTGTCGTAGTCACGCGTGATCTCGACGTCGGCTCCCGCGCGCGCGAGGGCTCGCTCGGCGGAGCGGACGTTGCCGAAGCCGTAGTCGAAGACGACGACCTTCTTCTGCGGGGCGCTCAATTCCACACCTCCAGCCTCACGACACCGGCCGCCAGGCACATCGCGGCGCCGATCGAGAGCAGCACGATCAGGCCCTTGGGCATCTTCTGCTTGATGAAGGAGTAGATCCCGCCGACGAGGAACAGGCCGACGACGATCAGCAGGGTCGAGATGCCGTTCACAGGGCGCCCTTCGTGGAGGGGAGGATGCCGGCCGCGCGGGGGTCGCGCTCGGACGCGTAGCGCAGGGCGCGGGCCAGCGCCTTGAACTGGCACTCGACGATGTGGTGCGCGTTGCGACCGTAGGGCACGTGCACGTGCAGCGCGATCTGCGCCTGGGCGACGAAGGACTCCAGGATGTGCCGGGTCATCGTGGTGTCGTACTCGCCGATCATCGGCGCCATCTTCTCGGGCTCGGTGTGCACGAGGTAGGGGCGGCCTGACAGGTCGACGGTGACCTGGGCGAGGGACTCGTCCAGCGGGACCGTGCAGTTGCCGAAGCGGTAGATGCCGACCTTGTCGCCGAGGGCCTGCTTGAAGGCGGCGCCCAGGGCGAGGGCGGTGTCCTCGATGGTGTGGTGCGAGTCGATGTGCAGGTCGCCCTCGGTCTTCACGGTCAGGTCGAACAGACCGTGCCGGCCGAGCTGGTCGAGCATGTGGTCGTAGAAGCCGACGCCGGTGGAGATCTCCGTCTTGCCGGTGCCGTCGAGGTCGATCTCGACGAGGACCGAGGTCTCCTTCGTCGTCCTCTCCACGCGTCCTGTGCGGCTCATGAACTCTGCTCCTTCTTCAGTGCACGTACCGCGTCGAGGAACGCGTCGTTCTCTTCGGGGGTTCCGGCCGACACCCGCAGCCACCCGGGGATGCCGTTGTCCCGGACCAGAACGCCCTGGTCGAGGATCTTCTGCCAGGCCGTGTGCGAGTCCTCGAACCTGCCGAACTGCACGAAGTTGGCATCGGACTCCACGACCTCGTAGCCGGTCGCGCGCAGTTCGGTGACCAGGCGGTCCCGCTCGGCCTTGAGCTGCTCGACGTAGCCCAGCAGCGTGCCGGTGTGCTCCAGGGCGGCCAGGGCGGTCGCCTGGGTGACGGCCGACAGGTGGTAGGGCAGCCGGACGAGCTGGACGGCGTCCACGACGGCCGGGTGCGCGGCGAGGTAGCCGAGGCGCAGGCCCGCCGCGCCGAACGCCTTCGACATCGTGCGGGAGACGACGAGGTTCGGGCGTCCGTCGAGCAGGGGCAGCAGCGAGTCGCCGTGGCTGAACTCGATGTACGCCTCGTCCACGACCACCATCGACGGCTTCGCCGCCTGCGCGGCCTCGTACAGCGCGAGGACCGTCTCGGGCGGGACGGCGTTGCCCGTGGGGTTGTTGGGGGTGGTGATGAAGACGACGTCGGGCCGGTGCTCGGCGATCGCCTGCTCGGCGGCGGCGAGGTCGATGGTGAAGTCGTCGCCTCGCGGACCGGAGATCCAGCCCGTGCCCGTGCCGCGCGAGATGAGCCCGTGCATCGAGTACGACGGCTCGAAGCCGATCGCCGTGCGGCCCGGCCCGCCGAAGGTCTGGAGCAGTTGCTGGATGACCTCGTTGGAGCCGTTGGCGGCCCAGACGTTGGCCACGCCGACCTCGTAGCCGGACGTGTCCGTCAGGTACTCGGCGAGCTTCGTGCGCAGCTCGACCGCGTCCCGGTCGGGGTAGCGGTTGAGGTTGCGGGCCGCCTCACGGACGCGCTCGGTGATGCGCTCGACCAGCGCCTCGGGCAGCGGGTAGGGGTTCTCGTTGGTGTTCAGCCGTACGGGGACGTCCAGCTGGGGCGCGCCGTAGGGGGACTTGCCGCGCAGCTCGTCCCGTACGGGCAGATCGTCGATACGTACGTCGCTCACTTGCTCTCCGGCACCTTCCAGCCGAACCTTGCCTTGATCGCCGCGCCGTGCGCGGGCAGGTCCTCCGCCTCCGCCAGCGTGACCACGTGGTGCGCGACCTCGGCCAGCGCGTCCTTCGTGTAGTCGACGATGTGGATGCCGCGCAGGAACGACTGGACGGACAGGCCCGAGGAGTGGCAGGCGCAGCCGCCGGTGGGCAGGACGTGGTTGGAGCCGGCCGCGTAGTCGCCGAGGGAGACCGGCGCCCAGGGGCCGATGAAGATCGCGCCGGCGTTCCTGACGCGGTCGGCCACGGCGGCCGCGTCGGCCGTCTGGATCTCCAGGTGCTCGGCGCCGTACGCGTCGACCACCTTCAGGCCCTCGTCGATGCCGTCGACCAGGACGATCGCGGACTGCTTGCCGGACAGGGCCGGGACGATCCGGTCGTCGACGTGCCTGGTGGCCGCGACCTGCGGCTCCAGCTCCTTGTCCACGGCGTCCGCGAGCTCGGCGGAGTCGGTGACCAGGACGGCGGCGGCCAGCGGGTCGTGCTCGGCCTGGCTGATCAGGTCGGAGGCGACGTGCACCGGGTCGGCCGTGTCGTCGGCCAGGACCGCGATCTCGGTCGGGCCGGCCTCGGCGTCGATGCCGATCTTGCCGGTGAAGTAGCGCTTGGCGGCGGCGACCCAGATGTTGCCGGGGCCGGTGACCATGTTGGCGGGCGGGCAGGACTGAGTGCCGTACGCGAACATCGCGACGGCGGTGGCACCACCGGCGGCGTAGACCTCGTCGACGCCGAGCAGCGCGCAGGCGGCGAGGATCGTCGGGTGCGGCAGCCCGTTGAACTCGGCCTGGGCAGGAGAGGCGAGCGCGATGGACTCGACGCCGGCCTCCTGGGCGGGCACCACGTTCATGACCACGGAGGACGGATACACCGACCGGCCGCCGGGCGCGTACAGCCCGACCCGCTCCACCGGAACCCACTTTTCGGTCACGGAGCCGCCGGGCACCACCTGGGTGGTGTGCGTGCTGCGGCGCTGCTCGCGGTGGACGATCCGGGCGCGCCGGATGGACTCCTCCAGGGCCGCGCGCACGGCCGGGTCGAGCTCCTCCAGCGCGCGCGTGAGCGCGGCGGCCGGCACCCGCACCTGGTCGAGCCTGACCCCGTCGAACCGCTCGGCGAAATCGATCAGTGCCGCGTCGCCCCGATGATGCACGTCCTCGCAGATCGGACGCACCTTCTCCAGGGCGGCCTGTACGTCGAACTCGGCTCGGGGCAGCAGGTCACGCAGGGCGGGGCCCTCGGGGAGGGCGTCGCCACGCAGATCGATTCGGGAGATCACGTGCTCAATTCTCTCAGACCTCGATGACGCGCCGTTCGCTCGTATCAATGGCTGATACAGAGTGTCGCCGGAACGCGGAGGATCCCCTTCACGTTTCGCGTTCGGGGCGTCACCCAGCGGGCATGAACAGGTGTACGAAGCACCTGACCCGCGAGTAGCCGGGGAGGAAGGAAGAGACGTGACCGAGGGGGCCGGCGTGCGTGCCGGGGAGCTGCCCGACGACCTGACCGCGGCCGAGGCCGGAATGTGGCAGGCCTTTCGCAACGGCAGCGTGTACGACCTGAGCAGCGGCGACCCGGTGGTGGACGATCCGCACGGCGGCCACCCCTGGGGCGAGGACCGGACCGTGCGGGCCCGGATCGTCTGCTGGCTGCTCCTGGACGGCCCGCCCGCCCTGGCCGGCCGGGTGTCGTCGCTGAAGCTGACCGGCGTGCGGATCAGCGGCTCGCTGGACCTCGCGGGCGGCACGGTGGTGCCGTACGTCGAGATGCGCCAGTGCCGGTTCGAGGAGGACGTGCTGCTGCCGGAGGCGCGTTTCACGACGGTGCGGATGGTGGACTGCTCGGTGCCGCGGCTGGAGGCGGCCCGGGTGCAGACGGAGGGCGACCTGCATCTGCCGCGCTGCCGCTTCCACCGCGGCATCCGGCTCACGGACGCGCAGATCGGCACGGACCTGATGCTCAACCAGTCGATCGTGCACCGGGACCGCCACGGCCGGTCGATCGCCGCGGACGGCCTGACCGTCGGCCAGGACTTACAGGCCGAGCTGCTGGAGTCGCACGGCGAGCTCAGCCTGCGCGCCGCCACCATCGGCGTGTCCCTGAGCCTGCGCGGCGCCCGCCTGACCAATCCGTACGAGCGGCTCGCCTTCAACGCCCCGCAGCTGACCGTCGAGCGCAGCCTGTACCTGACCCCGGCGGGCGTCGGCGCCCAGGCGGTGAGCGGGATGACCCCGGCGCGCGGGACGCGGATCCAGCGGTTCGCGTGCGAGGGCGGGATCCGGCTGGACGACGGGCGGTTCGGCGACGCGGTCGACTTCGAGCGGGCCAGATTCACCCTCACCGACGACCAGGAGCTGTCGCTGCGCCGGGTACAGACGCCGGAGCTGCGGTTCCTCGGCGAGCATCCCGCGCGCGGGCGTGTCGTGCTGTCGGGGGCGAAGATCGTCAACCTGATGGACCGGGCGGACGCCTGGCCCGGCCCGGGGCGGCTGCACATGGGCGGCTTCGCCTACGAGAACCTCGTGCCGCGCGGGCCGTTCCCGCTGGCCGAGCGGCTGGACTGGGTGGCGGCGGCGACGGCCGAGTACAACCCGGAGCCCTACGAGCGGCTCGCGGCCGTGCTGCGGGCCGGCGGGGAGGACGAGGACGCCCGCGAGGTGCTGCTCGCCAAGCAGCGCCGGCACCGGGAGAGCCTGCCGCCGGCCGCCAAGCTGTGGGGCTACGCACAGGACTGGACGGTCGCCTACGGGTACCGGCCGGCCCGGGCCGCGGTGTGGATGGCGGTGCTGTGGGCGGCGGGCTCGCTCGCCTTCGCGCAGGCCGGGCATCCGCCGCTGAAGCGGGGCGAGCATCCGGAGTGGAACCCCACGCTCTTCACGCTCGATCTGCTGCTGCCGGTCATCGACCTCGGCCAGGTGGGCTTCTGGCAGCTGCGCGGGGGCTGGCAGTGGCTGGCGACGGCGATGATCCTGCTGGGCTGGATCCTGGCGACGACGGTGGCGGCGGGGGCGACGCGGCTGCTGCGGCGCAACTAGTGTTGCGCATGTGATGGCAGTTGTTGAACTGTCATAGTTTTACCTTCTCTTGACTTTTCGGCATACAACTTTCCGCGAGTTCCCCGAAGCATCTGGCGCCGCTGTGACCAGCAGACTTTCAATGGTCGGCACCATGGCGATACAGCTGCCGTTCATCCGCGCGAGCCGGATGACAAGGACCGCTTCCCGCCTCGTCGTCGGCCCGCGCGCCGACGACGAGGTGCTGCTCGACGCGCCCGACGCGCGGCTCAGTCCGGCGCTGGTCGCGGCCGCCCATGGCGACCACGGACCGGCCGCCGGGCTGCTCCGCGCCACCCGGGCGGCGGCCGAGTGGGAGCGGCGCGACCGGTACGTCACCCGGCTGGCCGCCTTCGCCCGCTCGCGCCCCGACTGGCTGGACGCCTGGCTCGCCACCGCCCCGCACGACCCGGACGCGCTGCTGCTCCGGGCCCAGCTGGCGGTGGACCGGGCCTGGCAGTCACCGGCCCGGGCCGAGGCGCTGCGCGAGGTGAGCCCGCTGCTCACGGCCGCCGCGCGGGCCGACCACGGCGACCCCGTGCCCTGGCGGCTCGCGCTGGACCACGCGCGCGGCGCCCAGGCCGGACACACCTACTTCGAGGAACTGTGGGCAGCGGCCGTCCGCCGCGCCCCGCACCACTACGGCTGTCACGAGTCGGCCCTGCGCTATCTGGCCGCGTCCTGGCACGGTTCGCACCAGGAGTGCTTCGACTTCGCCGACCGGGCCGCGCAGGACGCGCCCGCCGACGCGCTCGTCCAGGCGCTTCCGCTGCGGGCGGCCTTCGGCTACCTCACCGACGGCTGCGGGCCCGAGGTGCCGCGCGAACGGCTGGACGCGGCCGCCGACCGGGCGATCGCGCTGTCCCCGCGACTGCCGGCGGCCGACCCCTGGCCGGCCCGGATGCGGAACCTGCTCGTCTTCGTCCTGGTGTGCCTGGAGCGCTGGCCGGACGCCCAGGAACAGCTGCGCCTGAACGGCCCGTACGCCACCTCGTTCCCCTGGGACCGGGTGTCGGACGACCCGCTCGGCCACTTCCTCCGGATACGCGACGACATCCGGGACCGGGCGGCCGGCCGGCCGCCCGGACATCCACGGAGTGAACGCGGCGGACGAGTCCGCTCGCGCGACCATTAGGCTTTTGCGTCGTGACCACCGTCCGGCTCCCCCTCTTCCCCCTGAACTCGGTGCTGTTCCCGGGGCTCGTGCTCCCGCTCAACGTCTTCGAGGAGCGGTATCGCGCCATGATGCGCGAACTGCTGAAGACGCCCGAGGACGAGCCGCGCCGGTTCGCCGTCGTGGCGATCCGCGACGGCCACGAGGTGGCCCCGAGCGCGCCCGGCATGCCCGACCCCACGTCCCTGCCCGAGCGGGGGCCCGCCGCCGGCTTCGGCACGGACCCGACCAAGGCGTTCCACAAGGTGGGCTGTATCGCGGACGCGGCGACGATCCGGGAGCGGACCGACGGCTCCTTCGAGGTGCTGGCGACCGGCACGACCCGGGTGCGGCTGGTCTCGGTGGAGGCGTCCGGTCCCTTCCTGACGGCCGAGCTGGAGACACTGCCGGAGGAACCCGGCGACGAGGCGGCGCCGCTGGCCGAGGGGGTGCTGCGATCCTTCCGCCAGTACCAGAAACGACTGGCGGGCGCGCGGGAACGGTCCCTGACGACCGGCGCCGACCTGCCCGACGAGCCGGGCGTGGTGTCGTACCTGGTGGCCGCGGCGATGATGCTGGACACGCCCACCAAGCAACGCCTGCTCCAGGCGCCCGACACGGCCTCCCGCCTGCGCGACGAGCTGAAACTCCTTCGCTCCGAGACGGCCATCATCCGTAATCTGCCGTCGTTGCCGGGGTCGGACCTGACGCGCGGCCCGACGAGTCTCAACTGAAGACGCGTCTCAACTGAAGCGGACCGGAATGGCGAAGAAGTCGAAGAAGCAGCACCAGCCGGGCGGCACCCCCGCGACGGTCGCCCTCACGGCGGCGGGCGTGGAGTTCACGGTCCACTCCTACGACCACGACCCCTCCCACCCCTCCTACGGCGAGGAGGCGGCCGAGGCGATGGGCGTCTCCCCGGACCGCGTCTTCAAGACCCTGGTGGCGGACATCGACGGCGCGCTGACGGTCGCCGTGGTCCCGGTGGCGGGTCAACTGGACCTGAAGGCCCTGGCAGCGGCGGTGGGCGGCAAACGCGCGACGATGGCGGACCCGACACTGGCGGAACGCACGACGGGCTATGTCAGGGGCGGCATCTCGCCACTGGGCCAGCGAAAGAGGCTCCCGACGGTGCTCGATGCCTCGGCTTCAGCGCACTCGACGATCTGCGTCTCGGCGGGCCGGAGGGGCTTGGAGGTGGAACTGTCCCCGGAGGACCTCGCCAAACTGACACAAGCGGTGCTGGCTCCCATCGGACGCACCTAACCTGCGGGCAGTCGTGCCGCTGGGGCGGCACCCGTCCCAAAGAGAGCGGCACCCCGCTACGCCGGGCTGCGCACCCACCCGGCCTCGGCACCGACGCCGAGCACTACGCAACCGGCGGCGCCTGATACGGCCCGTCCGGAAACTCCGGCTCCGGATCCCGGGGCCCGAACAACGCCATCAACCCGAGATGCAACACCAGCGCAGCAAACGGCCAGGCCAGCAGCGCCCCCTTCGCCCCCAACCTCAACGGCGCGGAAAACGACACCCCCCGCCCCACTTCCCGCGCATGCGCGACCACATCCTCCGCGGGCCCGAGCCACACCCCGACCCGCCAGGCCAGCAACGACCCGAGCAGCCCCCCGACGGCCAGCCCCACCACCAGCGGCACACCCCCACGCCGCCGCAGCAGGAACACGACCAGGGCACTGACGACCCCGAAGGCCAGCCCGAGCAGCGCGAACGTGCCGTCGACCCCGACGGCCTGCTCCCCCTCGGTGTCCTTGAGGTAGACGATCCACTTCCCCTCGACCACGTCACCGACCAGCGGCACGTGCGGCGCGAGCCACCACCACAGCACACCCAGCAGCACCCCGCCGAGCGCCACGGCCACCGCGATCACGCCGGCCTCCCGCACTTCCGTCCTCATCCCGGGGCCGTCTTGTCCGTACCAGCCGTGCCCGGTGTACTCGGCGTACTCGGCGTACTCGGCGTGCTGGGACCCGGGAGCCTGCGCTCCGGCCCCGGCGCCCGGCGGCTGCCACGAATCCTGTGCGGAACGTTCATGCGGTGGCGGTGGCGGATTCAGTGGTGCGGTCACCCTGCCATCGTGCCAGGCCCGCCTGTGCCCCGCGTCACGGGACGATCCCTCGCCGCTCACCGGACGGCCGCCCGGCGGTACGCCCAGGTCGCCACGGCCAGCGAGACGACGCCCACGAAGGCGCACACGGCGAGGTCACCGAGCACGAAGGCCCAGTCGGGATGCGGCCCGAACGTGCGCGCGAAGGCCTCCACCCCGTACGTCGACGGCAGCAGATCCCGCGTGAAACGCACGGCCTCGGGCATCCGCTCGGCCGGCAGCACGCCCAGCAGCAGCGCCGCCGACATGCCCAGCTGCCCGAGCAGCGTGGCCAGCTCCGGCCGGGGCGCGAGCAGTCCGAGCGCCGCCCCCAGCCCGGCGAGCGCGGCACCCGCGAGCGGGATCACGGCCACGAGGATCCACAGATGGGCCAGCGGCAGCCCGAACAGCACACAGCCGAACACGGCCGTCACGACGGTCCCCGGCACGGTGAACGACGCGTACGCGCCCGCCGCGCCCAGCACCACCGCCGCCGGTGGCACCGGCAAGGTCGCGTAGTGGTCGAGTCCGCCGCTGGCCCGCAGCTGCCCGAAGTACTGCGCGAGGAGGTTCAGCGCGACGAAGGCGACCACCAGGACGGACGACCCGGCGACGACGGCCTGGGCCTCCGCCCCGTCGTCCACGACCCCGCGCATCAGGATCATGATCCCGATCGACTGGAAGGTCGCCACGAACAGCAGCGGGATCCGCGCGACCCGCGCCCGGGACAGCTGCGCCCGGTACACGGCCGCCAGCGACGGCCACAGCCGCGCCCGAGGTCCGAGCTCGGCCGCGCACGCGGCGGGCTCCTCCACGGCCAGGGCACTGCCCGGCAGGACATCGGCGGGTACGACACTCACGTCGCGCTGCTCCCCTTCGTCGGGTCCACTGCGGCAGTCGCCCTGTTCGGTACGTACGCGGCGGCCTGCGTACTCAAGGCCGCCGCATTACGGGCCGTCACCTTCAAGGCCGTCATGTTCAGGGCCGTCATGTTCAGGGCCGTCATGTTCAGGGCCGTCATGTTCCAGGCCCCCGCACTCAAGGCCTCGGTACTCCTCACGCCTTCACCAGCCCCTGCTGCACGGCACCGCCCAGGGCCAGGTACACGTCCTCCAGGCTCGGTGTGGCCAGCGTGAAGTCGTCCAGGGCGGCGAAGGCGGCCCCACCGGTGACGGTGGCGACGACCGCCCGGGCCTCCTCGGGCCCGAGCCGGAGTGTCCACAGGCGCCCCGACTCCACGGCACGGTCCCGCAGCGCGGCCACCTCGGGGACGTGCAGCGGCGCCGCGTCCCGCCACACCAGGTCGACCCGCACCTCGCCGGCGACCTGCTCCTTGAGCCCGGCCGGGGTGTCGCAGGCGATCACCCGACCCCGGTCGAGGACGGCCACCCGGTCCAGCACGGTCTCGGCCTCGATGACGTTGTGGGTTACGAGCAGCACGGTCGTCCCGCGCTCGGCCCGCCGCCGGTCGACGGCGGACCACACGGCCCGCCGCGCCACCGGATCCATGCCGGTGGTCGGCTCGTCGAGCACCAGCAGCGGCCGCTCCCCCACCAGCGCCGCGGCGAAGCACGCCAGGCGCCGCTGGCCCCCGGAGAGCTTCTTCAGCGGCCGCCCGGCGAGCGGCGCGAGCCCCAGCTCGTCGAGTACGTCGTCCCGCTCGGCCCGCGCCCGCCGTACGTCCAGGCCGCGCAGCCGCCCGGTGGTCTCGGCGGCGAGCGACACGGTCAGCTCGTCGAGGGCGGTGGACTCCTGACCGAGGTAGGCGAGGATCCGCGCGGCCCGCTCCGGGTGGCGCACGATGTCGTGCCCGAGGATCTCCACGCTGCCGCGGTCGGGCCGCATCAGCCCGGTGAGCTGCCGTACGAGGGTGGACTTGCCGGCGCCGTTCGGTCCGAGCAGGCCGAAGATCTCGCCGCGCCGGATGTCCAGCGTCACGTCGTCCGTGGCCCGGACCTCGGGTGTTCCGGGCGCGCCACGTCGGCCGCGTACCGCCGGATAGGTCTTGGTCAGCCCGCGCACCGCGCACACGACGTCACCATCGTGCCGAAATGCCTGTGCCGCGCGCTTACTCACAAGGGACGAGACTACGGGGTCGGCGGCCCCGGTCCGCTCTCGGGTCGGTCCAGTGCGGGAAATCCGCCGGCAAAGTTCTCATTCGCCGACGGGCGCGTGCTCCACTCCCGTGCGCACGCCGATCTCCTTCCAGAAACCGGCCCGGATGGCGTACCGGTCCCGCTCGTCGATCTGGTCGTCCTTGTGGGCGAGCAGGCCGAAGCGGGCGGCGTAGCGCAGCAGCTCCCCGTCGACGCGGTGCGGGATGCGCGGGTACATCCCGGACAGTTTCTGCAGGTGGTTCTGGTCGCCGAGGCGCTCGACCCAGCGCCGGGCGAAGACCTGCCCCACCTCGTAGGGATCGCCGCCGACGGTGGTGATGTCCTCCTCACGGTCGGCCCACCGCTGCTCGGCCGTGGTCAGCTGGGCGAGCGTCGGCATCAACGCGGCCTCGGGAGGCTCGGCCGTGGGCCGGTCGACCCAGCCCTTGTCGGAGGACCAGCGGAGGGTGGCGGAGGCGGGCTGCTGAGCGGACTGGGTGCCGGGGGCGCGCAGGGCGGCCAGGTCTTTGGGCGTGGGGACGCCTTTGGGGGCGGGCACCCGTTCCTCCGCGCCGTTCTGCCCGGCGCCGGCCGCGGGGTGCTGCGGTTGCGGTGCGGGGCGCTCGGTCGCGGCGGCGAGCGCGGACTCGGGCAGCGGGGCGGAGAGGATCGCGGCGATCTCGGGCCGGGGCGCGGGCTGCGGGGCGCACGCGCCGGTGTACTCCTTGGCGCGGACGGCCTTGGTGATCCAGGTCCGGTCCAGGACGCGCCGCTCGTCGGCCTCGGCGACCAGGTCCTCGGACTGGTTGTAGTCGCCGTCGGCGGCCTGCACGGCCCACAGGTGGACGGCGACGCCGTGCTCCTTCGCGGCCATCATGCCGGGCAGCAGATCGCCGTCACCGGTGACGAGGACGATGTCGGAGCAGGCGCGGTTGCGGGCCAGTTCGGTGAGCTCGGCGTGCATCGCGGCGTCCACGCCCTTCTGTGCCCAGCGGCCGTCGCTGCGGGTCAGCGCGCCCAGCCGGACGGTGACCCGGGGCATCACGCGCAGCCTGCGGTGCTCGGGTTGCGGGACGCGGTCGGGGGCGCCGTCGAACCAGTAGATACGCAGCAGCGGCTGCTGCGTGTCCGACTCGGCGCGTTCGCGCAGCCCTTGGATGAGGGCGGTGTGGTCGACGGTGATCCGGGATCGTGAGGGCTCCCCGGCGAGGAGACTCGCCGCTGCCCCCAGCAGATACCCCGCGTCCACCAGGACGATGCAGCGGTCCACACGACTCACCCTCTTCCCGGGAGGTTTGCTTCGGGCTTGCTTCGAGTCTGCCCGACGGCGCGGAGGTTAACGGCCGGAACTCGATCTTCGGCGTGGCGTTTCGGAGGTTCCCGCAGCGACCAGCCCTGTCACGCACGGTAATTGTCCGACATGCGATCGTTGTCGGCCTGTGTGAATCTGGTCCCGGCCCTGGCCCCTAGATCCCCCACAGGAGGCATCACCATGGCCAAGAACAAGAACCGTGACCGTAAGCAGCAGCGTCCTACCGAGCGTGGTCAGCGCGCCGACCGCCGCCCCACCGCGGAGGCGGAGCCCCAGCCCGAGGTCGAGGTGACCCCCGGCGACGTGGCGTCCCGCAAGCGCAAGCGGAGCTTCGGTCACAACTGACATGCGTGTAACGGGTGGTTGAGACCCGGACGCACACCGAGGGGCGCACCCGGTACCGGGTGCGCCCCTCGCGCGCGTCAAGAGCCTGCTCCCGGGCCCGGCGTCAGCCCGCCAGGCAGGACGGGCCGAGCAGCACCTTCAGGTCACCGAAGAGCGCCGGGTCCGGCTTCACCCGGTGCCGGTCCAGACGCAGCACGGTCGTCTTGGTCGGCCCCTGGAGCTTGATCCGGACCTCGCTGTCGCCCTTGTGGTGGCTGAGGACCTCGCCGAGGCGGCTGACCAGCGGCGGCGTGACCCGGGTGGCCGGGATGGTGAGGATCACGGGCGCGTTGGTGCCCGCGTTCGACAGGTCCGGCACCATCAGTTCCATCGCGACCAGCCGCGGCACGTCCTCGCGCTTGTCGAGGCGGCCCTTGACGAACACCACGGCGTCCTCGACGAGTTGGGTCGAGACGAGCTGGTAGGTCGCCGGGAAGAACATGCACTCGATCGAGCCTGCGAGGTCCTCGACGGTGGCGATGGCCCAGGCGTTGCCCTGCTTGGTCATCTTGCGCTGGAGGCCGGAGATGATGCCGCCGATGGTGACGACCGCGCCGTCCGCGTGCTCACCACCGGTCAGCTGGGAGATGCCCGCGTCGGCCTTGTCGGACAGGATGTGCTCCAGGCCGAACAGCGGGTGGTCGGAGACGTACAGACCGAGCATCTCCCGCTCCTGGGCGAGCAGATAGGTCTTGTCCCACTCCTCGGTGGTGAACTCCACGTCGAGCCCGAAGCCCGGCTCGCTGCTCTCGGCCTCGCCCATGCCGCCGAAGAGGTCGAACTGCCCCTCGGCCTCCTTGCGCTTGACCGCGACCACGTTGTCGATCATCGGCTCGTAATGCGCGGTGAGGCCCTTGCGGGTGTGGCCCATGGCGTCGAAGGCGCCGGCCTTGATCAGCGACTCGGTGGTGCGCTTGTTGCAGACCACCGCGTCGACCTTGTCGAGGTAGTCCGGGAACGAGGTGTACTTCCCCTTGGCCTTGCGGCACCTGATGATCGACTCGACGACGTTCGTACCGACGTTGCGGACGGCGGAGAGGCCGAAGAGGATCACGTCGTCGCCCTGGGCGGCGAAGTTGGACATCGACTCGTTGACGTCCGGCGGGAGGACCTTGATGCCCATGCGGCGGCACTCGTTGAGGTAGACGGCCGACTTGTCCTTGTCGTCCTTCACGGACGTGAGGAGCGCGGCCATGTACTCGGCGGGGTGATTCGCCTTGAGGTACGCCGTCCAGTACGAGACGAGTCCGTACGCGGCGGAGTGCGCCTTGTTGAACGCGTAGCCGGCGAAGGGGACCAGCACGTCCCAGAGCGCCTGGATGGCCTCGTCGCTGAAGCCCTTCTTGCGGGCGCCCTCCTGGAAGAGGACGAAGTTCTTCGCCAGTTCCTCGGGCTTCTTCTTGCCCATCACGCGGCGGAGGATGTCGGCCTCGCCGAGCGAGTAGCCGGCGATGATCTGGGCGGCCTTCTGCACCTGCTCCTGGTAGACGATCAGGCCGTGGGTGACGTCCAGGACCTCCTTGAGCGGCTCCTCCAGCTCGGGGTGGATCGGCGTGATGTCCTGCTGGCCGTTCTTGCGCAGCGCGTAGTTCGTGTGGGAGTTCATTCCCATCGGGCCCGGGCGGTACAGGGCCGACACGGCGGAGATGTCTTCGAAGTTGTCCGGCTTCATCAGCCGGAGCAGGGAGCGCATGGGGCCGCCGTCGAACTGGAAGACGCCGAGGGTGTCGCCGCGCTGGAGGAGTTCGAAGGTCGTGGGGTCGTCGAGCGGGAGGCTCAGGAGATCGATGTCGATCCCCTTGTTGGACTTCACCATCTTGACGGCGTCGTCCATGATCGTCAGGTTGCGCAGGCCCAGGAAGTCCATCTTCAGCAGGCCGAGCGACTCACAGCTCGGATAGTCCCACTGCGTGATGGTCACGCCGTCGGTGTGCCTGACCCAGACCGGGACGTGGTCGGTGATCGTCTCGCTGGACATGATCACGCCGGCGGCGTGCACGCCCATCTGCCGGACCAGGCCCTCGACGCCCTTGGCGGTGTCGATGACCTTCTTCACGTCCGGCTCGTTCTCGTACATCGCCCGGATCTCGCCCGCCTCCGAGTAGCGGGGGTGCTCGGGGTTGGTGATGCCGTCGAGGTTGATGCCCTTGCCGAGGACGTCGGCGGGCATGGCCTTGGTGAGGCGGTCGCCCATCGCGTACGGGTAGCCCAGCACGCGCGCGGAGTCCTTGATCGCGTTCTTGGCCTTGATGGTGCCGTACGTGCCGATCATGGCGACCTTGTCGGCGCCGTACTTCTCCGTCACGTACCGGATCACCTCGACGCGCCGGCGCTCGTCGAAGTCGATGTCGACATCGGGCATGGAGATGCGCTCGGGGTTGAGGAACCGCTCGAAGATCAGACCGTGCGGGATGGGGTCGAGGTCGGTGATGCCGAGGGCGTAGGCGACGATCGAGCCGGCCGCGGAGCCTCGGCCGGGGCCGACCGCGATGCCCTGCTTCTTGGCCCACATGATGAAGTCGGCGACCACGAGGAAGTAGCCCGGGAAGCCCATCGAGATGATGGTGTCCATCTCGTACTCGACCTGCTTCATGCGGTCGTCCGGGATGCCGTCCGGGAAGCGGCGGTGCATGCCGCGCAGGGTCTCCTCGCGGAACCAGCTGACCTCCGTGTACCCCTCCGGGATGTCGAACTTCGGCATCAGGTCGCGCTTTTCGAACATGCCCGTGGTGTCGACCATCTCGGCGATCAGCCGGGTGTTGGCGCAGCCCTCCTGCCAGGCGTCCGAGGAGTCGATGGCGTACATCTCGTCCGTGGACTTCAGGTAGTAGCCGGTGCCGTCGAACCTGAAGCGGTCGGGGTCGGAGAGGTTCTTGCCGGTCTGGATGCACAGCAGGGCGTCGTGGGCGCTCGCCTCGTGCGAGTAGGTGTAGTGCGAGTCGTTGGTGACCAGCGGGGGGATGCCGAGCTTCTTGGCGATCTCGAGCAGGCCGTCGCGGACCCGGTGCTCGATCTCGATGCCGTGGTCCATCAGCTCCAGGAAGTAGCGGTCCTTGCCGAAGATGTCCTGGTAGTCGGCGGCGGCCTTGAGGGCCTCGTCGAAGTGGCCGAGGCGCAGCCGGGTCTGGACCTCGCCGGAGGGGCAGCCGGTGGAGGCGACGATCCCCTCGGACCACTTGGCGATGGTCTCCTTGTCCATCCGGGGCCACTTCTGCAGCCAGCCCTCGGCGTACGCGTCCGAGGAGAGCCGGAAGAGGTTGTGCAGGCCGGTCTTGTTCACGGCCCACATCGTCTTGTGGGTGTAACCACCGGAACCGGAGACGTCGTCCCGCTTCTGGTGCGGCTGGCCCCACTGGATCTTGCGCTTGTTGCGGCGCGACTCGGGCGCGACGTACGCCTCGATGCCGATGATCGGGGTGACCCCGGCCTTCTGCGCGGAGTGGAAGAAGTCGTACGCCCCGTGGAGGTTGCCGTGGTCGGACATGGCGATGTGCGTCATGCCCATCTCGTTGCACGCGTTGAACATGTCCTTCAGCCGCGCGGCACCGTCCAGCAGCGAGTACTGGGTGTGGACGTGCAGGTGCGTGAACGGCGGCTTTGACACGGCTGCGGCCTCCAGAGAAAACGTACGTCGAATGGGGCCCGACAGGCTGCGGACAGTCTGGGGGACAGCGTCGAAGTCTATGCCTCGCCACTGACACTCGGGGGCCTGACCCGCGTACCTTCATGCGGGGGTCGCGGGCACTCCCGCGGACCACCGCACGTTAGGCAGAGGGCGGACCTGCCGTCCCCAGACGTATGCACCAGGAGGCACCCAGCGATGTCGTTCCCGCAGCTCGACGACGAGCACCGCGGCGAGGAGATCCTCGCCGTCTTCGACACCGCCTTCGGCGAGCTCCTGGCCGCCGACCCGGCCGCGTTCCGCGTGAAGTTCCGGAAGATGGCGGCCTCGGCCTTCGCGTTCTACCGGGGCACGGCGTGCCTCTTCTACCACGATCTCGACCAGGAGAAGCGGGGCGGGCCGTTCCTGGACGAGCGCACCTCACGCGTGTGGATCCACGGCGACCTGCACGCGGAGAACTTCGGCACGTACATGGACGCCAACGGCCGCCTGATCTTCAACGTCAACGACTTCGACGAGGCCTACGTCGGCCCCTTCACCTGGGACCTCAAGCGCTTCGCCGCCTCCATCGCCCTCATCGGGTACGCGAAGGCGCTCAGCGACGAGCAGATCTCCGAGCTGGTGACGATCTACGCGGTCGCGTACCGCGAGCGGATCCACGCCCTGGCCACCGGCGCCAAGAGCGACGAGGTGCCGCCGTTCACGCTGGACACCGCACAGGGCCCGCTGCTGGACGCGCTGCGTGACGCCCGGTCGCTGACCCGCTTCGGGCTGCTGGAGTCGATGACGGAGATCCGCGACTTCGAGCGCCGCTTCGCGCCGGGCGGCGGCTCGGTGGAGCTGGACGCGGCCACGCGCTACAAGGTCCTCGCCGCCTTCGACGGCTACCTGGAGACGCTGCCGGACAGCTCGCTGGCCCGCCCCGACTCCTACCGCGTGAAGGACGTCGTCGGCCGGCGCGGCATCGGCATCGGCTCGGCGGGGCTGCCGTCGTACAACATCCTCCTGGAGGGCCACAGCGACGCCCTGGAGAACGACGTGGTGATCTACATCAAGCAGGCCCAGACCCCGGCCGTCTCCCGGCACGTCACGGACCAGGCGATCCGCGACTACTTCCAGCACGAGGGGCACCGCACGGTCATCTCCCAGCGCGCCCTCCAGGCGCACGCCGACCCGTGGCTGGGCTGGACCGAGCTGGACGGCGCGGGCCAGCTGGTCGCCGAGGTCTCGCCGTACGCGGTGGATCTCGACTGGGGCGACATCGACGACGCGGAGGAGATCGCCCAGGTGGTGGCCGACCTCGGCCGGGCCACGGCCACGATGCACTCGGCGGCGGACGACCAGTCCGGCGAGTCCCTGGTCCCGTTCTCCACGGAGCGGGCCATCGACGCGGCGATCGCGGCCGACGAGGAGGGCTTCGCGCCGCTGCTGACCGACTTCGCGCACAGCTACGGCGCACGCGCGCGTGCCGACCACCAGACCTTCGTGGACCTGTTCCGCAACGGCCGGATCCCGGGTCTGTAAGGACCCCTGAGCCGGGGCTTTGGCCATCCGCTCGCTCACAGGCATTCTTTAGGGGTCCCTTACAGGCCCCCGTGACAGACTCTCCTTTCGCTATGGACATATCCGGGATCCAGCTCAGAGCCGTACGCGCGGCGCTGTTCACGGCAGTGGTCGTGACGCTCAGCACCGCGTCGCACGTGCTGCTGTCCCAGATCCCGCTCCCGATGGGCACGGTGGCCGCGGTCGCCGCCGCCGTGTTCGTGATCGCGTACTCCCTGGCGGGCCGCGAGCGCTCCTTCGGGCGGATCGCGGCCCTGCTGATCCCGCTGGAACTGGCCGCCGACACGGTGTTCACCACGGGACAGCACGCCTGTTACGGCCGGTCGGGCGGCCCGGTCGCCGGCCCGCTGCGGTCGGTCGGCCTGGACGTGCTGTGCGGGGGCGGCGAGGTCGGCACGCCGCTGGCCCGGATGGCCGGGGCCACCGGCACCGACCGGCTCGCGGCCGTGGTCGCGCATGCCGACCCGGCCACCGCCTGGCTGCTGCTCGGCGCGCACGTCGGCGTGGGACTGGCCGCCGCCGTCTGGCTGCGCCGGGGCGAGCGGGCCCTGGCCCAGCTGCTGCGGGCGGTGGCGGCGAGCACCTTCCGGCCGTTGCTGCTGGCCGTCGCCGCGGTGACGGTGACACGGGCCCCGGCCGGGCGCCGGCTGCCGTCGCGGCTGGCCGAGCGCACGCCCACCGCCCGCGACCGGATTCTCGCCCACTCCCCGGGACGGCGTGGACCGCCGTGCTCGCCCGCCTTCGCGTGAGGCACCTTTCGAGCACCGGCAGTCCCCCTTACGTATTTCGCACACGACGTGTGCGCGTCCCCGACGGAGAACATCACCATGAGCAAGCGGAACAGCCAGGCGGCGAAGACGGCGGCCCGTGAGCGGCTGCGCATCGAGCGCGAGCGCGAGGCCAAGCGGGCGAAGGCCAAGCGGCAGATCATCGTCGCCGCCTCCATCGTCGGCGTCCTGGCGATAGCCGGCGGCATCGGTTACGCGGTCGTCCAGGCCAACAAGCCCACGCACTGGGAGGCCCAGAAGGACGCCAAGGTCGTCGCCCCGGCCAACACCACGGGTGCCAAGGGCACCACGGTCGTCATCGGCAAGGACTCGGCCAAGAAGACCCTGAAGATCTACGAGGATCCGCGCTGCCCCGTGTGCGCCCAGTTCGAGCAGACCGTCGGTCCGACCGTGAAGAAGGACATCGACGACGGCAAGTTCAAGATGCAGTTCATCGGCGCCACCTTCATCGACAACAAGGACAACGGCGAGGGCTCCAAGAACGCGCTGAGCGCCCTGGGTGCCGCGCTGAACGTCAGCCCCGAGGCGTTCCTCGACTACAAGGCCGCGCTGTACTCGGCGAAGTACCACCCGGAGGAGACGACCGACAAGTTCAAGGACGACAGCTACCTGATCAAGGTCGCGAACACCGTCCCGGAGCTGAAGGGCAACAAGAAGTTCCAGGACGCGGTCGAGAAGGGCACCTACGACGCCTGGGCGATGGCCATGTCGAAGACCTTCGACGACAACAAGGACGGCGTGCAGGGCACCCCGGGCTTCGTCATGGACGGCAAGCAGCTCACCGCCGACAAGCAGGGCACGCCGCTGATGACAGTGGCCGACTTCAACAGGGTGGTGGGCGAGGCCCTCAAGAAGTGACGGCAGGTCAGGGACCGGTCGGCATGTGAAGAGCGGGCGAACTTCCGGAGTTCGCCCGCTCTGGTCCATACCGATCAGTAACCTGATCGTCCGTGACCAGTCGATACAGATCATCGAAGCCGTCAGAGGACCTCAACTCCCTCACCCCGCGCCGCCGTACGGTCGTCAAGGCCGCGGCGGCGACCGCTGTCCTGGCCGGGCCGCTGGCAGCGACCCTGCCCGCGCGCGCCGTCGACCAGGCACCCGCCTTCCTGCACGGCGTCGCCTCCGGTGACCCCCTGCCGGACGGCGTCCTGCTGTGGACCCGCGTGACCCCGGTCCCGGAGGCGATACCCGGCTCCGGACTCGGTCCGGACACCGAGGTGAGCTGGATCGTCGCCAGGGACAAGGCGTTCAGCACCGTCGTCGCCAAGGGCTCCACCACCGCGACGGCCGCCTCCGACCACACCGTGAAGGCCGACATCCGCGGCCTGGAACCGGCCACCGACTACTGGTTCCGCTTCTCCGCCGGGGGCACCGACTCCCCCGCCGCCCGCACCCGCACCGCCCCGGCGGCCGACGCGGCCGTCACGGGCCTGCGCTTCGGCGTGGTCTCCTGCGCCAACTGGGAGGCCGGCTACTTCTCCGCGTACCGTCATCTCGCGGCCCGCGGCGACCTGGACGCCTGGCTGCACCTCGGCGACTACGTCTACGAGTACGGCACCGGCGAGTACGGCACCCGCGGCACGGTCGTCCGTCCGCACGCCCCGGCCCACGAGATCGTCACCCTCGCCGACTACCGCGTCCGGCACGCGCGTTACAAGACCGACCCGGACCTCCAGGCACTGCACGCCGCGGCCCCGGTCGTGGCGATCTGGGACGACCACGAGTTCGCCAACGACGCCTGGTCGGGCGGCGCGGAGAACCACACGGAGGGCGCCGAGGGCACCTGGTCCGCCCGCCAGGCCGCCGCCAAGCAGGCCTACTTCGAGTGGATGCCGGTGCGCCCGGCGATCGCGGGCACCACCTACCGCCGGCTGCGCTTCGGCAAGCTGGCCGACCTTTCACTGCTGGACCTGCGCTCCTTCCGCTCGCAGCAGGTCGAGGTGGGCAACGGCGAAGTCGACGACCCGGACCGCACGCTCACCGGCCGCGCCCAGCTGGACTGGCTGAAGGCGGGCCTGAAGGCGTCCGACACCACCTGGCGGCTGGTCGGCAACTCGGTGATGGTCTCGCCGTTCGCCATCGGCTCGCTCTCCGCCGATCTGCTGAAGCCGCTGGCCAAGCTGCTGGGCCTGCCGCAGGAGGGCCTCGCCCTCAACACCGACCAGTGGGACGGCTACACCGACGACCGCCGCGAACTCCTCGCCCACCTGCGCGCGAACGCGATCCGCAACACGGTCTTCCTCACCGGCGACATCCACATGGCCTGGGCCAACGACGTGCCGGTGGACGCCGGTACGTACCCGCTGTCCCCCTCGGCCGCCACGGAGTTCGTCGTCACCTCGGTCACCTCCGACAACCTCGACGACATCGTCAAGGTCCCTCAGGGCACGGTCTCCGCGGTCGCCGCACCCGTGATCCGCGCCGCCAACCGGCACGTCCACTGGGTCGACACCGACCGCCACGGCTACGGCGTCCTGGACATCACTGCCGAGCGGGCGCAGATGGACTACTACGTCCTGTCCGACCGCACGAAGCACGACGCCACCGCCACGTGGGCCCGCTCGTACCGCACGCGCAGCGGCACGCAGAAGATCGAACGCGTCCACGACCCGGTGTGAAGCCGGCCCTACAAGCTGTCGAGGAAGCCGAGCGCCACCCGCCAGGTGGCCTCGGCGGCCTCCTCGTCGTAGTCCGGCAGGTCGGGATCGGTGTAGAGGTGACCGGCCCCGGCATACCGGTACACCTCGACGTCGGCGCCGGTCCGGCCCATCTGGAGGTACCAGGCGCTGAGCCAGTCGTCCGTCTCGAACGGGTCCGGCTCCGCCACGTGCAGCTGGACCGGCAGCTCGTCCACCGTGACGCCCGGCGCGATGTCCGACGTGCCGTGCAGGAGCAGCAGCCCGCGCGCCTTGTCGTCGCCGAGGGCGAGGGTCTGGGCGATGGATGCGCCGAGCGAGAACCCCGCGTAGACCAGCCCGCGCTCGGAGTAGGGCGCGGCGGCCAGCACGGCCCGCTTCAGCAGCTCCTCCTTGCCGATCTTCTCCTTGTGCTCCATGCCCTCCTCGACCGTGTCGAACGTGCGCCCCTCGAAGAGGTCGGGCGTCCACACCTCGTGTCCGGCCGCGCGCAACCGGTCGGCGGCCTGGAGCACCGCGGGCCGCAGCCCATGGGTCGAGTGAAAGAGCATGATGTCCATGAGGCCATGGTGCCAGCCGGGTGTGACAACGCCGGATCACGGCACTACCCACGACCGCGCCGAACTCACATGTTCATGCACCCCGGGAGCCGGTTAGGTTCGGGGGCATGGAGAACCTGCTACGACCGCTGATCGTGGTCGGTGGCTCGGTCGTGCTCACGCTGGTGATCGGCTGGGCCACCGACTTCCTGCTGCGCAAGGCCGACGAACGGCACCACGAGACCCCGCTGTGGGGGCTGCTCCGCCGCGGCCGCATCCCCTACCAGCTGCTGCTGTGTGCGGCCCTGCTGCGAGGGTCGTACGACGAGGCGCAACTGCTGGAGAGTCGCGACGAGGGCATCGGCCGGGCGCTGACGCTTGTGCTGATCGGGTCGGCCGCCTGGCTGGTCATCCGGATCGCGGCGGCGATCGTCGAGACGTCGTACAGCCGGTACGCCAGCGCCCGGGCCCACCGCGACCCGGCCAGGGTCCGCCGGGTGCGCACCCAGGTGACGCTGATCATGCGGGTGGTGTCCGCGATCGTCGGCGTGGTGGCGGCGGCGAGCATGCTGCTGACGTTCCCGGCGTTCCGCGCGGCGGGTGCCTCGCTGCTGGCCTCGGCCGGCATCCTCGGCATCGTCGCCGGTGTCGCCGCGCAGTCCACGCTGAGCAACATGTTCGCCGGGTTCCAGATCGCCTTCGGCGACATGGTGCGCATCGGGGACACCGTCGTCGTGGACGGCGAGTGGGGCACGGTAGAGGAGATCACGCTGACGTTCCTGACCGTGCGCACCTGGGACGAGCGGCGGATCACCATGCCGGTGTCGTACTTCACGTCCAAGCCGTTCGAGAACTGGTCGCGCGGCACGCCGCAGATGACCGGCACCGTCTTCTGGCACGTCGACCACACGGCCCCCGTCGACGCGATGCGCGAGAAGCTCCGCGACATCCTGCGCGAGTGCCCGGCCTGGGACGGCCGTGCCTACGACCTGTCCGTCACGGACACCACCCCGAACACCATGCAGGTGCGGGCCCTGGTGACCGCCAAGGACGCGGACGACATCTGGACCGTGCGGGTCACCGTCCGCGAGCAGATGGTCCGCTGGCTGGCCGACGAGCACCCCTACGCCCTGCCCCGGGTCAACACGGCGGACGCGATCCTGCCGCCGTCCCGAAACGGCCACCGCCCGTCCCACGACGGCGTCCCGCCCCAGCAGCGCCGCTTCCACGGCTCGCCGAGGCCGGAGCGCTGACGAAAAGGGCAAGCAGCTCCGGGCGGGCCCGCAGGCGGGGAAAGCCAAGAGCTCACCGCATCGACCGCACATCAAGATGCCGCAGCACCCGGTCCACCACCTCCGGGTCCGCCCCCGGCTCGCTCCGCGCCGCCAGCACCTCATGCCGCGCCGCACTCAGCATCTCCTGCTGGATCCGCCGCACCCGCTTCAGCCGCCGGGCCCGCTCCTGATAGGCCTCCCGCCGCTCGTCCTCGGCCACCTCGGGACTGATCCGCACCGCGATGTCGAACGCTCGCCGCACCATCTGCTCGGACAACTCCTCCGGCAGTTCCTCGACTTCCTCGATCTCCCGGAGCCTGCGCTTCGCCGCCTTGGACGCCCGGATCGCCAGCGCCTTCGCGAACTCCTTCTCGACATCCGTGTCGGCCCGCACCCCCAGCGACCGCACCAGCCACGGCAACGTCAGCCCCTGCACCACCAACGTCGCCATGATCACCCCGAACGCGATGAAGATGATCTCGTCCCGGCTGGGGAACGGCGCCCCCGCATCGGTCTGAAGCGGAATGGCCAGCACCAGCGCGACCGAGGCCACCCCGCGCATCCCCGACCACCACATCACCACGGTCTCGCGCCAGCTCACCGGGATGTCCTCGTCGTAGTCCCGCCGCGCGTGCAGCCGCTTCGTCAGCCAGGTCGCCGGCAGCAGCCACAACAGCCGTACGAACACGACCACGCAGACGACCACCGCCGCCCACCCGAGCAACTCCCCCCAGCGGCCGGACGCCGTGTGGATCGCGTTGTGCAGCTCCAGCCCGACCAGCCCGAACGCGACGCCGGTGACGAGCGTGTCGACGATGTTCCAGAACGTGTGCCCGGCCAGCCGCGTCATGACGTCGTCGGCGTCGGCCCCGTACTCCGCGAGGAACAGCGCGGTGGTCAGCACGGCGAGCACTCCGGACCCGTGCAGTTCCTCGGCCATGACGTACGAGGCGTACGGCACCAGCAGGGTCAGCCCGATCTGCAGGGTCGCGTCCCCGAGCAGTTCCATCAGCTTGTTCGCGCCCCAGCCCAGCGCGAGGCCCACGGCCACCGCCACCACGCCCGACAGCACCAGATCGAGCCCGGCCTTCCAGGGTGAGAACGTCCCGCTGACGGCGGCGGCGATCGCCACGTGGTAAAGGACGATGGCCGTCACGTCGTTGAACAGCCCCTCGCCCTCCAGGATCGACACCAGCCGGCGCGGCAGCCCCAGTTGCCCGGCGACGGCGGTCGCCGCGACCGGGTCCGGCGGCGCGACCAGCGCGCCGAGCGCGAACGCCGCGGCCAGCGGCAGCCCCGGCACGATCGCGTTGGCAGCGGCCGCCACACAGGCCATGGTGACGAACACCAGCGCCACGGCCAGCAGGAAGATCGGCCTCTTGTTCGCCGCGAACTGCCGCCAGGACGTGCGCCGCACCGCGGCGTACAGCAGCGGCGGCAACAGCAGCGGCAGGATCAGGTCCGGCGGGATCTGGACGTTCGGTACGAAGTCGAGCAGCGCGAGGACTATGCCCAGGAGCGTCATCAGCACCGGCGCGGGCACACTGAGCCGGTCTCCGACCGGGACGCTGATCACGGCCCCGAGCAGCAGCACGAACAGCAGGGCCAACTGATCCACGGTCAGCGCTCCGGAAGGTCAAACGTTCACACGACTGACCTCAAGCCTGCCACGCAACTCTCAGGACAAACCGTTTCGGCACCCTTCATGACGGGCTAAAGCGAACGCCACATCGCCTGGTGCGCGATGCCCGCCTCCAAGTACTCCGGCCCGTACGCCTCGTAGCCGAGCCGCTCGTAGAAGCCCAGCGCGTGCGTCTGGGCGTGCAGGTCAACGGCCGCGAGACCACGCGCACGTGCCGCGTCCTCGATGGCTCGCACCAGGGCGACGCCGACACCGAGCCCGCGCGCGTGGGCGGCCACGGCGAGCCGGCCGAGAGAGCCCACGGACGGGTCGGCTCCGGTCTGCGCCACGGCCGCCTCCCCGAGCAGCAGCCGTCCGGTCCCGAGCGGCACGCCGTCCTCCCGGACCGCCAGCACATGGACGGCGCCCGGGTCGTACGCGTCGTACTCGATGTCCTCCGGCACGCCCTGCTCGCCGACGAAGACCTCCTTGCGCACCGCGAAGCACGCCTCACGGTCGGCCGGGTCCTCGGCGACCCGCACCACGTACGACGACGCCGGCCTCCCGCTCATGCGTACGTCTCCTCCCGGACCTGGTCCAACGCCTTCTGGAGGTCCTCCGGGTACTCGCAGGAGAACTCCGCCCACTGCCCGTCCCCGGGGTGCTCGAAGCCGAGCCGCACCGCGTGCAGCCACTGGCGGGTCAGATGGAGCCGCTTGGCGAGCGTCGGGTCGGCGCCGTACGTCAGGTCGCCGACGCAGGGGTGCCGGTGGGCTGCCATGTGGACGCGGATCTGGTGCGTGCGGCCGGTCTCCAGCTTCACGTCGAGCAGGGACGCCGCGCGGAAGGCCTCGATCAGGTCGTAGTGCGTCACGGACGGCTTTCCCTCGGCCGTGACCGCCCACTTGTAGTCGTGCTGCGGGTGCCGCCCGATGGGCGCGTCGATGGTGCCGCTGGTCGGGTCGGGGTGGCCCTGGACGAGCGTGTGGTACCGCTTGTCGACCGTGCGCTCCTTGAACTGGCGCTTCAGCGACGTGTACGCGTACTCCGACTTGGCGACCACCATCAGCCCGGACGTGCCGACGTCGAGCCGGTGCACGATGCCCTGGCGCTCCGCGGCCCCGGAGGTCGAGATCCGGTACCCGGCGGCGGCCAGGCCCCCGAT
Source organism: Streptomyces coeruleorubidus (assembly GCF_028885415.1). GTDB lineage: Bacteria > Actinomycetota > Actinomycetes > Streptomycetales > Streptomycetaceae > Streptomyces > Streptomyces coeruleorubidus_A. Next base: position 2,567,002 of record NZ_CP118527.1, read on the forward strand.
GACGGTCGGGCCCGTCCAGCCCGGCGACGGGTGCGCGGCCACGCCCACCGGCTTGACGATCACGACCACGTCATCGTCGTCGTGCACGATCTCCATGCCCTCGACCGGCTCGGCCACCACCTGCACCGGCGCGGGCGCCTGCGGCATCTCGACCTCCAGCCAGGCGCCGCCGTGCACGCGCTCCGACTTGCCGACCACCGATCCGTCGACCGTGACCTTCCCCGCGGCGGCGAGCTCGGCCGCCTTGGTCCGGGAGAAGCCGAACATGCGGGAGATGGCGGCGTCGACGCGCTCGCCCTCCAGTCCGTCGGGCACGGGCAGGGTACGGATCTCGGGAATCGTGCTCACCCGTCGAGTATGCCGGACGGGTGAGACAGCCCCGTACGGAGCCTGTGGACAAACCCCTCGCGGGCTCAGTCCTTGTGGACGGTCCCGTCAGGGTCGAGCCCCTTGAACGACAGCAGCACGATCAGGATGCCGCCGCACACGATCGCCGAGTCGGCCAGATTGAAGACGGCGAAGTGCTTGGGCGCGATGAAGTCCACGACCGCGCCCTCGAAGACGCCCGGCGCCCGGAAGATCCGGTCGGTGAGGTTGCCCAGCGCACCGCCGAGCAGCAGGCCGAGCGCGATCGCCCAGGGCAGGCTGTAGAGCTTGCGGGCGAGCCGGGCGATCACCACGATCACCGCCGCCGCGATCATGGTGAAGATCACCGTGAAGGCCTCGCCGAAGCCGAAGGCCGCGCCCGCGTTGCGGATCGCCTCGAACCTCAGCCAGTCCCCGATGATCTCGATGGGCGGGTGGTGCTCCAGCTTGGCCACCACGATCATCTTGCTGATGAGGTCGAGGGCGTACGCGAACGTGGCGACCGCGAACAGGACCGCGATCCGGCGCTTGCCCCGGGTCCGCCCGGCCGCCGCCGGCTCATCCGTACCGGACGCCCCGGCGGCCGCCGCCTCGTCGGAGCCGGACCCGCCGGCCGGGGCCCGGGTGCCCTCGGAGTCGGCGCGCTCGCCCGGCGCCGCGCCCTCGCCGGGCCGCTCCCGCCCGGTACCGGCCGCGTCCGGTGTATCCGGCGTACCGATGATGCGCTCCGCCTCTGCCACGTGAGTCCCTCAACCTAGGTGCCTGACTGAGGACGAGGGTACGGCACACCCCGGGCGTCCCACGTGCTCAGGAGGCATTCGGCGGCCGGTCAGTACCGGCGCTCCTGCTTCTGCTTGCACTCCACGCACAGAGTGGCCCGCGGGAAGGCCTGCATGCGGGCCTTGCCGATGGGGTTGCCGCAGTTCTCGCACAGGCCGTAGGTACCTGCGTCGAGGCGTTCGAGGGCCCGCTCGGTCTGGACGAGCATCTCGCGCGCGTTGGCGGCCAGCGCCAGCTCGTGCTCGCGCGTGACGTTCTTGCTGCCGGTGTCCGCCTCGTCGTGGCCGGCGCCGTCCCCGGAATCCCGCATCAGACCGGCGAGCGACCGCTCCGACGACTCGAGCTCCTCACGCAGCCGGGTCTCCTCGGACGTCAGCTCGGCACGCGCCTCCTCGACCTCCGCCTCCGTCCAGGGGTCCTCGCCCGGGCGTACCGCGAGCTCACCTGGCTCCGCCGCGGCCGCCCGTGCCTTCGGAACAGCGGTCTTGGCCGCCGTTGCCGTGCCAGGAGTCTTCTTCGCACCCACCGTCGTCGCTCCCGTCTGCTGGGCGGCCTCGGCCGCACCCGCCTTCTTGGCCGTGCTGCTCCCGGCCGTGTCCTGTGTGACCGCGCCGGTCCGGGCAGCACCCTTCCCGACCGCGCCCTTCGTGGTGGTGCTCTCGCCTCCGGCGCGAACGCCCTCGGCTTCGACGCCCTTCTTCCCGACCCCGGCCTTGGCGCCTTTCACCCTCCTGACAGCGGCCTTCTTTTCCGCCGCCTTCTTGGCCGCCGTCTCCTTGGCAGCCATCTCCTTGGCAGCCATCTCCTTGGCCGCCGCCTTCTCAGCCAGGGCCTTCTTGGCAGCCGCCTTCTTGGCCGGGGCTTTCTTGACCGCGGCCTTCTTGGCTGCCGTCTTCTTGGCCACCGTCTCTCTGGTCGCCACCTTCTCGGCTGCCGACTCTCTGGCCGCCGCCTTCTTCGCCGAGGCTTTCCCGACCGTGGCCTCCTTGGCCGCCGTCTCCTTGGCCGTCGTCTCCTCGGCCGTCGTCTCCTCGGCCGCCGCCTTCTTGGCCGGAGCCTTTCCCGCCGCCCCCTTCTTGGCCGCCGTCTTCCCGGCTGCCCCCTTCTTGGCCGGATCCTTGCCGGATCCTTTCTTAGCCGAATCCTCGGCCGCGGCCCCCTTGGTCACCACTTTCCTGGCCACGGCTTTCTCAGCCTTGGCCACCGCTTTCTCGGCCACGGCCTTGCCGGCCGTCACCTTCCTGACAGCCGCCCTCGTCTTCTTGACAGCCGCCTTCGTCCCCTCGGTCGCCTTCCCGGCCGCCCCCTTCGCCACCCGCCCCGCCGAGCCCCCCTGCGTGGTCTTCTTCCCGCCCACATCCTTGGCCGCACCGCCGGAGGCCTCCGCGGACCTGCCGGACGCCGGCTGCTGTACGGCGGTCTTCTTCGCCACCATGGCCGCGGCCCCTTCACATATTGTGATCTTGCTCGCGAATCGTGCTGGGACGATAAATCGACTTGAGTCCCGCGGCAACGGGGCACACCGCCCGATTCGCCCGCCTCGCGCACGCCGCGCGGCGAACCTGCATCCGTTGTGCCCAGCTCCCCGCCCGGTAATCCGCCGAGCCGGACGTCCCAGGATCCGAACACCTATACCTCGCCATTCGGGTCATCAAACCCATACGTCACCCACAATGGCGTCCCTGACGTCTCCCCCTCCCCGAGCGCCCCGGAAAAGCGGTCGGCCGCTGTCCGCGCGGCGCCGTACACTGGGCGGAGCGAAAAGCGTGGATGGGGACGAGTAGCGGCGTACGCAGCCCAGAGCGACCCGGGGACGGTGGAAGCCCGGGGGCGAGCGCGGCGTGAAGATCACCCCGGAGCCGCCGGAAGAAAACCGCAGCCGAGCGCCGCGGCCAGTAGAACCGGCATCGCGACCCCAATGAGGGGGCTCACCGGCGCACACCCCGCGCCGGAGGGCCAAGGAGGGTGGTACCGCGGGAGCGCGCCGAAGGCGGCGCAGGCAGACGTAGCTCTCGTCCCTCCGGACGGAAGGCAGCAAGTCCGCCGGAGGAAGCCCGCTGATGACAACGCCGACGTACCGCCAGGTGCCCGCCCAGGTCGACCTGCCCGCTCTCGAGCACGCCGTGCTCGACTTCTGGCGCGAGCAGAAGATCTTCGCCAAGAGCCTGGAGCAGTCCGAGGGCCGCCCCGAGTGGGTGTTCTACGAGGGCCCGCCCACCGCCAACGGCATGCCCGGCGCCCACCACATCGAGGCGCGCGTCTTCAAGGACGTCTTCCCCCGCTTCCGCACCATGCGCGGCTACCACGTGGCCCGCAAGGCCGGCTGGGACTGCCACGGCCTCCCGGTGGAACTCGCCGTGGAGAAGGAGCTCGGCTTCTCCGGCAAGCAGGACATCGAGGCGTACGGCATCGCCGAGTTCAACGCGAAGTGCCGCGAGTCGGTGACCCGGCACACGGACGCCTTCGAAGAGCTCACGACCCGCATGGGCTACTGGACTGACCTCACCGAGCCCTACCGCACCATGGACCCCGAGTACATCGAGTCGGTCTGGTGGTCGCTCAAGGAGATCTTCAACAAGGGCCTGCTGGTCCAGGACCACCGCGTCGCCCCCTGGTGCCCCCGCTGCGGCACGGGCCTGTCGGACCACGAGCTGGCGCAGGGCTACGAGACGGTCGTCGACCCGTCGGTCTTCGTCCGCTTCCCGCTCACCTCCGGCCCGCTGGCCGGCGAGGCCGCGCTCCTGGTGTGGACGACCACGCCCTGGACACTGGTCTCCAACACGGCGGTCGCCGCGCACCCCGAGGTGACCTACGTCGTCGCGACCGACGGCGAGGAGAAGCTGGTCGTCGCCGAGCCGCTCGTCGCCAAGGCCCTCGGCGAGGGCTGGGAGACCACCGGCCGGACCTTCACGGGCGCCGAGATGGAACGCTGGGCGTACCAGCGCCCGTTCGAGCTCGTCGAGTTCCCGGAGACCGAGGGCGGCACGCACTACGTCGTGAACGCCGAGTACGTCACGACCGAGGACGGTACGGGTCTGGTCCACCAGTCCCCCGCCTTCGGTGAGGACGACCTCAAGGTCTGCCGCGCGTACGGCCTGCCGGTCGTGAACCCGGTCCGCCCGGACGGCAGCTTCGAGGAGGACGTCCCCCTCGTCGGCGGCATCTTCTTCAAGAAGGCGGACGAGAAGCTCACCGAGGACCTCCAGCAGCGCGGCCTGCTCTTCAAGCACATCCCGTACGAGCACAGCTACCCGCACTGCTGGCGCTGCCACACCGCGCTGCTCTACTACGCGCAGCCCTCCTGGTACATCCGCACCACGGCGGTCAAGGACCGCCTCCTCGCGGAGAACGAGAGCACCAACTGGTTCCCGGACACGGTCAAGACCGGCCGGTACGGCGACTGGCTGAACAACAACATCGACTGGGCGCTGTCCCGCAACCGCTACTGGGGCACCCCGCTGCCGATCTGGCGCTGCGAGGACGACCACCTCACCTGCGTCGGCTCCCGCACCGAGCTGACCGAGCTGACCGGCACCGACCAGTCGGGACTGGATCCGCACCGCCCGTTCATCGACGAGGTCACCTTCGCCTGCCCGCAGGACGGCTGCGGAAAGCCGGCCACGCGCGTGCCGGAGGTCATCGACGCCTGGTACGACTCGGGTTCGATGCCGTTCGCGCAGTGGGGCTACCCGTACAAGAACAAGGAGATCTTCGAGGCGCGCTATCCGGCGCAGTTCATCTGCGAGGCCATCGACCAGACCCGCGGCTGGTTCTACACGCTGATGGCGGTCGGCACCCTGGTCTTCGACAAGTCGTCGTACGAGAACGTGGTCTGCCTGGGCCACATCCTCGCCGAGGACGGCCGCAAGATGTCCAAGCACCTGGGCAACAGCCTGGAGCCGATCCCGCTCATGGACCGGCACGGCGCGGACGCGGTCCGCTGGTTCATGGCGGCCGGCGGCTCCCCGTGGGCGGCCCGCCGCGTGGGCCACGGCACCATCCAGGAGGTCGTCCGCAAGACCCTCCTGACGTACTGGAACACGGTCGCCTTCCAGGCCCTGTACGCCCGTACGTCCGGCTGGGCCCCGTCCGAGGCCGACCCGGCCCCGGCCGACCGCCCGGTCCTGGACCGCTGGCTGCTGTCCGAACTGCACGCGCTCACCGACCAGGTCACCCAGGCCCTCGACGCCTACGACACCCAGCGCGCCGGCAAGCTGCTGTCCGCGTTCGTCGACGACCTGTCGAACTGGTACGTGCGCCGCTCCCGCCGCCGCTTCTGGCAGGGCGACAAGGCGGCGCTGCGCACGCTGCACGAGGTCGTCGAGACGGTGACGCAGCTGATGGCCCCGCTGACCCCGTTCATCACCGAGCGGGTGTGGCAGGACCTGATCGTTCCGGTCACTCCGGGTGCCCCGGAGTCGGTCCACCTGTCGACCTGGCCCGAGGCGGACCTCACCGCCATCGACCCGGAGCTGTCGAAGCAGATGGTCCTGGTGCGCCGGCTCGTGGAGCTGGGCCGTGCCACGCGCGCGGAGTCGGGCGTCAAGACCCGTCAGCCGCTGTCCCGCGCCCTGATCGCGGCGACGGGCTTCGACGCGCTGGACTCCGAACTGCGCACGCAGATCACGGAGGAACTGAACGTCGAGTCCCTGGCGACGCTGAGCGAGGTCGGCGGCTCCCTGGTCGACACCACCGCGAAGGCCAACTTCCGCGCGCTGGGAAAGCGGTTCGGCAAGCGCGTCCAGGACGTGGCCAAGGCCGTCGCGAACGCGGACGCGGCCGCGCTGTCCCTGGCCCTGCGCGAGGGCACGGCGTCGGTGGAGGTCGACGGCGAGACCATCACGCTCGCTCCCGACGAGGTGATCATCACGGAGACGCCGCGCGAGGGCTGGTCGGTGGCGTCCGACGCGGGTGCGACGGTCGCCCTGGATCTGGAGATCACGGAGGAGCTCCGCCGTGCGGGCCTGGCCCGTGACGCGATCCGCCTGATCCAGGAGGCCCGCAAGAACAGCGGCCTCGACGTGGCCGACCGCATCGCACTGCGCTGGATGGCCACGGACCCGGCGACGGTCGCGGCCCTCACCGACCACGCCGACCTGATCGCCGACGAGGTCCTGGCGACGGACTTCGCCCAGGGCGACGCGGACGACAGCTACGGCAGCCCGTTCACGGACGAGGGCCTGACGCTGACGTTCCGCCTGCGCAAGGCGTAACCCACAGGGCGTAACCACAGACCGAAGGCCCGGACCCGCCAAAGATCTTGGTGGGTCCGGGCCTTCGGCGTTGCGTGCGCACGAACACGGTTGCGTACGCACGAACGCGGTTGCTGTGCACGAGCGCGTGCGGCAGAAGGGCGGGGCCCCGGGTTCAACCCGGGGCCCCGCCCTGAACGCTGCCGACGTCTACGCCGTACTACTGGCCATCAGGCCGTCAGTTGTCATCCTCGTCGATCAGGAAGCCCCGCATGGGCGAGGGCGCCTGACCCATAGGCGACGGGCCCTGCGGACGCACCGGCGCCATCGGCTGGGTCATCGCCGGGGACATCTGCTGCTGACCGCCGTAGGACGGACCGGACTGCGAGGGGCCGCCGCCCATCGTCTGGTTGCCACCGCCGTACGACGGGGCACTCGCGCCGGCCGGTGCCATGGAAGGCGCCGGGGACGGCGGGAGGGAGGCGGTCGCCGGAGTACGCGGCGGGGCCAGCGAGTCGTCGGCCTGGGTCTCCAGCTGGCGCAGCTGCGACTCCAGGTACGACTTCAGGCGCGTGCGGTACTCGCGCTCGAAGCCGCGCAGGTCCTCGACCTTGCGCTCCAGCGTGGCGCGGGCGGACTCCAGGGAGCCCATCGCGACGCGGTGCTTCTCCTGCGCGTCCCGCTCCAGGGCATCGGCCTTGGCACGGGCGTCACGCTCCAGACCCTCGGCACGCGAACGCGCCTCGCCGACGATCTTGTTGGCTTCGGAACGGGCCTCGGCGATCGCCTGGTCGGCGGTCTGCTGGGCCAGCGAGAGGACACGGGCGGCGCTGTCGCCACCGGGGCCTCCTTGACCGGGGCCGCCCATCGGACCGCCCATGGGGCCGCCCATCGGACCACCCATCTGCTGCTGCATGGGGGGCTGCCCCATCGGGCCGGGACCGCCCGGACCCTGGCCCATCGGGCCGGGACCCTGCGGGCCACCCTGACCGCCGGGACCGGCGGGCAGCTGCGGGGCACCGCTCGGCAGCTGGGGCGGACCACCCATGGGGCCACCCATCTGCTGCTGCGGCGGGCCCGATATGCCGGCGGGTACGGGACCACCAGGACCGCGCATGCCCTGCTGCTGCTGTTGCTGCTGCTGATCCTGCTGCTCCGGAGGCTTGCGCATGTTCTGCTGATTCTGGGCAGCAGCACGCGTCGCCGCGGCCAGCTTGGCGCGCAGGTCCTCGTTCTCGCGGAGCAGGCGGGTCAGTTCGGCTTCGACCTCGTCGAGGAAGGCATCGACCTCGTCCTCGTCATAGCCTTCTCGGAGGCGGACGGTCGTGAACTGCTTGTTCCGCACGTCCTCGGGGGTCAACGGCATCTCTTCACCTCAACGTAGTCGTCGGCATTCGGCAAGACCGTAGTTCACATCGCTCACAGCCGGCTCACGATCGAGATCAGGATGTAGACGATGATCATCAGCACGAAGAAGGACAGGTCGAGCGCCACGCCCCCGAGACGCAGCGGCGGAATGAACCGCCGCAGAAGCTTGAGCGGTGGATCCGTGACAGTGTAGGTGGCCTCCAGAACGACCACCATCGCCTTGCCTGGTTGCCATGAGCGGGCGAACTGGAAGACGTAGTCCATGACCAACCGGAAGATGAGCACGATGAGGAAGCACATCAGCGCGATGTAGACGACATCCAGTACCACGCTCATGACCTCTTGCTTCCCTCTCCCCTGTGCCCTGCTGTTCCTGCTGCTTCCGGTGTTACGTCTCAGCTCTGGTTGAAGAACCCGCCCTCTGCGATGCGGGCCTTGTCCTCCGCCGTGACATCGACGTTAGCAGGCGACAACAGGAACACCTTCTGCGTCACCCGCTCGATACTGCCGTGAAGACCAAACACCAAACCGGCCGCAAAGTCGACAAGTCGCTTCGCATCTGTGTCATCCATCTCAGTCAGATTCATGATCACCGGGGTGCCCTCACGGAAGTGTTCCCCGATGGTACGGGCCTCGTTGTAGGTCCGTGGGTGGAGCGTGGTGATCCGGTAAGGCTCTCGTTCGGACACGACCTTGGGCATGATCACCGGTGCGTTCTTCTCCAGACTTGCGCGTTCTTGTGTGATGGATGCCACGGGCGCGATGCGCGCCGGGCGGCCGGATTCCGCGGGTAGCGAAGCGGAACGGGCGGCCGGTTCACGAGGTGCGGACGGCTGTACGACTCGTACCTCTTCGTCCCTTTGGGGCTGATGTGAGCCGTGCGGCTGGTGGGACGGCTCGTGCCGTCGGTGGTCCCGCTCGGGCTCCGGGTCCAGTTCGGGTTCGAAGTCGTCGTCGGGGTCGAATCCGCGGCCGTCGTACCCATCGTCCTCCACGAGGCCGAGGTAGACCGCCATCTTGCGCATCGCGCCGGCCATGCTCTGAGTCCTCCGCTCTGTGGTGGATCGGCTGACGACTGCCAAGTGCCCGCGATCCACGAGGTCCTTGAATCCGCCTATCGGCGGCAATGACCATATTTTCTGCTGTGGTCCGACTTCCTGGCGACGTTACCCGAGCCTGGGGCGGACTCCGAGTACCGCGCTGCCGACGCGCACATGTGTCGCTCCGGCCGCCACGGCCTGTTCGAGGTCCGCACTCATCCCTGCCGAGACCATGGTGGCAGCCGGATGACTCCGGCGCAGGTCGGTCGACAAATCCATCAACCGCCCGAACGCCGCCTGTTCGCGTCCCGCGTACTCCCCGGTGAGCGGTGCGACGGTCATCAGTCCGGCGAGCCGCAGTCCCGGTGCCTCGGCGACGAGGTCGGCCAACTCTTCGATTCCCGCGGGCGCCACGCCTCCCCGCTCGCCCCGCGCGCTCTCGCCGGCGTCAAGTGCGACCTGGATGAGACACCCGAGCTCGCGTCCGGCGCGGACGGCCTCCTTCGACAGAGCCGTGACGAGCTTGGAACGATCGACGGACTGCACGAAGTCCGCGTATCCGACCACGGATCGCACCTTGTTGGTCTGAAGTTGACCGACAAAATGCCAAGTAAGGGGCAGATCCGAGCAATCGGCGGCCTTCGGTGCCGCGTCCTGGTCGCGGTTCTCGGCGACGTGCCGCACACCGAGTTCCGAGAGGATCCGCACATCGGTCGCGGGATAGGTCTTGGTGACCACGATCAGGGTCACCTCTTCGCGCCCCCGCCCGGCGGCCGCGCACGCGTCGGCGATGCGCCGTTCCACCTTCGCCAGATTCGCGGCGAGTTCGTCCTTGCGGTCCGTCATGCCCATCAGTCCAGCCACACATAACCCGCGAGCCGACCGGTGGTGCGGTCGCGGCGGTACGAGAAGTGATCGTCCGACTCCAGCGTGCACACCGGCGACTGCGCCCGGTCACACACCCCGAGCCGTTCCAGTTGTGCGTGCACTCCGGCGCTCACGTCGACCGCCGGTGTGCCCCAACTCGTCTCGGCGTACGCCGCCGGCTCGATGGCGGACACCTCGGCGCGCATCGCCTCGGGCACTTCGTAACACCGGCCGCAGACGGTGGGGCCGGTGCGGGCGACGATCCGGGACGGCTCGGCGCCCAGGTCCGTCATCGCGCGTAGCGCGGCCGGGACGACTCCGGCGATCATGCCGGGGCGGCCCGCGTGGGCCGCAGCGGCGATCCCGGCGACGGGGTCGGCGAGCAGCACGGGCACGCAGTCGGCGGTGAGCACCGCGAGGGCGAGCCCGCGCCGCGTCGTGACGATCGCGTCGACCGACGGAATATCGGGCGAAGATCCCCACGGCCCGTCCACCACCGCCACGTCGGCCCCGTGCACCTGGTTCATCCAGACCACCCGGTCCGGCTCGACGCCCAGGGACTTGGCGGCCAGTTCGCGGTTGGTGCGTACGGCGTCGGGGTCGTCACCGACCGCCCCGCCGAGATTGAGCTCCTCATACGGAGCGGCGCTCACCCCGCCCCACCGATCGGTGAAGGCGAAGTGGGCGCCGCTCACGCTTTCGCGCTGTCCTATCACGTCAGAAGGATCACTTGAGGAAGTCCGGTACGTCCAGTTCCTCGGCCGCGCTGTCCGAGTAGGTCCGCGGCGCCGGCGGGACCGGCGGGGCGACCGGGATGTCGTTGACCGGCTCCGGAGCGGGCTCCGGGTCCTCCTTCGGGGTCACGCTGCCGAGCGAACCGAAGGACGGGCGGGACTCGGTCTGCCGTGCCGGGGCCGGCTCCTCGCGCTTGACCGAGGACGAGCCGAGGACGTTGTCCCGCTTGGAAGGCGGCTGGCCGCCGTCGAAACCGGCCGCGATCACGGTGACCCGGACCTCGTCGCCCAGGGCGTCGTCGATCACCGCGCCGAAGATGATGTTGGCCTCGGGGTGGGCGGCCTCGCTCACCAGCTGGGCGGCCTCGTTGATCTCGAACAGGCCGAGGTCCGAACCACCGGAGATGGAGAGCAGCACACCGCGGGCGCCGTCGATGGACGCCTCCAGCAGCGGCGAGGAGATCGCCATCTCGGCGGCGGCCACCGCGCGGTCGTCGCCGCGGGCCGAGCCGATACCCATCAGGGCCGAGCCGGCCTCGGACATGACCGACTTGACGTCGGCGAAGTCGAGGTTGATGAGGCCCGGGGTGGTGATGAGGTCGGTGATGCCCTGGACACCGGAGAGCAGGACCTGGTCGGCCGACTTGAAGGCGTCCAGCACCGAGACCTGGCGGTCCGAGATGGACAGCAGCCGGTCGTTCGGGATGACGATCAGGGTGTCGACCTCTTCGCGGAGCTCGGCGATGCCGTCCTCGGCCTGGTTCGCGCGGCGCCGTCCCTCGAAGGTGAACGGGCGCGTCACCACACCGATGGTGAGGGCACCGAGCGAGCGGGCGATGTTGGCCACGACGGGTGCGCCGCCGGTGCCGGTGCCGCCGCCTTCACCGGCTGTCACGAAGACCATGTCGGCCCCCTTGAGGACCTCCTCGATCTCCTCGCGGTGGTCCTCGGCGGCCTTGCGGCCCACGGCCGGGTTGGCTCCGGCGCCGAGTCCGCGGGTGAGTTCACGGCCGACGTCCAGCTTGACGTCGGCGTCGCTCATCAACAGAGCTTGCGCGTCGGTGTTGATGGCGATGAACTCGACGCCCTTGAGACCGACCTCGATCATCCGGTTGATGGCATTGACACCACCGCCGCCGACACCGATGACTTTGATGACTGCGAGGTAGTTCTGCGGTGCTGCCACGTCGAAGGCCTCTCGCCTCGAGTTACGTGTCGCCGAATCACCGTGGCGCGCTGCGCCCCGCGACCCGACGACTGATGCCGAATGGGACGGTCCGTATCGCCGACCCGAACCCTAACCCTGAAGTTTAGGGTTACCAGTGTGTCTGTTCCTTGGAGTCTTCTGAACAGGACACTAAGTCGACAAGTGGCGCACGTTCAACGAACACGCCGAACCTCCCGTTTTTCTTTTCACCCTATGTGATCAGCCGTAGCACTGCCCAACCAGGGTGCTGGCCTGCGCGGATGTGCGTCAACTCCCTGATGACGCGGGCGCGGTGGGAACACTCACGTCGAAGTACCGCGCACCGGGCGAGGCTTTCATCAGGGCGGTGAGCGTACGGGCCTTCGCGGCACCCTGCTCGCTGCTCCCCCAGACGACCGTACGGCCGTTCCGCAACTCCAGCGAGATGTCGTCGTAGGAACGGACCTTGACGGTCCGTGTGTCGCGGGCGACGGCGGCCGGAACGGCACGGGCGACGCCGACCGCCTCGCGCACCAGCCGGGACTCACCGAAGCGGCGCAGGCTGGCGGCGGCGGAGCTGGACCGGGAGAGCGTCAATTCCAGTGCGGGCACGCCTTTCGGCGCCTTGGAAACCGTGGCGAAACGGACACCCTCATCGTCCACTTCGACGAACTTTCCGCCCTTTTGGACAATCAGAACCGGAGTCCGCTCGACCACTTTCAGGTCGATTCCCGTGGGCCAGGAACGGGCCACGTCAACCGAGTCAATTCGGGGCAATTTCTGACGCAGTCGCGTCTCGATCGCTTCGGTGTCGACGGAAATCAGCGGTTTCCCGAGGGGGACGTCGGCGGCCGCCTCGACCTGAGCCGGCGTCAGGACACGTGTCCCCGACACGGAGACCTGCTCGGCGCGCAGCCAGTCGGAGCCGTAGAACAGCCACACCGTCGGGATGCCGAGGAACACCAGGACGAGACCCAGGATGACGATCGCGCGAAGCCGGGCCCGCCTCGACCTCAGGAGGGGCGGCGGGCCGGACGACTGCTGCTGGCGTTCACCGCGCTCGGCGGTGGTCGATCCGGCCACGCTCCCTGCCTTCCGTCATACAGTCCTAGCGGTGTGCACGGCTGGCGGCGATCGCCTCGTACACCATGCCGACGAGCAGGTCGTCGGCGTCCCGGCGGCCGAACTCGGCGGCGGCGCGGGACATCTGGTACAGCCGGTGCGGGTCGGCGAGCACGGGCAGGACGTTCTGCTGGACCCACTCGGGGGTCAGCTCCGCGTCGTCGACCAGCAGACCGCCGCCGGCCTTGACCACCGGCTGGGCGTTGAGCCGCTGTTCGCCGTTGCCGATGGGCAGCGGAACGTAGGCGGCCGGGAGCCCGACGGCGGAGAGCTCGGCGACGGTCATCGCGCCCGCGCGGCACAGCATCATGTCGGCCGCGGCGTACGCGAGGTCCATCCGGTCCAGGTAACTTACCGGGATGTAGGGGGGCATTCCCGGCATCTGCTGGACGCGCAACAGTTCGTTCTTCGGTCCCACCGCGTGCAGGATCTGGATTCCGGCCTGCTGGAGCCAGGGCGCGACCGTCTGCACGACCTCGTTCAGGCGGCGGGCGCCCTGGGAGCCGCCGGAGACCAGCAGCGTGGGCAGGTTCGGGTCGAGCCCGAACGCGGCACGGGCCTCGGGGCGCACGGCGGCCCGGTCCAGGGTGGCGATGGAGCGGCGCAGCGGGATGCCGATGTAGCGGGCGCCCCGCAGCTTGCTGTCCGGGGTGGAGACGGCGACCTGGCTGGCGTACCGCGAGCCGATCTTGTTGGCCAGGCCCGGGCGGGCGTTGGCCTCGTGGATGACGATCGGCACGCCCAGGCGCTTGGCCGCGAGGTAGCCGGGCAGGGCGACGTAGCCGCCGAAGCCGACCACGGCGTCCGCCTTGGTGCGCTCCAGGATCTGCTCGGTCGCCTTGATGGTGCCGCGCAGTCGGCCCGGGACGGTGATCAGCTCGGGGGTGGGCTTGCGTGGCAGCGGTACGGCGGGGATCAGCGCGAGTTCGTACCCGCGCTCGGGTACGAGACGGGTCTCGAGGCCGCGCTCCGTGCCCAGGGCCGTGATGCCCACGGTCGGATCCTGCCTGCGCAGGGCATCCGCGAGGGCGAGCGCGGGCTCGATGTGGCCCGCGGTTCCTCCGCCGGCGAGTACGACATGCACCGAAATTCACCGCTCTCCGGACGAGCGCGCCGCCGAGGCGCGCCGTCGCATCGTGTTCCATCTCCGGGGACTCCGACCGGAACCGGTTCCCCCAGTCCCCCGCTTTCTACCAAAGCGGGGTTGCCGCATCGCAAGCGCTGCCCGCGCAGCGGGCTCGTCTCGCGCGAAGGCGATCAGCAGCCCGATGGCGAACATGGTCGGCAGCAGGGCGGATCCCCCGTAGGAGAACAGCGGGAGGGGGACGCCGGCGATCGGCAGCAGACCGAGCACCGCACCGATGTTGATCACGGCCTGGGCCGTGATCCAGGTGGTCACACCTCCCGCGGCATACCTCACGAAGGGGTCCTCCGTGCGTCCGGCCACGCGGATACCCGCATAGCCTAGAGCCGCGAAGAGGGCGAGTACCGACAGCGTCCCCGCCAGGCCCAGTTCCTCACCGGTGACGGCGAAGATGAAGTCGGTGTGGGCTTCGGGGAGTTGACCCCATTTCTCCACACTCGCACCCAGCCCGGAGCCGAAAATTCCGCCGGAGGCGAGAGCGTAGATGCCGTGCACGGCCTGCCAGCAGTCGACGGGTCCCGACTGGGGTTCGGTGGCGCCGAGGCACTGCAGGCGCGCCATGCGGTTCGGGCTGGTCTTGATGAGGATCAGGCCGAGTACGGCGGCGATGGACAGCACTCCGGCGAACAGGCGCGTGGGCGCGCCGGCCAGCCAGAGCAGGCCGAACAGGATGGCCGTGAGGATGATCGCGGTGCCCATGTCGCCACCGATCATGATCAGACCGAGCAGCATGAAGGCGGCCGGGACCAGCGGGACGAGCATGTGCTTCCACTGGGTCAGCAGCCTCTTGTCCTGCTTGCGGGCGAGCAGGTCGGCGCCCCACAGCACGAGGGCGAGCTTGCCGAACTCGCTGGGCTGGATCTGGAAGGAGCCGCCGAGCGCGATCCAGTTCTGGTTGCCGTTGACCGACACTCCTATCCCGGGGACCTGCACCAGGGTCATGAGGAAGACGGCGCCGGCGAGGATCGGATAGGCCAGGGCCCGGTGCAGCTTCACCGGCATCCGCGAGGCGGCGAACAGCAGTCCGGCGCCGAGTACGGCTGCGAGCAGCTGCTTGCGGAAGAAGTACGAGCCCGGCAGCGACATCTGCAGCGCGGTGATCTGGGAGGCCGAGTAGACCATCACCAGGCCCAGCACGGTGATCAGCGCACTGCCGCCGAAGATGAGGTAGTAGGCGGTCAGCGGCCGGTCCCAGCCCCTGCGCGCACGGGTGTAGAAGGCCAGGACGCGGTTCTCGCGGGCGAGCCGGGGCGACGCGGGGCGCTTGGGAGTGCGGGGGACCGGAGGCCGTCCGGTGCGGCTGGTGGGCATCGCCGCTCACCCCGCCGTGCCGGGAGGCAACGTTCCGTAGCGAACGCTCCCCGGCCGCTCGGGCACCAGCCACATCCGTGTCACGCGTCCCTCCCAGATACGCCCGGCACCGCCGCCGGGCGAGGCGGACCCGGGTCAGCCGTCGACGGAGCCGAGCTCGCGAACGGCGTCCGCGAAAGCGTCCCCGCGCTTGTTGTAGTTGGCGAACATGTCCATGGAGGCACAGGCCGGAGCCAGCAGTACCGTGTCACCGGCGTGAGCGAGCCGCCGCGCCTCCTGGACCGCCGCACGCATCGCCCCAGTGTCGGTCCGGTCCAGGTCGACGACCGGTACTTCCGGGGCGTGTCGCGCCAGGGCTTCGCGGATCAGCGCGCGGTCCGCGCCGATCAGCACGACCCCGCGCAGCCGCGGCGCCGACTTGGCGACCAGCTCGTCGAAGGTCGCGCCCTTGGCGAGCCCGCCCGCGATCCACACGATCGACTCGTAGGCGGCCAACGAGGCTTGTGCGGCGTGAGTGTTGGTGGCCTTGGAGTCGTCGACGTAGGCGACCCCGTCCACGTCGGCCACGTGCGCGATGCGGTGGGCGTCCGGGGTGAACGCCCGCAGGCCGTCCCGTACGGCCTTGGCGGGCACGCCGTACGCCCGCGCGAGGGCCGCCGCCGCGAGGGCGTTGGCGATGTTGTGCGGGGCCGGCGGGTTGACGTCGGCGACCTCGGCGAGCTCCTGGGCGTTCTTCTGCCGGTTCTCGACGAAGGCGCGGTCGACCAGGATGCCTTCGACGACGCCGAGTTGGGACGGTGCGGGCGTGCCGCGGGTGAAGCCGATGGCCCGGCAGCCCTCCTCGACGTCGGCCTCGCGCACCAGGTCCTCGGTGGCCTTGTCGGCGGCGTTGTAGACGCAGGCGACGCGATTGCCCTCGTAGATACGGCCCTTGTCGGCGGCGTACGCCTCCATGGAGCCGTGCCAGTCGAGGTGGTCGGGGGCGAGGTTGAGCACGGCGGCCGAGTGGGCGCGCAGCGACGGCGCCCAGTGGAGCTGGTAGCTGGACAGCTCCACGGCCAGTACGTCGTACTGCTCGTCGCCGAGGACCGCGTCCAGCAGGGAGACGCCGATGTTGCCGACGGCGGCCGTGCGCAGGCCCGCCGCCTTCAGGATCGAGGCGAGCATCTGGACGGTGGTGGTCTTGCCGTTGGTGCCCGTGACGGCGAGCCACGGGGCCGCGTCGGGACCGCGCAGGCGCCAGGCCAGCTCGACGTCGCCCCAGACGGGGACGCCCGCCTTCGCCGCCGCCGCGAACAGCGGCTTGTCCGGCTTCCAGCCGGGCGCGGTGACGATCAGCTCGGTGCCCTCGGGCAGGGTGTCGCCGTCACCGAGGCGCACGGTGATGCCGAGCGCCTCCAGTTCGGCGGCCTGCGCCTGCGCGCGCTCGTCGGCGCCGTCGTTGACGGCCGTGACGATCGCGCCGAGGCCGTGCAGCACCTTGGCCGCCGGGACGCCGGAGACGCCGAGCCCGGCGACGGTGACGTGCTTGCCCTTGAGCTCCGAAGACACCGAGGTGGTCACTTGTCCGCTGCCCATCCTGCATAGAAGAGGCCCAGTCCGACGATCACACAAATGCCCTGAATGATCCAGAAGCGGACCACGACGAGCACTTCGGACCAGCCCTTGAGTTCGAAGTGGTGCTGGAGTGGCGCCATCCGGAAGACGCGCTTACCGGTGAGGCGGAAGGAGCCGACCTGGATCACCACGGACATGGTGATCAGGACGAAGAGGCCGCCGAGGATGGCGAGCAGCAGTTCGGTGCGGGAGCAGATCGCGAGGCCGGCGAGCACACCGCCGAGCGCGAGCGAACCGGTGTCGCCCATGAAGATCTTGGCCGGCGAGGTGTTCCACCACAGGAAGCCCAGGCAGGCGCCCATCAGCGCGGAGGCGACCACCGCGAGGTCGAGGGGATCACGCACCTCGTAGCAGGCGCCCGGGTTGGTCAGCGTCTGCGCGTTGGCGCAGGACTCCTGGAACTGCCAGACGCCGATGAAGGTGTAGGCGCCGAAGACGAGCACCGAGGCGCCGGTGGCCAGACCGTCCAGACCGTCGGTGAGGTTCACGCCGTTCGACATCGCGAGGATCATGAACAGCGCCCAGACGACGAACAGCACGGGTCCGATCGTCCAGCCGAAGTCCGTGATGAACGACAGCTTCGTGGAGGCCGGGGTGTTGCCGCGGTTGTCCGCGAACTGCAGCGAGAGCACCGCGAAGGCGATGCCGACGATCAGCTGGCCGGCCATCTTCGCCTTGGCCCGCAGACCCAGCGAACGCCGCTTGACGATCTTGATGTAGTCGTCGAGGAAGCCGACCAGGCCCATGCCGACCATCAGACCGAGCACCAGCAGACCCGAGAAGGTCGGCGCCGCGTCGGCCTCCGGGTCCAGATAGCCCGTGATCACCTTGGCCAGGAAGTACGCGGCGACCGTCGCCAGGATGAAGGCGATACCGCCCATGGTCGGCGTACCGCGCTTGCTGGCGTGCTCGCGCGGGCCGTCGTCGCGGATGTACTGGCCGTAGCCCTTGCGCGCGAGCAGCTTGATCAGCAGCGGGGTGCCGACCAGTGTCAGGAAGAGGCCAATGACTCCTGCGAACAGGATCTGCTTCATCATCGGGCGGAAACCTCACCCTCGGCACCGGACTCGAGCAGCGCCTGGGCCACGCTCTCGAGGCCGACCGAACGGGACGCCTTCACGAGTACGACGTCCCCCGGGCGCAACTCGCTGCGCAACAGGTCGACCGCCGCCTGTGCGTCGGACACGTGCACCGACTCCTCACCCCACGAACCCTCGTTATATGCGCCCAGTTGCAGCCAGGCGGCTTCCCTGCCACCGACCGCGACGAGCTTGCTGACGTTGAGCCGGACGGCGAGCCGTCCGACCGCGTCGTGCTCGGCGAGAGCCTCGTCCCCGAGCTCGGCCATCTTGCCGAGCACCGCCCACGTACGACGCCCCTTGCCGATCGCCGCGAGCGCGCGCAGAGCGGCCCGCATGGACTCGGGGTTCGCGTTGTAGGCGTCGTTGACGACCGTCACGCCGTCCGGGCGCTCGGTGACCTCCATCCGCCAGCGGGAGAGGGAGCCCGCCTCGGAGAGCGCGACGGCGATCTCGTCTGCGGACATGCCCAACTCGTGGGCGACGGCGGCCGCGGCGAGCGCGTTCGACACGTGGTGCTCACCGTACAGGCGCATGGTCACATCGCTTGCACCGG
Source organism: Streptomyces coeruleorubidus (assembly GCF_028885415.1). Taxonomy (GTDB): domain Bacteria; phylum Actinomycetota; class Actinomycetes; order Streptomycetales; family Streptomycetaceae; genus Streptomyces; species Streptomyces coeruleorubidus_A. The sequence goes on from NZ_CP118527.1 coordinate 2,585,364, forward strand.
AGGGTGTGTGAAGCCTGAACGCGGGCTGTCCCGTGTCCGTGAGTCGCACGTTCTCGGCGGACACGTCCGCTTCGTCGGACTCTCCGAAAAGGATCACCTTCGCCTTCGTGCGGGTGGCCATGGCCCGCACGTAGGGGTCGTCCGCGTTGAGGACGGCGGTCCCGTCCTCCGGGAGGGCCTCGACGAGTTCGCCCTTGGCCTGTGCGATCTGCTCACGGCCGCCGAACTCGCCGATGTGGGCGCTGCCGACGTTGAGGACCAGGCCGATCTTCGGGGGCGTCAGACCGGCGAGGTAGCGGATGTGGCCGATGCCGCGGGCGCCCATCTCCAGGACCAGGAACCGGGTCTCCTCGGTGGCGCTGAGCGCGGTCAGCGGCAGTCCGATCTCGTTGTTGAGCGAGCCGGGCGTGAACACCGTCGGCGCCTTGCGCTGGAGCACCTGCGCGATGAGGTCCTTGGTGCTGGTCTTGCCCGCCGAGCCGGTGAGGGCGACGAGCGTGGCGCCGAGACGTCGTACGACGTGCCGCGCGAGGGCGCCGAGGGCGGTCTGGACGTCGTCCACGACGATCGCGGGCACGCCGACGGGCCGGGTGCCGAGCACGGCCACCGCTCCCGCCTCGACGACCGCGGCCGCGAAGTCGTGGCCGTCCACGCGCTCGCCGGCGAAGGCGGCGAACAGGCTGCCCGGCCCCGCCTCGCGGGAGTCCCGGACGACCGGGCCGGTGACCTGGACGGTCGGATCCGGTATGTCGTGCGTCTGCCCGCCGACGACTTCTGCGATCTCGGCGAGGGAGAGGGCGATCACAAGTTCATCCCCTGGATCATGCGGGATTTCATCCCTGGGTCTTCTGAATGGCTTCGCGAAGCACCTGGCGGTCGTCGAAGGGACGGACCACCCCGGCGATGTCCTGGCCCTGCTCGTGGCCCTTGCCCGCGACCAGCACGGTGTCGCCGGGCTCGGCACGGGCCACCGCGGCGGCGATCGCGGCGGCCCGGTCCTCGAAGACCTGCACCTCGCCGCGCTCGTGCGCGGGCACGGAGGCCGCGCCCTGGAGCATCGTGGCGAGGATCGCGAGGGGGTCCTCACCACGGGGGTTGTCGGAGGTCAGTACGGCGGTGTCGGCGAGCCGGGCCGCGGCGGCGCCCATGGGCTCGCGCTTGGTCTTGTCCCGGTCGCCGCCGCAGCCGAGGACGATGTGCAGCTTGCCCTCGGTGACCTTGCGCAGGGCCCGCAGCACGGACTCGACGGCGTCGGTCTTGTGGGCGTAGTCGACGACCGCGAGGTAGGGCTGTCCGGCGTCCACGCGCTCCAGACGGCCGGGCACGCCGGGTACGGCGGCGACGCCGTCGGCGGCGGCCTGCGGGTCGAGCCCGGCGACGGCGAGGGCGACGATCGCGGCGAGGGTGTTGGCCACGTTGAAGGGGCCGGGCAGCGGCGACTTGGCGCTGATCCGCTCGCCCTTGGGCCCGACGACGGTGAACGTCGAGTCCAGCCGGCCGATCTCGACGTCCTCGGCGCGCCAGTCGGCGTCGGGGTGGCCCTCGGCGGAGTAGGTGACGACCGGGACCGTGGCCTCCTTGGCCAGCCGGCGGCCGTACTCGTCGTCGACGTTGACCACGCCGAGTTTGCCGCGTTCCGGCGTGAACAGCTGCGCCTTGGCCCGGAAGTAGTCCTCCATGTCGGAGTGGAACTCCATGTGTTCCGGGCTGAGGTTGGTGAAGACGCCGATGTCGAAGACGCAGCCGTCGACGCGGCCGAGGACCAGGGCATGGCTGGAGACCTCCATGGCGACCGCCTCGACACCCCGTTCGCGCATGACGGCGAAGAGTGCCTGCAGGTCGGTGGCCTCGGGGGTGGTGCGCTCGGACTTGATGCGCTCGTCGCCGATGCGCATCTCGACCGTGCCGATCAGGCCGGTGGACCTGACGGTCTTCAGGCCGCCCTCGACGAGGTAGGCGGTGGTGGTCTTGCCGGAGGTGCCGGTGATGCCGATCTGGAGCAGGTCCCGGCCGGGGTGGCCGTAGATCGTGGCGGCCAGCTCGCCCATCCGCCCGCGGGGGTCGTCGACGACCAGGACCGGCAGTCCGGACGCCGCGGCGCGCTCGGCGCCGGTGGGGTCGGTCAGCACGGCGGCCGCGCCGAGGCTCGCGGCCTGGTCGACGAAGTCGGCGCCGTGCAGACGGGCGCCCGGGAGGGCGGCGTACAGGTCGCCGGGGCGCACGGCGCGCGAGTCGTGGGTGATGCCCGTGACGTCGGCGGCGCCCTGCGGCGCGGGAGCACCCAGCTGGCCGGCCAGTTCCGCGAGGGGTGTGGCGGAGACCTGCGCCGGCCTGGGCGGCCCGGGGTATGTCACGGGATGGCCCTTCTGGGTGGTTTGGGACTGATCAGCGTGTGGCACGGCGGTGAGCGTACCGGGCGTACCCGCCTCCGGGCGAAGTGAGGGGCGGGGGGCGCTCTGGTTCCCGGGATCGGGGGTGATCGTTGTCACGGGGGCGGGTCCTGGTGGCTCGGTGGTGCTCGGTGCTGATCAGGGCTTTACGGTTCGGGGCGGTTCAGTTCTTGAACGTGACAGGCAGTCTCGCGGGCTTGGCCCCGGTCGGCGGGACCTGGAGGGACTTCAGTGCGAACTCCATGACCTGCTTGTAGACGGGGCCGCAGATCTGGCCGCCGAAGTAGTTGCCCTTGGTGGCGTTCTGGATGGCGCAGTAGACGGTGATGCGGGGCTTGTCCGCGGGCGCGAACCCGGCGAACGACGACGTGTAGCCCTTGTACTTGCCGGTGGCCGGATCCACGCGGTTGGCCGTGCCCGTCTTGCCCGCGACGCGGTAGCCGGGGATGCGCGCCTTGGTGCCGGTGCCCTCCTCGTCGTCCACGACCGACTCCAGCATCTGGGCGAGGGTCTTCGCCGTCTTGGCGCTGACGACGCGGGTCTTCTCGGGCTTGGGGGCCGGGGTGAAGCGGCCGTCGGGGCCCTTGGTGCCGCGCACGAGCGTGGGTTCGACGCGGACGCCGCCGTTGGCGATGGTCGAGTACACCGACGCCGCCTGCATGGCGTTGATGGAGACGCCCTGGCCGAAAGGGATCGTGTACTGCTGCGAGGTCGACCACTTGTCGGGCGGGGCGAGGATGCCCGGGGTCTCGCCGGGGAAGCCGAGGCCGGTGTAGTGGCCGAGGCCGAACTTGCGCAGGTAGTCGTAGAGGACCTTGTTGGCCTGGGCCTGCGTCTTGCCGAGCTGGCCGGTGGCGAGGATGGTGCCGATGTTGCTGGACTTGGCGAGGACGCCGTTGAGCGTCAGGTACCAGGTCGGGTGGTTCACGTCGTCCTTGAAGAGCCGGTCCCCGCGGTGCAGCCGGTTGGGCACGACGACGTGGGTCATCGGGGTGGCGGCGCCCTCCTGGAGGACGGCCGCCATCGACATGACCTTGGCCGTGGAGCCGGGCTCGAAGGCGTCCTGGAGGGCCGCGTTGCCGAGGGCGGCCGAGTCGGCGTCGGACAGGTCGTTCGGGTCAAAGCCGGGCGAGTTGGCCATGGCCAGGATCTGTCCGGTGCGGGTGTCCTGGACGATGACGTAGCCGCGGTCGGCCGCGGACTCCTTCACCTGGTCGCTGATGGCCTTCTGGGCGGCCCACTGGATGTCGCGGTCGATGGTGAGCTCGACGTCGCTGCCGGGCACGGCTGGGGTCTCGGTGGAACCCGCGGTGGGGACGAGCCGGCCGCCGGACTGGGCGTAGCGGATCTTGCCGTCCTTGCCGGCGAGCTGCTTGTTCAGCTGGAGCTCGATGCCGCCGCCGGGCTTGCCCTCACCGTTGACCCAGCCCAGTATCCCGGCGGCGAGGTCGCCGCCCGGGTACACGCGCTTGCTGGTGGCGACGGAGAAGACTCCCGCGAGGACGTTGTGCGCGGACTTGTCCGTCTCCTCCTTCTTGGCGAGCGCGGACTTCAGGTCCTTGATCTGCTTCCAGACCTGCGGGGTCTGGCGGGAGGCCAGCTTGACGTAACGCAGCGCCTTGTTCTTCGGCCGCAGCTTCTTGACCAGGGCCTCCTGCTCCTGGCCCAGGATCGGCGCGAGCAGCGCGGCCGCCTGCTCGGGCCCGTCCCCGATCTTCAGCTGGCCGGGGGCGAACATCGTGGGGTCGGCCGTGATGTCGTAGGCGTCCTCACTGGTCGCGAGCGCCACACCGGACCGGTCGGTGATCTCCCCGCGGTCCGCGGCCAGCACCTGCCCGACATACCGGTTCTGCTCGGCCTTGGCGGCGTACGTGCTCGCGTCGACGGCCTGCACCTGGAACAGCCGCACGACGAAGGCGATCAGCACCAGCGTCAGCGCGAGCCCGACCAGACGCAGCCGGGGGCGGGGGCTGCCCAGCCGGAGTGGCTTGGGCGCCGCCTGCCGGCCCGGGGCCGGGCGACGGGCCGGACGGGCACCGGGGCGGGGGCGACGCCGGGCGTCGGGGCGAGCGGCCTTGGCGGGACCGGGCACGCGGCGGCGCGGGGGTTCCCTGTCGGTCACTTCCGTCACCTGCCGGGGGTTGAGGTGGGCTGTGGACTGGCGGACGCGGCGACGGCCGGACCCGGACCGGGCACGCGGCAGCGCGGCCACTGCCCGGCAGGCACCACCGCCACCCGACCGAAAGCCCCGTCCACCCCGAAGCGAGGAGTGGACGCCGCGCCGAGGACCGGACGCACGTCGGGACCAAGGGGGCTCGCGGGCCCGGCGAGGCCCGGTACACGGCGGCGCGGCCGTTCCTTGTCGGTCACTTCCGTCACCTGCCGGAGGTCGAGGTGGACTGTGGACTGGCGGACGCGGCGACGGCCGGACCCGGGCCGGGACGGCACCCGGCACCGCGGGCGGCGCTCGGCCACGACCGAGACGACGACCACTCCGCCACCGCACGGCACGCACCGCGGCGGCCACGGACCCCGGGACCGGCAGCCCTTACGGGGCCGGGCACGCGGCAGCGCGGCCACTGCCCGGCAGGCACCACCGCCACCCGACCGAAAGCCCCGTCCACCCCGAAGCGAGGAGTGGACGCCGCGCCGAGGACCGGACGCACGTCGGGACCAAGGGGGCTCGCGGGCCCGGCGAGGCCCGGTACACGGCGGCGCGGCCGTTCCATGTCGGTCACTTCCGTCACCTGCCGGAGGTCGAGGTGGGGCCGTTGGGCATGGCTTCGGGGGCCAGGACCAGGGGGATGCGGGCGGAGGTCTGCCGGACGCCGGGGGCGGGGCTGGGGACGCCCTTGACGGTGCCGTCGGGGGCGAGGAAGGCGGGGTCGCCGCCGGGGACCATGCCGAGTTCGCGGGCGCGGCGCTGGAGGGCCTCGGGAGCGGAGTAGGCGTCGATGTCCCGCTGGAGGGCCTGTTCCTCGTCGGTGAGGCTCTTGGTCTCGCGCTGGAGGTCGTCGAGCTTGAACGCGCCTTCGCTGAGGGCGGAGTTCAGCACCAGGAGACCGATGAGACCACCGCCGAGGAGGAGGACCACGAGGAGGACGAAGGGGGTGCGGGCCGCCTGCCCGGGGCCGGTCGGGAAGAGCCGCGCGAGACGTGCCGCCCTCCCCTTCAGTTCGGGTTTGCCGCTCACTCACGCTCCCTCGGTCCGGCCTGCACACGCCTCACTCGACGTCCTCCCTGATGCGCTGGGCGCCGCGCAGCCGCGCCGGTGCCGCCCGCCGGTTCTCGGCGATCTCCTCCTCGGTGGGGAGTTCGGCACCGCGCGTGAGCAGCTTGAGCCGCGGCTGGTAGCGCTCGGGCACGACGGGCAGCCCGGGCGGCGCCGTGGTGGCGGCACCCGCCGCGAACACCTGCTTGACCAGCCGGTCCTCCAGCGAGTGGTACGACAGCACCGCGATCCGCCCGCCCACGTCCAGCGCCTTCACGGCGGCCGGGATCGCCCGCTCCAGGACGGCGAGCTCGCCGTTGACCTCGATGCGCAGGGCCTGGAAGGTGCGCTTGGCCGGGTTGCCGCCGGTGCGCTTGGCGGCCTGCGGCAGCGCGTCCCGGATCAGCTCGACCAGCCGCGCGCTGGTGCTGAACGGCTCCTTCTCCCGCTCACGCACGATCGCGGACACGATCCGCTTGGCCTGCTTCTCCTCGCCGTACGCCCTCAGGATGCGCACCAGCTCGCCCGGCGGGTACGTGTTGAGGACCTCGGCGGCGCTGACCCCGGACGTCTGGTCCATGCGCATGTCGAGCGGGGCGTCCTGGGCGTAGGCGAAGCCGCGGTCGGCCTCGTCGAGTTGCATGGAGGAGACGCCGAGGTCGAACAGCACGCCCTGCACGCGCGCGATGCCGAGCTTGTGCAGTACCTCGGGGAGCTCGTCGTACACGGCGTGGACGAGGGTGGCGCGATCCCCGTAGGGCGCGAGACGCTCGCCGGACAGGCGCAGGGCCTCCTTGTCGCGGTCGAGGGCGACGAGGTGGATCCCGGGGAACCTCTCCAGGAGCGCCTCGCTGTGACCGCCGAGGCCGAGAGTGCAGTCGACGACCACCGGGTCCGGCCCCTCCAGGGCGGGTGCCAGCAGATCCAGGCACCGCTGGAGCATCACCGGGACGTGTCGACTCTGGCTCAAGGGGCCCTCTCAGATCCGGCGCGGCCCCTACGCACCGCCGGGTCCCCGCCCGCTCGTGAAGGGGAGGCCTGCCGGCGCCGGAAGCGTCAGCCGACCGGGAGCGGGAGGAGGCCGAGCCGTACGTACGCGCCGCGCACGTGGGGAGATCTCCGGTCGTCGCCGGGGTCTCCGGGGAAAACAGTCCAGCGGGGAGAGTCTCGCCTCCCGCTTCGCGTCACTTTAGTCCACCCTGTCTCCCGGTCAATCAACCGGCCTGCGCGTCGCGGCCGGCGGCACATCGCCCTTGTGGGTTACCTCACAGCCCCGCCTCGCTGACATTCTTTGTCCAGTCTCACAGGAGGCTTGGACCGGGTGTGACCAGTAACGTCATGGATATGACGACTTCTGCATCGGTTTCCCCAGGTCCGGAGAGCGCCCCAGCCTCGGGCGGCACGGTCACGGACCGTATCGTCGAGGCGAACGCCCAGTACGCCGCCGCCTTCGGCAACGCCGGGATGGACGCCAAGCCCGCCCTGCACGTAGCGGTCGTGGCCTGCATGGACGCCCGCCTCGACCCGCTCGCCGCGCTCGGTCTGGCGCTCGGCGACTGCCACACCATCCGCAATGCCGGCGGCGTCGTCACCGACGACGTGATCCGCTCCCTCGCCATCAGCCAGCGCAAGCTGGGCACGCGCAGCGTCGTCCTCGTCCACCACACCGGCTGCGGCATGGAGACCCTGACCGAGGACTTCCGGGGCGAGCTGGAGGCCGAGGTCGGCCAGCGCCCGGCGTGGGCGGTGGAGTGCTTCTCGGACGTCGACCAGGACGTACGGCAGTCGATGCGGCGCGTGCGCACCTCGCCGTTCCTGCCGCACACGGACGACGTGCGGGGGTTCGTCTTCGACGTGAAAACCGGCCTGCTGCGGGAGATCGACCCCGCCTCCTGACCTGGTCGCCCGCCCCGGCACAACCTGCTGTAGCTGTCGAAAGCCTGTCAGTCACGCGTTCGAATGGTCGTAAGGCCGACATATCGCGGCCAGTTGTCCACAGTCGAGTGACACGAATCGGTAACGGCAGCAAGAATGCGGGAGTGGCGTCGCGCGGAACTTTTCACGCGTGGTGTCCGTGGTTCGGGGTGGGCCGGCCCGCGTCTTGGGGCGTCGGCCCGGGAAAATGGGGTATCCCGTGCTCCCTGGGAGCAAGGGAAAGGCCGAGGAGGGCCGGGTGACGACCTATGACGATCGAGCGAGCCTCACTGATCTGACCGCCGTGGTGGAGCGCGTGCGGGAGTCGGTGGAAGGCGTGATCGAGGGCAAGCCCGAGGTCGTACGGCTCTCGCTGACCGTGCTGCTCGCCGAGGGACACCTGCTGATCGAGGACGTCCCGGGCGTCGGCAAGACGATGCTCGCCAAGGCACTGGCGCGGACCATCGACTGCTCGGTGCGGCGCATCCAGTTCACGCCCGACCTGCTGCCCTCGGACATCACCGGTGTGTCCATATGGGACCAGCAGCGCCGCGACTTCGAGTTCAAGCCGGGCGCGATCTTCGCGCAGGTCGTGATCGGCGACGAGATCAACCGCGCCTCGCCCAAGACGCAGTCCGCGCTCCTGGAGTCCATGGAGGAGCGCCAGGTCACCATCGACGGCAAGACCTACGAACTGCCCAGCCCCTTCATGGTGGTGGCGACGCAGAACCCGGTCGAGATGGAGGGCACCTACCCGCTGCCGGAGGCCCAGCGCGACCGCTTCATGGCCCGGGTCTCGGTCGGTTACCCGAGCGCCGAGGCCGAGCTTCAGATGCTGGACGTGCACGGCGGTGTCTCGCCGCTGGAGGACCTCCAGCCCGTGGCCCACGCGCACGAGATCCTCAAGCTGATCGAGGCGGTGCGCGGCGTCCACGTCGCCGAGCCGGTCCGGCGCTACGCGGTCGACCTGGTCGGCGCCACGCGCACGCACCCCGATCTGAGACTGGGCGCCTCCCCGCGCGCGACGCTGCACCTGCTGCGCGCGGCGAAGGCGTCCGCGGCCCTGAGCGGCCGGGAGTACGCGCTGCCGGACGACGTGCAGGCACTCGCCGTCGCCGTCCTGGCCCACCGTCTGCTGCCCACCGCCCAGGCCCAGCTCAACCGCCGCACCGCCGAGCAGGTCGTCGAGGAGATCCTCCAGCGCACCCCAGTGCCGTCGGCGCCGCAGCAGCAGAGCGGCCTCGGTGCTGTGGGCCGTACGGCGCCCGCGTATCCCTCGCACCCGCCGCGGAGGCTGTGATGACCACCGCGGGGACGGGGCAGTCGGAGGCCGACCGGGGCGAGAAGGGCGGCATCCGCACCGCCCTGGCCGGTCTGACCACCCGCGGACGCTCCTTCCTGGCCGCCGGTGTCGCGGCCGCCGTCTGTTCGTATGTGCTCGGGCAGAGCGACCTGCTGCGCGTGGGTCTGCTGCTGGCGGTGCTGCCGCTGGTGTGCGCGACGGTGCTGTACCGCACGCGCTACCGGGTCGCGGGCAGCCGCCGCCTCTCCCCCGCGCGCGTGCCGGCCGGCGGCGAGGCCCGGGTCCATCTGCGGATGGACAACGTCTCGCGGCTGCCCACGGGCCTGCTGATGCTCCAGGACCGGGTGCCGTACGTGCTCGGTCCCCGGCCCCGTTTCGTGCTCGACCGGATGGAGGCGGGCGCCCGCCGCGAGGTGTCCTACCGGGTGCGCTCCGACCTGCGCGGCCGCTACCCGCTGGGCCCGCTCCAGCTGCGCCTGACCGACCCGTTCGGCATGTGCGAGCTGACCCGGTCCTTCTCCACGTACGACAACCTGACGGTGATCCCGCGCGTGGAGCCGCTGGCGCCGGTGCGGTTCAGCGGCGAGGCGAAGGGATACGGAGACGGGCGGCAGCGTTCGCTCGCGCTGGCCGGCGAGGACGACGTGATCCCGCGCGGGTACCGCTACGGCGACGACCTGCGCCGGGTGCACTGGCGCTCCACCGCCCGCTACGGCGAGCTGATGGTGCGCCGTGAGGAGCAGCCACAGCGCGCCCGCTGCACGGTGCTGCTCGACACCCGGGGCATCGCCTACCAGGGCGCGGGCCCGGACTCGGCCTTCGAGTGGGCCGTGGCGGGCGCCGCGTCCGTGCTGGTGCACATGCTCGAACGGGGCTTCTCGGTACGGCTGTTGACGGACACCGGCAACGCCGTGCCCGGCGAGGGCTCAGACGGCTTCGCGGGCGCGAGCCAGGGGTCGGCGGACGCGGCCGGGCTGATGATGGACACCCTCGCGGTGATCGACCACTCCGACGGTGCGGGTCTGTCCCGGGCCTACGACGTGCTGCGCGGCGGGAGCGAGGGGCTGCTGGTGGCCTTCCTCGGCGACCTGGACGAGGAGCAGGCGGCCGTGGCGTCCAGAATGCGGCAGCGCAGCTCAGGCGCGGTCGCCTTCGTGCTGGACAGCGACACCTGGGTGCGGGAACCGAGCGACGTGTCCGGTCCGTTGGACGGGAGCGAGGAGCGGCTGCGCATGCTGCGCGAGGCGGGCTGGACGGCCCTCGGGGTGCCGCAGGGTGCCTCCGTGGACGAGCTGTGGCGGCAGGCGGACCGGGAGCGCAGGGGGATGGCCGCCGCGAGCGGCGGGGAGGGACCGTCATGAGCGGGCGGGTACGACTGACGCTGGGCGCATGGGCGGCCACGCTGATGGCCGCGTGCGCCCTGCTGCCCCTCGTCAAGCCGGCCACGTGGATCGTGCAGGCGGCCTTCCTGCTGGCCGTGCAGGCGGGCGTGGGTGCCGCGGCCCGCAGGGTGCCGCTGGCGCGCCCGCTGACGGTGGCGGCCCAGGCCGTGGTCACGGTGCTGCTGCTGACGTTCGTGTTCGCCCGTGAGCAGGCCCTCGCCGGGCTGGTGCCCGGACCGGACGCCCTCGACCGCTTCGCGCTCCTGCTCCGGCAGGGCGGGGACGACATCGCGCGGTACGCGATCCCGGCGCCCCTGGAGTCCGACGGCATCCGGCTGATGCTCATCGGCGGCGTCCTGATCATCGGGCTGCTGGTGGACACCCTCGCGGTGACCTTCCGCAGCGCCGCCCCGGCCGGGCTGCCGCTGCTCGCGCTGTACTCGGTGGCCGCGGGGCTGTCCGACGGGGGCACGGACTGGCTGTGGTTCCTGGTCGCGGCGGCCGGCTATCTGATGCTGCTCCTGGCCGAGGGGCGGGACCGGCTCTCCCAGTGGGGCCGGGTCTTCGGCGGTGCCCCGCGCACGGCCGGAGGGGAACCGAGCGGCGTGGCCGCCCCGGTCCGCACCGGCCGGCGCATCGGCGTGGTCGCGCTGGGCATCGCCCTGGTGGTGCCGCTCGGCCTGCCCGCGATGAACGGCGGCCTGCTGGACTCCGTGGGCACGGGCGCGGGCGGCGGCACGGGCGGCGGCGGCACGATCTCCGCCGTGAACCCACTGGTCTCGCTGCGCGACAACCTGAACGTGGACGAGGACCGGCAGGTCCTCTCCGTGAAGACGAAGATGGCCGACGTCTCGGACCTCTACCTGCGGATCGTGTCCCTGGACGACTTCGACGGCACCACCTGGAAGCCGTCCCGGCGGTCCATCACCGCCGTGCCCGACGGCACGTTCCCGACCCCGATCGGCCTCGGCCCCGACGTCAAACGCACGGAGGTCGACACCACGATCACGGCGGCCCGCTGGTACGCCCAGAACTGGCTGCCCATGCCGTACCCGCCGAGCGGCGTCGCCATCCGGGGCAACTGGCGTTACGAGCCCCTGGGCATGACCCTGGTCGGCGACCACGGCCAGAACACACAAGGGCTGACGTACCAGGTCAAGAGCCTGGACGTGCAGCCGACGGCGGAACAGCTGGCCTCGGCGGCGCCCCCGCCGGCGGCCATCGTGCGCGACTTCACCAAGCTGCCCGACTCGCTGCCGTCGGTGGTGGCCCGCACCGCCCGCCAGGTCACGGCGGGGGCCGCCAACCCCTACGACCAGGCGGTCAAGCTCCAGGACTGGTTCGCCGTGACCGGCGGCTTCGAGTACGACACCCAGGTGCAGGTCGGCAGCGGCTCGGAGGGGATCGTCCGCTTCCTGAAGGACAAGCAGGGCTTCTGCGTGCACTTCTCCTTCGCGATGGCGGCGATGGCCCGCTCCCTGGGCATACCGGCCCGGGTCGCGGTGGGCTTCGCGCCCGGTTCCCCGCAGGCGGACGGCTCGGTGTCGGTGGGGCTGCGCGACGCGCACGCCTGGCCCGAGCTGTACTTCGAGGGCGTGGGCTGGACGCGCTTCGAGCCGACTCCCAACCGTGGCTCGTTGCCGCCGTACACCCTGCCGGAGAGCCCCGGCAACTCGGTGCCGGACGTGGCGCGCCCGTCCCAGACGACGTCCGCCGCGCCGTCCCCGACGCCCTCGGCGAGCGACAGCTGCACGCCGGAGCAGAAGAAGCTGGACGGCGGGTGCGCGAGCGAGTCCCCGCAGGCGGTGCTGCCCAGCGGCGACGACGGCCCGAAGTGGTACGTGATCCTGGCCTGGGCCCTGGCCGGGCTCGCCGTCCTGGCGCTCCCGCTGGCACCGATGCTGTGGCGCCTGCGGACCCGCGCGGTACGGCTGGGGGCGCACGGCCGCAGTGATGCGGACGCGGCGCCGCACACGCTGGCCGTCTGGCAGGAGCTGACCGACACGGCCTGGGACTTCGGCATCGCGCCGGACGAGTCACAGACGCCGCGCAAGGCGGCCGCTCGCATCGTCCGGCTGGGCTCCCTCGACGCGACGGCCGCGGCCTCGGTGCACCGGGTGGCGAACGCGGTGGAGCAGGTCCTGTACGCACCGCACCCCCGCCCGACGGCGGGCCTCACGGAGGACGTCCGCCGTGCGGCAGCGGGCCTGAGCGCCCAGGTCGGCCGCGGCACCAGGCTCCGTGCGGTCCTGGTCCCACGCTCCACCGTGCGTGTGGTGTGGGCGGCGTCGGCCTGGTGGTCGGGCGTGCGGGAACGTGCCCTGGCGCTGCGGCCGACGTGGCGGAAGGCATCGGGGCAGCAGGGCTGACCGGCGCGGGCGACTCGGGCCTGCCGGGGCTTGTGCCCCGGCAGGCCGCGCTGTGTCTGCCTGGAGTCGGTCGGCGATGCCCCGGGCGGGTACGGCGCCGGGCTGGGCGAGGAGCCAGTCGCGCCTGGTACGCATACGTCAGGGGGTGACCACCCACTGGGTGGACACCCCCTGATTCATGTCTTCACATGTCCTGGAGAGCCGCGCTCCGGGCTAATGGCCGCCCTGCTCGTCGCGGCGCTTCTGCCAGCGCTGCTCGATGCGGTCCATCATGGAGCGCCGCTGCCGGCCCTGGCGGCGGGCGGCCGGCTGTCCGCCGGCCCCGGCCGCCTGTTCACCCGGCTTGGGGGCCTTGCGCCAGCCGGTCACGGCGAGCACCGCACAGCCCAGCATGACGAGGAAGCCCACGACGCTGAGCCAGACCTGTTTGGCGACCATACCGGCCATGAGGAGCGCAATACCCACGAGGAAGCCCGCGACCGCCTGGTAGACCCGTCGCCGGGTGTACGTACGCAGCCCGCTTCCCTCGAGCGCCGTCGCGAACTTGGGATCTTCGGCGTACAGCGCTCGCTCCATCTGCTCGAGCATGCGCTGCTCGTGCTCCGAGAGCGGCACGGAGTCCTCCTCATCGTGCAGTCGCCGGGGCGACCCGGGGGGTCTCTTCAGGATAGGCAGGGAATCGCCCCCGTGAAACCCGCCCCTCTGCGCCAATTGGCCAACCGGAACCCGCCATGGACGTCCCGGCTCGCTGAGGCCTACATTCCCCGGCGGCCGACCCGTCATGCCGGAACGGTCTCCCTCGATCATACGGCGCCAAGCCCCCGTTCGGGGGGCCTGTGGCGTACTCCATGCACAGCCCAGGCGCTGATCAGCGGTGGTGCCTCAGGAAGTGGCTCAGGCCTCGATCGACCCATCCGTCTCGATTGCCTCACTGGCCCCAGGAGTCTCACCGAGCACATGAAGCTGCGTGGCCACCGAGTGGAAGGCGGGAAGCTCGGCTGCGGCCTCCTCCAGCTTCAGCAGCTCCTCCAGGGCGCCGGGCTCGGTGTCGACGAGGACGCCGGGCACGAGGTCGGCGAAGACCCGCACGCCGTGCACGGCGCCGACACGCAGGCCCGCGCCCTCGACCAGTCCCGTGAGCTGGTCGGCGGTGAAGCGGCGTGGGACGGGGTCACCCATGCCCCATCGCCCGTTCGGGTCGTCGAGCGCCTGCCGGGCCTCCTTGAAGTGACCGGCGAGGGCGCGGGCCAGCACGGCACCGCCCAGACCGGCGGCGAGCAGGCTGAGCACGCCCTCCGAGCGCAGGGCGGCCACCGCGTTGCGGACGCCCTCGGCCGGGTCGTCCACGTACTCCAGGACGCCGTGGCACAGCACCACGTCGTAGCCACCGCGCTCGGCCACGTCGAAGAGGCCGTGGGCGTCGCCCTGCACGCCCTTCACCCGGTCGGCGACTCCTGCCTCGGCGGCGCGGCGCTCCAGGGCGAACAGCGCGTTGGGGCTGGGGTCGACGACGGTGACCCGGTGGCCGAGACGGGCGACGGGCACCGCGAACTTGCCGCTGCCGCCCCCGGTGTCGAGGACGTCCAGCGACTCCCGACCCGTGGCCTTGACCTGGCGGTCCAGGGCGTCCTTGAGGACCTCCCAGACCACGGCGGTACGGAGTGAGGCGCGGGGGCGCATCGGGTCCGACACGGCAGTTGACTCCTCGGCGCGGCACCGCCTCTTGCACGGCGGAGCGAACGGGGTGCCTTCCCCGGCCCCGGCGACGGGGAGGGAAGACTTCAGGCGTCCCCCACCCTATTGCCTCCGGGAGAGCAGCCGGGATTGCCCGGTCCCCCCATCCGAACACGCGTCGGCACGGCCGGGCGGACACGCGCCGCCGGTGCCCGCTCAGCCCGCGTCCGGCATGTCCCGCCCCTCCCCCGGTCCCTCCGGCTGGTCCTGGTCCGGGCGGGGCTGCGGGAGGACCGGCTGGAGGACCAGCATGCGCTCGACGAGGCGCAGGAACATCGCCACGTCCCGTATCAGGTCGTCGGCGTCCCGGCTGCTGGCCGCGTCCTGGATGCCCGCCTCGGCCCGGGCGCGGCGCCGGGCGCCGGAGGCGAACAACGCGCTCCACTCGGACAGTTCGGGCGCGATCTCGGGGAGCACTTCCCAGGCGCTCCTGATCTTGGCCCGGGCCCGGGGCGAGGTCTCCGGCCGCCCACGGGCGGCGAGCACGGCGGCGGCGGTGCGCAGGGCGGCGAGATGGGCCGTCGCGTAGCGCTCGTTCGGTGTTTCCAGGACGGCGGCCTCGTCGAGGCCGGCGCGGGCCTGGGCGAGCAGGTCGAGGGCGGCGGGCGGGGCCGTGGCCCGGCGCAGCACGGGGTGCACGTCGCTCGCCGGGCCGGTCAGTGAGGGGGCAGGGCCGGTGGCGCGGCGCCGGCGGGCGGCTGCTGCGTGGTAGCTGGCCATGACGAACCTCCTGTCGTCTGTGTGACGGCACGTCCGGCTAGGAGTGCCGTATGTGACCCATCGTGAGGTATGGCACTGACAATCCGTTCTGACCTGCGGTTTTGCTTCGATCGTAGGTTCGGAGTATTTTTTGCACTGACCAGTCAGTTCAAAAACTTCAGTTCTCAATCGAAGGAGACTCGTGGGGGAACGAGTGGGAGGGGCACGGATCGCCGCCGAGGGCCTTGGGGTCAAAGGGCCGCGCGGGTGGGCGTTCCGCGGGATCTGCGTCGACGCCGAGCCGGGATCGCTCGTCGCGGTCGAGGGCCCGTCCGGGTCCGGCCGTACGTGCCTGCTGCTCGCGCTGACGGGGCGGATGAAGATCGCGGAGGGCACCGCCACCGTCGGCGAGGCCCGGCTCCCCAAGCAGTTGTCGGCGGTGCGCCGCGTCAGCGCCCTGGCCCATGTGCCCGGGGTCACCGACCTCGACCCGGCCCTGACCGTCGGCGAGCACCTGCGGGAACGGGCGCTGCTCCAGCGGCGGTTCGGCGATTCCCTGCGCGGCCTGCTGCGGCCCCGCGGCGAGCGGACGGCACAGGCCGGGCGCCGCGTCGACGCGGCACTGGCCGCCGCCGGTCTCGACCTGGATGCGCTGCCCAAGGGCCCCCGTACCGCCGTGCGCGACCTGGAGCGTGAGGAGGCACTGCGGCTGTCCATCGCCCTCGCGCTCGTCGGCCGGCCGCTGCTGCTCGGGGTCGACGACACCGACCTCAAGCTCTCGGACGGCGAGCGGGACGAGGTCTGGTCCCTGCTCAGGTCCCTCGCCGACGCCGGGACGACGGTCGTGGCGGTGTGCAGTGAAGCCCCCGAGGGTGCCGTCCGGGTGTCCACCCAGGAGAACCGCGACGACAGCGACGATCACCGGGCCGACCAGGCCGACCAGGCCGACCAGGCCGACCAGGGAGAGGAGAAGGCCGATGCGCTCGCCGAGACTGGCCGCGCTTGAGCTCCGCCGCTTCGGCCGGGGCAAGCTGCCGCGCGCCGCGCTGGTCGCGCTGCTGGTGCTGCCGTTGCTGTACGGCGCGCTGTACCTGTGGTCGTTCTGGGACCCGTACGGCCGTCTGGACCGTATCCCCGTGGCGCTCGTGAACGACGACAAGGGGGCGACCGCCGACGGGAAGAAGATCACGGCGGGCGACGACATCACGAAGGGCCTGCACGACAGCAAGACCTTCGACTGGCGTGAGGTGAGCGCCGCCGAGGCCCGCAGGGGCGTCGAGGACGGTACCTACTACCTGTCGCTCACCATGCCCGCCGACTTCAGCGAGCGGATCGCCTCCAGCTCCGGGGACTCCCCGGAGACCGGCGCACTCCAGGTGCGCACCAACGACGCGAACAACTACATCGTCGGGCAGATCTCCCGGACGGTGTTCGGCGAGGTGCGGCAGGCCGCGTCCACGAAGACGTCGCGGTCCTTCCTGGACAGGATCTTCGTCTCGTTCTCCGACATCCACGGCAAGACCGTGAAGGCGGCGAAGGGGGCCGACCAGCTCAAGGGCGGCATCGGGAAGGCCGAGAAGGGCTCCAAGGACCTCGCCGACGGCCTGAAGGACGCCAAGGCCGGCAGCGGCAAGCTGTCCACGGGCCTGAAGCGGCTCCATACGGGCGCGGGCGACCTGGCGGACGGCTCGAAGCGGGTCGCGGAAGGCACACGGAAGCTCGCCGACAAGGTAAACACGACCGCCGACAAGGTGGGCCCCTTCCTCAAGGGCAACGAGAAGACCATCGGAGACACGGCCCGGCTCGTCGCCGACTCCTCCGGTGTGATCCGCAAGCACCTGGACACCCTGGCGGAGACGGCCCCGACCGCCGCCCAGGGCGCCCGTACGGCGTCGGAGACGCTGAACGGCGTCTACGCCAGGCGCTGCGACGACCCCGTCCTGCCCGACGCCGCCTGCGCCGACCTGAAGAAGGCCAAGGACGCGGCGGCCGACGCGGCCGTCATCGCCGACGACGTCAACACGCTGATCGCGGACCAGAACGGCGACCTGACGCAGCTCGACAAGAACCTCGCCACCCTCCAGAAGCAGTCCCAGGCCCTCGCCGACCGCGCGCCGCACCTCTCCGAGGACCTCGACGACGCCGTCAAGAAGATCAACAAGCTGAACGACGGGGCGGCCGAGGTCGCCGCCGGTGCGAAGAAGCTGCACAAGGGGCTCGGTACGGCCAGGACCGGTGCCGTCGACCTGGACAAGGGCGTCGGCGATCTGAAGACCGGCGCGGACGACCTCAGCGGCGGCATGTTCAAGCTCGTCGACGGCTCCGGCAAACTCGCCGGCGGGCTGCACGACGGGGCGGAGCGGATCCCCGACTACGACAAGCGGGACCGCGACCAGCGCACCGAGGTCATGGCCGACCCCGTGCGGCTCGCCTCCCAGGACCTGCACAAGGCGCCCAACTACGGCACCGGGTTCGCCCCGTACTTCATCCCGCTGTCGCTGTGGGTGGGCGCGATGGTGGCCTACATGCTGATCACGCCGATGAACCGGCGCGCTCTCGCCGCGGGCGCCTCGGCATGGCAGATCGCGCTGGCCGGCTGGCTGCCGGTGGTGGCGATCGGGGTCCTCCAGACGGTGGCCCTGATGTCGGTGCTGCACTGGGCGGTCGGCCTGGAGATGGCGCGGGCGGCCGGGACGGTGGGCTTCCTGTTCCTGGTGACGGCGTGCTTCGCGGCGATCGTGCAGTGGCTGAACGCGCGCTTCGGGGCGGCGGGCCGGATCCTCGTCCTCGCCCTGCTGATGCTCCAGCTGACCTCGGCGGGCGGCACGTACCCCGTGCAGACCAGCCCCGGCTTCTTCAACGCGCTCCACCCCTTCCTGCCGATGAGCTACGTCGTCGAGGCTCTGCGCAGGCTCATCACGGGTGGTGGTCTCGAACCGGTGTGGCACGCGTGCGTGGTGCTGACGGCGTTCACCGCCGGCGCCCTCGCGCTGACCGCCGTGGCGGCCCGCCGCCGCCAGGTGTGGACGCTGGACCGGCTGCACCCGGAGCTGAGCCTGTGAGTCCTTCGGTGACACCCCCTGTGGACCCTTCGGTGACATCCCCCGGAGAGGTTCCTGTGACAATCAGGGCCATGGAAAGCAGCAGTGCCGCGTCGGGCGGCAGCACGCGCCGCGAGGCCACCCGGCAGAAGCTCTACGAGGCGGCCGTCACCCTCATCGCCGAGCAGGGGTTCTCCGCGACGACCGTGGACGAGATCGCCGAGCGTGCCGGAGTCGCGAAGGGCACGGTCTACTACAACTTCGCGAGCAAGTCCGTCCTCTTCGAGGAACTGCTGCGGCACGGAGTCGGCCTCCTCACCGCCTCCCTGCGGGAAGCGGCCGAGCGGACCGCCCGGGAGGGCGGCACCAAGGTCGACGCCCTGGACGCGATGATCCGCGCGGGGCTGGTCTTCATCGACCGCTACCCGGCCTTCACGCAGCTGTACGTGGCCGAGCTGTGGCGC
This sequence comes from Streptomyces coeruleorubidus, assembly GCF_028885415.1. Taxonomy (GTDB): domain Bacteria; phylum Actinomycetota; class Actinomycetes; order Streptomycetales; family Streptomycetaceae; genus Streptomyces; species Streptomyces coeruleorubidus_A. The sequence goes on from NZ_CP118527.1 coordinate 2,603,871, forward strand.
ACGAACCGGGCCTGGCAGTCCACGCTGATGGTGGTCCGGCAGCAGGCCGTCGCGGTCGTGGAGGACGTGCTGCGCGAGGGCGTGGCGGGCGGCGAGTTCAGCGACGAGATCGACGTCCCGCTGACGGCGGCCGCGCTGGTCGGCATGGTCCTGGTGGCCGCGCTGGACTGGAAGTCCTTCCAGCCGGAGCGCTCCCTGGACGACGTCCACGCGGCCCTGTCCCGGCTGCTCCAGGGACGGGTGAGCGGCTGCCGCTGAAGGCACCCCCGGCGCGGACGTGAAAGCGCCGGTCCGCTGTGGCCGCGTCCCCCGCGGGCCACCACGAACCGGCGCCTTCCTTGCTCCCCCGTTTCCCTGCTCCCCCGTGTGTCCCCCGCAGGACCCCCGTTCGGTCGTCCCCCGGTGCTCCCCCGTGCCTCGCTCCCGCCGACACCGTCGGCGGAAGGAGCGGATCGTGGGCCCGGCCCAGTTCCGGCGCCCCGTGTCGCCGGTACCGGAGCCGTGCCCCTCTCCGTGCCTCCACTCTCTCGTTCTCGCAGGTCGATCCCCATCCGCGCGCGTACTCAACTCCCTCCCTAGGTACGGGTACTCAGCCCTGCGCACGCGGCCCCAGAACACGCCGTGGCCGGCTGGTCACGATCGCCTCCGCGTCCGTACTCGGAGGCTGTCGGCGGGGGCTGTCGGCGGGGGCTGTCAGTGGGGGCCGATAAAGTCCCTGGCATGGCACGGATTGCGGTGATCGGCGCCGGGATGGGCGCCATGGCGGCGGCGGCCCGGCTGGCCGTCGCGGGCCACCGGGTGGTGGTGTACGAGCGGACGGACACGTACGGCGGAGCGCTGCGCCGCTTCGAGCGCGAGGGGTTCTCCTTCGACACCGGCCCCGGCCTGCTCCCGCTGCCCGCCGTCTACCGTGACCTGTTCGTCAAGACCGGCAAGGAGCCGCTGGAGCGTTGCGTCGACCTGGTCCAGGTCGACCCGTCGTCCGGGCACGTGTTCGCGGACGGCACCCGGGTATCGCTGCCGAACGCCTCGCGCGCGGGCGTCGTGGCGGCTCTGGACGAGGCGCTCGGCTCCGGGACCGGGAAGCGGTGGGGCGACTTCCTGGTGCGGGCCCGCGAGGCCTGGGACCGGACCCGGCGGCCCCTCCTGGAGGAGCCGCTGTGGCCGAACTGGCAGGTGCTGGCCGAGCGCGAGCCCTACCCGGCGGTGCCCCACAAGCGGCTGCTGCGCACCCGCCGGGCCGGCACGCTCGCCGAGGTCGGCGCCTGGGAACTGCGGGACGCCCGGCTCACCGCCCTCCTGGAGAGCCACGCCCTGGCGCACGGCCTGGACCCCCGGACCACCCCGGCGAGCGCGGCCGTACTGCCGTACATGGAGCACGCCTTCGGCACCTGGTACGCGCGCGGCGGCCTGCGCGAGCTGGCCCGCGCGGTGTACGAGCGGTGTGTGGCCCGAAAGGTCGAGTTCCGTTTCGGCGCCGACGTGACCGGGGTGCTGGAGAAGGACGGCCGGGCGTCGGGGGTGGAACTCGCCGACGGGACGGTCGCGGAGGCGGACTTCGTGGTCGCCGGTGTCGCGCCCGGCACGCTGGGCCGGCTGTCGGCACAGGCCGTGGTGCGCGGTGACGGCGAGGTGCCGCCGCGGCCCCCGACGGCGAGCCGGCTCACGGTGCTGCTCGCCCTGCGCGGCGCCCGCCCCGAGGGCACGGCACACCGCACGGTGGTGCACGCGGCGCACCGCGAGGCCGAGTTGGACGCCCTGTTCGGCGAGTCGGCGGGGACCACACACCCGACGGTCACTGTCCTGCGGCCCGACGACTCCGGGCTGGTCCCGGACCCGGACCACGAGGCGGTCACCCTCACGACGGTGGTGCCCGCGCGGCCCGAGGAGCCCTACGCCGACCTCGCCGAGAACATGATCACCGTCGCCGAACGCGCCATACCCGATCTGCGCGACCGTCTCCTCTGGCACGAGGTGCGCACCCCGGCCGACATCGCCGAGGCGACCGGCGCTCAGGGCGGTGCGGTGCCGGTGCCCGCCCTGGCGGCGGACGGCGGGCGGCTGCTGCATCCGTCCAACAGCACGCGCGTGCCCGGTCTGTTCACCGTCGGCGGCTGGGCGCATCCCGGTGGCGGACTGCCGCACGCCGGCATGTCGGGCGCGCTGGTGGCGGGACTGATCGTGGAGGGACCGGAGTTCCGGGGCTCCCAGTAGGCTCGCCGCCCCGGCGGCGTTCAGGCTTCAGAAACGGTACTGCTCGTCAGAAGCGGTACTGCTCGTCGAAGCCGTTCCCGTGCGTCTGCTGCTGCTCGTTGCCCTGGTACGGGTACGACTGCTGCTCCGGCGGCAGCTCCTGGCCGTACTCGTCGGTGTCGCGCTGCTGCGGGACCCACACACCGTCGGGCCGGGTCTCGCCACCGTAGGTGCCGGCGTACTGGTCCTGGCCGTAGCCCTGCTGGGCGTAGTACTGCTGGTCGCCGTAGGCGGTGTTGGTGTCGTACGCGGCTCCGCCGTAGGTCGGCGTACCGATGTACGGGTCGGAGTAGGCGGCGTACTGCTGCTGGTCCGTGGCTTCGTAGCCCTGCTGCTGGGCGTAGCCCGAGTAGTCGTAGGCGTAGGACTGGTCGCTGCCCTGGGCCGTGGCGGCGTACTGGTCGTGGGGCGGGCCCGAGGGGTACCCGGTGTCGCCGTACACGCCGTAGGAGCCGGTGTCCTCGGGCACGGGCTGCGGCTCGTAGACGGCGGTGGTCTCGGCGGCCGTCGGGTGGACGGGACGCGACGGGGTGAAGACGTCGTCGCGGTCGTAGTCGTCGTCCTGGCCGTAGGCGGAGGCATCGGCCTCGCGGCGGTAGTCGGCGCCCTCGTCGCCGTAGCCGCCGTCGGCCGTCTCCAGGCCGGAGACCTCGAGGGTCGGCTCCTGGCGGCCGCGCTCACCGCGGCGGCGCTTGCTGCCGCCCAGCATCGGCGCGTTCATCGCCCAGCCGGCCGAGAAGCCGCTGCGGAACGACAGGGTGACGTACGTCTGCCCGACCGCGAAGGCGGCCGCGCCCAGTCCGATCACGACGACGGACGGGATCAGGACACCGACCACGACACCGAGGAAACCGACGAAGGCCAGCAGCCGCCAGCGCAGCCGCGCCTTGTACTGCAACAGCACCTCGCCCAGCAGCCACAGCGCGACGATGCCGAACGCGATGTAGAGGACCGCCCAGCCCATGTACGCCCCTCTCCCAGTCGCCGTTACGCAGTGTGTCGTATACCGGTGCGAACGGTCTAGGCCTGCGGTCGACGGTGCAGGCCCAGGTTCTCGTAGATTTCCAGCGTCGCCGTGGAGTTGTTGAGCGTGATGAAGTGCAAGCCGGGCACTCCCTCGGCGAGCAGCCGCGCACAGAACTCCGTGGCGAATTCGATACCAATGGAGCGTACAGCGGCCGGATCGTCTTTTGCTGTGAGGATCCGCTCTTTCAGGGCGGCCGGGAACGCGGCGTTGGTGAGGGACGGGATGCGCTCCAGCGACCGCGCGCTGGCGATCGGCATGACCTCGGGGATGATCGGGGTGTCGCAGCCGGCGGCCGAGACCCGGTCGCGCAGCCGGAGGTAGTCCTCCGGGTGGAAGAACATCTGCGTGATGGCGTAGTCCGCGCCCGCGCGACACTTGTCGACGAAGTGGCGGACGTCGGTGTCCCAGTCGGTGGAGCGCGGGTGCATCGCCGGGAAGGCGGCGACGCCCACGCAGAAGTCGCCGGACGCCTTGATCAGCTCGACGAGCTCGGCGGCGTAGGCGAGACCGCGGGGGTGCGGCACCCACTCGCCCATCGGGTCGCCGGGCGGGTCGCCGCGCAGGGCGAGCATGTTGCGGATCCCGGCGTCGGCGTACTGGCCGATGATGTTGCGCAGGTCGGCCACCGAGTGGTCGACCGCCGTGAGGTGCGCGATGGGCGTGAGGGTGGTGTCGGAGGCGATCGCCTCGGTCGCCTTGACCGTGCCCGCGCGGGTGGAACCGCCCGCGCCGTAGGTCACGGAGACGAAGTCGGGCGCCACGGCCTCGACCCGGCGCAGCGCGTTCCACAGGTTCCGCTCGCCCTTCGGGGTCTTCGGGGCGTAGAACTCGAACGAGTACGTCGTTTTGCCGGTCGCGAGCATGTCGCGGACCGTGCGTGCGTGGTCCGACCTGATGGATGCGGTGCCGAGGGCCATACCGGCAGGTTAGTCAGGGGCGGTCGGTCGCCCAACCGGGCGCGGATATTTGACCGATTTGTGTACTTGTTGTCCACCCTTTGGACACCCGGCGTACTACTTCTCCCGCAGCCTCTTCGCGAACTCGGCCGCCGCCGCGCCCGGGTCGTCGGCCTCCGTGATCGCCCGTACGACGACGGCGCGCCGGGCTCCCGCCTCCAGGACCTGGTCGAGATTGCCGAGGTCGATGCCGCCGATGGCGAACCAGGGCCGGGCGGTGCCGAGGGCGGCGGTGTACCGGACGAGTTCCAGGCCGGGGGCGTGGCGGCCGGGCTTGGTGGGGGTGGGCCAGCAGGGGCCGGTGCAGAAGTAGTCCACGCCGTCCTGGACGGCGGCCGCGGCGGCCTCCGACTCGGCGTGCGTGGAGCGGCCGATCAGGACGTCGTCGCCGAGGATCGCGCGGGCCGCGGGGACCGGGAGGTCGCCCTGGCCGAGGTGCAGTACGTCGGAGCCGGCGGCGTGGGCGACGTCCGCGCGGTCGTTGACCGCGAGCAGCTTGCCGTGCCGGGCGCAGGCGTCGGCGAAGACGGCCAGGTGCTCCAGCTCCTCGGCCGCCTCCATGCCCTTGTCCCGCAGCTGCACGATGTCGACCCCGCCCGCCAGCACGGCGTCCAGGAACTCCACGAGATCGCCCTGCCGCTTGCGCGCGTCGGTGCAGAGGTAGACCCGGGCGTCGGCGAGCTGGGCGCGGGTTGTGGCGGTGGCGGTGGTGTCGGCCATGCGTGTCTGTCCCCCTGGTAGTCGGTGGCGTATGGGTGCGGGGTGCGTCTGCGGCGGTGCGGGAATGCGGGTGCACCCGTGGTGTCGTACCGGTGCAGTGCGCCCATGGTGTCCTACCGGGCAGGTGCACCGATGGTGGCGTACGGGCGCGTGGTGCGCGCCTGTGTCGGCGTAGCGGTGCGGTGCGGTGCGCCCATGGTGGCGCACGGATGCGGGCGCACCCGTGCCGGTGGCGTCAAGGCGCGGAGCGGGGCGCCGAGGCGCCCGCGTCTGTGGCGGACGGGCAGGTGCGGCACCCCTTCGCACGGGTATGCCCGCCAGGGCGCCGGAACGCCCCGCTCCGGTGACTCCGGTGCGGGCCCCGCCAGAGGTTTCGCACGGTCCGCCCCAGGCGGCGCCCACGCCCCGGCCGGGCACAAGCGGACCCGTGGCCGGGACCCCACAAGGCCCCGGCCCGCACACCGGGCGGTTCTTCAGGCCCGGTCCCGCTCTTACGGCACCGGACGGTTGTCGATCGAGGTCGGGTCAGACCGCGAGCGCCTGGGCTCGGCGCTTCACCTCCGTGCCGCGATTCTCGCTGAGGGCCTGCGCCGGCGTGCCGGGCAGGCTCGGGTCGGGGGTGAAGAGCCACTCCAGCATCTCTTCGACCGTGAAGCCGTCGTCCCGCAGGAGCGTCAGGGTCCCGGCCAGGCCCTTGACGACCTTGTCCCCGTCGATGAAGGCCGCGGGGACGTGCAGTGCGCGGTTCTCACCACGGCGTACGGCGATGAGCTGGCCCTCCTTGACCAGCTGCCGCACGCGCGTCACCTCGACGCCGAGCTGTTCGGCGATGTCGGGGAGGGTGAGCCAGGCAGGGACGAGAGCATCGATCTTTGCGTCAATCTCGGTCACGGAAACCAGCCTGCCATCCCCCACTGACAGTCGGAAGTCGGGCCCGCCCACCTGGGCGGACACACGCTCCTGTCCGGCTACGCCGTCGCCGCCTTCAACGGCCTGGCCGGGTCCGCCAGCAATACCGGATTCATCGGCGTGCCCGACTCGATCAGGCGGCGCCCCTGCGCCAGGTCCCGGGGGCGCCCCACCGCCAGCAGCGCGACCAGCCGGTCGCCGCGGAGCCAGCAGACCGTCCAGGCCGGTCCGGCCGGGTCGCCCCGCCACAGGGTGGTGTCGGCCGCCGCGTGGTGCCCGGCGTACTGCACGAACCGCCCGAACTGCTCGGACCAGAAGTACGGCACGGGGTCGTACACCGCCGGGGTCTCCCCCGAGGCCCGGCCGACGATGTTCACGGCGACCGTGCGCGGCCCCTGGAGGGCGTTGTCCCAGTGGTGCACCAGCAGGCGCTCGCCGTACCGGCCCGAGGGGAAGGAGGCGCAGTCGCCGACCGCGTACACGTCGGGCGCCGACGAACGCAGGTGCTGGTCGGCCACGATCTCGCCGTGCGTGCCCAGCTCGATCCCGGAGCCGGACAGCCAGGCCGTGGCCGGACGGGCGCCGATGCCGACGACGACCGCGTCCGCGGGCAGCCGCGAGCCGTCGTCGAGAACCACCGCGCCGGGTTCCACACGCTCCACGCGCGCGTGCGTGCGCAGCACGGCGCCCGCGTCGGCGTACCAGCCGGCCATCGGCGCGGCGACCTCGGCGGGCAGCGCCCCGGCGAGCGGCCGTTCGGCGGCTTCCACGACGGTCACCGCGCAGCCCGCCTCGCGCGCGGCCGTGGCGAACTCCGCGCCGATCCAGCCCGCGCCGACGACCACGATGTCGTGCCGGCGGGCCAGCACCGGCCGCAGCCGCTCGGCGTCGTCCAGGGTGCGCAGCAGGTGCACGCCCGGCACGCCCTCCGCCCCGGGCAGCCGGATCGGCTCGGCACCGGTCGCGACGACCAGGACGTCGTACGGCACGGGCCCGTCCTCGGTGTCCAGCTCGTGGTCGCCGGGACGCAGGCCCTGCACCTCGCAGCCGAGCCGCAGCTCGATGCCGAGGGCCTCGAAGTCGACGTCGAAGGCGGAGCCCTCGGACTTGCCGAGCAGGACGGCCTTGGACAGCGGGGGACGGTCGTACGGCTGGTGGGGCTCGGCGCCGATCAGGATCACGGTGCCGGTGAAGCCCTGCTCGCGCAGGGCGACCGCGGTCTGCACACCGGCCATGCCCGCACCCGCCACGACCACGCGCCGCGGCGCGGACGAACCTGGTTCCTGCGTCTGCTCGCTCACCTGATCACCATAGTCAACTGACACTTTGTCAGTCAGTGCTCATGCCCAGTGACCTGCTCCACAACCCTCGTCCCGCTGCCCGCCTGACGGTTCCAGGAGGCCATGGCGGTGGCTCCCTTACTGCGCCGGACGGCATCGGGCTAGGGTGGGTGGCCAACGCAAGGCACTCGCGGGAGCCCGGACGCACCGGGCTGAGAGGGAGGCTGGCGGCCTCCGACCGTACGAACCTGATCCGGGTCATGCCGGCGAAGGGAGGGGCTGGACGCCCATGTCGCGTACGCGAACGTCAGACGTCCTCGTCATCGGGGGCGGAATCATCGGCCTGGTCACCGCGTGGCGGGCCGCGCAGCGCGGGCTCGCCACGGCCGTGGTGGACCCCGAGCCGGGCGGCGGAGCCGCACAGGTCGCGGCCGGGATGCTGGCCGCCGTCACGGAACTGCACTACGGCGAGCAGACCCTGCTCGGTCTGAACCTCGCCTCCGCCCGGCGCTATCCGGACTTCGCGGCCGAGCTCACCGAGCAGACCGGTCACGACCTCGGCTACCGCCGGTGCGGCACTCTCGCCGTCGCCCTGGATGCCGACGACCGGGCCCATCTGCGCGAACTGCACGCCTTGCAGCAGCAGTCGGGCCTGGAGTCGCAGTGGCTGTCGGGGCGGGAGTGCCGTCACCTGGAGCCGATGCTCGCGCCGGGCGTGCGCGGCGGGCTGCGGGTCGACGGCGATCACCAGATCGACCCCAGGCGGCTGGCCGGGGCGCTGGTCGCCGCGTGCGAGCGTGCCGGTGTGGTCTTCCACCGGGTCTGGGCGGAGCGGCTCACCGTCGTACGGGACCGGGCCACGGGCGTCGTCACGGAGGACGGCACCCCGCTGGACGCCGGGCAGGTCGTGCTGGCCGGGGGCAGCCTCAGCGGGCGGCTCGCGGGCGTCCCCGAGGACGTGCTGCCGCCCGTGCGGCCGGTGAAGGGGCAGGTCGTACGGCTGACCATGCCGCAGCGGCACGGGGCGTTCCTGAGCCGGACCGTGCGCGCGGTCGTCCGCGGCAGCCACGTCTATCTGGTGCCGCGCGAGAGCGGCGAGCTGGTCGTCGGGGCGACCAGCGAGGAGCTGGGCTGGGACACCACCGTGACCGCGGGCGGCGTGTACGAGCTGCTGCGGGACGCGCACGAGCTGGTCCCGGGCATCACCGAGCTGCCGCTCACCGAGACCCGGGCCGGACTGCGGCCCGGCTCCCCCGACAACGCGCCGCTGCTCGGCCCGACCGGTCTCGAAGGGCTTGTGCTGGCCACCGGGCACTACCGCAACGGCGTCCTGCTCACGCCGGTCACCGGCGACGCCATGGCCCACGTCCTGGCGACGGGTGAACTGCCCGAAGAGGCCCGCCCCTTCACGCCGAAGCGATTCAGCACCGCCACCGCACTCACGGAGCAGCCCGCATGAACATCTCCGTCAACGGAGAGCCCCGGGACGTCCGGCCCGGCACGGCTCTCGACACCGTCGTGAGGTCGCTCACCACCTCGCCGTCCGGCGTGGCCGCCGCCCTCAACGAAACCGTCGTCCCGCGCGCGCAGTGGCCGTCCACACCCCTGGCCGAGGGGGACCGCGTGGAAGTCCTCACCGCCGTCCAAGGAGGCTGATCATGGCCGACGATCCGTTTGTCCTCGGTGGTACGTCCTTCACGTCCCGCCTGATCATGGGTACGGGCGGGGCGCCCAGCCTCGACGTGCTGGAGCGGTCGCTGGTCGCGTCCGGGACGGAGCTGACGACGGTCGCCATGCGCCGGGTGAACGCCTCGGTGCACGGCTCGGTGCTGTCCGTCCTGGACAAGCTCGGCATTCGCGTCCTGCCCAACACGGCGGGCTGCTTCACCGCCGGCGAGGCCGTCCTCACCGCCCGCCTCGCGCGCGAGGCCCTCGGCACCGACCTGGTCAAGCTGGAGGTCATCGCCGACGAGCGGACCCTGCTGCCGGATCCGATCGAGCTGCTGGAGGCGGCCGAGACGCTGGTCGACGACGGGTTCACGGTGCTGCCGTACACCAACGACGACCCCGTGCTCGCGCGGAAGCTGGAGGACGTCGGCTGCGCGGCGATCATGCCGCTCGGCTCGCCGATCGGCTCCGGGCTGGGCATTCGCAATCCGCACAACTTCCAGCTGATCGTCGAGCACGCGCGCGTGCCGGTGATTCTGGACGCGGGGGCCGGTACGGCGTCGGATGCGGCGTTGGCGATGGAGCTGGGGTGTGCGGGTGTGATGCTCGCCTCGGCGGTGACGCGGGCGCGGGAGCCGGTGCTGATGGCTGACGCGATGCGGCATGCGGTGGAGGCGGGGCGGTTGGCGTATCGCGCCGGGCGTATCCCTCGGCGGCACTTCGCGGAGGCGTCTTCGCCGGCTGAGGGCATCGCTGTGCTTGATCCGGAGCGGCCTGCTTTTGAGTGACCAGGCGTTGGTGCTGGGGGGGTGGGTGCGCAGCCCGGCGTAGCGGGGTGCCGCTTCTTTGGGACGGGCGCCGCCCCAAGCGGCACGACTGCCCGCAGCTGAGTCGGTACGACTGCCCGCAGGCTGAATGGGACGCACGTCACAGGTCCGCTTCAGTCCTGGCCCGAATGCGGACGGGGCGACGGGGTGTCAGTCATGGCTCGTACACTCGCCTGCGTGGACACGACCCTTCAGGACCCCTTGGTCGGGCAGGTGCTCGACGGCCGGTATCGCATCGACGCGCGGATCGCGGTCGGCGGGATGGCCACGGTCTACCGGGCCGTGGACACCCGGCTCGACCGGGTCCTCGCGCTCAAGGTGATGCACCCCTCGCTCGCGGTCGACGGCTCGTTCGTCGAGCGGTTCATCCGCGAGGCGAAGTCGGTGGCCCGGCTGGCTCACCCGAACGTGGTGCAGGTCTTCGACCAGGGCACCGACGGCAGTTACGTCTACCTCGCCATGGAGTACGTCGCGGGCTGCACCCTGCGGGACGTGCTGCGCGAGCGCGGGGCGCTTCAGCCGCGTGCCGCCCTGGACATCCTGGAGCCGGTGCTGGCCGCGCTGGGCGCCGCGCACCGCGCCGGGTTCGTGCACCGCGACATGAAGCCCGAGAACGTCCTGATAGGGGACGACGGCCGGGTCAAGGTCGCCGACTTCGGGCTCGTCCGGGCCGTGGACACGGTGACGAACACCACCGGCACCGTGCTCGGCACGGTCTCGTACCTCGCCCCCGAGCAGATAGAGAACGGCACCGCCGACCCCCGCGTCGACGTGTACGCGTGCGGCGTGATGCTGTACGAGATGCTGACCGGCGACAAGCCGCACGACGGGGACTCCCCGGCCGTGATCCTCTACAAGCATCTGCACGAGGACGTCCCGCCGCCCTCGGCCGCCGTGCCCTCTCTGGCGTACGAGCTGGACGAGATGGTGGCCTCGGCGACCGCCCGCACCCCGGACATCCGCCCGCACGACGCGGTGGCGCTGCTCGCACAGGTCCGTGACGGGCGCGGCCGGCTGACCGTGGAGCAGCTGGACGCGGTGCCGCCGCAGGCCCTCGCGGCGGACCACGACAACGCCGACGACCGTACGAGCGTGATCCCGCGCGCGCTGGCCACGCCGCGCCCGCTGCCCGTCAACGAGTACGAAAAGGAGGGCTCCGCAGCCGCGCTCAACCGCACCAGCCGCTTCGCGTCCCCGCCGCCCCCGCCGTCCCGGCGCCGCTCGGGGCCCCGGCGCGGCCCGATGGCGATCGTCGTCGCCGTCCTGCTCGTGCTCGGACTCGGCGCCGGCATCTGGTACGTCAACTCGGGCCAGTTCACCGAGGTCCCCCCGCTACTGGCGAAGACCCAGGCGCAGGCCGAGGACCGGCTGGCGGACGCGGGTCTGGAGCTCGGCAAGGTCGAGCACGCCTACAGCGACACCGTGGAGCGCGGCACGGTCATCAGCAGCGACCCGAAGGCCGGGACCCGCATCCGGGGCAACGACTCGGTGTCCCTCACCATCTCCGACGGCCCCGAGAACGTGCGAGTGCCCGCCCTGGAGGGCCGGCGGCTGGACAAGGCGCGGTCCCTGCTGAAGGAGGACGGGCTGGAGCCGGGCATGGTCACCCGGGAGTTCAGCGAGGACGTGCCCAAGGGCTCGGTGATCTCCGCACGGCCGGCGGACGGCACGAAGGTGCGCGCGGGCACGGCCGTCGCGCTCGTCGTCAGCAAGGGCAGCCCCATCGACATCCCCGACGTCACCGGTGACGACCTGGCCGACGCCAAGGCCGAGCTGCAGGACGCAGGTCTCAAGGTGGAGGTCGCCACCGAGCGGGTCACCTCCTCCGAGTTCGACAAGGGCCAGGTCGCCAAGCAGAGCCCGAGCCCCGGCGGCCAGGCGGCCGAGGGCGACACGGTGACGCTGACGCTGTCCAAGGGCCCGGAGATGATCGAGGTCCCGGACGTGGTCGGCGACAGCGTCGACGACGCCAAGCGGGAGCTGGAGAACGCCGGGTTCCAGGTCGAGGAGGACCGAGGACTGCTCGGCCTGTTCGGCGACACGGTGAAGGGCCAGTCCGTGGAGGGCGGGGAGACGGCGCCCAAGGGCTCGACGATCACCATCCAGATCCGGTGACGGGGGCAGGCAGGAGCCCGTGGGTAGGGCCCGGCCGGGCGCATGACACCCTGAACGGGTGAACAATCAGCTGTCCGGCCCCTCCCGCAACCCCGTGGGCGGCCACGTCCCCGTGGCCGGTGGGCTCCACTCCGTCGGCCTGTCCTACGCCCGTGATCTGAAGGCCGAGACCGTCCAGGTCTTCGTCGCCAACCCGCGCGGCTGGGCCACTCCGGCCGGCAATCCGAAGCAGGACGAGGCGTTCCGCGCCGCGTGCGAGGCCGAGTCGATCCCGGCTTACGTCCACGCCCCCTACCTGATCAACTTCGGCTCGCACACCGAGGCGACCGTGGAGCGGTCCGTGGAGTCGCTGCGGCACTCGCTGCGCCGCGGGCGGGAGATCGGGGCGCTGGGCGTGGTCGTGCACACCGGCAGCGCGACCGGCGGCCGGGAGCGGTCCGTGGCGCTGAAGCAGGTACGGGAGCACCTGCTGCCGCTGCTCGACGAACTGAACGACGACGACCCGTACCTGCTGCTGGAGTCGACCGCCGGGCAGGGCGCCTCCCTGTGCTCACGGACGTGGGACTTCGGCCCGTACTTCGAGGCGCTGGACGCCCATCCGATGCTGGGCGTGTGCCTGGACACCTGCCACATCTTCGCCGCCGGGCACGACCTGACCGGCCCCAGCGGCATGCACCAGACGCTGGACCTGCTGGTGGACACGGTCGGCGAGGGCCGGCTGAAGCTGATCCACGCCAACGACTCCAAGGACGTGGTGGGCGCGCACAAGGACCGGCACGAGAACATCGGTGTGGGCCACATCGGCGAGGACCCGTTCCGGGCCCTGATGACGCACCCCGCGACCGAGGGCGTGCCGCTGGTCATCGAGACGCCGGGCGGCAAGGAAGGGCACGCGGCGGACGTGGAGCGACTGAAGAAGCTGCGCGACTGCTGAAGACCGCAAAGGCCCCAGAGGCGTCGAAGCCTCGCAGGCCTCAGAGGTCGGGGCCGTCCCCGGCCTCCTCCTGGTACGAGTAGCGCTGCTCCTGCCAGGGGTCGCCGATGTTGTGGTAGCCGCGCTCCTCCCAGAAGCCGCGCCGGTCGGCGGTCATGTACTCCACACCGCGCACCCACTTGGGGCCCTTCCAGGCGTACAGGTGGGGCACGATCAGGCGCAGCGGGAAGCCGTGCTCGGCGGTGAGCAGCTCACCGTCCTTGTGGGTGGCGAACAGGACGTGCTCGGAGGCGAAGTCGGACAGCCGGAGGTTGGAGCTGAATCCGTACTCGGCCCACACCATCACATGGGTGACATCGTCCGCGGGCGGCGCGATGTCCAGGATCGTGCGCGCGGGGACACCGCCCCACTCGGCGCCCAGCATGCTGAACTTCGTGACGCAGTGCAGATCGGCCACGACGGTGGTGTACGGCAGGGCCGTGAACTCCTCGTGGGTCCAGCAGTGCTTGCCGCCGTCAGCCGTGGCGCCGAAGACCCTGAACTCCCAGCGCTCGGACCGGAACTTGGGGACGGGTCCGTAGTGTGTGACCGGCCAGCCGCGCTGCACCCGCTGTCCCGGCGGAAGCCCGGGCTGCGCCGCTCCTGCCGGATCGCGCCCTTCTCCCGATTCGTGTCCCACCGGCTGACCCATGACTCCATCCTGACAGACCTCGGGTGATGCCCCTGACCGGGGCCACCACAAAACAGGGCAATCAGAACTAAGCATGCCCTTACTTAGTAAGTGGAGACTTACTGGACGATCTTCGCTGCCGGTGGAATCATGCGGCGCAACCTGCCAGTTCCCCCGCGTGGAAGGAGCCTCTGCGATGCAGGGCGACCCCGAGGTCCTCGAATTCCTGAACGAGCAGTTGACCGGCGAGCTGACGGCGATCAACCAGTACTGGCTGCATTACCGGATCCAGGACAACAAAGGCTGGACCAAGCTCGCCAAGTACACGCGTGAAGAATCCATCGACGAGATGAAGCACGCGGACAAGATCACCGAACGCATTCTCATGCTGGACGGCCTGCCCAACTACCAGCGGCTCTTCCACGTACGGGTCGGCCAGACGGTCACCGAGATGTTCCAGGCCGACCGCCAGGTCGAGGTCGAGGCGATCGACCGCCTCAAGCGCGGTATCGAGGTGATGCGCACCAAGGGCGACATCACGTCCGCGAACCTCTTCGAGTCGATCCTGGAGGACGAGGAGCACCACATCGACTACCTGGACACGCAGCTGGAGCTCATCGACAAGCTCGGCGAGGCGCTCTACCTCGCGCAGCAGATCGAGCAGCCGAGCTAGGGGCGGGCCCCTAGTGATCTGGTCTTGAGTTCACGTCTCGCCACGTGAGTCGTGGTTCGTTTCAGATTTCGGCTCGGGCGGTGACAGCGGCTGGCGGCTGCGGTCTGCTGGAGGAATGGGGGACAGCAGGCTGCAACCGCTGGTGTTATCCGAGGACGAGCGGCTGGTGTTGCAGGGGTGGGCCAAACGGCGGACAACCGCGCAGGGTCTGGCCAAGCGGGCACGGATCGTGCTGGCGTGCGCGGACGGGCTGAACAACACCGCGGTGGCCGCGCGGCTGGACACTGATCGGGGGACCGTGAGCCGGTGGCGGACCAGATTTCTGCAACGCCGTCTCGATGGTCTGTCCGACGAGCTGCGTCCCGGCGTGCCCCGCACCATCACCGACGCCCAGGTGGAAGAGGTGGTGGTGCGCACGCTGGAAGAGGTGCCCGAAGGCGCCACCCACTGGTCGAAGCGGGAGTTGGCCCGGCGGGTGGGGATCTCACCGACGAGTGTGCTGCGGATCTGGCGGGCCTTCGGGCTGCAGCCCTGGCGCACGGAGACCTTCAAGATCTCTCCGGACCCGCTGCTGATCGACAAGATCCGTGACGTGGTCGGGCTGTATCTCGCCCCGCCGGCGAACGCGGCCGTCTTCGCGGTCGACGAGAAGCCGCAGATCCAGGCCCTGGAACGGACAGCTCCGGTACTGCCGATGGTCCCGGGCATCCCCGAGCGGCGCAGCTTCGACTACGTCCGGCACGGCACCGTGGACCTGTTCGCCGCCCTGAACACCGCCACCGGCAAGGTGATCGGCAAGCTGTCCGCGCAGCACCGGGCCGTGGACTTCCGCGACTTCCTCGACGAGATCGACCGCCAGACCGATCCCGGCCTGGCGGTCCACGTGATCTGCGACAACCTCTCCGCCCACAAGGCGCCGGTGGTCCACAAGTGGCTTCTGGCCCATCCCCGGTTCGAGCTGCATTTCACCCCGACTTACTCGTCCTGGATCAACCAGGTCGAGCGGTGGTTCGCCGAACTACAGCGGCGCTGCCTCGAACGCGGCGTGTTCTGCTCACTCGACGAGCTCAAGACCGCCCTCGAGGACTGGATCAAGACCTGGAACGAGCAGGCCCGGCCCTTCAAGTGGACCAAGACCGCAGACCAGATCATCGACCGCATCTGCCGCTACTGCGACAGGATCTCCGGACCGGGACACTAGGCGGCGTCTTCCAGCTCCGCGAGCACCGGCTGGCCCCGGTCGGCCATTTCACGGCGAGGGCACGCACCCCTGCCCAGGATCGCCTGGATGCGACGTACGCACGACCCGCAGTCCGTGCCCGCCTTGCATGCGGAGGCTATCTGCCGAGGGGTGCAGGCGCCGCCGTCCGCGTGCTGCTTGACCTGCTGCTCGGTGATCCCGAAGCAACTGCACACGTACACGCGGTCCACCTCCCGACAGGTCGTTCCAAGGCGCCGTCCCCGTTGATCGGTGAGGCTAACCTAACCTTACCCGCCGGGTCGGAGACGCAAAAGTCGACTGGGGCGCGGATCGTATGTGATCCGCGCCCCAGTCGCTGTCGGTGTAACAGGCGAAACGGTTACTGGTCCCTGTACATCTCGGCCACGAGGAACGCCAGGTCCAGCGACTGGCTGCGGTTGAGCCGCGGGTCGCAGGCCGTCTCGTAGCGCTGGTGCAGATCGTCGACGAAGATCTCGTCGCCGCCGCCCACGCACTCGGTGACGTCGTCGCCGGTCAGCTCCACGTGGATGCCGCCCGGGTGGGTGCCGAGGGCCTTGTGGACCTCGAAGAAGCCCTTGACCTCGTCGAGCACGTCGTCGAAGCGGCGGGTCTTGTGCCCGGAGGCCGCCTCGAAGGTGTTGCCGTGCATCGGGTCGGTGACCCAGGCGACGGTGGCGCCCGAGGCGGTGACCTTCTCGACCAGCTCGGGGAGCTTGTCGCGGACCTTGTCGGCGCCCATGCGGACGATGAAGGTCAGCCGGCCCGGCTCCCGCTCCGGGTCGAGGCGCTCGATGTACTGCAGCGCGTCCTCGGCCGTCGTCGTCGGGCCGAGCTTGATGCCGATCGGGTTGCGGATCTGCGACGCGAACTCGATGTGCGCGTGGTCCAGCTGCCGGGTGCGCTCACCGATCCACACCATGTGCGCGGAGACGTCGTACAGCTGCCCGGTGCGCGAGTCGATCCTGGTCAGGGCGGACTCGTAGTCGAGCAGCAGCGCCTCGTGCGAGGAGTAGAACTCGACCGTCTTGAACTCCTCCGGGTCGGCCCCGCAGGCGTGCATGAAGTTCAGCGCGTTGTCGATCTCGCGCGCCAGCTGCTCGTAGCGCTGCCCCGACGGGGACGACTTCACGAAGTCCTGGTTCCAGGCGTGCACCTGGCGCAGGTCGGCGTAGCCGCCGGTGGTGAAGGCGCGCACCAGGTTCAGCGTGGAGGCCGAGGCGTGGTACATGCGCTTCAGCCGCTCGGGGTCCGGGACGCGGGCCTCTTCGGTGAAGTCGAAGCCGTTGACGGAGTCGCCCCGGTACGTCGGCAGCGTCACGCCGTCGCGGGTCTCGGTCGGCTTGGAGCGCGGCTTGGAGTACTGGCCGGCGATGCGGCCGACCTTCACCACGGGCACGGACGCGGCGTACGTCAGCACGGCGCCCATCTGGAGCAGCGTCTTGAGCTTGTTGCGGATCTGGTCCGCGGACACCGCGTCGAAGGCCTCGGCGCAGTCGCCGCCCTGGAGGAGGAACGCCTCTCCCTTGGCGACGGCCGCCATCCGGGCACGCAGCTGGTCGCACTCGCCCGCGAAGACGAGCGGCGGATACGACTCGAGGTCCGCAACGACTGCGCGCAGAGCCTCGGTGTCGGGGTACTCGGGCTGCTGCGCCGCGGGCAGGTCTCGCCAGGTGTTGCCAGCACTCGCGCTGGTCTTAGCGTTCACGGTCACGGCCTCAACATTACGGGGTCGTGTCGGACGTCCTGCCCCATGCCCAGCAATTGAGACACGGGGTACACGACTCGGACATGGGGTAGGGTGCCTGCCATGTTCGCGCACTCGATCCAGAACTGGTGGTGGACCGCTCATCCGGCGGCCCACTGACTGCGCGTACGACAGACTTCGCGAAGGCCGCCCGAGGGGCGGCCTTCGGCATTTCCCGGGGTCGTTCCTCTCCACCGAAATCCCACCGGATCCTCGGAGAAGGAGCACGGACCCATGAATCTGCTCGGCTTGCTGGACGACCCCCGCCCGTTCGCCCTGCTGCGCCGCCGCACCCCGGGCCACGACCATGACCTGATCGAGGTCCTCATCGGCCCGGTGACCACCTACGACCGCCTCGCCGACCTCCCCGACGAGGGCCTCGCGCTCGTCCCCTTCCGGCAGATCCGCGAGCGCGGTTTCGACGTCCGCGACGACGGCACTCCGCTGTCGGTGCTGACGCCCGAGGAGTCGTACGGCGTCCCGCTCGCCGACGCCCTGGAGCAGCTCCCGGCGCACGACGTGCGCGTCGAGGGCGGCGGCTTCGACGTCGGTGACGAGGAGTACGCGGAGATCGTCGGGCGCGTGCTGCGGGAGGAGATCGGGCGGGGCGAGGGCGCGAACTTCGTCATCCGGCGGACGTACGAGGGGCAGATCCCCGGGTTCGGCCGGGCCGACGCGCTGGCGCTGTTCCGGCGGCTGCTGGAGGGCGAGCGGGGCGCGTACTGGACGTTCGTCGTGCACACCGGCGACCGGACGCTGGTCGGGGCGAGTCCGGAGGTGCACGTCCGGATGTCCGGCGGCACGGTCGTCATGAACCCGATCAGCGGCACGTACCGCTACCCCGCCGACGGGCCGACGCCCGAGCACCTGCTGGACTTCCTCGCCGACGGCAAGGAGATCGAGGAGCTGTCGATGGTCGTCGACGAGGAGCTCAAGATGATGTGCACCGTCGGTGACATGGGCGGGGTGGTCGTCGGGCCCCGGCTGAAGGAGATGGCGCACCTCGCGCACACCGAGTACGAGCTGCGCGGGAAGTCCTCGCTGGACGTGCGGGAGGTGCTGAAGGAGACCATGTTCGCGGCGACCGTCACGGGCTCGCCGGTGCAGAACGCCTGCCGGGTCATCGAGCGGCACGAGGTCGGCGGGCGCGGGTACTACGCCGGTGCGCTGGCCCTCCTCGGGCGGTACGCGGGCGGTGGGCGGGAAAAGTCTGCCGGGGCCCAGACCCTCGACTCCCCCATCCTCATCCGCACCGCCGACATCGACGCCGACGGCCGGCTGCGGGTGCCGGTGGGCGCCACGCTCGTGCGCGGATCCGACCCGGCGGGCGAGGTCGCGGAGACCCATGCGAAGGCGGCGGGTGTGCTGGCCGCGTTGGGCGTACGTCCTTCCCGGCCGCGCGCTGAGGCCGTACGGCCACAGCTGGGGGACGACCCCCGGGTCCGGGCGGCGCTGGACGGGCGCCGGGCCTCGCTCGCGCCCTTCTGGCTGCGGATGCAGCAGCGGTCGGACGAGCTGGAGGGGCACGCCCTCGTCGTGGACGGGGAGGACACCTTCACGGCGATGCTCGCGCACGTGCTGCGCGCCGGCGGCCTGGAGGTGAGCGTGCGGCGCTACGACGAGCCAGGGCTGCGGGAGGCGGTGCTCGGGCACGAGGGGCCGGTGGTCCTGGGGCCCGGACCGGGTGACCCGTCGGACCTGGCGGACCCGAAGATGCGGTTCCTGCGCTCCCTGACCGCCGAGGTGATCGGGAAGCACCCGCACGGCGTCCTCGGCGTCTGCCTCGGGCACGAGCTGATCGCCATCGAACTGGGCCTGGACGTCGTACGCAAGGAAGTGCCGTACCAGGGGGCGCAGACGGAGATCGAGCTGTTCGGGCGGCGGGAGACCGTCGGCTTCTACAACAGCTTCGTGGCGCGCTGCGACGACGAGGAGGCGGCGGAGCTGGCCGCGCACGGTGTGGAGGTCAGCCGCGCCGCGAACGGGGAGGTGCACGCGCTGCGGGGGCCCGGATTCGCGGGGGTGCAGTTCCACCCGGAGTCGGTGCTCACGCTCGACGGCGCGGCGGTCGTGCGGGACCTGGTGGGGCAGCTGCGGGGCACGAGCACGCCCTCGGTGTAGCACGGGGCCGGTCGGGCCGCGCGGCCCGACCGGCGTCCGGGGCGGGGCGGCGCGTCAGCCGAAGAACACCCCGACCTCCTCGTACAGTTTCGGGTCCACCGTCTTCAGGCGGGCCGTCGCGTCCGCGATGGGGACACGCACGATGTCCGTGCCGCGCAGGGCGACCATCAGGCCGAAGTCCCCGTCGCGGACGCAGTCGATGGCGTGCAGTCCGAAACGGGTGGCGAGCCAGCGGTCGAAGGCGCTGGGGGTGCCGCCGCGCTGGACATGGCCGAGGACCGTCGTGCGGGCCTCCTTGCCCGTGCGCTTCTCGATCTCCTTGGCGAGCCACTCGCCGACCCCGGACAGGCGGACGTGCCCGAAGGAGTCCAGCGTCCGGTCCTTGAGGACCATGTCGCCGTCCTTGGGCACGGCCCCCTCGGCGACGACCACGATCGGCGCGTACGACGCCCGGAAGCGGGACGTCACCCAGGCGCACACCTGCTCGACGTCGAAGCGCTGCTCGGGGATGAGGATGACGTTCGCGCCGCCGGCCAGGCCGGAGTGGAGGGCGATCCAGCCGGCGTGCCGGCCCATCACCTCGACGACCAGGACGCGCATATGGGACTCGGCGGTGGTGTGCAGCCGGTCGATGGCCTCGGTCGCGATGCCGACCGCGGTGTCGAAGCCGAAGGTGTAGTCCGTGGCGGACAGGTCGTTGTCTATCGTCTTCGGGACGCCCACGCAGGGCACGCCGTGCTCGTCGGACAGCCGGGCGGCCACGCCCAGGGTGTCCTCGCCGCCGATGGCGATGAGCGCCTCGACCTCCAGCTCGGCGAGGTTCTCCTTGATTCGGCGGATGCCGTTCCGCTCCTTCAGCGGGTTGGTCCGCGAGGAGCCGAGGATGGTGCCGCCGCGGGGCAGGATGCCGCGCACGGCGGGGATGTCGAGACGGACGGTGTCGTTCTCCAAGGGCCCTCGCCAGCCGTCCCGGAAGCCGGTGAAGTCGTAGCCGTACTCCTGCACGCCCTTGCGGACGATGGCCCGGATGACGGCGTTGAGTCCGGGGCAGTCGCCGCCTCCGGTCAGTACTCCGACCCGCATGGAATGTCCCTTCGCAGCAGGTGCCTGACGAAGGGTCAGTGTGGCGCGCGTCTCACTCGTCGTCGAGGCCGCGCTCTATCGCATACCTGACCAGTTCCACGCGGTTGTGCAACTGGAGCTTGCCGAGGGTGTTCTGGACGTGGTTCTGCACCGTGCGGTGGGAGATGACCAGGCGTTCGGCGATCTGCTTGTAGCTCAGGCCCTTGGCGACGAGGCGCAGCACCTCGGTCTCGCGGTCGGTGAGCCGGGGTGCCTTCGGTTCGTCGGTGTCCTGGGCGGGGGCGGGTTCGGAGGCCAGGCGGCGGTACTCGCCGAGGACCAGCCCGGCGAGGCCCGGGGTGAAGACCGGGTCGCCGACGGCCGTGCGGCGGACAGCGTCCTGGAGTTCCTCGGTGGAGGCCGACTTCAGCAGGTATCCGGTCGCGCCGGACTTCACCGCCTCCAGGACGTCGGCGTGCTCACCGCTCGCGGACAGCACCAGGACGCGCAGCGCCGGGTCGGCGGCGACGACCTCCTTGCAGACCTGGACGCCGGGCTTGCCGGGCAGGTTCAGGTCGAGCACGAGGACCTCGGGTGCGGCGGCCTTGGCGCGGCGCACGGCCTGGTCGCCGTCGCCCGCGGTGGCGACCACCTCGAAGCCCGACTCGGCCAGGTCCCGGGCGACCGCGTCGCGCCACATGGGGTGGTCGTCGACCACCATGACCTTGATCGGGACCTGCCGGTCCTCCGTGGTCTCCGTCATCGCCGCTCCGCCTTCCCCCGTACGTTCGTCACGTCCTTCGGTACCTTCAACTCGACCTCCGTGCCCTGGCCCGGCACCGAGATCAGCTCCGCGCTGCCGCCGAGGTCGCGGAGCCGGCCGCGGATCGACAGGGCGACGCCGAGCCGCCCCTCGCCCTCGGCCTGGGCGAGCCGCCCCTCCGGGATGCCGGGTCCGTCGTCCCGCACGGTGACGATCACCTCGTCCGGCTCGTCCTCGACGAGGATCCACGCGCGCGCCTGCTCCCCGGCGTGCTTGCGGACGTTGTCCAGCGCCGCCCCGACGGCGGCGGCCACCTCCCGGGCGGCGACCGGCGCCAGCGGCACGGGCGCGCCGGGCTCGGCGAGGCTGACCTTGGCCCCGGCGTACGGCGCGAGCAGGGCGCGCAGGTCGACGGGGCCGCTCTCCTGCGGCTGCTCCTCGACGGTCCGGACGACGGCTCCCTCGGCGGCGTCCTCCGAGACCCGGGAGACGGGCACCAGTCCGCCGGAGACCAGGGTGCGCAGCGCGACCTCCTGCTCACCGGCCATCCGGCCCAGCTCGGCCGCCTCGCCGCCGATCACCGCGCCACGCCGCTGCACCATCGCCAGCACCTGGAGCACGCTGTCGTGGATGTCGCGGGCCAAGCGCTCCCGCTCCCGTGTCGCGGCCTCGATCTCCAGGGCGCGGGCGAGGGTGCGCTCGGAGGCGCGGGCGACCTCGACGACGTAGCCGATGGCGATGGAGGCGATGCAGACGAGGATGACGTTGTGGACGGTGTCGCGGGCCGGGCTGCCGCGCTCGATCAGGTTGGCGGCGGCCACGAGGCTGGAGGCGAGGGCCGCCCAGCGCCAGCCGCCCTTGACGGCGAAGGCGAGGACGGCACCGGCGGTCCATATCGACGGCAGCGTCGGGCCGCCCGCCTGGACCCGCTCGTGCGTGTCGGCGACGGGCGTGAGCAGGATGCCGGTGAGGGCGACGGTGAGGTCGGCGACGAGAAACCCTTTGGTGCAGCGGGCCGCGTTCGCGACCCGGGGCAGTGTGGCCAGGGTCCACGCGGCCAGCACGACGTAGTAGGCGACGGCGACCCAGGGCCGGACGAACTCCTCGTAGGCGGTGGCGAACAGGCCGATCGCGTACAACATCGTGAGCACCCGGTACGCGGTCAGCGCACGCCACAGCGGCTGCTCGACCGACATCCTCATGACCTGCTCGCGCCTGGCCATCTCCCCCACCCCTGGCTCAAGCCCCCGACTAGGGCTCGGTCCGTCGCTGCTCCGACTTTTCCTTCTCCGACTTTTCCTTTTCCGCCTGTTCCTTCTCCGCCCGTGCGAGCGCGGCCTTCGCCGCCTTCTCGGCTTCCTTCTCGGCCTTGGCCGCCTCCGCGAGCTGCCGCTTCATGGCCGTCGCGTACATGTCGACGTACTCCTGGCCGGAGAGCTTCATGATCTCGTACATGACCTCGTCGGTCACCGCGCGCAGTACGAACCGGTCGTGCTCCATGCCCTGGTAGCGGCTGAAGTCCAGGGGCTTGCCGATCCGGATGCCGGGGCGCATCAGCTTCGGCATGACCTTCCCGGGCGGCTGGATCTTCTCCGTGTCGATCATGGCGACGGGGATGACGGGCGCGCCGGTCGCGAGCGCCACGCGCGCGAGGCCGCCCGGCTTGCCGCGGTAGAGCCGCCCGTCGGGCGAGCGCGTCCCCTCCGGGTAGATGCCGAACAGCTCGCCGCGCTCCAGCACCTCGATGCCGCTCTTGATGGCGGCCTCACCCGCGCCGCGCGCACCGGAGCGGTCCACCGGCAGCTGGCCGACTCCCTTGAAGAAGGCGGCGGTCAGCCGGCCCTTCACCCCGGGCGTGGTGAAGTACTCGGCCTTCGCGATGAACGTGACCTTGCGGTCCAGGACCGCGGGCAGGAAGAACGAGTCCGAGAAGGAGAGGTGGTTGCTCGCCAGGATCGCCGGGCCCTCGGCGGGAACGTTCTCCAGGCCTTCCACCCAGGGCCTGAAGGCGACCTTCAGCGGTCCCCCAACAGCGACCTTCATCGCGCCGTACAACAACCGAGTGCCTCCTGTATGTGTCGATCAGACCTTAACCCGGCGCGCTGTCAAAGGCGCCGACGGCCCTGGTCGGTGTCAGTGCCGTCGCGTACGGTGAAGGTCCCGCGAACGCCGTGCGATCCCTGCCATGACGTTCCGTGACCATCCGTGATCGTGTCAGTCCCTTCTCACGACCAGGAGGCCGAAGGTGCCGGTCCTTGCCGGAGCCGAGCCGTTTCGCCACGAGGGCGGGGAGATCGCCGTGCTCCTCTGCCACGGCTTCACCGGTTCACCGCAGTCGCTGCGCCCCTGGGCGGAGCATCTCGCCGCACGCGGCCTGACCGTCTCGCTGCCGCTGCTGCCCGGGCACGGCACGCGCTGGGAGGACCTGCGGATCACCGGCTGGCAGGACTGGTACGCGGAGGTGGACCGCGAGCTGCGCCTGCTGTGCGAGCGCCGCGAGCAGGTGTTCGTGGCCGGCCTGTCCATGGGCGGCGCCCTGGCCCTGCGGCTGGCCGCGAAGCACGGCGACGCCGTCAGCGGTGTGATGGTCGTCAACCCGGCGAACAAGGTGCACGGCCTGGCCGCGCACGCCCTCCCGGTGATCCGCCACCTCGTCCCCGCGACGAAGGGCATCGCCAGCGACATCGCCAAGCCGGACAGCAGGGAGCTGGGCTACGACCGGGTTCCGCTGCACGCCGCGCACTCCCTGCGCCAGTTCTTCCAGGTCGTCGACCGCGAGCTGCCGCAGGTCACCCAGCCGGTGCTGCTGCTGCGCAGCCCGCAGGACCATGTGGTGCCGCCCGTCGACTCGGCCCGTATCCTCAGCCGCATCTCGTCGACCGACGTGAAAGAGGTCCTCCTGGAACAGAGCTACCACGTCGCCACGTTGGACCATGACGCGGACCGGAT
Organism: Streptomyces coeruleorubidus; assembly: GCF_028885415.1. Lineage (GTDB taxonomy): Bacteria > Actinomycetota > Actinomycetes > Streptomycetales > Streptomycetaceae > Streptomyces > Streptomyces coeruleorubidus_A. The sequence goes on from NZ_CP118527.1 coordinate 2,627,764, forward strand.
CTTCGAGGAGAGCACCGCGTTCATCGGCCGGTTCGCGTCCGGCCTCGGCAAGGAGCCCGGTCTCGGCAAGGAAGGGACGACCGCAGGTGGCTGAGCACGACTCCGACCGCGAGGGCCGCGAGCCGGACGAGAAGGGCGTCCCGTTCGACGAGGAGGCCGCCTGGGCGGCGATCGTCGCCGGGTACGGCGAGGAGCCGCCGGACCCCCCGGGCGCCAAGCCGTTCAAGTCGGTCGAGGACCTGGCGCTGCTGGAGTCTCCGACCAACGACGACCGGGTGGACACGGCCGGGGACGCCGCCAAGCCCGCTGAGCCCGAGGGTCCGGAGGCCAAGGCGTCCGGGTCCGCGGACAAGCCGGCCAAGCCTCTGGGCGGCTCGGTCTCCTTCGCGCCCGGCGTCGGTCCGCGCGACTACTCCGCGCCGGAGCCCACCGAGGACGACTTCGACGAGGACGACGAGGGCCACTTCGTGCCGCCGGAGCCGCCCCCGCTGCCGTCCGCCGACCCCACCGCGAAGTTCGCGTGGCTCGGCGTGCTGGGCGGGCCGGTGCTGTTCCTGCTCGCCGTGCTGCTCGGCTGGGAAATGACGTGGTGGCTGGCCACGCTGGGGATCGGCGGGTTCGTCGGCGGGTTCGCGACGCTGGTGATGCGGATGCGGACGGATGACGAGGAGGACGACGACCCGGGGCGGGGTGCGGTCGTCTAGGAAGCCGGCACTCTGAGGGCGGCCAGGACCGGGAGGTGGTCCGTGGCCGCCCTCAGGTCTGTGTCGGTCACCCCGGGGTGCTCGGACGGCACCCCGCAGCCCAGCACCTCGATGCCCTTGGTCGCGAAGATCGCGTCGATGCGCTGGTAGGGGTCGGCGGGGGTCCAGGTGTGCTCGCCACCCCAGGGTGACGCGGCCCGGCAGTCGGTGAGGGTGTCGGCCAGTCGGCCGAAGGCGGGGCCGTCGGGGCGTTCGTTCAGGTCGCCGCCGGCGATCGCGTGCTCCACGCCCAGCCCGGCGAGCCTGTCCAGGAGCATGCCGGCCTGGTCGTAGCGCTCGTCCTTCTGCAGCGACAGGTGACAACTCAGGACGCCGAGGCGGGTGCCGGCGAAGCGGACGACCGCCGTGGCGAAGCCGCGGCGGTGCAGGCCGGGGGTGCGGGGCAGGAGGACGTCCTCCGTGCGTTCGACGCTCGCCCGGAGCGAGCTGAGGATCGCCGGGCCTGTGGTGGTGGCGCCCCCGGTGACGACGACCAGGTCGGATTCGCGGGCCAGACGGGCGAGTTTCTTGCGCCAGCGGAAGAAGCGGGGGGCTTCTTGGATCAGGACCAGGTCGGGTCGGCAGGCCCTGATGACGCGGGCCAGGGCGTCGGTGTCGTCGCGCATCGAGCGGATGTTGTAGCTGAGGACCCTGATGACCGCGGAACCGTCGGGTTCGGTACGGGAGTTGGGGAGCAGGGGCATGTGATCAATTTACGCCCAATAGCTCGGGGCGCGGGGTTGTGCGCGAGTGCCGGTCGTATGTGGCTGATCGCGCAGTTCCCCGCGCCCCTTAAAGGCCAAAAGCAGGGCGTCACATGATCGGGTCGGGCTCCCGGGCCAGGTCCGCCGCGCCCACCAGGCCGGCCTTGTTGCCCAGTTCCGCTGCCCTGACCTCGGCCACCGGGCGCCAGTTGCCGCCCACCAGCCAGCGCTTGTAGGACTTGCGGATCGGGCCCAGGACCAGTTCGCCCTCGTCGGAGAGGCCGCCGCCGACGATGAAGGCGGAGGGGTCGAAGAGGGAGGCCAGGTCGGCGAGGCCCGCGCCGACCCAGCGGGCCAGTTCGCGGTAGGAGTCGACGGCCACGCGGTCGCCCTGGCGGGCGGCCATGGAGATGTGCTTGCCCTCGATGCCGTCGGGCGTGCCGTTGCCGAGGCCGAGGAGGATCTCGGCGTTCTCGGGGGTGGCGTTGGCGCGCTGCTTGGCGTACCTCACCAGCGCCCGCCCCGACGCGTACTGCTCCCAGCAGCCCTGCGAGCCGCAGCCGCACAGCAGGCCGTCCGGGACCATGCGGATGTGGCCGAACTCGGCGGCCACGCCGAAGTGCCCGCGGCGCAGCTTGTTGCCGATGATGATGCCGCCGCCGAGGCCGGTGCCGAGCGTGATGCAGATGACGTTGCGGTGGCCCTTGCCTGCGCCGAACTTGTACTCGCCCCACGCCGCGGCGTTCGCGTCGTTCTCGACGACCACCGGGAGGCCCACGCGGGCCTCGACCTTCTGCTTGAGCGGCTCGTTGCGCCAGTGGATGTTGGGCGCGAAGTACACCTCGGAGCGCTGCCGGTTCACATAGCCGGCCGCGCCGATGCCCACGCCGACGATGTCGTGCCCGACGCGGGCGCCTTCCACCGCCGAGGCGATGGCGTCCACGATGCCCTCAGGCGTGCCCGGGGTCGGCACCTTGTGGGTCGAGAGGATGTTGCCTTCCTCATCGACCACGCCGGCCGCGATCTTCGTGCCGCCGATGTCGACGCCGATGGTGAGTCCCATGAATCCCTCAGTTTCGGTCGAGCCCCGCTACGGCCAACGGTACCCGAGGCACGCCGTCGGGTTCGCTGTCGTCCGCACGCTGGGCAGGACCGGCGGTGGCACGCCGGTCGCGGCTCGTGAGAGGGCGGGGGCTCAGTCCAGGTCGATGCGCTCCCCGGGGCCGGCGTCGTCGCCCCGGTCATGGCGTTCGTCCAGGTCGCGGGGGTCGATCCGGTCGTCGCGGCCGCTCCAGCGCCGCTCCTGGGCCTCGACGGCGGAGCGGTAGGCGGCGAGCAGTTCGTTCCCGGCGGCGGCCAGGTGGTCGAAGACGTCCGGGTTGCGTTCGATGACGGGTTCCACGGCGGCCTTGGCCTGCTGGACGACCTGGCGGACGACCTGCTCGGCGGCGGGCCCCGCGACCGCGCCGAACAGCGGGGACTGGATCCCCGAGAGCTTGTCCGCGACGGCGTCGACGAGCTTCTTCAGTTCCTCGGCCGCGGAGCCCTGGGGCGGGCCGTACTCGGCGCGGCGCCGGGCCTTCTCCGCCTCGAGGTCCTCGGCGCACGCGGTCGCCCAGGCGTCGGCGTCGGCGTCGGCGGCCCGTACCTCGTCCACGGCCTCTTCGCGGGCGGCGTCGGACGGGGGGAGCTCTTCGCTCATGACGGACTCCTGACTACGGTTCGTCCCTACGACGTTACCCCCTCTGACCGCGTCTGCGGCCACAGCTTCGGGTCGGGTGCGAAGCGGATGCACAGCTCGCCCTCGCGCAGGGCGGCCCCGTCGACGGTGCAGCGGCGCAGCGCGGAGGGCAGCGGAACGATACGGCGGAACCGCCCCGCCGTGACGAGAAGCTCGTCGCCGCGCCGGACGAGGTCCAGTTCGTCGCGTATGGCGCCGGGCAGCGGGATGTGCCAGACGAGCACGCCGTCCACGCCGAGCCGGTCGGTCACCGGCCACTCGGCCGGTGGAACGGGAGTCTCCAGGTCGGCGCCGGGCACGGCGAGGGCGGCCAGGTCGTCGGCGCCGAGCGGGTCGCGTCCGAGGTGGGCGACGGTCCGGACGTCGTACGACTCCCGCCACTCGTCCAGTGTCTTGCGCTGCTGGGCGACCGGGCCGGCCAGCCAGGTGTCCGGGGACGCCTCGGGCAGGACGCGGTTGGCGACCACGACGTCGGTGCGCAGGCCGCGCAGGGCGAGGCCGAGGGCGGCGGCGCGCAGGGCGTCGGCGCCGGCCGGGCCGGGCTCGGCGACCAGTCGTACGACGGTGTCGCGGTCGGCGACGACCGCCTCGACGGCGGCCAGCTCCAGATCCCAGCGGGCGGCCGTCTCGTACAGCCACTCGGCGGGCATGGGGACGCCGGCGAGCCGGCCCAGTACCGGGCGCAGGGCGCGGGCGGCCTGGCGTTCGGGCGGGAGCAGGCGGCGCAGGTAGCGGCGGAGCTCCTCGGGCAGGGCGAGCAGGGCGAGGGCCTGCGGGGCCGGTGGCAGGTCGACGACGAGCAGGTCGTACGACTCCGACAGCGCGGCGTCGCGCAGGGCGCGCAGGAGGGCGAGTTCCTCGGCGCCGGGGAGGGGGGTGAGTTCCTCGAAGTCGAGGCGGGAGGCGCCGAGGAGGTCCAGGGCGGAGGAGGCGCGGTCCTGGAGGGCGGTGAGGTCCTTCCGGAAGTCCTGGGCGGGGTCGGGACGCCAGGCCGTGAGACGGGGTGCGGCTTGCGTCGGCTCAGGTCCGGTGCGAGTCCCCAGTGCGGCACCGAGGGTGTCCGTGCGGTCGGTGCCGAGGACGAGGGTGCGGGTGCCCTCCGCCGCCGCGGCCAGGGCGGTGGCGGCCGCGAGGGTGGTACGACCGCTGCCGCCGGGGCCGGTGATCAGGATGGTGCGCATGGGGGTGAACGGTACCCGGCGTTGGCGCTCAGGCCGGGTGGGTCCGCAACCCGGCGGAGCGGGGTGCCGCCGTTGTGGGACGGGTGCCGCCCCAAGCGGCACGACTGCCCGCAGCCAAGCGGATTACTTGCCCGATTCCACGCGCTTCTTCAAGCCCGCCAGCGCCCTGTCGATGATGACCTTCTCGGCCTTGCGCTTGATCATGCCGAGCATCGGGATCTTGACGTCCACGGTCAGCGCGTACGTGACCTCCGTGCCGCCCGACCCGGCCGGCTTGAGGATGTACGTCCCGTCCAGGGAGCGGAGCATCTGGGACTTCACGAGGGTCCAGGACACCTCGTTCTCGCCGGTCCAGGTGTACGCGAGGACCTGGTCGTCCTTGATCGCACCCGCGTCCATGACGAGCCGGACCTGCTCGGCGCGGCCCTGCTCGTCGGTCTTGAGCACCTCGGCCTCCTTCACCTCGCCGGTCCAGTCCGGGTAGCGGGCGAAATCGGAGATGACCGCCATGACGTCGGCCGGGGCCGCCTCGATGGTGATGCTCGAGCTGGTGTGTTCCGCCATCGCCGTGGCTCCTCCAGATGCGGGCCGGTATGAGGTCGTCGTGCGCAAGCGTGTGCAGCGTGAAGGCTACCGCGCACGGGCCCCGCCGATCTCACCCGACCTGGGAGGTCCTCACCATTCCAGCGTCCACGGCGTCCCGGTCCCCGCGAAGTGCCCCACGTTCACACACTCGGTTGCCCCGATCCGCATCCGCCGCACCAGCGGCTGGTGCACGTGTCCGAAGAGGGAGTAGCGGGGGCGAGTGCGGCGGATGGCGTCCAGCAGGGCCAGGCTGCCGCGCTCGAAGCGGCGCGCGACGGTGTCGTAGACCAGTTCGGGAACCTCGGGAGGGATGTGCGTGCACAGCACGTCGACCTCGCCGACGGCCTCTATCTTGGCCGCGTAGTCCTCGTCGCTGATCTCGTACGGTGTCCGCATCGGCGTGCGCAGGCCGCCGCCGACGAAGCCGAAGACCCAGCCGCCGATCTCGACGCGCTCGCCGTCGAGGACGGTCGTGCCGGGGCCGGCGTACTCCTGCCACAGGGGCGGCATGTCGACATTGCCGTAGGTGGCGTACGTCGGGGTGGGGAACGCGGCGAACATCTCGGCGTACTGCTTGCGCACCGCCTTCTCGATCACCGAGGCCCGGTCCGCGCCGACGCCGGCCCACAGCCGGGCCCCCAGTTCCCGCGCCTCCTGAAAGCGGCGGGCGGTGCGCAGCGCGACGATGCGGTCGGCGTTCTCGACGCCGAACAGGTCGGGGAAGATGCCGCGCGAGTGGTCGGCGTAGTCGAGGAAGAGGACGAGGTCGCCCAGGCAGATCAGGGCGTCGGCGCCCTCGCCGGCCCTGGCCAGGTCACGGGCGTTGCCGTGCACGTCGCTGACCACGTGCACGCGCGTCCTGCGGTTTCCGGCTCGTGTGGGTGCCATGGCGATCAAGGGTAGGTCGAGCGCTGCAGTTGTGAACAGTGGCGGCCCTACCTGCGGTTACTGGCCAGTCAGTTAGTGCGTGGACTACTGTGCGCGAAGGAATACCCAACCTGTGTGACGCAGCGAACATCTCGACGGGCCCCCTGTCGTAGAGGCCATACCGGCGGGTAACGTCCGGGCAGTCCAGTCGTGCTCTGCATTTCAACAAGTGAATGCCCGAGCACCTGCCCGAGCCTTGGACCGGACCGTCGCATCACACAACGTCGTGGCGCCGGCGCCCTATGAGGAGCAGCAGTCTTGCGCGAGTTCAGCCTTCCGGCTTTGTACGAGGTCCCTGCGGACGGCAATCTGACCGACATCGTCCGCAGAAACGCCGCGCAGCACCCGGACGTCGCCGTCATCGCCCCGCAAGGTCGGCGGCAACTGGCAGGACGTCACGGCCACCGCCTTCCTCGCCGAGGTGCGCACGGCCGCGAAGGGGCTGATCGCCGCCGGGGTCCAGCCGGGCGACCGGGTGGGCCTGATGTCCCGCACCCGTTACGAGTGGACGCTGCTGGACTTCGCGATCTGGAGCGCGGGCGCGGTGACCGTGCCGGTGTACGAGACCAGTTCGCCGGAGCAGGTGCAGTGGATCCTCGGCGACTCGGGCGCGACCGCGTGCATCGTGGAGTCGGACGGTCACACGGCCGCCGTCGAGTCGGTGCGCGACCGGCTGCCGGCGCTCAAGCACGTGTGGCAGATCGAGGGCGGCGGCATCGACGAGCTGGGCCGGCTCGGGCAGGACGTCACGGACCGGACGGTCGAGGAGCGCAGCTCGATCGCCAGGGCAGACGACCCGGCGACCATCGTCTACACCTCGGGCACGACCGGCCGCCCCAAGGGCTGTGTGCTCACCCACCGCAGCTTCTTCGCCGAGTGCGGCAACATCGTGGAGCGGCTGCGTCCGCTGTTCCGCACGGGCGAGTGCTCGGTGCTGCTCTTCCTGCCGCTCGCGCACGTCTTCGGGCGGCTCGTGCAGATCGCGCCGATGATGGCGCCGATCAAGCTCGGCTGCGTCCCGGACATCAAGAACCTCACCGACGAGCTGGCCGCGTTCCGCCCGACGCTGATCCTCGGGGTGCCGCGCGTCTTCGAGAAGGTCTACAACTCGGCGCGCGCCAAGGCGCAGGCCGACGGCAAGGGCAAGATCTTCGACAAGGCCGCCGACACCGCGATCGCCTACAGCAAGGCGCTGGACACCCCCTCGGGTCCCTCCCTCGGTCTGAGGATCAAGCACAAGACGTTCGACAAGCTCGTCTACAGCAAGCTCCGCGCGGTCCTCGGCGGCCGGGGCGAGTACGCCATCTCCGGCGGCGCCCCGCTCGGCGAGCGCCTCGGGCACTTCTTCCGCGGCATCGGCTTCACGGTCCTGGAGGGCTACGGCCTGACCGAGTCCTGCGCGGCCACCGCGTTCAACCCCTGGGACCGGCAGAAGATCGGCACGGTCGGCCAGCCGCTGCCCGGCTCTGTGGTCCGCATCGCCGACGACGGCGAGGTGCTGCTGCACGGCGAGCACCTGTTCAAGGAGTACTGGAACAACCCCGGCGCGACCGCGGAGGCGCTGGCCGACGGCTGGTTCCACACCGGTGACATCGGCACCCTCGACGAGGACGGCTACCTCCGGATCACCGGCCGTAAGAAGGAGATCATCGTCACCGCGGGCGGCAAGAACGTCGCCCCGGCCGTGATCGAGGACCGCATCCGGGCGCACGCGCTGGTCGCGGAGTGCATGGTGGTGGGCGACGGGCGGCCGTTCGTGGGCGCGCTGATCACCATCGACGAGGAGTTCCTGGGCCGTTGGTGCGCGGACCACGGCAAGCCTGCGGGTTCCACCGCGGCGTCGCTGTGCGAGGACCCGGACCTGCTGGCCGCGATCCAGGCCGCGGTCGACGACGGCAACGCCGCGGTGTCGAAGGCGGAATCGGTGCGGAAGTTCCGCATTCTGTCCTCCCAGTTCACGGAGGAGTCGGGCCACCTGACCCCCTCGCTGAAGCTGAAGCGGAACGTGGTGGCGAAGGACTACGCGCACGAGGTCGAGGCGATCTACGCGAAGTGATCGGGCGCCGCCAGCGCCCTTAGGGCGCGAGGACGGTGCCCAGGCCGGCGTCGGCGGGAGTGCCCGCCGTGGCCGGCCCGATGAAGGCGGCCGTGCCGTCGGCGCCGAGGTGGACGACGGTGCCGTCGCCGGAGTTCTCGCCCGGGGCGCCGACGGTCAGGCCGACGGCCGAGGTTCCTGAGTAGTCGCCGGCGGCGACCTCCGCGCCGAAGCGGTCGCCGGCCTCGGCGGCACCGGTGATCCCGTCCGCACCCTGGTTGAGGGCCCGCGCGGATGCCACGGCCAGGTCGGTGGTCAGCCGCAGGACCAGGGCGGAACCGGCGTCGGCACGGGTGGTGCCCGCCACGCCGAGGTCCTCGCCGGGCAGTCCCGCCAGGACGTCCAGGACGCCGTCACCGTCGACATCGCGCAGTGCGACCGAGGCGCCCAGGGCGTCACCCGCTTCGGCGATGCCGGGGATGCCTTCGGTGTCCTGATGGACGGTGACGGTGTCGCCGGGATGGCTGAGACCCCAGGCGTGGCCCCGCTTGATGGTGATCTGTCCGCCCGTCCGGCCCTGGGCGTCGGCGGCGAGCGGCTGGCCCACCACCAGGTCGTCGCGGCCGTCCTTGTCGATGTCGCCGGCGTCGAGGGCACGGCCCGGGGGCACCTGGGCGCCGAATCCGCCGGTGAGGCCGTCCGGGCCGCCGGTGAACTCGAAGACCTTGCCGATGCCGTAGGTGTCGACGACCGTCACTGCCACATCGTCGTAACCGTCGCCGTCGAAGTCGCCGACGGCGCCGTCGATGGCTACCGCTGCGTCGAAGCTGACACCGTGGGTGTGGACGGTGCCGGTGGCGCTGTCGCGCCAGACGAGCCAGGAGCCGCTGCCGGCGGTGCCGGGGCCGAGTCCGATCGCGTCGTCGAGGCCGTCGCCGTCGACGTCCCCCACCTCCACGTCGGTGCCGAGCCGAGCCGAGTCCGGCGGCCCCCAGTGGGCGCCCGTGGTGAAGGACGTGCCCGCCGTCAGGCCCGAGGCCCCGGTCAGGACGGTGACCGAACCCCGGTCCGCGTTGCCGCTGGTGTCGTTCTCGCCGGGTGAGCCGACCACCAGGTCGAGGCGGCCGTCGCCGTCCAGGTCGCCGGAGGCGGTGGCGGCGCCGAAGCGGTCTCCGGGCTCGACGGCGCCGGGCACCGAGCCGGTGTCCTGAGTGAGCGTGCGCCGGCCGGTCGCGGTGGGGCCTGCGGCGGACCCGGACAGGACGGTCACCGAGCCCGCCGCCGAAGCGGCCTCGGGAGCGCCGGCGACCAGGTCGGAGGAACCCGAGGCGTCGAAGTCGTACGGCGTCCCGGGCCCCGCCGCGCGTGCGGGAAGCGTCGTCAGGCCGGACACGGCCAGCACGGCGCAGGCGACGAGGGCGAGCGCTCGCGCCTCCGCCCTCATGCCTTGCTCTTCAGCCAGGTGACGATGCGGTCGTATACGCCCGGCTCGCTCAGCAGGGAGCCGCCGTGCGCGGCCCCGGCGACGACCTGCGTCTGGATCCGGCCGCTGGGCACCCCCTTGGCCTCGGCCGTGGCCTTCAGGTCGGTGGAGTGGACAGGCGGCACGAAGTCGTCTTCGGAGTGGATCAGGTACATGGGGGCGTCGGCCTGGTCGACCCAGTTCTTGGAGACCATGCTGCGCCAGGTGTCCCAGCAGGAGGGGTGGAGCGTGGTGGAGGTGTCGCCGGAGTCGGGGTAACAGCGGGCGAGGATAGTCGAGTTGTCGCGCAGTTTGCGCTTCTTGGCGTCGGTGGAGGTGTTGCCGTCGTTCCACGCCCGGTAGGGAGAGGCGACGGGCGAGAGGGCGACCACGCCCTTGAGCCGGAGGGCGCCCGCGCCGTGCGTCGCCGCGTCGGTGGCGAGCTGGCCGCCGACCGAGGAGCCGAGGAGCAGCACACGGTCGGGGTCGACGTCGAACTCGGCGGCGTGGGAACGGATCCAGGCGACGGCGTCGGCGACATCGTCCCGCTGGGCGGGCCACGCGGCCTCGAAGTTGAGCCGGTATTTGATGGCGAACACCTGGAAGCCCTCGGCGGCGAAGCGGTCCGCGGAGGAGGACCAGTCGGTCTGGTGGTACCAATAGCCGCCGTGGATCAGCACCAGCGCCGGCTTGGGGCCGGAACTGCTCTGGTTCCAGTGGGCGTCGAGGGTCTGGCGCGGGTGGGTGCCGTACCGGTGGGCGGAGTTCGCGGCGCCGGCCTGCACGGTCTGTGTCGTGCGGGCCGACTGGGCGGCCGGGGCCGTCGATGCGGTGGTGGACAGGGCGGCGGCGCCGGTCACGGTGAGGGCGGCGAGTGCGGGCAGCAGTAAGCGGCGCATGGGTGTGTGCTTTCGGGCGGAGGAAACGGAAGAAGAAGAGGTGAGTGGACGGTCGGTCCCGCGGCGGCATAAGGCGTGCCGCCGCGGGACCGACCGGGTGAGGCCGGGGCGTCGGTGCGTCAGCGGATCACGGAGCCGAACGTCTCACCGGCCGCCGGCAGGCCGCCGGTGCCCGGCTGGAACGTCGTGACCGGCTGCGTGGCGCCGCCCAGGACGTTGGCCCACGGCACGGCGTGTGCGGATCCGTACGAGACGGGCCCGTTGGGCAGACCGAGGTAGAGCTCGGAACCGGTGGCGTGGAGCGCGGTGCCCACCTTCTGCGCGTTGCCCAGTGCGCCGGGGATGCCGAACTTGCCCGGGTACACGGTCGAGATGAAGGCGCCGTTGGTCAGGCTGAAGGTGTAGACCGTGCCGCCGTCGGTGGCGCCGGTGCTGTCCTCGCCGGGCACGCCCACGGCGAGCAGGGTGTTCTGCGCTGTGCTGACCGCGCCCGGGGCAGTGTTCACGGCCGACAGGGACTGGCCGAAGGCGTCCCCGGCCTCGGTAGCGCCCGGGACACCGGAGGCGCCCTGGTAGATGCCGGAGATCTGGGTGAATCCGGTGGCCGTGAGACGGAAGGTGTCGACGCGGCCCGCGTTGGCGGCCTGGGAGCCGTCCTCACCCGGCGAGCCGACGGCCAGGATCGACTCGGTGCCGTTCGCGGAGGCGCCGGCCCGGTACTGCACCAGGGCCAGCGACCCGCCGAACCGGTCGTCGGCTTCCGCGCCGCCCTCGACGGTGTCGAGGTCCTGGTCGAGACCGGTCACGCCGGTCGGCAGCTTGTCGGCGTTGAGGGTGTGGCTGAACAGGGAGACACCGCCGGCGGCGGCCAGCGTGCCGATGGCCTCGCCCGGGGCGCCCACCACGAGGTGCTGCGGCGAACCGGCGATGGTGGAGCCGAACTTGTCGCCCGCCTCCATGGCACCCGGCACGCCCGACTTGTCCTGGTGGATCAGGACGTTGGTGGCGCCGGTGCCGCGCACGTAGACGACTCCGCCCGCATCGCCGAGACCCCCGGCGGCGTCCTCGCCGGGCGCGCCGACGGCCAGGTACGGGTCACCGGCGAGCGTGGTGCCGGCGGCGAGGGCGGCGCCGAACTGGTCGCCGGCCTCGGACGCCATCGAGGCGAGAGCACCGGTGCCGGACCCCTGCTCCAGGCTGACGGCCGCCTTGCCGGTGGTCAGCCCGGCCGGGGCGCCGTAGAGGATACTGGCCATGCCGGCGTCGGTGGCCGTTCCCAGGTCCTCGGCCGGAGCGCCCACGACGAGGTCGGTGCAGCCGTCGAGGTTGTGGTCGTAAGTGGCGAGCGTCGCGCCGAACCGGTCCTTCGCCTCCGAGCCGCCGGGCACCGCGGCGAGGTCCTGGGTGAGCTCGGCAGTGCCCTTGCCTCCGCCGTACACGACCCGGACCAGGCCCGCGCCCGCGTCGCCGCCGACGGCCGCGTCGGGGTCGGCGATCGCGGTGTCGCGGACGCCGTCGCAGTTGAAGTCGGTGATGCGGGCCGCGTCGACAACCGAGTCGATCCAGCCACCGAGGTCGTCCAGGCGGACGTTTTCGGCGCCGGTACGAGTTTCGGCCGGGTCCTGGCCGAAGCAACCACCCTGCCATGAACGGCTGTTGACGGATACCAGCTCGTAGCTGCCGGCGGTGGAGCGCAGCGCGGGGCCACCGGCGTCACCGGCGCACACGGCTGCGCCGTTCCGGCCGGTCACCTGGAGGGTGGCGGAGGAGATGGCGTTCACAGTGAAAGTGCCGGTGTGCAGCTTCAGCGGCACCCACTCGGTCTTGGTGCGGCCGTAGCCCGGCACCGTCAGCGACTCGCCTGTGGCCGGAGCGGTGCTGCTGACCTTGACCGGGGCGATGCCGGCGACCGGTTTGTCCAGCCGGGCGAGAACAACGTCGCGGTCGCTGCGCGGGGCGAGTTCGACGACGGTTCGGACCTGGCCGGCGGTGGAGGTCAGGTCGGTGCGGCCGATGGTCGCGGTGGTGTTCTTGGCGGGTTTGCCCGCTCGGACGGCGGACGTCTGGCCGGGGTCGTCGGCGAAACAGCTTGCGGCGGTGACAATCCACTGGGGGTCGATCAGCGCACCGGTGCAGGCACGCTCGCTGCTGCCGATGGCGATGCGGGCGGTGAAAGTGAAGGTTCCGTCTGCGGCGGCATTGCCGGTGACGGCCTGTGCCGGGGCTGCAGTGAGCGCTCCGGCGGCGACGGCGGCCGCGAGCACAGTGCTTGTCAGCCCCGCGCGAGGGCGGTTCTTGGACACGTGAGTTTTCCTGGTGATTCAGATTCGCGGGCCGCATGGTGCGTGTGCCGGAGGTCGGCCGGGGCGGCTGCCGCACAGAAGGCAAGGAACTTCGATGACCGGGCCGGCGTGGCGGTCGGACGGCTCAGCCGGTGACGCGCAGTTCGACGAGCACGGAGCGCAGACCGGTGTCGCCGGCCTCGCCCACCGGCTGATACTCGTTGGCCGGCACGGAGAGCACGGTCTCCTTGCCCTCGGCGCTCAAGGTCGCCTCGACGGGGTGCTCCTCGGTCCAGACACCGTAGGCATCGGGCAGTTCCATGGTGAGGAAGCCTGTCTTCGCTGTCGCGCGGAAACAGTAGCCGCCGTTGTCCAGGCGCGACTCGACCTTGATGTTCCACGCCTCGCTGCACTGCACGAGGACGATGTGACCGTCGCCGCGCTTGAGCGTGATGCCCCGTTCCGTCTTCACCCGGTCGGCACCCGGGTAGGCGTGGTCCTCGACCGCGTCGGGCATGTCGGTGGCGCTCCCCGAAGCGGCCACCGGTTGCGCGGTCTGGGCGGAAGCCGGACCTGGCGTGAGCAGGGCCAGGGCTCCCAGACCTGCCGCGAGGGCACTCGAGAGGCCGATCGCAAGTGCCTTACGGGCACGCGGTATCGCCATGTGTTTCTTCTCCATAGATGACGAGGGAGCGGATCCCCCCTCCGCTTGGCAAAAGTAAAGCACATGTAAGAATCTGGTGAGCACACTGCAACTACCGCTCAAATCAGGCCGGTCAGGCTTGACGAGCCACCCGATTTCGGCCAAGCGCTCCGCGTGACAGATGTAAATGCCGCAACCGCGCCACACAGTCGAGTCTGCCCCTTTGAACCTCAAAGCGGTCTTGTGCAGTAGTTCTTCACGCTTTGTCATGGAAGGAACCATCAGTGAACCAGCAGTTAGACCCCATACGCCTGAGGTGGCGACGCAGAAGGAGACCGGGAGGGAGGTGGAGCCCACGGGCCGGCGCCGCCGCGCTGTCGGCGGTGTTGGCGACAGGGCTGCTGGGCACGTCACCGGCCGCAGCCGAGGGCTCGTCCGCGGTGCCGGACCGCGCCGTCGTGGTCAACTACTGGATGGACGGCGGAACCGGTGTCAAAGAGGCCGCTGAGCAGGCGCTGCTCGGCACCGAGGAGGACATCCGGCAGTTCATCGAGGCCAAGCCCGCGCTGGAGCTGGCCGATGACAAGGTGGACGCCAGCCGAGTCCTGAACGCCGGCGGCCCGGCCGTGCGCGAGGCGGCCAAGCAGGCTCTCTCCGGCACCCCGGAGGACTTGCACGCGTTCCTGAGCGGTGGCTGGAAGGCCCCGCACCAGCAGGATCAGAGAGTCGAGGTCTCGCGCGTCGTCAACCTGGGCGGTGCCGGGGTGAAGGACGCCGGGACGAAGGCTCTTCAAGGCACCCCTGAGGACGTTGCCGAGTTCCTCGAGGATGGCCAGTACAGGGCACGCGTCACGGACAACCGGGTCGAGGTTTCGAAGCTTTACAACTCCGGTGGCACCAATGTGAAGGCGGCAGCAAAGCTGGCCCTGCAGGGCACCCCTGACGACCTGGTGGAGTTCCTGGAGGTAGGCCAGTTCGTCGCGCGCAATCGCGATCAAGAGCATGCCACCATCGCCCAGCTGACCGAGCAGGCCCAGCAGGCCGGCAAGCGCGCGGAGGACGCCACCAAGTCGGCCCAGGAGGCCTCCGAGAAGGCGATCGCCGCTTCGGCACTGGCGAAGGAGGCTGCGGCCAAGGCCGCCAGGGAGACGGAGGCGGCCAAGAACGACGCATCCCGGGCCGCGGTCAAGGCCAAGCAGGCCGCCGACGCTGCCCGCGCCGCCGCATCCGCTGCGCAGACGGCCATCGGCGCGGCCAATGCCGCCAACCGCTCGGCCCGGATCGCCGCGCTGGCCGCAGCTCAGACCGCGAACGCCGCCGCGGCCGCCGCTGATGCGGCCACGCGGGCGTACAACGCGGCCATCGCTGCGAGCAAAGACAGATCACAGGCGGAGAACGCGTTCACGTTGGCCAAGGCGGCCAATGCGGCCGCACAACTGGCCACGCAGTCAGGCAAGGCCGCCGACCAGGCCAGCAAGGCGTCACTCGCCGCCGCCACCGCGGCCGCTGCGTCCAGAAGCGCCGGTGCCAACGCCAATCTGGCCGCTGACGCCGCCGACGACGCCGCCGGCTACGCCGCCGCCGCCGGCGTGTCGTCGACGCAGGCCAAGGCCGCCGCAGCCGAGACCCGCCGCCACGCGGCCGAAGCCAACCGTGCCGCCGGCGCTGCCGAGACGCTGGCGCGCAAGTCGGCCACGGCGGCGGCCGAGGCCCGAGACGCGGCCAACTCCTCCGCCGCTCACGCCAAGAACGCGGCGACCGCCGCGGAGGAGGCAGCCCTTAACGCGGGCGAGGCGGCCGACGCCGCGACCGAGGCGACCAAACAAGCCAAAGCGGCCCAGATCGCCGCTGACGCCGCGACGACGGCCGTCACAACTGCCCAGAGGACCTTCGACATCGCTCGGGAGACCGAGGTCGAGGATCTCGCGACCCGCACCACGGCCGCGATGGAGCGCGCCAAGTCCTACAAGGCCACGGGGGACGAGTTCACCAAGGCACTCTCGGGGAACCTGCTCGAGGGCAAGGCCATCACCGACGACACAGCGGCGCTGTCCGCCGAAGCCGTCAAGCCCGACGCGGACGCCGATGCGCTGGTCAAGCAGGGCCGCGCCGTGGCCCTGCGCGCCCTGAAGTACTTCGGTTCCTGGCGCCAGGAAGCGGCCGCCAAGGCGCTGGCCGGCAACGATGCGGACGTCCTGGAGTACCTGCGCACGGGCTGGAAACAGGCGGAGCAGGACGAGATCCAGCAACAGGTCGCCGACCTGGCGTCGAACAGCCCGTACCCGTCGGTGCGAACGGCCGCCACCAACGCATTGAGCGGCACGGAGCAGCAAATCCGTGACTTCTACACCGCCGGCCAGTACGAAGCCGGGCTCGCCGACTACCGGGTCAAAGTCTCCCAGATCCACAACACCGGCGGACCGGGAGTGAAGGAGGCCGCGCAAAAGGCCCTCGACGACGGCAGCGCCAGGACCCTCCTCGCGTTCATCAGCAGCACCCGGTACGTCGCCCTCAACAGCGACCAGCGCATGACGGCCAGCCAGCTGGTCAACAGCGGCGGCCCCGAGGTACAGGCCGCGGCGAAGATCGCCCTGACCGGGTCGCCGGACCTGCTGCACGACTTCGTCGAGGTCGGCCGGTACATGGCCGAGCGCAAGGACCAGCTCGCCTCGACCCATGAGGCACAGGTCCAGCGGCTGATCGCGGAGGGCGGCATCATCGCCGCCAAGGCCCAGCACAACCGCTGGCTCGCCGCCAAGGCAGCAGCCGAGGCCAACCAGGCCGCAGAAGAAGCTGCTGTCGCCAAGACGGAAGCGCAGAAGAGCGCGGACCAGGCCGCCGGCTATGCCGTAAAGGCCGACAAGGCCGCCGACAGCGCCGAGACCAGCGCCGCCAAGGCACAACAGTCCGCCACCACAGCCCGCGCAGCCGCCGACCGGGCCCAGCAGGACGCGGTCGCCGCCGAGGAGTCCGCCGCACAAGCGGAGTTCTCCGCGAACTACGCCCGCAGCTCAGCCGCGCAGGCAGCGGACGCAGAAGCCGAGGCGCGCAGCGAAGCCCTCGCCGCCGGCAAGAGCGCCGCGGAGGCCAAGGCCGCGGCCTCACAGGCGTGGCACCGGGTGAAGGACCTGCGTCAGGCCGAGGAAGCCGAGGCACGCCGACGTGCCGAAGAACAGCGCCGGCTGGCCCGGGAGAGCAAGCCGGAGCCCCGCCGCTGTGTTCCCAATCCCAACCACGATCAGGTCGGCGCCCTCATCAACTGTCTGTACGGCCCCGGCGAGGCCGTGCTCGAGGTACCCAAGCCCGACCCGACTCTCACGGCGATCGCCTGGGGCGTCCTCGGCATCAACGACGTCGAGGACTGTTACGAGAACCCGACGCTCGGCAAGTGCCTCACAGCCGGTATGTCCGTGCTTCCCGTCGGGAAGCTCAAGGTGCTCAAGCAACTCGAGAACTTCGAAGACCTCGTCTCGGGAACGCGCGTCGCCAAAGCCCTGAAGTGCTTCCAGTGTTTCCTCGCTGGGACCAGGGTGCTCATGGCCGACGGTGGCACGAAGGACATCGAGTCGGTCGAGCCCGGTGACATGGTCGTCGCCACAGACCCGATCACCGGCGAGACCGGCCCGCGTGAGGTGACGAACCTCGTCGTGACCAACCACGACAAGGCGTTCACCGAGCTGTCGATCGAGACCCGGACCGGCGTTCGCCGGCTCACGGCCACCAGCGAACATCCCTTCTGGTCGCCGTCCGAGCGAACCTGGGTCGAGGCCCGCGCTCTGCGGCCGGGTATGACGCTCCGCGACGCGGACGGCGGCACGCTCGAGGTCCGCGCGAGCGAGTCCTACGCGCGGAACGCCCAGACCTTCACTCTCACGGTCGGTGACCTGCACACCTTCTACGTGCTGGCCGGAAACACTCCCGTACTCGTCCACAACGCGAGCTGCCCGGTGGGGTTCAAGAACCTCGGCGGCGACCGGTTCGAGTCACCGGCGGGACTCATCTACGGTCCCGGATCATCGCAGGGACACCGTGTGACACACGTGATGGAGCATGCGAGGCCCGACCCGACGAAGACTGTCCACAGCGTCTTCAGCAACCCGGACCAGGCAGCCATCCTCAGCCTGATCGATGAGGCGTGGCTGAAACGGGGCGCTCACGTACCCAACGACCCGGCCGCGTATGTGGTGCCCATGGGGCGGACCATCGGTACGTTGGGCGAGAGGAATCTGAGGGTCGTGGTCGTCCCTGGCACGACGCGAGTCATTTCCGCGTATCCGCAACTATGAGGGAGGCAGCCGTGATCTGGTGCCCGCGCTGCAACCAGGGATGGGTGACTCGTGCCCGCGCCCGTGTTCCAGGGGAGTCCGAGACTTTCCAGGTGTGCTACGAGTGCGACACGGTGTGGGTGGATCGGAAACCGGATGCGAATCCGCCGTTCCTCATCCTTGAGCAGTATCTGGCCCGTTTCGGGCTGGACGGCCTGTGGTCGAACATCGAACTCCTGGAGAAGAAGCCGTAGAAGGGGACCGTAAGGCCATGGGTGCGTAGGGGTCGGTTCGGTTGCTTCCGAACCGACCCCTCGTCGTGCCGCACGACGGGCCCGCCTCCCTCGATGAGTGGACATCCCCGCAGGCATCCCCGGCATCGTCGAAGAGGACGCGGAGGAAGACCTGCAACCGGCCGGTCCGCCCTCAGGGCGCGGTGTCCTCGGCGAGGATCCGCGCCATCGTGCGTTCGGCGAGGGCCGTGATGGTCAGGAAGGGATTGACCCCGATCGACCCGGGCACGAGCGAGCCGTCGGTGACGTACAGCCTGGGGTAGCCCTTCACCCGCCCGTGGTCGTCCGTCGCCCGGCCCAGTACGCAGCCGCCCAGCGGGTGGTAAGTGAAGTCGTCGGCGAAGACCTTGCTGCTCGACCCGAACAGGTCGTACCGGTAGATCGTCGAGTTGGCCGCGTTGATCCGGTCGAACAGCTTCTTGGCCATGGCGACGGAGACCGCGCTGTGGGCGGCCGTCCAGCCGAGCCGTACCTCGCCCGGTCCGGTGTCGTACGAGAAGGACGCCCGCTCCCGGTTCCCGGTGATCGCCAGATAGAGACTCACCCAGTGCTCCAGCCCGGTCGGCAGCGGGGCGATCTCGGCGAACACGGGGTTGGCGGTGTTGGCCCAGTCGTCGATGCCCATGACCGGCATGGTCGACTGGTTCGCACCTACCGTGTCCCACAGGTGGTTGGCCCGGCCGAGCATCACGTTGCCGTTGGTGCCCCAGCCGGTGCCGACACCGGGGTCGAGATCGGGCAGGGCGCCCGTCTCCCGGGCGCGCAGCAGCAGTTCGGTGGTTCCGAGGCTGCCGCCGCCGAGGAAGAGGTACGTGCAGCCGTACTCCTTGGTCTCGACGACCCGGCCGGTCTCGTCGATGCGCTCGGCGGTCAGGACGTAGCTCCCGTCCGGTGCCCGGCTGATCGCGCGGACCTTCTCCAGGGTGTGGATCGTGACGTTCCCGGTGCCGAGCGCGGAGGCGAGGTACGTCTTGTCGAGGCTGCGCTTGCCGTGGTTGTTGCCGTAGATGACCTCGCCCGCGAGAGCCGACTTGGTGGCCGTGCCGGCCGCCTCGCGCTCCATGTGGCCGAAGTCGTAGACGTTCGGCACGAAGGTGGTCTTCAGGCCGGCGTTGTCCGCGTGGGTGCGGGAGATCCGGGTGAAGCGGTACCACTCGGTGGCTTCGAACCACGCGGGGTCGATGGTGTTGACTCCCAGCATGGAGCGGGCGCGTGGGAAGTACGTGCTGTACATCTCCGCGGTGTCCACGGTGGGGAACTGCTCGGCGAAGTAGGAGCGGAGCGGGGTAACCGCCATACCGCCGTTGACCAGGGAGCCGCCGCCGACGCCCCGTCCCACGTACACGGACATGTGGTCGTAGTGCACCCGGTCCAGGACGCCCGGGTAGGCGCTGATGTCCCGGTTGACCAGGTCGAGCCAGAGGAACGTGGCGAGCGGGGCCTCGGTGCGGGTGCGGAACCACATGGAGCGCTGGTCCGGGGCGCGGGTGGAGCAGAAGACCTTGCCGTCGGGGCCGGGGGTGTTCCAGAGGCGGCCCATCTCGAGGACGAGCGTGCGGATGCCGGCCTGGCCGAGGCGGAGGGCGGCCACGGCGCCGCCGTAGCCGGAACCGACGACGATGGCGGGGGCGGTGTCGACTGCGTCGGGCTCGGCGGCTCGGGCGGTTTGGAGGCCGATGCGGGTGAAGCCGAGGGTGGCTGCGGTTTGCAGGGCTGCCATGCCGATGATTTGACGTCTTGTCATGTGACGATGCGTCAGGTTTGCTGTCATAGGCGCAGCATCGGCGGATTTTGGGGTTCCGCCTAGTGGGGCGCCGCTTGATCGTTGTGGGCGGGTGCGGGTGGTTCGTGGTTGATCGCGCAGTTCCCCCGCGCCTGAAAGGCCAACCGCACTACAGCAAGCTTTTGAGGTGCTCCGCGAGCAGGTCCCAGCGCCACTTCCCCTCGACCCATTCCCTGCCCCGCTCGCCCATCCTGCGGCGCAGCTCGGCGTCTGCCAGGAGGGTGATGATGCGGTCGGCCGCCTCCTCGGCAGAGCCGCCCCGGACCACCCAGCCCGTCTCGCCGTCCAGGACCGCGTCCGGTGCGCCGCCCGAGTCGCCGGCGACGACCGGGAGGCCCGTCGCGGAGGCCTCCAGGTAGACGATGCCGAGGCCCTCGACGTCCAGGCCGCCGCGGCGGGTGCGGCAGGGCATGGCGAAGACGTCGCCGGCGCCGTAGTGGGCGGGCAGCTCCGCCCAGGGCACCGGGCCCGTGAAGCGGACGGAGCCGGCTACGCCCGTGTCGTGGGCGAGCTTGCGGAGGTCCTTCTCGTACGGGCCGCCCCCGACGATCAGCAGCACGGCGTCCGGCTCGGCCGCCAGGATCCGGGGCATGGCCTGGATCAGGGTGTCCTGGCCCTTGCGCCGCACCAGCCGGGAGACGCACACCACGACCGGGCGGTCCGTCAGGCCGAGCCTCGCCCGGATCTCGTCGCCGCCCGAACCGGGGTGGAAGGTCTTCTCGTCGACGCCCGGCGGCAGCTGCGCCATCCGCGCGGCCGCCCGCGGGCTCAGCGCGCCGGCGATCCGGGAGCGCGTGTACTCGCCGAGGTAGGTGATCGTGTCCGTGGAGTCGCCGATGCGGCGCAGCAGCTGCCGGGCGGCGGGCAGTTGCGCCCAGCCGGCCTCGTGCCCGTGCGTGGTGGCCACCAGCCGTTCGGCGCCCGCGCTCCGCAGTGCCGGCGCCATCAGGCCGAGGGGGGCGGCCGCCCCGAACCACACCGAGGTGCACCCGTGCTCCCGCAGCAGCCCGACGGCCCGCCGGGTGACACCCGGGGTCGGCAGCAGCATGGTCGTACGGTCCCGTACGACGGTGAAGGGCTGCTCGGCGTCGAAGGCGGCGGTCGCCTCCACGCCCTCCCGGCTCCGCTTCCAGGTCGACGCGTAGACGACCAGCCGCTGCGGGTCCAGCCGTAGCGCCATGTTGTGCAGAAACGCCTGGATGCCGCCCGGCCGGGGCGGGAAGTCGTTCGTCACGATCAGGGTCTTGCGCACGCGCCGACCCTACCCAACCGGCCCTCAGGGCCGTACGCGCCGGCAGGTGTGGCACGCTCACGGCTGTCGGGGACATCATGGCCTCCTCGACACGGCACGCGGACGGGCAGGGATCAGGTGAGGACGACGGGCACGAGGCGGTCCCTGGCATGTCTGCTGGTGGTCTGGTGTCTCACGAGGCTGGTGCTGCTGCTGTTCGTGCTGAAGGTGTACGTCTTCCCCGGCCCGGACGTGACGAGCGACGTGTCCGTGATCTACCAGGGCTGGTACGACGTCCTGCGCAGCGGAACGTTCCCTCAGGACGACGTCACCTGGCAGTATCCGCCCGCCGCCGCGCTGGCCATCCTCTCCCCCGGCCTGCTGCCCTTCCTGCCCTACGCGACCGCGTTCTTCGTGCTGGTCTGCGTCACCGACCTGGCCGTCCTGGCCCTGCTGGCGTACGCGGGCCGGCGCCCCGGCAGGTCGCTGCGCGGCGCCTGGGTTTGGGTGGCGGGCGTGCCGCTGCTCGGGCCGACGGTGTACGCGCGCTACGACGTGATGGTCACGGCGGTGGCCGTGGCGGCGCTGCTCGCGGGCGCCCGGCACCCAAGGGTGATGGGGGCGCTGGCCGCGTTCGGGGCGCTGCTGAAGGTCTGGCCGGCGATGCTCCTCCTGGCTGCCCGCCGACCCGCCTCCTGGGTGTCGGCCCTGGTGACCGGCATCGCGGTGACGGGCGTGTTCGCCCTGGTCATGCCGGGGGCGTTCGCCTTCCTGACCTTCCAGCGCGACCGGGGCACCGAGGTGGAGTCGCTCGGCGCGCTGGTCTTCCATGTCGCCCGGCACTTCGGCTGGGAGGGCGAGGTGCGGCTGAACTACGGCTCGATCGAGTTCCTCGGGCCGTATGTGAGCGAGGTGAGCACGGGCGCGCTGTTCCTGACGGGGGCGGCGTTCGGCTGGCTGGTGCTGTGGCGGCTGCTGGCCCGGCACTTCGAGGAGCACACGCTCGCCGACGCGGCCTTCGTGGCGGTGCTGATGTTCACCACCACCAGCCGGGTGATCAGCCCGCAGTACATGGTGTGGCTGGTCGGGCTGGCAGCGGTCTGCCTGTACTTCCCCGGGAGCCGGATGCGGCTGCCGGTCGGGCTCGTCCTGGTGGCGTGCTTCGTGACGGTGCTGGAGTTCCCGCTCTACTTCGGCAACGTGGTGGCCAGCGACGGACTCGGGCTGACCCTGCTGTTCCTGCGCAACGGCCTCCTGGTGGCCGCCGCGCTCCTCGCCGCCCGCGCCCTGTGGCGGGCGACGGTACCGCGCACGGCCCCGGCTCCCGTGCCCGCTCAGCCCACCCGCACCGACGAGACCCCGGTCTCCACCTGAGCCGGAGCCCGCCGGAACAGCACGCCCGCGAGCACACACTGCACCGCCGTCGCCACCGCCAGCGCGAGGCACACACCGGGCAGCCCGAGCCCCGTCAGGCTGTACGCGAGCGGCAGCTGGACCGCCGTCCCGAGCACGGTCACGCGCAGCAGCCTCGGGGCGTCCCCGCCGCCCTCGAAGACCCCGCCGAGCGCGATGAGGCAGGCCATCAGCAGCAGGTAGGGCCCGACGCAGCGCAGGAACAGCACACCCTCGGCCGCGACCCCGGGTCCGGCGCCGAAGGCGGCCATGAGCCACGGGGCGGTGACGGCCAGCAGTACGGCCGCGGCGAGGCCGATGGCTCCGGAGACGAGCACGGCCTGCCGTCCGATCTCCCGGCGCGCGTCCCTTCCCCCACCCCGCGTGTGCGCGGTGTGGATGGACGCGGCCTGGCGGACGGCGTAGAAGGCCATGGTCGCCACGTACATGACCTTGTAGGCGATCGAGTACGCGGCCACCGCCGTCACCCCGAGCCGCGCCACGATCGCGACCAGGACCAGGGCGCCCGCCTGCCGCACGGTGAAGTCGGCGGACATGGGCAGGCCGGTCGTCAGCGTCCGGCGCAGGGAGACGGCCAGGGACTCGTCCGGTGCCGCGCCGCGGGCGCTGCGCAGCAGTGCGTTGCGTCGGAGCGCGACGAGTCCGGCCCCGAGCGCCACGGACCGGCACAGCACCGTGGAGGCGGCGGCGCCCTTGACGCCGTAGAGGTGGATGAGGAACGGGTCGAGGGCCAGGATCAGGCCGTTGGACAGCAGCGCGAGCCGCATCGGGGTTCTGGTGTCGCCGGTGCCCTTGAGGACGCCGTCGACGAGTTGCTGGGCGAAGAAGACGGCCATGCCGGGCATGGAGAGCGCGAAGTACGCGACGGCGAGCGGGAGGGCCGCGCCGTCGGCCCCGCCCAGCACCAGCCGGGCCAGTAGTTCGCGGCCGAGCAGGCCGCCCGCCACCACCAGGGGTGTCACCAGCGCCCACAGCGCCCAGCCGCCGCGCACGGCCGCCCGTACGGCGGCGGGGTCGCGGGCGCCCCGGGCGTGTGCGACCAGCACGGTCGTGCCGGAGCCGAAGACCAGGGCGATGCCGAGCAGCACGTTCTCCGTGGTGGTCGCCACGGCCACGGCGGCCACGGCCGGACCGCCCAGCCGGGCGACCCAGACGGTGTTGATGATCCCGGCGGCGACGGACGCCAGGAGCGAGAGGTAGACGGGGCGGGCGAGCTGGAGGAGTTGCCTGCGGTAGGCGTTCACGGTGACTGTCCCCCTGAGTCCTGGTGAACCTCGGTCCTTGTGAACCTCGGTCCGAGCTAGCTCGGTTCGAGGTAGCTCGTTAAGAGGTAACATGAGGGCTCACGCACTCGCAAGGAGGACCATGCTGGAGCTGTCGATCCTGGGCTTCCTGGCCGAGGAGCCGCTGCACGGCTATGAGCTCAAGGAGCGGATCAAGGCGCTGACCGGCCATGTCCGGCCGGTCAGCGACGGCGCGCTCTACCCGGCGATCACCCGCCTGGTCGGGGCGGGCCTGCTCGACCAGCGCACCGAGCCGGGCGCGAGCGCGGCCCCGCGCCGGATCCTCGCCCTCACCGACAAGGGCCGCGAGGAACTGCTGGAGCGACTGCGCCGTCCGAAGCAGACCGAGATCACCGACCACGTCCGCTTCAACACGGTCCTGGCGTTCCTGCGCCACCTGCCCGACCGGCACGAGCAGGCCGCGGTGCTGCGCCGCCGGCTGGACTTCCTTCAGACCCCGACGAGCTTCTTCTACGAGTCCGGCAAGCCGGTTCGCGCCGAGGAGGCGGACGACCTGTTCCGCCAGGGCATGCTCAGGGTCGCCCGCGCGACGGGCGAGGCGGAACGGGCCTGGCTGCGGGAGGCCATCGCGCTGCTCGAACAGCCCGGTTGAGACCCCGGGCGGTCAGGACCGGCCAGAGCCAGATCAGCCGAGCCGGTCCTCCGACCACCGGGGCCGCCACGCTCCGACCAGACGACCCGGACTACCGCGACGCGGCCCCGCCACACCCCGACCGCCCGAGCCGGACCCACGACGCTCCGGCCCCGCCACACCCGCCCACCCGAGCCAGACCCACGCCACTCCCGCACCACCACATCCCGCCCCCCCCAAGCCGGACCCACGGCGACCGGGGCCGGCCAGCCCCGATCAGCCGAGCCGGGCCCACGGCGGTCCGGCCGGCCACGGCACCGTCAGCCGAATGGACCCATCGGCCGCCCCACCCGGCCCGATCAGCCCGATCAGCCCGATCAGCCCGTATCAGCCCAGTTGAACCCTCAGATAGTCCCGCCACTCCTGCGTGAAGGCCTCCGGCGTCGTCCCCAGCACCTCGCGCATGGCCTGCTCCACCGCCCCGGCCCGCTTCCGGTGCTCCCCGACGGCCCGGTAGAACTCGCCCAGCCGGGCCTCGCCCCAGCGGTCGGCGATCAACCGGCACGCCGTCCAGCCGCCCTCGTAGGCCCGGGCCAGACGGCTCGCGTCGCCGGTGAAGCCGAAGTCCTCGTCGTCCGGGAGGGCGGACGGGATCTGGCCCTGGGTCACCGCGCGGGACAGTTCGGGCGCCGCCTCGGGCGGTGTGCGGCCGGCGGCCCGGTAGCCGACCCAGTCGGCGTAGCCCTCGGACAGCCAGAGCGGGGTGGCGGGGGTGGTGTGGGCGCGGGTGGCGACATGGGTGGTCTCGTGGGTGACGACGACCTGCTCGCCGACGGTGCCGAGGAGGGCGAACGCGTCCGGATTGACGATGACGCGGTCCGCGGGCGCCTGTGCCGGCGCGCCCGTCTCACCGGTGGTGACCGCCGCGATCCCGCGGTAGGAGGAGGCCGGCGAGCCGAGCAGCCCCGCCATCGCCTCCAGTGACTTCGGTACGAGCAGAACCACGCGCCGACCCCAGTCCGTGCCCCACGCCTCCGAGACGGCGGGCACCGCACGGTCGGCCAGTTCCGCGAAGCCGCGCAGCGACCGGCCGGACTGCCCGACGCCGAGGACCAGGCTGCGCTCGCCCCGGACGACCTGTACGGTCCCCTGGTCCCAGAGTTGCTGGGCGGACTTCCTCGCGGGCCGGTCGGCGTCGACGGACCACTGCCCGTCCGCGTCGCGGCTGAGCCGCAGAGTGCGGCCGGCGGTCACCGGTGCCCGGTCGTACCCCGCGACGCGGTAGCGCAGTTCGGCGTCGGCGGTGGCCGTGTCGCCGGTGCGGTGCAGGCCGGTCACGCGGTACGACCAGTCGGCCAGGGGCAGCGCGCGTACCTGGGCGAAATCCGCCCCCGTGCCGGTGCGCGCGTAGGCCCGCTCGTCGTGGTCGAGGACCGCTGCGGCCCGCCGGTCGAGGAGCCGCTGGACGTCGGCCGTGGCGCTGTCGGCGGCGGACCGGCCCCCGCATCCGGTCAGGAAGACGAGCAGCACGACGAGCGCCACCACCGGGGACCCCGACCTTCGACCAGCCACGTTCCCGATCGTACGGGCGACGGGCCGCGCCGGTCAGACCCTGGTGACCGACGAGACCGGCATCATCCCGACCGGGTCGTAGCGCACGGGCGCGCCGGGGTAGGGCGCGTGGATGACCTGGCCGTTGCCCGCGTACATCCCGACATGGCTGGCGTCGGACCGGTAGAGGACCAGGTCACCGGGGCGCGCCTGGGACAGCGGGACCTGCCGGCCGGCGTACCGCTGGGCCTGCGAGGTGCGCGGCAGGGAGACCCCGGCCTGCGCGTACGACCACTGCATCAGGCCCGAACAGTCGAAGCCGGAGGGGCCGTTGGCGCCCCAGATGTAGGGCTTGCCGAGCGCGCTGCGGGCGGCGGCGACGGCGGCGGCCCCGCGTCCCGAGGCGGCGGTGGCGCTGCCGAGGTCGGGGATGCCGTCGCGGCCGGAGCGGGATGCACGGTCGTAGGCGTCGCGCTCGTCGTACGGGAGGGAGCCGAGCAGCCGGCGGGCCGTGGCGAGCTTCCGCTCGACGGTCTTCTTGTGGGCGGCGACGGCCTTGCGGCTCTTCTCCAGTTCACGGAGCTTGCCCGCGGCCTCCTCGCGGTCCTGGGCGAGTTCGCGCATGGCCTCCTGAAGCTCCTTCAGCTCACCGGCCTGGTGGGCCGTGATGCGGTACAGCCGGGATGCCCTGTCGAGGTAGTCGTCCGGGTCGTCGGAGAACAGCAGAGCGAGGGACGGGTCGATGCCGCCCGACCGGTACTGGGCGCCGGCGAGCGAACCGAACGACTCCCGCATGGAGTTGATGCGCTGCTGCTGCCGGGCGATCCGGTCCCGGGCGGTGCCGACCTCCTCACGCAGCTCGTCGGCGCGCTCGTCGGCCTTGTTGTAGGCCTCGGTCGCCTTCTCGGCCTGCTCGTAGAGGCGGTCCACCTTGGCTCGGCTGTCGTCGTACGGTGCGGCCGCGGCCGGTACCGCGCCCAGGGCGGCGGCCGCGACGGAGAGGAAGCTGACCGCGGCACTGGCGCCCCGGTCGAACCCGGACGGTGCAAGGCGGCGTTGGGACCCCACGGGAAGCCGCTCTCCTTCCGCTGACGGACTAGGAAACGCGGCAGACAGTAGCCCCGTGACGCTGGGCCGCCAACGACCATCCGTGGGTATTTCCGTGGGTATGCGACACGACGCCCCGCCACTGACGCAGGTCACTGGCGGGGCGAGGGCTCAGTCGAGGCGGTCGCGATTCGCCCGGATGGCGGACACGGTGTCCCGATCTTGAAGACGCCGAGGGCCGGTCGGGGCCGTCGTGCGGAGTGCGGGAGTCCGGGACGTCAGACGCGGACGCCGAACATGAAGGGGCCGCCGATGGTGTCCATCGACTCGTAGCGGACGACCGTGCCGGTGCGCGGGGCGTGGATGATCTGCCCGTTGCCGGCGTAGAGGCCGACGTGGTGCAGGTCGTTGAAGAAGAAGACCAGGTCGCCGACCTTGAGCTGGCTGACCGAGTAGATCTTGGTGCCGATCTGGGACTGCGCCTCGGAGGTACGCGGGATCTGCACGCCGGCGGCGGCGTAGGCCCGGGAGGTGAGGCCGGAGCAGTCGTAGGAGCTCATGCCGGTGGCGCCGTAGACGTATGGCTTGCCGAGCTGGCTCTGGGCGAAGGCGTAGGCCGCGGCGGCCCGGCCCGAGCTGGGCGGGACGTTGCCGGTGAGGGCGTCGCGCTCGCTGGTCCGGCTGGCGCGGCTCTGCTCGGCGGCGAGTGCCGCCTTCTCGGCTGCGGTGAGGCTGTTGAGCAGCTTCTGCGCGGAGGCGAGCTTGCCCTGGACTTCCTTCTTCTTCTTGCCGAGTTCGGTGCGGGTGGAGGCGAGGTCCTTGAGCTTCTCGGAGGCCTCGGCGCGCTCCTGGGCGAGTTCGCGCTGCTTCTCCTGGACCTTCTTCAGCGCCTCGACCTGCTGGCTGCTCAACTGGTCGAGCGTGGAGGCCTTGTCGAGGTAGTCGTCCGGGTTCGCGGAGAGGAAGAGCTGCACGGAGGGGTCGATGGAGCCGGTCCGGTACTGCGACGCGGCCGCGAGGCCCAGGCTGTCGCGCAGCTCGTTGAGCTCCTCCTGGCCGCGGGCGACGTTGTCCTGGATGGTGGAGATCTCCTTCTGGAGCTTCTCCTGCTTCTCCTTGGCCCCGTTGTACTTCTCGGTGGCCTGCTCCGCCTCTTCGTAGAGCTTGTCGACCTTGGCCTTGACCTCGTCCTTGCTCGGCTTCTCGCTGGGGGCGGCGTTGGCGGCCTGCGAGCTGAAGGCGACGGCAGCGGCAGCGGCTGTGGTCAACACGGTCACACGTGTGCGGCTCGGCTGCTTGGGACGACGGTGGGACGCCACGGGTGACAAGCTCCTTCTCGGCCCCTCCGCCGTCGCTCCCAGTGAGCGATCACCCGAGCGGAGGTTCGGGGCCTGACCCTAGTGACCTTCCTGTGATCAGTTCAAATCCTCAGATGAAAAATCGCGTCACGGTAGGCCAACTTTTCCCCTCGACTCACAGGCCGTGAGGCACGCTTGACTCAACGTGGCACACATGTCTCATCAATTCGGGCATGAAGCCCGGACGTTACGCATCGCCCGTACGGTTCCTAAGCTCGCGAAAGGCGCTTCAGCAGCATCGCCGAGGCCACGGGGCGGGCGCCCGCGCGGGCCACGCCGTCGGCGACCTCGCGGTCGGTGGAGGCCACGATGACGGGCCGGCCGGGCGGTTCGGCGCGCACCAGCTGGCGGATCAGCTCGTCGGCGGTGACGCCCGGCTTCGAGAACAGCACCCGTACCCCGCGCGGTGGCGCGAGCAGTACCGGCGCGGCCAGTTCGGCCCCGTCGAAGACGCACGTCACCTCGGCGCCGCTCTGCGCCGCCAGTTGCGAGAGCTGCCCCAGCAGCCTCAGGCGCTGCTTCTCCAGCGGCATCTGCGGATAGCCGGTCTTGGTGACGTTGTAGCCGTCGACGACCAGATGGGCCTGCGGCAGCGCCAGCAGCTGGTCGAGGACCTGCGGGTCGTTCTCGGACAGGGCGCGGGCGGCGATGTCCTTGGGGCTCATCCGGCCCGGCTCGACGGCGTCCACGGTCTCGGCGGGCCGCACCGACACCGGCGGCAGGGCCAGTTCGCGGCGGAGCCCCTGGGTGGCGTCCAGCAGGGTGTCCAGCAGCAGCCGTACCCGCATGTCCTCCACGCTGCGGCCCTCGCGCGCCGCCCGGCGGGCCGCCTCCAGGGCGGCCTCGGTCTCGCCCAGCCGGGCCTTGAGCCGCCGGGTCTCGCTCTCGGCGGCGGACACCTGGGCCTGCCCCTCGGCGCGGACGGCCTCGATCTCGCCGTGCGCCTTGCGCAGGGCGGCCTCGCCGCGCTTGACGTCGCTGACGGCGGCGCGGAGCTTGCGGTGCAGCGACTCGGCTTCCTTCTTGGCCGATTCCAGCTCCGTGCGCAGCCGCTCCGTCTCGGCCCTGGTGTGGTCACGGGCGCGGGCCAGCTCGGCGCGCAGCCGTTCCAGCTCGGCCCGGTTCTCCTCGTCGGCCCGCTCGGCGTCGGCCCGCTGGGCCTCCTCGCCGGCGGCGGTCACGAGCTTCACCCAGCCGGGCGGCCGCAGTACGTAGGCCGCGGCCGCCACGTCGAGCGGGTCCGCGGCCGGGGGCGGGGAGCCTGAGTCGAGGGCGCCGGTCAGTTCCGGCTGGGCCTCTCTGAGCTTCTCCCCGATGCGCTGCCGGAACAGCGGGTCGGTCTCCAGCGCCGCGGCCATGGCATTGCCGGCGAACTTGGCCCGGCGGTTCGGGGCGAACCGGGCGTACTGCCTGAGCTGCGCGGGCAGCTCGCCGACCGTCAGCGAACCAAAGCCGTCGGAGACGATCTGGACGACCCTGCGGCGCACGCCGTCGGGCAGCGGACGGTCGAGCACCTCGGCGGCGCCGTCGCCCGGCCCCCCGCCCGTGGTCTCCACCATCCGTCACACCCCTATGCCTGTGCGGGGCCCGCTCCCCTCAGGAGCCGGCACCCGGCCTGTCCACGAGTTCCACCTGGTCCACCGCGTTGCACCAGCGGCAGCGCACCGACTCGATGGTCTCACTGAGCACCTCGCGCTCCTCGACCTTCGGCTCTCCGGCCAGGTCGAGGTGGACGTACTCGACGACCTTCGACGAGCGGGTCACGTCGAACCTCGTGAGGTTGCCGCAGAGGGCGCAGCGCCACCGCGTCGAGGCGGTCGGCAGGGGAACCGTCATCGTGGCCTGTTCTCTTTCCTTCTAGTGTCCGTGACGCCACCGGCATCCCCGGTGCGTGTGGCTCGTAACCCTACGGCCTGGCAGGTCCTCGTCGCCCGCGCGTCCACGGCGGCGAGGCGGTCTGTGCGGTTGCGTCCGGTTACGTCATGCTCTGTGCCCATGATCAGCAAGTGGAGTGCGTCGATCGTCCGGGCCGGCAGATCGGTCCGGGGGTCGTCGGCGCCGGTGACGTACTCACTGATCGCTCTGTGCTGCGCGGTCTTCCTGGCCGGACCCGCCTCGGGCCTCAGTCCGGCGTACGGCACGGGCGACGACCTGCTCGCCGCGCAACGCGCCTATTTCCGGCACTGGGGCGTGATCCCCGCAGACCTGTTCGAGGGGTCCGCCGGATCGGCCCTCACCCCCGCGACGGCCCTCTTCGTCCACGGCAGCTGGGTGCACCTGCTCGGCAACATGCTCTTCCTCTACGTCTTCGGGGCGATGACCGAGGAACGGATGGGCCGGGTGCGGTTCACCCTGTTCTATGTCGGCTGCGGCTATCTGGCCCTGCTGGGCTACGCCGCCGCCAACGCGGACTCCGAGCAGTCCCTGGTCGGTGCCTCGGGTGCGATCTCGGCGGTCCTCGGTGCCTTCCTGTTCCTGTTCCCCCGGGCCAGGGTGACCAGTCTCCTGCCGTTCCTCTTCTTCCTGCCGGTGCGCTTCCCGGCCTGGATCGTGCTGCCGTTCTGGGCGGCGCTGCAGTGGCTGGCGGCGGGGCGGGCCTCGGACGGACCGGGCGTGGCCTACCTCGCCCACCTGATCGGATTCGGGCTCGGCTTCGGCTATGCGTCGGTCCGCTACGGCCGTCCCACCAGCCCTACTAGAGTGAAGGCCGCCCCTGCTCCGGCCCCCGAGGGAGAGAACCAGCCGTGATCACCGCGATCGTCCTCATCAAGACCAGCGTGGACCGGATCCCCGAGATCGCGGAGTCGATCGCCGCGCTGGACAACGTCAGCGAGGTCTTCTCCGTCACCGGCACCTACGACCTCATCGCGATGGTCCGGGTGAAGGAGCACGAGGACCTGGCGGAGGTCATCCCCGGCCGGATCAGCAAGATCCCCGGCGTGGAGGGGACCGACACGCACGTGGCGTTCCGTACGTACTCGCAGCACGACCTGGAGGCGGCGTTCTCCATCGGGCTGGACAACTGAGGACCGCTCCCGGATGAGGAGCTCCCGGATGAAGAGTTCTTCATCCGGCCCTCATCCTTCTCACCGTGTTCCCGGCGAATGATCGGGCACATGGCTTTCACTCGTCGTATGGCGGCCCTGTCCGCCGTCGTTCTGATCCCGCTGGGTATCGCCGCGACCAGTTTCGCGCTCTCGGACCGCCCGGAGTCACCGAAGGTCCCCTCAAAGGTGGTGCTGGACAGCGACTCCCCCAAGCCCGCACCCACCCCCACCCCCAAGCCCAGCCCCAAGCCCACACCCGATCCCTCTCCGGACGACGAGGTCGTGCCGCGGCAGCCGGTGACCGACAGCCCCACGATGGATGACGATGACGACGACCACGGTCAGGGCGCCGGAGACGACGGGCCCGACGACGGACGCGACGACACCAACTGACCCGGCCCGTCGGCGGATCACCGCCCGGGTCCGCATCCTGCTGTGGTTGCTGCTCGTCATGGCGGTAGCGCTGATCGAGGTGACCACGACCACCCGCTCGTTCCTGATGCGGGACGTCGACAACCGGATCAACCGTCTGCTCACTCAGGAGGCCGACGAGTTCGCCGGCTTCGAGGAGCGGGGCAGGGACCCCGAGACAAACCGTCCGTTCACCACCGCGCCCCGCCTGCTGACGGTCTTCCTCCAGCAGCAGAACCCCGACGCCGACGAGGAACTGATCGGTCTGGTCCGCAGGCCGGACGGTGACCTGGGCCAGATCCGGCAGCAGGGCACCATCCGCGCGGGCCTGCCCCTCCACCGGGACGCCGACGCCAGACGCCGCATCTTCGACTCGCCGGAGTCCTCCGGCACCGTGCGGCGGCCGCAGGGCGAGATCCGGTGGGCCAAGGTCACGGTGGCCCGGGCGGGTGCGGAGCCGGACGCCGCGTTCGTCGTGGCCATCCACCCGGAGCCCGAGCGGCAGCGGGTGAACGAGGTGTTCCGCACCCTGCTGATCATCTCCGGCGTCGCCCTGCTGCTCACCACCGGCATCGCCTGGGTGGTCGCCGGACGCATCCTCAGGCCGGTGCGGCTGGTGCGCACCGCGGCTGCGCAGATCACCGAGCAGGACCTCACCCGCAGGATCCCGGTGCACGGCAACGACGACATAGCGGCTCTCGCCGAGACCTTCAACGGCATGCTCGACCGTCTGGACCGGGCCTTCGCCGCGCAGCGCGAGTTCGTCGACGACGCGGGCCACGAGCTGCGCACCCCGATCACCATCGTCCGGGGTCATCTGGAGGTCATGGGCGACGACCCGGCCGAACGCGAGGAGACGGTCCGGCTGGTCACCGACGAACTCGACCGGATGAGCCGCATCGTCGAGGACCTGCTGGTCCTGGCCAAGACCGAACGTCCCGACTTCGTCGTCCCCGAGCCGGCTCAGGTGGCCGAACTCACCGCCGACGTCTTCGTCAAGGCCCGCACCCTGGGCGAGCGCGACTGGCGGCTGGCCGAGGTCGCCGACGTGGAGACCGAACTGGACTTCCAGCGGATCACCCAGGCCATGGTGCAGCTCGCGCTGAACGCCGTGCAGCACACCATGCCCGGCCAGACCGTCCGCATCGGCTCCCGGACCGCCGGCCCGCACATCGAGCTGTACGTCGCCGACTCGGGCACCGGTGTCCAGCCGCAGGACACCGAGGTCATCTTCGAACGCTTCCGGCGAGGCACCGCCCGGCGAGGCGCACGCGGCTCCGGCGCCGGACTCGGGCTGGCCATCGTCAAGGCCATCGCCGAGGGGCACCACGGCCACGTCCGGCTGTCCGACACCCCCGGCGGCGGCGCCACCTTCACCCTCGTTCTGCACGCATCACAGGCACCGGAAGGCCATCACACGTGAACCGCATCCTCATCGTCGAGGACGAGGAGCGCATCGCCTCCTTCGTCGAGAAGGGCCTGCGCTCGAACGGATTCACCACGACCGTCGTCACCGACGGCGACGCCGGCTACGAGTACGCCCTGACCGGCGGCTTCGACCTCGTCGTCCTGGACATCAACCTGCCCGGCCGCGACGGCTTCACGATCCTGCGCGAACTGCGCGAGGCACGGGTGACCACCCCGGTGATCGTGCTGACCGCACGCGACTCCGTACGGGACGCGGTGGCCGGCCTGGAAGGCGGCGCCGACGACTGGATGACCAAGCCGTTCCGCTTCGAGGAACTGCTCGCCCGGGTCCGCCTCAGGCTGCGTACGGCGGCCCGGGCGCCGGAGGTGACCGTGCTCAGGGCCGGTTCGCTGAGCCTGGACCTGCGCACCCGGCGCGCCAGGTCCGGGGAGCAGACCGTCGACCTGACGGCCCGTGAGTTCGTCCTGCTGGAGCTGTTCCTGCGGCACCCGGGGCAGGTGCTGTCCCGCGAGCAGATCCTCTCCCACGTGTGGGGCTACGACTTCGACCCCGGTTCCAACATCGTGGACGTCTATGTCCGCACACTGCGCAAGAAGCTCGGCGCGGAGCGGGTGGAGACCGTGCGCGGGATGGGGTACCGGCTTCCCGCCGGGTGAAGTTCCTTTCATCTTCGGCTCATCGACGGCTCACCGCCCGGATGAACCCTCGATGACGTGACATGGAACCTACGAGCTCTCACTGCCCTGTGCGTGGCACTGTCGCTGTGCGCTCTGCTGGCCGTCCCGGGGAACTTCCCGGGACTCGGCGGTGACGCCCGCTTCACCCTCGCCGTGTTCGTCCTGGCGACCTGTGCGTGGATCGGAACGTCGATAGACGACACGTACATCGCGCTGGGCGCCGCGCTGGCGCTCACGGTGACCGGTGTGATCAGCAACGACAC
The DNA here is from genome assembly GCF_028885415.1 of Streptomyces coeruleorubidus. Classification (GTDB taxonomy): domain Bacteria; phylum Actinomycetota; class Actinomycetes; order Streptomycetales; family Streptomycetaceae; genus Streptomyces; species Streptomyces coeruleorubidus_A. Next base: position 2,661,609 of record NZ_CP118527.1, read on the forward strand.
CCTGTTCGGCACTCTCGGCGACGCCACCGTGTGGCTGCTGATCTGCGCGTTCGTCCTGGCGGCGGCGGTGTCGCGGACCGGGCTCGCCGGCCGTGCGGCGGTCTTCCTCGTCAGCGGAGCCCGCACCGTGCGGCAACTCGTGCACCTGACGACGGCGGCCCTGGTCGTCACGGCGTTCGCGGTGCCGGCCACCTCCGGGCGGGCCGCGCTGGCGCTGCCGGTGTTCCTGGCCCTCGCCAAGGTCCTCGCCGACCGTAAGCGACTGGTCGTGATGCTGGCGCTGCTGTTCCCGACCGTGATTCTCCTGTCGGCAGTAGGGACTTTGATCGGTGCCGGCGCGCATCTGATCACCGTGTCGGTGCTGTTCGAGGCGACCGGGCAGCACATCGGCTTCACGGAGTGGCTGCTGCTGGGCCTTCCGCTGGCCGTGGTGTCGTCCCACCTGGCCGCCGAGCTGGTGCTGCTGACGATGACGCGACGCGAGGACCGGCGCGGCCCCGTACACATCAGTGCCCAGCAGATCCAGGAGCACAGCGAACAGGCGGTCACCGGCCCGTGGACGCAGGCCGAGAAGCGTTGCGCCCTGCTGCTCGCCACGGTCGTGCTGCTGTGGTGCAGCGAGCCGCTGCACCACCTGCCGCCCGCGATCGTGGCACTGATCGGCGCGGTCGTGGCCGCCTCGCCCGCACTCGGCACCGTACGCCTGAAGGACGCGCTGAAGACCGTCCCCTGGTCGCTGCTGTTGTTCATGGCGGCGACGATGGCGATGGGCGTCGCGCTCGCCGACTCGGGAGCGGCGAAGTGGCTGGTCTCCGGCCTGCCGGCGAACGAGCCCCCGATGGTGTTCCTGGCGATGGTGATCGTCGTCAGCACGGCGGCCCACCTGGTCCTGCAGTCCCGCTCCGCCCGCTCCTCGGTCCTGGTCCCGCTGGTCGTGGCCGCCTCCGTCGGCGTCGGCGTCAACCCGGTCGCCGCCGCGCTCGCCTCCACCGCCGCCGCGGGCTTCTGCCACACGCTGCCCGCCTCGGCCAAGCCGGTCACGCTCTTCGCGCAGATCCCCGGCACCCCCACCTACGCCCCGCGCGACCTGCTGCGGCTGTCCGCCTTCCTGGCCCCGCTGACCGCCGCGCTCGTCCTGCTCTTCGCCGTCGCAATCTGGCCACTGCTCGGCGTCTCCGTCACCCGCTAAGGAGCCCTCATGCTGAACCGTGTCGTCGTAGCCCCCAGTGGTTTCAAGGAGTCCCTGTCCGCGGAGGCCGCCGCCGACGCCATCGCGGCCGGCGTACGCCGGGTCCTGCCCGACGCCGAGCTCGACCTCGTCCCGCTGGTGGACGGCGGCGAGGGCACGGCCCTCGCCCTGGCCGCGGCGACCGGGGGCAGGCTCGTCCCCGTGCCCGCCACCGGTCCGATCGGCGAGACCGTCGGCTCCCACTTCGCCCTGCTGGGCTCCGGGGAGACGGCGGTGGTGGAGATGGCGGCGGTCGCGGGCCTCTCCCTGGTCCCGCGCGACCTGCGGGACCCGGGCGCCACCACCACCTACGGCGTCGGCGAACTGATCCGGGCCGCACTCGACTCGGGCGTCCGGCGGATCCTCGTCGGCTGCGGCGACTCGGGCACCTCCGACGGCGGCGCGGGCGCGCTCCAGGCGCTCGGGGCCCGGCTGCTGGACGAGCAGGGCGAGGAACTCCCGGTCGGAGGGCGGGAGCTGACGCGGCTGCACCGCATCGACCCGCGGGGCCTGGACACCCGCCTGGCGGACGTGGAGCTGCTCGTCGCCTGCAACCCGTACAACGTGCTGTGCGGAGAGCGGGGTGTGGCCCGGGTCTTCGGCCCGCAGAAGGGCGCGACGCCCGAGCAGGTGGAGCAGCTGTCGGCCGGGCTGGAGAACTGGGCCTTCGTCCTCACCCGCGATGTCGCCGTCCCGGACAGCAATCTCCGGTACGGTCCCGGAACCGGGGCCTCCGGCGGCCTGGGCGCCGGCCTCGCCGCCCTCGGCGCCCGTCTCCTCCCCCGCTTCGACGTGCTGCTGGACCACCTCGACCTGGACGCCCGGCTGGCCGGCGCGGACCTGGTGATCACCGCCGAGGGCGCCCTGGACCACCAGACGCCGCGCGGCAAGGTCCCCGCCGAGGTGGCCCGCCGGGCCAAGCTCCACGGCCGCCCGGTGCTGGCCCTGGCGGGCACGCTCGGCGAGGGCGCGCACGAGGTGCCCGGCGTGGACGCGTTCAGCGGCATCCTGCCGGCCCCGATGGCCCTGGCGGAGGCGCTGCTCCGGGCGAGCGAACTGCTCACCGACGCCACGGAACGCGCCCTGCGGATGATCGTTCTGGGCGCCCGGCTACCGGTGGCCTGCGCACCGGCCGTTCAGGCGGAGGTGTCCGGCACGCAACGCCCGTCCTCCGTGCGGTAGTTCCACTGAGCCCCGTCCGTCACGAGCTCCTTCACGGCCCGCACGAACCGCTCCACGTGCTCGTCCGGCGTGCCCGCGCCGAAGCTCACGCGGATGGCGTTGAGGGACTTCTCGCCGGGCGCCGCCTCCGGTGCGCCGCACTCGCCCTGCGTCTGCGGGTCGCTGCCGAGCAGCGTGCGCACCAGCGGGTGGGCGCAGAAGAGCCCGTCCCGTACGCCGATGCCGTACTCGGCGGACAGGGCGGCGGCGAAGTGGGAGCTGTTCCAGCCCTCGACGACGAAGGAGAGCACTCCCACGCGCGGCGCGTCGTCCCCGAACAGGGACAGGAACCGCACCTGAGGGACGTCGGCGAGCCCCTCCCGCACCTTGGCGACCAGGTACTGCTCGCGGGCGACGAGCGTGTCGAAGCCGGCCTCCGTCAGCGCCTTGCAGGCGGAGGCGACGGCGTAGGCGCCGATGACGTTGGGCGATCCGGCCTCGTGACGGGCGGCGCTGTCGTGCCACTCCACGTCCACTCCCCCGTCCGTGCCCCGGGTGACCTTGCGGCTGGCGCCGCCGCCCGCGAGGTACGGCTCGGCCTCGCGCAGCCAGTCGGCCCGCCCGGCCAGGACGCCGGAGCCGAAGGGCGCGTACAGCTTGTGCCCGGAGAAGGCGACCCAGTCGACGTCGAGGTCCTTGACGGACACGGGGTGGTGCGGAGCCAGCTGGGCGGCGTCGAGCACGATCCGGGCGCCGTGGGCGTGCGCGGCGGCCGCGAGCTCCCGTACGGGCCACAGCTCGCCGGTGACGTTCGAGGCGCCGGTGACGCAGACCAGGGCCGGCCCGTGGGGGTCCCGCTCGGCGAGGGCGCGCTCCAGCGTCTCGACGGCCCGGCGGGGGCTGCGCGGGGCGTCGAGGCAGGTGACGCGGGCGTCGCGCCAGGGCAGCAGGGAGGCGTGGTGCTCGGTCTCGAAGACGAAGACCTGGCAGCCGGCCGGGAGCGCGGCGGCGAGCAGGTTGAGGGAGTCGGTGGTGGACCGGGTGAAGACGACCTGGTCACCGTCCCGGCAGTCGAGGAACTCCGCGACCGTCCGGCGGGCGTTCTCGAACAGGTCGGTCGACAGCTGGGACAGGTACCCGGCACCGCGATGGACGCTGCCGTAGTACGGCGCGTAGGCGGCGACGTCGTCCCAGACACGCTGGAGCGCCGGGGCACTGGCGGCGTAGTCGAGCGCGGCGTAGGTGACCTCGCCACCGGTGACGAGCGGGACGGTGACGTCCCGGCCCAGCACGGGCAGCGGGGCACAGACGGACGGGGCGGCGACGGTGGAGACGGACATGGCGGAACTCCCGTGAGAGACAGGGGGTGAAGAGAAAAAGGGTGTGCGGAGGCGGGCTCTGCGGCCCTAGCGCATTCGCTTGCTCACGGAAGACTCCTCGAGGACCAGGACCCCTGGCCCCACACTTTTTCAAAAGTGTGCGAGGGGTCCGCGCTTGCCGTAGACCTTGCTGACTACGGCCTGGTCTTCACCCGGGGCACCCCGCCACGGACGGAGGGTTGCCGGACAGTCGGCCGGGGCCTCGTGACTGTCACTCATGACCTGGAAAGGAACGTACGAGAATGATCGAGGTCCCGCAACCCGCGTCCGGATTGCGGGACACCCCGCGCTACGCGTGGCTCGCCGCCACCCACCGCTCCAGGGTCCGCTTGGCGGCCCCGGAGTCGATCGATTCGGCCGCCTTCGCCATGCCGGCACGGATCTGCTCGGCCAGCGGTGCCTCCGTCGGCTCCAGGGCCACCAGGGCCGCCGCCGAGTTCAGCAGGACCGCGTCGCGCACCGGGCCCGTCTCGCCGTCCAGCAGACGGCGGGCGACCTCCGCGTTGTAGGAGGCGTCCGCGCCGCGCAGCGCCTCCACGGGGACGAGTTCGATGCCCACGTCGCGCGGGTCGAAGGACTCCTCGGTCACCTTGCCGTCCCGGACGATCCACACCCGGGACGTAGCAGTGGTGGTCAGTTCGTCGAGGCCGTCGTCGCCCCGGAAGACCAGGGACGAGTTGCCGCGCTCGGCGAAGACGCCCGCGACGATCGGCGCCATGCGCGGGTCCGCGACGCCGACGGCCTGGGCCCGCACCCGGGCCGGATTGGTCAGCGGACCGAGCGCGTTGAACACCGTGCGGATGCCCAGCTGGCCGCGTGCCGCGCCCGCGTGACGCAGCGCCGGGTGGAACTTCACCGCGAAGCAGAAGGTGATCCCGGCCTCCTCGGCGACCTCCACGACCCGGTGCAGCGGCAACTCCAGGTTGACCCCGAGCTTCTCCAGCACGTCGGAGGCACCGGACGCCGAGGACGCGGCCCGGTTGCCGTGCTTGACGACCTTCGCGCCCGTGCCGGCGATGACGATCGAGGACATCGTGGAGATGTTGACCGTCTTGGCGCCGTCACCGCCCGTGCCGACGATGTCGACCGTCGCCCCGGGCACCTCGATCACGTTCGCGTGCTCGTACATCGTCCGGACGAGGCCGTTGATCTCCTCGACCGTCTCGCCCTTGGCGCGCAGGGCCACCACGAAGCCCGCGATCTGCGCATCGGTCGCCTCGCCGCGCATGATCAGGTCCATCGCCCAGGCGGTGTCGTCCGCGCTCAGGTGCCGGCCGTCCAGCAGGCCGTTCAGCAGGGCGGGCCAGGAGCGGCCCGCCGCGGTGTCGCCTCCAGCGGGGGTCACAGCGCTCATAAGCCGCTCCTGGTCGTCGTACGTGTCGTACACGTCAATGGTGGGTCCCACCCTATCCAGCCGCGGGGCACGGCGAAGGGCCCCGTCCGAACACCGGACGGGGCCCTTGGCGTGGCGTGGCGAAGCAGCGATCAGTGGTGGCCGTGGCCGCTGGTGATCTCCCGGTACTCCTCGGTGGTGGGCTTCGGGATCTGGGCTCCCTCGCCGTAGTAGGACTCACTGAGCTTGGCGCGCAGCTTCTCGGAGCCCTTCACCTTGCGCTCGACACCGTTCTCGTCGACCGTCGGGCCGATCTCGACCGGCTGGTACTGCTCGTGCGCCGTGAGCGTGTACATCTGCTCCTGGCTGAGCGGCTCGTGCACCTCGATGAACTCACCGTGCGGCAGGCGCTTGATGATGCCCGACTCGCGGCCGTGCAGCACCTTCTCCTTGTCCCGGCGCTGAAGGCCGAGGCAGATGCGCTTGGTGATGATGAACGCGATGACCGGCCCGGCGAAGAACCCGATCCGGACGAACCAGGTGACCGCGTTGATCGACAGGTGGAAGTGGGTGGCGACGATGTCGTTGCCACCGCCGATCAGCATGATCATGTAGCCGGTGACCCACGCGACACCGAAGGCGGTGCGCGTCGGGGCGTTGCGCGGCCGGTCCAGGATGTGGTGCTCGCGCTTGTCCCCGGTGACCCACGCCTCGATGAACGGGTAGAGGGCGATGATCCCGAGGAAGAGACCGAACAGCACCAGCGGGATGAACACGCCCAGGACGAGCGTGTGACCCCAGAAGTCGATCTCCCAGCCGGGCATGGCCCGGACCAGACCCTCGGCGAAGCCCATGTACCAGTCGGGCTGTGCACCCGTCGACACCTGGTCGGGCCGGTAGGGGCCCAGGACCCAGATCGGGTTGACGGTCGCGATGCCGGCGAGGGCCGCGATGACACCGAAGACCAGGAAGAAGTAGCCCCCGGCCTTGGCCATGTAGACCGGCAGCAGCGGCATGCCGACGACGTTCTTGTTGGTCCGGCCGGGACCCGCGTACTGCGTGTGCTTGTGGTAGACGACCAGGATCAGGTGGCCGACCACGAGCCCGAGCATGATGCCCGGCAGCAGCAGGATGTGGATCGAGTAGAACCGGGCGACGAAGTCGGTACCCGGGAACTCCCCGCCGAACAGGAACATCGAGATGTAGGTACCGACGATCGGCACGGACAGGATCGCGCCCTGGGTGAAGCGGACACCGGTGCCGGAGAGCAGGTCGTCCGGGAGCGAGTAACCGGTGAAACCGGTGAACATGCCCAGGACGAACAGCAGGAAGCCGAACAGCCAGTTGACCTCGCGCGGCTTGCGGAACGCGCCGGTGAAGAAGACGCGCATCATGTGCACGAACATGCCGGCGAGGAAGATGATCGCCGCCCAGTGGTGGATCTGCCGGATGAGCAGACCGCCGCGCACGTCGAAGCTGATGTCCAGGGTGGAGGCGAACGCCTCCGACATCAGCTGCCCCTGGAGCGGGACGTAACTGCCGTGGTACTCCACCTCGTTCATCGACGGGTGGAAGAACAGCGTCAGGTACACACCCGTCAGGATGATGATGATGAAGCTGTAGAGGCAGATCTCACCCAGCATGAAGGACCAGTGGTCCGGGAAGATCTTGCGCATGTTGGCCTTGGCCAGGGAGTAGATCCCGAGGCGGCCGTCGGCCCAGTCGGCGACCCGCTCTCCGGCGGGTGCCTTGCGGCGTTCTTGTGCAGTGCTCATCCGCGCTCCCAGAAAGCAGGGCCGACGGGCTCTTCGAAGTCGCCGAGCGCCTCGAGGTAGCCCTCGTCGTTCACGCCGATGCGGAGCTGCGGCAGGGCGTGACCAGCGGGACCGAAGATCACTCGGGCACCGTCGGAGAGGTCGAAGGTGGACTGGTGGCAGGGGCAGAGCACGTGGTGCGTCTGCTGCTCGTACAGGGAGATCGGGCAACCGACGTGGGTGCAGATCTTCGAGTACGCGACGATGCCCTCGTGCGACCACTCGAGCTCGCGCTTGTCCTTGATGTTCTCCGGCTGGATCCGGACGATCATCAGGGCGGCCTTGGCGATCTCGTTCTGGAACTCGTGGTCGTGCTCCTCCAGGCCCTCGGGCTTGGCGAAGGTCAGCGAGCCGACCGCGACGTCCGACGGACGCAGCGGCTCGTTCGTGTTCATGTTGACGAGCAGCTTGCCCTTGGACCAGAGCGTGTGACGCAGCTTGTCCTCGGGCAGCGGGCCGAGGTCGCGCAGCAGCACGACACCGGAGAGCGGCAGCAGCGTGAGCGCGCCGAACATGGTGGTACGGATCAGCTTGCGGCGGCCGATCGCGGATTCCTTGGCGCCCTGCTTGAAGTCCGCGAAGACCTTCTCGCGGACCTCGGGCTCCGCCTCGATCGGGTGCCGCTCGTCGGCGATCTCCACGTCCGACATCAGGGTGCGGGCCCAGTGGACGGCGCCCGCGCCGATGCAGAACAGCGCGATGCCGAGCGTCATGCCCAGCGCGAAGTTCAGCGCACTGATGTGGCCGAGCGGGAAGATGTAGACCGACTTGTCGACCGGGATCGCCACGAACGCGGCGATGAAGGCGATGGTGGCCAGCATCGACACCGTGAACATCAGGGCGACCGAGCGCTCGGACCGCTTGGCGGCCCGCTCGTCGACGTCCTGGATCCGGTGCTCGTGGGGGGGCAGGCCCGGGTCGGCGAACGGGTTCTTCTCGTCCGCGGGGCTCAGCGCTCCGTGCCCGTGCTCGTCATGTCCTGCGGACTGCCCGGAGTGCTCGGCAGGCAGGTTCTCTTCTGGAATGTCTTGGCTACTCATGACTTCTTGGCCTTTGCGGTCCGGGCGGCGACCCACACGGCGACGGCGATCAGCCCGCCGAGACCGAAGATCCATCCGAACAGGCCCTCGCTGACCGGCCCGAGGCCGCCGAGCTCGAGACCGCCGGGGCTCTCGGACTTGCTGCTGTTGACCGCGTCCAGGTACGCGATGATGTCCTTCTTGTTCTTCTCCGACAGCGTGGTGTCGGGGAAGGACGGCATGTTCTGCGGGCCGGTCTGCATGGCCTCGTAGATGTGCTTCGGGGCGACACCCTCGAGGTCCGGCGCGTACTTGCCGTGCGTCAGCGCACCCCCCTTGCCGGTGAAGTTGTGGCACTGCGCGCAGTTGGTGCGGAACAGCTCACCGCCCTTGGCGATGTCGGCGCCCTGGGGGCCGTACTGCTCCTCGGTCGGGATGGCAGGCCCGGCGCCCAGCGAGGCGATGTAGGCCGCGAGCTGGTCGATCTCGGCCTGGCTGTAGATGTTCTTCTTCTTGGGGACCTGCGGACCCTGGGAGGTGGCGGCCGGCATACGGCCGGTGGCCACCTGGAAGTCCACGGCCGCGGCGCCCACACCCACCAGGCTCGGCCCGTCGGAGGTGCCCTGACCGCCGGTGCCGTGGCAACTGGCGCAGCCGACCGAGTAGAGCTTCTTGCCCTCCTCGATGGTGAGGGACTGGGCGGTTTCGTCGGCCTCAGCCTTGCTCGTGGGTGCGAACACGGCGTACAGCCCCCCGCTGAAGAGCAGCGCGAGGAGTAGGACGACGACCGCCGCCAACGGGTGGCGTCGTCGTGCGGAGAGCTTTTTCACGGATTACCCCGGTGTCAGGATCTTCTGCGTCGGTGCTTCTGGGATGCGTGCCTCGTCGGGCGCGCGCTGCGGTCCCGCTACTTGATCATGTAGATCGTGGCGAAGAGGCCGATCCAGACGACATCGACGAAGTGCCAGTAATAGGACACGACGATCGCGGCGGTCGCCTGCTCGTGGGTGAACCTCCGGGCCGCGTAGGTGCGGCCCAGGACCAGCAGGAAGGCGATGAGACCGCCCGTCACATGCAGGCCGTGGAAGCCGGTGGTCAGGTAGAAGACCGAGCCGTACGGGTCGGAGGACAGGGACAGGCCCGCCTCCTTGACCAGCTCGGTGTACTCGAAGACCTGACCGCCGATGAAGATCGCACCCATGACGAAGGTGACGATGAACCACATCCGCAGCTTCTTCACGTCACCGCGCTCGGCGGCGAACACGCCGAGCTGGCAGGTGAGCGAGGAGAGCACCAGGATGGTGGTGTTCGCCGCCGAGAACGGGAAGTTGAGATGGCTCGCCATCTCCTTCCAGTGATCGGGACCCGTCACCGATCGCAGGGTGAAGTACATCGCGAAGAGGGCCGCGAAGAACATCAGCTCGGAACTCAGCCAGATGATGGTTCCGACGCTGGTGAGGTTCGGCCGGTTGACCGACGGGTGCGCGTGCCCGGTTTCTACTGTCGTTGCTGTCGCCACGACCGACATTATGTCGGTCGCTTATCCCGCCCTCACTCCGGGGGGTGCCGTTCGGAGTGTTGGAGCCGGTCGTACCGGTGTTGACGTGGTGTTCAAGGGAGTAGCATCCGCCCATCGGGCCTGTCCTTACGACGCTGACGTCACGGAGGAACAATGCAGCCGACCGCCACGGTGCTGGTCTACAGCGACGACTCCAACACCCGCGAGCAGGTGCGGCTCGCCACGGGACGACGGCCGGCGCCGGACGTTCCCTTGGTGGAGTTCGTGGAATGTGCGACTCCGGGTGCGGTGCTCAAGGAGCTGGACCGGGGTGGGATCGACGTCTGTGTGCTGGACGGTGAGGCCGTGCCGATGGGGGGTATGGGGCTCTGCCGGCAGATCAAGGACGAGGTGTTCGACTGCCCGCCGGTGTTGTTGCTGATCGGGCGGCCGCAGGATGCGTGGCTCGCGACCTGGAGTCGGGCTGAGAGTGCGGTGACCCTGCCGGTGGAGCCGGTGGAGTTCGCCTCCGCGCTGGCTTCCCTGTTGCGGTCGAGGGCGGCTTTGAACGCCTAGGAGCTCGGGGGTTCCTCGTCGTCGGCGGGTGCGGGTGGTCTGTGGCTTGTCGCGCAGTTCCCCGCGCCCCTGAAGGCGTTCAGGCGCTCTGCGGCCTCAGGCGGGCCCTGTCCGCCGGTGTGGGGCCCTCGGGGGTGCCGGCTGTCAGGGCGCTGCCCGTGCGCCACTGCTTCCACTCGAGGTTCCAGTCGCCGAAGCCGTTGCCGAAGGGGGCCATCGTGTCGCCGGCGGAGTTTATGACCTTGACGATGTCGCCCTCGCGGACGTTCTCGTAGAACCACGCGGCGTTCTCGGTGCTCATGCCGGTGCAGCCGTGGCTGACGTTGGCGTAGCCCTGGGAGCCGACGGACCAGGGGGCGGCGTGGATGTACTCGCCGCTGTTGGTGACCCGCACGGAGTGGTGGACGATCAGGTCGTAGAAGTCCGAGGCGCCGATGCTGGCGCTGGTCATGCGGACGGTGCCCTCCTTGGCCAGGACGACCTTGACGCCGTTGCGGGTGTCGTAGCCGGGCCTGCCCGTGGTCACCGGTATCTGCCGGACGATCTCGTCGTTCTTGTGGACGGTCATCCGGTGCGCCGAGACGTCCGTGACGGCGACGACCTTGTCCCCCGTGGTGATCGTCAGCGGCTTGGCCTTGCCGCCCCACATCCGGTCGCCGATCTTGATGCCCGGCAGGTTGCTGCGGACCTGGATGGTGGCCCGTGCGGGCCAGTAGTCCTTGGGGCGGTAGTGGAGCTTCTTGTCGTCCACCCAGTGCCAGGCGCCGTCCGTCGCGGGCATGGAGGAGACCTTGAGGGCCCGTTCGACGACGGCCCGCTGAGCCCTGTCCTTGACGGGCCGGCTCAGCTCGGCCGTGATGGGCTGGCCGACGCCGTAGGTGCCCGCCTTGGGGCCGAAGGTGACGTCCAGGCGCTTCTTGGTGGTGGGCTTGCCGGTGTCGAAGGTGAGGACCTTGCGGCCGGGCGCCCCGTCCTCGTTCTCGGTGCTCACACGGACCGTGTAGCCGGCGTCGGCGGCGAGCGGTGAGGTGCTGTGCCAGCGGCCGCCGTCGGCGGCGAGTTCGCCGGCCACGTAGCGTCCGGCGGCGTCGTAGGCCGTGACGTCCGTGATGCGCCCGTCGGAGTCCTCGGCGACCACTTCCAGGGGCTTGTCCGGGTCGGCCTTCTTGCGGCCCTGTGAGGGGGCGTTGAAGGAGATCTGGTCCGCCGCGTCGTAGGGGCGGTGGGAGAGGGGGTTGCCGTCCGAGCCGCAGGCGGTGACGCCCGCGCAGAGGGCTATCACCAGCAGCGTGCAGCTGACGACGGTGCGGGGGCGGGAGATCGCTGTGTGGCTCATGGCCTCACGCTAGGAAGCCGCGTCAACTGCGGCACGCCGGGTGACTCGTACGAGTGACACGCATTGCGACAAAAGCAGGAGCCCGGACACTCCTTGCGGAGTGTCCGGGCTCCTGAAGCGCTCGGCTCGTGTTACTGGGTGCGGTTCTCACCGCGGTAGTACTCGAAGACCCAGCCCCAGACGCCGATCAGGATGATCGGCAGCGAGAAGTACAGCAGCCACCAGCCGATCGCGATCGCCAGGAAGGCGAGGGCGCCACCGATGGCCAGGGAGAGCGGCTGCCAGCTGTGCGGGCTGAAGAACCCGACCTCGCCGGCGTCGTCCGCGACGTCCGCCTCCTTGTTGTCCTGCGCACCGACGTCGACCCGCTTGGCCGTGAAGCCGAGGTAGAAGCCGATCATGATGCACAGGCCGAAGGCCAGGAAGAGGGCCGTGGTACCGGCCGGCTCCTTCGACCACACGCCATAGACGACCGCCATGGCGAGGACGAAGACGCTCAGCCACATGAACATCTTGCCCTGGATCTTCACTTGCCGGCCTCCTTGCCACCAGCGATGGCCTTCTCGCCGTGACCGACGTTCTCGAGCTGGTCGAGAGCGGCGATCTCCGGGTGGTGCAGGTCGAACGCCGGGGATTCACTGCGGATCCGCGGCATGGTGAGGAAGTTGTGCCGCGGCGGCGGGCAGGAGGTCGCCCACTCCAGGGAGCGGCCGTAGCCCCACGGGTCGTCGACGCCGACCGGCTTGCCGTACTTGGCCGTCTTCCAGACGTTGTAGAAGAACGGCAGGATCGACATGCCGAGCAGGAACGAGCTGATCGTCGAGATCGTGTTCAGCGCGGTGAAGCCGTCGGCCGCGAGGTAGTCCGCGTACCGGCGCGGCATGCCCTCGGCACCCAGCCAGTGCTGGACCAGGAACGTGCCGTGGAAGCCGATGAACAGCGTCCAGAAGGTGATCTTGCCGAGGCGCTCGTCCAGCATCTTGCCGGTCCACTTCGGCCACCAGAAGTGGAAGCCGGAGAACATCGCGAAGACCACGGTGCCGAAGACGACGTAGTGGAAGTGGGCCACCACGAAGTACGAGTCGGAGACGTGGAAGTCCATCGGCGGCGAGGCCAGGATGACACCGGTCAGACCACCGAAGGTGAAGGTGATCAGGAAGCCGGTCGCCCAGAGCATCGGTGTCTCGAAGGACAGCGAGCCCTTCCACATGGTGCCGATCCAGTTGAAGAACTTCACACCGGTCGGGACCGCGATCAGGAAGGTCATGAAGGAGAAGAACGGCAGCAGCACACCGCCGGTGACGTACATGTGGTGCGCCCACACCGTCACGGACAGACCCGCGATCGCGATGGTCGCGCCGATCAGACCCGTGTAACCGAACATCGGCTTGCGGGAGAAGACCGGAATGACCTCGGAGATGATCCCGAAGAACGGCAGCGCGATGATGTACACCTCTGGATGGCCGAAGAACCAGAAGAGGTGCTGCCACAGCAACGCGCCGCCGTTGGCGGAGTCGAAGATGTGGGCACCGAACTTGCGGTCCGCCTCCAGGGCGAACAGCGCCGCGGCCAGGACCGGGAAGGCCAGCAGGACCAGGACACCGGTCAGCAGCACGTTCCAGGTGAAGATCGGCATGCGGAACATCGTCATGCCCGGGGCGCGCATGCAGATGATCGTGGTGATGAAGTTGACCGAGCCGAGGATGGTGCCGAAGCCGGAGAAGGCCAGACCCATGATCCACATGTCGGCGCCGATGCCCGGGGAGCGGACCGCGTCCGACAGCGGGCTGTAGGCGAACCAGCCGAAGTCGGCCGCGCCCTGCGGCGTCAGGAAGCCCCCGACGGCGATGAGCGAGCCGAACAGGTACAGCCAGTAGGCGAACATGTTCAGCCGGGGGAACGCCACGTCCGGCGCGCCGATCTGCAGCGGCATGATCCAGTTCGCGAAGCCGGCGAACAGCGGCGTCGCGAACATCAGCAGCATGATCGTGCCGTGCATCGTGAACGCCTGGTTGAACTGCTCGTTCGACATGATCTGCAGACCAGGCCGGGCGAGCTCGGCGCGCATGAACAGCGCCATCACGCCACCGATGACGAAGAACGCGAACGACGTGGCCAGGTACAGCGTGCCGATCGTCTTGTGATCCGTGGTCGTCAGCCACTTGATGACCACGCTGCCGCGGTTCTGGCGCCTGACCGGCAGCTCGTCCTCGTAGTGGGACCCTGCTGCCGCGGCACCCTGGGGTTCGTTGAGGATGCTCACAGGTTGTTCGTCTCCCGGTTCTTCTCGTGGCTCGTCTGCGCGATGCCGGCGGGAACGTAACCGGTCTGCTGCTTGTCCACGAGGTCCTTGAGGTGCTGCTCGTAGCGCTCGGGGGAGACGACCTTCACGTTGAACAGCATCCGAGAGTGGTCGACGCCGCAGAGCTCGGCGCACTTGCCCAGGAAGGTGCCCTCCTTGTTGGGGGTCACCTCGAAGGCGTTGGTGTGGCCCGGGATGACGTCCTGCTTCATCAGGAACGGCACCACCCAGAAGGAGTGGATGACGTCACGCGAGGTGAGGACGAAGCGGACCGTCTTGCCCTTGGGCAGCCAGAGCGTCGGACCCGGGTTGTTGGTCTGCGGGTTCCGCGTGCCGGGGGTGCCACAGTCGTAGACGCCGCCGGCGCCTGCCGGGAAGTCGTCCTTGAACCGGTCCGGGATCGCGTCCAGGTCCGGGGACTTCTTGGCGTCACCGGTGGAACCGGCGACCGGCTCGATGTAGTTGAAGCACCAGCTCCACTGGAAGCCGACCACGTTGACCGTGACGTCGGGCTTCTTCTTGAGGCTGAGCAGCTCGGACTCGTCACGGGCGGTGAAGTAGAACAGCACCGAGACGATGATGAGCGGGACCACTGTGTACAGCGCCTCGATGGGCATGTTGTACCGGGTCTGCGGAGGAACCTCGACCTTGGTGCGGCTGCGCCGGTGGAAGAAAGCACTCCACAGGATCAGACCCCACACCAGCACGCCAACGGCGAGCGCAGCCGCCCAGGACCCCTGCCACAGGGAGAGGATCCGCGGAGCCTCTTCCGTGGTCGGGGTGGGCATACCAAGGCGGGGGAAGTCTTCCCAGTTGTACGAGCAACCGGTGGCTGTCGCCAAGACCAGGCCCGCGGTCAGTGCCTGCAGCAGCTTCCGCCGCATCGGGCGCCGCGGCGAGCGGTCGGAGCCGTTGGGACTCACGTAGCGCCTTCCCGAGAGTCTCGCCCGCGCGGATCGGCTGCGGCCTGGCCTTCTCGCTGGTCGGTCGCCGCCCTGCGTCGGGCAGGGGTTTGGATGTTTATGCGGACCAAACCCTAGCCGACGCCCTCCGGGGGTTCGCGGGGAGGGGGGCGTTCGCGCGCCGTCGGTCACCCCGAAGGGGTGGGTGGGTCGCCTATTGGGTTGGGGGTGCGGCTTGTGTGGCGGGTGCGGGTGGTTCGTGGCTGGTCGCGCCCACGCGGCAGAGCCGCATATGGACGCAGCCCCGCGCCCCTTGGGTTGGATGCGGTTTAGGTTGGCTGTGTGGGCTACTTCGATGCTGCTTCCTCCGCTCCCCTCCACCCTGTTGCCCGTCAGGCGCTGTTGGCCTCGCTCGACGAGGGGTGGGCCGATCCTGCTCGGTTGTATCGGGAAGGGCGGCGGGCTCGGATGGTGCTGGACGCGGCGCGGCAGGCTGCTGCCGAGGCCGTGGGGTGTCGGGCGGACGAGTTGGTTTTTGTCCCGTCGGGGACCCGGGCCGTGCATGCGGGGATCGCGGGGGCGTTGGCCGGGCGGCGGCGGGTCGGGCGCCACCTGATCGTGTCGGCGGTCGAACACTCCTCCGTGCTGCACTCGGCCGAGGCGCACGAGGCGGCCGGCGGGACGGTCACGCAGGTGCCGGTCGACCGGGGCGGGGCGGTGGATCCGGCGGCGTACGGCGCTGCCCTGCGCGCGGACACGGCACTGGCCTGTCTCCAGTCGGCCAACCACGAGGTGGGGACCGAGCAGCCGGTGGCCGAGGTGGCCGAGGCGTGCCGGGCGGCGGGGGTTCCGTTGCTGGTGGACGCGGCGCAGTCGCTGGCGTGGGGGCCGGTGGAGGGTGACTGGTCGCTGCTCACGGCCAGCGCCCACAAGTGGGGTGGCCCGGCCGGGGTCGGCCTGCTCGTCGTCCGCAAGGGCGTTCGGTTCGCGCCGCAAGGGCCGGTGGACGAGCGGGAATCGGGGCGGGCGGCCGGTTTCGAGAACATCCCGGCGATCGTGGCGGCGGCCGCGTCGCTGCGGGCCGTACGGGCCGAGGCGGCCGAGGAGGCCCTGCGACTGCGGGAGCTGACGGAGCGGATCCGGGCACGGGTGCCGCAGGCGGTGCCGGACGTCGAGGTGGTCGGCGATCCGGTGCGCAGGCTGCCCGGCGTCGTCACGTTCTCCTGTCTCTATGTCGACGGGGAGACCCTGCTGCACGAGCTGGACCGGGAGGGTTTCTCGGTCTCGTCCGGATCGTCCTGCACGAGCAGCACGCTGACGCCGAGCCACGTGCTCCGGGCGATGGGCGTGCTGAGTGAGGGAAATGTGCGGGTTTCCCTGCCGGTAGGGGTGGCCGAGGAGGACGTCGAGCGGTTCCTGGAGGTGCTGCCGGGGACGGTGGCGGCGGTGCGGGAGAAGCTGGGGGCGCCGGTCGCCACCGACGTCGCCCGCGAGGAGGACGTCCTGGTCGTCGACTCCCTGGGCAAGCGCTGTCCGATTCCGGTGATCGAGCTGGCGAAGGTCATCGGCGAGGTGCCCGTGGGCGGACTGGTACGGGTCCTCGCCGACGACGAGGCGGCCCGGCTGGACATCCCGGCGTGGTGCGAGATGAGGAATCAGGAGTACGTCGGTGAGGAGCCGGCGGACAAGGGAACGGCGTACCTGGTCCGCCGGGTGAGCTGAAAGCCCTCTTCAGGGGCGCGGGGAACTGCGCGACCAGCCCCCACGCACCCGCAGACGGCGACGGTCAGGCCAGGTGCGCCTGAACCTCCGCCGCAGCCTCATCCCCGTACGCCTTCGTGAACCGCTCCATGAAGTGCCCCCGCCGCAGCTGGTACTCCTGCGTCCCCACCGTCTCGATGACGAGAGTCGCCAGCATGCAGCCGACCTGCGCGGCACGCTCCAGGGAGACGCCCCACGCGAGGCCCGAGAGGAACCCCGCACGGAAGGCGTCGCCGACGCCGGTCGGGTCGGCCTTGCGCTCCTCGTCGGGGGTACCGACCTCGATCGGGTCCTCGCCGGCCCGCTCGATGCGCACGCCCTGCGCGCCGAGGGTGGTCACCCGGTGGCCCACCCTGGACAGGATCTCCGCGTCGGTCCAGCCGGTCTTGGACTCGATGAGGCCCTTCTCGTACTCGTTGGAGAACAGGTACGTCGCCCCGTCCAGCAGGATGCGGATCTCCTCGCCGTCCATGCGGGCGATCTGCTGGGAGAAGTCGGCGGCGAACGGGATGGACCGGGAGCGGCACTCCTCGGTGTGGCGGAGCATGGCCTCCGGGTCGTCCGCGCCGATGGAGACCAGGTCGAGACCGCCGACGCGGTCGGCGACGGTCTTCAGCTCGATGAGCCGGGCCTCGCTCATGGCGCCGGTGTAGAAGGAGCCGATCTGGTTGTGATCGGAGTCGGTGGTGCACACGAAGCGGGCGGTGTGCAGCGTGTCGGAGATGCGGACGGATTCGGTGTCGACGCCGTGCCGGTCGAGCCAGGCCCGGTACTCGTCGAAGTCCGCGCCCGCGGCGCCGACCAGGATCGGGCGGGTGCCGAGCTGTCCCATGCCGAACGCGATGTTCGCGGCGACGCCTCCGCGGCGGACGTCGAGTTTGTCGACCAGGAACGACAGCGAGACCGTGTGCAGTTGGTCCGCTACGAGCTGATCGGCGAAGCGGCCGGGGAAGGTCATGAGGTGGTCGGTGGCGATGGAGCCGGTGACTGCGATGCGCACGGCGTGGACTCTCCTGAGGGGAGGCGGACCTTGACGCTTCACGCTATCGGGTGGGCGGGGCCTGTCTGAAGGCAAGGAAACTACCCGATAGTAGATCTTTCTCCGTGAGGTCCGGCGTGCCTACGGTGCCGATATGACGAACCTCAAGGTCCAGGTGCCCGTTCCGGTCGATCTCGAAGGCGACCTGGCGTCGCTGCCGGGGTACGGGGCCCGGATGGCTCCCCACTGGGCGGTTCCCGACCGGGTCGCCTCCCGGCCGGTCTCCCCGGCCCTGATCCACGGTGTGACCGTACCCCCGGCGTCGGCGCGGCTGCTCGACGCGATGTCGGACTACGGGGACTGAACGGAGCATTACCGGGAACCGTGCGCTCCCCCGCTGCGTCCCATCGCTGTCCCCCGTAAAGGGGAGGCGGGATACGACCCGACAGCGGCCCGTTTCGAACCGGGCCGGGTCCCAAGGGACAGCTGTGCAGCCGAAGGAGCGATGCGGTGAACACCGAGCGACCCGACAACGACGACGACGCCAGGGAAGTGGGCGGCGCCGGATCCGCCGACACCCCGGAGGTCGAGGAGCGGGGCTCGGCGGGCGCCGAGGCTTCGGCGAAGGCCGAGGGGCCGGCTGCCGCCGCTGGGGGCGACGAGGCCCCTGATACGGATGAGGCCGCCGAAGCCATTGATGCCGATGAAGCTGTCGAGGCCACTGATGCCATCGCGGCTGCCGAGACTTCCGAGACGTCGAGCGAAGACGCGGGAGCTTCTGCGGCGGAGGCGACGGACGACGACGCGACCGCCGGAGAGCCCGGCACATCGGATACCGAAGCCGAGAAGACAGGCGCGCCCAAGGCCCGGGAAGCCGAGGGCGAGGAAGCCGGTGCGGACAGTGCCGGCGTCGAGGAAACCGCCCCGGCACCGGAGCGCAAGGCCGCTGCGGAAAGCCCCGGCGTCCGGGAAGCCGGCTCCGGCCCGGCCCCGGAAGCACACGCGGAAACGCCCTCCGCACCCCACCGCGACCTGTCGCGCGACGAAGAGCACCTGGTCCGTCCGGGCAGTGGGCGGTCGCGGACGCCCGCGATCATCGCCTCCGTCGCCGCCGCCGTGCTGCTGATCGGCGGCGGTGGGGCCTGGCTCGCGGCCAACGCCTCCGGCGGATCCGGTGGCGGTGCGACGTCCGGCGCGCCCGGTGGGGACGGCACTCCCCCGCCGCTCGCGCTCGACGGGTACTCGGAATCGACGTCGGGCGGGGGCGGCATCGCGCCCGGTGAGCCCAACCCCTACGGCGCCACCTACCGGGTCGACGGCCCGCTTCCGGACGGTCCCGGCGAAGCCCCGGTGTACCGGGCGCGGGGCGAGGTCACCAAGGAGGACGTGGCCCGGCTGGCGAAGGCCCTCGGGGTCGAGGGGACGCCGGTGGCCCAGGGCGAGGCCTGGAAGGTCGGGGCCGGTCAGGACGGTTCGGGGCCGAGCCTCCAGGTGAACAGGCAGGCGCCGGGAGCCTGGACCTTCAGCCGGTACGCCCCGGGCACCGACGACTGCAAGGGCACCGACGCCTGCACCGCTGAGCAGTCCGGCGGCAGCCCGGTGAGCGAGGCGGAGGCCGAGAAGGCGGCGGCGCCCGTGCTGAAGGCATTGGGTCAGGACGACGCGAAGCTCGACGCGAGCCAGGTCATGGGCGCCCAGCGGGTGGTGAACGCCGCTCCCGAGGTCGGCGGACTGCCGACGCACGGCTGGACGACCGGGGTCACGGTCGGTGCCGACGGTGCGGTCGTCGGCGGCAGCGGTCAGCTGAAGACGCCGGTGAAGGGGGACACCTACCCCGTCGTCGGTGCGAAGAAGGCGCTGGAGCTGATGGAGGAGCGGCCGTCGGGCGACCACCGCATGGGCATCGGCGGGTGCGCGCGCCCCGTGCCGCTGAAGGACCGGCTGGAGCAGCCCTGCGAGTCGTCGGCGAGCGGCGCTCCCGAGAAGGACGCCGTGACGGTGCGGGGCGCGGTGTTCGGGCTGGCCTCGCACTTCGTGGACGGGCGGCAGGCGCTGGTGCCGTCCTGGCTGTTCGAGGTGACGGCGCCGGGCGCGAAGGACCCGTTCACGGTGACGTACCCGGCGGTCGACCCGAAGTACCTGGCCTCCCCCACGCCGAGCGCGCCGAGTGACAAGCCGACCTCGGCCCCCGAGCCGCGAAACGTCAAGGTGGACGGCTACCGGGCCGAGGGCTCGGAGCTGACCGTGACCTTCACGGGCGGGGTGTGCTCCGACTACGACGTGCGGGCGAGCGAGAGCGGGGACGAGGTGAAGGTCACGGTGACCTCGACCCCGTGGCCGGACAAGGTCTGCATCCTGATCGCGAAGCAGTTCCAGAAGACCGTGCAGTTGGACGAGCCGCTCGGCGACCGTGAGGTCGTGGGCTCCAACGGCAAGGCGGTCCCGCTGGCCAAGGAGGGCGCGCGGCTGCCCGCTCCCCCGACGCGGGAGCGGTAGTACGACACAGCGCGAAGGCGGCGGCCCCGTCGGAGGGGGCCGCCGCCTTCGTCATGTTCGCGGCCGCGGGAAGCGGCTCGGCAGGCTCAGCTGAAGGAGTCGCCGCAGGCACAGGAGCCCGTCGCGTTCGGGTTGTCGATCGTGAAGCCCTGCTTCTCGATCGTGTCCACGAAGTCGATCGTGGCACCGCCCAGGTACGGGGCGCTCATGCGGTCGGTGACGACCTTCACACCGCCGAAGTCCTTCTCCACGTCACCGTCGAGGGAACGCTCGTCGAAGAAGAGCTGGTAGCGCAGGCCGGAGCAGCCACCGGGCTGGACGGCGACGCGCAGCGCGAGGTCGTCGCGGCCTTCCTGGTCGAGCAGGGTCCTGACCTTGTCCGCGGCGGCGTCGGTCAGGATGATGCCGTCGCTGACGGTGGTGGTCTCGTCCGATACGGACATCTACATCTCTCCCGGGTTGTACGGAGACTGCTTGCCGACGGGTCCAACCGGCGGGGCCGCGGATTCATTCCGGGCCGGACGCTCGATCTCGGCTCCTTTTCATGCTCGCACACGCGCCGGGAACCGGAAAACGGCTCTTTCCCGGCCTTCCCGGGAATGAACGGCGGCTGGCCGGGATTCACGTCACACAGACGCTATGGCCATCGTCAAAGTGACGTGAAGCGGTTATGATAGATAGCGTCAATTCGACGAAAAGTCGCCGGAAACAGAAAGGGTGCGTGTCGTGACCACCGCCCACACCCAGGAGCTCGACGTACAGCCGACGCCCCTCGCCCTGCTGCTCCTCGGCCGTGAGGCCGACCCGAAGAGCGAGCGCGGCGTGGAGTGTCCCGGCGACCTGCCCTCGCCGTCCGACCCGGACCTGGTGGAGCGCGCCCGCAAGGCGAAGGAGAAGCTCGGGGACAAGGTCTTCGTGCTCGGCCACCACTACCAGCGCGACGAGGTCATCCAGTTCGCCGACGTCACGGGGGACTCCTTCAAGCTCGCCCGGGACGCGGCGGCGCGTCCGGAGGCCGAGTACATCGTGTTCTGCGGTGTGCACTTCATGGCGGAGTCAGCGGACATCCTGACGTCCGACGACCAGAAGGTCGTCCTGCCCGACCTCGCCGCCGGCTGCTCGATGGCCGACATGGCCACGGCCGAGCAGGTCGCCGAGTGCTGGGACGTGCTGACCGAGGCCGGGATAGCCGAGCAGGTCGTGCCCGTCTCGTACATGAACTCGTCCGCCGACATCAAGGCGTTCACGGGCAAGCACGGCGGCACGATCTGCACCTCCTCGAACGCCAAGCGCGCCCTGGACTGGGCCTTCGAGCAGGGTGAGAAGGTGCTCTTCCTGCCGGACCAGCACCTGGGCCGGAACACGGCGGTGCGGGACATGGGCATGTCCCTGGACGACTGCGTCGTCTACAACCCGCACAAGCCGAACGGCGGACTGACGGCCGACGAGCTGCGGGCCGCGAAGATGATCCTGTGGCGCGGCCACTGCTCGGTACACGGCCGCTTCAGCCTGGACTCGGTGAACGACGTGCGCGAGCGCATCCCGGGCGTGAACGTCCTGGTCCACCCCGAGTGCAAGCACGAGGTCGTGGCCGCGGCGGACTACGTCGGCTCGACGGAGTACATCATCAAGGCCCTGGAGGCCGCGCCGGCCGGTTCCAAGTGGGCCATCGGCACAGAGCTGAACCTGGTACGGCGCCTGGCGAACCGTTTCGCGCCCGAGGGCAAGGAGATCGTCTTCCTCGACAAGACGGTCTGCTTCTGCTCGACCATGAACCGCATCGACCTCCCGCACCTGGTCTGGGCCCTGGAGTCGCTGGCCGAGGGCAACCTGGTCAACCGCATCGAGGTGGACAGGGAGACGGAGGCGTTCGCGAAGCTGGCGCTGGAGCGGATGCTGGCGCTGCCGTAGCCCTCGCCCGGCCCGTCGTCACCCCGAGTGCGGTTTCCGCCCGGGGTGCGCGGGGTCGAGGCTGAAGACGGCGCCGTCGGGGGTGGCCGCGACCAGGGCGCCTTCGAAGAGCCGTACCTCGGTGGCACCCCAGTCGGTGTCGCTGCGTTCGGCACGCGGCAACGTCTCCCACAGCAGCGTGCCCTTCCTCGCGTCGAGTGCCCCGACCCGGCCGCTGGCACTGGCCAGGTACACGACCCGGGCCCGTGGGTCGTACGTCGCCTCGCCCGGTTGTTCCAGGCTGGTCGAGGTCTGCCACAGCGGTTGGCCCGTGCGGGCCGACACGGCGGTGATCTGTCCGGTGGAAGTGGCGAACCACAGGGTGCCGTCCGCCAGCGTCACCACTCCCGCGTACTTCTCGGCCAGCTTCGTCGTGCTCTGGGCACCGGTGTCCGGATCCACCGACCGGATCCGGGCATACGGCGCGTCCTGGCCGATGAGCATGTTTCCGTCCTCGTCCTGGGTCCGGTCCAGGAAGAGGAGCCGGCCGTCGGAGACGCCGAGGAGGCCGGCCGCACTCGGTACGGTCAGTCGGCGTGTCGAGCCGTCGGCCCGGTCCAGCTCCAGGACCAGCAGCTCCCCGGTTCCCCCCGCGTCCGGGAAGCACTCCGCGTACAGACCCTTGCCGGTCTCCGTGAAACCACAGGAGTGCCTCGCGGGCAGCCGTTCCGTCCAGCGCTCGGCGCCGGTGCGGAGCGAGCGGGCCGTCACCGAGGTGCCGTCGCCCTCCGGGAGCACGACGATGTCGCCGGAGAAGATCACATCGGCCCACTCGTCGTTCACCGCGCGGTGCCAGAGCCGCTCACCGGTGCCGGTGTCGAAGGCGAGGACCCTGGTCGTGCCCTCGCCGTCGGGCTCCTGCCCGACCAGCACCGCGTCGTCCCGGATACCGAGGATCGTGAAGGTGGACGCGTCCTCGCCGGTCACAGCCCCCACCGGGCCCACGCGCCAGACGGTCTCGCCCGTCCTGCCGTCCAGGCGTACGGGGAGGGTCCGGTAGCCACCGCAGTAGACGGCCCCCTCGTACACCCGGCAGTCCGGCCCGCCCCGTACCGTGCCGTCGGGCCCCTCCGGTGCCTTCCGCACTCCGCGCGCGGCTGTCTCGTACGCGGTCGTCTGCCAGGGCTTCCAGCCGCTCGGCAGCGCCGCCCACCGGGAGGTCGCGGACGGCGAGGGGCCGGGCCGGTCCGCGCTCTGCGCCCAGCCGGGGCCGAGCGTCAGATAGGCCGTCAGGCCGAGGACGGCCGCGCCGACCGTGCCCGTCGCGGCGAGCAGCGGGCGGATGCGGCGGCGGGGGCGGGCGGGGTCCGGCGGGTCCGCGAGGGTCGCGGGGCGGGTGGCCTCGACGGCCGGGAGCTTGTCCGCGCGGAGGGTCATGGTGGCCGGATCGCCGTCCGGCCGCTCGGGCAGGGCCGTCGCGAACTCCCGGGCCAGCTCGCCGAGTCCGGGCCGGTCCGCGGCCTCCTTGGACAGGCAGCGCTCCAGGATGCCCCGCAGCGGCTCTCGCACCCCGGACAGCACGGGTTCGTCGTGCACCACCCGGTACGCCGTCAGATAGGGACTGTCCGCGTCGAACGGGCCGCGCCCGGCGACGGCGTACACCAGCAGCGCCCCGAGGGAGAAGACATCCGACGCCGGGCCGACCGCACGGGCGTCGACGAGCTGTTCGGGAGACATGAAGGGCGGGGTGCCGATCATCTGGCCGGTCTCGGTCAGCGTCTGGTGGTTCTCCACCGCGCGGGCGATGCCGAAGTCGATGACGCGGGGGCCGTCGTCGGCGAGCAGGACGTTGGCCGGCTTCAGGTCCCGGTGCACCACCCCGGCACGGTGGATGTCGCGCAGTGCCTCGACCAGGCCCAGGGCCAGCCCGCGCACTTCGGCGTCCGGCAGGGCGCCCCGGTCACGGATCCGCCGGGCGAGCGAGGGCCCGGGCACGTACTGGGTCGCCATCCAGGGCCGCGCGGCCTCGGGGTCCGCGTCCAGGACCGGTGCGGTGAAGGCTCCGCTGACCTTGCGGACGGCGGCGATCTCCTGCCGGAACCGGGTGCGGAAGACGGCGTCCGCCGCGTACTGGGCGTGCACCACCTTGAGGGCGACCTCACGGCCCGACCGCGCCCTGGCCCGGTAGACGACGCCCATGCCCCCGGCCCCGAGCCGGTCGACGAGCTGGTAGCCGCCGACCGACTTCGGGTCGTCGCTGTGCAGCGGCACGCCCGAATCCCCTTCCCCCGTAAAGCCGTTCGAGGCCACAGGATACGGAACGGGACAGGGGAGCGGCCGGGCACCGGCCGTGGAGGTCGGTGCCCGGCCGCCGCCGGATCAAGCCGTCACACGCCCGCGTGCTCCGGCTCCGCCGCGTCCGTCCGCTGGGCCGCGAGGCCCTTCTTCGCCGCGCGCTTCTTCGCGCGGCGCTCCTTGCGGAGTTCGAACATCGCGTACAGCGTGGGCACCAGTAGCAGCGTCAGCAGCGTCGACGTCACCAGGCCGCCGATCACGACCACGGCCAGCGGCTGGGCGATGAAGCCGCCCTCGCCGGTGATGCCGAGGGCCATCGGGAGCAGGGCGAAGATCGTCGCCAGGGCGGTCATGAGGATCGGACGCAGTCGGTGCCGGCCGCCCTCGATCACGGCCTCGACGACGCCGTAGCCCTGCTTGCGGTACTGGTTGATCAGGTCGATCAGCACGATCGCGTTCGTCACCACGATGCCGATCAGCATCAGCATGCCGATCATCGCGGGGACGCCCATCGGCGTGCCGGTGGCCACCAGCAGGCCGATCGCGCCGGTGGCCGCGAACGGGATGGAGACGAGCAGGATCAGCGGCTGGACCAGGGACCGGAAGGTGCCGACCAGCAGCATGAAGACGATCGCGATGGCCGCGAGCATCGCCAGGCCCAGGTTGGCGAACGCCTCCTCCTGGTCCTCGGAGACACCGCCGATCGACGCCGTGGCGCCGTCCGGGAGCTTCAGCGCGTTGATCTCGGACTGGAGCTTGGTGCTCACCGCGCCCGTGTTGTCGCCGGTCGGCTTCGCGGTGATGGTGGCCGCGCGCTGGCCGTCGATGCGGGTCATGGAGACCGGGCCGTCGACCAGCTTGACCGTCGCGATGTCGCCGAGCTTCACCGCGCCCAGGCGGAGATCCTGAAGTTGCTTCAGCGTCGTCGCGGGCTTCGCCGAGCGGATGACGACGTCGCGCTCGGTGTCGTCCAGGACCGCCTTGGCGGCCGTGGTGCCGCGGACGGCCTGGGCGACGGCGGCGCCGAGGGTCTGGTCGTTGAAGCCGGCCGCGGCCGCCTTGTCGTTGGCCTTCACGGAGATCCGCGGCACGCTGGTCGACAGGTCGCTGGTGACGTCCGTGACGTCGTCGAGCGAGGCGACCGTCTTGCGGACCTCCTCGGCCGCCGTGCGCAGGACGCCGGCGTCGGCGGCCTTCACCACGACGCTGAGGTCCTGGGCGCCGAAGCCGTCACCGGCGGAGATGGTGGTCGTGCCGATGCCCTCCAGCCCGGCCAGGCCCTTCTCGATGCGGTCCTGGACGTCCTCGTACGACGCCGAGTCCTCCAGCGTCACCTGGTACGAGGCCTGGTTGGTGTCCGTGCCGCCGCCGAAGGCCGCCATGAAGCCGGACGAGCCGACCGTGACCTGGTAGTCCTTCACGCCCTTGGCGCCGTCGAGGAGCTGCTCGACCTTCTTGGCCTGGGCGTTCGTCGCCTCCAGGCTGGTGCCGGGCTTCAGCTCCTGCTTGACGGTGAGGACCTCGACCTCGCCCTGGTCGAAGAAGTTCGTCTTCAGCAACGGTGCCATGCCGAACGTGCCGACCAGGACGACGATCGCGATGGCCACGCTGGTGAGGCGGCGGCGGGTCGCGAAGCGCAGGACCGGGACGTAGATGCGCTGCAGGCGGCTCCTGGCCTCCTTCTCCTCGGCGAGCCGGCGGGCCTCGTCCGCGTCCTCGGGGGTGCCCTTCGGGGGCCGCAGGAACCAGTACGACAGGACCGGCACGACCGTCAGGGACACGAGCAGGGACGCCAGCAGCGCGGCCGTGACCGTGAGGCTGAACGAGCCGAACAGCTCGCCCACCATGCCGCCGACGAGGCCGATCGGCAGGAACACGGCGACCGTGGTGAGCGTCGAGGACGTCACCGCGCCCGCGACCTCGCGCACCGCGTTGAGGATGGCCGAGGTGCGCTCCTCGCCGTAGCCGAGGTGCCGCTTGATGTTCTCCAGCACCACGATCGAGTCGTCGACGACCCGGCCGATGGCGATCGTCAGCGCGCCCAGCGTCAGGACGTTCAGCGACAGGTCGCGGGTCCACAGCACGATCAGGGCGAGGACCACGGACAGCGGGATGGACACCGCCGTCACGAGGGTGGAGCGGATCGAGGCCAGGAAGACCAGGATCACCAGGACCGCGAAGAGCAGACCGAGCGCGCCCTCGGTGGTCAGGCCCTTGATGGACTTGGACACGGCCGGGCCCTGGTCGCTGACGACCGTGAGCGTCGCGCCGGAGCCGAGGTCCTTGCGGAGGTCGGGCAGCTTGTCCTGGACGGCGTCGGAGATCGCGACCGCGCTGCCGTCGCGGTCCATGGTGACGGCGACGGCGAGGCTGGGCCTGCCGTCCGTGCGGGTGATGGAGTCGGCCGGGGCCTCCTGCTGCTTCACCGTGGCGACATCGCCGAGGCGCACCGGCTTGCCCTTGCCGGGCTCACCCGTGACCATCAGGTCCTGGATCTGCTTCAGCGACGTGAAGCCGCCGCCGACCTGGACCGTGCGGTTGGCACCGCCCTCGTCGAAGGAGCCGGCCGGGACGGTCGCGCCGCCCGCCTGGAGGGCCTGGACCAGGGACTGCGAGGTGAGGCCCGCCTTCGCGAGCTTCGCGTCGTCGGGCGTGACGGCGACCTGGAGGTCCCGCACACCGTCGACGGTGACCTGGCCGACGCCGTCGATGCTCTTCAGGTCCGGCACGACGGTCTTGTCGAGCTGGTCGGCCAGGGCCTGCTGGTCCCGGTCGGAGGTGACGGCGAGGACGACGGTCGGGATGTCGTCCGTGGAGCCGGCGACGACCTGCAGGTCCACGTCGTCCGGGAGCTGGACGCGGGCCCGGTTGACGGCCTGCTGGACGTCGGCGACGAGCTGTTCGGTGCCGTTGCCGTAGTCGAAGGACGCCATGATCACGGCGTTGCCCTCGGTGGCGGTGGAGGTCACGCCGCTGATGCCGTCGACGGCTTCGAGGCTGTCCTCGATGGGCTCGACGACCTGCTTCTCGACCACGTCCGGGGAGGCGCCCTGGTACGGCGCCAGCACGGACACCATGGGCAGTTCGATGGTGGGCAGCAGCTGCTGCTTGAGCTGGGGTATCGCGATCGCCCCGAAGACGAGCGCGATGATCGACATCAGCCCTATCAGGGCCCGTTGCGCGAGGCTGAATCTCGACAGCCAGGACATGGGTCAGGGTCTCTCTTCTGTTTAACGGCAGAAGCGGCAGCGGGCGCGCAGATGAGCACCCGCCCTTACACCCTGAGCCATCGGCGAGACCCGTTCCGTAGGCCCCAAGTCCCGTTCCTTATACGGCGCATACTCCGGCCGCAGTACGTCCGGGTCGAGCTCACTCCACCCTTGGACGGACCAGGCCGGACTCGTACGCGATGACCACGAGCTGGGCCCGGTCCCGGGCGCCCAGCTTTGCCATGGCCCGGTTGACGTGCGTCTTCACCGTCAGCGGGCTGACCTCCAGCCGGTCGGCGATCTCGTCGTTGGAGTGGCCGCCCGCGACCAGGACCAGCACCTCGCGCTCCCGCCCGGTGAGCGAGTCGAGCCGCTCGCCGCGGGCCGGGTCGCGCTCGCCCGCGTCCGGGTCCTCCTGGGCGAGGAAACGGGCGATCAGGCCCGTGGTGGCCGCCGGGGACAGCAGGGCCTGACCCCCGGCCGCGGTCCGGATGGCGGTCAGCAGTTCCTCGGGCTCGGAGCCCTTGCCGAGGAAGCCGGAGGCGCCGGCGCGCAGCGACTGCACGACGTAGTCGTCGACCTCGAACGTCGTCAGGATGACCACGCGGACGTCGGCGAGTTCGGGGTCGGCGCTGATCATGCGGGTCGCCGCGAGACCGTCGGTGCCGGGCATCCGGATGTCCATGAGGACGACGTCGGCGCGCTGTTCCTTCGTCAGCCGTACCGCCTGCGCGCCGTCGGAGGCCTCGCCCACCACCTCCATGTCGGGCTCGGAGTCGACGAGGACACGAAAGGCGCTGCGGAGCAGCGCCTGGTCGTCGGCGAGCAGGACACGGATCGTCATGCGGGGTCCTCCCCGGGTGTGCGGTTCTTGACCGGCAGGATCGCATGGACACGGAACCCGCCGCCGTAGCGGGGACCGGTGGTGAGGGTGCCGCGCAGGGCCGTGACGCGTTCGCGCATGCCGAGCAGCCCGTGCCCGCCGCCGCTGCCCGGGGCCTCGTCCTCGCCGCTGCCGTCGTCCAGGACGGTGATCTCGATGTGGGGTCCGATCCGTACGACGCTGACCTCGGCCTTGGCCTGCGGCCCGGCGTGCTTCTGCACGTTGGTGAGGGCCTCCTGGATGATCCGGTAGGCGGCCAGGTCGACGGCTGCGGGGAGGGTGGTGCCCTGGTCGGCGCGGGCGACCTCGATGTGCAGGCCGGCGTTGCGGAAGGTGCCGATGAGCTCGTCCAGGCGGTCCAGGCCCGGGGCGGGTTCGGTGGGGGCCTCCGGGTCGCCGGACTGTCTGAGCAGTCCGACGGTGGCCCGGAGCTCGTTGAGGGCGGAGCGGCTGGCCTCCCGGACGTGGGCGAGGGCCTCCTTGGCCTGGTCGGGGCGCTTGTCCATGACGTGCGCGGCGACGCCGGCCTGGACGTTGACCAGGGCGATGTGGTGGGCCACGACGTCGTGCAGGTCGCGGGCGATACGCAGGCGTTCCTCGGCGACCCGGCGGCGGGCTTCCTCCTCGCGCGTGCGTTCGGCGCGTTCGGCGCGTTCCCGGATGGCCTGGACGAAGGCGCGGCGGCTGCGGACCGCGTCGCCGGCGGTGGCGCCGATGCCGGTCCAGGCGAAGATCGCGAGGTTCTCCTGGGCGTACCAGGGGAGGCTGCCGGCGGCCATGGCGGAGCCGGTCAGGACGGTCATGGTGAGCAGGCCGACGCGCCAGGTGGTGGGGCGGTCGGTGGTGGAGGCGACGGTGTACAGGGCGATGACGGCGGACATCGCGACGGGGGCGCGGGGGTCGCCGGTGACGGACTCGATCACGGAGAACGTGCCGGTGAGGGCGAGGACCGTCATGGGGGCGCGGCGGCGGAAGACCAGGGCGGCGGCGCCGAGGGTGATGAGGACGAGGCTGAGGGTGTCGGGGGTGCGCAGGGCCCAGCTGACGCTGTCGCGGTGGCGGGGCTCGACGAACGATCCGGCGACCATGCAGACCAGGACGCCTGCGGCCAGGACCGCGTCCATGGCCAGGGGATGTGCTTTGGCCTGGCATTTGACCCGCTGGAGGGTGCTCACGGGGGTTTACGGTAGCCGGGCGGGGTGCGCGGGGATATGGGGGTCGGGTGAGAGGTGCCCGGCGTGAGGGCTGCAGACGGGGCGACTGCGCAGCGGGGTGCCGCCCGCGCCCACCCGTGCCGCCCTGAGCGGCACGAATGCCCGCGGGTTCTACGAGCCCGGAATCAAGCCGTCGTCGCTGAGCAGCTCCCTGACCTCCTCCAGGGTCGCGTCCGGGGACGGGAGGATCAGTTCCGAGGGTTCCAGGGAGTCGTCCGGCAGGGGTTCGCCCAGGTCCCGGACCCTGGTCAGCAGGGCCTTGAGGGTGCGGCGGAAGCCGGGGCCGTCGCCGTTCTCCATTTCGGCCAGGAGTTCGTCGTCCAGCTTGTTCAGTTCGGTGAGGTGGCTGTCGGCCAGCCTCACCTGGCCCTCCCCCATGATCCGTACGATCATGTCGCCCTCCTAGGCGTGGGCCCCTACTGCTTGTCGAAGCGCGGGGTGTCCTGCGGCTGCTGCTGGGACTGCTGCTGGCTCTCGCCACCTTCGAGGGCCTGCTGCCCTCCGCTCGAGCCTCCGGCCAGTTCGGCCTTCATGCGCTGCAGTTCCAGCTCTACATCCGTACCACCGGAGAGCCGGTCCAGCTCGGCCTGGAGATCGTCCTTGTGCATGCCGGAGGGGTCCTCCAGGGCACCGGAGGCGAGCAGCTCGTCGATGGCCCCGGCGCGGGCCTGGAGCTGGGCCGTCTTGTCCTCGGCGCGCTGGATCGCCAGGCCGACGTCGCCCATCTCCTCGGAGATGCCGGAGAAGGCCTCGCCGATGCGGGTCTGCGCCTGGGCCGCCGTGTACGTCGCCTTGATCGTCTCCTTCTTCGTACGGAAGGCGTCGACCTTGGCCTGGAGCCGCTGGGCCGCGAGGGTGAGCTTCTCCTCCTCGCCCTGGAGCGTCGCGTGCTGGGTCTCCAGGTCGGTCACCTGCTGCTGGAGGGCCGCCCGGCGGGACAGCGCTTCGCGGGCCAGGTCCTCACGGCCCAGGGCGAGGGCCTTGCGGCCCTGGTCCTCCAGCTTGGTGGACTGGGACTGCAACTGGTTGAGCTGGAGTTCCAGGCGCTTGCGCGAGGTCGCCACGTCGGCGACGCCTCGGCGGACCTTCTGGAGCAGCTCCAGCTGCTTCTGGTACGAGTAATCGAGGGTCTCGCGCGGGTCCTCGGCCCGGTCAAGGGCCTTGTTCGCCTTCGCGCGGAAGATCATCCCCATACGCTTCATGACACCGCTCATGGGCTTCGCGCGCCCCCTTCTGACCGACTCCGGCTCCAGCTCCTGCGACAGAACCCACAGTACGGGCCCTGCTTCTATTACCGCACTGTTCGGGGACGGATGCGCTCATCCCCAAGGACGACTGAGCACGCTCCCGCTCCGGCGTAGGGAGTAGGTGGTCCCCGGGGTTACCGGGGATACCCGGGGTTACCGGAGCCGTACATCCCGGGGAACGACCGGGTGCGTACACAACGTCCCCTCTGTCCCCTTACAGACGACTGGTGTTGCCGGATCGTTCCCCACGGGACTGGGGTCCATGCCCGGGAAGCCCTTACCCTTGGGTTTTGTGTTCCGTAGCCGTGCGAAGGATGAGAAGGCCCAGGCCGCCGACAAGGCGCCGGTGAACTTCTCCAAGCAGCCCCGCGACCCGCAGGCCCCGAAGGGCAGGCCCACGCCCAAGCGCAGTGAGGCCCAGTCCCAGCGCCGCAGCGTCGCCAACACGTCGATGACGCGGAAGGAGGCCGCCAAGCGGCAGCGCGAGGAGCGCCGCAGCGCGCTGGAGCGCCAGCGCCAGGCGCTGGCGAGCGGCGACGAGCGGTACCTGCCCGCGCGTGACAAGGGACCGGTCCGCCGGTTCGCGCGCGACTTCGTGGACTCGCGGTTCAACATCGCGGAGTTCTTCCTGCCGATGGCCGTGGTCATCCTCGTGCTGAGCATGGTGCGGGTGGCCGCGCTGCAGAACATCGCGCTGCTGCTGTGGCTCGTGGTGATCGTGCTGATCGTGCTCGACTCGTTCGTCACGGCCTTCCGCCTGAAGAAGCAGCTGAACGAGCGCTTCGCCGGCGAGAACAAGCGCGGCGCGGTCGCCTACGCCCTGATGCGCTCTCTCCAGATGCGCCGGCTCCGGCTGCCGAAGCCGCAGGTCAAGCGCGGAGAGCGGCCCTGACCGCGACGTCGTTCTCCGGTGGCGCGGCGAATGCCTGGCTGGACAAGCTGGGCGGGCTGCGCGATGTCGTCCGGCAGGAGCTGGTGGCCCGGCAGCTGGACGAGCAGATAGTCGGGCGGTTCCCGGTCGGGCAGCGGCTGCGGGTGCTCGACGTCGGAATGGGCCAGGGCACCCAGGCGCTGCGGCTGGCCCGGGCCGGGCACCAGGTGACCGGCCTGGAGCAGGACCCGAAGATGATCGCCGTGGCCCGGGAGTCCCTCGCCGGGGAACCGGAGGGCATCCGGGAGCGGATGCGGATCATCGAGGGCGACGGCCGGGACACCGGCGTGCACTTCCTGCCGGGCAGTTTCGACGTGGTGCTGTGCCACGGCGTCCTGATGTACGTGGAGGAGCCCGACCCGCTGCTGGCGGGCCTGGCCCGGATGCTCGCGCCCGGCGGACTGCTGTCCCTGCTCGTGCGCAACGGGGACGCGCTCGCGGTACGGCCGGGGCTGTCCGGCGACTGGGCGGGCGCGCTGGCCGCCTTCGACACGACCGCTTACCGGAACCGCCTGGGGCTGGACGTCCGAGCCGACCGGCTGAAGGACCTGACGGCGACGCTCGCCGGGATCGGGGCGCCGCTGCACGCCTGGTACGGGGTGCGCGTGTTCACGGACACGGCGGCGGACGGCGCCGAGGTTGCGGCCGACGTGGAGACGCTGCTCGCGGTGGAGGAGAAGGCCGGGCGGACGGATCCGTACCGCGGGGTGGCGGCGCTGCTGCACCTGTGCGGCGTACGGGGCTGACCGCCGGCCGGCGGAGTGGGCGAGGGCCGTCAAGCCGGCCCCCGCCCCGGGGCTCACGCCTCGGCCGCGTGCAGGCTCATCGGCCCGTAGATCTCCGTGGCGTCCTCGAACAGCCGCACCTGGTCGGCACCGCCTTCCAGCAAGGCCTTCCAGTGCTCCCCGATCCAGGACTCGGCGTCCCCCTGGGTGGGGAACTCCTCCGGCGGCACCGCGGGCTGGACCTCCGTCCCGTCGGTCTTCTCGAACCGCCACGTCCATGCCGCCATGTACGCCTCCCATGTGTGTGAGCACACTGCACAGCGAAAAGCCGGATCTTGGTCCGGCTCCTGACCAGAGCCTATGCGCTCCGCTGGGTGGGGCGGGATATGTGGTCGGGTGTGAGGGTCAGTGGGTGCGTGCGGGTTGTGGTGGGCTGGTCGCGCAGTTCCCCGCGCCCCTTCAGGAGCGTCTCCATCACGCATGTTCCATGCTCACGGGTGAGAATCGGGGCGTGGAACTTACTCTGCTCGGTACCGGGGCCCCCTCGGGACTCCCCCGACCCGACTGTCCCTGCGCGGCATGTGCCGCTGCTCTCGGTCCTGACGCGCGGGCGGCCACCGCGCTGCTCCTGGACGGGGCGCTGCTGCTCGACCTGACGCCCGGGGCCGCCTTCGCGGCGGCGCGGGCGGGCCATTCCCTGACCGGCGTACGGCAGGTGCTGCTGTCGCATCCGCACGACGGGCCGGCGGTCGAGGTGCCGGCCGGGCTGCCGCAACCCGGACGGGTGCCGGACGGGCGGGAGTTGACGCTGCTGACGGGGCACCGGGTGCGGGCGGTGGCGATGGACGCGCCGGGCACGGGGTACGCGGTGACCGGGCCGGACGGGCAGCGGCTGCTGTACCTGCCGCCGGGCGGGGCGCCGGCGGGTCTCGAGGAGCCGGCCGAGTCGTACGACATGGTGCTCGCGGACGTCGTGGGGCGGCCGGACGCGCTGGCGAAGCTGCGGGCGGTGGGTGCGGTGGTGCCGACGACCGATGTGGTCGCCGTCCACCTGGACCACGACGTGCCGCCCGGGCCGGAGCTCGGGCGGCGGCTCGCGGCGGCCGGGGCGCGGGCCGTGCCGGACGGGACGACGCTGGCGGTGGGGGCGTACGAGGACGTGCCGGACGTGCCGCGGCGGACGCTGGTGCTGGGCGGGGCGCGGTCGGGCAAGTCGGTGGAGGCCGAGCGGAGGCTGGAGGCCTTTCCGGACGTGCTGTACGTGGCGACGGGCGGGTCGCGCAACGGGGACACCGAGTGGTCGGCGCGGGTGGCCGCGCATCGGGAGCGGCGGCCGGGGTCGTGGCAGACGGTCGAGACGTGCGATCTGGTGCCGCTGCTGGAGGAGGAGGGGCCGCCGTTGCTCATCGACTGTCTGTCGTTGTGGCTGACGGATGCGATGGATGCCGCGGGGGCGTGGGACGACGCGGTGTGGGCGGAGCGGGGGGAGAAGGCGTTGCGGGAGCGGGTGCGGGAGTTGACGGAGGCGGTGCGGTCGACTCGGCGGACCGTTGTGGCCGTGTCGAACGAGGTGGGGTCGGGGATCGTGCCGTCTACCGCGTCGGGGCGGCGGTATCGGGATGAACTCGGGCGGTTGAACGCGGGGTTCGCGGACGAGTGTGAGCATGTGTTGCTGGTGGTGGCGGGGCAGGTGGTGGTGCTGCGGGGGTGACAGGTGCTGGCGCGTTGATGCTGGGGCGGGGTGGGTCCGCAACCCGGCGGAGCGGGGTGCCGCTCTCTTTGGGACGGGTGCCGCCCCAGCGGCACGACTGCCCGCAGCTAAGCCGGTTTGCGGGCGATCAGGCGGTACGTGTTCGCGAGGCGGGTGCGGCGGGCCACGGGGGCGATGAGGTGGTCTGCCACCGCTGCCAGGGCCACCAGGGGGATGCCCGCTCTGAGCAGGGTCTCGCGGAGGTGCCGGTGAGCCTGGGGTGGGGGGATCGCTCGCCAGGGGGTGTCGGGGGCCGGGAGGGCGTGGGAGAGGGCCAGGGCCGTGGCGCCGGCCAGGTCGTGGGGAATGTGGACGGGGCGGTGGTCCAGGAGGGCGATCGTGCAGCCGGCCGCCTCCAGTTCCGCGCGGAGGTTGTGCGCAGGGAGCAGGTGCAGATGGCGGGGCTGGTCGTAGGCGAGCCACCAGCGGCCCAGTAGCGCGGCGTACACGCTGCGGGGGCTCAGGGTCTCGATGAGCAGGTGGCCGCCGGGGCGCAGGGCTTCGAGGGCGGCGTGGAGTTCCGCGCGGGGGTCGGGGGTGCCCTCCAGGTGGTGGAGCATGCTGACCACGTCGTAGCGGGCGCGCAGGGCGGCCGAGATCCGGGGGTTCGTCAGACGGCCCACGTGGGCCTCCTCGACGCGGTCGGCCGAACGGGCGCGGACCACGCGCGGGGTGTGGTCCAGGCCGTCGAAGGAGGTGTACGGGAAGAACTCCCGGGCCGTCGCGGGGAAGCGGGCGTGGCCCGTCCCCACGTCCAGCCAGCTCTCCGGCTCCCCGAACCGCAGCATCGCGCGGGCGGCCGAGCGGTGGCGGAGCCGGCTGCCGCGCAGCGCGAGGAGGGTGTCGGCCGCGACGTCCCGGGGCGCTCCGCGCACCGTCCGGTGGTAGAGGGCGAGGCCCTCGAAGGTGAGGCGGGGGTTCTGGAAGGCGTGGCCGCAGTCCCGGCACTCGTCGACGGTGAAGCTGCCCGGCTTGTACTGCCGCAGGTCACCGGTGCGCAGCCGGTTCCGCAGCCGGGCCGAGCCGCACCAGGGGCAGTCCTCGCGGCGCGGCTCGTGGACCCGTGTGGTCGCTTGGGGGACGGGAGATGCGGAGGGGGCGGGATGTGCGGTCATGGGCGGCTCCCGGGCGCGAAGGCGTACGGCAGGGACGGACGACGAACGACGTATGACAATCCGCTGCAAACCGGAACGTATGGGATGCCGATCTGAGGTGCAACGACGTCGCCGCCGCGGAGTCGCGATGTGGCGCCGTGCTGTTCGAGCGGTGCCGGTACTGTTCGGCGAATGAGCTCGCTTAATCTCGACGACTTCACCGATCTGATCGAGCGTCCGGACGGCGGGGTGCGCCGTGACGCCGAGGCGCGCCGGGAGCGGCAGATCGTGCCACCCGGGTCGCTGGGCCGCCTGGACGACCTGGGTGAGTGGCTGGCGGCGGCGCAGTCCGCCGTGCCGGTGCGGCCGATCGAACGGCCGCGGGTGGTGCTCTTCGCCGGTGACCACGGCGTCGCCGAGCTGGGTGTCTCGGCCCGGCCTGCGGGCGGCGCCGGGGAGTTGGTGCGTCAGGTGCTGGAGGGCGGCCGGCCCGTGTCGGTGCTGGCGCGGCGGTTGGGCGTACCGGTGCGGATCGTCGACATGGCCCTGGACTGCGATCCGGAGACGCTGCCCGAGGACGTCGTACGGCACCGGGTGCGGCGCGGCAGCGGGCGCATCGACATCGAGGACGCGCTGACCCCCGAGGAGGCCGAGGCGGCGTTCCGGGCCGGGGTCGCGGTCGCCGACGAGGAGGCCGACTCCGGTACGGATCTGGTGGTGCTCGGCGATGTGAGCGTCGGCGGGACCACGGCGGCGGGCGTGCTGGTCGCGGCGCTGTGCGGGGTCGACGCGTCGGTCGTCACCGGCCGGGGCGGGCTGGCGATCGACGACCTGGCGTGGATGCGCAAGTGCGCGGCGATCCGCGACGCGCTGCGCCGGGCCAGGCCGGTGCTCGGAGACCAGTTGCAGCTGCTGGCGGCGGTGGGCGGTGCCGACCTCGCCGCGATGACGGGCTTCCTGCTGCAGAGCGCGGTGCGGAAGATGCCCGTGGTGCTCGACGGGGTCGTGACGGCCGCGTGCGCGCTGGTCGGGCAGCGGATCGCGTTCCGCGCGCCGGACTGGTGGCTGGCCGCGCACGACAGCGGCGAGCCCGGGCAGGCCAAGGCGCTGGACCGGATGGCCCTGGAGCCGCTGCTGACCCAGGGCGTGACCGTCGGCGAGGGCGCGGGCGGCCTGCTCGCGCTCCCCCTGGTGCAGGCCGCGGCCGCGCTGGCGGCGGAGCTGCCCGAGAAGCCGAAGGAGTCCGAGGAGCCGGAGATCTCCGAGGCCTCCGAGGCTTCTGAGGCCTCCGAGGTTCCCGCCGAGCAGTAGCGTTCCGGGAGATCCAGGTCACGCACGCCTGGCTCAACTTCGTCCCGTTCCGGTCGGTCTTCGCGTGTGGTGTCGGTTTTCACTGAGCCACGGACACCGCGCATGCCGTTGACGTACCGACATCCGGACGAGGACGACCCGATGACCACGCTCGCCCACTGGGCCCGCGCCGAATGGGGGCCGCTGTTCGCGACCGTGCGCGGGCCACTGCGGGAGCGGCGGCTGCGGGCCGTGCCGATGGCGGTCGCGGCCGTGTGCCTCACGGCCGTGCTGCACTTCGTGCACCACCGGTCGTGGGGCTACCGGTTCGTGCAGGACATCGGGGCGATACGGGCCGAGGACCCGCTGTGGCTCGCGCTGCTGCGGACGCCGCTGTCGCTGTTCGTGCCCGCGCTGGACCTGCCGGTGTGGGGCGCGCTGGCGCAGATCCTGCTGGTGTTCGGCATCGCGGAGCTCTGCCTGGGCCGGCAGCGGACGCTGCTCATCGCCTACCTCGCGACGCTCGCGGGCACGCTCTACGCCCGCCTGGGCGTCTGGCTGGGCCCGGACGTCCCGCTGGGCCTGCCCGCCTCGGACGCGCGGGTCGTGGACACCGGGCCGTCGGCGGCGGTGGTGGGACTGGCCGTCTACCTGGGATGGCACTACCGGGCGTACGTCACGGCCGGGGCGGTGATCGTGGCGATGGTGGCCGAGGTGGCCCTGAAGGAGAACCTGGCGGGCAAGGAGCATCTGGCGGCGATCGCGGCCGTGCTGGTGGTGTGCGCGGTCGGAGCGGTGCGCCGACGGCGCGTCAGCGGTGTTCGAGGGACCGGGCCGGCTCGGCGTCCGGCGCGCCGCCGATCCAGTCCTGGAACGCGCGCCGGGGGCCGATCCAGCGGCGGTCGTGGTGATAGGCCCGCAGGCTGGACTTGGCGCGGGCGCGGGGGCGGCGCCGGTAGAAGCGCTTGGCCCAGTAGGAGCCGGGGCGGGCCAGCCGTACGGCGCCGAACAGGGCGATGACGGGGATGATCACGCCGAAGACCGCGAGGCGGGTCTTGCCCTTGAACAGGGCGATGAGGGCGAACACGAAGTTCGCGGCGACGTTCACGATCACGGTGGCGCGGTTCTGCTCCTGGTCGTCCGAGAGGTCGTTGACGCCCAGGGGCGAGAAGCCGATCAGAAGCAGTCCGACGAGGGAGGCGGTGAGGACGACCATCTCGACGCTCTTGCGGCCGGCCTCGGTCCAGTAGACGTCGGCCAGGTGCAGGACCAGGGCGAACTCGTCGAGGACGAGGCCGGCGCCGATGCCGAAGAGCACCGCGGCCAGCCCCGAACCGAAGCCGTGCTGCCCTCCGGCCACCGCGCCGAAGCCGCCGATGATCGTCAGGATGACGCCGGGGACCACGTGGTGGACGTGGAGGCCGCCGCTGCCGCTGACGTTGCGGAAAGGGCCCTTGCCCGCCCGGATGAGGCGGGTGATGCCCCGCGTGATCAGGAAGGTCACCACGAAGGAGACGAGAGCGAGGAGCAGCGGCAGCTTGCCGGGTTCGATGATGTTCTGCTCCAGCCATCCCATATGTGAACTTTATCCTCGCCCGCCGCATCCGCTCTTCTGACCGGCGGGTAGCCTGCGCCGGTGCCCAGAACCTCGCCCCTGGACGGTCTCCGCTTCGCCTTCGGCACCCTCACGGTGTTCCCGGTCCGGGTGACCCGGTGGGACCGTCAGGCCGCGCGTGGCGGCATGCTGTGCGCTCCGCTGGCCGGGCTCGCGGTCGGTGCCGCTGCCGCCGCCGCCGGGCTGGTGCTGCTGTTCCTCGGTGCGGGCGGGCCGCTCGCCGCCGTGGCCACCGTCGCCGTCCCCGCAGTCCTGACCCGGGGGCTGCACCTCGACGGGCTCGCGGACACCGCCGACGGGCTGGGCAGCGGGAAGCCCGCCGAGGACGCCCTGCGGATCATGAAGCAGTCGGACATCGGGCCGTTCGGAGTCATCACCCTCGTCCTCGCCCTGCTCGCGCAGGCCGCCGCGCTCGCCCAGGCCTACGACGCCTCCTGGGCCCGGGGCGCGTGCGCCGCCGTCGTCTCGGCGACGGTCGCCCGGCTGGCCCTGACCCTCGCGGCCCGGTCCGGGGTGCCGGCGGCGCGGCCGGAGGGGCTGGGGGCGGCGGTCGCGGGGGTCGTGCCGATCCGCGGGGCGCTGCTCGCCGGCGTCGCCGTCACGGGCGGGGCGGCAGCGGTCGCCGCCGTCTTCGGGCCGTACGACGTCGCCCGTACCGCGCTCGCGGTCCTGCTCTCCCTGGCCGGTGCCGAAGCGCTCCTGCGGCACTGCACGCGCCGCTTCGGCGGGATCACCGGGGACGTGTTCGGCGGCCTCGCCGAGACGGCGGCGACCACGGCGCTGGTCGTTCTGTCACTGGGCTGAAACGATCTCCTCGTCCCCCTCCTGCCCTCACCGCCCGGCGGCTAGCTTCGTCCCCCGAACACACAAGTGATCGGGGGATGTTCATGCCGAAGCTGCGCCGTGCCGTGGCCTGGTCCGTCGACTTCGCACTGGTGGTGGCGCTGGCCTCGGCGCTCGCCGTGCTCACCTTCCACCGGGTCTCCGCGCTCGTCACCGACGTGCCCGAGCTCGCCACCCGCAGCGGCCTCGAACTGCTGACCTCACGCGGCGACGTGCTCGGCGCCTCCCAGGACCTGGGGCTGAGGCTGTGGGACAAGTCGGTGCTGTACGTCGAGCAGGCCTTCGCGCTGCTGGTCCTGACGGTGTTCCTCTACCAGTGGGCGTGTCTGGCGCTGGCCGGGCGGACGGTCGGCAAGGGCCTGGCCGGGCTGAGGGTCACACCACGGCTGCCGCGCCGGGCGGCGCTGCGGGCCGCCGTCACCACCACCGCGGACGTCGCCGTCTACGCGGTGGCCTGTGTGCTGCTGGTCGAGGGGCAGGTCGTGCTGTCGGTGCTGGTGTGGGTGGTCGCGGTGGTGCTGTTCCTGCTGAACGCGCTGCCGGTCCTCTCCCCCGCCCGCCGGTCTCTCGCCGACCGGGTGGCGGGCACGGAGGTCACCGGGATCGGGCTCAGCACTCCTGTCGCCACGCCCCTAGTTCGTGCTTCTTGAGCAGTGAACTCAAGCGCAGGCGGCGGGACTCGGCGCAGAAGCGGCCGGTGGGCACCTCGTACTCGACGTGGAAGACGGCCTTGCCCGCCTCGACGAACGGCTTGAGGGCGCCGCACTCGCCGTACTGGGCGCACTGTTCGTTGACCGCGAAGTCGAAGTCCCCGACCAGCTCCGGGATCTGGTCCAGGTCGTTCTTCAGGCCGACGGCCAGGCCTCGGTCGTGGGCCAGGCGGGCGATGAGGCGGTTGTAGCGGAGCTGGTCGGCGGCGGTCAGCGGGAAGCCCGTGTCGTTGCGGTAGCCGTCCATGTTGTCGGGCTCCACCGCGTCGAAGCCCTTGTCGCGGCACATGTCCATGCGGGCCGCCATGAGCGGCTCCAGGACGTCCGTGCGGCGGATGTCGAGCCAGCGTTCGCCCTCCCAGCCGTTGCCCCGGCCGAGGACCGGCTTCGGGAACTTCTTCGCGTCCGGGCGGAACTCCTCCCAGGCGCCCGTGGACAGATAGCAGATGACCTTGCGGTCCTCGCGGTGCAGCCGCGCGACGGTGGCCTCGGAGTGGTCGAAGCCGTCGATGTCGTAGACCGACACGTCGACGGAGGTGTCCAGGCGCCCGCTGAGCTGCCACTGCCAGGCCGTGCCGGGGCGGGGCTGCCAGCGGGGGCCGGGCTTGTCGTCGGGGCCCTGGGTGCAGCCCGCGAGCAGCAGGATCAGCAGGGCGACGAGCAGCGGGCGTCTCACGGGGCGTTCTCCGGGTTGTGCAGGGTGTACGGCAGTGTGCCCCAAGGATGATCTCCGGTTCCGGGCACCGCGCAGTGCACCGCCGCGCCCCGCTCCCGCACCAGGCCCTCGGGGTCTGCGCCGGGCGGCACGTCGTACACCAGGTGACACAGCCGCACCCCGCTGTCGCCGGGCCAGGGTCGGTGAGGCAGGGCGCGGTAGGACGCCCAGGTGCCCTCGAAGGTGACGAGGACGTCGGCGATGCGGGCGTAGCAGGGGTGCGGTGCCGTGCCGTGGTTGAGGACGAGGGTGCCGCAGCCGACGCCCCAGGCGGCCACCGCCAGCCGCTGGTAGTGCTCGAACTGCTCGGGCCCGGAGGAGACCTGGTCGAGGAAGGCGCCGTCGGTGCCGTACCAGTCGCGGTGCCGGGTGAGGTCGCGGACGACGTCGGTGGCGGCGCGGCGGCCGTAGTCGGTGTCGGCGTATCCGAGGACCCGGACGCCCGCCGCCCTCAGCCGGCCGGCGACCTCGGCGAAGGCCACGTCGGGGCGGTCGCCGGGGCCGCTGGCCGGGTTGAGGACGACCCCGTAGAGGCGGGGCGCGGCCGCCACGATCGCGTCCCATTCGGCGGGGCGGGCGGACGGGTGCTCGTAGTACGGGACCAGGAGAGTGCTCATCGGTGAGCGGTTGCCCTCCCCAGCAGCGCGCACACCAGGGCGGCCTGGACGACGGCCGCCGCGCCGTACACGGCCAGGCCCGCCGTGTGCGGGTCGCCGGTGCGGGTGGCGATGAGCAGGGTCTGGACGAGTGCCGCGGCGCAGCACACCGCCGTCGCGCCGGTCACCGCGCCGAACGACTGGAGCAGCAGGCCCGTCCACAGGACCACGCCCAGCAGGAGCAGCCCGGCCAGCCGGACGCCGCCCGGGACCGGGGAGTCCGGCCACAGGGCGGAGGCGGCGAGGCTCAGCGCGAGCAGCGCGGCGAGATAGGCGGCCAGGCACTGGACGACCGTCAGGGCCGTGGTCCGCCAGAAGTCCCGGGCGGTGCTGCTGGAGCGCAGTCCGGCGAGGCTGTCGCTGCGGAAGCGGTACAGCAGCCACTCGGCGGGGCCCATGCTGAGGGTGAGCGCCACGGCGGCGGGCGCGGCGACCGCGCTGTGGTCCTCGCCGGCGAGGACGTCGCCGAGTGCCGCGTACAGCACGAGGACGCCGGTGCCGAGCCCGAACAGGGCGTACGGCAGGGAGCCCGTGAGCCGGGGTCCGGCCGGGCGCCGGTGCGCGGGGGCGGTGCCGAACCCGCCGAAGGGCAGCAGGGCGACGAGGCCGGCGGTCCAGCCGCCCTCGCCCGGTTCCTTCAGGGCGGGTGCCACTTCGCGGACGGCGAGGGCAGCGACCGCCGCCAGGGAGCCCAGCAGCAGGGTCAGGCTCGCGGCCTCGGGCAGCGGGTCGACCAGGGACAGGACCGCGCCCATCGCCATCGGCGCGAGCGCGGCCAGCAGGAACCGCTCGCGGCCCATCACCAGCAGCACGGTCGCCGCCGCCAGATAGCAGGACTGCCCGGCGGCGAAGGCCACCACGGCCGGGACGGCGCCGCCCGCGAACGCCAGGGCGACCAGCGAGCCGAGCAGCGCACCGGCCGGGGCGCCGAGCAGCAGGGCACGCCGGGCGGCCGTCCGGTCGCCCAGCCCCAGCCAGGCGTACGCCCGGTGGGCGAGCCCCTGATTCCACGTCCAGCCGCACAGGGCGCCGGCCAGGAGCGGTACCGTGCCCGCGGGGAGGCCGAAGTCGTGGGGGCCCGTGAACAGGGGCGCGCCGAGGACGTAGGCGAGGCCGGGCAGGGCGAAGACGACACCGCGCAGCAGACAGCCCAGCAGGCCGATCCGCCAGGGGTCGTGGAGGGGGCCGTCGGGCTCGGGGTAGCGGCGCTCGACCCGTTCGTAGAGGGTCTCGGCGAGCGCGAAGGAGTTCTTCACGCCGTACCGTTCGCGTATCTGGTCGTCGGAGAGGCCGTCGGACTCCAGGAGCGCGGCAATCTCGTCCGGGTGGACGGCCGCGGCTATGAAGTCCTCCAGGCGGACGGCGAGTTCGTCGACCGGGTCGGGCCGGGCCCAGCTGGGGGTGCGCTGCCGGGGGATGGCGGGGAGGGTGTCCGGGCGGGAGCCCGGGGGCAGCCAGACGCTTCCGCTCACCAGCCGGCTCCTCCCCCAGACTCCGTCCGGGGGGACCCCCATACCGCGGTGGACGCGTACCAGGGGTCGCGCAGTTCCAGGGTCCAGTCGGCGACGGTCTCCAGCGTCGGTTCGTACACCTCGTCCTCGCCCGCGAGTTCCTTGTAGATGGTGCGGAAGGCGTCCACCGAGCGGCGCAGCGTGAACCGGTCGATGACGCGCTGGCGCGACAACTGCCCCAGTTCGAGGCGCCGTTGGTCGTCCTTGAGCAGGGTCAGCGCGGCGGCGGCCATCTTCTCCGGCTCGCGCGGGGGCACCACCAGGCCCGTGTCGCCGACGGCCTCGCGCACTCCCCCGACGTCCGTCGACACCGTCGTACGGCCGCACGACATGGCCTCGATGATGGAGAACGGGAAGCCCTCGGAGATCGACGACAGCATGACGAGGTGCCCGGCCGCGTACGCGCGCCAGACCTCGGTGATGCGGCCCTCGAAGGTCAGGCCGTCGGTGACACCCAGTTCGGCGGCGAGCTTCTCCAGCCGGGTGCGGTAGGCCTCGCCGCCGGGCGGGACCGGGCCGAAGAGCCTCAGCCGGGTCGCCGGTATCTCGGCGCGCACCATCGCGTAGGCGCGGATCAGGGTCTCCAGGTCCTTGATGGGGTCGATCCGGCCGCACCAGGACAGGGTGGGGTCCTCGGGCTCGGGGCCGGCGTGCGGGAAGGCGGTCGGGTCGACGCCGTTGTAGACCGTGCGGATCTTGCCGGCGTCGGCGCCGCCGCGCTCCTCCCAGCGGCGGTTGTACTGGTTGCACGGCGTGATCAGGTCGGCGGCCCGGTAGCCGTAGGAGTTCAGCTCCCGGTAGAAGCCCAGCATGAAGGCCTTCACGGGCCAGCGCTGGGCGTCGCGGCGGTAGCCGAGGTAGCGCTCGCGCAGGTAGATGCCGTGCTCGGTGAGCATGAACGGCACGCCGTCCAGGTGGCGGGCGGCGAGCGCGGGCAGGGTGGCGAGGCCGCTGCTGACGGCGTGCGCGACGGAGTCCTCGGGGATACGGACGCCGAGCGGGCGCAGGGCGTGTTCCAGCAGGTCGGTCGCGGTCAGCGCGTCGTGCACGGTGGGGCGGGCGGCGGCCGTCGGCAGATGCGGCATCGTCCAGATCCACATCAGCGAGCGCAGCGCCGACTCGGTGCGCAGGGCCGTCGACAGACGCCCGTCCCGGGCGAGTTCGGCGAGCTCGTTCAGGGAATCGCCGAAGTCGGCGTGCGAGCCGGGGTCGAGGAAGGAGAGCAGGAAACGCTCGTAGGTCTCGGTGAAGCGGCGGCGGGCCCTGCCGTACGGGGGCCTTCGGCGGCCGGGGCGCGGGCCCCAGGTCGGTACGGAGGTGTGGTGGCAGACGTTGGGCGGCAGCTCCCAGGTGACGGGTTCGCGGCCACTGCCGGTGAGCGATGTGGAAATCGACCTCGGGCATGCCCTTGACGAGCTGGTCGCACCAGGTGCTGACGCCGCCGTGGACGTGCGGGTAGGTGCCTTCCGTGAGCATGGTGACATGACGGCCTGTTCGCCTCATGCGGTGTTTCCCCCCTGTGGTGCGGATCTTGTGCGGGGAACTGCTGCCCGGATGCCGAGTTGCGGGCTTCGTGTGGGCTGGTCGCGCAGTTCCCCGCGTCCCTAAAGGCTCTAGGGCAACTTCAGTGTCAGAGCCGACTGGAGTGCTGCCGGGGTCGTCCAGGCCGAGCGGGATCCCGCGTACGGGGTGCCGAAGGCGGACGTGCCCAGCAGGAGTTGCTTCTGTGTGCCGTCCGGTGCCGTCACCGGGACCTGGATGCCGGACGGTGCCGTGACCGTGACCGTGTTGCCGATGCGGTACGCCGTGACACGGCCGTTGGCCAGGGCCGTCCGCCAGGCGGCGCGGCGCTGCACCTCGGTGCCGATGGCGCTGTGCCGGGGGTTCTCCAGCGGGGTGTTGTCGGCGAACAGCGCCCGGTAGTCGTCGAGCACCTTCTCCATGACCGGGTAGAGCAGCCGGTCCTCGGCCAGGTTGGACTGGTGCGCGTAGTGCGGCCGGGGGTCGCCGGCGAGGACGTGTCCGAGGGCGGTGCGCGCCTCCTGCGGGACGATGTGCTCGGCGTAGCCGGTGGTGGGGTCGAGCGGCTCGTCCAGGCACGTGGAGGTGGGGTTGTCCTCGCAGACGCCGCTGCCGCCGTCGGCCCGCGAGGTGTAGACC
This sequence comes from Streptomyces coeruleorubidus, assembly GCF_028885415.1. Taxonomy (GTDB): domain Bacteria; phylum Actinomycetota; class Actinomycetes; order Streptomycetales; family Streptomycetaceae; genus Streptomyces; species Streptomyces coeruleorubidus_A. The sequence continues at coordinate 2,706,131 of NZ_CP118527.1, forward strand.
CAGTTGTACTCGTCGGCCATCTCGGCCGCCGTGCCCACGTTGTAGTACACGTTCATCGGGTGGCGCGGCACGGTCAGCGCGTTGCCGATCGCGCGCTGCTCGGGCTCGCGGGAGTTGTCCGAGGCGATCCACCTGACGCCGGTGTCGGCCAGGGCGCCGGCCAGGTCGGGGTTGTCGTCGGGCTGCTGGGGCAGCGTCTTCAGGCCCGAGTGCTCACCGGTGACCAGCTCGGCGCGGTCGACGGAAAGGCCCTGGTTCACGGCCCAGTCGTGGTTGTCGCGGATCTGCGCGGCGATCTCGGCGCGGCTCATGTACGTGGTCGAGCCGTCGGCGTTCTTCGCGCAGCTCCACGGCACGGTCGAGGTGTCCTGTACGCAGCCGAGGAAGGGGTGCGTGTAGGTGTGGTTGACCCAGCGGTACTGCGCCTTGTCGGCGAGCAGCCGGTCGGTCAGGGCGTCGGTGCCGCCGTGCTGGGTCTTCCACTCCTCGCCGGAGCCGGCGTTGTAGACCATGTCCATGGTGAAGCCGTGCTTGCGCTGCCACTGGGCGGCGTGGGCGGCGTCGTCCGCGGTCATGCGGATCGGCGTGGTGCCCTCGCCGTCGCCGCCCGCGCAGTCGAAGTCGCCCGGGGTGCAGTTGCGCTCGGTGTCCCAGCGGCTGTCCGGGGCGAACACGTCGTCGATGTGCACGGCGAAGGAGTTGCGGGCCTGGCCCAGGTGCACGCCCTGGGTGAGCCACTCGACGATGCCCCGGGCCAGCAGCCGGAACTGCTGCTGGCTGCTGTTGTAGGCGAAGGTCACCACGAGTTCCCGGCGGCCGTCGTGGGCGTACTCGCCGACGAGGCTGCCGCGGCCGGTGCCGCCGGGCACGGGGATGTCGACGTAGCTGGTGAAGCCGGCGCGGGGCCGGGCCACGTAGCCGTAACTCTCCTGTACGGACGCCGAGTTGTCCTCGAACCGGAACGCCCCGTCGAGGTAGCCGAACCAGCCCGCCTTCCCGGCCGCCGTGACGGACGCCTCGCGCCCGTCGAGAGTGCCCGCCCAGCCACCCTCGCTGGTGTAGTCGAGGCCGACCTCCGGGTGCGCCCAGGTGTAGGCGTCGACCTGCGGGACGCCGTACGTCCGCTCGTACGTCTCCAGGGCGGTCTGCTCGGCGGAGCCCGCGCCGAAGGGGGACTCGTTCGGCAGCACGACGCCCTGGTACTTGGCGCGCGGGCTGCCGTTCACCGTGTCGCTCAGGAACGACTCGGTGATCTTCGGGCGGCCGGCGTCGTTCAGGTCGATGGTCGTGTACGGGACGCCCGTGCTCCTCAGCTGGGCGGTGACGGCCCGGACGGAGCTGTCGCCGTTGTCCACCACCAGCACCTTCAGATCGATCCGTGGCTCCTCCGCGGCCGCCGCCCCCGGCGCCACCGCCCCCGCCGTGATCAGGCCCGCCGCCGTCACCGCGGCGGCCGTGCTTCTCCATCTGCGCGCACGCTGCGCCATGGTTCCTCCCCCAGAAGACCCCCGGGATCCCCTTGCGGTCGAACTGAGGAGGACCCGTGGAAATCATGCAAAGCGGCGAGCAGGGCGCTCACCGGATCTCGACGAGTGTGACTGAGTTCACCGACATAGAGGATCAAGAAATGGCCACTACGCCACCGACAGGTGAACGCCCGCAGGAATGAGCGAACACGACCACGCGCGTAGTCTCGTCGTCGAGTGTTCGCCGCACCGGGGAAGGCCCCGTGATATCCGAGCCCTGAGGTCGCAATAGGGTCGGCTGTCGGGCCCGGTCGACCCACACCGTTCGACCACAGAAACTTCACATCGGAAGCGAGATTTCACCACCGTGACTGCTCTCACTCTCAGCACCGCCGCGGCGCCCGGTCTGCGGGCCGACGCCATCGTGATCGGTGTCGCCAAGGGTGCCAAGGGGCCGGTCGTCGCACCGGGCGCCGAGGCCGTGGACAAGGCGTACGACGGCAGGCTCGCCGGCGTTCTGGAGACCCTCGGCGCCTCCGGTGCCGAGGGCGAGGTGACGAAGCTGCCGGCGCCGTCCGGCTTCAAGGCGCCGCTCGTGCTGGCCGTGGGCCTGGGCGCGGTGCCCGAGAAGGACGCCGACTACGACACCGATGCCCTGCGCAAGGCCGCCGGTGCCGCCGCCCGCGCCCTGGCCGGGTCCAAGAAGGCCGCCTTCGCCCTCCCCCTGGCGGACGCCGCCGACGCCGGCGCGATCGGGGAGGGCGCGCTGCTCGGCGCGTACTCCTTCGACGCCTACAAGGACAGCGGCAAGGACCCCAAGGCGAAGAACGGCAAGGCCCCCCTCGCCGAGGTCGCCCTGCTCGGCGGCAAGCCCCGCGACAAGGCGTACAAGGCCGCCGTCGAGCGTGCCGTCGCCGTGTCCGAGGAGCTCAACCGCGCCCGCGACCTGGTCAACACCCCGCCGAACGACCTGAACCCCGAGTCGTTCGCCGCGATCGCCCAGGCCGCGGCCAAGGAGCACGGCATCAAGGTGCAGGTGCTCGACGAGAAGGCCCTGGCCAAGGGCGGCTACGGCGGCATCCTCGGCGTCGGGGCCGGCTCGGCGGCAGGACCGCGCCTGGTGAAGCTGTCGTACACCTCCTCCAAGGCGAACAAGCACCTCGCCTTCGTCGGCAAGGGCATCACGTACGACTCGGGCGGCATCTCGCTGAAGCCGGCCGGTCACAACGAGACGATGAAGTGCGACATGAGCGGTGCGGCCGCGGTGTTCGCCGCGGTCGTCGCCGCCGCGCGCCTCGGCCTGGAGGTCAACGTCACCGGCTGGCTGGCGCTGGCCGAGAACATGCCCTCCGGCTCCGCGACCCGTCCGGGTGACGTGCTGCGGATGTACAGCGGCAAGACCGTGGAGGTGCTCAACACGGACGCGGAGGGCCGGCTGGTGCTGGCCGACGCGCTGTGGGCGGCGTCGCAGGAGAAGCCGGACGCCATCGTGGACGTCGCGACGCTGACCGGGGCGATGGTGCTGGCGCTGGGGAACCGGACGTTCGGGATCATGGGCAACGACGACGCCTTCCGTACGGCGCTGCACGAGGCGGCGGAGGAGGTCGGGGAGCCGGCGTGGCCGATGCCGATGCCGGAGCACCTGCGCAAGGGGATGGACTCGCCCACGGCCGACATCGCGAACATGGGCGAGCGGATGGGCGGCGGGCTGGTCGCCGGGCTGTTCCTGCGCGAGTTCGTGGGCGAGGGGATCACCTGGGCGCACCTCGACATCGCCGGGCCGGCCTTCAACGAGGGCGGGCCCTTCGGGTACACGCCGAAGGGCGGGACGGGCAGTGGTGTGCGCACGCTGGTCCGGCTCGCCGAGCTGACGGCTGCGGGGGATCTGGGCTGACGGTCGCCCGGTAGCCCGACTCTCGCCGGTTGTGCGGGGAGTGCGGGGGCGTGGGGGCTGGTCGCGCAGCTCCCCGCGCCCCTGTCGGCAACGTGGGGTGTCTCACACAGCAGCCCGGCGTCTCCTTCTGTGCTGACAAGTGCGAAGATGGGGCTCGGCAGGACAGGGCCCCACCGAAGGGCCGAAGAACGAGCGGCCGGACACCAGCCGCCTGCCGGTCAGTGAAGACCGGCGTACGGCGCACATGCATGGAGGACGTGACGTGGCGAACGACGCCAGCACCGTTTTCGACCTAGTGATCCTCGGCGGTGGCAGCGGTGGTTACGCCGCGGCCCTGCGCGGGGCGCAGCTGGGCCTGGACGTCGCCCTGATCGAGAAGGACAAGGTCGGCGGCACCTGCCTGCACCGGGGATGCATCCCCACCAAGGCCCTGCTGCACGCGGGCGAGATCGCCGACCAGGCCCGCGAGAGCGAGCAGTTCGGTGTGAAGGCCTCCTTCGAGGGCATCGACATCGCCGGCGTCCACAAGTACAAGGACGGCGTGATCGCCGGCCTGTACAAGGGGCTCCAGGGGCTCGTCGCCTCCCGCAAGGTGACCTACATCGAGGGTGAGGGACGGCTGTCCTCCCCGACCTCCGTCGACGTGAACGGCCGGCGCGTCCAGGGCCGCCACGTGCTCCTCGCGACCGGCTCCGTGCCGAAGTCGCTGCCCGGCCTGGAGATCGACGGCGACCGGATCATCTCCTCGGACCACGCCCTGGTCCTGGACCGCGTGCCGAAGTCCGCGATCATCCTCGGCGGCGGTGTCATCGGCGTCGAGTTCGCCTCCGCGTGGAAGTCCTTCGGCACCGACGTCACCATCGTCGAGGGTCTGAAGCACCTCGTCCCGGTCGAGGACGAGAACTCCTCCAAGCTGCTGGAGCGCGCCTTCCGCAAGCGCGGCATCAAGTTCAACCTGGGCACCTTCTTCGAGAAGGCCGAGTACACCCAGGACGGGGTCAAGGTCACCCTCGCCGACGGCAAGGAGTTCGAGGCCGAGGTCCTGCTCGTCGCCATCGGCCGCGGCCCGGTCTCCCAGGGCCTGGGCTACGAGGAGCAGGGCGTCGCCATGGACCGCGGCTACGTCCTGGTCGACGAGTACATGCGCACCAACGTCCCGACCATCTCCGCCGTCGGTGACCTCGTCCCCACCCTGCAGCTCGCGCACGTCGGCTTCGCCGAGGGCATCCTGGTGGCGGAGCGTCTGGCCGGTCTGAAGACCGTTCCGATCGACTACGACGGTGTCCCGCGGGTGACGTACTGCCACCCGGAGGTCGCCTCCGTCGGTATCACCGAGGCCAAGGCCAAGGAGATCTACGGCGCGGACAAGGTCGTCGCCCTGAAGTACAACCTCGCGGGCAACGGCAGGAGCAAGATCCTGAACACCGCGGGCGAGATCAAGCTCGTCCAGGTCAAGGACGGTGCCGTCGTCGGCGTCCACATGGTCGGCGACCGCATGGGCGAGCAGGTCGGCGAAGCCCAGCTGATCTACAACTGGGAGGCGCTGCCCGCCGAGGTCGCGCAGCTCATCCACGCCCACCCGACGCAGAGCGAGGCGCTCGGCGAGGCCCACCTGGCCCTGGCCGGCAAGCCGCTCCACTCGCACGACTGACCCCTCGGTCGACGAACGCGACGACAGACTTCCGCACTTTCCGTAAGGAGCAACCGAAACCATGGCGGTTTCCGTAACCCTTCCGGCGCTCGGCGAGAGCGTCACCGAGGGCACTGTCACCCGCTGGCTGAAGGCCGAGGGTGAGCGCGTCGAGGCCGACGAGCCGCTGCTCGAGGTGTCGACCGACAAGGTCGACACCGAGATCCCCTCGCCCGCCGCCGGTGTCCTGGCGTCCATCAAGGTCGCCGAGGACGAGACCGTTGAGGTCGGCGCCGAGCTGGCCGTCATCGACGACGGCACGGGCGCGCCCGCTGCCGCCCCGGCCCCGGCCGCCGAGCAGGTCGCCGAGCCCGCTCCCGAGCCGGCCCCGGCCGCCCCGTCCACCGAGCAGGCCGCCCCGGCGCCCGCTCCCACCGCCGACGCCGCCGCCGGCGGCGGCTCCGCCGAGGGCACGGACGTGGTCCTGCCCGCGCTCGGCGAGTCCGTCACCGAGGGCACCGTCACCCGCTGGCTGAAGTCGGTCGGTGACAGCGTCGAGGCCGACGAGCCGCTGCTCGAGGTCTCCACCGACAAGGTCGACACCGAGATCCCGGCGCCCGCCTCGGGCACGCTGCTGGAGATCGTGGTCGGCGAGGACGAGACCGCCGAGGTCGGCGCCAAGCTCGCCGTCATCGGCGAGGCGGGTGCCGCTCCGGCCGCCGCCCCGGCGCAGGAGGCCCCGGCCGCCCCGGCCCAGCCCGAGCCCACGCCTGCTCCGGCGCAGCCCGCCCCGGCCCCGCAGGCTCCGGCCCCGCAGGCTCCGGCCCCGCAGGCCCCGTCGGCCCCGGCTCCGCAGCAGCAGGTCACCCCGGCTCCCGAGCCGGCCCCGGCCGCTCCTGCTCCCGCCCCGGCTCCGGCCCAGGCACCGGCCGCCCCGGCCGCCGCCCAGCCGGCCGACGACGGCGCCTACGTCACCCCGCTGGTGCGCAAGCTCGCCGCCGAGAACGGCGTCGACCTGTCCACCGTCAAGGGCACCGGCGTCGGCGGCCGCATCCGCAAGCAGGACGTCATGGCCGCCGCCGAGGCCGCCAAGGCCGCCGCCGCTGCCCCGGCCCCGGCCGCGGCCGCTCCGGCTGCCGCCAAGAAGGCCCCCGCGCTGGAGACCTCGCCGCTGCGCGGCCAGACCATCAAGATGCCGCGGATCCGCAAGGTCATCGGCGACAACATGGTCAAGGCCCTGCACGAGCAGGCCCAGCTGTCCTCGGTCGTCGAGGTCGACGTCACGCGCCTGATGAAGCTGCGCGCCCGTGCCAAGGACGCGTTCGCGGCCCGTGAGGGCGTCAAGCTCTCCCCGATGCCGTTCTTCGTCAAGGCCGCGGCCCAGGCGCTGAAGGCCCACGCGCCGGTCAACGCCAAGATCAACGAGGCCGAGGGGACCATCACCTACTTCGACACCGAGAACATCGGTATCGCGGTGGACTCCGAGAAGGGCCTGATGACCCCGGTCATCAAGAACGCCGGTGACCTCAACCTCGCCGGTATCGCCAAGGCCACGGCGGAGCTGGCCGGCAAGGTCCGCGCCAACAAGATCACCCCGGACGAGCTGTCCGGCGCGACCTTCACCATCAGCAACACCGGGTCGCGCGGCGCGCTCTTCGACACGATCATCGTGCCGCCGGGCCAGGTCGCCATCCTCGGCATCGGCGCCACGGTCAAGCGCCCCGCCGTCATCGAGACGGAGGAGGGCACGGTCATCGGCGTCCGCGACATGACGTACCTGACCCTGTCCTACGACCACCGCCTGGTGGACGGCGCCGACGCCGCCCGCTACCTGACGGCGGTCAAGGCCATCCTGGAGGCGGGCGAGTTCGAGGTCGAGCTCGGGCTGTAGCCCCCGGTAGCAGCAGTACGGTGCCCCCGTCCGGACATCTCCGGGCGGGGGCACCGTGTTGGGGGCGCGGGGCACTGCGCGACCGGCCACACACAACCGTCGGCCGAACGACAGGCCACACCCCCTGTGTAAGTCTCGTCTCACCTGCACCAAAGCGCCGTCACCCACCCCACCCCCGGAGCGAACCGGCCGTATTGTCTAAGCGTCAATCCCGCCTAAGGAGCCTTCATGACCGCGCCCGTCATCCACTCGCTGCGCGAGCAGATCCGCGAGCACATCCTGGAGGGGATCATCAGCGGACGCTGGCAGCCGGGCGAGCGGATCGTCGAGCGCCGGATCGCGACCGAACTGGAAGTCAGCCAGACCCCGGTCCGCGAGGCCCTGCGCGAACTGGAGTCCCTGCGTCTGATCGAGTCGGCTCCGAACAAGGGCGTCCGCGTACGGAACCTGACCGCCGCCGACCTGGAGGAGAGCTACCCGGTCCGGGCCGGCCTGGAGGCCATCGCGGCGGAACTGGCGGCCCAGAGCCTGTCGGAGGACTGCTCGGCCCTGGAACCCCACGTCACCGCCCTGTACGAGGCCGACCGCATGTCCGACGGCACGGCCCAGGTCCGCCACACCGTCGCCTTCCACCGCGAACTGGTCCGCGCCGCGGGCAACTCCGTCCTGCTGCACACCTGGGAAGGCCTCGGCATCGAGGTGTTCACGGCCCTGTCGATCCGCTGGCTGGGCACCCGGCAGCAGTCGTACGCCGAGGAGCACGAGGAACTGGTCGCCGCCTTCAAGCGCCGCGACCCCCGCATCGCGGAACTCGTGAAGGCGCACGTCCTGGGTTGCGCGCCCCGGGCGTGACACTAGAGCGCACCCCCGCTCAAACGCCTCCCACCTGCGGAAATCCACAGCAATCCCGTCACCGCGTGCCACTGCGGGAGGCACCGCGTGCCTACTTTCTCGTGATCAAGAGGTTTTCTCCGTCAACCCTTTGATCGATCATCGATCAGGGAGTTACAGTCGCCGACGGGCTTGCCACCCGAGCCCCAGCCCTGTCCTGCCAAAGACCAAGGGCACCCCCGAACCCTTACCGATGAGGGAACCCCCTTCGACTGAGGAAGGCGGCGACATGACCGACCCCAACGCCATCCAGCCGAGCGAGCTCGACCAGCTCCCGGACCGGGACCCGGAGGAGACCGCCGAATGGCAGGCCTCCCTGGACGCCGTCGCCAAGGCGGCCGGGCCGCACCGTGCCGCGTACCTGATGCGCCGCACGCTGGAGCGCGCCGAGGGCGCCGGCATCGCGCTGCCGAAGCTCCTGGAGACCGACTACGTCAACTCCATCCCCACCGCCGCCGAACCGGCCGTGCCCGGTGACGAGGCGATGGAGGAGCGGATCACCGCGTGGAACCGCTGGAACGCGGCCGCGATGGTGACCCGGGGCAGCAAGCACGGCGTCGGCGGCCACATCGCCACCTTCGCCTCCGCGGCCTGGCTGTACGAGACCGGCTTCAACCACTTCTTCAAGGGCAAAGAGGCCGACGGCTCCGGCGACCAGCTCTACATCCAGGGCCACGCCTCCCCCGGCATCTACGCCCGCGCGTTCCTCGACGGCCGTCTGAACGAGGAGCAGCTCGACAACTTCCGCCGCGAGTCGGGCGGCAACGGCCTGCCCTCCTACCCGCACCCGCGCCGCCTGCCCTGGCTGTGGGAGTTCCCGACCGTCTCCATGGGTCTGGGCCCGCTCTCCGCCATCTACCAGGCGCGCTTCAACCGCTATCTCACCAACCGCGGCATCAAGGACACCTCCGCCTCGCACGTGTGGGCGTTCCTCGGCGACGGCGAGATGGACGAGCCCGAGTCGACGGCGGCACTCGCGCTCGCGGCCCGTGAGGAGCTGGACAACCTCACGTTCGTCATCAACTGCAACCTGCAGCGCCTCGACGGCCCGGTCCGCGCCAACTTCAAGATCGTGCAGGAGCTGGAGGCCCAGTTCCGCGGCGCCGGCTGGAACGTCATCAAGACGCTGTGGGGCACGGCCTGGGACGAGCTGTTCCAGCTCGACACCACGGGCGCGCTCGTACGCCGTCTGCGCCAGGTACCGGACGCGCAGATCCAGACGTACCAGACGCGCGACGCCGCCTACATCCGCCAGGACTTCTTCGGCGCCGACCCGGCGCTGGCGGAGATGGCGAAGCTGCTGAGCGACGACAAGATCCTCGAGTGCTTCCACCTCTCGCGCGGTGGTCACGAGGAGCGCAAGGTGTACGCCGCGTACAAGGCGGCCGTCGAGCACAAGGGCGCGCCGACCGTGATCCTGGCCCAGACGGTCAAGGGCCACACCCTCGGCGAGGGCTTCGCGTCGAAGAACGCCAACCACCAGATGAAGAAGCTGACGGTGGACGAGTTCAAGAACATGCGCGACCTGCTCGACCTGCCGATCAAGGACAGCGACTTCGTCGACGGCGTGGTGCCCTACGGCCACCCGGGCGCCGACTCCCCCGAGGTCCGCTACCTCCAGGAGCGCCGCGCGGCCCTCGGCGGTCCGGCCCCGGCCCGCCGCGTCCACCCGGTCGCGCCGCTGCCGGCCCCCGCGGAGAAGGCGTTCGCCTCCTTCGACAAGGGCTCGGGTTCACAGAACGTGGCCACCACCATGGCGTTCGTCCGTCTGGTGAAGGACCTGGTCCGCGACAAGGAGACCGGCAAGCGCTGGGTGCCGATCGTCCCGGACGAGGCGCGCACCTTCGGTATGGAGAGCCTCTTCCCGTCGCTCGGCATCTACTCGCCGAAGGGCCAGACGTACGAGCCGGTCGACCGCGACCAGCTGATGTACTACAAGGAGGCCCAGAACGGGCAGATCCTCAACGAGGGGATCACCGAGGCCGGTTCGATGGCCGACTTCATCGCCGCTTCGACGTCGTACGCGACGCACGGCGAGACGATGATCCCGTTCTACATCTTCTACTCGATGTTCGGCTGGCAGCGCACGGCCGATCAGATGTGGCAGCTCGGCGACCAGCTCGGCCGCGGCTTCCTCATCGGTGCGACGGCCGGCCGTACGACGCTGACCGGTGAGGGCCTCCAGCACGCCGACGGCCACTCCCCCGTCATCGCCGCGACGAACCCGGCGGCGCTGACGTACGACCCGGCGTTCGCGTACGAGGTCGCGGCCATCGTCAAGGAGGGCCTGCGCCGGATGTACGGCGAGGCGGCCCCGGGTGAGGACCAGAACGTCTTCTACTACCTGACCGTCTACAACGAGCCGCTGCCGCAGCCCGCGAAGCCGTCCGTCGACGGCGTCGACGAGGGCATCGTCAAGGGCCTGTACCGCTTCAACACGGCGGAGTCGGCGGGCATCACACCGCCGGCCAACGCCCCGCGGATCCAGCTGCTCGGCTCCGGTACGGCGATCCACTGGGCGCTGAAGGCGCAGCAGTTGCTGGCCGAGGAGTGGGGCGTGGCGGCCGACGTGTGGTCGGCGACGTCCTGGAGCGAGCTGCGCCGGGACGCGCTGGAGGCGGACGAGGCGCTGCTGCGCGGTGAGGAGCGGGTGCCGTTCGTCCGGCAGGCGCTCCAGGGCGCCGAGGGCCCGGTGCTGGCGGTCTCCGACTACATGCGCCAGGTCCCGGACCAGATCGCGCAGTGGGTCGAGCAGGACTGGTCCTCGCTGGGCGCCGACGGCTTCGGCCTCTCGGACACCCGTGAGGCGGCCCGCCGCCACTTCGGTGTGGACGCCGAGTCGATCGTCGTCGCGGCCCTGGCCCAGCTCGCGGGGCGCGGCGAGGTCAAGGCGACGGCCGTGAAGGAAGCGCGCGCGAAGTACGGTCTGTGAGCAACGACCGGTGATCGGCAGGCCTCCGCCGCGGCGGGGGCCTGCTGCATGATGTGCTGCATGCGCGCTGCCCGGCTCATCAAGATGGTGCTGCTGCTCCAGTCCCGGCCCTCCATGACGGCCGCCGAGCTCGCCCGTGAGCTGGAGGTGTCGGAGCGGACGGTCACACGGGACGCCCAGGCGCTGTCGGAGGCCGGTGTGCCGGTGTACGCGGACCGCGGCCGGGCCGGCGGGTACCGGCTGGTCGGCGGGTACCGTACGCGGCTGACCGGGCTGCACCGCAGCGAGGCCGAGGCGCTGTTCCTGTCCGGGGTGCCGGGGGCGCTGCGCGAGATGGGGTTGGAGGACGCCGCCTCGGCGGCCCGGCTGAAGGTGTCGGCCGCTCTGCTGCCGTCCCTTCGGGACGCGTCGAGGACGGCGACGCAGCGGTTCCATCTGGACGCGCCGAACTGGTTCGAGGAGCCTCGGACGCCCGTGCTGCTGCCGGCGGTCGCCGACGCGGTGTGGGACGACCGGCGGATCACCGCGCGCTACCGGCGCGGGGAGGACGAGGTCGTCCGGGAGCTGGAGCCGTACGGGCTCGTGCTGAAGGCGGGCGTCTGGTACCTGTGCGCACGGGTGGCCGGGGGCGGGTCCTTCCGGGTGTACCGGATCGACCGGTTCACGGCGGTGGACACGGGTGAGGAGCGCTTCGAGCGGGAGCCGGAGTTCGACCTGCCGGCCTTCTGGGAGGAGCGGGCTGAGCAGTTCGCGCGGTCCATCCTGCGGGCGCGGGTCGTGGTGCGGCTGTCCCCCGACGGTGTGCGCAGGCTGCCGTACGCGCTCGACTCGCTGTCCACCCGCGAGGCCCTGGCGGACGCGGACGCCCCGGGCGACGACGGCTGGGTGACGGTGGCCCTTCCGGTGGAGACCGAGGAGGTCGCCCACGCCCAGCTGACGGCGCTGGGCCCGGAGGTGGAGGTACTGGCGCCCGAGAGCCTGCGCGAGCGGTTCGCGGGGGACGCGCTGCGGCTGGCCGGGCTGTACCACCCCCGGGACGGCGTATAACGATCCCGCGCACTCCGGGTGCGCCCCCGTGTCACAGGCCCGATGCTGGACCCGTGATGGACGAGACGGAGTTCTGGGAGCTGGTGGACGACGCCCGGGAGGCCGCCGAGGGCGACCCGGAGGAGCAGGCCGACCTGCTCGTGGAGCGGCTCACGCAGAAGGACCCGGACTCGGTCCTGGACTTCGCCCGGCACTTCGAGTCCCGCTACAACCGCGCCTACCGCTGGGACCTGTGGGGCGCCGCCTGGGTGCTGCTCGACGGGGCGAGCGACGACGCCTTCGACTTCTTCCGGTGCTGGCTGATCGGCCAGGGCCGCCATGTCTTCGAGGGGGCCGTGCACGACCCGGACTCGCTCGCCGAGCTGCTGGACGACTTCGACGAGGAGATCGACGGCGACGGCGAGGAGCTCGGTTACGCCGCGGACGAGGCCTACGAGCAGCTCACCGGTACGGTCGCCCCCGACCTGGGGATTCCGCCCGCGCCCCCGGAACCGGAGGGCACTCCGCTCGACTTCGAGAACGAGGACCTGCTCGCCGAGCGCTATCCCCGGCTGTGGGAGCGCTTCAGGGGCTGATCAGACGGCCCGGCGGCGGCTCGGGTCGGACGGCAGGTACGCGTGCGTCCGGTCGGCCTCGACCGCGTGGTGCAGCGGGGCCGCGTTGGCCTGGTCGAGGGCGGACGCGGTGGCCGCGGCCGGGCCCAGGACGACGGTCGCGACCGCGCAGAGCATCGCCCATGGGCCACGCGTGACCCCGGCTCGGATCCCCGGGTTCCTCCTGCGACCGTTGTTCATGGTCCCCACCTCCAGTCGGCTGCGTGTGGTGGTGACCGTAGGGCGCCGGGATCTGAGGACGCTGCGCGCCGGCTGTGACCTTCCTGTGGACCGGCCGGCCGGCCCTGCAGCCGGGCCGCCAGTCGCCTGATCTCCGGCAGCCGGGCGTGCAGGGCGGCGCCCGGGCAGCTGGTCATGTAGCCGTCGTTGTGACCGGCGAGGGCGGGCAGTTCGGCGGTGGTGCCGGCCGCGTACCGGCTCAGGCCGTTGCTGGATACCAGGCGGACGCTCGCCCGCGGGTCGGTGCCGGTCAGGCCCAGCTTCCAGGCGGACAGCCCGGCGATGGCGTGGATCATCGCCCGGGGTACGGACATGCCCGCGGTGAAGGTGCCGAGGGCGGCGATGCCGGTGGTGCGGTGGTTGAAGCCCTGGGTGTGGGCGCCGGTGACGGCCCGCTCGACGCCGCCGGCGCGGCCCTCGTAGACGGTGCCGCAGCGGTCGACGACGAAGTTGTAGCCGATGTCGTCCCAGTCGCGGGTGCCGGTCTGGCCGATGTAGAGGTCCCGGAGGATGCGGGGCGCGTCGGCGCAGTCGTAGCCGTTGGGCGAGTCGGTGTGGTGGACGAAGACGGCGACGACCCGGTCGTCGTAGCGCGGGCGCGGCTGCTTGCGGGCGGCGTCGCCCAGCCACTGCGCTCTCGGCACGATGTGCGGGCGCGGGGCGGCGTAGGGCGTGGCGGCGGGGCGCTGCGTGGCCGTGCGGGCGCCGGTCTCGGCGGCGTGCTCGACGCCGCGGGCGCACAGCACCAGCGCCACGACGGCGGCGACGCCCGGCAGGCAGCCGAGCAGCACCCGGGCCGTGCGCGGCAGACCGGCTATGCCGGGTGTCCCGGCGGCGCGGTGCCTGCGCGTGCCCCGCCGTCTTCGGAAGAGCCGTCTTCGGAAGACACGCATGATCCCACTGTCAGCCTGATCCGGTCCGTCCGCGATGTGTGATGTGCCACCCGGTGGAACCATCGTCACGGTCCGCGGCGTTTTTCCGAGTGCACGCGCGCGTGGCCGGTTCTGATCATCCACGCGCGTGTGGCTGATCACCGGGCCCTTCCCCCACGTACTAGGGGGAGTTCGAAAATCCCGTGCGGTGCCCGCGGCGCACGGGACCTTCGAACAGCCCCTGGGGGTTCCGAGAGAGAGAAGGCGTGCGTGGACCTGCTCGACATCCTGCTGTTGCTGGTCGTCCTGGCCTATGCGGCTTCCGGCTACCGGCGCGGGCTGGTGGCCGGCTGTGTGTCGCTGGCGGGCTTCGTGGGCGGTGCGGTCGTCGGCGTGTGGATCCTGCCGTGGGTGATGGACCTGGTGCCGCCGGGTACGACGCGCGCGACGGTGGCGGCGGTGTTCACGGTGCTGCTCCCGGCGGTGGTGGGGCACGAGCTGGCGGGGCGCCTCGCGCTCAGGCTGCGCCGGGAGCTGGACCGGGGGCCGCTGAGGGTGGCGGACGGGATCGGCGGGGCGGTGGCCAACTCGGTCGCGGTCCTGATCGTGGCGTGGGTGGCCGCGAGTGTCCTGGGCGCCTCCTCGTCGCCGCTGGTCACCTCGGCGATCCGGGACTCGCGGCTGCTCGGCGCGGTGCAGCGGACGATGCCGGACACCACACCGGCCTGGTTCTCTGGGGCCACGTCCGCGCTGACCGAGGCGGGCTTCCCGCAGGTCTTCAACCCGTTCGAGAACGAGTCGACCGCCGAGGTCGCCGAGCCCTCGGGGGACAGTGTCACGGCGGCCGCCACCAACGCCGCCAAGCTGAGCACGGTCAAGGTCGAGGGCGTCGCGGGCACCCAGGGCCGCGAGGGCAGCGGCTTCGTGTACGCGCGGGAGCACGTGATGACCAACGCCCACGTCGTGGCGGGCATCGACGAGCCGACCGTGCAGATCGGCGGGGTGGGGCGGACGTACGAGGCGCGGGTGGTGCTCTTCGACCCGCAGAAGGACGTGGCCGTGCTGTACGTGCCCGGCCTCAAGGCGCCCGTGCTCCGCTTCGACGACGAGGCCCGGCGCGGCGACTCGGCGGTCGTCGCGGGCTACCCGCAGGACGGCGACCTGAACCTCCAGGCGGCGACGGTCGCGAACCGGGTCCGGGCGACGGGCCAGAACATCTACAACGACGACACGGTCACCCGTGAGATCTACTCGATCCGCTCCACCGTCCGCCCCGGCAACTCCGGCGGCCCCCTCCTCACCACGGACGGCCGGGTCTACGGCGTGGTCTTCGCCCGCTCCACCTCGGACGCCGAGACGGGCTACGTGCTGACGGCGGCCGAGGTCTCCTCCGACGCCCGGAGTGCGGCGAGCGCGACGGCGCCGGTGGACACGGGCGAGCTGGTCGAGTCGTAGCTCCGGCTCACAGGGAACGGCCCATCAGCACATCGTCGACGTACGTCCCGTCGAGCAGGAACTCCTCGGGCAGGACCCCCTCCACCACGAACCCCTCGGCCTCGTAGAGCTTGCGGGCGGGGGTGTTGTGGGCGAGGACGCGCAGGGTGAGGCGGCGGGCACCACGCCTGCGGGACTCGTCGACGGCGGCCCGGACCAGCGCCCGCCCGACACCCCGGCCGCGCGCCTCCTCCGAGACGGCGAGGCCCTGGATCTGACGGACGTGCCGGTTGGAGTCGGCCGGCGTCGGGAAGCCGAGACATATGTAGCCCGCCAAGCGGTCACCGAGTTCGGCGACCAGGCAGTCCTCGGGGGCGTGCCGCTCGCTGAAGAACGGCGGGTGCGGCGGCTGCGGCTCGGGCATCACGGCGTGCAGGTGCGACCACGCGAGGCGGTCCAGCAGGGCCAGTCCTTCGCCGTCACCGGGGACGGCGGTGCGGATACGGAGTTCGCGGGGCTCGGACATGGCGTCACCCTAAGGTGAAGGCCTGTTGGCGTACGCCGGATTTAGGGCGCCGCCGGGCAGGATGGGCCCATGGAACGCTCACGAATCGCAGTGGCCGGTGCGTCCGGTCTCATCGGGGGCGCCCTGGTGCGGTCCCTGACCGCGGACGGGCACGAGGTGGTGCGTCTCGTGCGCCGTACGCCCCGGGCGGCGGAGGAGGTCCGGTGGGATCCCGAGGGCGGGCGCGCGGACGCGGCCGGGCTCGCCGGGTGCGACGCGGTGGTGAATCTGGCCGGGGCGGGGGTCGGCAACCGCCGCTGGACGGACGCCTACAAGCAGCGGATCCGCGACAGCAGGGTCAACGGCACGGCGGCGCTCGCCCGGGCCGTCGCCTCGCTGGACGAGAAGGACCGGCCGCGGGTCTTCGTGAACGGCAGCGCCATCGGCTACTACGGCGAGACCGGGGACCGGACCGTCGACGAGAGCGCACCCGCGGGCCAGGGCTTCCTGCCGGAGCTGTGCGTGGAGTGGGAGGCCGCCGCCGCACCCGCCCAGGAGGCCGGCGTACGCACGGTGTTCGCCCGGACCGGGCTGGTCGTGTCCCGCAAGGGCGGTGCGTGGGGGCGGCTGTTCCCGCTGTTCCAGGCGGGGCTCGGCGGGCGGATGGGCGACGGGCGGCAGTACTGGTCGTTCGTCGCGCTGCACGACGAGGTCGCCGCGATCCGGCATCTCATCGACACCGACGGCCTGTCCGGGCCGTTCAACCTCACCGCGCCGAACCCCCTGACGAACCGTGAGATCACGGCGGCGATGGGGCGCGTGCTGCACCGTCCGACGCTGTTCGCCGTGCCCGCGCCCGTCCTGCGGACCGTGCTCGGCGAGATGGCCGGCGATGTGCTCGGCAGCGCCCGGATCCTTCCGACGCGGCTGCTGGAGTCGGGGTTCCGGTTCGCCTTCCCGGAGATCGAGGGGGCGATCCGGGCGGCGTTGTGACGGGCCCGGAGACAAGGGGCGCCGACGCGCCCACCGACCATTCCGAGACAGCCCTTCGCGCCGCACACCAGTCCCTTGTGACCACTTCACGCCCACAAGGCATCCGTATGCGACCGTCGTGCGACCGTGCCCTGTCGATGCGCGACTCCCGCTGACCGATCACGGTCCTACCCTCGACCAGAACTCGCGTATCCCTGGGGCCTGTTGAGGGCATGACGTCTCCAGCGCCCGCGCAACCTCGAGGAGGGGCACGTGCTTGAGCCCGCTTACCAGGCGGACGTGGTCGTCGTGGGGGCCGGGGTCGCCGGACTCTCGGCCGCGCACCGGCTGACCAGTGCCGGAGTGACGACCATGGTCCTGGAGGCCGCCCACGGGGTCGGCGGCCGCATGGCGACGGAGAAGGTCGACGGCTTCCGGCTCGACAGAATCGGCCAGTTGCTGTCCACGGCGTACCCGGAACTACGGCTGACACCCGGCCTCGGCGGGCTCGCGCTGCGCCCCTTCGCGCCCGGGGTCCTGCTGCACGGCGACGGACGCCACCATCGCGCGGGCGTCCAGACGGGCGCAGGGGGCGCACGGGGCGCACTGCACGCGGTGCGCGCCCTGGCGAGCGCCCCCCGGTCGCCGTCCGCGCCCAGGCCGCCCAGGAGGCCGGCGGCGGTGCCCGGCCGGCAGGTCTCCGTGCCCCGGAGCCGGTCCGGTGCCCCGCTCGGCACGGCCGTCGACCAGGCCCGTCTGGGGGCCGCCCTGACCCGGCTGGCGGGCACACCGGCAAAACGGCTGCTGGCCCGCCCGGAACTGCCCGCCGGTGAGGCGCTGGCGGCCCGCGGGCTGCCCGCCCGGACGATCGACGGCTTCCTGCGTCCGCTGCTCGCCGCCCTGCTGTGCGACCCGGACCTGACGACGTCCAGCCGGTGCGCGGACCTCGCGCTGCGCGCCTTCGCGAGCGGCCGGCTGTGCCTGCCGGAGGGCGGCGCGGAGGCCCTGCCGGAGCTGCTCGCGGGCACGCTGCCGCCGGGCACCGTGCACACCGGCGTGCGCGTCACCTCCGTCTCCACGACCTCGGTGACCACCGCCGAGCACGGTGAGATCCGCTGCCGGGCGGTGCTGGTGGCGACGGACGCGAGGGCGGCGGCCGAGCTGCTGCCCGGCTTGCGGGTGCCGGAGTTTCATCCGGTGACGGTGGTGCATCACACCACCGACGAGCCGCCGGAGACGGGGGCGTCGCTCCTGCTGGACGCGGACCTGGGCGGGCCGGTCGCGCATACGGCTGTGGTCAGCCGGGTCGACCCGTCCCGTGCTCCGGCGGGGCGGGCGCTGGTGTCCTCGACGGTGCTGGGGCGGCCGCCGGGGGATGTCGACACGGCTGTGCGGATGCATCTGGCGCGGTTGTACGGGGTGTCGACGGCTCGGTGGGAGACGTTGGCCGTGCATCACACGGCGCAGGCCGTGCCGGCGATGCGGCCGCCGCATGATCTGCGGCGGCCGGTGCGGTTGCTTGCGGGGCTGTACGTGTGCGGGGATCACCGGGACACCAGTACTGTCCAGGGCGCTCTGCACTCTGGGCATCGTGCATCCGCGGCGATCTTGGCGGACTTGGGGGCGGGGCGGTCGATGCATGTTGCCGATCCGCTGCCGACTGTGCCGAGGGCCGCGTAGGTGGTTCGCCGGGTGCGGGTGCGTTGTGGTTGTCCGCGCCCACGCGGCGGAGCCGCACATCGACACAGCCCCGCGCCCCTGGGTTCCTTCACCCAAGGGCCGCTACTTTGTCGCGGTAGGTCCGCACGGGAGCCGCGTCCTTGTACGGCTCCAGCCTGCGCTCGAAGTCCCTCACGTACTCCACCGCCCGCACCGAGCGCATCTCCGCCGCCTGGCCCGCCGCCTCCGCGGCCAGTTGGCAGGCCTGGTCGAGTTCGCCGAGGCCGAGGCGGGCGGTGGCGAGGACGACGCGGCAGAACAGGCGACTGCGGGCGTAGGACGGGGCTCGGAGCTGGAGTGAGCGTTCCGCGTGCTGGGCGGCGGCGCGGAACTGCTGAAGGTCCCGGTGGCAGTGCCCGAACTCGTCGGCGAGCTGCGCCTCGTCGAAGAACTTCGCCCAGTGCGGGACGTCGTCCCCGGGCCGGGCCGTCTCCAGGGCGCGCTCGGCGCGGACCAGTGCGGCCGTGCAGGCCCGCACCTCGCCGAGCACGCCGTGCCCGCGTGCCTCGGAGGCGTGCAGCAGCGCCTGTACGACGGGGGGCGCCGAGGTGCCGACGCCCTGCTGCGCCACGCGCGCGAGCTGCACGGCCTCCCGCCCGTGCCCGAGGTAGACGGCCTGCCGGCTCATGGTGACCAGCACGTACGCCCCGTACGCCCGGTCCCCGGCCGCCTGGGCGAGCCGGAGCGCCTGCACGAAGTAGCGCTGGGCGAGGCCGTGCGCGGCGATGTCGTACGACGTCCAGCCCGCGAGCCGGGTCAGGTCGGCGGCGGCGGCGAACAGCCGGCGGCCGGTCTGCTCGCCGTAGGTGCCGCGCAGCATGGGCTCGCACTCGTGCTCCAGATACCGCACGAGGGCCTGGCGGGCGTGACCGCCGCCGTAGGCGTCGTCGAGGGTGCGGAACAGCTCGCCGACCGAGCGCAGGGCGGCGATGTCGCCGGCGGTCACCTTCTGGCCGGGTCCGCGTTCGACCTGCCCGCGCTGGCGGGGCAGGGACGGCACGCCCGGCTCGGCCGGGGGCCGCAGGGCGGCGCGGCCCTGGGCCGGGATGCGGGCCGCGGGCGGCTCACCGCGGGCCACCTTCTCGTCGGCCCGCCCGATCAGCCAGTCCCGGCTCGGTACGACGAGCCCGGCCGGCGTGAAGGCGATCTTGCGCAGTTCGGCGTGGCTGCCGGAGTCCTTGCGCCACAGCCCGCTGACGATGTCGATGGCCTCCTCGGGGGTGGCGGCGAACTCCAGCCCCGCGTAGACGGGCGCGCAGGCGTCCAGGCCGAGGTCCTGGGCGGTGAGTCGCCGGCCCAGGCGCCGGGTGAAGACCTCTGCGATCAGCGCGGGCGTGGTACCCCTGGGCTGCTGGCCGCGCAGCCACCGGGTGACGGATGTCTTGTCGTATCTCAGATCGAGCCCGTGTTCGAGACCGAGCTGGTCCACGCGACGGGCGAGACCCGCGTTGGAGAACCCCGCTTCTGCGATGAGCGCGGCGAGCTGTCGGTTGGGGGTGCGCTGCGCGGGTCGTTCCGTCATGGTGCGGTGCGGTCTCCTGCCTTCCGGTGTGGGTGATCTGCCGGATTGCCTGTGAGCAGGCCTTATGGCTTGCCGGACGGCGCGAATGTAGCGGAGAGTAAACACCCCATCACACATTTTCCCGGACATTCATCCGATCGTGTGAGGATTGGCCCCAGGACTGACGCGTCCGGGCCGGACGTACAGTGGCTTGGGCGCGATACGTGCCTGACACACCCGTCCGAGGGAGGCGCTTGCCGTGAGTGAGTTGCGGTTCGTCCGCATGGGGTTCGGTGACGAGGCCGTCGAGTACCAGGAGGCGTGGGACGAGCAGCGCCGGGTGCACGCGGCGCGCTTCGCGGACGAGGTCCCCGACACCGTGCTGCTTCTGGAGCACCCCCCTGTCTACACGGCGGGGCGGCGCACGGCGGACAACGAGCGGCCCCTCGACGGCACGCCGGTCATCGACGTGGACCGCGGCGGCAAGATCACCTGGCACGGCCCCGGCCAGCTGGTGGGCTACCCGATCCAGAAGCTCCCGCGCCCGGTGGACGTCGTGGCCCACGTACGCCGCCTCGAAGAGGCCCTGATCCGCACCTGCGCGGAGTTCGGCCTGGAGACCACCCGGGTCGAGGGCCGCAGCGGGGTGTGGGTGCTGGGCGACCCGGTCGAGCAGCGCCCCGCGCTCGGCGGTCTGGCCCTGGACTTCGACCCCCGTCTGCACGACGAGGAGTTCGACCCGCGCCTGAACGGCCCGGAGTACGCGCCGTCCAACGCGGGGCAGCGCCGGGAGGACCGCAAGATCGGCGCGATCGGCATCCGCGTGGCCAAGGGCGTCACCATGCACGGCTTCGCGCTCAACGTGAACCCGGACAACAAGTGGTTCGACCGGATCATCCCGTGCGGCATCCGTGACGCGGGTGTCGCCTCCCTGGCGAACGAACTGGGCCGCGACGTGACGATCGAGGAGGTCCTGCCGGTCGCCGAGCGCCACTTGCGGGACGTCCTGGAGAACGCCGAGCTGAAGCCGCGGGAGATCGAGCAGACTCCGGCGGCATAAAACCGCGCGTGGAGGGGCTAGCACCCACACAGGCATTCAAATCAACGGGCGTACTCTTGAGGGCGCCGAAGAATCAATCGCTAGGGAGCCGGTCGTGTCCGCAGTCGCACCCGACGGACGCAAGATGCTGCGCCTGGAGGTCCGCAACAGCCAGACCCCCATCGAGCGCAAGCCCGAGTGGATCAAGACCCGGGCGAAAATGGGCCCCGAGTACACCAAGATGCAGAACCTCGTGAAGAGCGAGGGCCTGCACACGGTCTGCCAGGAAGCCGGCTGCCCCAACATCTACGAGTGCTGGGAGGACCGCGAGGCGACCTTCCTCATCGGCGGCGACCAGTGCACCCGGCGCTGCGACTTCTGCCAGATCGACACCGGCAAGCCCGAGGCGCTCGACCGCGACGAGCCCCGCCGCGTGGGTGAGTCCGTGGTCACCATGGACCTGAACTACGCCACGATCACCGGCGTCGCCCGCGACGACCTGGAGGACGGCGGCGCCTGGCTGTACGCGGAGACGGTCCGCCAGATCCACCAGCAGACGGCGGACCGCGAGGCCGGCCGGACGAAGGTCGAGCTGCTCGCGCCCGACTTCAACGCCGTCCCGGAGCAGCTGGAGGAGGTCTTCTCCTCCCGCCCCGAGGTCTTCGCGCACAACGTCGAGACGGTCCCGCGGATCTTCAAGCGGATCCGCCCCGGCTTCCGCTACGAGCGTTCCCTGAAGGTCCTCACCGAGGCCCGCGACTACGGCCTCGTCACCAAGTCGAACCTCATCCTCGGCATGGGCGAGACCCGCGAGGAGGTCAGCGACGCGCTGAAGCAGCTGCACCATGCGGGCTGCGAGCTGGTCACCATCACGCAGTACCTGCGGCCCTCCGTGCGCCACCACCCGGTGGAGCGCTGGGTCAAGCCCCACGAGTTCGTGGAGCTCAAGGAGGAGGCCGAGCAGATCGGTTTCTCCGGTGTGATGTCGGGCCCGCTGGTGCGGTCCTCGTACCGCGCCGGGCGGCTCTACCAGATGGCCATGGAGCAGCGGGACGCGCGCATCGCGGCCCAGGCCGTCTGACGAACCGTCACCGCCCTTCCCGCCAACGGGCGAGACAAGCGTGTGAATTCGCGCACAAGACGCTACCCGCCGGTAGCGACCGATATGACGCGGTCCTGACCGTCCTCGCAGATGAGGGCACATGTCAGGACCGCGTCGGCGTTCCACCGCTCCCCGCCAGGGCTTCATGGGTGTTTGACCGGTCGGTCATGCCCTGGTAACACCAATCAGTGACGCTGGACTCACAGCACGTACACCCGCTCCCGAGGGGGGACCTCACCCATGCAGGCCGCGCCCGTTCGCGCCACCGCGATTCCGTCCTTCACCACCGCCCTGCGTGCCGTCGAGTCGCTGCTGCTCAGCAGCGGTCAGCGCACCGCCCGCCGCAATGCCTGGACCTCCGTGCTGGAGGACCGCCGTCGCGCCAAGGACCGGGTCGAGGCGCAGCGCGTCCTCGACCAGTCCGTCTCCCAGTCACTCTCCGTCCGCCCCTGAGGCCCGCCTCCCCTCCCCCGCGAGCTCCCGCGGACACTGCCGTCGTAGGCGCTTGTGGGGCCACGTAGACTTCGTGGCATGGCGAGGAAGGAAACCGCAGCGGACGCTGCGAACCCCGGGCGACTGAAGCAGATCGCCCTGACCTACAAGATGACCCGCAGGGCCGACAAGAAGATCGGTCTTGTACTCGCGGCAGTCGGAATCGTCACCTTCGGTGTCTTCCTCGCGATCGGTTTCTTGATCGGTCACCCCATCTATGCCGGCATCCTGGGCCTCCTGCTCGCCTTCCTCGCGACGGCGATCGTGTTCGGGCGCCGGGCCGAGCGGGCCGCCTTCGGGCAGATGGAGGGCCAGCCCGGTGCCGCGGCGGCGGTGCTCGACAACATCGGCCGGGGGTGGACGACGGCCCCCGCGGTGGCGATGAACCGCAACCAGGACGTGGTGCACCGCGCGGTCGGCAAGGCCGGCATCGTGCTGGTCGCCGAGGGCAACCCGAACCGGGTGAAGTCCCTGCTCGCCGCCGAGAAGAAGAAGATGAACCGCATCGTCGCGGACGTCCCGGTGCACGACCTGGTCGTGGGCACGGGCGAGGGCCAGGTCGAGCTGAAGAAGCTGCGCACGACGATGCTGAAGCTGCCGCGCGTGCTGACCGGCCCGCAGGTCACCGCCACCAACGACCGGCTGCGTGCCCTGGGCGACCTGATGAGCAACATGCCGCTGCCCAAGGGGCCGATGCCGAAGGGCATGCGGATGCCGAAGGGCGGTGGGCCGAAGGCCCGCTGACAACCCGCACACCACGTGAAGAAAGGGGCGCCCGGATCACTTCGGGCGCCCCTTCGTTCACGTTCGTTCGTTCATGGTTCGTTCCTGTCAGATGCGGACCTCGACCGTGCCCGCCAGCCGGTCGTGCAGACCCCGGCCGTCGCGGTCCCAGATCAGGGCGGGGATCGCGAGGAAGAGCAGGACCGTACGCACTGCCGCGCGCCACGGGCTGACACGGCCGGTGTCCAGGGCGAGCACCCGCAGGCCGAGGAGCCGCTTGCCCGGCGTGAAGCCGACCGTACCGACCGTGAGCACCATCAGGGCGAACATGATGAGCGGCGCCCAGATCTGGGCCGCCTCGTTGTAGCTCTGGGTGATGAGACCGTATGCGATCAGGAGGCTCAGGCCCCAGTCCACGGCGAGGGCGCCGAGCCGCCGCCCCGGGCGGGCGATCGAGCCGGGTCCCTCCTCGGGCAGACCGAGCTGCTCGCCCCGGTATCCGAAGTCGACACCGGCCTCTTCCGCGGCCGCGCGGGGCCCGGAAAGCCACGATCCGAGTGCTTGCCTGTTGTCCACCCGTCCACGGTACTGCGCCCGTAAATGACCAGGGCACGGCGGGGTGCGTCGGGGCTACGGTGGAAGGTGAGCCGGTTAACTTGTGCGAAACAAATGAGTCACGCCCGAGAAACCACCCGTCCCTAGGGTCTAGGTCAGCGTGTGCCACCCGCACTGGCCGCACGAACGAACTACCACCCCGGCGGGACGGTCGGGAGTAGGAGGAGCTGGATGTTCCAGAACGCCGACGAGGCCAAGAAGTTCATCGCGGACGAGGACGTCAAGTTCATCGACGTCCGCTTCTGCGACCTCCCGGGCGTGATGCAGCACTTCACGGTGCCTGCTGAGGCGTTCGACGCGGACGAGGAGCTGGCCTTCGACGGCTCGTCCATCCGCGGCTTCCAGGCCATTCACGAGTCCGACATGGCGCTGCGCGCGGACCTGTCGACCGCCCGTGTCGACCCGTTCCGCCGTGACAAGACGCTGAACATCAACTTCTTCATCCACGACCCGATCACGGGCGAGCAGTACTCCCGTGACCCGCGCAACGTGGCGAAGAAGGCCGAGGCCTACCTCGCCTCCACCGGTATCGCCGACACGGCGTACTTCGGTCCCGAGGCCGAGTTCTACGTCTTCGACTCCGTCCGCTTCGCGACCAGCGCGAACGAGTCCTTCTACCACATCGACTCCGAGGCCGGCGCCTGGAACACCGGTGCCCTCGAGGACAACCGTGGTTACAAGGTCCGCTACAAGGGCGGCTACTTCCCGGTCCCGCCTGTCGACCACTTCGCCGACCTGCGCGCCCAGATCTCCCTGGAGCTGAACCGGGCCGGTCTGCAGGTCGAGCGCCAGCACCACGAGGTGGGCACCGCCGGCCAGGCCGAGATCAACTACAAGTTCAACACGCTGCTCGCCGCCGCCGACGACCTCCAGCTCTTCAAGTACATCGTGAAGAACGTCGCGTGGCAGAACGGCAAGACGGCGACCTTCATGCCGAAGCCGATCTTCGGTGACAACGGCTCGGGCATGCACGTCCACCAGTCGCTGTGGCAGGGCGGCTCCCCGCTGTTCTACGACGAGGCCGGTTACGCGGGCCTGTCGGACACCGCCCGCTACTACATCGGCGGCATCCTCAAGCACGCTCCGTCGCTGCTGGCCTTCACCAACCCGACGGTGAACTCGTACCACCGCCTGGTCCCCGGCTTCGAGGCCCCGGTGAACCTGGTCTACTCGCAGCGCAACCGCTCCGCGGCCATGCGTATCCCGATCACGGGCTCGAACCCGAAGGCCAAGCGCGTCGAGTTCCGCGCGCCCGACTCCTCCGGCAACCCGTACCTGGCGTTCTCGGCGCTGCTGCTCGCGGGCCTGGACGGCATCAAGAACAAGATCGAGCCGGCCGAGCCGATCGACAAGGACCTCTACGAGCTCGCTCCCGAGGAGCACGCGGGCGTCCCGCAGGTCCCGACCTCGCTCCCGGCTGTCCTCGACTCCCTCGAGGCCGACCACGAGTTCCTCCTCCAGGGCGACGTGTTCACGCCGGACCTGATCGAGACGTGGATCGACTACAAGCGCACGAACGAGATCGCGCCGCTGCAGCTGCGTCCGCACCCGCACGAGTTCGAGCTCTACTTCGACGTGTGATCGACACCTGATCGAGACACTGCGACCGCGCCCTCGCTGTCCGTACGGACAGCGAGGGCGCGGTCGTGTGTTCTATTCTGCTGGCAGGACCACACGGGGGTGGAGAGGGAATGCCCGAGCAGGGACAGGACGGCCAGGAGCGCGAGTTCGACCTCAGATGGGCGGACAGCGCCGAGCACAAGGAGCCCTCGGCGCGGGCTCGTATGCTCGCCGCGCGCTGGAAGCACAATCCGCCGGGGCCCGTGCCCTTCCGGCCCGAGCCCGACCACAGGCGGTCCGGTCGTCGGTCCCGCTCGTCGTGGGTGTCGACGGCCGTGGTGCTCGGCTCCGTGGCCGCGGTGATCCTGCTGCTCGGGTACCTCAACTTCCGGCCGTACTGAGCCCTGCCGAACCCGCGGGGAGCAGGGACGCCGCGTGGGTGAGGAGCTCGTCGTAGATCTCGGGGCGGTCCTTGTCGACGACGGGGTAGCCGACGCCGAAGTCGCCCCCGATCCAGCGGGCCTCGATGCCGGGGTTGGCGCTGTTGGTGCCGTCGTACAGGAAGACGTGCGGACTGCAGGTGACGCGGTCGTCGCGGGCCGCGTCGTACTGGGCCATCACCGCCGCCCGGGCCGAGCCGGTGTCCAGGGCGGCGGCGACGGCGTCCACGTCGACCGCGCCGGTCTGCTCGGCGATCTCCAGGACGACGTGCCGCAGTGACACGCACCTGCCTTCGGCCCAGAAGGCGCGGCGCAGGGCACGGTCGAGCCGTTCGCTCGCCGCCCAGCTCTGCGCCTTGGCCGCCTGCACGGCCTCGTGCGCGGGGAGCATGGTGACCGGGTACGTCCAGTCGGGGCCCTGCCACAGGCGCCAGCCGGCGTCCGGTTCCACCGCGCCCAGCACGGAGATCTCGGAGTCGACACCGGGCCGGGCGTTGACCTCGCGGTTGAACAGTTCCAGCGGGAAGGCCCGGAAGTCGAACCAGATCCGTCCCTCCAGCCCCAGCCTGCGCCGTGTCTCGTGCAGCCGGTGCACGGCGACGTGGGCGAACGAGCAGTTCAGGTCGGTGAAGACGGCGATGGTGTCGGGGGTCGCGGGCAGCCGCGGGTCGTCGCTCACGAGATCTCCTCGCCTTGCTCCTCGGTCGGGTGTGGTGCTGTGCTCGGTGGCTCGCCCGCCTGCGCGGACGCGCCGGTGACCCGGGTCAGGTGGGGCCGGGCCGTGTGCGTTGGTCGAACTGGGCGACCGTGACGTCACCGGAGACGACGCCGCCCCGCCAGCGGTAGACCTGTCCGAAGGATCCTTCGGCCTCGTCGGCCGGCAGGTACCGGCTGAAGGCGACCGTGATGCGGTCGCCGCGCCGCACCGGGACCGGCTCGGCGATCGGGAGATAGGCGTGCTTCCAGCTGTCGGAGGTGGTACGGGCCGCGGGGTCGTCGGCACCGACGTCGTCGCCGGAGATGTCCAGGGCGACCGTGTCCGACAGGTCGGCCACGAAGTACCCCTGGAAGCCGGTGAACAGGCCGTCACGCTGGACCGTGCAGGCGAGCCGGACGGTGTAGGCGGTCGCATGTCCCGCACCGGAGACGTCGCCCTGGAAGTCGTAGCGGCGCAGCAGCCGGGGGGCGGCGAGCCGGGCGGAGGCCGGGATGATCGTGTCGTAGTAGAGGTCGTACGGGTCGCGGGCGCGGCGGCGGCGCAGCAGTTCGGTGAAGTCGCCGCGGCTGCCGGCGTCCTGGGGTGCGCCGTTGCGCAGCTGGGCGTGGGCCCGTTCGGCGGCGACGGGAACGAGGTAGCTCTCGACTGCGCGCGGCAGCATGGTGCCGCCGGGGCGCAGGAAGCGGCGCCGGGCGTCGTCGAGGATGGCGACGCAGTTCTCGTTGTCGACGAGGTTGCCCATGATCTCGGAGATGACGAGGTCGACCCGTTCGGGCAGGTCCAGGCCGAAGGAGAGACCGGGCAGCGGGTGGAAGCGGTCGGCGAAGCCGGCGGCGGCGAGCCGCTCCGCGGCGGTGTCGAGGATCTTCTCGTTGAGGTCGATGCCGTAGACGCGGGCCGCGCCGGCCTCCAGGGCCCACTGGGCCAGGATGCCGGTGCCGGTGCCCAGGTCGAGCACGGTCGCGCCGGGGCGTACGGCCTCGGTGATGGCGGCGTGGTACGCCGCCATGCGCAGCCGGTCGCCGAGCATGAGGTCGTGGAAGCCGTCGTCCCAGTCGAGGAGGCGCTCGGAGGCGGGCAGCCAGACCTGCTCGGGCTCGTAGGTCTGTCCGAGGACACCGGCGTGGTGCACGGTGAGGGACTTCTCGGCGGGGCCGGTCACCGGGCAGCCGGTGGTCAGGTCGAAGCTGCTGCGGTGCAGCGGGCAGGTGATGCGCAGGGTGCGCGGATTGACGTAGCCGTGGACCATGCGGCCCAGGCGGTGCGGGCAGGCGCCGTCGATCACGAACTCGCGGCCGGCGACCCGTACCCGAACCCGGTCGCCGGGCAGTTCTTCGAGCACCGTGTCGTTCACGCCGCCTCCCGGGCACGGGCCACTGCCGTTTCGAAGGCCGCGCCGATCAGCTCGGACAGCAGCCGGGCGCCGATCCACACCTTGGTGGGGTCGATGCCGCCGGCCGTCTCGCACTCCTTGATGGCCAGCTGCATTTCCTGCATGTGGAAGGTGTCGATGTGCAGGTGCTCGGTGTAGTAGTGGCCGTTCGCGATGCCGAGGCGTTCGCAGGCGCGGGCCTGGACGGTGAAGGCGTCGGGAATACTGGCCTCCAGGTAGGCGAGGGCGCCGAGGAAGTACGCGATGTCGTCGGCGCGTTGGGTGAGCCAGTAGAAGACGTTGAGGAACTGGAAGGTCTCGTCGCCGGTGGTGTCCAGGAAGCTGTCCGGGTCCTGGGGCAGGCCGAGCTCGGCGAGCAGGTTCAGATAGAGCTGGGAGTGAGCCTGGCGCTGGTTGCCGCAGCCGAACTCGTCGATGAGGACGCGCATCACGGCCATCTGCGCGCGCAGCGGAAGGCGGGGTACCGCGGGGAAGAAGTTCTGCGCCTCGGTGAGTCCGTCCAGCGCGAACTCGCGGACGACGCGGGCGAATTCCTCACGGGTGGCCTTCTCCGCCAGGTAGCTGCCGGCCGGGCTGCCGGCGCGCTCCTGCGCCAGCAGTTCCTCCAGCCTGGCGACCCACTCGGTGCGCGAGCCGACCGGCTCGGTGGTCTCGGTGAGGCGGGCCATCAGTGGCTCGATCCACCGCGCCTCGAACTCCTCGATCTGCGCCACGACCGCGGCGGTGGGCCTGGCGCGGTTGAGCAGGAACAGCCGCTGGTGCGGACTGCCGGTGGGGTGGGCGGTGACGTTCACCGCGGGACCTCCTTGTCGGTCTGCGGCGCCGGGAGCCGTTCCCCGGGCGGGGGCTCGAAGACCGCTCGGGCGGTCTGCAGTACGCCGCGTCGGTGCAGTTCGGTTTTGAGGGCGAGGTACCAGTCGTCGCGGTCGAGGCCGTAGCGGGTGCAGGCCTCGCCCAGCCGGGCGGTGTGTGTGTCGGACGGGTCGCTCAGCAGGGCCGCGCACAGGGCGGGTTCGACATTGCCCAGAGCGACGACACAGCCGGCCAGGGGCCCGCACTCCAGGAGCAGGTGCTCCAGCCCTTGGAGTACGGGCAGACCGGGGTCCGCGGCGATCAGTTCCCGGGTGGCCCGTGCGTCGCCCGCCGAGTCCTTGACCGCGGCGATGCCGGGCAGTGCGCAGATCCGCAGCAGCGTGGCCGCCTGGCAGGTGTTCCCCGAGACCGCGGGCTCGTGGTACACGATCACGGGCAGCGTGGTGGCCGAGGTGAGGTCCGCGTAGTGCCGGACCATCTCCTCCTGGCTCACCCCTGACCCGTACGGCGTGGTGGCCACGACGGCGGCGGCACCGAGTTCCTCGGCCGCGCGGGCGCGGACGGCGACCTCCGCGGTGGTGGGCCGCAGGATGCCGGCGAACACCGGCAGCCCGTCGGCGTGCCGGACGGTCGCGGACACCACCGCGCGCCACTGCCGGTCCGTCAGCACCGCGCCCTCACCGGTGCTGAGCGCCGGCAGCAGGGCGTCCGCGTACGGCCGTACCGACGCCACCAGCCTGGCCGTGTCGGCCTCCGAGACCTCTCCGGTGTCGGTGACCGGTGTCACCAGGGCGACCGTCAGGCCTCCGATCACTGTGCCGTCTCCTTTCCTGCGTCAACGGATGTTTTCCTCAAGCGCCCGCACCGGCGGCCCCCGGGTGGTGCGGCAACCGGGGGCCGCCGGTCCTCACAGGGCGTCGGCCGAGATGCGCAGCACCAGCGACTGGCGGTAGAGCGCTTCCAGCGGCTCGGGGAAGGCGGGCTCCGACCCCGTGACGGGCGCCGGTGCCCGTACCGGCAGCCCCGGGTGGTCCAGCAGCCGGGGGCTCGCGGTGTGCAGCAGTCCCTTGCGGTTGCCGACCATGCCGAGCAGCAGCCGCTCGTGCACCGGTAGCCCGGCCGGTGTGCCGCCGTCGTCCAGAGCGTGCCGCACGTCGGCCTCGTCGTAGCCGAGGCGGCGGATGTCCATGACGGTGTGCAGGTTGTCCATGAACGGGTAGTAGGCGTCCTGGAGTTCGCGGCCGTAGCCCCAGATGACGTCGTCGCAGCGGCCCACCTGTTCCAGGCTCATCACCAGCCGCCCGGCCAGGCGCGCGGCGAAGAACGCCTTGCAGGCGACCCGCAGTTCCTCGTCCGCGCTGTTCATGCCGAGGAACAGCGCGGCGTCGGCGTAGTCGGCGTTCCGGCCGTCCGCGTCCGTGCCGCCGCCGAGCGGGTCAGCGGGCATGACGGTCGAGCTCCTCGCGCATCCGTATCATCGCGTCGGCGAAGGTGCGCGGTTCGCGGGCGAGCGCGAAGCGCACGTAGGACTCGCCCTTGTCGGGCTGGCTCCAGTAGAAGTACCGGCCGGGCAGCACGTAGACCTCGGCGGTGCCCAGGATCCGCTGCAGTTCGGTGGCGCTCAGCTCGGGGTGGTCGATGCGCGCCCAGGCGACGCTGACGGCGGCCACCGGCTCCTGAAGATCCAGGATGGTGCCGTCCAGCGCCTTGCGGATGGCGTCGCGGTTGGTGGAGAGCACGTCGCGCACCGAGCCGAGCTGGTCGCGGCGGGAGTCCTCGACGTACTGCGTGAGCATGTTGAGGACGAACGGCGAGACGTTGAGCAGGACGCTGGTGTGCAGGTTGTAGACGTCCTGGTGGATGTCGTCGCTGGCCGTGATCATGGCGCACTTGGCGTCCTGCACCGGCCAGGTCTTCCCGGTGTCCTCGATGGCCAGGTACGACACGCCGGAGCTCTCCAGCAGCTCGTAGATGTCGAACCGCTCCAGTTCCGAGCCGAAGAGGGTGAAGGAGGCGAAGCAGAAGTCGAAGATCAGCAGCTTGTTGTGGTCCTTGCAGAACCGGACGACCTCTTCGAAGCCCTTGCGTCCGTACTGCAGCAGCGTGAACCCGGTCGGGTTGTTCGGGTCGACCAGGAACAGGGCGTCGGTGCGCACCCGGCGCTTGAGTTCGGCGTAGATCCGGTCCGGGTCGTGCAGCGCGGACTCGTCGATCGGATAGAGCGGGACGCCCATGTTGTCCAGGACGTCGTAGAGGTTGTCGAAGCAGGGCTCGATGAGCGTGACGGACATCCGCTGCTGTTTGAGGTACATGCCGGCGACCATCGTGGAGATCGACGCGGCGTAGGAGAGCATCGTCTTCTCGCGGGCCAGGGCGGTGTGCTGGCCGTGGAGGCGGAAGAACGCCTCGGTGAAGGTCCGTTCGTAGGTGGCCTGCAGTCCGTTCTCCGCCTCGTACCACAGCTCGGGCAGCCGGGAGACGATCTTCTGCTGGGCCGTGGACTGGCGCTGGTGGGTGTGGGCGTCGGCCAGGTTGAATCGGGTACGCAGTGCCTGGATCTCGTGCTGAGTCAGATCACTGAGCTGCCGGCTGCTGGTTTCGGCCAGGCTGCTGTGCAGGTTCACGCTTCCTCCGGTTCATGTGCGGGATGAGGCTGGAGGGGCAGACGTGCTGGGCCGCGTCGGGTGCCCTGTGCCGGGACCGAGCTGCGGAAAGGAGGCACTGTGCCGTCGTGCCCGCCGGGAGACGGCGGCCGAGTGGCGTAGGAACTGACTGCCGCGCAGGGCCCGGGCGGGCGGCGGCAGAGTCCCGTCAGTGCGCGAAACGGTCCGGAATCGAACGGGCGAAGGCTGGTCCGCCGTCCACGAAACTCTCGATCCCTGACATGAATTTCCCCCGTCTATCCCCCGTATGCGGACTGCAGTCCGCTTCAGTACCTTGGCATAGCTTCCGGCCAAGCGGCAAGTACTATCGGTGAGTTGAGCAGCACGCTCCGCTTATCTCACCGCACCGCCCGACAACCGACGCGCGCTGTACACTCGCAACCCCCGCACCCGAAACCTGGACAGAGGACGTGCATGAGCGGCAGGTAGCCGGACTGCCCGATCCGGCATTCGGGCCACCGCCAAGGGAGCGTGCGGACGCCGCGCGCAACCGCAGCCGCATCCTCACCGTCGCCGCGGAACTCTTCGCCGAGCACGGCGTGGACGGTGTCTCGCTGGATGTCATCGCCGCCCGCGCCCAGGTCGGCAAGGGCACCCTGTATCGGCGGTTCGGCAGCAAGGCGGGGCTGGCGGCGGCACTTCTGGACGAGCAGGACAAGGAGTTGCAGCGGCGCATCCTCTTCGGGCCTCCCCCACTGGGCCCCGGCACCGACGCGGCCACACGGATCACGGCGTTCTTCGACGCCTATCTCGCGCTGCTGGACGCGAACCTGGAACTCGTCCGCCTCTCGGAGACGGCCGCGCCCGGGGTCCGCTACCAGGTCGGCTCCTACCGCGTCTGGCAGCGCCATCTGGCCGTCCTGCTCGCCGCGGCCCGCCCCGGCGCTGATGCCGAGGTGACGGCCCATCTGCTGCTGGCCACCCTCGACGCGGACCTGCATCACGCGCTGCGCCGCTCGGACTTCGGTCTGGACCTGATCCGGTCGGCGCTGCGCGGCCTGATACAGAAGGTGCTGGAGGGATGACACACCGAGGCGGCCCGCACCGGATGCCGGGCCGCCGCGGTGCAGCTCAGGCCTCCCGGACCGCCTCGATCTCCAGCGAGAGTTCGATCTCCTTGGACACCAGGATGCCGCCGGTCTCGAGGGCCATGTTCCAGGTCAGCCCCCAGTCCTCACGGTCGATCTTCCCGTGGGCGGAGAACACCGCGCGGTCGTTGCCCCACGGGTCCCGGGCGTGGCCCAGGTAGTCCACGGCGAGCGACACCGGGCGGGTCACACCCTTGATCGTCAGATCGCCGTCCATCTTCCCGCTCGTGCCGTCCCAGGCCACCGAGGTCGACTCGAAGGTGGCTTTCGGATGCTTCTCCACGTCGAAGAAGTCCCCGGAGCGCAGGTGGTCGTCGCGCGTCCGGTCACCGCTGTCGACGCTGGCCATGTCGATCACGGCGGTCACCCTGCTGTCCTCGGGCCGATCGCCGATCCGCACGGTGGCGTCCACCCCGGTGAACCGTCCGCGCACCTTCGTCAGCATGAAGTGGCGTCCCACGAAGCCGACTTCGGCATGCCCGGGGTCAACCTTCCAGGCGCCGGCGGCCGGCAGTTCGACACCGTCGACCACGCGGGTCGGCGTCGTTGTGTCGTCGGTCATCGTCGTCCCCTCCTCCCTCTTTCCCCGCACGTCCGGCGGAGTACTCGGTCGCGCTCAGCCGGACTCAGCCGTGTTCAGCCGGTCTCCCCCGGACTCAGTCGGACTCCGTCGGAAGCCCGGCGCCGGTCCAGTCCTCCTTGCCGGCCTCGTACGTGTAGACCCGCTCGTAGCCCAGCTCGGCCAGCCGGTTGGCGGCGATCCCGGAGTTGGGGCAGGTCACGCCCGTGCAGTAGACGATGACCTCGGTCTGCTTGTCGGGCACCAGCTCGGGCGCGAGGGCGTCGACCTCGTCCAGCGGCAGGTTGCGGGCGCCCGGCAGGTGGGCCTCCTTGTAGTACGACTCCGGCAGGGCTTCCAGGACCGTCACCTTGCCGGCGTCGATCTTCTGCTTGACCTCGTCACGGGTCAGGTTCTGCACCATGTGGTCACCTCTCCAAGACATATGTTTGCGTGCGTGCGCACACACTCTAACAAGTGTGTGCGCACGCACGCAATTGCCGGTTAGGATGGTCCCGTGGCTGACCGGGACTACCAACTAGAGGCGTGGCGGGCCATGCTGCTCGCCCACAACACCGCCGTGCGCGCCATCGAGAGCGATGTCCAGCGCGACGGCCGCGTCCCCCTCACCTGGTATGACGTCCTGCTCGAACTCAGGGCGGCCGGCGAGGAAGGGCTGCGCATGCAGGATGTCGCCAACCGCGTCGTCCTCAGCCGCACCCGGGTCAGCCGCCTCGTTGACGAGATGGTGCGCGCCGGGCTGGTGCGCAAGGTGCCCGATCCGCACGACCGCCGGGTCTCCTGGGCCGCGATCAGCGAGGACGGCCTCGCCGCCTTGCGCGAGACCGCGCCGGTGTACCTGCGCAGCATCCGGCGCCACTTCTCGGCGTACCTCAGCGACGAGGACGCTCAGGTCATCGCCGAGGCGTTGTACAAGGTCGCGCAGCGGGACAGTGACGTGGGCTGGGGCTGACCGGCGCCCCTTCTTGGCTCTTCTTTGCTCAGCGCGGAGTTCTCCGAGACCGGTTCATGGGAGCACCGAGCGCACAATGGAAGCCATCGAAGGCTCTGCCGCGAGGTGGTGGTGCAGATGCAGACTCGCTTCCGGAGCGACCCGCGGCTGACCGCGCGCATGGGGGTCACGCTGTTCCTGCTCGGGCTGCTGTACGTGGCGTTCGTCGCCGCACTGATCGTGCTGCTGAAGTCCTGGGTGCTGGTCGTCGCGATCGCGGCGGCGCTGCTCGCCGCCCAGTACTGGTTCTCCGACCGGATCGCCCTGTTCGCGATGCGCGGGCGGGTGGTGGAGCGGGAGGAGTATCCCGAGCTGCACGCGGTGGTCGACCGGCTGTGCGCGATCGCGGACATGCCCAAGCCGGTGGTCGCCGTGTCCGATATGGACATGCCCAACGCGTTCGCGACCGGGCGGAACCCCGACAACGCCGTGGTCTGTGTGACCACCGGGCTGCTGCGGCGCCTGGAGCCCGCGGAGCTGGAGGGCGTGCTCGCGCACGAGATGTCGCACGTGGCGCACAAGGACGTCGCCGTGATCACGATCGCGTCCTTCCTGGGTGTGATCGCGGGGCTGATCGTGCGGTTCGCCTTCTACTCGCAGCTGTTCGGCGGGGGCCGGCGGGACCAGAACACGGCCGTCGTCCTCGTGGCCGTGATGGGGGTCTCCGCGGCCGTGTACGCGCTCAGCTTCCTGCTGATCCGGGCGCTGTCCCGGTACCGGGAGCTGGCCGCGGACCGCGCGGCGGCGCTGCTCACCGGGCGGCCCTCGGCCCTGGCCTCCGCGCTCACCAAGGTCTCCGGGGACATCGCCCGCATCCCGACGAAGGACCTGCGCACGGCCCAGGCCTTCAACGCCTTCTACTTCACGCCGGCGCTGGGCCGCGAGCCGGGCGTGGCACGGCTCTTCTCCACCCACCCGAGCCTGGAGCAGCGGCTCGACCAGCTGGGCCGGATCTCCGCGGAGCTGGGCGAAGCGGCTGCCCCCGGAAAGGGCTGAGCATGGGGTTGCTGGACATTCTCCTCGGCCGGACGAAGCCGGTCGCACCCGATCTCGACCGGCTCTTCGCGCTGCCGTCGGCAGCCGTGACACTGGAGGCCGCCGCGGGCTTCACCCCGACCGGGCAGGGCGCGGTGTGCTTCGCCACGGTCGAGGGCGCGGCCTTCGAGCAGGCCCACCGCGAGGTGCAGGCGCTGCTGGACGCGGACAGCGACCGCGACGGCCCCCCGGTGGAACTGCGGCAGGACGACTACGGCTACTCCTGGCTGGTCTCGCACCGCGCCCCCGACCAGCTGGCACCGCTCGTGGCGGACCTGCACGCCGTGAACAGCCAGATGGAGGTCAACGGGTTCGGCCCCCAACTGCTGTGCTCCCTGGCCGGGTTCCGGGACCGGTCGGGCCGACGGCTGGGGCTGGTCTACCTCTACAAGCGCGGCACCTTCTACCCGTTCGCACCCCTGCCGGGACAACCCCAGCGGCGTGACAACGCGCTGGAGCTCCAGGTGCGGGCGGCGCTCGCCGAGGACCTGCCGATCGAGCAGGACCTGGGCCGCTGGTTCCCGGTGTGGGGAGCACCGAGTCTGTGACCGCCCGCTGTGTGTATCGCCCCTCATGACGCCCGGCCACGTGAATGAATGGCCGTATGAGCGAGCTGATCCCCTTCACCCATACCGTCGACGGTGAACGACTCAGCGGGCTGTCCGGCGCCGCCGCCCCGGGTGAGCCGGCCAGGGCGACCGCCGTAGTGCTGCACGGCGCGGGCAACGGCAGCAAGGAGCGGCTGGTGCCGTTACTGGCAGAGTTCACCGCCCACGGCTGCCACGCCCTCGCCTTCGACTTCTCCGGGCACGGGGAGAGCACCGGCCTGCTGCGCGAGCTGAGTCTGCGCCGCCGCTTCGAGCAGGCCGTCTCCGTCATCGACGCACGCGCGCGCGTGGACGGGCCGCTGATCCTGGTCGGCTTCAGCATGAGCGGCCAGACGGTGGCCGATCTCGCCCGGCACTACGGGGACCGGGTGGCGGCACTGGGGCTGTGCGCGCCGGCCATGTACGCCGCTCAGGCGTGGGACGTGCCGTTCGGTGCGGGTGACGGGCGGTTCAGTGAGATCATCCGGCGGCCGGGAAGCTGGCGGGGGTCGCCCGCGCTCGACGTCCTGCGGGGGTACGAGGGGCGGGCGGTGCTCGCGGTGCCGGGCACGGACGGGGTCATCCCGCCCGCCGTGACGGAGGCCGTCTCGGAGGCACTGGCCCGGCGCGCCCAGTTCACCCACTGGGAACTTCCCGAGGCGGAGCACCGGTTGGGCCGGTGGTTCCGTGACCACCCCGAAGACCGGCGGGAGTTCGTCACCGCCGTCCTGACCGGGCTCGGCGAGCGGGGCTGGACGGCGACCCGCGCGTGGGTGGCCAAGCAGCTCCCGGAAGGCCGGAAGGTCGACAAGTCCACCTTCCTCACGGGCGGTTGGAGCGCCCAGATGCGGCAGCTCACCCTCGACGACGGCACCGCACTCGCCCTGCGCACCTTCGTGAAGCCCTTCTTCCGGCGGCACGCTCCCGGGCTGCTGGCCCGCGAGGCGGACGTGCTCACGCTGCTGGCCGGGCAGGAGGGCGTACCGGCGCCCGAGCTGACCGGCGTGGACGCGACCGCCGAGCACTGCGACCACCCGTGTCTGCTGATGTCCGTGCTGCCGGGCCGGGTCCGGGTGGACGAGGAGGACGACCTGGACCCGCGGGTGGACCTGCTGGCAGCCCAACTGGCCCGGATCCACCGGGTCGTCCCCGGGGAGCGCCCGCGGTCGTACCAGGCGTGGACGTCCCCCGAGCGGGTGCTCGCGCCCGAGGGCGGTGTGTGGGGACGAGCGGTGGACGTGATCCGCCGCGACCCGCCGCCGTACGAGGGCTGCTTCCTGCACCGCGACTTCCACCCGGGGAACGTGCTGTTCACCGGCTCGGGGAGCGGCCTGCGGATCAGCGGTGTCGTCGACTGGGTGGAGACCTCGTGGGGTCCCGCCGACCTGGACGTCGCGCACTGCTCGACGGCCCTCGCGCTGCTGCACGGCCCGCAGTACGGCCTCGGTTTCCGGGAGCGCTACGAGGCCCAGGGCGGCCGCCGGCTCGCCGACGGCCCGGACCACCTGTACTGGCGGCTGCTCGACGCCCTGGCCTACGTCCCCGACGCGGCGAAGCTGGCGGGCCCGTGGCGGGAGCTGGGCCGCACCGATCTGACGCCCCAGGTGCTGGGCGGGCGGCTGGAGGCGTATGTGGCGGGCCTGCTGGAGCGGTACGCCTGAGGGACGGTGGCAGGTGCGGTGGCGGCCCTGGCGATGACGGCCGATTGTCAGTGGCGTTCGCGATGATGCAGTCGGGCCGGAGGGACGTGACGAACGGAGGCCGGTATGGGCAGCAGGGCGCAGCGGTACATCGGGGTGGCGCAGCGGCGGGCCCGGCTCGCGCTGCGGCAGCGGCTGGCCGGGCCGGCGCGGGCGGCGACCCCCGAGGAGGTCGCCGGTTCGCTCGTCGCCCTGCACGGCACGGACCCGGCGACGGTGTACCTGGCCGTGGGCGCGCGGCTCGCGGACCCCGCGAAGACGGTGGCGGAGACCGGGCGCGCGCTGTACGACGAATGTTCCCTGGTGCGGATGCACGGCATGCGGCACACGGTGTTCGTGTTCCCCACGGCCCTGACCGCCGTCGTGCACGCATCGACCGGCCTGGCGGTCGCCGCGCGGGAGAGGGCCGCGCTGCTCAAGAACATGGCGGCGGCCGGGGCGCCGGACGCGGCCTGGCTGAAGGAGGTCGAGGAGTCGGCGCTG
The DNA here is from genome assembly GCF_028885415.1 of Streptomyces coeruleorubidus. GTDB lineage: Bacteria > Actinomycetota > Actinomycetes > Streptomycetales > Streptomycetaceae > Streptomyces > Streptomyces coeruleorubidus_A. Next base: position 2,743,740 of record NZ_CP118527.1, read on the forward strand.
GCGGCGCTCGCCCGGCGCGGGCAGGCCACGGCCGCCGAACTCGCCCAGGACGAGCCGCGGCTGCGGGAGCAGTTCGTGTACGCGGCCGGCAAGGGCTACGAGGGCCTGCACACGGTCTCGACCCGGCTGCTGAGGGTGCTGGGCGTCGAGGGGAAGGTCGTACGCGGCCGGCCGCTCGGCTCCTGGACGTCCAGCCAGTTCCGCTGGGCCATGGCGCCCGAGCACCCCGAACCGGACCCGGCGCAGGCGCAGGCGGAGCTGCTGAGACTGTGGCTCACCGCGTGCGGTCCGGCGACCGAGGCCGATCTGAAGTGGTGGACGGGATGGCGGGTGACGGAGGTCCGCCGGGCGCTGTCCGCGATCGGAGCGGAGCCGGTGTCGCTGGACGAGGGCACGGGATACGTGACCGACGGCGATGTCGACGAAGTGGCCGCGCCCGGCGAGCCCTGGGCCGCCCTGCTGCCCGCCCTCGACCCGACGGCGATGGGGTGGCAGCAGCGCGACTGGTATCTCGCGCCGGAGCTGCGGCCCCGGCTGTTCGACCGCAGCGGGAACGTCGGGCCGACGGTGTGGTGGAACGGACGCGTGGTCGGCGGGTGGGCCCAGCGGCCCGGCGGGGAGATCGTCTGGCGGATCCTCGACGAGGAGGGGGCGGGCCGGGAGGCGCTCGCGGCGATCGAGCAGGAAGCGGAGCGGCTGAGGGGGTGGGTGGGGACGACCAGGATCACGCCTCGCTTCCGGACGCCGCTGGAGAAGGAGCTGGCGGCGTAGCCAGGAGAGGCACCGGGTCTCCGCGGCGTCAGGCCCGTACGTACACCCCCGCCCGCGCCGCGGTCGCCGCCGCCTCCGCCGCCCGGTCGGCCATCGTCTCGTCGAGGCGGCCGCCGCTGATGAGCAGGTGGTAGTAGAGCGGGGCGGAAACGGCACGGACCACCTCGTGCGTGTCGGTGCCTTCGGGTACCTCGCCCCGATCGACGGCCTGGCGGACGCAGGGGGCCCACTCCCTGACGCGGATGTCGTAAAAGCGATGCAGTGCCGCGGCCGTCTTCGGGTCGCCGGTGGCGGCGGCGATCAGCGCCTTGAACAGCGGCCCCTGCCGAGCGTCGGTCAAGGTCCGCTGCACGAGCCGGGCGTTGGCCATCAGGTCGCCGAGCAGTGAACCGGTCTCGGTGCGCGGCGCGGACTGCTCGGCCATGTCCGCCAGCAGGTCCGCGACCAGCCCTGTCACCGTCCCCCAGCGGCGGTAGACGGTCGTCTTGCCGACCCCGGCACGGCGAGCGATGTCGGCCAGGTCCAGGCCGGTGAAACCCTGCTCGGTCAAGGCGTCCTCGGCCGCCCGCAGCACCGCTTCCCTGACCCGCGCCGTGCGACCCCCGGGCCGCACGGTTCCCGGCTCGTCCCCATCAGCCATAACGGTACCCCTGTTCCATTAACCCCTTCGCCCTGCTACCTTAGCGGCATTAACGGAACTCCAGGCCCATTAAGAGCTGGGTCACTCCGAGAGGGGACCGAGATGGAATACAGGCGACTGGGCGCGTCCGGACTCATGGTTCCGGCGCTGAGCTTCGGAGCCGGGACCTTCGGCGGCCGGGGTCCGCTCTTCGGCGCGTGGGGTACCACCGACGCGCGGGAGGCGCGCCGACTGGTGGACATCTGCCTGGACGCGGGGATCACGATGTTCGACACCGCCGACGTCTACTCCGCCGGCGCGTCCGAGGAGGTGCTCGGGGAGGCGATCAAGGGCCGCCGGGACCAGGTGATCGTCTCCACCAAGACGAGCCTGCCGATGGGCGACGGACCGGGCGACGCGGGCTCCTCCCGGTCCCGGCTGATCCGCGCCTGCGAGGACGCCCTGCGCAGGCTGGGCACGGACCACCTCGACCTCTTCCAGCTGCACGCCTTCGACGCCGGGACACCGGTGGAGGAGGTGCTGGAGACGCTCGACTCGCTGGTGCGGGCGGGCAAGGTGCGTTACACCGGCGTCTCCAACTTCTCCGGCTGGCAGGTGATGAAGTCCCTCGCGGCAGCGGAGCGGCACGGCCACCCGCGCCATGCGGCCCACCAGGTGTACTACTCCCTCATCGGCCGCGACTACGAGTGGGAGCTGATGCCGCTCGCCCTCGACCAGGGCCTCGGCGCCATCGTCTGGAGCCCACTCGGCTGGGGCCGCCTCACCGGCAGGATCCGCCGCGGCACACCACTCCCGCCCGGCAGCCGGCTGCACCGCACCGCCGACTACGGCCCGCCCGTCGCCGATGAGCACCTCTACGGCGTGATCGACGCGCTGGACGAGATCGCGGAGGAGACGGGCAAGGCGGTACCGCAGATCGCCCTCAACTGGCTGTTGCAGCGGCCGACGGTGTCCTCCGTCCTCATCGGCGCCCGTGACGAACGGCAGTTGCGCCAGAACCTCGGCGCCGTCGGCTGGAGCCTCTCCCTCGAGCAGATGGCGAAGCTCGACGCGGCGAGCCACCGCCCGGCGCCGTACCCCTACTTCCCCTACGAGCGGCAGGAGGGCTTCGCCCGCCTGAACCCGCCGGTGTTCGCGGCACCGGACCGGGCGGCATGACGAAGCGCCGGGCGCCCCGCGGAACAGGGCACCCGGCGCTCGGGGTCGGGCCGGATCAGCGCGAGTACCGCATGAACGCCCTCACCATGTGGCACGTGGTGTCCGACGGCGGGTGGACGCCGATCAGTTCCGCCGTGTCGCGGATCGTCTCGTTGCGGGCCTGGTTCGGCATGTAGACGCCGGAGTCGAGCAGGGCGATGGCGAGGCGCATCGCCTTGAGGCGACGGTTGTGCGAGACGTACCACTCGCGCGGGCGGCCCGGGGGCAGCGGCCGCTTCTCCACAGGCACGTACGGCAGGTCGAGCAGGACGGGGCGCTTCGCGGTGGACTGGGTGGGCAGCGGCTTCGGCTTGAGTGCGGCAGCGGGCACAGGCATCCTCCTGTCGCGGTCAGGGCGGCTCACCGGAGTCCTCGGCGATCCCGGCGCCACCCTCGAACACTGCTTCTATTCTACTGCCCACCACTGACAAAAGGCCCTGGCCACAAGGGCTTTCGGGGGTGGGGTGACACAAGTGGAGAACGGGTTTCGAGTCACGCTTCCCGGCGTCACGGGGGCGTACCGTGGGCCCATGGAGATCTGGATCAACCCGGCCTGTTCCAAGTGCCGCAGTGCCGTGCAGCTGCTCGACGCCGAGGGCGCCGACTACACCGTCCGCCGCTACCTGGAGGACGTGCCGAGCGAGGACGAGATCCGGGACGTGCTGGACCGGCTCGGACTGGAGCCCTGGGACATCACCCGCACCCAGGAGGCCGCCGCCAAGGAACTCGGCGTCAAGGAATGGGCCAGGGACGCGAGTTCGCGGGAGCGGTGGATCAAGGCCCTGGCCGAGCATCCCAAGCTGATCCAGCGGCCGATCATCACCGCGGACGACGGCACGGCGGTGGTCGCGCGCACGGACGAGGCCGTGCGGGACGCCCTCTCCCGTTAGAGACCCTGCAGATCTCCGTTAGAGATCCCTGGAGATCTCCTTCTTGTGTGACGCGCGTTACTTGAGTGACTCCTGTAACCGCTGAGTAACTTCGTTCGGCATCTCGTACATAGCGGCGTACGCTCCCCTACCTCTTCAGGAGGCGCGCATGTCGCGCAGGAGAACTCTCGGAACGAAGAAGAAGGTCGCGCTGCTGGTGAGCGCGGCGACCGTGGCGGGAGGCGGGGCCTTCGTCATGGCGAGCACGTCGAACGCCGCGCAGACCCCCAAGTCGGCGGCGGAGTCGACGGTGTGCCAGGGACTCGCCACCGCCCTCGGCAACAACCAGAAGTTCATCGCGGACCAGCGGTCCACCCCGGACGCGCAGTCCGAGGCGCGGATCGCCAACCGCGAGGCGGTCGTCGCGGAGATCCAGCGGAAGCAGGAGGCGTCGGGGTGCGTGGTCGGGGAGTCGGCTCAGGACTCCCGGACCACGCAGCCGTCGCAGCCCGCGCAGGGCGGCCAGCAGGCCGGCGGCGCCCAGCCCTCGCAGCCCGCCCAGTCCGCTCCCGCGGAGAACCCCGGCGGGGGCGCCGCGGACTCCGGGCAGCAGGTGTGCAACGGCTCCACCGTCACGCTCTCCGGCGAGGACGGTGCGCCCGCCGCGTCCAGCAACCAGTTCCCGGCCGGCACGAAGCTGAAGGTCACCAACCTGGACAACGACAAGTCCACGACGGTGGAGGTCACTTCGGTCTCCGGCAGCTGTGTGCTGCTCAACAACGCGGCATTCGAACAGGTCCGTGAGCCCGGCAAGTTCCTGATCCGCCGGGCCGTGATCGAGAAGGTGGGGTGACGCCGGACCAACCAGGACCAGTGAGTCACTGAGGCGGCGGCCCACCCGTCGGCCGCCTCCTCGTACGTGTCAACGGTCCTGCTGCTCCCGGCCAGGAGCAGCAGGACCCGACCAGCCCTTCCCTCGGGACCAAACACCCTCACAGCGTGAGGTACGGCACAGCGACACCAGGTAACACGGGGTTCACATTCGAGCAATGGCCGGGAAATCGCCTGTTGACAGGCTGCCGGGCATTGACGGCGGCGCCCCAGTGCCGCAGCGCCGCAAGCACCCGCGATACGCGCCCAGACACACCCCCGAAGGATGTGGCCCGTGACCTTCAAGGCTGAGTACATCTGGATCGACGGCACCGAGCCGACGGCCAAGCTGCGTTCCAAGACCAAGATCATCTCGGGCTCTCCCGCCGGTCTGGACGCGCTGCCGATCTGGGGCTTCGACGGGTCCTCCACCAACCAGGCCGAGGGCCACGCCTCGGACTGCGTCCTCAAGCCGGTCTTCACCTGCCCGGACCCGATCCGCGGCGGTGACGACGTACTGGTCCTGTGCGAGGTCCTGAACATCGACCTCACCCCGCACGCCACGAACACCCGTGCCGCGCTGGCCGAGGTCGAGGAGAAGTTCGCGGCGCAGGAGCCGATCTTCGGCATCGAGCAGGAGTACACCTTCTTCAAGGACGGCTACCCGCTCGGCTTCCCCAAGGGCGGCTTCCCGGCCCCGCAGGGCGGCTACTACTGCGGTGTCGGCGCCGACGAGATCTTCGGCCGTGACGTCGTCGAGGCGCACCTGGACAACTGCCTGAAGGCGGGACTGGGCATCTCCGGCATCAACGCCGAGGTCATGCCCGGCCAGTGGGAGTTCCAGGTCGGCCCGCTCGCCCCGCTGGAGGTCTCGGACCAGCTGTGGGTGGCCCGCTGGCTGCTCTACCGCACCGCCGAGGACTTCGACATCGCCGCGACGCTGGACCCGAAGCCGGTGAAGGGCGACTGGAACGGCGCCGGTGCGCACACCAACTTCTCCACCAAGGCGATGCGCGAGTCCTACGACGCGATCATCACCGCGGCCGAGTCGCTCGGTGAGGGCTCCAAGCCCCTCGACCACGTCAAGAACTACGGCGCCGGCATCGACGACCGCCTGACCGGTCTGCACGAGACCGCCCCGTGGAACGAGTACTCCTACGGCGTCTCCAACCGCGGCGCCTCGGTCCGTATCCCGTGGCAGGTCGAGAAGGACGGCAAGGGCTACATCGAGGACCGCCGTCCGAACGCCAACGTCGACCCGTACGTCGTGACCCGCCTGCTCGTCGACACCTGCTGCTCGGCGCTGGAGAAGGCCGGCCAGGTCTGACCGACGCCGTATCGCTCCGGAGGGGGCGCGCACCGTTCGCGGTGGGCGCCCCCTCGCGTTGTCAGTGGGCCATGTCATCGTGGGGGCATGAAGATCGACGGGGGCCTCGCCGTCAAGGTGAGGACGGAGAGCGGGCAGACGTACGCGCGGATCCCGGCGCGGCGACTGCGCGAGCTGGTGGAGCGGATCGGCGGGGACGACGACCACTACCTCGTGGTGCAGCGGATACCGGACCGGCCGCTGGTCTTCATCCAGACGGCACGCGACGCGGACGGGGCGTACGACCTCCAGCACCGCACGGGCCGCGTTCCCCACATGTGGGTGGCCCAGGTGACCGACCCGGGCCTCGTCGCCGAGGTGATGGTGCGCTGGGCGCGGCAGGAGGACGGCTGGGAGGCCGGAGTCGCCTGGGAGCGCGAGGAGTTCGGATTGCCCGAGGAGGCTCCCGCCCTCGCGGCCGAGGTCGCGGCGCGGGCCGAGGAGTACGTCCGCGAGATGCTCCAGGACGGGTATCTGGGCATCGAGGCGATGATCCGCGAGACGGTGTACCTGATGGAGGACGGCGAGGGCGCATCTCCCGTTTCCCAGGCGCAGGCCCGTGAGATCGTCGAGCGGCTGTGGCTGGACCGGCTCGACGAGCAGGAGACGTGGGCGGGGCCGACCGATCCGGACCGGCTGGAGCAGGCCTTCGCGGCCCTGGAGGACGACGGCATCGTCGCCCGGGAGGACTTCACCTGCTGCCGTGGCTGCGGCATGTCGGAGATCGGCGCGGAGGCGGACGGCAAGCAGGGGGCGCGGGGTTTCGTCTTCTTCCACCGCCAGGGCACGCGCGGCGCGGCTCAGGGGCACGGCCTGTCGCTCTACTACGGCGGGTTCGACGGCTCCGAGGAGACCACCGAGGCCGTCGGACACGAGGTCGTGGCGGCGCTGACCGCGGCCGGGCTGTCCGCGCAGTGGGGCGGCGACCCGGGCAAGGCGATCGACGTCGCGCCCCTGGAGTGGCGCAAGCGCCTGGTGGGATGAGGTGCCGGAGGGGTCGTACGCCCGCCCGGCGGATGTCCAAGCTGTGAGAGGAGGGTCCCGGCACCGGGTCCCGGTCTGCTTCAATGGCCCCATGGCCCGCTTCCAGAAGCACATCGCGACGGGTCGCCATGACCTCGAGCCCTTCTGGCCGTCCCGTCAGGACCACGATTTCGACCGGGTGTGTTGCCGCGCGACGAACGCGCCGGCCCTCTAAAGCCGTACACCCGGCCTTCGGCCAGCGCGAACCGCGTACGTCCCTCGGCGAGCCCGACCACGAATCGCGGCCGTCGACCTCTCCGACGAACTCCTCGCGCGAAAGAGCTGACCTCTCATGGCGACCACTCGTTCCCTGTCTCCCGCCGCCCCCTTCAACGCCCCGTCGGCCACCGGGCCCCGTCATCGGCTGCGTGCCGTCGACCGGGACGAGGTGGTCACGGTCGCGGATCTGCTGCCTCCGGGTGCCACCTGGCTCCCGGCGCCCCAGCACACCCTGCCCACGCTGCCGGGGCAGCCACCGATGGTCGGCTATCTGGTCCTCGTCCCGGCCGACCAGCAGCCGCCGTTCCCGGCGGCGGTGCCGGACCGGCCCGAGGCCGCCCGCCCGGCAGGCACCGAAGGCCCCGCAGACCTCGAAGCCCCCGAGCCGGGCGGCGAGCCGCTGATCCGCGTCGACACCGTGCAGCGCACCGCCGAGGTGGCCGGGCGGCCCCTCGACCTCACGTACCTGGAGTTCGAGCTGCTGGCCCACCTGGTGGCGCACCCGGGCCGGGTGCACACCCGCGACCAGCTGGTCGGCACGGTGTGGGGCTACGGGCACGTGGGCGACGGCCGTACGGTCGACGTCCACATCGCCCGCCTGCGCCGCAAGCTGGGCGCCGAGCACCGCGACACGATCCGCACGGTGCGGCGGGTCGGCTACAAGTACGTGCCCCCGGTGCCCCGGTGAGGCACTGAGCCGCCGGCGCCCGCCCGTCTGCTGACGGCAGATCCCCGTTCCGTCCCGCCGCCCCGGCGGGCAGAGTCATCGTCATGAGACTTCTGATGCTGGGTGGTACGGAGTTCGTGGGCCGGGCCGTCGTGGAGGCGGCCCTGGGGCGAGGCTGGGATGTGACCGTCTTCCACCGGGGGCGGCACGAGGCGCCGCAGGGTGTGCGGTCGCTGCTCGGCGACCGCACCGCGCCCGGCGGTCTCGCCGCCCTCGCCGAGGACCCGGGCGAGTGGGACGTCGTCGTCGACACCTGGTCGGCGGCGCCCCGCGTGGTGCGGGACGCGGCGCGGCTGCTGCGGGGCCGCGTCCGCCGGTACGTGTACGTGTCGAGCCGCTCGGTGTACGACTGGCCCCGGACCGCCGAGCACGGCGAGGACGCACCTCTGGTGGAGGGCGCCTCGGCCGACGCGGAGCAGACCGCGTACGCGCAGGACAAGCTCGGTGGTGAACTGGCCGTGCTGGACGCCTTCGGCGAGGACCGGTCGGTGCTCGTACGGGCCGGGCTGATCCTCGGCCCGTACGAGAACATCGGCCGGCTGCCCTGGTGGCTGGCCCGCACGGCGCGCGGCGGCCCGATGCTGGCCCCCGGCCCGCGCGACCTGCCCCTCCAGTACGTGGACGTCCGTGACCTGGCCCAGTGGGTCCTGCACGCGGCGGAGCGGGAGCTGAGTGGGCCGTACAACCTGGTCAGTCCGCCGGGGCACACCACGATGGGCGAGCTGCTGGACACCTGCGCACGGGTCACCGGCGGCGCGGCCGAACTCCGGTGGACCGAGCCGGAGGTGATCCTCCAGGCGGGCATCCAGCCGTGGACCGAGCTGCCGGTGTGGGTGCCGCCGGGCAGTGACCTGCACGACGCCCTGCACAGCGGGGACGTCTCACGGGCGGTCGCGGCGGGGCTGAGCTGCCGGCCCGTCGAGGAGACCGTGGCCGACACCTGGCGGTGGCTCCAAGACGTCGGCGGCGCTGCGCCACAGCGCCCGGGCCTGCCGAGCCCGGGCCTCGACCCGGAGGTTGAGGCCAAGGTGCTCGCGGCCGCCGGGGGTGTACGTAACACCACCCCCTGACCGGGTGTTCCGGCCCAGTGACCCCGCACCCCCGCTCGGCGAGACTGACGCCATGACCATCGACACGAAGAGCGGCAACGGGCGTACGAAGGGGCGGGGCATCGGGCTCGCCGCGGTGCGGGGGCTGGCATTGGCCCTCGTCAGTCTGCCGGGGGCGGTGCTGTGCTTATGCCTGTCCCTCGTCTCCCTCGCGCTCATCCCGATCGGGGTCGGGCTCGTCACGACGCCGTACGTGCTCACGGGGGTGCGGGCGTTCGCGAACTGGCGGCGGGTGCTCGCCGCGGAGTGGGGCGGGGTGCGGATACCGCCGGCGTACCGGCCGCTGCCGAGGGGCGCCAACCCGTGGACGCGCACCTTCGGGATGCTGCGCGACCCGGCGACCTGGCGGGACCTGAGGTGGTTGCCGGTCGACATGACGGCGGGGTTCGTCACCGCGCTGCTGCCGGCCGTGCTGCTCTTCTACCCGTTGGAGGGCATCGCGATCGCGGCCTGGATGTGGCGGCTCCTCGACGGGGACGGCGGTTACTGGTACGGGTTCGTGCGGGTCCACGACCAGAGCTCCGCGCTCGGCGCCGGAGTCCTGGCCCTCGTCCTGCTCTTCTTCGCCCACTTCCTCACCCCGCGCCTGCTGGACGCCCACTTCCGGCTCACCCGCGCCGTCCTCGGCTCGAACCAGGGGGAACTGGCCGAGCGCGTACGGGTCCTGACCGAGACCCGACGGGACGCCGTCGACACCTCCGCCGCCGAACTGCGGCGCATCGAACGGGACCTGCACGACGGTGCCCAGGCCCGGCTGGTGGCGGTCGGCATGGACCTGGGCGCCATCGAGGCGCTCCTCGACAAGGACCCGGCCAAGGCCAAGGAGCTGATCGCGCAGGCCCGCAGGTCCTCGGTCGAGGCGCTGTCCGAGCTGCGCGAGCTGGTGCGCGGCATCCATCCGCCGGTCCTGGCCGAGCGCGGGCTGGGCGACGCCGTACGGGCGCTGGCGCTGCGGCTGCCGGTGGTCACCGAGGTGAACGTGGACCTGCCCGGGCGGGCGGAGGCGCCCGTGGAGTCGGCCGCGTACTTCGCCCTGAGCGAGGTGCTCACCAACGCCGTGAAGCACTCCGGCGCCGACCGGATCTGGGTCGACCTGCACCACGCGGACGGCCATCTGCGGGCGACCGTCACCGACAACGGCAAGGGAGGTGCGGTGATCGGGGCCGGTTCCGGGCTGGCCGGGGTGGAGCGGCGACTGGGTACATTCGACGGCGTCCTGGCCGTCGGCAGCCCCGCGGGCGGTCCCACCATGGTCACCATGGAGATCCCTTGCGCGTTGTCCTAGCCGAAGACCTCTTCCTGCTGCGCGACGGACTCGTCCGGCTGCTCCAGGCGCACGACTTCGAGATCGCGGCGGCCGTCGAGTCCGGTCCCGAACTGGCCGCCGCGCTGGCCGAGCTGGAACCGGACGTCGCCGTGGTCGACGTACGCCTGCCGCCCACCCACACCGACGAGGGGCTGCAGTGCGCGCTTCAGGCCCGCAGGAAGCGGCCCGGGCTGCCGGTGCTGGTGCTCTCCCAGCACGTGGAGCAGCTGTACGCGCGTGAGCTGCTCGCCGACGGCAGCGGCGGCGTCGGATACCTGCTGAAGGACCGGGTGTTCGACGCCGAGCAGTTCGTGGACGCGGTGCGGCGGGTCGCCGCCGGTGGGACGGCGATGGATCCGCAGGTCATCCAGCAGCTGCTGGCGCGGCAGGCGGGCGACGGCCGGCCGCTGGCCCGGCTGACGCCCCGGGAGCGGGAGGTGCTGGAGCTGATGACGCAGGGCCGGTCCAACGCGGCGATCGCGGGCAGGCTGGTCGTGACGGAACGGGCGATCGCCAAGCACACCGCGAACATCTTCGCCAAACTGGGCCTTGAGGTCTCGGACGACGACAACCGGCGCGTGCTGGCCGTTCTCGCGTATCTCGACCACGGCCGGTGAAAACGGACCTGCTTATTCACACACCGTCGAGGATCAACAACTCCCGGTGTGCAAGGGGCCGTTGAGAACACAGCTCCCTCACGAATCTCGCATCGATTTCCGAGACATCTGAACACCCCTGGGACGGCCTCCGTATGGATGGGAGCCGCTTCACTCCTGTCGGGCGCCTCGATGCCCCCGAAAAAGGAAGTCAGAGGAGTTCCATGGGACGCAACACAAGAAAACGCCGGACGCCGATGGCCACCAAGGCCATAGCCGCATCGGCGGCCCTAGCGCTCGGTGGGGGCGGGCTGATCTGGGCAAACTTCTATGCCTCGGCGCATGAGGAGAACTCGGCGAACCAGACGAAGTCCGCGGGCGCACAGGTCGCCACGATCCAGTGCCCGGACGTCGGCCAGCAGCTGACCGACGTGCCGGACGGTGCGCGCCAGGGGGTGGACAAGGAGCTGGCGAACCTCGACAAGCAGATCAGCGAGGCCTACTCCCGGCTCGCCTCCACGCGCCAGGCCCAGGCCGGTGACCCGGGCTTCGTCAACAACGCCATCCTCGGCCCGCTGAAGTCGAAGCGGGTCGCGGCCATCGACCGGATCGGCATCAACATCCGGCGGGTGGGCGGGCAAGCCCCGGGCAACCTCGCCGAGATGGCCGAGTGCAAGGGCATGGCCGCCGACGCGAACACCAACGACGGCAACGCCGGGGGCGGTCAGAACAACGACGGCCAGAACCAGGACGGCCAGGACCAGAACCAGGACGGCGGTCAGGACCAGGGCGGTGACAACGGCCAGGACCAGGGCCAGGGCGGCAACGGCGGTCAGGCCGACAACGGCCCCGCGGCCGACGACTTCGTCAACATCGAGGACGTCCAGCCCAACTCCCGCAACCTGCCGAACGGTCTGGCCGCGAACGGGGACTCCGGTTCGACCGGCAGTTTCACCACGAACTGCGGCACCAACGAGAACGAGAACCGCAACTCGGACAACGTGATCGTGGCGCCCGGTGTCAGCAACGGTGCGCAGCACCAGCACGACTACGTCGGCAACCAGGACAACGACGCCTTCACCAGCGACCAGGAGTTCCTCCAGGCCGACACCAGCTGCCAGAACCAGGGCGACAAGTCGACCTACTACTGGCCGGTGATCCGCGTCCAGGACGGTCAGAACGAAGTCGACGCGAACGCCCCCGGTGGCGGTCAGGACGGCAACGTCGGCACGATCCAGCAGGTCTCCCAGGCCGAGCTGAAGTTCGTCGGCAACAAGACGAGCGACGTTGTCGCGATGCCGACGGCCCTGCGCATCATCACCGGTGACGCCAAGGCCTTCACGAACGGCCTCAAGAACGCCAACACCTCCTGGAGCTGCACCGGCTTCGAGGACCGGCAGGTGACGGACAAGTACCCGATCTGCCCCGAGGGCAGCTCCGTGGTGCGGACGTCCAACTTCCAGAGCTGCTGGGACGGCCAGAACATCGACAGCGCCAACCACCGCGACCACGTGGCCTTCGTCCAGGAGGACGGCAGCTGTCCCCAGGGGTTCCAGGCGATCCCCCAGCTGCAGGCCAAGCTGGTCTACGACATCCCGGCCCCGCAGATCGAGAACGGGCAGGTGCAGAACGCTTACGCGCTCGACGGCTTCCCGGAGCAGCTGCACAAGCCGATCACGGACCACAACGACTTCATCAACTTCTTCGACGAGAACGTGATGAACCAGATGGTCCAGTGCATCAACAACGGCGAGGACTGCCAGTAGTCCTCACCCGGTAAGAACAGCAGAAAGCCGGCGGTGGGATTTTCCCACCGCCGGCTTTCGCTTGCCGTTTCCGCCCGCGCGGTCAGCCGTGATGGCTGCTGCCGCCGTCGTGGCCGCCCTTGTTGTGGCTGCCGCCGGGGTTCATGTGCTCGGAGCCCTCCTCCATGGTCCCGCCGAGGGTGCCCTGGAGCGCCGTGACCGTCTTCTCCTGGCCGACGGCGACCCACTTGCGGCCGACGAGGTAGTAACCGCCGTAGTCCTTGGCGCTGTTCAGCCATTCGCGCTGGCCGCGGTCGGTGGCGAAGGTCGCGAGGACGTACTTCTCCTTGCCCTTCTTGCAGAGGGCCTGGCGGATCTCGTCGGCGTCGGTCTGCATGTTCGGCTTGCACTTGGCCTCTGCCGCGATGTGCTCCAGGCTACCGGTCACCTCCTCCGGCACGGCCGCCTCGTCCTTGCCGCCGGATCCGCAGCCGGCCAGCGCCAGTATCGCCACCGCGCCGCTCAGCGCGAGCATCGGTCGGGTCACCCTCATCTGTTCCTCCGGTCCTTGTCACGGCACGGTCCGGACGCATGCCGCACGGAGCCCCGGCAAGAGGCTCTCGCCTTCGATACGGCTGTGGCGGGCGCAGCGCTCAAATTCGGGTGCCGGCGTAGGCACGTCCGTGCGAATGTGTCCCCGTGAACCAGGACTGGGAAGATCGCGTGGCCGCCTTGTGGGACCGGTTCGACGACTACGCCGAAACCGAGGAGGACGAGGCCCGCTTCCGCGCCGACGTCGACGCCCTCGTCGCCGAGCTGCCGGAGGGCAGCCCGCTCGGGCCGTTCGAGCAGGCCGGTGCCTGGGACTCCACGGGCCACTCGGACAAGGCCGTCCCGCTCTACCGGGAGGCGCTCGACCTCGGCCTCGCCCGCGTCAGCCCCTACAAGGCCCGCCGCACGAAGATCCAGCTGGCCAGTTCACTGCGGAACATCGGGCAGGCGGCGGAGGGCGTCAAGCTGCTCGAAGCGGAACTGGACGCGCCGTCCGACGAGCTGGACGATCCCGTGCGGTTCTTCCTCGCCCTGTGCCTGTCTAGCCTCGGCAGGGACCGGGAGGCGCTGTCCCTCGCCCTGGGCACGCTGGCGCCTCATATGGCCCGTTACCAACGCTCGGCGGCGTACTACGCCCAGGCGCTCGTGGAGCCCGGGGAGCAGCCGGGAGCCTGACCCCCGTGGTCAGGTGACCATCCCCCGATTCGCTCGTTCTGCTGAACGTGCAGCCACAGGATGTCGCCCAGCGCCCCGCGTCCCCCTCCCCCGCCGGTCCGGTCGTCGATGTCGAGCGGGCCGAGGCCGCGCTCGTCGAGCACTATCCGCGGCTCGTGCGGCTCGCCTATCTGGTGCTGCCGCCGGGCCTGGGCCGCAGCAGGCGCGTTCTGACCGCGCACGCCCTCACCCAGCGCGCACTCCCCCGCAACCGCACCCCGGCGCCGATGATCCCGGCCCAGTCGACCGGCCGTGACGGCGACCCGGGCTACACGCTGGTCCGTCTCCAGGTGCTGCGTACGGCGCTGGAGGCGGGGCTGCCGCTGAAGCGCACGGCATGGCCGAAGCGGTCCCAGCTGCCGCCGGCGCTGCCGCAGGTGTGGGGGCTGAAGCTGTTCCCGCGCTCCGGCGGCGCCGACGAACTCGCCCTGGACCAGCGGCTGTCCACCCTGTCAGGACCGGCCCGGGCCGCGTACGCGCTGCGCGGTCTGGAGCGGCTGACGGACGACGGCGTGCGCGAGGTGCTCACGGCCGCGGGTGTCGCCGACGCGGACGGTGCGCTGCTGGAGGCCGACGGGGTCCCCGCGCAGTACGGGCTGCTCGATTCCCCCGAGTTCGACCCCTGCTCGCTCCAGGCCCGGCCCACCGACCTGATGCGGCGCCGTCAGCACCTGAAGGCCGCGCTGGCCGCCGGAGCGGCCCTGCTGGTGTGCGGGGCGCTGCTGGGGCTGCCCGGCGAGGGCTGGGGGCCCGACGGCGCCGCCGCGCCGCCGTACGCGCGCAACCCGGCCGCCCAGGCCGCCCTGGACCCGGCGAAGCTGACCAGGGTCCCTCCCACGGCGTGGCGCGGCTCGGCGCGCACCGACTTCTCGGCGTGGCCGGCCCGCGGCGATCTCACCGGCGACTCGGCCCTGCTGCGTCGCGCCCTGGCCGTCTGGGCCCGCCCGGGCGAGACGGTCCGGGTGTCCGCGACGCCCGGCACCGCCTCCGGCGGCCCGGCCGGACCGCCCCAGCTGCTGTACGCGGGGACGGTCGACGCGGCGCGCGTGGTGCTCCTCCACGACGGTCTGCGCATCGTCCGGTACGCCGAGCCGAAGGAGGGCACGCAGGGCGCCGCCCTCGACTTCGCCCGGGTCGACGGCGCGGGCCGGGCCGAGGCGGGGGCGGTGGTCCTGGGCCGGGCCGACGGCAACGTCCGTTATCTGACCGCCCCTTGGGTGAGGAAGGCGGGCGAGCGGGATCTGACGAGGCCGGGCTCCGGCGCGATGGACCTGGCCCTCACCGACGGTGTGACCGCGCCGCTGGCCAGCCCGGTCCTGCGGGCCGGCGCGTGCACGTCGTGGAACGTGCTGCAACTGACCGACGGCACGAGAACGCGGCTGCTGACAGACCTCGGAGAAATGGTCCCGGCCCGGCTCACCGCCGGACGGCCCGGGTCCCCGGGCGAGGCGTCCGGCGCCGAGGCGCTGCGCAC
Source organism: Streptomyces coeruleorubidus (assembly GCF_028885415.1). Classification (GTDB taxonomy): domain Bacteria; phylum Actinomycetota; class Actinomycetes; order Streptomycetales; family Streptomycetaceae; genus Streptomyces; species Streptomyces coeruleorubidus_A. The sequence goes on from NZ_CP118527.1 coordinate 2,758,918, forward strand.
CTGGGGGCCGTTCGCCTGCTCGCTGGGCACGGTTCGCTCCGCGGGCGTGCGGAGCGTCAACGCCTGGGCGTTCAACGAGCAGCCGCTGCCGGACGCGAGCGGTGCGGCCGCGTGGGTGTGCACCCGGGCCGAGACCTGGCGGGGCGGCGGGGCGCGGGTGCTGGCCCAGTTCCACACGCCGGGCGGGACGTACGGGGCGGTTGCGGCGAAGGCCGAGAACGTCCCGGCGTGCGGGGCGCGCGAGCCGCACGTGCTGGCCGGAGTGCTGTGGAAGTCGGAGATGGGCGACTGGTATCTGCTGGCCGCCGGCAGCCGGGAGACCGCGTCGATCCGGGCGACGGGCGGGGTCGGCGGGTCGTCGCAGACCAGTTTGCTGACCGTGCCGGCCGAGCAGGGGGCGCGGGCCGAGCTGAAGGGGACGCTGCGGGACGGGCGTTCGATCGGCGGGCTGCGCTGAGCGGCGGCTGAGGCGCCCCCGCCCGGCGCCCCTGGGTGACCATCCCCGATCGATCCTCGACCGATCCCGGACCGATCCGATCCGTTCGAGGCCGGAATCGATCGGTAAGGTGTTCGCATGACTACCGGGGTTCGCCGCAGATTGGGAGTCGAGGAGCGGCGGCAGCAGTTGATCGGCGTCGCCCTCGAACTGTTCAGCCGCCGCTCGCCCGACGAGGTCTCCATCGACGAGATAGCGTCCGCCGCGGGCATTTCACGCCCGTTGGTCTACCACTACTTCCCCGGCAAACTCAGCCTGTACGAGGCCGCGTTGAAGCGGGCCTCGGACGATCTCGCGGCCCGTTTCGTGGAGCCGCACGAGGGGCCGCTGGGGGCGCGGCTGCTGCGTGTGATGCACCGCTTCTTCGACTTCGTGGACGAGCACGGCCCCGGTTTCTCCGCCCTCATGCGCGGCGGTCCGGCGGTCGGCTCCTCCACGACCAACGCGCTCATCGACTCCGTACGGCAGGCCGCCTATGTCCAGATCCTTTCGCACCTGGGCGTGACCGATCCGCCCGCGCGGCTGGAACTGGTCGTGCGGTCCTGGATCTCGCTCGCCGAGTCGACGGCGCTGATCTGGCTGGACGGGCGGCGCATCCCGCGGGCCGAGCTGGAGATCCAGCTCGTCCACGACTTCGCAGCGCTCACCGCCGTCAGCGCCGCCCAGGACGCGGAGATGGGCGCCCTGATGCGCCGCATCGCCCAGGAGGAGCCGGCCGACGGCCCGTTCGCCGACCTGGCCGGCCGCCTGCTGGCGCCGGCGACCTGAGACCGCTCAGCTTTCGAACTTCCGGTAGGACGCGTCCAGTTCGCGCACCTCGGCGGAGGCGTGCAGCACGCGTCCCTCGGCGGCCTTCAGGTAGGTGCGCAGCAGTTCCAGCGTTGCCTCGGTGAGCCGGGCCTTGGTCTCCTCGGTGCGGCCGGGGAGCAGCGCGATGTGGACGTGCACATGGGCGTGCCCCTCGGTCTCGGGGCCGACCACGACGTCCTCGGTCCGGCGGAACCGCGTCTTGCACGCCGGCGGCTTGGCGGCCGCGATCTCGACGGTCGCCTCGTGCAGCGCCTTCGCGAACCCGGGCCGGTCGAAGTCGTCCGCGAGGTCGGCGGAATAGTCGACGGTGATCTGCGGCATGAGCACTCCTGTTCTGGGCGGCAACGGGCTCACCCTAACCGCAGGGCCAGCATCGCGATGTCGTCCTCCCGGTCGCGGCCGAAGCAGCCGAGCAGCACGTCGCAGAGGGGGTCGAGGCCGGCCGGGGCGTCGGCGGCGGCCGTGCGGAGTTGTTCCAGGGAGGTCTCCAGGGGAGTGCCGCGGGTCTCGATGAGGCCGTCGGTGACCATGAGGAGGCGGTCGGTGGGGGCCAGGTGCCGCTCGGTCGGCGCGGGCCGTTCCAGGCCCAGCCCGAGCAGCGGACCGCAGGCGTCGACGTAGTCGGCGCCGCCCCCGTCGTGCAGGATCAGCGGCGGGATGTGCCCGGCGTTGGCGATCCGCACCCGCCCGCTGCCGGGATCGACCAGGGCCAGGCACACGGTGGCCGTGACGTCGGGGTGGTACTGCTGGAGCATCCGGTCGAGCCGCTCGGCCAGAACCACCGGGTCGCTCTCGGTCACGCAGTAGGCGCGCAGCGCGTGCCGGATCTCGACCATGACGGTGGCCGCGTCCAGTGAGTGCCCGACGACGTCCCCGACGGCGGTGAGCACGCCCTCGCCGGTGCGCAGGGCGGCGTAGAAGTCGCCGCCGATCTCGGTCTGCCGGGAGGCGGGCACATAGCGGACGACGATGTCGACGCCGGGCAGATGCGGCAGCTTGTGCGGCTGGGGCAGGAAACTGTGCTGGAGGGTGAGCGCGACGTGCCGCTCCACCCGGTACAGCAGCAGCGGCTCGGCGGCGAGCGCGCAGGCCTGGGCGAGGCGGGCGAGCAGACCGTCGGCCGCGGGGTCGATGATCGCGGCGCGCCGCACCGGCGTGGCGAGGCAGACCGCCGTCCGGCCGTCCTGGGCGGTCGCCACGGTCAGGCGGGCGTCCTCCTCGACGCCCGGCCGGAACATCCCGGCCGGCCACAGCGGCGCGGGGACGACGGTGCTGTTGACGCCCGTGCGGCCCTCCGCGAGCCGGGTGACCAGCCGTGCCGCCGCCTGGTGCGCGCCGCTGTCCGCCGGCGCGGGGCGGCACCGGGCCGTGCCCCGGTACGGCTCGCCGTCCGGGCCGATCACGAACACCACGGCGGGCGAGGCGGCGAGGCGTGTGGCGCCGTCGGCGGCCGCGGCGGCGAGTTCCCGCGGGCAGCGCGCGGCCTGCACGGTGACGATGGCCTCGGACAGCAGCGCCAGACGGTGGACGGCGGTCTCGGCGCCCGTGCTGCGGCGGGCCCCGCGCACGGCGGCCCGTACGACGGCCTGGATCTCCTGCGGCTCGGCGGGCACGGTCAGATAGGCGTCGCCGCCCGCGTCCAGTCCCCGGCAACGGTCGCCGGGCGCGGTCGCGGCGGCGGAGAAGTGCACGACGGGCAGCGCTGCCATGGGCGGCCGGGCCCGGACCCGGCGGCACAGTTCGAAGCCGCTCATGTCCGGCAGGCCCACGTCGACGAGGGCCACGTCGGGCAGGGTGCCGTCCCGCAGCCGGACGTCGAGTTCGACGAGCGCCTCGCCGCCGCTGGCGACCGGCACGACCTGGTGGCCGGCCCGGCTCAGCACCGCGCCCATGGCGTACCGGCTGGCCGCGACGTCGTCCACGACCAGCACGGTGGTTCCGGGGTTCTGCTGCGTGCCGTTGCCGTCCATCTCTTCAGCCCCTAAGGGCGTACGTGGGTGGGGCAGACCGTCGGTCACGGCCTGCCTCACCCAACGTAGTGCGGCTATCCGGCGGCCCGGGTGAAGACGGCGACCGTGCGCCCCGGAACGGCGAACGTGCCCGATTCCGCCGCGTAGGAGGACGACTTGACGGTAGAGTCCGCCCCCGCCGCCTGCACCGGGTGCAGCCGGTAGCCCTCTTCGGCGAGTGCGGGGACGCGCTGTTCCCGCCGCTCGGGCGTGGCGTTGAAGACGACGACGAGGTCACCGAGCCGCATGGTGATCACACCGGGTGTCTCGTCCTTGCCGGACAGCGGGAAAGAGAGCCGGGACTGCACCTGCTCGGCGGTGCCGAGGGAGAAGTCCCGCTCGGTGGTACGGATCCGCAGCAGGTCCCGGTATGCCGCCGAGGCGCCCTCGATCTGCTCGCAGCCCACCCTGACCTTGCTCAACAGGGGCTTGGCGTATGGCCACTTGTCGGCGTTGTCGGCCGCCATGGGCAGTCCGCGGCCGAAGCCGTTGCCGTCGGCGCAGTTCCAGTGGACGGCGTTGAACCAGTCGCCGCTGTCGTAGGAGTTGCGGTCCAGGGACTTGGAGCGCAGCAGGTCGGTGCCCGCCTGGGAGAGGGCCGGGCCCTGGGACAGGGTGGCCGTCGCCATGGCGAGGACCTGCATACGGGCCCGGTCGGACGCACTCGTCGTGGCGGGCAGCTTGAAGGCGAGCGCGTCGAACAGGGACTCGTTGTCGTGCGCGTCGGCGTAGGCGAGGGCGTCGCCGGGGGCGTCCGCGTAACCGGCGGGTGAGCCGTTGTAGTCGACCTCGGAGCCCCTGACCTCCTTACCGCCGGTGTCGGTGAACCGGTAGCCGGCGAGGTTGCCGGACAGCCCGACCTTGATCAGGTCCTGGTAGTGCAGCAGGCGGGCCTTCTGCTCGGCCGGAGTGCCGTTGTTCTCCGAGGAGTTGGGTTCGGTGTAGAGGCCGGAGGCGAAGCCCTGCACGCCGGGGTCCTCGTCGAAGGGGCCGCCGCCGCGCACGGCGTCACGGGCCCGGTCGGAGAAGGTGGCGATGCCGGTGCCTGCCATGTTCTTCTGGGTGGCCTGGACGAACCGGGCGTCGTCGGCGACCTCGCCGAAGTTCCAGCCCTCCCCGTAGAGGATGATCTTCTTGCCGTCGACGCCGTCCTTCTGAGGGGTGAGCGCGTCGAGGGCCTCGCGGACCGCGAGGATGTTGGCCTTCGGGTGGTGGCCCATGAGGTCGAAGCGGAAGCCGTCGACCTTGTACGCCTTGGCCCAGGTGACGATCGAGTCGACGACCAGCTTGCCCATCATGGCGTTCTCGGTGGCGGTGTTGGCACAGCAGGTGCTGTTCGCGACCGAGCCGTCGGCGAGGAGCCGCTGGTAGTAGCCCGGGACGATCCGGTCGAGGACGCTCGTCTCCGTCTGACCGCTCGCCGCGGTGTGGTTGTAGACGACGTCCATGACGACCCGCAGGCCGTCGTCGTTGAGGGCCTTGACCATCTCGCGGAACTCGACCGTGCGGGCCGTGCCGTCCGGGTCGGTGGCGTAGGAGCCCTCGGGGACCGTGTAGTGGTACGGGTCGTAACCCCAGTTGTAGGCGTCCTTCGCGGCGATCTTCCCGACGCACTCCTGCTGCTTGTCCGAGTCGGCCGGGTAGGAGGCCAGCTCACAGTCGACGCTCGCCTGGTCCGCCTTGCGCTCCGGGATGGTGGCGATGTCGAAGGCGGGCAGGAGATGGACGTACGAGGTGCCCGCCTTCGCCAGCTCGCGCAGGTGCTTGGAGCCGTCGCTCGCCTTGTCGGTGAAGGCGAGGTAGGTGCCGGGGTGCTTCGCCGTGCGGTCCTCGACGGAGAAGTCCCGGATGTGCAGCTCCTGGATCTGGGCGTCCTTCAGCGGCACGGCCTTGGGCTTGGCGTACGAGGACCAGCCGCTCGGCGCGAGGGCCTTGTCGTCCAGGTCGACGACGAGGCTGCGCTCTGAGTCAGCGGTGAGGGCGACCGAGTAGGGGTCGGTGACCTTGTTGGTGACGACCTTGCGGACGCTGGGCGCCCAGACCCTCACGACGTACCGGTAGGGCTTGTCCTTCCAGGACTTCGGGCCGGTGGCGGACCAGACGCCGGTGGTGTCGTCGCGTTGCATCGGCACGGTGGAGTCGCCGATCTCCAGTGCCACGGACTGCGCGGTCGGTGCCCACACGGACAGGGTGGGACGGCCCCGGGAGAACGTCGGCCCCAGGTCGCTCTTCGTCGCGTCGTACAGGTCGTCGAGCACGCCGGCGATCTGCACGCCGGTCGCCGCGAGGACGGCCCCGTTCGCGGCCCGCTGTGTGGCGACCACCTGGCCGCGCAGCGCCTCACGCACCCGGTCGCGGTCGCGCGGATCGACGGTCCAGGCGGCGTGGTCCTTCAGGTGCGGGAACCTCGCCTTCTGGGCATCGGTGAGGGTGGTCCCGGACAGACGGAGCCACCTCTCGTCGTCGCTGGTCAGCACGCCGTCCTTGACCGCGATCGAGCCGTCCCGGCTGTACAGCAGCTGGGTGGAGGCGGCGGCCTCGGAGCCGTTCCAGGCGAGGGTGTTCCGGTCGATCCAGACCGCCTTGGACGTGGTCAGGTCGAGCGCGGCCGAGGTGCCCGCCGGCTGCGGGAGCAGGTACTCCTCCTGGCCGCTCAACAGCCACACCTCGTGGCCGCTCGCCCGGAGGTCGAGCGACTGGTCGGCGGGCAGGTCCTTCTCGTCGCCCTTGTGGATGATGTAGCTGAGGCTGGTGGCACCGTCGCTGAGCGGTACCTCGAAGACCGCACCATACGTATCAGTCTTGACCGGCTTCAGGGGATTCGACCACTCGGTGGGGTGCGCGGCGCCCGTCCAGACGTGCAGGCCCCAGCCGTCGTAGTTCCCGTCGGCGCGGTGGTAGTGCAGGACGGCCTTGGTCTTGTCCGGCGCCGGGTGGTCCGGGCGCTCGGTGGTGACGGTCTCCTTGCCCTGCTCGATCCAGACCTCGCCGGTCTTGGTGACGTCGATCGTGCGGTCGGTGGCGACGTCCTTGTCGCCGTCCTTGTCGATGACGAGGAAGCCGACGGTCGAGGCGCCGGGCTTGAGCTTGACGTAGGCGAAGGCGCCGTAGGCGTCACGGCCGGTGAAGGGGTGGCTGTCGGGCCATTGTGTGGCCTCGCCGTCGGCGAGGTCGCCCCAGGCGTACAGGCCCCAGTCGGCGTAGTTCCCGTCGGCGCGCTTGTAGTGGACGATCGCGTAGTCGCGGGAGGAGGCGCCGGGCGGCTGCTCGGCGGGCGGGGTGCCGGTGGTGGAGGCGGCCAGGGCGCTCGCGGTGCGGCCGGCCGAGTCGACGACGACCGCCTTGTAGCGCAGGGCCGTGCCGGGCGGTACGTCCTCGGCGATGGTCTGGGTGACCTTGTACGGGGCGTGGTCGGCGGAGCCGAGGGTCTTCCACGTGCCGTTGCCGACCTGGGCGGCGAAGACGACGCGGTTGAGCTGGCCCCCGTCGACGTCGGCGGAGAGCTCCACGGTGCCGGTGGCGCCGGCCGCCGGGGCCTTCAGGGTGATCGTCGGCTCGGTGGCGGGCGCGGCGAGCCCGCCGGCCGCCTTGAGGACGATCGCCGAGCCGGGCGGGACGGTGACGGTGAGCTTCCTGTCGCCGTCGCTCTTCAGGGAGGCGTCGGTGCCGTGGATGCCCTTGAAGGCCATGCCGGCCGAACCGGTGGCGAACGTGGCCGTCTTCGCCTCGTCCGCGTTGTTGACGGCGACGACGTACTCGATGCCGCTCCTCGCGTCGGTGCGGGAGAAGGCGTACACGCCCGGGCCGTCGGCCGCGTACCGCTGCTGCTGGACGCCGTCGGCCAGGGCGGGGTGGGCCTTGCGGAGCCCCGCGAGAGCACTGATCTGTCGGTAGAGCGGTGCTCTCGTGTCGTAGGCGTCCTCGGCGTGGGTGCGCTCGGTGCCGATCCGGTCGTCGTCGAGGTAGTCGGCGGTGCGGGAGGCGAACATGCTCTGCCGGGCGTCCTTGTCGCCGCCCGCGCCGGCGAAGCCCTGCTCGTCGCCGTAGTAGACGACGGGGTTGCCGCGGCTGAGGAACATCAGCTCGTTGGCGAGCTCGGCCTTCTTCAGCAGCTCGGCGTCGGTGGCCTTCGGGTCGTCCTGCTTCAGGAAGTACCCGATCCGGCCCATGTCGTGGTTGCCGAGGAAGGTGACCTGCTCGTACGCGTTGGCCTTGCCGGTCGTGTACTTGTAGTCGTCGCCGAAGACGCTCGCGAGCCGCTGCGCGCTGCCGCCCTGGGAGGCGTACTGGCGGGCCGCCTCCTGGAAGGGGAAGTCGAGCGTGGCGTCGAGGCGGCCCTGGGTGACGTACGGGGAGGTGACGTCCGTGTCGGCCGAGTAGACCTCGCCGAACATGAAGAAGTCGTCGCGGCCCTGCCTGGCCGCGTAGGCGTCCAGCGCCGTGGCCCACTGGGTCCAGAACTCCATGTTGACGTGCTTCACGGTGTCGATCCGGAAGCCGTCGATGTCGAAGTCCCGCACCCAGCGCTGGTAGATCCTCTCCATGCCCCGCACGACCTCGGGCCGCTCGGTCCACAGGTCGTCGAGGCCGGAGAAGTCGCCGTGCGCGGAGCTCTCCCCGGCGAAGGTGGAGTCGCCGCGGTTGTGGTACATCGTCGGGTCGTTGAGCCAGGACGGGACCTTGTTGTCCCTGGTCACCTTGGGCGTGCGCGGGAAGGAGCCGCTGCCCACCCCGGGGAAGTCCCGCCGCCCGTCCGCGTAGTCGGCGTCGTCGAAGGGCTCGCCGTCCTTGGTCAGGTACGGGAAGGCGCCCTTGGAGAGGTAGTCGTACGACTTCTCCTCGTAGTCGACGACATCCGCCGTGTGATTGGTGATGACGTCGAAGAAGACCTTCATGCCCTTGGCGTGCGCCTTGTCGATGAGGGTTTCGAGGTCCTCGTTGGTGCCGAAGTGCGGGTCGACCTGGGTGAAGTCGGTGATCCAGTAGCCGTGGTAACCGGCCGAGGCGTTCGCCCCGGTGCCCTGTACGGGCTGGTTCTTGAAGATCGGGGCCATCCAGAGGGCGGTGGTGCCCAGGCCCTTGATGTAGTCGAGCTTCTTGGTCAGGCCCTTGAGGTCGCCTCCCTGGTAGAAGCCCTTGTCGGTGGGGTCGTGGCCGGTGGACAGGCGCGAACCGGTCAGCCCGCCCTTGTCGTTGCGCGGGTCGCCATTGGCGAAGCGGTCCGGCAGGACGAAGTAGAACTGCTCGCGGGTGGCGTCGTGGCGGGCGGGCTCGGCGGCGAGCTTCGCGTCGGACGGAGGCGCCGGTGGGGTGGCCGCCCCGGCGGCGAGAGGCTGGACGAGTGCTGCGGCCAGCGCGGTGGCGGTGACCACAGCGACCCGTCCGGCACGGGAGGTTCGGCGCCTGGACGGCACCGGCCATCTCGGTATCACTGACGGACTCCTTGCGATTGCGGCTCTCTCGGGTCCGACCCCGCGCGACCGTATCGCCGCCGAAACGCTTACAGCAAGAGTCCTGAAACCGTTGGAAAGATTTTTCAGCGGCGCCCCTCAGCAGGTCGAGTTGGTCTGCGTCAGCAGGCCCAGCCGCCACGGGAGCGTGTTGTAGGGGCCGCTCGCCGCGGGGTCCATGCCCTGGTAGAGGTACTGGAGCCGGCACGGATTGACGGTCAGCGTCTGGTCGTTGGTGTGGCGGACCATCTCGCCGTGGCTGATGTCCCTGGTCCAGGCGGTGCCGCCGAAGGTGACGTTGTTCGAGCGCGCGAAGGGGTTGGACTCGGTGTCGGCCAGCGGCTTCCAGGTGCCCGCGATGCTGTTCGACGTCCAGGACCGGAAGTACCGCTTGCCGCCGCTGCCGATGGCCTCGTTGAGCAGCAGGTAGGTGGTCGAGTCCTTGATCTTGTAGACGTTGGCGGCCTCCCACAGGCGGTACTTGTTGGAGTCCTGCAACGCGATGACGGTGTTGGTGAAGCCGTTCGGGTAGTTGGCCCGCGAGGTCTCCGACCGGTACAGGTGGCCGTTGTCGTCGGAGGAGAACAGGTAGCACTTGGCGCTGTCGCAGACGACCCAGAAGTCGACCCAGTGGCCGCTGCCGATGTTGTCCCTGATGATCTGCGGCATGCCGTTGGCGTAGAACTTCTTCGGCGCGGTCCACGACCTGGGGTTGCTGATGTCCGCCGTGGTCGAGTACGCCGCGTTGTCGCCGGTCTGGTAGACGAGGTACCACAGCTTCTGCGGCGCGAAGTAGAAGACCTGGGGCGCGGCCTTGTACCCGGCGCCGATCGCCGTCCGGTCCAGGTAGTGGTGCCGCGCGGAGGCGGCCTGCTGCCAGCTGGCGAAGTTGAGGTACACCATGCTGTACGTGCCGTTGGTGGTCGTGGTGCTGGCGAACACGTGCCAGCGGCCGTTGTGGTACACGACCGACGGGTCCTTGATCGCGCTGAGCTGGTGAGTGGCGTCCGACTTCGGGGAGATGAGCACCCCGCTGGAGTTCCACTTGAAGCTGCTCGGCAGGGCTGCCGCCGCGTCCGACGACGCCGAGGTCGGCGACACCAGGGCGCCGAACAGCAGGGCCGGCCCGCCGACCAGGACTCCCAGACGTCTTGTCAGGCGCATCGTGTCTCCTATCGCTGGAGGGTGTAGGTGACGAGCGAGCGGGCCGGAACCGTGGTCTTCAGCGAGCCCCCGGTGACCGGAACGCCCGGCTGCCGGGCGGTGCTGTGGGAGCCGTTGGTCAGATACGGGGTCGCCGTGCCGGTGGTGAAGCCGATGTTCTGCAGGCTGAACGACACCGGGGTGGCACCGGCTGCCGCGTTGAGCGCCACGACCGTCACGGATCCGTCGGTGTTGCGGAACGCCGAGAGCCTGAGGTCGCCGTCGGACGTGGTGGCGCCGATGCGGGTGGCCCCGGGCCGGATGAAGCGGCTGTAGTTCGCCAGCGCCCACAGGCGCTTGGAGACGTGGTAGTTCTCCCCGTCCATCTGGATCAGGCCCCGGGTGGCGCCGACCGAGGCTCCGTACCAGTAGACGTAACCGCTGGTGTTGCCCTTGGTCAGGGCGTCGTGCACGGCGGAGGCGACGGTGAAGCCGTCGTAGCCGCTGCCGTCGTCCCAGGCTTCGTTCCACGTCGTGCCATTGGGTGACCACTCCGACATCCAGGTCCGCTTCCGGGTCGGCAGGGGGCCGTCGACCGGACTGGCGTAGGTGTGGCCGGCGTGGGTGTCGACGAAGCCGCGGGCCGTCGCGTCTGCCTCGATCGCCCTGGTGTAGTTCTTCTGCTGGTTCCAGCCGAAGGAGTCGCAGCAGACGACCTTGTATCCGCCGGCCCTCGCGACCGGCCCGAAGACCTTGGTGAACTCGGCCGCCTGGGCGGGCGTGAGCCGCATGGAGTCGTACGGGGCGGTGTAGTCGGGCTCGTTGACGAACCCGAGGTCGGTGACGCGGATGCCCTCCTGGGCGTAGAACCTGGCGTACTGCACGAGGTAGTTCGCGTACGCCCGGCGCCAGTCGCCGCTCGCGCAGGTGGCACCGGCGAGGCCGCACAGGGTGCCGCCGTTCGCGTCGGTGCCGTTCGTCTTCATATAGCCGGGGGCGCTCCAGGCGTCGGCGTAGAAGCGGTTCACTCCGTACGCCTTGGCCTGCTGGGCGAGCCACACCTGGCCCTTGTCGTCGCGGTCCCAGACGTACTTGGGAGCCGCGTTCGGTCCGCCGGGGTCGGTCGGCTGGATGCCCGAGTCGATGCCGAGCCGCAGGATGCTCAGGCCGACGCCCGTGGTCCTGCTGAACAGCAGGTCGAGGATCTCGCGTTGGCGCTGGGCGGGCAGGCCCTGCGAGCCTCGCATGATCTCGGCCCGGCCGAAGTGCTCGGAGATGCCGAAGCCGTCGATGGGCTGGTGCCGGGTCGAGCCGTTGACGGTGGCCGAAGCGGCCACCTCGGCGGGTGAGGTCCCGGCGGTGACTCCGGCGGTCGTCAGCAGCACCGCGAGGGAGGTGACCGTCCACGTTCTGAGTCTGCGCAGCGTGATCCGTCCAGCCATGGGAGCGCTCCCTGTGGTATGCGGTCGCCCCTCGGGATTTCCGAGGGGCGAGTGTTCGGGGTGCTGAACAGTGTTCAGGGAGTTGCCATTGAGGAGGGAACGTAGGACAGCGTTCCGGAAGCGTCAATCCCCCACGCACCGCATCGGGGCGCTCGCACTCAGCAGTTCGGCCTGCCGGCGTGGAGGGCGAGAGCCGTGTTCGCGCGGAGGGTGGCGGTGAACCGGCCGCCTGCGTCCACCGTCACCGTCGTGTTGCTCTGCACGTCGCAGTAGGTCCCGCCCGGCAGCGACGTCTGGTAGGTCCGGGTCAGGGAGCCCGACTCGTGGTTGACGGCCACGAAGCCCTTGCCGCCCCGGCCGAAGGCGATGGCGTCGCCGCCGTTGTCCCACCAGTCGGTGACCGGCTCACCGCGGGTGGCGTTGCGGAAGCCGACCATCGACTTGATCTCGGGCCAGTTGTGCTGGCACTTCCAGCCGTCCTGCCAGCAGGCGTCGACCGTGCCGCCGTTCGGCGGGCCGGCGTCGTGGTCCGTGAACTCGTAGCCGGAGTTGATGTCGGGGGCGCCGTAGGGCCAGGCGAGCATGAACACGTGGGCCAGGGTGTAATTGGCCCCGTCCTTGTAGTTCAGCGTGGAGCCGTTGCGCTCGGTGTCGTGGTTGTCGACGAAGACGCCGGAGACGCCGCTGTTCATGTAGCCCCAGCCCTCGCCGTAGTTCTTCAGATAGGCGAGGTTCTCGTTGTTGAAGACCCGCCTGAGGTCGTAGGCGTAGCGGAACTCCTGGACGTCGCCGTTGCCCGTGTACTCGGTGGGCTGGACGGCCTCGCCGGCACCGAAGATGACCTCCTGCTTCCAGTACACCGACGGATTGCTCAGCCGCGACTTGATGTTCGCGAGGTCGGCGGCGTCCATGTGCTTGGCCGCGTCGATGCGGAAGCCGTCGACACCGAGGGAGAGCAGGTCGTTCATGTACCCGGCGATGGCGCCGCGGACGTGGTTCTCGCCGGTGTCGAGGTCGGCGAGGCCGACCAGTTCGCAGCGCTGGACGTTCCAGCGGTCCTGGTAGTTGCCGATCCGGGAGGTGCAGTCGTCGAAGTCGTACGAGGAGTACAGGCCGGGGTAGTCGTACTTGGTGTACGACGAGCCGCCGGTGCCGGTGCCGCTGCCCGCCGACATGTGGTTGATCACCGTGTCGACGACGACCTTCACACCGGCCGCGTGGCAGGTGTTCACCATGTTCCGGAAGGCTGCGCGGTCACCGAGCCGGCCGGCGATCTTGTAGCTGACCGGCTGGTACGAGGTCCACCACTGCGGGCCCTGTATGTGCTCGGCGGGCGGGGAGACCTGGACGTAGCCGTATCCGGCGGGACCGAGCGTGCTGCCGCACTCGCGGGCGACGGAGGCGTACTTCCACTCGAAGAGGACGGCGGTGACGTCCTTGGTGCCAGGTGGGGAGGCCTGTGCACTGGTCGGGTTCATGACAACCGCAGCCGCGGCGAGCGCGACGGCGGCGGAGAGGTGTCTGCCTGCCATGTGGGTCCCTTCTTCTTTGAAGGTTCTTGCTGCAAGGTTCAGAAACCTTGCGGTGACGCAGATGGTAAAGGCCCGCCGCCCGAAAGGGCAGCGGGCCGTGCGGAATTCAACGGAAAATCAGGTGGTGACCGCGGTGGTCCACCACACCGTGGTGTCGGCCGGCACCTTGGCCTCGTCGTCGACCTCGACGATCTCCCCGCTCGCGACCAGCACCCGACCGTACGCCGGCATCGCCACCGACTCGCCGGTGGTGTTCGCGACGCACACGAACTCCCCGCGCCGGAAGGCGAGCACGCCCTCGGGCGCCCGCAGCCACTCCACGGAGGAGCCGGCGCCGAGGTCGGGCTGCTCACGCCGCACGGCGAGCGCGGCCCGGTACAGCTCCAGCGTCGAGCCGGGCTCTCCGGTCTGCGCCTCGACGCTCAGCTCACCCCAGCCCTCCGGCTGCGGCAGCCAGCTGCCACCGTCGCCGAAGCCGTACGACGACCCGGTCCTGGTCCACGGGATCGGCACCCGGCACCCGTCGCGGAAGCCGTCCTGGCCCGCGCCCCGGAAGTACGCCGGGTCCTGGCGCACCTCGTCCGGCAGGTCCACGACGTCCGGGAGGCCCAGCTCCTCGCCCTGGTAGATGTAGGCCGAGCCGGGCAGCGCGAGCATCAGCAGGGTCGCGGCCCTGGCCCTGCGCAGGCCCAGTTCCCGGTCGCCGGCAAGGCGGATCTGGGTGCCGAGGCCGGGCGGATTGGCGAACCGGGTGGCGTGCCGGGTCACGTCGTGGTTGGACAGGACCCAGGTGGCGGGGGCGCCGACCGGGCGCATGGCCTCCAGGGTGCGGTCGATGACCTCCCGCATCTCCGCGGCGTCCCAGTGGGTGCTGAGGTACTGGAAGTTGAAGGCCTGGTGCAGCTCGTCCGGGCGGACGTAGTTGGCGGTGCGCTCGATGGTCGGCGTCCACGCCTCGGCGACGAAGATTCGCTCACCCGAGTACTCGTCGAGGATCAGCCGCCACTGGCGGTAGATCTCGTGCACCCCGTCCTGGTCGAAGAACGGCATGACATCGTTGCCCAGAAGCTTCACCTGCTCATGGGATCCAAGGTCGGGCAGCCCCTCCGCCTTCACCAGACCGTGGGCGACATCGATCCGGAAGCCGTCGACGCCCATGTCCAGCCAGAAGCGCAGGATGGAACGGAACTCGTCGCCGACCGCCGGGTGCTCCCAGTTGAAGTCGGGCTGTTCGGGCGCGAAGAGGTGCAGGTACCACTCACCGTCCGGGACCTGCGTCCAGGCGGGGCCACCGAAGATCGACTCCCAGTCGTTGGGCGGGAGTTCGCCGTTCTTCCCCTTGCCGGGGCGGAAGTGGTAGCGGTCCCGCAGCGGTGAGCCCGGGCCCTCCGCGACGGCCCGCTTGAACCACTCGTGCTGGTCGGATGAGTGGTTGGGCACGAGGTCGACGATGATCCGCAGGCCCAGCTCGTGGGCGTCGCGGATCAGCGCGTCGGCGTCCAGGAGGTTGCCGAACATCGGGTCGACGGCCCGGTAGTCGGCGACGTCGTAGCCGGCGTCGGCCTGCGGCGAGGCGTAGAAGGGGCTGAGCCACACGGCGTCCACGCCGAGGTCGCGCAGGTACGGCAGACGGGTGCGGACACCTTCCAGGTCGCCCATGGCGTCGCCGTTGCTGTCGGCGAAGCTGCGCGGGTACACCTGGTAGATCACCGCGTCCCGCCACCAGTCGCGACGCTTGGCGACGGTGGCGACGGCCGATGCGGAAGTGGGGGTCGGGGCGGCTGAGTACTGCTGGCTCATGTCGTCCTTGATGCGATGGGGGTCCCCCCGCTCGAGCGGGTTCGAGAGTGGGGGAAGAGGTGTGGTCATGTGAGCGTGGGGTGGGTGGGTGACGAGGCGGCCGCGGCACAGCGGGGTCGGATGGGCACCGCGGCCGCCTCGGGCTTGTGAAGTGCGGTTCGGCGGCGCCCCGAGGGGCACCGGCTCACCCCTTCGTGCCGCCGGCGGTGAGCCCGGTCACCAGGTTCTTCTGCACGAGGTAGAAGAACAGGGCAGCCGGTATCGCGATCAGCACAGCCGTGGCGGCCATGAGATTGCGCTGCGCGTCATGCTCGCTCACGAACGTCTGGAGACCGACGGAAAACGTGTACTTGTCGTCGCTCAGCAGGAACGTAGAGGCGAACGCGACCTCACCGAAGGCCGTGAGGAAGCTGTAGAACGCCGCGACCGCGAGGCCCGGCTTGGCCAGCGGCAGGATCAGCCGCGCGAACGTGCCGAAGGGGGTCAGCCCGTCGACGCGCCCGGCCTCGTCGATCTCGAACGGGATGGTGTCGAAATAGCCCTTCATCAGCCAGGCGCAGTACGGCACGATCGTGGTGCAGTTGACAAGGATGAGACCAAGGTAGCTGTCGATGAGCTGCAGATCCGAGAGGATCTGGTACATCGGCACGATCAGTACCGCGATCGGGAACATCTGGGTGACCAGCAGCACCCACATCAGCTTCCGGTAGCCGGGGAACCGCATGCGGGAGACCGCGTAGCCGGTGGACGCGGCGACGACGACGCCGATGAGCGTCGTGCCCAGCCCCACGATCAGCGTGCTCTTGAGCCAGTGGAAGAAGTTGGTGTCCTGCAGGACGAAGGCGTAGTTGTCGAGCGCCATCTTGCCCCAGATGCGCCCGGGGTGGAGGTAGTCGTCCTCGTCCGGGCCGAGGGACAGGAAGACCAGCCAGGCGATCGGGAAGAGCGCGGTCAGGCTCGCGCCGATCAGGACGGCGTGCGAGACGAGGGAGGTCGCGCGGCTGTTCTCGCCACGGCGGCGGGCCTTGCGGGGTGCGTCGGCGGGTCGCCGCTCGGTGTCCGCGGTGGAGGTCTCGACGGTGGTCGTACTCATTTCGGACTCCTGCCTCAGATCGCGAGCTGCTGCTCGTTGCGGTTCAGCCAGCGGCGGTAGAAGGAGGTGAAGACGATCAGGATGGACAGGAGCAGGATTCCGTAGGCGGCGGACTGGGCGTAGTCGCGCGGCTGCTGTCCGAAGCCCAGCTGGTAGGCCCAGGTCACGAGGATCTGGGCGTCCGGGGCGGTGTTGCCGAACAGCAGGAAGATGATGGCGAACTGGTTGAAGGTCCAGATCACGCCCAGGAGCACGACCGTGGTGCTGACGGACCTCAGGCCGGGCAGGGTGACGTGCCGGAACCGCTGCCAGGCATTGGCCCCGTCCATCTCGGACGCCTCGTACAGGCTCGCGTCGATCGACTGCAGGCCGCCGAGCAGCGAGACCATCATGAACGGCACTCCGCACCAGGTGTTGACCATGATCGCGGCGAACCGCTGCCAGGAGGTGTCCTCCAGCCACGAGGGCGTCGGCAGGTGCAGGAAGTCCAGGCCGGAGTTGACGATGCCGCCGTCGGCGAGCATGAACCGCCAGCCGAACACGGTGACGAAGGTCGGCACCGCCCAGGGCAGCACCAGGATCATCCGGTAGAGGGTGCGCCCGCGCAGCTTCTGGTTCAGCAGCAGGGCGAGGCCGAGACCGATGCCGTAGTGCAGCGTGACGCAGGCCGCCGTCCAGAAGACCGTCCACAGGACGTGCGACCAGAAGCGGTCGTACGCCGTCGGGCCCCACAGGATGTCGGCGTAGTTGTCCAGGCCGATGAACTTGTAGGTGGCGTCGATGTGGTTGACGCCGATCGTGCGGGCGGTGTTCAGGCTGGTGGCGTCGGTGAGGGTGAGGTACAGGCCGTACGCCAGCGGGTACAGCACGAGGACGCCGAGCACGATCGCCACCGGGGCGATCATCGCGTAGGCGTACCAGTGCTTGTGGAAGCCGTTCTTCAGCCGCCGGCCCGGCCCGGGTCGCGGTTCCCGCTCACCGCGCCGCTTGCCGGTCGCTCGGTCGATGACGACTGTCATGGTTCGACACCTTCTGGAGGTTCGAGGAGGTCAAGGAAGCTGTCCGGGCCCGGGCGCGGGCGCGGGCCGGTGGCCGCCGGATCCCCTCCCCCATGACCGGGGATCCGGCGGCCACGCGGCGGTCACTTGGAGAAGTCCGGCACCAGCTTGGCGATGGCGGTCTCGGCGTCGCCGAGGCCCTTGTCCAGGGACTCCTTGCCGCCCGCGATCTCGATCAGCTCGTCGTCGAGCGGGCCCCACAGCGAGCTGTACTCGGGCAGTGCCGGGCGCGGCTGGGCGGAGGACAGCACGCCCTGGTAGCCGGCGATGCCGGGGTCGGCCTTGACCTCGGCGGTGTAGGCGTCCTCGCGCGTGGGGAGCGTGGAGTTCTTCAGCGCGATGGTCTCCTGGGCCTTCGCCGACGTCATGAAGTTGACGAACTTCAGCGAGGCCTTCTGGTGGGCCGCGTCGGAGCCGGCGTAGACGGAGAGGTTGTGGCCGCCGGTCGGGGCGCCCGCCTTGCCGGTGGAGCCGGCCGGGACGGTGGCGATGCCGAGGTCGTTCTTGTCCTTGAAGGCCGAGCCCTTGTAGAAGTTCGTGATCTCCCAGGGGCCCTGGATGATCGAGGCGACCTTGCCGCTGACGAACGCCTCCTGGATGTGGGCGTAGGCGTCGGCGGTGGTGTCGGCCTTGTGCAGGCCCTTGCCGCTGAAGAGGCTCTGCCAGGTGCCGTAGGCCTTCTTGGCGGCGGGCGAGGTGACGGTGATCTTCTTGGCGGCGGCGTCGACGGTGTCGGTGCCCTCGCCGTAGAGGAACGTCTGCGCGTAGTAGCCCTGGGTGGAGCCCCAGTAGCCGTCGACGCCGGTCTTGTCCTTGATCGTGGCGGCGGCCTTCTTCAGGTCGTCCCAGGTCTTGGGGGCCTCGACGCCGGCCTTCTTGAACAGTTCCTTGTTGTAGACGAGGGCGAGGGTGTCCGTGGTGAAGGGGACGCCGTAGGTCTTGCCGTCGTACGTGGCCTGCTCGATCAGGCTGGGCTGGAACTTGTCCTGCTCGGCGAGGGCCTCGGTGCCGTCCAGCGGCAGGAAGAAGCCCTTCTTGGCGAAGGCCGGGGTCCAGCCGACCTCGGAGCGCAGCACGTCGGGGGCGCCCTTGGAACCGGCGGCGGTGTCGAACTTGTTCTGCGCCTGGTCGAAGGGGACGTTGACGTAGTTGACCTTGATGTCCTTGTTGGCGGCCTCGAACTCCTTGACCAGGGCCTGGTACGTCGGCGCCTCGTTGGTGGCGTTGGAGGTGTCCCACCAGGTGATGGTGACCGGGCCGTCGGCCTCGTCGCCGCTGTCGCTCCCGCCGCACGCCGTCGCCGCCAGGGCGAGGGACGCCACCAGCGCGGTGGCCGCTATGCCACGCCGCATGAGTTCTCCTTGAGGGTGAAAGCCCGTTTCGTGCTGCCGACTGCACCGCTGGCCGCCGGGCGTCGGTGAGATTAGCCGCGCTGGAAGGGCTGCGAAAGACCTTGCAGCAAAAAGATGCAAGAGATGTGGATGGTTATCCCGCCGTGACCTCCCGAGCCATCGCCGGGCCCGTGCCGACCCCTTGCGGAACCGGGATTTCCGGCTGTTCGGCGGGGAGTCGGACAGTTGTGCAAGACTCTGCAAGCACTTGCCATCCGTTGCCGCCGAGGGAATCATCCGTTGCGGATCGGACGCCGACCACGACCTCGAGGGACCGCGATGACCAAGCAACCCGCAGCGGGCCGTGCGCCGGCCCGCACCAGGCGTCCCGTCGGTGTGCAAGCGGAACCCCGGCCGCTACAGTCCAGTGCTGTGACCACACGGCTTGCCGACATCGCTGCTCAGGCGGGGGTGAGCGAAGCGACCGTCAGCCGCGTCCTCAACGGGAAGCCGGGCGTCGCCGCCACCACCCGCCAGTCCGTGCTGGCCGCCCTCGACGTGCTGGGCTACGAACGCCCGGTGCGTCTGCGGCAGCGCAGCGAGGGCCTGGTGGGCCTGATCACCCCGGAGCTGGAGAACCCGATCTTCCCGGCCCTGGCCCAGGTCATCGGCCAGGCGCTGACCCGGCAGGGCTACACGCCGGTGCTGGCCACCCAGACGCCGGGCGGCTCCACCGAGGACGAGCTCACGGAGATGCTCGTGGACCGCGGGGTCGCCGGCATCATCTACGTCTCCGGGCTGCACGCGGACACCACCGCCGACATGCAGCGCTACGACCGGCTGCGCGCGCAGGGCGTGCCGTACGTGCTGGTCGACGGTTTCTCGCCGAAGGTGCAGGCGCCGTTCATCTCCCCCGACGACCGCGCGGCGATGAACCTGGCGGTGACGCACCTGGTGTCCCTG
Organism: Streptomyces coeruleorubidus; assembly: GCF_028885415.1. Classification (GTDB taxonomy): domain Bacteria; phylum Actinomycetota; class Actinomycetes; order Streptomycetales; family Streptomycetaceae; genus Streptomyces; species Streptomyces coeruleorubidus_A. Next base: position 2,778,045 of record NZ_CP118527.1, read on the forward strand.
GGGCACACGCGGATCGGTCTGGCCCTGGGGCCCAAGCGGTTCGTGCCCGTGCAGCGCAAGATCGAGGGGTTCGTGCGCACCATGCAGGACCAGTTGGGACTGGGCGCCGAGACCGTCGAGTCGGAGCTGGTCCAGCACTCCCTCTACACCCTGGAGGGCGGGCAGGCCGCGGCCACCGCGCTGATCGAGCGGAACTGCACGGCCGTGGTGTGCGCCAGCGACATGATGGCGCTGGGCGCGATCAGGGCGGCGCGCCAGCGCGGCCTGGAGGTTCCGACGGACGTCTCCGTGGTCGGCTTCGACGACTCTCCGCTGATCGCCTTCACCGACCCGCCGCTGACCACGATCCGCAAGCCGGTCCCGGCGATGGGCCAGGCGGCGGTCCGCACGCTGCTGGAGGAGATCGGCGGGACTCCGGCCCCCCACAGCGAGTTCGTGTTCATGCCGGAACTGGTGGTACGCGGTTCGACCGCTTCGGCACCCGGGGACCGCGCTCGCACCTGAGGTTCGCGGCTGGATTTCGCCGTAGGACATGCGGCCCGCACCCGGGCGGAGGATGATCGGGGGGACAGGGCTTTTCTGGCAGACTTTGTGCCTATGGGTGACACGACCGTGACGACGCTGGACGGCCAGGAAGCGGCCGTTCCGTACCCCGTTGCGGCCGAGCCGGGCCAGGGTCTCCTCCCCCGGCTGCGCACCCCCCGCCGGCCCCGGTTCTGGTTCGAGATCCTGCTGATCGCGGTGAGTTACTGGACGTACTCGCTCGTCCGCAACGCCGTGCCCGAGCAGAAGGCCGAGGCGCTGCGCAACGCCGACTGGATCTGGCAGGCCGAGCAGCAGCTGGGGATCGCCGTCGAGGAGTCGGTCAACCGTGCCGTGAACTCGGTGACTTGGCTGATCATCGGCATGAACTACTACTACGCGACGCTGCACTTCGTGGTGACGCTGGGTGTGCTCGTGTGGCTGTACCGTCGCCATCCCGGCCGGTACGCGGCGGCCCGCCTGGCGCTGTTCGCGACGACCGCCGTCGCCCTGGCCGGTTACTACCTGTATCCGCTGGCGCCCCCACGGCTGATGAACGGCGGCGGTTTCATCGACACCGTCATGGTCCACCAGACCTGGGGATCGATGGCGTCCGGCGACCTGAAACACATGTCGAACCAGTACGCCGCGATGCCCTCGATGCACATCGGCTGGTCCGTGTGGTGCGGCCTGACGATCTTCGCCCTGGCGACGATCCCCTGGGTGCGGGTGCTGGGCCTGCTGTACCCGGCGCTGACGCTGGTGGTCATCGTCGCCACGGCGAATCACTTCTGGCTGGATGCGGTCGGTGGCGTGCTGTGTCTGGCCTTCGGGTTCGCGGTGGCCGGGGTGTGGTACGGGAGGCAGCCGTACGCACTGCCGCAGGTGGTACCCGCCAGACTGTGACGCGGGCCGCGGCGCCCGTGCCTCACCTCTCCCTCACCTCTGCCTCACTTCCCCCGATACACCACGTACCCCCCGGTCACCGTCAGTCGCACCGGTGCCTCGGCCACCTCGTCCGCCGGAGCGGCCACCGGGTCCAGCCCCAGTGCCGTCAGGTCGGCCCGGAACCCGGGAGCGATGCGCCCTGCCGCGTCGGGCTCCCCCGCCGCCAGCGCCGCATGGCTGGTGCAGCCCTCCAGCGCCTCCAGGCCGGTCAGCCCGGCCCGGGCCGACGCCGCGCCCTTCGGCGCCCGGGCCGTGGCGAGCACGGCGCGGGCGTCGTAGTGCGCGATCGGCCAGTCCGAGCCGAGGGCCACCACCGCGCCCGCGTCCCGCAGGTCCCGCAGCCGCCAGGCGCGGCCGGCCCGACCGGTGCCCAGCCGCCGGGACCACTCGTCGGTGCCGTCGGCCCGGGTGTACGCGGTGTGCGGCGGCTGCATCGACGCCGCCACTCCCAGCCGCGCGAACCGCGGCAGCAGCTCGTCCGGCACGGTCTCGATGTGCTCGATGCGGTGCGCCCCGCGCCCGCCCGGCCCGAGCCCCTCGACCACGTCCAGGACGTGCCGTACCGCCGCGTCCCCGATGGCGTGCGTGGCCGTGCGCACCCCGGCCGCGTGCAGGTGCCGTACGGCGTCGGCGTACGCCTGCGGGTCGGGCCAGAACGCGTCCGTGCCCTGGCCGTGGCAGTCGGCGTGCTCCAGCCAGGCCGTGCCGCCCTCGACGGTGCCGTCCATGAAGAACTTGACCCCGCCGGTCCGCCAGTGCCGGCCGCCCTCGCCCTGTACGGCGACCAGCTCCTCCAGGGCGGCCCGGTCCGCGCCCGGCATGCACCAGGGCGCGAACCGCAGCCGCAGCGGCAGCGGCAGCACCGTCTCCCCGGCCACCGAGTCGATCAGCTCCGGGTCACCGGCGTCCATCACGTGCGCCCCGGTCAGACCGGTCGCGGCCATGGCGGACAACAGCTCCACCAGGCGTGCCCGGCGTGCGGCGTACGACGGCCGGGGCGCGACCTCGGTCACCAGGCCCATCGCCGCGTGCTCGACGAGATGCCCGGTGGGCCGTCCCGAGGCGTCGCAGACGACCTCCGAGCGCTGGGGGAAGTCCCGGGGGCCGTGCACGCCGGCGGCGGTGAGGGCAGGGCCGGTCGCGAGGGCGGAGTGGCCGTCGTAGAGGCGCAGGAAGGCGGGGGTCCCGTCCAGGACGTCCTCGATGAGGTCCCGGTCGACGGGGCGGCCCCCGAAGGCGTTGTGGTCGAGGCCGAAGCCGGTCACCCACCCGTCGGTGCGCTCCGCGCCCGCGAGGGCGGCCCGCAGCCCCGCCAGGTCCGTCACGCCCGACAGATCCGTCCCGGTCGCCATGTCCAGCCCCCACACGGGGTGGCTGTGCGCGTCGACGAGGCCGGGCACCAGGTGCGCGCCGCCCAGGTGGACGACCTCGGTGCCCGGGCCGCACCAGTCGCGTACGTCCGTCTCGTCGCCGACCGCCGCGATCAGCCCGTCGCGCACGGCGACGGAGGTGGCGTACGGGCGGTCCGGGTCGAGGGTGCGGACCTTGGCGCCGGCGAGGATCAGGTCGGCGGTCGGCATGTGAGGAACTCCCTTGGAGGTACGGCTATTCAGCGGGTTCGGCGGCGAAGTCGGCGTACACGTCCGGGCGTTGCCGGCGCAGCCACCAGGCGAGGGCGAGGCCCGCGGCGAACACGGAGGGGGCCGTGACGACCAGGACGGTGTTCACGGTCGGGGACGCCCCGGTGAACAGGTCGATGTGGTTCACCACCAGCACGATGGCCGTCGCGAGCAGCACGGCGGCGGTGACGGGCGCCACGACCGTCCGCAGCGCGCCCTCCTGGTGGCGCACCCGGCGGAAGTAGCAGGGCACGGCGATCGCGGCGAGCAGCTGGAGCAGGAACAGGCCGATCATCCCCGGGGTGTTGACCCACAGCAGCAGCTGCCCGTACGGGTCGGCGCCGGCCGCCGCGAAGCCCAGGACGACGACCGCGCCGAGGACCGTCTGGGCGAGGCCGGCGACGTACGGGGAGCCGTGCCGCGGGTGGATGCGGCCCAGTGCCTTCGGCAGCACGCCCTCTTCGGCGAGGGCGAGGGCGTACCGGTTGATGGCGTTGTGGAAGGCGAGCAGCGAGGCGAGGACGCTGGTGACGATGAAGACGTGCATCAGGTCGGCCGCCCAGCCGCCCACGTAGGTGGTGATGGCGGTGAAGAACAGCTCGCCCGGGTTCTTGCCTGCGGCCCCGGCGACCTCGGCGTTGCCGAAGGCCTGGATGACGGTCCAGACGATGAACGCGTAGAACAGACCCAGGAATCCGACGGCCACGTACGTCGCGCGCGGCACTGTGCGCTGCGGGTCGCGGGCCTCGCGGCGGTAGATGACGGTCGACTCGAAACCGGTGAACGCGGCGAAGGCGAAGGCGAGGACGGCCGCGGTGCCGGGGACCAGGACGTTGCCGGGGTCGAAGGAGGCGAGGGACAGCCCGTGCGCGCCGCCCTTGATCAGGACCCCACCCGCGAGGAGGACGAGGATGCCGGTCTCGGCGACGAGCAGGACGCCGAGGACCTTGGCGCCGAAGTCGATGGAGCGGTAGCCGCCGTAGCCGATGAGCAGCAGGCCGGCCAGCGAGATCGGCAGCCAGGGGATGTCGGCGCCGAACAGGGCGTGTGCGGTGTTCTGGGTTGCGCTGCCGAGGAGGCCGTAGACGCCGATCTCCATGCCGTTGTAGCCGACCAGGGCGAGCAGGGCGGCGCCGATGCCGACGGGGCGGCCGAGTCCGCGGGTGATGTAGGCGTAGAAGGCGCCGCCGCTGCGGACGTGGCGGCTCATGGTGGTGAAGCCGATGGCGAAGACGGCGAGCGTGAGACCGGCCAGGAGGTAGCCGACGGGGGCGCCGACGCCGCCGAGCAGGATCGCGAGGGGGGCGACTCCGGCCATGACGGTGAGCGGGGCGGCGGCGGAGACGACGAAGAAGGCGATGTCGGCGGTGCCGAGGGAGCCGGAGCGCAGGGTCGCCGTGGCGGGCGGGGTGCGCTCCCCTGAGGTGGTGACGGACATGGGCAAGCCCTTCGAGCGGCGGATGAAGAGGTAATCCGGGCGTGCGGGGTCGCCGCCGGAGCACCGGGGAGCCGTTACGGGCTCGCGGTGACCGGGCCGGTAAATCTAAAGCCTTTCGGTTTTGGCAATGTAGCCTCTACCTCGGTATCCGGGAAGACCTCAGGGGGAGCACCGACCATGGGACGGCCGCGCACACCGCTCCTCGACCGCGAGCGCATCGCGAGGACGGCACTCGAAATCGTCGACGAGCGCGGCGACTTCAGCGTGCCGCAGGTGGCCAAGCGGCTGGGCGCGCAGACCGGCTCGGTGTACCACCACGTGGACGGCCGGGACGGCATCGTGGAGCTGCTGCGCGAGCGGGTGGCGGCGGCGATCGACCCGGCGACCCTGGATCTGCGCCCCTGGGACACGGCCCTGGAGGCCTGGGCCCGCTCCTACCGCGCCGCGTTCGCCGCGCACCCCAGGGCGATCCCGCTGCTGATGACGTCCCCCGTGCGGGCGCCGCGGGTGCTGGAGCAGTACGAGCGGGCGGTGACGCTGCTGCTCGACGCGGGTTTCGCCCCGGCCGACGTGATGCCCCTGCTCACGGCCCTGGAGAACCTGGTCCTCGGCTCGGCCCTCGACCTCGCGGCCCCCGAGACGATGTGGGAACTGACCGCCTCGGCACCGACCCCACGGCTGGCTCAGGCACTGTCGGCGGTGAACGAGGGCCGGGCGGACCGGGCGTTCGAGGTGGGGCTGACGGGGTTCATGAAGTACGCGAGGGAGCTGCGGGCCGGTACGGGCCAGGGGTAGGGAGTTGCGGGCCGGTGCAGCCCCCTAGCGCTCGGCCACCCCGTAGAACAGCTCGTCCACCACACCCCGGGCCCGGCGTGCCGTCCGCCGGTACGCGTCGAGCATGTCGCCGGCATGACCGGGGCCGTAGCCCAGGTAGCGTCCCACGGCGGCGAGTTCACGGGGCTCCGTGGGGAACGTGTCGCCGGCCCGGCCGCGTACCAGCATCACCGCGTTGCGGACGCGCGTCGCGAGGACCCAGGCCTCGTCCAGGATGGCCGCGTCCTCGGCGGTGATGAGGCCGGCCGTACGGGCGGCGGCCAGGGCCTCGCGCGTCCGGGTCGTGCGCAGGCCCGGCTCGGCCGCGCCGTGCCGCAGTTGCAGCAGCTGCACCGTCCACTCCACGTCGGACAGACCGCCCGGGCCCAGCTTGGCGTGCAGCTTGGGGTCGGCGCCCCGCGGCAGCCGCTCGGACTCCATCCGGGCCTTCAGCCGCCGGATCTCGCGCACGGCCTCGTCGGCGAGCCCGTCGGCCGGGTAGCGCAGCGGATCGATCAGCTCGATGAAGCGGCGGCCCAGGTCCTGGTCGCCGGCGACGGGTTCGGCCCGCAGCAGCGCGTGCGACTCCCAGGTCAGGGACCACCGGCGGTAGTACGCGGCGTACGACGTGAGGGTCCGCACGAGCGGGCCCGACTTGCCCTCCGGGCGCAGGTCGGCGTCGATGAGCAGGGGCGGGTCGGCGCTGGGGATCTGGAGCAGCCGGCGCATCTCGGAGACGACCTTGCTGGCGGCCTGGGAGGCCTCCCGCTCGTCGACGCCGTCGCGCGGCTCGTGCACGAACAGCACGTCAGCGTCGGAGCCGTAGCCCAGCTCATGGCCGCCGAACCGGCCCATGCCGATGATCGCGAAGCGAGTGGGCAGGTCGTCGCCCCAGCCGTCCCGGACGACCGCGCGGAGCGTGCCGGCGAGGGTCGCGGCGGTCAGGTCCGAGACCGCTCCCCCGACCCGGTCGACCAGGGCGCCCGGGTCGGCCTCGGCGGGCTGCTCCTCGGTGCCGTAGGAGCCGACGATGTCGGCGGCGGCCGTACGGAACAGCTCGCGGCGGCGGACGCCCCGGGCCGCCGTGACCGCCTGGGCGGCGCCGTCGGCCCGGTTCACCGCGGCGAGTATCTCCTGCTCCAGATGGGCCCGGGAGCGCGGCTCCAGGCCGCCGCCGTCCCCGTCGCCGAGCAGCGCCACCGCCTCCGGGGCGCGCATCAGCAGGTCGGGCGCGAGCCGGCCGGCCGACAGCACGCGGGCGAGGTTCTGCGCGGCGGCGCCCTCGTCCCGCAGCAGCCGCAGGTACCAGGGTGTCTTGCCGAGCGCGTCCGACACCTTGCGGAAGTTGAGCAGACCCGCGTCCGGGTCGGCCGAGTCGGCGAACCAGCCCAGCAGGACGGGCAGCAGGGTGCGCTGGATGGCGGCCTTGCGGGTGACGCCGGACGCCAGTGCCTCCAGGTGGCGCAGGGCGGAGGCCGGGTCGGCGTAACCGAGGGCGACCATCCGCTCCCGGGCCGCCTCGGCGCTCAACCGGGCCTCGCCGGTGGCGAGTTGGGCGACCGCGTCGAGCAGCGGCCGGTAGAACAGCTTCTCGTGCAGACGGCGTACGACGGTGGCATGCCGCTTCCACTCGCGCAGCAGCTCGGCGACCGGGTCGGTGCGCAGGCCGAGGGAGCGGCCGATGCGGCGCAGCTCGGCCTCGTCCTCGGGCACGAGGTGGGTGCGCCGCAGCCGGAACAGCTGGATCCGGTGCTCCATGGAGCGCAGGAAGCGGTAGGCCTCGTCGAGCTGGGCGGCGTCGGCCCGGCCGACGTATCCGCCGGCGGCGAGGGCCTTCAGCGCGTCGAGGGTGGTGCCGCTGCGCAGCGAGGTGTCGGTCCGGCCGTGCACCAGCTGGAGCAGCTGCACGGCGAACTCGACGTCCCTGAGTCCGCCCGGGCCCAGCTTCAGCTGGCGGTCGACCTCGGCGACGGGGATGTTCTCCACGACCCGGCGGCGCATCTTCTGCACGTCGGGGACGAAGTTCTCGCGCTCGGCGGCCTTCCACACCAGCGGCTGGACGGCGGCGACGTACTCCTCGCCGAGGTCGAGGTCGCCGGCCACCGGGCGGGCCTTGAGCAGCGCCTGGAACTCCCAGGTCTTGGCCCAGCGCTGGTAGTAGGCGAGGTGGCTGGACAGGGTCCGCACGAGCGGACCGTTCCTGCCCTCGGGCCGGAGGTTGGCGTCGACGGGCCAGATCGACCCCTCGACCGTCGTCTCCGAGCAGATCCGCATCATGTGCGAGGCGAGCCGGGTCGCGGCGCGGATGGCCTTGGTCTCGTCGGCGCCCTCGACAGCCTCCCCGACGAAGATGACGTCCACGTCGGATACGTAGTTCAGCTCGTGGCCGCCGCACTTGCCCATCGCGATGACCGCGAGCCGGCACAGGGCGGCGTCCTCGGGCACGGCGGCTGAGGCGAGGCCGAGGGCGGCGCGCAGGGTGGCGGTGGCCAGGTCGGCGAGCTCGGCGGCGGACTCGGCGACACCGGTGGTGCCGCACACGTCCCGGGCGGCGATGGACAGCAGGCAGCGCCGGTAGGCGACGCGCAGGGAGACGGGGTCGGTGGCCTGTGCGAGACCGGCCTCGAACTCCTCCACCCCGGGGTGCAGGTCGTGCGCCTCGTACATGACGAGCGCCTGCCAGTCGTCCGGGTGCCGGGTGAGGTGGTCGGCGAGGGCGGTGGAGGCGCCGAGCACACCGAGCAGGCGGTCGCGCAGCGGCTTGGACGAGATCAGGGTGTCGAGCAGCTCCCGGCGGGCGCCGGGCTCCGGCTGGGCCTCCAGCAGCCGGACCAGTCCGAGCAGCGCGAGATCGGGGTCGGCGGTCGCGCCGAGCGCGTCCAGCAGCACCGGGTCGTCGCGCAGGGGCGCGAGTTCGGCGCTGTCCAGGAGCCGCTCGGCGGCGGAGGCGTCGGTGAAACCGTGCCGCAGCAGCCGCGTGAAGGTACTGCTCCTGCGCCCCGGCGCCGCCGTCATCCCGGGCCTCCCTCGCACTGTTCCTCGGACTTGCATCCGACTTGCATCGGATCAAGGTCGTAAGGCTTTGAGCCTAACCGCAGAGCCCGGGAGAAGCTCCGATGAGTTCGGTGGGCGGACGGGGTCTGCCCTTGTGAAGCCACAGGCCGGGAGGACGCTCATGACCACCATGCACCCCGAAACCCGCTTGGACCGGCGCTACAGCGACGAGACGGCCACCGCGACCGACTGGCAGGAGGCCGAGGCGCGGCTCGCGGCGGCGGAACTGTTCTGGATCACGACGGTGCGACCCGACGGCCGCCCGCACGTCACCCCGCTGCCGGCGGTCTGGTCGGACGGCGCCCTGCACTTCTGCACGGGCCCGGAAGAACGCAAGGCGAGGAACCTCGCGGAGAACCCGCACGTCGTGCTGACCACCGGTACGAACACCTGGAACAAGGGCTACGACCTAGTGGTCGAGGGCGAGGCGACACGCGTGACCGACGACGGGCGCCTACGCGAACTGGCCGCCGCGTGGGAGGCGAAGTACGGCAGTTTCTGGCACTTCGAGGTACGGGAGGGCTATTTCCACCACGGCGCGGGACACGCTGCCGTCTACGCGGTGGCGCCGCGCACCGTTTTCGGATTCGGTAAGGGTGAGCCGTTCAGCCAGACGAGGTGGCGGTTCGCCTGATGCCTGACAAAGGAGTCACGCCATGGACTTCACTCTCGAAGTCATCCCGCTGCCCGTGACCGACATCGACCGTGCCCGGGACTTCTACCGGGACAAGGTCGGCTTCCACGTGGACATCGACCAGGAGGTCATGCCCGGGATGCGGATCGTCCAGCTGACCCCTCCGGGTTCCGGCTGCTCGATCGCCCTCGGCGACTCGATCTGGCAGATGACACCCGGCCCCGCTCCGGCGCCCGGCTCCTACCAGGGTCTGCAACTGTGCGTCGCCGACATCAAGGCGGCCCACGCCGAACTCGTCGAACGCGGCCTCGACGTCTCGGAGCCGGTCCAGTACGCCCCCGACGACGGCGCCACGTTCATGCACTTCCGGGACCCGGACGGCAACGGCTGGGCGATCCAGGAGTACCGCCGCCGGGCGACGGAGCCGCTGCACCAGTTGCTGGCGGACCTGAAGCGGAAGCAGGGCTGACCGCTGCGGTCGTGATGCGCGAGACCGCTCAGCCGCCCCGGCGGGAGTTGAGCCGCGCGGCCTGGCGGGTCAGGTGGGCGCGTTCGGCGAGGTTGGGTGCCTTCTGGGCGGCCTCGGCGTACAGGCGGGCCGCCGTCGTCAGGTCGCCGTCGCGCTCGTGGAGGTCGGCGGCCACCGCGGTGTGGCGGGGCAGTGAGGCGTCCAGCGCCGCGAGCGCCGCCAGGCCGGCGCGTGGTCCGTCGGCCTCGCCGACGGCGACCGCGCGGTTGAGCCGGACGACCGGGCTGTCGGTCAGGCGCGCGAGCTCGTCGTACCACTCGACGATCTGCACCCAGTCGGTCTCCTCGGCCGTGGGCGCGTCGGCGTGCAGGGCGGCGATGGCGGCCTGGGCCTGGAACTCGCCCAGCCGGTCGCGGGCGAGGGCCGCCTGCAGGATCTCGACGCCCTCGGCGATCAGCTTGGTGTCCCACCGGCCGCGGTCCTGCTCGGCGAGCGGCACCAGGCCGCCGTCGGGCGCGGTCCGGGCGGCGCGCCGGGCGTGGTGGAGCAGCACGAGGGCGAGCAGCCCCGCCACCTCGGGGTGGTCGATCGCGGCCGCGAGCTGCCGGGTGAGCCGGATGGCCTCGGCGGCGAGGTCGACGTCCCCGGAGTAGCCCTCGTTGAAGACCAGGTAGAGGACGCGCAGCACGGTGGCCACGTCGCCGGGCTGGTCGAACCGTACGCCGGAGACGGTGCGCTTGGCCCGGCTGATCCTCCCCCAGTTCTCGGCTTCGCTCGAACCGGGGGGACCCCCATCGCCATGGTCGCCTCGGGCACGAGGTAGGCCTGGGCGATCTGGCGGGTGGTGAGCCCGCCGACGGCGCGCAGCGTGAGCGCGACCGCGGACGACGGTGTCAGCGACGGGTGGGCGCACAGGAAGTAGAGCTGGAGCGTGTCGTCCACCGCGGACGCGGGCCCGGGCGCCGGCTCCTCCTCGACGAGGTCCTGACGCCGGCGGCGGGCGGCGTCCGAGCGGGCGGCGTCGAGGAACTTGCGCCAGGCCACGGTGACCAGCCAGCCCTTCGCATCCCGTGGAGGGTCGGCCGGCCAGACGCGGACCGCCTCGACCAGCGCGTCCTGCACGGCGTCCTCGGCCGCCGCGAAGTCAGCTCCGCGGCGGACGAGGACGGCGAGCACGCTCGGTGTGAGGCTGCGCAGCAAGCCTCGTTCATCGATGAGGTCACTCCGTGATGGTGGGCGACTCGCCGTGGAACGGGCGCAGCTCGAGCCACTCGTGGATCGGCTTCCCACCCGCTCCGGGGGCGGCCGACAGCTCCCCGGCCAGTTCGACGGCGCGCTCGTAGCTGTCGACGTCGATCACCATCCAGCCGGCGATGAGGTCCTTGGTCTCGGCGAACGGGCCGTCGGTGACCGGCGGGCGCCCCTCACCGTCGTACCGGACCCAGGTTCCCTCGGGGGCGAGCGCCTGACCGTCGACGAACTCGCCGGTCTTCTCCAGCCGGGCCGCGAAGTCGTTCATGTACTTCACGTGCGCCGAGATCTCCTCCGGCGTCCACTGATCCATGGGGACGTCGTTCACCGCGGCCGGGGCGCCGCGGTAGTGCTTCAGCAGCAGGTACTTGGCCATCGTGGCTCTCCTCTGGGCTCGTGCGACCCATTGTGGTCGCGTTCACCCCGGGGACGGAGCCGGACGCGGGTTCTCGACATCGCTGCCGGATTTCTTTCCGGTGATGTTTTCGACGTGCCCCGTGAGGTGCCGGACCGGATCGCCACCGGAGGCTCACGGGTGCCGGCCGGGCACCCGTGAGGCGGACGATCCCGCCGCGGCCCGCGCCTACAGCACCGGCAGACTCTTCCGCAGCTCGAACGCCGTGACCTCGCTGCGGTACTCCTCCCACTCCTGGCGCTTGTTCCGCAGGAAGAAGTCGAAGACATGCTCGCCGAGCGTCTCGGCGACCAGGTCGCTGCGTTCCATCAGGGTCAGGGCCTCGCCCAGGTTCTGGGGGAGCGGCTCGATGCCCATCGCGCGGCGCTCGGCGTCGGAGAGGGCCCAGACGTCGTCCTCGGCGCCCGGCGGGAGCTCGTAGCCCTCCTCGATGCCCTTCAGGCCGGCGGCGAGGAGGACGGCGTAGGACAGGTACGGGTTCGCGCCGGAGTCCAGGGAGCGGACCTCGACCCGGGCCGAGCCCGTCTTGCCGGGCTTGTACATGGGGACGCGGACCAGCGCGGAGCGGTTGTTGTGGCCCCAGCAGATGTACGAGGGGGCCTCGCCGCCCGCGCCCGCCGTGCGCTCCGCGCCGCCCCAGATGCGCTTGTAGGAGTTGACCCACTGGTTGGTGACCGCGGAGGTCTCCGCCGCGTGCCGCAGCAGGCCGGCGATGAAGGAGCGGCCCACCTTCGAGAGCTGGTACTCCGAGCCCGACTCGTAGAAGGCGTTGCGGTCGCCCTCGAAGAGGGACAGGTGCGTGTGCATGCCGCTGCCGGGGTGCTCGGAGAACGGCTTCGGCATGAACGTCGCCTGCACGCCCTGCTCCAGCGCCACCTGCTTCATGACCAGGCGGAACGTCATGACGTTGTCGGCCGTGGAGAGCGCGTCGGCGTAGCGCAGGTCGATCTCCTGCTGGCCCGGCGCGCCCTCGTGGTGGGAGAACTCGACGGAGATGCCCATCGACTCCAGCATGGTGATCGCCTGGCGGCGGAAGTCCATGCCGACGTTGGTCGGGGTGTGGTCGAAGTAGCCGGAGTTGTCGGCGGGCGTCGGACGGCTGCCGTCCAGCGGCCGGTCCTTCAGCAGGAAGAACTCGATCTCCGGGTGCGTGTAGAACGTGAAGCCCAGGTCGGAGGCGCGGGCCAGGGCGCGCTTGAGCACGTAGCGCGGGTCGGCGAAGGACGGCGAGCCGTCCGGCATGAGGATGTCGCAGAACATCCGGGCCGTGCCCGGGGCCTCCGCGCGCCAGGGCAGGATCTGGAAGGTCGACGGGTCCGGCTTGGCGATCATGTCGGACTCGTAGACCCGGGCGAAGCCCTCGATGGCGGAGCCGTCGAAGCCGATGCCCTCGTCGAAGGCCTGTTCAAGTTCGGCCGGGGCCACGGCGACGGACTTGAGGAAGCCCAGAACGTCCGTGAACCACAGCCGTACGAACCGGATGTCGCGCTCCTCCAAGGTCCGGAGCACGAACTCCTGCTGCTTGTCCATCTTCCGCTTCCCCATCCTTGCTGGTCAGGCCGCCTGTCTTCCGTACCACGGGAGGCGGTCGGGCACCTGAGCATCCCACCACACCAGCATTTCGTACGCGTTGCGCACCATGATCGCCCGGCCGGCCCGGGACCGAACGTCTCACGTACGGCGGGTGAACTGCTCTTCCGCCCATAGTGCCTGCTCGCACCGACATCCGTAACGGCCGGTTCGGTGCGGTACCCCGCTCTTTGAATTTGCATCTCAGATGCAACTTTAAATACCGTGCGCGGCAGTCGAGTCCTGAGGAGTCCCGATGCTGTCCGAGCAGTCCGCCGTCACCGTCCGCGCCACCCTCCCCGCCGTCGGCGCGGCCCTCGGCACGATCACCGAGCGTTTCTACGCCGGGCTGTTCGCGGCCCACCCCGAGCTGCTGAACGACCTGTTCAACCGGGGCAACCAGGCCGCCGGCACCCAGCGGCAGGCGCTCGCCGGTTCCGTCGCCGCCTTCGCGACGCACCTGCTGGACCACCCCGAGCAGCGGCCGGACGCCATGCTGCACCGCATCGCCCACAAGCACGCCTCCCTCGGCGTCACGCCCGAGCAGTACGACATCGTCCACGAGCACCTGTTCGCCGCCATCGCCGACGTGCTCGGCGACGCCGTCACCCCCGAGGTCGCCGCCGCCTGGGACGAGGTCTACTGGCTGATGGCGAACGCCCTCATCGCCGTCGAGAAGCGGCTGCGTCAGGAGCGGGGCGAGTACGCCTGGCGGGCCTGGGAGGTCGTCGAGCGCGTCGCCGAGACCGACGACGTCGCCACGTTCCGGCTGCGGCCCGCCGACGGCGGTGAGGTGCGGGACTTCCTCGCGGGCCAGTACGTCTCCGTCCGCGTCGCCCTCCCGGACGGCGCCCGGCAGATACGGCAGTACAGCCTCTCCGGGGCGCCCGGCCCGGACCTCAGGCAGATCAGCGTGAAGCGCGTGCACGGCGGCGGCACCCCCGACGGCGAGGTCTCGAACCACCTCCACGCGCGCGTGGCGGCGGGTGACGTCCTGGAGCTGTCCGAGCCCTACGGCGGCCTCGTCCTGGACGCCGGCCCCGACACCCCGCTGCTGCTGGCCTCGGCGGGCATCGGCGTGACCCCGATCGCCGCGATGCTGGCCCACCTCGCCGAGTCCGGGCACCGCGCCCCGGTCACCGTCGTACACGGCGACCGCTCTCCCGCCACCCACGCCCTGCGCGCCGACCACGAGGCCTACGCCGCCAAACTGCCCGGCGCGGCCGTCCACCTCTGGTACGAGCGGGACGCCCCGGCGGGCACCCGCTCCGGCCTGGTCGACCTCGCCGACGTCCCGGTCGCGCCGGGCACGCGCGCGTACCTGTGCGGGCCGCTGCCCTTCATGCGGGCGGTACGGGCCCAGCTGATCGGCAAGGGCGTGGCACCGGCCGACATCCACTACGAGGTGTTCGGGCCGGACCTGTGGCTGGCGGGGCAGGTGTAGCGGCGATCCGTCAGACGGGCCCTGCGGGCCCCCGCGAGATCCCCAGCAGCAGCGCCCCGGTCGGTTCCGCCACGATGTCCGCCACCGTGATCGGGTCCAGTGAGGCGAAGAACGCCTCCTGGGCCCGGCGCAGGGCGCCGCGCAGGCGGCAGGCGGAGTTCAGTGGGCAGGGGGTGGGGCCCTCGCAGTCGACGACGTCGCCGTCGCCCTCGAAGGCGCGCACCACGGCGCCCACCGACGCCGTGCGGCCCCGCTCGGTGAGCGTGAGGCCGCCGCCGCGGCCGCGCCGGGCGGCCAGCAGGCCCATGTGCTGGAGCTCGGCGACGACCTTCGCCAGGTGGGTGTACGGCACGTCCATGCCGGCGGCGACGTCCCGCGTCGTCGGACTCGACTCGCCGGCGACGGCGAGCCGCATCAGGACCCGCAGGGCCAGGTCGGTGGAGCGCAGCAGCCGCATGCCCGCAGCGTAGGTAATCGGTATCTCAGGTTCAAATAATCCGGATCCGTTCCCATAATCCGGATCCCGGGTTCGAACAGTCCGGGGAAGCTGTCGGGCACCTGTCGGTGCCGTATCGATTCAGCCCATTCCCGCGGCCGCCCTACGAGGGGCCCGGTCTCCCCCATTACGATCAGCTCACCCGACCGTCCCACTCTCCCCACGAAGGACACCCCATGGGCTCCGCCAAGAAGAGCAACACGGACCGCAAGGCGCGGATAGAGGAGATGCGGCGCGCCGAGCAGGCCCGTGAGCGCCGCAACCGGATCCTCACCATCACGGCCAGCGTCGTGATCGTCTGCGGTCTCGTCGCCGGCGGTGTCGTGCTCGTGCGGTCCCAGTCCGACGGCGGCAGCGACACCGCGGCGAGTGACTCCTCGGCCAAGGGGAAGTTCGTCACGGGCAAGGACGGCGTGAAGACCTGGGAAGGCAAGCTGGCCCGCAACCACGTCACCAAGGCGGTGAAGTACGCCTCCGTGCCGCCGGTCGGCGGTGACCACAACCAGGTCTGGATGAACTGCAACGGCGACGTCTACACCAAGGAGATCAACAACACCAACGCCGTGCACTCGCTGGAGCACGGCGCGGTGTGGGTGACGTACAACGCCGACGCGAAGAAGGCCGACATCGACGCGCTCGCGGCGAAGGTGAAGAAGACGCCCTACACGCTGATGAGCCCGCTGGACGACCAGAAGGACCCGATCATGCTCTCGGCGTGGGGGCACCAGCGCACGGTGACGGGGGCGAGCGACCCGAACGTCGGCAAGTTCTTCGAGAAGTTCGTCCAGGGCGAGCAGACGCCCGAGCCGGGCGCCGCCTGCACCAACGGGCTGTCGCAGTGAGGCAGGCCGGTCTGATCGCGGGGGCCGCGGTGACGGCGCTCGTCGCGGCCGGCGCGATCACCTACGCGGTCGCCGGGGACGACGGCGGCGGCCGGACCCCCTCCGCCGAGTCCGCGGACGCCGGGTTCGCGCGGGACATGGCGGTGCACCACCAGCAGGCCGTGGAGATGTCGTACATCGTGCGCGACCGCACGAAGGACGAGGAGGTGCGGCGCCTCGCGTACGACATCGCGCAGACACAGGCCAACCAGCGCGGCATGATGCTCGGCTGGCTCGATCTGTGGGGGCTGCCCAAGGTGTCCTCGAAGCCGCCGATGACCTGGATGGACATGGGCGACATGGCCTCCGGCGAGGACGGCGCGCTGATGCCGGGCATGGCGACGAACACGGAGCTGAAGAAGCTCGGCGGACTCAGCGGCAAGCAGGCGGAGATCTTCTACCTCCAGCTGATGACGGACCATCACAAGGGCGGCGTCCACATGGCCCAGGGCTGTGTCGACAAGTGCACGGTGGGCGTGGAGAAGCGGCTCGCGCAGGGCATGGTGGACGCGCAGCGGTCGGAGATCGGCCTGATGGCGGACATGCTGAAGGAGCGGGGCGCCGCGCCGCGCGCATAGGGCGTAAGCCTCAAATCGCCCTGCATTGCGGCCTCTTGGGCTCCTCTTGGCCTGCGTAGAGCGCTTCTTGGGGTGCGCATTCCCCTGGCATGAACGGTTCGTCGCGAGAGTGGCGACCGTCGAGTGATCCACTCGCGTCGAACCGCACAGGGGGCTCCATGAGATCCAACCGCGCCAAGGTGCGCGCCGGGCTGAGCATGGCGGCGACACTGCCGATGCTCGCCGGCGCGCTGGCGCTCGGCATACCCGCGGCGCACGCCGCCGACCACCCGCTGCGTGACCTGCTCGCCGGGACCAAGCCCGCGTGGGCCACGGCCAGGGCCGACCAGGGCGCCGCCTCCGACGGCGCCGGGGTGTCGGCCCGCGTCTATCTCCGGGGCCGCGACGCGGCCGGCCTCGCCGCGTACGCCCAGGCCGTCTCCGACCCGAAGTCGGCCTCGTACGGCAAGTACCTGACCGCAAAGCAGGCGAAGGCCCGCTTCGGCGCGACCAAGGCCCAGGTGGCGGCCGTGAAGTCCTGGCTGACGGCCGCCGGGCTGAAGGTCACCGGCGTCACGGCGCACTACGTCTCCGTCACCGGTGACGTGGCCGCCGCGGAGAAGGCGTTCGGCGCCCAGTTGCACGACTTCGCCAAGGGCTCGAAGACCTACCGCGCCCCGGCGAGCACCGCCTCCGTGCCGGCGAGCCTGGCCGACGCCGTGCTGACCGTCACCGGCCTGGACAACGCCCCGCACATGGTCACGCACGACGACCAGCTGCCCCCGCCGGACACCGTGTTCCGCAACGCAGGGCCGTTCTCCTCGTACTACGGCTCGAAGACCGCGAGCACGCTGCCGGACGCGTACGGCACGAAGATCCCGTACGCGATCAAGGGCTACACCGGCAAGCAGCTGCGGGCCGCCTACGGCGCGGGCACCCGCACCGGCAAGGGCGTCCGGGTCGCCATCACGGACGCGTACGCCTCGCCGACGATCGCCTACGACGCGGCCACCTACGCCGGCAAGCACGGCGACGCGGTCTGGAAGACCGGCCAGCTGCACCAGGTGCTGCCCAAGAAGTACACGGACACCAAGGCCTGCTCGGCTTCCGGCTGGTACGGCGAGGAGACCCTGGACGTCGAGGCCGTGCACGCGGTCGCGCCGGCCTCGGACGTCACCTACGTGGGTGCCGCCTCCTGCAACGACAGCGACCTGCTCGACGCGCTCGGCAAGGTCGTCGACCACCACCTGGCCGACATCGTCTCCAACTCCTGGGGCGAGGTCGAGGCGGCGCAGACGCCCGACCTGGCGGCCGCCTACGACCAGGTCTTCCAGCTGGGCGCGGTCGAGGGCATCGGCTTCTACTTCTCTTCCGGCGACGACGGCGACGAGGTCGCGAGCTCCGGGACGAAGCAGGTCGACTCCCCGGCCAATTCGGCGTGGGTGACCGCTGTCGGCGGCACCTCGCTGGCCGTCGGCAAGGACGACACGTACCTGTGGGAGACCGGCTGGGGCACCGAGAAGGCCACCCAGTCGGCCGACGGCAAGAGCTGGACCGACTTCCCCGGCGCCTTCACCTCCGGCGCGGGCGGCGGCACCAGCAGGACGGTGGCGGAGCCCTGGTACCAGAAGGGCCGCGTGCCGGGCGCGCTGGCGAAGGCCAACAGCGCGGACGGCAACCGCGTCGTGCCGGACATCGCGGCGATCGCCGACCCGAACACCGGCTTCCTGGTCGGCCAGACGCAGACCCTGCCCGACGGCAGGACGCAGGCGTACGGCGAGTACCGCATCGGCGGCACCTCGCTCGCCGCGCCGACCATCGCCGCCATCCAGGCGCTGGCCCAGGAGGCCCGCGGCGGCACGCCGATCGGCTTCGCCAACCCGGCCATCTACTCCAAGGCCGGCTCGAAGGCCTACCACGACGTCACCGACGACCCGACGGGCTCCGGCCTGGCGGTGGCCCGCGTCGACTTCGTGAACGGCTACGACGCGACGGGCGGCTTGGCCACGTCCGTGCGCAGCCTGGGCAAGGACAGCTCGCTCTCGGCCGTGAGGGGCTACGACGACGTCACCGGCGTGGGCACGCCCGCGAGCGGGTACGTCGAGTCGTACCGGCGGCGCTGACTTCCGCCGACTGACCTCCGCAAGGGGACGGGGTGGTGTGTGGTGACCCACACCACCCCATTGCGTCGCTCTGACGATTACACTGGGCCCGTGCCTCAACTACGTCTCGCCCTGAACCAGATCGACTCGAGCGTCGGCGACCTCGCCGGGAACACCGAGTCGATCGTCCGCTGGACCCGGCACTCCGCCGAGCAGGGAGCGCATCTCGTGGCGTTCCCGGAGATGGCGCTCACCGGGTACCCCGTCGAGGACCTGGCCCTCAGGCCGTCCTTCGTGGAGGCCTCCCGGGCGGCGCTGCGGAGCCTTGCCGTCCGCTTGGCCGACGAGGGTTTCGGCGAGCTGCCGGTGATCGTCGGCTACCTGGACCGCTGCGCGACCGCCCAGCCGAAGTACGGCCAGCCGGCCGGCGCGCCGCAGAACGCGGGGGCGGTGCTGTACGGCGGCGAGGTCGTCCTGAACTTCGCCAAGCACCACCTGCCGAACTACGGCGTCTTCGACGAGTTCCGCTACTTCGTGCCCGGCGACAGCATGCCGGTCCTGCGCGTGCACGGCGTGGATGTCGCCCTGGCCATCTGCGAGGACCTCTGGCAGGACGGCGGCCGTGTCCCCGCGGCGCGTTCGGCGCGGGCGGGCCTGCTGGTCTCGATCAACGCCTCGCCCTACGAGCGCAACAAGGACGACACGCGTCTGGAGCTGGTCCGCAAGCGGGCCCAGGAGGCCGGCTGCACCACGGCGTACCTCGCCATGATCGGCGGCCAGGACGAGCTGGTGTTCGACGGCGACTCGATCGTCGTGGACAGGCACGGCGAGGTCGTGGCGCGGGCGCCGCAGTTCGCCGAGGGCTGCGTCGTCCTGGACCTGGACCTGCCGGCGGCGTCGGCGGACGCGCCGACCGGCGTGGTGGACGACGGCCTGCGCATCGACCGCGTGGTGCTGTCGGAGGAGCCCCTGGCACCGTACGAGCCCGAGCTCACCGGGGGCTACGCGGACCGCCTGGACGACGACGAGGAGGTCTACTCGGCGCTGGTCGTGGGCCTGCGGGCGTACGTCGCGAAGAACGGCTTCAAGTCGGTCCTGATCGGCCTGTCGGGCGGCATCGACTCCTCGCTGGTCGCGGCGATCGCGTGCGACGCGGTGGGCGCGCAGAACGTGTACGGCGTGTCGATGCCGTCGAAGTACTCCTCGGACCACTCCAAGGACGACGCGGCGGAACTGGCCCGCCGCACCGGCCTGAACTACCGCACGGTCGCCATCGAGCCGATGTTCGACGCGTACATGGGCGCGCTGGGCCTGACGGGCCTGGCGGAGGAGAACCTCCAGTCCCGCCTGCGCGGCACGCTGCTCATGGCCGTCTCCAACCAGGAGGGCCACATCGTCCTGGCCCCCGGCAACAAGTCGGAACTGGCGGTCGGCTACTCCACGCTCTACGGCGACTCGGTCGGTGCCTACGGCCCCATCAAGGACGTCTACAAGACGTCGATCTTCCGCCTGGCCGAGTGGCGCAACCGGGCCGCCCGCGAGCGCGGCCAGACCCCGCCGATCCCCGAGAACTCCATCACCAAGCCCCCGAGCGCGGAGCTCCGCCCCGGACAGGTCGACACGGACTCGCTCCCCGACTACCCGGTGCTGGACGCGATCCTCGACCTGTACGTCGACCAGGACCGGGGCGCCGACGAGATCGTCGCGGCCGGTTACGACCGGGCGCTGGTCACGAAGACCCTGCGCATGGTCGACACGGCCGAGTACAAGCGACGGCAGTACCCGCCGGGCACGAAGATCTCGGCGAAGGGCTTCGGAAAGGACCGCCGACTGCCGATCACGAACGGGTGGCGGGAGTCGGTCTGACAGTCTTTCGTGACGCCGCGTCGGTCAGGCAGCGCCCCGTCTCCGTGCCCGATAGGCCGCTGCCTTGACCCGGTTGCCGCACTCCTCCATCCCGCACCACGTGCGCCGCGCGCCCCGTGAACGGTCGAGGTAGATGCGGGTGCAGTCGGGCCGGCCGCACTCCTTGAGAAAGGCGTGGGGGTCGGCGAGTACGGCGATGCCCGTTCGGGCCAGTTGGGAGAGTGCCGCGGGGAGGTCTCCCGATCTGTGCAGTCCCGCGTCGCTGAGCCTGACCGTGCACACCGGCCCGGCGGCCGTGCCGTTGACGACGTCGAGGCTGCCCGGGTCGAAGCGGCGGCCGAGCAGGCGGTCGAGAGCCAGTCGGTAGATCGCCTCCCGCAGCGACAGTGCGGATTCGAAGGCTGCCCTGTCGGCCGTCACCCGGTCCGGGAGCTCCTCGCATGCGGCCACCCACCGCTCCAGGTCCGCGGGCGCGGCCAGGAGGTCCACGGGGTCGGCTCGGCGTGACAGGACGGTGCCGGCGAGGTCGAGCGCCGCGTTGCCGCTCACGAACGTGAAGTCCACGTCACCATCTTGACCGGTGACGGGGCCGGTGACAACATCGTCACCTCCTCAGGTGGTGACGTGGGTGGCACGAAGGCGGGAGGACGCGTGACCGAGATCCGCGACATCGAGGTCGTCGTCTTCGACGTCCTCGGCACGCTCGTCGACGGGCCCAGGGGGCTTCGAGCGGCGATTCGCGAAGCCGCACCCAGGTGCGACGAGGCGGCTGCCGACGACCTGCTCACCGTGTGGCAACAGCACTGCGAGCTGGAACAGCGACGCATCCGGCAAGGGTTCCGCGCGTACGTCGACACCGAGGCCATCGACGCGGAGGCCGCGCGGCGCGTGGCCGGCCGGGCCGGACTCTCCGACCCCGCGACCATCGCCCGGTTGGCCACGGCGGGTCGGCGGCTGCCGCCCTGGCCCGACTCCGTCGCCGGTCTCGAACGGCTCGCGCAGCGGTTCCCCCTGGTCGGGCTCTCCGACGCCGGTCGCACGGCGCTGCTGCACCTCAACGCACACGCCGGACTGCGCTGGCACCAGGCCCTGTCCGCCGAAGCCGTCCAGGCGTACAAGCCGGCGCCGGAGGTCTACCGGCTCGCCGTCGACGCCGCCGGATGTCCACCGGAACGCGTCCTCATGGTGGCCGCCCACGCCTGGGACCTCCGTGGGGCGCAGGCGGTCGGCATGCGGACCGCCTATGTCGAGCGGCCGGTCGGGGATCCGCCGACGAGCGCCGATGCCTTCGACTGGCGGTTCGACGAACTCGACGGGCTGGTCACCTCCCTGACAAGGGGTCAGGTAGCGTCGGGCTGACACCGACAGGGGGTTGGTCATGACGGAGCGTGGGGTTCCGGACCGTGTGGTGGTCGCGGAGCGGATGGCCGCCGAGGCGGGGTTCACGAAGAGCTGCATCCCCGAAGTGGGCCGGCTGCTCAGGCTGGCCGTCGCCGCCAAGCCCGGCGGGGTCGTCGCCGAGAGCGGCACCGGCTCGGGTGTGGGCACCGCCTGGCTGCACAGCGGCCTGGGGGCCGGTGCACGTCTCGTCACCGTGGAGCGGGACGAGGAGCTGGCCCGGCGAGCGGCCGGTGTCTTCGCGGACGACGACCGCGTCAGCGTGCTGACCGGTGACTGGCGGCTGCTCGAGCGGCACGCCCCGTTCGACGTCTTCTTCTGCGACGGCGGCGGCAAGCGGGACGCCCCCGAACGGGTCGTCGAGCTGCTGGCACCCGGCGGCCTTCTCGTCCTGGACGACTTCACCCCGTCGGCCGACTGGCCGCCCCGGTTCGAAGGCGAGGTGGACGAGCTCCGGCTCTTCTACCTCACCCACCCGAGCCTGGACGCCACCGAGGTCCTCACCACGCCCGCCAGTTCGGCGGTCGTCGCGGCACGCCGCGTCTGAAACCACGAGAGGCTCTGTTCCTCAGGGCACGGTTACGACGATCTTGCCGCGCGCGTGGCCGGTGGCGCTCTCCTCATGCGCGGCGGCGATGTCCCGCAGCGGGAACCCCCAGTGCACCGGGGCGGTGAGGCGGCCTTGGTCGGCGACTCCGGCGGCGTCCATGCCGGGGATGTGGGGAACCGCAGGGAGGCCGTCTCCTTCAGCATCCCCGAGCGCAGGTACCAGTCGGCGGCACTGACAACCTCCGTATGTCCGGGAGTGGTTGAGGAGAACCTCCTGGAACGGGCGTTGTCTTCCCCGTGCGCCGAAGTGGGAGACCTGCCTGCCGGGCCCTCTCGGTTGCCGTACGCACAGTGCGGCGGTCCGCGGGATCCACCCGCGGACCGCCGCCCGAGTCACAGCGCCGGCGTACCGGCCCCGGTCAGTGGTGCACCGCTTCCGCCTCCTGCGGGACATGGCTCGCCACGACCCGCTCGCGCCCGGCGGCCGGCGCACTGCGCCGGTCCACCGCGTAGGCCAGCGACGCAACGCCGAGGCCGAGCACGGCCAGGGCCGCGCCGGCCAGGGCCGGGGAGGTGACCCCGAAGCCCGCGGCCAGGGCGAGGCCGCCGATCCAGGCGCCGCCGGCGTTGGCGAGGTTGAAGGCGGCCTGGTTGGCGGAGGAGGCCAGGGACGGGGCCGACGCGGCCTTGTCCATGACCATCAGCTGGAGCGGGGAGCCGGTGGCGAAGGCCGCCATGCCGAGCAGGATCACGGCGACGGCGGCAGTGAGTTCCGTGCGCATCAGCAGCGGGAACAGCGCCAGCACCGCCAGCAGAGCGCCCAGGCCGCCGAACAGCGTGCCCCGCAGGGAGTGGTCGGCCAGACGGCCGCCCAGCAGGTTGCCCGCGGTCGCGCCGACACCGAAGAGGGCCAGCAGCAGGGTGACGCTGGCGTCGGCGTAGCCGGCGGCGTCCGTGAGCATGGGCGTGATGTAGCTGTAGGCCGCGAAGAGGGCGCCGAAGCCCGCGACCGTCGTGCCGAGCGACAGCCAGACCGGGACGGAGCGCAGGGCGGCCAGTTCGCCGCGCAGGCCGTTGGCGGTGGCGTGCTCGTGGTCGTGCGGGATCAGGAACGCGAGCGCGGCGATCGCCGCCAGGCCGATGGCGCTGACGCCGAGGAAGGTCGCCCGCCAGCCGAGCTGCTGGCCCATGAGGGTCGCGACGGGCACACCCACGACGTTCGCGACCGTCAGGCCGAGGAACATCAGGGAGACCGAGCGCGCCTTGCGTTCGGGGGCGACCATGTTCGTCGCGACGACGGCGCCGACGCCGAAGAAGGCGCCGTGCGGCAGACCGCTCAGGAAGCGGGCCGCCAGCAGCCAGCCGTTGTCGGGGGCGAGGGCCGACAGCGCGTTGCCCGCGACGAACAGCCCCATCAGCCCGATCAGGACGGTGCGGCGGGACATCCGGGCGGTGACCGCGGCCAGCAGCGGGGCGCCGATGACGACGCCCAGCGCGTACGCCGACACCAGGTGGCCGGCGCTGGGTATGGAGATGTTCAGGTCGGCCGCGACGTCGGGCAGCAGCCCCATCATCACGAACTCGGTCGTACCGATGCCGAAGGCGCCCACGGCGAGGGCGAGCAGGGCCAGGGGCATGAGGGAGCCTTTCGAGACTTGCGGTGTTTCGTACTTCGTGACTTCGTATGTTCAAGTACGGAACAAAGTCTCGCAGGCCGACTATTCCGCGAGGCCTCCGGGAAGTGAAGCCTCGGTTGCCAATTCCTGCCGGACTGGCCCTGAGCTGCGGTTTTCCTCAGCCGCCTGTGGTGACACTCACACGGGCCGCGACGGGCAGATGGTCGCTGCCGGTCTGCGGGAGCGTCCAGGAGCTCTCCGGCTTCAGGCCCCTGACCATGATCTGGTCGATGCGCGCCATCGGGAACGACGCCGGCCAGCTGAACCCGAAGCCGTTGCCGGCGGCGCCCTGCGTGGAGCGCATCTGGGAGGTGACGGCGTTGAGCGCACGGTCGTTCATCGTGCCGTTCAGGTCGCCGAGCAGCACGACGTTCTCCAGCGGTTCGTGGGCGATGGCCTCGCCCAGGAAGTCGGCGCTCCGGTCGCGCTGCCGGGCCGTGAACCCGGCCTCCATCTTCACGCGTACGGACGGCAGGTGGGCGACGTAGACCGCGACCTGCCCGGCGGGGGCGGTCACGGTGGCGCGCATCGCCCGCGTCCAGCCCAGGTCGATGTCGACGGCCCGCACGCCGGTCAGCGGGTACTTGCTCCACACCCCGACCGTGCCCTGCACCGAGTGGTACGGGTACGTCGAGTCCAGCGCCCGCTCGTACGTCGGGACCGCGCCCTCCGTCAGTTCCTCCAGGGCCACCACGTCCGCGCCGGAGGCGGCCACGTCACGGGCGGTGCCGGCCGGGTCGGGGTTGTCCGCGTTGACGTTGTGCGTGGCCACGGTGAGGTCGCCGCCGGTGGCGGTCTTGTCGCTGACCTGGCCGCCGAAGAGGTTCAGCCAGACCAGCGCCGGCAGCAGCACCGCGATCAGAGCGGTCGCGGACTTGCGGACGACGGCGAGGAGGAGCAGCACCGGGATGAAGAGGCCGAGCCAGGGCAGGAACGTCTCGATGAGGCTGCCCAGGTTGCCGATCGTGTTCGGGATCCGCGAGTGCAGCACCATGATCACGGCCAGCAGCACCGCGCACGCTGCCACGAAAATCCCGCGCCGCCAGATCTGCCGGTCCCCGCGCCGGTCGCCGAACAGCCGGTCGAACAGGCGCCGAAGCCGGTCTCCCCGGGGCTCGGGCCCCGAGCCGCCGTTGTCCGTCTCCGTCATGTACGCCTGCTGCTGCGCCATACCGTCGCCTCACTGCCTGCCGTGCACACCATCGCCCCCGTGTCTACGACCCTAGGGGATGATCCGTTCCGTTCCCGCCGTCCCTCGACGGCCGTACGGGGGCGAGGACGTTCGAGCCAGCGGGAGGAGTTCCGATCAGGCCCGGAGTAAGCGCCCTCTGTGACGAAACGCGCACACTAGGACCCGTGAGCTGCGGAACTGATGGGGCGTAGGCCTTCGAGGAGTGTGTCGACGACCTGGGCGGCGAGGTCGTCGGGGAGGTCGGCGTCCGGGCGCAGGACGGAGCGCACGAGCACGGGGCCGATGAACATGTCGCTCAGCAGCTCGATGTCGACGTCCGTGCGCAGTTCGCCGTTCTCCTGCCCCCGGCGCAGGATCTCCAGGCCGAGCCGGCGGCGCGGTGCGAGGACGCTGGCCTCGTACGCGGCCCAGATCTTCGGGCTGCTCTTCATCTGGGCGTGCACGTTGGTCAGGATCGCCGACGAGCGCTTGGCCAGGCCGCGCCGGCGCGCCTGTTCCAGCAGGGCCACGAGGTCGTCGCGCATGGAGGTGCCGGGGAGCGGGGGCCCGGGGGGTTCGGCGGCGCGCAGGACGTCGACGAAGAGTTCCTCCTTGCCGCTCCAGCGGCGGTAGATGGTGGCCTTGCCGACGCCGGCGGTCCGGGCGACGCGCTCGATGGACAGCTCCGCGAGGGGCACGCCGTCCTCCAGGAGCCTCATCACGCCCTCGATGATGGCGCGCTCGACGGCCTCGCTTCTGGGGCGGCCCCTCGGGGGGCCGTCTGGCCGGGAGTGCCGTTCGGCGAGGCTCACGTCGCTGCGTCCTTTCCTGGGCAGGATGAGGATGATTCTCGCGCAAGGTCTACGACCGCGCGTCCGACAACTCCCTCTCCTCGTCCCCCTGCTGCTCCGGCTGCCTGCCGGGCAGGAACAGCGCCACGACGGCCGCGCCGATCAGTGCGACACCCGCTCCCCACAGGGCGGTGACGTGCATCGCGTGCAGGAACGCGTCGTAGGCCGGGGCGAGAAGGGCCTTGCCCTGCGGGCCCAGCTTCGCGGCGACGCCGAGGGTCGCCTCGATGGACTCCCCCGCGGTGTGCCGGACGGCCGGCGGCAGCCGGTCGAGCTTGTCCTCGATGCCCGTGCGGTACACCGCGGACAGCACCGAGCCCAGGACGGCGATGCCCAGGGCGCCGCCGACCTGCCGGAAGGTGTTGCTGAGGGCGGAGGCCGAGCCGGCCTTCTCGCGGGGCAGGGCCTGCATGATGACGACACTGACCGGCGTCATGATGTGCGCCATGCCGGTGCCCATCAGGAAGAAGATCACTTCCAGGATCCAGATGGGCGTGTCGGCGTCCAGCGTGGCGAAGGCGGCCAGCATCGCGGCGATGACCAGCATTCCGGCGGTCGTGGTGGCCTTGTTGCCGAAGCGGTCGACCAGCAGCCGGGCGCGCGGGGCGAAGATCAGCTGGGCGGCGGCCAGCGGCAGCATCAGCAGACCGGTCTGCAGCGGCGAGTAGCCGCGCACGCTCTGCGTGTAGAAGACCGAGAAGAAGGTCACGCCCATCAGCGCGAAGAAGACCAGCGCGATGGCGGCGATGGCGCTCGAGAAGACCTTGTTCTTGAAGTACGTGACGTCGATGGAGGGGTGGTCGGTGCGCTTCTCGAACACGACGAAGGCGACGAGCACGGCGAGCCCCGCGCCGATCGTCGCCAGCACGGTGACGTCGGTGAAGTCGGCGAGCTGGCCGCCCTTGATGATGCCGTAGACGAGCAGCACCAGGCCGACGACGGACAGCACGACGCCGACGGGGTCGAGGCGGCCGGGGCTGGGGTCGCGGGAGTCGGGCACCAGCCACAGCATCAGCGCGAGCGCGAGCAGCACGATCGGCACGTTGATCAGGAAGACCGAGCCCCACCAGAAGTGGTCGAGGAGCACGCCGCCGGTGATCGGGCCGATGGCGATGGCGAGGCCGACGCCGCCCGCCCAGATGCCGATGGCCTTCGGCTGCTCCTCGCGCTCGAAGACGTTCATCAGGACGGCGAGGGTGGCCGGCATGACGAACGCGGCACCCAGGCCCATCACGGCGCGGAAGGCGATCAGCTCCCCCGGCGAGCCGGAGAAGGCCGCGAGCGCGGAGCCGGCGCCGAACACCGCGAGCCCGCCGAGCAGAACCTTCTTGCGGCCCAGCCGGTCGCCGAGCAGACCGGCGCTGAACAGCAGGCCCGCGAAGACGAGGGTGTAGGCGTTGATCGCCCACTCCAGCTCGCTCTGCGTGGCCCCCAGCCCGGTGGGGGCGGGCGTGGAGATCGTCTTGATGGCGACGTTCAGGATCGAGTTGTCGAGAACGACGATCAGCAGGCTCAGCATGAGCACGCCGAGGATCGCCCAGCGGCGCCGGTGCACCGCTTCCGGTACACGAGGGCCGGTGCGGGCGGCGCGGTCGGCAGGAGTAGTCATGCCGTCGAGCGTAGGGGCATTACGATACGAGACCGTCTCGTATTGAAACACTCTTACCGAGCCCTTACATCCGCTGTGCTTCAGGGCGCCCGCGCCGGAACTCACAGGGGCTCCCCTAGCCCTGGATGACACGAGGTGCCACCATGGACGTGGTCCGGGGACGCCGTCAGGGCGCCTCGAGATGACGTGTGAGGAGCCGTGCAATGACGCAGCTTCCGGCTGCCCAGAGTGCTCAGAAGAAGTCCTCCGACAGCGGCAAGACGCTGTACGGAGGCAAGGGGACCCGCCGCATCACCGTGCGGGACATCGCCGCCGCCAAGGAGCGCGGCGAGAAGTGGCCCATGCTCACCGCGTACGACGCCATGACCGCGTCCGTCTTCGACGAGGCCGGGATCCCGGTCATGCTCGTCGGCGACTCGGCGGGCAACTGCCACCTCGGGTACGAGTCGACCGTGCCCGTCACCCTCGACGAGATGACCATGCTGTCGGCGGCGGTCGTACGGGGCACCTCGCGCGCCCTGATCGTCGGCGACCTGCCCTTCGGCTCCTACCAGGAGGGTCCGGTGCAGGCGCTGCGCTCGGCGACCCGGCTGGTGAAGGAGGCGGGCGTACAGGCCGTGAAGCTGGAGGGAGGCGAGCGGTCGCACGAGCAGATCCGGCTGCTCGTCGAGTCCGGCATCCCGGTCATGGCACACATCGGCCTGACCCCGCAGTCCGTCAACTCGATGGGCTATCGCGTGCAGGGCCGCGGCGAGGAGGCGGCCCAGCAGTTGCTGCGGGACGCCAAGGCCGTGCAGGACGCGGGCGCGTTCGCCGTGGTGCTGGAGCTGGTTCCGGCGGAGCTGGCGGCCGAGGTGACACGGGTGCTGCACATCCCGACCGTCGGGATCGGGGCGGGGCCCGAGACGGACGCGCAGGTGCTGGTGTGGACCGACATGCTGGGTCTGACCGGTGGGCGTGTGCCGAAGTTCGTGAAGCAGTACGCCGATCTGCGTGCGGTCATGGGCGACGCCGCGAAGGCGTTCGCCGAGGACGTCGTCGGCGGAACGTTCCCGCAGGAGGAGCACTCCGTCCACTAGAGCCACTGCGGTACCACGGGCAGCCCGCCGATCGTCCCCCGTCGGCGGGCTGCCGCGTTCTGTCGGTGCCGCGAAGACCCCTGTCGGTGATCTGTCGGTGGTTTGTCGGTGGGAGCTGACACCGTCAGGGGCATGACGCGAATCGACAAGAACGCCGGCGGCGCCGCTGTGACCGTGCGGGGGCTGGTGAAGCACTACGGCGAGACCAAGGCACTGGACGGGGTCGACCTGGATGTGCGGGAGGGCACCGTCATGGGGGTGCTCGGGCCGAACGGGGCCGGGAAGACGACCCTCGTACGGATCCTGTCCACGCTGCTCGCTCCCGACACGGGCCGGGCCACCGTCGCCGGCTACGACGTCGTACGGCAGCCCCGGCAGCTGCGGCGGGTGATCGGACTCACGGGACAGTACGCCTCCGTGGACGAGAAGCTCTCGGGCTGGGAGAACCTGTACATGATCGGGCGGCTGCTCGACGTGTCCCGCAAGGAGGCCCGCAGGCGGGCCGACGAGTTGCTGGAGCGCTTCTCGCTGACCGAGGCGGCCAAGCGGCCGGCGGCGACGTACTCCGGGGGCATGCGGCGGCGGCTGGACCTGGCCGCATCCATGATCGGGGCACCGGCCGTGCTCTTCCTGGACGAGCCGACCACCGGGCTCGACCCGCGCACCCGCAACGAGGTGTGGGACGAGGTGAAGCGCATGGTCGGCGACGGGGTCACCGTGCTGCTCACCACCCAGTACATGGAGGAGGCCGAGCAGCTCGCCTCGGAGCTGACGGTCGTCGACCGCGGCCAGGTCATCGCGGGCGGTGCCATCGAGGAGCTGAAGGCGAAGGTCGGCGGCCGGGCGCTGCGGATCCGCCCGGCCGATCCGACGCAGCTGCGGCCGCTGGCCGCCGCGCTGGACGAGCTGGGGATCACCGGGCTCGCCACCACGACCGTGGACACCGACCGGGGTGACGTCCTCGTGCCGATCCTCAGCGACGAGCAGTTGACCGCCGTGGTCGGCGCGGTCACCTCGCGCGACATCACGCTCTCCGCCATCACCACCGAACTGCCCAGCCTGGACGAGGTGTTCCTGTCCCTCACCGGCCACCGTGCCAGTGCCCCGCAGGACGCCGTGCCCGCCGAAGACCTTCAGGAGGCCGCCGCATGAGCGCCGTCACCATCCACGACGCCGAGGCGGACGCCCGTATCCCGCTGCGTGGCCATCTGCGTCACACCGGTGCCCTGATCCGCCGCAACCTGCTGTGGATCCGCAAGGACCCGGAGTCGATGGCCGACGCACTGCTGATGCCGGTCATCTTCACCCTGCTGTTCGTGTTCGTCTTCGGCGGCTCGATCGGGCAGGCGCTGGGCGGCGGGCAGGACCAGTACGTGCAGTACGTGATCCCCGGCATGATCGCGATGATGAGCATGACGCTGTCCCAGGGCGTCGGCACCGGCTTCAGCCAGGACTTCAACTCCGGTGTCATGGACCGCTTCCGGTCCCTGCCGATCGGGCGCGGTTCGGTGCTGTTCGCGAAGATATCGGTGGAGCTGCTGCGGATGCTGTTCGCGACCGCCGTGCTGATGATCGTGTCCGTCGCGGTGGGGTTCGAGATCACCAACTGGCCGGGGCTGTTCGCGACCGTGGCCCTGTCCACGGCGTTCGCCTCGTCGATCATGTGGGTGTTCCTGACCCTGGGCGTGATCCTGAAGAACGCGCAGTCGGTGCAGGCGATGGGCTTCCTGGTGCTGTTCCCGCTCCAGTTCGGCTCGTCGATCTTCGCGCCGACGACGTCGATGCCGGGCTGGCTGCAGGCGTTCACCGACTACAACCCGCTGTCGACGCTGGCGGACGCCGCACGCGGTCTGATGGTGGGCGGGCCGGTCGCGCACGACCTGTGGGTGACCCTCGGCTGGTCGGTGGCGATCACGGCCGTGATGGCGCCCGTCGCGATCCACAAGTTCCGCACCAAGAGCTGACCGGGCGGGACGGGTCCGCGTCAGAGCAGGGCGGTGGCCTCCTCGGGGGAGAGGCCGCCGCCTTCCGCGTACGCGGACTCGTACGCCGTGTCGCCGAGCACCGCCCGCGCCCGCCGCTCCGCCCGCTCGCGCGCCTCGCGCTCCTGCCGCGCGGGGACGTGCCCGGACGGCAGCAGGGCGTCGGCGGCGCCGAGGCAGCGGGCCGCGTCCCGGGCGCGGTGACCGCCGTCGAGGCCGGCCAGGGACCCGGCGGCGATGGTCAGGTACACCGCGCGCATATGCGGTGCGATGGCCGCCGAGAGCGGATCGGCCGCCCGCTCCAGTGCCCTGCTGATCAGGTCCAGGCACGCCTCGTGACGCCCCTCCACGGCGTCCAGCCAGGCCTCCGCGCCGAGGATGAACGCGTCGAAGACGATGAAGTGGGCGATACGGAAGTCCTGGCGCAGCCGCCGCAGTTGCTCGCGCGCCTCGGGGACGCGGCCCGTCATGCCGAGCCGGCCGGCCAGGAAGAGACGGGCGGCGGGCATGGCCTCGCTGTGCGCGTCCTCGCGCGCCGCGATCACCTCGCGCAGCAGCCGCTCGCCGCGCTCGCCCTCGCCCGCCTCCAGCAGCGCGCTGCCCAGCCGGGCGGCGAGGACGGCCGCCTGGGCGCGGGCGCCGACGCGTTCGGCGTGTGCGATGGCCGCCTCGTAGTCGGCGGCGGCCAGGGAGTAGGCACCCTTGCGTTCATGGGCCTCGGCGCGCGCCGAGAGGGCCTCGGCGGTGCCCCAGGCGTCACCGAGGCGCTGGTAGATCTCCAGCGACTCGTCGGCGTCGCGGGCGGCGTCGCCCGCCCAGTCGGTGCGGTTGGCGAGGAAGTTGGCCCGCATCTGGAGGCCGGAGGCCAGCTCCCAGTCGAAGCCCGGGGTCTCCCGGCAGGTGCGGATGGACGCGTCCATGATGACGCGCAGCCGCGCCATGTCGCCGGTCAGCATCACGGCGAAGAACCAGAGCAGGCCGGGGAGCCGGCAGTTCTGCGGCAGGCCGGGCTCGTAGGTCAGGGAGATGGTCCGCAGCTTCTGCTGGGAGCGCGGGTTCTGCCAGGCGTCCAGTTCGGTGTCCATACAGGCGAGATGGGCCAGATGGACACCGCGCCGGGCCTCCCACAGGACCTCTCCGGCCATCGGGGGCGGGGCGTCGGTGCAGCGCTGCCGGACCGGGGCGGCGGGGCGGACTGGCTCGGTGAAGGGGTCGGGGCCGAGGGCCATGACCTCGCGGCACCAGTTGCGGGCCTCGATGCGCAGGTCGCGCATCTGCCAGTACCAGACGAGGGACAGCGTCAGGCACAGCGCCTCCTGCTCGTCGCGCAGGGCGACGGCGTGG
This sequence comes from Streptomyces coeruleorubidus, assembly GCF_028885415.1. Taxonomy (GTDB): domain Bacteria; phylum Actinomycetota; class Actinomycetes; order Streptomycetales; family Streptomycetaceae; genus Streptomyces; species Streptomyces coeruleorubidus_A. The sequence goes on from NZ_CP118527.1 coordinate 2,809,782, forward strand.
CGCAGGGCGGTGCGCAGGTTCTCGTACTCCCGCTCCAGCCGGCGGATCGCGGCGAGCTGGTCCGGGCCGCGCAGCAACGGGTCGGTGGTGCGGGCGAGTTCGCGAAAGTACGTCAGGTGGGCGCGCTCGGCGTCGGCGCGCTGCCCGGACTCCTCCAGCCGCTCGGCGGCGTACTCGGCGACGGTCTCCAGCAGCCGGTAGCGCATCTCGCCGTCGCCCGACTCGCCGGGCGGCGTGGCCACGACCAGGGAGCGGTCGACCAGGGAGCCGAGCGCCTCCAGGGCGGCCGGTCCGCACACCGCCTCGGCGGCGGGCAGGTCACAGCCGCCCGCGAACACCGACAGCCGCCGCAGGACGTCCCGTTCGTCCTCGTCGAGCAGGTCCCAGGACCAGTCGACGACGGCTCTGAGGGTCTGCTGGCGGGGCAGGACGGTGCGGCTGCCGGAGGTGAGGAGACGGAAGCGGTCGTCGAGCCGGTCGGCGATCTGGCGTGGCGTCAGCATCCGCAGCCGGGCGGCGGCCAGTTCGATGGCCAGCGGCAGACCGTCCAGGCGCCGGCAGATCTCCGCGCACGCCTCGGGGTCGTCGTCGATCCGGAAGCCGGGCCGGGCCGCCGCGCCCCGGTCGGCGAGCAGTCGCAGCGCGACCGGCTCGGGCAGCGGCTCCACGGGCCGCAGCAACTCCCCCGGCACGCCGAGGGGTTCCCGGCTGGTGGCGAGGACGGTCAGGCCGGGGCAGCGCTCCAGCAGTTTTTCGGCGAGCCGGGCGGCGGCCTCGGCGACGTGCTCGCAGTTGTCGAGGATCAGCAGCATGCGCGGTCTGGAGCAGTGCTCGGCGAGCCGCTCGACGGGGTCGTCGAGCCGGTCGGCGACGGCGGCCCGGATGCCCTCGGCGCTGGCGCCGTACAGCACGGTCTCGCGGGCGCCGACGGCGGTGAGCACGGCCTCCGGTACGGCGGCGGGGTCGTCGACCGGGGCGAGCTCGGCCAGCCACACACCGCCCGGCATGGCGTGCCGTACGGTCTCGGCGGCCTCCTGCGACAGCCGTGTCTTGCCGGCCCCGCCGGGTCCGAGCAGCGTCACCAGGCGGGCGGCGGTGAGATCGCCACGGATGGTCTCGATGTCGCTCTCGCGGCCGATGAAGGAGGTGAGCCGGGCGCGCAGGTTGCCGGCGGCCGGGGCGTCCGCGGCGGGCGCGGACACGGCGCTGTCGTCTCCCGGCTTCAGTAACTCCGCGTGCAGGGAGCGCAGTTCCGGTCCCGGGTCGGCCCCGAGCCGGTCCGCGAGCAGCCGCCGCACGTCCTCGTACGCCTCCAGCGCCTCCGCCGTGCGGCCGGCGTCGCGCAGGGCGCACAGGCGCAGGGTCTGGAAGGGCTCGTCCAAGGGGTGGCTGTCGCACAGGGCGGTCAGTTCCGGCAGGGACTGCTCGGCGTGGCCGAGGGCGAGGGCGGCGCTGTGCCGGGCGCGCAGCACGTCCAGGCGGCGGGTGTCCCGGCGGGCCGCCTCGGCGGCGCGGTCGGGGAGGTCGGTGAGGGCCGGGCCGCGCCACAGTTCGAGGGCGTCGTCCAGGACCACGGCCGCCTTGGCGGGGTCGCCGTCGGCCAGGGCCCGCAGCCCCTCACCGGCCAGCCGCTCGAACCGGTGCAGGTCGATGTCGTCGGGCGAGGCGGTGAGCCGGTACCCGCCCTCGGCGGAGGCGACCGCGTCCGCCCCGAGCGCCCGCCGTAACCGCCCGACCAGCGCCTGGAGCGCCCCCGGGGCGTCGGCGGGCGGCTCGCCGCCCCACACCTCGTCGACGAGCAGCCCCACGGGCACGGTACGGCCGGCCCGCAGGGCCAGCACGGTCAGCAGCGCACGCAGCCGCGCCCCGCCCACCGGGACGACCGTGCCGTCGGTGCGGAGCGCCTGCGTGGTGCCGAGGATGCGGTAGCGCACGGGGACCATTGTCCCCGCTACGCCGAGAGCCGGTCACGGAGTTCGGCGGCGCGGCGGGCGGCACGGGACCGGCCGATGCCCCCGCGCCCCCGGAACCGACCGCCCCGCGCGAGACGTTTTCCCCCTGCGCCCGGTACCGTCGGGCCGTCCCATCGCGTGTTCGAGACTGCAGGGAGTCCCATGACCACCGCCACCAGCCGCCACAGTGAGCGGCGGATCAGTCCCGTCTTCGTCGGGATTCTGGCCGTGACGGCGGTCACGGGATGGGCGACCTGGACCGGGTTCGCGCAGCAGCCCGGGGTCGCCGTGTTCCTCTTCGTGACGGCGGCCTGGATCGTCTCCCTGTGCCTGCACGAGTACGCGCACGCGCGCACCGCCCTGCACAGCGGCGACATCTCGGTCGGCGCGAAGGGCTACCTCACGCTGAACCCGCTGAAGTACACGCACGCGCTGCTCAGCATCGTCCTCCCGGTGATCTTCGTGATCATGGGCGGGATCGGGCTGCCGGGCGGCGCGGTGTTCATCGAGCGGGGGCGGATCCGGGGCCGCTGGAAGCACAGTCTGATCTCGGCCGCCGGCCCGCTGACGAACGTGCTGTTCGCCATCGTCTGCACGGCCCCGTTCTGGCTGGACGCGCTGGACGGCGTGCCGAGCGACTTCCGGTTCGCCCTGGCCTTCCTCGCGCTGCTCCAGGTGACGGCCGCGCTGCTGAACTTCCTGCCGGTGCCGGGCCTGGACGGCTACGGCGTCATCGAGCCCTGGCTGTCGTACGGCATCCGACGGCAGGTGGAGCCGTTCGCGCCGTTCGGCCTGCTGTTCGTGTTCGCGCTGCTGTGGCTGCCGGCGGTCAACGGCGTGTTCTTCGACGTGGTCGACTCGATCCTGAAGTCCCTCGGGATCAGCGACTTGGAGACCTACTGCGGTCAGGAGCTGTACCGCTTCTGGCAGGGCTCGAACGAGTTCTGCTCGGCCGCTCCCTGACAGGTCAGCCCGTGACCGACTTCTGCGCCTTGCCCCGCTTCACGTAGTACCAGCACATGTTGGACGACAGGCCCGCCAGCAGCACCCAGACGATCCCCAGCCAGCTGCCCTCCATGAAGGAGACCACGGCCGCGGCCACGGCGAGGAGACAGACGATCAGGGCGTAGAGGGCGAGGCGGGGCATTCGGTCGACTCCTGTCGGGGGACACTGCGGGCACTGCTGGTGCCCTCCAGTGTCCCCCATGCCGTCATACGTCCGTGACGCGGAGCCCCGCGTGCGCCTTGTACCGGCGGTTCACCGAGATCAGGTTCGCCACCAGCGACTCCACCTGGTGGGCGTTGCGCAGCCGCCCGGCGAAGATGCCGCGCATGCCGGGGATGCGCCCGGCGAGGGCCTGCACGATCTCGACGTCGGCACGGACCTCGCCGAGCACCATCACGTCGGTGTCGATCTCGTCGATCTCCGGGTCCTGGAGCAGCACGGCCGACAGGTGGTGGAAGGCGGCCGTGACCCGGGAGTCCGGCAGCAGGGCGGCGGCCTGCTCGGCGGCGCTGCCCTCCTCGGGCTTGAGCGCGTAGGCACCCTTCTTGTCGAAGCCGAGCGGGTTGACGCAGTCGACGACGAGCTTCCCGGCCAGTTCCTCGCGCAGGGACTCCAGCGTCTTGCCGTGGCCGTCCCACGGCACGGCGACGATCACGATGTCGCTGCGGCGCGCGGTCTCGGCGTTGTCGGCGCCCTCGATACCGTGCCCGAGTTCCTCCGCGGCGGCCTGGGCGCGGTCGGCCGCGCGCGAGCCGATGATCACCTTCTGCCCGGCCTTGGCGAGCCGGTAGGCGAGACCCTTGCCCTGCGGCCCGGTCCCGCCGAGCACCCCGACGACGAGTCCGGAGACGTCGGGCAGGTCCCAGGGGTCCTTGGCGGGGGCCTTCTGGGCGTTGTCGGTGGCAGCACTGTCGGTAGAGGTCATGGCCCAGACTCTACGTCCGCCGCGGTCATCGGCTCAGGTCAGCTCCGCCACGGGCACCCGGCGGAAGGCGATGGTCTCGTAGGCGCTGAAGTCGCCGGTCTCGTACAGCAGGCCCACGGTGTCCGCGTCGACGCGCACGAGGTCGGAGTACGCGGCGGGCAGGCCGTCCACGGTGTGGGCCGGGCGCCAGGTGGTGCCGCCGTCGGTGGAGGCGCGGATCGTCATCAGGGCGCGGAAGCCCGGGTCGGCCGGGCCGGAGTAGAGCAGCACGTCGGGGTCGCGGAGTTGGAGGACGCTCGCCTGGCACACGGGAGCGGACAGACCCGCCTGCGGACGGAAGGGTTTCACCAGGGTCTGGCCGCCGTCGACCGAGTGGGCGTCGGCCCGGGTGCCCGGCGACGGGGAGTCGTTGCGGGTGTTGAAGTACACGCGGCCGTCGGGGAGTTCGGCGGCGGTGGTCTCGTTGGCGTTGATGTAGCCGTCGGTGTTGTCGTCGACGTAGCCGATCCGCCAGGTCGCGCCCCGGTCGTCGCTGAGCAGGCAGTGACCGCCGTTGTATCTGCCCTCGGTGCCGTTGTCCGTGCCGGTGGGCGGCAGGGAGTGGTTGGCGGGGACGACGATCCGGCCCGTGCTCAGCTGGAGGGCGTGGCCGGGGGTGGTGGCGTACCAGCGCCAGTGCGGTTCCTTCGTCTCCTGGGTGATCTCCTTCGGCGCGGACCAGGTGAGGCCGTCGTCGTCGCTGTGCTGCACCCAGACCCGGCGCCCGTCGGCCGCGCTCACCTTGCCGCGCCGGATGGCGTCCTCGGTGGCGAGGGCGGCGTTGCGTACGTGCACGAGGAGGACGCGGCCGGTGTCGAGGACGACGGGGGCCGGGTTGCCGGCGAGGGCGTCGCCGTTCTTCGCGGCGACCAGGAGCGGGCTCCAGGTGCGGCCGCCGTCCGTGGAGCGCTTGAGTACGACGTCGATGTTCCCGAAGTCGTCCCGGGAGCCGACGCGGCCCTCGCAGAAGGCGAGCAGGGTGCCGTTGCCCGTGGCGACGACGGCGGGGATGCGGAAGCTGGCGTATCCCTCCCGGCCCGCGCGGAAGGGGACGCTGGTTTGGGTCATCGGCGGGTTCCTCCGGGCGTTCGACGACGGTACGGATGACCGGTCCATCTGCCCAAGCCGGGCGAATTCGTGGTGAATTCCACATCACGAGTGACCGGTTGGGGCAGGATGCGGGCGCATGGATGCCGTACGGGTCGCGCTGCTTCGGGAAGTGCTCGCCGGGACGGAATGGCTGGGCGCCACGCGGCGGTTCGCCGGTGCGCTGCGGGGGTCGGTGGTGTCGCACGGCGGCGGGCTGCTGCTCGTCGGCACGCCGGAGTACGAGCCGTGGCACCTGGCGGCGCATCTGGTGGACGAGGCGGCCTGGTCGGGCACGCCGGAGCTGGCCCCGATGCTGGTACGGCATGACGCGCGCCCCTCGGATCCGGCGCATCTGGCGGTCGGCCTCGGGCGGCTGGAGGCGGCCCGGCGGGGCGAGACACTGCTGCTGGTGTCCCCCGAGGGGCCCGCCGCACCTCTCCTCGAACGGGTGTCCGACGCGCGGCGCGCCGGGGCGACGGTGCTGTCCCTCGGCCCCGGTGAGGGCGAGCTGCCGGCCATGGCCCATGAGGCGCTGGCCGTCCCCGACGGCTCGGAGCTGGACCTGGACACGGTCCAGCACCTGGTCAGCGCGGCGGCCGGGGAGAACGCGCTGCCGACGCCACGCGGCCGCCGCCGCTTCCGGGACAGGGTGTCGAGGCTGGCGGAATACCTGACGGCCCCGCCGCCGGCGCGCTGGTAGGACCGGCTTCGCCGGTGGTGCGGCTGCGCGAACGGCGCGCAGCCGCCGGGGTACGCAGCCGCCGGGATGCGCCTACTCGTCGTTCCGGCCGCCCGCCGGGGCGTCGTGCCACTTGGGGTCGTTCTCCCACTGGAGGTTGCGTGCTCGGGCGGTCTCCATCGCGTGTTCGGCTTCCGTGCGGGAGGCGTACGGTCCGAACCGGTCCTTGCCCGGGCACTCCGGCCCCTCCTCGACCTTCTTGTGCTCCAGGCAGTAGTACCACTCGCCCGGCTTGCCGACCGTCCGCTTCTTGAACAGGGCCATGACCAGCTCCTCTCGCCACCGTCATGTTCCCCCGTGGCCGCTGGTTAGACTCGCTGGCATGTCTGGCCAGTCGCTGCTCGTCCCGGGGGAGCTGTCCCCCACCCGTCCCGTGCCCGGAAACATCCGCCGCCCCGAGTACGTCGGCAAGCCCGCGCCGACGCCGTACACCGGACCGGAGGTGCAGACGCCCGAGACGATCGAGGCGATGCGGGTCGCCGGCCGGATCGCCGCCCGGGCGATGGCGGAGGCCGCGAAGCTGATCGCCCCGGGGGTGACCACGGACGAGCTGGACAAGGTGGCGCACGAGTACATGTGCGACCACGGCGCCTATCCCTCGACGCTCGGCTACCGGGGCTTCCCGAAGTCGCTGTGCACCTCGGTCAACGAGGTCATCTGCCACGGCATCCCGGACTCGACGGTCCTGCGCGACGGCGACATCGTCAACCTCGACGTGACGGCGTACATCGGCGGTGTGCACGGCGACAACAACGCGACCTACCTGGTCGGAGACGTCGACGAGGAGTCGCGGCTGCTGGTGGAGCGGACCCGGGAGTCCCTCGCCCGGGCGATCAAGGCGGTCAAGCCGGGTCGGCAGATCAACATCATCGGCCGGGTCATCGAGTCGTACGCCAAGCGCTTCGGCTACGGGGTGGTCCGGGACTTCACCGGCCACGGCATCAACAGCGCGTTCCACTCGGGCCTGATCATCCCGCACTACGACAGCCCGCACGCGACGACGGTCATCCAGCCCGGGATGACGTTCACGATCGAGCCGATGCTGACGCTCGGGACACACGAGTACGACATGTGGGACGACGGCTGGACGGTCGTGACGAAGGACCGGAAGCGGACGGCCCAGTTCGAGCACACGCTGGTGGTGACGGAGACGGGCGCGGAGATCCTGACGCTGCCCTGATCATCGATCACCGAGCCCGCCCCGCGAGGGCGGGCTTTCTCTTGTAGTCTTTTACCGACAGGTCGTCGGCAAATCTCTTGACTTAGGTAAGCCTTACCAAAGAGGATGTGCCCATGGAATCCTTCTCGACCCTCATTCGGACGGCTTCCCGCGAGCAGCACGAGGAGGTCAGGGGCTCGACGTTCCTGAGCGACCTGCTGGGGCACAAACTGGGGGTCGACGCGTTCGCCCGCTACACGGAGCAGCTGTGGTTCGTGTACGGGGCGCTGGAGTCCGGCGCCGAGCGCCTGGCCGGGGATCCGGTGGCCGGCCCCTTCGTCCGCCCGGAACTGTTCCGGATGGCCTCGCTGGAACAGGATCTGGAGTACCTGCGCGGCCCCGACTGGCGATCGGGCGTCAGCGCGCTGCCCGCCACCCTGGAGTACGCGCGGCGGATCTCCGACTGCGCCCGCACCTGGCCGGCCGGCTACGTCGCCCACCACTACACGCGCTACCTCGGCGACCTCTCCGGCGGGCAGATCATCCGCGACACGGCCGAGAGGACGTGGGGTTTCCCGAAGAAGGGCGACGGGGTCCGCTTCTACGTGTTCGAGCAGATCCCCAACCCGGCCGCCTTCAAGCGGCGTTACTGGGAGCTGCTGGACGCGGTGCCCGGTGACGAGCTGGAGCGACAGCGGATCGTGTCCGAGTGCAAGCGGGCGTACGCGCTGAACAACACGGTGTTCCAGGCGCTGGGCGAGGAGTTCCCGCTGTCGGCGTGACCGGACGAAGAATGAGTGGTCACGCCCAGGTTCAGCGTTCGAGGTGGACCCGGCCGCCGACCTCGGTCCATCCGCCCGGCTGGGGCGCGGTCAGGATCTGGGAGCCCGCGCCCTGGGTGATGTTGAGGGCCCGGCCGAGCCGGTCGGTGAGCAGCAGGGCCGCCGCCCCGGTCGCCTCGTCCTCGTCGATCCCGTCACCGCGCCCGGGGAAGGCCCGGGCCCGCACCCGTCCGGCCGGCTCGTCCTCCCACGCCCAGGCGTACACCCACTCCCCCGGCGGCGGCACGGCCAGATCGTCGACCTCGGCGGCGCTGCCGTACTGCCGCAGGGTGCGCTGCGGCACCCACTCCGCCCGCGCCTCGATCCAGCAGAACTCCCCGTCCTGCCGGGCCCCGACCACCCCGGCGGGCGTGACCAGCTCGGGCACGTCGAGCAGCCAGGCCGTCCCGACACACGGGTGCCCGGCGAAGGGCAGGCGCAGGGTCGGCGTGTAGATGTCGATCACACCGCGCTCGGGGTCGTCGACGAACACGGTCTCACTGAACCCGAGTTTCGCGGCGAACTCCTGCCGGTCACTCCGCTCGGGCAGCACCGAGCCCTCGCGCACGACACCGAGCTCGTTGCCGTATCCACCGTTCGGCCCGCAGAAGACGCGGAGCACGTCGTAGTCAGTCACGGGGGCATTCAAGCATCGCCCGGGCGGCCAGGGCGTCCCAGGTGGCCGGACCGCTCCCAGTCGCGATCTTGACCGTCCCTTGACCGCCTCATGAGGGCGATTTTGAGCCACTTAAGCAATCCTTATGTGCCTTAGGTGAGCCTCACCTTCCCTGCCCTCCTGGAGCCCTCATGCGACCCGCCAGACCCGTTTCCGCCGCGATCGCCGCCGCGGCGGCTCTGACCGCCGTCACCGGCTGCACGGAGAAGAGCAGCGCCCAGGAGGGCGACCACGTCGTCCATGTGACGGCGACGGACGACAAGTGCGAGGTGTCGAAGAAGGAGTTCCCGGCCGGGCACGTCGAACTCGCCGTCGAGAACAAGGGTTCCAAGGTCACCGAGGTCTATGTGCTCTTCCCCGACGACCGTGTGGTCACGGAGCGGGAGAACATAGGCCCCGGCACCAAGCAGCGGGTCACCGCCGAGGTGAAGGCCGGCGACTACCAGATCGCCTGCAAGCCCGGGATGAAGGGCGACGGCATCCGCCAGACCGTCAAGGCCACCGGCGGCAGGACGATCCAGCGTGATCCGCGCCTGGACAAGGCCGTTGCGGCCTACCGCGCCTACGCCCAGGCACAGGCCGACGAGACACTGCCCAAGGCCGAAACCTTCGCCCAGGCCGTCAAGGACGGCGACCTGGAGGCCGCGAAGAAGGCGTACGCCCCCTCCCGCATCGGCTGGGAGCGCACCGAGCCGGTCGCCGAGTCCTTCGGCGACATCGACCCCAAGGTCGACGTCCGCGAGGACGGCCTCGAAGCCGGCCAGGACCCGGCCACCGACTGGACCGGCTGGCACCGCCTGGAGAAGGCCCTCTGGCAGGACAAGAAGATCGGCGACCGCGAGAAGGAGCTGGCCGATCGGCTGATCAGCGACCTGAAGGACTGGCAGAACCGCGTAGGCAAGGCCGAGATCACCCCGACCTCCATGGCCAACGGCGCCAAGGAACTCCTCGACGAGGTCGCCACCGGCAAGGTCACCGGCGAGGAGGAGCGCTACTCGCACACCGACCTGGTCGACTTCAAGGCCAACGTCGAGGGCGCGCAGAAGTCGTACGAGCTGCTGAGGCCGGTCGCGCAGGAGAACGACAAGGCCCTCACCACGGAACTGGACAGGCAGTTCGCCGCCCTGAACACGCTGCTCGACAAGTACCGCCCGGACACGACGTCGTACGACTTCACCTCGTACGACAAGGTCGGCAAGGCCGACCGCAAGGAGCTCTCGGACGCGGTCAACGCGCTGGCGGAGCCCCTGTCGAAGCTCGCTGCCGCCGTCGTGAAGTAGAGGACCGCGCCCATGACGGACACCAGCAACGACAACCACACACCGTCCCCCTCCCGGCGCTCCCTGCTCGGCTGGGGTGGCGCGGGTCTGGCCCTCGGCGCCGCCGCGGCGGGCGGAGCGGTGGCGATGGCCCGCACGGACGAGGACGGCGGGCCGGACGCCGGAACCGCGATCGCCTTCCACGGCTCGCACCAGGCGGGCATCACTACGCCCGTCCAGGACCGGCTGCACTTCGCCGCGTTCGACGTGACGACCGACGACCGGGCGGAGTTCGTCCAGTTGCTGAAGGACTGGACGCGGGCCGCCCGCCGCATGACGGCCGGGCAGCCGGTGGGCAAGGGCGGTTACGGCGGCCTGCCCGAGGCACCCCCCGACGACACCGGCGAGGCCCTGGACCTCAAGCCCTCCCGCCTGACCCTCACGATCGGCTTCGGCCCGAGTCTGTTCGGGAAGTTCGGCCTGGCGGAGCGACGACCGGCCGCCCTGGTGGACCTGCCGAAGTTCGCGGGCGACAACCTCGACGAGAACCGCAGCGGAGGCGACCTGTGCGTCCAGGCCTGCGCGGACGACCCGCAGGTCGCCGTGCACGCCATCCGCAACCTGGCCCGCATCGGCTTCGGCAAGGTCGTCATCCGCTGGTCGCAGCTCGGCTTCGGCAAGACGTCGTCGACGACGCCCGAGGCGCAGACGCCGCGCAACCTGATGGGCTTCAAGGACGGCACCCGCAACATCGCGGGCACGGAGACGGACCGGCTGAAGAAGTTCGTGTGGGTGGACGAGAAGGACGGTCCGGCCTGGATGACGAACGGCTCCTACCTCGTCGCCCGCCGCATCCGCATGCACATCGAGACGTGGGACCGCACCTCGCTCCAGGAGCAGGAGGACATCTTCGGCCGTGACAAGGGCGAGGGTGCCCCGGTCGGCAAGGCGAAGGAGCGCGACGAGCCGTTCCTGAAGGCGATGAAGCCCGACGCGCACGTCCGGCTCGCGCACCCCGACGCCAACCACGGGGCGACGATCCTGCGCCGGGGCTACTCCTTCACCGACGGCACGGACGGACTGGGCCGCCTGGACGCGGGCCTGTTCTTCCTGGCCTACCAGCGGGACGTCCGCAAGGGCTTCATCCCCATCCAGCGCAACCTGGCCACGGACGCGCTCAACGAGTACATCCAGCACGTGGGTTCGGCGCTCTTCGCGATCCCGCCAGGCGTTCGCGACAAGGACGACTGGTGGGGCCGGACGCTGTTCTCCGAGGAGGCGTAGACCCGATGTTCTCCAACTACCTGATCGGTCTGCGCGAGGGGCTGGAGGCGAGCCTCGTCGTCTGCATCCTCATCGCCTACCTGGTCAAGACGGACCGCAGGGACGCACTCAAACCCATCTGGACCGGCATCGGCGTCGCCGTCGCCCTCGCGCTGGGCTTCGGCTCCGCCCTCGAATTCGGCTCCCAGGAGCTGACGTTCCAGGCGCAGGAGGCGCTCGGCGGGTCCCTGTCGATCCTCGCGGTCGGTCTGGTGACGTGGATGGTGTTCTGGATGCGACGCACCGCCCGGCATCTGAAGTCGGAGCTGCACGGGAGGCTGGACGCGGCCCTCGCCATGGGTACGGGCGCGCTGGTCGCCACGGCGTTCCTGGCCGTGGGCCGGGAGGGCCTGGAGACGGCCCTGTTCGTCTGGGCCTCGGTCCACGCGGCGAGCGACGGCACGCCGCGGCCCCTGCTCGGTGTCGCGCTGGGCCTGTTGACGGCGATCCTCCTGGGCTGGCTGTTCTACCGGGGCGCCCTGCGTATCGATCTCGCCCGGTTCTTCACGTGGACCGGCGGCATGCTGGTCGTCGTCGCGGCGGGCGTACTGGCGTACGGCTTCCACGACCTCCAGGAGGCGGACTTCCTGCCCGGCCTCAACGACAAGGCCTTCGACATCTCCGGCACGATTCCTCCGGACAGTTGGTACGGCACGCTGCTCAAGGGCGTGTTCAACTTCCAGCCGGACCCGACGGTGCTCCAAGTCGTGGTGTGGCTGCTGTACTTGATCCCGACCCTGGCACTGTTCCTGTCACCGGCGGGTTTCGGACGCGGCCGGACCACGACAACACCGGTGCGCGACAGGGCGTGACGAGGCACTCGGCGTTGCTGCTTAGGCCGAGTGGGTCCGCAACCCGGCGGAGCGGGGTGCCGCTTCTTTGGGACGGGTGCCGCCCCAAGCGGCACGACTGCCCGCAGCTAGGGCGCAGGCACACCCCCCGCCCAACCGCCGGAGGCACCCGGTAGGGTTCGCCTCCGGAAAGGGGAAGGTGAAGGAACCCGATGAGCAGGGATCGCGACCCTCGAACGCTCCGCAGGTCCGCCCGGAGCGCCCTCATAGCGGCCTCGGTGACCGCTTTGTCGTTGACGGCGAGCGGATGCGTCGTGGTGCACGGCGAGCGGGAGATCCTCCCGTCCACCACCCGCGCCGAAGCCGCCAAGGCCCTCCAGGAGTTCACGACCGCGTACAACGAGGCCGACAAGGCCTACGACGCCTCCCTGGACGCCGACCACACCACCGGCGCCCTGGCCGACATCGACTCGGCACGCCTGAAGGCCGGGAAGACGAACAGCCCGGACGGCAACCCGAACCACACGCCCCTGAAGCTGACGGACGCGAAGTACACGATTCCCAAGAAGGCCGGCTGGCCCCGCTGGTTCCTCGTCGACGCGGTCGGCAACAAGGGCGGCACGGCCCGCTGGCTGCTCGTGTTCACCCGCAGCAGCCTGGACGACCCCTTCCAGGTCGCGTATCTCACCCTCGTCGCACCGGGCAAGGTCCCGGAGTTCAAGAAGGACGCGGACGGCTGGGCCGAGTCCGTCCCGGTGAACTCGACCGGCCTGGCCGCCGCCCCCGGCGACCTGAGCCAGGACTACACGGCCTACCTCAAGAACGGTGGAGACACCTTCTCGGACGGCTCCCACACCAGCCAGTGGCGCGCCCTGCGCAAGAAGAACTCCAAGAAGCCGGGCCTGGTCACCCAGTACATCGACGAACCGCTGACGAACGGCGACTACCAGCCCCTCGCCCTGCGCACGGCGGACGGCGGCGCGCTGGTGTTCTTCACCACACGGCACTTCGAGAAGCAGACGGCCTACGCGGGCACGTCGTTCCCCGTCCCCAACAAGGACGTCCTCGCGCTGACGACCGGCGAGATCAAGCAGTCCCTCATGATGGAGTTCGTCTCCAACGAGGTGGCGCTGGACCCGCCGAAGGGCAGCGGCAACCAGCAGGTGACGATCCTCGGCCGGATCCAGGGAATGACGTCGGCGGAAGGCTCGTAGGGACAGGACAGAGCCGGGGCGGCTCAGTGCCGCAGCGGCCAGGCCGCCCCGGCGTGGTCGGCGTCCTCACCGGCGTACCGGGCACCGGCCTCGGTCAGGGTCTCCAGCAGGCTCAGCGGATCCGGCAGCGGATGCTCGGGCCCGCGCACCCAGTGCACGGTCTGGTCCTCACCGGGCAGCCGCGCCGGCGGTACGAGGACGTAGGAGCCGCGGCAGTGCCACCGCAGACCGGGGTGCTCGTCCATCGTCTCGGGGTGGCAGTCCAGTTCGCACGGCCACCACTCGTCCTCGTCCTCGGGCGTCCCGCGGGTGAGGGTGAAGAACAGCATGCGGCCGTCGTCGCTCTCGGCGACGGGCCCGACCTCGACACCGTCGGCGAGCAGCCGCTCCAACGCACTGCGACCGGCATCCAGGGGCACGTCGAGGACGTCGTGCACCATGCCGGTCGCGGTGATGAAGTTGGCCTGCGGCTGATGGCGGGCCCAGCGTTCGATCTGGGCGCGGTCGGTGGTCGACTGCGTCTGCCAGGCGAAGGACACCGGATGCCGGGCCGGGGTGGGACAGCCCACGCGGTCGCAGGAGCAGCGGTAGCCGGCCGGGTGGGCGGCGGGCGCGAGCGGCAGTCCAGCGCCGGCGGCGGCGAGCAGCAGGTCCTCACGGCCGCCGTCACCGGCGGTCTCCTTCGGCCGGCGCCCGGCGCGCAGCCACTGGGTGAGTTTGCCCTGCAGACCGGTCCGGCCGCCGTACTCCGCGCTCATCTATCCCCTCGCCTCGCTGTCGTGCGGAACAGCATGCCTCATGGTCCCATCTTCCCGCGCGCCGGGGGGCCAGTGCCCACATCCGGGGCAGGAGGGCCGAGACATGCACCGGTGGGGCGAGGCACATGCCCGTGGGGCGAGGCGTACTCCGCACCATGATCGGGTGTCATTGCCCGCTTTGCCGTGACATGCCGCCCTACCGTGGTCGCCATGGTCACAAGGATCGCGCTGACGGGCCTCGCCTCCGCGGCTTCCGTGGTCTCGCTGACCCTCACGGGACCGGCGGCCGGCGTCGCCCCGGCTCTGCCGGCGGGCATCCGTCCGCCGGAGGGACGCACCCGCCCGCTGGAGTGGGGCACCGGCCCCCTGACCGTGGCGGCGCTCCCGCGCACCACGTACGTCGCCCACCGCGGCGGTGCCCGCGAGGTCCCCGAGAACAGCATGACGGGGCTGATGGCCGCCTACGAGCGCGGTACGGCGCAGGTGCTGGACTTCGACACGCGGCTGCTGCGCGACGGAACGCCCGTGGTGTTCCACGACGAGACGCTGAACCGCACCACCTACCTGGGCGGCGAGGTGCGCGGCCTCGACGCCCGGGAGTGGCAGGGCGTCCGGCTGCGCCCGAAGGACGCGCTGCCCGGCAGCTGGCGGTCGGAACGGCCGCCGACGGTCGCGGAGGTGCTGGATCGTTTCGGCGGGCGGATCGTGCTGATGCTGGAGGCGAAGGACCCGCGCAGCCTCGACCGGCTGGCCGGGCTGATCCGGGCCCGTGGCCTGAATCGCTCGGTGTTCGTGAACTCCAACGACCCGGAGGTGGCCCGGCGTGCCCATCACCTGGGCCTGCTCGCCCAGTTGTGGCGCTCGGCGCGGCAACTGCGCACGGACCGCCCGGAGCGCTGGCGGCCGTACGTGGACCTGCTGGACGTGGACCACCGGGCGCGTGACGCGGACCTGGTGCGGGCGGTGAAGTCGGGGATCCGGCGCGTGTGGGCGCACACCGTGGTGACGGACGCGCAGCGGGACCGGGTGCTGGCGCTGGGCTGCGACGGGGTGATCACGGACACGCCGGGCCGCCTCGCGCGGGCCGCTCAGCGGGGCGCGAGGCCGTGAAGGGCGTAGTCGACGAGGGTGTCGGTGTACTCGTAGGAGATCGGGCCCGTGTGCTGGAGCCAGCGCTGGGCGAGCGGGGAGATGAAGAACTCCAGGGCGATGCGCGGGTCGATCTCGGGCCGCACCTGGCCGGCGTCCTGTGCGGCGCGCAGCCGGCCGATGTAGAGGTCGAGTGAGGGCTGCATCAGCTTGGCGACGAGCTCGCGTCCGAGCTGCTCGTTGACGACGCCCTCGGCGGCCAGCGCGCGGGACGGCGCCTCGTACCTCGGGTCGCGCAGCTGGTCGACGGTGGCGCGCAGGACGCCCTTGACGTCGGTGGCGAGGTCGCCGGTGTCGGGGAAGACGTACGGCACCGGACCCGCCTCCCGCAGGGACTGCTCGCCCAGGTCGAGGAACGCCTCCATCAGCACGTCCGCCTTCGACGACCACCAGCGGTAGATCGTCTGCTTCCCGACACCGGCGCGGGCGGCGATGCCCTCGACGGTGGTCTTCGGGTAGCCGACCTCCACGACGAGCGAGAGGGCGGCGGCGTAGATGGCGCGGCGGGACTTCTCGCTGCGCCGGGTGGAGTCGGGGGCGGGCTTGGCGGGCTGAGCGGACTTCTGTGCGGACATGGGTCGAATTTATCAGGTTGACAAGACGGAGCGTCTCGCCGGACAGTGGAGCGGTACGTACGAGACGAACCGTCTCGTCACTGACCGGACGTGGGAAAGGAGCCCGACATGGCCCGGGGCGGAGCCGGAAACCTGCTGGGTATCGGCGGATCGCGCCAGAAGCTCGGCCGCAAGGCGCTACGCGGCGGCGGCCGGGGCGGCCGGATCGGCGGCGGCCTCGATCCGCAGGCCCACAAGCGCGAACTGCTGCGCAAGCTCCAGGAGAAGCGACAGCAGCAGGAACGACGGGAGGGCCGTACGACCGACGAGTCCTCGTGAGCCTCCCCCGCCCGGGGGAGACGGTCCCCTCGCGCGCGGGATCCTCCAGGGGCGTCCGGCGGATGTGCTGAAGCGGCCGAGAAACCGCGACCGACGGACGCCCGGGAGGACTCACGATGCGTGTGTGGACCAGACGACGAGTGCTCACCTCGGCGGCGACGGCCGTCTCGGCGGCGGGTCTCGTCGCGGCGACGGCCCTGCCCGCCCGGGCGGCGGCCCGAGCGGCGCGGCCCGGCACCGGCGACATCGCGGACGCGCTGCGGGCACTGCCCGGACTGCGCCTGATCGAGGAGCGGCAGGACGCCGAACCGGGCTACCGGCACTTCGTCCTGGGCCTGAGCCAGCCGGTCGACCACAGGAACCCCGCGGCCGGCACCTTCGAGCAGCGCCTCACCCTGCTGCACACCGCCGCCGACCGCCCCATGGTCCTCACCACCACGGGCTACCACGCGGTCGTCTCGCCCTGGCGGAGTGAACCGACGATCCTGCTCGGTGCCAACCAACTCCAGGTGGAACACCGCTACTTCGGCACGTCACGCCCGGCAGGGACCGGCTACGCCCGTCTCACGATCCGCCAGGCCGCCGACGACCACCACCGCGTCGTCCGCCTCTTCCGCCGGCTCTACCCCGGTGCGTGGATCTCCACCGGCAGCAGCAAGGGCGGCATGGCGACGGTCTACCACCGCCGCTTCCACCCCCAGGACGTGGACGGCACGGTGGTCTACTCGGCTCCGAACAACGTCGACGACCGCGACGACTCCGCCCACCTGCGCTTCCTGGAGACGGTCGGCACCCCGGCAGGCCGCGAGGCCGTCAGGTCCGCACAGCGGCGGCTGCTGCTCGACCGGGCCGAGATGGTCGCCCGTTACGAGGCCTGGGCGGCCGCGGGCAACGACACCTTCCGCATCATCGGCAGCGCCGACCAGGCCTTCGAGATCGCCGTACTGCGCGTGCTGTTCATGTTCTGGCAGCGGGGCAGCGCGGCCGACGCCGCCACGATCCCCGGCCCGGAGGCGACGGCCGACGAGCTGTACACCTGGCTCCACGACACGGCGGGGCTGCCTCTCTACGCCGACACGGCGGCGCGGCGGTACGTCCCGTACTGGTACCAGATCGGCACGCAGCTGGGGTACGGCGATGTCCCCACCGGCCATGTGGCGGACCTGATGCGCCACTCCGGCGGCATCGAGGCGCGCAACTTCGTCCCCCGGGACATCCCCATGGCCTTCGACGCGGCAGCCATGCCGGACATCGACCGCTGGGTCCGCCGCCATGGCAGCCGGCTGCTGTTCGTCAACGGCACCCAGGACCCTTCCGTGGCCGAGTACTTCAACCCCGGCGGCCGCGACTCCGCGGTCCTCTGGGTCCCGGGAGGCAACCACAACATCGAGATCGCGAACCTGTCCCCCGCCGACCGGGCGTCGGCGGAGGAGGCGTTGTTCCGCTGGGCCGGTCAGGAGTACTTCACGCACACGTTGGGCACGTAGCCCACGGTGCCGCGGTAGTTGACCTTGCGCCAGTAGTGGTAGCTCTTGATCCCGCAGGCGTTCTTGTACGAGCCGCCGTCGACGCCCTTGATGTCACAGCCCTTGGTGCCCTTGTACCAGAGGCGCAGGATGGTCGACTTGGTGCTGGCCGACTTGCGCACATTGACGTTCGAAAGTGCCGTGAGGCTCTTGCACTTCGCCGTGGCCGCGACGGTGGTCATGTCGTCGCTCTGCACGGTCGCCGTGCCGGAGGCACTCGGCACGAACCCGGCCAGGGCCAGGGCCGCCACCGCCAGCGGGGCGATCAGAAGCTTCTTCAAAGGTTCCTCCCGTTTCTGTGGTGCGCATTACTCACGCCCGAGGGCGCGGAGTTGATCTTATGCGTACCTGACAGGAGTCCCGATCATGGTGCCGGCGGCCAGGCGTCGCCCCAGTCCGCGTCCCGTGCCGCCTTGTAGAGATCGCCGTGGCGTTTGGTGACGGTGGTGCGGTGCAGGGACGGTTCGGTCTCGCACAGGTCGAGGAGGACCTGGCCCTTGCGGATCTGCGGGCGCCTGACGACACGGGAGGCTGCCGGGGTGACGGGGAAGCGGGCGGCGGCGACGTAGCTGAACTTCTCGTCCTCGTAGGGGAGGGAGCCGCCCTTGACCTGGCGGTGCAGGGAGGAACGGCTGACCCGGGCGGAGAAGTGGCACCAGTCCGTGCCCGGGGCGATGGGGCAGGCGGCGCTGTGCGGGCAGGGGGCGGCGACGTGGAAGCCGGCGTCGACCAGCCGGTCGCGGGCCTCGATGACGCGGGCGTAGCCGTCGGGGGTGCCCGGTTCGACGATCACCACGGCCTGGGCCGCGGTCGCGGCGGCGTCGACGAGGGCGGTGCGGTCGGGGGCGGTCAGCTCGTTGAGGACATAGGAGACGGTGACGAGATCAGTGCTCTCCAGGGTGAGCGCCGCTCCGATCCGAGAGCGCTGCCACCGTACGTCCCGCAGGGCCGGGTCGGCCGCGGCGATCTCCCGGCCGAGGGCGAGCGCGGGCTCGGCCCAGTCGAGCACGGTGACGGGCCGCTTTCCGCCCCAGGTCGCGCTCACGGCCCAGGCGGCGGCACCCGTACCGCCGCCGACGTCGGTGTGCGATCCGGGCACCCACGCGGGCGCCGCCTCGGCGAACGCCTCCAGCGCCGACCGCACCGCCTCGAAGGTCGCGGGCATCCGGTAGGCGGCGTAGGCGGCGACATCCGCCCGGTCACGGAGGATGGGAGCGTCGGTCGGGGTGGCCCCGCGGTAGCTGGCGATCAGCCGCTCGACCGCCTGCGCGGCCTGCCGGGGCGGCAGCCCGTCGAGCAGACCGGCGAGGGCGGCGCGGAGGGTTTCGGCCGGGGGTGCGGGGGCGTTCACCCGGCGATTCTACGAGGGCCCGAGCCCGGAGACTCACCCGTCCGGACTGGTCGGACTGTGCACGTGGCGCGGTCGGCATGACGCTGGAAGCCAAGTTCTCGCGTCGAGCTCACAGCTGTCCAGGAGCTCGATCATGGCCCGGAACCGCCGTCTGACCTGAGCTCGCGGTCCGAAGTCTGGCGCCTGCTGTGCGACGGCCACCGCTACGGGGAGTGGGTGACAGGAACCCGGCAGGTCCTCGCCGCGGACCCGCACTGGCGGGAGGTGGGTGCCCGGCTGAAGGTCCGCGTCGGCACCGGCCTGACTTCTCACCCTCGACGACACCTGTCTCGTCCGCGTATGCGAACCGCCACCGCCTGGAAGTGGAGGCGAAGGCAGATCCCTTCGGCGCGGCCCGCATCGCTATGAGGTTGCTCCCCTGGGGCAAGCACACCCTGCTGACGAAGCTGGCTCGAATCGCGGTGCGCGAGGGTGATGGGGGCGTTTGAGGCATTGCTGCGCTCCCCCGGGTGCCGAGACTGTCCGATCGCGGAGTGCCGATGGTGCCGCCGTCGCCGGTTGTGTGACCGGCGACCAGCTCCACGAGGAGCATCGGCGGGATCGGCGCGGCTGTGACCGCGGAGACCCGTAGGCGGCCCTTCTTCTGGTGCCTCCGGCACGATTCCAACCCGTGACACCCGCTTTAAGGAGTTCGATCCATGCTCAGCCCGGCTGTGTCGTCGCCCGGTCGCGGTAGCTGCGCCGGGCCGTGCATGGGTGCCTGCGTCCGACGCTGTCGATGTCACTCGTGGATGTCAGCTCGCCCTATCCGCAGAGGTTTCTCTTGGCGATCAGTGATGGTGAACTCCATCCACTCGATGCCGGCGACACGGAAACTGGCTCCGACGTTAGAGGACGCGATGCCCTCGAACTCATGACGTACGCCTGACTCCGGGCTGCTGAGGGTCCAGGGCGTCGCGACCCTCCATGCCCGCTGAAGGGTGGTGAAAAGTGCATCCTCCGGGGCGGAACGACGGAGGGGAGAGACGAACCGCAGCTCGGCCACAGCTCTGGGAACTTCCAGTACCGCTCGTAACTTTCGATCTCGATGGTGTGCGGCAACAGCTCTCCGATGCGGCCGACCACTCGCTCGGCACCGCGGCGGTGGGCCACGTGCGCGTAGCAGCGCCAACGGATCGTCTCGAACATGCTGACACTGTAGGGCTCTTGGAGAACTGTGCCGCGGCCTCTTCCGGCCCAGCCTGCCAGCCCCTCAGAGATGGCGCTTGGACGCTCTGACCAGTCGGCTGATGTCGTCGCGGGTCTTCACCCTGCGCTGGTCGAGCTCGGTCCTGCTATCCGTCTTGGGCAGCACTGTGACGTCCGCAAGCACAGCTTCCGCCGCCTGGCTCAAAGCCTCGTCATCGGTGAGCATCTGCACCCGGAAGAGGGCCTCCTGGGCGTTGGAGCGCAGGTCGTAGGCGCGGACTCGCACCGCGCCGGGGTCCTCGTGTGGTGGTTGTTCATGTTCGCAGAACCAGAGATGCACCAGGCAGCGGCGGTAGTTGATGAGTGCGCCGGCGTAGGCGGAGTAGGCATCGAGCCGCTCCTGCCGGAGCCTCTCATGGCGGGTGAACTGATGCCCCTTGTCGGTGGTGCGCTGCTGAAACGCCAGGGTGAGCCCTGAGCCGAGCAGGGTTCCCAGAACGGCTATGGCACTGGCGATGATGGTCTCCACACACCAAGCTGATCACGTATCGCCGACCGGGCGCAGTACAAGCCCTGTCTCACGCCAACACGCTTTCCAACTGGGTTGGTGGGGTGGTGGGGTATGTGCAGGGGCGTTCAACTGGGTTCATGGGCGGACGGCCCGTACGTCGTGTCCGGCGTGAGGTCGCCTGTGAACGACCGTGAACGGGGCTGAATGAGACGAAAACCGAGACGGGCGCCTCCCGCCCTCCGGCACCACCGGCCGGGAGGGAAGTCCCTTACCTTCTCGATGACCCCGGTGAATCCCACGACGGGCCGACCGGCTGAGTCGTCCGACCGGCCAGATCGATGGTCGAACAACATCGTTCCACGACAGGATGCCGTCATGCGCCACGCTTACGAAGAGTCCGAGCTGCTCAAGTTGACCCGCCGCTACGTCACGCCCGGCCAGCGGTACCTCAAACTCGGTGGCAGCCTTCTCGGGATGAGTGGGCGCGAGCGCGCCAAGTTCACGCGGAAGTTGGGAAAGGCTGCCAGTGATATCAGCCTCCGGGCAGCCCGGCAGTCGGTTCCACGTGGAAGGGCCGTCCAGGAACGAGTTTGTGGGAGAGGCTGACAGCGTCGAAGCAGCCGTGGCGATGGTCGTTGACCGCTTGCCGCCGGGCTGTGGTCCCGCCGTCGTCAAGCGGGCGTGGCCACACTGCGACGTCGTCACCCCAGGAATGGACCACCGTTATGGTTGCTCTTCTGTCTTGACGGTGAACGGTCCGGTGGCGAGGGCTACACAAGGGGTGACGTCCGTTGTCTCGCCCGCCGCCACACCCGCCTCGCACAGCTGGCCGCCATTCTCGCGCAGGTCGAGGTAGAAGCGCGTGGTCTTGCCGTCCTGCTTGAGGCCGTGAATGCGTTCGTCGATGTAACCGAGGCTGTTCAGGGTCTTCCGGACCTTGGCGGGGGTGGGCTCCACGACTTTTTGCAGCGCCTCGATGATGCGCTGTTCGTGGTGGACGCTCGTGCACCCATCGTGCCGGTCCAACTCTGTCGCAGGCCCTGTGGGAGGGCCGGGTTCGATCGGGTCGGTTGGGGGCGTTTCCCCAGGGGCGAGACTCCGCACCGGCTCCGGACTGGTCGACTTTCCGGGCGGTGCCGGCGGGATCCCGTCGGACGGGGGACACGCCTGCGCGTACCTATCCAGCATTGCCGCGAACGCCTCCTGCTCGGGGGATGTCTGTGTGGGTCTCGCCTTGGAGGCGACGCTGCTGACCCGCTCACCCTGTGGGCCACTCCCCTTCAGCTCACTTCCGCAGCCGGTGATTGCCAGAGAGGCGAGAGCGGCGGCCGCGAGGCCGCGCCGGTGATGGGCGAATGCGCTGATGGAGGCACGGATGTGTGTCATATGCAGAGTCTCCGGTGACCACCGCTCGCCCTGCTTGAGTACGCGTACTTACCCACATGGGTACTCGACTTCAGCAGCCGACGGGTGTTCCGTGCTGCGAGGAAGTAGTGCCCCCGGGACCGGATCGCGTGTGGCACGGCGCCTGAAACGGCTAAGGGCCAGCCCGGGAGGAAACCCCTCCTGAGCTGGCCCTTCTCTCTGTGCCCCGGCAGGATTCGAACCTGCGACACCCGCTTTGGGAGAGCGGTGCTCGTGCCCGGCCCCTCATGACCACATGACCACCCCGCACATCATCGCTCCCCCTCTCACATCCCCCGCACCGCCCGAGCCACCCGCGACCCCGCCGCCGCCCTCGGCGCGCTGTCCGGACGGCGGCGGCGTGGGTGGACCGCGTTGGTGAGGAGGATGAGGTACGTGTCCGTCGCCGGGTCGAGAACGAGGGACGTGCCCGTGAAGCCCGTGTGGCCCGCCGCGCCGCGACCCGCCAGGTCGCCCATGAACCAGGGCTGGTCGAGGGAGAAGCCCAGGCCCGGCGGGGTGAAGAGGAGGTCGACGAAGTCGGGGCCGAGGATGCGGGCGGGGCCGTAGGAGCCGCCGGCGAGGAGGGCGCGGCAGAACACCGCGAGGTCCCGGCCTGTGGAGAACAGGCCCGCGTGGCCCGCCACGCCGCCCAGCGCCCAGGCGTTCTCGTCGTGCACCTCGCCCCGCAGCATCCCCCGGTCCGCCTTGGCCCACGGCCGCCGCTGGTCCTCCGTCGCCGCCGCCCCGGGGCACGGCCCGAACTCCGTCGCCGTCATGCCCAGCGGCCGGGTGATGCCGTCGCGGAAGAGGACGTCGAGCGTGCGGCCGGTGATGCGTTCCAGGACGTGCTGGAGGAGCAGCATGTTCAGGTCGGAGTAGCGGTACGTGCCCGGGACCGCGACCGGCGCCTCCGCCCGCAGTGCCGCCAGCCGCTCGGCGTCGTCGGCGCAGTCGTACAGCGGGAGTTCGGGCCGCAGCCCGGAGGTGTGGGTGAGCAGCTGCCGTACGGTGATGCCGTGCCGGGCGGCGGCCGTGAAGTCGGGCAGGTACGCCCCCACCCGCGCGTCGATGCCCAGGGTGCCGCGCTCGATCTGCTGCACGGCGGCCACGGCTGTGAACAGTTTGGTCAGGGACGCCAGGTCGAAGGGAGTGCCGACGGTCATCGGGACGCGGTCCTCGGCAGGCAGTTCCACACCGGCGTCGGTGTCCTCGTCGTAGGCCGAGTACCGCACGGCCCAGCCCGCCGCCTCCTCCACCGCGATCACCGGGCCGCGTCCGACGACCACGACCGCGCCCGGCGCCCAGGGGCGCTGCCCGGTGGTGAGGACGTGGACCTCCCGGACCAGGTGGCGCAGTTCCCCGGGGTCGAGTCCGGCCCGTTCCGGCGTGCCGTCGCGCAGTCTTGGTGCGCTCAGCTGTCTGCTCCCTCCGCGTTCACGCGCCTGCTGTCCGTCTTCCCGTCCGTCTGCCCGTCGGTCTTCCGTTCCGTCTTCCAGGGTCGGCACATTCCCACGAAGCAGGCCAGTGCCACCAGGGCGGCGGCCAGTTGGACGACGGCCATCGGGACGGCCGTGTCCTCCCCGGCGACGCCGACGAGCGGGGAGGCGATCGCGCCGATGAGGAAGGACGACGTGCCGAGCAGGGCGGACGCCGAGCCGGCGGCGTGCTTGGTACGCATCAGGGCGAGGGCCTGGGTGTTGGGCAGGGTGATGCCCATCGCGGACATCAGCACGAACAGCGCGACGGCGACGGGCGCGAGAGGGACCTCGCCGAACACCCCGAGGGACATCAGCAGCAGCGCGGTCGCGGCGGTGACGACGATCGACAGGCCGATCCCGAGGACGCGGTCCAGGCTGACCCGGCCGACGAGGACCTTGCCGTTGATCTGGCCGACGAGGACCAGCCCGACCGAGTTGACGCCGAACAGCAGGCTGAACGTCTGCGGGGAGGCGCCGTAGATCTCCTGGATGACGAACGGGGACGCCGAGATGTAGGCGAACAGGGCGGCGAAGGCGAAGCCGCCGGTGAGGGTGTAGCCGGCGAAGGAGCGGTCGGCGAGCAGGCCGCGCATCGCGCGCAGGGCCTCGCCGACGCCGCCGCTGTGGCGCTGAGCGGGCGGCAGGGTCTCGGGCAGCCTCGTCCAGACCAGGGCCCCGATGAGGATGCCGATGACCGTCAGGACGATGAACACGCCCCGCCAGTCCGTCACGCGCAGGACCTGCCCGCCGATGAGCGGCGCCACGATCGGGGCGACCCCGGAGATCAGCATGAGGGTGGAGAAGAAGCGGGCCATGGCCATGCCGTCGTACAGGTCGCGGACGACGGCCCGGGCGATGACGATGGCGGCCGCGCCCGCGAGGCCCTGCGCCAGCCGGAAGGCGACGAGGAGTTCGACGGTGGGCGCGAGAGCGCACAGGACGGTGGCGACGATGAAGACGCCGAGCCCGGCGAGGAGGGGGCGACGGCGTCCCCAGCGGTCACTCATCGGACCGACGACGAGCTGGCCGAGCGCCATGCCGGCCAGGCAGGTGGTGAGGGTGAGCTGGACGGTCGCGGCGGGCGACTGCAGGGAACGGGTGACCTCCGGCAGGGCCGGGAGGTACATGTCCATCGCCAGCGGAGGTACGGCGGTCAGGCTTCCGAGGAGGAAGGTGACGAGGAGCCCGGTGCGGCGGTGCGGTGTGAGGTCGGGCCGCTCCGTCCCGGCTGCGGCCCCCTGCGCGGTGTTCGGTATGGACGCCCCACCCTCGGGCATGAGTCCCTCCCTTTTCGAGTCGATCGCCACCTATGCTCTCAGCTCGTACGGACTGCTCGGGGTCACGAGGTGAAGGCGGGGCGCGATGACGGCGGACACGGTGCGGTGGGGGATCCTGGCGACCGGCGGGATAGCGGGCGCGTTCACCGCGGACCTGATCGACCTGCCGGACGCGGAGGTCGTGGCGGTGGCGTCCCGGTCGGAGGCGTCCGCGAAGACGTTCGCCGAACGGTTCGGGATCCCGCGGGCGTACGGCGACTGGAACGCGCTCGCGCGGGACGAGGACATCGATGTCGTCTACGTCGCCACGCCGCACACGGCGCACCGGACCGCCGCCGGTCTGTGTCTGGCGGCCGGGCGCAACGTGCTGTGCGAGAAGCCGTTCACGCTGAACGTGCGCGAGGCGGCGGAACTCGTCGCGCTGGCGCGGGAGCACGGGCGCTTCCTGATGGAGGCGATGTGGATGTACTGCAATCCGCTGGTGCGGCGGCTGAAGTCGCTGGTCGACGACGGGGCGATCGGTGAAGTGCGCACGGTCCAGGCCGACTTCGGGCTGGCCGGTCCGTTCCCGCCCTCGCACCGGCTGCGGAACCCGGAGCTGGGCGGGGGCGCGCTGCTCGATCTCGGCGTGTATCCGGTGTCGTTCGCGCAGCTGCTGCTCGGGGAGCCGTCGGACATCGCGGCGAGAGCGGTGCTCTCCGAGGAGGGCGTCGATCTCCAGACGGGAGCACTGCTCTCCTGGGAGAGCGGCGCTCTTGCCTCGGTGCACTGCTCCATCGTCGGCGGCACGGCGACCTCCGCCTCGGTCACCGGCTCGCAGGGCCGTATCGACATCCCGCACGGCTTCTTCTTCCCGGACCGCTTCGTGCTGCACCGCGACGGCCGTGACCCCGAGGAGTTCACGGCCGACCCGGCGGACGGGCCCCGCAACAGCCTCCGTCACGAGGCGGCCGAGGTGATGCGCGCCGTGCGCGCCGGTGAGAGCGAGTCCCCGCTCGTCCCGCTCGACGGCACGCTCGCCGTGATGCGGACGCTCGACGCGATCCGGGACCGCGTCGGCGTCCGCTATCCGGGCGAGACCCCGGACGAGGACCTCACGGCCGAGCTCACGCCGGCTTGAGCCCCTGCTCCCCCACCTGAGTCACGAAGGACGCGGCCGTCGTGACCGGCGCCCCCTGCCGGGTCACGTACGGCACGGTCTTGAAGTCGGCCCGCGCCGACTCCTGCCCGAGGGCGACGGTGACGTAGCCGCGCCGGCCGTTGAAGAACTTCAGGTGCGGGTTGGCGCCCATGTAGGTGTCCCAGGTGGCGGGCTTGTCGGCGCCGTCCCGGCCGCTGGAGATCGACGTCGCCACGATCTCGGTGCCGAGGGTGGCGGAGGACTGGTCGTCGAAGTCGTCCTTGATGTCGAAGGCGTACGCCGCGTGCACGTCGCCGCTGAGGACCATCAGGTTCTCGACACCGGCGGCCTTCGCCCCGTCGAGGACGCGCCGGCGTGAGGCGCTGTAGCCGTCCCAGGCGTCCATCGACACCCGCGACGGGGTGGTGGCGTCCATGTGCCGCCGGGCGAACAGGACCTGCTGCGGTACGACGTTCCACAGCGCCCGTGAGGAGCGCCAGCCGTCGAGCAGCCACCGTTCCTGCGTCGCGCCGGTCATGGTGCGCGCCGGGTCGTCGGACTCGGGGCCGGGGACGTGCGCCTTGTCGCCGTAGGCCTGGTCGGAGCGGTACTGGCGGGTGTCCAGGACGTCGAACTGGGCGAGCCGGCCCCAGTGCAGGCGGCGGTAGAGCCGCATGTCCGGTCCGGCGGGGCGCTGCGGCTGCCGCAGCGGCTGGTTCTCCCAGTAGGCGCGGTAGGCGGAGGCGCGGCGCAACAGGAACTCCTCCGGCGGGACGCTGTTCTCGGGGATGTCATCGGCGTAGTTGTTCTCGGTCTCGTGGTCGTCCCAGGTGACGACGAAGGGGTGCGCGGCGTGCGCGGCGACGAGGTCGGGGTCGGACTTGTAGAGGGCGTACCGCAGGCGGTAGTCCTCCAGGGTCAGCGTCTCGCGGTTGAAGAGGCCGGGCAGCGTGCGGTCGGTGTAGTTGCGCTGGCCGCCGGCGGAGTTGACGGCGTACTCGTAGAGGTAGTCGCCGAGGTGGAGGACGAGGTCGACGTCGTCGGCGGCGAGATGGGCGTACGGCGTGTAGTAGCCGTCGTGGTAGGCCTGGCAGGAGACGGCGGCGAGGGTGAGTTCCGGGACGCGGCTGCCGGGGTCCGGGGCGGTGCGGGTGCGGCCGGTCGGGCTGACCCAACGGCCCACGCGGAAGCGGTAGTAGTAGACGCGGCCGGCGTCCAGGTGGCCGGCCTCGACGTGGACGGTGTGGTGGAACTCGGGGTGCGCGGTGGCGGTGCCGCGCCGGGCGATGCGGCGGAACCGCTCGTCGTGGGCCAGCTCCCAGTGGACGGTGACGCGTTCGGCGGGCAGTCCGCTGTCGGCCTGGAACGGGGCGGGCGCGAGGCGGGTCCACAGGATGACCGAGCCGGGCAGCGGGTCGCCGGAGGCGACGCCCAGCGTGAACGGGTTCTCGGTGATCCGCGCGGCGTCGAGTTCGGCGGCGGCCGCGACTCCCGGGGACGGCAGGTTGGTCGCGAAGGCCAGCGCGGCGGCGGCGCCGGTGGCGGTCAGGAAGCGGCGGCGGCCGATGTGCCGGGCGGCCGCGCGGAGTTCGGGGGCGTGCTGGGACGGGTGTGCTGCGGGTGTCATCCGGTCCTCCCCTGACGAATGGCTGCAGGGGGCATTGGAGTGGCCGGGGACGACACCTGGTTGACACGTACACAGCACTCGCGTGACGGATGGATGAGTTCCGCATGGCGGGCCCTCCCGTACGCTGCGGGCCCATGAATGCCAAGGAAAATGCGATCGCGGTGGTGACCGGGGCGGGATCCGGTATCGGGCGCGCGGTCGCCGTGGAACTGCTCCGCGCCGGCTGGTCGGTGGCGCTGGCGGGCCGGCGCGCCGGGACCCTGGAGGAGACGGCGGCCCTGGTGCCCGAGGGCGCGGCTCTCGCCGTACGGACGGACGTCTCACGGCCCGAGGACGTGACCGCCCTGTTCGCCGCCACCGTCGAGCGCTTCGGGCGGGTCGACCTGCTGTTCAACAACGCGGGCACGTTCGGGCCCGGCGGCGTGCCGGTCGAGGAGCTGCCCTACGACGCGTGGCGGCACGTGGTGGACACCAACCTCAACGGGGCGTTCCTGTGCGCGCAGGCGGCGTACCGGCAGATGAAGGAGCAGGACCCGCAGGGCGGGCGGATCATCAACAACGGCTCGATCTCCGCGCACACGCCGCGTCCGCACTCGGTGGCCTACACCGCGACCAAGCACGCGCTGACCGGCCTGACCAAGTCTCTGTCGCTGGATGGGCGGCCGTACCGCATCGCCGTCGGGCAGATCGACATCGGCAACGCGGCGACGGACATGACGGCCGGTATGGGGACGGGAGCGCTTCAGGCGAACGGCGAGGTCGCCCCGGAACCGGTGATGGACGTCGCCGACGTGGCCCGCACGGTGCGGCACATGGCGGAGCTGCCGCTGGAGGCGAATGTGCAGTTCGCGACCGTCCTGGCCACGACGATGCCGTACGTCGGGCGCGGCTGACCCCGGGGGCGCGCACTCGTCAACCCGTCAACCTGCACAAACGGAATATGAACGTCCGTACCATTGCGGCCGGTCGGGCGCTTATGCTCAAATCTCCTACACGAAAGCTTCACAGTTGGAGCGCAGAGCCTCCATCTGAGAACTTCCGCCGGCCACATTTCCAGGGGGGGCCGCGGCAGTCGTTCCACGGCACCGGGTGGGGGTGGACCCCGCGTGGGACCGCGGGGTGCGCACCGATGCGCGTGGAACGACTGCCGCATACGTTCAAGGGCCGGCCCGCAAGGGTCACCGCCCGAGCAGCCGGTCCACCTCGGCCAGCTGTGCGCCGGTCAGTGCCCCCTTCTCCAGCGCCGCCGCGTTCTCCTCCGCCTGGGCGACCGAACGGAAGCCCGGGATGGGAATCGTCCGCGAACTGCGCGCCCACAACCAGGCGAGGGCGCCCTGGCCGAGCGTGCGGCCCTCGCTGGTGAGGACGTCCCTGAGGGCGTCGACGCGGGTGAGCCACTCCGGGTCGGCGCCGGACCCGTCACCGAACCCCTGCAGCCAGGCCGGGGGCCTGCTGCGGATGTCCCCCGCCTCCAACGGCTGCCCGTCCCGGCGCTTGCCGGTGAGCAGCCCCATGGCCAGCGGACTGCGGTTGACGCTCGCGAGGCCCGCCTCCTCGCACAGTCGGAGCATCGCGGGGGCGTCCTGGAGGACGTTGAGTGCGTGCTGGACGGCGGCGCAGTGCGGCCCCTCGGCGAACACGGCGGCGCGTGCGGGGTCGTCGGTGCTCCACGCGTAGGCGCGTATCAGCCCCTCGCGGACCAGGTCCTCGCACGCGTCCCGGAGCAGGGCGGCCTGTTCGGTGTCCGCGTCGGAGAGATGGAACTGGTAGAGATCGACGTAGTCGGTGCCGAGCCGGTCCAGGGACGCGGTCAGGGCACGGCGCAGGTAGGCCGGGGAGGCGTCGCTACCGGTGAGGGTCCGGGTGTCCTCGTCGAACACGTTGCCCCACTTGGTGGCCACGACGACATCGGCCCTGTGCTTGCCGAGGGCCCGGCCCAGCACGCGTTCGCTGTGTCCGGCGCCGTAGGTGTCGGCGGTGTCGAAGAAGGTGACGCCCAGGTCGAGGGCGCGCCGCACCGCCCGGACCGACTCCTCGTCGTCGACCCTGCCCCAGCCGAGCGGCTGCCCGTCGGCCCCCTGCCATTCGCCGCCGATCGCCCAGCAGCCGAAGCCGAGGGCGCTCACCTCGATGCCACTGCGTCCGAGCTGCCGTGTGGTTTCCATGTCCGGGAGGCTAGGAGTTGGAGTGCACTCGAACACAAGCCCCCGGCGGGATGGGTTTTTCAGGCCTGCCCGGTCTCGAAGCGGGAGATCCGGCCGTCGTCGTCCACGGTGAAGCTCCACCGGGTGCGCATCTCGCCCCAGGTGTCGTTGCTGTAGCGGGCGATGAGGGCGCGGCCGCCCTTGGACTCGTTGTCGACCTCCAGGTGGCCGTGGGAGGAGAAGATCTCCCGGTCGACCCAGTCGGCGAGGTCGCGGTCGGAGCCGTCGTCCGCCATGGTCGCGCCCGGCGCGAGGAGCGCCATGAAGGCCTCGCGGTCGTGGTTGTTCACGGCGGTCACGAAGGCGCGGACGGCCGGATCGCTGAGGCGCGTGGTCTGAATCGTCATGCCAGTCAGCCTCGTACCGGCCGCCCCGCCACGCCACCCGTGCCACCCGAACGGCGTCCCGGGCGGGTCCGCGGGGTGTCAGGGGTGCGACGGTGGAAACGCGACGGGGAGTGTTCCTCTGTTCCTGCTGTCTGCTCCGGGAGACGACGTGAGGCGTTACGACCGACGTGATCTGGGCCTGCTGCTGCTTCGGCTGGGGACGGGAGGTGTGCTGGCCGCGCACGGCACACAGAAGCTGTTCGGCTGGTTCGGCGGGCACGGCATCGAGGGGACCGGCCAGTTCATGGAGTCCGTCGGCTACGCCCCCGGCAAGGCGAGCGCGACGGCGGCGGGCCTCGCGGAGACCGGCGGCGGCGCGCTGCTGGCCCTGGGCCTGGCCACACCGGCGGCCGGTGCCGCGGCGGCCGGTGCGATGGCGGGCGCGGCGGCGGTGCACACGCCGAACGGCTTCTTCAACGCGAGCGGCGGCTACGAGTACGCGGCGACGCTGGGCCTCACGGCCGCCGGCCTGGCCGTCACCGGCCCGGGCAGGCTCTCCCTGGACCACGCGCTCGGGCACGCGGTGAACCGGAGCTGGATGATTCCGGCGGCGTTCGCGGCGACGGCGGCGGGGACGGCGCTGGTGGTGGGGGCGCGCGCCCGGCGGCTGCGGAAGGCCGAGGAAGGCGAGCAGGACCCGCTGTTCGAAGAGGACTTCATGGAGTAGCCGTCGGCGGCGCCTCGCTGTCAGACCCCCGTGACAGGCTGCCGCCCCATGAACGATCACACACCGCAGGCCCCGCCCTCTCCCGACCTGTGGGCCGCCGTCGAGACTCTCTGGGAGTGGCTCGGCTCCAACCGCCCGATCGAGGGCCGCGAGGGCGTGCTGCTGCGCATTCTGAAGCTGTCCGAGGAGGTCGGGGAGGTCGCCGAGGCGGTGATCGGCGCGACCGGCCAGAACCCGCGCAAGGGCGTCACCCACACCTGGGACGACGTGCAGTCGGAACTGTGCGACGTGGCCATCACGGCCCTGGTCGCCCTGCGCTCGCTCACGCCCGACTCGCGTGAGGTGTTCGCACAGCACCTGGAGCGGGTGACGCGACGGTCCTCGGGACGATCGGCACAAGCGGACGTGCCGCGTCCGTCGCTCTGACCATCGAATAACGAACAAGAGCCCGTTCACTTTTCCCCGTCGGGTTACGCTGCGGTGAAAAGCGCCGAGCGGCCGACCCTGGCCCAACCAGGTTGAGGAGTCCGGTGACGGGGGTGGAGTGGCGGTTTCGTGCCGTGGTGGTCGCGCATGCCGTGTCGGCGTACGGGACCTATCTGAATCTCATCGCGCTCAGCCTGTTCTCGTACGAGGTCACGGGCACCGCCCTGGGCGTGGGCATCGTGATGGCCGTACGGCTGCTGTCCGGTGTCACGGCGGGCCTGGCCGCCGGGGTGCTGACCGCAAGGGTCACGCGCCGGACCGTCATGGTGGTCACGGACCTCGCCCAGGCCCTCGCCATGGTCGTGCTCGCGCTCCGGGCGTCGGACACGCCGCTGTGGGTGCTGCTCGAGGCGGTGGTCGTGCTGGGCGCGGGCAACACGTTCTTCAACGTCGCCCTGCGCAGCGCGGTGCCGGTCATGGTCGGGCAGGACGAGCGCGCTCGGGCGAACGGCGTGCTGGTCACGGCCCGTTCCGTCGCCACGGTGCTGGGTTTCGCGTCGGCCGCGCCGGTGATCGCCCTCGGCGGTTTCGGTGTCGCGTTCGCCGTGAACGCCGCGAGCTTCGCGGTGTCGGCCGCGGCCGTGCTGGTGCTCCGGCCGCG
This sequence comes from Streptomyces coeruleorubidus, assembly GCF_028885415.1. Taxonomy (GTDB): domain Bacteria; phylum Actinomycetota; class Actinomycetes; order Streptomycetales; family Streptomycetaceae; genus Streptomyces; species Streptomyces coeruleorubidus_A. The sequence goes on from NZ_CP118527.1 coordinate 2,841,404, forward strand.
CACGGACGACGACCCGGTGGGCGACCCGCCCGAGGTGCTCCCGGAGCAGGGCGGCACCGGCTCCTCGGGGGGCCGTCTCGGGCGGCTGCGGCTCCGGGTGGCGGGCCTCGCCGGAGCGTTGCTCGGCATGATCGCGCTGCGAGGTCTGGACGCGCTGGCGTCCGCGTCGCACAACGTCGCGCTGCCGCTGGCGGCGCACGCGGCCGAACCGTCCGGTCCGGCGGTGTTCATGACCCGGTTCTGGTCGGCGTGGGCCGTGGGCACCCTGCTCGCCCACCAGGTCCTCAAACGCCGGTCGCACGGCACGTCCTGGGGCGAGCGCGCGTTCGCGGTGGGCACCTGCGCGATGTCGTTCTGTTTCGTGGCGGCGTTCACCGGGCTGCCCGCCCCGGCCCTGATGGCGGCGGCCGTGGCGGCGGGGTTCGCGGACGGCTGGACCGAGATCGTCTACACCTCGCGCCTCCAGGCGGCCCCCGACCGGCAGCGCAGCCGCCTGTTCGGCCTGTCCGCCACCGCCGAGCAGTCCGGATTCGCCCTGGGCACGATGGCCGCGGCGGCCGCCCTGGAGGTCCTGCCCGCCCTGGCCGTCGTGGGCGTCTTCCATGGGGCGGCGGTGTGCGGGGCGCTGGCGCTGCTGCTGCTCACGGCGGGCCGGCGCGGCACGGGCCGGCCGGGCCCGGCCGGCGGCGACACCCACTCGCCCGCCGCTGAGAACCACCAACCCACAGGCGACAACCGCCCACCCACCGGTGGCGACCACCCGTCAGCCGGCGAGAACCACTCGCCCGTCGGCGAGAACCGCTCAGATCATTCGCCAGCCGGCGAAGAAAAGGGAGAAGACGCGCATGGAACGTCCACGGGGGCAAGCCAGTTGCCGGGGTCCTGAGCCCGAACGCACGGAGGGCGATCCGGTCGACGCCGTGCGGGCGCTGCTGGGCGCCGCCCGGTCCGCTCCCGGCTCAGCCGTCGTCACCCTCGCCGCCGACGGCACGACGAGCTCACGGTCGTATCCCGAACTGCTGGACTCGGCCCGCCGTATGTTCACCGGCCTGCGGGCGCACGGACTGCGGCGCGGCGACACGGTGGTGCTGTGCGGGCTGCCACTGGCCGAGTTCTTCCCCGCTTTCTGGGCCTGTGTGCTCGGCGGTGCCTTACCCGTGGCCATCGCCGAGCACCCCGCGCCGGGCTCCCCGGCCTTCGAACGCCTGCGGCAGGCCTGCGCGTTGCTCGACCAGCCGCTGGTACTGACCGACGCACCCGGCGCGGCTGCCCTCGCCCACACCACGCCCGCCATGCGGGTCGCCCTGGCGCGAGAGTGTCTCGCGGCGCCGCCCGCGGACGGCCTCGTCGAGCCGGAACCGTCCGACACGGCCCTGCTGATGCTGTCCTCCGGCAGCACCGGCGTCCCGAAGGCCGCCCGGCTGACGCACGCCGGGCTCGCGGACTTCGCGGCGAGCAGCCGGCGGGTCCTGGACGTGCGGCCGGACGACACGATGGTGAACTGGCTGCCCGTCGACCACAGCGGCGCCTTCCTCCTCTACCACCTGCTCGCGGTCTTCACCGGCTGCACCAACGTCCACGCGCCCACCGAGCACGTGCTCGCCGACCCGCTGCGCTGGCTCGACCTCCTCCACGAACACCGGGCGCGACACGGCTGGGCACCGACGTTCGCCTACCGGCTGGTCTCGGACGCGCTCGCCGAGCGGGCCGACCGCTCCTGGGACCTGAGCGGCCTCAAGTCGCTGGTGTGCGGGGGCGAGCGGGTCGTACTGCCGGTGCTGCGCCGCTTCCTCGACGCGACGGCCCCGTACGGCGTGCGCGAGGAGCACATCGCCCCGGTGTGGGGCATGGCCGAGACGGTCACGGCCGTCACCTACGGCCGGCTGGACCGGCCGGGCACCGTGCACCGCCTGCTCAAGAACAGCCTGGGCGGCGACCTGGTCCGGGCCGGCGAGGACACCCCGGACGCCGACTGTGTCACCTTCGTGGCCTCCGGCTCGCCCGCGCACGGCGTCACCCTGCGCATCGTCGACGACCGCGGCGACCTCGCCCCGCCGGGCCGCATCGGCAGGCTCCAGGTCCACTCGGCCGCGCGGCTCACCCCCGGCTACGTGAACAACCCCGAGGCGGACGCCGCGGCCTACCCGGCCGGAGGCGACTGGTTCGACACCGGCGATCTGGCCTTTCTCCACGACGGCCAGGTCGTCATCACGGGCCGCCGCAAGGACGTGATCATCCTCAACGGCCACAACGTGTACTGCCACGAGGTGGAGGAGACCGCCACCGCGGTCGAGGGCGTCCGGCAGGGCGAGGTCGCCGCCTGCGGCATCCCGCACCCGGAGCGGGGCACGGAGGACCTCGCCGTGTTCTTCGTCAGCCGCGGCGCCGCCGAGGACATACGTATCGCCGCGGAGGTGAAGGCGGCGCTGTACACCCGCCTCAGGCTCACCGCCGCGTACGTCCTGCCCGTCCCGCTGGGCGAGTTCCCGCGGACGCCGGCGGGCAAGGTGCGCCGCGCCGAACTCCAGAACCGCCTGGTCACCGGTGGCTTCGGCGCCGCGCCGACCGCGGCACCGGATGCCCGGGCGGACGCGGACGCCGTGACCCGGGCCGTCCAGGAGGAACTGAGCGCCGTGCTGGGCCGTCCGGCCGACGCGGATATGCCGTTCTACGAGCTCGGCCTGACGTCCGTACTGCTGGTGCGCCTGCGGAACCGGCTGGCGGAACGCCTCGGGACGCCGATCGCCCAGACCGCGTTCTTCGAACACCCGACGGGCACGGCCCTCGCGGCACACCTGGCGAGCGGGGCGACGGCTGCGGCCGGGTTTGAGGCGGGGGTCGGATTTGAGGCGGAGGCCGGGCCCGAGGCGGAGGCCGGGCCCGACGCCGCGGTCAGTCCCGAGGCTGGGACCCAGCCCAACCCTGCGGTCCAGCCCGACCCTGCCATCCAGCCCAACACCGCCGTCCAGCCAGACCCTGCCATCCAGCCCGAGGAAATCACCGGCGAGAGCACCACCGCCGACTCCCCCGAACACCACGTCGCCGTCATAGGACTGTCTCTGCGCTTCCCCGGCGCGAACTCGGTCGAGGAGTTCTGGACCAATCTCCGGGACGGCGTCGACAGCGTCCGGGTCTTCGGGGAGCAGGAGCTCGCGGCGGCGGGCCTGTCGCCGGAACAGCGCCGCGCGCCCGGCCTCGTGCCCGCCGCCGGGATCCTCGACGGCGTGGAGGAGTTCGACGGGGACTTCTTCGGGATGAGCCCCAAGGAGGCCGGACTGACGCATCCCGCGCACCGGCTGTTCCTGGAGTGCTGCCACCAGGCCCTGGAGGACGGCGGCCACGCGGCGACCGCGCCCGGCGTCCGGGTGGGGGTGTTCGCCGGGTCGGGCATGAACCTCTACGACCACCAGCAGCAGCCCGCGACCGGCTCACCGTACGACCCGTCGGACCCGGCCGCCGGCATGCAGTCGGCCATCGGCCAGGAGCCGGACTTCCTCGCCACCCGCGTCGCCTACCGGCTCGGCCTCACCGGACCGGCGATCGGTGTGCAGACGGCGTGTTCCACGTCCCTGGTCGCGGTGCACCTCGCGGTGCAGGCGCTGATCACCGGGGAGACGGACCTGGCGCTGGCGGGCGCCGCGGCCGTGCATCTGCCGCAGGAGACCGGCTATCACAGCCACCCCGGGTCGATCCTGTCCCCCACCGGACGCTGCCGCGCCTTCGACGCGGAGGCCGACGGCACCGTCGGCGGCAACGGCGTGGCCGCCGTCCTGCTCAAGCGCCTCGACCGGGCGCTGGCCGACGGCGACACCGTGCACGCGGTGATCCTGGGCTCCGCCGTGAACAACGACGGCGCCGCCAAGGTCGGCTTCAGCGCTCCCGGTGTCGAGGGACAGGCCGAGGTCGTACGCCAGGCGCTGCGCAGGGCACAGGTGCCCGCGGAGACGATCTCGTACGTGGAGGCGCACGGCACCGGAACGCGCCTCGGCGATCCGGTGGAACTCACGGCGCTGGCACGGGCCCTCGGCGAGCACGCGGGTCGCCCCGCCTCCTGCGTGGTCGGCTCGGTGAAGCCGAACATCGGGCATCTCGACAGCTGCGCCGGAATGGCCGGGCTCATCAAGACGGTCCTCATGCTGCGCAACCGCACCCTGGTGCCGACACCGCACCTCACCCGGCCGAACCCCGAACTGCCCTTGTCCGACGGCCTGTTGACACTCGCCACGGAACTGCGGCCGTGGCAGGTGCCGGACGGTGTGCCCCGCCGGGCCGGGGTCAGCGCGCTCGGCGTCGGCGGCACCAACGCCCATGTGGTGCTGGAGGAGGCCCCGCCCGTACGCCCTCGCCCCGCCCCCGAACTGCCCGTCCTCGTGCCCGTGTCGGCCCGCGACCCCGAGGCCCTGGACGAGCTCACGGCCGGGCTTCGCGACCGGCTGCTGGCCCGGCCCGGCCTCCCGGCCGCCGACGTGGCCGCCACCCTGGCCCTCGGCAGGCCGCACCGCGTGGCCCGCACCGCCGTGGCCGGCCGCACGGCAGGCGAACTCGCCCGCGCGCTGGAGGAACAGCACCACGTCACGTCCTCCCCTCTCGGCCCGGTCGCCTTCGCGTTCGCGGGCCAGGGCAGTGCGCGTCGCGGCATGGCGAACGGCCTGTACGCCGCGCACCCGGCCGCACGGGCCACGCTCGACCGGTGCGAGGAGATCTACGCCCAGGAGTTCGGCGGCAGCCTGCTCGCGCGGCTGCTGACCGCCCCCGCCCCCGCTCTCGCTCTCGCTCTCGCCGACCGTCCCGCGGACGACGAGATCTGGCCCACCGAGACCGCGCAGGCCGCCCTGTTCGCCCATCAGGCGGCACTGGCGGACGCCTGGCGGGCGGCCGGGATACGCCCCGGCCTCCTGCTCGGCCACAGCGTCGGCGAGTACGCCGCCCTGTACGCGGCCGGTGCCCTGACCCTGGAGGACGGGCTGCGGCTCACCGCCTGGCGCGGGCGACTGATGCAGACCCGCTGCCCGGCCGGGGGCATGCTCGCCGTCCGGACCGACCAGGCCACCGCGCGGCGCATCGCGCAGGCCGCCGGTGCGGAGCTCGCCGCGGTCAACGGCCCGCACGCCCACGTGCTCTCGGGCCCGCCGCAGGCCCTGAAGGAGGCTGCGGCACTGCTCGACCATGAGGGCCTGCGGTGGCGTGCGCTGCCGGTCGACCGGGCGTTCCACTCCGCCGAGATCGACAGCGCCCTGGACGAGTTCAGGACCCGTGCGCGTGGCGTGACGTACCGTCCGCTGCACACCCCGCTGGTGACCACGGCCGACGGTGAACTGCGCCCGGCGGGCTGGACCGCCGACGTGGAGTACCTCTGCCGGCAGGCCCGGCACCCGGTCCGCTTCGACCTCGCCATGGGCACGGCCGTCGAGCAGGGCTGCCGGGACTTCGTGGAGATCGGCGCCGGGCGGACCCTCACCGGCCTCGGCCGGCACTGCGTACCCGACAGCCGCTGGCTGAGCGGGCAGGGCGAAGGGGACGGGGCGGCCGAGCAGGCGCATGGGTTCCTGACGGCGCTCGGCTCGCTGTACGGCAGGGGCGCGGACCTGGACTGGGAGGCGCTGACCGGGGACGGGGGCCGGGTGCGGCTTCCGGGGCATCCGCTGCGACGGCGTACGGTGCCGTACCAGGCCGTGACGCCGGCCGCGGCTCCTGACCTGCCCGTACCGGACGGTGAAGTCATCGGTGCCGTCCGGCAGTTGACGGCCGACAAGCTCGGCCGCCCGATCGCCGACGTCACACCGGACAGCTCGTTCTTCGAACTGGGCGCGGACTCGCTGTCCCTGATGAGCATGACGACGGAGCTGGAGCAGCGGTACGGCGTCCGGGTCCCGGTCCGGGAGGTGTTCGACTCGGCCGACACACCGCGGAGGCTGGCGGAACGGGTCGGGCGGTTGCGCGAAGACGTGCCGGTGATCCAGGAACCGGTGGTCGAGCAGCCGGCGGCGCCTGCCGCTCCTCCGGAATCACCGGAGGAGCTGCCGGAATCACCCGAAGGGCTGCACGCCCTGTTCGGTCAGCAGCTACGGCTGGCGGAGCAACTCGTCGACCAGGTGGGCGAGATGATCTCCCGCCAACTGGACGTGCTCGCGACGACCGGCACCACGACGGCACCGCCCACTCCGGCACGGACGCCGGCACCCCTTGTCCCCCGGCCCGCTCCCACGCCCACCCCCTCCAACCCGCCCCCTGCCGCCTTCGACTTCAGCCTCTACTTCTTCGGCGACTACCCCCAGGACACCGACCACGACAAATACGGCCTGATCATGGCCGCCGCGGACTTCGCCGACCAGCACGGCTTCCACGCCCTGTGGTTCCCCGAGCGGCACTTCAACTCCTTCGGCGCGCTCTTCCCCAACCCCTCCGTGCTGGCCGCGGCCCTCGCCGCCCGGACCAGCCGGATCCGGCTGCACGCCGGTTCCGTGGTGCTGCCGCTGCACCATCCCGCCCGGGTCGCGGAGGAGTGGTCGGTGGTCGACAACATCTCCGGCGGCCGGACGGGCCTGTGCTTCGCGAGCGGCTGGCACGCGACCGACTTCGCGCTCGCGCCGCAGCACTTCGGCCGGCACCGCGAGGTGATGTACGAGCACCTGGCGACCGTACGGGACCTCTGGGCGGGACAGCCGGTGCAGACGACGGCGGGCGACGGCACCCCCGTCGAGATCCGCCTGCACCCCCGCCCCGTACAGGAACGGCCGCCGATGTACGTGGCCGTCGTGGGCAATCCGGACAGCTACCGCCGGGCGGCCGCCGAGGACCTCGGTGTGGTCACCAACCTGATGACGCAGACGGTGGAGCAACTGGCCGAGAACATCGCGCTGTACCGGCGCTGCCGTGCCGAGCACGGTCTCGACCCGGCGGCCGGGCGGGTCGTGGTGCTGGTGCACACGTACCTGGAGGACGACTCGGAGCGGGCGCGGGCCGAGGCGTACCGGCCTTTCCTGTCGTATCTGCGCTCCTCGCTCTCCCTCTTCGACCAGGTCACCAACAGTCTCGGTTTCCAGGTGGACCTGGAGAACACGCCCGAGGAGGACGTGGAGTTCCTTCTCGGTCGCGCCTACGAGCGCTACTGCGACTCCCGCGCGCTGATCGGCGACGAGCACACGGCCGCGGAGACCGTACGGCGTCTGCGGGAGGCCGGTGCGGACGAGATCGCCTGCTTCGTGGACTTCGGCGTACCGAAGGAGAAGGTGCTGGCGGCGCTGCCGGTACTGGACCGGCTCCGCAGGGCGGCTCCCGGGACGAAGCCTCCGGCACCCTCAGCGCCCCGCCGGGCGCCGCTCACCCCCGCCCAGCGCCGTATCTGGTTCCTGGAGCAACTGCACCCGGGTACCGCCATGTACCACGAGCCCAAGGCGATCCGGCTGGAAGGCCCGCTGGACGTCCCGGCCCTGCGCTGGGCGCTGGACCGGGTCACGGACCGGCACCCGGCGCTGCGCACGGTCTTCGGTGACACGGCCGGTGTCCCGTACCAGGAGATCCTCGACCGTATGCCGCTCGACTGCCCGGTGGAGGACCACACGGGTTCGACCGAGGAGGAGGCCCTGCGGTCGGCACTCGCGGACGACCACGGACTCGACCTCGCCACGGGTCCTCTGGTCGCGGCCCGCCTGCTCCGCCTGTCCCCGGACCGCCACCTGCTCTTCCTCCTGGCCCACCACATCGTCTTCGACTCCTCCTCCACGGCCGTGCTGGCCCGTGACCTGGCCGCGTACTACCGCGCCCGGCGGGGCGGCAGTGCGGGCTCGGAGCCGCCGCCCCTGCCCGAACTGCCGGCGGCACCCGAGGCAGACCCCGCGTCTGTGGACTTCTGGCGGCAGCGCCTCGGCGACGCGCCGGAGCTGACCCTGCCCACCGACCGCCCCCGCCCGCCGGTCAGGACGGGAGCGGGTGCGAGCCTCACGCACGCCCTGGACGCGGAACTCGTCAGGGACCTGCGGAAGTTCGCCGCCGGGCACCGCGCCACCCTCTTCATGACACTGACCGGCGCGATCGGCGCGGTCCTGGGCCGTTTCAGCGGGCAACGGGACGTGGTGATCGGCACCGCGGTGGCGGCCCGCCCCGCGGGCGCGGAGGACCACGTGGGCCTGTTCCTCGACACCGTGCCGCTGCGCCTGGACCTGACCGGTGAGCCGGACTTCCCGACGCTGCTGCACCGGGTCCGGGAGAGCAGCACGTCGGCGTACGAACACCGCGGCGTCCCCTTCGACGAGTTGGTGGGCGCGCTCAACCCGCGTCGTGACCCGGGCCGCAATCCGCTGTTCCAGGTGATGGTGGAGTACGAGAACGAGGGCGAGGCCCTCTTCGACCCGCCCCGTCTGACGGCCACGCTGCTCGACGTCCCGAGCGCCCGCGCTCCGTTCGACCTCAGCGTCTACCTCACCCACCACGCGGGCGGCGTCCGCTTCATGGTCGAGTACGACACGGCCCTCTTCGACGAGGCCACGGTGCGCCGCTTCGTGGGCTACGTCGAACAGGTCCTGCGCCGCGCCCTGGACGCACCGGGCGCGCCGCTCGCGGACCTGACCGCACTCACGGCCGCGGACCGCACGGCCCTGTCCCACGCGGAGCACCCCGGCGAAGGGCCCCGGGCCACTCTGCACGGCCTGTTCGAGCAGCAGGCCCGCCGCACCCCGGACGCCGTAGCTCTGATCAGCGGGGAACAACACCTCTCCTACGCGGACGTGGACGCGGCGGCCAACCGCCTCGCCCGGCAGTTGCGCACCCGGGGCGCGGCGCGCGGAGAGCGGGTCGCCGTACTCCTGCCGCGAGGTCCGCAGCTGATCACGGCCCTGCTGGCGGTGCTCAAGAGCGGGGCGGCATACCTCCCTCTCGACCCGTCCCTTCCCACTCCGCGTCTGTCGCTGCTGCTCGACGACGGCACACCCGTACTCCTGCTCACCTCCGGCACCGCGATCGCCGGGCACCCGCGCCTGGCGCCGGAGCTGCCCGTCCTGCGTGTGGAACAGGCGGACGACACACTGCCGTCCACCCCGCTCACGGACGGAGCCGGCCCGGAGGACCCTGCGTACTGCATCCACACCTCGGGCTCGACGGGCCGCCCGAAGGGCGTCGTCGTGCCCCACCGCGGCCCGGCGAACCTGGTCCACGGCCATCTGCGCCGCCACCCCGCGCTGCGCACCCTCCAGTGGACGTCACCGGCGTTCGACGTCAGCGTGCAGGAGATCTTCACGACGCTGGCCTCGGGAGCCGCGCTCGTCCTCGTCGACGACGCCGTACGGCACGACCCCGCGGCGCTGGCGCAGGCGGTACGCCACCACCGGGTGCAGCGCATGTTCATGCCCTGCACCCCGCTGAAGTACCTGATGGAGGCCGCCCCCCAGCTGCCCTCCCTGCGCGAGCTGTTCTCGGCGGGCGAGGCACTCCAGCTCACGCCCGCCTTCCGCCGCTTCCTCGCCACGCACCCGCACTGCGCGCTCTACAACCAGTACGGCCCCACGGAGACGTCGATCATCGTCACGTCGCACCGCGTCGACCCGGCCGGCGAGGAGTGGCCCCCGATCGGCACCCCGGTGCCGGGGGCGCGCATCCTGCTGCTGGACGACTCGGGCCGGCCGGTCCCGGTCGGCGCCGTCGGCGAGATCCATGTGAGCGGCACGCCGGTGGCGCACGGCTACCACAACCGCCCGGCCGAGACCGCCGCCGCGTTCCTCGACGACGGCGCGGGCGGGGTGCTGTACCGCACGGGCGACCTGGGCCGCCGGCGCACCGACGGCACGCTGGAGTACCGGGGCCGGGCGGACGACCAGGTCAAGATCCGCGGCTACCGCGTCGAACCGGGCGAGGTGCAGTCGGCGTTGACGGCACTGCGCGGGGTCCGGGACGCGGCGGTGCTCCCCCGCCGCGACCGCCACGGTGACATGGAGCTGGTGGCGTACGTGGTGCCGGCCGATGCGGCCTCCTGGCCCGACCCGCGCACCGCACTGGCCGCCGAACTGCCCGACCACCTGGTGCCCCGCCGATGGGTGACCCTCGACCGCCTCCCGGTGAACGCCTCCGGCAAGCTGGACCGCACGGCCCTGCCGGATCCGGGGGACGAGTCCGCCGAGCCGTCGCAGACCGGGCCGACGACGGCCCTGGAGAAAACACTGCACGACCTGTGGGGCGAGGAACTGGACGCCCGGCCGATCCCGGTCACTACCTCGTTCTTCGAACTCGGCGGCCACTCCCTGAGCGCGATCCGGCTGCTGAACCGCATGCGGGAGGAGGCGGACGTCGATCTCACGATGGCCGACTTCTTCCTGGATCCGACGATCCGAGGCATCGCGACACGTAACCGTGTCGTGGACACCGCGCCGATGCCCTCGACCCTGCGCCGTCTGTGGCGCCGCCACCACGCACTCCCCGACCCGAGCGTCTACAACATCGCCCACCGCATGGATCTGAGGGGGGACTTGGAGCCCGAGGTCCTGCACGAGGCCCTCAGGGACCTGGTGGCACGCCACCACGCGCTCCGCGGCAGGCCGGTCCGCCGAGAGGACGGACGGTACGAGGTCGAAATCCTGGCCCATGTCCCCGTGACGCTGCCGATCACCGACCTCCGCGCCCACGCCGGGGACGCGGAGTACCTGGACCGCTGGTGCCGAGAGCAGGTCGCCACCCCGTTCACGCTGAACCAGACCCCGCTCTTCCGATTCCGCCTGGCCCGTCTCGCCGAGGACCACTGGGTCATGGTGACGGTCTTCCACCACGCGGTCTGCGACGGCTGGTCCCTGAGCATCATCAGGCGCGACCTACAGGAGCTGTACAACGCGCGTCGATCCGGTACGGCACTCCAACTGCCCGTCACTGTCGCTCAGTTCACGGACTTCGCCCGATCGGAACACACCCTGCCGGACAAGCGCAGGACAGCCCTGGAGCACTTCTGGCGCACGGAACTCGACAACGTCCCCCTACGCCCGCCCCTCCCCTACGACCACCCGCACCCGGGCAAGCTCTCCGGCCGGGGCGCCCTGCACACCTGGACCGTCACCGACGACACACCCGCCCGCCTGGCCGGCACGGCAACCCGCCTGGGCACCACCGCCTACACGGTCCTCGCGGCCACGTTCGCCACGTGGCTGGCCGACCTGTGCGGCGAACGAGGCGACATCGTCCTGGCGGCCTCCAGCGCGAACCGCGTGCAACGCGACCGCGCCGAGATCGTCGGCATCCTGGGCGACGCCGTACTCCTACGGGCCCGGCTGTCCGAAGCGGAAACCTTCCCCGACCTGGTGTCCCAACTGAGCAGCACCCTCTTCACGGCCCTCGATCACCAGGAACTGCCCCTGACGGACGTGGTGTCTCTCGTCTCGCCCGAGCTGAAGGACGCCCTGTTCCCCACGGTCCTGTTCACAGTGATCACCACAGAGCCGCCGGCCCTGAACCTCCAGGAGGTCTCCACCACCATCCGCGCCCTCCCCGTCCAGGGCGTGGCCCGCAACGAGCTCTACGTCGTGATCGCCCCCGAGACCGACGCGATCACGGTCACGTTCGAGTACTCGACGGACCTGTTCACCCACGAGACGGTCCAGGCGTGGGCCGGGTCCTTCACCGAGGCACTGAGGTCGGCGGTGGACTCCGGGAACCAACTCCGGGAACTAAGGGAAACCGCTGCTACAGCGCGTCCACCGCGCTCACCTTCCACCCGTCGCCCGTGCGGTCCATCGTCATCCGCACCCGGTTCAGGTCCACGCGGGACCCCGAGACCTGGGTGCTCTGGGTGACCTGGTTGACGAAGAGCAGGACCACGACCTTGTCGGGGGAGGCCGAGACGACGGAGGCGGCCGGGGCGGCGCCGGAGCCGGGGGCGGCGACCGTCGCCTTCACCACGCCGTGGTACTTCCTGGCCGTCGGGGCGACCACGGTCTTCGTGGTCTTGCCGTACTCGTCGCGGAAGTCGCCGGTCAGGTGCGCGCGGGCCCGGGAGAAGTCCTTGTCCAGGCGGCGGTAGTCGTACGACAGGACGATCGGCGCCGCTTTGCGCGCGGCCGCGAGCGCCTCGGTCCGGGCGGTCTCCGTCAGGCGGCCGTCGCGGTACTGCCATCCCAGGGCGGCGAGCGCGACCAGGCCGACGACGAGCAGGACGGCCAGGACCAGGGTGAGCAGCCTTTGACGGCCGCCGGGGCCGGGCTCGCTCCGCTTCTGCGGCTCGTCCTCCTCGAACGACTCCGGCGACGGCTCCGGCGGGTCGTCCCAGCCGTCCTTCGGGGCCTCGACGAGGACGGTGCGTCCGGCGGGCGGCAGCTCGGCCCGGCGCGCGGACTCCTCGTCGCCGGCCGTCGCCGCGCCCGCTTCGCGGTGGCCGCGCTCGGCGCGCTTCGCCGCCGCGCGGGCGGCCGCCGTCATGGTGCGGCGGGTGCCGGGACCGGGGGCGCGGCCGGTGGTCGTCTTCGGCATGGTGGTACTCCTCGTCGGTGCTTGTCGGTCGGCGAATCGGCCCGTGGATCAGCCGACGAACTCGACGTCGGACGTCAGCCAGCGGCCGTCCTTGTGCACGAGGTCGAGCTGGAGCCGGTACGTGCGCGCCTCCCCCTCGGGCACGGCGGTGTTCGTCACCTTGCTGTCGGCGACCACCAACACACGGGCCGAGTTCTCGTCCGAGCGGACGATGCCCGCCTCCAGGATCTGGCCCTGCGACACGGACTTGTTCTGGGCCACCAGCTTCGTCAACTGGTCCGTCTGTGCGGTGAACTGCTTCTTGAACTCGCCGGTCGCGCCCGCCAGTACGTTCGCGCTGTCACGGCCGTAGTGGCGGTAGTCCAGGGAGGTGAAGTTCAGTGCCGACTGGCGGGCCGCGGCCAGGATGCCCTGGCGTCGTTGGTCCGCCTCGCGCTGTGTGTAGAGGCCGAAGGCCAGCCAGAGTGCCAGTGCGGTGGTGATGACGGTCGCCGCGACGAGTCCCGCCGTCAGCGCTCCGGGTCGCACCGGCCTCATGCCATGGGGCCGACGAGCAGCCATTGCCACGACTCCTTTCCGAACGCGGCCTGCTGGCCGCCCGTCGAGCCGATCTCGACGTTCCTTCCGTCCGGGCCGGTGGTGGTGCCGGTCTCCGGGTCGTACGGGGTGACGTACGTCGCCTGGTTCGCGCCGCCGTCTGTGGTCGACGCGCCCGGGGCGTTCTGCGCGCCCCGTACCGACGACTCGCTGCCGCGCGGGAGCGTGCAGCGGGCGTCGGTGTTCGCCTCGCGTGTGCGGGTGTCCGCGGGGTCGCGGCGTGCCGTGCCGTACCCCTTGGTGCAGGCCGGCGGGTCGTCGGCGTTCAGCACGAGGCCGAAGTGGGTGGTGCCGTCGCCCGGGACGACCGTGTAGCTGCCCGCGACCATCAGCGGGAAGGTGACCAGGGCCTGCTCCACGCCGGGCAGGCGGGCCAGCGTGACCTGGCCGCCGCTGATCAGGTTGGCCAGCAGGACCGACAGCTGCGGCCCGGTGGACTTCAGCAGCGAGTTCAGCTCCTGCGCCGCCGGCCGCGCGTTGCCGATCAGCTTGCGCAGGTCCCCGTCGCTGGCCTTCAACTGGGCCGAGAGCGCCGCCAGATCGCGCGCGAACGACTTGATCGACGAGCCCTGGTCGGCCTGCGTCTTCAGGACCTTCCGTGAGTCCTCGATCAGGGCGATCGTCTCCGGCAGCGCCTCGGACGCCGACCCGACCAGGGCGTTGCCCGAGTCCACCAGGCGGCTCAGGTTCGGGCCGGTGCCGGCGAAGGCCTCGCCCAGCTCGTCGACCGTGACCCGCAGGTCGTCCTTGCCGACCGAGTTCACGAGGCGGTCCAGGCTGAGGACCATGTCCGTCGCCGGCAGCGGCACCCGCGTGCTCTCGCGCGGGATCGTGCTGCCGTTCAGCAGGTACGGGCCGTTCGAGGTGCGGGGCTGGAGGTCGACGTACTGCTCGCCCACCGCCGAACGGTTCGCCACCACTGCCAGCGTGTCCGCCGGGATGCGCGGCGCCCCGTCCTCGATGTCGAGCGCGACCGAGACCCCGTCCTGGCCGGTCAGGCGCAGTGCGCCGACCTTGCCCACCGGCACCCCGCGATAGGTGACCTCGGCGCCGGGGAAGACGCCCCCGGAGTCGGCGAAGTCGGCCCGCACGGTGTAGCCGCGGTCCAGGACCTCGTCCACCAGGCCCGTGTACTCGGCGCCGACGTACGACACACCCACGGCGGTGAGGGCCGCGAAGGCGATCAGTTGTGCCTTGACCGTACGGGTGATCACGGCTGGACCCCCTTCAGCATCAGCTCGGCGAGTTCGAGGTTGATCCCCTCGGGCCAGTCGCCCCCGGTGCGGTGACCGCCGGAGCCGTAGCCGGCGGTGCACACCGGCGGGCACAGCGGGTCGTCGCCGCCCGAGGGGGCCGACGGGGACGACGGCACGCTCGGACCGCTCGGCAGCGCGGTGGGCTTCGGCACGTCCGGCGCATCCGGGAGATCCGGCACGTCCGGGAGATCCGGTGCGTCGGGCAGGTCCGGGGGCTCGGGAAGCCCGGGAGTGTCCCCGCCGTTCCCGCCGCCCGGCTCGTCCGTCAGGTTGCCGTAGATCCCCGCCAGATCGAGGTCCGCCGTGACGTGCAGGTTGACGTAGTCGCCCTTGATGGCGTCCACCACGTTGCGCGGGAACGGGTACGTCGTCAGCAGCTCCAGGGAGTTGGGCAGGTCGCTGCCCGCCTTGTTGAGCTGTTGCAGGATCGGCCGCAGTTGCCTGAGGTTGGCGACCGTGTCCTCGTGCGAGGCGTTGACCACCTTGGTTCCGGTCTTGCCCAGCTTGGACAGGGCGGTGAGCATCCTCGTCAGGTCGCGGCGCTGGTCGGCCAGGATCTTCAGGGCGGGCGGCATCGTGTCGACGGCCTCGGCGATCGTCGTCTTCTCCTTGCCCAGCCGTTCGGCCAGCCGGTCGACGGCCTTCAGCGCGCGGACGATGTCCCGGCGCTGGTCGTCCAGGCCGCCGATGAAGGTGTCGAGTTCCTTGAGCAGGGACTTGACCCGGTTCTCCCGGCCCTCCAGGGCCTTGTTCAGCTCCGTGGTGATCGTCTTGAGCTGGGCCACGCCACCGCCGTTGAGCAGGGCGGACAGCGCGGACAGCACCTCCTCGATCTCCGGGTTGCGGCCGCTGCGGGACAGGGGGATCACATCACCGTCGCGGAGCCGGCCGACCGGCGCGCCTTCCGGCGGCCTGGACAGCGCCACGTACTTCTCGCCGAGCATGCTGGTCTGCCGCAGCTCGGCGATGGCGTTGGCGGGCAGCTTCACGGAGTCGGCGACCCGGAGGCGGACCCGCGCGTGCCAGCCCTCCAGCTCCACCTTCTCCACCGCGCCCACAGTGACGTTGTTGACCTTGACGGCCGACTGCGGAACCAGGTCGAGGACGTCCCGGAACTCGACGGTGACGTGGTAGGCGTGGCCGTCGGCGGCGGCTCCGCCGGGGAGCTGGACGTCGTACCAGCCGTTGAACTCGCAGCCGGACATCAGCAGCGTCCCGACGGCCGCCCAGGCGACGGCCCCGACCTTGCGCAGCGGCCTCATGCGCTCGCCCCCAGGATTCCGCCGAGGGTGCGGTCGACCGTGCCGGTGACCGCGGTGCCCTGGGGCACTTCGGGCAAAGAGTCGAAGAGGTCCCTCAGGTCCTTGCAGTCGGTCTTCTCCCCTGTTGTCTTCAGGATCGAGCACAGCAGTGAGGCCGGATCCTGCGGGTGGTCGGGGTTGTTGCGGGTGTCGAGGGTGCCCGCGGAGGGGTTGTAGGCGTTGTTCAGGTTCGACATGCCGGTCGGCGCTACCTCCAGCAGCTCCTCCAGTGCCGCCCGTTGGGTGACGAGCACCTTGGTCACCTTGCTCAGGCCCTCCACGTTCGACGTCAGCGACTTCTTGTTCTTCTTCACGAAGGCGGACACGTCACCGAGCGCCGTGCCGAGGTTCTTCAGCGCGGCCGCCAGGTCCTCCCGTTCGCCCGCGAGTTGCTCGGCGACCTTGGCGAGGCTGGTGTTGAACGACCGCACGCTCTTGTCGTCGGCCGCCAGCGCCGCCGTGAAGACCTGGAGGTTGCGGACCGTGCCGAACAGGTCCGTGCGGCCGTCGGAGAGAGTCGTCACCGCCTGGGAGAGGTCCTCGACCGTCTGGTGGAGGTTCTTGCCCTGGCCGTCGAGGTTGTCGGCGCTCACCCCTAGCAGCCGCGACAGGGAGCCGTCCCTGTTGGCGCCCTTGGGGCCGAACGCCTCGGCCGTGGTGTGCAGGCTGTCGAAGACGCGGTCCAACTCGACCGGTACGGCTGTGCGCGACTCGGGGATCTCGTCCCCGTCCCGCAGCACCGGACCGCTGCGGTACACCGGCAGCAGCTGCAGGTAACGGTCGCTGACCACCGAGGAGTTGATGATCGCGGCCTGCGCGTGAGCCGGGACCTTGCGGCCCGCGTCGTACTCCAGCTCGACCCGCACCCGGCCGCCCTCCGGCGTGATCTTCCTGACCTCGCCGATCCGGACGCCGAGCACGCGGACGTCCGAGCCGGGGTAGATGCCGACCGTGCGCGGGAAGTAGGCCGTGACACGGACCGGCTCGGGGCGCGGCCACAGGACGTAGGTGAGCGCGGCGACCAGGGCCAGGGCGGTCAGTACGGCCAGGTGCTTCTTCGGGCGGTTGCTCACTGCGTGCCTCCCGTTCGCGGCACCACCGGGGCGGCGACCAGGTTCTGGACGTAGGAGTCGAACCAGCGGCCGTTGCCGAGGGTGTTGGTGAAGACCCGCACGTAGGGGGCCAGGAGCTTGATGCTCCGGTCCAGGTTGGATTGGTTCCGTTCGAGCATCTCCACCACGCGGTTGAGGCCCTTGAGGGCGGGCCCGATCTCCTTTTCGTTGTCCTGGACCAGTCCGGAGAGCTGGATGCCGAGCGCGGCGGAGGTCTTCAGCAGCTTGTGGATCGCCGCCCGCCGCTTGCTGATCTCCTTGAACAGCTTGTCGCCGTCCTTGACCAGGGCGGTGAAGTCGCCCGACCGGTCGGCGAGTACGCCCGTGACACCGTTCGCGTGGTCGAGGAGCTCCTTGAGGGCCTTGTCGCGCGAGGCCACCGTCCGGGAGATCTTCGACAGGCCCTTGATGGACGCCCGTACCTCTTCCGGTGAGTCCTCGAAGGTCGTCGAGATGGTGTCCAGCGCCTTCGCCAGCTGGTCGGTGTCGACCTTCTCCGTCGTGGTGGTGAGATCGCTGAACGCCTGCACGACGTCGTACGCGGGGACGGTCCGCTTCAGCGGGATCTCACTGCCGGGTTCCAGCCGGCCCCGCCCCTTGGGGTGCAGGGCGAGGTACTTCGCGCCGAGGATCGTCTTGACCCGGATCGACGCGCCGGTCTCGGTGCCGAACCCCGGCTCGCCCTTGATCTTGAAGGTGACCTTGACGTGGTCGCCGTCCAGGTCGACCTCCTCGACCTTGCCGACCTTGACCCCGGCGATCCGCACCTCGTCGCCCGGCTTGAGCCCGCCCGCCTCCGCGAAGGCAGCGCTGTACGTGTCGCCGTCGCCGATGACCGGCAGGCGGTCGGCGTTGAACGCGGCCACGGTCAGCAGCGCGAGGACGGTGAGTCCGACGGCGCCGATGACGATGGGGTTGCGCTCGCGGAAGGGGCCGAGGTGCGGGCGGCGGAGCCGTAGCCTCGGCAGCTTCGGCGGGTCGACACGGACCTTGAACATCGGCTGCGGACGCGGCGTGCGGCGCGGCAGGAGCCGTACCTTCGGCAGTCGCACGCGAGGCAGCTTCGGCGGCTCCACCCGCACCTTGAACAGCGGCTCCGGACGCTTCCTGCGGCTCATGCCCCACACCTCGCCCTCGCCACGTGCATCTCGGGGGTGAGCACCTGCTTCGTCTTCGGCAGCACGATCCGGCCGTCGAAGTCGCACAGGTAGAAGTTGAACCACGAGCCGTAGGACGCCGTCCCCGTCAGCTCGTTCAGCTTGTTCGGCAGCCGCTTCAGCACGCCCTCCACGGTCTTCTCGTTGTCGTTCAGCGTCCCGGTGAGTTCGGTCAGTTCCGCGATGTCGTCCTTGAGCGGCGGACGCGCGTCCTTCAGCAGCCCCGAGGTGGCCCCCGTCAGATCGCCGATGCTCACCAGCGACTGCCCGATGGGCTTGCGGTCGGCGGACAGGCCCGAGATGATCCGGCGCAGCTGCTTGAGCAGTCCGGAGAAGCGGGCGCCGCGCTTGTCGAGCGTCTCCAGCACGGTGTTGAGGTTGTCGATCACCGAGCCGATCAGCTTGTCGCGGCCGGCCAGCGTCGTGGTGAGCGACGCCGTGTGCGTCAGCAGGCTGTTGACGGTGCCGCCCTCGCCCTGGAGGGTCTTGATGATCTCGGTGGCGAGCTGGTTGACGTCCTTCGGGCTGAGCGCGGCGAACAGCGGCTTGAAGCCGTTCAGCAGCGCGTTCAGGTCGAGGGCGGGCTGGGTGCGCGCGAGCGGGATCGTGCCGCCGGGGCGCAGCCGGGTGCCGTCGCCGGCGCCCTCGGTCAGCGCGACGTACCGCTGCCCGACCAGGTTGCGGTAGCGGATGACGGCGCCCGTGCCGGTGAGCAGGGGCCGGTCCTGGCTGACCGTGAAGGTGACCTCGGCCAGCGTCCGGTCCTTGATCCGGATGCCCTCGACCTCGCCGACCCGCACTCCGGCCACCCGGATGTCGTCGCCCTCCTCCAGGCCGGTGACGTCGCTGAAGACCGCGCGGTACTCGTGCTCGGGGGTGAAGGAGATGTTCACGATGGTGGCGGCGAGCAGGGCCGTCGCCAGGACCGTCACCAGCGCGAAGAGGCTGAACTTGATCAGCGGGGCGGCGGTCTGCCGGGCTCCTGTGGTGCTCATGCGACGCTCACCGCCGTCCCGCGCGCCATCGGTCCGAACAGCAGCGTGGCGACCGGCGGCACCTCGTCCGCGGGCACGTCCAGCACCGGCGCCACGAGCGAGCCGACGGCCCGCTGCTCGGCCCGGGTGGCGGAGACGCCGAGCGGGCCGCCCGAGGTCGGACTCCCCTTCTTGGAACCGTCGTCGAGGTGGGCACCGGGTGCCGGCACCGGAGGATGGGGCAGATCACGGCAGTTGGGACCGGACCGCTCGCCGTAGCGCGGTTCCTCACCCGGTTCGTACGCCCCCTGCGGCCGTACGACCTCCAGCGTGATGTGCATCTTGCCGCCCCGGAAGGCCTCCTCGGACACCTTCTCCTGCCGGACCAGGCCGGCCAGCAGGCAGGGGTACTGAGGGGAGTACCGGGCGAACAGCTCCAGCGTGGGGCGGGAGACCTGGCCGAGGGTGATCAGCCGGTCGCCGTTGGCGTCGAGGAAGTCGTCCGCGGTGCCCGCGACGGTGGCCGTGGTCTTCAGCGCCGCCGCCAGCTGGTCCTTCTGCTCGACGATCGTGCGGCTGGTGGTGACGGTGTTGCGCAGGATCTCCATCAGGTCGGGCGCCGCGTCGCCGTAGACCTCGGCGACGTCGGCGAAGCGTGCGATGTCCTCTTTCAGGGACGGCAGGTGCGGATTGAGGCGGCGCAGATAGGCCTCCAGGCGCGTGAGGTTGTCGCCGATCCGGTCGCCGCGTCCCTCCAGGGCGGTGGCGAACGCGGAGAGCGTGGCGTTGAGCTTGCCGGGCTGGACCGTCCGCAGCAGGGGCAGCAGGTCGTTCATCAGCTGCTGGAGCTCGATGCCGACGCGGGTGCGGTCCTGGGTGATGACGTCACCGGCGCGGATGGGCCGGCCCGACGAGCCGCGCGGCGCGACCAGGTCGACGTACTTCTCGCCGAACAGCGTCTTGGGCAGCAGGCGGGCGTGCACGTCGGACGGGATGTGGGCGATGTGCTCCGGCTTGAGCGCGATGTCGAGCGTCGCCTTCGTCCCGTCGGCCCGGACCTCGCGCACCTCGCCGACCAGCAGCCCGCGCAGCTTGACGTCGGCGCGCGGATCGAGCTGGTTGCCGAGGCTGTCGGCCTCCAGGGTGATCCGCACGACCGGCGTGAACACCTGCCGGTAGACGGCGACGGACAGGGACAGCAGCAGTGCCAGAACGGCGATGAAGACGACGCCGTACAACCTCAGTCTCAATACCCTCATCGGGCGGCTCACCCCGCTATCCGTACGGTCGTGCTGGCGCCCCAGATCGCGAGCGACAGGAAGAAGTCCAGGACGTTGATGGCCACGATCGAGGTCCGCACCGCACGGCCCACGGCCACGCCGACGCCTGCCGGGCCGCCGCTGGCGTAGTAGCCGTAGAAGCAGTGCACCAGGATGATCAGGACGGCGAAGACGAGCACCTTGCCGAAGGACCACAGCACGTCGACCGGGGGCAGGTACTGGTGGAAGTAGTGGTCGTAGGTGCCCGCCGACTGGCCGTAGTAGACGGTGGTGATGGTGCGGGCGGCGAGGTAGGAGGACAGCAGGCCGATCACGTACAGCGGGATGACGGCCACGAACCCGGCGATCATCCGCGTCGTCACCAGGAACGGCAGCGAGGGCACGCCCATGACCTCCAGGGCGTCTGTCTCCTCGCTGATCCGCATCGCGCCGAGCTGGGCGGTGAACCCGGCTCCGACGGTCGCGGAGAGCGCGAGCCCGGCCACCAGCGGGGCTATCTCGCGGGTGTTGAAGTACGCCGAGAGGAAGGCGACGAAGTTGGAGGTGCCGAGCTGGTTCAGGGCCGCGTAGCCCTGCAGGCCGACCTCCGTGCCGGTGAAGAACGACAGGAAGGCGATCACGCCGACGGTGCCGCCCACGACGGCGAGCGCGCCCCGGCCGAAGCTCACCTCGGCGAGCAGCCGCAGGATCTCCTTCTTGTAGCGGCGCAGGGTGCGCCCGGTCCACGCCAGCGAGCGGCCGTAGAAGGAGAGTTGGGCGCCCAGCGCCTCGAGGGACTTCAGTGGGCGGTCGATGAGTCTCATCGGCTAACCCCTCTGCGGAACGACTTGGAAGTACACGGCGGTCATCACGAAGTTGGTCACGAACAGCAACATGAAGGTGATCACCACCGACTGGTTCACCGCGTCGCCCACACCCTTCGGCCCGCCCTTCGC
This sequence comes from Streptomyces coeruleorubidus, assembly GCF_028885415.1. Taxonomy (GTDB): domain Bacteria; phylum Actinomycetota; class Actinomycetes; order Streptomycetales; family Streptomycetaceae; genus Streptomyces; species Streptomyces coeruleorubidus_A. The sequence goes on from NZ_CP118527.1 coordinate 2,862,454, forward strand.
GGTCAGTCCCTTGTACGAGGCGACGATCCCGGCGATCGCGCCGAACACCAGCGCCTTGACCTCGGCCGCCCACAGGTCGGACAGCTGGGCGAGCGTGGTGAAGGAGGCGAGATAGGCGCCCGGAGTGCCGTTCTGGAGAACGACGTTGAAGAAGTAGCCGCCCGCCACGCCGACCACCGACACCAGGCCGTTGAGCAGCACCGCCACCAGCATCGACGCCAGTACGCGGGGGACGACCAGCCGGTGGATGGGGTCGATGCCCAGCACCTGCATCGCGTCGATCTCGTCGCGGATCTTCCGCGCCCCGAGGTCGGCGCAGATCGCCGTGCCGCCGGCGCCCGCGATCAGCAGCGCGGTGACGATCGGCGAGGCCTCGCGCAGGACGGCGAGCACGGAGGCGGCCCCGGAGAAGGACTGGGCGCCCAGCTGCCGGGTCAGACTGCCGATCTGCAGCGCGATGACCGCCCCGAAGGGGATGGAGACCAGGGCCGTCGGCATGATCGTCACACTCGCGACGAACCACGCCTGCTGGATGAACTCCCGCGCCTGGAACGGCCGTCGGGGGATCGTCCGGACGACGTCCAGCGCCATCGCGAAGAGGCTGCCCGAGTGCCGCAGCCCTCCGATGGGTGACAGGCTCATGCGCCGGCCACCGCCTTCTGGCGCAGCGCGGCCTCGCGCCGGGCGATCGCCTCCCAGCGGGGTGGCCGGGAGATGCCCGGCCCCGGCAGCAGGCGGGGAGTCAGCTCCTGAACGCGCGCGGTGTCGTCGATCTGCGCCAGCTCCTGCTCGACCTGGGCCGCGTCCTTCTCCTCCGCCATCCCGATCGGGCCCTGCATCCGGCCGTTCAGGAACTGCCGCACGACCGGCTCGTCGCTGGTCAGCAGCTCCTCGCGCGGGCCGAACATCACCAGCTCGCGGCGGAACAGCAGTCCGATGTTGTCCGGCACCTGGCGGGCCGAGGCGATGTCGTGCGTGACGATCAGGAAGGTCGCGTCGATCTGGGCGTTCAGGTCGACGATCAGCTGGTTGAGGTAGGCCACGCGGACCGGGTCGAGGCCGGAGTCGGGTTCGTCGAAGAGGATGATCTCGGGATCCAGCACCAGGGCCCGGGCCAGCCCGGCGCGCTTGCGCATCCCGCCGGAGATCTCGCCGGGCAGCTTCCCCTCGGCGCCGATCAGCCCGACCATGTCCATCTTCTCCAGCACGATGCGCCGGATGTCGCTCTCGGACTTACGGGTGTGCTCGCGCAGCGGGAAGGCGATGTTGTCGTACAGGTTCATCGAGCCGAACAGCGCGCCGTCCTGGAACAGCACGCCGAAGAGCTTGCGCACCTCGTACAGGTCGTGCTCGCGCAGCTTCGTGATGTCCCGGCCCTGGATCGTGATCGAGCCGCGCTCCGGCTTCAGCAGGCCGACGAGCGTCTTGAGGAACACCGACTTGCCCGTGCCGGAGGGGCCGAGCATGACCGAGACCTCCCCGGCGGGCAGCGTCAGCGAGACGTCCTGCCAGATGACCTGGTGGCCGAAGGACTTGGTCAGCCCTTCCACACAGATCTCGACACCCATCCGGTTCACCCTTCAGCCCGAGGAGCAGCTCTGACATCTGCTCTACGGGGAGGGGCGGAGCGTCCGTCGCTCGAGTGTCGAATTTTTTTCGAGCGGGTTTCCGGGCGCTACGGAAGCGGACGCGCCGTGGGCTCGGGGAGCGAGGTGGACGGTGCGGCGGGATCCACCGGAGCCTCCGGGACCGCCGGGACCGCTGTGTCCGTCGGCACGGCGGAGGGCTCCACCGGCAGGTCGGGGACATCGGGCTGCGGCACGTCGGGCACCTGCGGGACCTCCGGCGAGGGCAGCAAGGGCAACGGCGACACCGTGACGTCCGGAACATCCGGTACGTCCGGGATCTCCGGCAGCGACGGCACGGACAGCGGGAGGAACGATTCGCCGGCGGGGGACCCGGCCGCTGTGGGCTCGGCTGACGCAGCCGTGGGCTCGTCCCCCCGAGGCGTACGACCCCCGCCCCCGCCGTCCCGCCGCAACGTCTCCGCGTCCGGCGAGGCGACCGCAGGCCGAGGCGCCGTACCGCCCCCGCCCCCGCCGTCGAGGGCGTACGGCAGCACGAACCCCGCCACCGCCAGGGACGCCGCCGTCGAGGCGACGGCCACGGACTGCGCCCTGCCGACTCCGCGCGGCCGGCCCCATCCGATCAGGAACAGCGCGAACCCGAAGGTGGCCGCCAGCGACTGCCGCAGCGTCCGCCGGGCCCGGGCCAGCAGCGACTCGACGGTGCGGTAGCTCAGCCCCATCCGGACAGCGACCTGCCCGACGTCGAGGTCCTCCGACTTCAGCCGCAGCGCCTCGGCCTGCCGCGCGGGCAGCTCACCACTGCGCACCGCCAGCCACTTCGCCTCGGCCCGGTCGCACACCGCCTCCTCGACGGGCACCGGGCCGGGGGCGATGAGCGTCGGGCTGGTACGCACCTCGGCCTCGCGGTTCACCTGCCGGTAGCGGTCGACGCACAGCCGCATCGTGACCGTCGTCAGCCAGGCCGCGAGCCGCTCCTCGTCCAGGTCGGGCCGCTCGGCGGCGCGCAGCATCGCCTCGTGCACCGCGTCCTCGGCGTCCTCCGCACTCATCGACCTGCGCCGGGCCACCTTGAGCAAGTGCTCGCGGTGGCTCCACATGCGCCGCCACCGCTCGTCGGCCGCGTGCATCTCCGCAGGTGTCTCTGCCTCTGCGGGCATGTCCGCAGGCATGTCCGTCGCCATGAGGACCCCTTCGCGCTCACCACCGGTCTCGTGCTGTCCGGCGGTGGGCGACATTACCGCCCAGTATCGGCGGTTGTGGAGGGGGAGGCGGTCATCGAGTCCGCGCTGTTACTGGTGAGTGGGGCGCCGCTGGGCAGCAGGTCGTCGCCGGGGAGCTCGATGTCCGGTGCGGGGGTGGGCAGTCGTGGCTCGTCCGGCTTCCCGGGTTCGGTGGCCGGGCGGGTTCTGGTCGGGGCCGGAGAGGCAGGGGCCGACGGAGTACGGGACGGCGGGGCACTCCGCCGGGCGGAGGGTGCCGGCGAGGCCTCCTTCGGCTTCGAGGGGGATCGCGACGGCTCCGGGCGCGCGGAGGAGGACCCGGCGGAGCCGTCCGGCACCACCCGGTGCCCTTCCAGGAAGTACGCGTACCAGGCCCTGACCGTGCGCAGATAGGCCGTCGACTGGTTGTAGCCGAGGATCGCCCGGTCCAGCTGGGCGGGGACGGACAGGTCCCGGCCCCCGGCACACAGATACCGTCCGGCGGCGAGTGCCGCGTCGAAGACGTTGTTCGGATCCGTACGCCCGTCGCCGTTGCCGTCCGCGCCCCAGCGGGCCCAGGTCGACGGGATGAACTGCATCGGCCCGACCGCGCGGTCGTAGGCCGTGTCCCCGTCGTGAGCGCCGCCGTCGGTGTCCCGGATCAGCGCGAAGGCCACGCCGTCCAGCCGCGGCCCGAGGATCGGCGCCACGGTCGTACCGTCCGACGTCACCCTGCCGCCCCGCGCCTGGCCCGACTCCACCTGCCCGATCGCCGCCAGCAGCTGCCAGCGCAGCCGGCATCCGGGCGCCTCGCGCGCGAGCCGCTCCTCGGCCCGCCGATAGGCGGCGAACACACTCGCCGGCAGCGCACCGCCCAGCACCTGGTGACCCGCCCCGCCGCCCGCGCCCTTCCCGGTTCGCAGCGGCGGAAGCTCGGTGCGGTACGGTGCGTCGCCGGACACGCTCGGCCCGTCCTGGGCGGGTGCCTGCCTGGGCGCCGGCACGGAGGCCCGTGCCGGGAACGCCCCCGGCGCCTGTGACGCGGTGAGCGCCGCCATCGCCACCAATGCGGCCGCCGTACCTGTGACGCGTTTACCCCTGTGCCCCGCCACGTCCTGCTCCCCTCCCTGTGAGCTGTCTGTCGTTTGCTCTACGGGGGAGGGGGGTGGGTCCGTCGCGGGGGTTTGCGCAGGTTGCCGCTACGGCGGTTTCCGCAGGCGGGTGGAACGAGCACCCCAAGCCCTTCGTCCGGATCAAGGACGCCGACGAGATCCCTCGACAAAGTCGCCGCCAACTGCCGACGAATCTCTGACTCAGGTCACCAGGTCACTCCTCATCCCTGTCATCGAGGTCGAAGTCAAAGATCAACTGGCCCGACAGAGTCGGGTCCGACGCGGCCGGGGCCTGGGGCTCCGGGTCCAAGACGTCCTCTACTTCGTGTGGCAGAGCGTAATCGTCCGCAAGCCGCGCAAGATGCAAGATCAAGGGCAGAGCCAACCCCTCGCGACCAGCACGGTAGTCCTCGCTGAAACGCTGCTGGTGGACGAATGCGGCCCATGCCTCCGCATCGTCACCGGGCTGAAGGCACGCGACGGTCAGCTCGAGGAGGTCCGGGTTCCAGGCGTTCACCGTCGGCCGGTAAGCGTTGTTGCCCGAGGCGTTGGTGTGCGGAGTCAGTTTGGCGTCGTCGTTGGTGAGCTTCGACTGCGTGCCGGACTTGCCGATCGTGCTGTAGAAGACGCGGTCGGAGTCACCCCGCACCCCGGACCGCCACAGCCCCATCGCGATGCCCCCGCGCTGCTTACCCTCCAGCTCGGGCGAGAGTTCCTCACGCTCGGCCCAGCACTGCGCTGTCTCGTCCCGGCTGCCGTCGGCGATCCGGACGACACGAAGCTGCTTGCCGTACAGACCAATCCGCTGAACGGGACCTCCGTCGAGGCCGAGCCTGTCCCGTTCCAGACCGTCGTTCCTCAGCCACGGCCAGCGCTTCCTGACGTCCTGAGCGTGGGCCAGAACGAGCGTCGGGGTGCTGCGCAGCTGCGCGAGTGTCTTCTTGATGAAGGCCGCCGTGAGGGCCGACTGCTCCGCACTGTTCTTCCTGCCTTCGACCCGGCCCGTCAACGACTTGAGGAGTTCGGGGTACGGCACCCATTCGTGCATGTCGGCCGACTTACCCAGCACGCACTTCGCGCCCGGCCGGATGAGCACCGCGATCGGCGTGAACTGCTGCTTGCCCGTGGGACCGTCAAGGCGGCGTTCCACGAGGTGGAAGGCCACCTGGTTCAGGTTCGCGGGGATGAGCGTGTCACCGAGCGTGTGCTGAGGCACCAGCCGCATACCGGTCTGGCGCAGGCCGTCCGACCAGGCTGCGGCTGCACGCAGCCCTGCATCGGCGAGAGCCTCGTCCGTCTCCACATCCGGGTCCGGTGGACGGATGAACTGGGTCACCAGGCCTGCGTCCGCGCAGCCGAGGCGGATCGCATGCTTGGGGTCGCTCCGTCGCTTGGCATGGCGGAAGGCGTCCTGCCCGTCGAGCTCCACGAAGGCCAGCCGCACCCCGGGGACGGCTTCCCGCAGTGCGGCCATGGAGCGCGCGACACCGGTACGGCGCTCCTCGATGGCCTTGTCGTGTTCCTGCCCCCGGCGCGGCACGCTGTCGCCTCCCAGCGGTGCACCGAGACTCCCCAGGGGCCGAGCGTGCAGCCGGACGGTCAGCTCCTCGGCCTCCCACACCCAGGTATCGGGGCCGTGCACACGCCGGAGCCCGGCCAGCCCCAGCCCCGTCTCCGCCGCGGCGATCATCTGATCGCGGATGGCGTCGTTCTGGTGGAGCACGACCGCGGTGAGGTCTTTGCCTTCAAGTGCTTCGGCCAGGCGTGCCCGCAGAACCTGAGCGTTGTGGGCCGCGTTCAGCTCACGCTCATCCAGGATGACCGCGAGGTCTTCGGGATTCTTCTTTTCCATGTTCTTGGGAATGGACGGCAGCTTCTTGAGCTGTTTCTTGGGTGGCCGCGCGTATGCACTGCGCTCGAGCTTCGAAACGGGCACGAACTCGGGAGCGATCGCCTGCTCCGCCCACTCGATCAGCCGTCGGCGTTCACTGGGCATCAGTCCGGTGCCGATCGTGTGCCTGCCCATGGCCGCCTGGTGCCCGATCGCGATCCGGATTCCGTCCCGGCCGTGGATCCAGTGGTCGGCCTCCTTCACCAGCCGGTCCGGGGACGGCAGTGCGTCGAGTGCGCTGATCCGGGCGAGCATCCCTTCTGCTCCGCCCTGACGCCAGTCCGTGGTGCCGTTCTTCCACTCCAGCATGGCGACCGCGAAGCGCTGCGGCTGCGGGCCGTCGTGGACGAGGGAGTCGTCCGGGAGCAGGTAGGCGGACACACCCTTGCCGTACGGCATGTAGACCTTGCCGGTGACGAACCGGCGCACGCCGGCGGCCACGTGGACGCGCGGGACGGGTGAGAAAGGAACGGTGCGCACGGTGATGCGGAGGGTCGCCGCGTAGTAGGCCGGCTTGCCGTCGCCGCCACCGCGCCGCCTGGGTACGTACTCGATCAGGTTCGACATCAGCTCGGCACCCCCGCTTCCCTGACCCCGGGCACCCGTGCGGCCGGCCACCTGCCGGAACGTCAGCTGCTGCCCGTGGTGTTCGTACGGTCCCTGGCGCGCGATCCGTTCGCCGAGGACGTCGGGAAGCAACCGGTACACGTGGGGCGCGGGCAGAGCGGTTCCTCCGGGCGACACCTTCTGCTCGAGGAGGTCGACGCTGCCGGGCCGCCAGCTGAGGGCCGCGGTGTCGAGGTCACGGAAGCAGTTCATCAGCAGGGCCGTGGTCTCGGGATCGTCGGCATCGCGCGGGAGGCTCTTGAGCCACGCGGCGATGTAGAGGTTCGTCACCGCCATCGGGTACGCCTCCTGGCAGTACAGCCATGGGTTCTCCGAGCCGAAGCGTGCCGTGGAGTCGACCGTGACGATGTCCGGCGCGGTGGCGCGCATCAGCTGGTTGACCGCCGCTGTGGGTACGCGGCGCCGTCGCTCGGCCTGCCCCTCGGTCATTCCGCCGTGGTAGAGGCGCAGGAGTGGTTCCTCCCAGTGGGCGGGCAGGGAGAGCGTGTGCATCGGGACGACGAAGGGGCCCTGTGCCGGGTCGGTCAGGTACGCCGCCGGACGGTTGTACTGGTAGGCCATGGTGCCGTTCTCCTCGGGGCAAGCGTGCAGTGTTCGGACGCGACGCGGACACGTCGTGGATGCGGTGCGGTGTCGTGGGGCGGGGTGACGGATGCCGTCAGCCCATGTCCACCAGGGCGCGGTAGAGCGGTTCGTACAGCTCACGGACAAGGGACTTGTCGATCGGGGCGGGGGCCCGCTGCGCCGTGTTCCCGTCCTCGAAGTAGGGGGCGAGCACCTCACGCATGCTCGCGAGCAGACTGGTGTCGGGGGTGTCCGCGTCCTGGAACCCGGCTTCTCGCGGGGAGAAGGCCGCGTCGACGAAGACCACCCGGGCCGGCACGCCACCGCGCACCAGACGACCGATGACCTGCCACATGACGACGAGCTGGTCCCAGGTGAACGCCGCCTTCTCCTCGTCCCGCAGGCTGGACCAGGCCAGACGCCGGGTGAGGAAGCGGTTCCACTGACGGCGTGCGCGGCTGCGGAACGCCACGGCCGCCTGGTCGGGGGTGGCAGCGGCGAGCGCGTTGTGCCGGAAGGCCCCGTCGATATCTCGGAGTTGGCGTACGGCCCAGTCGTTGATGGACTGAATGGCGAGTGAGATGTCGTCGGGCCGAGGGTGGGGGCGTGCCAGGAAGTAGACCGTGCCGATGGCGGCCTTGCCACCGCGCAAGACGATGTTGTGTCCTCGCTCCACGGCGAGCAGCGGCGCGACGAGGATGTCGCCGCCGACCGAGGGGAAGGCTTTCACGTCACCGCGGGGCAGGGTCCGTGCGGTGGCATCCTCCGGCAGCCGGGTCCAGGCGGTGTCGGAGTCCGCGTCGTCGGACACGAGTCGGGTGACGCGGCCGTTCCACTCGGGGATCTGGTTGAGGTACTCGGCGGCCCGGCGTGCCTCGTCGTAGCTGCCGACGAGCAACAGGACGCGGCGGCGGTCCGGATCGTCGATCTCCTTCAGCTCGGCGTCCAGCATGCTCACGGCGTCAGGCAGGCTCCGGTCGGGCACCGCGAGCTGGTGCAGCATGTGCAGAAGGGCCTGCGGTCGTTCCTCGAGGTCGCAGCCGGACAGGCGCAGCGGCTTGGGCCGGTCGTTTCCGGGCCAGTACAGGAACTCCTTGCGGAACTCGCTGCCCAGGACGGCTTCGACTTCCTCGTCGTGAGGACGCAGAACGGCACCGACCTCGGCGTGCACGTGGTACCTGCTCGACGTGCCCGCCCAGCTCGTCGCGGACATGAGCAGGACGTGCGGGCCCGGACGGCCGTCCACGGCGCACAGGTCGCCGAGCCGCATGAGCAGTTCGCGGCCCACGCCGTTGCAGTGGAAGAAGCGCAGTTCACCGCTGCGGTCACCATCGCGCTCACGGTCGTCGTGGCGGAACTGGAAGCCGAGCACGTTACCCATGGGCGACTCGGGGATGACCGCCTCGTAGTCCTTGGGGGGCCTGCGGGAGAGCACGTTCGAGGCACTCTCGAGATTGAGGGCGGCCTCGACGCGCGGCCACAGCGTGGTCATGAAGTCGAGACGGCTGTGCAGGGCGGAAAGGAGCAGGGTGAACTCGAAGCGCCGGGCCTGGAGTTCGGCGTCCGCGAGCACTGTGCTGTCGTCTCCGACGATGCCGGTGAGCGTGTCGCGCAGCCTCTCACGCGTCCGTGCTCCCTGGGGCGCGTGCAGGAGCTCCAGGGTGAGGTGGACGAAGGTGTTCACCAAGGGTGTCACTTCGTCGTCGTCATCCAAGCTCTGCTGTTCGTGCAGCGGGTCGTCGCGGAACCGGCCGAGCGCACCGTCCAGCGTCCGGGCCGCCGCAGGCGGGCGTTCGCCCTCCTTCCGCCCCGGGAACCAGCTGTCCAGCAGCAGGTTGTGGAGGGTGAAGGCGCTGAAGTAGTCGACGCTGATCCACTGCCTGAGCTTGTCGTCCTTGACGAGCAGGGCGAAGAGGCGGTCGGTGGCGGCGCTGACCGTGTTGACGGCGTTGGTCCAGTCGTCGACGTCACGGGCGGACAGCTGGAGCCGGCCGTCCCGGGCCATCTGCTGGAACTTGTGGACGGCGACCTCGTCGAACCAGGAGTTCGGGGCCTTGCCCACCAGCGTGCCGGCCGGCGCGAAGGCCGTGTCGAGCTGCATCTGCACCCGGTCCGCCTCGTCGACGATGATCAGGTCGCTGACTCGGCACGCGAGTTCGAGGTACCGGAGCTGTTCCTGGTGCTGGTGCAGCGGGACGGAACTGTGCACCAGACCGGCCGGGGTGGCGACCCACACCTGTGCGTCGACCAGATCACGAGCCCCGCGGTGGCGCGGACAGCGGTTCCATAACGGGCACAGTCTCCGCTGCGGCTTCGGGCCTTGTGCGTCACGCTGCGTGCTGTTCTCCTCGTCGAGGAGTGGATCGCCGTCCGTGGCCTCCTGCTCGGGGACGGTGTACAGCGTGATGCACGGTGCTTCACGGACGCCGAGCGGGCGGCGGGCTTCCAGGCCGCGCAGCACGTCGACGGGGCAGGCACTGCTGAGGTAGGCGAAGCCCGCGTGGTCGTGCCCGAGCATGGTGGCGGCGCCGGCCGTGGCGGTGCGGCGGTGCAGCCGGTTGATGTTGCGTTCCCGGGTGGAGTGCCCGAGGATCGGTGCCGCCCGCACACCGAGCCGGTTGAACTGCTCCACCACGGCGAGCGTCTCGGCCACGTCCCCGACGACGATGGTGACCCGGCGGGGTGTCCGGGTGACGAGGTGGTAGGTCAGGATGTCCCGGAGTGTGGACTTGCCGGCTCCCACCATGCCCACGAGGTGCAGCAGCCGGTCGATCCTCAGCCGTCCCTGTTCGGTGAAGCGGCCGAGTTCCGCGTCGCGCACGAGCAGTTTCACCCGCCGGAGCCGCCCGGCCCAGCCGTTGCTCGGCCCATCCGGCACCGTCGCCTCGACGGCGTCCATCTCGTCGGCGGCCTTTTCGAGCTCTTCCCAGGTGACGTCGACGGGCTCGCCGCACCCGGCCGGTGGTGCGTCGAGCGCGTGGGCGCGCGGCAGGGTGTCCGTCAGCAGTTCCTCGTCGAACACCACGGAGTGGGTACGGTCCTGCACCCGAAAGGTGTGTTCCCCCTCCTCGGCGAACGGAATGGATCGTGTCGCGAACCGCGGAGCGGTGCTGAGCAGTTCTTCGAAGATCTCGAACCGGCGTGCGGCGCGCGACGGCTCGCGACGGCGCGGCACGGATCCGGGCCGGTCGATGTCGTATCCCCGCAGGTGCTGGGGGACTTTCAGGTAGTCGGCCAGCGCCTCCGACCAGGCGTGCCGTCGCCGCATGTCCCACAGGTAGTGGCGGGCGCGCAGAACGCGCAGCCGCTGTTCGTCGGTGCGGACGTCTCCGAACACCTCGCTGTACGGGTAACCGCCCAGCAGCGGCCAGACATCGGCGGCCGTGCGGGTGGGCGTCACGTCCTGCAGGAGGTACAGGCCCAGTTCGACGTCGAGAAGGTCGCCGGGGCGGAAGCTGCCGAGGTTCGCCGGCCACACCTCGGTGAGCTGCTGCGGCGAACAGCGCCGGTGCCATCCTCTGCGGTCACGCACGGCGTCCTCCTTCGGTACGCGGGGCCCCGGTCTTGTCGCGCGGGGTGGAGATCTCATCGGCGACCAGCCGCAGGAAGGCCTGGTCGTCCAGAAGGGTGACCCGGTCGGCCAGGTCCTCCGGGAGGTTGCGGCGGAACTGCCGCCCGTACGCCTCGTTGTCGCGGAAGCGGTAGCGGGGCACGACGAGGAACGCCCGGTCGTACGGCGGCTCGTTCCTGAACGGCGTGAGGGAACGCGCCAGGAGTACGGGGTTCACCCGATCCTTGACGTCCACCGCCCAGTGCCGTCGCCCCGGCAGGGGGACGCGCAGGTCGTACGCGTCGTAGTTGGGCCACATCTCGGCGGTGATTGCGAACTTCGTCTCCAGGGCGGCTTGCAGATCGGTCTCCGCGAGCCCGGGGCTGGTGATGAACATCCGCAGGGGGCGGCTGAGCTGGAAGACCCCGCCTTTGTCGGCACTGAGCGGCCTGCCTTCGTCCGAGGTGCCGTCGCGGCGGCACCGGTCCAGTTCGCACCGGTGGCCGCCGTGCAGCAGCGGCACCATCAGGCAGTGGCAGCGGGCACACTGCCGGTACGTGCCGCCCCGCAGGTAGGACGCGGGCACGGGCTCGTAACACCGCTTGATCACGCTGTGCAGCAGCATCCCGCATTCCGGATCGCCGCCGAGCAGCGCCAGCTCGGCAGCGGTCAGCACGGGCCTGGAAGTCAGCAGGGCCCGGAACGCGGTGTACGCCTGCGGGGCCTTGGCCGCACGGCACACGGCGAGTGCTTCCCGGATGCGCTCGTTCTCGAAGAGCTCGGCGGCCGGGTCGGCCGCGCTCACCTCCCACTCCAGGCACAGCTGGTGCGGCAGCCGGGTCTCCGGATCGACGAGCAGGGCCGTACCCGGAAAGTTCTCGGGCGATAGCTCCAACGGCCACGCCATCAGCGGCCGTTCACAAGCCCATCGGATCATCTGCGGCACACTGCCCGGCGGTTCCTCGCCCCGGCGCAGGCAGTGCAGGACGAGTCGGTTGTACGCGTTCTGCACCTTGGCCGGGTAGGCCGGGTTCGGTACGGTCCTCTGCCGGGACAGGCACGCCAGGGCGCTGGCGATCTGGCGAAGCAGCCCCTCGTCCGTGCCGACGGCGCCCTCGGGCCGTGCGTCCCTCATGCCGGTCGTGGTCACGCCTCCCCCTTTCCCGCGACGGCGCCGTCAGGCGCGGCGTTCGGACACCACCGGGACACCGGACAGGACCGGCAATGCGGTCCGGGGCGGGCGTCCCATGTCTCGTCCTCCCGCCACGGACCGACGTATCGCCGCAGTACCGACAGCGCCTTCCCCTGCCGGCCGGGGTCCGTCGGGTCGATCACGTGCGCATCGGAACCATCCGGCCGGAGGATCTCCACCTCGACGCGCGACCCGTCCGGATCGCCGCCCAGCGCCCCCACCGCCAGGAGCGTGACGGCCAGGGCGAGTTGGGGGTAGGTGTCGAGAGGGTCCTCGTGGTGGCGGCGCCGCTTCCGTGTCGTCTTGAGCTCCCGCCACACCCACGAGCCGTCCTCCTGATAGAGCAGGTCGGGTTTGGCGATGACGACGGCCTGCGCCGCGGTGTCGTGGACGACTCGGAGCGCTTCGGGCTCGACCCGCTGGATGAGGGCGGCGTCCTGGAAGGGGCAGGCGTCGACGTGGTGGAGCAGCATGTCCCGACCGGTCGCGGCGTCCTCGTCGGAGACCCGCCAGCGTCCCTCTGTCCAGTTCTCGCCCTCCGGGGGCATGTCGCCGGCTGTGCACGGCGGCCAGCCCGGGCGCCGGTGCAGCTCCTCGATCCAGCCGTGCACCGCCTGGCCGAGCCTGGCCGCGCTGCCGTACTCGTCGGACTTGGGCAGGTGCAGGGCACGGAGGAATCCCTGTGCGGGGCAGGCCGCGTGATAGCGCAGATCGCTGACCGACACCTTCCTCAGCGGTGCCACCCGCGAGGAGAGTCCAAGGACGCCGGGCCTGCGCGGCACGGCCTCGCAGCCCGTGAACTGCTTGCAGTCGACGCAGGACGAGCCGGGTACCGGCCTTCCGCCCGACACGACACGGGCCACGTGCGCGTGCCCGTGCTCGGCGTAGTACGCCTCGGCCTCCTCGGCCGTCCCGTCGAACTGCACGCGCGGCCGTCCGTCGGCGAGCCCGACTTCGACGACACGCACCCGCTCGGGCCGGGCGACGGGTCCGGACGGCTGGAACGCGCGCGCCCACTTCCGGGGCCAGGCCGCCTGGCGCCCGTGAACGGCCACGTACGCGGCGATGGCGATCTCGCCGGGCTCGCAGTCCTTGGCCTCGCCGTGCCGCAGCCGCCGGTACTCACGCAGTCGTCCGCATGCCGACTCGTACCTGCGCCACCAGGCGTACATCTCCCAGAACTTGCCGTTCTCCCGCTGGGCCACCCAGTACGGACGGACCGGCTGGAGCCGCTGCTCACCGTCGTCGGCGCACGCTCCCACGTACGTACGGAGGGCGTGCTCGGCATACGTCAGGTGACCGGGATGGAGGGCGGGGGTGCGGGAGCGCAGCCCCGCCAGGGCCTGGTCGGGTGTCTCACCGTGGAACTCGACCCGGTCGACGGCGTCCATGACCGGCCCGAGGGTGAACGTCTCGAGCTCCGGCTTCGGCAGCCGGAAACGCCGGGCCGGCAAGAGACCGGGCCGGGCCTTGGCGGCGGCGTGCGAGGGGCAGGTGTGCTCGTCACTCCCGCCCGTACCGGGCCCCACGCGAACGAGGCCGTCGTTCCCGGTCAGCCAGTGCGGGTTGTGCCATGCCGTCGTGTCGTGACTCATTGCCTCCCCCTTGTCTCGGAACAGACGGCACCCTTCGGACCGGGCCGGGTGCGCCGCCGCATTCGACCGTAGCAGGAATCTTGGAACTCATTGGAAATTCTTGGCACAGGTTGGCTCCTGCGCTAAGCTGCCCCACATGGCGGCATCACTGGAGGAGCTCGAGCAGCGCCTGTCCCACCTGCGCACCGAGCTGCGCGGTGCCGTGCGCGCACGGGACAAGGCCGAAACCACGCGCATCCGTCGTGCGCTACGCGAGGCCGAGGCCGCGTGGGAGCACGCTCTCGAGTCCGAGGCGGGACCGGACGGCGAGGCACTCCTGACCGACCCCCCGGCCCCGCAAGCGTCGGCGACCACAGGCGCACCACGCCAGAAGGAGCGCCCGACGCACGGCTCCATCCCGATCCGCGAACAGGTCCACCAGGCGCTCACCCTGCTGGGTGCCCCCGCCTCCCCCAAGCTCATCTCGTCCACGTACGAGGCGTTCTTCACCGAGCCGCTGGTCGCCACCAAACTCGCGTCGCTCCGCCGCGACGAGGAGCGCTCCTTCACGGCGCAGGGCTACGCCCGCCCGTACTACATCTGCGCGGCGCTGACCCACGACCGCCTCGTCCCCGCACGTGGACTCCTTGCCCTGTCCACCTGGCCCGTGGAACGGCGGATCATCGGCCCGCTCAGCCCGCGCGCCGACTTCCTCACCCACGCGGTGGGGACCGCCGAGCAGATCCAGCGGCTCACCACCGCGGGGCATCCGGCCCCGGACGCGGCCTGGCGGCTGCTGCGCCGTTTCGCCCTCACGATCCCCGGTGCCCACGACGCCGCGGCCCCGGAACCCGATCCCGCCCGCGTGATCGCGGCTGCCCGCGCCGAAGCGGCCGTCCACCAGCAGGAGGACGACCAGCAGCGGCAAGCGGCAGCGCAGCGCGCCCGTGCCCAACTCGCCGACACACAGCAGCTGTTCGGTGCGGCACCGATGCGTGACGCCCTGCGTGACGCGAGTGGGACCCTGTCCTGACGCCCCCTTCCCGCCAGCGATGACGTCAGACGCCTCGCACGCCGGTGAGCTCCCGAAGACGTACTGAAGACGTTCCCGAAGTAGAGACGATGCCCTCGCAGCAGTCCGAACCTCCCGACGACCGACTCGCGCGGCTGCGCGGACCGCAGCCCCCTCAGCCGTACACCGCCCGCAAGATCACCGCCCTGACCGCCAATCCCGCCTGCGCCCGCCGCGCCGTCCTCGACGCCGCCGGGGTGGACAAGGCGTTACTCGCCCAACAGGTCGGGTACGAGCCGCGCTTCGGCCAGTCGCCCTTCGCCCTCGCCCGCGAACAGGCGTTCCACGGCCTGGTGAAGTGGGGCGGCTACGCCGAGCTCATCCGGCTGCTGCGCGAGCAGCTCTCCGTCCCCGTGGCAGAGGCCCATGTCACCGACCTCAACGAGGTGGGGGGTAACACGGCCCTGCCCGTGCGCGAGCGGGAGACCCGCCGCCTCATCGCGCACGTGGCCTCCGGCCAGGACGTGCGGCTCATCCTCGACCGCCCCGTGCTCGCCCTCGAAGTCGCCGGTCAGACGGCGTACTTGGAACCGGACGCGCTCACCCACCGCATCGAGGGGAAGTTCCACGTCGTCCTGATCCGCTCGTTCGCGGCGATCGACGGCCAGGCCAACCCGACCGCCGTCGCCGAGGCGGCCAAGCAGGCAGCGGTGTACGTCCTCGCCCTGCGCCGCGCCTTCGACACCGCCGGCCTGCCCATCGAGCAGATCTCCCACAAGTTCCTGCTCGTCTGTCCCAAGGACTTCTCCAACCGCCCCTACGGCCGCCTGATCGACCTCCGGCAGGAACTCGACGCCCTCCAGTTCCAGCTCTCCCGGCTGCGGCGCGCCGAGGACCTCGCGGCCGGGCTCCCCGAGACGGCGACCCTGGACACGACCCGAAGCACGGACGAACTCTCCTCCTCCATAGAGGCGTTGGACGCGTCTTACACACCCTCCTGCTTGTCCTTCTGCGAAATGGCGCGTTACTGCCGCGACGAGGCCGACGGATGCGCCTCACCGGCCCGCCTGGGCAACGGCGTACGCAACGACCTGCCGGGCATCGACTCCACCCGCACCGCGCTCGACTACCTGGACGGCGTCGCCGCCCCGGGAGAGGCCGAGGTGGAAGCCGCCGACCTGCTGCGCGCCGCCGCCCGGCTGCGCCGACTCCGCCGGGGGGCCGCATGAGCGTCCTGTCCACCGTCGCGGCGCTCACGGCGTCCCGTACCGGCCGTGCCGAACCACTGACGACCGTCCGCCACCAGCACCTGGACGAGAAGCCGTTCGTCCTGGTACCGCTCACCCTCGCCGGCGAAACATGCGCGCCCCTGGCCGCGCTCGCGGGTACGGACCCCGAGCACCCGACCCTCCTCACCGTCCGCCAGCCGCGCAACCGCGCCGAACGCTTCCGGTTCGCCGAGCGCCTCGCCGCACTCCTCCTCGCGTACATAGAGGGGTGCCGGACGGAGACGGAGCCCTACACCGCCGGCCGCGGCAAGGAGAAGGAGGAACGCCTGCGCTTCCAGCGGGCCCCGCAGCTCCTCCTGCCGAACGGCGAGGGCATCGCCTACGTTCGCCTGCTCGGCCGACTGACCAGACTGCGCGCCACCGAGGGGCCGTACGCGGTCGACCCGTCCGTGCCCGCCCTCGGCAAGTGGCTGACCTGGTTCGCGGAGCTGGCCGAGTTCCCGAACTCCGGTGTGCTGCTCGCGATGACCCGGCTGCTCGCCGCGCACTGGGCCACGGGCCAGAGCCCTTCCGAGGACTCCCACCTCGCGTCCCTGCTCGCCTGGATCGATCCACCGGAGGGCAGCGACGGCGCGCGGGTGGCACGGGAGGCGGAGGACCCCGCCGTGTGGCCGCCGGCCGGTCCGTCCACGGACCCGGTCTTCGACCGGACCCTCCACGAACTGATGACGCGCTACGACGAGGCGTCCGACGACCGCGGACGCGAGGCGGTCGGCCGCCAGATCGACCGTGAGCTGAGCGGCCAGATGCTGCCCACCTGGCGGCTGATGTGGCGCGGCGTGGAGCTGCTCCGCGATCTGCCGGAGGGGGCCCACGTCCCCGGCCGCTGGGCCCTCGACCGGCGCTGGTTCTCCGAGTACGCCGAGTACCTGGACGCCGACGGCCGCCCGCAGGCCCGTCGCGACCAGGCCGTCAGAGCCGCCCGCCGCCTGGCCCGGCTGGAGGACGCGGTCGCCCGCTACGAGGCGGAGCGCGCGTACGACGACCCGCTGGTGATGGCGGAGTACGAGCTGACCGGCGAGGCGTTCACGGGCACGGTGACTGCCAGGGACGAGGACCGCTTCGTCCCCGGCGACCGTCCCGGCTCCCAGGTGTGGCGCCCGACGATCACACTCCGCACCAGCACCGACACCCGCGTCGGTCTCGCGGTCGGCACGGAGGTGAAGTCCCCCGCCCGGCCCGGCCAAGGAGCCCGGATCCTCGACATACGGCAGGAGGACGACGGCAGCCACGTCGTGGTGCTCCAGCTCAAAGGCGGCTTCGCACGGAAGCAGAAGCCGCCCGCACCGGCCGGCACCCTCGCGGAGACCGGCGAGGAACTGACGTACACCACGCTCAACCCCACGGCCATGCCGTCCGCCCTGCCCGACGAGGAGAACACCCCCTGGACCCACGGCGGTCCGCCCCAGCCGTACGAACCCACCGACGAGGACGCAGAGGAGACCTGGGAGTGACCGCCCTCCTTCCCGACACCGGGGAGCCCGAAGCCCTCACCCCCGGCGAAAGCGCGGACCGCGCGGTCGCGGGGATCCTGACCAGCCTCGACACCGCGCCCGGCCGGGGCGTGGTCGTGGACTCGCCTCCCGGAGCCGGCAAATCCACGCTGGTAGTGCGGGCCACCGGGCACCTGACCTCCGCGGGCCACCAGCTCATGATCGTCGCGCAGACCAACGAGCAGGTCGACGACCTCGTGGACCGCATCGCGCGTGAACACCCCGGGCTGGCGCTCGGCCGCCTCCACGCCCGCGGCCACACCCTCCCGCCCCGCGTCACCCGGCACCCCAGCGTCACCGGGAGCAGCGAGGTGACGAACCTGCGCGACCTGCCCGTCGTGGTGTCCACCGCGAAGAAGTGGTCGTTCGTCACCCCGGACAAGTGCGCGCCGTGGCGGTGGGCCATCGTCGACGAGGCGTACCAGATGCGCTCGGACGGGCTCCTGGCGACGGCCCCGCTGTTCGCCCAAGACGACTCGCAAGTCCTCTTCGTCGGCGACCCCGGCCAGCTCGACCCCTTCGCCACCGTGGAGACCGACCGCTGGCACGGCCTGACCTGGGACCCCCTGCGCAACGCGGTCGACGTCACCCTCGCCCACAACCCCGACCTCTTACGCCACCAGCTCCCCGTCTCCTGGCGCCTCCCGGAGACGGCAGCGCCCCTGGTCGAACGAGCCTTCTACCCCTTCTACCGGTTCGTCCCCGGCACGACGGCACCGGAGCGCGTGCTGTCCTACGCCAGCCTGTCCCACGGCACCGGCCCGCTGGACGACGTCCTCGCCCGGGCCGCCGACTCCGGCTGGGGCCACCTGGAACTCCCCGCCCGCCACACGCTCGACCAGGACCCGGAGGTGGCGGATGCCCTCGCGGCGACGGCGGCCCGGCTTCTGGAGCGCGGTGCGCTGGTCAACGGCGATCCCCTGACGGCGGACCGCATCGCGATCGGCACGGCACGCACTGTGCAGGCGGACGCGGTCCGCACCCGCCTCGCCTCCCGCGGCCTGACCGGCATCACGGTGGACACCGCCAACCGCCTCCAGGGCCGCGAGTTCGACGTCACCCTCGTCTGGCACCCGCTGTCCGGCCGCCAGGACGCCTCCGACTTCCACCTGGAGACGGGCCGCCTGTGCGTCCTGCTCTCCCGGCACCGCTTCGCCTGCATCGTGGTGGCCCGCGCCGGCATCCGCGACCTGCTGGACCGGCATCCGCGGAGCAGCCCTGTGTATCTGGACGTGCCGCCTAAGTTTCCGGATGGGTGGCGGGCGCATCAGGTGGTTATGGGGTGGCTGGAGCGGGGGGAGCACAGAACACGTGGCTGACGGGCGCGCCCCGTGTCGTGCCGCAAGCGTCACCGAGAATGTGCGATCCCCCTCCGCCACGTCAGTGCTGCCGATGAACAGCGGCATTCCTGTTGGTCGTTCAGTCCTCGTCACATCGTCTCAGTCGGTGTCACTCTCACCACGCCCGGCCGTGTTCACCGATGCGGCTGATGGACTCAGCTCTCCGTCCACAGTGTTTTCATCAGATGCCGCCTGTCATCGGGTGCCGGAACTCTCCGAAAGACGCCGGGAGATACCCGGTGAATGCAATCGACGCCATACCGGTGCAGCAACTGAAGTTCCCGCTCAGCGGGCGCATCAGGGAGCAGCACGGCAAGCCGGTCCACAGGACGCGGACTGTGCGGGGCGTAGTCCAATAACTGGGAGAGGGCTTCACGCACGTACGCGTGATCGGTGCGGCTCTTCGCTTCGATCACCTCCACACTGTCAGCCCCCTGTATATAGATGTCACAAAGGCCGACTGGGGATCGGAAACGCTCAGCAGCGACAGCGAGCGTGGCGCAGAACTCCATGACCAACGGCTGTTCCTCACGCCTGTAGAGGGTCCTCGCCGCCGAGCGCTCGAAGCTGACGACCGGCGTGTGCTGCTGTTCCAATGCAGCCCGCTGAACCGAGAGCGGATCGCGGGCAGGCAGCTCCTCGATGCCGAGTTGCTCCAACACCGTTCTGGTGGTTATGCGCAAACCCTCGATGACAGCGCGGGCTTTGTCACCTTCGAGCACCAACTGGCCGGGAAAGCCGTAGTTCTTGGAATATCCGATCAGTTCAGCCAGTTCCTCGTAGGGAACCTCTGCTGGGACGAAGTCCCGCAGGCTGTAAACGGTATGCCAACTCTTACCTCCGGGTGATGGCGGCCAGAGCGTGTCGGCGACCTCGCGGTTGACGAAGATGACGCCGACTTCTCCTACAGCCAGCACCTTCTTCGCCCCAGTGAACAGAGCCACGTCGCCTGTACGAACGCTGGACATGGCCTTGTCATGAGCCGATGTGGCACCCCAGAAGCGGGCCACACCTGCGGGATGAAAGCGGCTGAGCTGCTCAAGTTGGCGAGGCGACAGATGCCTCGCCAAGGCCTCATCAGTGAAGGGCACTTCCTGCTCAAGCGTGTCGTGCCAATGTCTCCGCGACTCCTTGCTTCCGTATGCCGGACACACGAGCACTCGCGCTTCGAAGTCGACGTCCGGCACGGAGCCTGCCGCGCCCTGGATGAGATCAGCCGCACACACACAGTGATCATATCCGTAGATCAGCTAATCATACTAGCTATTGCAGTCTGGCAGCGGTTCCTGTCCGGGCGCGACCGAGGGGACTCCTGTCGCTCCTTCGGTGCTCGGAAAGTGACCACCACGACCGCCTGTGGACTCAATGAAGGCCAGACCACCTGCTGGGACTTCGTAGATGCGCTGGGCCCTGATCAGCATGCTCGCCCCCACCGTCCTCGTCGTCACCCGGTCCCGCACCAACGCTCCCGCACCGGCCCCCGACAGCGCCCGATCACCCTTCCGACTACTCCGGGCCGCCGTGCTGCTGCACCACCGCTCACACGTCCGTCATGAACCCCACGAACCGCGACCACTCCTCGCAGCCAACAGAGAAGTGAGGACGCGTCACATCCTTGGAGTCCCGTACGCACACGGCGTGTTCGGTGACCGCGACCTCGACGTAGTCGTCGCCCGAGCTGCCGCTGTTTCGGGTCAGAGATCAACCGGCCGTTCCCCTGCCCTTCGGAGTACGCCAGCCGGCGCCCCTTCGGTGTCTCCAAGAGGCGTACGGGACCGTCCATGCAAGCACGGAACTCCGCACCCAACGGCATGACTTGCAGCGTCATGTTGCGAGCGCAGTACGTTCCGGCACGTAGTCCAACTGGCGACACCACACGTCACGACCGACGGGCCTGCGCCGGAATACGACCTCCTCCACAATGAAGTGGAAGGGAACAGTGGGCCGCTCCGACAGCATCCTCTGCCGATCCAGCCTCGCCACCACCTGAGCCTCCAACTGCTCGTCGGTCAGTACGGGAATGCGGTTCTCGAACAAGGCCCGCGCATACCTGCGCGACCCCCGGCTCGGACACGCACAGCGGGCGGATCTGACCACGACGGCGGGGCGCGGTTCACCCGGTACGCGCCAGGCGGCTGAGCACACCCCTCCTCCACGGCCGATGAGTTCAGACCTGACGCCCGAGTGAGCCGCCGCCGCACTTGAACCGGTTCAACGAGGGGCACTGGGAGGTGCTGACAGCGGTCTCCGCAGTCGATGAGGCGAACCGCAACGGCTCCGAACCTGGACAGGTAGGAGCTGTTCGGGAAAACGCACCAGAACCGGCAGCCTGAGTGGGAAACTCAGCTAGGACGTAACGACCTGAGGAGTTCAAGGCATGGCAACAGGTGCCCACGACGAACCGGTTCCGGCAGAAGACGGACGTGGGCAGCGAGTCCTCGACCTCCTGGACAAGGCAATCGACAGCCAAAGCCAATTGGTACGCAAGAACATCGCCCGGGCCCGCCAGCGGAACCCGGAGGCGACACCAGACCAGGTAATCCGCAATCTGGAGCGGATGTACGTCAGCGCCTTGACCGGGACGGGTGCTGCGGTTGGAGGAACCGCAGCCGCGCCCGGCGTCGGCACGGGAGTCGCACTGGCACTGTCGGCAGGCGAGGCTCTCTCGTCTCTTGAACTGAGCGCCCTCTTCGCGCTCTCGCTCGCCGAAGTCCACGGAGTCCCCATCGACGAGATCGAGCGCCGCCGAACGATCGTGATGGGAATCATGCTCGGCGGGAGCGGCTCCGCCACCATTACCAAGGTCGCCGAGCGTACGGGGCAACACTGGGGTCGTCAGGTTGTGGCCAAGGTGCCTGTCGAGACGTTGCGTCAGATCAACAAGATCTTGGGGAAGAACTTCATCACCAAGTACGGGACCAAGCAGGGAATCATCGTTCTCGGTCGAGTGGCACCGTTCGGTATCGGCGCTGTGATTGGTGGTGGCGCCAACGCTGCCATGGCCACTCTGGCCGTGAGGGCCGGTCGTCGCGCATTTGGCCCACCCCCGACGTCGTGGCATGACTGACGCGCAGCACATCGCCAAGTCCGAGAAGCCGACGGAGCTCGTTCACCGCCCCGCGCGGCCATTGGGACCGGACGGGGCGTAACTCTCAGTCATCAGACAGCGACCACGTGCACGTCCGTCGGCGCGAGGACCGTCAGGTAGGCCTGGATGTCCCCCGGGTTCGGTCGTGAAGATCACCGCGCTGCCGTGCCGGGCCGCTGCCAGTGCCACCCAGGCGTCCACCGCGTCCGGCCGCTTCTTCGCCGGCAGGGCGGCCCGCCCCAGAGCGGTGCCGATGCGCCGCCAGTCCGCGAGGTCCGGGCCCGTCGCGCAGGCCAGACACTCCGGACGGCCCGCCTTCGTCTCACGCATCGGCGGCTCGGATGTACGGGCCTGAGGGACCGTGCAGTCCTTCAGGACACCGGACAGGGCGTGCACCAGCGCCGGCTGGGGGCGCCACACCTGGGCGAGGACCGGTCCGAGCACCAGCGCCCGGTGCGGGACCGTGCGCAGTCCCTCGTGGAGAGCCACCGCCTTCGCCTTGCGGTCGGCGAGTGCGATGAGCATGCCGGTGTCGTAGACCGGCACCCGTGCGCTCACGCGGCGTTTCCCGGACGGCGGCCTTGCCGGTCCCGGCCGTGGACGAGGCCAAGGGCCTCCTCGACCTCGCGGCGTTCCTCCTCCGTCAGCTCCGCGTCCGGTTCCGGGGCGGGCTCGGCAGGCAGCCCGTCCGCTGCCCGCTCCGCCCGGGCGATGAGTGCGTCCACCTCGGCGAACTGTTCCTCTATGGCATCGCTCTCGGCCATCTGGCGCGTTGCGGCGTGCACCAGGTATGCCGAGACGTCCATGCCCGCCCGTTCCGCGTGCTGCCTGATGCGTTCGGCCTGGTCCTGCTCCAAGCTGATGGTGATGCGCGCCTTTGCCACGAAAGCATCGTAATACGCGTATGACGGCAGCGCGAGTGCAGGCGGTGGGGCCAACCGCGCACGTCTCCCCTCTCCCCGGCGCCCCGTTCCGTACCGCCCCCCCTACCGCAGATCCGCCTCCCGCCCCGCGCGGCGGACCCGCGGTACGACGGCGATCCGTCACAGCGTCCGGGGCGCCAAGGCCCCGATCACCCGCTCGACGTCGTCCCGCCACGCACACAGTTCCGCCTGCGTGGGAGCCAGCTCGTACCCGTGGTAGTGGCAGGCCCGGCTGAGGCCGGCCCAGGTCGCCGACCAGCGGCGGGCCGTGTCGCAGTCGGCGTAGGCCTCCAGGCACAGGGCCTGGGCGTGCGGCGGGCAGCGGGCCAGCTGCGGCTTGCGGGCCTGCCAGTAGCGGCGCAGGGCCTCTTCGAGGGCGTGGCGCAGCAGCAGTGCCACGGCGCGCGGCCAGACGCCTGTGGTGGAGGCGGTGGCCGTCCCGAGCAACCGGTCCGCGCCCGCGAGCAGTTCCTCGGGGGTCGAGGTGGACGGCGGCGGAGGCGGGAGGGGTGCGGGGAGCCGGGGCGGGCGCGCGGGCGGGACGGGTGTGGCCGGGTGGATCGTGGTCACAGGGATCGCACCGCCTTCGCGAGGTCCGCCGTGCGGCGGATGATCTCCTCCACGTCGTCGACGGGCACGGCTTCGTGGGAGCCCTTGTTGCACCACCGGATGTGGTCGGTGGCCTGCTGGCCGTAGGCCCGGGTGAGGTCGGTCATGGCCTCGCCCACCCGGTCGGTCTCACCGTAGAGGGCGAGGGAGGCCAGTTCGGTGAGCCTGTGGGCCTTGGCGATGCGCTGCTCGATCTCGGCGTGCGGCAGGCCCGTGCCGAGGAGCCGGCGCCGGGCCGGTTCGAGGAGGGCGGCCTCCAGGGCGGTGCGGCACAGGCCGGGCAGGACCCGGGCGGCGACGTCGCCGGGCAGGTCGCGGGTCCTGGCGAGCGCCCTCGCATCGTGCAGGGCCTGCTTGACGGGGTCGTCGCCGGAGCGGACGCGTACGGCGGAGCGCTCGCGGCGGTCGACGGTGAGGACGGTGGCTGGCAGCCGCAGGTACTTCAGGGCCTGCGGCAGGCGGGTGTCGTGGGTGAAGACGACGACCTGGCGGTGCTCGGCGAGGAGAGCGAGGACGCGGGCGAGGCCGTCCACCTTGGCGGGGTCCATGGACTGCACCGGGTCGTCGATGACCAGGAACCGGAAGGGGTTCTCCGGCAGGAAGGTGCGCGGGAGGAAGAGGGACAGGGCGAGGGAGTGCAGTTCCCCCTGGCTCATCACGCCGAGCGCGGGGGCGTCGATGTCGTCGACGGTCACGTCGAGGGCGACCTTGCGCTGGGTTGCGGAGCCGCTCAGGCGGACCGGGCCGAGGGCGACGTTGCTCTGCTGGCGCAGGTTGGACCAGATGCGCTGGGCGTCCTCGGCGATGGGCCGCATCCGGTCGGCGCGGATCTCGTCGTGGGTGGCCTTGAGCCATTTCTGGGCGGCCTTGACGCGGGTCAGGCGTGGGGCCGCCTGCTCGGCTGCGTGGGCCTTGTCGAGCCAGGCGGCGAGCGCCCGCGCGGCGTCACGCCAGGTGTCGTCCTGGTCGGCGAGGCGCCCCGCGGCATCTTGGCGGGTGACCCGTGCGGCGTCGGCGGCGGTCCGTGCGGCGTTCTCGGAGCCGGTCGCCAGCACGGCCGGGTCGGAGACGGTGCGGCAGCGCAGCCAGTCGTCCCAGGCGGCGGCGATCTCGGGCGGCAGCCAGTCGGGGGGCGGGACGGCCAGGTCCCGGACGGCCTGCGCGGCCGCGTCGAGTTCCCTGCGGGCGGTGAGGACCTGTTCGGCCTCGGCGCGCAGCCGGTGTTCCTGCTCGGCGGCGTCGCGTGCCCATTCCTCGTCGAGGCGGGCCGCACCGCCGCACACCGGACAGGTGTCGAGGTCGGGCTGGGCGCGGTGGTGGGCGAGCGCGCGGGCGAGGAGTTCGGCGCGGCGCAGCGCGTCCTCGGCGGACGTGCCCCGCAGATCCTCGGCGGAGGCGATGGCTTCGCGCAGCCGGGTCACGGCCGTGGCGACCGCCTCGGTGTCGGGTCCGGTCAGGGTGGAGCGGCGGCGCAGGTCGAACAGGAGGGACTCGTCCGCCACGCCGGTCCCGGCGGCCAGTTCGGCCGCTCGCGCGAGGTCCGGGCGCCGCCCGCTCAGTGCGGCGTGGGCGGCCGTGGCGCGGAGGTCTTCAGTGCTGTCCAGGAGAGCGAGCAGGGCGGGCAGTTCGGCCTTGGCCGCCTTGGCGGGTGCCTCGTACTCGCGGGCCAGCTCGCGCAACCGCTTGTCGGCGGCGGCGAGTTGCTCCAGCCCGAGGATGGAGGCGACGGCGTCGTACATCTCGCTGGGCTTGCCGCCGATCACCTGACCGAGCTCGGAGTACGACAGGAAGGGGCGGTAGGTCGCCAGGTCCTCCTGCCAGCCGAGGTCCGGAAGCGGGACGGGGTCGTGGCCGGGCCGGTCGAGTTCGGCGGTGGAGTCGGCGACGTCGTCCCCGTGCCAGGTGCGCAGCACGGTGGCGGGCTCCGGATCGCCGTCGATGCGCAACTCCACTGCGACCTGTGGTTCCTGGCCGTGGTGGAGGTTGCGCCAGCTCTTGCGCCAGATGTCGCTGCGGCCGCGCCAGCGGGCGTTGTCGCCGGTCAGCGCGATCTCGACGGCCTCCGCGAAGCTCGACTTGCCGGAGCCGTTGCGGCCGGTGACCAGGGTGAGTCCCGGCCCGGGGGTGAGGGGGAGGCGTGCGGTGCGGCCGATGCCGCGGAAGCCGCTGACCGTGACGGACTGCAGGTAGGCGCCCGGCATGCGGCCGCGTACCGGGGCCTCGTCCTTGAAGGCGGTGAGCAGGACGGCCCGGGTCTCCTCGTCGAGGTCCGAGCCGGCGAGCCGCCCGTCGATGAGGTGGGCGAGGGTGCCGACGGGCGGATCGTGGGCGGGCGGCCCCATGGGAGACGCGTCCGGTGCGGGACCGGCGGATACGGACATGAAGGAACTCCCGTGGAGGCGACGACTGCTGAGCGAGTGGCCGGGCAGGCCGGCGGCGGCGACTGAGCGGCAGGGGACACACGGGTACGGCGGAGTGACACGCGGACCGTGGGCCGTGCGATGTCGATGACCATAGTCCACACAAGCCCAACCATGGAACTCATTGGAATTTCATGGAGACCTTTGGTATCGGACCGAGACGCCATGTCCCCGGTCCGCACTCACAGACGCCACTCCGCGGCGAGCATGCCCAGCAGCTCCTCCTGCCTGGCCTTGAGCGACTCGGGGGTCCACTCGGCGTGCTGGAGCACCTGGCTGGTCAGCGCGAAGGGGACCACTCCCCCGCGTCCGGTGAAGTACTTGGCCCTCTTGGCGGCGAAGTCGTAGTTCTGGGCCGCCGAGTTCTTGGCGCGGTTCAGCAGAACCAGGTTTCCCAGGCGGTGCGTCCACTGAGCGCGCTGCTCCTCATCGAACAGCTCGACCCACTGCGAGTCGTCACTCGGACTCTGTGGCAGAACGTGCTCCACGGTGATGAGCGGGTGGTCGTACGTCACCCCCTGCCCTCGGGCCAGCAACTCGTCGAGGCGAAGTAGAACGTACTTACGGATCCTGCGGACGAGATAGAGATCGCCGTCGAGCAAGGTAAGAGTGTCCGCCTTCTCGTCATCCCTCAGTTCGAGAGCTGGGGAGTCCAGGCCCTGGCCTTCGTCGAGCTGCCGGAGCAGCTCGGCATAGCGTGTGACGCGAGGCGTCGTATAGACGCGTCGGATGAACATGCTGGCCGACAGGCGCTCCAAAGCCCGCATGAACGCGTCGAGCCATGCCGGGTCGCCCTCATGGTGGCGCAGCGCCCAGAGAGCGGCCGGTCGCCAGTCGTAGTTGTCGATCTGATGGAGCCTCCTGAACCATGCGTTGACCGCCTCCGCGCCCGAAGCCGACTCATAACGAGCCTCCTTGATCTGGGCGTAGGCCTCGGCATATGGACGAACGACCTCATGGACGAACACCTCGGCCCTGTCGGGGAGGTAGTGGCTGAGCACCTGCTCCGGGAACTCCTTGAGCAGCTCCTGCTCCGCCCGCTTCTTGGCGAAGATCAACCGCAGATGGAGGAAGAGTTCCGCGAAGTCGTCGCGCCCCAGCATCTCCTCCGCGTCCTCCCAGGTGGTGGCGCACGCATCGGACGCCTCCGCATCGAGGTCACCGATGATCTGCGACTTGAAGATGTCGGTGGGCGACAGGTCCAGGCCGCGGGAGTTCATGACGCTGAAGATCCGGTGGGCGCTGTCGAGGTCGGGAGTACTGACGAGGACCAGGAATGTCCGCTCGGCGAGCATCTGCGCCAGTTCCAGCCGGCGCTCCTCGGTCAGCGCGGTGAGGCTGCGGTGCAGGACCGTCGCGTTGCGGAGGATGGCCTTCTGCGCGTCGGTCCGCAGGGCGTCCTCCTTGAGCGCCAGCAGCGTGTCCACCGCGCCCTTCGTCTGCACGTACTTCTCGAAGAAGTCCTTGTCGCGGTATCGCAGGGTGAGCCGTGGCCTCGGGGCGAGGCCACGGATCTTGGCGCCCGGCTCCATCACCAGCCGGTCGAGATCACCCCGCAGTTCCGCATCCTCGGTGAGGTCGCGCAGGACCGACAAGAGGATGGTGAGGGTGGTGAGCCGCTGCTGGCCGTCGATGACTTCCGCCTTGGGGGCCCCGCCGTCCTTGACGAGTACGACGGATCCGAGGAAGTACGGCTCGTCCGTACCGCGGTCCAAAGCCTCCTGCAGGTCGGTCAGCAGCTGAGACGCCTGCTCCTCCTGCCAGGCGTACGGGCGCTGGTAGTCGGGGATCTGGAAGTCGTAGTCGCTGCTGAACACCTTGTGCAGGGGCATCTCGTGCGCCTCGAGTTTTTGCATGCTCCGATGATGACGGAAAAAGGCGCTCAATCGTCCCAACTTGCCCGTTCTCAACGGCGGTTACGAGGAGGCCATTCCCCGGTGGCCCAGGGGGCAGACGAGTCGGGCTGCACGCCGGGGAGTGCCCTGCTCAGGGAGCGATCGCGAACGAACAGTTCAGAGGCCTCGCCCGGCACCTCCGTTCCAAGGTCTCTTTCAGCGATGTCAGAGGAGGGACGTTCGAGGCACTTTTCGCCACCCGAGGTGGCGAGCCACCAGATCAAGCCACTTCGGACTCTTTTACGTTGCGCCTGCAACGTGAGGTGCGGAAGGATGTTCGAACGGACTGTGAGTCACACGTGACGTGTGAGTACGCTGCAGTGATCGCGCATCGCCGCTGCGCAACACGCTTACGGGGGTAGGGGTATGAAGTTCGACATGGGGTCGACGACCCTTTCGGATCTCGGGAAGAGCACCGTCGGCTCGAGTGAGGATCTGGGCACGTTGATCGCGTTGCTGATCCAGGCGGCGGAGCCGTTGGAGGGGAAGTTCAACGGGGCGGGCAAGGCCGCGTTCGACAGGTTCAAGTTGCATGCCGACGAGACCACGGATGCGCTGAACAGCTCACTGAATGCGATCCTGGGCGGTCAGTCCGGCATGGACACCGCATTCGGGACCGGTGACGTGGAGTTGGAAGACAACGCCCACCAGAACATGGGTGCCGCCAACTTCGACGCGGCCCGCTTCGGCGCACGGTAACCACGGAGGCGCGTAGACGCCCGTCGGCCGTAGCCACCTTCACCGTCACCGTTTTCAAGGGGAATCCGACCATGGGGCAGAACCAGGACCGCCGTTCTTACGACACCGACGCCTCCAGCGAGGTCCAGATCAGCCTGCACGCCGTCATCGGACAGCTGGAGCGGGTACTGACCGACCGCGACCGCGCAGTGAAGGCCGCGATGGCCGACTTCACCGCGGACGGCGTCGCCGATGAGTACCACGGCAAGGAGATGCGCTGGCACCGCGCCGCCGGTGAGGTCCGCGAGATCATCCGGCTGGTGCGCACGACGATGGAGCAGAACGACGGGACCGCGCAGACGACCCTGGCCAAGGCACGGGCGGCCGTCGACAACATCGGCTGACGCCGGACGTGCAGCGGTGGCAGTAGTAGCAGTAAAGGGAGAGGGAAACGGGGGCTGACGCATGCCGGCGTGGGACATCTCTCCGTCCGGGGTCCAAAGTGTGGTCTCGAACGTGAGTGACGTCATGAAGGTCCTGGACGAGATCGTCCAGGCGTACTCGGGTGACGTGCAGGGGGCGGCCACCTCGGCCGGGACGATCGCTCCGGGTGGGGCGGGCGGTGAGCACAAAGGGCAGACCGGGTTGGTGGCCGCCGCCCTCGCGGAGTTCATGGAGGGCACCGCGGACGAGCTGAAGTTCATCGGCGTGCGGGTCGGCAGATCGGTCAACGGCGCGGTGGAGGCCACGGTGGCGTACCGGGACGGCGACCTGGAGATGGCCGCGGAAGTGCAGCGGCGGGCGGCCGGACTGGTCAGGCCCGACATGCCGGACGGCTGGAAGGCCGGCCGCCTGTGATCAAGCCGGAGTCCATCCCGCTGTTCACCGGCGATCTCGGTCAGCTGGAACAGCACATCGACGCCCTGCGGGACGAGGCGGACGGTATCCGCCGGGCCGGCGGGGAGGCCCACCGGCAGTTCCAGGGGCTGTCGGCCTTCTACCAGGCGCCGGAGGCGGAGGATCTGTTCGCCTCCACGGCGCCGGTACGCGACGCCGCCGACAGGTTCGGGGACAAGGTCGCCACGGTGGCCGACGCGCTGCGGACCTACGCGGCCGAAGTCGCGCCGATCGCAAAGCGGTTGGAGCAGTTACAGAGCCAGGCAACCACCTTTGTGGCAGGGCTGAAGACCAGCAGCGGGGAGTTCGACGAGAACTGGACCGATGACGCGGACAAGGTCTCGGAGCACCAAGCTCTGATGCATGACGTGGCCGTCGCGCAGGCGGCGTTCACTGCTGCCGAGATCGCCTGCAACAACAAGATCACGGCGCTGGTCGGCGGCACCCAGTACGTGATGAACACCGGGGCCAAGCAGTTCACGCCGCGTGGCGCGGAACTCTACGGCTACAGCGCCGAGGTGCTGGATCAGGCCAAGGAACTCCCCTGGGGCACGCCGGTCACGCAGTCGCACGACTGGTGGGACCCGGACGACCTCGGCTACTACGCCAAGAGCTTCTTCTGGGACGGGATCATCGTCGACAACGTCTGGGGCACCGTCGACGGCCTCGCGACCCTCGCCGGGTTCCATGGCTCGGACAGTGCGGGCCAGGCCTGGGAAGGCCTGGTCCGGGCGGTGGTCGGGGCCGAGACGTATCTCATGGAGTCCGGCGGCCGGAAACCCACCGGGGTCTTCGCCTCCGACTTCGCCCAGGACAGCAAGGCGCACGCCAAGGAGTTCGCCAAGGGCTTCGTCGCCTGGGACATGTGGGAGGAGAACCCGTCCCGCGCCGCGGCCACCGTCGTCTTCAATGGACTCACCCTGGGCGCCGGCCCGCTCAAGGTCGCCTCTGCGGGCAAGGCCGGCGCCGCAGCGAAGGTCGCCACCACGGTCGCGAAGGTCGGCGACGCGATCGACCCGATCGGCGCGGTGGCCAAGGTGACAGGCCATGCCATACCCAGGATCGCCCAGGTCACGGAAAACCTGCGCGGCGTGAACAACGTCCCCGAACTGCGCACTCCGCACAGCGTCCTAGAGTTCTCCGACGCGTCCGGACGCTCCGTGCTCGTCGTCGAGGACGGTAGGTTCCTCGTCCTCAAGGACGGCAAGGTCGTCAGCGATGTGCCGATGCGGGAGCGTTCCGTCACGGCGGAGACATCGCCAGTGAGAGAGCGGGACCTCGCTGCGGTTGGCGCGACGCCCCGCACAGCGGAGGCCACCGCACAAGTCGGGGACAACCTTCCGCCCCGACCGAGTCACGAGACACCCTCCGGCCAAAGCGGCGGGGAGGCGCACCCGAGGACAGGGGAAGCACCCGGCGGGCCCGGAGTCGCACACACTGTCGGTTCTGAGGCACCCACGTCAGGTGCTGGAACGGTCGGCAATAGTCATGTCAGTACCGGTTCTGGCAGTCATGTCCCAGGGCACGGTCCATCGGCGAGTCCCGAAGGGCCTGCCGACCGCGACGGGCCGACGGGCAGCGGAGACCACACCCCCGCGCATCCCGGCCCCACAGGGGCGACCGGTGCGTCGCCACCCAACCTTGTCGACGAAATCGCTCCGGAGCGGTACAGCAGGACAACAGAGACTGCGGGGTCGCCCTCCGAACCGATGCGTCCCGAGCAAGAAGCAGGGCTCATCGAGGAGCTAAGCCGAGCAAAGATACCCCCCCAGGACCAGGCTCGTGTGCTCCGCACTCTGAGCAAAGAGCCATACGGCGCCGAAGTCGCGGACCTGATCTCTCATGGCCACCTGAGCGGAGTGAAGAACTACGACGAGATCCTCAAGATGTGCAAGCAGGGCGCCAGCAAGGCCAACAAGAGCATGGTTCCTGCTGCGTACATGGCTTTGAGCCATGCCACAGAATTGCAGAGCCGTGGCTGCTCCCGCCTTGCGTTCGAGCTCAAGGACGACGCGACCGGGCTCGATCTGGACGTCACAACGCTCCACGCCGACGGGACACCGCATTACGGCTACCAGCTGAAGGACGTGGACAACATCGAGGGGATCAAGAGCGCGGCCAAGAAGGCCGCTAGCCAACTCAAAGGCGGTACGGCCGACGCGAAGATCGCCATCCTGGATGTGCATCGATCGGTCGCAGACCTCAACGCTAAGATGTTCAAGGAGGCCGAGTTCCAGGCCAGGAGGGCAGGAGCCACGTTTCACTTGCGCTTCACTGACGGATCTGTCACGGTCCCGCCCAACGGCCCTGTTTTCCCGTAAGGATTCCCCATGTCTACTCTGATGCGCGCTCCGCGTGAATGCGGTTCATGGTTTTGGGACCTCGATGAAGTAGCTGCTCCTGGCCTTGCATCCGCACTGGTGGTGGCGTCCAAGATGACAGAGCTTCTCCGAAGGCATGAGCTCCTTACACCGCACAGGCTCGAATACGACTGGTACGTACTCGACTCCGGTGGCGTCGGAATCACGACCAGCTTGGCGTTGACCGTTCCGCTTGAGGACCCTCGTCTCCCGGAACGAGTTCTCAGCAGTCGGCCTGCAGGCTACCCGGATGCTGAAGTCGATGACGTCCACGTGGTAGGGGCAGGGGCCTGGATCGACGCCGAAGGAAAGCCTCATCTCGAACCTCGGCTTGTCGATCTGTCCGTCTCCCCCGCTCCCGTTGGCCTTTCGGCCGAGATTTCCGTCCACCATGACATCTGGGGCTGGTTCGACTTCTCAGGCCGGCCCCATCCAGACGTGCACCAACACAACGCTCCGCGTCTTGCTGCGGCGTTGCAGGAAATCAATTCCATGCTGGGCGTAAAGGGGGAGCCGGGTGAGGTCACATACTTCGGTTTCGCTACGGAACTCGGCATCGGAACCCCCGACGCACTCGACGACGGCTCCGGCCCCGACGTGACGGACAAGCTCTGAATGGGGCCCCGCTCGATTCCGTCGAGCAGCCGTGTGGAGGGATCGAGTCCTCTCGTATCCGTGACGTGAGTCGCATCGTCCGGGTGATGCCCCCTGATGCGGAGGCCGCTGCCGTTCTACGAGAGTGGGTCGAGCAAGCGGACTCGCTTCTGGACGTCTCGGCCCTCGACCTGTCCGGGGCCGACCTGTCAGGTGCGGACCTCGCCATGGCACTGCTGACCCAGACGGTCCTCCGGGGCGCCAAACTCGGCGGCACCGATCTCTACCGGGCGCATCTGGAAGGCGCCATGCTCGATGATGCTGACCTCTCTCATGCGTCGCTGGTCAAGGCTGAACTTGACGAGGCTTCCCTGCGTGGTGCCAATTTGGACGAAGCAGACCTGGGAAGTACCAGCCTCTGGGCGGTCGATGCTCGGTCGGCTCGCTTCCGGGCAGCGAAGCTCCATGGCGCTTCCTTGATCGACGTCAGGCTGGAGGGCGCCGACCTCACCAACGCGTCTGTGCGCGAGACGTCCTTGAAGGCAGTACTCGACGAGCACACAGTCGTACGAGGGCTCTCCGGCACACTCTTCGGCCCCGCAGTCATCGACCATGCAGGTGTGCGGCGCGAGATCAGCGGACTGGACCTCGAGCGGTGGCTGAACAGCCGCGGAGCGAAGGTGCGTGTTCTCGACCCACGCTCTGATGAGATCACCTACTACGCCAAGTTCAGTGAGGGTTACTCGCGCAGCAATCCTCAGGGCATCGTCAGACGCCGCATGGTGAACGGCGTAGCACATGACGAGGCATTCACCAGGAACCTGCGCTGGGAACCGACCGAGTACCTTCGGCTCCACGAGCTGGGGCACAACGAGGTGGACCACGTGGAGATCAGTGAAGCGGAAGCGGTCGCGTTCATCGAAGAGATCACGGGACAGAACACATAGCCAGCCCAGCAGGCACAGGTAGTGACAGCTGGGAAGCGAAGGGCGGATGGCAGGTAACCGTGACAGCGCAGGACTACGACAACCAACTCCTCGAGTCGGTGTCCGTCCGCCGCCGTCGCCTCCGTGACGCCCTCCTCTTCGGGGCGCAGCGGCAGCGGCGGTCGCTCGATGAGCGGGTGGGGAAGATGTTCGCCGGGGTGGTGATCGCGGCGGTGGTGTGTGCCGGGTGTGTGGGGTGGTCGTTCGTGTCGCACAAGGTCATCGGAAAGAGCCCGCACGGGGCGTCTGTGCCGTCCTCGGGTCAGAACTCCCCCAACTCTGCCGCCCCGTCTGCCTCTTCTTCTCGGTGATAGGTTCGAACG
The DNA here is from genome assembly GCF_028885415.1 of Streptomyces coeruleorubidus. Classification (GTDB taxonomy): domain Bacteria; phylum Actinomycetota; class Actinomycetes; order Streptomycetales; family Streptomycetaceae; genus Streptomyces; species Streptomyces coeruleorubidus_A. Next base: position 2,895,659 of record NZ_CP118527.1, read on the forward strand.
CGTGATGTCCACGGGGCCTTTGAGTCGTTCGGCGACCAGCAGCCGTACGGCGCTGAGCCGGATCACCCTGGTCGGTGAGCGGCGTCGGGTCGACCTCGTACTGCCTTCGCGGGAGCCCGTCGGGGTTCTGCTGCCGGAGGTCATGCGACTCCTGGACGACCGCGTAGGAGACCGGCCCGAGTTACGGCATCTGGTCACTCCGGACGGGTCCGCGCTCGCGCACGACAGCACCCTGGAGTCGGCGGGTGTGGCCGACGGGACCGTGTTGCGGCTCGTGCGAGTGGAGGATGCCCCTTCCGCGCCTGTCGTCCATGACGTCACCGACGAAGTCGCCGACGATCTCGACCTGCGGGTCTGGCGGTGGCGGCCTGCGGTTCGGCGCGTTGTCGCCGCGTGTGCAACCGTCCTCTGGGCCTTCGCCGCCGGGCTCCTGGCCCGTGGCCACTTCGCCCTGTCCGCAGTAGGCGCGGGACTTCTCGCCGTTGCCGTGGCATGTGCCGTAGCCGGTGTCCTCCTCGGGCGCGCCCGGCGGCACGCACTCGCCGCCACCCTGATCGTCACGGCCGCCGCCCTGGCCGTCCTGTCGACCTGGACCTGCGCCGATGCCTACGGCTGGGGCGGTGCGGAGCGGCTGGCGGGTGTCGCGGCGGGCGTGGTGCTCGCGCTGTTGCTCGCCGGATGGTTCACGCCGTTGGGGCGCGGGGCGCTGATCGGCGCCGGGGCTGTCGCCGGCTGCCTGGTGGTGTGGGAAGCGGCCCTCGGGCTGCAGGGCGGGGCAGGGACCGCCGCCCAGCAGGCCCGGGTGGGCGCGCTGCTCGCCGTCGCTTCCGTCGTCGTCCTCGGGGTGCTGCCGCGGCTCGCGCTGATGGCGTCGGGGCTGACCGGGCTGGACGACCGGCGTACGGGTGGGGTGTCGGTTAGCCGGTACCAGGTGGGTACGGCGCTCGCGGCCACCCACCGTGGGCTGGTGCTGGCCACCGTTGTCCTCGCCGCCTCCGCGGGGGCGGCCGGCGTGCTCGTCCTGCGCACGGTGTCGGTGTGGACGGTGTCGCTCAGCGTCGTCGTGATGGTGGTTCTCGCCTTGCGAGCGCGTGCTTTTCCGCTCACCGCCGAGGTCGTGGTGCTGCTCGTCGCGGCGGCCGTCGTCGCCGTGCGGCTCGTCGTGGTGTGGGATAAGCACACCGCAGCCGCTGGTCCCGTCGCCGTGCTCGGGCTCCTCGCTGTCGTACCTCTGGTGGTGCTGGCCGTGGAGCCGGCCGAGCATGTGCGGGTGAGGCTGCGGCGGGCCGGTGACCTCCTGGAGTCCGTGGCCGTGATCGCCCTGTTCCCGTTGGTGATCGGCGTGTTCGGGGTGTACGGGCGGCTGCTCGGCACCTTCGCGTAGGGCAGGGTGACCGGCATGGCAGGGGGAGGGGACTGGCAGCGCGACGTGCTGCGCGAGCTCACCGACGGCAATCCGGACCCGGTTGCCCCCGCCGTGCCCGAGGAGGGTGCAGCCCAGGCTGCACCCGAACCGCCGCAGCCCTCACCCCCGCCTGCCTCCGCACCGCCCCCGGCCCCCTACCGGGCGCGTGACCCTCGTGTCCCTGCCCCGGTCCCTGAGTCCCTCCCCACGGTCGATCCGCGCCTCGCCCTCGCCCTGGGCAGCCCGCAGCACGGTGACTCGGCCGCACGCCGCGCCGGGGCCTCCCTGCGCCGGCTCACCGCCTCCGCCACCCAGGAGGTCACCGAACAGACCCGCCTCGCGCAGGAGGTGCAGCAGCCCGTCACCACCGGACGGGTCATCGCCGTCACCTCGATCCGTGGCGGCGTCGGCAAGTCCACCATCGCCGCGCTGCTCGGCCGTACCTTCAACCACTACCGGCACGACCCGGTGCTCACCCTGGAGGCCGACGCGGCCTTGGGCACGCTCCCGGTACGGATGGGTGCGGACACGGTGCGCTGGTGTTGCGCCGACCTCGCCCGGATCCTGACGCCGGCGATGCAGCTCACGGACATCACGGGCTACCTGGTGCCCGTGGCCGATGGCGGCTGGCTGCTGCCCGCGAGCCAGGGACGGGTCGGTGCCCCCATGGACATGCGCACCTACCGGACGGTGACGCTGGCCCTGCGCCGGTACTTCGCGGTGACGGTGGTGGACTGCGAGACACTGCCCGGCGAGGTGGCCCGTACGGCGATGGACACCGCCCACGCACGAGTCGTCGTCGCCCCGATGACCGCCGAGGGCATCCACGGAACTCGCCAGGTCCTCGACTGGCTCGGCCAGTTGCCGCACTCCGCGCTCGCCACCACCGTGGTCGCCCTCAGCGCGAACTCCCCCGACACCACCCTCGACCCGAAGACGGCCGCCGCCCACCTGCGCGAGCCCGGCGTGCCCGTCGTCCTGCTCCCCTACGATCGTCATCTCGCCCAAGGAGGCCCCATCCACACCGCCATGCTGGGCCGGAGCACCCGGGACGCGGCCGTCCGCCTGGCGGCCGAGGCGATGCAGCGGGCGGTGAGGGTGCGATGACCCAGCAGGTGATCCACCGGCCCGCCCGCAGCACCCGCCCCCTCGAGCCCGCCGCACCCCGCACCATCGAGGCGCCCCCGAACCTCCCGGAGGGCAAGGTCGGCAACGCCGCCACCGCGCTGCTGCCCATGGCCGGTGTCGTCAGCTCGGTCGTGCTGATGACGGTCATCCGCAACAGCCAGTTCGCCGCGATCGGCGCTATCGTGCTGGTCGTCGCCCTGCTGGGAGCGGTGGCGCTGTTCTTGTCCCAGCGCGGCAAGGCGCAGCGCACCCGGCGCGTCCAGCGTGAGCGCTATCTGGAGTACCTGGAGGAACTGCGCGAGGAACTGGGCGCCGCCGAGCGGGAACGGCGGCAGGCGGCGCGCGAGCTGAACCCACCGCCCGAGGCCCTGTACGACCTCGTCAGGGACCCGGCCAGGCTGTGGGAGCGGCGACGCCCGGACGCCGACTTCCTCTCGGTGCGGGCCGGCACCGGCGACGTACCGGCTCAGGAGCTGGCCATCGCGCAGAACAGCACCGGCGGTGTCCTCACCCCGCCGGACCCGTTCATGCTGAACGAGGCCCGCGCCCTCCAGGGCCGCTTCGGAACGGCCACCGACTTCCCGCTCACCGTGCCGCTGGACCGGGCAGGGAACGTCAGCATCATCGGCGACCGGGTAGACGTCCTCCGCGTCGCCCGCACGCTGCTGCTCCAGACCGCCGTGACGCACGCGCCGGACGATGTCGCCGTCGCGCTCGGCACCGGCGACGAGCCGTCGTGGGCGTGGGCCAAGTGGCTGCCCCACGTCCTCGATCCACAGACGTACGACGGCCCGGTCGCCGCCCGCCGCATCGCTCCCGACCTCGCGGAGCTGGCCCGGCTGTGCGGCCCCGACCTTCGGCAGCGTGCCGCGTACGCGGCCGAGGTGCGCCGCGGCCTGTCCGGCAGGACCAAGGACGCGCTGCGCCTGACCTCCCGCATGCTCCTGATCAGCGACTCGTACGGCGACACCGCTACCGAACTCCCGCGCCCCGACTCGACGATCGGGCTGCCGGAGATGGGCGTCACCGTGCTCCACCTGCTTCAGCAGCAGGTGCACGAGCCCGACCAGGTCAGCGTGCGCATCACCGTTGACGGCGACCGGATCACCATGGACGACTTGCGCGCCCCGAACGCGCCCTCCGCCCACGGCACGGTCGACGCGGTGACCACGGCTGGAGCCGAGGGCGTGGCCCGCATGCTCGCCCCACTGCGCCTGTCGGCCGAGTCGGCGGCCGAGGGCACGCCCGTGTCCGGCCCGGTCGACTTCCCCGCGCTACTGGGCATCGACGACCCGGCCACCCTAGACCTGCACAGTCTCTGGGCGCCCCGGGGCGAGCGGGACTTCCTGCGCGTCCCCATCGGCCTCACCGACCACCACGAGCCGGTACTGCTGGACCTCAAGGAGTCCTCGCAGCTCGGCATGGGCCCGCACGGACTGTGCGTGGGCGCCACCGGCTCCGGCAAGAGCGAGCTGCTGCGCACCCTCGTCCTCGCGCTCGCCGCCACCCATTCCCCGGAAGATCTGGCCCTCGTCCTGGTCGACTACAAGGGCGGCGCCACCTTCGCCCCCTTCGCCGAACTCCCCCACGTGGCCGGCGTGATCACCAACCTGGAGAACCAGGCCGGCCTCGTCGAACGCGTCCACTCCAGCCTGGCCGGCGAGGTCAAACGCCGCCAGCAAGCACTCAAAGACGCCGGGAACATCGCCGACATCGGCCACTACACCGCCCTGCGCGCCACGACCCGCACCGACCTGGAACCCCTCCCCCATCTGTTCGTCGTCATCGACGAGTTCGGCGAACTCATCACCGCCAAACCGGACTTCATCGACCTGTTCCTGTCCATCGGCCGCATCGGCCGCTCCATCGGCGTCCACCTGCTGCTGTCCAGCCAGCGCATCGAGGGCGGCAAGCTCAAGGGCCTGGAAACCTATCTGTCGTACCGGCTCGGCCTGCGCACCTTCTCCGCCGACGAGTCCCGCACGGTCCTCGACACCACCGACGCCTTCCACCTGCCGCCGCTGCCCGGCTTCGGCTACCTCAAGGTCGACACCTCCACCTACGAGCGCTTCAAGGCCGGATACGTCTCGGGTCCCTACCGCGGACCGGCCCAGCGCGACCAACGCGACGACGAGCCACTCGCCCGCCTCTACCCGGCGTACAACACCCCGCCGGGCACCGAGACGGAGCAGGACCCCGTCGCCACCCAGCGGGAGACCGACCCGACAGTCCTGTCCGTCATGGTCGACCAGCTCGCCGCGGCAGCACCACCGGTACGACGCATCTGGCTGCCCCCACTGCCCGACGCCACCACCCTCGACACGGCCGCAGGCCCCCTCCAAGCCGACACGGACGGTGTGCGCCTCACCCACACAAGCGGCCCGATGAACGCCCCGCTCGGCGTCCTGGACGACCCGGCCCGGCAGAGGCAGCAGCCGTGGCAGCTCGACCTGACCGTCGCCGGCGGGCACGCGGCCGTCATCGGAGGCCCGCAGTCCGGCAAGACCACCCTCCTGCGCACCCTCGCCCTCTCCCTGGCCCTCACCCACACCCCGTACGACGTCGCCGTGTACGGCCTCGACCTGGCAGGCGGCGGCCTGTCCGCCCTGTCCGGCCTGCCACACGTCGGCGGCGTCGCCTCCCGCGCCGACCACGAGCGGGCCGCCCGCACGGTCGCCGAGGTACGCACCATGCTCACCCAGCGTGAGGAACTGTTCCGTGAGCACGGCATCGACTCCGTCGACCAGCTGCGCCACCTGCGGTCCAAGAAGCGCCTACCCGAGTTGGCCGCCACCGACATCGTGCTGCTCATTGACGGATACGGCGCCCTGCGCGACGAGTTCGCCGACCTCGACGACCCGGTGGCCGACCTGCTCAAGCGCGGCGGAGGCTACGGCATCCACGTCGTCGCCGGCATGCTGCGCTGGAACGACGTCCGCATCGCCACCCAGTCGATGTTCGGCACCCGCATCGAACTGCGCCTCAACGACCCGGCCGACTCCTCCATCGACCGCAAACTGTCCGAGACTCTCGCCCCCGACACCCCCGGCCGCGTCCTGACCGACGGCAAGCTGTTCGCGCAGGTCGCGCTACCCCGCATCGACAACCGGCCGACGGCAGGCGACCTGGGCCCGGCCCTCGAACACACCGCCCGCACCATCCGCGCCTCCTGGCACGGCGAACTCGCCCCGCCCGTACGGGTACTGCCCACCCGCCTGTCCACAGCCAAGCTGCCGGCACCGGCCGCCGAACCGGCGATGATCCCCGTAGGCGTCGACCAGGAGGCCCTGGCGCCGGTCCTGCTCGACCTGTTCAGCACCGACCAGCACCTGCTGATCCTCGGCGACAACGAGTGCGGCAAGACGAACCTGCTGAAACTCATCGCCACCCAGCTCGTCCGGCGATACAGCGACAAGGAACTCGTCTTCGGTGTCTGCGACCCCCGCCGCGGCCTGCGCGGCGTCATCCCCGAGCCCTACCGTGGCGGCTACGCCCACAACGCCAAACTCGCCGCTGCCCTGTCCACCGGCATCGCCACAGAGCTGGAGAAACGCCTGCCGGAGACGGCGGACCCCGACGCTCCGACGACCACCGAGCCCGACTTCACCGGGCCCCGCATCGTCATCCTGGTCGACGACTACGACATCCTCACCACGGCCGGCCAACAGCCGCTGGCACCCTTCCTGCCGTACGTCTCCTCCGCCCAGGACATCGGCCTGCACTTCGTCATCGCCCGCCGCACCGCAGGCGCCTCCCGCGCACTCTACGAGCCCCTGCTGACCACCCTGCGCGAAACCGGCACCACCGCACTCGTCATGACCGGCGACCGCACCGAAGGCCAGCTCTTCCCCGGCCTGTACGCGTCCCAACTACCGCCCGGCCGGGGCACACTCGTCCGCCGCGGACGCCCCCACCAGCTCATCCAGACCGCCCTCGCAGATGAAGAAAGCCCGTGACCAAGGACGTCATCGCCCTCACCCCCAAGATGCCGGACCTGCCCACCCTGCTCGCGGGCCTCTACGCCGGCGGCCCCGAGCTCGGCGTGAACACCACGGCCGACGGGGCAGTCGTCCAGCTCTGCGGCCCCGACGGCCGTCCCCTGGTCTCGGTGGAGGCACCCATCCTCATCCAGGTCCCCGGCGAGACCACCCGCCTGCTGGACCACGCGGTCGAGGACGGGCCGGTGTGGTGGACCGAGGCCCGCGCCTCCACCGCCGTCGCGGAAGCCGGACGACTCGCGGGCTCCTTCGCGGGACGGCTGGCCACCGTGCTCGGCGGCACGGTCTGGCCGCCGCAGGCCGCCACCACCGACGTCGTCCCCCTCACCACCGACGTCTCGGCGATCCCGGCCCCCGCCACCACCGCCCCTGCCGTGGACGTCCTCACCGCCAGCACCGCCGTGGTCATCCAGGACCGCCCCCTGATCGCCATGACCAGCTGGCTCTCCGACGCCCTGCGCACCGCGGCCACCGCCGACCGCGCCCTGCAGATCGTCACCCCGCCCACCGCACGCCTCACCCTCCCCACCCGCGCAGCCCTACGCGGCCTGCCCAACCGCTGGGTCGTCCAGGACCCCGAGCACGGCTACTACGACGGCCTGTCCGGCGCCGTACTCCACTGGAAGAACGGGACCTTCACCCCCGTACACGACGAGCAAGGCGCCACCAGGGTCGCCGAGGCCTTCGCCCCCGCCCCCGAAACCGGTGACCGCCAGCTGATCCTCACCCTGCGCACCCGCCACCCCGCCGACGAGAACCTCGTCCTCGGCCGCGCCCTCGAAACCGCCTTCCAGCACTTCACCGGCGCACCGCCCGCAGGATGGAGCACCGCCGAACCCGTCAACCTCCCCTGGTCCACCCGCCAGTTGACCGACCTGGCCCGCGCCCGCGCGCCCCGGCCCACCTGGCTCATCGCCGTCGGGCACCCCGACCGGCCCACCCTCGCCACCGTCCGTGTGCTCCGCACACCGGCGGGCGTCGAAGAGGACATCACCCTCGCGCTCGGTTACGGCGAGAACGACACACCGCCCCTGCAAGCCATCGAGGCTCTCGCGGCCGAACTCGACGCTGAGCACGGTCTCGTCACCCTGCTCACGGCCCTCCGTGCCGCCCGCCGCGACCTCACCGTCCCCGCACGGCTCGACTCCCCTCCGATCCCCGTCACCTTCACGCTCGGCCACGACGAGGCCAGGCGCATCGGTCCACCCCGCGCCGAGCACCCGCCCTTCGGCCCCACCCCCACGCGGCTCGGCGCCCCGGCCGGGCCGGCCCTCCACTACCCCCTGGGGAATGGAACCGACCCCCACGCCTGGTCCACCTTCCAGCAGCTCACGCAGCACCTGAAACAGCAGGCGTGACCGGGCCGCCCTCGGCGTAGGACCACCGGAACGACATTGCTTCCGACGTCGACAACCGGCGACCGGTGTCAGAGACGATCGGCTATGCGAGCCGAGGCGCACCGCTTACCTGATCGGGAAACTGGGGCAGCGTGACCTTGATCTGCAGGAAGAACTCGGGCCTGTTGGTCGGGCTTTCACCTGCGGCGGCTGCGAGCGTTGCGGCGGTGGTACTCCCCAACCACATACCTGCGGTCAGATCTGTAAGGTACTGCGCGAGGCTGATGGCAGCGTGCCGGATTTCGCGGTGGCCAACGGTGAACCCGGAGTCGCGGCCTCCTTTCGCGGCGCCGATGGCAGCCAAGAGCTTCGCCGGCACAGCGTAGACGTCGCCGCTGCGGGGAATGAGCCAGTACGTCGCCGTCGGACTGAGCTCCAACAGGGTGTCAAGCTGCGGACGGTCGATCTTCCAGGCGTCACGCTGCGAAGCACTGGGGATCAGGGCGTTGGCCTTCTTGACCTGGACCAGATCGCCGATCCTCGTTGTCAACTGGCCGGGGACGGTGACTTCCAGGATGATGCCGATGTCCGCCCCGGTCCCTTTCTCCGCATTCTTGGTCTCCTGACGGCTTGCCAGCGCCATCTCCGGTGAGCCGGGCTCCTGCCACCTCCCGGCCCCCGATCCGGCGGCGAACCGCTGCACGAGCTTCTCCAGCAGGCGCGCGGTGAGCATTTCCTCATCCTGCGCGCCGGACCGGGACGCGAAGTCCATGAAGTCCTTCACCGCGGCCGCCACTGCCCCACGGGTCAGACCTTCCAGGCCGGTGCTGGCCAACCATGTGGACGCCGGGGCATCGAGGGGTCTCGGGAAGATGTCGCGTCGGGCGTCCAACGAGCTCCCTAGCGCATCAAGCAGCTTGAGCTCGACAGGGCCGCTGCCCCGGGCCAGTTCCCTAATACCTTCTGCCCGCCGTTGAACCTCTCCGACCTCGTTTCGCGCGCTCGTCTTCAAAGCACCTCGTACCGAGCTGTGCTTCTCCGCCAGCGTCAGCGAAAGGGCGACGTCGAGACCATCCAGGTGGCGGCCGACTGCAAGAAGCCACGGAAGCGACCTGGCCCACAGCTTTGGTCGACGGCTGGCCTTCCTTTCCACCCGAGCCCGGAGTCCTGCGGCTTCCACGGGGTAGCGTTCAGTACTGAGCAGAGTCAGGTCGCGCCACAGGTCGACCAACCTGTCTTCGGTGAACGGCGACAGACGCTCCACCACTTTCGCAGCCCAGAAGTCGCCATAACTGCGCTCCAGCAAGCCCGAGGCAACACCTACGGCTATTGCGGCAGGAATCGGCAAAGCCTCGGCAACATGAGCGGGTGACTTGAGCTTGGCCATCCAGCGCACCAGGTCCGAGGCCGACGGCTGTCGGGAGCCATCGATGAACCCGCCCCTGACCACCAACCGCAGCAGGTGCCGTTCAACGAGAGAGCCGTACTCGACTACCAGCGCTTCAAGTCCGCTCGCCGCCGCGAGGCTGTGAGCTTCAGAAGGGCCGGCGAGTAGGGCGTCATAACAGCAACGGGGACAGTCGTCGTCCTGGGAGGAGTAGTGGCGGTGCGGGACGTGATCCATCAGGCGACTGTATGCCCCGGTTCTGACTCCGTTCCTCACGAGGGACTTTTCAGCGACTTCCAGCGCTGTCCGAGGGACTTCCGAGGGACCTTTGGCCGCCTAACGCGGCAAGCCCCGGAAAGAGTGCCCCGCCCTGTGTAGACGAGCAGCCGGACCGTCACCCTGCGCCCGACCTCGCGTTCGAGGCCGGGATCCTCGGGATCCAGCCATACTGTTGGTCCGGGCCGGATTTCGCCTGCCGGACACTCAGGTTCGGGCGGCCGCAGGGCGCGTGGGTTCCTCCCGCGGCTGCACGGTCATGACCAGGTTCTCGGCCGGACGGTGGCCCGGGCCACGGAACGGAGGGTCTGGCCGGCCGCGAGGTCGAGCCGGACTGCGCGGACGATCGTCGCTACCGCAGTGATGAGCTCAGTGAGTGCGAAGTGGTCGCCGATGCACTTGTGCTTGCCCGCGCCGAACGGAAGGAACGCCCCCGTGGGCGGCGGCTGGGCGTTGTCCAGCCAGCGATCGGGATCCGTGCACCATCGCTCCACGCACGGCAACAGCGACATGCGCTATCGCTCGAAACCAGCCTCCATCGCAGATCAGAGGCCCTTTCCGAGGCAAAACCGCAGGTAGCGGCAGACGAGTCGGGCTGTACGCCGGGTTCTGTTCCGAAGGGTCCTCGCGGGCCCCTCGGCGACGGCCATCCATCTAGGGCCGGCGTTGCCACCGGCCTCGTGCGGTCTACCCGCGGACTCGGGCGGGCAGCCCTCGAGCGTCCGCGCAGAGACACCGAAGTGTCTCCTCTTGACCTTGCTCCGGGTGGGGTTTACCTAGCTGCCTGAGTCACCCCAGGCACTGGTGGTCTCTTACACCACCGTTTCACCCTTACCGAGGGCCGGAGCCCTCGGCGGTTTGCTTTCTGTGGCACTGTCCCGCGGGTCACCCCGGGTGGCCGTTAGCCACCACCCTGCCCTGTGGAGCCCGGACGTTCCTCGGGGAGCTCCCCGTCAGGGGGACTCCACGCGGCCGTCCGCCCGGCTCGTCTGCCGTGTCGACCATGGTACCGGGCGGGAACGGGGCCGCGGACCGGCGGCGGTCGCCAGTACCGAACCCGCGAGGATCAGGGTGAAGGCCGCGATGATGCCGGGGGTCAGGCGCTCGTCGAGGAACAGTGCCCCTGCCGCCACCGCCACCGCCGGGTTGACGTAGGTGATCACTGTCGCCCGGGTCGGGCCCGCCTCCCTGATCAGTTCGAGGAAGGCGACGAAGGCGATCGCCGTGCAGAGCACTCCCAGTCCGGCCAGGGCGGCCAGGACCTCGGGGGCGGGGACCGAGGACGGCCAGGTGAGCGCGGCCGCCGGGGCGTAGACGAGTGCGGCCAGGGTCAGGCAGAACGCCGTGAGCTGGAGGGACGGGACCTCCTTCAGGCGCCGGGCGGCTATCAGGGGGGCCGTCGCGTAGCCGAGGACCGTCAGGAGGACCTCGCCCAGGGAGCGGGCGTCGCCGCCGGTGAGGTGCGGGACGGTGAGGACTCCTACGCCGCCCAGGCCCAGCGCGAGGCCTGTCACGCGGCGTACGCCGAGCCGTTCCGTGTCGCCGAAGAAGCGGGCGAAGACGACCCCGACGATGGGGACGCCCGCGATCAGCAGGCCGGCCGTGGAGCTGGACAGGTGGCGTTCGGCGTCTGTCAGCGTCCACCAGGGGCCGATGATCTCGATGCACGCGAAGGCCAGGAGAGGGCGCCAGTGGGTGCGGACCGTGCGGGTCAGGCCGCCCTGGCGCAGGGCGAAGGGGAGCAGGATCGCGGCGCCCAGCGCGCAGCGCGTGAACACCACCATGGACGGGGACACGGCGTCCACCGCCACCTTGATCATCAGGTAGGGGACGCCCCAGACCACTCCCATCAGGGAGAACAGGAACCAGCCGCGTGCAGTCATACGGCGAGTCTCGGCCGCCTCACCCCGCCGCGTCTTGAACGCTGTTGCGGTACGCCGCCGGGGTCACGCCCAGCACGCGGCGGAACCAGCGGGTGAGATGCGCCTGGTCGGCGAAGCCGACGAGGCCCGCGACCTCGGCGGGGCGCAGGCCGGTTTCCAACAGGCCGCGGGCCCTGGCCACGCGGTGCTGGGCGAGCCAGGCGTAGGGCGGTACGCCCATCGTCGTGCGGAAGGCGCGCAGCAGCTGGTAGCGGGACACGCCCAGGTCGGTGGCGAGGTCGGCCAGGGAGGGGGGTTCCACGAGCTCGTCCGCGAGGCGGTCGCGTACGGCCCTGGCGATGTGGCCGGCGCCGGGCACGGTGTCCTCGCTCGCCCGGGCCGTGGAGTGCCGGCGGGCCAGGGCCGTGAGCAGCCAGGGCAGCCGGGACTCGGCCTCCAGCGGGTCGGGGCAGGCGCTGATGTCGGTGTGGGCGGCGCGCAGGGCGGTGGCCAGTTCGGGGTCGTGCAGGACGGGGTCGCGGAAGTGCGGGGGGCCGCCGAGCGTGCCGTCGGTGAGGAGGGACGGATCGGCGTACAGGGCCTGGTAGGCGTAGCCCTCGCAGGCGGCCGGGCCGCCGGTGTGCATCTCGCCGGGTTCCAGCACGACGATCGAGCCCGGGTAGGAGTGGATCAGGCCGCCCCGGTACGCGATGACCTCCGACCCGCCGACCGTGACGCCGATGGTGAATTCGTGGTGGGCGTGCGGAGCGTAGACGTGCCGGTCGAAGTGGGCGGTGAGCAGGTCCAGGGGCGGGCCGCCCCGCCCCAGCCGTGCCCTGGCCCAGCGGGCCTGCTCTCGTATCCGCCCCCGTGTGCCCACCTCGTACTCCCTCCCCGCCTCACAGGGGATCAGAGGAAGTCGGTGGTGTCCAGGTCGAAGGCGAAGGGGTCCGGGAGGGTGAGCGGTCTGCCGAAGGCCGCGGTGCTGAGTCGGAGGTAGTCGTCTTTCTCCGGCTCGCTGAACAGGGTTGTCGAGGAGGTGTCGCGGTCGACGAGCAGGTAGAAAGGGATACCGCCACGTGCGTAGCAACGGCGCTTGGCCACTCGGTCGATCTCCGGCCTGGTGAACGTCACTTCCAGCACCATGGTGACTCCCTCGCAGGGCATCCAGGGGGGCGCGCCCCGGAAGAGCCGTGGTGCGCGGGCAACGATCGTGCCGTCCGGGATCACGTGGTCCTGGGGGTGGCCGTCCCCGTTCCCCAGCTTCAGGCCCTTGTTGCCGGAGAACTGGAGGTCGGGCTCGGAGCGCCGGTAGAGCTGATTCACGATCCTGCTGATGCAGTGCTCGTGGTGACCGTCCGGCAGCGGTGTGAGGATGAACTCGCCCTCGACCAGCTCCGCACGAAAGCCCTCCGGAGTGTCCAGCTCGACGAACCAGTCCAGCAGCAACTGCTGCGTGTACGGATCCTGCGCCATGGCGATGCTCCCCTTCCGCGATCACCGACCAGACTGGGACACGGCACGCATCACGTCCGTGGATCGAGTGCCGTTCCCTCGATCGTGGTTCCTTGACGTTGCCGCAACGTCAACGTCTTCACTGGTCCCATGCGGATCGGAGAACTCGCCGACGTCGTCGGTGTCACCACGCGGGCCGTGCGGCACTACCACCATCTGGGGCTGTTGCCCGAGCCGGAGCGGCGGGCGAACGGGTATCGGGAGTACGGGCTGCGGCACGCTGTCGTGCTGGCGCGGATCCGGCGGCTGACCGAGTTGGGGCTGGGGCTCGCCGAGGTGCGGGATGTGCTGGCGGACGACGCGGGGAAGGACCTCGCCGAGGTGCTGACCGAGCTGGACGAGGATCTGGCGCGGCAGGAGGAGGCCATCCGGGAGCGGCGGGGGCGGTTGCGGGCGTTGCTGGAGGCGGAGGGCGGGCTGCCCGCCGAAGGGCCGGTGTCGCCCGAGCTGGCCGCGTTGTTCGCCGGGACCGCGCATCTGTCGGACTCGCCCATGGCCGCCAAGGACCGCGAGATCATCGCCTTCCTGGAGACGGCCATGCCCCCCGAGGCCCGGCAGCAGCTCGTGTCGTCGCTGGGGGAGGTGCTCGGCACGCCGGGAGCCGTGGCGCGGGCCGACGAGGTGTATGCCCGGCTCGACGCGCTCGCCGACGCGGAGCCGGACGATCCGCGCGTCGCAGAGGCCGCTCGGGCCCTCGCCGACTGCATTCCCCCGGGCCTGTTCCCGGAGATCGGGGAGCTCGACCACGACGGCAGTGTCCTGCGCGCCTTCTACGCGGACCTGGCCCCGGCCCAGGCGGAGGCGATCCGCCGGACGCTGCGCATCCTCACCGAGGAGCGGCGATGAGGATCGCGCGTCTGCTGGTGAGGCACGATGTGCGGCTGCTCGTGAGTCTCGTGCTGTGGGTGGTGCGGCGTACCGACGGGACGAGGAGTGGGCGGGCTTTCGGGTACGCGCGCGGGCAGGGCGCGATGATGCTGGGGTTCGGGTTCGTGTGCCTCGTCGAGACCGTCGCCATGTCCGTGCTGCTGCGGGACTGGCCGACCGCGCACGCCGTGCTTCTCTTCCTGGACGTGTACGGCATCGTCATCGTCGTCGCGCTGCACGCCTCGTCCGTCGTACGCCCGCACGTGCTGGATACGGACGACGGCTCGCTGCGGATCCGCCGGTACATCCATGTCGACCTGCGGGTGCCGCTGGAGCGGATCGCCTCGGTGCGGCGCGAGCTGCGGATGACGCACGAGCGGGCCGACGGCGAGCTGAACGTCGAGGTGGGGTCCCAGACCACCGTCACGCTCGAACTGACGGAACCCGTCACGCACGTCACCTTCTTCGGGCGGCGCCGCGAGGTGCGGGTCGTCCGCTTCCACGCCGACGACGCCGACGGTCTGGTCCGCGCCCTCGGCCGGACGCGCGTCTGAGGCCCCCGTACGCTGTCCCGGAGTTCGATCGAAGGAGTACGCGTGCTTGTCCTGCTGCCGCCGTCCGAAGGCAAGGCCTCCTCCGGCCGCGGTGCCCCGCTGAAGCCTGAGGCGCTGTCGCTGCCGGGGCTGACCGCCGCCCGGGAGGCCGTCCTCACCGAGTTGGTCGAGCTGTGCGCCGGCGACGAGGACAAGGCGCGCGAGGTGCTCGGGCTGAGCGAGGGGCTGCGGGGCGAGGTCGCCAAGAACGCGGAGCTGCGCACGGCGGGGACCCGGCCGGCCGGGGAGATCTACACCGGGGTGCTGTACGACGCCCTCGGCCTGGTGTCCCTGGACGCCTCCGCCAAGCGGCGTGCCGCGCGGTCGCTGCTGGTCTTCTCCGGGCTGTGGGGAGCGGTCCGGGTGACGGACCGGATTCCGTCCTACCGGTGCTCGATGGGTGTGAAGCTGCCGGGTCTCGGTGCGCTGGGCGCGCACTGGCGTGCGCCGATGGCGTCGGTGCTTCCCGAGGTCGCCGGGGACGGGCTGGTGCTGGATCTGCGGTCCGCCGCGTACGCCGCCGCGTGGAAGCCGAAGGGCGAGGTCGCCGGGCGGACGGCGTCCGTACGGGTGCTGCACGCGCCGACCCGGAAGGTCGTCAGCCACTTCAACAAGGCGACGAAGGGACGGATCGTGCGCAGCCTGCTGACCGCGGGGGCCGCCCCGAAGGGGCCGGCCGAGCTGGTGGAGGTGCTGCGGGATCTCGGATACGTGGTGGAGGAGACGGCGCCCGCGAAGGCGGGGCAGCCGTGGTCGCTGGATGTGCTGGTGACCGAAGTCCACTGAGCGTGTGGTTGCAGCATGCGCAATGAGCTTTGCGCATGCTGTTGAAACGGCGGCAGGATACGGCCATGGCCTCTCCCCCGCCCGCCTCCGTGCTGGACCTCGCGCCCGTCGTGCCTGTCGTCGTCGTCGAGGATGCCGTGGACGCCGTACCGCTGGCGCGGGCGCTGGTCGCCGGCGGGCTGCCCGCGATCGAGGTGACCTTGCGGACGCCGACGGCTCTGGAGGCGATCCGGGGGATCGCCGGGCGGGTGCCGGAGGCGGTGGTCGGTGCCGGGACGGTGATCAGTCCCGGGCAGGTCACGGACGCGGTGGCCGCGGGCGCCCGCTTCCTGGTCAGTCCCGGCTGGACGGACGTGCTGCTGGAGGCGATGCGGGCGTCGGACGTGCCGTTCCTGCCGGGGGTGTCGACCACCTCGGAGGTCGTGGCGCTGCTGGAGCGCGGGGTGCGGGAGATGAAGTTCTTCCCGGCCGAGGCCGCGGGCGGTACGGCATATCTGAGGTCGCTGGCGGGGCCGCTCCCGCAGGCCCGGTTCTGCCCCACGGGCGGGATCGGCCCGGCCTCCGCGCCGGACTATCTGGCCCTGCCCAACGTCGCCTGCGTGGGCGGGAGCTGGATGCTGCCGCGGGAGGCGGTCGCGGCGCGCGACTGGGGCCGTGTCGAGGCGCTGGCCCGCGAGGCGGCGGCGTTCAGCGCAGGTGTGACGTGTCGTTGAGGAGCCGGACGCTGGCGTTGCCGTCCGCGTAGTACGCGACGACCGACAAGGACGCGGCCGACAGTTCCATCCGGAACAGGGACTCCGGCGGGGCGCCGAGGGCGAGCCGGACGAACGTCTTGATCGGGGTCACGTGCGTGACGAGCAGGACGGTGCGGCCCGTGTACGCCGCGATCAGCTTGTCCCTGGTGGCGGCGATCCGGGTGGCGGTCGCCGTGAAGCTCTCGCCGCCGCCGGTGGGTTCGGCGTCCGGGGAGGCCAGCCAGGCGTTCAGGTCGTCGGGGTGGCGCTCGCGCACCTCGGCGAAGGTGAGGCCCTCCCAGGCGCCGAAGTCCGTCTCGCGCAGCCCGTCGTCGACGCTCACGTCGAGGCCGAGCCGGGCGGCGATGATACCGGCGGTCTCCCGGGTGCGGGCGAGCGGCGACGACACGATCGCCTGGATCGTGCCCCGCCGGGCGAGCAGGGCGGCGGCTCGCTCGGCCTGCTCCCGGCCGGCGTCGGAGAGAGAGGGGTCGGTACCACCACTACCGGAGAACCGCTTCTGCGGCGTCAACGGCGTCTCCCCGTGCCGCAGCAGCACGAAGGTGGCGGGGGCGCCCATGTCGGCGGGCGCCCACCCCTGGGTGGCGACGGCCTTGGCTGCACGGGCGTCGGCGTCCGCCTTGTCCGCGCGAAGGTCGGCGTCCGTCTTGCCGGCACGGGCGGCCGCGTCCGCCTTGTCCGCGCAAGCGTCAGCGCCCGCCTTGGGGGCACGCGCGTCCGCGTCCGCCTTGGCACCACGAACGTCGGAGTCCGCCCTGGCGCCACGAACATCCGCGCCCGCCCTGGCGCCACGAACGCCCTCCTCCGCCGTCACCGAGCCGACGTCAGCACCGGCCTCGGCGGGAGCCCCGCCCCCCGTCGCGACGTCCTTGGCGGCACGGGCGTCGGCATCCGCCCTCGCCGCCCGGGCATCGGCGCCCGCCCTGGCGGCACGGACGTCAGCGTCCGCGTTGGCCGCGCGAGCGTCCGCGCCCGTCCTAGCGCCACGAACGTCGGAGTCCGTCTTCGCCGAGCCGGCACCAGTGCCGGCCGACGCGCCCTCGCCGCCCCGCTGCTCTGCCGCTCCCGGGACGGAAGGCGGCACGGGAGAAGGAGGCCCGGCTTCCGGATCCGAGCCGGTCGGCGTGGCGGAGGCGGCGCGACCCGTCGCCAGGGCTTCGCGGGCCCTCGCGGCGCCCGCCGCCGCGTCACCGGGCGGGCCCTGCGGGGCGACGGACCCGGCGGAGGTGTCCAGCTCCGCCGTCGAAGTCGAAGCCGACCACTGCTCTCCCCTGGCCCCGGCGTCCATAGCCTCGTTGGCCAGCCGGTCCGCGTGCTTGTTGCGCTCTCGCGGGATCCACTCGTACGTCACGCGCCCGGGCGGGAAGATCCGGGCCGCGTCCGCGGCCAGTGGCTTCATGTCGGGGTGCTTGATCTTCCAGCGGCCCGACATCTGCTCGATCACGAGCTTGGAGTCCATCCGGACGTGCACCGTCGCGGCCGGGTCCAGTTCGTGGGCGGCGCGCAGGCCGGCGAGGAGGCCGCGGTACTCGGCGACGTTGTTCGTGGCGACGCCGAGGTACTCGGCGGCCTCCCGCAGCGTCTCGCCCGTCGCCGCGTCGCTCACCACGGCCCCGTAGCCCGCGGGCCCCGGGTTGCCCCGCGACCCGCCGTCGGCCTCGACGATGAACTCCCGCACCGCAAGGGCTCCCAGCGACCTAGAGACCGGACTCGGACGTGCGCACCAGGATGCGGCGGCAGTTCTCGCAGCGGATCACCCTGTCGGGCGCCGCGCTGCGGATCTCGCTCAGCTCCGTGATGGCGAGCTCCTGCCGGCAGCCCTGGCAGCTGCGCGCGTACAGCTTCGCCGCGCCGACGCCGCCCTGCTGCTCGCGCAGCTTCTCGTAGAGCTTGAGCAGGTCGGCGGGGATCGAACCGGCGATGACCTCGCGCTCCTTGGTGACCGTGGCGATCTCGCCGTCGATCTGCTCGAAGGCCGCGTCACGCCGCGCGGTCGCGTCGTCGATCTTCGACTGGACGGATCCGACCCGCTCGGTCAGCTCGGCGACCCGCTGCTGCGCGGACTCCCGGCGCTCCATGACCTCCAGCACCACGTCCTCCAGATCGCCCTGCCGCTTGGCGAGCGAGGCGATCTCGTGCTGGAGGTTCTCCAGGTCCTTGGGGGAGGTGACGGCGCCGGAGTCCAGGCGCTGCTGGTCGCGGGCGGCACGCTGGCGCACCTGGTCCACGTCCTGCTCGGCCTTGGTCTGCTCGCGGGCGCAGTCGCTCTCCTCGGTCTGCGCGGCCACGAGCAGGTCGCGCAGCTGGGTGTGGTCCTTGGTCAGCGACTCGATCTCGGCGTGCTCGGGCAGCGACCTCCGCCGGTGGGCCAGCTGCTGGAGGCGGACGTCGAGGTCCTGGACGTCGAGGAGACGGATCTGGTCGGCGGGCTCGGCGTTCAGTTCGGGGCTCCCAGGGGGTCAGAAGAGGAAGGCGGGCGCGAAGCGCTCGTCGGAAGGGTGGTGGCGGGCGACGGGTGGGCGGAGGCCGCGTGGGCGGTCCAGGGGTCGGTGACCGTTTTCGAGACGTGGACGCGCAGGTCCCATCCGTGCCGGTCGGAGATCTCGTCGAGCTGGCTCGCGGCCAGCTCGCACCAGGGCCACTCGGTGGCCCAGTGCGCCGCGTCGAGCAGCGCGAGGGGGCTGTGGGCGCGGGCCTCGGAGACGGGGTGGTGGCGCAGGTCCGCCGTGAGGAAGGCGTCGACGCCCGCCGCGCGTACCTGGTCGAAGAGGCTGTCGCCGGAGCCGCCGCTGACGGCTACGGTGCGCAGCACCGCCTCGGGGTCGCCGGCGACCCGGATGCCCTGCGCGGTGGCGGGCAGCCGCTCGGCGGCACGGGCGGCGAACTCGCGGACGGTCAGCGGATGGTCGAGGGCGCAGACGCGGCCCAGCCCCCGGCGGCCCTCGGGGTCGGTCGGGTCCGGTACCAGCGGCCCGGTGATCCGCAGGTCCAGGGCGCCCGCGAGGGCGTCGGAGACGCCGGGGTCGGCGGTGTCGGCGTTGGTGTGGGCGACGTGCAGCGCGATGTCGTTCTTGATGAGCGTGTGGACGACACGGCCCTTGAAGTGCGTCGCCGCGACCGTCGTCGTGCCGCGCAGATAGAGCGGGTGGTGGGTGACGAGCAGGTCGGCGCCCAGCTTCACCGCCTCGTCGACGATCTCCTGGACCGGGTCGACGGCGAACAGCACGCGCGTGACCTCCTGGTCCGGGTCGCCCACGACGGTGCCGACCGCGTCCCAGGACTCGGCCCGCTCGGCGGGCCACAGGCTCTCCAGCGCGGCGATGACTTCAGACAGACGGGGCACGGGTGCAAGGCTACCCGGCTGATCTGTGACGTTGAACCGCCACCGCCGCCCCCACTGCCGTCGTCACCGCCACCGCCCCCTGCCCCCTCACCCGGCTGTCGCCCCGCCCAGCACACAAGCCCGCACATCCTCAGGCGAATCGTTCCTGGAACACCCTTATGTGTGAAGTCGGGAGCCAGCGGATTCCCCGCCCGCACGTACGAAAACTACGTTCGTCACTGGAGGTGACCGAACGATGACAGCGTGTGTGATCGAGCCTTCGGCGGGACACGAGGACGCCGAGGCCGCGCCGGCAGGATGCACACTCACCGCGGACGGTGCCTACGCCGCACGCCTCGCGTCGGCCGGCGACTCCTGGTTCCCGGAGCGCTGGACCCTGGACGGTCCCGAGCCGTACGCGGTGCCCCTGCCCCGCAACCAGCCGGAGGAACCCGGCACCGAGGTGCAGCCGATGGGCGACGGGCGGGTCCTCATCCACCGCCTGGTGGCCGGGCGGCACGCCTTCTCGCTGCTGTACCCGACCGGGCCCGGCACCGGCGAGCTGGCCCTGGGCGTGGTCGAGTGCCCGGACGACACGGCCCGGCTGCGGCTGCTGCCGCCCGCTCCCGGCGGCCGGCGGGCGTACGCCCTGGCCGTCGGCCCGCGTTCGACGACGGTGTGGCTGGTGGCGGGCGGTGCCTTCGGGCCCGAGCGGCTGGCCGAGTTGCCCGGCCGCTGCTCGGGCGGGGTCTGGCTGGACCGTACGGGGCGGCTGCTGGCACTGGACCGGGAGACGGGCGGACGCACCAAGGCCGTCGTGGTGGACCTGGAGCGCGGCGGCGAGGTGTCGCCGCTGCTCCAGATCGCCGCCGACAGCGACGACCGGCTGCTGCTCGCCGACCACGACAGCGGGCTGCTGCTCATCCGCTCGGACGCGCCCTCGCCGGGGCAGGACCGGCTGGGCTGGGGTGTCCTGGGCAGCACAATGCCGGTGCGCTTCCCGGAGTGCCTGCGACTGCGGGACTGCACCGTCACGCCGTTCGCGATCCAGCCGGGGCAGATGCTGACGCCGGAGAGCTGCGCGGTGGCGCTGCGCGTCGACGGGCCGCGCGGCAGGTGGGTCGGCGTGTGGCGGCCGTCCGAGCGGCGGGTGCACCATCTCCCGGCGCCCGAGGGGTGGCTGGCGGGCACCGGCCTGTGGACGCCGGAGGGGGTGCTGCGTCTGCCGTACGCGACGGAGGCCGTGCCGTGCGGCGTGGCACAGGTGAGCCCGCCCGCGGCCGAAGCACCCGAGCCCGGCGCGCCCCCGGCGACAGGACACCCCCCGGAACCGGAACCCATTGCACCAGGACACCCCCCGGCTCCGGAACCCTCCGGGAACCCCCCGCAGCCGGCACGGCCCGCACAACCCGAACACCCCCCGCAGTCCCCACAACCCACCCCACCGGCCGATCCCGCTCCACCCCCGGCCCCCTCCACCCCCCGCCCGGTCCCGCTGCAACAGGCGCCATTGGGACGGCTTGTAACGAACTAGTGCCGGTTGGCGTGGCCGCCTGGATCCGGGGTGCGGGGTGCCGGTTAAACTCGCCCGGCTGTAAGAAAGATCATGTTGACGGGGTGAATTCCATCCGATGAGCGACGCCAGCACGAACCAGCCGCGCAATGCCGACGTCCAGGAGATCGCCGCCGGCCACGGCCGGCACCGTGGCGAGGTCTCCACGCAGGACAGCGAGACGGCTCCGCGCGGCCGTCACCGCAAGCCGGTGGCGGAGACCGAGCGGACCGAGACGGCGGCCTGACGGAACGTCAGTGACCGGACGGTGAACGGTCCCACCCCTATGTGACGGGTGGGGCCGTTTCCCGTTCTTCACCGCGCCTCAGCCCCTGGCGTCAGCCGCGCCTCAGCCCCGGTCCTCAGTCGCGCTTCAGCCCCAGCACCTCCGCCGCCGCGAACGTCTCCCCCGCCGGCCGGTCCGCGTAGTACGGCCCGAGGACGGCCTCCAGTTCGTCGTACGTGAAGGTGTCCTGCTTGGTGTCGAACCGGGCGGCGACGCGCGGCCGTTCGACGACGGCCACCATGCCGCCGTGCACCACGAGGAGCTGTCCGTTCACATGGGCGGCGGCGGGCGAGGCCAGATAGCCGACGAGCGGGGCGACGTGCTCGGGGGCGAGCGGGTCGAGGCCGCCCGCGGAGGGCTGTTCGACACCCGCGAAGACGTCCTCGGTCATCCGGGTGCGGGCGCGCGGGCAGATCGCGTTGGCCGTGACGCCGTACTTGCCGAGGGCGAGGGCCGTGGAGGTGGTCAGGCCGACGATCCCGCCCTTGGCGGCTGCGTAGTTGGGCTGCCCGGCGGAGCCGGCGAGGAACGCCTCGGAGGAGGTGTTCACGATCCGCCCGTACACCGGCTCCCCGGCCCGCTTGGACCGCTCCCGCCAGTGGGCGGCGGCGAACCGGATGGTGTTGAAGTGCCCCTTGAGGTGCACGCGGAGCACGGCGTCCCACTCCTCCTCGGCCATCGAGAACACCATGCGGTCGCGCAGGATGCCCGCGTTGTTGACGAGGATGTCGAGCTTGCCGAACTCGGCGACGGCCGACTCGACCAGTTCGCGCGCCTGCCCGAAGTCGGAGACGTCGCCGGTGTGTGCGAGCGCGCTCCCGCCCGCCGCGCGGATCTCGGCGGCGACCTCCTCGGCGGGCCCGGCCGAGGCCTCGCCGGTGCCGTCGCGGCCGGGCTGCCCGTAGTCGTTGACGACCACGGCGGCGCCGAGCCGGGCGAGTTCCAGCGCCTCGGCACGGCCGAGCCCACGGCCCGCACCCGTGACGATCGCGGACAGTCCCTTCAGCGGCAGCGGCATGGCGGTGTCCTCACATCTCGATGCACGTACGCAGGGCGGTCCCGGTCCGCATCTGGTCCAGGGCCTCGTTGATGTCGGCGAAGGGGACCCGGTGGGTGATCAGGCCCGCCAGGTCGACACGGCCCGCGCGCCACAGGGCGATGGTGCGTTCGTAGGAGCGCAGGATGTCGCCGCCGCCGTACATGGACGGCAGGATCCGCTTCTCGTCGAAGAACAGCTCGAACATGTTCAGCTGGAGGAAGTCGTCCATGGCGCCCGCGCCGACCACGACGAGGGTGCCGCCGCGCCGGGTGGTGTCGTAGGCGGTCCGTGCCGTGGCGGACTTGCCGACGACCTCGAAGACGTAGTCGAACCCCTCACCGGCGGTGACCTGCTGCTTGGCGTCGGGCAGTTCGTCGGGCGAGACGGCCTTCGTGGCCCCGAACCGCAGGGCCGCCTCACGCCGGGAGACGACCGGATCGACGGCGACGATCTCGGCGGCCCCGCGCAGCCGGGCCCCCTGGATCACGGAGATGCCCACGCCCCCGCACCCGATGACCGCCACCGACGAACCGGCCTCCACGTCGGCCGTGTTGAGCGCGGCGCCCAGACCGGTCGTCACCCCGCAGCCGATGAGGGCGGCGATGTCGAAGGGCAGGTCGTCGGGTATCGGCACCGCGCACCCGGCGTCGACGACGACCTCCTCGGTGAACGTACCGGTGCCGGCCATGCCGAAGACGTCCCCGGCGGGCCGCCTGAAGTTGGGGGTGCCCGCGTTCATGAACCCGGCCAGGCACAGCTCGGTCTGTCCGCGCTTGCAGGCGGGGCAGGCGCCGCAGGCGGGCAGCCAGCACACGACGACCCGGTCACCGGCCGTCAAGTGGCCGACGCCTTCGCCGACTTCGAGGATCTCGCCCGCCCCCTCGTGCCCGGGGACGAACGGCCCGGGCTGCGGCAGCACCCCGCTCATCGCCGACAGGTCCGAGTGGCACAACCCCGTGGCGCGCACCCGGATCCGCACCTTGCCGGGTCCGAACCCCACCGCCTCGACGTCGTCGAGGACCTCCAGCTTGTCCTGGCCGATCTCGTGCAGTACGGCTGCGCGCATGGTGCGGCTCCCCTCGTACGGCGTTCTGGACTCAGGTGTGTTCGACGATGGTGTCGGCGAGGACGGGCGTGTCGTCCCTCTCGGCGGCGCTCACGGCGACCCGGACCTCGCCGTCCCGGCGCCACATGCGGATCCGCAGCGTCTCCCCCGGGTAGACGACCCCGGCGAACCGGGTGGCGTACGACCGGACCCGGGTCACGTCCCCGTCGAGCAGCGTGCCGACGACCGCCTTGAGCGTCATGCCGTAGGTGCACAGCCCGTGCAGGATGGGCCGGTCGAACCCGGCGCGCTTGGCGAAATCGGGGTCGGCGTGCAGTGGGTTCCAGTCGCCGGAGAGGCGGTAGAGCAGGGCCTGGTCCTCGCGGACGTGCCGCTCGACGACCCGGTCCGGCTCACCGGCGGGCGGATCGAGCCGGGTGGACGGGCCGCGGTCGCCGCCCCAGCCGCCCTCTCCCCGTACGTAGATCTGCGCGTCGTTGGTCCACAACGGCCCGTCGTCGTCGGCGACTTCCGTCCGCATGACGAGGACGGCCGCCTTGCCCTTGTCGTACACGGCGGCGATCCGGCCGGTGGCCCTCGCGCGCCCCCGGGCCGGGATGGGGCGATGGATCCTCAGGCTCTGCCCGCCATGGAGGACGCGGGCGAGGTCGACCTCGACGCCGGGCATGGACAGGCCGCTGATCACCCCGGGGGATCCGGCGCCCGCGACGGTGGCGAAGCTCGGCAGGACGTGCAGCCGGGACTCCAGGGCGTAGCGCAGCTCGTCGGGGTCGGTGGCGGGGACGCCCGCGCCGATGCCCAGGTGGTAGAGCTGCACGTCCTTGTGGTCCCAGGAGAGCTCGCCGGTCCGGGGTTCGGCGGCGAGCGCCTTGGCTGCGTCGATGGGCATGGGGCTCCTGATCGCCGAGGGAAAGACCTCGGCACGGCCGTCCGCACCGTCGGCCGCGCCGAGGCCTGTCTGGGGCCGAACTGGAACGCGTTCCAGTCCTGCGCCCTCTGTATAGCCCAGGCCCCCACACTTGTGAAGGCTCCTGACGCCATGTCAGATCGTGGCGAGGTCGGGGGCAGGCCGATGACATTTGTCCTGCCGAACTCCGTACAACCGCATCTGCCCCCGGCCACCGCGGATCCGTAGCGTCACTGCCATGACCACGCAGACCCAGCGAGCCGTCAGGCGCCGCTTCGAGGCGACCCGGGCGGCCGTCCGGCAGGCCCGGGAGCACCGGCGCTCCTACGCCGCGAACAAGACGCGGCTCAAGGCCGAGTGGCGAGCCGCCCGGAGAGCGGGCGAGCTCCCCGAGCACCCCGGTCCGCCGCCCAGCGGGGTCACCCTGCTGCCGTGGTTGCTGATGGGGATGGGCGCCTTCTCCAACCTCTTCCAGGACCGGACGCCGAACCCGTGGATCGGCGGGCTCGGCCTGCTCGCCTTCAACACCCTCTACATCTACGTGGCGTTCCGCTCGTTCCACAGGGAGAAGCGCGAGGCCCGCTCCACCCGGGTGGCCCACGTCCTGCTGACGGCCGTGACCTGCGCGCTCGCCGCCGGCTACGGCGGCAACTGGCTGCTGCTCTTCCCCCTGCTCGGCCTCGCGACGGGCGCGGCCCTGCGCCTGTCCTACCTGCGGCCCGCGGGTACGGCGGTGGCGGTGCTGGCCGGTGCGGTGTCCTGCTTCCACGACGGCTGGGGCGGCCTCGACACCGCGTACGCCACGTGGATCTCTACGATGGTGACGGCGGCGATCATGCGGCTCTCCGAGGCGGTGCGCGAACTGCGCGCGGCCCGCGAGGAACTGGCCCGCCGGGCGGTCGAGAAGGAGCGGCTCCGCTTCTCCCGTGACCTGCACGATCTGCTCGGGCACACGATGTCGGTGATCGTCGTGAAGTCGGAGGCGGCCCGTCGCCTGGCCGCCCGCGATCTGGATGCCGCGCTGGCCCAGATCACGGACATCGAGTCCGTGGGCCGCCAGGCGCTGACGGAGATCCGGGAGGCCGTGACCGGCTACCGCCAGGGCAGCCTGAACACGGAACTGGACCGCGCGCACTCGGCCCTGACGGCGGCGGGCATCACCCTCGCCGTGACCCGCTCGGGCCCTCAGCCCGGGCCGCAGGCCGAGGCGCTGCTGGGGTGGGTGGTACGGGAGGCGGTCACGAACGTCGTGCGGCACAGCGGGGCGGGCCGTTGCGAGATCACGCTGTCGGGTGGGGCGGAGCGGGTGCGGCTGTCCGTGGTGGACGACGGGGTCGGGGCGGTCGCCGACGGCACGGGCGGGAGCGGTGAGGCATGCGGCGGGCCCGAAGGTGTGGGCGGTGGGCCCGGCGGCGCGGGTGCCCGCGCCGGCACGGGGCTGACAGGCCTGACGGAGCGTCTCGCCGCGGCGGGCGGTTCGCTGACGGCGGGGCCGCAGGCCAGGGGCGGATTCGCCGTGTCGGCGGAACTCCCGCTCGATGCCGACGCGACGGACGTGCGCTCGGCCGTGGCGGAACGGGCGTGACGGTTCGCCTCACGACGCCGCAGGGCCGGTCCGGGGGCCGGTTGTTCGTCCCCGGCGAGCGGGGGGCGGGACGCCGTACGCCCCACGTCGGCGTGTACGTTGGCCGATGGTCCGCGCCACACGTACACGTGGACGGCGCCGGCAACTGCTAGGGGAAATGGAGCACATGGCACGCGTCGCCGTCATCACCGCGCCGAACATCGGGTACCGCAACACCGGCATGCTGACCGTCGACTTGGCGTTCGAGTCCCTGCGGCGGCGTATGACCCCCGAGATCGACGCCACCTGGTACACCCTGCACACGCCGGAGACCGTGCCCCTGCGCGAGTGCGCGCGAGGCACCGGCTTCCCGTTCCGTTTCCACCCCCTGGCCGAGCACCTCGACACGCTCCGCGACCACGACGCGGTCGTCTTCTGGGGCGACTTCCTCCACACCCGGCACTACCTGGAGCAGGACGCGACCAACCGCCTGCTCGACTTCGGTTTCGCCGAGGACCGTGACGCGGCCAGGAGCCTGCTGAACCGCACCCTGCTGTTCGCGGACCAGCCGGACGAGCTCCTCGCGCGGACCCTCAGCTACGGCGGGACGATCCTGCACAACTCGCAGTCCGACTACGAGGACTTCGAGGACAAGGAATACGGCCCCCTGTTCTCACGCCTGGTGACGCGCAGCCGCCGCGTGTGGGTGCGTGACCCGCTCTCGGCCGCGAAGATCGCGCACCTGCGCCGGGACCGTACCACCGACTACTTCGGTTCGGACGCGGCGCTGCTGTCCCGCCCGGGCGACCTCGACCACCTCCCCACGACGGAATGGTCCCGGGCGGTCCCGGACGGCGGTGCGATCGGCGTGTTCCTCGGTGCCCGGACGCGGATCCCCGAGTGGCTGCCCGCCTTCTGCCGGGACCTGTCCGAGCGTCTGGGCGCCCCGCTCGAATGGCTGCCCTGGTTCGACCGGGACATCCCCGCTCCGGTCGGCCACATCGCGCAGCGCCCGGGCCCGCACACCATCGGGGACCTGGTGGGGGTCCTCCCCCGCTACCGCCTGGTCATCACGGACACCTACCACCTGTGCGTCAACGCCTGGGGCGCCGGCACCCCCGCGGTGTGCGTCGGCGCGCCCGAGCCGGCCCCCAAGACCCACGACGACTACCTGACGCTGAGCGATGTGAAGAAGCACGTCTTCCACATGGCTTACGACGCGACGGACTTCTACGTGTCGACCCTCCCCGACAGCCGGGAGGGCCACGAGCGGCGCATCGGCCGGCTGGCACGCCTGGTGGAGGGCGGCGGGGCCGAGGCCGTGGCCAGCCGCATCCGCGATCACGCCGACCATTCGGCGGCCGCGTTCACCGGGACGCTGGCCTCGTTGCTCGACGCGCCCGGCCCCACCCTTGCCCCGTGACCGACAGACCCGTCCGCGTGCTGCTCGCGGAGGACCAGGGCATGCTGCGCGGTGCGCTCGCGCTGCTGCTCGGGATGGAGGCCGACATCGAGGTCGTCGCCCAGGTGGGGGCCGGTGACGCGATCCTGGACGCGGCGCTCACCCACCGCCCCGACGTCGCGCTCCTCGACATCGAACTCCCGGGAAAGAGCGGCCTGGACGCCGCCGCCGAGCTGCGCGACCGGGTGCCCGGCTGCCGCGTGCTGATCCTCACCACCTTCGGCCGGCCCGGCTATCTGCGCCGTGCCATGGAGGCGGGAGCGGCCGGCTTCCTCGTGAAGGACGGCCCCGTGGAGGAACTCGCCGCCGCGATCCGCCGCGTCCTGGCCGGCGAGACCGTCGTCGACCCCGCCCTCGCCACGGCCGCACTCAGCGCCGGCCCCAACCCCCTCACCGCCCGCGAGAGCGACGCCCTCAAGGCCTGTGCGGACGGCGCGACGGTCGCCGACATCGCCGGCAGACTCCACCTCTCGGAGTCCACCGTCCGCAACTACCTCTCCTCCGCCATCGGCAAGACAGGCACCCGCAACCGCACGGAGGCCCTGCGCGAGGCCCGCCGCCAGGGCTGGCTGTGAGAACTCAGCCCCGCCGGAACAACGCCGTCCACAGAAAGCCCACACCGAACCACGCTCCGGCACCGCCGGCGAACACGTGAGGTCGAACACCCCCCCGGGAGCCAGGACGTCGTCCAGCAGCGCCAGGTAGCCGATCCGCCGGTGCGGAGGCAGGTGGTGGAAGCAGCCGGAGTCGTGGACGAGGTCGTACGGCCCGGTGAGTTCCGTACCGGCGAGCGCGAACGCGTCCCCGCAGTGGAACCGTACGCCCTCCACCCACGCCTCACGGGCCGCCCCCGCCGCGGACGCCGCGACGCGCGCTGATGTCCCGCCGTCGGCAGTTCTAGGGTTCCCGTGCCGTCCGCGGCAGCCAGACCCACATCAGCAGCACTCCCACCGCCAGCACCCAGGCCCCCACCCGGAACGCCAGGGCGTACCCCTCCGTCAGCGCCGCCGGCGTTCCGCTCCCCGCCGACCGGGCCGCCGCGAGGGTGGACAGGACTGCCAGGCCCAGGGAACCGCCCATCGTGCGGGAGGTGTTGACGAGCCCGGAGACCAGCCCTGCCTCCTCCGGCGCCGACCCGGACGTGGCCAGGGAGGCCAGCGGCGTCGCCGCCAGACCCGCGCCGAGCATCATCAGGAAGCCGGGAACCAGGATCGTCGTCGCGTACGCGCCCTCGGGGGTCATCGTCGACTGCCAGCCGAAGCCCACCACCGCGACCAGCGTCCCCAGCGCCGCCACGTTCCGCGGCCCCAGCCCGCGCATGAGCCGGGGCGCGAGCTTGGAGCCCAGGATGACGGCCAGGGAGCTGGGCACCAGGGCGAGCCCGGCCTCCAGCGGGGTGTAGCCCAGGACGTTCTGCGCGTACAGGGTCATGAAGAACCACATGCAGAACATCGCGGAGCCGCACAGGAACATCGCCGTGTTCGCCGACGACACCGGCCGCAGCCGCAGCAGCCCGAGCGGCATCAGCGGACTCTCCGTCCGGGCCTCGACCGCGAGGAACAGCCCGATCAGCGCCAGCCCGGCGAGCAGCGGCAGCAGCGTGGCCGTCGCCGTCCAGCCCGCCGCCTCCGTCTGGGAGATGCCGTAGGCCAGCGTGCCGAGCCCGCCCGTCACGAGCAGCGCGCCCGGCAGGTCGAGCCGCCGTCCGTCACCGGCCCGGCCCTCGGTGAGGAACCAGGCGGCCGCGCACAGCACCACCGCCCCCACGGGCACGTTGATCAGCAGCACCCACCGCCACGACAGCGTCTCCACCAGCAGCCCGCCGACCAGGCCGCCCGCCGCGCCACCACCGGCACCGACCGCCGTCCAGGTCCCGATGGCCCGGGCCCGGGCGGCGCCCTCCGGCACCGAGTCCGTGAGGATCGTCAGCGTCGCGGGCGCCAGCACCGCCGCCCCGAGCCCCTGCACGGCCCGCGCCACCAGCAGCTGCCAGTCGTCCTGCGCCAGCCCGCCCGCCAGCGAGGCCAGGGTGAACAGGCCGAGCCCCACGAGGAACATCCGCTTGCGGCCGTAGAGGTCCCCGGCCCGCCCGCCGAGCAGCATGAACCCGGCGAAGGCGATGGAGTAGGCGTTCACCACCCATTGCAGGCCCTGCTCGCTCAGTCCGAGCCCGGTCCGCATCGACGGCAGCGCCACGTTGACCACGGACACGTCCAGCACGACGAGGAACTGCCCGGCACACGTGAGCGCGACCACGAGCCAGGTGGGAGGCGCGGAACGGCGAGACGTACGGGTCGGTGGGGTGGCTTGGAGCATGGGTGTCATGCTCTCAACCACTCCATGCTCCTGGCATCGGGATTTCGACCTAGGCCCCTTCACCAAGAGAAGGTCAAGATTTCGTTAGAGTGCCAAAGCAACGGAATAGTTGCCTGGACATACAAGGTTCACAGACCACGTAACCACGCAACTCCCGAACCCCCCGCCCCGGAGGCCCCACTCAATGACGCAGACGACGACAGTCCGTCCCGCCGGCAGAGCGAGCGGGGCCGTGGTCCCGGTACTCGCCTTCGCGGGCATCGTTGTCGCGGTGATGCAGACCCTGCTCGTCCCGGTCATCAAGGATCTGCCGCAACTGCTGGACACCGCCCCCAGCGACGCCACCTGGGTCCTGACCTCGACCCTCCTCTCGGGCGCGGTGGCCACCCCGATCATGGGCCGCCTCGGCGATCTCTACGGCAAGCGGCGCATGCTGATCACGAGCCTGTCGGTCATGGTCGTCGGCGCCCTGGTCAGCGCGTTCACCAGCGACCTGCTGCTCATGATCGCCGGACGTACGCTCCAGGGCTTCGCGATGGGCGCCATCCCGCTCGGCATCGGCCTGATGCGCGACATGCTGCCCCGCGAACGGCTCGGCTCGGCGATGGCCCTGATGAGCTCCTCCATAGGCGTCGGCGGCGGTCTCGCCCTGCCCGCCGCCGCCCTGGTCGCCCAGCACACCGACTGGCACGCCCTGTTCTACGGCGCCGCCGGACTCGGTGTCCTCGCCATCGCCCTCACCCTGCTCGTCGTGCCGGAGTCGCCGATGCGCGCCGAGGGCTCCTTCGACCTGCCGGGCGCACTCGGCCTGTCCACCGGGCTCGTGCTCTTCCTGCTGCCGATCACCAAGGGCAGCGACTGGGGCTGGTCCTCCGGCACCACGCTCGGCCTGTTCGCCGCCGCCGCGGTCGTCCTGGTCCTGTGGGGCGTGATGGAACTGCGCGTCAAGGCCCCGCTGGTCGACCTGCGCACCACGGCCCGTCCGGCCGTCCTCTTCACCAACCTCGCCTCGATCATGGTCGGCGTCTCCTTCTACGTCGTCTCCCTGGTCCTGCCCCAGCTGCTCCAGCTGCCGAAGTCCACCGGCTACGGCCTCGGCCAGTCGATGGTCGTCGCGGGTCTGCTCGTCGCGCCGCTCGGCCTGACGATGATGTTCACCGCGCCCGTCTACGCGCGGCTGTCCGCGAAGTACGGCCCCAAGGTCACCCTGATCCTCGGCCTGCTGATCATCGCGATCGGCTACGGCGCCGGCCTCGGCCTGATGAGCGCCGCCTGGCAGAGCCTGGTCATCTCGGTCCTGCTGGGCGCGGGCATCGGCCTCGCCTACTCCTCGCTGCCCGCGCTGATCGTGGGCGCGGTCCCGGCCTCGGAGACGGGCGCCGCGAACGGCCTCAACACCCTGATGCGTTCCATCGGTACGTCGGTGTCGAGCGCCGTGATCGGCATGGTGCTGGCGAACACCGCGGACAACGTCGGCGGCGTCGAGATCCCGACCATGCACGGCTTCCGGGTCTCCTTCCTGATCGCGACGGGCGCCGTGGCCGTAGGCCTGCTCCTGGCGCTGTTCCTGCCGGGCCGCCGCCCGTCGGACAAGCCGCAGCTGCGCGCCGGCAGCGAGGAGGACGCGGCACTGGAGCGCGCCGAGCAGGTCCTGCGCGGCTTCCGCGGCCGCGTGCTGGCGGCCGACGGCACGCCGGTCGCCCGCGCCAAGGTCACGCTGATCGACCGCCGGGGCCGCCAGGCCGGCGCGACGCTCTCCGCCGAGGACGGCGCCTACGCGCTCACCGTCCCGGCCGGTGGCTCGTACGTCGTGGCCGCCCGCGCCACGGGCCACGCCCCGCTCGCCTCGTCCGCGACCCACGCGGGCGACGAGCGGCCGGTCGACCTGGACCTGCCGCTGCCGGGCGAGACGGTCTCCGCCTGACCTCGCTGCTCACCCGTACCCCCTGTCACCCTCCGACCGGAGGTACGGCACCATGAGCGATCGGACACTCGTACGACCGGAAGGAACCCCATGCCCGCGGCCCCGAAGCCCGAGATCCTGGCCGCGTTCGAGGCGGCGAAGGGGTTCATGCCCGTGGGCGAGGGGCTGGCCCTGTACGCGGCGGCGGCGGAGGCCGGGCGGCTCAGGCTGCCGCTCCTGGAGGTCGGCACGTACTGCGGCCGGTCCACCATCCTGCTCGCCGACGCGGCCCGCGAGGCCGGGGTCTGCGCGCTGACCGTCGACCACCACCGCGGCAGCGAGGAGCAGCAGCCGGGCTGGGAGTACCACGACCCGGAGACGGTCGACCCCGAGCTCGGCCTGATGGACACCCTGCCCACGTTCCGCCGCACCCTGCACCGGGCGGGCCTGGAGGACCACGTGGTGGCCCTGGTCGGCCGCTCCCCGCAGATCGCGGCGATCTGGCAGACCCCTGTCGGCTTCGTCTTCATCGACGGCGGCCACACGGACGAGCACGCCACCGCCGACTACGAGGGCTGGGCCCCGCACGTGGCCGAGGGCGGCCTGCTCGCCATCCACGACGTCCACCCCGACCCGCAGGACGAGTTCACCGGCCAGGCCCCCTACCGCGTCTACCTCAGGGCCCTCGCCTCCGGCGCGTTCACGGAGGTCTCGGCCACGGACTCGCTGCGGGTCCTGCGGCGCACCGGCCCGGGCCTCTAGGGGAACGGCTGGGCGGGTGAACTGCGCGCCCCGCACCCCCTCCCGGTCGGCCCACGGGCGGCGTGGCGAGTCGGCGGGCGAGTGCCGCTGCCCAAGGATCCGGGCGCGTGGCACACACCTTCGCAGAGCTCGTGGAGAAGCAGCGCGCGGCGGACGATGCGTACGCCCGCGTGCGGCAACTACAGGACGCGTACGGTCCGCCCACCCAGACCACGTGGAGCGACCAGCAGACCACCACCTGGGAGACCGCCTGGCGAGCCTGGCGCGACCTCGCCCGCGACGTCCAGGCAGCGGTGACCGCGTACGCGAAGCAAGAGGGCACACCCCGCCAGGAGATCGAGGCACGGGTGAAGGAGGCGGTACGGCACGGGAGCCCCGACGGGAACGAGGAGTAGCCGCCACCCGCCGGGCCGTCCTCGCCCCGCTGCCGCCCGGCGACGGCCGCTAGGGTGGCAGACGTGTCGTACGTAGGCCCGGACTTCGAACCCCCCCAGCCCCGCCGCTCCCGCCGCGGCCCTCTGACCGTCGCGCTCGCCGCGCTGGTGCCCGGGGCGCTGCTCGGCTGGCTCGTGTACGAGACGGTGGGCGGCTCGGGGGACCAAGGCGGCTCGGGTCAGGCGACCGTACGGTCCTCCCCGCCCTCCGCGTCGGGCGCGCCCACCGACGACGGCAAGAAGCCGAGCGCCTCACCGACACCGACGGCGTCCTCGACCTCCGCGCCCGCCCCGGCCTCCGGCCCGCTCAAGGGGAAGGTCGTCGTCATCGACCCCGGGCACAACCCGGAGAACTTCCAGCACCCGTCCGAGATCAACCGCAAGGTGAACATCGGGACGAACTGGAAGGAGTGCGACACCACGGGCACGTCCACCAACGACGGTTACACCGAGGCGAAGTTCACCCTGGACGTGGCGCACCGGATGCGCACGCTCCTCGAAGAGCAGGGCGCCACGGTGAAGCTGACGCAGGACGGCGACCGGCCGTACGGCCCGTGCGTGGACGAGCGGGCCCGGATCGGCAACGAGGCGAAGGCCGACGCCGTGGTCTCGGTCCACGCGGACGGCTCCGGCACCGGCAACCGCGGCTTCCACGTCATCCTGCCCGGCGCGGTCCACGCGGGCGCCGCCGACACCCGCGCGATCGTCGCCCCCTCCCGCGACCTCGGCGAGCGCGTCGCGGGCCGCTTCGTCGCCGTCACCGGCAGCGCGCCGTCCAACTACATCGGCGACGGCACCGGTCTCGTCACGCGTAAGGACCTGGGCGGTCTCAATCTGTCAACGGTTCCCAAGGTGTTCATCGAGTGCGGCAACATGCGCGATAGCAAGGACGCGGCGCTGCTGACCAGTGGCGCGTGGCGGCAGAAGGCGGCGCAAGGGATCTCTGAGGGAATCGTGAGTTTCCTGCGCGGGTAGCTCTCGGCGGGCTGATCCGGGCGGACACCCTGGTCGGGCGGACGATAGTGTCCGTTCGTACGATGAGGGGCCACCCCCGCGCTTCACACCGGGGCCTGACGGCGACATGGTGACAGCGACGCCTCTACCGACGATGAGACGACCTACGAAGGACCTGAAGTGAATATCCGCTCCCTCACTCGAGGCGACGGCGTGGTGATCGGAGCAGCGGTGTTGCTGTTCGTCGCGTCGTTTCTCGACATCTACTCCGTCGACGGTGCTACGGGTCTCGACCTGCCGAACGCCTGGAGCAGCGGACCGCTCCTGGTGGGCGTCGTCCTGGCCGGCATCATCGGCGCCGCGCTTATCGTGGTCGCCCGGGGGCTGCCGCAGGTCCCCAAGGTCGCCGGTCTCGACCTCGGCCAGTTCGGCGTCGCCTTCACCGTCTTCGCTGCCTGGAGCGCGCTCGGCAACATCTTCGACCCGGCGGGCGGCGCGAACAACGTGGGCGACGGTTCCACCGGTCCCGACGCCGGCATTGGTCTGATCCTCGCGCTCGTCGCCACCCTGATTATGGCCGCCGCCGCCATCGCCTCCCCCCTCGTGCCCGCTCTCAAGGCCGCTCTCCTCCCGGCCCCCCGACCTGCCGCCCCCCAGCCCTACGGCGCCCAGCCCCCCGGCGGTTACGGCTACCCGGGCGCCCAGCAGCCGGGTGGCTACGGTCACCCGCAGCCGGGACAGCCCGGGCCCGGGCAGCCGGGTCAGCCCTACGCCAGTCAGCCCCAGCAGGCCCAGGCGCCGCAGCCCCCGGCCGGGGACTTCTCGCCGTTCTGGTTCGCCGTGCCGGTGCCACGCCCGCTGTTCGCCGAGGACGGCTCGCCGACGCCGATCGCCGAACTCGCCCCGGGCACTTGGTACCTGGCCGTCGAGCAGCGCGGCCCGGCCCTGGTCGCCCAGACGCAGGACGGCCGCCGCGGTGTCCTGCAGGACACGTCGGGCATCCAGCGCGGCTGAGGCCCCTGAACGACGTACGGCCCCTCACCCTTCCGGGTGGGGGGCCGTTGCCGTACAGTCGTCGCCCCGTCAGCTGACATACCGTCAGGAGGCAGGCATGCGGCTCGGTCTCGCGCTCGGCTACTGGGGCCGCGGCCCCTCACCCGACCATGTGCCGCTCGCGCAGGAGGCCGAGCGGCTGGGCTACGACTCGGTGTGGACGGCGGAGTCGTGGGGCTCGGACGCCTTCACGCCGCTCGCCTGGATCGCGGCGCACACCTCCCGCGTCCGACTGGGCACGGCCGTCGCACAGATGGCGGCCCGCCCGCCGACCACGACCGCGATGCACGCGCTGACCCTGGACCACCTCTCCGGCGGCCGCGTGATGCTGGGCCTCGGACTGTCCGGCCCGCAGGTCGTCGAGGGCTGGTACGGCCGCCCGTTCCCGAAGTCGCCGCTGACCGCGACCCGCGAGTACGTCGACGTCGTTCGGCAGGTACTGCGGCGGGAGGCGCCGGTGGAACTGGCCGGCCGCTTCCACTCCCACCCCTACCGGGGCCCCGACGCCACCGGTCTCGGCAAGCCGCTCAAGCCCGTCACCCACCCCCTGCGTCCCGGCCTGCCGGTCCTGCTCGGTGCCGAGGGGCCGAAGAACGTCGCGCAGACGATCCGGATCGCGGACGGCTGGCTGCCGCTGTACTGGTCTCCGACGCGGCCGAAGGAGGCGTACGGGGAGCGGGTCGCCGACCTGCCGGAAGGCTTCATGGTGGCGCCCATGGCCCAGGTGCGGGTCTGCGACGACGTGACGGAAGGCCTCCTGCCCGTCAAAGCCATGCTCGGCTTCTACATCGGCGGCATGGGGCACGTGGCCCGCAACTTCCACGCCGACCTCATGGCCCGCATGGGTTACGAGGGGGAGGCCCGCCGCATCCAGGAGTTGTTCCTGTCCGGCCGCAGGGACGAGGCCGTACTCGCCGTCCCGGACGCCTTCGCCGACGAGATCTCCCTGGTCGGTCCGCGAGAACGCATCGCGGAGCGGCTGGAGTTGTGGCGCAAGGGGCCGGTGACCGATCTGCTGGCGCTGGCTCCGGACCGACAGTCGCTGCGGGTGCTGGCGGAGCTCAACTCGTAGGCCTCGCACACTCCTTGACGGAGGCAGGCATTCCGGGGTCCGTCGCCCGCGGCACCGGGTATACCTCTGTGGTCCGTGCCGTGCGAGGCGTGAGGGGGGCTCATTGGGGCGGGGGCTGCGGCGCTTTCTCCTTCTGATGTTCACGACAGCGCTGCTGTGCATGATGCTCAGCGCGACCGCCCGGGCGGCGGACGACGGCTGCCACGCCGAACAGCTGAAGACAGCCCGTGTCACCGCATCGGTCCGCCTCAAGCACGAGGGCGAGGACTACAGCAGGGCCGAGGGCCGCCTCACGGTGAAGGTGCCCAAGTCGTGGCGCCTGGCGGCGGATCTGCTGCTGAACGGGGACACGGAGCGGTACCGGACTGCGATGCGGTGTCTGCTGCGCGATCCCGGCGCTCCTTTCCAGTACCGGGACACGGAGGGACGCGCGCATCCGCCGCGGGTGACGGTCCAGAAGAAATGGATGACGGTCGAGCATCGCGTCACCACGTGGGTCATCAATCTGCAGGACCGGGACTTCGGGCCCTGGCGCATCACTGAGGGCAACCGCCTGTGGACCCTGGAGTTGGTACGCCCTCCCGCACTGGAGAAGGCCTGGTGGCAGGAGGTGACCGTCGATCTGGGCGGGCGCGCCGCGCGGCGCGTCTCCCCGGCGCCGGACACCGGCTCCACGCACAGGCTGACCTGGGGCGCACAGAAGGCGGGAGGAAAGCCGCCCGAGGTGCGGGTTCTCCTTCAGCCGCCGGCGACCAAGGCCACGGCCGCGCGATGGGGCCAGATCCCCTGGTACGCGATGGACCGGCTGGCCTGGCTGCCCTTCGACGCGGTGATCCTTGCCTTGCTCCTGTCCGTGGTGCGCGCGGTGCGGGACGAGCCCGTCTCCTCGCCGCCCACCGACGCGGAGGAACACACGGTCCGCAATCTGCTGCACATGGGCTGGCTGGCGTTCGCGGTCACCGTCACCCAATACGTCACCAACGTGTTCCTGGAGCACATCGACGGTCTCGTCGTCGTGCTCCTCACGGGCCTGGCGGTGTGCGCCTTCGGCAGGCCCGGACGGGTCGCGGTCGCGCTCGTCGTCGCCGCCGCCGGTTACGTCGCCGCCGTGGTGTGCCGTCCTGACTGGTTCGCGCTGCCCTCCGGTCTGGAACTCGACTGGGCGGACGCCCCGGATGCGGTGCGGTGGTTCCGGGACGAGGGAGGCATGTACGCGTTCGTCTCGGCCTGCGCCTGCGTCGTCTTCGTCTGGCTGGTGGGCATCGTCTCCTCCCTGATGCGGCTGTGGCGGGCCTGCGACGCCACGGCTGCGGTGTCGTCCCGCGGACGCTTCCCGCTCAGCGTCCTGGGCGTGCTCATCTTCGTGTCGGCGGCTCTCCCGGCGGCGAGCGTGTGGACCGCGCAGAACGCGTGGGAAAGCCGGAGCTGGCTCAGCCGGCGCACCGCGGACGAGGACTACGGGCTGTGGCATGTGGCGTCGCTCTTCAACGACGACGTCCGCTGGTTCCCCGAGGCGTGGGTGGACTGGTTCAGCATGGAGTACTTCTGGTGGTGGGGCCCGTCCCTGGCGATCGTGGCCGTGCTGCGCGCCCGGCACAGGGCGGCGGCTGAGCCGGCCGTGCTCCCGTCGCCGGCGGAGGTACGGACCCTGAAGGCGTTCTTCGTGGTCGCGGTCGCGCCGCTCGTCGGCTGGTACGCCGGTGTCCCGCTTCCCCTGCCGCCGCTGCTGGCGCTCTGGCTCGCGCTGACCGCGCTGCTGGCCTTCGGCGCCAGGCGCTCGGTCCTGTACCGGGAGCTGCTGCCCGGTGTCCGGGTGCACGAGGTGGTCAGGGAGTTCGACAGGCGGCGGCTCCTCAAGGCGGCCCGGCGCCACCGCGAGCTGCACGCGCAGCTGCGCCGCGTCGAGCAGGGCCAGCAGGACGGTCAGCGGGCCGAGTTGGAGCACGAGCTGGACCGGCTGAACCGGCTGCCGCACCCGTCCCCTCCCCCCGGCCTCCCCAACACCTGGGTCCGGCTGCCGCACTCCGCGGGGCCGGTGGAGCTGGCCCTGGCCTGGGGGCCGCGCACGACCTGGTGGGGCAACGCCTGCCGGGCCGCGTACTTCGCCACGCTGGCCTCGGTGCCGACGGCCGGCGTACTGCTCTGGGCCGAACATGTCAGGGGGACGCTGTGGACCGACAAGTTCGTGGAGCGCTTCGGGTTCGTCGACACGGTGGCGTCCCTGATGAGCATGGGGATCACCTGGGCGGGCGCCGGGTTCACGCTGGGCGCCCTGTGGCGCGTACTGCCCGGCCGTCGCGGTCCCGTGCGGGCGTTCTGGCTGTCCCTCGTGTACGCGGTCCCCGCCTTCGTGCACTGGATCGGTGTCCGGCTCGTCGACCAGCCCTTCGACACCTGGGCGCTCAACGTCAGCCTCACGCTGCTCGTCCTCACCGTGACCGGGGTCGCGATGGACATCGACACCTTCCGCAGAGAGGGGCACTACTGGCCCACCAAGGCGGGCCTGCTGCTGTCGGTGTACCAATGGCGTACGGCCTCGCTCCAAGTGGCGTTCCTCGTGGCCCAGGTCGTGGCACTGGTGACCATCTGGCAGCAGCTCAAGGGGGCTGAGCCGATGGTGCTGATCGAGCGGGACCCCAGCGAGGGCGTCGGCGGCGGTGGTTCCGGGAGCGCGCCCTGACCGCGAAGGCCTTGGGGGCGTCGCAGGGCAGGCGGGACTTTGCCGACACCCCCTAAGGGTTTATCCGGCACTTGGCGGGCAACCCGATGGACATGTCCCCTCGATATCGCAATGGTGCGAATCAGGCCGGCACGATCATCGCGGTCGTGGCCGACATCATGGCCCTCATCCTGGGCCTGTGGATTCTGATGTACCTGCTGGACGCGAACCGGGCGAACGACTTCGTCCAGTTCATCCACGACGCGGCCCGCTGGCTGGCGGGTTGGTCCCACGACCTCTTCACGTTCGACGAGGCCTGGGCCCGAGTGGTCGCCGGCTACGGCCTGGCAGCGGTGGTCTACCTGTTCGTGGGCCACGCGATCGCCAATCGCGCACATCGGCACTGACAACCACCCGAGCTCCTAGGCGCAGCAGTCCGACTCCAGCCCCCCAGGCAGGCCCTCGCCGCCGAAGACCCGGCACG
The DNA here is from genome assembly GCF_028885415.1 of Streptomyces coeruleorubidus. Taxonomy (GTDB): domain Bacteria; phylum Actinomycetota; class Actinomycetes; order Streptomycetales; family Streptomycetaceae; genus Streptomyces; species Streptomyces coeruleorubidus_A. Next base: position 2,934,403 of record NZ_CP118527.1, read on the forward strand.
TGGCCTCATGACCCCCCAGCGCGGCGACGGCCAGCAGCAGCGACCCCGCCGTCCACGTCGTCAACTCGCGCGGCCAGATCGCCTTGTCCTCGAAGACGTACCCCGTCCAGTACAGGCCGCTGGCCGGATCGCGCAGGTGCTGGATCGACTGGAGGACCTCCAGCGCGCGGTCCGACTCCCCCATCGCCCAGAGCGCCAGCGCCAGTTCCGCGGACTCGCCCCCTGTCACCCACGGGTTGGGGACCACGCACCGAACCCCCAGTCCCGGGACGACGAACCGGTCCCAGTCGTCCTCTATGCGGGCCTTGGCCTCCGCACCGGTCAGGGCGCCGCCGAGCACGGGGTAGTACCAGTCCATCGAGTAACGGTTCTTGTCGAGGAACCGCTCCGGATGCCGGCGTATCGCGTGCCGCAGCGCGCCCGCCGCCAACTCCCAGTCCGGCTGCGCCTCTTCCCGCTGCTCGGCGATCGCCAGCGCGCACCGCAGGGCGTGGTGGATGGAGGAGCTGCCCGTGAGCAGGGCGTCCGCCGTGTCCGTGCCGTCGTCGTCGCGCCGCCAGCCGATCTGCCCGCCCGGCTGCTGCAGGCGCAGCACGAACTCCACCGCCGCGTACACCGCCGGCCACATCCGCTCCAGGAACGTGTCGTCGCCGGTGGAGAGGTAGTGGTGCCAGACGCCGACGGCTATGTAGGCGACGAAGTTGGTCTCCCGGCCCCGGTCGGTGACGTCGGCGAAGTCCCCGTCCGCATAGGCCGCGTACCAGGAGCCGTCCTCGTTCTGGTGCCGGGCCAGCCACAGGTAGGCCCGTTCGGCGGCCTCGTGTTCACCGGCCGCGTCGAGGGCCATCGCGGCCTCGACGTGGTCCCACGGGTCGAGGTGGTGTCCCCGGAACCACGGGATCGCGCCGTCCTCGCGCTGCACGGCGAGGATGCCGGCGACGGTCGCGGCGGCCTGCCCGGCGGTCAGGACCCCGGGCAGGACCAGATGTTCCGTCCGGGGAGTCGTCACCGGGCGTCCGCCCCGGTGTCGGAAAGACGCGGCAGGTGCGGCTTGGTCGCGTACGCCACGAAGCTCTTGCCGATCAGCGGGTTCAGCGCCTGCTCCGCGACCCGGGTGGCCAGCGGTCTCTTCATGATGTCCCAGACCAGGAGCTTGTGGTACGCCCGCACCGGCAGCGCCTTGTCGTTGTCGACGCCGAAGGCGCACTTCAGCCACCAGTACGGGGAGTGCAGGGCGTGGGCGTGGTGCGTGCCGTACGGCTCCAGCCCGGCCTCGCGGATCTTCTCGAGCAGCTCGTCCGCCTTGTAGATGCGGATGTGGCCGCCCTCGACCTCGTGGTAGGCGTCGGACAGGGTCCAGCAGACCTTCTCGGGGCCGTAGCGCGGGACGGTGACGGCGATGCGCCCGCCGGGCCTCAGCACGCGCACCATCTCCGCGAGGACGCCCTTGTCGTCCGGGATGTGCTCCATCACCTCGGAGATGATCACGACGTCGAAGGACTCGTCGGGGAAGGGCAGGGCGAGGGCGTCGCCCTCCATGGCCGTGGCGGTGGCGCCCTCGGGGGCCTCGCCGGCCTCCTTCATCGCCGCGAACCACTTGGCGACCTCGCGGATCTCCTCGGCGTTCTGGTCCAGCGCCACTACCTGCGCGCCGCGCCGATAGCACTCGAAGGCGTGCCGGCCGGCACCGCAGCCGAGATCCAGGACTCGGTCGCCCGGGGCGAGCGGGAACCGGGAGAAGTCGACGGTCAGCACGTGGCCCTGCTTTCGGAGTTGACGCCTTCTACATCTGTGGTGGCTGCGGAGACAGCACCTGCGGGAGCCGCGGAACGGCCGGAGGCCAGGGACGCCGGCTGGTCGACGCCCGCTGCGGGGCGGCCGGAAGCCGGGGCCGCCGAGCGGTCGCCGTCCACCGCGGAGCCGCCGGAAACAAGGGAGGCGGAGTCAACGCCCGCTGCGGAGCGGTCGGAAACCACAGACGCACCGCCGCCGGAAACCACAGACTCACCGCCGCCGGAAACCACGGCCCCCGAGCGGTCACCGCCCACCACGGAGTCGGCAGAACCCAGGGACCCCGAGCGGTCACCGCCCACCGCGGAACCGCCGGAGGCCGGGGGCGTCGAGCGGCCCTCGGCGTCACCCCCGGCGCGGGCGATCGCCTCGCGGTACCGCGCCACCGTGCCCTCCGCCGCCCTGGCCCAGGTGAAGTGCCGCAGGACCCGTTCCCGCCCGGCCGCTCCGAGCCGCGCACGCAACTCCGCGTCGCCCAGCAGGCGGCCCAGCCCGGCCGCCAGTGCCTGCGAGTCGCCCGGCGGCACCGCCAGGCAGGTCTCCCCGTCCCGGCCGGCGACCTCGGGGATCGCGCCGCCGGTCGTGGCGAGCAGGGGCGTCCCGGTCGCCATGGCCTCGGCGGCCGGCAGCGAGAAGCCCTCGTAGAGCGACGGTACGCACGCGACCTGTGCCGAGCGCACGAGGTCGACGAGTTCCGCGTCGGAGATGCCCTTGACGAACTCGACGGCGCCGTCGAGGCCGTACCGCTCCATCGCCTGGGCGACGGGTCCTTCGGCCGGACGCTTGCCGACGACGACGAGGTGGGCGCCGGGGTGCTCGGTACGTACCTTGGCGAGCGCCTCGACGAGATGGACGAGGCCCTTCAGCGGCACGTCCGCGCTGGACGTCGTCACGATCCGCCCCGGCACGACCGGCACGGACGGGTCCGGCGAGAACAGGTCGGTGTCGGCGCCGATGTGGACCACGTGGATGCGGTCCTGGCGTACGCCGAGGTGGTCGACGATCTCCTGGCGGGACGTGCCGGAGACGGTGAGCACGGACGGCAGCCGCCGCGCGACGCGCTTCTGCATGCGCGTGAAGGCGTACCAGCGCCGCACGGAGAAGCGCCGCTGCCAGCCCTGGGCCGCGTCCAGCTCCAACTGCCGGTCCACGGTGATGGGGTGGTGGATCGTGGTCACCAGGGGCGCGCCCACGTCTCCCAGCAATCCGTACCCGAGCGTCTGGTTGTCGTGGACGACGTCGAACTCGCCGCGGCGGGCACGCAGATGGCGGCGGGCGCGCAGCGAGAACGTCAGTGGTTCGGGGAAGCCGCCGGTCCACATGGTCGCGACTTCGAGCGCGTCGATCCAGTCGCGGTACTCGTCACGCTTCGGCGTGCGGAAGGGATCCGGCTGGCGGTAGAGGTCGAGGCTGGGCAGCTCGGTGAGGCTCAGTCCGTCGTAGCCCTCGTCGAGCACGGGATACGGCTGTGCGCCGATGACCTCGACCCGGTGGCCGAGGCGGGCCAGTTCGCGTGAGAGGTGCCGGACGTAGACGCCCTGACCGCCGCAGAACGGGTTCCCTTTATAGGTGAGGAGCGCGATGTCGAGCGGTCGCAAGCCGTCGGCCGCGGGGTCCTCCGGAGCCCCGGCCTCGCTGGCCTCAGCGGTCACTCTCGGCCCCCTTCTCCCTGCTCCGTCCCGCGAGATTACGCCGGGACGCTAATCTAGAACAAGTTTCAGACTTGATCGTCCGGAGGCTCTGAATCTACCGGCAGGTAGGGGCGCTGTGACCAGTGGATCAGGTGATTCACGCCACGGCCGGTGCCGTGCCATGCTGTCTGATCACTCGTCCTCACGGACGGTCACGGAACGGGACCGGACCATGCCCGCGGAAGCCAAGGTGAGCGCCAAGGTGAACAAGGTGGCCAAGGTGGATGCCAGCGCCGCAGCCTCCGCCTCCCCGCCCCTGACGGAGCGGCAGGAGGCCCGCCGTCGCCGCATCCTGCACGCGAGCGCGCAGCTGGCCAGCCGGGGCGGTTTCGACGCCGTGCAGATGCGCGAGGTCGCGGAGTCCTCGCAGGTGGCGCTCGGCACCCTGTACCGCTACTTCCCCTCCAAGATCCATCTGCTGGTCGCCACCATGCAGGACCAGCTGGAGCACATGCACGGCACGCTGCGGAAGAAGCCCCCGCAGGGCGAGACGGCGGCCGAGCGGGTCGCGGAGACGTTGATGCGGGCCTTTCGCGCCCTCCAGCGCGAACCGCATCTGGCCGACGCGATGGTCCGCGCGCTCACCTTCGCCGACCGCAGTGTGAGCCCGGAGGTCGATCAGGTCTCGCGGCAGACGACGGCGATCATCCTGGACGCGATGGGGCTGGAACACCCCACTGCGGAGCAGCTGTCGGCGGTCCGGGTCATCGAGCACACCTGGCACTCGGCCCTCATCACCTGGCTGTCCGGCCGCGCCTCCATCGCCCAGGTCAAGATCGACATCGAGACGGTGTGCCGCCTGATCGACCTGACGGCGCCGGACGCACATGGATGACCTACGAGACGGGTTCCCTTCGCCGGCATGGTCCGGATCAGGTTATGGGGGTCGCCTTCCGGTCGCCTGGCCTTTCGACCCTGCGACCTTCCGGCCTCTCAGCCCTACCGTCGCAGTCGGCACCGGCGGAAGCCGGAGCTTCCAGCCAAAGTCGGCTACTCCGGTCGGACTCCCTCACTCGTCCCGTAGGCCTATATCCAGATTAGAACTTCTGTCCGCCAAGAAAAGCCCCTGTGCGGGATTTTTTACCTAAATGTCCCGAGTAGCCCATACGGCCCTGCTTGAGGCCCCCGTCGCCGCGACGAGACCCCGATCCGGAAGGAACATGAGGGAGTCAGAGTGACTTATCGGGCAGAAGTGAAAGGGCAATCCCATGCCGAAGTACCTCTTCAAGGTGAAGCTGACCCCGGACGGGCTGAAGGGTCTGCTCAAGGAAGGCGGGAGCGCGCGGCGTGACGTCGTCGGGCGCATGATCGAAGGCCTCGGGGGCCGGGTCGAGACGATGTACTGGGCCTTCGGCGAGGACGACGTCTACGTCACGGCGGAGCTGCCGGGCAACACCTCCGCCGCGGCCTTGGGCATGGTCGTCTCGGCGGCCGGCGGGGTCCGCACGAGCACGGTCGTCCTGCTGTCGGCCGAAGAGGTCGACGAGGCCGTCCGGCAGCAGGTGGACTACCGGGCACCCGGCGCCTGACGGGCCCTCCGCCTGATCCAGACGACAGGCCCTACTCCTCCGGCGGGAACACCGGCTCCCCGCTGTCCCCCAGCGTGATCGTGATCGCCTCCACCGGACAGTTCTCCGCCGCCTCCAGCACCCGCTCGTTCGCGTCCGTGTCCGGGGCGACCGGATGGGACTGCCGGGCGGAGTCCAGGCGGAAGCCGTCCGGCGCGTGGTGGAGGCACTGGGCGGAGCCGATGCACAGGGAGCGGTCGACCTCGACGTGCCAGCGGTCGCCCATCGCTACGCGTCCGCCGGGAGGTGGATCATCTTGTGCTCCAGGTACTCGCCGTACCCCTCCGGCCCGAACTCCCGCCCCAGGCCCGAGTTCTTGTAGCCGCCGAAGGGGCCCAGCATGTCCAGGCTGAAGGTGTTGACCGAGTACGTGCCCGTACGGACCTGCCGGGCGATCTCGATGCCGTGCTCGACGTCCGCCGTCCACACGCTGCCGCTCAGTCCGTAGTCGGAGTCGTTGGCGATCTTCACGGCGTCGGACTCGTCGTCGTAGGGCAGCAGGCAGATCACCGGGCCGAAGATCTCCTCGCGGGCGATGCGCATGGAGTTGTCGACGTCGCCGAAGAGGGTCGGCTCGACGTACCAGCCGCGGTCGAGGCCGGCCGGGCGTCCGCCGCCGGTCAGGATCTTCGCGCCCTCCTCCTGGCCGATGCGTATGTAGTCGAGGTTGCGCCGCTGCTGCCGCCTGGCCACCAGCGGGCCCACGTGGGTGGCCGGGTCCAGCGGGTCGCCGACCGTCAGCGCGCCCGCCGCGGCGGCCAGGGCGTCGGCGAACTCGTCGTAACGGGAGCGCGGGAGGAGGATGCGGGTCTGGGCGACGCAGGCCTGCCCGTTGTTCATCCAGGCCGCGGGGGCGATGCCCGCCACGGCCGTCTCCACGTCCGCGTCGGGCAGGACGACGGCCGCCGACTTGCCGCCCAGTTCGAGGGTCACGCGGGTGAGGTTGCGGGCCGCCACCTCCATCACTCGCTTGCCGGCCGCGACCGACCCGGTGAAGGACACCTTGTCGACGCCGGGGTGCCCGACCAGGTACTCGCTCACCTCCCGGTCCGCGGGCAGGATCGACAGCACGCCCTCCGGCAGCCCGGCCTCCGTCGCGATCTCGCCGAGCAGGTACGCGTCCAGCGGTGACTCGGGCGAGGGCTTGAGCACGGCCGTGCAGCCGGTGAGAAGGGCGGGGGCGAGCTTGGCGGCGGCGACGAACTGCGGGACGTTCCAGGGGACGACGGCGGCGACCACCCCGACGGGCTCCCGCCGAACGAGGATGCGGCCGAGCACGCCGTCGCGCCGCTCCTCGTACGTGAAGTTCCGCGCGACGGTGATCGCCGAGTCCCAGACCATGACGGCACCGAGGGCCTGGGCGAGGACGCTCCAGGAGTACGGCGAGCCGTTCTGGGCGGAGATCACACGGGCGATCTCGTCGTGCCGGGCGGCGATCCCGTCCTTGATCCTGCTCACGACCTCGATCCGCTCGTCGAGGCTCATGCGCGGCCAGGGTCCCTCGTCGAAGGCCCGCCGGGCCACCCCCACGGCCCGGTCCACATCCGCCGTCGAGGCGTGCGGGACGCGCCCGATGACCTCTTCCGTGTGCGGCGAGATCACCTCGATGACGTCCGTACCCAGGGGGTCGGTCAACTCCCCGCCGACGAACAGCTGTCCGTGTTCCACGAGCTCGGTCATGGCCGACTGCCTTCACATCTGACGGTGTTTCAGAAACTGATACCAGTTCTCGTTATAGTGGGCAATGGCCGTATGGCCGTGGAACGGAGGGCGGTTGACTTCTCCCTCTCCTGAAGGAGGGGGATTCTCACGGCTCGCGCTGTGAGGGTTTCTGCTTCGTCGCCGACTGCCCGCCCGGAGTGCTCCGTTGAGGTCTTACACCGGCTCCACAGACTGTCACCGCCAGCCCGGCGGCCAGAAGGTTCTTCGCCGCGTTCACGTCCCGGTCGTGGGTCGTGCCACAGCTGTCGCACGTCCAGGTACGGACGTGCAGCGGCATCTTGTCCTGCAAGGCACCGCAGTGGGAGCACAGCCTGGACGAGGGGAAGAAGCGGTCCACCGCGATCACTTCCCGCCCGTACCAGGCGGCCTTGTACTCCATAAGGCTCCGGAACTGGGCCCAGGCGGCATCCGAGATGGCCCGGGCCAGCTTCCGGTTCCTGACCATGGTGCGCACGGTCAGGTCCTCGATCACGAGCGTTTGGTTTTCACGCACGAGTCGGGTGGTCAGTTTGTGCAGGTGGTCACGGCGCCGGTCGGCGATCCTCGCGTGGATCCTCGCGACCTTCCTGCGGGCCTTGGCCCGGTTGTTGGACTCCTTGGCCTTGCGGGACAGTTCCCGCTGGGCCTTCGCCAGGCGGGCGCGGTCACGGCGCTCGTGCCGGAGGTTGGCGACCTTCTCGCCGGTGGAGAGGGTCAGCAGGTGGTCCAGGCCGACATCCACGCCGATGGCCGTATCGGCGGCCGGGAGCGGCTTGACGCCGGGGTCGTCGCACAGGAGGGAGACGAACCAGCGTCCGGCCGCGTCCTGGGAGACGGTCACCGTGGACGGCGTCGCCCCCTGCGGGAGCGGGCGCGACCACACGATGTCCAGCGGTTCGGTCATCTTCGCCAGGGTCAGCTTCCCGTCGCGGAAGCGGAATCCGGACGTGGTGTACTCGGCGGACCTGCGCGACTTCTTCCGCGATTTGAAGCGCGGATACTTCGCCCGCTTGCCGAAGAAGTTCGTGAACGCCGTCTGCAGGTGCCGCAGACACTGCTGCAGCGGCACCGACGACACATCGTTGAGGTAGGCCAGTTCCTCGGTCTTCTTCCACTCCGTCAGCATGGCCGAGGTCTGGTTGTAGTTGACCCGTTCCTGACGCGCCCACGCTTCGGTGCGGGCCGCGAGGGCCATGTTGTAGACCTTGCGCACACAGCCGAACGTGCGCGACAGCTCAGCTGCCTGCGCATCGGTCGGGTAGAAGCGGTACTTGAACGCCCGCTTCACGCACGTCGTGGGCACGCTCACAAACTAGCGTCCCCACAGGTAACGATCAAACCTGCGAGTCAGAGCACTGCGATCCGCCCTGGCGGCGAATCACAGCACCCTGCCCTGCTCCGCAGGAGTTCGATTCCTCCCCCGCCTGAAGGCGGGGGTCTCCTCGGAGGCAACTGATGAAGAGCAGCCAGGACCGCGAGCCCATACCGGGGGTGTACGACCATGGCGGAGGCGTCCGGTCCGTCCGGGTGCCCATCCCGGACAACCCCCTCGGCCACACGCTGGTGTACGTCGTCGACACCGACCGGGGCCCGGTACTGATCGACACCGGCTGGGACGACCCGGCGTCCTGGGACATCCTCGCGTCGGGCCTCACCGCCTGCGGCACCTCGGTCGACGGGATCCACGGCGTGGTCGTCACCCACCACCACCCGGACCACCACGGCCTGTCCGGCCGGGTCCGTGAGGCCTCGGGCGCGTGGATCGCGATGCACGCTGCGGACACCGCGGTCGTACGGCGGACCCGCGAGGCCCGTCCCGAGCACTGGTTCTCGTACATGACGGCCAAGCTCACCGCCGCCGGTGCGCCCGAGGAGCACATCGCCCCGCTGCGCGCGGCCCGGCCCCGCGCCCTGCCCGGCCTCTCCCCCGCCCTGCCCGACCGCGACATCGTCCCGGGCGAACTCCTCGACCTCCCCGGCCGCCGCCTGCGTGCGATCTGGACCCCGGGGCACACGCCGGGCCACGTCTGCCTCCACCTGGAGGAGACCCACCCGGCGCAACTCCCCGGCCACGGCCGTCTGTTCTCCGGCGACCACCTGCTGCCCGAGATCACCCCGCACATCGGCCTCTACGAGGACCCCGACGACACCACCGTGACCGACCCCCTGGGCGACTACCTCGACTCCCTCGAACGCGTGGGCCGCCTCGCCCCCGCCGAGGTGCTCCCGGCCCACCAGCACCCGTTCCGCGACGCCCCCGCCCGCGTACGCGACTTGCTCGCCCACCACGAGACCCGCCTCACGGGCCTGCTGACCCTCCTCACCGAGCCGCTCACCCCCTGGCAGCTCGCCGAGCGCATGGAGTGGAACCGCCCCTGGGCCGACATCCCCCACGGCTCCCGCACCATCGCCGTCTCGGAGGCCGAGTCCCATCTGCGCCGCCTGGTCAAGCTGGGCCGGGCGGAGCCGGTGCCGGGGAGCGAGCCCGTGACGTACGTGGCGGTGCAATGAGGTGGCAAACCCGGCGGAGGACAGGCCGCCGGGATGCTACGAAACGGCCATGAAAACCATGGACCCCATGGAACGCCTCCTCGCCGAACGCGCCTGCGCGCGCCTGATCCTCGACTTCGTCCACCGGCTCGACCTCGGCGAACCCTCCTCCGTCGCCGACCTGTTCACCGAGGACGGCGTCTGGCGGTGGCCGGAGGGCGAGCGGCTGGTCAAGGGCCGAGACGCCCTGCGCACCTACTTCGGCTCCCGCCCCGCCGACCGGCTGTCCCGCCGCCTGATGTCCAACGTCCTGGTCACGGTGACGTCCCCGGAGGCGGCCACGGCGATTTCGTACTTCACCACGTACCGCGTAGACGGCTACGACGGCGGCATGGTCCCGGCCGGGCCGCCGGTCCAGATCGGGCACTACGAGGACACGTTCCACAAGGCCGACGGCACCTGGCTGCTCGCCTCCCGGACGCTGCACCTGCCCTTCGGCGGAGCCACCCCGCGGGCGAACTCGCCTTTGGCATAAGCCGGATGACGTCGGGGCGGGGCCCCTAGGATGAGTGTGCCGCGGCGCTCGCAGGCCTGCGGAGTTGCGTTCCACCGCAAGGAGACATGCCCATGGGCACCCAAGAGGCCGCTCGTACGACGCCCGGCTGCGGAGCCCTGGACGGCAGATCGGCCGGGCCCATGGTGCCGCGGCTGGCGCTGGGCGCACGGCTGCGCCGGCTGCGGGAGGAGCGCGGCATCGGGCGGGCGGACGCGGGGCATGTCATCCGGGCCTCCTCGTCCAAGATCAGCCGGATGGAGGCCGGCCGGCACGGGTTCAAGCTGCGGGACGTCGCCGATCTGCTCACGCTCTACGGCGTCACGGACGAGGCCGAGCGCGCGACCCTGCTGGCGCTGGCCGAGCAGGCCAACACCCCCGCCTGGTGGCAGTACTACAGCGATGTGGTGCCCGCCTGGATGCAGACCTATCTCGGCGCCGAGCAGGCGGCGAGCGTCATCCGCTGCTTCCATGTCCAGCGCGTTCCCGGGCTGCTCCAGACCGCCGACTACGCACGGGCCTCCATCCGGCTCGCCCACCCGGACGCCGGCGCGCAGGAGACGGACCGCCGGGTCGCGCTGCGGATGACCCGCCAGCGGATTCTGCACCGGCGGCCGGCGACCCGGCTGTGGGCGGTGATCGACGAGGCGGCGCTGCGTCGCCCGGTGGGCGGCCTGGCCGTCATGCGCGCCCAGCTCAGGCATCTCATCGAGATCTGCGGGCTCCCGCAGGTCACGGTCCAGATCCTGACCTTCCGCGCCGGCGGTCACGCCGCGGAGGGCGGCCCGGTCACGATTCTGCGCCTGCCCGGCGGCGAGTTGCCCGACGTGGTCTACCTCGAACAGCTCACCACCGGGCTCTATCCCGACCGGCCGGCCGAGATCGAGAGCTACTGGGACGCGATGAACCGGCTGGTGGTCGAAGCCGAGTCACCGGACGAGACTCCGACCATCCTCCACCGCATCCTCCAGGAGACCTGAGGGGTCAACGTTTCAGGGCGACACCGCCGTACTGGTGCACCTCCGCGGGGAGATCCAGGGCGGCGGCGTCGGGGCGCCAGCGCGAGCAGGACGTCACGCCCGGTTCGAGCAGTTCCAGTCCGTCGAAGTAGCGGGCGATCTGCTCGGGGCTGCGCAGGATGTACGGGATCGAGCCGCCGTCGTTGTACTGCTGGATGGCCCGGACGTAGTCCTCGCTGGTGTCGGTGCTGTCGTACTGGACGAGGTAGCTTCCGGAGGGCAGGGCGTCCACCAGTTGCCGCACGATCGAGCGTGCCTCGTCGTGGTCCTCGACGTGGCCCAGGATGCCCATCAGCATGAGGGCGACGGGCTGGTCGAAGTCCAGCGTCCTGCCGGCCTCCCGGATGATCGTGCTCGGCTCGCGCAGGTCGGCGTCGACGTAGTTGGTGACGCCTTCCTGGGTGCTGGTGAGCAGCGCGCGGGCGTGGGCCAGCACCAGCGGGTCGTTGTCGACGTAGACGATCCGGCTGTCCGGGGCCGCCCGCTGGGCGATCTGGTGGGTGTTGTCCACGTTGGGCAGCCCGGTGCCGATGTCCAGGAACTGGCGGATGCCCTCTTCGGCGGCGAGATGGCGGACGGCGCGGGCGAGGAAGTAGCGGGCGGCGCGGGCTCCGGTCTCGATCCCCGGGAAGATCTCGCGGAACGCGTCACCGGCCACGCGGTCGACTTCGTAGTTGTCCTTCCCGCCCAGCCAGTAGTTCCAGATCCGGGCCGAGTGCGGCACGGAGGTGTCGATCTTGGGGAGCGGCTCCTGCCCGGAGTTCCCCGCCTGATCAGTCATGGACGCTCCTGCGTGTGGTCGTGGAGGCCCACGTTAGCTTGATTGTCAGCGTGTTTGCCTCTGAGACAGGATCAACTCCTCAGCACAGCCCAGCAGTTCCTGTTCCGTCCGGCTCATCGTCGGGTTGGCGGACCGGCGGCGCAGGGCCTCCGTCAGGGCGGGCCGGGTGAGGGGGGGACGGGTCGGCCAGGAGGGCGGTCAGCATGGCGCGGGCCGGGGTGGAGAGAGCATCGGCGGCGACGGCGGCCTGGGCGAGGATCACGGCGGATGCCGCCCAGTCCAGGGCCGGGTCGCCCTCCTCCGTGTTCGACCAGTCGATGACGCGGGGACCGTCGGGCGTGAGGATCACGTTCTCCGGGTGCAGGTCCAGATGCAGGACGCGGACGGCCGGGTCGGTGGAGCGCAGGGCGGGGATGGTGTGCAGGTGGTGCAGCAGCCGGGCGAGGACCGAGCCCGCCTCCGTCACGTCCAGCGTGCCCGCCAGGCAGGCCTGGAGCATGGTCGGCCCCAAGAGCCGTTCCATCACCAGGTCCGTGCGCGAGCCGGACGGGCGGACCCGGGGCACCGGGTAGCCGTGGGCGCGCACGTGCTCCATCACCGCGCCCTCGCCCGCCGCGTCTCCCCCGCCCTCCCGCTCACGCCGCAGCACCCAGCCCTCGTCGATCTCGTACACGTCGGCGCGGCGGCCCGAGCCGAGCAGTCTTCCCGGTGGTGTCGTCGGCATGCGCCGAAGCTACCCCGGCCCATACCCCGGCCCACCCGGCGCCTTCGGCCCGTTTTGGACGTGCCGGTACAGTAGGCAGGTCGTCATCACACCCGTACGGGGGAAAGCCGGTGCAATTCCGGCGCTGACCCGCAACCGTGAACCGCCCTCAGGGCGGTGAGCCGGATCGCCCCGTACGGATCGTGACCGGCTCACGTGCCCGGCAGGTCGCCGGTGCACGGCACCGTCGAGGTATACGGAGCCGAGCCGCCGGGGGTGCCCCGTGCTGCCCGGCTCCCCACAGGGAGAGGCACCCGCCGATCATGAACGTCCGCCGCAGCGCCGCGGTCCTGGCCGCCGTCGCCGTGCTCGGCGCCGCCACACCGGCCGCCGCCGACCCGTCCCCTTCGCCGTCCCAGGCGTTCCCCTCCGCCCTGTACGGCGGCAAGGACCCGAAGTTCGACGGCGTCTGGCGCCAGTCGCTCGCCCTGCTCGCGTTGGACACGGTGGGGGTGAAGCCCGCGGCGAAGTCCGTGGAGTGGCTGGTGCGCCAGCAGTGCGCGGACGGTTCTTTCGCCCCGTACCGCGCCGACCCGACCACGTCCTGCGACGCCAAGACCATGGTCGACACGAACCAGACGGCCGCCGCCGTCCAGGCCCTCACCGCGCTCGGCGGGCACGACGCCGTCACCGGCAAGGCCGTCACCTGGCTGAAGTCCGTCCAGAACAAGGACGGCGGCTGGGGTTACTCGCCGGGCGGCGCCAGCGACACCAACTCCACGTCCGTCGTCATCGGCGCGCTGACCGCCGTCGGCGAGAAGCCGGAACAGGTCGAGAAGGGCGGCAAGTCGCCCTACGACGCGCTGCTGAAGCTGACCCTCGGCTGTGACGGCGACGGCGCGGGCGCCTTCGCGTTCCAGCCGGACGAGAAGGGCAAGCCGGCCGCCAACGCGGACGCCACGGCTGCGGGCGTGCTGGGCGCACTGGGCAAGGGCATGGTGGTGAAGCCCGGCGAGAAGACCAAGGCCGCCGAGAGCGAATCCTGCGAGGACCCGAACACGCCGGAGCAGGCCGCGGCCAACGGAGCCGCCTACCTCGCCGAGGCCCTCGCCAAGGACGGCCACCTCACCTCGGCCCTCGCGGGCTCGGACCCCCAGCCCGACTACGGCAACACCGCCGACGCGGTCGTCGCGCTCGCCGCGCAGGGCGACACCGGCCGAGCGGAGAAGTCCCTGCGCTGGCTGGCGAAGAACTCCGCGACCTGGGCCGCCCAGAACGGTCCCGCCGCCTACGCCCAGCTGATCTTCGCCGCCCACGCGACGGGCACGAACCCGCGCGACGTCGGCGGCACCGACCTGGTGAAGCAGCTGAACGCCACGGGCCCGGCCCCACAGTCCGCCGAGAAGACGCAAGCGGCGGAAGAGAAGGGCGACTCGGACTCGGACCTCTTCGGCGTCTGGTGGTACGTCGGTGTCTGCCTCGTCGCCGGTGTCGGCATCGGCTTCCTCTTCAGCGGCCGCAGGAACAGGCAGCAGCTGTGATCCGCCGGGCCGTTCTCCTTCCCCTGGCCTCGCTCCTGCTGTGCGCGGGAGCGGGCCAGGCCGCCCAGGCCGCCCAGGCCGCCGGCTACCGGTACTGGTCGTTCTGGGACCGCGATGGCGACGACTGGGTCTACGCCACCCAGGGCCCGTCCACGACCCGCCCCTCGGACGGCGACGTCCAGGGCTTCCGCTTCGCGGTGAGCGAGGACTCCTCCGACGCGGCCCGCCCGCGCGGCAAGGCCGACTTCAAGACCATCTGTGCCAACACACCCGCGCAGGACGGCAAGAAGCGGGTGGCTCTGCTGATCGACTTCGGCACGACGACAGACGCGCCGTCGGGGGAAACCCCACCGCCCGCCCGGACGGCCTGCGCACAGGTGTCCCACGACGCGACGACGGCGGAGGCCCTCGCGACGGTGGCCAAGCCGCTGCGCTACGACACGAACGCCCTGTTGTGCGCCATCTCGGGCTACCCGGAGAAGGGCTGCGGGGAGCAAGTGGCCGGGAAGCAGAAGCCGTCCGCGCAGAAGAAGGACACCTCGGACGACGGCCCGTCCCTGGGCCTGGTGGCGGGAATCGCCGTGGTGGCGGTCCTGGGCGGGGCAGCGATCTGGCAGGTACGGCGGCGTGGCCAGTCCTAGCTACGGCGCATCCCTCCACCCCGGCGCATGGTGGCTCTGGTCCCTCTCCCTCGGCACCGCGGCCACCCGCACCACCAACCCCCTCCTCCTCACCCTCCTCATCACGGTCTCCGCCTACGTCGTGGCCACCCGCCGCCCCGACACCCCCTGGTCCCGCTCCTACGGCGCCTTCGTCAAACTCGCCCTCGCCGTCCTGCTCATCCGCCTCCTCTTCGCCACGATCCTCGGCTCCCCCATCCCCGGCACGCACACCCTCCTCACCCTCCCCGAAGCCGACCTCCCCGACTGGGCCCAGGGCATCCGCCTCGGCGGCGAGGTCACCGCCGAGGCCCTCGCCTTCGCCCTGTACGACGGCCTGAAACTGGCCACCCTGCTCATCTGCGTCGGCGCCGCGAACGCCCTCGCGAACCCCTCCCGCCTGCTCAAGTCCCTCCCGGGCGCCCTGTACGAGATGGGCGTCGCGGTCGTCGTAGCCCTCACCTTCGCGCCCAGCCTCATCGCCGACGTCCAGCGCCTGCGCGCCGCCCGCCGTCTGCGCGGCCGCCCGGACAAGGGCGTCCGGGGCCTGCTGCACGTGGGCCTGCCGGTCCTGGAGGGCGCGCTGGAGCGCTCGGTGTCGCTCGCCGCCGCCATGGACGCCCGCGGCTACGGCCGTACCGCCCAGGTCCCCGCCGCCGTCCGCCGCACCACCGCCGCCCTCACCCTCGGCGGGCTGCTCGGCGTGTGCGCCGGAACGTACGGTCTGCTCACCGCCGAGGGCGCCACCTACGGCATCCCGGTACTCCTCATCGGCCTCGCCGCCGCCCTCGCGGGTCTCCGGCTCGGCGGACGGCGCTCGCCGCGCACCCGCTACCGCCCCGACCGCTGGGACGTGCGCGCCTGGCTGGTCGTGGCCTCCGGCGTGGCGGTCGCCGCGCTCCTCACGCTCGCCGCCGCCCGCGATCCCGCGGCCCTGCACCCCGGCGTGGTGCCGCTCGTGGCCCCCACCCTCCCCCTCTGGCCCGCGGCGGCGATCCTCCTCGGCCTGCTGCCCGCGTTCGTCGCCCCCGACCCCAAGGAGCCGTCGTGATCCGCTTCGAGGACGTGTCCGTGACGTACGACGGTGCCGCCGAACCCACCGTCCAGGGAATCGACTTCGAGGTCCCGGAGGGTGAACTCGTCCTCCTGGCCGGGCCGTCCGGTGTCGGCAAGTCCACCGTCCTGGGCGCGGTCAGCGGGCTCGTGCCGCACTTCACCGGCGGCACGCTGCGCGGCAGGGTCACGGTCGCCGGCCGCGACACCCGCACCCACAGGCCGCGCGAACTCGCCGATGTCGTCGGCACGGTGGGCCAGGACCCCCTCTCCCACTTCGTCACCGACACCGTCGAGGACGAACTCGCCTACGGCATGGAGTCGCTGGGCCTCGCCCCGGACGTGATGCGGCGCCGCGTCGAGGAGACGCTCGACCTGCTCGGCCTGGCCGGCCTGCGCCACCGTCCGATCGCCACGCTCTCCGGCGGCCAGCAGCAGCGCGTCGCGATCGGCTCGGTCCTCACCCCGCACCCGAGCGTCCTCGTCCTGGACGAGCCGACCTCCGCGCTCGACCCGGCCGCCGCCGAGGAGGTCCTGGCGGTCCTCCAGCGGCTGGTGCACGACCTCGGCACGACGGTCCTCATGGCCGAACACCGCCTGGAACGCGTCATCCAGTACGCCGACCAGGTCGTACTCCTGCCCGCCCCGGGCGCGCCCCCGGTCCTGGGCACCCCGGCCGAGGTGATGGCCGTGTCGCCGGTGTACCCGCCGGTGGTGGCCCTGGGCCGCCTGGCGGGCTGGACGCCCTTGCCCCTGACGGTCCGCGACGCGCGCAGGCGGGCAGCGACTCTACGCGAACGGCTCGACAACGCCCCTAAGGGGCGCGGGGCTGTAATCGATGTGCGGCTGCCGCCGCGTGGGCGCGACCAGCCACACACAACCCGCACCCGCAAACGCTCCGAGCCCCCCACCCCGGTAGGCGCACTCCGCTCCCTCTCGGTCACCCGCGCCCGCATCCAAGCCCTCCGCGGCATCGACCTCACCATCACCCCCGGCGAGACGATCGCCCTCATGGGCCGCAACGGCGCAGGAAAGTCCACCCTGCTCAACTCCCTGGTCGGCTTGGTCACCCCCAGCTCGGGAACCGTCCGGCTCGGCGAAGCCGTACCCCACCGCACCTCCCCGAAGGACCTCGTCCGCAAAGTCGGCCTGGTCCCGCAGGAACCCCGCGACCTGCTCTACGCCGACACCGTCGCCACCGAGTGCGCCGCGGCCGACCAGGAGGCGGACGCGGAGCCCGGCACCTGCCGTGCCCTGGTCACCGAACTGCTCCCGGGCGTCACCGACGACACCCACCCCCGGGACCTCTCGGAGGGGCAGCGGCTCGCCCTCGCCCTGGCCGTCGTCCTGACCGCCCGGCCCCCGCTGCTCCTGCTGGACGAGCCGACCCGCGGCCTGGACTACGCGGCGAAGGCCCGCCTGGTCGCGGTGCTCCGAACCCTGGCCGCCGAGGGGCACGCCATCGTGCTGGCCACGCACGACGTGGAGCTGGCCGCCGAGATCGCCCACCGGGTGGTGCTGCTCGCGGACGGCGAGGTGATCGCCGACGGCCCGACGGCGGACGTCGTGGTCTCCTCCCCCTCCTTCGCCCCGCAGGTCACCAAGATTCTGGCCCCGCAGCACTGGCTCACGGTCTCCCAGGTCCGCGCGGCCCTGCAGCCCGGGGCCAACTCATGAACGCCCAGCGTCAGGCCCGGGCCGTCCGCCTCGGCCCCCGCTCGGTCGCCGCGCTGGCCCTCGTCGGCGCCGTGGGCATCGCCGGCTTCGGCTGGCCGTTCCTGACCCCGCCCGCCTCGCGGCTCAGCGCCCACGTGCAGGACGCGCCCTGGCTCTTCGCGGGCCTGCTGGTGCTGCTCGTGGCGGTGGTGGCCGCGACGATCTCGGAGTCCGGGCTCGGCCCGAAGGCGGTCGCGATGCTCGGCGTGCTGGCCGCCACGGGCGCGGCCCTGCGGCCGATCGGCGCCGGTACCGCAGGGATCGAGCCGATGTTCTTCCTGATGGTGCTGAGCGGGCGGGTCCTCGGCCCGGGGTTCGGGTTCGTCCTCGGCTCGGTGACGATGTTCGCGTCCGCGCTGCTGACGGGCGGGGTCGGCCCCTGGCTGCCGTTCCAGATGCTGGCGATGGGCTGGTTCGCGATGGGCGCGGGCCTGCTGCCGGGCCCGGACCGGCTGCGCGGCCGGGCGGAGCTCGTGCTGCTGGCGGCCTACGGCTTCCTGGCCGCCTTCGCCTACGGCACGGTCATGAACCTGGCCGGCTGGCCCTTCATGAGCGCCCTCGCCTCCAACGTCGCCTTCGATCCACACGCGGCGGTCGCCGCCAACCTGGCCCGTTTCCTCGCGTACTGCCTGGCCACCTCGCTGGGCTGGGACCTGGGCCGGGCCGTCGTCACGGTCGTCCTGACGCTCACGCTCGGCCCCGCGGTCCTCCGGGCGCTGCGCCGCGCCACCCGCCGGGCGGCCTTCGAGACGCCGGTCACGTTCGAGGCGCCCCGGACGTGAAGCCCCCCACATGACCCACGTCACCTACGAAGCGGGGCCGTAGGAACAAGCCCCGGTCACAGGGCAGACCCCTCCCTCATATGCGGCCAGACCTAGTAATAGGGAGCTTTGCGGGCAGCACCAAAGCCCTGTTTCTCTGGACGGCCAGGCGGCGGCCCCCTGATCCCCGGGGCCGTCGCCTTCACCCCGCCCGGCCGGGCGCCTCAGCCCGTGCTGACCCTGAGCTCCTTCACCCCGTTGATCCACGCCGACCTCAACCGGCGTGGATCCTCGACCAGTTGGAGACCCGGCATGGCGTCGGCGACGGCGTTGAAGATGAGGTCGATCTCCAGCACGGCGAGGGACTTGCCCAGGCAGTAGTGCGGGCCGCCGCCGCCGAAACCGAGGTGGGGGTTGGGGTCGCGGGTGATGTCGAAGTCGTCCGGCTCGTCGAAGACCTCGGGGTCGTGGTTGGCGGAGGCGTAGAACAGCCCCACCCGGTCGCCCTTGCGGATCAGCTTGCCGCCCAGCTCGGTGTCCTGGGTGGCGGTGCGCTGGAAGGCGGCGACCGGGGTGGCCCAGCGCACGATCTCCTCCGCCGTCGTCGACGGCCGCTCCCTCTTGTACAGCTCCCACTGCTCGGGGTGGGTGAGGAAGGCGTGCATGCCGTGGGTGATGGCGTTGCGGGTGGTCTCGTTGCCGGCGACGGCCAGCATCAGCACGAAGAAGCCGAACTCGTCGGAGTTGAGGTTGCCCTGGTCCTCCGCCGCGACCAGTTGCGTGACGATGTCGTGGGCGGGGCACTGCTTGCGGTCGGCGGCCATGTTCATCGCGTAGGCGATGATCTCCGTGGCCGACTCGGCGCCGACCTCCTCGGTGATGGCGTACTCGGGATCGTCGTAGGCGATCATCTTGTTGGACCAGTCGAAGATCTTGTCCCGGTCCTCCTGCGGTACGCCCATCAGCTCGGCTATCGCCTGGAGGGGCAGTTCGCAGGCGACCTGGGTGACGAAGTCGAACGGGCCGGTGTGCGCGCGGGCCGCCTCGACGATGGAGTGGGCCCGGTTGCGCAGGCGCTCCTCCAGGGCGCGGATCGCCCGTGGCGTGAACCCGCGCTGCACGATCTGCCGCACCCGCGTGTGCTCCGGCGGGTCCATGTTCAGCAGGATGAACCGCTGCGCGTCGATGGAGTCGCGGTCGATGTGCTCGTTGAAGCGGATGATCGCCGTGTTGAGGTACGACGAGAACAACTCCGGGTGCGTGGAGACGTACTTGACGTCGGCGTGCCGGGTGACCGCCCAGTACCCCTCGTCCTGGAAACCGGCGAGACCCGCCGGCTGCGGCACCCAGCAGACCGGCTCCACCCGGCGCAGCTCGGCGAACTCCGGCAGCGGCACGCGGCTGTGCAGCAGGTCCGGGTCGGTGAAGTCGAACCCCTCGGGCAGCGCGGGACAGGACATGGCGGCTCCCACCACTCGTACCGACTCTGATTCTGACGGCCCATCAGCTGTGCGGAGTTGCGGTGACGGTAGTAACGGGTTCTACAAGTAGCAAGAGGCACGGACCCCCCAATTGCCCGCACGACCCTTGCGGTCGGCAAGCAGCCCTCAGCACACTGCTGACAGAACTAGAACGCGTACTAGTTCCGCGTAGCCTCCCGGAGAGGACCCGCACCCATGGCTGCCGAACCCGTGATCGTCGAAGCCGTACGCACCCCCATAGGCAAGCGCGGCGGCGCGCTCGCCAACCTGCACCCCGCCTACCTCCTGGGCGAGACCTACCGCGAGCTCCTCGGCCGCACCGGTATCCCGGCCGACTGCGTCGAGCAGATCGTCGGCGGTACGGTCACCCACGCCGGCGAGCAGTCCATGAACCCCGCGCGCACGGCCTGGCTCACGATGGGGCTCCCCTACGAGACGGCCGCGACGACCGTGGACGCGCAGTGCGGGTCCTCCCAGCAGGCCTCCCACATGCTGGCCAACATGGTCGCCACGGGCGTGATCGACGTCGGCATCTCCTGCGGGGTCGAGTCGATGTCCCGGGTGCCGCTCGGGTCGGGCTCGAAGCACGGGCCGGGCAAGCCGTTCCCCGACGAGTGGAACGTCGACCTGCCGAACCAGTTCGAGGCCGCCGAGCGCATCGCCCGCCACCGTGGCCTGACCCGCGAGAACGTCGACGCCCTGGGCCTCGCCTCCCAGGAGCGGGCCGCCCATGCCTGGGCGGAGGAGCGCTTCAAACGAGAGACGTTCGCCGTCCAGGTGCCGACGACGGAAGAGGAGCAGCACGCCGGGCAGGGCATGTGGCGCCTGGTCGACAAGGACGAGGGCCTGCGCGACACGACGGCGGAGGCGCTGGCCGCGTTGAAGCCGATCATGCCGACGGCGGTCCATACGGCCGGAAACTCGTCGCAGATCTCCGACGGGGCGGCGGCGATCATGTGGGCGTCGAAGCGGATGGCTCGCGCCCTGAAGCTGAGGCCCCGGGCCAGGATCGTGGCCCAGGCCCTGGTGGGCTCCGACCCCCACTTCCACCTCGACGGGCCGATCGACGCGACCAAGGCGGTGCTGGGCAAGGCCGGGATGTCCCTCAAGGACATCGACCTGGTGGAGATCAACGAGGCGTTCGCGTCCGTGGTGCTGAGCTGGGCGCAGGTCTTCGAGCAGGACCTGGACAAGGTGAACGTGAACGGTGGCGCGATAGCGCTCGGGCACCCGGTGGGAGCCACCGGGGCCCGGCTCATCACGACGGCGCTTCATGAACTGGAGCGCGCGGACAAGGAGTTCGCGCTGATCACGATGTGCGCGGGTGGCGGTTTGGCCACCGGCACGATCATTCAGCGGTTGTAGTCGTCGTCCAGTTGATGAAGGTGGTGAACGTGGCGGGGTCGAGGGTGAGGATCGGTCCCGCCGGGTTCTTGGAGTCGCGTATTGCGATGGTGGTGTGCGGGGTTTCGGCGATCTCTACGCAGTTGCCGCCCTGGTCGCCGCTGTAGCTGGACTTACGCCACAGGATCCCCGTCGGAATCGTGTTGCTCGCCATAGCGTTCCTCCATCACTCGCCGGATCAGCTCCGCCGAATCCCTGAGGGAGAGCGCGGCGGCCTGCAGATGATCGTAACGGAGCGAGCAGTCTTTGACGGTGTCCGGATTCGCGGTTGGATGCCCGCTGCCGTACCCCTCCGTGTAGACGATGGTGGGATCGCTCGCGAAGCGGTAGAGGTCGAACGAGCCTTGCATTCCCGCGTGCGCGCCAGCCGAGAACGGCAGAATCTGGATGTTGATCCGCGGGTTGCCCTCAAAGGACAACAGGTGCGCCAGTTGGCCCCGCATGGTTTGCGGCCCACCGATCTCCTGGTACAGCGCGGCCTCGCTGAGGATCACCCAGAAGACAGGCGGCTCCTCCTTCTCGAAGATGCGCTGGCGAGCCAGCCGCACGGCGGTGCGGTCGTCCAGGTTGCTCGTGTCCAGCACGCCGAGCACGGCACGTGCGTACGCGTCGGTCTGAAGGAGACCGTGAACCATGAGCGCCTCGAAGGAGCAGATCTCCACCGCCCGCGCTTGGAGCTCCGCCACCTGCTGGAACCAGGCCGGAAGCCGACTCCGCAGCACCAGCTCGACGAGACGGGAGAACATACCGTCCGTCCCCAGCGCCGCATCCGCCCGTTCACTGAACTCCGGCGTCGGAAGTTTCCTGGCCGTCTCGATCTGGCCGACGAGCGAGCCCGTGTAGTTGAGGATCTCCCCGAGCTGCTTCTGTGTCAGCCCTGCGGCCTCCCGGCATCTCCTCAGCTCGAAGCCGTAGTAGTCGAGCGGAGACGCACCCGGGTCAAGGGCGTTGATGTGGGTCACGGCAGAAGCCCCTCTCACGCAACTCGGCCCACCATGGGACCGGTTGTATCCGTCCCATAGCCCAGAGTAGTCAGAGCACGTCACGCTCGCCCTGTGAACGAATACATTCCCGCCCAGTACACGATGCGCCTCACCGTCGGCTCGAACGCCGCCCGGCACATCCGCCGTATCGTCCGCTCGTTCCTCTCCGAGTGGGGCATGCCCGAGCTGTCGGACGCCGTCGAGCTGGGCGTGACCGAGCTGCTCGCGAACGTCGTACAGCACGTCCCCGACCGCCGCTGCGCGCTGCTGTTGCTGCGGCAGCCGGCCGGGGTACGGGTGGAGGTGTCGGACGGAAGCGATCAACTGCCCGCCTCCCCCACCCGGTTGGAGCCGGAAGCCGAGGGCGGCCGTGGGCTGCTCCTGCTCGACGCGATGGCCGACAAGTGGGGCGTGTCGCTGTGGCGCGAGGGCGGGAAGACCGTGTGGTTCGAATGCGGGGCCGAGACAGTCGCTCTGGAGTGAACAGACCCTGCATTGTCCACCGCGTCAACAGAAGGGAGCGCCCGGCGCGTTGGCCCAGAAGGAAAGGAACGACCAGGTCTGGGCTCCGATGCGACCGTCGACGACGATGCCGGCACACCGCTGGAAGTCCCTTGTCGCGGACTGCGTGACTCGGCCAAAGTCTCCGTCCTCGTCCAGGCCGGCGCCGATCGCCTGATTCAGGTAGCACTGGGCTTGTCGGACTGCCGCCCCGGATGACCCCAGGTGAAGGCTCGGTCGACTATCGGTGTAGTTGCATACGTCGTCCGGTCCCTGGGCCACGAGGGTTGTTGGACGATTCAACGTGTGTGCGGCCTGGGCGCTGGTCACCGCGTTCGTCGCCGAAGTGCCGTTCGATGCCGCTACAGCCGGCGCTGCCGCGAGGGAAATGGGAAGAGCCATGACCGCTACGGCGGTGAGCACACGTCGCATCCCGATCACCTCCAGAGAGGGTGCACTTTTCTCATCGTGCGCGTCCCTCACCCTGGTTGCATCTCGGGGAGGACTGCGCCCGGTTCATGAACGCCGTCGGGATGCCTGTGGGGTCAACTTGTCAACTGTGTACGGGTTTTCGGGTCGGCGTGTGTTCACGCTCGGCCGCCGCGGCGGTGGCGGCCCGGGGGCCGGACAGCAGATAGGTGAGTGCGAAGCCCGCCCCGACCACCACCGCTCCCCCGGCCGCGTCCAGCACCCAGTGGTTCGCCGTCACGACGATCGCGGTCGCGGTGAACAGCGGGTGCAGCATCCCCAGCGCCTTGATCCACCAGCGGCGCGCCAGGACGGCGATCACCACGCCGCACCACAGCGACCAGCCGAAGTGCAGGGACGGCATCGCCGCGTACTGGTTGGTCAGGGCGGTGAGCGTGCCGTAGTCGGGCTGGGAGAAGTCCTGGACGCCGTGGACGGTGTCGATGAAGCCGAGTGTCGGCATCAGCCGGGGCGGGGCCAGCGGGTAGAGCCAGAAGCCGACCAGGGCGAGCAGGGTGGCGAGGCCCAGGGCGGACCGGGCCCAGCGGTAGGCGGCGGGGCGGCGCCAGTACAGGACGGCTAGGACGGTCAGCGGGGCGACGAAGTGGAACGACTCGTAGTAGAAGTCGGAGAAGTTCCGCAGCCAGTCGATCTTGACGACGGTGTGGTTGGCCCAGTGCTCGATGTCGATGTGCAGGGCGCGTTCCAGGCCGAGGATCTGCCGGCCGTTCTCCTCGGCCTCGGCCCGGCCGGCCGAGATGCTGCCCCCGGTGGCGGCGAGCCGGACCTGGGAGTAGGCGGCGTAGGTGACCCGGAGGAGGAGCAGCTCCAGGAGGAGGTTCGGTCTGGTGAGGACCCGGCGCAGGAAGGGCACGAGCGGGATGCGTCTGAAGCGGGCCGGGGCGGTGGGGGCGTACTCGGTCGGTGTCGGCGACTGGTAGTGCGGGGAGGTGCGGGAGAGGAACGGCACGGCCGTGGCGGCGGCGAGGGCGGCGAGCAGGACGAGGTTGGTGCGCAGCGGGTCCAGCGACGGCATGTCCGGCACCATCGTCCTGGCCGGCAGGGTCATGACCAGGATGACGGCCACCGGCCAGACGTACCGGTCACAGGCACGTCTGCCGGCCCGGCCGACGACCGCGAGCAGCACCCACAGCAGCTGGTGCTGCCAGGCGGTGGGCGAGACGACGATCGCGGCGCAGCCGGTGATCGCGACGGCGAGGAGGAGCTGGCCGTCGTCGAAGCAGCGCACGGCGCGGCGCAGGGCCAGGACGGCGGCGGCCGCGCCGAGCGCCAGGAAGAGCGCGACCTCCAGGGGGCCGTTCAGGCCGAGCCGCAGCAGGGCGCCGTGCAGGGACTGGTTGCCGAGGTCGTCGGCCCGGCCGCCGAGGCCGACGCCGGCCATGTGATGGACCCAGTAGGTGTGGGAGTCGTGCGGCATCGCGGCCCAGGCGAGCACGGAGCAGGCGGCGAAGGTGACGCCGGTGGAGAGCGCGGCGCGTCTGCGGCCGGTGAACCACAGCAGGGGCGTGAAGAGCAGCAGGGTGGGCTGGAGCGCGGCCGCGACGCCGATGAGCAGGCCGCTGGTCCGCTGGCCGTGGGCGACGAAGCAGCCCAGCAGGACGAGCAGGACCGGGATGATGCTGGTCTGACCGAGCCACAGGGTGTTGCGGACCGGCAGGGACAGCATGAGCAGGCCGATGGCGACGGGGGCGGCCAGCAGGGCCGTGCGGCGGCCGATGGGCTGGGGCAGGGCGCGGGCGGCGACCAGGCCGAGGGCGACGACCAGCAGCAGCGTGCCGAAGGTCCAGCCCCAGCCGAGGGCCTGTTCGGCCGCACGGGTGAGGGGCTTGAGGACGAGGCCGCCGAAGGGGGTGCCGGTGAAGCGGGTGGAGTCGTAGAGCGAGCCGGTCACGTGCAGCACGCCGTTCGGTCCGACCCAGGTCTCCAGGTCCGTCAGCCGCTCCCCGCGCGGGCTGCCGAGGACGACGGCCACCTGCCGTGCGGCGAGGGCCGCGACGATCAGCCACAGTCCGAGGCAGGCGATGCGCAGGCGTGCGTGGGTTCCGCCGACGGCTGTCGCTCCGAAGGCTTCCGTCGGTCGTCCGCTGCGGTCCGCATTCGTCACGCCCCGTCGGCCTTCTACCTGGTATGCCCCTCTTCGTCCGGTTGACGATAGTGCGCGAGACAGGTGGTCGCCTCTCGTGACGCGAGAAGGATCACATCAAGATCCCGTGGGAACCGCTCCCGGCCGGGCATACGTGCCTGCATATCCGGTGTTTAGATGCACCCTGCAACGAAAGGCGTACTGCCCGTAAAGGACCTTTATCCGCCTATCGTCGCTTTTCGGCCCGTACGACAGCGCCGCCGCGCGGACCGCGTCCCTGTCCCCGTCGAAAGGTAGGCGAGCGAGTCTTGTCGACTGTCTCAGTCGTCGCTCCCGCGTCCGGCATGAAGAGCCGAGCAGCGAAAACCCCCGACACCACCGTCACCGACCCCGCGCTCGTCAAGCGCGCCGTGAAGGCGGCCGCGCTGGGCAACGCGATGGAATGGTTCGACTTCGGTGTCTACAGCTACATCGCGGTCACGCTGGGCAAGGTCTTCTTCCCCTCGGGCAACGCCACCGCGCAGCTGCTCTCCACGTTCGGCGCCTTCGCCGCGGCCTTCCTGGTCCGCCCGCTCGGCGGCATGGTCTTCGGCCCGCTCGGCGACCGCGTCGGCCGTCAGAAGGTCCTCGCGCTGACCATGATCATGATGGCCGCGGGCACCTTCGCGATCGGTCTGATCCCGTCGTACGCGACGATCGGCGTCGGCGCGCCGATCCTGCTCCTCGTGGCCCGCCTCGTGCAGGGCTTCTCCACCGGCGGCGAGTACGCCGGTGCCTCGACCTTCATCGCCGAGTACGCCCCCGACAAGCGGCGCGGCTTCCTCGGCAGCTGGCTGGAGTTCGGCACCCTCGCCGGCTACATCGGCGGCGCGGGCCTGGTCACGCTGATGACCGCCCTGCTCTCCGCCGACGACCTGACCTCCTGGGGCTGGCGCATCCCGTTCCTGATCGCGGGCCCGATGGGCATCATCGGCCTCTACCTGCGGCTGCGCCTGGAGGAGACCCCGGCGTTCGCGGCCGAGGTCGAGAAGGCCGAGACCGACCGCCCCAAGGTGCCGCTGCGCGAGATGATCACCGGCCAGTGGCGCGCGCTGCTGCTCTGCGTCGGCCTGGTGCTGGTCTTCAACGTCACCGACTACATGCTGCTGTCGTACATGCCGAGCTACCTGACCGGCCAGCTCCACTACGACGAGACGCACGGTCTGCTGGTCGTCCTCGGCGTGATGGCCGTGATGATGGTCGCCCAGCCGTTCGTCGGCGCGCTGACCGACCGGGTCGGCCGCCGCCCGGTGATCGCCACCGGCTGCGCGGGCTTCCTGCTGCTGTCCGTCCCGGCCCTGCTGCTGATCCGCGAGGGCAGCCTGCTCGCGGTCGCCCTCGGCATGGGCGCCCTCGGCCTGCTGCTGGTCTGCTTCACGGCGGCCATGCCCTCGGCGCTCCCGGCGCTGTTCCCGACGAAGGTCCGCTACGGCTCCCTGTCCATCGGCTTCAACGTCTCCGTGTCCCTGTTCGGCGGCACGACGCCGCTGGTGGTCACGGCCCTGATCGGCGCGACCGGGAACATGATGATGCCCGCGTACTACATGATGGCCGCGGCCGTCGTCGGCGGTTTCGCGGTGTGGCGCATGGCGGAGTCGGCGGGGCGCCCGCTGCCGGGTTCGGCACCGTCGGTGGCCGGCCGAGAACCGTCGGTGGCCGGCTGAGACAAGACACGCCGGGCGATATCCCACTGACAGCGAACCGGTGCACCACGTATCTTCGTCACCGCCACTAGTTAGGGATGCTAACTATGCGTACGAAAGGTAGAGGTGCATGAGCGAGTCGCACGTCTGGGACGAGGTCGACGCCTACTTCACCGACCGCCTCGCCCCGGACGACGAAGCCCTGGCGGCCGCCCTGCGCGACAGCGACGCCGCCGGGCTTCCGCACATCAACGTCGCGGGCAACCAGGGCAAGCTCCTCCAGCTCCTGGCCCAGATCCAGGGCGCCCGCCACATCCTGGAGATCGGCACACTCGGCGGCTACAGCACCATCTGGCTGGGCCGCGCCCTGCCCGCCGACGGGCGGCTGGTCTCCCTGGAGTACGACCCCAAGCACGCCGAGGTCGCCGTCCGCAACATCGCCCGCGCCGGCCTGGACAAGCTCGTCGAGGTCCGGGTGGGCCCGGCCCTGGAGTCGCTGCCCAAGCTGGCCGACGAGAACCCGCCCCCCTTCGACCTGGTCTTCATCGACGCCGACAAGGTCAACAACCCGCACTACGTGGAGTGGGCCCTGAAGCTCACCAGCACGGGCAGCCTGATCGTCCTCGACAACGTCGTCCGCGGCGGCCGCGTGACCGACGCGCAGAGCACGGCCCCGGACGTGACGGGCACCCGCGCCGCGATCGAACTGATCGGCAGCCACCCGCGGTTGAGCGGCACGGCGATCCAGACGGTCGGCATGAAGGGGTACGACGGGTTCGCGCTGGCACGGGTGCTGGCTTGAGCGTGCCTGACGGCTGTCAGACCTCGTGGTAGAAGCCCACGTTGACGCTGCGCGGGGCGGTGCGGTCCTGGACGACGACCTCGCCGCTGCCGCCCCTGGGCAGCGGGACGGTGCCGCCGTAGGCGAGGGGCTGGACGTACTCCCCGACCGTGAGCCGGACTTCGGAGGACGGGTCGGGCTGGGAGCCGCGCAGCCAGGTCAGCTGCCAGGTCCCGTCGGACCCGCACAGGAACTCCAGGTGGACGCGGGAGACGAACAGCCAGTCGTCCGGCGTGGACAGCCGGCACACCGACTTGTCGCGGCCCACCCGCAGCACGGCGCCCGGCTCGCTGGGCGCGTCGGCCATGAGCATTCCGGCCGTGGCACCCTCCTCCGCCGCGGACACGGCGGCCATGGTGAGTTCGAGCACGTGCGCTCCTCCTGAGACGTCCTGGTGGGCCTGCAAGCCCGCCGAATGATAGAACGCCCGGCTGCGCGGTGTCCGGCACAATGGGTTCATGACCGAGCGAAAGCCACCCGGCGTCGACTTCGAGTCCTGGGTCGACAAGCAGATCCGTGATGCGGAGACACGCGGCGAGTTCGAACGGTTGCCGGGGGCGGGCAAACCGCTGCCGGCCGACGTGGACGCCACCTACGACGAACTGTGGTGGGTGAAGCGGAAGATGGCCCGCGAGGGCATCTCGGTCCTGCCGCCGACGCTGGCGCTGCGCAAGGAGGCTGAGGACGCGCTCCTGGCCGCGTACGCGGCTCCTTCGGAGCAGGCTGTCAGGAAGATCATCGGCGAGATCAACGACAAGATCCGCGAGATGATGTTCAAGCCGCCGCCCGGGCCCCCGCTGGGCAAAAAGCCGTACGACGTCGAGGACGTCGTACGGCAGTGGCGGGAGCGCCGGGCGGACGAATGAACGGGGCCGCTCACACGTGCAGCAGCCGTTCCGCCAGCTCCCGGTAGTCCTTCAGGGCCAGCCGGAGCTGCTCGGTGTCGCCGCTCGACACGGGCTTGCCCTCGCCGCCCTCCACCGACTGCCAGGAGTGGCGCAGGGTGCGGCGGCGCTGCGTCACGGCCTCGGTGAACCGGGCCGCGATCTCCTCCAGCACGTGGTCGGCCTCCTCGACGGCGGCCCGGGGCGCGTCGACGAACTCGGCGACGGCGTGGTGCAACTGCGAGACGAGTTTGTCGGACTCGTCGTGGGGGAGCAGGTGCGTGCCGTGGGAGGCGCCTTCCCGTTCCGGGGAACCAGAGGGGGCTGTGCCGTGGCCGGTGCCCAGGGCGGTCTCGCCTCGGGCGTCGGGGGTGTCGAAGCCGCGGGCGTCAGAGGCGGTGGTGCCGCGGGCGTCAGGACCGGTGGTGGCGCGGGCTGAGGGGTAGGTGGAGCCTCGTGCCTCGGCGGTGTCGTCGCCGGGCGGTCGGATCATGTCGGACATCGGATCTCAACTCTCCTTCGCCTGACGTCGGTGCAGCGCCCACGGCATGTGCCCGCCGCGGTCGGCCGGAGCCTTGCGGCCGCCGTTCAGCCCGGACTTGTGCCGTCCGCCCTCGTGGCGTCCGCCCAGGTGCGGGCCGGCGACGTGGCTTCCGCCGTCGTGGCGGGCCGGCCGCACCAGCTCCTCGAACAGGGCGCGGGCCGCCACCATGGCCTCACGCATGTCTTCCGTACCGGTGCCGCCGTCCCGGGCGTCGTCCGCGCGCAGGTGCGCCGCGCGGTGCACGCGCCGGTAGCCGTCCACGTGGTGGGCGTGGTGCACGGACAGCGCGGCGAGCTGTTCCTCGTACTGCCCGCCGTCCGGGAAGCCCCGGGCACCGGCGAGCTCCGCGAGCAGCCGGTCCGCCTCGGCGACCGCCTCCCGCGGCGAGTCGACGAACCGCTCCTGGGCGGCCGTCCAGCGCGCCTCGTACTGCTCGCGCTCCGCCGGCTCCAGCGCTCGTTCGCGCAGGTCGCCGTGGCGCTCCACGCGCTCGGCGAGCTCGCGCTCGGCGGCCTTGGCGTCGCCGTCGTGCCGGGCGACGGCCAGGTCGTACTCGGGTCCGAAGCGCCGCTTCAGGCTCGGGCCGCGCCGAGCCCCTCGGGCGCGCAGGGTCATGGCGGCCGCGATGATGACGACGACCGCCGCGATCACGATCAGAGCAATGATCAGGCCAGTGGACATGAATGCCTTCCGGGTTCTCGGCCCAACCGGCTCTCCTCACGAGCCGGTTCGCCGACCGGGTAGCCCGGAAGCAGGCCGCCAAACGGCGCCGGACTGCCCCCCGGGGCGCGAGCGCCGCGCTCCCGGTCGGGGCACTGGCTTCCAAGCACCTCACCCGACCCCGCCCGGCCGACGGCGCCTCACACGAGGTGCTCCACCGGACGCGCCTCGGACGGCCGCTCCCGCCTGGAGCCGCACAGCTCGCCGTTCAGCTCCCGCACGAGCTGCACCAGATCGGTCGGCCGGTCCGGCCCCCACCAGTCGCCGAGCAACTCGGCGAGGGACTCCTCACGGGCCCGGGCCAGCCGCTCGGCGACCTCGCGTCCCCGGTCGGTCAGGACCATGTCCAGGCCCCGGCGCACGGCGAGCCGCCGCTCCTCGACCTGCCGGGTGGCCTCCATGATCACGGGCAGCGACACGGGCACCCCCTCGGCCAGCACAGCCGGCTCCACCGAGCCGTACCGCCTGATCCGCAGCAGCAGCCAGCTCGCCGCGGGCAGCAGGTCGTAGCCCGCCCGGGCGGTGATCTTCCGGTAGACATCGCGCCGCCCCGCGCGGGTGCCGAGCACCGACAGGGCACGGCACACCTCGTCGTACGAGGAGCGCTGGACGGGGTTGCTGGCCAGGGTCTCGGTGACGTCGGGCGCGGTGACCGAGCCGCGCAGCCGGTCCTCCTTCAGGAACCAGGCCAGTACGAAACCGAGGAGCGCGACGGGGGCGGCGTACAGGAAGACGTCCGTGATGGACACGGCGTAGGCGTGCAGGGCCGGCGGGCGCAGGCCGGGCGGCAGGGCGGCGATGCCGCGCGGGTCGGCCTCCAGCGCGGCCACGGAGACGCCGGGCGGCAGCCGGGCTCCCCGGAAGGCGTCCGTGAGCTGGTCGCCGAGCCGGTTCGCGAAGACCGTGCCGAAGACGGCCACGCCGAACGAGGCGCCGATGGAGCGGAAGAAGGTGGCGCCGGAAGTGGCGACGCCCAGGTCCTCGTACGGGACGGCGTTCTGCACGATGAGCACGAGGACCTGCATCACCAGGCCGAGTCCGAGTCCGAAGACGAAGAAGAAACCGCTCAGCTCGGCGGTGGAGCTGTGCTCGTCGAGCTGGTGGAGCAGGAGCAGCCCGAGCGTGGTGACGCCGGTGCCGGCCACCGGGAACACCTTCCAGCGGCCGGTCCGGCTGACGATCTGCCCGGAGGCCGTCGAGGCCAGCAGCAGGCCCAGCACCATCGGCAGCATGTGCACACCGGACATGGTCGGGCTCACGCCCTGCACGACCTGGAGGAACGTCGGCAGGTAGACCATCGCGCCGAACATGGCGAAGCCGACGACGAAACTGATCACGGCGGCGAGCGTGAAGGTGCGGACGCGGAAGAGCTTCAGCGGCAGGACGGGTTCGGCGGCCCGTCGCTCGACGGCCACGAAGACGACGGCGAGGACGACGCCCAGCACCGCGAGCCCGACGATCTGCGCGGACCCCCATCCCCAGGTCGTGCCACCGAGGGAGGCGACGAGCACCAGGCAGGTGGCGACGGCCGCGATGAGGAACGTGCCGAGGTAGTCGATGACGTGCCGCTGCGCCCGGCGCGGGAGGTGCAGTACGGCCGCGATCACGGCGAGCGCCACGATCCCGACGGGCAGGTTGACGTAGAACACCCAACGCCAGCTCACATGCTGGGTGAACAGCCCGCCGAGCAGCGGCCCGAGCACGCTCGTCGCCCCGAACACGGCACCGAACAGCCCCTGGTAGCGCCCGCGTTCCCGGGGCGGGACGAGATCCCCGACGATGGCCATCGACAGCACCATCAGCCCGCCGCCGCCGAGCCCCTGCACGGCCCGGAAGACGATGAGCTGGGTCATGTCCTGTGCCGTGCCGCACAGCGCGGAGCCGACGAGGAAGATCACGATCGCCGTCTGGAACAGCCGCTTGCGGCCGTACTGGTCACCGAGTTTGCCCCACAGCGGGGTCGCGGCGGTCGCGGCCAGCAGGTAGGCGGTGACCACCCAGGACAGGTGATCCATGCCGCCGAGCTCGCTGACGATGGTGGGCAGCGCGGTCGACACGATGGTCTGGTCGAGGGCGGCGAGCAGCATCCCGAGGAGCAGGGCGCCGATGGAGACCAGTACGTTCCCGGACACCTGCTCCTGGACGGTGGCGCCCTGGTCCGGCGCCTTCGTGACGTGCGCATGCCCAGCCATGCGACCTCCTGGGGGTCCTGTGACATTTTCCATCGTGACCGGTGTGACGTGTTATGGCCCGCCGAGTCCTTTTGGAAGCTTTCATTCCGGGGATCGCCGCCCACGCTGTGGAGAACATCTGGATATTCTCTGGAGTTCGCGAGGGGAGGGAGGAACGCGTGGAACAGCCGAACGGCCACCCGTGCCCGGAGTGCGGCACGCCCAGACAGCCGGACAACACCCCGTCCTGCACCTGCACCCAGCGCGCCGCGGAGGCCCTCCGCAACGCCCGCACGACCGAGGCGGCAGCAGCGGAGGACTTCGACCCGCTCCGGATCCGCCCCTACGTCGAACTCCCGCAGTCCCCCGAGCACGGCGACACCCCATTACGCCCCTCCGCGGAGGCCCGGACCACGTCGCCCTCACACCCCGACGCGCCCACGCGGCCAGCCGAAGGCGCCCCGCGAGGCACCCGCACGGAACTCCCGCCCACGCCCCCACACGCGACGGCCGCGGGCCCGGAGCGACCCACGCGGGCGCCCGAAGGCACCCCACGGCACACCCACGCGGACAGCCCGCCCGCACCCGCGCAGGCCCCGGCTCAGGCGATGGAAGACACTCCGCGACGAACCCCCGGCCGGGCGGCCGACGAGACCCCGCGACCGTCCCGTCCCCACCCTGCGGAGCCCCGACACGCCGACGGCCCCGCACAGCCGTCCCCGACGGACCACCCCGCCTCGCCCCGCCATGACCAGACGTCACCTGCCGACGCTCCCGCCGGGGCGGGAGCAGCCGCCCCGCGACAAACCCACACGGACGGCCCGCCCACGCCCCCGCACCCGAAGGCCCCGGACCCCGGGCTGCCCACCCGGGCGACCGAAGGCGCCCCACGACCGTTCCGTACGCACCCTGCGGAGCCCCCGCGCACAGACGGCCCCGCACAGCCGTCCCCGGCGGACCACCCCGCGTCACCTCCGCACGCCCCGACCTCCCACACCCACGCTCCCGTCCGGGCAGGAGAAGCCGCCCCGCGACAAACCCACACGGACGGCCCGCCCACGCCCCCGCACGCGGAGACCTCACACGCCCAAACCCGCGCGCGGGCGACCGAAGGCGCTCCGCGACGGACCCCCGCGCGGGCAGCCGACGACACCCCGCGACGGGCCCCCGGACGGACGGCCAACAGCGCCCCACCCCCGTCCCAGAACCACCCGGCGGAGCCCCGCGCACCGACGGCCCCGCGCGGGCAGCCGGCGCCACCCCGCAACCGCCCCGGACCCACCCGGCGGAGCCCCCACGCCCCGACGGCCCCGTGCGGACGCCCGAAAGCGCCCCGCGACGGCCCGTGACGGCCCCCGGGCAAGCCCCGCGCGCGGAAGGTGCCGCGTTCCCGCCCTCCCCCACCGACGCCACCATGCCCCTGCGCCCGGTCGACCCGGACGCGACCACCGTGCTGCCGGTCTCGCCGGCCACTCCCGGGCTGCCGACCTCCCCGGACACCTCCGCACTCCCGACACTCCCGACGCCCCTGGCCCCCGCCGCGACCGAACCCAGCGTCACCGACCTGCGTCTTTTCGACGGTGCGGGGGGACGGGACCGGGGCGTGCCGGAACCGGGCGAGGTCGGCCGGAGGCCCCGGCGTGGACGGCGTACCGCGCTGCTCGCCGCGGCCGCCGGGGCCTGTGTCGCCGTCGTGGCCGCGGCCGGGTACGCGAGCGGGCTGTTCTCCTACGAGGCGCCGTCCCGGAACTCCGCGCTGCCGGACGACCTCCGGGCGAGCGTGCCGGACGCGCCCTCGAGCAGCGCGGCGTCCACGCCACCGGTGAGCAGCGCACAGGCCACCCCGTCGGCCCCCGCGGCACCACCGCCGGCGCCGTCGGCCACCGGGAGCCCGTCGGCCTCCCCGTCGCCGTCCACGCCGAGCGCCTCGCCGAGCCCGTCGCGGTCGGCCACCCCGTCGGCGCCCCGGACGTCCGCCACGGCCACCGGCCCGGAGAACGGGCCCCCGGGCAACTCCCGCCAGAGCGGCGGTCCCACCGTCCTGCGCCTGGGCGACCGCGGCCCGGAGGTCACCGAACTCCAGTTCCGGCTGCGCCAGTTGTACCTCTACGACGAGGACACCGACGGCGACTACGACAGTCGGCTGGAGGAGGCCGTCCGTACCTACCAGTGGTCGCGCGGCATCCAGACCGACGACCTCGG
The DNA here is from genome assembly GCF_028885415.1 of Streptomyces coeruleorubidus. Taxonomy (GTDB): domain Bacteria; phylum Actinomycetota; class Actinomycetes; order Streptomycetales; family Streptomycetaceae; genus Streptomyces; species Streptomyces coeruleorubidus_A. The sequence goes on from NZ_CP118527.1 coordinate 2,968,415, forward strand.
CGTCTACGACCGGGAGACGCGGGCGAAGCTGGAGTCGGAAACCAAGGAGCCGTGACCGGCCCGGCCGCCCTACTGTGGCGCCGTGGCTACTCAGGTGATCGTTCTCAACGGCGGTTCGAGCTCGGGCAAGTCCGGGATCGTACGGTGCCTGCAAGAGGTGCTGCCGGACCCGTGGCTGGCCTTCGGCGTCGACTCGTTCGTCGAGGCGTTGCCCGCGAAGACGCGGGGCTCGGACGGCGGCATCAGCTTCGCGGCGGACGGCGGGGTGAGCGTGGGCGCGGAGTTCCGCGCACTGGACGCGGCCTGGACCGAGGGCATCGCCGCGATGGCCAGGGCCGGCGCGAGGATCATCATCGACGACGTCTTCCTCGGCGGACCGCACTCCCGGCAGCGCTGGCAGAAGGCGCTGGCCGGACTCGACGTGCTGTGGGTCGGCGTCAGATGCGACAGCGCGGTCGCCGCCGGGCGTGAGATCGCCCGGGGCGACCGGGTCCGGGGCATGGCCGCGTCACAGGCACACCTGGTGCACGAGGGCGTGCACTACGACCTGGAGGTGGACACCACACACACCGAGTCCCTGGTGTGTGCGCGCACCATCGCCGCCCACGTCTGACCGACCCGCCGACGTCCCCGAGCGTTCGTCACCTGACGTAGCGTTCGTCATACGGCGTAGTCACACGGCGTAGCGTTCGTCACCCGACGTGCAGGCGGATCGTCCCGTCCCCCACGGCCTGAACGCGCACCTGCGTGAGGTCCTCCACCACCACGTCCGGCGCGTGGAACGCGGCCCGGGACCCGACCCCGACCACCGTCATCCCGGCGGAACGCCCGGCCTCTATCCCGGCCCCGGAGTCCTCGAACACGACACAGTCCGCGGGCGCCACACCCAGCTCGGCGGCGCCCTTCAGAAAGCCCTCCGGGTCGGGCTTGCTCGCCCCGACGGACTCCGCGGTCACCCGCACCTCGGGCAGGTCCAGCCCGGCCGCGGCCATCCGCGCCGTCGAGAGCGGAACGTCGGCGGAGGTCACGAGCGCGTGCGGCAGCCCCCGCAGCGAGGCGAGGAACTCCGGCGCCCCGGGGATCGGGACGACACCCTCGGTGTCGGCCGTCTCCTCGGCGAGCATCCAGGCGTTGTCCGCGTAGTTCTGCTCCATCGGCCGGCCGGGCAGCAGCAGCGCCATCGACGCGTATCCCTGCCGTCCGTGGACGACCTTCATGACCTCGTCCGCGTCGAGTCCGTGCCGCTCGGACCAGCGCCGCCAGACGCGTTCGACCGAGGCGTCGGAGTTGACGAGGGTGCCGTCCATGTCCAGCAGGAGGGCGCGGGCGGTGAGCACGACGGTGGCCGTCATCGGCAGCTCCAAGGCTCAGGGCGCGGACGAGGGCACACGGCGGCCCCCGAAGGAACAAGGCGGCCCCGCCCGCCGGTCAGGGAAAACGGGCGAGGGCCACTTTGTTTCTCCACGGTACAAAACATCCCCGGATCGCGCCAGGGCCCCCCGCAGACGTTCACCCACCGTTCAGCTCGCCACGGCTCACCCGGTCACGGCCTCCCACAGGCTCCACACCCCGAGAGCCAGCATCACCAGCGCCGCGATCTGCGTGATCAGCCGCAGCGGCACCTTCTTCATCAGCGCCTTTCCACCGACGATGCCGATCCCGGCCACCGCCCACAGCGCGAGCACCGCGCCCAGGCCGACGGAGAGCGGGTCGTCGTAGCGGGCGGCCAGGTTCGCCGTCATGATCTGCGTGAGATCGCCGAACTCGGCGACCAGGATGAGCATGAAGCCGGCGCCCGAGACCTTCCAGAAGGACTGGTCCTCCGGCTTGCGGACCTCCGCGTCGCCATCGGCCCCGCCCTTCTGCAGCAGCAACATCGCGGCCCCGCCCAGGAAGAGCACACCCGTGAGCGCGTGCACGAGTTGCTGCGGCAGCAGCGTCAGCACACTGCCGGCCGCGACGGCGAGCGCGACATGCAGCGCGAACGCGGCGGCGACACCGGCGAAGACGTAGGAGGCGCGATAGCGGGTGCCGAGGACGAGGCCGGCCAGGGCGGTCTTGTCCGGCAGTTCGGCGAGAAAGACGACGCCGAAGACGACGGCCGTCACGGTCAGGCTGATCAAGGGTTCCTCAATCGGTCGGGGCTGCCCCACCGAGAGTGCTGGATCTTCACGCTGGACACCTCGGCACGGCAGCACACTCGGCGCCCGTGCCGTGGGGCACGGGCGTGCACTGCTTGCCGAAGGTCTCGCTGGCGGGGCCCCTGGACGGACCAGTGGGACCTGCCTCCGGGCGCCGGCTCAGGCGGGCTGAGCAGTATGTCGACGGTCCGGCGAAGAGCTACTCCCCTTCTGCGCCGTCCATGGTACGCGAGACCCCTGGAGCGAAAAGTTCCGCCGTGAACCTTGTCATGTCATGACCGCGTCACTAACTTCTCACCGGGCGCACACCTCCCCGCAACACGGCGCGACGAGCATTCCCTCGCTCGCAGCCCAACGCCCCCACCCCACAAGGGAGTTCGCATGCCGAAGTTCTACGCGCGTCGACGGCTCAGCATACTCGCGGGCCTCACCGGTCTCATAGCCTCGGCCGGCCTTCTCAACGGCCCGGCCGCCTCCGCCGCCCTGCCCACCCCCGTCAGCGGGGCCACCGCCCGCTCCTACCTCGCCTCGCTCACCGTGGCCACCGAGGACCGCACCGGCTACAACCGCGACCTCTTCCCGCACTGGATCACCCAGTCCGGCTCCTGCAACACCCGCGAGGTCGTCCTCAAGCGCGACGGCTCGAACGTCCAGCAGGACTCCTCCTGCGCCGCCACCAGCGGCAGCTGGTACTCCCCCTACGACGGCGCGACCTGGTCCGCCGCCTCCGACGTCGACATCGACCACCTGGTCCCGCTGGCCGAGGCCTGGGACTCCGGCGCCGACTCCTGGACGACCTCCCGCCGCCAGTCCTTCGCCAACGACCTGACCCGCCCGCAGCTCATCGCGGTCACCGACAACGTCAACCAGGCCAAGGGCGACCAGGACCCGGCCACCTGGATGCCCTCCCGGACGACGTACCGCTGCACCTACGTCCGCGCCTGGGTCCAGGTGAAGTACTACTACGGCCTCTCGGTCGACTCGGCCGAGAAGTCCGCGCTCCAGAACCACCTCGCGAACTGCTGACACGCGATTTACGTGTCGGGACCTCCCCGCTGACCTCCGTCGTTCCGTACCGTACGGGGCGACGGAGAGGGGGCCACGATGGCCGGACTGCGGCTCGGACCGCTGCTGAGGTACACCGACGGCTCGTCCGCGACCGTATGGGTCGAGACGAGCCGTCCGTGCACGGCCGCGGTGCGCTGCGCCGACGGCGCCGGCGGCACGGCCCCGACCTTCCAGGTGGCGGGCCACCACTACGCGCTGATCCCGGTGACCGGGCTCACGGCCGGTACGTCCACGACGTACGAGGTCCTCCTCGACGACACCACCGTGTGGCCGCTGCCCGACTCCCCCTTCCCGCCCTCGGCGATCCACGCGCCGGGCGGCGAGGGCGGCCTCCGCGTCGCCTTCGGCTCCTGCCGCTGGGCCGCCCCTCCCGCCGGCGGACACGACCCCGTCGGCCCGGACGCCCTGGACGCGCTGGCCACCCGCATCGTGGCCGACCCGGAGGGCGAGCGGCCCGACGTCCTGCTGCTGCTCGGCGACCAGGTGTACGCCGACGAGACCTCCGACAGCACCCAGCGCTGGCTGTCGGCCCGCCGGGACCTGAGCGACCCGCCGGGCAGCGGGGTCGCGGACTACGAGGAATACACGCACCTCTACTACGAGTCGTGGCTCGACCCCCGCATCCGCTGGCTGCTGTCCACCGTACCCAGTTTCATGATCTTCGACGACCACGACGTCGTCGACGACTGGAACACCTCCGCCGCCTGGCTCACCGACATGCGGGCCACCGGCTGGTGGCGGGAGCGGCTGCTGAGCGGCCTGATGTCGTACTGGGTCCACCAGCACCTGGGGAACCTCTCACTGGAGGAACTGGCGGCCGACCCGGTGTACGAGGCCGTCCGCAAGGTCCCCGACGGCACCGACGTGCTGCGCACCTTCGCCGCCCGGGCCGACGCCGATCCGGCCATGGCCCGCTGGAGCTACCGGCGCGACTTCGGGCGCGTCCGCCTGGTGATGGTCGACAGCCGGGCGGCCCGGGTCCTCGACGAGGACAGCCGCGCGATGCTCGTCCCGGGCGAGGACGCCTGGCTGCGCGAGCAGGTGCTGGACAGCCCCGGGTCGTACGACCACCTCCTCCTCGGCACCTCGCTGCCCTGGCTGCTGCCGCATCTGGTGCACGACGCCGAGGGCTGGAACGCGGCGCTGTGCCGGGGCGAGCGCGGCGAGCGCTGGGCGCGGTTCGGGGAGAAGGTGCGGCGGGCCGCCGACCTGGAGCACTGGTCGGCGTTCCCGGAGTCGTTCGCCGGGCTCGCGGAGCTGATCGCCGAGGCCGGCTCGGGGCGGGACGCCCCGGCGACGGTGTGCGTGCTCTCCGGGGACGTGCACCACGCCTACATCGCCGAGCCCTCGTGGCCCGGGCCGGGCCCCGACGCCCGGGTGGTGCAGCTCGTCTGCTCGCCCGTCCACAACTCCGTCCCCCTGTCGATCCGGATGGGCTTCCGCGTCGGCTGGAACGCGGTGGCACGCGCGCTCGGTCGCTGCCTCGCCCGGCACGGACGCCTCCCCCGGCCGCCGGTCGGCTGGCGCAAGACGGGCGGCCCCTGGTTCGGCAACCAGCTGATGACGCTGACCCTGCGCGGCCGATCGGCACGGCTGCGACTCGAGCAGGCACGGGCCCGGGAGGGCAAGGGCCCACGCCTGACGACGCTCCTCGACTCCGAGATTGCCCCGTAACGGACCCGTTCCGCCCGATTACTGCTCCTGTGCCCCGTGATGCTCGTGACGCGTCCCACAGCGAACGTCAATCCTTGACCACGAGCCTCGGTTCCCGCTCCCGGCGACGGCATGATGAGGCGGACCGTCCGCTTCCCCACCCGCGGACCGCCGAACGCGCCCCACACGCACTGGAGTACCACCCTTGCCTGCGTCGACCGAGGAATCCGTACCGGAGGAGACCCTGCCGGAGGGATCCGTACCGGCCGAGGAACCCGCACCGTTCTCCATTGCCCTGGTCGGCGCCGGGCCACGCGGCACCAGCGTCCTGGAACGCCTCTGCGCCTCCGTCCCGGAGCTCCTCCCGCCCGGGGCCCGGCTGACGGTCCACGTGATCGACCCGGATCCGCCGGGGCCCGGCCGCGTCTGGCGTACCGACCAGTCGCCCGAGCTGCTGATGAACACCGTGGCCTGCCAGGTGACCCTGTTCACCGACGACAGCGTGGACTGCTCGGGCCCGATCCGCCCGGGCCCGAGCCTGCATGAGTGGGCGCGCGGCACGCTCGGCCCGGACGAGTACCCGACCCGGGCTGACTACGGCCGTTATCTGGAGTGGGTGTTCGCGCAGGTCGTACGCGACGCGCCGGCGACCGTCCGCGTCGAGACGCACCGGGCACGCGCGGTACGGCTCGACGACACCCCCGGCGGTCACCAGGCCCTCGCCCTCGACGACGGCCGCACCCTGACCGGCCTGTCCGCCGTGGTCCTGGCCCAGGGGCACCTGCCGACGACCGCGGACCCGGTCCAGCGGCGCCTGGCGGCCCACGCCGCACACCACGAGCTGCGCCACGTGCCGCCCGCCAACCCGGCCGACGTCGACCTGTCCTCCGTACCGCCCGGCGACCCCGTCCTGCTGCGCGGCCTCGGCCTCAACTTCTTCGACCACACGGCCCTGCTGACGACCGGCCGCGGCGGCCGTTTCGTACGGGACGCCCAGGGCCTGCGCTACCTCCCCTCCGGCCGCGAGCCGCGGCTGTACGCCGGTTCCCGCCGGGGCATCCCGTACCAGGCCCGCGGCGACAACGCGAAGGGGGCGTACGGCCGGCACGTCCCGCTGGTCCTCACACCGGAGGTGATCGCGGGCTTCCGCAAGCGCGCCGACTCCGGGGAGGCGCCCGACTTCCTGGCGGAGATATGGCCGTTGGTCGCGAAGGAGGTGGAGACGGTGTACTGCACCGCGCTGCTCCGGCGGGCGGGAGTTTCCGCGCGACGGTGCGAGGAGTTCACCGGTCGCTTCCTGTCCGTACCGCACGGCGACCCCGAAGAAGCCGTGCTGCTGGGCGAGTTCGGCGTGGCGGACGCCGACCGCTGGTCCTGGGAGCGGATCTCCCGGCCGTATGCCGGACGGGACTTCGCGCATCCCGGCCAGTGGCGTGACTGGCTGCTGTCGTACCTGCGCGAGGACGCCGCGCAGGCCGCCCTGGGCAATGTGCGCGGCCCGCTGAAGGCGGCCCTCGACGTGCTGCGCGACCTGCGCAACGAGCTCCGGCTGATCGTCGACCACGGCGGCCTGGCCGGCCTCTCCCGCCGGGACCACCTGGACCGCTGGTACACCCCGCTCAACGCCTTCCTGTCCATCGGCCCGCCCCGGCGCCGCATCGAGGAGCTGGCGGCCCTGGTGGAGGCGGGGGTGGTGCGCGTGCTCGGGCCGCGCCTGAAGGTGACGGAGGTGGACGGAGCCTGGGCGGCACACTCACCCGACGTGCCGGGTTCGGTCGTCCGTGTGACAACCCTCATAGAGGCCCGTCTGCCGGAAACCGACCTGCGGAAAACGGCCGACGCCCTCCTCGCGGGGCTGCTGCGGACCGGGCAGTGCCGTCCGCACACCGTCGATGGTTATGAGACAGGCGGGTTGGATGTCACACCACGCCCTTACCATCTGATAGACCGTCAAGGCGCCCCGCACGCCAGGCGGTTCGCTTTCGGGGTGCCGACGGAGGGCGTGCACTGGGTAACGGCGGCGGGGGCTCGTCCAGGTGTGGATTCGGTCATGCTTTCGGACGCGGACGCGGTGGCGAGAGCGGCTCTACGTGCGACTGCGGCCGAAAGTGAGCCCCAACAGCAGGTAAACCAGTGGCCAGATGTTGAACTTGCAAGCATCGATTAGGCGCACCTAACGTGGGTTACTCACCGGTTCTGTCCCCCGACCGGCCCTCCCCTGGCCGGCCGACCGAAGGAGACCCCCACATGACCGCACGCCTCAACGGCGCGCAGCCGTACGCTCTCGGACTGTTCCGGATCGTCATCGGCCTGCTCTTCGCCTGCCACGGCGCCGTCGCGCTCTTCGGTGTCCTCGGAGGTGTGGACGGCAAGGGCGGCACGGCGGCGACCGGCGCCTGGCCGAACTGGTACGCGGCCGTGATCGAACTCGTCGGCGGCAGCCTGGTGCTGCTGGGCCTGGGCACGCGCGCCGCGGCGTTCATCGCCTCCGGCGCGATGGCGTACGCGTACTTCAAGGTCCACCAGCCGCAGGGCCTGTGGCCGATCGAGAACAGCGGCGAGGGCGCGGCCATGTACTGCTGGTCCATGTTCCTGCTGATCTTCACGGGTTCCGGCGCGTTCGGCGTGGACCGGCTGCTGGCCAGGCGCACGTCGACGCAGGGACGCCAGTCCACGGACCGGACACCGGCGGTGGCCTGACCCGCCCGCACCGCGCCGGGCAGAGCGGCGCCTCCCCTTGCATGCGGGAAGGCGCCGCTCCGGCGTGTACGCCTGGACACGGCAGCCGGGTGACGACTCGGGACGAGGTGAACACTCGGTACCGAACGTACGAGCCCCCCGTGAACCGCCCGTCACACCCCAGGCGTACGCTGTATGGCTGTCATCGGCCACTCCTGCCGCTCCGCCGCGCCACCGCGGCACGGTCTGGCCCACGGGGGACGGGGAGTTGCGGTGCTGGAGCATGTGGGGTCGCTGTTCGGCAGCCCATGGATCTACGCGGTGGTGGCCCTGTCGGTCCTGTTCGACGTGTTCCTGCCGGTGCTGCCCAGCGGTGTCCTGGTGATCACGGCGGCGACGGCGGCGGCCGCGGGTTCGGCGGCCGACGTGCCCGACATCCTGGTGCTGACCCTCTGCGCGGCCACCGCCTCCGTCCTGGGCGACCTGGCCGCCTGGCGCCTCGCCTGGCGCGGCGGCGAACGTCTGGACCGGGCGATCTCCCGCTCCCGGCGCCTGACCACCGCGCAGGAACGTCTCGGCACGGCCCTCGCACGGGGCGGCGGCGCCCTCGTCGTCCTCGCCCGCTTCGCCCCCGCCGGCCGCTCGGTCGTCTCCCTCGGCGCGGGCGCCGCCCACCGCCGCGCCCGCGACTTCCTGCCCTGGTCGGCCCTGGCGGGCCTCACCTGGGCCACGTACAGCGTCGCCCTCGGCTGGTTCGGAGCCCACTGGCTGGGCGCGAGCTGGCTGGGGACGGCGGTGTCGGTGGGGGCGCTGTTCGGGGCGGGGGCGGGCGCGGCGTACCTGATGCGCAGGGAGCCGCGGGCGTCGTAGACCTGGGGTCCGGAGGTGCCCTGGGTGTCGGCCGGCGCTAGCTTGCCCGCTGGGCCCGGGCGCCACGGACCTCCAGCCCGTCCAGCAACTCGGCCGTGGCCTGGGCGATGGCCTCCACGGCGCGTTCGAACACCTCCTGGTTGTGAGCGGCGGGGGCGCGGAAGCCCGAAACCTTCCGCACGTACTGCAACGCGGCAGCCCGAATGTCCGCTTCCGTGGCCTCTTCGGGCATCGCGGGCGGACGAAGGGTCTTGATACTCCGGCACATGCCCCCAGTCTCACCCCTGCGGCCCTCCGCCGGGAACGAACGAGGAACACTCGTTCGCATGAACCACGGGAGCAAACTCGCCCACTCAATTCGAACAGGCGTATCATTGAGCCGTGGCAACGACCTATGACTTTCCGAGTGACCTCCTCGCCGGTCAGGAGGAACTCCATCAGGTCCGGGCCGAGCTGTCGGCCCTGCTGAAGCGACTCCCCTGGTCGGTGGAACCACTGGACGGCTTCAGCGACGACAACGGCTGGCGCAAGGTGGAGCGCCCCGCCTCCCCCGGCTGGACAGCCGACGAACAGGCCGAAGTGGAGAAGCTCCGGCGGCGTGAACACGAGCTCGCGGTGTTCGTCAGCACGCACCGCTACTGGTCCGAACTCACGGGTCCCGAGCGGGTGTCGGCCCGCTCGGCACTGAAACACGCGCACGAGGCTCCGCCGGAGGAGACCGGCGGAGACTGACGGAGATTGACGGAGGCTGAGAAGCGCCCCGGGCCGATGTGGGCCCGGGGCGCTTGTGACGATCCGATGGCAAGGCCTCCGCTCCCCAGAAGCGGACGCAACACACCCATTCGTGTCACAGGAACATCACTCTGCATCCACGCCCCCTTCACAGGGCGCATGATGCTCCCTCAGCACCTGCACCACACATGGGGGGACACCATGATCAAGCGCACCACCACAGCCGCACTCGTCGCGGCCGCCCTGCTCACACTCACCGCCTGCGAAGGCACCGACACGAGCAACGGCAACAGCTCCAAGCCCAGCCAGGGCAGCAACGACAAGGCCGACACCAACAACGACACCACGAAGGCCGAGACCGCCTCGCTGCCCGACATGACCGGCAAGGGCCTTCAGTCCGCGCAGGACCAGGCCCAAGAGGCAGGGTTCTACAGCCTCACCTCGCACGACGCCCTCGGCCGCGGACGCATGCAGGCGTTCGACCGGAACTGGAAGGTGTGCTCCCAGACCCCGAAGGCCGGCGAGCACTCCACCGACACCAAGGTCGACTTCGCCACGGTCAAGCTCGAAGAGGACTGCCCGGCCAAGGACGAGGGCGCCGCCCCTGAGGCGGCCGGCGGCACGATGCCCGACTTCAAGGGCAAGGCCGTCAAGGTCGCCCGCCAGGGCCTCGACGCTTCGACGAGCATCACCGTCAACGATGCCTCCGGCCAGGACCGCATGGTCCTCATGGAGTCGAACTGGAAGGTGTGCAGCCAGGAGCCCGCCGCCGGCGCAAAGCTGGACGGCCGGCCTGTGACGCTCACAGCGGTGAAGTTCGAGGAGTCCTGCTGACCTGATCCCCCGCTGACGGGCCCGGTGTCGTGCGCGAAGGCCTGGCAGGACGGCGCCTCCGAGCCCGGCACGTGGCAGCTGGAGACCACGGACACCGACCTCCCTCAGGCCGGGAGTGTCGGCATCCGCTCGGACCTGTCATCCGTTCGTCCGGATGCGGGAGGGGCCCTTTCCTCATGCCCGGATACCCTGCCCCCATGATTCGCGCTGTGGTCTTCGACGTCGGCGAAACCATCACCCGCGATGACCGGTACTGGGCATCCTGGGCCGACTGGCTCGACGTCCCTCGGCACACCCTGTCCGCGCTCGTCGGCGCGGTCGTTGCCCAGGGTCGCGACAACGCCGACGCCCTGCGTCTGGCCCGGCCAGGCATCGACGTTGCCGCCGAGTACCAGGCCCGCGAAGCCGCCGGCCGGGGCGAAAACCTCGACGAAAGCGACTTGTACGAAGACGTCCGCCCGGCTCTGTCACAGCTGCGCCGACTCGGCGCACGAGTCATCATCGCCGGAAACCAGACTGCCCGCACGGGTGAACTTCTGCGGGCCCTGGACCTGCCGGCGGATCTGGTGGTGACGTCCGGGGAGTGGGGTGTGGCCAAGCCTCAACCCGAGTTCTTCCAGCGTGTGATCGATGCAGCCGAGGCGGCACCCGGCGAGGCCGTGTACGTCGGCGACCACCCCGCCAACGACGTGGCCCCCGCAGCGGCAGCCGGGCTGCGCACCGCGCATCTAAGGCGCGGTCCGTGGGGGCACCTGTGGGCCGACGACCCGAGCGTTGCGGCGGCTGCGGACTGGCGGATCGACAGCCTCATGGAGCTGACCGCGATCGTGGGCCGGTGACTTGCCCCGCCCAGCCGGTGCCGGATGAGGCCGTCGTCATATCCGCCGCGTCACGGCGCCGCTACCGTTCGGAGTGGACGCACCGAACGGAGCCAGCATGCCCAGCCCCAGCACGCGCGAGGTAGGTCAACGCATCGCCACGTTCCGCCGCGGCCGCCGGATGACACAGGCCGAACTCGCCCGGGCCGCTTTCGTCTCCCTTGCCACGGTGAAGGCCATTGAACGCGGCGCCCGCTCGCCGAGCGACGACACCCTCGACTCGCTCGCAGCAGCTCTCAGCGTCGACCCAAGCCACATCGTCACAGGTAGCACCCGCACCGATAGCCGCGTCCACGCAGCGATCCCCGCCATCTCAGCCGCCATCAGCGCCTACGACATCCCAACGGACACCATGCCCCGTCCACTGCCCGAGCTCGACTCCGCCGTCGGCGTGCTGGTGCAGTGGCGGCTGGGTGCCCAGTACGCGCGGATCGCCGAGCGGGCCCCGCACCTCCTCTGCGATTCTCTCGCCGCGCTGCATCACGCCTCGGGCGCCGACCGACTCCGCGTCGCCCAGCTCCTCGCCGTAACCGCACGGTCGGCCGATGCGGTCTCTTACAAGTTCGGGCACCACGACCTGTCTGCCCGCTTGATCGAGCTGATGCGATGGGCCGCCCAACAGACCGAGGACCGCATCGCCCAGGCCACCGCCGCATACGTGCGCACCGAGACGTTCTTCGCTGCTCGCACCCACGCACAGGGCCTCACGGCCCTGGAGCAGGCCATCGACGCCAGCCCCAGCCCGTTGAGCCGGGTCGCGGCGGCAGCCCGCGGCGCACTGCACATGCGGGCTGCCGTGATCGCAGCCCGGGTGAGTGATGCCGACGCCGCGGCGCTTCACCTCCGCGAAGCCCACCGCCTCGGCGACTCGCTGCCGGAAGACGCCTACGGCGGCACGCAGTTCGGACCGGACACGGTGCGCGCGCACGAAGTGTCCGTAGCGGTCAGCCTGGGCCAAGAGCATCTCCAGCGAGCGCTGGACATCGCGGACGAGTGGACTCCTCCAGAGGACATGCCGGCCGAGAGACAGTCGGGATTCTGGATCGAGCTCGCTCGCGCCCAGGTCTGGGCCGGTCGCCCCGACGATGCCTTCGAGTCGCTGAAGGTGGCCAGGTCCATCGCACCCCAGCACACCCGCGAGCACCCATGGGCGCGCGAAGCCGCTGCGACGGTGCGCCGCTTGAAGCGGTCAGACGCCGAGTCGCTGACCAGCTTCGCGGAATGGATCGGCGCCATCTGAGGGGATACACGCTGTATCCCTTGTGCCTCTTGTAGCGGCCCATCATCTGTCCGTAGTCAGCGAACAGGCAGATGGGAGCCGGTGATGAGCAGCCGCACCGAGCCGCTGGTCAGGGTTCACGGTCCGGTGAGTATCGCCCGTCTACATGGGCGGGCTTGCTGGTACTGCGGTGCCGTCAGCCGAGCTCTTTCCCCGGCAGGCCGCGCACAGCGAAGGGCTGGCCCTACGTGGAACATCGTGTCCTGCGGATGCCACAGGGTGCCCACGCCGACTGCTGGGCAGGCAAGCTGATGACGACCGTGGAAGGTGCCGGCGCTGCGGCCCTCGCCCTGCTGCCGCTGCCGAACGTCTCCACGCTGTCGGGGTTGCAGACCGAGGGCACGATCTGCGTGTGGTGCGGCGCCAGCCTGGTCCCGTACACGGCGCGGGACCTCGGCATCCGGCCCGGTCCGAACGGGGTGACCATCTTCCCCCGCGGCTGCGGTACCTGCGTCGGAGCCAAAGCGGCTGACGTGTACAAGATCCATGTCTCGGCGTGCGGCTCGTGCCTCCGTAACAGGCCCTGCCCTGAACGCACGGGCCTGCGCCGTCTCGCATCGGAGGGCGCGTCATGAGCCCCGTTCTCCCGCATCCCACCGATCTGACGCATCTGCAGTACGCGGGTTGGAACTGCGTCCGGTGCAACGCCTCCCTCCGTAACGGCGGAGTCAGCGTGGGCTTCTCCCGTGGCGGCGTGGGCGCTTACGACCTCGACGTCGAGGTGTACGCCTGCGGCTCCAAGTGCCCGAAACGCCCGGGGTCGAAGCCTGAGAGGAAGAACCGGTGAGCCGCGTCCACCGCGCCGTCACCGCCTGAGACTCCCGCCCTGGGCCCCCACCTTGGACGGTCAAGCCCGGGGCAGGTTGCACGCTCCATACCTACGACACTGGGAGAGGCATGTTCGTTCACACCGACCGTCTGCCCACCAGCCCCGCGATCTCGCAGGGCCTCGTCACCGCCCGCCCATGGGGGCTCGGTCGCATGGCGCCCTACCCCACCATGGCCCCCGCTTACACCCGCGCCGAGCTGGACCCGGGCACGCAGACCGCCCGGTTCTACGACGGTGCCGGCCAGGTGCTGGAGATGGGCAAGCACGGCACCAGCACCGGTACGAGCCCGTCGACCGGCACCAGCCCGGACGGTGACGGCACGTCCCCTGACACCGACACGAGCAGCGACAGCGACCAGTGAGTGATCCGCGTCCGGTGTTGGTCGTCACCAGCCTGCACGACCCCACCGCCGACGTGGTGATCGGAGAGTTGCACGACCGAGGTGTCCCGGTCGTGCGGCTCGACTCGGGGGACTTCCCCGCATCACTGTCGGTGGAGGCAGAGATCACCGAGCACGGCCTGCAGGGCAGTCTCCGCACGCCGTCGCGCACCGCGGACTTGGCGCGCGTCCGGGCCCTTTACTACCGCCGGCCGAGCGGCTTCGCGTTCCCGCACCTCGACAAGCAGGACGCACGGTTCGCCATCACCCAGGCCCGGTATGGACTCGGCGGAGTCCTGGCCTCACTGCCCGGCTGCCTCTACGTCAACCACCCGCACCGCATCGGGGACGCCGAGTTCAAACCGGCCGGGTTGGCCGCAGCAGCAGCAGCCGGGTTCCTGGTGCCACCCACGCTCATCACCTCCAGCGCCGACGCGGCCCGGGCCTTCATCAAGGCGCACGGCTCGGTGATCTACAAGCCGCTGTACAACCCGGTGTACCGCGTCGATGGCGTCTCGTCCGTCGTCAAGGTCGCCGAGGTGTCCGCAGCGGACATCGACGACGACGTCGCGGGCACGGCGCACCTTTTCCAACAGCGCGTCGTCAAGACCGCCGACGTCCGGGTGACCGTCATCGGCGGGGACGTCTTCTGCGTCCGTATCGACTCCGACCTCCTCGACTGGCGCACCGACTACAGCCGGCTGGCCTACACCCCGGTCGAAGCACCGCCCGGCATCCGGCCGGCGCTCCACCGCTACATGAACCGCTTCCGACTGGTCTTCGGGGCTTTCGACTTCGCTGTGGGCGAGGACGGCCGATGGTGGTTCCTGGAGTGCAACCCAAGCGGCCAGTGGCACTGGCTGGAGACCGAAACCGGCCTGCCGATGTGCGCGGCCCTGACGACCCTTCTTGAGAGGAAGACGTGACCGATCAAGCACAGCTTCACCGGCAGCTGCTCGACAGGCTGACGGCGTCCGGCAGTCTCCGCACCGAGTCGTGGAAGCAGGCCGCTGAGGCCGCCCCCCGGCACGACTTCCTGCGCCACGGGTACTTCCGGCGGGCGGTCGGCACGGAGTTCACCGCGTGGGAGCCCGTACGGGAAGGTGACGCGGGCTGGCTGGAAGGCTGCTACGCGGACGAGTCGCTGGTGACCCAGATCGCCGGCACGATCGTGCCGGAAGACATCTGCGGCCGGATCATGCGCGAGCCGACCAGCTCCAGCACGCTGCCCTCCCTCGTGCTGCGCATGCTGGAGGACCTCGAGGTCGAGGACGGGCACAGGGTGCTGGAGATCGGTACCGGCACCGGCTACTCGACCGCCGTCCTCTGCGCGCGGCTCGGCGCAGGGAACGTCACCTCGATCGAGTATGACCCGCGCGTGGCGTCGCGGGCTCGGGCCGCACTCGGCCACCTCGAGACGTACCCCACCCTCGTCACCGGCGACGGGCTCCTCGGCCACCGAGCGGGAGCGCCGTACGACAGGGTCATCGCCACGTGCGGCGTACGTGCGGTGCCTCAGGCGTGGATCGAGCAGACCCGGCCCGGCGGCTTGATCCTGGCGACCATCTGCGGATGGCTCGGCTCCTCGGAACTCGCGCGCCTGACCGTCCATGAGGACGGCACGGCGGTCGGCCCGCTGCTGAGCGGCGGGGTGAACTTCATGCTCGCGCGCCCGCACATGCCGCCGCCGCTCGGCCTGCTCCCCGACCTCGACGACGGCAAGGAACGGGAGACCGTCACCGGCGCCGAGGTGCTGGACAACTGGTCTTCCCGGTTCGTCGTGCAGCTCGCCGCGCCGGGCGCCCAACGGCTGACGATGCAGCGGGACGGGCGCACCGAGGACGTTCTGGTCGACATCGGCACCGGCTCATGGGCCGCGGTATTCGAGGACGGCGGCCGGTGGCGCGTCCGGCAGGGGGGACCGGAGCCCTTGTGGGACGCCGTGGAGGAGCAGTTCGGCCGCTGGTGCGCGGCCGGCGCACCGATGCTGGAGGACTTCACCGTCACCGTCACCCCGGAGGGTCAGACCATCAGCTGGTGATCCGAGGCGGTGCTGCTTGTCCCGCGCCGTCCTCGTCTTGTCTGGACTCTTTGTGGACTTCGATCACAGGTGAGGCTCTCCAGGAAAGTCCCTGGAGAGCCTCTGACCTGCTGACTAATCCCGTGGGCGCGGACGGTTTCGAACCGCCGACATCCTGCTTGTAAGGCAGGCGCTCTACCCCTGAGCTACGCACCCGGCTCCCGGGTCATGCGCCCAGGACGAGTCGACAGCCTACATTGCCCGGGGCACGGTCCCGCAAACCCGTATCCGTGGGCCGGCCCGGGGGATAACCCCACCTTGGATCCGGGAGCGGCCCGGATCCCCCGGCGGGCCCTGGATCCATACGGTCGTAGAGCGCTCGAGAGCGCTCGTCGTCCGTCCAGGGGGAGACCGTCATGGCCCGCACCACTCGCACCACCGGCACAGCCACCACCGGCCCTGCAGCCACCACGGGCACCACCCGCCCGGTCTCTGCCCGCGCGGTCGCCGTCGCCGGTGCCTTCGTCGTGCTCGTCGGCGGTCTCAGCGCCTGCGGCGCGTCCGCCGGGGACGACGCCGATCCCGACCACCGGTCCTTCGGCCTCCAGAGCCGCACGCTCACCGTCGACTCCGACCACTCGGCCCTCGAGATCGTCGCCGCCGACTCGAACCCGGCGGGCCGGATCGAGGTCACCCGGTGGTTCCAGGGCTCGGTCGCCATCGGCAAGGAACCCAAGGCCACCTGGTCCATGCGGGACGACCGGCTGGTGCTGCGGCTGAAGTGCTCGGGGTTCGTCGTCGACTGCTCGGCCAAGCACCGCATCGAGGTACCGCGCGGCGTCAGCGTGAAGGTCCAGGACGGCGACGGCAGCGTGCGCGCCCGCGGCTTCCGGGACCCGCTGAGCATCCGCACGGGCGACGGTTCGGTCCGTGTCACCGGCTCCACCGGCCCCCTGAACATCCGCACCGGCGACGGATCCGTCCGCGTCACCGACACCACCGGCCCCCTGGAGCTGCGCACCGGCGACGGATCCATCCGGGCGAACGTCTCCTCCCGTGACGTCCGCACCCGCACCGGCGACGGCTCCGTCCGCCTGGAACTCGGCGCCGTACCGGACCGCGTGGAGTCCCGCAGCGGCGACGGTTCCGTGACCATCGCGCTGCCCAAGGCCACCTACCGGGTGACCACCGAGACCGGTGACGGCGGCGTGGATGTGTCCGTCCCCCGTGACGAGAGCAGCTCCCATGTGGTGTCCGCCCGCACCGGCGACGGCAAAGTGACGGTCCGAACGGCGAACTAACCGGCCCGTGTGTTCGTCCTTAACCGGTGGGAGAATGACACCGGGCAGGGTGGACCACAGCACGGGAGAGGGATGTGACGGCGACTCCAGCGCAGCCGTACTCGCCGTCGGCGCCGCGTGCTCGCCGCCCGCGCCGCCGCCTCCCCCGTACTCCCGGCCCGTTCCGTGACGCGCTCACCCTGATGGGCCTGCCCCTGCTGGCCGCGCTGGCGCTGCCCGCCGCCTTCGCGGGCGGGGGCACCCGGCGCTGGTTCGGCGGTCGTGCCGAGAGCCAGCGGGCCGAGGCGCAGGCCGCGAAGGACGCCGCCGCGGCCGCCTTCTACGAGCTCGACACCGCGCAGCGCGACCTGCGCATCTCGATCGAGACGATCACCGCCGTCGACGACTCCCCCGCCGCCCGGCGCGCCGTCGCCGACTTCGACGCGCTCGGCCGGCGCATCGACGAGGCCAGCCACCAGTACATCAGCGCCGTCGACGCCCATGACCTCGACCGCGACGACCTGGAGGCCTCGGTCGCCTCCCGCGCCCGCAGCGAGCTGACCGCCGCCAAGGAGGAACTCGGCCGGGTCAAGCAGGAGCTGGACCGGTTCACCGACGGCCTCGGCCCGCTGCTCGGCAAGGCCGAGACCCAGCTGGCCCGCCTCGCCCCAGCGGTCGAGCGCGCCCGGCAGGCCCTGCTCGCCGCCTCCAACGCCCTCGACTCCGTCCGGGCGACAGGGCTGAAGGCGGACGACCTCGCCGCCCGTCTCGCCGCCCTGTCCCCCGAGCTCACCAAGCTGAACCAGGGCGCCGGACAGCACGGCGTACCGCAGACCCTGGAGCGGGCCGAGCGGGTCACGCGCGGGGCCGAAGCGGTCCGCGTGGAGGCCGAGCGGCTGCCGGAGCGCGCCGCCGAGATCGATCACCGGCTCGTCTCCCTGCGCACCCGCGCCCAGGCCCTCACCACCCGCTCCGAGCAGGTCGAACCGATCCTGAGCGAACTGCGCCGCCGTTTCACCGTGGCCTGCTGGCAGGACCTGCAACGCCTCCCCGACATCACCGCCGAGAACGTACGCCAGGCCGAGACGAAACTGGCCGAGGCCCACACCGCCCGCGACGAACAGCGCTGGGCCGACGCCACGGCCCTGCTGTCGACCGTACGAGCCCTGCTGAACACCACCGACGAGGCCGTCTCGGCCGCCGGCGACCGCCTGCACCGCCTGAACGCCGTGCAGAAGGACCCCCAGCAGGAGATCGACCGCACCCGTTTCGCCATCCGCGACGCCCAGCGCCTCGCCATGGCCGGCCGCAACACGCCCGACCCGCGCCATGCCCGCCCCCTGGACGACGCGGTGTCCCGTCTGGACCGCGCCATCGCCACCCTGGAGGGCCGCCACCCCGACTACTGGCACTTCCTCACGGAGACCGAAGCCGTACGCCGGGCCGTGTCCCACGTGGTCTCCCAGATCCGCGAGGAACGGGGCGCCGCCGGCCATTGACCGTGCCGGTTAACCTGTGCGCATGCCTCGCTACGAGTACCGCTGCCGGACCTGCGGCGACACCTTCGAACTCAGCCGTCCCATGGCGGAGTCCTCCGCTCCCGCGGCCTGCCCCTCGGGTCACGACGACACGGTGAAGCTCCTTTCCACGGTCGCGGTGGGCGGCTCGGCCTCCGCCCCGGCACCGGCCCCCCGCGCGGGCGGCGCAGGCGGCGGCTGCTGCGGAGGCGGCTGCTGCGGCTGACGCTTTTCCTCAGGAATCCTTCAGCTTGGGTTTCCTAGCGTGGCGGCATGACAGCCATCGCAGCGGACGCGGGACCGCAGTGGGTCAACGACCTGATGGACGCGCTGGGCGCGCCTGGCGCCGGTCTCGCCATCGCCCTGGAGAACCTGTTCCCGCCGCTGCCCAGCGAGGTGATCCTGCCCCTCGCCGGATTCGCCGCGAGCAGCGGCCGGATGAGCCTGCTCGCCGTCCTGCTGTGGACGACGGCCGGCTCGGTGATCGGCGCGCTCGCGTTGTACGGGGTCGGTGCGCTGCTCGGTCGTGACCGGACGGTGGCGATCGCGGCCCGGCTGCCGCTGGTGAAGGTCGCGGACATCGAGAAGACGGAGGCGTGGTTCCTGCGGCACGGCACCAAGGCGGTGTTCTTCGGCCGGATGGTCCCCATCTTCCGCAGCCTGATCTCCGTGCCGGCGGGTGTGGAGCGCATGCGCCTGCCGGTGTTCCTGGCGCTGACGACCCTGGGCAGCGCGATCTGGAACACGGTGTTCGTGCTCGCGGGTTACGCGCTCGGCGCGAACTGGCACGAGGTCACGGCCGTCGTCTCCACCTACTCGAAGGTGGTCCTGGCCCTGGCCGCGCTGGCAGTAGCAGTCTTCGCCGGGGCACGGCTGCTGAAACGCCCCCGCGGGGCGCGGGGAACTGCGCGACAAGCCACAACACACCCGCAGCCGCACCCGCATAACCACGGCACCTCCCGAGCTCCTAGGCGAACCGGCCAAGCCCAGCGGCAGCGGCCAGCTCCCGCAGGATCCGCTCCCCCGCAAGGACCCCCCGTTCGGGAAGCGCCCTGATCCCGGGCGCCGTCCAGCCGGTGTCGGCCAGCTCCCCGTGGCCGGGCCGCCAGCCCTGGTCGGCCGCGAGGAGCAGGTCGGCGTCGAGCAGGGAGTCACCGGCGGCGAGGGTGATATCGGCGCCGGTGCGACGGGCGATCTCGCGCATCGCCGCGCTCTTGGTGAGCGGCTTGGGCACGGCGTAGATCTTGCGGCCCTGGAGGGACACGGTCCAGCCGCGGTTCTCCGCCCACACCGCCAGTTCCTTCACCCAGTCCTCGTTGAGCAGTTCACGCTCGACGACGAGGTAGGCGAAGAGGTCGTCGGCGACGCGGTGCTTGCGCACCCAGACCGGGTCGGCGGCCCTCAGCAGGTGCTCCTGCACCTCGGCCAGGGGCGCGCACTGGTCGGCCAGCCGCGCGGTCACCTGTGCGTGCCAGTCGGGGTCGGACACGCCGTCCACCAGGATGTGGCCGCCGTTCGCGCAGATCGCGTAGGTGGGCGCGGGGCCCGGCAGGTTGATGCGCAGGTACTGCTTGCGCGTACGGGTCGTGGTCGGCACGAACACGGCGGCGTCGCCGAGGTCGGTCAGGAGCTGGGCCGCGGTCTCCGTCATGTACGACAGCGGCTTGCTCTCGTGCACCTCCACACACAGCAGCCGGGGCGCCCGTGCGTCCGGCATGGTCAGCGCCAGAGCCGCAGCGGAGTAGATCAGGGTGCGATCGAGGTCGCTCGCGACGAGTGCGGGCATCAGAGCGTCACCGCCTTGCCGTCGGCGCCGGTCGCGCCCCGGGTGTACTTGGGGTGGATCAGGCCGACGCAGGTGTAGGGCAGTTCGGCCACCTCCTCGACGGGTACGCCGCGTTGCTCGGCCAGCAGGCGTACGTGGTCGAGGTCGCTGCCCGCCCCGGCGCGTGCCAGGACCTTCCAGGGCACGCGGCGCAGCATCACCCGGGTGGTCTCGCCGACGCCGGGCTTGACGAGGTTCACGTCGTGGATGCCGTACTCCTCGCTGATGCGCTCGACGGCGGCCCAGCCCTCCCAGGTGGGCGAGCGGTCGGCGGCGAGCAGTTCCTTGGCCTGGGCGCAGGCCGCGTCCGCGACCTCGGGGAAGCGGGCGGAGACGGCGTCCAGGAAGGTCACCGAGACGTCCGCGCCGGCGAGTTCGCGGTAGAACTTCGCGCCGTGGTAGTCGTGCGGTCCGACCAGGTCCGCCCGCAGGACGGTCCGCGAGATCAGGCCGGACACGGTCGAGTTGAGGCAGGCGGAGGGGATGAGGAAGTCCTCGCGCGTGCCGTAGGTCCGTACGCAGGAGCCCGGGTCGGCCAGCACCGCGATCTCGGGACTGAAGCCGGTGATGCCGTCGGACTTCTCGAACTCCTCCAGAGCCTGGGCGAGTTCACGGGTGATGGCGCCCTTGCCGGTCCAGCCGTCGACGAAGACGACCTCCCGGGGGTCGTGGTGCCCGGCGAGCCAGCGCAGGGCGTTGGCGTCGATGCCGCGGCCGCGGACGATCGACACGGCGTAGTGCGGCAGGTCGAGACCGTGCCGGTGCCGAGCCCAGCGGCGCATCAGGATGCCGACGGGTGTCCCGGCACGGGCCAGGGAGACCAGGACGGGGCGCGGCGACCGCTCCGCGAGGACCGTCTCGGTGACCACGCCGGCCGCCTGCGCGATGCGGGCCGCCGACTCCTCCAGCGCGGCGTGGAACAGCTCCTGGTACTGCTCGCTGGGCTGGTACTCCACGGGCAGCGACTCGGCGTAGTGGGCGCCGCCGCTCTGGATCGCCTCCTCGCGCTCCTCGGTCGGCGCCTCCAGTGTCACGTCCGAGAGGTCCTGGAGCAGCCAGCCGACCTCCTCGGGCGCGTACGAGGAGAAGGCGGGGCCGCGAAGGGGCTCGGGCAGCATGGAGGGCCTTTCGAAAGGCTGCGGGGTCGCGCGGACGGGCGAGGTCTCGGGGGCGTACGACGGCACGACGGCGAGGAGGACCTGCGGCGTGTGCGCGGCGAGCTGGGCCAGCAGGCCGTCGGGCGCGTGCAGCGGGGGCGTGTCCGCGGCCGAGTCGACGACGGCGATCACCGCGTCGAAGCCGGCGCCCGCGACGTTGTAGGCGTACCGCTCGCCGGGGCCGTCGGCGGGGTCGTCGTGGGCGGGGAAGACCAGGCGGGTGCGTATCGCGTAGCCGGGGTCGTCGACGGCGAGGACGGGCGAGCGGGTGGTGGTGGAGTAGCGGACCTCGGCGTCCGTGGTCCGCTCCAGGGCCTCGGCGAGCCGCAGCGGGGCGTACATGAGCTCCTCGAAGCCCAGTACGTGCACGCGCCGGGCCCCCTGGGGCAGCGCGTCGGCGATCCGGGCCGCCATCGCGGGCAGGACGGCCTCCAGGCGCTGCCGATGCGCGGGTGTGAACCCGTGGCGTCCGCCGTCCGGCAGGTCGTGGGGCCAGCGCAGGTCTACGCGGGTGAGGTGGGGGTGGGTGCCGACGCCGTCCGGGTGCGGGCCGACGCCCTCAAGGGGCGCGGGGAACTGCGCGACCGGCCACGACGCGCCCGCGGACGACGGAGCACCTTCCGCGGCACTCTCCGCCTCGTGCCGCGTCACCAGCTCCTGCCCCTTCGACAGCACCCCCTCGGGCAGCCGCACGGTCCCCGAAGCCGCTGCCACGAGATCCACCCGCGCGCCGATCGCGCGGGCGAACTCCTCCAGCCGGCGGGCGTCGGCAACCGACCGCATGTCCACCAGCGCCACCACGACATACCGCCGCCGCGGATACCGCTCATGAAGATCCCGGACGGTGTTCAGCACCGTGTTCCCCGTGGAGAACTCGTCGTCGACCAGGACCAGCGGCCCGTCGCCGGCCAGCAGGGCCGGATCCTCCGGCAGCAGCAGATGAGACGTGGCGTGGGAGTGGGACTCCTCGAAGCCGCCCGCGCGGGCGACGCCGGCGACGGGGCGGCGGGTGGAGTGCAGGTAGGGGGCCAGGCCCAGGCCGTCGGCGACACAGTGGCCGAGGCCGGTCGCGGTCTCCGCGTAGCCGAGGACGACCGCGCGGCGCGCCTCGTCGGCGCCCAGCAGGTCACGCACCCGGCGGCCCAGCTCGAAGCCGTAGCCGTAGACCACGGACGGCGACTGCGGGACGTGCTTGCCGAGCACGTTCGACACCAGCAGGTGTGCCCGCTTGGGGTTGCGGCGCAGGGCCAGTCCCAGCAGGTCGGTCAGCCGGTCGTCGCCGACGAGCCCGACGCCGAGCCGCTCGGCGACCCAGCTGCCCGGCCAGACACCCTCGGCACCGCCGGCCGTCCCGGCCCGCACCCCGTCGCGCACCTGGTGGTGCACCCCCTCGTTCACTGCCTTCTCCATGAATTCCCTGCGTCGATGTCGCCGGTCACTCCGGCGAGCCTGCGTTCTACGGATGCCGTGCGTTCAGTCGCGCAAGCCGGCCGCGAGCAGCTCCACGAAGCCGATGTCCTCGTTCGCCACGCCGAAAACCTCGGCACGCAGCAGTGTCCGCTCGGCCCAGGCCCGATGCGGCTTCACCTCGTTCATCTTGTTCGTGTACGCCGATCTCAGCACACCCCCGCCGCCGCGCTCGGGGCGCAGGATGTCCTGGGCGTCCGAGAACTCCTCGTGGCTGACGACCGACAGGGCGTGCACGGGCAGCACGTGCGAGGGGTGGATGCAGGTCTTGCCCAGCAGTCCGTTGGCGTGGTCCAGGGAGATCTCCCTGAGCAGGCCGTCCATGGCGTGCTCAATCAGCTTCTCGCGCAGTTCCGCGGCCTGCACCTCCAGGAAGGGGCTCTGCCGCAGCTGCGGCTTGAACATGCGCTCCT
Organism: Streptomyces coeruleorubidus; assembly: GCF_028885415.1. GTDB lineage: Bacteria > Actinomycetota > Actinomycetes > Streptomycetales > Streptomycetaceae > Streptomyces > Streptomyces coeruleorubidus_A. The sequence continues at coordinate 2,991,437 of NZ_CP118527.1, forward strand.
GGACCCGGAAGTACTCCCACACCGGCCCGGTCACGGTGAAGCCGGTCCCGTCGACGCGGCCCAGCATGTTCACCACGTCGGCGATCACGGAGGCGACGATCTGCACGTCGTAGGCCGTCATGTCGGGGCCTCTGCGCAGCCCGTAGGAGGAGCAGAAGTCCGTCACGCCCAGGCGCAGGGCGAGCACGCGGTCGCGGTACTTGTCGACCGCCCGGGAGATGCCCTCCAGGGTGGCCACACGCGACTCGCGGTAGAGCAGCTCCGGCGACTCCAGCACCGGCATGGCGAAGAGGCGCCGGCCGCCTTCGGCCTCGGCGGTCGCCAAAGCCTCCAGGAAGGGTGTGCCGCGTTCCTCGGTGAACTTCGGCAGTACGAATCCGGACAGCAGCCGGGCGGCGGGCCCGAGGCGTCGTACCAGGTCGGGGATCTGCTCGGGGACGCGGACCCGGATGAAGAGCAGCGGCAGGTCCGCTCCCGGGAGGTCGGCGAGGGCCGTGAGCTGGCGGACGAGGTTCTCCTCGCCCGGGCCGACGTCCGCGTCGTCGATCGAGTCCTCCAGGCACAGGACCATGGAGACCACGCCGCGACCGGCCTGCTTGAGGATGTCGTCGGCGAGGCGTTCCCGGGTGGCCGGGCTGTAGAGCGTGGCGCCGAGGGCGGCCGAGAGCAGCCCGGCCGGCGAATCCGCGGTGAACGTGCACGGCTCGCGGTAGAAGAGACGCTTCCGCACCTCAGGGGCGATGTGCCCGAAATGACGCATGAAACTCCCCCGTGGTGGTTGTGCGACCTGCGAATCGTCGAAAGCTGGCCGGTAATAGTACGTAGAAGTCCATGGCAGAGGTTCCCGTCAGGCATGAATTTCAGGTAACGCGGGCAAGCACAGCCGAGCCCGGCCATCACGACGGTAGTCCGCGAGGGGCGTCGGCGCCGCTCGTGGCAGCGCGGGCCCCGCGTTGTCGTGAGCAGGACCGAGAAGGCAGGATGACCGCATGACGCACGCGATGCTGAAGGGGTCCAACGTCCCGCTGGAAGCCACCACGGTGCGCGCCGTGCTGCGCTGGACACCCGGGCAGGGGGTTCCGGACGTCGACGCCTCCGCGCTGCTCCTCGGCCCCGACGGTCGTGTGCGCTCCGACGAGGACTTCGTCTTCTACAACCAGCCCCGGCACCCTTCCGGGAAGGTGTGGCGGCTCGGCAAGAAGCGGGTCGCCGAGGGCCTGACCGACACGATCCAGACAGATCTCGCCGGTGTCGAGTCGGGAGTCAGCCGGATTCTGCTGGTCGCATCGGCGGACGGCGTCACGTTCGACTGCGTACGGGCCCTGCGCATTCTGCTGTACGACGCGGCGGGCACCGGCGCGGAAGCTCTGGCGTACTTCGACGTCAAGCCCGAGACGGGCGAGGAGACCGCGCTGATCTGCGGCGAGCTGTACCGGCGCGGGGAGGGCTGGAAGTTCCGGGCGCTGGGCGAGGGCTATTCGAACGGGCTTCAGGGGCTCGCGACCGACTACGGCATCTCGGTGGACGAGTCGGAGGCGTTGGAAGAGACGGCCGGACAACCGACCACGGCCGACGCGACCCAGCCCACGACCGCCGGCCCCGCACAGCCGACGACCTCCGCCCCCACCCAGCAGCCCCCGGCCCCGGCCCAGCCCTCCCCCGAGGTGTCCCGGCCGCTGCCGCCGGAGCAGCCGACCGCGGTGCCCGCGCAGCCCGGGTATGGATATCCGCCACAGCAGCCCCCGGCGACCCAGCCGGCGTACGGCTACCCGCATCCCACCAGCCAGCCCGCGTACGGCTACCCGCAGGCACCGGCGACGGCGGGCGTCACGGGGGCGCAGTCCGGCTACGGCTACCCGCAGCCGGTCGCAGCCGCGGCCCCCGACCCGGACTTCCGTCTGCCCCCGCAGGGCCCGCAGTTCATCGGTCGCTAGGCAGGACCGGCGGCCGGCACCCGCAAGGGCCCGGCCCCCGGCCCCGCTCTCGTCCCGGCCTCAGCGCTGGACCTTCGTCTTGTAGCCCCGGCCCCACTGGAGCCCCCACCCGTACAACCGGTCCAGCTCGGCCTGGAACCCGTAGACGAACTTCGCCTCGCGGCGCACGATGATCTCGTCCTTGACCTTCTCGATCATGACGACGGCGCAGGAGCGGGCCTGCGGCTGGCGTTCGTCGAGGTGGATCTCGATGCGGGGGCCGTTGCTCGGGTAGAGGGTGACGATGGCGTGGGCGCGGTCGAAGGCGGGAGTCGCGTCGTAGATGTAGACGAAGACCAGGAGCCGCTTGATGCTGTCGCGGTGGTCGAGGTTGATGTACATCGTCTCGCCGGTTCCGGAGCCGAAGCGGTCGTCGCCGCTGAGCTTGACGTACGGCGGGGCGTTGACATCGCCGAAGTAGCCGCCGAGGGGCTGGACGACGCCCTTGCTGCCGTCCTGGAGTTCGTACAGACAGCCCAGGTCGAGGTCGACGTTGACCACGCTCTGGCTGTGGCCGATGACCTCGGGCGGTTTGAGGGCCCTGAAGGGGTGCCGCAGCAGACTCTCGCGCTGCGGGCCGCCGATGTCGGAGGTGCGCATCCGCCAGCTCAGGTTGACGCGGAGATGGCCGGTGGCCGCGTCCTGTTTGGTGAGTGATATCTGCGCGCGCCGCTTGGTCAGTTCGATCGCGTTGGTTGCCGCGTGACCCGAGTCGAACTGCACATCGCCACGCCGGAGTCCGTCGAACAGGCCCATTCCGCCCCCACGTTCACTTGGTGACCGCGGGTCCTCGCCGTACCCGCGGCCCTTGACGACCGACGGGGCGGCCGCCGAGGAGTTGCCTCGGTGGCCGCCCCGCACAGAGCGTTCCTCGTCCGGAGGGGTGTCACACCCCGGACGAGACCTCAGTCTTGTCGCCCGAGCCCGCCGCTTTTCCCTCTGCCGCTGCCAGGGCGCGGTTGCGGCGGACGGAGGACCAGAAGGACCAGGCGATCAGGATGACGCCGACGGAGCCGGTGATGAACTCGTTGATCTCGTACCGGATGGTGACGAGCAGGATCATGGCGAGCGCGCCGATCGCGTAGTGCGCGCCGTGCTCCAGGTAGACGTATTCGTCGAGGGTGCCCTGGCGGACCAGGTAGACCGTGAGCGACCGGACGTACATGGCGCCGATGCCGAGGCCGAGGGCCATCAGGACGATGTCGTTGGTGATGGCGAAGGCGCCGATCACGCCGTCGAAGGAGAAGGACGCGTCCAGGACCTCCAGGTAGAGGAACATGAAGAACGCGGCCTTGCCGGCCACGACGACCGCGGAGCGCGGCTTGCCGGCCCGGACGGCCTCTTCCTCCTGCTCGTGTTCGCGTTCCTCCTCCTCTTCGAGCTTGTCCTCGAAGTAGCCGGAGAGACCGCCCACGATCATGTACGTGATCAGGCCCGCGACGCCGGAGAGGAGGACCGTCTCCGCCTTGTCGACGTGCATGCCGCCGTGCTGGTGGGCGTGGGTCGCGAAGGTCATCGCGGAGATCAGCAGGATGATCAGCGCGATGCAGACCGACAGCATGTCGACCTTGCCGAGCTTGGCCAGGGGCCGCTCCAGCCAGCCCAGCCACTTGATGTCCCGGTCCTCGAAGATGAAGTCCAGGAAGATCATCAGCAGGAACATGCCACCGAACGCGGCGATCGACGGGTGGGCGTCGGTGACGAGCTCCTGGTAACGCTCCTTGTCGGTGAGCGCGAGGTCGACGGCCTCGATCGGCCCGAGTTGGGCACTGAGGGCGACGATCACGACAGGGAAGACCAGCCGCATGCCGAACACCGCGATCAGAATGCCGATCGTGAGGAAGATTTTCTGCCAGAAGGCACTCATCTTCTTCAGGATTCCGGCGTTGACCACCGCGTTGTCGAAGGACAGCGAGATCTCGAGGACGGACAGGATCGCTACGAGCCCGAAGGCGGCCCACCCTCCGTAGAAGACCGCTGCGACCAGGCCGAGCGCGGTGACCGCGAACGACCACCCGAAGGTTTTCAGAACCACTGGCTACCCAATCGTGTGTGTACGGGTCTCTCCCGCGTCGCCGTACCCGGCTTTACGAACTTTTGAAGCCGAAGTCTAGTCGGCCCCCCTTCGCACCCCACCGGGCCCCGGCTTTTGCTCATATCGCGCTACGAGACGTTGACTCCGAAGTCCAGAGCGATGCCCCGCAGCCCCGACGCGTACCCCTGCCCGACGGCCCTGAACTTCCATTCGTCCTGGTAGCGATAGACCTCGCCGAAGATCATCGCGGTCTCCGTGGAGGCGTCCTCGCTGAGGTCGTAGCGGGCGAGTTCCTGGCCGTCCGCCTGGTTCACCACGCGAATGAAGGCATTGCTGACCTGGCCGAAGGTCTGGCCGCGTTCGTCGGCCATGTGGATGGAGACGGGAAAGACGATCTTGTCGCACTGGGGCGGCACCTTGGAGAGGTCGATCAGGAGCGACTCGTCGTCGCCGTCGCCCTCGCCGGTGAGGTTGTCACCGGTGTGCTCCACGGAACCGTCCGGGCTCTTGAGCTGGTTGTAGAACACGAACCACTCGTCCCCGAGCACGCGTCCGCCGCCGCACATCAGGGCGCTGGCGTCGAGGTCGAAAGGGGCTCCGGTGGTGGAGCGCGCGTCCCAGCCGAGCCCGACCATCACCTGAGTGAGGTTCGGTACGGCTTTGGACAGGGAGACGTTGCCTCCCTTGGCGAGCGTGACGCCCATGGTTCCCTCCCCGGGTGGTGTTTCTCAGGTGGTCCTGCACGTCCGGCGCCGCACGTAAACCGTGCGGCGCCGGACAGAGAGACCTTTGAGTGGCTCAGACGTTCACGCCGAAGTCCTGCGCGATGCCGCGCAGGCCCGAGGCGTAGCCCTGGCCGATGGCGCGGAACTTCCACTCCGCGCCGTGCCGGTAGAGCTCACCGAAGACCATGGCGGTCTCGGTGGAGGCGTCCTCGCTCAGGTCGTACCGGGCGATCTCGGCGCCGCCGGCCTGGTTCACGACGCGGATGAACGCGTTGCGCACCTGGCCGAAGGACTGCTGGCGGGTCTCGGCGTCGTAGATCGAGACGGGGAAGACGATCTTCTCCACGTCGGCCGGGACGCCCGCGAGGTTGACCTTGATCTGCTCGTCGTCGCCCTCGCCCTCACCGGTGAGGTTGTCACCGGTGTGCTCGACGGAGCCGTCCGGCGTCTTGAGGTTGTTGAAGAAGATGAAGTGCTGGTCGTTGGCGACCTTGCCCGAGTTGTTCAGCAGCAGCGCGCTGGCGTCCAGGTCGAAGTCCGTGCCGGTCGTGGTGCGGACGTCCCACCCCAGACCGATGATGACCGCGGTGAGGCCCGGCGCCTCCTTGGTCAGCGATACGTTGCCGCCCTTGCTGAGGCTGACTCCCACGAGTCCTCCATTGGTGTTCAGGGGCGGGATGCCCCGTTGTGCTCGGATGTCGGATCAACGAGTCGATCCTAGTGACGGGTTCCCGCCCCTCGCAGGCCCTGAAGCCGACAAATCAGCGGGTGTCGAGCGCATGACGCCCGACCGGCGTCACAGGGTGTCGAGCGCCTTCACGTAGTCGTTCAGGTCGCGCGCGTCCGGCAGGCCGTTGACGACGGTCCAGCGCACGACGCCCTCCTTGTCGATGACGAAGGTGCCGCGCACGGCGCAACCCTTGTCCTCGTCGAAGACGCCGTAGGCGCGCGAGACGTTGCCGTGCGGCCAGAAGTCCGACAGCAGCGGGTACTCCAGACCCTCCTGCTCGGCGAAGACGCGCAGCGTGTGGATGGAGTCGTTGGAGACGGCGAGCAGCTGGGTGTCGCGGTCGGAGAACTGCGGCAGGTTGTCCCGCAGCTCGCACAGCTCGCCGGTGCACACGCCGGTGAAGGCGAAGGGATAGAAGAGCAGCACCACGTTCTTCCGACCGCGGAAGTCGGACAGCTTCACGCTCGCGCCGTGGTTGTCCTTGAGCTCGAAGTCGGGGGCCTTCTCGCCGACCTGGATCGCCATCGCTGTGGGTCCCTTCGTGGGGCTTCTCGAATGGGACCCCACCCTACGCAGGGACCGGCGCAGACCGGTGGGCGGGCCGACGATGCCGGCCCGCCCCTTCCGTACGACTGACGTGTGGACGTGCCGTACGGCTAACGCTTCGACTTGGCGGCTTTGGGCGTCGCCAGCCGGCTGCCGCTCCAGTCCTTGCCGACGCTGACGCTCTTCGACGCCGTCAGGCCCGCCGTCGTGGCGGCTTCCGAGATGTCGCTCGGCTCCACATAGCCCGAACGGCCCGTCTTCGGCGTGAGGAGCAGGATCGCGCCGCCCTCTTCGATGTACGTGGTGGCATCGACCAGCGCATCCGTCAGGTCGCCGTCGTCGTCACGGAACCACAGCACAACGGCGTCGGCCACGTCGTCGTAGTCCTCGTCCACCAGGTCGCCCTCGACGATTGCCTCAATGGCCTGGCGGAGCTCCTGGTCCACGTCGTCGTCGTAGCCGATCTCCTGGACCACCTGCCCGGGCTGGAACCCCAGCCTGGCGGCAGGGTTCGTCCGCTCCTCCGCGTGGTCCGCGGTCGCGCTCACGGGTTGCCTCCTGATCATGTCTTGGGAAATATCTCAGCCACGCGCGTGCGCGAAGCATTGGCCGTAGTCCACACGGGCGGGGCGGATCGCGCAAGTACCCGGCCGTTCAGACCGCCGAAACGGTGACGATCCTGGCGGTGTCGCCGCAACCGCAGGCACACCATCATGGACCAAGGTGACGCACACCACACCTTTCTGCCCTGTTTGGGCGTTTGGGAATCGTCTGTGGGTACGAGACTCGAAGGTATTCGTCCCATACGTCACGGAGCCGGTCCCGCGCCCGGGTTACCGCTGGGTAGAGATGACGTTTACGGCCCCGAGGTGGACCATGGGGAGCGGCGCGGCCAGAGCGACAACGACCGGCGACCCCAGCGAAACAGCGGCCCTCGCAGGCCCTCTGACAGGTAAGGAACAGCGTGGCTTCCGCATCCGATCGCAACCCGATCATCATTGGCGGCCTTCCGAGTCAGGTTCCTGACTTCGATCCCGAAGAGACGCAGGAGTGGCTCGACTCCCTCGACGCCGCCGTCGACGAGCGCGGCCGCGAGCGCGCCCGCTACCTGATGCTGCGACTGATCGAGCGGGCCCGCGAGAAGCGCGTGGCCGTGCCGGAGATGCGCAGCACGGACTACGTCAACACCATCCCCACCAAGAGCGAGCCGTTCTTCCCGGGCAACGAGGAGATCGAGCGGAAGATCCTCAACGCGACCCGCTGGAACGCGGCCGTGATGGTCTCGCGCGCCCAGCGCCCCGGCATCGGCGTCGGCGGCCACATCGCCACGTTCGCGTCCTCCGCCTCCCTCTACGACGTCGGTTTCAACCACTTCTTCCGCGGCAAGGACGAGGGCGACGGCGGCGACCAGGTCTTCTTCCAGGGCCACGCCTCGCCGGGCATCTACGCCCGCGCCTTCCTGCTGGACCGGCTCAGCGAGCAGCACCTGGACGGCTTCCGCCAGGAGAAGTCGAAGGCGCCGTACGGCCTGTCGTCGTACCCGCACCCGCGCCTGATGCCGGACTTCTGGGAGTTCCCGACGGTGTCGATGGGCCTCGGCCCGATCGGCGCGATCTACCAGGCGCGGATGAACCGCTACATGCATGCGCGCGGGATCGCGGACACGTCCAAGTCGCACGTGTGGGCGTTCCTCGGCGACGGCGAGATGGACGAGCCGGAGTCGCTGGGCCAGCTCACGCTCGCCGCCCGCGAGGGCCTGGACAACCTGACCTTCGTCGTCAACTGCAACCTCCAGCGCCTCGACGGGCCGGTGCGCGGCAACGGCAAGATCATCCAGGAGCTGGAGTCGGTCTTCCGCGGCGCCGGCTGGAACGTGATCAAGCTGGTCTGGGACCGCACCTGGGACCCGCTGCTCGCCCAGGACCGCGACGGCGTGCTGGTCAACAAGATGAACACCACGCCGGACGGGCAGTTCCAGACGTACGCCACGGAGACCGGCGCGTACATCCGCGACCACTTCTTCGGTGACGACCACCGCTTGCGCGCGATGGTCGAGGGCATGACCGACGACCAGATCCTGCACCTGGGCCGCGGCGGTCACGACCACCGGAAGATCTTCGCGGCGTACAAGGCGGCCGTGGAGCACAAGGGCCAGCCGACGGTGATCCTCGCCAAGACGATCAAGGGCTGGACGCTGGGCCCGAACTTCGAGGGCCGCAACGCCACGCACCAGATGAAGAAGCTGACGGTCGACGACCTCAAGCGCTTCCGCGACCGCCTGCACCTGCCGATCTCGGACAAGGAGCTGGAGTCCGGCGTCCCGCCGTACTACCACCCGGGCCCGGAGTCGGAGGAGCTCCAGTACATGCACGACCGCCGCCGCTCGCTCGGCGGTTACGTCCCCACGCGCGTCGTACGGTCCAAGCCGCTGCCACTGCCCGAGGACAAGACGTACGCGACCGTGAGGAAGGGCTCGGGTCAGCAGTCGATCGCCACGACGATGGCCTTCGTACGCCTGCTCAAGGACCTCATGCGGGACAAGGAGATCGGCAAGCGGTTCGTGCTGATCGCGCCGGACGAGTACCGCACGTTCGGCATGGACTCGTTCTTCCCGAGCGCGAAGATCTACAACCCGCTGGGCCAGCAGTACGAGTCGGTCGACCGTGACCTGCTGCTCGCCTACAAGGAGTCGCCGAACGGCCAGATGCTGCACGACGGCATCTCGGAGGCGGGCTGCACGGCGTCGCTCATCGCCGCCGGCTCGGCCTACGCGACCCATGGCGAGCCGCTGATCCCGGTCTACGTCTTCTACTCGATGTTCGGTTTCCAGCGCACCGGCGACCAGTTCTGGCAGATGTCCGACCAGCTGGCGCGCGGTTTCGTCCTGGGCGCGACCGCCGGTCGTACGACCCTGACCGGTGAGGGCCTCCAGCACGCCGACGGCCACTCGCAGCTGCTGGCCTCCACGAACCCCGGCTGCGTGGCGTACGACCCGGCGTTCGGCTTCGAGATCGCGCACATCGTGAAGGACGGCCTGCGCCGGATGTACGGCGGCCCCGAGGAGCACCCGCACGGCGAGGACGTCTTCTACTACCTGACCGTCTACAACGAGCCGATCCAGCACCCGGCCGAGCCCGAGAACGTGGACGTCGAGGGCATCATCAAGGGCGTCTACCGCTTCAGCGAGGGCACGGGCGGCTCGATCCCGGCGCAGATCATGGCGTCCGGTGTCGCGGTGCCGTGGGCGGTCGAGGCGCAGAAGATCCTGGCCGAGGACTGGAACGTCAAGGCCGACGTCTGGTCGGCGACCTCCTGGAACGAGCTGCGGCGCGAGGCCGTGGCCTGCGAGGAGCACAACCTGCTGCACCCCGAGGAGGAGCAGCGGGTGCCGTACGTGACGCGGAAGCTGGCCGACGCGCAGGGTCCGGTCGTGGCCGTGTCCGACTGGATGCGGTCGGTCCCGGACCAGATCGCGCGCTGGGTGCCGCAGACGTACCAGTCGCTCGGCGCGGACGGTTTCGGCTTCGCCGACACGCGGGGTGCGGCCCGCCGCTTCTTCCACATCGACGCGCAGTCGATCGTGGTGGGGGTGCTGACGGAGCTGGCCCGTGAGGGCAAGGTCGACCGGTCGGTGCTCAAGCAGGCCATCGACCGGTACCAGCTGCTCGACGTGTCGGCGGCCGACCCGGGGGTCGCGGGCGGCGACGCATGACGCGCTAGGGGGTGCGGACGCCCCCTAGGGCCCTGACAAGGGGTGGTGAGCCTCACGGGTGCACCGTGGGCACACCACCCCTTCACGTTTCCTACGATTCGGCCATGCAGCAGCAGTCGGCCCAACTCCGTTGGGAACAGCACACGCAGCGGCCCCTCTTCGGCCTGGCCCTGGCGTTCGCCGTCGCCTATGCCGTGCCGATCGTCCGGCCCGACGCCGACCGGGACGTGGTGGAGGTGTGCACGGCCGTCGAGTGGGTGGTGTGGGGCGCGTTCGCACTCGACTACGTCGTACGGCTCGCGCTCGCCGAGCAGCGGCTGGTGTTCGTACGGACGCACTGGCTCGACCTGGGCGCGGTGTTGCTGCCGCTGCTTCAGCCGATGCGGTTGCTGCGGTTGGTGTCGACGCTGCTGCTGGTGGGGCAGCGGGCTCGGATGGCCTCGCAGATAAGGCTGACGACGTATGTCGGCGGTGCGGTGGTCGGGCTGCTGATGTTCGGGTCACTGGCGGTGCTGTCGGTGGAGCGGGACTCGCCGGACGGGAACATCCGGACGCTGGGTGATGCCGTGTGGTGGTCGTTCACGACGATGACGACCGTGGGGTACGGGGATCATTCGCCGACCACCGGGTTGGGGCGGATGCTGGCGGTGGGGTTGATGCTGTCCGGGATCGCCCTGCTGGGTGTGGTGACGGCGAATATCGCGGCGTGGTTCATCGCGCGGTTCGAGAAGGACGATGTGGAGGAGCGGCGGCAGACGGAGGCGATACGGGAGTTGACGGAGGAGGTGCGGGCGTTGCGGGGGGAACTGGCGGCGTTGAAGGGGACGTCCATTGAGTAGTGCTAGGGCATGAGAACGGCCCCCGGCTTGCCGCCGGAGGCCCTCCCTCACTTCCCCGGGTCAGAACAGCATGCCGTTGCCCGGGGTTGTCGCTCCGGACAGCCAGATGATGGCCAGGAGCGTGTCGATGGCGCCCAGGATGAGGGCGACCACGGCCGTGGCCGGGCGGGAGCCCGACCAGGTGCGGCCCATGGCGAGCCAGCCGCAGACGATCGCCACGGGGCCGAGGATGATCCCCAGCACGAAGAATCCGGCGACCGCGCAGATGACTCCGATGATTCCGAGCGTCGCGCGATCCGGCCCGGTCCGTGACCACGTCCGGCCACGTGAGCGGGGGTGCCTGCGCGTACCGTGTCCGAAGCTCGCCATCATCAACTCCCGTAAACCCTCAGTCGGTTGGGGTTCGGTTCGGGTACGACATGGCGAGTACCCCCAAAACGGGCCTCAATCCCGCTGCTTGCGCGCTGCCCCCCTCCAGCAGCACGCCGCAGCGTCCGTCCTCCATGCCCTGCGGAGGACTTGACCCACTGTGACCTGCGATGCCCGCCGGAGGGGAGGGGTCCGCGGTCTTGTTCACCCTGATAGGCGAACACCCGGGAGAGACCGTCAGATGTGCGCGGCGCCCGCGCCGGCGCCCGCGTTCTCACCGCGCTTGGTGAGGAACGCCACCAGCACCGCCACCACGGCGACGCCGGCGGCGACGAGGGACGCCGCGCTCATGCCGGAGATGAACGTGTCGTGCGCGACGCCCGTGATCTTCGCGGCGATCGCGTCCGGCGTCCCCGGCGCGACCGGCGGGACACCGACCTGGACGGCCTCGGACGCCTGGCTCTCCTGCTCCGGCGTCAGCGGCGGAAGCCCCGCCTTCGTCCAGTTGCCCGCGAGGTCGCTGTCGACCTTGGAGGCCATCACCGCGCCCAGCACGGCCGTACCGAGGCTGCCGCCGATCTGCATGGCGGCCTGCTGAAGACCGCCCGCCACGCCCGACAGCTCCATCGGGGCGTTGCCGACGATGACCTCGGTCGCGCCGACCATGACCGGCGCGAGACCGAGGCCGAGCAGGGCGAACCAGAGCGACATGATGCCGCTGCCGGTGTCCGTCTCCAGCGTCGACATCCCGAACATGGCGATCGCGGTGAACGCCATACCGCCCGCGAGCGGGATGCGGGGGCCGAACTTGGTGATCATCGCGCCGGCGAGCGGCGAGCCGACGATCATCATGCCGGTGAGCGGCAGCAGGTGCAGACCCGCGTCGATCGGGCTCATGCCGTGCACGTTCTGCAGGTAGAACGTCACGAAGAACAGGCCGCCCATGAAGGCGATGGCCATCAGGACCATCAGGACGACACCCGCGGACAGCGCCACGGAGCGGAACAGCGCGAGCGGGATCAGCGGCTCCTTCACCTTCGCCTCCCAGAAGGCGAACAGCGCGAAGCCCAGCACGGAGGCGCCGAGGAACGCCAGCGTCTTGGCGTCGCCCCAGCCCCACTCGGACGGCGGGGCCTTGATGAGCGCCCACACCAGGCAGAACACGGAGGCCGACAGCAGGGCGATGCCCAGGATGTCGAAGGAGCGCGGGGCGTTCTCGGCGCGGTGGTCGAGCAGGATCCACACGCCGAGGACGACGGCGAGGACACCGACCGGCACGTTGATGAAGAACACCGACTGCCAGTTGACGTGCTCGACGAGCACACCGCCGAGGATCGGGCCGCCCGCGGTGGACGCGCCGATGACCATGCCCCAGATGCCGATCGCCATGTTGAGCTTCTCGGCCGGGAAGGTGGCCCGCAGCAGGCCGAGCGCGGCCGGCATCAGCAGCGCACCGAAGAGACCCTGCAGAACGCGGAAGGTGACGACCAGCGCGATGCTGTCGGACAGACCGATGGCCCCCGAGGCGGCGGCGAAGCCGACGACGCCGATGAGGAAGGTCTGCCGGTGACCGAAGCGGTCGCCGAGTTTGCCCGCGGTGATCAGGGAGACCGCGAGGGCGAGGAAGTATCCGTTGGTGATCCACTGGACCTGGGCGAAGGTCGCGCCGAGGTCCTTCTGTATCGCGGGGTTGGCTATGGCCACGATGGTGCCGTCGAGGGCCACCATCATGACCCCCACAGCGACGGTGATGAGGGTGAGCCAGGGGTGCCCCCGCAGCCCCTTGCCCGGCGTCGCGCCCGACGGCGTCGCCGGTGCCTTGCCCCCCGACCCCGTCGTGTCGATGGTGGTCTGACTAGTCATGCCTCGAGGCTAATGACAGCCACTGACAATTGACAAACCAATTCACAAGTCGGTAACTGACACGACACTCCCCTATAGCCTGAACTGGGCAAACCCTTCAGAGAAAGGCACCTCTTGAACCTGCGCGAACGCAAGAAACAGCGCACACGGGACGCGCTGCTGCGGGCTGCCCTGGAACTGTTCGCCACGCGCGGGTACGAGGAGACGACCGTCGACGACATCGCCGCCGCCGTCGACGTGTCGCAGCGCACCTTCTTCCGCTACTTCGCCGGCAAGGAGGAGACGGCGTTCTACGTGCCGCGGCTCGCCGAGACGCAGGTCGTCGAGGCCGTACGGGCCCGGCCGCCGGGCGAGGCCCCGCTGGAGGCGCTGCGCCGGGCCGTGCTGGAGAGCTGGGACACGATCAACGAGACGATCGAGGAGATCGTGCCGGTCGACCTCCATATGCGCGTGTACCGGGTGATCGAGTCGACGCCCGCGCTGCTCGCCGCCCATCTGCGGCGGGCGGCGGAACTGGAGGAGGAACTCGCCCGCATCATCGCCGAGCGCGAGGGGCTCGACGTGGACGCGGATCCGCGGCCCAGGATCGTCGTGGCCCTCTTCGGCGGAGTGATTCGTGTCACCGAGCGGCTGTGGTCCGCGGGAGACGACCTCAGCCTCGAGGGAATGCGCCAACTGACCGCCACCTACCTCGATCAGGTGGGTCCGGCCCTGGCCGGGAACTGGCGTACGGGACAGTCCCCTTAGCACATACACCGAAACGTGATCCCGGTCACTTGGCTAACGCGAGACCCTCTCGTTCTCCTAGTGTGTCCTTTCAGTGACTTCCTTCGACACCACCCCGCAACTGAACGTCTGGCGCGCACTGCTCGCTCTGGCCGTCGTGTTCGTGATGCTGGCGACCAGTGGTTGGACGGCCCTGCGCAACCAGCGGGGCGACACGCCGCTCCAGGCCTCGCTCTCCGCCTGGGAGCACGGCCGGATCGACGGTCTCCGGCTGCCGGACCCGCAGTCCCGGCCGACGAAGCTGGCCCGTTTCTTCGCCTCGCTCACCGAGCGGGACCGCGCGAGCCTGGTCCACAAGTACCCGCTCGCGGTCGGCAATATGAACGGCGCCCCGGTCGAACTGCGCTACCGCGCCAATCGCATCGCGCTCGGCCAGGCACGCGAGGTCGAGCGGGAACGCATGCACGACAGCCGCCTCACCGCGGCCGGGAAGCACGAGGCCGGCCGCCGGATGCACCGCTTCGAGGACCTCATGGAGAAGGGCCGCCACATCCTCGCCTTCGACCCCGAGGGCTCGGGGCGGGTGGCGGAGGTCTTCGGCGACCTGCGCGAGGCGGACCGGGTCTCGGTCGTCGTGCCCGGCGTGGACACCGACCTGCTCACCTTCCAGCGCACCCAGCGCAAGTACTCGGCGCCCGTCGGCATGGCCGAGTCCCTGTACGCGGCCGAGCGGGCGGCGAGCCCCTCGACCCGTACGGCCGTGATCGCCTGGGCCGACTACACGGCCCCCAGCGGACTCGGCATCGACTCGGCCACGGCGATGCGCGCCGAGGAGGGGGCGGTACGGCTGAACACGCTGGTGCGGGCGCTGCCGGGCAGCTCGCCGGTCTCACTGTTCTGCCACAGCTACGGCTCCGTGGTGTGCGGGGTCGCCGCGCACTCGCTGCCGGGCCGGGTCTCCGACATCGCCGTGGCCGGCAGCCCCGGCATGCGCGTCGAGAAGGCCGCCCAGCTGCACACCACCGCCCGGGTGTGGGCGATGCGGGACGCCGACGACTGGATCCAGGACGTGCCGTACCTGGAGGTCGGCGGGCTGGGCCACGGGGCCGATCCGGTGTCCACCGGGTTCGGTGCGCGGGTGCTGTCGGCGCAGGGTGCGAAGGGTCACGCCGGCTACTTCGAGCCGGGCACGGCAAGTCTGATGAATTTCGCAGAGATCGGCGTCGGCGCATACCGCTCGGTGCACTGCGCGCACGAAGACGGCGTCTGCCGGACCGGTTTGTCCGGCACGGCGGCGGCCTGACGCGCGTAGAGGCGAAGAAACTGCGGTCTGCTCGGGAGGGGGACGGAGGAGCGCGTGCCGCATACGATGAGCCGCATGGGTGACGTACTGGCCGGATTTCATGCCGCCTGGGAGTTCGAGTCCGACTCCGTGCTCATCCGCTACGAACGGGGGATTCGAACACCCAAGCTTTTCCAGGCCCTGGGGGAACGTCGCGTGCCCCTGGAGGCGATCGCCGGGGTGACACTGACGCGCGGGAAACGCGGCACGGTGGTGCTGCGTGTCGAGCCGCGGCCCGGTGCGGATCCGTTGATGGAGGCGGCCGCCGGGCAGCTCAAGGACAGCGGCGATCCCTACCGGCTGGTGCTGCCCGCCGAGCGGGAGGTCCTCGCGGAGTACTACGCCGAGGAACTGCAGGGGCTGCTGACGGAGTCCGGGCCCGCGGACCGGTTCCTCGTGGAGCCGCCCAAGGGGCCGTTGTCGTTCAAGGCGTACGACGGGAAGGCCTCGTTCGACGGGCGGACCGTGAACTTCCGGTGGTTCTGGACGGGGGCGTCGTCGGCGAAGTGGAAGGCCGGGGACCAGAGCTTCTCCGTCGGGGAGCTGAACGGGGTGGAGTGGCGGTCGCCCGAGGTCTTCGAGGGGCATCTGCGGTTGCTGCGGCGCGATGGGGCGGGGGCGGAGGCTGCTGCGCAGGCCGACCAGGATCCTGCCGCGGTGGTGTTCGGGCTGGGGTACGGGCCCGTGCATGAGTCACTGCCGTTCGCCGCGGCGGTGTTGGCGGCGGTGCGGACGTCGAGCCCGGTGGCGGCCGTGTCCGCGGCCGGGCCGCGCCGGGATCCTGCGGATATCGCCGAGCGGATTCGGCATCTCGGGGAGTTGCATCAGGCCGGGTTGGTGACCGATGAGGAGTTCTCGGTCAAAAAGGCTGAGTTGTTGGCGGAGCTTTAGCGTCTGCGGGGTGCTGCGCGCCGGCGAGCGCGGGTTGAGTGTGGCCGGTCGCGCAGTTCCCCGCGCCCCCTGGGGCCTTCTCACTCCCGTCCGGCGGAAGTGAAGGCCATGTCCGCGTAGCGGTTGCCCGCCACCTGGCCCGCGATCGGGTCCAGCAGGGACAGTTCCTCGTCCGTCAGGACGATCCTGGTCGCCGCCGTGTTCTCCTCCACCCTGGAGGGCTTGCGGGTGCCCGGGATCGGGATGACCGGGAGGTTGTGGACCGCTGCCTGCTGCTGGACCCAGGCCAGGGCGATCTGGCCCGGGGTCGCGCCATGGGACGAGGCGATCGTGCGGATCGGCTCCAACAGGGCCGCGTTCCTCGCCGCGTTGTCCCCCGTGAAACGGGGCTGCTGGCGGCGGAAGTCGTCGGAGGTCAGGTCCTCGGCCTTGGCGAAGGAGCCCGTGAGGAAGCCGCGGCCGAGCGGGGAGTAGGGGACCAGGGCGACGCCCAGGTCGCGGGCCGCGGGGACGACCTTCGGCTCGATGTCACGGCTGAACAGCGACCACTCCGACTGCACGGCCGCGATCGGGTGCACCGCGTGGGCGGCGCGGAGTTCGTCCGCGGTGACCTCGCTCAGGCCCAGGTGCTTGACCTTGCCCTCGCGGACCAGGTCGGCCATGGTGCCGACGCTCTCCTCGATCGGCACGTTCACATCGCGCCGGTGCATGTAGTAGAGGTCGATGACGTCGACGTCGAGGCGCTTCAGGCTGGCCTCGACGGCCTGGCGGATGTAGGGCGGGTCGTTGCGGATGACGCGTCGCGTCGGGTCGTCCGGGGGAATCGACAGGGCGAACTTGGTCGCGATGACGACCTCGTCGCGGTGGGCCTTGAAGAACGGCGACAGGAAGCGCTCGTTCTCGCCGGCGCCGTACGCGTCGGCCGTGTCGTAGAAGGTGACGCCCAGTTCGAGCGCCCGTTCGAGGGTGGCCCGGGACGCGTCCGCGTCCACGGGGCCGTAGGCGAAGCTCATACCCATGCAGCCGAGGCCCTGGACACCCACCTCGGGGCCGTGGTCGCCGAGCTTCGCCGTCGTGATCCTGCCGTCCGTCATCGGGACCTCTCCGACGCCAGGGCACGCCCGGCGTCCGCGTAGAAACTGATCTTCCGGTCGAGCACGGCGAGCGTGCCCCGGAGTTCGTCGATCCTGGCCAGCACGTCCTCGCGGGTCGTCTTCAGCAGCTCGAAGCGCTCGCCGTAGGTGTGGTCGCCCTCACGTACGAGTTCCGCGTACCGGACCATGTCGGCGACCGGCATGCCCGTCAGGCGGAGCTTGCCGACGAGGTCGAGCCAGTCGAGGTCGCGGTTGGTGTAGCGGCGCTGACCGGTGTGGGACCGGTCGATGTGCGGCATCAGGCCGATGCGCTCGTACCAGCGCAGGGTGTGCGCCGTCAGGCCGGTCAGGGCGACGACCTCGCTGATCGTGTACTTGTCCTGGCCGTCCGGGCGCCGGTTCTGCTGCGGCGGGCCGGCGCAGGTGTCGGTACTGGTCCCCGGGGTCTCCATCACCGTCATGGCCCCAACGCTAGAACCTTGGAGTGCACTCCAAGCAAGCGCCGACGGTAAGAAATCGGCAGGACACTTCTTGATCCGGCTGGTTAGCGTGGGGCGTCATGAGTGTCGTACGCCGCGCCCTGCCCGAGGACGCCGAGGAAGTCCTCCGCCTGCGCCAGATCATGATCGACTCGTTGTTCGGTGATCCCGCCACCGCCTGGCACGGGGAATCGCTTCCGACGCTGACGGCCGAACTGGGCGAGCCGGACGGGGACTTCACGGCGTTCGTCGTGGACCACCCGGAGCGGCCGGGGACGCTGGCGTCCCTGGTGGCCGGGACGATCGACTACCGCATCGGGAAGTCGGGCGACCCGCAGGGCATGGTGGGCTTCGTGTTCAGCGTCGCCACCGACCCGTCCGCCCGGCGCCGTGGCTACGCGCGCGCGTGCATGACCACGCTGCTGGAGTGGTTCCGTGAGCGCGGTGCCCGGCGCGTGCAGCTCACCGCCTCGCCGGAGGCCGAGCCGCTGTACGTCTCCCTCGGTTTCCGGCCCAAGCCCGACCCCTTGCTGGAACTGACGCTCTGAGCGCATAGGCTCGAACGCATGTCGCTGAAGAGCCTCGCGTTGATCGAGAACTGGCCGGTTCCCACCGCCGCGGCGGGTGTCGTACGGGCGGACGGCACCGTCCTCGGCACCCACGGCCCGGCCGGACAGCGGTTCCCGCTCGCGTCGGTGACCAAGCCGCTCGCCGCCTACGCGGTGCTCGTCGCGTACGAGGAGGGCGCCATCGAACTCGACGAGCCCGCCGGTCCGGCCGGGTCGACGGTCCGGCACCTGCTCGCGCACACCTCGGGCCTCGCCTTCGACGAGCACAAGGTCACGGCCCCGCCCGGGGAACGGCGGCTGTACTCCAACGCCGGCTTCGAGCAGCTCGGCGACCACGTCGCGAAGGCGACCGACATCCCGTTCGGGGAGTACCTGCGCCAGGCCGTGCTGGAGCCGCTGGGGATGGCCTCGACGACCCTCGACGGGTCTCCGGCCAAGGACGGGGTGTCCACGGTCGAGGACCTGCTGCGATTCGCCGCCGAGGTGCAGGCCCCGCGTCTGCTGGACCCCCGTACGGTCGCCGAGGCGATGACCGTGCACTACCCGGGCACGAAGGGCGTTCTGCCGGGGTACGGCCACCAGAACCCCAACGACTGGGGGCTCGGCTTCGAGATCCGTGACTCCAAGTCGCCGCACTGGACGGGCTCGACGTCCTCGCCGCGCACGTTCGGGCACTTCGGGCAGTCCGGGACGTTCCTGTGGATCGACCCCGACGCGCGGGCCGCGTGCGTCGCGCTGACGGACCGGGCGTTCGGGCCGTGGGCGATCGAGGCGTGGCCGGCGTTCACGGACGCGGTACTGGCCGACCTCTAGGACATCTCCCAGACCAGCAACTCGGTGTCGGTCACGCCCTCCGCCTCCAGGCCCTTGGCGTCGGTGATCCGGGCCGCGTCGCCGGCGCCCAGCGTCTCGCCGTCCAGGCGTACGTCACCGCGTACGACGTGCACGTACACGTACGCCGCGTCCGGTACCGCCGTCCGCTCCCCCGCCCCCAGGCGCCGTACGTGCAGCATCGCGCCGGCCTCCGGGACGGCGTAGGGCGTCGAGTCGGCGATGCCGTGGACGACCTCGTAGTACGGGTCGCCGCCGGGCCGGAGCGGCGCCAGCCACATCTGGACGAAGGTGAGGGGGCCGGGGCCGTCGTTGCGCTCCACGTGGCGCACCCCGCCCGCCGAGCTCAGCCGCTGCACGTCTCCGTGGCGCACCACCGACTCGTGCCCGGTGGAGTCCCGGTGCGTCAGCTCGCCCTCGACCACCCACGTCACGATCTCGGTGTGGCTGTGCGGGTGCTCGTCGAAGCCGGCGCCGGGCGCCAGGTGCTCCTCGTTGCACGCGATCACCGCGCCGAAACGGAGGTTGTCCGGGTCGTAGTGGGGGCCGAAGGAGAAGGCGTGCCGGCTCTCGATTCCGGCCGCCGGGTCGCCACCCTGGTAGCGCTGATCAGCGCGCCGAATGTCCATCACGAGGTCCACCGTAGACCCGGCGACGCACCCTCCCGTCCGGATAAGGCAGTCTTGTCCCGTGCCCGAACCCGAAACCAGCAAGAACGAAGCCGCAGCGCACGACGTCCACCCGCATGCCGCGACGCTGAAGCGGCTGGAGAAGTCGTCCGGATCGCTCGCCGCGCAGGCCATCGCGCGGATGGACGAGACGCTGCCCTGGTACCGGGCCATGCCCCCGGAGAACCGTTCCTGGATCGGTCTGGTCGCGCAGGCGGGCATCGCCGCGTTCACCGAGTGGTTCCGGCGTCCGGACGCCCCGCAGGCCATCTCCACCGACGTGTTCGGAACCGCGCCCCGCGAGCTGACCCGGGCGATCACGCTGCGGCAGACCGTGGAGATGGTGCGCACCACCATCGAGGTCATGGAGTCCGCGATCGACGAGGTCGCGGCCCCGGGTGACGAGAGCGTGCTGCGCGAGGCCCTGCTCGTGTACGCCCGGGAGATCGCCTTCGCCACCGCCCAGGTGTACGCGCAGGCCGCCGAGGCACGCGGCGCCTGGGACGCCCGGCTGGAGTCCCTGGTCGTGAACGCCGTGCTCAGCGGCGAGGCCGACGAGGGTGCCGTGTCGCGGGCCGCCGCCCTCGGGTGGAACTCGCCCGAGCACGTGTGTGTCGTGCTCGGGACGGCACCCGACGGGGACAGCGAGTTGACCGTCGAGGCCATACGGCGCGCCGCCCGGCACGCCAAGCTCCAGGTGCTCACCGGGGTGCTCGGCGAGCGGCTGGTCGTCATCGCGGGCGGCAGCGACAACCCGCTGGCCGTCGCCAAGTCGCTCATCGGCCCGTTCGCGGCCGGGCCGGTCGTGGCGGGCCCGGTGGTGCCGGATCTGCAGGCCGCGACCCGGTCCGCGCAGGCCGCCGCGGCGGGGCTGAAGGCGTGTTCCGCCTGGCAGGACGCACCGCGCCCTGTGCTGGCGGACGACCTGCTCCCGGAGCGGGCGATGGCCGGTGACCCCTCGGCCCGTGAGCAACTGGTGGAGGAGATCTACAGACCGCTGGAGGAGGCCGGGGCCGCGCTCCTGGAGACCCTCAGCGTCTATCTCGAACAGGCGAGCAGCCTCGAAGGCGCCGCCCGGATGCTGTTCGTCCATCCCAACACCGTCCGCTACCGGCTTCGACGTGTGACTGACGTCACCGGCTGGTCACCCTCCGATGTACGCTCTGCGTTCACACTGCGGATCGCGCTGATCCTGGGGCGTCTGGTCGATGGAGATCTCCAGCCCTAAGGTTTTGTCGGGGCTCGACAAAACCCCCTCGTGTTCTTCGTCCTTGTCCCCACGGGCGGCCGTGCCCGTCCCCAAGAGAGAGTGTGAGAGTGCTCGTACTCGTCGCTCCCGGCCAGGGCGCCCAGACGCCCGGCTTCCTGACTGCATGGCTCGACTTCCCCGGTGTCCGCGGTGCCCTAGAGGCCTGGTCGGACGCCGCGGGACTCGACCTGATCCGTTACGGCACCGAGGCCGACGCGGAGGAGATCCGCGACACCGCGGTGGCCCAGCCGCTGCTGGTCGCGGCCGGACTGGCGTCCGCGTCCATGCTCTTCGAGGACCCGGCCGACTTCCCGCGGAAGGTCGGCGCCATCGCCGGTCACAGCGTCGGCGAGTTCACCGCGGCCTCGCTCGCCGGGGTGCTCCCCCACGAGGAGGCGCTCCGCCTCGTCCGCACCCGCGGACTCGCCATGGCCGAGGCCGCCGCCGTCACCGAGACCGGCATGGCCGCCCTCCTCGGCGGCGATCCCGAAGTGACGGTTCCGCACCTGGAGAGGCTCGGCCTGACCCCGGCGAACATCAACGGCGCGGGCCAGATCGTCGCGGCCGGCACCAAGGAGCAGCTCGCCGCGTTGGAGGCGGACAAGCCCGAGGGCGTGCGCAAGGTCGTCGCGCTGAAGGTGGCCGGCGCCTTCCACACCCACCACATGGCCCCCGCGGTCGACACGCTGGCGAAGGCCGCCAAGGCCCTGACGCCCGGCGACCCGACGGTCCCTTACGTCTCGAACAAGGACGGGCAGGCGGTCGCGGCCGGCACCGAGGTGCTGGACCGTCTGGTCGGCCAGGTCGCCAACCCCGTCCGCTGGGACCTGTGCATGGAGACCTTCAAGGAGCTCGGCGTCACGGCCCTGATCGAGGTGTGCCCCGGCGGTACCCTCACCGGTCTGGCCAAGCGGGCCCTGCCCGGTGTGAAGACGCTGGCCCTGAAGTCCCCCGCCGACCTCGACGCGGCTCGCGAGCTCATCGCCGAGACGCCAACACCCGCCGCTGACGCGGCGGGTGCCTGACAAGGAGCCGGAGAGCATGGCGAAGATCAAGCCCAGCAAGGGCGCCCCGTACGCGCGCATCCTCGGCGTCGGCGGCTACCGCCCGACCCGGGTCGTGCCGAACGAGGTGATCCTGGAGACGATCGAGTCGTCCGACGAGTGGATCCGCTCGCGCTCCGGCATCGAGACGCGGCACTGGGCCTCGGACGAGGAGACCGTCGCCGCGATGTCGCTGGAGGCCTCCGGGAAGGCCATCGCGGACGCGGGCATCTCCGTCGAGCAGATCGGCGGCGTGATCGTCTCGACCGTCTCGCACTTCAAGCAGACCCCGGCCGTCGCCACCGAGATCGCCGACAAGCTGGGCACCGACAAGGCCGCCGCCTTCGACATCTCGGCGGGCTGCGCGGGCTTCGGCTACGGCCTCACGCTCGCCAAGGGCATGATCGTCGAGGGCTCGGCGGAGTACGTCCTGGTGATCGGTGTCGAGCGGCTGAGCGACCTGACCGACCTGGAGGACCGGGCCACGGCCTTCCTGTTCGGCGACGGTGCCGGCGCGGTCGTGGTCGGCCCGTCCCAGGAGCCCGAGATCGGTCCGACGGTGTGGGGCTCCGAGGGCGACAAGTCGGACACCATCAAGCAGACCGTGCCGTGGACGGACTATCGCGACGGGACGGTCGAGAAGTTCCCCGCGATCACCCAGGAAGGCCAGGCGGTGTTCCGCTGGGCCGTGTTCGAGATGGCGAAGGTCGCCCAGCAGGCGCTGGACGCGGCCGGAATCACCGTGGACGACCTGGATGTCTTCATCCCGCACCAGGCCAACGTGCGGATCATCGACTCGATGGTGAAGACGCTGAAACTGCCGGAGCACGTCACGGTCGCCCGTGACATCCGCACCACCGGCAACACCTCGGCCGCCTCGATCCCGCTCGCGATGGAGCGGCTCCTGGCGACCGGCGAGGCGAAGAGCGGCGACACCGCGCTCGTCATCGGCTTCGGGGCGGGTCTCGTCTACGCCGCGACTGTCGTTACCCTCCCCTAGGCACTCCGTGCCGGATCATGCGGTCCGGTACGGGAGCAACACCTGCCACACCCTCTGGAACATCTACGAAGGAGCGCCGACATGGCCGCCACTCAGGAAGAGATCGTCGCCGGTCTCGCCGAGATCGTGAACGAGATCGCCGGCATCCCGGTTGAGGACGTCCAGCTGGACAAGTCCTTCACCGACGACCTGGACGTCGACTCGCTGTCCATGGTCGAGGTCGTCGTCGCCGCCGAAGAGCGCTTCGACGTCAAGATCCCGGACGAGGACGTCAAGAACCTCAAGACCGTCGGCGACGCGACCGACTACATCCTCAAGCACCAGGGCTGATCGACCGATCAGGCCGCTGGGCTGACTGCCCCGCCACCCGGCGGTGGCGCCGCTTAATCCTCGTATCCGTTGGAGAAAGAATTCCCGTGAGCTCGACCAATCGCACCGTGGTCGTCACCGGTATCGGCGCAACCACACCGCTGGGTGGCGACGTAGCCTCTACCTGGGAGGGCCTGGTCGCCGGACGTTCCGGCGTCAAGCCCCTGGAGCAGGACTGGGCCGCCGAGCAGGCGGTCCGGATCGCCGCCCCGGTAGCCGTGGAGCCGACCGAGGTCATCCCCCGGCCGCAGGCCCGCCGACTGGACCGCTCGGCGCAGTTCGCGCTGGTCGCGGCCAAGGAGGCATGGGCGGACGCCGGTTTCGAGGCGAAGGCCGGCGAGGACCCGGCCGTCGACCCGGACCGGCTCGGCGCCGTCATCGCCTCCGGCATCGGCGGCGTGACGACGCTCCTCGACCAGTACGACGTGCTCAAGGAGAAGGGCGTCCGCCGCGTCTCCCCGCACACCGTGCCCATGCTGATGCCCAACAGCCCGTCGGCCAACGTGGGGTTGGCCGTGGGTGCCCGGGCGGGCGTGCACACGCCGGTCTCCGCCTGCGCCTCGGGCGCCGAGGCCATCGGCTACGCCATCGAGATGATCCGCACCGGCCGCGCCGACATCGTCGTCGCCGGTGGTACGGAGGCGGCGATCCACCCGCTGCCCATCGCCGCGTTCGGCAACATGATGGCGATGTCCAAGAACAACGACGACCCGCAGGGTGCGTCGCGTCCCTACGACGTGGCCCGCGACGGCTTCGTCCTCGGCGAGGGCGCCGGTGTCGTCGTCCTGGAGTCCGCCGAGCACGCCGCCAAGCGCGGTGCCCGGGTGTACGCCGAGGCCGTCGGGCAGGGCATCTCCGCCGACAGCCACGACATCGTGCAGCCGGAGCCGGAGGGGCGGGGCATCTCGCACGCCCTGCAGAACCTGCTGGAGCGCACCGACCTGGATCCGGCGGAGATCGTGCACGTCAACGCGCACGCGACGTCAACACCGGCCGGTGACATCGCCGAGCTGAAGGCGCTGCGGAAGGTGTTCGGTGACGACACCGACCACATCGCGGTGTCCGCGACCAAGTCGATGACCGGGCATCTGCTGGGTGGAGCCGGTGGTGTCGAGACGGTCGCGACCGTGCTCGCGCTGTACCACCGGGTGGCTCCGCCGACGATCAACGTGGAGAACCTCGACCCCGAGGCCGAGGCGAACGCCGACGTCGTCCGGGGCGAGGCTCGGAAGCTGCCGGTCGAAGGCCGTATCGCGGCGCTGAACGACTCGTTCGGGTTCGGCGGGCACAACGTGGTGCTGGCGTTCCGGACGGTCTGAGAAGGCCTGCTGCCCACCCATACGACGTGAAGGGCCCTCACCGCTCGGTGAGGGCCCTTCACGCGTGCTGAAAAGTCATCAGACCACCTGGTGGAGCCAGCGGACCGGGGCGCCTTCGCCTGCGTAGCGGAAGGGTTCCAGCTCGTCGTCCCATGGCTTGCCCAGGAGCTTGTTGAGCTCGGCCTCCAGGTCCGTTTCGCCGCGCTGGCTGCGTTGCAGGGCGGCGCGCAGGCGGTCCTCGGGGATGAGGATGTCGCCGTGGATGCCGGTGACGGCGTGGAAGATGCCCAGGTCGGGAGTGCAGCTGTAGCGTTCGCCCTCGGCGGTGGGACAGGGTTCCGCGGTGACCTCGAAGCGCAGGAGGTGCCAGCCGCGCAGCGCCGACGCCAGCTTCGACGCCGTGCCCACCTGGCCCTGCCAGGAGAACTCCGAGCGCCAGGTGCCCGGGGAGGCGGGCTGACGGATCCAGTCCAGGCTGACGCGCGTACCGAGCACTCCGGCGACGGCCCACTCGACGTGCGGGCACAGCGCACGCGGCGCCGAGTGCACGTACAGAACTCCACGTGTCGTCACCGGAACCTCCGGGCAGAGCGGGACATCTTGGAAACGGGCGGAACGGCTGTGACCGGGCGGGTCACGTTGATGGCGAGGCTACCGTGCGGTGACGCAAGGAGTGTGACGTACGGTCGCTCCCGGTGCCGGGAAACGCCCGCCATTCACCCAGGGGGACGCTTGTACGGGTGTGAGCCGTTGCACCTGATCGGTCGGGAACCCTCGTGCGTTGTTATTGGTTGGGGAGACAGGCACGGCGCGGCGAGGGGAAGGACCAGGGATGCGGAAGCGAAGCCACCGCTCACGCGTCGTTCTTGCCGTGGCCGTGGCGGCTGCCCTGGGTGTCGCCGGGTGTGACGCGGTCGGGGGCGACTCCCCCGCCCCGTCCGGCACCGCCAAGCCGTCCCCCAAGCCCACGCCCCTGTGGGACCGCAGCCCGAGTTCCGTCGCGGCCGTGGGCGACTCCATCACGCGGGGTTTCGACGCCTGTGACGTGCTGCAGGACTGCCCCGAGGCGTCCTGGGCGACCGGTGCGAGCCCCGAGGTGGACTCCCTCGCCGTCCGGCTGCTGGGGCGGGCCGGGGCCGCGGAGCGGAGCTGGAACTACGCCGTGACCGGGGCGCGGATGGCGGACCTGCCCGGGCAGATCGCCCAGGCGGTACGGCAAAAGCCCCAGCTGGTGACGGTGATGGTGGGGGCGAACGACGCCTGCCGGACCACCACCTCGGCGATGACCCCGGTCACCGAGTTCCGTGCCGACTTCGAGGACTCCCTGCGCAGCCTGCGCAAGGCGCTGCCCAAGGCCCAGGTGTTCGTGGCGAGCGTGCCGAACCTGAAGCGGCTGTGGTCCGAGGGCCGCACCAGCCCGATGGGCAAGCAGGTCTGGCAGCTGGGCATCTGCCCGTCGATGCTGGGTGACGCGGACGCCCTGGACTCGGCGGCGAACCTGCGGCGGAACACGGTGCAGAAGCGGGTGGAGGACTACAACAAGGTCCTGAAGGAGGTCTGCGCCGAGGACGAGCGGTGCCGCTACGACGGGGGCGCGGTGTACGACTACCGCTTCGGCACCGCCCAGTTGAGCCGCTGGGACTACTTCCACCCGAGCGTGAACGGACAGGCCCGGTTGGCGGAGATCGCGTACCGGACCGTCACGGCGGAACGCCCCTGACCCAGGGCCTGACTTAGAGTTCCGCACATGAACGAACTCTTCGGCACACTTTCCGACGGCACTGCGGTGCACCGCTGGACCCTGGAACGGGCGGGCGTGCGGGTGCGGATCCTGTCGTACGGCGGAATCGTGCAGTCCGTCGAGGTGCCGGACCGGGACACGCGGGCCGGGAACGTGGTGCTGGGGTTCGGCGACCTCGACGGCTATCTCACTCACCCGGATCCGTACCTCGGCGCCCTGGTCGGGCGGTACGCCAACCGGATCGCCGGTGCCCGGTTCCCGCTGGACGGACTGACGTACGCACTCGAACCGAACAACGGGCCGAACGCGCTGCACGGTGGAGTGCGCGGGTTCGACAAGCGGGTGTGGGAGGGGACGCCCGTCGAGCACGGTGTGCGGCTCGAGCGGATCAGTCCGCACGGGGAGGAGGGCTTCCCGGGGCGGCTGGAGGTCTCGGCGACGTACACGCTGCTGGAGAGCGGGGCGCTGCGGATCGTGTACGAGGCCGTGACGGACGCGCCGACCGTGGTGAATCTGACGAACCACAGCTACTTCAACCTGGCCGGTGCCGGCGACGCCGGCGGCCACGAGCTGCGGCTGGCCGCCTCCCGGTACACGCCGGTGGACGCGGACCTGATCCCGACCGGCGGCCTGGACGACGTGACCGGCACGCGCTTCGACTTCCGTGAGGCCCGCAAGGTCGGCGCCGGCTACGACCACAACTTCGTGCTCGACAAGGGTCTGACGGACGTTCCGGCCGAGGTCGCGGAGCTGTACGACCCGGCGTCCGGGCGGGTGCTGACGGTGGCGACCACCGAGCCCGGACTCCAGCTGTACACCGCCGACCATCTGGGCGAGCCCTTCGCGCCCGGCGACGGCATCGCGCTGGAGACCCAGCACTTCCCCGACTCCCCGAACCGGCCGGAGTTCCCGAGCACGGTGCTGCGGCCGGGCGAGGTGTACCGCTCGGAGACGGTGTACGGGTTCGGCACGCGCTGAGCGCCCGCGGGTGGGCGGACCACGAGCCCCGGTCCAGGGGTCAGGTCCCGGACCGGGGCTGCTCGGTGGGGAACTCGTCCCGGATCAGACGTTAATCGTCGCGGTGATCCTGCGGTCCGTGATCGAGCGCCCCACCTGGATCTCGTACGAACCCTTCACAAACGACCACGACTTGGTCGTCTCGTCCCAGATCTCGAAGGCCCGGCGCGGCAGTTCGACGGTCGCCTCGACGCTCTCGCCGGGTCCTGCGTCCACGCCCGCGAAGCCGGCCAGCCAGCGGGCCGGACGGGTGCGGCCGGGCTCGCTCGGGGCGAGGTAGACCTGGACGACCTCGTGGCCGGGGCGGTCGCCGGTGTTGCGGAGGCGGACCTTGGCGGTGGCCCCGTCGGCGGCGCCTTCGACCTCGACCGACTCGTAGGTCCAGTCGGTGTAGCCGAGGCCGTGGCCGAAGGGGTAGGCGGGGGTACGGCCGTGCTTCTCCCAGGCGCGGTAACCGATGAAGACGTCCTCGTCGTAGGGGAGTTCGCCGTCCACCGGGACGACCTGGGTGACGGGGGCGTCGGCCAGGGAGCCCCAGGTGGTGGGCAGGCGGCCGCCGGGCTCGTGGGTGCCGGTGAGCACGTCCGCGAGGGCCGCGCCGCCCTCCTGGCCGGGGAACCAGGTGAGGAGCACGGCGGCGACGTCGTCGCGCCACGGCATTTCCACCGGGGAGCCGGAGTTGACGACCACGACGGTATGGGGGTTGGCGGCGGCGACGGCGCGGACCAGGTCGTCCTGGCGGCCGGGCAGGCGCAGATCCGTGCGGTCGAAGCCCTCGGACTCGACGCGGTCGGTGGTGGCGACCACGACGACGGCCGTGTCGGCGGCCCGGGCGGCCGCGGCGGCCTCAACGATCAGCTCGTCGGGGTCGCGCTGCGGGTCCTGGTGGGCGAGGGTGAAGCCGATGGTCCGCATGGGGTGGTCGCTGGGCGGCGGGACGGTGTAGGTGAGGGAGACCTCGACCGGGTCGCCCGTGGTCAGTTCGACCCGGGCGTGGGGCACGGGGGCGCCGAAGAACGCCGCGAAGGGGTCGCCGTCCTCGGCGGGGCGCTGGACGTCGTCGAAGTACGTGGTGCCCGCGACGGTCAGCCGGAAGGGGCCGAGGCCCTTGATGCCGAAGGTGTGCGTGCCGGTCTCGCGCGGGGTGAAGGTGCCCGCCAGCTCGACGGTCGCCAGGGTTTCGTGGGTGACGCCGCCTGGGAGGTCGTCGCCCATCCACTGGATGTGGCCGCTGGGGGCCGAGCGGGTGCCGATGACGGTGCCCTCGCTGTCGCGGCAGACGGCGCGCAGTTCGAAGCCCTGGCCGGCGACGGGGAGTTCGGTGTTCGGGTCGGCGCCGAGGGCATAGGTGAGGCTGCCGTCGGGGAGGGCGGCGGTGAGGCCGTCGAGCGGGGAGACGACCCGGGCGGGGAAGACGGTGGCGGAGCCGCCGCCGAGGACGCGGGCGTCGCGGGCGGCGGCTCCGATCAGCGCGATCCTGCCGGGCTTCAGCGGCAGCGCGCCGTTGTCGTTGCGGACGAGGACGAAGGAGCGGCGGGCGATCTCGCGGGCGAGCGACTCACCGTGGACGGGCCCGGGCAGGTCGGTGACGGCCGGTTCGGCGCCCTCCAGGACGCCGACGCGGGCGGCGAGGCGCAGGACGCGGCGGACCGCCTCGTCGACCTGGGTCTCGTCGGCCCGGCCGTCCCGTACGGCGCGGGCGAGGGCCTCGCCGTAGACGGTCCGCGGGCCGGGCATGGCGATGTCGAGGCCGCCGGCGAGGGCGCCGGTGGTGGAGCGGGCGGCGGTCCAGTCGGAGACGTTGATCCCGTCGAAGCCCCACTCGCCGCGCAGGACCTCGATGACCAGGTGGTGGTGCTCGGTCATCGTCGTGCCGTTGACCGTGTTGTAGGCGGTCATGATGCCCCAGGGGTGGGCGTTCTCGACGATCGCCTCGAAGGGGGCCAGGTACAGCTCGCGCAGGGCGCGTTCGCTCAGGAGGTTGTTCACCGTGAGGCGGTCGGTCTCGGCGTCGTTGGCGACGAAGTGCTTGACGGTGGTGCCGACGCCGCCGGACTGGACGCCCCGGACGTACTCGGTGCCGATCCGCCCCGTGAGGTACGGGTCCTCGCTGTAGGCCTCGAAGTGGCGGCCGCCGAGCGGGGAGCGGTGCAGGTTGACCGTGGGGGCGAGCAGGACGTGGACGCCCTTGCGGCGGGCCTCCTGGGCCAGCAGCACGCCGGCCCGGTGGGCGAGCCCCGGGTCCCAGGTGGCGGCGAGGGCGGTCGGTGAGGGCAGGGCGACGGACGGGTCGTCGGCGCTCCAGTGCACCCCGCGGACGCCGATCGGGCCGTCGGACATGACGAGGGACTTCAGGCCGATCTCCGGCAGCGCGGGCAGGGACCACATGTCCTGGCCGGCCAGCAACCGGGCCCTGGCGTCCAGGTCGAGCTTGCGGAGGGCGGCCTCGACGGCCGCCTCGCGGGTCTCGTCGGCCGTTTCCTGCGGTGCCGCCATCGGTGCCTCCTCGTTGAAGTCCGTTCGGTGCCCTACCCATCGTGCACCTGCCACCTGTAGGCCGGTAGGTTTCGTTATCTTGGCGTTACGTTTTGATGTTCGAGATGCCGTACGGTGACGCCATGAACGCCAGGACGAGGAGCGCGGAACGACGCGCCGAGATCGTCGGAGCCGCCCTGGAGGTCATCGCCGAGCGCGGCTACCGGGGGGCGAGCCTGGCCGCCGTGGCGGAACGGGTCGGGCTGACCCAGCAGGGCCTGCTGCACTACTTCCCGACGAAGGACGCGCTGCTCGTGGCCGTCCTGGAGGAGCGGGACAAGTGGGACGCGGTGCCCGTCGGGCCGTGGCGGACCGATCTGCTCGCGTCACTCGTCGAGTACAACGCCATGCGGCCCGGCATCATCCAGACCTTCTCGGCGCTGCTCGGCGAGAGCGTGACGGAGGGGCATCCGGCACGGGCGTACTTCACCGAGCGGTACGGCCGGGTGCGGGAGTCGATGGCGACGGTCCTGCGCACCGAGTACGGCGACCGGCTGCCGAACGGCCTCACGCCCGAGCGCGCGGCTCCCCTGCTGGTCGCGGTGATGGACGGGCTGCAGTACCAGTGGTTGCTGGACCCGGAGTCGGTGGACATGGCGGCGGCGTTCCGGGACTTCCTGGGGTTGCTGGGCGAGGAGTGAACGGCCCTCCACGGCTACGGACCTCGCCATGCTGATGTCGCCCTCCTGAGCCGCACCCCATGGCGTAGACCACTTCTGTCACGCGATACTGCCGCCGTTCGGTATCAGCGCTTCCCCACGGCGACAGAAGGACCTGAACTGCCTTGACTTCCATACGCGTTCGGATCGGCGTGCTCGGGCTGGCCCTGTTGGCGGGGCTGGCTGCGCCCACGACCACGGCGACGGCCGACACCGCTCCCTCGCCCACCGTCGAGGAGCAGCGGCTCGATGGGGCCGTGCCCCAGGAGATCCTCGGACGTTCCGGATTCGACGCCACGGCGGGGAAGTTCGCGAGGACGCTCACCGCGGCCCGCTCCTATGCCGAGGCCCGCAGCGTCGTAATACGCGAAGGGTCGGCGCTGTGGCGGCGGGCCGTCGACCGGGCGCAGGGACGCGGCCCGGCGGGATATGAAGGGCGCGAAGCGCTTCCTTGGAAGGGTGGTGGCGGGCGGCGGGCGGGCCTCAGCCGGGACGACGACCGGCCGCTGTACTGGGCGCGGCTCGGCATGACGCGTGAAGTGCGCACCTGGGAGCCGGAGTTCGGTCTGACGGACCGGCAGCGGGCCGCGCTGCTGGACGAACTGGAGCGCACCTCGCGCGGCCAGACGGCCGTCATCCCCCACTCTCGGCTTCGCTCGAGCGGGGGGACCCCCATCCCGCAGGGCAAGGGCCTGAAGCGGATCCTGGTCACCGGCTTCGACCCGTTCACCCTGGACCGCGACATCCGCATCTCCAACCCGTCCGGCGCCACCGCGCTCGCCCTCGACGGCACGGTGATCGAGACGGCGGACGGCCCGGCCCGGATCGAGACGGCCGTGTTCCCGGTGCGCTGGCGGGACTTCACGGACGGGACGGTGGAGCGGACCCTGCGGCCCCATCTCGAGAAGGTGGATCTGTTCATGACCGTGAGCCAGGGCCGGGTCGGCCGGTTCGACA
Organism: Streptomyces coeruleorubidus; assembly: GCF_028885415.1. GTDB lineage: Bacteria > Actinomycetota > Actinomycetes > Streptomycetales > Streptomycetaceae > Streptomyces > Streptomyces coeruleorubidus_A. The sequence goes on from NZ_CP118527.1 coordinate 3,022,718, forward strand.
TCGAGCGGACCAACGGGGCCTGGCGCGGCGGCTTCGGGGACAACGACAACGTCGGCCGCACCGAGACGATCCCCGTCACCGACCCGGCCTCACAGCCCCAGTGGACGACGACCACGCTGCCGTACCGCGCGATCGTGGCCGCGGACACCGGCCGTTTCCCGGTGTACGACAACACCAGTGTCACCGAGATCCCGGCGGGCGGCACCGAGCCCGTCGTACGCCCGGAGGGCCCGACCCCCTGCTCGACCGCTCGCGCGGGCGGCGGCGGTGACTACCTGTCCAACGAGATCGCCTACCGGGCGACGCTGCTGCGGGACCGGCTGGGGCTGCACGACGTCCTGCCGGGCGGGCATGTGCACACGCCCGTGCTGCAGTTCGGCGCCGGGAACACCACCGAGGTCACCGACCCGGAGTTCGTGCGCAACCGGCTGGACATCATCGCGCAGGTGAGGACGATCCTGAGGGTGGCTGCGGAGGAGTCGTGACGGCCCCGTCGCCCTCCTCGCCGCCCTCCCGGATCTCCTCACCCAGCAGTTCCCGCGCCATGAGGGTGGCGCCGGCGACGGCTCCCGGCATCAGGAACACCGCGACGAACGGGACCAGGAAGGCCACGGCCAGCGGCGTGCCGAAGCCCCAGACCAGGGTCTTGCGGGAGCGGAGCAGACCGAGGCGGGTGCGCAGTTCGACGCTGCGGCGCTGGAGGGCGACGGCGGTCAGCTCCTCGGTGAGGAAGAACCCGGTGACGAAGAACCCGATCATGGGTACGGCCGTCTGGCCGACGACGGGGATGAAACCGCACGCGAACAGCAGCACGCCCCACAGGGCGGCCCGGACGACGATCCGGAGGCTGTCCCGGGCGGAGATCCACAACTCGCGCCAGAGCGGCAGGCCCGACTCGGGGGCGTGGCCGTCCGGGGACACGTCCCGGTCGACCTTCTCGGAGAGGTTCTCGTAGAAGGGCTGCCCGATCAGCAGGGTCACCGCGGTGAACGTCACGACGGAGAGGAGCAGGGCGAGGGCGAACAGCACGGCGGTCAACAAGCCGCGGAAGAGCCCGAGCCACGGGCTCGACCAGTCGTCGGCGAACGGGGTGGCCCAGGCGACGGCGTCCTCGCCCCACAGCGCCAGCGCGACGAGCGCCGCCGCGTACAGGACGAGGGTGATCAGGCCCGGGAGCAGCCCGAAGCCGTACTGCTTGCCGTGCCGGGCCACCCACCGCTGGCCCTTCAGCAGGTACCGGAAACCCACCCCGAGATCGCTCATGGGAAAACCCTATCGGGGCAGGCCAAGCCACTCCCCGACAGGGCCGTACGGGTCACCGGTGACACCAAGGCGGCCTTGTTGCCGTTGAGTCGAACCGGTACACCTCGCCGTACCGATCTCAGGAAGCCCCGTTGGAGGTACGCGTGCGCACCACGAGAACCGTTCCTGCGAGACCTGTACTGATCGTGACCGTCACGCTCGCCACGGCGGGTTCGCTTCTGCTGGGCCCCGACGCCGCCCGCGCGGACCCGAAGCCCGTCACCCGCGAGGGTGCCGCCGTGGACGACCGCGCGGCCGAGGCTCCCGCGAGCGCGGCCCGGCGCGCACTGGCCGCGAAGACACCGGCCGAGACCTCCACCGCTGCGCCCGCCCGCGGCTATCCGCGCCGCCAGGTCCTCTCCCCCGACCCGGAGAACCCCGGCGACAAGTCCCTGAAGCTGGGCCTGACTCCGTACCACGCGATCGCCCCGAAGCTGAACGCCCTGCAACGCCTCGGCGACCGGGTGAGCGTGGAGGTGACCGGCCGCTCGGCCGGCGGCCACCGCCTCTACCTCGTCACCGTCACCGCCCCGGAGACCACCCGCCAGGCCCGCGCCCAGGAGCGCATGCGCGAGCTGATCGAGAAGGCGCCCGCGGCGGCCGCGAACTCCCCTGGGATCAAGCACTCTTACAAGACGCCGGTCTTCGTCAACAGCAACATCCACGGCAACGAGTGGGAGGGCACGGACGCCTCCCTGAAGATCGTCGAGCAGCTCGCGACGGCGAAGGACGCCAGGACCCGCGACCTCCTCGCGCACAGCCGCCTGTACTTCAACATCACGGCCAACCCGGACGGCCGTATCGCCGGTACCCGCGCGAACGCGAACGGCTTCGACCTGAACCGCGACTTCGTCACCGCCTCGCAGCCCGAGACCCGCGCGATGCGGCAGATCGAGCTGGACAAGCAGCCGGCCGTCCTGCTCGACCTGCACGGCTACGTGAACGGCACGCTCATCGAGCCCACCACTCCCCCGCACGGCGAGAACTACGAGTACGACCTGTTCCTGAAGAACAGCTATGCCAACGCCCTCGGCATGGAGTCCGCGGTCAACGCCCTCGGCTACACGGCCGCGAAGGACGGCGTCGAACCGGTCCAGATCCCGTTCCGCGACCAGGAGGAGGGCTGGGACGACTGGCCGCCGATCTTCACCCCGCAGTACGCGGCCTTCCACGGCACGGTCGCCGCGCACACGGTGGAGATCCCGCTGGCGGTGAACAACGAGGAGTACGACGAACTCCCCGTCCCGGAGCTGCGCCGCCGCTCGGCCGTCAACACGGCCGTGGCGGGCGCGGCGATCCGCGCGACCCTGGACCACGTCCGGGAACACCGCACTTCGCTCCTCACCGACCAGATCGAGGTCTTCCGCCGCGGCGCGGCCGGCGCCCCGCAGGTACCGGTGTCACCGGAGACGGTCCCCGGTGTCCCCGGCATCGGCCCGGAGGACGTCTACACGACCACCTTCCCGCGCGCCTACGTCATCCCGCCCGGCGACTCCCGCACCCAGCGCTCGGCCCCGGCGGTGGCCCGTCTCGTCGACCACCTCCTCGCCAACGACGTCCGCGTCAGCCGCGCCACGCGCCCCTTCCGGCTCGCCGGACGGACGTACCCCCGGGGCTCGTACGTCGTCGACATGCACCAGCCCAAGCGCGGCATGGCGAACACGCTGCTGGCCGACGGGCGGGACATCAGCGGCAAGGTGTCGGTGATGTACGACATCTCGGGCTGGAGCCTGGGCCGCCTGTGGGGCGCCACGGTCGAGCAGGTGCCCTCGGGCAGCCTGCGGGGCGCGTCCCTGCGCCCGGTCACCGAGGCCGCACCGGTCGCCCATGTGCCCGGTCACGGCAACCTCCGCCTGCGCCTGACCGATCCGCGCGAGATCGCGGCCCTCAACTCCCTTCTCCGGCAGGGCGTTGCGGTACGCCAGGGGCCGGACGGCAGCGCGATCGTCCCGGCGTCGGCCCGCCGCGAGGCGATCGCGGCCGCCCGCACGCACGACGTCTCCTTCACGGCGACGCGCCTCACCGGCGGCACACCCCTGCACCGCCTGAGGGTCGCCGCCGCCGTCACGCCGGGTGAGCTGTTCGCCCTGCGGGAGATGAACTTCGATGTCACGCCGGTCTCGACGGCCGTCCTGAACGCGGGCTTCGACTGGTCCGGCACGGACGTGCTGTTCGTGTCCGCCGGCCTGGACCACGCCGCCCTGACCGCCCCCGCCCGCAGGGCCCTGGACGCCTTCCTCGACGACCACGGCCTGGTCGGCCGGGGCGCGAGGGGAGCTGCCCTGAACGCGGCGGCGGACCGGCTGGCCGTCATGCCGGTCGAGGGCAACACGGACGCGAACGGCGTCGTGCGGACGCAGAACACCGGCCGCGTCACGCACGACGCTCCCGCGCACGCCTTCGTCTACGCCCCGCTGTGGTTCACCGGCCTCGGCCCCGGCGTGCGGGTGGAGCAGTCGTACGCGACCGGGAACCCGCTCGTCTCCGGGCACTGGCGCCCGCTCCGGGACGGCACCGGCGGGCCCGCGGCGGCAGCGGGACAGGCCTCGGTGGTCAGCGGCGGCCGGACGGTCCTGTTCGGCACCGAACCACTGTTCCGAGACCACCCCAAGGGGGAATTCCCGCAGGTGGCGCGGGCATTGTTCACAGTGGCACACAGCGGTTCAGTTGAGGAGAGCGGATGACGCAGGAGATCCACGGCACGGTAGCCGACGGCTTCCAGGGGGTGCGCGAGGAGTTCGCCGCGTTCGTGGCCGGGGAGCGCCCCGACTACGAGGGCCAGCTGTGCGCCTACGTCCACGGCCGCAAGGTGGTCGACCTGTGGGCGGGGACCGACGCGGACGCCCTCTACGGGGTGTTCTCGTCCACGAAGGGCGCCGCCTACCTGGTCGTGGCCCTCCTCGTCCAGGACGGCACGCTCGAACTGGACCGCAAGGTGACGTACTACTGGCCGGAGTTCGCGGCCGAGGGCAAGGGCGCCCTGACCTTGCGCGACCTGCTCGCGCACCGGGCCGGCGTGGTCGGCACGGACACCGGCTTCACCCTCGCGGAACTGGCCGACGACCGCCAGCTCGCCGAACGCCTCGCCGACCAGCGGCCGTTCTGGCGCCCCGGCACGGCGTTCGGCTATCACGCGCTGGTCAGCGGGGCCCTGGTGGGCGAGGTCGTACGCCGTGCCACGGGCCGCACGCTCCAGGAGGTCTACCAGGAGCGGATCAGGACCCCGTACGCCCTGGACTTCCACCTCGGCCTGCCCGCACCCCACGAGCCCCGCTTCCGCACCACCCAGCCGATGGACCCGACCCCGGAGCAGCAGACCCTCCTCGACGCGACGCCCACGGGTCCGCACTCGCTCACCTCGATCGCCTTCAACCGCAACGCCACGGAACCGACCGACCTCGCCTCGCTGCCCAACATGCCGCTGATCCGCGCCAAGGGCCCGGCCTCGGTGGGCGGGGTGGCGTCGGCGCGGGGCCTGGCCGGGATGTACGCGGCGGCGATCAGTGAGGTGGGCGGGCAGGCGCCGCTGCTGAAGCCGGACACGGTGGCGGAGTTCGGCCAGTTCCACTCGGTCGGCTACGACCTGGTGGCACGTGCCCACAAGTCGTTCGGCCTCGGCTTCCAGATCACGGCCGACGCGTGGCACCCGTTCCTCGGCGCCGGGACGATCGGACACAGCGGCGCGAGCGGCTCACAGGCCTTCGCGGACCCGTGGAGCGGCCTCGCGTACGGCTACACGCGCCGCCGTTTCGCCTTCCCGGGCGGCGCGGCCCCGGAGAACGACCGCCTGGCGCTGGCGATCCACAAGGCGGCGCTCGCCCTGTGACCCCCGGGCACGGGCGAAGGCCGCACCCCACGTCCAAGGGTGCGGCCTCCGCGTACGCAACGACTCTCGTCAGACCAGCGTCACGGTGATGTTCCCGCGGGTGGCCTTCGAGTAGGGACACACGTCAGAGCTTGACGATCATCTTCCCGGTGTTGTCGCCGCGCAGTACACCCAGGAACGCCTCGAGGTTGTTCTCGATGCCCTCGACGACGGTCTCGCGGTACTTCAGCTCACCGGAGGCGACCCAGGGGGCGACCTCCTGCACGAACTGCGGCTGAAGGTCGTAGTGGTCGGTCACGACGAACCCCTCCATGCGGCCACGGGTCGCGATCAGCCGGGCGAGGTTCTTGGGCCCAGGAGCGGGCTCGGTGTTGTTGTACACGGAGATCATCCCGCAGACGGCGATCCGCCCGCCCTCGTTGAGCGCGCCGAGGGCGGCCTCCAGGTGATCGCCACCCACATTGTCGAAGTACACGTCGATCCCGTCGGGAGCGGCGGCACGCAGCTGCTCGTTCACGGGCCCGGCCTTGTAGTTGAAGGCGGCGTCGAAGCCGTACTCGTCGACGAGCAGTTTCACCTTCTCCTCCGACCCGGCGGACCCGATGACCCGCGAGGCACCCTTCAGTCGGGCTATCTGCCCGACCTGGCCGCCCACGGCACCGGCGGCACCGGACACGAACACGGTGTCGCCCTCCTTGAAGGAGGCCACCCGCAGCAGCCCCGCGTAGGCGGTGAGCCCGGTCATGCCCAGCACGCCGAGGTACGTCGACAGCGGCGCGGCGTCCGGGTCCACCTTGACGGCGTTCTTCGCGGCCACGACGGCGTACTCGCGCCATCCGAGGAAGTGCAGCACGTGATCACCCACGGCCAGGCCCTCCGCGTTGGAGGCCACGACCTCGCCGACGGCACCGCCCTGCATGACCTTGCCGACCTCGAAGGGGGCGACGTAGGACTTCGCGTCGCTCATACGGCCGCGCATGTACGGGTCCACGGAGAGGTACTTGTTCCGCACGAGGACCTGCCCCTCACCCGGCTGCGGAACCTCCGCCTCGACGAAGGCGAAGTCCTCGGGCTTCGGCCAGCCGACGGGGCGGCTGACAAGGTGCCACTCGCGGCTGACGGCGGGGAGGACGGAGGTGTCGGTCATGATGCGCCTTTCCACTGACTCGATTGGCTCGATGCGGATGTTTCAGTACCTGAAACAACCATGCTCCTGAAAATTTCAGGTTGTCAAATAACCGGGTACCCTCGATTTCATGGCCTCCACCACATCCACCTCCCAGCACAGCCACCGCCCCGATCCGCTGACCCTTGAGGTCGTCGAGCTCATAGGGGAGGTCGTGGCGCGGTTCCATCAGGACTACGAGGACGCGGCGGCGGAACATGCGCTGACCGGGGCGCAGGCGCGGTTGCTGAGCCTGCTGTGCCTCGAGCCGCTGCCGATGCGGAGGCTTGCGCAGAGGTTGAAGTGCGAGCCGTCGAATGTCACGGGGATCGTGGACCGGCTGGAGGCGCGGGGGCTGGTGGAGCGGCGGCCGGATCCCGCGGACCGGAGGGTGAAGGTGGCGGCGGCGACGGGTGAGGGGCGGCGGGTGGCTCGGAGCCTGCGGGAGTCGCTGCGGTTCGCTCGGGAGCCGTTGGCCGGGCTTTCGGAGGGGGAGAGGGTGGCGCTGCGGGATGCGTTGCGGGGGATGTTGGGGTGAGGCTGGGGTGGTGGCGTCAGGCCAGCTCGCGCAGCGCCTCGCCGAGCGCCGCCACTCCTTCGGCGATGGCCCCCGGCGGGGTGGCCGCGTAGCCGAGGACGAGGCCGGGGCGGCCGGGCAGCTGCCGGTGCCACGACAGCGGCTGGCACTTCACGCCCCGGGTGAGCGCGGCGGCGGCGAGCTCGGTGTCAGGCACCTCCGGCGCATACGTGACGGTGAGGTGCAGGCCGGCCGCCGCGCCGTGCACGACCGCGCCCGGCAGGTGCTCGGTGATGGCGTCGATCATCGCGTCGCGGCGCCGCCGGTGACGGCCGCGCAGCAGATGCAGGTGCCGCTCCAGGTCGCCGGACTCCATCAACCGGGCGAGCACCAGCTGCGGCAGCACGGCGTTGCCCAGGTCGGTGAAGCGTTTCGCGTCGGTCAGTGCGTCGAGGTGGCGGGGCGGCGGGATCACCCAGCCGATCCGCAGCGCGGGCGCGAGCAGCTTGGACACGCTGCCCATGTAGCACACCTGGTCGGCCAGCAGTGCCCGCAGCGCAGCCACCGGCGGCCGGTCGTAGCGATGCTCCGCGTCGTAGTCGTCCTCCATGATCAACCCGCCGTCCTTCGCCCAGAGCATCAGCTCGCGGCGGCGCTCGCCACTCGTCACGACGCCGGTGGGGAACTGGTGAGCGGGCGTGAGCAGCACCGCGGGGGCACCGGTGGCGCGCAGTGCGTCGACGCGCACTCCACCGTCGTCGACCGGTACCGGTGGGGTGGCCAGGGCCCCGTTCTGCAAGTGCTGGCGGGTGCCGAGCGAGCCGGGGTCCTCGACCGCGACGCTGTCGATGCCGTCCGCCCGCAGCACGGGGTGCAGCAGCGTGAGGGCCTGCGCGGTGCCGGCGACGACCAGCACCTCGTCCGGCTCCACCCGGATGCCGCGGCTGGTCGCCAGCCAGGTCGCGACGGCGCGGCGCAGTTGTGGGGCTCCGCGGGGATCGCCGTAGCCGAGGTTCTCGGCGGACAGCTGGGCGAGCACGGCCCGTTCGGCGCGCAGCCAGGCCGCGCGGGGGAACGCGGTGAGGTCGGGCTGGCCGGGGGTGAAGTCGATGCGCGCGCGGGCGGCGCGCAGCGCGTCGAAGACGTCGGCATCGGGTTCACCGGCGAACAGCGTGGCCGGCACGGCACGGTCGGCGGTGACGGGCGCCTGGTCCCGGCACCGCCTGGTCCCGCCGGGCGCCGACGGCTGGACAGGAGGCGCCGCGACCACCACCGTCCCACCGCGCCGACGCCCCTCGACGTGGCCGTCCTCGGCGAGCCGCCGGTACGCCTCGGTGACCACCCCGCGTGACACGCGCAGTTCGGCGGCCAGCACCCGGGTCGGCGGCAGCCTGCTGCCCACCGTCAACTGGCCGTCGGCTATCGCCTGCCGCAGCCGCCGGGCCAGCCAGTCCGCCTTGCCGCCGACGGGTGCGTCACCGGCGTCGAGCTGCAGGAAATCGGAGCCGTAGGCCGGGGATCCGCAGTCCGCCGACGCGGCTGGCGTCATGGGTACGTCGGCCGTCCCGTGCGCTCCCTGTCTCCCCTCGTTCACCGGGCCGATGGTGTCATACGCCACCGCGGCCTCCGCGTGCTCGCCAAGGGCCTAGTCACCAAAGACGAATTCCGGTGAGGACGGGGTGAGAACGGTCGCCGCGGGGTCGGTCGGCCAGTGCGCGGCCAGTTCCTCGGCCACCGTCTTCAACAGCTCCGGCACGAGCTCGGCTCCGCCGTCGTGCATGGCCTCCGCCACCACCAGGATCCGGCTCGTGCGCTCACCTACGGCGGAGTGGCCGCTCTGCCGGTTGGTCCAGCGGCGGGCGTGCGCATGTCCGGCGCCGTCGGCGAAGATCACCTCGCCGGGGCGGGGGTGCTCGGTGCCGCCACCGAAGGTCGTGTACTGCTCGTCGCCGCAGGCGTGGCGCACCTCCAGCAGCGGGCCGGCGATGCGGTCCGCGTCGAGGACCGCCACCGGCACCGCGTAGGCGACCGACATCGCGTTGCACAGGTCGACCACCGGATGGATGCGCGGCAGTTCTCCCTCCTTCCTCAGCCGCCGCAGCAGCGACTCCGAGGCGCAGCGGTACTGCGTCGGCTTGAGCCCCATCCGGGAGAACGCCCGCCGCCAGGCCAGCACTTCGGGGAACTCGCTCTCGCCGTAACCGGCCAGCCGCGCCGTGGCACGGGCCGTGTATTCAGCGACGCGCGCGCCGACATCGGCGGCGGCATCGACGCCGGTGGCCCACAGCGCACCGGCGGCGAGCCCGGGGTGGTCGGACCAGATCGCGTCCGCGTGTCGGAAGCGCATCTCATCCCACCGCCAGCCACGCGCTCAGGCCCACGAAGCAGGCGGCGAACCCCCGGCGGATGCCGGTCATCACCCTCGGCCTGGCCAGCACGCGATGTCGTACGGCGGCGGCGCACATCCCGTACGCGGCGAAGACGACGAAGGTCAGCGCCATGAAGACGGCACTGAGCCGGAGCATCGCTCCAAGGGAGCCGGGCTCGTCGGCGGGCACGAACTGCGGCAGGAACGCGACGAAGAAGATCGTGAGCTTCGGGTTGAGAAGGTTGATCAGAACCCCGGAAACGATCACACGGGCCGCCGGCCGCGGCTCGGCCTCACCCTCGACGGACAGCGCCTCCTTGTCGCGAAGCGTCGCCCACGCCATGTACAGGAGGTAGGCGACACCCAGGTACTTCACCACCTCGTAGGCGACGACGCTGGTGTGCAGCAGCGCGGCGAGCCCGGTGATCGTCGCCACCAGATGCGGCACGATGCCGAGGGTGCAGCCGAGGGCGGCGACCACGCTCGCCCGCCGGCCGTGGGACAACCCGGCAGCCAGGGTGTACACCACACCGGTGCCGGGGGTGACCACCACGACCAAGGTGGTCAGCAGGAACGCGATGCTCAAGGAGGCCTCCACAGAGTTCGAGGTCCTCCCACCCTGCCTCGGCCATGGTCCGGCGGACAGAGCCAAAGATTGCCGAGTCGACGGGGCCATAAACTCAGCGCAGCCGGCGCACGCGCAGCACCAGGTCGTCGGTGTGGTGTGCGCCGGCGCCGCCGTCGGGTGCCACGCGTGGCCGTTGTTCGTTCACCTCCACCTTCCAGTCGTCGTCGAGTGCGTCGATGACCATCGAGGGCCAGACGTAGTCAGCCGGATCAAAGCCGCTGTCGTGCGCCTGCTGGGTGTCCATCCCCGCGTGGTGTACGACCAGCAGCACGCCGCCGGGCGCGACGGCAGCGAGCAGTGCTCGTTGCGCCGCGGCGTCGGGGGTGCGCAGCAAGGCGGGGTACTGGGCGGAAACCAGGTCGAAGGAGGCCGGCGGGAGCGCCGCCTCGGTGAGTTCGGCGTGTACCCAGTGAACGGCGAGGCCGGCGTCCCGCGCGTGCCCGGCCGCCCGCTCCAGCGCGATGCCCGAGACCTCGAGCGCGGTCACGTCCCAGCCGCGGCGCGCGAGCCAGACGGCGTCCGCGCCCTCGCCGCAGCCGACGTCGAGTACCCGCCCGGGTGTGAGCCCGGCGACCTCCGCCACGAGCGCGCCGTTGGGCCGGCCGCTCCACAACTGTTGCCGGTCGGCGTACCGATCGTCCCACTCCGCCTGCACTGCGGGGTCTCCGACGTATCCGTCGGAGACCGAGGGGATTCCGGACGCGGACGATGCTGCTGCGATGTTGTCGGTCACGGGCCCACCGTCACCCACCGGCTCACCGGTCTGCCACTGTTGTTGCCGATCCGGCAAACCTTCGGTGGCGATCGGTCGAGGGTCGATGGCGCGGGCCCTCACCCCGGCGCTACGTGCACCACCACAGCAAACGGTTGCAGGTCTCCGACGGGGACGGTTCCGGTTTGGGGGGTGCGGGCGTCGGGTCCGGGGTTCGCGTCGGGGCCGGGACCGGCCGGGCGGCCGTAGGGGCCGATGTCGGGCGGGTGGGGGACGTGTCCGCCGAGGTCGGGTCGGAGTCCTTCGGCGTCTCGGCGTCCTTGGCATCCTTGGACTTGTCGGCCTTCGGGGACTTGGAAGCCGACGGGGAATCAGACACATCCGGAGAAGGAGTCCTTGACGCCTCGTCACTCGGGAGGCCGCCCGTCTCGCCCGCCTCCGTCGACGCGTCGCCGTCCGCCGATTCGCCCTCGGCCGCCGCCGGCTTCGGCGTCGACTTGGGCGCGTCCATGCCGAGCTCCGCGAGGCTCAGTCCACCCGCCGCCAGCACGAACCCCGCCGCGACGAACAGCGTCCGGCGCCGCCGCCGACGATGCGCCGCGGCCTTCCGGTCCCGCCGGCTCGTCCCGCCACCCGGGCCATCGGCGACCGACCCATGCTCACGTCCACGCCCACGCCGTCGGGCAGCACGCCCCGACGGCTCACCGTCGTCGTCGCGGTCGTCGTCGGACCGGTCCGACACGTCCGGCCGGTCCGAGCCGTCCGGCCCGTCGTGATCGCCCTCGCGGCCCTCGGGAACAGCCTCGTACCCGCCGTACTCCGGCTCACGCCAGCGCAGCGCATCGGCTGAGGTGCCGCACCCGGGGCAGGCGAGCGCGCCGTTGAGGTGCCGTCGGCACGGGTCGCAGTAGTCCATGACGCGGGAAGATTAAGTTCCGCGCCGGTAACGTTCCTAGATCCAGCTGTGAAGGTTCTGTAGGGACACGCCGCCCCCGCGGTTTCGAAACTGTCGAAACCGTTATGCGCGCGACCCATTGACACTCCCACCGCCACGTCCTTACTGTCACGCCAGCATTTCGAACGTGTGCCGAAATCTCGAACACGGTCGAACTGAATGATTGACAGAACTGAGCCGACGAAGCTGCGAGGGACAACCGCCGTGCGCATCACCGGAATCAGCACACACGTGGTCGGGACGCCGTGGCGCAACCTGACGTACGTCCAGGTGCACACCGACGAGGGCATCACCGGAGTCGGCGAGACCCGGATGCTGGGACACACCGACGCCCTTCTCGGTTACCTGAAGGAGGCCGAGGCCAATCACATTCTCGGCTCCGACCCCTTCGCTGTCGAGGACCTCGTCAAGCGGATGAAGTACGGCGACTACGGCCGCGCGGGCGAGATCGTGATGTCCGGTATCGCCGTGATCGAGATGGCCTGCTGGGACATCAAGGGCAAGGCCCTCGGCGTCCCCGTCTGGCAGCTGCTGGGCGGCAAGGTCACCGACAAGGTCAAGGCGTACGCCAACGGCTGGTACACCACCGAGCGCACCCCGGAGGCGTACCACAAGGCGGCCCAGGGGGTCATGGAGCGCGGCTACCGGGCGCTCAAGATCGACCCCTTCGGCACCGGCCACTTCGAGCTGGACCACAAGGACACCCTGTACGCCGTCTCCCTGATCGAGGCGGTCCGGGACGCCATCGGCCCCGAGGCCGAGCTGATGTTGGAGATGCACGGCCGCTTCTCCCCCGCCACGGCCGTCCGCCTGGCCAAGGAGCTCGCGCCGTTCAAGCCGGCGTGGCTGGAGGAGCCGGTCCCGCCGGAGAACCTCAAGGCCCTGGAGAAGGTCGCCGCCAAGGTCGACATGCCGGTCGCCACCGGCGAGCGCATCCACGACCGGATCGAGTTCCGCGAGCTGTTCGAGAGCCAGGCCGTGGACATCATCCAGCCGGACGTCGGCCATATCGGTGGAATCTGGGAGACCCGGAAGCTCGCCGCGACGGCCGAGACCCACTACATGCTGGTGGCTCCCCACAACGTGGGTGGCTCGGTCCTGACCGCCGCGTCCCTCCAGGTCGGGTTCACCTCCCCGAACTTCAAGATCCTTGAGCACTTCAACGACTTCGCGGACGCGGAGATCAAGAAGGTGGTCAAGGGCGCCCCGCAGGTGAACCCGGAGGACGGCTGCTTCCGCCTCTCCGACGCCCCGGGGCTCGGCGTGGAACTGGACGTCGACGCCGCCGCCGAGTTCCCCCAGCAGCAGGCCCGCTTCGACCTGTGGGCGGAGGGCTGGGTGCAGCGCAAGCCCAAGGGCTCCCAGTGACCGTCCGGCCCCCGGAAACCCGGACCCGGCAACCGAAAGCTTCGAAACTCCCAGGAGCGACGTGAGCACCGCCGTAGTGATCGACACCCCGGGCGAGCACCGTCTCGTCCCGCACGAGCCCCGGCAGCCCGAGGCCGGCGAGGCGCTCGTCCGTGTCCACGCCTCCGGCATCTGCGGCAGCGACCGCGAGGTCTACCAGGGCAACCGCCCCGAGGGCTACGTGCGCTACCCGCTCACCCCGGGCCACGAGTGGTCGGGGACGGTCGAGGCGGTGGGTGCCGGTGTCCCCGGGTCCCTCGTGGGCCGCAAGGTCGTCGGTGAGGGCTTCCGCAACTGCCAGGTCTGCGACCGCTGCCACGCGGGCGACACGACCCTGTGCACGGCCGGCTACGAGGAGACCGGGTTCACCCAGCCGGGTGCGATGGCGACCACGCTGACGCTCCCCGCCCGTCTCCTGCACGCCCTCCCGGACGACTGCGACCTCACGGCCGCGGCCCTCCTGGAACCCGCCGCGTGCATCGCGGCGGCCGCGCTGAAGGGGAACGCGCAGCCCGGCGAGCGCGTCGCCGTGGTGGGCACCGGCACGCTGGGCATGTTCGCCGTGCAGTTCCTGAAGGCGAACTCGCCGGCGGAGCTGCTGGTCGTCGGCACCCGCCGGGACCGTGAGGCACTGTCGCGGCAGTACGGCGCGACGGACTTCCGGACGAAGGACCAGGAGCTCCCGGACGACTTCGACGTGGTGATCGAGACGGCCGGGTCCGCGGACGCCGCCCGGATCTCCGCCGCCCTGCTCCGGCGCGGCGGCCGGCTGGTCCTGACCGGCATCCCGGCGCCGGGCGCCGACGGCCTCGACCCGACCGATCTCGTCGTACGGCAGCTGGAGGTGCACACCGTCTTCGGTGCTCCGCCGGACGCCTGGGCGCACACGGTGCGGGTGTTCGCCGCCGGTCTGCTCGACCCGCTGCCGCTGGTGACGCACGAGCTGCCGCTCGCCGAGTTCTCGCAGGCCATCGAGCTGGTGGGAGCCGGCGATCCGAAGGTGGGCAAGGTGTTGCTCCGCCCCTAGACGTACGCCGGTACGGGGGCGACCTGACGGCTCCCCGTACCGGCGTACACCCAGCCTTGCCGTACCCAGAGCCGCGAACTTCGTCCGAAATATCGAACCAAAGGACATTCCTGTGACCGACGCTTCCGCCACGGCAGCCCGAAGGCCCGGTGAGCAGGCGCTCACCACGCTGGGCCTGAACGCGCCCGCCCTCGACCCCGCCGACGCCTCGCCGCACTCCTTCCCCGGCGGCGGCCGCTGGCGCACCGAGATCCCCTCGTGCGAGGGTCCCGAGGCGCTGGCGGTGGTCCTGAAGGAGGCCTCGCGACTGGACGTGCCGATCCACCGGATCAGCCAGGGCAGCGGCGTGTGGATGCTGACCGACGCCGAGATCACCGAGATGGTCGAGGCGACCGGCGAGCGCGACATCGAGCTCTGTCTGTTCACCGGCCCGCGCGGCACGTGGGACATCGGCGGCTCGACGCGCACCGACTCGCGGGGGGCCGGACTGCGCGCCCGCGGCCACGACGCCGTCGCCGGAAGTGTCGAAGACGCCGTCCGGGCAACGGAGTTGGGCGTCAAGTGCCTGCTCGTCGCCGACGAGGGCGTGCTGTGGACGCTGCACCGGGCGAGAGCCGCCGGCATCATCCCGGCCGACACGACCCTCAAGGTGAGTGCGCTCATCGGGCCGGTCAACCCGGCGGCGTACGCGGTGTACGAGCGGCTCGGCGCCGACTCGGTCAACGTGCCGAGCGACCTGACGCTCGATCACCTCACCGAGATCCGCCGGGTTTCCGGCGCTCCGATGGACATGTACATCGAGGCCCCCGACGACCTCGGCGGCTACGTCCGGATGTACGAGGTCGCCGAGCTCATCCGGCGCGGCGCACCGCTCTACCTGAAGTTCGGCCTGTCGAAGGCGCCCGGAATCTACCCCTACGGGCACCACATGCGGGAGCTGACCCTGACCACGGCCAAGGAACGCGTGCGGCGCGGCCGGCTCGCTCTGGATCTTCTGGCCCGCCACGGGGCCGACGGCGACATGGCGCCGCTCGGTTCGCGGCTGCCTGGCGATCTACAACGGTTCGAAATCTCGTCATAACGTTCCGGATACTCGCCTTCACAAAAGAAGACACAGCCGACCACAATCCGACACATCTCTTCTCGGTCTTTTCCGGCCCGACCCCCCGGAGCGACTTCGCACCCTCAGACCGAGCCCTGCACACACATCAAGGATGATGACCATGCGTAACCGCAGAGCCGCCCTCGCCGCCATAGCCGGAGCCGCGTCCCTCGCCCTGACCCTGTCCGCCTGCGGCCAGAACAGCGAGGGCGGCAGCGAGGAGAGCGGGGACAGCGCCAAGGGCGGCACCATCGGCATCGCGATGCCGACCAAGTCCTCCGAGCGCTGGATCGCCGACGGCAACAACGTCAAGAAGGACCTGGAGTCCAAGGGCTACAAGACCCAGCTGGTCTACGGCGAGGACGACCCGGACCAGCAGGTCTCGCAGATCGAGAACCTGATCACCCAGGGCGTCAAGGCGCTGATCGTCGCGGCCATCGACAACAAGTCGATGAACAACGTGCTCCAGCAGGCCAAGGACGCGAACATCCCGGTCATCTCCTACGACCGCCTGATCCTCGGCTCGCCGAACGTCGACTACTACGCCTCCTTCGACAACGAGAAGGTCGGCGAGCTCCAGGGCAACTACATCGTCGAGAAGCTCGGCCTGAAGGACGGCTCCAAGAAGGGCCCCTTCAACATCGAGCTGTTCGCCGGCTCCAACGACGACAACAACACCCGCTACTTCTTCCAGGGCGCGATGAACGTCCTGCAGCCCTACATCAACAAGAAGCAGCTCGTCGTCCGCTCCAAGCAGACCAAGCTGAACCAGGTCACCACCCTGCGCTGGGACGGCGGCACCGCCCAGAAGCGCATGGACGACATCCTGACCTCGGCCTACAAGCGCGACCGGGTCGACGCGGTCCTCTCCCCCTACGACGGCATCTCCATCGGCATCCTCTCGGCGCTGAAGTCGGACGACTACGGCTCCAAGAGCAAGCCGCTGCCGATCGTCACCGGCCAGGACGCCGAGCTCGCCTCGGTGAAGTCGATCATCGCCGACCAGCAGTCGATGACCGTCTACAAGGACACCCGCCAGCTCGCCAAGGTCGCCTCGAACATGGTCGACGCGCTGCTGAACGACAAGAAGCCCGAGGTCAACGACACCAAGACCTACGACAACGGCTCGAAGGTCGTCCCGGCCTACCTGCTCGAGCCGGTCGCCGTCGACAAGACCAACTACCAGAAGGAAGTCGTCGACTCCGGCTACATCAAGGCAAGCGACCTCTAAAACCGCCGGCACACTTTGATTGGAAGGCACGACCATGGCGGGACCCGTCCTGGAAATGCGCTCGATCGTCAAGACCTTTCCCGGCGTCAAGGCGCTGTCGGACGTCACGCTGACCGTCCAGCAGGGCGAGGTCCACGCCATCTGCGGGGAGAACGGCGCCGGTAAGTCGACCCTGATGAAGGTCCTCTCCGGCGTCCACCCGCACGGCACCTACGAGGGGGACATCCTCTTCGAGGGGGAGGTCTGCGAGTTCAAGGACATCCGGGCGAGCGAGCAGCGCGGCATCGTCATCATCCACCAGGAGCTGGCGCTGTCGCCGTACCTCTCCCTCGCGGAGAACATCTTCCTCGGCAACGAGCACGCCAAGGGCGGGTTCATCGACTGGAGGGAGACGCTGCGGCACGCCACCGAGCTGCTGCGGCGGGTCGGGCTCAGCGACCACCCCGACACCCGCGTCGCCGACATCGGCGTGGGCAAGCAGCAGCTCGTGGAGATCGCCAAGGCCCTGTCGAAGAAGGTGAAGCTGCTCATCCTGGATGAGCCGACCGCGGCCCTGAACGACGAGGACAGCGACAAACTCCTGGATCTCATCCTGGAGTTGAAGAAGCAGGGCATCACCTCGATCATCATCTCCCACAAGCTCAACGAGATCCGCAAGGTCGCCGACTCGGTGACGATCCTCCGGGACGGCCAGACCATCGAGACCCTCGATGTGAAGGCCCCGGAGACCACCGAGGACCGGATCATCAGCGGCATGGTCGGCCGCGACCTGGAGCACCGCTTCCCGGAGCGGTCGCCGCACCAGCCCGAGGAGGGCGTGGCACCCGCCCTGGAGATCCGGGGCTGGACCGTGTTCCACCCGATCGACCAGCAGCGCAAGGTCGTCGACGACGTGTCCCTGGCGGTGCGGCGCGGCGAGATCGTCGGCATCGCGGGCCTGATGGGCGCCGGCCGCACCGAACTCGCGATGAGCGTCTTCGGGCGGACGTACGGCCGGTACGCGGGCGGCACGGTCCTCAAGGACGGCACGGAGATCCGTACGAAGTCCGTCCCCGAGGCGGTCAAGCACGGGATCGCGTACGTCACCGAGGACCGCAAGCACTACGGCCTCAACCTCATCGACACCATCAACCGGAACATCTCGCTGACCGCCCTGGGCAAGGTCGCCAAGCGCGGAGTGGTCGACGAGCACGAGGAGCGGCAGGTCGCCGAGGGCTTCCGCAAGTCCATGAACATCAAGGCGCCGACCGTCTTCGAGCCGGTGGGCAAGCTGTCCGGCGGCAACCAGCAGAAGGTCGTCCTCAGCAAGTGGATCTTCTCGGGTCCGGACGTGCTGATCCTGGACGAGCCGACGCGCGGTATCGACGTCGGTGCCAAGTACGAGATCTACACGGTCATCGACCAGCTGGCCGCCCAGGGCAAGGCGGTCGTCTTCATCTCCTCCGAGCTGCCCGAACTGCTCGGCATGTGCGACCGCATCTACACGATGGCCGCCGGGCGGCTGACCGGTGAGTTCTCGCGGGCCGAGGCCTCACAGGAATCGCTGATGCGTCAGATGACGAAGGACAAAGAGGTAACCCGATGAGCACGGACGTGACCGCCAAGACGCCGGCCCCCGCGCCGCCCGGCAAGGGAGGGGCGGCCACCGGCGACGGACTCCTGCAGCTGGTGCTGGACGGCATGCGACGCAACATGCGCCAGTACGGCATGCTGATCGCGCTCGGCCTGATCGTGGCGCTGTTCGCCGTGTGGACCGACGGCGACCTGCTGCTGCCGCGCAACGTCTCCAACCTGGTCCTCCAGAACAGCTACATCCTGATCCTCGCGATCGGCATGATGCTGGTCATCATCGCGGGCCACATCGACCTGTCGGTCGGCTCGCTGACGGCGTTCGTCGGCTCGATGGCCGCCGTGTTCATGGTCAAACAGGACATTCCCTGGCCGCTCGCCGTGGTGCTGTGCCTGGCCGTGGGCGCGGTCGCGGGTGCCATCCAAGGGTTCTTCATCGCGTACGGCGGCATACCGTCGTTCATCGTGACCCTGGCGGGCATGCTGATCTTCCGCGGTCTGACCGAGATCTTCCTGGAGGGCCAGACCCTCGGCCCGTTCCCGGAGGGCCTCCAGAAGGCCGCCAACGGCTTCCTGCCCGAGGTCGGCCCGAGCACCAACTACCACAACCTCACGCTGCTGCTGGGCTTCGCGATGATCGCCTTGGTGATCTTCCAGGAGGTCCGTGACCGCAGGCGGCAGCAGGAGTTCTCGCTCGACGTCCCGCCCACCAAGCTGTTCCTGCTGAAGCTGGTCGCGATCTCCGCCGCCGTGCTGACGCTGACCATGCTGCTGGCCAGCTACAAGGGCGCCCCGATCGTGCTGCTCGTCCTGGGCGTGCTGCTCGTCGGCTTCGGCTACGTGATGCGCAACGCGATCGTCGGCCGCCACATCTACGCGATCGGCGGCAACCTCCCGGCGGCCAAGCTGTCGGGTGTGAAGGACAAGAAGGTCACCTTCCTGGTCTTCCTGAACATGGGCATGCTCGCGGCCCTGGCGGGTCTGGTCTTCGCCGCCCGCTTCAACGCGGCCTCTCCCAAGGCCGGCCTCAACTTCGAGCTGGAGGCGATCGCGGCCTCGTTCATCGGCGGCGCGTCGATGAGCGGCGGTGTCGGCACCGTCCTCGGCGCGATCATCGGTGGCCTGGTCCTGGGCGTGCTGAACAACGGTATGAACCTCGTCGGCATCGGCACCGACTGGCAGCAGGTCATCAAGGGCCTGGTGCTCCTGGCGGCGGTCGGGTTCGACGTGTGGAACAAGCGCAAGGTCGGTTCGTAAGTCACCTGGGCCCCGCCGGCGGGCGGGGCCCACTCCTTATGGGGGAGCCGCACACATGGAACTGAACAGACGCGCCGTCATCGCGGGAGCCGCGGCGGCGGGCATAGCCGCCACCACGCTCGGCGGCACGGCGCACGCCACGGGAGGCAGGAAGCCGGTGAAGACGCTCTTCGGCAAGCTAGCCGACGGCACCAAGATCTACAGCTGGTCCCTGGAGAACGGCGGCACCCGCCTGAAGGTGCTCTCCTACGGCGGCATCGTCCAGTCGCTGGAGATCCCCGACCGCCGCGGCCGCTACGCCAACGTCTCCGCGGGCTTCGACAACATCGACGACTACGTCGCCAAGAGCCCGTACTTCGGCGCCCTGATCGGCCGCTACGGCAACCGCATCGGCAAGGGCAAGTTCACCCTCGACGGCAAGGACTACCAGCTCTCCGTCAACGACGGCGAGCAGAGCCTGCACGGCGGCGCCAAGGGCTTCGACAAGCGCGTGTGGGACATCGAGCCGTTCACCAAGGGCTCCGACGTCGGCCTGTACCTGTACTACACGAGCGTCGACGGCGAGATGGGCTACCCGGGCACGCTCAAGACGAAGGTGACGTACACGCTCACCCGGCACGGCGACTGGCGCATCGACTACGAGGCCACCACGGACAAGGCCACCGTCGTCAACCTCACCAGCCACGTCTACTGGAACCTGGCCGGCGAGGGCAGCGGCACGATCGAGGACCACGAGCTCCAGATCGCGGCCTCCCGCTACACGCCCACCGACTCGGGCCTGATCCCCACGGGCGAGCTGGCCAAGGTCGCGGGGACCCCCTTCGACTTCCGCAAGGCCAAACCGATCGGCCGGGACATCCGCGTCTCGCACCCGCAGCTGGTGACCGCCAAGGGCTTCGACCACAACTGGGTCCTCGACAAGGGCATCACCGCCCGCCCCGAGCACATCGCGACCCTGCGCGACCCGGCCTCCGGCCGCACGATGAAGATCGCCACGAACGAGCCGGGCCTGCAGTTCTACTCCGGCAACTTCCTCGACGGCACGCTGACCGGCCCGTCCGACCGCACCTACCGGCAGGGCGACGCGCTCTGCCTGGAGACGCAGCACTTCCCGGACTCGCCGAACAAGCCGTCGTTCCCGTCGACGGTGCTGCGGCCCGGGCAGACGTACCGGACGACGACGGTCCACACGTTCGGCTGCTGACCGTCTTCACAGGTGGCACACAATTTTCTGAGGGCAGCCTCAGTGGTTGAACAGCACCACCGCAGCCTCCGTATGTAAGGGCGGCCCGCGCTCCCCCGCGCGGGCCGCCTTTAAACGCCGGGTCCGGCCGTCCCCAACGGACCCGCCCTATACGGAGGTTCCATGGCCGACAACGTCACGTCGCTGTTCCGCAGCACCGCGGCGCACAGCCCGTCGATGGCGGCGTTGACACGTGAGGGCGGCGACGGCGCCGGGCCGGTGGACTTCTGCATCCCCTGCAACCCGTACTTCCCCACCCCGGCCATGTTCGACGACATGTCGGCCAGACTGCGCGACATCATCACGTACTACCCGAGCAGCGCCGACACCATCACGGCCGAGCTGTGCAGCCTGCTCCAGCTGCCGCCGCAG
The DNA here is from genome assembly GCF_028885415.1 of Streptomyces coeruleorubidus. GTDB lineage: Bacteria > Actinomycetota > Actinomycetes > Streptomycetales > Streptomycetaceae > Streptomyces > Streptomyces coeruleorubidus_A. The sequence goes on from NZ_CP118527.1 coordinate 3,043,399, forward strand.
TGCGTGGCGATGGGCAACGGCTCCACCGAGCTCATCACCTGGATCGACCACCTGCTCGTCCGCGAGTCCCTCGCCATCCCCGTCCCCACCTTCGGCCGCTGGACCGACCAGCCCATGGAGACCGGCAAGCGGGTCGACATGTTCCCGCTCCAGGAGTCCAGCGGCTTCGCCCTCGACCTCGCGCAGTACGCCGAGTTCATCCGCGCGCGGGGCACGCGCGTCGCCGTCATCTGCAACCCCAACAACCCCGACGGCGGCTTCCTGCACAAGCACGCCATCGTCCAGTTCATGGACGCGATGGCCGACCTCGACCTGATCGTCATCGACGAGTCGTTCCTGGAGTTCGCGGACGCCGAGGCGGAACCGTCCGTCGTCCAGGAGGCGATGCTGCGGCCCAACGTCATCGTGCTGCGCAGCCTCGGCAAGAACTTCGGCCTGCACGGCATCCGCTTCGGCTACCTCGTCGCCAACCCGGCCCTCGCCGGGCGGGTACGGTCGATGCTCCCGAAGTGGAACCTCAACTCCTTCGCCGAGCATGTCGTCTTCATGCTCAAGGAGCACGGCGCGGAGTACGCGCAGAGCCTGCAGCAGGTGCGGCGCGACCGCCTCGACATGGCCAGCCAGCTGTCCTCCCTGCCCGGGCTGACGGTCTACCCGTCGCAGGGCAACTTCCTCTTCGTGCGCCTCCCCGTGGGCGCCGAGGGCACCGTGGTCCGGGACCGGATGCTCACCGAGCACCGGATCCTGGTCCGTGAGTGCGGCAACAAGATCGGTTCGTCCAGCCGCTTCCTGCGTCTCGTGGTGCGCCCCCAGGTGGACGTGCGTCGCCTGGTGTCCGGCCTGGAACAGGTGCTCTACGGGACGTCCAGGAGGGGAGCCGCCGTATCCGAGCTGGGCAACGGGACCAGCTACAGCTCGGGTACGGCGGCAGTGGACCGTCTGGTGAGCGAGACCAACGGGTCCGGTATGCGGGGGCTTGCCGCTCAGGCCGTCGGTGCGGGTGGTCCGGGGCCGTCGGCCCCGGGCACCGGTACCGGGGTGCCGCTTCCCGCTGCCGCGTCCGCCGGGTCCGCCGGGGCGGCGGGTGCGGGTGGGATGCCGATGCCGGCGGCTGCGCAGGCTGGACAGATGGGGCATGTCGGGCAGTTGACACAGGTGGGACAGGGTCAGATGGGGCAGATTGGCCAGATGGGGCAGCAGCAGATGCCTCAGTCTGTGCCCCAGACCGTCCCTCAGCCCGCGCCCCATCCCGTGCCGCAGCCGGCGCCGCAGCCCATGGCCGCGCCGCCGCTGGCGCCTGTGGCACAGGCGCCGTTCCCGAACCCGGCGCCGGCGCCGGTCCCTGCTCCGGCGCCGGCTCCCGTGCCGGCCGCTACCGGGCCCACCCCGCCGGGGGTTCCCGCGCGGGGTGGGTTGACCGCCGCGCAGGTCAGGGGGACGAACGGGTTGTCGCCTGCGCCGGCTACCGGATGGCCGGGGGCTCAGGCCTGGCCCAACGCGGCGGGGATGGGGCAGGCCGGGTAGCGCCTTCTCGCCGTAGCTGGTTTCCGTGCCCGGCGGGTGCGGGTCCGTTGTGGCTTGTCGCGCAGTTCCCCGCGCCCCTAGGGACGTCGGACTAAGCCGGGTTCAACCTCCACTGTTGGCAAGCGTTGTTGAGCCACGACCACTGGCGTACGTCCGCGCTGTCCGCCGTCGAGCAGTTCGCCACGTCGGCCACCTTGCCGGTGGCCTTGTTCACGATGCGGACGTAGCCGGCGTCCGTGGCGACGAACTGGAAGCGCTGGCAGGTGTTGTTCAGCCAGGACCATTGGCGCAGGTCGGCGCCGTCGGCAGTTGAGCAGTCGGCGGTGTCGAGGACCTTGCCGGTGGCGACGTTCACGAGCCTGTGGGTGTCGTCGCCCAGGTCCTCCAGGCGCCAGCGCTGGTTGGTCCCGCCGTTGCAGGTGTACTGCACGACGCCCGCGCCGTCGGCCGACGAGCTGCCGGCGACATCCAGGCACTTGCCGCTGTTGCGGTTGGAGACGGTGTAGGTCGTCGAGGCGGACGCCGGTTCGCCGGACGGCCCTGGCATGCTCGCCCCGAGCCGGACGGGTGTGCCGAAGTTCGGGGTGCCGTCGGAGTTCCAGGTGAACTTCTGGGCCCGGGTCGTGCGGCCGTTGTCGCAGCCCTCGGAGGCGGAGTCGTTGGCGTGGTAGACGATCCAGTTCTCGCGGCCGTCGGGTGAGGTGAAGAAGCCGTTGTGGCCGGGCCCGTACACCCCGTTTGCGTCACTGCGCTGGAAGACGGGCGTGGACTTCTTCGTCCAGGAGGAGGCGGACAGCGGGTTGGAGCCGGTCAGCTCCAGTTGCCCGAGTTTGTAGTCGGGCGTCCAGCAGCCGCTCGCGGAGTAGATCAGGAAGGTCCGGCCACCGCGCTGCAGCACCTCCGCGCCCTCGTTGACGGTGCCGCCCTGCCGTTCCCAGGCGTGCGTCGGCGTCGAGATCGTCGAGTAGGAGCCGCTGACGGTGTACGGGTTGGACATCGGCGCGATGACGAGGTTCTGCGTCCCGCCCGTGATCGCGCTGCCCAGCATGTACAGCCGGCCGCCCACGTTCATCAGGCTCGGGTCCAGCATCCAGGCGGAGTTGAGCTGCCCCTTGTAGGTGTAGGGGCCCATGGGGTCGGATCCGGCACTCTCCAGTACATGGCTGCGCTGCGTCGGGTTGTAGTCCGACACGTTCTGCCCGGCGACGTAGTACAGGTACCAGCGGCCGTTGACGAAGTGCAGCTCGGGTGCCCAGATGTTGCAGCACCGGGAAGCGGCGTCGCCCTTCCACACCTGGACGCTGGGCGCGGTGGAGAGCCCGGCGAGGGTGGCGGACTTGCGGATGGTGATGACGTCGGTCCAGCTGGTCGTCACCAGGTAGTAGTTGCCGTCGTGGTACGAGATCCAGGGGTCGGCGCCCTTGACGGACTTGACCGGGTTGGCGAACGAGGCGGCGCTCGCGGTGGGCTGGCCGAGACTGAGGGCGAGCAGCAGGACGGCCAGCAGGGTCAGTAGGCGACGGGCCATCCGCTGCTCCAGTTCAGGAGGTTGACGCCGAGCTTGGGCGTGCCGTTGTCGTTGCCGTCGTAGTAGTGGTAGACGATCAGGTCGCCGTCGGCGTCGTTCATGATCGACTGTCCGCCCGGGCCGATGATGCTGCCGTGCGACTCCAGGACGGGCGTGCCCCCGTTGTTCCTCATGTCGACGCCGTTCTTGTCGCGGTACGGCCCGGTGATGCTGGAGGCGCGACCGACCTTGACCTTGTACGTCGAACTGGTGCCGTTGCAGCAGGTGTCGTACGAGGCGAAGAGGTAGTAGTACCCGTTCCGCTTGACGATGAAGGGCGCCTCGACGGCCTTGGTGCCGGTGGGGCGGGAGGCGAGTGAGTAGCGGGTGGTGTTGGAGGAGAGCTGCTTCCCGGTGGCCGGGTTGATCTGGATCATCTTGATCCCGGTCCACCAACTGCCGAAGGACAGCCACCACTTGCCGTCGTCGTTCACGAAGAGGTTCGGGTCGATGGCGTTGAAGTCGCTGGAGGAGTTCGACGTGTAGACCGTGCCCTGATCGGTCCAGCTGCCCGGCCGGCCGGTGCTGGAGGTCGCGAGGCCGATGGCGGACGTGTTCGAGCCGAACTTCGAGACGGAGTAGTACATCAGGTACTTGCCGCCGTGGTACGAGATGTCCGGCGCCCAGGCCTCGGGGACGGAGGAGTAGTTCCGCCACCAGCTCGGCCTGCTGGAGAAGGCGTCACCGCCGTTCCGGAAGGCCGTGCGGTCACCGGACGTCTTGCTGGCGATGCCGCCGCCGGTGGCGTAGAGCAGGTACTGGCCGGACGAGGTGCGGATCATCGACGGGTCGTGGGTGACGATGTCGCCGGTGACCCGGCCGGGGTTGGGGTACGCGGACGCCGCACTCGGCATCAGGGCCAGCAGTGCGGCGGCGGGGAGGGCGAGCAGGGCGGTTCTCTTGCGCAGGATGGAGCGGCTCATACGGTCCTCCTTGCGGTGGGGGTGACAGCTGATCGACATTTCGAACAGCGATCGCAAGTTCGAACGGACCGTAGAATCGAACGTCTTGCGCGTCAATGGTTCGCGCAGCAACAACTGTGACCGGCAGGGGAGATCCGTTGAACATCCGTCCCGGTGGCTATCGGGCACGCGAAGCAACGGCGCGTCCTGGCGGTGCTGTTGTACGAGGCCGGCCGCGTCGTCTCGGCGGAGCGGCTGATCGACCACAGCGGGCCGTTCCCCCAGCGCCGGGGGGAGCTTCCTCGCCGGTCAGTTTCGCTGGCTCGTCGGCGCGATGCGGAGTCGGTCACCGAAGATCTCCGCTCCCTCGATGGCGCTCTTGTCCGGCACATCACCCCAGAGGTCGAGACGCAAGTCGGGCAGGCCGTGAAGTCCCCTCAGATCGAGGGCGGCACCGACTGCCACCAGCCCCAGTGCCAGCCTTCTCAGGTTGGGGAAGACGCGGACCAGTTGCCCGATATGCGTGAGGCTGTGCAGGCCGGTGACCATCAGTCGCTCGATGCGAGGGAGCGGGTCCGTGGACTGCAGTTCGTGAAGTGAGTCGATCCCCAGTCCGATCCGGGTCAGCTGAGGCGCGTGGCGCACGGCCTCAAGAAGCCGGTACGGGCTGCTGACGTGCCCCTCGACCGACATCGCCCGCAGGTTCGGCCATTCCTCCAGGCGGTAGGCGAACCGTTCGATGCTTTCGGCTCCCACCTCCAAGTGCCGCACGCCCGGATGCGGCCGGACGAGGCCCCCCGTGAGGGCTCCGGTCAGCCTGAGCGCCGTCAAGGGGAGGTCCGGCAGCCCGGAGTAATCCCGGAGGGATGGGCATTCCTCCAATTCGAGGCGCCTCAGATCCACTCGGCTTTGAAGGAATTCCAGGCTCTCGATCACCTCGTTGTCCCGGATCACGAGCGATTCGAGGCGCCGCACCGGGAGGTGGGCGTCCAAGTCCGCTGATGAGCACGCGCCCCTCAGCACAAGCCTGGTGACGGATCCCAGACGAGACAGTCGTACGAGTTGCGCATGCTCGTCGACCAGCAGATCGGGCAGGTGGGCCCCGTCCAGGACTTCGCTGACGTACTCCTCCAGTTGGTGGAAGGTCCAGGCCCTCGCGACCTCGCTGCGGACGAGGGGATCCGGGTGCGACGCGCACTGCCTCAGCTTCTGGCGCGCCTTCGCGCTGCGTACCCGGGCGAGCAGGCGCACCGTGTTCAGGGCCACGCGGTCGCGCAGCTGCTCCGCGTCCGGCAGCAGCCCCACGACCCAGTCGCCCAGACCCGCGAGTTCCTCGATCTCCTCGCGGTCCCGTGGCGGCATGAGGGCGTCCACCCGGTTCTTCACCATCTCCATCAAGCCGGCGTTCAGCGATTGGACGTTGATCGCGCACCGCGCCGCCAGTACGTGGAGACGATGCCGGTCCCTACGGTGCTCGGCGGCGTCCCCGAGGCCCAGCAGAGTGCTGATGAGATGGCGGGCGTCCGGACGTGCCGCATGCCCCGCCGCCAGCTCGATCACGTCCTGCCAGGCTTCGCTGTGGGCATGCTCGTGAAGTTCCGGCAGGTAGCCGCTCTCGTGGAACTCCTTGGCCGCCAGGAAGTCCTGGAACGTACGGTGGATGAACTGGATCGCTTCTTCCGTCCGTTCCTGGAGGAGTCCGCTTCGATCGAGCAGGAAGCGCAGGATCCCCTCGGGCGATCCCTGCTCCTGGATGTGCGGCATGTCCCGCACCGCCTGGTCCAGTTGGTGGACGGCCTGCGCATACGTCATCTGCTGCTGCCCGGTCCGCACCAGCCAGATGGCCAGACGCTGGAGCAGCGCGTGCTGCTCGTCGGAGTCGAGTCGGACGTGATCGGCGTTGAGGACGCCCCGACCCGCGTCCCGGCCACCGAGGAGCATGGCGAGAGCGGCCCGGTAGAGCTGCCAGCGGGTGGTGGGCAGCAGACCGCGGCGGCGCCGGTGCAGGGCGCAGATCACCGCACACAGCAGCGGGGTGCGGGCGAGGTCGCGCAGCGCGGTGTTGCGCTCCAGCTGATGCACCAGGTCCTCTTCCAGCGAGGTGAGGAGTTCGCGTTCCTCGCTGCCGCCTCGACCGGCGTAGAGGTGGTCGTATTCGAGGCGGGCGGCGTTGTGCCAGGCGTGCACGAAGGCGCGGATGTCGTCGTCGCTCATGGGCAGGAGGGTCAGCTCGTCGAAGCCGTCGCCGCTGAGCCACTGCTTGTCGACGGCGTTGGGACGCACGGTCGCCAGGCACCGCGTGCCGGGGTAGCGGTCGAGGAGGGCACACAGCCACCGTCGGGCCTCCTCCCGCTCCGGCGCCGGGACCTCGTCCAGACCGTCCACCAAGAGAAAACCGCGCCGCGCCTCCAGCACCCGGCGGGCCCAGCCGTCGGGCTGACCGTCCGTGATGACCCGTCCGGCGGAGAGGAGCTCCGACACCACGGGGAAGCGTCCACCGCGGGCGTGCACCTCGCGCAGCGGGACGACGAAGGGGATGAGGCCGTTGAGTTCGGCGAGTTCGTCGCTCAGGGTGCCGCTCGCTGCATGGGCGGCGAGCCACCACACGAGGGTCGTCTTGCCGGCACCCGCTTCGCCGCGCAGCAGGGCGCGAGGCCGGTTGGTCAGCAGGGTCTCGATGCGCTGGGCGCTGCTCGGCGCCAGTGTGTAATACCGGGAGTCCAGGAGCGAGTCGAAGAAGTCGTCCCTCGAGTAAGCGTGCGCGGCGGCCTCGGCTCTCAGGCTCAGATAGGCGGTGTCAAGGTCCCAACGCGATTCGCTGCGCCCCAGTTCCTCGATGCCGAAGATCTCCGTCTTGCGGTACTGGCAGCTCAGGTCCTGCGCGTATCGGGCCTCGAAGTGCTCGTCCTGGGGGTGGACTTCGGTGATCTCCTCCAGCCAGGTGCGCGGGAACGCCAGCCCGTGTCGTTCGATGACGTCCGTCATCGGCACTGCTTCGATCCTGAGGTGGTGACGGCCCTGAGGCACCTGGGTCACCACGCCGATCAACGCGGGGCCGGCGAAGACCGGAGCACCCGACAGTCCCCGCAGGGGTGTGAGGCCGTCTCCCCGCTCCTCGGCTGCCGGCTGATCGAGTTCGCAGGTGAGGAGCCCCCTCATCCGTCCGGCCATCGGCAGCACGCTCACGCGGTACTGGTCGCACTCCAGGTCCTCACCGTGCTCTCCGTAGCGCTGGATCTGCGGGAAACCCACGATGTCGCAGTGTGACAGCGGGACATGGGTGCCGACTCGGCCCAGCCTGAGGCGGCCCAGGGGTGCGGCGAGCTCGGCGCTGATCACGTCCGTCTGCGCGGCCAGCACCGCCACGTCGAGTGTCGTGTCCGCCCAGCCGAGCCGGCAGTGCACCGGCTCACCCGACGAGGGATGGATCACCGAGAGCGACTCGGTGGACTCCACCACGTGCCACGCCGTGAGCACGTTCCGCCGGTTGAGCAGCACGCCGCTCCCCTGCCCGTTGCCCCACACCACGACAGCCCTGTTCAGGGCCTTGCCCCCGATCACCGCCCGTCATCACCTCCGCCGAACCTCCCGATGCTCCCCCGGCTCTCGTTCCGCACCTTCCACGGCTGCCCGGTACGGGAGTTCAGCGCCTTGAGGGTGACCGCCACTCGGTGGGTGCGGGCGCTGCTGACACCGCCGTCCGTCCCGGCCTCCACCACCCACGCCTTCACCTTCATGCCGCCCCTGCCCTCCTTGCGCAGCTCGACGCTGAACTCCAGCTCGATGTCGCCCACTTCGAAGGTCAGATCATGTCCGGACGAGCGGCCCGCCGCAGATATCAGCTCGTCCCGTACCGCCTGTACAGCATCGGCCAGTTCGATCCGGTGGTCGGTCATGTACCCAACGCTATGGAGGCATCGGCGCCTGCCGCCACCGGTTCACTGAAGCGGGCTGACTGCCAGAGAACACGCCGGAAGGAAATCCCCGCCAGGAACGCCACACCGGCCAGCTCTCCAACGAGACGATCACGACGAGGATCACGTCGCTGCCCCAGTACGCGGTCAACACGGTGCGGCCCGACTCACCGGCCTTCAGTCGATGGCCAGCGACCCGGGCTGCTCGTCATCCCCCCCCCCCCCCCCGAACTCCCACGCATGCACCTCGACGTCGGCATACCGCCCTCGCGTCAGAACACCGCACACCGTCTCCCCGTCCGGGCCCGGACCAGCGCTGCCGTGCCCAGCCAGACGGAGCCGTCGTCGGACAGCAGGGGACCGTAGGCGATCCGGTCGTCCGAGTCGGGCGGTGTGTCGATGCCGGCCGCCGGGTCCGGGCCCAGCCCGGGGACGAGGTAGCGGTTGCCGGCCGTCGGGCCGCCGGGGAAGTCCCACATGGTGCGGCCCAGCAGGTTGCGCCAGCGCCGCAGCAGCACGTCCCGGTACACACCGGCCTGGTGGTTGGGCTCGTCGAAGGCGAACGCGCGAGCCGCGGCGGCATCCGGCAGGTCGACGATGCGCACGCTGCCGGTGGGCGTTTCCCCGTCACCGCCGAAGGCGGGTCCACGGGCGATCAACTCCGCGGCGTAATGGTCCATATAGGCCCAGTTAGGCACCAGTGCGCTTCCCCCAGCCCCTCACGCAAGGGCAGGGAGCCGGGTCGATCGCGGTGATAACAGAAGAACTCCATGGCGGATCCATCACGGGTAGCTACTCTCGTCTCTCCCGTCATCATGACCGCAGGAGAGCAGACAGTGCGCAGTGTCGCCGTAACGCCCGGTGGTGATCAGATCCGCTGGGTCGAACTGCCGGGGCAGGAACCGCCGCGCGTCTACGTGCACGGGCTGGGCGCCACATCGCCCGCCTACTTCACCCGAGTCGCGGTCGATCCCCGGCTGGCCGGACGCCGTTCACTGCTGATCGACCTCCTGGGCCACGGCATCAGCGACCGCCCGACAGGCTTCGACTACACACTGGAGTCCCACGCCGACGCGCTCGCCGGTGCCCTGAGCTCCGCGGGCGTCTCGGGCGCCGAGCTGATCGCCCACAGCATGGGCGGCTCGGTCGCGATCGTCCTGGCCGCCCGCCACCCCCACCTGGTCTCCCGGCTGGTGCTCATCGACGCCAACCTGGACCCGATCCCGCGCAGGCCGGGCGCGCCGGGCAGCAGCGGCATCGCCGCCTACTCGGAGCAGGAGTTCCTGGCGGACGGATGGGAGGAGGTCCGCGACCGGGCCGGCACCCACTGGTGGTCCACCATGCGTCTGGCCGGCCGCGAGGCCCTCCACCGCAGCGCGTACCACCTCACCCGCGGCACGACCCCCACCATGCGCGAACTCCTCCTGGACCTGAAGATCCCCCGCACCTTCCTGTTCCCCGAGGCGGACGGCCCGCTCCCGGGCACAGACGCCCTCACCGAGGCGGGGGTGTCGGTCGTCCCCATCCCCGACTGCGGCCACAACGTCATGCTGGACAACCCGGAAGCTTTCGCAAAGGCCACCGCGGCGGCACTCACGCCGCAGGCCCCGAACTGACCACTCCGCCGGCCACGCCCGCAGAGCCTGGGATCCCGCGCCTGCGAGACCGCCGCATCACGAAGATCTCGGCAGTGGCCCCACGCACCTGTGCCGGGGCCCATCCGCCTGCGAAGAGCGAGGATTCCCGCCATGCGGTACGTACGATTCGTCAAAGGCGCCGTCACCGTCGCCGTCTCCACCGCGGCCTGCCACTCCCTCATGTACGCCGGCTTCGCGGGGGCACGCGAAAGCGCGGTGGCGAGCGAAGACGATGTGTGGGCCGGCGCCTTCGAGTTCCTGCTCACCACGGCCGCTTCATGGATTCTCATGCCCCTTCTGCTGTGGGCCGGCATGCGGGTGATGAGGGAGACCGGCAACACCGTGCTGGTGGCCGTCGGTGGGTTCGTCTGGCTGGGGTTGTCCGGGTACTTCACCGACGACATCGACCGCGCGGGCGGGCACTTACCGGTCCTGGCCCTCACCGCATACGTGCTTCTCGGTACGGCGCTGGCCGGGGCCGACACAGGCCACCGCAGCTGAGGCTCCCGGAGCCCAGGGTGGCCCGCCAGGCCGGCCGGCCACCCCTCGTCCCGTCAGGACTCCGGGCACTCCTTCCACGCCATGTGGTACACCGTGCTGATGTCCCCGTCCGTCGAGTCCATCGTCATGAAGCTGACCTTGTCGGCCGACTGCGTACCGGCGTTGACCCGGAGTTCGGTGTTGATGTTGAAGTTGCGCTGGACTCCGCAGGGTGCGTAGACCAGTTGGGCCCAGTCCGTCTCGTCGGTGGCCTGCCAGTTGTCGTTGTACGGGCCGCTGAAGGGGTGGTTCCTGGACACCGTGCTGGGCGAGCCCTGGAAGTAGTACGAGGCTCGCTGGGAGCCGCTCGCGCCGCGCTGGAGTGAGGCGAAGCCCCGGTAGTCGGCGCTGGCGATGGCGTACGTGAATCCCTGAGGCACGTGGACGATCAGGCTGAGCTGGCAGTTTCTGCGGAACGCGGTCGGGTCGGAGCCTCCGCCGGCCTGAGCGAGGTAGTCGCTGTAGGTGACCGTGAACGCCGTGTTGTCCTCGGAGACGGCGACCGCTGCCGTGCCCTGCGGACAGCCCGAGCCGTTCACCGTGGCGACCTTGATGACGATCTTGTCCGGGGGCGGGTCGACGAACCCGGAGGACGGGGATTGTGCGGGGAGTGCGCTGGTGAGGAGCGCGGCGATCGCGCCGCTCAGAAGCAGGCCACCGGCCATGGTTCTCCCATCCGTTCGTGGGGGGTGGAGCATGGAGTAGGCATGAGCATGTCAAGACGACAGCGCATGCACGCCCGGCCTGTGACCATTCCATGGAGGAGCTGTGAAGGCCGGGAGCGGTCGCATCGTACGCAGGGCGGAAGGGGTCGGCCAGGGCGGTCTCCGGCCATTCACAATGGCGGGATCACACCAGGAGAAGGGGCGCGGGGCCTCGTCCACGCGGGCCCCGTCGACACCAGCAGTACCCGCGGACGCATAAGGTGCGTTGCCAGTGCGTCAGACCAGAACACCCCGAGGACGCGATGAGGATCACCCACCGGCTCCCCCGCGGACGCGGCCCGTCACGGGTTCTCCCAGGCCGCCGGTTCCGCCGCCAGCCGCTCCACCGGCTCGGGCAGCGCGCCGGCCGCGAGGTCGGCGATCGTCACGCCCTCCAGGATCCTGCGCACATTGGCCCGCAGGGCGATCCACAGCGGCAGCAACGGCTCGGCGGTGCCCGTGTAGGCGAGGCCGGTCGGGCGCTCGCCGCGCACCGAGACGATCGGTCCGTCCACGGCCCGGATCACGTCCGCGACCGTGATCTGAGCGGCCTGCCGGGCCAGCCGGTAACCGCCGCTCCCGCCGCGCCGGCTGTCGACGACACCGCCGCGCCGCAGATCGCCGAGGATCCCTTCCAGGAACTTGTGGGGAATGTCCTGCGCGGTGGCGACGGCCTCCGCCTTGACCGGTCCTTCGCCCTGCCGGACGGCCAGCTCCACGACCGCTCGTACCGCGTAGTCCGCACGTGCCGAGATCCTCATACGGCCATTGTCGCGGTCGGCCTGTGGACAATGAGGCACCAGCACCACGTAAGCACCACGTATGGCACGGCAGCACAACAGGAGGCGCTCCCTTGGAGCTCAGCAGGCGTACCTTCCACGCTCTCGCCGGCACGGCCGCGCTCGGCTTCGCGCTGACCGGCAGCGGGTCGCCGACCTCCGCCAACACGGCACGGAGCGTGCCCACGGGCCCGCCGCCACCGGTGCCGAGCGCGGACGGCCGGCGGCACGAGGTCGGCTTCGACCGGTACTCGCTGCTGGTCGACGGCCGCCGCCTGGTGCTCTGGTCGGGCGAGCTGCACCCCTTCCGGCTGCCGAGCCCGTCCCTGTGGCGGGACATGCTGGAGAAGATGCGTGCGCACGGCTACAACGCCGTCAGCGTGTACGTCGCCTGGAACTACCACTCCGCCGCTCCCGGCCGGTACGACTTCACCGGTGTGCGCGACCTGGACCTGTTCCTGCGCATGGCCGCCGAGACCGGTCTGTACGTGATCCTGCGGCCCGGCCCGTACATCAACGCGGAGGTCGACGCCGGCGGCTTCCCCGGCTGGCTGACCGCGACCGAGGGCACGGCCCGGACCTCCGACCCGACGTATCTGCGGTACGTCGACGAGTGGCTGTCGGCCGTCAACGCCATCGTCGCGAAGCGCCTCTTCACCCGGGGCACGGGCACGGTCCTGCTGTACCAGATCGAGAACGAGTACGACGCGCACGTCGACGAACCGACCGGGCGCGCCTACATGTCGTACCTGTACGAGAAGGTCCGCGCCGACGGCATCGACGTGCCGCTGTTCCACAACGACAAGGGGCGCAACGGGTACTGGGCGCCCGGGTCGTTCGGCACCGGCGGTGAGAAGGGGCGCTGGCTGTACGGGTTCGACGGGTATCCGGAGCCGGACCAGGTGCCGCCCGACTGGGGGCACTTCGGGACCGGCGGGGCGAAGGGCGGGGCCACGGCCAGTCCGCGCACGCCCGGGTTCGTGCCCGAGTTCGGCGGGGGCTGGTTCGACCCGTGGGGCGGGTCCTGGTTCGACGGCAAGGGGTACGCCGAGTCGCGCCGGACCCGGGACGCGGCGTACGAGCGGCGCTTCTACCTCACCAACCTCGCCAACGGCATCACGCTGCACAACGTCTACATGACGTACGGCGGCACCTCCTGGGGCTGGCTGCCCGCGCCGGTCGTCTACACGTCGTACGACTACGGCGCGGCCTTCGACGAGGCCCGCAACGCCACCCCGAAGCTCGCCCCGATGCACCAGATCGGGCAGTTGCTGCGGCACGTGCCCGACCTCGCCAAGCTGAACCGGGCGAAGGCCGTACGGGCCGCCGACGAGCGGATCAAGGTCTACCACCTGGCCAACCCCGACACCGGCGCCCACTTCTACGTCCTGCGCAACGACTCCGACGAGGCGGTCACCTCGACGCTGCCGGACGCCGGGATCGACGTGCCGGTCACGGTTCCGGCGCGGGACGCCAAGCTGATCGCCGCCGGGCTGAAGCTCGGGAAGCGGACGCTGGTGCACGCCACCGTGCAGCCCATGCTGAGCCTGACCGCCGGGCGCCAGGAGATCGCGGTGTTCGCGGGCCGGCGGGGCGATCTGGCGCAGGTCGTACTGGACTGCGCGGACGAGCCGACGCCCATGCGGCTGGACGCGGAGCCCGCGTGGTCCTGGAACCTCGGCAAGCTCAACGTCACCGCGCCGCTCGGCGCCGGCGGGCTGAGCCGGGTGCGGGTCGAGGGCGACGGTGTGGACACGCCGATGCTGCTGCTGTTCGCCGACGACGCGACGGCCCTGCGGCTGTGGCCGTACGAGACGCCGTCCGGCCCGCTCCTCGTCTACGGCCCGGCGCTGCTGCGCTCGGCCACCCTGCGCGGCTCCACGGCCCACCTCACCGGCGACACCACCGGCGAGACCGGCCTGGAGGTGTGGGGGCCGCCCGGGATCACCCATGTCACATGGAACGGGCGTCCGGTGCCCACCCGGATCAGCGCCTCCGGCAGTCTGCTGGCGTTGCGGCCGCTGCCCGGCGTGCCCCGGCCGGCCCTGCCAGCCCTCGACGGCTGGCGGCGGCGGACCGAGAACCCGGAGGCCGAGCCCGGCTTCGACGACTCCGGCTGGACGGCGGCCGACAAGAAGACGTCGTTCAGCACGACGCCCGTGCCCGACGGGCGGCCCGTCCTGTTCGCCGACGACTACGGCTTCCACTACGGCGACGTCTGGTACCGGGGCGAGTGGACCGGCGAGGGCGGCGTCGAGGCCGTGTCCCTCGCCTACAGCACGGGCACGCAGGGCCTGCTGATGGCCTGGCTGGACGGCGAGCCGCTGGGCACGCACCGGATGCCGGTGCCGGACAAGGACCGGGCGCGGCAGGGCACTTGGACGGCCGAGGCCGGCTTCGCCCTGCCGGAGGAACTGCGGAAGCGGTTCCGTGAGGACCGTCGCGAAAGTGGTGAGCGGCATGTCCTGTCCGTGCTCGTCCGGCGGATGCAGCACGACATGGACGGCAAGGCGCTCGACACCCACAAGGCCGCGCGCGGACTGACCGCCGTCACCTTCGAGGGCGCCTCCCCGAAGGTGCGCTGGCGGATCCAGGGCGCGTCGACGCCCGACCCCGTGCGCGGGCCGATGAACAACGGCGGGCTGTACGGGGAGCGCGAGGGCTGGCATCTCCCGGAGTACGACGACGGGGACTGGAAGGACGCCGAACTGCCGCGTGCCGAGCGGCGGCAGGGCGTCACCTGGTACCGGACGGACTTCCGGCTGGACGTCGACCCGGGCGTCGACGCCTCCGTCGGACTCGTCCTCGACGACGACCCGAAGCGGGCCTACCGCGTCCAGATCTTCCTCAACGGCTGGAACATGGGCCAGTACATCAACGACGTAGGGCCGCAGCACACGTTCGTGCTGCCGAACGGGATCCTGCGCACACGTGGTGCCAACACACTTGCGTTGGCGGTGTTGTCGGACGGGACCACACCGTCGGGGCCGGGGGACGTGCGCCTGACGCTGCTGGGCGCCGCCGCCGGAGGGGTGCCGGTCAAACCGGTGTGACCGGACAGCCGGTGTGACCGGATCGAGCCGTCCCCGTGCATTGCCTTCTCCGGCAGGCTGGGCCACCGTGTTGGCCTTTCAGGGCTGCCGACAGGGAGGGGAACCTCGTGCGAAGACGGCGTTTCATCGGTGGATTAGGCGGATTGGTCGGGGCCGGGCTCGGGCTCGCCTCGATGCGGGGCGGAACGGCCTGGGCGGCTCCCGGTCTCCTGGGTGAGGCCCGCGAGTGGCAGGCCGTCCCCTCCCCGCAGGCCGCCCCGGCCGCGCAGTTGCTCGACGTGGCGGCAGCGGGTCCGGACCTCGCCTGGGCCGTGGGCGAGGAGGGCCGCATCGGCCATGGCCAGGGGACGGCGCTGGCGCTGGTGTGGGACGGCACGGTCTGGAAGCGCACCGGGCCCGGCGCCGGCTTCGGGGGCCATCTGGGCTCCGTCGCCGCCGCGTCCGACGGCCGCGCCTGGGCCGTCGGCACCGACACCTCCGGCACCGCCCGGCTGCTCGCCTGGGACGGACCGACGTGGCGGGAGGCCGAATTCCCCGGGCGCGGGGCGCCCGGCACGTCCCTCGCCGCCGTCACGACCGGACCCCGGGGGCACGTCTGGGTCTCCGGCCGGAACAGCGACGGCTCGGTGCTGTTGCACGGCCACCGGGGCAAGTGGACCTGGCTGGAGGCGCCCCCGGCCACGACCACCATCCCGCCCTACGGCATCCACCGCGCGCCCTGCGGCGACGTCTGGGTCTACGGCAGTGAGCTGGTCGCCCGCTGGGACGGAGCGGCCTGGACCGTGCTGCCGGCGCCCGGCGGTGTCCGTGCCGGCTTCACCGGGCTGCTTCCGGCCGCCCGCGACGACATCTGGATGACCGGCTACGACTACGGCATCGGCGGCCCGCCCGGCAAGCCCCCCGGCGTCCGACTGCTGCACGGGGACGGCACCGGCTGGGAGTACGTCACGGCACCGTTCGGCGTGGGAGTGCTGACCGGCATCGTGGGCGACGCGCAGGGCCGCCCCGACCGCATCGCGGGCTGGGACTTCTGGGACCAGACCCGGGCCCACTACCTGCGGTGGGACGGCACGGCCTGGGTGAGCGAGCGGGGGCCGCTGGCCACGACCCCCGTCGTCATGAACGCCCTCGCGACGGTGCCGGGCTCGGACGGCTACTGGGCGGTCGGCACGACGTCGCCCCCGCCGTCCTCGACCGCCCAGCCGCGCATCGAACGCTGACCGGTCCGCGGGCCGTTACGCCAGCCGGATCACGTTCCAGGACAGCGGCTCCAGGACGGTGCTCAGCGTGCCGTCCTGGAGAGCCGTGCCGTCGGCCGGGTGCGGGGCGACCCGCTCGGGGTCGTCGAGGGTGTTGCGGGCGTCGGGGTCGGCGTCCGCGAGGACGCTGTGCTCGACGACCCGGGTGAGGTCGAGGCCGTTCAGGGCTACGTCGAGCGGGAGGGCCTCGGTGCGGCTGCGGTTCACCGCGAAGACCGTGACCGTGCCGTCCTCGGCGCGTACGGCGGTGGCGTGCAGCAGGTCCGTCTCACCGAACTTCTTCGTCTCGTACGTCGGTGAGTCCACGCGGACGTCGAGGACCTGGCCGCGGCCGTACTTGCTCGCCTGCGCGAACGGGAAGAACGTGGTCTGCCGCCAGGCCGGGCCGCCCGGCTCGGTCATGATCGGCGCGATGACGTTGACGAGCTGGGCGAGGCAGGCGACCGTGACGCGGTCGGCGTGCCGGAGCAGGGCGATGAGCAGCGAGCCGAAGACGACGGCGTCGGTGACGCTGTAGTTGTCCTCCAGGAGGCGGGGGGCCTCGGGCCAGTCGTCCTGCTCGAAGGTCTTCGCGTGCGATTCCCACTCGGGCAGGTACCAGACGTTCCACTCGTCGAAGGAGAGGTTGATCCGCTTCTTCGACTTGAGCTTCGCGCCCACGTGGTCGGCGGTGGCGACGACGTTGTCGATGAAGGACTCCATGTCGACGGCGGAGGCCAGGAAGGAGTCGATGTCGCCGTTCTCGGGCCAGTAGTAGGCGTGCAGGGAGATGTAGTCGACGAGGTCGTACGTCTCCTTGAGGACGGTCGCCTCCCACTCGGCGAACGTCGGCATGGACTGGCTGGAGGAACCGCAGGCGACGAGTTCGACGCCGGGGTCCATCTGGCGCATGGCCCGGGCCGTCTCGGCGGCGACCCGGCCGTACTCCTCGGCGGTCTTGTGGCCGGTCTGCCAGGGGCCGTCCATCTCGTTGCCGAGGCACCACAGTTTGATGCCGAAGGGGTCCTTGTCGCCGTGGGCGGCGCGGAGGTCCGACAGGGCGGTGCCCTCGGTGTGGTTGGCGTACTCCTGGAGTTCGAGGGCTTCGGCGACGCCTCGGGTGCCGAGGTTGACGGCCATCATGGGTTCGGCCTGGGGGCCGATCTTGCGGAGGAAGTCGATGTACTCGGAAAGGCCGAAGCGGTTTGACTCCGTCGAGTGCCAGGCGAGGTCGAGGCGGCGGGGGCGTTCTTCGGCCGGGCCGACCGAGTCCTCCCACTTGTAGCCGGAGACGAAGTTTCCGCCGGGGTAGCGAACTGCGGTGACGCCGAGTTCGCGGACGAGGTTCAGGACGTCCTGGCGGAGGCCCTTGTCGTCGGCTGTGGGGTGGTCGGGTTCGAAGACGCCGGTGTAGACGCAGCGGCCGAGGTGTTCCACGAAGCTGCCGAAGAGGCGGGGGTTTACTTCGCCGACTGTGAAAGCGGGGTCGAGGGTGAAGCGGGCCTTTTGCATTTTCGCCTTTCGGGGTGGGTGGTTCTGTCCAGTGGCGGCTGCGGGTTGTGGGGGTTGTTCGCGCAGGTCCCCGCGCCCCTGAAAAACATGGGCGTTATTGCCCGGCCAAGCCCGTATGGGCCACGCCCGCCACTATCTGCCTCTGGAAGAAGACGAAGACGATGATCAGGGGCAGGCCCGCCATCAGGCCGCCGGCCATGAGCTGGGCCCACTGGATGCCGTAGGAGTTCATGACGGTCGCGATGCCGTTCGGCATGGTCATCAGGTCGGGGTTGTTGGTCACCATGTACGGCCAGAGGAAGTTGTTCCACGAGGCGATGAACGTGAAGATGCCGACCGCGGCGAGGGAGGGGCGGGAGAGCGGGAGGACGATGGTGAAGAAGACGCGCCAGCGGCCCGCGCCGTCGATGAAGGCGGCCTCCTCCAGTTCGCGCGGGATGCCCTGGAAGAACTTGTAGAGGATGTAGACCATCGCGGCGGGTGCGCACTGCGGCAGGATCATGCCCCAGTAGGTGTCGACCATGCCCATCTGCTGGACGGTGGTGAACAGCGGCACGCCGAGTACGGCGGGCGAGATCATCAGGCCTGCCATGACCAGGCCCATCAGGGGCTTCTTGCCGCGGAACTCGGTGCGGGCGAAGCCGTATCCGGCGAGGGAGCTGACCAGCAGGACGACGGCCGTGACGCAGACGGAGACGACGACGGAGTTCACGAACCAGTTGGTGATGTTGCCGGTTTCGAAGATGGCCTTCCAGGCCTGGGTGGTCCAGTCCTTGGGCAGCCAGTGCGTCGGCACCGCGACGGCCTCGGTCTCGGACTTGAGGGAGGTGAACAGGGCCCAGGCGAGCGGCGCCATGAACACCACGGAGACGGCGACGCCGAGCAGGGTGAGGACGATCTGACTGGGGGTCCAGGGCTTGCGGGCCTTCGGGTCCCTGACGCGGATCTGCGTGGCGGTCATCGCACGCCCTCCTCACGCTTGCGCAGCAGCCACATCCGCGCGACGGCGACGGACGCGATGATCACGAAGAAGATGATGGAGATCGCGGAGGCGTAGCCCACGCGGTAGCTGGTGAAGCCCTCTTCGAGGGCGTACTGGACGATGGTGCGGGTCGATTCCTCGGGGCCCGGAGTGAAGTCCATCATCACGACGGCCTGGTCGAAGACCTGGAGCGAGGCGAGGATCTGGAGGGCGACGACGAGGCCGGTGATGTTGCGCAGCATCGGCAGGGTGATGTGGACCATGCGGTGCCAGGCGTTCGCGCCGTCCAGCTTGGCGGCCTCGTAGAGGTGGTCGGGGATGCCCTGGAGCGCGGCGAGGTAGAGCAGGAAGCTGAAGCCGACCGTCCACCAGAGCGTGCAGATGACCACCGCGAGCATCGCGTAGGACTTGTCGGACAGCCACGGCGTCTCGAGGCCGAAGACGTGGTTGATCATTCCGGTGCCGGGGTTGAACAGCCACTGCCACAGGTTGGCGGCCACGGTCGACGGCAGCAGGAACGGGGCGAAGAAGCACAGCCGCCACAGCCACTTGCCGCGCTCGATGTGGTGGGCGAGCATCGCGAGGAAGAAGGCGAGGACCGTGATGCAGGGCACGACCAGGAGCGTGAAGTAGGCGCTGTGGCCCAGCGTGTCCCACATCAGCGGGTCCTTGAGGGCCTCGCGGTAGTTGTCGAGGCCGACGAAGCTCGTGCCCTCGCCCGAGATGTTGGCGTTGGTGAAGCTGAGGTAGGCGCCGCGCAGCAGCGGCCAGATCACGAAGAGCGCGAACAGGGTGAGGAACGGGGCGACGAACCAGCCGCCGTGCTGGAAGCCCTGCTTGCGGCGGACGGTGGCGGTGCCGGCGGCGGTCTTCGCGCGTGCCGGTGCGAAGACGGTCTGAGCGCTGGTGGTCATGCGACCGCACCTCCCTGCGCGGCGGTCTCGCCGTCCATGGGGTTCTTCGACGCGAGCAGCCTGGTGAGCTCGCTCTTCATCCGGCGGGCGGCGGTGTCCGGCTTGGCGGAGCCCATCGTGGAGGAGACGACGACGGGGCCGACGCGCTGGGCGAGGATGCCGGTGGAGCCGGCGAACCACACCTTCGGTTCGGTGGCCTGGTGGTCCATGGCCGAGACGTACTCGTTCTGCGGGCTCATCTTCTTGTACGCGTCCGTGGACAGCACCGGCCGGTAGGCGGGGATGTGGCCGCCGAGCGCCCACTGCTGGGCGTGCCTGATGATGTAGGCGGCGAGTTGGTGGGCTCCCTCGTTGGCGGGGCCGCCGCGGTCGGACTGGTGCGGCAGGACGAAGGCGTGCGACTCGGCGTGGGTGGCGGGCTTGCCGAAGACGGGCGGCAGCGGGGTCGCGCCGTAGTCGATCTTCGCGGTGTCGTAGACCGGCACCGACCAGTTGCCCTCCCAGACGAAGGGGGAGCCGTTGACGAACTGTTCGGCGCTCGCGGGGCCCCCGAACCTCGGGAGGGCGTACCCCTCGGTGATGTGCCGGCGCAGGAACTCCAGGACCTGGGTGGCCTTGTCGGTGTCGAAGGTGACCTCGGTGTCGGCGTCGTTGAACCAGGTGCCGCCGAGCTGGGTGTAGAAGGCTACGAAGAACCACCACTGGAAGTTCTGGTCGCTGTTCCATATGCCGATGGTCTGGAGGCCCCTCTTGGTGGCCTTCTTGGCCTCCCTGAGCACGTCGAACCACTCGTCGGTCGACGTCACGGGCACCATCCGGCCGTCGTCGCCGAGCAGCCCCGCCTTCTTCAGCACGTCCTTGCGGTAGAAGCAGAGCTGGACGTGGCTGTCGAGCGGGACGGCGTAGAGCTTGCCGTCGATGACGCCGCGGTTCCACAGCTGGGGGTTGAAGTCCTGCTTTCGTACGCCGTACTTGGCGAGCAGGTCGACGTCCCAGGCGTCCAGGAGACGGCCGGGCGAGAACCCGGTCACCCGGCCCATGTGCATGACGCCGAGGTCGGGGGCGCGGTTGCCCGCGGCCGCCATGGCGAGCTTGGTGTAGAAGGGGCTGCCCCACTGGAGGGTGGAGTCCTTCACCGCGATGTCCGGATGGTCCTTACGGAAGGAGTTCAGCATCGCGATCATGTTGTAGCCGTCGCCGCCGCTGAAGAGGTTCCAGTACCGCACGCGCGTGTCGGCGTCCGAGGCGAGTGCGTCGGCTCCGGTGCCGAGCGCGGCGAAGCCGAAGCTGCTCGCGACGGAGATCCCGCCGAGCCCTGCGAGAAGCTGCCTGCGATTCAGGCCAGGTCGTCCCATTCCCTGCCCTTACTGTTCGATATCGCGAATAGTGCTCGTAACTTCGAACGGGACCGTAAGTTCGAAGCGCTCGCGCGTCAATGGATCGGACAGGAAGTTCGGGCAGGACTTTTGGGCGAGTTCGGTCGTTCCCTGTTGAACTACGGACATCCGATCGCATGACGCGAACACTTTCGGGCGCGTAGTCTCGGACGCGCGGCCAAGCCGTCGGCCGGCGGTGAGAAGGGGGAGCGATGGACATCGCGGGCGCGCGGATGAAGGCGGCCCGAGTCACCGCCGCGCTCAGGCGGTCCAGGAGGGGCTCCGCCATGCGCGGCCTGGCCGCCGATCTCGCCGCCGCGGTCCGGGCGAGGGAGCAAGTACCGGCCGACGTACGGTCGTTGTGCCGGGCGCTGTGCGAGGAGATGAGCGCGCGGCGGGGCGGGCGTCCCGTCGAGCTGCGCTTCGAGCGGTTCCCCGACGAGATCGAAGTGACCGGACTGTGCGTGGAGTTCCAGGACTTCGACCTGGTCATCGTCGAGGAGCGGGCCGAGGCGGTGCAGCAGCTGGTCATCCTCGGGCATGAGTTGTGGCATCTGCACGCGGGGCACGACCACCACCATGCCGCCGGTACGGCGGCGGCCCGGGCCCTGGACCGCGAGCCCGGATGGAAGTCCGTGGCGCTGACCGTGGCGGCCCGGGACGGCTCGCGCGAGCGGGACGAGGCGGCGGCCGACGAGTTCGGGCACCGGCTGGCGGCCGTGTTCCGCGCCTTCGCGGACGGCGCCGTCCCGGACGATCCGGATGCCGCGCTCGATCCGGTGCGGCGGTCGATGGGCTACCGCGGACGCGGAGGCGGCATGCGATGACCCACGCACGGGACGTCCTGGACGGCTACTCCGTCTCCTTCTGGCTGCCGATCGGGGCGCTGACCATCGCCCTGGTCATCAAGCTGCCCAGCCTGGTGAGGATGTGGCGGGACCCGATGCTGCGGGCCGTCGGCGGGCTGCTGCTGTTCGCCTGTGCCGTGTTCGTCTTCGCGACCCCGTCGGTCATCGGCTGGACCAACCGCGTCACCGGCGTGCCGAACATCGCGGCACCCCTGGTGTACTCGCTGCTCACCGCGCTGTGCGCGTCCTGGCTGCTGCTGATCGTCGCCTGGCGCAACGGCCTGTCCGACCGCTCGGCCTCGACGCGCCGCGCCGCCCGGTGGGTCGTCTTCGCCTACGCGGGTGTGGTCGTCGCCCTGTGGGTGCTGTTCTGGCTCGCGGACGTCCCCGTCGAACGCCGCCGGGACCTGGACACGTACTACGCCACCACGCCCTTCATGCGCGAGGAGATCCTGCTCTACCTGCTCGCGCACACCGTGGCCTGCTCGGTCACGGCCCGGCTGATCTGGAACTGGGTCCGCACCGACGGCCTCGACGCCTGGCTGCGCTGGGGCCTGCGCTTCCTGGGCGTCGGCTACGCGACGAACCTGCTCTTCGACGTCGCCAAACTCACCGCCGTCATCGCCCGGTTGACGGGGCACGACCTGGACTGGCTGAGCACCTACCTGGCACCCTCGGCCGCCTGCCTGTCGGCCACCATGGTCGCGATCGGCTTCATCATCCCGCACGGCGGCCAGTACCTGCACGAGCGCTGGCGCATCCGGCTCGCCCACTGGCAGCTGCGCCCCCTGTACCTGCTGCTGCGGACCGTGAACGGCGGCGGTGCCCCCTTCACCCCGCGCGCCACCGGCGAACTGCGCCTGATCCGCCGCGAGACGTACATCCGCGACGTGCTCCTCCAGCTCTCCCGGCACCTCGACGAAGACCTGCGGGAGCGCTCCTACGACGCCGCCCTGGGCCTCGGGTTCGAGCCCGGCCGGGCCAAGGCCCTGGCCGCCGCCGTCACGATCCTGGACGCCGTCGCCGCGCGGGAGCGGGCCCCGCAGACCGACAGCGCCGCCTCCCCGTCCGGCCCCGACACCGCCTACCTGCTCCAGGAGATCCAGGCCGTGGCCCTGGCCCTGCGTCACCGCGACCACATCGAGGCGGTACGCTCACGCGCGGCCGCCCCCGGGAGAGAGAACGCCCGCGCATGACTGACCGTCCCACCCCCGCCAGAACCGCCGTCGTCCTGGGGGGATCCCACTCCGGCATGCTCGCGGCCCGCGCCCTGGCCGACGTCGCCGACCGGGTCGTCGTCGTGGAGCGCGACACGCTGCCCGCCTCCCCCGGCCCCCGCAAGGGACTGCCGCAGGCCCGGCACGCGCACATGCTCTGGTCGGGCGGTGCGCGGGCCATGGAGGAACTGCTGCCGGGGATCACCGGGGTGCTCGAGGCGGCCGGGGCGAACCGGCTGCCGGTCACGACGGACATCGTCGCCCTCGGGACGCGCGGCTGGTTCCGGCGCTGGGCCGAGTCCCACCACGTGATC
Source organism: Streptomyces coeruleorubidus (assembly GCF_028885415.1). GTDB lineage: Bacteria > Actinomycetota > Actinomycetes > Streptomycetales > Streptomycetaceae > Streptomyces > Streptomyces coeruleorubidus_A. Next base: position 3,066,420 of record NZ_CP118527.1, read on the forward strand.
CTCGCCGGCCGGGACCTGCTGGACGCGACGGTCCGCGCCCGGGTCCGGGCCGACCGGCGGATCGAGGTCGTCGAGCGGGCCGAGGCGGTGGGCCTGACCGGCACGGACGCGGCCGTCACGGGCGTGCGGATCCGGCCCCACGCCGGCCCCGAGCGGACCCTCGCCGCAGACCTGGTCGTCGACGCCTCGGGCCGCGGCTCCCAGGCCGCCCGGTGGCTGACCGCCCTCGGCCTGCCCCTGGCGGAGCGACGCGAGGTCGACGCGGGCCTGGCGTACGCCAGCCGCCTCTACCTCGCCCCCGCCGCGGCCCGCGACGGCTTCCCCATCGTCAACGTCCAGCCCGACCGGCGCGAGGGCGGGCCCGGCCGGGCGGGCTTCCTGCTGCCCATCGAGGAAGGCCGCTGGATCGTCACCCTGTGCGGCACCCGGGGCGGCCGGCCGTCCCCGGCGAACGACGACTTCGTCCGCTTCGCCCGCGAGGAACTGCGGCACCCCGTCATCGGCGAGCTGCTCGAACGGGCCGATCCGCTGTCCGACGTGGCGTTCACCCGCACCACCGTCAACCGCCGGCACTTCTACGAGCGGATGCCGGTGTGGCCCCGGAACTTCGCCGTCCTCGGCGACGCCCTCGCCGCGTTCAATCCGATCTACGGGCACGGCCTGGCCGTCGCCGCGCAGAGTGCCCTGCTCCTGCGGGACACGGTACGGCGGCACGGCTGGGATGCTCCCGGGCTGTCCCGGCTGATCCAGAAGGCGGTGTCCCGCCCGGTCGGCGCGGCCTGGGACCTGGCGATAGGGCAGGACGTCTTCTACACGGGCGCGACGGAGCAGGGCCCCACACTGCGGGACCGGCTCGTGACCGCGTACGTCGACCGGCTGATGTACACGGCGACGGGCAACGGCCGCATCGCCCGCCGGGTGACGGACGTGACGTCGCTGGAACGGGGGGCGGGGGTGTTGCTGACGCCTTCGGTGATGGTGGCGGCGGCGGTGGGGCCGTTGCGACCGGCGTTGAGCGGGCCACCGCTGACGGCTGAGGAACGGAAGGCCGCCGGACTGGCCTAGCTGCGGGCAGTCGTGCCTCCCCCAGTGCCTTAAGGCCTGGGAGGTCCCCCAGGCGGCACCCGTCCCACTGAGAGCGGCACCCCGCCAGCGCGGGTGAGCGATCCCACCCCCACCAGCGGAGCTCAGCCTGCAAACGCGGGTTGCGCCACGCCCTTCCCCGCCTCCGGCACCACGAACACCGACCCCGCCAACGCCGGCGGCTCCGTCAGCCCCGTCCGAGCCGTCGTGATGTACAGATCACTCAACCCGGCCCCACCGAACGCACACGCCGTAACCAGCGGCACCGGCAACTCGATCACCCGATCCAGCCGCCCCTCCGGCGTATACCTGCGCACCGCCGCCCCCTGCCACAGCGCCACCCACACACATCCGTCGGCGTCCACGGCCAGCCCGTCGGGAAACCCCGCGCCGTCCTCGATCTCGGCGAGGGTCCGCCGCCCGGACAGCCGCCCGTCCGCGTAGTCGAAGACGTCGACCCGCCGGGTCGGAGAGTCGATGTAGTACATGAGCCGACCGTCGGGACTCCATCCCGTGCCGTTGCTCACCGCCACGTCGTCGAGGACCACCTCGACCGAGCCGTCACCGGTGATCCGGGACAGCGTGCCGCCCCCGGGCGCCTCGTCGTAGCGCATGGTGCCGGCCCACAGCGAGCCGTCCGGCGCGACGGCGGCGTCGTTGGCGCGGCGGCCGGGCACGGGCTCGCGGTGCAGCCAGCGGAAGCCACTGCCGGAGGGGTCGAGGAGGCCGACCCCGTCGCGCAGGTTCAGCACCAGTCCCCCGCCGGCGCGCGGCTTGACGGCACCCACGTGCTGTTCCGTCCGGCGGACGGTGCGGCGCCCGGTGGCCGGGTCGTAGGTGTGCACCCGGCAGCCGAGGATGTCGATCCAGAGGAGCCGGCCGGCCGCCGCGTCCCAGGTCGGCCCCTCGCCGAGCTCGGCCTCGGCCCGTACGGCGACCTCGTACGGCGTCGTCGTCATGCCAGGCTCCGGTGGCCGAGGTGCTCGGAGAGCTCGGCGGCGCCCTTCGCGGCGAGCTGCTCCAGCTCGGCGCGGCGCTCCTCGCTCCAGCGGATCATGGGCACGGAGATCGACAGTGCGGCGACGACCTGGCCGGTGCGGTCGCGGACCGGTGCGGCCACGCAGCTCACGTCCGGGTTGGACTCGCGGTTCTCGACCGCGACGCCCCGCTCACGGATCTCGGCCAGGGTCTCGCGCAGGGCGGCCGGGTCGGTGATGCTGTTGGGGGTCATCGCGACCAGCTCGGCGCCGTCGGGGATCCGCGCGGCGAGCTCGTGGTCGGGAAGGGAGGCCAGCAGCATCTTGCCGACGGACGTGCAGTGGGCGGGCAGCCTGCGCCCGGCCGCCGACACCATCCGCACGGCGTGCGTGGAGTCGACCTTGGCGATGTAGATGACGTCCGTGTCCTCGAGGATCGCCACGTGCACCGTCTCGTCGCAGGTCTCGGCGACGGACCGGGCGACCAGCTGCCCTTCGGCGGCGAGGTCGAGCTGCTCGGCGTAGCGGGCGCCGAGCTGGTACGGGCGTACGCCGAGCCGGTAGCGTCCGGGCTGGCCGGGCACGGGGACGATGTACTTCCGGGCGGCGAGCGTGGTCACCAGCTCGTGCACGGTCGTGCGCGGCAGCTGGAGCTTGCGCACGATGTCGGGGGCGGAGAGCGTCCCGTCCCCGTCGAGAAAGAGCTCGAGAATGTCGAGAGCCCGGGTCACGGCTGGTACGAGGCGTCCCACGACCGGCCCCCTCCCTATATGTCTCAGGCGCCTGTGTCAGTGATATCAACGTTCGAGATATCAACAGGCGATCGGCATGACGAACACAGGCTAGCCATAGAGGTTTGCCCGGGCAATGGGCAGAGGACCGGCGGGCGGAAACCCACGAGCACACCACATGCACGTTCAGTGCACATTAAAGTGCCCTGTGTGCGACACGTCACAGGTGTCGCAAGGGTGGGGGGATCTCTGTGCGCGATATGACCATGGGCTCGAACGTGTCTCTGACGGCCCTGAGCGAGAACATCGAATCCGCGATCGTCAGTCTGGGCTGGTCCAGCCCGACCGGTGAGGGCGACGCCGACGTGTCCGTCCTGCTGCTGGACGCGGACGGCAAGGTACGCAGCGACGCCGACTTCTACTTCTACAACAACCCGGTGGCCGCCGACGGCAGTGTGCAGCTCCTCGGCAAGGAGCCGACGGGGGACGGCAGCGAGGACCGGATCAGCTTCGACCTGACCGCGGTCCCGGCCGAGGTGGAGCGGATCGTCGTGGCCGCGAGCCGCTACGAGGGGGCACGCTTCGGGGAGCTGGACGACCTGAAGGTGACGCTGGCGGACGCGGGCGGCGAAAGCCTCCTCCGGTTCGTCATCGAGGACGCCGGCCAGGTGAGCGCGATCATCTTCGGTGAGCTGTACCGGCGCGGTGAGGAGTGGAAGTTCCGGGCCGTCGGGCAGGGGTACGAGAGCGGGCTGGCGGGGCTGGCGACGGACTTCGGCGTCGACATCGAGGACGACGAAGCGGAGTCCGCGGCGGCGGTGGCGGAGGAATCATCCGCCGTCGTCCCTCCCGACGCCCGGCCGCAGACGACGCTGGAGGCCGTCCCGGCACCGCGCCCGCCGGCCGACGAGGAAGCCGCCCCGAAGAAGCGGACGCCCCGGCCCCGGACCGCGAAGAGGAGGGTCACACCGCCCAGGGCGCCCGCGAAGAGCCTGGCGGAGAACGAGTCCTGGAAGCAGGCGCGGCTCTTTCCGGTCTCGGCGCTCAAGGGCGACCGGGACCGGGAGATGCGCGCCACCTCGGTGCTGTTGTCGGTGATGGCCCAGGTGCCCCGGTTCGGCAGGCGGATCACCGCCCCGTTCGGTGCGCCGTCCGGCCGCATGGAGACGTTCACCGAGGTCTCCCTGCCGCACGGTGACACGCCCCGGCGCCCCGACGGAGTGATCCGCGTCGAGCGCGCCGGCAAGCTGTGGACGGCACTCGTCGAGACCAAGACCAACGGCAACGCCCTCAAGTCCGACCAGGTCCAGGCCTACATGGACATCGCCGCCCGCCGCGGCTACGAGGCCGTGATCACGCTGTCGAACGACGTCGCGCTGGAGGGCAGCCCGCTGGTCGACGTCAAGATCGACCGGCGTCGCAAGCACCAGGTGGCGCTCTGGCACCTGTCCTGGGCCGAAGTCGCCCATCAGGCCCAGATGCTGATCCGGCACGAGGGCGTCGGCAACGCGGCCCGCACCTGGCTGCTCCAGGACCTGCTGCACTACCTCCAGCACGACAACTCCGGTTGCCACGGCTTCCAGAACATGGGCTCGGCCTGGGTGCCGGTGCGCAATGGAATCGACGACGAGACCCTCTGCCAGGGCGACCCGCGCGCCTTGGAGGTGGTGGAGAGCTGGGAGCGGCTCATCCGCCAGGTCTGCCTGCGGCTGGGCGGCGAACTCGGACAGAAGGTGCTGCCCGCCCAGCGCACCCGGCGCGGCACCGACCCCGGGGCCCACCGCGCGCGGCTGGCCGACCAGTTGTGCGTGGAGGGCCGGCTCCAGGCGGAGCTGCGGGTCGAGGGCGCGCCCGGGCTGCTCACCGTCAGCGCGGATCTGCGGACGGCCAAGCTGCGTACGTCCGTGGAGATCCCGGCACCCGAGCAGGGCTACCCCCTGACCTGGGCCAAGCGTCTGGTCCGCCGCCTCGCCGAGGCGCCGGCGGATCTGCACGTCGAGACGCTGGTGGAGGGCCAGACGGGCGGCCCTCGGGGCACGCTGGAGCGGCTGCGGCCCGAACCGGCGGATCTGCTTCCCAAGGACAGCGCCACCCGCATCACCGGTTTCCGCCTGTCCCTCTTCAAGGGCATGGGCAGCGGGCGCGGCAACGCCGAGTCCGGCTTCATCCGCAGCGTCGACGACGCCGTGCACCGGTTCTACACCTCGGTGGTGGTCCACCTGGACGCTCCGGCATCCGGGCGGGCCACGGCGAAGGAACGGGCCGCGGTGTGACACCAGGGCGGCTGTGATCACCGCCGGGTGCGCCGCCCGGCTCACCGCCGCCCCCGCACCGCCCCCAACTCCCCCCGCAACCGCTGCGCCCGCAGCACCAGCTCCAGTTCGAAGCGCCGGTCGGGGTCGTCGATCTCGTCGCCCCACAGTTCCCGGATCTGGCGGAGCCGGTAGCGGACGGTCTGGGGGTGGACGCCGAGCCGGGCCGCGACCTCGGGCGCTCCGCCCCGGGTCTCCAGCCAGGCCAGGAGGGTCTCGGCGAGGCGGCGGCCGTGGGTGGGGCCGCAGTGGGTGAGGGGGGCCAGGCATCTGAGGGCCAGGTCGTCGATCAGTTCCTCGGGCTGGAGGAGGACCAGCGCCTCGGTGTGCTCGGTGCAGTAGAGGACCTCGCCCGAGGGGAGCAGGTCCCGTTCCATGAGGCGTACGGCGGCCTCGGCCCAGCGCAGCGACTTCGCCGCGTCGGTGAGCGGGACGGGCGGGCCGATCGCGCCGGACCAGCCGGCCAGGGCCCGGTGCAGGAGCTCGGGGCGGCCTGCCGCGTCCGGCTCGGGCACGACCATGCGGGGCTGCTCGTACTCCATGTCGAGCAGGACACCTTGGCCGACGGCGGGTGCCATGGCCTCGCGGGCGGGGCGCAGCAGGACGCCGACCGCGACCTTGGCCGGCAGGGGCCAGCCGATCCGTGCGGCCCGTTCGGTGAAGGCCTCGGTGGGGTCGCCGCGGTGGTGTTCGGCCAGCAGGAGTTCCATCAGGCGGCGTTGCAGGCGCAGGCGTTCGCCGGCCTGGCGGGCGGCGGCCTCGGCGTAGCCGCGTACGGACTGGTCGACCAGGCCGTCCAGGTACTCGTAGCCCGCGTCGACGAGTTCGTACATCGCCGGGGGCGGGATCTCCACGCGCTGGCCGATGTCGGCGAAGCGGCGCCAGGCCAGGCGCACGCCCATGCGGTAGATGGCCTGGAGGGAGTCGAGCGAGCGGCCGTTGAGGCCCTCGCCGCGGCCGAAGTCCTGGAAGACGCCGGGCGGGACGGTGGGCCGGCCCTCCGAGTGCTCCAGGTGCTGCACGAAGACCTCGATGGCGCGGCGGATGCCGACCAGGGCCATGGGCTCGCCGGAGTCGTCGAGGACGACCGGCAGATGAGGGTACTCGCGCTGGATCTCGCAGAGGATCTCCTCGGCGAGCGCGGGCGCCTCGGCCATGGCGATCGCCGCGAAGCGGCGCACCTGGAAGCGCGGTACGTCGTGCCATGCCGAGCGCGTCGTGACGGTTCCGGTGCGGGCGGCCGTCACCGTCAACTCCCCTGCCCGGCCTGCTCGTACGTGATCAGGGGGGTGTTCGGCTGGTCGGGTGTGGCTTCGAGCAGCGCGACGACGCCGAGCGCGGCGCCCACGGCAAGGGCGGCGGCGAGCGCGACGGTCAACGCGGCAGCCAGCAGTCTGGACATCGCAGGGTCAGCCTCTCTGTCCGGATTCGTCCGGAGATCGTCCGGAGGTTGCCCCACCCCGGCACCCCGTCCCTGCCTGTCGCGCCCAGTCTCGACAAGCATTGACACCCCGTCAAGAGCGTCCTACGGTTCCCGGCCCAGCCGCACGCGCACATCTCGCCGCCGTGCCGGCCCTCTCGTACGTCGAGCCGTCCCAAGCCACTGGAGTGCCCGGATGCGCCGTACTACCTCTCCTTTTTCCCTGGTCCTGCTGGGTCTCGGCACGTTCCTGCTGGTGCTGGCGCCACTGCTCGCCTGGTATGTGCAGCCGCGTGCCGCGGTGAACCCGATCGACATCGACACGACCGCCGTCTACACCGGCCGGGGCAGCGTCTTCGACACTGACCGGATCGAGACGGTGCCCGACCGGAAGATCACGGTGACCCAGCGGGTGCGGGGCAACGTCGAGGACAGCGAACGCAGCGGCAACGCCGTCTGGGACGTGACGACCACGGTCGACACCGACAAGTCGCTGCCGGCCGCCGACCCGCACGACGCGCTCGACTTCACACCGCACCGCTGGGTGATGGACCGCAGGACCACCCGGCCCGTGCACTGCTGCGGCGAGAAGCCGTACATCGAGGGCGAGGCCTATCTGAAGTTCCCCTTCGACGTGCAGAAACGCTCGTACCAGTGGTGGGACAACACCCTCGGCGACACGGTCGTGCTGCGCTACCGGGGCACCGAGAAGGTCCAGGGCTACACGGGCTACAAGTTCACCGGCTCCGTGCCGCCGACCAGGACCGGCACGCGGATGGTGCCCGGCAGCCTCGTCGACCAGCCCGGCCGGCCGCAGGTACTGGCCGAGGAGTGGTACTCCAACCACGGCTTCGAGCTGGTCGTCGACCAGGCCACCGGCCGGGTGATCTATGCGCAGACCGGGCCGAAGCGGACGCTGCGGGCGCCGGGCGGGAAGAAGGACGCGGCGGTGCTGCTGGACAGCCGGAAGGTCGCGTTCACGACCGAGACGCAGCAGGAGGCCGTGCGGCAGGCGAAGCGGGACAGCGGCCAACTGCGCCTGGTGGGTACGACGTTGCCGATCGGGGCCGGTGTGGCGGGTGTGGTGCTCGCGGTGGTGGGTGGCGTTCTGGTGGCGCGTGGGCGGAAGGAGCCGGAGCAGCCCGCTCCGTCCGATACGTCCAGTACGCCCCAGCCCACCCTCACGATGTGATGTGACGTCAGCTCTAACAAAGCCCGAAATTGTCACGCCGGTGAGTAGCCGTTGAGAACGTCCGGGCGAAAACTGTCCAACCCCACCCGAGCACAACCCGTCCACACTCCCCTCCCAGGAAGGGCTCAGGCCCCCCACAGCAAAACCCCCCAGAGCCGGACCTGCCCCCACGCTGAGTTCCGCACCCCGAGACGAGTTGGAGCACCCATGCCCCAGCACGTGCCGTCCCAGCTGCGTGCCGCGTCCCCCAGCGCGCCGCAGCACCTTCCGGCGCTTCCCCCACATCCGCGCCGGATCGTCTTCCTAGCCCATCGCGATCTGGACAACCCGTCCGCCGGCGGCTCCGAGCTGCTGGTCGACAAGCTCGCCGACGGCCTGACCCGGCTCGGCCACCAGGTGACCCTGCTGTGCGGGGGCCCCGCGGCCTTCCGGGACTACCGGGTCGTGTCGGCGGGCGGCCCGTACGGGCACTACCTGCGCGCCCGGTCGGCCTTCGCCCGCCAGGTCGGCGACTGCGACCTGCTGGTCGAGGTGTGCAACGGCATGCCGTACCTGGCGCCGCTGTGGCATTCCGGGCCCACGCTGTGCCTGGTCAACCACGTCCATACCGACCTGTGGAAGATGCGCTTCGGCGGGCCGCTGGCACCGGCCGCGCGGATCGGCCGAAGACTCGAACACTGGGCCCTGACCGGGGCTCAGCAGCGGAGTCTGCTGGTCGCGGTCTCCTCCTCCACCGCCCACGCGCTGCGCGCGATCGGCGTCGAGCGGGACCGGATCCGGGTCGTGCACAACGGGGTCGAGGAGCCGGGGCCGCGGGCCGAGCGCTCCCCCGAGCCGTTGTTCGTCGCCGTCGGCCGGCTTGTCGAGTACAAGCGGATCGATCTGCTGCTGCGGTTGTGGGAGCGGGTGCGGCCCGTCACCGGCGGGCGGCTGGTCATCGTCGGGGACGGCCCCGAGCGAGGAAGACTGGAGCAACTTGCCGGTCCTGGTGTGGAGTTCACCGGGTACGTGACGGAGGCGGAGAAGCATCGGCTGTTGTGCGCGGCCTGGTTGTTGCTGCATCCCTCGGCGGTGGAGGGATGGGGTCTGGTCGTGACGGAGGCCGCGGCGCGGGAGACGCCGGCCGTGGCGTTCGATGTGCCGGGGCTCAAGGACTCCGTGGTGGATGGTGAGACCGGGGTTCTCGCGCGCGGTGAGTCTTCGTTCGCCGCTGCGTGGTGTGCGCTCGGCCTGTCCGGGTCGCGGCGGGAGTTGATGGGGAAGGCTGCTCGGGAGCGGGCGGCGCAGTTCCGGTGGGACCGGACCGTGCGGCAGTTTCGGGCGGTGGCCGCGGAGGCGGTGAGGGGCTGGGCCCCGTGATACCGCCCAAGCGCGCACGCGGCGGAGCCGCACAGGTCACAGCCCCGCGCCCCTATGGAAACGACCCCTCCTTACGACGGTCTCTTGCCCTGTTCCGCGCCTTTCTCCATGAACAGGACGATCCCGAGAGCTGCTACTCGCTGCTCGCCCGGGACGCCGTCGACCAAGTCGAGTCCTACGACGGGCCCGTCGCCGGGCGTACCGTCCTGGACGTAGGCGGCGGCAGCGGTTACTTCACCGAAGAGTTCCGGCGACGCGGGGCTCAGGCCTACCTGTTCGAGCCGGACATGGCCGAGCTGGGCGAGAAACCGCCCGACTCCGCCGTCGTCGCCGACGGATACCTGCTGCCCCTGCGGGACGGCGTCGCGGACGTCACGTTCTCCTCCAACGTGCTGGAGCACGTGGCCGACCCGGAGACGTTCCTGAGTGAGCTGGCCAGGGTGACGCGGCCCGGCGGGCTGATCTACGTGTCGTTCACCAACTGGCTGTCGCCGTGGGGCGGGCACGAGTGGGCCCCGTGGCACTACTTCGGTGCCGAGCGGGCCCGGGCCCGCTATCTGCGGCGGACCGGCAGGCCCGCCAAGCACACGCTCGGCGAGAACCTGTTCGCGGTGCACATCGGATCCACCCTGCGGCAGGTGCGTGCCCGGGACGACGTCACGGTCGTCTCGGCGCGCTCCCGCTACTGGCCGTTCCTCGCGGAGGCCGTCGTCAAGGCGCCCGGCATCCGCGAGTTCGCCACCTGGAACCTTCTCCTCATCCTGCGGCGGTGCCCCACATGACAACCACGGTCCAGGCTCCTCCACCGGCAGCCGTCCCCACCACCGCGACCGCGGCGGGTCCGCCCGAGGGCCCGCGGTCGCGGCGCTGGCTGCTGGGTTTCTGGGCCGTGGTGTTCGTGCTGTTCCTGGCGGTGCGACCGGGACGGCAGACCTTCGACACCAAGCTCGGTGTGACGGTCGACCCGGGTCAGTTCCTCGCCGACCTGGGGCAGTTGTGGCACGACCGGGCCGGATTCGGCGGGATCCAGGACCAGTACGTCGGCTATCTGTGGCCGATGCTGCCGTTCTACTGGCTGTGCGACCTCGTCCAACTGCCGGTGTGGCTGGCGGAGCGGCTGTGGATGTCGCTGATCGTGTCCGTCGCCTTCTGGGGTGCGCTGCGGCTGGCCGAGCGGTTGCGGGTGGGCAGTGGTGCCTCCCGGCTGCTGGGGGCCGTCGCGTATGCGCTGTGGCCGGTGTTCACCACCGTCATCGGTTCCACGTCGGCTGCCGCCCTGCCCGGCGCGTTCCTGCCGTGGGTGCTGCTGCCGCTGACGAACGAGCGGTACGCCGCCCGGGTCGCGGCCCTGCGCTCGGCGCTGCTGGTGCCGTTCATGGGCGGCGTGAACGCCTCGGCGACGCTGGCGTCCCTGCTGCCGGTCGGGCTGTATCTGCTGTCCCGGCCGCCCGGGCCACGGCAGCGCAAGCTGATCGCCTGGTGGGCTCCGGCCGTGATCGTCGTGACGGCCTGGTGGTGGGTGCCGCTGCTGCTGCTCGGGGTCTACGGCGAGAACTTCCTGCCCTATATAGAGACGTCCCAGACGACGACGGACACCATGTCGGCGACCGAGGCGCTGCGCGGCGCCGGGAACTGGGTCGCCTATCTGCACTTCGGTGAGGCGTGGCTGCCCGCGGGGTGGGCCGTGGCCTCCTCCGTCGTCGTGATCGTGTGCTCGGCGCTCGCGGCCGGGCTCGGTCTCGCCGGGCTCGCCCGGCGTGACATGCCCGAGCGGCGGTGGCTCGTGCTGACGGTGCTCGTCGCGGCGCTGGTGCTGCTCGCCGGGTACGGCGGGGCGTTCGGGGCGCCGTTCCACGGGGTCGCGCAGGGCTGGCTGGACGGGTGGCTGTCGCCGTTCCGGAACATCTACAAGTTCCAGACGGGCCTGGCGCTGGCGTTCGTGCTGGGCCTGGCCCATCTGGTGGGTGTGGCCGCCGAGCCGCGCGGGGCCCGCCCGGTGCGCGGCCGGCGCTTCGCCCCCCTGGTCGCGGCGGTGCTGATCCTGCCGGGGCTGCTGTGGCCGTACCTCAACGGCTCGATCCTCAACCCGGGTTCCTTCCAGAAGCTCCCCACCTACTGGCAGGCCACGGCCGACTGGCTGGAGAAGTACTCGCCCGACTCGCGCGCCCTGGTCGTCCCGGCGACCGCCCACGGCGTCTACACCTGGGGCTCGCCCATCGACCAGCCGCTCGACGTGCTCGCCGAAACGCGGTGGGCGCAGCGCGACTACGTCCCCTTCGGCACGCCCGGCAACCGGCGCGCCATGGACGCCGTCGAGCAGGCACTGCTGTCCGGTGCCGAAGTCCCCGGTCTCGCCGACTACTTGAGCCGGGCCGGGCTGTACTACGTCGTCGTACGCAATGATCTCGACCCGGACCAGATCGGCCATGTGCCGACCACGACCGTCAAGCGCACCCTCGAACAGTCGGGGTACGAGCGGGTGACGGGGCTGGGGCCGGTCATGACCGGCGGCCGGATCGCGCAGGACGCCCCGCTCCAGGTCGAGGGGCTGTATCCGCGGCAGCGGGCGGTGGAGATCTACCGGCCCGCCGGGGACGACGTGCTCCGGCCCGGGCAGGCGGGACTCATGCCGGTCTCCGACACGGCCGTGGTGTCCGGCGGCCCGGAGGCGCTGCTGCCGCTGGCGTCCCGGCTGCGCGGGCGGGCGACCGTCCTGACCGGCGACAACCACCCGGGGCTCGGCACCCCTGCGGTGCAGGTGGTGGGCGACGGGATGCGGCGCGCCGACACCCGGTTCGGCGTGGTCAACGCCGGTACGTCGTACACGTACACCCGCGACGAGCGCAACGCGCCCGACGCCCAGCAGGACCCGGGCGAGAAGCCGCGCCAGATCCTGCCGACCGAGGGCGCGGAGCGCCAGACGGTGGCCGAACTGCGCGGCGCCCGCTCGGTGACGGCCTCCTCGTACGGCAACTGGCTCTTCCACCTGCCGCAGTTCGACCCGGTGAACGCCTTCGACGGCAACCCGGACACCGCGTGGACGGAGGGCTCGCCGGACACGCCGGACGGGCAGTGGCTGCGCATCGGCTTCACCGGCTCCTACGACATGCCGTCCTCCTTCAAGGTCACGCCGCTGCCGCAGGAGAGCGTGCGGGCGGCGGCGACGAAGGTGCGGGTGGAGACGGAGAAGGGCGCGCGGACGAGCTTCCTCCGGCCGAACGGCATGGCGCAGAGCGTCAAGGCGCCCGAGGGCGGCACGCGGTGGATGAAGCTGACGATCGTGGACTCGGTGGAGCGCCGGGCCGGGCTCACCGGCGCGGGCTTCTCCGAGATCGACCTGCCGGACGTGCAGGTGACGCGGCTGCTGCGGCTCCCGACGGACGCGGACGACGCGACATCGGACGCCACACTCGTCTCCCTGCACCGGGCCTTGGACCCGACCGGCCTCTCCGCGACCGGCACCGAGGCCGGCCTGCACCGCCGCTTCACGACACCGGCCGCCGGGACGTACGAGGTGACGGCGAGCGCGGTGCCGGTGCCGGGCGAGGAACTCGACCGGCTGCTGTACGAGGTCGCGCCCGAGCAGCAGTCCCGGATCGTCGCCACCGCCGACTCCACGGCGAGCCTCGGCGCGGGCCTCGCAGCACGCAACCTCACCGACGGCGACCTGACGACGGCGTGGATCGCGGGCGACCGGCCGACGATCCACCTGAGCTGGGAGGGCAAGCAGCCGGTCGGCGAACTCGTCCTGGCCCCCGCGGGCGGCCTGTCCACCCGCGCCTCCCAGGTGCACATCAGCTCCCCGGACGGCGCGACGATCGCCGGCGTCGACGAGAACGGCTGGGTCCGCTTCCCGCCGATCACCACGGACCGGCTCGACATCACGGTCACCGAGACCGCCCCGCTGACCCTGCACAACCCGGTCGCCGACGAGAAGCTGCGCCTCCCGGTGGGCCTCACGGAGGCGTACATCCCCTCCCTCGACCAGTACCGCACCCCGCAGCCGGACGGCACCCGCAAGTTCTCCCTGCCGTGCGGCAAGGGCCCCGACGTGGCGCTGGACGGCGAGCTGTACCAGACGAGCGCGAAGGGCACGGTGCGGGACCTGGTGGAGCGGCGGGGCGTGGAGGTGACGCTCTGCCAGGAGGGCCGGGGCGACGCCGAGGTGCGGCTGTCCTCGGGTGACCACCGTCTGGAGGGCGGCGACGCGGGCCCGCTCGCGCTCACGGACGTGACCCTGACCCGCGGGACGGTCCCGGAGGCCGCCGTGGCCGGGCGTGAGCTGCGGGTGAGGGACTGGCTGGGCGACCGGCGCGAAGTGGCGGTCGGCTCGGGCGCGGCCTCCTACCTGACGACGTACGAGAACTACAACGACGGCTGGAAGGCCACCCTCGACGGCAAGGAACTCGCCCCGCTGCGGCTGGACGGCTGGCAGCAGGGCTGGCGGATCCCGGCCGGGGCGGGCGGCACGGTCAAGCTGTCCTACGAACCGGCCACCACGTACGACGCCGGGCTGATCGGCAGCGGCGTCGGTATCGCGGTGCTGCTGGGCCTGGCGCTCTGGCGCCGCAACGCCCCCAACCCCGACGCACCGCAACCGGCCCCGCCGCTGCCCGGCCTGTGGCTCGGCACGGTGGCGCTGACGCTGGTCGGGGCGGTGATCGCGGGCTGGCTCGCGCTGCTGGTCCCGGTTCTGGCGTTGCTCGCGGCCAGGCGGCACGCGCTGCTGGTGCCGATCGCGTTCGTGGCGCTGGCGGGAGCGGGGGTGGTTGCCGCGATCGGGGCCGGGGAACCGGTGGGCGCGGGCGAGGGAGCGTTCGGCCGTACGGCCCAACTGCTGGCGTTGATCGGCTTGTTCGCGGGCCTGGTGAGCCTGCGCGAGGGGCCCTCGTCCTCGGAGGCACCGACCCGGCAGTTGCCCAGGACCACGGACACGGGGAAGGGCGAGCCCGCATGACGGCACCGGTACGCATCCCGTTCCCGGTGGTGGACGAGGTGTCCCGGCACTGCCTCCAGGAGCAGGAACCGGAAACGGTCCACATCGAGGTCCACCTCCCCGGCCCCGTCGACCGGACCCGCCTGCGCAAGGCGTTCACGGAGGCACTGCACCGGCATCCACGGATCCTGATGCGGGAGGCGAAAGGGCCGTGGTACCGGCGGCGCTACGAGTGGGAGCTGACGCCGGAGCCCGATGTGGAGGTGGTGACCTTCGCCCCTCCGGGGCCGCGGGCGCTGCAGGACGCCAGGACGCGGGCCCTGACGGAGGCGCCACCGCTGTCGGTGTCCCCGCCGATACGGCTCGAAGTGGTGGACTCGGTCCTCTTCCTCACCATCAACCACACCGCCCTCGACGGCCCGGCCTGCCTCCGCATCCTGGCCACGGCCGCCGAACTCTACGGAGGGAGGGACAACGCACCGGCGGCACCCCCGGTCCGCCCCGCAGAGCCCCGGCATGAACCCTCGGACACCCCCACCACCTGGTCACCCCCCGCACGGGTGGCGCCAGGCACCCCCGACCCCTCCCCCGGCAACGGCATGCTCGTCACCGAGCTCCCCCTCCCCCACCGCCCCAAGGGCTCCCCCTACACCGTCAACGACCAGCTCATGGTCACCACGGCCCTGACCATCGCCCACTGGAACAGGGAACACGGCACCCTCCCCCACTCTCGGCTTCGCTCGAGCGGGGGGACCCCCATCCGCCCCCTCCGCATCACCATGCCCGTGGACGACCGCCCCCGCGACACCACGATGCCCATCGGCAACGGCACCCGCCTGGTGGAAGTCCCCTTCGCCCCGGCCGAGTTGGACCACCCGGACATGTCCGCCCTGCTCCGGCGCACCGCGGAGCGCACCCGGACGCTGAAGGCCCTCCCCCGCCCCCAACTGGGCCACGGCGCCGCCCTCCTCACCGCGCCCTGGGCCCCCGTCGCCGCCCGCGCCGCCCTCACCCGCGCCCTGCGCCGGGCCGCCGCGCCCTGGACGTCGACCACCCTGCTCAGCAACATCGGCCGCATCCCGTACCCCCTGGACTTCGGGGAGGAGACGGGCCGCGCGCACGCGGTCTGGTTCTCGGCGCCGGCCCGGATGCCGCGCGGCCTCACCGTGACCACCGCCTCCACCGCCGGCCGCCTCCACCTGGCCCTGCGCTGGTCCCGGGCCCTGCTCAGCCACGGCGACGGCGCCCACCTCCGCGACCTGTTCGAGCACTATCTGCACACCACGGAGGTGACCCCGTGACGAGCGTCCCCGCCCGGCCCCCTGAGTTGCGTGACTTCTACGAGAACCCGGCCGTCCCCGTCGCCTCCGGCACCCCGCGCAGCGTCCGCCAGGCCCGCATGCTGGCCGCGGCCCTCGGACCGGCCACCACCGGTCACGCACAGACAGTCCTCGACATCGGCTGCGGCGACGGCACGGCCGCCGCCACCGCCGCGCCCTTCCTGCCCGGCCACCGCGTCATCGGCGTTGACTGGTCCCAGGACGCCCTCAGGCGCGCCCGCACCCGCATCCCGTACGCGGTCCGCGGCGAACTCACCGGCGGCGGGCTGCCGTTCGCGCCGGAGTCGGCCGACGCCGTGCTGTTCAGCGAGGTGATCGAGCATCTCGTCGACCCGGACGCGGCGCTCGACGAGATCCGCAGGATCCTGCGGCCCGGCGGGCATCTGATGCTGTCCACGCCGAACCTGGCCGCCTGGTACAACCGCGCGTTGCTGCTCGCCGGCGTCCAGCCGGTCTTCTCGGAGGTCAGCCTGCGCGGCATCCACGGCCGCCCGGGCCGGGAGGTCGTAGGACATCTGCGCCTCTACACCGCCCGCGCGCTGCGGGAGTTCGTCGCCGCGTCCGGGTTCACGGTCGTGACGCTCGAAGGCGCTCCCTTCCACGGCGTACCGCGCCCGCTGCGGCCGCTGGACCGGCTGGCCTGCGCCCGGCCGCAGCTCGCGTCGATCCTGCTGCTGCACGCCAGGAGGACGTAGCCCATGTGGTGGGGAGTGGCCGCGGCCCTGCTGGCGAACACCCTGTACAGCCTGGGCTTCGTGCTGGAGAAACGGGCGCTCACCTCCCTGCCCGAGGTGACGATCCGGCAGCCGGCCCGGCTGTTGCGCCTCGTCCTCGGCAGCCCCCTGTGGATCGGCGGTTCCCTCGCCCTGGCCGCCGGTTTCGCCGCGCAGCTCGTCGTCTACCGCACCCTCCCGATCGCCGCCGCGCAGGGCATCTTCGTCTCCGGCCTGGTGCTGCTCGTGCTGCTGTCGGCCCGGCTGCTCGGGGAGGAGACGAGCGGCCGGGAGCGGTACGCGCTGGGTGCGATCCTGCTCGCGCTGCTGATGGTGGTGCTGTCGCTGCGCGAGGGCTCGGACACCGTCAGCCAGGACGCGCCGTACCCGTTGATCCTGCTGGTGTGCGTGCCGTCGCTGGCGGCCGGGCTGTGGCTGTACGGCTCCGCCGAGCGGCGGGCCCGCAACCGGCACCGGCGGCCGACGACCGGCGTCGAGTACGGCGTGGCCGTGGGGCTGCTGTACGGCGTCAGTTCGCTGGCCATCAAGGGCGTGTCGAGCCACCTGACGACCAGCGGGATCGGCGGTGCGGTGCTGGACCTGCTGAGCTCCCCGTATCCGTATCTGCTGCTGTTCACCGGCGTGTTCGGCCTGGTGATGTCGCAGGCGGCGCTCCAGCGCTGCCGGGCCTCGCTGATCGTGCCGGTGTGCACGACCGTGACGTCCCTGTTCACGGCGGTGCTCGGCACGCTGTCGTTCGGCGAGGCCCTGCCGGACGAGCCGCTGCGGCTCGCGCTGCGGGTGGCGGGCACGGCCCTGGCGGTCGCCGTGCTGCTGACCATGCCGAAGCACGACCCGGCTCCCCAACCCCCCGCACCAGCCAAGGAGTTGGCATCCCCATGAAGCCCGACGACCCGCTGCTGAAGATCCTGGCGTGCCCGCTCGACAAGGGCCCGCTGCATCTGCTGGCCGAGGAGGCCGAGCAGGAGGAGGCGCTGTACAACCCGCGGCTGCGCCGCCGCTATCCGATCGTCGACGGCATTCCGCAGTTGTTGCCGTCCTCGGGTGAGCAGGTCTCGGACGACGAGCACGAGGAACTTCTCCAGAGGATGACCCCATGACCAGCCTGGCAGCCCGCCTCGCTCCCTTCCTGCCCACCCGCCTGGTGGCCGCGACGGCCCGGGCGCTCTATCCCCGGTTCGAACCGGAGCTGGCCCGGCTCGCCGAGCTGTGCCCGCCGGACTGCGGTACGGCGGTGGACGTCGGCGGCTGGTACGGGCCGTGGACGCACCGGCTGTCCGGCCTGGCCGATCACGTCGTGACGATCGAACCGGTGCCCCATCTGGCCCGCCTGCTGGCCGCCGCCGTCCCGCCGAACGTACGGGTGATCCGGGCAGCGGCCTCGGACCGCCCGGGCATCGCCCGCCTGTGGCTGCCGTCGGACGACTCGGGCGACCGGGGCGTGTCGTCGCTGGTCCGGCGTGACATCCACGGCCGGGCACTGGACGTCCCGTGCGTCACGCTGGACGAGCTGGGCCTGCGGAACGTCGGCTTCATCAAGATCGACGTGGACGGCAACGAGCCGGCGGTCCTGCGGGGCGCGACGGGCCTGCTGGCCCGCGACCGCCCGGCCCTGTTCGTGGAGCTGGAGTCCCGCATCCAGCCGATCACCCCGGTGGTGACGTACCTGTCCCTGCTGGGCTACGAGGGCTGGGTGCTGCCCGGCGACAGGTGGGTGCCGCTGGCGAAGTTCCCCCTGGAGGACCACCAGGCGGACGCCTCCTACGTCGTCTCGCACGGCCTGCTGCGCCGCGTCCTGCCGTACAACGCCCTGCGGGGCCCCCGCTACGTCAACTCGGTCCTCTTCCTCCCGGACGGCCGCCGGCCGGGCACCGCGCCGGTGGGCGACGATGGTTCCCATGCCCTCCGGAAAGCGCCCCGCTAGCCCCTTCACACCGCTCGATTTCCAGCTGGTGCTGCTGCGCCGCATGGCCGACCACAACCCCGGCCTGGTGGAGGACGCCCGCCACGAGCTGGGGGTGTCCCTCGCGGACATGCGCGAGGCCAACAAGCGCTGGCAGGCGATGGTCCGCTCCCCGCGGTCCCGCTCGCCCCTCTCCCGCTACCGCTCGGTGCTGGGCGAACCCGAGTCCCGTACCGCCCGCCGGATCGGCGACCTGGACTGCGAGTCCTGGCTCTGGCCCGTCCCCCTCTGGCCCGGCCTGCGCTTCGAGGTCCTGACCGCCCCGAACGGCGCGGTGTGGAACGAGTGGCTGGTCCGTGCCCCGGGTGCCGAGGGACCCGGCCTGCGCACGCTCGACGACCTCACCCCCTGGTCCTGCACGGTCGACGAGGCGGCCCGCGCCTTCGCCCCCGCCCGTCCCCTGGAGGGCTCGGCCCCGACCCGCTGGGGACTGGCGTTCACCGCGCCGGACGCGCAGGGGGTGCGGTGGGAGGTCGTCGCGGAGTTCACGTGGGGGCTGTTGCAGCGGGTGGCCGTCACCGGCGCTCAGGGCTGAGGCGCTCCGGCCCGCGGTCAGAACCTCCCCTGGTTGAGGGCGGTCTGGAGGGCCTTGGTGGTGGCGGTGCCCCAGTCGCCGTCCACGATCAGGTCGGCGCCGATCATCTTGTCGAGGTGGCCCTGAAGCGCCTTCACCGTGTCCGTACCGATGTCGCCGTCCACGATCAGGACGGCGCCGGCCCAGGTGTTGAGGTGCTCTTGCAGGGCGCGCTTGGACCCGGGCCCCCAGGCGCCGTCGGCGGTGACGCCGATCGCCCGCTGCGTCGCGGCGATGGTGGCGGGCCCGAAGTTCCCGTCCACGTCGAGCTGTTCACCATCGGCATAGCCGGCGTAGGCCGCCTCGGTGGCGGGCCCCCAGAGCCCGTCCGCCTCGACTCCCACCTTGCCCTGCAGCCAGCGCACCCCGGCGTCGGTGAGCGGACCGAACTCGCCGTCCACGTCGAGGGGCGGGGTGTAGCCGAGTGCGTTCACCGCGTGCTGCTGCGAGGCGATGGAACGGATCGTGGCCGACCCGCCTCCGCTGCCGCCCGCACCGATGTGGGCCACGTACGCCGCCTCGGTGCGCGGCCCCCACAGGCCGTCGGCGGCCACACCGACCTTGCCCTGGAGCCAGCGGACACCGGCGTCGGTGAGCGGGCCGAAGAGGCCGTCCACGGTCAGGGGCGGGCTGTGACCGAGCCCGTTGACGGCTCGCTGCTGAGCTGCGATGGACCGCACCGTCGTCAGCCCGCCGCTGGAGCCGTCGTCCGGGGGATCGCCGTCGTAGACCGGTTCACCGCCCACGATGGGATACGTGGTTCCCGGCAGCCCGTTCTGTGTCCAGGCGCGGAGCTCCGCGCCCGGGCACTGGGTCGAGTCGAGCGCGCCGTGATAGGTCGAGGTGAGTGGCTTGCCGGTCTTTTCCCGGGCGGCGAAGAAGAGGCTCCGGATGGAGTTCTTCGCAGCCGTGGTGGCATCGCCGTCCCGGCCGATGAAACAGACTCCGAAGTGCGTGGTGTTGTAACCCTGGGCGTGCGCGCCCTCGTTGGCCCAGCCGCGCCCTTCGAAGATGCGGCCCTGCCTGTCGACGAGGAAGTGGTAGCCGATGTCCCACCAGCCGTTCGAATCCATGTGGTAGTTCTGGATCGCCCTGGGTGACTGGCCGGCCGGCCCCGCGGAATAGTGGACGGTGAAGGCGGTGCGCTGCGAGAGCGGGACCTTCACCTCGTCGCGGGGCGGACGTGCTCCCCACTGGGCACGGGAGATGATCTGCAGCTGCTTGGGCGTACCCGCGGCGGGAACCCCGGGGTCCATCGGGGAACCGGTGTGCGCGTAGGGCAGGAGGCTGCCGGGGCATTCCGTGGCGTATCCCTTGGAGTGCGGGAACATGTGGGGGCCGGCCTTCCCGCCGGCCGGAACCTCCGACCGCAGATACTCGATCAGGCCCCTGATCGAGGTGCGCATCGCGGATGTCGGCTCGTCCTCGGACCGGAGGAGGCCGCAGATCGAGTAGAAGGCGGCGTTCCGGCCGACCGCGCCGTGCTCCGGGACCCAGACATGCCCCTTGGGCACGTTTCCCTGAGCGGGGGCGTCGCCGCCGTTGGCCTCTCCCCGTTCGAGGCCGCGTCCCTCGTATATCTTTCCGTGCGGGCAGACGAAGTAGTTGTAGCCGATGTCCTCGTCGGCCTTGCCGTACATGTCCGACCAGGCGTCGGCCACGTCCTCGGCGCATTCCTCCTCCGTGTCGAGCCCCGAGGAGCCGCCGCCGCGGTGGTGAAGGAACACGCCCCCTTTCCAGGGGGACCACTCACGATGGGGCGTCGGTTTCGGTGGGGCTCCCACCTCGTCGATCAGCTCCTGGGTCGCCTTGGTGTAGTCGCCGTTGAAATCCGCCGATGCCTTCCGGGAGATGAGCAGGCCTCCCGTCACGGTGGCGGCGGCGTACGGGGCCCAGGCCGATCTGGGCCGGATGTCGATGGGCATCGGGAACTCCTGGTCGAGGCCATGGCCCGTCGGCCGGATGACCGACGGGCGATGGGCGGTTCGAGGTCGGTCAGCGCATGAACGAGGCGCAGGCGTCCTGGTCCACCCATCGGTGGGAGCTGATCCTGTTGTCCGCGACGTATCCGGTGGAGAACCTGTCGAAGGCGTAGTCGTCCGTGCCGTCGGCGAGGGTGGACGCGTACTTCTCGGACGTGCATGCGGAACTGATCGCTCGCCTCATGGTGGTGCGCACTCCCCCGAGTCGCGGCGCGATTCCTCGCGCCCCTTCGCTCCTTGAGCTTCTCTGAGGAGAGCGTGAGCATCCAGGGTGTTGCGTTCTGCCGCAAAAGCCCCGGTCAGCGGGCGGCGGCCAGGACCGCCTCGACCACCCGCGGCACGGACTCCGGGTGCAGCCACAGGAACAGGTTCGGCTCGATCAGCTCCAGCTCCATCACGCACGGCTCCCCGTCAGGCCCGGTGACGAGGTCCACGCGCGCGTACAGCAGCTCCGGCTGCCCGGGGATCGCGGCCAGTGCCCGCTCGGCGACGTCGAGTTCGGCGGCGGTCGGCTGCCAGGGCCTCGGGTCGGGGTGGGCGACCTTGTCGGCGTCGTACGGTGTGCCCGGCGCGAGGACCGCGCCCTTGCGGCTGGCGTGCAGCAGGCGTCCGCCGAAGAACTGCAGGGCCCGCTCGCCGGCGGAGTCGATGCTGCGCACGTACGGCTGCACCATCGCCGTGAAACCCTCGGCGTGCATCCGCTTCAGCTGTCGCACGGCCGTTTCGTGCTCGTCGTGGGTGTAGAGAGCGGCGAAACGGGCGCCGGCGCCGGAGGTGGGCTTGACGACGTACTCGTGGTGATCAGGGAGGTCGGCGGGCTCGCCGGGCGCTATGTACCGGGTGGGGACGACGGGCACGCCGGCAGCCGCCAGATCCCCGAGGTACCGCTTGTCCGTGTTCCACCGCACGACCGCGGGCGGATTGGCGAGCCGCGTCAGCGTTCCGCACCGCGCCACCCACGCCGCGAACTCCTCCGCCCGCCAGCTGTAGTCCCACGTCGACCGGATCAGAGCGAGGTCGAAGCCGCCCCAGTCGACGCCGGGAGCGTCCCAGGGCACAGCGACGGCCTCGGCACCGGCGTCCCGCAGCGCCCGTACCAGCAGCGGAAGGTCCTGGTCCTTGCTGGGCTCGGGACCGGAGTCGTAGGTGACGAGTGCGATACGGGGCACAAAGGGCTCCCTCTTCGTCTGATCGGATGATCGACCGGCAGGCTAACAACCGCTCCGGAACCAGAACAGCCCGCTTGACCTTCACCTTCGGTGAAGCCCCAGCATCGGTGGCGGAACCGGAAGGAGGTGGCGAGGTGCACCGGGACATGCTGACGATCGGCACGTTCGCGAAGGCGTGCCGGCTCTCGCCGAAGGCACTGCGCCTGTACGACGAGCTGGACCTGCTGCGGCCCGCCCGGGTGGACCCGGACACCGGATACCGGTACTACGCCGTCGGGCAGCTGGAGCAGGCCCGGCTGGTGGCGTGGCTGCGGCGGCTGGGCATGCCGCTGGCCGAGATCCGCGAGGTGTGCCGGCTCCACGACCGCGACTCCACGGCCGCCGCCCGGGAGATCCGCGCCTACTGGGCGCGTGTCGAGGCGGAGACGGCGGTACGGCGGGACCTCGCCGCGTTCCTGGTCGATCACCTGACAGCGGACTCGGATGAGTCCGGAAAGGACACCGCCATGCTGGAACTGCGTTACTCAGCCCACTCGGAGACCGGTCGCGTCCGTCCCGCCAACCAGGACACGGCGTACGCGGGCACCCGACTGCTCGCCGTCGCCGACGGCTTCGGACCCGCGGGCGCACCCGCGAGCAGCGCCGCCGTGGAGGCACTGCGCTTCCTGGACACGGACGAGATCCCGGCCGGCGGGGTCCTCAACCTCCTGGAGGACGCGGTACGGGGCGCGGCGCAGGCCGTACGGGACGTGGCCGACGGCACCGACGACATCGGCACGACCCTGACCGCCCTGCTGTGGACGGGCTCGCGGCTGGCCCTGGTGCACATCGGCGACTCCCGCGCCTATCTGCTGCGCGACGGCGAACTGTTCCTCATCACCCACGACCACACGGTCGTCCAGTCGATGATCGACGAGGGGCGTCTGACGCCCGAGGAGGCCGTCTCCCACCCCCAGCGATCCTTCCTCCTGAAGGCCCTGACGGGCGACGGCACCCCTACGATCCCGGACCTCCGCCTGCACGACGCCCACCCGGGCGACCGCTATCTGCTGTGCTCCGACGGCCTGTCAGGCGTCGTCCCCGAGGACCGGATCCGGGAACTCCTCACCTCCCCCGCCGCCCCCGACGAGACGGTCCAGGCCCTGGTCGGCGCGGCGAACGAGGCCGGCGGGCCGGACAACGTCAGCTGTGTGGTGGCGGACGTCGTGGCGGCATGACCCGGACGGCCCAGGACCACGGGCCGTGACCCCTTGTGCTGGGCCGGGGTGACGCCCGAGCAGTACGACGCGATGCCGGCCGAGGTGGCACACCGGCGGTTCGTGGCGCCCGGTACCACCGGGGCCGCCTGGCACCCCGGCCCGCGCTACCCCTCCTCGCCCGGCTCCCAGTCCAGCAACCGCACCTTCGCCACCGTACGGACGTGGCGCCGCATGGCCGTGGCCGCCTGGCGGGGCTGCTGTGCGGCGATCGCGTCGAGGATGGCCTGGTGCTGGGAGAGGGAGCGGGACGGGCGGCCCGGCTGGCGGAGGGACTCGGTGCGGCTCTCGGCGATCTGCTCGGCGATGGAGCGCATGAACTCCGCGAGCAGAGCGCTGTGGGCCGCCGCCGTCACGGCCGCGTGGAACAGCCGGTCGCCCTCGACGCCGTGACCGCCCGCCGCGATCTCCTCCGACATGTGCGCGAGCGCCGAGCGCATCGCGGCCAGATCCGCCCCCGAGCGCCGCTCCGCCGCCAGTTCGGCGAGCTTCGTCTCCAGCGCCTCCCGCGCCTCCAGTACGTCGGGCAGGCGCCGGCGGCGTTCCACCATCCGCTCGACCGGCTCGGTGTCCAGGCTGTCCCGTACGAGGTACGTGCCCCCGCCGTGCCGGGCCTCCACCAGGCCCTGGACCTCCAGCACCACGATCGCCTGCTTCACCGAGGCGCGGCTCACCCCGAGGCGCTGGGCCAGATCCCGCTCGGGCGGCAGCCGGTCGCCGGCGCGCAGGCCCCCCTCGGCGACGTACTGGCGCAGCCGCTCCAGCACCTGTTCGTAGAGGCGCTGTTTCGTCATGGGGCGCAGGGCGTCGGTCACGGGTCCCCCTCTCGCCGGGAGCGTAACACCGGCGCCCCTCACTGGCCGAGTGGCTGAACCAATTCGCGCGCGACCCCTTGACGGACACCCGGGCCGCACCCACGCTGTTCAGCCAACGCACCTCAAGTGGCTCAGCCACTCGGCCACTCTCCTGGGTGTTCCCAGCCGCTCCGGGGCCCAAAGACGGGAGCCCGTATGTCCCCCGAACTCATCTCGATCCTCGTCCTCGTCGTGGTGTTCGTCATCGCCACCACCCGTTCCGTCAACATGGGCGCGCTCGCCTTCGCCGCCGCCTTCGGGGTCGGCGGGCTCGTCGCCGGTCTCGACGCGGACGGCATCTTCGCCGGCTTCCCCGGCGACCTGTTCGTCGTCCTGGTCGGCGTCACGTACCTCTTCGCGATCGCCCGCGCCAACGGCACCACCGACTGGCTGGTGCACGCCGCCGTCCGGCTCGTGCGGGGGCGGGTGGCGCTCATCCCCTGGGTGATGTTCGCGCTGACCGGCGCGCTCACGGCGATCGGCGCGGTCAGCCCGGCCGCGGTGGCGATCGTCGCCCCGATCGCGCTGAGCTTCGCCGCCCGGTACGGGATCAGCCCGTTGCTGATGGGCGCGATGGTGGTCCACGGCGCCCAGGCCGGCGGCTTCTCCCCGATCAGCATCTACGGCTCGATCGTCAACGGCATCGTCGAACGCGAGAACCTCCCCGGCAACGAGGTGGTCCTGTTCCTGTCGTCCCTCGCGGCGAACTTGGTGATCGCGGGGGTGGTGTTCGTGGTGTGCGGGGGCATGAAACTGCGGGGGCACATAGCTGCGGGCAGTCGTGCCGCTGGGGCGGCACGGGTGGGCGCAGCGGCACCCCGCTCCGCCGGGCTGCGCACCCACCCAACCCCAGCAACTACGCCGAGCACGGAATCGACCAACCTCACCCCGCCCCGCATAGCCACCCTCACCTCCCTCCTGGCCCTAGTGGTCGCCGTCCTCGTCTTCGACCTCGACGCCGGCCTCACCGCCATCACCCTCGCCGTCATCCTCAGCACCACCTGGCCGGAAGACAGCCGCAAGGCCGTAGGCGAAATCGCCTGGCCGACCGTCCTCCTCATCTGCGGCGTCCTCACCTACGTCGGCGTCCTCGACGAGATGGGCACCATCACCTGGGCGGGCGAGGGCGTAGGCAACATCGGAGTGCCCCTGCTCGCCGCGGTCCTGCTCTGCTACATCGGCGCACTCGTCTCGGCCTTCGCCTCCTCCGTGGGCATCATGGGCGCCCTGATCCCCCTGGCCGTGCCGTTCCTGGAACGGGGCGAGATCGGCGCGGTCGGCATGGTCGCCGCACTCGCCGTGTCGGCGACCGTCGTGGACGTGAGCCCGTTCTCCACGAACGGCGCACTGGTCCTGGCCGCCGCCCCGGACGTGGACCGCGAGCGTTTCTTCCGGCAGCTGATGGTGTACGGAGGGATCGTGGTGGCGGTCGTACCGGCGGCGGCGTGGCTCGTGATGGTCGTGCCCGGATGGGGATAGACAGCCCTGCCGCCCACGGACAACCGCAGGCAACAGCTAAGGAGATGTGACGCGTGACCCCCCTCTTCCCGGCCCTGACCGAAGCCCCGGCCGACCGCCCCGCCCTCCGCTTCGGCGAGCGCTCCCTGACCTACGCGCAGCTCGCCGCCGCGGCCGGCGCACTCACGGGCCGCATCGGCGAGGCCACGCGGGTCGCCGTCTGGGCGACGCCCACCATGGAGACCGCCGTCGCCGTCGTCGCCGCGCTGCTGGCCGGCGTGCCCGCCGTGCCGCTCAACCCGAAGTCGGGCGAGAAGGAGCTCGGGCACATCCTCTCCGACAGCGCGCCCGACCTGGTGCTGACGGCCCCGGACGACCAACTCCCCGCCCCCGTACGGGACCTGCCCCGCCTGGACGTCGACGTGCACGGCACCGGCCCGGTCCCCGAGGACCACGCGGACGACGAGGACCCGGCGCTGATCGTCTACACCTCCGGCACCACCGGCCCGCCCAAGGGCGCGGTCATCCCGCGCCGGGCGATCGCCTCGACCCTGGACGCGCTGGCCGACGCGTGGCAGTGGACCGGCGACGACGTACTCGTCCACGGACTGCCGCTGTTCCATGTGCACGGCCTGGTCCTGGGCACCCTCGGCCCGCTGCGGCGCGGCGGCTCGGTGCGGCACCTGGGCCGTTTCACGACGCAGGGCGTCGCCCGGGAGCTGAACGCCGGGGCGACCATGCTGTTCGGCGTGCCGACGATGTACCACCGGATCGCGGAGGCGGTGACCGGCGACCCGGAGCTGGTGAAGGCGCTGACCGGGGCGCGGCTGCTGGTGTCCGGTTCCGCCGCGCTGCCCGTGCACGACCACGGCAGGATCGCGACGGCGACCGGGCGGCGGGTGATCGAGCGGTACGGCATGACGGAGACGCTGATGAACACCAGCGTCCGGGCCGACGGCGAGGCCCGCCCGGGCACGGTCGGTGTGCCGCTGCCGGGCGTGGAGCTGCGGCTCGTCGAGGAGGACGGCTCGGAGGTCACGGCGTCGGACGGTGAGACCGTCGGCGAGATCCAGGTGCGCGGCCCGAACCTGTTCACCGAGTACCTCAACCGGCCCGACGCGACCGCCGCCGCCTTCACCGCCGACGGCTGGTTCCGCACCGGCGACATGGCGGTGCGCGATCCCGACGGCTATGTCCGGATCGTCGGCCGCAAGGCCACCGACCTGATCAAGAGCGGTGGTTACAAGATCGGGGCGGGTGAGATCGAGAACGCGCTCCTGGAACACCCGGGGGTGCGGGAGGCCGCCGTCACCGGGGAGCCGGACCCCGACCTCGGCGAGCGGATCGTGGCGTGGATCGTCCCGGCGGAGCCCCAGTCACCGCCGTCGCTGGAGGAGTTGGCGGATCACGTGGCCAGGCGTCTCGCCCCGCACAAGCGCCCGCGGGTCGTCCACCACCTCGACGCCCTGCCCCGCAACGACATGGGGAAGATCATGAAGCGGGCGCTGCCCCATGGCTGAGCGTCTCTCCGCGACCGCGCGCCTCAGTGCCCGCGCGGTCGTCGACGCCCTCGCCGACGACTCCACCTTCACCGAACTGCCCGTCCCCATAAGGGAGTCCCAGCCGGACGGCCCGCTCGCCTGGCCCGGCTACGACGCCGCCCGCGCCCGTGCCGCCGAACGCACCGGCGAGCAGGAGTCGGTGGTCTGCGGCGCCGCCCGCGTCGGCGGCACCCGGGCCGTGCTGATCGCGTTCGAGTTCGGCTTCCTCGGCGGTTCCCTGGGGGAGCGCACCGGCGACCGGCTGGAGGCGGTGTACACCTACGCCCGTGAACACCGCCTCCCGGTCGTGCCGCTGGTCGCCACCGGTGGCAGCCGGATGCAGGAGGGCATGCTCGCCCTGAGCCAACTCCAGCGCGTGGCCCGCGAGTCGGCGCTCACCGGGGAGGCGGGGCTCGCGCAGATCGCCGTGTTGCGTGATCCGACCACCGGGGGCGGCTGGGCCACCCTGGGCGCGGGCGCCGACGTGGTCCTCGCGCTGCCCGGGGCCCAGGTCGGCTTCGCCGGCTCCCGGGTACGCCCGGCGGACGCGGATCCGGCGGCGTACACGGCCGAGGCGCAGGTCGTGGCGGGGGCGGCGGACGCGGTCGTACGGCCACAGGAGCTGCGGGAGACGCTGGGCCGGTGGCTGCGGCTGCTGACGTGCTCGTCCACCACGCCGGCGCCGCCGCCCGAACCGCTCGGCGCCGACGCGGGCCTGCCCGCCACCGGCTGGGACGCCGTCCGGCGCGCCCGCTCACCCCGACGCCCGCGCGCCGCCGCCTACTTGGACGCCTACTTCTCCGACCGGGCCGCGATCAGCGGCGACCGCTGCGGCGGCACGGACCCGGACGGCATGCTGTGCGGCTTCGGCACGCACGAGGGCCGTACGGTCGCGTACGCCGCGCAGACCGGGACCGCGACCCGCCCCGCCGGCTACCGCACCGCCGCCCGTCTGGTCCGCCTCGCGGACCGGCTGGGCATCCCGGTGCTGACCCTCGTGGACACCCCGGGCGCCGCCAGCGACGCGGAGGCGGAGCGGCAGGGCGCGGGCGCCGCGATCGCGGACCTGTTCGGGGCCGTGGCGGGCGCCCGCACCCCGGTGACCACGCTGGTGATCGGTGAGGGCGGCTCCGGCGGCGCGCTGGCGCTGGCCGCGCCCGGCAACACCTGGGCCACCCCGGACAGTTACTTCTCGGTGATCGCGCCGGAGCTCGCGGCGGCCATCCTCAAGCGGCCGCCGCGCGAGGTGGAGGCGACGGCGGACCAGCTCCGCATCCGGCCGCAGGATCTGGTGGAGCTGGGGGTGATCCGGGGGACCGTCGGACCGTGAGTTCCCGGTGGCTACCCCTCACATCATCAAGTACCGTCCGTCACAACGAGAATGCCCAACGCAAGGACGACGGGGGTGCCGTGGACGGGTTGGTCGAGTTCAGAACCGGTGACGGTGCGGTGGTCACGGTCGAGGCGGCGGAGGAGCGGTCCGGCTCCCGCCTGGTCTCCAGAGGCGACGGTACGGTCCAGGCGACCCGCACGTTCGAGGGCGCCCTGGACGGGGTCCGGGCCGCCGCGGAGTCCGCGCTGCGGGTGTTCCGCGACGGGTCCCTGAAGCCGGACGGCGTGGAGATCGAGTTCGGGGTCAAACTGTCCGCCGAGACGGGCGCGTTCATCGCCAAGGGCACCGCCGAGGGCCACCTGGTGGTCAGACTGACCTGGTCCCCGGCCGGCCCGGAGGCAAGCCCCGTCTCATGAACAGCGCCGAGTGGCACGCCCGGATCGAGTTACGGGGCCGGGTGGCCGGAGCGGGGTTCCTGGTCGCGCCCGGCACGGTACTGACGTGCGCCCACGTCGTGGGCGACGGCGAAGGCCTGGCCGTCAGCTTCACGGAGCGGCCCGGCTCCCCGCCCGTGCCCGCCCGGGTGGTGGCCCACGGCGGCTGGACCGGTTCCAGCACGGACCTCGGCGACCTCGCCGTGCTGGAACTCGACCGGGAGGTGCCCATCGCCCCGGCCGCCCTGGCCCCGGTCGACGCCGCGCACGGCACCACACCGCGCAAGCTCGTCGTCTACGGCTTCCCGGCCGGCTTCGACGAGGGCACCCTCGCCGAATACCGCGTCACCGCACCCCAGTTGATCAAACGGGAGTGGATCCAGCTGGAGGCCTGGCACCCGGGCGGCCAGCCCCTGGCCCCCGGCTTCAGCGGGGCCGCCGTCACCCTGGCCGACACCGGCGAGGTCGTCGGCATGGTCACCGCGGCGGCCGGCAGCCGGGACGTGCGCACCGGCCGGATGATGCCCACCCAGGTCATGGCCCGGTACTGGCCCGCGCTCCAGGGCCTGGTCCCCACCTCGGACCACACCACCGCCGACCGGGCCCGGTTGCGTGCCCTGGTCGAGAAGGCGGCCCGCGCGGGCGTGGACTGCGACCCGGTACGGCTCTACACGGCGGCGGCCGACCCGTTCGATCCGCCGCCGCCCGAGGAGGGGTTCGACTCGCTGTGGTCGGCGGCCCTGTTCGTGCTGTGCGAACTGGACGGCCCGGGCGCCGCGCGGACGGTGTCCCGGTTCGCCGACCGCCTTGAGGCACTGCTGCACACCCCGGCCGCGGAGCCGTCGGCGCCCGACTGGTCGCCCATCCTCGTCGAGCTCGGGCACAGCGGGGCGGGCGACGGCCTGGTCCGCGTCGAGGTGTCCGCGTACAGCGAGGGGCGGCGGCACCCGGTGGACTCCGGCACGGTCGAGCAGCACCGGCTGCGCGCCTACGTCCAGGACCGTATCGAGGCGGCCTTCCGGTATCTGACGCCCGGCGCCGACGAGTTGGTCGCCTTCGCGCTGCCCCGGGACTGGCTGGACTGGCCCGTCGACCGCTGGGAGAGCGCGCCCGACGACGCCACGCCGCTCGGCTGCGTCTACCCGCTGGTCGTCACCGACCACGCCCGGCGCAAGGCCAGCACCCGGCATGTCCTGACCCGGGCCTGGAAGCGCTTGGACTCCTTGCCGGGCGCGCGGATGCACCGCGTGGAGTGCGGCGGCCCGGAGGAGCCCGGGCGGCTGCGGATGCGGCTGCGGCGGCCCGACGCCTGCCTCGCCGGGTTCGGCACCGCCCCGGCCGCCTCCCGCACCCGGCCGCAGTTCGACATCTCGCTCACCGCGCCGGCCCCGGTGATCGTGTGGTCGCGCGACGGCTGCGGTTCGGGGCAGGAGGACTGCTCCGGAGCGGACGGCTGCACCGGCAAGGCCTTCCTCGACGCGCTCGACGCCTGCCTCACGGCCGTACCGCCCGCCGAACTCCCCCGCCGGATCCTGGCCCTGCGCGAGGAGGCCGACGCCGAGGAGGACCACTGGGCCCACGGCATCCAGCTGCTGTGGGACGACCCGCGCGTCTTCACCGACCCGCACGCCGTCGCCGCGGCCCACGCCCGGACCCCGGTGGCCTGACCCACCGCGGGCACGGCCCGGCGCCCTTGAGGAACACCAGCTCGAAAACGGAGAGCGGAGACCATCCCCCATGCCGCACTGGTCCGTCTACACCGGCAGGAACGAGCCGCACGACGGCATCGACCACCTCCCCGCCCCACCGCCCTGGCGTGCCTTCGACGGCGGGCCCGCGCTGCCGCCGCCCCACGACAGCGACGACGCGACGGCCGTCTCGCCCGACCGCGTGCACCGGGCGAAGTCCTACGTGGCCACCCCGGAGAGCGTCCGGCTCGTCAACGCCGCGCTCTGCCTGCGCCGCCCCCTGCTCGTCACCGGCCCGCCCGGCACCGGCAAGTCCTCGCTCGCGTACGCGGTGGCGCGCGAGTTGCGCCTCGGCCCGGTCCTGCGCTGGAACATCACCAGCCGCAGCACCCTCGCCGACGGCCTCTACCAGTACGACCCGCTGTCCCGGCTGTACGCGGCCCGGGAGCGGCGGGACGGGCCCGGCCGTGCCGCCGGTGACGTCGAGGACCACCTGCGCCTCGGCCCGCTCGGCACGGCCCTGCTCCCCTACGACCGGCCCCGCGCCCTGCTCGTCGACGAGATCGACAAGAGCGACCTCGACCTGCCGAACGACCTGCTGAACGTGCTGGAGGAGGGCCAGTACGAGATCCCGGAACTCGTCCGTGCCGCCCGCCACTTCGGCGACGGCGCGGCCGAGGTCCTCGCGGACGGCACGGACACCCCGGTCACCGTCCACCGCGGCCGGGTGCGCTGCAGGGCCTTCCCGTTCGTCGTGCTGACCAGCAACGGCGAACGCGAGTTCCCGCCCGCCTTCCTGCGCCGCTGCGTCCGGCTGAAGCTGCGCCGCCCCGACCGGGACCAGCTCACCGACATCGTCCGCGCCCACCTCGACACGCCGGACGGTCACGCGGACCGGCTGATCAACCGCTTCCTGGAGCGGGCGAGCGGCGGCGAACTCGCCACCGACCAGCTGCTGAACGCCCTCTATCTCACGGGAGTCGCGGGCCTCGACGCCGAGTCCCGCGACGACCTCGCCGAGCAGCTGATGCCGTACCTCAGCGCGACGGCCGACGGCGATGGTTTCTGACCACGGCCCCGGGCCGTCCCCGGTCGCCCGGCTGGCCGCGGCCCTGTCCGCGGCCGGTGCGCCGCCGACGCCGCGGGAGCTGGCCGAACTGCTGTGGCTGGCCGCCCAGTTGGAGCCGGACCGGCCGGAAGAGGAGCCGTCGGGGGAGCCGGGCGAGGGCGACACCCCGTCCGCACACGAGGGAAGCGCCCCCGCGGAGGCGGAAACCCCCGCCCCCGTGCCCCCACAACCGGAGCCGGAGTCGGTCCCCCACACCCCCGACCGCGTCCCGCTGGCCCTGCCCGCCGCACGCTCCCCGCACCACCGGCACGACTCCCCGGGCGGTGGCGGGTCCCCCCTCCTCGCCCCCGCGCCCGCGATGCTGCCCCACCCCCTCGCGCTCCAGCGCGCCCTGCGCCCGCTGAAGCGCAAGGTGCCCTCCCCGCACGTCCGGGTCCTGGACGAGCGGGCGACGGCCGACCGCATCGCCCGGCTCGGCGCCCACCCCGACGTGTGGTTCCCGGTCCTGCGCCCGGCCCCCGACCGCTGGCTGCGCCTGAACCTCGTGCACGACACCGGCCCCACCATGCCGGTCTGGCGCCCCCTGGTGCGCGAACTGCACACCGCGCTCGCCCAGTCGGGCATCTTCCGTACGGTCACCCTGCACCCGGCGACCCCGGACGGCCGGGCCCGCCACGTCCCCGTCCTCGACGACGGCCGCACCGTCACCCTCGTGATCAGCGACTGCATGGGCCCGCAGTGGCGTCCGGGCGAGGCGGGCGACCGCTGGTACCGCACCCTGCGCCACTGGGCCCGCCACCTGCCGCTCGCCGTGGTCCAGCCCCTCCCGGAACACCTCTGGTCCACCACCGCGCTCCCCGCCGAGCCGGGTCTGCTCGCCTCCCCGTCCACGGCGGCCCCCTCGGCGACACTCGCCTTCACCCCCTACGAAGCCGCACCACCCCCCGACCAGGCCCTCCCCATTCCGGTTCTGGAACCGGGCGCCCCTTGGCTCGCCCACTGGGCGGCCCTGGTCGCCGACCCGGGCGGCACCCGCACCCCCGGCGCGGCGGCCTGGCTGCCGCCTTCCCCGGCACCGCCCGCCGAACCGACCCCCGACATCGCCTCGTCCTCCCCTGAGGACTTGGTCCTGCGCTTCCGCGCGACCGCGTCCCCGGAGGCCTTCCGCCTCGCCGGGCACCTCGCCCTGGCGGTCCCCTCGGTCCCGGTGATGCGCCTGGTCCAGCGCACCGTGGACCGCGACCCGCGCCCCCAGCACCTGGCCGAGGTGATCCTCAGCGGCATGCTCACCTCCGTCCCCGGCCCACCCGGCTCCTACGAGTTCCGCCCCGGCGTACGGGAGTTGCTCCTGCGCTCCCTCCCCCGCACGACCCGCAGCCGCACCCGCGAGTTCCTCGAACAGGTCGGGGGCCTGATCGACGAACGGGCGGGCCTCGCGGCCGGCGAGTTCCGCGCCGAGACGACGGGCGAACGCGACGACTCAGGCACGACGTTCGCGACGGTGAGCGAGGAGACGGTACGACGGCTCGGCCACCGTGCCCGCCCCACGATCCTCTTCGAGGCCGACGACCTCACCGGCCACCCCGAGGCGCGCATCACCCTCGAGTACGCGGTGCACGAGATGCTTTCCCGCGGCGCCCTCACCGCCTCCCAGTTCGACGTCCGGGTCCGCGGCAACGGCTACGTCGTCCACACCGAACCCGGCACCTATGTGCTCCCCGTGCTGGTCGCGGTCCTGCGCGGGCTGCCCGAGGTGCTCACCGGGCTGGTGGACCCGCCGCGTCTGACCGTGACGTTCTGGGACCGGCCCACCCCGCCGCCCAAGGCACCGCACGTGCCCGCCGACATCCAGGTGGTCGTCTCCCCGGGCGTCTACGAGCAGTTCGCCGGCAGCTCGGCGGCACAGGGGCCGCAGCGCTTCCAGCCCCTCTACCGGGGCGGCGCCACGGACACCCCGCCCGTCGCCTGGTACTGCCCGCTGTCCCCGTCCACGGCCGCCCCCGAACCCGAGGCCCGCGACCTGGTCCGGGGCCCCTTCATCACACACGACCTGCGCCGGCTCGGGATACCGGCCCCGGGCCGCACGGCCGTCGTCCACACGCAGCCCGACGGCCCGCTCACCCTCCTCAACCCCGCCCAGCCGCACGGCGACCGGCCGCCGCGGCTCGTGACGTACTACGAGGTGGACCTCACCACGCACCAGTCCCACCACCGGGTCTCCCTGCCGAGCTCCGGCAAGGGCGCCTTCGCCGCCGCGGTCGAGCTGTCCTGGCACGTGGACGACCCCGTCGCCTTCGTGCGCGCCGAGGTCACCCGGGTGTCCGAGCCGCTGCTCGGCCATCTGCTGGAGGAGGCGGCCCGTATCACCCGCCGCCATCCGCTGCGCCGGGCGGGCGCGGCGCAGCGCGCGGTCAACGCCGGGCTGCGCAGGTGGCCGGTGCCGGGGCTGTCGGTGGCGGCGTCGGTGCAGCTGGCCCCCGAGGGGACGGCCCTGCCCGGCGTGCCGCGGGTGCCGGCCCCCTCGGCACGTCCGCTGACCGGTCTGCTCGGCGAGGCCGAGACCGTCCTGCTCGGCTTCGACGGCCCCATGGCCCGCCTGTTCTCGGCGACCGCCGCCCGCGTGGCCGCGCTCGACCTGCTCGCCCTCGTCACCGAGCACCGCGACCCGCAGGACGCCCTGACCGGCCGGCCCCTGGCCGCCGCCGCGGCACAGGAGACGTTCGTGCATCCGCTCGACGTCCTGCGGGCCTTCGCCCAGGACCGGCTCGGCCCCCTGCTCCGCGACCGTCTCGACGCGATCGAACTGCGCGCGGTCCCCGACGCGCCGACGACCCACAACTCCGTGCCGCTGGTCCGGGCCCTGCACGACTCCGGCCGCCGCGTCAGCGTGGTCACGGACGTCAGCGCACCGGCCGTACACCGCTACCTCGAGCCCTACGGCCTCCCCCTGGCCGGCATCCACGCCCGCGGCAAGGACCTCGCCCTGCTGACCCCGCACCCCGACTGCCTCCTGCGCGCGATGCACTCCTCGGGCGGCGCCGCCGCGACCGGCGTACTGATCGGCTCCACGGTCGCCGAACTCACCGCCGCCCAGCAGGCCGGAGTGCGCTTCATCGGCCTCGCCCGCAACACCACCGCCGCCCGGCAGCTCGACGAGGCGGGCTGCGAGACCACCGTCACGTCGCTGGCACCGCTCCTGGAGGCCGCGCGCTCTCTCCAGGCCCGGTGAGGTCGGACCCCCCGTTCGGCGGCACCCCGCCCGGCCCCCTCCGAAAGGCGCCCCCGGTCCGTCCCGCGCACGATGCGAGGGAGGCCCGCCGCCCGGCGGTCCCACGTCTGCGAGGCCCGCCACCTGGCGGCCTCCCACGGTCTGTGCTCTCGGGAGGACCTGCCATGACCGCCAGTCTGGAGCAGTTGCGCCGCTGCCACTTCGCCGTCGATCTCGGGGCGGCCCGCACACGCGTCTACGTCAAGGGCGCCGGGCTCGTCGTCGACCAGCCGTCCGCCGCCGCCGTGAACACGCGCACCGGCGCGCTGATCGCGGTCGGCGAGCTCGCGGAGAAGATGACGGGCCGCACACCGGACTACATCCGGGTGGTGCATCCGGTCTCCGGCGGCACCGTCGTCGACATCGAGATGGCGCAGCGCATGCTGCGGCACCTGCTCGGCGACAAGATGCGCCGCAGCCTGCGCCGCAAGCCGATCCTGCGCGCCGCGGCCTGCATCCCGCACGACGCCGACCCGCTCGCCCAGCGCGCCGCCATCGAGACGCTGGTCGGACTCGGGTCCCGCCGCGTGGAGCTGGTCGACACGCTGATCGCCGCCGCCGTCGGCTGCGGACTGCCCGTGGAGCAGCCCGAGGCCACGATGATCATGGTGTGCGGTGCCGCGGCGACGCAGGTGGCGGTGCTGTCCCTCGGCTCGATCGTCACCGCCGAGCGCATCCCGGTGGGCGGCGAGGCCGTCGACCACGCGATCGTGCAGCACCTGCGGCACGAGCACGAGCTGATCCTGCCCAGCCAGTCGGTACGGCCGTTGCAGCTCGCCCTGTCCGGCAATGGCCTCACCTCGCAGGGCCCGGCCTCGACGGAGATCCACGGGCGGGACGTCGCCACCGGCCTGGCCCGCTCCGTCCAGGTCGACACCGCCGCCGTGCGGGACGCCATCCAGACGCCGCTCACCGCGGTCCTGGACGGCATCGGCAAGGTGCTGCGCTCCTGCCCTCCCGACCTGGTCGCCGACCTCGCCGACCGGGGGATCATGATGGTCGGCGGCAGTGCGCTGCTGCCGGGCCTGGACCAGATGCTGCGCCAGGCGACCGGCATGCCCGTGCACATCGCCGAGCGGCCGGACGTGTGCGCCGTGCAGGGCCTCGGCGCGATGCTGGAGGGCAGGATCGAACCGCTGGCGCTGGATCCGCTGGGATCCTGAGCGACCGGCGGGGCGAGGCCCTCAGCGGGTCTCAGCGGGTCTCAGCGGGCGAACCAGCAGCGCACGGTCGTCCCGTCGTCTCCCCTGTGCACCCGCACCAGGTCGGCGATGAGGTTCACCAGCAGCAGCCCGCGTCCGCCGCGCTGGTCGCGGGGCACGGGCCGGCGCCCGGCCAGAAGATCCGCGAGCCGGCCTTCGTCGCGCACCTCGCACACCACGTACCCGTCCTCGGTCCACACCCGCAGCATCCCGCAGCCGCCGCCGTGCACCACGCTGTTGGTGGTGAGCTCGGCCACGGCGAGGGCCAGGTCGTCCAGCTTGACGCCGGTGAGTCCGAGCCGCGCGCCCTCCCCGGCGGCCACGTGCCGGGCCTGGGAGAGCGAGCCGGAGTCGAAGGAGAACGTCAGCGCGTTCGGCACGGCCGGCAGCGCCTCGTTGTAGCGGGCGACGACGTCCCCGGGGGCGTACGCGTCGCTGCCCTGCTCCAGCCGGGAGCCGGAGGGGATGACGGTCGGGTGGGTGGCGTGGGCGTCGGCGAGGACGCGCTCGGGGAGCTGCTCGATGTCGTACGGACACAGGATGGTCGCCGTACGGCCCCGGAAGGCGGCGTTGATGAGCGCCTCGTGCTGGACGCAGGCGGGGTACTCGGTGTCGGAGCGCCCGGCCCAGATGGGCTCGCCGATGATCCGCACCCGGCGTCCGGGCGGCTGGGCGTCGGCGAACGCGCGTAGCACGCCGGGAATGATCCGCCCGGGGTTGCGGCCGGCCTCGCACATGTCCAGGAGCCGCACCGCCTCGGCGGCCTCGCCCAGCGCGTCCCGGATCAGCGCGAGGTTCTTGCCGGGCACCGCGACGGCCACGGGGTCGCCGGCCGCCAGGCCCTCGCGCACGAAGGGCACGGTGACGCCGAGGTACTCGTCCTCGTCGCGGTAGAAGAGCGCGGGGTGGACGAAGGGTTCCAGGGGGCCGAAGGGTTCGGCCTCGACAGCGGTCATGACACCGATACCTCGATCCCGGCGTGGTCGGGCCACAGCAGCTCCAGCGTCCGCCGCAGGGCCGGCGGCGGCCGACGCACCACGAACCGCCGGCCGTCCCCGAGCTGCCCGGCGGCGGCCGCGAGCGCGCCCGCGCCCGCGACGTCGACGAACGTCACGTCGGACAACTCCAGGTAGTACACGTCCTCATCCTCGCGAACGGCCTGCTCCAGTACGCCTTCCCAGATCGCACGTGTCGTCAGGACGACCTCGCCCGCCGCCCGGACACCCTGCCGGCCGGACAGCGGGAACACCGCCAGGCCCGGCACGGGACCGCAGGCGCCGGCGGCCGGCACCCGATACTGAGTGTTCAAGCCCCTCTCCCCACGCTGGTGGACCACAGCGCTCGTACCCGTCCGGGCGAAGCTCATTCCCCGCTGTGGTGTGTAGTACGCCGTACGGCGGGCAGGCGCACCTCACATCGACGTCGACGGGGGCGCGTGACGTCGAGCAGTTCCGGCGAGGAGGAACACGACCGAAGAGCTCCGAGAGGGCGGTGACATGACGTCAGCGGCATCACCACATCGCACAGGAGGGCTGAACACACTGGTCATCAGTGGCCGCGTGAGCGCGGACCGGGCCGAGCTCACCCCGTGTGGTGAGCTGGTTCACGGCTGCGCGGAAACACTGACCAGGACCCTGGCCGAGCTGCCGCCCACGATCACGCGGGTGGACCTGGACATGGGGGGCGTGCACTTCATGGACACGGCGGGTCTGCAGTTCCTCGACGTGCTGGGCGACTTCGCCCGTCGGCGTTTTGCGACGGTCACGACCACGAACTGGAACGGCCAGCCGCGCCGGATCCTGGAACTGGCGGGCCTGGACACGACCGACCCCCTGCGCGCCGCGCCCCACCCCGACCCGGAGCCCGCCCAGCCGTCGGCCCCGGCCTCCTCCGCGGTCGCAGTGGAACGCGCGGAGCGCCTGCACGTCCTCGAGGAGGAGGTCGAGCAGCTCCGCCAGGCCATCGCCTCCCGCCCGGTCATCGACCAGGCCCGGGGCATCCTCATGGCCACCCACGGCTGCACGTCCGACGAGGCCTGGCACGTCCTGCGCGAGACGTCCCAGCTCTCCAACACCAAGCTCCGCGACGTGGCCGCCGCCGTGACGGCCAGCGCGAAACCCGACGGCCCCCGCCCGTCCCCCGCCCTCCGCGAGGCCCTGCAGCAAGCCCTCACCCGCCGCCGCCGAACCTGAGACCGAGCCCGGGAATCCGCCCCCTCGCCGTCGGCCCCGTACGCCATCGGCCGGGCCTCAGCCCGCTGAGCGGCACCCTGCCGACGGCTGCCGCGCCCATGCCGTCCTCGTGGAGAGCCTGCGCTCGACGGGCCCTGATCCGCCACCGGGCCCGGGTCCGCTCGCCCCGGCCACGGTGCTCCGGGGCCCACGGGGGTACTCGGCCGGCCACGGCCGGAGCGCGGCACACGGCCGCTCCGGTTCCGAGGAGGACGACACCGACTCCCAGGAGGTGTTCCGACGCGGCCCCGGCCCGCATGCACGGGCCACCGCGCAACCTGACGTACCGTCCTCGCTGTGAGCGATGCACCTCCCGCGAACACCCGACGAGCGCCCTCCGCGCGCGCGGTGATCGGCGACGATCCGGCGCTGCGGGCGGCCTACGGGCTGTGCCGGCGCCGGACCAGGGAGCAGGACCCGGCGGAGTACGCGCTGATCCAGCTGGTGCCCGCGGCGCTGCGCCCGGCCTGCTGGGCCCTGTGGGCGGCGGCCAACGCGCTCGACGACCTGGGCGACGACCGCACGGTGCCCGCCGCCGGACGGGCCGCCCGGGTCGAGGAGTGGATCACCGCCCTGCACCGCGAACTGCCCACCGGCACGAGCCCGGACCCGATCCGCCACGCCCTGGTCGACACCGCGGCCCGCTGGCGCCTGGACCTGTCCGAGCTGCACGGCGCCATGGTCCAGGTCCAGGACGACACCCACGGCAGACACTTC
The DNA here is from genome assembly GCF_028885415.1 of Streptomyces coeruleorubidus. Lineage (GTDB taxonomy): Bacteria > Actinomycetota > Actinomycetes > Streptomycetales > Streptomycetaceae > Streptomyces > Streptomyces coeruleorubidus_A. The sequence goes on from NZ_CP118527.1 coordinate 3,105,243, forward strand.
GCCGACTGGGCCGCGTGGCGCACCTGGGGCCGGGACAATCTGCTGCCCTGGTTCGGCCAGGTCCGCACCCTCTTCGACCGGGCCGGCGTCCCCGTGGCACTGCGTCTGGACGCCAGGGAGACCTACGAGGAGTTCCTGGACGGCGTGCGGCTCACGGACATCCTCACCGACCTGTCCGCCGACCTCGCCCAGGGCGACCTCCTCCTGCCCGACGAGGCCCTGAAGCCCTACCCCGGGGCCGCGGACGACCTGGCGCAGCGGCGCTGGAGCCCCGCCGTCGCCGCCCTGGTCACGCAGCTGACCGGCCTGGCCCGCCAGTGGGTGACCCAGGACGGCCTCGACCGCGGCATGCACCCCGGGCCCGCCACCGTCCTGCACACCATGGCCGCCCTGCTGCGCGCCCAGCTCGACGCGATCGGCTCGGCCGGCCCGGCCCTCCTGCGGCGCCCGCCCCGGCCCGCGCTCCACGCCCGGGCCCGCGTCCTCGTCCCGGCCCGGGCCCGCGCCGCCCTGGCCTGGAGCTTGACCCCGCTGACGGTGCCGCCCGCACGGCCCGCCGGGCACGGCAGCCCGCCCCCGGCCGACCGGACGGCACGCACCCGGACCTTCCGCCCCCCCTCCGCACCCCGACGGCCACCGGCCCCCGGACATCCCGCCGGACCGGCTCCCCGCCCACGTCGCCGTGATCATGGACGGCAACGGCCGCTGGGCCCAGCAGCGCGGCCTGTCCCGGCACGAAGGACACCGGGCCGGCGCCGCCGCCGTCCGCGAGGTGGTGCACGGCGCCCTGGACATCGGCCTGCGGCACCTGACGCTCTACACCTTCTCCACCGAGAACTGGCACCGCGACCCCGAGGAGGTCGACGCGATCCTCGACCTCGTGCGCCGCGAGGTCGTCGACAACCCCTTCCGCGACCTCGACGTCCGGCTGCGCTGGCACGGCCGCACCGGCCGCCTGCCGCCCGACCTGTCCGACCTCCTCGACCGGCGGGAGCGCGGCACCCGCACCCGCACCGGCCTGACGCTGACGATGTGCATCGACTACGGCGGCCGCGACGAGCTCACCCGCACCGCCGCCGCCCTCGCCCGCCGGGCCCGGGCCGGCCATCTCGACCCCGACCTGATCGGCGAGGAGGACTTCGCGCGGCACCTGCCCCATCCGGACATGCCGGACGTCGACCTGCTCTGGCGCACCGGCAACGAGCAGCGCACCTCCAACTTCCTGCCCTGGCACACCGCCTACGCCGAGCTGCACTTCACCCCGGAGCTCTGGCCCGACACCGACCGCCGCCACCTGTGGCAGGCGATCACCACGTACACCCACCGCCAACGCCGCCACGGCACCGCTCCGACGGGCACCCCGGGAGGTCCGGTCAGCCGGTGAAGCCCTGCTCGCTCAGCGCCTTCTCGATGCGGGCACGGTGGTTCGCCTCCCAGGCGTCGAGGGACTCCTCGGCCTCCTTGGCCAGTTTCGCCCGGGCAGCGGCGAGGATCTCCTCCCGGCGGGCGGCGGGAGTGACGACGATGCCCTCCTCGTCGGCGACGACGATGTCGCCGGGGTGCACGAGCACGCCGCCGACACGGGCCGGCTCACCGAGCGCGCCGGCCTTCTCCTTGGTTCCTGGGATCGGGATGACACCGCGCGAGAAGACGGGAAAGCCCGCCTCGCGCACCTCCCCGAGGTCGCGGATGACACCGTCGACCACGAAGGCCGCGACACCCCGGCGCTGGGCGACGGCGCACACGTTGCCGCCGGCCAGCGCGTAGTCCACGTCGCCCGACTCCACGACGATGACCGAGCCGGGCTCGGCGCGGTAGATCGCGGCGTGCAGCATCAGGTTGTCGCCGGGCACGCACCGCACGGTGTACGCGGGACCCGCGATGCGGGGCGAGTTCCACAACGGACGGATGCCGGTGTCCATGACCTGCTCACGGCCCAGCAGATCGGCGAGGGTGGTGGGGGGTACGTCCTCGAAGGCAGAAGTCACACCGGGAATCCAAGCAACAGGGCACCAGCCGACGCCACTTGGTTTCCGCCGGTGCCCGCGGGATGCTCGGCACGACACCTGAAGCGGAGAGCCGGGGAGCGGAATGCGCTACATCATCATCGGGTCCGGGGCAGTCGGCGGTTCGATCGGGGGGCGGCTGCACGAGAGCGGCCGGTCCGTCGTCCTGGTCGCCCGCGGCGCGCACTTAGGGGCGCTGCGCGACAGCGGGCTGCGGCTGAAGGTCCCCACCGGCACGCTCACCCTCGACGTGCCCGTCGTGGCACGGCCCGAGGACGTCGAACTGCGCGAGGACGATGTGCTCGTACTCGCCGTCAAGACGCAGGACAGCGTGGCCGCCCTGGACGCATGGGCCGCGCGGCCGGTGGCGGGCGGCGGCACGGCGGGCGAACGCCTGCCTGTGGTGTGCGCCCAGAACGGCGTGGAGAACGAGCGCCTGGCACTGCGCCGCTTCCGTGAGGTGTACGGCGTGTGCGTCGTCCTGCCCTGCACCCACCTGGACCCGGGTGAGGTCGTCGCGCCCTGCGGCCCGTACACCGGCGCTCTGGTCATCGGCCGGTACGGGACGGGCCCGGACGACACCGCCCGGCGGATCGCGGACGACCTGGAGAAGTCCCGCTTCCTGGCTCCGGTGGTGGCGGACGTGATGCGCTGGAAGTACGGCAAGCTCCTCGGCAACCTCGCCAACGTCGTCGAGGCCGTGTGCGGCTCCGTCTCCGACGCCACCGCGCAGGACCTGGTCGCCCGGGCGAAGGCCGAGGGTGCCGCGGCCCTCGACGCCGCGGGCATCGCCTACGCGAGCGAGGCCGAGATCACCGAGCTGCGCAGCGGGACGGTCGACCCGCAGCCGATCGCCGGCGAGCGCACGCGCGGCTCGTCCTGGCAGAGCCTGGCGCGGGGCGCGGGATCGATCGAGACGGACTACCTCAACGGGGAGATCGTGCTGCTCGGCCGGGAGCACGGCGTGCCCACCCCGGTGAACGCGGCCCTGCAGCACGCCGCCCGGGAGAGCGTGGGCCGGAGCCGGGAGCCGGGCAGCCTGTCGGCCGAGGAACTGAGCAGGCGCATCGCGGCGAGCCCTTGATCATGCATGATCAGTGCGAGCCCCTCGACCGCCGCGCGGCGGGGAGGCGACACATTGATCATGTAAGGAGATGGCGTTGTCCATCTGGGAAGCACTGGCCGTTCTCGCAGCCGGCATCGGCGCGGGCACGATCAACACCATCGTCGGTTCCGGCACCCTGATCACCTTCCCGGTACTGCTTGCCACCGGGCTGCCGCCGATCACAGCCAACGTCTGCAACGCCCTCGGTCTCGTCCCCGGCTCCATCAGCGGAGCCATCGGCTACCGCGCCGAACTCCGCGGACAGAGCCGCCGCGCACTCGTCCTCGGTCTCACCGCGCTCGTCGGCGGACTCGGCGGAGCCGTCCTGCTCCTCGCCCTGCCCTCCGAGGCCTTCGACACGATCGTCCCCGTACTGATCGCTCTGGCGCTCGTGCTCGTACTGCTCCAGCCACGCCTCGCCAAAGCCCTACAGCGCCGCCGCGCGAACAAAGGCACCGCCGGCCGCCCGCACGGCGGCCCCTTCCTCCTGGTAGGACTGCTCCTCGCGAGCGGGTACGGCGGCTACTTCGGCGCCGCCCAAGGGGTCCTGTACCTCTCCCTGATGGGCCTGTTCCTCGACGAGGACCTGCAGCGCGTCAACGCCGTCAAGAACATCCTCGGAGCCGTCGTCAACGGCGTCGCCGCCTGCTTCTTCCTCTTCGTCGCCGAGTTCGACTGGACGGCGGTCCTGCTCATCGCCGTCGGCTCCGCCCTAGGCGGGCAGATCGGCGCCAAGGTCGGCCGCCGCCTCAGGCCCACCGCCCTGCGCGCCGTCATCGTCGCCGTCGGCATCATCGCGATCGTGCAGCTCCTGCTGCGCTGACACCTCGGTGATAAGCCTTGTTGGCGATGCGCCAGCCGTCGTCGACGCGGACGAGCAGGAAGACGTCGGTGAACGTGTCCGCGCCGTGCGAGAGCGTCATGGTCGCGGTCGCGACGGTGCCGTGGACGTCGATGGCGTCGACGCGGCGGGAGCGGGTCGGTTCGTCCGGGGCCGGACGGCCGTGGAAGAGAGCGCAGTACTCCTCCAGGGGCCACGAGACGAATGCGCCGTCCCGGATTCCCTCGATGTGGGCGGTGGGCAGGAACGCGTCGCGGAAGTGGGCGGGATCGCCGGTGGCGTGCCCGCGGATGTAGGCGCGGAGCGGTTCGAGCACGGCGTCGTCCACGGCGGGGACCATGGCGGCGACGGCGATGTCGGCCTCAGGGTCGGCAGGGGTGTCAGCCACATTGGCCGCGCTGCGCAGGGGCGTGTCCGACGCGGCGGCCAGCAGAGCCATGTCCTTGGCCAGCGCGCCGATCGTGAATTCGGCCGTGTCGGCACCCGCCTGGCCGGTGAGGAAGGGGCGTTTGCGGGCCACGAGCCCGCCGAGCGGGCCGAGTTCGAGGACGTCCAGCGCCTGGGCGCGGGGCAGGCCGAGGGCGTCGGCTTGTCGCAGTGAGTCGCGCAGGGCGAGGACGGCGCCGGCGAGGCTGTTGTTGGCGATCAGCTTGAGTGCGGCGGCGGTGGAGGCGTCGTCGACGCGCCGCACGGTGCCCAGCGTTTCCAGGACCGGTCGGACCCGGTCGAGCGTGTCCTGTTCGGCGGCGGCGAGAATCTGCAGGGCGCCGCCGGCGGCAGCCGGCACGGAGCCGAGCACGGGCGCGTGGACGTAGGTGGGGCCCAGTCGCCTGGCCAGCTGTGACGCCTCGGCGGGGGCGATGGTGCTGGTGTTCAGCACGACCGTGTCCGCCCTCAGCGAGTCACGAACGTCGTCGAGGACCTGCCGGCAGGCCGGACCGTCGAACAACGCCAGGAGCACGAGGTCGGCCTTGGCCACGGCGTCGTTCGGAACGCCCGTCGTCCTGACGGCTCCTGAGGTGCGCCCGGAGCGTGTCCAGCCGACGACGTCCCAGCCCTGGGCAGCCAGTCGGGTCGCGATCGCGTCGCCCATGCGCCCCAAGCCGAGGACGGCGATCGTGTGCGGTGTGGTCATGCACGCCAGCGTGAGGCACCGCGATGGCTGCGACAAGCGCAGATCTCGCAGACCGGCCCTGCGGGATGCGCATACCGCATGGGCATACTGGCGTCATGGAGTTGACGGTGTGGCGGACCTTCGTGACCGTGTGCCGGCTCGGGTCGCTGTCGGCGGCGGCCGCCGAGCTCAATCACACGCAGTCGGCCGTCTCCCGGCAGATCGCCGGACTGGAGCGGCAACTCGGCGTGCTTCTGATGGAGCGCCATGCGCGCGGTGTGCGTCCGACACCTGCCGGCGAGGTGTTCCGGCGCCACGCCCTGGCCACGCTCAACGAGGCCGACCGTGCCGTCCGCGCCGCACGAGACGCTCGCGACGGCGCGCTCGATCGGCCGCTGGCCGTCGGTGCCACACCCTCTCTGGCCGCGGGAATCGTCCCCGAGGCCGTCCGGGACCTGCTGAAGCAAACCGGATCCGTCCCGTGGAGCCTGCTGCCGGGCCTGAGCGCACAACTGCACAACCGCGTGATCGCCGGCGATCTCGACATCGCTGTCGTCACCGACGCACCACCAGGGCTGCCCCACGACCCGCGGCTCGAACGACGGTTCCTCGGGCTGGACGACATGGTCGTCGCACTGCCCGTCGGCCATCCGCAGGCCGGGCGAGACCCGGTGCGCATACAGACGCTGGCCGACCAGACCTGGGTCGAGGACAACGACGGCTCGGCGGCTCTCCTGCGCCAGCACGCCGCCCGCGCCGGAGTCAGCGCCCGCATCGACCTCTCCGCGGCCGATCTGCTCGGCAAGCTGGCCCTGGTCGCGACCGGCCACGCCATCGCGCTGATACCCGGCGTGCTGACGTGCGCCCTGCGGACCGACGTCACCACCGTGGCCCTCGTCGATCCCCCGACCCGCGGCATCTACACGATCACACCACGCCGCGACCCCCACCCTTGCGCAGCGCCCCTGCTCGACCAGCTCGCCACAGCCTTCACCTCGGTCCGTGAGCCGCGCACCCAGGCCCGGCTCAACCGGACGGCGTGACCGAGGACCACACGCCGAACCACTGCTCGGCGCCGTACTCCTCGAACCGCTCCACCTCGGTGAACCCCAGCTTCGCCGCGAGGCGCATCGCGCGGTCGTTGGCGGTCTGGGTGCAGAGCACCACCGGCTCGCCGGGAAGGGCGTCGGCGAACCAGTCGAGTGCCGCCGCGCACGCCTCGGCGGCGTACCCGCGTCCCCACGCCTGAGGCAGGAGCAGGTAACCGAGCTCGGCCTCCCCGGCATCCGGACGGACATGACCCGGGCGCTCCGCATCGCGCCGGTCGAGCGTGACCATGCCGATCATCGCTCCGTCGAGATCGATCACGAACAGGCCAGGGCGCCGCCCGGGCACATCGGGCACCGCGCGTTCGAGCTCATCCCGCGGTCGAGAGCCACCGATGTAGGTGCCCACCTCCGGCGATGCGAACAGCTCGATGAACGCCGCACGGTCCCGGGCCTCGGACTCGCGCAGCACGAGCCGTTCGGTCCTTAACGGGGCTGGTGGCCAGGCGACAGGTCCGAGTCCGGTCATGGCGGGCAACCTATCGCACGCCCATGAGTGGGACTCGAACGCAGCTGGAGCTATTCCCCAAGAGTCATTCGTTTTCCAATGCCAGACATCGGGTTCCTCATTGGAAACCTATGGGACTGCGGCCTACTGTCGAGGACATCGCCGCTCTGACGATCTGCACCCACAGTGTCAGTGATCGCAGAGTGTCAGCGGACGAAGCACCTCAGAGCGCGCGATACGCAACCCGCCCCTCCGGGCCCCGGCCAGCCGGGGCCCGTACCCTCGGAGAAACACCATGTCGAAGATCCTTTTCGTGATAACCGGCGTCGACCACTGGACGCTGGCTGATGGCACCAAGCACCCGACCGGCTTCTGGGCCGAGGAGGCCGTCGCCCCGTACAAGGCGTTCAGGGCCGCGGGCCACGAGATCGTCGTAGCCACCCCGGGCGGCATCGTCCCCACGGTGGACAAGGCCAGCCTCGCCGCCGAGGTCAACGGCGGCCAGGAGAACGCCGACAAGGTCGCGAGCGCGCTCGCAGCGATGACCGAGCTGCAGAACCCGATCAAGCTCGAGGACGTGGACCTCGACGACTACGCCGTCGTCTTCTACCCCGGCGGTCACGGCCCGATGGAGGACCTCGCCGTCGATGCCACCTCCGGCAAGCTGCTCATCGACACCCTGGAGGCGGGTAAGCCGCTGGGTGTGGTCTGCCACGCCCCGGCCGCCCTGCTCGCGGCCGTGAAGAGCGACGGGTCCAACGCCTTCGCGGGCTACCAGGTGGCTGCGTTCACCAACTCCGAGGAAGCCCAGGCCGGCTTCGCCGACAAGGCGAAGTGGCTGCTGGAGACCCGCCTGACGGAGGTGGGCGTGCAGGTTCGGCCGGGCGAGCCGTGGGCTCCCCACGTGGTCGTCGACCGCAACCTGGTCACCGGTCAGAACCCGGCATCCTCCGCCGCCGTCGCCGCGGAGCTGCTCGAGAAGCTGGCCTGAGCCATGAGCACTGACCGGCTGGATGAAGTCCTGGACGCCACCTACGACTGTCTGACCCGGTACGGCGTGCGGCGCACCACCATGGACGACATCGCCACGACCATGGGCGTGTCCCGGTCAGCGGTCTACCAGTACGTCCGCAGCAAGGACGACGCCTTCCGGCAACTCGCCCACCGCCTGCACACCCAGGCACTGGAGCAGGCCCGGCAGGCGGCGGCCGCCGAGGACGCCCCGTACGCCGAGCGCGTCCGGGGCGTCCTGGCCGCCAAGCTCGACTTGGCCCTTCAGCTCGCCGGGGACTCCCCGCACACCGCCGAACTCCTGGACGAAAAGGCCCGGTTGTTCGGGGGGATCTGCACCGCCTTCACCGCGGACCTGCGTCGCCTGCTGATCGGCCTGTTCACCAAGGCCGGCACCATGGGCGGTATCGAGCCCGGCAAGGCGGCAGATGTCGCGATCGCCCTGGTGATCGGGCTGGAGTCGGTGGGCGACGGCAGGCTGCTGCTGGGGCCCGCGACCGACGCGCTTGTGTCCGGCCTGCTGGGCGCCCCGGTCGCGACCCGCTGACCACGCGCCCCGGGTCGTCCGTTCTCCCGTTCCCCCGTCGTTTCGCTCTGTGGCGCTGACCCGTGCCCGTTTCCAGCCGGTTCAGCCACCACAAGGCACGCCTGGACGTACGTCCCCCATCACCCCGTGCCGCCGGATGCCTCTTCTCGAAAGGCGCCCCCATGTCGTCCCAGCGCCGTGTCCTGACCGCGCCTGCCGGCGCCGGATACGGGCTCGTTTGCATCCTCGGTCTCGCGGCCACCGTCGTGGCCATGATGCAGACCCTGGCCGTGCCCATCCTGGCCATCATCCGGGACGAGTTGTCCCTGACCACCTCCACCGCCGGCTGGCTGACCACCGCCACCCTGCTGTCCGCAGCCGTCTTCACCCCGCTGCTGGGGCGGCTCGGGGACATGCGCGGCAAGCGCCCCGTCCTCATCGGCATCCTGCTTGTCACCGTGGCCGGCTCCGTCCTTGGAGCCACCACCAGCTCCCTGCCCCTGCTGCTGACCGCCCGGGCGATGCAGGGCGCCTCCACCGCGATCTTCCCCCTGGCCCTGTCGGTGCTGCGCGATGAACTGGAGCCCCGCCGACTGTCCGGCGCCATGGGCCTGATCAGTGGCACCCTCGCGGTGGGAGCCGGGCTCGCCCTGGTCGGCGCGGGACTGCTCACCCAGGGCACCGATCCCGACTACCACCGCGTCTTCTGGATGGCCACCGCCCTGTCCCTGATCGCTCTCGTAGGCGTCATCGCCGCCGTCCCGCCCTCCCGCGAGACCATCGGCGGACGCACCGACTGGGCCGGCGCGGTCACCCTGGCGGCCACCCTCGTCCTGTTCCTGCTGCCCGTCTCGCAGGGCAACACCTGGGGCTGGACCTCCCCTCGCACCGTGATCCTGTTCGCCGCCGCGGCCGTCCTGGGCACGCTCTGGGTGGTCGTCGAGCGACACGTCAGCGAGCCCATGGTGGACATGACCATGTTCGTGTTCCGGCCGGTGCTGTTCACCAACATCGCCGGTGTGCTGCTCGGCTTCGGCATGTTCACCCAGTTCATCGGCATCGCCTTCCTGGCCCGGACCCCCAGGGAACTGGCCGGCTACGGCTTCTCGGCCTCCGTGCTGGGCGCCGCGACCACATACCTGCTGCCCAGCACCCTCGCCTCACTGATCGCCGCGCAGCTGGGCGGCACCCTGGTACGCCGCATCGGCGCCCGCGTGACCCTGGCTGCCGGCGCCGCCTCGGGCGTCGCCGGTTTCGCCTGGCTTGCCCTCGCCCACGGCAGCACCCCATCCGTCGCCGGCGCGGGCGTCCTTACCGGCATCGCCGTCAGCTTCGGCTTCGCCGCCCTGCCCGCCCTCATCGCCCAGGGCGTGCCCGCCCACCAGAGCGGCATCGCCAACAGCATCAACTCCATCGCCCGTTCGGTCGGCAGCTCCGCAGGCTCGGCCGTCATCGCCACCCTGCTGGCCGCCAACACCCTGCCCCATCACCCGCCCGGAACCCCTGCGCTGCCGGCCGAGACGCAGTACAGCGTCGTCTTCGCCCTCGGTGCCCTGGCCTTCGCTCTCATCGCCCTGGTCGCCCTCACCGGCCTCAACTTCAACGGCACAACACCCAGCAGCATCGTGCGGCAACCGGCCAACAGCCTCCCGGCTCCGTCGGCACCGCCACGACCTGCTCCGCTGAACACCGTCGGCCACTGACCTCGATACCCCAGGAGACTCCCCATGAAGATCGGCATCATCGGCGCCGGCGCCATCGGCGGCAACCTCACCCGGCGGCTGACCGCCCTCGGGCACGACGTCTCCGTCGCCAACTCCCGCGGCCCGCACACCCTGACCGCGCTGGCCGAGGAGACCGGCGCCACCCCGGCAGCCGTGACCGAAGCGGCCCGCGGCGCCGAGGCCGTCGTGGTCACCATCCCGCTCAAGAACATCCCCGACCTTCCGCCCGGTCTGTTCGACGGGGCCGCCGAAGGCTTCGCCGTGATCGACACCGGCAACTACTACCCCAAGGAGCGCGACGGGAGGATCGCCGCCATCGAGGACGATGGGCTCACCGAGAGCCGCTGGCCCCAGCAGCACCTCGGTCACCCGGTGATCAAGGCGTTCAACGGCACCTACGCCCAGGACATCCTCGACAAGCCACGCCCGAAGGACGACCCCGAGCGGATGGCGCTGCCGGTCGCGGGCGACGACGAGGCCGCCAAGAGGATCGTCCGCGATCTCATCGACGAGCTCGGCTTCGACACCGTGGACGCCGGCGGCATCGACGACTCCTGGCGCCAGCAGCCCGGCACCCCCGTCTACGGCCTGCGCGGCGGCGTCGACGCGGTGACGAAGGCCCTGGCCGAGGCGTCCCCCAAGCGCCCGGCCGCGTTCCGGGCGTAAGGCCTCGGATTCCGCCACAGCCCCCTCGCCATAGGAAGCGGATAGGGTTCCTACGTGAGACATAGGGATCCCGATGGCCCGATCGGGGTGCGGCAGTCCGCTGCGGCACCCCCACGGGACCTGAACCTGCTGCGCACCTTCCTGGCTGTGTACCGCTGTGGTTCCTTCACCGCCGCCGCGGGACTGCTGGGCCTGTCCCAGCCCACGGTGACCACCCAGATTCGCGCCCTGGAACGGCAGACGGGCCGCGAGCTGTTCCAGCGCCTGCCCCGCGGCGTCGCCCCGACACCCGTCGCCCACGACCTCGCGGCCCGCGTGGCCGCGCCCCTCGACGCACTCGCCGCCGTCGCCGGGCACGACACCGCACCAGACGAGCCGGCCACCCCCGTCCATCTGGCAGGGCCTGCCGAGCTGCTGTGCACCCGGGTCCTGCCGACGCTCGCCCCGCTGGCCGCCGACGGCGTACGGCTGCGCGTGACCATGGGCCTGACCGACCCGCTCCTGGAGGAGTTGCGCTCCGGACGCTATGACCTGGTGATCTCCACCGTCCGGCCGCGCGGGAGGGCGCTGGCCGCCGTGCCGTTGATGGACGAGGAGTTCGTCCTGGTCGCCGCGCCCGCCTGGGCCGACCGCCTGAGGGAACGGCTGGCCGCCGACGGCCCGGCCGCGCTGCACGCCGTCCCCCTGGTCACCTACGCCGAGGACCTGCCCATCGCCCGCCGCTACTGGCGGCACGTCTTCGGCACCCGGCTGTCCTGCCCCGCTGCCGTCACCGTGCCCGACCTGCGCGGCGTACTCGCCACGGTCGCCGCGGGAGCGGGTTTCACCGTCCTGCCCCGCTTCCTGTGCCAGGACGAACTCGCCTCCGGCGCCCTGGTGCCCCTGCACGAACCAGACGACCCGCCCATCAACACCGGCTACCTCGTCCAGCGCCCCGGCAGGCCCGGCAACCCCGACGTCACCCGGGTCCGCGACCTCATCCTCGAGGCGGGTCGCACCTGGTGACGCCGAACGGGCTCTGGATGTCACCTCCAGGCGGCAGCCTTCCCGATGAACGCAGGCGGTCCGTTCTCGTGACGGAGGCCGGTCAGCAGCGGGCTGAGGACGTCGGACGCGGAGCGCCAAATCCGGGCGCCTGGAGCCGACTTCAGCAGGCGCTGACAGGCCCACCCCCGGGCCCGGACCGATCAGCCATGGGGAACGAAGGCAGCAGGGGCTACCCAATGTCTGACGCCGAGGGTTGACACGCGTGCAGCGTGAACACAAAATCGCTGCCCATCGACAATGCCGAACAGCGTTCGGATGCAGAGTCACCCGCACGGCATGCCGCTCGCGGCAGGCCATCAACCGTCGCGACGGGGTTCACCAGTTCCGTCCCCGCCCTACCGTCCCCCTCCCCCGTCGACAAAGGAAGACCATGCCTCCGCGCCTCCCCGCGATCCTTACCGCCGCCGCGCTCGCGGTCACCACTGCCGTCTTGTCCCCTGCGTCACCGGCCACCGCCGACACCACCGATATCTCTCCGCCCGGAGCCAACGACTGGTCCTGCAAGCCCACCGCCGAGCACCCCGAGCCGGTCGTGCTGGTCCACGGGACGTTCGAGACCATGGCCAAGAACTGGCCGACGCTCAGCCCCAAGCTGAAAAGCGAGGGGTACTGCGTCTTCGCGCTGAACTACGGCGGCAACGCCATGGGACCCATTGCCCAGTCGGCGAAGGAACTCAAGTCGTTCGTCGGCGCGGTCATGGGGGCAACGGGCGCCAGGAAGGTCGATCTGGTCGGACACAGCCAGGGCGGAATGATGCCCCGCTACTACATCAAGTACCTCGGCGGCGCGACCCAGGTCGACGACCTGGTGGGGATCGTTCCGTCCAACCACGGCACGGAGGGCGTGATCGCACCGACGCCCGAGCTCGAAAGCGGCGAGAACAGCGCCTGCCCGGCCTGCGACGAGCAACAGGCGGGGTCGGAGTTCCTGACCGACCTGAACGCGAAGGACGAGACGCCGGCCGGTCCGTACTACACCGTCGTCACCACCAGATACGACGAGGTCGTCACGCCCTACACCAGCGCGTTCCTGGACGGCTCGGACCGGGAGGTCACCAACATCACTCTCCAGGACCGCTGCCCGCTCAACACGATCGAACACGACCAGACGCCCAACGACCCGGTCGTCCACCAGTGGGTTCTCAACGCGCTCGAGCGCAAGGGGCCGGCCGACCCGGCCTTCGTGCCGTCATGCGTCGGCTGACTGAACAAGACAGACGCCCGGAGGGACGTCGAGCGAAAGCCCGAAAAGTCGTTTCCGCAGTTCAGAGCGTTTCTCTAACCTGCCTTTAGTGGGGCGGGTGGGACTCGAACCCACGGCCGACGGATTATGAGTCCGCTGCTCTAACCGGCTGAGCTACCGCCCCATAGCGGCGTGTCGCGTACATGTGTGCGCGCCGTCTGCCGCAGCATAGCCGCTCATACGATCTCCTGCTTCGGATGGTCGGCTTCGCACGGCCTTCGTGACCATGAGGACTGCGACCAGCCCTGCGCGGTTCCCGGAAGATCGGAACGGACATGAAAAAGGACCCCTGTGGGGGTCCTCGTTCAGCGTGCTCCCCCGACTGGACTCGAACCAGTAACCTGCCGGTTAACAGCCGGCTGCTCTGCCAATTGAGCTACGGAGGACCGAGCTCCCCGGACTGGACTCGAACCAGTAACCTGCCGGTTAACAGCCGGCTGCTCTGCCAATTGAGCTACCGAGGAAGGTCTCGTTGCATCGAACGTACCTACCTGGGTATTCGCCAGGGGGCGCGCGCTCGCTGCGACACATACATTAGCGCAAGCAGGGGGGTGCTCCGCCAATCGGTACTCCCCGGCGCCCGCGCCGCACCGGAGACCTAGGCAAGGGAAGGGTGACCGCCATGCGTTACCGGCTCACGTTCGTCGCCGGAGTCGTCCTGGGTTACGTGCTGGGCACGAGGGCCGGACGCGAGCGCTACGAACAGCTGAAGAAGTCGGCCCGCCAGTTCGCGCAGAACCCCGCCGTCCGCAACACCGCGGAGTCGGCGGCCCAGCAGGGCCGCGAGTTCGCGGGCAAGGCGTACCACGTGGTGAGCGACAGGGTCGGCGACCGCGTCCCCGACTCGGTGGCCGAGCGAGTCCGCCACCTCAAGGAGCGCGCCACCCACAACGGCGGCGAGGACGACTGGGGTACGAGCAATACGTGATCTTCGTTGGTGCCGAGATCGGTGACGCCCTTCAAGGGGCGCGGGGCCGTATCGATATGCGGCTCCGCCGCGGGGCGCGACCAGCCACAACGAGCCCGCACCAGAAACCCGGCGACACCCCCCACGGCGCCCACGGCTCAAGCCGGCGCAGCGGTACGGCAGAATTTTGGCCATGGGGATAGTCGCCGGGTTGGACAGTTCGCCCGATTTCACTCGTATCGTCGTCTGTGACACGGACACCGGAGCCGTGCTCAGGCAGGGATATGCACCGCATCCGGTGGAGAGCCCCGACGGCGGTCGGCCGTCCGACGTCGATCCGCAGGCCTGGCTGCTGTCCCTGGGCGAGGCCGCGGGCGGCGGGCTGCTGGAGGGCGTGCAGGCGATCGGCGTCTCGGCGCAGCAGAACGCCGTCGTGCCGCTGGACGCGCAGGGCAACACCGTGCGGCCGGCGATGGTCGGCGGCGACAAGCGGACGCAGGTCGCGGCGGCCGATCTCATCGACGCGCTCGGGGGGCGCGAGGCGTGGGCGCAGGCGGTGGGGTGTGTGCCGCAGGCCGCGCAGCCGGTGACGAAGCTGCGCTGGCTGGCCCGGACCGAGCCCGAGAACGCGCAGCGCACCGCGATCCTCCTGCAGGCGCACGACTGGCTGGTGTGGCAGCTGCTGGGCCGGCCGGTGCGACGGACCACCGACCGGGGCGGGGCGTCCGGGACCGGGTACTGGTCGGCGGCGACCGGCGCCTACCGGCCCGACCTGGTCGAGCTGGCGCTCGGGCACCAGGTGATGCTGCCGGAGGTGATCGGCCCGGCGGACGCGGCCGGCAGGACCCCGGAGGGGCTGCTGATCTCCGTCGGGACCGGCGAGACCATGGCGGCGGCCTTCGGGCTCGGCATCGGCCTCGGGGACGCGGTCGTCTCGCTGGGCGCGTCCGGGTCCGTGATGGCCGTCCACCCCGAGGCGCTGGTCGACGGCTCCGGGATGATCACCGCCCTCGCCGACGCGACCGGCATGCACCTGCCCGTCGTCACCACGCTGAACGCCGTACGGACGCTGCGCGGGACCGCCGAGCTGCTGGGGCTGCCCGATCTGGAGAGCCTGTCCGAGCTGGCGATGAAGTCGACGCCGGGGGCGCACGGGCTGGTGCTGCTGCCCTATCTGGAGGGTGAGCGCACGCCGAACCTGCCGCACACCGCCGGGACCCTGGCGGGCCTGCGGCGCGAGTCGATGAAGGCGGAGCATCTGGCGCGGGCCGCGTTCGAGGGCATGCTATGCGGGCTCGCGGACGCGCTGGACGTGCTGCGCGCCCGGGGCGTGGAGGTGCGGCGGGTGTTCCTGCTCGGTCCGGCCGCCGAGCTGCCCGCCGTGCAGGCCGCCGCGCCCTCGCTGTTCGGGACGCAGGTCGTGGTGCCGCAGCCGGCGGACTACGCGGCGATCGGCGCCGCCCGGCAGGCGGCCTGGGCGCTCGGGGTGTCCCAGAGCACGCTCGACGCACGGACCCCGCCGGCCTGGCACGGCGCGGTCGCGCAGGTGCTGGAGCCCGGGGAGGAGCTGGCCGTGGGGCAGGCGGTGCGGCAGCAGTTCGTGTCGGTGCGGGAGCAGACGCACCCCGGGGCCCTGTGACCGTTTGACCGCCTGTTGGGTTAATTCGGTTGAGGTAACGCGGGTGGAGTGTTCGACGATAGGGGCCAGGGGCAACCAACCGCCCCGTCGTCCACTCCGAGAGAAGCAGCGTGCTCATACGACTCCTGCGGACCTACATCAGGCCCTACAAGAGACCCATCGCCCTGCTGGTGCTGCTGCAGTTCCTGCAGACATGCGCCACGCTCTACCTGCCCACCCTCAACGCGGACATCATCGACCAGGGTGTCGTGAACGGGGACACCGGCTACATCCTGGGCTACGGCGGCCTGATGATCGGCATCTCGCTGGTCCAGGTCGTGTGCAACATCGGTGCCGTGTTCTACGGCGCCCGGACGGCGTCGGCGCTCGGGCGGGACGTGCGGGCGGCCGTGTTCGACCGGGTGCAGTCGTTCTCCGCGCGTGAGGTCGGTCACTTCGGGGCGCCCTCGCTGATCACCCGGACGACGAACGACGTCCAGCAGGTGCAGATGCTGGCGCTGATGACGTTCACGCTGATGGTGTCGGCGCCGATCATGTGCGTGGGCGGCATCGTGCTGGCGCTCGGTCTCGACGTGCCGCTGTCCGGGGTGCTGGTGGCGGTCGTGCCGGTGCTGGGCATCTGCGTGACGCTGATCGTGCGGCGGCTGCGGCCGTTGTTCCGGTCGATGCAGGAGCGGCTGGACACGGTGAACCGGGTGCTGCGCGAGCAGATCACCGGCAACCGCGTGATCCGCGCCTTCGTCCGTGACGAGTACGAGCAGCAGCGCTTCCGGAAGGCCAACGGCGACCTCACCGACTTCTCGCTGGGCACCGGCAACCTGCTCGCGCTGATGTTCCCGATCGTCATGACGGTGGTGAACCTGTCGTCGATCGCGGTGGTGTGGTTCGGCGCGCACCGGATCGACAGCGGCGGCATGCAGATCGGCGATCTGACGGCGTTCCTCGCCTATCTGATGCAGATCGTCATGTCCGTGATGATGGCCACCTTCATGTTCATGATGGTGCCGCGCGCGGAGGTCTGCGCCGAGCGCATCCAGGAGGTGCTGGACACCTCGTCGAGCGTCGTGCCGCCGTCGGCGCCCGTGCGGGAGCTGCGCCGGCACGGGCATCTGGAGCTCCGCGGGGCCGGCTTCCGCTACCCGGGTGCCGAGGAGCCGGTGCTGCGGGCCGTCGACCTCGTCGCCCGGCCCGGCGAGACGACCGCCGTCATCGGCTCGACCGGCAGCGGCAAGTCCACGCTGCTGGGGCTGGTCCCGCGGCTGTTCGACGCGACCGACGGGCAGGTGCTCGTGGACGGTGTCGAGGTGGCGGAGATCGACCCGGAGCTGCTCGCGAAGACCGTCGGGCTGGTGCCGCAGAAGCCGTATCTGTTCGCGGGCACGGTGGCGACCAACCTGCGCTACGGCAATCCGGACGCCACCGACGAGGAGCTGTGGCACGCGCTGGAGGTGGCGCAGGCCAGGGAGTTCGTCGAGCGTCTGGAGGGCGGGCTGGACGCGCCGATCGCGCAGGGCGGGACGAACGTCTCCGGTGGGCAGCGGCAGCGGCTCGCGATCGCCCGGACGCTCGTGCAGCGCCCGGAGATCTACCTCTTCGACGACTCCTTCTCCGCGCTCGACTACGCCACGGACGCCGCCCTGCGGGCCGCGCTCGCGCAGGAGACGGCCGAGGCGACCGTCGTGATCGTCGCCCAGCGGGTGGCGACCATCAGGGACGCCGACCGGATCGTCGTCCTCGACGAGGGCCGGGTCGTCGGCACCGGCCGGCACCACGAGCTGATGGCGGACAACGAGACCTACCGGGAGATCGTGCTCTCCCAGCTCACGGAAGCGGAGGCTGCCTGATGGCGGGGCCCATGGGGCGGATGATGGCCGGGGGCGGCCCCGACCAGCGCTCGCTGGACTTCAAGGGGTCGGGCAAACGGCTCGTCGCGCAGTTCCGGCCGGAGCGCGTGACCATCTACGTGCTGCTGCTGTGCGTGGTGCTCAGCGTCGGTCTCAACGTCGTCGGGCCGAAGATCCTCGGCAAGGCGACCGACCTGGTCTTCGCGGGCATCGTCGGGCGGGACATGCCGGACGGGACGAGCAAGGAGCAGGTCCTCGACTCCATGCGGCAGCGCGGGGACGGTGACGTCGCCGACATGCTGCGCAGCACCGACTTCACTCCCGGCAAGGGCATCGACTTCACGGCCGTGGGGAACGTGCTGCTGCTCGCGCTGGGCGTGTTCGTGGTGGCCGGTCTGCTGATGGCGGTGGCGACGCGGCTGGTGAACCGGGCCGTGAACCGCACCATGTTCCGGATGCGCGAGGACGTGCAGACGAAGCTGTCGCGGCTGCCGCTGTCGTACTTCGACAAGCGCCAGCGCGGTGAGGTGCTGAGCCGGGCCACCAACGACATCGACAACATCGGGCAGACGCTCCAGCAGTCGATGGGGCAGCTCATCAACTCGGTGCTGACCATCATCGGCGTGCTGGCGATGATGTTCTACGTCTCCTGGATCCTGGCGCTGGTCGCGCTGGTGACCGTGCCGCTGTCGTTCGTCGTCGCCACGCGCGTGGGCAAGCGGTCGCAGCCGCACTTCGTGCAGCAGTGGCGCTCTACGGGCAAACTCAACGCGCACATCGAGGAGATGTACACCGGGCACGCGCTGGTGAAGGTGTTCGGGCGGCAGCAGGAGTCGGCGCAGCAGTTCGCCGAGCAGAACGAGGCGCTGTACGAGGCCGGGTTCCGGGCGCAGTTCAACAGCGGGGTCATGCAGCCGCTGATGATGTTCGTGTCGAACCTCAACTACGTGCTGGTGGCGGTCGTCGGCGGGCTGCGGGTCGCCTCGGGGTCGCTGTCCATCGGTGATGTGCAGGCCTTCATCCAGTACTCGCGGCAGTTCTCCATGCCGCTGACCCAGGTCGCGTCCATGGCCAACCTGGTGCAGTCGGGTGTCGCCTCGGCGGAGCGGGTCTTCGAGCTGCTGGACGCCGAGGAGCAGAGCGCCGATCCGGTGCCGGGCGTGCGGCCCGAGGAGCTGCGCGGGCAGGTGGCGCTGGAGCACGTGTCGTTCCGCTACGACCCCGACAAGCCGCTCGTCGAGGACCTCTCGCTGAAGGTGGAGCCCGGGCAGACGGTGGCCATCGTCGGCCCGACGGGCGCCGGCAAAACGACGCTGGTGAACCTGCTGATGCGGTTCTACGACGTCACCGGCGGGCGCATCACCCTCGACGGGGTCGACATCGCGCGGATGTCCCGGGACGAACTGCGCGCCGGGATCGGCATGGTGCTCCAGGACACGTGGCTGTTCGGCGGCACGATCGCGGAGAACATCGCGTACGGGGCCGCCCGGGACGTCACGCGGGGGGAGATCGAGGAGGCGGCCCGGGCCGCGCACGCGGACCGGTTCATCCGGACGCTGCCGGACGGGTACGACACGGTGATCGACGACGAGGGGACGGGGGTCAGCGCGGGTGAGAAGCAGCTGATCACCATCGCCCGGGCGTTTCTGTCCGACCCGGTGATCCTGGTGCTGGACGAGGCGACGAGTTCGGTCGACACGCGTACGGAGGTGCTCATCCAGAAGGCGATGGCCAAACTGGCGCACGGGCGGACCTCGTTCGTCATCGCCCACCGGCTGTCGACGATCCGGGACGCGGACGCGATTCTGGTGATGGAGAACGGGGCGATCGTGGAACAGGGCGCGCACGAGGAGCTGCTGGCGGCCGACGGGGCCTACGCCCGGCTGTACAAGGCGCAGTTCGCGCAGGCGGTGGCCGAGGTCGACTGAGTTCGTCGCTCGGCGCTGGGGCTGGGCTCGGGTGGGCGCGCAACCCGGCGCTGCGGGGTGCCGCTGCGCCCACCCGTGCCGCCCCCGCGGCACGACTGCCCGCAGCTCAGTCAGTCCAGATAACCCCTCAGCTGGTCTGCGAAGGCGTGGTCGCGGAGTTTGTTGAGGGTCTTGGACTCGATCTGCCGTATCCGTTCCCGGGTGACGCCGAAGATGCGGCCGATCTCCTCCAGCGTGCGGGGGCGGCCGTCGGCGAGGCCGTAGCGGAGTTGGACGACCTTGCGCTCCCGCTCCCCCAGCGTCGACAGGACCGCTTCCAGGTGCTCCTTGAGCAGGAGGAACGCGGCGGACTCGACGGGGCTGGTGGCGTCGCCGTCCTCGATGAGGTCGCCGAGGGCTACGTCGTCCTCCTCGCCGACGGGCGCGTGCAGCGACACCGGCTCCTGGGCGAGGCGCAGCACTTCGCTGACGCGCTCCGGGGGCAGGTCGAGGTGGGCGGCGACCTCTTCCGGCGTCGGCTCGTAGCCCCGCTCCTGGAGCATGCGGCGCTGGACGCGGACGACCCGGTTGATGAGCTCCACGACGTGCACGGGGACCCGGATGGTGCGGGCCTGGTCGGCCAGGGCGCGGGACATGGCCTGGCGGATCCACCAGGTGGCGTAGGTGGAGAACTTGTAGCCGCGGGCGTAGTCGAACTTCTCGACGGCCCGGATGAGCCCGAGGTTGCCCTCCTGGACGAGGTCGAGCATGGTCAGGCCGCGCCCGACGTAGCGCTTGGCGACGGAGACGACCAGGCGCAGGTTGGCCTCGATGAGGCGGCGCTTGGCCATGCGGCCCATGACGACGAGCCGGTCGAGGTCCAGTGCCAGCTGGCTGTCCAGGTCGGCGGCGAGCCGCAGCTTCTCCTCGGCGAACAGGCCGGCCTCGACGCGGCGGGCGAGTTCGACCTCCTCGGCGGCGGTCAGCAGGGGGATGCGGCCGATCTCCCGCAGGTACTGGCGGAACAGGTCGGAGGAGGGGCCGCCGGTGTCGGGGCGGGCCCGTGGCGGTTCGACGGCCTCGACGACCTCGGTCGTCTCGACGGCCTCGGCGGGCGGCTCCTCCGGTTCCGTCTCGGGGTGGAGCACGACGCGGCCTTGCGCCGGGACGGCGGGGAGGACGTCGTCCTCCCCGTCCGGTGCGGCGCCGTCAGCGCCGATGGCGCCGCTGACGTCGGTCTGGGTGAGGGTCTGGGTCTGCACGGGGGCGACCTCCAGGATGATCGCTGCCAAGGCGGGCGGCAGCGGTACTTCGGGGGCGGAGTCGGCGGCCTCGCCGCTGTCCGTCCCGTACGCGATGAGCGGAACCGCGGGGGTCTGGGACCCGTCGGGGACGGATCGGCCGCGCTCCGAGGACTCAGGCACCGGAACCCAGTGTGGGGTAAGACACATCGTCGCCACGAGGGGCGTGCGATGACTTTTTGCTTCCGGTCCGTGACCGTGCGGTCGCCCCTGGTGGGAAACGCGGATGCCTCACGCGTCACTGGTCTGCGAGGATCGGCCGATGTCCGCTTCCCTGTACGAATCGCATGTGACGGTTCGCTGCACCGGGCCCGACGAGTCCGCGCGGCTGCGCCGCTGGGCGGCCGCGGGCGGCTTCAAACTGACGCACATCGTGCTGGCCAGGGGCCGGATGCGTGATCAGCCGATGCTGACGCTGTCCGGTTCGCCGTCGTACGCCTGCGAATCGGCGCGGGCGCGCGAGGTGGCGGCGCGCTTGCGCGCGGACGGTTTCGAGCCGGTCCGCGTGAAGATCGAGTCGTCGCCGTGGGCGCCGGAGGTGCCGCGCGAACCGTGCGACGACGGACGGTACTTCGAGCACCACGTGAAGCTGCTGCTCACCCCGGGCACGGATCTGGCGGCCCTCGCGGCCCGCGTCGTGCCGCACGGCGCCCATCTGTCGTGGAACGCCCGGCGGGTGCGGGGCGCACGGCACGAGCGGTTCGTGACCCAGCGCTGCCGCGCGGTGGACGCCGAGGGCGCCGACCAGGCGCTGGAGCGACTGCTCACGGAGCTGCAGGACTGCGTAGTGCTCGGCGTGGAGCGGGAGTTCGTGCTCCACGACAGTGACATGTCGGTGGACGAGGGATGGCTGGAGGAGCCGGTGGGGGTGCGGACATGACCGGGACGTCGTGGGAGAGGTTCGGGTGGCAGAGCCCGGAGCTGCCCCGGGAGCCGCTGGACGAGGCCACCCGCAGGGCGGAGGACCTGCCGAAGACGCTGCGGCCGGTGCCGGGGGACGACGTGGTGCAGCGCCCGGTCTTCGACCCGGCCCTGAAGCAGCATCGGAACGCCTACCGGGCCACCGACCCGAGCTTCACCGACCCGGCCCGGGGCGAGGCCTGGCGGGCCGCCCGCCGACGGGCCCTGCAGCTGGTGCTGGCGGCCGTCTCCGGTTCGCCCTGGGTGGATGCGCTGGTGCTGCGGGGCAGCGTGCTGATGTCGGCGTGGTTCGGGGAGGCCGCGCGTGAGCCCGGGGACCTGGACTTCGTCGTCGTGCCGCACACCTGGAGGATCGAGGACGGCCGGACGGACCGGATGCTGACCGGCATCGCCGAGGCGGCGCAGGAACGGGCCGAGGCGAGCGGGGACGAGGTCGGGATCTCGGCGCGCGGCGCGGTCGTCGAGGACATCTGGACCTACGAGCGGGTGCCGGGCCGGCGGATGGTGATCCCCTGGGGCGCGCCCGGGCTGCCCGGCGGCCACATCCAGCTGGACTTCGTCTTCAACGAGCGGCTGCCCGAGGAGCCCGAGCCGGTGGAGCTGCCGGGCGGGGCGCTCGTGCAGGCGGCGACACCGGAACTGTCGCTGGCGTGGAAGCTGATGTGGATCATCAACGACACATACGCCCAGGGCAAGGACCTGTACGACGCCGTCCTGCTGGCCGAGCGGCATCCGCTGCGCTATGAGCTGCTGCACGGGGTGTTCCGGCTGTCGGGCGAGTGGCCGTACCCCTACCGCGAGAAGATCCTGCTGGAGGACGTGGTGGAGGCGGTCGGGTACGTGGAGTGGAACCACTTCGTCACCGAGTACCCGCGCTTCCGGAACGACGAGCGGGAGTTCGCCGAGCGGCTGGTGCGGGCGGTGACGCCGACGTTCGAGGGGGGCGGGGCCTGACCGGCGTCAGAGCGCGGCGGCGCCGTGTTCCCGCAGGGCCTGGTCGTACTGCTGGAGGACCCAGAGCTCGTTCTGCACGGCGGCCAGCTGGGCCGCATCGCCGTGGGTGCCGAGGCGGGTGAGCTGGCCGGTGATGTCGCGGATGCGGCGCTCGACGGCGCGGCGGCGGACGGTGACCAACTGGGCGCCCGCGTAGGTCTCGTCGACGCCCTTCACGCCCTTGTGCAGCAGGATCGCCTCGACGGCCAGTTCCGTCACCATCGCGCGAACCGCGTCGTCCGGGGCGGCCTCACGGACCTTGACCAGGTAGTCCTGGGGGTCCGCGACGCCCGGTTCCGCGCCGCCGGCGTCCAGGATGGCCTGGCGGACGGCGGCGTAGGGCGGGGCGGTGAACTCGTCGACGCCGTACGCGTCGAAGGCCGGGGAGACCAACTCCGGGCGCTGGAGGGCGAGTTTGAGGAGTTCGCGTTCGGTGGCGTAGACGGGGTTGCGGAGGTTGAGGGCCGGGCCGCGCGGAGCGGCGGACGGCTGGGCGGAGGCGTAGTGCTGCGACCCGTGCTGGTGCTGGTGCCGGTCCGGGGCGGGGCCCTTGCCGCCACGGTCGCGGGCCCAGCGGGCCAGCTGGGCCACGCGCTTGACCACGAACTGGGTGTCGAGGATGCCGAGCATGCCGGCGAGCTGGACGGCGACCTCGTGCTGGGCGCCGCTGTTCTTGATGCGGGCGACGATCGGTGCGGCCTCGTCCAGGGCGGCGGCGCGGCCGGCCGGGGTGTCGAGGTCGTAGCGGCTCACGATCTGGCGGAGGGCGAACTCGAAGAGCGGGGTGCGGGGTTCGACCAGGTCCGCCACCGCCTCGTCGCCCTTGGCCAGGCGCAGGTCGCAGGGGTCCATGCCGTCGGGGGCGATGGCGATGTACGTCTCGGCGGCGAACTTCTGGTCGTCCTCGAAGGCGCGCAGGGCCGCCTTCTGGCCGGCCGCGTCGCCGTCGAAGGTGAAGATGACGCGGGCCGAGCCGTTGTCCATCAGCAGCCGGCGGAGGATCTTGATGTGGTCGCCGCCGAAGGCCGTGCCGCAGGTGGCGATGGCGGTCGTCACCCCGGCGAGGTGGCAGGCCATCACGTCCGTGTAGCCCTCGACGACCACCGCGCGGGACGTCTTCGCGATGTCCTTCTTCGCCAGGTCGATGCCGTAGAGGACCTGGGACTTCCGGTAGATCGGCGTGTCGGGCGTGTTGAGGTACTTGGGGCCGTTGTCCGCCTCGTAGAGCTTGCGGGCGCCGAAGCCGACGACCTCGCCGCCGATGTCGCGGATGGGCCACATCAGCCGGCCGCGGAAGCGGTCGATGGGGCCGCGGCGGCCCTCCTGGGCGAGGCCGGAGAGGAGGATCTCCTTGTCGGTGAAGCCCTTGCCGCGCAGATAGCGCGTGAGGTGGTCCCAGCCCTGGGGGCTGTAGCCGACGCCGAAGTGGACGGCGGCGGCCTGGTCGAAACCGCGCTCGGCGAGGAAGACGCGGCCGGTTTCGGCCTCGGGGCTCATCGCCAGCTGTTCCGCGTACCACTCGGCGGCGATCTTGTGGGCCTCGACCAGGCGGATGCGTTCGCCGCGCTGGTGGGAGGGGTTGTAGCCGCCCTCCTCGTAGCGCAGGGTGATGCCCGCCTGGCCGGCCAGGCGCTCGACCGCCTCCGAGAAGGAGAGGTGGTCGATCTTCATCACGAACGTGATGGTGTCGCCGCCCTCCTGGCAGCCGAAGCAGTGGAACAGGCCCTTGCTCGGGCTGACCTGGAAGGACGGTGACTTCTCGTCGTGGAACGGGCACAGACCCTTGAGGTTGCCGCCGCCCGCGTTCCGCAGCTGGAGGTACTCGGACACCACGGCGTCGATCGGGACCGCGTCCCGTACCGCCTTCACGTCCTCGTCGTTGATCCGTCCAGCCACGCAGCGATTCTACGGGGGCGGACCGACAGTCCTGACGGCTATGAGCCGAGGCTGTCCAGCGGCACGTGCGGGTCAGCCAGCGCCTCCGTGTTCACCCGGGCCTTGGAGCGGATCAGCTGCTGGATCTTGTCTGTGACGTCCCACACGTTCACGTTCATCCCGGCCAGCACCCGGCCCTCCTTCACCCAGAAGGCGATGAACTCGCGCCGGCTCGCGTCCCCCCGGATCACCACCTGGTCGTACGTCCCCGGCGGCGCCCAGCCGGAGTACTCCATGCCGAGGTCGTACTGGTCGGAGAAGAAGTAGGGCACCCGGTCGTACGTCACGTCCCGGCCGAGCATGCAGCGGGCGGCCGCCGGGCCGCCGTTCAGCGCGTTGGCCCAGTGCTCCACCCGCATGCTGGTCTCGAAGAGGGCGTGGTGGAAGGAGGCCACGTCGCCGGCAGCGTAGATGTCGGGGTCGGAGGTGCGCAGCCGCTCGTCGACCACGACACCGCCGCCCCGCGCCGGGCCGGCGATCTCCAGCCCGGCCGCCTCCGCGAGGGCGACCCGCGGGGCCGCGCCGATCGCGGCCAGGACGTCGTGCGCCGGGTGTTCCTCGCCGTCGTCCGTGCGGGCCGCGAGGACCATGCCGTCCTGGCCGACGATCTCGGTGAGCCGGGTGCCGAACTGGAAGCGGACGCCGTGGTCGCGGTGCAGGTCGGCGAAGAGCTGGCCGAGCTCGGGGCCGAGGACCGAGTGCAGCGGGGTCGGCCCGCGGTGGATCACGGTGACCTCCGCGCCGTACTCGCGGGCCGCCGCCGCGACCTCCAGGCCGATCCAGCCGGCGCCCGCGATCACGAGGTGGCCGTTGTCGCGGCCGAGGTTGGTCAGCACGTGTTTGAGCCGCTCGGCGTGGGCGAGGCGGCGCAGGTGGTGGACACCGGCCAGGCCCGTGCCCGGGATGTCGAGGCGGCGGGGCTCGGCGCCGGTCGCCAGGAGCAGCTTGTCGTAGCGGACGACGGTGCCGTCCTCGCCGAAGCGGACCGTCTTCGCCGTACGGTCGATCGCGTCGACGGTCTGGCCGAGGTGCAGCTCGATGTCGTTCGCCGCGTACCAGGCGGGCTCGTGCACGAAGACGCTGTCGCGTTCCTCCTTGCCGAGGAGGTAGCCCTTGGACAGCGGCGGGCGCTCGTAGGGGTGGTCACGTTCGTCGCAGATCAGTATCACGCGGCCGGTGAAGCCCTCCGCCCGGAGCGTCTCGGCCGCCTTGGCGCCGGCGAGTCCGCCTCCGACGATGACGAATGTCTGATCCGCGTCGACCACTTGATGCCTCCTCGTAAGGGTGTCGCCACTTGCGAGCGTCCCGCACGGAGCGTGATGCGGGAAGAGGGAGTGACCCGATCAGGCCACGGAGGGTCACGATCGGGCGCGCCGTGGCCCGCTGTTTCCCTGGTGCTGTCCCCTGTTTCCCGTCAGTTTCCTGTCAGTCTTCCCGTCAGTCTCATGCGTGCCCTGTCAGACGGGCGTGAAGCGACCGGGCGGAGGTGTCGGTGAGGGAGGAATCTTGGTCGACGATCACCCGCTTGCGGGCCCGGTCGTCCGGCGCCCGGTCGAACAGGGCGCGGAACTGCGGGTCCAGGCCGTCCGGGGCGCGGGCGGTGAGCGCCTCGGCCAGTTCGGCGACGACGATGCGCTGGTCGGCGCGCAGGCGTTCCTGCTCGGCGCGCTGCATGACGTAGAGGTCGGCGACGGCCTTGAGGACGGCGCACTCCATCCGGGCCTGGCGCGGGACGACCAGTTCGGCGGCGTACCGGGTGAGGCGTCCGGCGCCGTACGTGGTGCGCGTCGCGGTCTCGGCGGCCAGGCAGAAGCGGCCGATGAGCTGGCTGGTGGCGTCCTTCAGACGGGCCTGGGCGACGGCGGTGCCGTCGTAGCCGTGCGGCCACCACTCCTGGGCGAGCAGCCGGTCCAGGGCCTCGGCGAGTTCGGCGGGGTCGGTGTCCGCCGGTACGTACCGGCCGCGGGCGACCCGGAAGACGTCCTGCCGTTCCGGTTCCGCGTGCAGGCAGTTCGGGTCGATGTGGCCGGCGTGCAGGCCGTCCTCCACGTCGTGCACCGAGTAGGCCACGTCGTCGGACCAGTCCATGACCTGCGCCTCGAAGCAGGCGCGGGTGCCGGGGGCGCCCTTGCGGACCCAGTCGAAGACCGGGCGGTCGTCCTCGTACACACCGAACTTGTTCGACGCCGGGTCGGTGGGGTGAGCGCCGCGGGGCCAGGGGTACTTGGTGGCGGCGTCGAGGGCGGCGCGGGTGAGGTTGAGACCGACGGAGCCTTCGGGAGTGAACCGTTTGGGCTCGATGCGGGTGAGGAGTCTGAGGGACTGGGCGTTGCCCTCGAAGCCGCCGCAGTCCGCCGCGAACTCGTTGAGGGCCTGTTCGCCGTTGTGGCCGAAGGGTGGGTGGCCCAGGTCGTGGGAGAGGCAGGCGGCTTCCACGAGGTCCGGGTCACAGCCGAGGGCCGCGCCCAGTTCGCGGCCGACCTGGGCGCATTCGAGGGAGTGGGTGAGGCGGGTGCGGGGGCTGGCGTCCCAGGCTGGGCCCATGGTGCCGGGCGTCACCACTTGGGTTTTGCCGGCGAGGCGTCGTAGGGCGGCGGAGTGGAGGACTCGGGCTCGGTCGCGTTGGAAGGCGGTGCGGCCGGGGCGTTTGTCTGGTTCCGGGGCCCAGCGGTCGACTGACGTCGGGTCGTAGGCCGGGGGGGTTTGTGGGGTGCCTGCCATGTGTCGACAGTACGGGCATGGGTGTGCTGTGTGCCTGAGCGTTTGCCGGGTTCGAGTGTGTGGCGGGTGCGGGTTGAGTGTGGCTT
Organism: Streptomyces coeruleorubidus; assembly: GCF_028885415.1. Classification (GTDB taxonomy): domain Bacteria; phylum Actinomycetota; class Actinomycetes; order Streptomycetales; family Streptomycetaceae; genus Streptomyces; species Streptomyces coeruleorubidus_A. The sequence goes on from NZ_CP118527.1 coordinate 3,132,334, forward strand.
GTCGCGCCCACGCGGCGGAGTCGCAAATCGATACAGCCCCGCACCCCTTAGGGACCTGCACCAACCCGCGTTCTAAGCCGAAGCCAATTCGGGCACAGCCGTCGAAGCCGCCGCCAGAGTCTCGTCGTAGCGGTGGAGGAGGAGGTGGGCCATGGACGGGTGCGTGCCGAGGGGGGCCGCTGCTATCCAGGGGGCCGACTGGGCGCACTCCGTGGCGAAGCGGCCGGGGGCCGTGAAGTAGGAGGCCAGGGCTATGTGGCGGCGGCCCCTCGCGAGGAGGGTGCGGACGGCCGTCTCGACCGTCGGGGTCGCCGCCGAGGCGTAGGCGGGGATGACGGGGACGCCCAGGCGGGCCGCGAGGAGATGGGCCGTGCGGCCGGTGTCCGCCTTGGCGTCCGGGTCGCGGGAACCGGCCGCGGCGAGTACCACCGCGCTGCTGCTGCGGGGCGTGCCACCCCAGCCCGCCTCCTCCAGGCGGGCCTGGAGGGCGTCCACCAGGAGGGGGTGCGGGCCCAGGGGGGCCGCCACGTGGGTCCGGGCCGGGGAGGCCGCGGCCATCTCGGGGATGTCCTGCTTGACGTGGTAGCCGCGGCTGAGGAGGAGGGGGACCAGGACGGCCTCCGTGCCTCCCAGGGCGGCGAGGGTGTCGGGGAGCAGGGGGGCGTTCAGTTCGATGTGCCCGAGGTGCACCGGCACATCGGGGCGCAGCGCGCGGACGCGGTCCAGGAGCGCGCGTACGGTGCTCAGCGCACGGGGGTCGCGGCTGCCGTGCGCCACGACCACGAGGGCGGGCGGGGCCGGGCGGCGCGTGGCGGGCGGCGGGACGAGGCTGAGCTTGCTGGGCATGCCATCGATGGTCGCCGCCGCACGTTGCCGTCCCGTTGCGTGGGCGTCACGGGTGTTTTCCGGCGGTTCACGATGCGGGACGGTGGGGGTGTGAGGCCGCTTGACCTGGAGTTTCCGTGTAACGAGTGAAGCTGGTCACGCGTGCGCGGATGAACCGGGCGGCCCGAGGAGGCGTCCCTGACTGTCGGGGGGCCGATCTGGGGAGGGACCGTCCGATGCGTCGTGTGACGTTCCGCAGACCGCGGCTGCCGCGTACCCGGCGAGGGCAGCGGCGGCTGGTGCAGGCCGTGATGGCCGGGTGCGTGCTCGCGCTGCTTCCGGCGACCTGGATGTATGTGGCCGCGGGCGACCGGCTGCGGACGGCGGCGGACGTGCCGCGGACCGATGTGGCCGTGGTGTTCGGTGCCGGGTTGTGGGCCGGGGAGCCCTCGCCGTACCTCGCGCACCGGCTGGACGCGGCGGCCGAGCTGTACCGGAAGGGGCGGGTCGAGGTGGTGCTCGTCACCGGGGACAACAGCCGCGAGGACTACGACGAGCCGGACGCGATGCGTGTGTACCTGACGCGGCACGGGGTGCCCGACGGGCGGATCGTCAGCGACTACGCGGGGTTCGACACCTGGGACTCCTGCGTGCGCGCGAAGAAGATCTTCGGGGTGGACGAGGCCGTGCTGATCAGCCAGGGATTCCATATCCGGCGGGCGGTGGCGCTGTGCCAGGCGGCGGGGGTGGAGTCGTACGGGGTGGGGGTGGACGCCGTGCATGACGCGACCTGGTACTACGGGGGTGCCCGGGAGATCCTCGCCGCCGGGAAGGCGGCTCTGGACGCGGTGTTCCGGCCGGATCCCCGGTTCCTCGGGCCCCGGGAGCCGGGCGTGGAGCAGGCGTTGGCCACGGCCGAAGAGACGCTCGGATGAATCCGGACTTTCTCCCCCTCCTGGTTTGACGCGCGCATTTCACACCGGAGTGTGAAATGCGACTTGGGCGCTCTCGGTGATCACGCATTTAGTGTCTTCGCCGTGCGGCGGCGGATCTCGGGCCGTCCGCCGCGAACTGGGGGAAAGGACACGTGATGACTCGACTTCGCTCCGCGCTGGTCACGGCCGCCGCGGTCGCGCTGCTGGCCGGGACGGCCGCCATGGGGACCGCCTCGGCGGAACCCGTGGCCGCCGCGCCGGTCGAGGCCATGGAGCCGGGCGACAATCCGTACTACGCGTACGAGTGCTGACCACGGCCGCCGTGTGCTGACCGGGGCCGTGTCATGACCAGACACAGCCCCTGAACGTGGCCGGGGGCGGGAGCGCGGCCGGCGCGCTCCGCGCGTCCCGCCCCCGGCTGTCAGAGCCCGCGGAAGGCTGGTGGGCGCTTCTGAAGGAACGCCGTCATCCCCTCCTTCTGGTCGTCGGTGGCGAACAGGGCGTGGAAGACGCGGCGTTCGAAGCGGATGCCGTCGCGCAGGCCGGTTTCGAGGGCCTGGTCGACGCACTCGCGGGCCGCCCTGACCGCCATGCGGCCGTACGAGGCGATCGTCGCCGCCGCTTCGAGGGCCTCGGGCAGGACGCGGTCGTCCGGAACCACTCGGGAGACAAGACCGCAGCTTCCGGCCTCCCGTGCGTCCATCGTGCGGCCGGTGAGGATCAGGTCCAGCGCCTTGGCCCGGCCGACCAGACGGGTCAGCCGCTGGGTGCCGCCGATACCGGGGATGACGCCCAGCCTGATCTCCGGCTGGCCGAAGAGCGCCGACTCCCCCGCGACGACCAGGTCGCACATCATCGCCAGCTCGCAACCGCCGCCGAGGGCAGGGCCGTTGACGGCCGCGATCTTCGGTGTGCGGAGGTCCGCGAACTCCTCCCAGGCGGCGAAGTAGTCCTCTGCCGCCATGTCCACGGCCGACTTCGGGGCCATCTCCTTGATGTCGGCGCCTGCCGCGAAGACCCCTTCCGAGCCGGTGACGACGAAGCAGCCGGTCCCGGGGTCCGCGTCCAACGGGCGGAGGGCGTCCAGGAGTTCGGTGAGGAGCTCACTGCTGAGCGCGTTGCGGACGTGCGGGCGGTGCAGGCGTACCGTCACCACGCGGTCGTGGCGCTCGACCTTCAGGTTGTTCATCTGCCTTCTCCTTACGAGGGGTCACGAGTCCCAGATCGCGCCGTACGCCGGAACGCCGCGCCGTTCCAGGCCGTGCACCACCTGCCAGGTCAGCCGCTTGTTGGAGATGCAGATGACCGCCTCCGCACCGAAGTCCCGGTACGCGGCGTGGGCGAGCCGCACCATGTCGGGCTTGCCGTGCCGGGAGGTGTCCCAGACCAGGGCGTGCGGCTGGACGGCGAGGATCTCGTCGACCAGGGCGTCGCCGTAGGTGGCGCGGGGGTCGCGGGTCGCCCAGACCAGGCGCGAGGGGACCTCGGCGGCCAGCAGGTGGGGCAGGCAGGGGCCTATGCCGCTGCCGGTCGCGACGTAGACCACCTTCCTGAACAGGACCTCGATGTTGGCGACTCCGGCCGTGGTGATGCCCTTCACCCACACGCGCGAGGGCTGGTCGTCGATGAAGGAGCCGGTCCAGTCACCGGCGCGGGAGATGGTGAGCCGGAAGCCGGAGCGTCCGGGGGCGGGGACGTTGGCGAAGGAGTGCCACTCCTTCAGCGGGCTGCGGCTGATCGCGGTCGAGGAGCCGGCGAAGGGGGTCTCGCCGTAGTCGAAGTGAGCCAGCGTCACGTGCGGGGAGGGGCGTTCGGTGCGGACGTCCACCTTGCGCAGCCGCAGCCAGGGCAGGGCCACGCTGAACGTGACGACGGCGAGGACCGCGAGCGGCAGCGGTCCCTGGCCGGACAGCAGCGTGTGGGTCCAGAAGAGCGCGAGGGCGCTCCAGCCGCCGAAGCGGTGGATCTTCTCGAAGTGGTCGTGCCGGCGGGAGCGGAAGGGGGGCAGGGCGGTGGCGACGATCAGGGCGAGGAGGGCCACCAGGGTCCAGCTCACCGTGATCAGCGGCAGGTCCGTTCCGGCGCGGGTCACCTCGGCCGTCAGGGCCAGGAACCAGACCGCCCCGGCCAGCGCCCCGCCCACGTGCAGCCCGCCGAAGTGGTACACCTTGCCGAGCGTCCAGCGGACCTTCAGCGGCCAGCTCACCGGGGCCGAAGTCGCCAGCCGGAACAGGAGGTTGATGACGTACTGCTGGCGTACGAGGACGGCGAGGGCGAGGTTGGCGAGGGCCGCGTGGCCGAGGGTGGGTGTGGCCAGGGGGGCGGCGGCCCACAGGAACGCCGCGTTGGCCAGGAGGACCAGGGCCGCGAGGCGGTTGTAGTGCATCAGGCGGGGGTGTTTGAGCAGGCGGCGGGGGGCGGGCAGGAGCGGCGGGAGTTCGCCGGTGTCCTGGTGGGTCCGGGCGGGGGACGTGGTCATCGGGCCACCGCCAGGCGCTCGTCGAGCATTCCCAGCAGGGCCTGTTTGTCGACCTTGCCGCGGTCGGTCTCGGGGAGGAACGCCAGGGGCAGGACCTGCTCGGGGACGCAGTAGTAGGGCAGGGCGTCCGCGACCGCGCGGCGGGCCGTGTCCGGGTCGACGTCGGCCGGGCAGACGAAGGACACCAGGGTGCGGGCGTCGCGTTTCAGGGTGACGGCGCGGGTGCAGCCGGCGGCCGTCTCCAGGACGGAGGAGACGGAGTCCAGCTCGACACGGAAGCCGCGCACCTTGACCTGGTCGTCGGTGCGGCCGAGGTGCTCCAGCTCGCCGCCGGGGGTCCAGCGGCCGAGGTCCCGGGTGCGGAACATGCGCCGGCCGCCGCCGAGGAAGGGGTCGGGGGCGTAGCGCTCGGCGTTGAGGGCGTCGTTGTCGAGGTAGCCCGCGGAGACGCAGTCGCCGCCCGCCCACATCTCGCCGGTTTCGCCGACGGGCAGGGGGCGCCGGTCGGCGTCGAGGACGTAGACCGTGTTGTTGGGGGTGGGGCGGCCGATGGTGAGCAGCGCGGCGGCCGGGTCGTGGCGGCTCATCGTGTTGACGATGGTGGTCTCCGTCGGGCCGCAGCAGTTGTGGAAGGCGGCCCGACGGGCCCAGCGGTCGGCCAGGGGGCGCGGACAGGGCTCCCCCGCGACGGCGACCGTGCGCACCCGCGGGCAGCCGGCGGGGTCGAGGCCGGACAGCACGGTCGGCGTGGCGATCAGCACGTCGGCGGTGCGGGCCGCCGCGGCGATGTCCTTGCCGCGGATGACGAGGGTGCCGCCGTGGGCGAGGCAGCCCAGGATCTCCCAGGCCGCCATGTCGAAGGCGATGTTGAGGAGCTGGGCGACCCGGTCGCCGGGCCGGATGCCGAGGCCGCCCGGCTCGGTGAGCAGGATGTTGGCGACGTTGCGGTGGGTGACCTTCACGCCGTTGGGGCGGCCGGTGGTGCCGGAGGTGAACAGGACGTAAGCGCCGTGGTCGCCGGTGATGCGCGGGCGCGGGGCCGGGGCGTACGGCAGCGGCTCGTCGAGCGCGAGCAGCAGGTGGCCGTCCGGCAGCGGCACGCGGTGGGCGTGTTCGGCGACCGTGAGGACGACCCGGGTCCGGGCGGTGCGGATGACGTGGGTGAGCTGGGCCGGGGGCGCGAGGCCGATGTCCTGCGGGACGTAGGCGGCGCCGGCCTTCAGGATGCCGAGCAGGCCGACGAGCATCGGGATCGAGCGGCGGACGAAGAGGCCGACGTGGTCGCCGGGACGTACGCCCTCGCGGACGAGGCGGGCGGCGAGGGCGTCGGCGTACCGGTCGAGCTCGCCGTAGGTGAGGTGCGCGCCCTGGTGTTCGGCGGCCACGGCGTGCGGGGCGGCCGCGGCGTGCCGGGCGACGGCGTGGTGCAGGAGCGGGTCGGGGACGGGGACGGTGGGACCCCGGCCGTACTGCCGGAACAACTGCCGGTCACGGGGGGTCAGATGGCGCAGAGGCATGATCGGTTGGCCTCCTGGCTGTGTTCGAGTGTCGGATGTTCGAACGCCGTACGGAGTCGTGCGAGCGCTGCGCGTAGCGAGAGCGTAGTGCGATTGCTTCAAGCCTCAACGAGGCCGGATCAGCCAAGAAAGGAGAGCAATGAGCCACATGTGGCGTTTTTCGTCACAAGGGCAACGTCCGTGCCGGTCGGCGGCGACGTAAAGGTGGGCAGGCGTGTGCCTCACGCGGGCGGGGCGGCGGCGGGGAGGTTGCCGTCCCTGCCGCGTAACAGGGAACCGTCCCGGGCGTAACACGGCCGAAGCACGCTGAGCGGTATGCAGACCACCTCCACGCCCACGCACTGCCCGTACTGCGCCCTGCAGTGCGGGATGAACCTGACGCCCGCGCTCGACGGGACCGTCGAGGTGAGCGAGCGTACGGACTTCCCGGTGAACCGGGGCGCGCTGTGCGGCAAGGGCCGTACGGCGCCGGCGGTGCTGGCCTCGAACGTGCGCCTGACGTCACCGCTGGTGCGCGACGGCGGCACGCTGGTGCCGGCCTCCTGGGACGAGGCGCTGGACCGGATCGCCGAGGGGCTGCGCCGGACGCGCGCGGAGTACGGGCCCGACGGGGTCGGGGTGTTCGGCGGGGGCGGTCTGACCAACGAGAAGGCGTACACGCTCGGCAAGTTCGCGCGGGTCGTGCTCGGCACGTCCCAGATCGACTACAACGGCCGTTTCTGCATGTCGTCGGCCGCGGCGGCCGGTATCAAGGCGTTCGGTCTCGACCGGGGGCTGCCCTTCCCGCTGGAGGACATCCCCAAGACCGGCTGCGTGATCCTGGTCGGGTCGAACCTCGCGGAGACCATGCCGCCGTCCCTGCGTTTCTTCACCGAGCTGAAGGAGAACGGCGGCACGCTGATCGTCATCGACCCGCGCCGCACGAAGACCGCCGAGCAGGCGGACCTGCACCTGGCGCCCCGGCCGGGCACGGACCTGGCGCTCGCCCTGGGCCTGCTGCACCTGGTGATCGCCGAGGGACGGGTGGACGAGGAGTACGTCCAGGAACGGACCGCGGGCTGGGAGGACGCCAGGGCCGCCGCGATGGCGCACTGGCCGGAGTACGTGGAGCGGATCACGGGGGTGTCCGTCCCCGAACTGCGGGAGACGGTACGGCTGTTCTGCGAGCCGGAGTCGGCGATGGTGCTCACGGCACGCGGGCCCGAGCAGCAGTCCAAGGGCACCGACACGGTGGGCGCGTGGATCAACCTGTGCCTGGCGACCGGCCGGGCGGGCCGCCCGCTGTCCGGGTACGGCTGCCTGACCGGGCAGGGCAACGGGCAGGGCGGCCGCGAACACGGCCAGAAGGCCGACCAGTTGCCGGGCTACCGCAAGCTCGACGACCCGGCTGCGCGGCGGCATGTCGCCGACGTGTGGGGCGTGGACCCGGACTCGCTGCCCGGCCCGGGCCGCAGTGCGTACGAGCTGCTGGACGCGCTGGGCACGGACATCAAGTCCCTGCTGCTGATGGCGTCCAACCCGGTGGTGTCGGCGCCGCGTGCCGCGCACATCGAGGAGCGCATCAAATCCCTGGACTTCCTGGCCGTCTGTGACGTGGTCCTGTCGGAGACGGCGGCGCTCGCCGACGTGGTCCTGCCGGTCACCCAGTGGGCCGAGGAGACGGGCACGACGACCAACCTGGAGGGCAGGGTCCTGCTCCGCCGCCAGGCCATCACCCCGCCCGACGGTGTCCGCAGCGACCTGGAGGTCCTCCACGAACTCGCCGCCCGCCTGGGCGTGGAGAAGGGCTTCCCGACGGACCCGGAGGAGATCTTCGAGGAACTCCGCCGGGCGAGCGCGGGCGGCCCCGCGGACTACTCGGGGATCACGTACCGCAGGCTGGTGGAGGAGAACGGGGTGTTCTGGCCGTGCCCGGCGGTCGAGCCGGAGGGCCTGACGGGGGCCCAGGACGGGGCGGGCGGCCCCGGCGCGCAATGGGGCGCGGCGGGCCGCCCGGCCTCCACAGGAGACACGACGGGCTCCACAGGAGACACGACGGCCTCGACAGCAGACACGAGGGCCTCCACGGGGGACACGAAGGTCTCCACGGGAGACACGACGAGCCCTGCCCACCCCGGCACCCCCCGCCTCTTCCTCGACCGTTTCGCCACCCCCGACGGACGCGCCCGCTTCGTCCCCGTCTCGCACCGGGCCATCGCCGAGGAACCGGACGACGAGTACCCCGTGCTGCTCACCACCGGGCGGGTCGTGGCGCAGTACCAGTCCGGGGCGCAGACCCGGCGGGTGGCGGAGCTGAACGCCGCCGCGCCCGGGCCGTTCGTGGAGCTGCACCCGCGGCTGGCGGCCCGGCTCGGGGCGGCCGAGGGCGATCCGGTGGCCGTCGTGTCGCGGCGGGGCCGGGCCGTGGCGCCCGCCCGGATCACGGACGCCATCCGCCCCGACACGGTCTTCATGCCGTTCCACTGGCCGGGCGAGGGCCGCGCCAACTCCCTCACCAACCCCGCGCTCGACCCGACCTCCCGGATGCCGGAGTTCAAGGCGTGCGCGGTGCGGCTGGAGGCGGTGCGGCCCTAGAGGGGCCTCGTCCGTGCCGGTGCGGCTCAGTCCACGTTGACCGCGCTCCAGGCGGCGGCCACCGCCTTCTGCTCCGGGCTGCCGCCGCCGTAGAGGTCCTTCGCCGCGTTCAGCGTCGCCGTGCGGGCAGCCGCGTAGTCCGTCGAGGACGTCATGTGGACCGTCAGGGCGCGGTACCAGATCTTGCCCAGCTTGGCCCGGCCGATGCCCTTCACCGTGGAGCCGTCGCAGGTCGGGGAGTTGTGGCCGACGCCGTTGATCGTCTTGGCACCGCTGCCCTCGGCGAGCAGGTACGCGAAGTGGTTGCCGACGCCCGAGGAGTAGTGCACGTCGAGGTCGGCCAGCCCCTCGCTCCAGCAGTCGGCGGACTTCCCGTCCTTCGACGGCTCGTCCATGCGGCGCAGGGCCTCCCGGCCGAGCCCGGAGCGGACGACCTTCTCGCCGATGAGCCAGTCACCGGGGTCCTCGGCGTTGTCCGCGTAGAACTCCACCAGCGTGCCGAAGATGTCCGACGTGGCCTCGTTCAGGCCGCCGGACTCGCCCGAGTACGTCAGCGCCGCCGTCTTCGACGTCACGCCGTGGGACATCTCGTGCCCGGCCACGTCCAGCGACACCAGCGGTCCGAGCTGCTTGCCGTCGCCGTCGCCGTACGTCATGCAGAAGCAGTTGTCGTCCCAGAAGGCGTTGTTGTAGTCCTTGCCGTAGTGGACGCGGTTGTAGGAGCCCTTGCCGTCGCCGGCGATGCCGTTGCGGCCGTGCAGGTTCTTGAAGTAGTCCCAGGTGACGTCCGTGCCGTACTGGGCGTCCACCGCCACCGTCGCACGGTCGGAGGCCGCGCCCGTGCCCCAGTGGTTGTCGGCGTCCGAGAAGACCGTCGCGGGGGCGCGGGTCAGGCAGACCGTCAGCAGGCACTGGTCCGTCTTGTTCGCCGCGTCGCCCGTGTACGTGCCGCCCCGGGTCGCGTCCTTCAGCCGGTACGACGACCCGGACTTCGTCGTCTCCAGCGCAACCGTGCCGCCGTAGAGGGACTCGCCGTCGCCCGACGCCGATTCCAGGGTGTCCCAGGCGTCGATCCGGTCGCCGGTCCTCGCGTCGGTCAGCACCGTGCGCCCGACCGGGTTGCCGAGGCCGTCGTGCGCCACCGCGTCGGTCTGCCAGGCCAGCTTCGGGGCGCCGTGCAGGGCGTCGACGACCAGCCGTGGCTTGGCGGTCAGCTTCTTCAAGGTCTCGCCGAGGTGCGCGGCGCGCAGCAGGCTCGCGGCGAGGTCGGCGGCCTTGGGGGCGGTCACCTTCGGGGTGACGCTCTTCAGGGAGAGCGCGGACTTCGTCGCCCGGCTCGCGCCGCGGTAGGTGCCGTCCGGGTTCAGGTGGAGTACGAAGTCACCGCCCAGGACCGGGAGCCGGTGGTACGTGCGGTCGTAGCGGACGTGCCGCGTGCCGTCCTCGTCGACGACCACGTCCCGGACCTTCGTCCGCTGGGCCGGGGTGAGTCCCAGTTCCGCGGCCCGGTCGGCGAGGACCGTCTCGGCGCTCTCGATCGCGTCGGACCGGGTCGGCCGGTCCTCCGCCAGGGCGGTCGGTGAGAGCGCGGCGGCCAGCAGGGCGGCGGTGCCGGTGACGGCCACGCCTGCGATGGCGGTACGGGACCCTCGGACGTGACGTATCCGACTCATCGGTCTCCTCATACGGGCGCACCCGGTCGCGTGGGGTCGACCGGGGGCGGTGTTGATGTTGACCGCGAGTCAAGTCGGCCCGGACATGTCATGTCCATAGGCCCCGTGTGCAGGTGTGTGAGGGTGGAGAATCGTTCCTGTGACCCTCCCCTTCTTCGTCTACGGCACCCTCCGCCCCGGCGAGGTCAACCACGACCTCTTCCTGCGCGGCCGCACCCGCTCCGAGGTACCGGGGCGGCTCTCGGGCGCGATGCTGTACGAGGGGCCGGGGTATCCCTACGCGGTCGAGGAGCCGGGCGGCGGGGTCGTGCGCGGGGAGCTGGTGACCGCGCGCCCTCAGGCGTACGCGGAGCTGCTCGCCGAGCTGGACCGGCTGGAGGAGTACGTGCCGGGCGACCCGCGCAGCCTGTACGAACGCGTCGAGCGCAAGGTCGTACGCGACACGGACGGGGCGGCTGTCCGGGCCTGGGTGTACGTCGCCGCGCCCGCCGTCGCCGCACGGCTCCGGACCCGGGGGAGGCCGATCGCGGGCGGGGAGTGGCGGGCGCGGGGGTGAGAGGGCGCGGGGACTGGCGGGCGCGGGGGTGAGAGGGCGCGGGGGTGAGAGGGCGCGGGACGGGGTGCGGCCGGGGCTCAGCCCGCGTACGGCCGCTTCGCCCTGGCCTCGCGCAACGCCCGGCCCCACCACACCAGTTGGTCCAGCATGGCCTTGGCCGCCGCCTCCGGGCCGGACGCGTCGCGCAGGGTGCCCGCGTCGTCGAAGGACGCGCCGGCGTTGTGGAAGGAGACGGTGTCGCGGACCGTCACGGCGTGGAGCTCGGCGAAGACCTGGCGGAGGTGCTCCACGGCACGCAGGCCGCCGGCCATTCCGCCGTAGGAGACGAGGGCGACGGGCTTGGCCCGCCACTCGCCGAAGTGCCAGTCGACGAGGTTCTTCAGGCCCGCCGGGAAGGAGTGGTTGTACTCGGGGGTGAGGACCACGAAGGCGTCCGCGCGGGCCAGTTTCGGGGTGACGCCGGACAGCGCGGCGGTCGCCTCGGGGGTCGGTTCGAAGGACGTCGGCAGGTCGACGTCGGCGACGTCCACGACCTCGGCGACCAGGTCGTCCCGGTCCCGGAGGCGGTCGAGGAGCCAGCCGGCGACGACCGGTCCGAAGCGGCCGTGGCGGTTGCTGCCGACGACGAGGGTCACCCGGAGGGGCTCGGTCGCGGACTGGGCGGGGGCGGGTGCGTTCGTAACGGCTGTGTTCATGCGGCACAGCCTCATACCTCAACCTTTCTTGAGGTCAAGCCCGGCAGGCGCGGCACCCGGGTCACCCGTTCACACGCGCGCTCGGCGCTTTTCCGCCCCGCGCCCGTCGAACGCCCGTGACCTGCCCAAATGCCCACGAGAGGCGGCCGGTCCACCTCCCCCTGACACCCATTCACCCCAATTCTGACGCCCCATCAGAAAGCGCGGTCGTCCCGCTGCCCGTTACCTCGGAAGGGCAGGTGCACGAACGAACAGCTCGAAGGAGCACCGATGCGACGTACCGCCCGGCCGCTGACCGGTACCGCGCTCGCCGTCGCCGCCGCGGCTCTCGCCGCCGCCCCCGCGTACGGCGTGTCCGGCGGTGACGTGGAGGTGTCCCCGTCCTCGGTCGTCCCGGGCGGACAGGTCACGGTGCGCACGGCGGCCTGCGGCGACGGCGGCACGGCGACGGGCGACGCCAGCGCGGTCGGGGCCGGTTCCCTCAGCCTCGCGCCCGGCCCGCACGAGCAGGACGCGACCGGGCGGTTCAGGGTGCCGCCGAGCGCGCAGCCGGGGACGTACGAGATCACGGCGACGTGCACCGGGAGCGGCCGGCACATCACCGGTGACCTGGTGGTCACGCTGACGTCCGAACAGCGGCGGGTCCATCCCAGAGGGAGTGTGAAGACGGGGGTCGGCGGCGCCCTGGGCCCCGATCCCGTGCAGACCGCGGGCGGTGTGGCGGCCCTCGCCGTCGCCGCCGCGGGCGGTACCTGGCTCCTGCATCGCCGGGCGAGAGGCGACGGGATCTGACGGACACCCTCCGCTGTCCGTCGCCGGTACCGCAATGTCCCCTCCCCCTCCGGGTCCGACGCCCCTCGCGGCCCGGAGGGGGGCACGGGGCGAACCCCGGGACCAGAGGGGGCCGGGGGCCGGAACCGGACGGCTGTCGGCGATCAGGAAAGGGTCGGCCATGCGCAGGTTCCCCAGGTACGGCAACGGGGTCGGCAACCCGGCCAACGCCGCCATGGCGGCCGTCACGGTGTTCGCCCTGTGCTCCGGGGCGTGGCTGCTGCGCAACGGCGCCGAGACGCACGCCCCGCCGCAGCCCTCCGCCGCGCAGGCCCGCGCCGGGCAGGACGAGCAGGACGGACAGGACGGGCAGGACGGCAGGGCCGGTGAGCGGCCCGCCGCGCCCGCGCTGCCGCCTTCGCCGCCCGACCGCATCCGCATCCCGGCGATCGGGGTGAACGCGCCGCTGACCGGGCTCGGCCTGACGAGGACCGGTAGTCTCGACGCACCGCCGGCCGCGCGCAAGAACCTCGCCGGCTGGTACCAGTCCGGCACCACGCCCGGCGAGCGGGGCACCGCGATCGTCGCCGGCCACGTCGACAACGCCGACGGCCCGGCCGTCTTCTACCGCCTCGGCTCCCTGGCCAAGGGCCGCACGATCGAGGTGGACCGGCGGGACGGCAGCGTCGCGGTGTTCACCGTGGACGCCGTCGAGATGTACGCGGCGAAGGACTTCCCCGACGAGAAGGTCTACGGCGCCGCCCGCCGCCCCGAACTGCGGGTCATCACCTGCGGCGGCGGCTACTCACGCGGCTCCGGTTACCAGGGGAACGTCGTGGTCTTCGCGCATCTGACCGGCAGCCGGTGACCCTCCCAGGACGTTGGCCCTCCCCCAGGCCCCCAGCGGTTCCAGTGCCTCGTTCAGGGAGACGCCCCGGGGTGTCAGCGAGTACTCCACGCGCGGCGGCACCTCGTCGTACGCCTCGCGGTGCACCAGCCCGTCGGCCTCCATCTCCCGCAGGTGCGAGGCCAGCACCTTCTCGGTGATCCCCGGCAGCTCGCGGCGCAGCTCGCCGAAGCGGCAGGGCCGCTCGTTCAGTGCCCAGAGGATCAGCACCTTCCACTTGCCGCCGATCACGTCCATCGCCGCGTCGATCCCGCACACGTACGCCCCCGGCCGCCGCCCCGTCGTCCCCATGCCCGAGCCCTCCCCTTCTCCTGCCTGGACCCTTCCCCCGGGGTAACCACCCACTTCGAAGTACGTACTTGAGCAGGCGCTCCCCTCGGACGAGCCTAAACGCCATGACTGACAACGCAGTTGCCTCCCGCACCCCTCTCACCCTCCTCGGCACCGGCGACATGGGCACCGCCCTGGCCCGCGCCTGGCTCGCCGCCGGACACCCGGTGACCGTCTGGAACCGCACTCCCTCCCGCGCCGAGCCCCTCGCCGCCGAGGGCGCCACCGTCGCCCCTACCGCCGCCGAGGCGGTGGCCGCGAACCGGCTCGTGGTCGCCTGCCTGCTCGACGACGCCTCCGTGGGCGAGGCCCTCGACGGGGCCGATCTCGCGGGGCGGGACCTGGTGAACCTCACCACGGGCAGCCCCGGCGAGGGCCGCAGCCGCGCCGCCTGGGCCGCAGCGCGCGGCGCCCGCTTCCTGGACGCCGGGATCATGGCCGTCCCACCGATGATCGGGGTCCCGGAGTCCGGCGGGTACGTCTTCTACAGCGGCTCCTCCGAGCTGTTCGAGGAGCACCGGGACACCCTCGCCGTCCCGGCCGGCACCCGCTACGTCGGGGCCGACCCGGGCTTCGCCGCGCTGCACGACGTGGCACTGCTCAGCGCGATGAACGGCATGTTCGCGGGTATCACGCACGCCTTCGCGCTGATCCGCCCGGAGGACATCGCCCCGAAGGACTTCGCGCCGCTGCTCGTGGACTGGCTGACCGCGATGGCCCCGGCCGTGCACCAGACCGCCGACCAGCTGGAGAGCGGCGACTACGCCAGGAACGTCGTCTCCAACCTCGCCATGCAGGTCGCGGGCAACGACACGCTGCTGCGCACGGCCGAGGAGCAGCGGGTGAGCCCGCAGCTGCTGACGCCGTACATGGCGCTGATGGAGCGGCGCCTCGCCCAGGGGCGCGGGGAGGAGGACGGCACGGGGATCATCGAGCTGCTGGACCTGCGGGCGGGGGCGTCCTCCTAGTGCCGCGGCACTAGGCCAGCCACTGCTCGTACGCCATGTTCCCCACCAGGGCGAACACCACCGTCAGCAGCACGACGCGCACGAAGCCGCTGCCCTTCTTCAGGGCGGTGTGGGCGCCCAGGGTGCCGCCCGCCAGGTTGAACACGGCCATCAGGGCGGCCAGTTTCCACAGGACCGCACCCTGCCAGGCGAACGTGGCGAGGGCGCCCGCGTTGGTACAGCAGTTGACGATCTTGGCGGTGGCGGAGGCGGTGACGAGGTCGAGGTGGAGCACGGCGGTGAGGGCCAGGACCAGGAAGGTGCCGGTGCCAGGGCCGATGAGACCGTCGTAGAAGCCGATGCCGAGGCCCGCCAGGCCGATCGCCGCGAGGATCCGGCGCCGGGTGGCCGGACCGGTCGCGGGGGCCGTGCCGAAGGCGGGCCGCAGGATCACGAAGGCGGCGACCCCGAGCAGCACCACCATGATCACCGGCTTGAGGACGTCGGTGCTCATCCCGGCCGCGAAGAAGGCCCCGGCGGACGATCCGGCGAGCGCGGCCAGCCCGATGCGCACCGCCGTGCGGACATCCACCGGGGCCTTGCGGGCGTACGTCACGGCCGCGCCCGCCGTACCCACGATGGCGACCGCCTTGTTGGTGCCCAGGGCGTGCGCGGCGGGCGTGTGCGACGGCAGGCCGAGCAGCAGCACCGGCAGCAGCAGGAGCCCGCCGCCGCCGACCACGGCGTCGATCCACCCGGCCGCGAGAGCCGCGACGCAGAGCAGGGCGATCATGGTCAGCGATATGTCGGGCATGATCGGGACCCTATGCGACGGCCGTGCGACGGCCGTGCGAAGCTGCCCTCACAGCCCGCCGTCACCGCACTCCGGGAACCCTCACACCCACCCCCGGCCCCCGCTGAGGGCAGCGTTCCCCGTGGGAAACAGTCGTGATGCTGCCGGGTAACACCGGCACCGCACGCTCAAGGACATGACCTCGAATGAGCGTGTGGTGGTGATCGGCACCGGCCTCGCGGGCGTACGGCTCGCCCGGCGGCTCGGTGAGCTCGGCACGCCCGCGTTGCTGATCGGCGAGGAGGAGCACCGGCCCTACAACCGGGTGCTGCTCGCCGAGGTGCTGGCCGGACGCTACAGCCCCGAGGTGATCGCCCTGCCGGCACCCGCGCAGGCCACGCGCGGCCGGGTCGTCGGCATCGACCGCGACGGGCGCACCGTCGAGTGCGCCGACGGCACGGTGATCGCATACGACCGGCTCGTCCTCGCCACCGGATCCAACCCCGTCCTGCCGCCCCTGCGCGGCCTGTTCACCCCCGACCACGTGCTGCCGGAGGGCGTCCACGCCTTCCGGACCATGGACGACTGCCTGGGCCTGTCCAAGGCGGTTCGGCCGGGGGCGCGGGCGGTCGTCATCGGCGGCGGGCTCCTCGGGGTCTCCGCGGCCCGGGCGCTCGCCCTGCGCGGCGCCCAGGTCGTCCTCGCCCAGCAGTCCGAGCGGCTGATGGAGCGCCAGCTCGACCCGGCCGCCTCCAAGCTCGTCAAGCGGCACCTGACCGACCTGGGCGTCGAGGTGCACACCGAGTGCCGCGTACGGGACGTGCGCTGCGTCGGCGGCGCCGTCCGCTCCGTGGAGATGGCCGACGGGTACGCGCTCGACGCCGACCTCGTCGTCGTGGCCTGCGGTGTCCGCCCCCGGGTGGGTCTCGCGCAGGCCGCCGGCCTCGACGTCCGCAAGGGCGTCGTCGTCGACGACGAGCTGCGCACCTCCGACCCGTACATCCACGCCATCGGCGACTGCGCCCAGCACGACGGCGTCCTCTACGGCCTCGCCACTCCCGCACTCGAACAGGCCGACGCGCTCGCGGAGCTGCTCGCCGGCGACGCGGACGCCCGCTACACCGGCACCCGCTCCCTGACGCGGCTCACGCTGAACGGGCACGACAGCCCCTTCGACCTCGCCGCGTTCGGCGAGACCGAGGCGCTCCCGGGCGACGACGTCGTCCAGCTCGCCGACGCCACCCGCGGCACCTACCGCAAGGTCGTCGTCCGCGACGACCGCCTGGTCGGCGGGGTTCTCGTCGGCGAACTCGGCACCGTCGGCGCGCTCGCCCGCGCCTGGGAGGGAGCAGAGCCGCTCCCCTCCGACGGCGGCCCGCTGCTCCACCTGCTTACCAACGATGGAGGCTCCTGAATGTCCGCCAGCCTGGGGGCCACCCCCACGATCGTGCTCGTCGGCCACGGCATGGTCGGCCAGCGCTTCCTCGAAGCGCTCGCCGAGCGCGGCCTGACCGCCACGCACCGCGTGGTCGTGCTCTGCGAGGAGCCGCGCCCGGCCTACGACCGCGTCCAGCTCACCTCGTACTTCTCGGGCAAGACGCCCGAGGACCTGTCCATGACGGACCTGCGGTTCATCGAGGACCACGGCATCGAGCTGCGCGTCGGCGACCCGGCGGAGACGATCGACCGCGAGGCGCGCAGGGTGACCGCCCGCTCCGGTCTCGTCGTCGACTACGACGTGCTCGTCCTGGCCACCGGCTCGTACCCGTTCGTGCCGCCGGTGCCGGGCAAGGACGCCGAGGGCTGCTTCGTCTACCGCACGATCGAGGACCTGCTCGCGATCGAGGAGTACGCCAAGAAGGCGACCACGGGTGCCGTGGTCGGCGGCGGTCTGCTCGGTCTTGAGGCGGCCGGTGCCCTCAAGGGCCTCGGACTCACCTCCCACATCGTGGAGTTCGCGCCCCGTCTGATGCCCGTCCAGGTCGACGAGGGCGGCGGCGCGGCCCTGCTGCGCACCATCGAGGAGATGGGCCTGAGCGTCCACACGGGCGTCGGCACGCAGGAGATCGTCGTCGGCGAGGACGGCGCCGTGACCGGCATGAAGCTGTCCGACGGTTCCGAACTGGCCACCGACCTGGTGGTGTTCTCCGCCGGTGTCCGCCCCCGCGACCAGCTGGCCCGCGACTGCGGCCTGACGGTCGGCGAGCGCGGCGGCATCACGGTCGACGAGCAGTGCCGCACGGTGAACGACCCGCACGTGTTCGCGATCGGCGAGTGCGCGCTGGCCGCCGACGGCCGGGTGTACGGCCTGGTCGCCCCCGGCTACGAGCAGGCCGAGACCGCCGCCGCGACGATCGCCGCGGACGAGGCCGCCTTCACCGGGGCCGACCTGTCCACCAAGCTGAAGCTGCTCGGCGTGGACGTGGCGTCCTTCGGTGACGCGCACGGCACCGCCGAGGACTGCCTGGACGTCGTCTACTCCGACTCCCGCGCGGGCCTGTACAAGAAGCTGGTCATCGGCCGCGACGGCACGCTGCTCGGCGGCATCCTGGTCGGCGACGCGGAGGCGTACGGCACGCTGAAGGCGTTCACCGGCTCGGTCCCGCCGGTCTCGCCCGAGTCGCTGGTGCTGCCGGCCGGTGCCGGAGCGCCCGCCCAGCTCGGCCCGACCGCGCTGCCGGACGACGCGATCATCTGCTCGTGCAACAACGTCCGCAAGGGCACGATCCGCGGCGCGGTCACCGAGCACAACTGCACCACCGTGCCCGAGGTGAAGAAGTGCACCAAGGCCGGTACGACGTGCGGCAGCTGCGTCAAGGTCCTCGGCCAGCTCGTCAACGCCGAGCTGGAGGCCGGCGGCATCGAGGTCGACAAGGGCCTGTGCGGCTGCTTCTCGCAGACCCGCGAGGAGCTGTACGAGATCGTCCTCGCCCTGCGCATCAACAGCTACCAGGACCTGCTGGACCGCCACGGCCGCGAGGAGGCCAGGGGCGGTGACGGCTGCGAGATCTGCAAGCCCGCGGTCGCCTCGATCATCGCCTCCCTCGCCCCGGCGATCGGCGCGAGCGGCTACGTCCTGGACGGTGAGCAGGCCGCCCTCCAGGACACCAACGACCACTTCCTGGCCAACCTCCAGAAGAACGGCTCGTACTCGGTCGTCCCGCGCATCCCCGGCGGTGAGATCGCCCCGGAGAAGCTGATCGTGATCGGCGAGATCGCCCGCGACTTCGGCCTCTACACGAAGATCACCGGTGGCCAGCGGATCGACATGTTCGGCGCCCGCGTCGAACAACTGCCGCTGATCTGGGCCCGCCTGGTCGACGCCGGCTTCGAGTCCGGCCACGCCTACGGCAAGTCGCTGCGCACGGTGAAGTCCTGCGTCGGCCAGACCTGGTGCCGCTACGGCGTCCAGGACTCCGTCCGCATGGCGATCGACCTGGAGCTGCGCTACCGGGGGCTCAGGTCGCCCCACAAGCTGAAGTCGGCCGTCTCCGGCTGCCAGCGCGAGTGCGCCGAGGCCCAGTCGAAGGACTTCGGCGTGATCGCCACCGCCAACGGCTGGAACCTGTACGTCGGCGGCAACGGCGGCGCCACGCCGCGCCACGCGGACCTGCTCGCGCAGGACCTGTCGGACGCCGAACTGGTCCGTCTGATCGACCGGTTCCTGATGTTCTACATCCGTACGGCCGACCGGCTGGAGCGCACCTCGACCTGGCTGGAGCGGATCCCGGGCGGCCTGGACCACGTGCGGGACGTCGTCGTCCACGACTCGCTCGGCATCTGCGACGAGCTGGAGAAGCTGATGCAGGCGCACGTCGCGCACTACCGCGACGAATGGGCGGAGACCATCAACGACCCCGAGAAGCTGGCCCGGTTCGTGTCCTTCGTGAACGCCCCGGACACCCCTGACCCGGTCGTCGCCTTCGTGCCCGAGCGCGACCAGATGAAGCCCGACCTGCCGCTGCTGTCCATCGGCATGCGACCCGCCGAAGACGTACTGGAAGGAAGCGCCCAGCGATGACCCTGGCACCTGAGACCACCGATCTGAAGGTCCAGCTCGCACTGGACGGCGACTGGTTCACGGTCTGCGACCTGAGCATGCTGCTCCCGGGCCGCGGGGTGGCGGCACTGCTGCCGGACGGCCGCCAGGCGGCGATCTTCCGGGACCGCTCCGGTGAGCTGTTCGCCGTCGACAACCGCGACCCGTTCACCGGCGCGGCCGTCCTCTCCCGCGGCCTGACCGGCACCCACCAGGGCCGCCCCTTCGTCGCCTCGCCCCTGCTGAAGCAGCGCTTCGACCTGGCGTCCGGGCAGTGCCTGGACGACGAGGAGGTCCAAGTGACGTCGTACAAGGTGCGCACCGCGTAGGAACGTAAACGCCCGGCTCGGAACGCCCCTCCCCGGAGGGGTGTTTCCGTGTTCCGTTACCGCCTGGCAGGCTGGGGCCATGGTTGCGCAGCCGAACGACGGGCCCGGCCTCTCCTGGCTCGGTCCTCCGATCGACGCCCGCCCGCTGTTCGAGCCGGAACTCGAAGCGCTGCTGGGGCTTTTGCGGGGCCTGCGGCCCGGTCAGTGGCACGAGACGGCCGTGCCGGGCTGGACGGTGCACGACGTCGCCGTACACGTCCTCGGCGACTACCGCGCCCGACTCGGCCGCCGCGAGTTCGGTGCCTTCGCACCGGGAGAGACCCTGGAGGCGTTCATCCACCGCGCCAACCAGGAGTGGGTCGACCGCCACCGGGACATGGACCCGGCCTCGCTCGTCGACGCCCTGGAAGAGGCCGGCACCGAACTGGCCCGCCGCTTCGCGCACACCGACCTGGACGCGCCGTCCCTGGGCGTGTCCTGGGCCGGGGTGGACCCGGCGCCGATGTGGCTGGACTGTGCCCGGGAGTTCACCGAGTACTGGACGCACCGCCAGCAGATCCGGCACGCGGCCGGGCTGGGCACCGACCCCGAGCCGCGGGCCCTGTCCCTGGTCCTGGACACCTTCATGCGGGCCCTGCCCCACACGCTGCGCGACACCGCCGCGCCGGCCGGCACGCGGGTGGCGCTGACGGTCACCGGCCCGACAGGGGGCACCTGGGCTGCGACCGCCGGGCCGGAGGGCTGGTCCCTGGCGGAGGACTCCGGCGGACGACCGGCCGCCACCGTGGAGCTGGACACGGAGACCGCCTGGCGGCTGTGCACGCGGGGTGTCCAGCCGGCCGACGCTCTCGCGAGTGCCCGGGTCGAGGGAGACCGGCGGCTCGCCGAGGCGGCGTGCCGGATCGTGTCGATCGTCTACTGATCAACGGCCGTGCCGGGCTGTCGAGTTGCTGTCGGCTTCGCCGACTCGACTGCCGTGCCGGGGGTACTTCGCGTTTCATCGAGTCACAGCTTTTCGTCGAGTCACATCCCCCCTTCCTTCCACGGAGGCCCCACCATGACTCGGAACCACCCCCGGCCGTCCCGGCGGACCGTGCTCGGCGGGGCCGTCGCCGCGCTCGCGGTGGCCGCCGGCACCACCGGCACGGCGCAGGCCGCTCCCGGAACCCACTGGCCGACCGAGTTCCCGCTGCCCGACGGCTGGCTACCCGAGGGGATCACCATAGGCAGCAGGCCGTACGCGTACATGGGCTCGCGCGCCGACGGCGCGATCTACCGCACCGATCTGCGCACCGGCAAAGGCGGTGTCCTGCACGAGGGCGCCGCCGGTCTGGCGTCCATCGGCCTGAAGCTGGACCGTGACGGCCTGCTGTACGTGGCCGGCGGCGCCGGAGGCACCGCGAGGATCGTCGACGCCCGCACCGGCGAGCTGTTCACCACCTACCAACTCACCCGTGACGCCGCCCCGTTCATCAACGACGTCGTCCTGCACGAGGACCGCGCCTGGTTCACCGACTCCCGTGCGGCCGTTCTCCACGGCGTCCCGCGCGGCCGGCGGGGCGAGGTCCGCGCCCTCCCGCTCACCGGCGAGTGGGTGCAGGCGCCCGCCGGGACCAACAGCGCCAACGGCCTGGTCGCCACGCCCGACGGCCACGGCCTGCTCGTCGTCAACGCGGGTCAGCTGTACAACGTGGATATCAGGACCGGCCACGCCACCAGGATCACGCTGGAGGGCGCCACGGACGTGGCGGGCGGCGACGGCCTGGTCCGCCTCGGCCGCACCCTGTACGTCGTCCAGAACCGCCTGAACAAAATCACCGTCTGGGACCTCGACCGGAAGGCCACCACCGCCACCCTGACCAGGACGATCACCGACCCCCGCTTCGACGTCCCCACCACCGCCGCCCGCTACGGCGACCGCATCTACCTGGTCAACGCCCGCTTCACCAGCCCGCAGACGCCGGAGACGACGTTCAACGCGGTGGCCGTGGCCCTGTGAGCGTCAAGCCTTCAGAGCGCCGTACGTCACCCCGGTCAGCTCCTCGGACGCGGCCCACAGCCGCTGTCCCGCCGCGTCGTTGAGGGTCCAGGGCGCCCGCCAGGACGGTGCGGGCGCCCCGCGCCACATGGCGATGTGCGGGCCGGTGAAGGAGTCGGGCCGTACGCCGGGTTCTGTCGCGGCGTACAGGATCGGCAGCGCGCCCGCCTCGGCCGGCTGCGCGATGACCCGGTTGGCGATCCGCACGAGCCGCTCGGCGGCCGGGCGCCCCTCGGCGAGCGGTCCGGTGGTCTGGAGGTTGGTGGCCGCGTACCCGGGGTGGGCCGCGGCCGCCACCAGGTCCGTGCCGTGCGCCGCCGCCCGGCGCGCCAGCTCGTGCGTGAACAGCAGGTTGGCCGTCTTGGAACGGGCGTAGGCGATCCAGCGCCGGTAGCGCCGCTCGCTGTTGAGGTCGTTGATGTCGATGTTGGCGAGGGCGTGCATCCCGCTGGAGACGACCACGACCCTGGCCCCCGGCGCCGCCAGCAGCACGGGCAACAGCAGCCCGGTGAGGGCGAAGTGCCCCAGGTGGTTGACTCCGAGCTGCGTCTCGAAACCGTCCGCCGTCGTCCCGTACGGCAGCGCCATCACCCCGGCGTTGTCGACGAGCACGTCCAGCCGCTCGTACGGGAAACCGGCCGCGAACTCGCGTACGGAGGCGAGGTCTCCGAGGTCGAGCCGGCCGAGCTCGACCCGGGCCTGTGGCAGTTCCGCACGGAGCCGGTCCACGGCCGCGTTGCCCCGGGCCTCGCTGCGGCACGCGAGCACCACCCGCGCGCCCTTGCGGGCCAGTTCCCGTGCAGTGACGAGCCCGATCCCGCTGTTGGCGCCGGTGACGACGGCGACGCGGCCGCTCTGGTCCGGTATGTCCTGTGTGGTCCAGCCTGGCATGGCAGGCTCCCTCCATCGGTGGCCGCGATCCAGCCTACGAGGGGCCCCGCGCCGCCTGATCGAACGGGGGGCGTGCACGCCGTACTTGGCGTGCACGCCCCCGGCGTCAGGTACGGCGAGGAGGGCCCGGGCCACTGGGCCCCGGCCACTGGGCCCCGGCCACTGTCAGCCCACCGGGCTCGACCGCTGCTCTTCCGGGAGGGGCCGGGTGTCGAGGTAGAACCACTCGGCGTCGGCGGTGGGCCAGGGGGAGGGTTCCCCCACCGGTTCGCCCCACGGTTCTTCGGCCGTGGTCGTGACAGGCCGTTTGGGCAGGGGTGCGTGAGCTTGTGCCGCGGGGGCCGCGGCCCGGTCGCCGGCCGGCTTCGGCTCCCCCGGCATCAGCAGCTCCACCCGCAGCCCCAGTCCACGCTGCTGGGCGGTGAACTCCTCGACCTGGTTGCGGCAGGCGTGGTCCAGGTGGGTCACGCCGGTCAGGTCGAGCCGGATCCTCGGCTTCCCGGACGCGGCGGCGGCCTCCAGCGCCTCGATCACCTTCGGCAGCCGCAGGAACGTCGCGTTGCCGGCCATGACGACCTTGGCCGTGTCGTCCTCGACGTGCTGGCGGATCGCGGTCTGGGACATACGGAGCGCGGCCAGCACGATCCCCGCGGCGAGGCCGATCAGCACGCCCTCCAGCAGCGCGGTCACCACGATGACCAGCGTGGTCAGCGTCATCACCGCGAACTCGCCCTTGTCCTGCCGCCACATCTTCGGGAACTCGGCGGGCGCGAACAGTTTCCAGCCGCTGTGCACGAGAACGCCGGCGAGCACCGAGATCGGGATCAGCGCGAGCACCTGCGGCAGCAGCAGCGCGAAGGCGAGCAGCCACAGGCCGTGCAGGGTGCGGGAGAGCCGGGTCTTGGCCCCGGCCTGGACGTTGGCCGAACTGCGGGCCACGACCGCGGTGATCGGGAGCGCGCCGAGGATGCCCGCGACGGTGTTCCCGGCGCCCTGGGCGATCAGCTCGGTGTTGTAGCGGGTGCGCGGGCCGCTGTGCATACGGTCCACGGCGGCGGCCGTGAACAGGCTCTCGGCGGACGCGATGACCGTGAAGGTGAGGATGGCGGTGATGACCGCCCCGTCCGCGAGCCCGGCGAACTGCTCCGGCCCGGGCACCGACACGGACGCGAGCAGATTGCCCACCTGGAGCGTCTTCACGTCCACGCCGGGCAGCGCGGCGACCACGATGCCGATGCCCACGGCGACCAGTGCGGCCGGGATCTTCCCGACCGGGCCCGGCACCTTCTTCCACACGAAGCTGAGCACGATCGTGACGACACCGAGCAGGGTGGCGATCATCGCCTGCGGGTTCGTCAGGATGCCGGCCAGCAGTCCGGGGATGCCGGCCATGTTCTCGATCGCCGTGCCGGGGGCCTTGGCGTCGGCCATCGGATAGGCCTGGCTGAACATCAGCGGCACGCCGATGCCGGCCAGCATGCCCTGGACGACGGCGACCGAGATGGCCTGGAACATCCGGCCGAGCCGCACCAGTCCCAGGATGATCTGGAGGAGGCCGGCGAACAGCACGATCACGCCGAGCATGGCCACGCCGAGTTCGGCGACGGTCTCCGCGACGAGCGCGGCGAGGCCGGCGGCCGGCCCGCTGACCTGGAGCGTACTGCCGCGTGCCGCGCCGACGACCAGACCGCCGATCACCCCGGAGATGATCCCGAGCTCGGCCGGCACGCCGGAGGCGACGGCGACACCGATGCACAGCGGCAGGGCGACGAGGAAGACGACGAGCGAGGCGGTGATGTCGGTGACGAGGTCGCCCTTGGCCGCGCCCTTGCCCCCGGCGCCCTTCGCACGACCCGCCACACGGCCCATCAGCCCGCCCAGCGCACCGCCCGCGCCCCCTCCGGCCGAGCCGCCCGCCGATTCACCGGACGGGCCGCCCGACCTCCGTGTCGCGCCCCTCGCCGAGTTCCCCGCCAAGCCGCCACCGGGACCACCCGACCGACCACCCACCGAACCGCCCACCGGTCCACCCGACCGCCGATACGCAGAGCCCCCCGACGAGTCCCCGACCAGACCACCGCCGGGACCACCCGACCGACCACCCACCGAACCGCCCACCGGTCCACCCGACCGCCGATACGCAGAGCCCCCCGACGAGTCCCCGACCAGACCACCGCCGGGGCCACTCGACCGACCTCCCGTCAAACCGCCCGAAGGTCCGCCCGACCCCCAGCCCGCGGTACCTCCCGCCGCACCACCCAGCGGCCCGTCCGCCTGCCAGTCCCCCGAGCCCCGCGCGGAGCCGCCTGCCCGCCAGTCCCCCGCAACCTCCTCGGAACGGCCCGGCCCCCACTCCACCGCACCCTCCGTGGAACCGCCCGACCCCCACTCCGCCGCACCCTCCGCGGAACCGCCCGGCCCCCACTCCCCAGCACCCCCGTCGGAGCCAGCGGACCCCCAACCCGCCGCGCCCTCCCCGCGACCGCCCGGCCCCCAGTCCCCCGAGCCCCCGGCAAAGCCACCCGACTCCCAACTCCCCGAGTCCTCCGCGGAACCGCCCGGTCCCCAGTCCGAAGCACCCCCCTCGGAGCCAGCCGCCCCCCAACCCGCCTTGTCTCCGGCCGGACCGGCCGGACCGCCCGGCCGGCCACCCGGCGCGGCGCCACCCCGTGTCCGCCCCCGCGCATGCGCCCCGCTCACGCGGCATGCACCCGGAAGGCGCCGTCGTCGCCGAGTTCGTAGACGAACCCCGTGTCGACCTCGTAGTACCAGCCGTGCAGCCGCAGCCGGCCCGCGTCGAGCCGCTGGCGCACCACCGGGTAACTTCGCAGCGCGGCCAGCTGGTTGACGACGTTGCCCTGGGACACCTCCGGCAGCGACGGGTCGTCCGGCGCGGACTCCAGGACGGGGGCCAGTTCGGGGCGGGCGATGTGGAGCCAGGCGTCCACGCCGGGCAGGGCGGACAGGTCGTCGCCGGACTTCAGCGCGCCCATCGCGCCGCAGTGTGAGTGACCGCACACCACGATGTCCTGAACCCCGAGCACTTCCAGTGCGTACTCGATGGTGGCCGCCTCACCTGAGGCCCCGGGCCGTCCGTAGGGCGGCACGATATTGCCCGCGTTGCGCAGCTCGAATATTTCTCCGGGCCGTGCGCCCATGATCAGTGCGGGTATGACCCGGGAATCCGAGCAGGTGATGAACAGCACCTCCGGATATTGCCCCTCGGCCAGTTTCCGGTATTCGCCGCTGTCGAAATCTACGCGCGTCCTGAACGTGCGGGCACGGTCCAGCAATGCCTTCAACTCTGCCTCCTGAACTGGGAATTTCCATCCGTGCACTCCACCGTAGAGGGGCGACCTACAGAGGAAGGTTAAGCGAACTCCAGAGCCGGCCCAGGAATTGAACATTCTTTGTCCGGATACCCAGACGAACGGTCATCTTGTAGCGTGTGAACTCCAGGGCGGAGAATGCTAATTCACGCTGCCCGGATTCATGCCGGCTTCACGGAGAGACAGGACGTATGGGCCTACGAGTGCTGCTCATCGAGGACGACGAGACGATCGCCGAGCCGCTCACCGAAGGGCTCGGCCACTTCGGGCTGACGGTCGACCACGTCGCCACCGGCGCGGACGGACTGAGAGGCCCGTACAACGACGTCGTCCTGCTCGACCTGGGACTGCCGGACATGGACGGCATCGACGTCTGCCGCGGCATCCGGCAGGTCTCGGACGTGCCCATCGTCATCCTCAGCGCCCGCGGCGAGGAGGCCGACCGCGTGCTGGGCCTGGAACTGGGCGCGGACGACTACCTGGCGAAACCATTCAGCGTGCGGGAGCTGGTGGCCCGGGTCCGTGCGGTGACCCGCCGCACGCAACGCACCCAGCAGGCCTTCCCCGAGCCCCCGGGCGCACCGAGCGCACCGGGCTCACAGAGCACGCCGACCACACCGGGCACCGCCGAGCCACTGCCGCCCTACGAACCGGCCCCCTCCCCCACGTACGAGCCGGCCCCGGCCCTCTCCTACGACCCCCCTGCCACACCACCGTCGTACGACTCGGCCCCCGAGCCCCCGCACGACCCCGGCCCGCTCGTGGTGGACCGCCGTACCCGCCAGGTCTGGGTCGGCGACTCCCCCGTGCTGCTCACCCCCAAGGAGTTCGACCTGCTGGCGCTCCTCAGCGAGGACCCGGGCGCGGTCTACTCGCGCCAGCAGATCCTCGACCGCGTCTGGGATCCGCACTACGACGGCCCGACCAAGACCCTGGACGTCCATGTGGCCGCGCTGCGCCGCAAGTTGGGGCACCCGGCGTGGATCAGGACGCTGCGGGGCGTGGGCTTCCGGCTGGCGGTGCACACGGGGCCGAACGCCCCGCAGGTGGCCTCTCCATGACCCGCCGGCTGCTGATCGGCTACCTCAGCCTCGCCGCGCTGGTGCTGCTCTGCCTGGAGATCCCGCTGGGCTTCGTCTACTCGCGCGGGGAGCGCGAGCAGGTGGTCAACGCGGCGAAGGACGAGGCCGAGTCGGTCTCCGCGTACGCCGCGCTGTCCCTCGCGGCGGGGCGGGCCGAGCGGGACCTGCCCGCGCGGGTGGCGCACTGCGCGCAGCGCATCGGCGGGAAGGTGGTGATCGTCGGCGCCTCGGGCGCGCCGCTGGCCACCTCGCATCCGAGGGACACCTCGGTGCCCGGCGCCCTGGCCGACCGGCCGGGCATCGCGGCCGCGCTGCGGGGCACCTCGACGGTGGACGTGCGTACCTCCACGATCGGCGGGGTCGAGTACCTGTCGGTGGCCGCGCCGGTCGGCCAGGAGGCGCGGCCGGTGGGTGCCGTGTGGCTGACGGTGCCCACGCGGACGGTGCACGAGCGGGTCCACCACGTGTGGCTGCTGCTCGCCCTGGGCGGACTCGCCGTGCTGACGGCGGTGGCCGTGGTCGGCTTCGCCTTCGCCCGCTGGGCGGGCCGTCCCATCCGTGAACTGGAGCAGGCCGCGCACGACTTGGTGGAGCGCGGCGGCCGGTTCACACCGGTGACGATCACGAAGGGCCCGCCGGAAGTACGCAGTCTGGCCGCCGCGTTCAACCGCACCGCGGCCCGTTTCGCCCATCTGCTCGCCTCCCAACGGGCGTTCGCCGGCGAGGCCTCGCACCAGCTCAAGACCCCGCTCGCGGCGCTGCGGCTGCGCCTGGAGAACCTGGAGCCGGACGTGGCGGCCCGCGCCCGGGGCAGCCTGACCGCCGCCGTCACGGAGACGGACCGGCTCGCCCGGATGGTCGAGCACCTGCTGGCGATGGCCCGGCTGGAGGAGCACGCGGCGATCCCCGCCACGGTCGACCTGGGCGCGGTCTGCGCGGAACGGCACCGCACCTGGCAGCCGCTGTTCGCCCGGGAGGAGGTCTCCCTCGTGCTCTTCGCGGGCAGCATCGGCCCGGTGCTCGCGGTGCCGGGAGCCGTCGAGCAGATCATGGACAACCTGCTGTCCAACGCCCTGCGGGCGTCTCCGCCCGGCAGCACCGTCACGATCGAACTGCGGGTGCCGGCCCCGCCCCGCCGCGCCCTGCGCGACAGCCGCCCGCGCTGGGTCGACCTGCACGTCACCGACGAGGGCCCCGGCATGACGGAGGAGCAGCGGGCCCGCGCCTTCGACCGCTTCTGGCGCGCCCCGGGGGCCCCCAAGGGCGGTTCGGGACTCGGCCTCGCCCTGGTGCAGCGCCTCGCCCACGCCAGCGGCGGCGAGGCGAGTCTGCACACGGCGGCGACGGGCGGCCTGGACGTGGTGATCCGGCTGCCGTCCGTACGACCGCCGGCGGAGGGCCACGGACCGGGCCCCGACCGGCCGAGGGGCGGCCGGAGACGGGAGGCACCGGCGCTGCCCGCGTGAAGCCCACGAAAGACAACGTGAGCCCTCGAACAACAAGTCGAGGCCTGCGGGCGCCCGGCCCCACAGGCGGCACACAGCATGCCGTCCCGCCGCCATGAGTTGGCCATGCCCCGTCAACCCTGCTCCCATAGCGTCCCTCCCGCCTCCCCCCACGCACAACCCTGCCGTCGACCGGCGGCAGGGCGGTACGGCACCTCTTGGAGTGAGAGTGGAACGTCGTAGCCTCCTGCGTGCGGCCGTCCTCGGCGGCACCTCGGCCGCCCTCGGCGGAACCCTGTGGCGCGGGGCCGCTTACGCGGCCCCGGCCCAGCCCGGCGCCGGCCCCTACGGGCCGCTGGGCTCCCCGGACGCCAACGGCATCAGGCTCCCCAGCGGCTTCACCAGCCGGGTGATCGCCCGGTCGGGCCAGCGAGTCGGGACCACGTCGTACACCTGGCACAACGCCCCCGACGGCGGCGCCTGTTACGCCGACGGCACGGGCTGGATCTATGTCTCCAACTCCGAGATCAATCCCTCGGGCGGCGCGAGCGCGGTGAAGTTCTCGTCCACGGGCGCGATCACCGGCGCGTACCGCATCCTCTCCAGCACCCGACAGAACTGCGCCGGCGGCAAGACGCCGTGGAACACCTGGCTTTCCTGCGAGGAGGTGGACCGGGGCTACGTCTACGAGACCGACCCCTGGGGCACGAAGGCGGCGGTGCGCCGCGACGCCATGGGCCGTTTCAAGCACGAGGCGGCGGCGGCCGACCCGGTCCGCCAGGTCATCTACCTGACCGAGGACGTCACCGACGGCTGCTTCTACCGCTTCCGCCCGACGACCTGGGGCGACCTGTCCGCCGGCACGCTGGAGGTCCTCGTGGCGGGCAGCGGCACCAGCGGCCCGGTCACCTGGGCCCGGGTCCCCGACCCCTCCGGCGCGACCGCCACCCGCAGCCAGGTCTCCGGCGCCAAGCGCTTCAACGGCGGCGAGGGCTGCTACTACGCGAACGACACCTGCTGGTTCACCACGAAGGGCGACAACCGCGTCTGGCAGTACAACGCCGCCGCCCAGACCATCGAACTCGCCTACGACGACTCCCTGGTGAGCGGTACGGCCCCGCTCACCGGCGTCGACAACGTCACCGGCTCCGCCTCCGGCGACCTCTTCGTGGCCGAGGACGGCGGCAACATGGAGATCTGCGTCATCACCCCCGCCGACGTGGTCGCCCCGTTCCTCCGCATCGACGGCCAGTCCGGCTCGGAGATCACGGGCCCGGCGTTCTCCCCGGACGGCACCCGCCTGTACTTCTCCAGCCAGCGCGGCACCAGCGGCAGTTCCTCGGGCGGCATCACGTACGAGGTGAAGGGCCCGTTCCGCTCGTAGCCACATCACTCGTCTTCACGTGACCATCACAAAATGGTCACCTCTCCCTCATCCAGGGCCACCCGGTCCTACGGTCATCCCCTCACGTACCACCACTGGGGGGATGGCCATGACCAATCCGTACACCGACCCGCACACCAACCCGTATCCCGTGCCGCCCGCGCCGCGGCCCGCACGCCCGGCGCCCCGCTGGGCCCGGAAGCGCTACCTGCTGCCCGCCCTCGGTCTGGCCCTGTTCGTCGGCGCCGGCATCGGCGCCGGCGGCGACACGACGACCGACGCGAAACCCGCGGCCGCGAAGCCGCAGCCGACCGTCACGGTCACCGCGACGACCACCGCCACCGCGACACCGCTCGCGAAGGAGCCGGAACCCGCTCCCACGGTCACCGCCACCAAGACCGTCAGAGTCACCACCACGGTCACCGCGCAACCGGCCGCGGGCGGCGGCTCCGACGACAACGGCTCGGGCGGCTCGGGCGGCTCCGAGGACGTCTACTACGCCAACTGCTCCGCCGTCCGTGCCGCCGGTGCGGCCCCGATCCACCGTGGTGAACCCGGCTACGCCTCCCACCTGGACCGTGACAACGACGGGGTCGCCTGCGACACCTGACACGAGTGCGCCGGTGACCATCGGCGCGTCCGGCCGTTCCACCGTTTGGGCAGCCCGTCCCGGGCCGCCCGGACGACGGAAGGAACACCACCGTGGACACGACCGTGCCCGCCACCGACGTGCAGCGCGTGCTGCCGCGTGACGAGTGGGTCAGGACGCTGCCGCAGACCATCGTCGCGTCGTGCGTCCTGCTCCTCGACGCCGAGGACCGGATGCTGCTGCTGCGCTATGCCGAGGGCCAGCCCGGTGTCGGGCTCTGGGGGCTGCCGGGCGGCATGCTCGACCACGGAGAGGACCCGGTCGGTGCCGCGTGCCGGGAGCTGCACGAGGAGACCGGCATCGTCCTGGACGGGGCGCCCCGGCTCATCGGCTACGACCACCGGGCCGATGTGAAGGGCACGGGCCCGGTGATCGACTTCTACTTCCACGGCGGCCGCCTCGCCCCCGGACAGACCGTCAGGCGCAGTGGCGAACACGACCAGGACGGCCTGTTCGCCCTCGCCGACCTGGAATCCACCCCGCTGTCGACCCCACTGCCGGCCCTCACCGCCCTGCACACGGCCGCCCTGACCGGAACCGTCGTATGCCTGCGGGAAGGTCTGCCCCACTGACAGCCCCTCAGGCCGAGGAGCTGCGGGCGGCCCGGTCAGCCGTACATCGCCATGCGGTAAAGAGTCGCAAGCGCGTCGTCGATGGGGTGCGGCTGCGGCTTGCCGGAGGAGTCGAGCCTGTTCCACCTCTGCAGGTTCACCGCGACGGACATCTGCCGCTTGCCGTCGGCACGGATCATGGCTAGTGCTCCACCACCCCAGACCGTGCCGCCGTGGCCCCAGAAGGTGCCCTGACCGGGCCCCTCCATCGGGTGCAGGCCGAGGCCGTAGTCGATCGTCTTTCCCTCTTGGGAGACGACCGGGACGGTGCGTCGCATCTGCGCCAGCGACGACGGACTGACGATCTCCCCGGCCAGCAGCATGCCGAAGAACCGGTTGAGGTCCGCGACGGTCGATATCAGCGAGGCCGACGGCCCCACCCATGACATGTCGTAGACGCTGTAGTCGCGCGGCGGGTCGATCATGCCGAACCACGCCTCGTAGAGCTGCGAGTGCGGCCCGTTGACGTGCGGTCCGGCGGGGAACTCGGTCTCCCGGAGCCCGGCGCGCTCGATGACGTTCCGGGTGATGTACCGCTCGGCCGTAGTGCCGGTCACTTCTTCCAGGAGTTTGCCGAGGAGCAGGTAGTTGGTGTTGGAGTACACCCCCGGAGCACCGCCCGGGGCCCCGACGGCAGGCGCGGTGACCCCTATCTCGATCAGTTCGGCGGGGTCGAACCGCGTGAACCGGTGGTCGTCCAGGCTCTGGGGCCCGGTCTCCGCAAGGGCGGGGAACGCCTTGAGGGAGGGGTAGGCGTACGGGAGATACTCGGCGAGGCCGCTGGTGTGGTTGATCAGCATCCGGACCGTGATAGCGGCACCGCGTTCTCCGGGAACCAGCTTCGGAAGGTACCGGCCGATCGGTGTGTCGAGACCGATCTGACCGCTCTCGACCTGCTGTAAGACTGCGGCGGCGGTGAAGGTCTTGGTGATGCTGCCGACTCGGTGCCGCATGTCGGCGGTGGCGGGATGGCCGGTGACACCATCCGCGACCCCGGCGGCGCCGCGCCAGACCTGGTCGCCGTCTCGCACCTCGGCGAACAGGCCCGGCATCCCGGCGCGGTGGACGTTTTCCATGGCGGCGTTCAGTGCCGCGCGGTCCAGTGGGCTCTTCACGTCATGCGTCCTTTCGTGTTCCCCAGGGTGAGCTCCACATCGGTCGCTGACCCGGACAACAGGGCACGAGTGGCGTGCCGGCCCGCCCGGCACGTCCATGCCCTCATTATGCACGCGGTGCGTGCAACGCCTAGTGCACAGATAGTCTGGGCCCGGCGAGAGGAGCGGTGATGGCAAGCCGAAGGCGTTGGTCAACCGAAGAGATTCTGGATGCGGCGGCGGAACTGCTGCGCACGAGCGACGCGGATTCGTTCAGCGTGCGCAAGCTCGCCGCGGCCCTCGGGACAGATTCCTCCAGCCTCTACCGGCACTTCCGCAGCAAGACCGAACTGCTGCGCGCGGTCGCCGACCGGATCCTCCTGGCCGCGGTGGACGGCTACCGCCCCGAGGGTGACTGGAAGCAGCGCATCACGTCCCTGGCGCTGCGCGTGAGAGATGCCTTCGGACGGCAGCCCCAGCTCGCCGCGGTCTGGGGACGCTACGCCTCATCCGGCACCGGTTCCCGGATGGTCATGGAAGAGGTGCTGCAGGCTCTGCGCGCGTCGGGACTGCCCGACGAGGAGATCCCGGCGCGCTACCACCGGATCGCGGTCCTCATCGCCGCGCTGATCGCCTCCGAGGCCGGGGTCAGCACCGTCACTCCCGGAGAGCACGAACAGGGCATGGAGCTGTTTCGCGTCGCAGTACTCGGCGCCGACCCCGAACGCTTCCCGGCCCTGGCACACTTCGCCCGCGACGTCCGTCCCCTCGGAGCGGATCGCCGTGCCGCGTTCGAAGAGATCCTCGCCGCCCAACTGGCCCACATAGAGGCCGCGATCCGCCCGAGCTAACCGACCGGCTCGGGAGTCTCGGCAGACGAGGGCGAGAGGAACGGCTCCGTCAAATGCGGCGTCGCCAGGTGCAGCGTGGTGGCGGTTTCGCCGCCGAGCATGCGCTCCCTCGACCGCCTGGCCGTCTCAGGGTCGGTCTCGTGCGCGTAGGCGAGCTCGGGGTGGAGCAGCTGGAGCGCGTGCACCAGGAGATCGCCGGTGACGAGCGCCAGCTCGCGCCTGTCGGCGACCAGCTCTGGTGTCCGGGCGTATGACCGGGCGTTGCTACCGCGCGCCCGGTGCGCAGCGGCGTGTCCCCGTCGAGGAGCCGGAGCCGGCCGGCGGCCGCGAGCGGGTCGGTGAGGGTCTCGCGAAGCTGCGGGTTGAGCGCGTCGAGGGCGTCGAACTCGGCCCGCTGGAGGAGGTATTCGGCGTTCGGGAAATAAGGGCGGCGGCCGCCGGCCGAAGTGTCACCGTCCACCGCGCCGCCCGCCGATGGCACGGCCGCCTCGGTCACGACCGCCCACCCGACGTGGTCGGTGTGCAGATGTGTGAGCACCACGGTGTCGACTTCGGCCGGGTCGATGCCCGCGGCGGCGAGCGACTCGGGGAGCACACCGGGCACGGGCGCCCACGAGCCCGCCGGGCTGTCCGCCGGACCGATCCCGGCGTCCACGACGGTCAGGCCCTTGTCGCCGCGGATCACGTACGCGCGGAACTGGAGCCGCCAGCGGCCCTCCGCGTCGACCGCGCCCGGGTCATAGCGGTCGGCCTCGGCCCACTGAGCGGCCGTGGCCTCGGGGAAGGCCTCGGCGCGCGGGGAGAAGAACGGGCCCCCGCCGTCGGCGAGCGCGATGATCTCCGTCGAGCCGATCCAGAGGCGGGGAACGCTGAGGGACATGGCCGCGATCCGGCCACGCCTCCCACGCGAGTGCCGAGAGGAAGTCCACGGGCGCAGCCGAACCCGCCCCTACCTGAACGGAACACGAGAGAGCGGGGGCGCACCTCCGCACAAGGTGCGCCCCCGCTCTCCGCCGTACGCCGGAGCCGCCGCGATCGGTGAGGGTGGTCGGGGACCGCCGACGGCTCCGGGTCCTGAGCGGCCCCGCACGGGCCACGCGGCGCGGTGACCCCGCACGGGCCACGCGCTGCGTCGACCCGCACGGGCCACGGTCTACCGGTGGTCGCTGCCCTGCGACTGCACCGCCGCCCGGCCCGCCTCCAGTCGGGCCACCGGGATACGGAACGGGGAGCAGGAGACGTAGTCGAGACCGACCTCGTGGAAGAAGTGGACCGACTCCGGGTCACCGCCGTGCTCGCCGCAGACGCCGAGCTTGAGGTCGGGACGGGTCTCGCGGCCGGCCTCGGCGGCGAGCTTCACCAGGGAGCCGACGCCGTCCTTGTCGATCGTCTCGAACGGGGAGACGCCGAAGATGCCCTTCTCCAGGTACGCGGTGAAGAAGCTGGCCTCCACGTCGTCCCGGGAGAAGCCCCACACCGTCTGGGTTAGGTCGTTCGTGCCGAAGGAGAAGAACTCGGCGGCCTCGGCGATCTGGCCGGCGGTCAGGGCGGCGCGCGGCAGCTCGATCATCGTGCCGATGGACAGCTTGAGCTTCGTGCCCGAGGCCGCCTCGACCTCGGCGATGACCTGGTCGGCCTCCTCGCGCACGATCTCCAGCTCCTGCACCGTGCCGACGAGCGGGATCATGATCTCGGCGCGCGGATCGCCCTTGGCGGCCTTGCGCTCGGCCGCGGCCTCGGCGATCGCCCGGACCTGCATGGTGAACAGGCCGGGGATGACCAGGCCGAGGCGCACGCCGCGCAGGCCGAGCATCGGGTTCTGCTCGTGCAGGCGGTGGACCGCCTGGAGGAGGCGGAGTTCGTTCTCGTGCGGCTCCTGGCGGGACTCCGCGAGGGCGACGCGCACCGACAGTTCGGTGATGTCGGGCAGGAACTCGTGCAGCGGCGGGTCCAGGAGGCGGACGGTGACCGGGAGGCCGTCCATCGACTCGAAGAGCTGGACGAAGTCCTGCTTCTGGAGCGGCAGCAGTTCCTTGAGGGACTCCTCGCGCTCGGCCTGGGTGTCGGCCAGGATCAGCCGCTCCACCAGCTCGCGCCGGTCGCCGAGGAACATGTGCTCGGTGCGGCACAGGCCGATGCCCTGGGCGCCGAAGCGGCGGGCCCGCAGCGCGTCCTCGGCGTTGTCCGCGTTGGCCCGCACGCGCAGCCGGCGCTTGCGGTCGGCGAACGCCATGATGCGGTGGACCGCCTCGACCAGCTCGTCGGCGTCCTCGGCACCGGCGTGCATCCGGCCCTCGAAGTACTCCACGACCGGCGACGGCACGACCGGTACCTCACCGAGGTAGACCTTGCCCGTCGAGCCGTCGATGGAGACGACGTCGCCCTCCTCGACGACGTGCCCGCCCGGCACGGTCATCCGGCGGCGCTTGGTGTCGACCTCCAGCTCCTCCGCGCCGCAGACACAGGTCTTGCCCATGCCGCGCGCCACGACGGCCGCGTGGGAGGTCTTGCCGCCGCGCGAGGTCAGGATGCCCTCGGCGGCGATCATGCCGTCCAGGTCGTCGGGGTTGGTCTCGCGGCGGATCAGGATGACCTTCTCGCCCGAACGCGACCACTTGACGGCGGTGTAGGAGTCGAACACCGCCTTGCCGACCGCCGCGCCCGGGGAGGCCGCGATGCCCCGACCGACCGTCTCGACCTTCGCGCTCTCGTCGAAGCGCGGGAACATCAGCTGCGCGAGCTGGGCGCCGTTGACGCGGGTGAGCGCCTCGGCCTCGTCGATCAGGCCCTGGTCCACCAGCTGGGTCGCGATGCGGAACGCCGCGCCCGCGGTGCGCTTGCCGACCCGGGTCTGGAGCATCCACAGCACACCGCGCTCGATGGTGAACTCGATGTCGCAGAGATCCTTGTAGTGGTTCTCCAGCGTCTCCATGATCTGCATCAGCTGGTCGTACGACTTCTTGTCGATCCGCTCCAGATCCGCGAGCGGCACGGTGTTGCGGATGCCCGCGACCACGTCCTCGCCCTGGGCGTTCTGCAGGTAGTCGCCGTAGACGCCCTGGTGGCCGGAGGCGGGGTCACGGGTGAAGGCGACGCCGGTGCCGGAGTCCGGGCCGAGGTTGCCGAAGACCATCGAGCAGACGTTGACGGCCGTGCCCAGGTCGTGCGGGATGCGCTCCTGGCGGCGGTAGAGCTTGGCGCGGTCGGTGTTCCAGGAGTCGAAGACCGCGTGGATGGCGAGGTCCATCTGCTCGCGCGGGTCCTGCGGGAAGTCCCGGCCGGCCTCGGTCTTGACGATCTTCTTGAACTTGGTGACGAGCTTCTTGAGGTCGGCGGCCTCCAGCTCGGTGTCGACCGTGACCTTCTTGGTCTCCTTGGCCTTCTCCAGCGCGTCCTCGAAGAGCTCGCCGTCGACGCCGAGGACGGTCTTGCCGAACATCTGGATGAGGCGGCGGTAGGAGTCCCACGCGAAGCGCTCGTCGCCGGCCTGCTTGGCCAGGCCCTGCACCGACTTGTCGGAGAGGCCGATGTTGAGGACGGTGTCCATCATGCCGGGCATGGAGAACTTGGCACCCGACCGCACCGACACCAGCAGCGGATCGTCGGCCTGGCCGAGCTTCTTGCCCATGCGCTGCTCCAGCGCGTCGAGGTGCGCACTCACCTCGTCACGCAGTGCCGCCGGCTCCTCGCCGCTGTCCAGGTAGACCTTGCACGCCTCGGTGGTGATCGTGAAGCCGGGCGGGACCGGAAGGCCCAGGTTCGTCATCTCGGCGAGGTTCGCGCCCTTGCCACCGAGGAGGTCCTTGAGGTCCTTGTTGCCCTCGGTGAAGTCGTAAACGAACTTCACGCCCTCAACACTCTTACCGTGCTCAGCTACGTGGGGATCTTTGTTTTCCGACACGGGTCTCGACTCCTCGAGGACGCGGTGGCTGCCCTGACGGCGAGGAACATACCCAGATCAAAGGCTTCTGGGTACGTCTACTCGCGCGTCATACGCCTGTAACCACTCGTCCGCCAGCGGATCGAAAGTCAAAGCTCGGCAAGCGATCACAGCCGTATGTTTTCACTTCTTGAACGCACGAGCCTCCATTGAGCCCGTTGGGCGCTCATGTGAGCGGCGTTCGGCACGATTGATTTCGCTCGATGAACGATCAAAGGGTGGCACTCAGTGCCACCCTTTGGAGAAGTGCAGCCGCTCAAGATCCGCTCATCTGAGCGCAACCCTTATCAAGGGTGGCGAGAATCACGCTGCCACAGCCGACGGGATTTCACCATGCGGACGCGTCTCGGGGCCGAAATGTCCCGGTCATACCCCGAGCGCGCGCAGCCGCTCCTCGACCCGCTCGGGGGCGTAGAGGTGCTCCACGACCATCGCCCCGGCCCCGACCAGCCCGGACCGCTCGCCGAGCCGTGACGTCACGACGTCCAGGTGGGCGGTGGAGCGGGGCAGCGCCCGCTGGTAGAGCAGTTCGCGCACGCCCGTGAGGAAGGGGGTTCCGGCCAGATCCCCGGCGATCATCAAAACGCCGGGGTTGAGCAGCGTCACCACGGTCGCCAGCACGTCCCCGACCCGGCGCCCGGCCTCCCTGGCGAGGCCGACCGCCTCCGGATGCCCGGACGCCAGCAGGTCCCGCACGTCCGAGCCGGAGGCCGCCGGCACCCCGGCCTCCACCAGCCGCCGCGCCACCGCACCACCGCTCGCGACGGCGGCCAGACAGCCGTAGGAACCGCACCGGCACAGCATCCGGGCGCCCTCCGGTACCCGGATGTGCCCGATGTCCCCGGCGCCCCCGTCGATGCCCCGGAACACCGCGCCGTCCACCACGACCCCGGCACCGATGCCGGTGGAGACCTTGACCAGCACGAAGGCGGAGCAGTCGGGATAGCCGGTGCGCTGTTCGCCGTACGCCATCAGGTTGGCGTCGTTGTCCACCAGCACCGGCACCTCGGCGGCGCCCGTGTGCTCGGCGAGCGCCCGGGCCAGCCGGTCCCTTATGTCGTAGCCGTCCCAGCCGGGCATCATCGGCGGCTGGACGACGCGGCCGGTCTCGGTGTCGACCGGGCCGGGCACGGCGAGCCCGACCCCGCACACCGACTCGGCCCCGCGGCCGGTCTTCTCCAGCAACTCGCCGAACCAGCGCCCGAGTTCGCCCAGCACGAGGTCCGGACCGTCCTCGACGACGAGGGTGCCGGAGTGCTCGGCGAAGATCTCGCCGCTCAGCGACAGCACGGCCGCCCGCGCGTGCCGGGTGTCGAGGTCGGCGGCCAGGACCACCGCGTGCTCGTCGTCGAACTCCAGGGTGATGGAGGGGCGCCCGCCCAGCGGGGAGTCCACCGGCCCCCCGGCACCCTCGCGCAGCCAGCCCGCGCGGAAGAGCCGGTCGAGCCGCTGTCCGACGGTGGCCCGGGACAGTCCGGTCGCCTGCTGGAGCGCACCCCGGGTCACGGCGCGGCGACTGCGCACCAGTTGGAGCAGTTCGCCGGCGCTCGCCTGGCCGGCACCTCGTCCCGTCCTGACGGGCCGTCCGGTCATGCACACCCCCTTGTGTTTCTCAACCTTGCCTTACATAGTGGGTTTTGCGTGTTAAATAGACGTAACCCCACGGTAGCCGCAGCCGAACCTGTCGGCCGGACGTCTTTCCGGAGAGCCCCGAGTGGACAGCACCGCCCAACGCGCCCCTCGTCCCGCGGGACGAACCGTTGCATACGATCCGTCCAGTGCCGCGTCGCCCCTGCACGTCAGGGCCGCCGCCGTGCTGGAGGCCGCCTGGACGGGCACGTCCACCGTGCCTTCGCGCGGTCTGTATCCGCACCAGTGGTCCTGGGACTCGGCCTTCATCGCGATCGGCCTGAGGCACGTGTCGCCGTTACGGGCCCAGACGGAGCTGGAGACGCTGCTGGCGGCCCAGTGGACGGACGGGCGGATCCCGCACATCGTCTTCAACCCCTCCGTCCCGCTCGACGCGTACTTCCCGAGCCCCGACTTCTGGCGCTCATCGACCGCGGGGCGCGCCGCGGGCGCCCCGCGCACCGTACAGACCTCCGGGATCGTGCAGCCACCGGTGCACGCGCTGGCCGCGTGGCTGGTGCACCTCGCCGACCCCGGTCTGTCCCGGGCGCGCGGCTTCCTCACCCGGGTGTATCCCCGGCTCGCGGCCTGGCACCGGTATCTGCTGCACCGGCGCGACCTGGGCGGGGGCGGGCTGGTGTCCGTCGTGCACCCCTGGGAACAGGGTATGGACAACAGCCCCTGCTGGGACCTTCCGCTCTCCCGGGTCACTCCCGCCCCGGCCCGCTCCTTCCGCCGCGCCGACCTCGACCACGGCGCCCCCGAGGACCGGCCGACCGATCTGGACTACGGGCGGTACGTACGGCTGGCCGCCGACTACCGGGACCGTGGCTACGCCGACGGTGGAATCGGGGGGGCGGCCCGCAGGGCCTCGGTTGAGGGCGGTGGTGGGAGACGGGTGGGCGACTTCGCCGTGGAGGACCCGGCGTTCAACGCCCTGCTCATCGCCTCCGAGCACGCCCTGGCCCGGATCGCCCACGAACTGGGCGCGGCGGGTTCGGCCCGGCAGGACCGTGCCGAGCGGCTCACCGCCGCCCTGGTGGAGCGGCTGTGGGAGCCGTCGGCGGGGATGTTCCTGTGCCGGGACGTGCGCGCCGGGGAGCTGATCCCCGAGCGCGGTGTCTCCGGGCTCGTCCCGCTGCTGCTGCCGACCCTGCCGCGCGACCTCGCGGCCACCCTGGTGCGCACCGTCTGCGGCCCGCACTTCGGCCTCGGCGGCACGACCCGGCTGGTGCCCAGCTACGACCTGCTCGGCGAGGCCTTCGACCCGCACCGCTACTGGCGCGGCCCGGCCTGGTTCAACACCAACTGGCTGCTGGAGCGCGGGCTGCGGCTGCACGGCGAGCGCGGCCGGGCCGACGCCCTGCGCAAGGGGATCCTGCACACCGCGGGCGCCTCCGACTTCGCGGAGTACGTGGACCCGTACACGGCACAGGCCTGCGGCGCCACCGGCTTCGGCTGGACCGCCGCGCTCACGCTCGACCTGCTGCACGACCGGCCCGCATGGGACAGGAACGGCGTCACGGCGATCAATGGAGGGGACCGGGGATGACGGACCGGCATCATCTGCTCGTGCACGGCGGGACGTTCGCCGCCGTCGGCGACCGCGGCGACATCAGCGGCTACCGGGGCGGCAACGCCCCGGACGGAATGTTCGTACAGGACGCGAGGCACCTGAGCCGGTGGCAGCTGACGGTCGACGGGGCCGTGCCCGAGACGCTCACGCCGGTGGCCGACGGGGACACCGCGCGCTGCGTCCTCGTGCCGCGCGGCGGCCGCAACGAACCGCCCGCGTACACGCTCTTTCGCGAACAGGCCGTCGGGGACGCCTCGTTCGTCGAGTCGCTGCGGGTCACCAGCAACCGCCCGGTGCCGACGACGGTCCGCCTCGCGGTCACCGCCGACGCCGACTTCACCGACCAGTTCGAACTCCGCTCCGACCACCGCACCTACACGAAGGCCGGCGCCGTCCGCTCCCGCCAGGACCTCGGGCACGGCGTGGAGTTCACCTACCGGCGCGGCGAGTGGCGGTCCGTCACGACCGTGACGGCCGAGCCCCAGCCGGACGCCGTCGAGGAGACCGGCACCGGCGCCCGCCGCCTGGTGTGGACCCTGGCCCTCGAACCGCACGGCACGGCCGAGCTGGTCCTGCGGGTCATGGCCCGCCCGCACGGCGACAAGCGCGCCCTGCGCGTGCCCCGCTCCCCCGCCGCCCTCCAGGAGCAACTCCTGTCCCAGGAGGGCCGGTTCGCGGAGGGCGTGGCCTTCCCGACCGGCTGGCCGGAGCTGTCGGCGGCCTGCGCGCGGGGCCTCGCCGACCTGGCCGCGCTCCAGGTCCCGGCGACCGGCCCGGACGGCGAGGAACTGCGCGTCCCGGCGGCGGGCGCCCCCTGGTTCCTGACCCTGCTGGGCCGCGACGCCCTGCTGACCTCGCTGTTCGCCCTGCCCTACCGGCCGCGGCTGGCCGCCGCCACACTGCCCGCGCTCGCCGCGACCCAGGCCACGGACACCGGTGTCAGCGAGGTCGCCCAGCCCGGGAAGATCGTGCACGAGGTGCGGCACGGCGAACTGGCGCACTTCGGCCAGGTCCCCTACGGCCGCTACTACGGCTCGGTCGACGCCACGCCCCTGTTCCTCGTCCTGCTCGGGGCGTACACCGAGCAGACCGGCGACACCGGCCCGGCCCGCCGTCTGGAGCGGCATGCCCGCGCGGCGGTCGGCTGGATGCTCGACCACGGCGGCCTGACCTCGCGCGGCTATCTCGTCTACCGCGCCGACCAGGGCGGCCTCGCCAACCAGAACTGGAAGGACTCCCCCGGCGCCATCTGCTCCGCCGAAGGCACCCGCCCCAGCGGCCCGGTGACGGCCGCGGGAGCCCAGGGCTACGCGTACGACGCGCTGCGCCGCACAGCGTGGCTCGCGCGCACGGTGTGGCAGGACGGCACGTACGCGGACCTGCTGGAACAGGCGGCCGGTGATCTGCGCGACCGTTTCCAGCGGGACTTCTGGATGCCGGAGCACTCCTTCCCGGCACTCGCGCTCGACGGCCGGGGCCGGCATGTCGACGCGCTCGCCTCGGACGCCGGGCATCTGCTGTGGTCGGGCCTGCTGGACAAGGAGTACGGCGAGCAGGTCGGCCGGCGCCTGCTGGAGCCGGACTTCTTCTCCGGCTGGGGCGTACGCACCCTGGCCGCCGGCCAGGCGGCCTACCACCCGCTGTCCTACCACCGCGGCTCGGTCTGGCCGCACGACAACGCGCTGATCGCACTGGGCCTGGCCCGCTACGGACTGCACGACGAGGCCCGCGCGATCGCCCGCGGCCTGGTCGACGCGGCGGCCTCGACCGGCCACCGGCTGCCGGAGGTCCTCGCGGGCTACGGCCGCGACACCCACCCGGAGCCGGTGCCGTACCCGCACGCGTGCGTGCGTGAATCCCGGTCGGCGTCGGCCCCGCTGGCGCTGCTCACGGCGGTCGGCGGCGTCTGAGGGCCCGCTCCGGGCCCGTTGGCCGGGCTTTTGCCCGATGTTTGCCGAGCACCCGCCCGGCGGACTGAACGCTCCTGCCGAGCGCCCCGTACGGAACGGCGGCGGACCCGTACCCCCACGCGGGTCCGCCACCTCGCCGGGTTTTGTACGGGAAGGACCTCCGGGTGCCTGTCTTCACACGCTTCCGCCAGTCGCCGCAGCGGGGCATCTCAGGGGACGAGTCCGGGACGGAGCATGACGAGCGGGAAGAGGCCGTCTCAGCGGAGGTGGAGGCTCCCGCACCCCGATCCCGCCTCAGCCGCCTCCGCACCTGGCGCACCCGTCACCCCCGGGCCGCC
The DNA here is from genome assembly GCF_028885415.1 of Streptomyces coeruleorubidus. GTDB lineage: Bacteria > Actinomycetota > Actinomycetes > Streptomycetales > Streptomycetaceae > Streptomyces > Streptomyces coeruleorubidus_A. The sequence goes on from NZ_CP118527.1 coordinate 3,174,471, forward strand.
CGCGCCCTCCACTTGACCACCACCGTCCTCGCCGCCGTCCTGGTCCTCGGGGCCCTGCTCCTGCCCAACACCCTCCCCGCCGTCGAGCCGGACCGCTTCGCGCGGATCCCGGCGGAGGCGGTCGTCGGGGCCGTCGTCATGCTGGTGCTGCCGCGCCGGCCCCGGCTGGTGGCGGCGGTGCTGTACGGGCTCGGGCTCACCGCGCTGACCACGGTGAACCTGCTCGACATGGGGTTCAACGAGTACCTGGGCCGGGGCTTCAACGCCGCGCTCGACTGGGACCTGCTGCCCGACGCGCAGGCGTACGTCGACGACACGCTGGGCGGGGGCGTAGCGACCGCCGCGGCCGTCGGCGCGGTCGTGCTCGTCCTGCTCGTGGCGGCCGTCATGGTCGCGGCGACGATCCGGCTCGCCGACGTGCTCTCCCGCCACCGCGTCCGGGCGACCAAGGGCGCCCTGCTCGCCGGCACCGCTTGGGTCACCTGCGCCGCCCTGGGCCTGACGCTCTTCGGGGGGCCGATCGCCTCCGAGCGCGGGGCCGGGGCCCTGCGGGTGCACGCGCAGCGCACCGTGGACTCACTGCGGGACGAGGCGGCGTTCGCGCAGGAGGCGAAGGCGGACACCTTCGGCAACACCCCGCCCGACCAGCTGCTGCCGGACCTGCGCGGCAAGGACGTGATCTTCACGTTCATCGAGAGCTACGGCCGCAGCGCCCTCGAGGACCCGATCATGGCACCCGGCGTCGACCGGACCCTCGACACGAGCACCGAGGCCCTGACGAAGGCCGGTTTCCAAGCCCGCAGCGGCTGGCTGACCTCGGCGACCTTCGGCGGCAGCAGCTGGCTCGGCCACTCCACGACCATGTCCGGCCTGTGGATCGACAACCAGCGCCGCTACCGCACGGTCACCGCGGGCGACCACCTCACCCTCACCAAGGCCTTCCAGAAGACCGGCGCGTGGGACACGGTGGGCGTCATGCCGGGCGTGCAGAAGGGCTGGCCGGAGGAGAAGTGGTACGGCCTCGACAAGCTCTACGACGCCTTCGACCTGGGCTACCGGGGCCCGAAGTTCAGCTGGTCGACCATGCCCGACCAGTACGCGCTGGAGGCGTTCCAGCGCCGGGTGCACGGGAAGAAGCGCGACAAGCCGCTGATGTCGTTCGTCATCCTGACCTCCAGCCACCAGCCCTGGGCTCCCCTGCCGAAGCTGGTCGGCTGGGACGAACTCGGCGACGGCTCGGTCTTCGACGCCATCCAGAAGGCCGGCAACGAGCCGTCGGACGTCCTCACCGACACCACCAGGTCCCGGCAGGAGTACGGCAAGTCCATCCAGTACTCGGTCACCAGCCTCACCCAGTGGCTGGAGCGCTACGGCACCGACGACACCGTCCTGGTCTTCCTCGGCGACCACCAGCCCATGGCCCGGGTCAGCGGCAACCGCGCGAGCCGGGACGTGCCGGTGTCGATCGTCGCGAAGGACCCGAAGGTCCTCGACAAGGTCGCCGACTGGAACTGGACGGAAGGCCTCAAGCCCGGCCGCGACGCCCCCGTCTGGAAGATGAGCGCCTTCCGCGACCGCTTCCTCAAGGCGTACGGCTCCACCCCGCACGCCTCGGAAGGCTGATCAGCCGCCGGAGGTGTCCAGCTCCGCGTCCTCGCCGATGCCCGCGCAGTCGTACGGGTCCTTCAGCCAGCCGTCCGGCAGCACCACACGGTTGTTGCCGGACGTACGGCCCCGGGGCCCGTCGGCGCCGGCGGGCCAGGGCTGGTCGAGGTCCAGCTCGTCGAGACCGGCCCGCAGCTCTTCGAGCGAGGAGGTGATCGCGAGCCGCTTGCGCATCTCGGAGCCGACCGCGAAGCCCTTCAGGTACCAGGCGACGTGCTTACGGAAGTCGATCACGCCCCGCGACTCGTCGCCGATCCACTCGCCGAGCAGCGTGGCATGCCGGACCATGACGTCGGCGACTTCCCGGAGGGTGGGTCGTGCGATGTCCTCGGTGCGCCCCTCGAAAGCCGCTACCAGGTCGGAGAACAGCCAGGGCCGCCCCAGGCAGCCACGGCCCACGACCACGCCGTCGCAGCCCGTCTCCCGCACCATCCGCAGGGCGTCCTCGGCCGACCAGATGTCGCCGTTGCCGAGCACGGGGATCTGAGGCACATGCTCCTTCAGCCGGGCGATGGCGTCCCAGTCGGCGGTGCCGCCATAGTGCTGGGCGGCGGTGCGGCCGTGCAGCGCGATGGCGGTGACGCCCTCCTCGACGGCGATCCGGCCGGCGTCGAGGTAGGTGATGTGGTCGTCATCGATGCCCTTGCGCATCTTCATCGTCACGGGCAGGTCGCCGGCACCGCTGACCGCCTCGCGCAGGATGGCCCGCAGCAGATTCCGCTTGTACGGGAGCGCGGACCCGCCGCCCTTCCGGGTCACCTTCGGCACCGGGCAGCCGAAGTTCAGGTCGATGTGGTCGGCGAGGTCCTCCTCCGCGATCATGCGGACGGCCTTGCCGACGGTCGCCGGGTCCACGCCGTACAGCTGGATGGACCGGGGCCGCTCGCTCGCGTCGAAGTGAATGAGCTGCATCGTCTTCTCGTTGCGCTCGACCAGCGCCCGCGTGGTGATCATCTCGCTCACGAACAGGCCCTTGCCGCCGCTGAACTCCCTGCACAGCGTGCGGAAGGGCGCGTTGGTGATCCCGGCCATGGGGGCCAGGACGACGGGGGGCTGGACGGCGTGCGGACCGATCTGGAGGGGCGTGGACATGCCTCCATTGTGCCGTGCAATGAGAAGGGAAAATTCATTAGTTAGCAACACTATCGAAGTCGGCGTACGATGGCGAGCACCTCCGGCCTGCAGTGGACGTTCGACGCCTACACCCTGGTCCTGGCCTCGGTGCTGATGCTCGCGGGCTCCACCGCCGACCGGATCGGCCGCAAGCGCGTCTTCGTGGCGGGCCTGGTCGTCTTCACCCTCGGCTCGGTGCTGTGCTCCCTCGCGCCGAACCTTCGGGCCCTCGTCGCCTTCCGGATGGTGCAGGCCGTGGGCGGCTCGATGCTGAACCCGATCGCCATGTCGATCATCACCAACACCTTCACCGACCCGCGCGAGCGGGCCCGGGCGATCGGCGCGTGGGGCGCGGTCGTCGGCATATCGATGGCCGCCGGCCCGCTGGTCGGGGGCCTCCTGGTCGAGTCGGTCGGCCGGCGCTCGATCTTCTGGATCAACCTGCCGGTGGGCCTGGCGGCACTGCTCCTCACCCTGCGCTTCGTCCCCGAGTCCCGCGCCGGCAGGACCCGCCGCCCCGACCCGGTCGGCCAGCTCCTGGTGATCGCCCTGTTCGGCTCGCTCACGTACGCGATCACCGAGGCGCCGAACACGCCGCTGGCGTCGGTGGCCCCGCTCGCCGTCGTCGCCCTGGCCGCGCTCGCCGGCCTGCTGGTCGGCAGCCGGGGCCCGCGTCTGCCCCTGCTGATCGCGGGCTTCGCGATGACGGCGAGCGGCATCCTGTTCGCCGCGTTCAAGGCGGAGACCTCGAACACCACCCTCTTCGCCGGGTACGTCCTCTTCGGCATCGGCTTCGGTTTCGTCAACGCGCCGATCACCAACACGGCGGTCTCCGGCATGCCGCGCGCCCAGGCGGGCGTCGCAGCGGCCGTGGCCTCCACGGGCCGCCAGCTCGGGCAGACGCTGGGGGTGGCTGTGGTGGGCGCCGTGCTCGCCTCCGGCGTGGGCGCGTCGTCGTACCGCGACACGTTCGTGTCGGCCGCACGGCCGGGCTGGTGGATCATCGCGGTGTGCGGGTTCGCGGTGCTGGCGTTGGGGGCGGTTACGAGCGGGCGTTGGGGGCGGTGACGAGCGGGCGGTGGGCTCGGGGGACCGCGGAGCGGGCGGCTGAGAGGCTGGAAGCGACGGAAGTGCGGGATGTGGTGGTGCCCTCGGCACGCACTCGGCGTCGACCGGGGCCTGAAGGAGACCGCGACCACCACGTCCGAGGCGCACGACCCGCCGCACGCCGAGAAGGCCCGGACGAAGCTGGTTGAGGGCCTGGCTGAGATTGACCTTGCCCGGGACATCGCGCGTGGCAAGGCTCTTCGTCGAGTATCAATGGCCAACGGGGGGAAGCCATGCTGCGCATTCATTTCACCGGTAGTGATCTGGAGAGCGTGCGTATGGCCCGCCGTCCCGATCCGCTCTGGGAGATCGTGTGCAGTTTGTGCCGCCTGCAAACGCGTGAGGGCTCCGTCGCCTTCGGCCCGTGGCGGCGGACGGTCGGCGGACTGGTCCGCCGGGACGCCACGGCCCGCGAGGCAGCGTCGGCGCTGTGCAGTCTGGTGCCGCGTGCCGCCTACTTCCCGGACTTCCTCACCCCGCCCGTCGAGGACGGTCCCGATGATCTCCAGGCGGGCATCGACAGGGTGCTCGCGACGCCGCGACGCCGTCTGCGCCACGAGCTGACGCTGTTGACGGCGAACAGCGGACGGCCGTGGGCGGGCGCTGAGCTGGCACGCGGTGACGTCACCGCGCTGACCGCACTGGGCGGGAACCTCCGCACCTACCACCAGGAGTTCATCGCGCCACTGTGGAACCGCATCAGCGCGGCCACGGCGGCGGACCTGGCCCTGCGCACCCGCGCCCTCGTGGACGGCGGTACCCGGACGCTGTTGAACAGTCTGCGGCCGATGGCGGTGTGGGAGCCGCCCGTGCTGACGGTCGACTACCCGGTCGAGCACGACCTGCACTTGCAGGGCCGCGGCCTGCTGCTGGTCCCTTCGTACTTCTGCTGGCGGCGCCCCATCACCCTGGCCGACGGCCAACTGCGACCCGTGCTCATCTACCCGGTCGACAAGACCCCCTCGACACCTGCCGCTTCCACGGCGTCGCTGGCCCGTCTGCTGGGGCCCACCCGCGCGGCCCTGCTGTACGAGGCCGCCGCGCTCACCTGCCCCACCACCTCCGAGCTCGCCGACCTGACGGGGGTGTCCCTGCCGAGCGTCAGCCAGCAGCTGGCCGTGCTGCGAGACGGTGGACTCATCACGTCCCGGCGGGACGGCAAACGCGCCCTGCACACCGTGACCCCCCTGGGCCGACGGCTCCTTGACGGCCTTTGACCACCCGGTTCCGGGCGCGAGCAAGCCGCGGATGTGACCGACGTTTTGGCTGGAGCCAAAACCACGCGCGTCCGGCGCCCGGGCCGCCGCATGCTGCTGCCGTCAGCACAACGGCACCCACATCAGGGGGATCCGCATGCGCACACGTTCCATCCTCGCTACGGCCACCGCAGCAGCAGCCCTGCTCACCGCCGGCATGGTTCCCGCGGCCAGCGCCACACCGGTCTCCACAGGCCAGAGCGCGGCAGCAGCCGCGCCCACGGTGTCTCCGTCCGCGGACTACTTCCATATCTCGGGCACCAGCTACACCTGCCCCACCGGAAACCTGTGCGCCCGCGTATGGGACCCGACGGTGAGCAAGTACAAGGTGTTCAAGTTCTACAACTGCAACACCTACTCGCTCTCGAACTGGGAGGGCACCGGAGGCTACGCGAACAGGCAGACCGGCAGCCGCGCGACGGCGACGTTCTACGGCCAGTCCGGCAACGTCCTGAAGAACGTGCCGGTCGGGGGTTCCCAGACCAGCTACAGCTGGTCCCCGGTGTGGAAGATCCGCAACTGCTACTGACCGGCTGCCTGCGGTAGCCCGTGACGTACGTGAGCAACCGGCCCGCTCAACGGGGAGTTGAGCGGGCCGAGGCCCCCCGGACCTGGGCAGCGAACCCACGGTCTTCCGCTAGGGCGTGCAGCCTCTCGAGGCGCTCTCGCGAGTCCTCGTCCGCCGGAACGTAGGTCACGATCCGAGGCCCCGCCCCCGGCGTCAGCCACAGGTCGGTGTGGTCGACGGTGAGGCGGCCGACGTGGCGGTTGAGGAACTCCTTGCGTCTGGTGCGGTGGGCGACGACCTCGTGCCGGTCCCAGGCCGTGCGGAAGGCGGGGGACTCCGTGCGCAGTCGCTTCAGGAGCATCTTCCAGGCGGGCTCGGTGAGATGGCCCGCCATCGTGGCACGGAAGCGCGCGGCCATCAGACGCTGCGTCTCCTCCAGGTGCACGATCGACGACTGCCACTCGGCGTGGGTGTAGGAGAGGAGCACGCAGTTGCGGTCCTCGGGCGGCACCGCGTCCAGGTCGCACAGCAGCAGCCCGTAGGTGCGGTTGTAGGCGAGGATGTCGTACCGGCTGTTCTGGAGGCACGCCGGGAACGGCTCGACCTGCTCCAGCACCGCCCGCATCGCCGGCGTGACCGACGGGCACGTGGTCGCCGGCGTCGGGTCGGCGGCCCCGGCCAGCCGGAAGAGGTGGGCGCGCTCGCTGGGGTCGAGCAGCAGCGCGCGGGCCAGCGCGTCGAGGACCTGGACGGAGACCTGGATGTCCCGGGCCTGTTCCAGCCATGTGTACCAGGTGACACCCACGGCGGAGAGCTGGGCGACCTCCTCGCGGCGCAGACCCGGCGTACGACGCCGGCGGCCCCGGGGCAGGCCGACCTGCTCGGGGGCGATCCGCTCCCGGCGGCTGCGCAGGAACGCCGCCAGCTCGTGCCGCCGGACGTCCGCGTCGCGGGGCGCCTCGGGCGGGCGTGCCGCTGTCTCCTGCGCCATGGTCGTCATGCCCTTCAGCGTGCCGCCGTCCTGGCCCTGTTTCCAGGTGGTGGTTCTACCAGGATAAGAACACTCTGGTACCAGTCTGGGCGCCGCCGCAGGCTCATGCCGTGACCACGGAATCCCTCACTTCACCTCCTGTCCGCTCCTCCGCCGCCCCGGCTCCCGTGCTCGGCGGGCTCGGACTGTTCACGGTGCTGCTGGCCGCGGCACTGCCGCTCATCGACTTCTTCATCGTGAACGTCGCCCTGCCCACCATCGGCGCCGACCTCGCCGCGAGCGAGTCGGTCCTCGAACTCGTCGTCGCCGGGTACGGGGTGTCGTACGCCGTCCTGCTGGTCCTCGGGGGGCGGCTCGGCGACCTGTTCGGCCGGCGGCGGCTGTTCCTCATCGGAATGGCGGCCTTCGGGCTGACCTCACTGGCGTGCGGACTGGCGCCCGGCGCCTGGTCGCTGGTCGCGGCCCGGGTCGCACAGGGCGCGTCGGCCGCCGCGATGCTGCCGCAGGTGCTGGCCACCATCCAGGCGACGACGACCGGCCCCCGGCGGGCGAAGGCGATGGGGCTCTACGGCGCGACCGCAGGGCTGGCGATGGTCGCCGGGCAGATCCTCGGCGGGGTGCTGGTGGCCGCCGACATCGCGGGGACCGGCTGGCGCTCGGTGTTCCTCGTCAACGTGCCGGTCGTCCTCGCCGGGCTGTTCCTGGCCGCCCGCGCGGTCCCCGAGACCCGCTCCGCGCGCCCGGAGCCGGTCGACGTCCCCGGCACGGTCCTCCTGGCGGCCTCGCTCCTCACGCTGCTCGTCCCGCTCACCGAAGGCCGGGCGGCGGGCTGGCCGTTGTGGACATGGCTGTCGCTGGTGGCGTTCCCGTTCGCGGCGGCGGCGTTCTACGTGGTGGAGCGGCGGGCCGACCGCGCGGGCCGCACGCCCCTGGTCCCGCCGAGCCTGTTCGCGCTGACCTCCCTGCGGCGCGGGCTGCTGCTGGTGCTGCCCTTCTCCATCGGCTTCAGCGGCTTCATGTTCGTGATCGCGGTGGCGTTGCAGCAGGGCGCCGGGCTCGGACCGGTCGCCGCGGGGCTGGCGCTCGCGCCGCTGGCGGTGGTGTTCTTCGTCTTCTCGCTGCTGGGCCCGCGGCTGGTCGCCCGGTACGGCACGCGGGTGGTGACGGCAGGTGCCGTGCTCCAGGGCCTGGGTCTGGCTCTGATGGCACTGGCGGCCTGGCACTTCTGGCCGCACCTCGGCTTCGTCGAACTGCTCCCGGGGGCAGCGATCGCCGGCGCGGGCCAGGCGCTGCAACTCCCCGTCGTCTACCGGGTCATCCTCTCCGAGGTGCCGCCCGCCCGCGCCGGCGTCGGCAGCGGCGTGATGATCACCACTCAGCAGTCGGCGCTGGCACTCGGTGTGGCGACCCTGGGCACGCTGTTCCTTTCCCTGGTCCCGGGGATGGGCATGCGGAACGCCCTGGTCACGACGCTCCTGGTGCAGCTCGCCGGTGTGGTGCTGACCGGCCTGCTGAGTCTCCGGCTGCCGCGCACGGTCGCCTGAGGTCCCTCACGGCCTGATAACTCGAATCCGGGGAAGCCCTGTTGATGTTGGTTCTGCTGCACACTCCTTGCTGCGAACAGACCGGATCCGCCGGATTCCTGGACGCGGGAGGCGTCATGGCGCAGATCGACACCAGCAAGGTCAGCCGCTGGGACCAGCACGGCCGGGAGCACGTCGTACGAGTGCAGCGCAAGGGCGTGCAGCGCACGATCAGATGCGACACCTGCGGCTGGCGCAGAAGCGCCCAGTTCCTGCCCTGGCTGAAGGCGGAGGAACACCTGGCGGAGGCCCATCAGGCGACGGTGGACCCGACGGCGGCGTGAACGGCCAGACGTGCCCTGGTAGAGGATCGAGGGCAGGTACGCCCCGTCGGGCCGGTTGTACAGGCCGATCGTCATCAGGCTCATCAGCTGCACGGACCTAGGGCCGCAGCCCCTGCACCACCAGGTCGACCACCGCCGTGAAGTCGGCCTCGGCCCCCGGCTCTTCCCACTCCCGGGCGTAACACGGGTCGTGGAAGCGCCCCGTCGCCTGGAAGACCGCGCGGGCCGTGGCCTGCGGGTCGGTGGCGGTGAAGTCGCCGGTCTCGATGCCGGCCTGGATGATGCGGGTCAGCTGGGACGTCAGGTCGGTGATGTGCTCACCCACCGCCGGGCCGTTCTCGTCCGTGAGGACCATGTACGTGGCGAACAGCTCCGGGTCGTCGCCCGCCTTGCGGCGCTTCGCGGCGAACAGCGCGGCGAGCCAGTCCCGCAGCCGGGCCTCCGGGGCACGGTCCCCGGCGACGATCCCGGAAAGTTCCCCTGACGTGCGGTCCAGCCAGCGCTTGGTGACCGCCTCGCGCAGCGCCGCCTTGGTGCGGAAGTGACGGTAGACGCTGCCGTGGCTGACGCCGAGCGCGCGGGCCACGTCCACCACGGTGGCCTTGGCCGGGCCATGGCGGCGCAGCACCTCCTCGGTCGCCTCGAGGATGCGCTCGGCGGTCAGAGTCTCGCTGGTCGGTGCCATGCCCCTGACCGTACCCGGAGCCCGGTTCAGCTCTCGAGGTGTGCCATCTGGGCCGCCGGGTAACGGTCGCCTGCGGCGGCGCCGGGCGGTACGGCCTCCTCGATCGCGGCCAGGTCGGCCGCGTCCAGCGTGACGTCCAGCGCGCCCAGCGCCTCCGTGAGCCGGTCGCGGCGGCGGGCGCCGACCAGGGGCACGATGTCCTCGCCCCGGGAGAGCGCCCAGGCGATGGCGATCTGCGCGACGCTGACGCCCTTCTGCTCGGCGATCTTCCGCAGCGCCTCGACGAGGTTCAGGTTGTGCCGGAGGTTGTCCCCCTGGAAGCGCGGCGACATCGCCCGGAAGTCGCCGGCGCCGAGCTGCCGGTCGGCGGTGAAGTGGCCCGAGATCAGGCCCCGGGAGAGCACGCCGTATGCCGTGATGCCGATGCCCAGCTCGCGTGTGGTGGGGAGGATCTCGTCCTCGATGCCGCGCGAGATGAGGGAGTACTCGATCTGGAGGTCCGAGACGGGTGCCGTGGCGGCGGCCCTGCGGATGGTCTCGGCGCCGACCTCGCTGAGGCCGATGTGCCGCACGTATCCCTTCTCGACCAGTTCCGCGATGGCGCCGACCGTCTCCTCGATGGGCACGTCGGGGTCGAGGCGGGCGATGCGGTAGACGTCGATGTGGTCGACGCCGAGCCGCTGGAGGGAGTACGCGGCGAAGTTCTTCACGGCGGCGGGCCGGCCGTCGTAGCCGGACCAGCCGCCGTCCGGGTCACGCAGGGCGCCGAACTTCACGCTGACCAGGGCCTGTTCACGTCGCTCGGCGGGGGCCGAGCGCAGGGCCTCGCCGATCAGCATCTCGTTGTGGCCCATGCCGTAGAAGTCGCCGGTGTCCAGCAGGGTGACGCCCGCTTCGAGCGCCGCGTGGATGGTCGCGATGGACTCGGCCCGGTCCGCCTCGCCGTACAGCGCGGACATGCCCATGCAGCCGAGGCCGAGGGCGAAGATCTGGGGGCCGGTGGTTCCGAGGGTCCGGGTTCGCATCGTCATGCGTTCCACTGTGGCATGACAGCTGACAGATATCAATATCTGTCAGCCGATACCTGTCAGCCCTTGTCGACCCTTGGCTGTCCGGTGTCCCGGCTACCGCGCCGTGAACGCCAGCTTGGCCCCCAGCGCCACGAACGACCCCGCGAACCCCCGCCGCAGCCACGCCATGCCCCGCGGCCGCCCGACCACATGGCTGCGCACCGACGCGGCCAGCACCCCGTACACGGCGAACACCGCGAAGGTCGCCAGCATGAACACCCCGCCGAGCCCCACCATCCGCACCACCGCGTGCGGCTCCCCGGGGCTCACGAACTGCGGCAGGAACGCGAAGAAGAAGATCGTCAGCTTCGGATTGAGGATGTTGATCAGCACACCCCGCACGATCACCCGCCGCGCGGACAGCGGTGCCGCCCGCTCCTCCACCACGAGCGCCTCCTTGTCCCGCACCGTCGCCCACGCCATGTACAGCAGGTAGGCGACCCCGGCGTACTTCAGCACCTGGAACGCGGTCGCGCTCGCGTGCAGCAGGGCGGCGACCCCGGTGACCGTGGCCAGCAGATGCTGCACGATCCCGAGCGTGCAGCCACGGCCGCGACGACACTGGCCCGGCGCCCCCGGGAGAGCGCGGCGGCGAGGGCGCAGACGACGCCGGTGCCCGGCGTGGCGACGACGATCAGGGTGGTCAGCAGAAAAGCGATGCTCATGGACTCACCCTGGCGCCGCCCCGCCCGGGGATACAGGACCGATCGGCGTCGGCTCCGGGGACCAATCCCGGGAGGTCTCCCCGGAGGCGCTCGAACGCGACGGTGCCGGGCCCCCGAGGAGGACCCGGCACCGTCGTACGACGTGAAGCGATCAGCAGCCGACCAGGCGGGCCGCCAGGTAGCCCTCGATCTGGTCGAGGGAGATGCGCTCCTGCTTCATCGAGTCACGCTCGCGAACGGTGACCGCGTTGTCCTCCAGGGTGTCGAAGTCGACGGTCACGCAGAAGGGCGTACCGATCTCGTCCTGGCGGCGGTAGCGGCGGCCGATCGCACCGGCGTCGTCGAACTCGATGTTCCAGTTCTGGCGCAGCGCCTGGGCGAGGCCCTTGGCCTTAGGGGACAGCTCCGGGTTCCGGGACAGCGGGAGCACCGCGACCTTCACCGGCGCCAGGCGCTGGTCCAGGCGCAGCACGGTCCGCTTCTCCATCTTGCCCTTGGCGTTGGGCGCCTCGTCCTCGACGTAGGCGTCGAGCAGGAAGGCGAGCATGGCCCGGCCGACACCGGCCGCGGGCTCGATGACGTACGGAGTCCAGCGCTCGCCGGCCTCCTGGTCGAAGTAGGTGAGGTCCTGGCCGGAGGCCTTGGCGTGGGCGCCGAGGTCGTAGTCGGTGCGGTTGGCGACACCCTCCAGCTCGCCCCACTCACTGCCGCCGAACTGGAAGCGGTACTCGATGTCGGCGGTGCGCTTGGAGTAGTGGGAGAGCTTCTCCTTCGGGTGCTCGTACCACCGCATGTTCTCTTCGCGCAGGCCGAGACCGGTGTACCAGTTCCAGCGCTGCTCCATCCAGTACTCCTGCCACTTCTCGTCCTCGCCCGGCTTGACGAAGAACTCCATCTCCATCTGCTCGAACTCGCGGGTGCGGAAGATGAAGTTGCCGGGCGTGATCTCGTTGCGGAAGGACTTGCCCATCTGGGCGATGCCGAACGGCGGCTTGCGGCGCGAGGTGGTCTGCACCTGGGAGAAGTTGGTGAAGATGCCCTGCGCGGTCTCGGGGCGCAGGTAGGCGATGGAGCCGGAGTCCTGCGTCGGGCCGAGGTGGGTGGACAGCAGGCCCGAGAACTGCTTGGGCTCGGTGAACTGGCCCTTGTTGCCGCAGTTGGGGCAGTTGACGTCGGCCAGGCCGTTCTCCGGCAGACGCTTGTGCTTGGCCTCGTAGGCCTCCTCCAGGTGGTCCGCGCGGAACCGCTTGTGGCAGGAGGTGCACTCGGTCAGCGGGTCCGTGAAGGTGGCGACGTGGCCGGAGGCGACCCAGACCTCGGGGGCCAGGATCACGGACGAGTCGATACCGACGACGTCCTCGCGCGACGTCACCATGTAGCGCCACCACTGGCGCTTGAGGTTCTCCTTGAGCTCGACACCCAGGGGGCCGTAGTCCCAAGCGGCGCGCTGACCGCCGTAGATCTCACTACAGGGGAATACGAAGCCACGGCGCTTGCTCAGGCTGACGATGGTGTCGATCTTGTCGGCGGCCACGGTGCTCTCTTCATTACGACGACGGGCGACGAAGCGAGTTGCTTCCAGCGAATGCTTCAGGTTACCGGCGGGGGCGCCCCCTCAATCAAATCGCTCCCCCTCCCGCGACCGCCAGGCCCCCTCCACGGAACCCGCTCAGCTCATTTGTTGACAACGGTTTCCATATTTGTTGAAAATGAGTGTCATGAACGTACGACGACGCCTCATATCCGCCACCGCGGTCACCGCGGCCACCGCTCTCGGCCTCGGCGCTCTCTCCGCCTGCTCCAGCGACAGCGCGGCGACGGGCAACACGGACAAGTTCGACGTCGTCGCGTCGTTCTACCCGATGGCGTTCCTCGCCGAGCAGATCGGCGGCGACCACGCGAACGTCACCAGCCTGACCGAGCCCGGCCAGGAGCCGCACGACCTGGAGATCAGCACCAAGCAGCGGGCGCAGCTCGAAGAGGCCGACGCGGCGCTCTACCTCAAGGGCCTCCAGCCCGCCGTCGACGAGGCGGTCTCGCAGACCGGCATCAAGACGAAGATCGACGCGGCCACGCTGACGACGCTCGAGGACCACGGCACCGGCGGCCACAGCCACGAGGGCGAGGAGGGCCACGCCGAGGAGAAGGGCCACGCCGAGGAGGAGAAGGGCCACGCCGAGGAGGAAGAGCACGCGCGCGACCCGCACGTCTGGCTGGACCCGGTGAAGTACGCCGAGGTCGCCGAGGGCGTGGGCAAGGCCTTCGAGAAGGCCGACCCGGACCACGCGGCCGACTACAAGAAGAACACCGAGGCCCTGGTCAAGAAGCTGAACGGCCTCAACGGCGAGTTCGAGAGCGGCCTGAAGAACACCAAGACCAAGGTCTTCTTCACCAACCACGCCGCCTTCGGCTACCTCGCCGAGCGCTACGGCCTCACCCAGGAGGCCATCTCCGGCCTCGACCCCGAGAGCGAGCCCAGCGCCGCCCGGGTCAAGGAGCTCCAGCAGGAGGCCAAGGCCGACGGCGTCACCACCGTCTTCTACGAGACACTGGTCTCCGACAAGACCGCGAAGACCCTCGCCCGCGACGCGAAGCTGAGGACGGACGTCCTCGACCCGCTCGAGGGCATCACCGACAAGTCCCGCGGCGACGACTACTTCCAGGTGATGGAAGCCAACCTCAAGGCCCTCCAGGCGGCCCTGGGAGCCAAGTGATCGACCCATCGGAGGACGGCATGACCGAGCCCGTCGTATCCCTGCGCGGCGTCCGCGCGGACCTGGGCTCGCGCCCCGTCCTGCGCGGCATCGACCTCACCGTGCACCACGGTGAGGTCGTCGCGCTGCTCGGCGCGAACGGCTCCGGCAAGTCCACGGCCGTGCGCAGCATCATCGGCCAGGTGCAGACCGGCGCCGGCGAGATCGAGCTGTTCGGCACGGACCGCAGGCGGTTCCGCGACTGGCACCGCGTGGGCTACGTCCCGCAGCGCACCACGGCCGCGGGCGGGGTGCCCGCCACGGTGACCGAGGTGGTCTCCTCGGGCCGCCTGTCCCGGGCCCGCTTCGGCGTGCTGCGCAAGGCGGACCACGCGGCCGTGCGCGCGGCCCTGGAGCTCGTCGGCATGGCGGACCGGGCCAAGGACTCGGTCAACGCCCTCTCGGGCGGCCAGCACCAGCGTGTCCTGATAGCCCGCGCGCTCGCCTCCGAACCGGAACTGCTGATCATGGACGAGCCGATGGCCGGCGTCGACCTGGCCAGCCAGGAGGTCCTCGCGCACACGCTGCGCGAGCAGGTCTCCCAGGGCACGACCGTGCTGCTCGTGCTGCACGAGCTGGGCCCCCTGGAGCCCCTCATCGACCGGGCGGTCGTCCTGCGCGACGGCTGCGTCGTGCACGACGGCCCGCCCCCGAAGGCGGTCGGGCAGCACGCCCTGCCCGGCCACGACCACGTACACCCGCACGCACCCGCGGGCCACGAACCGATCCGCACGGGACTGCTGAGCTGATGGAGATCCTCGACTACGCCTTCATGCAGCGGGCGCTGCTCGCCGCCGTCCTGGTCGGCATCACGGCCCCCGCGGTGGGCATCTACCTGGTCCAGCGCCGCCAGGCCCTGATGGGCGACGGCATCGGCCACGTGGCGATGACCGGCGTCGGCCTGGGCTTCCTGCTGACCTGGTCCCCGGTGTGGATGGCCACCCTCGTCTCGGTCATCGGCGCGGTCCTCATGGAGCTGATCCGCTGGTACGGCAGGACCCGCGGCGACATCGCCCTCGCGATGCTGTTCTACGGCGGCATGGCCGGCGGTGTGATGTTCATCAACCTCGCGCCGACGGGCTCCAACGCCAACCTGACGTCGTACCTCTTCGGCTCCCTGTCGACGGTGTCCGAGTCGGACGTCACGGCGATCTGCATCCTGGCCGCCTTCGTCGTCCTGGTCACCCTCGGCCTGCGCCGGCAGCTGTTCGCGGTCAGCCAGGACGAGGAGTTCGCGCGGGTGACGGGCCTGCCGGTGCGCGCCCTGAACCTGCTGACCGCGATCACCGCGGCCGTCACGGTGACGGTGGCGATGCGCGTGGTCGGGCTGCTCCTGGTCAGCGCGCTGATGGTGGTGCCCGTCGCGGCCGCCCAGCAGATCGGCCGCAGCTTCGCCGCGACCTTCGTGATCGCCGTGGCCATCGGCGTGAGCGTGACGATCGGCGGCACCGTCACCTCGTACTACCAGGACGTCCCGCCGGGCGCGACGATCGTGCTGCTGACCATCGGCGCCTTCGTCGTGCTGACGGCGCTCGCGGCCCCGCTGGCCCGCCGCCGCGCCCGTGCCCGGGCCGCCGCGGATCCCGCCCACGACCCTGCCGAGTGCGCGATTCCGGCCACCCGGAAGGCAGCCGACGGAGTCGGCGTCTGACCGCCCCCACCCCGGGCTGGCACAATGGCCCGGGCAAGGCAGACGTGAGGAGGCAACGGTGACGACCGCTGGACCGTCCGTGAAGGGCCGCGCCACCAGGCAGCGTGCCGCCGTGGCGGCGGCCCTGGACGAGGTCGACGAGTTCCGCAGCGCGCAGGAACTGCACGACATGCTCAAGCACAAGGGCGACTCGGTCGGGCTCACCACGGTCTACCGCACCCTGCAGTCCCTCGCCGACGCCGGCGAGGTCGACGTCCTGCGCACCGCCGACGGCGAGTCCGTCTACCGCCGCTGCTCCACCGACGACCATCACCACCACCTGGTGTGCCGCAACTGCGGCAAGGCCGTCGAGGTGGAGGGCCCGGCCGTGGAGAAGTGGGCGGAGGCCATCGCCACCGAGCACGGCTTTGTGAACGTGGCCCATACGGTGGAGATCTTCGGCACCTGCGTGGACTGCGCGAAGGCCTCCGGCGGCTGAGCCGCTTTTCGCCGTGGGGGTGAGACCCGCATCCCGGGTGCGGGCCCACCGTGGCCGGTCGCGCAGTTCCCCGCGCCCCTGAGTGCGGGACTTACTCCTGCTTGCCCTCCATGGCCAGCAGCTCCTCGTTCGGGATGGCCCCGCCGAACCGCCGGTCCCGCGAGGCGAACTCCAGGCACGCCCGCCACAGGTCGCGGCGGTCGAAGTCCGGCCACAGCACGTCCTGGAAGACCATCTCGGCGTACGCGCTCTGCCAGATCAGGTAGTTGGAGGTGCGCTGCTCACCGCTCGGACGCAGGAACAGGTCCACGTCCGGCATGTCCGGGTAGTACATGTACTTCGCGAAGGTCTTCTCGTTGACCTTCGACGGATCGAGCTTCCCGGCCTTCACATCGGCCGCCAGCGCCTGCGCCGCGTCGGCGATCTCGGCGCGGCCCCCGTAGTTCATGCAGAAGTACAGCGTGAGCCGGTCGTTGCCCTTGGTCTGCTCCTGGGCGATCTGGAGTTCCTTGGCCACCGACCGCCACAGCTTGGGCATCCGCCCCACCCAGCGCACCCGCACGCCCAGCTCGTCCAGCTGGTCCCGGGTCTTGCGGATGAAGTCCCGGTTGAAGTTCATCAGGAAGCGCACCTCGTCCGGCGACCGCTTCCAGTTCTCGGTGGAGAAGGCGTACAGGGAGATGGCGCCCACGCCCATCTCGATGGCGCCCTGGAGCACGTCGAGCACCCGCTCGGCGCCGACCTTGTGCCCCTCGGTGCGCGGCAGGCCCCGCTCCTTCGCCCAGCGCCCGTTGCCGTCCATGACGATCGCCACATGCTGCGGTACGAGCTCTCCGAGCTTCGGCGGCCGTGCGCCGGACGGGTGGGGCTCCGGCGTCCTGTACTCCCGGCGCTGCCGCCCCAGGATCCCGCGTACGGCCATGTGTTTCTCGTCTCCTCGTGCTTGCTTGTCTTGCTTACTTCTCGACGTAGCGCAGGGAGCGCAGCCCGCGCTCCATGTGCCAGTGCAGATACGCGGACACCAGCCCGCTGCCCTCCCGGACGTACCGCGCCTCGCAGACGTCCGCGGTCTCCCAGTCTCCCGTAAGCAGCGCGCCGAGGAGTTCCAGGGCCTGGGGCGAGGGTACGACGCTGCCGGGCACCCGGCAGTCCACGCAGACGGAACCGCCCGAGGCGACCGAGAAGAACCGGTTGGGCCCGGGCATGCCGCACTTCGCGCAGTCGGTGAAGCTCGGGGCGTACCCGTTGACGGCGAGGGACCGCAGCAGGAACGCGTCCAGCACGAGATGCGGCGCGTGCTCCCCGCGGGCGAGGGTCCGCAGCCCGCCGACGAGCAGCAGATACTGCTGCACGGCCGGCTCCCCCTCGTGATCGGTGAACCGCTCGGCGGTCTCCAGCATCGCGGTCCCGGCGGTGTACCGCGCGTAGTCGGTCACGATCCCACCGCCGTACGGCGCGATGGTCTCACTCTGCGTGCACAGCGGCAGCCCGCGCCCGACCAGCTCGCTCCCCTTGGCGAAGAACTGCACGTCGACGTGGGAGAAGGGTTCGAGGCGCGCACCGAACTTCGACTTCGTCCGGCGCACGCCCCTGGCCACCGCCCGTACCCGTCCGTGACCGCGGGTGAGCAGCGTGATGATCCGGTCCGCCTCACCCAGCTTCTGGGTGCGCAGCACGATGCCGTCGTCGCGGAACAGACTCATGACGCCATTCTCGCAGGGTCACCGCGTCAAGGGACCTCACCCCTGCTGCGGGCGTTGGCGTACGCCGTCGCCGCGCGCAGCCGTTCGGCCGGGGTGGCGTGCCGGACGGCAGCGGGATCGGCGTCCCACTCCTTCCCGCCCCCGTACGGCCTCAGCTGCACGTAGGGCCCCTCAAGCCCCATGACGATGCCGATGCGGCCGCTGCGGGTGTCCACGACGTACGCGCCGACCGGGGGCTTCATCGCAGCACCGCCGCGAGCCGCCGGGCGGTCTCCACGGAACACCGGCCCAATTCCACGAGCGGACAGGGTGCTTCCCGCGCAAGACTTACCGGGTCCAGCCCCAGTGACGGCAAGGTAATTCCGGCCTTGGCGAGTTCTGCCCGCAATTCTTTCACCGCATCCTCCGCTTCTTCGACGCAGAGCGCCGAGTGTCGTGCCTCCACCGTGCTCCCCTTCCTTTCCGGGTTTCACTCTTCGCATCCCTACGGTGACGCTCCGCGCCTACACTCGGGAGGGGTCTGTGCCCTACAACTGCGGCGCAGCACAAAGGGGTTCGGCAATGGCCAACGGTTCTCGGCAGGCGGCGTGGGAGTTCTTCGGCACGGAGCTCAAGCGGCGGAGGGAGGACGCGGGGCTCACGCAGGTGGAGCTGGGCTCCCGGGTATTCGTCTCCGGCGGCTACATCGGACAGTTCGAACAGGCCATTCGCAAACCGCAGCTGGATGTGGCCCAACGCATCGACGGGGTGCTGCAAACCGACGGTATTTTCGAGCGGTTGTGCAGGAAGCTGATTGACGATAAGCGGTATGCGGAGTATTTCGCGGCGGTTGTGGAGCTGGAGAAGCAGGCGACACAGATCTGCGAGTTCGCTGGTGCCAGGACTGTTGCAGACGGCCGCGTACGCCCGAGCGGTCACGGTCGCGGCCAACCCATTCGTCACAGACGAGTACATCGAGGAGAAGGTCACCGCCCGCCTGGAACGGGCGCGGATCCTCGAGGACGCTACAAGGCCCGAGTATTGGGTGATCCTGCATGAGAACGTGCTGCGTGTGCCGGTGGGCGGCGGGGAGGCGATGGCTGCCCAACTGGACCGCATCGCACGGCTGATGCGGGAGCGCCATGTAATGGTCACGGTGCTGCCGTACGCCGCAGGGGCCCACCCCTGCATGGGTGGCATGCTGACGCTCATGGAGTTCGAGGACGCGCCACCCGTCGCCTATACAGAGACGTCGTTTTCGGGGACGTTGGTCGACAACCCGGGCGTGCCCGGGATGGTCCCCGTCCGGGACAGCAAGAGGACCGACGGCCCTGTGGTCCTGGTCGGGCCGGAGGCCTGGAGGGCGTTCATACGCGAGGTCGGGGCCGCCGGTTCCCAGGCCTGAGGCCGGCTTCGTGGTCGCTCGGCGATGCGGAATGATCGTGGCATGGATGCGGGCACGGAGACACAGAAGGCAGGGCTGGACGGCCGCACAGAGACAGGCCTGGCATGGGCGATGCGCCCGGCGGAGCTGTCGGACGTCGAAGCGATAGCGGAACTGCGGGCGGTGGTGATGCGCCCGGACCTGGAACGGCTGGGCCGCTACGACGCACACCGGGTCAGGCAGCGCCTGCGGGACGGCTACTCCCCTCAGCACACGTCGGTCATCACGGCCAACGGCACGTTCGTCGGCAGCGTGGCACTGCGCCCGTCGCAGGACGCCCACTGGCTGGAGCACTTCTACCTCAGCCCGGACGTCCAGGGCCAAGGCCTGGGCTCGGCAGTCCTGCGCACCCTCCTCGACAAGACGGACACCACCGGCGACCTCGTCCGCCTGAACGTCCTCCAGGGCAGCCCGGCCCGCCGCCTCTACGAGCGGCACGGCTTCACCGTCGAATCCGAGGACCCGGTCGACATCTTCATGCTGCGCCGGCCGGGCGGGAAACGCTACGACCAGAGTCCCGCATAAGGCGGCGCCCTTCCGCAGCCCAGCAAGTGGAGCAACC
The DNA here is from genome assembly GCF_028885415.1 of Streptomyces coeruleorubidus. GTDB lineage: Bacteria > Actinomycetota > Actinomycetes > Streptomycetales > Streptomycetaceae > Streptomyces > Streptomyces coeruleorubidus_A. Next base: position 3,193,968 of record NZ_CP118527.1, read on the forward strand.
GGGCCACCCCCCACCCCCGACCCAGGCCATCTCCCGGCCCGAACGCTCCGCTTGCAGCCCGCGCCCCCGGCCGCCGAACCGCTACTCGCCCACCTCAGCTCAGTGTCCCGCCCCTGGCGCAGCGCAGGCGTCGGCGATGGCCAGCGTGTCCCAGTAGAAGGGGCGGACCTCGGTGATCTGCCCGTCCTTCACCGTGATCGTCTGCAGGATGGGGAAGCCGAGTTCACGCCCGGTCGCCCGAGCCCTGGCACGGACCTGTGTGAGCACGACCGCGACCTCACCGGTGGCGAGGAACTCCTGCTCCACCATGTCGAACGTCTCCCACACCTCGCCCATCTTCCGGAAGAACCGCGCCATGCCCTCGTGCCCGTGCCACGTGCCTCCGTAAGGCAGTGCATCTGCCTGATGCAGCTCGACATCGGGCGCGAAGAAGGGGGCGAGCAGGTCGAAGGAGGCCTCATCAGGGCCTCCGGCCGCCAGGTACTCCGCCTCAGCCGCGTACATGCGCGTGAGGACTGCTACCGAGTCTGCAGGGGATGGCATCGTCATACGGCCAGCCTGATCACCTCAGGCCCATCCTGCTGGCGGCAATCGGACGTCGCGCTGTTCGGTGTGGCACCACCACGCACCACCTCGCAAGTCACGCCTCCACCGGGGCCGAAGACGCAGCTCCGGCACTGCAGTTACTCCGTCCAGTAGGGGGTAGGGGTAAACCCCTGGAAGATCCGGGAGTTGCCCGGATGACGGGTGGGGCGGGGAGCCGCCAGGCTCATCCCATGACCAAGAAACAGATCACGCGCAACGCCTCACTCGCCGCGGCCGCCGCCGTCCTGCTCGGGCTCACCGTCCCGCTGACCGCGTCCGCCGCCGTTGCCGAGCCCCTCAAGTGGACCCAGTGCGAGGGCTCCGATCTCGGCCCCAGACAGCAGTGCGCCACCGTGGAGGTCCCGATGGACTACTCCGACCCCGACGGCAGGAAGATCCAGATCGCCGTCTCCCGTATCCCCAGCGAGAAGCCCTCCGCGCGCCGGGGCGCGCTGTTACTCATCCCCGGCGGGCCCGGTGGGAGCAGTCTCCAAGACCCCTCCCGCAAGGGGCAGAAGCTCCCGCAGCAAGTGCGGGACGCCTTTGACCTGGTCGGGTTCGCACCGCGCGGGATGGCGCCGTCCCGCGCCGTGGACTGCGGTCTCGACAGCAAGGACCTCGCCCTCGCGAAGCTGCCCTGGCCCGCCCCGGACGGTTCCGTCACCGAGACCATGGCCACCGCCAAGCGTATGTCGGAGGCCTGCGCACGTAACGGCGGTGAACTGCTGCGGCACATCAGCACCGTCAACGAGGCCCGCGACCTCGACCGCGTCCGGGCCGCCCTCGGCGAGAACAAGCTGTCCGCCTGGAGCTCCTCGTACGGCACCTACGTAGGAGCCGTCTACGGCCAACTGTTCCCGCACCGCACCGACCGCATCGTGCTGGACAGCAACGACAACCCCGACCACACCCGGGTGGGACGCGCCTGGCTCGCCGCGTTCGAGGCCGGCGTGGAGGACAACTTCCCGGAGTTCGCCAAGTGGGCGTCCGAGCGCGGGAATCCGTACCGGGTGGCTCGCAAGGCCGCCGACGTGCGGCCCCTCTTCCTGCGCCTCGCCGAGCGGCTCGACCGCGAGCCCCTGCCCTGGCCCGGCGCGAGCCCGGCGGAGCTGAACGGCAACGTCCTGCGCCAGACCATGCTGACGAGCCTGTACGACCCCGACAACTACCCCACGCTGGCGAAGACGATCCTGGCCGCGCTCAAGGGCACTGTGCCGCCCGCGCCCCCGATGCCGCCCGAGTCGGTGATGCAGAACGCCGCCGCGGTCGGCGCCGGCACCCTATGCAACGACGTCGCCTGGCCCCGGTCCGCCGCCCACTACCAGAAGGGGGTCGACGAGAGCCGGGCGAAGTTCCCGCTGACGGCGGGCATGCCGCGCGGCGCGATGCTGTGTGCCGCCTGGCCGTTCACGCCGAAGGAGCCCGCGGTACGGATCACCGACCGCGGGCCGTCCAACATCCTGCTCGTGCAGAACGAGCGGGACGTCGCCACGCCGCTCGCCGGCGCCCGCGAGATGCGCCGCGCCCTCGGGGATCGTGCCGTCATGGTCACCGTGAACTCCACTGGCCACAACGCCTACCTCGCCAACGGCAACGCCTGCGGCGACCGGACCGTCTCCCGCTTCCTGGCCACCGGGAAACGGCCCGCGTCCGACGTCACTTGCGACTGACGGCTACCGCTGTCGACCGGGCCGGTGGCCCGCCGCCCCGTATCGGCGGGCCACCGCGTGGAACGCCTCCTTCGGCTCCCGGTGCCAGCCGGAGGCGGGGTCGTCCGGACGGTCCTTGATCACCTTCGTGATGGCGTACGTCGCCAGGTCGAGGTCGAGACGGGGCTCGTCCGGGCGGTGCGGGGCGTCCGCGCTGATGAACTCGAAGGTCATGGCCGCGTACAGGCCCATCGACTCGAAGACGTCCAGCAGTTCGCCCACGTAGGCGGCCTGGACCCACTCGCTGCGGACCGGGTTGCCCTTGATCTCCGGCGGCTCCTTGTCGTAGTCGACGATGTCCCAGCCCATGCCCCCGCTCTCGGGGGCACCGACGTAGGCGCAGGTGCCGAACTCGGTGATGGCGAGCGGCTTGCCCCAGCGCAGGTACTGCTTCAGCTCCCGGACGTACTCGGACCGCTTCGGGAAGTACGAGTAGTAGTCGATGCCGACGATGTCGAAGAGGTTCCAGTCCGGGTCGTCGATGCTCTGGGCGGCGGCGTAGCTGAGGTTGCCCTTGAAGACGGAGCGGCCGACCTTGGCGGCCTTCGCCGTGAAGTCGGCGAGGCGGCGCCGCATCCGGGGCCAGTCGACCGTGCCGTTCTGCAGGTGCCTGATACGGTCCAGGACCGTCTCGCCCGGCAGGATGCCGGGGACGAACAGCCAGAACTCGCAGCCGACGCTCAAGTCGACACCGGCGCCCTGCCGGCGGAGCCGCTCCGCGAACCGGCCGGTCTCGGCCAGGTGCTCCAGGATGTCCCGCTGCGGGACGTCCCCGAGCGTCGGCTGCAACCAGATGTGCAGCCCGCGTTCGGCCGCCTCGGCGGCGGTGGCGGTGAGCCGTTCGACACCGTCCCCCGTGACGTCGATGGTGTCGGCATGCAGGTCGTCACGGATGGCCCGCACATCGGCCCGCATCCGGCGGGCGTTCCACGCGGTCCCCGGCGTCTCCCCCGCTCCGACCGTGTAGACGACGCCCCGTCGCCGCAGCCCCTTGCCGTGCCGGGCCTCCGTCGCCCGGGCCGCTCCCGCCGGTCCCATCGCCCCGGCGACCCCCACCGCCGCCGTCCCGGCCAGGAACTGCGCCCGGCTGATCCCCTTCGCCTGCTTGATCCCCTTGGTCTCATCCATACGGTTCACAGTGCCGAGCCGCGTCCGGTCCCGCTGTCGGCCGTCGGTCTACGGCGGCGCTACCAAGGTATGAGGCGCCGCGCCGAAGGAGAGGCTCATCCCTTGCCGAACCGGCGTACGTACCGCCGCTGCCAGGGCGTTTCCACCGCATGCCTGTCGTAGTGCCGCCGCACATACGCCACCGCCTCCTCCCCCGGCACCCCGTCCAGCACCGCCAGGCAGGCCAGGGCCGTGCCCGTGCGGCCCCGGCCGCCGCCGCAGGCGATCTCCACGCGTTCCCCGGCGGCCCGTTCCCAGGCGCGCGCCAGCACCGCCCGGGCGGCCGTCCGGTCCGACGGGAGGCGGAAGTCGGGCCAGCGGAGCCAGCCGGCCTCCCAGGGGACCTCGGGAGGCTGCTTGCCGAGCAGGTAGAGGCCGTAGGAGGGGGTGGGCGCGGTGGGATCCAGGGGGTGGCGCAGGCCTCGGCCGCGTACCAGCCGGCCGGAGGGCAGTCGCAGGACGCCGGCGTCGCTCTCGTTCCACAGCTCAGTCACGCCCTCATCATGCTCCGCGCCCGCCCGCCGGGGGGTGGGATCAGCCCACTCCCCGCGACTCCTTGGCCGCCCGCGCCGCGATCCCCCGGAAGTGCACCGCCATCGCCCGCTGCGCGCCCTCCACGTCGCGGGCGCGCAGGGCGGTGACGATGTCGCGGTGGCGGCGGACCGTGATCTCGGGGGACGGGTCGTCGGTCCAGCCGCGGGCGCCGGAGACCCGGCGGAAGACCGTCCAGAACGCGCCGAGGAGCTGGGGCACCAGCGCGTTGCCGAGGGAGGCGTACAGGATCTCGTGGAACTCGCGGTCGAGTTCCGGGAAGGAGCGGCCCGTGCCGCCCGCGGACTCCATGCGGGTCACCACGCCCTCCAGTCTCTCCAGCTCCGCCTCGGTGACCGTCGCGGCGACCCGGCGGATCAGGCCTTCCTCCAGCACCTCGCGGACCTGGAGGATCTCGGCGAGGGCGCCGGTGTCGTCGTCGTGCCGGGCCAGGGTGCGGAAGGTCAGGCCGTCGACGAGGGGGGTGAGGGAGGCCTGGCCGACGTAGGTGCCGTAGCCGTGTCTGATCTCGACGATGTCGAGGGCCTGGAGGGCTTTGAGGGCCTCGCGGACGGAGTTGCGGCTGACGCCGAGGTCCTCCATGAGTTCGGCCTCGGTGGGCAGCGGCGCGCCGGCGGTGAGTCTGCGGTCGAGGATGAGCTGCACGACCTGGCGTTGTATCCGGCTGGTCCTGGGCTCCTCGGACATGCGCCGCATCGTACGCGCCCCGGACGTCCCACGTCCCACCTCTGGCGGTACCCGACGTCGGACCTGCCCTGATAAGCCGTCAACTCGCGCCATTTCACAGCGCCATTGGTCCGACCTCTGGCAGATACGCCATTCGTGTGCGATCCCTTGACCGCCCCTACGGCCGCTCCTATGGTCGCGCTGACCGCAGGACGTAGGACGTCGTATCTCCTCTGCTCGCCCCCTCGTTTCCTTTCCAGACCTCTCGCTGGAGGACCCCGTGCGCGACGTGACCCACGACGTGCCGGCGCTGCACCGCCGGTCGTTCCTGAAGTACACCGGCGCGCTGGGCGCGGCCGCCGCCGTCTCCGCGTCGCTGTCGGCCTGTTCGTCCGGGCCGGAGTCCACCAACGACACCGGTGGCGGCGGCAGCGGGGCCAACCGGACGCTGACGGCGGTGATCGGCTACGGCAACGACGGCAGCTGGGACCCCACCCAGACGGCGTCCGCGTTCTGCATGGCCGCCAACAACCACATCTACGAGGGCCTGCTCGACACCGACCCGATCTCCCGTGAGCCGTACGCGGCCCTGGCGACCGAGGTGCCGAAGGACCCGGACAGCACGTCCTGGAAGTTCGCGCTGCGGGCGGGCGCGAAGTTCCACGACGGCAAGCCGGTCACCGCCGACGACGTGGTCTTCGTCTTCGAGCGGATCCTCGACCCGGACACCCAGACCCTCGCCAAGGGCTTCTTCGCGAGCTGGCTGAAGGAGGTCCGGAAGATCGACGCGCAGAACGTGGAGCTGGTGCTCAAGTTCCCCTTCCCGGACGGGCTTTCGCGGCTGACGCTCGCCAAGATCATGCCGAAGCACGTGTTCTCGCAGCCGGGCGCCTGGGACGACGCCATCAAGGGCAAGGCGATCGGCTCGGGTCCGTACCGGCAGACCGCTCACCACCCGAAGTCGAACACGACCTTCGAGGCGTTCGACGGCTACAACGGCCCACGGGGGCCCGCCTTCCGGAAGATGAACTGGCTGACGATCGTGGACGCGGCGCCCCGCGTCGCGAAGATCTCGGGGTCGAGCGCGGGCGCGCAGATCGCGGACAACATCCCGTACGCCAACATCGCGCAGTTGGAGAGCAGCGGGCTGACGGTCGCCGGCGGGGCCGGGATGAACAACCTGTTCCTGATGTTCAACACCAAGCACAAGCCCTTCGACGACGTGCGCGTGCGCCAGGCGCTGCACTACGCCATCGACACCGAGAAGATGGTGGAGGTCGCGCTCAAGGGCCACGGGAAGCCGTCGAGTTCCTTCCTCGACGAGAGCAACCCGTCCTACCGCCGGGCGAAGACCGTCTACGACTACGACCCCGACAAGGCGAAGGCGCTGCTGAAGGAGGCCGGGGTCAGGGGGCTGAGCATCGACATCCTCGCGGTGAACGTGAGCTGGATCGTCGACTGCCTGCCGACCATCAAGTCCTCCTGGGACGCGATCGGCGTGAAGACGACCCTGTCCCCGCAGGAGACCACGGCCGTGTTCACGAAGATGGACCAGAAGCAGGACTACCAGGTCGTCGCCGCCGCCTCGAACCCCAACCAGTTCGGCCTCGACGCCGACCTGATCATGCACTACAACTACGGGCCCGAGAACCTGTGGATGCAGTACACGCGGTGGGCCGGCGATCCCGTCGCCAAGGCGCTCTTCAAGGACATGGACCGGGCCACCCGGGAGCCGGATGCCGAGAAGAAGAAGGCGATGGTCCAGGACTACATCGACGTCGTCGCCGAACAGGCCGTGCTCTACCCGGTCGTCCACAACGAGCTGATGACGGCCTGGGACCCGAAGCAGCTCAGCGGGATAAGGGCACAGCCCTACCCCGGCATCAACCTCCTCCAGGCCAAGTGGGCCTAGCCGACAGGGGGGTTGCCGTCACGTGATCGCCGTCGTCCGTATCCTGCTCCGCCGCATCGCCCTGCTCGTGCCGCTGATGCTCGGCATCGTGCTGTTCGTGTTCCTGGTGATGCGGTTCTCGGACGTCGACCCGGCGTCCGCGTTCTTCCAGGGCGCCAACCCGACACCGCAGCAACTGCACGACTTCCGCGAGGAACACGGCCTGCTCGACCCGCTGCCCGTGCGCTACGTCGACTTCGTCGCCGACCTGCTGCACGGCGACATGGGCACCAGCGCGCTGACCCGGGCGCCGGTGATCGACCAGGTCACCACCGCGCTGCCGCTCACCCTTCAGCTGACCTTCCTGGGCCTGGGCATCGCGGTCGTGCTGTCCCTCGTGGGCGGCGTGACCGCGGCGATCTACCGGGACCGGCTGCCCGACCAGATCATCCGGGTCGTGTCGCTGACCGGTGTCGCGGCGCCCGGCTTCTGGCTGGCGCTGCTGATGATCCAGTACCTGGCGGTCGACCTGGGCTGGTTCCCGACCGGCGGCTACATCAACCCGGCCGACTCCTTCACCGGCTGGCTGAAGACCATGACGCTCCCCGCCCTCGCCCTCTCCCTTCCGGTGGCGGCGCAGCTGACCCGGATCGTGCGGACGGCCGTGGTGGAGGAGCTGGACAAGGACTACGTACGCACGGCGATCGGGAGCGGGCTGCCGCCGCGCGTGGTGGTCGGGCGGAACGTGCTGCGGAACGCGCTCATCAACCCGCTCACCGTGCTCGGACTGCGCGTCGGCTATCTGCTGGGCGGCGCGGTCGTCATCGAGACGATCTTCTCGCTGCCCGGCATGGGCAAGCTGATGATCGACGCGGTGAAGAACGGCGATCCGGCCGTCGTCCAGGGCGTCGTACTGACCACGGCGGCCGGGTTCGTCGTCGTGAACCTCGTCATCGACGTCCTGTACCTGCTGGTCAACCCGCGACTGAGGGATGCGACCACGTGATGACCCGCATGATGTCCCGCAAGAGCCTCACCGAGGCGCTGTCCCGGCCCGGCGTGCGGCTGCGCGGCTGGCGCCGGCTGCCGTTGCTGTCGAAGGCCGCCGTCTGCTTCCTGGCGGTCGTCGTCCTGCTGGCGGTGCTCGCCCCGCTGCTCGCCCCGCACGACCCGCTCGACCAGCAGCCGCCCGTCGACGGCACCGGGCATCCGTCCGCCGGGCACTGGATGGGCCAGGACAGCCTCGGCCGTGACATCCTCAGCCGGCTGATGTACGGGGCGCGCTGGTCGCTCGCTATCGGGCTCGGCGCCACCGGGCTGGCGCTGGTGGCCGGGGCGCTGCTCGGGGCCGTCGCGGCCACCTCGCGCAAGGCGGTCGACGAGACGCTGATGCGCTGCCTGGACGTCGTCATGGCGTTCCCGGGCATCGCGCTCGCCGCCGTGCTGGTGGCGGTGTTCGGCGGGGGCATCACGGTGCTGATCTGCGCGATCGCGTTCCTGTTCACGCCGCCGGTGGCGCGTGTGGTGCGGGCGAACGTCCTCGACCAGTACGGCGAGGACTACGTGACGGCGGAACGGGTGATCGGTGCCCGGACACCGCACATCGTGCTGAAGCACGTGGCGATCAACTGCGCCGCGCCCGTGCTGGTGTTCTGCACGGTGCAGGTCGCCGAGGCGATCGTCTTCGAGGCGTCGCTGTCCTTCATCGGAGCGGGCGTGCGGCCGCCCGACCCGTCCTGGGGCAGTGTCATCGCGGACGGCAAGAACATGGTGCTGACCGGCGGCTGGTGGGCGACCGTGTTCCCGGGTCTGCTGATGCTGGTCACGGTGCTGTCGCTGAACATCTTGTCCGAGGGGGTGTCCGACGCGTGGGCGGCCCCCTCGGCGCGGGAGGTGGACGTACCCGAGGACGACCGGCTCCAGGCGCCGGAGCCCGGCAGCGGGGAGGTCGTGCAGCTGCCCGGTCTGGCACAGGCGGCGCGGCGGCTGCGGGCCCGGGCCCGTCAGCTGTCCCGGGACGGGCAGCCGGTGCTCGCGGTGGAGAACCTCGCCATCGGCTTCGACCAGCGGCACGGCGGCGTGGACATCGTGGACGGCATCAGCTTCGAGGTGCATCCCGGTGAGGTGCTGGGCCTGGTCGGCGAGTCGGGCTGCGGCAAGTCGCTGACCGCGCTGGCGATCATGGGCCTCCAGCCGAAGGGGGCGCGCGTCGGCGGCCAGGTCCGGTTCAACCAGCGGGACCTGCTCGCCGAGCCGATGCGCGCGCGCCGCAAACTCCTCGGCCACGAGATGGCGATGATCTACCAGGACGCCCTGTCGTCGCTGAACCCGGCGATGACGATCCGCGCGCAACTGAAGCAGGTCGTGCGGCGGGGCGGGCGGCGCAGTCCGGCCGAGCTGCTGACGATGGTCGGCCTCGACCCCGAGCGCACCCTGCGCAGCTACCCGCACGAGCTGTCCGGCGGGCAGCGGCAGCGCGTCCTGATCGCCATGGCCCTGTCCCGCGAACCGAAGCTGATCGTCGCCGACGAGCCGACGACCGCCCTCGACGTGACCGTGCAGGCCCAGGTCATAGAGCTGCTGCTGCGGCTGCGCGAGGAGCTGGGCTTCGCGCTGATCCTCGTCTCGCACGACCTGGCGCTGGTCGCGGACGTCACCGACCGGGTCGCGGTGATGTACGGCGGGCAGATCGTCGAGACGGGCGTGACCGCCGACCTGGTGGAGGCGCCGGCCCACCACTACACGCGCGGCCTGCTCGGCAGCGTGCTGTCGCTGGAGTCGGCGCAGGAGCGGATGACGCAGATCAAGGGGGTCGTGCCCTCCCCCGCCGACTTCCCGGCCGGATGCCGGTTCGCCGACCGGTGTCCACGGGCGAGCGGAATCTGCAGGACGACGGCACCGGACCTGACGGGCACCCCGAGCCATACGGCGGCCTGCCACCACCCGGCCATAGAGCTGGCGACCACCGAGACCGAGGCGGTGTCATGAACGCACAGCCCGCCTTCGTGGAACTGTCCGACGCGCATGTGGTGCACAAGGCCCGCAGCGGCGGCCTGTTCACCCGCGACCGGGTGTACGCCCTGACCGGCGCCGACCTGGCGATCGCGGCCGGCGAGACCATCGGCGTGGTGGGCGAGTCGGGCTGCGGGAAGTCGACGCTGGCCAAGGTGCTGGTGGGGGTGCAGCGGCCGACGCGGGGGACGGTGTCGTTCCGGGGCCGCGACCTGTGGGCGATGCCGCCCGCGGAACGCCGCCGGGCCGTCGGCGCCAGCACCGGCATGATCTTCCAGGACCCGTCGACGGCCCTGAACCGCCGCCTGACCGTACGGCAGATCCTGCGGGACCCGCTGGACGTGCACGACCGGGGCACGAAAGGCCAACGCGAGGACAGAGTCCGGGAGTTGATGTCCCTGGTCGGTCTCCCCCGGGCCCTCGCCGACGCCCTGCCGGGCCAGCTGTCGGGCGGGCAGCGGCAGCGCGTCGCGATCGCCCGGGCGCTGGCCCTGGACCCGGACCTGGTCGTGGCGGACGAGCCGACGAGCGCCCTGGACGTGTCGGTCCGCGCCCAGATCCTCAACCTGCTGCTGGACCTGAAGGAACGCCTGGGCCTGGCCCTGGTGTTCGTCTCGCACGACATCCAGACGGTCCGGCGGATGAGCGACCGCGTGATCACCATGTACCTGGGCCGGATCGTGGAGGAGTCCCCGGCCGCCCTGGTCACCGACCGGGCCCGGCACCCCTACACCCGCGCCCTGTTCTCCGCCACGCCCGGCCTGCTCGACCCGATCGAACCGATCCCGCTGGTCGGTCCGGTCCCGTCGGCGACGCGCCCGCCGAGCGGCTGCCCGTTCCGCACGCGCTGCTGGAAGGCGGACGGGACGTGCGCGCAGGCGATGCCGGACTTCTCGGTCGCGTCGGCCCCCGCCCACCGCTTCCGCTGCCACCATCCTGTCCAGGAGGACGAGTCGACCCGCGACCTCGTCCGCCGGAGCGACCCGATGGAGGCCCCATGACGATCACCCCGCTGACCGGTGTCATCCCGCCCGTCTGCACGCCCCTGACACCGGACCGCGAGGTGGACGTCCCCTCGCTGCTCAGGCTGGTCGACCATCTGGTGGCCGGCGGGGTGCACGGCCTGTTCGTGCTCGGCTCGACCTCGGAGGCCGCGTATCTGACGGACGGGCAGCGCAGGCTGGTGGTCGAGTCGGTCGCGGCCCACGTGGGCGGGCAGCTCCCGGTGCTGGCCGGGGCGATCGACATGACGACGGCCCGGGTCCTGGACCATGTCGCGGCGGTGACGGCGGCGGGCGCGGACGCGGTCGTCGTCACCGCCCCGTTCTACGCCCGGACCCACCCGGCGGAGATCGCCCGCCACTACCGCGTGGTCGCCGCGGCGAGCCCGGTCCCGGTGATCGCCTACGACATCCCCGCCGCCGTCCACACGAAGCTGCCCGCGGACGTGGTCCTGGAGCTGGCCGCCGACGGTGTCCTGGCCGCGCTCAAGGACTCCAGCGGCGACCTGGCCGCCTTCCGCCAGGTCGTGACCGGGGCCAGGGCCCACCAGGGCATCACCGGCTTCAGCGTGCTGACCGGCTCCGAGCTGATCGTCGACGCGGCGCTCGCGGTCGGCGCGGACGGCACGGTGCCCGGCCTCGGCAACGTCGACCCGCACGGCTACGCCCGCCTGGACGGCCTGTGCCGCGCCGGGGAGTGGGAGGAGGCCCGGGCCGAACAGGAGCGGCTGTGCGCCCTGTTCGGCATGGTCACCGTCGGCGACCCGGCCCGCATGGGCCCCGGCTCCTCGGCGATCGGCGCCTTCAAGGCCGCGCTGCACCTGCGGGGCGTGATCGACTGCCCGGCGACGGCTCAGCCGCAGGTGCCGTTGTCGCAGGACGAGGTGGCGCGGGTCGGGAAGTACCTGGCGGCGGCGGGTCTGCTCTAGAGCTCGTCGGCCGGCAGGCGGCGGAACTCGATCGTCTCGTAGGTCCCCTGGGCGCCCGTCTCGTAGAGGATCCCCACCGTCTTCCGGCCGAGCGGCACCAGGTCGGAGTAGGCCGCGGGACGCTGGGAGAGCGTCAGCGCCTTGGTGAAGGTGGCGCCGCCGTCCGTGCTGCGCCAGACGGCCATCGCCCGGCGGGCGGTGGGGACGGACGGGCCGGAGAACAGCAACGGGCTGCGGCGGCCCGGGAGTTGCAGGACGCTGCCCTGCACGACCGGGACCTCGTTCAGGGTGGGCTGCACGGTGTACGGGCGGTCGAGGGACCGGCCGCCGTCGCCGGAATGACTGTCGAGGCGGTTGCCGGGGCTCGTGCCGTGCTGGTCACGTGCGTTGAAGTACACGCGGCCGTCGGGGAGTTGGGCGGCGATCGACTCGTTGGCGTTGTTCACACCGTCGTAGGAGTCGTCCACGAAGCCCGGCCGCCAGGTCCAGCCGCCGTCGTCGCTGAGGAGCGCGTGGGCGCCGTAGTAGCGGGGCTCCTGGCCGGTGTCGGGGGAGCCGGCCGGCGGGGACGCCGAGTGGTTGGCGGGGACGACCAGGCGGCCCGCGTACGGGCCCCGGGTGAGGGCGATCGCATGGCCGGGGCCGGTCGCGTACCAGCGCCAGGACGGGTCCTTCACCTGCGCGGTGATCTCGCGGGGCGGGGTGAAGTGCCGGCCGTCGTCCCGGCTGCGCTGCACGAACACCCGGCGGCTCTGCTCGGGCGTGACCTCGCCACGCATGATCTGCGCCTCCGTCACCTTGCCGCTGTTGTACGAGGTGAGGAGCACGACGGCGCCGGTGCGCGGGTCGACGACGGGGGCCGGGTTCCCCCGGGTGTCGCCGTCACCGGCGGCTACGACGGTGAGCGGGCCCCAGGTGCAGCCGCCGTCCGCCGAACGCCGCAGGACGACGTCGATGTCGCCCGTGTCGCCCGCCCCGCCGCGTCTGCCCTCGGCGAAGGCGAGGACGGTGTCCTCGGCGGTCGTGACCGAGGCCGGGATGCGGTACGTGTCGTAGCCGCCCTCGCCCGAGACGTACGGGACGGAGGACGTGCAGCCGGGAGCGGCCGAGGCGGGTGTCGTGGTGGTGAGCGGTGCGAGGAGGACGGCGGTGACGAGGAGTGTGCGACCGAGGTGTCTCATGCTTCTCCTGACGGAACGTCGGACCGTGCCTGTCCGTCAGATGCTCCCCGGTGTCACCAGCCCCGACTCGTACGCGACGATGACCAACTGCGCCCGGTCCCGGGCCGCCAGCTTGCCCATGATGCGGCTGACGTGGGTCTTCGCGGTCAGCGGGCTCAGGCCCAACGCTTCGGCTATCTCCGTGTTGTTGAGGCCGCGCGCGACCAGTGACAGCACCTCCCGCTCACGGCCGGACAGGCACTCCGGCCCGCCGGTCCGCGATGCCGAGGGGCTGCGCAGGAACCGCTCGATCAGCCGTGCCGTGGGCCCGGGCGACAGCAGGGACTCCCCGGCCGCGACCGTACGGATGGCGTCGAGCAGTTCGGCCGGCCTGGTGTCCTTCACCAGGAAGCCGGAGGCGCCGGCGCGCAGGGCGTCCACGATGTTCTCGTCGGTGTCGTACGTGGTGAGGACCAGGACGCGGACGCCCGCGAGGTCCTCGTCGGCCGCGATGAGCCGGGTCGCCTCGATGCCGTCCAGGTCGGGCATGCGGATGTCCATCACCACGAGGTCGGCGCGCTCGCTGCGGGCCAGTCGCACGGCCTGCCGGCCGGTGGCGGCCTGGCCGACGACCTCCATGTCCCGTGCCGACTCCACGAGCATCGCGAACGCCTCCCGTACCAGGGTCTGGTCGTCCGCGAGCAGCACTCGGATGGTCATCCGGTCCCCTCCCCCGTGGTCCCCGTCTTCGTCAGCGGCAGTACGGCGGTCACCTCGAAGCCGCCGTCCGCACGGGGACCGGCGTCGAGTGTGCCACCCACGCTGCGCGCCCGCTCGCGCATTCCGACGAGCCCGAAGCCCGGGATGCCGCCCGGTGCCGGTCCCGTGCCGTCGTCGCTGACCGACAGGTGCAGGGCGCCCTCCCGTTCCACCAGGTCGACACGGACGGCCGGTTCGGGTCCCGCGTGCCGTACCGCGTTGGTCAGCGCCTCCTGCACGATGCGATAGGCGGCGGCGCCCACGGCGGGCGGTGCCTGCCGTACCCGTACGGTCTGCTCGACCCGGGCACCGGCGAGCCGCGCGGCCTCGGCCAGGTCGGTCAGACCGTCGAGGCCGGGCAGCGGACCGCGGGTGTCGGGCGAACCGTGCTCCCGCAACACCTCCAGCGTCGTACGCAGTTCGCCCCGGGCGCTGCGACAGGTCTCGGCGATGTCGTCCAGCGCCTTGGCCACGGTCTCCCGGTCGAGCCGCTCGGGATCGGCGGACAGCACGTGCGCGGCGACCGAGGTCTGCACCCCGATGAGGGTGATGGTGTGCGCGAGCAGGTCGTGCAGGTCCCGGGCGATCCGCAGCCGCTCCTCGGCGACCCGCCGCCGGGCCTCCTCCTCGCGGGTGCGTTCGGCACGTTCGGCGCGTTCCACGATGGAGGCGACGTACTGGCGGTAGAAGCGCACGTCGACGCCGAGGAACAGCACGGCGACGACCCAACCGGATGCCTTCAGCAGCCCCAGCGCCTCGTGGGCGCTGATGGTGAGCATCACGCTCACCGACAGGGTGATGACGCCGATGCCGACCAGGACGGTGCGCAGCGGCCGGCCGGTGACGGCGACGGTGTAGAGGGCGACGTACGCGGCCTGGGTGGCCGCGGTGTGCGGGTAGTCGAGGAAGTGGTAGGGGAAGACGCAGGCCACCACGGCGAGCAGGACGAGCACGGGATGGCGGCGGCGCCACAGCAGCGGCACGTGGGAGACGAGCAGCAGGGCCCAGCCGAGCGCGTCGGGCCTGCGGCCGTCGTCGACGAGCAGCGCGAGGACGACGGCGAGCGCGGCCGTCAGAACGGCGAGCAGCGCGTCGTTGCGGAGGGCGTGCGGGGCGGTCAGGGGGTCGCGGTTGATCGCGGCCATGATCCGCTCCGCGGGCCGCGACCAGGTCGCCGACGGTGTGGTGGGTGCCTGCACGGGCATCATCCTGGGCCAGGAAGGCGCCCCTCCGGGAGAGGAGGGGCGCCGTCGGGTCGGTCAGGGGGCGTTCGCGGCCAAGGGCTTCCGCTCCTGGGGCGGGGCCGTCCGCTCCGTCGCGCGGGAGAGCCTCCCCGGCCACCACATCCGCCGCTTGAGCAGCACACTCGCCGTGGTCACCAGGTACGTACGCACCAGGAACGTGTCCAGCAGCACCCCCACCGCGATGACGAAGCCGAGTTCCACCAGCCCCACCATCGGCAGCGTCGTCAGCACCGCGAACGTCGCCGCGAGCACCATCCCCGCCGAGGCGATGACCCCACCGGTCGTCCGCAGAGCGGTGAGCGCGGCCGCCTCCGGTTCGGCTCCCTTCACGGACTCCTCCCGCATCCGGTGCATCAGGAAGATGCCGTAGTCCACCCCGAGGGCGACCAGGAACACGAACGACAGCAGCCCCAGCCCGGGATCCGTACCGCCGAAGCCGAACACCGGCTCGAACACCAGCCCGCCGATGCCGAGGGCCGCGCCCCACACCGCCACTACGGCCGCCAGCAGCAGCAACGGCGCGACGAGACTCCGCAACAGACCGACCAGGATGACGAACACGGCGGCCAGCACCAGCGGCACGATCACCTTGCGGTCCCGGGACTCGCTGTCGGCCAGGTCGATCTGCTGGGCGCTGGGCCCGCCGACATAGGCGCCCGCTGTATCGAGCCCGGCGCGCAGGGCCTCGATGGTCCGGGTTTCGGCCGGGGTCTCGGGCGAGGCAGTCGTGAAGACCGCGATCTCGGTCCACCCCGAGCCACTGCGTCCGGGAACCGCCTCGGCGACACCCTCGGTCTCACGCGCCCGGTCCAACACCACGTCGGCCCGCTCGTCGGGGGCGATGACGGTCACCGGCCGGCTGCTGCGTTCCGGATACTCCCGCGCCAGCGTCTGCATCGCGGTGATCGACTCGGGCCGCTCCGTGAAGGAGTCCTCCTGCTTGATGCTGCCGGACAGGTTGAGCGTGCCCAGCGCGAGCGCACCGAGCAGGACGCCGCCACCGACGAGTACGGTGACGGGCCGGCGCGTCGCCGAGGTCCCCATCGCGGCGAACAGCGACCGGCGAACCCTGGGCTCGCTGCCGAAGGCGGGGATCAGCGGCCAGAAGACCCGCCGTCCGAGCAGCACCAGCACGGCGGGCAGCAGGGTCGTCATGGCGACCAGCGCCGCGAGTACCCCGATCGTGCCGACCGGCCCCATGCCGCTGCTGCTGTTGAGGTCGGCGGCCAGCAGGCACAGCAGCCCGGCCGCGACCGTCCCGGAGGAGGCGAGGATGGCCGGCCCGCAGCCGCGCAGAGCGGTGCGCATGGCGTCGTACGGCCGCTCGTGGCGCCGTAGTTCCTCGCGGTAGCGGGCGATGAGCAGCAGCGCGTAGTCGGTGCCGGCGCCGAGGACGAGCACGGTCATCACGCCGCCGCTCTGGCCGGTGACGGTGACGTCGAACAGTTCGTGGAGTCCGTACCCGGCGGCCATGGCGGTGGCCGCGGCGACGCCCGCAACGGCGAGCGGCACCAGCCACAGGAACGGGCTGCGGTAGATCAGGATCAGCAGGACGGTGACGACGGCGAGCGTGGCCAGCAGCAGGGTGCCGTCGATCGTCTCGAACACCTTGCCCATGTCGGTGTTCAGCGCCCCTGGCCCGCCGACCTCGACGCTCAGCCCGCCGCTCCCCTCGGCGACCTCGCGCACGCCGTCCACGAAGGCGTTCCGGGCCTCCTCGTCCTGGCCCGGCTGGGTGCTGGACACCGGGTACATCAGGGTGGAGCCGTCCTCGGACGGAACGCCCCGCGGCTCACCGGTCAGGTCGTGGGCGCCGCGCACCTCGGCGACCTGCTCGGCGGCCGTGCGCCGGTCGGCGTCGGTCAGACCGCCGTCCCGGTGGTACACGAGCACCAGGTCGGTCGACTCGCCTCCGGGGAGCCGGTCCTGGATCCGCGCGACCTGCGTGGAGTCGGCGCTGTCGGGCAGGTAGTCGACCGCGCGGTTCTGCTGGATGCCGGCGAACTTCCCGGCGAGCGGCCCGACCAGCACGAGGGCGGCGAGCCACAGCCCGACCACCACCCAGGGCACGGCTCGCCGCCGTGCGGTCTTCCTTGTGTCCCCCACTGTTCGGGCTCCCTCCGGTCCGGGTGTCTGGAACGGTCTCCAGACTCCCGGCGCACGGGGGCCGATTCGTCGGGCCCGAGGCCGAGTCGGGGGTTACTGCGGAGGGCGGTACGGGCGGCGGATTACTCCCCGGGGAGTAATGCCCGGGGAGCGGCTGTCAGGGGCGGCTGGAAGGCGCGTGCCCTACGACGGCGTACGTGCCGCCGCGGCCAGGACCCGTGTCACGTCGTCCGAGCAGATGGTGAGCGCCGCCCCCACCGTCGCGAGCACGTCCCGCTCGGCCGGTGTGTACGGCCCGTCCGCCAGAGCGATACGCGCCCCCTGGAGCAGGATCGATTCGCGGCCGACCGTGGCGAGGTGCGGGGCGAGCGGGTCCAGCGCCTCGTGCAGCTCTATGGCCAGCCCCGCACCGCACGGCTCCCCGGTGATCCGGCCGGTGTCCGCCTCCAGCGCCTCCACGAGGGCGGCCAGCTGCTCCTCCGTGCAGTCGTCGAAGCCGGCCGCGCGCACAGCGAGCACCGCGGTCTCCAGCGCCGTACGGGAACCGGCGCCGCCCGCGGCCAGCACGGCGAGGGCGACGGTGTGCACGGCGTCGCGGAGCATCGCGGAGAAGCGGGTGGTGGTCGGATGGTCGAGGACGTCCGTGCCGAAGTGGCGGCGGCAGGCGGCGCACTCCACGACCGGTCCGGCCTCGCCGCGCGGCAGCACGGGCAGGCCGAGCAGGGTGAAGCGGCGCTGTCCGGTCAGCCGCTGGTAGTTGCGGTCGCCGCCGCAGCCGGGGCAGAAGAACTCCCCGTCACCGGCGGGCGTCCACGCGGTACGGGTGCCCAGGATGCTGGAAAACCTGGCGGCATGGCCGTTTCGTCCCCGTCCTGGCAGCACGTCGCACCTCCGTCACGCCGCACGGCAGCGTCGCCGCGCTTGCGTGATGTTAGCCACATCCATGAGGAGGAGTCAGTACCCCGGAGGAGACCTTTCCGTGACCCTCACAGGGATTGGCCGGTATACGACGGGGCTTCGTCCGCCGGGCAACGGCGGACGAAGCCCCTAAACCATCATTGGGACTGGTCAGCGCGTCGCGCGGTTGACGGCCGAGACGACCGCCTTCAGCGAGGCGCGCGTGGTGTTCGCGTCGATTCCGATCCCCCACAGGACCTTGTCGTCGATCGCGCATTCGATGTAGGAGGCGGCCTGCGCGGAGGCGCCCTCGCTCATCGTGTGCTCCTGGTAGTCCAGCAGGCGTACGTCGATGCCGACGGACTGGAGCGCGTCGAAGAAGGCCGAGATCGGGCCGTTGCCGGAGCCGGACAGGACGGTGTCCTGGCCGTCGACCGTGGCCTCCACCGTCAGCGTGTCCACACCGTCGGTGTCGGTCGTCGACTGGTTGTTCTTGACCTGGATCCGGCCCCACGGGTTCTCGGGGTTGGGCAGGTACTCGTCCCGGAAGGTCGCCCAGATGTCCTTCGGCGTGACCTCGCCGCCCTCGGCGTCCGTCTTCGCCTGGATGATCTTCGAGAACTCGATCTGCATCCGGCGGGGCAGTTCCAGCTTGTGGTCGTTCTTCAGGACGTACGCGATACCGCCCTTGCCGGACTGCGAGTTGACCCGGATGACCGCCTCGTAGGAGCGGCCGACGTCCTTGGGGTCGATGGGCAGGTAGGGGACCGCCCACTCGATGTCGTCGACGGTGACGCCCTTGGCCTTCGCGTCGGCCTCCATGGCGTCGAAGCCCTTCTTGATGGCGTCCTGGTGGGAGCCGGAGAAGGACGTGTAGACCAGGTCGCCCACGTACGGGTGGCGCGGGTGGACCTCCATCTGGTTGCAGTACTCCCACGTGCGACGGATCTCGTCGATGTCGGAGAAGTCGATCTGCGGGTCGACGCCCTGGGAGAACAGGTTCATGCCCAGGGTGACCAGGTCCACGTTGCCGGTGCGCTCGCCCTGGCCGAACAGGCAGCCCTCGACGCGGTCGGCGCCGGCCATCAGGGCCAGCTCGGCGGCGGCGACGGCCGTGCCGCGGTCGTTGTGCGGGTGGATCGACAGGCAGACGTGCTCGCGGCGGGAGAGGTTGCGGCCCATCCACTCGAAGCGGTCCGCGTGGGTCGACGGGGTCGAACGCTCCACCGTGGCGGGCAGGTTGAGGATGATCTCGCGGCCGGGACCGGGCTGCCAGACGTCCATGACCGCCTCGCAGACCTCCAGCGCGAAGTCCAGCTCGGTGTCGGTGAAGATCTCCGGCGAGTACTGGTAGCCGAACTCCGTCTCCGGGCCCAGCAGCTTCTCCGCGTACTCCATGACCAGCCGCGTGCCGTCGACGGCGATCTGCTTGATGTCGTCCTTGGAGCCCCGGAAGACGACCCGGCGGAAGACGGGGGCGGTGGCGTTGTAGAGGTGGACGGTCGCGCGCTTGGCGCCCTTCAGCGACTCCACGGTCCGCTCGATCAGGTCCTCGCGGGCCTGGGTCAGTACGGAGATGGTGACGTCGTCGGGGATGGCCCCCGGCTCCTCGATGATCGACCGTACGAAGTCGAAGTCCGTCTGACCCGACGCCGGGAAGCCGACCTCGATCTCCTTGTAGCCCATCTTGACCAGCAGGTCGAACATCGCGCGCTTGCGGGCGGGTGACATGGGGTCGATCAGGGCCTGGTTGCCGTCACGCAGGTCGGTGGAGAGCCAGCGGGGGGCGGTGGTGATGCGGTTGTCCGGCCAGGTCCGGTCCGGGATGTCGACCTGCTCGTAGCGGCCGTACTTGTGGATCGGCATGGAACTGGGCTGCTGGCGGTTGGCCATGATGCGGGGGCTCCTCAGGAGGTGTCCGGAAGGACGGCCGACGACGCAGCACCAAGCTCCGCGGGGAGGGAGTCGGCCTCGACTACAGGCCCTCGCCGCGGCAGCTAAGGAGAAGCAGCCCGAAACGCATGATGCGCAGCATGCTAGCCGAGGCTCTCCGGGTGCGCGGGTCCGTATCAGTATGCGGGACCGGACGCACATACGGGACAAAAAGTGCGCTATACCACTTCGCCACGGAACGTGAAGGCCCTTGTCCCGGTATTTCACCAATCATGGTGGCTACTAGTGACAGTTTCGTCACGCAGTGCAAAGGTGCCGGGCATGACGACTCACGGGGGCTTCGAGCCCGTCTTCTGCACCATCGTTCCACCCCATGTCCTCGACAAGCTCGCCCAGGCCGAGGACCCCGCGCTCGCCGGGCCCGCCCGCCGGACCCTGGAGCGCGACGCCCTGGAGCGCACCCACCGCCGGCTGACCACGGTCGTCGGCGCCCCGTCCGTGGCCCCGCCCGCCGGGGCCGTGCCCGCCAAGCCGCACCGCACGGTCCACGACGCCCGGCACGGCACGGACCTGCCGGGACACAAGGTGCGAGGCGAGGGCGACAAGCCCGGCAAGGACGCCACCGTCAACCGCGCCTACGCCGGCCTCGGCGCGACCTTCGAGCTGCTCCTGAAGGCGTACCGGCGCGACTCGATCGACGGCAACGGCCTTCCGCTGGACGCGACCGTGCACTACGACCGCGAGTACAACAACGCCTTCTGGAACGGCGAGCAGATGGTCTTCGGCGACGGGGACGGCGAGATCTTCCTCGACTTCACCATCCCGATCGACGTCATCGGCCACGAACTCGTCCACGGCGTCACGCAGTACACGGCCAACCTCACCTACTTCGGCCAGCCCGGCGCGCTGAACGAGTCCGTGTCGGATGTCTTCGGCTCGCTCATCAAGCAGTACACGCTCGGCCAGACCGCCGCCGAGGCCGACTGGCTGATCGGCGCCGGCCTGCTCGCCCCGCGGGTGACGGGCAAGGCCCTGCGCTCCATGAAGGAGCCGGGCACGGCGTACGACGACGACGTCCTGGGCAAGGACCCGCAGCCGGCCACGATGGACGACTACGTCCGCACCGGCCGCGACAACGGCGGTGTCCACATCAACTCGGGCATCCCGAACCACGCCTTCTACCTGGCGGCCACGGCCCTCGGCGGCCACGCCTGGGAGCACGCGGGGCAGATCTGGTACGACGTGCTGACCGGCGGCGAGCTGAAGGAGCAGGCGATGTTCGCCGACTTCGCCACGCTCACCGTGAAGGCCGCCCGGGAGCGGTACGGCGAAGGGGAGGAGCTGGACGCCGTGTCGAAGGCCTGGGAGCAGGTCGGGGTGCGGACCCTGTAGTTCCGTACTAGACAGGTGCCATGCGTATTCAGGTGAGGCGCACGGGCGGGTTCGCGGGCATCGAGCGGCATGCCGAGGTGGACACCTCCGGCCGCCCCGATGCCCCCGAATGGCACGCCCTGGCCGAGCGGGCGGTCGCCGCCGGCCGGAGCACGCCGCCGATCGGGGTTCCGGACGGGTTCGGCTACCAGATCACCGTGGACGGGAAGACGGTGTACGCGGCCGACCCGCGGCTGACGGACGAACAGCGGAAGCTGATCTCGCGGGTGCTGAAGGAAGGTGCCTAAGGGGTCCTTTCAGAATGCTGGGTGCTTGCGGGCGAGGGTCATGCAGTGGGCGAGCTGCAGGAAGGCGTCGTGCATGTCGTCTCGGGCGTCCCAGCGGGTGCGTAAGCGGCGAGGGCCGTGGAGCCAGGCGATGGCGGACTCGGCAACCCACCGCACACGGCCCAAGCCGGAGCCATGCGCCTGACCGCGCCGGGCGATCTTCGGGACGATGCCACGCTCACGTAGCCGACGGCGGTAGATGTCGTGGTCGTAGCCACGGTCGGCATACAAGGTGCGGGGCTTGCGCCGGGGCCGGCCCCGCTTGCCCCGCACCGGCGGCAGGCCGTCGACCAGCGGAAGGAGCTGGGTGACGTCGTTTCGGTGCCCGCCCGTCAACGACACCCGCAGCGGGGTGCCGTGCGCGTCGGTCAACACGTGGTGCTTCGAGCCCGGCCGTGCACGGTCAACCGGGCTCGGGCCGACTTTTGGGCTGCTTCGCCCCCGCTTGGCCTGCACGTGCGAGGCGTCAACGGTGACGCGGGAGAAGTCCAGGCGGTCTGCCGCCCGCAGCCGGTCCAGCAGCACCCGCTGGAGTTCCTCCCACACCCCGGCCTCCTGCCATTCGGCCAGCCGCCGCCAGCAGGTAGGACCGGAACCGAACCCCAACTCCTGCGGCAGGTACTCCCATTGGATTCCGGTGTAGAGGACGAACAGCACACCCTGCAGCGTTTTGCGGTCATCGATCCGCTTGCGCCCCGGGTGCCGGAACCGCCGTTCATGCTTCGGCAGCAGCGGCTCGATCACCGCCCACAGCTCGTCACTGACCTCCCACGGCTTGCGCCGCACCAGGGTCACCCCCAAGGAGCACGCACGGGATCACATACTTCTCCACCGTGCCACAAGAAGATCATTCTGCAAGGAGCCCTAACAGGTCTTCCGCAGCGGCCTGTTGACTTCCGTTACCGGCGGTACGGATGATCCAGCGCATGGCGACTGACGCAGGCAATCCGATCCCCCGCTTCCCAGCCGGCTTCCTCTGGGGCGTGTCGACCTCGGCGCATCAGATCGAGGGCGCGGCGGACGAGCGCGAGCCGTCCGTGTGGGACGCCTTCACGGCCGAGCCGGGCCGGATGAAGGACGGCTCGACGGCGGCGGTGGCCTGCGACCACTACCACCGCCACCGCGAGGACGTGGCCCTGCTGGCCGGCCTCGGCGTGAACGCCTACCGCTTCTCGGTCTCCTGGCCGCGAGTGCGCTCCGAGAAGGGCCTGGACTTCTACGACCGGCTGGTGGACGACCTGTGCGCGGCGGGCGTCCGCCCGGTGCCGACCCTGTTCCACTGGGACCTGCCGGCGGACCTCGACTGGCTTCACAGGGACACGGCCGCGCGGTTCGCCGACCACGTCTCGCTGGTCGCCGGCCGCCTCGGGGACCGGGTGACGAAGTGGATCACCCTCAACGAGCCCGCCGAACACACCCTGCTGGGCCACGCCCTGGGCGTGCACGCGCCGGGCAGGCAGCTGCTGTTCGACGCGCTCCCGGCCGCCCACCACCAGTTGCTGGCCCACGGCCTGGCCGTACGGGCCCTGCGCGCCATGGGTGCCACTGACATCGGCATCGCCAACTCGCACGGCCCGACCTGGGCGGCGTCGACCGAGGCGGAGGACATGGCGGCGGCCGAGTTCTACGACGTACTGCTGAACCGCCTGTTCGCGGACCCGGTACTGCTGGGCCGGTACCCGGACGGCATCGGCGAGCTGATGCCCGGCGACGTCGAGGCCGACCTGAAGGTGATCGCCGAGCCGGTCGACTGGTACGGCGTCAACTACTACGCGCCGACGCGGGTGGGTGCCCCGCAGGGCACCGACATCACCTTCGGCGGCGTCGCCATGCCCGCCGAACTCCCCTTCGCCGTCCGGGAGATCACCGGTCACCCGGTCACCGACTTCGGCTGGCCGGTCGTGCCCGAGGGCCTGACCGAGCTCCTGACCACCTTCCACGACCGCTACGGCGACCGGCTCCCGCCCGTCGTCATCACCGAGAACGGCTGCTCGTACCCGGACGTCGACGACCAGGACCGCATCGCCTATCTGGACGGCCACATCCGGGCTCTGCACGGGGCGCTGGAGGCGGGCGTCGACGTGCGCGGCTACTTCGTGTGGTCCCTGCTCGACAACTTCGAGTGGGCGGAGGGCTACGCACGCCGCTTCGGCCTGGTGCACGTCGACTTCGAGACCCTGGAGCGGACCCCGAAGTCGTCGTACCGCTGGTACCGGGAGGTGCTGCGGGCCCAGGGGACTACGGCTTGATGCCCACCCCGGTCCACAGGCTGACCTCGGCGTCCGTCGGGGCGTGGCCGTCGGTGGGGTCGGGCCGCCAGCGGTGGCCGACGGTGACGCCCGGGTCGAGCAGCTCCAGGCCGTCGAAGAAGCGGGCGACGTCCGCCTGGGAGCGGAACCGCACCGGGGTGCCGGCCGTGGTGTAGATGTCGGTGACCTTCTGCCAGGTGGACGGGTCGAAGTCGGGCGTGCAGTGGCTCAGCGCCAGGGCGCTGCCCGAGGGCAGGGCGTCCAGCAGGCGGCGCACGATGCCGTACGGGTCCTGGGCGTCGGTGACGAAGTGCATCAGGGCGTTGAGGGAGAGCGCGACCGGGCGGCTCAGGTCCAGGACCTCGGTCAGTTCGGGGGCGTTCAGGAGCGCCTGGGGGTCGTTGACGTCCGCCTCTATGTACGTCGTGCGGCCCTCGGCCGAGCTGCGCATCAGGCGCTCGGCGTACTTGAGGACGAGGGGGTCGTTGTCGGCGTAGACCACGCGGGCGTCGGGGACGACGGACTGGGCCACCTGGTGCAGGTTGGGCTCGGTGGGGATGCCGGTGCCGATGTCCAGCCACTGGCGGATGCCGTGCTCGCGGGCGAGGACGCGGGTGGCTCGGTGCATGAAGGCCCGGTTCTCGCGGGCGCAGACGAAGATGGCGGGGTAGGCCGCGGCGACTCGCTCGGCCGCCTGCTTGTCGACCTCGAAGTGGTCCTTGCCGCCGAGGTAGTAGTCGTACATGCGGGCGGAGTGCGGCCTGCTGGTGTCGATGTCCCGCGCGGCCTGCGAGTGGGTCATGGGGGGTGCCTCTCGTGGGGGGGTGGTGCGTGTGCGGTTCGGTGGGGATCAGTAGGGGGCTCAGTGGGCCGTGAGGTGGTCGGCGAGGCCCTGCTTGACCCCCGCGACGAACGCGGTGATCTCCTCGGGCGTGTAGATCAGCGCGGGACCGGCGGGATCGGCGGACTGCCGTACCGCCACGCGGCCGTCGGCGAGCTGCTTCGTCTCCACGCACTGGCCCCCGTTGGGGCCGCTCCACGGACGTTCCCAGCCCTGTTCCCCGAGGTCCGACGCGGGCATCCCGTTGTAGACGGTGCCCTCGGCGATGGTCATGAGTACTCCTTCCGCATACGGTTCAACAGCGCCTTGCTGTCCGCGGACGACGTCTTCAGCGACAGCCGGTTGTGGGCCTCCAGATGGGCCACGACGTCGGCGCGCTGGTCGAGGTAGACGGACGCGGAGAGGATCTCGCTGTAGACGATGTCGGGCAGCTCCCGCTCCTCGAACCGGAAGTAGGTGAAGGGCGCGCACGCCCCGACGTGGGCGCCCGCGTCGAACGGCACGATGTCGACGCTGACGTGCTCCAGCTCGGACGCCTCCAGGAGCCGGTCGATCTGCTCGCGCATCACCTCGGGGCCGCCCACCACCCGGTGCAGCACGGCTTCCTCCATCACCACCCACAGGGTGGGCGCGTCCGGCTTGGTGAGCAGGCTCTGGCGGCGCAGCCGCAGCTCCACGCGCCGCTCCAGGTCCTCCTCGTTCTCGTTCGGGAAGCCTCCGCGCAGCACGGCACGCGCGTACCCGGGTGTCTGGAGCAGGCCCGTGACGTACTGCGGCTCATAGGTGCGCAGTGTTCTGGCGCCGGTCTCCAGGCTCACGTAGGCGGTGAACCAGGACGGCATCACATCGCGGTACGGGTGCCACCAGCCGGGCTCGTTGGCCCGCTCGGCCAGGGTGACGAACTCGTCGATCTCCTGCTGCCCCGCCCCGTATGTCTGGAGCAGCTTCTCGACGTAGAGGATCTTCAGGCCGACCTCGGCCTTCTCCAGGCGGCGGATGGTCAGCGGCGTGACGCGCAGGGCCTTGGCCGCGTCGTCGAGGGACAGGCCCGCGGTCTGCCGTGCCTCCTGGAGTCGGCGTCCCAGGATCATGCGGAGAACGGTGGGCGCCCCGGCGCCGGTGCCTGATCGCCCGTCGTTCACGCCGTACCTCCTGAGGGGTCGTCACCGGCGCAAGCCTGACAGGGACTTGATCGATCCACCAAGCGACCAGAGCGGCGATACCGCCCGGGCGCGCTGCTCGATACCTGCCTTCTGAAATTATCAGGCAGATGGTTGCAGCGTGAACTGCTCTGCGAGCATAGTTACTTGTGTGAACACGGCGCCGGAACCCCGAGCTCCCCTTTCCGGCCGGTCCGTTTCGCGTCTCGCCCCTTCCACTGCGCCCACCCCCCACGGAAGGCGACCGCCGTGTCCCCCCACACGACTTCCACCCCCCGGTTTCTGGACGCGGTGCGCCCGGGCCGCACCCACTGGCTGGAGCTGCCGCCCCTGCGGACCAGCGTCAGAGTCGCCCGTCATGCCACGCGGGCGCGGCTGGCCTCGTGGCGGGTACCCGACGAGGTGTGCGCGAACGCCGTGCTGCTCGTGTCGGAGCTGGTGACGAACGCCGTACTGCACACGCCCAGCGAGCGGATCCTGTGCGGCGTCGGGCGGTTGACGGACGAGCGCTTCAGGCTGGAGGTGCACGACGGCGACCTCACGGGCCGCGGCATCCCCGACTGCTGCCCCGGCCTCGACGACGAGGGCGGCCGCGGTCTGCTGCTCGTGCGCGAGATAGCCGACAGCTGGGGAGTCACCCGCTCGCCCCGCACTGGCGGCAACGCGGTGTGGGCGAGCCTTGCGACGGCGTTATAACGCGCCCGGGGCCCTCAGAACCCCAGCTTGCGCAGCTGCCTCGGATCCCGCTGCCAGTCCTTGGCGACCTTCACGTGCAGGTCCAAGAACACCGGCGTGCCCAGCAGGGCCTCGATCTGTTTGCGGGACTTGATGCCGACCTCCTTCAGGCGCTTGCCCTTGGGGCCGATGATGATGCCCTTCTGGCTGGGGCGCTCGATGTAGACGAAGGCGTGGATGTCGAGGAGGGGCTTGTCGGCTGGGCGGTCCTCGCGGGGGAGCATCTCCTCGACGACGACGGCGATGGAGTGCGGGAGCTCGTCGCGGACGCCCTCCAGCGCGGCCTCCCGGATCAGCTCCGCGATCATGACCTGCTCGGGCTCGTCGGTCAGGTCGCCCTCGGGGTAGAGCGCCGGACCCTCCGGCAGGAGGGGGACGATCAGGTCGGCCAGCAGGCCCACCTGCTTGTCCCCGACCGCCGACACCGGGACGATCTCGGCCCACTCGAAGCCCAGCTCCTTGCCGAGCTGATCGATCGCGATGAGCTGCTCGGCGAGCGTCTTGCCGTCCACCAGGTCGGTCTTCGTGACGATCGCGATCTTCGGCGTCTTGCGGATGGACGCCAGTTCCTTCGCGATGAAGCGGTCGCCGGGGCCGAGCTTCTCGTTCGCCGGCAGGCAGAAGCCGATCACGTCGACCTCGGCCCACGTCGTGCGCACGATGTCGTTCAGCCGCTCGCCCAGCAGTGTGCGCGGCTTGTGCAGCCCCGGGGTGTCGACCAGGATCAGCTGGGCGTCGGGTCGGTGCACGATGCCCCGCACGGTGTGCCGCGTCGTCTGCGGCTGGTTCGCCGTGATCGCCACCTTCTGGCCGACCAGAGCATTCGTGAGGGTGGACTTGCCCGCGTTGGGACGGCCCACGAAGCAGGCGAAGCCAGCCCTGTGGACAGCTTCGGCCGGCTCTTCGGATGACTGGGTACGAACGCTCATGGCGCCCATTCTCCCTGATCCACGGAGCCCTGCCGCACAGGCGCCCGAACGCCGACCGGTGGACCCGTTCCGAGCCCCGCAGCGGTCTCGGGCGCGGACAGCCGAGCGCGGGCCGGACGCGCTGCGGGGCGCGCCCGGCCCGCCGGTGATCAGTCGAACACGAACGGGCCCGGCGACTGCGGCCCGGTCGCCGTGCAGGTGACGGTGATGCCGAAGACGGTCATCTTCAGCGAGCCGCCGAAGGCCTCCAGGCTGTCGCCGGAGGCCACGGTGCCGCTGAGGGGGCCGACCTCGACGGGGGCGCCGGCGGCCATCGCCGGGTTCTGAGTGCCGGTGAAGTCGACGGTGCCGCCGCCGGCCTTCACCAGGGTGAGCGTGGACGCGATCGAGTCCTCGCCGAGGGCGATCGGCGCGGTGATCGCGGATGACTTGACGGTGAGGGTGGCGGCGGTGCCGTCCTGGGTGGCCGTGAGCGTGGCCTCGCCGCTGCCGAAGGTGCCGCAGTCGGCGCTGATCGTCGCCGTCTGGGGGGTGACGGCGAGCGCGGCGGGGGCGAAGGCGAGCCCGGTGACCGCGAGGGCCCCGGCCGCCAGGGCCGCACCCGCTCCGATTCGCTTGCATCTCATGGAATTACGGTTCCCTTTCCGTGTGGGGGGACCGCTCGGCACGTGGATGCGGACACACTGCCGAGAGCCGAACCTGACGGTCCGTCGGAACTGACGGTTCCATTGATGCGCCTGGTGCGGACGGCGGCAAGGTTGAAATCTGGCCTAATTACCGCCGGTTACAGCGAAGTTCAGCCGGCGCTGACCGTGGTCCGGACCGTCCCGTCGGGCCCGGCCACCAGTACCGGCGTCTCAGCGCCCCCCAGATCCCGTACGGCCGCCCGGTCCTCGTCGGACACGGTCTCCGCCTCCGTCACCACCGCCGCCGCCTCCAGCGACTGGGCGCCCGAGGCCACCGCCATCGCCACCGCCGTCTGAAGGGCGCTGAGCTTCAGGGAGTCGAGGGCCACGGTCCCCGCGACATACGTACGTCCGGTCTCGTCCCGTACGGCCGCCCCCTCGGGCACGCCGTTGCGGGCACGTGCGGAACGGGCCAGGGTGACGATCTTGCGGTCCTCGGGGTCGAGCGCGCTGCTGTCGGTCATGATCCGAGCATACGGAAGCGTCACGGACGGTCGAGGCGCAGGCGGTCCGCTCGCGGCAGGCCCGCGACGACGAGGTCGTACGAGTCCTCGATGAGTTCCCTGACCAGCCGGTCCGGGAGGTCGCCGTCGGCCGTGACCGTGTTCCAGTGGCGCTTGTTCATGTGCCAGCCCGGGACGATCAGGCCCTCGTGCTCGCGGCGCAGGCGGATGGCCTCCTCCGGGTCGCACTTGAGGTTGATCTTCAGGGGGCGCGCGTCGAGGTGCGACAGGGCGAACAGCTTGCCCTGGACCTTGAAGACCGAGATCTCCGGGCTGAACGGGAAGTCCTCGACCGCCGCGTTGAAGGACAGGCAGAACGCGCGCAGTTCCTGCGGGGTCATTGCGGCTTCTCCTCCTCGTCCCGCGGAGGGTCCGCCGGGTCCACCGGCTCTGCCAGCACCGTCACGATCTTGTTGCGGCGGCCGGCCGCGGCCTCCGCGGTCAGGCGCAGTTCCCGGCCGTCGGGGAGCTCCACGACGGACGACGCACCGGCGATGGGGACCCGGCCCAGCGCCTTCGCCAGCAGTCCGCCGACCGTCTCGACGTCCTCGTCGTCGAACGCCTCCAGGCCGTACAGCTCGCCCAGGTCGCCGATGTCCAGGCGGGCGGTGACCCGGTAGCGGTCCTTGCCGAGGTCCTCCACCGGCGGCAGTTCGCGGTCGTACTCGTCGGTGATCTCGCCGACGATCTCCTCGAGGATGTCCTCGATGGTGACGATGCCGGCGGTGCCGCCGTACTCGTCGACGGCGACGGCGACGTGGTTGCGTTCCTTCTGCATCTCGCGCAGCAGGTCGCCCGCGTTCTTGGTGTCGGGCACG
Source organism: Streptomyces coeruleorubidus (assembly GCF_028885415.1). Taxonomy (GTDB): domain Bacteria; phylum Actinomycetota; class Actinomycetes; order Streptomycetales; family Streptomycetaceae; genus Streptomyces; species Streptomyces coeruleorubidus_A. The sequence goes on from NZ_CP118527.1 coordinate 3,223,178, forward strand.
AAGAACGCCGGGCGCATCGCCGTGGACACCTGCTCGGACTCGGCCTCGCGGCTGATGTGCGTCTTGCGGACCAGGTCCTTCAGGTACACGATCCCGACGATGTCGTCCTCGCTCTCGCCGGTCACCGGGATCCGGGAGAAGCCGGAGCGCAGGGCTAGGGTGAGGGCCTGGCGGATGGTCTTGAAGCGCTCGATGACCACCAGGTCCGTGCGCGGGACCATGACCTCGCGGACGAGGGTGTCGCCCAGCTCGAAGACCGAGTGCACCATGCGGCGCTCGTCGTCCTCGATGAGCGACTCCTTCTCGGCGAGGTCGACCAGCGCGCGCAGCTCCGCCTCGCAGGCGAAGGGACCCCGGCGGAAGCCCTTGCCGGGGGTGAGCGCGTTGCCGATGAGGATCAGCAGCGACGGGATCGGGCCCATGATCCGGGCCAGCGGCACCAGGACGTACGCCGAGAGCGTCGCCGTGTTCAGCGGGTGCTGGCGGCCGATGGTGCGCGGGGAGACGCCGACGGCGACGTACGACACGAGGACCATGACCGCGATGGCGATCAGGAGGGCCTCGGTCGTGTTGTCGAACTCCATCAGGCAGCCGTACGTGATCAGCGCGGCGGCGGCCATCTCGCAGGCGACGCGCACCAGCAGCGCCACGTTCAGATAGCGGGTCGGGTCGGCGGCGACCTGGGACAGCTTGGCGCTGCCCCGGCGGCCGGAGCGCACGGCCTCCTCCGCACGGAAGCTGGAGACGCGTGCGAGGCCCGCCTCCGCGCAGGCGAAGAGCCAGGCCACGACGACCAGGGCGACCGCACCCAGGGCGAGTTGCGGACTCATCGGCGGCGCTACGAGACCGTCGGCGCCGGGGACGGGCCGGTCAGGCCCCGCTCCGCGCGCCAGCCGTCCACGATGGCCGCCTGGAGGCCGAACATCTCGGCCTTCTCGTCCGGTTCCTCGTGGTCGTAGCCCAGCAGGTGCAGCACGCCGTGGACGGTGAGCAGCTGGAGCTCCTCGTCCATGGAGTGCTGCGTGTCCGCTTCCTTGCCCTGCTTCTCCGCGACCTCGGGGCACAGCACGATGTCGCCGAGCAGCCCATGCGGCGGCTCGTCGTCGTCCTTGGACGGCGGGCGCAGCTCGTCCATCGGGAAGGACATGACATCCGTGGGGCCCGGCAGGTCCATCCACTGGATGTGCAGCTGCTCCATGGCGGCGGCGTCCACGACGATCACCGAGAGCTCGGAGAGCGGGTGGATGCGCATCCGCGCCAGCGCGTAACGGGCGATGTCGAGGATCGCCTGCTCGTCGACCTCGGTGCCGGACTCGTTGTTGACGTCGATCGACATGGTGCTGTGCTTGTCTACTTCCCCTTGTGCCCGGACTTGCCGCGGCTCTTGTGCGCGCCGTTCTGGGTGCCGTGCTTGGTGTCGTACTGCTCGTACGCGTCGACGATACGGCCCACCAGCTTGTGCCGGACCACGTCGTGGGACGACAAGCGGGAGAAATGGACGTCCTCGACGCCGTCCAGGATGTCCTGCACCTGGCGCAGACCGCTCTTCGTCCCGTCCGGGAGGTCGACCTGCGTCACGTCACCCGTGATCACGATCTTCGAGTCGAAGCCGAGGCGGGTGAGGAACATCTTCATCTGCTCGGGGCTGGTGTTCTGGGCCTCGTCCAGGATGATGAAGGCGTCATTGAGGGTACGGCCCCGCATATATGCCAGCGGCGCGACCTCGATCGTGCCCGCCGCCATCAGCCTGGGGATGGAGTCCGGGTCGAGCATGTCGTGCAGCGCGTCGTAGAGCGGGCGCAGGTACGGGTCGATCTTCTCGTAGAGCGTGCCCGGGAGGAAGCCGAGCCGCTCACCCGCCTCGACCGCCGGGCGGGTCAGGATGATGCGGTTGACCTGCTTGGACTGCAGGGCCTGCACCGCCTTGGCCATCGCCAGGTAGGTCTTGCCGGTACCCGCCGGGCCGATACCGAAGACGATCGTGTGCTTGTCGATCGCGTCCACGTAACGCTTCTGGTTGAGCGTCTTGGGGCGGATCGTGCGGCCTCGCGAGGACAGGATGTTCTGCGTGAGCACCTGGGCCGGGGTCTCCTGGCCGTCGCTCTCCCCGTTCTCGCTCGCCTTGAGCATGGCGATCGAGCGTTCCACTGCGTCCTCCGTCATCGGCTGTCCGGTGCGGAGCACCAGCATCATCTCATCGAACACGCGGGCGATGAGGGCGACGTCCACAGGGTCGCCGACCGCGCTGATCTCATTGCCCCGGACGTGGATGTCGGCCGCCGGGAAGGCCTTCTCGATCACGCGCAGGAGGGCGTCGCCGGACCCCAGCACCGTCACCATGGGGTGCTGGGCGGGGACGGTGAACTGTGCTCTCGCCTGCTCCTGCGCGGGGGTGTGAGCTGTGGGTGTCTGTGTCATGGGCCGGCGCTGAAGGCCTGCGGTTCCTCCTCTTCACGGCCGCGTAGCTGAGGGCGGCCTCGCGATTCCCAGGGTACGACGGGGGACTGACAACGCCGTAGGGGTTTTGGGGTGGGGTTTGCAACCAGGGGCGACAGCGGCTCTCGACCGGGTTATTCGAGTGGTGGGTGGACATAGGCCGGGGTCCAGGGGCGGAGCCCCCTGGTCGGCCAGGACGGTCATGCCGAGCGCCGGAACCCGATCGTCGGCACGGCCCGCCGCAAGGGCCAGGGCCTGACCAACTCCTCCGACACAAGCCCCGCCAGGAACCCGTACCGCCGCAACGCCGCCGGATCCTGCCCCTCCACCGACTGCACCCGCCGCCACCACGCCGCGATCTCCGACCACCCCGGCGCCGACAACGACCCCCCGAACTCCTGCACCGACAGCGCCGCGGTCAGCCCGGCGAAGGCCAGCCGGTCCGCCAGCGGCCAGTCCGCCAGCGTGCCGGTGACGAACCCGGCGACGAACACGTCCCCCGCCCCCGTCGGATCGAGCGCCGCGACCTCGATCGCCGGCACCTCCGCCGTCTCCCCCGTGCGCCGGTCCACCGCGTACGCGCCGTCCGCCCCGAGCGTGACCACCGCGAGCGGCACGTACTCGGTCAGCGCGTGCGCCGCCGCCCTTGGGCAGTCCGCGCCCGTGTACCGCATGGCCTCCTCCGCGTTCGGCAGGAAGGCCTCGCAGTGCCGCAGGTCGGGCAGCGCCGCCAGGTCCCAGGCACCCGTGTCGTCCCAGCCGACGTCGCCGAAGACCCGCGTGCCCTTGCTCGCGGCCTGGGCGATCCAGGGCGCGCTCACGCCGGGGGCGAGGGAGGCGACGGCGGCACGCGAGCGGGGCGGGCACTCGGGGGCGGGCTCCTCCGGGGGCGGCTCGTGGCCGTGCGAGACCATCGTGCGCTCCCCCTCGTAGGCCATGGAGACCGTCACCGGGGAGTGCCAGCCGGGCACCGTGCGCGACGGGGAGAGGTCGATGCCCTCGCCGTGCTCCAGGGCGTCCCAGCAGTAGTCGCCGTAGTGGTCGTCGCCGAAGGCCGCCGCGAGGGACGTCCTGAGGCCGAGGCGGGCCAGCGCGGTGGCCATGTTGGCGACGCCTCCGGGGCTCGACCCCATTCCGCGCGCCCAGGACTCGGTCCCGCGCACCGGGGCGGAGTCGAGCCCGGTGAAGATGATGTCGAGGAAGACGGTGCCGGTGAGATAGACGTCCCAGGGCGGGTCGTCCGGCGCGCGCAGCGGGGCGAGGGGATCGACCTGGGTCTGACGGTGCGATCCCTTTCCGGCCGGGCCCTTTCCTGCCGGGGCGGTGGACGCGATCACGATGCGCTCCCTGACGTGGTGCGGACCAGGCCAGTGTGCACCACACCACCGACAACGTGACGCCGATCACGCCGGACCCACCCGTTCCGTCAGCTCGCGCCGGCCCCCGCGCGCCCCCTGGGCGACCGGTGAGCCGGCACTACCAGCGGGGCATCGAGGGCGTCACCCACTCCGGGTCGGCGACCCGCATGGCCGCCGCGTCGTCGCGGTCCCGCAGCGCACCGTCGTCCAGCCACCGCCGGTGCAGTACGGCCAGCCGCTCACGGTCGAGTTCCACGCCGAGCCCGGGCGCGTCGGACACGGTCACCTTGCCGCCCTCGAAGCCGAGCCGCTCGGTGAGCACGTCCTCCGACTGCCAGGGGTAGTGGGAGTCGCAGGCGTGGTGGAGGTTCGGGACGGTGGCCGCCACGTGGGTCATCGCGGCGAGCGAGATGCCCAGGTGGGTGTTGGAGTGCATCGACACGCCGACGCCGAAGGTGCGGCAGACGGCGGCGAGCTGCTGGGTGTTGCGCAGCCCGCCCCAGTAGTGGTGGTCGGAGAGCACCACCTGGACGGCGCCGCCGGCGCCCCTGGTGAACGCCTCCTTGATCTCGGCGAAGGTCGTCACGCACATGTTGGTGGCGAGCGGCACCCCGGTCCGCTCGGCGACCTCGGCCATGGCGGGGGTGCCGAGGGTCGGGTCCTCCAGGTACTCCAGGACGTCCCCGAGTTCCCGCGCCACCTTCAGCGAGGTCTCCAGGGACCAGGCGCCGTTGGGGTCGAGCCGCAGCGGGTGCCCGGGGAACGCCTCGGCGAGCGCCCGGACGGCCGCGATCTCCTCGTCGGGCGGGAAGACACCGCCCTTGAGCTTGAAGGAGGTGAAGCCGTACCGCTCGGTGAACCGGCGGGCCTGTGCCACTACGCCGGCCGGGTCGACGGCGGCTCCCCAGTCGTCCTTCTCGCAGGCGACGCCCTCCGGGTGCTCGGCCCACTTGTAGAACAGGTACGCGCTGTACTCGACGGCGTCGCGCACCTTGCCGCCGAGCAGCGCGTGCACGGGCAGCCCGAGGGTCTTGCCGAGGGCGTCGAGGCAGGCGACCTCGAAGGCGGAGACGACGGACAGCCGCAGCTTGTCGGCGGTCTGGACGCCGCGCAGCCCGCCGACGTCGACGGCGTTCTCGACCCGGGAGGCGTCCACCGCGACCCGGTCCGCGACCGTGAACAGCCCGTTCAGGTCGCTGACCTGCCGTCCCTTCAGCCGCTCGGCGAAGGGCCGGGCCAGCTCCAGGTACTTGGTGTCGCCGTAGGTCTCCCCCACGCCCGTCACCCCGTCCGCCGTGACGACCTCGACGATCAGCCGGGGCGTGTACGGCTGGTGCACGCCCTGCGTGTTCAGCAGCGGCGGGTCCGCGACCAGGATCGGAGTCAGCCGTACGTCGGTGATGGCGAGGTTCACGGAGCGGCTCCTACGAGGTCGAGTCCCGCGGTGAGCGCGAGCATCCCCCCATGTAGACATCATCTACGTATGAGAATGGAGATTAAATACGCGAACAAGGACCGTCAACCGCCCGAAGCGGCCCGATTACCGGTGAACCTTGCGTGAGAGCCCAGGCGTCACGTCCCGGACGCGGAACTGCCGAGGAGCGGATCGTCGCCGTGATGCGCGAGATCCGGGCGAAGGTGGAAGCGACGGTTCCAGGGGCCGGGTCGATGCACTGGCGTTGGCGAGAACGCCCACGACGCCTTGCGAAAGGCGCTCGTTTACCCGGACTTCACCGCACCAAACACAACGTGCGCCACATCACACCCTCCGGGTTAACTCGTACGACTACTTGCTTGATACAAATTGCCCGCGCGTTCCTGTCCGTCGACGGTCGTCGCCCAATCCCCCTTCTCCCCCGCTCCTTTCGCACGCCCTGGGAACGCCCGTGTTCGCCCCCCGCACCACCCCCTGGCCCCTCGTCGCCCTTTTCACGGCCGGGTACCTCGCCCCGTATCTGCTGCCGACCACCGTCGGCAGACTCGACTCGGGCCTTCCGCTCTCCGCCACCCAGGCCGGCGCCGTCGGCAGCGCTCTGCTGCTGAGTTCGGCGACCGCCGGATTCGCCCTGGCCTCACGGGTCGAACGGATCGGGGCCCGCACCCTCGCCCGGCTCGGGCTCGCGCTGGCCCTGCTCGGCTACGGCGTTGCCGCACTGACCACCGCCGTCCCGGCCGTCGTCGCAGGCGCGGTCCTCGGCGGGTTCGGCTCCGGCACGGCCACCACCGTCGCCGCCACCCTCATCGCCGCGCAGAGGGATCCGCACCGGGCCTCCACGGCCGGTCTGCTCACCGTCTCCGCCCTCGCGGGCGCCGTGTATCTGACGGTCCCGCACCTCGGTCCGGGGCACGGCCTGCCCCTGGCCGCGATCGCCCTCACGGCCCTGGCCGTGTGGCCGCTGACCGGCCGCCTGCCCGCCGGTACGCCCGCCACGCCCACGCGGCACCACAAGGCACGGCTGCCACACGCCCGTTCGGGCCTGGTGCTGGCCGCCGCCATGGTGTGCTGGTCGCTCGCCCAGAACTCCCTGTGGGGCGTGAGCGGACAGATCGGACTGACCCAGGCCCACCTCGGCGAGGCCACCGTCGGTGCCGTCTTCGCCGTGGCGCTGGGCGCCGGACTGACCGGGGTCCTCGCGGCCGGCGCGCTCGGGGCGCGGCTGGGACGCGCGGTGCCGATCGGGGCGGGCACGGTCCTCATCGCCGGCTGCATCGTGCTCAGCGCCTCCGCGACCGACCTGGTGAGCTTCGCGACCGGCGAGATCGCCTGGAACACCCTGTATCCGGTGGTGCTGTCGTACCTGATCGGGCTCGCCGCCTCGCTGGACCCGCGTGGCCGCTGGGCCGTGCTCGTCGGCTCGGCGTCCTCGCTGGGCACGGCCGCCGGGCCGCTCACCGGCAGTGTGCTGTCGGCGCAGGCCGGCTTCCCGGTCATGGGCGCGATCCTGGCCGCCGGTCTGCTGGTGGTCGCCCTGCCGATGACCGCTGTCGCCCTGCACACGAGCGGACGCCCGCTGCTTGCCGGGGCGATCCGCCGCCGCGGCGGCCACCCGGCCGCCCTGGTCGCCGCCACCACGGGCACCCGCACCGGCGCGGTCCCCGAGATCGGCGCTCCGGAACAGCCGGTGGTGGAGATCCCCCTGGACACCCCGGCCGTCCCGGCCCAGCGCGCCTACGGCAAGGCAGGGTCGGAGGTCCTGTGAGGCCGCGGGTTCCTCAGCGGAACTCGTAGGCCTCCACCTCGGCGAGATACCGCGCCCGCAACTCCTCGTCGTCCTCCAGGAACGAGGCGAGGAAGGAGTTGCGGGCGAGCTCGCGCAGCCGCTCCTCGCCCAGGCCGAGGGTGTCGCGCACGGCGTCGAAGTTGTCACCGGCGTACCCGCCGAAGTAGGCCGGGTCGTCCGAGTTGACCGTGCACATGAGGCCGGCGTCCAGCATGGCGGGCAGCGGATGGTCGGCGAGGGTGTCGACGGTCCGCAGCCGGACGTTCGACAGGGGGCACAGCGTCAGCGGCACCCGCTCCCGCACCAGCCGCTCCACCAGCGCCGGGTCCTCCACGCAGCGCAGCCCGTGGTCGACCCGCTCGACGCCGAGGACGTCCAGGGCCTCGGTGATGTACTCCGGCGGCCCCTCCTCACCGGCGTGCGCGACCCGCCTGAGGCCGAGCGCGGCGGCGGCCTCGTACACCTCGCGGAACTTCGCCGGCGGATGCCCGACCTCGGCCGAGTCGAGGCCGACGCCGGTGATCCGGTCCAGGTACGGCTTGGCCGCCTGAAGGGCCGCCAGGGCCGACTCGGCGGACTCGTCGCGCAGGAAGCACATGATCAGCCGGGTCGAGACGCCGTGCTGTGACTCGCTGTCGCCCAGCGCCCGCCACAGCCCCTCGACGACCGTGCCGAGTTCCAGCCCGCGGCTGGTGTGGGCCTGCGGGTCGAAGAAGATCTCCGCGTGCCGCACGCCCTGGGCGGCGGCGCGTTCGAGGTAGGCGTTCGCGAGGTCCTCGAAGTCCCGCTCGGTGCGCAGGACGGCCATGAGCTCGTAGTACAGGTTCAAGAACGACTGGAGGTCCTCGAACCGGTACGCCTCGCGCAGCTCGTCCGTGTCCGCGTACGGCAGCGTGACGCCATTGCGCGCGGCGAGCTCGAAAGCAAGTTCCGGTTCCAGGGTGCCTTCGATATGAAGGTGCAGTTCGGCTTTGGGGAGGGACATCAATTCATCGTACGGGCGTACTACCGACGCTTCGGGACCGGCACCCGCAGCAGATCGTGCGCCACGGTCAGCTCCCCCTCGTACCCCGCCGCCCGTGCCTGCCGCTCGAACTCCTCCGGGTCGTGGTAGCGCTGGCTGAAGTGGGTCAGCACGAGGTGCCGCACACCGCCGTCCCGGGCCACCCGCGCGGCCTGACTCGCCGTCAGATGGCCGTGCTCCACGGCGAGTTGCTCGTCCTCGTCGAGGAAGGTCGACTCGATGACGAGCATGTCGCAGCCCTCGGCGAGCTCGTACACCCCGTCGCACAGCCGGGTGTCCATGACGAACGCGAACCGCTGCCCGCGCCGCACCTCGCTGACGTCGTCGAGCGATACCCCGCCGAGCGACCCCTCGCGCTGGATCCGGCCGACGTCCGGCCCCTTGATGCCGTACGCGGCGAGCCGCTCGGGCAGCATGCGGCGGCCGTCGTGCTCGATGATCCGGTAGCCGTACGACTCGATCGAGTGCGACAGTCTGCGGGCGTCCAGCGTGTACGACGGCGTGACCGCGAGCACGCCGTCCCCGTCGGCCGGGGCCTCGGTGATGAAGACGGTCGCGCGGTAGGGCGTGGCGAACTGGAGCCGCTCGTAGAAGCGCTGCCCGGACTTCGGGTAGTGGGCGGTGATCTCGTGCGGCACCTGGTCGAGGTTGATGCGCTGGATGACCCCGGGCAAGCCCAGTGCGTGGTCGCCGTGGAAGTGCGTGACGCAGAGCCGGTTCAGGTCGTGCGCGGCGACCCCGGCACGCACCATCTGGCGCTGCGTGCCCTCGCCGGGGTCGAACAGGATGCCCTCGCCGTCCCAGCGGAGCAGGTAGCCGTTGTGGTTGCGGTGGCGGGTCGGGACCTGGCTGGCGGTGCCGAGCACCACGAGTTCGCGTACGGACAAGGCTGATTACCCCGGAGGCCAGTCGAGGCCGCGGCCGCCGAGCACGTGACCGTGCACGTGCCAGACCGTCTGGCCGGCGCCGCTGCCGGTGTTGAACACGAGGCGGTAGCTGTCCAGCTTGTCCTCGTCGGCGACGGCCTGGGCCTCGCGGAGCACGTCCGCGGTGAGGGACGGGTCGGCGGCGGCGAGTGCGGCGGCGTTCTCGTAGTGCGCCTTGGGGATGATCAGGACGTGGGTGGGGGCCTGGGGGTTGATGTCGCGGAACGCGACGGTGGTGTCCGTCTGGCGGACGATCGTCGCCGGGATGGTTCCGGCGACGATTTTGCAGAACAGGCAGTCGCCCTGTGGCTCCCCTGCCATTTTTCCTCCGGGGGTTGACCGAATGTGGGTGTCCGACTCGGGCATCGTATCGTCGTCGGGTGCGGGTGGTTTGTGGCTGGTCGCGCAGTTCCTCGCGCCCCTAAGTAGGCAGGCCTGGGGGCGTCTTTGCGGGTACTGTCTCCAGGCTTTCGAGCGCCATGCGAATGGCCTCGTCCAGTTGGGCGTCCCTGCCCGCCACGTAGTCCTGCGGACGCTGCACCACCTCCACGTCCGGATCGACCCCGTGGTTCTCCACCCCCCACTCGTAGCCCTCCAGCCAGAAGGCGTACTTGGGTTGGGTCACCAGGGTGCCGTCCACCAACCGGTACCGGCTGTCGATGCCGATGACGCCGCCCCAGGTGCGGGTGCCGACGACCGGGCCCAGGCCGAGAGCCTTGATCGCGGCGTTGACGATGTCGCCGTCGGAGCCGGAGAACTCGTTGGCGACGGCCACGACGGGGCCGCGGGGGGCGTCCTCGGGGTAGCTGTAGGGGCGCATGCCGCGGGGGACGGCCCATCCGACGATGCGGCGGGCGAGTTTCTCGACGACCAGCTGGGAGGTGTGGCCGCCGCGGTTCTCGCGGACGTCGACGACCAGACCCTCGCGGGCGACCTCGACGCGCAGGTCGCGGTGGATCTGGGCCCAGCCGGGCGCCTGCATGTCCGGGACGTGCAGGTATCCGAGGCGGCCGCCGGACTTCTCGTGGACGTAGGCGCGCCGGTCGGCGACCCAGGCGTGGTACCGCAGCGGCTCCTCGTCCGCGACCGGGACGACGACGGCGTGCCGCGGGTCGCCGCCGCCGGACGGGGAGATGGTCAGCTCGACCGGCTTGCCCGCCGTGCCGATCAGCAGCGGGCCGGGCCCTGCCACCGGGTCGACCGGCTGTCCGGCGATCGCGAGGATGGCGTCCCCGGGGCGTACGGCGACGCCGGGCGCGGCCAGCGGGCTGCGGGCGTCCGGGTCGGAGGTCTCGGAGGGCAGGATGCGGTCGACGCGCCAACTGCCGTCCTCGTGGCGGGAGATGTCGGCGCCGAGCAGGCCCTGGCGGGGACCGCCGCCGAATCCCCCGCGCGGGGTGACGTAGGCGTGCGAGGTGCCGAGTTCGCCCTGCACCTCCCACAGCAGGTCGACCAGGTCGTCGTGGGTGGCGAGCCGGTCCACGACCGGCCGGTAGCGGTCGAGGACGCCGGCCCAGTCGACGCCGCTCATGTCCGGCCGCCAGAAGTGGTCCCGCATGATGCGGCCGTTCTCGTCGAACATCTGCCGCCACTCGGCGGCCGGGTCGACGAACTGGCGTACGCGGCCCAGGTCGACGGTGATGTTGGTGTCGCTGTCGTCGTCGTTCGAGGCGCGCCGGTCGCTGGGGACGACCTTCAGCCGCCCGTCGGTCCACAGCAGCACCCGCTTGCCGTCGCCGCTGACCTCGAAGTGGTCGGCGTCGACGGCGAGATGCTCGACGCGCTGCTGGGCGAGGTCGTACCGCTCCAGCTCGGACTTGGGGTCGGGGTCGTCCGGGGTGGCCCGGGACGCGCCGAGCACACCGGCGACCGGGTGGCGCAGCCACAGGACGCCGTCCTTGGCGGCCCGCAGGTTGGAGTAGCGGGCGGCCTCGACCGGGAAGGGCACGATGCGGTCGGCGAGGCCTTCGAGGTCGATGCGCGTGGTGGGGGTGCCCTCGCTGTCGGGGGTCTCCTCCCGGTCGGGCGTCTCGAAGGACCGGCCGTGCCGCTGCGGCCCGAACGGGGAGGGTGTGGTGGCCGCGAGCGTGATCAGATGCGGCCGGGCGCCCTCCACGAAGGCCAGGTCGAAGACGTGCTCGTCGTAGACCGGGTCGAAGGAGCGGGTCGACAGGAACGCGAGGTGCTTGCCGTCCGTCGTGAACGCCGGCGCGTAGTCCTGGAAGCGCAGCGGGGTCGCCTCGGTGACCGACAGGTCGGTGGTGTTGGCGAGCTTCAGCTGGCACAGGGGCCGCGGACCGGGGTGGGACCAGGCGAGCCAGGAGGAGTCGGGCGAGAAGACGAGCCCGGACACATCACCGTCCTCGCTGCGGTCGACCTCCCGCACCTCACCCGTCTCCCTCTCGACGAGCAGCAGGCGCCCGTCGTGGGAGGCCACGGCCGCGCGGCTGCCGTCCGGTGCCATGGCGAGGTCCAGCACCCTGCCGAGCTGCCCGGCGGCGAGCCGGCGCGGTGTCGCACCCGGGGCGAGGCCGGTGGCGGGCGCGAACTCCAGGGCGTCGTCGCCCTCGGCGTCCGTCACCCACACCACCCATTCCTCGCCGTCCGCGCGGAACGCCCGCGGCAGCCGGGCCCGCACCCCGGGCGTCGCGGCCAGGGCGCGGGCCGGGCCGGAACGGTGGGTGACCCAGTGGACGCAGCCGCGTACGGACACGGCGCTGCCGCGCGCGGTGTGGTCCGGGGACGCCGACCCGAACCAGCGGGAGGCGTTCACCGGGAACGGCTGGAGATCGACGCGCTGGCCGCCGAGCCGCACCTCCAGCCGCCGCGGCTCGGCCCCGTCCAGGTCGTCCAGCACCCACAGCTCACCGGCACTGGAGTAGACGACACGGGTGCCGTCGGTCGCGGCATGCCGGGCGTAGAAGCCGTCGAGCGGGGTGTGCCGACGCAGGTCGGACCCGTCGGCGAGGGAGGAGTACAGCGCGCCGGTGCCCTCGTGGTCGGACAGGAAGGCGACTCGCTCCCCCACCCACAGCGGGTACTCGATGTTCCCGTCCACCCCCTCGTGGAGCCGTACGAACTCGCCGTCTCCATCAGGGTCGATCCACAACTTCCCGGCGGTACCGCCCCGATACCGCTTCCACCAGGCGGCCTCGCGCCCCATCGGCGCGGACAGCAGGACGACACTCGGCCCGTAGGCGATGTCACCGACCGGCCCGTACGGCAGGGTGGTGGCCGGGCCGCCGTCGAGCGGCACGGCACGCGCCCAGGTGCGGCGCAGGCTCGCCTGCCCCTGGGAGCTGATCGCGAGTACCTTGCCGTCCGGGGTCCAGCCACGCACCTGGGTCTTCAGACTGCCCCAGTGCGTCAGGCGCTTGGCGGGGCCGCCGTCGACCGGGGCGATGTGCACCTCGGGGGCGCCGTCGCGGGTCGAGGTCCAGGCGACGGTGGTGCCGTCGGGCGAGATACGGGGCAGGGTCACCGGCACGTTGTCGGCGCTGACCCGCCAGGCCCGTCCGCCGTCGAGAGGAGCGAGCCACACGTCGTCCTCGGCGGTGAAGGCGACCAGGTCACCGTGCACGTGGGGGAACCGGAGGTAAGCAGGCGATGCGGACTGTGTCACTCGATCACCCTATGCAGGGAGGACGTCGTGCGGACAGGGTTCGGATCACTTGCCCTCGACGGGGCGGCAGTCCGGGTACCGATCGCACCAGATGGTCTGTGTGACGGTCACGGTGACGGTGGGTCCTGGCTGCCCGTTCGAGGGCCCACCGCCCACGGGCGGCGGGCTGGTGGCGTTGCAGTCGCCGAGCCCGTCGACCTCGAACCACACCTTGCCGTCCACCTTGGCGGTGATGTTCCCGCGCACACAGGCGCCGTCCACGGCGTGGGTGACCTTGCCGTCGACCGTGATGTCCTTCCCGTCCTCCGTCTCACCCTCACAGTCGACGGTGGCGACGGTCTTCTCACTCGCCGAGGGCGACGGCTTCCCGCCCTGGCCGTTGTCCCCGTAGGAAGCGGTGCACGTCAGCCAACGCACGCCCGCCTTCTGCCGGTTGAGCTCCTTGGTCACGGCCTCGTCGGTGGTGTACGCGACGGACGCGGAGCTGATCCCGGCACCGGGTTCACACGCGACGGCGCCGCCGACGGCAGCCACCGCGAACGCCGCCGCGATCGCCACCCTACGGTTGCGCGGCCCTCGCCAAATCCTCCTCAATGCCCCCATGGAGGGCAGCCTGCCACCGTCGGGGGCGGGGCGGTAGAGCGCAAATGGCCACGCGGCGTTGATGCGGGGGCGGGGCGTTGCGCAGCCCGGCGTATGCGCCCGGCCAAGCCGTCAGCCGCGCAGCAGTAGCCACTCCTGGAGTTCCACCAGGTTGCCTTCCGGGTCCTTGAGGTGGGCGACGCGCAGGCGGTTGGTCAGGAGGGCCGGGCCGTGCAGGATCGTGGCGCCGCGCAGAGTGATCTCCTCGCAGTAGGCGTCCAGGGCGTCGACGCGCAGGACGACCAGGGAGCGGTGGCCGTTCGCCGTGTCGCCCAGCTCGTCCAGCATCTCGGCCATCATCGAGCGGTCCTGCAACGCGATCCCCGCGGATCCCACCGCGGGGCTGAACTTCTCGTACGGCCCGTCCACCGCCCCCGACTGCGGCTTGAGGCCGAGGACCTCGCCGTAGAAGTGGTAGCAGGCGGCGAAGTCGGTCACGAGCAGTCGTACCTGTGCGAGTTCCACGGTGCCTCCGAGAAGGGTCAGGTCCAGCGGCCGGTGCGAGCCAGGAGCACGGCCACGGCCGCGGTCCCGGCAGTCGATGTGCGCAGCACACTGCGCCCGAGGCGATACGCCTTGGCCCCCGCTTGTGCGAACAGCGCCAACTCCTCCGGCGCCACGCCCCCTTCGGGCCCCACCACCAGCACGATCTCACCGGACGACGGCAGTTCGGCCGTCGCCAGCGGCTCGTCCCCGCTCTCGTGCAGCACGGCGGCGAAGTCGGCACCGGCCAGCAGCGCAGCGACCTGCTTGGTCGTCGCCACCTCCGCGACCTCGGGGAACCGCACCCGGCGCGACTGCTTCCCGGCCTCCCGGGCCGTCGCCCTCCACTTCCCCAGCGCCTTCGCCCCGCGCTCGCCCTTCCACTGCGTGATGCAGCGCGCCGCCGCCCACGGCACGATCGCGTCGACGCCGACCTCGGTCATCGTCTCGACGGCCAGCTCCCCGCGGTCCCCCTTGGGCAGTGCCTGGACGACGGTCACCCCGGGCTGCTCCGGCGGCTCCTCGGTCACCGGGTCCAGCCGGACGATCAGCCGGTCCTTGCCCTCGGTGTCGAGCACGACACCGTCCGCCCACCGCCCGGCCCCGTCCGTGAGGACGACGTCCTCACCGGGCCGCAGCCGCTTCACGGAGACGGCGTGCCGTCCCTCCGGACCGTCGAGGACATGGCGTCCGCCCCCGGCCGAGTCGAAGTGCTCGACCACGAACACCGGAGCTGTCATCGGACTCCGCCTCCGCCCGACAACGCTGTCAGCGCCGCGGCGAGTTCACCGGCCAGCACCTCCACCAGCTGCCCGGCGGGCATCTCCCGCGCCATCCGGTGCCCCTGCCCGGCCCACAGCGCCATGCCCTGCGCGTCACCCGCCTTGGCGGCGGCCTTGCGCAGCGGCGAGGTGAGGTGGTGGATCTCGGGATAGGCGGCGGGCGCGTACGGGCCGTGCTCGCGCAGGAAGCGGTTGACCAGGCCGCGCGCCGGGCGCCCGGAGAAGGCCCGGGTCAACTCCGTACGCACGAACAGGGGGTTGGTCAGCGCCTGCTTGTGCACGGCGTTCGCCCCCGACTCGGCGGTGGCGAGGAACGCGGTGCCGAGCTGGGCCGCGCTCGCGCCCGCCGCGAGGACCGCGGCGATCTGACCGCCGCGCATGATGCCGCCGGCGGCGATGATCGGGATGCTCACGGCCTCCCGGATCTGGGCGACCAGCGACAGCAGCCCGATGCCGGAACCGTCCGTCTCGGGGATGTCCCGGTGCGTGCCCTGGTGGCCGCCGGCCTCGACGCCCTGCGCGATGACCGCGTCCGCGCCCGCGCGCTCGACGGCCCGGGCCTCGTCGGGGGTGGTCGCGGTGACCAGGACGAAGGTGCCGACCCGGTGCAGGGCGTCGACGACCTCCCGGGTCGGCGTGCCGAAGTGGAACGACACCACCGGCACGGGGTTGTCGCGCAGCACCGCGAGCTTGGTCTCGTAGCCGTCGTCCCGGCCGCTGTCGGGGTCGCCGAGCTCGGCCTCGTACCAGGAGGCCTCGCCGGCCAGCTGGTGGGCGTAGACGTCGATGGCGGCGGCATAAGGGGGCGCGGCGCCAGCCGCTCCGGTGGAGCCGGTGCTTGCACCGGGGTACTCCGGCTGCGGCATGAAGAGGTTCACTCCGAAGGGCCTGCCGGTGAGGCTGCGGAGCTGCTTGATCTCCTGGTACATCCCGTCGGCGGTCTTGTACCCGGCGGCGAGGAACCCGAGTCCGCCCGCCTCGCACACGGCGGCGGCGAGCTTCGGTACGGAGACGCCGCCCGCCATGGGGGCCTGCACGATCGGGTGCGGGAAGAGATCGGTCAGCGCGGAGGACATGACCGCATGTTGTCACGTCCTCCGAACAACTCCGAAACCGGCCTGCCGTGTGGCATAGACCAGAGGAAAAGCCACCCGTCGGCCTCCGGGGAGCCGACGTCAGCGCCCGTTGAACGCGTCCTTCAACCGAGAGAACAAACCTTGCTGCCCGGGCTGACTGTGCCTGCCCGGGGGCCGACCCCCGGACCCCCAGCAGTAGCCGGGCCGTCGGCATCACCGCCCGTTGAACGCGTCCTTCAACCGAGAGAACAACCCTTGCTGCCCGGGCTGGAACTGCCCCTGAGGCCGCTCCTCGCCGCGCAGTTTGGCCAGCTCGCGCAGGAGGCGCTCCTGCTCGACGTCGAGCTTGCTCGGGGTCTGGACCTCGACGTGGACGATGAGGTCGCCGCGTCCGCCGCCGCGCAGATGCGTGACACCGCGGCCGTGCAGCGGGATCGACTGGCCGGACTGGGTGCCGGGCCGGATGTCGACCTCCTCCAGGCCGTCCAGCGTCTCCAGCGGCACCTTCGTGCCGAGGGCGGCCGCGGTCATCGGGAGCGTGACCGTGCAGTGCAGGTCGTCGCCGCGCCGCTGGAACTGCGAGTGGGGCAGTTCGTGGATCTCGACGTACAGGTCGCCCGCGGGGCCGCCGCCGGGACCGACCTCGCCCTCGCCGGCGAGCTGGATGCGCGTGCCGTTGTCGACACCGGCGGGGATCTTCACGGTCAGCGTGCGGCGGGAGCGGACGCGGCCGTCGCCGGCGCACTCCGGGCAGGGGGTCGGGACGACCGTGCCGAAGCCCTGGCACTGCGGGCAGGGGCGGGACGTCATGACCTGGCCCAGGAAGGACCGGGTGACCTGCGACACCTCACCGCGGCCGCGGCACATGTCACACGTCTGCGCGGAGGTGCCCGGCGCCGCGCCCTCACCGTTGCAGGTGTTGCAGACGACCGCCGTGTCGACCTGGATGTCCTTCGTCGTGCCGAAGGCCGCCTCGTCGAGCTCGATCTCGATGCGGATCATGGCGTCCTGGCCGCGGCGGGTGCGCGAGCGCGGACCGCGCTGCGACGCCGTGCCGAAGAACGCGTCCATGATGTCGGAGAAGTTCCCGAAGCCGCCGGCCCCGAAGCCGCCCGCGCCGCCGCCTCCGGCCTGCGAGAGCGGGTCGCCGCCGAGGTCGTAGACCTGCTTCTTCTGCGGGTCCGACAGCACCTCGTAAGCGGCGTTGATCTCCTTGAACCGCTCCTGGGTCTTCGGATCGGGGTTGACGTCCGGGTGCAGCTCGCGCGCGAGCCGCCGGAAGGCCTTCTTGATCTCTTCCTGCGACGCGTCGCGGCGCACGCCGAGTACGGCGTAGTAGTCCGTGGCCACTACGACTCCGCCAGGATCTGTCCGACGTACCGTGCCACTGCGCGTACCGCTCCCATCGTTCCCGGGTAGTCCATGCGGGTCGGTCCGACCACGCCGAGCTTGGCGACAGCCTCGCCGCCCGAACCGTAGCCGACCGACACGACGGACGTGGAGTTGAGTCCTTCATGGGCGTTCTCATGACCGATACGTACGGTCACGCCCGGATCCTTCGCCTCGCCGAGCAGCTTGAGGAGCACGACCTGCTCCTCCAGCGCCTCCAGCACCGGCCGGATCGTGAGGGGGAAGTCATGACCGAAGCGGGTCAGATTGGCGGTGCCGCCGATCATCAGCCGCTCCTCGTTCTCCTCGACGAGTGTCTCCAGGAGAGTGGAGAGCACCGTGGAGACCGTACCCCGGTCCTCGTGCTCGAACGCCTCCGGCAGATCCTCCACCAGACTGGGCACATCCGTGAAACGGCGGTTCGCGACACGGCTGTTGAGCCGCGCGCGCAGATCCGCCAGCGAGGCCTCTCCGAAGGGCGCCGGGCAGTCGACCACGCGCTGCTCGACCCGCCCGGTGTCCGTGATCAGCACGAGCATCACGCGCGCGGGCGCGAGGGAGAGCAACTCCACATGCCGCACGGTCGAGCGGGTCAGCGACGGGTACTGCACGACGGCGACCTGGCGCGTGAGCTGCGCGAGCAGCCGCACCGTACGCGCCACGACGTCGTCGAGGTCGACGGCGCCCTCGAGGAAGTTCTGGATCGCGCGCCGCTCGGGCGCGGTCATCGGCTTCACGCCGGCCAGCTTGTCCACGAACAGCCGGTAGCCCTTGTCGGTGGGGATGCGCCCGGCGCTGGTGTGCGGCTGGGCGATGTACCCCTCGTCCTCCAGGGCCGCCATGTCGTTGCGGACGGTGGCCGGGGAGACGCCGAGGTTGTGCCGCTCGGTGAGGGCCTTGGAGCCCACCGGCTCCTCGGTGCCGACGTAGTCCTGGACGATGGCGCGCAGCACCTGAAGCCTGCGTTCACTGAGCATTCGCGCACACCTCCAGAAGTCGTCCGCCTGGTGTCCTGCCTGTCGTGCCTGGCACTCTGCGCGTGCGAGTGCCAGCATTCCCCGCCCAGTGTACGGCGGTGGGGTACACCCCCGGCAAGGCTGGTCGCGCGCTGTCGTGCCCCGGGCGGGGGTCACCGCTAGCGTCGCCGTATGACGGTGACTTGGGAAGAGCTCGGGTGGGAGCGGGTGGCCGCCGGGGTGGGGAGGTGTCGGCTTCCGGTGTGGGACTGCACGGCGGGGCTGGTCGCCGGTGAGGGCGCGGTACTCATGATCGACGCGGGGTCGAGCCCGGCCGAGGGCGCGCGGTTGCGCGAGCAGGCGCAGTCGCTCACCGGTGACCATGTGACGCATCTCGCGCTGACCCATCCCCACTTCGACCATGTCTTCGGGGCGGCGGCGTTCACGGACGCGGAGGTCTTCGGCGCGGTGGGCGTGGACGCGGTGCTGACGCGCGTACGGGACCGCGAGGAGCTGCGGGCGGACGCGGTGCGCAACGGCCTGGCGGAGACCACCGCGCAGGAGTCGGCGGACCGGCTGGTTCCGCCCCGCCACCTGGTCTCCGGGGAGTGGACCCTCGACCTGGGCGGCGGGCGCCAGGTGCTGCTGGCGAACGTGGGCCCCGGGCACACCGCGCACGATCTGGCGGTGCTGGTGCCGGGTGATCCGGAGGTGGTGTTCTGCGGCGATCTGGTCGAGGAGTCCGGCGAGCCGCAGGCGGGCCCCGACGCCGTGCCGTCGCACTGGCCGGCCGCCCTGGACCGGCTGCTCGACCTGGGCGGGCGGGACGCGCTGTACGTGCCCGGTCACGGAGCGGTGGTGGACGCGGCGTTCGTCCGCGCCCAGCGGGACACGCTGGCGGCGCGTTTCGGCGTGTCTCCGTGACCGCCCGCCGGCTTTCCCTATCGTCATTCGAATGCGCCAGTACTCGCCCGATCTCACCCCGCCGTGGAAGAAGCCGCAGCAGCCGGTGCCCGAGGTTCCGGCGGAGCCGGGTCTGGTCGTCGAGGAGGCCGGGACCGGCTTCTGCGGCGCGGTGATCCGCTGCGAGGCGGGCACGGTGACACTGGAGGACCGCTTCGGCAAGCACCGGGTGTTCCCCATGGAGCCGCGCGGCTTCCTCCTGGAGGGCAGGGCCGTGACGCTGGTCCGCCCCTCGCCCGCCGGCCCCGCGCGTCCCACCCGCACGGCCTCCGGTTCGGTGGCCGTACCCGGCGCCCGCGCGCGCGTGGCCCGCGCCGGGCGCATCTACGTCGAGGGCCGGCACGACGCCGAGCTGGTCGAGAAGGTCTGGGGCGACGACCTGCGCATCGAGGGCGTGGTCGTGGAGTACCTGGAGGGCGTCGACGACCTGCCGTCCATCGTCGAGTCCTTCGCCCCCGGCCCCGACGCCCGCCTCGGCGTCCTGGTGGACCACCTGGTGCCGGGCAGCAAGGAGTGGCGCATCGCCGAGTCGGTGACGAGCGACCACGCCCTGGTCGTCGGCCACCCCTACATCGACATCTGGGAGGCGGTGAAACCGTCGTCCCTGGGCATCGAGGCGTGGCCCCGGGTTCCTCGCGGCCAGGACTGGAAGACGGGGGTGTGCAGGGCCCTGGGCTGGCCGGAGAACACGGGGGCGGCCTGGCAGCGGATCCTGTCGGGGGTCCGGTCGTACAAGGACCTGGAGCCGGAACTGCTGGGCAGGGTGGAGGAACTGATCGACTTCGTGACGGCCTAGCTGCGGGCATGCGTGCCGCCTGGGGCGGCACCCGTCCCACAGAGAGCGGCACCTGGTCGCGCCGAGTTGCGCATCGCCCCGGCCCCGGCACAGACGCCGAGCACCTCAGTCCACCAGATCACGCACGACCCCGTCCGCCAGCAACCGCCCGCGCAACGTCAGTACAGCCCGCCCCTCCGCATACGGCCCCTCCTGGAGCAGCCCTTCGGACAAGGCCCGCCGAGACGCCGCAAGCCCCTCCTCCCGCAGCAACGACAACGGCACACCTTCCCGCAGCCGCAACTCCAGCAGAATCCGCTCGACCCGCCGGTCCTCCTCCGACAGCACCTCACGCCCGGCCCCAGGCGACCGCCCCGCCGCCAGCGCCCCCGCATACGCCCCGGGATGCTTCACGTTCCACCACCGCACCCCGCCCACATGACTGTGCGCGCCCGGCCCGGCCCCCCACCAGTCGGCCCCCCGCCAGTACAGCTCGTTGTGCAGACACCGCCCCGCCTCCGAGGTCGCCCAGTTCGACACCTCGTACCACTCGAAGCCCGCGCCCGAGAGAACCTCGTCCGCGATCAGATACCGGTCGGCATGCACATCGTCGTCGGTCATCGGCACCTCGCCCCGGCGGATCCGACGCGCCAGCTGCGTCCCCTCCTCGACGATCAGGGCGTACGCGCTGACATGATCCGGCCCGGCCCCCAGCACCGCGTCCAGTGACGCCCGCCAGTCGTCGTCGGACTCCCCCGGCGTGCCGTAGATCAGGTCGAGATTCACATGCTCGAACCCGGCCGCACGAGCCTCGGCCACACACGCCTCCGGCCGTCCCGGCGTGTGCGTGCGGTCCAGCACCTTCAGCACATGCTGCCGCGCACTCTGCATGCCGAACGAGATCCGGTTGAAGCCCCCCTCGCGCAGGGCGGCCAGATACGCCGGATCCACCGACTCCGGGTTCGCCTCCGTCGTGACCTCGGCGTCCTCCGCGAGCCCGAACTCGTCGCGGACGGCCGCAAGCATCCGCACCAGGTCACCGGCATCGAGCAGCGTCGGCGTACCCCCGCCCACGAACACCGTACGAACCGGACGCGGGTCGTCACCCAGCACCTTCCGGGCCAGCCGGACCTCGTCGACCAGCGTCTCGGCGTAGTTGTCACGCGAGGCCAGCACACCACCGGTGCCGCGCAGCTCGGTCGCCGTGTAGGTGTTGAAATCGCAGTAGCCGCAGCGGGTCGCGCAGTACGGAACGTGCAGGTAGAACCCGAGCGGGCGGTCGGCGGCCCCGGCGAGCGCGGACACGGGAAGTGCGCCGTCGTCGGGGACGGGCTCGCCGTCGGGGAGTGCGGAAGGCATACGTTCCATTGTCCAGTACCCGCGCGGTCACTCTGCCTGGAGCACCAGCAGCGCCAGATCGTCGGCCGGGGGCCGCGCCCCGAACTCGTGCACCAGCCGCCTGATCCGCTCGGCTATCAGCTCCGCGTCCAGCCCCGCGCACCCTGCCAGCGCCGTCGCGAGCCCGTCCCCGTCGTCGAACTGGCGGGAGCCGGAGCGGCGCTCGGTCACACCGTCGGTGACGCACAGCAGGGTGTCGCCGGACCGCAGCTCGAAGGTCTCGCTGGTGTACGTGGCGTCCTCGATGACGCCCAGGAGGGTTTGGGGCCGCGCGGCCGTGTGGACCTCGCCGCCCGCCCCGAGCACAAGGGGCAGCGGGTGCCCGGCGGAGGCGACGGTGCAGCGGACGCCGCCGTCGAAGGGGACCAGCTCGCCGTACAACAGGGACAGGAAGCGCGTCTGGGGGCCGTCGCCGGGCGGGGTCGGGCGGGCGCCGGCGGCCACCAGCGCGCGGGCCGCCGCGTCCGCGGCCTCCGTGGCGTCGTCGAGCAGGAGCTGGTTGAGACGGTCGAGGACGTCGGCGACCCGATAGCCCTCACGGGCCAGCAGCCGCAGCCAGGGCCGGGCCAGGCCGATCACGACAGCGGCCTCCGGACCCTTGCCCTGGACGTCGCCGACGGCGAAGCACCAGCGGCCGTCACCGGCCGGGAACAGGTCGTAGAAGTCGCCGCTGGGCCCGCCCTTGTCGCACGGCTCGTAGACGAGGGCGCTGCGGACCCCGGGGATCTCGGCCACGGCGCCGGGCAGCAGTCCGCGCTGGAGTACGGCGCTGATGGTGGCCTGGCGGGCGTACTGGCGGGCGGCGCCGATGGCGAGCGCGACCCGGCGGCTGAGGTCCTCGGCGAGGCCGGTGATCTCGTCGGGGAAGCCGGCGACACCGGACCGTCCGATGACGAGGGTGCCCAGCGGGCGTCCCCCGGCGACGAGCCGGTACGCGAGGGCCGAGCCCGGTTCGCCGGGCTCGTCACCGAGCGCCTCGCCGGGCCAGGGGTAGTCGACCGGCCCGGAACCCGACGGGTCGGACGGGTGCGGCGCGGCCTTCTCCAGGGCCCGGCGCAGCTCCTCGATGCGGTTCTCGCTGCCGTGCCAGACCCGGGCCAGCCGGGGCCCGCCGCTCCAGCCGCCGCCGGTGGCCTCGTCCTCCAGCCACACCGCGCACCAGTCGGCCAGCCGGGGCACGATCAGCTGCCCTGCGAGGGCGGCGACCAGGTCCTCGTCGAGCTGTCCGGCGAGGAGGTCGGAGGCCTCGGCGAGGAAGGAGAGGGCACCGCGGCCCAGCCAGGCACCGTCGCGTCCGTCGCGGCCGTCGCAGTCCTCGTACCGGTCCCGCCAGTCCCGCAGGTCGTGCCAGTCGCGCAGGTCATGGGAGCCGCCAGGGTCATACAGGTCCCTTGAATCGCGCGCGTCCCGCAGGGGATGCCCACCCTGTCGCTCGGTCGCGCCGGCTCTGGCACGCCGCCGGCCCTGCTCCCCCTCCCGGTCGTCCCGTCCGTGGGGCGGTTCCGGCGCCAGGATCTCCGCCATCCTCAGCCCGTGCGCCAGCGCGTGCTCCCCGGCGTACGCCTCGATCTGCTCGGCCGCCGCGCAGCCCCCGGCGGGCAACCGCGCCCATACGGTCTTCCGGCCCGTGCGGTAGGTGATGCCCCAGGCCTCGGAGAGGGCGCCGACGAGCCGCAGGCCGCGCCCGTACTCCGGGGTGTCGTGCGGCGTTTCCGGCTCGCCGCCGCGAGGGGCGCGTGAGGGGTGGTGGTCGGAGACCTCGACGAGGAGCGCGGCCGTGTCCGTGCCGTCGCATTCCAGCCGGCACTCCAGCTCGACGTCGGTGCCGGCGTGCACGACGGCGTTGGTGACCAGTTCGCTGACGACCAGCAGGGCGTCGTCGGCGAGACGGTCGGTGAGGTGCTCGGCGCCGGGCAGGCCGAGCCCGGTCCACTCGGCGAGCGCCGCGCGCACCACGGCGCGGGCGGCCCCCGGGGCGACGGAGCTGCCGGACAGGGTCGCGTACGCCCGCGCGTGCTCCTTCGCAGGCGCCTCGGAAGCGACCCCGACCGCCTCCGAAGCGAGCACCGGTGCCTCCAAAGCGACCACAGGCCCCTCGGAAGCGGGCACCGGCCCCTCGGAAGCGGGCACCGGCGCCTCGCAAGACGATGCACACTCCTCGGAGACAGCCCCCTCGTGCACGGGCACAGGCATCTCCGAAGCGTGGGCAGGCGCCTCTGAGGCACGGGAAGCGGTCTCCCGTTGCGTCGGAATGGCCCCCATGGACAGCTCCCCGGGCAGTTCGTACGAATACGCCACAGTCGATGCCGACAGGGTGACAGACTGGCCACGCCCATAAGCGCCGAGTTACCGAAGTGGGCCGCCATGAGTGAGAACAGTGCTACTCCTGTGGTCGAAGACCGGCACGAAGACGGTCAGATTCGTGCATCCGATCTGCTTCCCCTGCTCGCAGCCATGACAGCGGCACGCGACGGCGACTTCACGAAGGTGCCGGAAACCGGCCACGGGATGGTGGCCGAACTCACCGCGGTCTTCAACCAGATCATGGACCGCAGCGTTCACTTCACGACCGAGGTGCAGCGCGTGAAAAGGGAGCTGGTGCGCCACGGCCGGCTCGACGAGCGGCTCTCGGCCAGTCCGGGGCAGGGCCTGTGGACGTCCCGCGTCAACGACGTGAACCAACTGCTCGACGCCCTGGTCGCCCCGGCGGCGAACGCCGCGCGCGTGCTGGACGCGGTGGCCGGCGGCGATCTGACCCAGCGGGTCGATCTGCACGACGGCACGCGGGAGTTACGCGGCGACCTGCGGCGCCTGGGCCGGGCCGTGAACAAGATGGTGGACCAGCTCTCCCTGTTCACCGGCGAGGTGACGCGGGTCGCGCGCGAGGTCGGGACCGAGGGGCGGCTCGGCGGCCGGGCCAAGGTGCAGGGTCTGTCGGGAAGTTGGCGGGACGTGACGGAGGCCGTCAACACGATGGCGTCCCGGCTGACGGCCCAGGTGCGGGACATCGCGGCGGTCACGACGGCGGTGGCACGCGGCGACCTGACCCGCACGGTCACGGTGGAGGCGACCGGCGAGCTGCTGGAACTGAAGCTGACCGTGAACACGATGGTCGACCAGCTCTCCGCCTTCGCCGACGAGGTCACCCGCGTCGCCCGCGAGGTCGGCACCGAGGGCCAGCTGGGCGGCCGGGCACAGGTCCGGGGCGTCTCCGGGGTCTGGAAGGACCTCACCGACAACGTCAACTTCATGGCGTCGAACCTGACCTCGCAGGTCCGCAACATCGCCCAGGTGACGACGGCCGTGGCCAACGGCGACCTGTCCCAGAAGATCACGGTCGACGCCCGCGGCGAGATCCTGGAGCTCAAGTCGACCATCAACACGATGGTCGATCAGCTCTCCGCCTTCGCCGACGAAGTCACCCGAGTCGCCCGCGAGGTCGGCACGGAAGGCAACCTCGGCGGCCGGGCACAGGTCCGGGGCGTCTCCGGCGTCTGGAAGGACCTCACCGACAACGTCAACTTCATGGCCGACAACCTCACCTCCCAGGTGCGCAACATCGCCCTCGTCTCCACCGCCGTCGCCCAGGGCGACCTCGGCAAGAAGATCACAGTGGAGGCCAAGGGCGAGATCCTGGAGCTGAAGTCCACGATCAACACGATGGTCGACCAGCTCTCCGCCTTCGCCGACGAGGTCACCCGCGTCGCCCGCGAGGTCGGCACCGAGGGCAACCTCGGCGGTCAGGCACAGGTCCGGGGCGTCTCCGGCGTCTGGAAGGACCTCACCGACAACGTCAACTTCATGGCGCTGAACCTGACCTCCCAGGTCCGCAACATCGCCCAGGTCACCACCGCCGTCGCCAACGGCGACCTGTCGAAGAAGATCACGGTCGACGCCCGCGGCGAGATCCTCGAACTCAAGGACACCGTCAACACGATGGTGGAGCAGCTGCGCGCCTTCGCCGACGAGGTCACGCGCGTCGCCCGCGAGGTCGGCACCGACGGCCGGCTCGGCGGCCGGGCGCAGGTGCTGGGCGTCTCCGGTGTCTGGCGGGACCTGACGGACAACGTCAACTCCATGGCCGACAACCTCACCTCCCAGGTGCGCAACATCGCCCAGGTCGCGACGGCCGTGGCGCAGGGCGACCTGTCCCGGAAGATCGACGTGGACGCGCGCGGCGAGATCCTGGAGCTGAAGACCACGATCAACACGATGGTCGACACGCTGTCCTCCTTCTCCTCGGAGGTCACGCGCGTGGCCCGCGAGGTCGGCAGCGAGGGCCAACTCGGCGGCCAGGCCCGGGTCGAGGGCGTCTACGGCACCTGGAAGCGACTGACGACGAACGTCAACGAGCTGGCCTCGAACCTCACCACCCAGGTCCGCGCGATCGCCGAGGTCGCCTCCGCCGTGGCCCAGGGCGACATGTCCCGTTCGATCACGGTCGAGACGCGCGGCGAGGTGGCCGAGCTGAAGGACAACATCAACCTGATGGTGGCCAACCTGCGCGAGACGACCCGCGCGAAGGACTGGCTGGAGTCCAACCTGGCGCGGCTCGCCGCCCTGATGCAGGGCCACCGCGACCTGATGGAGGTCGCCGACCTGATCCTCCGCGAGCTGACCCCGCTGGTGAACGCCCAGTACGGCGCGTTCTACCTGGCCGACCCGGAGCAGGACGGCGCAACGGTCCCCACCAAGGGCCTCGCCTTCATCGCCGGCTACGGCGCCGCCCAGGACGCGACCGTCGAGACCGGCGCCCTCCCGGTGCACGGCCTGGTGGCGCAGGCGGCCCGGGAGAAGAAGCGGATCCTGGTCGAGGGCGCCCCGCCCGACTACATCAAGATCAACAGCGGCCTCGGCGAGGCGGCTCCCACGACGATCGTCATCATCCCGATCCTCTTCGAGGACAGGCTCCTCGGCGTCATCGAACTCGCCTCGTTCTCCCGCTTCTCCGACGTGCACCTGGCCTTCTTCGACCAGTTCGTCAACACCATCGGCGTCGCCATCAACACGATCATCGCCAACTCCCGCACGGAGTCCCTGCTGGGCGAGTCCCAGCGCCTGGCCATGCAGCTCCAGGAGCGCTCGGACGAACTGCAGAAACAGCAGGCCGAGTTGCAGCGCTCCAACGCCGAACTGGAGGAGAAGGCCGCCCTGCTGGCCACGTCCTCGCAGTACAAGTCGGAGTTCCTGGCGAACATGTCGCACGAGCTGCGCACACCGCTGAACTCCCTGCTGATCCTGGCGCGGCTGCTCTCCGACAACCCGGACGGTCATCTCTCGGACCAGGAGGTGCAGTTCGCGACGACGATCCACCGCTCGGGCTCGGACCTGCTCCAGCTGATCAACGACATCCTGGACCTGTCGAAGATCGAGGCGGGCCGGATGGACGTACGCCCCAAGCGATTGCCGGTGATCAAGCTGCTCGACTACGTCCACGCCACGTTCCGCCCGCTCACCATCGACCGGGGGCTGGCCTTCGAGCTGGCGGTCGGCGAGGACGTACCGCGCGAGATGTACTCGGACGAACAGCGGCTCCAGCAGATCCTGCGCAACCTCCTCTCCAACGCGATCAAGTTCACCGCGACGGGCAAGGTCGAGCTGCGGGTCGACCGGGTGAAGGACACCGAGCACCGCTACATCCGGGACACCGATGACGTCATCGCCTTCGCCGTGTCCGACACCGGCATCGGGATCGCGCCGGAGAAACTCCCCGTGATCTTCGAGGCGTTCCAGCAGGCCGACGGCACCACCAACCGCAAGTACGGCGGCACCGGCCTCGGCCTGTCCATCAGCCGGGAGATCGCGGGCCTGCTCGGCGGCCGGATCGTCGCCGAGAGCGAACCCGGCAAGGGCTCGACGTTCACCCTGTACGTGCCTGTCGTGAGCCCCGGTCACACGGCCCCGGGGCCGGCCCTGGACGACCGCCCCGAACCACCACTGCCCCTCCCCCTCCAGCCGTCCACCGCCGGACCGTTCCCGGCCGCGCACGAGACCGACGACACCTGGCCCTCGCCGACCAGGCTGGAGGCGTGGACGTCCGGCAGGCCGGGCCGGATCCTGGCCGGGCGGCGGGTGCTGATCGTCGACGACGACATCCGCAACGTCTTCGCCCTCACCCATGTCCTCGGCCGCGTCGGCATGACCGTGCTGTACGCGGAGAACGGCCGCGAGGGCATCGAGACGCTGGAGCGCAGCCCGGACGTCGAACTGGTCCTGATGGACATCATGATGCCGGAGATGGACGGCTACGAGACGATCTCCGCCATCCGCCGCACCCCGCGCTGGGCGGACCTGCCCATCGTCGCCCTGACCGCGAAGGCGATGCCCGGCGACCGCGAGAAGTCCATCGCCCGCGGCGCCAACGACTACGTGCCCAAGCCGGTGGAGATCGACCGGCTGCTGACGGTCGTCTGCGAACTGCTGAACCCCGGGGACGGGGAAGAGGAAACATGAGCAGCGCGGCCGGCCACCCCGAAGGCGCCGGAACCCGAACGCCTGCGCGCAGAGGCCCAGGACCTACGACGCCGAGTGGATGGAAGCTCTTGGGGGCGCGGGGAACTGCGCGAGCAGCCACAACGAACCCGCAGCCGCCGACGAATCCCCGCGCCGCCCCCTTACGCCTCGCGCGACCCCTCGTACATCTCCTCGATCAGATGCTTGTACTCCCGCTCCACAACCGGCCGCTTCAGCTTCAGACTCGGCGTGATCTCACCGTGCTCCACATCGAGATCCCGCGGCAGCAACCGGAACTTCTTGATCGTCTGCCACCGCTGAAGCCCCTCGTTGAGCTGCTTCACGTACCCGTCGACCATCTCCACCGTGACCGGCGAGGAAACGATCTCCGCGTACGGCTTCCCCTCCAGCCCGTTCTCCTTGGCCCACTCGGTGATGGCGACCTCGTCGAGCGCGATGAGCGCCGTGCAGAAGTTCCGGTCGGCCCCGTGCACCAGGATGTTGGACACGTACGGGCACACCGCCTTGAACTGCCCCTCGACCTCGGCCGGCGCGATGTACTTGCCGCCCGACGTCTTGATCAGGTCCTTCTTGCGGTCGGTGATCCGCAGATACCCGTCGGGCGACAGCTCCCCGATGTCCCCGGTGTGGAACCAGCCGTCCGGCTCCAGCACCTCGGCGGTCTTCTCGGGCAGCTTGTGGTAGCCCTCCATGATGCCGGGGCCGCGCAGCAGGATCTCCCCGTCGTCGGCGATCCGCACCTCCGTGCCGGGCAGCGGCTTGCCGACCGTACCGGTGCGGTAGGCCTCGCCCGGGTTCACGAACGACGCGGCCGAGGACTCGGTCAGGCCGTAGCCCTCCAGGATGTGGATGCCGGCGCCGGAGAAGAAGTACCCGATCTCGGGTGCCAGCGCCGCGGAACCCGAGACGCACGCCCGCAGGTTGCCCCCGAAGGCCTCCCGGATCTTGGCGTACACCAGCGCGTCCGCGACGTTGTGCTTCGCGCCCAGCCCGAACGGCACGGACGCGGTCCCGGTACGCCGGAAGTTGTCCTGGGCCACCTTGGCGTACTCGCGGGCGACCTCCGCGGCCCACTGGAAGATCTTGTACTTGGCCCCGCCGGCCGCGCGGGCCTTCGCGGCGACGCCGTTGTAGACCTTCTCGAAGATGCGCGGCACGGCCGCCATGTACGTCGGCTGCACCACCGGCAGGTTCTCGATGATCTTGTCGACGCGGCCGTCCACGGCGGTGACATGCCCGACCTCGATCTGGCCGGAGGTGAGGACCTTGCCGAAGACGTGCGCGAGGGGCAGCCACAGGTACTGCACGTCCTCGCTGCTGATCAGCCCGGTCGCGGCGATCGCCTTCGCCATGTAGGACCAGTTGTCGTGCGGGAGGCGCACACCCTTGGGGCGGCCTGTGGTGCCGGAGGTGTAGATGAGGGTGGCCAGCTGGTCCTTGGTGATGGCGCCGACCCGCTCCCTGATCAGGTCGGGGTCCTTCTCCAGCCGGGCCGCGCCGCGCTTCTCCAGCTCGTCCAGGGTGAGGATCCAGTCGGCGGTCTCGACCCCGGCCGGGTCGATGACCACGACGTGGGTCAGGTCGATCAGCTCGGCGCGCTTCTCCTGCGCCTTGGCCAGCTGCTCGACGTTCTCCGCGATGAGCACCCGGCTCTCGGAGTCCGACAGGATGTACGCCGACTCCTCGGCGTTGGTCTGCGGGTAGACCGTGGTCGTCGCGGCGCCGGCGCACATGATGCCGAGGTCGGCGAGGATCCACTCGATGCGGGTGCTGGAAGCGAGGGCGACGCGCTGCTCGGGCTGCACGCCCAGCTCGATGAGCCCGGCCGCGATGGCGTGGATCCGCTCGGCGGCCTGCGCCCAGCTCAGTGACTTCCACTCGTCCGGCCCCTGCCCGGAGGACGCGGGCACCGGATACCGGTAGGCCTCGGCGTCCGGCGTGGCCGCCACGCGCTCCAGGAAGAGGCTCGCCACGGACGGCGGACGGTTCTCGATCAGTGTCTGTGTGTCGCTCACGACATCCTCCGGGCCCGCGACAGTGCGGCTGGCTCAGGTGCGGCTGGTTTTCACTCACGAGCTGCTGTTCGCGAGCTGTTGTTTAACTCACGAGTAACTATCGAGCAGGGATCAGAGTAAAGGTCGACCGGCCGCTGCGTAAGGGTCCGCGGCCTGTCACTTCCTACAGAGAGCTACCCCGCATACGCACAGGGGCCCGCCGCACTTTCGCACGACGCGCCCCTGTTCTACCCGGTTTGCGGTGTAACCCGCGGTAACCCGTGATTACTTCTTGCCCTTGCCCGACCCCGCACTGTCATCGCTCGACAGGACGGCGATGAACGCCTCCTGCGGAACTTCCACGGAACCCACCATCTTCATCCGCTTCTTGCCCTCCTTCTGCTTCTCCAGCAGCTTCCGCTTACGGGAGATGTCACCGCCGTAGCACTTGGCGAGGACGTCCTTGCGGATGGCGCGGATGGTCTCGCGGGCGATGACCCGGGAGCCGATGGCGGCCTGGACCGGCACCTCGAAGGCCTGCCGCGGGATGAGCTCCTTGAGCTTGGCGACGAGCCGCACGCCGTAGGCGTACGCCTGGTCCTTGTGGGTGATCGCCGAGAAGGCGTCGACCTTGTCGCCGTGCAGCAGGATGTCGACCTTGACCAGGCTGGAGGTCTGCTCGCCGGTGGGCTCGTAGTCGAGGGAGGCGTAACCGCGGGTCTTGGACTTCAGCTGGTCGAAGAAGTCGAAGACGATCTCGGCGAGCGGGAGGGTGTAGCGGATCTCGACCCGCTCCTCGGAGAGGTAGTCCATGCCGAGCAGGACACCGCGCCGGGTCTGGCACAGCTCCATGATCGAGCCGATGAACTCGCTGGGCGCCAGGATGGTGGCCCGCACGACCGGCTCGTAGACCTCCGAGATCTTGCCCTCGGGGAACTCGCTCGGGTTGGTGACCGTGTGCTCGCTGCCGTCCTCCATGAGGACGCGGTAGACCACGTTCGGGGCGGTCGCGATCAGGTCGAGACCGAACTCGCGCTCAAGCCGCTCCCGGATCACGTCCAGGTGCAGCAGGCCGAGGAAACCGACGCGGAAGCCGAAGCCCAGGGCGGCGGAGGTCTCCGGCTCGTAGACCAGCGCGGCGTCGTTGAGCTGGAGCTTGTCGAGGGCCTCGCGCAGCTCCGGGTAGTCCGAGCCGTCCAGGGGGTAGAGGCCGGAGAACACCATCGGCTTGGGGTCCTTGTACCCGCCGAGCGCCTCCTGGGCCCCCTTGTACTGGCTGGTGACGGTGTCACCGACCTTGGACTGGCGGACGTCCTTCACGCCGGTGATCAGATAGCCCACCTCGCCGACGCCCAGGCCGTCGGCCGACAGCATCTCCGGCGAGTTGGTGCCGATCTCCAGCAGCTCGTGCGTGGCGCCCGTGGACATCATCTTGATGCGCTCGCGCTTGTTGAGCTGCCCGTCGATGACACGGACGTACGTCACCACGCCCCGGTAGGAGTCGTAGACGGAGTCGAAGATCATGGCACGCGCGGGGGCGTCCTTCACGCCGACCGGGGCCGGGACCTGCTCGACGACCTTGTCCAGCAGCGCCTCGACACCGAGCCCGGTCTTGGCGGACACCTTGAGCACGTCGTCGGGCTCGCACCCGATGAGGTGGGCGAGCTCCTCGGCGAACTTCTCCGGCTGCGCGGCCGGCAGGTCGATCTTGTTCAGCACGGGGATGATCGTGAGGTCGTTCTCCATCGCCAGGTACAGGTTGGCGAGGGTCTGCGCCTCGATGCCCTGGGCGGCGTCGACCAGGAGGATGGTGCCCTCACAGGCGGCGAGCGATCGCGAGACCTCGTAGGTGAAGTCGACGTGCCCCGGGGTGTCGATCATGTTCAGGATGTGCGTGTTGCTCTTGTCGTGGGACGGGGCCCACGGGAGCCGCACCGCCTGGGACTTGATCGTGATGCCGCGCTCACGCTCGATGTCCATGCGGTCGAGGTACTGAGCACGCATCTGCCGCTGCTCGACCACTCCGGTCAGCTGGAGCATCCGGTCGGCGAGCGTGGACTTGCCGTGGTCGATGTGCGCGATGATGCAGAAGTTGCGGATCAGAGCCGGGTCGGTACGGCTCGGCTCGGGCACATGGCTAGGGATCGCGGGCACGCAGGGTCCTGATTCTTGAGGCGTCCGCAGTGTCTGCGGTCTCGGGTCGGATCGATACGTAGCCTCCATGGTCCCACGGGTGGGGACCATGGACGGGTTTGGGCCATGAATGAGCCCGCTGGTACCGTGGGGGGCTGTGCCTCATGCCCTCTCGCAGGAGGCACTCCTCAAGAAATCACCCGGTACAGACCGTGCGGCACCCGTGCGGCCCCGTGCCAGAACCTGAGAAGGCTCATTCGTGGCGAACATCAAGTCCCAGATCAAGCGGATCAAGACCAACGAGAAGGCGCGGCTGCGCAACAAGGCCGTCAAGTCCTCCCTCAAGACCGCGATCCGCAAGGCCCGTGAGGCTGCTGCCGCGGGTGACGCCGAGAAGGCCACCGAGTACCAGCGCGCTGCCGCGCGTCAGCTCGACAAGGCCGTCTCGAAGGGCGTCATCCACAAGAACCAGGCTGCCAACAAGAAGTCGGCGCTGGCTCAGAAGGTCGCCGCGCTCAAGGGCTGACATCTGATGTGACGCCGGAGGGAATCGAGCGGGCCCTCTCTCATCCGCTCCCGTCCGGCACCCCTCGGGTCCGCGCGCGGCCTGCGTTCGCCACGCGGGCGCGGATCCAGCAGCTTGAAGCGAAGGCCGGGCGCCCTCCTGTTCCCCATGGGAGGGCACCCGGCCTTCGGCCTGTTCAGGACCAGAATTCGTTGTTCTTGTCGATGTCCTCGACACACTCGTCGATGTCGGTGAACTTGTCTCCGACGATCCGGAAGATGAGGCATCCGGTGTCGTCCAGGCGCTTGCCGTTGCGCTCGGCAGTGAAGCGGGTCATGCCGACCGCGTGGCCGCGTCCGTCGACAGCGGTGCCGATCAGTTCGGCACGCGCCGTCCCGTTGGTCTCCGCGCCGAGCCGCTCGTACATCTCGATGATCGAGTCAACCCCTTTGAAGTCGCCCGACAACGGGTGATCTCCGGGTACGTGGTGTGTGGCGTCCCCGGCGATCAGCCCGCGCAAGGTGTCCATGTCACCGCGCGAGAAGGCCTCGAATCCCTTGCGGACCAGCGCTGCGTGCGGGTGTTCAGCCATGTCCTTCGCCACCTCTCCATCACTGGGCGAGTACGGCTGACTCTCCCGATTCTCCCTCCGGACGGCTCTCGCGGCACAGTGAGAAACCCGGGTGAACACGGCGCCTGGTTCCGTGACAGCGAGGGGAACCTGCTGGGGATCGGGGAGCCGGTCTTGTGAGCGGAAGGTGATTGGGGGCTATGGGGCCTGCCGGGATTACCCCCGGCCCCTGGACCGCGCCGCCCGCGCGATGGTGACCACCGCCTTCTCCAGGGCGTACCCGGGATCGTCCCCGCCGCCCTTCACTCCCGCATCCGCCTCGGCCACCGCCCGCAGCGCCACGGCCACCCCGTCCGGAGTCCAGCCCCGCATCTGCTGCCGCACCCGGTCGATCTTCCACGGCGGCATGCCCAGCTCCCGGGCGAGATCGGCCGGCCGGCCGCCCCGCGCCGACGACAGCTTCCCGATCGCCCGGACGCCCTGCGCCAGCGCACTCGTGATCAACACCGGCGCCACCCCGGTCGACAGCGACCAGCGCAACGCCTCCAGCGCTTCCGCCGCCCGCCCCTCGACCGCCCGGTCGGCGACCGTGAAGCTCGACGCCTCGGCCCGGCCCGTGTAGTACCGCCCGACGATCGCCTCGTCGATCGTCCCCTCGACATCCGCGACCAGCTGCGAAACCGCCGACGCCAGCTCCCGCAGATCGCTCCCGATCGCGTCGACGAGCGCCTGGCACGCCTCCGGCGTGGCGGACCTGCCCGTCGCCCGGAACTCCTGCCGTACGAACGCCAGCCGGTCCGCCGGCTTCGTCATCTTCGGGCAGGCCACCTCGCGCGCCCCAGCCTTGCGCGCCGCGTCGAGCAGCCCCTTGCCCTTGGCCCCGCCCGCGTGCAGCAGCACCAGGGTGATCTCCTCGGCGGGCGCCCCGAGATACGCCTTCACGTCCTTGATCGTGTCGGCCGACAGGTCCTGCGCATTGCGTACGACGACGACCTTGCGCTCCGCGAAGAGCGAGGGACTCGTCAGCTCGGCGAGCGTGCCGGGCTGCAACTGGTCCGGGGACAGGTCCCGTACGTCCGTGTCGGCGTCGGTGGCCTTCGCGGCGGCCACCACCTCCTGCACGGCACGGTCGAGCAGCAGCTCCTCCTGGCCCACGGCGAGCGTCAGCGGGGCGAGAGGGTCGTCATTCGCAGTCTTCCTGGCCATCGCGACAAGCATCCCACGCGGCACTGACAACGGGTCCCGAAGGGCTTACGGCTCCTCCCGCCACCCGTCCCACTCCCCCGCGAACCGGTCCAGCTCCCCGGGATCCAGCCGCTCTTCCTCGTCCCTCAGGACGACCAGCCACTGCGCGTCCTCGGCATCGTCCTCGCCGGCCAGCGCGTCCCGCACGAGCTGCGGCTCCTCGACGACGCCGAAGCGCTCCGGGAGCGCCTGCGCCACTTCTTCCGCCGCGTCCCTGTCGGGCAGCACCAGCACATGTCGTACATCACTCACGCCGGCCATTGTCCGACACCCCACCGCGGCCGAACCGCCGGCTCAGCTCTTGCGGACGACCTGCACATCGAGGTCGACCTTGATGCTCGGTCCCACCACCGCGATGCCACGGGCCAGCATCGTCTGCCAGCTCACCGTGAAGTCGTCCCGGTGCAGTTCGGTCGTGGCCCGGCAGGCCGCCCGCACCTCGCCCTCCATGCCGTTGCCCAGCCCCAGGTACTCCGTGTCCAGCGTGACCGTCCGCGTCACGCCGTGCAGCGACAGCGCCCCCGTCACGGCCCACCGGTTCCCGCCCTTGTGCACGAACCGTTCGCTGTAGAACTCGAGGGTCGGGAACTTCGCGACGTCCAGGAAGTCCGCCGACCGCAGGTGGTCGTCGCGCATCCTCATGTTGGTGTCGATGGACGCCGCGTCGATCACCACGTGCATCGCCGAATGCTCCAGCGGCTCGGTGATCCGTATGACTCCCGCGAAGGACTTGAACTGTCCGTGGATCCGGGCCAGTCCGATGTGCCGCGCGGTGAAGCCGATCGAGGAGTGCGCCGACTCGATCTCCCAGTCGCCGGGCTCCGGCAGCTCCGGCGGCCGGGCCACCTGGAGCGTCACGTCACCGAGCGACGCGAGCGAGTTCTCGGCGACCTGCGTGGTCGCCCGGTACGGCGTGTACCCCTCCGCCGACACGGCGAGCCGGTACTCCCCAGCGGGCACCGTCGTCACGAACGCCCCGAACGGATCCGCTCCCCCGCTGACCACCGGACGCCCCATGGCGTCGGTGAGCGCGAACTCCGCGTGTCTGACCGGTTCGTTGACCGGGTCGAGCGCCCGGCAGGCCAGCACCCCGGCGCTCGGCGGCATCGGCACCGCCGCCAGGGGGCTCGTCCGTTGCACCCGATTGGTTCGGCTTCCCAGCCAGCGGCCGATCATCTGGACACCTCGCGCGACTCGAAGTCAGCTGTTTGATCACTCTTCACCGAGGAGGCATTCGACCACCGATGAGGCTTTCGAGGCAACACGGGACCACATCACGGGAATCCAGCACTTGTGCTGGGACTACGCACGAGTAGCACCATGTGGGCCAAGTGGGGTTCCTGGCCCCTCCGCCCCTTCCACCCTCGCTACTCCATCGCCCTTTTCCTCCCCTCTTGCACCTCTGGTCCGGCCTCTTGCACCTCTGGTCCGGATCAGGTCTCCCGGCCGGTGCCCCGAACCGTCGGCACCGAGCCGAGCTCGATACCGAACCGCTCCCGGTACACCCCGAGCACCTCCTCGTCCGTCCCCAGCTCCCGCTCCTCCCGGCTGCCGTCGGCCCCGGTGACCGTGAGCCTGCGGCCGCTGAGCGTGATCCTCCCTCCGTCCTCCGTGACCCGCGAACAGACCAGCGACCGCGTGAAGTGCGACACCGGCGACGTGCTGTGCCACCACACCCCAGCCACGAAGTCCCCGAGCACCCTCGGCCGCACCTCCAGGCGGTACTGCGGTCTGCCGTCGCGGATCACGTCCAGGTCCGCCGCCTCCACCGTGTCGTGCCCACCGCGCACCCCGGCCGCGTCCGGCTGCGCCTCCACGATCCGGAACGTGCCCCCGGGATCCTGCTGTTCCCCTCTCTCCCCGAACGCCAGCGGCAGATGGCTGTGCGCCCCGAACCCGACGTCGGCCAGCCAGTCACCCCCGTCCACCGTCCGCACCCGCAGCACGAGATGGTCGTACGGGATCCCGAGCCGCTCCTCGTCCCCGTAGACCCGCGCCGCGAGCAGCGCCACGTCGTACCCCAGCGCGGCGAGCAACATCCCGAAGGCGCCGTTGAGTTCGTAGCAGAACCCGCCCCTCCGGGCGCCCACCACCTTGTCCAGCAGCCGCTTCTCCTCCAGCACGATCTCCTCGCCGAGATGGATCGACAGGTTCTCGAACGGCACGGTCCGCAGGTGGCGCAGGTGCAGTTCGCGGAGCACGTCGACGGTGGGCCACGCCGGGTGCTCGACTCCCAGACGGCGGAGATAGGCATCAACCTGTGCTGCGTTCATACCCTCAGTCTCGCGCCACCCTCAGCCCTCCGCCCCCTCCTACGACCGCCAGTGCGCCGTCCCGGTCCGTCCGCAGCACCGCCGCACCCCCGGCGCGCAGCGCCGCGACCGTGCCGGGCGCCGGATGCCCGTACCGGTTGTCCGCACCGCAGCTGATCAGGGCCAGCCGCGGGGCCGCCCGGCGTATCAGGCCGGGATCCTGGTAGGCCGAGCCGTGGTGGGCGACCTTCAGCACGTCCACGCTCTGCAGGTCCCCGGCCGCCGGTGATCTCGCCAGCGCCCGCTGGGCCGGGGGCTCGAGGTCC
This sequence comes from Streptomyces coeruleorubidus, assembly GCF_028885415.1. Lineage (GTDB taxonomy): Bacteria > Actinomycetota > Actinomycetes > Streptomycetales > Streptomycetaceae > Streptomyces > Streptomyces coeruleorubidus_A. The sequence goes on from NZ_CP118527.1 coordinate 3,259,729, forward strand.
CCGAGGAGCAGCAGACGCAGTCCTGCCGACCGGACCAGCATGGCGACGCTGGCGTCGTTCGGCCCCTCCGGCGCCGGGTGGGCCGGGAGCAGCTGCGGATGCGAGCCCGGTGGCGGGGCCGGAGGCGGGCTCGGGGGTGGCCACACCACCTGCCAGGACAGCTCTCCGGTGCGGCGCTGCTCCCCGGCGGCGGCCCGCGTCACGGGTACCCTCCGGGCCGCCGCCTGTCTCCGTACGAACGCGGCCTGGTCCGCGGGCTCTTCGAAGCCGGTCGTCTCGATCGCGCCCACCACCCGCCCGCGCAGCACACCGGGCAGGCCCGCCACGTGATCGGCGTGGAAGTGGGTGAGCACGACCAGCGGAATCCTGGTGATGCCAAGTGAGCGCAGGCAGTGGTCGACGAGCTGCGGATCGGGTCCCGCGTCCACCACCACCCCGGTGCCCTGGCCCGCCGCGAGCACCATGGCGTCGCCCTGCCCCACGTCGCACATCACAAGCCGCCAGCCGGGCGGCGGCCAGCCCGTGACCACCCGGGTCAGCGGCGGCGGCTGCACCACCACCAGCACCAGCGCCAGGCCGCAGACCCCGCACCACCAGGGATGCCCGAGCAGCCGCCGCCCCACGAGCAGCACGACCAGGGTCACGGCCGCGAGCAGCGCCGCACCCGCCCAACTGCCCGGCCAGTCCACCCCTGCTCCCGGCAGCGCCGCCCCGGTACGGGCCACCTCAGCGATCCACTCGGCGGGCCAATGCGCGCACCACGCCAGGGCCTTGGCCACCGGCATCGCCATCGGTGCCGTGACCAGTGCCGCGAAGCCCAGCACGGTGGCCGGCGCGATCGCGAACTCCGCGATCAGATTGCACGGCACCGCCACCAGGCTCACCCGCGCCGACAGCACGGCGACGACGGGCGCGCACAGGGCCTGCGCGGCGGCAGCGGCGGCCAGCGCCTCGGCGAGCCGCGGCGGCACCCCGCGCCGACGCAGCCCGGCGCTCCAGCGCGGCGCGAGCGTGAGCAGGGCGCCGGTGGCCACGACGGAGAGCAGAAACCCGTAACTCCGCGCCAGCCACGGGTCGTACAGCACCAGCAGCAGGACCGCCGTCGCCAGCGCCGGGATGAGTGACCTGCGGCGGCCGGTCGCGAGGGCGAGCAGCGCGACGGCTCCGCAGGCCGCGGCCCGCAGCACGCTCGGATCCGGTCTGCACACGATGACGAACCCGAGTGAGAGCACGCCTGCGAGCACCGCGGTCGTCCGCAGGGAGACACCGAGGCGGGGCGCGAGCCCCCGCCGCTCGACGTGCTGCGCCAGGCCCGGCGGCCCGAGCAGCAGGGCGAGCAGAATCGTGAAGTTGGCCCCGGACACGGCGAGCGTGTGCGTGAGGTCGGTCTCCTTGAACGCCTCCTCCAGCTCCGGGGTGATCCGCGAGGTGTCCCCCACGACCAGCCCCGGCAACAGCGCCCGGGCATCGGCCGGCAGCCCGTCGGTCGCCTCCCGCAGCCCGGCCCGCAGCCGCCCGGCGAGCCGCTGAGCAGCCGAGGGCTCCCCCACCACCTCCGGTTCGGCCTGGCCCCGCACCCGCAGCACGGCCGCGACCCGGTCACCGCCCGTCATCGCGGGCGCCAGCCGCGCGCTGACCCGCAGCCGCGTCGACGGCAGCAGCCCCAGCCACGGCGACCGCACGGGCCCACCGGCGGCCGCCCGCCCACCCTCGACAGACCCGTTGGCGGACGCCGACCGCCCATCCCCGACGGCCCCGGTCGCCCCACCCACGGGTACAGGCCTCCCATCCCCGACGGCCCCGGTCGCCCCACCCGCAGACACCGACCGCCCACCATCGGCAGCCCGACCGGCCGACCCCACGTCGACGATCACCAGCACCGGCGCCCGCGTCGCCACCGTCGCGCCACCCGCCTCCTGAACGCGCCGCACATCGGCGTCGATCAGCACGGCGGTCGGAGCGACGTGATCGCCCCGGACCCTCGGCCGGGTGAGCCGGGGGTCGGAGGTGAGCTCGACCTCGGCGGTCACCGTCGCGTACTCCCGCGCCAGACCCGGCACGGGCCCCCGGCGCAGATCCGCCCCATGCAGCCCGGCCGAGGCGGCAGCCGCGGCCACGCACAGCAGCACAGCTGCGGCCGACGCTCGCGACCATGAGGCCCACCCTGCTCGCCGGGCCATCGGCAGCAGGCCGACGGCGGCCAGACAGCCGACCACGATGCCCAGAACCCACCCCGGCGATGCGTCCAGCACCAGTGCGGCCGTGCCCCAGGCCGCGAGGGCGGGTGGGACGAGCCGCAGGTCCGTGGGTCCTTCCTGCCGCGGACGGGAGCTGCCCAGCCGCTTCCCGGAGGAGGCGTGCACGGACGACCGGGCGGGAGCGGCCGACGCGGCGGTGAAGGCCTCGGGCGTCGCCTCGTCCCGCCCCGTCGGCAGGTCACGGGTGCTCCTCATGGCCGTACGAGATTCCGCAGGTCGGCGAAGCGGCGGTCGCCGATCCCGTTCACCTCGCGCAGCTCGTCCACGGAGCGGAACCCGCCGGCTTGCGTGCGGTAGTCGATGATGTGCTGCGCCAGCACCGGGCCGACACCCGGCAGGGTGTCGAGCTGGTCCGCGGTGGCCGTGTTGAGGGAGACGGGAACCCCTGGCATCGCGCCGCCCGCCGCCGCACCGGCCGTGCCTCCGGCAGCCGTACCGCCCGCCCCGGTCCCCACGGCGGGAGCCGGGCCCCCGACGATCACCTGCTCGCCGTCCACGAGGAAGCGGGCGCGGTTGAGACCGTCGGTCTTCGTGCCGGGCTTCACCCCGCCCGCCGCGCGCAGCGCGTCCGCGACACGCGAGCCGGCCGGCAGCCGGTGGATTCCGGGTTCACGGACCTTGCCGCCGACGTCCACGACGATCTCGGGCCCTCCTGCGGCACCTGTCGCCTTCGCCGCCCCTGCGGGCGCGCCCGGTCCTCGTTCCGGCCCGGCCTGTCCGCTCTGTCCCGGCTCCCCGTACGGTGCCGCCGCCCGCACCACCTCGGGCGGCCGTACGGACTGGGTCCGGCCGGCCCAGAAGTGCTGCACGGCGAACGCCGCGGCGACGACGAGCACCATCGTCAGCGCGAGCACGCTCCGCCGCTCCAGGCCACACCTGGCCTGCAACCACAGGGGCATGCGCTCCCGCACCGCGAGCCCGGCCCGCTCCCGCCAGGCCCCTTCCCCGAGGCGGTCGTCCCCGCCGCCTGCCCCGGTGCCCGCCCCACCGTCGACACCGACAGGGACGCGGGCGGGGACACCGACTGACTCCACATCAGGACCCACACGTGGTCCCGCAGCAGCCTCCTGCCGATCGAGCCCTCGCCGAGCACGTCCTCCACCGGCCGTCTCCTCGGGCTCGGGCGGACCATGGCCCGACTCCCGCCGCTCCCCGGCCCGTTCGGCATGCTCGCCGAACAGCGCCTCCGCGCGTCGGCGGAGTTCCTCCGCCGAGGCCTGACGATGCCGTGCCCGGCCGCGTGCGACAGGCCGGTGACGGCGGTGACGGATGCGGCCGTCGGACGCCGGTCCACGGCCCGGCCCGCTGGTCGCAGTCGCTGTGCGTGAACGTGATCGAAGTGCCATGCGACGAGGATCGGCCACTTCGGCACCCTCGCGATGATCTTGGTCAATTCCCGGGGACGACCGCCGGCTTGTGGATAACTCGGCCACCCACCCGGGTGATCAGAGCCCGCCGTAACCGTTCACTGCGGCGAAACCACGACCCCCAGCAACCCGGGCCCCGTGTGCGCCCCGATCACTGCGCCGACCTCGCTGACATGCAGATCGGCAAGCCCCGGCACCCGTGCCCGCAACCGGTCGGCGAGGGCCGACGCCCGGTCCGGGGCGGCGAGATGGTGGACGGCGACGTCGACCTGGGCACTGCCCGCACGCTCGGCCGCGATCTCCTCGAGGCGGGCGATGGCCTTCGAAGCGGTCCGCACCTTCTCCAGCGGTTCGATACGGCCGTCGGCCAGTTGCAGCAGCGGCTTCACCGCGAGCGCCGAGCCCAGCAGGGCCTGCGCGGCACCGATACGGCCGCCGCGGCGCAGGTAGTCGAGGGTGTCGACGTAGAAGTAGGCGGACGTGCCCGCGGCCCGCTTCTCCGCGGCGGTGACGGCCTCGTCCACCGTGCCGTCCGACTCCGCGGTGTGCGCCGCGGCGAGCGCGCAGAAGCCGAGCGCCATCGCGATCATGCCGGTGTCCACCACCCGCACCGGCACCGGCGCCTGCCGCGCGGCGACGACGGCCGCGTCGTACGTGCCGGAGAGCTCGGCGGACAGATGGAGGGAGACGATGCCGGTGGCGCCGGACTCGGCGACCTTGCGGTAGGTCTCCTCGAAGAGGGCGGGACTGGGCCGCGAGGTCGTCACCGGGCGCCGCTTCTGCAAAGCCTGGGCGAGGGCGCGGGTCGAGATCTCGGTGCCCTCCTCCAGCGCCCGGTCGCCGAGGACGACGGTCAGAGGTACCGCTGTGATGCCGTGACGCTCCATCGTCCGGGCCGGCAGGTAGGCCGTTGAATCGGTGACGATCGCGACATGGCGGGACATGAGCTGGAGGTTACCTGCCGTAGTGCCCGTGCGGCAGCCCGGCCCCCGTGCCCTGTGCCGCGAGTGGCCGGATCAAGTGGTGCTCTCGGGGCGGGGCTTCTTCTGCCAGGGGTAGGTGGGGCGCGGGCCCGGCGGGGTGATGGCGGGTCGTGCCGGCTCCTGGGCCGGGCTCGACTGCGGGGCTTCCGGCCAGGTCTGCCCGGCCGTGGCGGCATCCGCGGCGGGTGCCTCGGGCCACGGCGGCGAGGCGGGCGGGGGCGTCGGAGAAGAGGCGGTCCGGGACTCAGGGGTCGTCGTCCAGTGCCGCAGCGCCCCGGACTCCAGGTCGATCTGCGCGCTGAGCGAGTCCAGGTCGTCGTCGGCGAAGCGGCGGGCGCGGTCGCGGGCCGCCCAGCGCAGCGAGTCCGCCGAGTGCGTGATGCGTTCGGTGCGCTCGCGCAGCTCGGGCAGCCGCTCGGCGAGCGCGGTGCGGTCCGGCTCGGACTCCAGACGCTTCAGCTCGTCGTCCAGCTCGTGTCCATGGGCGCTGAGCCGTTCGAAGAGGCCGAGGGACTCCTTCAGGGACTCGTCCTCGGCGACGGCCGCCTGCAGCGCGTCCTGCGTGGCGCGCATCGAGGTGCGCAGCTTCAGCCGGAGCTGGGCGAGTTCGCCCGCGGTGCCGGGCTGGGCGAAGGACTTGGCCCGCAGTGTGTGGTCCTCGACCGTGCGGCGGGCCTGGGTGATGCCGCGGTCCACGCCGCGCTTGGCGGCGCCGACCACCTTCACCGTGGCGTACGCCCCGAGCCCGAGGAAGAGCACGACGAGCAGGGCGAAGACTGCGATCACTGCTTCCACAAGGGCTCCTCCTCAGGACGTCACGGCACCTCACGTCGCTCTTCAACGGTAAACGCAGCGGGCAGGCCCGGAGTTCCAGAAAAACCCCCGAACCTGCCCGTAGGGGACCACCCCGAGAGCGGTCCGCAGTGCCTGTCGGCTACGCCGGAACGATGTTCACCAGCTTCGGCGCCCGCACGATCACCTTCCGGATCCCGGCCCCGTCCAGCGCGGCGACGACCTTCTCGTCGGCCAGCGCGGCCTTCTCCAGCTCCTCGTCGGAGATGGCCGGGGAGACCTCCAGCCGTGCCTTGACCTTGCCCTTGACCTGCACGACGCAGGTCACGGTCTCGTCGACCACGTACGCCGGGTCGGCCACCGGGAAGTCCTGGTGCACCACCGAGTCCTCGTGCCCCAGCCTGCGCCACAGCTCCTCGGCGATGTGCGGGGCCAGCGGCGCCACCATCAGCACCAGCGGCTCCGCGACGGACCGCGGCACCGCCCCGCCCGCCTTGGTCAGGTGGTTGTTCAGCTCGGTGATCTTGGCGATGGCGGTGTTGAACCGCATGCCCTCCAGGTCACCGCGCACACCGTCGATCGCCTTGTGCAGGGCGCGCAGCGTCTCCTCGTCCGGCTCGGCGTCGACGACGGTCACCTCGCCGGTCGCCTCGTCGACGATGTTGCGCCACAGCCGCTGGAGCAGCCGGAACTGGCCCACCACCGCGCGCGTGTCCCAGGGCCGGGAGACGTCCAGCGGGCCCATCGCCATCTCGTACAGCCGCAGCGTGTCGGCGCCGTACTCGGCGCAGATCTCGTCCGGAGTGACCGCGTTCTTCAGGGACTTGCCCATCTTGCCCAGCAGCCGGGAGACCTTCTCGCCCTGGTAGTAGTACGCGCCGTCGCGCTCCTCCACCTCGGCGGCCGGCACCGCGATGCCACGGCTGTCGCGGTAGACGTAGGCCTGGATCATGCCCTGGTTGAACAGCTTGTGGAACGGCTCCGCCGAGGAGACGTGCCCCAGGTCGTACAGCACCTTGGACCAGAAGCGCGCGTACAGCAGGTGCAGCACGGCGTGCTCGGCGCCGCCGACGTACAGGTCGACACCGCCGTGCGGCCGGCCCTCGCCCGGGCCCATCCAGTACCGCTCGATCTCCGGGTCGACCAGCTGCTCGCTGTTGTGCGGGTCCAGGTAGCGCAGCTCGTACCAGCAGGAACCGGCCCAGTTGGGCATGGTGTTGGTCTCACGCCGGTACCGCTTCGGGCCGTTGCCCAGGTCCAGCGTGACGTTGACCCAGTCCTCGTTGCGGGACAGCGGGGTCTCGGGCTGGGTGTCGGCGTCGTCCGGGTCGAACGTGCGCGGCGAGTAGTCCTCGACCTCGGGCAGCTCCAGGGGCAGCATCGACTCGGGCAGCGCGTGGGCGATGCCGTCCTCGTCGTAGACGATCGGGAAGGGCTCGCCCCAGTAGCGCTGGCGGCTGAACAGCCAGTCGCGCAGCCGGAAGTTGACGGTGCCCTCGCCGATGCCGGACCGCTCCAGCCACTCGGTGATGCGCGCCTTGGCGTCGACGACACCCAGGCCGTCCAGGGAGACACCCTCCCCGGTGGAGTTGACGATCTTCGCGTCGTACGACACGAAGGCGCCGTCCCACGTCGAGGTGTCCGTGCCACGGCCGTCGGTCGGCTCGACGACGCAGTTGATCGGCAGCTCGAAGGCGCGCGCGAACTCGAAGTCACGCGCGTCGTGCGCCGGCACCGCCATGATCGCGCCGGTGCCGTAGCCCATCAGCACGTAGTCGGCGATGAAGACCGGGATCTGCTCGCCGTTGACCGGGTTGGTCGCGTACGCGCCGATGAAGACGCCGGTCTTGTCCTTGGCCTCGGCCTGCCGTTCCACGTCGGACTTGGACGCGGCCTGCGCGCGGTAGGCGGCGACGGCCTCCCCGGGGGTCGCGTGACCGCCGGTCCACACCTCGTGGGTGCCCTCCGGCCAGGCGGCCGGGGTGAACTTCTCGACCAGCGGGTGCTCGGGCGCCAGCACCATGTAGGTGGCGCCGAACAGGGTGTCCGGGCGGGTGGTGAAGACGGTGATGCGCTCACCGTCGATCGGGAAGTCGACGCGGGCGCCCTCGGAGCGGCCGATCCAGTTGCGCTGCTGCAGCTTGATGGCCTCGGGCCAGTCCAGCTCCTCCAGGTCCTCCAGCAGCCGGTCGGCGTAGGCCGTGATGCGCATGTTCCACTGGCGCAGCCTGGCCTTGAAGACCGGGAAGTTGCCGCGCTCGGAGCGGCCCTCGGCGGTGACCTCCTCGTTGGCCAGCACGGTGCCCAGCCCGGGGCACCAGTTGACCGGCGCGTCGGAGGCGTAGGCCAGCCGGAACTCGCCCAGGACGTCGGCCTTCTCGGCGGCGCTCAGCTCGCTCCACGCGCGCGTGTGGCCCGGTACGGGCCGCTCACCCGACTCGAACCGGTCGACCAGCTCGGAGATCGGGCGTGCCTTCTTCGCCTCGTGGTCGTACCAGGAGTTGAAGATCTGCAGGAAGATCCACTGGGTCCACTTGTAGTACTCCGGGTCGATCGTGGCGAACGACCGGCGCTTGTCGTGACCCAGGCCCAGCCGGCGCAGCTGGGACTTCATGTTCTCCATGTTGGCTTCGGTGGACACGCGCGGGTGCGTTCCGGTCTGCACGGCGTACTGCTCGGCGGGCAGGCCGAAGGCGTCGAAGCCCAGGGTGTGCAGGACGTTGTGGCCGGTCATCCGCTGGAAGCGCGCGAACACGTCCGTGGCGATGTAGCCCAGCGGGTGTCCGACGTGCAGGCCCGCGCCCGACGGGTACGGGAACATGTCCATGACGAACTTCTTGGGCTTGGCGACGGTCCCCTGGTCGCCCGCCAGGTCGCCCTTCGGGTTGGCCGCGCCGCAGGTGCCGTCGGCGTCCCAGAAGTCCTGCCAGCGTGCCTCGATCTCGGCCGCCATGGCGGCCGTGTAGCGGTGCGGCGCTGCCACCTCGGAGGCGGCAGCGGGGTTCGTCTCGCTCATGATCCTCAAAGCTCCATCGATCGTCTCTGCCTGCGGCTGTGGGGTTCGGGAAACGAAAAATCCCCTCGCACAGGAGGGGACGCCGCGCCGATTCCGGCCACTCGACTCGTCCGGTGGCCGGGACTGATCAGCGCGGCCCGCTAAGCAGAAGGCGTACGGCACGCATGGCGTTAGGGTACCGCAGGCCCCCAGCGCGCCGCGACGCGCTTCCGGTGGGCCGTCTCGTTGCCCAAAAAGCTGAACCAAGGTCAAAAGTTACTTCGCGTAACAGTCACTAAGGGACATCACAACAACCGCATTGTCCTTTGATAACAACGCAATAACTCAAACCTCGTACTCATCGGTATGGCGCGGCTTAGAGTGCGGCAGCGGGACCGCTTTCCCGAACCGCTCGGAGTTGCCCCCATGAACCCTCATCGCAGTAACAGCCCGCTACACCCGGTCACCGGGATGTGGGGAGGCCGGTCGTGACGAACTACGACTCCACGGCAGACGACACGTTCGCCGATTTCCTCAACTTCGGCGTCGGTGTGCTGTCCCTCGTGTGCCTGTCCTGCTCGGTGATCTGGGGGCTGGTCGCCCAGGACCGGATCCTCCTCGACGCGCGCAGGCGCATCCTGGCGCAGGCCGTGCACCGGACGACGGCGGTCGCCTCGATCGTCTTCCTCCTGATGCACATCGGAGTCAAGCTGGCGCTCGCGCACACCACGTGGGTCGCGGTGTTCATCCCCTTCGGTCTCATCGCCAGCGACAACGACGAGCTCATGGGCCGGTCGTTCCTCGTCGGCCTCGGCACCCTGGCCAGCATGCTCATGATCTTCGTGGGCGTCACGGGCGTGCTGCGCAACCGCTTCGCGTCCCCGGCGCCCGTCGCGGCCCGCTGGCGGGCCATGCACATGCTGGCCTACCCGGCCTGGTGCGCCGCCCTGGTCCACGGCCTCTACGCGGGCCGCCCGGCCAAGCCGATCTTCGTCATCCTGTACTGCCTGTCCCTGGCCGGCGTGGCCGGAGCCCTCGCCCTGCGCGCCGCTCCGCGCCCGGTCAAGCGCAAGGTCGCCGACAAGTTCGCCGAGCTCATCGGGCCCGGGGACGGTCTGGGCCGCCGGGACCTGGAGGAGAGCCGGGCCCGGGCGGGCACCGGCTCCGCGCTGCCCGGCTACGAGGGCCGGGGCACGCCCGTGGGGGCCACGGCCTCCCCGTCGGGGCCGCTGTACGAGAAGGCGGAACGCCCCTCGGCCAAGGAGCCCGCGAACGGCTTCGCCGCGGCCTACCGGGCCGTCTCGAGCCCGCCCGTGGGCCGGCAGGCGTTCGCACCGGGGCCGACCGACCGCATGGAGCTGCCGCTGGACATGCAGCCCACCGAGGCCATCCCGACCGTGGACGGCCCCTCCAGCACCTCGGGCAACTGGCCGATCCCGTCCCCGCCACCGGTCGGCGAGGCCCCACCGTCGGCCTACGACCCGCTCCAGGACACGGGCTTCAACATCCCGCCCTACGACCCCCTGCAGGACACCGGACAAAGCATCCCGGCCTATGGCAATCCAGGCGCCGCCGGCTATGGATCGAGTGACGTGTACGACACGGGTGAGACGAACGCCGTCTACGACACGTACTACCCGAACGACACGTACAACAGCGGTCCCGCCACTGAAACACTGCCCGGTGCGTCCTACGACTTCGACGCACCGGGATCGGGCGAACCTTGGAACACGCCTTCCGGAGGCTTTAAGTGAACGAGGCTTTGCCTGACGTACCCGAAGTCCGCGTGGTCGGTCTTCCCCAGCTCACGTCCGGCTTCGACCTTGTCGATCGGCTCGATCTGCCCATGCACCTGAAGGTGCACGGGCCGCTCGAGCCGATGGGCGGCGAGCAGCTCGCGCAACTCGCCGAACGCATCAACCTGAAGGGCCGCGGCGGCGCGGGCTTCCCCTTCCACAAGAAGCTGCGCTCGGTCGCCGAGGCCGCGATCAAACGCGGCGTCCGGCCGGTCGTCGTCGTGAACGGAAGCGAGGACGAGCCGGCCTGCCGCAAGGACACGGTGCTGATCAACCGTGCTCCCCATCTGATCCTGGACGGCGCACTGCTGTGCGCCGAGGCGCTGGGTGCCCGCACGCTCGTGGTGGGGGTCACCCGTGAGTCCACACAGCGCTCCATGGAGGCCGCGCTGGCCGAACGCGGCCTCAGCAACGGCCGCAGATCGGCACTGCGCGCGCGTGTGCAGCGCAACCCGGTCCGCATGGTCACCGGCGCCGCCGCGTCGCTGATCCGCTCCATCGACGGCGGCCCGGCCATCCCGCCGGGCCGCAAGGTCAGCGCCTCGCAGAACGGCGTCGGCGGCGCGCCCACGCTGCTGTCCAACGCCGAGACCTTCGCCCAACTGGCCATCGCCGCCCGCATCGGCCCGGAGCGCTACGGCAACACCGGCCTGTACGACGAGCCGGGCACCGTCATGCTCACGGTCTCCGGGGCGGTAGCCCGCCCCATGGTGATCGAGGTCCCGACGGGCGTGCCGCTGCGGTACGTCCTCCAGCTCGCCGGCGCCCCGCCGGTGCCGCAGGGCGTGCTCACCGGCGGCTACCACGGCAAGTGGATCGACGCGGCGACGGTCAACGAGGCGATCGTCTCCCGCAACTCCCTGGACGCGGTGGGCGGTTCGCTCGGCGCCGGCGCGATCCTGCCGATCACTCAGGAGACCTGCCCCCTGGGCGAGTCACTGCGTGTCACCCAATGGCTGGCGGAGGAGAGCGCGGGCCAGTGCGGCCCCTGCTACCTCGGCCTGCCGGCCGCCGCGCGCGGTCTGGAGGACATCCTCAACGGCGGCGGACCGGCCGCCCTGGAAGCCCTCAAGCAGGTCGCCAAGAACGTGAAGCGGCGCGGCGCGTGCTCGCACCCCGACGGCTCCGCGATGTTCATCGAGTCGACCATCAAGGCGTTCACGGACGACTTGGCCGCCCATGTCCTCGGAAACGGCTGCGGACGGCCCGTGGAGGGCGTTCTGCCGCTCTTCGAGGGCGGCAGGGCCCCTACGGGCCTCCCGGGCGGCGGTGAGTCCGAGGAGAACGGCCCCAGCCGCCAGAAGATCTACGTCGACTGGACACTGTGCCGGGGCCACGGCCTGTGCGCGGACATCCTCCCCGAGGTGTTCCAGCTCGGCGCCGACGGCTTCCCGACCGTGGCGCAGGCGCAGGTGCCGCGGTACGCCGAGGCCAAGGCTCTACGCGCGGTGCGCCGCTGTCCGGCGCTGGCCCTGCGCATCGAGGAGGACACGCGCGCTCAGGGCGGCGCGCCGTCCCGCAACCTCCCGGTCCTGTCCCAGGGCCGCGGCCGCCGCGCTCTCGGCCGCTGAGCACGCCTACGGCGGGCTTCCCTCAGGGAAGCCCGCCGTAGGCGCACGGACACCGCACACACCGCACATGAAGAAGGCGGGCCATCCGATCGGATGGCCCGCCTTCTTCATCTTCTGTGGAGCTAAGGAGAATTGAACTCCTGACCTCCTGCATGCCATGCAGGCGCTCTACCAACTGAGCTATAGCCCCTTGCTGTGTCCCTCCGGGTTTCCCCGGCGGCGACGCCAACTTTACTGGTCCACCGGGCCCAACACCAAATCGATTTCACCTCGTACGGGGATGCCCGCTATGCCGGATTTGCACCAGCCCTGCGGGCTCTACGCCGTGACGAACGAATAGAACCGCTTGAGCGTGCAGTGCTCCTCCAGAAGCCGGCCGTAGATCGGCTCACCCTCCAGCTCGCGGTACGTCTCGATCGGGTCGCCCTTTATGATCAGCGCCCGCGCGCACTCCTCGCACCAGTACTGGTAGTCGGGATTGATCGGCTCCATGTCGCGGACGATCGGAGTCCCGCTGCCACACCAGTCGCATTTCCGCCTGTGTGCACCCATCGATCAGCTCCAGCTGTGGCCGCAGGCCGTGCACACGTAGGAGACCCCGCCGTTGTCGCCGAGCATCTGGGCCACGTGCGCGGATCCGCAGGAAGGGCAGCTGAGGCGGGTGGACATATCCCTTGTCAATGCTGCTCCGAGGAGGTGGTCGACCTCCTGGATGCTCGCAGGCATCGCTACTCCCTCCCGTCGGGCCGCGCCCCCTTCCGGCCGTTTGATTCTGCCACGGCCGGAGCAATACGGTCAGCGACGCCTCAGTACCAGTCCGGACACAGCGGGCGTCGTGACCGTAGAGGTATACGCCTGAGCGGGCCCGAGTGACTCAACGCCGGGCACGAAAAATCCCGCCCCCTGGACGGGAACGGGATCTTGACGTGGAGCTAAGGAGAATTGAACTCCTGACCTCCTGCATGCCATGCAGGCGCTCTACCAACTGAGCTATAGCCCCTCGCCATGCGGCGGAGCCGCATGATGATTCTGTCTCCCCGCCTGGCGGGGCGAACAAGAAGAACTTTAGCCTGCGACCTGCCGGAAAGTGAAATCCGGGGGTCAGTCGTCGTCGCCGAGCACCGGTTCCGGCAGGGTGCCGGCGTTGTGCTCCAGCAGGCGCCAGCCGCGGGCGCCTTGACCGAGGACGGACCAGCAGCAGTTGGAGAGTCCGCCAAGGCTCTCCCAGTGGTGGGGATCCAGGGCGAGGAGGCGGCCGATGGTGGTGCGGATGGTGCCGCCGTGGCTGACCACGACGAGCGTGCCGTCCTCGGGGAGCTTCTCGGCGTGCCGCAGCACCACGGGGGCGGCGCGGTCGGCGACCTCGGTCTCCAGTTCGCCACCACCGCGGCGCACCGGCTCGCCGCGCTTCCACGCGGCGTACTCGTCGCCGTGCCGGGCGATGATCTCCTCGTGCGTCAGGCCCTGCCAGACACCCGCGTAGGTCTCGCGCAGCGCCTCGTCGTGGGTCACGTCGAGGCCGGTGAGCGCGGCGAGCTCGGCGGCCGTGTTCGCGGCCCGCTTCAGGTCGGAGGCGATGATCGCGTCCGGCTTCAGGGAGACGAGCAGCCGGGCGGCGCGGCGGGCCTGGCCGACGCCGGTCTCGGTGAGCTCGACGTCCGTGGTGCCCTGGAAGCGGCGCTCCACGTTCCACGCGGTCTGGCCGTGCCGCCAGAGGATGACGCGGCGGCCCCGGCCCTTGCCGGCGGACGCCTCACTGAAGGAGGTCACCGCCAGTCACCGTCCAGCTCCGCCGCCTCCTCGGCCGCCTGCAGCTTGGCGTGCTCCTCGGCCTTGCCGCGGGTGGCCTTGGCGTCCTCGGGCAGCTCCAGCTCGGGGCAGTCCTTCCACAGCCGCTCCAGGGCGTAGAAGACGCGCTCCTCGCTGTGCTGGACGTGGACGACGATGTCGACGTAGTCGAGCAGCACCCAGCGGGCCTCACGGTCGCCCTCGCGGCGCACCGGCTTGGCACCGAGCTCCTTGCTGAGGCGCTCCTCGATCTCGTCGACGATCGACTTGACCTGGCGGTCGTTGGGCGCGGAGGCCAGCAGGAAGGCGTCCGTGATGGACAGCACGTCACTGACGTCGTAGGCGACGATGTCGTGTGCCAGCTTGTCGGCGGCCGCCTGGGCGGCGGTGTTGATCAGCTCGTGAGAGCGGTCGGTCACGGTCACTACAAGGCTTTCCGTCGGCGGTCACTTGCCCCCAAGGGTCTCACGGACCGCCGACAGCCCCCCACGCGATTACGGCAATCACGTGGGGGCGCGCCGCTTGCGCCTAGTCGGACGACGGCTTGTAGTCCTGGCCGAGAACCACGGCGACGTCGGCGCTCGTGGAGATCCTGCCCTTGGTGACGGAGCCCGCGGGCAGGCCCAGGGTCTTGGCGACCTCGGCCGCGTCGGCCTTGTCGGCGGCGTCGGCGTAGGTGACCTTGGACGTGGCCTGGGCGGTGCCGGGCGTGCCGCCCTCCAGGAAGGTGAAGCCGCCGTTGAGGAGTACGACGCGGGCCTTTTCCGTGTTGTCCTTCACGCCGCTGGCGTTCTGGACGGAGACGCTGACGGCGGCGTCCTTGTCGGGGCTCTTGGCGGTGCCGCCGAGGACGTTCCTGACCACGCCCGCGCTCGCCTGGGCACTGAGCGTGCCGTCTGTCCGGACCGGCAGCAGGTCCGTTTTGTAGTCGCCGCCCTTGGCGAGGTCGGAGAGGCCGGCGAGGAAGGAGCCGAGGTCCTTGTCGGTCAGGGACGGGTCCAGGATCTGCGCCAGCGTCTGGATCGTGGTCGTCGCCGCCTGCGGGTCGGAGGACATCTTGCGCAGCACGCCCTGCAGGACCTGGCCGAAGCGCTCCAGCTGGGCGTTCTGGGCCTCGCCGGGGGCGCGGTAGGTGGCGTAGGCGACGGCCATCTTGCCGCTGAGGGTCTGGTCCTTGCCCTGGTTGACCAGGGGGGCCGCGCCCTTCTTCTTGGCGTCGGGGTCGGGGACGTCCGTGTTGGTGTCGACGTCGATGTTGCCGATGAGGTCGACGAGGTTTTGGAGGTAGGGGGTGTCCAGGCGCCAGGTGCCCTCGATGTCGGTGCCGAGGACCGTGTCGAGCGCGTCGCGGGTGCCGTCGGAGCCGTCGTCCTCGACCGACTTGGCCAGCGTCGTCGTGGTGCCGTCGTCGCTGGTCAGGGCGAGGGAGTTGGGCAGCAGGACGGTGGTGCCCCGCTTGGTGGTGGTGTTGTCGACGAGGAGGGCCGTGGCGGTGCCGCCGCCCTTGGTGTCGTGCAGGTGGACGACGATCACGTCGCGCTTCTGCGCGCCCGCGGCCGTCGCGGTGCCCGTCGCGGAGTCGTCGGAGGACAGGCCGGGCAGCTTCCCCGCGTACCAGAGGTAACCGACGCCGCCGACCGCGGCGAGCGCGAGGACGACAACCAGGGCGACGATCCGGCTGCGGGCGCGGCGCCGGGCCTCCTCGCGGCGCTCGGTGCGGTTCTCGGTGAACTTCAGCCAGTCGATGACGTCTTCGGAGTTGTCGTCGGGCTCCTCGACGAACGCGAACTGTTCGGTGTGGTACTCCGGTCGGGACCGGTCGCGGGCCTCCTCGTCGTCGGCCGGGCCCGCCTGCTGCGGGATGTGGGCGGTCTGTTCGGCGACGCGGGGCTGCTGGGCCGTGCCGGCACCGGCCGCGGCCTGGCCATAGGGGTCGTGGGACGCGGTGCCGCCCTGGTGCTGCCCGGCAGCGTAGGGGTCGTAGGAGCCGTGGACGGGCTGTTGTTGACCGCCGCCGTAGTCGTACGCCGGCGGGGGCTGCTGCCCGGCCGAGGCGTACGGGTCGTAGCCGTAGCCCTGCTGTTGCTGCTGGGCGTACGGGTCGTACGTCTGCTGCTGGGTCTGCTGTGCCGGGACCTGGCGGTAGACAGGCCGGCCGTACTCGTCGTAGCCGACGAGCTCGTACTGGTCGCCCCCGTACCCCGGGTCGTATCGGTCGTTCACCGGTGCCCCTCTCGGCTCACTCGCCGCGGTACAGCTCGCGCTTGTCGATGTAGCGCACGACTCCGTCCGGCACCAGATACCAGATGGGGTCGCCCTTGGCGACTCTCGCACGGCAGTCCGTGGAGGAGATGGCGAGGGCGGGCACCTCGACGAGGGAGACGCCGCCCTCCGGGAGTCCTGGGTCGTTCAGGTGGTGGCCCGGCCGGGTGACCCCGATGAAGTGCGCGAGGGAGATCAGTTCCTCGCTGTCCCGCCAGGTGAGGATCTGGGAGAGCGCGTCGGCGCCGGTGATGAAGAACAGGTCCGTGTCGGGGTTGAGCGCGCGCAGGTCGCGCAGGGTGTCCACGGTATAGGTGGGGCCGCCGCGGTCGATGTCGATGCGGCTCACGGAGAACTGCGGGTTCTCCGCGGTCGCGATGACCGTCATCAGGTAGCGGTCCTCGGCCGGGGAGACGCTGCGGTGGCTCTTCTGCCAGGGCTGGCCGGTGGGGACGAAGACCACCTCGTCGAGGTGGAACGCCGCGGCGACCTCGCTGGCCGCCACCAGGTGCCCGTGGTGGATCGGGTCGAAGGTGCCGCCCATGACGCCGAGGCGGCGCTTGCCCGGTTGGGGCCGGCCGGTTCCGGGGCCGTCGATCTGGCGGTGCGCCGTGGCGGCACGGCGGGGCTCCGAGTGTCGCTCGGTGCCGCTCGCCGTGTCCTGTGCCGGGTCGTGCGGCGTCTCGTTCGCCGGACCGGTAGGCATGTCCTGCTCTCCCATGCGTGCAGACCCTACCGGCCCTGCCTGAGGGGTCCCGGGGGCTCCCCGCGCGGGGCGCCCTGCCGGGCTCAGCGGTCGCGGTTGAAGCGGGTGGTGATCCACAGCATGAGCAGCAGGATGAAAAGGGCGGCGCCACCGGTGAGGAAGGGGCTGAGGCTCTCGTGGTTTCCGCCGTGCTCCTCGCCCTCGGCGGCGAGGGTGACCAACTGGGCAGCGGTGCTGTGGAAGCTCATCTTCGGCAGGACCTATCGGTGTGGGCGGGTTAAAGACGTCGGCTCATCGTAAGCGGGCGCCCCGACCGCGATCACCCCGACTCCGCCTGTTCGTGACACGGAGGCGGTGCCTGCTCCCGCCCGGCCCGGTCCCGGGGCCCGGCGGGGAACCTTCCCGGTGCCTCAGTCGTCCTTCCGTCTGTAGCCACGCAGCAGGAACCACGCGGTCAGCACACAGCCCAGGATCATCACGAGCAGTACGTACCGCAGCATCCCCGGCCCCCCTTGCCGGTCGGCGGCGGTCGCGGCCTCGGCGAGCCAGGCGGCTGCGGGGTGGTGCTCCATGGCGGTGGTCTCCTTCGCTGTACTGCCCGACCACCGTAACTCCGCCTAGGCTGGGCTCTGCCTCGGGGAAGCAAAAGGCCGCACAAGGGGCCGTAAAGGTCACACGACGCACATGGGGGAAGACATGTCCGACGGCCACGAGCACAACGGGCACGAGAACGTGCCGAGCAGGCAGCGCAGGCGCTTCCCCGGAATCTCCTCGCGTACGTACGAGCATCCGGCCGACCGCTCCGCCCTGGTGGCGCTGCGCAAGCTGAGCGGTTTCGATACGGTGTTCAAGGCGCTCAGCGGCCTGCTGCCCGAGCGCAGTCTGAGGCTGCTGTTCCTGTCCGACTCGGTGCGGGTGTCGGACCAGCAGTTCGCGCATCTGAACGTGATGCTGCGGGACGCCTGCTACATCCTGGACCTGGAGAAGGTCCCGCCGATGTACGTGAACCAGGACCCGCAGCCGAACGCGATGTGCATCGGCCTGGACGAGCCGATCATCGTGGTCACGACGGGGCTCGTCGAGCTGCTCGACGAGGAGGAGATGCGGGCGGTCGTCGGCCACGAGGTGGGGCACGCGCTGTCCGGGCACTCGGTCTACCGGACGATCCTGCTGTTCCTGACCAGCCTCGCCGTCCGGGTCGCCTGGATCCCGCTGGGCAACCTCGCGATCATGGCGATCGTGACCGGGCTGCGGGAGTGGTTCCGCAAGTCGGAGCTGTCGGCGGACCGGGCGGGGCTGCTGGTCGGGCAGGATCCCCAGGCGTCCATGCGGGGCCTGATGAAGATCGCGGGCGGCAACCACCTGCACGAGATGAACGTGGACGCGTTCCTCGCCCAGGCCGATGAGTACGAGGCCGGGGGCGACCTGCGCGACTCGGTGCTGAAGATCCTGAACGTGCTGCCCCGCTCCCACCCCTTCACCACGGTGCGGGCGGCCGAGCTGAAGAAGTGGGCCGAGTCGCGGGACTACCAGCGGATCATGGACGGGCACTACCCGCGGCGCGACGAGGACAAGGACACCTCGGTCCGGGACTCCTGGCGGGAGTCGGCGGACCACTACACGACCCATGTGAAGAGCTCCAAGGACCCGCTGATGAAACTGGTCACCGACCTCGCCGGTGGCGCCGGCGACCTGGGCGACCGCGTCCGCCGGGGCTTCGGCGGCTTCACGAACTCGGCTCAGAAGCCGCCCCGCGGGCCTGAGACGCCGGGCCCGTCGGACTCCCCGGGAGACGACCGGCCGCCGCGCGACGACGGCTGACGACGGCTGACGACGGCTGAGGCACCCGTAGGAGCGTCGGGAGGGCCACAGCGCCCCGGAGAGGCCGACCGGCGGACAGCCCGGCTCACACCTTCGGCTGTGCGCTCTTCGCCAGGGAGCCGCACAGGGCCGTGGCGCTGCCCGTGGCGTAGGGGTCCGTGCCGGCGGGGCCGCCTTCCTTGGCCGTCTGGCCGGCCAGCAGGGGGCGCAGGTGGTTCGTGGAGTCCTCGGCGCAGGAGAGCGGGCCGGCCTGGACGTAGGAGACGACGAGCTGGGCCTGGTGCAGGCGCAGGTCGTCGCGGTCGAAGCGGAAGTGCAGCTCGCGGCGGACGGTGAACAGGGACGCCTCGGCCTTGTCACCGGCCCCGGCCGGCCGCAGTGCGTACACGAACGTGTGGTCGGCGGTGACCTCGAGCGTCGACGAGTCGGCCTCGGACGCCTGGAGCGTGCCCTGGACCCGCACCTTGCGGTCGGCCAGCTCGGCGCGGGAGGGGTCGAAGCGGACGAGCCACCCGGTGGGCGCGTGGCGCCCGTCCGCGGTGGGGCGGGCGAAGCTCTGATCGAACTGGTCCAGCTGGTCGGGGGCCAGCAGGACGCGGACGGCCCGGACCTCACGGCCCGTGAGCACGTCCGGGTCGAGGGCGGAGCGGACGATGTAGTCCTTGGCCGTGGTCAGGGCGCTGACGACCTGGCTGTCCGAGAAGTGCGCAGTGCGCCGCGAGGCGGGCAGCGGCACGCCCTCCGCGCCGGTCTTGAACTGTGCGGCGGGGCTGCGCTCGTACAGGTACGCCGTGTCGGCCGTGCCGGGCACCTTGCCCTCGGGGGCCAGCGGGATGACGGTCATCCGCAGCGGTTCGGCGGACTCCTGGGCGGCGGGGGTCTGGTAGGGGTGCCGTACACCCATGTAGATCGCGGTGCCGAAGGCGATGGCGATCAGCAGGACCAGGACCAGCGCCTGCCGGGACATTCCCCGGCGCAGGGGCGGGGCGCGGCGCACGGCGGGCGCGTGGTCGCTGATGCGCTCCTGGGCGGAGTACTCCTGGAGGCGGGCAGCCCGGACGAACGACTCGTCGAAGACGACGGATCGGTACTCGTCCTCTCCACCTCCGGGACCGCCCTCGGGTGTCCCCTCAGGTGGGTCTCCAGGCCCGCCCATATCTTCAGGGTAGGTCGCCGGAAGCTCGGGTAAACGCCCTGCTGCACCACAAGTTCTGACAGGTCCTCACCAGGACGGGCGGGTTCCGGTCAGGGGGAGGGCGGGATCACCGAGACGGCCGGCCGGGAGTAGTCCGCGGAAGCGGAGGGAGTCGCCCCGCTGCTCTGTTCCAGCCCGGTCGAGGTGGGCGCCGGCACGGTGTCCTGGCGGTTGGAGGACGCGCCCCGGTAGACCGCCGTGAAGGCCAGCGCGACCATGCCGATGCCCATCACGAGGGCGAGCAGCCAGGCGACGGGGCGGTGCCAGCGGACCTGTTTGGAGTACGGCCCCGTGCCGCCGTAGCGGTCCTCGAGGAGGTCGGAGTCGTCCAGCTCGTCCAGCTCGGGATCATGGCCGAAATCGCCGTGGCCGTCCGGGCCGTACCCGTCGTCGTACCGCTCGCCTCTGGAGTGCGCGCGGCGCGCCTCCGCCTCGGCTCTCGCCTTGGCGGCGGCCAGGAGGCGCTCCACGGCGGTCGGCTCGTGCACCACGGCCGCGCGTACGAAGGCCTCGTCGAAGACCACGGAGGCGAACTCTTCGTCCGACACCCCGTGGTCGTGGTCGTCGTCGGGCTCCCGGCCGTCAGGAAACGGCGTGCCCCCCACGTCCTCCGGCACTGTTCCAGAGTAGACCTGGGGGGTCATTTTGGGCAGACGGTATGGAAATTCATCCGCCGGTTGAGACGGCGTTCACAGGGTGCCGAACGGCGCACGCCCGGCCGGTCCGCCCCTGCCGCACACACATGCGCCGCTTTACATACCCACGTGGCAGGCGGCTCAGCGCCGCACGTGCCCGTCCCCGGTGACGATGTACTTGGTGCTGGTCAGCTCCGGCAGACCCATCGGGCCGCGGGAGTGCAGCTTCTGGGTGGAGATGCCGATCTCCGCGCCGAAGCCGAACTGGCCGCCGTCGGTGAAGCGGGTGGAGGCGTTGACGGCGACCGTGGTCGAGTCGACCAGCTGGGTGAAGCGGCGGGCGGCCTGCTGGGAGGTCGTGACGATGGCCTCGGTGTGGCCGGAGGTCCACAGCCGGATGTGCTCGACGGCCTTGTCCAGCGAGTCCACCACGGCCGCGGCGATGTCGTACGACAGGTACTCCGTCTCCCAGTCCTCGGCCGTCGCCTCGACGACCGTGGCCTTGGAGTCCTTGGCGTAGGCCAGGACGCGCTCGTCGGCGTGCACGGTGACCCCGGCGTCGGCCAGGGCGTCCAGGGCCCGCGGCAGGAACTCGGCGGCGATGTCCTGGTGGACCAGGAGGGTCTCGGCGGCGTTGCAGACGCCGACTCGCTGGGCCTTGGAGTTGATCAGGATCTCGACGGCCATGTCGAGGTCGGCCTGGGCGTCGACGTAGACGTGGCAGTTGCCGGTGCCGGTCTCGATGACCGGGACGACCGACTCCTGGACGACCGTGTTGATCAGGGAGGCGCCGCCGCGCGGGATGAGCACGTCGACCAGGCCGCGGGCGCGCATCAGCTCGCGCACGCTGTCGCGGCTCTCGCCGGGCACGAGCTGGACGGCGTCGGCGGGCAGCCCGGCCCCGCCCACGGCGTCGCGCAGGACGCGCACGAGGGCGGTGTTCGACTGGTACGCCGAGGAGGAGCCGCGCAGCAGGACCGCGTTGCCGGACTTCAGGCAGAGGGCGGCGGCGTCGACCGTGACGTTCGGCCGGCCCTCGTAGATGATCCCGACGACGCCGAGCGGCACGCGGACCTGGCGCAGGTCGATGCCGTTGGGCAGCGTGGAGCCGCGCACGACCTCGCCGACCGGGTCGGGCAGCGCGGCGACGTCGCGCACGTCGGAGGCGATGGCGCGGACCCGCTCGGGGGTGAGCGTGAGCCGGTCGATCATGCCCTCGCTGATGCCGGCCTCGCGGGCCTTGGCGACGTCCTTGGCGTTGGCCTCGACGATCTCGCTCGTGCGGACCTCCAGCGCGTCCGCGATGGCGAGCAGCGCGTCGTCCTTGTCGGCCCGCGGCAGCGGCGCGAGGCTCGCGGCGGCGGCCTTGGCGCGGTAGGCGGCCTCGGTGACCGGGGACATGGAGTCGTACGGCGAAAGCGTGGTCATGAGGGAAGCGTAGTGTGCCGGGCCGGACCGTTCACCGCTCGTTCCACACCCCGAGACGCTTGCCGAGACACTTCCCGAGACAGCTGCCGGACCGGGTCAAAACGGATGGACTCCGACCGGTGACGCCGGCGGCGGCCCGTAGCCCTCGGCGATGCGCTGGTGGTAGGTCGCGCGGTCGATGACCTCCAGGCCGACGATCTCCCAGGGCGGCAGCCCGGCGGTCTGCCGGTGCTCGCCCCACAGGCGCAGGGCGACGGCGGCCGCGTCGTGCAGGTCGCGCGCCTCCTCCCAGTAGCGGATCTCCGCGTGGTCGACCGCGTACCGGCTGGTCAGGAGGAAGGGGTGGTCGTGGGCGAGCTGCTCCAGGGCGCGCCGCACCTCGGGCAGCGGGGCCTCCTTGCCGGAGACGCTGAGGGTGACGTGCCACAGGCGCGGGGTGTCCGCGGGTTCCTCGCCCTCGTACCGGTCGCCGGCCGCCACGCTCGTCAGGGCCCGCTCCTCACCGGCCGCGCGGGAGCCGGCACCGCCACGGGACGTCGTGGCCCCAGAGCGCACTCGTCTCACGACGGCCTCCTTTGCACAGTGGCGCTGCTGCGGAATATGTCCCCGAGACAAAGTTGAGCAGGCCGCAGGAGATCGCGTGGCGGTTTTGCGGAACGTCCACCACCGGGGGCGGACGTTTCGACACATTACGGGTGCAGGAGCACCAGGTCGTCCCTGTGTACGACCTCGCGTTCGTACGCGGGTCCGAGTTCCCGAGCCAGTTCGCGGGTGGAGCGGCCGATCAGCCGGGGGATCTCCTTGGCGTCGAAGCTGACGAGCCCGCGGGCCACGGCCCGACCCGTGGCGTCCCGCAGCTCGACCGGGTCGCCGGCGCTGAATTCGCCCTCGACGGCGGCGATCCCGGCCGGCAGCAGCGACTTGCGGCGCTCCACGACGGCCTGCACGGCACCGTCGTCCAGGGTGAGGGCGCCCTGCGGGGTGGAGGCGTGCTGGAGCCACAGCAGCCGGTCGGCGGAGCGCTTGCCGGTGGGGTGGAAGTAGGTGCCGGTGTCCTGGCCGGACAGGGCGTCGGCCGCGTGGACGGCGCTGGTGAGCACGACGGGCACGCCGGCGGCGGCCGCGATCCGGGCGGCCTCGACCTTGGTGACCATGCCGCCGGTGCCGACGCCGGCCTTGCCCGCGCTGCCGATCTGGACGCCCGCGAGGTCGGACGGGTCGCGCACCTCGGCGATGCGGGAGGTGCCGGGCTTGCCGGGGTCGCCGTCGTAGACGCCGTCCACGTCGGACAGCAGCACCAGCAGGTCGGCGCGGGCGAGGTGGGCGACGAGGGCGGCGAGACGGTCGTTGTCGCCGAAGCGGATCTCGTCCGTGGCGACGGTGTCGTTCTCGTTGACGATCGGGAAGGCGCCCATCGCGAGCAGCTTGTCGAGGGTGCGGGAGGCGTTGCGGTGGTGGGCGCGGCGGCTCATGTCGTCGGAGGTCAGCAGGACCTGGCCGACGCGGACGCCGTAGCGGGCGAAGGAGGCGGTGTAGCGGGCGACCAGCAGGCCCTGGCCGACGCTGGCGGCGGCCTGCTGCCGGGCGAGGTCCTTGGGGCGGCGGCGCAGGCCCAGCGGGGCGAGACCGGCGGCGATGGCTCCGGAGGAGACCAGGACGATCTCGCGCTCACCGCCGCTGCGGACCTTGGCGAGCACGTCGACCAGCGCGTCCACGCGGTCGGCGTCCAGGCCGCCCGACGCGGTCGTCAGCGAGGAGGACCCGACCTTGACGACGATCCTGCGGGCCTCGCCCACGGCCTGCCTTGCCCCTGCCACGTCGCCGTCCGTCCCCTCGCGTCGATTCGGTCGCTCACCTGGAAATCTACGGGACGGGCGGACGGGACGCGGCGCCGGTCCACGCTACGGACGGTACGACTCGCGTCACGGCACGGTGGCCGCCCTCCCGCTCCGCGGAGAGGCGCGTGCGAGGCCGACCGTGCGGGCTCTCCCGGGCACGGTGTGCCCCTGGGCGTGCCCGCGACGCCCCCAGGCAGGTTCACACCGGGCACGCGGCCCCGGCCACCCCGCAGGCCGCCACCGGGCACGCGGCCCCGGCCCCATCCCGCAAACCGCCACCTCATACAGCCCGTGGCCCGCCCGCAACCGGCTACGTACGACGCTTGCCCGACCCGCCTGCCACGCCCGCAGGCGCCACCGGGCAACGACTCCGACCCACCCCGCGGGCCGCCACCAGGCACGCGACCCGGCCCTCGCCCAGCCCGCAGCGGGCCACGGCCCCCGCTCCCCCGACCCGCCTGCCACTCCACCACGCAGGCAGCCACCGGCCCCGCCCTCGACGGCCCCAGGCGGTTCACCACCGGCCCACGCCCCGACGCCCCCACACAGGTTCGCCACCGGCCACGCGGCCCCGGCCCACCCGCGCCGCACCGCGCAGACCGCCACCGGCCACGCGGCCCCGGCCCACCCGCGCCGCACCGCGCAGACCGCCACCGGCCACGCGGCCCCGGCCCACCCGCGACGCACCGCGCACGGAACGTCCCCGACCGGCCTGCCACGCCCTGCATGCGCCGCTGGGCACACGGCCCACCCCCCACTCCACAGGGCCGCCACCGGACACACGACCCCGACCCGCCCCGCAGCGGGCCACGCCCCCCACTCCCCCGACCCGCCTGCCACGCCACCCCGCAGGCCGCCACCCGACCGCGACCTCGCCCTCGGCCGCCCCCGGCGCACCACGCACGCCACTCCCCGGCCCACCCACAGCCCCACACCACACCCCCCTCCCGACCCGCCACCCACACCCCCGCGGCACGCCGCCCACGCCGCCCCGGACACGCGCGTGTCGTCGGGAGGTCGCCGCGCGTTAACCCGGGCGGCCGACCTCCGCCGACCCGACGCCCCTGGAGTGACCGCAGTGCCCCTACCTCTCCCCCGTCCACCGGCCCTGCTGAAGGGGCTGGTCACCATCGTCCTGGCCGCCGCGTTCGCCGCTCAGGCGGTCGCGGCGCTACTGCCCCACGTGCCGCTGCTGCTCGCCGCGACCGCCGTCTCCCTGGCCACCGAGGGTGCCCTGTACCGGTGGCAGCGCGGCGTGCTGTCGCTGTTCGCCAAGTCGCACGCGGACATCACGGTGCGGCACGTCCTGCGGGACCTGCTGCTGATCGTCGGCCTGCTGCGGCTCGGCGAGCAGGACCGGGAGACCGTGTACGCCCCGCTCGTGGCCGGACTGCTCGCCTTCTACGTGCTGCACTGCGCGATCCAGGCGATCTCCATGCTGGTACGCCGGACCCGCACCCTGCCGGTGGTGACCCGGAACATCGACGCCTCGGCGCTGCGGCTGTCCAAGGCCCCGTCCGCGCTGCTGCGCCGCCCCGGCCACCGGCTGCTGGTGTTCGGCCTGCCGGCGACGGCCGGGCTGCTGGCCGCCGCGCCGGGCGACGAGCCGGTGTACGCGGCCGCGGGCATCGCGCTCTCCCTCGGGCTCGCGCTGACCGGCCTCGGCGCCCTGCTCGTCCGGCTGCTGCCGGGACGCCGCCCGGCAGGCGAGCAGGAGGTGCTCGACTGGTTCGACGCGTGGCTGGCCGAGTACCGGCCGACCGTGGGCCTGTACTTCTCCGGCGGTGCCTCCTCGGCCTACCAGGCGAACATGTGGCTGGAGCCGCTCGCCGAGATCGACGGGAAGCCGGTCATCGTGCTGCGCGAGCGGTTCATGGTGCAGAAGATCGCGGCGACGGACATCCCGATCGTCTGCCTGCCGAAGGTGTCCACGCTGATGCGTCTTGAGCACTCCACGCTCCAGGTGCTCATCCACCCCTCGAACTCCGGCAAGACCTCCCAGGTGCTGCGCATCCCCACGATCAGGCACACCTTCGTCAACCACGGCGAGAGCGACAAGCTGTCCTCCTGCAACCCGTACGCGAAGGCGTACGACGAGGTGTGGGTGGCCGGGCCCGCCGCGCGCGAGCGGTACGCGCTTGCCGAGGTGGGCGTCGAGGACAAGGACGTGGTGGAGACGGGCCGCCCGCAACTGGACGCCGTACGGCCCTACGCGGGCCCGCCGACGGGGACGTACACGACCGTCCTGTACGCGCCGACCTGGGAGGGCTGGGACGGCAACCCCGGCAACACGTCGTTGATCGCGGCAGGCGAGAACCTGGTGCGGGCGCTGCTCGCGGACCCGGGCGTGCGGCTGCTGTACAAGCCGCATCCGCTGACGGGATCGGTGGACCCGCGCGCGGGCGCGGCCGATCTGCGCATCCGGGAGCTGATCCGGGCGGCCAACCGGGAGCGGACGGGGCCGCGTCGCCCCACGACCGGTGCCGAACTCGCCCGCCTGACCGAGGAACTGGACCGGCTCACCACGGCCGTCTTCCGGCCCGGGGCCGACACGGTGGAGCGGATGCGGGTGCAGTCGGCGCCTGAGCCGGGCCGGGCCGAGGCGGTGGCACGGGCGACGGCGGCCTGGGAGGAGGCGTACTGGGCCTCGCTGCCGGAGGGCGAGCACCAGGTCATCACGGACGCCCGGCCCGCGCTGTACTCCTGCTTCGACGTGGCCGACCTGCTGATCAGTGACGTGTCGAGCGTGATCAGCGACTTCCTGGCGAGCGAGAAGCCGTACGCGGTGGCGAACACCAGCGGGCTGCCCGAGGAGGCCTTCCGTGCGGCGTTCCCGACGGTGGCGGCGGCGACCGTGCTGACGCCGGACGCGGCCGGGGTGCCGGGCCTGCTGGAGACGGTCCGGCACCCGGAGAAGGACGAGTTGGCAAAGGCACGCGCCGCGTTGAAGCTGCGCCTGCTGGGCCCGGCCGATCCGCCGTCGCAGGAGCGCTTCAACGCGGCCGTACGGGCCCTGTGCGCCGAGGCCCGGGCCCACCGGGCACGGGTGGCGGAGCGCCTGACGGCGGAACTGCCCGGCCAGCGCACGGAGTCGGCGAGCGACGGGGCGGGCCTGCCGACGGCCGCACCGCGCTAGCGGACAGGACGACGAACCAACCGAGGAAACAACCGACGAACCAACCGCGGGGCCGTGGGCGATCGACCCACCGGCCCCGCGCCCGCGTTCACGCTGCCTGCCGCACCTCGCGCGATGTCAGCACCCGCCGCGCCTTGCGTACCGCTCGGCGTACGAACGTGTCGACGCCGCCCTCGCGGTAGCCCGGGAAGGCCCGGGCCTCGCGCGGCTCGGCGAGGTACACCGAGTCGGGGATGCCCGCGGCGCGGTCGCGGAAGTGCGGATAGGCCAGGTAGACGCGGCGGCCCTTCTTCTCCAGGAGGGCCGCCGCCTGCTTCTTGGCCTTGACGAACTTCACGACGTCCAGCAGCAGTTCGGGACGCTGCTCGGCTACCAGGTGCAGCCGCAGCCGCTCGTGGACCTTGAGGCGCTGGGCGACGCCCTCCGTCCAGTACGCGTCCATCAGCGGCTTGGCCAGCTCGAACTTGTGCCGGCGTATCTCCTCGCTGTCCGTCAGGTACTTCGGCCCGAACTGCGGCAGCAGCGTGACGAGGAACGGCCGGACCATCAGCTGGTCGCGCCGGCCGCTCGCGGGGACGAGCTCGGCGATGAGGTTCATCAGGGCCCGGGCGGAGTCGAAGCGCAGCGTGTAACTGCCGCTCTTGGTCACGTGCTTGCCGTCGTCCCGGCCGACCAGGTAGTAGCAGGTGTGGTCGGCGACCACGGAGACGCCGTCCGCCCGCAGGTACGCCTCCATCGTGAACAGCGCGTCCTCGCCGGTGAACAGCGACTCGTCGAACCGCATGCCGTGCCGGTCGAGCAGCTCGCGGCGGAACAGCTTCTGCGCGCTGAGCGTGAACTTGATGTTGGACGAGAAGACGTCCGTCCGCTCCACCGTCTTGCCCCACATGGACTTCGGCGCCGAGCGGTTGACGCCCTCGACCTTGCCGAGGACGACGTCCGTCCCGGCCCGGTCGGCCATGTCGACCATCCGCTCCAGGGCCTCCGGGCCCAGCCGGTCGTCTGCGTCGAGGAAGAAGACGTAACGCCCGGTCGCCTTGCCCAGACCGACGTTGCGCGGGCCGCTGGGGCCGCCGGAGTTCTCCTGCCGGATCACCAGGACGTGCATGGGAGCGCGCTCGGCGAACTCCTCCAGGTACTCCCCCGTACCATCCGTCGATCCGTCGTCCACCGCGATGACCTCGATGCGCTCCGGATCGATGGTCTGTGCCTCGACGGACGAGAGGCACTCGATCAGATATGGCATCGCTTCGTACGCCCCGATGATCACGCTCACATCAGGCTGCGCAACGGACACGTTTCCCCCTAGTCAATGGGATATTCCCCCCGTATCGCCTCATTCGCTACTTGGTAGACGAGTGATCGGGACAAGCGGTTGCCTCAAACACACGTATTAGTGAGTCACCTCACATGGTGAACCGACAGGAAGCGGGAACGAGAAAGAGTTCGGCCCCCGAGGAACGCTCCTCGGGGGCCGAACTCTGAAGCGGGCGGCGGCGGTTCAGCCCGTGCCGACGCCGTCCGTGTCACCGGCGGAGGACACCCGCTGCCCGGGCACGGCATTCGCCAGTTCCGTCTCGGCGGTGGCGGCCGCGATCCGTGACTCCTGGCCGACGTTGCGCGTCTCGGCCTTGATCGCGAGGTTCGCGACCGCGGTGTTGAACTGGTCGATGGAGGCCGGCTCGTCCGGGCCCAGCAGGTACTGCTTGAGCTCCTTGCGGTCCTCGGCCAGCGGGTCGGCGGCCGGGTCGCGCACCGCGCCGAGCAGCTCGCCCAGCTCGGCCGCGCTGTTGGACAGGATCACCGCGGCACGCACCGCCGTGTTGTTCCGCTTGAACTCCTCGACGCCCACCTCCGCGGAGTCGGTGACCGCGTACGGCTTGCCGCTCGCGATGAAGTCGGAGACCACGCTGGAGATGTCGGAGACCATCGCGTCGGAGACGTTGAAGCAGTCGTACAGCCGCGGCTCGGCGCCGGTGATGACGCGGTGCTCCCAGGCGGGCAAGGAACGCCAGTAGGCGTCGTTCCACTCGGCGCGCAGCCGGGCGACCTCCTCGTGCCGGGCGATGTCGACCTGACCGTCACGGGTGGCCTCGGCCTCGTCGCGGCCCTTGTCGCCGCCGGTGCCGACCAGCTGGGCGATCCGGGCCTCGATCCGGGCCAGCTCGGTCTTGGCCTGCGCCTGGGCGGCGCTGTCGGTGACGAAGCGCGAGTCGGCGGCGCGCTCGGCGGCGGCCTTCCGGACCAGGGCGGTGATGCGCTGGTGGGCGGCCTTGGCCTCCTTGCTGCGCGTGCCGGTGAACGGGTGCGGCTTGTACAGGACGCGGACCGGCGGGTCGGCCGTGATCAGCCTGCGCACGATGTTCTCGCCGGCCAGCAGGATCGAGGTGTTGCCGGGGTTGTCGTCCCAGCCCTCCCAGGTGGGGGCGTACAGCACGGTCGGGCAGCGTCCATCAGTGGCTCCGCCGCGGGGGCCCTCGGGGACGCCCTGCCAGGTCTGGATCGGGGCGAGCTGCGGGCGGCCGACCTCGACGATGTCGTCGTCGCGGACACCGACGTCGGCGATGGCGTAGCGGTCGCGGCCCGCGCGGCCGGCCGTCCACACCTCGTCGTAGACCTTGCTGAACGGGTTGACGCTGGCGAGCTTGTCGCTGTCGCCGTGGCCGATGAAGACGTGCTTCATGGTGGGCACGCGCAGCATGTGGATGTTCTTGCCGACGTTCGCCGCGTAGAGCGCGACCCGCACCGTGGACAGGTCCATGTTCATCAGGTGCACCCCTCCGGGCACGCAGATGACGGGGACCGTGGTCGGCGCCAGGTTGTTCAGGATGGCCCGCTCACGCAGGATGATCAGCGGCCTGGAGTCCAGGTTCTCCATGGTGTCCAGCCACATGTTGACCTGGTACGCGGAGTCCTTCGAACCGGAGAAGTACAGGACCGTCTCCGGCTTGTACTCGCCCAGCCAGTCGTCGACGGCGGCCAGCACCTTCTCGGCGTTCGGCGGGATCTTCCGGCCGCGCACGTAGGGCATGAGCGCCAGGACGTACAGGGAGGCGACGGCCACCGTGATGCCGATGCCGACGAAGCCGACGAGGGCCGACTTCACCTGCGCGGCGAGCAGGATGCCGGCGACCGCGAAGAGGTCGAGGTGCAGCATCTTCTCGGCGGAGCGGTGCAGCAGCCGGCGCGGCGGGGCGTCCGGGATGCGGATGCGGGACTTCAGGTCGACGTTGCGGGTGGCGACCGGCATGCGGCGGCGGTTGCGGATCAGCTGGACCAGCGCGCCGTGCGGGGCCTGGAGACCGTAGAAGGCGATGAAGCAGGCGATCGCCCCGTAGTAGATCAGGTTGTCCGCGTAGGACAGCCGGGCCAGCAGCAGGATGAGCAGCAGCTCCCGGATCAGGAAGCGGATCGACAGGCCGGCCCGGACCTTGCCGAGGCGGTTGATCAGGTAGCTGCCCTTGCGGTGCAGATAGTGGTCCGCCAGGTACGTCACGGCGGCCGCTGCCGCGAAGGCGGGGACGCTCGGGACGAGCGCGGCCAGCATGAGGGCGGGGAAGCCCGCCACCATGAGGACCGCCGCGGCCAGCTCGGCCGCGCTGCCCACCCGGGCGACGCGAATAGCGGTGGATATCACGGAGAAACCTGCTCTTGGGAGGGGTGTGCCGGTCTTGTTTCGAGAATGCGGCTGGTCTGTGAATATTCGCGGGACTGGATGGATTCAGGCCCCTGCGAACACCCCTGTTGACGAACCGCGTTAACAGGAGGGCGCAGAGGCCTGAATTACTGAAGTCTATTTGGCGCCAATTATTACACGCCGTCCTGCCGGTCCAGCACCGAGGCCAGCGCCTGCTCGAAGCCGGAGGCACGGGCCGCACCGGCGGTCGGGTCCTGCTGGCGGACGTCGATGACGTGGCCGGTCAGCTCGGACAGCAGCACGTCCAGCGAGGTGCGGGCCACGGCCTCGGAGGACAGCAGGCTGCCCGAGGGCTCCTGGCCGAAGGCCTTGGTGCGCATAGGGGTGGCGGTGCGCTCGGGGTTGATGCAGTTGACGCGGACGCCGTCGCCGGCCCACTCGTCGGACAGGGCCTGGGTGAGGTTCACCATGGCGGCCTTGGTCGAGGAGTACAGGCTGTACTCGGCGCGGCCCCGGGTGTAGCTGCTGGAGGTGTACAGCAGCAACTGGCCCTTGGTCTCGGACAGGTACTTGTAAGACGAACGGGCGATCTGCACCGGGGCCAGGTAGTTGACCTTCAGCGCCTCCTCGATGGTGGCGTTGTCGGTCTCGGCGAGCTTGCCGATGCGCAGCACGCCCGCGGTGTTCACCACGTAGTCGATGCGACCGGTCTCGGCGTACGCCTTGGACAGGGCGTCGTCGACCTCCTCCGGGTTCTCCACGTGGGTGCCGGTGGTGGAGCGGCCCAGCGCGTAGACCTTGGCGCCGTAGGACTCGGCGAGCTCCGCGATGTCCTTGCCGATGCCGTAGGAGCCGCCGAAGACGACGACCGTCTTGCCGGTCAGCAGCTCGCGGTAGGCCTCTTCGGAGACCTGCTCGGGCGCGGCCGTGGAGGCGAGCTGGAAGAGCTTGTCGGCGATGAAGACGTCGACGGGCTGGGTGACCTTCATGTTGTACTCGTCACCCGCGACGACGTGGATCGGCACGTCCGGCAGGTACTTGAGCACGACGGAGCAGTCGTCGGTGGCCTGGAAGTTGGGGTCGCCGGCGGCGACCTCGTAGGCCCGCTTGATCGTGGACAGCTT
The DNA here is from genome assembly GCF_028885415.1 of Streptomyces coeruleorubidus. Lineage (GTDB taxonomy): Bacteria > Actinomycetota > Actinomycetes > Streptomycetales > Streptomycetaceae > Streptomyces > Streptomyces coeruleorubidus_A. Next base: position 3,291,061 of record NZ_CP118527.1, read on the forward strand.
GAAGGCCTGCGGCGTCTGGCCGCGGCGCAGCCGGGAGCGGTCCGGGATCTCGGTGATGAACTCGCCGTCGTCGCCGTGCGTACGCGTGACGATGATGGTGTCGGCGGAGGGAATGGCCACGTCGACGGCCTGGTAGCGCTCCAGCGCGGTGACGCAGTCGTCGATGACGCGCTGCGACAGCAGGGGGCGCACGGCGTCATGGAAGAGGACGTTGACGTCCTCGCCCTCGGCGAGGCCCTCGCCCAGGGCGGAGATGGCGCGCTCGGTGGTCTCGTTCCGCGTGGAGCCGCCCTCGATGATCCTCGAGACCTTCTTGAATCCGGCCTTCGCGACAATCTTCTCAATATCGGGCACATAGCCCGGCGCCATCAGCACGATGATGTCGTCGATCGAGTCGGCGTTCTCGAAAGTGGTCAGCGTGTGCTCGATGACTGCCTTGCCGGCGATCTTCAGCAGCTGCTTGGGGATCGACAGACCCACGCGCTGACCGGTGCCACCGGCCAGGATCACTGCGGTGGTACGGGGCTTGGCTATGTGCTGGGACACAGGTGACCTACCTTGGGGCGACAGGGAACTTGGAAATGGTCCCACTTGTGGTTACCGCAGTGCAAGGTGAGCGACCTCTGCCGCATATGTGCGCGCAACCTGTCATTCACCTCCCACTCCTGGTGATTGGTGAGACGGTCGCGCGGGCCCCGGGGAAATGCGCTGTGAGTAACTCCACAGAAGCTCAGCGACATCGGAGCAGCTCGGGACGGCGGTGACCGAGGACCTTCACGAGTTCCTTGGACGTTGTGACGATGTCCGGTGCACGGTACGCGCTTTGACAGGGCCCCGCGTACCGGCTCCGCCGCGCGCCGGGGCGGGCTCCAGAGCCGTGGCGTGCGGATCTTCACGTCCCGGGGCGTGGGGCTGCACGGGTTCTTCATAGACCCGGCCGCGAATACGGCTCGCCCGGCCGTTCATTGCCGCGGAATTCCTGATCAAGATTCCGCAGCATTTCGGTCTCGGCGCGAGCAATACGCGGCGAGCCCGGGTCGGACTTCTCACACGGCTGGCCCGTCTCGTACGACGAAGAGCCCGGCACTCCGAGGAGTACCGGGCTCATGCGTGTGTCAGGGGCCGGGTCAGACCACCTCGACTCCGGGCCGGCCGGCCTCGACCCGCAGCTTGGCCAGCGTGCTCGGCGTCGCCGACGGCTGCCGTACGGTGTCGACCACCCTCACCTGCGCGTCGATGCCGTCGCGGCGGACGTCGAAGAGGTGGTATCCGCGGTGGGCGTCGAGCAGCTTCCAGTGCGGGTTGTCCGGGCGCCGCGGGTCCCACTCCCTGCGGAAGGCCGCCTGGTCCTGGTCGCCGTTGCTGGAGATGGAGGTGCCGACGAACTCGGCGCCGACGACCGCGGAGTCCGGGTCGGCGTAGTCCTCCTTGAGGTCGCTGATCATCGTCAGGTGCCGGTCACCGGACAGCACGACGGGGTTGCGGACCTGCTTGAACTCCTGGAGGAACCGGTTGCGTTCGGCCTGGTAGCCGTCCCAGGCGTCGTAGAACCAGAGCTTGCCCTCGCCGACCTTGAGGTCCGTCTCGGCCATCATGATCTGGGAGGCGATCAGGTTCCAGCGGGCCGGCGAGTCCTGCAGCCCGTTCAGCAGCCACTGCTTCTGCCGCGCGCCCAGCATGGTCAGCGACGGGTCCTGGGCACCGGCCTGGCTGGTGGCCTGGTCGCTGCGGTACTGCCGGGTGTCCAGGACATTGAGGCGGGCCAGGCGGCCGAACTCCAGGCGGCGGTACATCCGGATGTGCGGACCCGTGGGCACGGCGGTCGCACGGACCGGCATGTGCTCGTAGAACGCCTGGTAGGCCGCGGTCAGCCGGGCCACGAACGCGTCGTGCGGCTGCTTGTCCGGGTCCTGCGGGATCTCGCCGGCGAAGTCGTTGTCCACCTCGTGGTCGTCGAAGGTGACTACGAACGGCGCGTTCGCGTGCATCTCCGCGAGGGCCGCGTCGGTGCGGTACTGCGCGTACCGGTTGCGGTACTGGGCGAGGCTGAACGGCTCACCGCTCCCCTCGTGGCGTCGCACGCCCGTCGCCGACGGCGTGGACTCGTAGATGTAGTCGCCGACGAACACCACGACGTCCGGGTCCTGGTCGAGCATGTCGGCGTACGGCGTGAAATAGCCGTGCTGCCAGTTCTGGCAGGAGGCCAGCGCCATGCGCAGGGAGCCACCGGAGCTGTAGGGGTGGGGCGCGGTGCGGGTGCGGCCGACGGGCGAGAGCTGCCCGCTGGTGCGGAAGCGGTACCAGTACGTACGGTCCGGGCGCAGCCCGCGTACGTCCACGTGAACGCTGTGCCCGTACTCGGGTCGGGCCTGGGCGGTGCCGCGGCGGACGAGCTTTCTGAACCGGGAGTCCTCCGCGAGCTGCCACTCCACCGGCACCACCCGGTCGGGCATACCGCCGCCGTTCAGCGGGTCCGGGGCGAGCCGGGTCCACAGCACGATGCCGTCCGGCAGCGGGTCTCCGGAGGCGACGCCGAGGCTGAACACGCCGTCGGGCAGCGGTGTCTCGGCCCCGTGGGCGGTGGCCGGAAGCCACAGCTGGGCGGAGGCCGCGGCACCGAGGACCGCGGCACCGGCGGTCAGAAAGCGGCGTCGGTCGGGGGATACTGCTCCGGTCATCGGCTGACTCCCTTACCTCGCTGGCCACTTGGACACTGGGAAGCTTCACGCTCGCGGGCGGTCCGCCCGCTGAACGCCGGGGTTCACGTACATGACAACTAAGCAGACAAAAGGAGACCCACCGCAGCATCGGAACAAGCCGTTGCCGGGGTGGGTCTGACAGATGATCAGCTATTGATCATCGGGTGATGACCGGGCGGAAACCGCCTCGGTCACCGGGCGAAACCCGCGCCGAGGGCGGAGCCGTCCGCGACGGTGCCGAGGGTGCCCGCGCCGAAGCTGACCGAGCCGGTGGCGGCGGGAGCGTTGACCGGGTTGGGGAACGCCCAGACTCCCCCGTCCCGGTTCTCGCCGGTGGCGCCGACGAACAGCTCGGCCCGGCCGTCGCCGCTCACGTCGAGCAGCTTTGTCTCGGCGCCGAAGAAGTCGTGTCGCTCCGCCGTGCCCGGGACGTTCGCGGTGTTCTGGCTCATGGACACGGCGCCGTTGCCGGTCAGCCCGGACTTGCCGCCACGCAGGACGGTGACCTGGCCGGCCGCGTACACGTCCCCGAGGTCCTCGCTCGCGCTGCCGGTGGAGACGTCCGCGTAGCCGTCGGCGTTGACGTCGGCGACGGAGATGCCCCCGCCGAACCCGTCGGCCCACTCCGAACTGCCGGGCACATAGGGGGTGTCCTGCGTGATGATCGTCGTACGGGAGGTGTCGGGGCCGTCGGCCGAGCCGTGCACCACGCCGATCTGACCGCCCTTCAGCAGCGGGTCGTCGAGTGGGACTTCGCCGAAGCCGTCGTTCGGGCGACCGATCACGAGGTCGGCGTACCCGTCCTTGTCCACGTCGCCGATGCCGAGGCTCTCGCCGCCGCGCATGCGCGTGCCGTCGGGGTTGTCCAGCGAGGCGGGGGCGCTCAGGCCGTCCGGGGTGCCGCGCAGGTAGACCGCGCGGCGGTGCTTGTAGTCGGGGTCGTGCATGTCGTCGTTGTTGCGGTCGTGGATGAGCGCGACCAGGTCCGTGATGCCGTCCTGGTCGATGTCGCCGGCGGCTACGTCGTCCGTGAAGTACTCGGCCTCGAAGGCGAGGGTGTGGCTGCTCGCGGCGCCCGTGGTGCGGTCGAACGGCCCGTACAGCAGCCGGTTGCCGGTGGCGAGGTCGGGACTGCCGTCGCCGTTGAAGTCGCCGAGCGCCTGGTGCAGCGGGTCGAGGCGGTCCTCCTCGGTGCCGGTGGCCACGGCCGTACCGCCGGACAGGCCCTTCGGTCCGCCCCACAGCACGGCGAGCGTGCCGGCGCTGACGACGTCCCCGACGTCCTCGCCCTGCGCGCCCACGACCAGGTCGGCACAGCCGTCGCCGTCCAGGTCACCGGCGGCGAGACCGTCGCCGTAGTGGTCCTCGGCCTCGGCGGCACCGGGTATGCCCGGCGTGTCCTGGCTGATGACCTGCTTGCGGGTGAGGTCGATACCCTTGGCCGAGCCGTACACGACGGCCACGTACCCGGCGCGGACCTTGCCGTTGACCTTGCCGCGCGGGGCGGCGACGGCCAGGTCCTGGTAGCCGTCGCCGTTGAAGTCGTCGTGGAGCTTCGAGGCGGCCGGGGTGGCGGGGGCGTCGGCGTGGGCGACCGCCGGGGTGGTGACCGCTGCGACGACCGCGACGGCCACCGCGACTCCTCGGCCGATGCTCCGCTTGCTCCTGGACTGGGGCACGTCAACTCCGTTGATCCGCTGGGCAGTTGCCGCACGGAGAGGACCAAGATCCTCATCCGCGCTGCCCGGTACGACTCATCGGGGAACGACTTGGTTGCCCTGTGGTCCGCCGCGAATTTGCTTCGCGTCAACTCAGAACGGCTCGAAGTCGTCGAACTCCCGCTGCGCCTCGTCCCGCTCGGCCTGCCGGTCCCTGCGGCGCTGCGCGGCCGGTCGCGCCTCCTCCAACCGGTGGTCCTCACCGCGTCGGCCGAGCATTTCGGCCCCGGCCATCACGGACGGCTCCCAGTCGAAGACCACGGCGTTCTCCTCGGGACCGATGGCGACACCGTCACCGCCCCGGGCCCCGGCCTTCATCAGCTCCTCTTCGACCCCGAGCCGGTTGAGCCGGTCCGCGAGGTAGCCGACCGCCTCGTCGTTGTTGAAGTCCGTCTGCCGCACCCAGCGCTCGGGCTTCTCCCCGCGCACCCGGTACAGCCCGTCGGCCTCGCGCGTCACCGTGAAGCCGGTGTCGTCCACGGCCTTGGGCCGGATCACGATCCGCGTGGCCTCTTCCTTCGGCTTCGCCGCCCGCGCCTGCGCCACGAGCTCCGCGAGCGCGTACGACAGCTCCTTCAGACCGATGTGCGCCACGGCCGACACCTCGAACACGCGGTACCCGCGCGCCTCCAGGTCGGGCCGCACCATCTCGGCCAGGTCCTTGCCGTCCGGTACGTCGATCTTGTTCAGGACGACGATCCGCGGACGGTTGTCCAGGCCGCCGTACTGCCGCAGCTCCTCCTCGATGACGTCGAGGTCGGAGACCGGGTCGCGCTCCGACTCCAGCGTGGCGGTGTCCAGGACCTGCACGAGCACACTGCACCGCTCCACGTGCCGCAGGAACTCCAGGCCCAGGCCCTTGCCCTGGCTGGCTCCCGGGATCAGCCCGGGCACGTCGGCGATCGTGTACACCGTCGAGCCGGCCGTGACGACACCGAGGTTCGGCACGAGCGTGGTGAACGGGTAGTCGGCGATCTTCGGCTTGGCGGCGCTCAGCACCGAGATCAGGGACGACTTGCCGGCGCTCGGATACCCGACGAGCGCCACGTCGGCGACCGTCTTCAGCTCCAGGACGATTTCCCGCAGGTCTCCCGGCTCGCCGAGCAGCGCGAACCCGGGCGCCTTGCGCCGCGCGGACGCCAGCGCCGCGTTGCCGAGCCCGCCCCGGCCGCCCTGCGCGGCGACGTACGACGTGCCGTGCCCGACCAGGTCGGCGAGGACGTTGCCCGCCTTGTCGAGCACCACCGTGCCGTCCGGCACCGGCAGGACGAGGTCCTGTCCGTCCTTGCCGGAGCGGTTGCCGCCCTCGCCGGGCTTGCCGGCCGTGGCCTTGCGGTGCGGGGAGTGGTGGTAGTCGAGGAGCGTGGTGACGGACTGGTCGACGGTGAGGATCACGTCCCCGCCGCGACCGCCGTTGCCGCCGTCGGGTCCGCCCAGCGGCTTGAACTTCTCACGGTGGACGGAGGCACAGCCGTGACCTCCGTTACCCGCGGCGACATGCAGCTCGACGCGGTCCACGAAGGTGGTCATGGTGGGTGCCTCCAGTGATGTACGGCCGTTGTGTACGGGTTGTACGGGGTTGTTCTCTGCGTAACACGCGAAAGGCGGACCCGCTTCCCGTGAGGGAAGTGAGGTCCGCCTCGCGAAAGCTTCCGGTCAGGCGACCGGAACGATGTTCACGACCTTGCGGCCACGGTGGGTGCCGAACTGCACCGAACCGGCCTGGAGGGCGAACAGCGTGTCGTCGCCGCCACGGCCGACACCGGCGCCCGGGTGGAAGTGGGTGCCGCGCTGACGGACCAGGATCTCACCCGCGTTGACGACCTGACCGCCGAAGCGCTTCACGCCGAGGCGCTGAGCGTTGGAGTCACGACCGTTACGGGTGGACGATGCGCCCTTCTTGTGTGCCATCTCTCCTCAGTCCCTTACTTCGCAGCCGCGGGGATCTCAGTGACCTTGATCGCCGTGTACTGCTGGCGGTGGCCCTGACGACGGCGGTAACCGGTCTTGTTCTTGTAGCGCAGAATGTCGATCTTCTGGCCCTTGTGGTGGTCCACGACCTCGGCCTGGACCTTGATGCCGGCCAGCACCCACGGGTCGCTGGTCACGGCGTCGCCGTCGACAACGAGCAGGGTCGAGAGCTCGACCGTGTCGCCAACCTTGGCAGTGGAAATCTTGTCAACCTCAACGATGTCGCCGACAGCAACCTTGTGCTGGCGACCACCGCTGCGCACGATGGCGTACACGCGGACTCACTCTCTCGCTCGGGGAAACGGCACCCCCGCAGGCCAGCCGCCCGACACAAAGAGCGGCCTCTCCTGGGCGCCCGGCGCCCGGAGGATGAGGTTTACGGGGATGTGACGCGTCATTCGACACGCCGACGGTCAAGGTTACGGGGCCGCGGCCAAGAGGGTCAAACCGAGCCGGGCCCGCCGCCTGTGCGACCGGTCACGCCGGTCGCGTCCGCCGGGGCGTACGCAGGTTCGCGCACGCCCCGGCGGACGTCGAGGCGGTCAGTCCTCGTCGGTGGAGGCCGAGACGGAGGAGCGGGACTGCTCCGCCGCGACGGTCTTCTTCGACGTGGTCTTCTTGGCGGCGGTCTTGGTCGTCTTCGCCGCCGCCTTCTTCGCCGTCGTCTTCTTGGCCGCGGTCTTCTTCGCCGCGGTCTTCTTGGTGGCGGCCTTCTTCGCCGTGGCCTTCTTGGCCGTCTTGCGGGCCGTCTTCTTGGCCGGGGCCGGCTCCTCGGCGGCCTCCTCCGTGGCGGCGCCTTCAGCCGCGGCAGCCTCGGGGGCCTCCTCGGACGCGGCCGACGGGACGACCACGACGGCCGCCTCCTCGGACGCGGTGGACACGGTGGGCTTGCGCACGGCACGGCGCCGCGGACGGGCCGGGGCGGCGCTCTCGGCGGGCGCCTCGGCAACCGCCGCCTCGGCAGCCGCCGCGGGCTGCTCGGCCTGCTCGGGCGCCTCAGCGGCCTCGGGCGCGGCGGGCGCGGTCTCCGACACCGTCACCACGGTCGCCTCCGCCCCCGCCGGGGAACCGGCCGGCGCGGACACCTTGCGCGTCGCCCGCCGGCGGCCACGGCCCTTGGGCGCGGCCTCCTCGGCGGCCGGGGCCTCGACGACCGGGTCCTCGACGGCCATCGGCTCGGCGTGCGCCTCGGCGGCCGGCTCCGGCTGCACCGGACGGGCGACCTCCTCGGCGGCGGTCACGTCCTGAGCCGTCGGCACCTCCGCCTCGGCCTGCTCGGCCTTCACGTCCCGCCTGGCCTTCGGCTCCGCCGTCTCACCGCGCGGCGCACCCGCCGGAGCCGACGCCCGCCGGCTCGCCCGGCGTCGCGGCCGGCCGCGGCCGGCCGCGGCCTCAGCCTCGGCGGCGCTGCTGTACAGCTCCTCGTCGGGCTCGAAGGCCGGCTCGGGCAGCGCGATCGGCTCGGCGATCTCGGCACCGATCTCGGCCTCGGTCTCCGCCTCCTCCTCCACGGTCTCGATGGCCTCGACGGCCGCCTCGTGCACGTGCGGCTGCTCGGCGGCACCGGCGCGCGCACGCTTCTTGCGCTTGCCGCCGCCTCCGCCGGAGGTGGTCGGCTGCTCCATGTGCACGATGACACCGCGCCCGTTGCAGTGGACGCAGGTCTCGGAGAAGGACTCAAGGAGCCCCTGCCCGACCCGCTTGCGGGTCATCTGCACGAGGCCCAGCGAGGTCACCTCGGCGACCTGGTGCTTCGTACGGTCCCGGCCCAGGCATTCGAGCAGGCGCCGCAGCACCAGGTCCCGGTTGGACTCCAGCACCATGTCGATGAAGTCGATGACGATGATGCCGCCGAGGTCGCGCAGCCGTAGCTGGCGCACGATCTCCTCGGCCGCCTCCAGGTTGTTCCTGGTGACGGTCTCCTCGAGGTTGCCGCCCTGGCCGGTGAACTTGCCGGTGTTGACGTCGACGACGACCATCGCCTCGGTCCGGTCGATCACCAGCGAGCCGCCGCTGGGCAGCCACACCTTGCGGTCGAGGGCCTTGGCGAGCTGCTCGTCGATCCGGTACGTGGCGAAGACGTCGACCTCGGAGGTCCACTTCGTCAGCCGCTCGGCGAGGTCCGGCGCGACGTGCGAGACGTACCCGTGGATGGTCTCCCACGCGTCGCTCCCGCTGACGACGACCTTGGAGAAGTCCTCGTTGAAGATGTCGCGCACGACCCGGACGGTCATGTCCGGCTCGCCGTACAGCAGCGTCGGGGCGTTGCCGTTCTTGGCCTTCTTCTGGATGTCCTCCCACTGCCCCTGGAGCCGCTCGACGTCCCGGCGCAGCTCGTCCTCGCTCGCGCCCTCGGCGGCGGTGCGCACGATGACGCCCGCGTCCTCGGGGACGATCTTCTTGAGGATCGTCTTCAGCCGCGCCCGCTCGGTGTCGGGCAGCTTGCGGCTGATGCCGGTCATGGAGCCCTCGGGCACGTACACGAGGTAGCGCCCGGGGAGGGAGACCTGGCTGGTCAGGCGGGCGCCCTTGTGCCCGATGGGGTCCTTGGTCACCTGGACGAGCACGGACTGCCCGGACTTCAGGGCGGACTCGATGCGCCGCGGCCCGTTGGCCATGCCGAGCGCCTCGAAGTTGACCTCACCGGCGTACAGCACCGCGTTGCGGCCCTTGCCGATGTCGATGAAGGCGGCCTCCATCGACGGCAGCACGTTCTGCACCTTGCCGAGGTAGACGTTGCCGACGTACGAGGTCGACTGCTCCTTGTTGACGTAGTGCTCGACGAGCACGCCGTCCTCCAGGACGCCGATCTGCGTACGGTCGCCGTGCTGCCGGACGACCATCACGCGGTCGACGGCCTCGCGCCGGGCCAGGAACTCGGCCTCGGTGATGATCGGGACGCGCCGGCGGCCCTGCTCGCGGCCCTCCCGGCGGCGCTGCTTCTTGGCCTCCAGACGGGTCGAGCCCTTGATGGACTGCACCTCGTCGGACGGCTCGGCCTTGGGGCGGGGCTCACGGACCTTGACGACCGTGCGCTCCGGGTCGTCGTCGGTGGGCTCGGCCTCGGGCGCGGTGTCACCGGCCCGGCGACGGCGGCGACGGCGCCGGCGGCTGCTGGTGGAGCCGCCGCCGGCCGACTCGTCATGGTCGGCGGCCTCGTCGGACTCCTCCTGGTCCTCCTCGGCCTGCTCCGCGGTGTCCTCGGCGTCCTGCGCGGCCTGTGCGGCGGCGACCTGCTCGGACTCGGCGTCCGTGTCCTCGCCGCCCTCGGCGTCGGTCTCGGCGGACTCGCCACGCCGACGGCGGCGGCCGCCCCGGCGACGGCGGCGGCGCGAGCCGGTCCCCTCGGCGTCGTCCTGGTCCTCGCCCTCGGGGGACTCCTCGGGCTCCTCCGCCTCGTCGGCGGCGCTCTCGGCAGCGGGGGCCGCGGTGTCCTGGGCCTCGGGCTCGTCTGCGGAACCCCGGCGACGACGCCGGCGGCGCGACCCGCCGGGCTGCTCCTCGCGCACCTCGGCCGGCGCGGACTCCTCCGCCTCCTCCGCCTCCTCTGGCTCCTCGGCCTCGGCCGCCTCGGCGGCGGCTGCGGCAGCGGCCCGCTCCGGCGTCTGGAACTGGGGCTCGGTGAACACGGGCGCCTGGAACAGGGCGACAGCGGGCCGCGCGGGCCGCGCCGACGTCTCGTCCTCACCGGCGGCCTCGGCACCGGCGGCGGCCCGTGCGGACTTCGAGCCCCGGGAGGCCCGCGAGGACTGCGCGGGCTCGGCGAAACCACTGGCGGCCCGGCGGGCGACCCGGCGTCGGCGCCGCGGAGCGGCGTCCTCGGCGGGCTCGGAAGCCTGGGCGGCGGCCTCGGAGGCTCCGTCGGACTCGGCGGCAGGGGAATCGGTCACAGGTGCCTTCGCCTCCTCGGCGGGCGAGCCGGCGGGGGCCTCGGCGGGCCCACCGGACACGGCGGCGACGGCCTCGGCGGGCGCGTCGGTCGAAGCGACGGAGCCGGACCGGCCCGCGTCGGCGGTTCCTTCCGCCGCATCCGCGGCGGAAGGCGCTGCGACGGGCGCGGTCACCCGTCGTTCGGCACGCCGCCGAGTCCGACGCGGAGCAGCCTCCTCGGCGGCCTCCGCGGTCTCGGCACCGTCAGCGGTCCCACCGGCCGTGGCGGACTCGGGGGCACTCGGCTCGGCCTGTGCGGCGGCAGCCGGCGCCGCCGTCTCCACCGCCTCCGCCGGAGCCGCAGCAGGCGAGGTCACCGTGCGCGTCGCACGACGCCGGGTGCGCCGGGGAGCGGCGTCCTCGGACACCTCGGCGGACGCGGCGGGGGCCTCGGCCTGCTCCGACGCCTCGGAGGCGGCCGGGGCAGCGGCGGTCACCGGCACCACGGTCTCGGCGCTCTCCGCGGACGCGGGAGCCCCGGCGGGCGCGGCAGCACGGCGGACCACGCGGCGCCGCTTGGGAGCGGCAGGCGCGGCCTCCTCGGCGCTCTCGGGAGCCTCGGAGGTCTCCTGGGCCGCCGCGGCGGTCTCCTCGACCTCGTCGGCCTCCACGGCGTCGGCCGCCAGGTCGTCGGGCTCCGCGACCGGTATGGCCGGCGTGACGGTCTCCACAGGAACGTCGGAGGGGGCGCCGACGGGCGGACCCGCCGGCCGGGACGCGGCACGGCGCCGCCGGCGGGGCGGCAGGGTGTCGCTGGGAGTGTTCTGTTCGGAGTCCGTGGCGGACTCTGTGGGTTCGGTCGGTCCGAGCATGCGGGCTTTTCTCCCGTCAGGCTCCCGGGCGCCGCACCTGGTCCGGCTGTGCCGGTGACGTCCGCGGCTCGCGCTGTGCGCGTCGCCGCCGTCCGGGGCGCGGGCGCCGCACGGGAGCTCTCTGTGTCCTGTCTCGCCGGTTCCGTACGCCGAATGCGTACGGCCTGGCGAAAGTCTTGTGGTCGGTGCGCTGCCCGACCCAGGTGGCTCCCGAGTCCCAGGGCGGCGCTACGACGTCCGTCCCTACGCGGAACCTTCCTTACGCCGACGCCGTCGCGGCGGCAGGCGGTTCGGCCGTTGAGCGGGCCTCCGCTGCCTCGCGGTCGGGCGCGAGCGGGTCGGTCACCGTGCCGGTCTCTTCATCGAACAGCCCCTGCGCCAGCCTGGTCACCGCTGCGGGGACCGGCGGCGCCAGGTCGGCCACGGCGCTAAGACCGGACAGGACGTCGTCGGGTCGTACGGCAGGCGTCACGTGCCGAACAACCAGCCGCAGTATCGCACAGGGCTGGTCGGTCGGCCTATCAGCCTGCGAACCGTGCGTTTCCGTGAGGTCGCGGATCTCCAGGCTCGCGACGGCGGAGCGGGCGTCGAAGGTGCGCACCCCGTTCTTCGCGAGGCGCTGGACCTCGACGGTCTCGGCCGCGTTGAAGGCGTCCGCCGCTCGGCGGGCGTCCTCCGGCGACACGCCGTCCAGCCGCAGCTCCCACACGGAAGCCGTCAGCCGGTCGGCGAGGCCCGAGGTGAGGGCCTCGACCGCCTCGATGATGTCGAGCCCGGCGGGCAGCGACTCGTCGAGAAGGATCCTGAGCTGCTCCGGGTCGCGCGCCTCGGTGAGCGCGATCTCCAGGTACTCCGCCTCACTGCCCGTGCCGGTGGGTGCGGCATTGGCGTACGACACCTTCGGGTGCGGTGTGAACCCCGCCGAGTACGCCATCGGTACCTCGGCACGGCGCAACGCACGCTCGAAGGCGCGCTGGAAGTCACGGTGGCTGGTGAACCGGAGGCGGCCGCGCTTGGTGTAGCGCAGTCGGATGCGCTGCACCGCGGGTGCGGGCGGCGGGCCTTCGGGCTGTCGCTTGCCCAGTGTCGTTCAGTCCTTCGTGAGAGCGGTCGTACTACTACCAAGAGTACGTGCCTCGCGGCCCGAAGGTTCCCCGAGGTCGACCGGCTGCGGCTGCACCGGCTCGCCGAAGAGCATCCGCCGGAAGTCGGCGCGCGCCTGCCGTACGGACTCCCGGGCGGAGGCCAGCGCCTGCCGCGTGGCCCGTCCCACACTGCGGGCGGCCTCGGCGGCGGGCCGCAGGACGGTGTCCCGCACGACGTGCCCCACGGGCGTCAGCACGCTCCGGTACACCCACCGCACCGGCTCGACGAAGATCCACCGGAAGAGCGTCGCGAGGAACCGTCCGACGGCGAGCGAGATGTGCCCGGCGATCCGCCACGCGTGCCCGAGGGCGTCCAGGACCTCCCGCCCGATGACCGCGAGGACCCGCCCGACCGGGGCGAGGACCCAGCGCCAGAGGGCGAGGGCGGGCAGGACGAGCAGGATCCGGGCGATCCAGTAGAGGCCTGTCCCGATGCCGGTGACGACCATGCTCACCAGCCACACGAGCCCCTTGCCGCACCAGACGATCGCCCGCCCGACGGGCGCGAGCACCCACGTGTACAGCCACACGGCGGGTACGACGACCAGATACCGGGCGAGCCACGCCACGACCGTGTACACGCCGATCCCGACCGCGGCGAGCACGGCGCCGAGCCCCCTCAGCACCCACATCACGGCCCGCCCGACCGGCGCGAGCAGGTACGAGTACACCCAGCCGAGCGCGGTCCCGACGCCCTTGGCGACCTGTGTGGCGACCCATGCGATCGCGTGTCCCACCGGCGTCAGCACGTACCGGTAGAGCCACACCACAGGCACGACGAGGAGCACGTTCCCGAGCCACCCGAGCGCCTTAGCCACCGGCACGACGACATACCGCCACAGCCCCACGAAGGGCCAGACGAACACCGCCCGCCCGAGCCACAGCAGTGCCCGGCCCAGCGGCCGCAGCAGCACGTCGTTCAGGAACCGCCCGGCGACGACGAGCGCGTCCCACACCATCCGCACGGGGACGACCAGCACGAGCACGACGATCCGCACGGGAATCCGGATCGCGACGGAGAGGCACCCCTCGGGCGCCGCCTCACGCACCGGCGGCGCGGACGGTTCGGGCACCCGTTTCCCCAGATCGACGCGCGTCTCGGAGCCCACTCGGGCCGGCTTCTCCAGATCCATACCGTCGTAGACGCCTCAGCACCCCGTCCGGATCCAGCACCGCACAGCCCCGCCCCGTTCTTCCGCAGATCCTCCACCTGGCGTCATGATCATACGGCTCACGCGCCCGCGACCCGCGCCTGCAGCAGCCGGGGCGACTCCTGGAAGCCGCACCGGGCGTAGGCGGGAATCGCCCGCGGGCTCGAGTGCACGGTCACCCGCTCCAGCCCGAGCTCCCGGTCCCCGTCCAGAACCGCCCGGATGAGCCGCCCGCCCAGCCCGCCGTCGCGCGCCTCGGGTACGACGTACACGCACTGGAGATCGCCTGAGGCCCGCCGCGGCGCCCGCGGCGTGGGGACCCGCTGCACCACCGCCAGCCAGGCCATACCGATGACCACGTCATCGTCACGCACGACCACCATGCACCGATGCGAACCGGCGTTGTCCCGGGCCTACTCGACGAAGTGCCGTAGGAATTCGGCGCGTTCACCGAGGGCCTCGCCGCCGTTCTCGACGAGCCAGTCCCATCGCAGGGCCGCCACGGCCGCCAGTTCGCCGGACCGAGCCGGGCGGATGCTGATGTTCTCCATCAGGGCATTGTCCGGTCGGCGGTCCCGTCCGCCTCCCAGCAGGTCCGCCGGCCGGCACTCGAGTACCTCGCAGAGCGCGGCGAGGGTCGAGAAGCCCCCCTCCAGAACGGAGGGGGCTCCCAGTAACACGAGAGGGATTGGTGACGGTCGGACGATCTTCAGTGCGCGTGACCGCTCGGCGCCGGTGCCGCGTTCTTGACCGTCAGGGGCAGCAGCTTCTTCCCCGTCGGGCCGATCTGGATCTGGGTGTCCATCTGCGGGCAGACCCCGCAGTCGAAGCACGGCGTCCAGCGGCAGTCCTCGACCTCCGTCTCGTCGAGGGCGTCCTGCCAGTCCTCCCAGAGCCAGTCCTTGTCGAGACCGGAGTCCAGGTGGTCCCAGGGGAGGACCTCCTCGTACGTCCGCTCGCGGGTCGTGTACCAGTCGACGTCGACGCCGAAGGGGGCCAGCGCCTTCTCGGCGCACCGCATCCAGCGGTCGTACGAGAAGTGCTCGCGCCAGCCGTCGAAGCGGCCGCCGTCGTCGTAGACCGCGCGGATGACGGCTCCGATGCGGCGGTCGCCGCGGGACAGCAGGCCCTCGACGATGCCGGGCTTGCCGTCGTGGTAGCGGAAGCCGATGGAGCGGCCGTACTTCTTGTCGCCGCGGATCTTGTTCCGCAGCTTCTCCAGGCGGGCGTCCGTCTCCTCCGCCGACAGCTGCGGGGCCCACTGGAAGGGGGTGTGGGGCTTGGGGACGAAGCCGCCGATCGAGACCGTGCAGCGGATGTCGTTGGACTTCGACACCTCGCGGCCCTTGGCGATGACCTTCGTCGCCATGTCGGCGATCTGGAGGACGTCGTCGTCGGTCTCCGTCGGCAGGCCGCACATGAAGTACAGCTTCACCTGACGCCAGCCGTTGCCGTACGCCGTCGCGACGGTCCTGATCAGGTCCTCTTCCGAGACCATCTTGTTGATGACCTTGCGGATGCGCTCGGAGCCGCCCTCGGGGGCGAAGGTGAGGCCGGAGCGGCGGCCGTTGCGCGTGAGTTCGTTCGCCAGGTCGATGTTGAAGGCGTCCACGCGGGTGGACGGGAGGGAGAGACCGATCTTGTCTTCCTCGTAGCGGTCCGCGAGGCCCTTGGCGATGTCGCCGATCTCCGAGTGGTCCGCCGAGGAGAGGGACAGCAGGCCCACCTCCTCGAAGCCCGTCGACTTCAGGCCCTGCTCGACCATGTCGCCGATGCCCGTGATGGAGCGTTCGCGGACCGGGCGGGTGATCATGCCGGCCTGGCAGAAACGGCAGCCGCGGGTGCAGCCGCGGAAGATCTCCACCGACATGCGCTCGTGGACCGTCTCCGCCAGCGGGACCAGGGGCTGCTTGGGGTAGGGCCACTCGTCGAGGTCCATCACCGTGTGCTTGGAGACGCGCCACGGGACACCGCTGCGCTTCGGCACGACTCGGGCGATACGGCCGTCCGGCAGGTACTCGACGTCGTAGAAGCCGGGTACGTACACCCCGCCCGTCTTCGCCAGGCGGAACAGGAGCTCCTCGCGGCCGCCGGGGCGGCCCTCCGCCTTCCAGGCGCGGATGATCGCGGTGACCTCCAGGACGGCCTGCTCGCCGTCGCCGATCACCGCGCAGTCGATGAAGTCCGCGATCGGCTCGGGGTTGAACGCGGCGTGGCCGCCGGCCATGACGATCGGGTCGTCCAGGCCGCGGTCCTTGGCCTCCAGGGGAATCCCGGAGAGGTCCAGGGCCGCCAGCATGTTCGTGTAGCCCAGCTCCGTGGAGAAGGACAGGCCCAGCACGTCGAAGGCCTTCACGGGCCGGTGGCTGTCCACCGTGAACTGCGGGACGCCGTGCTCCCGCATCAGCTCCTCGAGGTCCGGCCACACGCTGTAGGTGCGCTCGGCGAGGACGCCCTGCTGCTCGTTGAGCACCTCGTAGAGGATCATGACGCCCTGGTTGGGCAGGCCGACCTCGTAGGCGTCCGGGTACATGAGCGCCCAGCGGACGTCACAGGAGTCCCAGTCCTTGACCGTGGAGTTGAGTTCTCCGCCGACGTACTGGATCGGCTTCTGCACATGCGGGAGCAGAGCTTCGAGCTGCGGGAACACCGACGCAGCGACTTCGGCAGGCATGTCGCGCACCTTCGTGAGCTGGACTGAACGGACAGGGTGACCATCCAGACTAACGCGACCGGGCCGAACCTTCGTACGCGCGGAAGATCAGCGGGAGATCACAGGCCCGCCGCCCCGCCCTTGATCCCGTCCCAGAATCCGGGCAGCTCCCGCTCCACGCGCACCGCCCGCTGCTCCTCGCGCTCGTGGAGCAGGCCGTAGGTGAAGTCGCTCTCCCCGGCCGCGTGGGCGACCGCCGACAGCTCGCGCAGCGCCTGCCGGGCCATCACGCTGTCCTGGTGCTCGCCGAGCAGGTTCTGGAGCGATTTCATGGACTTGCCCAGGGCCTGGGCCGGTTTGCCGAGGGCCGGTCGGGCGGCCTCCGCCGCGTAGCGGGCGCGCTTGGTCTTCTTGCGGGCCTCGTGGATCGCGACATCGCGGTCGGTGCCGGGCTCCAGTTCCACGGCCCGCTCGACCAGCTCGGCGACCTTGCGGAAGTCCTTCTTCACGGCCTTGGCGATCCGCTTGTGGGGCTTCTTGCCGGCCGCCTTCCGCAGTGGCGGGTCGGCGATCAGCGCATCCAGTGCGTCGAGCAGGGTGAGGTAGCGGCGGGAGTCCAGGACGCCGATGAGCCGGCCGCGGGCGCCGCCCTGCTCGGCGCTCGCCCAGGTGTGCAGCCGCTCTTCGACCGGGCCGCGGACCAGGCTGGCCGGCACCTCGGCGAGGGCCGCCGTCAGCCGTTCGGTCAGCACCTCGCGGTCCCGGTCCAGGCCCAGCTCACCGGCCAGCCACTTCAGCTCGTCACCGACCGGGTCGGTGACTGTCCGGTCGAGGACCTCGCCGTACGACTTGAAGGTGCTGCGCAGCCGCCGGGTGGCCACGCGCATGCTGTGCACGGAGTCCTCGGCGTCCCGCCGCACGGCCGGGTCGAGCTCGACGAGGGCGTCCCGCTGCGCGCGCAGGTACGCCAGGACGTGGTCTGCGGCGGTCACCGGTTCCCCTGCGGAGACGGACGCGCGCTGCTGGTGCGGCGCCGTCTCCGCCAGGGCCCGCGCCAGTTTCGACGCCGAGGCCGACGGCCGTACGCCCGCCTTGCGCAGCCGCTTCTCCACCTTGTCGAGGAAGGCCGGGTCTCCCCCTTCGGCGAGCTCCACCTCTATCTCCGTCCACTGCGCTTCACCGCCGCCGCCCGTGAGCCGGTCGGCCCGTACGGCGTCGACGCTGACCTCGGCGAGCAGCCGGCCGTCGGCGTCGACGAGGTGGCGTACGTCGCGGTCGGAGCGCAGCCGGACGACGGGCAGCAGTTCGCCTCCGCGGACGCGGGAGCGGACGAGTCCGGCGAGGGTGTCCGGGAGGGTGTCGGAGAGCGGGGCGCGGATCTCGTCGCGGACGCCGGGGGCGACGGGGAACTTCAGATGCCAGCCCGCGTCCGAGCCGCCGGTGCGGCGGCGCAGGGTGACGGACGACGCGGCGAGGCGTTCGTCGGCGGTGTCGTAGTAGGTGGCGTCGAGGTGGGCGACGCCCTTGTCGAGCACGGCCGCGACCCCGGCGACACCGGTCAGGTCGGGAATACCGCTGTCCTCGGATTCGTACTTCCGCTCGATTTCGCGCTTGGTGTCCGCCATGGGCCGAATCTAGTCGGCGCGGGCGCGGGGCGGCAGGGGGCCGCCCCGCGCTGTGGTCAGGCCGACATCGGGCGCTGTACCCGGATCGACTGCAAGAGACCGACCGCTATCCACACGGCGAACATCGACGAACCGCCGTACGACACGAACGGCAGCGGCAGGCCGGTGACCGGCATGATGCCGAGCGTCATGCCGATGTTCTCGAACGTCTGGAAGGCGAACCAGGCGACGATGCCTGCGGCCACGATCGTGCCGTACAGGTCGGTGGTCTCCCGGGCGATACGGCAGGCCCGCCACAGGACGATGCCGAGCAACAGGATGATCAGGCCGCCGCCGAGGAAGCCGAGCTCCTCTCCCGCCACGGTGAAGACGAAGTCCGTCTGCTGCTCGGGCACGAACTGTCCGGTGGTCTGCGAGCCGTGGAAGAGGCCGGAGCCGGTCAGGCCGCCGGAGCCGATGGCGATGCGGGCCTGGTTGGTGTTGTAGCCGACGCCGGCCGGGTCGAGCTCGGGGTTGGCGAAGGCCGCGAAGCGGGCGATCTGGTAGTCGTCGAGCACCCCGATCTGCCAGACGGTGACCGCGCCGATGGCGCCCGCGCCGAGCAGCCCGAACACCCACCGGTTGGTGGCGCCGGAGGCGAGCAGCACGCCGAGCACGATGATGACCATCACCATGACCGACCCGAGGTCGGGCATGAGCATCACGATCACCATGGGCACGGCGGCCAGGCCCAGCGCCTGCATGACCGTGCGGTGGTCGGGGTACTGCCTGTCGCCCGCGTCGACTCTGGCCGCCAGCAGCATCGCCATGCCCAGGATGATCGTGACCTTCACGAACTCCGAGGGCTGGAGGGAGAAGCCGCCGGGCAGCTTGATCCACGAGTGGGCGCCGTTGATCGTGGAGCCGAGCGGGGTGAGCACCAGCAGGATCAGCAGGACCGAGAGGCCGTACAGGACCGGCACGGCCGTGCGCAGGCCGCGGTGGCCGAGCCAGATCGTGCCGGCCATCAGGGCGAGGCCGATACCGGTGTTCAGCAGGTGCCGGACGAGGAAGTAGTACGGGTCGCCCTGGTTGAGCTCCGTGCGGTTGCGGGTCGCCGAGTAGACGAGGAGCGTGCCGAGCAGCGACAGGGCCGTCGCCGACAGCAGGATCGGCCAGTCGAGCCGCCGCGCCACCGAGTCACGGGCGAGGAGCCGGGTCCAGCCGGAGCGCTCGGGGCCGTAGCCGGAGACCTGGAAGCTGTTCACACCGCCGGTCATGTCGGCAACCTCCGGCTTCCCCGCCGGCGCCGGCGCCTTCGGGTGTCACGGTTCTGCGGCGTCGGCGGGGGCGCCGTCGCCGGCTGGAGCGGGTCGGCCGGGGCGTTCGGGTCCTTCTTGTTCGCCTGTTGGTCCTTGGCCGGGTCCTCGGGGACCTTCGGGGAGGCGATGGTGCCGTCCGTCTTGACCTTCGGCAGGGCCTTCTGCGGGGTGGGCAGCAGCGCCTTCTTCGGGTCGATGTCGCCGTCCGGAGAGACGCCGTACAGCGCGTTGTAGATGTTGCGGACCGCCGGGCCGGAGGCTCCGGAGCCCGTACCACCCTGGGAGATCGTCATGACGACCGTGTAGTCCTTGGTGTACGTGGCGAACCAGGAGGTGGTCTGCTTGCCGTAGACCTCCGCCGTACCCGTCTTGGCGTGCATCGGGATCTTGTCCTGCGGCCAGCCGCCGAACCGCCAGGCGGCCGTACCGCGGGTGGCGACTCCCGCGAGGGCTTCGTCTATCTCGTCGCGCGTCTTCTGCGTCATCGGAAGCTTGCCGTGCGCCTGGGGCTTGATCGGTGTGACCGTCTTGCCGTCTGCGCTGATGACGGCCTTGCCGACCGAGGGGGTGTACATCGTGCCGCCGTTGGAGATGGCTCCGTAGATCGTGGCCATCTGGATCGGCGTGACGAGGGTGTCGCCCTGGCCGATGGAGTAGTTGACGGAGTCACCGGCGCGCATGCGGTTGCCTTCGAGGCAGTTCTCGTAGGCGATCTTCTCGGCGTAGCTGCCGTTGCGCTTGCCGGTGCGGCACCAGGCGTCCTTGTTGGCCTTCCAGTAGTCCAGCTTCCACTGACGGTCCGGGACGCGGCCGGTGACCTCGTTGGGCAGGTCGATGCCGGTCTCCTTGCCGAGGCCGAACTGGTGGGCGGTCTTGTAGAACCAGTCGTTGGCGTTCTTCTTCGGCTTGGTGCCGCCGTCCCTCTTCCACTCCTCGTGGGAGAGCCGGTAGAAGACCGTGTCGCAGGAGACCTCCAGGGCGCGGCCGAGGCTGATCGGGCCGTATCCCTTGGACTCGAAGTTCTTGAAGACCTGGCCGCCGATCGAGTACGAGCTGGAGCACTGGTAGGGGCCGTTGAAGGAGTAGCCCGCGTTGACCGCGGCGGCCGTCGGGATGACCTTGAAGATGGAGCCGGGCGCCGACTGGCCCTGGATCGCGCGGTTGAGCAGCGGGTAGTTGGAGCTCTTGCCGGTGAGCCGCGTGTAGTCCTTGGCGGAGATGCCGCCCACCCAGGCGTTCGGGTCGTACGTCGGGTTGGATGCCATGGCGACGACGCGGCCGGTCTTGGCCTCCATGACGACGACGGCGCCGGAGTCTGCCTTGTAGTTCGTGCCCGTGTTGCGGTCGTGCTCCTTGCGGGCCTGCTTCATGGCCTCGTTCAGCTCGTACTCGGCGATCCGCTGGACGCGCGCGTCGATGCTGGTGACGAGGTTGTCGCCGGGGTGGGCCGGGTCGGCCTCGGCCTGGCCGATGACGCGGCCGAGGTTGTCGACCTCGTAGCGCGTGACGCCGGCCTTGCCGCGCAGCTGCTTGTCGTACTGGCGCTCCAGGCCGGAGCGGCCGACCTGGTCGGAGCGCAGATACGGCGAGTTGGTGTTCTGCGCCTTCTTGATCTCCTCGTCGGTGACCGGCGAGAGGTAGCCGAGGACCTGGGCGGTGTTGGCCTTGCCCGGGCTCGGGTAGCGGCGCACGGCCTCGGGCTCGGCGGTGATGCCGGGGAAGTCCTCGGCGCGCTCGCGGATCTGGAGGGCCTGCTTGGGGGTGGCCTCGTCGGTGATGGGGATGGGCTGGTACGGCGAGCCGTTCCAGCAGGGCTGCGGCGTCTCGGCGTCGCACAGCCGGACCTTCTCCTGGACCTCCTTGGGCGTCATGCCCAGGACTCCGGCGAGCTTGGTGAGGACTTGCTTGCCGTCGTCCGGCATCTTCAGCAGGTCGGTGCGCGAGGCGGAGACGACCAGTCGCGTCTCGTTGTCGGCGAGGGCCACGCCGCGCGCGTCCAGGATGGCGCCGCGGACGGCCGGCTGGACGACCTGCTGGACGTGGTTCCCCGACGCCTCCTTGGCGTACGCCGCGCCCTCACGGATCTGGAGGTACCACAGGCGTCCGCCGAGGGTGAGCAGCAGGGAGAGGACGAGGACCTGGATGACGACGAGCCGGATCTGGACCCGTGAGTTCCGGCCGGTCTCGGGAATGTTGGTCACTGCGGCCGCCTCCCCCTCTCAGTGCGCGTACGGATGTGCGGATACGACGGTGTGTCCGGGCACGCGTGTGCGGACACGAGTGATGAACGACGGGCCCACGAGGCGGCGTTCCTACCGGAGGGGTCCGTTCGGGTGAACTTCCCTGCGGTCACAGCCGCTTGACCCCCTTGATGCGCCCGGCCCGCGCCATCCGTGCCCGGGCCGCCTTCACCCGCAGCCCGTTGCGCTGGCTGCCGATCTTCAGGCCGGTGCCGCCGGAGAGCCAGCCGGAGGAGATGTCGGTGGTCTTGACGGCGGAGCCGGCCTCGGCGAGCGGATCGTTCTCGGCGCGTCTGGCCAGCGCCATGACCCCCGGCACCACGAACGGGGCGAGCAGCAGGTCGTACAGGGCGGCCGTGAACAGCAGGCTGCCCAGGCCCACATGGCGGGCAGCGGTGTCACCGACGAGGGCACCGACCCCGGCGTACAGCAGGGTGGAACCGAGGGCGGCGGCGACCACCACGACCATGGGGCCGGTCGCGGACTTCAGCTGGCCCGTCTCCGGTTTCACCAGGCCCGCGAGATAGCCGATGACGCACAGCACGAGGGCGTAGCGCCCCGCGGCGTGGTCGGCGGGCGGGGCCAGATCGGCGAGCAGGCCCGCGCTGAAACCGACGAGGGCGCCACCCACATGGCCGTACACCAGCGCGAGGCCGAGGACGGTCAGAAGCATCAGGTCGGGCACGGCGCCCGGCAGATGGAGGCGGGCGAGGACGCTCACCTGGATGACCAGGGCGACGACGACCAGGGCGGAGGAGAGCAGGATCCGGTTGACGCGCATGAGGTGACAGCTCCTACTGCTCTTGCTGGTTCTGGCCGTCCACGGGGGCCTCGGCGGACGGCGTCACGGTCACCGTCACCGTCGGCCTGGGGGTCGGCTTCGGCTTGGGCGGGAGCACCGTGTCGCGCGGGTCCTTCTTCGGGGCCTCGACGACGACACCCACGATGTCGAGCTTGCTGAAGGCGGCGTACGGCGTGACGTAGAGCGTGCGGGTCAGCCCGCCGCCGGACGGGTCGACGCGGGAGACCACGCCGACGGGCACGCCGGGCACGAAGGGCCGGTCGGCCTGCGACCCGAAGGTGACCAGGCGGTCGCCCTTCTTCACCTCCGCCTTGCCGTTGAGGAGTTCCACGCGCATCGGGCGGTCGCCCTGCCCGGAGGCGAAGCCGAGCTCGTCGCCGGCCTCCATCCGGGTGCCGACCGTGAAGTCGGGGTCGCTGGCGAGCAGGACCGTGGCGGTGTTCGGCCCGACGGTGGTGACGCGGCCGACGAGCCCGTCCCCGTTGAGGACGGTCATGTCGCGCTTGATGCCGTCGTTGGCACCGACGTCGATGGTGATGGTCCAGGAGAAGCCCTGCGCGGCTCCGATGGCGATGACCTCGGCGCCCTTGATGCCGTACTGGCCCTGGCCGGAGATCTTCAGCATCTTGTCGAGCTGCTTGAGGCGGCTGCGGCTGCGGTCGTCGCTGCCCAGCCGCGCCTTCAGGGCCGCGTTCTCCTCTTCCAGCGCGGCGAGCCGGTCGTGCCGCTCGCCGGAGTCCCGGATGGCGGAGACCGCGTTGCCGACCGGGTCGACCGCGGCCGACACGCCGCTCTCGATCGGGCCGAAGACCGTCGCCGCGGCCTGCCGGGCACCGTCGACCGGGGAATCCTCCCCACCGCGAATGTCCACCGTGATCAACGCGAACGCGATGGCGATCAGCAGCACCAGGAGCAGCCGGCTCTCTCGTGTGTCCCTCACGTGCGGCGGCCGTGCCCTTCCTCATAGGAATTCGGGAAGCCCCAGGGAAACCCGAGGGGCTGCATTGTGGGAGCTTATGCATCTATATCAACGATCCGCCGTACGAGAGGAGATCGTCCCGTACGGCGGAATCGAAGAGTTACGTCATCTGCGCGGCTGGGCGTCCAGCACCTGCTGGAGCGCCTCGAACTCCTCGACGCACTTTCCGGATCCGAGCGCCACGCTGTCCAGAGGGTCCTCGGCGATGTGGATCGGCATACCGGTCTCCCGGCGCAGCCGCTCGTCCAGGCCCCGCAGCAGCGCTCCGCCGCCGGTCAGAACGATTCCTCGGTCCATGATGTCGCCGGACAGCTCCGGCGGACACTTGTCGAGGGTCGTCTTGACGGCGTCGACGATCGCGTTGACCGGCTCCTCGATCGCCTTGCGGACTTCGGCCGCGGAGATCACGACGGTCTTCGGCAGCCCGGAGACCAGGTCCCGGCCGCGGATTTCGGTGTGCTCGTCGGAGTCGAGGTCGTACGCCGAACCGATCGTGATCTTGATCTGCTCGGCCGTGCGCTCACCCAGCAGGAGGGAGTACTCCTTCTTGATGTGCTGGATGATCGCGTTGTCCAGTTCGTCGCCCGCGACACGGATGGACTGGGCGGTGACGATGCCGCCGAGAGAGATGACCGCGACCTCCGTGGTGCCGCCGCCGATGTCGACCACCATGTTGCCCGTGGCCTCGTGGACCGGCAGGCCGGAGCCGATGGCCGCGGCCATGGGCTCCTCGATGATGTGCACCTGGCGGGCGCCGGCCTGGGACGACGCCTCGATGACGGCGCGGCGCTCGACGCCCGTGATGCCCGAGGGCACGCAGACGACGACCCGCGGACGAGCCAGATACCGCCGCTTGTGGATCTTCAGGATGAAGTAGCGGAGCATCCGCTCGGTGATCTCGAAGTCGGCGATCACGCCGTCCTTCAGCGGACGAACGGCAACGATGTTGCCGGGCGTGCGCCCGATCATCTTCTTTGCTTCGGCACCGACCGCGAGGATGCCACCGGTGTTGGTGTTGATCGCGACGACGGACGGCTCGTTGAGTACGATCCCGCGACCCCTGACGTACACCAGCGTGTTGGCGGTCCCGAGGTCGACAGCCATGTCACGGCCGATGAACGACATTGAGTTCCCCATCAGGATTCGTCTGGCCTTCCCACTGGCTTTTGAGGGCTTTTCAGGTAGGCAAAGGTGGGTGCTGTGACGTGAAGGCTTCCATCGTAGACGCGCCTTCGCGAACACTGCGGGAGGGTCTCCGCCATTGTCAGCAGATGCTGTGCGGGTTCGCTTGTGGAGACGGGCGTTCGGGGACCATCGTTCCCTCGATCGCCACGCATATGCCAGAAAGTCCGGGAGCCGTGCTCCCAGACTTCCCTCGCCGTTCTCCTTACGCGCGACCCGGGAAGAAGATCTTCACCTCGCGCTCGGCGGACTCCTCCGAGTCGGAGGCGTGAATCAGGTTCTCCCGGACGATGACGCCGTAGTCGCCGCGGATGGAGCCGGGGGCCGCGGCGATCGGGTCGGTCGGGCCGGCGAGTGCCCGCAGCCCCTCGATGACCCGCTCACCCTCGACGATCATCGCCACGACCGGGCCGGAGGCCATGAACTCCACCAGCGGCTCGTAGAAGGGCTTGCCCTTGTGCTCGCCGTAGTGCTGCTCCAGCGTGTCCTGGTCCAGGGTGCGCAGTTCCAGCGCGGTGATCGCCCAGCCCGCCTTGCGCTCGATGCGGCTGATGATCTCGCCGGTCAGGCCGCGACGGACGGCGTCGGGCTTGAGGAGGACGAGGGTGCGCTGGCTCACGACGGGCTCCTTATGCATAAAGGTTGTGCGGGAAGACGAGATTACCCGGCGTGTCGGGGCGCCTGTTACGCAGCGTCAGGTGTGGAGGAGCCGGCCTCGGCCGCGAATCTCGCCTTCGCCTCGTCCACCTTCCGCCCGTAGTGCACGGACGCCCACCACAGGGCCGCGAAGACCACGCCCAGGAAGAACATCATCGGCACGGCGAAGCCCGACGCGATGAGCGCGATCTGCAACGCCCAGCCGAGCGCGACCCCGCCCGGGCGTGTCACCAGGCCGCACAGCACCAGGCACAGGAACATCGCGACACCGCAGACCGTCCACACGGTCGTCATGGACAGGTCGGGGTCCTTCATGGCGACCAGACCGGCGAAGCCGATGATGAAGAACTCGCCGATCAGGGTCGAAGAACAGAGCGTACGCACGGGATCTCAGCCCCTCCCCAGGAGCAGTCGGGCCTCGCCGACGGTGATGACGGAACCGGTGACGAGCACTCCGCCGCCCGCGAACTCGTCTTCCTCCTCGGCCAGCGTGATCGCGGCCTCCAGCGCGTCGGGCAGCCGCGGCTCGACCTGGACGCGCTCCTCGCCGAACACCTCGACGGCGATGCCGGCCAGCTCGTCGGCGTCCATCGCGCGGTGACTGGAGTTCTGCGTGACCACGACTTCGGCGAACACCGGCTCGAAGGCCTCCAGCAGCCCCCGCACGTTCTTGTCGCCGCTCGCGCCGACGACACCGATGAGCCGGCTGAACTGGAAGGCCTCACCGATCGCCTCGGCCGCCGCCCGGGCGCCCGCGGGGTTGTGGGCCGCGTCGAGCACGACGGTCGGGGAACGCCGCACGACCTCCAGCCGCCCCGGCGAGGCGACGGCCGCGAACGCCTTGCGGACCGTGTCCAGATCCAGCTGCTCCGCCCGCTGCGCGCCGACCCCGAAGAACGCCTCCACTGCGGCCAGCGCGACGGCCGCGTTGTGCGCCTGGTGCGCGCCGTGCAGCGGCAGGTACACCTCGGTGTACTCGCCGCCGAGCCCGCGCAGTGTCAGCAACTGCCCGCCGACGGCCACCTGCCGGTCCACGACACCGAACTCCAGCCCCTCCCGGGCCACGGTCGCGTCCACCTCGACGGCCTTCTTCAGCAGCACCTGCGCCGCGTCGACCGGCTGCTGCGCCAGGATGACCGTCGCGCCCTGCTTGACGATGCCGGCCTTCTCGGCGGCGATCTCCGCGTGCGTGGTGCCGAGCCGGTCGGTGTGGTCGAGGTCTATGGGCGTGACGACGGCGACGTCACCGTCGATCACGTTCGTGGCGTCCCAGGAGCCGCCCATGCCGACCTCGACGACGGCGACATCGGCGGGCGCGTCGGCGAACGCCGCGTACGCCATGCCGGTGAGCACCTCGAAGAACGACAGGCGGTACTCCTGCTGGCCGTCGACCATCTCCACGTACGGCTTGATGTCCTGGTACGTCTCGATGAACCGCTCGGCGGAGATGGGGGCGCCGTCCAGGCTGATGCGCTCGGTGATCGACTGCACGTGCGGCGAGGTGTAGCGGCCGGTCCGCAGCTCGAAGGCGCCGAGCAGGGCCTCGATCATGCGGGCCGTGGAGGTCTTGCCGTTCGTCCCCGTGATGTGGATCGACGGGTACGACCGCTGCGGCTCCCCCAGCACGTCCATCAGCGCGGCGATCCGGCTGACGGAGGGCTCCAGCTTGGTCTCGCCCCAGCGCGTGGCGAGCTCCGCCTCGACCTCGCGCAGGGCCTTGTCGACCTCGGGGTCGGCGGGCCGGGTCGGGATGTCGGCCTCCGGGGGGCCGCCCTGGGTGCGCAGGGTTCGGCTGCCGGCTTCGATGACCGCGAGGTCGGGGTCGCGGGTGGTCTCCTCCGCGATGATCTCGTCGAAGCTGTCGAGGGGGTCGGGCTGGTCGTCGTCGTGGTCTGGAGGGAGCTCGCTCACGGGGCCAGTCTACGGAGCGGGGGTGACATTGCTCGGGGGTGGTTTGTGTCGTGGTGTTCGTGCGGGTCGTCTGTGGCTTGCCGCGCAGTTCCCCGCGCCCCTGAACTGCGTAAAGGCCCCGGCGCTGCCAAGCACCGAGGCCTCCACGACCGCACGAACCCTTAACCCTGCGGCAGCCTCTCCAGCTGCGCCTGGATCCGGGCGATGTCCTCCTCCGCCTTGGACAGGCGGGTGCGGATCTTCTCCACGACGTGGTCGGGGGCCTTCGCCAGGAACGCCTCGTTGCCGAGCTTGGCGCCCGCCTGCGCCTTCTCCTTCTCAGCCGCCGCGAGGTCCTTCGCGAGGCGCTTGCGCTCCGCCGCCACGTCGATCGTGCCGGAGAGGTCGAGGGCGACCTCGGCGCCGGCGACCGGCAGGGTCGCCGTGGCCGTGAAGGCGTCGCCCTCCGGCTGGAGCCGGAGCAGCTGGCGGATGGCGGCCTCGTGCGCCGCGAACGGCGTGCCGTCCAGGGTCAGCCGGGCCGGGACCCGCTGGCCGGGCTGGAGGCCCTGGTCGGCGCGGAAGCGGCGGACCTCGGTGATGACCGACTGGAGGCTCTCGATCTCGCGCTCGGCGTCGGCGTCCCGGAAGCCACTGTCCTTCGGCCAGTCGGCGATGACGACGGACTCGCCGCCGGTCAGCGTCGTCCACAGCGTCTCCGTCACGAACGGGACGACCGGGTGCAGCAGCTTCAGCGTGACGTCGAGGACCTCGCCGAGGACGCGCTTGCTGACCTCGGCCGCCTCGCCGCCCGCCTGGAACGTCGTCTTGGACAGCTCGACGTACCAGTCGAAGACCTCGTCCCACGCGAAGTGGAACAAGGAGTCGGACAGCTTCGCGAACTGGTAGTCGTCGTAGTACGCGTCGACTTCCGCGACGACCGTGTTGAGGCGGGAGAGGATCCAGCGGTCCGTCGAGGACATCTTCGACGGGTCCGGAAGCGGGCCGTCCACCGTCGCGCCGTTCATCAGTGCGAAGCGCGTCGCGTTCCAGATCTTGTTGGCGAAGTTGCGGGAGCCCTGGACCCAGTCCTCGCCGATCGGGACGTCGACGCCCGGGTTCGCGCCACGGGCCAGAGTGAACCTGAGCGCGTCCGAGCCGTACTTGTCCATCCAGTCCAGCGGGTTGACCGCGTTGCCGAAGGACTTCGACATCTTCTTGCCGAACTGGTCGCGGACCATGCCGTGCAGGGCGATGGTGTGGAACGGCGGGGTGCCGTCCATCGCGTACAGGCCGAACATCATCATCCGGGCGACCCAGAAGAAGAGGATGTCGTAGCCGGTGACCAGGACGGAGTTCGGGTAGAACTTCGCGAGCGACTCGGTCTGTTCGGGCCAGCCGAGCGTGGAGAAGGGCCAGAGACCGGAGGAGAACCAGGTGTCGAGGACGTCGGTGTCCTGACGCCAGCCCTCGCCGCTCGGCGGCTCCTCGTCGGGGCCGACACAGACGACCTCGCCGTTCGGGCCGTACCAGACCGGGATGCGGTGGCCCCACCACAACTGCCGCGAGATGCACCAGTCGTGGAGGTTGTCGACCCAGTCGAAGTAGCGCTTCTCCATCTCCTGCGGATGGATCTTGACGCGGCCGTCGCGGACGGCGTCACCCGCCGCCTTCGCCAGCGGGCCGACCTTGACCCACCACTGCATGGAGAGCCGGGGCTCGATGGTGGTCTTGCAGCGCGAGCAGTGGCCGACCGAGTGGACGTACGGCCGCTTCTCGGCGACGATCCGGCCCTCGGCGCGCAGCGCGGCGACGATCGCCGAGCGGGCCTCCAGGCGGTCCAGACCCTGGAAGGGGCCGTGGGCGGTGATCACGGCGTGCTCGTCCATGATCGTCAAGGCCGGGAGGTCGTGACGCTGGCCGATCTCGAAGTCGTTCGGGTCGTGCGCCGGGGTGACCTTGACGGCACCCGTACCGAACTCGGGGTCGACGTGCTCGTCCGCGACGACCGGGATGGAGCGGTCGGTCAGCGGCAGCTTGACCAGCTTGCCGATCAGGTGCTTGTACCGCTCGTCCTCGGGGTGGACGGCGACTGCCGTGTCACCGAGCATCGTCTCGGCGCGGGTGGTGGCGACGACGATGGTGTCGTCCCCGTCGCCGTACTTCATGGAGACGAGCTCGCCGTCGTCGTCCTGGTACTCGACCTCGATGTCCGAGATGGCGGTCAGACAGCGCGGACACCAGTTGATGATGCGCTCGGCGCGGTAGATCAGCTCGTCGTCGTAGAGCCGCTTGAAGATGGTCTGGACGGCCTGGGAGAGGCCCTCGTCCATGGTGAAGCGCTCGCGCGACCAGGCGACGCCGTCACCGAGGCGTCGCATCTGCCCGCTGATCTGCCCGCCGGACTCGCCCTTCCACTGCCAGACCCGCTCGACGAAGGCCTCACGGCCCAGGTCGTGCCGGGACTTGCCCTCCTTGGCGAGCTCCCGCTCGACGACGTTCTGCGTGGCGATACCGGCGTGGTCCATGCCGGGCTGCCACAGCGTCTCGTACCCCTGCATCCGCTTACGGCGGGTCAGGGCGTCGATGAGGGTGTGCTCGAAGGCGTGCCCGAGGTGCAGGCTGCCCGTGACGTTCGGCGGCGGGATGACGATCGTGTACGGCGGTTTGTCGCTCTTCTCGTCCGCCTCGAAGTAACCCCGCTCTACCCAGCGCTCGTACAGCGGCCCCTCTACGTCGGCCGGCGCGTACTGGGTCGGCAGGTCGGTGCTGGGCGCTGGTGGCTGCTGCTGAGCGTTCTCGGTCACGGGGGTCAGTTTAGAGGTGTCACTACCCCGTCCCGAAACGCGTTTGCTGTGTAACGGTGAGGGCCCCGATGCCATGCACACGACGGGTCTGCGCCAGGATGTCCGGAACACATAAGCATCTGGAGGGGAACCCAGACCATGAGCTACAACCAGCCGGGCCCGTACGGCGGGCAGCCCCAGCAGCCCGGGCCGTACGGCCAGCCGGGACCGTACGGCCAGCCGCCGCAGGCCCCCCAGCCCGGCTACGGCTACCCCCAGCAGGCCCCTCCGCCCCAGCCCGGCTACGGCTACCCGCAGCAGCCCCCGCAGGGCGTCCCGCCCCAGCCGAACCCGTATGGCCAGCAGCCCCCGTACGGCCAACAGCCGCCCTACGGCCAGGCCCCGTACGGCGTGCCCCAGCCCCCGGCCCCTGGCGGCGGCAAGAAGAAGACCGGCCTCATCATCGGCGCGGTAGCGGTCGTTGCGGCGATCGGCGTGGGCGCGTACTTCGTGATCGGCGGGGGCGGTGGCGGCCTGGAGGACGACGGGCCGCACAAGCTCACGACGCCGGCGACGGTTCTCAGCGATTACAAGCGCAGCACGAAGGACGGGTCGACGGTCGGCGACGACTCGACGTCGGAGCTGGAGAAGAGCGGCGTCAAGAACGCCAAGTCCGCGGCGGGCCTCTACAACACGGTCGACCTGAGCGACTACGACCCCGACGATCCGTCGTCCGCGGCGAAGATGGCGACGGCCAAGACCCTTACGGTGGCCGGGGCCTACGGTGAGATCTCCGACCCGGAGGCGACCCTGGACCTGTTCTTCGCCAACTTCAAGAAGTCGGCCGAGAAGGAGTCCTCCACCGGGTCCGGCAAGCCGGAGCTGGTCGGCGAGCCCGAGGCGGCGGACCTCGACGGCGCGGTCATGAAGTGCCAGTCGGTCAAGGGGCAGGACCGGCTGACCAAGAAGGAGAAGACCAACTGGTTCTGCGCGTGGGCGGACTACAGCACGATCGCCATCGTGTCGCCGGGCGACGCCGCGCAGGGAGTCACCAAGGACGTGGCGATCGACCTCACCACCAAGGTCCGCGGGGAAGTCCGCGTCAAGGCCTGACCACCGGCCACGACGAAGGCGCCCGGCAACTGTGCTGGGCGCCTTCGCGTGCGGTGGGTGGCTAGGCCGTCTTCTGCTCCCCCGGACCGCGTCCGCGCGCATCCCGCGGAATCAGCGTCGGGTTCACGTTCGACTGGACGACGTCCGCCGTGATGACGACCCGGGCCACGTCCTTGCGGGACGGGACCTCGTACATCACGCCCTGGAGGACCTCCTCCATGATGGCGCGCAGGCCGCGCGCGCCGGTCTGGCGGAGGATGGCCTGGTCGGCGATGGCTTCGAGGGCCTCGCGCTCGAAGTCCAGCTCCACGCCGTCGAGTTCGAAGAGGCGCTCGTACTGCTTGACGAGCGCGTTGCGCGGCTCGACGAGGATCTGGAGCAGGGCCTCGCGGTCGAGGTTGTGGACCGAGGTGATGACCGGGAGGCGGCCGATGAACTCCGGGATCATGCCGAACTTGACCAGGTCCTCCGGCATGACCTCCTGGAACTGGTCCTTGGACTCCATCTCGCGCTTGGAGCGGATCTGCGCGCCGAAGCCGATGCCCTTGGCGCCGGCCCGGGACTCGATGATCTTCTCCAGTCCGGCGAAGGCGCCGCCCACGATGAACAGCACGTTCGTCGTGTCGATCTGGATGAACTCCTGGTGCGGGTGCTTGCGGCCGCCCTGCGGCGGGACCGAGGCCGTGGTGCCCTCGAGGATCTTGAGCAGGGCCTGCTGGACGCCCTCGCCCGAGACGTCGCGAGTGATCGAGGGGTTTTCACTCTTCCTCGCGACCTTGTCGATCTCGTCGATGTAGATGATCCCGGTCTCGGCCTTCTTGACGTCGTAGTCGGCGGCCTGGATCAGCTTGAGCAGGATGTTCTCGACGTCCTCACCGACGTAGCCGGCCTCCGTCAGGGCCGTGGCGTCGGCGATCGCGAAGGGGACGTTCAGCATCCGCGCGAGGGTCTGCGCGAGGAGGGTCTTGCCGGAGCCCGTGGGGCCGAGGAGGAGGATGTTGGACTTCGCCAACTCGATGGCGTCGTCGCGGCCGTTCGCCCCGCCGTTCTCACCGGCCTGGACCCGCTTGTAGTGGTTGTAGACCGCGACGGAGAGGGCCTTCTTGGCGGCCTCCTGGCCGACCACGTAGCCCTCGAGGAACTCGTAGATCTCGCGGGGCTTCGGGAGCTCCTCCCAGCGGACCTCGCTGGTCTCCGCCAGCTCCTCCTCGATGATCTCGTTGCAGAGGTCGATGCACTCGTCGCAGATGTACACACCGGGCCCTGCGATGAGCTTCTTGACCTGCTTCTGGCTCTTGCCGCAGAACGAGCACTTGAGCAGATCGCCGCCGTCACCGATGCGTGCCACGGTGTGCTTCCCCTTCGCCTGGGAGACTCCTGGACGCCGACGTCCAGCGGACTCCTGGTGCTGCCTTATGTCCGACGGTACCTTGCCGGGCCCCTCGTTCGGGCCCCCCTTGGCGCGGTTCACTTTGACGTGGACCGTCCGAAACCGTGCCAAGGGGCGGCAGACGATACAGCCTCTCGCCTCAGCGCAGGCTCGAGTTGTCCATCTTCCGGGTGGTGATGACCTGGTCGATCAGGCCGTAGCTCAGCGCGTCCTCGGCCGTGAGGATCTTGTCGCGCTCGATGTCCTCGCGGATCTTCTCGATCGTCTGCGTGGAGTGCTTGGCCAGCATCTCCTCCAGCTGCGAGCGCATCCGGAGGATCTCGTTGGCGGCGATCTCCAGGTCGGACACCTGGCCGCGGCCGGTCTCGCTGTACGGCTGGTGGATCAGCACGCGCGCGTTCGGCAGGGCCATGCGCTTGCCCGGCGTGCCGGCGGCCAGCAGGACGGCGGCGGCGGAGGCCGCCTGGCCCATGCAGACCGTCTGGATGTCCGGCTTCACGTACTGCATCGTGTCGTAGATCGCCGTGAGCGCCGTGAAGGAGCCACCGGGGCTGTTGATGTAGACCGAGATGTCACGGTCGGGATCCATCGACTCCAGGCACAGCAGCTGCGCCATGACGTCGTTGGCGGAGGCGTCGTCGATCTGGACGCCTAGGAAGATCACGCGCTCCTCGAAGAGCTTCGCGTACGGGTCGTACTCGCGGATGCCCTGGGAGGTGCGCTCGACGAAGCGCGGGATGACGTAGCGGGACTCGGCCTGCGGGCCGGTGTACTCGCCCTGAGCGGCGCGCATGTCCTGCACGGCGTGCATACGGTCGTAGATCCCGCTGCCGGGGAACTGGTTCACGGTGTCTCCTGAAAAGGGCTGAGGCGGTCGGCTGGGGCTGTATGGGGTCTCGGGGGCCCGGGAGGGGCTCCGTGGGCCTCACGGGGCGCCACAGGCCCCGTGGGGACCTCTCAGGCCCCGGTGCCGCCGCCGCCCGGCATGCCGGCGGCCGTGGGCATGACGTCGTCGATGAGGCCGTACTCCTTGGCCTCGAAGGCGTCGAACCAGCGGTCGCGGTCCGAGTCGCGGGTGATCTGCTCGACCGTCTGGCCCGTGTGCTGGGCCGTGAGCTCGGCCATGCGCTTCTTGGTGTGCAGCAGCCGCTCGGCGTGGATCTTGATGTCCGAGGCCGAACCGGCCAGGCCGGCGGAGGGCTGGTGGATGAGGATCTCGGCGTTCGGCAGCGCGAAGCGCTTGCCGGGGGTGCCGGCGCTGAGCAGGAACTGTCCCATCGAGGCCGCGAGGCCCATGGCGATCGTCACCACGTCGTTCTTGATGTACTGCATGGTGTCGTAGATCGCCATGCCGGCCGTGATCGAACCGCCGGGGCTGTTGATGTACAGGTAGATGTCCTTGTCCGGTTCGGCGGCAAGGAGCAGCAGCTGTGCGGTGATCTTGTTCGCGATGTCGTCGTCGACCGGCTGGCCGAGGAAGATGATCCGCTCGTTGAGCAGCCGGTTGTAGACCTGGTCGCCGAGGCCACCACCGATGGAAGGCTCGCCGGCGGCTGAAGGCATCAGATTCGTCACGTATCCACCTGCTCGTCTTACGACGGCGCCGGGCCGTCTTCACGTGTTCCCTGCGGGGCGGGAGCCGTATCGGAGACTCCACTGCCCTGGTATTCATGGACCCTAACGCGCGGGTCCCTTCGGGGAATCCCGGAGATGGGAGTGTTCGCCGGGGGCGTAGCGACTCGGGGGCCGGTAACGCGACGGGCCCCGAGAAACACTGTGTGTCTCGGGGCCCGTCCTCACGGCGTTTCGAAGTGCCCGGGGGCTCAGCCCTCGGTCTGCTCCTCGGCCTTCTCCTCGGCGGGCTCGGCCGGGGTCTCAGCGGCCGGGGTCTCCTCGGCGGAGGCCTCGGTGGTCTCCTCGTCCTCTTCGTCGTCGAGGTCGATGATCTCGCCGTTGGTGTCCTTGACCGTGGCCTTCTCGACCACGACGGCCAGGGCCTTGCCGCGGGCGACCTCGCCGACCAGGAGCGGGACCTGGCCGCCCTCGACGACGGCCTGGGCGAACTGGTCGGGGGACATGCCGGAGGAGGCGGCACGCCGCATGAGGTGCTCGGTGAGCTCCTCCTGGTTGACGTTGAGCTTCTCCTGCTTGACGAGCTCGTCGAGCACGAACTGGGTCTTGATGCCCTTGACCGCGGCCTCGCGGGTCTCGGTCTCGAACTCCTCCTCGCTCTTGCCCTGGATCTCCAGGTACTTCGCGAGGTCGAGACCCATCTGGCCGAGCTGGTGGTGCTCGAGGTTGTGCTTACGGGTGTTGACCTCGTCCTCGAGCAGCTTCTCGGGGACCGGGACCTCGACCAGCTCGAGCAGCTTCTCCAGGACGCGCTCCTGGGCCTGCGTGGCCTGGTCGTACTGCTTCATGTTCTCGAGGCGCTTGCGGCTGTCCGCGCGCAGCTCCTCGATGGTGTCGAACTCGGAGGCGAGCTGCGCGAACTCGTCGTCCAGCTCGGGCAGTTCACGCTTGGCGACCTGGGTGACCTTGACGGTGACCTCGGCCTCCTTGCCGGCGGCGGAGCCGCCCTTGAGCTCGGAGGTGAAGGTGGCCTCGCCACCGGCCTCCAGGCCCTTCACGGCGTCGTCGATGCCGTCCAGCAGCTCGCCGGAGCCGATCGTGTAGGAGACGCCGCTCGCGACGCCGTCCTCCAGGACCTCGCCGTCGACCTTGGCCTCCAGGTCGATCGTCACGACGTCGCCGTCCTCGGCGGCACGCTCGACCGGGGCGGTGGAGGCGAAGCGCTCGCGGAGCTCCTCGACCGCCTTGTCGACGTCCTCCTCGGTGACCTCGACGGCGTCGACCTCGACCTCGATGCCGGAGTAGTCCGGGATCTCGATCGCGGGGCGGATGTCGACCTCGGCGGTGAAGTTCAGCGTCTCGCCGTCCTTCAGCTCCGTGATGTCGACCTCGGGCTGGCCCAGGGGGTTCAGCTCGGCCTCGTTGACCGCGTCGGTGTAGAACTTCGGAAGCGCGTCGTTGACGGCCTCCTCCAGCACCGCACCGCGGCCGAACCGCTGGTCGATGACCCGGGCCGGGACCTTGCCCTTGCGGAAGCCCTTCACCGTGACCTGCTGGTTGATTTTCTTGTACGCCGCGTCGAGGCTGTCCTTGAGCTCCTCGAAGGGCACCTCGACAGTGAGCCGAACCCGAGTCGGGTTCAGGGTCTCCACGGCGCTCTTCACGGTTCGGTCTCCTTGTGGCTGACTTCTTGGGTTCTGCCGGTGCCAGAGCGGCCCGGCGGATTTCGCCGCCCGGAGGACTTCAGACGCTGAGACATACGGGCGTGCAGCTTGCATAGTAACGGCAGCGACTACACCGCCCAAAAGGCGATCACGTAAGTGATCAGGCGACGATCACGCGAGGTGACCGGGTGGCTGGTCGGGGTGGCGGGATTTGAACCCACGGCCTTCCGCTCCCAAAGCGGACGCGCTACCAAGCTGCGCCACACCCCGTCTGGTGCGACACGTAGGGTACATGCCGCCGGGTGGTCCGGCCGCCGCATTTCCACAGGGCCTCTGCCGCGTCGGCACACGGCGGGAATGCGGTGTGCGACGGACGGGGCCGACCCGCTACGATGCCTTCAGTGCCGCGGTCGCCCGACCTGCGGCGCATGCTGTGCGGGCGTAGCTCAATGGTAGAGCCCTAGTCTTCCAAACTAGCTACGCGGGTTCGATTCCCGTCGCCCGCTCTGAACGGCTCAGGGCCAGGTCAGAGGATCATTCCTCCGCCTGGCCCTGAGTGTTTCCGGGGGCTGCGTTCAGTCCGGCGTGTCCCCCGCGTGCCCCTTCCGCTTTGGATCTTGCTTCTTCTCGGTCTTCCGGCCCTTGTCGACGAGGGCGCTCAGAGCGTCGGCGATCAGCCGGTCACGTTCGGCGCTCGCGTGCTGGTAGATCAGCGCGGCCCGGGCAGTGCTGTGGCCCATGCGAGACATCAGCTCTCGCGTGCTCGCCCCCGTGGAGGCAGCCAGGGTGTTGCCCGTGTGCCGAAGATCATGGAAGTGCAGGCCCTTGATCCCGGCATCACTGCACGCCTTGCGCCACAGCCGGTTGAAGTGGTTCCGACGAGGAGTCGCCCCCTTGGCGCCGAGGAACACCCGGCCGTCGGCTCCAGGCTCGGCGTACCGCTCCAGGTGGTCACGGATGTCCGGGATGATCGCGGCTGGAATCGACACGGTGCGCTTGCCCGCAGCGCTCTTGGGTGCCTTGATCTCGCGCTGCCCGTTGAACAGCTCGGCGACGGCCCGTCGGACGCGAACGGCCCCGTGATCGAGATCGATGTCCCGGCGGTGCAGGCCAATCAGCTCGCCCCAGCGCAGGCCGAGGAATCCGGCCATCAGTACGAGCGCCCGGTAGCGGGGCTGCATGGCGTCGGCCAGGTCGTAGACCTCTTGCACGGTGGCGGTCGGTCGTTCGGGGGTGTGCACGGTGCTGGCGCCCTTGATCGTGCACGGGTTGCGCCTGATCATCTGGTCGGCGACGGCCGTGCCCATGATCGCGCGCAGCAGGGCGTACGCCTTGGCGACGGTCGTCGGGCCGGTGCCGGACGCCAGCTTGTCAGCACGCCAGCGTCGCACGAGCGGAGGCGAGATCTCCGCGACGTTGACGGCTCCGAAGGCGGGTTCGAGGTGGTGCCGCAGGAGCGAACCGTAGAGCTGCCGCGTGGTGGCAGTCAGCTCGCGTTCCTTGATCCAGGCAGTGGCGTACTCGCCGAACGGCACTTTCCCGGCGTCGGGGTCGTGCCAGTCGCCGCGCCGCAGCTCGGTCTGCTTGTCGGCAAGCCAGTCGTCGGCATCCTTCTTGGTGCGGAAGGTGTGGGGCGCAGGCCGGAGCTGCCCGTCCGGACCGAGATACCGAGCCTGATAGCGACCGGACGGGAGCTTGCGGACCCGGCCGAAGTGCCGGCGCTTCCCTGCCATCAGGCAGCCACCCCCCGAAGGGCTGCACCACGCCGACGCGGCTTCACCGTGTTGGCGTCGATGAACTCACGAACCGCGCTCTCGGGTATCCGGACGTGGCGGCCCACCTTCACGTAGGTGATGCGGCGCTCCTCGATCAGACGCCGGGGGAAGCGCACCGTGGTGCCGAGGACCTCGGCGACCTGGTCGACGCTGAGGTATCGCTCATTCATGGTCGTGCTCTCCTTCCTGACGCAGGTGCGCGAGGGCTTCGCGGGCGGTTTCGCGGTTGAGCTGGAGGTCGCGGGCGATGGTGGCGGCGAGGGCGGACTCGCCGGGGGTGTGGCCGTGTCCGGCGTACTGCCAGTCGGCCAGGACCAGGACGGTGTCCGGCTCGCGGTCGTCCAGGCCGAGGGAGGCGTGTTCCTGGGCGGCTCGGTAGTCGGCACGGGCCTGGCGCAGGGCGCCGAGGGTGGTGGAGTAGCGGCGGGACTTGGAGGAGAAGTGGCCGCGGAAGCCGAGCATGTGTGCCCAGGCCCATAGGCGCCGCTCGGGGTAGAGCGGGTCGAGTTCCTTGCAGGCCTGGATGAGGCGGCGGGTGTGGTCCGGGACCTGGTGACGGTCGAGCTCGGAGAGTTCGCCGATGCGCCGGTCGAGGGTGCCGGTCGTCTCGGCGGCCTTGGTGGCGTACTTGGCGACGTAGGAGGCGACCGCCTTTTCGGTGATCTGGGAGCCGTCACCGAAGGCCTTCACTGGCCGGACGTCGAGCTGGGTGCCCCAGCGGAAGGTGCGGGCGGGCTGGTCCTCGGCGGCTGGGACGGAGACCGTGGTGTAGGGGTGCGCGGCAGCTGCACGGATGGAGTCGGCGAGGAGATCGACCGTGGCCCAGGCGGGCGGTGTGGTCTCGGGTCCGTCGGGTCCGTCGATGCGGATCACGGCGTGGAAGTGCACGGCGCCCCGCCTTTGGAACTCGGCGACCTTGCCGTAGGAGAGGCGGGCGCGCTCCTTCAGCTCCCGTTGGGTGATGCCGGCGCGGGCGGCGATCTCGCGGCGGAGCCGGTTGGTGAAGCGCTGCCAGAGCTGACCGGCGTGGTTGTTGAACAGCACCGCGCCCGCGTAGTCGTACGTGGCCGGATCGAGGGCGGTGCCCAGTTCCGGGGCGTCTGCGGCGTGGCGGATGCCGCAGCGGCAGACGCCCCGGTCGGGCCTGTTGTGGACCGGGCCGAACGAGGGAGCGGTGAGCGTGGCGAAGACCCGGGGGTGGTCCCGGACGGTGGCGGGGATGTCGCGGCGGTCGTCTCCGGCGAGCCCGGCACGGATGAGGTGGTAGGTGTCGCCCGCGTACGTCCAGGCGCAGGAGGGACAGCGCGAGGCGCGGCGGTTGCCGCAGGCAACGCGGAGGCGCCCGCCCGGCTCACTCTCGGTGCTGTAGCGGTGCAGGGTCTCGCCGGTGGTCTTGTCCTTGTGCAGGGTCCAGCCGGTGAGGTGGATGGGGTCGGCGCAGCCGCCGGTGCGGCGGATCTGCTCGTGCCAGCGGTGGTAGTCGGATGCCGAAGCCACCCTCAGCAAGTCGCCGAGGGTGGTCGGGTCGAGCAGGTCAGGCACGCGCACCCTCCCGGACGCGGGCGGGGACGGTGCCCTGGCCGTTGCAGGCCCGGCAGTCGATGGTGAGCGTGGGCAGGTGGCCGTGCCGGTTGCGGCTGCCGGTGGTGATGGCGGCGGTGGCGAAGCCGTCGCAGTTGGGGCAGATGCGGGGCGTCGGCGTGGTGGTGGGGTGCGGCATGCTGGGGGTTCCTTCCGGTTCAGTGGATCGGACAGGGACGGCGCCCGGGCGGCGGATGCTTGGCGGTATCGGAGCCGCCCGGGGGCCGGTCAGCGTCGCTTGGCGTCGGCGTTGACCAGGGAGCGGATCACCAGGGCGCAGATGGCCAGCGAGGCGCCGGTGATGGCGACGGCCAGGAGCATGGAGACAAGGACGGCGCCGACGACCAGGACCACGGCGGTGCCACCGCCGACGAGGGCGAGCGCGGTGCCGGGGGTGAGCTGCACCGTCGGCCGGGACGGCTCCGGGGCCACCTGGGCGGGCGGCGGAGTTTGGGTGGCCGGGACTACGGTGGTCGGCTCGGCCACGGCGGGCGGGGTGACGTGGCCGGTCGGCGTGGGCATGGTGGGGATCTTCGGGCGGAACATCGGCGGTTCTCCCTTCCGAGGGCGGTTACTTGACGAAGGTGTCGATGGCGGGGGCCAGGACGCTGTCGGCGAGGAGGAAGCCGCCGAGCAGCAGGACGGCGATGAGCCAGGCGGGCGGGCGGATGAGCTTGACGCCGAGGTAGCCGACGACGAGCAGGGCGAGCCAGAGCGGTACTTCCATGGCTGAGGGCCTCCTATCGGACCTTGCAGCGGTGGGTGCGGGCGGCGAGCTGGGCGGCGGACTGGCTGGAGTAGTCGGCGGACCAGCCGCACCGGTCGGCGGTGCACACGGCGGCGTGCTTGGTCTGGCCGTGGCGGTCGCGGTGGGTGCCGATCTGCACCGGGCCGATCCGCATCACGGAGTGGAAGTGGTCACGGGCGGGCATGACGGTGGGTCTCCCTTCGGCAGGCGAGTTGGGCGGCGATGGCGTCGGCGAGCTGGGGCGGGACGCCGAGGCGGGCGCGCAGGGTGTCGGTGTCGATCGGCGTACCGGTACGGGCCTGGTGGTCGTCGGCGACCTTGCGGGCGTGGTCGACCAGCGCGGCCGGGACCGGCACAGCCGGAGCGGGCGCGGCCGGAGCGGGCGCGGCCGGAGCGGGCTCGGCCGGAGCGGGCTCGGCCGGAGCGGGCTCGGCGGCGGGAAGAGCCGGGGTGTCGTCGACCGCCGGGACCGGCTCAAGCTCGGGCTCTGGTTCGTTGTCGGGGACCGGCTCAGGGTTCGGTTCGGTGACCGGGGCTGCGGGCGCCGGCGGATCCTGCAGCCGGTCCGTGGCGGAGTGGGCGAGGAGAGTGCCGCCCATGAAGGCGAGCGCAGGCCAGGCCGCGACCAGGATCCGCAGCCACGCCGGGACCTGCTCCAAGTCGAGGAGTCCGGCGGTCGCGACGTTGGCGCCCAGCGAAGCGACAAGGGCGATGACGAACCAGCACCAGGCCAGCCGGGACGGCCCGTCGGAGCGCAGCCGCCGCCAGGCAGCGACCAGGAGCAGGTCCACGCTGATCGGGTAGGCCCAGGCTTTCCAGCCGTCCTGTCCTGCTGCGGCGGCCAGGTCGTGGAGGTGGGCGAAGGACAGCGCCCCGGCGATGACGGCCTGGACCAGGACGGCGTCGATGCGGAGAGCGGGGCGGGCCATCACGGCTCCTTCCTGTGATGTGGCATGGCGGGGGTAGGGACCTGGCGCGAAGCGGTCGCGTCGACCGGTGAAGCGGGGAGGGTCAGGCGGTGGCGGGGGCTGTCTTGGACAGCGGCACCCGGGCCGAGGGCAGAGCGGCGACCGCGGGCCGGAACGGTGCCAGGGCGGGCACGTCGGGGGTGCGGTCGGCGTACTTGTTGCAGAGGTTCACGGCCTGGCGCAGCGAGGTGTGCGGGGCGCGGATGCGGTGCCAGCCACCGGTGGAGTCACCGGCGATCGCGATGCCGCGTGTCTCGGCGGGGATCTGAATGGCGGCCAGGACGGCGTCCGGGGAGATGTCGCCGAAGGCCATGTTGGCGCTTGTTTCGTCGTTGACGCGGTGGGACGTGCGGCCGGTGAGCTGGGCTCGGAGCATGGTGATGCCCTTGCCGAGTTCGGAGCCGAAGCGCTGCCCGCAGATCTCCAGGTAGATTCCGGCCGCGCGGCCGAGCTGGGCGAGGCGGACCAGGGCGGTGATGATCCGGTCCCGGCGTTTCTCCTCGTCCTTCGAGGCGAACAGGGCGAGTTCGGCGACCTCGTCGACCAGGACCACGACGGGTACCGGACGGATGTCTTCGGGCAGGTCCCAGATGTCGGCGGCGATCTCCGCATCCGGCACGGCGACACTGATGCGTTGTTCAGCCCGGATCAGTTGGTAGACCTCCTCCATGTGGGAGACCAGGGCTTCGAGCAGTTCGAGGGCGGTGTCGGGGTTGTCGGCGAGGGCGGAGAACCGGCGCGCGAGCGGGAACAGCTCGACGCCTTGCTTGCAGTCGATGCCGACCAGGGCGACGTCCATCGGGGCGAGCCCGGCGACCAGGTTGCGCTGGTAGACGGACTTGCCGGACTCGGTCGCCCCGAGGGTCAGGCCGTGGGGGACCGCGCGGTAGTCGCGGTAGTGCACCGCGCCGTCCTCACGCAACGCGACCGGAACCCGCATCGGAACAGGGTCGACCTTCGCGGGCATCTGCACCCGCTTCAGCACGTCGTAGCCGGTCATCCGCACCTCAACCACACCGGAGCGGACCTCGCGGGAGATCACGCCGTACATCCCGAAGGAGTGGCGCAGCCGGTCCGTGGCGGCCGCCACGTCGAAGGCGTCCTGTCCGGGTCGGAGCTTGAGCCGCAGGACCAGGCCGGTCCGGGTGGGCCGCAGCCGCAGGATGCGCGGGACCCGGGACTCCGGCACCGGCCGGTTGGCCACCCGGGCCAAGGCCAGCCGCCAGCGTGAGGGCGGGACCGTCAGGCCGCAGGCGTCCATGACCGAGGCGTAGCGGACCAGGACCCGCACCGTGGCGACGAGGACTCCGAAGGTCAGCCAGTACCAGGCGGGGCGCCGCCACCGCAGGAGACCCGCAGCAGCGACGACCACAACCACAGCGACCATGAACCACGTCATGATCAGGCCGCCTCGGATGCCGAACCGGTGGCGGCCAGCGAGGTGACCGCGACGGCGCGGAAGGCGATGCCGTGACGCTTCTGGCCGTTGAACTCGTTCTCCCACGGCCGGGCGATCAGTCCCGTCAGCGCGACCGGGGTTCCCATGGCCAGGTCGCTGGAGATACCGGGCTCCGGGACGGTGATGGACAGGATCTCGACCTCGTCGTTGGCCGCGAACATCACGTCGACGGTCATGAGCTTGACGCCGTCGGCGTCGGTGGCGATCTCGCCGGTCCGGCGGTCACGGACCTTGGGCTGCGGGGCCTTGGCGACCATCACGGTCGCGCCGGACGTCTCAACGGGGATCTGACGCATGATGGAACTCCCTTGAGGGGCGGGAGCGGCGTACTTGCTTGGCGGTGGGTCGCCGCTCTCGTGCGTTGACAGATGAGCGCAGCAAAGCTGCGGGTTCGCGCCCCAACTGGTGCGCACCAGTAGGTTGCATCTGGTGCGCACCAGATGTCAAGCGCTGTCGCTGCTTTGGCTTTTCAACTCGCCTTGCTGCGACACTTCTAGGGAACCGTTTCTGCCAACGCCCCGGTAGCCAACAGGGGTTAACACCTGACTCGTTAACCCCTGCCGACCTGCGGTGATGTGCGGCATGCTGCAATAAGGTCTCTGTAACCCAGGCAGGG
Organism: Streptomyces coeruleorubidus; assembly: GCF_028885415.1. GTDB lineage: Bacteria > Actinomycetota > Actinomycetes > Streptomycetales > Streptomycetaceae > Streptomyces > Streptomyces coeruleorubidus_A. The sequence continues at coordinate 3,333,488 of NZ_CP118527.1, forward strand.
CGGCACCACGTGACGAACGGACTCAAGGCAGCAAGGAGCGCACGGGAGTGGTCGCAAGAGCGGCTGGTCCGGGAAATCGAGCGTTATGCGCAACAGCACATGCTCGATGTCGCGTCGAGAGCCAGCCTGCGCGTGTACGTCTCGGAGTGGGAGAACGGCCGGCGCAACGTCTCAGCCCGCTACGCCAAGATACTGCGCGCGCTGCTTGGCATCACTGATGACGAACTGGCGGGCAGGACTGAGCTGCTGACGTCATCGGTCACGGCGGATGGATATGACGAGCTGATGGGCCGGATCGACGCGGCTCGCAGCATCAGCACGTCCATGGTGGACACGTTCATGGACCAAACGGAGCTGCTCCGAACAATGGACCGGCAGATGGGGGCCGCAAGCCTCGTCGACCAGATGACGGCCCACCTGACGACGCTTGAGGACGCCCTCACTTTCGCCGTGCTGCCCGAGACACGGCGTCCAGTCGCACGTGCCTTGGCAGGAGCAGCGACACTCGCCGCCTGGCAAGCTCTTGACGTCGGAGCCATTGAGCGAGCCTGGCGGCACTACGAGTTGGGCAAGCGCGCCGCCCAGGAGGCCGAAGAGCCGATGTACCTGGCGCACGCCACAGCCGAACAGGCCTACGTGCTCTGCGACGCCGGACGGGCGCCCATGGCGGTGCAGCTGATACGCGAGGCACAGCGACTCGGCGGCACGGCCATGTCCCCACGCCTTACAGCTTGGCTGCACGCCGCAGAAGCCGAGATATGTGCCCGAGCCGGTATGCCCGACGATTGCAAGCGCGCACTGGAGAGCGCCGTACGGTCCCTGCCTCCGGGTGAGGACGCTCGCGACCCGGACATGCTGAGCATCTTCCTCAACGAGGGGCACCTCGCCAGATGGCGCGGCAACGCACTCGCCCTGATCGGTGACCACGAAGCAGTCCAAAGCCTCTACACAGCCCTGGACACAGCCGACCCGACGTTCATACGGGCGTCCGCGGGGCTGCGCTGCGATCTCGCGCAGGCACACATGGCCCGAGGCGAGTACGACCAGGCGCAAGAGCATCTCCGCCAGGGTCGCTTGATAGCGAACCGCACCGGGTCGGTACGTCAGAGGCGCAGGATCGAGCAGCTCACGCAGCAGTTGTAGGCGAAGCGCCAGCGCCACGCGAGGCGAGGACGTGGAGCAGGGCAACGAGGGTGCCAGAGCCCATGAGTTCGCCCCGCGCCATGAGGCCAGGAATGTCAGAGAGCGGCACCCAGGCGATGTGCCCCGCCTCCTCCAGGTCCGTCGGCTCTCCTACGAGCTTGGCGCCCTTGCCTACGAAGATGTCGTGCGGTGAGTCGACCATGCCCACCATGGGCTGATACGTGACCACCTGCTCAAGGGAGTCTGGCCGCCAGCCGGTTTCTTCCTCGACCTCACGCAGCGCCGTCTGCAAGGAGTCCTCCCCCTCGTCGACGATGCCACCCGGGAGCTCCCATCCGAACGAGTCGGGCACGAAGCGGTAGCGCCACATCATCAGGACACGGTCCTGGTCGTCGATGACGGCCGCGATGGCCACGTGGTGGAGCTTCACTACGTGGTGCTCGAAGCGGTCGACTCCTGGCGGCTCGACGTCGACGAGGCTGAGCTTCACCCAGCGGTTGTCGTACAGAGTCCGCTCACCATGGATCTGCCACGGCTCGACATCCGCCGGCGCCTGGGTAGTCACAGACCGATCCGGCACCCGATAGGAGCTACGGCCATGCACCTCAATGGCGCCCTCGGCGACGAGCTTCGCCAGCACCTGGCGGAGAGCCGTACGGCCGATGCCCAGCTCTTCGGACAGGGTTCGCTCAGATGGGATCTTGGAGCCAGGCGAGTACTTCCCCGTCGAGATCCACTCGCGGATCGTGCGGTAGACCCGCTCCGACTTCGGTCCCATCCGTTGAGCACACTCCTTGTCGCCGAGTTATGTCGAGCGACACAAGCGTAGCCGCCGGAGTACTCACGTGAGTAGACACAGCCGGAACCAGACGATCAGTGGGGGGCGCGGTAGAACTTTCCCTACTTCATCAAGTGCCCGCGCACGGCGCGGGCGCGCGCCGCCTCTGCGGCGCGGCCTGCCTCCTGTCTTCGCCCCGGCTGGCCGCGCCCGGCGGCGCGCTCGGCGGCTGCGGGCACGCGGTAGGGAGAAACCCTCTGTGGCTGGGGTGATCGACTCCGCGACTTTAGCCAGCCACTTTGGGGCGAGCCTCTAAGATCATGGCCCCAACGTCGTGCTTTAACGGGCAGGTCCACAGACTGCCCGACTCGCCGGAAGCTTACGGGGCCATGATCACTCGCCCCAAAGCAGCTCCCGGCCAAAGTCGCTCCGCCGATCACGTGGCTGGCTGACAGGTCGCGTTGCGTGATGAGCGAGCCTGTAGGGAAGGATGCACCTACACAGCCATCGGGCCGATCACCAGCCTGACTGGTTCTGCCCGGCAGCGCACACATAGGGGGACTCTCATGATCGAGCTAGGCATCCTGTTCGGCCTGTTACTGATGACAGTACTGGCTTTGATCTTCGTACTCCTGCGACGACGAAGCGGCAAGACGGAGAACGCCGACGGACTTCTCATCGAGCAGGCACGGCGGATACAGGCACAGAACGATCGAGTGACCTACGGACCTGGGTCAAAGAACAGCATGCCAACCATGCGCGATCCCTACCGCCCCTAGTTGCAGACGGGCGGTGAGGCGCGGCGCTCGCTGCTCCCGTGAGCGCCTGCCTGGGCCCTGCGCCAGATCTGGGCCACCCTGCGACTGGCAGAGCGGCAGAGGGGCACACGTGCCCCCTGCGTGCCCGACCGTGCGGCAGTCAGCGGGGAACAACGGGGATCCACGGCAAGCGGCACACGAACCTCCAGCTCAGCGTCTCGCCAGTTCAGCCCGTGTCCGGTTACGCGATCTTCCAAACTAGCTACGCGGGTTCGATTCCCGTCGCCCGCTCTTCAGGCCGAAGGCCCGGACGAGAGGTTTTCCTCTCCCCGGGCCTTCGGCGTTCGTGTGTCAGGTCGGTTCGCGGCCGAGATCATCACTGCCTCGCCGACGTTCGACCCGTCGGGCGACTTCGGCCTCATCCGGCGGACGGGCGTTCACAGGTCGCGTACGTCGACCGTGTAGACCGAGCGGTCGCCGTACGGGACGTACAGGGCGTCGCCGACCAGGGTGAGGGGGCGCCGGAAGTACACGCGGGTGGCGGAGCCGGTCGGCGGGCCCGGCCGTTCCACGCTGGAGTTGCTGTCCCGCAGGGTCCGGCCCGTGCGCGGGGAGACCGCGCTGACGCCGCCGCTGTCGCGGGTGAAGCAGACGGTTCCGCGGACGAGGTACACGCCGGACGCGTCGGACTGCTTGCCGGAGACCCGCACGGCGGTGAGCGTGCGCGAGGTGACGTCGACCAGGGTGAGGCCGCTGCCCGGCGAGTAGGCGTCCGCGAGCACCAGGTGGTCGCCGTCCCGGCCGAGCACGTCCAGGGCGCCCTTGGCCTCGGCCGTCCAGCGGGGTTTGCCGGTGGCCGTGCTGAGCTGGGAGGCGCTGGTCCGGGCGGGGCCCTTGCCCCACCTGCCGGTCGTGCAGATCAGGTAGGGGCGCTCGGCCGCCTCGCGCAGCAGACACCCTCCGTGACCTGCGGCCTCGGGTGCTGCCAGCGGACCTCGCCGGTGTCGGCGTCGAGCAGGGCGTACTGCTCGCCCTGGTCGCCCTACAGCGCGATGACCCCTTCGGGGGCGGCCGTGGCACCGCCCTGCTCGCCGTCGGGAACGCTCGCCGTCCGGCCGTCGGCCGTCCGGGTCCGCCAGAGACCCTTGCCGGTGTCGGCGGCCAGGGCCGCGACAGTGCAGGTGAACAGCGGGCCGGCGCCGTCCGCCAGCTGCCGCTCGTCCGCCTGGTAGGCGTGGACGCGGCCATGGTCCGTGCCGATGACCGCGCCCTCGTCCGAGGACGAGCCGTCCGGCGCGGTGGGGTCGACGGGCCGGGACCAGGTGTTGCGGCCCTCGGCGAGGTCGAAGCGGGTCGCCATGAACCGGGTACCGGCGCACACCAGAGACGTGCCCACGGAGGTGCAGCACTGGAAGTCGCCGCCGTCGCGGATGAGGACGACGGTGGCGACCACCACGGCGAACGCGGCGGCCAGGGCGGCGGAGACGAGCAGCAGGCGGCGTCGGCGGGAGCTGCGGGGGCGTGCGGCCTCGGGTGTCGGTGTCGGCGTCGGCGTCCCGGCGGGATCGCGCGGCTTCTGCTCGGCGCGTGCCGCGTGCGGCCATGCCGTTCCGGCGGGGCTCGGTCGGTCGGGCGCCCGGTCCCGGTCGCAGGGGGCGTGGTGAACCGGTGGCGGGCAGCATCTCGTCCGGTACGCCGGAGAGTTTCCGGCTCGCCCTCGACGACCCGCAGGGCCGTCTCGTAGGGGCTCGGGCTGTCGAAGGTGGCCGCGGCGGGTGGCGGCGTAGGCGAGGACCGAGCCGAGGGAGAAGATGTCGGCGGCCGGGCCGACGTCCTGGGGCGGGGACGCGAGCTGTTCCGGGGACATGAAGGGCGGCGTGCCCATGACGCGGCCGGTCTGGGTGAGGACGTCCGAGGCGACGAACTCGGCGGCGCGGGAGATGCCGAAGTCGATGACGCGGAGGCCGTCCTCGGCGAGCATCACGTTGGACGGCTTCAGGTCGCGGTGGACGCCTGAGGCGCGGTGCATGCCGCGCAGCGCCTCGACGAGGCCTGCAGCGAGTTCGCGCAGGCGGGGCAGCGGGAGCGGGCCGTGCTCGCGGACGTGGGTGCCGAGGTCCGCGCCCGGTATGCAGAGCGTGGCCATCCAGGGGCGCGGCGCGCCGGCGTCCGCGTCCACGACTGGGGCCCTGAAGGCCCCGCTGACCTGTCGGGCGGCGGCCACCTCTCGGCGCTGGGGGTCCCCCTGCTCGAGCGAAGCCGAGAGCCTGGGGGAGGGCACGGAACTCGTCGTCGTCGGCGTACTGGCCGTGCACCACCTTGATCGCAAGCGGCCGGCCGGAGGCCGGGCGGGCCAGGTGGACCACACCCATGCCGCCGGAGCCGAGGCGGTCCTCGATGCGGTAGCCCCCCACCTCGGCCGGGTCGGAGTCGCGCAGCGCCGTCCCCGTACGTTCCCCCCGTCACGCACTGTCCCCTGGTCGGGGAGGAGCGTATCCGCGCACTCCTCGGACCGGCGGTACCGGCCCGGTCAGAAGCTGATGGAGTTGATGGTCTCCGCTATCGAGTTGAGGAACCGGTTGATGGACGGGGCCATGCCGGTCGAGGCGAGGAAGAAGCCGAAGAGGATCGCCACGATCGCTGGGCCTGCCTTGATGGATCCCCCTCTCAGCAACACCACAAGGATGATCGCCAACAGCAGCACCACAGACAGTGAAATGGCCACAACTGATCACACCCTCGGTCGGTCCGCTCTCCCGGCCCGGGGACGCGACCCCGCGCACCCCGCCAGAACCATCGTGCCACCAACCCGGCCGGGCTATGCGGCCCGTGACGCATCGACCACCTCACTCGTGTCCGGACGCGTGTGCGCCGCCGGGGAGCGGGGGCCGAACTGCAGGGACTCGTACGGCAATTCGAAGTGCCACCCGCACAGGGAATTCGACGGAATCGTTTCCGTGTCCACACAACGCGTTCGCAGCTAATTCGAATTGCCCCCGCAAGCTCCTCAACAACGCCGCGGGCAGGCTTCGAAGGAGTGCGGAAGCGGACATTCCGCCGGAGTCGCCTGCTGGTCTTATGGGGCGCTTAGTCCGGAAGTATCACGACAAGCAGGGCGGGTGTGACGAGCGCAATCCGCCGTCGGACGATGTGTTGGTCATCACTCCGACAGTGACGTCAGCTACCCGAAATCCGGGGTACCCACAGCGAATAGCCAGGATTCACATCCGGCGTTTTACGAATAGCCGCGGGGAACGCTAGGGTGCCTCAGATGTTCCACGCTGCCTCGTCCCCCGCAAGCGCAGCGAGGTCCCGGATCGTCTCCCCGAGTTCCTGGTGGGAGGGTCTGTGACGAACTCGCTGCGACCGAACGGCGACCGCAGGGCGCCACTTCCCCCGGCACAGTCGCCGGCCGACGGAGTGCCGAGCCCGCGCTCGCCGCAGAGCCCCCAGAAGAAGCAGAACGGCAAGCAGCGCGACGCGTTCTTCGACAACGCCAAGTACCTGGCGATCGTGCTGGTGGCCATGGGCCACGCCTGGGAGCCGCTCAAGGGCGACAGCCGGATACTCGAGGCCGCGTACCAGGTCGTCTACGCGTTCCACATGCCGGCGTTCATCATCATCTCCGGCTACTTCTCGCGCAGTTTCGACATGCGGCCCGACCGGCTCAAGCGCCTGATCACCGGCGTGGCCGTGCCGTACATCATCTTCGAGACGGCCTACCCGCTCTTCAAGCGGTTCATCGACGACGACCCGGGGCAGGAGATCAGCCTCCTCGACCCCTGGTACCTGACCTGGTTCCTGTGCGCGCTGTTCATCTGGCGGATGACCACCCCCATCTGGAAGATGGCGCGCTGGCCGCTGCCGCTCGCGCTCGGCCTCGCCATGGTGGCGACCGTCTCCCCGGAGATCGGTGACGACCTGGACCTCCAGCGGGTCCTGCAGTTCCTGCCGTTCTTCGTGCTGGGCCTGGTGATGAAGCCCGAGCACTTCCACATGGTGCGCCGCCGTTCCGTGCGGATCGCCTCGGTGCCCGTGTTCGCCGCCGCGCTGGCCGTCAGCTGGTGGGCCGTGCCGCGCATGAACACCGCGTGGTTCTACCACCGGGACGCCGCACAGGAGCTGGGCGCGCCGTGGTGGACCGGTCCGGTCATGGTGCTCGCGATGTTCGGCTGCTCCCTGGTGCTGACCGCCTGCTTCTTCGCCTGGGTGCCGCGCCGCCACATGTGGTTCACCGCGCTCGGCGCCGGCACGCTCTACGGCTACCTGCTGCACGGGTTCCTGGTGAAGGCCGGCGACTACCAGGGCTGGTTCGAGCCGACGTGGATGCACCAGCCGCTCGGTGAGATCGCCGTGACCCTCGCCGCCGCCGCCGTCGTGACGGTGCTGTGCACCAAGCCGGTGCAGCGGGTCTTCCGGTTCGCGATGGAGCCGAAGATGGAATGGGCCTTCAAGCGGGACGCGGCCGAGCTGGCCCGTGAGCGCCAGGGCGCCGAGCGGCGCGAGCGCGAGCGCGAGAAGGTCAACGCCTGACGCCCGTACCCGGATTCATCCGACGAGACCGAGAAGTGCGCGCATCCGCGCGTACTTCTCGGTCAGTCGTTTGCGGGTGGCCTCGTCGAGGGCCGCGAGGCGTGCCGGGTCCGCGTTGTGCGCCAGGTCCGCCTCCTTCACCAGCAGCGCGCCGGGCGTGGCGAGGATGCGCGCGGCGTACGCCTCGGGCGGTTCCCCCGCCCGCTTGGTGACCGCGCGGACGATGTCCTTGGTACGGCTGCTCAGCGCGGCCTCGCGCAGCCACTGAGGCGACAGCGCCTCGTCCTCGACGGCGTCGTGCAGCCAGGCCGCCGCGATCTGCTCCTCGTCGCCGCCCCGCGCCCGTACGCCCTGCGCGACGGCCTGGAGATGCTCGGCGTAGGGCCGTCCGGCCTTGTCGGTCTGGCCGGCGTGCGCGGCGCGGGCGGTGGCCTCGACCTGGGCCAGGGTCAGCGGGGTGCGGGGTGTCTCGGTCACGGCTCCAGTGTGCCCCTGAGGAGAACCGCGCCTCAGCGGGTGGCGGCCGCTGTCGGGCCCTCCCGGCAGATCAGCAGCAGGGCCCGGTCGTCGTTGACGTCCTTGGCCACGGCCTCGATGAGGTGCCAGGCGGCGCCGTGGAAGCCTCCGGCCACATAGCGGTCGGCCTCGCCGGTGAGGCGGTCGATGCCCTCGACGATGTCGCGGTCTGAGGTCTCCACCAGGCCGTCCGTGAACAGCATCAGCACGTCGCCCGGGCGGAGCGAGCCCTTCACCGGGTCGAACTGGGCACCGTCGTACACGCCGAGGAGCGGGCCTTCCGCCGCCTTCTCCTCCCAGCGGCCGCTGCCCGCGCTGAGCTGGAGGCCCGGCGGGTGGCCGGCGGAGTAGAGCTCGTAGTCGCCGGAGTCCAGGTCGAGGACCAGGTGGATGGAGGTCGCGAAGCCCTCTTCCCAGTCCTGGCGGAGCAGATAGCCGTTCGCGGCCGGGAGGAAGGCGTGCGGCGGGAGGGAGCCCAGGAGCCCGCCGAACGCGCCGGACAGGAGCAGCGCGCGGGAGCCGGCGTCCATGCCCTTGCCGGAGACGTCGGTGAGGACGACCTCGAGCGTGCGGCCGCCGTTGGTGCGCGCCGCCACCACGAAGTCGCCCGAGAAGGACTGGCCGCCCGCCGGGCGCAGCGCCATCTCGCGGTGCCAGCCGTCCGGCAGGCCGGGCAGCTTGCTCTGCACCCGGATGCGTTCACGCAGGTCGAACAGCATGGTGCCGCCGCGCCGCCAGGGCACACCGACCCGGCTGCGGAACTGGGCCAGCAGCAGCCCGAAGAAACCGCAGGCCGCGACCACGAGCACCACGCCCGGGGTGACCCTGGACGGACCCTCCGTGTAGGGGCCCAGCTGCACCGACTCCACGATCAGCGCCGTGGCCGCCGCCGCGTACAGACCGAGCAGGCTCGCCGGGCGCAGCAGCAGACCGCCCACGACGACCGGCAGGACCAGCGCGGCCGGCGAGAACCACACCGAGTTGGCAAGCGTCGCCGCCGCGATCAGCGGGACGGTCAGGAGCAGGCCGGCCAGGGCGATCCAGTCCGAGCCGTCACCGCGGAAGTAGTCCACGGCGGCTCGGCGCACGCCGACGCGGACCCGGTGCCACTGCTTCTTCAACCGGGCCGTGAACGTCTCGGCTTCCGCGCGCCGCTCTCGTCCTGCTGCCATTAGTTCGGGACCCTATCCATCGGACCGGCCGCTTGGCACGGGAGGTCCTACTTGTCCCCCGTCCGAGGGCCGACTTCACAGTGAACTTACGGTGCGCAGCCCGCCGCCGCCCCGGAGAAATTCCCTCGCTCGTCCCGAGTTGCCCTGGTAGGCATGGGTCATGGCGACTGACGCGACCGGCTCCGCGGCGACCCTGCGGGTCCTTCGGCAGGACGACTGGGACAAGTGGTACGACACCCTCATCCGCGGCTTCGGCGGGGTGCCGGAGTCCGCCGAGGAGCGGGAGTTGTGGAACGCGCTGACCGAGTGCGACCGTTCACTCGGTGCCTGGGACGGGGACGACTGCGTGGGGACGGCCGGGGCGTTCCGCTTCCGGCTCACCGTGCCCGGCGGGGCCTTGGTGCCGGCCGCGGGCGTCACGATGGTGAGCGTGGCGGCCACGCACCGCCGGCGCGGCGTCCTGACGTCGATGATGCGGCGCCAGTTGGACGACGTCCGCGCCTGGGGTGAGCCGCTGGCCGTGCTCACGGCCTCCGAGCCGGCGATCTACGGCCGGTTCGGATACGGCGCGGCCACCTTCCAGTTGAACGCCGAGATCGACACGAGCCGGGTGCGGCTGTCGTCGCTGCCGGCGGGTACGGACGACGTGCGTCTGCGATACGCCGTTCCCGCCGATGTCGTCGATGTGTGCGAGGCGGTGTACGCGCGGCTGGTGCCGTCGCGGCCGGGGATGCCGGCGCGGCAGCCCGGCTGGGAGCGGCTCGGGGTGCTCGATCCGGAGAGCGAGCGGGGCGGGGCGTCGCCGCTTCAGTGCGTCCTCGCCGAGCGGGACGGGGAGACGGTCGGGTACGCGCGGTACCGCGTCAAGCCCGGCTGGGGGCCCGCCGGGCCCAACGGCACGGTGATTGTGGAGAACTCGGCCGCGCTGGATCCCGCGGCGGACGCGGCGCTGCTGCGGTTCCTGTTCGGCATCGACCTGACGTCGACGCTGGTGATGCGGGGGCGGCCGGTCGACGACGCGTGGCAGTACATGGTGTCCGACATACGGCGGTGTCAGCCGCGGTTGCGGGATTCGCTGTACGTACGGCCGGTGGATGTCGGGGCCGCGTTGGAGGCGCGGACGTATCAGACGCCGGTGGACGTGGTGTTCGAGGTGGAGGACGCGTTCTGTCCCTGGAACGCCGGGCGTTGGCGGCTCAGCGGGAATGCGAAGGGGGCGTCCTGTGAGCGTACGGCGGATGCGGCGGATGTCGCGTTGTCCGTACGGGAGTTGGGGGCGGCGTATCTCGGTGGGGTGAGCCTCGGGGCGTTGGGGGCGGCGGGGCGTGTGCGGGAGTTGCGGCGGGGGGCGTTGGCGGAGGCCTCGTTGGGGTTCGGGGCCGGTGCGGTGGCGCCGTGGCTGCCGCACAGTTTCTGAGCTTGTTCCTTATCTGGTTCGTCGTGATGCAGTGTGTACACCGCCCGGCCCGAACTCGCCGACTACTACGACCTGGTGGGACTGGGAGTCCCGCCGGCGCCTGGCCGAAGAGCACTACCTGGCCGCGACCCGCCCTCAGCAACGCGCCCACCTGGTGGTCCCTGGGCACTGAACCGTCCCCGTACGTCAACGGTTGAAGAAGGTACGCCGACCGTCCGGCCCCGGCTTCTCAAGCGGCTCGAAGATAAAGAACAAGCTGGGTGCGGAGCTGTTTTTCAGGGGCGTTGGCAGGTCGGGCACCAGAAGAGGTTGCGGGCGGCGAGATCGGCGGTGCGGATCTCGCCGCCACAGATGTGGCAGGGCTGGTCGGCCCTGCGGTAGACGTACACCTCGCCGCCGTGGTCGTCCACCCGGGGTGGGCGGCCCATCGCCTCCGGGGTGTGTTCCGGGCGGACCGTGTCGATGCGGTTGTTGCGGACGCCCTCGTGCATGAGCTCGGCCAGGTCGGTCCAGATCGCGTGCCACTCGGACGGGGTGATGTCCTTGCCGGGGCGGTACGGGTCGATGCGGTGCCGGAAGAGGACTTCCGCGCGGTAGACGTTTCCCACGCCGGCGATGACCTTCTGGTCCATGAGGAGGGCGGCGATGGTCGTACGGCTGCGGGAGACGCGGCGGTATGCGGTGTCCGGGTCGGCGTCGTCGCGGAGGGGGTCGGGGCCGAGGCGGTCGTGTATCGCCTGCTTCTCCGGGGGTGTGATGAGGGCGCAGGTGGTGGGGCCGCGGAGGTCCACGTAGGTGGTGTCGTTCGCGAGGCGGAGACGGACGGTGTCGGTGGCCGGGGGTGCGGGGGTGGGGCCGAAGGTGACCTTGCCGAAGAGGCCGAGGTGGATGTGGATCCAGTCGGTGGCGTGGAAGCCGAGGAAGAGGTGTTTGCCGTGGGCTTCCGTGTGGGTGAGTTCCGTGCCGGTGAGGAGGGTGGCGGCGTCGCTGAACTTGCCCTGGGGGCTGGTTACCTGGGGGGTTGTGCCGAGGAAGGCGGTGGCGTAGTCGAGGGCCAGCCGGTGGATGGTGTGGCCTTCCGGCACGGGTTTCTCCTGTGATCGTCGCCTTTGTCCACACTGAACCCCACGGTGGGCTCGGCACTGAACCCCGCGGTGGGCTCGGCACTGACCCCCACGTCGGGCTCGGCACTGGCCCAGCGTCGGGCTCGGCCCCTGACCCCCACATGAGGCTCGGACCCTGCCCCCACATGAAGCCCGGATACTGAAAACTGAACCTCGCGTCCAGCCCCTGGAGCTGCACACCAGCTCGGACGCTGGGGCCGCGCCGGTGGCCAGCCCCAGTACCCGCGGGCATCTCGAACCTCGGAGCCCCTCCCCCGCTCGGCACAACCGCCTGACCTCAGCGGTTCAGGCAGGGCCTCGTGCAGGCCAGGGCCCGGAGCCCTACGGCTGGGGGTGGTGGGGCGGGATGGGAGGGAGGTCGCCTGTTGACTCGTACGCGTCGAGCATGTCGATTCGGCGGACGTGACGTTCGTCACCGGAGAACGGCGTGTTGAGGAACGTCTCGACGAAGGCCGTCGCCTCGGCCTGCGAGTGCATGCGCGCGCCCACGGCGACGACGTTGGCGTTGTTGTGCTGGCGACCGAGGGCCGCCGTCTCCTCGCTCCAGGCGAGGGCCGCGCGGACGCCCTTGACCTTGTTCGCGGCGATCTGCTCGCCGTTGCCGGAGCCGCCGATGACGATGCCGAGGGCGTCGGGGTCCGCGGCCGTCTGCTCCGCGGCGCGGAGGCAGAAGGGCGGGTAGTCGTCCTGGGCGTCGTAGATGTGCGGGCCGCAGTCGACGGGGTCGTGACCCGCCGCCTTCAGCCACTCGACGAGGTGGTTCTTGAGTTCGTAGCCCGCATGGTCCGAGCCGAGGTACACGCGCATGGGACGAGTGTGACACGAGTGTTTCAGGGAAGGCGCGCCGGGTGGCGCTCATGAAAACGTGAGTCGAATGTGAGCCGCGTTATAGAAGCTCAGGAAAACCTCAAGTAACAATCTGGATTCAGAGGTTCATCTCGGCGTTCACCTCCGATTCACTGGACCCGCTCGTACACCGCTCGTACGAGCCTCTGTACACCGTCATGCCGCGACACACCCCCGTTCGTACGGCTCAGGCGGTTCGTACGGAAGAAAGCTCCCCGGCGCAAAGGAAATCCGTTCCATGACCTCGCAGCCGACTCTCAAGACGACAGGAAGCGAACGCGGCGGCCCCGGAGAACCCGGTGGCAGCCCCGGGCTCCAGGCCGGGCTCAAGAACCGGCATCTGTCGATGATCGCCATCGGTGGTGTCATCGGGGCGGGCCTGTTCGTCGGGTCCAGCTCCGGTATCGCCACCGCCGGGCCCGGCATCCTCCTGTCGTACGCCCTCGTCGGCACGCTCGTCGTGCTGGTGATGCGGATGCTCGGTGAGATGTCGGCCGCCAATCCGACCTCGGGTTCCTTCTCCGCGCACGCCGACCGGGCGCTCGGACCCTGGGCCGGTTTCTCCATCGGCTGGCTGTACTGGTTCTTCTGGGTGGTCGTGCTGGCGGTCGAGGCGACCGCCGGTGCCGTGATCCTTGAGGGGTGGATCCCGGCCGTGCCGCAGTGGGCCTGGGCCCTGATCGTGATGGTGGTGCTCACCGCCACCAACCTCGTCTCCGTCGGGTCGTACGGCGAGTTCGAGTTCTGGTTCGCCGGGATCAAGGTGGTCGCGATCGCCGCGTTCATCGTCATCGGCGGGCTGGCCGTGTTCGGGCTCCTGCCGGGTGTGGACAGCGAGCAGGCCGGGCTGAGCAACCTCACCGAGCACGGGGGCTTCCTGCCCCACGGTGCCGGGGCGATCCTCACCGGTGTGCTGCTCGTCGTCTTCTCCTTCATGGGCAGCGAGATCGCCACCCTGGCCGCCGGTGAGTCCGAGAACCCGCAGCAGGCCGTCACCAAGGCCACCAACAGCATCATCTGGCGTGTCGCCGTGTTCTACCTCGGCTCGATCTTCGTCGTGGTGTCCCTGCTGCCGTGGGACAGCAAGTCCATCACCAAGGACGGCTCGTACGTCGCCGCGCTCGACTCCCTCGGCATTCCGCACGCCGGTCAGATCATGAACTTCATCGTGCTGACCTCGGTGCTGTCCTGTCTCAACTCCGGCCTCTACACCGCCTCCCGCATGGCCTTCTCGCTCGGCCAGCGCGGCGACGCGCCGAAGTCCTTCGCCCGCACGACCGCCAACGGCGTGCCGCGGACGGCGATCCTCGCGTCCGTCGCGTTCGGATTCGTCGCCGTCTTCTTCAACTACAAGTTCCCGGACTCCGTCTTCCTCTTCCTCGTGAACTCCAGTGGCGCGGTCGCCCTGTTCGTGTGGCTGGTGATCTGCTTCTCGCAGCTGCGGATGCGGAAGATCATCAAGGCCGAGGCGCCGGAGAAGCTCGTCGTGAAGATGTGGCTGTACCCGTACCTGACCTGGGCGACGGCCGCGCTGATCGTGTTCATCCTCGGTTACATGCTCACTGACACCGAGCACGACGGACGCCAGACCATCGTGCTGTCGCTGATCGTCGCGGCGCTCGTCCTCGTCGTCGCCTTCGTGAAGGAGAGGGTCGGTGGGGGTCGGCGGGCCGCCGCCGCTGACGCCGCGCAGGCGCAGGCACAGACCCAGGCACAGGACGACAGCCGGGACGAGGTCTCGGCCGGCTGACCCTTTTGGCGCTTGCCGTTCGTGGTGAACGGGGGCCTGCGGTGCGCGTTCCGCCAGTACGCGCACCGCGGGCCCTTTTCCGTTGCCGACTACAGCACCGTGAAGCTGTCCTTGACCTGCTCGTACGTGCGGAGGGCTTCCGGTTCGATGCCGGAGTCGTACCAGGTGTTGATCTGGTACGACTTGCCGTCCGCGTTGAAGCCGAGCAGGCGGGCGTGCCAGTGGACGCCCCGCAGCGTGAACGTGTACTCCCAGACCACCGCCGGGTGGCCGCGGAACGTCGTCTCCGCCAGGCGGATCTTGCGGTAGTCCTGACCCTGGTGGGCGTTGCGCTCCGAGGTCTGCCAGGTCTCCAGCAGGTCGCCGCGGGCCAGGGACGACTTGCCGACCAGTTCCTGCATGCCGTCCGGGGAGGTGTAGTGCACCTCCGCTCCCGTCTTCACGTCCCGCCGCCAGCCGTCGGGGGTCGCCCAGGCGAATCCTCCGGCCTCCCGGTGCGCGCCGGGCGGCAGGCTCCGCGGCCTGGCTGTGCCTTCGACGGTGGCTGAGGGCGTGGAGTCGGGGGTGGGGTCAGTGGTGGTGTCTTCAGCGGGTGGTGCGGAGGCCGAGGCACCAGCGCGGGGGGTGTCGTCGCCCGGTGAGCCGGAGGACGTCGCCAGCAGGATTCCCACCACGGCGCCGACCGTCGCGACCGTGGCCGCCGCGGCGGCGAGCATCGTACGGCGGTGGCCGGCTCGGGGGCGGACGGCGGCCGGTGTGGCGGGGCCAGGGAGTTCGCCGGGCGGCATGGCGGTGAGTGCCGGGGTGGGGCGGGGACGGCCCTCCGTTGCCGCCTGTGCCCGGGTGAGGGAGACGGGGCTCGGGCGGTGGGTGGCAGTGGTGGTGCTGACGGCGGGGTTCGGAGAACTGGCCGCGTTCGGTTGTGTCGTCCGTGCGGTGGGTGTGGGGGTGGAGGTGGAGGTGGGGACGGGTTCGCGGGGGTCCTTTGGGCTGGGTGGCCTGGGTGGTGGCGGCGACGGCGGCGTCGGGGCCGATGTCCCCGGCTCCGGTTCCGGGGCGGGTTGTTCGTCCGGCCCGGGTTTCAGGTCCGGCTCGGGCTTCGGGTCCGGCTCGGGCTTCAGGTCAGGCCCGGGTTTCAGGCCAGGCCCGGGCTTCAGGTCAGGCCCGGGCTTCAGGTCAGCCGCGGGTTCGGGCTGTCGGTCCGGCACCGCCACAGGTTCCCGAGCGGGTGCCGCATCCGACACCGGATCCGGCAACTCCCTTGCCCGCTCCCGCCGTTCGAGGCCCACTCCCACCGGCACCGTAGGCGTCGGCGCCGGGTGAGCGACCGGCTCCAAAGCCGCTGCCAGTTCCTCCAGCCCCGGGCGGACCGACGGGTCCTTTTCCAGCAGGGACGTCAGGATGTCGCGCAACGGGCCGGAGACCGCGGGGAGTTCGGGCTCCTCGTACAGGACCGCGTGCAGGGTCGCCAGCGTGGTGTCGCGGGCGAAGGGGGAACGGCCGCCCAGGGCCGCGCAGAGGGTCGCGCCGAGGGACCAGACGTCGGACGGCGGGCCCTGCGGGCGGCCGGAGATACGCTCGGGGGCCATGTAGTCGGGGGAGCCGACCAGCATGCCGACCATGGTGAGCGCCTTGGCGTCCTGGATCGCGGCGATGCCGAAGTCCGTGAGTACGACACGCCGTTCGCGTCCCGGTCCTGCCGGTCCGCTCCCGTTCTCCACCAGCACGTTGCCCGGCTTGATGTCCCGGTGCAGTACTCCCCGCGCATGGACCTGCCGTAGTGCCGCGACCAGGCCGAGGCCGATGCGGGCCGTATCGCGGGGGCCCAGTGGGCCCTCCTCCGCGATGATCCGTTCGAGGGAGCGGCCCGCGACCAACTCCATGACGAGCCACAGGCGTTCGCCTTCGTCGACCACGTCGTAGACGCGTACGACGTTGGGGTGGTCGATCCGGGCCGTGGCCCTGGCCTCGCGCAGGGTGCGTTCGCGGCGGGTCCTGCTGTCCTCCGCGTCCAGGCCGTCGATACGCATTTCCTTGACGGCGACCTGTCGGTCGAGTATTTCGTCGGCGGCGCGCCACACCCGCCCCATTCCCCCCTGGCCGATACTTTCGACCAGCCGATAGCGCCCCGTCACCAATATCCCTGGAACACCGCCGATGTTCGCATTCCCCGGCAATCCGCTGCACCCCCTCCACGACGCCGCGACCGACTCCAGTGAAACACAACGGTCACACTTCGCGCCGCACCAGGATAGTGCCGGGAAATTTTGTGGTAGCTCTTTCAGTACTGCGAATTCAGGCGCAGTCCAGGACGGTTCACGGGCAACCCAAGGGCCAACCCAAGGGAAATCCGGGGGCAGTCCAGGGGGACACAAGGGGGGCGAACATGAGTTCTCGTCGCACGGCGGCGGTCACGGGATCGCTGGTAGCGGCATCATTCTCGGCGGTGCTGATCCTTTCCGGAACGGCCGGCGCGGAAGACGAAGGGCCCGCAAGCAGCAAGGGAGGAAAGGCCGTTGACGAGGCGCCGACGGGGGTGAAGCTGACCACGCTGCTGCCCGAGAAGATCTCGGTCGACAACGGCTCCGAAAAGACAGCGCTTACCGCCACGGTGAAGAACGAGGGGAACAAGGACAGCGGGAAGATCCAGCTTTTGGTCGTCGGTTTCGACGGGCTCACCGTCAAGAACGTCCAGGGGTGTTCCCCGATAGCCGAGAACAATCTCCCGGAGGGTTCGAACAGCGGTTTCAGCTGCCCCGTCGACAATCTCGGGGCCGGTAAGTCGAAGTCGTACGCCGTCGACGCGACGTACGACCTGGGCAAGACCGGGAAGATCTGTCTGCCCGTCCAGGCGAGCGACGGGAAGAAGACGTTCTGGCAGCAGGGCCCGGTGCCGTTCGGCACGGCCAATCCGACGCCGGACGCACCGGCGACGCCCCTGCTGCTCGGCACCGACAACGAGCCGGTCTCCCCCGGCAAGCCGGACTCCCCGGGCGGCAAGGAGCTGCCGAGGACCGGGCCGGCGCGCGATCTGCTGCCGTTGGGCGCGGCGGGTGCGTCGCTGCTCGCGGCGGGCGTGGCCGGGATGTGGTGGTCGCAGCGGCGGCAGGAGGGCTGAACCGCCTTCCGCGCCATGACACACGAGAGGCTCCCCGGGGCCTGAGGGAAGGTGTGCCCGGGGAGCCTCCGGTGTGGAACGACGGGTCAGCGCTTGTCGGCGAACTTCCATGCCGTCGGCAGCGCCCCCATCGCCAGCGCCGCCTTCAGGGCGTCACCGATCAGGAACGGCGTGAGGCCGGCCGCGATCGCGGCGGTGGCGGACATGCCGGTGGCGAGGGCCAGGTAGGGCACGCCGACGGCGTAGATGATCGCCTCGCCTACCAGCATCGTGCCCGCCATGCGCAGCATCGAGCGGTCGGCGCCGCGGCGGGCCAGGGCGCCCACCACCGTGGAGGCGAGGATCATTCCGAGGATGTAGCCGAAGGAGGGGGCGACGCCGGAGGTGCCCTGCGAGAACCACGGCATACCGGCGAGGCCCGCCACGGCGTACAGCGCCAGCGAGAGGAAGCCGCGGCCGGCGCCGAGGGCGGTGCCGACGAGCAGTGCAGCGAAGGTCTGGCCGGTCACCGGCACCGGGGAGCCGGGCACGGGCAACGCGATCTGCGCGGCGAGGCCGGTGAGCGCGGCTCCGCCGAGCACGAGGGCCGCGTCCCGGACACGGGAGGCAGGCAGCAGGTCGGCGAGGACCTGCCCAGTGCGGGCGGGTGTGGCGGCAGCGGTACTCATGGGGACTCCGCGAGAGTGAGGGCCGGTCGGGACACGGTGACGCTATCCCAGCGTGCTCGCCCGGTTCACCGTCAGCGCTCGACAAAGGCGAGATCACGCGGTTGGTTGGTTTTTGACAAAGAGTGGGGGGTGCACCGGGCGCGGAGTGGTGCCGGTCACGGAGGTGGCGAGGCTTCGATCACGTGGCGGATGCGGAGGCGGACTGTAGGGTTTCGCCAAATCGCCTCCTGGACGGGTGTCAACCCTCCGTTCCCGGACACTCACAGCATGCGTTCCGGCTGTCCGCATGATGGACAACCCTCCCCGCCGAGCGGAGGGACCGCCCAGACTGGCGGCGTTTTTGCCCTCTGCCGCCTCTCACGCATTGGACGAGCCGCGCCCATGCCCAGCAGCACCACCACCGGGACGCCGCCCAGCACGGACGACGTCTCCCTCTCTCATGGCCTGAAGCAGCGCCACCTGTCGATGATCGCCCTCGGCGGGGTGATCGGCGCCGGGCTGTTCGTCGGCTCCGGCGCGGGCATCGCCGCCGCCGGTCCGTCGATCGTGGTCGCCTACGCCCTCTCCGGTCTCCTCGTGATGCTGGTGATGCGGATGCTCGGCGAGATGTCGGCCGCGTATCCGTCGTCGGGTTCCTTCTCCGCGCACGCCGAACGGGCGATCGGCCCCTGGGCCGGCTTCACCGCGGGCTGGTCCTTCTGGGTCCTGCTCTGCACGGCCGTCGGTCTGGAGGGCATCGGTGCCGCGAAGATCGTCAGCGGCTGGCTGCCGGGCACGCCGGAGTGGGCGTGGGTGGCGCTGTTCATGGTCGTCTTCTGCGGCACGAACCTCGCGGCCGTGAAGAACTTCGGCGAGTTCGAGTTCTGGTTCGCGGCCCTGAAGGTCGGCGCGATCACCCTGTTCCTGGCGCTCGGCACCCTGGCGATCCTCGGGATCCTGCCGGGTACGGACTCCCCCGGCGCCTCGCACCTCACCGACCTCCTCCCCAACGGCGGCGAGGGCTTGGTCATCGGCCTGCTCGCCTCGGTCTTCGCCTACGGAGGGCTGGAGACGGTCACCATCGCGGCGGCCGAGTCGGAGAACCCCGTCAAGGGCGTGGCGAGCGCGGTCCGTACGGCGATGTGGCGTATCGCGCTGTTCTACGTCGGCTCGATGGCGGTCATCGTCACGCTGGTGCCCTGGGACTCGAAGGCGGTCGTCGAGAAGGGCCCGTACGTCGCCGCCCTCGACGAACTCGGCATCCCGGGCGCCGGCCAGCTGATGAACGTCGTCGTCCTGGTGGCCCTGCTGTCCGCCATGAACGCCAACATCTACGGCGCCTCGCGCATCGCGTACTCCCTGGTGGAGCGTGGCCAGGGCCCGAAGACGCTGGGCCGGGTGTCGGGCGGGGTACCGCGGATCGCCGTGCTCGCCTCCTCCGTCTTCGGCTTCCTGTGCGTGCTGCTGAGCTACTGGCGGCCGAACGACGTCTTCTCCTGGCTGCTGAACATGATCGGCGCGGTGATCCTGATCGTCTGGATCTTCATCGCGGTCTCGCAACTGCGCCTGCGGCGGCGCCTGGAGCGGGAGACGCCTCAGAAGCTGGTCGTGCGGATGTGGGCCTTCCCGTGGCTGACGTGGGTCGCGCTGGCGGGGATGGCGGGCATCTTCGCCCTGATGGCACGGGAGCCGGACACGCGGGTGCAGTTGTACTCGACGGGCGGGATGACGCTGTTCCTGGCCGCCGTCGGGTACGCCTGGCAGAAGGCACGCGCCCGGCAGTAGGGACTCCGGCACCAAGGCCCCCGCGACACGCGGGGGCCTTTTTGTGTGCCCAGGGCACCCATCGCCACCCTCCTGCTGCTAGCGTGCAGTTGCAAGCATATTGCAATAAGAGGTTCGGAGGGTTCCTCGCCATGCCCGTCTACACGCTGCCCGACCTGCCGTACGACTACTCCGCGCTCGCTCCCGTGATCAGCCCCGAGATCATCGAGCTGCACCACGACAAGCACCACGCGGCCTATGTGAAAGGCGCCAACGACACGCTGGAGCAGCTTGCCCAGGCGCGGGACAAGGAGACGTGGGGGTCGATCAACGGGCTGGAGAAGAACCTGGCCTTCCACCTGTCCGGGCACATCCTGCACAGCATCTACTGGCAGAACATGACCGGCCCGAAGGACGGCGGTGGTGAGCCGCTGGCGCAGGACGGTGTGGGCGAGCTCGCGGACGCGATCGCCGAGTCGTTCGGGTCGTTCGCCAACTTCAAGGCGCAGCTGTCCAAGGCGTCGGCCACGACCCAGGGTTCGGGCTGGGGCGTGCTGGCCTACGAGCCGCTGAGCGGGCGGCTGATCGTCGAGCAGGTCTACGACCACCAGGGCAACGTCGGCCAGGGCTCGACCCCGATCCTCGTCTTCGACGCCTGGGAGCACGCCTTCTACCTCCAGTACCGGAACCAGAAGGTCGACTTCATCGAGGCGATGTGGCAGGTCGTCAACTGGCAGGACGTGGCCCGCCGTTACGAGGCCGCCAAGTCCCGCGCGGACGTGCTGCTGCTGGCGCCCTGACGGCGGCGTGCCGTCGAGTCGTCCTGCCTCGTGATCGTCTTCTCACCCTTCACGAACGGCAGGCGGAAAGAAGGAAGCCCCCGTGAGGACGTGACTCACGGGGGCTTTCCATGCGTGCGCTACGGCTTGCGGCCCAGGCCGCCGTGCTGGCCGATCGGCTCCGTGGGAGCGCCCGGCTCGGGGTGCCACAGCGGTACCGAGACCACGCCCGGTTCCACCGGCTCCAGGCCCTCGAAGAAGGCCTCGATCTGCTCGACCGGCCGCAGGAAGTACGGGACCGCGCCGGTCTCGTTGTAGGCGTCCTGGGCTTGTTCGTAGGCCGGGTCCGTGCCGCGGGAGCCCTCGTTGAGGGAGAGGTAGCTGCCCGAGGGCAGGCCGGCCAGGAGGCGGCGGACGAGGTCGCGGGCCTCGTCGTAGTCGGCCACGTGGCCCAGGATGCCGCTGAGGATCAGGGCCGTGGGGCGCGTGAGGTCGAGCGTCTTGCCGGCGGCCTCGATGATGCGCTCGGGCTCGTGGAGGTTGATCGGCTCGTACGCCGTCGCGCCCTCGGGCGTGGAGGTGAGCAGGGCGCGGGCGTGGGCGAGGACCAGCGGGTCGTTGTCGATGTAGACGATCCGCGACTCGGGAGCGAGACGCTGGGCCACCTCATGGGTGTTGTCGACGGTCGGCAGTCCGGTGCCGACGTCGAGGAACTGCCGTACGCCGGCCTCCCGGACGAGGTGGCGGATGCTGCGGCCGAGGAAGGCGCGGCTGCTGCGGGCGATGGTGACGATGCCGGGGAAGACGGCCGTGTAGGCGTCACCGGCCGCCTCGTCCACCGGGTAGTTGTCCTTGCCGCCCAGCCAGTAGTTCCAGATCCGGGCCGAGTGCGGCACCGAGGTGTCGATCTGCGTCATGGGCTCATAGTGCTACGGCACGTCCGTCCCGCACGGCACATTGAGTGAGAGGAGTGCGGCGGAACCGTCGGGGTTCATGCGCAGTTCGCTGATCGCCGCGTTCCGCAACCGCGGGAACACCCTGCGGTACTCCCCGGCCGGGATCGACAGCAGTGTGCACAGCACCAGGCGCAGCAGGGTGTTGTGGGCGACGACGAGGACACGCCCGCCGGGGTGGGCGCCGGCGATACGACGCAGGGCGCCGGCCCCGCGGGCCGCTGCCGCCGCCGGGTCCTCCGCCCCGGGGAAGGGGTGGGCGACGGGGTCGGCGCGGAAGGCTGCGGCCCGGTCGGGGACCTCGGCCTCGAACTCGGCGAGCGTACGGCCCTCCACGACTCCGAAGTCGCATTCGGCGAGGTCGGGTTCGCGCTGCGGGGCGAGGCCCAGGGCACGGCAGGCGGGCTCGGCGGTGGCGACGGCCCGGGAGAGCGGGGACGTCCAGACGGCGTCGACGGGGTGGGCGGCGGCCCAGCGGCCGAGCGCCTGGGCCTGGGCGCGGCCGGTGTAGGTGAGGCCGATGTCGCTGACCCCGGCGTAGCGGTTCTCGGCGTGCCAGACGGTCTGCCCGTGCCGGGCCAGGAGGAGGGTGGTGGTCGTGGTGGTCATGACTTCCCAGTGTCCAGGTGCGGGCGGGTTCGGGCGTGTGCCGCGACGGGGGCGGGCAGCCAGCCCCGTGCCTCCAGCGTGTCGACGAGGCGGGCGTACGGCTCGGCGAAGCGGGCGGTGCGGTCGGCGCGGGGTTCGAGGACGGTCCGGACGCGGACCATGCGCTCGGCGACGTCGGCGAGGGATCCGGCTCCGGTCGCCCCGTAAACCCCGGATGCCCCGTACACGGCCAACGCCGCCATCCCCAGCGCCGGTTCCGTCTGTTCCGGGACGCGGGCCGGGCGGCCGAGGATGTCGGTGCGGAGCTGGTTCCAGTACGGGCTGCGCGCGCCGCCGCCGGTGAAGGTGAGCGGGCCGTCGAGGGGAGCGCCCAGGTGGTGCAGGTAGTCCAGGCACAGGCGTTCCGCGAAGCCGACGCCCTGGA
Source organism: Streptomyces coeruleorubidus (assembly GCF_028885415.1). GTDB lineage: Bacteria > Actinomycetota > Actinomycetes > Streptomycetales > Streptomycetaceae > Streptomyces > Streptomyces coeruleorubidus_A. Next base: position 3,355,819 of record NZ_CP118527.1, read on the forward strand.
GCAGCGCGGCCCACAGACCGGCGTCCCCCTCGGGTTCGCCGAGGACGAGGGGGGCCGCCTCCGGCGCCCGGAACGGGAACCGCTCCCCCGGCGTGACCAGCGGGTACGCCACCGCGCGGGACGGCTCGAACGCCGCCGCCCGCTCGTCCATCGTGGCGGGGTCGGCGTCCGGGAAGTGCGCCGCGAGTGCCCCCGCTCCCACGCTCGACGCCCCGCCGGGCAGCCAGGTGCCGTCGGGGGCGCGGTGGTTGTAGACCACGCCGGTGGGGTCCCGGACGGGGTCGCGGGCGGCTCCCTTCAGGACGAGCGTGGTGCCGAGCACCGAGTTCCAGGAGCCGGGGCGCAGCGCGGCCGAGGCGATCTGGGCCGCGCAGCCGTCCGTCATACCGGCGAGCACCGGGGTGCCGGCGGGAATGCCGGTGGCGTCGGCGGCGTCCGCGCAGACCTCGCCGAGGTGCGTGCCCGGGCGTACGACGTCGGGCAACAGGCGGTCCGGCACGCCGAGTTGGGACAGGGCGGCTTCCGGCCAGGCCTCGGCGTGCAGGTCGTAGCCGGTCTTCAGGGCGTGACTGGAGTCGGCCGGGGGCGGTTCGCCGGTGAGGCGGGTGATGACCTGGTCGGGCTGGTGAGCGAGCCGGAGGCCGGGGCCGTACTCCCCCACCAGCCACAGCGCCTTCGGCAGCGCCCAGGTGTCCTGGACGGCGAGCCCCGCCTCCCGGGCCCGCGCGGCCTGCGCCGCCGCGCGGCCGTCGTCGTACATCAGCGCGGGGCTCACCGGGCGGCCCGAGCCGTCCGTCAGCAGGACCGTGCCGGACGTGCCGCACACCGCGAGGCCGCCGACCGGCACGCCGGGCGCGGAGCCGAGTGCCGTCCGGGACGCCGTGCACAGCGCCGACCACCACTGCTCCGGGTCCTGCTCGTGCCGCACCCCGTCCCGCCGCCCGGTCAGCGGGGCCGAGCCGCTGCCGAGGACTCTGCCGTCGGCGGTGACGAGCAGCACGCGGACGCTCTGTGTGCCCAGGTCGATCCCCAGCCAGCCCGCATCCTCGTCCGCCATCCGGAACCTCCCACGACGTCGCAGCCGGATCTGTGAACTTCTCACTGTGCCCCGATATTTTCCCGTGCGCGAGGGATTGACGCCCAACTTCAGCCGTTCCACCCTCTGTTAACGAGTCGACTCGACGTGTTAACCAGCCCCCACGTGGAGGTACGGATGGACACGCACGTGCACGACCGGCGGCGCTTCCTCGCGCTCGCCGCCGGGGCTGCCACGGCCCCGCTGCTCACGGCCTGCGGCACCGGTTTCGGCGGGGACGACAGCAAGAGCGACGGGTCCGCCGCCGACGACGTCACCGGCTCCTTCGACTGGAAGCGGGAGAAGGGCACCACCGTCAAGGCGCTGCTCAACAAGCACCCGTACACCGACGCGCTCATCGCCGACCTGAAGTCCTTCACCGCGAAGACCGGCATCAAGGTCGAGTACGACGTCTTCCCGGAGGACAACTACTTCGACAAGCTCACCGTGGACCTGTCCAGCGGGCGTGCCTCCTACGACGTCTTCATGCTCGGCGCGTACATGGTGTGGCAGTACGGGCCGCCGGGCTGGCTGGAGGACCTCGGGCCCTGGATGCGCAACTCCTCGGCGACGGGCGCCGAGTGGGACCGGGCGGACTTCTTCCCGAACCTGCTCCAGGCCGACCAGTGGTCGCTGAAGGCGGGCGCGCCGCTGGGCCAGGGCGGGCAGTACGCGCTGCCGTGGGGCTGGGAGACCAACGTCGTCGCCTACAACACCGAGGTGTTCGGGAAGCTGGGGCTGAAGCCCGCCGAGTCCTTCGACGAGCTGGCCGAACTCGCCGGGACCATCAAGCGGAAGGCGCCGGGCGCCGGCTTCGACGGGATGTACGGGATCGCCGTACGCGGGTCCAGGAGCTGGGCCACCATCCACCCGGGTTTCATGACGATGTACGCCCGCAACGGGCTGAAGGACTTCACGGTCGACGGCGGGAAGCTCACACCGGCGATGAACAGCCCCGAGGCCGTCGCCTTCACCGAGGACTGGGCGCGCATGGTCAAGCGGGGCGGCCCGCCGTCCTGGACGTCGTACACCTGGTACCAGTGCTCCAGCGACCTGGGCGCGAAGAAGGCCGGGATGCTGTTCGACGCCGACACGGCCGCCTACTTCCAGGCGGTGAAGGGCGCAAGCCCCGCCTCCGGGAAGATCGCCTTCCACCCGGGGCCCAAGGGGCCGGACGGGTCGCTCGCCACCAACATGTGGATCTGGTCGCTCGGCATGAACGCCAAGAGCAAGAAGAAGAGCGCGAGTTGGCTGTTCCTCCAGTGGGCCACCGGCAAGGAGCACCTGCGCAAGGGCGCGATCACGCACAACCACATCGACCCGGTGCGCAAGTCGGTCGCCGAGGACGCCGCGTACAAGGACAAGATGCGGCACCTGCCGGGCTTCCTGGAGACCTTCGAGACGGTCGTCGACCAGACGAAGATCCAGTTCACCCCGCAGGCGCAGTTCTTCGACGCGACGACCAGCTGGGCGGCGGCCCTCCAGGAGATCTACGGCGGCAAGGGCGCGCAGTCGGTCCTCGACGGGCTGGCGGACGACCTCGCCGGCAAGGTGGGCTAGCCGATGGGGTGGCGGCTCACCCTGCGCCCGTACGTCCTGATCGTGCCCGCACTGCTGCTGACCTGCGGGATCCTCTACCCGTTCGGACTCGGCCTGTACTACACGCTGTTCGACTTCTCGGCGAGCAAACCGCAGCCGGACATGGTGCGGCTGGAGAACTACACGACCGTCTTCACGCAGGAGGCCTTCTGGAACTCGGCGTGGGTGACGGTGCTGTACGCGGTCGGGGCGGCCCTCGTCGAGACCGTGCTCGGGGTGGCCGTCGCCCTGCTGCTGCACCGCTCGACCCTGGTGGGCCGGGTGCTGGAGAAGATCCTGATCCTGCCGCTGATGATCGCCCCGGTGATCGCGGCGATCATCTGGAAGCTGATGCTCCAGCCGTCCGTGGGGGTCGTCAACCACCTGCTGCGGCCCTTCGGTCTTGGCGGGGTGCAGTGGACGGACACCCCTACGGGTGCCCTCCTGTCGTCGATCGCTGTGGACGTGTGGGTGTACACGCCGTTCGTGGCGATCCTCGCCCTCGCCGGTCTGCGGTCGCTGCCCACCTCCCCGTTCGAGGCGGCGGCCGTGGACGGCGCGGGGTGGTGGTACACCTTCCGGCGGCTGACCCTGCCGATGCTGTGGCCGTACGTGCTGGTGGCGGTGATCTTCCGGTTCATGGACTCGCTGAAGGTGTTCGACATCATCTACGCCCTGACCGAAGGCGGGCCCGGTGACTCGACCGTCGTCCTGCAGATCCGGGCGTATCTGGAGGCGATCCGCTTCCAGCGCTACTCCTTCGGGATCAGCTACACGATCGTGCTGTGGGCCGTGGTGTATCTGGCCGCGATGGTGCTGGTGAAGCACCTGGGGAAGATCCAGCGGCGAGCCGCGGAGGTGACCACGTGAAAAAGCGTGTGCTGGGGTGGCTCGCGGACGCCGCCCTCGTCCTCTACTTCGTCTTCGCGCTGTTCCCGATCGCCTGGATGGTGATCCTCTCCCTGAAACCCGCCGACCAGCTCTTCAGCACCTACTTCTCCTTCTCCCCGACTCTCGATGGCTACCGGACGGTCCTCGGCGACAGCGAGGGCATCCCGTTCGTGCGGTTCTTCGTCAACAGCCTGGTGGTGTCGGTGGGGGCGGTGGTGCTGTCGCTGGTGGTGGGGCTGCCGGCGGCGTACGCCTCGGCACGGTGGCGGTTCAAGGGCTCCGAGAACCTGATGTTCACGCTGCTGTCGTTCCGGTTCGCGCCCGAACTGACCGTGATCATCCCGCTGTTCGTGCTGTACCAGAAGCTCGGGCTGTTCGACACGTACGTCGGCATGGTGTGGGTGCTGCAACTGGTCACCCTGCCGCTGATCGTGTGGATCATGCGGTCCTACTTCGCCGACCTGACGCCCGAGCTGGAGCAGGCGGCCCTGCTGGACGGCTACACCCGCAAGCAGGCGTTCTTCAAGGTCGCTCTGCCCCTGGTCAAGCCCGGTATCGCGGCCGTGTCGCTGCTGGCCTTCATCTTCGCCTGGAACAACTTCGTCTTCCCGCTGATCCTCACCTCCAACGAGGCCCAGACGGTGACCGTGGGCGCGCTGTCCTTCCTCGGCGGGGACCGGCCCAAGTACAACCTGACGGCCGCCGCCGCGCTGGTGTCCGTCGTCCCGCCGCTGCTGCTGGCGCTCACGATCCAGCGGTATCTGGTGCGGGGACTGTCGTTCGGGGCGGTGAAGGCGTGATCAGGCTGAGCGGGATACGGAAGACGTACGGGAAGACTCTCGCGCTCGACGAGCTGGAACTGGAGGTGCGGGAGGGCGAGTTCTTCTGCCTGCTGGGCCCGTCGGGCGCGGGCAAGACGACCACTTTGAAGACCGTCGCCGGGCTCGAACAGCCCGACTCCGGCACGGTCGTGCTCGACGGCGAGGACATGCGGGGCGTCGAGCCGTACGACCGGGGTGTGGCGATGTGCTTCGAGAGCTACGCCCTCTACCCGCACCGCTCGGCCTACGACAACCTCGCCTCGCCGCTGCGCTCGCCCCGGCACCGGCTGCCCGCCGCCGAGGCCCGGCAGCGGATCGGCGCGATCGCCGAACTGCTGGGGATCTCGGGGCTGTTGGACCGGTCGGTGGGCCAGCTGTCCAACGGGCAGCGGCAGCGCGTCGCCCTGGGCCGGGTGCTGGTCCGCCCCGCCCGGGCCTTCCTCCTCGACGAGCCGCTCTCCCACCTCGACGCCAAACTCCGCCAGCAGATGCGGGCCGAACTGAAGGCCATCGGGGCCGTGCAGCACACCACCACCCTGTACGTCACCCACGACTCCGTGGAGGCGCTGGCGCTCGGCGACCGGATCGGGGTCATCCGGCAGGGGCGGATCGTGCAGACGGGCACCCGGGAGGAGATCTGGTACCGGCCGCACGACACGGAGGTCGCGCGGGCCTTCGGACGGCCACGGATCAATCTGCTGCCGGGGGTGGTGACGGAGAGCGGCGTGCGGTCGGACGGCGGGGTGGAGCTGCCGGTCCGGGCGCAGGCCCCCGCCGGCAGCGAGGTCCTGGTCGGGCTGCGGCCCCGGGACATCGCCCTGCACGGCGAGGGGCACGAGCTCACCGGGACCGTGTACGTCACCGAGGTGCTCGGCCGGTCCGTCGAGGTCACCGTCCGGCTCGGGACCGGGGAGCAGCGGGTGTCGCTGGTGGCCCCCCGGGCGGACGCGGCGCGCCTTCGTCCGGACGATCCGGTACGGCTCGTGGTCCGGCCTGAGAACCTGCTGCTGTTCGAGGCCGACCGGCCGGAGCGACCGGGACGACGGATAGAGACACAGCGATGAGCAGCAGCAGTGGTGGACAGCAGGGGCCGGCGGCGCGGCAGGCCGCCATGGCCGAGCGGGTGCTGGCCGACGGCTCGGCGACGGCGGCGGAGCTCGCCGAGCGGTTCGGAGTGAGCCTGATGACCATCCACCGGGATCTCGACGAGCTCGAACGGCAGGGCATCGTACGAAAGTTCCGGGGCGGGGTGACCGCGCAGCCGTCGGGGGTCTTCGAGTCGAACGTGCAGTACCGGCTGAAGACGATGCGAGCCGAGAAGGCCGCCGTCGCCGACCGTGCGCTACGGATGGTGGAGCCCGGCATGGCGATCCTGCTGGACGACTCCACGTCCACCCTGGAGATAGCCCGGCGCCTGCGCACGGGCGAGGTCACGCCGCTGACGGTCGTCACCAACTTCCTGGAGGCGATCAACCTGCTGGCCGACCAGCGGGGCATCCACCTGATGGCGCTCGGCGGCGACTACGACCCGCTGCACTCCTCCTTCCTGGGGGTGTCCTGCGTGGAGGCGGTCGAGCAGTTGCGGGTGGACGTGTGCTTCGCCTCGACGTCGGCGGTGCACGGGGGTTACGCCTACCACCAGGAGCAGCACATCGTGTCCGTGAAGCGGGCGATGCTCGACGCGGCCGCGCGGAACGTCCTGCTGATCGACCACACCAAGCTCGGCCGGGTCGCCCTGCACCGGGTCGTCCCGCTGTCCCGCTTCGATCTGCTCCTGGTGGACGACGGGGCTTCGGCGGAGGCGCTGCGGGATCTGGACGAGCACAAGGTCCGTTACGAGGTTTGCGCGACGAAGGGCGGCCATGACGGGACTGGAGCTACGTGAGCTGCGGAAGACCTACCGGTCGCGGGGGCGGCCTTCGGTGGACGCCGTACGCGGGATCGACCTGAGCCTCGGTTCAGGGGAGCTGCTCGGGCTGCTCGGTCCCTCCGGCTGCGGCAAGTCGACGACGCTGCGCATGATCGCCGGGTTGGAGCCGGTGACCGGCGGGGACATCCTGGTCGGCGGGGCGTCGGTGGTCGAACGGCCCGCGCAGCAGCGCAACATCGGGGTCGCGTTCGAGAACTACGCGCTGTATCCGCCGCTGTCGGTGGCGGAGAACCTGGCGTTCGGGCTGAAGGCCCGCCGCAAGGCCGCCCGCGGTGACGTCGACCGCAAGGTGAAGGAGATCGCCGAGCGGGTCGGCCTGACCGACCTCCTCGACGCCCGCCCGGCCGGCCTGTCCAGCGGCCAGAAGCAGCGCGTGTCGCTGGCCCGGGCCCTGATCCGCGAACCGGACGTGCTGCTGCTCGACGAGCCGCTCTCCCACCTGGACGCGGCCCAGCGCGACACCACCCGCCGCGAACTCAAGCGCATCCAGAAGGACCTGGGCCACACCACGATCCTGGTCACCCACGACCAGGAGGAGGCCCTCTCCCTCGCCGACCGGATCGCCGTGATGAAGGACGGCGTCATCCAGCAGCTCGGCACCCCCTACGAGATCTACGACAGCCCGGCCAACGTGTTCGTCGCGGACTTCGTCGGCGAGCCCGCGATCACACTGCTGCCCGGCATCGCCGACGGCGACGGCCACGCCCGCCTCTCCGACTCGGTGCGGATCACGCTGCCCGTGCCGGTGGCCCCGGGGCGGGAAGTCGTGGTGGGGATCCGCCCGGAGGACGTCCGGCTCACCGCCGAGGACGGCCTGCCCGCCCGGGTCGTCGCCCATGAGCCGTTGCTGGAGTCGGGCATCGCGACCCTCGCCCTCGACGGGGTCGAACGGCACCTGGTCGTCCTCACCGACCCCGAGGTGCGGCTCGCCCACGACGAGCGGGTCCGGGTCGCGGCCGACCGCCGGCACACCCATGTCTTCGACGCCGAGACAGGAGACTCCTTGCGATGACTGACGGAAACAGCGTGCGTGTGGTGGCCGCCGGTGACCACTTCGTCCTGCCCTCGCTGATCACGCGGGCGGTGGAGCACGAGGTGGGGCGGGCCGACGTCAGGGAACTGAGGCTCGGCTGGCCGCTGGAGCCGTTCGGGCCGGTCGCCGAGGTGCAGGAGGCCAGTGACGCCGAGGACGAGATGATCGAGGCGCTGGCCGGGGCGGAGGTGCTGGTCACGCAGATGGGGCCGGTCACCGAACGGGTCCTCGCGGCCTGCCCGGACCTGAAGCTGGTCGTGGTCTGCCGGGGCGGGCCGGTCAACGTCAACCTGGACGCGGCGAAGCAACGTGACGTGCGGGTGTGTTTCGCGCCCGGCCGCAACGCCGCCGCCACCGCCGAGTTCACCGTCGGCATGATGCTGGCCGCCCTGCGCCGCATCCCCCAGGCCCACGACCCGCTGGCCCGGCAGGGCAGTTGGGAGGGGGCGACGTACTACACGTACGAGCAAAGTGGTCTGGAACTGGAGGACCTGCCCGTCGGGCTGGTCGGATACGGGGCCGTCGGCAGCCGGGTGGCGCGGGTGCTGTGCGCGTTCGGGGCGCGGGTGATGGTGTACGACCCGTATGTGCACGGCGAGATCCACGGACTGCGCGTGACCTCGCTGGACGAACTCCTGCGCCGCTCCCAGGTGATCACCCTGCACGCCCGGCTCACCCCGGAGACCCGGGGTCTGATCGGCGCCCGGGAGCTGGGGCTGCTGCCGTCCGGCGCGGTGGTGGTGAACGTGGCCCGGGGCCCGCTGCTGGACGAGGGCGCGCTGTGCGACGCGCTGGAGAGCGGGCAGGTGTCGGCGGCGGCGCTCGACACGTACGAGCGGGAGCCGCTGCCTGCTCAGTCACGGCTTCTCGGGCTGGGCGACCGCGTCGTACTGACCCCGCATCTGGGTGGGGCGTCGCGCGCGGTGGCGGAGAAGGCGGCGCGGATCGCCGCCGAAGAGGTGGGCCGCTGGGTGCGCGGCGAGCCGCTCGCGCACTGCCTGACCTGAGGAGTCGGAGGAGAGCCGCATGTACGTCGGTATCGATGTGGGCACGTCCATGGTCAAGGCGGCGGCCTTCGACGACACGGGCCAGGAACTGGCCGTGTCCTCCCGGCCGGTGGACTTGAAACTGCACGGCGGGTTCGTCGAGCAGGACATGGAGGAGGTGTACGGGGCGGTCGTCGCCGTGCTGGATGAGCTCACCGGAGGGGTCCCGGGGCCGGTCGAGCTCGCCGGGCTCACCGGGCAGGGCGACGGGGTGTGGCTGGTCGACGGGGAGGGGCGGCCCGTGCGTCCGGCGGCCTCCTGGATGGACGGGCGGGCGCACGAACTGGTCGACCGGTGGCTGGCCGACGGTACGTTCGAGACGGTGTTCCGGCGCACGGGCAGCGCGATGTTCCCGGGCTGTCCGGGGCCGCTGCTGGCCTGGCTGGACAGCAACGAACCGAAGGCACTGGATGCCGCGAAGGCCGCCCTGTACTGCAAGGACATGGTGTTCCAGCGGCTGACGGGGGCGGGCCCGGCGACGGATGTGTCGGACGCCTCGATGCCCTTCCTGGACCCGCGCACCCGGACGTACGACAACCGGGTCGTGGAGCTGCTGGGGCTCACGCACCGGCGCGGGTTGCTCGCCCCGGTGAGCGACCCGGTCGCGACGGCCGAGGCGCTGGGCGAGGGCCTGCCGTCGGGCACGCGGATCGCGAACGGCCCGTACGATCTGCCGGCCTGTGCGCTGGGCGCCGGGGTGACGGCCCCCGGGGACGGTCTGCTGATCGTCGGGACCTGTCTGGCCAGCCTGGTCGCCACGACCGAGCTGGACCTGACGGGCGAACCGGCCGGCCTGTACATCTCCACCGACCGGCCCGGGTACTGGCTGCGCGCCATGCCCGCGATGGTCGGCACGGCGGCCCTGGACTGGGTGCTGTCGACGACGGGCGTGCGGCACGACGAGGTGGACGCCCTGCTGGCGGAGACCCCGCCGGGTGCGAACGGCGTGCGTGTCCTGCCGTACTTCGCGCCCTCCGGCGAACGCGCCCCCTTCGTCGAGCCACGGCTGCGCGCCGAACTCACCGGCGTCTGTCTGGAGTCCACCCGGGGCGATCTGGTCCGTGCCGTCTGCGAGGGCATCGGCTATGCCGCCCGGCACTGCCTGGAGGCGGCGGGCCTCACAGGGGCTCTGGCCGTCTGCGGCGGCGGCACCCGCAGCCCCGCCTGGATGCGGCTGCTCGCCGATGTGCTCGGGCGGCCCCTGCGGGTCGTCGAGGGCGAGGTGGGCGCGCGGGGCGCGGTCCTCGCGGCGGCCGAGCGGTACGGGGTGCCGCTGGACGCGCGGGTGTGGACGCGGCCGGCGCGGGTCGTCGAGCCGGACCGGGGCCGGGCCGCGTACTACACGAAGGGGTACGAGGAGCACCTGGTGCGGCTTGCCGAGGCACGGGCCCGGGCAAGGACCTGAACATCCGGATGGCGAAAGGGAACTGGATGCACCTCAGACGCCGATCTCTCCTGCTCGCGGCGGCCGCCTCCCCGGCGGCCGCGACCGTGCCCGCGCTCGCGGCACCCGCGCACGCGGCCTCGGCCGGCGGGCCGTTGGTCATCGGCCACCGCGGCGCGGCCGGCTGGCGCCCCGAGCACACGGCCGCCTCGTACACGTACGCCGTGCAGACGGGCGCCGACTGGATCGAACCGGACCTGGTGGTTACGAAGGACCATGTGCTGGTGGTCCGGCACGAGAACGAGATCTCCCAGACCACCGACGTGGCGGGCCGCCCGGAGTTCGCGGACCGCCGCACGACGAAGACGGTCGACGGCCGGTCCGTGACCGGATGGTTCACGGAGGACTTCACCCTCGCCGAGCTGAAGACGCTGCGGGCGGTGGAGCGGCTGCCGCAGGTCCGCAACCGCAACACGGTCTTCGACGGGCGCGAGGAGGTCATGACCTTCCAGGAGGTCGTGGACCTGGCGCGAAAGCTGTCGAGGATGCACGGCCGGACGATCGCCGTCTTCCCGGAGACCAAGCACCCGACGTACTTCCGGTCCATCGGCCTGCCGCTGGAACCAAAACTGGCGGCGGCGATCCGCCGTAACCGGCTGGGCCGGCGCGAGTGCGTCGTGCAGTCCTTCGAGCCGACGAGCCTGAAGCGCATGACGGGCCTGGGGGTACCGCTGTGGCAGGCCCTGGGGACGACGGGCGGGCCGTACGACCTGCCCACGACGACCTACCGGGAGATGATGACCCCGGCCGGGCTGGCGGACATCGCGCGGTACGCGGCCTGGATCGGCCCGGACAAGTCGTCGCTGGTCGGCACGTCGCTCCTCGCGGACGCCCATGCGGCGGGCCTGCGCGTGGGGCCGTACACCTTCCGCTCGGAGAACCAGTTCCTGCCGGCGGAGTTCCGGCGCGGCACCGGAAGCACCGATTTCGGGGACGCGTTCGCCGAGTACGCGCTGTACTACCGCTGGGGAGTCGACGCGGTGGTGACCGACTTCCCCGACCTGGCGGTGATGGCGAGGAGGGGCTGATGTTCTTCAAGGACAAGCACTGCCCGACCTGTGGCGGCAGCGGAACGCAGGTCTTCACGCCGCTCAAGCCCGAGGAGAGAAAGGCGCTCGGGACGCACCGCACGGACCTGTGGCGCTGCACCGCTCCGGGCTGCCGGTGGTACCAGCCCTGGGGCCATCAGGCCGGCGGGGGCCGGCTCCCGGAGGACATGCAGAACCCGGGAGCCGACGCCTCGGTGTGACCCCTACAGGTTGGAGAAGTCCGGGCCCTTGGTGCGGGTGCGCTTGATCTCGTAGAAGCCCGGCACCGAGGCCACGGCGAGGGTGCCGTCCCAGAGGCGGGCGGCCTCCTCGCCCTTCGGGGCCGGGGTGACGACCGGGCCGAAGAAGGCGATCTGCTCACCGTCGGCGCCGGGCACGGCGATGACCGGGGTGCCGACCTCCTGGCCGACCTTGTCGATGCCCTCCTTGTGGGAGGCGCGCAGCTCGGGCTCGTAACGGGTGGCGTCCCAGTGCTCCATGAGGGACTCGGGCAGGCCGACGTCCTTCAGGGCGGCGGCGACCGTCTCCTTCTCCGGGCCCTCGCCCTGGTTGTGGATGCGGGTGCCGAGCGCGGTGTAGAGGTCGCCCAGCACCTCGGCGCCGTGCTCCTGCTGTGCCGCTATGACGATGCGGACGGGACCCCACGCCTTGGTCTCGAGCAGCTCGCGGTACTCCTCGGGCAGCTCGTCGAGCTTGTCCTCGTTGAGCACGGCAAGGCTCATGACGTGCCAGCGGACCTCGATGTCCCTGACCTTCTCCACCTCCAGCACCCAGCGGGAGGTCATCCAGGCCCAGGGGCACAGCGGGTCGAACCAGAAGTCGACGGGCGTCTTGTCCGACATGTCTCTCCTCATGAGGAAACCGTTTCTCCGGGAACACCAGTGCCCGCCCCTGTCATTCCCGGCTCCCCGCGTCAGGGGCACGTGGCAGGATCGGTGCTGTTCAGCCGTATCCGACGACGCTTGAGGAGTTCCGCCCGTGCCCGGTGAGAATCTGTCCCGCGACGAGGCCCGGGAGCGGGCCGCCCTGATCGGCGTCGACGGGTACGAGGTGTCCCTCGACCTGCGGTCCGCGGTCGGTGAGGACGACACCGAAGGGCCCCGCACGTTCCGGTCCGTCACGACCGTCCGGTTCCGCTGCAACGAGCCCGGGGCGAGCAGCTTCGCCGACCTGATCGCGCCGAGTGTGACGGCCGTCTCACTCAACGGCCGGGATCTGGACCCCGGCGAGGTCTTCGACGGCTCGCGGATCACGCTGGAGGACCTGGCCGCCGACAACGAGCTGGTCGTCGACGCGCAGTGCGCCTACTCCCGCACCGGCGAGGGGCTGCACCGCTTCGTCGACCCCGAGGACGGCGAGGTGTACCTGTACACGCAGTACGAGCCGGCCGACTCCCGCCGCGTCTTCGCGAACTTCGAGCAGCCCGACCTCAAGGCCCCCTTCCGCTTCGAGGTGCGGGCCCCGGAGGGCTGGACGGTGTGGAGCAACGGCGTGGGCGAACAGGCCGACGGGGTCTGGCGGTTCGCCGAGACCAAGCCGATCTCGACGTACATCACCTGTGTGGTGGCGGGCCCGTACCACTACGTGACGGACAGCTACTCCCGTACGTATCCGGACGGCACGACGCTGGAGATCCCCCTCGGCGCGCTGTGCCGCAAGGGCCTCGCGCCCCACTTCGACTCCGAGGACGTCTTCCTGGTCACCAAGCAGGGCCTGGACTTCTTCCACGACCACTTCGACTACCCCTACCCGTTCGGGAAGTACGACCAGGCGTTCGTGCCCGAGTACAACCTGGGCGCGATGGAGAACCCGGGCCTGGTGACGTTCCGGGAGGAGTTCATCTTCCGGGGCAAGGTGACGCAGGCGTCCTACGAGGGCCGGGCCAACGTCGTCCTGCACGAGATGGCGCACATGTGGTTCGGCGACCTGGTCACCATGGAGTGGTGGGACGACCTGTGGCTGAAGGAGTCGTTCGCGGACTTCATGGGCGAGTTCTCGCTGGTCGGCGCGACCCGCTTCGTCAACGGCTGGGTCACCTTCGCCAACCGCCGCAAGGCGTGGGCCTACCGGGCCGACCAGCTGCCCTCCACACATCCGATCACGGCGGACATCCGCGACCTCCAGGACGCCAAGCTGAACTTCGACGGCATCACCTACGCCAAGGGCGCGTCGGTGCTGAAGCAGCTCGTGGCGTACGTCGGCCAGGACGCGTTCCTGGAGGGCGCCCGGCGCTACTTCAAGCGGCACGCGTACGGCAACACGCGCCTCGGTGACCTGCTGTCGGTGCTGGAGGAGACCAGCGGCCGGGACATGAGCGCGTGGGCGCGGTCCTGGCTCCAGACGGCCGGGGTGAACGCGCTGACCCCGCAGCTGCTGCTGGACCCGCGGGGCCGCGTCGACGAGCTGGCCGTGGTGCAGGAGGCGGCCGAGTCGCATCCGGAACTGCGCCCGCACCGGGTGGCGGTGGGCCTGTACCGGGTGACGGACGGCGGGACGGTCGAGCGGTACGCGCGCGCCGAGGCGGACGTCGACGGCGCGCGCACGGTCGTGGCGGAACTGTCCGGCGCCAAGGCGCCCGATCTGGTCCTGGTCAACGACGACGACCTGACGTACTGCAAGATCCGCTTCGACGAGACCTCGCTGGCGACGCTGCGCGAGCACCTGGGGTCGGTGACCGACCCGCTGGCGCGCGCCCTGTGCTGGTCGGCGCTGTGGAACATGACGCGGGACGCGCTGCTCCCGGCGAGGGACTTCGTGGACCTGGTGCTGCGGTTCGCGGGGAGCGAGTCCGAGATCGGCGTGCTGCAGATGCTGCACGCGTGGGCCGAGTCGGCCCTCACGCACTACACGGCGCCCGCCCGCCGGGAGACGACCGCCCGCCTCCTCGCCGAGGGCGCGCGGCGCGAGCTGTACGCGGCCGAGGCCGGCAGCGAGCACCAGCTCGCGTGGGCGCGTTTCTTCGCCCGGACGGCCACCGCCGACGCCGACTTCGAGCTGCTGAGCGACCTGCTGGCGGGCACGGCGTCGATCGAGGGCCTCGACCTGGACCAGGAGCTGCGGTGGGTGTTCCTGGAGCCGCTGGCCGCGCACGGGGTGGTGGACGAGAAGGCGCTGGCCGAGGAGCTGGCCCGGGACGACACGGCCTCCGGCAAGCGCCACCAGGTGCGCTGCCTGGCCGCCCGTCCGTCAGAGGCGGTCAAGGCGCAGGCGTGGGCGCAGGTCGTGGAGTCGGACGCGCTGTCCAACGCCATGGTCGAGGCGACCATCGCGGGCTTCTCCCAGGGCTCGCAGCGGGAGTTGCTCGCGCCGTACGCGCAGAAGTACTTCGCGGCGATCGAGCGGGTGTGGGCCGAGCGGTCGATCCAGATCGGGATGCACGTGGTGCAGGGCATGTTCCCCTCGCTCCAGCAGTCCCGGGAGACCCTCGACGCCACGGACGCGTGGCTGGAGGCCCACCGGGAGGCGGCCCCGGCCCTGCGCCGGCTGGTGCTGGAGGCCCGGGACGATCTGGCGCGGGCGCTGCGGGGGCAGGAGTGCGACGCGGCCTCTGACCAGTAGCTTTGGCCTGAGATTTGGGCGTTCCGCCATCGTTACGAGATGCGTGCCCCGCGAGCCGTAACCCCTGGCCCACACCCGAACGGACCAGGGACTTTCGGCATCCGAACACCCGTCCTTTAGGGCTGGGTTGTCCGTATTTGTCGACGGGCCTGTAACAGCGGTTAAAGAGCGGTCGGAGCGCGGGAAATTGCGGGTCATGACCCACAACACCCCGCTCTCCCACCGCCCCCTGCACGACGTGTCCGGCCGCGCCAGGCTCCGCGTCATGACGGTCGCGCAGCTCCGCTCGCACGGCGTGACGACGTCCGAGACGAACGAGCAGTGCCGCCCCGGCGGACCCTGGCAGCAGCTCCTGCCGGGCGTCGTCCTGCTGCACCCGGGCCCGCCGACCAGCGAGGAGCGGCTGCACTCGGTGCTGATGTACGCGGCACGGGAGCGCGGCACGGGTGTCCCCGCCCAGCCCCGCGCGGGCGAGGGACACGCCCCCGCCTACCCGGATGCGATGATCACCGGCCTGGCCGCCCTGACGCTGCACGGCTTCTCCTCCACTCCCCCGCTGCCGGCCCTGGACACGATCGACGTCCTGGTCCCGCGGTTGCGCCGGCTGCGCTCGACGGGCTGTGCGCGCATCGTCCGCAGCGCCGCGCTACCCGCGCCCGAGCAGGTCACGGGCCTGCCGGTGGCCCCGGTCGCCCGCGCGCTGGCCGACGCGGTGGCCGAGCTCGCGGACGCCGGCGTCGTGCGCCGGCTGATGACGGAGGCGGTGCGCGGCGCCCACTGCGAGCCGGCGGCTGTGGTGCGGGAGCTGAACCAGGCGCGGCTGCTGAGCCGTCCGCACGTGGTGGACGCGGTGGAGTCCCTGCTGGCCGAGGGCCGGGCGCGTGCGGAGGACCGCCTGTACCGGATGGTGCGCGAGTACGGCCTGCCCGACCCGGTCTGGAACGTGGACCTGCGCCTGCCCGGCGGCCCCTACCTCGGAGGCCTGGACGCGTACTGGCCCGACCATGCGGTGGCGCTGGAGCTGGACACACGGGCGCCCCGGCAGGACGACGACGCCCTGTGGTCCGAGCACGCCCGCAAACGCGAGCACCTGGAGCGCCTCGGCATCACGGTCGTCCACATCACACCCAGGAAGCTCCGCGACTGTCCGGAACAGCAGGCGACGGTGGTCCGCACGGCCCTGATGGCCTCGGCCGACCGCGAACCGGCCGCGTACGTCCTGGTAGTGCCCCGGTAGTGACGGACCGGTCAGGACCAGGAGGGGAGAGGAGGGGCCGCCGGATGCTTGCCGCGGCCCCCCTCTTGAATGATCACTTGCCGCAGAACTCCGCCTCGATGATCGCGCCGGTGCTCCCCGACCAGTCCCCGTTGAAGTTGACGGCCAGGGAGTGCCGGCCGTCCTCGGTCGTCACCGCCATCGAGTTGGCGCCGGTGATGCCTCCGGCGTGGCCCCAGACGTGGACGCCGCAGCTGAGTTCCCGGTCCGCGAGACCCAGGCCGTAGCGGTAGGTGTCCTTGGCGTCGACCGTGTTCTTCATCTTCCTCAGTTGCCCGGGCGGGAGCAGCCGGCCGCTGAGGAGCGCCGAGTAGAAGCGGGTCAGGTCGGCCGAGTCCGAGACCATCTGGCCCGAGCCGTAGGCCAGGCGCGGGTTCAGTTCCGTGACGTCGTACGTCGGACCCGTGGCCGTTGTGGCCAGCTTGGAGTAGGCGCGGCTGCTCGGCCGGGGCAGGGTGGTCCGGTTGCCGGGGACCGACGTGGAGGTCAGGTGCAGAGGGTCGATGATCCGACGCTTGATCTCGTCGCCGTGGTCGTTGCCCGTGGCCTTCTCGATCACCCGCGCGGCCAGGACGTAGTTCGTGTTGGAGTACTCCCAGGACGCGCCCGGCTCGAAGTACGGCTCGTTGCGCAGGGCGTAGGCGAGCAGTTCCTCGGGCTCCGCCTCGTCGAACCGGTGCTTCATGAAGCCGTCCGCGGTCATGTACGTCCGCTGGAAACCGGAGTCCGCCAGGTAGTCGAAGATGCCGCTGGTGTGGTTCAGGAGCTGGCGGAGGGTGACCTTGCGGCCGTCGTGGCCGTTGCCCCGGACCACGCCCGGCAGCCACTTCTCCACCGTGTCGTCGAGTGAGAGCTTCCCCTCCGCCTCCAGTTGCAGCACGACCGTGGCCACGAACGTCTTGGAGATGCTGGCGACCCGGTAGTGGTCCCGCGTCGAACGCGGCTTGCCCGTCTTGAGGTTGCCTACTCCGGCCGTGGCCGCCCAGACGCCGTGCCCCTGCTGCACTCCGACGGTCACGCCCGGGACGCCGTCGGCGACCGCCGCCCGCACCGCCTGCCGGGTCGCGTCGTGGCCGCCGGTGGGCGGGGCCGCGACCGCGGGGCCCGCCAGGGCCGCCGACAGTGCCACGGCCGTCGCCGCCGTCAGGGTGGTTCGTGCGCGTCTGTTCATGTCCCCGTTTCCCCTGTCGCTCGGAGCTGTTCTTCAGTAGTGGCTCAGCGGCCGGACCGCGCGCCGCAGAACTCCGCCTCGACGACGGACTTCGTCTCCCCCGACCAGTCCCCGTTGAAGTTGACCGCGAGGGA
This sequence comes from Streptomyces coeruleorubidus, assembly GCF_028885415.1. Lineage (GTDB taxonomy): Bacteria > Actinomycetota > Actinomycetes > Streptomycetales > Streptomycetaceae > Streptomyces > Streptomyces coeruleorubidus_A. The sequence goes on from NZ_CP118527.1 coordinate 3,372,825, forward strand.
GTGGCGGCCGTCGCTGGTGGTGACGGCCATGGAGGAGGAGCCGTGGATGTCGCCGCCGTGGCCCCAGACGGTCTTGTGGCAGGACAGTTCGTACGAGCGCAGGCCGAGGCCGTAGCGCTCGTTCTTCTTCGTCGTGGGAACCATGCGCTTCATCTCCTTCAGCTGCCGCGGCGGGAGCACCTTGCCGCGCAGCAGCGCCGAGAAGAAGCGGTTCAGGTCGGCCGAGTCGGAGATCATCTCGCCCGAGTAGGCGAAGGAGGGGCTGAACTCCGTGACGTCGTAGGCCGGACCGTCCGGGGTCCTCGCCAGCTTGTTGTAGGCGCGGCTGCTGGGCTGGGGGACGGTGGTCCGGGTGCGCGGGACGGACGTGGCCGTCAGCCCCAGCGGTTCGATGACGCGGGCTTCGACCGCCTCCCCGTACGGGCGGCCCGTGATCTTCTCGATCACCATCGCGGCCAGGATGTAGTTGGTGTTGGAGTACTTCCACGAGGTGCCCGGCTCGAAGTCCCGCCGGTTGGTCATGGCCATCGCGACCAGGTCCCGGGGCGTCGTCGTGTCGAAGCGGTGCCGGAAGAAGCCCTCCTTGAGCATGTACGTCCGCTGGAAGGTCTCGTCGGCCAGCAGGTCGAAGACGCCGCTGGTGTGGTTGAGCAACTGGCGGATGGTGATGCGGCTGCCGTCGTGGTCGTTGCCGTGCACCACGCCCGGCAGCCACTTCTCCACGGTGTCGTCGAGCGAGAGCTCGCCCTCGGCCGCCAGTTGCAGGACGACGGTGGCGATGAACGTCTTCGACGCGCTGCCGATGCGGTAGTGATCCCGCGTCGAACGTGGCTCGCCCGTCTTGAGGTTTCCGACGCCGGCCGTGGCCGCCCACACCCCGTGTCCCCGCTGCACTCTCACGGTCACGCCCGGCACGCCCTCGGCGACCGCGGCCCGCACCGCCTGCCGGGTCGCGTCGTGGCCGGTGGGCGGGGCCGCGACCGCGGGGCCCGCCAGGGCCGCCGACAGCGCCACGGCCGTCGCCGCCGTCAGGATCGTGCGTGCGCGTCTGTTCATGTCCCGTACCCCCGTCACGTCGAGCGGTGTCAGGGGGTGGGACCCGAGCCGCCGGGCCGGAGTTGACCGGCCCGGGCGGGTTGGGCGGGATTCAGCCTGTTCTTGCGAGGAACCCCGGGGCTTCAGCCCCGGGAGGAATCGCATCTTCGGGCTCGCGGCGCGTCAGGACAGGGTGCACGGGTCACTCGATGGGGTGGGCGATGGGGAACGTGTGGTGGGGTGTCGTGCGGGTGTCTACGATCGCTGATCGTGAAGCTGGTGGTGCAGGTCAGGCTGCTGCCGACGGCCGTGCAGGCGGCGGCTCTGGAGGCGACCCTGCGTGCCTGCAACGAGGCTGCCACCTGGGTGAGCGAGGTCGCGTTCGCACGCGGGGAGTTCAAGAACTTCGCCCTGCGCAAGCTCACCTACGAGCAGGTCAAGTCGGGTTGGAACCTAGGCGCTCAGGCGGCCCAGCACACGATCAAGAAGACCTGCGACGCGTACGCCACGCTGAAGGCGAACCTGAGGGCGGGCCGTCTCGGTCGCCTGGCCACGCTCGCGCTGTACCGCAGGGGCGAGTCCGATCTCGTGCACCGGGACGGCATGTGGTTCCTGAACGCCACCTGCGAAATCCCCGAGGCCGAGCCGAACACAGATCCGGTGGACTTCCTCGGTATCGACCTGGGCATTGTGAACATCGCCACCACCTCGGACGGCGAGATCATGGCCGGGCGTGAGCTCAACCGGATCCGGGTCCGCGAGCGCGGCCTGCGCACCAAGCTCCAGAAGAAGAACACGCCGTCTGCGAGGCGGCGGCTGAACAAGCGCCGCCGTAAGGAAGCACGGCGGGCCAAAGACATCAACCACAAGATCGCGAAGCATGTGGTGGCCGAGGCTGAATGCACCGGTCGGGGAATCGCCCTTGAAGACCTCACGGGCATCCGCGAGCGGGTACGGCTGAGGAAGCCCCAACGGGCCACCCACTCCAGCTGGTCCTTTCACCAGCTGGGGCAGTTCATCGCGTACAAGGCCCGCAAGGCCGGGGTGCCGGTGGTGTACGTCGATCCGGCGTACACCTCCCGTACCTGTGCCGAGTGCGGTCACATCGACAGGGCGAACCGGGTCTCCCAGGCCTGGTTCGCGTGCCGGTCCTGCGGCGTCGTTGCGCACGCGGACCGGAACGGCTCCCGCAACATCCGCGCCCGCGCGTGGGAGTTGTGGCGACGCGGGGCCCAGTCAACGGCCCCAGCCCCACCGCGAAGTCGGCCGGAGGGGCAGGACGCAAACGCAGCACCACAGCCAGTGGCGCCCGTTGTGCAAGCCCGTCGCTTTAACGACGGTAGTTGACCACCAGCTCGGTGTTGCGGTCCTCCGGGTCGCCGCCGAGGGTCGTGCTCGCGCCGGGGGCGTTGAGGGACAGCTCGCGGTAGAGGGCCGCGAGGCCGGTCTGGGTGAGGTCGGAGAAGTCCGTGCGGTGCGGGGCCGAGGACTCCACGAGCGTGGTGAACAGGGAGACCGTGCCGTCCTTGTTGTCCGTCAGCTCGATGATGCGGGCGAGCTGGGGGTAGTCGACGTGGGAGGCCGTGGAGATCTCCCAGAAGGAGCCGCCGCCGGACATCGAGTGCGGGGTGATGACGTTCTTGTGGATGTGGCCGTTCACCCAGGCGAGCACGTTGCGGTGGCCGCCGAGGAGGGCGAGGAGCTCCTGGCCGTTGTGCCGGCGCTCGTGGGGTCGGGCCGGGTCGATGCGGGTGTTCGTCATCGTCTTGCTGGTGTGATGGCTGAAGATCACCGCGTAGGAGTCCTTGTTCTCCCGCAGTGTCCGGTCGAGCCACTTCAGCTGGGCCGTGCCGAGCGAGCCCTCGTAGTGACCGCCCGCGTCGGTGGTGTCCAGGCTGATGCCGATGACGTCGTCGGAGACGCGGAAGGCGTAGTACTGGGTGCCCGTGTCGAGGTTGGCGGAGGAGTAGCCGTGGCCGGCCGGGCCGATGCCGCGGTAGGCCGGGTCCAGGTGGGCCTGGATGTACTCGGTGGGGGTGAAGGGTGCGCGGCTCTCGTCCGGGGTGACCGAGCGCGTGGCCCGGGCGTGGGTCTTGAGGAAGTCGTGGTAGCGGACGCCCTCGGGGTCCCGGGCCTTCTTGATGAGGGTCTGCAGCCGCTGCGCCTCGGCGGCGGACACGTTCATCAGCTTCTTGCCGCCGACGGCGAGTTCGGTGAGGTAGGAGTCGCCGTGCGAGGCGTAGCAGCCCATCGGCATGGAGTCGTGGTTGCCGACCGTGGAGTACCAGGGCAGGTTGAGGCCGGGGCTTCGCACCTCGCGGATCGCGGCCTTGAGGAAGCCGTCGAGGTGCGGGAAGCCGGCCTGCTTGTCGGTGTCGCGGACCGGGGCTTCCGGCTGCCAGTAGAGCTTGAGGCCGCTGTTCTGGACGCCCTCGTAGCGGCGCGGGTCACCGGTGTTGGGCGTGATGCGCCCGCCGCTCATGATCTTCAGGAACCACTCCAGCTCGGACTTGGCGTTGTTGTCCGTGTTGTCGCCGGTGGTCATGGCGAAGTGCAGCGGGGCGCCGGTGACGGGGGCGCCGCGCAGCGCGTTGATCCGCTCCACCAGCGCGATCGCGCCCTGCACGGTCAGCGCTTCGTGCGGCCGCCAGGCGTGCACGTCGGCCGAGCGCAGGTACTCCAGGCGCAGCGGGTGCTGGGCGTCGATGATGTGCAGGTCGGTGAGCTGGACGAACGCCGCGAGCGCGGTACGCCGCCCGGCGCGGCCGGACTTGGGCGCGGCCAGGTCGGAGCGCACGACCCGCCGCCAGCCGGGTCCGTCGCCCAGACGCCGGTAGCCGGAGCCGCGCGGGGTGGCCACGGACGCCACGGTCGTGCCCTTGGTGTACGGGGCCAGCGGCGCGGCCGGTGCCTGGCGCGAGGAGGCGGCGACGGCCTCGGTGGTCTCCTTGGCGGTGGCGGCCTGGCTGTCGCTGGGCCGCAGGGCGTAGCCGACGCCCGCGGACAGGGCGACCGCTCCGGTGGCGGCGAGGACGGAACGACGGTGGATGCCCTGGCCGGAGCCGGCGACTGAGCGTGTGCGCGACATGCGCTTCTCTCCCCGAGTGCGAACGCGTCGGCAGTGGTCGCGGGATGTCCGGCACGCGAACTTCCCGCTCGTACTGGATCGTTGGCACTGGGAATGACCTGCGCGTAAACGGGGTGGCAACGCGCAGCGCCGATCACCGTACGTGGATCTTGGACTACCCTGTGCGTCGTCGGCCGCTCCTGGAACGGCCGGGAGTCGGTCACGCGGTGTTCATCTTCTGGGGTACTGAACCTATTCAGCGCCCTCCATGACGTCGCCGAGCCGTCCGGTGGCCGGCCGCTCCCGCCACAGCCGCAGGGCTATGTCGACCATCCCCACCCGGACCAGTCCGGGCACCGCGTCCAGGTCCTGCCAGGCGGCGAGGTCGGTCGAGCCGTTCACCTCGTTGCGCAGGTCGCCGCCGGTGATCCGGCCCTCGTAGACGAAGCGGACGGCGTGATGGTCGACGGCACGTCCGAAGCCGTCGCGGAAGGTGCGGTGGGAGGAGTCCACGCCGAGCAGTTCGGTGACCTCGATGCGGTACCCGGTCTCCTCCTCGACCTCCCGCCGCACGGTGTCGTAGGGGTCCTCGCCGTGCTCCATGCCGCCGCCGGGCATGACCCACTCGGGGGTGCCGTCGTCGGCCGGTGAGCGGGCGAGCAGGATCTGTCCGTCACGGACGCATACGGCGTAGGCCGCCACCCTCAACTTCTGTCGCACTCCGGGACGTTAACCGATTTCGCCGCCTTCGGGACCCATGCCCGCAAAACGCATCGCGGGTTTTCCCCATACATCCATTTCGATTCGGTCAACCCTCCCCAAAGAACCTCCCCTTGCGTAAAGCTGTGCGATCGTCCGGGCCTGCGTTCCGGACGGTCGCGACCAGGGCCGATCGGTCCCGGTCGCTCCCGCTCGTTCCTTTACCTACAAGGGATGCCGATGACCAACACCCCCCAGCGCGACCCGATATCGGCCCGCAGACGCGTGGCGCGCATCGCCGTGGCCGCCGGTCTCGTCGCCGCGCTCTCCGCGGCCGGGCCGGTCCCCCTGGCCTTCGCCGCCGACGAGCCGGGCACGTCCGCCCCGGCCGACGCCGACGTCAAGTCCGCGCACCACAAGCTCGGTTCGGGCGACGCGGACCTGCTCGCGGAGGCCAAGGCCGACGGCGACAAGACCGTCACCATGATGATCGCCACCGCGCCCGGGCAGACCGAGCAGGTCGCCGGTCAGCTGGACGCGGTCAAGGGCGGCTCGGTGGGCCGGGCCGACGACAAGCTGGGCTACGTCCGCGCCACCGTCCCGACGTCCCGGGCGGACTCGGCCATCGCCGCCGCCGCCAAGCTCTCCTCCGTGCACGGCATCGACCTGCGCGAGGAGATCCCGCTGGACGACCCGACCCCGGCCGCGGACGCCGTCAAGGGCACCGAGGCCGCCGCGGGGACGTACCCGGCGCCGGGGAAGAAGACCCCCGCGGAGAACCCGTACAACCCGTCCTTCGAGACGGGCGCGGTCGACTTCGTCGAGGACCACCCGAAGGCGGACGGCCGCGGCATCACCATCGGCATCCTGGACTCCGGCGTCGACCTGGGCCACCCCGCGCTCCAGAAGACCACGACCGGCGAGCGGAAGATCGTCGACTGGGTGACGGCGACGGACCCGGTCGTCGACAACGACAACACCTGGCGCCGGATGGACACCTCCGTCTCGGGCCCCACGTTCACGCACGACGGCAGGACCTGGACGGCGCCTTCGGGCTCGTACCGGGTGAGCACCTTCAAGGAGTCGTACACCACCGGCGGTGACGCCGCGGGTGACGCCAACCGCGACGGCGACACCACGGACTCCTGGGGCGTGCTGTACGACCCGGCCGCCGGCACGGTCCGGGTCGACCTGAACAACAACAACGACTTCGGTGACGACACCGCCATGAAGCCGTACAAGGACGGCTTCCAGATCGGGTACTTCGGCACCGACGACCCGAAGACCGACATCGCCGAGCGGCAGCCGTTCGTCGTCGAGATCCGCAAGGACGTCGTCCACAACGGCGCCGGCGCGAAGGCCGACTTCGTCAACATCGGCGTCATCGAGTCCGAGCACGGCACGCACGTCGCCGGCATCACCGCCGCGAACGGCCTGTTCGGCGGGAAGATGGACGGCGCGGCGCCGGGCGCCAAGCTCGTCTCCTCGCGCGCCTGCACCTGGTCCGGCGGCTGCACCAACGTCGCGCTGACCGAGGGCATGATCGACCTCGTCACCAAGCGCGGCGTCGACATCGTCAACATGTCCATCGGCGGCCTGCCGGCGCTGAACGACGGCAACAACGCGCGCGCCGAGCTGTACACGCGCCTGATCGACACCTACGGCGTCCAGCTGGTGATCTCCGCGGGCAACTCCGGCCCCGGCACCAACACCATCGGCGACCCGGCCCTGGCCGACAAGGTCATCTCGGTCGGCGCGTCCGTCTCCAAGGAGACCTGGGCCGCCAACTACGGCTCGGTCGTGGAGAAGAAGTACGCGCTGATGCCGTTCTCCTCGCGCGGCCCGCGTGAGGACGGCGGTTTCACCCCGACCCTGGTCGCCCCGGGTGCCGCGATCAACACCATCCAGACGTGGATGCCGGGCCAGCCGGTCGCCGAGGCGGGCTACTCCCTGCCGGCCGGCTACGGCATGCTCCAGGGCACCTCGATGGCCTCCCCGCAGGCCGCCGGCGCCGCCGCGCTGCTGCTGTCGGCCGCCGAGCAGAAGAAGATCGAGCTCACGCCGGCGACCCTGCGCACGGCCCTCACCTCGACCGCCGACCACATCAAGGGTGTGCAGGCGTACGAGGAGGGCGCGGGCCTGATGAACATCGAGGACGCCTGGGACTCGATCCGCGACGGCGCCACCTCGCACGCCTACACGGTCAAGGCGCCGGTCGACACCGCGATGGACGACAAGCTCAAGACGCCCGGCTACGGCACGGGCCTGTACGACCGTGAGGGCGGCCTGAAGGCCGGCCAGAAGAAGACGTACGAGATCACCGTCACCCGTACGTCCGGCGCCGACAAGGCGATCCGGCACGAGCTGCACTTCGAGAACAACGCGGGCGGCACGTTCCGGATCGTCGGCTCCGACGAGGTGAAGCTGCCGCTGAACAAGCCGGTCACCGTCAAGGTCCAGGCCGCGCCGAAGTCCGCGGGCATCAAGAGCGCGATCCTGGAGGTCGACGACCCGAAGACCGAGGGCATCGACAAGCAGGTCCTGCACACGGTCGTGGTCGCGGCGCCGCTGAAGTCCACGTTCTCCGCGTCCGGTTCGGTGCAGCGCAACAGCTCGCGGCACTACTACGTCACCGTGCCCGAGGGCGCGAAGACGCTCGAGGTCGCGATGAGCGGGCTGAAGGACAAGAGCCAGACCCGGTTCATCTCCATCCACCCGTTCGGCGTCCCGGCCGACCCGACGTCGACGGTCAACTGCTACCCGAACTACTCGAACCCGGCCAACACCTGCCGCCCGGACCTGCGTTCCTACGCGGACCCGAAGCCCGGCGTGTGGGAGATCGAGGTCGAGTCGCGCCGTACGTCGCCGCTGCTCGACAACCCGTACAAGCTGGACGTCGCCGTGCTCGGCGCGGTCTTCGACCCGGAGACCGTGACCGTGCCCGAGGCGAAGGTCGGCACCCCGGCCGCCGCCTCCTGGAAGGTGACGAACCGCTTCGCCGCGATCGACGGCAAGCTGGTGGGCGGTTCGCTCGGCTCGTCGAAGACGACCCGGCCGTCGATCAAGCACGGCGAGACGCAGACCACCAGGGTCGAGGTGCCCGCGGGCGCGAAGTCGCTGGACGTCGCCATCGGCGGCGTCTCGGACGCCGCCGCCGACCTGGACCTCGCGGTCTACGACGCCGCCGGCAAGCTGGTCGGAAGCTCCGCGGACGGTGACTCGGAGGAGTCGGTCTCCGTGCCCTCGCCGGCCGCCGGCAAGTACACCGTCGAGGTCGTCGGCTACTCGGTGCCGGCCGGCACGACCGAGTACGACTACCGGGACGTGTTCTTCGCTCCCTCCCTCGGCAGCGTCACCGTCGACGGCTCGGCGCCGGTGAAGCTCGGCACGGGCGACTCGGCGACGGTCTCGGGCAGCGTCACCGCCGCGGCGGCCGCGCCCGAGGGGCGTGTGTTCTTCGGCGAGGTCCAGCTGGTCAACGCGCGCGGGACGGCCGCGGGCGTGGGCAGTGTGAAGATCGAGAAGGTCGTGCCGTAGCGGTTCGACGGCATCGGGAGGGCGGGCGTCCGGACGGACGCCCGCCCTCGGCGTTTGTGCTCACTCGCAGGGAAGGGTTCCCGACGTGGGCAGGGCGGCGGTGATCCAGGCCCGTTCGGAGGCGATCTCCTTCTCCCCGACGCTCCACAGGTCCGGCTGGGCCTGCCCGCGCGTGATCCCGACGAGCACGCGGTCGCCCGGCCGCGCCCGGGGTCCGATGCCCTCGTCCATGGGGAAGACGATCCGGTCCTGGCCCTTGGCGGGCTTGTAGTAGCGGTCCACGTCGAGGGTGACTCGGTCCTGGCCGGTGCCGGGGACCGGTTCGACCTCGGCGACGGTGCCCTCGGCCACGAGCCGGGCGCAGGCGAGGTACCCGGCGTGGCCGAGCCCGGATTCCTGGTCGCCGTGCTGCGGACCGGCCGCGCTGTCGGCGGCCGAGCTGCCCGCTGTGTCCTCCCCCGACCCGTAACCGCTCTGCACGACGAGCCAGCCCAAGCCCACCACGACGCCGGCGGCCACAGCCGCGGCGAGCCCCCGCAGTGCCACGACCAGGGGCCGCGTCCGACCGCGCCGCACGGCCGGCGTGGCCACACCCGCTCCGGAGCGCCGGTCGCCACTGCCCGGCAAGGCAGGCCGCGTCTGGTCAACCGGCCGGCCGGGTTCGCGCCCCGTTTCCTGCTCGTCCCGCGCCCCCTCTCCCTGGAACCGCACGGGCAGCGCACGCACCGTCGGGTCGAGGGCCGTCGTCCCCGGCCCGCCGGCATGCGCGGGCGGCGAGCCGTCTGCCGCCCCCTCGGCGAGGTTTCGCCCGGCCGGACCCCCGTCTTCCACCCGGGCCTGCACCTCAGCGACCGGCGCGGACGCCCTCACTGTCGAGTCGGCAGCGGAGGTCCGCCCCGCCGCATCCCCGCCTTCCACCCGCGCCCGCGCCCCAGCCACCGGCCCGGCGTCGGCTGCCCCAGCCTCCGCCCCGGGGTCGTGCGCCAGCGTCTCCCCGATCAGCAGCAGCTGTTGCCGCAGCAGTGTCACGTCCGCGGCAGCCGCTCGATGGGCTGCCATGAAGGACGCGTCCCGCCGGGCCCCCTCCGGCAGCGGTTCGTCGAGGAGCGCTGCCATCAGTGCGTCCATGCCGTCGTAGTCGGCGTCGCGCCGGTCGTCGTCGTTCCGGGCGGTCACGTCACACCACCTCGTCCTCGTGCAGGCGGGCGCGCAGAGCCCGTACCGCCGTGTGCAGCCTGCTCTTGACCGTGCCCTCCGGGACGCCGAGCTGCTCGGCGATGGACCGGACCGGCAGGTCGGCGTAGAAACGCAGCACGACGACCTGCCGCTGGGCGTCGGGCAGCTCGTCCAGGCCCTGGGCGACGGCGACGGACAGCACGCTGGTGTCCTCCCCGGAGGGATGCGCCGACTGCCGCAGGGCGGCCAGCCGCTCCCCGAGGCGCTCCTGGCGGCGCTTGGCCCGGTGCCAGTCCATGGCCAGGTTGGAGGCGACCACCGCCGCCCACGCCGATACGTCCCGCGGCGCCTCCCGGCCGCTCGCGGCCCGCTCCAGCAACCGCAGGCGTACCTGCTGTACCCCGTCCGGCAGGTCCGCCTGCGGCACCCCGCCCAGCGCGAGCACCGCCCGCACCCGGCGCTCCTGTGCCGCGTCCAGCGGATCGTCGCCGGTACCGGCGGGCGCGTCCCGGTCGCGCCGGGCCCTTCCGCGCAGCAGCACAAGCCACCCCCCTCACCGTGTTTCTCCTACGACGCCGGCACCGCCCGGAACGTTCGGTCCTTTTTCCAGCGGGGCGACAGAGGCGTACGTCACACTCCCGTGTGGCCGAGAGCAACAGGGGCAGGCGACCTTGCGGCGTATACCCCCCGGCGAACGAATTTCTCCAGCTCAGCGGGGGTGGGCGCCGGATGTCCGCAACCATGGAACGGGACACGTCGTCCCACTCCCCGGGCAGACCGGGGAAAGAAGTGGACAGGCGGGCCGTGGTCGGCCGCATGATGGAAAAGCCTCGGCCAAGCAACGAGCACGTGAAGAGACGCAGGAGAGGGAGTCACCGTGAGGGTCGGAATCGTCGGAGCCACCGGACAGGTGGGCACGGTCATGCGCAGGATCCTCAAGGAACGGAACTTCCCGATCACGGAGCTGCGTCTGTTCGCCTCGGCCCGCTCGGCGGGCTCTCAGCTGGACGGCGTGACGGTGGAGGATGCGGCGACCGCCGACTACACCGGCCTGGACATCGTGCTGTTCTCCGCGGGCGGTGCCACGTCCAAGGCGCTGGCCGAGAAGGTCGCCTCCCAGGGCGCCGTGGTGATCGACAACTCCTCCGCGTGGCGCAAGCACCCGGAGGTCCCGCTGGTCGTCTCCGAGGTGAACCCGCACGCGATCGCGAACCGCCCCAAGGGCATCATCGCCAACCCGAACTGCACGACGATGGCCGCGATGCCGGTGCTCCGTCCGCTGCACGCGGAGGCGGGCCTGGAAGCCCTGGTCGTCGCCACGTACCAGGCGGTCTCCGGCTCCGGCCTCGCGGGCGTCGCCGAGCTGCACGGCCAGACGCAGAAGGTCGTCGCCGAGGCGGACAAGCTCACGCACGACGGCGAGGCGGTCGACTTCCCCGAGCCGGGCGTCTACAAGCGTCCCATCGCCTTCAACGTGCTGCCGCTCGCGGGCAACATCGTCGACGACGGTCTGAACGAGACCGACGAGGAGCAGAAGCTCCGCAACGAGTCCCGCAAGATCCTGGAGATCCCCGGGCTGAAGGTCTCCGGCACCTGCGTGCGCGTCCCGGTCTTCTCCGGCCACTCCCTCCAGGTCAACGCCCGCTTCGCCCGCCCGATCTCCCCGGAGCGCGCGACGGAGCTGCTGAAGGACGCCCCGGGCGTCGAGCTCTCCGACATCCCCACCCCCCTCCAGGCCGCCGGCAAGGACCCGTCCTACGTCGGCCGCATCCGCCGCGACGAGACGGTGGACAACGGCCTGGCCCTGTTCGTCTCCAACGACAACCTCCGCAAGGGCGCCGCGCTGAACGCGGTCCAGATCGCGGAACTGGTGGCGGCCGAGCTGAAGGGCTAGGGGGTGTCCGCAGGGTCCCTGCGTACCTCGTAGAGGAAACACCCGTACTCGACGGCCCGGACGTGGACGAGCGCCACGGCCGGGTCGTCGAACGCTTCCATGAAGGCCTGCTCGAAACCTGCCGACTCCTCGACCAGCCGACCGCCCACGATGCGGCCCTCGGCGGAGTAGCGGCGGACCGTGCGGTGGGCGTTGGTGAAGGGGATGCCGGCGTCGGCGTCCGGGCCCGGGCAGTCGTCGGCGTGGATGAAGACCGGGCCCACTTCGTCGTACGCGCCGGGGTCGACGCCCTTTTCTGCCGCCCAGCGGCGTAGCGGGGCGTACGAGACCAGGGCGATGCGGTCGCCCGGCCCGCTGCGGCCCAGGCAGCAGCGGAGGGGCGCGCCGCCCTCGGTGTCGGTGACGGGGTCCATGGGGCGGCCCGCGTCGTCCGTCGTGCGGAGTTCCTTCAGGACGCGCGGGGCGATGGGCTGTGCGATGTACGTCGTCGTCATGTTCATCAGGTTTGCTCGCCGGGGCCCTGCGGACCGGCGGGATCCGGACGTCGTGTTGCCCCTGCCCCCGGCCGCCCGGCCCGCACGGCCACCGGCAGGACCAGGAGTCCCAGGCCGCCGCCCACGCAGAGCACGGCCGTCGGGCCCAGTGCGTCGGCCGCGCGGCCCCCGGTGAACGCGCCCAGCGCGATGCCCGTGTTGAAGACACCCGCGAAGAGCGCCGACCCCGCCTCGCGGGCCCTCGGCGCGGCGGCCGACAGCCGGCTCTGGGTGGAGACCGAGACGCCCCCGTAGACCAGGCCCCAGACGACGAGCAGCAGCGTCGAGGCGGCCAGTGAGCCCGCCGCCGGGATCAGCAGCGGGACGACCGTGCCCAGCCCGGCCGCGATGACCAGCAGGGCCCGGCGTGGGTCGCGGGCCGCCAGCCATCCGCCCGCGAAGGTGCCGGCGACTCCGGCCGCGCCGTAGCAGAGGAGCAGGGCGCTGATCGTTCCCGCGCCCAGGCCGGGGACGCGTTCCAGGACCGGGCGGACGTAGGTGTACGCCGCGAAGTGGCCGGTGACCAGCAGCGCTGTCGCCAGCAGGCCGCGGGACACACCCGGCGTGCGCAGCAGGGCCGGGAAGGTGCCGAGCCTGACGGGGCGTTCGGGCGGCAGCGGCGGCAGGGCGAGGGCCAGGGCTGCGGCCACGGCCGGCGCGAGGACGTGGTGTTCGTACCGGTGGAGGGCGTGCCCGACTCGGCGCTCGGCCTCGTGTGGCACCGGTACGGGGAGACGGCGGCGGTGCGCGAGTTCGCCCGGTCCCTCGCCGGGCGAGGGGTATCCCTAGGAGACGCCCAGGTCGTCGCCTGATGCGAAGCTGCCGTGGAAAGATGGCGCAACCCACCCATACCGAGGAGATGACCGCGTGCCTGGCACAAACCTGACCCGCGAGGAGGCGCAGCAGCGGGCGAAGCTGCTCGCCGTTGACTCGTACGAGATCGAACTCGACCTCTCCGGCGCGCAGGAGGGCGGCACCTACCGGTCCGTGACCACGGTGCGCTTCGACGTCGCGGAGAACGGGGCGGAGTCGTTCATCGACCTGGTGGCCCCGGCCGTGCACGAGGTGACCCTCAACGGGGACTCCCTGGACCCCGCCGAGGTCTTCGCGGACTCCCGGATCGCCCTGCGCGGCCTGCTGGAGGGCCGCAACATCCTCCGGGTGGTCGCCGACTGCGCGTACACCAACACCGGTGAGGGCCTGCACCGTTTCGTCGACCCGGTCGACGACCAGGCCTACCTCTACACCCAGTTCGAGGTGCCGGACGCCCGCCGGGTGTTCGCGAGCTTCGAGCAGCCCGACCTGAAGGCGACCTTCCAGTTCACCGTGAAGGCGCCGGAGGGCTGGACCGTCATCTCCAACTCGCCCACCCCCGAACCCCAGGACAGCGTCTGGGCGTTCGAGCCGACGCCGCGCATCTCGACGTACATCACGGCGCTCATCGTCGGCCCGTACCACTCGGTGCACAGCGTGTACGAGAAGGACGGCCAGTCCGTCCCGCTCGGCATCTACTGCCGCCCCTCGCTCGCCGAGTACCTCGACTCGGACGCCATCTTCGAGGTGACCCGGCAGGGCTTCGAGTGGTTCCAGGAGAAGTTCGACTACGCGTACCCGTTCAAGAAGTACGACCAGCTGTTCGTGCCGGAGTTCAACGCGGGCGCGATGGAGAACGCCGGCGCGGTGACGATCCGCGACCAGTACGTCTTCCGGTCCAAGGTGACGGACGCGGCGTACGAGGTGCGCGCGGAGACCATCCTGCACGAGCTGGCCCACATGTGGTTCGGCGACCTGGTCACCATGGAGTGGTGGAACGACCTGTGGCTGAACGAGTCGTTCGCCACGTACACCTCCATCGCCTGCCAGGCGCACGCGCCCGGGAGCCGGTGGCCGCACGCGTGGACCACTTTCGCCAACTCCATGAAGACCTGGGCCTACCGGCAGGACCAGTTGCCGTCCACGCACCCGATCATGGCCGAGATCCGGGACCTGGACGACGTCCTGGTCAACTTCGACGGCATCACGTACGCCAAGGGCGCCAGCGTCCTGAAGCAGCTCGTCGCCTACGTCGGCATGGACGAGTTCTTCCGGGGCGTGCAGGCCTACTTCAAGCGCCACGCCTACGGCAACACGCGCCTGTCGGACCTGCTGGGCGCCCTGGAGGAGACCTCCGGCCGCGATCTGAAGACGTGGTCGGAGAAGTGGCTCCAGGCGGCCGGCATCAACATCCTGCGCCCGGAGATCGAGACGGACGCGAACGGTGTCATCACCTCCTTCGCCATCCGCCAGGAGGCCCCGGCCCTGCCGGCCGGCGCGAAGGGCGAGCCGATGCTGCGCCCGCACCGGATCGCCGTCGGCCTGTACGAACTCGATGACGACAGCGGCAAGCTGGTCCGGGACGAGCGGATCGAGCTGGACGTGGACGGCGAGCTGACGCCCGTGCCGCAGCTGGTGGGCATGCGCCGCCCGGCCGTGGTCCTGCTCAACGACGACGACCTGTCGTACGCGAAGGTCCGCCTGGACGAGCAGTCCCTGGCCTTCGTGACGGAACACCTCGGTGATTTCGAGTCCTCCCTCCCCCGCGCCCTGTCCTGGGCGTCGGCCTGGGACATGACCCGCGACGCCGAGCTGGCGGCCCGCGACTACCTCTCGCTGGTGCTGTCCGGCATCGGCAAGGAGTCCGACATCGGCGTCGTGCAGTCGCTGCAGCGCCAGGTGAAGCTGGCGGTCGACCTGTACGCCGACCCGGCCGCCCGCGAGGCGCTGCTGGCCCGCTGGACCGACGCGACGCTGGCCCACCTGCGGGCGGCGGCGCCGGGCAGCGACCACCAGCTGGCGTGGGCGCGCGCGTTCGCCGCGACGGCCCGCACGCCCGAGCAGCTCGACCTGCTGGACGCCCTGCTGGAGGGTTCGCAGACGATCGAGGGCCTGGTCGTCGACACGGAGCTGCGCTGGGCGTTCGTACAGCGGCTCGCGGCGGTGGGCCGGTTCGACGAGACGGAGATCGCGGGCGAGTACGACCGTGACCGTACGGCCGCCGGTGAGCGTCACGCCGCCACGGCCCGCGCGGCCCGCCCGACCCCGGAGGCCAAGGCGGAGGCGTGGGCGTCGGTCGTCGACTCCGACAAGCTGCCGAACGCCGTGCAGGAGGCGGTCATCGCCGGCTTCGTCCAGACCGACCAGCGCGAGCTGCTCGCCCCGTACGCGGACCGCTACTTCGAGGTGGTCAAGGACATCTGGGAGTCCCGCTCCCACGAGATGGCCCAGCAGATCGCCGTCGGCCTCTACCCGACGGTCCAGGTCTCCCAGGAGACCCTGGACAAGACGGACGCCTGGCTGGCCTCCGCCGAGCCGAACGCGGCCCTGCGGCGGCTGGTCTCGGAGTCCCGGGCGGGCGTGGAGCGCGCGCTGCGGGCCCAGCGGGCGGACGCGGCGGCGCAGTAGCCGACCGTACGGCGACGAGGGGCGCCCGGCGCAGTGCCGGGCGCCCCTCGGTTTCTTGTCAACCGACCTTGACGAGCGTGACCTTCGAATCCTTTGGGGCGGGCTTTCCAGAGGAACTGAACGTTCGCGTACCGGCAGGCCCCTTGCCCCGCGGCGCGATCTGCCCCGCCACCGTCGCTCCGAACGCCAGCGCCATGCCCGCCAGCTGCACCGGCGTCAGCGCCTGTCCGAGTGCCGCCCAGCCGACGACGGCCGCGGTCAGCGGGGAGAGCGGGCCGAGGAAGGTGACCTGGGTGGCGGTGAGGCGGCCGATGCCGCGGAACCAGAGCCAGTAGGCGATCGCCGTGTTCGCGACGGCGAGGTAGAGGTAGCCGCCGACCGCCCGGCCGTCCAGCGCGGGCGGCGCGCCCTCGACGAGGACGGCGAGGGGCGCGATGAGCAGGCCGCCCGCGGTCAGCTGCCAGCCGGTGAGGGCCAGCGGGCCGACGCCCTCGGGGCGCCCCCACCGCTTGGTGAGCACGGTGCCGGTGGACATGGACGCGGTGGAGGCGAGGGCCGCCAGCACGCCCAGCGCGTCCAGCGCCCCGGCCGCCTGGAGCACGACCAGGCTGACGCCGAACGCGGCCGCGATCCCGGTGAGCAGCGTGCGCGTCGTCGGCCGCTGCCCCAGCAGCAGGGCCGAGAGGCCGACCACGAACAGCGGGCCGACCGAGCCGACGACCGCCGCCATGCCGCCGGGCAGCCGGTACGCGGAGAGGAACAGCAGCGGGAAGAAGGCGCCGATGTTCAGCGCGCCGAGCACCACCGACTTCCACCACCAGGCACCGCGCGGCAGCACCCGGGCGAGGGTGAGCAGGAGCAGGCCCGCGGGCAGGGCGCGCACGAGGCCCGTGAACAGGGGGCGGTCGGGCGGGAGGAACTCGGTGGTGACGGCGTAGGTGGTGCCCCAGGAGACGGGGGCGAGGGCGGTGAGGGCGGTGAGCGTGGCGCGCTGCGCGGCCAGGGGACGCATGGGTCGCACCCTTCGGAGTAGGTCAGTGGAAAGTAGCTTAGCGCCAAGCAACTTTCCGTCAATCTACTTTCTTGCGGGTGACCCAGAGCCGTCGGATACTCCTGTCATGAGCGAACGCCCCGAGCAGCGCAAGGACCCCGTCGACGCGATCATCGACCAGTGGGCGACCGTGCGGCCCGACCTCGACACCACCGCCATGGAGGTCTTCGGCCGCATCTACCGGCTCTCACGCGCGATGGGCGACCGGACGGAGAAGGCGTACGCGCAGTTCGGGATCGGCCGCGGGGAGTTCGACGTCCTGGCGACCCTGCGTCGCGCCGGGGAGCCCTACACGCTCTCGCCCCGGCAGCTCTCCGCGACGCTGATGCTCACGACCGGAGGCATGACGGGGCGCCTGGACAAGCTGGAGCGCGCCGGCCTGCTGCGCCGCTCCCCCGATCCGCACGACCGGCGCGGCCTGCACGTCACGCTCACCGACAAGGGCCTGGAGCTGATCGACGAGGCGGTCGCCGCCGGACTCGCGGTCCAGACGGAGGCACTGTCCGGCCTGGCCGCCGAGCAGGCCGGCCAACTGGCTGAGCTGCTCAGGGAGTTGCTCAGGACGACGGAGGGCCGGCAGGACTGAGCCGGCCTCCGACGCGTTTCACCGGCGACCTGACGGGCCGGCGCCGGCACCGGCCCGCCGAGGTGCTGTCCCACGGGGCGGCGACTACCCCACGTGGGCGGCGACGGCCGCCTCGATCGCCCGGGTGTCCGCCACGTCGGCCGCCCACGCCGCGTACCCGTCGGGCCGCACCAGCACGGTCGTACGGCGGTCGCTCGCCCAGCGCTCCACGGCCAGCCGGTCCTCACGCCCGTCCCCGGCCCGGTACGGCTCCGGGGTGATCAGCACGAACCGGCCGCCCCGCATCGCCTCGTGGAGGCGAGCGTCCCCGGCCAGGGCGACATCCGGGACGCGGCGGCCGGTGAAGCGGTGGGAGCCGCGGGGGGCGGGGTAGCGGTAGCCGATGCCGGTGACCTGGGCGAGCGCCTTGCGGCGGGCCGGGCCGACGGTGCCGAGGAAGGCGGCGAAGGCGGTGCGCAGGGCGATCGTCCAGGGCCGCCGGGCCATGGCGGCACGCACGATGCCGCCACTGCTGCGCAGCACCGTCCTGCCGATGGGGTGACGTTCGGCCTGGTAGGTGTCGAGGAGCGCGTCGGCCGCGTGTCCCTTGAGGACGGCGGCCAGCTTCCAGCTCAGGTTGGCCGCGTCCTGGAGGCCGGTGTTCATGCCCTGGGCGCCGGCGGGGGTGTGGACGTGCGCGGCGTCCCCGGCGAGGAAGACGCGGCCGACACGGTAGGCGGGCGCCTGCCGCTCGTCGCTGTGGAAGCGGGACATCCAGCGGGGGTCGTGCATGCCGAAGTCACGCCCGAGGGCGCGCCGGGTGGTCTCCCTGATCTCGTCGAGTCCGACCGGCGCGTCGTCGGGGCGCTCGCGGCCGCGGTCCCAGCAGACGACGCGGTGGTAGCCGTCGCCGAAGGGGACGAGGAAGGCGAAGGCGTCGCCGACGGCGTCGAAGGTGAGCAGTTCCCCGGGCTCCTCGGTCACCCGTACGTCCGCGAGCATGACGGAGCGGATCACCGAACGGCCGGGGAACGACAGCCCGATCGCGTTCCGCACCGTGCTGCGCATCCCGTCGGCGCCGACGACGTACGCCGCGCGCAGCGTCTCCGAGCCGCCGCCGGGCCCGCGGAGCTCGATCGTCACGCCCTGCGCGTCCTGCGTCAGCCCGGTCACCTCGGTCTCGTACCGGAACTGCGCCCCGGCCTCCAGCGCCCGCCGCTCCAGGACCTTCTCCACCTCGTACTGCGGAAGGACGAGGAGGTGGTTGAAGCGGGAGGGGAGCGTGGAGAGGTCGAGGCTGAGGCGGCCGTAGAGGCGGAACCGGCCGAGCGGCCGACCGACGGCCTCCAGTTCGTCGGCCAGCCCCCGGGCGTCGAACTGCTCCAGCGTGCGGGCGTGCAGGACGAACGCGCGGGAGAGGTTGCCGATCCCCTGCGGGCGCTTCTCGACGACGGTGACGGGGACGCCGGCGGTGGCGAGGTCGCCGGCCAGGAGAAGGCCGGTGGGGCCGGAGCCGACGACGATCACGGTGGGAATGGTGCCGTTCATCAGGGCCTCCCGTGGGCCGAAGTGCGTTGGTCGACACTCGTGGACCAACAACCGATTGCCAACCATGCCAACAACTGTTTGCCAACGTTCGTTGACCAAAGTACGGGCGCCCCTCGAGGGCGTCAACAGTTGTTGGCCCACGTGTGTTGGCCTACGCTCGTTGGCATGCCCGACAACAAGCGCACCGCCCCCTCCAGGCGCTCGGACACCACCCGCGCCGCCATCCTCGACGCCGCCCGCGAGCGTTTCGCCGCCGACGGCTACGAGCGCGCCACCATCCGCACCATCGCGCGGGACGCGGGCATCGACCCGTCCATGGTGATGCGGTACTACGGCAGCAAGGAGGGCCTGTTCGCGGCCGCCGTCGCCGTCGATCTGAAGCTGCCCGACCTGGGCCCGCTGCCCCGGGACGAGGTCGGGTCCGCCCTCGTGAGCCACTTCCTGGACATGTGGGAGGAGAACGAGGTGCTCACGGCCCTGCTGCGGGTCGGTGCCACCAACCAGGCCGGGGCCGAGCGCATGCAGGGCATCTTCCGGGACCAGCTGCTTCCGGTCGCCCGCCAGGTGTGCCCCGACCCCGAGCAGATCCCGGTGCGGGCCGTGCTCACCGCCACGCAGCTGCTCGGGATGGCGCTCACCCGGTACGTCCTGCGCCTGCCGCCGGCCGTGGCGCTCAGCCGCCAGGAGATCGTGGCGTGGCTGGCGCCGACGGTGCAGCGCTATCTGACGGCACCGAACCCCTGACAGCCCGCCCACCGGGATCCCCGCCCACCGCGAAAAGCCGAGGGCGCCGCCCCGGTCGCCGCACGGCGGCATGCGCGTGCGTACGGCGGGGACAGCGCCCTCGGAAGGTGCGTGTCGGACTCGGAGGGAGCCCTGGTCAGGCCTTGGCGTCGGCCTTCGCCTCGGCCTTGGTCCTGATGTTGGAGCTGGTCGGGTCCTTCTGCTTGTGCGACTTGTCGCCGATCATCACCAGACCGTGGATGACCAGGTACAGCACGATCGGGGCCGCGACGAAGAGGCCCAGCGTCTCGATGACGCTCAGGCCCGGACCGGGGTCGTCACCGTCGTCGCGCGTGAGCGCGGAGGCGGGCGACGACATGAGCAGCATCATCAGCGTCGTACCGGCGGCCAGGGCGCCGGCGCGCAGGGCGTTCTTCTTGTCCACGGTGCCAAAAGTATCCAACGCCGGTTGGGGCCGCGCGCCCGGGGTGCCGTAAGAGGCGTCCTCAAGCGCCGGGCGTGCCGGCCGGCTGCCGCAGAACCTCGATGAGGGCGTGCAGCCGGGGCGACGCCGCCAGCTGCTCCAGCGTGACAGGGCGGCCCTGCGCGTCCGCGATCGGCAGGCGCCAGTTCGGGTACTGGTCCCACGTTCCCGGGAGGTTCTGCGGGCGGCGGTCGCCCACTGCGTCCGGGAGCCAGACGCCGACCATGCGGGCCGGGGTGCGCAGCAGGAAACGGTGGACGGCCTGGATCTCCGCCTCCTCCGAGGAGGTGTCGGTGCCGCCGGTGCCGTTCAGCAGGCCGAGGTGGGTGAGCAGGGCCAGCCACTCGGCGGTGTCGGCGGCGGCCTCGGCGCGCTCCTGATGAAGCGGGCGGGTCAGCAGGCCCAGGCTGTCGCGGAGCTCGACGTGCTCGCCGGTGAGGCGGGCGGCCGTGGAGGGCAGGTCGTGGGTGGTGGCGGTGGCCAGGCAGTCGGCGCGCCAGCGGTCGGGGGGCAGCGGGCGGCCGTCGCCCTCCCAGTCGCGTTCGAACCACAGCACGGATGTGCCGAGCACCCCGCGCTCGCGCAGCGCCTCGCGCACGCCGGGCTCGACGGTGCCCAGGTCCTCGCCGATCACCAGCGCCCCGGCCCGGGAGGCCTCCAGGACGAGGACGGCGAGCATGGCCTCGGCGTCGTAGCGGACGTACGTGCCCTCGGTCGGTGGCCGGTCCTGCGGCACCCACCACAGGCGGAACAGACCCATGACGTGGTCGATGCGCAGGGCTCCGGCGTAGCGGAACAGGGCGCGCAGCAGCTCGCGGAACGGGGCGTAGCCCGACTCGGCCAGGCGGTCGGGGCGCCAGGGCGGCAGACCCCAGTCCTGGCCGCGGGCGTTGAACGCGTCCGGCGGGGCGCCCACCGACATGCCGGCGGCGAAGTACTCCTGCTGGGCCCAGGCGTCGGCGCCGCCGGGGTGGACGCCGACCGCGAGGTCGTGCACGATCCCGACCGGCATCCCGGCCTCGCGCCCGGCGCGCTGCGCGGCGGTCAGCTGGCTGTCGGTGAGCCAGGCGAGCCGGGACCAGAAGTCCACCCGGTCCAGCAGTCCGTTGCGGGCCCGGACGGTCTCGGCCGAGCGCGGGTCGCGCAGGCCGGTCGGCCAGCGGTGCCAGTCCGAGCCGTGCACCTCGGCGAGCGCGCACCAGGTGGCGTGGTCCTCCAGGGCCTGGCCCTGCTCGGCGAGGAAGTCGCAGTAGGCGGCGCGCCTGCCGGGGCCGAGCGGCACCTCGCACAGCAGCTCGAGCGCCTCCCGCTTGAGCTCCCACACGGCGTCCCGGTCGATCAGCGCGCCGTCCTCCAGCACCGCCTCGCGCAGCCGGCCGGATCTCTCCAGCAGCGCGCGCAGCCGCTCGCGGTCCTCGACGTAGGCGTACTCGGGGACGTCCTCGATCCGCAGGTGCACCGGGTCGGGGAAGCGGCGGGAGGAGGGGCGGTACGGGGAGGGGTCGGTGGGGGCGCCGGGCACGCCCGCGTGCAGCGGGTTGACCTGGACGAAGCCGGCGCCGAGCGACCGTCCGGCCCAGCCGGCCAGCTCGGCGAGGTCGCCCAGGTCGCCCATGCCCCAGGAACGGCGCGACAGCAGGGAGTAGAGCTGGACGAGGAGTCCGTAGGAGCGTCCGGTGGGGGTGGGCAGGCGGGCCGGGGCGATGACCAGGTGGGCGGTGGCCGTGCGGCCGTCGGGGACGGTGACGGTCAGCCGGTGGACGCCGGGCGGGAGTTGCTCGGCCGAGGCGCGCCTCTCGCCCTGCTCGGTCTCGATGCGCAGCCGGCTTCCCTCGGGGAGCGCGGCCAGGGCGGCCGGGGGGCTGGTGCCCCAGCCGACCACCGTGGGCGGCAGCAGCCTGGCGCCCAGTTCCCGCTCCCGGGCGGCGAGCGCGGCGCGCACTGCGCCGGGCGTGCTCGCGTCCACGCCGAGAGCGGCCAGGGTGAGGGTCACCGCGGCGGCCGAGGCCGCGACCGTGCGGTCCGGGGACGGGCTGTACGAGGTGGCGACGCCGTGCAGGTCGGCGAGGCGGGACAGGTCCTCGGAAGGCGGTTCGGCCGGCCGGGGTGCGGTCATCTAGGACCTCGTGAAGTCCGGGACGAAGGCGGAGGGTTCGCTGGTCAGGGGGGCGGATTCGGCGAGCGGCGGCTCGCTGGTGAGGGGCTCGGCGTCGGGCAGCGGCGGCTCGCTGGTCAGCGGGGGCTCGGCGCAGGTGCTCTCGGAGCTGAAGATGCAGTAGTGAGGGTCTTCGTAGCGGGGGTCGTCATAGTGGGGGTCGAGGTCGGCGGACGTGTCCGCCACGGGTTTGGACTGGACCGGGAGCGGAAGGAAAGTCATCGCAGCCACGGGGGCCTCCTTGTCGGGTACGGCATTCAACGGGTCATCGCAGCCCTACCCAGTCGACGCGATGGCAGACACCCCAGGCCGAACATCGTGCTGCTGCTCACATTCCACTCCCCTCCACTCCTTCCAGATTCCGGCAATTCGGTCACAACGGCCACTCTCTTTGACACCTTCACCGGGCAGGTGGTGGGCTCGTTCTGCCGGTCGAACACACCTGGAGGGGGCCTGTGGGACTGCGGCGTGGGAAGCGGGCGGCGGCTCTCGCCGTCGCCGTCGTCGCCGGAACCCTCGGCGCCCCGCCCGCCGCGGTGGCGGCTCCGCCCGTCCCGGGGGCGACCGCGACACCGGCCCCCGACACCGCCGAGCCGGATCTCTCCGTCTGGCCGCGCCCCCAGTCCCTGCGCGCGAACGGCGCACCGGTCGCGGTCACCGACGAGGTCGCCCTGATCAGCGACCCGACGGCCGACCGGTACTCCGTCGAGGCCCTGCGCGACCTGCTGCGACAGGCCGGGGCCCGTCGCATCACGGACTCCGCCGCACCCGGAGCGCTGGTCGTGCGCGTGCGGACGGAGCCCGTCCGCCCAGGCGACCGCCGCGCCCTCCCCTCAGGGGGATACGAGCTGTCCGTGGGCGGGGGCGGCGTCCTGCTCACCGGAGCCGGCGAGGACGGCCTGTTCCACGCGGTCCAGACGCTGCGGCAGCTCGTGCGCGCCGACGGCACGATCGCCGCCGCCGTCGTGCGCGACTGGCCCGGCACCGCCGTGCGCGGCATCACCGAGGGCTTCTACGGCACCGCGTGGACGCACCGGCAGCGGCTGGGGCAGCTCGACTTCATGGGGCGCACCAAGCAGAACCGCTACCTGTACGCCCCCGGTGACGACCTGTACCGGCAGGCGCGCTGGCGTGAGCCGTACCCGGCGGGGCAGCGCGCCGAGTTCCGGGAGCTGGCCGAGCGGGCGCGCCGCAACCACGTCACGCTCGGCTGGGCGGTGGCCCCGGGCCAGGCGATGTGCTTCGCGTCGGACGCCGACCTGCGCGCGCTGACGCGCAAGCTCGACGCGATGTGGGCGCTGGGCTTCCGGGCCTTCCAGCTGCAGTTCCAGGACGTCAGCTACAGCGAGTGGCACTGCGACGCGGACGCCGAGCGGTTCGGCTCCGGCCCGCGGGCGGCCGCGCGGGCGCAGGCCCGGGTGGCGAACGCGGTGGCCCGGCACCTGGCGGACCGGCACCCCGGGGCCGCCGGCCTGTCGCTGATGCCGACCGAGTACTACGAGGACGGCACGACCGACTACCGGCGGGCCCTGGCGAGTTCGCTGGACACGGCTGTCGAGGTGGCGTGGACGGGCGTCGGGGTGGTGCCGCGCACCATCACGGGCGGTGAACTGGCCGACGCGCGGCAGGCGTTCCGGCATCCGCTGGTCACGATGGACAACTACCCGGTCAACGACTACGACCCCGGCCGTCTCTTCCTCGGCCCCTACCGGGGCCGCGAGCCGGCCGTCGCCACCGGCTCGGCCGCCCTGCTCGCCAACGCGATGCAGCAGCCCGAGGCGTCCCGCATCCCGCTGTTCACCGCCGCCGACTACGCCTGGAACCCGCGCGCCTACCGCCCCGGGGAGTCCTGGCGGGCCGCGATCGCCGACCTCGCGGGCGGGGACCGGCGCCGCGAGGAGGCCTTGGCCGCGCTCGCCGGGAACGACGCGTCGTCGGTCCTCGGCGAGGAGGAGTCGGCGTACCTGCGCCCGCTGACCGAGGCGTACTGGCGGGCCCGTACGGCGGGTGACGCCGAGGCAGGCGGCCCCGGGACGGACGGTGACGCCGCGCGGCGGCTGCGCGAGGCGTTCACCGTGCTGCGCGAGCTGCCCCGGCGGCTGACGGGCACCGCCCTCGCCCCGGAGGTCGCCCCCTGGTCGGAGCAGCTGGCGCGCTACGGCGAGGCGGGCACGGCCGCGCTCGACATGCTGGACGCGCAACGCGCCGGGGACGCGGCGGCGGCCTGGACGGCGTACCGCCGACTCGGCGCGCTGCGGGCCCGGCTGGAGCCGGCACCGGTCAAGGTCGGCACGGACGTCCTGGACCCCTTCCTGGGGCGGGCGCAGAAGGCGTACGCGGCCTGGTCGGGCATCGGCCACGAGCCGCCCCCCAGCCCCGGCGAGCCGGGCGACGGCCGCACCCTGCGCTTTTCGCACCCGCGGTCCCTGACGGCCGTGACGGCCCTCACCGACCCCGGCACCGAGGGCGGCGTCGAGGTGCACGTACCGGGCCGGGGCTGGCGGCGGGCCGGCAGGCTGGCCGCTTCGGGCGCGACCGAGGTGCGGGCCGGGCAGCGGGTGGACGCCGTGCGGGTCACCGGTCCCGCGTCCTCCCGCGTGCGTCACCTGGTCCCGTGGTTCGCGGACTCCCCCGCCGCCTCTGTGGAGCTGACGCGCGACCGCGTGGACGCCGAGACCGGCAGGACGCGGCGGCTGACGGCCGGGCTGGGCTCGCTGCGCCCCGCCGACGCCCGCGGCAGGCTCACCGCCGAGGCGCCCGAGGGCGTGCGGGTGCGGGTGCCCAGGACCGAACTGACCGTGCCGCGCGGCACGACGGTGGAGGTCCCGGTCGAGGTGACCGTGGAGCGTGGTTCGCCGAAACGGACCTACGACATCCGGCTGGGGTTCGCGGGAGCGACCCGCACGCTCACCGTCCGGGCCTTCCCGCCCACCGGCGGACCCGACCTGGCCCGCACCGGCGCGGCGCGTTCCTCGGGCGACGAGACGCCCGACTTCCCCGCGTCGGCGGCGAACGACGGCGCCCCGGACACGCGCTGGTCGTCCCCGGTCGACGACGGCGCCTGGTGGCAGGTCGAGCTGCCCCGCCCGGTGCGGCTCGGGCGGGTCGAGCTGCGCTGGCAGGACGCCCACCCCTCGGCGTACCGCGTCCAGGTCTCTCCGGACGGCCGCCGCTGGCGCACGGCGGCCGCGGTACGGGACGGCCGGGGCGGCCACGAGAGCGTCCGCATGGACGAGCGCGACGTGCGCTTCGTACGGGTGCAGGGCGAGAAGCGGGCCACGCCGTACGGGTATTCGCTGTGGTCGGTGGAGGCGTACGCCGTCACGGACTGAACCGGTCGGAGGTTCGGCGACGGCCTTCTCCAGCTTCTCCGGCCTTCTTCGGTGCCTGCTATTCACTCAGTACATATACTCAGTACATAATGATGGGCATGAGCACCCGCCACATCCTGCTGGGCCTGCTCGCCACGGGGCCGAGCCACGGCTACGACCTCAAGCGACGCCACGACGAGCGCTTCCCGCAGGCCCGACCGCTGGCCTACGGGCAGGTCTACACGACCCTCCAGCGCCTCGTCCGGGACGGCCTCGCCGCGGTCGAGGGCACCGACTCGGACGGCGGCCCGGAGCGGACGACGTACCGCGCCACGGACGAGGGGGCGCGCGAGCTGTCCCGGTGGGCCGGGGAGATCACGCCGCCCGCGCCCTTCGTGGCGAACGAGATCTTCGCCAAGGTCGTGGTCGCGATCCTCTCGGGCGGCGACCCGGCCGCGTATCTGAGCGCCCAGCGCGCCGCCCACATGGAGCGGATGCGGGAGCTCACCGCGGTCAAGGCCGCCAAGGGCGCGGACCTCGCGACCGTGCTCTCGGCGGACTACGCCCTCAACCACCTCGACGCCGACCTCCGCTGGATGAGCACCACGGCGGCCCGGCTCACCACCCTGACCGCGGAGGTCGACGCAGCATGAGCAGACCCGTGCCTCTCCTCTCGGCGAGCGGCCTCACCAAAACGCACGGCAGGACCCCCGCACTGCGCGGAGCCTCGGTCGACCTGCACGCCGGCGAGATCCTCGCCGTGACCGGCGCGAGCGGCAGCGGGAAGTCGACGCTGCTGCACTGCCTGGCCGGGATCGTCCGGCCCGACGAGGGCTCGGTGTCGTACGACGGCCGGCGGCTGGAGGACCTGTCCGAGAAGCGGCTGAGCGAGCTGCGGCGGACCGAGTTCGGCGTGGTGTTCCAGTTCGGGCAGCTCATCCCCGAGCTGACGGCCCTGGACAACGTCGCCCTGCCGCTGCTGCTGGCCGGCACCGACCGCGCGCGGGCCCGGGCCCTGGCCGGCGAGTGGCTGGAGCGGTTCGGCGTGCGCGGGCAGGAGGATCTGCGGCCGGGCGAGATGAGCGGCGGCCAGGCCCAGCGGACCGCACTGGCCCGGGCCCTGGTCACCGGCCCGAAGGTGGTCTTCGCCGACGAGCCGACGGGCGCCCTTGACTCGCTCTCCGGCGAGCAGGTCATGACGGCCCTGGTCCACACGGCCCGCGAGTCGGGCACGGCGGTCCTGCTGATCACCCACGACGCCCAGGTGGCGGCGTACGCGGACCGGGAGGTCCAGCTCCGGGACGGCGCTGTGACGCCGCTGGGGGTGACGGCATGAACTCCCTGCGTTCCGATCTGCGCCTCGCCTGGGAACTCACCCGTGGTTCCGATCGAGGCGAGTGGTGGCGGGTCGCACTCACGGCGACGGGCGCCGCGCTCGCGACGGGGTTCGCGCTGGCCGCCGTCGCCCTGGCCGCGCTGCGGGGCGGCTACCGGGTGCCCGTGGCCGCGGGCCTGCTGGACGAGCCCGGTACGCGGTCCGGCGTGATCGTCGGGCTGCTGCTCCTGCTCGTGCCCGTGCTGGGGTTCCTCGGCCAGTGCGCCCGGATCGGCGCCGTGCACCGCGACCGGCGCCTGGCCGGGCTGCGGCTGGCCGGGGCGACGCCCTGGCAGGTGCGGCGGATCGCCGCGCTGGAGACCGGGCTGGCCTGCCTGCTGGGCTCGGCGCCCGCCACCGTCCTGTCCGTGCTGGTCCTTCTGCGCCAGTGGGACCGGCCGACCGCCCTGGCCTGGGTGGGGATCGGCCTGGTCGCCATCGCCGTACCGGTGCTGGGCGCGGCGGCGGGCGCACTGGCGCTGCGCCGGGTCGTGGCTTCCCCGCTGGGCTGGGTGCGCCGGGTCGGGGCGCGGGGCGGACGAGGGCCCGGGCTGCTGTTCCTGGCCGGGGTACTGCTCGTCGCGGTGCTGGGGCTGCTGACCGTGGCCACCACGTCCACGGCCGCCCCCAACCGGCCGAACGGCGGGGTGCCGCTGACGATGATGGGTGTGGTCCTCGCGGTCGGCGCGGGCGCGGTGTGGCTCTCCGGGGCCACGGCGAAGGCGACCGGGCGGATCCTCGCGGTCCGGGCCCGGTCGGCGGCGACGCTGATCGCGGCGGAACGGCTGCGCGACGACCCCTGGTCGGCCGCCCGCACGCATGCGGCGGTGCTCCTGGTGACGGTCGTGGGGACCGGCTTCATGGGCATCCGGCAGGTGCTGAGCGACGTGGTGCACAGCACGCGGCATCTCTCCGCGCCCGCGTCCTACTACACCACCGGCCTCGACCTCACCGGCGCCGCCATCGTCGTCGCCTTCGCGATCACCCTGTCCGGCCTCGCCGTCGGCACCGCCGAGTCCCTGGCCACCCGCCGCCGCGGCCTGGCCGCGCAGGCCGCCGCCGGAGTGCCGCGCACGGTGCTCGGCCGGGCCCTGCTGCTGGAGACAGCGCTGCCGCTCGCCCCCGCCGTACTGCTCTCGGGATTGGGCGGCATGACCATCGGCACCGGGTACGCCCTGCTCTCCGGCCGTCCGGCGCCCTGGGCGATCGCCCTGGTGCCCATCGCCGCCTACGCCGCCTGCCTGCTGGCCGCGGCCACCTCGCTGCCCCTGCTGCGCCGCTCGCTACGCCCGGGGGAGCTGCGGTACGCCTAGGCGCCCCGGCGCTGACGGGCCGACCCGGGGGAACGGGGGTTCCCCGGGCCGGTCGGCCGGCCGCACGCGCCGATGCGAAGGGCACGCGGCAATACGAAAGCCCGGATCATCGTCAGGCGGAAATGCCGTCGATCCGGGCCAAGGCGTCGTCCGCGCCGTACGGCTGCAAGTACGGCAGCCAGCGCGGGTCCCGATGGCCGGTCCCGATGATGCGCCAGGCCAGGCCGGTGGGCGGGGCGGGTTTGTGGCGCAGCCGCCAGCCGATCTCGAAGAGGTGCCGGTCGGCCTTGACGTGGTTGCAGCGGCGGCAGGACGCCACCACGTTGTCCCAGACGTGCTTGCCCCCGCGGCTGCGCGGGATGACGTGGTCGACGCTGGTTGCGACGCCACCGCAGTACATGCACCGGCCCCCGTCACGGGCGAACAGCGCCCGGCGGGTCAGAGGAACGGGCCCCCGATAGGGAACCCGGACGAATCGCTTGAGCCGGACCACGCTGGGTGCGGGGACTGTGACGGTCGCGCTGTGCAGATAGGCGCCGGACTCCTCGAGGCATACGGCCTTGTTCTCGAGGACGAGGACGAGCGCGCGGCGGAGCGGTACGACACCTAGCGGCTCGTACGACGCGTTGAGGACCAGGACGTGCGGCACGGATGCCTCCTTGGACGCCGGCGGCGCGTGGCTCGCGCCGGGACGATTCGTAGCCAGTCTCCCCTCATGCCTGGTGAAAGCGCCACCATGTCCCCGTAACGGGCTGGGAGTGTTTTCGACCACACCTGATTCATCCCCCGGATCACGGCCTGTTCAAGCCCAGGTGAGCACGGTCTCTCCTTCACACATCCTGCGGAAGCACACACAATGCCCCGTTAGTGTGGTGGTTCTGCCCCCGCGGTGACCCAGTCGTGACCTCGACCCCCTGAACCGCCGCACCGGGGCAGACCGCTGTACTTGGAGGTACCTGCCGTGTCCTTGTCCGTTGCGGACTCCGCCCTGCTCGCCGCCGGCCCGTCGCCGTCGCCGACCCCCTCGGATACGGAGACCCCGAGAGTGCCCTCGCTCCAGGACGCCCAGGAGAGCGCGACGAACGCCGCCGGCTGGGTCGAGCAGAACTGGTCGACGTGGCTCGCGATCAGCCTGAGGGTCCTGCTCATCGTGGTGATAGCGGCGGTGCTGAGGGTCGTCGTCCGACGGGCGATCACCAAGCTGATAGACCGCATGAACCGGACCGGCCAGTCCGTGGACGGCTCCGGGCTCGGCGGGCTGCTGGTCAACGTCGAGCGGCGCCGCCAGCGCTCGCAGGCGATCGGCTCGGTGCTGCGCTCGGTGGCGTCGTTCCTGATCATCGGCACGGCCGCGCTGATGATCCTGGGCACCTTCCAGATCAACCTGGCCCCGCTGCTGGCCTCGGCCGGTGTCGCCGGCGTGGCGATCGGCTTCGGCGCCCGCAACCTCGTCACGGACTTCCTCTCCGGCGTCTTCATGATCCTTGAGGACCAGTACGGCGTCGGTGACACGATCGACGCGGGCGTCGCCTCGGGCGAGGTCATCGAGGTGGGCCTGCGGGTGACCAAGCTGCGCGGCGACGGCGGCGAGATCTGGTACGTCCGCAACGGCGAGGTCAAGCGCATCGGCAACCTCTCCCAGGGGTGGGCCACGGCCAACGTCGACGTCACGGTCCACTCCGGCGAGGACCTGGACAAGGTGAGGGCGACCCTGGACGAGGTCGCCGAGAAGATGAGCGCCGAGGAGCCCTGGAACGAGCTGCTCTGGGGCCCGATCGAGGTCCTCGGCCTGGACAGCGTCCTGCTGGACTCCATGGTCGTGCGCGTCTCGGCCAAGACCATGCCCGGCAAGTCCCTGACCGTGGAGCGCGAGCTGCGCTGGCGCATCAAGCGGGCCTTCGACGCGGCGGACATCCGCATCGTCGGCGGGGCCACCGCCCCGCTGGAGGAAGCGCCCGCCGACCCGACGGCGGGGATGGCGCCCCCGTCGGTGTACGCGAACTCGGCGTCCCCGCAGTCGGCGGCGGCGTCCCCGCTCACGCCCGCCGCACCACCGCCGACGAGCACCACGAAATAGCCGCCCCCGAAGAGGCGGCCGGACGGTCGCCGCCAAGAGGGCGGCACCCGGACTTCGGGTGCCGCCCTCTTCGCATGCCCGGGTGACGACTGCGTTGCCTGAACCGTCCCCCATTGACGCCCGCGCGGCGCCGGGCTTACCTTCCCACCATCGATAGGAAACCTTCCTAACAGCGATCGGGCGCAGGTCGGCCTTCCCCACGGGATCGCTGAGAGGCTGAGCAGCCGAAGGGCAGGTGTGGACACGCATGGCAGGAACCGCCGGCACGCCGGGCACCCCGCGCGTCCTGCGCGCCATGAACGACCGGGCCGCCCTGGACCTGCTGCTGGAGCACGGACAGCTGTCCCGCACCCGGATCGGCAAGCTCACCGGCCTGTCCAAGCCGACCGCCTCCCAGCTCCTGGCCCGCCTGGAGGCCGCGGGCCTCGTCCTGGCCACCGGCACCACCGAAGGCCGCCCGGGCCCGAACGCCCAGCTGTACGAGGTCAACCCGGCGGCCGGTCACGCCGCCGGCCTCGACGTCACCCCCCAGCGGATCCTCGCCGCGGTCGCCGACATCACCGGCCGCACGGTCGGCCGCCACGAACTGCCCACCCCCGGCAGACGCACCGGCACCCCCGTCGTCCAGCAGGTCACCGACGCCCTGGACGGCGCGGTGAAGGCGGCGGGTCTCGCCCGGGACGACATCCACCGGCTCGTCATCGGCACACCCGGCGCCTTCGACCCCACGACCGGCCGCCTGCGCTACGCCTCCCACCTCCCCGGCTGGCACTCCCCCACCCTGCTGGACGAGCTCGCCGCCGCCCTGCCGATGCCGTTCGAGTACGAGAACGACGTCAACCTGGTCGCCCTCGCCGAACAGCGCCTCGGCGCGGCCCGGGACCACACGGACTTCGTGCTGCTGTGGAACCAGGAGGGCCTGGGCGCCGCCCTGGTCCTGGGCGGCCGGCTGCACCGCGGCTGGACCGGCGGCGCCGGGGAGGTCGGCTTCCTGCCGGTGCCGGGCACACCCCTGGTCCGCCAGGTCACCAAGGCCGACAGCGGCGGATACCAGGAGCTGGCCGGCTCCCAGGCCGTCCCGAGGCTGGCCCGTGAACTGGGCATCGAGGACGTCCCCGCGGGCCCGTACGCCGAGGCCGCCGCACACCTGGTGGCCCGGGCCGCGGAGAGCGACGACGAACCGCACCGCCGCCTCCTCCAGACCTACGCGACCCGGCTGGCCACCGGTCTGGCCTCCCTCGTCTCGGTGCTCGACCCCGAGCTCGTCGTGCTGAGCGGCGCGGCCCTCACCTCGGGCGGCGAGACGCTGCGCGCCCTCGTCCAGGCCGAGCTGGAGGAACTGGCCGCGTCCCGCCCACGCCTGGTCGTGGGCGACGTCCGTGAACACCCCGTGCTGCGCGGCGCACTGGAGAGCGCGCTCGCGACGACGCGCGACGAGGTCTTCGACACCTCGCGCTGAACCCACTTCCCTCTTCGCCCAGAAGGCGTTTGCAGCAAGTGTCACGCTCACCGGAGTAAGGGGTCGGACGCAATGAAACTCACCGTGGTCGGCGGAGGCTCGACCTACACCCCCGAACTCGTGGACGGCTTGGCCCGCCTGAGAGACACCCTGCCCGTCGGGGAACTGGTCCTGATGGACCCGGCGCAGGACCGCCTGGACCTGGTGGGCGGCCTCGCCCGCCGCATCTTCGCCCGCCAGGACCACCCCGGCCGCATCACCACCACGACCGACCTCGACCAGGCGGTCGACGGCGCGGACGCGGTCCTCCTCCAGCTCCGCGTGGGCGGCCAGGCGGCCCGGGAGCAGGACGAGACCTGGCCCCTGGAATGCGGCTGCGTGGGCCAGGAGACGACCGGCGCCGGCGGCCTGGCGAAGGCCCTGCGCACGGTCCCGGTGGTCCTGGACATCGCGGACCGGGTACGCCGTACGAACCCCCACGCCTGGATCATCGACTTCACCAACCCGGTCGGCATCGTGACGCGCGCCCTGCTCCAGGCCGGCCACAAGGCGGTGGGCCTGTGCAACGTGGCGATCGGCCTGCAGCGCAAGTTCGCCGGCCTGCTGGGCGTCGAGCCCTCAGAGGTCCATCTGGACCACATGGGCCTCAACCACCTCACCTGGGAGACGGGAGTACGCCTGGGCGGTCCGGAAGGCGAGGACGTCCTGCCCGAGCTGCTGACCGGGCACGGCGACAGGATCGCGGCGGACCTGCGCCTCCCCCGCGCCCTGTTCGACCGCCTGGGCGTGGTCCCGTCGTACTACCTGCGCTACTACTACGCGCACGACGAGGTCGTACGAGAACTCGCGACGAAGCCGTCCCGCGCGGCCGAGGTGGCGGCCATGGAGCGGCAACTGCTGACCATGTACGCCGACCCGGCCCTGGACGAGAAGCCGGCCCTGCTCGCCGAACGGGGCGGCGCCTACTACTCGGAGGCGGCGGTGGACCTGGCGGCGGCCCTGCTGGGCGGTGGCGGCACCCCGTACCAGGTGGTGAACACCTACAACCGGGGCACGCTCGCGTTCCTGCCCGACGACGCGGTGATCGAGGTGCAGGCGGCGGTGGGCGCGACGGGAGCGTCCCCGCTCCCGGTCCCGTCCGTGGACCCCCTCTACGCGGGCCTGATGGCGAACGTGACGACGTACGAGGACCTGGCCCTTCGGGCGGCTGTGCACGGCGGCCGGACCCGCGTCTTCCGGGCCCTCCTCTCCCACCCCCTCATCGGCCAGTACGAGTACGCCGAGGCGCTCACCGACCGACTGATCGCACACAACCGGGAGCACCTCGCGTGGGCCTGAGCGCACGTGTCCTCGCCATCGACGCCGGCAACAGCAAGACGGACGTCGCGATCGTGACGGCGGACGGAGAGGTCCTGTCCACGGCACGCGGGGGCGGCTTCCGCCCGCCCGCGGTAGGCCTGGACACGGCGATGGACACCCTCACCGACACGGTCGCCCAGGCCCTGTCCACCGCCGGACTCCCCTCCGTCGACCACGTCTCGGCCTGCCTCGCCAACGCCGACTTCCCGGTCGAGGAGGAGGAATCGGCGGTCGCGCTGCACGCACGCGGCTGGGGCGCTTCGGTGACGGTCCGCAACGACACCTTCGCCATCCTCCGGGCCGGTGTGACGGAGCCCCGGGGCGTCGCGGTCGTCTGCGGCGCGGGCATCAACTGCGTCGGCATGCGCCCCGACGGCCGCACGGCCCGCTTCCCCGCACTCGGCCGGGTCTCGGGCGACTGGGGCGGCGGCTGGGGCCTGTCGGAGGAGGCCCTGTGGCACGCGGCGCGCTCGGAGGACGGCCGTGGGCGTGCCACGGCCCTGGCCCACACCCTCCCCGCCCACTTCGGCCTGCCCTCCATGTACGCCCTCATCGAGGCACTGCACCTGGGCGACATAGAACAATCTCGTCGCCACGAGCTGACCCCGGTCCTCTTCGCGACGGCGGCGGACGGCGACCCGGTCGCCCGCGCGATCGTCGAGCGCCAGGCGGAAGAGGTCGTCGCGATGGCCGTGGTGGCCCTGACCCGCCTGGAACTGATGGACGAGCCGACACCTGTCCTCCTCGGCGGCGGGGTCCTGGCCGCCCAGCACCCCCAGCTCAACGGCATGGTCACCGACCTGCTGGCCGACAGAGCACCCAAGGCGGCCCCCCAGGTGGTCACGGCCAGTCCTGTCCTCGGGGCGGCGCTACTGGGGCTGGACCGGGTGGGAGCCGGCGATGGGGCGCAGGGGCGGCTGCGGGCGCACTTCGGGGTGTGATCGGGGCTCGATCGGGGCGTGAGAGAGGCCCGCCCACGAGATCGGCCGGGGCCGTGCCGGACAACGGCCGTGGACGGACGCGGGCACCAGAACACGCGAGGGCGCATACTAGGGGCAATGACAAAGCCTGCTGCACCTAAGCGCCATCTGCCCACCAGCCCCTTCAAGGCCCCGGTCATCCCGGCCCCGAAGCACTTCTCCGTGGGCGACCAGGTCACACACGACATGTACGGCCTCGGCCGGGTCATCAGCATCGAGGACGGGATCGCGGTCCTCGTGGACTTCGGCTCGGCTCAGAAGCGGATCCTGAGCCCGTACGCCAAGATGACCAAGCTCTAGCACCGCTGTGCCCGGTCACGGCACACCAGGCCCCGCCCGGGGCTTGGAACCAGAAGGAGACCTCCCATCGATCTGACCTCGCTCTTCTCCGCTCCGGAAGGGGCACCCCGCTCCACCGCCACGGCATCACCGCCTCCGGCCACGAACCCCTTCCAGGCCCCGGACTTCGGAGACGACGACGGCGCGACAGCGCCCGAACCACTCAACGGCGACCGCCACTGACGACGAAACCCCAGCTCAGAGCGGACTGCTACATGCCACGAGAGGGCATGAAAATGCCCCTCACCCGCGATGGTGCCGGGACTGGGTCAGAGGTTCGCAGTAACGGCCCGGAAGACGGCCGGGGTCACCCGTTCTTTGACGATCTTGTCGAAGGCGGCGCTGTCCTCTTCGGCGCCCTCGAAATCGATGTAGTTGAAGCCCACGCCGTTGCTCTGGAACATGAGCGGGCCTTTGCGGCAGACGACGGTCGGTATCTCGTTCTTGGACCTCGTATGGGAGTAACACTCATCGGCTCCGAACGCCTTGGCGTCCGTTTCCAGGACGACCGCCTGTCGCTGATGCGCGGCTTTGGACTCGGCGACGTACCGGGTGAGCAGTTTCGGGTCGGCCACTGCGAGGATCGCGACATCGAAGGAGCCCCAGCCTTCGATGTGCCCCTTGTACCCGCCGTTCTGCGGCAGCTCGAACGAGTAGTCACACTTGCCGTCGGAGGCGAGCCCGGCGCCCGCCTTCCCGCCGAGGGCACCCTCCTCAGAGAGCTTGACCCAGTCCGACTCCCGGCTGAACTTCTCCGCCTGCGGCAGTATCGCCTTGATCTCGGCGTCGGTGACAAACGAGCAGGCGTCCGGCCAGCGCGCCGGATCGAGCACGGTGCCGACGGGCACGTCGATGACGGTTTTCTCCTGTCCGGGTGCCGCGTTCCGGACAGTGATCTCGGCTCCGCAAGCGGTCAGCGCGAGGCACGCCAACACCGTCACCACGCCCACCCGAGTCCACCGTGCATCCTTCGCACGCCTTACCTGAGCCATCAGCCCCCCTCGATCACCAAGCCGCCTGACCCAGGAAACGGGAGGGCAGGCGGTAGCGAGGTCATGCTTGCATGACGGGTGCCACATCCGCGAGAACAGTCCGAGGGGGCACCACATGACGCCACGGGGAACCATCCTGGTAGAGCCCATGGACGGCTCGGCCGCAGCGCAGACAGAGGACGCGTTCAGGCTGATCTATGCCGACGTGTTCGCTCAACCGCCGTACAACGAGACCGCCGAGGACGTCTCAGCCACCTTCCGGCGCTTCCGCTCCCAGATCCGCAAGCGCACTTTTCGCGCCGCCCTGGCCCGTACCGGGGACGGCGAGCCGGTCGGCCTGGCATACGGCCACGCGGTCGAGCCTGACACAGTGTGGTGGGACGAACTGACCGAGCCCGTGCCCGACGACATGCGGCGCGAGGACGGGCACCGCACCTTCGGCCTCATGGAACTTGCCGTACGCGGCCCCTGGCGCGGGCAGGGTGTCGCGCGGCGTCTGCACGAGACCCTGCTCGACGGCATCGAGGCCGAACGGATGCTGCTGAACGTCCACCCGGACAGCAAGGCAGCGTCGGCCGCCTACGAGTCGTGGGGCTACCGCAAGATCGGCGAGGCCCGCCCGTGGGAGGGCCCTGACCTCTATGACGTCATGCTGCTCGACCTGCGTTCATGACGCCAGGCACAAGCGAACGCGCGTTGCTGCTGCCAGACAGCCCGGCCGGTGTGTCGTCTGCCCGGTCCGTGGGCGTATCGAAGTCCCGCCCCACGTAACCTCTTCCCGTGCCAGCCCCCCGCCTGCATCGCGTCGCCGTCCTTGTGCTCGAGGGGGCGAAGCCGCTCGATGTCGGAATTCCCGCGCAGGTTTTCACGACCCGCGCGAGCATGCCGTACGAGGTGCGGGTGTGCGGGGCGACACCCGGTCTCGTGACCGGCGGCGACGGCCTCGCGTACTACGTCGCCCACGGCCTCGACGCGCTTGCGTGGGCCGACATCGTCTTCGTCCCCGGCTACCGGTTCCCGGACCGCGACGACCCGCCGCAGGCCGTCGTCGACGCACTGATCGCCGCCCACGACCGCGGCGCGCGGCTCGCCGCCATCTCGACGGGCGCCTTCGCGCTCGCCGCCACGGGCCTGCTCGACGGCAGGCGCGCCACGACGCACTGGCACTACACGCGGGCACTCGTGGCCAGGCACCCGCTCGTCCAGGTCGACGAGAACGTGCTGTTCGTCGACGAGGGCAGCGTGCTCACCTCGGCCGGCGCCGCCTCCGGCATCGACCTGTGCCTGCACATCCTGCGCGGCGACCTCGGGGTGGCCGCGTCCAACCACGCGGCCCGGCGTCTGGTTGCGGCCCCCTACCGCAGTGGCGGCCAGGCCCAGTACGTGCCCCGCAGCGTCCCCGAGCCGCTCGGCGAGCGGTTCGCCGCCACCCGCGAGTGGGCGCTGCACCGGCTCGGCGAGCCCCTCACCCTCGACATGCTGGCGCGGCAGGCGGGGGTCTCGCCGCGCACGTTCTCCCGGCGCTTCGTCGAGGAGACCGGCTACACGCCGATGCAGTGGGTGATGCGCGCCCGCATCGACCTGGCCCGCGAACTGCTCGAGCGCTCGCAGCGCAGCGTCGAACAGATAGCCGACGACGTCGGGCTCGGCACCGGCGCGAACCTGCGCCTGCACTTCCAGCGCATCCTCGGCACCACACCGAGCGAGTACCGGCGCACCTTCACCCGTGGCGAGTAACCCGTCAGGCACCGCGTGGCGGGATCCTTTTGAACCGTGGCGATCCCGCCACTGTCAGCGGCGCCGGCCGCGGGCGAGCCTGATGGCGAAGGGAAGGGACCTCATTCATGACTCGCATCGCCATCAACGGGTTCGGCCGCATCGGACGCAATGTGCTGCGCGCACTGCTGGAGCGCGACAGCGCCCTCGAGATCGTCGCCGTCAACGACCTGACGGAGCCCGCCACTCTCGCCCGGCTGCTCGCCTACGACAGCACGGCCGGCCGGCTCGGACGCCCGGTGACCGCCGACGGGGACGCCCTCGTCGTCGACGGCCGCCGGATCACGGTGCTGGCCGAGCGCGAACCGGCGCAGCTGCCGTGGGCCGAACTCGGCGTCGACATCGTCCTGGAGGCCACCGGCCGCTTCACCTCGGCCAAGGCCGCCCGGGCCCACCTCGACGCGGGCGCGAAGAAGGTACTCGTCAGCGCGCCGTCGGACGGCGCCGACGTCACGCTCGCGTTCGGGGTCAACACCGACGCCTACGACCCGGCCGTGCACACGATCGTCTCCAACGCCTCCTGCACCACCAACGCGCTCGCGCCGCTGGCCGCGGTCCTCGACGAACTCGCCGGTATCGAGCACGGGTTCATGACGACGGTGCACGCCTACACGCAGGAGCAGAACCTGCAGGACGGTCCGCACCGCGACGCCCGTCGCGCCCGGGCCGCCGGCGTCAACATCGTGCCGACCACGACCGGCGCCGCCAAGGCGATCGGCCTGGTGCTGCCGAGCCTCGACGGCAAGCTGTCGGGCGACTCGATCCGCGTACCGGTGCCGGTGGGCTCGATCGTCGAACTCAACACGACCGTCGCCCGTGACGTGACGCGCGACGACGTGCTGGCGGCGTACCGCGCCGCGGCTCAGGGGCCACTCGCCGGCATCCTCGAGTACTCGGAGGACCCGCTCGTGTCGTCCGACATCGTGGGCAATCCCGCCTCGTCGATCTTCGACTCGGCCCTCACCCGCGTCGACGGCCGCCACGTCAAGGTGGTCGCGTGGTACGACAACGAGTGGGGCTTCTCGAACCGCGTGATCGACACGCTCGAGTTCCTCGCCACCCGCTGACCGGACGCCGGGGCGGTACCCCGCGTCCCGTGCCCCCGCTCCGCGGCGACGAGTCAATCGTCGGCGTCCCGGACGCAACCGTGGTGGACTTCTGGCGGTTCGCCATGCCCGACCTCCGTATGAACAACACACGCGGCCTGTTCGCCGAGTTCCTCGTCCACCAGGCGGTCGGCTCCCACAAACCTCGTGTGGAATGGGCAGGCCACGATGTCGAGACCGACGACGGACTGCGCATCGAAGTCAAGGCCGGCGCATACCTGCAAGCCTGGGATCAACGAGCACCGTCCCAGATCCGCTTCAGTGGACTCCGCGCTCGCACGTGGTCACCTGAGGGCGGTTACTCGGAGGCGAAGTCGTACAACGCCGACGTCTACGTTTTCGCCGTCCAGACCGCCCGTGAACACGCCGTCTACAACCCGCTCGACACGGCCCAGTGGGAGTTCTACGTACTCCCCCACCCAGTGGTCGCCACCCTGGACACGGACAGCGCCGGCCTGGGCGCGGTTCGCGCGGCGGCCGGTCGGCCCGTACCCTGTCCCGCCCTCGGTGACCGCATCCGGTCGGCCGATCCCCGCCCCGGCACGACCGCCGGCTGACGGGCGAAGCCCGTGCCACAACGGCCTCACAGACCGGCCGGAGGCGTCTCCTCGGGGAGCAGGCACCAGGCCATGTGCCCGGCCAGAAACCTCTCCAGCTCGTGTGCGGCCACGGACTCAGACGGCAGATCGTCTGGGCGAGGTCGGTAGAGAGCGTTCAGTTCGTCCCGCAGCTGTGGGTCCAGCGTGGGAGCCTGATATCCGTCGATCGTGCCTCGCAGAAACAGCCAGTCGAACAGCCGCACTGCTGGGCTGCGCCCCGACTGGGGGCGCTCGGACACGTGCATCTCCTGCCAGGAGCCGACGTGCACCGGGATGGAGGGGGCGCCGTTCGCGGCCACGGGTCCGTAGTGGTGGGTGAAGGGAGATCGCTTGTCGTCCGCCAGCACGCGATGCCACGATCGGGAACCTGGGCGAGGGGGGGTCCGTTCGTGTCGGACATTCAGCAAGACCACCGTCGTCATCACCGCGAAGTCCGCCGGGCGCAGGGTCTTCGGCCTCGCCACCGCAGGCGTCCGTCTCGCTTGACCTCTTGCGCGTCAGTCCGGCAGCCAGTGCAGCTCGTGCGCCAGGGTTTTGGCGACGGCACGGATGCGGCGGTGTAGTGGTGACTGCTCGCGTGGGAGGACCAGGTGGATCGTCAGGCTGGGCGCGCCTCGCAGTGGTCGCCAGGTGAGACCGGCCGGTTGTACCGTGGCCGCGGCTTCTCCGGCCGGGGCGAGGGTGACCCCGTCGCGCAGGTCGCGCTGAGACATGTCGAAAGAGACTGCGGGCGTGTGGAATCGGGGGTGTGGTCGGGTGTCCCGGAACAGTGCGGACAGCTGATCGTGGATCACGGGGTTGGCCGCACGGTCCGGGAGTCGCAGCGGATACGCGGCCGCGTCGGCGATCTCGATCTCCGGGTGTTCGGCCAGCGGATGGTGCTGCGCCAGCTGGACCCCGATGCGCGCACGCCGCAGCAGGAACCGGCGCACGCCACGGCCCGGCTGTTCACCGCGGGTGATCCCGGCATCGATGCGGCCGTCGGCGACCGCGGGGGAGATCTCCGGTGTCGCCATCGGGACCGCGCCGACCTCGAGTCCGCTGTTGCCGCGAATC
The DNA here is from genome assembly GCF_028885415.1 of Streptomyces coeruleorubidus. GTDB lineage: Bacteria > Actinomycetota > Actinomycetes > Streptomycetales > Streptomycetaceae > Streptomyces > Streptomyces coeruleorubidus_A. The sequence goes on from NZ_CP118527.1 coordinate 3,412,475, forward strand.
AGCCTGTCCACCAGGGCCGGTGCCGTCTCGGCCCCGGTGCTGAGGCTGTATCCGATGCGCAGCGTGCCCAGTTCGCCGGCCGCCGCGCTCCGGGCGGTGTCCCATGCCCGGTCCAGCGCCGCCAGCGCGGGCGGCGCGGACTCCGCCAAAGCCGCACCGGCCGTGGTCAATACGACGCTACGTGTGTTGCGGATCAGCAGGGCCGTACCGAGTTCCGCCTCTAATCGGCGCATCCGGGCGCTGAGTGCGGGCTGTGCGATGCCGATCCGTGCGGCCGCGCGGGTGAAGTTCAACTCCTGCGCCAGCACCAGGAAGTACCGCAGGCTCACCGTATCCGGCGCCACGTGGCCCCCCTGCCGATTGATAACTATCCGTTCTGAGCCTATCCCGTACCGGTCTTTCCCTCGACCGCACATCAAGCCCTAACCTGCGCATATGGCGATTCAACCGACCGCGGTACTCGTCGCCGGGATCGATCGATCTGAGTGTCAATTCGAAGTCGGACGTGTCCGGCCGAACACAGGAGGTTTCCATGGCTAAGGGCTACTGGGTCAGTGTCTACCCCGCCATTTCCGACCCTGAGAGGCTGACTGCCTACGACAAGCTGGCCGGTCCGGCTGTCGAGGCTGGGGGCGGGCGCACCCTGTCCCGGATCCCGTCCCGTGGCGGTCGAGTCGTCGCCCACGAGGCCGGAATCACGCAACGCGTCGTTCTGATCGAGTTCGACAGCTTTGAACAGGCCGTCGCGGCATACGAGAGCGAGGCATACCAGAAGGCGCTGGTGGCCCTCCCCGACGGCGTCGAGCGCGACTTCCGCATCATCGACGGCATCGACTGACCGGCGGGCCCAGCCATCTATGAGCATCCGTCACCTGATACGCACACGGTGCTGAACGACGACTCACGAGACGAGTTCGAAGCCATGCCCCGCGTCCCAGTTCGTCGTCGACGGCCTGATCCCTGTCGGGCGGGCCGCGAAACGGAGTTCGGGGCAGCCGACACATCATTGCCCGACAACCGGCTTGCCTGATGAACGCCCGGGACGTCCCAGAGCCCTTCCGCTGGCGTTTGACCAAGCTCCCGACCCAATCCCCCATCGTCACGGATATCGTCGCCGTACGGGTCCGTGGAATCGATCCGCTGCCAAGCGAGCCTGTCGTGCCGGCCCACCGCATGATGTGCGTCACGGACTTAGGCGGATCATGGATCACCACGCGGTCGCGCCGAGGCCCGTGCCCCTAACGTGCCCGATCGAGCAGTGCACGGCGGGGAACAACGGGGAACAGAGGCGAGAAGCCCGAGAACCCGCACGTCAACGTCTCACCAGCTGAGTTCCGATCTGCATACGCGATCTTCCCAACTAGTACTCCAGTTGCACTTCGCTATCTCTGCTGGTCAGAGGCATGTTCTCGAGTCTATTCGGCTGCCGTGGCGTCAGGTGCCGGAAGTTCGTAACCTCCACCGCGGCGGTCCGTTGTGATTGTCATGCAGGATGTGCGGCCCGACGTCTGGTCGGCGGAACTGGAAGAGGTACTTGTTCGGGTGGGTCACCGGTTCGGGCGGGTGGACCTAAGGCGGCAGATGCGGGCCTATGTGAACGGTCTGCTTGGCCCGGTGGGCCGGAAGAACAGCTGGCAGCTGGCTGAGTACGCAGGCCACCGCACCCCTGCGGGCCTGCAGAATCTGCTGAACCGTGCACGCTGGAGTCATGACGAGGTGCGTGACGACCTGCAGGAGTACGTCGCCGAGAGACTCGGGGAGCCGGGCGGTGTTCTGATCATCGATGACACCGGCTTTCTGAAGAAGGGCACGGTCTCAGCCGGCGTCCAGCGGCAGTACTCGGGGACTGCCGGCCGCACGGAGAACTGCCAGATCGGGGTCTTCGCCGCCTACGCTTCCCGGCGCGGACGGGCGCTGGTGGACCGGGAGTTGTATCTGCCGAAGTCCTGGACGGCGGACCGGGACCGCTGCGAGGCGGCGAAGATACCCGACGACCTCGAGTTCGCGACCAAGGGCGACCTCGCCAAAGCTATGATCCAGCGAGCCCTGGCCTCGCCACTGCCCATCGCCTGGGTGACTGCAGACTCGGCCTATGGCCAGGAATGGCGGCTGCGGCGGATGCTGGAGGAAGCCGGCGTCGGCTACGTCCTGGCCGTCCCGAAGTCCCAGCCCGTCCCCGCGCTGGGCCGGATCGATTTCGTCATCGCCCAAGCGCCGGATGAAGCCTGGGAACGCCATTCCTGCGGTGACGGAGCGAAGGGGCCTCGCGTCTACGACTGGGCCGCGGCGAAACTGCCGGCCATCCACGACTTCGACGGCGATCAGCCCACGCACGACCGGTGGGTCCTGGCCCGCCGCAGCCTCGCCCGCCCGGAAGAGGTCGCCTACTACCTCGCCTACGCACCCGCCGGCACAGAGGTTCCCGAGCTGGCCCGGATAGCCGGCAGCCGGTGGGCGATCGAGGAGTGCTTCCAGAGCGCGAAGAACGAATGCGGCCTGGACCAGTACGAGGTCCGACGCTATCCGGGCTGGTACCGGCACATCACCCTCGCCATGCTGGCCCACGCCTTCCTCGCGGCCATGTCCGCCACCGCAACGACGGCAAGGGGGGTCGCAGAAACGGTTCCGGTGCCCTTGCACCCCTCACCGTGGCAGAAGTCCGGCGGCTCCTGGCAGTTCACCGTCCCCCACCGACACACCGGCGGAAAACCGATCACGCGCTGAGCTGGTCCTGGTGGCGGCGCCGCCACCAGGCAACCGCACGACGCTGCCACTACCGTCGCCGTCACGATGGAGGTTACGAACTTCCGGCACCTGACGCCACGGCAGCCGAATAGACTCGAGAACATGCCTCTGACCAGCAGAGATAGCGAAGTGCAACTGGAGTACTAGTACTCCAGTCTGACTTCGCGATCTTGTGGCCGTACCCGGCCGAGAACGGGTACGGCCACCGCGTGATCATCGGTTGGTGTGTGGACAAACGAAGATCGTGCGGTGGCCGCGGGCCATAGCGTGGACACTGCCCGCTGGCGAGTGATGTTCGACCAGGCCATGGCCCGGATCGCCGGACGTTTCGGCCGAGTTGAGCCGAGGGCGAGTGCCCGCGGCTATCTGCTCGGGCTGCTGTCGAAGGCGGAGCGGAAGAACTGCTGGCAGCTGGCTGAACAGGCCGGCCATGCCCGGCCGGGCCGATGCAGCGGCTGCTGCGCTACGCCCGCTGGGACGCCGACGCTGTCCGCGACGACATCCGCGCCTACCCCGTCGAACACCTCGGCACCGACGGCGGTGTCCTCATCGTGGATGAGACCGGCTTCCTGAAGAAGGGCCGGGCCTCGGCGGGAGTGCAACGCCAGTACACCGGCACCGCGGGCCGCATCGAGAACTCCCAGGTCGGGGTCTTCCTCGCCTACGCCACCAGCCGGGGACGGACGCTGATCGACCGCAGGCTCTACCTGCCCGAGCACGCCTGGTGCGCCGACTCCGAGCGCCGCCACGCTGCCGGGAGCCGTACGACCTCACCGCAGGCACTCTCGTCGTTCTCCTAGAGGGAGGCCCGCACGCGGGGGCCGGTGTCGTGAACCGTATGGCTGCGATCGGCGTCACCGTCAGCCACGCCGTGGAACAGCCGGAACCACGACAGGCGACCGCCGAGGAGGCCTCTCTTCTGGGCATCCAGAAGGCCTCACTCGTCACGCACATCCGGCGGACGTACTACAGCGACCAGGGGCGACCCGTCGAGACAGCGGACATCGTCGTGCCCGCCGCTCACTGCGAGATCGTCTACGAGATTCCGATCAACCGGTAAGGCACAGGCTTCGCGGGCGGGCTGCGGCGGCGCCTCGGCGCGTCCACTTCTGTCAAGCGGTGAGGGCGGTCAGCCCTGCCGTTCACGTCGCGACGGTGGCCCAACCCCGTACAACGCTGCCATCGGGTGATCATCCCTGGGCCGTCTCTGGGCCGTGCGTGGGCGCCCGAGGCCGACCGACGGCGACCGACAGTGACAAACGAGCCTCGGCCGCCAACCACGAATCCCCAGGTCAGAGCCCACCGGCCATACGCGTTTCCACCCAGGGGTGGCGGTACGGCAAGATGGGGTGTATCTGCCCACTGCCGTATTCAAGCTGCCGGACGGTTTCTCTTGGCTGAGTTCATTTACACCATGCGCAAGGCGCGTAAGGCGCACGGCGACAAGGTGATCCTCGACGACGTGACGACGAGCTTCTACCCGGGAGCGAAGATCGGCGTCGTCGGCCCGAACGGCGCCGGCAAGTCGACCATCCTCAAGATCATGGCCGGGATCGAGCAGCCGTCCAACGGTGACGCCTTCCTCAGCCCCGGCTACACGGTCGGCATCCTGCTCCAGGAGCCCCCGCTGACCGAGGACAAGACCGTCCTGGAGAACGTCCAGGAGGGTGTCGCCGGGATCAAGGGCAAGCTCGACCGGTTCAACGAGATCGCCGAGCAGATGGCGACCGACTACACCGACGAGCTCATGGACGAGATGGGCAAGCTCCAGGAGGACCTCGACCACGCCAACGCGTGGGACCTCGACGCCCAGCTGGAGCAGGCCATGGACGCCCTGGGCTGCCCGCCCGGCGACTGGCCCGTCGTCAACCTGTCCGGCGGTGAGCGCCGCCGCGTCGCGCTGTGCAAGCTGCTGCTGGAGCAGCCCGACCTGCTGCTGCTCGACGAGCCCACCAACCACCTCGACGCCGAGTCCGTGAACTGGCTGGAGCAGCACCTGGCCAAGTACCCGGGCACCGTCGTGGCGGTCACCCACGACCGGTACTTCCTCGACAACGTCGCCCAGTGGATCTGCGAGGTCGACCGCGGCCGCCTCTACCCCTACGAGGGCAACTACTCCAAGTACCTGGAGACCAAGGCCGCCCGCCTCAAGGTCGAGGGCCAGAAGGACGCCAAGCGGCAGAAGCGGCTCAAGGAAGAGCTCGAGTGGGTGCGGTCGAACGCCAAGGGGCGGCAGGCCAAGTCCAAGGCGCGCCTCGCCCGCTACGAGGAGATGGCCGCCGAGGCCGACAAGATGCGGAAGCTGGACTTCGAGGAGATCCAGATCCCGCCGGGCCCGCGCCTGGGCAGCGTCGTCGTCGAGGTCAACAACCTCACCAAGGGCTTCGGCGAGAAGTTGCTCATCGACGACCTCAGCTTCACGCTGCCGCGCAACGGGATCGTCGGCATCATCGGGCCGAACGGCGCCGGCAAGACGACCCTGTTCAAGATGATCCAGGGCATCGAGGAGCCCGACTCCGGAGCGATCAAGGTCGGCGACACCGTCAAGATCTCCTACGTCGACCAGAGCCGCGAGAACATCGACCCGAAGAAGACGCTGTGGGCGGTCGTCTCCGACGAGCTGGACTACATCAACGTGGGCCAGGTCGAGATGCCCTCGCGCGCGTACGTCTCCGCCTTCGGGTTCAAGGGCCCGGACCAGCAGAAGCCGGCCGGTGTGCTCTCCGGCGGTGAGCGCAACCGGCTGAACCTCGCGCTCACCCTCAAGCAGGGCGGCAACCTGCTGCTCCTCGACGAGCCGACCAACGACCTCGACGTCGAGACCCTCAGCAGCCTGGAGAACGCGCTGCTGGAGTTCCCCGGCTGCGCCGTCGTCGTCTCCCACGACCGGTGGTTCCTCGACCGCATCGCCACGCACATCCTCGCCTACGAGGGCGAGTCCAAGTGGTTCTGGTTCGAGGGCAACTTCGAGTCGTACGAGAAGAACAAGATCGAGCGGCTCGGCCCGGACGCCGCGCGTCCGCACCGCGCCACCTACAAGAAGCTGACCCGGGGCTGATCTTGCGGCACATCTACCGCTGCCCGCTGCGCTGGGCGGACATGGACGCGTACGGCCACGTGAACAACGTGGTGTTCCTCCGCTACCTGGAGGAAGCCCGTATCGACTTCCTGTTCCGCCCGGAGAAGGACTTCAAGCAGGGGTCCGTGGTGGCACGCCATGAGATCGACTACAAGCGGCAGCTGGTCCACCGGCACACCCCCGTGGACATCGAGCTGTGGGTCACGGAGATAAGGGCGGCGTCCTTCACCCTCACCTATGAGGTGAAGGACGACGACCTGGTCTACGTCCGGGCCTCGACGGTGATAGTGCCGTTCGACTTCGAGTCGCAGCGCCCGCGCCGGCTCACCCCGGAGGAACGCGAGTTCCTCCGGGAGTACACGGACGACGAGGAGGAGGCCGTCGCCGCATGACGGTGCTCCACCTTGCCGACGAGGGGGAGGCGGCGGATCTCGCGGCCTTCCTCTCCCGGCTGCTCCACTACGACCGTGGGGCCGCGGTGCGCCTGAAGGCGGCGGGCACCGCCCTGGCCGTGTTCGGGCGGCCGCCGTCCTTCGAGGTGCTGGCCGTGCGCGCGGTGCGGCTGGCCAAGCCGTACGAGGACGGGCTCGACGTCACACTGGACGTGACCGTGTCCGCCGGTGAGCTCCTGGAGTCGGTGGACGAGAAGGGCGCCACGGCCGTCGTGCCGGGCGCGGTGACCGGGCCGCCGTGGGCGGGCGTGCTGCCGCCGCGCGGCGGCTGGCGGCCGGAGCCGGGACTGCCGGCGCCCGAGGCGCTGCGGTCCCTCGTGGCCGCCGCTGTCGCCGAGTTCCGGTCCCGTACACAGGAGTTGCCGCCTCAGCGGCGCACGCGGGCCGAGCTGGACCGGATCGGGCGGGACATCTGGTCCCGTACGGTCGGCGACACCCGGCTCCCGGTCCGCGCCGTGCACGCGGCACAGTCGCTCGGGTTCCTGCGGCCCGGGGTGCCGCCGGCACTGTTCTCGTCGGGCGCGTGGCTCAGGCTGCGCACGCCGTACGGGTCGGTCGCCGTACGGCAGGCCGGGCTCGGGGCGCTGGACGTCAGCGTCCGCTGACGATCGCCACGCCCCTGCGGGTCAGCCCGGGGCGTTCACCATCGACGCCGCCGCGTACGTCATGTAGTTCCACAGCGTCTGCTCGTGCTCCTCGGAGAGCCCGAGCTCCTCGACGGCGACCCGCATGTGCTTCAGCCAGGCGTCGTGCGCCGCGCGGTCGACCGTGAAGGGCGCGTGCCGCATCCGCAGGCGCGGGTGGCCGCGGTTGTCGCTGTACGTCGTGGGGCCGCCCCAGTACTGGATGAGGAACAGCGTGAGGCGCTCCTCGGCCGGGCCCAGGTCCTCCTCGGGGTACATGGGCCGCAGCAGCGGGTCCTCGGCGACTCCCTCGTAGAAACGGTGGACGAGCCGGCGGAAGGTCTCCTCCCCGCCGACCTGCTCGTAGAAGGTCTGCTCCTGAAGCGTGCCGCGCCGAATCTCTTTCACGCCCTCCATGCTCTCAGACGCGGAGACATAGGACTCAAGGCCTAGGACCGGCCCCGGTGCCCTTACTGTGGGGGTATGGGCGGGCATGCTCCCGACAGGGAAACGGACGGTCTCGCCGCCTCCGAGCGGGCGGCACTGGTGCGCCGGATCGACGCGAGCGGGGCCTGGGCCGCCGACCCGGTGTGGCGGGAGGCGTTCGCGGCGGTCCCGCGCCACCTCTTCGTGCCGTACTACTACATCGGCGTCGCCGGCGGCTACGAACGCCGGTGGGGCGAGAGCCCCGACCCCGAGGCGCGCGAGCGGTGGCTGCGGGGCGCCTACGAGGACACCCCGCTGGCGACCCGGCTGCGCGACGGCGAACTGCTCTCCTCCAGCAGCCAGCCGTCCCTGATGGCGGACATGCTGGCCGCGCTGCGCGTGGAGGACGGGAACACGGTCCTGGAGATCGGCGCCGGCACCGGCTACAACGCCGCGCTGCTCGCCCACCGGCTCGGCGACGACAAGGTGACCACCGTGGACCTCGACCCGGAGATCACCGAGTCGGCCCGCCGGCACCTGGCCGCGGCCGGGTACCACCCGGTCGTCGTCACCGGCGACGGCGCCCGGGGCGTGCCCGAGCGCGCGCCGTTCGACCGGATCATCGCCACCTGCGCGCTGAGCACCGTGCCGCGCGCCTGGCTCGCCCAGAGCCGCCGCGGTGGCCGGATCCTGATGCCGCTCGCCACCGGCCTGGTCGTGCTCACGGTGCGCGACGCCGACCATGCCGAGGGCCGATTCCTGCACACGCCCGCCTACTTCGTGCCGCTGCGCGGCGGGAGCCGGCCCGGGGGCGAGCCGCTCCAGCTGGGCGGCGTACCGCGCCGGGCCAGGGAGGACGACCTGTTCCGTTTTCTGCTGGCCCTGACCCGCGGCAGCCTCGACCCGCAGGAGGCGCACGCGCTGTGGGAGCAGGAGGGCATGCCGCAGCGCGAGCGCTACGGCATCACGGTCAGCGGGGACCGGGAGTGGGCCTGGCTGGACGACCCGGAGGGGCCGTACGCCTGGCCCCTCCCGTCCTGACGAGGCTGCCGGCCGGGCTCAGGGGACCCCTCAGCCGCGGCGGATCGTGATCGTCGTCCAGGCGCCCACGTGCACCCGGTCGCCGTCCTGGAGCGGTACGGGGACGAACGGCTGGATCGGCTCCTCCGAGCCGTTGACCGTCGTGCCGTTCGTCGAGTTCTGGTCGACGACCGCCCAGCTGCCGTCGGGCTGCTGGACCAGCACCGCGTGCTGGTGCGAGACGCCCGGGTCCTCCGGCGGCACCGAGAGATCGATGTCGGGGGTGTCGCCGGTGGAGTGCCGACGGCGGCCGATCGTGATCTGGTTGCCGGTGAGCGTGCGCTGCTGCTCGGGCGAGTACGCGGGCAGGTTCAGGCCCGCGGCCTCGGGGCCGGAGCGCTGCATCATCGCCATGAAGTACTCGCGGTCCGGGCCGATGGTCGCGGTCCAGGTCACCGGCCCCTGGGGCTGCTGGGGCTGCTGCGGGAAGCCGCCGGGGCCGGGCGGGGCCTGCGTGGCTCCGGGCTGCGGGTAACCGTAGCCGCCGCCCTGGCCGGGCCCGGGGCCGGGCGGGGCCTGGGTCGCGCCGGGCTGCGGATAGCCGTATCCGCCGCCCTGACCGCTGCCGGGGCCGGGCGGGGCCTGGGGCGCGCCGGACTGCGGATAGCCGTAGCCGCCGCCGGGCCCACCAGGGCCGCCGCCCGGGCCGGTGGACGACGGCGGGGAGATCACCCAGTCGTCACTGCCGCCGCCGAAGGACTGACCGCCCTGCTGCGGACGCTGGGTCTCCTGCGGGAACCCGGGCGGAGCCGGCGGGCCGGACTGCTGGAAGCCCTGCGGAGCGCCCCCGGGGCCACCAGGACCACCGGGCGCACCGGGGCCGGGCGGTGGCGGGACCGGCCGCGAGGGGTCGGCACCGAATCCGGGCGGACCGGGAGGACCACCGGGACCACCAGGGCCGCCTGGACCACCAGGGCCGGGACGGCCGCCAGGGCCGGGAGCACCTCCGGGGCCGCCGGGGCCGGGGCGGCCCGAGGGGTCGCTGCCGAAGGGCGGGATCGGCTCGGCCGGGCGGTTGATCTGCGACGGGCGGGAGCCCTGGTACTCGTACGAGTCACCGCCGCCGTACGACGGACCCGCCGGGCCGCCCGGACCGGGCCGGCCCGGCGGCTGGAAACGCACGCCCGGGCCGGGCGCCGGCGGGGGCGGGGCGGCGGGGGTGTACGAAGTCGCCGTGTTCGTCAGGAAGTTCCACCGGCACTCCTCGCAGAACGGTGCGCCGCCCTCACGCGGCGTACGGCACTGCGGGCAGAGCTCCGGCTCGGCGTTCGGTACGGCGGACAGGTGCGGAGGGCGCCCGCCGGGCTGGCCACCGGGGCCGCCGGGAGGGCCACCCGGGCCGCCGGGGGGCGGGAAGCCGTAGCCGCCACCGGGCGGGGGCGGCGGGGGAGGAGGCGGAGGCACGGCACCCGCCATGCGGTGACCGCAGACCTCGCACCAGTCGTCGGAACCCGACTGGTGTCCGTTCGGGCAGGTCGGCATGTCGGCGCGTCCCTCCTTCGATTCCTTCTAGGTCACTTCTTCACGCGAACAGTCTTGGTTGACCGGGTCTCGAGCGTCATCTCGTCGGCCTCTTCGACCTTCGCCTTCAGTCGCACAGTACCGGTCGCGGCGTCGACCACGTCCACCACCTTCGCAAGCAGTTTCGCAGTATCGGCGTTCCCGGAGGCACTCGCGAGCTGAACGGCCCGGCCCAGTTTGGCCGTTGCTCCGTCCATGTCTCCCGATTTGCGCAGATCGAGCCCTTGCTGGATGACTTGCGCCAGTTCGGCCTGCCCGGTGTAGTGGGCGACTTGGGGGTTGATCGACGTCGAGGCGACCATGTCGTCCGTCCACACGGCACGGACCAGGCCCTGCGCGCCGAGGTTCTGGACGGTGCCGTCGGGCTGCGGAATGACCAGTGAGATCCGGGCCGCCAGCATCTCCTGCCCGATGTTCGCGGCCGGGACCTCGACGCAGACGTGGTAGTCACGGGACTCGTCCCCCCAGGAACCCAGGGGGTAGTCGCCGGCGCGCGGGCCCGCCTCGGTGCGCCGGCCGGTCAGCTCCTCGACCGTGGGCGCGACCTGCTTGACGAACTTCACAGTGGTGTCGACCGGGGTCCACAGCCGCAGAGAGACGTCCGCGACCTCCTTGCCCATCGCCGTCTCCATCATCTGCGTGAAGTCGGCGGCGAGCCCGGCCGGGTCGGCGACGATGTCGGCGGTGCCGAGCAGGGCGGAGGCGATCCCTGTGACTTCTTTCACTTCCCAGTCGGTGCCCACGCCCCGCGCGTCACAGGTGAAGCGCCCCGCGCACGCGTCGAGCGCGGCCTTCAGGTCCTGGGGCGACTCGTGTTCGTTGCGGCCGTCGGTGAGCAGGATGCCGTGCCGAATGGCGACGTCCGCGGAGGACAGCAGGCGATCGGCCAGTTTCAGCCAGGTGCCGATGGCCGTGCCGCCGCCCGCACTGAGCGAGCGCAGCGCCCGTTTGGCCTGCTCGCGGGTGGTGGCGTCGGCGACCGCCAGGCTCCCGCCGCCCGGGTAGACCTCCTTGGCCACGTGCGTCCCGCCGATCACGGCGAAGTGCACGCCGTCGCGCAGGGTGTCGATCGCCGCGGCCGTGGCGTCGCGGGCGTTGCGCATCTTGGTCGCCGGGTAGTCCATCGACCCGGAACAGTCGACCATGATCGCCACGGCCGCGGACGGGCCCTGGCCGGGCGAGAAGAGGTGGGGCGCCGAGACCGCGGTGCCGATCGTGCCGCCGCCGGTCGCCGTCACCGTGACGATGGCGTTGACCTCGCCGGCGCCCTCCGGCAGGTACTCGTTCTGGTACACGTCCACCGAGAACTGGGGCACGTTCGACTTCGAGAAATTGGCCATGCCTGCTTCGATCCCCCTCGAAAGCCCCCACCGGAGCGGGGTGATGACGGTAGGCGGACCGGTCCCCTCCGGTCCGCTGAGGCATCCCCGTAACGCGGCCTCAGGCCGATCCTGCCCCCTGGGAGACCGCCGGGAACGGCACGAGGGCCACTGTTACGTTGTCGTGGCCCCCGCCGTCCAGGGCGTGGCCGACGAGCACCCGGGCGCTGTGCAGCGGGTGGGCGGCGGCGTCGAGCGGGACGACCCGGGCCATCTCCTCGGCGGCCTCCGCGTAGTTCCACAGGCCGTCCGTGCAGACCACGACCACGCCCGGCCGGTCGGGCTTGAACGCGGCGGTGTGCGGTTCCAGTTCGTAGGCGTCCGCGCCGAGCCAGCCGGTGATCGCGTGGGCGCGCTCGTCGGCGTAGGCCTCGGCCTCGCTCATCAGGCCCGCGGCGACCATCTGCGCCGCCCACGAGTCGTCCTCGGTGAGCCGGGCGGGGGGTGCGCTCCGGTCGACCGGGACCCAGTAGGCGCGGCTGTCGCCGACCCAGCCGACGATCAGCAGGCCCGAGGTGACCACGGCGCCGACGATGGTGCACGCGGGGGCGTTCTGGTGGGGGGCGTGCTCGCGGGCCGTGGCGGGTTCCGCGGCGAGCGAGTTGACCGCGCGCGAGGCGGCGATGATCGCGTCGTGCATCGCCTGCTGCGGGTGCGTGCCGCGCGGCAGGGCGGCCAGCAGTGCCTCGCTCGCCGCCTTCGACGCCGCCATCGAGGCGTCGTCGGGGCGGGTCGCCGAGGAGACGCCGTCGCAGACGATGGCCACGGAGGCGGGTGAGCCGTCCGGCAGCGCGGTGCTGCCGATGGCGAACGCGTCCTCGTTGCGGTGGTGGCGCAGGCCGCGGTCGCTGACCGCGGCCACCGGGCCGGACTCCTGCTCCATGTGGTCCCGTTCGCGCGGCTGGGCGTGGCCGCAGTTCTCGCAGTAGCCGTCGTCGTCCACGCGGCCGGCCCGGCAGGCCACGCAGACCTTGCCGCCGGCGCCCGCGGCCTGGGCCGCCGGGTCGGCGGACACCCGTGGGTCCGGTGCCTGGAGGAGGTACTCGTCGGGCTGCTGTGCCTGGTAGGTCTCGGACTGTGCCGGATATCCGTCGGGTTGTGGTGCGTAGCCGCCGGGCGGCATGGGGTGCCCCTCCGCCTGGGGATGTGCCGCGGCCTGGGGCGGATGGTCGAAGCGGACGCCCGCGGCCGGGGCCGGCGGGGCGCCGGGGGGCGGGGGTGTGTCCGGGGGCAGCGCGGAGCCGCCCGAGTCCGTCCCCGGAAGGTCCGTCGGCAGATGCGCCGCTTGCGATCCGCCCGCGCCGTCCAGGCCGGGGGCGGGCCAGCCCGCACCGGCGGGTGGCACCGACGGCGACGGCGCGGGATACGCACCGGCGGCCGGAGCGCCCTGCACGGGCACCGAGCCGTTCATGGTGATGGTCGGGTTGTCCTGAGGCCGTGCCGGCACGGCGGACAGGTCGTATCCGCACGCGCCGCAGAAACGGTCACCCGATTCGAGGGGTTCCTCGCAACTCGGGCAGGCGGACAACTGGGGCATCTGCGACATCTACTACACCCACGTCCGGGGGCGGTAACGATTGGCACGTTCCACCAGGTCGATCCTCTCCTCGCCGCCACGCGCCAGCCTGGCCAGCGTGCGGTACGAGCGTTCCAGGCCGAAACGCAGGCCCCGCTCGTCCAGGCCGCTGCCGAGCAGCGTCCGTCCCCCGGCGGCGGGAGGGGCGGAACCCTGGCCCCCGGAGAGTACCCAGTCCAGCGCGCAGCCGAGGACTTCGGCCGACAACTGCTCGCGCCGCGCCGGGTCCAGACCGTACGCCTCCAGGGCCTCGACCTGCGCCGCGGCGGCCGTGAGGTCCTCCAGGAACGGTACGTCCGAGGCGGTCGCCGTGCGTTGCCGCAACCGCGCCCGGACGGCGGCCACGCGCGCGGCCGTGTAGTGGATGGAGGACTCCGGGACCGACTCCAGCGTCCGTACGGCGCTGCGCCGGTCCCCGGTCGCCAACTGCACGCGGGCCAGCCCGAACCCGGCGCTCACATAGCTCGGGTCGGTCGACCACACCAGCCGGTAGTACTCGGCGGCGTTGTCGAGCTGGCCCAGCACCTCCGCGCACAGGCCCAGCGCCAGCTTCGGCGCGATCTCGCCGGGGAAGGCGTCGTAGATCGCGTCGAAGGCGAGCGCGGCGCCCTCGTCGTCGCCCGTCACCAGCGCGGCCACGCCCCGGTACCAGACCACCCGCCAGTCGTCGGACCGCTCCCCCTCCAGTGTGACCAGCGCCTCCAGCGCGGCGGCCGGATCTCCGGTCTCCAGCCAGGCCCGGATCTGCCGCAGCCGCGTCTCGATCGACGGGGCCGGAGCCGCCGCGAGGGCGCCGAGCAGCTCGGCCGGGGCGGAGGTCATCAGACCTGCCAGGAAGCCGGCGTTGGGGTCGGACGGGTCGACGCGGGGGACGGGGAGGGCGAGGGCGGCGGCGGGGGTGTCGACGGGTTTGACGAGGCTGTGGGGGTTGGGGAGGCGTTGCGCGCCACCGTGGGGTTGGGAGGGGACAGCGGGCAGCGCCGCAGCGGTCGCGGAACGGCCCCGTTTCCGCGCCACCCTCGCCCCGAGCCGCGACACCTCACCGTCCAGCCTCGGGAACAACTCCGTGTCCGTGACCCGCAGTTCGGGCCCGAACAGCGTGGACAGGGCGGGCCGGGCACGGCCCGTCTGCAGGGAGACGACCTCCCGCAGGACACCGGTCAGCTGCTCGGCCATCTCCTGCGCGGAGGCGAACCGGCGGCCCGGGTCGGGGTCCGTGGCGCGGACCAGGAGGCGGTAGAACGACTCGTACTGCCGGAAGACCTCGATGTTGTCCGGGTCGGGCAGGGAGTCCGCGTAGACGTTCGTGTAGCCCTGGAAGTCGAAGGTCAGGACGGCGAGGGTGCGGGCGACGGTGTAGAGGTCGCTCGCCACCGACGGACCGGCCTCGGCGACCTCCGGCGCCTGGTACCCGACCGTGCCGTAGATGGCCGACTCCTCGTCGTCCATCCTGCGCACCGCGCCCATGTCGATCAGCTTGAGCTGGTCCTCGGTCTGGATGGCGTTGTCGACCTTGAAGTCGCAGTACAGCAGGTTGCGGCTGTGCAGATGGCCGAGCGCCTCCAGGGCCTCCAGGCCGTACGCGCAGGCCTGCTCCACCGGCAGCGGATCGCGCCTGCCCTGCGGTGTGCGGCGGGCGTTGGCGATCTCCTTCAGCGACTTGCCGCCCACGTACTCCATGACGATGTAGCCGTCGAGGGAGCCCGTGCGCTGGTCCAGGTGCTCGACGAAGTTGTAGATCCGCACGATGTTGGCGTGCTCGATCTCCGCCAGGAAGCGCCGCTCGGAGATCGCCGCGGCCATCGCGTCCTGGTCGCCGGTGTCCAGCAGGCCCTTGAGGACCACCCAGCGGTCGGAGACCGCCCGGTCGACGGCCAGGTAGATCCAGCCCAGACCGCCGTGCGCGAGGCAGCCCACCACCTCGTACTGGCCGTGCACGACGTCCCCGGCCTTCAGCTTCGGCACGAACGAGTACGGATGGCCGCACTTGGTGCAGAACCCCTCCGTACGCCCCGGACGGTCGCCGCGCGCCCGGCCCACCTGGGCGCCGCAGTCCGAGCGCGAGCAGAACCGCTTCCGCTCGGGCACCTCGGGGTTGTCCAGGACCATTTCGCGCGGGTCGGGCCGCGGGATCGGCGGGACCTGGACCAGCCCGGCGCCCAGCCGGCCCCGGGACGAGGAGCCGGCGGCGGAGCCGGAGCTGCGCACCGACACCGAGCGGCCCGTCGCCTTGCCCGACAGGGAGCGCGAGAGGCGACCCGACACCGAGCGGCGGGACTTCGACGACTGGGACGACGTACGGGAACTGCGGCTGCTGGAGCGGGAGCTGCCGCTGCCTCCCGAACCGCGGGAGCCGCCCTTGCCGCCGGCGGTGATGCCGGTGGGGGGTGACCCGACCATGCCGTTCGGGGCGACGACCGGGGCGAGGCCGCAGGTGTCGCAGTACAGTTCGCCGCCGCCCACGTCTTCGTAGGTGCCCGTGCAGGTGGGGCGTTGACATGTGCGTGCCTCACTCATGGACTCCCCCTTGTCGCTCATGCGCCCGGCCCCCTCCGGTCGTCCTCCGGCACGCCCTGGTCCGGCACCCGGGGGCCGCCGAGCAGTTCCGCGGCGGCCTGCTGGTAGCGCAGCACGGCCTGTTCGGCGGCGCGCAGGTCGCAGGGGGCGCTCCAGAGCATGCGGCGGGCCTTCTCGTACCGCTCCACCAGCAGCGTGTCCTCGGCGAAGCCGTGCCGGGCGACCTTCGCCTTGTACGCGTCGAGACGGCCGCGCAGCTCGGCGCGGACCGCCAGGGGCGCGGTGACCGCGGTCAACGACTCGCGGGCGCGCAGCAGTTCGTCCTCCGCCTTCTGCTCCAGCGACTCCAGGAGCGGGGACAGGCGGTGCCACTGGGCTTGTCTGCGGTACTCCGCGGCCGCCGCCAGCTGCTCCTGCAACGCGGTCGGCGGTCCGCTGACGACCGGCACCTCCGTCGCCGCGATCTTCGCGAGGACCTCGCCGCGAGCGGTGCGCGCCTCGGCGAGCGTACGGTCCGCGCGGCTGAGGACGTCCCGCAGCTTGACGATCCGCTTCTCGGCGTCCTGTCGCACCGTCAGAACCGCGTCGATCTCCCGGCGTACGTCCTCCAGGGCGCGCGCCTCCCGGTCGTACACCGTCGTGTCCGGCCTGCCGCCGCCCGGAGCCGAACTGCCCTGCGCGGGCTGCCAGAACGCCAGCGGGTCCGACACCACCTGCTCGCGCAGCTTCGTGAGCGTGCGGGTGATGCGCTCCAGGTCGTCGCCCGCCGGGTGCTCGCCGGGGCGCACGCCGACCGAGTGCGCGAGCCGGCGGGTGCGCTGGAGCTCGGCCGCCAGCAGATCGATCCGGGCCGGCAGCGCCGACCAGACCGCGTCGGCCGCGACGACCAGGTCCAGGCTCGCCGCGTACAGCTCGTTCATCCGGTCGACGAGGGTGGCGAGCGAGTAGCGTTCGCTGAGTTTGTTCCCCGTGCCGTGCAGCGTGGGGGCGTTGGCCGTCGCGGTGGCGCTGCCCGCGACCGTGACCGACTCGCCGTTCAGCAGCTCCGTCAGCTCCACCAGGTCCTCGCGGCTGGACCAGCGTCGGCGGGCGCGGATCTCCCGGGCGGTGCGCAAGGCGGCCGTGTACGCGTCGAAGTACGTCCACAGCAGCGTGATCGACGCCTCCGTGGACGTCCAGCGCTCCTGGGTGACGCCGGTGAGCTCGGCGCCCTCCAGGAGTCTGCGGCCCGCGTGGTCCTGGAGGGCGAGGAGCGAGGTCTCGACCGCCTCGTGCTCCGCGCCGAGCCGCGCCAGCGCACGGTCCACCTCGTCCCGGTCCATCACCGGCCCGGTGGATCCCGTGACGCCCATCGATCACCTCTCGCTGCGGTTGTGCCGGTTGGGGGGTCGGTGCAGTTGTCAGGTCGTGCGGAGGTACTGCGGTGCCGGTGGTTCCGACTTCTCCGAATCCTTGCCCAGTGTCGCCGACAGCCATTTGTCGTACGACGCCTGCCAGCCGTTCGCGGTGTCCTTGCGGTAGTCCACCAGGATCTGGTTGACCCGGCGTACCAGGTCGTCGGCGTCCTTCTTCATCGCCACGCCGTAGTACTCGGCAGTGAAGGCGTCACCCTTGAGCTGGACCGTCGGATCCTGTGCCGCCTGGCTCGCGGCGAGCGCGCCGTCGGTGACCACCGCGTCGGCTTCACCGAGCTGGAGCCTGACCAGGCAGTCGAGTTGGTTCGGCACCGTCTTGGAGATGTCGGTGGTGGCGGGGAGTTTGCCGTCCTTCTTGTCCGCTTCCAGCGTGGAGTACGCCGTGGAGCCCGCCGCCGTGCAGATCCTCTTGTCGGCGAGCGTGTCGTCATAGCCCTTGACCGGCGAGGACTTGGGGGCCAGGACCTGCTGTCCCGTCTTGAAGTAGGGCGCGGAGAAGGCGACGTCCTTGATGCGATCGCAGTTGATCGTCATCGTGCGGACGACCATGTCCACGCGGCCGTCCTGGATCGCCGGGATGCGCTGGTCGGTGGGGATCGCCTTGAACTGGACCGCCTTCGGGTCGCCGAGTATGTCCTCGGCGATGCGGTGGACCAGGTCGATGTCGAAGCCCTCGAGCTCCGCGGTCTTTCCGCTGTTGGGGTTGCGGTAGCCCCAGCGGTAGCTGTTCTGGTCGACGCCGACGATCAGCTTGCGCTTCTCGCCCTTGCGGTTCTTGATCGCCTGGATGGTGTCGCCGTCTGCGGAGGAGGGCGACAGCGTCTGCTTCTCCGGGGCCTCGCAGTCCTCTTCGGCCTTCTCGGCATTGACCCGGGCCGACTGGGCGACGGCCTGGCCGTCCACGGTCCGCGATCCGGACAGCGGGACGCACAGTGCGAAGACGGCCACCAGGGCGCAGACGACCGCCATCGCGGCCACCCCGCCCCAGCCCTTCAGACTGGCCCGCAGACGTCGTGCTCGCATGGTCGCGCCCCCTTTCACCCGTGTCACGTTCATCGGTACTCCGACAGCCTGCGGCCGATGCCCAGCACCGCGCCCGCGGCGCCGAGCACCGCGAGGACGGCCGCGCCTGCCGACAGGCCCGTCAGGGCGTCCCGGCCGTCATCGGCCGCGCGCTTGAACTCGGTTTCCTCGTGGGCGAGTGCCGTGCGCAGATTGTCGTCGACGTTGTCGAAGCACTCGCCGGTCGTGTTCTCGGTGCCGATGACCATGTCCAGCGCCTGCTGGTAGTTGCCCTTCTCGTCCTGGTCGCGGGCCGCCGTGTGGCGCTCCTTCCACTCCGTCATGTTGCCGACGGCGGCGGTGACGGGGTTTTCGCCCGATGCGTCGTCGGCGAGCTTCCCGGCGGCCGTCAGATGCTTGCCCAGGGCGCTCATGTCCGTGCGGAAGTCGTAGTCGTAGGCGTCATAGGTCTTTTTGCCGACCTTTTTCGTCTCGGCGCCGCGGGCCACCAGGGTCAGGTTCTCGTTGCCCCTTGCCTTGAGGGAGGCGATACGGGCGTCGTGCAGCACGTTCAGGGAGCGGACGCCGTGGTCGTAGGAGTCGTTCAGGCCCGCGCGGGCGAGGCTGTGGCCGACGACCAGCCAGAGGAGGACCACCGTCGCGGTGGCCGTCGCGGCGACCAGGCCGTGGTTCAGGACCCGGTTCGTGCGCTGGTAGTTGCGGTGCTGGGCCCAGGCGAGGGCGGCCAGGGCGGCGATGCCGAGGGCGATGGCGGCCCAGGGGTAGGGCGTGGCGTCCGCGTAGTCGGCGCGCAGGCGCTGGTTCTCCTTCTTGTACAGGTCCTCCGCCGCCGGGAGCATCTGCTGCTGCATCTTCTCGTTGGCGTAGCGGAGGTAGGCGCCGCCGACCGGGAAGCCCTGGCGGTTGTAGGTGCGCGCGCGCTCGACCAGGCCCTTGTACTCCGGGAGGAGTCTGTTGAGCTTGGCGATGGTCGCCGCGGAAGGGGAGTCCGGGTCCGAGTTGGCGGCGGCGTTGACGAGTTTCTCCGCGGCCGTGCGGATGTCCTTCTCGTAGCGGTCGCGGGAGGCTGCCGTCTCCTGACCGCCGGCGAGGAAACCGCTGGAGGCGGCCGTGTTGGCGTCCGCGAGGGAGCGGTAGATGTCGGCCGCGTCCGAACTGAGGGGCTGACTGCTGGTGAGCACGTCGTCGGCGGCGGCCGCGCGGTCGGTCATCTGCCAGGCGGTGACGGCGCCGAAGGCGACGACGAGGAGCGCGAGGAGCGCGCCGATGATACGGAGGCGGCCGGGCTCTGTGGTGGCGGCGGCGCGGAGTTGGTCCAGTCCCTCGGCGAAGGCGGTACGCCGGGGCTGAGGTTCCGCACGGCCGTGAGGCGCTTGGCCCGGCTGCGCCGGTGGCGCCGGTTGGGCCGGTACGGCCGGGAGGGTGGGCAGGCCCGGGCCCGTTGGTGGTGTGCTGCTCGTCGGCAGGTGTGTCACTGTGACCTCCCCCATGGTCATCCGTCGCCGCAAGTATCCCTTCCGGCACTGACATCCGCACCGGCCTTGCCTCGATCTTGATCTGATCGCAGCGCGAGGCACCACCCCTTGCCCAGAAACACGCCGGGGGCATCGGTTCGGTTCCCGTCGGGGAAACGCGCGGCTACTCCACGTAGCGGCGAAATCCCTGCGCCAGCGCCTTGAAGCCGCACGCTTCGTAGAAGCTGTGGACGTACTCGTCGTCCGCTGCCAGCAACTGCACCTTGTAGCAGCCGGCCGACTCCCCCAGCCGCACGGCCGCCTCCATCAGCCGACGCCCGACGCCCCGCCGCTGGAAGCGGCCGGCCACCACCACGTTCTCCACGAACAGGACGGCCCGACCGCCGCGGGTGAGATTCGGCATCACGATGCAGTCCGCCGTCCCCGCCACGGCACCGTCGGCCTCGGCGACCAGGACGGTCCGCCCCTGCTGCCCGGACATGGCCGCCCAGACGGCGTCTGCCGACGCTTGGGACAACGGCGCATCGTCCGGGTTCAGTTCGCCGTAGAGGGCCAGTAGTGCTGCCAGGTCGGCCTCGGCCGCCGCCCGTACCGTGATCTTCATGGGCTGAGCCTAGGACGAGGGCCTGCCTGGGCAATGGCCTTCAGCGGAGCACGAGCGTCAGCGTCAGTCCCCCGTCGGTGTCCCCCTGCGGCGCAGCACGATCAGGGTCGTTCCGCCGATCACGACCAGGGCGATGGCGATGCCGGCGATGAGGGGGGTGACTCCGGAGCCGCCGGTTTCGGCGAGGTTGGTGTCCGTGGCCGCGCCGTCCACCGAGGCCGGGCTCGGTTCGCTGAGGGTCTGTGTGGCCGGGCCGGTCTCGCTGCCCTGGATCCGGCAGTCCAGCATGCCGGTGAAGCGCTGGGTGAAGCCGCCCGGGGCGTGGATCGTGAAGTCGTACGCCTGGTCCTCCTGGAGCGGGACCGTCACCGTTCGGGACTCGCCCGCGGCGATGGTGTGCTCAAAGCCCGCCAGTTCGAAGGTGAACGGCTCGTCGCCCTTGTTGGAGGCGATGATGTCCACACCGCCCTCGGCGCAGTTCTTCGCCGCCGACAGTGCCGGGATCGCGCCCTGCTTCGCCCACGTCGCCCCCGCCGTGGCCGACACCGTCGACTCACTGGAACCGGCCAGGATCTGCGTCTGGCTCCGGCTCTCGGAGGCGAAGGCACGGCCGACGGGCACGGTCGTCGAGGCCTGCACGGTCAGTTCTGCCGTGCCGGACGCCGCGTCCTCGGGCACCTCGAAGAACACCTGCCCGCCGTCGGACGTGGAGGTGACGGCCTTGCCCTGCCTGTCGACGATCCGGACCCCGCTCGTGGCGGCGTCCGCGGGCGGACTCACCGTCACGCTGCGGGCGTTGGTGTGCACCGTCACCGGGCCCAGCCGCTCCCCCGGCCGGCCGGAGACCGCCGGCGGGTCGAGGGTGAGCGAGGCCCGGGGCTCGGGCCGGCTCCGGGCGTTCTTCTCCAGGTAGTCCGCGAGCTGCTCGGCCTGCGGGTCGAGGGCGTCGACGGCCACGTCGTCCGAGTACCGCCAGATCGCCACCTGCGTGCCGGCCGCCGCGTCCTGCTCGGTCAGCGCGCCACGGACGCCCGCCTTCCGCGCCAGCGCCGCGAGGTCGTTCACCTGCGGGTAGGAGTTCTGAAGGATCCAGCGGATCCGGCCGGCGTCCTTGTTGGCGCCCAGGGACGTGCCGCTCCAGGGCGTCTCGTGGTACTCGGCGTCCCGCTGCGTCGGGTTGTGCAGGTCGACGCAGTACGTCTGGAGCATGCCGCCGCCCTCGACGGACATCTCGAACAGGCCCGCCGACACCTGCTGGTCCCCGGTGTCGCCGTGTATCACCGCGGTGCCGTACGTCTTGAGCCCGGCTGTCGTCGCCGTCGCCCCGCCCTGACTCCCCGTGGTCTCCTCGGCGGTCGCCTGGCCGGCGCCGGCCAGCACGCCCGCGGCGACGAGCCCGGACACGAGCGTCGCGGCGCCGAGGCGGGCAGCCCCTCGCCTGCGTACGAACACCGCAGAGAACGAAGCAAACACCAAATTCCCCTTCGAGCAGGACCCGTCGATGTGGGGGGTACGGTCCCACCTGCAGAATCAGAAGCCTCGCAGGCCGCAGGAGCCCCGAGAGCCATGCCCGGCATCCTAGGTATGCGGCGGACGCCGCTCGCCGGTGAGACGGTCGGACGAGTGATCCGACTCGGAATCGTTATCGCCAAGACCCCTTGTGAGCAGGGCTTATCGACAAGTCCACCGCCGATTTTCGGTGCACACTCGCCGATAAGCCGCAGTCCGGGCAGGCGGGCGGGTGATTGACGTCACGTCAATACGGCTGGTTCCGGGGGCTGTTGCGAGGCGGCGTCCGTCGGATCCGGCGAACCACCCGGCGGGGTCTCCCAGTTGGGTTCCGGCTGCGTCGGCGAGGACGCCGTCTCCGACTTGCCTGCGCGGCGGAACGCCGAGGTGCCCCAGGCCAGGTCGTGACCGATCGCTACCGCGTCGATGTCAGCCGAGGTCCAGCTCTGCCCCTCGCGCACGTCGGTCCGCACCTTCAGCCTGCCCTGGACGATCACGGGCTCGCCCACCGTCAGCGACGCCGCCGCGTTCGTGGCGAGCTGGCGATTGGCCCACACCGTGAAGAAGTTGGTGTGCCCGTCCGTCCACATGTTCTTCTCGCGGTCCCAGTAGCGGGCGGTCACGGCCATCCGGAACCTCGCCGACGGGCCGGACGCCATCTCCCGGTACACCGGCTGCGTCGCCACCCTGCCGACCGCGCAGACCATCGTCTCGTTCATCGCGAACCCCTCCCTCGCCCGGACGTGCGACACCGGGCCGACATGCGTACGGGCCCGTCCCGTACGGCTGTGTCTGCCAGACTGCCGCCGCCGGGCCGAGCCCGCTGAGCGCCGTGGACCACCGGCCGCCTGTGGACAACGCCGCCACCCGGACGGGTGACGCCGAATGACATCTGCGGCCCGACATAACCGCCGCGCCCCACGGAGTCACCGTCCCGGCCCCGGCGTCACCTCCCCACCCGCACCACCCTCCCGTACTGCTCCCGAACCTCCCGATACCGCAGCAGCTCCGCCGCCACCGGATCCAGCACCCGGGCCCTCCCGCACCCGGCAGCCGCCTCCCGCAACCGGCGTTCCGCCTCGAGGCCGTAGCGGCGGGCCGGCCCCCGCGCCGCCATCCGGCAGCTCCACTCGATGAGCGGGCCGCCGACGATGCCGATCACCATCAGCAGCACCGGCACGCCCAGGTTCGGCGACATGACCCCGACGATCTGGCCCAGCAGCCACAGGCCGCCCAGGAACTGCAGGATCGTCATGGACGCCTGGGACAGCACGGCCACCGGCCACCACCCCGGCCGCGGTGGCCGCCCCGTCGGCACTCCCGCGCGCACGCTCAGCTCGTCCAGCGCCTCGGGCAGCCCCTGGGAGCCGCGGACGGCCGCCTCGCGCACCGCCAGCGCCCAGGGCGCGGGCAGGCCGGCCGAGGCCCGGTCGGCCACCGTCCGTACCGCCTGCTCGACCCGCTGCCGTGCGGTGGCCTCCTCATCGGCCTGCGTGCGCGAGGGGAGCCGCCCCGTGGCGGGCTCGCCGCGGTCCTGATACCAGCGCCACAACCGCAGCCAGGGCGTACCACAGGCGCGGTTGGCGTTGCGCAGCCACGCGCGTTCGGCGGCCTCGCCCGCCGCCGTGGCGCCCACCGCGTCCGCGAGCCGGTCCGCGAACTCCTCCCGGGCCTGTTCACTGAGCCCGGTCCGCCGCCGGGTGGCGTAGACGGGCCACAGCCGCGCCGCCGCGATGTCCACGTCGGCCGAGATACGGCGGGCCGGCGCCGTGCGCTCCGCGACGAACTGGCCGAGCGCCTCCCGCAGCTCACCGACGCCGTCGCCGGTGAGCGCGGACAGCGCGAGCACGGTCGTACCCGGTTCGCCGTACTCGCCGAGGGCGATGCCGTCCTCGTCGAGCAGCCGCCGCAGATCGTCGAGGACCTGCTCGGCGGCCTCCGCGGGCAGCCGGTCGATCTGGTTGAGGACGACGAACATGACCTCCGCGTGGGCCGCCATCGGCCGCAGATAGCGCTCGTGGAGGACGGCGTCGGCGTACTTCTCCGGGTCGACGACCCAGATGACCGCGTCGACGAGCGCCAGGATGCGGTCCACGTGCTCGCGGTGCTGTACGGCCGCGGAGTCGTGGTCGGGCAGGTCGATGAGGACGAGTCCGCGCAGCTGGGACTCCCCGTCCCCGGTCGGCAGCGGACGCCGGCGCAGCCGGGGCGGGATGCCGAGCCGTTCGATGAGGCTCGCGGCCCCGTCGCTCCAACTGCACGCGATGGGCGCCGCGGTGGTGGGACGGCGTACTCCCGTCTCCGAGATGGCCACCCCGGCGAGCGCGTTGAACAGCTGCGACTTGCCGCTGCCCGTGGCGCCCGCGATGGCGACGACGGTGTGCTGCCCGGAGAGCCTGCGCCGCGCGGACGCCTCGTCGAGCACCCGGCCCGCCTCCGCCAGCGTCCGGCTGTCCAGCCGGGTGCGGGAGAGCCCCACCAGTTCGCGCAGCGCCTCCAGCCGGGAACGCAGCGGCCCGTCGTACACCAGCGGGGACACCGTCGGCGGGACGGCGGTACGGCTGTCGAGCACGGCGTACTGGTGTGTTGCGGTGGCCTCGTCGACCCGCCGTGCGATGAGCCCGTCGTCCCAGGCGACCGAGGAGTCCGTACGGGGATCCGTACCGGAGTCCGCACGGGAGTCTGTACGGGGATCCGTACGGGGATCCGTACGGGGATCCGCACGGGGATCCGCACGGGGATCCGTACGGGAGGAGGAGTCGCCGCCCGGCACGCGCGCGTGGGCGTCATCCGCGCTCTCGCCCCCGGAGACGTTCTCGGGGGCGCTCTGGGATGCGCTCTCGGAGTCGCGCTGGGCTGCGCTCTGGGATGCGCTCTCGAGGGCCTTCGCCGATGGGTTCTCGGCGGCTCTCGCCTTGTCCGCGTCGCCCGGCTGGTCGGAGCGCTCGGTGTGGTCCTGGTCAGTGACGGCGGTCACCGGTCACCTCTCCTTCTGAAGTACGGACAGGGCGGCGATGAGTTCGGCCTGGGGCTCCGGGTGGACGTCGAGGGCGTCGAGCGGGGCGAGCCGGCGCTCGCGCTCTGCGTGCAGGACCCGGTCGACGTGCTCGGTGAGCAGCCGTCCGGCGCGGTCGCGCAACCGCAGCGCGCCGTGGGCGCCGATCCGCTCGGCGAGCCCCTCCCCGGCCGTCCGTCCCCGGCGGCCGCCCAGCAGGGAGGTGGCGACCAGGGCGGCGACCAGCTCGGGATCGGGCGCGAGGTTCCGGTCGAGCTCGCGCACCTCGTCCTCGGCGTACTCCTCGAGCTCCCGCCGCCACCGCCGTACGGCGAGACCGATCCGGTGCTCGGCGCTCTCCGCGGCGGGTTCGCGGTCGGCGAGCCCGGGTGCGGCCGCCGCGGGTTCGCGCCGCCAGGCGTCGTCGATGCGCTCGTCGGCGGCGGTGACGGCGCACAGCAGCAGCGTGCTCAGGCTCTCCACGAGCGCGTCGAGGAGCTCGTCGGCGGTGCAGTCCAGGGGGAAGGCGCGCCACCGCTTCAGGGCGTCCCCGGCGAGCACCGCCCCGGCCTGCAAACGGCCCCGCACGCGTTTGTGCTCGCTGTCGTACGCCCCGTCGACGGCGGCGGTGAGCCGCAGCGCGGCCGCGTACTGTGCGGCGGCGGCGCCGGCCAGCTCGGGCATCCGGGACTTGAGGGAGTCGAGGACGCCGTGCGCGGTGCGGGCCACGACCTGCTGCCGGGCCGCCGGGTCCTGGACCTGGTGGACCAGCCAGGTGCGCAGCTGGGCCACGGCGCTGGCCGGCAGCAGCCCGCCGCCCCAGGCCGACTCGGGCAGTTCGGGCACGGTGAACCGCGGCACCTGCCCGAGTCCGGCCTTGGTGAGCAGCGCCCCGTACTGCCGCGACACCTCGGCGACCACCTGGTGGGGCACCCGGTCCAGGACGGTGACGAGGGTGACGTCGTATTCCTTGGCGGTGCGCAGCATGTGCCACGGCACGGCGTCGGCGTAGCGGGCGGCCGTGGTGACCATGATCCAGATGTCGGCCGCGCAGATGAGCTCGGCGGCCAGGACGCGGTTGTCGGAGACCAGGGAGTCGATGTCGGGGGCGTCGAGGAGGGCGAGGCCGGGCGGCAGCGTCTCGACGGTCTCGATGCGCAACACGCGCGCGGGGTTCTCGCCCGGGAGCAACAGATCGTCCGTGGGGTCCTGCTGGGGTACCCACACGCGGGTGAGATCGGGCAGCACCCGCATGCCGCTGAACCAGTGATGGTCCTCCGGATGGCAGACCAGCACGGGTGTCCGTGTCGTCGGCCGCAGCACCCCGGCCTCACTGACCCGCCGTCCCACGAGGGAGTTCACCAGCGTGGACTTCCCGGCTCCCGTGGAGCCCCCCACGACGGTCAGAAGTGGCGCTTCGGGGTCTCTCAGCCGGGGCACCAAGTAGTCGTCGAGCTGGGCGAGCAGTTCGTCGCGTCTGGCACGCGCGCGTGGGGCCCCCGCCAGGGGCAGCGGGAAGCGTGCGGCGGCGACACGGTCGCGCAGGGCGGAGAGTGCGTCGAGCAGCTGAGGCCGTACGTCCAAGGTCACCACATGCGAAGAATGCCCAATTTTAGGGGAATTCTGAAGCATATGAGCATGTCTGCGCGCCGACAGGACACAAGGGACGGAAGGGACTACTGGGACACGGGCACACTCCAGGCATAACGAGTGCACAACACCCGATGCCTCAGACGCCAAAAGCGGTGCACGATTCGTACCTGCCTGCGATTATCAGGACCGCTTCACCGAACCTCCACATCGAGCCATGGAGGCGAAGCAACAGGGACAAGGACGCGGGAGCCCTATCCTTGTCCCCGGCAACGTCACGGATCGGCCCACACCAGGGCACCACGACAGAGGCCACCACACCGGCCCCCGTAGCTCAGTGGATAGAGCAGGCGCCTTCTAAGCGCTTGGCCGCAGGTTCGAGTCCTGCCGGGGGCGCCACCTCCTACCAGCCAAAACGCCCCAGAGGGGATCTCCCCTCCAGGGCGTTTCGTGTCTCTGACGGCAACGCTGACGGCAACGACCCCGTCACTCGTCGGACAGCAGGTCTCCCAGCTTGTCCAGAGCAGCCCGCTTCTCCGTCATGTCGGCGTGCGCGTAGATGTTCATCGTCACGTCCAGGGCGCTATGCCCGACGATGTCCCGGACGATGTGCGGCGGGATCCCGAGGCCCAGCAGCAGGGTCACGCAGGTGTGGCGGAGGTCATGGAAGCGGACGTCCAGGCCGAGCCGCTCGCGGATCGGGTAGAAGTGCCGGTTCAGGTTCCGGGGCTCGATCGGAGTCCCCCGCCGGGTGGTGAAGACCAGGCCGGTTTCCTGCCACTGCTCCCCTGCGGCTTCGCGCTCTTCCGCCTGGCGCTCACGGTGCCGGCGGAGTGCGTCGACACACACGGCCGGGAGCGGTACGGGTCGCTCCGAGCGGCGCGTCTTGGGCGCGGTGAGCGTCAGCTCTCCGTTGACCCGCTGCAGGGCCGTACGGATCTCCAGCGATCCCCCGTCCAGGTCAACGTCCGACCAGTGGAGCCCGAGCAGTTCACCACGCCGGAGCCCCAGGTACAGCGCGAGCACGTACGCCGCACTCAGCCGATCGTCACGCACGTCCTCCAGGAGCTTCTTCCCCTCGGCGACGGATAGACCGCGGCCGACCCGGTACCGAGGAGTCTGGACCTGCACGAGCTTGGCAACGTTGCGCTGCACCAACTCCTCACGGACCGCGTGCTGGAGCGCGTTCCGCAGCACCGCATGCAGGTACTGGACCATGCGCGGCGACAGCCGACGCTCGCAGCACCGCTTAGGAGTGGCGGCACAGCAGCGACGCGCACCCGCCGGGCGAGCGGCATCACGTCCTTGAGCACAGCACTGGCACGCCTGCCGAGCCCAGTCGAGGAAGAGGCGCACGTCTTTGACTGAGAGCCGGGCGAGCTTCTTCTTTCCAAGTCGGGGCACGATGTACGCGTTGACGCACTTGCTGTAGCTGTAGACCGTCGAGGGCCGCACCTTGTGGCTCACGACGTGCTCAAGCCAGTACGGGAGATAGGTACCGAGACTCTCGGTCGTGTCGGCCGCAGGAATGCCCTGGTCGCTCTTGGAGAGCAGCTCGGTGAGCTTCTTCCGAGCCTCCTCCCAGGTGTGGCCGTAGACCCGTCGGCGCTTGTAGGTGCCGTCCGGCATCAGGACGTAGCCAGCTCCCTCGTACCGGCCGTCCTTGCGGCGGTAGATGGTGCCCTCACCGTTGGGGTTGCGCTTGGCCATCAGGCAGCCTCCTCGATCTCACGGGTTATGAAGTCGCGCAGGGCATCAGCCGGAATGCGGCGGGAACGGCCGACCGTGATGGAGACCAGACGGCGGGAGCGGATCAGGTCGTAGACGGTGGAACGGCCGAGCCTGAGCCGCGCCATGACTTCGGGCACGGTCAGCAGTTCGGGAGTGGCAGTGGTCATGCTGCGGCTCCTTCCTGGGCGAGTTGGTCGCGTAGTGCTTCGCGGGCGGTTTCGCGGTTGAGTTGGATGTCGCGGGCGATCGTGGCGGCGAGGGCTGATTCGCCGGGAGTGTGGCCGTGTCCGGCGTACTGCCAGTCGGCCAGGACCAGGACGGTGTCCGGCTCGCGGTCGTCCAGGCCGAGGGCGGCGTGTTCCTGGGCGGCGCGGTAGTCGGCGCGGGCCTGGCGGAGGGCGCCGAGGGTGGTGGAGTAGCGGCGGGACTTGGAGGAGAAGTGGCCGCGGAAGCCGAGCATGTGAGCCCAGGCCCACAGGAGCCGGTCGGGGTAGAGCGGGTCGAGCTGCTTGCATGCCTCGATGAGGTGGCGGGTGTGGTCGGGGACCTGGTGGCGGTCGAGTTCGGCGAGTTCGCCGATGCGGCGGTCCAGGGTGCCGGTGTTCTCGGCGGCCTTGGTGGCGTACTTGGCGACGTAGGAGGCGACGGCCTGTTCGGTGATTGCGGAGCCGTCACCGAAGGCCTTCACGGGCCTCACGTCGAGCTGGGTGCCCCAGCGGAAGGTGCGGGCGGGCTGGTCTTCGGCGGCGGGGACGGAGACGGAGGTGTAGGAGTGTGCGGCAGCTGCACGGATGGAGTCGGACAGGAGGTCGACCGTGGCCCAGGACGGCGGTGGGGTGTCGGGTCCGTCGGGGCCGTCGATGCGGATCACGGCGTGGAAGTGCACGGCGCCGCGTTTCTGGAACTCGGCGACCTTGCCGTAGGAGAGGCGGGCGCACTCCTTCAGCTCGCGTTGGGTGATGCCGGCGCGGGCGGCGATCTCGCGGCGGAGCCGATTGGTGAAGCGCTGCCAGAGCTGCCCGGCGTGGTTGTTGAACAGCACAGCCCCCGCGTAGTCGTAGGTGGCCAGGTCGAGGGCGGTGCCGAGTTCCGGGGCGTCTGGGGCGTGGTGGGTGCCGCAGCGGCAGGCACCCCGGTCGGGCCTGTTGTGGACCGGGCCGAAGGAGGGGGCGGTGAGGGTGGCGAAGACGCGGGGGTGGTCGCGGACGGTGGTGGGGATGTCGCGGCGGTCGTCTCCGGCGAGCCCTGCGCGGATGAGGTGGTAAGTGTCCCCGGCGTAGGTCCAGGCGCAGGACGGGCAGCGGGAGGCGCGGCGGTTGCCGCAGGCCACGCGGAGGCGCCCGCCCGGCTCGTTCTCGGTGGAGTAGTGGTGCAGGATCTCGCCGGTCGTCTTGTCCTTCTGGATCGTCCAGCCGGTGAGGTGGATGGGGTCGGAGCAGCCGCCGGTGCGACGGATCTGGTCTTCCCAGCGGCTGTAGTCGGATGCCGAGGCCACCCTCAGCAGGTCGCCGAGGGTGGTCGGGTCGAGCAGGTCAGACACGCGCACCCTCCGGGACACGGCGGGCGGGGACGGTGCCCAGGCCGTTGCAGGCCGGGCAGTCGGCCGTGATGGTGCGCAGGTGGCCGTGACGGTCGCGGCCACCGGTGGTGATGGCGGCGGAGGCGAAGCCGTCGCAGTTCGGGCAGATGCGAGGCGTCGGCGTGGTGGTGCGGTGCGTCATGCTGGGGGTTCCTTCCGGTTCAGTGGATCGGACAGGGACGGCGCCCGGGCGGCGGATGCTTGGCGGTATCGGAGCCGCCCGGGGGCCGGTCAGCGTCGCTTCGTCTCCGAGGCGAGCAGGGAGCGCAGGACGACGGCGCAGACGGCGACCGAGGCGCCGGTGATGGCGACCGCCAGGAGCATGGAGACCAGGACGGCGCCGACGACCAGGACCACGGCAGTACCGCCGCCGACGAGGGCGAGGGCGGTACCGGGGGTGAGCTGGACCGTGGGCCGGGACGGTGCGGGGGCCGGGGCCACCGAAGGGTGCGGCGGAGTCTGGACGGCCGGGACGATGGTGGTCGGCTCGACCACGGCAGGCGGGCTGACCTGGCCGGTCGGCGTGGGCATGGTCGGGATCTTCGGACGGAACATCGGTGAACTCCCTTCGGGGGTGGTTACTTGACGACGGTGTCGATGGCGGGGGCGAGGACGCTGTCGGCGAGGAGGAAGCCGCCGAGCAGCAGGACGGCGATGAGCCAGGCGGGCGGGCGGATGAGCTTGACGCCGAGGTAGCCGACGACGAGCAGGGCGAGCCAGAGCGGTACTTCCATGGCGGTGGCCTCCTAGCGGACGCGGCAGCGGTGGGTGCGGGCGGCGAGCTGGGCGGCGGACTGGCTGCCGTAGTCGGAGGACCAGCCGCACCGGTCGGCGGTGCACACGGCGGCGTACTTGGTCTGGCCGTGGCGGTCGCGGTGGGTGCCGATCTGCACGGGGCCGATCCGCATCACGGAGTGGAAGTGGTCGCGGGCGGGCATGTCAGTCGGTCTCCTCTCGGGTCAGGGCCGGGTCGGGGAAGGCGGCGCGGATACCGGCGGCGGTGGCCGGGTCGGCGGTGCGGCGGGCGGCTTCCTCGGCGAGCAGGTGGGCGAGGAGGGGCCGGTTCGTGGCGGCCATCTCGCGGGCGGCGTCGAGGTGGTCGGCGGCGGTCAGGTCGGCCGGGTCACTGGTCATGGCGTGTCTCCCGTCGGTGTCAGGCGAGGTGGGCGGCGATGGCGTCGGCGAGCTGGGGCGGGACGCCGAGGCGGGCGCGCAGGGTGTCGGGGTCGATCGGCGTACCGGTGCGGGCGTGGTGGTCGTCGGCGACCTTGCGGGCGTGGTCGACCAGCGCGGCCGGGACCGGCACAGCCGGAGCAGCGGCGACCGGGGCAGGCTCGGCAGGGGCGGGCTCGGCAGCCGGAAGGGCCGGGGTGTCGTCGACCGCCGGAAGCGGCTCAGGCTCGGGCTCCGGTTCGGTGACCAGTTGGGAGTCCGGTTCGGTGGCCGGGGCCGTGGGTGCCGGCGGTTCCGGCTCCCGGTCGGTGGCGGAGTGGGCGAGGAGGGTGCCGCCCATGAAGGCCAGGGCGGGCCAGGCGGCGACGAGGATGCGCAGCCAGGCCGGGACGTGGTCGAGGTCGAGGAGTCCGGCGGTGGCGACGTTGGCGCCGAGCGAGGCGACCAGGGCGATCACGAACCAGCACCAGGCCAGCCGGGACGGACCGTCCGAGCGGAGCCGTCGCCAGGCAGCGACCAGGAGCAGGTCCACGCTGATCGGGTAGGCCCAGGCTTTCCAGCCGTCTTGTCCGGCAGCGGCGGCCAGGTCGTGGAGGTGGGCGAAGGACAGCGCCCCGGCGATGACGGCCTGGACCAGGACGGCGTCGACGCGGAGAGCGGGGCGGGCCATCACGGCTCCTTCCTGTGATGTGGCATGGCGGGGGTAGGGACCTGGCGCGAAGCGGTCACGCCAACCGGTGGAACAGGGGAAGGTCAGGCGGTGGCGGGGGCTGTTTTGGACAGCGGCACCCGGGCCGAGGGCAGCACGGCGACGGCGGGCCGGTAGGCGGCCAGGGCGGGGACGTCGGGGGTGCGGTCGGCGTACTTGTTGCAGAGGTTCACGGCCTGGCGCAGCGAGGTGTGCGGGGCGCGGATGCGGTGCCAGCCACCGGTGGAGTCACCGGCAATCGCCAGCCCGCGTGTCTCGGCGGGGATCTGGATGGCGGCCAGGACGGCGTCCGGGGAGATGTCGCCGAAGGCCATATTGGCGGAGGTTTCGTCGTTGACACGGTGGGCGGTGCGGCCGGTGAGCTGGGCGCGGAGCATGGTGATGCCCTTGCCGAGTTCGGAGCCGAAGCGCTGCCCGCAGATCTCCAGGTAGATGCCGGCCGCGCGGCCGAGCTGGGCGAGACGGACCAGGGCGGTGATGATCCGGTCCCGGCGCTTCTCCTCCTCCTTGCTTGCGAACAGGGCGAGTTCGGCGACCTCGTCGACCAGGACTACGACCGGGACGGGGCGGATGTCGTCGGGCAGGTCCCAGATGTCGGCGGCGATCTCCGCATCCGGCACGGCGACACTGATGCGCTGCTCAGCCCGGATCAGCTGGTAGACCTCCTCCATGTGGGACACCAGGGCTTCGAGCAGTTCCAGGGCGGTGTCGGGGTTGTCGGCCAGGGCGGAGAAGCGGCGGGCCAGCGGGAACAGCTCGACGCCTTGCTTGCAGTCGATGCCGACCAGGGCGACGTGCTGCACGGCGAGCCCGGCGACCAGGTTGCGCTGGTAGACGGACTTGCCGGACTCCGTCGCGCCCAGGGTCAGCCCGTGTGGGACGGCGCGGTAGTCGCGGTAGTGCACCGAGCCGTCCTCCCGCAACGCGACCGGCACCCGCATCGGAGCAGGATCGACCTTCGCGGGCATCTGGACCTGCTTGAGCACGTCATAGCCGGTCATCCGCACCTCAACAACGCCGGAACGGAGCTCGCGGGAGGTTACGCCGTACATGCCGAAGGAGTGGCGTAGCCGGTCCGTGGCGGCTGTCACGTCGAAGACGTCCTGTCCCGGTCGGAGCTTCAACCGGAGGACCAGGCCGGTCCTGGTGGGCCGCAGCCGCAGGATGCGCGGCACACGGGACTCCGGCACGGGCCGGTTGGTCATCCGGGCCAGAGCCAGCCGCCAGCGCGAGGGCGGGACCGTCAGCCCGCAGGCGTCCATGACCGAGGCGTAGCGGGCCAGGACCCGCAGGGTCGCGAGGATAACGCCGAAGGTCAGCCAGTACCAGGCGGGGCGCCGCCACCGCAGGAGACCCGCAGCGGCGACGACCACAACCACAGCGACCATGAACCAGGTCATGATCAGGCCGCCTCGGATGCCGAACCGGTGGCGGCCAGCGAGGTGACGGCTACCGCGCGGAAGGCGATGCCGTGGCGCTTCTGGCCGTTGAACTCGTTCTCCCACGGCCGGGCGATCAGGCCCGTCAGGGCGACCGGGGTGCCCATGGCCAGGTCGCTGGAGATACCGGGCTCCGGGACGGTGATGGACAGGATCTCGACTTCGTCGTTGGCCGCGAACATCACGTCGACGGTCATCAGCTTGACACCGTCGGCGTCGATAGCGATCTCACCGGTACGGCGATCACGGACCTTGGGCTGCGGGGCCTTGGCGACCATCACGGTCGCGCCGGACGTCTCAACGGGAATCTGACGCATGAG
Source organism: Streptomyces coeruleorubidus (assembly GCF_028885415.1). Classification (GTDB taxonomy): domain Bacteria; phylum Actinomycetota; class Actinomycetes; order Streptomycetales; family Streptomycetaceae; genus Streptomyces; species Streptomyces coeruleorubidus_A. The sequence continues at coordinate 3,445,435 of NZ_CP118527.1, forward strand.
TGCGCTCCTAGCTGTCATCGAACTTGACGTACTTAGTACGTCGACCTGACATGAGAGTGCACCTGAAGTACTTAGTACGTCAAGTGGTTCTCGACTGTTGTCGGTTGGATGTGCTGCACTTAGTGCGACAAGCACTGAGAGGGGCTATGGCCGAGTTCACCGGACGCGCGAAGTACCTGGAGATCGCTGACGACTTCAAGCGCCGCATCCGCCAGGGAGAGCTGGCTCCAGGCAAGAAACTGCCGTCCGAGACCGAGCTGATGGCAACGCACGACGTCTCGCGCACGGTGGCCCGACAGGCGATCTCACGCCTTCGCGAGGACGGCTACGCGATCTCCCACCAGGGCAAAGGCAGCTTCGTCACCCTTCCCGACGAGCCTCGACCGGCGAAGCACAGCCCGGAGTTCGAGGAGATCGCCGGATACCTGTCGGACGTCCGCCAGGAGGTACGTCGGCTCGCCGACCGGATGGATCAACTTGAGCAACTGGTGCGGAACCAGACGCAAGACGACTGACCAACGCCTCAGCTCGATTCCCGAGCGCGGCCACCTCCTCGCCAAGCTCTCTAACCTCCCTGATGAGTTCGACCACTTCGGCCGGGGTCAGCGGCATCGCGTGGCTCCTTCGTCGTGGTTCGACCTGACAGTCCCTGGGGTTGTCAGCAACGCTAGGAGCAGGTCGCCGGAGTACCCCGGAAAATCTCTCCGGGGTCCCATGTAGAGACGGGGGGACGCTCTTGCCATGCGAGGAATGACGACGCACCTGACGATCGGCGAACGCGTTGCCTGGTACCGCCGCAGGCGTGGCATGTCCCAAGAAGTCCTGGCCGGGCTGGTCGGCCGAACCGTCGACTGGCTGAGCAAGGCCGAGAACAACCGGATCGAACTGGACCGGCTCTCGGTCATCAAGTCGCTTGCCGATGCACTCGACGTGACCCTGGGCGACCTGCTCGCCGAACCCACCCTGTTGGACTGGACAGCCGACAGCGGCACGCGCACGGTGCCGGCGCTTCGCTCGGCCCTGATGAACTACCGCCAGCTGACCCCACTTCTCGGGGTCACGACCGAGGGCGAGCCGACCTCACTCGACGAACTCCGCAGCAGCGTCGCTGAGGTGTGGGACGCGTACCAGGACTCGCGCTATGCATTCGCCACTCGCCACCTACCGCTGCTGCTGGCCGATGCGCTCATCGCGGCCCAGGCCTACCGGGAGCGAGAGCAAGCGCATGAACTCATGGCGATGACCTACCAGGGCGCGGCCATGGTGCTCACCAAGCTCGGCGAGGCCGATCTGGCGTGGATCGCAGCCGACCGCGGCTTGGCCGCCGCCCAGCAGTCCGGCAATGCCGTGGTGACCGGATCCCTGTTCCGCTCCGTCGCCCACTGCCTGTTGTCCACCGGCCGGTTCGATGCCGCCACGCAGCTCGTCGGCGACGCGGGGGAGTACCTCCGCCCCGGCCTGGACAACGCGAACCCCGAGTTCCTGTCGATCTACGGAACCCTGTTCCTCGCCGGATCCATGGCGGCTGCCCGGGCGGAGGACCGCGCCACGACCCAGTCCTTTCTCGCCGAGGCCGACCAGGCGGCCCGGCGGTTGGGAGCCGACGCCAACCACGTGTGGACTGCTTTCGGTCCGACCAATGTGGCCATCCACCGCGTAGCCACGGCCGCAGAGCTGGGAGACATGCAGGTCGCGGTGGATCTGGGTCCGCAGATCGACACCAGCGCGCTGCCGACCGAGCGCCGCACACGCCACAACCTCGAAGTGGCCCGAGCCCTCAGCGCCCACAACCGCATGGACGACGCCTTGGCGAAGATCCTCGAAGCGGAGAGCTGGGCCCCTGAGCAGGTACGGAACCACTACCTCGCGCGCGAACTCGTCCTGACTTGGGTCCGGAACCAGAGGGGCCGGCCGAGCCGCAGCCTGGCGGACCTGGCCAACAGGCTGCATGTCATCTGAGCTGGGTACTCTCGGCTGCATGGCACTGAACGCACAGGAAGCGAAGATGGCGCATCCGCGCATGGCAGCGGGTGCGCTCTTCTTTGATGCCGCAGGGCGGGTCCTCATGGTGGAACCCACGTACAAGGACTACTGGGAGATCCCCGGCGGGTACGTCGAGACCGGCGAGTCTCCGCTGCACGCGGCCGTCCGAGAGGTCCAGGAAGAGCTGGGGATCAAGCCGCCCATCGGGCGCCTGCTCGCGGTCGACTGGGCCCCGAACGAGGCCGAGGGCGACAAGGTGCTGTACCTGTTCGACGGCGGCCAGCTCAGCCAGGAGCACCTGGCGGCAATCGCCCTGCAGGCCGACGAGCTGAAGAGCTTCGCCTTTCTGTCCTCCGAGCAGATCACGGAGCGCACCATCCCGCGACTGGCCCGACGCATCCTCGCGGCGGCCGAGGCCAAGTCCGAGTCTGCCCCGGTTTACTTGGAGCATGGCCAGAGGCCGGAGAGCCGAGCTGCGTGATCGCACAGGACTGACCGCAGTGCGGTAAGAATTTCCCTACATCCATCAAGAGCCCGCGCACGGCGCGGGCGCGCGCCGCCTCTGCGGCGCGGCCTGCCTCCTGTCTGCGCCCCGGCTGGCCGCGCCCGGCGGCGCGCTCGGCGGCTGCGGGCAGGAAGTGGGAGACACCCTCTGTGGCTGGGGCGGTCGGCTCCACGGCTTTAGGCAGCCACTTTGGGGCGAGCCTCTAAGATCATGGCCCCAACGTCGTGCTTTAACGGGCAGGTCCACAGACTGCCCGACGCGCCGGAAGCTTACGGGGCCATGATCACTCGCCCCAAAGCAGCTCCAGCCCAAAGCCGCTCCACCGACCTGGTGCGCGCTAGGCTCAGCAGGCGAACGCACCGGATTCGGAGGCATGTATGAGCCAAGTTATGCAGTTACTCGAGTGTCCACACTGTGATGAAGTATCCCTTTTTGACGAGTGGGTCATACATCGCGATGTGGCGCCAGACGAAGATGTCCATCCAGATGACTACAAACTCTGGGGTTGCCTGAAATGCAAACAACCCCAGCTCTGGAAAGCGTCCGACTCGGAGGAGCCTCAACGATTGTGGCCGCAGGTCGCCGCACTGGCTCAGGGCATCCCAGCGTCGATAGCGCGTGAGATGGTGGAAGCGCGTGCATGCTTCGATGCCAAGCTGTACACGGCTGCTGCCGTCATGGTCCGCCGTACGCTGGAAGGCATGTGCATCGAGCAGGGCACCCAGAAGAGAGCCCTCTTCCAGGCACTTCAGGAACTCCGCGATGACGGAAAGATCGAGGGCCGCCTCTTCGACTGGGCGCAGGCGCTGCGAGTACTAGGTAACCAAGGCGCGCACTTCAGCAAGGAATCGGTAAACCGGGAAGACGCAGCGGATGCGTTGTCCCTTGCTGAAGCTCTACTGAACTACATTTACGTCTTCACAGCCAAGTACGAGGAATTCCAAAACCGTAGGCAGTCGCCAGCAAACTGAGTTCTGACATCCACGGCTGACATCAACGACGCCGGACGGGTGCGCGTACATCAGCGACTCTGCCCGGCCGTCCCACCAGTCGCCGACCACAGCCGAAGCGGGGCCGGATCGAACTCCTAACGCGGTGGTCACACGGCAGCACCGCCGACGGCAGTGACGGCAGCGCTGACGGCAACGACGCCGGACGGCAGCGGCACTCGGTGAACCGTCGCGGTGCCAAGGGAAGACGATTAGACCGCCCCACCGAGGCTTGCCCGCATCTTCTAAGCGCTTGGCCGCAGGTTCGAGTCCTGCCGGGGGCGCAAGTCTCCGCCCTCCCTTTGGGGAGGGCTTTTTGCTGGTCAGGGCGCATGTCAGTCGATGCGACGCGCTCGGGGAGACACGGCAACGCTGTTCCGGGCCCACTCGGCCACCTGGGCGGGCGGGATCCCGTCGTTCAGCCGAACATGAGCGGCATCGCCGTGACGCGCTCGCCCGCGTCCAGCGCCGACTCTGGAGCTCCATCGCGGAGGAGAGCACGGACGATTGGGCGAAGCCAATGCAACGCGCGGCACAGGCCTGGGCCGAGCACCGGGCCTGCGAGCCCTGATCTCTAACCCGCCGTTGTGGCGGGTCGGCCCCTGTGTCGTCGAGGTTCAGTCTTCGTCGGGGCGGGGCTGGGGCGGGCCGAAGGGTTCGATCTTCGGGTTCGCGTACGGCCCCTGGGCACCGGGCGTGCCGTGGACGCGCTCGGCGACCGCCTCGGTGACGAGCAGGGCGTAGGTGCCGTTGTGCAGGTCGACGAGTCCGTAGTCGGTGTCGACCGCGTCGCGGCCGATGCCGAGCTGACGCAGGGCGTCCTCGAGCGTGGCTCCCGACGGGAGCGTGACCGTGATGAGGCTGGTTGGCTTGTCGGGAGCCATCGGTCTCTCCTGGGATGTGAAGCGGCTACCTGCGGATGCCGTGCCCGTTCTTGCTGCGGCGGCGAAGCGCATCCATGATCGCCGGTACGTTGATGATGCCGAACCCGTAGTCGTGGTCGAAGCCGGCGGCGCCGCGGTCGTCGGCCGTCCGCTGCAGCAGGATGCGAAGCTCGGCCGGCTTGATGACGTTGGCCGACCACTGCGTGCGTACGGCGGCGACCACGCCCGCGGCCACCGGACAGGCGGCCGAGGTCCCGGAGTCCGGTTCGCCCGCCCCGAAGGCGTGTGAGCCCTCGAAGTGGGTGTACGCGCAGATGTCCGGCTTGTTGGGATCGAGCCGGCCGGGGCCCTGCGAGGAGTAGCCGACCCGGTTGCCCCGGGTGTCGACACCACCGATGGACAGCGCACGCGGGTGCGAGTTGGCGCCGACGATGGGCCGGTCGGGGAACTCGCAGCGGCCGTCAGGGCAGTCCAGGCCGCAGTTGCCCGCCGCGAACAGGACGTCGGCGCCCGCGCTCTCCAGCGCGGTCACCATCAGGTTGAAGGGGTGGCCGGGGTTGTCCGAGTAGTTCCCAGGGTGGCTGGGCGGGAAGTCCCACCGGGGCGAGAAAGAACCCCAGCTGTTGCTGACGACCAGGGCCCGCTTGTCGTCGGGCATCGTCTCCAGCACGCTCCACAGGTGGGAGTAGGCCGCCACGGCGTCCGAGAGCAGCCCGCTCATGACCGTCGGGCCTTGCTGCTGCGAGAGCAGGACCGGCACGTCGATCAGCGTCGCCTTCGGTGCGGCGATGAGGGCGTCGAAGGCGCACATGGTGCCGTGGTCGACCGGGAACTGGCCCGGCTTGCCGGTCACTCCGGGCGGGTTCCAGCTCCGTGCCGCGTCGACCGTGACAGGACGGTCCAGCTCGTTGCTCAGGTGCTGGGTGTTGATGCCGGTGTCGGTGATCGCCAGCGCGATACCGCTGCCGTCCAGGTCGTCCGCGCCGAGCTCGGCGAGGAGGTTCTTCACGTCCTGCCAGTTCCCGACCGGTCCGTCCCCGGGACACGTGGGCGACGTCTGGATGACCGGGTCGGCGGAGACGCCGACGATCTGCGAGCGGCTGAGGGCCAGCATGGAGAGCCGGCTGGCGGCGTCGTAGTCGTGGATCTCTCCACGGACCAGGACGGTGGCGTCTTCCGGCCGCATGGAGAACCGGAGCGGCTGGGTCAGGGACAGCGGGTCCCCTTCGGCCGTGGACGGCACCGGCCTGGGCAGCGCCACCGGTGTGAACGACTGGTCCAGCTCGACGCCGGGCATCGACCCGGCGACATCCTGAGTGGTCGCGGTGAGCTGGGGGTTGGCGACGGCCTCAACGACGTCACGGTCGGGCTTCATCTGGATGAGGACACGCATGGTTCTCCTTGATGTGGGACGGAAATCCAGCGCACGCGAGCGGCGTTTCGTCCACGGCGGCTCGCGGAGGGTGCGGCTGGGTGGGGAGCCGTTGAGAGGCGATGGGTGGCCTCCCTGCGACCTGCCCTCGACCGGCGGATCGGCCGATGCCGAGCGCGCGGTGGGCAGATGCGGATCAGGCGCCGTTGCCCATATTCACCGCGCAAATGCGGCACCGCACCTTGAGACCCCCGAATGGCCTACAGGCGCCCCGTCCCTCCACCCTTCAACTGCTGACCAGCACACCCTCTGCCCGGTCAGCCGGCCAAGGCGCACAGGAAGGCTCATGCCGCGCATCTCGCTGCGGGGCTGAAGAAGCGGAGCCCGTACGGTGTGGCCCTTGCGGGGAGCAACCGCAGCGGCCCGCGAGACGAACGGGCCCCCGAAGGCCTCGGCGCATTCTTCGGAAACCTCCTCGTGCGCCCGGAGCAGCCGGTGCCGAGTGGGCGACGCATCGGCGGGCAATCGAGCTCGGTCCAAGGGCCTCGGCCTGTCCGCGTTCGGGAACGGGAGGCCGATCGATGAGGCGCCCAACACCGGAAGAGAAGCAGGTCAGCAGCGGGTGCGGCTTCGCGGGTGCGGATGACCCCCTGGTGAAGTCGGTGGGTGTCCGGCTGGAGACGACTTCGGCGGCTGCGGGCAACCGGCCTGACTTCGCTGGTCCGTTGGCTCTGTGGGTGGTGACGGCGGCGAGGATCGCCGCGAGAATCCGGTGCCCCCGCCGAACGCGGGACCTCGTCCTCTCAGCAGTTCTCCCACCGCGAGTCGTGCGCCGCCGCACCGGCTGCGCTCGCCGGCGGTGCCGGACTCGTTGCCTCTCGGTAAAGTGCCTGCTCACGAGCGCGCCCCGGGGCCTCGGAGCGGCGTAGAGTGAAGCGAACGGGAGTACTTCGCGCACCGGCCGCCGTGTCGGTGTCGTTCCCGGCGAGCAACAAGGCCGGCCTCCGGGAGGAGGCCGGGGACAGGTCCGCATCATGACCGCGACCATCGAACCTACGATCATCAAAGAGCGCCTGCCTTCGGCGTCGGCCAGGCTGTCCCTGGCCCCGACCGGCTCGGTTCCAGCTCTCCTGGACGGCGCCTGGTGGCCGCGCTCCCGTGATCTCCTCCGGGAGATCCCCACCCTGACGAACGCGCTGGACGCGCGCTGGGGCCGGATCACCCACGTCACCGTGAACCCGGCCCACTGGCCCGTCATCCCGCGCAAGGTCCCCGTCACGGGGCACACGGTGCATGTCGGCTGGTTCGCCGACGAGCAGGACCCGAACAAAGTGATCCTCCTCTCCTACACGGTGGGCCGCCTGGACCTGCTGGTGATCCCTCCGGAGACGGAGCCGGCCGCCGCCGCCCGGCTGATGGCAGCAGCAACCGTTCCGGGAGGTATCCGCACCGCCAGCGGTCTCATGGCCGACGAGGCCACCGGCCACGACGGGACGGAGGCTCGGAGCCGGGAAGAGGCATGGGAGACCGACGGCGGAGCCGCGATTGGGATCTTGAGTTCCGCCCTGAGGATGAGTTCCGCCCTGAGGAGGTGAGGATGTGGAGACAGCCGTCACCGTCGCGGTGATCATCTTTGTGATCATCGCGGGAATGTTCCTGATCCACCGGCTCAACGCACAGCATGACGAAAGGATCAGGGCGTTCCGCTACAGCGATGCCCTACCGGGAATCGGTCGGCGGAACCGCAAGAGCCCGCGTGCGACCGCGCCGAAGGGTCCGCCTGCCGATGCCGCACGCCGTGAGCCTCGAGAGGGGGGCCGCTGATGACGCTATGAAGCGTTTCGGTCAGCGCCGGCACGAGAGGCAGGCGACCATGGCGACACTGCACGAGCGGCAGCAGTACCGCGAGGCGATCATGAAGAGCCTGTACGAGGCCATCGAAGGCAACCGCCTCCTCGGCCTCACCGGGGCGCGGCTGCGCGAGGACCTCGCCATGCCCGAGGAGGACCTGGCCGCCGCCTGCACGTACTTGGCGGCCGAGGGACTGATCCAGGTCGACTGGGCGCGAGGAAACACACCCACGATGGTCACACTGACGCACAAAGGGATCCAGCTCATGGAGACCGAGGAGAAGGACGGCGACTGACACGGCACGGGCCGCCCTCAGGGCTCCGGTCGGTCACATGGCGGCCATGTCCTCCCATATGACTGAAATGACGTTCCGGGCATACCCTGGTGAGTGGGTCCGCGCACTCTCACGTGCAACGACCCGGAAGGGCGGCCCCGGTGTGTATACGCCGGGGCCGTTGCGTCACCGGCACATGCCACCGGGAGAACGTGTGATCCACTCGGCCGGTCTCCGCGAGTGACGCGACTGCGTCGTCGATCATTGGGCAAGCACGGCGGGAAGAGTGCGGGGGTGCCGCACGGAAGCGACCGGGGTCGCGCGGCCATACGACAATCGCCGACGGTGTGGGGGCGAAAATCGCCGGGCCGGCGACCCGGGATGTGCCGGGCGTCCCTGCGATGGGCGGTGGGTTCGCCCACGGCGTGAGGGCCATGCGTGAACGTATGCCCGGTGCCGGCGGGAAGTCCGTCGCCAGCGGGGTGAAGGTCGAGGTCGGCGAGGTACAGACCGCGGTCGACCTGGAGATCGTCGTCGAGTACGAGCGGCGGCTCGAGTAATCGCTTGCCGGAGCCGAAGCGAGCAAGGAGCGCGCGATGGGTACGGCCGCGGTTGGCGCCGACGGAAGTGAGCCGACGCCGGCGTCCAGGAGCGGCCCGTTCGGCCTCCTCGGGGAGTAGCGTGAATTCATCGGGAGCATCTCGCACACCGGCTCCGATGCCGGTGTCGTTCCCAGTGAGCAACGACACCGGGCAGCTGCGCTCGCGCAGAGGTCCGGAGACGGGTTCGCGCGATGTCCGCGACCACCTCTCCTCCCCCGCTACGGGCCGTTCCCTTCAGGGCCCCGACCGCGCGCCTCGCGCTGAAACCCGTGAGTCCGTCACCAGGGCACGTCGAGCTGGACGGCGCCTGGTGGCCTCGGTCACGTGACCTGACGCACGAACTCTCCGCTCTGGCGGACGTACTGGATCCGCTGTGGGGACGGATCACCCATATCGCCGTCAACCCGCGCTACTGGCCGACACTCCCGCGCAAGATCTTCGTCAACGGCCATGCGGTGGAGGTCGGTTGGTTCACGTCGGAGCAGGATCCGCACAAGATCCTGCTGCTGTCTTACACCGCGGGCCGCTGGGACCTCCTGGTGATCCCCCCGGAGACGGGCGCCCCCTCGGCCGCCCGGCTGATGGCCGCCGCGAGCGCGAACACCGGCCCGCCGACGACCGCGGCCGCCATCGTGGCGGCGGAACAGGTCGGCGAAACCTCCTCGTCGTGCGAGGCCACCACCGGCCGGCCCGGCCGACTGATGGGGGGGTGTGACGGTCCTCGTCGCCGAACCCGGCCGTCGGTGCCCTGATGATTCGCCGGGCAGTCCGTGGTGGGCCGGATCAGACGTGGCCACTTGCCGCGGCCGCCATGAGTGGTTCCGCGGCCTCCTCACTGGTGTCCGGAGGCGCGACCAGCAGTGCCGCCACGGTCCTGGGCAGTCGTACGACCTGGTCGAAGACGAGCATCCGGCCGGGTTTCGCGGACCACGTCGCCCCGTTGACGGTGACGCCCGTGATGCGGCCCCACGCGCGCGGCAATCCAGCGAGCAGCCAGGGGAATTGCAGTGTGGTGTGTCGCGGTCGGCGAGGAGGTCGGTGGCGTACCGGTCGGCGGGTGTGCGGTCGTTGCGGAACAGCCAGCCCACGTGCGCGTGCAGCAGCCCGCGCAGCCGGCCTCGCAGATGGGTGCCGTAGCGGTACGGGGGGGTGCGGGTCGCCCGGCCGGTCGGTGAAGGCGTGGTGGCGGCGGTGGGTGGCGACCCAGCCGATGACGTCGCTCTGGAAACTCATTGACCCGGCCACCGCGAGCGCGATGCGCACGGGGCGGGCGGGCCGGATCGGACACCGGCATACGACGTGCCCTCGCCTTCTCCACCGTACTCCCGCACGCTCCGAGACGAGGCGGGCCGGATCGCGTGGCCACCGCGTTGACAGGGACCGTGGCCGGACGTTGACTGGCAGCACGGTGCAGAGCCATGCCACCCCGGAACACACGGCGAAGCATTCCGCCTTCCCGCCTCGCCCAGACCCCGCGAGAACCCACCTACCCGACAACAGCGAGGCCGGCCATGACCGTTTCACGGGCCATCAGTAACCAGGCGCAGACGATGAAGGGCAGGATCACGGAAGAACTCGGCCGGGTCACCCGCAACAGGCGACTGCAACGCCGAGGCAGGACCGACCGGGTCTCCGGAAGCCTGAAGCAGGCCGCGGAGAAAGCCAAGGGCGCCTTCAGGCGTAGTGGAAGCGGCCCCCGATGATGTACGACCAGACGCGCGCCCAGCAGCCCTCTGGCCAAACCCCGGGTCCGGCCGCGCGCCGCAGCCCGGGCCCGGAGCCGTTGCTCCCGTCGGACGAACAGGACAAGATCGTCCAGTCCCTCCGGCACGCCCTCAACACCTTCGCCGACACTCCGCTCGAGGCGCTGGAAGAGGCCGAGAGCGCCTTTGACGAAGCCACCGCCCAGCTCGTGAACGCCCTCGCGGAACGGCGGCGTCTCCTGCGCGCCGGCTGGCAGGACCAGGATCCGGAGGCACAGTCCGACGGACTCCGGCTCGCGCTGAGGCAGTACCGGGAGATCATCCAGCGACTGCTCCACATCTAGGCGGCCACTACTCCGCGCCGCAGGGGAGCGCGGAGTAGTGTGGACAGTACCGAGGGCATTTCGCACACCGGCTTCCACGCCGGGTCGTTCTCGGGGAACGATGAAACCCGGGCTGCCGCAGAGGCGGCCCGGAGACGGGTCCGCATCATGTCGGCGACCTTGGTTCCACCCCTGCCGCACCTCGAGCCCGTCGCAGCCCCGGCCGCGCGTCTCGCCCTGAAGACCGACGGCACCTCCCGTGGACTCCTGGACGGTGCCTGGTGGCCCCGCTCCCGGGATCTGCTGAGCGAGCTTCCGGCACTGACCGACGTATTGGACCCCTTGTGGGGCCGCATCACCCGCATCGCCGTCAACCCGGAGCACTGGCCGGTCGTCCCCCGCAAGGTTCCCGTGGACGGCCACATCGTCAAGATCGGCTGGTTCACCCGGGAAATCGACCCGCACAAGCTGCTGCTGCTCTCCTACGGCACCGGCCGTTGGGACCTGCTGGTCATCCCTCCGGAGACCGGAGCGGCGTCGGCGGCCCGTCTGATGGCTGCCGCGTCCGACTACGACGGCCCGCCGCTGACCGCGAGCGCGCTCATCGCCGCGGACGAGGCCCGGCACAGCGTCTCCACGACCGAGGGGCCACTGGACCCGGACGAGGCATGGGAGTACGAGGGCGGCGCCTCCGCGGTGGCCGCGGCCGTTCCGGAGCAGACCGGTCCGCCCAGCCGGACCGGTCGTCTGATCACCGGTATGTGAGGTGGCCGCCATGAACGCCTTCCTGACAGTCGCTGCCTTCATAGTTCTCATCGCAGCGGGCGCATACGTGATCCACCGGCTCAACATCCAGCACGCCGACAGAATCGCCGTGCGCCGGTACAGCGCCGCCCTGCCCGGCCGCCGCGGCCGCGGCACCCCGCAGCCCCCGGTGGAACCGGACCGGTCCGAGTCGCCGACCACCGGCGACGGCGGGACCACCGCGACGGGGGCCGCGGCCGGTTCCCGCCGCGCCGCCGCAGCCGTACGACTCACCACAGATGACCCGGCGGTTTCCGTCGCCGGGCCATTGACTGTGCGAGGGGCACGACCGGGGCGGGCGAGCACTGATCACCCTGGCCGGTGAGATCGACCGTCGGAGGCCTACCGGCACGCCAGACGTGCCGACATCGGCCTGTCCGACGGTCGTCCGTCAACTCGGAGGCCCGACCACCTTGCCCGTCGGCTTCGGCGGTGAAGAGCCCCGGATCAGCCAGCAAACGCTCCAACGCGGCGACCGAGTGCTGTGCTTCACCGACGGCCTGATCGAGGAGCACGAAGCCGGCGAAGAACAATTCGGCGAAGAACAACTCATCTACTGGGTCAACCGCATCGAACACACGGAGAAGGGAGTACGAGCGGTGGTGCGCTCACTCTCCCACGCCCTGAAGCAGCAACGGGGAGGCCGCACCACCGACGACGCGACCCTCTTTCCTCGGCCTTCCGTTCGGCCACCTGCCACCTCCTCTCGGCGACACCCCGGCCGCGCCCCGTCCAGCCCCGCCGCACCGGTCTGCCCCGCTGGCGCCTGTTCTCTCTGGTGATGTGCGATGACGGCCGAACCACGGCGAGGGCAGTCACTGATTGACCATCAGGCATCGCCCGGCGCCACCCTGGTGGACCGGGCCGATCGCCAGACCCTCGCTGCGCTCCGCTCCTGGGGGTGGCTGCTGGAGGGCCTTGTCACGATGCCTGGAGGCGGTGGCACCCGTGGGGTCTGACGGGCGGTCGGCCCGCATTCGGATGCTGGTGGCCGAGCAGGCGGTCCGACGAGGTGCCCGTGTGAGTGTGGTGGACGTATGCACCGCGGCCGTGGCCACGCTGCCGGTCGGCGGGGCCGGGCTGTCGGCGATGTCCAAGGCCGCGGCGAGCCATCCGTGTTCGCCGACGCGGCCCTGGAAGCCGGAGCCCGCGCGGTGTTCTCGCTCCCCTGCAGAAAGGGGGTGATCCCGACGCTCCTCCTGCTCGACACGAGGATCGACGAGGCGGGCGCGCCGACCGACGAGCCGACCGGCGCCGATGCCGGACCGCGGCTTCGAGGACTTTGGCGCATACCGAGCGGAGGTCGACCAGGCCAGCGGGATGCTCACGGTTCAGCTCGGAGTCGGCATCGAAGAAGCCTTCGTCCGGCTCCGCGTCTGTGCCTATGTGCAGGGACGCCGGCTCGCGGACGTGGCCGCCGACGTGGTGGCCCGTGGGCTTCGTTTCAACCTGACGTTCGGTCCCAGCCGAGGAACGTGCCGTACTTCCCGCCCCTTCGGGCAAGGACTAGTCTCAATCGAGGGTGCCCACGATGGACCAACGGCTTCTGGCCAAGACCTTCGTCGAGCTGGCCGACAATCTGGTCGCCGACTTCGACCTCATCGACTTCCTGCGCCTGCTGACCGACCGCTGCGTCAGCATGCTCGACGCGAGCGCCGCCGGGGTGCTGCTCGCCGACCGGGACGGCAAACTCCGCGTCATGGCCGCCTCCGACGAACAGGTCCGCCTGCTGGAGCTCTTCCAGCTCCAGAACGACGAAGGCCCCTGCCTCGAGTGCTTCCGCACCGGTGTACCGGTGATCGTCCCCGACCTCGGTACGGCGACCGCCCGCTGGCCGCGCTTCGCGGTGGCGGCTCGGCGCAGCGGGTTCGGGGCGGTCCAGGCCCTGCCCATGCGTTTGCGGGACGAGACCGTCGGCGCCCTGAACCTCTTCCGCACCGCCCCCGGCCCCTTCGACCCGGCCGCCACACCTGTCGCCCAGGCCCTGGCCGACGTCGCCACCATCAGCCTGCTGCAACAACGCACCGCTCAGCGCAGCACGGTGCTCAACGAACAGCTGCAGACGGCGCTGAACAGCCGGGTACTGATCGAACAGGCCAAGGGGAAGCTAGCCGAACGCCAGGACATCGACATGGAGCAGGCGTTCACCGCGTTGCGCGGCTACGCCCGCGCCCACAACCGGCGCCTGGCCGATGTGGCCCGCGCCCTCATCGACGGTTCCGAACCCCTCACCGGCCTGGGGCCCTGACCCACGCCTTGCCGGCGCCCGTTACTGCTCTGTGCCTGCAGAAGGGGTGAGCCCACAGCTCCCGGCTCCCGCTGTATCGGTTCCGGGAGCGACTTCCCCTCCCAGGCGGCGACCGGGACCCCGGCCGCAGCCGAACGCAACCCGTGGCTACCCGGCCACTTCACGGATCACCTGCGGTGTTCGCGGTCCCGACGGTCCTCGCGCCGCCAGCGCGCCCGGTTCTGACGGCTGTAGCGGCGGTCCCAGCGTTCCTGGCGGTTCCGGCGCTCCCGGTAGTCCCGGTAGTCGCCGAGACCGGAACTGCCGCTGGGGCTCCGGCCGCCGCCACGATCGCGGCCGTGTCGGGTGGCGGCATAGACCAGCACAGCCGCGGCCACCCACCAGATGGGACTGAGGAAGCCGAAGCCGAACAGGACCGCGATGAGGATGAGGAGCAGGACGAACACGGTGGGCCTCCCCGGGAGCAGGACACAGCATCGATACCGGGGACTGGGGCCTCACCCCACAGCGTAGTCCTGTCCAAGGGTTGCGGATAGCGTGCGACGTAAGCGCGTGTAGAGGCCCGCGGATCCGAAAAGGAACCCGGGCCGGCAGCGATGACGAACTCGCGGCCCGAGCGAAATGACCAGTTGCGGGGAGGCATTTCATCTGCGCCGTTTCAGTGCGTGTGCCATGCGTGGGAGTTCCTCGTACAGCAGCCGGCCGACCAGCGCCCCGCCGAAGACGACGACGCCCACGCCGACCAGCCAGGACTGGATGACCAGGACTGTTCCGACAGGTCCGAAGGTGACGACGTTGGTTGCGATCAGCGGCGAGAAGACGAGCCTGGAGAAGACCCTCAGGCCGATCAGCCCGATCACGGTGGCCACGGCGCCGGGCAACAGGGCACGCCAGCGGATCCTCCCGCCGAGCAGCAGGCGCTGGGACCACCACAGCAACAGGACGGCACTCAGCGACGCGACGGCCACACCTGCCAGGGGTTCACGCCGCAGCGTGGTGGTGGCGGAGACGTAGAGATATCCGGTGAGGACGCTGAGCCACACCACGTGCCGCCATCTGGCCCACCAGCGTGCCGACGGCAGGCCCCAGACCTTCTCATAGCCGGTCTGCACCGCCGCCCCGAAGCTCAGACCGAACACGGCAAGGGCGGCGATACCGAACGCGGTCGTGGTCCGCAGGGCCTGGCCGGGCCGGGTGAACAACTGCTCGACCTGCAGCCTGGCGGCCTTCGACACACCGAGCCCTTCTCCCAGCCACTGCGCGAACCCCCGCCCGTGCCCGGGATCGGCAGAGGAGACAATGATCAGCAGTGGCACCAGCGTGAGAAACCCCAGCGCGGCAAAGCCCAGCGAACGCGACCACAGCTCGATGTCCCTGCTCCGCCGCCATCCGCGCCCGATGGGAGAACGGCTGATCACGCGGTGCAGCGGCCCGAACCGAGAGGTACGGTCCGCGGCGCCGGAAGGCTTCATCGGCATGCCTGTCGACTACCACGTTCGGAACCCTTGCCGCGCGAGGGCGCGACGCAGAGATTCCCGGATAGCCTGGAAGAACAATGGCCTACCGGGCTCAGCAGGCTGCAACTGCCCGCAGGGGGCGGCTCGTACTGGCCCGGATCAACGGCTCAGGAGGCAGGCCATGATCCATTCAGCCGATATCCGCGAGTGGCGCAACCGCAGCGTCGTCGACCCGAAGGGCCACAAGATCGGCGTGCTCGAAGCGGTCTACGTCGACACCGCCACCGACGAACCGGCCATGGCCACGGTCCGCACCGGACTCCCCACCCGCCACCACCTGGCCTTCGTCCCCCTCGACGAGGCGACCCTCGGACCGGACTACGTCAAGGTCTCCTACACCAAGACGCTGGTGAAGAAGGCACCCTCGGTCGGCATGGACGACATCCTGCCCGCCGAGTCGGAGGAAGCGATCTTCCAGCACTACGACATGCCCTACCAGACGGGCGCAGGCGGCGAGCGGCAGCTCGCGCGCCGCTGATCGCCCGCTCAGCCACCCAAGAGAGGTGGACGCGTCATGGCCTTCTTGCTCTTTCTCGTTCTGGTCGCCGTCGTGCTCGGAGTCATCGGAGTGGCGGCGGAGGGGCTGGGCTACCTACTGATCATCGGCATCGTGATCCTCGTAGCTGCGCTGGGCCTCATCGCCGTCCGCTGGTCCCAGCGCACCGGTCACCGCCCCCTCCGATGACGAACGGCACCCCGTAGTCCGAACGAACGGCCGGCACGGCACTCACCGGATCGTCAGAGTGTCGAGGTACGACCGCACGTTGCGGGCGGTCTCGGCCACACTGTCACCGCCGAACTTCTCCCCCACCGCGTCCGCCAGCACCAGCGCCACCATCGCCTCCGCGACGATCCCCGCCGCCGGGACCGCGCACACATCCGAGCGCTGGTGGTGGGCGGCCTCCGGCTCACCCGTGGTGACATCCACCGTCTTCAGCGCCCGCGGCACCGTCGCGATCGGCTTCATCGCCGCCCGCACCCGCAGCAGCTCACCCGTGGACAGCCCGCCCTCGGTGCCGCCGGAACGGCCGGAGACGCGCCGGATGCCCTCCGGCGTGCCCACGATCTCGTCGTGCGCCTCGGAGCCCGGCACCCGCGCCAGCTCGAAGCCGTCGCCGACCTCGACTCCCTTGATCGCCTGGATGCCCATCAGCGCGGCGGCCAGGCGGGCGTCCAGGCGGCGGTCCCAGTGCACGTGCGCACCGAGGCCGACCGGCACCCCGTACGCCAGCACCTCGACCACGCCGCCGAGCGTGTCGCCGTCCTTGTGCGCCTGGTCGATCTCCGCGACCATCGCCTTCGACGCGTCCGCGTCCAGGCAGCGCACCGGGTCCGCGTCCAGCTTCTCCACGTCCGCGGGCGTCGGGTACACGCCGTACGGCGCCTTCGCTGCCGCCAGCTCCACCACATGCGAGACGACCTCGATGCCCGCCGTCTCCTTCAGGTACGACCGCGCCACCGCGCCCAGCGCCACCCGGGCCGCCGTCTCCCGCGCGGACGCCCGCTCCAGGATCGGACGGGCCTCCCCGAAGCCGTACTTCTGCATGCCCGCCAGATCCGCATGACCAGGCCGCGGGCGGGTCAGCGGCGCATTGCGGGCCAGACCCGCCAGCACCTCCGCATCCACCGGGTCGGCCGCCATCACCTGTTCCCACTTGGGCCACTCGGTGTTGCCCACCATGATCGCGACCGGGGAGCCGAGGGTGCGGCCGTGCCGGACGCCGCCGAGGAAGGTGACCTCGTCGCGCTCGAACTTCATCCGCGCACCGCGGCCGTAACCCAACCGCCGCCTCGCCAGGTGGTCCGCCACCATCTCCGTGGTGACCGGCACACCGGCCGGGAGGCCCTCCAGCGTCCCCACGAGTGCGGGACCGTGGGACTCCCCCGCGGTCAGCCAGCGCAACCTGCTCAACGGTGCTCCTCGATCAACTCGCCTGCTGGAATGGGGCATTTGGGCGACAGATAGGAGGGGCAGCGATCCTGGATCCGTCCGCCGGCGGCCGAACCGATCCTCACCGTCCCCAACCTCCGAGTGGGAAGTGCTCCCAGGCGTAACGAGTTCGGCAACTGCGAGGCCTGCCCGTCGATCGGGCACGTGAACTGCGGCGCCTCCACGTCCCGCATCGCGGGTTCGGGCGCACGGGTGTGGCGCCCGGCGAAGGCGAGGCGGAACAGCGGCGCGAGGCGCAACACGTGACCGCCGTTGTGTACCACGGGCTTGACCAGGTGGAATGCCGCCAGCAACTCCACCGACCGCTCGATGGACGGCACCGATCGGTGCAGTCGGCGGGCAAGGTACTCAACGGTGACGTCGGCTTGTTCCGCCCTGCCCATCTCGTTCACCACTTCCCGGGCACTGGTCGGCAGCCGTTCGACGGACTCGGCGAGGTACTGGCGCACGTCGAGATGCGGGCTGCTCAGCTCCTCCAACCGCTGGTGACCGTCTTCCAGCCGGGCGGCGAAGTCCGCGAGGCTGCGGTCGGGCCAGACGGCGATCCGGCTTCCCACGGCGTGGATGGCCGTGGGCAGGCCCTCGCATCTGGACACGATGGCAGCCGCCGCTGCCGGCTCTCGCGCCGTCCTTTCCTCGCCGACCACTTGTGCCAGCAGCCGCCTCCCCTCGGCTTCGGGCATCGGCCCCAGCTCGACGGACGTCACCGAGCCGGGCAGGCCGGCCATCCGGCAGCGCGAGGTGACGATCACCGCGTTTCCCGAACCGGCCGGCAGCAAGGGCTGGATCTGGTCCTCGTCGGCCGCGTCATCCAGCAGCAGGAGGAAGCGCCGCCCGGCCGCCCAGCCCCGGAACATACGCGCGAGGTCGTCAGTGCGCTCCGGCAACGAACGCTTGTCGTACCCGGCGGCGACGAGTAGTCCGTTGAGCGCATCGGCGGGGTGCTGTGCCGTTCCGTCCTCCGTGTGCAAGCGAGCTTTCAACTGCCCGTCGGGGAAGTGCGCACGCAGCCGATGCGCCACCTGCAGTGCCACTTCGGTCTTCCCCACGCCCGGGCCGCCGGTCACCGTCACGATTCGCACGTGCGAGTCGGCTCCGGTGCCCCGCACGGCACGTTCGACCCGCTCCAGTTCGTTCCGACGCCCGACGAAGACACCGATGGCCGCGGGCAACTGGAACGGAGGGCTTGAGCCGACAGCCGGCTCCGCAGCCCTGTCCTGTGGCTGCGCGGGTATCCGTTCGTCGCGTCCGGCCAGTACCACGCGCTGGAGTTCCTGCAAGCGCTCGGAGGGTTCCAGCCCCAACTGCTCGGTCATGGCCCTGCGCAGCCGGGCGTAGGCGGACAGAGCTTCGTCGCGCTGTCCGCAGCGCTTCGCCGCCGTCATCAGCTGGGCACAGAACTCCTCGTGCACAGGGTGGCGATAGGTCAGCTCCCTGACCTCTTCCAGGAGCGACTGGTGCCTGCCCTGGGCGAGGTCCGCCGCGATGCGCTGTTCGAGTGCTCTTATCCTGAGGTCCTCCAGCCTCGTGGCCTCGGCGGCCAGGACCGGACCAGTCTCCACGTCCTCCAGTGCCGCTCCGCGCCACAGCTCCAGGCCGCGGCGCAACGCCATGGCTCCCTCGTTCGCCTGGCCGCGCGCGAGCGCCTCCCGCCCCTCACACAACCGCTCCTGGAAGTCCCGCAGGTCCAACTGGCCGCCCTCCAGCCGGAGTCGGTATCCGTGCGAATGGGTCTCCACCAGATCCCCGTTCAGGCGAGCACTGCCTTCGCCGCTCAGGGCCTTGCGTAACTGATAGATGTACGTCTGGACGGTCTTGCGTGCCCTTTTGGGCGGCCGTTCGCCCCACAGCTCGTCGATCAGCAGGTCCATGGGGACGACACGGTCCGCATGAGTGAGCAGCACTGCGAGAACCCGGCGAGCCATGGGCGCACTGGGCGTCCGCAACTCCCCGTTCACGCGTATCTCCATCGGTCCCAGCAGGGAAAAATGCAGCATCACAACGTCCTTACCGGTCATTGACTTCGGTTTGCACGACGGTGGCGGACGGCGGGCTGGTGCCCGCGGCGAGCCAGGCCGTCGACGACGGACCCGCTACGTCAACATGATCAGATCGTGATCGACACGCCGGCTCACGAAGGTGCTCGCAGGTGGCGGCGCCCAAGAGGCTCACCAAGGACTCGGGGCGCGACTTCTGTGGTTCTGTGCCGCCTGGTGCCCACGTGGTGACGGCCTCTCACCCTGGCACGGGAATCCCCCCGCGCTCGTCGGCGCAGGTCGTGGTGGAAGCGGGTCGAGGAGTGGCGGGCCCGCCCTGCGGTGGAGCGTTGCGACACCGAGTGCGGTGGTCCCCCGCGACGGCGTACACGGGCGTATCACCCGTGGATACACGAAGCACTTGACGTCTCCCCCGACCTGCGCGGCCACACTTGGCTCCACCCAACGTCGAACAAGCAGCATGTTCACGTACGGCGCCCCATCTCGTGATCACGGACACGCCGAGTGTCCGGAAAGGCGCGTGATGTGGCCGGGCGGCCACCTGTGAACAGATCGAGCCCATGACCGGTTTCCTTCCCCCGTCGACATCGGCTTCGGCCCGCAGGCTCGCCCACGGCTCGTGGGCGAGCCTGCGGTATCCGTCCTGTCGGATCAGTTCCCGCTACCGAGCGACAAGACGTGCCGGAAGACGCCGCGCGGATCCCACTCGGCCTTGATCGCGCGCAGGCGTGGGGCGTTGTCCTTGTAGTACAGGCTCTCCCAGGAGACGCCCGAGGTGTTCCACTCGGGGTCTGCCATGTCGGTGTCCGGGAAGTTGATGTAGCAGCCGTCGTGTTCGTCTCCCGGTACCGGAACGCCGCCGCTCTTGGCGTACAGATCGCGGAAGAGGCGACGCATCCAGTCCACGTTGGTCCCGTCGAGCTCCGCGTCCTGCCAGGTGTTCATGAAGAACGCCTGGATGACGGAGCCGCGCTGGGCGGAGGCGGTGGCGTCGCCGGCCACCGAGTTGATCCGGCCTCCGTAGGACTGCAGTGCCACCAGGCTGCTGTCGTTGCTGTGGTCGGCGCTGTCGAGGTAGTCGTAGAGCGTGTCGATCTGCTCGTCGGCGTAACCGCGGCGCAGGAACGCCGACTTGACCTTCTGCCGGCCGACCTCCGCGTCCTGGGACTGGGCGAGGGCCTTCTTGGCCTCGAGCCAGGGCAGGACCTCGGTGGGCAGAACGACCGGGAAGTCGCCGAGGCCGGCGGTGAGTTCCGTGACGTAGTCGCTCAACAGCTTCTCGGCATCCGGGCGGGTGGCATCCACATGGGCGAAGACCACGGCCCCCATGCCGGGGTCGCCCTCGCGCGGCCTGCCGAGCAGGACGAGGCCGGAGAAGAGGGAGGTGTACGGGGAGTCCGGCGAGCTGTTGTTCTCGTGCCAGCGGCCGAAGTTGCCGACCAGGGTGCGCAGGGCCGCCCGGTCCAGCGACTCCCGGTTGAACAGGACGGTGCCCGTCAGCACGGAGGCCGGGGGCTGGGGCAGGGCCTCGCGGGGATCGTCCCCCGTGGCGCCCGGGGAACGGAACCAGTAGCGGGTGATGACGCCGAAGTTGCCACCGCCACCACCGGTGTGGGCCCACCACAGGTCGTGGTGCGGGTCCTCGGGGTCGCGGGTGGCCACGACCGCGCGGACGTCGCCGGCGGCGTCGACCACGACGACCTCCACGGCCAGCAGATGGTCGGCCGCGAGGCCCTCGCTGCGACTCAGGGAGCCGAAGCCGCCGCCGACCACGTGACCGCCGAGTCCGACGGTCGCGCTGTCGCCCGCGGGGAGGGCCACGCCCCAGCCTTCGTACAGGGTCCGGTACAGGTCCGCCATCCGGACACCGGGTTCGACGGCGAACGCCCCCCGCTCGGGGTCGAAGGACACCTCGCGCATCTCGCCCAGGTCGATGACCACCTGCACGGCCGGGTCACCGACCACGTTCTCGTAGCCGTGACCGCCGCTGCGCACGGCGATCCGCTTCCCGTCCCGGACCGCGTCGCGCACCAGGCTCACGACCTGCTCGGTGGTGGTGACGACGTGGAACTCCTCCGGCCTGGCCCTGAAGCGCTTGTTGATACCGCGTACGGACAGGTCCTGGAAAGCCTCGTCGCCGGGGCGGGTCACGCCTACGGGGAGGGCGGTGTTCTCGGTCATGCCGTTCCTTACGTCGTGGTTGACAAGGAGGATCGAAAGAGGGGAGCCCGCCCCCCGCGCGCGGGGGATTCATCACGGGGGACGGGCCGTTCGACGGACGGCGGGCGAGCCCGTCGCCTTACTCGGCGGAGACGGCCGCGGTGCGGCGGGCCCCGCCCACCACAAGCACCGTCAGGATGGCGAGGACGGCGCCGATCCACAGCACGCTCGTGGTGGCGATGCCGTCGACGGCGAAGCCGCCGAAGAGCGCTCCGAGTGCGATGGACAGGTTGAACGTGGAGACGTACAGCGAGGAAGCGGCCTCGGTCGCGTCCGGTGCGGCGTCGAGGATCCAGGTCTGGAAGGTGACGGGCACCGCGCCGTAGCCCAGGCCCCACAGGATCAGGAGGGCGCCCGCGGTGACGGTGCCCGTGTCGACGAGCGCGAGAAGCACCATGGCGAGGGTGAGGACCAGGGAGAGGGCCACGACGGTCTGCCGCAGCCGCTTGGCGATGAGCGCTCCGGCGATGAAGTTGCCGCAGATGCCGGCGACGCCGAAGGTGAGCAGCAGCGCGCCGATCATGCTGTCGTCGATCCCGTCGTCCTGGAGGATGGGCCGGACGAACGTGTAGGCCAGGAAGTGGCCGGTGATCACGAGGAACGTGATGGCGATACCGACTCGTACACCCGCGTTGCCCTTGAAGACCTTCGGCAGGTCCTTGAACGTGATGGTCTGCTCGGCCGGCACCTTAGGCATCAGGAAGACCATGCAGGCCAGGGAGATCAGTCCGAGGATGCCCACGGCGGCGAACGCGGTACGCCAGTTGCTGAGGTCACCGATGATCGTCCCCGTGGGGACGCCCAGGACGGACGCGGTCTCCACGCCGCCGAAGATGACGGCGGTGGCCCGCGGGACGTGCTTCTCCGGCACCAGTCGCAGCGCTATGCCGCCGGCGA
Source organism: Streptomyces coeruleorubidus (assembly GCF_028885415.1). Lineage (GTDB taxonomy): Bacteria > Actinomycetota > Actinomycetes > Streptomycetales > Streptomycetaceae > Streptomyces > Streptomyces coeruleorubidus_A. Next base: position 3,467,555 of record NZ_CP118527.1, read on the forward strand.
TGGACCAGAAGCCGCCGACGCTGATGCCGATCAGGAAACGGGCGGCCAGGACGACCGCGAAGCTGGTCGCGAAGGCGGAGGCCAGGTTGGCCGCGCCCACCAGGCCGATCAGGACCGCCAGCACGATACGGCGGTCGATGCGCCCGGTGGCCACGGTGACCACGGGCGCCGAGACGGCGGCGACCAGACCGGGCACGGTCACCATCAGTCCCGCGGTGCCCTCGGAGACGTCCAGGGCGGAGCCGACCGGGGTGAGCAGACCCACGGGCAGCAGTTCGGAGGTCATCAGGGAGAAGATGCCCAGGGTCACCGCCAGGACGGCGAGCCAGCCCTTGACGGGCGAACGGCCGGTGGTGGCTGACACCGGTGTGTCGACGGTGGTCACGGCTTCATCAGCCCTTCGTCAGGAATGGGTCCATGGCATGCCACGGGCGGTGGCCCCGGTGGGTGTGCCACCGCCCGTGGCGTGGAACTGTCGGTTACTCGGTGCCGGGGGTCTTGCGCGTGGTGACGTTCATCCGGTTCCACGCGTTGACGGTGAAGATGAGCGCGATGAGCTGGGCGAGCTCCTTGTCCTCGAAGTGCTTCGCGGCCTCGTTGTAGACCTCGTCCGACACGCCCTGGGGCAGGAGGGTGACGGCCTCGGTCAGCGCCAGGGCGGCCCGCTCCTTTTCGGTGTAGAGGCTCGACTCCTCCCAGGCGGAGAGCTGGTAGATCCGCTCTTCCGTCTCGCCGGCCTTGCGGGCGTCGGAGGTGTGGTAGTCGATGCAGTACGCACAGTGGTTGATCTGGGAGGCGCGGATCTGCACCAGCTCCAGAAGGACCGGGTCGAGCCCCTCGCGGGCGGCGGTGTCGAGCGCCAGGACGGCCTTGAAGACCTTGGGGGCGACGGTGGAGAAGTTCATGCGCTGAGGTACCTGAAAGGTTGTCATGCCTCAAAGTTAAGAGGGGAAGCGGCCCAAGGTATGGTGCATTTCCATGGCAGAAACATGGGTCAATGTTCCGGAGCCCCAGACCGCCGAAGCCGACCCGGGCCCGGCCGCGGGAACCGACCTCCACCTGGAACTCTCCGGGGAGGGAAGCCTGCGCAGCCAGCTCATGCACGCCCTGCGGGAGGCCATCCGCTCCGGCCGGCTCACCCCCGGTACCCGGCTGCCCCCCTACCGCAGCCTCGCCCACGATCTGGGCATCGCCCGCAACACCGTCGCCGACGCCTACGCCGAACTCGTCGAGGAGGGCTGGCTCTCCGCCCGTCAGGGCTCCGGCACCCAGGTCGCCCAGCGCGCCACACCGTTCCATCCGCACCAGGCGCGGCGCCCGCAGCGCCGGACCCACCGCCGCATCCTGCACGACCTGATGCCCAGCTCGCCCGACGCGGCCGCCTTCCCGCGTGCCGCATGGCTGACCTCCGCGCGCCGGGCCATCGCCGCGGCCCCCAACGACGCCTTCGGCGTGGGCGATCCGCGCGGCAGGGCGGAGCTTCGCGAGACGCTCACGGAGTATCTGGCGCGCGCCAGGGGTGTGCGCGCCGATCCGGACCGGATCGTGCTCTGCTCCGGCTTCGCCCACGCGCTGCGGCTGCTGGGCAGCGTGCTGAAAGGCGCCGTCGCGGTGGAGTCCTACGGATTGGACTTCCACCGAAGCCTGCTCGAAAGCGAGGGGATGCGCACCGTCCCGCTGACGGTCGACTCGCACGGGGCCCGGATCGACGAACTGCCGGACACCGGCGCCAAGGCCGTCCTGCTCACGCCCGCGCACCAGTTCCCCACCGGCGGCCCGCTGCATCCCGAACGCCGGGCGGCGGTCATCGACTGGGCCCGCTCCTTCGGCGGGCTTGTCGTGGAGGACGACTACGACGGCGAGTTCCGCTACGACCGGCAGCCGGTCGGCGCGGTACAGGGCCTCGACCCCGACCGGGTCGTCTACATCGGCTCGATCAGCAAGAGCCTGTCACCGGCGCTGCGGCTCGGCTGGATGGTGCTGCCGGGATGGCTCGTCGACGACATCCTCGCCGCCAAGGGGCCCCGGGAGATGTGGTCGGGCGTCGTCGACCAGCTCACGCTGGCCGACTTCATCGCCTGCGGCGCCTACGACCGGCACCTGCGCCGCATGCGGCAGCACTACCGGCGCCGCCGCGACCTGCTGGCGAGCACGCTCGCCGAACGCGCCCCGCACATCAGGGTCAGCGGCATCGCGGCCGGACTCCACGCCGTACTGGAACTGCCCGGGAACACCGAGGAGGCAGCGCTGCGCGCGGCGCGGCGGCAGGGGCTGGCCCTGGACGGGCTGCGCCCCTACCGCCACCCCGACAGCACGATGCCACCGCGCGACGGCCTGGTCATCGGCTACGGCACACCCCCGGACCATGCCTTCGCGGCGGCCCTGGACGCGTTGTGCCTGGCACTGCCCGATCAGCCGCAGGGCGACCGGTGACAGACACATGACGGGCCGGTACGGAAGGGAGCCTGGTCCGGGGACCCGGGCGTGACGGCGCCCCGGGTCCGAACGGGCAGCGCCGTTGCGGACCCGGGGCGACGGGGCCGTCGTCAGGCGCCGCCTGCTCGTCGGCTCGCCGGGACGTCGTGGACGCGCTCGCCTCAGCGGGCGCCCGGGATGAGCTGGAAGCCGAGTTCGGCCTCCAGCCGGTCCAGGTCTCCGGCGTGACCATGGGCAGCGATGTGGCCGTCCGGGCGGATCAGGTAGTAGCCGGGGCGACGGCAGATCCCCTGCCGCTCGGCCGCCCCGGATCCCCGCCACAGGACCCGCAGTTGCGGCCACCGGGCCGCGATGTGCCCCGTCTCGGTGACCCATCGGGCATCCTCGGCGGGTGGCCGCAGCAGCAGCGTCCACGCCGTCGGGTCCGCGTCCGGGCCAGCTGTGCCGAGCGCCAGGGCCGCTTCGCGCGGGAACACTGCGCCCGGCCCCGGCGCCCCCGGAAGCCGGCCACGCATCCGGCAGCGCCGGCTGGACGGATGCTGGGTGTCCCGCTCGGGGGCGTAGGCGAGCCGCCGTCCGGCCATGACCGGCGCGTACAGCCGGGCCGCGGCACTGGAGCGATCCAGCAGCGTGAACGCCGTGTCGCGCACGGCCGCGCGCCGTGGTGTGCGCGCGGTCAGGGCACGGGTGTGCAGATCGGTGTCCCGGACGATTCGACGGGTGACCTCGGTACGCTCCGTGCCGTAGGTGTCCAGCAAGGAGACCGGAGAGCGGCCCTGGAGCACGGCGGCCAGCTTCCAGGCGATGTTCTGGGCGTCCTGCAGACCGTTGTTCATGCCCTGCCCGCCCGCCGGGCTGTGAATGTGCGCGGCGTCCCCGGCCAGGAAGACCCTGCCGCGCCGGAATTCGCCGGCCCGGCGCGCGTGCACCCGGAAGACGGTCTCCCAGACCGGCTGCGTGATCCGCACCCCTCGGGGGCCGTACGTGTCGATGATCTCCTGCATGCCCTCGCGGGACAGGGTGCCGCCGCCGGGCATGAGGGACAGGAAGCGGAACACTCCGTCGGGCTGGGGCACGACCACCAGGGTTCCGCTGAGGGTCTGGTAGTAGGCGATCTCGTCCGGTGGGAGATGGCCGTCGATGTGTGTGTCGATCAGCGCGAACGCCATCTCGTACGTGGTGCCCTCGAAGCCGATGCCCAGCTGGCCCCGCACCGCGCTGCCGGCGCCGTCGGCGCCGATGACGAACGGCACGCGGAACCGTTCCACCGCCCCGTCGCCGTGCTCCAGGACGGCGGTGACCGTGCCACCGGGCTCGATCCTCCCGGAGAAGTCCACGCCGTCCAGGCACAACAGCCGTACCCCGCGTTCGACCTTCCCGCCCAACGCGTGCAGGCGCTCGGTCAGGATCCGCTCCGTCTCGTACTGCGGGAGCTGCCGGGCCGCCAGATCCTCGGTGAACGTCAGGGACGCGACCGGTCTGCGGTCCGAGAAGTAACGGAACGCGTGGACGGGGACGGACAAGCGCCGCACCTCCTCACCCACGCCCAGGTCCGTGAGAATGTCCCGCACCCGCGGCCACAGCGACAGGGCCTTGGGCACGTTGGTGGGCTCCATTGCGCGGTCGACGATCCTGACGCGGACGCCGCGGCGCAGCAGCTCGCACGCGGCGAGCAGTCCGGTGGGGCCGCCTCCGACGATCAGAACGTCGGCGTCGCCGGCAGTCACCTGTGTTCCTCCTCCCTGCCGCCGGCCGTACGTGCTCAGGCCGACTGTTCGGCGGCGCGGCGGCGCAGCCGGGCCGCGAGCTCGATCCGCTGCACCTTCATCGTGGCGGTGCGCGGCAGCTCCGAGAGCTTCATCTGCACGGGGTCCGCCAACTGCGGCCACTCCACGGTCGCCTTGTCCCAGCGCGCCCGGTCCAGCGGCAGGTCGTCACGGGTGCACAGCACCGGTACGGCCTCCTGGTCCGGCCCGGGGACGACCACCAGCTCGGTCAGCTCGTCCAGTCGGCTCAGCACCGTGTCCTCGATCTCCAGGGTGGAGGCGATGCCCGGGATGGAGTCCACCTCGCGGTCCAGCAGGTGCAGGCAGCCCTCCTCGGTGCGGTACCCGAGGTCCATACCGCGCCACCAGCCGCCGTGCACCTGGGCGTCGTAGCGCTCGCGCTCACCGAAGTACCCCAGCGCCCGGCCGGCGGCCTGCACGTCGATGTAGCCGGGGTTCTCCCGGGTCACCTCCTTGCCGTTGCGGCTCACCAGCTTGAACTTGGTGTCGCCCGGGAAGGCGTAGCCCTGGCAACGGCCGTCGGCGCCCAGTGCCGTCCTGCGGGTGAAGCCGCGGCCGACCAGCGGACCGGTCTCGCTCTGCCCGTAGATCTGGTAGAAGAGCGGCGAGCTGCGCTCGGTGGCGTGCAGCAGTTTGTGCATGGTGCTCGGGTGGATGGCGTCGAACGTGGTGCTGAAGTACTTCACGTTGGCCAGCGGCTTGAGCGGGTGGTCGGCCAGTACCTCCCACTCCATGAAGGAGTTGGGGTGGGACTCGATGAAGCCCGGCCGGGTCTCGGCCCACAACTCGGCCGCCTTCTGCGGGTCCGCGTCGTTCATGATGACCATCCGGTTGCCCCTGGGGAGCAGCACGGCCAGCGCCAGCGGCATCCGCGAGTGCACGTAGGACACGTGCATCGCCACGGTCTCCCGCTCGCGGATCATGTCGAAGAGCTTGGCCTGCGGACGGTAACGGCCGTGCAGGGTACGGGCCGAGTGGACCACCAGCTTGGGCAGACCCGTCGTGCCGGACGTGTGCGTCATGAGCGCCGGCAGGTCCGGGTGCGCCACGACGGGCTCCTGCCGGGGCGCACCGGCGAGGTCCGCCAGCGACACGGCGCCGGGACGCGACCCGGCGACGATGATCACCTTGCTGGTGATCTCGTCCAGCGGGGCGTCGGCGAAGGGGCCGTCCCACTTCGCCGTGTCGGTGATGAGGTACGGGCCGCCCAGCCGCCTGAGCAGCGCGACGACGCTTTCCGCATCCAGTGCGGGCGAGAGCTGCACCGGAACCGCGCCGATTCGGGAAACGGCGCAGGAAAGGATGTTGATGTCGAATCCGTTGGATTTGTGGATGGCGACGTGTTCGCTGCGGCGTATGCCCGCCGCGTACAGCCGGGCCGCCATGTCGTCGATGTGCTCGGCCAGTTGGGCGAAGGTCATCTGCCGCCCGGATTCCGGGAGCAGCTCCAGGTCATGGTCGAGGATGATGAGCTGGTCGCCGTGTTCGGCTGCGGCCCGCTCGGCCACGAGGCCCATGTAGAGACCCTTGTCGCTGGCCTGGACAGGAAGCATAGGTGTAGCCCCTCAGGTCGTTTTCCGAAGCAGCAGTCGAGGTACTGGAAAGACATTTTCAGGAATTGCGGACGGGAAAAGAAGACCGCTTCTCCTTATCCGTCACATCGCCGCCGAAGATTCCTTTTCCGTCAGGTCGCCGGCGCCCAGGAAACCGGCCAGCAGCGAGCCGGCGATACGGACCCCCTCCTGGGTGAGGACCGATTCCGCGTGGAACTGCACGGACGCGAAGTGCGGACCGCGCAGGGCGTGCACCTCACCGGTCTCCACATCGCGGCTCACCTCGACCACGCCGACCCCGGCGCACTCCCGCTTGTCCTCGGCGCTGCGGGCGGCGAAGGTGTTGTAGAAGCCGACGCGTTCCCGGGCGCCGAACAGATCGATCTCCCGCTGCGTGCCCTGGTTGGGAACCGGCCGGCGGACGAGCGGGAAGCCCAGCTCGCACGACAGCACCTGATGGCTGAGGCAGACCGCGAGGAACGGCCGCCGCTCGTCGAGCAGCCGACGGACCGCATCGCGCAGGTGTGCGATCTTGGGGTGCGAGGTGTCGCGCGGGTCGCCGGGGCCGGGCCCCATGACGACCAGGTCGTACCCGTCGAAGGAGTAGGGATCGTCGAAGCGGCGGACCGTCACGGAAAGGCCCATCGCCCGCAGCTGATGACCGATCATCGAGGTGAAGGTGTCCTCGGCGTCCACGACCAGCACCCGGCACCCGGACAGCGCGGGCTCGGGCCGGGACCGCGCCGCCTCGTCGGCCAGCCAGAACTCGGCGATCTTGTCGTTGCGGCGGGCCAGCGCCGACCGTACGTCGGGATGGTCCGCGAAGCGGGTGGCCCCGTCCGTGCGCAGGGCGTCGATCAGTCCCGAGGCCTTCGCGCGGGTCTCGGCGACCTCCGACGCCGGGTCGGAGTGACGCACCAGCGTGGCGCCGACCCCGATCCGCACCCGGCCGTCGGCGTCGATGTCGGCGGTGCGGATGAGAATGGCCGAGTCCAGCTCCCGGGCGCCGTGCTCGTCCCGGCCGATGAGTGCGACCGCGCCGCTGTAGTAGCCGCGCCCCTCGGGCTCGTAGCGGCTGATGACCCGGGCCGCGCTCTCGAGCGGACTGCCGGTCACGGTCGGGGCGAACATGGTCTCGCGCAGGATCTCCCGGGGGTCGCGCGCGGTGCGGCCCTCGATGAAGTACTCGGTGTGCGCGAGTCGTGCCATCTCCTTCAGGTACGGGCCGGTGACCCGTCCGCCGCCCTCGCAGATCCGCGCCATCATCTTGAGTTCTTCGTCGACGACCATGTAGAGCTCGTCGGCCTCCTTGCGGTCCGCGAGGAAGGCCATCACCTCCGGCAGGGTCGGGCCCGAGGCGGGGTAGCGGTACGTACCGCTGATGGGGTTCATCACGGCCGTTCCCCCACGGACACTGATGTGCCGCTCCGGGGTGGCGCCGACGAACGTGCGGTCGCCGGTGTGGATGACGAAGGTCCAGTACCCGCCCGACTCCTGTTCCAGCAGCCGCCGGAAGAGGGTGAGGGCGCTGCGGGGGCCGTAGTCGGTGATCTGGGTGATGAACGACCGCTTGATGACGAAGTTGGCGCCCACCCCCTGGCCGATCTCGTCGGTGATGACGCGGCGCACCACGTCGGCGTACGCCTCGTCGTCCACGTCGAACCGGCCGCCGTTCAGCCGGATCGGCCGGTCGCCGATCCGGCTCACCGCCTCGGTGAGCGACACCTTCTCCTGCTCGGCGACCCTGAGCGCGATCAGCGGGGATCCGTCGTCGGGGGCGGCGAAGCCTCGCTCGGCGATCTGCCGGTAGGGCATGACGACCAGGGTGTCGTGCCGGCCCGAAGGCCCGGCCGGGGCGTCGGCCGCCTCGGGCAGCGGCACATCGGCGAGTGCGGTCGGCGTGGACACCTCACCGACCAGGACGTCCACCACACCGGGCCCGGCCGCCTCGGGACGGTACAGCACGGCGAACGGCCGCGGCTGCGGCCCGAGGATCTCGGAGAGCAGATCGGGAGCCTGTGGTGCCCTGCTGGAGCCGGTCATACGAATGTCTCCTTGGCGGTGGTGAGCACGGCGCAACGCCGGGCGGCGTACTCCAGAGCCATCCGGTGGTCGTCGTGGGAGAAGTCGGCGACGGCGTCGGCGACCAGGAAGGTCTCGATGTCGTGGCTGAACGACTCGACGGTCGTGGCCAGTACGCCGATGTGCGCGTACACGCCGCAGACGACGAGCTGGTCCCGCCCCTGGGCGCGCATGCGGGCGAGCAGGTCGGTGTTGAAGAAGGCGCTGTAACGCCACTTGGTGAGGATCCAGTCGCCCGGCCGCGGGGCGATCGGTTCGACGACCTCCCGGTCGGCGGGGGCTGCCCGCATGCCCGGCCCCCAGAAGTCCTTCAGCAGGCCCCGCTGCGCCTGCGTCATGCCGCCGGGCTGGGCCGTGTAGGCCACCGGCACGTCCAGTTCGGCGCACCGCTCCCGCAGCATCGTGGCGTTGTCCACCAGTTGGGTGCGCAGCGGGGCGGGCAGGGGGGCCAGGAAGTAGCGCTGCATGTCGTGGACGAGCAGCACCGCGCGCGCCGGGTCTACGGCCCACTGGGCGGTGTTGGCGGGCAGTTCCCCGGCTGTCGGCATCGGATAGGGCTCGATGGTCGGGATACCGGCCATGGCGTCCTCTCGGTGATCCGGTGGTGATCTGGTGGTGTCGTGGTCAGCTGCCCAGAGAGGCGCCGCCGTCGACGGTGAGGCTGTGCAGCGTGATGTGCGACGCCTGGCCGGAGAGCAGGAAGGCGACGGCATCGGCGATGTCGGCCGGCGATGCGATCTTCGCCAGGGGAATGCCGACTTTGAACGCCTCCGGCCGGCCCTCGATCGTGTTGCGCGGGCCCGACTCGTCGTCCCACATGGAGCTCAGCATCGGCGTGTCGGTGGACCCCGGCGCCACGACGTTGCAGCGGATGCCGTACCGGGCGACCTCCAGGCCGAGGCTCTTGGTGAACATCGTCGCCGCGGCCTTGGACGCGGCGTAGGCGGCCATCTCCGTCCGTGGTGTTCCGGCCGCGTTGGACGCGACGGTGACCACGCTGCCGCGTCTGCGCTGCTTCATGCGTCGCACGACGGCACGCGAGAAGTGGAAGACGCCGGTCGCGTTCACCGCGAACGTGGCGTTCCAGTCTTCGTCGCTGAGGCCGACGGCCTCACCGAGGCGCAGCACGCCGGCGGCGTTGACGAGGTGCTCCACGGGGCCGAGGTCCCGTTCGACCGCCGCGACCGTGCGCTCCACGTCGTCGCTGCGCGTGACGTCCGCGGGGTAGGCGGTGATCTCCAGCCCTTCCGCGGTGAGCTTGCCGACCACCTGGTCGAGCAGTTCCGCGTCCCGGTCGACGGCGGCCACGACGGCCCCGCGCTCCGCCAGCGCGCTGACCACGGCGCTGCCGATGCCTCCGGCCGCGCCGGTAACGAGGGCGATGGTGTTGTCCATGTCTTCCCGAGCCTCCATCCATGCAGTGCGGACAGTGCTGTGCGACCGGTCCCGCCCGTGCGGTCACCGGGGCTTGGGGCTAGGTCACAGGCTCCAGGCCGAGACCACGGAGACGGCCTGGCCCGGATTGAGCCGCGGGTCGCAGAAGGTGGTGTAGTGCGATCCGGCGCAGTCGGTGGCGGACTCGTCCGCGACGCACTCGGTGACGGCGTGGGGGGTGGTCTCCAGGTGGAGGCCCCCGGCGATGCCGCCCGCGGACGTCACGGCACGGTGGAACGCCACGACCTCGCGCTCGACGGTCTCCACGAATCGGGTCTTGACGCCGTCACGGGTCTTGACGGTGTTGCCGTGCATGGGGTCGGTCAGCCAGATCACGGGATGCCCCGCCTCCCGGACCGCCGTCACCAGGGGCGGCAGGGCGTCGGCGACGGCGTCGGCGCCCATGCGGGCGATCAGGGTGAGCCGGCCCGGTTCGCGGTTCGGGTCGAGCCGTTCGCACAGGGCGAGCAGTTCGTCGACGGCCATCCGCGGCCCCACCTTGCTGGCGACCGGGTTGTCCACCTCGGCGAGCAGCGCGACGTGCGCGCCGTCCACCTCCCGGGTGCGTTCGCCGACCCACGGCCAGTGCGTGGACGTCAGCAGCAACCGGCCGCCCTCGTCGCGGCGCAGCATGGGCACCTCGTAGTCGAGGAGCAGCGCCTCATGGCTCGTCCACACCGGCGGGTCGATGCCGAAGCGGGCGGATCCGCCGGGCTGCCAGCCCAGGTGTCCCATCACATCGCGGGCGGACATGTACCCGGTGAGCAGCCGCAGCGGGTCCGGGCGCCTGCTGTCCGGGTCCGGTTCGGGGCTGTTGACCATGTGACCGCGGTAGACGGGCAGTTCGACGCCGTCGACCATCTCGGTCGGCTGCGAGCGCGGCTTGGCGTACTGGCCGGCGATCCGGCCCACCCGCAGCACGGGCTTGCGGGTGATCAGCCGCATGGCCCCGGCCAGCAGATCAAGGACGGCGGCCTTGCGGGCCACGTGCTCGGCGGTGCACTCGGCCGGGTCCTCCGCGCAGTCGCCGGCCTGGATCACATGGGCCTGGCCCGCGGCGACCTGGGCGAGCAGCGACTTGAACCGGCGTATGTCGTCGCCGGCCACCAGCGGACTGCGGGCGGCCAGCTCCTTCCTGACCCGCTCGACTTGCGAGGGGTCCTCCCAGTCCGGCTGATGCAGCGCGGCTTTCAGCCGGATGTCGAGCAGGGTGTTCTCCACGGTGCCTCCGAGAAGACGGGCACGGCCGGCCGTGCGGGGCGCGCCGTGCGATGGGGGGTGGGCCTGCGGCGGCCCACCGACTCGTGGGGGAGAAACGGACCGGGCGCGGGCCGGGTGTGGCCGGGCGGCGACGAACGCGGCCGCCCGGCTGCGCACAGTCCCGGGCGAGAGCGGGCAGTGCCCCCGCCGAACCCCTCCCGCACGCGTCGGGTCAGGCGGTCTGCAGTCCCCGGCGGAGCGCCGCGGTGATCTCCACGGTGCGGCGGGCCTGGTACTCGATGGCCGCCAGATTGTCCTCGTCGACGTTGGCGGCAGCGTTGCGCGAGACGCTGCTCACGCCGTACGGGTTGCCGTTGGTGGGGGCCAGCTGGATCGGGTCGGCCACGCCGGGCGGGACGATGATCGCGCCCCAGTGGTAGAAGGCGTTGTTGAGGGCCAGGATCGTGCTCTCCTGGCCACCGTGCAGCGTCGCGGTGGACGTGAAGGAGGACATCACCTTGTTGACCAGTCCACGCCGTGAATGCAGCGGCAGGGTCAGGTCGATGAACTGCTTGAGCGAGGCGGCGGGCAGTCCGTAACGCCCGGGCGTACCCCAGAGCACCGCGTCGGCCCACTCCAGATCCTCCAGGGCGGCCTCGGGGATGTCCTGGACGGACTCCAGGTGCTCGGCCCACACCCTGTTCCAGCTGTCGTTGCCCGGGACGATGGTCTCGGACGTCAGTTCGGCAGTCCTGCGCAGCCGTACTTCAGCGCCCGCCTTCTCGGCCGCCGCGGCGGCCGCGACGGCGAGCTTGTGCACGTTTCCCTGAGAGGAGTAGTAGATGACGGCGACGTTGGTCATGTTCAGGGATCCCTCTCGGCGATCGGCTCGGATGGCCCCGATCCTGTGCGGGAGCGCACCCCGCGGCCAACGTCCGCCGGGACCATCCGTCAACTGGCCGGACCAGTCCGTCAGGTCCGCCTCCCGGGTCCGTCAGGTCCGCCCCGGTGCGAGGCCGCGACCTGACGGAACCTTTCCCTGACGCCTCGCCACCGCCGTCGCGGGGCGGCCGGATGCGCCGGGGCACGAGTCCGCCAGGTCCACCCCAGGGCGGGGCCGCGACCTGACGAAACCCTTCCACAACCCCTCGCCACCACCCCCGCGAGACCAACCGGAAGCACCAGGGCACGGATCCGCCAGGTCCACCCCAAGGCGGCGCCCCAACCTGACGAAACCCCTCCCCAACCCCTCGCCACCACCCCCGCGAAGCCAACCGGAAGCACCAGGGCACGGATCCGCCAGGTCCACCCCAAGGCGGCGCCCCAACCTGACGAAACCCCTCCCCAACCCCTCGCCACCACCCCCGCGAGACCAACCGGAAGCACCAGGGCACGGATCCGCCAGGTCCACCCCAAGGCGGCGCCCCAACCTGACGAAACCCCTCCCCAACCCCTCGCCACCACCCCCGCGAAGCCAACCGGAAGCACCAGGGCACGGATCCGCCAGGTCCACCCCAAGGCGGCGCCCCAACCTGACGAAACCCCTCCCCAACCCCTCGCCACCACCCCGCGAGACCAACCGGAAGCACCAGGGCACGGATCCGCCAGGTCCACCCCAAGGCGGCGCCCCAACCTGACGAAACCCCTCCCCAACCCCTCGCCACCACCCCGCGAAGCCAACCGGAAGCACCAGGGCACGGATCCGCCAGGTCCACCCCAAGGCGGCGCCCCAACCTGACGAAACCCCTCCCCAACCCCTCGCCACCACCCCCGCGAGACCAACCGGAAGCACCAGGGCACGGATCCGCCAGGTCCACCCCAAGGCGGCGCCCCAACCTGACGAAACCCCTCCCCAACCCCTCGCCACCACCCCCGCGAGACCAACCGGAAGCACCAGGGCACGGATCCGCCAGGTCCGCCCCAGGGCGGGGCCGTGACCTGACGAAACCTTTCCCCGACGCCTCGCACATCGTCCTCGCGGGGCAGGCCGGATGCGCCGGTCCGGGGTGAGCGCGGAGGCCGGAGGCCGGAGGTGCCGGCGGCCTTCCGGTCAGCCGACGCCGCTCAGCAACGGCGGTTGCGCCCTGTCGCTGAGCATGGCGATGGCATGGGCTACGGAGGCGAGCGTGGCATGGCGGTGCCATCCGGTGAACGACCGTCCCGAGAAGTCCCGGATGCCGACCCGGTCGGCGACCTCGGTGAGGTCCCGCTCCACCCGGCGGGCGAGAGCGGCCAGCCGGAGCAGTTCACCGACGCTCAGCGACGTCAGGTCGGTCAGCCACAGCTCCGCGGGCCAGTGACCGCGTTGCGCCACCCCCATCAGCAGCAGCGTGTCGTCGGACCGCCCCGCCCGGCGTGCGGTGGAGGACAGGGCGACCCGAATGGTGACCACCGTTCTGGGCGACAAGAGCTCCTCGCCCGGCCGCCGCATGTGCCAGACCATCGACATGATCTGCTCCGCCGTCATGCTGACGCCCCGCCGCGGGAACGCGGGCTCCTCCACCGTCAGCCGCAGGGTGCCGCCGACCCGCAGCATCATCGGGGTGTGCGCGGCACGCAAGCGCCCGACGACCGCGGCCACGTCCGTCTCCTGCGCGTCCATCACCACCGGCCTGAGCGGCAAGCGGGAGTTCTTGATCAGTTCCTGGTACGCCTTGACCGAGCACTGGCCCAGGCTCTCGGGAATCTCGTTCTCGGGTATGGATGCCTGACGGCGCTGACGCCGGTCCGCCAGCCATCTGTGGGTCAGCTGAAGCCGCCAGTTCAGCGGGCTGCTCCAGTCCGGCGCGGCGCCCCACACACCCACCGCCTGCTGTGCGTTGACCACCTGCCCGAGCGCCGGCACGAAGCGCCGTTCCACGCCCACGGACGTCTCCCCGGCCTTGGGAATGATCAAGGGATGGACGACGTACGCCTGAGGCTGCGCGACGCGCTCCACGTGCTGTGCCAGGGCCCGGCGCACCGGTGTCCAGTCCCAGGTGGAGCTGACGATGAAGTGGTGGAGGCTCTGCTCGGTGGCGTCGCCGCCGAAGAGTGCTGCGATGTTGCGGATGGACTTACGCCCGTTGGCCTCGAGCAGACCCCGCAGATAGGTCATGCCCTTGGTGCGCTGATCGCGGCGTGGCATCGAGGAGAACAGCACCGGCCCCAGTTCCGACAGCAGTGCGTCGTGAGTTCTGATGTGCGATGGGTTTCCCGTCGTGGCCTGTCCCGATTCTTCGAGGATGGTGCGGTCGCCGTGATCGAGCTGCAGGATCGTGCGTGACATGCGGTTCCCCCTCGGCCGATTGCGGCCCTTTCAGGCCTGGCGGTGCGCTCCGCAGGAGGGGCCGGGGCAAGGATCCGGCCGCCTCCCGCGTCACCGGAGCCTCACACGCGACGGCCAAGAGGGAACCAAAGAACGGCAAATGCCTAGGCAGGCGGCACGATCCACCTAATCCAAGATTCAAGTTCACGATGCGGTGGTGAAGGGTATCCGCCAGTAACGCCGCGCTGTTTCGGCGAGCCGGATGGCCCGGAACAGCCCTGCCCGTCACACGGCTGTCGGCCGGGGGCTCCCAGGGGGCGGGGCGAACCGGCGCAGGGGATCGCGTCACGCTGCGGACCCACCGCTCTCACCAGGGCAGGCGCGGTGACGTGCGGTCACGAAAGGGAAGGCGGCCGGCGTCGGCACCGCCGACGCCCCGCGTGCGGACAGCGCCACGCCCGGGCGGGGCGTGGCGCGCCGTTCACATGGACTGGGTCCCGGCCAACAGGAGGTCCGCAGGGGCGGTGAGTTCGCGGCCGAGAAGGGTGCGGAGCACCGCGTAGCCGCTGGTGTCGCCGGCGAGGACCCCGCCGAGCAGGGTGCGGCAGTCCGAGGCGAGGACCAGCTTGCCGTACGTGCCGGCGGCGCGGTCCTCGCGGACGAACTCCACGGCGCCCTCGGTCCTGGCGTGGATGTCGCCGAAGCCGGCCACGTCCACGCCGAGGAGCTTGAGTTTGGCCGACATGTCCGCCCCGGGGAAAGCGGCGGAGGGGGAACCCAGCAGCTGACGTGCGACCGCCTCCGCCATCCGGTATCCGGGTGCGGCGAGGCCGTGACAGCGGCCCAGCACCGCGGCGCACTCCCCCACGGCCCAGATCCGTTCGTCGGCCGTACGGCAGTGCTGGTCCACGAGGATGCCGCCGCGTTCGGCGCGTTCGAGCCGGGCGGACTCGGCCAGTTCGTCACGGGGACGCACACCGGCGGCGAACACCACGGCCCGGGCGGGCAGGGCGGTGCCGTCCGACAGCGTCACCCCGCGCACCCGGCCGTCGGGGCCCTCGTCGAGCGAGGCGACACCGCGGCCGCAGTGCACGCTCACCCCGAGCTCGCCCACGAGCCGGGCGAGGACCCGACCGCCTCCCTCGTCGACCTGAAGCGGCATCAGGTGCGGTGCCATCTCGACGACGTGGGGCCGCATCCCGAGCAGTCGAAGGGCCTGTGCGGCCTCCAGGCCCAGCAGGCCGCCGCCGATGACGACACCGGGTTCGCCCGGCGCCGCGGCGGCCCGGAGCGCGTCGAGGTCCTCGATCGTGCGGTAGGTGAAGCAGCCGGGAAGGTCCCGGCCGGGGACGGGGGGAACGAACGGACGCGATCCGGTGGCCAGGACGAGCGCGTCGTAGCCGAGGACCGTGCCGTCGGCGCACGTCACGGTGCGGGCGGCGCGGTCGACGGAGGTCACCCTCGTGCTCAGCCGCAGGTCGACCAGCGGGTCGGTGAGCAGGCCGGGAGTGGCGAGGGTGAGGTCGGCGGCGGTTCTGCCGTCGAGGTACGAGGACAGGGAGACGCGATCGTAGGCGGGGCGTGGCTCCTCCGCCACGACCACGATCCGCCACCGGCCCGACCGGTCACCGGACCGGACCTCCTCGACGAGCCGGTTCCCGGCCATTCCGTGCCCGACGACCACCAGGACGCGTGTCATGCGGCGGGTTTCCCTTCACGGCTGTGCGGCCCTTTCACAGACCTGGCGGACGAGGGCTGTGCAGCTGCCGCAGCCGGTGGTGGCGCGGGTCGCGGCAGCGATCGCGGGAAGGTCGTGCGCACCTCGCCGCCATGCCTGTTCGAGGGTCTTCTTGGTGACGTTGTTGCACTGGCACACCACCGCGGTGTCCGGCAGTTCCGCCGAGCTCGCGTACTCGCCGCCCGTGCCCAGCAGCAGGGCGAGCCGGTCGGCGGGCACCGGGCGGTCCGCCGCGTACAGCTGGCCGACGTCGGCGACGGCCCGGGGCAGGCCCACCAGGACGGCGCCGTGCACGCGGCCGTCGCGCAGCACCAGCCGCCCGTAGCGACCACGGGCCGGGTCGGACAAGACGATCTGCTCGTCGCCGCCCCGGGCGCTCGGCGGGCCCGGCAGGCCGGCGACGGCGACGGCGAGTCCGGGCAACCGGGGCCGGACGACGTGCCGCGAGGGTCGCCGACGGCCGTCGCCGCCGGTGAGGGTCCGGGCCAGGGCGTCCGCCTGGTCCCAGGCGGACGCCAGTGTGCCGTGGCAGCCAGGCTGCTCGGCGCAGTCGCCCAGGGCGTACACGTGCGGATCGCAGGTGCGCATCCGGTCGTCCACGACCACGCCGTGCCGCACGGCCAGTCCGGCGTGGCGGGCGAGCGCGGTGTCGGGTCTGCCGCCGGTGCACATCAGCAGGGTCCCGGCGGCCAGCAGCCGGCCGTCGTCGAGGGCCACCTTGCCGGGTTCCACGCCGACGACGCGGCGCCCGGTCTCCGGCACCACGCCTGAATCCCGGAGCGCGGCCGTCAGCAGGGCTCCGGCGCGTTCGTCGAGGAGGCGGTGCATCGGGTGGGCGCCGGGGTGGACGAGCGTGACGTCGTGTCCGGCGCGGCCGAGCGCGTACGCGGCCTCGACGCCGCGCAGCCCGCCGCCGGCCACGACGACGGGCCCCTTGTCCACCGGGCGGGCGTCGGCAAGGGTGTACGGCGCGCGGATCTCGGGGGCGGACGTGCCGTCGGCACCGGGCAGTTCGGGCACGGTGGCCCGGGAACCGGTGGCGAGCACCAGGACGTCGTAGGGGTGCTCCGCCCCGTCGTCGGTCCGCACCAGGCGGCGTCGCAGGTCCGCCTCGGTGGCCCGGAGGCCGGTGTGGACCCGTACGTCCGGCGGGAGCGGCGCGAGCGCCAGACCCGCGGCGGGCAGGGTGCCGTCGAGGACGGAGACGAGCAGGGCCCGGTTGTAGGCGGGCTGTGGTTCGGCGCCGATCACCGTGACGGGGCCGCGGTGCCCGTGGTGGCGCAGGCGCTGGATCAGACGGTGGGCGGCGGGGCCGTGGCCGATGACGGTGACCGCGGTCATGTCGTCGGCTCCCGCCAGGGCTCGATGCGCACGGCGCTCACCTTGAACTCGGGCATGCCGCTGACCGGGTCGAGGGCCGGGCCGGTCAGCAGGTTGGCCCGGCCGGCGCCCGGGAAGTGGAACGGCAGGAAGACGGTGTCGGTGCGCAGGGTCCGCACCAGGCGCACCCGGGCGATCGTGCTGCCGCGGGCCGAGGTGACCCGGGCCAGGCCGCCCTCGCCGAGGCCGTACCGGGCGGCGGTGTCGGGGTGGACCTCGACGTGCGCCTCGGGCGCCGCGGCCACGAGTTCGGGTACGCGGCGGGTCTGCGCTCCGGACTGGTACTGGGCCAGCACGCGGCCCGTCGTGGCGAAGAGGGGGTAGTCGGTGCCGGGTGTCTCGGCGGGGTCGCGGTGTTCCACGGGAGCGAAACGCGCCCGGCCGTCGGGGTGCGCGAACCGGTCGAGGAACAGCCGGGGCGTTCCCGGGTGGTCGCCGCCGGGCACGTCGGGACAGGGCCAGTACAGTGCCTCGCCCGCGTCGAGCCGTTCGTAGGTGATGCCGGCGTAGTCGGCACGGCCGCCGCCGGAGGCACGGCGCAGCTCGTCGAAGACGGCGCGCGGCGAGACGGGGAAGCGGTGGTCCGGCTGGCCCAGCCGGACCGCGAGGCCGTGCAGCACCTCGAGGTCGGTGCGGACACCGTCGGGCGGGGCGAGCACGGGCCGACGGCGCAGGACGCGTCCTTCGAGGCTGGTCGTCGTGCCCTCTTCCTCGGCCCACTGGGCCACCGGCAGGACGACGTCGGCGAGTTCGGTGGTCTCGGACGGCACCAGGTCGGCCACCACGAGCAGGTCGAGTGCGGCCAGACGGCGTGCCACGTGGGCGGCGTGGGGTGCGGACACGACCGGGTTGGAGCCGAAGACCAGCATCGCCCGTGGCCCGCCGGGGGTGCCGAGGGCATCCAGGAGCTGGTACGCGGCGGGGCCGGGGCCGGGCAGGGACGCCGGGTCGACGCCCCACACGCCGGCGACGTGAGCGCGCGCCTCAGGGTCGGTGATCATGCGGTAGCCGGGCAGTTGGTCGGCTTTCTGGCCGTGTTCGCGGCCGCCCTGGCCGTTGCCCTGGCCGGTGAGGCAGCCGTACCCGCTGCCCGCCCTGCCGGGCAGGCCCAGGGCCAGTGCCAGGTTGATGAACGCGGCCGCGGTGTCGGTGCCCTTGCTGTGCTGCTCCACGCCGCGGCCGGTGAGGAGGTAACGCCGATCGGCCTCGGCGAGCATGCGTACGGCTGCGCGCTGGTCGTCGACGGGAACGCCGGTGACCTGCTCGACGCGCTCGGGCCACCAGGCGACGGCGTACTCCCAGGCGGCCTCGAATCCCGTGGTGCGGGTGTCGAGGTACTCCTTGTCCAGATGGCCGTCGGTCACGGCGAGGTGCAGCAGGCCCAGGGCGAGCGCGAGGTCCGTGCCGGGGGCGGGCTGGAGGTGCAGCGCCGCCTGTTCGGCGGTGCGGGTGCGGCGCGGGTCGATGACGACGAGCCGGGGACGGGTCAGATGGCGCATCAACGGGGGCATGGTCTCCGCCGGGTTGGCCCCGGCCAGCATGACGACATCGGCGCCGGAGAGGTCGGTGACGGGGAACGGCAGTCCGCGGTCGATGCCGAACGCCGCGTTGCCGGCTGCCGCGGCCGACGACATGCAGAAGCGGCCGTTGTAGTCGATCCGGCTGGTGCCGAGCGCGACCCGGGCGAACTTCCCCAGGGCGTACGCCTTCTCGTTGGTCAGTCCGCCGCCGCCGAACACCGCGACGGCGTCGGGGCCGTGCTCCGCACGCAGCCGCTGCAGGCGCCGGGCGATCAGGTCCAGGGCCTCGTCCCAGCCGGCCGGGGCGAGTTCGCCACCGGCTCCGCGCACCAGGGGGGTGCGCAGCCGGTCGGGAGCGGTGATCAGGACGGGGGCCGTCCAGCCCTTCTGGCACAGTCCGCCCTGGTTCACCGGGAAGTCGGGCGACGGCTCGACCTCGACCGCCTGGCCGCTGCGGTGCAGCCGGGTGCCGCACTGCAGGGCGCAGTAGGCGCAGTGCGTGCCGACGGTGACCGTGAGGCCCTGCGCGCGGTCACCGGACATGGGAGGTACGGGGTCGGGACGGACCGGGAGCGGTGCGCCGGGTGCGGTCCCGGCGCAGGTAGACCTTGACGAGAACCAGCGCGCACAGGGCGTAGAAGGTGAGGAAGCAGAGGAAGGCGGTCTCGGCGCTGCCGCCCGCTGACTGGTACGAGGCGCGGAAGGCGAGGTTGATGGCGACGCCACCGAGCGCGCCGACCGCACCCGCGATGCCGATGACCGCGCCGGAGACACGCCGTGCGCGGGCGAAGGCCGGCGGTGCGTCGGCGCCGGAGGTGATGGCGTCCTCCGCTTCCCGGGCGAACACGGCGGGGATCATCTTGTACGTCGAGCCGTTGCCGATGCCGCTGAGGACGAACAGTGCGGTGAAGCCGGCGACGAACAGGCCGAAGGAGCCGGCGTGCGACGCGATGAGCAGGACGACGGTCCCCGCGGCGAGGCCGAGGAAGTTCCACAGGGTCACGCGGGCCCCGCCCCACCGGTCGGCCATCCTGCCTCCGACGGGCCGGCTGAGGGAACCGAGCAACGGGCCGAGGAAGGTGACGGAGGTGGCCTCGAGCGGGGTGGACCCGAACTGGTTCTGCAGGACGAGGCCGAAGGCGAAGCCGTAGCCGATGAACGAGCCGAAGGTGCCGATGTACAGGGCGGATATCCACCAGGTGTGGGGGCTCGCGGCGGCCTCGCGCAGGGCGCCCGGTTCGGCGCGTACGGCGTCGACGTTGTCCATCTTCAGCGCCGCCAGCAGGGACACGATCACGATGAGCGGCAGGTAGACACCGGCCACGTACGAGGGGTGGGTGTCACCGGCCGTGGCGATGACCAGCAGGCCCAGCAGCTGGATGACCGCGACGCCGAGATTGCCGCCGCCGGCGTTCAGGCCGAGGGCCCAGCCCTGGTGCCGCTGGGGGTAGAAGATGGTGATGTTGGTCATGGAGGAGGCGAAGTTGGCGCCTCCCAGTCCGGCCGTGGCGCCGATCAGCAGGAACACCCACAGAGGTGTTCCGGGGCGCTGGACGAAGACGAACGCGAGAAGCGCCGGCACGAGCAGCACGGCGGAGGAGAACACCGTCCAGTTGCGGCCGCCGAAGCGGGTCACGGCGTGGCTGTACGGCAGCCGCAGCACCGCGCCGACCAGCGTGGGGGTCACCACCAGCAGGAACTTCTCGTCGGGGGCGAAGCCCAGGCCGATCTCCGGCGACATGAACAGGACGAGTACCGACCACAGGCTCCACACGGAGAAGCCGACGTGCTCGGAGAGGACGGACATCAGCAGGTTGCGGCGGGCGATCTTCTTGCCTGAGCGTTCCCAGAACTCCTCGTTCTCCGGGTCCCAGCCCTGGATCCACCGCCCGGAGGCAGGCTGTCGGGTCGTCATGTCTGATCGGTCTCCTGTGTCTGCGCGGCGTGCCGGGCGGAGCGGCGCTGATCCGCCCGGCACGCCCCGTAGGGGTCAGCGGCGCGGTGCCCGCCTCCACGAGGTCCGGTGCGGCGGGCCGGGTCGCACAGGTCGGCCGGTTCCGCCGCGCTCAGGCGCCCTGACAGCTCGGCCGAGACCGCGGGGACCTCGGCCGGTCCCTGTCCGGTGCGTGAGGCGGCAGTGGCGGCCTCGTCGAGCGGCTGCTCGGCGGCCGCCCGGCCGATCCGGGGGGGCCGGTACGGCCGTGATCCGCTCGGAAGACGACGAGGCTGCCGGTGAGGCCGAGGTCGTCGCGCATGCCGTCAGGGCTGGACTGCAGGCCGTGGGCCGGTTCGACGCGGGTGCGCGGCTTCGCCGGCGAGTCGGAGGCATGCGCGCAGAAGGAGCGGCCTGCGGGCTCCGGCGTCCGGGTTTCCGGACGCCGGAGCCCGGACGGGCGGCCGGACGGCCGCCACGCCGTGCGGGCGCCGTGCTACGTCGCCGGCTCCTGCGTGAGCAGCCGAGCCAGCTCAAGCCGCTTGATCTTGGTGGTGGCGGTCTGCGGCAGGTCCTCCAGCCGCCACTGGACGGGGTCCGCCATCGGCGGCAGCCCGGCCACGGCCGACTGCCAGGCGACCTGGTCCAGCGGCTTGTTGTCCCGCGTGCACACCACGGGCACCGGGATGCCGTCCTGGCCGGGAACGATGATGACCTCGACGAGTTCCGGCACCCGGGTGAAGAGTTTGTCCTCGATCTCGAGGGTGCTCTGGATGCCGGGGATCTCGTCGACCTCGCGGTCGAGCAGGTGCAGGCAGCCGTGCCTGGTGCGGTAACCGACGTCGCCCATGCGCCACCAGCCGTCGTTGACCTGCTTCTCCCAGCGGTGGTGCTCGCCGAGGTAGGTGACGATGCGGCCGTCGCTTCGGACCTCGATGAAGCCGGGATTCTCCTTGGTGGGCGGCTGGCCGTCACGGCTGACGACGCGCACCCCGGTCATGCCGGGGAACGGCATGCCGACGCAGCGTCCGTTGAAGTCGGCGCCGTCCTTCAGGCAGTAGGTGCGCCCGGCGATCGGGCCCACCTCGCTCTGCCCGTAGGCCTGCGCGAACCGGCGGCCCTTGCGGCGGGAAGCCTGGAGCAGGCGGTTGACGGTGCGGGGGTGAATGGCGTCGAAGGTACTGGAGAAGTACTTCACGTTGGCCAGCGGGCCGCGCGGGTCGTCCGCCAGCACTTCCCAGCGCAGGAACGTGTTGGGGTGGGCCTCGATGAATCCCGGCGGCACCTGGGCGAACAGGTCGGCGACGGTCCTGGGGTCGTCGTCCCTGAGGATGATCAGCGGGTGGCCCTGCATGATGGAGATCGGCATGGCGGTGAACATCCGCGAGTGCACGAACGACACGTGCACCGCGATCGGTTCGCTGCGGCGGACGGCTGCGGCCACGACGGTCGCCTGCGGGCGGTAACGGGCCTGGAAGCTCTTGCCGGTGTGCACGGCCAGCTTCGGGATGCCCGTGGTGCCGGAGGTGTGGGTGATGAGCGTCGGGTGGTCGACGGGCATGGTGACCGCCGCCGCCCGCGGGGCTCCGGCCAGGTCGGCGAAGGGCGTGGCGCCCGGGTACTCCCCGGAGGTGAGCAGCACCTGCCGGGAGATCTCCAGCACCTCGGCGGGCAGCGAGTTCTCCAGCTTGCTCTGGTCGGTCACCAGGAAGGGCCGCCCGACCCGGCGCAGCAGTACGGCGACCGTCTCGCCGTCCAGCTTCGGCGACAGCAGCACGGGAATGGCGCCGATCCGGGCGACCGCGCAGGCGAGGAGGGAGATGTCGAAGCCGTCGCTCTTGTGCACGACGACGTGGTCGCCCGGGCGGACCTGCACCGACCACAGCCGGGAGGCGAAGTCGTCGATCAGGCCGGCCAGCTCCGTCAGCGTCGCGCGACGGCCCAACTGGGGGGCGATGTCGAGATCGTGATCCAGGATCACGAAGCTCGCCGGATGCCGGGCCGCCGCGCGGTCGAACAACGTGCCCAGGCGAATTCCCTTGTTTCCTATGCGCTGGAGAAACATCTACCCGCTCTCTCGTCCATGAATGCGGTTTCCCGCACTACCGACCAGCCAAGGAAGAAGTGGAGCTACTGCTTTTCGATGACGTCCTTGATCCGGTCAAGGGTCTCGTCGAGGTCCTGCTCGAGCTTCGCGGTCCAGTCGGTGATGAACTTCTCGCACTCCGACTCGTTCATGTCTTTGACGATCTTGTGAATTCCGGCGGTCGGCTTGCCCATGCGGAAATGATGGGTCAGAACGCTGCCGTCGCCGTCGGCCTCGATGTCGAAACCCCAGATGCTCTCCTGGTCCTCACGGGCGTGCGTGAGCATCATCCACTGGAAGGTCCGGCCCGGTTCCGCCGCGATGACCCTGGCCTCCGTGTGCCAGGTGCCGCGAATCAGCGGAGCCCAGGCCACCACGTCCTCGCTGCGCAGGTTCTCGCCGCGGAAGATCGCACCGACCGTGGACGGCTCTCCGGACACCCACTCGCCGCCCCTGCACTCCGGGCTCCATTCGGCCTGGCGCGGCAGGTCGCTCACGACCGCGTAAACCTCTTCGGGGCGCGCTGAAATACGCTTGCTGGCGCGCAGTTCGAACAGCGGGGACTTTTCAAGGATTGTGTTGGCCATGACTGAGATCCTGCCGACCGCGGTGCGCCGGGGTCAACCATGGCCGCCCTGATCCGTCAGGTTCCAGAAATGCCGGTAAAGGTGACGGAGAACCAACGGGAAAACCCGCCAATGACCCTCCTGGCAGAGACGTCAAGAGACACCAGAAGACACATTGGCGGGTGCACCCGCGCTTTCGTGTGTTTGGTCCACGAGTTTCGGCGCGCCGCCCGGGGACCCGTTCGGCCACCGGCGACCTCACCGGGCCGGATCGGCGACCCGTAGCACCAGCTTTCCGTGGACCTTGCTCTCCTCGAGCATGCGGTGGGCCTTGGCCGCCTTGCTCAGCGGCAGTACCTCCGTGGCACGCGGGCGCAGCAGGCCGTCGGCCATCAACCGGCCGATGTGGGTGGCGGCCTCGGCCAGTTCGTCGGCGCGGGCGTGGGAGATGGCGAAGCCGTGCACCGATCGGTCCTGCAGGTACAGCGGTCCGGCCGGCAGGACGGGCCGGGTCTTCAGGCCGGCCAGGATCACGACGCGTCCCCGGGGCGCGAGGAGGTTCATCGCCGTCTCGAGGTCGTTGCGACCGGACGTGTCGATGTACAGGTCGACTCCGCCCGGTGCGGCCTCCCCGATCCACCAGGAGGCCTCGGGGTCCCGATAGTCGATCACGTTCCGGGCGCCGAGAGAGCGGCAGTAGTCCGCGTCCCGCGCCGAGGCGACGGCGACCACCCGGGCACCGGCCTGAGCTGCCATCACCACGGCGGCACTGCCGACGTTTCCCGCGGCGCCGAGGATGAGGACGGTCTCCCCGGCCCGCACCCGCCCGTGGGTGAACAGCGCGAGGTAGGCCGTCGACGCCGGATGGGAGAGCGCGACCGCGTCCACCGGGTCGACGCCGTCCGGCAGGCGGTACAGCCGGTCGGCCGGCACCACGACCCGCTCGGCGGCGGCACCCTGGCGGCCCGCGTGCCCGAGGCTGCTGCACCACACCCGGTCCCCGGCCCGGAAGCCGGGTGCGCCGGGCCCGGCCGCCACGACCGTGCCCACCAGGTCACGTCCGATGACGAAGGGGAAGGACATCGGCGTCCGCCAGGCCCCTGAACGTACGAAGGTGTCCACGTGGTTGACGGCGGTCACCTCGACGTCGACGAGCACATCGCCGGGGCCGGGCTGGGGAGGGGGCAGTTCACCGACCTGGATGAGATCCGGCGAACCGAGCTCTTCGATGTAGGCGGCAAGCATGGTCTGGATTCTTCTCCAGGCGGGCACCTTCGCCCACGCCCCGGCGGCTCACCGCTCAGGTTCCGTCACATCGGCGCCCCTGGTCCGTCAAGTCGCCGCCGATGCCTCCCGTGACCGGCTGCCCTTGACCACTCCTCGGCCGGTCCTTGGCCGGCCCTTGGCCGGTTCTTGACCACAGGCTCCGAGCCTGAGGCGGCAGCCCGCCCCCGGCGGCGCCGCACCCGCACCGCCGCCGGCGCACCGGCGGCATGACCGCGGCCCGGAATATGGGATTCCATTCACCGGTCCGCCGATCTCGCATGCAACTTTTCGCGGTTCTTATTTCACTGTCCGATCGACGCGTGAACATGGTGTGTTGACGTAGAAAGAACGAGGGGGGCGGAGTTGTGGATTCGATACCTCCGGGGAGATTGCTGCAGAATTCGCGGGACGGTCATGTCGACGTTCGCGACCATCTGAAAGGCTTCGGCGGGCTGCACGGCGGACTGGCGCTCGCCCTGGTGACCTCGGCCATGCGGCAGCATGCCGAAGGGCGTGAACTGGTCAGTGTGACGGGCCGGTTCGGCCGTGCCATCGACGCCCCGTTCCGGATCGACACCGCCCTGACGCACGCCGGCCGGTCCAGCTCGATCGTGTCCGGGCGCGCCGAGTCGGAGCGTGGTCCGCTGCTCGACTCCTGGGCGGTCTTCGCCGCGGCGGCCGGCGACGTCTCGTGGCCGACGGTGCAGCAGCCGATCCCCGAGGTGCCGAGCCCCAAGGAATGCGACGTGTTCGCGATTCCGAAGGAATTCGTGCCGATCTCGACGAGCATGGAGATTCGCCCGGTGGGCTCGGCACGCCCTTATGCGGGTGGGAACCGGGCCGAACTGGTGGCATGGGTCCGCCTCCTGGAGGACGACATTCCGCCGGACGCCGTGCGCTTTGTCTTTCTGATGGACGCGCTGGCTCCGTCGTACGCGGCGGTGCTCTCGACACTGGCGCTGGTGCCGACCGTGGAGATCACGGTGCGCCCCGGGGCGGGGCTGGCGAAGGCGTCGTCGCCATGGCTTCTCCTGCGGGCGACGACACAGCAGGCCGCCTCCTCCGGATGGTCCTCGGAATGGATCGACGCCTGGGATCCGGACGGGACCCACCTGGGCTCCGCCCAGCAGTTGCGCATGGTCCGCGGCGGCTGACCCCGGCCCCGCCGCCGTCCTTCGTGAGCGATGAGACCCCGAGCAGAAAGGCCATTTCCGTGCTGGAACCATCCGCAAGCCCGCCTGACGGACTCTCGCTGCCGGAGATCCTCACGGCCCGGGCGGAGGCGCACCCGGACGCACTGGCCTTCCGGTTTCTGCCGGACGGTACGACGGATCACCCGGTGGACTGGACGTACCGGGACGTTGAACTGAGGTCACGCGCGGTCGCCCGGGAGCTCTCCCGGCGCGGGATCGAGGACAGCCGTGTGGTCCTGGCGCTCGACCCCGGACTCGACTACGTGGCCGCCCTGTTCGGCATCCTGCGGGCCGGCTGCACCGCGGTGCCCTCGTTCCCGCCTTTCGGACGCCGGGCGATGGCGCGCTTTTTGTCCATCATGGTGGACTGCGAGCCTCGGGCGGTGCTGACCGACGGCCGGTTCGCACCGCAGGTGGAAGCGTTCGAGGCGCAGTACCCCAAGGGCACCCCGAAGGCCCAGTGGATCTTCCCCGACGAAACCCTCTTCGAGGGGGACGGCGCCGAGGTGCCGCCGAGGCTCGCGAACCCGGCGCTCCTCCAGTACAGCTCGGGTTCGACCGGTGAGCCCAAGGGCATCGTGCTGACTCACGAGAACCTGGTCAGCAACTGCCGGGTGCTGGAGGCCCACGCGGGCATGGAGCCCGACCGCGTCGGCTGCTCCTGGCTGCCGCCGTACCACGACATGGGCCTGATGGGCACCATCATGCTGGCCGTCCACGGGGGCTGGCCGCTGGTCATGATGTCGCCGGTGCACTTCGTGCAGGACCCGTACCGCTGGCTGGCGGCACTGACCGAGTACCGGGTGACGATCACGGTCGGTCCCAACTTCGCCTTCGACCTGTGTACGTCCTCGATCCCCGACGAGGCGCTCGACTCGCTCGATCTGTCCTCGCTGCGCCAGGTGTTCTGCGGAAGCGAACCGGTGTCCGCGGCGACGCTGGAGCGGTTCCGGGAGCGGTTCGCAAGCTGCGGCTACGACGCCGCGTCGCTCATCCCCTGCTACGGCCTGGCCGAGGCGACCCTGTTCGTGACGGGCAAGCCGGCCAAGAACGGCGCCGTCCGGCTGGAGCGGTTGGACAAGGCGGCGCTCGGGACCGGGACGGCCGTGCGGGTCGACGCCGGTGACACCTCCGGCGTCGAGGTGGTCGGCTGCGGTGTGTCCGCGGTGGGCCACGAGGTGCTGGTGGTCGACCCGCAGACGGCCGAGGTGCTGCCGGACGGCCGGGTCGGCGAGGTGTGGGTGGCGGGCCCGAACGTGGCCGGCGGCTACTGGCGGCGGCCGGAGCTGAGCGCCGCGGCCTTCGGCGCCCGGCCGGCCGGAGCGGCGCAGGCGGGCCCGGGCTTCCTGCGCACCGGCGACCT
Source organism: Streptomyces coeruleorubidus (assembly GCF_028885415.1). Taxonomy (GTDB): domain Bacteria; phylum Actinomycetota; class Actinomycetes; order Streptomycetales; family Streptomycetaceae; genus Streptomyces; species Streptomyces coeruleorubidus_A. The sequence continues at coordinate 3,494,339 of NZ_CP118527.1, forward strand.
GGGGTTCGTACTCGACGGTGAGCTGTTCGTGACCGGGCGGCTCAAGGACGTGATCGTCATCAGCGGCCGGAATCTCTACCCGCAGGACATCGAGGCCTCGGTGGAGCGCTGCGACGGCGCGCTGCGCCGGTGCGCCGTGTTCTCCGTGTCCGGGGACGAGGCGGGCGGATCGGACGAAGAGCAGGTGGTCGTCGTCGCCGAGTACCGCGGTACGTCCGGCCAGTTCGCCGCGCAGGAGAAGTCGTTGCGCGCCGCGGTGACCGCGGCGGTCACCGCCGACCACGGAGTGCGGCCCGCCGAGTTGTACTTCGGTCCTCCCGGCACGGTGTTGATGACCACCAGCGGCAAGGTCCGCCGCAAGGCGACCAAGGCCGCTTTCCTGGAGGGCACCCTGAAGCGTTTCACGGTGCCGGCCGGCAGCGGGGCAGCGCGATGACGGGCCGGGACGGAACGATACGGGCCGGCGGTCGGCCGGCCGTCGGGGCCGATGCGGTGCCGCAGGACGGTGAGATCGATGTCGCGGCCCGGCGGCTGGCGTATGTGACCGTGGGAGTCCCGACACTGGGCACCGTCGCGGCGGTGCTGTTCGCGATGCGGTACGGGTTCGGCTGGGTGGACTTCGGGCTGCTCGCCGGTATGTACGTGATCACCTCACTCGGGGTCGAGGGCGGTTTCCACCGCTTCTTCTCCCACCGCTCGTTCTCCGCGAGGCCCGTGGTGACCTCGCTGTGGGGGATCGCGGGCAGCATGGCCGCGCAGGGTCCGGTGCTGTTCTGGGTGGCCACCCACCGGCAGCACCACGCCTTCACCGACCGCGACGGCGACCCCCACTCGCCGAGGCCGCTGGGCAACGACCGGTGGGCCCGGTTGCGCGGGCTGTGGCACGGGCATGTGGGCTGGCTGTTCAAGGTGCGCCGGCAGAACTGGGCCAAGCGTGTCCCCGACCTGGTGCGCGATCCGCTGGTGATGCGGCTGAACCAGTACTACTTCGTGTGGGTCCTGCTCGGCCTCGCGCTTCCCACGCTGCTCGGCTGGCTGCTGACGGGAACCATGCGCGGCGCGGTGGGCGGCCTCCTGTGGGGCGGCCTGGTGCGGATCTTCCTTCTCGACCATGTGACCTGGGCCGTCAACTCCATCGGTCACACGCTGGGGAACCGGCCCTATCCCACCCGGGACGGCAGCCGGAACGTGCCGTCGCTGGCGCCCTTGTCGGTCGGCGGTTCCTGGCACAACAACCACCACGCCCGTCCCTCGCTCGCGCACAACCGGCACGGGTTCTGGCAGTTCGACCCGACCGGAACCGTCATACGCGTCATGGACACGCTCGGCCTGGTGTCCGACGTGCGCTACCCGGATCGAAAGACCGCGAGAGGAAAAGGAGTCGCCTGATGTCCACGGCCTCGGCCAGTTCAGCGGCGTTGGCACATGCCATCGTCCGGTTGGACCCGATCAGCCTGCGCACCAAACGGTTCTCCGCACTGACCACGATGATCCTGCCGCTGATCGGTACCGCGGCGGCGGCGTACTTCCTGGCGACCGGCAACTTCACCGCGACCGACATCTGGCTGTTCGCCGCGATGTACTTCGTGCACATGTTCGGCATCACGGTGGGCTTCCACCGCTACCTCGCCCACAAGGCGTTTCGCACCGGCCCGGTGTTCGAGGCGATCATGATGATCACTGCCTCGATGGGTGCCCAGGGACCCGTGATGTGGTGGGTCACCACGCACCGCCGGCACCACCGCTTCAGCGATCAGGAGGGCGACCCGCACTCGCCGAACCTGCACGGGCGCACCTTCAAGCAGCGCCTGCACGGCCTGTGGTACGCGCACATGCCGTGGATGCTCAGCCCCGAGAACTCGAAGTGGTCGGTGTTCGCGCCGGACGTCCTGCGCAACCGCCGGCTGATGTACTACCACCGCACCTACCCGATCTGGGTGATCAGCGGTGTGATCCTCCCGGGCCTGATCGGCTTCGCCGTCGAGGGAACGGCGATGTCCGCCCTCACCGGTGTCGTCTTCGGTGGCCTGGCGCGGATCTTCCTGGCCAACCAGGCGGCCTGGATGGTCGGTTCCGTCTGCCACGCGATAGGCGGCCGCCCGTTCGACAACGAGGACCGCAGCGCCAACAACTGGGCGGTCGCGATCCTCACCTTCGGTGAGGGCCTGCAGAACAACCACCACGCGTTCCCCGGTTCCTACCGGCACGGCGTGAGCTGGCTGGAGCCGGACCTGAGCGGATGGCTGCTCGCCGGACTGAGGAAGGTCGGCCTGGTCTGGGACCTGCGCGAGCCGACCAAGGAGCAGATCCAGAAGAAGCGTGAGCAGGCGCTCGCCATGGCGGCCGCCGGCTCCACCAAAGGGACGGAGTGACCGAGCGTGTTCAAGAAGAAGGTTGCCAAGCCGAGCGGCCCCCTGACGCAGGCCGCGCTGCGCGACTGGCTGGTGGCGTATCTGTCCGACCACCTCAAGGTCACCAGCGACGAGATCGACACCTCGCTCACCTTCGAGTCGTACGGCCTCGACTCCCGGGTCGCGGTCCAGGTCTCCGGCGCACTGGAGAAGGTCGTCGAACGACGGCTCTCCCCGGGACTGCTCTACGAGTACCAGACCATCGATGATCTGTGCGGCTACCTGGCCAAGGAGCTCCGGCTTCCGGACCAGGCCGCCTAGGAGGGCCGACATGGGTGCGTTCGACTTCCCCACCGCGCCTGACGCGCAGTTCGAGGAATTCCTCGCCCGGTCCGCGGCGATCGAGGGCGAGCGGCTGGCCGCCGCCGTCCCCAAGAGCTACTTCGAGCCGCGGGTCTGGCGCGGGTTGCTCGGGTTCGCGGTCAGCTGGCTGCTGTACGGCGGCGCCGTCGTCGGTGTCGCCTTCGCCCCGCACTGGACGCTCTACCTGCCGCTGTGGATCGTGGCAGGCCTGGGCGGCTGGGGCCTGCACTGCATAGCGCACGACGCGGGGCATGGCTCCTTCTCCCGCAACAGGCGTCTGAACACCGTCATCGGACATCTGTCACTGCTGCCGCTGGCCTACCCGTTCCACTCCTGGCGGCATGTGCACAACATGCACCACGCGAGCACCAACCACCTGGAGTTGGACACCGACTGGCGCCCCCTGCCCGCCGGCGTGTACCGGCGGATGCCACTGCGACAGAAGCTCGTCTACCTGTCGACCAGGACCTGGGCGTTCTGGGGCGGCACCATCAACTACTGGGTGGAGTCCGCCTTCCGGCCGGGCTTCTACCCGAAGGCGGCGCACCGCCGTGACGTGAAGCGCTCCATCGCCTTCGTCCTGGCGCTGGGTGTGCCGTACTTCGGTGCGCTCGCCTACTTCACCGGATGGCAGGGAGTGCTGCTGTACTTCGTGGCGCCGTGGCTTGCCACCCACGCCTGGTTCAGCGCCACGACGCTGATGCACCACAGCGCCAGCGACATCCCCTACCTGACGGCCGAGCACTGGACGCGCAACGCCAGCCGCCTCCTGGTCACGACGGATTACGTCTACCCGAAGTGGCTCCTCTTCCTCACCCACAACATCTCGATCCACACGGCCCACCACGTGGCGCCGGTGATCCCCTTCTACAACCTGCCCAAGGCACAGCAGGCGCTGAAGGAGAAGTACCCCGGGATGGTGCGCGAAGAGGTGTTCTCGTTCCGCCAGATGTGGGACATCATCCGCCATCTGCACTTCTACGACACCGAGTCGGGCTTCTACAGCGACCGCTCGGGCAGCAAGGTGCCGCCCGAAGGGGCAGCCGGTTCGAAGTTCGCCGGGGCAAGACGGTGACCGGACGCCGAGCCGTGCGCAGGGTGGTCCACGGTGCGCTGAGCGCCATCGCGCCGGGCGCGGCGGCGCGCTGGGCGACCGATGTGTTCAGCGACACCCGCAGACTGGGCCTGCGGCCCGACAACGTGCTGCCGCTGGGCGCGCGGCGGTTCGCGGTGGACGGCTCCCCGGACATCTCCGGAGGGTACGTCTGGGGTGAGCCCGGTGACGGGCGGCCGACGGCACTGTTGGTGCACGGCTGGGCGTCCGACAGCAGCAGCATGCATTCCTTCGTCGGACCGATGCGGCACCTGGGCTTCACCGTCGCCGCGTTCGACGCACCGGCGCACGGAGTGTGGCCGGGGTCCCAGGCGACCATGACCCAGTACTCCCGCGCGGTCGCGGCCGTGCTGGGCGCCCTGGGCAATGTGAGCGTGATCATCGCCCACTCGCTGGGCTCGATCGCGGCGATCAGCGGGGCCGCCCTGCGCGGGGCCGAGCTGGACGCCCTGGTACTCATCGCGCCCACCTGCACGCTGAGCGGCGTCCTCGACAGGTGGGACGGAGCCGGGCTGCGCCTGGGGCCCGACACGGTGCGGCGCATCTACGCCGAGCTGCACCGGCGCAACGGCGTGCCCGTCAGCCACTGGGACGCCGTCGCACGCGGCGAGGGTCTGGACTGCCCGGTGCTGGCCGTCCATGACCCGGCCGACGCGGTGGTGCCGTACTCCGATGCCGAGGTGATCGCCCGGGATCTGCCCGGGGTCCGGCTGGAGGCCGCCCCGGACGTCGGCCACCTGGGCATCCTCAGCGCCCCGCAGGTCCAGGCCGGCGTCTCGGCGTTCGTCGCCGGACACACCGCCCGCGACGCACCCGTGGGCCCGTGATCCGCAGTCAGCAGTCCGCAGTCCGCACCGGCCCAGGAGAAGCGTCCGCCTCCGGGGCGGGTGCCCGGTAGCAGAGAAGTAAGTGATCCCATGAACGACCTGAGTGTCCGGACCGCCAAGCGAGCGTGGATGTGTCTGCTGTGCGGCTGGGTCTATTACGAGGAACTGGGGCTGCCGGAGGACGGGATACCGCCCGGCACCCGCTGGGAGGACATCCCCGACGACTGGGAGTGCCCCGAATGCGGCGCGGCCAAGGCCGACTTCGTGATGGAACAGCTGTGATCAGCACCGCCCGTTGACCAGTGACCGATGAACCACCGGGAGCAGAAGTGACCGAGTCCCAGACCTTGGCCGAACCGCTGGACGTGATGATCCGGCTGCTGTCGCCCGAGGGCAAGCAGAACCCGTACCCCCTCTACGAGGAATTGCGCGCCCACGGCGGCCTGGTGCGGCTGGGTGAGACGCATCTGCTCGCCGTCGGCCACGAGCAGTGCGCCCGGGCACTGCGCCACCCCGGCCTGCTCCAGACCGATGCGGCCATGCAGGACCTGCGCATGCCCGGCTGGCGCGAGCACTCCTCCTGGGTGTGGCTCACCAAGAACATGCTGTTCAGCAACGAGCCCGATCACGAGCGGATGCGCCGGTTCTTCTCCAGCGCCTTCTCGGCCCACAGCGTCGCCGCCTTCGCCCCGATGGTGGAGCGTCTGGCCGACGAGGCGGTGCGGCACCTGGAGAGGCTGACGGCCGACGGCGGCAGCGTGGACCTGGTGGAGGAGTTCACCTACCGGTTCCCGATCGCCGTCCTCGGTGAGCTGCTGTCCCTGCCCCAGGAGGACCTGCCCGGGCTGCACCCCGTCATCGCGGCCATCACCACCTCCATGGACCCCGTCAGCGACCTCGGCCGGCTTCAGCCGGCGGACGCCGCGATGGACCGGCTCGCCGAGTACGTCACCGAACTCGTCGCCCTGCGCCGCGCCGAGCCCGGTCCGGACCTGACGAGCGCCTTCATCCGCGCCCGCGACGCCGGCAGCGACCTGACCGAGGAAGACCTCATAGCCAACCTCATGGCCGTGATCGTGGCCGGCAGCGAGGCGCCGCAGGACCTGCTCGGCAACGCCGTCCGCATCGCCGTGGAGAACCCCGAGTACGCCGAACGCATCAGGCGGGAGCCCGAGTTCGTCTCCCGGTTCCTGGAGGAGGTGCTCCGCTTCGATCCCCCGGTGCACGCCCTGAACCGGGTCGCCGGGCAGGACCTGGAGTTCTTCGGCGAGAAGATCACCCGGGGCAGCGCGGTGACCCTGCTCATCGCCGCGGGCAACCGCGACCCCGAGCGCTTCGCCGAACCCGACCGTTTTGACCCCGACCGCGAGGGCAACAAGCAGCTGACGTTCAGCGCCGGAGCGCACTACTGCCTGGGCGCGGCCCTGGCCAGGCTGTCGGCCGAGACCGTACTGCCCCGCCTGCTGCGCCGCTTCCCGAAGCTCGCCATCGTCGGCCTGCCCGGATTCCGCGACCAGATCGTCCAACGCGGCCACGACCGCCTGCCGGCCACCCTCGGCTGAGGCCCGGGAGAAGATTCTCATGTCCACAGCTGTTCCCCTGCGGGCCGCCAGGTTCGGTGTGGTCCTCGGCGTGGTGTCGGCGGGCGTGGCGATGTCCAACCTGGACGTGTTCATCGTCAATGTCGCCCTCCCCGACGTGGGCGCCCACTACAACGGCGCGTCCCTCGCCTCGCTGTCCTGGATCCTCAACGCCTACGCCGTCGTCTACGCGGCCTCGCTGATCCCGGCAGGCGGGCTCGCGGATCGCATCGGGCCACGCCGCGCCTATCTGGCGGGGCTCGCGGTCTTCGTCCTCGCCTCCGTGGCGTGCGCACTGGCGCCCACCGTGTGGACCCTGGTCGCCGCCCGGATCGTGCAGGCGGTCGGCGCCGGCCTGCTCATCCCCTCGTCGCTGGGCATCCTGCTCATCGCGGCGCCGCCGGAGCGCCGCCTTGGGGCGGTCCGCACCTGGAGCGCCATCAGCGGGCTCGCCGCCGCCTTCGGACCGCTCGCCGGCGGTCTGCTCACCGAGCTGGACTGGCGCTGGATCTTCCTGGTCAACGTGCCGATCGGGGTGGCGGCCTGGGCGGTGGGCCTGCGCTCGGTGCCCGCCACACCGGCCCGCACCGCGAGCGCTCGCGCGGACGTGCTCGGCGCCGCCGCGCTCACCGGTGGGATCGCGCTGCTGTCCCTGGCCGTGGTCCGCAGCGAGGACTGGGGCTGGGCCTCGAGCCCGGTGCTCGGCTGCCTGGCGGGCTCGGCCCTGGCACTGGTGTTCTTCGTCGTACGGTCCGCACGTCACCCGTCCCCGGTGCTGCCGCTGAGCCTGCTGCGGCTTCCCGCGATGCCCTTCGCGACCCTGGCCAACCTGGTCTTCGCGGTGGCCTTCGCGATGATGCTGCTGTCCGCGGTGCTGTGGTCGCAGGACGTCTGGCACTGGTCCCCGCTCGCCACCGGACTGGCCATCGCCCCGGGGCCGTTGATGGTGCCGATCCTCGCGATCGGCGCCGGGCCGTTCACCCGGCGGTACGGAGCCGGCGCGGTCTCGGCGTTCGGGTGCGTGGTGTTCGCCCTCGGCATCGGCTGGTGGACGCTGGCCCTGGACACCCGCCCCGAGTACGTCACGGGGCTGCTGCCCGGCATGCTGCTCACCGGCATCGGCGTCGGACTGACCGTGCCCACCCTGGTCGGCGCAGCCGTCTCGGCGCTGCCGCCGACCAGCTTCTCCACCGGCTCCGCAGTGGTCACCATGGCCCGCCAGGTCGGCTCGGTACTGGGCGTCGCCGTCCTGGTCGCGGTGCTCGGCAACTCCCACGGCGCGGACCGGATCACGGCGTTCGACCACGGCTGGTGGCTGACCCTCGCCCTCGGCCTGGTCGCGGCGGTGCTCTGCCTCGCCATTCCCCGCCCCTCGCCCGCGAAGGAGAAGCAGTGATCACGGTGTCCCCCGCGGTGTGGGGGTCCTGTCCGCCGGGGCGGCGGCGCGCGGTGGTGATCGTGGAGGAGCCGTACGCCGGTCTCGTCCGTGTCGAGCCGACCGGGCGCCACGCCGAACAGCGCGTGATCGCCGCCGGGCCGGGTGGTTCCCTGACCGGCCTGCTCACCGAGGCGGGCCCGGACGCTGACGTCCTGGTGCTGGCCGCCGACGAGGCGTTGCTGACGGCAGACCCCGAGGCCGTCACCCCCCGGCGCTCGGTGGCCGCGGCCCACGTGGGTACCGGAGCGGACCGGATCCACCGGATCCGGCGCGTGCTGCGCTGCCTGGCGCGGCAGCGTCCCGCGGAGTGGGCGCGCCGTGAGGAGCGGCTCTTGCGGGCCCTGAACCTCTCCGGTTCGCTGACGCTCACCGAATCGCTGGCCGGTTCCAGGGCACGGCTTCAGCGCGCCGAAGACGCGGGCGGCACGGAACCGTTCACCCCGGGAAAGGTGCACGCGATCCCGCCCACCTGGCTCGCCCTGGACACCGCCCTGTCGCTCGGCACGCCGACCGGAGCGGTGACGGTCAAGGGCCACCCCGTCGTCGTCGGCGGCGACCGGGTGGGCCGCAGGGCGGTGTACGACCGCCTGACGCCGCTGGTGCGCTATCCGCTGGTGCTCGACGTCCGGGACGGCCGGGCCACTCCGGTCAAGGCCGTCGAGGCCGGTTCCGACCTCGCGGCCGCCACCCTCGAAAGGCTTTTCGAGATCGACCCCGGCATGAGCGCCGTCACGGCGGTGGCGTTCGGGTCCCACGACTCGACCCCGAGGCCGCCGTACGGCACCAGGACAGGTGGTCGCCCGGCCGCCGAGCCCGTCATCCACCTACTGCTCGGCGGCTTTCACACCCGGTTCCAGCTGGCCCTGCCCTGCGCCACCACCACGGTGCGACCGGCGGCCGGCGGGCCCGTACTGGAGGGTCCGGCACCGCGGACGGGCCGCATCTGGCGGCAGCCGCCGGCGGCCAGGCGGATGCTCCGCACCCCACCCCGGAACCTGCCTGCCGGGCGGCCCGCCGCCGGACGCCATCCGGCACGGACGCCATGAGACAGGCAGAGCTACACAACTGTTCGACATCTACCCCGTGTTGACGGATCAATCACGATATGGAGGTGCTCCCATGGGCACTCTGTCAGGCAAGGTCGCTCTGGTGACGGGCGCGAGCAAGGGCATCGGTCGGGCCATCGCCGAGCGGCTGGCGGCGGACGGGGCCCGGGTGGGCGTCCACTACAACAGCAGCGAGGCCGCGGCCAAGGAGGTCGTGACCGCGATCGAGGCGGAGGGCGGCCAAGCGTTCCTCGTCCGGGCGGAGCTCGGAGTGGACGGCGATGCGACCGCCCTGTGGGCGGAGTTCGACAAGGTCGCCGACGGGCTCGACATCCTGGTCAACAACGCCGGTGCGGGGCTGCTCGCCCCCATCGGCAATGTGCAGGAGGCCGACTTCGACAAGCTGGTCGCCGTCAATGTCAAGTCCTTGTTCTTCGTCATCCAGCAGGGCCTGGACCGGCTGCGTGACGGCGGCCGGATCATCAACGTCTCCAGCGCGACCACCCGTATCGCCATGCCCAACGTGGTGGCCTACTCGATGACCAAGGGCGCGATGAACACCCTGACGCTCACGCTGGCGGAGGCCCTCGCCCCGCGCGGCATCACGGTCAACGCCGTTGCCCCGGGAATCATCGACACGGACTTCAACCCGTGGCTGGCCCACCCGCAGATGCGGGCGCTGGCCGAGAGCTGGTCCGCTTTCGGCCGCACCGGTACCCCGGCGGACGTGGCCGGTGTGGCGGGCTTCCTCGCCTCCCCCGCCGGTGGCTGGGTCTCCGGTCAGGTGATCGACGTCAGCGGCGCCTCGTCGCTCGGCAACGGCCCGGCCCCCAAGGGCTGAGCCCTCTCTTCCGCCCATGGCCGACGGGCCCCGGGGCAGGCCGGGGCCCGTCGGCACACCCACGCATCTCCAGGAGTTCGCCATGCCGATCATCAACCGAAGACGCCTGATACAGGGGGCAGCCGCCTCTGTGACGGCGCTGGCCGGCAGTACCGCGCTCCCGGGCCCGGCCTCGGCCGCCGCCGCGGCGTCCGGGTCCGCGACCGGAGCGACGGTGACCCCCACCGACCCGCGCTACCCGCTGCTCACCACCGGCAACAACCAGCGGTTCGTCGCGGCGCCCGACTACATCAAGATGATCAGGTCGGCGTCGGACGCCGCCTCGGCCGTGCAGGCGGCGTTCAGCGCGGGCAAGCGGGTGTCGGTCCGCAGCGGCGGCCACTGCTTCACCGACTTCGTCTGCAATCCGGAGGTCGAGGCCATCCTCGACTGCTCCGAGATGACCTCGGTGGGCTACGACGACACCAAGCGGGCGTTCTTCGTCGAGCCGGGCGCCCGCCTGCAGCATGTCTACGAGGCGCTCTACAAGGGCTGGGGCGTCACCCTTCCCGGCGGTGTCTGCTACGGAGTCGGTGCGGGCGGTCACATCGCCGGCGGCGGGTACGGTCTCCTCTCCCGCCGGAACGGCCTGATCGCGGACCACCTGTATGCCGTGGAGGTCGTCACCGTCGACGCCGCGGGGACCACCAGGATCGTCACGGCCACCCGTGAGGCCGACGACCCGGGCCGCGACCTGTGGTGGGCCCACACCGGCGGTGGAGGAGGGAACTTCGGCATCGTGACCCGTTACTGGCTGCGTTCCCCGAACGCGACGGGCACCGCTCCCCAAGCCCAGCTCGTGTCGCCGCCCTCCCACGTGCTGACGCACATCCAGTCGATTCCCTGGAGTGAACTGGACCAGGCGAAGTTCACTCGGCTGGTGAAGAACTTCGGTGCCTGGTTCGAGGCGAACAGCGCCCCGAACTCGCCGTATCGCCACCTGAGCAGCATTCTCAACGTCTACTCCACCGCCTCCAGTGGCCTCAATCTGGTCACCCAGGTCGATGCCGACATCTCCGGGGCACAGCAGCTGCTGGACAACTATCTGAAGGCGGTCCTCGCCGGCGTCACCACCACACGGGCGCCGGCGCGCAAGCTCCCCTGGCTCCAGGCGACCCAGCTTCTCGGCACCATCAATGCCACGCTCAACGACCCCACGCTGCGCGGGGCCCACAAGTCGGCGTACGTGAGGACCAACTTCACGGATGCGCAACTGGCCGCGCTGTACGACTCGATGAGCAGGCCCGACTACCGCAACCCACGTGCCATGCTGGTGCTGTTCTCCTTCGGCGGGCAGGTCAACGCCGTCTCTCCCGACGCCACGGCCGTCGCGCAACGCAGCTCTGTCATCAAGATGCTCTACCAGACGTTCTGGACCCGCTCCGAGGAGGACGCCACCCATCTGGCGTGGCTCCGCAACCTGTACGCCGCGGTCCACTCGGCCACCGGAGGCGTGCCCGGCCTCGATGGCCAGACGGACGGCTGTTACATCAATTACCCGGACACCGATATGGCGGATCCTGCGATCAACACCTCCGGTATTCCTTGGCAGACGCTCTACTACAAAGGCAATTACGCACGCCTGCAGAAGATCAAGAAGAAATACGATCCGTCGAACTACTTCCGCCACTCGATGTCCATCAAGCCGGCGTAAGCCCGAGAAATCAGCGAGGGTCTCATGGGGGCACGGATAACGTCACCGACCGGCGCCGAGAGCGCGAGGATCCTGGGCATCGGCGCCTACCGGCCGCAACGCGTCGTCAGCAACGAGGAAGCGAGCCGCCACGTCGACTCCTCCGACGAGTGGATCCGCTCGCGCACCGGCATCGTCACCAGACACTGGGCCGCTCCGGACGAATCCCTCGCCGACATGGCTCAGGCAGCCGCCGGCAAAGCGCTCGCGACGGCGGGCCTGGCTCCCGAGACCGTCGACTGCGTCATCCTTGCGACCTTCACCCATCTGCGGCAGACGCCCGCGGCGGCGACGGAGATCGCATACCGGATCGGGGCCGTCAACGCGGCCGCGTTCGACATCTCCGCGGGATGCGCCGGCTTCGTCCACGGAGTCGCCCTCGCCGCCGACGCCATCCGCAGCCGCGGCGGGTACGTCGTGGTCGTGGGCGCGGAACGGATGACCGACCTGCTCGATCTCGAGGACCGGTCGACGGCGTTCATCTTCGGGGACGGCGCGGGCGCGATGGTTCTCGGCCCCTCCAGTGAGCCGGGCGTCGGCCCGGTGGTGTGGGGCGCGGACGGATCCGAGTCCGAAGCCATCGCGCAGACCGTCTCCTGGAACGCCCTGCGGGACCGGCCCGGCATGAAGTGGCCCGCTCTGCGCCAGGAGGGGCAGAAGGTCTTCCGCTGGGCGGTCTACGAAATGGCGAAGGTCGGGCGCAGGGCCCTGGACGCGGCGGGCGTCCGGGCCGGTGATCTGGATGCCTTCATCCCGCATCAGGCCAACGCTCGCATCATCGATGCGCTCGCCAGATCACTCGATCTGCCCGACCACGTGGTGGTCGCCAAGGATGTCGTCACGACGGGCAACACCTCGGGCGCGTCCGTGCCGCTGGCCATGGACGCACTCATGAGCGCGGGCGCGGTCCGCTCCGGTGGGCTCGCACTGCTGCTCGGCTACGGGGCCGGGCTCTCGTACGCGTCGACGGTTGTCACCCTGCCCTGATCCGGAAGTCAGGCGCCTGATCCTTACTCGCCGGAGGCCTTCCCGCCGCCCGCCGCAGCACCGATCATGGTCCGTGGAACCGGACCAGGCCGTGGGAGAGGTGTGACGTGCGGCTGCGCTGTGCTGTGCTGGACGACTTTCAGAAGGTGGCGGCCGAGGTCGCCGACTGGTCGGTGGTCGCGGACGACGTGGAGGTCGTGTCCTTCGACCGGCACATCGACGGCGAGGACGCCCTGGCCGCGGCCCTGGCCGACTTCGACATCGTGGTCACCCTGCGCGAGCGCGTGCCGTTCCCCGGGTCGCTGATCGCCCGGCTGCCCCGGCTGAAACTGCTCGTCGCCTCCGGCATGCGCAACTCGGTCATCGACTACGCGGCCGCCCAGGCGCACGGCGTCACGGTGTGCGGCACGGCCAGTTCCTCCACCCCACCCGTCGAACTGACCTGGGCGCTGCTCCTCGGCCTCGCCCGCGGCATCGTCGAGGAGAGCGGCGCCCTGCGCTCCGGCGGCCCCTGGCAGAGCACGGTCGGCGCCGACCTGCACGGCCGGCGCCTCGGGCTGCTCGGCCTGGGGAAGATCGGCAGCCGCGTCGCCCGGGTCGGCCTCGCCTTCGGCATGGAGGTCCACGCCTGGAGCCGGAACCTCACCCGCGAGCGCGCCGACGAGGTCGGCGTGGAACTCGCTCCTTCCAAGGAAGACCTGCTCGCGAACGGCGACTTCGTCTCGGTCCACCTCGCGCTGAGCGACCGCACCCGCGGCCTGCTCGGCCCCGCCGAACTAGCCCTCCTGAAGCCGACCGCGTACCTGGTCAACACCTCGCGCGCGGCCATCGTCGACCAGGACGCCCTCCTCGCCGCCCTGCACGAGGGCCGGATCGCCGGCGCCGGCGTCGACGTCTTCGACATCGAGCCCCTGCCCGCCGACCACCCGATGCGCACGGCCCCGCGCCTGCTCGCCACCCCGCACCTCGGCTACGTCTCCCGGGCCAACTACGCGACGTACTACGGCCAGGCGGTCGAGAACATCCGGGCCTTTCTGGCCGGTTCGCCCATCCGGCTCCTGGCCCCCCGCTGAGGTGTGCCACCTGGTGAGGCCCTGCCCGTTCGCGTACCGCGCGTATGCAGCCTCACCCGTACACGGCTCGCACGGACTACGCGTACCGGTAGATCCGGCTCTGGTCCTCCAGCTCGTCCGGTGTGACGTCCCACGGCGGCATCCTCTCGTGCCGCGCGACGACTCGGCCGTGTTGTGCGTCCCGCCGGGCGAGCGGCTTCGCGGGGAGGTAGCGGGCGCCCCGGTGCCGCCGCTGCCAGCGGGACCAGAGAAGGTCCACAAAGGCGTGGTGGAACCAGAAGACGGGGTCGTTGACAGATGCACCGCCCATCATGTGGCCGCCGACCCAACGGTGGACCCGGTTGTGGGTGCGCCAAGAAGCGGGGCCCCGCCCGGGCCCCCACCCCTCCAGCTTGTTGCGGAACCCTTTGGTCGATAGGGAGTTCCAGGGTGCCGTGTCGTAGACGGGATCCTTGAGGGCTTCTTCGAGATCCCCGGCCCTGGGCAGCGCGATCGGGTCCCGGGGGCGGCCCAGCTCACGCGTGAGATATTTAGTGTCGGTGATCCCCACCTTGATCGCCCACATACCGTGGCGGTAGGCGAAGGGGCCGGACATCACCTGCCGGTCGGAACGCCGCCCGGTGCCGCCGAGCAGGTCTTCGGTCCACGGTAGGGCCGTCGGCGTGCGGTTGCGCGTCCAGTCCCAGTACGGAACGGTCACCGACTCGTCCACGCGGCGCAGCGCGTTCTCCAGGTCCAGCAGGAACCTGCGGTGCCAGGGCAGGAAGGAAGGCGCCATGTGGGCGGCGCGCAGGCCGCCCTCACCGTCGGGCGTGTAGTACTCGATGTGCGTACGCACGAACTCGTCGTACTCACCGCGCCGTTTGAGCTCCAGCAGCGCGTTGACGAGCCGGCGCCGTTCGGACCGGGTGAGCGTGCTGACGTCCTTACGCGTGTACACCACGGCGATGCTCCCCCTCGGTGCCCTTGTTCCCGTCCGCCGTACGGCTGTCCTGCGTGCGACCGCTCCGCTCACCCGGCGTGCCCAGCCGTGCGCCGGGGCCGAGTTCGTCGACGGCAGCGCGCGCGGCGGCGAGCGGGGTCGCGAACGACTGGTAGTGGTCGACCATGCTCATCCAGCTGCCGTCCGCCCGGCGCATCAGATGCAACGGCCGCCCGTCCACGGTGACGTGCCACGCGCTCGGGCCGTCCTGACCGGGCCGCCCGGCGTCGTACCTGACACCGACGATGCGGCGCCCGCGATACGTTTCGTCGAACCGTTCCTCGCCTCCGGTCGGTCCCGGTGCCTTCCCCGCCGATCCCGATGCCCGCGGGGTCGACCGCGAGGCCACCAGGACCGGGGCGCAAGCCACTGCCAACGCCGATGCGAACAGCCCCCACAGCGCCCGGCGTCGCACCGTGGCCCTGGTGGGGTGGACGGCGGGCGACTTCGCCGCCGGGCGCGCGGCAGCCTCGGGTGTGGCCGTCATGGGCGCCGCGGGGCGCGCTGGTTGTGGCTGCGGTGGTTTGCCGGTTCGCAATGCCTGCCTCTTCCTCGCCCTGAAAGGCGGTCGCATGACACACGCTCGACGAGCCGATCCCATGCACGGCGGGATCGGCCCGGGGGATACTGCTCAGCTCTGCGCCGGCAGTCCGGGCGCCAGTCGAGCGCTCTCGCGGTCGAGGGCGTTCTTCGTCTGCTTGAGGGCGCTGGGCCGGAAACTCTTGTTCGCCGTGTCGAGCGCCTCCGGCCGGTAGTCCGCCAGCCGCTTCTCGACATGCTTCCTGACCTTGTTCGCCTCTTCGGTGAGGTCGGCGGTTTCGGCCTTCGGCGCGTCGAGAGCGCCAGCGGGAGCGGCGGCACCGGCGATGAACAGGGACCCGACAACGAGGGCGGCAGCCTTCAGAGACTTCATCATGTTCCTTTCCGCGCCAACTCGGAAGTCACCAGGGGAATTACTTCACCCCCTTCAACGAGGGCCGGACTGAGCGGAAACCCTGCACGCAGAGATTATGGCGGCTCACACGGAAGGTCACCCGAATGAAGGGCACGTCTTATCCGCCTTTCTCACCCTCGCATGAGCAGAGAATAGACTCGGTCCGGCCGTAGGAAATGAATCGTCGTACCGGGCCGCTGGGGGCCCGGTACGACGTCCGGGGCCGTGTGCCTGCTTCCCCTCAGGCACACCTGCCCGCGCTCTGGGCGAGCGGTGGTGGCCCTGGCCGTGGCGGCCCCGGCGGCGTCGCCGAGCTTCCCTCCGCGGCGGAAAGCTGACGTTTTCAGCCTTGAGCGCTGTGTCCATCAACTCGGTGACCGGGGGCACCACGGTGCCGATGTGACCCAACTGCTGGACCTGGGCCTGGAGGGGGGCCGCGTCGGCGATGGGGGCCGCCTCGCGAGTGCGGTCGCGCGCCGTGTCGGCAGCCAGGGCGACGGGAGCCGCGACGCCGAGAACGAGGGTGGCGCATGCGGACGACGCGATGCGCCGTGCCGAGAGAGTGGGCATGGACCTTTCCTTCACAGGTGATGCGCGGGGTTCCTGCGTCCACCGTGACGCCGCGCCAGGTGTGCCGTCTGGCCGCAGCGGGCCACGGACGGCGCTTCAACCAGTGACGGATCCACTGCATTTGGATATGTATGCATGTCTTATCCCGTATGTCCTTAATGCCGTTATAGAGTGACGCGTCGAACCAACCGACAACCTGATGTTTCCGTGAAGGAGCACCGCCGGTCATGCGTCACTCCCAAGGTCTCTCCACCACGGCGTGCAGGGCGGTCCGCCTGCCTGACGGCCGGTCGAAGCAGGACGGTCGTCTGCAAGGCTGTCCCGCACGGTGATGGCCGGCCGGCTTTCCGGATCGTCACACGGCGTCACGCGGCCGGGGGCCTCACCGCGCGTCCTGCACGTCACCCAGCCGGTGGACGGCGGCGTCGCCGGCGTGGTCACGGAACTGGTGCGCACCCAGCGTGCGGCCGGTTTCGACGTCACGGTCGCGTGCCCCGACGGCGGCCTGCGACAGGAGCTGCGGGAACTGGGCGCGGACGTACGGCACTGGCCCGCCACCCGGGCGCCGGGGCCGTCGCTTGCCGGTGAGGTGCTCCGGCTCGCTCGCGTCGTCGAACAGGTGCGGCCCGATGTGCTGCACGCGCACAGCGCCAAGGCCGGACTCGCGGCCCGGCTGGCGGTGCGGGGGTGGACCCCGACGGTGTTCCAGCCGCACGCCTGGTCGTTCGAGGCGGTCGGCGGGGTCACCGCGGCGGTCGCCTCGGCGTGGGAACGGTGGGCGGCGCGCTGGACCGACCGCGTGGTGTGCGTCAGCAAGGCCGAGCGCGCGCGAGGCCAACGCGCTGGAGTGCGCGCCCACTGGCGGGTGATCCCCAACGGCATCGATCCGGTGCGTTTCCACCCCGCCGCCGTCGCCGCCGTACGCCCGGCCCTCGAACCGCTCGCCGAGCTTGATCCGGCCGCCTTGCTGGTGGTCTGCGTGGGGCGGCTGTGCCGGCAGAAAGGACAGGACGTGCTGCTCGAGGCATGGCCCTCGGTGCTGCGACGGGTGCCCGGAGCCCGGCTGGCGCTCGTCGGGGACGGGCCGCAGGAACGGCCGCTACGGCACCGCGCACCCGAGGGCGTGCTGTTCACCGGGGCCGTCGCCGATGTCGTCCCCTGGTACCAGGCCGCCGACCTGGTGGTGCTGCCGTCCCGTTGGGAAGGCATGGCACTCGCCCCTCTGGAGGCGATGGCGTGCGAGCGTCCCGTGCTGGTCACGGACGTGGCCGGAGCACGCGAGAGTCTGCCGCCCGGTCACACGACGCACTGTCTGGTGCCCGCGGGCCGGCCGGGTTCGCTGGCCGACGCTGTCACCAGGACGCTGCTCGACCCGCTGCTGCGCGAGTCGCTCGGAGCCGAGGGGCGCCGCCACGTACTGGCCGCGCACGACGTGCGGCGCTCGGCCGAGGCGGTCGCGGACCTCTACCGCGAACTGCTCGGCGTCCGGCGCACGGTGGCCCACCGCGCGGAACCCACCGAGTGCAGGGAGTCGATCCGCCCGTGACCGCCGAACGTACCGTCCCTCCCCCTGGTGGCATGCCACCGGAGCGGGGATTCCCGCCCGTCTCGGTCATCCACCCGCGCGGCGCCGCCGGCGGCTTGCGGCTCCCCGCCGGGCGGCGGACCGCCAGGCGGCGCACTACCGTGCTGCCCCTGCTCGCCGCGGACGCTGCCGCCGCGCTCACCGCCGCCCCCGCACTCCCGCATCCCCTGGTGACCGCGCCCCTGCTGCTCGCCGTCCTCTGTCTGAACGCCCGGGCGGCTTTGTACCGCCCCGCCGCCGTGCCCGCCGTCCTCGACGAACTCCCCGCCGTCTGCGCACGGATCGCGGTGAGCTGGTGCGCGCTCGCGGCCGTGGTCGCGGCGCTCTCCCCCGCACATGCCCTGTCCGTCCGTACGCTGCTGACCGGCTGCGTCCTGCAGTCGGCGGCGAGTTGGACGGGCCGCGGCGCGGTGCACTGGCACCGCCGCCGGACGCTGGCCCGCCACCCCGCCGCGGCCCTCGTCGTCGGCCCGGCCGCCACCGCCCCGCGCGTGGCCGCCGCCTTCCTGCGCCACCCCGGGTGCGGCCTCAGGCCGGTCGGCGTCCTGTCCGACGGCGGGGCCGGCGGCGAGGGGCTGCCGGTGCTCAGCACGGACGAGGAGGCGCAGCGGGCCGTCATCCAGAACAACGTGCGGGCCGTGCTCATCGTCGGCCCCGCAGGCGAACACGCCGCGCTGCTGGGGAAGTTGGCCGAGGCGGGCTGCGTGCTCTGGCAGGTCGACGCGGACCTGCCGGCACCCGAGGGGGCCGGGGGCACGGCGTACGACGAGGCCGGACGCACGCCCTGCCGCCGGTCCCAGCGCGAGCGGATCGCGGGCTTCTCCTGCCGTCGCCTGGATGCCGGGCGACGCACCGACAGCCCCGCCAAGCGGGTCCTCGACGTCCTTGTCTCCGGAATCCTGCTCCTCCTCGCCGGCCCGCTGCTGCTGGTCTGCGCGGTCGTGCTGCGGGTCAGCGACGGGCCCCGGGTCGTCTTCCGCCAGGAGCGCGTCGGCAGGGACGGCCGCCCCTTCACGCTGCTGAAGTTCCGCACCCATCGCCCGGCCGACCCGCACGAGGCGGCGACCCGCTGGAGCGTGGCGGGCGAGCGGAACATGAGCCGCTTCTGCCGCTTTCTGCGCCGCACCTCGCTCGACGAGCTGCCCCAGCTGTGGAACGTCTTCCGGGGCGACATGACCCTGGTGGGGCCGCGCCCCGAACGGCCGTACTTCGTCGCCGTGTTCAGCCAGACCTACCCCGGCTACGCCGCCCGCCACCGCATGCGGACCGGCCTCACCGGGCTCGCCCAGATCCACGGTCTGCGCGGCGACACCTCCATCGAGGACCGCGCCCGGTTCGACAACGCGTACATCGACGACTGGTCGCTGTGGCAGGACGTCTGCATCCTGCTGCGCACCGCCGCCACGCTGGCCCGCCCGACGGGGAGCTGACCACCGGTGAGCCACGCATGCGCACTGCCCGCCGCGCGCGGGCTGACACCCGTCCTGCCGGTGGTCGCGATGATCGCCCTGCTGGCGCTGCCCGTCGCGCCGGGCGGGGAGGGCGGTGCGACCCCCGCCGACGCCGCCTCCGGTGCCGTCGTACTGTGCTGCGCCGTACGCCTGCTGTACCACCGGCGACGCCCCCTGTCGCCCACCGCCGCCGTGGTCCTGGGCCTGCCCGTGGTGGGGATCGCGGTCGCGGCGGCGGGAGCCGAGGTGCCGGGCACGGCGGTCGCGGGCTTCTCGCGTTATCTGCAGATCTTCGTCCTCGTCCCGGCCGCCGTCCTGCTGCTCGTCCGCGACCGGCGCGACGTCCGGCTGCTGGCCTGGTCGGTGGTGGCGCTCGCGGTGTGGCAGGGAGCCGTCGGGGTGCACCAGTACGCGACCGGGACCGGCGCCTCGTACATGGGCCGGGAGATCCGCGCCGTCGGCACCTTCGGCCCCGGCGACATCATGGGGATGGCGACCGTGGTCGCCTTCGGGCTGGTGTGCGCGGTGGGGCTGGCACTGGGCTCCGCACCGGTACGCAGGGGGCACCTCCCTGCTCCAGCGGAGCCGAGCGCTTGGGGGCAGGTGTGTGCGCTGGTGTGCGCGCTGCTGCTGGTGGTGCCGCTGGCGGTGTCCTTCAGCCGGGGCGCGTGGATCGCTACGGCCCTCGCCTGTACGGCGCAACTGCTGCTGGCGGGGCTGCGACGTGCGGTCAGGGTGGGCGCGGTCGTGGCCGCCGTCGCCGTGCTCCTCGTCGGCGGGTTCGGTGTCGGCTCGGAGCTGCTCAACGAGAGGCTCAGCAGCATCGGGCAGGTCGCCGACGCTCCCGACCAGTCGGTCTCCGACCGGTACGCCCTGTGGGCGGCAGCCGCCGGCATGTGGCGTGAGCGGCCGCTGACGGGCATCGGCCTCAAGGGCTTCCCCGAGCACCGCGACGGGCACGCCTCGTTGGCGCTGTCGTCGGGCAGCGACACGGAGGGCGCGGGCGCGGCGTACCGGAAGCAGCCGCTGCTGTCACCGCACAGCATGTACCTGCTGGTGCTGGGCGAGCAGGGGCTGATCGGGCTGCTGACGCTGGCGGGGAGCTGGCTGGCGCTGCTGGTGCTGGGGCTGCGCAGGCTGGTGCGGGCCCGGCGAGCGGGGGAGCCCGGGCTCGACTGCGCGCTCGTCGCCTGGGGCCTGCTGGTCTGGCACCTGGTCAGCTTCGCGTACGCCGACATCGGCGGCCCCTCGACCGTGCTCACCGCCGTCTGCCTCGGCCTGTCGGCGTGGTGGGCGCTGGCAGGTCCCGACCCGGCCGTCCCCGAGGAGGCCGCGGCACGATGACCGTCACCCCGCCACGGGCCGGGGACGCCACCGTCCCCCTGGCGCGCGCCGGCGTCGAGGGCCCGGAGACCGGGGGCGCCGGGCCCGTCTCGCAGGGTTTCCTCGCCAGGGCCGCCCTCGTCACCGTCGCTCTCTCCCTGGCCGGTGCTCTGCTGGGCCTCGGCCGGGACCAGGTGCTGGCCCACCTCTTCGGAGCGGGGAGCGAGACGGACGCCTTCCTGGTCGCCTGGACCGTGCCGGAGTTCGCGGCGACGCTGCTGATCGAGGACGGTCTGGCCTTCGCGCTCGTGCCGGCGTTCAGCGCTGTCCTGGCCCGCCGCGCCAGGGACGGCACGGGCGACCCGGTGCGCGCCCTGGTCCGCCGCACGCTGCCCCGCCTGGCGCTGGCGTTCTCCGTGGCGTCGGCGCTGGTCGTCTGGGGAGCGCCGTACCTGGTCCAGCTGCTGGCGCCGGGGCTCCCGGACCCCGGGCTCGCTGTGGACTGCACCCGGCTGACCGGCACCTGCGTCCTGACCTTCGGCCTGGCCGGCTACTGCAGCGCGGCCCTGCGCGCGCACCGCCGGTTCGTCGCGCCCGCGGCCATCTACGTGGCCTACAACGCGGCCATCATCACGGCGATGTTCGTCCTCGGCGCGCGCTGGGGCGTACGGGCGGCGGCGGTCGGCGTCGCGGTGGGCGGCGCACTCATGGTCGCCATCCAACTGCCTTCGCTGCTACGGCGATTGCACCGCACTCCAACGGTCCCGGAGACAGCCGCGGCAGCCGGAGAGGCATCCCGGCACACCATGAACCTCACCCTGATCGTCACCGTCCTGCTCTTCGCCCTGTGCCGCCAGTCCCAGGTCCTCGTCGAGCGTTTCCTGGCCTCCTCGCTCCCCGCCGGCGCCATCTCGCATCTGAACTACGCCCAGAAGGTGGCCCAGATGCCGATGGTGCTCGCCCTGATGCTGTGCACGGTCACCTTCCCGGTCGTGTCGCGGGCGCTGGCCCAGGGCGACACGGAGCGGGCCCGCGACCGCGTCGAGCGCGACCTGAGGGCGGTGTCGTGTTTCGTGCTGCTCGGCACCGCGGCCGTCGTCGCCTGTGCCCCGCAGCTCGTCCACGTCCTGTTCCAGCGCGGCGCGTTCACCGCGCAGGACGCCGCGGCCACCGCCGCCGTCATGCGCGTGTACGCGCTCGGGCTGCTCGGCCACGCCCTGGTGGGCGCTCTCGTCCGGTCGTATTTCGCGGCGGGGCGGCCCACCTGGTACCCGGTGGCCGCGATGACCGCCGGGATCGTCGCCACCTCGGGGATCGGCGCGGTGGCGGTCGGCTCGTGGGGCGTCCTGGGGATCACCGCGGCCAACGCGGCCGGCATCGCCCTCACCGCCCTGATCCTGCTGTACGGCATGGAGACGCACGGCGTGCCGATCCGCGTCCGGCCGCTGCTGGCCGCGATGGGCAGGCCGCTGCGCGCGGCGGTGGTCGCCTGTGGCGTGGGCGGGTTCTGCGCGAGCCTCGTCGACTCCCCCGCCCTCGGGTTCGCCGCCGGCGGCACGGCCGTGACCGTCGTCTTCTTCCTGCTCGCCCGGATGCCGGGCGAGCAGCGCCTCGCATCCGCAGTCCGCACCGTCACCCGGAGGCTTCCGCATGCTCGTTTCCGCTGACCGCGCCCCTTCCGCCGCCCCCGGTCCCGACAGGCCCCGGCGCAGACCGGGCCCGCCCGCCTGGGTGGCGATGTACCACTCCGTCGGCGACTGCTCCGACGACCCGTACCGCGTCACCGTCTCACCCGGCCGCCTGGACCGGCAGCTCGGCTGGCTCCGCCGCCGGGGCCTGCGCGGCGTCGGGGTACACGAGCTGCTCGCCGCGCGCGCCCGGGGACAGGGACAGGACCTGGTGGGGCTGACCTTCGACGACGGGTACGCCGACTTCCTCACGCACGCCCTGCCGCTGCTGCGCCGCCACGCCTGCGGCGCCACCCTGTTCGTGCTGCCGGGCAGGCTGGGCGGCGAGAACGCCTGGGACCCGGACGGTCCGCGCAAGCCCCTGCTGTCGGCGGATGGCATCCGGCACGCCGCCGCCGAGGGCGTCGAGATCGGCTCCCACGGCCTCACGCACGTGGACCTGACCCGGGCCGACGACGCCCAGCTGCGCGCCGAGGTGAGGGACAGCAGAGCAGCGCTCGGCGAGATGACCGGTGCTCACATCCACGGCTTCTGCTACCCGTACGGACGACTGGACCGCCGCGCCGTCGACGCCGTACGGGACGCGGGCTACAGCTACGCCTGCGCCACCGGCCCCGGTGACCTGTCCGGCCTTCTCGCCATCCCCCGCGTGCACATCGGCGAACGGGACACGGCCTGGCGGCTGCGCCTCAAGCACCTGCTGCGCCGCCACCCCGTCGAGGGAGTGTGAGCCTCAGCCATGCCCGGGCTGAAGGCCCTGCACATCATCACCGGCCTCGGCGTCGGCGGTGCCGAACAGCAACTCCGGCTGCTGCTGCGCCACCTGCCCGCCGACTGCGACGTCGTGACCCTCACCAACCCCGGCCCGGTCGCCGAGGGCCTGACGGCGGACGGTGTCCGCGTCATCCACCTCGGCATGTCCGGCAACCGTGACCTGTCCGCCCTGCCCCGTCTGGTCCGCCTGATCCGGTCCGGCCGCTACGACCTCGTACACACCCACCTCTACCGGGCCTGCGTCTACGGCAGGATCGCCGCGCGCCTGGCGGGCGTCCGGGCCGTGGTGGCCACCGAACACTCCCTCGGCGGCACACAACTGGAGGGCCGCGCCCTGACCGCCGGCGTGCGCGCGCTGTACCTGGCCAGCGAGCGGCTGGGCCACGCCACGGTCGCGGTCTCGCCCACCGTGGCCGACCGGCTCCGGCGCTGGGGTGTGCCCGAGCCGCGCATCGAGGTGGTGCCCAACGGCATCGATGTGGCCCGCTTCCGCTTCGACCCGGTCAGCCGCGAGCACACCCGCCACCGTCTCGGACTGCCACGGGACGCGTATGTCGTCGGCGGCATCGGCCGGCTGACCGCGGGCAAGCGGTTCGGCGTCCTGATCGACGCCCTGACCCGGCTCCCCCGCGATTACCGGCTCCTGCTGGTCGGCGGTGGCCCGGAGGAGAACGTACTGCGGCGCACCGCCGCGCGGGCCGGGTTGACCGACCGGGTGCTGTTCACCGGCGAACGGCCGTACGACACCGGCGGTACCCGCGGACTCGATCTGCCGTCGTTGACCTCGGCGATGGACGTGCTCGCCTCACCGAGCCCGGAGGAGTCCTTCGGCCTCGCCGTCGTGGAGGGCCTGGCGGCGGGACTGCCGGTGCTGTACGCCTCCTGTCCGGCCGTCGAGGACCTCCCGCCGCGCCTCGCCGCCGGGGCCCGCCGGGTGCGGGGCGGCGCGGACGCGTTCGCCCGCGCCCTGGCCGAGACCCGCGCCCTGACCGAGGCCGGGCGGTCTCGTCCGCCGAGCCGCCCCGTCTCCGCCGCCGCCCGCCACTACTGCATCACGCGCACCGCCGCACGGCTCATGGACGTGTACGCGGCCGCCGTCTCCCGCTCGTCACCGTCTCCTCTGGAAGTGGCCCTCTCATGACCTCCACCACCGAATCTCCGGCAACCCAGACACCACCGGCACCCCCGGCAACCCCGACAGCCCCGGCTCCCCGACACCCCACGCCAAGGCGTCCGAGAGCGCTGCCGCCGTGGTCCCTGCTCGCGGCCGGCGCCCTCGCCGGCGCCCTGGCCGGCGGCACCTACGGCGCCCTCACGCCGCCCGCGTACTCGGCCACGGCCTACGTCCTCGCCGTACCCACCGCGAAGTCGGACCCGCAGGCGGCGCTCGGCTTCGCCCAGGCGTACGGCCGCGTCGCCACGCAGCTCGCGGTGCTCGCGGACGCCCAGGTGGAGGCGGGCGTGCCGGCGCGGACGCTGCGCGAGAGCGTGCGGTCGGCGACCTCCCCGGACGCGCCGATGGTCGCCGTGACGGCCACCGCCGCACGCCCCGGTCTCGCCGTCGACATGGCCAACGCGGTCACCCGTGCGCTGACCCGGCACGCCCATCACGCCAAGGACGCCACGCACGTCGAACTCCAGCAGTTCTCCCGGGCCGTCAGACCCACCGAACCGTCCTCGGCGCCCCCCGTGCTGACCGGCCTGGTGGGCGCGAGCGCGGGCGGCCTGCTGGGCGGCCTCGCGCTGCTGGTCCGCCCGCGCCGCACCGCCGCCGACGGGCACGGACAGCGGTGAGCGCGGCGCTGCAGGCCTGCGCCGGCACCCTGCGGGCCGAACTGTGCACGGACGAGCGGGAGTTCACCGCACTGGGCCCGGCCTGGGAACGGCTGTACCGCAGGTGCGGTGCGGCGACGCCGTTCCAGAGCCACGCCTGGCTGCACTCGTGGTGGACGTCGTACGGCAGGCCCGGCCGGCTGCGGCTGGTGCTGGTGCGCGAAGGCAACGAACTGCGGGCGGTCGCGCCGCTGATGCTCCTCGGGCCTGCGCTGCCCCGGCTGGTCCCACTGGGCGGGGCGATCTCCGACTTCGGGGACGTACTGCTCGACGACGAACACGCCGACCGGGCGACGGCCCCACTCGCCGAAGCCCTGTCGGCCGCTGCCCGCACCGCGCTGATCGACTTCCGCGAAGTACGGCCGGGCGGCGCGGTCGAGCGCATCTACGACCACTGGCGCGGCCCGCGCCGCCGGGTGC
This sequence comes from Streptomyces coeruleorubidus, assembly GCF_028885415.1. Lineage (GTDB taxonomy): Bacteria > Actinomycetota > Actinomycetes > Streptomycetales > Streptomycetaceae > Streptomyces > Streptomyces coeruleorubidus_A. The sequence continues at coordinate 3,519,251 of NZ_CP118527.1, forward strand.
GCGATTCGCTCTGCATGGAGCTGCCCGCGGTACCTCTGGAGGAGCTGACGGCCCAGCTGCCCGTCCCGAAGGCCCGGCGGGCGCGGGCCAAGCTGCGCAAGCTGACCGCGCTGGGCGTGGCGGACCGGACCGTGTCCCCCGACGAGGTGGACGCGGCACTGGGACGGCTCCTCGCGCTGCACCGGTTGCAGTGGCAGGGCCGCCGGGTGACGCCGGAGCACCTACGGGAGCGGTTCGCCGAGCACCTCGTGCGCGCGATCGGTCCGATGGTGCGCTCCGGCGACGCCATGATCACCGAGTTCCTGCTGGACGGCGAGGTGGTGGCCGTCGACCTGACACTGCTGTCTCCGCACTTGGCGGGCTGCTATCTGTCCGGCGTCCATCCCGTGCTGCGCGAGCGGAAGGCGGACATCGCCGTGCTGCTGCTGGAGGCCTGCGCCCGGTACACCGCCAACGGTGAGCGCGGCACACTCAGCCTGCTGCGCGGCAGCGAGCCGTACAAGCGCCAGTGGGCCCCGGAACCCGTCGTCAACCAACGGTTGTTGCTGGCCCGGCGGCGTACCGCCCCGCTGCTGTCGGCGGTCGTCTGCGAGGTCGCCGCACGCAGCCGTGTCAGAAAACTCGTGCGCCGCTGAAAGGAGCAGGGCGGCGGCAGGACCTGAACCTCCCGCCGCCCCTTCGGACCGGCGGGGTCACCAGATGCGCGACCACCAGTCGGAGCGGATGCAGACCCTCCCGCCGAGCCAGGACTCGATCCAGTCACCCAGGCCCAGTGGCGAGCAGTTCGGGGACGGCGGAGGCACCGGTGCGGGCTGTGGTGTCAGCACAGGCGTCGGCAGCGGGAGCGGGAGCGGCAGGGGCCCGGTGGAGCCGGAGAGCACGGACCGGTACACCTCGGCCGCCTGCGGATTCCGCCCGCACTGCCACACGCCGTGCGGGCAGTAGTCGGTGATCGTGTGGTACAGCGGCTTGTGCTCGTCGATCCAGGCGAGCATGCGCCGCATGTACTCCGCGTTGTCGCCGTTGCGGAACAGGCCCCATTCCGGATACGAAATGGGCTTGCCGTGTTCCTTCGCGAAGTCCACGTGGTCCTGCAGCCCGTACGGCTCGGTCACCTGTCCCTCGAAGGACAGCCCCTGCGGCTGGTCGTACGAGTCCATGCCGATGATGTCGACCGTGGCGTCCCCCGGATAGCACTCCGTCCAGGGAATGGCGTCACGCCCGCGACTCGGCGCGAAGTCGAACCGGAACTGCTGCCCCGTCACCGAACGCATGGCGTTGACGATCCTGTTCCAGTACGCCTTCCACGCCTCCGGGTCCGGCCCGCACCGATGCGCGTACGTCGTGCCGTTCATCTCCCACCCGAGCACGAGCACGGTGTCCGGCACCCCCAACGCGACGAGCCGTTCGGCCAGACGGCGGTAGTGTCCGTCGAACTCCCCGGCCGCACCCCGCCGCAACAGCGCACGCACCTCGTCATCGGAAAGGCCCTCCTCATTGCGCTCCATCATGGGCACGTTGAGGACGAACATCCGGTCATCCCTCTCCCGACGCCAGGCCGCCCAGACATCGAGGAAGCGGGGCTCGCCCTCGATGTTGCTCCAGAGGTCGCCCGGCAGATAGGTGTGCCCCACCCGCGGCTGGGCCCCGTTGAGCCACCGGCTGAGCCCGGCCATACGGGCCACACCGAGCGCGTCGTAGTGGAGGTAGGCGCCGAAGGCGGGTTGCGGGGCGAGCGGTACGGGCAGTGCGGGCGGGACGACGGTGGCTGCCGGCACAGGCGTCTGAGCGGCCTTTTGGGCCCCGGCGTCCACGGCGTGTCCCAGTCCCGGGACCAGGGCGGCCGACGCGAGAAAACCGGCCGCGACGAACAGTGGCCATCTTCTGCGCCCCCGTTGCTGAGCGGCCATGGCTGCCCCTTTCTCCGCGCATCGGCAGCAACCGAACCGCACGGACTGCCACCCGTTTATCCGAATCCACTTCGTTGATCAGTCATATGTGTGCCCGTATTGCCGACTGAGCCCTCTGCTTTGACAGCCCCTCACCACCCGCACGAGTGAGCCGTGTCCGAGTAAAGCGAAGTGAATTCGCCGTGCCCCAATCCCTTTCCCCATAGAAGGGCCAACGGCCGTATGGTTCCTGCCGCGGGCCGGAATCGCGACACGCGACCGGACCATGGATGGGTCGTCCTAGGGACCTGGGAAGCACTCGGGTGCCGGGCACGGCACGTCCGGCACCCTGAGCAGAGCACTACCGACGGGACGCGACCCGGCCTCGTCGGTACAGGATCACGCCGCTCGTCACCAGCAGCGCCGCGGCCCCCGATGCCGCGATGGCCTGCTTGTCGACGCCGGTGTCGGGGAGGTGGGGCGGCTCCGCCGGTGGCGAGACGGGCGGCTTCGCCGGGGGCTCGGAGTGCCGAGGCGGCTCCTTGGCCGGCGGAGTGGTGGCGGGAGGCGACGGTGTGGGTGGCTTCGTCGCCGGCGGCCTGTGGGTGGGCGGCGGAGACGTGGGCGGCTTCGTTGACGGTGTGTCGCCGTAGCCGGTGTCGTCACCGTAGCCATCGTCATGACCGGCGTCGGCGTCCCCACCATAACCATCGTCATGACCCGAGCCGGCGTCCCCACCATAACCATCGTCATGACCGGCGTCGGCGTCCCCACCATAACCATCGTCATGACCCGAGCCGGCGTCCCCACCATAACCATCGTCATGACCCGAGCCGGCGTCCTCGCCATGGCCGCCGTCATGACCGTAGCCCGCGTCCTCATCACTGCCGGCACCCTCGCCACTGCCGTCATCCTCGCCGTAGCCACCGTCCTGACCGGAGCTGGTGACCTCACCGGAGCCGACCGGCTCGCCACTGCCAGTGGACTCACCACTGCCGGCAACCTCACCACTGCCGACCGCCTCACCGGAGCCCATCGGCTCGCCACTGCCAGTGGACTCACCACTGCCGGCGACCTCACCACTGCCAGCGGCCTGACCGCTGCCAGCATCTTCACCATAGCCACCGTCGGCCTCGGCCCCGACCTCGTCGCCGTACCCGCTTTCACTGCTGGGGGCACTGCTGGGGGCACTGCTGGGGGCACTGCTGGGGGCACTGCTGGGGGCACTCTCGCCGTACCCACTGTCACTGAGGGAACCGGGCACATCGACATCGACGCGATCGGTGTCGTTACCAAGGCCGATGGGCCCGCGGTCATCGCTCTGGGCAGCGACGTGCGGGGTGCCTGACGATCCGCGCGGGTTCGGGCCGCTGGTGAAGGAGCTCCCGACGGGCGGGTCGGTCGCGGCACTCATGTCGTTGGACTTGTCAGCGGCGCTGACGGACACCTCGGCATGCGTGTCCGCGAACGCCGTGATGCCGTACAAAGGCAGGATGCTCGTCGCGGCGGCAGCCACGACCATTCCCCTGCTCAGGTTCTTTCTCAATCTAGTCGTCTTCCTGTTCGAAGAAATGAGGAAACCACAAGCCGGAATCGCGCGGGATGCAGATCGCACCGCATCGCGTCAGCGATTCCTCCTCTTCTTACGGCTGCGACCTGGGACGGCTTCCCGCCTCCCGTAGTTCCGCCTCCGCTGGATCTTCTGGCTGGTCCAGTGATGAGAACCGGTGAAGTGCCAGTACCGACAGTCCGAGCATCGGTAGATGCGGTCAGGGATTTTCTCCAACAACGGCTGCTTGATCAGCCAGGCCCTCGCCTCAGAATCGGTACGGAACGACGCTTTCCCGGTTTCCGGACAACGCGGCAGGATGATCGTATCAGTCATATTCCCTCCGAGGCGCGATGCGATTCACATTCCTCCGGGTGGAACCGATACTGCATCGGCAGGAAACCCTCCATCAAGCAGGTGACACTCTTCCGGGCGAACAGTCATTGATTTTAATCCGAACGGCCCTGATGCGGCGACTGATATGAATTGCGCTGATCGGGCGATACTCGGGAAGACTTCACCATCTGCGCCGCCCGGCACCCATGCGTTCGAACACGTTGGCCAAGCTCACCGGCCGCGGAAAAGAAAGTGCGGCCATCGGAGTGGATGGCCGCAGTCGGCAGGGCGCCGGTCTCGATCAGCGACTGCCATGATCGCCAGCGATGTGACGTCACGGTTGATCAATAGCTGGTGAAACAGAAAGCGCCTCTCTCTCGGCGGATCAGGATGTCACCTCATCCACCCGTCAGGGAAAGACGCTTTCAGTCGGGCTGCGATCCCAAGGGAATCGACAGGAAAGGACCTGACCGCCGAACTGCAGTCGAACGATCAAAGTCCGAGCCCAGGAGAACTCAGGTCGTTCAGAGCCCGAGGAGCGGTGCGGGGAGCGTGATCGTGGCCGTGGCCGTGGCCGTGTTGGTGTTGGTGTTGGTGTTGCTGTTGGTGTTCTCGTTGACGATGACGATGTCGTCGACGCTGTCGTCCTTCTTGTCCCCGTCCCAGCAGGAGGCGCTGGCAGCCGAGGCGGAACCCGCGAGGATGGCCACCGCCGCGAGGGTCGACGCGGCGCCCCGCTTCATGGTCTTGCGCATTTGATATCTCCATTCTGTTTCTTCCCCACTGGAAGAACGGAACAGATATTGCCGCGACACCGAAGGCCGCACAACCTGAGATGCCCAAGAGCCCGGAAGTTCATCCATATGGCCCTGCACTACATGTGATATTAATTACCGAGTGCGCAGGCCGTACCCGGTCGGCCGCCCTATGGAGGGCCAGCCCACTCTGGACGACGGCGTCAGGCGAAGGTCTGCTGCGGAGCTGCCTGTGTCTGCGCGGCGGGGAAGAGCAGCGCGGAAGCCGGCAGCACGGTGGCCACCGAGCAGAGCATGCGGTGAGGTATCTGCTTTCCGGGATAGCAATAGGGCCGACCACCATAGGCGGTCGGCCCTAAGTTCTGGGAACCGAAATGTTCTTAGATACCCTTCGGGATGATGTGATCACGGGCATGCAGACGCCGCAACACGCGGGCGCTGCCCAGCCATGAATCACCGGCGCTATGGCACGGCACAACCCGACTTCAGAGGGTCAGCCCACCCCGTCACTGCTCCGGCAACCGCCGAACAGCGAAATGCGCGGCTCGATGCCGCGCATTCGCCGTGGTTTGCGGCCGCCCGAGCGAAGCACCTCTCCCCCGGCGGATGAGGATGTCACCCCATCCGCCCGTCAGGGAAACACGCTTTCAGGTCGAGTCACGATCCCCAAGAGAATCGGGTGACCGCCGAACTGGACTCGAACGATCACAAGCCGACTCCGTAGGACTCAACCCAATATCAGAGGCCGAGGCCGAGGACGCCAAGGAGGGTGGGCGCGGCGGCCTGCTGGCCAGCGGCGCCCGCCGGGGCCGGCGCGGGGGCCGGCGCCGGGGCCGGCGCGGGGGCCGGAAGGGTGACCGTGGCGGTGGCGGTGGCGGTGTTCTCGTTGGTGTTGCTGTTCGTGTTGTCGTTGTCGTTGACGATGACAATGCCCGACTCGTCGCTCCCGCGCACGTCCTCGACGGCGCTGGCAGCCGAGGCGGAACCCGCGAGGAGGGCCACCGCCGCGAGGGTCGACGCAGCACCCCGCTTCATGGTCTTGCGCATTTGATATCTCCGTTCTGTCTCTTCCCGGTTGGAAGAACGAAACCGATATTGCCTCAATGCGGAAGCAGGCACCACTTGGAATGCTTGCGGCTCCGGAACTTCATCCACATGGCCCCCTGGGGCAGGTAATACGAAGTGCAGAATCCCCAGGTCACGCCTCATCCATGACCCAATGGAGTAATGACACACCGGCTACGCAGCAGAGTTGAATCACCGTTTCCTTTCGAACCACCGACCGAATGTGGGCTCTTGGGGGGCATGCGGTCGTGGTCCCGGCATCGGAGCGCGCGCCTCGAGCTGCGACCGAATCGCCGCCGGCGAGGGCAGGGATCTGTGGTACTCCGGCCAGGCCAAACACCTCGCCGGCAAGGCCAGTTGGAAGCTCCGAAGCTGTCGTGTCGTGTCAAGCCGCTGAGGAAGCTCCTGCACGTCAGGCTGGGTTCCTTCGTTCGGGATTCTGAAGGTCTGGCGGCAGATGTTGCGCTCGATGCATCGCTGCGCGTCGCGGGGCTGTTGCCCTCGCCGATACGGCGGGCAATGTACGTCTTCGTGGCAGGATCGAGACGCATCCTGTTCAGGGTGATCGTGCACATCCCTCGGTTCAGCCGGCGGTCGCCGCCCCCGGTTCAGTCGGTGCCAGGTGGTCAGGCCCGAGGAGGCAGGGATCAGCGCGACGCCTGCGAGGGAGGCGAAGGCGGCCTCGGAACGGAGCCGGCTCGAAAGCGACCAACTGAAGGATCTGCGCTGCGGCGTTCGGCCCGAGGCCGAGCAAGTCCAAGAGATCGGCGGTTAGTTGTGGACGAGCTGGAGGAGTTCGGTTTCCAACTCGTCGGCCTGGGCCTGGAGGTGCCGGACACGCTCGGCAGTAGAACGCAGAGCGCGGACAGTCATGCCGTGCTCGCGGGACGGCGCGGGGCGATGGCGGAGGCTGGCACAGCACGTGACGTGCTGTGGTCGGCCGAGGCGACGCAGTTCGGCACGGAAGTCATCCCGGCGCGGATCAGCACGGGCAGCGCCTTCGCGGTCCCCGCAGCTTCAGGGCTGGATGACCTGCTCGGTAGCCAGGGCCTCACTCGCCGCGCGGATGGGCTTGAGCATGTCCGTCTTACGGCCTCCATGGACCGGCAGGCACTTGGGGCGGCAGACCTCGACGACCCGTTCACCAGCGTCCTCAAGGAAGGCGGCGAGCACGGCGCTGTAGCTGCCGATTCCTCCTAGTGCCCAGCAGCGCCGACCGGACACGTGCTGTCGGGCGAACTCCAGCAGGCGCTGGCAGCCGCCAGTGCGAGGGGGTGCGTCGGTGGTCCCCAGACGGCCTCGACGGGTCTGGCGGCGGCTGCGGCGAGTGTGTCGCGGTCGGTGTCAACCCCGATGGCGCGGTGACGTGTTCTGCGGGCATGGTCAAGCGGTCGTTCTCCTCCGGGCGGACGGGCCATGGTCGGCGTCGGCCTGGGTGCAGTCACCGCATGGCGGAACTGTGATGAGTCACACCGTGAGGCGGACAAGCTGCTGATCAAGCCAACGGGCGGCCCAGGCCAGCGCTCTTAAGGGTGCGGGTTACGTGGGGTCGTGACGCCTCTTGTGGGCTGCGCTGTGCGGCGGGATGAGGTATCCCGATGGTCGTGGCCCGGGGGTTCAGGATGACGCCTATGCCGGCGAACCGCCGGCGGCGGGCGTTGGCTGCGGGCGGTCGGCTCTGGCCCGCCACGGGCCCGGCGGTGCCCGCTGCGAGCTCGGCGCAACTACGCGTGCTGGAGGCCAAGACCGCCGCCCGGATGGACGAGCAGTGGCCCGTCATAAGAAGACGGCGGCGGACCTGGCGCCTGGCTCTGCTCGAATTGCGGGGCCGCGTCGGACGAGTAGCGCGTCGCGATGCTGGTCGACCGGGCCCGCAGCAAGGGCCTGCAGCTGACCAAGCGAGTGCTGGAGAGCGAGATCACCGACCATGTCGGCTACGAAAAGCACGATCCGACCGGGAGAACGGACCGCTACACCGCGTCTCTCCCGTTCGCGGACGCGCCATCAACGGAACCTCAACAACCAGATCAGCCGTTGATTTACACACAGATCTACGGCGCTTACGGCTGCCAGTCGGCTGACCCCGGAGAGCTCATCCGTGTTGTCGCACCTACTTCTTCGGACTGACAGGCGTGCTGAATGGACAGGCGCCCGGGGCGACGAGTGGCCGCGCGGCTGCGTGACAGGACGGGCGACGAGCCCCGTCGCTATCAGAATCCAGCGGGTCGCTACACCTCGGCGGACCAGACACAACAGGTTGCTGAGCGAGCCCTGGCCGAGATGATGCCGGGCATCCACCTGCTTGCGGGCTGCATGCGAGGGCTTCGGCCTCAACTGCGGGGTGCTGGTCCGGGGAGCCGGAGACGCTGCGGCTACTGCGGGACGGGCGAGTGCGGGCCGTAGTGCTGGTCTGAAGTGGTCAGCGACTGTAAGCAGGTGCCGGAGCCGGTGATGCGTCCACTTACCGTCATGGGCACGGGCGACTTCGTCGCTAGTGGCCTTGTGGCACGCGGAGTTCGTTTCCGCTTCCAGGTCCATACCGATGCCGGGGCATGCCCTGCGATGTGCCGGCGGTGGCCGCCGTCCACCCAGACCCTGCGGATCACGGAATGGGCGGCGACCGTATCCACCAGACTGCTGTCGGCGATTGAGTGCCGTCAGCAGTTGCCGATCTGGGTGCTCGCACCGTCGGTCTCCAGCGTGGCGCAGACCTCCGGGGTTCCGGGCAAGGCGACGGTGAAGGTCTCTTCGGCACCGGCCTCAACGGTCTTCTCAACGCTCGCGAGCACGGTGCCGTCGCCATCGGCGATGTGCACACTGACGGTCCGCTCCTGCTCGCAGGTAACGCCGACGCTGACCGCAGTGATCACCTTGCTGCTGACCGTGTTGAGGCTGACGCCGCAGGGAAAGTTCTGCTGGGGAGCGGCCTGCGCGGGCGCAGCGGCGACGAGCGGTGCCGAAGCCAGCAGCACGGTGGCCGCCGAACGGAGCATGCGATGAGGCATTGGTTTCTCCTGGGTGTCAATCGGGCCGACCGCCCTTAGGTGATCGGCCTCTCAACCGCGGCGCCCAAATTTCCCTTAAGCGCCATTCGGGGTAGATGTGACCACGGTTCGTACGACCCCCGCAACACGGCGTGCTTCCATCTGATGACCCGGATCCGCCACTCGGGTGGACCGATGTTCGCCCCCCCCGTGCCTGCCTGTGCGAGAGCGCCCACTTCCGTACACTGCGTCGATTTCTGCCACTTGAGGGTCGCCATGGCCCGCTCACCGACGCACCGGATCTTGGCATGGGTGCTGTTGTGCCACTGCCGCCACCACTCGAGGCGGCGGTCCCGGAAGGGAACACGGGCAGGACACGGCCTGGGCCCTGATACGCGTCGTCTGCATACGCCGTCAGCCTTGGTGTTCCCATCACCTCGTCCAGCGTCGGTACGAGCGCGGCCATGACCGCTACGGCCTCGCGTATGCAGCGGGACGCTGTCGCGGTCCCGATGCCAAACCGGCAGCAAGTAAGTGTCGCCGCACCGCGGATGCGCCAGGGCGACGGTCCGCACTCAGCGCAGCCACCGCGTGCCGATCTCCCGTTCGGGCATCCGGTCCAACCCGCGGTCACAACTGCCAGACCTGAAAAGGCTCAGTGGTTCGCCCAGGTGGAGCGCCGCGCAGAGCACCAAAGAGGCCATCGGCGCCCGTTCCAGCGGTTCGTCACCCAACGGCTGCGACCTCCTGCCAGGCGCGGGGTCGGTCAGTTCCTGAAGGGTTTCGGGCGGGGGGTTGGTAGAAGGCTGATTGGCTTCGCGCGCTCAGTCGGTCAGTCACGGACCAGCCCCTGAGATACTCCGGCACAGAATTCACCCATACGTGGTCACTAATGACCAGTCAGGGTGAAAAGTACTGATGGTGTATTTCCGTGATGAATCGTCTGGTCATCCTATGATCACCAGCTTCAGCAAACAGCGTCACGGTCCCCCGAGGAAGGCTCTTCAGGATGCGAGAAATGTTCACCGCCCGGCGGCGGATCGCCGCGGCGATCGCCGCGGCGGCCGCGGCCGCCGCCATCGGGTGCGGTACCGCCCTGCCCGCCAATGCCAACCCGACCGCCGGAAGGATTCTGGACGAGGGTTCCGCCGACTCAATCGACGACAGCTACATCGTCGTACTGAAGGACTCCGCCGGATTCAGGGCGAAATCGGCGGAAGGCGAACTTTTCGCAGCCAACTACGGCGCCACAGTGGAGCGGACCTACGACGCCGCGCTCAATGGCTACGCCATCCGTATCGGCGCCTCCGGAGCGAGAAGTCTGGCGGAGGACCCGGCCGTCGCGTTCGTCGAGCAGGACAAGAGGGTCCGCCTCGACGCAACCCAGATCAATCCGCCGTGGGGCCTGGATCGGATCGACCAGGCCCGCCTTCCGCGCAACCTGACGTATACCTATCCGGATACGGCAGGCCGTTCCGGGACCGTGTACGTGATCGACACGGGAGTGCGTATCACTCACACGGAGATCGCCGGGCGCGCCAGACACGGCTATGACTTTGTCGACCGTGACTTCACCGCATCCGACGGCAACGGTCACGGAACGCATGTCGCCACCACGGTCGCCGGCAAGACGTACGGCGTGGCCAAACTCACCAGGATCGTGTCGGTTCGGGTACTGAACAACAGCGGGGCCGGCACCCTCTCCAACGTCGTCGCGGGCGTCGACTGGGTCACCTCGCGCCGCGTCGGGCCCGCGGTCGCCAACATGTCGCTGGGCGCCAGCGCCAGCACGGCGCTGGACACCGCGGTGAGGAACTCCATCGCCTCCGGTGTCACCTATGCGGTGGCCGCCGGCAACTCCAACAGGAATGCCGCCTACTTCTCACCCGCCCGGGTGGGTCCTGCCCTCACCGTGGGAGCCAGCACCGGGATCGACTACAGATCCAGTTTCTCCAACTACGGTTTCATGCTCGACATGTTCGCCCCCGGCTCGTCGATCACCGCCGGCTGGCACACCAGCGACACGGCGCGGGCCACGCTCTCCGGTACCTCGATGGCGGCCCCCCATGTCGCGGGAGCCGCGGCCGTCTACCTCACCTCGCACCCCACCGCCAGTCCGGCGACCGTACGCAGCGCTCTCGTCAACGGGGCCACGACCGGAGTCCTGAGGAACGTCGGAACCGGTTCACCCAACAGGCTCCTCAGACTCGTACCCTAGGTGATCGATTCGAAGGGGCCTGCGGTCGAAGGCGGTCAGTGATCGCATTACCGGCTGTCCGCGGACCAGTCGCAGCAGACGGGCAGTTCGGCCAGCCGGTGCTCCACGTCGCGGCCGAAGGAGTTCTTGTCGCCCATCAGCATCTGTCGGGCCGGGCGGCCACCAGTTCCGGTTCGGCGGCGAGCGAGGCAGCTCCTCCGCGACAGCACTGACCGGAGGAACACCGACTCCGCGATCTTCGTTGTCCCGCCACCTGGCACCGGCCTGCCCGCCGGCGTCATACAGGCTGGCCGACACCGTGACCACGGGTTCCCGTGGTCAGGGCTCCGCACGTCGGGCACCGCCGCCGCGCGGTGGCCTGCGCAGCGAGGGCGCCAAGGGCATACTCAAGAGCCCGTTCCACGGCGGCGGAGCGGAACAGTGTCCCCGTGCCGTCGGGCGGAACCAGCCAGCGGAGACGCCCTGAGGCCCGGTGCGGCGCAGGTGCCGTGACCCATGCGCCTTTCCCCAGGTACCGGACATCCGTGCCGACCCAGCGGCCTGCGGGATCTGGCGGCAGGAAGAAGCCCACTCTGCGGGCGACTGCGTCCGCCAGTACGGGGCCGGGCGCCTGCGGAATGCACAAGAGGGCTTCCAGGGCCAGTACACCCAATTCCTCCGGCACACTCAGCACATCCCAGAACCGTCCGCAGGCCAGCACCGCGACGCCGCTGTCTCCGTGCCACTGCCGTTCGCAATCGCGCGGATCGGCCGCGGCGGCGGCGAGCCACTCCGTGGCCTGCCTCCTGATGGTTCGCATGAGGTTCCTCCGGATCCATTGGAAACGGCGTTTTCCCCCTTGCCGGCCAGGCTGGTCATGCCCGGCTTGCTCATATTGATGGGTGTCTCTATGTCGCGGAAGGGGTGGCGTACCCTGGCGAATTTCCTCTGAAGAGTCCGATACCGAGCTATGCGTTCCCCTGGGTTCTGCAAATCGTCCAAGAATATGAACGCGATCAATGGGGCGGGCCCAGTTCGCGGTTCACTTCAGCCGGTTCGCTTCAGGCGCCTCGCCGTGTCGATCGCCTTGGCGAGGCGGCGTATCTCCCGGTCCTCCGTGCGGTACGCCAAGTCGTCGGCCTGCTCGGAGAGTTCGTCGAGCCGCTGGGCGCCTGGCAGGGCGGGTCGAACCTGGCCGAGGGCGTCGGCGAAGTAGGCGGCCGTCGCGGTGACCTGGAAGGAGCGGCTCGCGCTCCGGACGGAGTCGTCCAGGGCGTCGGTCTCCAGGTCGCCCGTCTCCTCGTGCGGGTCGCGGGTGTCGGGGTCGAGCCAGCGGACGGTGGCGGTCGCGAGGTGGCCTTCGGTGCCCGGCTTGCTGCGGACGGCGTACAGGGCGGTGACGGTGTGGCCGGGGCCGACCTCGCCGCCGTCGACGCGGTCGTCGCGGAAGTCCTCGTCGGCGACCCGGCGGTTGTCGTAGCCGACCAGGCGGAACTCCTCGACGGTCTCGGGGTCGAAGGCGACCTGGGCCTTGGCGTCGCGGGCGGTGAGGTCGATGTTGCGCGGGAGTTCCTCGCAGAAGACCTTGCGGGCCTCGGCCTCGTCCGACACGTAGACGGTGTGGCCGTCGCCCTTGTCGGCGAGGCGTTCCATCAGGGCGTCGCCGTAGTCGCTGCCGACGCCGACGCCGAAGAGGGTGATGCCGTGCTCGCGGCGTTCGCCGGAGATGCGCTCCAGGATCGTGTCGGCGTCGGTGTCGCCGGTGTTCGCGAGGGCGTCGGAGACGAGGACGACCCGGTTGGTCGCGCCCTCGCGCAGGCCCTCGACGGCCGTCTCGTAGCCGGTCTCGACGCCCGCGCCGAGGTTGGTGGAGTCGCGGGTGTCCAGCTCGGAGATGACGTCGTGGATCTCGTCGCGGTGACCGTCGAGGCGGGTCATGGGCAGGACGGTCTCGGCCTCGTCGCTGAAGGTGACGATCGCGACCGAGTCGTCGTCGCGCAGCCGGTCCGTCATCACCGAGAGGGACTCCTGGGCGAGGTCCAAGCGGCCCGGTTCGGCCATGGAGCCCGAGACGTCGATGACGAAGGTGAGGGCGGCGGGCGGGCGTTCGCCGGTGCGCGGCGTGGTGCGGGTGGCCAAGCCGACGCGGACCAGGGACCAGTCCTCGTCGTCGGTGCGGGCGCCGTCGACGGTGACCGAGAAGCCGTCGCCGTCGGGGCGTTCGTAGTCCTGGCGGAAGCTGTTGACGAACTCCTCGGGGCGGACGGTCGACGGGTCGGGGAGCCGGCCGTCGGCCAGGGCGCGGCGGGCGTAGTCGTAGGAGGCGGTGTCGACGTCGAGGGCGAAGGTGGAGAGGTGGTCGGGATCTTCTCGGCGGTCGTCCTGCTCGCTGGTGGCGTCTCCGTGGGCGGGCGCGGGCAGACCCGACGAGTAGTCGTCGCGGTCGGCGGCGCTGCTGCCCTCGCCGTTGTCGGCGCTCCCGCTGCACGCGGTGAGCAGCAGGCCGCTCGCCGCCGTGAGAGCGAGCAGCAGTTTTCGTGTCCGGTACCGCTCCATCGTGTCCGTACCCCCTGGGTCCGTCGGCGTCGCCTTCTTGCGACTGTGACGGCGCAGGGGGCCGGAACGTGCGGTACGGAGGGTTGCGGAAGCGTCTCGAAGCGGCCACGGAGACGGCCCGTCGAGACCCGTGGGTGATTTTCCCTTGACCTAGGAGACGACATCCTTGCGGGCGAAACCGCGGAAGGCCAGGGCGAACAGCACGAGCGCGTACGTTACGGAAATGGACGTGCCCTGGATCATGTCCGTCCACTGCAACTGCGGCTGGACCGCGTCGAGCCAGGCGTACTGCCAGTGCGCGGGCAGGAAGTGCCGCCAGTCACCGAGGGCCGTCACCTCGTCGAGGACGCTGCCGATGATGGTGAGGAACACCGCGCCGCCGACCGCGCCGAGCGGTGCGTCCGTCCGGGTGGACAGCCAGAACGCGAGGGCCGCGGTGACCAGTTGGGACACCATGATGTACACGACGACGATCAGCAGGCGCTGAGCCGCGGTGCCGGTGGGCAGGGTGCCGCCGGTCGGCAGCTGGAGCGGACCCCAGCCGTAGGCGGCCGTGCCGACGACGAGGGCGACGATGGGGAGCAGGACCAGCGCGGCCAGGCTCAGGCTGAGTCCGACGGCGAGCTTGGACCACAGCAGCCGGGCCCGGGGCACGGGGGCCGCGAGCAGGTAGCGCAGGGACGACCAGCTGGCCTCCGAGGCGACCGTGTCGCCGCAGAACAGGGCGACGGGGATGACGAGCAGGAAGCCGGCGCCGGAGAAGAGGTTGACGGCGGCGAAGTTGGCTCCGGAGGCCGTCGCCGTGTCCATGAGGTTCACGCGGTTGTTGTTGCCGCCCGGGTCGCCGCCGACCTGGAAGGCGATGAGCAGGATGATCGGCAGGGCGAACAGGACGCCGCCCATGACCATCGTGCGGCGCCGCTTCAGCTGCCGGACCAGCTCGACGCGGAAGGGCAGGGTGCGGCCCGCGCGGTAGCCCTCGGCGACCTCGACGGGCTCGGCCCGGTCGGCGAGCTTGCTCATGCTTCGGCTCCGATCAGGGTGAGGAAGGCGTCCTCCAGGCGGCGGTGCGGGCCGACCGAGCGCACGGGCACGTCCAGCCGTACGAGTTCGGCGACCAGGCGCTGCGGGGTGCCGTCTGCGTCGAGCTGGACCAGGAGGCCCTCGTCGACGGGCACGGCCGAGGCGACGCCCGGCAGGGCGGCGACCTTCTCGACGACGGGTTCCTCCACGGGCGTGGCCGTGCCCACCAGGAGGGTGTCGCCCGAGCCGACGATGTCCTCGACCGGGCCCGCCTGGACGAGCTGCCCGTGGTCCATCACGACCAGGTGCGTGCAGGTCTGCTCGACCTCCGCGAGGAGGTGGCTGGAGACGATGACCGTGCGCCCGGCGGCGGCGTAGCGGATCATTACCTCGCGCATCTCGCGGATCTGGGGCGGGTCGAGGCCGTTGGTCGGTTCGTCGAGGATGAGCAGGTCCGGCAGGCCGAGCATGGCCTGGGCGATGGCCAGGCGCTGGCGCATGCCCTGGGAGTAGGTGCGCACCGCGCGGGCGAGGGCGTCGCCGAGGCCCGCGATCTCCAGGGCCTCCTCCATGTGCGCGTCCTCGGCCGGGCGGCCGGTGGCACGCCAGTACAGCTCCAGGTTCTCGCGGCCGGACAGGTGCGGCAGGAAGCCCGCGCCCTCGACGAAGGCACCGACCCGGGACAGGACCGGGGCGCCCGGGCTGATGGCGTGTCCGAAGACGCGGATCTCACCGCTGTCCGGCTTGATCAGGCCCATCAGCATGCGCAGGGTGGTGGTCTTGCCGGCGCCGTTCGGGCCGAGCAGTCCGAGGACCTGGCCCTTCTCCACGCGGAAGGACAGGTCCTTCACGGCGTACCGGTCGGACGACTTGGCGTACCGCTTGGTCAGGTCCGTGATCTGGAGGGGTACTTCGGCGAGCTCGGGGTCCGGAGGGGCGGGTGCCGCCGTGCGGCGGCGTCCGGTGATGATCAGCGCCAGGGCGATGGCGGCGCCGGCCATCGGCATCCACCACACCCAGGCGGGCAGCGGGCCCTGTGGGTTGCTCTCGCCGAGCGCCGACGGGACCTTGAGGTCGCCCTTGAGGGAGACGGTGTACGTGGCCGGGGTCGTCGGGGAGGCGTAGCCGAGGTCCGTCGAGGCGAGGACCAGGCGCAGCCGGTGGCCGTCGTCGACCTCGTGGTCGATCGCCGGGAGGGTGATGGTGACGTCCTTGCCGGCCTTGGCGCCCTCGACCCTGATGGGCGTGACCAGCTGGGAGGGCAGCACCGGCTGGGTGCGACCCGGGCCGACGTCGTAGACCTTGGCGAAGAGCACGGCGTCGTCGCTGGTGGACTTCACGTGCACGGTGGCCGTCGGGGAGCCGGTGATCTGGACGTCGTCCCGGAACGGGGCCGACTCGAACGCGGCGAACTGGCCGGGGAAGTCGAGGGAGACCCCGACGCCGAGCGAGGACAGCTGGCTGAGGCCGCCCGCGCCGCCGAGGCCGGGCAGGGCGGAGACGCCGGGCGGGCTGGCGCCGGGCGGGTTGTCGAAGCTCTGCTCGCGGCCGGCCAGGCCGATGGCGCGCTGCTTGCTCTCCAGGCCGGGGTAGCGGTCCGAGGTCACGCCGGTCAGCCGGGGCTCGCCGTCGCCGGAGCCGAGGCCCAGGGTGCGGGTGACGCGGAAGGCGGGGCCGGTGTCGACGCCCTTGTCGTCCTTCAGGTAGCGGTCGAACCAGCTCTGCACGCGGCCCTGGACGCGGCCCGTCTCCATGTCGCCGCCGTCGTGGCCTCCGGCGATCCAGTCGACGTCGACGGGGGCGCCGTTGGCACGGATGGCCTTCGCCGCCTGGTCGGCCTGGCCCAGCGGGAAGAGGGAGTCGGACTGGCCCTGCATCAGCAGCGTCGGCACCTTGATGTTCTTGCCGACCGCGGAGGGCGAACGCTCGTCGAGCATCTTGCGTGCCTCGGCGTCCGGCTTGCCCGACTCGGCGACCCGCTCGTACATCCGGCACAGCGCGGGCTCGAACCGCTCGCAGCCGCCGCCGGAGTTGACGAAGATGCCGGCCCACAGCTTCTTGAACACGCCGTTCGGGAACAGCGCGTCGGCGAGGTTCCAGTACGTGATGGCCGGGGCGATGGCGTCCACGCGGGCGTCGTGTCCCGCCGTGAGCAGGGCGATCGCGCCGCCGTAGGAGCCGCCGGCCATGCCCACGCGGGGGTCGCCGGGCTTGTCGAGTTCGACCTGGGGCTGCTTCGCCAGCCAGTCGATGAGCTTCGAGACGTCGGCGACCTCGCCCTTGGGGTCGTTCAGCCCGATCTTCCCGTTCGACTTGCCGAAGCCGCGCGCCGACCAGGTCAGGACCGCGTAGCCGTCTCTGGCGAGATCCTCGGCCTGCTGCCGTACGTCGTTCTTGCTGCCGCCGAAGCCGTGGCCGAGCAGGACGGCGGGGCGGCGGCCGGCGCCGCCGGAGGTGAAGTACGAGGTGTCGATGCGTACCCCGTTCCCCGTCTCCAGGACCCGGTCGGCGCGGTCGACCGGGGGCACCTCGTCGGACGCGACGGCCGTCCACGTCCCCGCTCCCGCGAGCACGACGACGGCGGCCCCGGCGGCCATGAGGCGCCGGGGCCCCCGAAGCAGCCCGCGGAGTCCGGGCAGTCGAAGATCCATGCGTCAACGGTACGGGGTCAACCTGTCGAACAGTTGTCGACCGAAGGGCGAACCCGCACCCCTCCTATGGGAGTACGCGGCCTCCACGGCGTACCACGTCCGCGGTACGACGGCCACGGACACTGCGTCCGCACTCCGGATTCCTTGGCTTCTTGGATTGATGAGTACCGAACAGCACGGTTCTTTTACATGCGGCAAATTCTGAGAAAACGATCAACCACATTCGGAACCTCAAGTTCCGCGAAAATAATTGTGATGTGACGCCGATCACATGAGTAATGCGTTGATCAAGCGGAGGCAGTCTTTCATATACTGCTCGCCCGGACGGCGCCACGGATGACCAGCCTTCGGCGCAGTTCACGATGCCAACAGCAAGGGGGAAAGCATGCTTGAAGCCCGGGGCGAGCACGACCCAAACACCGTAAGTCCGTACCAATAACAGGCGGAGATCCGACGCCTCACCGTCGGATGAAACCCATGAGGTTTGACAGGTGTATTGCAACAGTTCCTTAAGCGAGCCCCACCTCGAACTAGGAAACGATCACTTGAGAATTCTGCAACTCGTCTCTCAGGGCTGCACCATGACGCAGGTCGCCCGCAAAATGGACATGAGTGACCGCACACTCCGGCGTAAACTCCGGTCGATCTGCGATCGCGTCGACGTGGAGACTCCGATAGAGGCAGTGGTCTGGGCCGTTCGCCGAAGAATCATCTGACCGCGGGCGTACGGCAGTTCGGTCGATGCGGCGGCGGGTGACGGTCAGCGGAGGAGACCGTCACCCGCCGCCGCTCTTCCCACTCCGCCGCGGCCCCGCGGCACCCGCGCCCGGCACCGTGACGGGTCACGCCGCCGGGCGGCCGTCCCATACGGCACCCCACACGGGTCCTGCCCTTGGTGGCCGATGCCGGTCAATTCGTTGTCCGGCGGCAGCGCCCCGCGATAGAAAGCGTCTGTGGCAGGCGAAAAGATTAAATACCCGCACGGCCGGACTTCCGCGTCGGCTGTCGACAGTCCCGTGGGTTCATCGGTCGAACAGCTGCTGAACCGGCTCGGGTTGGGTTCGTTGAGCGCCTCGGAGATCTACTCCTATCCCGGCCGGAACGAGAACTGGTCGGGTATCACGGACACCGGTGAATCGGTATTCGTGAAAAAGCTCAAGGGGAACCCCAACGAATCCCTGAAACGCTACCGAAGAGTCTTGCTCTTCGAGCGCCTCGCGAGGGGCGGGGTTCACCCCTTCCCCCGCCCCGAGTTCATCGGGGGCGACGAGGAACAGCGGCTGCTGGTGTTCCGGATGCTGGACGACATCAGATCCGGCAGCGAACTCGCCGCGGACCGGGAGTTCACCGAGTCCATATCGGCCCAGGCCGGACGGACGCTGGCGGCGCTGCACCGACTCCCTTACCGAACCGAGGACTTCCCTGACCCGGATCCCCACCCGTACCCACCGGTCGAGGACCTGCGGTCGCTACCGCTGGAGAGCTATGTCAACGCCACCGGCGCCTTCGTCCAGGCGTGGGGGCTGCTGCAGCGCGACGCCGCGCTGGTCGAAGAGCTGGAGCGGCTGCGAGCGACCGAGGCCGGGGTCGCACCCGTGCCCGTCCACGGCGACCTGCGGCTGGATCAGTTCCTGATCACCGACACCGCGTTCTACGTCAACGACTGGGAGGAGTTCCGCCTCGGCGACCCGGCACGCGATGTCGGGGCGTACGTCGGCGAGTGGCTGCACCGCGCGGTGCTGCGGATTCCCGCGCAGGAGACGGACGACGCGTTCTCGGCCGTGCTCACGCACGAGGAGGTCGTGGCGCGCGGCAGCGAGGAACTGGCCCACGTACTGCCGCTGATCTCCGCCTTCCACCGTGGTTACCGCGAGGGCGGCGGCCCGGACGACGACGGACTCGTGGTGCGTGCCACGTCCTACGCCGGATGGCACCTGATCGACCGGCTGATCGCCTCGACCAGGGAGAGCGGCCGGTTGTCGGCCATCGTCCGGGCAGCGGCGGGCATCGGCAGGACCGCACTACTGGATCCGCGGAGCTTCGTCTCCACGGTCGGTCTCGGGGAGGCAGCATGAGCACGCGCGTCGAGGAGACCGTCACGGCCGATCGCCTGACGGAACAGGCCGGCGCACGGGCGGGAGTGGTACCGGAGCTCTCGGCCGGGCTCCGCCGGGCGCTGGAGGACGTACGGATCGCGCCGGACGGCAGGACAGCCTGGGTGCGCGACGACGAGGTGAGCGCCGAGTCCGCGTCGGCGATGCGCTTCATGCTCGCCCGCACCCTGTACGAAGTGCTGCACACCGGGCGCGGCGTCAAGGACCGCGAGTCGCCCAGGACCCTGCGCGCGCCGGACTTCGAGGCACGACTGGCCCAGGCGACGCCGCACCGGGAGACGGTCGCCGCGGGGATCCTCACCGGGCAGCGGACGGCCGCCGGCCGGCAGGTCGTGCGGATCGACGGCCTGCGCCTGAGCGTCCCGGACTCGGTCACGCTGCGGGACAGCGGGCGTACGGCGGGCGATCCCGAACACCCTGTGGTGCTGATGAACATCCCGTCGGCCCGCCCGCTCATCTCCCCCGGTTTCTTCCTCGTGGACAGCGGCGCGGGCCGCACCACCGGCGGCGGCGCTCTGCTGCGGCTCTATCTGAGGGTGGCTGACGCCGATGCGGCGCCCGAGCTGTGGCATGCCGTGCTGAGCGCCCTGGAGAGCCGCTCCGTGACCTACCGCGCGAAGATCATCTCGAATCCGGCGAGCCTGCCGCGCAACGACGGCATGGTCGTCTACCTGAGCCCGGGCTCCTGGGACGCCGTCGACGCGGTGGTCGAAAGCGCCCTGGCCACCGCCCTGCCGGAGGGACCCGCCCCCGCTTTCGCCCATGTGATCGCGCCTGGTGTGACGGCTGCGTGGGAGCCGCGGGACGACCGTACGGGCATGCGCGGACTGAGTTTCGGCGAACACCGGGCGCATGTGGTCGCGCGGGCCTTCGTGGACGCGGCGGAACAGCACCGCGAGCGTCCGGCGGCCGCCGAGCTGGCTGCCGCGTGCGTCGCGGCGAACGTGGACCCGGCCGACCCCGCCCGCAACCTCGACTCGGACGACTGGCCGTGGAAGACGGCCCTCCGGTCCGCGCCCTGAGCCGTCCGCCGTGCCGCCGACGGCGACCGGATGTCACCGCACCCTGCAGGAGGTCCCTCACCCATGGCCAGAGAACCACGCCCGGACGGCACGGACGAACTGCGGGTCTTCAGACAGCTTCTGAGGGGCCGCAAGGCAACCGTCGCCGCCGCGGTGGTGCTGAGCCTGCTCTCCGCCGCCGCCACCCTGGTCCTTCCCCTCCAGGTCCGCGACCTGGTGATGGCCTTGTCCGGGGAGGAGCGTCCCGTCGGTCCGCTGCTGACGATGGCGGGCCTCGCGGTGGGCGCCGGGCTCGCGTCGGCGCTGTCCTCCTACCTGCTCGCCCGCGCCGGTGAGGGCCTGGTCTCCGAGGCACGGCTGCGCATCGCCGCGCACATCCTGACCCTGCCGCTGCGGCGGGTGCGGCGGGAAGGGGCCGGCAACCTGGTCGCCCGTGCCAACTCCGACAGCACACAGCTGCGTTCCGTGGTGGACGTCGGCGTGGCGCAGATCCCGTCCTCGCTGTTCCTGGCCGTCGGCACCCTGATCGCCATGGGCATGCTGGACGGGGTCCTGCTGATCGTCGTGCTCGCCACGTTCACCATCGCCGGTGTCGGCATCTTCCTGTGCGTACGGTCGATCCGCAGCGGGGTGGAACGCCAGCAGAACGCCATCGGAACCATGTCCCAGAACATGACGGCGGCCGTGCTGTCACTGCCCACGGTCAAGGCGTTCCTCGCCGAACGCCAGGTGGCGTCCACGCTGGGCCACAGCATCGAGGACGCACGCAAGGCCGCTGTGTCGGTCGCGCGGGTGACCGCTCTGGTGGGACCCACGATGCAACTCGGCCAGCAGCTCTCGATCGTCGCGGTGATGGTCACCAGCGGCGCCCGGCTCGCCTCCGGCGACCTGGACATCGGCGAGTTCGCCGCCTTCATCGTCTACCTGCTGCAACTCGTCGCGCCGCTGACCCTGCTGGTCTCGGGGGTCGCCAGGATGCAGAGCGGCCTGGCGGCGCGCGCACGCCTCAACAGCGTGCTCACGATCGCACCGGAGAGCTCCGGGGCCACCTCCCCGGTCGAGCCGTCACCGACCGCGTCCGCGGTGGAGTTCGAGGCGGTCACCTACCGGGACGGCGGGCGCACCATCATCCACGAGGCGACCTTCGCGACCCCCGCGCGGGGGCTCACCGCCATCGTCGGGCCTTCGGGGGCGGGAAAGACGACGCTGCTCGGACTCACCGAGCGCTTCCTCCTGCCGGAGTCCGGCCGTATCTCCGTCTGCGGAGTGCCGGTCGAGCAATGGCCCCTGCACCAGCTGCGCGGCGCTGTCAGCTACGTCGACCAGAGCTTCACCCTCGTGGAAGGCACGGTGCGGCAGAACCTCCAGCTCGGGCGGGACGACGAGACGGGTGTCCTGCCGGACGCGGAGCTGTGGCGGGCGCTGGAGGCACTGGCGCTGCGCGACGCCGTGGAAGCGCTGCCGGACGGTCTGGACACCGAGCTGGGACGGGCCGAGGACCTGTCGGGCGGTCAGCGGCAGCGGCTGGCGGCCGCCCGGGTCCTGCTGCGGGACTCGCGCATCGTCCTCTTCGACGAACCGACCTCCCAGCTCGACAGCGAGAACGAGGAACGGCTGCGGACGCTGATGCGCACCCTCGCGGCCGAACGCGCGGTGCTCGTGGTCGCACACCGCATCTCCACGGTGCAGGACGCCGATCTGATCGTGGTCATGGACGAGGGACGTACCGTCGACCGGGGTACGCACGAGGAACTGCTGACGCGCTCCGCGCTCTACCAGGAGCTGGTGCACGGACAGTCGCTGCGGGGCAGCGGTGCGGGGCAGCCGACCGGCGGCGAACCGGGGCCGGCCATGCCGACGGCCGGGGCGGTGGTCCGGTGACCGGCGCGGCGGGCGCGGTCGAACCAGTGGGTGTGCGGCGCCTGCTGGTGGTCGGGACGGGTTCGGTCACCGCCGCCCATCTGCCGTTCTGGGCGAGCTGGCTGAAGGTCGGGCACCCCGGTACTCAGGTGCGGTACGTACTGACCGGGGCGGCCACGAGGTTCGTCACCCGGGAGGCGCTGGTCGCCATCGGCGGCTGTGAGGTGCTGGCGGACCGGTGGCCCGACGAGCCGGAGCCGAGGGCCCGGCATGTGGACCTCGCGCAGTGGCCCGACGCGGTCGTCGTCTTTCCGGCGACGCTGAACTACCTGGCCAGGCTCGCCCTCGGGCTGGGTGACTCGCCCTCTCTCCTCGCGCTGCAGTGCACGCGGGCGGCGATCGCACTGGCGCCCGCGCTGCCGCCCGGTGGCACTCAGAGCGCGGCGTACGCGGACCACACGGCCAAGCTCCGCGCGCGGCGCAACGTGGTCGTCGTCCCGCCCCATCCCGGCCGCAGCACGACCAGCGGGAAGCGCGAGGCGTGGGCGCCCGCGTCCTTTCCCGACCTGCTGGCCGCGGCCGACCGGCTGCGGGCGGCGCCGGAGGCACCGGCCCTCGACGGCCACGACGGGCCCGAGCCCCTGGGCGGCCCCAACGGGCCCGAGCCGGAACACCTATCCACCTGACACCGCACGGAGGCAGCACGATGACCGCCGAAACACCCCGGCTGACCGATGCCGGCAACGAGGCAACGTCCGGCGGGGACGCCGAACCGGGCGGGAGCAGCAGCGCGTACGGCGAGTCCCTGGCCGACGTCTACGACTCGCTCTACCCCGCCGCGGGCCCCGCCGTCGACTCGATGGTCGCCTTCCTCCAGGAGCTGCGCCCCGCCCCCGCCGCTCTGCTCGAACTGGGGGTGGGGACCGGCCGGCTGGCCATCCCGCTGGCCAAGCACGGCTACCGGGTCCACGGCGTGGACGCGTCCCCCGCGATGCTGGCGAAACTCCACGAGAACGACTCCACCGGAAGTGTCACCACGGCGGTGGGCGACTTCAGCGCGCTGGTCGTCGAGGAGCGTTACGACCTCGTACTCACCGCGCTCAACACCTTCTTCATGCTGCCCACCCAGGAGCAGCAGATCAGTTGCCTGCGCGGCATCCACGACGCGCTCGCGGACGGCGGGGTCGCGGTCTTCGAGACCTACAACCCGCAGGTGTACCACCGGCTCACCGAGGCGACGACCCGGGTCGGTCATCTGGCACCGGACGCGCTGCTGCTCGACACGATCCAGGTGAACCAGGCGCTCCAGTCCGTCCTTGTCGTCCACACGATCATGAGCGCCGGCGGGCTGCGGAAGGTGCCCGAGGTCAGCCGGTACGCCTGGCCCGCCGAGTTCGACGTGATGGCCCGGCTCGCGGGACTGCGTGTGACGGGCCGCTGGGCCGACTGGGACCGCAGCCCGGTCACGGATCAGACGGAGAAGCACGTCTACGTGGTAGAGCGCCGAAGCGTATGACTACCTTGACGAAGTGATGTGTTAACGCAATACTTCATCGTGTCAGTACATCGCTTCTGGAGGTGCGAGATGACGGGGCCCGCGCTGGAGGTCGACGGCATACGAAAGCGGTACGGCAGACGTCAGGCAGTAGCCGACATGACCTTCGGCATCCGCGCCGGTGAGCTGTTCGGCTTCGTGGGAAGCAACGGGGCCGGCAAGACCACCACGATGCGGATCATCCTCGGCGTCCTCACACCCGACGAGGGAGAGGTCCGCTGGCGCGGCCGTCCGGTCGACTTCGCCGCCCGCAGGCAGTTCGGTTACATGCCCGAGGAGCGCGGCCTGTATCCACGGATGAAGGTCGGCGAACACCTGCGGTACCTGGGCGAGTTGCACGGCCTGCCGTCGGCCGCCGCGCGGGCGGCGGCCGACCGGTGGATCGAGCGGCTGGAGCTCTCCAAGTACGCCTCCGAGGAGGTCCAGAACCTCAGCCTCGGCAACCAGCAGCGGGTCCAGCTGGCCGCGGCGCTGGTCCACGAACCGAAGGCGCTGGTGCTCGACGAGCCGTTCTCGGGCCTCGATCCGGTGGCGGTGGACGTCATGCACGACGTGCTCGTCGAACGGGCCGCCGACGGGGTGCCGGTCATGTTCTCCAGTCACCAGCTGTCGCTCGTGGAGCGTGTCTGCGATCGGGTCGGCATCGTCGGCGGCGGGCGGCTCGTCGCCTGCGGCACGGTCGAGGAGCTGAGCGAGAACGCCGATCGACGGCTGATGGTCGACGCCCCGGAGGCGGGCGACAACTGGGCCGCGGGGCTGCCGGGCGTGGCGGTCGTGAGCCGCGAGGGCACCCGTACGTGGCTTCGCCTGGCGAAGGGCGCGGACGACCAGCGGGTACTGCACGCGGCGCTGGCCACCGGGCCGGTCTCCGCCTTCGTGTCCGAACGACCGCCGCTGTCCGACCTGTACCGCGACCTGGTCACCAGAACCGGCGCACCCGGGGAGAACGCCGGACGGACGGCGGACACGGACACGGACACGGCGGCAGGCGTCGCCAGGACGGCGAACAACACAAACGGGGACGACGAGAGATGAGCACAGTGACACGAACACCGGGCGACACGCACGGCCCGGACGCCCCGGACGGGGAGCGCGCTTCCGCCCGGGACGGCACCGCCGGCCCGCAGGACGGCCCCGGCGCGCTGTCGGCCCGCCGAGCGGTCGGCCTGGTCACCCGGCGGGAGATCAACAGCCGGATGCGGACCAAATCCTTCGTCCTGAGCACCCTGGGACTGTTGCTCGCCCTCGGCGTCTACGCCCTGGTGATCCTCCTCGCCAAGGACGGTCCGGCCAAGGTCGGCATCGAGCGGGAGCTGTCGGCGATGCGCCCGGCGCTGGCCGCGGTTGCCGAAAGAGCGGGCGGGGCAGGCGACTTCGAGTTCGTCACCGTCGACGGCGACCGTACCGACCGGCTCCTGCGCGACGGTGACCTCTCCGCCGTGCTCGGCGGCACCGACGGGCGGCTCACGCTCTCCGTGGAACGTGAGGCGGACGAGAACCTGCTCGGCGTGGTGCGCGCCACGGTCGCCGAGGAGCGCACCACCCGGGAGCTCGAACGCGCCGGAGTGGACCCCGCGGAGTTCAGGGAGCGCGTGGCATCGTCCACCGTGAAGGTCCACGCGCTGGAGCCGTCGGAGCACAGCGCGGCCGAGCAGTTCGCGCTGATCGTCTTCTCCACCGGGCTGCTGTACTTCTTCTTCATCTTCTACGGGATCACACTGGCGCAGGGCGTGGTGGAGGAGAAGACCAGCCGCGTGGTGGAGTTGCTCCTGTCCACCATCCGTCCCTGGCAGCTCCTCGCCGGGAAACTCATCGGTGTGGCCGTGGCCGGCCTGACCCAGCTCGTGCTGCTCGGCGGGGCCGCGGTGGCGCTCGCGCAGGGCACCGGCGCCATCACCCTGCCGACCGCGGTGGGCGGGACGCTGGGGACGCTGGGCGTGTGGTTCCTGCTCGGCTTCTTCCTCTTCGCCGCCATGCTGGCCGCGGCCGCCGCGCGTGTCTCGCGGCAGGAGGACCTGCAAGGGGTGGTGCAACCGGTGATGCTGCTCATCACCACGCCGTTCGTGCTGGGCATCGCCCTGTTGAGCAAGGACGCGCACGACCCGTTGATCGAATGGCTGTCGCTCGTACCGCCGCTCAGCCCGATCCTGATGCCGGCCCGCATGCTGCTGGGTATCGCCCCGGCCTGGCAGATCGTCCTCTCCCTGGTGCTGGCGGTCGCCGCGCTGGCGGGGATGACCCGCGTCGCCGGACGAATGTACGCGGGCAGCGTGCTGCGCAGCGGCTCCCGCGTACCGCTCACCGAAGCGCTGCGGCTGCGTTAGTCCGCTGTCCCCGACCTGTCCCCAACCAACCCCCTACCAGAAAACACCGAAGGAGCACCTCATGAGCACCGCCGTCTGGATCGCCATCGGAATCGCCGTTCTCATCGCCGTTCTCGCGGGGATCAAGAAGAACCGGGGCTGACCCCGTCTGATCGGCTCACAACGCCGAGGGGGCTGTGCTTCCGAGTGGTTCACTCGGAAGCACAGCCCCCTCAACGCGTCAGAAGCCGAGTTCCTCGGCAGCACCCCTTCGCAGTGGTGCCACCGCCGCCTCGTCGGCGACGACCACCCCGGTGAAATCGGCGGGCCGGAAGAACCGGCGGGCCGCCTCGCCGACCTCGTCGTGGGCCACGCCTTCCAGCAGCGGCCCCCAGTTGTGCAACCAGTCGGAACCGACCCCGACATGCAGCAGGTTCGCCAGCCCGGACGCCAGCGCGCCCGGTGACGACATCGCCGTCGCGGTGGAACCGACCGCGTAGCTCCTGGCGGCGTCGATCTCCTCCACCGAGGGCGGATCGGCAGCCATGCGCTCCAGTTCCTCCCTGATCACCGCAAGAGCCGGGGCGGTGTGCTCGGCGGCGGTGTCGGCCTCGACCATCAGCGTCGAGGCCCCCGGCACCGACTCCACGCCCGAACCGAGCTGGTAGGCGTACCCCTTGTCCTCGCGCAGGCGCGCGACCAGCCGGGAGGCGAAGGACCCGCCGAAGACCAACTGGGCCAGGTGCAGGGCCGGGTAGCCCGGGTCCGTTCGGGGCAGGGCGGGAGCGGCCAGCCGGATCACGCTCTGGACGGCCCCGGGCCGGTCCACCCGGTGCAGGGGCCCGCCCGGGAACCACGGCGGCACCTCGGGTACGTCCCCTTCGGGCCCCGGCTCCCACGCCCCGAACACCTCTGTGGCCATGGCGACGGCTTCCTCGGGCCTCAGGTCTCCGACCAGCACGAGCACCGCGCTCCTGGCGCCCAGATGCCGCGCGTGCAGGCGTGCCAGGTCGTCCCGTGTGCAGGCGGCGGCCTGTTCGGGTGTCGGCTGCCAGCGGGCGGCTCTGTCCTCGCCGTACCTCCGCCGCAGCAGTGCGTGCTGTGCGAGCGCCGCAGGCGGGTGGGTGGCCAGCCGTATGCGGCGTGCCAGCCGTTCGCGTTCGGGGGCGAGGACGTCCTCCGTCAGCCGCGGCCCGCGGACGGCTTCGGCCAGCAGGGCGAGCACGGCGGGCAGGGCGTCGGCCATGGTGTGCCCGGTGACGGTGAGCCTGCGCGCGTCCGCGGCGGCGTCCAGGGTGGCGCCGTGCGCGGCGAGCGCCGCGTCGTAGTCGTCGGCGTCCCGGTGCGCGGTGCCGCGCAGCAGGAGTTCGGCCAGCAGCTGGCAGTGCGTCACCTCGCCGGGTGCCGTGGCGGCGTACGGGGTGGTCAGCCGGATCTCGACCAGGGGGACGACGGGGGCCGAACACACCACGACGCGCAGTCCGTTGCCGAGGACGATGTCGGCATCGGGCAGCGGCAGGCGCCCCTGCGCGCCGCCCGCGTCCGGCCGGCTCCCGTACCCGCGGCGTCCCTGCACCACTCCCCCGGTCATGCCGTCATCTCCCGTGCCGCGCCCCGCGGCACGGCCTGTCCCGGCACGAAGTGCACGACCGCCCGGTGGGAGGACCTGAGCCGGGCGGCCGCCCGGCTCACCTGTTCGCCGGTCACGCCGCCGCGTACCAGCTCCGGCAGTGCCTGGGTCAGCTCTGCCTCGCCGAAGAGCGTCTCGCGCAGACCGAGCAACTGTGCCCGGGTGCCCGGATCACCGAGCTCGCGCATCGCCCCGGCGGCCCAGCGGGCGGTCGTGGCACGCAGCGGCCCGGCAGCGATCTCGTCCGTCGCCAGCGCCTCCAGCGTGGCGTCCAGCGCGTCCAGGATGTGCTCGGCGCCGCGCTCGTGCTCGTGCACGGCGAACAGCGTCAGCAGATCCGGCCCCGCCGTGTCCAGTGGCAGCCCGAAGAGACCGCAGCCCACCGAGAGGCTCGCCGCCTCCGAGGCCGCGGTCGGCCCCCGGCGCAGCAGGGCCTGCCTGCCCTGTCCGAGCAGCGCGGCCAGGACGAGGTGCGCGAGGTAGTCGGCGCGCTCGGTGACCGGGTCCGGCATCCGGTAGCCCACCGCCACGGCGGGTGAACCGGCGTGCGGGTCGCCGACCGTCAGCCTCCGCTCCTCTCCCGGCAACGGCTCGTGCAGGTCGGGCGACCGCACCGTCTCACGCGCCGGCAGGTCCTCGAAGTGCCGGCGTACGAGGCGTTCCGCCACCCCCCGGTCGAAGGCGCCGGTCAGGGTCACCACTGCATTTCCGGGGCCGTAGTGGTCGGCGAAGAACCTTTCGCACAGCGGGATGTCGAAGGAGGCGAGGTCGACGGTTTCGCCGTACCCGTCCCTGGCGTTCTCCGCGCGCCGGTGCAGGGCACGCGGCAGCACCCAGGGAAAAGTTCCGTACGGGCGATTGCGGACCATGAGCCGGATCTCCTCGTCAATCACCGCGGTCTGTGTGCGCAGATTTCGCGCGGAAATAAAAGGCGCACGCATTCGGTCCACTTCGAGCGTGAGCAGCATTTCCAGTGCGGAGGCGGGGGCGGCGGCATAGTAAACCGTTACGTCCTGGCGGGTCCGGGCGTCGCCGAAACCGCCGGCGCGCTGCACCTGCGGCAGATAGCCCACGGGCGCGGCACCCCGACCACCTTGGAACATGAGGTGCTCGAAGAGATGCGCGAGGCCGGTACGTCCCTCGGGTTCGGTGCGGAAACCAACGTTGTAGTGCACAGCGACACCGATCGAGGCGCCCACGGGATTCGGTGCCAGCAACACCCGAAGACCATTGTCCAATACCAGGCGATGCAGCTGATCTCGGCTCATCCCGGCGAGCATAGATCGAGTCAAGTACCGGCTCAACAGAGGACGTTGACCGATAGCGGACAGTGTCCGCATGCGGTCAACTCCGTTGCCATCACGGCACCGTTCGAGGAATGGTTCTGTCACGGCCGGAGAGGCGGTTGCCGAAATCGCCGATCCGGTCACCATTCACAAATCCGAGAACACTGGAGTCAGCATGAACACCCAGTCCCTCATCAGCGGTTACTCCGCCTACGCCGCCGCCGACGAGATCGTCCCGGCCGTGGAGGCCCCGGCCGCCACCGTCACGGTCACCACCTCGTCGGCCGCGTGCATCTCCGCCGCGTCCGCCGTCTCGGCTGCGTCGGTCGACAACACCTTCGACCACTCCTGCTGAACCGCGTGACCCGCTGAGAAATGGGGCGGGTGCCCACCGCCGCAATCGGTGGGCACCCGCCCTGTCGCACTGATTCCCGGTCCACGGCGGGCGAATCACTCGTCCTGATCCGCATCGGCGTCCTCGACGCTCGCACCGGACATCGCCAGGATGATGGAGGGTACGGCGGACGCGGCCAGCATGAGGGTCGTCAGCAGCGCGGGCATCCGCTCGATCATGTCGGGCTGGTTCTGGAAGACGACCATGAGCAGCACGACGACCATGCCGGCGCCGACCGCGCACTGGTATCCGATGAAGGAGACCTGGTCGCGCAGCCCGCGTTCGCGTTCGTCCAGTCCCGCCCGCGGCCGTTCGGCCACACCGCGGGTCATCGAGCGCAGCACGCCCCACAGCAGCAGCCAGAGCACGAAGGCCACGAGCCACCACGAGTCGGAGAACGCGTTGCCGTCCGAGATGAGCGACAGCACCACCATGGCCGCGCTCAGCACGCAGAGCGCGAGCGCCACGGGGCGCATGGGACTGCGGGCCAGATCCGTCGTCTCGTTGGCACCTTGCCGGCTCACGAGCGTTCCTCCTTGTTGTACAGCTGGGCGGAGAGGGGGGCGAAGGGCTTGCGGCTGAAGATCGCTTCGACCGGAAGCTCGAACACGTCGCTGAGCCGGAACGCCAGGTCGAGGCTCGGGAAGTAGTCGCCCCGCTCGATGGCACCGATGGTCTGCGGGTGCACCTCCACCAGCTTGGCCAGCGCGACGCGGCTGAGGCCACGCTCCGCGCGGAGCACTCTCAGCTGGTTGTAGATCGGCATTCCCTCGCGATGACTCACTGGGCTCATGGAAAAAACGTAGTAGAAACACAACAGTTCGTCAAGGAACAGCAACAGCTCCGGCAGACGTCAGAGCACCAGCGACAGAAGGAAGGTGTGCCAGCCCGTGACCGCCGACAACGTGCTCCCGAGCGTGCTCGTGCCGAACATGCCGGAGACTCCGGACTCCCTGCGGCCCTACGCCGAGCTGGTCCGCGACACCGGCGTGCGCCGCCTGTGGACAGGGCAGTCGCTCAAGGTGGAGGCCCACCAGGCGTTCGCCCACCTCGCCGGCGCCGGGATACGCGTCCCGGTCGGCCTCAGCGTGACCCTGATGCCGCTGCGCCATCCCTACGAGGCCGCCCTTCAGGCCCGCTCACTGGCCCTGATGACCGGCCTGCCGGTGGTGGCCGGCTACGGCGTCGGCTCAGCGGCGTTCGTCCGCAGCCTCAACGGACGCCCCTATCCCAGCCCGCGCACGATGGCCGCGGACTACCTGCGCACGGTCCGGGCCCTGCTCGACGGGGAGATCGTCGACCACGCGGGCGACTACCACGCGCTGCGGGGCCGGCTGATCCCCATGGAGCACCCGCACGTGGAGGTCGGCGTGGGCGTGCTGCGCCCCAACATGGCGCGGACCGCCGGCGGCGTCGCCGATGTCGCCATCACCTGGATGACCCCGCCCGGATACGTCGCCGAGAACCTGCTGCCCGCCCTGGAGGAAGGGGCCAAGGACAGGGACAGGGACACCCGCTGCCGCGTCGCGACCGTCGTCCATGTCGCGGTGGAGCGCGACGGACGCAACCCGCACGTGCTCGCTCACACGGCCGCCTCCGGGCACCTCGCCATGGAGCACTACACGGACATGCTGCGCCGGGCCGGTGTGCCCGCCGATCCGGCCGACCCGGTGGCCGGTGCCGCCGCCCTGGTGGACAGCGGCACGTACCTGTACGGCTCGGCCGACCACATCGCCGCCGGGCTGGAGGAGTACCGGAACGCCGGCGTGGACGAGGTGATCCTCAACTGCGCCGGAGTGCTGTTCACCGAGGGGCAGGCAGCGGCGTTCCGGGACGCCCGGGAGATCATCGAGGCGGTCGGGCGGCGGAACAGTGGCTGAGCCGTCCACCCCTTCGCCGGCAGCGCCCGCTGGGCCGGTGGCGCCGGAACAGCCCTTGGAAACGGAGCCCGTCACCGTACGCGAGTACGGAACCCGCTATCTGCGGATCACCGTGCGCTACCACGGGGACACGGGATTCAGCTGGCTGCGCGCCCCCGGACCGGCCCACACCGCTCCGCAGCGCCTTCCTCCGGCGGTGGTCGGCGCGACGCTGCGCCGCGTCGACACGGCCGTCGGTAAGGCCGCGGCCGGCGCCCGCACCGCCGCCGACGCCCAGCGCGGTGCCCGGCTCGCCCTGGGCGAACCGGCCGCCGGCTCCGCGCAGGACGGTGCGACACGACCGGGCCCGCATCCCGGCGTGCTCTACCGCGTGCCGGGCGCCGTCTCGGTGGCACGGCTGCTGCCCTCCGGCGACGACACCGCCGTCCGGCTCTCGGTCGGCGCGCTGGCGGATCTGGGCAGGACCCTGCGACGGCTGCACCAGGAGCCGTGGGACCTCCCGCAGCGGCCACCCCACCACGGTGTGCGACGGCTGCTGGCCTGGCTCTCCGGAGAGGAGAACGCTCCCGGGGCGGACCGACTGCGCGCACTGGCCCGTACCCGGCTCGGCCCCTCGCTGTGGGCGCGGCTGACGGACTGGGCCGAGGCCGCGGACGAGCCACCCGGAGGCGGCGCGGTCCTGCTGCACGGCGCGCCCAGCACAGGCTGGCTGGTCCCCTCCCCTGCCGGTGGCCACACCGCCCTGCTCACCGGAGAGGAGGTCACCGGGGGCGATCCGGCCCTCGATCTCGGCTGGATCCTCGGCGAGTTGCACGAACTGCGTGCCGCCGCCGCACGTGGCCTCGGCTCCGCCGGGAAGGGCCCGCAGGTCGACTACCCGGCCGCGGCCCACGCCCTGCTCTCCGGCTACACCGGCGGCGACGGCACCGCCGCCGTCCCGCCGGGCACCGCACGCGCGGCCACGCTTCGTCTGGCCGTCCACATGCGGGACTTCGCGTCGTTCGTCGGCTGGCACGAGGACCTGCGCCACTACTGCGACCTGCTGGCGGAAGCGCTCACCGAGGACGGCGCTCCCGCTCTTCAGTGGGCCACGTCCTCGGGGTTCTCCGAGGACCGCCCACAGGGACAGCGCCGGATCCACTCGACTCACCGGAAAGGACAGTGCACATGTCACGCGCGATGAGGTCTCTTGCGGGGGCTTCCCTTCTCTCCCTGGCTCTCGTGGCCTACGGCTCGTCAGCCGTCGCGGCCGAGGGTTGGTCCGTCTCCCATGGAACGGCCGACGCCTCGGGTACGACCCGGTCCGTGGAATCAGGAGGCTTGTTCGACAACGTCGCCGTCGAGGGCGAGCTCCGCAACACCGGCTCCGGGTGCTACACCCTCTGGATCCAGTGGACGGTGGACCTGACCGTGGGACCGCCGTTCAAGATGGGTACGCAGTGCGGTCCCGGTTCCGTGCCCGTCCGGTTCGAGAAGCCGGGCGGCCTGGGGACGACCTGGGTGAAGATCTGCCGCGACACCCAGCACACCGACTGCAGCCCCATCCAGTACCTGTGACGAGGCGCCAGCCCCTCCTCTCCGACCCGAGGAGGGGCTGGCTGTTCTCAGCTATCGGCTGTTGATCGGCTGCCGGCTGTTCTCAGCTGTCGGCGACGACCGTCGTCGTCACCGACACGGCGATGATCACCGCCAGCGCCTCTTCCGCCGCCCGCACGACTTGGCGCACCGCCGTCGCGGACCACTGGCCGTGTGAGACCGACTCCATGGCCGCCCGGACCTCGCGCGCGCCGGCGTCCGGGAAGGCCAGCCGGTGCAGTTTCGCCCCGTGCAGCAGGGCCACCAGGGACGCCGTACGCTCGTCCGGCGCCGCGCCCCGCAGGACGACCGCGTCGAGCCGCTGCCGTACCGCCGCCTCCACCGAGCCGTCCGCCTCCGGATAGAGGCGCACCGGGAAGATGCCGAAGACCTTCTTCTTCTCCTCCCGGACCAGCCCCTTCTCGATCAGGCCCCGCTTCGCCCAGGCCATCGCGTCCGTCTTCAGCCGGGTGATCCAGTCCTTGGTCGTGCCCGGCTTGTCCCGGCCGGCGATGTCGGCGAGTGCGCTGTCGAGGGCGGGGTCCCCCAGCGGCGTGGCGTCGGCGACGGTCACCTTGTCGTCGGTCACGTCGATCCGGCCGGCCAGCGCCAGCTCCACCAGCAAGGCGGCGGAGACGGCCGGGGCCACCTTCGCCGACTCCTTCGCCGCGCCGGACTCGTCGTCCAGCGAGAGGAGCAGGATCTGCTCGCCCAGGGTCGTGGGGGTTTCCGTGGGGGGTTGCATCGGTGTGTGCATGCCCACAGTCTCCATGATCGACTACTCGCCCGGCGGAGAGTGGCCGATAGCGGTCAGTGGTTGCGCGGGAAGCCCAGGTCCACGCCCGCCGGGGCGTCGGCCGGGTCCGGCCAGCGGGTGGTGACGACCTTGCCGCGGGTGTAGAAGTGCGTGCCGTCGTTGCCGTAGATGTGGTGGTCGCCGAAGAGCGAGTCCTTCCAGCCGCCGAAGGAGTGGTAGCCCACGGGGACCGGGATCGGGACGTTCACGCCGACCATGCCGGCCTCGACCTCCAGCTGGAAGCGGCGGGCCGCGCCGCCGTCCCGGGTGAAGATCGCGGTGCCGTTGCCGAACGGCGAGGCGTTGACGATGTCCAGGGCCTCCTCGTAGGTCTCCGTGCGCAGCACGCACAGGACCGGGCCGAAGATCTCGTCCTGGTAGGCCTTGGCGCTCGTCGGCACCTTGTCGAGCAGCGAGATGCCGATCCAGTGGCCGTTCTCGAAGCCGTCGACGGTGTAACCGGTGCCGTCGAGGACCACCTCGGCGCCCTCGGCCGCCGCGCCCTCGACGTAGGAGGCCACCTTGTCCCGGTGGACCTTGGTGATGAGCGGGCCCATCTCGGAGGCGGGGTCGTTCCCGGGGCCGATCTTGATCTTCTCGGCGCGCTCGCGGATCTTCTCCACCAGTTCGTCGCCGATCGCGCCGACCGCGACGACCGCCGAGATGGCCATGCAGCGTTCGCCGGCCGAACCGTAGGCGGCGGACACGGCGGCGTCGGCCGCCGCGTCGAGGTCGGCGTCCGGGAGGACCAGCATGTGGTTCTTGGCGCCGCCGAGCGCCTGGACGCGCTTGCCGTTCGCGGAGGCGGTTGAGTGGATGTAGCGGGCGATCGGGGTCGAGCCGACGAACGACACCGCCTTGACGTCCGGGTGCTCCAGCAGGCGGTCGACGGCCACCTTGTCGCCGTGGACGACGTTGAAGACGCCGTCCGGCAGGCCGGCCTCGGCGAGAAGCTCGGCGAGCCTGATCGACGCCGACGGGTCCTTCTCGGACGGCTTCAGCACGAACGTGTTGCCGCACGCGATGGCGAGAGGGAACATCCACATCGGCACCATCGCCGGGAAGTTGAACGGCGTGATGCCGGCGACGACACCGAGCGGCTGGCGGATCGAGGACACGTCCACGCGGCTCGCCACCTGCGTGGACAGCTCGCCCTTCAACTGCACGCTGATGCCGCAGGCCAGGTCGACGATCTCCAGGCCGCGCGCCACCTCGCCGAGCGCGTCGGAGTGCACCTTGCCGTGCTCGGCGGTGATCAGCTCGGCGATCTCGTCGCGGTGCGCGTCGAGCAGCGCCCGGAACCTGAAGAGGATCGAGGTCCGCTGGGCCAGCGAGGACTGGCCCCAGGTGGCGAAGGCCTCCTTGGCTGCGGCGACCGCCGCGTCCACCTCCTCGACCGAGGCGAACGCGACCTTCGTCGTCACCTCGCCGGTCGCCGGATCGGTCACCGGCCCGTGCGTGCCCGAGGCGCCTTCGACGGTCTTGCCGCCGATCCAGTGGTTGACGATCTTCGTCATGACAGGGTCACTCCAGTCACATCTTTCACAGAGGGCGGCGTCGGGTGGAGACGTGCCGTTCGTACAGCTCACGTGCCTTGACCGCGGACGGCCGTGTCGCGGTCTCGGCCACGGGTACATCCCACCAGGCCTGCGCGGGAGGCGCGCCCGACACTGTGTCTGCCGTTTGGGTCTCCACGTAGACACATGTGGGAGTGTCGGCGGCCCGGGCCTCGGCGAGGGCCTCCCGCAGGTCCCGTACGGACTTCGCGCGCAGGACGCGCATGCCGAGGCTGGCCGCGTTGGCGGCGAGGTCCACCGGCAGCGGCGGGCCCGTGTACGTGCCGTCCTCGGACGGGAAGCGGTAGGCGGTGCCGAACCGCTCGCCGCCGACCGACTCGGACAGCCCGCCGATGGACGCGTAGCCGTGGTTCTGGATGATCAGGACCTTGATCGCGACGCCCTCCTGCACGGCCGTCACGATCTCCGTCGGCATCATCAGGTACGTGCCGTCGCCGACCAGTGCCCACACGGGCCGGTCGGGGGCGGCCAGCTTCACGCCGATGGCGGCCGGGATCTCGTAGCCCATGCAGGAGTATCCGTACTCCAGGTGGTATTGGTCGCGGGAGCGTGTCCGCCACAGTTTGTGCAGGTCGCCGGGGAGGGAACCGGCCGCGTTGATCAGGATGTCCGACTCGTCGACGAGCGCGTCCAGGACGCCGAGGACCTGCGGCTGGGTCGGGCGGGTGTCCGGCTCGTCCACCTCGTAGCAGGCGTCGACGCGCTGTTCCCAGCGCTCCTTGTCCTCGGTGTACTCGGTGGCGTACGACGCGGCGACCCGGTGTTCGTGCATCTCCAGTCGCTCGGTCAGCTCCTCCAGGCCGGTGCGGGCGTCCGCGATCAGGGGGTGCCCGGCGAGCTTGTGGCCGTCGAAGGGGGCGACGTTGAGATTGAGGAACCGGACGTCCGGGTTCGAGAAGAGCGTGCCGGAAGCGGTGGTGAAGTCGGTGTAGCGGGTGCCGACGCCGATCACCAGGTCGGCGGTGCGGGCGAGTTCGTTCGCGGTGGCCGTGCCGGTGTGGCCGATGCCGCCGACGTCCTGGGGGTGGTCGTGGCGCAGGGAGCCCTTGCCGGCCTGGGTGGAGGCGACCGGGATGCCGGTGGTCCCGGCGAACTCGGCGAGCGCCTCCTCGGCGCGGCTGTGGTGGACGCCGCCGCCGGCGACGACCAGGGGCCGTGTCGCCGCGCGGATGATCCGTACCGCCTCGGCCAGTTCCGCCGGGTCGGCACCGGGACGCCGTACGGTCCAGACGCGCTCGGCGAAGAACTCCTCGGGCCAGTCGTACGCCTCGGCCTGCACGTCCTGGGGCAGCGCGAGGGTGACGGCGCCGGTCTCGACCGGGTCGGTGAGCACGCGCATCGCGTTCAGCGCCGAGGGGATCAGGGCCTCCGGCCGGGTGATCCGGTCGAAGTACCTCGACACCGGGCGCAGACAGTCGTTGACCGACACGTCGCCCGCGTACGGCACTTCGAGCTGCTGGAGGACCGGGTCGGCGGGGCGGGTGGCGAAGATGTCGCCGGGCAGGAGCAGCACCGGCAGGTGGTTGATGGTCGCCAGGGCGGCGCCGGTGACGAGGTTGGTGGCGCCCGGGCCGATGGAGGTCGTGACCGCGTGCGTGGAGAGGCGGCCCGACTGCCGCGCGTAACCGACCGCCGCGTGCACCATGGCCTGTTCGTTGCGGCCCTGGTGGTACGGCATCGCGT
Organism: Streptomyces coeruleorubidus; assembly: GCF_028885415.1. GTDB lineage: Bacteria > Actinomycetota > Actinomycetes > Streptomycetales > Streptomycetaceae > Streptomyces > Streptomyces coeruleorubidus_A. The sequence continues at coordinate 3,555,931 of NZ_CP118527.1, forward strand.
CGGTGTGCTCCAGGAGCGCCTGGCCGATGCCGGCGACGTTGCCGTGGCCGAAGATGCCCCAGGTGGCGCCGATGAGCCGCTGCCGTACGCCGTCGCGTTCGGTGTACTGGGCGGACAGGAAGCGTACGAGCGCCTGCGCGACCGTCAGCCTCGTCGTCGAGGTCATCGGTTTCCCTCCCTATGGATGGTGACGGGTACGCAGCGGCCGCCGCGGACGTTCACTACCGGGGGTGAACATGCTGCACAGCAGTTCCCGACGAGGCCGCGTACGCCTCGCGTCGGGGACCTCCGGCGCGGGGCCGTAGCGGGCGGGGAGTTGTCGCTCGCACTTCGCTCCTGCCAAAGCAAAGCGGCCTCCCGCGCCGGAGGCGATCTGGGCCCGGGCGTCGCGGGGCGCGCACGCGAAGTCGGTGACCGACGCGAACACGCTCTTTCTGCCCGAGAGATGGAACTCTTCGTCTTCGACGCGCACGGTGCACGCGCCCGTCAGGGGCAGCACGATCCATTCGCTGTCCCCGGTGGTGAAGGTGTGGGTGCCGCCCGGTGGGAGCTCCACGATCCGCGGGCTGCCGTGCGTCCAGCCGGCCCGCTCGGGGTCGATGTCCAGGACGTGGTTCACGTCGGTCGTGGTGCCCTTGAGGACGTACGGCTCACTGGTCATGAAGCGGCCCTCACAGCAGTCCTACGGCGGTGTCCACGGCGGCGGCCACGTCGCCGTCCGCCGGGTACAGCAGCGAGCGGCCGACCACCAGCCCGCGCACGGTGGGCAGTTGGAGGGCGCCACGCCACTTCTCGTACGCCCCGTCCTGGTCATCGCCCACCTCACCGCCCAGCAGTACGGCGGGCAGCGTGGAGGCGGCCATGACCTCGGCCATGTCGTCGGGGTTGTCGGTGACCGGCACCTTCAGCCAGGTGTAGGCCGAACTGCCGCCCAGGCCCGAGGCGATGGCGATGGACCGGGTGACGGCCTCGGCGGACAGGTCGTTGCGCAGCCGGCCCGTCTCGTCGCGGCGGGAGATGAACGGCTCGACGAAGACGGGGAGCCGGCGGGCGGCCATGTCGTCGATGGCGCGGGCGGTGGACTCCAGGGTGGTGAGGGAGCCCGGGTCGTCGTAGTCGATGCGCAGGAGCAGTTTGCCCGCGTCGAAGCCGAGGCGCTCGATGTCCTCGGGACGGTGGCCGGTGAAGCGGTCGTCGAGTTCGAAGCGCGCGCCCTGCAGGCCGCCGCGGTTCATCGAGCCCAGGACGACCTTGCCGTCGAGGGCGCCGAGCAGGAGCAGGTCGTCGAGGATGTCGGCGGTGGCGAGGACGCCGTCCACGCCCGGGCGGGCCAGGGCCAGGCAGAGGCGTTCGAGGAGGTCGGCGCGGTTGGCCATGGCCATGCTGCGGCCGCCGACACCGAGGGCGCCGCGGGCCGGGTGGTCGGCGGCGACGATCATCAGCCGGCCGTTGTCGTTCAGCAGGGGCCGGCGGGGGCGGCGGGCGGCGGCCTCGGCGATGGCCTCCGGGCGGTGGCTGCGGAGGTGGACGAGTGCGGAGACGTCGACGGTCACTTGACGGCCCCCGCGGTGACGGCCGCCTCGATCTCGTCCGGGGTGGGCATCGCGGAGGAGCACTCCAGGCGGGAGGCGACGATGGCGCCGGCGGCGTTGGCGTGCCGCATGGTCTTCTCCAGGTCCCAGCCGGCCAGCAGGCCGTGGACGAGGCAGCCGCCGAAGGCGTCGCCCGCGCCGAGGCCGTTGAGGACGTTCACGGGCAGCGGCGGGACCTCGGCGGTGACGCCTTCGCGGTCGACGGCGAGGACGCCCTTGGGGCCCTGCTTGACGACGGCCAGCTCGACACCGGCGTCCAGGAGGGCCCGGGCGGCGGCGTGGGGCTCGCGCACGCCCGTGGCGACCTCCACCTCGTCGAGGTTGCCGACGGCGACGGTGGTGTGGCGCAGGGCCTCCTGGTAGAAGGGGCGGGCCGCGCCGGGGTCGTTCCAGAACATCGGGCGCCAGTCGAGGTCGAAGACCGTCGTGCCGGACTTGGCGCGGTGGGCGAGGGCCGCGAGGGTCGCCGTACGGCTCGGTTCCTCGCTCAGGCCCGTGCCCGTGCCCCAGAAGACGCGGGCGTCACGGATGGCGTCCAGGTCGAGTTCGTGGGCGTCGATCTCCAGGTCGGGGGCCTTGGGCTGCCGGTAGAAGTACAGCGGGAAGTCGTCCGGCGGGAAGACCTCGCAGAAGGTGACCGGGGTGGGCAGGCCTGGGACCGGGGTGACCCAGCGGTCGTCCACGCCGAACCCCCTCAGGGCCTCGTGCAGGTAGGTGCCGAAGGGGTCGTCGCCGGTGCGGGTGATCACCGCGGTCCGCCGTCCCAGGCGGGCCGCGGCGACCGCGACGTTCGTGGCCGAGCCGCCGAGGAACTTGCCGAAGGACGTGACCTGCGGCAGCGGGACGCCCGTCTGGAGCGGATACAGATCCACTCCGATGCGCCCCATGGTGATCAGGTCGTACGCCATCGGCTTCCCCTCGGTGTCGGCTCTCCCCGGCTTTGTAGTCCCCTTCCCGAAGCCCTGTCAATGTTTTGTCCGGACATTCGGACCAGATCATGACAGCGCTTTCCGCGTGTTCTGTGTCCGAGTACGCTCTGCCGCGTCGAGGCGTCCCGCCGAAAACTCCGGCGTGCACCTTTGCCCCGGGTGCGTCACAAACGCCCCCTCCCTGTCACATGTGTCCTGCGTAAGCGGATCTTCCGTCACAGGCCCTGCCCTGTGTCACGGAGTGTCGTTGACCGGACACAGGCTTCTTGATCACCAGCGCAGCGCCCGGCTCCCCCGGACGGCCGTCCCCGGTCGCCGCCGTGGTGCGCGCGGGGAGGTGCACGTCATGACCGACCGAAGGCTCTGGTCCTACAAGGAGATCGCGGCACACATCCGGGTGCAGCCGGACACCGTGCGGTCCTACCGCAAACACGGCCTGCTGCCCCCGCCCGACCGCGTCGAGAGCGGCAAGTCCTACTGGTACGCCGACACGGTCCGGGCCTGGGTGGCCGCCAGGCCCGGCAACCGCACCCGAAGAGCCGACTGACCTTCCCGGCCCGGCCTCGTGACCCACCGCCGCATGGGGCACGGGTGTCCCCGCGGGAGGTCAGCGCCACGGCTCGATGACCGTCGCGCCCGCCGGTGGCGCCGTCCCCATCGCCGCCAGCGCGGGCGGGGCCTCGTCCAGCGGGATCGTGGACGTCACCAGCAGGTCCGGGCGCAGAACGCCGCCGCGCACCAGCTCCAGCATCGGCGGGTAGCTGTGCGCGGCCATGCCGTGACTGCCGAGGAGTTCGAGCTCCAGGGCGATCGCGCGGGCCATCGGCACGGGTGTGGTGCCGGTCGGCGAGGGCAGCAGGCCGACCTGGACGTGCCGGCCGCGGCGGCGCAGGCCGTTCACGGAGGCGGCGCAGGTGGCGGGGGAACCGAGAGCGTCGAGGGAGAGATGGGCGCCGCCGCCGGTGAGGTCACGGACCGCTGCCGCGGGGTCCGGCACGGCCGACGCGTCCAGGCACTGCGCCGCCCCGAACTTCCGCGCCAGGTCCAGCGCCCGGGCCGACACGTCGACGGCCACGACCCGCGCGCCCGACGCCGCCGCGATCATCACCGCGGAGAGGCCGACCCCGCCGCAACCGTGCACCGCCACCCACTCCCCCGCCGCGACCCGGCCCTGCCGCACCACCGCCCGGTACGCCGTGGCGAACCGGCAGCCGAGGGAGGCCGCCGTCGCGAACGACAGCTCCCCGGGGAGCGCCACGAGGTTGACGTCGGCGTGGTCCAGGGCCACGTACTGCGCGAAGGAGCCCCAGTGCGAGAAGCCGGGCTGGGTCTGCCGCTCGCACACCTGGTGGTCGCCCGCCGCGCACGACGGGCAGGTGCCGCAGGCGCAGATGAACGGCACGGTGACCCGGTCGCCGGGCCGCCAGCGGGCCACCCGGTCGCCCACCGCCTCGACGACCCCGGCGAGTTCGTGCCCCGGCACGTGCGGCAGCGTTATGTCCGGGTCGTGGCCCTGCCAGCCGTGCCAGTCGCTGCGGCACAGCCCCGTGGCCTCGACCCGCACGACGACCCCGTGCTCCGCGGGCTCCGGATCAGCGACGTCCCGCACCTCGGCCGGCTCCCCGTACCGCTCGAACACCACGGCCCGCATGATCCCCCCGGCTTCCGTCCGTCAGCACCTCGGGGAAACGCTAGCCCGTGCCGCACCGGCATCGTGAAGGCCATACCCCCTAGGGGTACAGTGGGTATGCGGACCCCACAGGTCCCCACTGCCCCACATGGCTCGACGAGGAGTAACGACATGACCGCCCAGACCGACACCACGGGCCCCGTCACCACCGTCTACAAGGTGAGCGGCATGAGCTGCGGACACTGCGAGGGCGCCGTCTCCGGCGAGATCTCCCAGATCTCCGGCGTCAGTTCGGTGACGGCCGTGGCCAAGACCGGCGAGGTCACGGTCGTCTCGGCCACGCCGCTCGACGACGAGGCCGTGCGCGCCGCCGTCGACGAGGCCGGTTTCGAGCTGGCCGGGAAGGCCTGAGCCGGTTCCGAGAGCCCGAGACGCACAGGCCTGAGTGAGACATCCCGGTCCTGGCACTCGTACCGACGTACGGGCCGTACGCCGCCGCCCCCGGCCCGTACGGCCCGTCCCGCTTCCCGGGCGCCCCGCACCACCTGGAGTACGGACATGACCAGCACCACCGCCAAGGCGCCGACGGACCGCGAGCCGGCGCTCGCCGAGGTCGAGCTGCTCATCGGCGGGATGACCTGCGCCTCCTGCGCGGCCCGCGTGGAGAAGAAGCTCAACCGCATGGACGGCGTCACCGCCACGGTGAACTACGCGACGGAGAAGGCCCGGGTCACCTACCCCGCGGGCATCGAGGTCGCCGACCTGATCGCGACCGTGGTGAAGACCGGGTACACCGCCGAGGAGCCCGCACCCGCGCGCGAGGAGCCGGACGCCGAAGGGTCGCCCGCCGCCGAGGAGGACCCCGAGCTGTCGGCCCTCCGCCGGCGCCTCGCCGTCTCCGCCGCCCTCGCCGTGCCCGTCGTCCTGCTGGCGATGGTCCCTGCGCTCCAGTTCGACAACTGGCAGTGGCTCTCGCTCACCCTCGCCGCCCCGGTCGTCGTCTGGGGCGGGCTGCCGTTCCACCGGGCGGCCTGGACGAACGCCCGGCACGGCTCCGCCACCATGGACACGCTGGTCTCCCTCGGCACGCTGGCCGCGTTCGGCTGGTCCCTGTGGGCCCTGTTCCTCGGCGACGCGGGCATGCCCGGCATGCGGCACCCCTTCGAGTTCACGGTCTCGCGCGGCGACGGCGCCTCCTCGATCTACCTGGAGGTCGCCTCGGGCGTCACGGCCTTCATCCTGCTGGGCCGCTACCTGGAGGCCCGCTCCAAGCGCCGTGCCGGGGCCGCCCTGCGCGCGCTCATGGAACTGGGCGCGAAGGACGTGGCCGTGCTGCGGGACGGGCGCGAGGTGCGGATCCCGGCCCAGCGGCTGGCCGTCGGCGACCGGTTCGTCGTACGGCCCGGCGAGAAGATCGCCACCGACGGCACCGTCGTCGAGGGCACCTCCACGGTGGACGCCTCGATGCTGACCGGCGAGTCGGTGCCCGTGGACGTGACGGCAGGGGACGCGGTCACCGGCGCGACGGTCAACGCGGGCGGCCGGCTCGTCGTCGAGGCCACCCGCATCGGCGCCGACACCCGGCTCGCGCGGATGGCGAAGCTGGTGGAGGACGCGCAGAACGGCAAGGCCGAGGTGCAGCGGCTCGCCGACCGGATCTCCGGGATCTTCGTGCCGGTGGTCCTGCTGATCGCCGCCGCCACGGCCGGGGCGTGGCTCGGGCTGACCGGCGACGGCGTCGCCGCGTTCACCGCAGCCGTCGCGGTCCTGATCATCGCCTGTCCGTGCGCGCTGGGCCTGGCCACGCCGACCGCGCTGATGGTCGGCACGGGACGCGGCGCCCAGCTCGGCATCCTCATCAAGGGCCCGGAGGTCCTGGAGTCCACGCGCCGGATCGACACGGTCGTCCTGGACAAGACCGGCACGGTCACCACGGGCCGGATGACCCTCCAGGAGGTCCACGTCGCCGAGGGCGCGGACGAGAAGGAGGTGCTGCGGCTCGCGGGCGCCGTCGAGCACGCCTCCGAGCACCCCGTGGCCCGTGCGATCGCGCTGGGCGCCGAGGAGCGGGCCGGACGGCTCCCGGACGTCGAGAGCTTCGAGAACGTCCCCGGGCGGGGCGTACGGGGGCGCGTGGAGGGTCGTGAGGTCGCCGTGGGGCGGCTCTTCGACGACGTACCGCCGGAGCTGGTCCGCGCGCGGGACGAGGCCGAGCGGGCGGGCCGTACGGCCGTCCTGGCCGGCTGGGACGGGAGGGCGCGGGCCGTGCTGGCCGTGGCCGACGCGGTCAAGGAGACCAGCGCCGAGGCGGTGCGCGAGCTGCGCGCGCTGGGGCTCACGCCGGTGCTGCTGACCGGGGACAACCGGGCGGTGGCCGAAGCGGTGGCCGAGACCGTCGGGATCGACCGGGTGATCGCGGAGGTCATGCCCGAGGACAAGGTCGACGCCGTACGGCGGCTGCAGACCGAGGGGCGGGTCGTCGCCATGGTGGGCGACGGCGTCAACGACGCGGCCGCGCTCGCCACCGCCGATCTGGGCCTGGCCCTGGGCACCGGCACGGACGCGGCGATCGAGGCGGGCGATCTGACTCTGGTGCGCGGCGACCTGCGGGTGGCCGCGGACGCGATCCGGCTGTCGCGCCGGACGCTGGCCACGATCAAGGGCAACCTCGTCTGGGCCTTCGGCTACAACGTGGCCGCGCTGCCGCTGGCCGCCGCGGGAGCGCTGAACCCGATGATCGCCGGAGCCGCGATGGCCTTCTCGTCGGTCTTCGTCGTCACGAACAGTCTCCGACTGCGGACATTCCGGTGAAGTCCCCTGAATTCGCCCTAAGTTCGCGGCGAACGTGATTTGAGCCCCTCTGGAGTCCCGAGCCCGGCTCACATAAGCTCTTCACAAGGCTCGCGCATCATCCTTACGCTTGGGCCCCGAGCGGCATATCCGGGCTCTTGCGTACCTTACGGACATACGCAAGAGACGCAGATCACAGTGATGTGAACGTAACCATCGAAGGGGTTCGAAGGTCTAAGTTGACGATGTCGGGGAGCGTCTTGGGGGGCGCCACCTGGCATCTGGAGATGTCTTGGGGGACTTCTCCAGAGATGCGTTGCCGGGGCACGTACACCGGGAAGCTTTGAGCGGCCCTCCCGGTCGTGCGCTGTCCCGGCAGACCGCACACCGCAGTACGGCGAGTTTTGCTCGTTGTGCTCAACAGCGATTCAGGCGCTGTCCTCACAGACGCCCGGCCGGATCCCGTGGGGGGAATCCGAACCGGGACTGGGAAGGCGCCCTGGTCGTCGGCCCGTGGGGGGACCGGCGACAGGGCGCCTTCTTTTCCGCTTCTCAGCCTCTCGGGCCCTCTCGCCCCGCACGTACGCAAGAGCCCCCGCACCCGCACAAGAGCGGATACGGGGGCCGCGCGGACTTGCGCCTCAGCGCTCCTCGACGGGCACGAAGTCGCGCTCGACGACGCCCGTGTAGATCTGGCGCGGGCGGCCGATGCGGGAGCCCGGCTCCTTGATCATCTCGTGCCACTGGGCGATCCAGCCCGGCAGCCGGCCGAGGGCGAACAGGACCGTGAACATCTCGGTCGGGAAGCCCATGGCCCGGTAGATCAGGCCGGTGTAGAAGTCGACGTTCGGGTAGAGGCTGCGCGAGACGAAGTAGTCGTCGGAGAGCGCGTGCTCCTCCAGCTTCAGCGCGATGTCCAGCAGCTCGTCGGACTTGCCGAGGGCGGACAGCACGTCGTGCGCGGCGGCCTTGATGATCTTGGCGCGCGGGTCGAAGTTCTTGTAGACCCGGTGGCCGAAGCCCATCAGGCGGACGCCGTCCTCCTTGTTCTTCACCTTGCGGATGAAGGAGTCGACGTCGCCGCCGGCGTCGCGGATGCCCTCCAGCATCTCCAGCACGGACTGGTTGGCGCCGCCGTGCAGCGGGCCCCACAGGGCGTTGATGCCGGCGGAGATCGAGGCGAACATGTTCGCCTGCGAGGAGCCGACCAGGCGGACCGTGGAGGTCGAACAGTTCTGCTCGTGGTCCGCGTGCAGGATCAGCAGCTTGTCCAGCGCGGAGACCACGGTCGGGTCGAGCTCGTACTCCTGCGCGGGGACCGAGAAGGTCATGCGCAGGAAGTTCTCGACGTAGCCGAGGTCGTTGCGCGGGTAGACGAACGGGTGGCCGATCGACTTCTTGTACGCGTACGCCGCGATCGTCGGGAGCTTGGCGAGCAGACGGATCGTGGAGAGGTTGCGCTGGCGCTCGTCGAACGGGTTGTGGCTGTCCTGGTAGAACGTCGACAGCGCCGAGACGACCGACGACAGCATGGCCATCGGGTGGGCGTCGCGCGGGAAGCCCCTGTAGAAGTTCTTGACGTCCTCGTGCAGCAGGGTGTGCTGCGTGATGTCGTTCTTGAACGTCGAGAGCTCGTCGACGGTCGGCAGCTCGCCGTTGATCAGCAGGTAGGCGACGTCCAGGAACGTGGAGCGCTCGGCCAACTGCTCGATCGGGTAGCCGCGGTACCGCAGGATGCCCGCTTCGCCGTCCAGGTAGGTAATGGCGGATTTGTAGGCGGCGGTATTGCCGTAACCGCTGTCCAGCGTCACCAGACCGGTCTGGGCGCGGAGCTTGCCGATGTCGAAGCCCTTGTCACCGACGGTGCTGTCGATCACCGGGTAGGTGTACTCGTTGCCGTCGTACCGCAGTACTACAGAGTTGTCGCTCACGTCTTCCCTCACCGACGTTGTGCCTCATCTTCGAGGTGCCCTGACTGTCTCTACCATCCCCCACTCGGCTCAGGAGAGTGCACTCGGGGTCGACCATCGGGCCTACTGACGGCACTGAGTGCCGTCAACTTGCTCATCCTCCCCCCTGTGTTCCCCATCTGGAAGTGCCTTGTGACCTTCACGACTCATTTGATCGATCATTTTTCTGCGAACCGAGCCGGAAGTCGAGTGCCGTGCACCGACGGCCCGCGGACACGGAGCGCACCGCCTGGCCGATCGCCTTGCGCGAACCGACGAGGACGACCAGCTGTTTGGCCCGGGTGACCGCCGTGTAGAGCAGGTTCCGCTGGAGCATCATCCAGGCGCCCGTGGTGACCGGGATGACGACCGCCGGGTACTCGCTGCCCTGGGAGCGGTGGATGGTCACGGCGTAGGCGTGAGCCAGCTCGTCGAGCTCGTCGAACTCGTACGGAACCTCCTCGTCCTCGTCCGTCAGCACCGTCAGGCGCTGGTCGACCGGGTCGAGCGAGGTGACCACACCGACGGTGCCGTTGAAGACACCGTTCTTGCCCTTGTCGTAATTGTTGCGAATCTGGGTGACCTTGTCGCCGACGCGGAACACCCGTCCGCCGAATCTCTTCTCGGGCAGGTCGGGGCGGCCCGGGGTGATGGCCTGCTGGAGCAGGCCGTTGAGGGTGCCTGCGCCCGCCGGGCCCCGGTGCATGGGGGCGAGGACCTGGACGTCCCGGCGCGGGTCCAGCCCGAACTTCGCCGGGATGCGACGCGCCGCCACATCCACGGTGAGCCGTCCGGCGGCCTCCGTGTCGTCCTCAACGAACAGGAAGAAGTCCTTCATGCCGTCGGTGAGCGGGTGTTGGCCGGCGTTGATCCGGTGTGCGTTCGTCACCACGCCCGACTGCTGGGCCTGGCGGAAGACCCGGGTGAGGCGGACGGCGGGGACCGGGCTTCCGTCGGCCAGGAGGTCGCGCAGCACCTCGCCCGCGCCGACGCTGGGCAGCTGGTCGACATCCCCGACGAAGAGGAGATGGGCCCCCGGAGGGACGGCCTTCACCAGCTTGTTGGCGAGGAGCAGGTCCAGCATGGAGGCCTCGTCGACCACCACCAGGTCGGCGTCCAGCGGGCGGTCCCGGTCGTAGGCCGCGTCGCCGCCGGGCTTCAGCTCCAGAAGGCGGTGGACCGTGGAGGCCTCGGCGCCGGTGAGCTCGGACAGGCGCTTGGCGGCCCGGCCGGTCGGGGCGGCGAGCACGACCTTGGCCTTCTTGGCGCGGGCCAGCTCCACGATGGAGCGCACCGTGAAGGACTTGCCGCAGCCGGGGCCGCCGGTGAGGACGGCGACCTTCTCGGTCAGCGCGAGCCTGACGGCGGCCTCCTGCTCGGGGGCGAGGTCGGCGCCGGTGCGTGTTCTCAGCCAGCCGAGCGCCTTGTCCCAGGCCACCGCCCGGAAGCCCGGCATCCGGTCCTCCTCCGTGCGCAGGAGGCGCAGCAGCTGGGCGGAGAGGGAGAGTTCGGCTCGGTGGAAGGGCACGAGGTAGATCGCGGTGACGGGCTCCCCGCCGTCAGGACCCGGGACCTTCTCCCGTACGACGCCGGGGTCCTCGCCGTCCTCCGGGGGCTCGGCCAGCTCGGCGAGGCACTCGATGACCAGGCCCGTGTCGACCTGGAGGAGCTTGACCGCGTCCTTGATCAGCTGCTCCTCCGGGAGGAAGCAGTGGCCCTGGTCGGTGGACTGCGACAAGGCGTACTGCAGGCCCGCCTTGACGCGCTCCGGGCTGTCGTGCGGGATGCCGACGGACTGGGCGATCTTGTCCGCGGTGAGGAAGCCGATGCCCCAGACGTCGGCGGCGAGGCGGTAGGGCTGGTTCTTCACGACGGAGATGGACGCGTCGCCGTACTTCTTGTAGATCCGCACCGCGATGGACGTGGACACCTCGACGGTCTGGAGGAAGAGCATGACCTCCTTGATGGCCTTCTGTTCCTCCCAGGCGTCGGCGATCTTCTTCGTCCGCTTGGGCCCGAGGCCCGGGACCTCGATGAGCCGCTTGGGCTCCTCCTCGATGATCTGGAGCGTGTCCAGCCCGAAGTGCTGCGTGATGCGGTCGGCGAAGACCGGGCCGATGCCCTTGACCAGGCCGGAGCCGAGATAACGGCGGATGCCCTGGACGGTGGCCGGCAGGACCGTCGTGTAGTTCTCGACGTGGAACTGCTTGCCGTACTGGGGATGCGAGCCCCAGCGGCCCTCCATGCGCAGGGATTCCCCTACCTGGGCGCCGAGCAGCGCGCCCACGACCGTGAGCAGATCGCCGCCGCCTCTGCCGGTGTCGACCCGGGCGACCGTGTAGCCGTTCTCCTCGTTCGCGTACGTGATCCGCTCGAGAACGCCTTCGAGCACGGCGAGTCGCCGTTCGCCGGCGGGGGTTCCCGTGTGGTTGGGCATGATCCGACCGTACCGCCGGGGTACGACACTCAGGCCTCTATGTGACCTTCCTTGACGGCCGTCACGAATGCCGTCCAGCCGTGAGTGGAGAAGACCAGGGTGGGGCCGGTGATGGTCTTGCTGTCACGGACGGGCACGTCTGGGTTGTTGCGGGCGACTTCGAGGCACTCGGCTTGGCTGCCGCCGCTGTAGCTGGACTTGTACCACCCGCTGTGTTCACTACTGATCATGCGCGTGTTCCTTCGCTGCCGACCTGACGAGGGCCAGTGACTCCTGCTGCGACAACGCGTCGCTCAGCGCCAGAGCGTAGGCGGTCTGGCAGGCGCTCACCAGCGCCGGATCGTCCATCAGACGTCCCGTCTCGAATGCGTCGACGTACGCCACCGGGGCGGAGTCCTCGAAGGTCATCAGGGTGAGCAGGCTCTCCATGAGCGGATGCGCACCGGCGCGGTACGGAAGGACGTGCAGCCGAATCCGTCGTGACCCGGCCAAGTCCGCGATCTTGTGCAGCTGTTCGGCCATGATCTGCGGGCCACCCACAGAGCGTCGCAGTACGGCCTCGTCGAGAAGCGTCCAGATGACCGGAGCCGACGGCCCGTCGAAGATTCGGGCACGCTCTGTTCGGATGACAACTTTCCTGTCAAGTTCCTGGTCTGTGGAGTTGGGGCGGTAAGCGGCGAACACTGCGCGCGCGTAATCGGGTGTCTGGAGCAGGCCGGGAACCAGTGAGAGCGCGAACTGCTGGATCACGGTTGCGTGTCGCTCCAGTTCGGCGGCGGCAGCGAAGCGGGGATCGTACGTGTTCTCCAGATCCTCCAGCCGCCGCGTGAAGAATCCGTCCGCCCCCAGCGCACGGTCGATCCGCCGGGCGTCATCGGGTTTGGGAAGCCGTCTCCCGGCCTCGAAGTGGCTGATCAGCGTAGGCGAGCACACGACCTGGTCGCTCAGTTCCTCCTGAGTGAGGCCCGCCGCCGTCCGCCGTAGCCTCAGCTCCTCCCCGTACTTCTCCCGCAGCGTTCGAGGCGTGCGGCGTTCGTCCATGCGGCCAACTCCCTTTCTTGACAAGCGCGATGTCAAGCCCCGACCCCTGGCAGCGTAACCACCACCTACCCCACTCTGTGAGTGATTCACCACAGAACGCAGTCACCGCAGGTCGGAAGGTAGGCAGACGTGACAGAACTAATCGCCCGAGCCCTCGAACCGCTCCTCCGTGTCCTGTTCCCTCCACGCGGACGGCGACGGCGATCCGCGGCACCGCCTCCATGCCCGTACTGCTGCAACGGCGTCAACGGCACGGTGGCCCGCCGCGCGGAGGAACGTCCGCTGCGCGGAGAGGACAACCGACTGGTGCACCCCTACCTGGCAGCGGAGATGAGCGCGTGATGGCCGGGCGACTGCTGCCCTGGACGACTGTCGAGGGCAAACCGTGCTACCTCGTGGGCGACGGAACGGGATACGTCTCACGCATGGCCGACGACATCGAAGCCGTACAGCTGGACATGGCGGACGAGCTTCTCGGCCACGCCGCCGCACTCCTCGCGGAACGCCGCGTGACGAGCGCGGAGCTGCGCTATCTGGCCCTGCGGCTCACCGAGTCCCTGCGGGACGTCAAGCGAGTGGCGGAGAGCAGAGGGGCACGGCTCGCCCATAGCGCAAGCGTTCCTACGCCGTGGGCGGCACCAAGGTCATGAGACGTCGCATATGCAACGTCCTGTGGGCGGCCCTCATCCGTGACCGGCGGTGCCACCAGGTCATGCCTCCGCCTGCTCCCTCCCATGAGGGCAGTTGGGGGGGAAGCTCACCCAGCGAGCAAGGCACGTGCCCACTGTTCTTCGCGCTGTTCGATGTATTCGGCGTCGCTTCGCCAGGCATCGCCGTGGCCTTCTGCCCAGAGCGTCGCCCATGGCTGGTTGCCTTCGGCCGCTTGGTGGCGCAGGAAGTCGTGCATGGCACGGGTTCGGCGGCCCAGCAGGGGCACCAGGTCACGCCGCTCGGTCTCCTTGAGCCCGTAAGCGTCGGCGAAGATCCGCAGGCGATCGTCAGCGTCGGCACGTTGCCAGTGGGGGTGCGCGGACAGTGGGATGAAGCCGTGCATGGCGTAAGCGACATCCCACAGGCGGGTGCCGGGGCCAGCGGTGTCCCAGTCGATGAAGGCCCACGAGTCCATTCCGTCAGCCACGAGGTTCCACGGGGCCAGGTCCTGATGGGCGATGATGTCAGCTCCCTCGGCAGGGATGAGTACCTGCCAGCGGGCGTCGGGCGGTGGCGTGAAGCTCTCCACGGCGTCGTGGAAGTCCCTGATCAGACGTGCCACGCGAGCCAACGGCTGCGAGGCTTCCAGCAGCGCGAATCGGTCGGGCCAGATCACCTCACCTGTCACAAAGGTCAGTACCTCCCGCCCCTGCTCGTCGATGCCAAGGGGGCGAGGAGCCGCCCGGAAGCCCACATCGTGGAGATGGGTGAGCAGTGCGTGCACTGCTGGAGTCCACGGTCCCGCCGGGCGGCGGACGGTGTCACCGATGCGGACGACGCCGGTGCTGACGTTCCCGCCGGACAATGGCCGCTCTTCATCGTGCTGCATAGCGGCAGTCTGGCCGACCAGCCCTTGCCGATCACCTCGATTACGAGTCAAGGTGACCGGGGTGACGACGAACGCGGCGCCGCTCACGGAGCGCAGTATGCCGAACCCGGCGCACCCTGCGGTCAAGTGGGACGCTCAAAGCGCGCTCACCACTTCCCCGGTACGCCATAGGCTCGGCCTGCGGTTAGGGCAGGACGAACGACCCACTGCACGGCCTTGCCGCCCTGACGGTGCAGTCACTCTTCGGACTGCCGCTCGTGTCGGTGGGTGCCGCGGGCCAGTTCCTGGAGCAGCTCCTGCTCGGTCTTTCCGGTATCCCGGGCCATCTTGCGCAGCAACAGGGCACAGAGGGCCGCCGCCCCGTCCATGAGGGCCTCGGTCGCCATGGGGTCCTCGCGCCGTCGCTCTGTCACGTAGGCCGTGAGCAGGTCGTTGCCGGAGACGTAGGCGGTCATGAACTCGATGCCATTACGAAGACGGTCGTAGTCGCTGGTCATGGTCGAACCGTCCCACATGGATGAAGCGATCGAGTCATCGCGAGGTGCTGCGGCGGGCATACGCACGCGCCGCGCGGGCGCGGTCGCCGCAGCGGGTGGAGCACCACTGGCGGCGGCCGTGGCGGAGCAGGTAGCGGTTGCAGGGCGGGGAGCCACAGGCGGTGAGGCGTTCGGCGTCGGGGGAGGTAAGCAGGTCGGCGGCGTCGGCGGCGAGGGTGGCCAGGGCCAGGTCGACGATCGCGGTGGTGGGGTGGGGGGCCGTGCGGTAGGGGCCGGTCTTGTCGTCCCACCCCAGCAGCGGGGCGGTGGGGACCCGGGTCATCGCGTCGTTGATGGCCGCCACGGCCGCGGGGAGGGCGGGCAGGCCTTCGGCGCGGGCGGCGAACAGCGATCTGATCTGTTCGCGCAGGGAGCGCAGTTGGGTCGCGCACATCTCCCGCATGCCGGCGTCGACCGGGGCGAGGCCGCGCTGGGTCAGCCAGTGGTTCGTCTGCGCGGGGGTGCCCAGGAGGTCGATCGTGTGCCCGCCGGGCAGCGCGATCGCGCTGTTGACGAGGGCGAGCGAGGGGTGCTCCTCCTCGCCCTGCGCGGGCGGCGGGGCGGCCTGGCCGATCACGGGCTCCTGCATACCTCTCATGGTACGGCTTGCCTGTATCCGTGAGAAGCGGCTACGGTCGTCTCACGGTTCAAACACATCTATCCGTGAGGTTTCTTTCATGTCTGCGCTTCCCGCGACGACCGCCCCCTTCCCCGTCCGCGTCTTCGGCGGCCCGACCGCCCTCTTCGAGTACGGCGGCCTGCGCTTCCTGACCGACCCGACCTTCGACGGCCCCGGTGACTTCCCCGCGCCCGCGGTGGTTCTGACGAAGACCGCCCCCGCCGCCGGTTCGCCCGCCGAACTCGGCCCCGTCGACGTGGTGCTCCTCTCGCACGACGAGCACGCCGACAACCTCGACACCTCCGGGCGGGCGCTGCTCGCCGACGTCCCGCTCACCCTCACCACCCCCGGGGGCGGACAGCGCCTCGGCGCGAAGGCCACGGGCCTGGCCGACTGGCAGTCCGTCGAGCTCGACAGCCCCGACGGCGGCACGGTCACCGTCACGGGCGTGCCCGCCATCCACGGCCCCGGCCCCCGTGAGGAGGTCGAGCCGATAACCGGCGAGGTCGTCGGGTTCGTCCTGACCGGCGAGGGCCTGCCCACCGTCTACGTCAGCGGCGACAACGCCTCACTGGACGCGGTGAAGGAGGTCGCCGAGCGCTTCGCCCCGGTGGACACCGCCATCCTGTTCGCCGGCGCACCGCGCTTCGCCGACGTCTTCGACGGAAAGGTCATCGTCCTGGACAGCGCCATGGCCGCCGAGGCCGCGCGGATCCTCGGCGCCCGCCGCGTGGTCCCCGTCCACTACGACAGCTGGGCCCACTTCACCGAGGGCCATGACGAGCTGGAGGCCGCCTTCACCGCCGCCGGGCTGGCCGACCGTCTGGACTGGGGCGGACGCGACTGAGCTGCCGTCACTTCCGCCAGAACAGGTGATGCGTCACCCCGCTCGGACTCGGCACCACATCGCAGTGGAAGCGGTCGAACAGCTCCTGCGGTGACTCCCAGAGCCGTGAACCGGATCCGAGCTTCACCCCCGGCGAGACCGCCACGTGCAGCGTGTCGACGAGGTCGGCGTCGAGGAACTGCCGGATGACCGTGGCGCCACCGCCGAGTCGGACGTCCTTGCCCTGTGCGGCCTGACGCGCTTGTTCGAGCACCTCGGCCGGGTCGCCGCCGACGAAGTGGAACGTCGTGTCGGAGAGGGTGAACGAAGGGCGCTCATGGTGGGTCATGACGAACACCGGCGTGTGGAACGGCGGTTCGTCACCCCACCAGCCCTTCCACTCGTAGTCCTGCCAGGGGCCGCGCTGAGGGCCGAACTTGTTGCGGCCCATGATCTCGGCGCCGATGTTGTTCGTGAAGTCGCGCGTGAGGTAGTCGTCGAGACCGCGGCTGCCGCCGGGGTCGGTGCGGTTGGGCCAGCTGGCCGTGGCACCGGCCCAGGCGAACATCTGTCCCGGATCGGCGTGGCCGAAGGGGCGCTCCAGGCTTTGGTGCTCGCCGGCACCGAATCCGTCAGACGAGACGTTGAAGTTCTGCACTCGCAGTAGCTGGTGGTGCACGGCGCTCCTCCTGTGGTGGTCGACGAGGGGTAGACCGCCCGGGCCACCGAAACTCATCGGTGGCCCGGCGGTTCTCTGGCTCATCGGTGGTCCGTCGGTTCCCTTGGCTCACCGGCCCGCCAAGGGTTCCTCCGACCCACCGGCCCGTCGGCTCCCGCAGCCCACCGTCCCGGCCGCTCCCCCCGGCTCACCCGGACTGCGCGACCACGTACTCGATCACCTGCTGGAAGTCCTCACTCGGGGAGAACTCCACGAACTCGCTGTCCTCCAGGGCGACCGGGACGTGGCCCGGGCCCCAGTAGTACGCCTGGCCCGCCTCGTACTCCTCCTCGCCGGAGGCGGTGCGCATGCTGATGCGGCCCTTCAGCAGATAGCCCCAGTGGGGGCACTGGCACGCGTCGTCGGGCAGGCCCTTGAGGGCCGGGCCCATGTCCGTGCCCTGGGGCAGGCTGACGTAGCCCACCGACATGCCGCCGCCGATCGGCATGAGGCGCAGTTCCACGCCGTTGCCCTCGAGGGCTACGGGTACGTCGTTCCGGGTCGCCGCCGTCATGACTCCTCCGCTCCGGCCCCGCCGGGCCTCGCGACAACGGACCTTCTCCTTCCACCCTGGACCGCCGGGGGGCGGCCCGCGACATCACGATCCGGTCAAGAGGTGTCCTCGGGGTCTTGATTTACCGGCGTGTAATCGATTCCATCCACCCGTCGGTGTAATCGATTCCACGAGCGCTTCAGCAAGTGTTCCCACGACTGATCCACAAGGAGGTGGAGCGGCGGTGGCCAGCATCAAGGACGTCGCTGCCGAGGCCGGCGTCTCCGTCGCCACGGTCTCGCGCGTCCTGAACGACCACCCGTCGGTCAGCGCCGACGCACGCACGCGCGTGCTGGCCGCCGTCGAGTCCCTGGGCTACCGCCCGAACGCCGTCGCCCGCTCCCTGCGCACCGACCAGACCCACACCCTGGGCCTGGTCATCAGCGACGTGCTGAACCCGTACTTCACCGAACTGGCCCGCTCCGTCGAGGAGGAGGCCCGCGCGCTCGGCTACAGCGTCATCATCGGCAACGCCGACGAGCGGCCCGACCTCCAGGACCACCACGTACGCAACCTGCTGGACCGGCGGATCGACGGGCTGCTCGTCTCCCCGACGGACGGCGGCTCGCCGCTGATGCTGGACGCCGCGCGGGCGGGGACGCCCATGGTGTTCGTGGACCGGTGGATCCCGGGCGTGGACGTGCCGGTGGTCCGGGCGGACGGGCGGGCGGCCGTACGGGACCTCGTGGCGCATCTGTACGGGCTCGGGCACCGGCGGGTCGCGATCATCGCGGGTCCGGCGGCGACCACGACCGGACGCGAGCGCGTGGAGGTCTTCCGGGAGGCCCTCCAGGAGCACGGGCTCGGCCTCCCCGAGGCCTACATAGGCCAGGGCGACTTCCAGGCCGAGAGCGGGCGCCGGGTCACCGAGGGGTTCCTCGACCTGGCCGAGCCGCCCGAGGCCGTGTTCGCGGCCGACAACCTGATGGCGCTCGGCGCGCTGGACGCCGTACGCGCGCGTGGACTGCGGGTTCCCGACGACATCGCGCTGGCCGCGTTCGACGACATCCGCTGGTTCGTGCACACCGACCCGCCGGTCACCGCCATCGCCCAGCCCACGGACGAACTGGGGCGCGCCGCCGTACGCGCGCTGGTCGACCGCATCGAGGGCCGGACCCCCGAGTCCGTCACCCTTCCCGCCCGCCTCGTCGTACGCCGCTCGTGCGGCGAGTCCCCCTCCCCAGTGCAAAGGAGCACGACGTGAGCAACCCGGACGAGTTGCTGCGCATCGAGGGCATCCGCAAGACCTTCCCCGGCGTGGTCGCGCTCGACGGCGTCGACTTCGATCTGCGCCGGGGTGAGGTGCACGTGCTGCTCGGTGAGAACGGCGCGGGCAAGAGCACCCTCATCAAGATGCTCTCCGGTGCCTACACGCCCGACGCCGGGCGGATCCTGGTCGGCGGCGAGGAGGTGCGCATCCACGGTGCGCAGGACTCCGAGCGGCTCGGGATCGCCACCATCTACCAGGAGTTCAACCTCGTTCCCGACCTGACGGTCGCCGAGAACATCTTCCTGGGGCGGCAGCCGCGCCGGTTCGGGATGATCGACCGGAAGCGGATGGAGGCCGACGCCGAGGTCCTCCTGGCGCGCGTGGGCGTGCAGGTGTCGCCGCGCGCGCGGGTCCGCGAACTGGGCATCGCGCGCCTGCAGATGGTCGAGATCGCCAAGGCGCTCAGCCTCGACGCGCGCGTGCTCATCATGGACGAGCCGACCGCAGTGCTCACCTCCGAGGAGGTCGAGAAGCTCTTCGGAATCGTGCGCCAGCTGCGCGAGGACGGCGTCGGGATCGTGTTCATCACGCACCACCTGGAGGAGATCGCCGCCCTCGGTGACCGGGTGACGGTCATCCGGGACGGCACGAGCGTCGGGCAGGTGCCCGCCTCCGCGCCCGAGGAGGAGCTCGTGCGGCTCATGGTCGGGCGCTCCATCGAGCAGCAGTATCCGCGCGAACGGGCCGATCGCGGCGCCGCGTTGCTGTCCGTGGAGGGACTCACCCGCGACGGCGTCTTCCACGACGTCAGCTTCGAGGTGCACGCCGGTGAGGTGGTCGGCATCGCCGGGCTCGTCGGCGCCGGCCGGACGGAGGTCGTACGGGCGGTGTTCGGGGCGGACCCGTACGACAAGGGGGCCGTGAAGGTCGCCGGGGCCGCCGTCCCCAGGTACGACGTCAACGCGGCGATGACCGCGGGCATCGGGCTCATCCCCGAGGACCGCAAGGGCCAGGGTCTGGTGCTGGACGCGTCGGTGGAGGAGAACCTCGGTCTTGTGACGCTGCGGTCGGCCACGCGCGCGGGGCTCGTCGACCTCAAGGGGCAGCGCGAGGCCGCCGAGCGGATCGCGGGACAGCTCGGTGTGCGGATGGCGGGACTCGGCCAGCACGTGCGGACACTGTCCGGCGGCAACCAGCAGAAGGTCGTCATCGGCAAGTGGCTGCTCGCCGACACCAAG
Organism: Streptomyces coeruleorubidus; assembly: GCF_028885415.1. Lineage (GTDB taxonomy): Bacteria > Actinomycetota > Actinomycetes > Streptomycetales > Streptomycetaceae > Streptomyces > Streptomyces coeruleorubidus_A. Next base: position 3,575,539 of record NZ_CP118527.1, read on the forward strand.
GTGCTGATCCTCGACGAGCCGACGCGCGGCATCGACGTCGGCGCCAAGGTCGAGATCTACCAGCTGGTCAACGAACTCACCGCGGCCGGTGCCGCCGTCCTGATGATCTCCAGCGATCTGCCCGAGGTGCTCGGTATGAGCGACCGGGTGCTGGTCATGGCGCAGGGCCGGATCGCCGGTGAACTCTCCGCCGACGAGGCGACCCAGGACACCGTGATGGCACTCGCCGTCAGCACCCCGACGACCACGACCACGATCACGACCGGAACGGAGGCCTCCCGTGGCCACTGACACGCTCAAGAGCACGACGGGCGCGGGTGGCGCCTCGGCCTCGGGCGGCCTGCGCCGTCTCCTGCTCGACAACGGCGCGCTCACCGCGCTCATCGTCCTCGTCATCGCGATGTCGGCGCTGTCCGGCGACTTCCTGACGACGGACAACCTCCTGAACGTCGGTGTCCAGGCGGCCGTCACCGCCATCCTCGCCTTCGGCGTCACCTTCGTGATCGTCTCGGCGGGCATCGACCTGTCGGTCGGCTCGGTCGCCGCGCTGTCGGCCACGGTCCTGGCGTGGAGCGCCACCTCGGCGGGTGTCCCCGTGTTCCTCGCCGTCCTGCTGGCCATAGCGACCGGTATCGCGTGCGGCCTGGTCAACGGCATCCTGATCTCCTACGGCAAGCTGCCGCCGTTCATCGCGACGCTGGCCATGCTGTCGGTGGCCCGCGGTCTGTTGCTGGTGATCTCCGAGGGCTCGCCGATCGCCCTCCCCGACTCGGTCTCCCGCCTCGGTGACGTGCTCGGCGGCTGGCTGCCGGTGCCGGTGCTCGTCATGGTCGTGATGGGCCTGATCGCCGCCTTCGTGCTCGGCCGGACGTACATCGGCCGCTCGATGTACGCGATCGGCGGCAACGAGGAGGCCGCGCGGCTGTCCGGCCTGCGCGTGAAGAAGCAGAAGCTCGCCATCTACGCCTTCTCGGGCGTCTTCGCCGCCGTCGCCGGTGTCGTGCTCGCCGCCCGGCTGTCCTCCGCGCAGCCGCAGGCCGCCGACGGCTACGAGCTGGACGCGATCGCCGCGGTCGTCATCGGCGGAGCGTCGCTGGCCGGTGGTACGGGCAAGGCGTCCGGCACGCTGATCGGCGCGCTGATCCTGGCCGTGCTGCGCAACGGGCTGAACCTGCTGAACGTGTCGGCGTTCTGGCAGCAGGTCGTCATCGGCGTCGTCATCGCGCTGGCCGTGCTGTTCGACACCGCGCGCCGCAAGGCCGGGGCGACCCCGGCCGCGGCCGGCACCGGCGGCGACAAGGGCAAGCAGGCGGTGACGTACGCGCTCGCGGCCGTCGTCACCGTCGCGATCGTCGGCGCCACGTCGTTCCTGCACAACGGGTCCTCCGCCGCGAGCACCCCGAAGATGGGCCTGTCGCTGTCCACCCTCAACAACCCCTTCTTCGTGCAGATCCGGGCGGGCGCCCAGGCCGAGGCGAAGAAGCTGGGCGTGGACCTGACCGTCACGGACGCGCAGAACGACGCCTCCCAGCAGGCCAACCAGCTCCAGAACTTCACCACTTCCGGGCTCGGCGCGATCATCGTCAACCCGGTCGACTCGGACGCGGCGAGCAACTCGGTGAAGGCCGCCGACAAGGCGAAGATCCCGGTCATCGCCGTCGACCGCGGCGTCAACAACGCCAGGACGGACACGCTGGTCGCCTCCGACAACGTCACCGGCGGTGAGCTGGCGGCGAAGACCATCGCCGACAAGCTGGGCGGCAAGGGCAAGATCGTGATCCTGCAGGGCCAGGCGGGCACGTCCGCGGCCCGGGAGCGCGCCGAGGGCTTCGCCAAGGGGCTGAAGGCCTACCCGGGCATCCAGGTCGTGGCCCAGCAGCCCGCGGACTTCGACCGCACCAAGGGCCTCGACGTGATGTCGAACCTGCTCCAGGCCCACCCGGACGTCCAGGGCGTCATCGCCGCCAACGACGAGATGGCCCTCGGCGCGATCAAGGCCCTGGGCTCCAAGGCCGGCAAGTCGGTCTCGGTGGTCGGCTTTGACGGCACGCCTGACGGACTGAAGGCGGTCGAGGGCGGCACGCTGTACGCGTCCGTGGCGCAGCAGCCGTCCCAGCTCGGGAAGATCGCCGTGGACAACGCGCTGAAGGCACTCCAGGGCAAGAAGGTCGAGGAGACGGTGAAGGTGCCGGTGAAGGTGGTCACGAAGGAGAACGTGGCCGGCTTCAGCGGCTGACATCGGGGAACGGCGGGCGGTCATCCACGGCTGGTGGGGCCGCCCGCCCATGTCACTCATGTGGGGAGACGACTCATGTACGACTACGACCTCCTGGTCGTGGGGTCGGCCAACGCCGACCTGGTGATCGGTGTCGAGCGCCGGCCCGGTGCCGGCGAGACCGTGCTCGGCTCCGACCTGGCCGTCCACCCGGGCGGCAAGGGCGCGAACCAGGCGGTCGCGGCCGCCCGGCTCGGGGCCCGCACGGCTCTGCTGGCCCGGGTCGGCGACGACGCGTACGGCCGGCTGCTGCTGGACTCGCAGCGGGAGTCCGGCGTGGACACGGTGGGTGTCCTGGTGGGCGGCGCGCCGACCGGGGTCGCGCTGATCACGGTCGACCCGTCCGGGGACAACAGCATCGTGGTCTCGCCGGGCGCGAACGGCCGGCTGGCGCCGGAGGACGTCAGCGCCGCCGGGAGCCTCTTCCACGCTTCCCGGGTGGTCTCGGCGCAGCTGGAGATCCCGCTGGAGACGGTGGTGGAGGTCGTACGGAACCTGGCGCCGGAGAGCCGCTTCGTGCTGAACCCCTCGCCGCCGCGCCCCCTTCCGCAGGAGGTGCTGGCGGCCTGCGACCCGCTGATCGTCAACGAGCACGAGGCGAAGGTGATCCTGGGCTCGGCCGCCGTGGGGGACAGCCCGGAGGACTGGGCGCGGATCCTGCTCGCGAAGGGCCCCCGGTCGGTGGTGGTGACGCTGGGCGCGCAGGGCGCGCTGGTCGCCTCGGCGGCGGGTGTCTCCCGGGTGCCGTCGGTGAAGGTGAGCGCCGTGGACACGACCGGTGCGGGTGACGCGTTCACCGCCGCGCTGGCCTTCCGGCTGGGGGCCGGTGAGTCCCTGGCGGAGGCGGCCGCTTACGCGGCGCGGGTCGGGGCGGTGACCGTGACGAAGGAGGGCGCGCAGGCGTCCTTCCCGACGGCGGCGGAGGTCGCCGCGCTGTGAAGCGGAACGGGATACTGAACCGTCACCTCGCCGGTGCGCTGGCCGAGCTGGGCCACGGGGACGGGGTGCTGGTGTGCGACGCGGGCATGCCCATTCCCGACGGCCCCCGGGTGGTGGACCTCGCCTTCCGGGCCGGGGTCCCGCCGTTCGCCGAGGTGCTGGAGGGGCTGCTGGCCGAGCTGGTGGTCGAGGGGGCGACGGCGGCGACGGAGGTGCGGGAGGCGAACCAGGAGGCTTCGCAGCTCCTGGACGGGCACTTCCCGTCGCTGGACCTGGTGTCGCACGAGCGGCTCAAGGAGCTGTCGGCCGGGGCCCGGCTGGTGGTCCGCACGGGCGAGGCACGGCCGTATGCGAACGTGCTGCTGAGGTGTGGCGTCTTCTTCTGAGTCTTCCGAGGTCTTCTGCTTCGAGGGGGCCACGGTCCGTGGACCGGGCCCCCTCGGCTTTCCCCTCCCGTCAGAACCCCCGCGATCCCCCCAGATCCCCTCCAGAAAGCCCTGACGCCATGTACGACCCGCGCGGGACAGAAAGGGTTGCACGGTCGGGTAAGAATTTCTTGCCGGATTCTTGCCGGATGGCTGAGGAGATCACCGCGCCGGGCGGCTCAGCACACGGGTGAGTCCGCCGTCGTCCTCCTCGATGTCCCGGACGTGCGCGAACCCGATCCGGCCGAGCAGGCGCAGGGAGGCTTCGTTCCGCGCGGCGACGGTGGCGTGCACCTCGGTCAGCCCGAGCACGTCGAAGCCGTACCCCACGAGCGCCTCCGCCAGCTCCGTCCCGAGCCCGCTGCCCCACGTTTGAGGGGCCAGGGCGTAGACGATCTCGTGACCGTCGACCGCGTCCGTCCGCTTGATCTCGGCATGCCCGACCAGCCGCCCGCCGCGCCGGACCGCCCACACGTCGAACAGGTCCTGGGCATAGACCTTGGTGAAGATCCGCCCGAACAGGGCCCGGTCGTCCGCCTCGGCAGCGGGGCCGTCCCCCATCCACCGGGAGACCCTGGTGTCCTGGAACAGGGCGACGAAGTCCTCTTCGTCCTGCGGGGTGTAGGCGTCGAGGAGCAGGCGGGGCGTTCGCAGGGTTGGGGGCATGGGCGGCGACGCTAGCGGCGTGGGCAGGGAGGTGCAACGCACTTTCTCACGGGGTGCGGAAGCCGCGGAACGTCACGTGCTTCCGGCTGGTGAAGCCGAGCCGTTCGTAGAGCGCGATCGCACCGGCGTTCGCCTCGGCCACGTGCAGGAAGGGGCGCCCGCCGCGAGCCAGGATGCGGGTGGCGAGGGCGGTGACCAGGCGGACGGCGTGTCCTCGCCCGCGTGCCTCGGGGGCCGTGCAGACGGCGCTGATCTCGGTCCATCCCGGAGGCCGGAGCCGCTCGCCCGCCATGGCCACCAGCCTGCCGCCGTCGCGGACGCCGAGGTAGGTGCCGAGGTCGCGGGTGCGCGGCCAGAACGGCCCGGGTCGGGTGCGTGCGGCCAGGTCGAGCATCTCGGGCACATCGGCTTCGCCCAGTTCGACCACGTCGGTGCCGCCGGTCGCGGCGTGGGTCTGATCGGGCCGGCTGCCGGCGGGCCAGATCATCTGCCGGCCTTCGAGGACGAAAACCGGCTCCCAGTCGGGCGGTGGGGTCGCCGGGCAGCTGAACATGTCGGCGAACGCGTCCGGGCCGAGGAGCCGTGCGAGATCGGCCCAGTCCGCCGCGTCCGCTTCGGCGGGTACCGCCGAGAAGGTCGCGACTCCCGGCAGATAGGTGGCGGCACGGCCGAGCCGACGACCGAGGTCCGCGTGGCGGCCGCGCAGCGACTCGCCCACCGGGTCGTCGAGTGCCGTGGTGTCACCGCTCTCGCCGTTCGTCATGGTGCTGGGCCTTTCCCTGTGCGCGGTCGGCCCAGGCTACCTTTCACTTCGTCGTAGGTTCCGGGGGGACAGACCGTCCCGTCGGCACAACACCGCGTCGCGGGCAAGGAGTTGAACGTGGACGCGCAGGACACCGCCGAGCGGCTGCGGAGGATCGGCGACGAGATGTCGGAGCGGTTCTACGAGCGGGCCGACGTCGTGCGGACGCTCGCGAGCTCACGGGCCGGATCGAGGCGATCTTCAAGTGTTCCACGGCGGCGGTGAACGAGACGCCGGGCTACCTCAACGAGCGGATCTACCACCCCGAGAACGACGGCGAGCCGATCCGCTGCCCCCGGTCCTCGACTTCGCGGAGACCTTCCTCGGCGGCGGCACCAGCTGTCAGACGCCGCTGTCGGCCGCCGGCGAGCTGCTGGAGGAGGAGTTCAGGAGTGGCTGCGCGGCTGGAACGACGCCAAGCGCCGACTGGGCTTCCGGGTGTTCGGCGTGGTCGTCGGCGCCCCGCGCGTCGGCGAGGCCGGCTCGGTGCTGGAGGCCCTGTGCGACAACCTGCGCTCCGTCGAGGACCTCACCGACGTCCACGCCGCCGCGGACCTGTTCCGCGTGATCTGACCGCGCCGGGAGGGCGTCGGTCCGGGCGTCGCCCGTACCTCCGGACCCGCGACGTGGCATGACCCGCGACGCGGCCGAGCCGCGGGGGGCCCGAGCCCGGTCAGGTGCCCCGGGCCGACGCCCCGCGGCCCGTCACGCCGACTCGTTCAGCAGCCTGCTCAGATGCTCGCGCCCGGCCCCGAGCAGGTCCGGCAGCGGCGCCGCCTCCTCGTACCACCGCTTCTCGTACTCCCAGCACAGCCAGCCGTCCCAGCCGTGCCGGGAGAGGACCTCCACGCACTCGGCCAGCGGCAGGACGCCCGCGCCGAGCGGCAGCGGGGTGGTGTCCTCGGCGGAGGCGATGTCCTTGACCTGGACGTAGCCGAGGTGCGGGGAGAGCGCCGCGTAGGTCTCCGAGGGCTGTTCGCCGCCCAGCCAGGTGTGCATCACGTCCCACAGCGCGCCCACCTGGCGGTGGCCGACCAGCCCGAGGACGCGCATCGCGTCGGCGGCGGTGCGGTGCGAGTCGTGGGTCTCCAGCAGGATGCGGACGCCCAGGTCGTTCGCGTACTCGGCGGCCGTGCCCAGCCGCCGGGCGGCCGTGGCGTCGGCCTCCTCGGGGGTCTGGACGTCCAGGTCGCCGCCGGGGAAGACCCGGATGTACGGGGCGCCGAGGTCGCGGGCCAGGTCGAGGAGCGAGCGGATCTCGGCCAGGACGGGCTCGTCGTCGCCCGGCGCGGCGACCCGCGCGTAGCCCGCCAGACCGAGGATCTCTACGCCCGACCCCTTGAACTCGGCCGCGACATCCGTCCGTTCGGCGGATCCGAGGCCGGGGTGGACCGGTTCCTCGGGGTGGGCGCGCAGCTCCACGCCGTGGTAGCCGTGGGCGGTCGCGAGCCGCAGGACGTCGGGCAGGGGCAGGCCGGGGACACCGAGGGTGGAGAACGCCAGCTTCATGTGGACGGACCCTACCCGGCGCCCCTGCCGGCGACTCCCCTTCGTCACTCGGGTGTTGCGTGGAGATCCAGTCGCCAGTCCTGGCCGACCAGGTCGTGGCCGAAGGAGCGGTGGGGTTTCTCCGCGACCAGGACGAAGCCGTGGCGCTGGTAGATGCGGCGGGCCGCGGCGAGGACGTCGTTGGTCCACAGGACCACCTCGCGGTAGCCGACCTCGCGCGCGAAGGCGACGACGGCCCCGACCAGCCGGTCCCCGATGCCCAGGCCGCGCGCGTCCGGCTCGACGAGCAGCAGCCGGAGCCGGGCGGCACCCGGCGCGTCGTCCCGTACGCACATCACGCACCCCACCGGCCGGCCGTCCAGCTCGGCGATCCACGTCCGCTCCAGATGCGGGTCGTGGTCCTCGCCGTAGTCGGCGACGATCCGGGCGACCAGGCCCTCGTAGTCGGCGTTCCACCCGTACTCGGCGGCGTACAGGGCGGCGTTGCGCTGCACGATCCAGCCGAGGTCGCCCGGGGCGGGGTCGCGCAGGACGACGTCCTCGGGGCGTGGCGCCCGGCCGTGGCCCAGGATCTCCCGGACGGTCCGCATCGCCTGAGCCAGCCTCGGCCGGTCCTCGGTCCGCACGGTGTCCAGCAGCGCCCCGACCGTCTCGCGCGCCCGCTCGTCGAGGAGCGCGGCGGCCTCCCGGCCGCGCCCGGTGAGCGTGACACTGCGGCGGCGCGGATCCGTCTCGGACGGTCCGCGCTCGACCAGGCCGTCCTCCTCGAACTTGTTCAGGATGCGGCTCAGGTACCCGGCGTCCAGGTGCAGCTGGACCCGCAGGTCGGCGGCGTCCGTGCGCGGCGCGTGGGCGAGCTCGTAGAGCACGCGGGACTCGGTGAGGGTGTAGGGGGCGTAGAGGTGGCGGCCGTAGTCGAGCGCGCCGATGACGTTCGTGTAGAAGCGGTTGAAGGAGCGGATGTCCTGGACGGTCATGGCCACGACCCCCGGTCTTTGACTCAGTCAGAGGTTTCCGTGGTCGAGCCTAGACGTCCAGGACAGCCGGGACTAGCCCTCGGTCGTGACCGGCCGGTAGACGCACACCTGCGCGCCGGTCTTGGCGGTGGTCGTCGAGACCAGCTCCATGGGGCGCTTGCCACCGTCGTCGGGGAAGATCGTCTTGCCGCCGCCCAGCAGCACCGGCATCACGATGAGCTGGAGCTCGTCGACCAGGCCCTCGGACAGGAGCGTGCGTACCAGCGTCGGGCTGCCCATCATCGCGAGGTCGCCGCCCTCGGTCTCGTGCAGCTCCCGGATGCGGGCGACGGCCTGGTCGCCGGGGATGAGCGAGGTGTTGTTCCAGGTGAGGTCGGCCTCGCCGAGGGTGCTGGAGACGACGTACTTCTTCAGGGCGTTCATCCGGTCGGCGAACGGGTCTCCGGCCCGCTCGGGCCAGGCGCCGGCCATCGTCTGCCACGTACGCCGCCCGAACAGCAGCGCCTCGGCCCCGGCAAGACCCGAGTCGAAGGCGCCGCCCAGCACCTCCTCGTCGAAGTAGGGGTGCGACCACCCTCCGTGCGCGAAGCCGCCGTCGGTGTCCTCCTGCGGCCCGCCCGGGGCCTGCACGACACCGTCCAGGCTGATGAACTCGGTGATCACGATGCGCATGGGACTCACTCCGCTTTTCTCGTTCGTGCGATGACGGCACTACAGACCTGGCTACGACGCGAAACTCATCGCCGAAGGCGTCCGGGACATGGTGTCCTCGAAGGCGACGGCCGTATACGACGAACACTCCGATTGGTACAACGAGTTGATGTCACCGACCGGCGGCGGCGACTGCACCCGCCGCGTCCACGCCGCCCTCGGCGACCTGCTCGGCCCCGGCGACGGAGGCACCTGCCTCGACGTCTGCTGCGGCACCGGCGCCCACGCGTCTGCCGTCGCCGGCCTCGGCTGGACGCCCGTGGGCGTGGACCTCTCCGGCAACCGGCTGCGCCACGCCGCCGAACGCCTGCCCGTGGCCGTCGCCGACGCGACCGCCCTGCCCCTGGCCGACGGCTCGGTGCCCGCCGCGGTGTGCGTCCTGGCCGGCACGGACGTGCCCGACTACCCGGCCGTCCTGCGCCAGATCGCCCCCGTGCCGACCCCCGGCGGCCGCTGCGTCCACCTGGGAGTGCACCCGTGCCTCGTCGGCGCCTTCGCCGACCGCAGGGACGCCTCACGCGCAGTGATCGACGCCCGCTGCGCCGGCAGCTCCCGCATCTTCGCGTCCTGGAACACCACCGGCGTCCGCGCCCGCCCCGGCGCCCGGCACGTCCCGCTGTCCGACCTGCTCAACGGGGCGACGGCAGCGGGCCTGCGCCTCGAACGGACGGTGGAGGCGGGGCGGGACGGGATACCGGATCTGTTCGGGTTCGCCGGGGTGAAGGCGTAGACCGGCCCGTCCGGCGTCCACACGAAGGGCAGCGGCGCCGGGGTCAGGAAACCCGCGGCACCCCGGAAGACCCCCGCACCATCAACTCCCCCCGCACCGACGCGATCCCCCCGGGCGGCGCCTCCTCCCGGCCCATGGCGATCCGCCCGGCCCGTGCCCCGGCCTCCGCCAGCGGCAACCGCACGGTCGTCAGCGAGGGCACCGCGTCGATGCTGAACGGCAGATCGTCGAACCCGGCCACCGACACGTCCTCCGGGATCCGCAACCCGGAGTCCCGCAGCGCCGCACACGCCCCGAGCGCGACGGAGTCGTTCGCGGCGACGACCGCCGTCAGGGACGGGTCGCGCCGCAGCAGCTCCAGCGTCGCCTCGTAGCCGGACCGCCGGTCGTACCGTCCGTGCACCGTCCACCGGGGGTCCTCCTCGATGCCGTGCGCGGCGAGCGCGGCCCGGTGTCCCTCCAGCCGGTGCCGGGTCGTCGTCCGTTCCTCCGGGCCGGCGATGTAGCCGAGCCGCCGGTGCCCGAGCCCGATCAGGTGCTCGGTGAGTTCCTGCCCGCCGCCGCGGTTGTCGAAGGTCAGCGCGATCGCCCCGGTCTCCGGCGCCGGCGGGCGTCCGCACAGGACGACCCGCGTCCCGGCATCGGTCAGCTTGCGCACCTTGGTGTCCATGGCCGCCTGGTGCGCCGCGTCCTCGATCGCCCCGCCGGTCAGCACCACGGCCGCCGCCCGCTGCCGCTGCAGCAGCGTGAGATACGTCAGCTCCCGCTCGGGAGAGCCCCCCGTGTTGCAGACCACCGCGAGTCTCTCCCCGCCCGCGCGGCCGCCCGGGCCGCCGATCTCGGCCTGGATGGCGCTCGCCATGATCCCGAAGAACGGGTCGGCGATGTCGTTCACCAGGATCCCGACCAGGTCGGAGGTGGCGGCGGCCAGGGCGCTCGCGGGCCCGTTGAGCACGTAGTCCAGCTCGTCCACGGCCTTCAGTACCCGCTCCCGGGTGGATGCGGCCACGGGGTAGTTCCCGTTCAGCACGCGCGACACCGTCGCGGGCGAGACCTGCGCGCGGGCCGCCACGTCCGCCAGGGTCACCGTCATCTCGTCGTCCTCCGGTCGCGCATCTCGTCGTCCGCCCTCGTCGCCCTCGTACACATCCAGACCTGTGGCCTTGGTTCCGATGGACCTATGGCCATGGTTCCGAGCAGACCTTAAGCCCCCGACCCGGGGTTGTTCGCCCCCTCGAACAACTCGTCCTGGTCACGGTCTTGTCCGGACCGCTGTCAGAGGCTAGCTTCTTCCTTTATAGAAAGCGCTTGCTGTAACGCTCACCAGTCCACAGGTGGCTCACCGGGCCACCAGGGAAGGGTGGGGCGTACGCGGCGCGACGACCGCGTACGAAGGGAACGACGTGACACGCAAGACGGTGCGTATCGCCATGAACGGCGTGACCGGGCGCATGGGCTACCGCCAGCACCTGGTCCGCTCCATCCTCGCCCTCCGTGAGCAGGGCGGCCTCGACCTCGGCGACGGCACCGTGCTGTGGCCCGAGCCGATCCTGGTCGGCCGCCGTGAGCACGCGCTGAAGGCGCTGGCCGAACAGCACAGCCTGGAGCACGTCTCGACCGATCTGGACGCGGTCCTCGCCGACGAGACGGTGGACATCTACTTCGACTCCCAGGTCACCTCCGCCCGCGAGGAGGCGCTCAAGAAGGCCATCGCGGCCGGCAAGCACATCTACACCGAGAAGCCCACGGCCACCGGCCTCGACGGCGCCCTGGACCTCGCCCGGCTCGCGAACGAGGCCGGCATCAAGCACGGCGTCGTCCAGGACAAGCTCTTCCTCCCCGGCCTGCTGAAGCTGAAGCGCCTCATCGACGGCGGCTTCTTCGGCCGGATCCTGTCCGTGCGCGGCGAGTTCGGCTACTGGGTCTTCGAGGGCGACTGGCAGGCCGCGCAGCGCCCGTCCTGGAACTACCGGGCCGAGGACGGCGGCGGCATCGTCGTCGACATGTTCCCGCACTGGGAGTACGTGCTCCACGAGCTGTTCGGCCGCGTGAAGTCCGTCCAGGCCATCGCCACCACCCACATCCCGCAGCGCTGGGACGAGAACGGCAAGCCCTACGACGCCACCGCCGACGACGCCGCCTACGGCATCTTCGAGCTGGAGGGCGGCGCGATCGCCCAGATCAACTCCAGCTGGGCCGTGCGCGTCAACCGCGACGAGCTCGTCGAGTTCCAGGTGGACGGCACCGAGGGCTCGGCCGTCGCCGGCCTGCGCAACTGCCGCGTCCAGCACCGCTCGGCCACGCCCAAGCCGGTCTGGAACCCGGACATCCCCGCCACCGAGGTCTTCCGCGACCAGTGGCAGGAGATCCCGGACAACGCCGAGTTCGACAACGGCTTCAAGGCACAGTGGGAGCTGTTCCTCAAGCACGTCTACGCCGACGCCCCCTACCACTGGGACCTGCTGGCCGGCGCCCGCGGTGTCCAGCTCGCCGAGCTGGGCCTGAAGTCCTCGGCCGAGGGCCGCCGTATCGACGTACCGGAGATCCAGCCGTGACCATCCGACTCCCGGACAGCAACGGGGCGTCGCGGACGTACGAGCCGCGCACCGAACCGCTCCTGGTGACGCCCGGCACGCCCTTCACCTCCCGCACGGTCTACTCGGCGGCGCACGTCGTCGCCGACCCCTACGCGGACGTCTCGCCCGACTCGCCCGCCGCCGTCGACTGGGACGCCACCCTGGCCTTCCGCCGCCACCTGTGGTCGCACGGGCTGGGGGTCGCCGAGGCGATGGACACGGCCCAGCGCGGCATGGGCCTGGACTGGGCGGGCGCGGCGGAACTGATCCGCCGGTCGGCGGCGGAGGCGAAGTCGGTCGGCGGCCTGATCGCCTGCGGTGTGGGCACGGACCAGCTGCCGGCCACCGAGATCGGCTACCCGTACAGCCTGGCGGAGATCCGGGCCGCGTACGAGGAGCAGCTCGCGGTCGTCGAGGAGTCGGGCGCGCGGGCGATCCTGATGGCCTCCCGGGCTCTGGCGGCGGTCGCCAAGGGGCCGGAGGACTATCTGGAGGTCTACGGCCACCTGCTCCGCCAGGCGTCCGAGCCGGTCGTCCTGCACTGGCTCGGCCCGATGTTCGACCCGGCGCTGGAGGGCTACTGGGGAGCGACGGACCTGGACGCCGCCACCCGCACCTTCCTGGACGTCATCGCCGCCCACCCGGACAAGGTCGACGGCATCAAGGTCTCGCTGCTGGACGCGCAGCGCGAGATCGACATCCGCCGCCGCCTGCCGCAGGGCGTGCGCTGCTACACGGGCGACGACTTCAACTACCCCGAGCTGATCGCCGGCGACGAGCAGGGCTTCAGCCACGCCCTGCTCGGCATCTTCGACCCGCTGGGCCCGCTGGCGGCGCAGGCGGTGCGGGTGCTCGACACGGGTGATGTGAAGGGCTTCCGGGAGCTGCTGGACCCGACGGTCCCTCTGTCCCGGCACCTCTTCCAGACCCCGACCCGCTTCTACAAGACGGGCGTGGTGTTCCTGGCCTGGCTGGCCGGTCACCAGTCCCACTTCACGATGGTCGGCGGCCTGCAGTCGGCCCGCTCGCTCCCGCACCTCGCGAAGGCGTACGAACTCGCCGACGGTCTGGGCCTGTTCCCCGACCCGAAGCTGGCGGAGGAGCGGATGAAGAACCTGCTGGGCGTGTACGGGGTGGACCAGTGAGCACCGCGGAGTCAGGACGCCTGGAGCGCTTCTCCATCAACCAGATGACGGTGAAGCAGCTGTCGATGCCGGAACTGGTGGACGCCTGCGTGCAGTCGGGTATCGGCAACGTCGGCCTGTGGCGCGAGCCGGTCCAGTCGTACGGCCTGGAGGCCACGGCCAAGCTGGTCCGGGACGCGGGCCTGACGGTGACCACGTTGTGCCGGGGCGGCTTCTTCACGGCGATCGACCCGGGGGAGCGCGCTCAGGCCCTGGCCGACAACCGCCGGGCGATCGACGAGGCGGCGACGCTGGGCACCGACACCCTGGTCCTGGTCTCGGGCGGACTCCCGGCCGGCTCCAAGGACCTGCACGGCGCGCGCGAGCGCATCGCGGACGCGCTGGCGGAACTGGGCCCCTACGCGGAGCGGCACGGCGTCCGCCTGGCCATCGAGCCGCTCCACCCGATGTACGCCTCCGACCGCTGCGTGGTGTCGACGCTGGCCCAGGCCCTGGACCTGGCCGAACGCTTCCCGGCGCACCAGGTCGGCGTCACCGTCGACACGTACCACATCTGGTGGGACGACACGGCTCCCGCGCAGATCGCCCGGGCGGGTGCGGGCGGCCGGATCCACACCTTCCAACTCGCCGACTGGACGACTCCGCTCCCGCAGGGCGTGCTGACCGGCCGTGGCCAGATCGGTGACGGCTCGATCGACATGCGGGAGTGGCAGGGGTACGTGGAGGCCGCCGGCTACACCGGTGCCATCGAGGTCGAGCTGTTCAACGACGGGCTGTGGGCGAGGGACGGACGGGAGGTGCTGGCCGAGACGGCGGCGAGGTTCGTCGAGCACACCCTCTGATCCGGCCCTGAGCCACGCTCGCTGCCCCGCCCCGCGGACCCGGGCGGGGCAGCGGCCGTATCGGGTCGTGGCCCACGACCGTGCGAGGAACCCGTTCACCCGTTCCTCCAGCCGCTTCCGGCACCGCGGCCATTCCGGTGCCGTCACCGAGAAGGCCGCTCGCGTTCCCAGTGCGCCGTGGCGCCGACCGCGCGTCCCGTGGCCGTCGAGATCTGCGCGTAGGGCGCTACCGGGTGCGGGAGGGCCGTTCGTCGACTCATTCGCCCCGTTGAACTCCTGCCTCCCCCTCCCTACCGACTTCCGGAAATCCGGCCCGCGTCGGGAACCCGGCCCGGACTCCCGTCGTCCAACCGCAGGCCGCCGGAGAGTCACCACGGTGCGGTGTCGGCCCTCGCTGCTGGCTGCGATCGCTGACCACCCTCTCCGCCGTACCGCGGCCGGCGGCACCGCCGCCATCGGCGCGCCCCCCTCCAACCGCGCCGGTGGCGGCCCCTGCGCGGTTACTGACCTTCAAAGCGTGGTGTCATAGGGGCTGACGCCTCATGATCCCTTCGGTATGCCGATCACATGAGGTATGCGCAAGGAGGCGGTCTGACCGACGAACGGCGGGCCTTCCGCGTCGAGTCCGGCAAGGCACCGCTGGAGTCATTCGTCCCTCAGAACCACCAGCCCGGCCATGAAGCGGAATTCCCTAGGCGAATTGAACACGCGTATTCCGCATTCGCGTTGATCGCAAACTGATTGCAGCCAATCAGAGATCAAAACCAGCCTGAGCAGAGGCACCGAGACCAGGGATCCAGATGCGCATGACAAGGTCCCTACCACCACCCCCTGCCTTGGGAGATGCACCGATGCGCCGTACTAGACGCGCCGCAATGCTCGCAGCAACTGCAGTCCTCGCGCCCCTCGTCGTGGTTGCCGGGCCAGCACCTCAGGCCGGTGCCGCCGAGCCGGCGTTCCCAACGGTGGACTTCCTCACCGCGCGCGCCGATCAGTACTTGGAGCAGCGTGCGCGCACGGTAACCGTAAGCGGTGCACGAGCTGCCGCAACATCGACGGTTGCGGCCACGGCCGAGATGACTGAACGGCTCAACGCGGAATACCACCAGCTTGCCCAGATGGGCTACACGTATCAAGAAGCCGACGGGGGATACAGTCGAGCCGAGGTGACCGTCACCCGGAATCCGGACGGCCCAGCAGGTTCAGTGGACGGAAAGACGGCTCTGTTCAGTTTCACCGAACACACGAAGCTCTATCACGTGCTCACGCCAGAAGAAATAGCGGAAGGCGCCCCCGAGGCGGAAGAGTACTCGATAACTCACCTGTTGCGGTTCACTCGCGGCACCGACGACATCTGGCGCCTGGCGAGCGACAGCGCGAACACCGGCTCAATGCCGCCTAGTACATACATGGCGCAGCCGGAACTCGATCTCGAGATACCTGAAGAAGACAGCGGCGCTCCAGATGCGCCGGAAGGTGGAAAAGTCGGAGCGTCTTCGCCCACCGGTACACCCACACCCGGGGACAAGCCGAAAGCCTTCCGGGCCATGGCTGGGTACAACTACCCCAAGATGGTTGCCTACGCCAACAAGCACTGGAAGAACTACAGCGACGACTGGCGCAGGTACGACAACGACTGCACCAACTTCATCTCGCAAGCGATGTGGGCCGGAGGCTGGAGGGCGACGGCAGGCAGCATTTCCTCGCGCAAGGACAATAAGAAATGGTTCTACGGTACAACGAAGCTGGGCACTAGCTATACCTGGGCGGGGGCCGAGAACTGGTACTGGTTCGCTCAGAAGCACTCCAAGCGAACTAAAATTCTCCCCCGCGTGTGGGACCTTGCCTACGCCGACGTGTTGCAGGCGGACTGGGATCGCAACGGCAACATCAACCACACGATGATCGACACCAAGGACACGAGCTCAAACAGGTACCTCACGTACCACACCCCAAGTGTGCACAACAAGAGCCTCAAGAAGATCCTCGCCAAGTACCCGAAAGCCTGGTGGTATGCGCACCGCACCTGAGAAACTGACGGCCGACCCAGGAGGTAGGCATGCGTAGGCGACGAACCGTTGCGGCAGCCGTCACGTTGCTCATGGCCGCAGGGTGTGGCTCCTCTGGCGCCAATAGCACCTCGGGTAGCGAAACCCCACCACCAGGAGCGCCTGAAGTGGTGGAGCGCTATGTCGAAGCCCTTAACGCCCGTGACACCGAGGGTCTACTTGCAGTCGGTGCCGCCCCGGACAGACCCTGGTCACGGGAGCAGGCAGATGCACTCATCCAGTCGAAAGGCGGCAAGGGGCTGACCATCACCAATGCGCCCATCAGGTACGACCGCATGGGCGACTACACGGGCAAGGTCAATCTCGCCGCCGCCGACAGAGAAGGGCGACCGGTGCGGGAGACCGTTGACCTGCTTCACGAGAACAGTCGCTGGCACCTCGTGCTTTTCGAATGGCCAGCCGGGGACAAAGCGAGCTCAGCACCTTAGAAGTACTGGCAGGTATTGACCTTGAATGCGTGATGTCGTCATGGTGGCTGGCGTCGAAGGTGCCGGTGAGGCAGCCGTCGAGGACGTCGTGGCGGTACTGGAGCTGGCGTAAGCCGCGTCGGACGGCAGTGATCAAGTCATCGGGGTTCGTCGCCCTGCCTGAACCGCTCGGCCGCCTGCAACCGCAACTTCTCGCGGAAGGCCCGCCGTTCATCGGTCAGCCCGCCCCCTTGCGCATACCTCATGCGGTCGGCATACCGCAGGGATCACGAGGCGTCAGCCCCTACGACACCACGTTTTGAAGGCCGGTAGTGTGCGTTCCCTTGACTGGCAGAAACTTCCCGGTTATTGGTGGCCTCTTGGAAGTTTCCTTCAGCGGATCCGAGCGGATCACCTCCGGAAGGAGCGCGCGTGCACGACACCGGCACGGGAAGCACGGGAAACACCGCACAACCCTCCAGACGCACCGTCCTCGCCGCCACGGCCGGCGCCGTCACCGCCCTCGCGGCGGCCGGGCCCTCGTACGCCGTCGGCGCCCCCGACGACAGGCAACTCCGGGCCCTCGTCTCGCGTATGATGCTTCAGGAGAAGGTCGGCCAGCTCTTCGTGACGCGGGTGTACGGCCACTCCGCCACCGCCCCCGACCAGGCCGACATCGACGCCAACTTGAAGGAGATCGGGGTCCGTACGGCCGCCGAGCTGGTCGCGAAGTACCGGGTCGGCGGCATCATCTACTTCGCCTGGGCGCACAACACCCGCGAGCCGCACCAGATCGCGGATCTGTCCAACGGCATCCAGCGGGCCTCCCTGGACCTGCCGCGCGGGCTGCCCGTGCTCATTTCCACCGACCAGGAGCACGGGATCGTCGCCCGGGTGGGCAGGCCCGCGACGCTCTTCCCGGGGGCCATGGCCGTCGGCGCGGGCGGGTCGCGGTCCGATGCCCGGACGCTCGGGCGGATCGCGGGGCGTGAGCTGCGGGCGATGGGCATCCGGCAGGACTACTCCCCCGTGGCCGACGTGAACGTCAACCCGGCCAACCCGGTCATCGGCGTACGGTCCTTCGGTGCCGACCCGAAGGCGGTGGCCGCGCTGGTGGCCGCCGAGGTCGCCGGGTACCAGGGGGCCGGGGTGGCGGCGACCGCCAAGCACTTCCCCGGGCACGGGGACACCAACGTCGACAGCCACACCGGCTTCCCGACCATCACGCACAGCCGGGAGCTGTGGGAGAAGCTGGACGCACCGCCGTTCCGGGCGGCGATCGCGGCGGGCATCGACTCGATCATGACCGCGCATCTGATGGTCCCGGCCCTGGACGACTCCGGCGACCCGGCCACCCTCTCCCGCCCGATCCTCACCGGCATCCTGCGCGAGCGGCTCGGCTACGACGGGGTCGTCGTCACGGACTCCCTCGGCATGGAGGGCGTGCGGACCAAGTACGGCGACGACCGGGTGCCGGTGCTCGCGCTGAAGGCGGGCGTGGACCAGCTCCTCAACCCGCCGGACCTGGACCTCGCCTGGCACGCGGTCCTCGCGGCCGTGCGCAGCGGCGAGCTGACCGAGGCGAGGCTCGACGAGTCGATCCTGCGGATCCTGCGGCTGAAGACGAAGCTGGGGCTGTTCCGCGCGCCCTACGTCAGTCACGACGGTGTCGACCGCACCGTCGGCACCCGGGCGCACCTGGCGGCGGCCGACCGGATCGCCGAGCGGACGACCACCCTGCTGGTCAACGAGGGGCGGCTGCTGCCGCTGTCCCGGCGCCGGTACCCCGAGGTGCTGGTGGTCGGGGCCGATCCGGCCTCGCCGTCGGGGACGACCGGACCGCCGACCGGAGTGCTCGCCGCCGCGCTGACCGAGCTCGGCTTCACCGCCACCGCCCTGCCGACCGGGACGGCCCCGTCCGCCGCGGTCATCGCCAGGGCGGTCGCGGCGGCGCGGGACGCGGACGCGGTGGTGGCGGCGACGTACAACGTCACGGCGGGCAGCAGCCAGAAGACGCTGGTCGAGCAGCTCGTGGCGACGGGGCGGCCGGTCGTGGCGGTCGCGATCCGCAACCCGTACGACGTGGCCCAGCTGCCCTCCGTCCCGGCGTGCCTCGCGGCCTACTCCTGGACCGACGTCGAACTGCGGGCCGCCGCACGGGTGATCGCCGGACGGGTGGACCCTCGCGGGAAACTCCCGGTGGCGGTGCGGCGGGCGGATGATCCGGAGCAGGTGCTGTACCCGATCGGGCACGGGCTGACGTACTAGACGTACGCCATGGACCGGGCGCACCACCCCCAAGGTGCGCAAACCCTCCCATGTGCCTGGCGTGCGCCTCTGCGGGGGGCCACGCTGGGCTAGGCCATGGGGGGGACGGCAATGCGCTTAGGAAGTTCGGCGGGGGTGGTGTGGGGGCTTCTGGTGCTGTTCGGCGCGCTGCTGACCGGGTGCCAGAGTCCCTCGGCGGGTGTCGCGGAGGACGGCCGGCTGGGCGGGCCGGCGTCGGGGACGACCGCCGCCGGGTCGGCGCCGGTGACCCGGCCGTCCGGGTACGGGGCGGTGTTCCTCGCGGTCGACGAGTGCAGTTCGTTCGGTACGACGAGCTTCACCGAGGTGCCGTGCGCCGGTGAGCGGGCGGCGGCCCGGGTCGTGGCGCGGCACGACGGCACGGTCCGGGACGGGCCGCGCTGCCCGGCGACCACGGACTTCGTGCTGCACATCAGCGAGCAGCGGCCCGCGTCCGACGAGGACGGCGACGGGGCGGTGCCGCAGGGCTACGCCTGTATGCGCAACCTCCAGCCGCCGCACCCGGGCGACCCGGGCGGCGGGGGCGGGCCCCGCACCATCGTCGGCGACTGCGTCTACAGCTCCGGCGACGGGCAGGTCCGCGAGACCAACTGCGACGGGAAGGACGAGCAGGAGCCGGAGTACAAGGTGACCGAGGCCGTCACCAGGCGCGCCGACTGCCCCGTGGCGACCGCCCTGTACGTCCGGCTCGGCGGTGACCGGCCCGTGGGATGCGCCCGGCCGTTGTGAACAACGGCCGGGCGCGATAGGTGCGTTACGGGCTTCTACGGGGTTTTACGGCCGCAGCATCTGCTCCCGCTGCACGTCCCGCTTGTCCAGCTTGGCGTCGAACTTCGCCAGCGGCTCCGCCGCCGCCGGGTCGGACCGCACCGCGCTGGAGGCGACTCCGGCCCAGTCGAGGATGCGGGCGGTGGCGAGGTCCTTCTGCTCGGGCACGAGGCCCGCGACGTTGGCGCCGTGGTTCATGCCGGGGGCGGTGACGACGTAGGAGTCCTTCGCGCCCTGGCCGAGGCGGAACGGCTCCGCGCCCCACGGGTCGTTCTGGCCGTAGACGAAGAGCATCCGGCGGGCGTTGTGCCGGACCCAGGTGTCGACGTCCCGCATCGCCTGCGGCTGGAACTTCATGGGGATGTCACGCGGGACGAAGTTCCGCGGCGGCTGGTAGCCGTAGCGGATGTACTTCTTCTCGATGTGCGGGAACTGGATCGTCGGCGCGCCGAGCTGCGTGCCGGCCTGGTAGTAGTACGGCGTGTAGGTCTCCAGGCCCTGGTCGGCATAGGCGGAGAAGCCGGAGATCGTGTCGACGGAGTCCCAGATCTGGTCGTCGGTGGCGTTCTTCGCGTCGGCCGGGATCTGATCGCAGTCCTTCAGCTGGCTGTACTGCCAGAAACCCCACACGTAGTCGAGGACGACGGCCTCGTAGGCCTTGTCCAGGCTGCCGATGGTCTTGAAGGTGAGGCCGTTGTCCTGCGCGTAGGCGGCGTACTTCTTCTCCAGCGGTTCGCGGCGCACCAGTGCCTCGCGCTGCACGCCGTTCAGCCGGTCGCGGCACTCCTCGGTGCCGACGCGCGCGAAGAAGCGGTCGTAGGCCGAGTCCTCCTTGTTGACGACGTCGTTGGGGGCGACGTAGGCGACCACGCCGTCCATGTCACGCGGGTAGAAGCGCTCGTAGTAGGTGGCGGTCATGCCGCCCTTCGAGCCGCCCGTGGAGATCCACTTCTTGCCGTAGATGCCCTTCAGCGCCTTGAAGACGCGGTGCTGGTCGCTGGCCGCCTGCCAGATGTCCAGCTTGGACCAGTCGGCCGGGGCGGGCCGGGACGGGGTGAAGAAGCGGTACTCCAGGGAGACCTGGTTACCGTCCACGATCTGGGTCGGCTCGCTGCGGCGGGGCGTCGTGGAGACGTTGTAGCCGCTGGTGAAGAAGACCGTCGGGCGCGCGACGTCCTTGTGCAGCACGGTGATGCGCTGCTGGAACGTGCCCTTCGACGGCTTCCGGTGGTCGACCGGCTGCGTGTAGTTCAGGACGAAGAAGCGGTAGCCGGTGTACGGCTTCTCCTCGACCAGGCTCATGCCCGGTATGGAGAGCAGCCTTTCCTTGATGTCAGTGGTGCTGTCGGTGCCGGTGGCCTCCGGCTCGGCGGCGGTGGCCGCTCCGGCCGTGCTCAACGTGCCTATGAGCACCGTGAGCGCCAGCAGCCATCTGAGCGCCTTGCGCATGCGCACTCCCCTGTGAGACAGATGTGCGCCGGAAGCTAGCGGACCAACTCCCCTCAGCACCAGGGGACATGGGGATAACCCTCTATGCGCCGGGGGTCAGCACAGGATCCAGCCGGAGCTGAACGACCCCCACCCCACCCTGCCCTTCAGCCATACGCAGCGGCGCCCGGCGTGCACCATCACCGGGCCCGCGTGGTAGGAGTACCGGCCTTCGTCGACGACCGGGCGGTTGCCGCGTGCCTGCACGCTCACCGACATCTTCCGCTTCACGCCGGGCTTCTTGGTGAGGGTCACGGCGCAGACGTAGCCGCCGCGCTTGTAGACGAGCACGGTTCCGGTGGAGAACTGCAGCGTGCGGACCTTGCGGCCGGGACAGTAGGTGGCGGAGGCGGCGGCCTGCGCCTCGCCCGGCGCCGCCACGGCGAGCAGGCCGGAGGCGGTCAGCACGGCCAGGCCGAGGGCGAGCCGCCGGCGTATCGCTCCACTGTCCACTGTCGTCCTCCCGTACCGCATCGTGCGCGACCATCGGCGTACGGGTGTACGGACGCATGACGTATGTCGGACGGTTGCACGAGCGTCACGCAGACGCCGGTCGCCCGGGTCTCAGCGGGACGCGCCGACCGGCTCCTCCGGCTCCGCGGCCCCGATGAACGTCCGCCACAGCTCGGCGTACCGCCCGCCGCGCGCGAGCAGCTCCTCGTGCGTGCCGTCCTCGGCGACCCGGCCGTGGTCCATGACGACGACCCGGTCGGCGCGGGCGGCGGTGGTGAGGCGGTGGGCGACGACGAGTGTGGTGCGGCGGCCCGCCAGGCGGTCGGTCGCCTGGTTGACCTGGGCCTCCGTGGCCAGGTCGAGGGCGGCCGTCGCCTCGTCGAGCAGCAGGACGTCCGGGTCGACCAGTTCGGCGCGGGCCAGGGCGATGAGCTGCCGCTGTCCGGCGGAGAGGTTGCGGCCGCGCTCGGCGACCTCGTGGAGGTAGCCGCCCTCCAGGGTGGCGATCATCTCGTGCGCGCCGACCGCCCGGGCCGCCGCCTCGACCTCGGCGTCGGTGGCGTCGGGGCGGCCGTAGGCGATGGCGTCGCGGACGGTGCCCTGGAAGAGGTACGCCTCCTGCGGGACGACTCCGAGACGGTGCCGGTACGAGGTGATGTCGAGGGCGCGCAGATCGGTGCCGTCGACGGTGACCCGGCCGCCGGTCGGGTCGTAGAAGCGGGCCACGAGCTTGACGAGGGTCGACTTGCCGGCCCCGGTCTCGCCGACGAACGCGACGGTCTGCCCGGCGGGGATGCGCAGGTCGACGCCGCCGAGGGCCTCTTCGTCGTCACCGTAGGCGAAGTGCACGTCCTCGAACGCGATCTCGCCGCGCAGGGACAGCACTTCGCGGGGCTCGTCGGCGGACTTCGTCGACGTCGGCTCCTGGAGCAGTTCCTGGATGCGGCCCAGCGAGACGGACGCCTGCTGGTAGCCGTCGAAGACCTGGGACAGCTGTTGCACGGGAGCGAAGAACAGGTCGATGTAGAGCAGGTAGGCCACCAGCGAGCCGATCGCCAGTGTCCCGTCGTCGACCCGCGCCCCGCCCACGATCAGCACGGCCGCCGCCGCCACCGACGACAGGAACTGCACGAAGGGGAAGTACACGGAGATCAGCCACTGGCCCCGGATGCGCGCTTGGCGGTAGCTGTCGCTGTGCCCGGCGAACCGCCGCCCGCCGTCCCGCTCGCGCCGGAAGGCCTGCACGATCCGCAGCCCGGACACCGACTCCTGGAGGTCGGCGTTGACCACCGACACCCGTTCGCGGGCCAGTTCGTAGGCCTTCACGCTCGCCCGGCGGAAGAAGAACGTGGCGATGATCAGCGGCGGCAGGGTCGCGAAGACGACGAGTGCGAGCTCCACGTCGATGACCAGCAGGGCGATCATGATGCCGAAGAAGGTGACGACCGAGACGAAGGCGGTGACCAGGCCCGTCTGCAGGAACGTCGACAGCGCGTCGACATCGGTCGTCATCCGGGTCATGATCCGGCCGGTCAGCTCCCGCTCGTAGTAGTCCAGCCCGAGGCGCTGGAGCTGGGAGAAGATCTTCAGCCGGAGCGAGTACAGCACCCGCTCGCCGGTGCGTCCGGTCATCCGGATCTCGCCGACCTGGGCCGCCCACTGCACGGCCACCGTCAGCAGCGCGAGCAGCGACGCCGCCCACACGGCGCCGAGCGCGGCCTGGGTGACGCCGGAGTCGATGCCGTGCCGGATCATGATCGGCAGCAGCAGGCCCATGCCCGCGTCGACGGCGACCAGGCCGAGGCTGACCAGCAGCGGCAGTCCGAAGCCGCGCAGCAGCCGGCGCAGGCCGTAGGACTCCTCCGGCTGGACGGCCTGCTTCTCGTCGACGTCGGGGGCGTCGGTGGCCGGGGGCAGCGCCTCCACCTGGGCGAGGAGCTCGGGGGTGGCGGGGCTCTCGGCGAGGGCGAGGTCCTTGCGCTCGCGGTCGCCGGTCCACAGCCGTGGGGTGACCCCGCGCTCGGCGTCGAACTCGGCGTCCAGCTCGTCCCGGACGGAGGTGTCCTCCTGGGGGCAGGCCGGCTGGGTGTGGCCCGGGGAGACCGCGCCCAGCTCGTCGGGGTCGGTGAGCAGGCGCCGGTAGAGGGCGGAGCGCCGCTGGAGTTCGTCGTGGGTGCCGATGTCGGCGAGGCGGCCGCCGTCCAGGACGGCGATGCGGTCGGCGAGGTTCAGGGTGGAGCGGCGGTGGGCGATCAGCAGGGTGGTGCGGCCCCGCATGACCTCCTTCAGGGCCTCGTGGATCTCGTGCTCGACCCGGGCGTCCACGGCGGAGGTGGCGTCGTCCAGGACCAGCAGGCGCGGGTCGCTGAGGATGGCGCGGGCGAGGGCGACGCGCTGGCGCTGGCCGCCGGAGAGGGTGAGGCCGTGCTCGCCGACGGTGGTGTCGTAGCCGTCGGGCAGCTCGCTGATGAACCGGTCCGCCTGGGCGGCGCGGGCGGCCTGCTCGATCTCCTCCTGGGTGGCGTCCGAGCGGCCGTAGGCGATGTTGTTGCGGACCGTGTCGGAGAAGAGGAAGGAGTCCTCCGGGACCAGCCCGATCGCGGCCCTGAGCGACTCCAGGGTCAGTTCGCGCACGTCGTGGCCGCCGACGAGGACGGCACCGCGGGTGACGTCGTAGAAGCGCGGCAGCAGCAGGGAGACCGTGGACTTGCCGGAGCCGGAGGAGCCGACGACGGCGAGAGTCTCGCCGGGGCGGATCTCGAAGGAGAGCCCGTCGAGGACGGGGCTGGTTTTGCCGTGGGCGCCGTCGTAGCCGAAGGAGACGTCGTCGAACTCGACGGTGGCGGGGGCGTCGGCGGGCAGTTCCTTGCGGCCGTCCTCGAGGGACGGCTCGGTGTCGATCAGCTCCAGGACGCGCTCGGTGCCCGCGCGGGCCTGCTGGCCGACGGTGAGGACCATGGCGAGCATGCGGACCGGGCCGACCAGCTGGGCGAGGTAGGTCGAGAAGGCGACGAACGTGCCGAGCGTGATGTGCCCGCCCACCGCGAGCCAGCCGCCGAGCGCCAGCATCGCGACCTGGCCGAGGGCGGGGACGGCCTGGAGGGCCGGGGTGTAGACGGAGTTCAGGCGGATGGTGCGCAGCCGCCCGGCGAAGAGGCGGCGGCTGACGTCCCTGAGCTTGCCGGTCTCCTGCTCCTCCTGCCCGAAGCCCTTCACCACGCGGACACCGCTGACGGCACCGTCGACCACGCCGGCGACGGCGGCGGCCTGGGCCTGGGCGTACCAGGTGGAGGGGTGCAGCCGGGTGCGGCTGCGCTTGGCGATCCACCACAGGGCGGGGGCGACGGCCAGGGCGACCAGGGTCAGCGGCAGCGACAGCCACGCCATGATCACCAGGGAGATCAGGAACAGCAGGAAGTTCCCGATGGTCATCGGGAGCATGAACAGCAGGCCCTGGATGAGCTGGAGGTCGCTGGTGGCCCGGCCGACGACCTGGCCGGTGGACAGCTCGTCCTGGCGGCGGCCGTCGAGCCGGGTGATCGTGCCGTACATCTCCGTCCGCAGGTCGTGCTGGACGTCGAGGGCGAGGCGGCCGCCGTAGTAGCGGCGGATGTAGGTGAGGACGTAGACGACCAGTGCGGCGGCGATGAGGAGGCCGGCCCAGGTGGTCATCGAGCGGGTGTGGTCACTGATGACGTCGTCGATGATCACCTTGGTGATCAGCGGGACGAGGGCCATGACCGCCATGCCGGCCAGGGAGGAGCCGAGGGCGAGCACGACGTCCTTCGGGTGGCGCCATGCGTAGGCCCACAGTCGTCGTGCCCATCCCCGTTGCGGTGTCACTCCGGTGCCCTCCGATCGTCCTGGTCTGCCGGAAGGCACCAACGCCGTGGGAGGCCGTTTTCATCCCGCGGCGTGACGAGCGTTACCCCGCCCCCACCCTGGACGGTGATTGATACTCGCCGGTATCTTGGCATGAGCAAGCGCTTAGACAGCTGAGGTCCCTGGAGGTGGCGGCGTGCGCCGTACGGTGTTCAACGAGGATCACGAGGCGTTCCGGGAGACCCTGCGCGCCTTCATCGAGGCCGAGGTCGTACCGGTGTACGACGAGTGGTTCGCGGCGGGCCAGGCGCCCCGCGACTTCTACTACAAGCTCGGTGAGCTGGGCATCTTCGGGATCAACGTCCCCGAGGAGTTCGGCGGCGCGGGCCTGGAGAGCCACAAGTTCGAGGCCGTGCTCTACGAGGAGACCGCTCGCGCGGGCGTCCAGTTCGGCGGCTCCGGCGTGCACGTGCTGCTCGCCCTCCCCTACATCAAGATGCTCGCCACCGACGAGCAGAAGAAGCGCTACCTGCCGAAGTTCGTCACCGGCGAGGAGATGTGGGCCATCGCGATGACGGAGCCGGGCACCGGTTCCGACCTCGCGGGCATGAAGTCCACCGCCAAGCTGAGTGAGGACGGCACGCACTACGTCCTCAACGGCGCCAAGACCTTCATCACCGGCGGTGTGCACGCCGACCGCGTGATCGTCTGCGCCCGGACGGCCGCCCCGACCGCCGAGGACCGCCGGCACGGCATCTCCCTCTTCGCCGTGGACACCAAGTCCGAGGGCTACTCGGTCGGCCGCAAGCTCGACAAGCTCGGCCTGAAGACCTCCGACACCGCCGAGCTGGCGTTCGTCGACGTCAAGGTGCCCGTCGAGGACCTCCTCGGCGAGGAGAACAAGGGCTTCTACTACCTCGGCCACAACCTGGCCTCCGAGCGCTGGGGCATCGCCTTCGGCGCCTACGCCCAGGCCAAGGCCGCCGTCCGGTTCGCCAAGCAGTACGTGCAGGAGCGCACGGTCTTCGGCAAGCCGGTCGCCCACTTCCAGAACACCAAGTTCGAGCTGGCCGCCTGCCAGGCCGAGGTGGACGCGGCCGAGGCCGTCGCCGACCGCGCGACCGAGGCCCTCGACGCCGGTGAGCTCACCCCCGCCGAGGCCGCCTCCGCGAAGCTGTTCTGCACCGAGGTCGCCCACCGCGTCATCGACCGCTGCCTCCAGCTGCACGGCGGCTACGGCTACATGAACGAGTACCCGATCGCCCGCCTGTACGCGGACAACCGCGTCAACCGCATCTACGGCGGCACCAGCGAGATCATGAAGTCGATCATCGCCAAGGACATGGGCCTGTAAGCCGACCGCAATCAGTGGCCGGTACAACAGTCCCATGAGTCAGGCACTACAGGACCTCCTCGATCTGCTCGACCTGGAGCAGATCGAGGAGGACATCTTCCGCGGCCGGTCCCGGTCCGCCGTCGTCCCGCGCGTCTTCGGCGGGCAGGTCGCGGCCCAGGCGCTCGTCGCCGCCGGGCGGACGGTCCCCGAGGACCGGCCCGCGCACTCGCTGCACGCGTACTTCCTGCGCCCCGGCGATCCCGGCGCGCCCATCGTCTACACCGTCGACCGGATCCGCGACGGCCGCTCCTTCACCACCCGCCGCGTGGTCGCCGTCCAGCACGGCAAGCCGATCTTCCACCTCTCGGCGTCCTTCCAGGTGTACGAGGACGGGCTGGACCATCAGGAGCGCATGCCGGACGCGCCCGATCCCGTCGCGCTGCCCACCGGTGAGGAACGGCTGCGCGGCTACGGCCATCTCGACCCGGCGGTCGTGGAGAAGTTCCTCGAGGCCCGGGCCGCCGTCGATCTGCGCTACGTCGACGAGCCGCCGTACGGGAAGTTCGGCGAACCACGCGAGCCGCACTCCCAGGTCTGGTTCCGGACCAACGGCAAGCTGGCCGACGATCCGCTGCTGCACGTCGTCCTCGCCACCTACGTCTCCGACATGACGCTCCTCGACTCCGTGCTGCTCGCGCACGGGCGGGGCGGCTGGGCCGTCGGGGACGTCGTCGGGGCTTCGCTGGACCACGCGATGTGGTTCCACCGGCCGTTCCGCGCCGACGAGTGGCTGCTCTACGACCAGGAGTCCCCGTCCGCGTACGGCGGTCGGGGACTGGGGCAGGCCCGGATATACACGCAGGACGGGCGGCTGGCCATCACGGTGATCCAGGAGGGCGTGGTCCGCGTCCCGCGCGAGCCGG
Source organism: Streptomyces coeruleorubidus (assembly GCF_028885415.1). GTDB lineage: Bacteria > Actinomycetota > Actinomycetes > Streptomycetales > Streptomycetaceae > Streptomyces > Streptomyces coeruleorubidus_A. Next base: position 3,602,709 of record NZ_CP118527.1, read on the forward strand.
GCACTAGCTGAGGCCCGCCTCCGCCAGGAGGTACGCCGTCATCGGGTCGTAGTGGCGGGGGCTGACCACGTGGTCGTCGAGGGGCACCGTCACCTGCACGGTGCCCTCGGCCTCGGCGAGGAAGAGGGCCGGGTCGTTGGAGTCGGCGTAGCCGACGGAGTCCACGCCGTGCTGTCCCGCGTAGCCCGCCCAGCCGTGGTCGGCGACGACCAGGTCGGGCAGCGGGCGGCCCTCGCGCTCCAGGGCGGTCAGGATGGCCTTCATCGGCTCGCCCGAGTGGGTGTGCCACAGGGTGGCGCCGTGCTCCAGGACCGCCACGTCCGCGAACTGCATGACGTAGCCCTCCTCCGTCGTCAGTCCGTCGGGGATGACGACGATCTCGCAGCCGGCCGCGCGCAGGGCGGACGCGGTCGCGCGGTGCACGTCGAGCAGGCCGCCGGGGTGACCGGTGGCGAACAGGACCCGCTGCTGCCCGTCCGCCGCCTTGCGCAGCCGGCCGGCGAGCCGGTCCAGGGCCGCGACGGTCAGCTCGGGGTCGATGGTGTCCTGTCCGTACCGGTACTCGGGGTCGTCGTTCACGCCGACCCGTTCCGCCATCACCGCGAGGACGTCCTGCTCGTCGCTCCAGCGGTCGCCGAGTTCCAGGCCGAACCAGTAGTGGCGGTCGGCGTTCGCCAGCTTGCGGTAGTGGGAGAGGTTGTTCTCGCGGGGGGTGGCGACATCGCCCGCGATGCGCGTCCTGACGAGGTGGTCGACGAGTTCGGCGCGGCTGGGTGTCCCGGGTATCGGCATGGCTCCCATTGTGAGGCAGCCGACTGCGGGCGGCCCTGGCGTATCGCACGCTGGGATGTGCGTCACGTACTCAGCGGGACCCCGCTCACGTACTCAGATGTGCCGCAGCGCGAACCAGAGTTCCATGCGCACGTCCGGGTCGTCGAGGTCCGCCTCCAGCAGGGCCGCGCAGCGGGCGATGCGCTGCCGCACGGTGTTGCGGTGCACGGACAGGGCGACGGCCGTGCGGTCCCAACTGCCGTGCAGGGACAGCCAGGTGCGCAGGGTCTCGGGGAGCGCGGGGTGGGCCGTGACGGGCGCGAGCAGGGTGCGGGCGTGGGCCGCCGCCTCGCCGGGCGGGACGAGGTCGGCCAGGGCGGGGCGCGGGCCGTGCCGGTGCAGCGGGGTCCGGGTGGCGCGGGCCCGGGCCAGGGCGCGGGCGGCCTGGGTGTCGGCGGCGGGCCAGTCCTTGGGGGCGACGGCGGCGCTGACGCCCAGGGTCCAGCCGGGCAGCGGGTCGGGTGCCCGGTCGGCCGGGACCAGGACCCGTACGGCGTCGCCCGCCGGGTCGACCAGGGCGGACCCGAGCGCGGCACCCAGCGCGGCGGCCGCGACGGCGTCGGGTACGCCCTCCCCGTCCGGACGGGCGTGCACGACGACCCACCGCCGCCCGTCACCGAGCAGCGGCGCGACGTCCTCGGGCGCGGCCCCCAGCAGCAGCCGCACCAGCGCCGAGGAACGGGCGGCACCCGTACCGCTCTGCTGCTCCCCGGTGAGGAGGGACAGCAGCACGGCGGCGACGGACACGATGGTGTGGTCCCCCGGCGCGCGCCCCGGGGCGGCGACCCCGAGCACGAAGCCGTGCCCGGCACCGAGGGCGTAGGCGGCGAGGTGCGTGCCGGAGACGGTGTCGGTGGCGGAGGTGGGGTGGGGGCGGTTGGGGGGAGGGGGCACCGGCAGGTTGGGGGTGGGTGCAGGCCCCCCGTCCGCCGGCCGCACCACCCCCGACAGCTCCGCCAGTGCCGAGCCCGCCTCCTCCCCTGGCTTCCGGCCCGCCCCGGCGATCTCCGTCCCCTCCGGTCCGTACAGCACGGCCCACCCGCCCAGCCGCTGGGCGAGCTGCCGGAGGACCGACGGGACCGGGTCGGGGCGGGAGGCGGCCGAGGCGAGGCTCTGCTGGGCCTCCGTGACGCGGCGGAGTTCGGACAGGCGGGCCTGGGCCATCAGCTGCCAGACCGCGCGGGCCACACCCGAGAAGGTGGTCTGCGGCGGCACCTCCAGCAGGGGCAGGCCGTGCTTCTCGCACGCCGCGACCAGCGCCCTGGGCACCGTGTCGTGCACCGGCGCCACCCCGAAGCCGAGGGCCGCGCCGCCCGCCGCCACGATCCGGGCCACGTAGTCGTCGAAGTACGTGCCCGACCCCGCCGCCTCGGGGATGTGCACGCCCGCCGTGAGCAGCAGTTCCCCGCCCAGCAGATACGGATACGGGTCCGCCATCTCCGAGGTGTGCACCCAGTGGACGACGGTGCCGGGGTCGTCCGGAGCGGCGATCCGGCGCAGGGCCAGGTCCTCGCGGGCCAGGAGAGCGGACAGCGGGACGGGGGGCGTGGGGGGAACCGTCGAATCCGGCATGTGTGCGTTCCCTCCAGTCCGCGCCGCTCGAATGGATGAAACGTACACTTCGCAGTCGCTTTTCGGCCACCTAGGGTCAGTCCTCGTCAACCGCGTCCCCCACGACCGAGCCCCGCGCCCCGTGCGTGCGCGAAGGAGGCCCCATGGCCGTCGACTACCTGGTGATCGTCGTCTACCTGGCCGGCATGCTCGCCATGGGCTGGTGGGGCATGCGCCGCGCCCGGTCCAAGAGCGAGTTCCTGGTGGCCGGCCGCCGGCTCGGCCCGGCCATGTACTCCGGCACCATGGCGGCGATCGTCCTCGGCGGCGCCTCCACCATCGGCGGTGTGGGCCTCGGCTACCAGTACGGCCTGTCCGGCGCCTGGATGGTCTTCACCATCGGCCTCGGTCTGCTCGCCCTCTCCGTCTTCTTCTCCGCCCGCATCGCCCGGCTGAAGGTCTACACCGTCTCCGAGATGCTCGACCTGCGCTACGGAGGCGGCCGGGCCGGCGTCATCTCCGGTGTCGTCATGTGGGCGTACACCCTCATGCTCGCGGTGACCTCGACCATCGCCTACGCCACGATCTTCGACGTCCTGTTCGACATGAATCGCACGCTCGCGATCGTCCTCGGCGGCTCGATCGTCGTCGCGTACTCCACCCTCGGCGGGATGTGGTCGATCACCCTGACGGACATGGTGCAGTTCGTCGTGAAGACCATCGGCGTACTGCTCCTGCTGCTGCCGATCGCCGTCGTGAAGGCGGGCGGGTTCAGTGAGATGAAGGCGCAACTGCCCACCGAGTACTTCGACCCGCTCGGCATCGGCGGCGAGACGATCTTCACCTACGTGCTGATCTACACCTTCGGCATGCTCATCGGGCAGGACATCTGGCAGCGCGTGTTCACCGCACGCAGCGACCGGACCGCCCGGTGGGGCGGGACGATCGCCGGTACCTACTGCCTCGCGTACGCCCTCGCCGGTGCCGTCATCGGTACGGCGGCCAAGGTGCTGTACCCGAAGCTCGGCAGCGCGGACGACGCCTTCGCGACCATCGTGAAGGAGGAACTGCCCGTCGGAGTACGGGGGTTGGTGCTGGCCGCCGCCCTGGCCGCCGTGATGTCGACGTCCTCGGGCGCGCTGATCGCCTGCGCCACCGTCGCCAACAACGACATCTGGTCCCGGCTGCGGGGCATCGGCAAGGGTTCTCCGGCCGAGGACCACGACGAGGTGAAGGGCAATCGTGCCTTCATCCTGCTCATGGGCCTCGCGGTCATCGCCACGGCCATCGCGATCGACGACGTCGTGCAGGCGCTGACCGTCGCCTACAACCTCCTCGTCGGCGGACTGCTCGTGCCGATCCTCGGCGGGCTGGTGTGGAAGCGGGGCACGGTGTACGGCGCCCTCGCCTCCGTCGTGGTCGGCGGACTCGCGGTCATAGTGCTGATGGCGACGCACGGCATCCTCGCCAACGAGCCCGTCTACTACGGCCTGCTCGCCTCGCTCGCCGCGTACGTGATCGTCTCCCTGGCCACCCCCGCCACCGACGCCGCCGTCCTCGCCGCCTGGCGCGAGCGGCTCGCCGGACGGTCCCCCGAACTCGTGTCCGAACCGGTCACGGCTCCCCAGTAGAGTCGTAGAGCAAGCAGTACATAGCTGTAGATAGCAGTGCATACGCGATGAAGCGTAGGAGAGAAGGCATTTCCTCATGAGCAGCAACGAGACTCCCCGCGGGCCCGTCGACTCCTCCCGCGTCCCGCGGTACGCCGGTCCCGCGACCTTCGCCCGGCTGCCCCGGCTCGACGAGGTCGGCGGACGGGCCGACGTCGCCGTGGTGGGCGTGCCGTTCGACTCGGGTGTCTCGTACCGGCCGGGCGCCCGCTTCGGCGGCAACGCGATCCGTGAGGCGTCCCGGCTGCTGCGCCCCTACAACCCGGCACAGGACGCCTCCCCGTTCGCCCTCGCCCAGGTCGCGGACGGCGGCGACATCGCCGTGAACCCGTTCAACATCAACGAGGCCGTCGAGACCGTCGAGGCCGCCGCGGACGACCTGCTCGGCTCGGGCGCCCGCCTGATGACCCTCGGCGGCGACCACACCATCGCGCTGCCGCTGCTGCGGTCGGTGGCGAAGAAGCACGGCCCGGTGGCCCTGCTGCACTTCGACGCCCACCTCGACACCTGGGACACCTACTTCGGCGCCGAGTACACGCACGGCACCCCGTTCCGCCGCGCGGTCGAGGAGGGCATCCTCGACACCTCCGCCCTGTCCCACGTCGGCACGCGCGGCCCGCTCTACGGCAAGCAGGACCTGACCGACGACGAGAAGATGGGCTTCGGCATCGTCACCTCGGCGGACGTCTACCGGCGCGGCGCCGACGAGGTCGCCGACCAGCTGCGCCAGCGCATCGGCGACCGGCCGCTGTACATCTCCATCGACATCGACTGCCTCGACCCGGCCCACGCCCCCGGCACCGGCACGCCCGAGGCCGGCGGCATGACCTCGCGCGAGCTGCTGGAGATCCTGCGCGGGCTGGCGTCCTGCAACCTCGTCTCGGCGGACGTCGTCGAGGTGGCCCCCGCGTACGATCACGCGGAGATCACATCGGTGGCCGCGTCCCACACGGCGTACGAACTGACCACGATCATGTCGCGCCAGATCGCCGCGGCCCGGAAGGACTCGGAAGCGCAGTGACTCACGACCACGACCTGGTGCTCCGCCCGACGCCCGCCCAGACGGAGGCCGCCCTGAACTCTCCTCCCGGCCGCAACGGCGGAGACCTGGTCGTGGAGACGCTGGCCGGGCTGGGCGCCACGACCGTCTTCGGCCTGCCCGGCCAGCACGCCCTCGGCATGTTCGACGCGCTGCGCCGCTCGGACCTCAGGTATGTCGGCCTGCGGGTGGAGAACAACGCCGGGTTCGCGGCGGACGCGTACGGCCGGATCACGGGTGAGGCGGCGCCGCTGCTGCTGTCGACGGGGCCGGGAGCGCTGACCTCGCTGGCGGCGCTCCAGGAGGCGGCGGCCGCCTCCGCGCCCGTGCTGGCGATCAGCAGCCAGGTCCCCACCGCGGGGCTCGGCGGCGGCCGCCACGGCTATCTGCACGAACTGCCCGACCAGGCGGCCTCGTTCCGGGGCGTGGTGAAGTCGGTCCACACCGTCCGCACCCAGTCACAGATCCCGTCCGCCATCGAGGCGGCCTGGAAGTCGGCGCTGAGCGCCCCGCACGGGCCGGTGTGGGTGGAGATCCCGCAGGACGTGCTGCTCGCCGAGACGGCGATCCCGGTGGTGACCGGCGGCGACGCCTTCCCCGAGGAGCTGCCGCCGCGCCCCGAACTGACCGCCGTGGCCGCCGACCTGCTGTCGAAGGCGGCCCGCCCGGCGATCATCGCGGGCGGCGGAGTGGTCCGGGCGGACGCGTCGAAGAAGCTGCGTCAGCTGGCCGAGACCCTTCAAGCGCCGGTCGTCACGACGCCGGGCGGCAAGGGCGCGTTCCCCTGGTCGCACCCGCTGTCACTCCAGTCCTGGATGGAGGACCGCCACACCACGGAGTTCCTGGAGGACGCGGACGTACTCCTCGTCGTCGGCTCGGGTCTCGGCGAACTCTCCTCGAACTACCACACCTTCAAGCCGCGCGGCCGGGTCGTCCAGATCGAGGCCGACCTCGGCAAGCTGGAGTCCAACCACCCGGCCCTGGGCATCCACGCGGACGCCCGCCTCGCCTTGCAGGCGCTGCTGGAGACGGTCTCCGAGCGGCAGGACCCGACGGCGCCGGAGCGCGTCCGCGCGCTGCTCGCGAAGGTCGCCGAGCGCATCGCCGCCCAGGAACTCACCCTGGAACAGGAGGTGTTGGCGTCGGTACGGAAGGCGCTCCCCGCCGACTCCCCGTCCTTCTGGGACATGACGATCCTCGCGTACTGGGCCTGGTCGGCCTTCGACGCCAAGGGCCCCAACCACATGCACTCCGCACAGGGCGCGGGCGGCCTCGGCTACGCCTTCCCGGCGGCACTCGGCGCGGCGGTGGCCGACCCGACCCGGCCGGTCCTCGCCGTCTCCGGCGACGGCGGCGCCCTGTACTCGATCGCCGAGCTGGCGACGGCCCGCCAGTACGGCCTGAACGTCACCTGGCTGATCGTCGACGACGGCGGCTACGGCATCCTGCGCGAGTACATGACCGACGCGTTCGGCGAGGCGACCGCGACGGAGCTGACCCGGCCGGACTACGTGGCACTGGCGGAGTCCTTCGGCGTCCCCGGGGTCCGTACGACCCCGGAGAACCTGGAGCAGGACCTCGCGAAGCAACTCGCGTCGCCCGGGCCCTCGGTGGTCCTGCTCCCGGCCGTGCTGCGGATGTTCGCGCCGACGCACCTGGACTGAGCGGCGGCCGGTCCGACCAGGCCGTTTCTTCGCTCCTCACATGGACGGGACAGAGCGGGGCACCCGTGTACCCGTTCACCAGCGAAGGGGAGCTGATCATGGTAGTCGCCACCGTCATCGTCGGGTGTGTGGTCCTGGCCGTCCTGGCCTTCCTCGTCCCCCGTCTCTCCCGCCACCCCGAACGCGGCGCGCAACGTACGCTCGGTGCCGGGGCCCGGGCCGGTGGCAAAGCGCCCGGCATTCTGGGCCGGCTCTTCAGCAAGCCCTTCCACAGCAGTTCGCGCGCGGTGAGCCGCAGCGGTTCGGCAGGTCGCCGCTCCCGCGGCCGCATGCCCTTCTGACCGACGACGCGGGCCGAGCGGGGAGAATGGTCATGAACGCCGCGCCGCGGTCACCGCGTACGCCCACAGGGGTCACCGTCACCACGGCGGTGACCCCGACCGTCAGGACCCGCACGGCGCACCGGTGAGCAGAACTCAGTTACTGCTGCCGTCATGCCGGTCGTTGCCGGTATCGGTACCGGCGGGGCGGAAGCATGCCGTCACCGTCTTGCCGTTCCGCTGGCACCGCATCCCCCACTCATCGGCGAGCTTCTGCACGATCGCCACTCCGCGGCCGGAGACATCCCCCGGCTCTGGTTCGCGCTGGCGCGGCAGCGTCGGGTCCTCGTCGTGGACGCTCACATGAAGGCAGTCGCCGTCCCATGTGAGGACCAGATGCGCGTCGCTGTGCGCGTGGATGTGCGCATTGGTGATCAGCTCGGACACGGCCAGCACGATGGCGTCCACCGTGTCCGGCTCCGCAGCGGTCCAGGGCAGGGACTCGAGACGCCTGCGTGTCCACTCCCGCCCGGCGCGTACTCCCTCGGACACGGGGAACGAGTGCGCCCATCCCATCGCCTTCACCGCCACTGCCCCGACCTCCTCTCCCTCGGCCCCACGCACGTGAATGAACCGAGTACCCGGCGCCCGCCTCAACAGACACGATGCGGTGGGCCGCCCGCGACTTTCCGGCCGGCCCACCCCACACGCCAGTTACTTCTCGAGCACGGCTCGAACACTGCCTAGAGGCCGTCGCGGACCATCGCGGCGACGAGGTGGACGTGGCGGTCGGCCGCCGTGTTCGACATCTCGTTCTCGAAGTTCAGGCCGTAGGGCCAGAAGTGGCCGCCGCCGGTGGAGATCTTCGCTCCGGAGCCGTCGTACTGCTTGACCAGCGCGGTCGCCTGCCCGCCGGTCCAGGTGCCGCTGCCGCCGAGTCGGGACCAGCCCGAGCTGGTGCCCACGCCGATGGTGTGGGCGATCTCGTGCAGAGCCGTCCGCTCGGTCATGTAGCTGCGGTTGCTGCCGAAGCGGATCGTCCCGTTGATGTTGCCGTCGGCGGTGGGGACGCCCGGCTCGTAGCGGACGGTGATGGTCTTGCCCAGGTCACTGAGGTTGTTGTAGCGGGCCACCGCCGCGTTCATGGCCCGGGTGATGGCGTCGTAGGCGGTGCGCTGGTCCTCGGTGGGGTTGCTCGCCCGCACGAGGGACCAGGTGATGGTGGCCGCGGCGGCGCGTTCGCGGGCCGGGGCGGGTGCGGTGTGGGAGGCGGTCTGGGGGGTGGCGGCCTGGGCGACGGTCGGGCCGGTCAGCAGTGCGGCCGTGAGGGCGGCTATGACTGCTTTGCGTGGGCTCATTGAGGATCCTCCTGTGGGGGTGGCCGTGACAAAGCTTGCGAAACTTCGTACGGCGTTCGGGATCTCGGACATGCGGACCCACTGTCGAATCAGCTCGGATACGACGAACCCTCGTCACTGAAGCGGCAGTTGACGCGCTGTCGACCGCAAGTATCCCGGTGGGAAAGGCGGCGTCAAGAGTTTCGGCAGGGGTCAGTGGAACGGCCCCCTGACCGTGGTGTCAGAGGGCCGTTCGCCGGTGGGACGGGGATCAGCTGACGTCGGACGGGTCGAGACGTTGAAGTGCTCTCCCGGCTGGAGCCGGGAGATTCCTGCCTACCTTGCGGTGGCGGGCTTGACGCGTTTGCGCGCCTGACGACTGCACCTTCCGGCAGCCGGGATCGCCACGAGGCCGATCCGGTACAGGTGCAAGATGTTCCGGGCTGCGTTGAAGTCGGCGTTGCCCGACCATCCGCAGTGCGGGTTCTTGCATACGAACGTGGCCTGGTCTTCCCGGCTGCCCGGTGTGGTGAGGCCGCAGGCTGAGCAGCGCTGGGAGGTTCCGGGAGCCGGGACCTTGACCAGGGTGCCGCCGCGCTGGGCAAGCTTGTACGTCAACATCGCGGTCGTGCGGCCCCATGCCTCCTGGCTGATGGAGCGGTTGAGACCGGCCTTGGCCTTGACGTTCCTGCCCGGCTCTTCGACGGTGCCCCGAGCGGACTTGACCATGTTCGTGATGGTGAGTGCTTCGACCACCACGACGCCGTAGGTGCGGGCGAGGTAGGTGGTGGTCTGATGCTGCCAGTCAAGGGCTCGTCGCGTGGCTTTTGCTCGGAGCTGCTTGATCTGGTCGTAGGTGTGCTGCAAGCGCGACGAGCTCACTGTCGGCACCTCCGCCCAGGCCGCCGGGCCGAGCACTGGCCCCGGAGCCACTGGTCCCGCCGGGGGCCTGCCCACTCTGCCCGTTCTGCCCACCGGGGGGCGCCTCGCCACCCGGGAAGCCGCCGCCCGGGAAGCCCCGGCCGCCACCACCCCCGCCCCCGGGCCCGCCGAAGCCGCTGCCCGTCGACGGTGAGGAAGTTCCCGGCGTCCAACGAGCCGAAGAACCAGGCCTTCCAGCTCTGCGTGCCGCTCAGCACGGCGGCGCTGTAGAAGCTGTTCAGGCTGGAGCCGGACAGGTTCCAGGAGTAGAGCACCGCCGCCAGGGCGAGGATCGCGAGCAGCACGGGGAGCGACCAGCGCGGGGCTGACCTTTCCCCCGGCGGGGGTGAGGGCGGCGCGGCGGTGCGGAGCTGGGATTCGGTGGCAGATGTCACCTCAGCATCGCGGACAGCCCTGGTTTGTGGCCGCTGTGCCGAAGCTGGTGCTTTCCTGTGAAACCACACAGCGCCCGGTAACGACTCGCACAAACCTTCGCCAAGTCGCACAACCTTTACCCCGACCTGATGAGTCATGGGGTGCATGACTTCTGGGATATCCCGCCGCGCGAGAGTGCTGGCGGCGGCCGTGGGTACGGGCGTGCTCGTGCCGCTCGTCGCCGCCGCCACGCCCGCCTCCGCCGCCACTCCGGCCGTGACCTGTACGTCCGCCAAGGCCGGCCTCGCCGCCAAGCTGAAGCAGGACATCAGCGCCGCGCTCGCCACCCGCAAGGGCACCGTCGCCGTCGGCCTCTACGACCGCAGCACCAACACGACCTGCACCCTGCGCGCGGGCACCGCCTACGACTCGGCCAGCGTCGTCAAGGTCACCGTCCTCGCCACGCTGCTGTGGGACGCGAAGAAGACGAACCGGTATCTCACCGACCGCGAGAACACCCTCGCCAAGGCCATGATCACCAAGTCGGACAACGCCGCGACCTCCACCCTGTGGAAGCAGCTCGGCATGACGAAGATCAGGGGCTTCCTCGCCGCCGCCGGCATGACCCAGACCAAGCCCGGCGCGAACGGCTACTGGGGCCTGACACAGATCACCGTCACCGACGAGCAGAAGCTGCTGAAGCTCCTGACCGCCAGGAACACGGTCCTGAGCGACAACTCCCGTGCCTACATCCTCAAGCTGATGGGCCAGGTCGTCTCGTCCCAGCGCTGGGGCACGCCGTACGGAGTGCCCTCGGGCGTCACCGTGGCCGTGAAGAACGGCTGGCTGCAACGCTCCACGAACGGCTGGCGGGTGCACAGCGTCGGCGCGTTCAAGGGCGGCGGCCACGACTACATGATCACTGTGCTCACCCACGGCAACAGCACGATGAACTACGGCATCGCGACCATCCAGGCCGTGGTCAAGGTCATCCACAAGGACCTGGCCGCGAGCTGACCGTCCGTCCGCGGACACCTGTTCGCAAGCCGACCCTTCACCGTGCGGCCTACCCGACGTCACCGGCCCGCCCTACGGTGACGCCCATGCCCCTGAGAACCCACCTCGCCCTCCTCACCGCGGGCCTGGCGGCGGCCACGTGCCTGACCGCCGTCGGCCCCGCACAGGCGCACACCCGGCACGCCTGCTCGCCGGCCGTCTCCATCGACGGCTTCTCCGACGCGCTCGACAAGACGACGTACGAGAACACCTACGTCGGCAACTTCTCCGCGCTGGCCGTGGACCGGGACGGCTCACTGGCCGCCCTCTCCGACCGCTCGTCCCTCTTCCGCCTGGACGCGAGGACGCTGAAGCCCCGGTCCGTGGTCCCGCTCACCGACGAGAACGGCACCGCGCTCGACTCCGAGGGCCTGGCCGTCGACCGCGACGGCACGCGCCTGGTCACCTCCGAGACCGAGCCCTCCGTACGCCGCTACTCCCGCACCGGCACGCTCCTCGACCGCCTCCCGGTCCCGGACGCCCTGCGCGTGAGCCCCGCGGGCCGCGCCCGGCCCAACGGCACGTTCGAGGGCCTGACCCTGCTGCCCGGCGGCCGCACCCTACTGGCCTCCATGGAGTACGCGCTCTCCGGCGACGACTCGACGATCGTCCGCTTCCAGACCTGGCGCAGGACGCCGCACGGCCACTTCACGCTCGGCGCCCAGTACGCCTACCGCACGGACCCCGGCCTGGGCGTCCCCGAGGTCCAGGCGACCCCCGACGGCCGCCTCCTGGTCCTGGAACGAGGCTTCACCTCCGGCGTGGGCAACACGGTCCGCCTCTACCTGGCCGACCCCCGCAAGGCGACGGACACGAGCGCCGTCGAGACGCTACCGGCCGGCCCCGAGACCCGCCTGGTCAACAAGACCCTCCTCACCGACCTCGCGACCTGCCCCTCCCTCGGCGCAACGGCCAAACAGCCCCAGCCGAACCCCCTCCTCGACAACATCGAGGCCATGACGATCACGGGCCGGACGAAGTCCACCCTGAAGGTCCTCCTCGCCAGCGACGACAACGAGAACAAGACCCAGACGACCCGCTTCTACGCCCTCCGGGTGAGGACAACGCCCTAAACCCACCCGGCCGTCCAAGGCGGACCCTTCCCACGACCGACACGAAGCGCACGCGTGACGGCTGCCCGGCCGCTCGCTCATCCGCTCTTCAAGCGGCCGGGCAGCGGCTCCGGGATCCGCCGGGGGGGCCTCCACCGGAGGTGCGGGGCCTCGTCGGGGGTGCAGGGCCTCCGTCGGGCCGCCGTTGGGGGGTGCAGGGCCTCCGTCGGGAGAGCAGGGGACTAACTCCCCGCCGGGGCGCAGGGGCGGAGCCCCGAGGCGAGGACGGCTTCTAACGGCTTCGCGCGCGCGTGTGTGGGCAACCCCGAGGGGGCGCAGGGGGCGGAGCCCCCGCCAGGGTCCGGGGCGCAGCCCCGACACAAGCTCAGCTTCTTGTCCAACCGCGTCGGACGGGTGGGTGGGCGAAGGCCGGGGGCGCAGGGGGCGAAGCCCCCGCCGGAGTCCGGGGCGGAGCCCCGAGACGAGGGCAGCCTCATGTCCAAGCGCTTCGGGTGGGCGGGTGGGCAACCCCCGGGGTGCGGGGCGGAGCCCCGCGCGGCGCCGGCCTCCTGGCCGACAGCTAAGGGTGGGCGGGTGGGCAAACCCCCCGCTAAACCCCCACCGCCGCAAACGCCCCCCGAGCCATCCGATGCAGCAACTCCGCCGTAGCCCCCCGCCCGGGCAAAGACCCCGCCCTCCCCAGATGCGGCGTCGAGTTCAGCAGCCCGAACACCGAGTGCACAGCCGATCGCGCCGCAGGCTCCTCCAACCCGGGGTACACCTCCCGCACCACCCCCACCCACAGCTCCACATACTGCCGCTGAAGCTGCCGCACCATCTTCCGGTCGCTGTCCCGGAGGCGATCCAGCTCCCGATCGTGCAGGGTGATCAGAGGCCGGTCATCGAGCGCGAAGTCGATATGCCCCTCGATCAGCGAGTCGAGGACCGCCTCCGCCCCCGCACCCCCGTCCGCCTCCGCCACCCGCCGCTTCGCCCCGGTCAGCAACTGCCCGCTGATCCCCACCAGCAGCTCCGCGAGCATCGCGTCCTTGCCCGCGAAGTGCCGGTACAGCCCGGGCCCGCTGATCCCGACAGCGGCACCTATCTCGTCGACTCCGACCCCGTGGAAGCCCCGCTCGGCGAACAGCCGCGCGGCCTCCTTGAGGATCTGCTCGCGTCGGGTGGGGGCGTCGGTTCTCGTGGCCATGAAATCAATTCTAGACAGGGAGGTTAGCGCTCGTTAACCTGAAGGAAATGCGTTAACGCTCATTAACAAGGTGAGGGGACCGCAGGATGCACGAGGCACCGGAGCTCACGAGCGCGGCAGACCCCGCGTCGGAGGCCTTTCGGGCCAACGAGGAGGCGCACCGCACCCTCGTGGAGGAGCTGCGCGCCAAGCTGGCCGCAGCCGCACAGGGCGGCGGTGAGAAGGCCCGCGCCCGCCACACCGCGCGCGGCAAGCTGCTCCCCCGCGACCGCGTCGACACCCTCCTCGACCCGGGCTCGCCCTTCCTGGAGCTGGCCCCGCTCGCGGCCGACGGGATGTACGAGGGCCAGGCCCCGGCCGCCGGCGTCATCGCCGGCATCGGCCGGGTCAGCGGCCGCGAAACCGTGATCGTCGCCAACGACGCCACGGTCAAGGGCGGCACGTATTACCCGATGACGGTCAAGAAGCACCTCCGCGCCCAGGAGGTCGCCCTCGACAACCGCCTCCCCTGCGTCTACCTCGTGGACTCCGGCGGCGCCTTCCTCCCCATGCAGGACGAGGTCTTCCCGGACCGCGACCACTTCGGCCGGATCTTCTACAACCAGGCCCGGATGTCCGGCGCCGGCATCCCCCAGATCGCCGCCGTCCTCGGCTCGTGCACGGCCGGCGGGGCGTACGTCCCGGCGATGAGCGACGAGGCGGTGATCGTCCGCGACCAGGGCACGATCTTCCTGGGCGGACCGCCCCTGGTGAAGGCGGCCACCGGCGAGGTCGTCACGGCGGAGGAGCTGGGCGGCGGCGAGGTCCACTCCCGCGTCTCGGGCGTCACGGACCACCTCGCGGAGAACGACGCGCACGCACTCCGCATCGTCCGCACGATCGTCTCCACCCTCCCCACTCGAGGACCGCTCCCCTGGGAGGTCACGGAGCCCACGGAACCCAAGGTCGACCCCCACGGCCTCTACGGCGCCGTCCCGGTCGACTCCCGCACCCCGTACGACGTACGGGAGATCATCGCGCGCGTGGTGGACGGCTCCCGTTTCGCCGAGTTCAAGTCCGAGTTCGGCCAGACCTTGGTCACGGGCTTCGCCCGGATCCACGGCCACCCGGTGGGCATCGTCGCCAACAACGGCATCCTGTTCTCCGAGTCCGCCCAGAAGGGCGCCCACTTCATCGAGCTGTGCGACCAGCGCGGCATCCCGCTGGTGTTCCTGCAGAACATCTCGGGGTTCATGGTCGGCCGGGACTACGAGGCGGGCGGCATCGCCAAGCACGGCGCCAAGATGGTCACGGCCGTGGCCTGCACACGCGTACCGAAGCTGACGGTCGTGGTCGGCGGCTCGTACGGCGCGGGCAACTACTCGATGTGCGGCCGGGCGTACTCCCCCCGCTTCCTGTGGATGTGGCCGAACGCCAAGATCTCCGTCATGGGCGGCGAGCAGGCCGCCTCGGTCCTCGCGACCGTCAAGCGGGACCAGCTTCAGGCGCGCGGCGAGTCCTGGCCGGCCGAGGACGAGGACGCCTTCAAGGCCCCGATCCGCGCCCAGTACGAGCGCCAGGGGAACGCCTACTACGCGACGGCCCGCCTCTGGGACGACGGTGTGATCGACCCGCTGGACACCCGGCAGGTCCTGGGTCTGGCCCTGACCGCCTGCGCCAACGCGCCCCTGGGTGACCCCCAGTTCGGCGTCTTCCGGATGTGAGGGGACGGACGACGATGTTCGAGACAGTGCTGGTGGCCAACCGGGGCGAGATCGCCGTACGGGTCATCCGTACGCTGCGGTCGATGGGCGTGCGCTCGGTGGCCGTCTTCTCCGACGCGGACGCCGACGCCCGCCACGTCCGCGAGGCGGACACGGCGGTGCGGATCGGACCGGCCCCGGCGTCGATGAGCTATCTGTCGGCGGAGCGCCTGCTTCAGGCGGCGGCGCGCACGGGCGCCCAGGCCGTCCACCCCGGCTACGGCTTCCTCGCCGAGAACGCCGCCTTCGCGCGCGCCTGCGCCGAGGCCGGCCTGGTCTTCATCGGCCCTCCGGCGGACGCGATCTCCCTCATGGGCGACAAGATCCGCGCCAAGGAGACGGTCCGGGCGGCCGGGGTGCCGGTCGTCCCCGGCGGACGCGACCCGGATCTGGCCGAGGCGGCCCGCGAGCTGGGCGCGCCCGTGCTGCTGAAGCCGAGCGCGGGCGGCGGCGGCAAGGGCATGCGCCTGGTGCGGGACCTGACCCGGCTGGAGGAGGAGATCGCCGCGGCCCGCCGCGAGGCCCGCGCCTCCTTCGGCGACGACACGCTCCTGGTGGAGCGCTGGATCGACCGCCCCCGCCACATCGAGATCCAGGTCCTGGCCGACGGTCACGGCCATGTCGTCCATCTGGGCGAGCGCGAGTGCTCCCTCCAGCGCCGCCACCAGAAGATCATCGAGGAGGCGCCGAGCGTGCTCCTCGACGAGCGGACGCGCTCCGCGATGGGCGAGGCTGCGGTCCAGGCGGCCCGCTCCTGCGGCTACCGGGGGGCCGGCACAGTCGAGTTCATCGTCCCGGGCAGCGACCCGTCGTCGTACTACTTCATGGAGATGAACACCCGCCTGCAGGTGGAACACCCGGTCACGGAGCTCGTCACCGGCCTGGACCTGGTCGAGTGGCAGCTGCGGGTGGCGGCCGGCGAGCCCCTGGCCTTCGCGCAGGAGGACGTACGCCTGACGGGTCACGCGGTGGAGGCCCGCATCTGCGCCGAGGACCCCGCGCGCGGCTTCCTCCCCTCAGGCGGCACGGTCCTGAGGCTCCGTGAACCCCAGGGCGACGGCATCCGCACCGACTCGGGCCTCACGGAGGGCACTGAGGTCGGCAGCCTCTACGACCCGATGCTCTCGAAGGTCATCGCGTACGGCCCCGACCGCGCGACGGCGCTGCGCAAGCTCCGTTCGGCCCTGGCGGAGACGGTCACGCTGGGGGTGCAGACCAACGCCGGTTTCCTGCGCCGGCTGCTCGCCCACCCGGCGGTGGTCGCCGGCGACATCGACACCGGCCTGGTCGAGCGGGAGGTCGAGGGGCTGGTCCCGACGGAGGTACCAGAAGAGGTGTACGAGGCGGCGGCGGCCGTACGTCTGGACGCGCTGACGCCCGAGCCCGGCGGCTGGACGGACCCCTTCTCGGTCCCCAGCGGCTGGCGACTGGGCGGGGAGCGGAAACCGCCCGCCTTCCACCTCAGGGTCCAGGACCCACTGGAGTACACCCCGCGCGGCACCGGCACGGTCACGGGCGACCGGGTCTCGGTGACGCTGGACGGCGTCCGCCACACCTTCCACCGCGCCGCCGACTGGCTCGGCCGCGACGGCGACGCCTGGCACGTCCGCGACCACGACCCGGTGGCCGCGTCCCTGAGCCGCGCGGCCCACGCGGGCGCCGACTCACTGACCGCGCCCATGCCGGGCACGGTGACGGTGGTGAAGGTCGCCGTCGGCGACGAGGTGAGCGCGGGCCAGAGCCTGCTGGTGGTGGAGGCGATGAAGATGGAGCACGTCATCTCCGCCCCGCACGCCGGCAAGGTCACCGAACTGGACGTTGCCCCGGGCTCGACGGTCGCCATGGACCAGGTGCTGGCGGTCATCGCACCCCACGAGGAGGCGGAGGAATGACAGTCGACGGTCTGCCGATGGTGGTCCCGGCCCAGGACCTCCCCGCCCGCGTCCGCATCCACGAGGTGGGCGCGCGCGACGGCCTGCAGAACGAGAAGGCGACGGTCCCCACCGAGATCAAGGCGGAGTTCGTCCGCCGTCTCGCCGAAGCGGGCCTGACGACGATCGAGGCGACGAGCTTCGTCCACCCCAGGTGGGTGCCCCAACTGGCCGATGCGGAACAGCTCTACCCCCTGGTCAGCGACCTCCCGGTGGCACTGCCGGTGCTGGTCCCGAACGAACGCGGCCTGGACCGCGCCCTGGCCCTGGGCGCCCGGCGGGTGGCGGTCTTCGCCAGCGCCACGGAGTCCTTCGCCAAGGCCAACCTCAACCGCACGGTGGACGAGGCACTGGCGATGTTCGAGCCGGTGGTGAGCCGGGCGAAGGCCGCGGACGTCCACGTGCGCGGCTACCTCTCCATGTGCTTCGGCGACCCCTGGGAGGGCGAGGTCCCGGTCCCCCAGGTGGTCCGCGTCTGCACGTCCCTCCTGGACATGGGCTGCGACGAGTTGAGCCTGGGCGACACGATCGGCGTGGCGACACCGGGCCATGTGGTCGCGCTCCTCGCCGCCCTGGACGAGGCGGGCGTCCCCCCGTCCGCCCTCGGCGTCCACTTCCACGACACGTACGGCCAGGCCCTCGCCAACACCCTCGCGGCCCTCCAGCAGGGCGTCACGACGGTCGACGCCTCCGCGGGCGGCCTGGGCGGCTGCCCGTACGCGAAGTCGGCGACCGGCAACCTGGCCACCGAAGACCTCGTGTGGATGCTGCGGGGCCTCGGCATCGACACCGGAATCGACCTCGGCCGCCTCGTCGCCACGAGCGCGTGGATGGCCGCCCACCTGGGCCGACCCAGCCCGTCCCGCACCGTCCGAGCCCTGTCCCACGAGGACACCGAGGAGCAGTGATCACCATGGACTACCGCCTCTCCCCCGAGTTGGAGGAACTCCGCCGCACGGTGGAGGAGTTCGCACACGAGGTCGTGGCGCCGAAGATCGGCGACCTCTACGAGCGGCACGAGTTCCCGTACGAGATCGTCCGGGAGATGGGCCGCATGGGCCTGTTCGGGCTGCCGTTCCCCGAGGAGTACGGCGGGATGGGCGGCGACTACCTGGCCCTGGGCGTGGCCCTGGAGGAGCTGGCGAGGGTCGACTCCTCGGTGGCCATCACGCTGGAGGCCGGAGTCTCCCTGGGCGCGATGCCCGTCTACCGCTACGGCACTGAGGCGCAGAAGCGGGAGTGGCTCCCCCGCCTGTGCTCCGGCGAACTCCTGGGCGCGTTCGGCCTGACGGAACCGGACGGCGGCAGCGACGCGGGCGCGACCCGCACGACGGCCCGCCTGGACGAGTCGACGAACGAGTGGGTGATCAACGGCACGAAGTGCTTCATCACCAACTCGGGCACGGACATCACGGGCCTGGTGACGGTCACGGCGGTCACCGGCCGCACACCGGACGGCAAGCCGCTCATCTCCTCGATCATCGTCCCCTCCGGCACGCCGGGCTTCACGATCGCGGCCCCGTACTCGAAGGTCGGCTGGAACGCCTCGGACACCCGCGAGTTGTCCTTCTCCGACGTCCGGGTCCCGGCAGCGAACCTGCTGGGCGAGGAGGGCCGCGGCTACGCCCAGTTCCTGCGCATCCTCGACGAGGGCCGCATCGCCATCGCGGCCCTGGCGACGGGCCTGGCACAGGGCTGCGTCGACGAATCCGTCAAGTACGCCAAGGAACGTCACGCCTTCGGCAAGCCGATCGCCGCCAACCAGGCCATCCAGTTCAAGATCGCCGACATGGAGATGAAGGCGCACACGGCCCGCCTCGCCTGGCGTGACGCGGCAGCCCGCCTGGTGGCCGGAGACGCCTTCAAGAAGGAAGCGGCCCTGGCCAAGCTCTACTCCTCCACCATCGCCGTGGACAACGCCCGCGAAGCCACCCAGATCCACGGCGGCTACGGCTTCATGAACGAGTACCCGGTCGCCCGCATGTGGCGTGACTCCAAGATCCTCGAAATCGGCGAGGGCACGAGCGAGGTCCAGCGCATGCTGATCGCAAGGGAGTTGGGCCTGGTGAGCTGAGGCCCCGGGCCGGCGGCCTGCGCCGACCACGGCGCGGGCCGCCGACCTTCCTGGAGGGAAACGCACTTCATGGGCACAGCTGCTCCATGATATCTTCACAAGACAAATGGCACGTTTCCCCGTGCACGAATAGACCAACGGCGCTGACCACGCCGGAGAACGGGGTGTGCCTCGTTTCTCCGGGGGAGCATCACGATGGCCGGCCCTGCCGTTTCGGTGATTATTGCTGCGTACAACGCAATGCCTTATCTCACGCGTTGCATCACCTCCGTCGCCGAGCAGAGCATCGGCCGGGACGCGGTGGAAGTCATCGCGGTCGACGACGGTTCGACCGACGGCACGGGTGAGGAACTCGACCGGCTGGCCGAGGAATACCCAACGCTGTTACGGGTCTTTCACCAGAAGAATTCCGGCGGGCCGTCAGACCCCCGGAACAAAGGACTCGACCAGGCCCGGGGGAAGTTCGTCTTCTTCCTCGACGCCGACGACTACCTGGGTCCCGAGGCCCTGGAACGCATGGTGGCCATGGCCGAGGAGAACGGCACCGACGTCGTGCTCGGCAAGATGGTGGGGGTCGGCGGACGGGGAGCGCCCACCTCGATGTTCCGGCGCAACCAGCCGCGCACCGACGTCTTCTCGTCCCGCGTGTACTGGACCCTCAACCCCATGAAACTGTTCCGCCGCGACCTGCTGGAGCGACTGGAGCTGCGGTTCCCGACGGATCTGAAGATCGGTGAGGACCAGCTGTTCGTCGGCCCGGCCTATCTCCACGCGGACGGAATCTCCGTACTCGCCGACTACGACTGCCTGTTCTGGGTCGAGCGCGAGGACAGCGGCAACATCACCCTGCGGACCGGCGGCTGCGAACCCCGCCTGCGCTTCCTGCCCCGGGTTGTCGACCTGCTCCTGGAGCATGTGCCGCCCGGCCCCGGCCGTGACCACCTGGCCCACCGCCACCTGACCGTGGAGGTGCAGCAGCTCCTCGGCCATCTGGTGCACGAGCCCCGCCCCGAGCAGGAGAAGGCCCTGGCCCGGCTCGCCGAGGTCATCGCCCCGCTGTGGCACGAGGGAATGAACGACCGGCTGTCGGCAATGGCCCGCCTGCGCCTGCACCTCGTACGGCACACCATGCTGGACGAACTGCTCGAACTGGTCCGGTTCGAGGGCGAGCTGGCCAAGAGCGGTGCAGCGACGCCCGTCCTCGCCGACGGCGGCCGCGCCTACGCCCGCTACCCCTACCTCCGCGACCCGTCCCGCGGCATTCCCGACGCCTGCTACGACGTCACCGGCCAGCTCGGGGTGCGCCACCGCGTCACCCGCGCCGAGCTGCGCGGCACCGTGCTGCACCTGACCGGGCACGGCTACCTGCACCGGGTCGAAACCGAGGGAGTGACCACCGAACTCGTGCTGCGCGAGCGGGACAGCGGCACGGAGCACCGGCTCCCCGTCACCCATACCGCGACACCGGGGCTCGGCAAAGAGGAGGACGAAGGCCGGTATGCGTACGAGAGGGCCGGATTCGAGGCCTCCGTCGACATCACCACCGCCGGCGACGGCGCCCCCCTTCCCGACGGGCTCTGGGACATCTACCTGGCGATCGGCGCTCAGGGCGTCTCCCGCGACGTCCGCATCGGCAACAAGCGGGACGCCGGGGTCTGCGGAGCCGCGACGACGCACATCGTGGACAGCGGCGGCGATCCCCGTGCCGTCACGCTCTACACCACCAAACCCCACGGCAACTTCACGCTCGACATCGGCGAACGCAAGCACCAAGTACTGCCGCAGCTGAGCCTGCGCAGCGTGCGATGGACCCCGGGCGCGCCCACGGAGCTGGAGTTCGCCGGGCGGTGCACGCTCGCCGCCTTCCCGGACGGCGTTCTCGCCGTCCACCTGGAGGACGGCCGGGGCGGCACCGCCGTCTTCCCGGCCCGCATGGCCTCGCGATCCGGCGGCGACTTCGTCGTACGAGTACCGGTCACCGAGCTGCCGGCCGGACTGTGGACAGGGCAACTGCGGCTCGGCCCCTGGTCGTCGGGCCTGCCGCCGATTCCGGCGAACGTCGCCCCCGCCAAGTGGCGGCGCCGCGGCCTCCCCTGGTACGCGAAGCCCGTGACGAACCGAGGCGCGGGCTTCGCACTCCGGGTGGCCCGCACCGACCTGGTCCGGGCGGCGACACGCCGCCTCAAGTCGTAGGCGGACTCGCCGCCGAGAAGCTCGGCGTGCGGTCTCGTGATTCGGATCACTGCCCCTGCGGACATCCCCGCCCGCTCCCCGGGCACAGATACCAGGGCCCCCCTGGACACATTCTGAGGTTAGGCTAACCTAAGCCTAAATCCAGCCAACTGGCTGTCAGCCGTGCCCGCAGTGGCTCCGAACGCACGAAAGCAGACCCAGAGATGTCGAACGCCACAACCGCCCGCTTCTCCCGCCGCGGCATTCTCGCCGCCGGTGGCGCTCTCGGACTCGGTGCCCTCGTGACCGCGTGTGGCAGCGAGGACTCGACGGACGGCGGCTCGGACTCCAAGGCGTCCGCCAAGTCCGGCCCGTGGGCCTTCAAGGACGACCGCGGCAAGAACGTGCAGCTCGACAAGGTCCCCGCGAACATCGTCGCCTTCACCGGCGTCGCCGCCGCCCTGTACGACTACGGCGTCTCCGTCAAGGGCGTCTTCGGCCCCACCAAGACGCAGGACGGCAAGCCCGACGTCCAGGCCGGCGACATGGACATCAGCAAGGTGACCATCCTCGGCAACACCTGGGACCAGTTCAACGTCGAGAAGTACGCCGCCCTCGCCCCCGAGGTGCTGATCAGCACCATGTTCGACTCGGCCGGCACCCTCTGGTACGTCCCCGAGGCCTCCAAGGACAAGATCGCCAAGCTCGCCCCGAGCGTCGGCATATCCGTCTACGACCGTCAGCTCACCGCCCCGCTCCAGCGCATGTGGGAGCTGGCCGAGTCCCTCGGCGGCGACATGAAGGCCGCGAAGGTCACCGACGCCAAGAAGCGGTTCGAGGAGGCCTCCGAGCGGCTGCGCAAGGCCGCCAAGGCACACCCCGACATCAAGGTGATGGCCGGTTCCGCGAGCCAGGAGCTCTTCTACGTCTCCGGCACCAACCTCTCCGTCGACCTGGAGTACTTCAAGGCCCTCGGCGTGAACTTCGTCGAGCCGCCGGAGAAGGCCAAGGCCGAGGGCGGCGGCTGGTTCGAGAGCCTCAGCTGGGAGAACGTCGACAAGTACGCGGCCGACATCATCATGATGGACGACCGGTCCTCGGCGATTCAGCCGGCGAACATCACCGAGGCGACGTGGAAGAAGCTGCCGGCGGTCAAGGCCGGGCAGGTCATCTCGCGGTCGGCCGAGCCGATCCTGTCGTACGACAAGTGCGTGCCGTTGGTGGAGAACCTTGCAAAGGCCATCGAGACCGCCAAGAAGGTCAGCTGAGCGCTCAGCACCGTGGGGGCTGCTCAACACATGCGGCTGCGAGCCGCATATGGCTTGTCGCGCAGTTCCCCGCGCCCCTGAGGTACGCCCCGACACTGCCTGACGCCAACTCAGGAGCCCTAGATGACCACCGCCGTAGCCGCCCCGTTCCGTTTCTTCTCGCTCCAGGTCGTAACGACGAGGCGGCTCGGTCCGTCCCTGGTCCGTGTCACCTTCGGCGGGCCCGATCTGCACGCCTTCCACTCCGACGGGCGTGACCAGTCGCTGTCGCTGTTCCTGCCCCACCCCGGGCAGCCCGAGCCGGTCGTTCCGCTGGAGCTCGGGGACGGGTGGTGGCAGGGCTGGCGCGAACTGCCGGACGACGTACGGGCCGTGATGCGGTCGTACACCCTGCGGGCGCTGCGCCGCGATCCGGAC
The DNA here is from genome assembly GCF_028885415.1 of Streptomyces coeruleorubidus. GTDB lineage: Bacteria > Actinomycetota > Actinomycetes > Streptomycetales > Streptomycetaceae > Streptomyces > Streptomyces coeruleorubidus_A. Next base: position 3,625,336 of record NZ_CP118527.1, read on the forward strand.
GAGATCGACATCGACTTCGCCCTGCACGGCATCGAGCCGGGCGCCTCGGTCCAGGCCGGCCCCGCCTCCCGCTGGGCCGCCGAGGCCGCCGCCGGAGACCGGGTCCTGCTGCTCGGCCCGGCCGTCGCCGACAACCGGGCCATCCGCTTCCGGCCACCCGAGGACACCGACCTCGTGGTCGTCTGGGGCGACGAGACCGCCGTACCGGCCGCCTCGGCCATCGTCGAGGCGCTGCCGGCCGGCACCCGCGCCCGGGTCTGGCTGGAGGTGCCGCACGCCGGGGACATCCAGGACCTGGCGACCGAGGCGGACGCCGAGATCACCTGGCTCGTCAGAGAAGAGATGGGCGACGAGGGCTCCCCGATGGTCCTCGACGCGCTCCGCGACGCCCAACTGCCCCCCGCCGAGCGGCCCTACGTCTGGATCGCCGGCGAGTCCGGGTGCGTGAAGGAGCTGCGCCGGCACTTCGTGCGAGAGCGCGGCATCGACCGCCGCCGGGTCACGTTCGTCGGCTACTGGCGCCGCGGCGTGAGCGAGGAGCAGTTGCGGGCGGAGGGCTAGCCCCGGCTCCAACCCGACCGTAGTGACACGAGTGACCACAGTCACGGGAGGGCACGGTTCCGCGGAGAACAACTTAGGTTAGGCTTACCTAAGTTGAACTCGCGGTTCAGCCCGCCCCTGTCCCGCACCGGACTGTCCCCACCGGAGGACCCCCACATGCGCTCGCACCTGCTCAACGACACCACCGCGGAGCAGTACCGCCGCTCCGTGACCGCCGGAGTCGAGCGGGTGGCCGGCAAACTCGCCACCACCGAACGGCCGTTCACCGGCGTCACCGTCGACGCCCTCGCCCCCGCCATCGACGCGATCGACCTCGACCAGCCGCTGCACGACACCGCCGCGGTGCTCGACGAGCTGGAGGACGTCTACCTCCGGGACGCGATCTACTTCCACCACCCCCGCTACCTGGCCCACCTCAACTGCCCGGTCGTCATCCCGGCCGTGCTCGGCGAGGCCGTCCTGTCCGCCGTGAACTCCTCCCTGGACACCTGGGACCAGTCGGCCGGCGGCACCCTCATCGAGCGCAAACTGATCGACTGGACGACCGAGCGCATCGGCCTCGGCCCCGCCGCCGACGGCGTGTTCACCTCCGGGGGCACCCAGTCCAACCTCCAGGCGCTGCTGCTGGCCCGCGAGGAGGCGAAGACAGACACGCTGGCCGAACTGCGGATCTTCGCTTCCGAGGTCAGCCACTTCAGCGTGAAGAAGTCCGCGAAGCTCCTCGGGCTCGGCCAGGACTCCGTGGTCTCCATACCCGTCGACCACGACAAGCGCTTGCAGACCGTCGCCCTCGCCCGCGAGCTGGAGCGTTGCAAGGAGGACGGCCTCGTCCCCATGGCCGTCGTCGCCACCGCCGGCACCACCGACTTCGGCTCCATCGACCCGTTGCCCGAGATCGCCGAGCTGTGCGAGCAGTTCGGCACCTGGATGCACGTCGACGCCGCCTACGGCTGCGGCCTGCTCGCCTCCCTGAAGCACCGGGACCGGCTGAACGGCATCGAGCGCGCCGACTCCGTCACCGTGGACTACCACAAGTCCTTCTTCCAGCCGGTGAGTTCGTCCGCCGTGCTGGTCCGCGACGCGGCCACGCTCCGGCACGCCACGTACCACGCCGAGTACCTGAACCCGCGCCGCATGGTGGAGGAACGTATCCCCAACCAGGTGGACAAGTCCCTCCAGACCACCCGCCGCTTCGACGCCCTCAAGCTGTGGATGACCCTCAGGACCATGGGCGCCGACGGCATCGGGCAGCTCTTCGACGAGGTGTGCGAGCTGGCGCAGGAGGGCTGGCAGCTGCTTGCCGCCGACCCCCGCTTCGACGTCGTCGTCCGGCCGAGCCTGTCCACCCTGGTCTTCCGCTACATCCCGGCGTCCGTCACCGACCCCGCCGAGATCGACCGCGCCAACCTCTACGCCCGCAAGGCCCTGTTCGCCTCCGGCGACGCCATCGTCGCGGGCACCAAGGTCGGCGCCCGCCACTACCTGAAGTTCACCCTGCTCAACCCCGAGACGCAGGCGTCCGACATCGCCGCCGTCCTCGATCTGATCGCCGGCCATGCCGAGCAGTACCTGGGAGAGTCCCTTGACCGCGCGTCCTGAAACCCCGTCCCCCCTTCCTGCGACTCATGACTTCGTGGGCATCGGGCTCGGCCCCTTCAACCTCGGCCTGGCCTGCCTCACCGAACCGATCGACGAACTCGACGGCGTCTTCCTGGAGTCGAAGCCCGACTTCGAGTGGCACGCGGGGATGTTCCTCGACGGCGCCCACCTCCAGACCCCGTTCATGTCGGACCTGGTCACCCTCGCCGACCCCACGTCCCCGTACTCCTTCCTGAACTACCTGAAGGAGAAGGGCCGGCTGTACTCGTTCTACATCCGCGAGAACTTCTACCCGCTGCGCGTCGAGTACGACGACTACTGCCGCTGGGCCGCGAACAGACTGAGCAGCATCCGCTTCAACACGACGGTGGCGGAGGTGACGTACGAGGACGACGTCTACCTCGTGAAGACCACCGCCGGTGACACCTACCGGGCCCGTCACCTCGTGCTCGGCACCGGCACCCCGCCCTACATCCCCGAGGCCTGCGAGAACCTGGACGGCGACTTCATCCACAACTCCCGCTACCTGAGCCACAAGGCGGAGCTGCAGAAGAAGGACTCGATCACGCTCGTCGGCTCGGGCCAGTCGGCCGCCGAGATCTACTACGACCTGCTCAGCGAGATCGACGTCCACGGCTACCGGCTGAACTGGGTCACCCGTTCCCCGCGCTTCTTCCCGCTGGAGTACACCAAGCTCACGCTGGAGATGACCTCGCCGGAGTACGTCGACTACTTCCGCGAGCTGCCCGAGGCTACCCGCTACCGCCTCACGGCCGAGCAGAAGGGCCTGTTCAAGGGCATCGACGGCGACCTGATCAACGAGATCTTCGACCTGCTCTACCAGAAGAACCTCGGCGGTCCCGTGCCCACGCGCCTGCTCACCAACTCCTCCCTGACCAGCGCGACGTACGAGAACGGCACGTACACGCTCGGTTTCCGCCACGAGGAGCAGGAGAAGGACTTCGAGCTGACCTCCCAGGGCCTGGTCCTGGCCACCGGCTACCGGTACGCCGAGCCGGAGTTCCTGAGGCCCGTGCGGGACCGCCTGGTCTACGACTCCCGGGGCAACTTCGACGTCGCCCGCAACTACGCCATCGACGTCACCGGCCGGGGGATCTTCCTCCAGAACGGCGGCGTCCACACCCACAGCATCACCAGCCCCGACCTGGGCATGGGCCCGTACCGGAACGCGTACATCATCCGCGAGCTGCTCGGCACCGAGTACTACCCGGTCGAGAAGACGATCGCGTTCCAGGAGTTCGCCGTATGAGCACCACCGGCATCGGTACGTTCACCATCCGCCCGCTCGACCCCCTCAAGGACGCCGAGCTGCTGCACTCCTGGGTCACCCACCCCAAGGCGGCCTACTGGATGATGCAGGACGCGAAACTCCAGGACGTCGAGCGCGAGTACATGCGCATCGCGGCACACGAGCACCACCACGCCTACATCGGCCTGCACGAGGGCCGGCCGGCGTTCCTGATGGAGAAGTACGACCCCCGGTACGTGGAGCTGACCGGGCTCTACGACCCGGAGCCAGGCGACGTCGGCATGCACTTCCTGGTCGCGCCGACCGACCGGCCGGTCCACGGCTTCACCCGGGCCGTCATCACCGCCGTGATGGACGAGCTGTTCGCCGATCCGCGCACCCGGCGGGTCGTCGTCGAGCCCGACGTGGGCAACAAGGCCGTGCACGCGCTGAACGAGGCCGTCGGCTTTGTGCCCGTCCGTGAGATCGACAAGCCGGAGAAGCGCGCGCTGCTGAGTTTCTGCACGCGCGATCGCTTCCTTAAAAGGCACAGCCTGGCCGCCCGAGGAGTAGCCGTATGACCCTGTCCGACGCCGTAGCGCATCTGTCCCCCCACCGCTGGGCGCGGGCCAACCGCATCCTGATCCGCAAGGCGCTCGCCGAGTTCGCGCACGAGCGGCTCATCACGCCGGAGGCCACCGGCGACGGCGCCTACGTCGTCCGCAGCGACGACGGCCTGACCCGGTACACCTTCACGGCCACGATCCGCGCCCTCGACCACTGGCAGGTCGACGCCGACTCGATCACCCGTCACCGGGACGGCGCCGAACTGCCGCTGGCCGCATTGGACTTCTTCATCGAGATGCAGAAGTCCCTGGGCCTGAGCGACGACATCCTGCCCGTCTACCTGGAGGAGATCTCCTCCACCCTCTCGGGAACCTGCTACAAGCTCACCAAGCCGCGGACCACGGCCGCCGAGCTCGCGCGCGGCGACTTCCAGACCATCGAGACCTCGATGACCGAGGGCCACCCCTGCTTCGTGGCCAACAACGGCCGGCTCGGCTTCGGCATCCACGAGTACCTGTCGTACGCCCCGGAGACGGCGAGCCCGGTCCGGCTCGTCTGGCTCGCGGCACACCGCTCGCGTGCCGCGTTCACGGCCGGTGTCGGTATCGAGTACGAGTCGTTCCTGCGCGAGGAGCTGGGCGAGGAGACCGTCGAGCGCTTCCACGGCGTCCTGCGCGACCAGGACCTGGACCCGGCCGACTACCTCCTCATCCCCGTCCACCCCTGGCAGTGGTGGAACAAGCTCACCGTCACCTTCGCCGCCGAGGTCGCACGGGGGTACCTGGTGTGCCTGGGCGAGGGCGACGACGAGTACCTGGCCCAGCAGTCCATCCGGACGTTCTTCAACCGGTCCAGCCCCGAGAAGCACTACGTGAAGACGGCCCTGTCCGTCATCAACATGGGCTTCATGCGCGGGCTATCGGCCGCGTACATGGAGGCCACGCCGGCCATCAACGACTGGCTGGCTCAGCTGATCGAGAACGACCCGGTGCTGAAGTCCACGGGCCTGTCGATCATCCGGGAGCGGGCGGCGGTCGGCTACCGGCACCTGGAGTACGAGCAGGCGACGGACCGCTACTCGCCGTACCGCAAGATGCTCGCCGCGCTGTGGCGGGAGAGCCCGGTGCCGTCCCTGGAGGACGGCGAGTCCCTGGCCACCATGGCGTCCCTGGTCCATGTCGACCACCAGGGGGCGTCCGTCGCGGGCGCGCTGATCGAGCAGTCGGGCCTCACCCCGAAGGAGTGGCTGCGCCACTACCTCCGCGCGTACTTCACCCCCCTCCTCCACAGCTTCTACGCCTACGACCTGGTCTTCATGCCGCACGGCGAGAACGTCATCCTGGTGCTGAAGGACGGGGTGGTGCAGCGCGCGATCTACAAGGACATCGCCGAGGAGATCGCCGTCATGGACCCGGACGCGGTGCTGCCGCCGACGGTGGAGCGGCTGCGCGTGGAGGTCCCGGAGGACAAGAAACTCCTGTCGGTCTTCACGGACGTCTTCGACTGCTTCTTCCGCTTCCTCGCGGCGAACCTCGCCTCCGAGGGCATCCTGGAGGAGGACGACTTCTGGCGCACGGTCGCGGAGGTCACCCGCGCCTACCAGGAGTCGATGCCCTCACTCACCGACAAGTTCAAGCAGTACGACATGTTCGCCCCCGAGTTCGCGCTGTCCTGCCTCAACCGCCTCCAACTGCGCAACAACGAACAGATGGTGGACCTGTCGGACCCGTCCGGCGCCCTCCAGTTGGTCGGCACCCTGAAGAACCCGATCGCGGAGTTCTGACCCAAGACAGACGGGCACCCCGGAGTACGGTCCTCCGGGGTGCCCGTCGTTTCAGGGGCGCGGGGAACGGCCCATTTTTTGGGGGCGCGGGGAACGGCCCATTCTTTTGGGGGCGCGGGGAACTGCGCAATCTTTTCAGGGGCGCGGGGAACTGCGCGACCAGCCCCCACGCACCCGCAGACGAATCACCGCCCGTCAGAACCCCACGGCACCTCCGGCGACCGATACCACTCGATCCCCAGGGCGTTCCACCGTTCTGCCTGCGCAGCAAGCCGCACCTTGTACCGCTCCCAGTCACGCGTCCCCGCCGCCGACCACCCCAGCTCCGCGACACCGGGCAACCGCGGAAACGCCATGTACTCGACGTGCCCGGGATTCTCGATCGCCTCCGTCCACAACGGCGCCTCGACCCCCCGCACAGCACCGGCCGGCAGCCCGGGCACATACGCCTCCGGATCCCAGTCGTAGGACCGCCGCACCTCGACATACCCCGCCCAGGACAGCCCCAGCGGCGTGTCCTTGGTGTACTTCATGTCGAGATAGACCCGGTCGGCCGGAGACAGGATCAGCCCCGTCCCGCCCTGCGCGGCCTTCACCACCTGTGCCTTCTCCTCGGCACTGGTGCTGTCCAGACCCCAGTACTGGGCGAGAACCCCCTTCGCCGGAGTCGCCCCGGTCAGCTGGTGCCAGCCGACCGCCGTCTTGCCGTACTTCGCGACGACCGGCTGCACCCGGTCCATGAACTTGACGTAGTCCTCATGGCTGGTGGAATCCGCCTCGTCGCCCCCGATGTGGAGGTACCTGCCCGGCGTGAGCGCGGCGAGCTCGCGGATCACGTCGTCCACGAAGTCGTACGTGATCTCCTTGCCGACGCACAGCGAGCTGAAGCCGACCTCGGTGCCGGTGTAGAGCGGGGGCGCGACGCCGTCGCGGTTCAGTTCGGCGTAGGAGGCGAGGGCGGCGTTGGTGTGGCCGGGCAGGTCTATCTCGGGGACGACCTCCAGGTAGCGGGAGGCGGCGTACCGCACGATCTCCTCGTACTGGGCCTTGGTGTAGTAGCCACCGGGGCCGCCGCCGACCTCCGTGGAGCCGCCGTGGGTGGCCAGGCGCGGCCAGGAGTCGATCGCGATGCGCCAGCCCTGGTCGTCGGTGAGGTGCAGATGCAGCTTGTTGATCTTGTAGAGGGCCAGCTGGTCGATGAAGCGCTTGACCTGGTCGACCGTGAAGAAGTGCCGGGAGACATCCAGCATGGCGCCGCGCCAGCCGTAGCGCGGGCTGTCCTCGACGGTGCCGCCGGCGACCGGCCAGGGGCCGGGCTGGACCGTGTCCTTCTCGACGGCCGCGGGGAGCAGCTGGCGCAGGGTCTGCACGCCGTGGAAGAGGCCGGCGGGTTCGGCCGCCGTGACGGTGACGCCGCCCTGGCCGCTGTCGAGGCGGTAGCCCTCGGCGCCGAACGGCCCCTCGGCCAGGCGCAGCCGGATGCCGTCGGCCCCGTGGGTGGTGACGGGGAGGCGGTAGCCGGTGGAGGGGCGGAGGATCCGCGCGAGGTACTCGCCGGTGCGGCGGGTCTCGGGGGAGTCGTCAACGACTATGTGCGTGCTGCGGGTGATCTGGTACGGGGTCTCGCTCGGAGCGACCGAAGCGGGCGCGGGGACCACGTGGTCGAGCCGTGGCAGGGAACCGGGAAGGCCAGGCGTGCTGGGGTGCTGTTTCACAAAACGGTCCCTTCCATGAGCCGGCGAACGCCAAAAGGTCTGGACCACTCTCTCGTGAGACTGATGGAACAATCCACCCCATGGCGGAAATCATCCAGAAGGACGGCACGTGGGCCTTCGACGGCGACGCCCTGCGGCTGACCCCCGGACGGGACAAGAACGTCAGTCCGCTGCGCCGGGAGTTAGGTGAACTGGTCGTCCCGCTGGGGGCGTTGGCAGGGATCTCCTTCGAGCAGGGCAAGAAGACGGGGCGGCTCAGGCTTCGCCTGCGCGACGGCGCCGACCCCCTGCTGCACGCCACCGGCGGCCGGCTCACCGAGCCCCACGACCCGTACCAGCTGATCGTGGAGTCCGACCGCTACGGCGTCGCCGAGTACTTCACGGACGAGGTCCGTAACGCCCTGCTCCTCGACCAGGTCCCCGCCGACCCGGTCGACGCGTACCTGCTGCCGGGCCCCTCCGTCCCGCTGTCGGTCTCCGCCGGAGACGGCACCGCCGGCTTCGACGGCGAGCGCATACGCCTGGAGTGGAACTGGAAGACGGAGGACGCCAAGGCCGCCGCCGGTGCCCGCACGCTCGCGCTCACCGCCATCACGGGCGTGGAGTGGCAGCCGGCGGCCGGCCTGGAGAACGGCTACCTCCGCTTCACCGTGCGGAACGCGCCCACCAAGGCCCCGCCCAAGTACGACCCCAACGCCGTGGAGCTCTGGGGCTTCAAGAAGGATCCGCTGATGGCGCTGGTCGCGGCGGCGGTCCAGGCCAGGCTTCCGCACCCGGCCCGGGCCGCCGCCGGCGACGTGGTGGACGCGCGACCGGAACTGCCTTCTCCTCCGGTCGCTTTCGCCGAGGACGATCACGACGCCCTGCTGCGCCGCCTGCGCGAGCTCGGTGAGCTGCACCGCACGGGCGTGCTGACGGACGAAGAGTTCGCGCTGGCCAAGCAGGCGATCCTCAAGCGGATGTGACGGCCTCGGGGCGCTAATTCGCCCGGCGCGCCACCGTGAAGTGGTCCACCTGGTCACCGGTCTCGGCGATGCCGCGCACCGTGAGCGTGGCCAGGCGTCCCTTCGGCGCGGGGGTGACGTCCACGCGCAGGAAGGAGTAGTCGAGGTAGCGCACCCGGGACCAGGTGACGGTCTCGTTCTGCTTGCCGCCCTTGACGTTGACGAACGAGGACACGGAGTCCACGTCGTGCTCGTTGCCCTCGTACGACAGCGGGGCGCTGAACGCGTAGAGGCTGCGGCCCGCGGCACCGGCCGTCACGTACACCACGCCGTCGGTCTCGGGGTAGGCCGTGCCGCCGATCGGGAGCTTCCGGGTGACCTTGCCGTCCTTGATGACGTCGGTGCGCTCGTACTGGTGGTTGTGGCCGTTGATGACGAGGTCCACGGTGTACTTCTCGAACAGCGGCACCCACTCCTGCCGTACCCCGCCCTCGGAGGCGTGGGAGGTGGAGGTGCAGTAGGCGCAGTGGTGGAAGAAGACGACGATGAAGTCGATGTCGCGCGCGGCCCGGTACTTCTTGAGCTGGGTCTCCAGCCACTTGGTCTGGGTGCCGCCGGAGATGCCCAGGTTGGCCGGGATCTCGAAGGAGACGTCGTTGGCGTCGAGCGAGATGACGGCCGTGTTGCCGTAGACGAAGGAGTAGACGCCCGGGAGGTTCTTCCGGTCGGGGCCGTTGTCCGGGAGGGTCCAGCGGGCCTCCTCGCCGCCGTAGCCGCTCGGCGAGTACCAGGCCTCCATGTCGTGGTTGCCGTAGGCGGGCATCCACGGGACGGACTTGGCGACGGACTCGGTCTGGGCGAGGAACTGGTCCCACACGCGCGAGTCGAAGCCGGTGTCGTCGCTCCTGCCCTGGCCGGTCGGATCGCCGTACGCGATGTCGCCGGCGTGCAGGTGGAAGGCCGGGTTCTGGCCGAGGATCAGGCTGTTGTTGGCGAGCGCGTGGTAGCTGACGCCCTCGTCGCCGAAGGCCGTGAAGGTGAAGGGCGCCCGGTCCGCGGGGGCGGTGGTGAAGGTGCCGAGGGTGCCCAGCAGGTGGGGCTCGGCCGGGTCGAAGCCCTGGTGGCCGACGCCGTAGTAGTACGTCCGGCCCGGGCGCAGGCGGGTCAGCCGGGCGTGGACGTAGTACTGGGTGTGGTTGCCGCTCGCGCCGACACCGGCCGGTGTGAAGAGGGTGCGGACCTCGGCGTCGATCTTCCGGGAGAGGTCCGTGGGGTGGGCGCCGATCCGGATGAACGGTTTCTTGACGGCGACCGGGACCTGCCAGGAGACGGTCATCTCCGTGCGCGGGTCGGTGCCGTAGGCGAGGTGACGGCCGAAGGGCGCCACATGGGCCCCGTCGACGGTCTCGATGCCGGTCCGCCCGCTCGGAACGGCGGCCTGGGCGGTGGCGCCCGGTACGAACGCGCCACCCGCGACGGCGCCGAGCGTGACGGCGCCGCCTCTGATCATCGTGCGCCGGGAGAACCTGGCGCGCAGGTACTCGTGCTGCTCGGCCATGCTCATGCGCTCGGCGAGCCGCTCGGGTACGCCCATACGAGGAATGTCCATGGCGTCCAAAAATCGACGCCTCGGGCAACGAGATACCGGCTGCCCGGTGGACGCCTCACGAACAAGCGCTCATGACGGGTTCAACGTTCCCCCAAGAGATTCCAACAGCCACCTGCCCGAAACCGGGCAGAATTCTTGCGTAAGCGTCGCCGGTGCCTCAGGATCTACCGGGTGCACGACGAACTCGTTGATCATCTGACGCGGTCCACCCCCCTCAACCGGGGCGAGGCGCTGCGTGTGATCCAGGACGTGCTCGCCTACTTCGACGAGACGACCGAGGAGTACGTCCGTCGCCGCCACCGCGAGCTCCAGGCCCAGGGCCTGGTGAACGCGGCGATTTTCGAGCGGATCGAGGCGGATCTCAAATATCGCGCGGTGGCGCCGCCGGAGCTCTCGCTCCGGCAGCTGCGGCGCATCGTCTACGGCTAGGAATGCGTATATATGTGCGGAATCGTCGGTTACATCGGGAAGCGTGACGTCGCTCCCCTCCTCCTGGAGGGCCTCCAGCGCCTGGAGTACCGCGGCTACGACTCCGCGGGCATCGTCATCACGTCCCCGAAGGCCTCCGGCCTGAAAATGGTCAAGGCCAAGGGCCGCGTCCGCGATCTGGAGGCCAAGGTCCCGGCCCGCTTCAAGGGCACGACCGGCATCGCCCACACCCGCTGGGCCACCCACGGGGCCCCCTCCGACGTCAACGCCCACCCGCACCTCGACCACGAGGGCAAGGTCGCTGTCGTCCACAACGGCATCATCGACAACGCCTCCGACCTGCGCCGCAAGCTGGAGGCGGACGGCATCGAGTTCCTCTCCGAGACCGACACCGAGGTCCTCGTCCACCTCATCGCCCGCTCGCAGGCCACCAAGCTGGAGGACAAGGTCCGCGAGACCCTCCGGCTCATCGAGGGCACCTACGGCATCGCCGTGCTGCACGCCGACTTCCCCGACCGGATCGTCGTCGCCCGCAACGGCTCCCCGGTCGTCCTCGGCATCGGCGAGAAGGAGATGTTCGTCGCCTCCGACATAGCCGCGCTGGTCGCCCACACGCGCCAGATCGTCACGCTGGACGACGGCGAGATGGCCACCCTGAAGGCCGACGACTTCCGCACGTACACCACGGAGGGCACCCGCACCACCGCGGAGCCCACCACCGTGGAGTGGGAGGCGGCCTCCTACGACATGGGCGGCCACGACACCTACATGCACAAGGAGATCCACGAGCAGGCCGACGCCGTGGACCGCGTGCTGCGCGGCCGCATCGACGACCGCTTCTCCACCGTGCACCTGGGCGGCCTGAACCTCGACGCCCGCGAGGCCCGCCGGATCCGCCGCGTGAAGATCCTCGGCTGCGGCACCTCGTACCACGCGGGCATGATCGGTGCCCAGATGATCGAGGAGCTGGCCCGCATCCCCGCCGACGCCGAGCCGGCCTCGGAGTTCCGCTACCGCAACGCGGTCGTCGACCCCGACACCCTCTACATCGCCGTCTCCCAGTCCGGCGAGACCTACGACGTCCTCGCCGCCGTGCAGGAGCTCAAGCGCAAGGGCGCACGGGTCCTGGGCGTGGTGAACGTGGTCGGCTCCGCGATCGCCCGCGAGGCCGACGGCGGCATCTACGTCCACGCGGGCCCGGAGGTCTGCGTCGTCTCCACGAAGTGCTTCACGAACACCACGGTCGCCTTCGCGCTCCTCGCCCTGCACCTGGGCCGCACCCGCGACCTCTCGGTCCGCGACGGCAAGCGGATCATCGAGGGCCTGCGCAAGCTGCCCGCCCAGATCGCCGAGATCATGGAGCACGAGGAGGACGTCAAGAAGCTGGCCCTGCAGTTCGCCGAGGCCCGCTCGATGCTCTTCATCGGCCGCGTGCGGGGCTACCCGGTGGCCCGCGAGGCCTCCCTGAAGCTCAAGGAGGTCTCCTACATCCACGCCGAGGCCTACCCCGCCTCCGAGCTCAAGCACGGCCCCCTGGCCCTGATCGAGCCCGCCCTCCCGACGGTCGCGATCGTCCCCGACGACGACCTCCTGGAGAAGAACCGCGCCGCCATGGAGGAGATCAAGGCCCGCAGCGGCAAGATCCTCGCCGTGGCCCACCAGCACCAGGAGAAGGCCGACGAAACCATCGTCGTCCCCAAGAACGAGGACGAACTCGACCCCATCCTGATGGGCATCCCCCTCCAACTCCTGGCGTACCACACGGCCCTGGCCCTGGGCAGGGACATCGACAAGCCCCGCAACCTGGCCAAGTCAGTAACGGTCGAGTAAGTGCCCTTCTTTTAGGGGCGCGGGGAACTGCGCGAGCAACCACAGCGCACCCGCACAGGCCAAACAAGAGGACGGACCCCACGCGCTGCCACCAAGCACGGGGGGTCCGTTTTCATCACCGGGAAGCCGCCCAACCCCCCGGCCTGCGCAGCTAACCGGTGGCCGTCACTCCCCGGCCGGCAGCGCGTCGCGGAGGCACCGTGGGCCAGTGCGCGAGCACCGCCGTGGCCGCGTACCACGCCACTGCCCCCGCAGCCACGGCGAACCAGCCGCCCACCTTGGCGAGCCCGTCGTTACCGGCGAACTCGGCGATCGCCGCGAGCAACAGGGCGACGAAGAACAGCCCGTAGACCACCTGACCGAGCTGCTCCCCACCCGCAAGCGTCAAAGACAGCGCCACGAGGGCGAACAACAGCAGGAAGAACCCTGCCTCATTGCCGGCGGCACCCGCCGAGACGGCCCAGGTGAACCACAGCGCCCCGAGCACCGAGAACGCCGTCCCACCGGCAAAGTCCCCGTCCCGCAGGGCGATCAGCCCGGCGACGAAGAGGGCAATGCCGCCCACGTACCGGGCGATTGACACGGCGTCAGCGGTCGACACCCCGTCGATCACAGCGGTATGCCCCAGCCCGAAGGCCAACAGGGTGATTCCCAGGGCGAGTCGACCGACCACGGTGGTGATTCCGCTTCCCGCGGAGACGTCTTTGTCCACGGCGGGCTCCCTTCGTGCATGTGCAGTTGTGCGGTGCCCCGTATATGCCCTTCACAAGGGCACAAACACCTCTACGCACGAGTAGATTTACGCGTCGCACCAGGGGAGCAAGGGAGTTGGCACTCAGGGAATGACGACGACGGGCCGCTTCGCCCGCTTGGCGAGTCGCCCCGCGACGGAGCCGAAGATCCGCCCGACGATGCCGTGGGTCGACCCGACGACGATCGCGTCGGCCTCGTACTCCCGGCCGACCTCTTCGAGTTCGTGGCAGATGTCGCCGCCGCGCTCGACCAGGATCCAGGGCACCTCGGCGAGGTAGTCCGCACAGGCCAGCTCGAGACCGAGCACCTCGGTCCGGTGGTCCGGCACGTCCACGAAGACGGGCGGCTCACAGCCGGCCCACACGGTGGTCGGCAGCCGGTTGGCGACGTGGACGATGATCAGGCCCGCCCCGGAGCGATGGGCCATGCCGATCGCGTACGCCAGGGCGCGCTCACTGGACGTGGAGCCGTCGAAGCCGACGACGACCCCGTGCTTGAAGGCGGGGTCGCAGGAGTGGCGTGGCTCTTCCGCCGCCAGGGGCTCGGCCGCCGTGGGATCGGCGACGGGCCGCTTGCGGTCCGCGGGTTCGAAGAATTCGTGACCGGCCATGGCTGTCTCGGCGTTGTGATCCTTTATGGGTGGGACAACACTGTGCGGCGGAGCTGTGTCCGGGAATGGTCTTCCCAACCCCATACCCCCAAGGGTACGGCGGCACGCCTCCTTAGCCCAGATCCCGCCCGCCGTGCGTGCGGGTTCCAGGGAGCATGCACGAGGCGACGCCCGTAACGCAATGGTTGCTGCGCTGTACAGGCGGTTTGCACAGGATTCACTTACCCGTGGGGATGATCCGGTCACTCAGTGACCTGCTCACCGGCCACGCGTTGAACTGCGTGAGTCACGCCACAGGGAGCACGCATGCCCGGACCTCGCCCCGCCTCCGAGGCGGATCGCGCGACCCCGCCGCCGCGGGACTCCGCGACGGAGGTGGTCCGCTGGGCGGCCTTCAGCTGCCTGCTCGTCCCGGTCGTGCTCCTCGGCTACGGCGCCTCCCTGGCCGGCGCCGTCGGTACGGCCCTCGGGCTCGCGGCCGTCACGGGCGCCTGCCGGGTCCTGCTGCGCCAGTCCGAGCGCGGCGCGGCCCGGCTGGCGGCCGAGGACCGGGCGCCCCACCGGGGCCGGCACCACCGCACCGGAACGGGCTCGCACCGTGGCGGACGGCACACTGGCGGGGATACACCGGTCGGCTGACCGGTTTTCGCGCACGCGCACGCTGCTTTTCAGCCAACTTCTCACACCCGTGCATCACCCTCCCTGACGGCCCCGCAAGCCCCGTTCGACCTGCACGGAAAGGACCTCAGGGGTGCTGCGCACCCTACGCGGATTGGCCACTGCGACAAGGCGCACTTCCCTGCACGCCCCACGAGTGCAACGCTTCGTGATCGAATGCTTCACGCCAAGTTGCCAAGTCGACAATGTGCCGAGTGCCGAACCGGCCACTGCGGCGCAACGGGACACAGTAGATTCGATCTTGACTGTCTACGGCGGGGGACTCGTGCAGGACCGAGGGGAAACGTGCAGGAGCGACACAACCGAGGAGCCGCGACCACCGAGGGGGGCTTAGCAGTATGAGCCACGACTCCACTGCCGCGCCGGAAGCCGCGGCCCGGAAGCTTTCCGGGCGACGTCGCAAGGAGATCGTCGCGGTGCTGCTGTTCAGCGGCGGCCCCATCTTCGAGAGTTCCATACCGTTGTCGGTGTTCGGGATCGACCGCCAGGACGCCGGCGTTCCGCGCTACCGACTGCTGGTGTGCGGCGGCGAGGACGGCCCACTGCGGACCACAGGGGGCCTCGAACTCAGCGCACCGCATGGCCTGGAAGCGATCTCGCGCGCGGGCACGGTCGTCGTACCGGCCTGGCGTTCGATCACTTCTCCGCCACCGGACGAGGCGCTCGACGCGCTGCGCCGGGCACACGAGGAGGGCGCCCGCATCGTCGGGCTGTGCACCGGCGCCTTCGTCCTCGCGGCGGCGGGCCTGCTGGACGGCCGACCCGCGACGACACACTGGATGTACGCGCCGACGCTGGCGAAACGCTATCCGTCGGTGCACGTCGACCCGCGGGAGCTGTTCGTCGACGACGGCGACGTGCTGACGTCGGCCGGCACGGCCGCGGGCATCGACCTGTGCCTGCACATCGTGCGCACGGACCACGGCAACGAGGCGGCAGGGGCCCTGGCCCGGCGCCTCGTCGTGCCCCCGCGCCGAAGCGGCGGCCAGGAGCGCTATCTCGACAGGTCTTTACCAGAGGAGATCGGCGCCGACCCGCTCGCCGAGGTCGTCGCCTGGGCGCTGGAGCACCTCCACGAACAGTTCGACGTGGAGACGCTGGCGGCACGCGCGTACATGAGCCGTCGTACGTTCGACCGCCGCTTCCGCTCGCTGACCGGGAGTGCCCCGCTGCAGTGGCTGATCACGCAGCGGGTCCTCCAGGCGCAGCGCCTGCTGGAGACGTCGGACTACTCGGTGGACGAGGTGGCGGGGCGCTGCGGCTTCCGGTCGCCGGTGGCCCTGCGCGGGCACTTCCGCCGCCAGCTGGGCTCGTCGCCGGCCGCCTACCGGGCGGCGTACCGCGCCCGTCGTCCCCAGGGCGAGCGGCCGCAGGACACCGAGGCCGCCCCGGGCGGTCCGGGGTCCGGCATGCCCGGCCACGGGGGGCATGCCGGCCAGCCGGGCCAGCAGCCCGCCTCGATGCACCCGGAGCACCCCGTCCCGCTCCAGTCCCGCCGTACGGCGGCGGCGAGCGCGGTCGGATCCCTGTCCGCGTCGGCGTCGAGCGCGTCCGACAACGGGCGGGAGGCGTACGTACCGACCCGGGCGAGTCTGCCGGGGCAGCGCAGCGCGACGTGATGTGAGCCGGTGACCGGGCCCGCGCGGAGGAACACCCTCCGCGCGGGCCCGGCGCTGCGTCGGAGGCAGGTGCGCCCTTGGTCACTAGCGGGTGCGCCCTTTGGCCACGAGGTCACCGCACGGTCGGCTCAGCCCGGGACGGCTCCCCGTAAGGTGAGACACATGAACGATCGCATGGTGTGGATCGACTGCGAGATGACCGGCCTCTCGCTGTCGGACGACGCGCTCATCGAGGTGGCCGCCCTCGTCACCGACTCCGAGCTGAACGTGCTCGGCGAGGGCGTGGACATCGTCATCCGGCCGCCGGACCGGGCGCTGGAGACGATGCCGGATGTGGTGCGTCAGATGCACACCGCGTCCGGGCTGCTCGCCGAGCTGCCGGACGGCACGACGCTGAAGGACGCCGAGGAGCAGGTCCTGACGTACGTCAGGGAGTTCGTCAAGGAGCCGGGCAAGGCCCCGCTGTGCGGCAACTCCGTCGGCACGGACCGCGGCTTCCTGCTGCGTGACATGCCGACGCTGGAGGACTACCTGCACTACCGGATCGTCGACGTGTCGTCGATCAAGGAGCTGGCCCGCCGCTGGTACCCGCGGGCGTACTTCAACAGCCCGCAGAAGAACGGCAACCACCGCGCGCTCGCCGACATCCGCGAGTCCATCGCGGAGCTGCGCTACTACCGCGAGGCCGTCTTCGTCCCGCAGCCCGGGCCCGACTCGGACACCGCGAAGAAGATCGCCGCGAAGCACGTGCTGCCTGCTCAGTAGCCGTGCCGGGGGCCCGCGGAGGGGCGCCGCGAAAGCCGGGCGCGAGCACCCCTTCGGACCCTGTACACTTTTTCTCGGCCGGTCGGGGAACTTACTGATCTCCAAGCCGGTCATGGTGGGTGTAGCTCAGCTGGTAGAGCACCTGGTTGTGGTCCAGGATGCCGCGGGTTCGAGTCCCGTCACTCACCCTTACCAAAGAGGCCGGTGACCTGCGTTGATCAGGTCACCGGCCTCTTTCGTATCCGCCGTGGCCACACCGGTGGCCACCCGGATCTTGAGAAGCTTTCCGCCTTCCACCCAACCGCTGAGGATCTGACTTCTCTGCGCTGCGGATATCCCAGCAGGTTGATTGTTCTGCTGGTTGTTTTGCGACTGACCGTCCACCTGATTCTGCACCCAGGAGTCCTCGGAAGGGGCGCCCGAGCTGCTGTCAGAACCCAGGACCACACCGCCCAGGAAGAACGAGGCGACGGCAACGGCGACGACGCCGCCCCACAGGGCCGCCGGCCGCTTCCACCAAGGCCGCTCCATCGCCGCCAGGATGCGCTGGTACTCCGGGTCGCTCTCGTATTCCTCTCGCCGCCGGTACCAAACCCCGCTTCACGGCAATCCCCCACGCGGCCGTCTTGGGTGCGGCCATCGGTGGACTCACGGCTTTCGGCACCAGTTGGTTCGGATTCCGGGCCGCGCGCCTTCAACTACAGCACCAGGAGTCGGAGGCAGCGCGCCAGCGCCGGTTCCCTCACCCAGTTCGAGACGCTTCAGGGCCACATCCGCAAGCGCCGATCAAACATCGCCATCGCGGGGCCGGACTCCGTGGTTCAGGCTGCGGGTGAGTTCGCGGACGAGGTCAGGAAGTTCAGACGTCCGCTGGACGGTTTCGCCAAGGCCGCACGGACCGCCCTTGAGGACGACGGTGAAGAGACCGGATCAGGATGAGAGCGGGAGTTCGGCCGGCATGACGGCGTACACCGGGGAGTCCGGGAAGGGCTGACGCTCGCCGACCTTCCGGAAGCCCCAGGACTCGTATTTGGCCTGGACGCGAGGGTGTTCGGTGTCGACGAGCAGGACCACGAGGTCCTCGTCCCGCTCGTCCAGCAGGGCCCAGCTAACCAGCTCGGACACGCCCATCTTCCGGTACTTCGTCCGGACGGCCAGCTCCGAGTAGGAGAAGGTGCGGTCCTTCCCCGGGTCGGGGGCGGGCTTCAGGTGCTCGCGCCACCACTCGCGGTAGGGGGTTGACGGGGCTCCATACGCGAAGGCCACCGCCTCGTCACCGTCGTACGCGATCACGCAGTCGAAGTCCGGGTTCTTGCCCCAGTGGTCTACGAACCAGGGGAAGCGCTGGTTGAACTCGTCATCCATCGCATCGGCGTAGGCGTCCGCATGGATGTCGATCAGCGTCTGGCGGATCTGCGGGAGGTCCTTGTTAGTGAAGCGGCGGACGACCAGATCAGCGGCACTCAAGATCGGCTCCATTCGGATCGGAAGCGGTCTCCCCACTCTTGTGCGACGCCGGCGTCCGGCGCAAGGTTGATCAAGTCCCGGTAGTAGTCACCGAGCAGAGAGCGCATCCGGCCCGGGAGCGGGTGCCCCTGCATCAGTTCGAACACGGTGGATGCGGTGACGCCTGATCGATGTCCCGCTGGTGGAGTTGGGCCAGGGCGAGCCGTGCCGTGGCCAGGGCGCGGTTACGGCGGAACTGCTTGGGGATGCTGGCCAGAGCCCTGTGGGAGGCGGACTCAGCTCGTGCCGGGTCCCCGAGCCGGTCCCTGACGATCGCTGTGATGGCGGTCAGCTCGGCGCCCCCAAAGGCCACCCAGCTGGGCCGGGGCTCCTCGAAGGACGCCTTCTCCAGGGCTTCCTGGGCGTACCCCAGGGACCGTAGGGCGCCCGTACGGTCACCGAGATTCGAATGGCCCACGGCCGTTCTGGCGTGCGCGAGCGAGGCGAACAGCGGGTCCCGCCGGGTGATGGCCGTGGCCTGGGCCGCATATCCGGCATCCACAGCCTGTGTGTGCTGGCCCCGCTGGTGGGCAAGCATCGCGTACGAGTTCCAGACCCTCAGCTCCGCCACGGTGTCTTTGGCCATCCCGGCCAGGTACAGCGCCCGGTCGAGGTGCCTCTGAGTCCGTTCGAGCTGGCGGGCATCCAGAGCAGACCACGCGGCGGTCGCGGTGTAGTCGGCTGCCAGGGAGAACAGGCGTTGCCGGATCCGCTGGGAGGCGGCCAGCTTGAGCTTGTCGAGGGCCTCCTCAGCTCCGGCCAGGGCGGCCCGCTCCAGGCCCTCGTGGCGGCGACGTGAAGAGGGATGGCACGTACATCCTGCGCGCGGTCGACTCGTTCGCCCTGAGGTGGAAGGCCCCGAGCGCCGAGAAGCTGACCGTGACCGAGCCCCGTCTGGAGCGCGTCAAGAAGGAACGAGAGGCGTAACCATGCACAGCAGCGCGCTCCCCTGGCTGGGCGACCTTACGGACGAGCAGGCGTACGAGTTCCTGGACGAGGTGATCACGACGGCTCAGGACGCCGGGACCCACACCGCCTTCCTCCACGCGCTCGATGTCCTCGTGGGCCAGCATGCACCGACCCCCGCACTCCCTCATGGGGTCATGCCGTAGAGGCTCCCCCGGGCCCTGTGAGGTCGAGAGGAGCCCCGGTCGTCTACGGACGGCCGGGGCTCCGTCACAGAATGATGATCGTCCCGTCCTGCGCCATCCTCGCGTTCCACGGAAGGTTCGATTCGTCGAGGTCGTTGACCGATCCCGTCCAAGCGGGGGCGACAGGCTCGGTCGTCGCCTCCTTCACGAACCAGCGCTCCCCGTCGGCGAGCCGGACCCCGTACGACACGCAGCTCGAGTCCTGGTCGCGGAAGGCCCGGAAGACCTCGCCCACCGTGCGCAGGTACGGCTCGGTCCGAGCGACCTCGTCGATGCCCAGCAGGGGGTGCGGCGTCACGACGACGCTCGGGGCACCAGTTCCGTGGCCAGGACGACCTGCCGTCGGTCCAGCCCTCGGGACGCCAGGGGGCGGCGGTCGGCGACCTCGGTGAGGAGGAGGTCTATCATCCGCCGGCCCATCACCTCGATGGGCTGGCGGACGCTGGTGAGGGGCGGCTCCATGTGGCGGGCGATGGCGGAGTCGTCGTAGCCGACGAGCGCCACGTCGTCGGGGATGCGGCGCCCCGCCTCGCGCAGCGCCTGACGGGCGCCGGCCGCGGTGACGTCGGAGGCGGCGAAGACCGCGTTCAGGTCGGGACGGCGCTCCAGCAGTGCCGCCATGGCACGGCTGCCGCCCTCCTCCGTGAAGTCGCCCGGCTCGATCAGCGCCTCGTCCACCTCGTGGCCCGCGTCGCTCAGGGCGTCGCGGTAGCCCTCGATGCGGCGCTGGGCGCCGTAGACGTCGAGGCGGCCGGTGATGTGGGCCACCCGGCGGCGGCCGCGGGACAGCAGGTGCTCGACGGCCTGGCGGGCGCCGCCGTAGTTGTCCGAGTCGACCGACGGCAGTGTCTCCGCCGCCGATCGCGGGCCGCTGATCACCGCCGGGATGTCCAGCTGGGCCAGCAGGTCGGGCAGTGGATCGTCCGCGTGGACCGAGACCAGCAGAACGCCGTCCACCCGATGGGCGGCCAGGTACTGGGCGAGGCGGCGGCGTTCGCGGTCGCCGCCCGCGAAGATCAGCAGCAGCTGCATCTCCGTGTCGGACAGCTCCGCCCCGACGCCCTTCAGAATGTCCGAGAAGTACGGCTCCGAGAAGAACCGGGTCTCCGGCTCGGGCACGACCAGCGCGATCGCGTCCGTGCGGTTGGCGGCCAGGGCGCGGGCCGCGGTGTTCGGGACGTAGCCGAGCTCGGCGACCGCAGCCTCGACGGCCGCCCGGGTCGCGTCGCTGACCCGGGGCGAGCCGTTGATCACCCGGGACACCGTGCCGCGGCCGACACCGGCGCGCGCCGCCACCTCTTCGAGGGTGGGCCGGCCACCGCTTCGGCCCCGCGCTCCGTGGCTTGCCATGGGCTCCGCCTTCCCGTCCACACCCGCACTCTGCGGCTGGCCTGGAATTTAACAGGCTTGTCGGCTGTCTTGACCGCTGCCGAGGCCCGCCGCCCCCGGCCTTCCGCTTCCGCCGGCGAGCCGGTCCGGCTGGCTTGATACCGCCGCCCGGGGCCGCAGCGGATACCGGCCCAGGTCCAGTTAACGGCCCGATAACTGAACGCATCTCTCGCTGTCCGGTCCCTTGACACCCCCGCCGCGACCGGAGAACCTTCAACACATCACTGGTGGGAGCGCTCCCACAGTACCTGACACATACACAACCCGCACGTTCCCCGCCCGAGCCGCAGCGAGTAAAAACGGGTCCAACAATGCAGTTGGCCGGGGGGTCGGCACGTCAGGGCAACAGGAGGACGACATGCGAGCACGCATCCGAACCGCCCGCAAGGCGATGGTCCTCGCGGCCGCCGCGTCGCTGGGCGCCGGGCTGCTGGCCGGCTGTGCCGACGACGGCAAGGACGATGGCTCCGACTCGTCGAACGGCGGCGGCAAGGGCAAGACCACGATCACCCTGGGGCTTTTCGGCACCATGGGCTTCAAGGAAGCCGGGCTCTACAGCGAGTACGAGAAGCTCAACCCCAACATCAAGATCGCCGAGAACGTCGTCGAGCGGAACGAGAACTACTACCCGGCGCTGCTCAACCACCTCACCACCAACAGTGGTCTGCAGGACGTCCAGGCCGTCGAGGTCGGGAACATCGCCGAGATCGTGAACACCCAGGCGGCCAAGCTCGAGGACCTCTCCAAGGTTTCGGGAGTGAACAAGAGCGACTGGCTGGATTGGAAGTGGCAGCAGGCCACGACCAAGGACAACCAGACGATCGCCCTCGGCACGGACGTCGGTCCGATGGCCATCTGCTACCGCACGGACATGTTCAAGCAGGCCGGTCTGCCCACCGACCCGGCGGAGGTCGCCAAGCTGTGGGCGGGCGACTGGGCCAAGCTCGTGGCGGCCGGTGAGCGGTACCAGGGCAAGGCCCCCAAGGGCACCACCTTCATGGACTCCCCCGGTGGTCTGCTCAACGCGATCCTGAGCAGTGAGAAGGAGAAGTTCTACGACTCCTCCGGCAAGGTCATCTACAAGACGAACCCGGCCGTCAAGAAGGCCTTCGACCTGACCGCGGAGGCCGCCGAGAAGGGCCTGCTCGGCGCACAGACGCAGTTCCAGCCGGCCTGGGACCAGACGATCGCCAACAACAAGTTCGCCGCGATGGCCTGCCCGCCGTGGATGCTGGGTTACATCAAGGGCAAGTCGAAGCCGGACGCCAAGGGCAAGTGGAACGTGGCCGTGGCGCCCCAGTCCGGCAACTGGGGCGGCAGCTTCCTCGCGGTGCCGAAGAACGGCAAGAACGTCGAGGAGGCCAAGAAGCTGGTCGCGTGGCTGACCGCGCCCGAGCAGCAGGCGAAGCTGTTCAAGGTGCAGGGCAGCTTCCCGAGCGCGCAGGCCGCGTACGACATGCCCGAAGTGACCGGCGCCGTCAACGACATGACCGGTGACGCCCCGATCGGCAAGATCTTCTCCGAGGCCGCCAAGCAGATCCCCCTCCAGCCGATCGGCCCGAAGGACCAGATCATCCAGCAGGGTCTGACGGACAACGGCGTCATCCTCGTCACGAAGGGCAAGTCCGCGGAGGAGGCCTGGAAGACGGCGACCAAGACCATCGACAACAACCTGGACCAGTGACCCGTATGGCCACCCGCCACGACACCGCCGCGCCCCCCGCCAAGGAGGGGGGCGCGGCCCCGGGCCGCCCGCCCGCTGACGCCGTCCCCGAGCAGGAGCGGCGACGACGTGCCCGGCTGTCCCGCCGCTGGCAGCGGGATGTGCGCTGGAGCCCCTACGCCTTCGTCTCCCCGTTCTTCCTGCTGTTCGTCGCCTTCGGCCTGTTCCCGCTGGTCTACACGGGCTGGGCCTCGCTGCACCAGGTGGAGCTGACGGCGCCCACCGACATGAACTGGGTGGGGCTGCGCAACTACACCCGGATCTTCGACGACGACTTCTTCTGGAACGCGGCGAAGAACACCCTGACCATCGGCATCATCTCCACCGTTCCACAGCTGCTGATGGCGATGGGCATCGCCCACATCCTCAACTACAAGCTGCGGGCCTCGACCTTCTACCGGGTCGCGATGCTCGCGCCGTACGCCACGTCGATCGCCGCCGCCTCCCTGGTGTTCGTGCTGCTCTTCGGCCGTGACTACGGCATGATCAACTGGGCGCTGGACTTCGTCGGGGTCGACCCGGTCGACTGGCAGGGCGACAAGTGGCCCTCGCAGATCGCCGTCTCGTCGATCATCATCTGGCGCTGGACCGGCTACAACGCGCTGATCTACCTGGCCGCGATGCAGGCGATCCCGCAGGACCTGTACGAGTCGGCGGCCCTGGACGGGGCCAACCGCTGGCAGCAGTTCTTCCACGTGACACTGCCGTCGCTGCGTCCGACCATCCTGTTCACCGTGGTCGTGTCGACGATCGGGGCGAGCCAGGTCTTCGGCGAGCCGCTGCTGTTCGACGCCAACAAGGGCGCCTCCGGCGGCGCGGAGCACCAGTTCCAGACGCTCGGCCTGTACCTGTACGAGCAGGGCTGGGTCAACCAGCACCTGGGCCGTGCCTCGGCGATCGCCTGGACGATGTTCCTGATCCTGATCGTCATCGGCATCGTCAACTACGTCATCTCGCGCCGGCTGCGCGCCAGTAGTTAGGAGTTCCGGCCGTGACGACGACTGTGACGCCCCCCGAGACCACGCCCGCCAAGGCGGCGAAGCGTCCGCGCCTGCCGAAGTCCGCGCGGGCCGGCGGGCAACTGCACGGCGGCCCGATCGCGTACGCGATCCTCATCCTGTTCACCATCGTCTCGCTGTTCCCGCTGGTGTGGACGGCGATCGCCGCCTCGCGCGACAACCAGCGCCTGGCGCAGACCCCGCCGCCGTTCTGGTTCGGCTCCAACCTGTTCAACAACCTGGAGATCGCCTGGAAGGACGCCAACCTGGGCGAGGCGTTCTTCAACACCACGCTGGTGGCGGGGATCTCGGCGCTGACCATCGTCTGCCTGTCGACGATCGCCGGGTTCGCCTTCGCCAAGCTGCGCTTCAAGGGCCGTAACGCGCTGATGCTGATCGTGATCGGCACGATGATGGTGCCGCCGCAGCTGAGCGTGATCCCGCTGTACATGATGGTCGCCAAGCTCGACTGGACGGACCAGTTGCAGGCGGTGATCTTCCCCTCGCTGGTGAGCGCGTTCGGTGTGTTCTTCATGCGGCAGTACCTGATCCAGGCGTTGCCGGACGAGATCATCGAGGCCGCCCGGGTCGACGGGGCGAGCAGTTGGCGCGTGGTCTGGCACGTGGTGTTCCCCACCGCGCGGCCCGCGATGGCCGTGCTGGGCATGCTGATGTTCGTGCAGACCTGGAACGACTTCCTGTGGCCGTTCCTGGTCCTGACGCAGACCGGCAACCCGACCGTGCAGGTCGCGGTCGCGGGCCTGGGCCGCGGCTACACCCCCGACCAGTCCCTGATCATGGCGGGCGCGCTGCTCGGCACGCTGCCGCTGCTGCTGGTCTTCGCGATCTTCGGCAAGCAGATCGTGGGCGGCATCATGCAGGGCGCCGTCAAGGGCTGACGCCCTGTTTCCAGGGGGCCGGGCCAGCGCTGCTCCGGCCCCTCCTCCCCCTCCTCCACTCCCCCTCCACCGTCGGTCTTCACGACCTCCAATGGGAGCGCTTCCATGCCTGACTCCGAGAACCCGGCCACTGCGGTGACCTTCCCTCCCGCCTTCCTCTGGGGCGCGGCGACCTCCGCGTACCAGATCGAGGGTGCGGTGCGGGAGGACGGCCGCACGCCGTCGATCTGGGACACCTTCAGCCATACGCCGGGCAAGACGGCCGGCGGCGACACCGGTGACATCGCTGTCGACCACTACCACCGCTACCGCGAGGACGTGGCGCTGATGGCGGAGCTGGGCCTGGGCGCCTACCGCTTCTCCGTCTCGTGGTCGCGGGTGCAGCCGACCGGCCGGGGCCCTGCCGTGCAGAAGGGCCTGGACTTCTACCGCCGGCTGGTCGACGAGCTGCTGTCCAAGGGCATCAAGCCGGCCGTCACGCTCTACCACTGGGATCTGCCGCAGGAGCTGGAGGACGCGGGCGGCTGGCCGGAGCGTGACACGGCGTACCGTTTCGCGGAGTACGCGCAGATCGTCGGCGAGGCGCTGGGCGACCGGGTCGAGCAGTGGATGACGCTCAACGAGCCGTGGTGCAGCGCGTTCCTGGGGTATGCCTCCGGGGTGCACGCCCCGGGCCGGACGGACCCGGCGGCGTCGCTGCGTGCAGCGCACCATCTGAACCTGGCGCACGGGCTGGGCGCGTCCGCGCTGCGGTCGGTGATGCCAGCCCGCAACTCTGTCGCGATCAGCCTCAACTCCTCCGTGGTCAGGCCGCTTTCGCAGAGCCCGGCGGACCTGGCGGCGGCCTGGAGGATCGACGACCTGGCCAACGGCGTCTTCCACGGCCCGATCCTGCACGGCGCGTACCCGGAGTCGCTGTACGAGGCGACGGCGGAGCTCACGGACTGGGACTACGTCCTCGACGGCGACCTGGCGCTGATCAACCAGCCGCTGGACGCGCTGGGCCTCAACTACTACACGCCCGCGCTGGTCTCGGCGGCCGACCCCTCGGCGAAGGGACCGCGCGCCGACGGCCACGGCTCCAGCGCCCACTCCCCCTGGCCGGCCGCGGACGACGTCGCCTTCCACCAGACGCCCGGCGACCGCACGGAGATGGGCTGGACGATCGACCCGACCGGCCTGCACGAGCTGATCATGCGCTACACCCGGGAGGCACCGGGCCTGCCGCTGTACA
Source organism: Streptomyces coeruleorubidus (assembly GCF_028885415.1). Taxonomy (GTDB): domain Bacteria; phylum Actinomycetota; class Actinomycetes; order Streptomycetales; family Streptomycetaceae; genus Streptomyces; species Streptomyces coeruleorubidus_A. The sequence goes on from NZ_CP118527.1 coordinate 3,650,947, forward strand.
TCACCGAGAACGGCGCGGCCTACGACGACAAGATCGACTCGGACGGCCGGGTGCACGATCCGGAGCGCGTCGCCTACCTGCACGGCCACCTGTCGGCGGTCCGCCGCGCGATCGCCGACGGCGCGGACGTCCGCGGCTACTTCCTGTGGTCACTGCTCGACAACTTCGAGTGGTCGTACGGCTACGGCAAGCGCTTCGGCGCGGTGTACGTGGACTACGCGACGCTCGAACGCACCCCGAAGTCCAGCGCCCACTGGTACGGCCGGGCGGCCCGGACGGGCACGCTGCCGGAGGTGGAGGCGGTCTAGCCACTGCGGAGGCGGGGGGACGGGGCGCGGCACGATTAGGGGAGTGCCGCGCCCCACCGCGTTTCCGCAGCCGCGGGCCACGGCGGGGGAGGGCGGGCGGAGCGGCCTGTGGGGGGCGGGGTCAGTTTCCGAGTCCCAGGTGGGCGAAGAGCACGTTCCGTGCGCGCAGTACGGCGGCCGGATCGAGCGCGGCGAGGACCGGGGCGGCTTCGTCCCAGCCCTCGGGGATGAGGGCTTCGGCGAGGAGGGCCCGGGCGCGGGGGATGTCCGGGCCGGACGGGGGCGGGAGGAGCAGGGCGGCGAGGCGACGGGCGGCCGGTGGGACGAGCAAGGGGCCGCCGATGAACGGACCGGCCGTCACTTCGTCGTGCACACACGCGGTATAGGCGGCGAGGTGCGCGCATGCCTCCGCCCGTTCCCTGTCGCTCCTCGGGCGCAGGGCGATGCTCCGGGCCGTCTCGTGGTCGCCGAGTGCGGCGTGGCCCAGCGCCAGGACGGCCGTCACCCGGGTGGGCGCGGGCCACTCACCGTGCCTGTGCGCCATGGTGTCCAGGTCGTGTGCGGCGGCCGGATCGTCGGCCAGCACCGCCAGCGTGAGCATCGCCTGGTCGTGGTCCTCGAGCTCCTCGCGGCGGCTGCGGTCCGCGGCCCGGTCCCGCAGGAGCCGTCCGATGCGGGCGCCGAGCTCGGGGTCGTGGCGGCCCACGGCGACGAGGATCCGGACGAGGCGGAACACAGTCGCGTCGCGCAGGTCCGGCAGGACACTGTCCAGCCATCGCCGGGCCGGTCCCCGGGCATGCGGCCACAGTCCTTCGACCACTGCTGCCCACACGTCGTCGCGGTTGCCCGCTTCGAGCACGGCTCCCGACTTCGGGAGCTTCTCGACGACCTCGAGGACCCGCTCGGCCGCCCCCACTCCCGCCATGGCCTGAAGGGCGGTGACCATGACGGTCTGCGACATCTGGAGGAAGTCAGGCGCGAAGGCGAGGTCGTACGCCCGTTCCGCGAAGCGCACAGCCCGGTCCCGGTCCGCACGGACCAGGGCCAGGGAGGCCACGGCACATCCCCAGGAGCGCATCATCGGCAGACCGACCGCCTCCAGGAGCCGCTCGGCGTCATCGGGTCGCCCGATCGCGGCGAGCGCGCCGGCGAAAGTGCCCAGGCCGACGTCGCGCGCGATGGAGGTGCTGGTCCCCGACGTGCGGTCCCCGTGCTCCGCGTGCCGGAGCAGGCGCAGCGACCGTTCGGGGTGGTCGGCGGCGACGTGCGCGGCGAGCGCGGCGTACGCCTCGGCCATCACCTCCCGTTCGTCGAAGTCCCCGCTGTGCAGGAGGAGTTCCTCAAGGTCGTCGGCGTGACCGGCGGCCGCGAGGAGCCGCACGGCGTGCCCGACGGTGCCGCGCCCGCTGGTGACGTACCCCCGTTGTGCTCCCTCCTGGATCGCCTTCCACGCCTGCGCCGCCCGGCCCGCGCGCGCCCACCCGATGACGATGTCCAGCCAGAGATCGCGCCGGGCCCGGATCTGCACGGGATCGGGAGCCAACACCATGGACCCCACGAGCCGCTGGGCCTCGGCCAGTCCGCCCGTCGCCGCGAGTCCGCGTGCCACGTCCTGCAGCTGCCACACATCACGTGGCTGTGCCCGTCCGTCCAGTGCCGCCGCGGCCAGCGAGGCCAGGGCTTCGGCGTCGCCCGGGCGGGCCCCGCGCAGTGCCTGAGCGGCGACGGCGGGGAGGTTCCCCGGGTCGCCCGCGCGGCGTCGGGAGAGCTCGGTCACGAAGTCGTACAGGCGACTCGCGTCGTCGGGAGAACCGGCAGCCGCCCATGCCTCGGCGACCGTCACCAGCACCGGTACGCGATCGGTCCGGGGCCACACCGTCTCGGCCGCCCGTTCGGCCAGGCGCAGGACTTCGGCGCCGCGCACCGGGTCCCGCAGCGCCAGGGCGGTACCGAGCAGCGCCTCGACGAACGCCTCGGTGCTCTGACCGTTGGTCGGCCGCGGCAGTTCGCACAGCGCGCGCACCGCCTCGTCGGCTCGGCCGGACCGTGCCAGCGCCATGGCCAGAACTCCGTGGGCCGCCATGCAGTGCGGGTGGCCGCGGTCGCTGGATGTCTTCGCTTCCTCCCTCGTCAGCCGCACCGCCTCCCGCGCCAGTCCCACCGCCCGCCGGTCCCCCGCCTCCGCCAGCACACGCGCCACCGCGGCCAGTGCCCGCAGCCGGTCGAGCGGCTCGAAGACACTGCGGGCCAGCCCGATGGCGTGCCGCACTCGTCCCAGCCGGGCGTACACCGCCGGAATGTCCGGATGCAGGTTCTTGTTGCGCTGGGCCACCAGGTCCCCCGCCACCGCGAGCGCCGCCAAGGCCCCCAGGTCGTCGGGAGAGACCCGCCGCACCGTCTCCCTCGCCGCCGCGATCTCCGCGAGGCACGCCGCATCGCTCCCCGTGGCCTCCCGCAGCCGGTCACGGCGCCGGGCATCGACGGCCAGGTCCGTGAGTCGGCCCGCCTCCCCGAGGAACACGAGGAGACGGCCGTACGGCTGGAGCAGGTACAGGGGGGTCTCCTCCGGCCAGCCGCGCTTGTCGTAGGAGTCCGCCCACGCGTGCAGACGCTCCAGGTAGGCGCCCAGGTCCGGCCCGAGTTCCTCCTGGGCGGTGGTGAGAAGCGTTTCGTGGGCGAAGAGATACCCGCGGGTGGAGGTGTACAGGGCCAGGTCGTCGCCGTAGCCCTCGGGTCCGCCGCCGCCTCCCATGCCGCCGACGTCACCGCGCAGCCGCAGGATCCGACCGAACGCGCTCCCCAACCGCCGACGCAGCTCATACGCCGGCTCGCCGGTGAGTTCGCGCAGGTCGTCGACCGTGAGCGTGCCGCGTGCGGCGGTGAGGAGGCCGACGAGGTCGCGCTGGAGGCGGTCGCCGGAAAGTGCTTCCCCCAGGTCGTACTTGGTCTCGTGCTCGGTGTGGCGGGAGGCGGCCGTGGCCGACAGCCCCACCGCCCGGCAGGAGCGCAGCGGGTGTCCGCCCTTGACGTCGGCCGGGAGGCCGGGGCCGACGCGGCTGGTGACCAGGACGCGGACGCCCGGCGGGGGGCGTTCGGGCAGGAGGGAGGCGATGCTCGTGCCGGTGCCGCCGGGGGTGAGGGACTGGTCCTCGTCCAGGCCGTCCACCACCAGGAGCAGCGTGCCGCCGTCGTGTGCCACCCGCTCCGCCGCCTGACGCAGCAGCAGCCGGCGTTCGCCGTCGCGGGCGGTCGGGGAGCCGGTGCCGCTCGGTTCGCGGCCCGCGAGGGCGGCGAGCTGGTCGATGACGGCCGCGGTGTACGCGTCGCCGTCGGACTGGCTCGCGTGGCGCGCGGTGATGAAGAACCAGACCGGTACGACTCCGCGCGGCGGATGGAGGGCGAACCACGCCGCCAGCGCCGTCTTGCCGGCCCATGGGGGCCCCTGGAGCCAGAGGTACGGTTCCGGGCCCGCGCAGAAGGAGACCAGGTCCGCGAGCTCCGTCTCCCGCTCCTTCAAAAGCTCCGGCGCGATGTCCGCGAGGTGGGCGCGGTAGACCTCCTGGATGAGGTCGAGACCGGTCGTCGGCGCGGCCGAGGTCAGTGCGCCGTGGCCGACTCCGTGCCCCAACAGCCGCTCCAGTTCCGCCCGTTGGGAGGAGTCCACGCCGTACGCCCAGCGGTCCACCCGGCTTGCGGCGATCCGGCCCGGACCGTCCCCGCGGTGGCGGCGCGTGACGACGCCGACCAGCAGGCCGCCGCTGAAGACCGCCGCGCCGGACATGCCCTCCCACGCGTCCCGCTCGGGGTCGGGGTCCTCGGCGGGCGGTGGGGTGACGCCCAGGTCCAGCGTCCCCTCACGCCGGTTGGACAGCACCGCGCAGGTCGCGTGGACGTGCTCGGCGTCCCGGAACCGCGCACCGGTGGTGTCGGTACGGAGTTTGAAGCGCGGAAAGCCCATCGCGGTGCACCGGATCACCGCGTCCTGCTCACCGACACGGCCGTACGACACCGGCGGTACGTTGCCGATGTGGCTCTCGGGAACCGCGAGCACCGCCACGTCGATCGCCGCGTGCGCCCATTCCACCGCCGCCTCGACGATCCGCTCCCCCGGCCGGTCTGCCTGGAACCGGACGCGGATGCCCGACGCGCCCTCGACGACGTGCGCAGCCGTCAAGACCCGTCCCGGCGCGACGAGATACCCCGAGCCACGGCGGCCTGCGCCGGGCAGGCCGACGATGATCTCCGCGACCCGTTCCGGCCGCAGCCCCCGGTCAGCGTTCGCCGTCAACCTCGTCGCCCGCGATCAGCACGGTCTGCGGCACGCCCCCGTCCGCCGCTACGGCTCTGGGGGTGAGGGTGAGCGTGACCCGCTGGGTCTCGGCCTGCGCGTACTTGCCGTTCGCCCCGGCGTCGACGACCCACAGCCGGACCTTGGCGTCCCCGCCCGCCTCGCGCGTGACGGCGATGGACGCCTCGACCTCCACGGGCCCCAGCTCGAAGCGCAGGATCTCCCCGTCCCCGTCGGTCAGGGCGGCGGTCAGCTGCTTTCGCAACTCCCGGACCATGTCGGCCAGTTCGATCACGCGTCCCCCTCGTGCAGCGGTGCTCAGATGCTACAAGTCGGCACGGCGGCCCGGCTCCCGTATCGCGCCACGTCGACCCGACAGCGCCGGCTTCATCGCGCCGTTCCCGTTCCCGACAGCAGGCGACGGGTCGTCGTCACACCCCACTCGTCCAGGGACAGCAGGCGGTCGCTGGAGGCCATCAGGCCGCCCGTGGACTCCACGTGCGCCGCCCACTGTTCGCGGGTCTCGACAGCCGGGCGGGCCATCAGGCAGTCGGGGTCGTTGATCCACAGACGGCCGTGCTGCCACTGGCGGCCGACGCCGGTGAACTCGGCCGGGTCCTGGCCGGGCTGGCTGTAGTCGTCCGCCTCCGGGCGGCGGTGCGGGGCCGTGTCGGGGCTGACGCGCATGGCGTCGAACAGGCCGATGGAGGGGAGCATCGGGGCGCCGCAGCCCAGGAGGTAGGAGTCCGGGCCGATCGCGTCGCGGATCAGGCGGATGCCGGAGCGGTAGGCCGTGAGGGGGTCGACGTCCGCGTGGCGTACGCCGTCCAGGGCGCCCGCGTACAGGAAGTCGACCTTGAAGTAGTCGTAGCCCTCGGCGCGCAGGGTGGTGAAGACCTCGGTCAGGTACGCCGCCGCGTCCGGGTGGGTGGTGTCCAGGACGCGCAGGTCGTGGCCCCAGTTGCGGCCCGCGTGGGCGAAGCCGCCGGCGGGGTCCCGGACCAGCCAGCCGGGATGTTCGGCGGCCAGTTCGCTCGCCGGGTCCACGAGGAACGGTGCCGTCCAGATGCCGGCGCGGCGGCCGCGGGAGCGGATCTTGTCGGCGATACCGGCGCGGGAGCGGAAGCGGCCGGAGAGGGTGAGCCAGTCGCCGAGGGCCTGCTGGTAGCCGTCGTCGATCTGGACGACGTCGACGGGCAGGTCGAGGGTGTCCATCGCGCGGAGGTTCTCGTGGATGTCGTCCTCGGTGACCTCCGTGAAGTACTCGTACCAGGAGCACCAGACGGTGGGCGCCGGGCGCGGGGCCGCGATGCCGAGACCGCAGGCCCAGTCGCCCAGCACCGACTGGATGTCCTCGCCCGTCCACTCCTTCACCAGGCCGTCGGCAGCGACCTCCGCGACCCCGTCCCGTACGGCGAGCCTGATCGACGGCACCTCGCGCGTCGGCTCGGCCGCCGCCCACAGCCGGACCGCCGAGCCGTCGCCGGGGTCGAGCGCCAGCAGTCCCTCGCCCTGGAAGACGCCGGCGGGGACGGTGACGCCGGGCCGGTAGCAGACCGTGGCCCAGTTGGCTCCCGTCGGGCGATACGGCGCCGCGCCGAGGAGGTAGGCGCCGCTGGGGCTCCAGGACTGCCAGCCCTCCTCGTGGACTCGGGCGTTGCGCTGGTCGACGGGCACGGAGGCCAGCGGCGTGAAGGGGTGGTGCACGGTGATCTCTTTCGGGAAGGGTTCAGCCCTTGTTGGCGCCGAGCGTCAGGCCGCTGACGAACTGCCGCTGGAGGACGAAGTAGACGATCAGGGTCGGGATCGCGGTGAGCAGGGCGCCGGCGGCGACCAGGTTGGGGTCGGTGAAGTACTGGCCGGAGAGGTTGTTCAGCGCCGAGGTGATCGGCATGTTCTCGCCGGTGGAGATCAGGACGATGGCCCAGAAGAAGTCGTTGTAGATCCAGATGGACAGCAGGGTGGCCAGGGCGGCCATCGCGGGCTTGCACAGCGGCAGCACGATCTGCCAGTACAGGCGCCAGACGGAGGCGCCGTCGACGAGTGCGGCCTCGGTCAGTTCGTGCGGCAGCGAGCGCATGTAGTTGCTCAGCACGAACGCGCAGAAGCCGGACTGGAACGCCACATGGATCAGGACCAGGCCGAGCGCGGAGTCGTAGAGCTTGCCGCTCATCGTGATGCCGGGCAGGTCGATCAGCAGGTACAGCCGGTACAGCGGGGTGATGATGACCTGCTGGGGCAGCAGGTTGCCGGCCGTGAAGACCAGCAGCAGCGCCAGGTTGACGCGGAAGTCGAAGCGGCTGACGTAGAAGGCGACCATCGACGACAGCAGCAGCGTCAGCAGCACGGCCGGCACGGCGACGATCAGTGTGGTGCCGAAGTAGTGCAGCATGTCCGACTGCGTGAAGGCGTTGGTGAAGTTGTCGAAGGTCAGCTTGCTGGGCCAGGAGACGTAGCCCTTCTCGCTGGTCTCCGAGTAGGGCCGCATCGCCGCGAGCAGCGCCCACAGCAGGGGCGCCAGCCAGGCCAGCGCCGTGACGACCAGGAAGGTGTGCAGCAGGATCCGGGCGGGGCGAATGGGGGTGCGCTGCTTGTGAGCGCCGGCGACGGTGCTCATGCGCGCCGCTCCTTCCGGAAGGTGGCGATCAGGTACGGAATGATCACCGCGAGCGAGATCACCAGCAGGACGACGGCGATGGCGGAGCCGTATCCGATCCGGCTGGACTCGCCGATGATGTTGTTGGTCACCAAAATGGAGAGCAGTTCGGTGCCCTGGGCGCCCTTGTTGAAGACGAAGACCAGGTCGAAAGCGCGCAGGGCCTCGATGATCGTGACGACCAGGACGACGGTGTTGGTCGGGCGCAGGGTCGGGAAGACGACGTTCTTGAACGTCTGCCACTCATTGGCGCCGTCCAGAGCGGAGGCCTCGCGCAGGGCGGGGTCGACGCTTTTGAGGCCGGCCAGGTACAGGATCATCATGTAGCCGGCGTGCCGCCAGGAGGCCGCGACCAGGATGGCCCAGAGGTTGAGGTCCGGGTCGCCGATCCAGTCGATGTAGTGGCCGGGCTTGTTGGCGCCGATGAGGCTGTTGATCAGGCCGGTGTCGGGGTTGTAGACCAGCTGCCAGACGAAGCCGATGACCGCCATCGACACCACGACCGGCAGGAAGAACGCGGTCTGGTAGACGCGGCTGAAGCGGATTTGCTTGTCCAGCTGCACGGCCAGGAAAAGGCCGAAGGGCGTGGGCAGCACGATGAGCACGACGAACCAGATGACGTTGTGCTCGACGGCGGGCCAGAACTGCGGGTTGCTGGTGAACAGTTCGCGGAAGTTCTGGAGGCCCACCCACTGGATGGAGTCGAAGCCGATGCCGTTCCAGGTGGTGAAGGCCAGCGCGATGGAGGCGAGGGCCGTCAGCCACACCAGGGCGACGTGCAGGATCGTCGGCACGCCCGCCATCAGGCCGAGCGTGAGCCGGTCGCGGCGGGTCAGCAGGCGCTTGTGCCCGTGGGGCACCTTGGCGGGCTTGGACGCGGGGGCGGGCCCCGGAGCCGGCTCGTCGGCCGTCTCCGGGACCTTGGCGGGGGTCGCAGTCATGTCAGATCCGAGTCGTCGATTCTCCGTTTCCGGTCACGAGGAGGCGAAGATCGTCTTCTTCTGGCGCTCGATCGACGAGAGGATGCTGTCGACGTTCTTGGGGTTGCGGACGAAGTTCTGCAGCGCGGGCTGCATCACCGTGGAGGTGAAGTCCGGGCGGGAGTCGCGGTCCATGAACTGCGTCAGGCTCTTCGCGCCGGAGATCATCTCGTAGGCCTTCTTCTGCAACGGCGTGTACGAGGAGGTGTCGGCCTTGGTGGAGGCGGCCACCACGTTCGGGTCGGACTTGAGGTAGATCTGCTCGGCTTCCGGGGTGCCCAGGAACTCCAGCAGCTTGGCGGCACCCGCCTTGTTCTTCGGGGCCTTGGAGAGCATGAAACCGTCGGTCGGGGCCTCGACGGTGTCCTGCCCGAACTGCGGGTCGATCTCCGGGAAGGCGAAGAAGTCGAGGTCGTCCAGGTCGGCCTTGTTGGTGAACTGCTGGCCGACGAAGGTGCCCAGCAGATACATGCCGGCCTTCTTCGCCACCAGGGTCTGCGCCGCGTCCTGCCAGGTGCGGCCCACCGCGCCCTCCTGGTGGTAGGGCAGGATCTCCGTCCAGTGGTCGAAGACCTTGCGCACCTTGGCGTCGGTCCAGGAGGCCTTGCCCGCCATCAGCTCGACGTGGAAGTCGTAGCCGTTGGTGCGGAAGTTGATCTGGTCGAACGTGCCCATCGCGGGCCAGGCGTCCTTGTCGCCGAAGGCGATCGGGACCAGACCGTCCTTCTGCATCCGCTTGCACAGGGCGACGAGGGCGTCCCAGGTGGTGGGGACCTCGTAGCCGTGCTGGGCGAAGACGCTCTTGCGGTAGAAGACCGCCCACGGGTACGTGTACAGCGGCACGAAGTAGTACTTGCCGTCCTCGCCCTTGCTGAGCTTCTTCATCGCCTCGGGGAAGTTCCCGCCGATCTTCTGCCACACGTCGTCGATCGGGGTGGCGAGCTCCTTCGACGCGAAGAACTGCATGCGGTACCCGGCGAACCAGGTGAACACGTCGTCGGGCGTGCCCTGCAGGTAGGAGTTGATCTGCTCCTGGAACGTGTTGTGGTCCTTGGTGTTCACGTCGACCTTGATGCCGGACTTCTTCGTGAAGGCGGCGTAGATCTCGGCGAACGCCTTCTTCGGCACCGCGTCCGAGGAGTTGGAGCCGAGGCTGACCGTCTTCGGATCGGCGGCCGTGCCGCTGCCGCCGCAGGCGCTCAGCAGGGGTATGCCGGCGCCGAGCAGGGTCGCGCCGCCTATGCCGCGCAGGAGGGTGCGGCGGCTGGGAGCGGGGAAGGGGACTCCGGAGGGCGAGAGGTCGTGCATGAACGGCTCCTGAGGGCAGGGGTTCGGTCATGAGGGTGTGGCGCGAAATCCGGTCTTAATCGACCAGAAATCAACTTGACCGAACACGGTGGCGCCATAACAGCCGTATGTCCGGTCATGCGTCAAGGGGCGTCGGCTCGATTTGTCGAAACGTGACCGACCCGTGAGGGCGGACGCGCCCGGAAGGGGACGGGAGCCGGCCGAGGAGAGCGGAAGCCGTCAGACAGAGCGCGAGCGGTTGTATGCAGCGACCAGCCGCCCCGGCCGCCGACGCCGAACCGGCCCGCGGCGCCCCCTGCTCGCCGGCGCCCGCCCGGCCGGCTGGATCCAGATCCGCACCTCGGTCCGCCGGGCACCGAGGAGGCGGTCCGTACGTCCCCGCCGGTCGACTCCGCGAGTCGGCGCACGGTGTCCAGGCCGGACCTGGCCGGTGGCGGTGGGGGGAGAGGGGAAGGGCTGGGTGGTTTTGTGGGGGGGGGCGGGCGCGGTCTGTCGGCCGTCGGCGATGCGCTCGGCGTCCGGTGCTTCGGCGGAGGCGTTCGTTCCGACGGTGTGGCCAGCGGCTTCGGCTCCTGGGGCGCCGCGTCGGCGGCCTTGACGGGCAGGGCGCGCGGCGATCGTCCTGGTGTCCGACGCGGGCCCCGGCACACCCGGCCCGCAGGCCGCCGATGGCGCGGGGCCGCGGCTCCGGGAGCGGCTGCGACATCGACGGCGGCCGGGCGGTCTGATCGGGAACTACCGAGTGCCGTACGGGCTCACCTGAACGCCGACGCGGGCGGCGCGGGGGACGCCACCGCCGCGGCGTCCGTGACGGGTACGGCCCCGCCGGTGAAGTCGGTCAGCGTCCGTCCGTGCTCGACCCGGCCCGGATGCGGGTCGGAGGCGGCACGCCGGGTCAGTTCCGCGACGGGCAACGGCTGGTCGGAGGCGACCAGGACGGCGTTCCCGAAGCGTTTGCCGCGCAGCACCGTCGGGTCGGCGACCAGTGCGAGCTGCTCGAAACGGGCGGCGGCGGTGGCGATCTGGCCGCGCAGGTGGGCGAGCGGCGGCCCGTCGGCGAGGTTGGCGGCGTAGACGCCGCCGGTCTTCAGCGCCCTGCGTACGTCGTCGAGGAACTCGGTCGAGGTCAGGTGGGCCGGTGTCCGGGCCCCGCTGAACACATCGGTGATGACCAGGTCGGCCCAGCCGTCCGGCACCTTGGCGAGCCCCTCGCGGGCGTCGACGGACCGCACCCGGATGCGCGCGTTCGGGTCCAACGGCAGTTCACGGCGGACCAGTTGCACCAGGCCGGCGTCCCGTTCGACGACCTGCTGCGTGGAGCGGGGCCGGGTGGCGGCGACGTACCGGGCGAGGGTGAGCGCGCCACCGCCGAGGTGCACGGCGTGCACGGGCCTGCCCGGCGGGGCGACGAGGTCGATGACATGCCCGAGCCGGCGCTGGTACTCGAAGGACAGGTACGCCGGGTCGTCCAGGTCGACGTGCGACTGCGGGGCCCCGTCGATCACCAGGGTCCAGGCCCGGGCCCGCTCCCGGTCGGGGATCAGCTCGGCGAGCCCGCCGTCGACGCTCTCGACGACGGCTTCCACACCGGCCTGCCTGCGCCGACCGCTCCTGGACTTTCCCATTGGGTCATTATCGGGGTGGGGATGTTAAGCGGGGCGTACGCACCCACTGGGCGTCGGTGCCTCGCAGGCGTCAGCGCCTCAGCGGCAGCTGTCCGCCGCCTTGATCGTCCGGGCCGCTTCCCCGAGGGCCTTGCGCAGCACCGCGGGGTCCGTCGCGAGGTCCGCCTCCCCGGGCGGCAGCAGCCAGTCCGAGCCCTCCACCGGAGGTGCGGGGGCCAGGGTCAGCCCGCCTCCGTCGGTCTCCGTGCACGTGCTCCCCGGCACGTCCCACGCCGCGGCCGTCCCCGGCGGCACCAGGAAGCCCAGCGTGCCACCGCCGTCGTCGTGCAGTACGGGCCCGACCGCTTCCCCGGTCCCGCGCCGCAGGATGTCGACCGCCTCCAGCCCCTGCCGCGCCGGCACCGTCACGACATCGCAGCCGGCCGGCGGCGCACTCGGCGGTGTACGAGGATCGTTGATCTGGCTGGTCTCCATCCCGGCCTCCACCACGGAACCCCTGCTTGGACGAGCGGTCGGGAGTCGGGGGCCTCCCGGTCCACAGGGTTCAACGCGGCAGACCGTCAACGGCTACGGCGGAAGTCAGCCGCAAAGGATGGCACTTCATGGCAGATCACGGATGAGATATCCGGTTTGTAGTCAAACCCAGCGTGAGCACTCCGGCACAGCAGGTACGTTCTTGCCCGCCGGACACGGGGCAGAACAATACGAGACAACACGTACAACTCGCCCCGAACCCGGCATGGTTCGACGGTTCGCATGAGAGGACCCGGCCATGGCGTCGTCAACGGTGACCTCGTCTCAACCCAACCGGCCACCGCGGCCCAACCTGGCCTTCCGGCACCTGCGCGGACAGCGCTCGCCGGCCGAGTTCGCCGCGGCGATCCGCCGGGCCGCCCTGGAGATCGGCGAGCAGGTCAGCTGTGACGCGCGGTACATCGGCCGGGTCGAGGCGGGCGAGATCCGCTGTCCCAACTACGCGTACGAACGGGTGTTCCTGCACATGTTCCCTGGCCGCACGCTCACCGACCTGGGGTTCGCGCCCCGCTCGTCGGTACGCGGACGCCGGGCGCGCGACACCGAGGACGCGCCCCTGACGCACACCACGAACCCGGCCGACGCCACGAGTGAGACCAGCGGGGCGTGCGAACCGTATGAAACGAAGAACCCGTACGACCCGCACCACCCGCACGACATCTACGAGGAGAGCGACGTGCTACGTCGCGCGTTCATGACCGGCGGCGGCGCCACGGTGGCCGCCGCCTCCCTGGGGCCCGTCGGCCTCGCCCTCGACGCCGCGGCGGCGCAGCGCCCCGTGCGCCGCGCCGGGGCGAGTGACGCGGGTGCCCTGGAAGACGCCGTCCGCCGCATCCGGCTGCTCGACGACCGGCACGGGGCCGACGGCCTCTACCGCCGTGCGGCGGCCCCGCTGCGTACCGCCTACGCCCTGCTGGACGCCGGTACGACCCGGCAGACGACGGCGGACCGGCTCTACTCGGGCGCCGGTGAACTGGCCATCTCCGTGGGCTGGCTGGCCCACGACTCCGGACGCTTCGACGACGCCCGCTCCCACTACGCGGAGGCGCTGGCGACCGCCCGGATGATCGGCGATCCGGCCCTGGAGGCGCACGCCTTCTGCAACACGGCCTTCCTCGCGCGCGACGCGGGCCGGCCGCGCGAGGCGGTCCGGGCCGCCCAGGCCGCACAGCGCGTCGCGCGGCCCGTGGGCTCGGCCCGGCTGATGTCGCTGCTCGCGCTGCGCGAGGCGGGCGGCTGGGCGGGCCTCGCCGACCGCGTCGGCTGCGAGCAGGCACTGGCCCGGGCCCAGGCCCTCTTCGACCGGGGCCCCTCGGACGACGACCCCGAGTGGATGAGCTTCTACGGAGAGGCCGAGCTGGAGGGCCTGGAGGCGCAGTGCTGGTCCACGCTCGGCGACTGGCCCCGGGCGGCACGACACGCGCGGCGGGCGGCGGAGCTGCAGGATCCGCACTTCACGCGGAACATCGCGCTGTACACGGCGGAGCTGGCGGACGACCTCGCGCGGGGCGGGCGGCCGGACGAGGCCGCCGTGGCGGGGATGCGGGTGCTGGACCTGCTGGAGGAGGTCCAGTCGTCCCGGATCCAGACGATGCTGGCGGCCACGGCGCGGGTGTTGTCACCACACCGGCGGGCGTCCGGGGTGTCGGCGTTCCTGGACAGGCACGCTTCGTTGCCGCGGATGGTGTGAACGCCCTCGGCTACACAAGGTGCCCAAGATCGTTCCAGCTCTCGATCGCCGGCTCCCCGTAAGCCCACCCCAGCACCGACAGCGACGTCGGATTCAGCCGTATCCGCGCCGCGAAGTCGATCGGCAGTCCGAGCCACCGCGCCCCGATGGACCGCAGGATGTGCCCGTGGGCGAAGACCAGGACGTCCCGGTCCTCGACACGGGCCCAGGAGACCACCTCGTCCGCCCGGGCCGTCATCTGCGCGAGGGTCTCGCCCTCGGGGACACCGTCGCGCCAGATGAGCCAGCCGGGCCGGACGGCCTGGATGTCCGCCGGGGTCATGCCCTCGTACGCCCCGTAGTCCCACTCCAGCAACGTGTCCCACGCACGCGCGCGCTCGCCGAAGCCGGCCAGTTCGCACGTCTCACGCGCGCGTGCCAGCGGGCTGGTGCGCACCTCGACGCCGGGCAGACCGTCGTACGGCGCCCGGTGCAGACGCTCGCCGAGGAGCTTGGCCCCGCGCCGGCCCTCCTCCAGGAGCGGCACATCCGTCCTGCCGGTGTGCTTGCCGGACAGCGACCACTCGGTCTGTCCGTGCCGGGCCAGCAGGATGCGCGGAGCCATGGGGGACCTTTCCGGGAGAAAAACGCGAGCGGAACTCCCCCATCATCGCGCACGCTGGTCGCGGGCAACCCGGGGGGCGATCTCCGCGTCTTTGAGGTCCGGAGGGCGCTCCCAGGGCGCGCACGTACGCCGTAAAGTGGCACGACCCACCGGCCGGGTGCCGCGTGACGACGAAGGGGGAGGGCGATCGGATGCCGCACACCGAGACACCGGGCACCGAGGCGGCCCCTGCGCTCCGGCTGCGCTGGTGGACGGAACTGCCGCTGATCCTGCTGGTGTACGCGTGCTACACGGCGGGCCGGCTCCTCGCCCGGGGCGACGTCTCCGGTGCGGTCGACAACGGCCTGGCGCTCCTGCGCGCCGAGAAGGCGCTGTACCTCAACTTCGAGCACCCGCTCAACCGCCTCTTCACGCGCGAGGCCTGGATAGGCATACCGGCGGACTTCTGGTACGCGTCGCTGCACTACCTGGTCACGCCGGCGATCCTCGTGTGGCTCTTCCGCTCCCGCGCGGTGCGCTACCGCGCCGCGCGCACGTGGCTGATGACGTCCACCCTCATAGGCCTGATCGGCTTCACCCTGATGCCGACCTGCCCGCCCCGGCTCCTCGAAGCAAGCCACGGCTTCGTGGACACGATGGCCCAGTACAGCTCCTACGGCTGGTGGGGAGGCGCGGCGAGCGCACCGCGCGGCATGGGGGGCATGACCAACCAGTACGCGGCCATGCCGAGTCTGCACGTGGGCTGGGCCCTGTGGTGCGGAGTGATCCTTTGGCGCTACGGCGGTACGCGCACGGCGAAGGTCGCGGGAGTCGCCTACCCGCTGATCACGACGATCGTGGTCATGGGCACCGCCAACCACTACTTCCTCGACGCGCTCGCGGGCGCGGCCGTGATGGGCGTCGGGCTGCTGCTGGCGCCGGCCGTGATGCGCACGGCGGACCGGGCCAGGGCACGGTTCGTGCCGAGTGTCGCGCCGGTCACGGCGGCATCTTCCGCCGCAGGTTCCTCGATTGTCAGTGCCGGATGTCAGACTTCCGCGGGTGAGCGAATTCCACGGCAGCGCGATGCGCGGTTCTCAGCGGGAGCCGAGCCGAGTGCCGCCCCCAAGGACGCGGGGGACGGCGCTCCGGCACCGGCTCGCTGAGCTGCGCGGTCCCGACGTACCGGCGAAGGCCCTGGACGCGCGCGCGTTGGCGGCGCTGGCCGCCAACCCCGGGTGTGCGCGGCGCGCGATCCTCGACGGCGCCGGG
The DNA here is from genome assembly GCF_028885415.1 of Streptomyces coeruleorubidus. Classification (GTDB taxonomy): domain Bacteria; phylum Actinomycetota; class Actinomycetes; order Streptomycetales; family Streptomycetaceae; genus Streptomyces; species Streptomyces coeruleorubidus_A. The sequence goes on from NZ_CP118527.1 coordinate 3,666,191, forward strand.
GTGAACAAGGCGGCGCTGGCGAGCGCGCTGGGCTCGCCGTCAGCCTTCGGACAGTCGCAGTTCGCGCTCACGCGGGGCAACGCGTTCGAGGCGCGGGTCAAGGCCGACGGCGGCGCGGAGCTGCTGCGGCTGGTGCACGAGAAGCTGGACCGGACCGCCGAGCCGCCCGCCGAGGCGCGCGTGCCCGACCTGACGGCGACCGGTCCCCAGGGGCGTACGGCCCGTACGGCGCTGGAGCTGCGGGAGGCCACCGCGCACCCGGGCGCGTGGACGCTGCTCGACCACCCGATGCTCGCGCTCGACGTCGCGGGCTCCCCGGCGTTCCTCGAACCGGACGCGGTCGTGGTGCATCCGGACGGCAGCTGGACCGTGGTCGAGATCAAGTCGTTCCCGCTGCTGGACGGTTCGGCGGACCCGGCGAAGGTCGGGGCGGCGGCCCGGCAGGCGGCGGTGTACGTGCTGGCGCTGGAGGAGGTCGCGGCCCGGCTCGGCGCGGAGCCGGAGGGGTGCGCCGGTGTCGAAGGGGCGAGCGCGCGGAGGCCCGAAGGGTCGAGCACGGTCGCCCCTTCGACACCGGCTGAAGCGCCCCGGAGGCGGAGCGCTCATGACATGGCTCCGTCCCCGCGCGTGCGGCACCGGATCCTGCTCGTCTGCCCCCGGGACTTCTCCAACCTGCCGGCCGCGTCCGCCGTCGACATCCGCAAGCAGCGTGCGGTGACGGCCCGCCAGCTGACCCGGCTGACCCGCATCGAGGGCATCGCCGAGACGCTCCCCGAGGGCACGTGCTTCTCCCCCGAACTGCCCGCCGACGAGCTGACGGCCGCCGTCGAGTCGGTCCCGGCGACGTACGCGCCGGAGTGCCTGTCGGCGTGCGAGCTGGCCTTCCACTGCCGGGCCCGCTCGCGCGAGACGGGCGCGGTGACCTCGCTCGGGCGACCGGTGCGGGCGGAGCTCGGCGGTCTGACGACGGTCGAGGACGTCCTGGCGGCGGCTCGCGGCGAGGCGGGCGACCCCGGCGATCCGGCCGTGGCAGCCCTGCGGCGGGCCGCGGCCCTGCGCGCCGAGGCACTGGAGGCGGCGTGTCGCTGATCTCCACCCTGGCCCGGCTCGAAGCGGTCAGCACGGGCCGCGCCCAGCCCGCCGCGACCGTCCGGCACCGGCACCTGTCCGACCGCCCGCTGGTGTTCGTGCCGCTCACCACCGCCGGTGAGGCCGGTGCCCCGCTCGGCGCGCTGGTCGGCACCGACCGGGACGCGCCGCGTCTGCTGGTCGTCCCGCAGCCCCGCGACCGGGACCTCAGGTTCGCGTTCCTGGCCGAACTGGCCGACGTGGTGCTGCCGTACGTCGACGCGTACGCCGAGGTCGTGGAGGCCGCCGAGCGCACCGAGACCGACCCGGAGACCGGCAAGCGGGTGAAGGTCGAGGTCGACCTGTGCGCGGACGCGCCGCAGCTGATCGTGCCGAGCCGCGGGGGCATCGACCTGGTGCGGCTGCTCGGGCGCTCCATGCGCTTCCGGCGTACGGCGGAACAGGATCCGCAGGCCCCGTATCCGGCGCCGCCCCGAGTGCCGTTGCTCGGGCGGTGGCTGACGCACTTCGGGGAGCGGGCCCGGGTGCCCGGCTCCTCACTGCTGCTGGCCATGACCGACGTACTGGGCCGGCACTGGGCGACCGGGCAGTCCACCCTGGAGGACCAGCACCTGGGGGCGCTGCTCGCCTGGATCGACCCGCCCGAGGGCCTGACCGGCGCCGAGGCGGCGCTGCGGGCCGAGCTGCAGCGGGACGAAAAGGGCCAGCTGACGTGCCCCCCGGCCGGTCCCGCCACCGACCCGGCCTTCGACAACAAGCTGCTCGCCCCGGCCATCGAGCGCTACGACCGTGCCCGCACGGCCCTGGCCGCCGCCGAGGACGGCCTGGAGGCCGACGACCGGCTCGGCGCGCTGACCGCCGCCGAGCGGGAGATCCGGGACCTGGTGCTCAGCCGCACCCTGCCCACCTGGGAGAAGGTCTGGCAGGGCCTCGACCTGCTGCGGGAGCTGCCCGAGGGGGCTCATGTCGAGGAGCGCTGGACCCGCGACCGCTGGTCCTTCACCGGCCACCGCGACCGGGTCCTGGCCGGCGAACCCCCGCAGCCGCGCCGCGACGACGCGGTCACCGCGGCGAACAAGCTCGCCACACGCGAGCGCGAACAGGCCCGGCTGGAGGCGCAGGAGGCCCTCGACGACCCGCTGGTGATGGCGGGACGGCGGCTGTCCGGGGAGGCGTTCGCGGGTGAGGTCACGGACGTCGTGATGGCGTACAGCGAGGGCAAGCGGCCCAGCCCGCGCCCCCTGGTCACGGTGCGCACGGAGGACCGGCCGCATCTCGGGGAGCGCACGAAGGTGTACCGGTCGCTGGGCGGGAAGCCGCAGTCGGCAGAGTTCGTCGGGGCCGAGGAGGACGGCGCGTACGTCGTGCTGCGGGTCCTCGACAAGATGGGCCGCGGCAAGGAGCCCGAGCCGGGCTCGGTGCCGGAGAAGGGCGACCGGGTCTGCTTCACGCTCTTCGAGCACGAGCAGCGGGGCGGCGCGAAGCTGCCCGACCCGGAGGAGACGCCGTGGACACACGGCGGGCCGCCCGGTGAGGCGACCCTGGAGGCGGCCGACCCGGTGACCGAGGAGGACGTGCTGTGACGACGCTCTTCGATCCCTCTGCCGCCGCGACGCAGGCCACCGACGCGATCCTCCACGACACGCTGCACGGCACCGCGCGCGGTGTCGTCGTCGACTCCCCGCCCGGCGCGGGCAAGTCCACGCTCGTCGTCCGCGCGGCCCTGGAGCTGGCCGAGGCCGGCCGTCCGCTGATGGTGGTGGCGCAGACCAACGCCCAGGTCGACGACCTGGTCCTGCGGCTCGCCGAGAAGAACCCCGAGCTGCCGGTGGGCCGGCTGCACAGCAGCGACGCCGACCCCTACGACAAGGCGCTCGACGGCCTGGAGAACGTCCGCAAGTCGGCGAAGGCGGGCGACCTCGCCGGGCTGGCCGTGGTGATCTCGACGGCGGCGAAGTGGGCGCATGTGAAGACCGACGAGCCGTGGCGGCACGCGATCGTCGACGAGGCGTACCAGATGCGCTCGGACGCGCTGCTCGCGGTGGCCGGGCTGTTCGAGCGGGCGCTGTTCGTGGGCGACCCGGGGCAGCTCGACCCGTTCGCGATCGTGGGCAGCGAGCAGTGGGCGGGCCTCGCCTACGACCCGTCGGCCTCGGCGGTGACGACCCTGCTCGCGCACAACCCGGACCTGCCCCAGCACCGTCTGCCGGTCTCCTGGCGGCTCCCGGCCTCCGCGGCGCCCCTGGTCTCGGACGCCTTCTACCCGTACACCCCGTTCCGCAGCGGCACCGGCCACGGCGACCGGCGGCTGTCCTTCGCCGTGCCGTCGGACGGCTCGGGCCCCGACCAGGTGATCGACGAGGCGGCCGAGTCGGGCTGGGGCCTGCTGGAGCTGCCCGCGCGGCACACCCCGCGCACGGACCCGGAGGCGGTACGGGCGGTGGCGACGGTCGTACGGCGGCTGCTGGACCGGGGCGGCGCGGCGACGTCGGAACGCTCACCCGACCCCTCTCCCCTGACCGGCGACCGGATCGCCGTCGGCATGGCACACCGGGACCAGGCGGCCGCGGTCCGTGCCGCCCTGGCCGACCTCGGCGTCACCGACGTGGTCGTGGACACGGCCAACCGGCTCCAGGGCCGCGAGTACGACGTCACGGTGGTCCTGCACCCCCTCTCCGGCCGCCCCGACGCCACCGCCTTCCACCTGGAGACGGGCCGCCTGTGCGTCCTGGCCTCCCGCCACCGGCACGCGTGCATCGTGGTCTGCCGGGCCGGCGTCAGCGACCTGCTGGACGACTATCCGTCGACGGAGCCGGTGCAGCTGGGGACGGTGGTGAAGTTTCCTGACGGGTGGGAGGCGAATCACGCGGTGCTGGCACACCTGGCCGAGCACCGGGTGCTGTGGCGGCCATGACCCACACAAGCGGACGCGCCGTCGTCCCGCTGGCGCATCTGGCCGAACATCGCGTGTCCTGGCAGCCCTGGCGAACACCGAGTGGTGCCGCAGCCGTACCCACTACCGCGATGCCCACTTGCGCGCCCGCGAGACAATGGACGGTGGCCCACCCCACCGGGAGGGTCAGCGCAACGTACGAGGAGGAGTAGACATGGCGGAGCCCACGCCGCGTCGGAACGAACCGCGGCTACGCCCCGCGCCCCTGCTCTTCGAGCCCGCGGAGGCGGCCTCCGACCCTGAGCACTTCTTCGACCTCGAGTCGATCGACGATCCCCGCGCGCTGCTGTCCCGCGCGACGGAGCTGGCGCTGGCGTTCCGGGCCGCGGCGGACCGGGCGGTGGAGTTCCAGGCGATCGCGGCGGCGCAGCTGGCCGATCCGCGGCGGTTCGACCGGCTGACGACCGCGGACATCGCCGAGCGGGCCGAGTGGACCGAGGACTACGCCAAGAAGATGGTCGAGTTCGGCCGGGACCTGATGCGGGGCGGCGGCGAGGGCCGGGGGCCCGCCGACCCGGTGTGAGACCCGGGGGCTCCGCCGCCTTGCCGATCTCCGTGGCATATGCCAGGCGGGCAAGATACTCCCTCCCACCCCTTCCTGTCCCGATTTCCGGCAACCCTCGGGAACCGCGCGTTCACGGCCGGTAGACATTGACGCCATGAGCAGCGCATGGAACGCCTCCCACGTCACCCCGGACGGAGCCGCCTGGCTCGCTTCGGCAGGAACGTATCCGCGGAGCACGCTCGCCCTCTGGGAGGAGCGGCCGGACGCACCGGTCGTGCTGCCCTGCGGGTCGGCCTTCGACGTCGTCAGCGCGCCCGCGATGTTCGGGCGGCGGATGCTCGACCGGCTGTGGGACGACGGGCCCGGCTCGGGGCCGGTCGCCGAGTTCCGCGGCCGGATGCTGCTGTTCGCCGCGCCCGGCACGGCCCAGCGGCTGCCGGCGCTGCTGGAGTGGGAGGAGTGGGGCAAGCACGGCGGGGACACCGAGGAGGCCGGCCGCAACGGCCGCACGGGCGGGGTGCCGCCCCTGCTGTGCCACGGCACGGGCGACGCGGTGACCGTCCCGGCACCGGCGAACGATGCCTCCCCCAGCCGCTCCGGCGCCCGCTGGCTCGTCGCCCCCGACACCCGCCAGCCTTGGCTGCCCGGCCCCGAGGTACTGCTGTGGGCGGCCGTCCGGGCGGCTCGCTCGGCCGTGCGGATATCGATTTTTCCTCCCGCCGACCAGGGTGCTAAGGTCTACGACGTCAGCAGGCGCCGCTAGCTCAGTTGGTTAGAGCAGCTGACTCTTAATCAGCGGGTCCGGGGTTCGAGTCCCTGGCGGCGCACAGACGGCAAAGGCCCCTCGCGGAAGCGAGGGGCCTTCTGCATGCCGTGCCCGAGCACCTTCAACGGCCCGCTGTGATCTTCACCGTCCAGGCTCCGGACGCCGTACGCCCCTCCACCTCCACCCGGACCCCCTCCCCCGGCACCGTGAAGCTCTCCCCCGGGCCGATCGGCGCGTCCGCGAGGGGCGGGTAGACCGAGTCCTCCCAGCAGGCCGCGGTGCCCGGATGGGCGTCGATCACCTCGATCGGCCCGCCCCCGGACTGCGCCCTGCCCCGCACCCGGTACACCAGCACCCCCTGCCGGCACGCGGCCACGTCGTTGCCCACCGGCCCCCGCGCCTCGAACGCGAGCACACTGTCGCGGCCCGTACGCACCACCGCGAGCTTGGTGCCCCGCCCGAGACCGAAGGCCGGCGCCCCCGCCGCACTCGCCACCTGCACCCCGGGCCCGGCCGCCAGCGGCTCCAGGGTCAGCCGGGCGGGCCCGGCGTCCTGCACGCACCGCACCTGCCGCCGGGCCAGCCAGCCCAGCTTCCACTTGTGCCAGCCGAACAGGTCGGGCGCCAGTCCGAACTGGCTGCCCATCAGGTCCCAGTCGCCGACATGCGTGTCCCAGTCGCCCTTGCCGTCCACGGGCCGGTGGTAGAGGTCGGGCAGGTCGAACACGTGCCCGGTCTCGTGGGCGAGCACGAGTCGGTCCGGCGGATGCTGCTCGAACACCGTGACGACCCGGCGCAGGTCGGTGCCGTCGACCCGCATCGGACTCGTGAGGTTGACCACCTTGGTCGCGTCGGAGTCCACACCGGGCGCGTCCGGGTCGGCGACGAAGTACACGACGTCGTAGCGGGAGAAGTCGACCTGCGGGTCGGCCACGGAGAGCGCGTCCCGCAGGTACGCGGCCCGGTGCGCGGCGCTCCAGTCGCGCTGTATGGCGTACGCCGTGGACGGCTGCGGCATCCGGATCCATTGCCTCAGCGGGTGCGGGCGCAGGGTGAAACGGCCGTAGGAGGCGCGTTCGAAGAAGCGGGTGGTGGCCGGGAAGTGGTCGGCGGTCAGCTCCTGCGGTGTGGTCAGCGGATGGGCGTCCGGGAAGGACAGGAAGACCATGACCGCGTCCAGGGCCCGGGCCGGGCGCGGATAGGCGGCGTTCCAGGTGTCCAGGCCCTCCGAGTGGTGGGCGTCGGTGCGGGTCAGCGCGCAGGGCGCGACCGAGTCGGGCTCGGCGGCCGAGGGGCCGGTGCCGAGGGAGGTCGCGGCGAGCGCCGACATGGTGGTGAACACGGCCGCGGTGCTGCGCAGTCGGGCGCGCGAGAACTGACGCGGCACGAGTACCTCCGGGTACGGTTCGCGGGACACCGCACCCAGCCTGTGATGCTTTGTCGTACTGCGCCCTGTTTGCCTGCACCGCTCGGGTGAAGGGGCCGAAAAATCGCGGAAGCCGACACCCCGGAAGTACTCACGGAACGTCACAACTGGTCGGGGGCCTGAAGAAGCCGCCCATGCATGAGCAGAAACGATCTGGCAGAAGGGCCGACGGGCCGGGAACACTTATGACTGGCTGGAAGGGCCCGGAGCCAGCATCTATGATCGGCACACTTTCCTGACCTTTCCTGCACGGACAGAGATCGAATACATGCGGGAGCGAGCGGTGAGCGGAACCTCCGAAGGGCCGGCGCCCGCGGCAGACCTCGACCGGCCGGTCGTCACAGAGAGTGAGATCGACACGCCTCCCGGTACCGAGCCTCCGGCGCCCGCGCCCTACCGCTCCGTCTTCACGGCCGCCCCGCTCGCCATGGCCGTCGTCGACCGCGAGGGGATGGTCGTCAGCGCCAACGACTCGCTCGCCACGCTGCTCGGCAGCGCCCCGGACGAGCTGGCCGGGGCCGTCGCCGCCGACCTGGTCGACCTCACCTGCGACGCCCGCACCTGGCACGCGTACCGCGAGGTGCTGCGCGGCCGGCAGTCCCGGCTGCGCTGCACGCGCCGTCTCAAGCACCCCGACGGGCACTCGCTGTGGGTGCAGGTGACGGTCGCCCCGCTGCCCGCCGACGACCGGGCCGTCCTGCTGTCCGTCGCCGACATCAGCTCCCGCCGCGAACTCCAGGCCCGGCTGCGGCACTTGCAGATGCACGACCCGGTGACCCGGCTGCCCAACCGCACGCTGTTCTTCGAACGCCTGTCGGCCGCGCTGGAGGCGGAGGCGTACGAGCAGAGCGGCACCGGCCGGATCGGCCTGTGCTACCTGGACCTGGACGGCTTCAAGGCCATCAACGACACCCTGGGCCACCGCGTGGGCGACCGGCTGCTGGCCGCCGTCGCCGAGCGCCTGACGCGCTGCGCGGACGAGGCCGGCCACGCCCGCACCAGCACTCCGCTGGTGGCCCGGCTCGGCGGTGACGAGTTCGCGCTGCTCGTCGAGGACTCCACGGGCACCGAGCAACTGGCCGAGCTCGCCGAGTCGGTGCTGGAGGCGATCCAGGACCCGTTCGACATCTCCGGGCAGCGCCTGTCGGTCTCGGCGTCGATCGGCGTGGTGGAGCGGCACGCGGCCGGGACGACCCCGACCGCCCTGATGCAGGCGGCGGACACCACGCTGTACTGGGCGAAGGCCGACGGCAAGTCCCGCTGGACCCTGTTCGACCCGGAGCGCAACGCCCACCGCATGACCCGCCAGGCCCTCGCCTCCACGCTGCGGCCGGCCATCGACCGGGGCGAGTTCCGGCTGGAGTACCAGCCGCTGGTCGGCATGGAGGACGACCGGCTGCACGGGGTCGAGGCGCTCATCCGCTGGAATCATCCTCAGTTCGGCGTACTGACGCCGAATCGGTTCATCGGACTTGCCGAGGAGGACGGGTCGATCGTTCCGCTGGGCCGCTGGGTGCTTCGCACGGCCTGCCGGCAGGCCCGCCGCTGGCAGCTGGATCACCCCGGCGAGCCGCCCATCTTCGTGAGCGTGAATGTGGCGGTGCGTCAGGTCTGGGACTCCGACCTGGTGGCCGACGTGGCGGAGACGCTGGCCGAGACGGGCCTCGCGCCGCACCTGCTCCAGCTGGAGCTCACCGAGTCGGCGGTGATGGGCTCGGCCGGCCGGCCGCTCCAGACCCTGAAGGCCCTCAGCGACATGGGCGTGCGCATCGCCATCGACGACTTCGGCACCGGCTACTCGAACCTGGCCTACCTCAGCCGCCTGCCGGTGTCCGTCCTGAAGCTGGACGGCACCTTCGTCCGCGGCTTCCAGTACGACGACCGGGACACGGCCACCCGCCCCAACCCGGCCGACGAGGTCGTGGTCGAGGCGATGATCCAGCTCGCCCACCGGCTCGGGCTGACCGTCACGGCCGAGTGCGTGGAGACCTCGGCCCAGGCCAGTCGGCTGCGGCGCATCGGCTGCGACACCGGACAGGGCTGGCTCTACTCCCGTCCGGTGCCGCCGGATCGCATCTCCGAGCTGCTGGGCACGCCGGGCGTTCAGGCGGGCGTCGGCAACCCGTAGGCGTCGGCGATGAGTTCGTAGGAGCGTACGCGTACGTCACCGCCGTGCGCGTTGGCCGTGATCATCAGCTCGTCGGCGCCGGTGCGCTTGGCGAGGTCGTCCAGGCCGGAGCGGACCTCGTCGGGGGTGCCGTGGATGACGTTGGCGTTCCAGGAGTCGACGAAGTCGCGCTCCATCGGGCTGAACTCGTAGGCCTCCGCCTCCTCGGGGCTGGGCACGAGGCCGGGGCGTCCGGTGCGCAGCCGGACCATGCTGAGGGCGGCGGCCAGCACCTGGCGGCGGGCCTCCCGCTCCTCGTCGGCGGCGAGGGCGGAGACGCCGATGAGGGCGTACGGCTCGGCGAGCACGGCGGACGGCTGGAAGGACTCCCGGTACAGGTCCAGGGCCGGGATCGTGTTCTGCGCCGAGAAGTGGTGCGCGAAGGCGAAGGGCAGTCCGAGGGCACCGGCGAGGCGGGCACTGAAGCCGGAGGAGCCGAGCAGCCAGACCGGCGGGCGGTGCGGGGACTGGACGCCGCCGGGGCCGGTCGCCTGGACGGGGCCCGGTACGGCGTGGATACGGCGGTAGGGATGGCCGTCTGGGAAGTCGTCGTCGAGGAAGCGGATCAGCTCGGCGAGCTGCTGGGGGAAGTCGTCCGCGCCCTCGCCCCGCCGGTCGGTGCGACGCAGGGCCGCTGCCGTGGCGCCGTCCGTACCGGGCGCGCGGCCGAGACCGAGGTCGATGCGGCCCGGGGCCATGGCCTCCAGCGTGCCGAACTGCTCGGCGATGACGAGCGGGGCGTGGTTGGGCAGCATCACCCCGCCCGAGCCGAGGCGGATGCGGTCGGTGTGGGCGGCGAGGTGGGCCAGGATCACGGCCGGGGACGAGGAGGCCACGCCCGGCATGGAGTGGTGCTCGGCGACCCAGTAGCGGTGGAAGCCGCGGGCCTGAGCGAGGCGGACCAGGTCGACGCTGGTGCGCAGCGCGTCGGAGGCGGTGCGGCCGGCCCCTACGGTGACCAGGTCCAGTACGGAGAGGGGGACGGGGGCGCTGCCCTGCGCTGCGCCGCGTATCTCGTCTGCCGCCACGGTGGGGTGCCTCCTGCTGTGGGCCGTGTGCTGTCGTCCCGGCCTTAACAGGGGACTGTCTCCGGTTATTCCCGGGCGGCGGCCGGAGCGTCAGGCGGCCTGCCCCCAGTCGCTGCGCGATCCGCCGTACGGGGGCCGCCGGGCGGCCTTCTCGCGGACGCGGAGAACGGCCCACGCGAGGGTGGCCGCACAGGCGAGCCACCAGGGCAGGGACCACACGGCGTCCCACCAGCGCGCCTGCGGGTCGAGGACGGCGTCCACGGCGGCAGTGGCCATCGCCGCGGCCAGGCTCCAGCACAGCAGGCACCCGGACAGCTGGACAGCGCTTACATGGAATCTGAACCGGCCCGGTTCGGCCATCGGGAACCGTCCTTCACGGCGCGACTGGCTGCGGACGTGGCCAGTGTGCACGGGGTGGACGACTGAAGGGGAACGCGCTTTCGGTCAACTCAAGCGCCCGGTGAGGCATCGGAGTTGAGGGTTCCGCAGCTCTTGGCGGACGGTTCGCCCCCCTACGCCCGGATCTGCCCCACCGAAGAGGTGGGACCGATTCCGGCCGTAGGGGGCAGGAGTTCGAGGGCACGGCACGCGGAGCAACCCCTGCCGCTACGCCGATGGCGCCCCGTCGACAAGACCGGCACGCCGGATCGCAGAAGGCGATGTGGGCGTCTCAGGCGGACTATGCCGAGAAGGACCCCGCGCCGCCCGGCACATGCGTCCCGTACCCGGGCTGCACCACGAGTGAGGGGCCGAGACAGAACGGGTTGCCGTAGACCTTTACCGGCCTGTCCGTGAGATTCGACAGCACATGGGCGGCCGTGGGCAGCTGCTGGCAGCCCGCCGGGTCCCGGTAGATGTCCAGCGGCTGCGCCTCGTTGGAGAAGACCACGACGTCACCCGGCGCCGCAGCCTGCGCGGCCCCTGCCAGGCCCAGCACCGAACCGGCCGCGACCAGGGAAACAAGAATGGCTTTCGCTCGCACGATCATCCTTTGCCACAGACCTCCCGCTCCGATCGCGGGCTCGCTCCAGTGCTATCGCGCGTACATCACCACGATCGACGGATCCGATCCTGTTCACTCGATCGGCTCACACGTCTGGGGTCGGTCTGCGCTTTGGGCACAGTGTCATCCTGGGCATCGTCTTCGTGGTCGGAGTCGTGCTCATCCTGGTGAGGAAGAACCGCGGACGCTGATGCGGTGGTCCGGCTCTGACCGGGCCGGCGACAACTCGCCGGAGGACGAGGCCTCGCCCTGGCCGCCCGCGGCGACTGCCGCGGGCGGCGGGGACGGCACTCACGCTCACGCCTGGACGATCGGCTCCCTGGTGAACAGCGCGCCCAGTTCCGGCGCGTTCACGCGGCGGTCCGCCAGGCGCAGGGCCTCCCAGACCGTGACCTGGTTGGCGGTGAGGACCGGCTTGCCGAGGTCCTTCTCCAGGGCCGGGATGTGGGCCGCCGTGTGCAGGGCCGTGTCGGGCAGGAGGAGGGCATCGGCGTCGGGGTGGTCGGAGTGGCGGGCCAGGGCGAGGAGTTCCGCCTCGCCCCAGGTGCCGACCTCGGCGGCCGTGATGATGCCGGAGCTCTTCACCGAGACGACCTCGACGCCGTCCGCCCGCAGGAACTCGGCGAACAGCTGGGCCACGTCGTCCGGGTACGTCGCGCCGATCGCGACCCGGCGCGCCCCCAGCTCCCGTACCGCGTGCACGAACGCGAAGGACGTCGAGGAGGCCGGCATGCCGGCCGTCTGCGCCAGGGTGCGCACCTGCTCCTGCGCGCCGTCCCAGCCGTAGACGAAACTGCCGCTGGTGCAGGCCCAGACCACGGCGTCCGCACCGGCGTGCCGCAGCTCCTGGACGCCCGCCGCGAGTCGCCCGGCGGAGCCCATCTCGAGCAGCGCGTCCACCCGGTGTGCGTCCTCACCGATGTCGGTGTGCACCAGGTCCACCCGGATGTCGCTGCCCAGCAACTGCTCGATGCGCGGATAGTCGTCCTCGGCCGAGTGGCCCGGGTAGAGAAATCCCAGTGCTGTCATGTCCAGCCTTCCTGCTGCTGCTCTTTTTCCGGCACGACGGGACCGGCGTCCGCCCCCGGCGATCCGAGACCGGCACGCGCCTGAGGATTGATCAGCGCTTGATACGGTCCCACCGCACGGGTACCCAGTCGGCGCAACGCCGCCCACATCGTCACTTGGTTGGCCGAGATCACCGGGATGCGCAGTTCGGCCTCCAGCTGGGGGATGACGTCGTAGGTGGGCAGGTTGGTGCAGCTGATGAACAGGGCGTCGGCGTCGTCGCGTACGGCCTGCCGCGCCATGTCCACCACCTCCCGGTAGGGGACCTTCCAGATGTGCCGGGTCAGGCCCATGAAGGCACAGCCGGAGATCGTGACGCCCGCCTGGGCGACGTACGCCTCCAGCGACTGCGTCACCGACACCGTGTACGGCGTGACCAGCGCCACCCGCCGTACGTCCAGCTCCACCAGGGCTTCCAGCAGGGCGCCCGAGGTGGTGATCGCCGGTACGGCGCCCGCCCGGCTCATCGCCTCGCACATCGCGCGTTCGCCCATGACGCCGCCGACGAAGCTGCCCGACGTACAGGCGTAGGCGATGACCTCGGGGGCGATCGCGTTGAGCGTGCGGACCGCCTCGCTCAACGTCTCGTGTTCGCTGACCATGCGGGCGAGATCGAGGCTGACCTCGACCGGCACGAACGGTGTTCGTGTCATGTGCAGGGAGACCTCGTCCGGCACCCAGCGCCACAGCTCGCGGTCGAGAGCGAAGTCGAAGGGGGCGACGACGCCGACCCCGCGCTGCGGGCTGGGCCCGCCGAGAAATGAGACGTCCATGGCAGGGCACCGGCCTCACACTGGGCAACGAGTGTGCAACGGATCGTGGGAACGCCCGTGTTGACGACGGTAGGTTCGGGTGCGAGCGTGGTCAATCCGTCCGGATCATTCCCTGGTCAACACCGTGTTAACTCGTCGTCACCGGCCGCCTCCCGAAGGCAGGCCGCCCCGCCGCACGGCTGGAGAAACGGCTGCTCATGCCCACCCCCACCCTCCTCGTCCTGGACGCCGAACCCCTCCCCCGTCTCGGGAGCCTCACCGGCCGCGCCCGTATCGAACACACCGACGCGCAGGGTCTCGCCGAGCGCCTCCCGCGTGCGGATGTACTCCTGGTGTGGGATTTCACCTCGCGCGCCGTACGGGACGCCTGGCCCGGCGAGGGCCCACGACCACGCTGGGTGCACACGGCGAGCGCCGGTGTGGACCATCTGATGTGTCCGGAACTCGCCGCTTCCGACACGGTGGTGACGAACGCCCGCGGCATCTTCGACCAGCCGATCGCCGAGTACGTCGCCGCGCTCGTGCTGGCGATGGCCAAGGACCTGCCGCGCACGCTGGAACTGCAGCGGGAGCGGACCTGGCGGCACCGCGAGTCGCACAAGGTCGCCGGGAGCCGGGCCGTCGTGGTGGGCACCGGGCCGATCGGCCGGGCGATCGCCCGTACGCTGGGCGCGTTGGACATCACGACGGCGCTCGTGGGCCGCGCCCCGCGCACCGGCGTGCACGGCCCGGAGGATCTGGACCGGCTGCTGGCGCGCGCCGACTGGGTGATCGCGGCGGCGCCGCTCACGGAGCAGACGCACGGCATGTTCGACGCCCGCCGCTTCGGCGTGATGCAACCGTCCGCCCGCTTCGTCAACGTCGGCCGCGGCCAGCTGGTCGTCGAGGAGGCGCTCGCCGAGGCCCTGGCCAAGCAGTGGATCGCGGGCGCCGCACTGGACGTCTTCGAGTCCGAGCCCCTGACCCCCGACAGCCCGTTGTGGCAGGTCCCGGGCCTGATCGTGTCCCCGCACATGAGCGGCGACATCGTCGGCTGGCGGGACGAGCTCGGCGCGCAGTTCGTCGAGCTGTACGAGCTGTGGGCGGCCGGAAAGCCGCTGGAGAACGTGGTCGACAAGCAGCGCGGGTATGTACCCGGCCACTGACGTTCCTTGGAGGGTGCATGACCGAGCTCACCGAGCTGACCGCCGTACGGCTCCTCGAGGGCTACCGCAAGGGCGAGTGGAGTCCTGTGGAGGCGACCCGAGCGGCGCTGGAGCGGGCCGAGGCGATCCAGCCGGAGGTGAACGCCTTCGTCCGGCTGACCGCCGAGGACGCGCTGGCCCGGGCCCGGGAGTCCGAGGAGCGATGGCGGCGCGGTGAGCCACAGGGGCTGCTGGACGGGGTGCCGGTCACGGTCAAGGACATCCTGTTGCTGCGCGGCGCGCCGACCCTGCGCGGTTCGAAGGCCGTGGATCCGGCGGGGCGCTGGGACGAGGACGCCCCGTCCGTGGCCCGGCTGCGGGAGCACGGGGCGGTGTTCATCGGCAAGACGACCACCCCCGAGTACGGCTGGAAGGGCGTGACGGACTCGCCGCTGAGCGGCGTGACCCGCAACCCGTACGACCCCTCGCGCACCGCCGGCGGGTCGAGCGGCGGCAGCGCGGCGGCCGTGGCGCTCGGCGCGGGGCCGCTGTCGCTGGGTACGGACGGCGGCGGCAGTGTCCGTATCCCGGCGTCGTTCTGCGGGATCTTCGCGCTGAAGCCGACGTACGGGCGGGTGCCGCTCTACCCGGCGAGCGCGTTCGGCACGCTGGCGCACGTCGGGCCGATGACCCGGGACGCGGCGGACTCGGCGCTGCTGATGGACGTGATCGGCCATCCGGACTCACGCGACTGGTCGGCGCTTGCCCCGCCGCCCGGTTCGTTCCGGGACGGCCTGACAGGCGGGGTGCACGGGCTGCGCGTGGCGTACTCGCCCGTGCTGGGCGGTCAGGTGGCGGTGCGTCGGGAGGTCGCGGCGGCGGTGCGGCACGCCGTGGAGCGGCTGGCGGAGCTCGGCGCCTACGTCACGGAGACCGACCCGGACCTCACCGAACCGGTGGAGGCCTTCCACACCCTGTGGTTCAGCGGGGCGGCCCGGGTGACTCAGCATCTGGGACCGCGGCAGCGGGAATTGCTGGACCCGGGCCTGCGCGAGATCTGCACACAGGGCGCCCGCTACTCGGCGCTGGACTATCTGGCCGCGGTGGACGTCCGGATGGACCTGGGGCGGCGGATGGGCAGCTTCCACGACACGTACGACCTGCTCGTCACGCCGACCCTGCCGATCACGGCGTTCGAGGCGGGCGCCGAGGTACCGAAAGGATCCGGCTACCGGCGCTGGACGGGCTGGACGCCGTTCACATACCCGTTCAACATGACGCAGCAGCCCGCGGCGAGCGTGCCGGTCGGCGCCGACGGGGACGGACTGCCGATCGGTCTTCAGCTCGTGGCCGCCCGGCACCGGGACGATCTGGTGCTGCGGGCGGCCCACGCGCTGTACGAGGCCGGCGTGGCGTCCGCCGGCCGGCTCAGGCCCTCCGGAAGCTGAGCGTCTCCCCCGCCGCTCCCGACCTCCACAGGTCGTTGCACGCCTCGGCCATGGTGTCCAGGCCCTCGACGATCTGGCCCCAGACGATGCCGGGGATCCAGCCGACGTCGCCGTTCAGCAGCAGGTTGTTGCGCTCGTAGAACAGGGCCAGGTCGACGAGCGTGGTCCCCGGGCGGACCTCGCGGTCGTAGCCGTAGGACTTGGTCCCCAACTCCGTACCCGCGAAGGCGAAATAGCACAGGTCACCCGGAATGGGGGTGACGGTCGGGTTTTCCAGAGGTGGCTCGGTTTCGGCGAACGGCGGGAAAAGGGCGTAGATCTCGTTGCGTGCGTACTTCGCGTGGTAGACGTCACCGGCCAGCGGAAGGGCATCCCAGACGGCCGCGCAGGTGATCGGCGCGCGGTCGTCCAGGAGCTTGGCCCGGCAGGTCACGTCGCGCTTGACCAGCGAGACTTCGATATATCGATCAGCCATGCCTCCATGGGAGTGCCCGCCGTCCCCGCGGTCAAGGGCGCACGGGGAGACGTGCGGGGCTTGAAAAGATCGGCATAACTCGGATGCGGTCGGGTAGCCGCGCGCCCATGGCTCCACCACAGAGAAGCCCACTGAGAAGTCCGGAACCCATATCCCAGGCCGCATCCAGGCCCACACGCCGGTCGCTGCTCGCGGGGGTCGCGGCGCTCGGCGCGCTGGGCGCCGCCGGATGCAGCCGAGTGGCCACGGCGTCCAGCACCGAGGGCGGTGACCTGCTCGACCGGCTCCGGGCCGCGGGCGTCGTCCGCCTCGGCATCGCCGGCGAGATCCCGTTCGGGTTCATCGACACGAACGGCGAGTTGACCGGTGAGGCACCGGAACTGGCCAAGGTGATCTTCAAGCGTCTCGGCGTCGACCGGGTGCAGCCCGTGCCGACCGAGTTCGGCTCGCTCATCCCGGGCCTGAACTCCCAGCAGTTCGACGTCGTGGCCGCCGGGATGTACGTCAACCCCGAGCGCTGCGAGCAGGTCATCTTCTCCGACCCCGACTACCAGATGCTCGACTCGTTCATCGTCCGCAAGGGCAACCCGATGGGGCTGCACAGCTACAAGGACGTCGTCGAGAAGAAGGCGAAGTTCGCCACCGGGACCGGATACGCCGAGATCCAGTACGCCGTCGATGCGGGGTACAAGGAGAGCGACATCCTCATCGTCCCGGACCAGGTGGCGGGGCTGAACGCCGTCGAGGCGGGCCGCGTGGACGTGTTCGCCGGTACGGCGCTCACCACCCGCGAGGTCGTGAAGAAGTCCCGCAAGGCGGAGTCGACCAAGCCGTTCGCGCCGCTCGTGGACGGCAAGCCGCACGTCGACGGCGGCGCCTTCGCGTTCCGGCCGACCGAGACCAAGCTGCGGGACGCCTTCAACGTCGAGCTGCACAAGCTCAAGAAGAGCGGCGAACTGTTCCGCATCCTCAAGCCCTTCGGTTTCACCGAGGCGGAGATGACGGACATGACCGCGAAGGAGCTCTGCGGCGGATGACCTCGGGACTCTGGGAACTCGTACTCAAGGGCGTCTGGGTCACGATCCAGTTGCTCGTCTGCAGCGCGCTGCTGGCCACGGCGGTCTCCTTCGTCGTCGGCGTCCTGCGCACCCACCGGCTGTGGATCGTCCGCTTCCTCGCGGGCTTCTACACCGAGGTGTTCCGCGGGACCTCGGCCCTGGTCATGATCTTCTGGGTCTTCTTCGTGCTGCCCCCGGCCTTCGGCTGGCAGCTGGTGCCGCTGTGGGCGGGCACGCTGGCGCTCGGCCTGACCTACGGGGCGTACGGCTCCGAGATCGTGCGCGGTGCGCTGGGCGCGGTCGACCCGGCGCAGAAGGAGGGCGGCATCGCGCTCAGCTTCACGCCGTGGCAGCGGATGCGGCTGATCCTGCTGCCGCAGGCGGTGCCGGAGATGATCCCGCCGTTCTCCAACCTGCTCATCGAGCTGCTCAAGGGCACCGCCCTGGTGTCGATCATGGGCATGGGCGACCTGGCGTTCAGCGGCAATCTGGTGCGCCTGGCGCTGCAGGAGAGCGCGGAGATCTACACGTACATCCTGCTCATCTACTTCGTGATCGCCTTCCTGCTCACCCGGGTCATGCGCGGGCTGGAGAAGAAGCTCAAGGCGGGTGTCGGGAAGAAGCCCGACAGCAAGACCCGGGCGCCTGAGCCGGTCGTGGTGGAGGCGGTCCGATGAACTGGGACTGGAGCGCGGTCTCCGACTTCATGCCGGACTTCTGGGAAGGCCTGCTGGTCACCCTGCAGATCCTGGTGCTCGGCTCGCTGATCTCGTTCGCGCTGGGCCTGGTGTGGGCGCTGCTGATGCGGCTGCCGATGCGCTGGGTGACCTGGCCGGTCGGAGCCGTCACGGAGTTCGTTCGCAACACCCCGCTGCTGGTGCAGCTGTTCTTCCTCTACTACGTGCTGCCCGAGTGGGGCCTGACCTTCTCGGCGCTGACCACGGGTGTGTTCGCGATCGGGCTGCACTACTCGACGTACACCATGCAGGTCTACCGCGCCGGTATCGAGGCCGTGCCGGTCGGCCAGTGGGAGGCGGCGACGGCGCTGAACCTGCCGCTGCGCCGGACGTGGACCGCGGTGATCCTGCCGCAGGCGGTGCGCCGGGTCGTCCCCGCGCTCGGCAACTACGTCATCGCGATGCTCAAGGACACGCCGATGCTGATGGCGATCTCCGTGCTGGAGATGCTCGGCCACGCGCGCCTGTTCTCACAGGAGCACTTCCAGTTCACCGAGCCGCTCACGGTGATCGGCGTGGCCTTCATCGTCATTTCCTATCTGGCCTCCCTTCTCCTGCGAGCCCTGGAGCGACGCCTTGCCCACTGACACTCTCCCCAACCCCGAGAAGAACCCCGCCAGGAGCACCGGCGAGCTGATCCGGCTGGAGCAGGTCACCAAGCGGTTCGGCGACCACACGGTCCTGGACCACCTGGACTTCTCCGTGGACGCCGGCAAGCACGTCACGCTGATCGGTCCGTCCGGATCCGGCAAGACCACGATCCTCCGCCTGCTGATGACGCTGCTCAAGCCCGACGAGGGCACGATCACCGTGGACGGGGAGCGGCTGTTCCCGGCGCCCGAGAAGCAGGTGCGCGAGGTCCGCAAGAAGATCGGGATGGTGTTCCAGCAGTTCAACCTGTTCCCGAACATGACGGTCCTGCGCAACATCACCGAGGCCCCGGTCACGGTCCTCGGCATGTCCAAGGACGCCGCCGAGGAGCGGGCGCGCGAGCTGCTGGAGCTGGTCGGGCTGACCGACCACCTCGACAAGCACCCGGCGCAGCTGTCCGGCGGGCAGCAGCAGCGGGTGGCGATCGCCCGGGCGCTGGCGATGCGGCCGCAGGTGTTGCTCCTGGACGAGGTGACCTCCGCGCTCGACCCGGAGCTGGTCGCGGGCGTCCTCGACGTGCTGCGGGACATCGCCCGTTCCACGGACATCACGATGCTCTGCGTGACCCACGAGATGAACTTCGCCCGGGACATCTCCGACCAGGTACTGATGTTCGACTCGGGCCGGGTCATCGAGTCCGGCCCGCCGGAGAAGATCTTCAGCGAACCGGAACAGGACCGCACGCGGGAGTTCCTCAGCGCGGTCCTCTGACTACAGGGTGTGACCAGGCGGAATGCCGGGCCCGGCGACTGGGGCATGCTTCTGGCATATGCCAGAGGGTCAATGCCCCAGTACGGGGGCCCGGCAATCTTGTCAACCCCCGCTCTCCTCCACCACTTTGACGGTTATCGTGGAGGGGATTCGCTGTCCGGATTCACGGCCCAACAGCAAGCGCAGGGGGAGACCACCGTGGCGCTGAAGCACGAGCCGCCGACCACCCCGTACCACTCGGCCCAAGAAGCCCTGCGCGTCCTGGAGACGGTGGCGCGCAGTTCCGCCGGAGTCACCGACGCCGAGCTCGCCCGGCACACCGGCATCCGACCCGAGCGGCTGACCGCGCTGCTGCGCATGCTGCGCCGCGAGGGCTACGTCGAGCAGATCACCGACGGCGCGTACGTCACGGGCGAGACGCTGGCCCGCCTCGGCTCCGCCCACCACCGCGAGCAGGCCCTGCGCGACAAGCTCCAGCACACCCTCGACCGGCTGCGCGACTCGGTCGGCGCCGCCGTCTACATGAGCCGGTACGTCGACGGCGAGATCAGCGTCACCCAGTACGCCGACAGCCCGGCCACGCCCAAGGTCAACGAGTGGGTCGACTTCCGCTCCTCGGCCCACGCCACCGCGATCGGCAAGAGCCTGCTCACCCAGCTCGACCACGCCGCCCGTCGCGACCACCTCGCCCGGCACAAGATGGCCCGCCTCACCTCGCGCACCATCACCAGCGACCGGCTGCTGCTCTCCCGGCTGGAGTCCCAGCCGCCCACCGTGCCCGTCCTGGACCTCCAGGAATACGCGGTCGGCACGGCCGTCCCCGTCACGGCCGGCTCCTCCGTCGGCTGCCTGGCCCTGTCCCTCCCGGTCGAGCACGCCCACCGCCTGCGCCAGGCCGCGGACGCCCTCAACCGCAACGCGGCACCGGTCCTGCTGTCCATGGCGATCTAGGGGGCGTCCCGGGTGGTCGAAGCACCCCTCGGGACCAGGTATTATTTTCTTCGTCGCCCGCCGCGAACGCGCGATGCGGACGCGGTCGGCGGGAGTCATGCGCCGCTAGCTCAGTTGGTTAGAGCAGCTGACTCTTAATCAGCGGGTCCGGGGTTCGAGTCCCTGGCGGCGCACCGGTGAAGGGCCTCTCGTGGGAGCGGGAGGCCCTTCGGCGTGTTCGGTATCCTCCCTGGTCAGCCTGCGGCAGGCGGGTCAGAATCCGGCGACGTCCGAGGCCATCGCCGACATCTCGGTGTACGTCACCATGAAGCCCACGCAGAACACGACGATCACGCCGAGGAACGCCAGGATGCCGACGGTGGCCGCCGCGTGCCTGCCCCGGCTCGGTGCCTGGGCCGTGGCCACGACCTGGGGGCCGTCGGTGTAGTACACGGTGACGTAGTCGCCCTCGAGGATCGTCCCCGGCCCGTTCTCCTCCTCGAACCGGATCACGCGACCGTCGTGCGTGATGAACTCGTAGACGTGGTGCAGCGTGGTGCGGACGGAGGTGTCATGACCGCCGCCGTGGGTCGTCGTGAACGCCCGCAGGCAGCGCGCCTGCGCCGTCAGGCCGCTGTTCCAGGCGCCGCGGATCTGCAGCCAGCGACGCAGCACGCGGTATGTCATGAAGAGCGCCCCGGCCATGATCAGGCCGGGTGCGCCGTAGAACATCACGTCCATCGCGCATCCCCCGAGGTCGATGCGCCGGCCCCGATCGGCCGGCGTGGGAGGAACCTACCCACACCGGCCGCACCGGTGACTCAAGGGAACCTCAGAAGGTTCAGAACGTGACGTCCGAGCAGGCGTAGAACGCGTTGCCCGTGTCGGCGATCGTCCACACCGCCAGGATGACGTGGCGGCCACTCAGCCCGGACGGCAGCCTGCCGCTGTGGGAGAGCGTCGACGGCGGCCGCTGGCCGTTGTACGGCACCGTGAAGAACGGCGTGAGGTTGAGGTCGGAGCGGGCCAGGTTGTGGTTCTGGTTCCAGCCCGGCTTGGTGATGTAGTACTTGAAGTCCGTCGTGGCGTGCATGGCCGTGAACTGCCAGCGGAACGTGTAGCTCTGGCCACCCGTCACCTTCGTGGTGGGCCAGGCCCCGCCGGACGGCGTCCGCGGTGCGCTGAGCTGGCTGAACTGGCCGAGGCCGGCGTTGCATATCTGCCCGTCGGCCGGGCCGGAGGCCGGGAAGCCCTTCGGGCCCTCGACGCTCTGCGGTTCCCATTGGATCGGGCCGCAGTTGGTCACGGTGCCGTTCTGGCAGAGCTTCTGCCTGCTGACGGGGAGGTCGGTGTAGCCGTGGCCGCTGGCGCCGCCGGAGGAGAGTACGAGGGCTCCGGTCGTGGCCAGTCCCACCGCGGCTGCGGACAACTTGGTCCTTGTGCGCATGCTGCCGCTCCTGGGGAACGTGGGGGAGGTTCAGTGAGCTGTGCAGGTAGGTCTAGACCAAGTCTGAGAGTATGGGCGTGAGTTGAACATGTCCATACCAATCACGGGGCTGTTTCTCCCCGGCCCGCGCAGAACGCCACCGTCAGGTCCTTCACCAGCACCTTCCGCTCGTAGTCGTCGAGTTCGACCAGCCCGCGCATGGTCAGCCGGGTCACCGTGTCCTCCACCGAGTCCACGACCGAGGTGAGCACGCTCGCCCGGTGCTGGGCGTCCAGCGCGGCGATGCGGCGGCGGTGCATCGCGGCGGCGACCTCCGGGGCGTACTCCACCCGGAGCGGCTGCACCGAGAACACCTCCAGGCCGACCGGCGCCGCGTCCGCCGCCACCAGCCGGGTCAGTGCCTCGGCCGCCGCGTCCGCGGAGCCCCTGGCCCCGCCGGGCATCTCCACCGGCACCCGGGCCAGCGCCGCCTCGACGCACTCGCGCAGATATGTCTCGTGGTCCTCGACGCCCAGCGTGGCCCGCGCGGTGTCCCGCACCCGCCACACCACCAGGACGACCACCCGCAGCGCGACCCCGCCTCCGTCGGCGGCCGGCACCGGCTCGCTGCGCCAGTGCCGCAGCCGTACGTCCACCCGGCGACGCAGCAGCAGCGGATTGACCCACAGCAGACCCGAGCGCCGGACGGTCCCCCGGTAGCGGCCGAACAGATCCAGCACCCAGGCCCGCCCGGTCCGACCCCGGGCCAGCCCGCCGAACCCGAACAGCCCGAGCGCCCCGGCCCCCACGTACGCCGCCCACTGCGCGGGACCGAGGCCGGCCCCGGCGTGCGCGGGCAGCCGCAGCGCCTCCAGCACGAGCGGCGGGAGCAGCCCGGCCCACCAGGAGGTGGCCACACACCCGGCCACCCCGCCCGCCCCGGCCAGCACGCCCGCCGCCCCGGGCAGCACCCGCGCGGGTCGCTCCACCAGGTCGGGGTCGACCTGCGGCACCGGGCGCGGCGCGAGGGCCGCCGGGCGTCCGAGGCGCGGCTGCTCCCCCGTGCCCTGCCTGCGGCCCACGACCGCCGGCTTCAGCGGTACCGGCGCCGGGTCGGGGTCGTCGCGGAACAGCAGGTGGACGGGGATCTCGGTGGTGGCCTCGTTCTGGATGAGCCGGGCGGGTCTGGCCGGTCCGTCGGCCGGTCCGTCGGGCTCGGACGTGTGGGAAGTGGTCGTACTCATGGGTGCCTCCAGCCTCCGCGCCAGATGCGTCACAACGGTGATCCCCGGTGCCGGGGTCGGGGCCCTCCGAGGAGAGCCTCTACGAGAAGAGCCGACGCCAGGTCTCGGGTCCCGGGTAGCCGTCCGCCGCGCCGCCCCGCCAGCCCTGGGTGCGCTGGAAGGCCTCGACGGCGCGCCGGTCCGCCTCACCCCAGCGCGGCCCCGGCCCGACCCGGTAGAACCGGCCGAACCCCTTCCGCACCAGCTGCCTCCCCAGCTCGGTGACGTAGGTGTTGCTGGCGCCGGGCCGGAACATCGCCCGGCCCGGGTAGCCGGGGACCCCGTGGGAGGAGGGCGGCGGCCCGACCGCCCCGGCCTTCACGTCCTTGCCCTTCCCCGTGACCAGCAGCTCCCAGGTGCGCGGGCCGGGCAGACCGTCCGCGTCGGCGCCCGTCCAGCCCTGGGCCAGCTGGAAGGCCCGGGTCGCCCGCCGGTCCGCGTCCGTCCAGCGCGGCCCCGGGCCCGAGGCGTAGGAGCCGCCGGCCCCGCGCGCGACGAGCATGCGGCCGAGCAGCGTGACGTACTTGTTGTTCGCGCCGGGGCCGAAATACGCCGCTCCCGGGTAGGGCGTGGCGGCCGGTGCGCCCGGCTTCCCGCCGACCGGTTCCTTGCCCGGTAGGGTCCCCGGCTCCTTCCCCGGTACCTCCGGGGTGACGCCCCTGTACCGGTAGGGGACGTACTGATCGGAGTCGCTCCAGTAGGCGTACGGGGTGGACCGCCGGCGGGTGTGCGGTCGGGTCTGCTCGTAGGCGATGTAGTAGGTGTGCGTGTAGTCGGTCCAGCCGCCGAAAATGACGACGTGCGAGCCGCTCTCGGGGTCGGCCGGATTGTGGAACAGCAGAATGTCGCCCGGCTGGAGTTCCTTCTTGGAAATCCGCTCACCGTATTGGGCGAGACTGCCCGTCCATTCGTTTCCGGGCAGCTTCCAGGCCATCGAGACATAGCCCGAACAGTCCTGCCGGTAGCCGTCCGACCAGTAGTCGTTCATGCTGTACGGCACCTTCGCGGCGGCCCAGGTCCTGGCCCGGTTGAGGATCTCCGTACGGGTGATGGCGGTGAGCTTGAGGGTGGCGGAGGGCTTGGCGGGACGGCCACCGGGGCCGTGCAGTGGGGCCTTGCCTCCCTGAGGGGTGTCGGGCTCTTCACCTGCGGAAACGCCGAGTCGGTGAGATGCGTGCGGAGCGGCTGTGGCCGGTACGGCATGGCCCGCGCCGAGCGCCGCCGAGGCCACGGCGGCCAGGGCCAGGGCACGGTGTGCGGCCGGGTGGGCGGTGGTGCGGCCGGCCCAGGAATGCGGCAGGACGCGGCGCCAGTGGACGCATCCGGGGCAGTCGCAGTCGCTCGCGGGGTCGAATTCCTCGAATACCGGAGACTCCATGCGATTCCCCTCACACTTCCGGCTGGAAAAGACCGCGCCTGTTCCCGTCCGGGCGCGCGCCGTCAGTTTCTCAACTGTCTTCCGCGCGCGCATGCTGACGGTCCGAATGATGTACGCGGCGCCCTTGGCGGGGTCTGCCCGGGCGCGGGCAGGTGGTCGGGGGCACCTCCGGGCGTCCTGTAGAGTTACGCCGTCAGCGCGCGCCGCTAGCTCAGTTGGTTAGAGCAGCTGACTCTTAATCAGCGGGTCCGGGGTTCGAGTCCCTGGCGGCGCACCGACCGGAAAGCCCCTCGCGGAAGCGGGGGGCTTTCTCGCGTCCCCGCCCTCTTGCCTCTCTGGCCGGAACCCGGCCCACCGCGCGAATGGCCGGATACCCTCTCGCCATGGCAGCGCGTGACCTCCAGGAGCGGATCAAGAAGCTCATCATCGACCGCCGGCTGGCCTCCGGGGCCCCGCTGCCGACCGAGCCCGAGCTGATGGAGTACCTCGGCGCGAGCCGGAACTCGGTGCGGGAGGCTCTGAAGGCGCTCCAGGCGATGGGCATCGTGGAGATCCGGCACGGCTTCGGCACCTACGTCGGCCCGATGTCCCTGGCCCCGATGATCGAGGGCCTCGCCTTCCGCACGGTCGCCGGGCACTACCGGGGCGAGGACTCCCTGCTCCAGCTGCTGGAACTGCGGGAGGCGGTGGAGACCGGGCTGGTCTCCCGGCTCGCGGGGCGGATACCGCAGGCGGACCTCGTTGAACTGGACGGGCTCGTCGACCGTATGGAAGAGCAGGCCGCGCGCGGAGCCGGTCTCGCCGAGACCGACCGGGCCTTTCACGCCACCCTCTACCGGGGGCTGGACAACGTGCTGCTGAGCGAGGTCCTGGAGGCGTTCTGGGACGCCTTCCACCGGGTCCGCACGGACCTCGGGGGCGTGCCGCAGGACCCGAAGGTGACCTGCCGGCAGCACCGGGAGATCCTCGACGCGGTCCGGTCCGGCGACTCGGTGCGGGCGGAGGAGGCCATAAGAGAGCACTTCGGGAACATCCGCGCCCGCCTGTCCACAACGGCTCCACAGGGTCCCCACACCCGCCACAATGAACGCGTATGACCGGTAAACACCGCGTTTCGCATCTTGCGATCATGATGAACGCCGTAGAACCCTGGCTTTCTGGTTTTTCAAGATGCTGCGCATACGCGGCAGTTGGGGGGCAAAAGAACCGGTTGCGGGCCGGGCGGGGGTAGGGGCCCCCGTTCATGAGGCGATGCCGTGGGGGGCATCATGCAACCGGAAGGTCGCGTTGCCGTGTCTATAAGGTGTGGATGACGTGGTGACAGCGACCCACCACTGATACGTCTGTGAAGGTCGAGGGGGACCTGCCGCAGACGGAAGGAAGCGACGAAACACGCGGTGTCCGCGTGTGGGGGGATGACTCATGACGTCGAGGCCGACGGGCGCCCGACAGCAGGACCACGACCCGTCCCAGACCACCCAGCTCAGGGTGCCGACGCATCGGATGAGCACCACGGGGACGTTCCGGCGGATCAAGAAGACGCTGCCGAGATACGACTACGAGCACTACAGCCGGCTCGCGGGTCCCCTCACCCAACCCGATCCGACCAAGCCCTACAAGGTGCAGTACCGGTCGCTGATCTCGCAGGAACCGCACCGCATAAGAGTCGCGCTGATGCTGGCCGCGGCCCCGGTGCTGTCCGTGGTGCTGCTGGTGTGGCTGCTCCAGCCCGAGCACTGGACCGAGCGCGACTACCCGGCCTTCGACTGGCTGCCCGCGCTCGACGTGGTGATGCTGGTCTCGATCGGTCTGATCGAGTTCTTCCGCTGCATGAACGTGGTGTCGAACGCGCACGCCACGCTGGTCGCCCGCGACCCGATCCCGGTGGTGCCCGAGACCGGCACCAGAGTGGCCTTCCTCACCTCCTTCGTGCCCGGCAAGGAGCCGCTGGAGATGGTGACGAAGACCCTGGAGGCGGCCGTCAAGATCCGCCACCGGGGCCTCATGCACGTCTGGCTGCTCGACGAGGGCGACGACCCCGAGGTGAAGGCGGTCTGCGAGCGCCTCGGCGTGCACCACTTCTCCCGCAAGGGCGTCGCGAAGTGGAACCAGGCCAAGGGGCCGCACCGCGCCAAGACCAAGCACGGCAACTACAACGCCTGGCTTGAGGCGCACGGCGACGACTACGACTTCTTCGCCTCGGTCGACACCGACCACGTGCCGCTGCCCAACTACCTGGAGCGGATGCTCGGCTTCTTCCGCGACCCGGACGTCGGCTTCGTCATCGGCCCGCAGGTCTACGGCAATTACGACAACCCCATCACCAAGGCCGCCGAGTCGCAGCAGTTCCTCTTCCACGCGCTGATCCAGCGCGCGGGCAACCGCTACGGCTCCCCCATGTTCGTCGGCACCTCCAACGCCGTGCGCATCAAGGCGCTGAAGCAGATCGGCGGTCTGTACGACTCGATCACCGAGGACATGGCGACCGGCTTCGAGATGCACCGCCACAAGAACCCGGCGACGGGCAACAAGTGGCGCTCGGTCTACACCCCGGACGTGCTCGCGGTCGGTGAGGGCCCCAGCGCCTGGACGGACTTCTTCACCCAGCAGATGCGCTGGTCGCGAGGGACCTACGAGACGATCCTCAAGCAGTACTGGAAGGGCTGGTACTCGCTGCCGCCGAGCAAGCTCTTCAACTACACGATGATGATCATCTTCTACCCGATGTCGGCCCTCAACTGGATCCTGGCGGCGCTGAGTTGCGCGCTGTTCCTGGGCCTGGGCGCCTCGGGTGTGAACATCGACCCGGCGGTCTGGCTGATGCTCTACGGCAACGCCTCCGCGCTCCAGATCGGCCTGTACGTCTGGAACCGCCGGCACAACGTCTCGCCGCACGAGCCGGAGGGCTCCGGCGGTGTGGCCGGCATGGTGATGTCCGCGCTGTCGGCGCCGCTGTACGCCAAGGCGCTGATCGACTCCGTGCTGCGGCGCAAGAGCAAGTTCGTGGTCACGCCCAAGGGCGACTCGGCGAGCCCGGACCGCTGGTTCGGCACGTTCCGCTACCACTGGTACTTCGTCGTGATCTTCGGCGCGTCGATCGCGGCCGGCTTCGTCTTCGGCCACTCGCACCCCGCGATGATCATCTGGGCGACGTTCGCGCTGCTGATCACCGCCTCGCCGGTCTTCGCCTGGCGCTGGCAGCTGCGGCAGGAAGCGAAGAAGCCCGCCGCACCCGCCGTGGAACAGCCGCAGGACCCTGCGGGACCGCACCGGACGCAGCCGCTGCCCATCCCGCAGCAGCAGGCGGCGCCGCACGCCCCGCAGCACAAGCCCAGTTGGGCCGCCACCCCTGGCGGAAACGGGGAGGTCGGGGGGACCGACCAGACCATGCAGATCGCCCTTGGTGGACTTGGGGGACGTAACGAATGAACGACCGTGCAGGCCGCCGCCGGGCCCGTCGACTCGCGATAGGCACGGCGGTGGTACTCGCGCTGGCCGGGGCGAACGGGCCGTGGCTCTACCGCTTGGGGACCGAGAAATACCACCAGTACACAATCAACAAGCCGGAGTACAAGGCCGCGAACGGCAAGTGGGAGATCATCGAGTTTCCCGAGGAGTACCGGCAGAACACGATCCACGCGGCGCTGCTGCGCACCGGCAAGGTGCTGCTCGTCGCGGGGTCGGGCAACAACCAGGACAACTTCGACGCGAAGAGGTTCGACACCCGGATCTGGGACCCGGTCAAGGGCACCATCAAGAAGGTCCCGACGCCCAGCGACCTGTTCTGCACCGGCCACACCCAGCTCGCCAACGGCAACCTGCTGATCGCGGGCGGCACCAAGCGGTACGAGAAGCTCAAGGGTGACGTCACCAAGGCCGGCGGCCTGATGATCGTCCACAACGAGAACCCGGACAAGCCGATCACGCTGCCCGCGGGCACCAGGTTCACGGGCAAGGAGAACGGCAAGACCTTCGTCTCGAAGGACCCGGTGCTCGTGCCGCGCGCGAAGAAGGTCTTCGACAAGGCGACCGGCAAGTTCCTGCGCAACGACCCCGGGCTCGGACGTATCTACGTCGAGGCGCAGAAGCGGGGCCAGAAGTACGAGACGGGCACGCAGGACAACTACCGCGTGCACGGACTGAAGGGCGATGACGCGCGTAACACGTACGGCATCGCGCAGAAGCTCGCCCTCGACAAGAAGGACTTCCAGGGGATCCGGGACGCCTTCGAGTTCGATCCCGTAGCCGAGAAGTACATCAAGGTCGACCCGATGAAGGAGGCCCGCTGGTACCCGACGCTCACCACCCTGAGCGACGGGAGGATCCTCAGCGTCTCCGGCCTGGACGACATCGGCCAGCTGGTCCCGGGCAAGAACGAGGTCTTCGACCCGAAGACCAAGAAGTGGACCTACACGGACAAGGTCCGGCAGTTCCCGACCTACCCGGCGCTGTTCCTCATGCAGAACGGCAAGATCTTCTACTCGGGTTCGAACGCGGGCTACGGGCCGGACAACGTGGGCCGTGAGCCGGGCGTGTGGGACGTGGACACCAACAAGTTCACGAAGATCCCCGGCCTGAGCGACCCCAAGCTGATGGAGACGTCCGGGACGGTGCTGCTGCCGCCCGCGCAGGACGAGAAGTACATGGTGATCGGCGGCGGTGGCGTCGGCGAGTCCAAGGAGTCCAGCGAGAAGACCCGGATCGTCGACCTCAAGGACGACGACCCGCGCTTCGTGGACGGCCCGTCCCTGGACAAGGGCACGCGCTACCCGAACGCCTCGATCCTGCCCGACGACAGTGTGCTGATCTCCGGCGGTTCGGAGGACTACCGGGGCCGCAGCGACTCCAACATCTTCGAGGCGCGGCTCTACGACACGGAGAAGAACGAGCTCCGGCGGGTCGCCGACCCGCTGGTGGGCCGCAACTACCACTCCGGGTCGGTCCTGCTGCCCGACGGCCGCGTGATGTTCTTCGGCTCGGACTCACTGTACGGGGACAAGGCCAACACCAAGCCGGGCAAGTTCGAGCAGCGCATCGAGATCTACACGCCGCCCTACCTCTACGGCAGCGGGGACCAGCCCTCGCTGTCCGGCGGACCGCAGACCATCGAGCGCGGCGGGACGGGGACGTTCACCTCGTCGGACGCGGCGAAGATCCAGAAGGTCCGGCTGATCCGCCCGAGCGCCGCCACGCACGTCACGGACGTCGACCAGCGGTCGATCGGCCTGGACTTCAAGGCGTCCGGTGACAAGCTGACGGTGACCATGCCGAAGAACCGGAACCTGGTCCAGGCGGGCTGGTACATGCTGTTCGTGACCGACGACCGGGGCACGCCGAGCAAGGCGCAGTGGGTCAAGGTGCCGTAGATATCGGCTGTTCGGGGCGCTCTCCGGTAGGGAGGGCGCCCCTTTCGCATGTCCAGGTGACGGGAAACGTGCTTGACCTGCGCACGCACTCTGGTGTGCTCTCGGTACGACATCGGTAACGCGAGTGGTCAACGTTGGCGGGGGAAACGGGAGATGACCGAGTCGACCACGTCGGACCCGGTGGCCGAGGACGTCCTGGCCGCCGCGACGGTCCAGGTCACGGGCACGGACGGGCACATCGGCGGCCTGGGGGTGCTCATCGCGCCCACGCTGGTGCTGACCTGCGCCCATGTCGTCCTGGACGCCCTGGGGCTGCCGGGCAGGAGCGAGGCACCTCCCGAGGGACCCGTGCGCGTCACCCTGGTCCTCCAGGAGGGCGAGCAGACCGAGGCCGTCGTCCGCGACTGGGTGCCGGTGCGCGCGAACGGCACCGGGGACGTGGCCGTACTGTCCCTGGCCGACCCGCTCCCGGAAGCCCGGCCGGTCGTCATGGTGGCGCCCAGGGACGTCTGGGACCACAAGGCCATCGTTTTCGGACTGCCCAGGGACGACACCGGCGGCGGCTGGCACACGGCCCGGCTGCGGGCCCGGACCAGCACGGGCCGACTGCAGATGTCGCCGCTCGACGGGCAGTCGGACCCGATCCAGCCCGGTTTCAGCGGCTCGGCCGTGTGGGACGACGACCTCGGTGCCGTGGTCGGCATCGTCGCCTCGATCTCCCCGGCGCACCGCGGGCAGGCCTTCTGCATCCCGACCCGCACGATCCTCGACGAACTGCCGGAACTGGCCGAACTCCTCGCGCCCTCCTCCCCCTTCCCGGGCCTGCGCCCGTACACCGAGGAGCACAGCGCGCACTTCTTCGGCCGGGACGAGGACGTCACCGCGGTCGTCGACCTGCTCTGCCCGCACGGGTCGCCGCCCGAGGGCTGCGTGACCCTGACCGGCCCCTCCGGCTCCGGCAAGTCGTCCCTCCTCATGGCGGGCGTCCTGCCCCGTCTGAAGGAGCAGGAGGTGGAGGTCGTCACCCTGCGCGCGGAGGGCCGTCAACCGGACGCCGCGACGGTCCGGGACGCACTGCGGACCCACCGCTCGGCACGCGGACTCGTGCTGGCAGTCGACCAGGCGGAGGCGCTGCTGCTGCGTCCCGACGACGAGCTGCGCGCCTTGGTGGAGGGCCTCCTCGACGCCTGCCGGCACCCCGGGGTGGCGGTCCTGGTCGCGCTGCGGACCGACTTCCAGGACGCGGCCCTGCGCCACCCGGAGCTGAGCCGCCTGGTCGGCGGGGCGCCCGCGCACCAGCTGGGCCTGATGACCCGCGAGCAGCTCACCGAGGTGGTCCGGCTGCCGCTGCGTGCCTTCCCCGGCGTGGAGTACGACAGCGGGCTGGCCGACCGGCTCATCGAGGACGCGGCGGGCCGGCCGGGAGCCCTGCCCCTGCTCGGGTTCGCCCTGACCACCCTGTGGGAACGGCAGGTCGGCGGCCGGCTCCGCCTCGACACCTACCGCGAACTGGGCGGCCTCGGCGGGGTGCTGAGCAGCAGGGCGGACTCCGCGTGGCGGCGGGCGCTGCGCGGCGCGGCACGGGATGCCGCGACCGGGCTGCTCCGCGCGCTGATCCAGGTCCCGCCCGGCAGCGGCACGGCCCTGCGCGCCCGGCTCGCCCGCCGTGACGCCGGCGAGGAGCGGTGGTCCATCGCCCGGGAGCTCGTCGAGGCCCGCGTCCTGGTGGTGGGTGCGGATCCCGAGCGGGGCGAGACGGTGGAGCTGGCCCACGAGGCCCTCATCGAACACTGGCAGCCGCTGGCCGAGCAGTTGGAGAACGACCGTACGTTCCTCACCTGGCGCGGCGAACTGCGCTACGACCGGGCGCGCTGGTGGCGGGCGGGGCGGCCGGACGGGCTGCTGCTGGAGGACCCGGCCCTGTCGGTGGCGGAACGGTGGCTCGCCGATCGGCCTGACGAACTCACGGAGGAGGACCGGGAGTTCATCGAGGCGGGTGTCGGGCTGAGGGCTCGTAAGGCACACGAGGCCGCGAGGTCCGAGCGCCGGAAGCAGTATCTGCGGGTGCTGTGGGCGGTTGTCACGGTTCTGGCCGTGGTGGCGGCGGCGGTGGTGTCCGTGCTGTATCTGAACCTGCTGACGGAGCAGCGGCGGTTGGCTTCGGATCGGTTGGCGCAGCAGGCCGCGAGTTTCGACGGCACGTCCCTGGCCGTGTCCTCGCTGTACACGGTCGGGGCGTATCGGGCGGAGGCCCGGCCGGACGCGCGGTCCGCCCTGCTGGCGCAGTACTTGCGCTTGCAGGATGTAGAGCGGGTGGTGATGGAGAATCGCCACGACGTCGAGGACATCGCGCTCACGGACGACGGCTCGTACGCATACGCCGTGCTGAGCAACGGCGCCTTCGTGCGGCTGAACCTGCGAGGGCAGAAGCCTCCCAAGCCATACTATTTCTCGACACAGTTGGACACCGAGCGGATCGCCGTATCGGCCGACGGGCGGAGGACGGCTCGGGCGAGCGGTTGGGGTCTGATCTCCCTCGGTGTGCCGATCTCCTCCGACTCGGACAAGTTCCGGACCATTGCCCTGCGCAAGGGCGAGGCCATGGAGAAGAACCCGCGCGCCCCCAACGACCTGCGCTTCGACGGGGACAGGAAGCGGATCCTCGCCGCGATCCCCCGCGAGGGCGTGCTCGTGTGGAACGCGGACGACGGCCGCCGCACTGGCCGTACCCTCGCCCCGCCGAGCGGCTGGGACGCGGCACAGGCCTGGTTCGCCGCGGACGACACGGTCCTGGCGCGGATCGTGCCCTCCGGAGCGGAAGCGGACGACGTACGGGGCCGGCTGGTGACCTGGGACCTGAACCGGGGTTCGCTGCACCGACCCTGGGACGATCGCGCCACCGCCTCCGCGACGGTCAGCGGCAACGGCCGTGTCCTGGTCACCTGCACCGAGCAGGGCTCACTCGAAGCGTGGCGGCTGGGCACCACGCCCCGGCGCTTCCAGAGCTGGAGCAACGACAGCTTCCAGGGACTGTGCCCGCTCTACGCACCCCGGCTCGACGCCACGGGCCGCTACCTGGTCAATCCCACCGGGCGCATCGGCAGTGACCTGGGCCGTATGCGCTTCCTCGTCATCGATCTGGAGAAGGGCTGGCCGTCCACCTTCGACACCCCCGCCGCACCTCCCGAGGACCAGAACATCACCGGCCGCTCGTTCGCTCCGGCGGTCGCGCTCGCCGGCCCTCCGGATGACCTGCGCGCCGCCGTCTCCGCCGGCGGCAGCATCGTCACCGTACGCCTCAAGCCGCCCACGTCCTTCGACTCCAACTCCCTGGTCCATCGCATCCGCACGCCGGACGGACCGAGCGGCAAAATGGCGGTCGTCGACACCAGCGGCAGCGGACTGCAACTGTGGGACCTGGCCGGCCACCGGCTCCTCGCGACCGCCCGGTCGTCCCGGCCGCTGGCCCCGATGTACGCCGCCTTCAGCCCGGACGGGCGACGGATGCTGACCATCGCCGAGGACCAGCGGACGGTCCTCGTCTGGCGGATCGACAACGGTTCCCTCAGGGAGGAGCACGTCCTTGAGCTGCCCGCCCCTCCCGGCATCACGGCTTCCGGGGCGGACCCTCAAACGGGGCTCGTCCCGTCCTGGATCAACCTGAGCTTCTCCGACGACGACCACGCCGTGATCTCGGGGCTGTCGTACGTCTCCCGCTGGAATCTCGACACCGGCAAGCCGGACGGCGAGATCTACCGGCCGCCCGTCCAGGAGCGTGCCCAGCTCGCCAACGAGGCGGCCGGCACCTTCGCCACCGCCATACCCGGCAAACCACAGGCACTGGTGCGGACGGTGGCCGAGATCGGCACCTGGGACTTCACGACTGGTGAGTTCAAGAGGTGGATCAAGAGGGACGAAGATGAACGGTCGGTCCGGTCGTTCGCCCTCTCCCCCGACGGCGAAGTCCTCGCTGTGCAATACGCAGGCGGTCAAGTGCGGTTGTGGGACGTCGAGAAGAAGCGAGACCTGCCGGCTCTCACCTACAACGGCGTCTACTACCTCGGCCGCTTCCTGGGTGACCGCCTCCTCCACACCACCACCGCCGCCGGTGAACAAGTCGTCTGGGACATCGAGAACCGCCAGGACACCTACCGCTACTACGTGGGCTACGGCTCGGCCCTCTCACCGAGCACCGACAGCAAGGCCCTCACGCTCGTCGACGGCTCCCGCACCTCCGTGATCCCTCTCGAACCCGAGCGGTGGATGGACCGGCTGTGCGCCCTGGCGGGGCGGGAGCTGACAAAGAAGGAGAGGAAACTGGCGGTCGACCCCGACCAGGTCGAGGACGTCTGCCCGAAGGTCTAGCCGGCCCTGGCCAGCTTCAGTGCGTAGTCCCCCCACCACTGCCCCGCCTTCGGCCCGCCCTTGCACTCGCCGTCCGACTCGCCCGGCCGCTTCACCCACAGGTACGCGTCGACCGACGGGTCCGCCGTCTTGGTCGTCGGCGTCTCGCCCAGCGCGCGGCCCGGCGGGTTGCACCAGCGCTCGTCCGGGTTGCCCTGGGTGTAGGGGCCCTTGCCGTTGCGGCTGGTGTCGATGACGAAGTGCTTGCCTCCGACCTTGGCGGAGAGCTGCTTGCCGTAGGCGATGGAGTCGTCGGTGGAGTAGAAGTTGGAGACGTTGACGGAGAAGCCGTCGGCCTGTTCGATGCCGGCCCGCTTCAGCGGCTCGAAGATCTGGTCGGGGTTCTGCCAGCCGGCGTTGCCCGCGTCCAGGTACACCTGCGTGTTCTTCAGGGACTTGAGCTTGGTGACGGCGCCCTTGAGGAGGTCGTAGCGCTCCTCGTGGAACTGCTCCGGGGTGCAGCCGTCCACCAGGTGCAGCAGCGCGTCCGGTTCGAGGATGACCGTGGCGGAGCGGTCGCCGATGCCCGCCGCCACGCCGTCGAGCCACTCGCGGTAGGCGTTGCCGTCGGCGGCGCCGCCCTGCGAGTACTGGCCGCAGTCGCGGTGCGGGATGTTGTAGAGGACGAGCAGTGCCGTACGGCCGGCCTTGTCGGCGGCCTCGGTGAAGCCCTGCGTCTGCTCCCGCGGGTTGTCCGGGCCGATCCACTCGGCGACCGGCTGCTCGGCGATCTTGCGGATCTGCTCGGCGTCCTGCTTCTTGCCGGCCTTCTCCAGTGCGGCGACCTGCTTCGCCGCGGTGCCGTCCGGATTGACCCAGAACGGGGCGGTCTCCTTGGGCTGCTGTGTGATTCCCGCGCCCGCATCGGCGCTCGCGTCGGCGCCCGGTTCCGATCCGTCCCCCCCGTCGGACGAACACCCCGTGATCAGCAGTGCCGCCCCCAGCACCACTGCGGACATCCGCCTCGCGGCGGACACCCTTGCCCCCCTGCTGCCGTACATCCAACTCCCCCTTGGGTGCACCGTTCCAAGTCTCAATCCTGACATACGTCCCGCGACACCCACGAGGCCGAACCCACCTGCGTGGATGACGCAGAGCCACCGTTTCGGGACTTGGCGTTATTCAACCTCTAGGCCCGGGAGGCCCTTTGGTTCTAGAGTCTTCTCAGCAGGGCCCGGCCTCCGGCCAGAGTTTCACCCACCGTGGCTCCCGCGGCCTCCCGCGCAGCTCGCCGGGTTACTCCCGCAGCCCGTGCGTGCGCGGTCGAGGACCAGCCCGGTCGGCGACTTCAGGGGGAGCGGGTCGCCGACCGGGCTGGGTGGGCACACAAGGCTGCTAAAGGCCCGTTCCCGTCAGGTACGCCGAGACGACCACGTTCGCCGTGTAGCTGCGGGTCGTACGGTCGAAGCTGCCGCCGCAGGTGACCAGTCGCAGCTCGGCCCGGCCCGACTCGCGGGGCCCGTAGGCCTGGTGGGCGTCGAAGCGGTCGCGGGTGAGGACCTGGACGGACTCGACGGTGAACTCGGCGACCTTGGCGTCGGCCCGGATCACCCGGATCGTCTGGCCCGGCCGCATGGCACTGACCTTGTAGAAGACGGCGGGCCGGGTGTCGGTGTCGACGTGACCCACCATCAGCGCGGTCCCCGGCGCCCCGGGTGCCACGCCGCCCGCGTACCAGCCGACCGCGCCCGGCTGGTCGTACGGCGGCGGATCGAGCGCGCCGCGCGCGTCCAGACCCCGCGCCACCACGGGCGCCTGCACCCCGAGCCCGGGGATGTCGACGCGCTGGGGCAGCGCGTCGCCCAACGGGCGGTGCGCGGGCGGCAGTTTCACGTCCGGGGGCCGTCCGGCCGCCGCCATGTCGCCGGTGGTGGGCGCGGATATGCCGTGCCGTACGTCGGTCACCTCGCGTCCCCACAGCCACAGCCCGAGCAGCAGCGCCACCCAGGCGACGCCGGCCAGCAGGCGGCCGGTGCCCGAGGAGCGGCCCGTGATTCGATCCTGGTCGGACATGGTCAGTCCGTTCCGCGACGCCGGCGGACACCGCCCAGCGCGACGACCACCGCGGCCACCCCCGCGAGGACCAGGCCGGTCACCCCCTGCGCCGTGCCGGGGCCGGCCCCGCGGTCCTCGGCGGCGGCGAGGTCCGCCGCGCCGCCACCGCCCGCCTGGACGGGGGCGACGGGTGAGGGGTACGGGCCCGGCCGCCGGGAGGCGGGCTGCCGCTCATCGCCCCCGGACGCGGGCTGCTGCTCATCGCCTCGGGACGCGGGCTGCTGTCCGTCGTCGCCGGATTCGGACGGCTGCCCACCGCCTTCAGGCACGGGTGGCTGCCCATCGGTCCCGGGTGCGGGTGGCTGTCCGACGGTCCCGGGCGCGGGCGGCTGCCCACCGGTCCCGGGTGCGGGTGGCTGTCCGACGGTCCCGGGCGCGGGCGGCTGCCCGATCGTCCCGGGCGCGGGCGGCTGCCCACCCGGCCCGGATGCGGACGGATGCTCGCCCGTCCCGGACGCGGACCGCCGCCCCTCCCGCTCCCGGACGGTGAACGTGCCCGCCCGTTCGGCCTCCCCGCAAGTGACCTGCACGGCGTACGTCCCCGCGCCGAGCGTGGAGCGGACGCGGCTTTCGCCGACGAGTTCACCGTCGG
Source organism: Streptomyces coeruleorubidus (assembly GCF_028885415.1). GTDB lineage: Bacteria > Actinomycetota > Actinomycetes > Streptomycetales > Streptomycetaceae > Streptomyces > Streptomyces coeruleorubidus_A. Next base: position 3,702,607 of record NZ_CP118527.1, read on the forward strand.
TGACGGTGAGCCGCGCGTCCGCGACGAACGCCGCCGAGCGGGCGACGGCCGTCCTCTCCGCACAGTCGGTCACGCGGAGCGTGACGTCACTGCCGGGCGCGGGGGTCGCCGGGGTCACCGAGACGCCCCCGACGTCCGCCGCGAACGCCGCCGGGGTGAGGGCGGCCGCGACCAGGACGCTCGTACAGACAGTGACTTTCAGGGAACCCATCGTGAACCTCCAGACGCCTGGAGCCTCCCCCGCACGGTCGGCCACCGCATCCTCAGGGACGCGGCGACTGCTCCATACGGGTGGCGACGGGTTTGAGCTCCGGCCCGCTGCCTCGGGCCCGGAGGCCCGCTGCCCGCGGGGTCAGACCCGGTCGACGAGGTCCGCGATCGAGTCCACGACCTGCGACGGCCGGTACGGGAAGCCGTCGACCTGGTCGGGCCGGGTCAGGCCGGTGAGCACCAGGAACGTCTGCATCCCGGCCTCCATGCCCGCCAGCACGTCCGTGTCCATCCGGTCGCCGATCATCGCGCTGCTCTCGGAGTGCGCCCCGATGGCGTTCAGCCCGGTCCGCATCATCAGCGGGTTCGGCTTGCCCGCGAAGTACGGCTTCTTGCCGGTCGCCTGGGTGATCAGCGCGGCCACCGCGCCGGTCGCGGGCAGCGGGCCCTCGGTGGACGGGCCCGTCTCGTCGGGGTTGGTGCAGATGAAACGGGCGCCGCCGAGGATGAGCCGTACCGCCTTCGTCATGGCCTCGAAGGAGTACGTGCGGGTCTCGCCGAGGACGACGTAGTCCGGCTCGTGGTCGGTCAGGATGTAGCCGATGTCGTGCAGCGCGGTGGTCAGGCCGGCCTCGCCGATGACGTACGCCGAGCCGCCCGGCCGCTGGTCGTCCAGGAACTGGGCCGTGGCCAGGGCCGAGGTCCAGATGCTCTCGATCGGCACGTCCAGGCCCATACGGCGCAGCCGGGCGTGCAGGTCGCGCGGGGTGTACATCGAGTTGTTGGTGAGGACCAGGAAGGGCTTCCCGGACTCGCGCAGCTTCTTGAGGAAGGCGTCGGCGCCGGGGATCGGTACGCCCTCGTGGATGAGCACACCGTCCATGTCGGTGAGCCACGACTCGATGGGCTTGCGGTCTGCCATGTGCGGGATCTCCTGCCGTACGCGGGCCAGCGTGCGCCTTGGGGCCAGGCAGCCCAAGCCTAAACAGTGGCCGGATCTTGCGGAATGGCCCGTATACGGCGTCCCGACAGGCGGGACGGCTCCTCCTCGCGCGTCAACGGCGACGGCGCGCGAGGAGCAGTGCCCCGCCCCCGGCGAGCAGCACCGCCGCGGCAGCCGCGGCGAGCCGGCCGCCGCCTCCCGTACGGGCGAGTTCCTCGGCGAACGGCAAGCGGTCCTCGCGGGGCGGGACGGACGCGTCGGACTCCGGCTGGGAGTCGGTACCGCCGTCGGTCTCCGGCTCGCCCCCGTCGATCGGCGCACCGCCGTGGATCCCGAAGCGGTAGTCGTTCGACTGCCCGACCCAGTCGCCGTCGTCGTCGTGCCGCTGCACCACGGCGGCGTTGACGGTGACGTCGTTCGGCACGGCGTCGGAGGTGACCGCGAGCCGCACCTTCACGGTGACGGTCTTGCCCGGCCCGACGTTGAACCCGGCGAACCGGTCCTCCTCGTCGGCGAACGCCCCGACGAGCTCGTCCTCACCGGTCTTCTCGAACCGCACGGGGTGTGCCCGCGCCCCCTCGAAGAACTCCAGCCGGGGCTGCGACGGCTCCAGCGCCCGCTTGTCGTCGACGAGTACGACGACGGGGTGGATACCGGTGCACGGCCGGTCGGTCGTGTTGGTCAGATCGAGATACCAGGTTCCGAACCCGCCCCCGGCCGTGTAGGCGTCGGGCCCGCCGTGGATGCGGGTGGTGAGCGGGAAGGTGTGGTCTTCGGGCGCGGCACAGGCGGGCGCCGGGTCTTCCGCGTACGCCGGAGGAGCCCCGGTGAGCAGGACGGCGGCTGCCGCCGCCAGGCAGAGGTGAGCGGGCGTGCAGGGTCGCATGGAGATGTGACATTGCCGGATGGAGCCGACCGCAAGCCGACATCGCCGGGAACGCCCCCGAACGGCGGTGCGGATCCGCCCGGTCGGCGCACACGCCGAGGCCCGAGGGAACCCTCAGCGGCGCCCCACTGCCTTCGCACGCGAGTGCGCCCAGCCGGTCAGGAGGACACCGACGGCGGTGAGGACCGCGTAGGCCGGCAGCGCGGGGAGGAAGCCGCCGGGGAGCCCGTCCAGCAGCCCCCGGTCGCCGTTGTCGACGAGGATCCGGACGAGCGCCTGGGCGCACACGACCATCGTCACCATGCCGAGGACCTGTAGGACGTCGTACTTCATGGCGCGTGCCCGGTGTGCGGCACGCCCACGGTCCGGCCGGGCCGAGGCGGTGTGGCGTATCGCGGCCGAGCAGGGGCTGGACGCGGCGAGCATGCGCAGGATCGCGGCCGAGGCCAGGGTCTCGCTGCGGGTCGTGCAGTACCACTTCGACTCCAAGCACGCCCTGATGGTCGACGCGCTGCGGCTGCTGCACGAGGAGAACGAACGGCCGGCCCAGGGGCGCATCCCGTACGACATGACGGAGCCGTGCGCGCTGCTGCGGGCGGTGCTGGACGAGTTCCTGCCCCTGGACGAGCAACGCGCCTTCGTCCTGCGGGTGTTCACGGCGTACTACGCGCGGAGCCTTGCCGATCCCGTGCTCGCGGAGGTCTTCCTGGCCGCCGAGCAGCCGCTGGAACGGCTCGTCTCGGACATCATCGGGGTGGGCGAGGCAGCGGGGAGCACCGCGCCGGGCATCGACCGGGCGCACGAGGCGGACCTGCTGGTGTCGGGTGCGATTGGGCTGGGCCTGGACGTTCTGCACGGCCGCCGCTCACTCGCGGACGTGCGCACGGTACTGGAGTACCACCTGGGGCGGATCTTCCCGGACGCCGCCTGCACGCCCACGCCAACGCCCCAGCCGGATCCGGCCCCCGCCCCCACCACGAGTCCGGCCCCCGCCCCTCAGCCGTCCCCCGCCCGAACACCGGCCCCAGCACCAACTGAGCCGCCCCCACCGCCACGACTCGCCCTCCCCCCGGCGCGACACGTACCGGCACGGCGTCCTCCCCCGTCCGCCGGGCCCGCGCCCCCAGTACCGCCCCGACTCCCCGTACGAACGCCTCCGGAGCCGCGGCCACCGTCCGCCCGCCCAGCAGGACGACGTCGATGTCGAGCAGCCCGACCAGGTTCGCCGCGCCCGCTCCCAGCACCCGCGCCGCCTCCTCGACATCGCCGCGCGCCACCGCACCGAGGCACAGCGCCTCCACGCAGCCGCGGTCGCCGCAGGTGCACGGCGGGCCGTCCAGCTGGATCACCTGGTGGCCGAACTCCCCGGCCCCGGTCCGGGCTCCCCGGTGCACGCTCCCGCCGATCACCAGACCGGCCCCCAGCCCCGTACCGAGGTGCAGGTACGCGAAGGAGCCGGCCTCGCCCCCGGCCGCCAGGCCCAGCGCCGCCGCGTTGGTGTCCTTGTCGACCACGACCGGCACCCCGAGCCGCTCCGCCAGCGCCTGACGCAGCGGGAAGCCGTCCCACTCGGGGAAGCCGGTCACCCGGTGCAGCACACCCCGGACATGGTCGAGCGGCCCGGGCAGCGCCACCCCCACCCCGAGCAGGGAACCGGCATGGGCGAGGAGCGATCCGGCGGGCAGCACCTCGGTCACCGCCGCGCGCCCGGCCTCCATTGCCGCCGCCCGCCCAGTCTCCGTTACCGCCGCCCGCCCGGACTCCCTCACCACCGCCCGCCCAGCCTCGGTCACCACCGCCCGCCCAGCCTCCCTCACCACCGCCCGCCCAGCCTCGGTCACCACCGCCCGCACGGCCTCCGTCACCGCCGCCAGTACGGCCCGCGCACCCGCCCCCAGATCCAGCGCGGCCCGCCGCTCCCCCACCACCGTCCCGCGCAGATCCACGAGCACGGCCCGGACCTCGTCCCGGTCCAAGTGGACCCCCACCGCGTGCCCCGCCTCGGGCACCAGCCGCAGCACCGTGCGCGGCTTGCCGCCGGTCGACGCGCGGCGCCCCGCCTCCGCCGCGAGTCCGTCCTCCCGCAGCCGGGCCGTGATCTTGCTGACCGCCTGTGGGGTGAGGCCGGTCCGCTCGGCGAGTTCGAGCCGGCTGATGCCGTCGGACCCGGCGGTCCGCAGCAGGTCAAGCACCAGCGCGGCGTTGTGGCTGCGCATGGCGAGCAGGTTCGCTCCGGCCCCTGCACCAGCCATGCCGCCCGCTCCGCCTACTGCGCCCACTCCGCCCGTACGGTCGTTCGCCCTGTTCACGCCACCCATTGTCCCCGGCGCTTGCACTTTGGCAACAGCGTTGCCAAAGTGGGTGACATGACTGGCACACCCCTCGGCACCTCCGGCACACCCGGCTCGCCCCTGCGCGTCGGCCTCGTCGGCTACGGCCTCGCCGGCTCCGTCTTCCACGCCCCGCTGATCGCCGCCACCGAGGGCCTCACCCTCGACACGGTGGTCACCTCGAACCCCGAGCGGCAGCAGCAGGCCCGCGCCGAGTTCCCGGACGCGCGCCTCGCCGCCGGCCCGGACGAGCTGTTCGACCGGGCCGCCGAGCTGGACCTGATCGTCGTGGCGTCCCCGAACAAGACGCATGTGCCGCTCGCGACGACCGCGCTCGAGGCGGGTCTGCCGGTCGTGGTCGACAAGCCCGTCGCGGGCACGGCGGCCGAGGCGCGCGAGCTGGCCGCCCTGGCCGAGGAGCGCGGACTGCTCCTCTCCGTCTTCCAGAACCGCCGCTGGGACAACGACTTCCTCACCCTGCGCAAGCTGCTCGGCGAGGGCGAGTTGGGCGACGTCTGGCGCTTCGAGTCCCGCTTCGAGCGCTGGCGTCCGAAGCCGAAGGGCGGCTGGCGGGAGTCCGGCGACCCCGCAGAGATCGGAGGTCTGCTGTACGACCTCGGCAGCCATGTCGTCGACCAGGCGCTGGTCCTCTTCGGCCCGGCGGCCGCCGTGTACGCGGAGTCGGACATCCGCCGCCCGGGCGCCGAGACGGACGACGACACGTTCATCGCGATCACGCACACAGGCGGCGTCCGCTCCCACCTCTACGTCTCCGCGACGACCGCCCAGCTCGGCCCCCGCTTCCGCGTCCTGGGCTCCGCCGCGGGCTACGTCAAGTACGGCCTCGACCCCCAGGAGGCGGCCCTGCGCGAAGGCCAGCGCCCCGGGCCCGGCTGGGGCGCGGAGCCCGAGTCGCTGTGGGGCCGTGTGGGCGCCGGCGAATCCCCGGTCACGGGCGGCGGCCGACCCGAACCCACCCTCCCGGGCGACTACCCCGCTTACTATGCGGCCGTGGCGAAGGCCCTGCTGGAGGGCGCCCCGAACCCGGTGACCGCGCTGGAGGCGGCCGCCGCCCTGGACGTACTGGAGGCCGCCCGTCGTTCGGCCCGCGAGAAGGTGACGGTGACCCTGTGACCCACAAGAGCACGCACAACCCTTCGCACAGCCAGGAGCTGACCCCGAAGTTCCACCCGGAGCTCACCCCGAGCCTGGAGGAGCTGGAGAAGGAGGAACGCCGCCTGGTGTTCCGCCAGTTCACCCACGACGACGCCTGGGCGCTCGGCTCGCTGCTCGTCGGCATGGCCCGGGAGCGGCAGGCGCCGGTCGCGATCGACATCCACCGCGCCGGCCAGCAGCTCTTCCACGCGGCGCTGCCCGGCTCCACGCCCGACAACGACGCCTGGATCGCCCGCAAGCGCCGGGTGGTCGAGCGCTACGGCTCCGCCTCCTACCTGGTGGGCGCCCGCTTCCGCGCCAAGGGCACGACGTTCGAGGAGTCCTCGCGCCTCGACCCCGACACGTACGCGGCACACGGCGGTTTCTTTCCGATCACCGTCGAGGGCGTCGGCGTGATCGGCGCGGTGACGGTGTCGGGGCTGCCGCAGCTCCAGGACCACCGGTTCGTGGTGGAGGCGCTGGAGGAGTTCCTCGGCAAGGACCGCTAGCGACGGCCGACGACCGCCGGCGCGCCGAAATCACCGACGCCGGCTCGGAATTACGGCCGGGCCCCTCCGGTTGGCACCTGCTGTACGCATGATCACGCACGGTGCCCAACCGGAGGGACCCCAACCGATGACCACCGCCCTGAAGGAAACCGTCGGCCGGTACGGCATCTGGAGCGTCGGCCTGCGCTCGGAGGACCCGGACCGCCGCGGGGAACTCGCCGAGGCCGCCGCCGAACTGGAGGAGCTCGGCTACGGCGCCGTCTGGCTGGGCGGCAACAGCTCCGCCGCCAACGCCGCCCCGCTGATCGAGGCGACCTCGAAGCTCACCTTCGGCACCAGCATCCAGAGCATCTGGCAGCACGAGCCGGACGCCGCCGCCACGGCCTTCGGGGAACTGGAGTCGGCCCACCCCGGGCGTTTCCTGCTGGGCCTCGGAGTGAGCCACGCCAAGCGTGAGGAGCAGTACTCCCGCCCCTACTCCGCGCTCGTCGGCCACCTCGACGGCCTGGACGCCGCCGGAGTGCCGGCGGAACGCCGCCTGCTGGCCGCCCTGGGCCCGAAGTCGCTCCGGCTGGCCCGCGACCGGGCGGCGGGCTCGATCCCGTACCTGGTCACCCCGGAACACACCGCGCACGCCCGCGAGATCCTGGGCGAGGCCCCGCTGCTGGCCCCGGAGCTGGGCGTCATCCCGGAGACGGACCCGGCCCGCGCCCGCGCCCTGGCCCGCGAGTTCCTCGGCATCTACCTCCCGCTGCCGAACTACACCAACAACTTCCTCCGGCACGGCTTCACCGAGGACGACCTGTCGGACGGCGGCAGCGACCGCCTGGTCGACGCCCTGTTCGCCTGGGGCGACGATACGGCGATCCGCGCCAAGATCGACGCCTTCTTCGAGGCGGGGGCGGACCACCTCGCCCTCCAGGTCCTGGACGGCGAGCCCAGGGAGACCCTCCCGAGGAAGGCGTGGCGCGACCTGGCAACTCTGCTGGGCTGACCCCTCAGGGGCGCGGGGAACTGCGCGAACAACCACGACGAACCCGCAGTCGCGAACGCTCCGCAGCTCCCCGCCGCTCAGGCGTCCTTGAACTCCTGCCGCTGCCGCCCGAGCCCTTCGATCTCCAGCTCCACGACATCCCCGGCCCGCAGGAACGGCTTGGGCTCGGGCGCCCCCAGCGCCACCCCCGCCGGCGTCCCCGTGTTGATCACATCCCCGGGGTACAGCGTCATGAACTGACTGAGATACCGCACGACCTCCCCCACCGGGAAGATCTGCTCGGCCGTCGTCCCGTCCTGCTTCAACTCCCCGTTGACCCACAGCCGCAGCGACAGCCGCTGCGGATCCGGCACCTCGTCCGCCGTCACCAGCCACGGCCCCAGCGGATTGAACGTCTCGCAGTTCTTGCCCTTGTCCCAGGTCCCGCCCCGCTCGATCTGGAACTCCCGCTCGGACACGTCGTGCGCCACCGCGTACCCGGCTACATGCGCGAGCCCTTCCTCCGCGGACCCCAGGTACCTGGCCGTACGCCCGATGACGACGGCCAGCTCGACCTCCCAGTCGGTCTTGCGGGACGCGCGCGGCACGAGCACCGTGTCGTTCGGCCCGACCACCGTGTCCGGCGCCTTCATGAAGAGGACCGGCTCGGCGGGCGGCTCGGCACCCGTCTCGCGCGCATGGTCGTGGTAGTTCAGCCCGATGCAGACGATCTTGCCGATCCGCCCCAGCGGCGGCCCGATCCGCAGCCCGGTGGCGTCCAGTACGGGCAGCTCACCGGCGTCGTCGGCAGCACGGACGCGTCCGAGCGCCGCGTCGTCCGCGAGCAGTGCCCCGTCGATGTCCGGCACGACGCCCGACAGGTCCCGCAGGGTCCCGTCGGCGTCGAGCAGCGCGGGCCGCTCGGTCCCCGCCGTACCGACTCGCAGCAGCTTCATGATCACGTCTCCCTCGATCGCGGGCGCCCGCCCGAGGCATGCGACCCGGATGCGGCGGGGCAGCCATCGGAGGACTGGTCGATCCTCCAAGCTGGGAGTCCACTCCGCAATACCCAGTTCATGTACTGGACCGTCACGTACGCGACCTGCTACCGGTACAGATCCCGGCTACCGGTACAGCACAGCGCGCTCGACGACACTCCACGTCGTACTGGTCACGACGTACAGCGCGGCGGCCAGCGGCACCACGGCCACGGTGACGAGGGTGAAGAAGGACATGAAGGGCATCACCTTGGTGACCGCCCCCAGCCCCGCCACCTGCTCGCCACCGGCCGGGAGCGCCGGGTTCGCGGCCATCATGCGCTTGCTGAGGCGGTAGCTGAACGCGGCGACCCCGGCGACGACCACGAACAGCCCGGCGTAGACGAGCCCCGGACCACCGAGGAGACCGCCCTCGCCCAGCGCATCCGTCCACCGCCCGCCCAGCGGCGCGGCGAACAGCTGGTGGCTGAGCAGCTCGTTGGCCCGCCCGCCGATCGTGTCGCTGGAGAACAGGTGGTAGAGCAGGAAGAACGCGGGCACCTGGAGCAGCCCGGGCAGGCAGCCGGCCAGCGGCGACACCTTCTCCTCGGCGTGCAGCTCCAGCACGGCCCGCTGGAGCTTCTCGGGGTTCTTCCCGTGCTTCTTCCGCAGCTCGGCGATCTTCGGCTGGAGTGCGGTCCGGGCCTTCTGGCCGCGCGCTGCGGCCCGGGACAGGGGGTGGACGAGGAGTCGTACGAGCGCGGTGAACAGGACGATCGCGGCGGCGGCAGCACAGGCGCCGAACAGCGGCTGGAGGAGGTCGGCGAGTCGCTCGACCAGGTTGGCGAAGACGGACATGGGTGAGCCCTCCGGGGGTCTCGTCGTGCCGGGAATCGGACATGGCGGCATGACGACCCGCGCGGGGCCGGCTACGTGAATGTGCCTGGCTGGACGGCCGGCCGTGCCTGGAAGTGCCCCTACGCGAAGGTCGCCCGGAGGGCGTGTCCGGGCGCTCGGGGCCGGGTGCGTCCCCGGGCGTCGGGGTCGCGTTGGGGCAGGAAGGCCGTACGGAGGTCACGGTCGCGGATGGCCGTACGCACCCGGGTGCGCGGCACGGCGGGCGCGCAGCGCGAGCCGACGAGGGCGCAGACCGCGAGCGCGGCAAAGGCCGCAGCGGTCGCGGCGAGCGCGACGGTGGCGTAGAGGCTGCCGGTGTCCAGCAGCGCCACTTCCAGGACCAGGAAGAGCAGCGCGAGAGCGGGACGCAGACTCGTCCAACCGCGGACCATCGGCCCCCCTCCTCCCGAACGCTCGCTCGCCCGACTACCTGTTCTCTTCGCTCTGTTCGTTATACAGGATCGCTCTGCCGCCCGCGTCCGAGACTTCGTACACGGGTTTTAGAAAGGTTCGTCGCAACTCTCGACAACCCCCACGCCACACCCGATGCTTCTCGTTGCCATGAACGGGCCAACCCGCGACGCCGGACCCCGGGGGACCGGCGCCTGCCCCGATTCCCCTTCGGAGGAGCCGTGATACGACGCAGAACCCTGCTGACCGCAGCAGGCGGTACGTTCCTCGGCAGCGCCCTGGCGACAGGCACCGCCCACGCGGACGCCACGATCGCCGTCAACCCCTCGACCACGTACGGCACCTGGGAGGGCTGGGGCACCTCCCTCGCCTGGTGGGCCAACGTCTTCGGCGCCCGGGACGACTTCGCGGACCTCTTCTTCACCACCAAGTCGGTGACGTACAACGGCAGATCGCTCCCCGGCCTGGGCCTGAACATCGCCCGCTACAACCTGGGCGCGTGCAGCTGGAACAGCGTCGGCGGCGAGAGGATGGTCGAGTCGCCGAACATCCCGGCCTTCAAGCAGATCGAGGGCTTCTGGCAGGACTGGAACAACGAGGACCCCACTTCCTCGGCCTGGAAGTGGTCGGCGGACGCCAACCAGCGCGCGATGCTGGTGAAGGCGACGCAGCGGGGCGCGATCACGGAACTCTTCGCCAACTCCCCCATGTGGTGGATGTGCAGCAACCACAACCCCTCCGGCGCGGCGGGCGGCGGCAACAACCTCCAGACCTGGAACTACCGCCAGCACGCCTCCCACCTGGCGGCGACCGCCCTGTACGCCCGCAACAACTGGGGCGTGAACTTCGCGACGGTCGACCCCTTCAACGAGCCGGCCTCCACCTGGTGGACCGCGACCGGCACCCAGGAGGGCTGCCACATGGACCCCGCGGTCCAGGCGGCCGTACTCCCGTACATGCGCAGCGAGCTGGACAAACGAGGCCTCACGGGCATCCGCATCGCGGCCTCGGACGAAACGAACTACGACACGGCCCGCTCGACGTGGGCGTCGTTCAACTCGTCGACCAAGGCCCTGGTCTCCCAGGTCAACGTGCACGGCTACCAGGGCTCCGGCGGCCGCCGCGACCTCCTCTACACGGACGTGGTGACGACGTCCCGCAAGAAGCTGTGGAACTCCGAGACGGGCGACAGCGACGGCACGGGCCTGACCATGGCGTCGAACCTCTGCTACGACTTCCGCTGGCTGCACCCCACGGCATGGTGCTACTGGCAGGTCATGGACCCGTCGACGGGCTGGGCGATGATCGCCTACGACAAGAACACCCTCCAGCCGACGACAGTCCAGACCAAGCACTACGTGCTGGCCCAGTTCAGCCGCCACATCCGCCCGGGCATGACGATCCTGGACACGGGCGTGAGCTACGCGGTGGCGGCGTACTCGGCGTCGACCCGCCGCCTGGTGCTGGTAGCGGTGAACACGTCCACATCGGCCCAGACCCTCACCTTCGACCTCTCCCGCTTCTCGACGGTGACGGGCGGCACGAACGGCGCGGTGCCCCGCTGGAACACGGTGACGACGGGCGGCGGCGACCTCTACACGCCCCGCTCGGACATCCGCCTCAACGGCAAATCGGTAAGCGTCCCCTTCGCCGCAAAGTCGGTCCAAACGCTACAAATAGACGGCGTAACCCTGTAGGCCGACGGCACGCCGACGTCACGGCGGTGATTCGGGACGATTCGTAGAGCCGGGATGGCGAGCATGGGGAACCCGCGCAGGCCAGAGGTATGGCCCGCGCATCTCTCACGCTCGTCACCTCCCGGCAGTACGGTGTCCCTCATGCGCCCCGACACGCCTGCCGAAACCGTCGACCACACCGCCGAGGCGGCACGCCTGGAGCGGACCGCCGGCCTGTATCCCGAGGACTCCGAGGCCCTGCTGCTGCGCGCCGCGGCCCACCTGGAACTCGCCGGCGACCGCCCCACGGCCACGGCCCTCTACGACCGCCTGCTGTCCTCCACGGACGGCCTGGAGAACCCCCTCCTGGTACGGGCGCTCAAGGCGTCGAACCTCTGGGAGTACGGCCACGAGGCCGAGGCCAGGGCGATCATCGAGGGCGTCAGGGTGGCGTCCCCGAGGGACCCGGCCCCCTGGGTGATCGTCGCCGAGGCCCTGGAGTCCCACGACGAGCTGGAAGCGGCGCACGACACGTTCACGGAGGCGGTACGCCTCCTCCTGACCGATGTCCCGGAACCCCCGCAGCCGACCCACCCCCTCCTCTTCGGCCGCCACAGGGTCCGCCGCATGCTGGGCAAGTCCCACGACGAGTGGGACGCGCTGGCGGACACGGTCCACTCCCTCCCGATCACGCTGGACGAACTCCACGACCCCAAGCGCGTGTGGTCCCTGGGCTCGGAAAACCCGGCGGAACTGGAAGCGGAGATCACCCGCCTCCGAGCCGAACTGGGCGCCTACCGGGAGGCCCTCTCCCGCCCCTTCCCGGTAGCGATCCTCCACTGGCCGGCAACGGAACTCTCGGAACTCCTCGAGGCGTACCCGACCCTGGCCGCGGAATACCCCTCCCACGAAACCCACCTCGCGACCATAGAGTCCGCCCTACGAGAACTGTCCTCCTCCGGCACCCCCAACCTGGGCATCGTCACCGGCACGGTCCCGTCGTACGAGGCCTTCGCAGCGTCGGAACTCTCCTCCCCGTCGGACGCGACCCTGCTCCCCCAGTACGCCACGACACTGGCGGCGCGGGGGCGGGCAGTGGCTTGGCCGCCGCAGCAGGGGGCGGCTTGCTGGTGTGGGTCGGGGCGGGCTTACGGCGAGTGCCACGGCAGCACCGCCTGACTCCGGCCGACGACGGGGCACAACGACCACCGTCCGACCGCCGCTGAGCCGCCCTGGCGTGCGCGGAAACGCTGACGCGTCCGTCACCGCCGGGCAACTGAACAACTCACTGCTGCGCCACGCCCCTGGACCCCCGCTTCCCGGTCCGCCCGCTCGCTTCTCTCCCGTGCTGGAGCGGCCCGGGTCAAGGGTGGCCCGCAGGGCCATCGGCGCGAGCCGACGCGGAACGCAGCGCAGCGGAGTGAAGCGCCCTTGATGCGGGCCGCGGAAGCACGACACTGACCAGGAAGCGGGCGGCCCAACAGCACCGCAGGTCCCCTTTCGAGACAGCCCCTCGAGTGACAGTGATTGCTGTTAGAACAGATCCATATCGTCACGAGTGATCGTGTACGGAAGCACGAGGGATCAGGGGAACAGTCGTGGCAGAACACGGGGGCGGGTCGAAGCCGATCGCGGGTGTCTACGAGCAGCTCATCACCCACGACCTGCACGACGAGTTGGAGCGATTCAGAGCCGCAGGCTGGAAGGCAATCGACGCTGAGGTCACACCGGAGTCCGCCCCCCACGTCCTGGCACGCTACATCGGTGAAGCCGTCAGCCAGCGACTGAGCGAGCTTCCGCCCGCAGACCGCGTGACGGTCGCGAACCGCATCCTCGCGGCCCTTGCCGTCAGTGCACCCGACCCGAGCGCAGCCAAAGCCGATGGCACGAGGACAATCGTCGAGGGTCCTCGGCAGCTTCTCGCGCTCGCTCAGCAAGAGGCTCCAGGCGTCTACGCCCTACGCCCCCTGACTCCCTTGTCCGAGACATCGCTCATCACAAACTCGCCCGAAGACTTGAGCCTCGGCTCCGAGCTGAGGGCAGAACTCGCTACGGCAGACCGCATCGACCTGCTCTGCGCGTTCGTGAAGTGGTATGGCATTCGTGTCCTGGAAGACTCATTGCGCGCCGCGAAGGAGCGAGGCGTACCGATCCGTGTCATTACGACCACGTACATCGGTGCCACCGACCGCCACGCCCTCGACCGTCTCATCCGTGACTTCGGCGCCACCGTCAAGGTCAACTACGAGATTCGATCCACTCGACTGCACGCCAAGGCTTGGCTTTTCCGGCGTCACACAGGCTTTGACACCGCCTACGTCGGCAGCTCGAACCTCTCGAAAGCTGCGCTCCTCGACGGCTTGGAGTGGAACGTCCGCCTGTCCTCCATCGCCACACCGGCAGTACTCAACAAATTCGAGGCGACTTTCGACGCGTACTGGAACGACACCGCGTTCGAGACGTACGACCCCGATCACCACGCCGACCGTCTAGACCAAGCCCTGAGCCAAGCAAGCGGCACCACCTCTACCATCGACTTGAAGATCAACCTATCTGGGCTGGAGGTACGTCCCTTCCCCTATCAGCAGGACATGCTGGAACGCCTACGGGTAGAGCGCGAGCTCCGCGGACGCAACCGCAACCTGCTGGTCGCAGCCACCGGTACGGGCAAGACCGTCATGGCCGCCCTGGACTACCGCAGCCTGTCCAAGAGCTTCAGCAACCGCCGGCCAAAGCTACTGTTCGTCGCCCACCGCAAGGAAATCCTCAAGCAGTCACTGCGTACGTACCGAGAGGTGCTGGACGACGCATCATTCGGCGAGTTGCTCTACAGCGGTGAGGACCCGCAGGCGTGGGACCACGTCTTTGCCAGTGTCCAGTCGCTGAACATCCAGCGGCTTGAAGAGCTGGCTCCCGACCACTTCGACATCATCGTCATCGACGAGTTCCATCACGCCACGGCCAGCACGTATCGCCGAGTCATCGACCACTTCAAGCCCAAGGAACTCCTCGGCCTGACCGCGACTCCCGAGCGGATGGACGGGCTCAACGTGCAGGATGAGTTCTTCGAGGGCCGCATCGCCGCCGAGATGCGACTCTGGGAGGCACTTGAAAACGACCTGCTGTGCCCCTTCCACTACTTCGGCATCCCCGATGGCACAGACCTGACGAACCTCACGTGGCAGAGGGGTACCTACGCGGACCAGGAACTCGGCAACCTCTACACGGGCAACCAGGCCCGTGCCCGCATCGTCGTTAAGCAGATCCGAGACAAGGTCTCCCAGCCCGGAGCAATACGTGCGCTGGGCTTCTGCGTGGACAAGAAGCACGCACGCTTCATGGCCGACTTCTTCCAAAGGGCCGGTTTCCAAGCAACCGCACTCACCAGCGACTCACCTGCCGCAGTCCGAGCTCAAGCCCTCACCGACCTGCGAGAGGGGAAGTTGCAGGTCATCTTCTCCGTGGACCTGTTCAACGAAGGTCTCGACATTCCCGATGTCGACACACTCCTCCTCCTGCGCCCCACCAACAGCGCCACGGTATTCCTCCAGCAACTGGGCCGTGGACTACGGCGTACTGAGACCAAGCCCGTGCTCACAGTCCTCGACTTCATCGGACAGCATCGGGCGGAGTTCCGCTTCGAAGAGCAGTTCAGAGCTCTGACGAACCTCTCCAGGAACCGGCTCGTCGATCACATCGAGCACGACTTTCCGCTCCTGCCATCCGGGTGCCAGATCATCCTCGAGGGCAAGGCCAAGAACCTGGTGCTGGACAACATCCGCACCCAGTTGAGCGCTACTGTCAAAACCTTGGTCAACGAAGTCAAGGCCTATGAGACGCCGCAACTAGCGGACTACCTGCGGGAAAGTCGCAGGGAGATCAAGGAGCTGTACAAGAGCGACAACTCCTGGACGTCTGTCCTGCGCCGAGCCGGCCTGATCAAAGCTGCTGCTCCGGCCGGCGAATCGGCGCTCCTCAAGCGCGTCCACGCCTTCCTGCACGTCGATGACCCTGACCGAGCCAACGCGTACCTCCGTCTCCTCGCCGAGGATGTTCCCCCCTATGACGAGTTGGACCCCATGGGCCAGGCCTACGCGCGGATGCTCTTCTTCAACCTGTGGGACAACGCGGGCGGTTTCACCAGCTTCCAGCAAGGCCTCGACGCGCTCCGCGACCAATCAGACTTCCGCGATGAGCTCCGCCAGGTCCTGTCCTACGTCATCGAACAGGCGGACCACTTCCCAATCCCCTTGTCGGGCAACCACAACCAGGTCCCGCTAAAGGTCCACTGCTCCTATAACCGCTCTGAGATCCTGGCCGCCCTGGGCGTAGCACGCTTCGGCGGCCAGATGCCCAGATCCTTCGCACAGGGCGTCCAGTGGGTCGAGGACCTCCAGACAGACGCTCTCCTGATCACCTTGGAGAAGAACGAGAAGGACTTCTCCCCCACTGTCCGATACAAGGACTACGCCCTGAGCCCGACCCTCTTCCACTGGGAGTCCCAGAACTCGACGGCCGAGAGCTCCCCAACAGGACTGCGCTATCAGCACCACGCTCAACGGGGCAGCCATGTCCTGCTCTTCGTGCGCCGGTACAAGAACACCGACATCGGTAAGTCTCAGCCGTGGATGCTTCTCGGGCCCGCCACCTACGAAGGCCACACGGGCAGCAAGCCGATGGCGATCACGTGGCGCCTGGAGCATGAGCTCACAGCCGACGTCTGGTCGTACGCAGCCATCAATGCAAGCTAGTTGACCACGTTCGATGTCAGAGCGATCAGCTAACGTCAGAGTATGGACTTAGCTTCGATCAAGCCCGGGCTGATGACCACGCGCGCCGCGATGAAGGAGCTGTTTGGCGGAGGGACGCAGGGAGGAATTATCCCCTCCGAAACCACCCCAAACATCCTCATCTACGTAGACCATGACAGCGGCAAGAAGTACGGCTATGAGGACGGCTGGCTAGAGGAAGAAGATGAGCGCGGGCCGGTGTTCGAGTACACCGGTCAGGGCACTCGCGGTGAGCAAACGTTTCTGGGACTGAACGGCTCCCGCAACGCTGCCGTCCTGTACCACGCCGACACGGAAAGGTCTCTCCGCGTCTTCATGGCGGCAGGCAAAGTGCCTGGCTCAAAGTCCGCCGCCAAGCGCCAGCGATACATTGGCGAGTTTGAGTTGGACTCGCAGCAGCCGTACACCGTGCGTGAGGCGAACGACGAGGAGGGGAAGCGGCGTCGCATCATCGTCTTCCGCCTCCGCCCTAAGGGAGACTTTGAGCGCCTAACTCAGGATGTCATCTCTCGCGCGAGAGAGACCGACACCCAAAAGGTTTCCGCCACGGTAGTCACATGCAAAATGGTGGAGCCGAAGAGAAAAAGAGCGTCAGAGAGCCGGCGGGCTGCTCAACCCAGCCTCATTGCTGACCTGCGCCAATCTGCGTTGCGGGAGCAGTACCTCGAGGATCTCACCAAGCGTGAACATGAAGTCTTCGCGTATCAAATAAAGATCTCAGGTACGACCAGCACCCTCAAGACCGATCTATACGACGCCACCACGCATGAACTTTATGCCATTAGGGGCGCCAGTAGCCGCAATGAAGTACATATCGCCGTAGGCCAGCTGAAGGACTTTGCACGACACATCAAACCGCGCGACCCCAAACTGACTGTACTGCTCCCTGAGAAGCCACAGGATGACTTGCTGAACCTTCTCCACACACAGGGAATCGACCTCGTCTACCAGGATGCCAATGGCTACACGAGATGTGCGGCCAAATAACAGCATCCGGCACACCTCCTTGGAGCACCCATGGCAGAGTCAGCAGAGCATGTCTTCTTATCACGCACAGCCCTTCAAATCATGGAGAGCGCTTCGAAATCAAGGCTGTTTGGCTACATAGAAGGCCAACGCAAGCGCTTTGACTTCTCCTGCGACCTGAAGAAGGACTGGTCAAAGGTAGTTTCCGGACAAACCCTCTGGAAGCATGGTGGAGACGGAATCGACAAGGACCTCAGGACGCTCCTCCACGAGGAAGACATCGCCGCGGCTGTATACATCGCTCGCCACGAAAGCCGCATCCGCTCTCGCCTCGCCGAGGTTACGCAAGATTATCTCCGGACCATGCCAGGAAGCCTGTCTCGCCTGCGGGTCTTCTGGGTGCCGGCGGACTTCGACGCGGACGACGAAAAGTCCCGTCAAACTGTTCACAACCTCTTGAGGGAGGAGATAACTAAAGATCTCCTTCTCCAAGTAGCCCTAGGAGGCCTCACTTCCACGGATGTGACCCGTTTCGCGTCCTCAAGGCGCCCCGGGCTCCCTCTCGCGATCTTATCGCACGTCAAGAAGCACGGTTATCGAAACCATCGACACACAGCCAAGGCGCTGGGCGCCAACCTAAACGCCCTCCAGTTCGAAACGGAACGGCTCTTCATCATAGGCTTCTTGAAGAGCGACAGCCCGCAAGGGGGCCTATACAGCGTGACGGACAGCGGAAATGCGATGCTCGATATCTGCTCACGCCTACGCGACTACCTCCGTGGAAGCCTCGGCGACGGAAACAAGAACGAGGACTTCGACCACATATGCAAACTGCTGGGCATTAACTACCCATCGATACCCAGAACGGATCCCCTACTGGTCAGTGACGATCACCGCAACATAGATGACCCCACAGCGCTGCTTTTGCAGCACGTGGCCCAAGCGGACGCAGACGGCTCCGTCGAGTGGCCCGAACCTTACTTCCACATCCCCTCGAGCTCCGAAATCTCAGGTGCATCCCTCGGATAGTCTTCTCACATGATTCGCGCAGTAGTCTTCGATGTCGGTGAGTGCCTCGTGGACGAGACCCGGGAGTACGGCACTTGGGCAGACTGGTTGGGTGTGCCGCGGCACACCTTCCATGCGATGTTCGGGGCCGTGATCGCCCAAGGCCGCGACTACCGGGAGACGTTCCAGGAGTTCCGGCCCGGGTTCGATCTTTATGAGGAGCGGGAGAAGCGGGCCGCTGCCGGGCAGCCGGAGAGCTTTGGGGAAGAGGATCTGTACGAGGACGTCCGGCCGGCTCTCCGACAGCTCCGGGCCGACGGGCTGTGGCTCGGTATCGCCGGGAACCAGACCGTACGAGCCGGAGGCATTCTGCGGGCGCTGTTCTCCGACGACGTCGACTTGATCGGTACGTCCGACGACTGGGGCGCCAGCAAGCCCGACCCCGAGTTCTTCAAGCGGGTCGCCGACGCCGTGCCCTTCGAAGTCGGCGAAATCCTGTACGTCGGCGACCGGTGCGACAACGACATCAGGCCTGCCAGGCAGGCGGGTATGCACACGGCGCTGGTGCATCGCGGGCCCTGGGCCACCATTCAGTGGAGCAGCACCGAGGCCACGGAACTGCCGACCTTCCGCGTCGAAGGGCTGCTTGAACTCAGCGGCCGAGTACGTGAGTTCAACGTCTGAGCGCGCTGAGTGTCGTAGACCAGTCGTACAGGCGGTCGTCGAGGTCGCGAACGCAGCTCTCGTGCTGGTGGGGCGTGAGCGCACGACGGACCTCGCGGACGCGGTCCATGCCGGTGGCGTACCAGGTGAGCGCCAGCTGATCGAGCGCCTTGCCCGCGTACTCGCAGGCCGCCTCAGGGTTGCCGGACGCCGCCTCGACGGCTGCCAGGTCGCCGTAGACGACCGTGCGTTGCTTCTCCTCACCCGGGGTCATGGCTTCGAGCGCCTGGAGCAACGCGGCACGTGCTTGCGGGAGGTGGCCGGCGAGCAGCTGGGTGTTGCCCTTGAAAGCCGCGAGTCGCGCCGGGGAGAACCAGTCCATCCACGATGGGGAGGGATGCTCGTTGCCAGCCTCGAGGGTGTCCTCGGCATGGCCGATCAGGTGCAGGGCGGTGCGGGTGTTGCCGCACCTGGTCTCACATTCGGCCTCGACGGCGTCCAGCCACGCGAGGAATTCCGCGGAGGCAGGAGTGCGGCGCGCGTAGGTGCGTGCCGCGGTCATGCGTTCCTGGACTCCTTCCTGATCGCCCGCCCAGCCCGGGATGAAGGCCATGTGCGCGATGATCGCCGAACCGAGCAACGGGTCGTCGGCTTCGCCCGCGGCTTGCAGGGCGAGGAGGAGCGTGTCGTGTGCCGTGGTCGGCTCGGAGAGGTCGAAAAACTCGATCCGGCCCGCAAGGAGGTAGGTCTCTGCCAGCGCCGCGGCGATCGTGCGTCGGGTGGTGTCCGACGTCTCCGGCAGCAGGGCGCAACCGAGCGTTGCGTGCGCCAGGACAGCCGGGTGCAGTTTGGTCGGTGCCACCGACCAGTAGAGCCTGCGGTGGGAGCGGGTGACCGCCTCGAAGTCCGATCCGGCGGTGACCGGTTGCGATGCAGCCGTGGCTCGGCCCGGCCCCATCACCAGCCCGAAGGCGGCAGCCCCAGCGGTGACCAACGTGCGCCGGACGGGGTCGGGTGTCGATCCCTCCGAACCCCACGGGGGTGTGAAACCGAGAGACTCCATGTTTTGGCCGAGCAGGTGGACGAGTACACGCTGGCAGTCCGGTTGCGGCCACGGTGGATTGTCCGACTCCCAGCGGCGAACCTGGCGTACCCCGATGGACAGGCCGCGGATGCCCAAGTCCTTCGCGTGCTCGGTGAGGGCGTTGGCCAGGTCCTGCTGCGAGTTGAAGCCGGCGGCCACCCGAGCAGCCTTGAGTCGAACGTTGCCTGTGGGTCTTGGCACGGGGCCACCTCCTCCTGCTGACAACGCTCCTACCATCCCATGAAGGTCCTCGAAAGCACACCCTTTCCCACTCAAGGGGTCACTCAGGCCCTTTGTAAGTCCTTTCGATGGCCTTTTGAAGTCCTCGAATCGGCGACTTGGGTAGTGGACTCTGTTTGCCGTACCGACCGACGGACAGCAAGGGGAGCATGCCGTGTACACACACGAGGACTTGGACATCTCGGAGTGGCTGGCTCGGACGCATCCAGTGCCCGAGCGCGTACGGACGGAGTGGGCCGCACAGGGCGTCGCGCTGCTTCCGCTCGGCGAGGGGTTCGCAGCGGTGCGCATGGCCTCCGATGTCGTGCACGCCGCTGTTCAGTCCGAGGATCAGGACCGAGTGGCGGCTGCGCTCGGCGAGTTACTGGGAGGGGCGATCATCTACGACCGTCGAGTGGCGGGTGGCACTTACTACGCGCTGGTCGACGGGCATGCCGTTCTCGCCTGGGCCTACAACGGAATCGTGTCGTGGCTTGGTCGTGGCACCTACTTGGGAGTGCCGCGCATCGACCGACAGCGGCCACCGGGAACGTACTGGGTGGTTCCGCCGCGATACGCCGGCGACTTCTGTCGACCATGTTCGGTCGTCAGCCTTGTCGAGAAAGGCCGTTCGCGGCTAACCGGGGAGGCCGAGGTCTGTCCGCACGACATGGGTGAGCTCAAGACGGCTGTCACCACTCAGCGCCCCTGGGGCATGCGGCTGGTCACCGACCGGCTCCCCGTACGCCCGCCGTCGTACGCGACCGTCGTACTGGACGGTTCCACCCAGACGGCGAGGTACAGGGACGCCATGGGCCAGGTGATCGAGATGGGCAAGCACGGCACATCGAGGACGACCGGTACCGCCTCCGTCTCCGGAGGAGGAGACGGACAGAATCCGCAGCCCCAGACGCAGGACGACAACACCACCGACTACGAGTCGGACTGACCGATGACCTCCACTGTCCTGGTCATCACCGCGTTGGAAGACTGCACAGCGGACCGTGTCATCGGGGCATTGAACGAGCGCGAGGCGCCCGTCGTACGCGTCGATCCCGCCGACATCGGGCCCGAGCTGGCCTTCGGATTCCGCCTTGGCCCCGACACCCCTGTCTGGGATGGGCGACTGCGCACGACGAGCCGAGAGGTGAAGGTGAGGGAAGTGACCGCGGTCTACTACCGTCGCCCCACCCCGTACACCACGCGTTTCCAGCACCTACCCCAGCAGCCACGGGACTTCACGGTCGCCGAGGCCAGGCACGGGCTCGGCGGTATCCTGAACGACCTGCATGGGGCGCTGTACGTGAATCATCCACACGCGGTGACCCGTGCGGACTACAAGCCGGTCCAGTTGCAGAGATTCGCCGAGCTCGGGCTGCGGGTTCCGCCCACCCTGGTGACCAATGAGGCGGAGGCGGCCAGGAAGTTCGCCGCCGTCCATGGGCGGGTCATCTACAAGACGTTCCGCGGGCTGCCCCGTAGCGATGACGGCCACACCGGCGCGATCTGGACCCAACGCGTTGAACCCGACACCTTCGACGACACGTTGGCGATGACCGCGCACATGTTCCAGGCCGAGATCCCCAAGAGCGGGGACGTACGGATCACCGTGGTCGGCCGTCGAATCTTCGCCCAGCGGATCACCGCGCCGGACGGAGCTCTTGACTGGCGTCGAGGTGACTGGGACGAGCTGGCGCATGCCCCCATCGCCGTCCCTCCCGAGATCGAGGCCGCTTTGTACAAGTACCTGGACTCCTTCGGCCTGGTCTTCGGCTGCTTCGACTTCGCGCTCACCGAGGACGGGGACGATCCCGAAGACTGGTGGGCCATCGAATGCAACCCGACGAGACGATCGGGAGGGTCGACCGGACCCGACGACCGGGAGGGTCGACTGAGCGCGACGACCGGACGGGACGGACAGAGGCGACGGCCCACCGCGACGACCGGACGGGACGTCGGACACGACGACCGTCCGGTACGGCCGGGAGAGTCGGCCGGGCGGTCGACCGGACACGCCGGCCGGACGCGACGACCGCGCCGCCCCGTGCCGAGGCCTGGGCGGTGGTCCCCGCCGTCGTCCGCCGCCCTCGCCGCAGCCGTGGAAGCAGCACGTGCAGCGCCAACCCGGCAGCGATGACCGCGCGGTACCTGGCCGGCCGAGAGCCGGGACTTCCCTGCGGCGTCCCTGCGGGAACATGCCACGGACCGGCCGCAACGGCCAGGACTCAGGCGCGACAGCCGGGCACGACAGCCGCCACGGCCCGCGCCGAGACCCGGGCCGTGGCCCCGGCTGACAGCCGCCGCCCTCGCCGCAGCCGTGGAAGCAGCACGTGCAGCAAGCACCAGCGCGGCAGCCATGACGGCAGCCGACTCCCGGCGGGCCCACCCGGCCGCCAGCGGGGCGGCCCAGCGAACCGGCCCACGCCGGGGACCGGCCACCCCGGGAACCGGCCACCCCGGGAACCGGCCACCCCGGGAACCGGCCACCCCGGGAACCGGCCACCCCGGGAACCGGCCACCCCGGGAACCGGCCCACGCCCCGGCTGCCGCCGGGACTGCGGGCCGGGAAGGCGGAAAGAAGGTCGGAGACGAAGAGGGCCGGAAACGCAGAAGGGCCGGAGTGCTGCTCCGGCCCTTCTCTTCTGATCCGCCGTCGGGTTACGCCCAGAGCTGTCCCTGGAGCGTCTCGATGGCCTCCTCCGTCGTGGTCGCCGTGTAGACGCCCGTCGACAGGTACTTCCAGCCGCCGTCGGCGACGACGAAGACGATGTCCGCCGGTTCGCCGGCCTTCACGGCCTTGCGGCCCACGCCGAGCGCGGCGTGCAGCGCGGCGCCCGTGGAGACACCGGCGAAGATGCCCTCCTGCTGGAGCAGTTCGCGGGTGCGGGTGACCGCGTCCGCGGAGCCGACCGAGAAGCGGCTGGTGAGGACCGACGCGTCGTACAGCTCGGGGACGAAGCCCTCGTCGAGGTTGCGCAGACCGTAAACCAGGTCGTCGTAGCGCGGTTCGGCCGCGACGATCTGGACGTCCGGCTTGTTCTCGCGCAGGTAGCGGCCCACACCCATGAGCGTGCCCGTGGTGCCGAGGCCCGCCACGAAGTGTGTGACGGAGGGCAGGTCCGCGAGGATCTCGGGGCCCGTCGTCGCGTAGTGGGCGCCCGCGTTGTCCGGGTTGCCGTACTGGTAGAGCATCACCCAGTCCGGGTGTTCGGCCGAGAGCTCCTTGGCGACGCGCACGGCGGTGTTGGAGCCGCCCGCGGCCGGGGAGGAGATGATCTCGGCGCCCCACATGGCCAGCAGGTCCCGGCGTTCCTGTGAGGTGTTCTCCGGCATCACGCAGACGATGCGGTAGCCCTTGAGCTTCGCCGCCATGGCCAGGGAGATGCCGGTGTTGCCCGAGGTGGGCTCGAGGATCGTGCAGCCCGGGGTCAGGCGGCCGTCCTTCTCCGCCTGCTCGATCATGTGCAGGGCCGGGCGGTCCTTGACCGATCCGGTCGGGTTGCGGTCCTCCAGCTTCGCCCAGATGCGCACGTCGGCGGACGGCGACAGCCGCGGCAGGCGCACCAGGGGGGTGTTGCCGACCGCGGCCAGGGGTGAGTCGTATCGCATCGGTGATCAGACCATGCCGCCGGCCACGGCCGGCAGGATCGTGACGTTGTCGCCGTCCGACAGCTTGGTGTTGATGCCGTCGAGGAAGCGCACGTCCTCGTCGTTCAGGTAGACGTTGACGAAGCGGCGCAGCTGGTCGCCGTCCACGATGCGGGCCTGGATGCCGGCGTGCCGCTTCTCGAGGTCGGTGAACAGCTCGGCGAGGGTGTCACCGCTGCCCTCCACCGCCTTCTGACCGTCGGTGTACTGGCGGAGGATGGTCGGGATGCGGACCTCGATGGCCATGGCTCAGGGCTCCTGTCGGGAGTAGTCAGTCGGGCGCGCGGCAGCGCAGGAACAGCGGGGTGGTGCGTGTGTGCAGCGCCGCGGCTCACGGCCGTACGGCGGCAGGGGTCGGCGTCAACAGATGGCGCTGGCGAGCCTGCACAGGTCGACGTGCAGCCGCGCCACGAGCAGCGACGCCCAAAAGGGCTCCGCCGTCTTGTCGCTCACGTCGTGGAAAACCATGCGCTCATCGTATCGATTCCCGGTCCGGGTTCTGGAATGTGATCCCACATCGCGGACGATTTGGGGCCGGGGAGTGAGACCGCCCTGTTCAGCCCTGTTCAGACCCGCTCAGTACGCCTCGACGATCTCGACCTCCTCCTCCGTGACCTCGCCCTCCACGATCCGGAAGGAGCGGAACTGGAACTCGCCGGCCCCGTCGGTGTCGGCCGTGGAGACGAGGACGTAGTGCGCGCCGGGCTCGTTCGCGTAGGAGATGTCGGTGCGGGAGGGGTAGGCCTCGGTCGCCGTGTGGGAGTGGTAGATGACCACCGGCTCCTCGTCACGGTCGTCCATCTCGCGGTAGAGCTTGAGCAGGTCGCCGGAGTCGAATTCGTAGAACGTGGGTGACATGGCCGCGTTCAGCATGGGGATGAAACGCTCGGGGCGGTCCGAGCCCGCCGGGCCCGCCACGACGCCGCACGCCTCGTCGGGGTGGTCCTTGCGCGCGTGGGCGACGATCTGGTCGACGAGGGCCTGGGTGATGGTCAGCATGCTCGTCAGGATAAGCAGAAGGGCCGTTCCGTACCGATGGCTGGTACGGAACGGCCCATATGCCGGACGCCCTGAGCGGCAGCCGCAGGGCGTGCCACGAGTACTCCCTGCGGCTGGACGTCCTGGCTGGTTCGTCAGCCGGCCTTCTCGAACTCAGCCGACCTTCTCGAACTCCGGGTCGCGGCGCTCGGCGATCTGCGGGTTGCGGCTCTTGAGGACCGCCCAGCCGATGCCGAGGGCGACGGCCCAGCCGGCCGCGACGTACAGGCAGATCCGTGCGTCCTTGTCGTACGCGATCATGCAGGTCACGCCGACGAGGAAGAGGAGCGCGACCCAGCTGAAGAGCGCACCGCCGGGGGCGGGGAAGGACGAGGCGCGCAGCCGGCCCGCGTCGACCGCGGCGCGGTAGCGGATGTGGCTGACGAGGATCATCATCCAGGTCCAGATGCCGGCCGCGGTGGCGACGGAGGTGACGTAGAGGAACGCCTTCTCCGGGACGACGTAGTTCAGGACGACGCCGATGCCCATGAGCGCCACGGAGACCGTGATGCCGACGGCGGGTGTCTTGCGGGCGTTGAGCTTGCCGAACGCCCCCGGTGCCTCGCTGTTGGAGGCGAGGTCGCGCAGCATCCGGCCGGTCGAGTACATGCCCGAGTTGCAGGACGACAGGGCCGCGGTGAGCACCACGAAGTTGACGATGCCCGCGGCGAGCGGGATGCCGATCTCGCCGAAGGCGTGGACGAACGGGCTCTCGCCGTCGGAGAACTCGGTCCACTTGACGACGGAGAGGATCACCAGCAGCGAGCCGACGTAGAAGACGATGATGCGCCAGGGCAGGGTGTTGATGGCCTTGGGCAGGGTCTTCTCGGGGTTCTCGGACTCGCCCGCGGTGACGCCGACGAGCTCGACGGCGAGGTAGGCGAACATGACGCCCTGGAGCGTCATCAGGCTGGAGCCGATGCCGTTCGGGAAGAAGCCGTCGTGCGACCAGAGGTTGGAGACGGTGGCGGTGTCACCGGCGTCGGAGAAGCCGAGGGTGAGCACGCCGAGGCCGATGACGATCATGCCGATGATGGCCGTGACCTTGATCATCGAGAACCAGAACTCGACCTCGCCGAAGATCTTGACGGAGATCAGGTTGACGCCGAAGAGCACCACCAGGAACACCAGGGCGCTGACCCACTGCGGGATCTCGGGGAACCAGAAGTGGATGTAGATCGCGGCGGCCGTGAGTTCGGCCATGCCGGTGACCACCCACATGAGCCAGTACGTCCAGCCCGTGACGAACCCGAAGAACGGGCCGAGGAATTCGCGGGCGTACTCGGCGAAGGAGCCGGAGACGGGCCGGTAGAGGAGCAGTTCACCCAGCGCCCGCATGATGAAGAAGATGACTACGCCCGCGAGGGCGTACATGAGGATGATGCTGGGGCCGGCCTTGGCGATGTTCGCTCCGGCACCCATGAACAGGCCGACGCCGATGGCGCCGCCGATCGCGATCATCTGGACCTGGCGACTGCCGAGTCCGCGCTCGTACCCCTCCTCGGGGACGTTTTCCGTGTCGACCTGCGCAGAGGTCATGTGTGGTGCGCCTTTCTCCATGCCGACCCGGACCTTCGTCGGCCTCGGATCGGGTCTCGATCCCCCCGGATTGCTGGAGCGGTGCCTGGCCGGCGGTTGCCGGCTCGGTGGCGCACCCGGCCGGACATTCGGGTGGTGTCGGCCGGGCGATCGTGAAGATTTATCACGGCGGCAGCACTGATCACACGGGCGTCTTGTGACACACCGCACAGGGAAAACCGGACAAAGCGCAGCCGAAGTCGGCATAGGAGGCGGGCACGGTGACGCGATCGTTATCCGGATTTGAGCGTCCGCTGAGCGAACACCGATCGGTCACCCGGCGGTCACAGAACCTGCACGGATCAGGGCATAAGGGTTCCGACCAGCGTCTCCTGGAGTCCGCCCAGCCACAGGTAGGCCATCACCATCGGCTTGCGCGGGTCCTCGTCCGGGAGGCGGTAGAGGAGGTCGGTGTCCTCCTCGTCGGTGATCTCCAGCCGCGAGCCGATCGCGAGCCGCAGGTCGTTCAGGGCGCCCAGCCACCGCTCGGACTCCTCCGCCGACAGCTTCAGCACCGCGCCGCCCTCGCCGGCCGAGGCCGAGGAGAGCGCGTCCAGGGAGCGGATCACCGCGAGGGCGTTGTCCCGCTTGCCGGCCCGCAGGTCGTTCTCGGTGTAGCGGCGGAACTCGGCGGAGTACGCCCGCTGTTCCTCGGCACCCCGGGGCGAGGCGGGCTCCTCGGGGTCGCTGTAGGCGTCCGGGAAGAGACGCTTGAGCACCGGGTCGTCGGGCGGCTCGCTCGGGCCCTGGGAGAACAGCTCGGCGAGCGGGTCCTCGTCGGCGGCGCCCTCGGCGGGTCCGGGGCCGATGAGCTCCAGGAGCTGGACGGCCAGCGACCGGATGATGGAGATCTCGACGTCGTCGAGGGCGACGGCCGCGCCGCCGCCGGGAAGCGGTTCGAAGGTTCCGGGCATGAACGCCTTTTCGCTGCTGGGCGGGCTGCTGGCTACTTGCGGTCCTGCTGGAGGGTGGCCCACAGGCCGTAGCCGTGCATGGCCTGCACGTCGCGTTCCATCTCCTCGCGGCTGCCGCTGGAGACGACCGCCCGGCCCTTGTGGTGGACGTCGAGCATGAGCTTGGTGGCCTTGTCCTTGGAGTAGCCGAAGTACGTCTGGAAGACGTACGTCACATAGCTCATGAGGTTGACCGGGTCGTTGTGGACGATGGTGACCCAGGGGACATCCGGCTCGGGTACGGCGAAGACCTCCTCCGCCGACTCGGTCCGTTCGATCTCCAGGGGCGCGGGTGACGTCACACAGCCCATGCTGCCACCCAAGGGGGGTAGTCGCACAAACGGGCCTGGAAGTACGGCGATCGCGTCGACCGGAGACACAATCGTCAGACTGACGAAATGGGGGTACGATCCCGCTCATGAACACAGCGGACCTTGGGCTGCCGGTGGATGTTCCCTCGACGGCGCTCTTCACGGACCAGTACGAGCTGACGATGCTGCGGGGCGCCCTGGAGGCGGGCACGGCCGAGCGGCGGAGCGTGTTCGAGGTCTTCACCCGGCGCCTGCCGAACGGGCGCCGCTACGGCGTCGTGGCGGGCACCGGGCGAGTGCTGGACGCGGTGGAGAACTTCCGCTTCGACGCGGGCGTCCTCGACTTCCTTCGCGAGCGCGAGATCGTCGGCGGGGAGACCCTCGACTGGCTCGCCGGCTACCGCTTCAGCGGGGACATCTGGGGCTACCCCGAGGGCGAGGTGTACTTCCCGGGCTCGCCGATCATGCGGGTCGAGGGCACCTTCGCGGAGTGTGTGCTGCTGGAGACCGTGATCCTGTCGATCCTCAACCACGACTCGGCGATCGCCGCGGCCGCCTCGCGCATGTCGTCGGCCGCCGGGGACCGGCCGCTGATCGAGATGGGCGCCCGGCGCACGCACGAGCTGGCGGCGGTGGCGGCGTCCCGGGCCGCGTACGTGGGCGGCTTCGCGACCACCTCGGACCTGGCCGCCGGGTTCCGCTACGGCATCCCCACCGTCGGCACCTCCGCCCACGCCTTCACCCTCCTGCACGACAGCGAGCGGGACGCCTTCCAGGCCCAGGTGAACACGCTGGGGCGGGGCACGACGCTGCTGGTGGACACGTACGACGTCGCCGAGGCGGTCCGTACGGCCGTCGAGGTCGCCGGGACCGGGCTCGGGGCCGTGCGGATCGACTCCGGAGACCTGCTGCTGGTGGCGCACCGGGTGCGGCAGCAGCTGGACGAGCTGGGCGCGACCGACACGAAGATCATTGTGACCTCGGACCTGGACGAGTACGCGATCGCCTCGCTGGCGGCGGCGCCGGTGGACGCGTACGGCGTCGGTACGCAGCTGGTGACCGGGTCCGGGCACCCGACGTCCTCGATGGTCTACAAGCTGGTCGCACGGGCCGAGTCCACCGACCCGAACGCGCCGCTGGTGCCGGTGGCGAAGAAGTCGAGCGGGGGCAAGACGTCCGTGGGCGGACGCAAGTGGGCCGCGCGGCGGCTGGACTCCTACGGGGTCGCCGAGGCCGAGGTGGTCGGCACCGGGCCGGTGCCGGCCGAGCTCGCGGACCGGCAGCTGCTGGTGGAGCTGGTCAAGGGCGGCGAGGTCGTCGCCCGCGAGCCGCTGGACGCGGCACGGGACCGGCACGCGGCGGCGCGTGCGGGGCTCCCGATGTCGGCCACGCAGCTCTCGCGCGGGGAGCCCGTCCTTCCGACGGAGTACGCGCAGGGAGCCGGGGGTAGCTAGGGGGTGTGCCGCGATGCGCCGACCCGTGCCCCCTCCCGTCTCGCCCTCCATGTCAATAGGCTCGGAAGTTCACCGGCCGGGCTTGCCGACCTCATAGCCGAAGGACACCGACCATGCGCCGCGCCTTGATCGTCGTAGACGTGCAGAACGACTTCTGCGAGGGGGGCAGCCTCGCGGTGGCCGGCGGTGCCGACGTGGCCGCCGCCGTCACCGAGCTGATCGGCCAGGCGGCCGGGTCCGGCTACCAGCACGTCGTGGCCACCCGCGACCACCACATCGCCCCCGGCGGCCACTTCTCCGCCAACCCCGACTACGTCCGCTCCTGGCCCGCGCACTGCGTCGCCGGCACGGAGGGCGTCGGCTTCCACCCGAACTTCGCCCCCGCCGTCGCGTCCGGCTCCGTCGACGCCGTCTTCGACAAGGGCGCGTACGCGGCGGCGTACAGCGGCTTCGAGGGCACGGACGAGAACGGCACAAGACTGGCCGACTGGCTCCGCTCCCGCGAGGTCACCGAGGTCGACGTGGTCGGCATCGCCACGGACCACTGCGTACGCGCCACGGCCCTGGACGCCGCGAAGGAGGGCTTCAGCACCCACGTCCTCCTCGACCTCACGGCCGGGGTGTCCCAGGAGACCACCGAGCGGGCCCTGGAGGAGCTGCGGGAAGCGGGCGTGGAGCTCTCGGGGAAGCCGGTCGTGCAATAGGTGTCCAGCGGCCGCCGGGGCCGTGGGCCCGGGGCGACCGCCGGTGACCGCCGGTGACCGTCGGTGACCGCCGGTGACCGCTAGGCGCGGATTCCTCCGATGTTGATGTCGTCGCAGCTCCGCTCGATGAACTCGCCGACGCGGACACTGGCCTGCTTGGACCTGTCCCGCTCGTCCTCCTCCGGGTGCGCGTACCACTCCAGGAGCCGGTCGAATTCCTCGGCGATGCCGTCAGGCGCCATGGCCTGAAGGCCCTCGATGACGTGCCGGCGATCGTGCGGAGTCAGTTCCTCCGACCGGGAGATGTCGAGCGGCGCGGCCTCCTTGCAGAAATCCGTCCGCGCGGCTGTCTTCCGGAAGGCGTCCACATCGACGCCTTCCCCGCCCGCGCGCATCCAGGTGACCGCGAAGAATGCGGCGACGGCGACGGCGGCACAGCTGACGACCCACAATATCTTCGACATCACGTCCCCGCCTTGATGGCGTTCAGGTCGTGCTGGTCGTAGTACTGCGGCCAGATTTCCACGCGCATGCACGAATTGTTGTCCGTGTCATTGCTCCTGCTGCGGTGCCCGAGATCCGCGGTGTGACCGAATTCGTGGCAGCCCAGGCTCTTCCATTGGGACGCCGTCTTGTACTGGTAGGTGTTGAAACGCACCCGGACGATGTCGCAGGACGTCCACAGCGCGTTCCAGTCGGTGCAGTCCGCCTTCCCGTGCCAGCCGTTGTCGCCGTAATTGGAGTCGTAGACCTCGATGTCACCGCCGCCCCATGACGTGGTGATGACACTTCTTTCCAGCTGGCTCTTCCCGTGGTTCATCGCCTTGGTGCCGTTGGTGGTGAGGCTGAACCCCTTGACCGCCTGGTTCCGGTTGTCCGGGTCGGTTCCGTTGTCGTCATGGCCGGCGTGCGCGGTGAACGGCACGCTCAGGGCGAGGGCTGCGGACACCGCCACCACGGCCATGAGTCTGCGAGAGCTCTTCACGATGTTCTACTCCCTGGCGAGGCGAGGCGAGGCGAGGACAGGACCGGGCGGCGTCACGTGGACGACGGGTACGGAGTCGGCTCGGAGCCGTCGTTCGTCGAGTCGTCGGGCACCGGCTCGGTGGCACCGTCGTCCGGCACCTCGTTCTGCTGGTCGCCGTTGGCCGGCACGGGCTGCGGCAGAACGGTGAGCTGCCCGGCGTTGGCCGGGTCGAGCAGCCGCTTGAGCTCCGCGTAGAAGTCCGTGTTGGTCCGCCCCTCGATCAGCGGGAACAGCGGACCGTCAGGGTCGGCGGAGGACTTCGTGAGCCCGTCCTTGACCAGGACCCTGCCCTGACTGCTCACATACCTCTATGTCGTGAGCATGACATCCTTGTCCAGGAAGAAGTAGCCGGTGTCGCCCACCTGGCTCCAGGTGAGGTGCTCCATCTGGTAGGCGTTGCCGGCCCCGTCCCAACCCCACTCCTCGACCGTGATGGTCGACGGGATGGTGTAGCCGCTGTTCTTCATCACGGCGTCGACCCGAAGCGTCACGTTGCGCGCCTGGTCGATGCCGCCCTCCTCCGCGCTGCCGACCTTCCGGCCGGGCTCGGCGCTCAGCACGGTCCCGCGCACGAGGACCGGGGACGTTCCCACCAACGCGTTCACGGTGCTGAAGCTGAAGTCCTCCCGGCCGTGCACGACCCGTTCCGGGTGCGCGTCACGGTGCGCGGACGAGCCTGCCGCCGAGGACGACCCTTCCGCCAAAGCCGAGGACGTGGCGATCCCGGCCGCCACGGCCCCGATCACCGCTGCAGCGGCGAGCGCCCGCAGAAATCCCCCTGATTTCACTTTCACAACCCCCCCACGGAACAGAAAGAAATCTTTCCCCGACTGTGATCGCGCCGACAGTAGCAGGTCGGAGATCACCAAGGAAGGGAATATTTCCTATCCGCGTCCCGAGCAGGCGGGAGTATCAGGATTACCGACTTCCGCTTCCATCCATTCCCACGTCGGCTCGATCTCCCGGCCCGTGAAAAGCAGCGGCACCTCGCCGTCGAATCGCGAGACGCTCACCAGTACTCGCGCTCCTGTTTTGTAGGCCGCCCCGTCCTGTTCCGGTACCAGGAATTCCGATTTTCCGGGGCCGGTCGAGGGCTTGAGATATTTCTCGACATTCAGCCGGATGCGCACCTTTTCGTCACCCGCGGCCTCCGTACCGCTCACCGTGCCCGTCACGATCAGCTTCGAGCAGGCGACGATCCCCGACTGGTCGGGCTTCGCCTCCGCCTCCTCGGGAGAGGACCAGGGGGCCCACAGCGTGAGGAGCAGCGCCGCTGCCGCCGCGAGGCCCAGGGACGCCAGGAGTGCGTTGCGGACCCTGTTGCCGCGCGTGGCCGGGGGCGCGGCCACGGCCGGCTGCTCGTCTTCCTCCATGAGACCTCCGATGAACTTCAGCTTCTCTCCCATGAGAGCCTCCATCTCCCGGTCTCCTGACCGCGCGTCCTTCACCGCTCCACCACCGCATCCGCTTCGAGACGTTCTCGCATGGCCCGGACAGCCGCGTGCAGACGGCTCTTGACGGTGCCGGCGGGTATGGCCAGCACCTCGGCGATCCGGGGCACGGTCAGGTCCGCGTAGTAGCGCAGGATCAGCACCTGCCGCTGGAGCGCGGGCAGCGCGTCGAGGCCCTCGGCGACGGCCAGTGTGAGCAGCTCGTCCTCCGGTCCCGGCACGGTCTCCCGCCATGCGCCCATGGTCTTGAGCCGCTCGCTGACGCGCTCCTGCCGGTTCCTGCCGCGGTGCCAGTCCACCGCGTAGTTGGAGGCCACCGCCACGGCCCACGCGCCCAGGTCCCGGGGGGCCTCGGCCCCCCGGGCGAGCCGTTCGATCAGGCGGAGCCGCACCTGCTGCACACCGTCGGCCTGATCGTCCCGTGGGACTCCGCCCAGGGCCAGCACCGCCTTCACACGGCGGATCTGCGCGACGCTGAGAAGATCCTGTTCCTCGGCCAGCACAGTCCCCCACCGCAACCCCTCGACGGCACCATCGCTACTGAGACGGAGGAGCAGGGGGAAACGTTCGCCCCCGGGCGGATTTTCCGGCTGACGGGCGGTCTACGCGGGAGCCGCCGGGCGCCGCAGCAGCGACCTGATCGGGCGCCACAGCTCCTGGACCAGGTCCGGGCTGCCGACGACACCGTTGTCGGGGGCCGTGCGCCATATGAGGCCGTCGGGGTGGTGGAGGACCGCGGTGATCTCGTCGGGGGTCGGTGGGGCGGCGTTGCCGCGCAGGTAGACCGAGCGCAGGCCCAGGTTGCGGAGCCTGGTCAGGGCTCGGGCGCGGTTCGCGGAATGGACGAGGACGCGGACGGCGCCGGGGCCGTCCGCGGCGGGGCTGGGCAGGTTCAGTGCCACCACCACCGTGCCGTTCGGCAGCTTGCAGAAACCTCCTGCGGCCATGTGGTCATACCCCCGTGTCGGTCGGTGTCAATAAGCGAGCCACAGGACGCACCTAAACACGGATCGGCGGTGACCCGCCAGTGGGTCACCGCCGATCATGCTCTGACCTGGTAAAACGCGATCTACTCCGCCGCGGGGCCGACCTCGAGCTCGATCGTCGAGCCGTCGCGGGCCTCCTTGAGGACCTTGATTTTCGTGTTGGTGTCAGTGATCTTGACGCCGGCGGCCTCGTTCGACTCGTCGTAGTAGTCGTGGGTGCGGTCGTTGAAGACCGGCACGCCCTTCGACGACGGGATCCGGGTCGCCACGCCCGCGTTGTGCAGCGTCATGCCGTCCGTGCGGAACCTGCTGAACGGCGCGTCGTAGCTCTGGATGCGGTTGCGCATCAGCGTGCCGTCGGACCACTTCAGCGGGGTCGGGTGCGAGTCGATCGGCAGCAGCAGACCGGTGCCCGGGTGCTCGCTGGTGTTGTTGTCCGCCTGGGAGGTGTCCCACTTCCAGATCAGCAGGCCGTTCTGGTACGCGTAGTGCTCCACCCAGTCCGGACGGCTGTCGGTGAAGCCGAAGTTGTACGGGCCGACCTTGAGGGTCTTGTCGTACGACACGTACTGGCGGTTCTCCGCGATGTAGTACTGCGCGTAGTCCTTGGTGAAGGACTCGCCCATGCGGGAGAAGCCCTTCGCCGTCCAGGCCGCGTCCCCGGACTCGGCGTCGTCGGAGAAGACGGTGGCGCCGTCGGCGGTCACGGCGATCCGGTCGGCCGTGAAGCCCTTCATCGCCAGGCCGCCGTCGGTCTGGTAGCGCAAGCGCAGGTCGAACTTCCTGCCCGCGTAGGCGTCCAGGGAGTACGCCAGCTTCTTGTAGCCGTCGACCGCGCCGCTCAGGGCCGGCTTGTCGCTGCCGTCCCGCGGGATCGGCTTGCCGTCCACGGTGCCGTCCAGGGCGGTCCAGTTGGCGCCGCCGTCGGTCGAGACCTCGGCGTAGAGGTGGTCGTAGTTGGCCTCGATCTCGTACCAGCCGTCGAAGGTCAGCGACGCCGACTTCTTCCCGGTCAGGTCGACGGAACGGGTCAGCGTGTTCGTCAGGTTGTTGCCGCTGCCGCTCCACCACTGGGTGGCGCCCTGGGCCGGGGTGACGAGCCGGGTGGTGACGGCCTTCTTCGGCAGCTCCACCACCAGGGCCTGCTTGTGCTTGGTGTGGTACTCGGAAAGGCCCAGCTTGTGCCAGGAGTTGACGCCCGCCTTGGCGGTGTCGTAGTTCAGCCAGCCCAGCTGGAGCTTGTCCCAGGCGGTCATGTCGCCGGGCAGGTCACCGATCTCGTTCTTGCCGGTGCCGAGCCAGGAGCCGGAGGACATCAGGGTCCAGAAGCCGGTGGAGTTCTCGCCGCCGCCGGTGGTGTCGTAGTGGTCCGGCAGGCCGAGGTCGTGGCCGTACTCGTGGGCGTAGACGCCGAGTCCGCCGTTCTCCGGCTGGACGGTGTAGTCGCCGACCCAGATGCCGGTGTCGCCGATCTTCGCGCCGCCGAGCTTGTTGTCCTCGGGGCCGGTGGCGCCGGCGTCGGTGCCGAAGGCGTACCAGCGGTGGGCCCAGATCGCGTCCTCGCCCTGCGCGCCGCCGCCTGCGGACTCGTCCTCACCGGCGTGCACGACCTGGAAGTGGTCGATGTAGCCGTCCGACTCGTTGAAGTCGCCGTCGCCGTCGAAGTCGTAGCGGTCCCACTGGTCGTACTGCTTGACGTCCGCCTTGATCTCGGCGTCGGTCTTCCCAGCCGCCTTCTGCTGGGAGACCCACGCGTTCAGACCGTCGCTGACGACGTTCCACACGCTCGGGCAGTTTTTGTCACCGCAGGCGTTGTTGCCGTAACGGGCCTCGTTGTAGGGGACCTTGACCCAGTCGGAGACCTCGCCCTCGACCGAGTAACGGCCGGAGGACTGCTTCTCGTAGTACTTCTTCACCGACTCGGTGTTCTTGCCGGTGCCGAAGTAGAGGTCCTGGAAGTACTCCTGGTCGTAGTCCGCCCGCCAGGCCGTGGAGTTGTCCTTCTTGCGGTCCGGCTTGGCTATCTGGTTGTGCAGCGGGCCGGGCGTGCCGCCGAACTCGCTGATCTTGTCGCCGAACTCGACCAGGATGGTGAAGATCTTGTCGGTCTTCTCGCGGCCGAGCTCGACGTACTTGCTGTCGCCCTTCTTGCTCTTGAGCTGGACGACCTTGGAGCCGTCACGGTTCTTGACCGTGTTCTTGCCGGATATGACCTGCTTCAGGGCCTCCTGACGCTGGGCCTCCTGCGTCTTGCTCAGCGGGCCTTCGAGGTCGTGCTCGCCGTGGTGGCGATCCGCCGGGTCGTGCCGGTCCACGGTGGTGGACCTGGGGGCGGAGGTGTCGTCGGCCACCGCGTAGGCAGAGGCGGTGGCGGTGGCCGCCGCGAGCGCCACGCCTATGGCGGCCGCTCTGAACGTCCAGGGTCTACTGGTCACTTGAGTTCCTCCCCCGCGTTCGTGCGCGCGGAGGAAGGGGTCTGGTGTGAAGGAGTCCGCGCGCGCGTGATCAACGCGTGTAGTCAAGTGACGACATTTGACTAGAGGTTTAGAAGAAAAGACAGATCTTGACTTGGACAGGTCAAGTGCACTATGCGGAGCCGGTGTTCGTTTTACGGACAACCACCGCGACATCCGGCTGGCGGTGTCCGCCGTCCTGAAGGAACGGGTCGGCGTCCGGCGGGCACGTGCCACCGTCCGGTCGGCGCGCGCATATGTCCACTACCTGGACGCCATGACTCCGTGCGCCCCCTGTGCTCCGGCCCTGTTGGTTAGGTCACGCTTACTGTCCGTTCCACTCGGGCACCCTGCCGGTTAGAGTCGCTTGGCGGAACGCCCGGAAGCTGGCGGAATGCCAGGCCGACACCCCCGTGGACCCCCACTTCGAGGACATGATGGCCATGCCCCGTCCGACTGCCGCACAGCTCGCCTACGGTTCCTGCACCGTGATCTTCTCGACCCTCGCCATGCTGCTGCTGTCACAGACGAGTTCGGGCGTGGGGATCGCGATCATCGCCGTCGCGGCGCTCGCCCTCGGGCTGCTGGTCGCCATGACCGTGCCGCTGCCCGGGAAGCGCCCGGCGGCGGTGGAACAGCCCGCGCCCGAGGAACCGGTACGGGCCTCGGTGCGCGCGCCGGCCCCGGAGCCGGTGCGCGAGCGGGCGGTCTCCTGACCGCCGACCGGCCCTTCCTCACCTCCGGTTGATTCGTCTGTGCCTCGATCGGTGAGGTGCCTCAATTGGTGCTGACCACGACCGTTTTGGCCGCCTTGTCGTGCAGGCCCTGCTTGTAGGGCCGGTCGAAGAAGCTCCAGCCGCCCGAGATCGCGGTCCAGACGCAGGCACAGCAGAAGGCGAACGGGAGCCACAGCACCGCCGCGCGCATCAGCGCGTTCTGCACGGAGGGCGTGGCGCCGTTGTCGAGGTTGGCCACCCGCATGTGCAGCAGCTTCTTGCCGAGGGTCTGGCCGGTGCGCGCGGTCAGGATCGTGTCGTAGGCGATGTAGAGGACGGCGGCGACCGCCGACTGCCAGACGGACCTGCCGACCTCGATGCGGTCGCTGTCCACGTCGTACTCGTTGACGTCGAAGCCCCAGGTGAGCAGCCAGACGACGACACCCACCAGGATCATGTCGAGGATGCGGGCGAGCGTGCGCTTGCCGCTGTCGGCGAGCGGGGGCATGCCGGCGAGGGGGTCGGTGGGGTAGGAGTCACCGCCGTAGGGGCCGCCGCCGGGAGGACCGTCGTAAGGGCCGCCACCCGGAGGACCGCCGTAGGGGCCACCGCCGGGAGGACCTCCGTAGGGGCCGCCTTGGCCGCCGCCGGGAGGGCCGCCGCCTGGAGCGCCGCTCTGGCCGCCGCCCGGGTACGGCGGGGGCTCGTTGCCGTGGGGCGGGACCGCGCCCTCGCCGGGCTGTTCGCCCGGGGGCCGCTTCCTGAACGGATCGTCTTCCGGGGGCTGCTGACCGGAGCCGGGGGGCGGTTCACTGCTCATGGCCCGAGTCGACCGCGAACCCCACGGCTCCGCATCCGGCGGGCGGCCGTCCGAGGTACGGCTCCACCTGGTGCCGCAGCGGTACGACGCCCTCCCGTGCCGGACGTACGGGTGCCGCTCAGCCCGCCACGAACGTGTGCGCGGCCTTGTCGTGCCAGCACTGGCGCCACGGCTTGTCGAAGAGGCACCAGGCGATGCCGACGATCCCGACGACGAGGAGTCCGGGCACGCTGTAGACCAGCCAGCGGCGCAGGGCCGCGCCGAACTCCGGGGCGTCATGGCCCTCGATGTCCCGCACTTCGAGACCCATCAGCTTCTTGCCGAGAGTGCGGCCCCACTTGGCGGTGGGCAGCACCTCGGTGACGACGCCGACGAGCAGCAGGACGGCCAGGACGATGCCGAGGTACACCGACGTGGTGCCGTCGAGCAGCCAGACCGTGACGGTCTCGCCGGAGAGCTTGGCCTCCTCGATCTTCTCGTTGACGTGGTCGACCGCCTTGATGCCGAGCGGTACGGCGGCCCCGGCGGTGACGCCGGCGAGGACGAGGGTGTCCAGCAGCCGGGCGACCAGCCGCTTGCCGAGCCCCGCGGGGCGGGCCGACGCCTGGCGCCGGGCGGCCGCCTGGAAGATGTCCTCGGTGGGCGGCTTCCAGGGCGCGACGGGCTGCTCGTCACCGCCGCCCGCTCCGGCGAGCCGGTGCACCTGCTGCGCCCAGGAGGACTGACCGCCGCCGGGGCCGGCGCTGAGGGGCGTGGCGGAGGCGGCGGGGCCGGGCTGGGGCCCGCCGGACTGCGGGGGGACGGTGGGCGCCGACTGGGGCCCGGACAGCGCCGTCGGGGCGGCTGCGGAGGCCTGGACGCCGGGGTCTGCCGGTGCGGCGGCCCGGGCGGCGGCGGCCTTCCCGGCGCCGAAGCCGGGGCGGTTCGAGGCGTCGGCGGAGGCGGCCGGGCCGCCCGGCGCGCCGAAGGCGGGTCCCGCCGGGCTGCCGGCCGGGCCGGCCTGGGCTCCGAAACCGGACCCCGCCGCCCCGAAGCCCGAGGCACCGGAGCCCGCCGCCCCTCCCTGCGCGCCGAAACCAGACCCTGCCGAGTTGCCACCGGGGCCGCCCGACCCGGCCTGCGCGCCGAACCCGGACGCCGCCGGGCCACTGCCCGGACCGCCCGAGCCCACTGAGCCCACCGAGCCCGCGGAACCGAACCCCGGAGTCCCGGAGTTGCCGCCGGGGCCACCGGCCGGCTCGGAGCCGCTTCCGGACGCGGCCGTGCCCGGACGCGGCGACACCGCGCGGAACGTCATCGTGCCCTCGTCGGGGGCATCGGCGGGGGCTCCTCCCCCGGCCTTCCCCGTCGGGCGACGGAAGACGAACGTGCTGCCCGCCTCCGCGGCGTTCGCCTCCTGGTCGGCGGGAGACGGTGAATCCCCCTGTGGGGCGGACTCGCCGGCCGGCTGCCGGTCGGCGTGCGACACCCTCGGGTCGGCGCCCTGCGCGCCCTGCGGTGCGCCCCACGAGACGCGGCGGTCCGGATCGCCGCCGAAGCCCGACTGACGGGAGCGGTCGGCGCCCCAGGCGGACGCGGGTTCGGGACGGCTGCCGTGCTGGGCGTCGGCGGGGGACGGCTCGTCGGCCGGGTCCTCGTCGAAGAAGTGCGGACCGGTCTCCTCGACCGAGGCCGAGGCAGAGCCGGAGGGGGAGGGGGAGGCGCCGGAGGCGGCGGCGCCGGGCTGCTCCGCCCCCGCACCGGGCGGCGGTGCGAGCGTCTCGCCGTCCTTGGGCGCGGGACGGCTGGTGCCCGGTACCCAGGAGGCACCGTTCCAGTACCGGACATATCCAGGAATGGACGGGTCCGGGTAATAACCTTCGCGGGGCCTGTCGTCACCGGGGGCCGGGGTTGGGGCGCTCATCTCCGTCGTCCCGTATCTGCTCGAGGGCCAAATGGGGGCCTCCACATCTATCAGACGTGCGCAACCCCCACCGCCGCTCCCACCGGACCCACCCCTTTCGAGCACCGATGTGCTACGGATCGCGCGGCCGTACGCCTCCCCCTGCGAAAAAACTTCCGGCAACACGCGTAATGCCGCCGCCCCCGCGCGCTCTCTCCTCCCGACCGGCCCTCGCGGGCAGCCGTGCAGAGAAGGGAACACCGCCATGCGCACCGTGGTGGAACGCGAACTGGAGCTGAAACTCGTCCTGTCGCCGGAGCGCCGGATCCCGGTGCCGGCCCGGCTCGGATATGTCACCGACGATCCGTACGCCGTGCACGTCACCTTCCACATCGACTCCGCGCACCCCGTGCACTGGACGTTCGCCCGGGACCTGCTGGTGGAGGGCGTGTTCCGGCCGTGCGGGCGGGGGGACGTGCACGTATGGCCGACGAAGGCCGAGGGGCGCAGCATCGTGCTGGTGGCGCTGACCTCACCCGACGGGGACGCCCTGCTGGAGGCCCCTGCGGCCCCGGTGTCGGCCTGGCTGGAGCGCACGCTGCGGGTGGTCCCGCCGGGGACGGAGGGTGAGCAGCTCGGCCTCGACGACGAGCTGGCCCAGCTGCTCGCCCAGTGAGGCCGGCGAGACCGGCGAGACCAGCGAGACCGGCCAGACCGGCGAGGACACGGCCGTCAGAACAGCTTGCCCGGGTTCAGGATGCCCAGCGGGTCGAAGGCCTGTTTGACGGCCCGCTGCATCTCCATCCCCACGGGGCCGATCTCGCGCGCCAGCCACTCCTTCTTCAGCACGCCGACGCCGTGCTCACCGGTGATGGTGCCGCCGAGTTCCAGACCGAGGGCCATGATCTCGTCGAAGGACTCGCGGGCGCGCCGGGACTCCTCGGGATCCGCCTGGTCGAAACACACCGTCGGGTGGGTGTTGCCGTCCCCCGCATGGGCGACGACCCCGATGGTGAGCTGGTATTTCTCGGCGATCCGGTCGACCCCTTCGAGCATCTCGGCGAGCCGGGAGCGGGGCACGCACACGTCGTCGATCATCGTCACGCCCTTGACCGCCTCCAGCGCGGTGAGCGACAACCGCCGCGCCTGGAGGAGCAGCTCGGACTCCGCCGCGTCGTCGGCCGGTACGACCTGGGTGGCACCGGCGGCCTCGCACAGCGCGCCGACGGCGGCAAGGTCGGCGGCCGGGTCGGTGGTGTCGAAGGCGGCGAGCAGCAGGCCCTCGGTGCTCTCCGGCAGGCCCATCTGCGCCATGTCGTTGACGGCCTTGACCGTCGTACGGTCCATGAGTTCGAGGAGTGACGGGACGTGTCCGCCCTCCATGATGCGGCACACGGCGTCGCAGGCGGCGGCCCCGGAGGCGAACTCGGCGGCCAGCACGAGCTGCTCGGGCGGCTTGGGGCGCAGGCCGAGCACGGCTCGTACGACGATGCCGAGCGAGCCCTCGGAGCCGACGAACAGACGGGTCAGGTCGTACCCGGCGACGCCCTTGGCGGTGCGGCGGCCGGTGGACATGAGCCGCCCGTCGGCCAGCACGACGTCCAGTCCGAGGACGTACTCGGCGGTGACCCCGTACTTCACGCAGCACAGGCCGCCCGAGGCCGTGCCGATGTTGCCGCCGATGGTGCACATCTCCCAGCTGGAGGGGTCCGGCGGGTAGTACAGGCCGTGTTCGCCGACGGCCCGGGACAGGGCGGCGTTGATCACGCCGGGCTCGACGACGGCGATGCGGTCGACCGGGTTGATCTCCAGGATCCGGTCCATCTTGGTCAGGGAGAGCACGATGCAGCCGTCGGAGGCGTTCGCGGCGCCGGACAGTCCGGTGCGGGCGCCCTGCGGGACGACCGGGACGCGCAGGGCGGTGGCGGTGCGCATCACGTGCTGGACCTGCTCGACCGTGCGGGGCAGGACGACCGCGGCCGGGGCGCCGGCCGGGCAGAAGCTCGCCATGTCGTGGGCGTAGGAGGCCGTGACGTCGGCGTCGGTGAGCACGGCCTCGGCGGGCAGGCCGCCGAGCAGGAGATCGACGAGGTTGCCGGTCGCTGCGGAGTCTGCGCCTTCGGAGCTGGGCGCTTCGATACGGCTCATGATCACAGGTTCGCACCCGGGGCCATCGGTGTGAACCCCGTCGGCGCCACCCTTCGCCTGCCCGGGTGTGGTCGTCGTACTGACGCACAGTGAGCGCCATGGAGAACCAGCAGGAGGGTCCCCGGCGGCAGCAGAGCAGCCCGAAGGGCCGCTTGCGGACCCGGCGGGTGGCGCTGGCCTGCGTCGCGGGGGGTGCCGTGCTCGGCGGGGTGCTGGTGCTGCTGCCGTGGGAGCGGTCCGCCGAGCCCGCTCAGCCGTCGCCGGGAGCGCCGGCCATGGCGGCGGTCACCGCCGGGGTGCCGGCCGCGCTGCCCGACCTGGCGGAGCTGATCGACGAGCGGGAGAAGCGGCTGCGGACCCATCCGCGGGACGCGCGGTCCTGGGCGGTGCTCGGGGCGGCCTATGTGGAGCAAGGGCGGCGGCTGGCGGACCCGGCGTACTACCCGCGTGCCGAGAAGGCGTTGCGTACGTCGCTGAAGGTGCGGCCGGAGCGGAACACGCGGGCCCTGGCCGGACTGGCCGCGCTGGCCGACGCGCGCCGGGACTTCGCCGCCGCGCGCCGCTGGGGCGAGGCGGCGCTGAAGCTGGAGCCCCGGCGGTGGGCG
The DNA here is from genome assembly GCF_028885415.1 of Streptomyces coeruleorubidus. Taxonomy (GTDB): domain Bacteria; phylum Actinomycetota; class Actinomycetes; order Streptomycetales; family Streptomycetaceae; genus Streptomyces; species Streptomyces coeruleorubidus_A. The sequence goes on from NZ_CP118527.1 coordinate 3,744,078, forward strand.
ACGTATCCGCTGCTCATCGACGCCTACACCGGGCTCGGTGAGCACGCGGCGGCCAAACGGACGCTGGACCGGCTGACGGAGCTGCGCTCCGGCCCCGCCGTACTGGCGCGGGCCGCCGCCGTCTACCGGGACCAGGGTTGGAGGGAGGACGCGGCGGCCTCGCTGGCGGACGCGGCGGCGGCCGCGCGGGCACCGGCCGAGCGGGCGGCCTACCTGGAGCGGGCCGGGCAGCTGGCCTGGGAACGCGGGGACCTCCAGGACGCGCTGCGGCACTTCCGGGAAGCGGTGCGCCTCGACCCGGACCAGCGGGCCGCGCAGGCCGGGCAGGCCAGGACGCTTGCGGCCCTGGGCCGGACGACGGCGGCGCTGAGCGCCTACCGGGTGGCGCTCACCAAGCAGCCCTGCCCCCGGTACGCCCTGGAGCTGGGCGAGTTGTACGAGTCGCTGGGGATGCAGGAGGCGGCCCGGGTGCAGTACGACCTGCTGCGCGAGCGGGTGCGGGCCGCCGCCGCGGGCGGGGCCGACGAGGAGCTGGTGCTGGGGCAGTTCGAGGCGGACCACGGCGATCCGCGGGAGGCGGTGCGCCGGCTGCGAGCGGAGTGGCGCCGCCAGCCCGGCACCGAGGTCGCCGACGCGCTGGGCTGGGCACTGCACCGGGCCGGGCGGCACGAGGAGGCCCTGCGGTTCGCGGTGCGGGCGACGGAGGGGGAGCACGGGGGCGGGGTGCGCAGTGCGGCGTACGCGTATCACCGCGGCATGATCGAGCGGGAACTGGAGCGGTACGGGGCCGCGCGACGGCACCTCGCGGAGGCGCTGCGGATCAATCCGTACTTCTCGCCCCTGCGTGTGCCTGCGGCGCGGGCGGCGTTGGAGGCGTTGGGGGAGCCGCCCGATGAGCGGGTGCCGGAGATGGGCGGGGAGCCGGGCTGAGTTTCCCGCTGCCGGGCGGCTGAGCCACCGATGGGAACGATTCACGGGACGACCCGCATCAGCGCCGGCGACCTGAATGCCGTGGTCGGGGCACGGCTTGACCTTGACGCTGGGTCAACCCCCCATCCTGCTGGCAGGAGTTCCTCGCAGTCGGCTGGAACAGCTCCGCAAAGGGGGGATGACCATGGTGGCCCAATCGATCGCCGGTCCGGCGATTCGCGTGCGGGGCCTGGAGAAGTCGTACGGGAAGCTCGAGGTGCTGCGCGGCGTGGACTTCGACGTGGCGCGGGGCAGCATCTTCGCCCTGCTCGGCTCCAACGGTTCGGGCAAGACCACGACCGTGAGGATCCTCGCCACGCTTCTGAAGGCCGACGCGGGGACGGCCGGCGTCAATGGCTTCGATGTCGCCACGCACTCGGCGGACGTGCGGGAGTCCTTCAGCCTCACCGGGCAGTTCACGGCCGTCGACGAGATCCTCAGCGGTCGGGAGAACCTCGTACTCGTCGCCAGGCTGCGCCACCTGGAGGGCCCGGGCGCGATCGCGGATGACCTGCTGAGGCGTTTCTCGCTGACCGACGCGGGCGCGCGGAAGGTGTCCACGTATTCGGGTGGGATGCGCCGCCGGCTGGACATCGCGATGAGCCTCATCGGGAATCCGCCGGTGATCTTCCTGGACGAGCCGACGACCGGTCTCGACCCCGAGGGACGCATCGAGGTGTGGCAGGCCGTGAAGGAGCTCGCCGGGTGCGGCACGACGGTGCTGCTCACCACGCAGTACCTGGACGAGGCCGAACAGCTCGCCGACCGGATCGCGATCCTCCACAAGGGTCGGATCATCGCGGACGGCACCCTCGCCGAGCTCAAGCAGCTCTTCCCGCCCGCCACGGTCGAGTACGTCGAGAAGCAGCCGACTCTGGAGGAGATCTTCCTCGCGATCGTCGGCGGCGACGACAAGAGCGATGCCACCGGCACGGACAAGTAGGGAACGAGGATGACCAGGTACTTCTTCGGCGACACCGCCGTGCTCACGGGACGGACCCTGCGCCATGTCACACGCAGCATGGACACCGTCATCACGACCGTCATCACGCCGGTCGCCATGATGCTGATGTTCGTCTACGTGTTCGGCGGCGCGATCGACACCGGGTCGGTTTCGTACGTGAACTACATGCTGCCCGGCATCCTGCTCATCACGATCGCGTCGGGCATCTCCTACACCGCGTACCGGCTCTTCACCGACATGAGGAGCGGGATCTTCGAGCGGTTCCAGTCCATGCCGATCGCACGGTCGGGCGTGCTGTGGGCACATGTCTTCACTTCTCTGGTCGCCAACCTGATCTCGCTCGTGATCGTCGTGGGCGTCGCTCTGCTCATGGGCTTCCGCTCGGGGGCGGGAGTGCTGGAATGGCTCGCGGTCGCCGGCATCCTGCTCCTGTTCACCCTGGCCCTGACCTGGATCGCCGTGATCCCCGGTCTCTCCGCGGCGTCGGTCGAGGGCGCGGGCGCGTTCGCCTACCCACTCATCTTCCTGCCGTTCATCAGCTCGGCGTTCGTGCCCACGGAGACCATGCCCGGCCCGGTGCGCGCCTTCGCCGAGAACCAGCCGGTGACGTCCATCGTCAACACGATCCGCGACCTGTTCGCCCAGCGGCCGGTCGGCGACGACATCTGGACCGCCCTCGCCTGGTGCGTCGGCATCCTCGTCGTGGCGTACGTCTTCGCGATGGCCGCCTATCGCCGGAAGATCGCCTGAGGCAGTCTGAGACCCATGCTCACCATCAGCCAGCTTGCGGCGTACGCCGGGGTGACGGTGCGGGCGGTACGCCACTACCACCAGATCGGGCTGCTGCCGGAGCCCGAGCGAGACCGGTCCGGGTACCGGACCTACGACGCCGCCGCGGTCGTGCGACTGATCCGGATCCACGCCCTGGCAGACGCCGGCGTGCCGCTGGCCCGGGTGCAGGAACTCCTCGACGCCGGCCCGGGGGAGTTCGCCGACGGCGTCCAGGAGATCGACAAGGAGCTGCGCGCCGAGATCCGGCGGCTGCAGGGCACCCGCAAACGGCTCGCCAGGCTCGCCGCGGGAGAGCACCTGGCGCTCCCACAGGGCGTCGTGGACTACCTCGACCGGCTGCGGGGTCTCGGCGTCGAGGAGCGGTACATCGAGATGGAGCGGGACGCCTGGATCCTGATCGCCGCCCAGGTGCCGCATCTCATCGACGATGTGATCGCCAAGAAGCACGAACAGCTTGACGACCCCGACTTGGTGAAGCTCTACAGCTTCCTCAGGGGGCCACTCGACTGGTCGGCCGACGATCCGCGGGTCGTCGAGGTCGCCGACCTCGTGGAGCGCCTGATGATTCGCGCTGTGGAGGCCGGCGAGGTGGGTGCCGACGGCTTCGACGACCAGCTCGTCGACCTGCTGGACTCGACCATGGTCCAGTCCTCACCGGGCGCCGAGCGGCTCCTGGCGATCCTTGAGGAGCGGGGCTGGAGGGGCTGGACCCGCATCGAGCGAGTGCCTGCCGACAGACTCAACACCGAGCTGCCGCCTTCTTGAAGGCAGGTCGTCCGGCAGGGCGATCTCGGGGCCGGGTCGTGCGGGTGCCCCGTGACACCCGCACGACCAGTCCGGGGCAGCCGGGATCACAGGTTGCCGCGCCGCTCCTGCTCTCGTTCGATCGCCTCGAACAGGGCCTTGAAGTTGCCCTTGCCGAAGCCCATGGAGCCGTGGCGCTCGATGATCTCGAAGAAGACGGTCGGGCGGTCCTGGACCGGCTTGGTGAAGATCTGGAGCAGGTAGCCGTCCTCGTCGCGGTCGGCGAGGATCTTCAGCTCGCGCAGGGTGTCGATCGGGACGCGGGTCTCGCCGACCCACTCCCCCAGCGTGTCGTAGTAGGAGTCGGGCGTGTTGAGGAACTCGACGCCGGCCGCGCGCATGGTGCGGACCGTCTGGACGATGTCGTTGGTGTTGAGCGCGATGTGCTGGACGCCCGCGCCACCGTAGAACTCCAGGTACTCGTCGATCTGGGACTTCTTCTTGGCGATGGCCGGCTCGTTGATCGGGAACTTGACCTTGAGCGTGCCGTCGGCGACGACCTTCGACATCAGCGCGCTGTACTCGGTGGCGATGTCGTCGCCCACGAACTCCTTCATGTTCGTGAAGCCCATGACCTTGTTGTAGAAGCCGACCCACTCGTTCATCCGGCCGAGTTCGACGTTGCCGACGCAGTGGTCGATGGCCTGGAAGGTGCGCTGGGCGGGCGGTTCGACGATCGGCTGCGCCGCGACGTAGCCGGGCAGGTAGGGGCCGTCGTAGCCGGAGCGCTCGACGAAGGTGTGGCGGGTCTCGCCGTAGGTGGCGACGGCGGCCAGGACGACCGTGCCGTGCTCGTCCTTCAGCTCGTACGGCTCGGTGACCGGGCGGGCGCCGTGCTCGACGGCGTAGGCGAACGCCGCGCGGGCGTCCGGCACCTCGATGGCGAGGTCGACGACGCCGTCGCCGTGCTCGGCCACGTGCCGGGCGAGGAAGTGGCCCCAGTCCGAGGAGGGCTTGATGACGGAGGTGAGGACGAAGCGGGCGGAGCCGTTCTCCAGGACGTAGGCAGCGGTCTCGCGGCTGCCGTTCTCCGGTCCGGAGTAGGCGACCAGCTTCATGCCGAAGGCGGTGGAGTAGTAGTGCGCCGCCTGCTTGGCGTTGCCCACGGCGAAGACGACCGCGTCCATTCCCTTGACCGGGAAGGGGTCGGCCTGCCGGGCGGTGTCGGGAGTGTGGTGTGTGGTCTGCGTCATAGCCGCAGGGTCTCCCCGCTCGGCAAGATGCGCAATAGTTTGCGTTTCGGCTGGGCAATCTGTTCAGCAATACGGCCGAAGCATCGGCCTTTCTGTACAGGATGACCATCTCGGGAGGCTGCTGTGGCGATCGATCATCTGGACGGCCGGATCATCCTGCTGCTCGCGCGGGAGCCGCGGATCGGGGTGCTGGAGATGTCGCGCCGGCTCGGCGTCGCCCGGGGCACCGTGCAGGCGCGGCTCGACCGGCTTCAGTCGAACGGAGTCATCCGCGGTTTTGGTCCGGAGGTGGATCCGGCCGCGCTCGGCTATCCGGTCACCGCCTTCGCCACGCTCCAGATCCGGCAGGGCCAAGGCGCCGACGTACGGGCCCATTTGGCGACCGTGCCCGAGGTGCTGGAGCTGCACACCACCACCGGCAGCGGGGACATGCTGTGCCGGCTGGTGGCCCGCTCGAACGCCGATCTCCAGCGTGTGATCGACCGGGTCGTCGGTTTTGATGGCATCGTCCGGGCCTCCACGGCGATCGTCATGGAGAACCCCGTTCCGCTGCGGATCATCCCGCTGGTGGAGCAGGCCGCGGAGGAGACCTGAAGTCTAGGGGTGAGCGCGTGTGAACTTCTGGGAGTACCTGGCCGGCCGGCACCAGCAGCTGCTCACGGACGCCTACCAGCACGCGAGCGCCGTCTTCCAGTGCATGGTCGTCGCGACCGTGCTCGGGGTCCTGATCGGCGTCGCCACCTACCGCAGCGAGTGGGCCGGGAACCTCGCGACCACGGCCACCGCCACCATCCTGACCGTCCCGGCGCTCGCCCTGATCGGTCTGCTCATCCCGGTCGTGGGGCTGGGCGTGGCGCCGACGGTGATCGCGCTGACGCTGTACGGGCTGCTGCCGGTCGTGCGCAACGCGATCGTCGGGCTGCGCGGGGTCGATCCGTCGCTGGTGGACGCGGCCACGGGTATCGGGATGTCCCGGCCGGCCCGGCTGCTGCGGATCGAGCTGCCGCTGGCCTGGCCGCCGATCCTGACCGGGATCCGGGTCGCGACCCAGATGCTGATGGGCATCGCGGCCATCGCGGCGTACGCCTCCGGCCCCGGCCTCGGCAACGTCATCTTCCGCGGCCTCGCCTCGCTGGGCAGCGCCAACGCGCTCAACCAGGTTCTCGCGGGCACGCTCGGCATCATCGTGCTGGCGCTGCTGTTCGACGCCGCGTACGTCCTGATCGGGCGGCTGACCATTCCCAGGGGGATCCGTGCCTGAGACCGGCGGCCACGGGGCCTCCATCGAGCTGGAGAACCTGACCAAGCGGTACCCCGGCGGTGCGCAGCCGGCCGTGGACAACGTGAGCATGGAGATCAAGGCGGGTGAGGTCGTCGTCTTCGTCGGCCCGTCGGGCTGCGGCAAGTCGACCACGCTCAAGATGATCAACAGGCTGATCGAGCCGACCGGCGGCCGTATCCGCATGGGCGGTGAGGACGTCACCGACATCGACCCGGTCAGGCTGCGCCGCAAGGTCGGCTACGCGATCCAGTCCGCCGGGCTCTTCCCGCACATGACGGTCGCGCAGAACATCGCGCTCGTACCGAGGATGATCGGCTGGCCGAAGGCCCGGATCAGGGCGCGGACCGAGGAACTGCTCGACCTCGTCGGCCTCGACCCCGGCGAGTTCCACGGCCGCTACCCGCGCCAGCTCTCCGGCGGCCAGCAGCAGCGCGTGGGCGTGGCCCGGGCCCTGGCCGCCGACCCCCCGGTGCTGCTGATGGACGAGCCGTTCGGGGCGGTGGACCCGATCACCCGCGCCCATCTCCAGGACGAGCTGATCCGGCTCCAGCACGAGTTGCGCAAGACGATCGTCTTCGTCACGCACGACTTCGACGAGGCGATCAAGATCGGCGACCGGATCGCCGTGCTGCGCGAACGGTCCCAGATCGCGCAGTTCGACACCCCGGAGGCCATCCTCACCAACCCCGCGGACGACTTCGTGTCCGGCTTCGTCGGCGCCGGTGCAGCGCTGAAGCGGCTGAACCTGACCCGCGTACGGGACGTGGAGATCACCGACTATCCGACGGTCACCATCGACGACCCGTTGCAGCAGATCTTCAACCGGCTGCGGGCCAGCGGCACCAACGAGGTCCTGCTGCTCGACCGGCGCGGCCGCCCCTACAAGTGGCTCAGACGCGGCGACCTGATGCGGGCCCGGGGCTCGCTGGCCCGCGCGGGGACGCTGGTGCACGACACGGTCACCCGGGACGCGACCCTGCGGGACGCGGTGGAGGCGGTGCTCACCGACAACGCCGGACGGGTTGCGGTCACGGGGCGGCGTGGCGAGTACACCGGCGTCGTCGACATGGAGACGCTCATCAACTCCGTGCACCAGATGCTGGAGGCCGACCGGCTCGACGCGCTGGAGCACCAGCACGAGCTGGAGGAACTGCGGGCGGCGCAGACGCACGCGGAGCAGGAGGGCGGCGCGGGCGTCACGCGCGTGGGCGGCGTCGGAGGGACGCGGTGACCGCTCCGGGGCCGGTGCGCACCGCCCCCGAACCGGTGGACGAAGAGCAGGCCGAGACGCCCCGGACGTCACCCGGCCCGCCACCCCGGCGCGTCGGCTGGCAGAAGCTGACCGTCCTGCCCGCCGCCCTGGTGGCCGTACTGTTCGCCACCTGGCTCTGGTTCCAGCAGGCGGACCTGGACGCGCTGTCCCGCAACGCCCTGTCGGGCGGCCAGGTCTCGAAGGCCCTGTGGCAGCACATCCAGCTGACCGCGATCTCCACGTTCTTCGTGCTGATCACCGCCATCCCCCTGGGGATCCTGCTGACCCGCCGGGCCTTCAGCAGGGCCACCCCGGTGGTGATGGCGTTCGCCAACACGGGCCAGGCGACCCCCGCGATCGGCCTGCTGGCGCTCCTCGTCATCTGGCTGGGCATCGGCCGCAGGGCCGCCCTGATCGGCATCATCGTCTACGCCGTCCTGCCCGTGCTGTCGAACACGATCACCGGCCTGAAGGCGAACGACCCGACACTGCTGGAGGCGGCGCGGGGCATCGGCATGTCGCCTGCGGGAGTCCTGACCCGGGTGGAACTACCCCTCGCGGTCCCGCTGATCCTCGCGGGAGTCCGCACTACCCTCGTCCTGAACGTCGGCACGGCCACCCTCGCGGTCTTCGGCGGGGGCGGCGGACTGGGCGTGCTGATCACGACCGGGATCACCAACCAGCGGATGCCGGTGTTGGTGCTGGGCTCGGTCCTCACGGTGGTCCTGGCGCTGCTGGTGGACTGGCTGGCCTCGCTGGCAGAAGTGCTCCTGCGGCCGCGGGGGCTCCGGCCATGAGGCGGCGGATGTGCCTGGCGGCAGCGGGAGTGCTTCTCGCGGGCTGCGGCCTGACCAGCGGCTCCCCCATGGCGGACGACGTGCGGCCCGGGTCGGTCGGGCGGGGCGAGCCGCTCAAGGGCGCGCGCCTGACGGTGACGTCGAAGTCGTTCACCGAGGGGCTGATCCTCGGCGCGATCATGGGCATCGCCCTGGAGGCGGCCGGCGCGGAGGTGCTCGACCGCACGGGCATCCAGGGTTCCATCGGCAGCCGCGAGGCCGTCCGCAAGGGCGACGCCGACGCCGGGTACGAGTACACGGGCACGGCCTGGATCACGTACCTGGGGTACAGCGAGCCGATCACCGATCCGCGCGAGCAGTGGGAGGCGGTGCGGCATGCCGACGCGGCGAACGGGCTGGCCTGGCTGCGGCCGTCGTCCCTGAACAACACGTACGCGCTGGCGATGAACCAGCAGAACGCGAAGAAGTACGGCACGAAGACCCTGTCGGACGTGGCGAGGCTGGCGGAGTCCGACCCGGGGGCGGTGAAGCTGTGCGTGGAGGTCGAGTTCGCGAACCGGGCGGACGGGTTGCCGGGCATGCAGCGGGCGTACGGGATGAAGCTGCCGGCGCGGAACGTCACGCAGATGGACACGGGGATCATCTACACCCAGACGTCGAAGGGGAGTTGCCCGTACGGGGAGGTGTTCACCACCGACGGGCGCATCGACTCCATGAACCTGGCGGTCATGGCGGACGACAGGAGGTTCTTCCCCAACTACAACGCCGCGCCGATGATCAACGCGAAGACCCTGGAGCGGTGGCCGGCGATCGCGGACGTCCTGGATCCGGTGACGGAGAGGCTGAACAACACGGTGGCGCGGACGCTGAACGCGAAGGTGGATGTGGAGGGGGAGGATCCGCATCAGGTGGCGCTGGAGTGGATGGTGGAGGAGGGGTTGGTCAGGGAGGGGTGACTTACAAAGAAGCCGTTGCAAAGGAGCCTTTGCAAGGCTACCTTTGCATGTATGCCCGAAGAACCGGCAGCCCGACTGCTCGATGCCCGCTCCCTCCGAGGATTGGCTCATCCCCTGCGCATGCAGCTCCTGCTCGCGCTGCGGCGCGGTGGGCCCGCGACCGCCTCCCAACTGGCGGAGAAACTGGGTGAGTCGAGTGGCGCGACCAGTTACCACCTGCGGCAGCTCGCCACGCACGGCTTCGTCGCGGACGACCCGGAGCGCGGCAAGGGACGGGAGCGCTGGTGGAAGGCTGTGGACCAGGGCGTCCAACTCGACGAGACCCTGATCAAGGACCCGGATCCGGCCGTGCGCGGAGCCGTCGCCCTGTTCCGCTACGAGATCGCGAACGTGCACACCCGAGAGGTCGCGACCTGGCTCGGCACCGCGAACGACTGGGCCGAGGAGTGGGACGGCGCCACCGATCTGAGCGACTTCACCCTGCGCCTCACTCCCGAACTCGCCCGTGAGCTGATCGGCAAGATGCACGACCTCGTCCAGAGCTACCGCCCTCTGCCCGAGGGCACCCCGGACGCGGAAACGGTGCGCGTCCACACGCACGTCTTCCCCAGCCAGACGAAGCTGTGAGAGGCCATCCCCCATGCACCCGGACATCCACCTCGCCCTGCACCACGCACGCGCCGCAGAACTCCGCGCCGAGGCCGACGCACACCCCATCACCGAAGGCCGCCAAGACCTCCGTACGCGCGTCGGCTGGACCCTCGTAGAAGTCGGGTTGAAGCTCGCCACCCGCCCCCGGCCGGCCGCCGCCCACTAACAGCTGGGCACGGACCCCTTCCCCGTCTCCAGGGCCACCAGTAAACTCACCGTGCTCTTCAGCGTGGTCACCGGGATCAGCCGCAGGCCCTTCGGCAGTTCGGCCCGCGCGTCCGCGCACTCCGCCTTCGGGACGAGGAACACGCTCGCCCCGTCACGCTTGGCGGCCTGGGTCTTGAGGGCGACGCCGCCCACCGCCCCGACCGTGCCGTCGGCGGCGATCGTGCCGGTGCCGGCGATGACACGACCCCCGGTGAGATCACCACCCGTGCCGTCGCCGTCGAGCTTGTCGATGATCCCCAGGGAGAACAGCAGCCCGGCGCTGGGCCCGCCCACGTCCGCGAGCTTCAGGCCGACCTTGACGTCCTTGTCGTCGAGGCCGAGATGGTTCAGCGCGGCCTGCGTCGCCGCGTCCTGGGACTCCTTCATCTGCTTCTCGTTGTGCCGCTCGATCTCCTGGACGGTGTCGCCGCTCGGGTAGATCGCATCACGCGGCATGACCGCCCGGTCCGTACTGAACCAGCTGTCGACGATGTCCGGGAGCGAGACCCGGGTGTCCGGTGAGGTCGCCACGATGGTGGTCATCCGCAGCTGGCCACGGGTGTCCCGGACCGGTGCGCCCGAGATGGTGATCACCGGGTCGCCCTTGTCCTCCCCGAGCACGTTCGTCGTCTGCCCGGGCTGCGCCACCGAGAACGGCAGCGGCGCGAACACCGCCGTGGCGAGCAGAGCCACGACGGGCAGGGCACAGACAGCGATGGCCCGGGGGCGCGTGAGGCGAGAGAACACGGGATCAATCTAACTCGGGCGTGGAATCCGGCCGGGCCCAGGTCGCCCGAGGTCCGGCTGGAGGGCTCCGCGCACGTCAGCGCAGCGCGTCCGCGACCTCTCGTGCCGCCTCGACGACCCTCGCCCCCACCCGTTCCGGCACCACGTCCGACAGCATCACCACGCCCACGCTGCCCTCGACGCCCGTGACGCCCAGCAGCGGCGCGGCCGCACCGCACGCGCCGGCCTCCAGCTCCCCGTGGGTCAGGGTGTAGCCCGGGTCCGTCATCGGGTGCTGCCGGGCCGCGAGTATCGCCTTGCCCGCGGCGCCCCGGTCCAGGGGGTGGCGGAACCCGGCCCGGTAGGCGACGTGGTAGTCCGTCCAGGTCGGCTCCACCACGGCCACGGCGAGCGCGTCCGCCCCGTCGACCAGGGTCAGGTGCGCCGTCGCGCCGATGTCCTCGGCCAGCGACCGCAGCGCGGGCATCGCGGCCTCCCGTACCAGCGGGTGGACCTGCCGCCCCAGACGCAGCACCCCGAGCCCGACCCGGGCACGTCCGCCCAGGTCACGGCGTATGAGCGCGTGCTGTTCCAGCGTGGCGAGCAACCGGTACACCACGGTCCGGTTGACGCCCAGCTTGAGGGAGAGCTCGGTCACGGTCAGCCCGTGGTCCGTGTCGGCGAGCAGCTTGAGGACACGCAGTCCCCTGTCGAGCGTCTGGGAGGTCTCCGCGGTCACGACGCCCACTCCTTAGTGGTGAGGTCGGCGGCCCTCTGGCGGTCGGATGCGTCGCCGAGTCCCGTCGGCAACGCGCTTGAGAGGCCGCCGATCGGCCGGCGGCCCGGCCTGTCCGGGCCGCGTCGCTTCACGGCTGCGCTCCGCGGCGGCGCTGCCACGGGGCGTATGCGTAGCCGGACAGTAGCGAAGGGGGTTCGCTGAGCGGAAGGCTCCGTCCAGAATCCGGGCACGGGTCACATCGACTGGCTCCCTTTGCCCGCATACGTACAGCCCGGGGCTCACTTCATCCGCGTAGCCCACTCCTGGACCTTGGCGATCCGCTGCCGCAGCTGCCCCGCCGTCGCCTCCGCCGCCGGAGGCCCCCCGCACACGCGCCGCAGCTCCGTGTGGATCACGCCGTGCGGCTTGCCGCTCTGGTGGACGTACGCGCCGACCATCGTGTTGAGCTGCCGCCGCAGCTCCATCATCTCCTTGTGCGAGACGACCGGCCGCCGCTCGGCGGGCAGTTCGAGCAGGTCGGCCTCCTCGTCCGGCTTCTTGCGGCTGTGCGCGATCTGCCGGGCCTGCCGCTTCTGCAGCAGCAGCTGGACCTGGTCGGGCTCCAGCAGCCCGGGAATGCCGAGGTAGTCCTGCTCCTCCTCGCTCCCCGGGTGGGCCTGCATGCCGAACTCGGCGCCGTTGTACATGACCCGGTCGAAGACCGCGTCGGACTCCAGCGCCTCGAAGGGCAGCATGTCCTGCTCGCCGGTGTCCTCGTCCTGCTCCTTGTTCGCCTCCTCCATCTCCTTCTCGGATTCGGCGTACGGGTCCTCCTCGCCCTCCTTCTTGGGCTTGTCGAGGACGTGGTCGCGCTCGCGCTCCATCTCGTTGGCGAAGGAGAGCAGGTCGGGCACGGTCGGCAGGAACACGGAGGCCGTCTCGCCGCGCCGCCGGGACCGTACGAAACGGCCGACGGCCTGCGCGAAGAACAGCGGCGTCGAGATGGTCGTCGCGTACACACCCACCGCGAGCCGCGGCACGTCGACGCCCTCGGACACCATCCGCACGGCGACCATCCACCGGTCGGTGTTCGCGCTGAACTCGTCGATCCGCTCGGAGGCGCCGGCGTCGTCGGACAGTACGAGGGTCGCCTTGCTGCCCGTGATCTCGCGGATCAGCTTGGCGTACGCACGCGCCGAGTCCTGGTCGGAGGCGATGACGAGCGCGCCGGCGTCCGGGATGGCCTTGCGCACCTCGGTCAGCCGCTGGTCGGCGGCGCGCAGCACGGCGGGCATCCACTCACCGCGCGGATCGAGGGCGGTCCGCCAGGCCTGGCTGATGGCGTCCTTGGTCATGGGCTCGCCGAGCCGCGCGGCGACCTCGTCACCGGCCTTGGTGCGCCAGCGCATGTTGCCGCTGTAGGAGAGGAAGATGACGGGCCGGACGACGTTGTCGGCGAGGGCGTTGCCGTACCCGTAGGTGTAGTCGGCGGCGGACCGACGGATGCCGTCGTTCCCCTCCTCGTACGTCACGAAGGGGATGGGGTTGGTGTCGGACCGGAAGGGCGTACCGGTGAGTGCGAGCCGGCGGGTGGCGGGCTCGAAGGCCTCCAGGCAGGCCTCGCCCCAGGACTTGCTGTCACCGGCGTGGTGGATCTCGTCGAGGATGACGAGGGTCTTGCGCTGCTCCACACGGTTCCGGTGGAGCATCGGCCGCACACCGACACCCGCGTACGTCACGGCGACGCCGTGGTACTCCCGGCCGAGCGGCCCGGCGCTGTACTCCGGGTCGAGCTTGATGCCTATCCGGGCCGCGGCCTCGGCCCACTGCTTCTTCAGATGCTCGGTCGGGGCCACGACGGTGACCTGCTGCACGACGTGGTGGTGCAGCAGCCAGGACGCCAGCGTCAGCGCGAAGGTCGTCTTGCCGGCGCCGGGGGTGGCGACCGCCAGGAAGTCCCGCGGCTGCTCCTGGATGTACTTCTCCATCGCGCCCTGCTGCCAGGCGCGCAGCTTGCTGGCGGTACCCCAGGGGGCCCGGCCGGGGAACGCCGGGGACAGGTGGTGCGAGGCAGAGCTGGTGCCGGCGGTGGTAGTCACGGTCTCCGTTGGGGGTCGGGCGGCTCGTTCGAGGGAGCCTGACGGCTCGGCTACGTATGACAACCGGGCCACCCTACCGGCGGCCCGCCCCTGTCCATGCGCGGACCAGGCCGGGTCACGCCAGGGTGGGATCCACGTCACAGCCGCAGCAGGCGCTCGGAGATGAGGCAGATGTCGCTCTCGTCCGCGGAGGCGACATCGATGACCAGGCCGTACGCGGTGTCCCGGTCGCAGCCCGTGAGGTCGACGCCGTTGACCCCGAAGAGGGTCGCGGCGGCCGGCCCGGCCGTGCGCTCGTTCCCGTCGACGAGGGGGTGGTGCGTCGCGAGGGCATGCGGCAGCGCGGCCGCCTGCTCGTGCGGGTCCTCGGAGGCCGCCCGCCGTGCCGAACACGCGGGCGCGCGGGCGGTGCACGGCGGAGACGGACAGCCTGGCCTCCCGACCTCCGGGTCATGCCCGCCGAAGGCGATCCGGGCGATCGTCCCGACCTCCGCGACGGTGAGGTGCCCGGTCATTCGCCGAGCCTGCGCAACAGATCGGCATGCGCCTCGGCGAGCGACTCCGCCGTGCCCCGCGCCGCCGACGACTCCCGCGCCGGCCGGTACGACCGCTTTACGGCCCGCCCCGTGCCGGACAGCCCACCTGCCCAACCGCCCACCTGCCCAACGGCTCTCACCGCTCCCGCACCCGCGTGGTCACCCACGCCCCCACCAGCGCCACCGCCGCCATCGGCAGGAACACCGCGGTGAACGCGGCCGGGTGGGAGCCGGTGGTGTCGGTGCTGGTGTGGGTGACCGTGCCACCGCCGAGGGCGGCGAAGGCGGCGCCTCCGGCGGAGAGCAGGACGACGTTGGAGAGGCCGTCGGAGATCTGGAGGGCGGCGGAGTTGGTGCCGGCTTCCTCGGGGGCGGAGAGCTTGAGCAGGAGCACGCTCGTGGAGGAGATGACGAGGCCCATGCCGAAGCAGCCGAAGGCCCAGACGACGGCCAGGGTCCAGACGGGCACGGAGTCGATCAGCACACTCGGTGCGGTGGCGATGGCCGCCGCCACCAGCAGCATGCCGAGGGTCGTCAGCCGCTCCCGGTTCGGCTCGAACCGCGGCCGCGACTGCACCCACGAGCCCAGCGCCCACGTCCCGCCGCCCGCGGCGAGCGAGAACCCGGCCAGCGTCGGACTGAGCCCGCGCTGCGTCACCAGCATCAGCGGCACGAAGGATTCCGCGGCGATGAAGGACCCCGCGGCGACGCCGCGCAGCAGCACGACGGAGGGCAGCCCGCGGGAGGCCCGGTAGGTGCCGCGCGGGAGCAGCCCGAGCACGGCGGGCACCAGCAGGGCCAGTCCGACCGCGCCCGGCAGGAGCGAGAGCGGGCGTAAGTCCTGGGCGGCGTACTGGAGAAGGCCGGCGCCGAGGGAGATGGCCAGGGCCAGGCGGATGCGGCGGCGGTTGGGGGAGGGAGGTCGGCCGGCAGAGGCGGACTGCGAGTCCGGCGCGGCCGCCGGCACCGGTCCGGACGCGCGGCGCCGTATCTGCGGCAGTGCGAGCGCGAGCGGAAAGACGACGAGCACGGGTATCCCGATGAACACCCACCGCCACCCGAGCTGCTCGGTCACCGTGCCGGCGGCGAGCGGGCCGACGATCGACGGCAGGATCCAGCTCGCGGCGAACGCGGCCATGATGGCCGGCCGCAGCCGCTCCGGATACGCCCGCCCGACGACGACATAGAGCGCGACGATCACCAGCCCGCCGCCGAACCCCTGTACGGCCCGCCCCAGGATGAACACCCACATCGCCCCGGCGGTCCCCGACAGCAACAGCCCGGCCCCGAAGGAGGCGATGCCCGTCGTCAACGGCCCGAGGGGCCCGCGCCGGTCCGACCACTGCCCGGAGAGCACCATCGCGAACAGGCTGGTCGTGAAGTACCCGGAGAACGCGAACGCGTACAGCGACACCCCGTCCAACTCCCGCGCGGCGACGGGCATCGCCGTACCGACCGCCGTCGCCTCGAACGCGATGAGCAGCACAACGGAGACGATCCCGAAGCTCAGCGCCCGGTACGCCCGCCCCAGCACGGTCTCGTCCACTGCGGGCTCGGAGGGCAGGTCATCGGCATCCACGACATCTGCGTCACGTGGCTTCGGGACGGTCATGACCGCCAGGGTAAGGGCCACGGAACACTTTGACCCCTGTCGCGAGACGGTCCCCGCCTGGGACCTTGGTCGTACGCCTCCTTGTTCCTGCTGACGCTTGGCAGGAAGCTCACCCCGAAGGCGACGGAGATCGCTACGAGGAGGAGAGAACGATGACCGAACGAACGGGCAGGGTGATCTGCGACATCACGATCTCGGCCGACGGCTACTCGGCCGGGCTCGACCAGACCGAGGAACGCCCGTTCGGCGACGACGGCGGCGACGGCACGGGCGACAAGCTGCACGCCTGGATGTTCGACACCCCCGACGAGAACCGGGCCGAGATCGACCAGTTGGCCGCCGCCGGAGCATTCATCATGGGCCGCAACATGTTCGGCCCCGTGCGCGGCGAGTGGGACCGCCAGTGGAACGGCTGGTGGGGCGACAATCCGCCGTTCCACGCGCCGGTGTTCGTGCTCACCCACCACCCGCGCGAGCCGCAGCCGATGGACGGCGGCACCACGTACCACTTCGTCACCGACGGAATCGCGTCGGCACTGGCCCGGGCCCGGGCCGCGGTCGGCGACGACGACGTCCTGGTCCTCGGCGGCGCGACCACCATCAACCAGTACCTCACCGCCGGCCTGATCGACGAGCTGCGGCTGCACATCGTGCCGTTCACACTCGGCGCCGGCACGCGCCTGTTCGAGGACGTCCCACCGCTCAAACTGGAACAGGTGAAGTCCCGCCCGGCGACCCAGGTCACACACCTGACCTACCGCGTGCTGTCCTGAGCCGCAGGGCGTTGCCGCCCCTAGCCGGCATCGGGAAGCGCTTCCGGACCGGCCGCCTGCTCTGCCTTTCGCCGCGCCCGGCGCGCGTTCTCCGCCCGTACGGCGTCCAGCCACCGCCACAGGCCGACTTCCTCGAGCCGCAGCCCGGGACAGGCGATCCGGTGCGGTACGCGGCACACGGCACCGGGCGCGGGCTCTTCCTCGCGGCTGTTCCACGCGGTCCCGCCCGAGTCCACGTACCAGCGGTGCCAGGCGGGCACCAGGTGCGCGGGCACCGGCATGTCCGGTTCGAGGAGGACGTGCCAGCCGTAGTAGGTGACACGCCGATCACCGACAAGCCCGCAGTTCGGGCAGACGGGTGGAGCGGGCGGCTCGGGCCCGGTGGCGCCTTCCATCGCGGCCTGGGCCCGGTCGGTCTTCTCCCACGGCTGCGGCGCGTCCGATGGCCGCTGCCGGTGTCCGTCGGGGTCGGGTAACGGGATGATGCTCGACTCGCCTGTATCCCCCATGGAACCGAGCATGTGGGTGCGTTCAGGAGTGGGCCAGGGCGCAATCAGGGCGCAACGGGAGCAGTCGGGTGGGACGAGGGCCGGATCACCGCTGCGGCTGCCCCCTCCCGCCCTTGACCCTGACGCAGGGTCAACCTCCCAGCCTTGCCGCATGACTTCATCAGACGACAGCACCGAGCGGCACTGCACCGTTCGGCACGACGGTGTCACCATCCCCGTGTTCCGTGGCGGCCGGGGACGACGGCCCCTGGTCCTCTGCCCGGGGCTGAACTGCACGCAGGCCGATCTGCACGAGCTGATCGAGTTGCTGCGGTGCGAGTACGACGTGGTGACCTTCGATCTCCGGGGGCATGGCCTCACCTCGGCCGCCGAGCGGTACTGCTTCGACGCGTTCCTGGGTGATCTCCGTGCCGTGATGGCGAAGACCGGCCTGCCCTCACCGTCCCTGCTCGTGGGCTACTCGCTGGGCGCGGATCTGGCCGTGCACTATGCGGCCGAATATCCGGACAGTATCGCCGGACTCGTTCTCATCGACGGGGCGAACCCGCTGCCCGAGCCGTTCATCACGGACGTCGACCTGGCGGAGTTCCGGGCGATGGCGGACGATCTGGCGAGCGAGAGGGGCGGGGGTGCCGCGCGTCAGGTGTCGCTCACCGCACGGGACATCCTCGACCTGAATCTTGAGATGGATGTCGTCCGGTCCGGGATCCTCGACCTCTATCGGAAGATCGACCTTCCGATCCGCATGATCATGTCCGCCGCGATCGCCGGCGACAGCGGCGGCGGGCGTGCCTCTCGGCACAACAGGCTCTGGCGTGCCGGCATCGAGCGGCTGGTGCGCGAGCGGCCGGACGTCTCCACCTCCTGGCTCGACGCCGACCACCGGCTGGTCTTCACCCACGCCCCCGCCATCGCCGAGATCATCCGGAGCGGACACCGGCCGGTCGGCGGGCCGGCCTGCTGAGCCGGAAGTCAGACTGATTCCATGCTGACCATCGGCGAGCTGGCGGCGTATGCCGGAGTGACCGTGCGCACGGTGCGGCACTACCACGCCAGGGGACTGCTGCCGGAGCCCGAGCGGGACCACTCCGGTTATCGGCGGTACGACGGCGGCGCCGTCGTGGAGCTGATCAGGATCCGGACTCTCGCCGAGGCCGGGGTTCCGCTGGCGCGCGTGCGGGAGCTGCTCCAGGCCGATGACGAGAAGTTCGCCACTGCCGTCGCGGACATCGACAGGCGGCTGGAGGCGGAGATCCGGCAGCGGCAGCGGCATCGTGAGCGGATCGCTCGCCTCGCCTCCGGGGAGAGTCTGGCCCTGCCCGCGGAGGTGGTCGGGATCCTCGACCGACTGCGGGCGCTCGGCGTCGACGAGCGGATCGTCCGGGCCGAGCGCGACGGCTGGATCCCGCTGGCCGCGCGCTCGCCCGAGCGCGTGGCGGAGTGGGTCGCGCGCAAGCAGGAGCGGATCGCCGATCCGGAGTTCGCCGATTTCTATGTCGCTTTGAGTGCGGCTCTCGAGTGCGGCGACGACGACCCGCAGCTCGCCGAGCTGGCCGACCGGGTGGCCGCCTACCTCACGAAACTGGCCGACGAGCGGGGCGAGGAGTACGTCGGCGAACCGGCCGGCATCGAACCGGTGCTCGCCGAGTTGATGGACAGGCTCGTCTTCGACACCGTGCCCTCCGCCCGTCGGCTCATCGAGCTGCTGAAACAGCGGGGGTGGGCTGGCTGGACCACACTCCGGCGCGTGGATCCGGCTCCTGTGGCACCCGCTCCTACAGCACCCCGCCCGCCTCGTCCTGGAACGTGTCCGTCCAGTAGTGGCGGCCCGATCTGCCCGCCGTGACGCCCGTCGGGTCGACCGCCGACAGGACCTGGAGCATCGTCATGGCCAACTGGTCGTAGGTGTCGGTCGTCAGCTCGTGGTCCGACTGGGCGTCGATCGCGCGCTCGCGGTGCAGCAGCCAGAGGGTGAAGGCCAGGGTCGACACGTCCGTGTTGAGCGGGTACAGCGTCGCCTCGGGCTCGCTCCAGTTCAGGACCGCGCCCGTCGCGCCGTCGACGACCAGGCTGTTGTCCTCGACGAGGTGGCCGAGGCGTATCAGGCGGTGGGCGCCGGAGGGGAGCTCCACCGGGCCGTCCGTGTCGGCGTGGTACTCCGCCAGCGTCGCCAGCGGGACGTCCGTGTCCAGGGAGAAGACGTAGGCGTCCTCCGGCAGGCCCACCTCGCGCAGGAAGCGGCGGGTCGGCTCGTGCGTGAGGGTCGCGGGGAAGTCGACGTCCTCGAAGCGGGCCACCTTGCCGGGGCCGAACTCCTGGTCCAGGAGGCGGTGCGGGAGGTCCAGGGACAGGCCGGATGCGCCGCCCCGGCCCGCGACCAGGGACAGGGGGCGGATCAGGGCCGCCATCTTCCAGAACGGGGCCGGTTCGCCGTCCGTCCCGTCCCGGAACACCGCCAGCAGGTGCTGGGACGCCTGCGCCACCGCCTTCGGGCCGAAGCGGCCCGCGTAGGAGGCGAACTGGCCGCGCAGGCCCGCCAGTTCGTCCGTCGCCTCGGCGAAGCGCACCAGCGTCCGCAGCGAGGGCGCCAGGGGGCGGCGGTCCATCAGGTCGGGACGGTCGTGCAGGAAGTACGTCGTCGAGATCTCGCCCGTCGCGCCGTCCAGCAGGACCGATTCCGTCTCCAGGCCTGCGGGGCCGAGCAGTCCGCCGATCACGAGCTGCTCGCGCAGCTCCGCCGACAGCCGGTCCTGCGGGCCGCCCGTCGAGTCCGCCACCCTGCGCAGACCCTCCCGGCCCAGCTCGGCGAAGCTCAGCACACCGCTGTCACCCGGCAGTCCGGGCCCGGTCAGCCAGTGTCGCGTCGACGCGTGCGTCACCCACGGATCCAGCTCGGACTCGGTCAGGGTGATCACCGCGGAACCGGCGTCGGTCGTACTCATGGGCTCCCCCGCATGTGCTTGCTCACCGTCCCCTGGCGGAGCACGGCAGACCGCCCGGCCAGGCCCGGCAGCCGTCCCCCACTGCCCAGAACAGTACGCCCCACCACTGACAACGCCCCGGAACAGCGACGCGCCCGGCGACCACGCGTCCACCTCACCAGACGTTCAGAGCACCCTCGCGCGTTCCCTTTCCGCCAGAATCGCCTCCACGGTCTGTCCCACCGTCAGCTCCGAGGTGTCCAGCCACAGTCCGATGCGCGGCGTCCGCGTGCGCAGCGCCTCGTCCAGCATGCCGACGGTCCAGCCGGCGCCGTATCCCGTCTTCGACCGCTCCGCCTCCCGCGCGGCCACCGCCTCGGGCCGCGGCGCGAGGACGACCACGTGCAGCGGCCGGGTGCGCACCAGGCCGGCGTACGTCCTCAGGTCCTCGCCCAGCACCACGTCCTGCACGACCGCCGTGAACCCGGCCTCGGCGTACGCGTCCGCCGTCGCCGCGACAGGCGGCACCGGAGCCGGAGTTGGGCCTCGGCCTCGCCCCCGGCGCCGGGGAGGTACTCCTCCCGGCCGGACACGATCATGCGCCGGAACACGTCCCCGCGGACGTGCGCGGCCCGCGGCAGGGTCTCCGCCAGCGCCTGGGCGACCGTCGACTTGCCGGCCGCCATCACTCCGGTGACCAGGACGACTCCGTCCAGAACGGGCATCAGGACCGTTCCGTGACCACCGCGGCCTGCGGGCGGATCGGCAGCCGGTTCACGGGTCGGCCCGTGGCGGCCCGTACGGCGGACGCGATGGCCGCCGGGGACGTCACCACCGGCACCGCGCTGACCGCCTTCGCCCCGAAGGGGGCGACCACGTCCCGCTCCTCCACCAGCCGGACGATGCGGATGTCGGGCGCGTCGAGGGCCGTCGGGAGGGCGTAGCCGGTCAGGTCCGGGTGGCGGATCAGGCCGCGCGGGGTGCGCAGGTTCTCGGTCAGCGCGATGCCCACGCCCTGGGTCACGCCCGCCTCGATCCGGGCGGCCAGCTGGGTGGGGTTCAGGACCCGCCCCACGTCCTGGGCGACGGCCAGTTCCACGACCCGTACGGAACCGAGCTCGATGTCGACGTCCACCACCGCGCGGATCGCGCAGAAGGCCATGCCGACGAACGCGTCACCCTGGCCGGCCTCGTTCAGCGGCTCGGTCGGGTGCGGGCGGCACTGGGCGGTGGCCCACAGTTCCTTGCCGTCCAGCGCCTCGGTGACGGTCGTCGAGAGGACTCCGTCGTACGAGGTGATCTTGCCGTCGGTGATCTGGAGCAGCTCCGTGGACATGCCGAACTTGTGGGCGAGCGGCTGCAGGAGCTGCGTACGGACCATCTTGGCCGCGCGCTCCACCGCCCCGCCCGACACCCAGGTGTGCCGGCCCCGGCAGCCCGCGCCCGCCGGGGGCTGGTCGGTGTCGACCGGCGCCACGTGCACCTCGTCTATGCCGAGCGTCTCCTGCACGATCTGCCGGGCCAGGGTCGTGAAGCCCTGGCCGGTCTCGACGGCCGCGCACAGCACCGTCGCCACACCGTCGTGGACCTTCACGGTCGCCGTGGAGACCTCGTCCGCGCCCTCCGCGCCGAGCATGTGCACCATGCCCACGCCGTAGCCCACGCCCCGGCGCACCGCGCCCGGTTCGCCCGCGCCCTCGGGGCCGCCGGGCAGCAGCCACTCCTCCTCGGGCGTGTCCTTGGGCAGCGGCGGCAGCGGGAAGTCCCGCACGGCCTGGAGCAGTTCGGCGACCGGGGCCGGGCAGGTCACCGTCTGGCCGGTCGGCAGCACATCACCCGTCGCCATGGCGTTGCGCAGCCGCACCTCGGCCGGGTCGATGCCGAGCTTCTTGGCGATCTTGTCCATCTGCGCCTCGTAGGCGGCACAGACCTGCATGGCGCCCTCGCCGCGCACGTGGCCGGACGGGGGATTGTTGGTGCGTACCGCCCAGCCCTCGATGAAGGCGTTCGGGACGACGTACGGGCCGCAGGCGAACGCGACGGCGGCGGCCAGGGCGTCGGCGGAGGTGTCGGCGTAGGCGCCCGCGTCGAGCAGGATCTGCGCCTCCACCTTCACGAGTCTGCCCTCGCCGTCGGCGTGGTGGCGGTAGCGCAGCAGGGTGGGGTGCCGGTGGACGTGCCCGAGGAAGGACTCCTCGCGTGTGGCCGCTAGTTTCACCGGGCAGCCGGTGCGCAGCGCCAGCAGGCCGAGCGGGAGCTGGAAGCCCTGGTCCTCGCGGTCGGCCGTGGCGCCGGGGACGCCGGTGACGACGACCTTGACCCGCTCGGGTTCCAGGCCGAAGGCGGCGGCGGCCGTGTCGCGGTCGGCGTGCGGGTCGGTGGAGGCGAGGTACAGCTCCACCCCGCCGTCCGGGCGCGGTACGGCCAGGCCCGCCTCGGCGCCGATGGGCGCGGGGTCCTGGCGGCCGATGCGGTACAGGCCCTCGACGACGATCTCGCCGGCCGCCTCCGGGTCGCCGTGGCGCAGCGGGATGTGCCGGATCAGGTTGCCGTCGGGGTGCAGCGGCTCCGCCTCGAAGGCCTGCTCCGGGTCGGTCACCGGGTCGAGCACCTCGTACTCGACGATGACGGCGGCGGCGGCCATCCGCGCGGTGTCCGGGTGGTCGGCCGCGACGGCGGCGATGGGCTCGCCGTGGTGGCGTACGACCTCGGAGGCGAAAACCGGGCGGTCGGCCTTCCCGCGGCCGTGCAACGGGCTGCCGGGGACGTCCTCGTGGGTGACGACGACGCGTACGCCGGGCATCTCGCGCGCGTGGGTGGTGTCGATGGAGACGATGCGCGCGTGCGGGTGCGGTGAGCGCAGCACGGCCGCCCACAGCAGACCCTCGGCCCACAGGTCGGCGGCGTACGGGAAGGTGCCCTCCGTCTTGGCACGGGCGTCGGCGGCCGGGAGGGATGCGCCCAGGCCGTGCGGCAGCGGCTCCGGGGCGGGGGCGGCCTCCGCGGCCTGCGCGGTGGCTGCTTCGTTGCTCACGCGGGGCCTCCGTCCTGGCCGTAGGGCTGGTCATGAGGGTCTGGAGTGTGCGGTTGCGGGGGCGAGCCGAAGGCCGACGCGTTGACGCCGCCGGCGCCCGGGCCCGCCTGGTGCGGGATACGGGCCTCGCCGGTGTCGCCGTCGGCGGGCGCGGAGTGTGCCTCGCGTTCGGCGACGACCTCCTGCACGGCGTCCACCACGCCCCGGTAGCCGGAGCAGCGGCACAGGTTGCCGCACAGCGCCTGGCGGGTCTCCAGCTCGGTGGGCGCCGGGTTGCCCTCCAGGAGGTCGTGCACGGTCATCGCCATGCCGGGCACGCAGAAGCCGCACTGCACGGCGCCGCAGCGCGCGAGCGCCCGCTGCACGTCCGACGGCTGCCCGTCCTCGGCCAGGCCCTCGACGGTACGGACCTCGCTTCCGGCGGCGGTCACGGCCGGGACCAGGCAGGACGCGACGAGCCGCCCGTCGACCTGGACGTTGCACGCTCCGCACTCGCCCTGCGAGCAGCCGTCCTTGGCCCCCGCGAGTCCGAGCCGCTCGCGCAGCACGTACAGCAGGGACTCGCCGATCCACGCGTCGCTGACGGGGCGGTCGGTGCCGTTGACGCGCAGGACGTAGGAGGCGAGGGGGTGTTCCTCCTGCGGGGCCGTGGAGGGCGCGTCCTGGGACGCCTCGCCCTGGGGGTCGGCCGAGTCTTGCGAGACGGCGGACGGGTCCTGCGGTGCCGGGTTGTTCGGGGTCTCGCCGTCGGCGTCCCCCGGTCCGGCGTCCTCCGGTCCGGCGTCCTCCGGTCCGGCGTTGTCCGGGACCGCCTCGGCCGGGAGGGGGCCGGCGGGCGGCTCGGCGGAGGCGTCGGCGCCCTCCGCGGCCTCTGGGGCGTCCTCGGCGACCTCACCGGGGCCGGGAGCGCCCTGTGAGGCTTCCTGGGCGGTCTGCGAGGGCGCGGCGGCTTCCGCGTGTGCCTCTTGCGCGGGCTCGCCGGGGGCCTCCCCCGGGGCCTCGGGGTACGGCTGGGGGGCGGAGGGCCGTTCGGGGGTGTGCGCGGCGGGCCCAGGGTGCTCGGGGTGCTCGGGGTGCTCTGGAGCGTCATCGGCGCCGGTGGGGTGCTCGGGCGGCTCACCGACGTGACCCGAGGGGTCCGGCGCGTGTCCGGGTGCGCCGGAGGGCTCCGGGCCGTGGTGGTCCGTGAAGACGGACGACTCCGGGCGGTGATCGGTGAAAGCCGACTGCTCCGGGCCGTGGCCGGGTACGCCGTGCGGCTCCGGGCCGTTGTGGTCCGTGAAGGCGTGCGGCTCCGGGCCGTGGTCGGTGAAGCCAGACGGCTCCGGGCCGTGGTGGTCCGTGAAGACGGACGTCTCCGAGCCGCGGTCCGTGAAGACGGACGTCTCCGAGCCGCGGTCCGTGAAGACGGACGTCTCCGAGCCGCGGTCCGTGAAGGCGGGCGACTCCGAGCCGTGGTCCGTGAAGGCGGGCGACTCCGAGCCGTGGTCCGTGAAGCCGTGCGGATCCGACCCGTGGTCGGCGAAAGCCGGCTGCTCCTGCGCGTGGTCGGCGCCGTCGGGCGGCTGAGGTGCGTGACCGGCTCCGGGCATCTCCGGCCCATGACCGCCGAATCCGGACGACTCAGGCCCATGACCGCCGAATTCAGGCGACTCAGACCCATGGCCACCGAACCCGGACGGCTCCGGCGCCTGCCCGGCACCCTCCGGGTGCTGCGGCACGTGCCCGGCGCCGTCGGTCGCTCCCGGGGCGTGGCCGGCCGCCGGGTCCGCCTCCTGCGGCAGGGGCCCGGCGTGCGGCTGCTCCGGGGCGTGGGCGCTCCGCGCGGCCGGATCCGGTGCGTACCCGGAGGCCCCCGGCTGCCCGTGTCCGTGCCCGCCGCCCTGCTCGTGCCCGTGCGGATGGCCCGGCCCGGCCTGCTCCTGCCCCGCCGTGTCCTGCTGTCCCCACGGCCGGCCCGCCGCCTGCGTGGCCCACGGCGCGGGCGCACCGCCCGGCAGCGTGGGCGGTGGGGTGCCGCCCCACTGCTCGACCAGCGAGGACGTGGTGAACTCGCCCGACTCGTCCGGAAGGTCACCCCCGGCGACGGGGATGGACCACTGCCCGGTCACGTCATGGCCGGGCGCGGGCTCCGCCGCCGTGGTCTCCTCGAAGTTCCACTGCCCGGTGGCCCCCGGGTTGTACGTGAAGCGGTCGTCCTCGCGGTGCCGCCCCTGCCCCGCGCCGGAGCCGTACGGCGTGCCGGATCCGTACGGCTCCTGAGAGCCGTACGACCACTCCCCCGTGTCGTGCCCCGACTGCTGGTGACCGCCGTGCTCGTGGCCCTGCTGGTGTGCCACGTGCGGGTCGTGCCACTGGGAGCCGTCGACGGGCGCGCCGGGCACCGGCCACCCACCGGGGGCGGCCGGGTCGGTTCCGGCGGTCGTGGTGGGGTCGACCGTTATCTGCGGCGGTACGTAGCCGTGGCCGGGCGCGGCGAGGGGACTGTCGGCGGCCAGCAGGGCGTCGACGCCCCCCTCGGGGAGTTGGACGAAGGCGGTGGCGCCGTCGTCGTACTCGCCCTGGGGCAGCGGGTCCCAGCGGCTCCCGCCCCGGGGCGTGCCCTCTCCGTGCTGGTCGTCGGTCACGACAGCGCCCTCCCCAGTGCTCGTCGGGCCAGCGCGGCGACGGTGCGCCGCAGGTGCAGTACGGCGGGCGGAAGTTGCGGTACGGAGCCGTCCTCGGCCGGGGCCGCGTCGGGAATGCAGGCCGCGGCGACGTACTCCCCGAAGGCGCTCAGGGCCTCCGGCACGAGCGCGCGGTTGTTGTCCCAGTCGATGAGCCGGCCGACCCACTGCTCGGCCTCCAGGGGCCGCAGCGGCATCGGCGCTATGGCACCCACCGCGCATCGCACACCCCGGCGTGCGGGGTCCAGGACCAGGGCCACGGATGCCACCGCGCGCCCCGGGCCGGTACGGCCGGTCGCCTTCAGGAAGACCTGCGGGGCGTGCAGCAGGGGCACGCGCACGTAGCCGATGAGTTCGCCGGCGCGCAGCATGTCCATCCCGGCCAGCAGGTGCGACACCGGGATCTCCCGGCGGGCTCCGCCCGGGCCCGCGATGATCAGTGTCGCCTCCAGGGCGGCCAGCACCGGCAGCGCGTCCCCGGTGGGGGCGGCCGAGGCGATGTTGCCGCCCAGGGTGCCCGCGTTGCGGATGTGCGGCGGGCCGGCGGCGCGCGCGGCGGCGGCGAGCGCCGGGATCAGGGCCGCGAAGTCGGGGCGGCCCATGCGCGCGTGTGTGAGGCCCGCGCCGAGCAGCGCGTGACCGTCCAGGTACTGCCAGCCGCGGATCTCGTTGATCCGGCCGAGTCCCACCAGCGCGGCGGGCCTGAGCTGCCCGGAGTTGACGGCGGCCATGAGGTCGGTGCCGCCCGCGACGGGCACGGCGGCGGGCACGGCGGTGAGTGCCGCGACGGCCTCGTCCAGCGTCGTGGGCAGCGTGACGGCCTGCGCCGCCTGCGGTGCGTGCGTGGTCAAACCGGCTGCCCCTTCCCGCTGCCCCACCTGGTCCCACCTGTGCTGCCGTACGGTACGTGCTGACAGGGCGGACGTGGCAACTCTGGCACATCTTGGCGAGAGCCGAGGACACGGGTCCGCTAGGAGGCATTCGCCCACCTCACCGGGGAGATGGTCCGTTTTCGCACGGGTTCACCTGTGCATACGGATTGGCACTTTCGGTGACCCTTGTGCGCATTTTCTGTGGCCTGTTCGAGCTGTTCGGTAGCGACTGCCGGTGCTACCGGCTGGGCGGCGGGCCGTCGATCGGGCGGCCCAGCACCCCGGGGCGCCGCTGCCAGGGCTGCGGGCCGACGGGTGGCCGGTAGGCGACACCGAGGGCGTCGAGCCGCCGGTAGTGGGCGGCCATACGGCGCTCGAAGCCGGCGAAGTCCCGTTCCGCCGGGGCGGGCAGGGCGCTCCAGGCGACCTCGGCGAAGGCCGCGAGCCGGGGGAACGTCTGATAGTCCACGCGCGCGTGGTCCTCCATCACCTCGGTCCACACGTTGGCCTGGGTGCCGAGCACGTGCCGGGCCTCCTCGGGCGTCAACTCCGGCGGCACGGGTTCGAACCGGTAGACGTCCTCCAGGGTGCGCACCCACCCGATCGGTACCGGCTCGTCGGGGCCCGGGGCCTGACGGTGGTCCAGGTACACCTGCTGCTCGGGGCACATGACGACGTCGTGGCCGGCCCGGGCGGCGGCGATGCCTCCGGCGTAGCCGCGCCAGGAGGACACGGCCGCGCCCTGCGCCGGCCCGCCCTCCAGAATCTCGTCCCAGCCGATCAGCCGGCGCCCGCGC
This sequence comes from Streptomyces coeruleorubidus, assembly GCF_028885415.1. Classification (GTDB taxonomy): domain Bacteria; phylum Actinomycetota; class Actinomycetes; order Streptomycetales; family Streptomycetaceae; genus Streptomyces; species Streptomyces coeruleorubidus_A. The sequence goes on from NZ_CP118527.1 coordinate 3,771,208, forward strand.
GCGGAGAGCCACGCGTCGAAGTGCCCGATGAACCAGGACTGCAGCTCGTCCTCGTCCGCGAGGCCGAGTTCCCTGATGCGCGCCTGGGCGGTCGCGGACCGCCGCCACTGGTCCTTGGGGCATTCGTCGCCGCCGACGTGGACGAACTCCGACGGGAACAACTCCAGTACTTCCTCGAAGACGCCCTCGTAGAAGCGCAGGGTGTTGTCAGTGGGGGCGAGTACGTTCGGGTTGATTCCCCAGGTGTCCCAGACGGAGAGGGCGGACGTGTCGATGACGTCGGTGTTGCCGAGTTCCGGGTACGCGGCGATGGCGGCCTGCGAGTGGCCGGGCACATCGATTTCGGGGACGACGGTGATATGCCGCTCGGCGGCGTAGGAGACGATCTCCCGGATGTCGTCCTGGGTGTAGTAGCCGCCGTGCGGCTTCTCCTCCCACAGCGGCGAGGCCCGGTGGCCGATTTTGGTCCGCGCCCGCCAGGAGCCGATCTCGGTCAGCCGGGGATGCCGCTCGATCTGGATGCGCCAGCCCTGGTCGTCCGTCAGATGGAAGTGGAAGACGTTGAGTTTGTGCGCCGCCATCAGATCGAGATAGCGCAGGACGCCTTCCTTGGGCATGAAGTGCCGGGCGACGTCGAGCATGATGCCGCGCCAGCGGAATCGGGGTGCATCGTGGATGGTGACGGCGGGCACTTCCCACGTCTGCCCACGGGTCACCGGCGCGCGGCGAAATGCCTCGGGGCCGAGCAGCTGACGGAAGGTCTGGGCGCCCCGGAACAGGCCCGCCCGGCTCGCCCCGTCGAGGACGGCACGGTCGCCGTCGACGGTGAGGCGGTACGCCTCGGGCCCGCCGAGTTCCCCGGCGAGAGCCGGCAGGATTCGCAGTTGGACCCGGTTCATGCCGCCGGTGTGCGGGGGCAGCGGCAGTCCGGTCGCCGCGCCCACGGTCGCGCGCAGCCACCGCGCGACCGGCTCGCTGCCGGGGTCCGCCTCGATCCCGGTGTCCGCGTCGAGGCGGAAGCCGGGCCCGTCCCCGGTCTCGGTACTCAGGGGTGCCGGCACGACATCCGTCGGAAAAGTCGTCACGTCAGTCCTTCACCGCTCCGCCCAGTCCGGAGACCAGGCGGCGCTGTACGAGTACGAAGAAGACCAGGACCGGAATCGTCATCACCGTGGAGGCGGCCATGACGCCGCCCCAGTCCGGGTCGTCGGGCTTGTAGAAGACCAGCAGCGCCATCGGCAGTGTCGACTGGGAAGTGTCACTGATGATGAACGACTTGGCGAAGAGGAAGTCGTTCCAGGCGGAGATGAAGGAAAACACGCTGGTGGCCACGAGCCCCGGCAGGACGAGCGGGAAAAGGATCTGCCACAGGAATCGCGCCCGGCTCGCCCCGTCGAGGTAGGCGGCCTCCTCCAGCGCCTCCGGAACGGCTTTCACGAACCCCCGCAGCATCCAGATCGCGAAGGGCAGCGAGAAGGCGATGTGGGGCAGGATCAGCGAGCCCAGGGTGTTCAGCTGGCCGAAGTCCCGCATGAGGAAGAAGAGGGGGATCGTCAGTGCCTCCACGGGCACCATCTGGGCCACCAGAAACATGATCAGCAAGGTGGTCCGGAGGCGGAAGCGGAATCGTGTCACGGCGGTCGCGGCGAGAAACGCGATGAGCGCGGAGGCGATCACCACACAGCACGCGACGACGAGGCTGTTGAGGAAGTAACGGCCGAATTCCTGCTGCCCGAAGACGCGCCGGAAGGAGTCCGGAGAAGGCGCGAGAGTCCACGGCCTGGGCTCGCTCGACTCGATCTCCCCGGCCGGTTTGAAGGCGCTGAGCACCATCCAGTAGAGGGGGAAGGCGACGACGACGGCGATCAGCAGGGCCGAGGCCTCGGCGGCCAGCCGCCCCGGGCGGCGCACACGAACGCGAAGCAGATTCACAGTTCCTCCCCCTGCCGGCGCAGCAGCCGCAGGTACACCAGCGTGACGGCGAGCAGGATCAGCAGCATCACGACGCCGATCGCGGAGCCGAGGCTGTACTGCGACGACGCGAACGCCTGTTGGTAGGCGTAGACGTTCAGGACCAGGTTCTGGCCTGCGATGCCGCCGCCGCCCGTCATGACGTAGATCTGGGTGAAGACCTTGAAGTCCCAGATGATGGACTGGATGGTGACGACGACCAGGATCGGCCGGAGGATCGGGGCGAGTACGGATCGCCAGATGCGCCATTGCGAGGCGCCGTCGAGGGAGGCGGCCTCCAGCACCTCGGCCGGGACGGCGCGAATACCCGCGTACACGGTCACCATCACGAACGGGAAGGAGCACCACACCACTTCGAGCAGCACGAGGAAGAAGGCGCTGAGACGCCCGTACGTCCACGAGTGGTCACCGAGACCCAGCATCCGGTTCACCGGCCCGAAGTCCGGGTCGAACAGGAACAGCCACACCGTGGAGCCGGTCACCGCCGGGGTCGCCCAGGCGCCCATGGCGGCCAGCATCAACGCCAGCCTCGGTACGGCCCGTACGCGCGTGAGCAGCACGGCGAGGGCACAGCCGACCGCGAGCGTGGAGACGACACAGGCCGCCGCGAACAGCACGGTGGCGAGCAGCACTTGCCAGAACTGCGGATCCCCGAACAACTCGGCGTAGTTCGCGAACCCCTCGAAGCTGGTCGGCTCCCCGCCACTGACCTGCGCCTGCGTGTACTGGAAGAACGAGATCAGGCCGAGCTGGTAAATGGGGTACACGAGCAGCCCGCCGAGCACGACGAGCGCGGGCGCGAGATACAGCCAGGGCGTCCACCCACCGGACACGAACGCAGACCTGCCGGCCACAGCCCGCCGCTCCCCCGTCCCGCGGGCGTCCTTGGCCGCAGCCCGCCGCCCCGGCGAACCGCCGCCGTACCCGGCGCGGACCTCGCCGGAACCGTCCCCGCCCGCCCCGGCCGGGGTCGCGACCGGGGCGGTGACGTTCCCAGGAGCGGACGCGGGACTGCTACCGGTCAGGCCACGTGGGGTTCCCGCCCGGGCAACACCGGCCGGAGCGACTTGTGCGGGGGCACTCCCGGCCGGAGCGACTTGTGCGGGGGCACTCCCGGCCGGAGCGACTTGTGCGGGGGCACTCCCGGCCGGGGCTACTCGTGCGGGGGCACTCCCGGCCGGGGCTACTGGTGCGGGGGCCCGCCCGGCCCGGACCACTCCTGCCGGGGCACTCCGGGCGGGATCGCTTCCCGCGGCAGCGGGCGCGGCCGGGACGGCTCCCACCGCACCACTGCCGGCCAAGCCGGCTTCCGCCGCAGCCGCTCCCGTCCGCTCAACCTCAGCCGGGTCGGTCCCGGCCAGGCCGACCTCCACGGGGTCACCCCCAGCCGGGTCACCCCCAGCCGGGTCGGCCCCGGCCGGGTCGGCGACCGCCGAGTCGGTGCCGGTCAGACCGGCCCCAGCCGAACCACCCACGGCCCCCACCGGGCCAACCTCAGCCCGGTGAGCCACCTCCGCATCACTCCCGGACACGCCAGCCCCAGCCGAATCCCCCACGGCCCCCACCGGGCCAACCTCAGCCCGATGGGCCACCTCCGCATCACTCCCGGACACGCCAGCCCCAGCCGAATCCCCCACGGCCCCCACCGGGCCAACCTCAGCCCGATGGGCCACCTCCGCATCACTCCCGGACACGCCAGCCCCAGCCGAACCACCCACGCCCCCCACCGGACCACCCGCCCCCGACCCACTCCCGGTCACGTCCTCCCCGGCCGGATCACTCCCCGCCAAGTCGGCCCCCGCCCGGTCGGCCCCCACCGATTCCCTCCGGTCGTTCACCGGCCTCACCCCGCGGAGCCGAACGCGGTGTTCATCTTCTTCGCGGCGGCCTCGGACGCGGCGGCCACGCTCTTCCTGCCGGCGATGATCTCCTGGAACATCGTCGGCAGGACGAGCGAGGAGTCGATCTGGGACCAGGCGGGCGAGGCGGGGACGAACTTGGTGCCGGCGGAGAGGGTCTGGACGAAGGGCTTCACGAACGGCTCCTCCTGCGCGACCTGCTGGCGGACGTCCGTGAAGGTCGGCAGGAAGCCCATCGCGTCGAAGAGTTCGGTCTGGGTCTTCTTGGAGGCGAGCTGCTCCATCAGCTGGACCGCGAGCGTGCGGTGGGACGTGCTCTTCAGGACGCCGATGTTGTTGCCGCCCGCGAAGGCCGGTGCGATCGAGCCGGATTTCACCCCCGGCAGCGGGACGACGGCGTATTTGCCCTTGACCTTCCCGGCCTCGACGGCGGTGTGGCTGAAGTCGCCGCCGATCGCCATCCCGGCCTTGCCCGCGGCGAAGGCGGAGATCGTGTCGTTGCCGCCCATGCCCGCGCACTTGGCGGCCGGACAGTTGTCGTCGCCGAAGAGGGACGTGTACGCCTTGATGCCCTTCTGCGCCTGGGGGCTGTCGATGCCGGAGGCGTACGAACCGCCCTTGCCGCTCGCGAGTTCGCCGCCGCCCGCCCAGACGAACGGCATCGCGCCGTAGGTGTAGGCGCCGCCGACCACGAGCCCGTAGAGGTCAGGCCGCGCGGCGCGTATCTTGCGGGCGGTGGAGGCCAGTTCGGCCATCGTCTTCGGGACGGACAGGCCGAGTTCCTCGAAGACGTCCGTGCGGTAGTACAGCGCGCGGACGCCGACGTAGAAGGGGGCGCCGTAGATCTTGCCGTCCACCGTCACCGACTGCTTCGCCGTCGGGTCGGTGTCCTTCGCCTCGTTCCAGTCGCCGAACTCCTCGGTGACGTCGAGGAGTCCGCCGTCCTTCACATAGCCGGCCGTGTCGGTGTTGCCGTACTCCATCACGTCGGGAGCGGAGGCGGGGTCGTTGAAGGCGGCCTTGACGCGCTGGGCGCGGGTGTCGATCGGGATGTACTCGACGTCGACCTCGGTGCCCTTGTTGGCCTTCTCGAAGGCGGCGACGACCGAGTCGACGACCTTCTCCTTGGGGGTGTTGCCGACCTCCTGGAAGAGCCACACGCGCAGCGTGCCGGTCTTCTCGTCCTTGTCGGAGGAGGAGTTCGTGGCGGTCTGGGGCGCGCAGGCGGTGGCCAGGAGGGCGGCGAGCGCGGTGAGGCCGGCAAATCGGACGGACAGCTTCATGGAGTGCTCCTCCGAGGGAGTGTTGCAACATGCGCAATGAAGGTTTCGCTGTGCACAACACTTCGGAGGCTAGGGACTGCATGAACACGCCCACAAGAGGTCTCAACCACTCTGTGACCGGCGGACGCATCCTGCGCAACGCCCGGACAGCACAAAAGCCCCCAGGGCGCGCAAAACGCACCCTGGGGGCTTTACGCCGCGCGGGCCGGGCCTACTTGTCGCCCTTGCCCTTGTCGTCGTCGCCGGAGCCCATGGACTCGTAGATCTCCTTGCACATGGGACACACCGGGTACTTCTTCGGGTCGCGGCCCGGCACCCAGACCTTGCCGCACAGCGCCACGACGGGGGTGCCGTCGAGGGCGCTCGCCATGATCTTGTCCTTCTGGACGTAGTGGGCGAAGCGCTCGTGGTCACCGTCACCGTGAGAGGTCTGCGGCGTCGGCTCTACGAGGGTCCCCGTACCAGTCCCGCGCTCGGGCTCGAGAGTGCTCATAGGCCCAAGGGTACTGAAGGTGACGGACATCAGTTGAGCGAAGGGTCGTCCGGGTACGTCGCCACCATCGCCAGCTCGTTGCGCTGGCGGCGCAGCACCTCGCGCCAGAGCCTCTCCGGGGACGGCGAGGAGACGTCGCCGGGCTCCGACTCGACGACGTACCACGCGCCGTCCACCAGCTCGTCCTCCAGCTGGCCCGGGCCCCAGCCGGCGTACCCGGCGAAGATCCGCAACGAGCCGAGGGCGGAGGCCAGCAGTTCCGGCGGGGCCTCCAGGTCGACCAGGCCGATCGCGCCGTGCACCCGGCGCCAGCCCAGCGGTGCGGCCTCCCCGGACTCGCCGCCGGGGACGACGGCGACCCCGAGGGCCGAGTCCAGCGACACCGGGCCGCCCTGGAACACCACGCCGGGTTCGCCGGCGAGATCCCCCCAGCCCTCCAGGATGTCGCCCACGTCCACCGGGGTGGGGCGATTGAGGACGACACCGAGAGAGCCCTCCTCGTCGTGGTCGAGGAGCAGCACGACCGCGCGGTCGAAGTTCGGGTCCGCCAGGGCGGGCGTGGCCACGAGCAGCCGCCCTGTGAGCGAGGACACCTCGGTCATGCCAGACATGATCCCGCATCTTCCCTCCCTGTGGGGAGGCAATGCGGGGACGGGAGGGAACGCAGCTCAGGGCGCACTGGTGCGTTTGTCGCGCACGGACGTGACCGTGACCCCACGTGCCCGGCACGGAACGGTTCGTGTTGTGACAGAGCTATGACGTGGCTGGGTCTGACTCGGGCTTACGGAAGGGGGGTGGAGGGCGATTACCCTTTCCCTCCTGGCCCCTGCCCGACTCCACGGAACGCGAGATTCATGACCGTCAACGACGATGTCCTGCTTGTCCACGGCGGAACCCCGCTGGAGGGCGAGATCCGTGTCCGCGGTGCGAAGAACCTCGTACCGAAGGCCATGGTGGCAGCGCTGCTGGGCAGCGCTCCGAGCCGGCTCCGCAATGTTCCGGACATCCGTGACGTACGGGTCGTGCGGGGTCTGTTGCAGCTGCACGGCGTGACGGTCCGTCCGGGGGACGCGCCCGGCGAACTGGTGATGGACCCGACGCGCGTGGAGAGCGCGAACGTCGCTGACATCGATGCCCATGCGGGTTCGAGCCGTATCCCGATCCTCTTCTGCGGCCCCCTTCTGCACCGCCTCGGCCACGCGTTCATCCCGGGCCTCGGCGGCTGCGACATCGGCGGCCGGCCCATCGACTTCCACTTCGACGTGCTGCGGCAGTTCGGCGCGCGGATCGAGAAGCGGGCGGACGGGCAGTACCTGGAGGCTCCGCAGCGGCTGCGGGGTACGAAGATCCGGCTGCCGTACCCGTCCGTGGGCGCGACCGAGCAGGTGCTGCTGACGGCGGTGCTCGCCGAGGGTGTCACCGAGCTCTCGAACGCGGCTGTCGAGCCGGAGATCGAGGACCTGATCTGCGTCCTTCAGAAGATGGGCGCCATCATCGCGATGGACACCGACCGGACCATCCGCGTCACCGGTGTCGACAAACTCGGCGGCTACACCCACCACGCCCTGTCCGACCGCCTGGAGGCCGCGTCCTGGGCGTCCGCCGCGCTGGCGACCGAGGGCAACATATACGTCCGTGGCGCCCAGCAGCGCTCGATGATGACGTTCCTGAACACCTTCCGGAAGGTGGGCGGGGCCTTCGAGATCGACGACGAGGGCATCCGCTTCTGGCACCCCGGCGGCCAGCTGAAGTCCATCGCGCTGGAGACGGACGTCCACCCCGGTTTCCAGACCGACTGGCAGCAGCCGCTGGTGGTGGCCCTGACCCAGGCCACGGGCCTGTCCATCATCCACGAGACGGTCTACGAGTCCCGCCTCGGCTTCACCTCCGCCCTGAACCAGATGGGCGCCCACATCCAGCTCTACCGCGAGTGCCTGGGCGGCTCGAACTGCCGCTTCGGCCAGCGCAACTTCCTCCACTCGGCCGTCGTCTCCGGCCCCACCAAGCTCCAGGGCGCCGATCTGGTCATCCCCGACCTCCGCGGCGGCTTCTCGTACCTCATCGCGGCCCTGGCGGCCCAGGGCACGTCCCGCGTCCACGGCATCGGCCTCATCAACCGGGGCTACGAGAACTTCATGGAGAAGCTCATGGAGCTGGGCGCGAAGGTCGAGCTGCCGGGCAAGGCGCTCGGATAGCACGCGCAATGATGCCCAAAGGGGCGGCCACCCGGTTCGGGTGGCCGCCCCTTTGGTGTCACTGTGCCTCGTACGTCGTCCCGAGACGTACGAAGAGCCAGGTCACTTACCCTTGGCCGCTTCCTTGAGCTTGGAGCCCGCGGAGACCTTCACGCTGTAGCCGGCCGGGATCTGGATGGGCTCGCCGGTCTGCGGGTTGCGGGCGGTGCGAGCGGCACGGTGGGTGCGCTCGAAGGTCAGGAAGCCGGGGATGGTGACCTTCTCGTCCCCCTTGGAGACGATGTCGCCGACCACGTCGGCGAACGCGGCCAGCACGGCGTCGGCGTCCTTGCGGGTCACCTCGGCGCGGTCGGCCAGCGCGGCCACCAGCTCACTGCGGTTCATGTTGTTACTCCCGTGTTCATCTTGCCGTTGAGGCGTCAGATCGAAGCCGATGCTGCCAGGGTCCTGTGTGAGTCCCCGGACCCGGGTCCGTCGTCAGACCCTCGCGCCCAGGGACGCATCCTGCCTCTACCTGCGGCGGGAAAGCCAATCCGGCACCCGCAGGAGTCGTGAGAACACCCTTGGGAGTCACACGAAAAGAGGGCCTGAGCCTGGCCGACACGATAGAGGGCGGCCCAAGGGGTGGGGTTCCCCGACGCGCCGTTGCCAGGCCAGTCGTGGCAATCCTCACAGCCGTCGGCAGGGCTGTCGCCCTACGGCTGCGAGGTCGCCGCCGTCGCGCCGGCCGCCTTCGCGGCGTCCCGCACCGCCCCGGCGACCGCGCCCGCGACCTTGTCGTTGAAGACACTCGGGATGATGTAGTTCGGGTTCAGCTCGTCCTCGGTCACCACGTCCGCCAGGGCGGTCGCGGCGGCCAGCATCATCTCGGTGTTGACCGTGCGGGACTGCGCGTCCAGCAGACCGCGGAAGACACCCGGGAAGACCAGCACGTTGTTGATCTGGTTCGGGAAGTCGGAACGGCCGGTGGCCACAACGGCCGCGGTCTGGCGGGCGATTGCCGGGTCGACCTCGGGGTCCGGGTTCGCGAGCGCGAACACGATGGCACCCTCGGCCATGGCGGCCACGTCGTCGCCGTCGAGGACGTTCGGGGCCGAGACGCCGATGAAGACGTCGGCGCCGCGCACGGCCTCCTTGAGCGTGCCGGCCAGGCCCTCGGGGTTGGTGTTGTCGGCGATCCAGCGCAGCGCCGAGTCCGGGGCGGCGTCCACCAGGTCCTCGCGGCCGGCGTGCACGACGCCGTGGATGTCGGCGACGACGGCGTTCTTGACGCCCGCGGCCAGCAGCAGTTTCAGGATGGCCGTACCGGCCGCGCCGGCGCCGGACATGACGACGCGGATGTTCTCGATCGCCTTGCCCGTGACACGCAGGGCGTTCGTGAGGGCGGCGAGGACGACGATCGCGGTGCCGTGCTGGTCGTCGTGGAAGACGGGGATGTCGAGGGCCTCACGCAGCCGGGCCTCGATCTCGAAGCAGCGGGGGGCGGAGATGTCCTCGAGGTTGATGCCGGCGAAGCCCGGGGCGATCGCCTTGACGATCTCGACGATCGCGTCGGTGTCCTGGGTGTCGAGGCAGATCGGCCAGGCGTCGATGCCGGCGAACCGCTTGAAGAGGGCCGCCTTGCCCTCCATGACGGGCAGCGCGGCCTTCGGGCCGATGTTGCCCAGGCCCAGCACGGCGGAGCCGTCCGTCACGACCGCAACGGAGTTGCGCTTGATGGTGAGGCGGCGGGCGTCCTCGGGGTTCTCGGCGATCGCCATGCAGACGCGGGCGACGCCCGGCGTGTAGACCATGGACAGGTCGTCACGGTTGCGGATGGGGTGCTTCGACGCCATCTCGATCTTGCCGCCGAGGTGCATGAGGAAGGTCCGGTCCGAGACCTTGCCCAGCGTGACGCCCTCGATGCCGCGCAGTTCCTCGACGATCTCGTCCGCGTGCGCGGTCGACGAGGCCGCGATGGTGACGTCGATACGGAGCTTCTCGTGACCGGAAGCGGTGACGTCGAGGCCGGTCACCGAGCCTCCGGAGGACTCCACGGCGGTGGTGAGCTGCGAGACGGCGGTTCCGCTCGCGGGCACCTCCAGCCGGACCGTCATCGAGTAGGAGACGCTGGGCGCCGTTGCCATGGCCGACTTCCTCTGCTTTCACCTGACGCTGAGTTGTGCCGTCCGATCGTCGCACCTACCGCTGAGTAGCAGGTAGCCACCCTCAATTGCGAACGTTTTGTTCGCGGAACAGGCCAGCAAAAAGAGACCCACGTCACTTAGGGACGTGGGTCTCTTCAGAAGTTAGGTGGCACCGGCCCGCCATGCTCGCCTCGCGGCAAGTGGTCGCTCGTAGCGACGATGGTTGGGCCCGGGGGCTTGGATCGAGCCGGTGCCACATCCAGGCTAACAAACAGATCCCGTAAGGCCATTCCCGTACCGGGAGTTCATTTCGCCGCCAACTGGGTAACGGGCCTCAGTCCCTGAGCAGGTCCGGGACTGAGGCCCCGTCGGGCTCGTCCCGATCGGCGGAGACGACGGTGAGCTGCTGGGTGGCCCGGGTCAGTGCGACGTAGAGCACACGCAGACCGGCCGGGGACTCGTCGGCGATCTCCGCCGGGGAGACCACGACCGTCGCGTCGTACTCCAGGCCCTTCGCCTCCAGGCTGCCGAGCGCCACGACCCGGTCGCCGAGCCCGGCGAGCCAGCGCCGGGCCTCCTCGCGGCGCTGCATGGCGACGACCACACCGACCGTGCCGTCGACGCGCTCCAGCAGCCGGGCGGCCTCGGCGCGGACGGTCTCGGCCAAGGTGTCGTCCACGACCGTGAAGCGGGGCTCGACGCCGGTGGAGCGGACCGCCTTCGGGGACTGGGATCCGGGCATGGCCAGGGCCAGCACCTTGGCGGCGAGCTCGGCGATCTCGGCCGGGTTGCGATAGTTCACGGTGAGCTCGAAGCGGCGGCGCGGACGGGTGCCGAGGGCCTCGTCGCGGGCCTGGGCGGCCTCGTCCGGGTCGGACCAGGAGGACTGGGCCGGGTCGCCGACGACCGTCCAGGTGGCGTGCCGGCCGCGGCGGCCGACCATGCGCCACTGCATGGGCGTGAGGTCCTGGGCCTCGTCGACGATGACGTGCGCGTACTCGGTGCGCTCCTGCGCGAGGCGCTCGGCCCGTTCGCGCTGCGACTCCTCACGCACCGGCATCAGCTCCTCCAGGCCGGTGAGCTGGTCGAGCGGGTCGAGTTCGCGCCTCTTCCGGGGGCGGGCCGGGGCGCCGAGGATGGCCTGGAGCTCGTCGAGCATCGCGATGTCGTGCACCGAGTGGCCGTCGCGCCTGAGGGAGCGGGCGACCTTGCGGATCTCGCCGGGGTTGAGGATCCGCCGGGCCCAGCGGCCGAGGCGCCGCTCGTCGGCCATGGCGACCAGGACGGCCGCCGGGGTCAGCTCGGGCCACCAGGCGTCGAGGAATTCGATGAAGGCGTCCTCGGAGGTGATGTCCTCGTCGAAGGAGGAGCGCAGCTCGGCGGCGAGCTCCGGGTCGGTGTGCCGGCCGGCCGCGCCGGACTGCTCCCACAGGGCGTCCAGCAGGAGCTTGCGGGCGCGGGGGCGCAGCAGGTTCACGGGGGCGGTGCCGCCGAGGGCGGTGCGGCGGATGCCCGCCAGCTGCTCGGCCTCCAGCTCCAGGCGGCGGCCGAAGGCGACCACCCGCAGCCGGGCCGGTGAATCGTTCAGCTCCAGGGCTCCGCGCGCGGCCTTGCGCAGCACCTTGAGCATGCGGGACGAGCCCTTGGCGCGGGCCACGGCCGGCGAGTCGTAGAGCGTGGCCTCGGCGCCGTCGACGAGGGAGCCGATGGCGCGGATGGCGACCTGGCCCTCCTCGCCGAGGGAGGGCAGCACGCCCTCGGTGTAGGCGACGAGCAGCGGGGTCGGCGAGACGATCAGGATGCCGCCCGCGTACCGGCGGCGGTCCTGGTAGAGGAGGTAGGCCGCGCGGTGCAGGGCGACGGCGGTCTTGCCGGTGCCGGGGCCGCCCTCGACGTACGTGACGGAGGCGGCGGGGGCGCGGATGACCAGGTCCTGCTCGGCCTGGATGGAGGCGACGATGTCGCGCATGGTGTGGCTGCGGGCCTGGCCGAGCGCGGCCATCAGGGCACCGTCGCCGATGACGGGCAGCTCGTGGCCGTCGAGGTAGGCCGTGAGCTCGGGGCGCATCAGGTCGTCCTCGACGCCGAGCACCTTGCGTCCCTTGGAGCGGATGACCCGGCGGCGGACGACCCGGCCGGGGTCCACGGGCGTCGACCGGTAGAAGGGGGCGGCGGCCGGGGCCCGCCAGTCGATGACCAGCGGGGCGTAGTCCTGGTCGAGGACACCGATGCGGCCGATGTGCAGCGTCTCGGCGATGTCGGCGGTGCTGTCCTCCCGCACCGCGCCCTCGGCGGGCTCCATGGCGGTGTAGGCGCCGTCGGGGCCCTTCTTGCCGTCCTTGCCGCGCAGCAGGTCGATGCGGCCGAAGAGGAAGTCCTCGAACTCGTTGTTCAGCCGGCTGAGGTGTATGCCGGCCCGGAAGACCTGGGCGTCCCGCTCGGCGAGCGCGCCGGGCGTGCCGACCTGGCCGCGCTGGGCGGCGTCGTTCATGAGGAACTCGGCCTCGTGGATCTTCTCCTCGAGACGCCGGTACACCCGGTCCAGGTGTTCCTGTTCGACGCCGATCTCTCTGTCTCTCAGGGAGTCGAGCGCGGTTTCCTGTTGAGCCTGAGCGGCCACCGGGCCCCCTTCTGACGTGCTGGGCAGCCGTCCACCGTACGCGAAGGGGACCCGGTAAGGCTACGCGTCGACCTCGACCAGCCGCTTGCCGTCGAAGGTGACTACCTCGAAGTGGTCGATCTCGTTCGGCTCGAAGGCGGCGCCGCCCTGGACGTACAGCGGCTCCTTGGCCTTCTCGGACTTGGCGTCCGGCAGGCCGTAGCCCCATTCCGGGACGGACCAGGAGGACAGGGTCTCCCGCTCGCCGTTCTTGCCGACCGCGACGAGGGCGCACTTGAGCGGGCCCTTGACGTTCTTCAGCTCCGTGACCACGCCCGTCCCCCAGTCCTTCTTCTGGAGGGCGACCGTCGCGGTGACCTTGGTGCTCGGGTCGGTGGCCGAGATCTTGTCGGAGATGCCGTCGAAGGCCTCCTTGGCGGGGCTCGCCGCGAGCGGGCGGTTCTCCGCGCCGCCGCCGTCACCGCCGCCGTTCGTCGCGACCGCGACGAAGGGGCCGCCGATGATCAGCGCGCCGGCCGCGGCCACCATGTAGAAACTGCGGCGGCGCTTCTGGGCGCGGCGGTCGGCGACCTCGTCGACCAGCTTCTCCACCAGGCGCGGCCGGGGCTTCGCGGACAGCGACTCGCCGATCGCGGGCGTGCCGGAGCCGGGCAGGTCGGCGAGGGCGGCGAGCATGGGCTCCATGCCGGCCAGCTCGTCGAGCTGCTGGGCGCACCATTCACAGGTCGCCAGGTGGGCTTCGAAAGCGGTTGCTTCGGCGTCGTCGAGGATGCCGAGAGCGTAGGCGCCGACGGTCTCGTGCTCGTTCGGCACCGGAGATCCCTGCATGGGTCCAGACATACCCATGCCTCCCGTACCGAATCCCTGGTTTCCCCCGTAAACACTCATCACGCCGTCACCCCCCGCTCCTCCAGTGCGAGCTTCATCGAACGCAGGGCGTAGAAGACCCTGGAGCGGACGGTTCCGCTGGGTATGCCCAGGGTTTCGGCCGCCTCATTGACGGTACGCCCCTTGAAGTACGTCTCGACGAGCACCTCCCGGTGGGCGGGGGTCAGGTCGTCGAGTGCGTCCGACAGAGTCATCAGCCACAGCGCCTTGTCGATCTCGTCCTCCGCGGGGATGACCTCCAGCGGCGACGGGTCGACCTCCTGCGGCCGGGCCTGCCGGCTGCGGTGGCCGTCGATGACGATGCGCCGGGCGACCGTCACCAGCCAGGGGCGTACCGATCCGGTCGCTCGATTGAGCTGTCCGGCGTTCTTCCAGGCACGGATGAGCGTCTCCTGCACGACGTCCTCGGCGCGCTGCCGGTCTCCGGCGACCAGGCGCAGGACATACGCAAGCAGGGGTCCGGCGTGTTCGCGATAGAGCGCACGCATCAGCTCCTCGTCGGGTTCCGAGGGCTGGGACATGCGATGTCGGGCCCTCGGTGCACGTTCATTGGCCACGACGGAATCCTTGCGCACGCCCACCTCCGGTGTCCGGGGGTTCCCCCAGTCGGTCGCTCCACATGCCGTACGGACGCGAGCGGTTGGGCGTTCAAAGAGGCGTGACAGATTTCTTCGAAGTGACGTGACGAGCGGGACATGGGAGCACATTCCCACCCCGCGTTCTTTACATTTCCGCCACATCGGCAAGATCAAGCCAGGCCTTCCCTACGGGGGCGTAGGTAAACGGCGTGTAATCGAAATCACTTCGACAGTGCATTCACAGAAGTCGCATTTAGGACAGGGGAATTGAATGCAGCGACCACTCAACACCCTTGCCGCGAAGGGCAAAAGGGACTTAAGCGCGAGTGAGTGCCGCGCGGCGGCGATGCCGGGCGACCCGTTCGCGGTTCCCGCAGACCTCGCTGGAGCACCAGCGCCTTCTGCGTCCCCGGGAGGTGTCGAGGTACACGATCGGGCAGTTGTCGCCCTCGCACTGACGCAGGGCCGCGCGGGCGACGGGGTCGGTCATCAGGTCCACGGCGTCCCGGGCGACGGCCGCGAGCAGGGCGGGGCAGCCGGGCGGGCCGTCCAACTGCCGTACGAGTTCGCCGTCCGCGCCGCGGACGGCGCGCGGGGCGGGGGGCGCGGTACGGGCGAGGTCGTTGACGCGCGCGAGCGCGAAGTCGTAACCCCGGGCTCCGGATCCCGGCCAGCCGCGCACCAACCGGTCGACCTGGCCGCGCAGTTCGCGGAAGGCGGCCGGCCAGGTGGCGTCGGCGTGGGCCAGGGCGGTGTCCGCCGGGACGAGCCCGGAGCCGGTGATCCAGGCGCGCAGCACGTCCACGGAGTCCAGCCGTTCCTCCGGATGCGTGGTGGAGAGCAGATCGAGGCAGATCCGCCCGGCATCGAAGCGCAGCTCGTACGGGGCCGTGGCCGTACCCAGTGCCATGTGCCTGTCACCGCCTAGGGGTGCACCCCGGTCGCGAGGGGTTCGGTGGGGTGCCAGTGAGAGGGCCGGGAAACCGTTCCCTCTTACAGTGCCTGCCCACTGCGACGCCGGAAACCCCCCGCACCGGCCGGTCGCGAGGGGCGGCCTTCGACCGGGCACGGGTTCCGGCCAAGGCGTGCACGCCTTGCCGAGCGGCGGCGGTGTCAGCGTGGCGGTATCTCGCTCAACTCGCGGATGCGGTCACGCGTCCGCGTACTTCGTGTCCGCCGCCGGGTCCAGGGCGAGGCGGTAACCCCGCTTGACCACCGTCTGGATCAGTTTCGGGGTGCCGAGGGCCGTGCGGAGGCGGGCCATGGCTGTTTCGACGGCGTGTTCGTCGCGGCCGGAGCCGGGGAGGGCGCGGAGGAGTTCCGCACGGGCGACCACCCAGCCGGGGCGGCGGGAGAGGGCGCGCAGGAGGGACATGCCGGCGGGCGGCACGGGCTTGAGGTCGCCGTCGACCAGGACGGCGTGGCCGCGGATCTCCACCCGGTGCCCGGCGATCGGCAGCGCGCGTGCCCGGCCGGGCAGTTCCTTGCAGAGGAGCTGGACGAGTGGGCCGAGCCGGAAGCGTTCGGGCTGGATCGTGTCGATGCCGCGGGACTGCAGCGGCAGGGCGGTGACCGGGCCCACGCAGGCCGACAGCACGTCGTGGCTCAGGGCCTCCAGTACCTCGGGGAGCATCCCGCGCTCCTCCGCCCGGGAGAGCAGGGAGGCCGCGGCCGGGGCGCTGGTGAAGGTCAGCGCGTCCACACCCCGGGAGATCGTCGCGTCCAGGAGGCGGTCCACCGGGGCGATGTCCTCCGGCGGCATCCACCGGTAGACGGGCACGCCCACGACCTCGGCCCCGCCCTCCCGCAGCGCCTCCACGAACCCGGGCAGCGGCTCACCGTGCAGCTGGATCGCGATCCGCTGCCCGTCGACGCCCTCCTCCAACAGCCGGTCGAGCACCTCCGCCATGGACTCCGACGACGGCGACCACTCCTCCGTCAGCCCGGCGGCCCGGACCGCGCCCTTCACCTTGGGGCCGCGCGCGAGGATCCGTGCACCGGCGAGCCGCGACAGCAGATCGTCGCCGAGCCCCCAGCCGTCGGCGGCCTCGACCCAGCCCCGGAAACCGATCGCGGTCGTGGCGACCACGATGTCCGGCACCTGGCGGATGAGCTCCTTCGTCGCGCCCAGCAGCTCGCTGTCGTCGGCGAGCTGCACGATCCGCAGGGCGGGGGCGTGCAGGACGGCGGCACCGCGCCGCTGCAGCAGCGTCCCCAGTTCGTCGGCCCGGCGCGCGGCCGTGACGCCCACGGTGAAACCCGCCAGGGGCCCGTGGTCCGGTCGCTGTTCTTCCTCGTACATGGCTCTCGTCCCGCACTCGAGTCGTCGTACTTCATGGGTACGGCGTACCTACATGCCGATCGAGCCTGTCAACGGCTCGTGACAGGCCCGGATCGGCTTGATGTCGCTCGTGTTACCGATGCCGTTTTCCGCCGGATCGACGGCTTCGGGCTTCGGCCGGGGATCCGGGGGTGGTCCCCCGGATCAGCACAGCGTCATACCTTGGCGTAGCTGAGCTGCGGCTCCGCCTCCGAGGTCGCCGTCGTGGCGGGTACCCGGGGAGTCGTACGGCGAAGGTATACGGCCCAGGTGACCGCGAAGCAGACCGCGTAGAAGGCGAGGAAGGCGACGAAGGCGCCGGTGCCGGAGCCGTAAGAGAGGAAGGACTGGCGGAAGGCGAGGTTGATGCCGACACCGCCGAGGGCGCCCACCGCGCCGATGAGTCCCATGGAGGCGCCGGAGAGGCGACGCCCGTAGGCAGCGGCCGCTTCACCCTTCAGCCCCTTGGCGAGGGCCTTGTTCTGGAAGATGCCCGGGATCATCTTGAACGTCGAGCCGTTGCCGAGCCCGCTGAGGACGAACAGCACCACGAACGCCACGGTGAACAGCGCCAGCGACTTCTCCATCGAGGCGCCGATCAGGATCGCCGTCGCGACGCCCATGCCGACGTAGTTCCACAGGCTGATCTTCGCGCCGCCGTACTTGTCGGCCAGCCAGCCGCCCAGGGGCCGGATCAGCGAGCCGAGGAGCGGACCGATGAAGGTGACGTACGCCGCCTCCAGCGGGGTGCGTCCGAACTGGTTCTGCAGGACCTGGCCGAAGGCGAAGCTGTAGCCGATGAAGGAGCCGAAGGTTCCGATGTAGAGGAAGGACATGATCCACGTGTGGGGGTCCCGCGCGGAGTCCTTGGCGGCACCGGTGTCGTTCTTCACGTTCTCGATGTTGTCCATGAAGAGCGCGGCCATGACGGCGGCTACGAGGATCAGCGGGATGTAGATCCCGAGCAGCACCCGCGGCCCGCCGCCGGCGCCGATGATCCCGAGGGCGGCCAGCTGGATCACCGGTACGCCGATGTTGCCGCCGCCCGCGTTCAGGCCGAGGGCCCAGCCCTTCTTCCGCAGCGGGAAGAAGGCGTTGATGTTGGTCATGGAGGAGGCGAAGTTGCCACCGCCGATGCCCGCCAGCAGCCCGACGAGGAGGAAGGTGGAGAAGGAGGTGCCCGGCTCCATCACGGTGAACGCGGCGACGGTCGGGACGAGGAGGAGGCCGGCGGAGATGATCGTCCAGTTCCGGCCGCCGAAGATCGCGACGGCGAAGGTGTAGGGGACGCGGACGACGGCGCCGACGAGCGTGACCACCGAGGTCAGCATGAACTTGTCGGCCGGGGTCAGCCCGTACTCCGGGCCCATGAACAGGACCAGGACGGACCACAGGGTCCAGATCGAGAAACCGATGTGCTCGGAGAGCACGGAGAAGAAGAGGTTGCGGCGCGCGACCTTCTCCCCGGTTTCCTTCCAGAAAGTCTCGTTTTCCGGATCCCAGTGCTGGATCCAGCGTCCGCCCCTGCTCGGGGGTGCGGGTGCCGTGCCAGGGCCTGTCATGACGCCTCCACTTGCTCCGGGACTCGGTCGTTCTTCGAGTGGCTGAACCCGAAGGTAGGGAGGACGCGTTTCGTGGCTGTGCCAGCGGGTGACCGCGAGGGAACTTTGCTCTCACCCCGGCCGTGGGCGGGATGAGAGGTTCGGTGGCTTGTGTCAGCGTTGCGGGGGCTGCCAGTGGGGATTCTGCTGAGGATACGGCTGACTGTAGGGGCCGGGGGGCTGAGCACCGTACGGGCCCGGCGCGGGCTGACCAGGGTACGACCCCGGCGCGGGCTGCCCAGGGTACGCGCCCGGCGCGGGCTGGCCAGGGTACGCGCCCGGCGCGGGCTGGCCTCCGTACGGACCAGGCGCGGGCTGGGCGGGGTAGGGGCCGGGGGCGGGCTGGGCTGCGTAGGGGCCCGGCGCCGGCTGGGCATACGGCCCCGGCGCCTGCTGTCCGTAACCCGCGGGGGCGCCCCCGGCCGGAGTGGGCATCCCGCCGGGCCGGCCCGGCATCCCGGGCGGCTGACCCGGCGCACCCGCGTGTCCCGGAGCCCCGGCCCCCGGCCCGCCGCCGTACGGCCCGCCTCCGAAGGGATTGCCGTGCCCCGGCATCTGCTGCCCCGGCGGCAGATACCGCACCCGCCCGTTCTCATCGGTCATCGGCATGAAGCCGGCCGCCTGCAACCGCGCGGCGAACTTCGTGTTGCGCTTACGCGTGACCAGCAGCCCGATGCCGAGGATCGCCATGAACAGCAGCCACACCACACCCGACGCGATGAAGTCGAAGGACTCACCGCCGGTGCGGAAGGCGAGGACCACGCAGCCGGCGGTGATGCCGAGGGCCACGTAGCCCATGCGCTTCTCGGCGTTCTTGCCGGTGAGGTCGAAGTTGATGCGGGCCTTGAGGAGCTCGAAGGCGTCCGGCACGAGCGGCGGCAGGGAGACACCGTCGCCGGCGCTGGGGTACTGCGCCCAGTTCTGCGCGGCCCTGGCCCGGGCCTGCGGGCTGGGATCGGGCAGGATCAGCATGGTGAGCGCGCCGTTGCGGCCGGTGCTCTGCCGGACGTCCGCGTACTCGTAGCCGAACTGCTGGGCGACGAAGGCCAGCCGGGCGAGTTTCTTCACGGACGCCATCGGGCTGGTGAGCTCGACCGGTTCTCCGCTCGCCATCAGCCGCAGCATCTTCTGTGTCTGCCGCTTACTCATCCCACCGCTCCCCGGTCACTCACTGGGCACAGTTGTTCACATGCGCAACTCAGGCAGTTTTCCACACCGGGAAAGCCCGGGGGAACGGGGTCCCGTTATCCTCTAGCGGACCCCACACGGGAAGGGGAGAGTCCATGTCCGCTGAGTCGGGGGCCGAGCGGCCCGAGGCGCAGCGCCCGCAGCGCTCCTTTGCCGGAAACGTCGCCTTCGGAGCCGGCATGCTCCTCGTCCTGGCGACGGCGACGCTCGGCGCGTTCGCGGCCGTGTTCCTGCTGGGCAGGGCGGTCGACGCGGCCCCGCTGTCGGGCATCGTGCCCGAGGACGGGAACAACGCCCTGGTGGTGGGAGGCATCGCGGTCGGCGGGCTGACCGGGCTGATGCTGCCGGTGATCCTCTTCGGCATGCTGCGGGGGACCGAGGAGAACGGCGGCACGCCCCGGGTCGGTCCGGTAGCCGCGGCGCGCAAGGTGCTTGCGGTGCTGGTGTTCGACGTCTGGCTGCTGGTCGTGGCGTTGCTCGTCGCCCAGCTGGGGTGGTTCCTCCCGGCTCAGGTCACCACCGTCGTCGCCGTCTTCGCCGTCGGGTTCGGCTGGATGCCGCTCGCGATGGTCCCCTGGGAGCGGTTCGGTCTCGGTGACGTGTTCGGCAAGCGCCGGGGTTCCGCCGCGTCACGCCAGGCGGAGTGAGTCCGCCAGTTCGTCGGCGACCTTGATCAGTTCCGCGCCGAGTCCCAGGGCCGTCCACAGCAGCCGGCATTCCAGGGCAGTGGGGTGCCGGCGCGGCAGGACGTAGTGGGCCACTCCCTCCACGACCGTTCCGCTGTCCGCGTCCGGGTCCGTCGGTTCCTGGCGGTGCACGCGCAGGGCCGGTCCCAGGGGCAGGTCGACCTCGGTGAGGATCTGGCCCCCGCCGAAGTAGGGGCCGTCCGCGCGCTCCGCCTCGGCCCGGAAGGCGGCCACCGTGAGGGATTCCGGCGCGATGTTCAGCTCCCGCACCGTGTAACTCGCCACGACGGGCCCGTCCTGGGGGGCCAGGACCGCCGCGCACAGGGCGCCCTGCCGGACCGCCGCTCCCCAGTACCAGAGCAGGTCCGTCGCGAACGCCTCCCGCCACTGTTCGGGTACGTCGCCGCCGAGGTGCTGTTCGGCGAGGGCGCGCGCCCAGGCCTCGGGGTCCTCGTCGCGCAGGTCGAGGACCAGCCAGTTGTGGTGGGCGGGCAGCGCGACCCGGCACTCCCGCCAGTCCGCCGGGTTCGTCATGGCCGGGCTCACACTCCGGCCAGCGAGGCGTCGGAGCCGGTGACGTCGATCTCCGGCTCGCCACCGAACAGGCCGACGAAGCTGTTGGTGTCGGAGGCCGCGCCCGTCCCGGTGCCGCCCAGGCCCACCGCGTTGTACGCCATGGCCTGCTTGAACGCGTCGGGCGTGCCGATGAAGCGCAGGTCGGCCGGGTCGATGTTCTTGATGCGCGCGAGTTCGTCGACCATGCCCGGACCCGCGTACATGCTGGCCAGACCGCGCGGACCGGCGGCGTTGTAGGCGTCGCGGGCCGCCGAGAGGTTGTCGCCGACCTTGAACAGGTCCCGCCAGTTGCCGCGGATGGTGGCCAGGTCGTCCGCGAAGGAGCTCGGCAGTCCGCGGAAGGCCGCCCTCAGGCCCACGTCGGGCAGGGCCGCCCCGGGGCGCGCTCCGGCCCGTGCACCGACCATGGACTCGACGAGTGCGCGGCGCGCGGCCGAGTTCATGCCCGGGTTCCAGCCGCGCACATACTGCGTGGCCGCCGTCCAGACGCGGCTGCGGCCGACGGTGGCGGCGGCCTTGGCGCCCGCGGAGAAGACGCGTCCGATGCCGAACGTGGCGAGGCCCAGCACGTCGATCGCCACATCGCCCCAGGAGCCGTCACCGTTGATGGCGAGCAGCACATGGCAGACCAGTGAGATCGCCGTCATGACCAGGGCGATGGTGCCGAGCACACCGGCCAGGGCCTGTCCGATGACGGGGATCCAGCCGACGAGCAGGGACAGCACCCCGCAGACGGCGGCGATGGCTCCCGTGATGTCGCTGACCATCTTCAGGGTGTCGCGCAGGTCGTCCAGCCAGCCGTCGTTGAGGCCGTCGCCCTCGGTGGTGTCGTGGATGCGCTGGGCCGCTTTGTCGCCGGCCTCCTTGTGACGGGTCTTCAGCTTGTCGAGCTGGCCGCGCAGCCCGTCCAGCCCCTCCTGGAGGTCGGTGACCGCCTTGTCGAGCTTGTCCTGCCCGGCGTCGTCGGTGCCCTTGGGCGGGTTCTCGGCCTTGGACTTCGCGGTGGACAGGCTGTTGTGCTTCGTCTCCGCCTGAGTGAGGAGTTTGTCCGCCTCCTCCTGGATCGTCTCCAGGTCGGTGGAGTAGTCCTTGAGGGCGACTCCGGCGTCGGCGTAGCGGTCGTAGGCCTTGCTCACCGTCTTGGCTGTGTCGCTCGCCTTCTCGGCGAAGGCGCGGCCGGCCTCGGAGTCCCAGCTCTCCAGGTTGCCGATCCGGCGCAGCGCGTCGGCGGTCTTGGTGATGGTCTCGGCGGTGGCCGTGAAGCGGCGGGCGAGGGCCTTCATGTCGGTGACGTCGCCGGGCACGGGGTCGCCGCTCTCCCCCAGCACCTCCCACCGGTGGTCGGCGGGGCGGGTCACTTCTTCTTCCCCTTGCCCGTGAGCGCGTCGTACAGCGCGGTGTCGAGCGCGGTGTAGGCCTTCCCGGCCTCCTGGGCCATCTTCCCGAGCCCCTGGATCTCCTCGATCATCTTCTTGCGGTTGTCGTCCCAGCCGTCGGAGAACTCCTGGAGCCGGTCGTGCAGCGTCTGGTGGCCGACCGTGCGCCGGTCGTAGGCGTCCATGAGCTTGTCGAGTCCTTCCAGCTCGGTCGCCACCGTCCGCAGGCCGGTTCCGGCCGTGTCGAGGTCCTGCGTCGAGACCCTGAGCTTCCCGCTCACTGCTGTTCCTCCCCCGTCCGTTCCTCGTCGCGGTGCTGCCAGCGCAAGGTTCCGGCCACCGCGTCGAACAACTCCACCATGGCGTCCGCGATCGGCTCCAGCGGTGTGCTGAACGTCAGCATCAGCACCTCGTCGCGGTCCGGGACCGGTACGAAGTACTCGACGACGGTGTCCGCGAACTCCGAGCCCAGCTTCCGCGACTGCTTCGTCCGCTCCTGCCGCCGGAGCCGGGCCACGCGCCCCACGGCGGGCAGCTTCTCCAGCGTGACCTCGCCGGAGCCGGCCAGGGCGGCGACGGCGTCGAGGCCGTCGAACCTCTCGTACAGGCGGGAGACCAGCAGGGACGCCGACAGCGGGATGCCGCCCGCCTCCAGGAACGACAGGTACAGCACCACGCCGCCCTGCCCGAGGGCGGCCTCGGCGGTGCCGAGCAGCTGCTCCTCGGCCTTGCGGCGCAGGACCGGCTGGTCGTCGACGCCCGCGAACTGCCGCTTGACCAGGGCGCTCACGGACGCCTCGCGGCGGTCGGCGGGCAGGAGCGGAATGCGGTACCAGTCCTCGGGCGTGATCAGCCCGAACACCGGCGCGCGCGGTCCGGCCGGCTCTGCTGTCGGTGCTTCTGTCACTGTCGTTCTCTCACCTGCGACCGAAAAGGGGCCCTGGACAAGGGCCGCTCATCGTCCGCCCCCGCCGATGACGGCCCAGCTTAGCTGCCGGTTACCGCCCGCCTCCGGGTCCCTCGAACCCTCACCCGAGGCGCACTATTCGGCCACAACCGGGGTTTCCGCTTCGCCGCGACGTCCTCGACCCAGCCGAACGCGAGGGTCGCCGCGCCGATCAGGGGCCAGACCAGGACGAACATCCAGATCGTGTACGTGGTGTCCAGGGCGGACACCGCGCTGTCGCTCTGGAAGAAGGGCAGTTCGTAGAGGAGGTCGAGGATCGGGACCGTGGCCATGATGAGGAGGTTGTGCCAGAGGTAGATCGTGACGGCGCGGTTGTTGGAGAGGGTCACGAGCTTGTCCCACCTGGCGAGGCGGCCCGGGAGTTCGCGCCAGGACGGGGAGTACTGGAGCAGGATCACCACGAAGCCGAAGGACCAGGCCGCCTGGGCCAGGGGGATGTCGTTCAGGTCCCAGCCGTCGGGGCCCAGGTGGCCGGAGGCCCACCACAGGCCGAAGGCCATCAGCAGGGACGCGCAGGAGATCGACAGGTAGCGGGGGATCTGCTTGAGCAGGCCCTCGTGGTGGGCGAAGCCCAGGACCCAGCAGCCGCCGTAGACCGCGAAGTCCGTCACGGCGTTGCCCGTCTCGCCGGGGATCTTCACCAGGCCCGTACCGACGACCGCCGTGAGGCCCAGGGGTGCCAGCAGCGTCGGCCACGGCGCCCGGCGGAACGCCCACAGCAGCAGCGGGGAGGCGATGACGAACCAGAGGTAGGCCCGCAGGTACCACAGCGGACCGGCCGCCTGCACCGCCCAGGTGTCCTCCAGCAGGCCGGACTTGGAGCCGAGATGCCAGGGGAAGGGCGGGGCGCCGACGGGGAAGACGTAGTTGAACAGGTCGACCAGGCCCCAGGTGCCGCCGTGGTCCGGGTCCTTCAGCGGGTTCCAGCCGGCCACGAACATCATCGCCAGCACCACCACGCTGAACGCCCAGAGCGGGGGCAGGAGCCGGCGGATCCGGCCCCGGACCACCCCGAGCGCGGGGCGGTTCAGCGAACGCGCCATCAGGGAGCCCGCCAGCGCGAACATCACGCCCATCGACGGGAACAGCACCGTCAGCCACGCCCAGCCGAACAGGTGGTACACGACGACACGGACCAGGGCGATCGAGCGCAGCAGGTCCAGGTAGCGGTCACGGCCGCCATCCTGGCGCGGCGCCGTGTCGGGGGCGGCTTCGCCCATGGCCGCGGGGTCCGTCGTGCGCTGCTGCGGGATGCCGTACGACGGCGGCCCCGGTATGCCGGACGCCGCCGACGATGTGGGGATCGGGTTTCCGTGGGTCATGCCACCGGCCTCCGCTCGCCGCTGCTCTCGGACCGCTGGCGCGGCACGGGGCCGCCGCCGGGCGCGTCGACCACACCGGTGCGCCGCAGCTTCTGCCAGCGCAGCCGGCCGCCGGTGAGGGCGGTGATCCAGGACTGGAGCAGGACCACGTACATGAGCTGTCGGTAGAGGATCTGCTGAAGGGGCAGCGAGATGAGGTGCGTCATGCGCTCACGGTCGAGTCGGAAGGCGTAGGCCGCGCAGACCGCCTGGATCGCCAGGACGCCGAGCCACGCGATGATCGTCTTCTGGGTCGGGCCGAACACGAGGCCGTAGACGAGGAACACGTCGATCAGCGGGGCCAGCAGGGGCGCCACGACCATGAAGAGGGACACCAGGGGCAGGCCCACGCGGCCGAAGCGGCCCGAGGCGCCCTTGTCCACCAGGGCCCGGCGGTGTTTCCAGATGGCCTGCATGGTGCCGTACGACCAGCGGTAGCGCTGGGACCACAGCTGCTGGACCGTCTCGGGCGCCTCGGTCCAGGCACGGGCGTTCTCCGCGTAGACGACGCGCCAGCCGTCGCGGTGCAGGGCCATGGTGATGTCGGTGTCCTCGGCGAGCGTGTCGTCGCTCATGCCGCCGACCCGTTCCAGGGCGCTGCGGCGGAAGGCTCCGACCGCGCCGGGGATCGTCGGCATGCAGTTCAGGACGTCGTACATCCGGCGGTCGAGGTTGAAGCCCATCACGTACTCGATGTGCTGCCAGGCGCCGATGAGGGTGTCCTTGTTGCCGACCTTGGCGTTGCCCGCGACCGCGCCCACCCGCGGGTCGCCGAAGGGCTGCACCAGTTCGCGCACGGTGGACGGTTCGAAGACCGTGTCGCCGTCCATCATCACGATCAGGTCATGACGGGCGTTGGCCACACCGCGGTTGAGCGCGGCCGGCTTGCCCGCGTTGAGCTGGCGGACCACCCGGACGTCGGGCAGACCCATGGCCTCGACGATCCGTGCCGTGCCGTCGGAGGAGCCGTCGTCGATGACGAGGACCTCGATGGGGTGGTCACTGGCGGCGAGGGAACGGACCGTGCTCTCGATGCACTTGGCCTCGTTGTACGCCGGGACCAGGACCGACACCGGTTCGGTGATCGGCGGCCCCCAGCTGAAGCCGCGGCGCCGCACCCGGCGTGCGTGCAGCCCGGAGAGCACCAGCATCAGGACGAAGCGGCCGATGACGAGGGTGCCGACGATCGCGAGGCCGACGACCAGCCCGTCGGTGAGGTGCTCCGAGGCCTGCACCAGGAAGATCCACGCCTTGCCCTTCCACTGCTCCAGGCCGGTGACCCGGGAGTGCGCGCTCGGGGCGTCTAGGGCCTCGGTGAGGTTGGCGAACTCGTATCCCTGCTCGCGCAGGTCGGGCAGCATGCGGTCCAGTGCCTCGACCGTCTGGTGACGGTCGCCGCCGGAGTCGTGCATCAGGACGATGGCGCCCTTGCCGCCCTTGGGCGAGGCCTTGCGGATGATCTCCTCGACGCCGGGCTTGCGCCAGTCCTCGCTGTCGGTGTTGTTGACGACGGTGATGTAGCCGCGGCGGCCGATGTACTCGGTCACCGGCCAGGACATGTTGTCCATGGCACCGGCGAAGGAGGAGTACGGCGGCCGGAAGAGGGAGGTGCGGATGCCCGCCGCGCCCGAGATCGCAAGCTGGTTCTGGGACAGCTCCCAGTCGATGCGCTTCTTGGACTGGTAGGACAGGTCGGGGTGGTTGAAGGTGTGCAGACCGACCTCGTGGCCTTCCGCGACCATGCGCCGGACCAGGTCCGGGTAGCGCGAGGCCATGGTGCCGGTGACGAAGAAGACCGCGTGCGCGTCGTGCTTCTTCAGGACGTCGAGGACCTTCGGCGTCCAGACCGGGTCCGGGCCGTCGTCGAAGGTGAGGACCAGGCGGCGGTCGGGCAGGCGCAGGCTCTCCGTGCGGCCGCTGCGGGTGTCGATGACGGGCCCGCCTCGCATGATCTTCTCCGGCACCTGGTCGGTGGCGGCGGGCGGCCGGACCCGGTGGTCGGCGAGGATCTCGCTGTGCACGTAGCCGCGCAGCATGAGCATCGCCATCAGCGCGACGAGGACGAGCAGGGGCAGCAGCAGGCGCAGGGGCAGGCGACGCCTGGATCCGCCTCGGGCTCGGGGCGCGGGCCCGGAACGGCGGGTACGGGATGCCATGGGTGGTGGTACTCCGGGGTGGTGCGGGGGTGAAGTGCTGCGGGGACGGGGGGTGCGGGGACGGCGCCGGCATGCTCCGCGGCGTCATCGGTTCCCGCCGCTCCAGCGGGACCGGGAGCTCGGGACCTGACATCCGGGGCGCTGGAGCGCCTTCCCCCCGGGGTCTCTCCTGGAGGGCGGACGCGGCGGGCGCCGCCCTCGTGACCGGGTCTAGGCGGCGGGCGGCTCGGTGACGGGCGGCGTCTCGGCCGGGCCTTCGGCCACCGTTTCGGTGTCGCCGCCGTCGCCGGCGCCCGTGGGCTCGGTCGGTTCCGGCGTGGGCTCGACCGTAGGCGTCGGGTCGGTCGCCGGCGTGGTCGGCGGGTCCGCCGGCTCGGTCGGGGTCGGGTCGGTTACGCCCTTCCCCGGGGCCGGTTCGTTCGGGGTCGCCGTCGGCGAGGGCCTGGCGGTCGCGCCGGAACGGCCCGGGCTCGCGGAGGCCGCGGGTTCGACGGCGCTGGGGCCGGGCGCAGGTGCCGTGGCCTCGTCGGTCGTCGGCGCGCTGCCCGGGGCGGTGGCGCCCGTGTCAACGGCCGGTGCCGACTCCGTGGGCTGCGGCGGGGTGTCGACCTGCCCGGCCGGCCGGCCCTCCTGCTGGCCCGGCACGGGCAGCCAGGGCGCGTTGGAGTTGCCCGACAGCACCGTGGCGACGATGACGACGGCGTAGACCCCGCAGGCCAGGGCGATGGCTATGCCGATCCGGCGGAGGCGACGGCTGCGGCGACCGGACTCGTCCACGAAGACGGGCCGGTCGGCGGTGCTCGCGCCGATGTCTTCCTTGACCTGCCGTACGAACCCGTCCCCGAGCTGGACGGCGTCGAGCTGGACGGTGACCTCGTGCGGGTCGTGAGTGTGCCCGGCGAGGGTCCCGGCCCGGACCTGCCCAACCGCGTCGGCGTCCTCCTGCCAGGGGTCGCGGACGGCCGGCCGTGTACCGGGACCCGCCGCGAACGAGTCGGCCTCGCCCTCGCTCTGCCGGGGAATGCCGCGCAGCATCTCCGTCAGCTCCGTCGCGGCGGGCGGGCGGGTGCCCGTCACCTGGACGTCGCCGCCGGCGAAGACCTGCGTGGCTCCCCGGCCCCGGGCTCTGCCGTCAGCGGCGAGTTCACCGGCCGCCGCTGCGACGTCGGGCCATTCGGGTTGGGCGTCTTCTCGCCACGGTTTCACACGCACGCACTTCCCCCCACGGGATGGTTCAGGTGCGCGTACGACCTGAGCACCCGTCGTCCGGACCGGGTCCCCAACCCGTCCAGAGCGCCCCCCATTACCACACCGTGCTCAGGCGTTGAATGTAGCGCACGCGGAGGATATGTGCGGACCACGTGCGGAATCGTGTCAGTGGTGAGACATCATGAGGACATGATCGGTGGCCGGAACCCACCCCTCGGCGGGCCGCCGAAGCCACCCCTCCTCCGCTGCCAGCAGCGCCGCCGCCCGGCGCAGCGCGTCGAGCGCGGGATGCGTCAGGCCCTTGCGCCACACCAGCGACACGGGAGAAAGCGGAACGGGATCGACCAAAGGACGTGACACCGTCGTCGGCAGGGCCGGGAACCCCACGACGGCCAGGACCGGGTTGCGCGTACGGGCCATGACCCGCTGGAACTCCTCCTCCCCGACGGCCAGTGGCGCCGGTGGCGCGATCTCGATGCCCCGCCCCTCGAACAGCAGCCGCGCGAGGCCGGTCCACTCCGGCGTGCGGGGATTGCCGGCGCCCGCGTAGACGGTCTCGCCGGCCAGTTCGGCGAGCGGCACCTTTGCCAGCGAGGCCAGCCGGTGGTCCTCGGGCAGTACGACCGCCATCGGCTCGTACCGAACGGGCTGGTGGTCGAGCCCGGCACGCAGCGCCGGGTCCAGCACGGCGAACCGTCCGAACGACGCGTCCAGCCGACCCGCGAGCAACTCCCCGGCGGCTCCGGTCAGACCGCTCTCGTAGCGGGCCATCAGCTCGTGGCCGGGGGCCAGTTCACGCGCCCGGTGCAGCACGCGGCGCGGTGTGACCAGGCCCGGGGAGTTGAGGTCCACCAGCAGGGGCCGGGCCTGGTCGAAGGCGGCGAGCAGTTCCTCCTGCGCCTGGAGCACACGGCGGGCGTACGGCAACAGCCGCTCTCCGTCGGGCGTGAGCGTCACCTGCCGGGTGGTCCGCACGAACAACTCGGCTGCCAGCTCCCGCTCCAGCCGCCGCACGTCCCGGCTGAGCGCCTGCTGCGCTGTGTGCAGACGCACCGCGGCACGGGTGAAGTGCAGCTCCTCGGCGACAGTGACGAAGGCACGCAGGAGTCGGGGGTCGAGGTGGCCCGGCATGCCGTGAACCTACAGCGGCGACCTGCCCGCTCAGACCCCGGCGGCCTGCTCAGGTCCCGGCCACCCGCCCGGGCCCCTCACCCTCACCCACACGCTTACCCGAAACCGGACCGGAACCGGCACCCGGACCGGCCCTCGGACCGGCCCCCGGACCGGCACCCGCACCCGGACCGGCACCGGTACCCGCACCCGTCACCTCACCCCCCGGAACATCCCCACCGGCCGGCTCCCTCGACGCAACCTGCCCCAGTCGATGCCTGGGCACCGGCGTACGCACGGGCGGACGCGTCAGCGTGATCTGGCGGACGACCTGCTGGAAGCACGCCAGCGCCGCCACCCCGGGCAGGGCCGCCGCCGCGGTACCGAGGACGGTCCTCGGTGCCTGGGCGACACACAGCAGCACGGCGACGCACGAGAAGACCAGCACCACACACCAGGAGTGCACGGCACGGCGCTGGTGCAGCGCGGCCCGCAGGACGGACAGGGAGGACACCAGCCAGGGCCCGTACACCAGCAGGGGCCACCAGGTACGGAGGCTGTGCTCCGCGGGGGACAGGGCAGCCAGGCGCAGCGGGTCGTAGGCGACCATGCCGCTCAGGATGCTCACCGCGGCAGCGATGACGGCACTCAGGGCGGCGACGAGGAAGCTGGTGGTGCGGAGCAGGCGTGGGGTTCTGCGGGCCCGGACCTTGCGGTGGCGCCGGGGGACGTCCCGCACGGGCGGCAGTTCCTCGGTGATGTCCTGGAGCCGCTGCATGCGCTCGCCCAGGGCCGGGTCCGCGGGGGCGGCCGGTGCCACGTCACGCGGGGCGGGAATCCTCGGCCCCTGCTCCCCGAGTGCCTCCTCGAGGATGAACGCCAGTTCCTCGGCCGGATCCCAGGTCGGATCCGGTGGCGTCAGCGGAGTGACGAAATCCCGGGTCGGCGCCCGGTGTCGGCCGGTGCCCTCGATTCCTTTGTCGTACATAGCGCTACCCGACTATTCCGCAAGCGCGAAAGCGGGCCATTCCGTCGCACTGATCCACCGCCGGGCGAGGTCCTTTTCCAGCACGCTCATGGCATCGATGAAATCGCGCAGGACCGGCTCGGTCACCTGGAGCGCGACCGGGCAACCGCCCTTGGTGAGCGTGCCATTGACGGTGGCCGACGAGTGCACTGGAGCTGGAATGTAGGTGTAGGGGCCGAGCGTTACCGCCCAACCGTCTTTCCTGGTCGCCTCGGTCATGTACCGACTAACCGTCGGCCCACTTCGGCGGATGCGCGGCAAACGAGTGAAGGATTTTCCGGCTGAGCATCTTTTCCATGCGCCATTAAGGACTCTCCATATCGCTGTATGAAGAACGAGCAGCGCATATTTACCGCCTGTCCTACAACCCAGGTGCGTGATTCCGTACGGAACAGGTGTTGGACCGGCCGATCACCTCCGGGCGACGGTGGGCGCATGCCACAACTCACCCCGTACCGCCGTCTCTTCGGGCTGCCGGGCGCCCGTGCGTTCACCGCCGGGAACCTGATCGCCCGGCTGCCGATGGGCATGTTCAGCGTCAGCGCGGTCGTCATGATCGCCGGTACGCGGGGCTCGTACGCCCTCGCCGGTGCCGTCACGGCGACGGGACTCGCGGCGACCGCGGTGGTCGCGCCGTGGACCGCGCGGCTCGTCGACCGGCACGGGCAGGCCCGGGTGGCCCTGCCCGCCACGGTGATCGCCGTCCTCAGCTCACTCGCGCTGCTGCTGTGCGTGCGCCACGACGCCCCCGACTGGACCCTGTTCGCCTCCTACGCCGCCACCGCCACGACCCCCAACACCGGCGGCATGTCCCGGGCCCGCTGGGCGTATCTGCTGGCCGGTGACGCCAAGGCGCTGCACACCGCCAACTCCTTCGAGCAGGCCGCGGACGAGCTGTGCTTCATGCTGGGCCCGGTGCTCGCGGCCTTCCTGTGCGGGGCGTTCTTCCCGGAGGCGGGCACGCTCGTCGGCGCGGTGATGCTGCTGACGGGCATGCTCCTGTACACCACCCGGCGTGCGACGGAGCCGCCGGTCCACGCGCGCATACCCGCGACGGCGCCGCTGCGCGCCCCCGGCATGCCCCCGCTGCTCGCGGTCTGCCTGGCGATGGGCGCGGTGTTCGGCTCGACGGAGGTCGTCACGCTGGCGTTCGCGGACGCGCGGGGACACGGGTCGGCGGCCGGTGTCGTGCTCGCGCTCCAGGCGGCGGGTTCGTGCGCGGCGGGCCTGCTGTACGGCGTCGCGAAGCCCGCCGGGCCGGCCGCGTCCCGCCTGCCGTGGTGCGTGGCCTCGATGACCGCGCTGCTGACCCTGCCCCTGCTCGCGGCCGCCCTCACCGGTTCCCTCCCGCTCCTGGCGGGCGCGCTGCTGATCGCCGGGATGGCGACGGCCCCGACGATGGTCACCACCATGACGCTGATCCAGCAGCGCACTCCCGACGGCCGGCTGAACGAGGGCATGACCCTGGCGGTGACCGGCCTGCTCGGCGGCATCGCCTGCGGCAGCGCGCTCGGCGGCTGGACGGTGGAGCGGGTGTCGGCGACGGCGGGATACGGCATCCCGGTGATGGCGGCGGCCGTGGCCCTGGTGTTGTCCCTGTGCGGCGCGTCGAATCGCTTCACTGATCTACGCCCGCCCCATTGACGCCCTCATGCACCACACATACGTTCGTTCGTCGAAGCGCTTCGACGTCACGTGCCGACCCCTGCCGGGCACAGGAAGAAGGACCCCCACATGAAGTTCACCGACGGCTACTGGCTGCTTCGGGAGGGCGTCACCGCGGCATACCCGGCCGAGGTGCTCGACGTCACCGAGTCGGACGGCACGCTGGAGATCATCGCGCCGACCCGGCCCGTCCGCTCCCGCGGCGACCTGTTGAGGGGCCCGGTCCTGACGCTCCACGCGCACGCGCCCCCGACGGTACGGGTCGGGGACGTGACCTTCACGGTCGTACGCGAAGGCGACACCCTGCGGGCGACATGCAGCGCCCCGGCCGCACCCTGGGCGCTCACCGCCGCCGGTCACGAGGTCCGGGCACCGGACGGAACCGGCTCCCTCATGCTGGGGCTGGAGCCGGCCTGATGGTCAGGATCACGGACGTGGCGCGGCGGGCCGGGGTCTCCCCCAGCACCGTGTCGTACGCGCTGAGCGGCAAGCGCCCGATCTCGGCGGAGACGCGGCGGAGGGTCGAGGCGGCCGCCCGGGAGCTGGGATACCGCCCGCAGTCCGGCGCACTGGCGCACGGCAGGTCGAATGTCCTGGCCGTGGCAGCCCCGCTGCGCACCGGAGTCCACGTACCGGCCATGATGCGTGTGACGCAGTCGGTGGTGACAGCGGCACGCGAGTACGACCACGACGTCCTGCTCCTCACCCATGAGGAGGGCCTGACCCGCGCCAGGGATCCGGCGCCGGCGGACGCGTTACTGGTCATGGACATCGGCCTGCACGACCCACGTCTCCCCCTGCTCCGCTCCCTGGACCGCCCCTGCGTCCTGCTCGGCCTCCCCGCCGACCCGCACGGGCTGACCTGCGTGGACCTGGACTACAGGGCGGCGGGCGAGGCGTGCGTGCACCACCTGGCCGACCTCGGCCACCGAACGGTGGCCCTGATCGGCCCGCCACCGGAGGTCCACCTGCGCAGGACCGCCTCGGCCCACCGCCTGGTCGAGGGCTTCACGGCCGCAGCCGACCACCACGGGCTGGCTTCGTCGGTGCGCCCCGCCGTGTCGGCACCGGCCGAGGCCCACCACATCGCGGACCGGCTGCTGCGCGAACACCCCGCCCTGACGGCCGTGGTCGTCCACAACGCCCCCCTCCTGGAACCCCTGGTCACGGCCTTCCAGCAGCTCGGTCTGCGCGTCCCCGAGGACCTGTCGATCACGGCCGTCTGCCCCGACGACCCCGCGACGATCACGTCGGTCGTCCTGCCGGCCACGGAGCTCGGCACCCGAGCGGTGGCACTGCTGATGGAAAAACTGCACGGCACGCCCGTGCCGGAGGTGACGCTGCTGCCGCCGCGGCTGACGGAGCGGGCGAGTACGAGTCACGCATGACAAAGGCCCCGCCGCTCGTAAGCGACGGGGCCTGTGCCCACATGGGATGAGTGGAGATGGCGGGAATCGAACCCGCGTCCAACGGTGTGGAATCAGGGCTTCTCCGTGTGCAGTCGGCTGTGCTTTTCTCGGCCCCGGAGATCACGCCGACAAGTCTCCGACGGGCCCAGTCACTGTGTGGTTTCCCTCGTCACCCCGTGACCGGGATCGAGGTTTAGTTCCCTAAATGATGCCAGGATCCGGGTCGGGAACACCCCCGGGCTGACACTCCCTTTAAGTAGGGGAGCCGCTGCTCGCTACCTGAAGATCAGGCAGCGAGGGCGAGCTCGCCCTGGGAGATGGATCGCTTGGAATTGGCGATTATTTTTTTCGGCCTGTGGTTTACGAGATCATGGCCGCTTCCTCGACACGCTTCCCCTGCTTCGACAGCCGCTGTCGAAACCGATCATCCCCATGTTGATTTTTCAATCTGCCCCGTGAGGGGCCCGCACCCGCTGTGAGGCGCAGGTGCCATCGTACGTGACCAACGCCCGACGATGCCACCGTATTCCCCGCGGCCGCTCTGCCGTGGTACCCCGTTCAACGCGGGCCACGCCCAGAGTGTTCCCCACTAGGCGCGGGCCTTGCGGCGTACCGCCGAGATCACCCGCTCGGCCTCGCGCCGGTCCTGCTTCTCGCGGAGGGTCTGGCGCTTGTCGTACTCCTTCTTGCCCTTCGCCAGCGCGATCTCGACCTTGGCGCGGCCGTCCTTGAAGTACAGGGCGAGGGGCACGATGGTGTGGCCCGTCTCCTGCGACTTCGACTCCAGCTTGTCGATCTCCTCACGGTGCAGCAGCAGCTTCCGCTTGCGCCGCGCGCTGTGGTTGGTCCACGTGCCCTGGCTGTACTCCGGCACGTGCACGTTGTACAGCCACGCCTCGTGCCCGTCCATCTGCACGAAGCCGTCGACCAGCGACGCCCGTCCCTGGCGCAGCGACTTCACCTCGGTGCCGGTGAGGACCAGACCGGCCTCGTAGGTGTCGATGATGAGGTAGTCGTGCCGCGCCTTCTTGTTCTGCGCGATCAGCTTGCGCCCTTTTTCCTTAGCCATAGTGCCGCCCATTTTCGCACTACGGAGGGGGCCCGGGGGAAGTCGATTACGAGGGACCTGCCAGACCGCGCAGTACGGTCTCGGCTCGCTGGAGGGCCCCTTCGTCGGCCTCCAGGTCGGGCGTGAGGCCCCGGCCGTCGACCGCGCGGCCGGAGGGGGTGCGGTAGTGCCCGACGGTCAGCTCCGCGACGGAGCCGTCGGGCAGCCGGCTCGGCATCTGGACCGAGCCCTTGCCGAAGGTCCTGGAACCCACGACGAGCGCCCGTCCGCGGTCCTGAACGGCGCCGGTGAGGAGTTCGGCCGCGCTCATCGTCCCGCCGTCGACGAGCGCGACCAGGGGTCTCGTCGTGTCGCCGCCGGGCTCGGCGTGCAGGGCGTGCTGCTCGCCGTCGACGTCGTAGGTGGCGACCAGGCCGCCGTCGAGGAAGGCGGAGGCGGCGGTGACGGCCTCGGTGACCAGGCCGCCGGAGTTGCCGCGCAGGTCGAGGACGATCCCGCCGCCGGGCGGGGCCTGCCGGACGGCCTTGCGGACCTGGTCGCCGGAGCCCTTGGTGAAGGTGTCGACCCGGATGACGGTGACCGAGCCGGCGACCTTTCGAACGGCGACCGAGTCCGCGGACAGCCTGGCCCGGCGCAGGGTCTCGGTCCACGCGCGCGTGCCGCGCTCCAGGCCGAGGCGGACGGTGGTGCCGGCGGGGGCGTCGGTGGCGTCCCCGCGCAGTAAGGAGACGACCTCGGTGACGGGCCGCCCGTCGGTCTTCTCTCCGTCGACGCTGCGCAGCAGGTCTCCGGGCCGGATCCCGGCGGTGGCCGCGGGCGAGCCGGCGCGCACCTTCGTCACCTCGATACGGCCGTCGCGTTCGCTGCGCGCCCACAGGCCGACGCCCGTGTACTGGCCGTCGAGGGATTCCTCGAACTCCTCGTACTCGCCCTGGGAGTAGACGGCGCCCCAGCGGTCCCCGCTGCGGCTGACGGCGCGCTTCGCGGCCTCCATCGGGGACTTGCCGTCGGCCATGGCCTCCTCGGCCGCCCTGGTGACGTCCGCGTGGTGCCCGGCCGGGACGGCCGAACGGGCCTCGTCCGGCGTGGGCTTCCGCTCGGCCTGCGGGAGGGAACCCGTGGCCGCGCCGGCGACGAGCACGCTCGCGAACATCAATGTCAGGGCGGCCCCGCGGCGGATGCGACGGGGCTGACAGAACGGGTCACGACCTGACATGCCGGTGAGTCTAGGACAAGGGAAAGGGCCGTACGGCTTGTTGACCGCACGGCCCCTCTTGGTATGCGTCACACCTTCAAGTACTTGCGCAGCGCGAAGAACGCGGCCAACGCGGGCATCAGCAGGCTCGTGGCGAGGATGAGCGGCAGCTTCGTGAGGACGGCGTCCCAGCCGATGAAGTTGATCAGCGTCAGC
This sequence comes from Streptomyces coeruleorubidus, assembly GCF_028885415.1. Taxonomy (GTDB): domain Bacteria; phylum Actinomycetota; class Actinomycetes; order Streptomycetales; family Streptomycetaceae; genus Streptomyces; species Streptomyces coeruleorubidus_A. Next base: position 3,806,352 of record NZ_CP118527.1, read on the forward strand.
TGGTCGGCCAGGGCCAGTCCGTGGTCGATGAGGAAGTACCGGGCGATCAGCAGGAAGGCGCACGCGAGCGTGCCGCCGATGAGCCCGGCGACCGCGGCCTCCATGATGAACGGCGCCTGGATGTAGAAGCCCGAGGCGCCGACCAGGCGCATGATGCCGGTCTCGCGCCGTCGACTGAACGCCGAGACGCGCACCGTGTTGACGATCAGCATCAGCGCGACGACCAGCATCAGCGCCATCACCGCGCGCGCGGCCCAGTTCATGCCGTTCAGCAGCTTGAAGAGGTTGTCCAGGATGCCCTTCTGGTCCTGGACGGACTGCACCCCGTCCCGGCCGTTGAAGGCGGTGGCGATGACCTGGTACTTCTGCGGGTCCTTCAGCTTGATGCGGTACGACTCCTGCATCTGGTCCGGCGTGAGGGAGCTGGCCAGCGGGGAGTCGCCGAACTGCTCCTTGTAGTGCTTGTACGCCTGGTCCTGCGACTCGTACGTGACCGTCTGGACGACGCCCATCTTGTCGAGGTCGGCCTTGATCTGCTTCTTCTGGTCGTCCGTCACCGCGCCCTTGGCGCAGTTGGGGTCGGACTCGGCGTCGCTCTTGTTGCAGAGGAAGATCGAGACGTTGACCTTGTCGTACCAGTAGCCCTTCATGGTGTTGACCTGGTCGCTCATCAGGAGCGACCCGCCGAACAGGGCGAGCGACAGGGCGACGGAGACGACGACGGCGAAGGTCATCGTCAGATTGCGGCGGAGACCGACGCCGATCTCCGACAGGACGAACTGGGCGCGCATGGCGAGGGGTTATGCCTTTCCGTGACTCTCGGGTGCGGTCTCAGTGCTGGTAGCCGTAGACACCGCGGGCCTGGTCGCGGACGAGGCGGCCCTTCTCGAGTTCGATGACGCGCTTGCGCATCTGGTCCACGATGTTCTGGTCGTGCGTTGCCATCACCACGGTCGTGCCCGTCCGGTTGATGCGGTCGAGCAGCTTCATGATGCCGACGGAGGTCTGCGGGTCGAGGTTGCCGGTGGGCTCGTCGGCGATGAGCAGCTTGGGCCGGTTGACGAAGGCCCGCGCGATGGCGACGCGCTGCTGCTCACCACCGGACAGCTCGCCGGGCATCCGGTCCTCCTTGCCGCCGAGCCCGACGAGGTCGAGCACCTGCGGCACGGACTTGCGGATCTCGCCGCGCGACTTGCCGATGACCTCCTGCGCGAAGGCGACGTTCTCGCCGACCGTCTTGTTCGGCAGCAGGCGGAAGTCCTGGAAGACCGTCCCCAGCTGGCGCCGCATCTGCGGCACCTTCCAGTTGGACAGGCGCGCGAGGTCCTTGCCCAGAACGTGCACCTGCCCGTGGCTGCACCGCTCCTCGCGGAGGATCAGCCGCAGGAAGGTGGACTTTCCGGAGCCGGAGGACCCCACGAGGAAGACGAACTCACCCTTCTCGACCTCCAGGGAGACATCCCTGAGGGCGGGGCGGGTCTGTTTGGGGTAGACCTTGGAGACGTTGTCGAATCGGATCACGGATGCACCACGGGTAGCCGGGGGTAGATGAGCGTGACCATACGCGAACCGGGCAGCGCACCGCAGTCACCGGTCGCGGTTGCGCATTGGATATGCCGTTTTGTACGCCTCCGAGGGGCGCGGGGATGTATCAATATGCGGCTCCGCCGCCTGGGCGCGACCAGCCCCCACCCGCCCGCAGCCGCGCAACAATGCACACCCACCTCTCCGGGAGCGACCCGCGCGACCTCTGGAGGAACCTGGCACAGTGGAGAGGGAACGTTCGCACCGCCGCGAGCGTTACACACAAGGAATCGGCGCAAGGAGGGCGAGCGCATGACGTACGACCGGCTGGTGTGCGCGAACTGCGCGGCGCCCGTGAGCGAGGGCCGGTGCCCTGTGTGCCGTGCGAACCGCGAGCGGCTGCAGCAGGAGAACTTCCTCGCGGGTCTGAACCCGATGGCGCTGATCGCACTGCTGGCAGTGCTGATCGCCGCGGTGGCGCTGCTGGCGCACCAGACCGCCTGACCTGACGCCTGGCGGCGTACTCAGCGGTCCGAAAGACACGGCCGAGGGCCCGGAGCGTTCGCTCCGGGCCCTCGGCGTTGCGCTGTGCCTACCGTCCGTACGGACGCGGCTACCGTCAGGCGGCAGTCCCGCCGCGGCCGCCCATGAGGCGCGGCAGGACGCGGAAGCCGACACCGCCGGCGATCATCGTGGCGGCGCCGATCACCAGGAAGGTGGTCTGCGCGGCACCCGTCTCGGCGAGCTCCTGGCCGTTGCCCTGGGCCTGGGCCTGCGGCGCCGCCGGGGTGGCGTCCGAGCCGGTGTCGGTGAGGGACGAGGAGCCCTCCTCCTGCGGGGAGGTGCCGCCGTCGGGGTCGGCGGCGTTGCCGCCGCCGTTGCCACCTCCGTTGCCGTTGCCGCCGCCGTTGCCGTTCCCGTTGCCCGGGTCGGTCGGCTGGGCCGTCGGGTCCTCGGTCGGCTCGGTGGGCTCGTCCGTGGGCTCGGTCGGCTCGTCGGTGGGCTCCTCGGTCGACGGCGGGTCGGTCGGGAGGCCCGTCGGCGGGTCGGTGGGGAGCTCAGTGGGAACCGGCGGCGTCGGAGTCGGGGTGGGCGACTCGTCGGCGCACAGGATGCCGAGCAGGCAGTCCTCGGCCTCCGCGGCGGATGCGGCACCGGCGGCGGTCAGCGAGGCACCGGCCGCGATCACGGCGCCGGCCGCGATCCGCGCGACACGGATCCGCGTCTTCTTCGTCATGTGGTTGCTACCCCCAGTAGCTCATCGTCATTAGGCAGCGTTTGGAGCTGTGCTCGACGGGGGTAGCTGCGGTGAAGAGCCCCCCGGTTCACATGCGCCCCAGTAGACACGCATGCCGCGCTTTACCCTTCCCATTTTTCAAAGACACGTCAAGGGCGTTTGCGGGCGCCATGTCCAAGTACGGGGCCAATGCCGGGAGTCTGACTCTGTGAGTGTGACGTAAAACCCAGACATGCAGGCACAGAAAAGGCAACTGCCGCCCTGACGTCGGCAGTTGCCTTATCGACAAACTTACTTCTCCTGCTGCTTGCGCCAGCGAATTCCGGCTTCGAGGAACCCGTCGATCTCGCCGTTGAAAACGGCCTCGGGGTTACCGACCTCGAACTCGGTGCGCAGGTCCTTGACCATCTGGTACGGGTGCAGCACGTACGAACGCATCTGGTTGCCCCAGGAGTTGCCGCCGTCGCCCTTGAGGGCGTCCATCTTGGCCTGCTCCTCCTGGCGGCGCCGCTCCAGCAGCTTGGCCTGGAGCACGTTCATGGCCGTTGCCTTGTTCTGGATCTGCGATCGCTCGTTCTGACAGGAGACGACGATGCCGGTGGGGATGTGGGTGAGGCGCACCGCGGAGTCGGTCGTGTTGACGCCCTGGCCGCCGGGGCCGGACGAGCGGTACACGTCCACCCGCAGTTCGGACTCGTCGATCTCGATGTGGTCGGTCTGCTCGACCACGGGAAGGATCTCGACGCCCGCGAAGGACGTCTGGCGGCGCCCCTGGTTGTCGAAGGGCGAGATGCGCACCAGCCGGTGCGTGCCCTGCTCGACGGAGAGCGTGCCGTACGCGTAGGGCGCCTGGACGGCGAAGGTGGTCGACTTGATGCCGGCCTCCTCCGCGTACGACGTCTCGTAGATCTCGGTCTTGAAGCCGCGCTGCTCGGCCCACCGCAGGTACATGCGCTGGAGCTTCTCGGCGAAGTCGGCGGCGTCGACGCCGCCCGCCTCGGCGCGGATGTTCACCAGGGCCTCACGGGCGTCGTACTCGCCGGAGAGGAGCGTGCGGACCTCCATCTCGTCCAGCGCCTTCTTCACGGCGGTGAGCTCGGACTCCGCCTCGGCGCGGGTGTCCGGGTCGTCCTCCTCCTCCGCCATCTCGAAGAGGACGGCGAGGTCGTCGATACGACCGCGCAGGGCCTCGGCCTTGCGCACCTCGGCCTGGAGGTGGGACAGCTTGCTGGTGATCTTCTGCGCCTCGTCGGGGTTGTCCCACAGGGACGGCGCGGCCGCCTGCTCCTCGAGCACGGCGATGTCTGCCCTCAGCCTGTCGAGGTCCAGAACGGCCTCGATCGACTCCATGGTCGAGGAGAGGGACTTGAGCTCTTCGGATACATCGACGACTGCCACGCCTCCAGCGTAACGGCTCCGCCCGTCGGCCAGCGCCGGGCCGTCGGAGCCGACGGGTCAGGGGGCGGGGGCACCGACTCCCTGGCGCCCTACGGCACCGGGCGCCGGTCAAGCCGTCGACGGCCGGGCACCACCTCCGACCCCTGCCGCCGTCGGCTTCACCCGTCCTGGCCTCGGGAGAGGACAGGGGGACTACGGGGCAAAGCTCCTCATGCCCCCGCGCCACCCCACGCCGGTCGCCCCTCGGCGACAAGCCAGAACCCGTCTCCGAGGCGACAGCCAGACCCCGGCTCCGACCCCCGCCGCCGTCGGCTTCACCCGTCCTACGCCGTCGGCCACATCCGTTCTCCGGGGCAGGTCAGGGGGACTGCGGGGCCGAGTTCTTCGTGTCCTGGGGAGGGGTGCTCGCGTCGTCGCCCGATGTGGAGAGCCATGCTCCGACGCCGACCGCCGCCGCCAGGGCGACCGCTCCCGCGCCCAGGGCCACGCGGCGGCGTCGGGCGATGGCGCGGTTGCGGGCCGAGCCCGGCCGGGGCGTGCCCGATGCGCGCGGGGCCCGGGCCGTGCCGTGTGCGCCCCCGGCCAGCTCGTCGGGTGCAGGTACGCGCATCGAGGTGTGCGTGTCCCGGTTGGAGTCGGCCGGTTTCGCGCCCGGCACCAGGGGGACCGCGCCCCGCCGCCGGATCCGCTCCCCCGCCGGTGCCGGTCCGGCGGGCTGCTCCTCGCGGTCCGACTCCTCGGCGGACTCCGTGTCCGGCTCGTCCACCTCCAGCGGCGGCATGCCCGCCAGCATCGGCAGCAGCTCCCGCAGCCGCGCCCCGAGCTCCGAGGCCCGCAGGCGCGACGCCGGCGCCTTGGCCAGGCACTGCACGAGCAGCTGCCACAGCTCGTCCGGGATGCCGGGCAGCGGGACGACCGTCTCCGTGACGTGCCGGCGCAGGACCGCGCCCGGGTGGCCGCCGCCGAACGGGGTGAAGCCCGCGAGCAGCTCGTAGAGGACCGTGGCGAGCGCGTAGATGTCGACGGAGGCGCGGGGCGGCAGGCCTTCGACGATCTCCGGGGCGAGGTAGTCCGGCGTGCCGATGATCTTCGTGGCCTTGGTGCGGCGCGGGGTGTCGATGAGTTTGGCCACACCGAAGTCGGTCAGCAGCGCGCGGTGGGAGCGGCCCGGGCCCAGGGGGCCCTGCATGTCCAGGAGCACGTTCTCCGGCTTCACGTCCCGGTGCACGACGCCCGCGGCATGCGCGGCCGCCAGGCCGTCGGCGATGTCGGCCGAGATCGCGACGGCCGCCTCGGGCGCGAGGCGCCGGTCCCGCTCCAGCCGGGTCCGCAGGTCGGTGCCCCGCACGAGGTCCATGACCAGCGCCAGGTCGTTGCCGTCCACGACCAGGTCGCGCACCGACACCACGTGCGGGTGCTCCAGGCCGAGCAGCGCCGTCCGCTCCTGCACGAAGCGCCCGACGAGCTCCTGGTCGGAGGCGAGGTCCTCGCGCAGCAGCTTGATGGCGACCGGGCCTTCGGGACCCTCACCCAGCCACACCGTGCCGGCGCTGCCCCGCCCCAGGATCTGGTGGGCGGTGTACCGGCTGCCGATCTTCCGTGCCAAGGCTGCTCCTACCGACGCGTGTTGTCGTTAAAACTACGCGCCCGGAGAGCCAACCTTCACTGCCGAGGCAGAAATCACCCGCCAGGTGTCGACAAATCACCAACCCCGCAGGGCGGTTCCGGTCAGTTCGTGCCGGAACTGCTTCCCAGCTTCTCGAACCAGCCGGTCACGGTGTTGAACCAGTCGGTCAGCTGGTCCCAGTAGCCCTTGCCGGTGCCGATCCACTCCTGGAGCGGGCTCAGTTCCCAGATCAGCCAACCGGCGACGAACAGGATGACGATCGAGAAGAGACAGCCCTTCAGGCAGCCAAGCCCGGGGATCCGCATCCGGTTGGCGCTGCGCTGCCGGGGCTCGCGCGGGGGCCGCTGCGGCTGCTGGGGCTGGGGCGGCGGTGCGGGCGGGGCGTAGCGCTGCGGCGGCTGGGGCCGCTGGGGCTGCGGGGCGTACTGCTGGGGCTGCTGCTGCGGATGGCCGTAGCCGGGCCCGGGCGGGGGTGCCTGGCGCCGCGGGGGCTGCTGCTGCGGCCGGGCGACCTGCCGCTGGGGGCGGCGGCGCAGCGGGTCCTCGTTGGGGTCGAGGTACTGGACCTGCGTCTGTTCGTTGCGGTCGCGGGCGGCCCGCAGCTGGTTCTGCCAGGGGTGCGGATCCTCGGGTCCGCCCTGCTGGCCGTGCTGGCCCTGCTGACCGGGGTGGCCGGGCGAGCCCGGCGGGACCGGCGGCATCACGGCCGTCGGGTCGGCCGCGCCCCGGCCCGGCAGGACTGCGGTGGGATCGGCGGCGCCGGCCGGGCCGCCGGTGTGCGGCATGACGCTGGTCGCGGCGTTCGGGTCGTACGAGCCCGCGCCCTGCGGGAGGACCTGGGTGGGGTCGGCTTCGCCCGCGCCGGGCGTGTCCGGCACGGGCGCGGGCGCCGGGTCGGGCACCAGGAGGGCGCCGACGCCCTCGGCGGCGGCGATCTGCGCGGAGTTCGCGTGCACCCCGATGCCCTCGGCGACCACGCGCAGACCGCGGGCGAGGTTCTCGGCGCTGGGCCGCTCGTCCGGGTTCTTGCGCAGGCAGCGCTCGATGATCGTCCACAGCGGGTCGGGGACCGTGGAGGGACGGCGCGGCTCGGCGCTCAGGTGCTGGTGCAGCACCTCCAGGGCGGAGCCGCCGGAGAACGGCGGGCGGCCGGTGACCAGCTCGTACAGCAGGATGCCGGCGCCGTAGATGTCGACGGCGGAGGTCTGCGGGCGGCCCTCGGCGGACTCGGGCGCGACGTAGGCGGGCGTCCCGACGAACTCCTGGGTGCGGGTCAGGCCCGGCGAGTCGGCCAGGCGGGCGATGCCGAAGTCGGTCAGCAGCGGGTGCATCTGCCCGTCGTACTGCTGGAGCAGCACGTTCGCCGGCTTGAGGTCGCGGTGGACCACGCCGTCGGCGTGGCTGGCGGCGAGCGCGTCGGCGATCTGGGCGGTGAGCAGGGCGGCTGCGACAGGGCTGAAGGGCCCGTTCTCGCGCAGGTAGCGGTGCAGGTCGGGGCCCTCGACGAGGTCCATGACCAGCGCCAGCAGCTCGCCCTCGACGACCAGGTCGCGGACCCGGACGATGTTCGGGTGGGTCAGCCGGAGCAGGACGGAGCGCTCCCGGAGGAACCGCATGACGATGTCCGGGTCGCTGGCCAGCTCCTCCTTGAGGACCTTGATCGCGACGGTCTCGCCGGGCTGTCCCGGCACGGCCGCCTCGGCGCCCGCGGTCTCGCGCTGGCGGGCTCGCCAGACGGTGCCCGTGGCGCCGCGCCCGAGCGGCTCCTCGAGCAGGTACTTGCTGCCTACCGGCCGCACGTCATGCGCTCCCTGGTGCTTGCCTTGCCTGCTGGCCTGTCCGACCCACTGTAGTGCCGTGCCGCCGGGGACCGGGGTGTCGTCATTCTGTGGGTCTTACGTATGCGTTCTCGCACGCGTTCGAATTTCGCACGTGTTCGAAGGAAAGACGCTCACCTCGGTCTCGTGGTTGCCGAGAGTGAGCGTGACCGATCTCAAGTGATCGCGAGTGGGTCTTCTCTCAGGCACTTTTGCGGGCAGAGCCGACCAATCAAGATCACTTGTTCCGGAGCGAGGGGCGCGCTGTCAGTGGCAGGTGCGAGGATGCGTGCAGTACTGGCCGACGTGCTGGGGCGGGGTGGGGGGACTCCGCGCCCGGGCAGAAGGGACCGCTGACGGCGATGCAGATCCGGCTGACCGTCGTAGACCCGCTGGGCCTGGCGGCTCCGGCTCGGGACCGCGCCGCGCGCTGCGACGTGCTGGTCACTGCGCCCGCCGGGACGGCGCTCGCGGCGGTGGCCTCGGCGCTCTCCCAGGTTGTCCTCGGCGGTGACGGCTCGGGCTCCCCGGTGCTGTACGCCGGGGAGCAGCGGCTCGATGCCCAGCGCTGCACGCTCGGCGAGCCCCCGCTGACCGACGGTGCCGTGCTGTCCGTGGGCGCGCCGGGCGAGCCGGAGCCGCATCCCGAGCTGGACGACGCCCCGGCCCAGCTCCAGGTGGTCGCCGGGCCCGACGCCGGCGGCGTCCACCTGCTGCACGGCGGCGAGATCCGCATCGGCCGCTCCGCCGACGCCGACGTGCCGCTCGACGACCCGGACGTCTCCCGGCTGCACTGCGCGGTGACGGTGAGCGCCGACGGCCGCGTCTCGGTCGCCGACCTCGACTCCACGAACGGCACGACGCTGGACGGCGCGCGTGTGGCCGGCCGGGCGGTCCGTTTCGCCCCCGGGGCGCTGCTGCGGATCGGCGAATCGGCTCTGCGGCTGGCTCCCGCCGGGGGGCCGGGGGGCCGGGTGGACACGACGCCGGACGGGGAGGGGCACGTACGAGTGCCGGGGCCTGCCGGCACCGGCGGAGTGGGGGCGGATACGCGCGCGTCGGGCCCGATCCCTGCCGGGCCTTCCGGGTCTGCCGGGCCTTCCGGTGCTTACGGGGCTGCCCGCCCTGCCGGTCCTGCCGACCCTGCCGGTCCTGCCGACCCTGCCGGGCCGACTCATCACGCTTACGGCTCGGCGGCCCGGGGCACTCCGGGCACCGCTGGGCGCGGCTCCGGGGACTCGGCGGTGGTGCCGGGGCAGGGCGGGGCGCCTCGGGTCGAGAGCAAGGGTGCGGGAGCGGCCGCGCAGGCTTCACGGCCGGCCGCCGGGGGCGGGCCGGGGGCCGCGCAGGGCGGATTCCGGGCCGCTGCCGGTGAGCACGGGCCGGGCATCGCCCGGGGTCAGGGGGACTCGGAGCCCGTCGTCCGGGCTCCCCGGCAGCGCGATGCCGCCGCGGGCTCGTCGGCAACGACCTCCCCCGACGGCGTCACCAGCACTCCCCGGCAGCGCGATGCGACGCAGGCCGGGCTCGGTGCCGGGGACACGCACGCGGGGCGCTCCGGGACCGGGGCGCCGGACGGGGCGTTCGGTGACGGGGGCACGGCAGGTTCCGGCCAGGACGCCGGAACAGTGGACGGCGTAGTCCCTCATGCCCGGGCCGGGGGCCAGGCGGCTCCCCGTCCGACGGCTCCCACCCACACCGGTGCGCTCTCCCCGGCAGACGCCACGGACGAGCGGTCCGGTCGCGGGCGCAAGGGCACTCCCCTCCGGGGCACCGACGTTCCGCCGGGGACGCGCAGGCTGGGCGGGCTCGGGGCGTGGGCGCGGCGGTTGGCCGGAGGGCGTGGCGAGCAGGGGGCGCCCGCGCGCGGGACATACGAAGACGAGCCGGCCGAAGTGGCGGCCGATCGCTCGGCCGTCGGGCCGGCGGTGCCGGAGACCTGGCCGGATCCGGCCGCGCTGCTGCTGACGGCGCTGGGACCGGGACCCCGGCTGTGGGAGCGCGGCCCGGGCCACCCGGAAGCGCTCGCCGTGCGGCTCGGTACGGCCGACCGGGCGGCACCGGACGGCTCGGGCCTGCTGCCCGCGGTGCCGGTGACCTCCGGGCTGCGCGAGGTCGGCGCGCTGGGACTGGCCGGGCCGCAGGCGCGGCTCGCCGGGCTGGCCCGTGCCGTGCTGGCGCAGCTCACCGCGCTGCACTCCCCCGACACCTTGGAGATCGTCCTGATCGCCGCGGACCGCTCCCGCCCCCTGGAGGAGCGCACCGCCGAGTGGGGCTGGCTGGGCTGGCTGCCGCATGTCCGTCCCGGGCACGGGCAGGACTGCCGCCTGCTGCTCGCCTACGACCGGGAACAGGCCGCCGCCCGCACGGACGAGCTCCTCCGCCGCCTGGAGGACCAGCTGGCGGACGCGGGAGGCGGCGCCGCGGGGGCCGACGGACTGCTGGGCAACGTGCGGTTCTCCAGGGCCCGGGAAACCGACGGCCCGAGCGGCAACGCGCCGGGCCCCGATGCCGACAACCCCGTGCCCGGCACCGCCGGTCCCGTGCCCCGTCGCCCCTCCTGGGCCCGGGACGACACCCCCGCCCCCGACCCGGCCGCCGACTTCCCCGGCCCCTACACCGTCGTCGTCGTGGACGGCGACCCCGGCGGAGCCGACCTGCGTGAGGCCGTGGCACGGCTGGCGCTGGAAGGCCCCCGGGCCGGGATCCATGTCGTCTGCCTGGCCGAGACCGCAGCCGCCTCCCCCGCCTCGCCCGTGACGGAGACGTACGAGGCGGCCTGCTCGGTGGCGCCGACGTTCCGGCAGTGCGGTGCGGTCGCGCTGCTCAGCGGGGACGTGGCGACGGCGCTGCGGCTGATGCGCGTGGCCCGGGTCGGCGGCGCCTCGGGACCGGTCGGGCCCGTGGGCCACGGCACCATCGCCACCGTCGACGCCGTCTCGCCCGCGTGGGCCGAGCGGTTCGCGCGGGCGCTGGCGCCGCTGCGTACGGACGGCGCGACGAGTGGGCCTCAGCCGCGCGTCTCCGCGCCCCTGCCCCAGGCGGCGCGGCTGCTGGACGAGCTGGGCCTGGCCCGGGCCACCCCGGCGTCGCTGATGGCGCGCTGGGCGGACGCGGCCGACGACACCGAGGCACTGGGCGGGCGGGTGCGCGCGGTGCTGGGCGCCGGTCCGCGCGGCCCGGTCTGCGCGGACCTCGCCGCCCAGGGCCCGCATCTGCTGATCGAGGGCCCGCCGGGCAGCGGCCGCACGGAGCTGCTGCGGGCGGTCGTCGCGTCCCTGGCCGCCGCCGAGCGGCCGGACCGGCTGGGCATCGTGCTGGTCGACGGCCGGGGCGGCCCGGGCGCGGGTGGCGGGCACGGCGAGGGACTGCGCGTGTGTACGGACGTCCCGCATGTCACCACGTATCTCACAGCCCACGACCCGGTCCGGATGCGCGAGTTCGCGCAGTCCCTGAGCGCCGAACTGAAGCGGCGCGCCGAGCTGCTCGGGCGCTCCGACTTCACCGAGTGGCACACCGGGCGCGAACTGTCGGGCCGTATGGTCGCCCAGCGCACGGCGACGGCCCGGGGCGGCGCCCAGGCCGAGGCAGGTGCCGGGACAGCCGCCGGGGCCGGGGATCTCGACTCCCCGCCGAGTTCGACGATGCGGCTGCGGCCCGGAGCGGCCCGGCGGCGGACGGAGGCGGCGCCGCCGCTGCCCCGGCTCGTCGTGGTCGTGGACGACCTGGACGCGTTGGTCTCCCCCGCCCTCGGCTCGACCGGACGGCCCGCGGCCGGATCGGTGATGCGCGCGCTGGAGGCCGTGGCCCGGGAGGGCGAGCGGCTCGGCGTCCACCTGGTGGCGGCCACCGGCCCGTGCACCCGTACGGCGGAGACGGAACCGGCGCGCCGGGCCACCCTCCGCGTGACCCTGGACGCCCCGGCACCGGGCCCCGACGAACCTGCTCCGGGCCGTGGCCGCCTGGCCTGCGCGGACGGGCGGGTCACGCCGTTCCAGGGCGGGCGGGTCACCGGCCGGATCCCCCGGACGGCGACGCTGCGCCCCACGGTCGTCCCCCTGGAATGGCACCGCATGGGTGACCCTCCGGCCCGGCGTCCGGTGCGGGAACTCGGAAATGGCCCGACCGACCTGGCACTGTTGGCCAGCGCGCTGGAAAGGGCGGCGCGGGAGGTCGCGGCGGCGCAGGTGCCGTCACTTCTGTAGCACTCGTCCGTGGCACTGGCTGGATGCCGACCCCGTCCGTTGATCAGGGCCGAGTCCCTGGTCACGAGGGGGTCACGATCCCCCGCTTGACAGCCGACGCCATCTTGCCGCCCCCGCCGCCCGGGCGTAGACCAGATCGCACGGGAGCGCGCTCGACGTTCGACGAGGGAACGAAGAACGGGGCAGTCATGCGCATGACGAGCAGCACCATCCGGACACGCTGGTCGCCGAAACGGGACAAGGCGACCCCCCACAGCCGCAGAGCCGCCAAGGCCGCGGCCGCCGTCGCCGCGGGAGCGCTCGCGCTCTCGCTCACCGCCTGCGGAGGCGACGACGGCGGAAACAGTGGAACCCAGGGCAACACCGAGGAGACCGCCAACAACGTCACCCTTCCGAAGCTTGACGGGACGAGCCTGGAGATCGCCGCCGTGTGGACCGGCGCCGAGCAGGCCAACTTCAAGAAGGTCCTGGCGGAGTTCGAGAAGCGCACGGGCGCCAAGGTCACGTTCGTGCCCGCCCAGGACCCGATCATCAACTTCATCGGCTCGAAGGTGGCCGGCGGGCAGCCGCCGGACATCGTGATGCTGCCGCAGCCGGGCGCCATCAAGCAGGCCGTCGACCGGGGCTGGGCCAAGCCTCTCGGCGCCGAGGCCCTGAAGGAGCTCGGCGAGAACTACTCGCAGGGCTGGCAGGACATCGGCAAGGTGGGCGGCAAGCAGTACGGCGTCTACTACAAGGCCGCCAACAAGTCCCTCATCTGGTACAACAACCAGGTCTTCGAGAACGCCGGGGCGAGTGAGCCCGAGACCTGGCCGGATCTGCTGAAGACGGCACAGACGGTCTACGACTCCGGCGTCACCCCGTTCTCCGTCGGCGGCGCCGAGGGCTGGACGCTGACCGACTGGTTCGAGAACGTGTACCTCTCCCAGGCCGGGCCGGAGAAGTACGACCAGCTGGCCAAGCACGAGATCAAGTGGACGGACCCGTCCGTGAAGGACGCGCTGACCACGCTCGCGCAGGTCTGGGGCAAGGCGAACTACGTCGCGGGCGGGGCGAACGGGGCGTTGCAGACCGACTTCCCGGCCTCCGTCACGCAGGTCTTCACCGGCGGGGACCAGCCCAAGGCGGCCATGGTCGCCGCGGGCGACTTCGCGCAGGTCAACATCCCGACGACCATGAAGGTCGGCACGGACGCGAAGGTGTTCCCGTTCCCGGCGGTCGGTGACAACGGGCCGGTGGTCTCGGGCGGCGACGCGGCCGTGATCCTTGAGGACTCGAAGGGGGCGCAGGCCCTGGCCACCTGGCTCGCCTCGCCGGACGCGGCGCAGATCCAGGCCAAGCTGGGCGGCTACCTCTCACCGAACAAGAACGTGCCGAACTCCGCGTACCCGAACGCGGTGCAGCAGAGGATCGCCAAGGCGCTCATCGACGCCGGTGACGACTTCCGCTTCGACATGTCCGACCAGGCCCCGCAGGCCTTCGGCGGTACGCCCGGCAAGGGCGAGTGGAAGATCCTCCAGGACTTCCTGAAGAACCCGAAGGACGTCGCGGGTACGCAAGCGAAGCTGGAGACCGAAGCGGCCGCGGCCTACGGAGGCTGACGGCATGACGTCGGCCACGGCGGCAGGGGGCGTCAAGCCCCCTGCCGCTCCCAAGTCGCGCAAGAGTGTGACCGGCACCCGCAGGACCGTCGCGGCGCTGTTCCTGCTGCCCGCGCTCGTCCTGCTCGGCGCGCTCGTGGTGTACCCGATCGGGTACTCGGTGGTCCGCAGCTTCTACGACCAGTCCGGCGACGGCTTCGCCGGGATCGACAACTACAAGGCCCTCTTCACCGACGAGGGCATACGCACCGCGCTGAAGAACAACATCATCTGGGTGGTGTTCGCGCCGACGGTCGCGACGGTGCTCGGCCTGATCTTCGCGGTGCTGACCGAACGGGTGCGCTGGGGCACGGCCTTCAAGCTGGTCGTCTTCATGCCGATGGCGATCTCGATGCTGGCGGCGGGCATCATCTTCCGCCTGGTGTACGACCAGGATCCGGACAAAGGCGTCGCGAACGCGGTGTGGGTGGGCGTGCACGACACGTTCGCCCAGGCGTCGGCCTTCCCGAAGGCCCACCCGGGCCGTCAGTCGCCGCTGGAGCCGGGGGGCGGGGGCGCGTTCATCACCAAGTCGCCCGTCCGCACGGGTGAGACCGTCTCGCTGCCCCTGGTGGGTGTCGCGCCGGACCTGATGCCGGACGACGCGAAGCCCGCCGTGGCGGCCAAGCCCGAGCCGGACAAGATCACCGGTACGACCTGGCAGGACTTCACGCGGGGCAAGGGCGTGGGGACGCTCAACCGGGTCGACTCCTCCGAACTGGGCTATGCCGGCATGAGGATCGAGGCCGTGAAGGACGGCAGGGTCGTGGCGTCGGCGACGGCCGGCGACGACGGCACCTTCACGCTGCCGGCCTCGGCCGACGGGGCCCAACTCCGGCTCCCGGACAGCAACTTCAAGGAGCCGTACAACGGCCTGGACTGGCTCGGCCCGTCCCTGGTCACCCCGTCCATCATCGGCGCGTACATCTGGATGTGGGCGGGCTTCGCGATGGTGCTGATCGCGGCCGGGCTCGCGGGCGTGCCGCGTGAACTGCTGGAGGCGGCCCGGGTCGACGGCGCGACCGAGTGGCAGGTGTTCAGACGGGTCACGGTGCCGCTGCTGGCGCCGGTCCTCGCGGTCGTCACCGTCACCCTGATGATCAACGTGCTGAAGATCTTCGACCTGGTCTTCATCATCGCCCCCGGCTCCGCCCAGGACGACGCGAACGTCCTCGCCCTGGAGCTGTACCGCAAGGGCTTCTCCGAGGACCAGCCGGGCATCGCCAGCGCCATCTCGGTGTTCCTGCTGCTGCTCGTGATCCCGGTGATGTGGTTCAACGTGCGTCGGCTGAGGCGGGAGGTCAGGCGATGAAGGCGAAGCAGTCGCTGGGGTCCCGGCTGGCCGAGGGGGTCAGCGGTGGGCTGGTGCGGGTGTTCCTCATCGTCGTCGGCTTGTTCTGGCTGGTGCCGACGATCGGTCTGCTGCTGGCCAGTCTCCGCTCGCCGGAGGACATCGCGGCGAGCGGCTGGTGGAAGGTGTTCACCGAGCCGTCGCAGATGACGTTCGACAGCTACTCCAAGCTGCTGGAGAACGAGGACATCACCAGCAGCCTGCTCAACACGGTGTGGATCACCGTGCCGGCGACCCTGCTGGTCGTGGTGATCGGCTCGCTGGCGGGCTACGCCTTCGCCTGGATGGAGTTCCCGGGCCGCGACTGGTGGTTCCTGGGCGTGGTCGGGCTGTTGGTCGTGCCCGTGCAGGTCGCGCTGATCCCGATCGCCGAACTCTTCGGCAACATCGGCATCTTCGGCTCGGTGATCGGCGTGGTGCTCTTCCACGTCGGCTTCGGTCTGCCCTTCGCGGTGTTCCTGCTGCGGAACTTCTTCGCGGAGATCCCGAGGGAGCTGCTGGAGGCGGCACGCCTGGACGGGGCGGGTGAACTGCGCCTGTTCTTCCGTGTCGTGATGCCGCTCGGCGCCCCGGCGATCGCCTCGCTCGGCATCTTCCAGTTCCTGTGGGTGTGGAACGACATGCTGGTCGCGCTGATCTTCTCGGACTCCGGGAGCCAGCCGATCACGGTCGCACTCCAGACTCAGGTACGGCAGTTCGGCAACAACATCGACGTGCTGGCACCCGGCGCGTTCATCTCGATGGTGGTCCCGCTGGCCGTCTTCTTCGCGTTCCAGCGGCAGTTCGTGTCCGGCGTGATGGCGGGAGCCGTCAAGTAGCCTCCAGGACAAGGTAGTTGGAGGGGCGGAACCGGTCGCGGTCCGCCCCTTCGGCGTTCCCCCGGATGCCGTAGCCGCCGTAACCAACTCACCCCACCGGCCGTTCCCGGGCCGAACGCCCGCACCGACCGATGGATGGCATCTTGCCCAGGTTCAGTGTCATTGTCCCCGCGTACCAGGTTCAGGCGTACCTGCACGAGTGCCTCGAATCGGTGCTCTCCCAGTCCTGTCCCGATCTGGAACTGATCGTCGTCGACGACTGCTCGCCGGACGCGTGCGGCGCGATCATCGACGAGTTCGCCGCCCGCGACGCGCGCGTCCACCCCGTCCATCTACCGGAGAACATCGGCCTGGGCCGCGCGAGAAACGCCGGCGTGGCGCGCGCGAGCGGCGACTACCTGCTGTTCCTCGACAGTGACGACACCCTCACACCCGACGCGCTGCGGTCGATCGCGGACCGGCTGAAGGAGACGGGCGATCCGGACGTCCTGGTCTTCGACTACGCGCGCACGTACTGGACGGGTGAGGCGGTCCGCAACCAGGCGGCCCTCCAGCTCACCGAGCAGGGCCCGGCCCCGTTCCGCCTGGAGGACCGGCCGGGCCTGCTGCGGCTGCTGATGGTCGCCTGGAACAAGGCCTACCGGCGGGAGTTCGTCGAGGAGCAGGGGTTCGTCTTCCCGCCCGGGTACTACGAGGACACGCCGTGGACGTACCCGGTCCTCATGACCGCGGAGTCGATCGCGACCCTGGACCGCGTCTGCGTGCACTACCGGCAGCGGCGGCAGGGCAGCATCCTGCGCACCACCAGTGAGCGGCACTTCGACGTCCTCGACCAGTACGACCGGGTGTTCGCGTACCTGGAGGAGCGCGCCGAACTGGCCCGGTGGCGGCCGGTGTTGTTCCGCCGCATGGTCCATCACCTGGTGATCGTGTACTCCCGGCGGGACCGGCTGCCCCCCGGCTCGCGCGCGGACTTCATGCGCCGGGCCCGCGCCCACTACCGCCGCTACCGCACCCGGGGCGCCCCCGTCCCCCTGCGCGCCCGGGTGCAGCACACCCTGATCCGCTTCGGCCTGCACCGCACCTACCGCACGCTCCAGCTGGTGTCGGCCCTGCACCGCGGCGTCGCGCGGAGCACCGGGCATCTGCTGCGCGGTGTGCGGTCCGCCGCGCTCCGGCTCCACTACCGCGTCCAGCGCTGTCTCCCGCTGCGCGCCGACCGGGCCGTCTTCACCGCCTACGACGGCCGCGGCCACAGCTGCAACCCGGGCGCGCTGGAGTCCGCGTTCCGCGATCTCGCGCCGCACATCCGCACGGCGTGGGTCGCCCGTCCCGAGTACCACCACACCATCCCGCCGGGCCCGCGCCGTCTCGTCCCCGGCACGGCCGCCTACTGGACGGCACTCGCCCGCTCCGCCTGGCTGGTCAGCAACACCGACTTCGACCACCGCCTGGTCAAGCGCCGGGGCCAGACCCTGATCCAGACCGGGCAGGGCACCCCGCTGGGGCACATCGGCCTCGACCTCCAGGAGCGCCCGGCGGCGGCCCGGGGCAGGGACTTCGCCCGGCTGCTCAAGGGCGTCGACCAGTGGGACTACGTGCTGTCCGCCAACCGCCACACCACCCTCACCCACGAGCGCGTCCACCCCGGCCGCTACACCACGCTGGAGTACGGCTACCCCCGCAACGACGTGTTCCGCACGGCGACTCCGGCGGACGTGGCCCGGCTGCGCGCCTCGCTCGGCATCCCGGAGGGCACGGTGGCGATCCTCTACGCGCCGACCCACCGCGACTACCGCCGCTCCCAGCGCCACGCCCTCGACCTCCAGCGGATCGTGCGCCGCCTGGGCCCGCGCTTCCTCGTGCTGGCCCGCGCCCACCACGCCTACGACACCCCGCTGACCAGCACCTGCGGCCGGGTCGTCGACGTCAGCGACCACCCGAGCGTCCAGTCCCTGTGCCTGGCCTCGGACGCCCTGGTCACGGACTACTCGTCGCTGATGTTCGACTACGCCAACCTGGACCGGCCGATCGTGATCCACGCCGACGACTGGGAGGCGTACGAGGCGGCCCGCGGCACCTACTTCGACCTGCGCTCCTTCCCGCCGGGCGCGGTCGCGCGCGGCGAGGACGAGCTGATCGACATCTTCGCCACCGGCCACTGGCGCGGCTCCCGGTCGGCCCAGCTGCGCTCGGCGTTCCGGGAGCGGTTCTGCACGTACGACGACGGCCGGGCCGCCGAGCGGGTCGTGCGCCGGGTCGTCCTCGGGGAGTCGGACCTGCCGCCGGTCGTGCCGCTCCACGAGCGCCGGCCGGTGCCGTCGGCGGCGGCCTCGCCGGCGCGCGAGCCGCTCGCCACGGTGCCGCAGCCGGCCGGTCCGGCCGTCGTCACCGACAGCCTCTGAACCCGGTTCTCACATGGGAGTTCACATGCCCTCCAGCCCGTCGCGGCCGACCCCGAGCCGACCGCCCTCCTGGCGCCCGTCCGGGAGGCCGGGGCGCCGTCGCGGCACCTGAGGCGGCCCGGGCTTCCGTAGACCCTCGCCCCCTCGCCCCTCGACCCCTCGACAGAAAGAGCAGAATGCCCCGCTTCAGCATCGTCGTCCCGTCCCATGGGGTCGCGGGCCGGCTGTCCCAGGCGCTGGACTCGATCCTCGCCCAGTCGTTCGGCGACTTCGAGCTGATCCCGGTGTGCGACGCGCCCGACTCACCCGCGGCGGACGTCGTCGCCGGGTACGCCGAGCGGGACTCCCGGGTGACGCCGGTGCACTCGCCGCCGTCGGCCGGTCTGGCCGGGGCGCGCAACACCGGGCTGCGGTCGGCGGTCGGCGGCCATGTGCTGTTCCTCGACGGGGACGACGTCCTGGTCCCGGGGGCGCTGGCGGCGCTGGACGCCCGGCTGGGCGCGGTGGGCGACGTCGACGTCCTGTACTTCGAGCACGAGCGCACCCCCTGGTGGGAGGGCGAGCCGGCCAACCCGGCCGCGCCCCTGCTGGCCGGGACACCGGACGGGGCCTTCTCCCCCGACCGGGCCCCGCGGCTGACGGGCGTGGCGCTGCCGGCGTGGAGCGCGGCCTACCGCCGGGGCTTCCTCACCGAGCAGGGCCTGGCCTTCCCCGGGGACCACTTCACCGACACGGGGTTCGGCGGCCTTGTCGCCCTGCGGGCGGAGCGGGTGGCGGCCCTGCGCGCGGTCGTCGTCCGGCATCTGCTGCGCCGGCAGGGCAACCGCCTCAACCTGCCCGGAGAGCACCACACCGAGCTGCTCGACCAGACCGAGCTGGTGCTGACGCGGGCCGTGGAGCAGGGGCTGCCGGCGGACCGGCTGCGGCCGCTGTTCGAGCAGCTCTTCGCCGCCGTACTGAAGACGGCCGCCCATCCCCGGCGGCTGCCGGCCGGGCGGCGTGCCTTCTTCCAGCGGGCGAGCGCGCTCTACCGGCAGCACCGCCCCGCCGGCTACCAGCCGCCCGGCGGCAGCCTCGGCGTCCAGCACCGGCTGCTGGCGGCCGGGTCGTACGCGGCCTTTCGCACCTTGCGCGCCGCCAACCGGAGGGCCGCGCGGGCCGCCGCGCTGCTCCCGCGCCCCCGGGGGCTGCGCACCCGCCTGCGGTACGCGGCCGGTCTGCGCCTCCCCCTCGACAAGAACCTCGTCGTGTACTGCGCGTACTGGGGCCGCGGCTACGCCTGCAACCCGGCCGCGATCCACGCCAAGGCCCGCGAACTCGCCCCGCACCTGCGTTCGGTGTTCCTGGTGGAGCCCGACGCGGTGGACAGCGTGCCGAAGGACGTGGAGTACGCGGTGATCGGCAGCCGCAAGTACTGGCAGGTGCTGGCCCGCGCCGAGTACCTCGTCAACAACGCCAACTTCGCGGACGCCGTCGTCAAACGGCCCGGCAGCGTGCACCTCCAGACCCAGCACGGCACACCGCTGAAGAAGATGGGCGCCGACCAGGCGACGTACCCCGTGGTGGCCGCGGCGACCGGGAGCTTCGCCAAGCTGCTGGCCCGGGTCGACCGCTGGGACTACAACCTCACCTCCAACCGCCACTCCACCGAGATGTGGGAGAAGGCGTTCCCGGGCGCCCACGAGACCCTCGAGTACGGCTATCCGCGCAACGACGTCTACTGCACGGCGTCCGCCGAGGACGTCGCCCGCGTCCGCAAGGAACTGGGCGTCCCGGACGGCAAGAAGGCCCTGCTCTACGCGCCCACGCACCGCGACTACGCCACCGGCTTCGAGTCGGGGCTGGACCTCGCGGAGTTCTGCGAGGCGATCGGCGACGACTACGTGGTGCTGCTGCGCGCCCACTACTTCTACGACCAGGGGGCGAGCCGGGGCGGCGGCCGGATCATCGACGTCACCGGGCACCGCTCCTCGGAGGACGTGTGCCTGGCCGCCGACGCGCTGATCACCGACTACTCGTCGATCATGTTCGACTACGCCAACCTGGACCGGCCGATCGTCGTGTACGCCGACGACTGGGAGGTCTACCGGGAGGTCCGGGGCGTCTACTTCGACCTGATGGGGGTCCCGCCCGGCCGGGTATGCCGCACGCCCGAGGAACTGGCGGCCGTGTTCCGCGACGGCGGCTGGGCCGACGAGTCAGCCACGGCCCTGCGCGCCGCGTTCCGGGAGCGCTTCTGCCAGTTCGACGACGGGCGGGCCGCCGAGCGCGTCGTACGCCGGGTGCTGCTGGGGGAGCCGCCCGAGTCGATCCCGCCCGTGATCCCGCTCGCGGAGCGCGTCCCGGCCCCCGCCGCCGCCACCCTCGTAAGGAGCTGACCGAAGAAGTGCCCCGCTTCAGCATCATCGTCCCCGTCTACAAGGTGCAGGGCTTCCTGCGCGAGTGTCTCGACTCGGTGCTCGGCCAGTCGTACGGCGACTTCGAGGTGATCGCCGTGGACGACCGCTCGCCGGACGGCAGCGGCGCGATCCTCGACCATTACGCGGCCCGCGACGACCGGGTGCGGGTGCTGCACCTGTCCGAGAACGTCGGCCTGGGCCGGGCCCGCAACGCCGGCCTGGAGCAGGCGGCCGGCGACTACGTCCTGTTCCTCGACAGCGACGACCACTACACGCCGGGCCTGCTGGCTGCCGTCGCCGCGCGCCTCGAAGCGACCGGCGAGCCGGACATCCTGGTCTTCGACCACGTGCGCACCCACTGGTGGGGCCGGGGCGGGCGCAGTGAAGCGGCGGACCTGCTGGCCGCGGCGGGCACGGACACCTTCGGCATCCGGGAGAGCCCGCAGTACCTGAACCTCTTCCTGGTCGCCTGGAACAAGGCGTACCGCCGGTCCTTCTTCCAGGAGCACGGCCTTCGGTACGCGCCGGGGCTGTACGAGGACGCGCCGGTCACCTACCGGTCGATGGTGCTGGCGGAGCGGATCGCCTGCCTGGACCGGATCGGGGTGGAGTACCGGCAGCGCCGGCAGGGCGCGATCACCAAGACGCCGGGGCGGCGGCACTTCGACATCTTCACCCAGTACGAGGGCCTGTTCGCGTTCCTGGAGCAGCGCCCCGACCTCGACTGGGCGCGGCCGCTGCTGCTGGAGCGGGCCCTGGACCACATGCTGTTCGTGCTGTCCCGGGAGGACCGGGTGCGGCCGGCGGACCGGGGCGACTTCTACCGCGAGATCCGCTCCTTCCACCGCCGTCACCTCCCCGGGGGCGGCTGCCCGGAGCCGGACGGCTGGCGCGGGGTCGAGATGCGGCTGGTGGCGTCGGCGCCCTACGCGTCGTACGCGGCGGTGCGGGGTCTGCGGGACCTGCGCGCGGCGGCCCTGGGCGGGCAGCGGCGGGTGACGCGGAAGGCGTCGGATGTCGCCGTGCGCACCTGGTACCGGGCCCAGTCGAAGCGCCCCCTCGATCCGCATCTCGCCGTCTACTCGGCGACCCACCACCGGGGCGTGTCCGGCGACCCGGCCGCGATCCACGCCAAGGCGCGGGAGCTCGCCCCGCACATCCGGGGCGTGTGGGTGGTCCGGGAGGACGCGGTGGACGCGCTGCCGCCCGGCGTCGACCATGTGACGCCGGGCTCGCGGCGCTATCACGAGGTCATGGCGCGGGCCACGTACTGGGTGAACAACGTCAACTGGCCCGGCACCCTGGCCAAGCGGCCCGGCAGCGTCCACATCCACACCCACCAGGGCACCCCGCTCAAGTACATGGGCGCGGACCTGCTGACCAAGCCGGGCGCCCGGCACGGCTTCGACGTGCCGCAGATGTTGCGCCGCGCCGACCGCTGGGACTACAGCCTGGTCGGGGGCCGGCACGCGGAGCGGGCCTGGGAGCGGGCGTACCCGTGCCACTTCACCTCGCTGCGGACCGGCAGCCCGCGCAACGACGTGCTGGTCGGCGCCGGCCCGGAGCGGGGCCCGGCCGTGCGCGAGCGGCTCGGCATCCCCGCCGACCACACGGTCGTGCTGTACGCGCCGACCCGCCGCGACTACCGGCGGGGCGGGCACGTCGACCGGTTCGACCTGGCCCGGTTCGCCGCGGACCTCGGCCCCGGCCACACGCTCGTCGTCCGTCTGCACCCGTCGCTTGCCGGGGGCGTGGCGCGCGGCCTGGGCCTTGCCGACCTGCACCGGCGGGGGGTGGTGGTGGACGCGACGGACGAGCCGCACGTCGAGGACGTGATGCTCGCCTCCGACGCGCTGGTCACCGACTACTCCGCCCTGATGTTCGACTACGTCCTCCTCGACCGGCCGGTCGTGGTGCACGCCGACGACTGGGGCGCGTTCACGGCGAGCCGGGGCGCCTACTTCGACATCACGGCCGACGCGCCGGGGCACGTGTCGCGCTCGTACCGGGAGCTGGCCTGGCTGTTCGCTTCCGGCACCTGGCGGGACGCGGAGTCGGCGCGGCTGCGGGCGGGCTTCAGGGAGCGGTACTGCGAGTTCGAGGACGGGCAGGCCGCCGAGCGGGTCGTCCGTCTGCTGATGCTGGGCGAGCGGGTCGGTGCGCTGCTGCCGGCGGCACGCCGGACCCCGGGGCTGCCCGCCCGGTCCGAGGCGCTGGTCGAGCGATGAGAACTCCCGCCGGCCCCGAGGCCGTTCCCTCCCTGCCCGGCCAGCGGGCCTCCTCGGCGCGGCCGCCGGCCGCCGTGGAGCGGCTGCGGCCGGTGCACTGGTGGCACGCGGCACTGGTCGTCGTACCGACCGCGGCCCTGTTCGTGCTGGGTTACCGACGGCGTTGGATCTGCGACGACGGGCTGATCTATCTGCGTCCGGTCCGGCAGATCCTGGCGGGCAACGGGCCCGTGTTCAACGTGGGGGAACGGGCGGAGAGTTCGACCGGCACCCTGTGGCAGTGGCTGCTGGCGCTCGGCACCTGGGTCACCGGCGAGGACCCGGCGTTCCTCGCGGTCGGGCTCGGGCTGCTGCTGAGCACGGCCGGTTTCGGGCTCGCCCTGTACGCCACGTGCCGGCTGCACCGGGGCGCGGGGCCGCTGCTTCCCGCGGGTGTGTTCGTGCTGCTGGCCGTGCCGCCCTTCTGGTCGTACATGACCTCGGGCCTGGAGAGCGGCCTCGGCGCCTTCTGGACCGGCCTGTCGTGGTGGTTGCTGACGGGCACCCGGCGCGGCCAGGAGGCCCGCCTGACGTACGCCGCCGCCTTCGTGTTCGGGCTGGGTCCGCTGGTCCGGCCCGATCTCGCGGTGGTCACGGTGTGCTTCCTGGCGGCGCAGTGGTGGGTGCTGCGCCCGGCCCGGCGGGGCACCGCGGCGATGCTGGCCTCGGCGGTGGCGCTGCCGCTGGCGTACGAGGTGTTCCGCGCGGGGTACTACGGGATCCTGGTGCCGCTGCCCGCCATCGCCAAGGAGGCGAGCGCCAGCGACTGGGGCCGGGGCGCCGGCTATGTGCAGGAGACGCTCGGGCCCTACTGGCTGTGGCCGGTCGTGCCCGTGCTCGCCGCGCCGGCCGTCCTCCTGGTGCGGCGCACCCGCCATCAACGGCGGGACCGCGCCCCGGGGCGGGCCTCGCTCGCGGTGCTGCTGGCGCCGCTCGTGGCGGGTGCGCTGCTGGCGGGGTACGTCGTCCGCGTCGGCGGCGACTACATGCACGCCCGCATGATCCTGCCCGCCCTCCTCCTGCTGCTCCTGCCGGTCCTGGTCGTTCCCGCCAGGTTCACGGGCGTGGTGAGCGCGCTGCTGGTGGTGTGGCTGTGCGCGGCGGTCAGCCCGCTGCGGGCACCGTTCGACGTGCGCAGCACGCCCGGCTCCTTCAACGTGCGCAGCTCCGACGTGGAGGGCCTCGGCGACCACAACCCGGTGCGCACCGCCACCTGGGTGGACAACTGGCCGTCCCTGCCGGAGGGGCGCGGCATGCTGGCTCGGGCCGCACGGGCGCCCCGGCCGACGCTGCTGTACTTCGACGCCGGGCGCCGGCTGCACGCCACGCCGATGCGGGAGGACGCCCCGTACCACGTGGTGATCGTGGGACGTCATCTCGGTGTCACGGGAGCCGCGGCGCCGCTCGACGCCTATGTCAACGACGCCTGGGGGCTGGCCAGTCCCATCGGCGCGCACCTCGCGCTGGAGCGGTGGAGCTGGCCCGGGCACGAGAAGTTCCTGCGCAACTACTGGGTCTTCGCGGAGTGGGCGGTGGAGCACCCGCCGCAGCGCGATCTGCTGCGGGCCGGGGCCTCGCGGGAGGCGGTCGAGGCGGCTCGGGCCGCGCTGGCCTGCGGCGAGCTGGCCGAGCTGAAGGAGTCGGTCCGCGCGCCGCTGACCGCCGAGCGGTTCTGGCGGAACCTCACGGGGGCCTTCGAGCGGACGCAGTTCCGTTTCGCACGCTGGCCGGTCGCGGCGGAGCGGGCGCTGTGCGACTGACGTCGGCAGGTGGGTGTAGCCGCCTCACCCGATGAAGTGACCCGGGGTCAGGCCTCGGGTACGGGCGGGAACATTCGGCGCATGCCTCAGTCCTTCCCCTTTCCCACAGTCCTGTGAGCGCCGGAGTCCTCGTCCGCCGGACCGTGCGCGGCGCGACGGCGCTGCGCGGCGGCCGCGTGGGGCGGCTGACCCCGTACCAGTTCTTCGGCGCCCTGTTCTGGCTGGTGATGACGCTGGCGTTCTGGCGGATCCCGCTGTGCTGCGACGCCGGACAGCACGCGGCGGTCGTCGAGCGTCTCAAGGCCGATCTGCTGCACCCGGCCCACACCATGGCCGATCTGCCGGGCGAGGGCAGCCCGTACTACGGGCCGTACGCCGTCGCCCAGGGCATCCTGGCGCGGCTGACGGGGCTGTCCGGCTGGGAGGTCGTGAAGCTCGCCGGGCCGGTGCACCTGGTGGTGCTGGTGACGGGGATCGGCCGTTTCGTCCGAGCCCTCACCCCGCGCCCGTGGGCGCCGGTCCTGGCCCTGCTGTTCATGACGCTGCTGTGGGGCACCGCGCGGATCCTGTGGAGCGGCTACCTCGGGCTGATGTCGATGACGACGAACCTGGGGTATCCGTCCGCGGTCGCGATCGGCCTGACGTTCTGGGCGTGGGCCTGGACCTGCGTGCGCGCGCGTGAGGAGGCCCCGTCCGTGCGGTTCGTCGGCCCGAGCGGGCTCGGCGGCTGGTGGGGGTACGCCGGGATCGGCGCCCTGTACGGGCTGATCCTGCTCACGCACCCGGTCACGGCGGCCTCGGCCCTCATCGGGGCCGTGGCGATCGTGGCGTCACGGCAGCGGGGCTGGCGCCGGCCGGTCGTCGCGCGCTGGGCCCTGGCCGGGGCGGCCTGCGCGACTGTGGCCCTGACGTGGCCGTACTACGACGTCCTGACGCTGGTGGGCGACACCGGCATGGACGCGATGCACCGGCGGCTGTACGAGGGGATGCTCGCCAACTCCTGGCTGGCGCTGCTCGGCCTGCCCGCGCTGTGGGTCCGGGCCCGCAGGTCTCCGCGTGATCCACTGGTGCTGATGTTCCTGCTGGAGTGCCTGCTGGTGGCGTACGGCTGGGTGAGCGGGCACTACACGTACGCCAGGGCCCTGTGGGCGGTGCTGGTGCCGCTCCAGTTCGCGCTGGCGGTGGAGCTGGCGGCGCCCCGGCCGTGGCGGCGGGCCAGGAGGGTGCTGGGCGGGGCGGCGGTGGCCGGGGTGTGCGTGGGGTTCGTCACCGTGCACGCCGGGGCGGTCGTGCCGCGCTCGGTCGACCCGGTGGGGTTCACGCAGCCGACGCGCTGGCCGTCGTACGACTGGGCGGCACGGCACATCGGGCCGGGCGAGGTGGTGATCACCGACGGGTATCTGGCCGGCCACTCCATCGCCGGGTACGGGCCGAACCTGGCCGCGCCGATCTGGCCCGACCCCGCCCTGGACGAACGGGAACGCAAACGCCGGGCGGCCGACGTGCGCGCCTATCTGGCCCCGGATGCGACCCGCGCCGAGCGTGCCGCCGTCGTCCGCCGCTATCACGTGCGCTGGCTGCTGCTGACGCGCTGGCACCCGGTGCCCGAGGAGGCCGTGGTGGTGGCGTGGAGCAGACGGACGGGGGAGGTGCTGGCGCGGGTCGGCGGGTGACGTGCCGGTGCTTACTCGACGACGAGGTCGACCTCGATGTTGCCGCGGGTGGCGTTGGAGTACGGGCAGACCTGGTGGGCCTGCTCGACCAGCTTGCGGCCGGTCGCCTCGTCCACGCTGTCGGGGAGCTCCACGCGGAGGGTGACGGCGAGCCCGAAGCCCTCGCCCTGCTTGCCTATGGAGACCTCGGCGGTCACGGCGGCGTCGCTGACGTCGACCTTGGCCTGGCGGCCGACGAGGCCGAGGGCGCTGCCGAAGCAGGCGGCGTAACCGGCGGCGAAGAGCTGCTCGGGGTTGGTGCCCTGGCCGTTGCCGCCCAGCGCCTGCGGCATGCCCAGCGCGAGGTCCAGCACGCCGTCGGAGCTGACGGCGCGGCCCTCGCGGCCGTGGGTGGCGGTGGCGACAGCGGTGTAGAGCGCGTCCATGAAAATCCTTCCCTCTCACACGTCAACGTTCGGCGGCCCGCTTCCGGGCCGCCCGACAGCCAGAATTAGAGCACACAACTAAGTTGTGCGCAATTGAATGGCGGGCACGAGCTACCCTGGAGGCATGAACACGCCGGACGACGACTGGCTCCGCCTGGACCAGCAGATCTGCTTCTCCCTGCACGCGGCCTCCCGCGCCTTCAACGGCGTCTACCGCGGGATCCTCAAGGACCTCGGGCTCACGTACCCGCAGTACCTGGTGATGCTGGTGCTGTGGGAGCACGACGAACTGCCCGTGAAGAAGCTCGGGGAGCATCTGCGCCTGGACTCCGGCACGCTGTCGCCGCTGCTCAAGCGGCTGGAGGCGGCAGGGCTCGTACGCCGGGAGCGCAGCGCGCGCGACGAGCGGTCGGTGGAGGTGCGGCTGACCGAGGAGGGCATCGCGCTGCGGCGGCGGGCGCTTCAGGTGCCGCGCCGGATCGCCGCCTCGACGGGCTTCGGCCCCGACGAGATCCGCACCCTGCGCGCCCGCCTCGACGAGCTCACCACCGCCCTGGACGCGGCGGCGCTCGCGGAGCCGGCGGGCGGTTCGCCGGCGGACGGGCGGTCGTAGCGGAGGCGGGGGGCTCGCCGGTGGGCGCGCCGGGTGGCTGATCGGTGGTAGCTGCGTCGGCGAGTGGCTCGTCGGCGGACGGCCCGTCGGGCATCAAGGGGCGCGGGGAACTGCGCGATCAACCACCGACGGCCGGCACTCGACACGAAACCCCAAGCTGCCACGGCGCCTGGCGGACGGCTCGTCAGCGGTGGCTGCCCCGGCGGACGTACCTTGGCGGACGGCTCACCGACGTCGTCACGTCGGCGGACAGTTCACCGGCAGTCGCTACGCCGGCGGACAGCTCATCGGCGGTCGCGACGCCGGTGGACGGCTCGCCCGTGGCCCCGATACCTCGGCGGTCGCGGCACCGGCGGTCGCCACCCCGGTGGACGGCTCATCGACGGCCGGTGCGTCGGCCGGGGTCCTCCGGACGTGGAGGCGGACGATCACCCCGTCCCGGGTGTGTTCCTCCCGGACGGTGAACTCCTCCGCCAGGACGGCCAGTTTCGTGCGCTCGACCGGATCGGACGGAGACCAGCGCGGGTCCAGCGCGTACGCCTCGGCGACGACCCAGACGCGGTGCACCGAGGCGAGCCTGTGCCGCAGTTCCCCGGGGGTCGCCTCGCGGCCCCACAGCGTCCCGGACCGGGGCGCCGGCTCCCGCAGCGCGATGTCCTGGACCTGCCGGAACCCCTTGGGGTAGGCCAATGCGGCGAGCCTCCCGACCGACGGGACGAACAGCACCGGGTCGCCGGGGCGCATCAGGCGGAGGGCGAGCGCGGAGACGACGGCGAGGTTGTCGGGGCGGTGGGCGGCGGAGCGGTCCTGGCGGTGGACGGGGAGATGGTGGACGAAGGTGACGGTGAGGGCGAGGACGCCGGTGACGCCCAGCAGGGCGTGCACCTGCCGGCCGCCGACCCGCACCCGCCGCCCGGCGAACCGCACCCGCCCCAGCGCTCCGGCCACCCGCCCGGCCCCGGCGGCCACCAGCAGGGACGCACCGGCCAGGGAGTAGAGCACGTACCGGTCGTGGAACAGCGGCCGTACCTGCGACACGGCCATCAGGATCCCCGGCGGCACGAGCAGCAGCGGGAGCGCGACCGCCGCCAGGCGCCGCGTCCGGAGCCCGACGGCCATCAGCAGCAGCGAGCCCCAGAAGACCACCCCGGCCGGGCCGGGAGAGAAGTGCCGCACCAGCCTCTCGGCCCTGTCCCACCCGGGCGTCACCAGCCACGCCACCTGCCCGGACTGCCCCTGCGACACCCACACCAGCGGCAGCAGGAGCAGCACGACCGCTCCCGCCGCACATCCCCAGCCGGACCACACCCTCCTCGGCACCCGCAGCAGGGCCAGCGTCAGCGCGTGCGCGCACAGCACCAGCACCGCCAGCTCGTGCAGCAGACAGGTCAGGGCGACGACGGCCCCGTACGGCCACCAGGCCCGTGCGGTGGCTGCCTCAACCGCCCTGAGAAGCAGCAGCGTCGCCCCCGCCACACCCGCCGCGACGAGCGCGTACGACCGTCCCTCCTGGGCGTAGTGGCCGGTCATCGGCGTGATCGCGTAGAGGAGACCGGCCCACAGGCCCACCCACGGCCCGGCCAGCCGGACGCCGAGGGCCGCGACCAGGCCGGCGGTCGCCGTGGCCGCGCACACCGACGGCAGGCGCAGAACGACCTCGCCCGGGTGGACGGCGAGGACGGCGTGCATGAACAGGTAGTACAGGCCGTGCACCGCGTCCACGTCGTGCAGCAGCCGCCAGATCTGCGGCACCGTGCGCTGCGCCACCTGGAAGGTGACGCTCTCGTCGCCCCACATGCCGCCGCGGTCCAGCCCCCACAGCCCGATCACCGGCATCACCGCCATGGGAACCGCCACGGGCACCACGCCCGCGCCCGACCGGCCGTTCCCCCTCGACTGTCCGCTCATCACGGCCCGATTCTGTGCCGTTGCGCAGGCTTTGATGACACTTGATGGTGTGTTACCACTTTCATGTCATTCGCCCGGCTTACGATCCGCCGTGATGAATGCCGTACAGAACCCCGGGAGGCCTCTCCCCCAGGTCGCCGTCGTGGTCATCGGCTACGACGACGCCGCCCATGTGACGGACGCCGTGCGCTCGGCGCTCGCCCAGGGCCCGGCCGTGCGCGAGGTCGTGGCCGTCGACGACTGCTCGGCGGACGGCAGCGCCGGCCTGCTCCACCGGCTCGCCGCGTCGGAGCCCCGCCTGAAGGTCATCCGCCGCCGGGCCAACAGCGGCGGCTGCGGCACCCCGCGCAACACCGGGCTCGACGCGGTGACGTCGCCGTACGTGATGTTCCTGGACAGCGACGACGTCCTGCCGCCCGGCGCGGTCGACGCGCTGCTCGACGCGGCGAGGGGCGCGCACGCGGAGGTCGCGAGCGGCCTGTGCGTACGCCGGGAACTGCCGTCGGGGCGCGAAGTACCCTGGCAGTCGCGCCTGTACGCCCTCCACGCCGTGGTGCCGCACCCCGCGCAGCGCCCGCGCCTGGTCCACGACACGCTCTGCGTCAACAAGCTCTACCGCACCGGCTTCCTGCGCGAGCACGGCATCCGCTTCCCCGAGGGCCGTTTCCCGTACGAGGATGTCGTCTTCACCGCGCGCGTGCTGGCCGCGGCCCCGCGCATCGCCCTGGTCCCGGACCGTGTGTACGTCTGGCACGTGCGCCGGTCCGCCGAGCGGCTGTCGATCTCGCTGGACCGGGCCGGCGTCGAGAACTGGCGGGCCCGTACGGAGGCGTGCCGGCAGGCGTACGAGGTCCTGCTGGGCGCCGGGCAGAAGGAACTCGCCCGGGTCGCGCGCGCCAAGTTCCTCGACCACGACCTGCGGATGTACATGCGTGAACTGGGGTTGCGCGACGCTGCCTACCGGCGCTCGTGGTGGGAGATCACGCGGGCGCATCTCGCGGAGTACGACGCGGACGACTGGGCCCGCAACCCGGCCGCTCCCGGCCGGCTGGTCGGGCGGGTCGTCCTGGCCTCCCCGGAGCCGCGCGACCTGCCCCGGCTGCGGGAGCTGGCGGCCCGCCCGGCCCGGCTGTACCCGCCGTACGCCCGGGCCGCGGACGGCACGCCCGTCTGGTCTCAGGACCTCCCGCAGGTCTCCCTGGAGCCCCTGCTCACCCGGCCCGTGCCCGTACTGCCCCTCGCCGTCGACGCGGAACTTCGGCCACGCGCGCGTGGCGCCCGGCTGCGGCTGCGCCTGCACGAGCTGTACGGCCGGGTGGCGCAGGCGGGCCCGGAGGCGGTGGAGGTGGAGTGGCGGCACCGGGACGACGGGGACGAGGCGGTCCGTCGTACGGCCGCGCTGGTGCCGTCGGCCGGCACCTGGTCGGCGGAGACGACCGTGGACCTCCCCGCGCTGGCCGCGACCGGCGTGGGCACCTGGGATCTGCGCCTGCGGATCCGCTTCCGCGACGGCGTGAGCCGCGACGTCACGGCGCACGCCCTCACGGGTGCCGGTCTGCTGCGCCGCAGCGCCGTCCCGAGCGCCCGGCACGGCGTGGTACTCGTACAGCCGTACGCCACGCACTCGGGCGCGCTGGCGCTGCGCGTGGCGCCCGGCGTACGCGGTGTGCTGTCCGTCGCACGCGGAAGGCTGCGCCGCCTGCTTCACTGAGAGCACGACGCGTATCGGCACAGAGCACCACCACCACGGGCCAACTGACGAGGGGACGGCCGCAATGACCTGGTTGATCACCGGCGGCGCCGGCTACATCGGAGCGCACGTCGTACGGGCGATGACCGCGGCAGGCGGTGGTGTACGACGACCTGTCCACCGGTATCGCCGTGTACGACGACCTGTCCACCGGTATCGCCGGGCGGGTGCCCGACGGGGTGCCGCTGGTGGCGGGCTCGACGCTGGACGGCGAGCGGCTCGCGCGCACCCTCGCGGACCACGCCGTCACCGGCGTCGTCCACCTCGCGGCGAAGAAGCAGGTGGGCGAGTCGGTCGAGCAGCCGCTGCGCTACTACCGGGAGAACGTCGAGGGCCTGCGCGTCCTGCTGGCCGCGGTGACGGCGGCGAAGGTGCCGTCCTTCGTCTTCTCCTCCTCGGCGGCGGTGTACGGCATGCCGGACGTGGACCTGGTCACGGAGGAGACGCCCTGCGTGCCCATGTCGCCCTACGGCGAGACGAAGCTGGCCGGTGAGTGGCTGGTGCGCGCGACGGGCCGGGCGACCGGGCTGTCGACCGCGTCCCTGCGGTACTTCAACGTGGCCGGGGCGGCGAGCCCGGAGCTCGCGGACGTCGGTGTCTTCAACCTCGTCCCCATGGTCTTCGAGAAGCTCACGGAGAACGCGCCCCCGCGCATCTTCGGCGACGACTACCCGACGCCGGACGGCACCTGCGTACGCGACTACATCCACGTCGTCGACCTGGCCGAGGCCCATGTCGCGGCGGCCCGGGTCCTGAGCTCCTCCCCCGGCCGCGACCTCACGGTCAACATCGGCCGGGGCGAGGGCGTCTCCGTCCGCGAGATGATCGACCGCATCAACACGGTCACCGGCTACGACCGGCCGCCCACGGTCACGCCGCGCCGCCCGGGCGACCCGGCCCGAGTCGTCGCCTCCGCCGAGCGCGCGGCC
The DNA here is from genome assembly GCF_028885415.1 of Streptomyces coeruleorubidus. Lineage (GTDB taxonomy): Bacteria > Actinomycetota > Actinomycetes > Streptomycetales > Streptomycetaceae > Streptomyces > Streptomyces coeruleorubidus_A. The sequence continues at coordinate 3,838,098 of NZ_CP118527.1, forward strand.
GCGGAGCTGGGCTGGAAGGCCCGGCACGACGTCCAGGACATGATCACCTCGGCGTGGGAGGGCTGGGTGCGCCTGCATCCGGAGGCGGCGCGGGGCTGATCGGCGCCGGGCCGACGACAGGGGTCCACTCGCGGACCGAGCGCACCTCGACGCCGGGCGTGCGGTGGTAGTAGGGGTCTTCGTGCAGGATCTCGTCCAGACGTGCCCGGTCGACCGTGAAGAGCAGGAGGGCGCCGGTGTCGTCGGCCCACGGGCCGGCGGCTGCCAGGTGTCCGTCGGCGTGCAGACGGGCGAGGGTCTCGCGGTGTGCGGGACGGGCGGCCAGGCGCTCCGGGGCAGGGGTGAAGGCGAGTTCCACGGCGAACACGGCGGGTCCTTTCCGGGCCGGTGTACGGGGTCGGTGGTGAGGTTACGCTCGGGCCGCCGGATGGTGCTGTATCACGCGATACAGACGGGAGTCGGTGTGGACGGGCACGGATGGCGGCGGCTGCGGGACGTACCGCTGTTCGCGCGGTTGCCGGACGCCGACCTGGTCGCCCTGTGGGACGTGTCCGTACCGCGCCGCTACGCCGCCGGGGAGGTACTGCGGATGCAGGGCGAGCCGGCCGATCATCTGCTCGTGCTGCTGAGCGGGAGCACGGCGGCGTCCGCGGCGACGGCGGGTGGGCGGGTGGTGCGGTTCGGCACGTGGAGGGGGCCGTGCGCGCTGGACAAGGTGGCGCTGCTCGACGGGGCGGGCCACACCGCGACGTTCACGGCGGTCGGGGCGTGCAGCGTGCGCGCCGTGCCGCGAGCGCGGTTCATGACGCTGCTCGACGACTCCGCGGCGGTCCGCTCACATGTGCTGCGGCTGCTGGCCGCCCAGGCGCGCGCCCAGCAGGACCGGCTGACGGTCACGATGACCCTGCCGTGCGAGGCACGCCTCGCGGCCTGGCTGCTGGAAACGGCGGCCGACAGCGGGCCTCTGGTCTCCCTGCCCGGTTCCCAGCAGGGCCTCGCCGACCTGCTCGGTGTCACCCGGGTGACGGTGAACCGCGCGCTGTCCCGCCTCCGGTGTGACGGCCTGGTCCGTCCGGCACCGGACGGCCGGATCGAACTGCTCGCCCCGGAGCTGCTTGCGCAGCGCGCCGCCCGGCACGGCTGACGGGCGACCCGGCCCTACAGCGCCTTCAACGCCTCCGCGCTGGCCCGGGCCAGCGACCCCAGATACCCCTTGGGCAGCTTGGGGCTGCGGATCACCACCGAGCGCCAGTAGAGCGGTCCGGAGATCAGGTCGAGGGCCAGGTCTCGGTCGAGGCCCCGGCGGAGTTCGCCGCGGGCTTCCGCCGCCGTGACGATGCCGGTCGCGACACCGTCCTGGCCCTCGCGCAGGGCCTTCTGGAGGGCCTCGGCGATCTCCGGGTTGCGGGCCGCCTCGGCCTGGAGGTCGGGGATGACCTGCGAGGCGACGGGGTGGCGCAGGGCGCGGGACGTCACCTCGTACAGCAGCCGCAGGTCGCCCTCCAGTGAGCCGGTGTCCGGCACGGGCAGGCCCTGCACGGCGAGCGCCGAGACGATGTCGAGGACCAGGTGCAGCTTGGAGCGCCAGCGGCGGTACACCGCCGTCTTCCCGACCCCCGCCCGGCGCGCGATCCCCTCGATGGACATCCGCGCGTAGCCGACGGCCGCGAGCTCCTCGAAGACGGCCGCCCGGATGGCTTCCGTCACGTCCTCCCGCAGTACGGCCGCCCCCGCGGGGGCCCGGCGGCGCCGGGGCTGCTGGGGCTCGTCGGGCTTCGTCGTCATGCCGACAGCATAGGGCGTCACGACGAAACGGTTGCGTTCCGACGTTCGATCGACGTACGCTCCCGTTGCGACGATACGGTCCCGTCCCGACGTAAGAAATCGTGAAGAGTCCGGTAAGAACCGACCCGCCGCATCCGGCAAGAACCGCCCCAGCGCATCGCTCTTCGCGACCCCACAGGTCCCACACCCCCCTCGAACGAAAGCAGCGGATGTGAGCCAGGTCCTCCACACACCGCCCCAAGCACCGGCCCCGGCCGACGACGACCTCGCGGCCCTCGCCGCCCGCCACGGCCTCTCCGTCAGCGGCGCCCGCCCCTCCCTGCCCGAGTACGTCCGCCAGCTGTGGGCCCGCCGCCACTTCATCACCGCGTTCGCCACCGCCAAGCTCACCGCCCAGTACAGCCAGGCGAAGCTCGGCCAGGTCTGGCAGGTCATGACCCCGCTGCTGAACGCGGCGGTCTACTACTTCATCTTCGGCGTGCTGCTCGGCACCAAGCACGGAGTACCGGACTACATCCCGTTCCTGGTCACCGGCGTGTTCATCTGGACGTTCACACAGAGCTCGATCATGGCGGGCACCCGCGCCATCTCCGGCAACCTCGGCCTGGTGCGCGCCCTGCACTTCCCGCGCGCCGCGCTGCCCCTGTCGTTCTGCCTCCAGCAGCTGCAGCAGCTGCTGTTCTCGATGGGCGCCCTGGTCGTCATCCTGCTCTGCTTCGGAGTGCCGGTCGGGGTGTCCTGGCTGCTGGCGCTGCCGGCGCTGTTCCTGCAGTTCACGTTCAACGCGGGCGTCTCCATGGTCATGGCCCGGATGGGCGCCAAGACCCCGGACATCGCCCAGCTGATGCCGTTCGTGCTGCGCACCTGGATGTACGTCTCGGGCGTCATGTGGAGCATCGACAAGCTGGCGCAGAAGGACAGCCTCCCGCACGCGGTGACGGTGGCGCTCACGGTCAACCCGGCCGCCGTCTACATCGACCTGATGCGCTTCGCCCTGATCGACAGCTTCCACGCGAGCCAGCTCCCGGCCCATGTGTGGGCGCTCGCCGCCGGCTGGGCGCTGGTCGCCGGCGTCGGCGGCTTCATCTACTTCTGGAAGGCTGAGGAGACGTACGGCCGTGGCTGAGCACCTGAGCGAGAAGATCCCCACCGTCGTCGCCGACGGCGTCGACATCGTCTACCGCGTCAACGGCACCGGCGCCGGACGCGGCTCCGCGACCGCCGCCCTCAACCGCATGCTGCGCCGGGGGCAGACCGAGAAGGCGTCGGGCGTGCGCCGGGTGCACGCCGTGAAGAACGTGTCCTTCGTGGCGTACCGGGGCGAGGCGATCGGCCTGATCGGCACCAACGGCTCCGGCAAGTCGACCCTGCTGAAGGCCGTCGCCGGGCTCCTCCCCGTGGAGAACGGCCGTATCCACACCGACGGCCAGCCCTCCCTGCTCGGTGTCAACGCGGCCCTGATGAACGACCTGACCGGCGAGCGCAACGTGTACCTCGGCGGCCTGGCCATGGGCATGTCCCGCGAGCAGATCAGGGAGCGCTACCAGGACATCGTCGACTTCTCCGGCATCAACGAGAAGGGCGACTTCATCACGCTGCCGATGCGCACGTACTCCTCGGGCATGGCCGCGCGCCTGCGGTTCTCCATCGCCGCCGCCAAGGACCACGACGTACTGCTGATCGACGAGGCGCTGGCCACCGGCGACCGCTCCTTCCAGAAGCGCTCCGAGGACCGCATCCGCGAGCTGCGCAAGCACGCCGGGACGGTGTTCCTGGTCAGCCACAACAACAAGTCGATCCGCGACACCTGCGACCGCGTGCTCTGGCTGGAGCGCGGGGAACTGCGCATGGACGGGCCGACGGAGGACGTCCTCAAGGAGTACGAGGCGTTCACCGGCGACAAGTCCCCCAAGGCCAAGCCGCAGCCCAAGGTGCCTGTTCCCTCGTAAGGTGCCCGTTCCCTCGTGAGGCGCACCCTGGTCGGCCCTTTTGTCGCATTGGTGACACCATGACCGAACAAGGTCCGCCTGGTGCGACGAGATGGAGGAGCCCTGTGATGCCCGAGCTCAGCGTCATCGTCCACGGGCCGAACGTGCAGGACCATCTGACGGAGCTCCTCGACTCCCTCGCCGCCCACCCCCTGCCGGACGCCGAGCTGATCGTGGCCGCGGTCGGCGACTGGGCCCGGGAGACGGCCGAGCGGCACACCCCGGACGGCGGTCCGGTCGACGTAGTCCCCCTGCCGGCCGGCACCGGCGACGCCGCGGCCCGGGCGGCGGGGGCGGCACGGGCCTCCGGCCGCTGGCTGCACTTCGTCCACGCCAAGGACGGCCTGCCCGCCGGCGCCCCGCGCACGGTCGCCGAGCGGGTGGCCGAGCTGCCCGGCGAGGTGGACGTCCTGCTCCTCGACCACGTCCGCAGCACCTGGCACACCTCCGGCATGCCCTCCCGGGACGGCTCCCTGCTCGCCCGGGCGGGCCGCGCCGACGTCGCCCTCGACGACTGCGCGCCGCTGCTGCGCCTGACCCCGCTGCTCGGCACCCGCGTGCTGCGCGCGGACTTCTGGCGGGCGCACGAGCAGCGGCTCACCACCGACGACGAGCCGTACGCCGCCCTGGCCGCCCTGCTGCTGGCCGACCGCGTCGCCTGCCTGCCGCACGTCGCCTACGAGGACCGCAGGCTGCGCCGCGCGAGCCTGCCCTCCATCACGCCCGAGCAGCGCTACGGCCTCGTCGAGCGCTACGAGTCGCTCCTCGACCTCACCCGGGACCGCCGCGCCGCCCACGGCGTGCTCTACGACGTCATGGTCCGCGACTGCCTGCGCACCTTCACGCGCGGCGGCATGGCGGAGGAGGTCGCGCGGGAGTTCTTCAGGCGGGCGTCCCTGGCCGCCCTGCGCCGCCGCCCCGAGGGCTACCGGCGCCCCGCCGGTCTCGAAGGCGTCCGCCGCTCCCTGCTCGAAGAGGGCGCCTACGCCAGGTACCGGGCCTTCCAGGCCGTCAACCGCACCCGCCGCACCGCCAAGTCGGCCGTGCGGACCCGGAAGCGGCAAGTCGGCGCCAAGCTCCGCGACCACCAGTACCGCAGGGCGCTCGGCCGCCCGGTCAATCCGCACCTGGCGGTGTTCTCGGCGTACTGGAACCGCGGTGTCGCCTGCAACCCGGCCGCGATCGCCGCGAAGCTCGCCGAACTGGCCCCGCAGATCCACCCGGTGTGGGTGGTGACCGAGGAGAACGCGGCCCTGCTGCCGCCCGGCACCGACCACGTCGTGCCCGGCAGCCGCCGTTACTGGGAGGTGCTGGCGAGTGCCAAGTACCTCGTCAACAACGTCAACTTCCCCAACGCCGTGGTCAAACGCCCCGACGCGATCCACCTCCAGACCCACCACGGCACGCCGCTCAAGCGCATGGGCCTGGACCAGATGGCGTACCCGGCGGCCGCGCAGGGCCTGGACTTCCAGGCGCTGCTGGAGCGCATCGACAAGTGGGACTACAGCGTCTCCGCCAACAGCCACACCACGCGCATGTGGGAGCGCGCGTACCCGTCGCACTACGTCTCCCTCGACCACGGCTATCCGCGCAACGACGTCTACTACACGGCCGGCGCTCAGGACATCCGCAGCGTCCGCGACAGGCTCGGCATCGCGCCGGGCCGCCGGGCCGTCCTCTACGCGCCCACCCACCGCGACTACGAGGCCGGCTGGACCCCGCGCCTGGACCTCGCCGCCCTCGCCGACCGCCTCGGCGAGGACACGGTCCTGCTCGTGCGCGGCCACTACTTCTACGGCGGCGCGGCCTCCCCGCTCACCAGCCTGCGCCGCACGGGCCGGATCATCGACGTCTCCTCCTACGACCCGGTGGAGGAGCTGTGCCTGGCGGCGGACGCCCTGGTCACGGACTACTCCTCGATCATGTTCGACTACGCCAACCTGGACCGCCCGATCGTGATCCACGCCGACGACTGGGAGACGTACCGCACCACCCGCGGCGTCTACTTCGACCTGATGGCCGAGGCCCCGGGCCCCGTCGCCCGCACCCAGCAGGAGCTGACGGAGATCCTCGCCACCGAGGCCTGGCACGACGAGGGCGCGGCGAAGGCCCGGGCCGTCTTCCGGCGCCGGTTCTGCGAGTACGACGACGGACGCGCCGCCGAACGCGTGGTCCGCCGGGTCTTCCTCGGCCAGGACGAACAGTCCCTGCCGCCGGTGCTGCCGATCGAGGAACGCACCCCGGCCCCGACCCCGCAGGAGGCGACCGCATGAGCACTCCCGACGTCACCGTGACGGTCATCGTCTACAACGACGCCGAACGCCTCACCCGCGCGGTCGACTCGGTCCGCCGGCAGACCCACGCGAACATCGAGATCGTCATCAGCGACGACCACTCGACGGACGAGACACCCGAGGTGGCCCGCCGACTGGCCGCGCAGGACCCCCGCGTCCGCCACCTGCGCCTGCCGGAGAACAGCGGCGGATGCAGCGCCCCGCGCAACCGCGCCCTGGAGACCGCCCGGGCGCCCTACCTGATGTTCCTCGACAGCGACGACGAACTCCCCGACGACGCCGTCGAACTGCTGCTCGCCGCGCACCGCGAACGCGAGATCGACTTCGCGATGGGCGCGGTGCAGCGCGTCCGGGTCGACAACGGCCGCCGCTCGACGTGGATGCCGCACCTGGTCGCCGAGCGCCGCACCCTCGACGGCATCGAGGCCGACCCGCGTCTGCTCTTCGAGCACCTCGCCACCAGCAAGATGTACGCCCGCGCCTTCCTCGACCGGCACGGCCTGCGCTTCCCGGAGGGCATCCACTACGAGGACCAGCTGTTCTCGGCGCAGGCGTACTGCCTGGCCAAGGCCTTCACGATCATCCCGGAGCCGGTCTACCGCTGGTACGTCGCCCCGTTCGCCGCCTCCGACGCGGCCTCGATTTCCAACCAGCGGCACAAGCTCGCCAACGTCCGCGACCGCGTCCACGTCCAGCACCTCATCGACGCGTTCCTGGCCGAGAGCGGGCACGAGTCGCTGCGGGAGGACAAGGACCACAAGTTCCTCAAGCACGACTTCCGGATGTACGCCGGTGACCTGCCCTACCGGGACGAGGAGTGGCTGTCCTCCTTCGCGGACATCGTCACGCCGTACCTGGACACACTCGCGCCGGGCGCCTTCGCCCGCCTCCCCCGCGCCGAACGAGTCGTCCTCCAGCTGATCCGCGACCGCCGCCTGCCGGAGGCCAGGCTGGCGGCGCGGGGCCTCGGCCACGGTGTGGCACCGAGGCAGATCACGACGGACGCACAGGGCCGCACTTACTGGGGTGACAAGATCCCACCCTCCGAATGGTCCCGCCGCGAACTGGACGTCTCGGACCTGGAACTGGAGACACGCCCCTTCCCGAGCGCCCAGTTCCGCCACGAGATCACGGAGATCACGCGGGGCCCGGGCGCCTCGGTCGACCTCACCATCCGCACGTACGACCCGGCCCTGCGCCTCCCGGTCGGCCCCCAACGCGCGACTCTCCTCATCGCCCCGGGCCGGCGCCGCCTCCGCGTCCCCTTCCGCCTCTCCCCCGTCCGCCCCGGCATCTTCGAGGGCCACGCCCACCTGGACCTGGCAGCCGCCCACCTCCCCTTCCATGGCTTCGCCGGAGTCCGCCACCCCTTGCTCCGCCTGGAACACCAGGGCCTGTCCCACACGGGCCTCCTCCTGGCTCCCCTGACCTTCCCGGCGTTGACGACTCAGGTCCCCCACCACCGCCTGACCCTGGAGCCCGAGGGCCACGGCCCCGGCCGCTTGCAGGTCCGGTGGGAACCGATGGGCCTGACGGCAACCCTGATCGGCCCGCTGACACGCCGAGTGGCCCGACCGAGGGTGAAGAGGGCAGCACGACTGGTGTCAAGCGCACTGCGCTGAGCTGCGGGCAGTCGTGCCGCTCGGGGCGGCACGGGTGGGCGCAGCGGCACCCCGCCACGCCGGGCTGCGGACCCACCAGACCTCAGCACCAACGCCACCGGCTCGTCCTCACGGATGAGAACACCGCCCGCACCTCCCTCGCCCGGGCGGCCTGCCCTGCCCCGCAGATCGATGGCACCCGACATCCTGTCCGGCAGTCTCACGGTATGACCTCATCGCCTCCACCCCGCTGGGCAATCTGGGCAGCCCACGCCACCACCCTCGTCGTACTCCCCAGCGGCCTGTGGCGAATCGCCCTGGTCCTCGGCCACCCAGCCGGGTACACCGACGAGGCCTTCACAGACTTCCAGTCCCTCGGCGCCAAGGCCTGGATGCTGACTCTCAGCATCGTCTGCGAACTCCTCGCCCTCCTGACGATCGGCCTGGTACGCCCCTGGGGCGAGGTCATGCCCCGCTGGATCCCGTTCCTCGGCGGACGCCCGGTCCACCCGAAGGCCGTCGTCGTCACGGCCGGCCTCGGCGCCCTGGCCCTGACCGCGCTGTGGGCGAACATCCCCTGGTGGTGGACGTACCCCCACGAGGACATGACGGACACCGGCAACCTCGTCGTGGGCATCCTCTACCAGCCACTGGTCCTGTGGGGCCCTCTCCTCGCCGCGGTCACGGTGTCGTACCACCGCCGCCGCAGGGCTCACCGCACCACGGCGTAGAGCACCTGCCCCCCAGGCCCCCGAGCCACCTCCCGCAACCCGGCACCACGCCCGGCGGCACCCCCCGTACCCACAACCCACCGCACCCCGTACTCCCGAAGAATCTCCCCCCGCTCCCGCTCCGACGTCCCGTCCGCGAAATACCTCCGCACAGCAGCCCCCCGCCGCCCCTCGTCCGACAGGAAGAAGTCGGGATACCCAGGCGCCACGGTGTACGCCCCATACGCCGGGATCTGCCGAGCAGGCCGCCCCGCCCGGGCCATCACCACATCCCCGTACTTCACCCAGGGCGTCATCCAGTAGTACCCCTCCCACGGCCGCCGGTACTTCTCCGCGACGACCTCCGGCAGATCCGTCCGCTTCACCACGTACCCGACCGTCCCCACCTGCGTCCAAGCCCCCACGACCAACGCCGCCCCCAGCACACACGCCCATCCCACCCGAGCCGCCCGCCGCCCGGCCTCCCCCACCTCCACAGCCACCGCGACCTGCGCCGGAATCAACGCCGCCGGCAACGCCCGCCCCCATGACCAGTGGCCGCTCAGCCCGCCCACCGCCACCACGACCACCCCCAGCACGAAGAACAGCACCAGCGGATCCCATCGGTCCCGCCACCACCGCACGCCCAGCGCCACCACCCCGAGCAGCACCAGCCAGTACCGCCCGAGCAGGTCCTCGTACAGCGGCCGGTGCACCGACTCCAGATCACCCCCGGCCCCGAACAGCGCGAAGAAGTCGTAGTACGGCCACAGCAGCAGGACGACCAGCCCCAGCACCAGCCCGCCGCCGAGCCGGATCCACACCACCCGCCCCGGCCGCGCGGCGACCACCGTCGCGACCGCCCCCAGCGTGGCCACCACGCCCGAGAACTGATGGCACAGCAGGATCACCGCCCACAGCGCCCCCAGCCCCAGCCACACGCCCCACGCCGTGTCACCGTCGCCGTCGCCGCGCACCGCCCGCCCGAGCCACGCCCAGAAGTGGAACGCGAGCCCCAGCGCGAACACGCTCGGATACGACACCGTCAGCGCGAGCGAGTTGAGCCCGTAGAAGCCGCTCCAGTTGAACAGGGCCGTCCCCCACAGGAACAGCAGGCTCAGCACGGCCAGTGCGGGCGCGGCACGATGGCCGCTCAGCGTCCGCACATACCGCCACACCCCCGACAGCAGCAGCGCGAGCCCGGCCAGCGCCCCCAGCCGCAGCACCACGAAGACCGACAGACCGCTCACCCGGGCGACACAGCCGAGCACCAGCATCCAGGGCGAGTAGTACGGGCTCGGCGTGTCCGCGTCGACGAGCGGATTGCCGGGGTCGACGAGATCGTGCCGCAGCCGCTGGACGGTCGCGGCGTGCATGCCGAGATCCCCGGCCCACGGCAGCCGGACGATCACGAGGACCATCAGCAGGACGACCAGACCGGCGACCGCCTGCGCGGCGAGAGCCGCCGGTCTAGGTGCGGCGCGCATCGTGCGGGAACACCCAGGTGCGGTAGACGAGGAAGCGGAAGGCGGAGGCCAGCACGATGGAAGCCGCCTTGACCGCGTTGGACTCGAAGGGACCGGTCAGGCCGAGCACGTGATATCCGGCGTAGAACAGCCCGCTTTCCATGGCCACGCCGATTCCGCTGAAGACGAAGAACAGCGCGATCTGGCGCCGGGTCCGCGACGCCCTGTCGCGGTAGGTGAAATACCGGAATCCGAGGTAATTGGTGCCCATGGCGATCAGGCTGGCCAGCACGGTCGCCACCATGGCGGCCCGGTGCAGCCCGTGCAGGAGCACGTTGAACACCAGGAAGTTCACCGCGACGCCGCTTCCGCCGACCAGCGCGAAGTTCATCACTTCGAGGACGACGCGCTTCACCGGCCGGGCTACGGGAGCGGCCACTCGCTCCCCGGAGAGATTCACTGTCACGCCCCAAGCCTTAGCCGGAAACGGTAAGTCCTCCACTCGAATCGCCCTAAGGCACGCCAAGAAGAAAGCGCCCCGGGCCGATATCGACCCGGGGCGCCCAGAACGCCGTACTCCTACGAATGAGTCCGCAGCAGCGTGCGCATCGTCCGCATCGCCACCGACAGGTTCGCGAGGTCGAACGCCTCGGAGCTCTGGATCTCCTCCAGTGTGGTGCGGGCCCGGCCGAGGATCGCCGCGTTCTTCTGCTCCCAGGCCTTGTAGCGCTGCTCGGGCGTCGAGGCGCCGTTGCCCACGGCCAGGACGTCGGCGGTCAGCGCCGCGTGCGCCGCGTACAGGTCCTCGCGGATCGCCGCGCGGGCCATGGACTGCCAGCGGTCGGCGCGGGGCAGCTCGATGATGCGGTCCATGAGCTGGGTGATCCGCAGCCGGTCGGCGAGGTCGTAGTAGACCTCGGCGACGTCCAGCGGCTCCCGGCCCATGCGGTCGGCGACCGAGACGATGTCGAGCGTCGGGAAGGCGGAGGAGAACCCGGCCACGCGCGTGGCGAGTTCGTCCGGGACGCCGGCGTCCGTCAGCTCGTCGTAGATCTTCTGGTACCACTCCAGGTCCGCGCCGCGCAGCAGCTTCGGCAGCTCCCCCCAGACCTGCTCGACCCGGTCGGCGAAGAAGCCGACGGTCTCGGCGAGCTGGAGCGGCTGCGGCCGGTTGTTGAGCAGCCAGCGCGTGCCGCGCTCCACGAGGCGGCGCGAGTGCAGCCGGATGCGGGTCTGGAGGGCGGCCTCGACCTTGTTGTCGAGCGCCTCGACCCCGTCCCACACCGGCGACTGGCGGAAGATCACCCGGGCCGCGGTCTGCGCCCGCACGATCTCCTCCAGCGACGCGCCGGTCTCCTCGCGCAGGCGGTGCAGATACGTCGTACCGCCCGTGTTGACCGTGTCGTTGACCAGGACCGTCGTGGTGATCTCGCGGCGCAGCGGGTGCCCGTCGAGACGGTCCGGGAACTGCTCGCGCAGCTCGGTCGGGAAGTACGCGTGCAGCAGACCCCTCAGGTACGGGTCGTCCGGCAGCGAGGTGTGCAGCAGTTCCTCGGCGACGGTGATCTTCGTGTACGCCAGCAGCACGGCCGTCTCCGGGCCGGTCAGACCCTGGCCCTGGGCGAGCCGCTCGCGGATCTGCCGGTCGGTGGGCAGGAACTCCAGCGCCCGGTCGAGGTGGCCCTCCCTCACCAGGTGCTTCATGAAGCGCTGCTGGGCGTGGAGCATGGCGCCGGACTGGGCGAGGGCGTTGGCGATCGCCGTGTTCTGCGCGTAGTTGTTGCGCAGCACCAGGTGGCCGACCTCGTCGGTCATCTCGGCGAGCAGCTTGTTGCGCTGCTTGACGGTCATGTCGCCGTCCGCGACCAGGCCGTTGAGCAGGATCTTGATGTTCACCTCGTGGTCGGAGGTGTCCACGCCCGCGCTGTTGTCGATGGCATCGGTGTTGATCCGGCCGCCGTGCAGCGCGAACTCGATCCGGCCCAGCTGGGTCAGGCCCAGGTTGCCGCCCTCGCCGACGACCTTGACGCGCAGGTCCTTGCCGTCGACGCGGATGGCGTCGTTGGCCTTGTCGCCGACGTCCGCGTTGGACTCGGCGGAGGACTTCACGTACGTACCGATGCCGCCGTTCCACAGCAGGTCCACCGGCGCATGGAGGATCGCCTTCATGAGGTCGGCCGGGGTCAGCTTGTTGACCTTGGCCTCGATGCCGAGGGCCTCGCGGATGTGCGCGTTGACCGGGATCGCCTTGGCCGTGCGCGGGAAGATCCCGCCGCCGGCCGACAGCAGCTCCTTGTTGTAGTCCTCCCAGCTGGAACGCGGCAGCTCGAACAGGCGGCGGCGCTCGGCGTAGGAGGTGGCGGCGTCCGGGTTCGGGTCGATGAAGATGTGCCGGTGGTCGAAGGCGGCCACCAGGCGGATGTGCTCGGAGAGCAGCATGCCGTTGCCGAACACGTCGCCGGACATGTCGCCGATGCCGACGACCGTGAAGTCCTCGGTCTGGGTGTCCACGCCCAGCTCCCGGAAGTGCCGCTTGACGGACTCCCAGGCGCCGCGGGCGGTGATGCCCATGCCCTTGTGGTCGTAGCCGGCCGAGCCGCCGGAGGCGAAGGCGTCACCGAGCCAGAAGTTGTACTGCTCGGCGACCCCGTTGGCGATGTCGGAGAACGTCGCGGTGCCCTTGTCGGCGGCGACCACGAGGTAGGTGTCGTCCTCGTCGTGCCGGACGACGTCCGCCGGGGGCACGACCTCGCCGGCGACCATGTTGTCGGTGATGTCGAGCAGCGCCGAGATGAACGTCTTGTAGCTGGCGATGCCCTCGGCCATCCACGCGTCGCGGTCGACGCTCGGGTCGGGCAGCTGCTTGGCGACGAAACCGCCCTTGGCGCCGACCGGCACGATGACGGTGTTCTTCACCATCTGCGCCTTGACCAGGCCGAGGATCTCCGTGCGGAAGTCCTCACGGCGGTCGGACCAGCGCAGGCCGCCGCGCGCGACCTTGCCGAAGCGCAGGTGCACGCCCTCGACGCGCGGCGAGTACACCCAGATCTCGAACGCCGGCCGCGGTGCCGGCAGGTCGGGGATGGCCTGCGGGTCGAACTTCATGGAGACGTACTCGTGCGGCTTGCCGCCCGCCGCCTCCTGGAAGAAGTTGGTCCGCAGCGTCGCCTTGATGACGGTGAGGAAGGACCGCAGGATCCGGTCCTCGTCCAGGCTCGCCACCTGGTCGAGGGCCGCGTCGACCTCCTCCAGCAGCGCGTCCACGATCTCGTGCCCCGCGCGCTGCCGGTCCGGCGACATCCGCGCCTCGAACAGGGAGACGAGCAGGCGGGTGGTGTGGACGTTGTTGCGGAGGGTGTCCTCCATGTAGTCCTGGCTGAACGTGGACGCCGCCTGGCGCAGGTACTTCGCGTACGCCCGCAGCACCATCGCCTGGCGCCAGGTCAGCCCGGCGCTCAGCACCAGGGCGTTGAAGCCGTCGTTCTCCGCCTTGCCGGTCCAGGTGGCGGCGAAGGCGTCCTGGAACCGCTCGCGGGCGTCGTCGCCGAAGTAGTCCCCGCCGCCCCGGGAGCGGGGCATGCGCAGGCCGAAGTCGTAGATCCAGGCGACGCTGCGGTCGGTGCAGCGCAGCTCGTACGGCCGCTCGTCGACGACCTCGACGCCGAGCCGGTTGAGGACCGGCAGCACCGCCGACAGGGAGATGGCGTCGCCCGTGCGGTAGATCTTGAAGCGGCGCTCCTCGGGAGCGGCGCCCACCGGCTCGTAGAGGCTGAGCGCGAAGTCCTTGCCCTCTTCGTCGTTCAGCTGTTCGAGGTGGACCAGGTCGGCGACCGCTGCGCGCGGGTTGTGGTCGGCCTTGTAGCCCTCGGGGAAGGCGTGCGCGTACCGGCGCATCAGTTCCGCCGCGTGTTCCTCGCCGAGCTCGGCGTTGAGCGCGTCGGCGAAGGCGTCCTCCCAGGAGCGGGCGGCCTCCACCAGCCGGGCCTCGATGCGCTCCTTGTCGGCGTCGGACAGCTCGGGCAGCTCGGTGCCCTGCGGGACCCGGACCACGAAGTGCAGCCGGGACAGGATCGACTCGGTGTTCCAGGCCGTGAAGTCGACGCTGATGCCGCCCAGTTCCTCCTTCAGGATCTCGATGATCCGCAGGCGGACCGCCGTGGTGTAGCGGTCGCGCGGGAGGTAGACGAGGGCCGAGTAGTAGCGCCCGTACTCGTCCTGGCGCAGGTAGAGCCTCAGCCGCCTGCGCTCCTGGAGGTAGAGGACGGAGGTGACGATGGACCGCAGCTCGTCGACCGGGGTCTGGAACAGCTCGTCGCGCGGGTACGTCTCCAGGATCTGGAGCAGGTCGCGCCCGTCGTGGCTGTTGGGCGAGAACCCGGCCTGTTCGAGGACCTCCTCGACCTTGCGCCGGATGACCGGGACCCGGCGCACGGACTCGGTGTAGGCGGCGGAGGAGAACAGCCCGAGGAAGCGCCGCTCGCCGATGACATTGCCCTCGGCGTCGAACTTCTTCACGCCGATGTAGTCCAGGTACGACGGCCGGTGCACGGTCGCCCGGCTGTTCGCCTTGGTCAGGACGAGCAGCTTGTGCTCGCGGGCCTTGGCCCGGGCGTCGGCGGGCAGCCGCTCGAAGGACGGGCTGACCGGGTGGCTCTCCTGGTCGGAGTGGTGCGGGTCGGCGCGCAGAATGCCGAGGCCGGTGCCGGGCACGGCGGCCAGCGAGTCGTCGCCGCGCAGTTGGTACTCGCGGTAGCCGAGGAAGGTGAAGTGGTCGTCGGCCAGCCAGCGCAGCAGCTCGCGGGCCTCCTCGACCTGAGGTCCGGGCAGGTCAGCGGGGATGGGCTCGTCCGGCAGCCCCTCCGCCAGCCGGGTCGCCGCCTCCCGCATCTTGCCCCAGTCCTCGACGGCCTCACGGGCGTCGGACAGCACCCGCAGCAGGTCGGCGGTGATCTGCTTCAGATCGGCCCGGTCGGTCTCACGGTCGATCTCGACGTGGATCCAGGACTCGACGTGCGCGTCGTGCGGAAGGTCACCGAGGCCGGTCGCGGGCGTGGGCAGCACCTCGATGAGCTTGCCGGTGACATCGCGCCGCACGACGAACTGCGGGTGGATGACGACGTGGATCCCGCGCCCCTGCCGCGTCAGCTCATTGGTGACGGAGTCGACGAGGAAGGGCATGTCGTCGGTGACGACCTCGACGACGGAGTGGCTGCACGTCCACCCGTTCTCTTCGACCGTGGGCGTGTGCACCCGCACGTTGGCCGTGCCCTGGGGGCGATTCTCGGCCAGCCGGTAGTGCGATACGGCGGCTCCGAAGACATCGACCGGGTCACGGTCGGTGAGGTCCTCCGGGGCCGTGTGCAGGTAGTAGCGCTGGAGGAACGTGAGCAGGGACTCGCGGTCCGGGGCTCCCTGGGCGTCTGGGGTCTCCTCGCCCGTCGACCCGGTCGGTAGGTGCCCCCCGACCGGGCTGTTCTCAGCTACCCGGGCGGCCCTCTCGAGCAACTCGGCCTTGGCTTCGTCCAGCTTGGTCTGCATTGTCCTCTGGCTCCTGTCGCGCGCCGTTGCGTGACGTAGAAGGAAGTACGGCCTCTGCGCTTACGACGTCACGCCGTGACACGGGGTATCCGGTCTGTTCCGACGCTATGCCGCAAGGTGAGATGAGCGGGGGTGTCTGAGCCATTCTTGAGCTGCCCCACGGGTGTGAGGCTGCTCTCTGCGACGCCTCGGTCCGGGTGGTGCTCGGCGTCCCGGGAGTCATCGAAGCCCCGTCCCGCCCGCGAAGACCAGCGACCGCCGCCCGGTCACGGATGTGGTCCGTGCTCTCCGGGCGCAGGGCAGGGACGACGACGTCCCCGCGAACTATCGCGCTGATCACGCCACCAAGGCTATCGCTCCTTACAGGGGCCCCGTCATGAGCCGTATGTGTACAAAACCCGGCCTGGAAGTTTGACGTTCTGCACAGTGCCCCTACACCCGGCTGCGGGCATGTGTGCCGCCCTGGCTGCGGCCGCGGTCCCGCTTGACGCCGAGCACCTGACTACGCCCCCAGCCGCTCCGCCTCCGCCACGGCCTCCTCAAGCGTGTCCACGACCGGCACCCCCACCGCCTCCAGACTCGCCCGACTGTGCGACCCGCCGGTATACAGAACGGCCCTCGCCCCCACATACTGCGCAGCCACCGCATCATCCGCGGCATCCCCGATCACAATGGTCTGCTCCGGCACCACCCCCCTCAGCGACTCCAGATGCCGCACCATGTGCTCGGCCTTGCTGCCCCCCGACGGCCCGGTCCGCCCGTCCACCCGTATGAAGTGCGGCTCGATCCCGAACCCCCGCACCAACGGCACAAGCTCCTCATGCACATACATGCTCAGAATCGACTGACTACGCCCGGCCGACCGCCACGCGGCCAGCAGCTCCGCCGCCCCCACCGTCAGCCCGCACGCCACTCGATGCTCGGCGTAGTACCGATGGAAGATGTCATCCATCAGCTCCCACTCGGCCTCGGTCGGCAGCCTCCCCATCAGCCGCTCATAGAACTTCGGCACCGGCACGCAGTACAGCTCCCGGTACTTCTCCAGCGTCAGCTGCTCCAGCCCCAGCTCGGCGAACGCCGCGTTCGTCGCCCCGATGATCGCGTCGATGTCATGGAACAGCGTCCCGTTCCAGTCCCAGACAATGTGCGCACCCGTCTGCTTCCCCATGCCCCAAAACGTACCCGCCCCCACTGACAATCAAGAGAACGGCAACTCAACGCGCCCCCTTGAACGCCGAGAGCACCCGCCCCGGCGCTCAGTCGCCTCGGCCCACCAGGTTCGGAATCTCCTGCGTGGCGAACCACAGCAGTTCGTGGTCCTCCGCCCCGTCCACGACGAACTGCGCGTCGTCGTCCCCACCGTCCGCCGCCGGCAGCGCCTCGGCCGCCGCCGTCACATCCGCCTCCGCATCCGCGGCGTCGACATGCACGGACGCCGCCTTGGCCAGCGCGACGGCGCCGGCGACCCGCACCTCACCCAGCGCCGCCGGGTCGAGCCCCCGGTCGGGATCCGCGCTCGCGGCCCGGTCGGGCACGTCCACGGCCACGACGACCCGCCGCCGCGGTGCCTCCGGCTCGGCCGCCAGCAGCCGCAGCGAGGCCAGCGCGGCCCGGCTCAGCGCCGCGTACTCCAGTTCCTCGCTGTCGTCGGAGAGGTACCACTCGCGCAGCCCGGGCGTCACGGCGTACGCGACGAACGGCCCGGCTCCCAGCTCACCCGTCTTGTACGCCTCGGCGAGAGCGGGGAGGGTCAGGGGCACGTAGACACGCATGGCTGGCCGCTTCTTTCGTGGTCGTTTCATGGTCGGTGGGCTCCGGAGGGCCTTCAGGATACGTGCGGCGCGTCCCCTTTCGAGTTCCCTCCTGTGACGCCGGATGCGGCAACTCCAGGCCCGGCATTCACCCGGCGCATCCCCGCACCGACTGGCTCCATGCCCTCCACACCACCCGGATAGGTGAACATTCCGGCGCCCGCCGGCCGAGGCCCGCTCCCTTGCCCCTGCCCCCGTCGACCCCGTACAAGATCACCAACCCGAAGTTACTCTCCGGTATCCACCGGGCCCACGAAACGGGGACCCTCATGAACAAGGTCATGACCAGGGCACAACAGCGCTCGACCACCCGCCCGCCAGCCCGCCGCGACCCGCGCCGCCCTGGCGGCAGCGCCAACCCACGCACACCCGGCAGCCCGACCCCACGCACCCCCGGGAGCCCTACCCCCGCGCCTCCGGCGGCACCACCCCACGCACCCCCGGGACCGCCACTCCCCGCACCCCTGGCGGCACCGCCCCGCCCCGCACCCCCGGCGGAGGTCCCGCCCGCACCCCGGCAGCCGGCGGCCGCCCTCCGGGCTCCGCCCGCACCGCGAGGCCCCGCACCCGCCCCACGGACACCCGCCCACCGACACCCTCGGCCACGCCCACAGCACCCCGCAGGGCGACGCAAACCACCGCCCCGGCCTCCCGGGGCACCACACCGCGCGTCCCGGCCCAGCACCCCCACCGCCCGGTTCCGGTCCCTCACCCCCTCCCCACCGACCTCTTCGCCGACCTCCTCGTCGCCGTCCTCAGCGGCCACCGCCCCGTCCACTCGATGCTCCGCCACACCCGGGGCCGTGCCTACGACGAACTGGCCTGGCTCGCCGAACGCGGCCCCCTGCGCACCCGCGGCGCCCGCCCCGTCGTCCGCGACATCGGCTACTTCGAACCCCGCCCCGGCGCCATCGAGGCCTTCGCCCGCATCGGCGCCGGCGACCGGCTGCGCGCCATGGCCTTCCGCCTGGAACTCGGCCAGGACCTCCGCTGGCGCTGCACGGCGGTGGAACTCGGCGGCCCCCGCCCACCCCGCGCAGAGGCCGACTGAGCCATCGCCCGAGGCCGCAGAGCCGCCGATCCACCAAACCGAAGGGCCGGACACCCTCAGGTGCCCGGCCCTTCAGCCGCTACGGTGCCTCAGCGACCGTCACTTCTTACGACGCCCCCGGCTCCGCGCCTGCTTGCGGCGCTCCGCGCGCGTGAGGCCGTCGGCCTCGGAACGCACCGGCTCCTCGTCGGTGGCGAAGTCACCCTCGATGGTGCCGCCCTCGCCGTCGACCGTCGGAGCCGAGAAGTGGAGGTTGCGCCGCTGCGGGACGTCGAGCCCCTTGGCGCGGATCTCCGGGCGGGCACCGGCCTGCGCCGGCACCGCGTCGTGCTTCTCCAGGTCGGCCACCGGCTTGGCGTCCTCGACCGGGACCTCCTCGACCTGCTGCTCGACCTGGACCTCCAGGTTGAACAGGTAGCCGACGGACTCCTCCTTGATGCCCTCCATCATCGCGGTGAACATGTCGAAGCCCTCGCGCTGGTACTCGACCAGCGGGTCCTTCTGCGCCATCGCCCGCAGGCCGATGCCCTCCTGGAGGTAGTCCATCTCGTAGAGGTGCTCGCGCCACTTGCGGTCGAGGACCGACAGCACGACCCGGCGCTCCAACTCGCGCATGATCTCGGAGCCGAGCTGCGCCTCGCGCGCCTCGTACTGCTCGTGGATGTCGTCCTTGACGGAGTCGCCGATGAACTCGGCGGTCAGCCCGGCCCGGTCGCCGGCCGCCTCCTCCAGCTCCTCGATGGTGACCTTGCACGGGTAGAGCTGCTTGAAGGCGCCCCACAGCCGGTCGAGGTCCCAGTCCTCGGGGAAGCCCTCGGCGGTCTCGGCGCCGACGTAGGCGTCGATCGTGTCGTCCATGAAGTGCTGCACCTGCTCGTGCAGGTCCTCGCCCTCCAGGACGCGGCGCCGCTCGCCGTAGATGACCTCACGCTGGCGATTGAGGACCTCGTCGTACTTCAGGACGTTCTTACGGGTCTCGAAGTTCTGCTGCTCGACCTGCGACTGGGCGGAGGCGATCGCGCGCGTGACCATCTTGTTCTCGATCGGCACGTCGTCCGGGACGTTCGCCATCGACATCACGCGCTCGACCATCTGGGCCTTGAACAGCCGCATCAGGTCGTCGCCGAGGGACAGGTAGAAGCGGGACTCGCCGGGGTCGCCCTGACGGCCGGAACGACCGCGCAGCTGGTTGTCGATCCGCCGCGACTCGTGCCGCTCGGTGCCCAGGACGTAGAGGCCGCCGAGCTTCTCGACCTCGTCCTTCTCGGCCTGGACGGCCTTCTCGGCCCGCTTGAGCGCCTCGGGCAGGGCGTGCGCCCACTCCTCGATGTGCTCCTCGGGGTCGAGGCCGCGCTGGCGCAGCTCCGCCTCGGCGAGGTCCTCGGGGTTGCCGCCGAGCTTGATGTCCGTACCACGGCCGGCCATGTTCGTGGCCACCGTGACGGCGCCCTTGCGGCCGGCCTGGGCGACGATCTGCGCCTCACGGTCGTGCTGCTTGGCGTTCAGCACCTCGTGCTGGATGCCGCGCTTGCTGAGCTGCTGCGAGAGGTACTCGGACTTCTCGACCGAGGTGGTGCCGACGAGGATCGGCTGGCCCTTGCGGTGCTTCTCCTCGATGTCGTCGACGACCGCCTCGAACTTGGCGACCTCGGTCCGGTAGATCAGGTCCGACTGGTCCTGGCGGACCATCGGCCGGTTGGTCGGGATCGGCACCACACCGAGCTTGTAGATCTGGTGGAACTCGGCGGCCTCGGTCATCGCCGTACCGGTCATGCCGCACAGACCGGGCTGTTCCTTGCCGTTGTGGTCGTGGCGCTTGTAGAGGCGGAAGAAGTTCTGGAGCGTGATCGTGGCGAGCGTCTGGTTCTCGTCCTTGATCGGCACCCCTTCCTTCGCCTCGATCGCCTGGTGCATGCCCTCGTTGTAACGGCGGCCGGCGAGGATACGCCCGGTGTGCTCGTCGACGATCATGACCTCGTCGTCGATGATGACGTAGTCCTTGTCCTTCTTGAAGAGCTCCTTGGCCTTGATGGCGTTGTTCAGGTAGCCCACCAGCGGGGTGTTCACCGACTCGTAGAGGTTGTCGATGCCCAGCCAGTCCTCGACCTTGGCGACACCGGACTCGTGGATGGCGACGGTGCGCTTCTTCTCGTCGACGTCGTAGTCGCCGGTCTCCTCGATGCCCTTGAGCGGCTGGCCCGCCTCGCCGCGCTTGAGGCGCTTGACCAGCTTGGCGAAGTCGCCGTACCACTTGGTGGCCTGGTCGGCCGGGCCGGAGATGATCAGCGGCGTACGGGCCTCGTCGATGAGGATGGAGTCGACCTCGTCGACGATGGCGAAGTTGTGGCCGCGCTGGACGAGCTCGTCCTTGGACCACGCCATGTTGTCGCGCAGGTAGTCGAAGCCGAACTCGTTGTTCGTGCCGTACGTGATGTCGCAGGCGTACTGCTCGCGGCGCTGAGCGGGCGTCATGTTGGCGAGGATGCAACCGACCTCGAGCCCGAGGAAGCGGTGGACACGGCCCATCATCTCGGAGTCGCGCTCGGCCAGGTAGTCGTTCACCGTGATGATGTGGACGCCCTCGCCGGACAGCGCGTTCAGATACGCCGGCAGCGTGCCGACGAGGGTCTTGCCCTCACCGGTCTTCATCTCGGCGACGTATCCCATGTGCAGGGCGGCGCCGCCCATCATCTGCACGTCGTAGTGCCGCTGGCCCAGGACGCGCTTGGCCGCCTCACGGACGGTGGCGAACGCCTCGGGCAGCAGGTCGTCGAGCGTCTCGCCGTCCGCGTAGCGCTGCTTGTACTCATCGGTGAGGGCCCGCAGCTCAGCGTCGGAGAGGTCGACGAAGTCCTCTTCGATGGAGTTGACCTGGTCCGCGATGCGGTGCAGCTTGCGCAGGATCTTGCCTTCGCCTGCACGCATGATCTTCGAGAGGACGGACACGGGGGTTGGTCTCCTTGCCGGTCGGGCCTGGGACGGTCGGTTACCACTTGACTTACTGAGCAACGGCCATCGTATGCGAGGACCCCACCGCGCCGGGAGGGCCTGCCGTGACGGCGACCGTCCGCTGCTTCATTTCGCTTTCACTCCGCTTCAAAGGGGACAACGTCCGGGCCCCTCGGATGGTGCCGCACCCCCGACCGAATTACGCGAAGCGTGATCACACCCTCACCCGCAGCAAACAGATGGCGCTTCCGAGGCCCTCCGACCACAATCGGCCGATGGACCCCGTCACACTCACCACGGACCGCCTCCTGCTGCGCACGGTCGGCCCTCAGGACACCGACGCGGTGTACGACGCCTGCCAGGACCCCGACATCCAGCGCTGGACCACGATCCCTTCGCCGTACCTCCGCGAGAACGCCGAGGCCTTCACGGAACAGTTGGTCCCCGACGGCTGGACGGACGGATCCATGTACACCTTCGGCGTCTTCCTCCACTCCGGAGACCTCGCCGGCATGCTCGGCATCACCATGCGCGCCCTGGGCATGGGGGAGATCGGCTTCTGGTCCACCAAGCAGCACCGCTCCAACGGCTACATCACGGAAGCCGCCGTCACCGCCTGCCGCTGGGCCTTCGTCCACGCCGCGATCGACCGCATCGAATGGCGCGCCGAGGTGGGCAACCGCGCCTCCCGCGCGGTAGCGGAACGAGCCGGCTTCACGATCGAGGGCACGTTGCGCGCCGCGACCAACAACAAGGGCGTACGCCGCGACACCTGGATCGGCTCCTTGCTCCCGTCGGACATGGGTCTCCCGTCGACGGCCCCGTACTTGCCGGCGCCCGCGTAGCCGCTGAGCTGCTCAGCTGCTCAGCTGCTCAGCTGCTCAGCTGCGGGCAATCGTGCCGCTGGGGCGGCCCGGCGCAGCGGCACCCCGCCACGCCGGCTGCGCACCCACCCCACCCCACCCCAGTCCCAGCCCCAACGCACAGCACTCCGCACCCCACCTCGCAGCTCACGCCACCTCTGTCAGTCCCGTCCCCTATCGTGCAAAACCATGACCACCCCGCGCCCCACAACAGAGCTTTCCGCAGACGAGGCCCGCCGACTGGCACTCCGCGCCCAGGGCTTCCTCGGCGCCCCACCCCGCCGCTCCGGCGTCCGCGGCATCCTCCGCCACCTGGGCGCGATACAGCTCGACACCATCTCGGTCCTGGCCCGCTCCCATGAACTCGTCCCGTACGCCCGTCTGGGCGCGGTAGGCCGAAAGACAGTGGAGAACGCCTACTGGAAAGACACCCACGCCTTCGAGTACTGGTCCCACGCGGCCTGCATCCTCCCCATCGAGGAGTGGCCCCACTTCGCCTTCCGCCGCCGCGCCTACCGCAACCGCCCGCACTGGAACCACGACCTCCCGGACGGCGCCTACGACGAGGTCATCAAGCAGCTCCGTGACGAAGGCCCCCTCACGGCCACGGAGTTGGGCGGCGCCAAGAAGACGAACGACTGGTGGGACTGGTCCGGCTCGAAAGTCGCCGTCGAACGCGCCCTGATGTACGGCGAGGTGGTCTGCGTGGAGCGCCGCGGCTGGAAGCGCGTGTACGACCTCGCCGAGCGCGCGATCCCGGACGGCCTGCTGCACGACGAACTGGACGACACCGAGTGCCTGCGCCGCCTGGTCCGCCTGGCGGGCCAGTCCCTCGGCGTCGGCACCCGCGCGGACATCGCCGACTACCACCGCCTCAAGGGCGAGCAGGTCGACGCGGTGATCGCAGACTCAGGCCTCGTCCCGGTCATGGTCGAGGGCTGGGGCAAGCCCGCCTGGGCCGACCCGGCGGCCCTGGAGACACCCCCGCGCGGCCGCCACCGCACCACGCTGCTCTCGCCCTTCGACTCCCTGATCTGGGAGCGGGCGCGCACGGAGCGGATCTTCGGCTTCACCCACCGCCTGGAGGCGTACGTCCCCAGGCAGAAGCGGGTGCACGGCTACTTCGCGATGCCGGTCCTGGCCGGCGGCCGGCTCGTCGGCCGCGTGGACCCGGCCCGCGAGGGCGGCACGCTGGTGGCCAAGCAGGTGACGCTCGACGGCGCGAAGGCGGTCTCGGCCGTCGCCCAGGCCCTCGCCGAGGCGGCGACGTGGGTGGACTGCACTGACGTACGCGTGGAACGGGTCGACGCACCGGACCTGCGCGAGCCCCTCGTCAAGGAACTCGCCCGCATCCTCGTCTGAAGCCCTACCGGATCACGGGATCACGGGATCACCGGATCTCGAGGATCTTCTCCCGCATCGCGTACACCACCGCTTCCATCCTGGAGTGCAGCTGAAGCTTCTCCAGGATGTTGCGCACGTGGTTCTTCACGGTGTTCTCGGAGATGAACAACTCCTTGGCGATATCACGGTTGTTCATCCCCGTCGCGACGAGTTTGAGGACTTCCAGTTCGCGGTCCGTCAGCCGCGGCGCGGGCACCAGCCGGCGCTCGTCCGTGCGCTGGATCATCGACTTGAACTCGGTGAGCAGCTTCGACGCCATGGACGGGCTGATCTGCGACTGCCCGTCGGCCACCGCGCGAATGGCGGTGGCCACCTCGTCCGTCGAGATCTCCTTGAGGAGATAGCCGGTCGCGCCCGCCTTGATGGCGTCGTAGAGATCGGCTTCCTCGTCGCTGATCGTCAGCATGATGATCTTGGCGCTGGGGGCGACCTCCTTGATGGAGGTGCATGCCTCGATCCCGCCCCGCTTGGGCATCCGCACATCCATCAGGATGATGTCGGGCAGCAGGTCGGCGGCCTTCTCGACGGCCTCGGCGCCGTCGCCCGCCTCCCCGACGACCTGGATGTCCTCCTCGGCCGCGAGCACGATCTCCAGGCCCCGGCGGAACAGGGCATGGTCGTCGACCACAAGGACTCTGA
This sequence comes from Streptomyces coeruleorubidus, assembly GCF_028885415.1. GTDB lineage: Bacteria > Actinomycetota > Actinomycetes > Streptomycetales > Streptomycetaceae > Streptomyces > Streptomyces coeruleorubidus_A. Next base: position 3,862,197 of record NZ_CP118527.1, read on the forward strand.
TCGGTTCCTTGCGTGGAGAGTCCGTGTCCGGGCCCATGCCGACGACGCCGTCGTCGGCATCCTCGTCACGCATCGGTCCGAAGCTGTCCGCCATCGTTCCTCCCCCTGAAGGCTGTGGCCTGTGGTCCTGAGCCATCGCCAACCCAGAGCAACGCCCCACCGGTTGGGCCGTGGCCAACCATGATTTCATGCCCGGACGGCACCGGGGTGACGGAGCGGGGCGCCAAGTGGTCGCACGGGGGTGCCCCTGGGGGCGCACACGCGCTCCAGGGGCACCTGCTCCGCTGTCATCCGGCATGGTCAGCCGCCGAGCGCACCGCCCGCCTCGGGGGAGTGCGCCTGTGTGACCATCGTGTCCGTCCTGAGGTGAATCACGCCGTAGTCGTAGGCGTGCCGTCGGTAGACGACACTCGGTTCCTTGGTCTCGGAGTCGACGAACAGGTAGAAGTCGTGCCCGACCAGTTCCATCTCGTAGAGAGCCTGGTCGAGGGTCATGGGGGCTGCGACGTGGGTCTTCTCACGGACGACGATGGGGCCGTCACCCTGCACTTCCAGCGAACCGATCTTCTTCGTGGGGACGGCCTCTTCCGGCTCCTCCTCCGGAGTCGGCACCAGGCCGTTTCCGTTGAGCGTCGCCACACCCGGGACGTGGTCGGCGACCTCCGCGGCCGAAATCCGGCGCGCGCCACGGCGCGAGAACCGCTTGTCGTGTTGCCTGCGCAGCCGGGCTTCCAGCTTTTCCGCCGCCAGGTCGAGCGCCGCATACGGATCGCTCGCCGCTGCCTCCGCCCGGATCACCGGACCGCGGGAGTGGAGCGTGATCTCCACTCGGTCACTGCGGTCGGCCTGCCTGGGGTTGGGCTCCTTGGACACCTCGACGTCGAGGCTGATCACCTTGCCATCGAGCTTCTGGATCTTCTCCAGCTTCAGCTTCTCGGCCACGTGCTTCCGGAACCGCTCGGGCACCTCGGTCTTGCGGCCCTTGACGACGATGTCCACGCAGAACTCCGTTCCCGGATCACTCCGCTTCGCTGCGGAGCGTCTCCCTTTTGCACCAGGTTCCGGTGTGCCCCGGAACCTCGGACTCGGTGACTTCCACCTCCTCCCCCGTGGGCGAGATCTCCACTCCACCGTCGCGAGTGATGAAGAAAAAACCCGCGGCACGGCATTCGGACTCGAGAGGTGTGGCCTGCGGCTTTCCCTCTCAACCGAACATATCTCGCCCGGACGGATGTCGTCACCCTCTACTGCGGCGTACCTCCGTTCAGGTGAATAAGCCCTCTCGTTACCTGCAACGACGCAAGATCTCAGTCAGTTCCGGTTTATTTCAAAAGAGTCCGGTGATGCCGCGACCACTGCCGCGCACGCCACGTCAACGACTCCGCCGGCGCCGCCCGCGCCCGTCATTCCCTGCCGGCCGGGCCGCCGGCCCGTCCTCTCTCGCGTTGATCCGACGTTCTGTTCCTCTCTGCTTTCCCACGTCTCTCCCCCGTACACGGCCCCGGCCCCCGCAGCGTTCGAAACCGGCCCCGCCGCCCGCACCGCCCGCGCGGCCTCCGCCAAGGACGCACCTGTGGTCATCACGTCGTCGACCAGGACGACCGGCCCGCCGGAGAGCAGCCGGGCACCACCGGGCACCACCGCCAGCGCGCCCGCGAGATTGTCCAGCCGCTGCCGGGAGTTGAGCTCCGACTGGTCGGCCACCGCCCGCCGCTGTCGCAGCACGCCGAGCACCCGAGCCGGAACCCCGCTCCGCCGCAGCTCCCCCGCCGCCGCGAGCGCGATCCGCCGCGCGGGATCATGCCCCCGGGCCCGCACGGCCCGCCGCCCGGACGGCACGGGCACGAGCAGCACAGGCGCCCCGACGGCCCGGGACCACGTCCCCTCGGTCCCGGCCCAGGAGCCGCCCCACGCCTTCCGGAGCCCCACCCGCACGGCTCCTGCCAAGGCCGCCCCGAGGGGACCGGCGAGCGCCAGGGCACCCCGTTCCTTGTGGGCCAGCAGCGTCGCCCGCACCTCGTCCGCGTACGGAGCCGCCGCGTGCACCACGGGCAGCCCGGGCGGCTCCGGCACCGGCCGCACCCGGCGTGCGGCGCCTCCGTTCAGCACCGCACGGCACTCCGGGCAGAGCACCGTACGAGGCCTCCCACAGCCCCCGCACTCGGCCGGCAGCACCAGGTCGGTGAGGTCCTGCCACCACCTCCGCATGGCCACCACTGTGCCGCCCCGAGCCCCGTCCGGCCACCCCTGTGGACAACGGCCTGTGGACAACTCCCGGCCCGGCGAACCGGTCGTCCCCCACATGAGTGACGGCCCCGTGAGGCGGCTCCATGGGACGACCTGAGAGGCCCGTGAGGCGGCCCGCAAGGCCGGCGCCCCGTGACGAGCACCGGCCCACCCCGCGCCCGAACGACAGCGGCCGCCCCTCCCGGACCTCACCCGGCAGAAGCGACCGCTCCCACAAGCGCGCCCCCGGACACCCGCCACGGGTACGCCACACCTCACCCCGGATAGACCGGCGCCGTCCCCTCCGTCACCTTCTGCCACTGCGCGCCCGACGGCAGCCGGACGATCCCGTCCACCGAGTACGCCACCAGCGGCAGCTGGTCGTCCTCGGCGGCGGTGACCTCCTTCACGCCGGTCAGGGCCGCGGGCGCCGGTACGTCCGGCGTGGAGCCGTCGACCTGGACGTACCGCATCTGCTCCACGCCACCGTGCTCGCGCCCGACCACCACGAGCCGGCTGTCCCCGGCCCACGACATGGCGGTGATCTCCTCCAACTCCGGGGTCGCGGAGCGCAGTTCCACCACCCGGACGGCCGACTGCTCGCCCGGCTTGCCCTCCCGCTCGATCAGGCCGATGAGCAGGGTCTTCTTGCCGCCCTTGTCCACGACGAGCGCGATCCGCACCCCGTCGGCGGCCACCCGCACGGCCTGGATCCGCCCGTCCAGATGCGGCATACGCACCTCCAGCGGATCGCCCTTGCCCTCCTCCAGCAGGAGCAGCCGGGGATTGTCCGGGTCACGGTCGGCCACCCACAGCCCGTCGTGGGCGTCCCAGCTGGGGGTGGTCAGTCGGTCCTTCTCGGTCGGGCCGTGGCTGCGCAGGACCGGCTCGCCCAGCGAACCGCCCGAGACCAGCGACCCCACGTACAGCGACTTGCCGTCGAGGCTGACCCCGGCCGCGGTGTGCTCGTCGCGCGACACCGCCACCGACCGAAGTGCGGTGTCGCCCTCGCCCAGCGCGCCCGGCGCCGGGTCCGGCTTGGTGTCGCTGCTGCCCGCGGGGATCCGTACGAGCCGGTCCTTGGCATCGACGAAGTACAGGTAGTCGGGGCGGCGCACCGAACTCCGGAAGACGGCGGCATCGGCCCCTTTCTGCGTGAGCGAGCACAGCTCCGCCCCGCCGGCCCGCAGCTCGACCTCGTCCACCGCGGGACTGAGGCTGTGCAACGTGAACAGCAGCTGGGCCGCCATCTCCTCGCACCGGTTGGTGCCGACACCCGCGGCCTTGCCATTCAGCGGGACCGTCAGCTTGTTCCGGTCGTCGGGCGTCAGCGCGCCGACGTCCTTCGGCAGCGCCGTACCCGTGGGGAAGCTCGACCTGACCACGGGCCCGAGCCACCGCGTGGGCCCGCTCAGGACGGAGCGCACCATCTGCGTCATCGGGTCCACCCGCCGGCGGACGTACACGGGGTCGGCGACCGTGGTGGGCTGGGTGTCCGCCCCGGCCACCGTGGTGTTCGAAGCGAAGTAGTACTTGTTGACGGACATGTAGTTGCGCTGGAAGTCCGACTCGCCCATGACGACGCCCTGCGGCAGCGCGTCGATCCGCCACTGCCCGCTCTTCTCGTCCTGCGTGAGGTGCACGGTCCTGCCGTACGCCCCGGTCGCCGGCGCGTACGACTGCTGCGCGTCCACCGTGGCCACCTTGGTGCCGGTCAGCATGTACGAGATCTCGCCGGTGTCCTCCCGGCCGCCCGCACCCGCGCCCTCGGCCTTGGCACCCGGCCCGTCCGTCAGCACGGTGGTGGACAGCTCCGGCCGCCACGTCTTGGCGGCGTCACCGGTCAGGTACTGGCGCGCGGTCTTGTAGTGCGGATCGTCGCTGGTGAGCGCCTCCAGGAAGCCCTGCACGATCTCCGAGGGCTGCGCGTCCTCACCCGGCGGCACGGCGAAGACCCGCACCTGGGTGTCCTGGCGGGGTGTGGACTCCACACCCCGCAGATCCCCGCTGTCCGGCATCGAGGCACACCCTGCCAGCAGCAGGACGCCACCGGCGGCGTACGCCATCACACGCGCGGGCGCACGCCGACCGCGCCCCCCACGGTCAGCGCCCACGAAATGCCTCCCCGTGCCTGTCCGCGTTCTCCGACTCGGTTTCCCTGCCCGAGCCCGCGGATCCGTTGTCCCTGTCCGCATCCCGCGGCACGCTCCCGGCCTGGTCCCGAGCGGCCCCAGCAGGACCACTCCGTTCGCCGCTGCTGGCCGTACTCGCCGAACCACTCACCACACCGTTGCCGTCCGCGTCTGACGAACCACTCACCACACCGTTGCCGTCCGCGCCCGCCGGGCCGCTCGTACCCCCGGCGCGAGCCGACTGCTCCGGGATCGCCTGCGGATCGTCCTGCGGCCGCGTGCCCGAGGCGGGCCGGGGAACCACGCGCGCGCCGTTGCCGGGCAGCGCCGTCGGATCGGCCGAGGGGGGCACGGAGGCCGCCCGCGTCGGTATCGGATCCCGCGCCGGACCCGGCCGTACCGGCCCGCTCGCCGACTGTGCCGGTACGGTCGCCCGCTTCTCGCCGTCCCCGCCGCCGCACGGCAGACCGGCGTCGTCGAGCCCCCGGTTCCGCCGCGAGTCCTTGGGCTCCAGCGGGATGGGAGAGCCTCGCAGCGGCTCGTCCGCGGTCCTGGGCAGTGTCAGCCGGAACTGCGAACCGCCGCCCGGTTCGCCCCACGCCTGAAGCCAGCCGCCGTGCAGCCGCGCGTCCTCCAGGGCGATGGACAGCCCCAGACCCGTACCACCCGTGGTACGCGCGCGTGCCGGGTCGGCCCGCCAGAAGCGGCTGAACACCCGGGTCGCCTCGCCCGGCTTGAGCCCGACCCCGTAGTCCCGCACCGCGACCGCGACCGCACCGCCCGCCGCGGCGAGCTTGACGACGACGTCCCTGCCCTCACCGTGCTCGACGGCGTTGACGACGAGGTTGCGCAGCACGCGCTCCACGCGCCGGGCGTCGGCCTCGGCCACGACGGGCTGCTGGTCGCCCAGCACGCGGATTTGCGTGCCCTTGCGCTCCGCGAGCGGCTCGGCCCCGCTGACGACCCGCCGTACGACCTCCCTGAGGTCTATCGGCTCCGCCTCCAGCGCCGCGGCACCCGCGTCGAACCGGCTGATCTCCAGCAGATCCGCGAGCAGCGACTCGAACCGGTCCAGCTGGTCGGCGAGCAGCTCCGCCGACCGTGCGGTCACCGGGTCGAAGTCCTCCCGCGCCTCGTGGATGACGTCCGCGGCCATCCGCACGGTCGTCAGCGGCGTACGCAACTCGTGCGACACGTCCGACACGAACCGGCGCTGCATCCGCGACAGGTCCTCCAGCTGGCTGATCTTCAGCTGGAGGTTCTGGGCCATCTTGTTGAAGGCCTCGCCGAGCCGCGCGATGTCGTCCTCGCCGGTGACCTTCATACGCTCCTGAAGCCGCCCGGCGGACAGCCGCTCGGCGATCCCCGCCGCCATCCGCACTGGCGTGACGACCTGGCGCACCACGAGCCAGGCGATGGCCCCCAGCAGGACGACCACGAACAGCCCGGCCGTCGCGAGGGTCCCCTTGACCAGGCTCAGCGACTTCTCCTCCTGGGTGAGCGGGAAGAGGTAGTAGAGCTGGTACGGATCCCCGTTGGGGTCGTTGACCTGCTTGCCGATGACCAGGCCTGGCTGGGAGTCCTTGGTCTCGTTGTTGTAAGTGATGCGGGTGTAGCTCTGCGCGGCCGTCGTACTGCTGCTGATCCGCTCGCGCAGGTCGGCGGGCACGCTCTTGCTCCAGTCGACCTCGCCGGAGGCGCGCGGTCCGCGGCCTCCCGCACCGTCCGCGTCGGAGGCCGGAAGCGTGACCACGTCGAACGCGCCCTGGCCGCCGCTGGACAGCGAGGACACGAGGTCGCTCATCCACTGGATGACGTTCTGCGCGGGACGGCCGTCCGCCGTCGCGACATCGTCGCCGGTCCCGCTCGCCGCCTCGTCGGACCGCTGCTTGGCCACCGAGAAGCCACCCGTGGCCTGGCTCTGCGACGCCTTCACCTTGGCGTCCAGCAGGCCGTTGCGCACCTGCCCGATCACGACGAAGCCGAGCAGCAGGACCACGCCCAGCGACATCAGCAGCGTCGTGACGACGACCTTGAGCTGGATGTTGCGCCGCCACAGCCGCATGACGGGCAGCAGGGGCCGACGCACCCACCGCATGAACAGCCGGATGACCGGGCTGCCCTGGACCCCGCCCTGGAGCAGCAGTCCGCTCTCCAGGAACCGGCCCCAGCGGGAACCCGCCTTCTTCCGCCCGACAGGCCGCCCCGGGCGGCCCCCGGACCGTCCGGGCGCCGAAGCGGCACTGTCGCCGGACATGTCAGCTCGGCCCTGCCTTGTACCCGACACCACGCACGGTCACCACGATCTCCGGCTTCTCCGGGTCCTTCTCGACCTTGGAGCGCAGCCGCTGCACATGCACATTGACCAGCCGCGTGTCCGCCGCGTGCCGGTAGCCCCACACCTGCTCCAGCAGCACCTCACGCGTGAACACCTGCCACGGCTTGCGCGCGAGCGCGACCAGCAGATCGAACTCCAGCGGCGTCAGCGCGATCGACTGTCCGTCCCGCTTCACGGAGTGCCCGGCCACGTCGATGACCAGGTCACCGATGGCGAGCTGCTCCGGAGCGGGCTCCTCCGACCTCCTGAGCCGCGCCCGGATCCGGGCCACCAGCTCCTTCGGCTTGAACGGCTTCACGATGTAGTCGTCGGCACCCGACTCCAGGCCCACGACGACATCGACCGTGTCGCTCTTCGCCGTGAGCATCACGATCGGCACCCCGGACTCCGCCCTGATCAGACGGCACACCTCGATGCCATCCCGACCGGGCAGCATCAGATCGAGCAGCACCAGATCGGGCTTGGACTCGCGGAAGGCGGCCAGCGCCTTGTCGCCGTCGGCCACGAAAGACGGCTCGAAACCCTCACCACGCAGCACAATGCCGAGCATCTCGGCCAGTGCGGTGTCGTCGTCGACGACAAGGACTCGTCCCTTCATAAACGACATCATCCCATTCTCATAACGGTGGCGAAGGCAGTGGTGAGGTAGGTCACCGGCCAGTGACCATAGTCGCAGCAAGCGCTACTGTCTGCCCTCGTCCGCCCGCTGTTGATCTCGACGACGGGCAGCGGCGAGGCCCCGTCCCCGGCGAAGGGACGAGGTCGCCGGAGCCCGCGCCACTGCGCACGCGCTCCGGCAGCCACCCGGCTCAGCCCGCCGACACCTGGTGCGAGCGGGCACACACCTCGGCCAGCGCCTCGGCCGTGACGGGCGAAACCGCGCCTTCCTCCGTGACGATCGCCGTCACCAGCTCGGGCGGGGTCACGTCGAACGCCGGGTTGTACGCCTGCGTCCCCAGTGGCGCCACCGGAATGCCACCGCCCGCCTCGGCCCCCGTCACCGGCACCTGCGGCGCCACGAACTCGGTCACCTCATGACCGGCCCGCTGCTCGACCTCGATGGACGCCCCGTCCGGAGTGTCCGGATCCACCGTCGTCACCGGCGCCACCACGATGAACGGCACATGGTGGTACCGCGCCAGCACCGCGAGCGGATAGCTCCCGACCTTGTTCGCCACCGAACCGTCCGCCGTGATGCGGTCCGCCCCGATCAGCACCGCGTCCACCTCCCCGGCTGCGAACAGCGACCCGGCCGCGTTGTCGGTGAGCAGCGTGTACGCCATCCCACTGCGCGCCGCCTCGTACGCCGTCAGGCGGGCGCCCTGCAACAACGGACGCGTCTCGTCCACCCACAGACGCCGCAACCGGCCCGCCCGGTGCGCCGCCAGCGCCACCGCGAACGCCGTCCCCTCCCCGCCCGACACCAGCGAACCGGTGTTGCAGTGGGTGAGGATCCGGTGCCCGCCGCCGGGCAGCAGCTCGTCCAGCAGCGCCAGCCCGTGCTCGGCCATCCGCGCACTGGCCTCGGCGTCCTCCCGGTGCAACTGCCGCGCAGCCGCCAGCGCCGCCGCAGCCGCCTGCCTGATGTCACCACCCTGGGCGAGCGCGGACTCGTGGGCCGCCTGCGCCCGGCGCACACCCACGGCCAGGTTCACCGCGGTCGGCCGGGCACTCGCCAGCGCGCTCGCGGCCTCGTCCACGTCGAAGCCCCGCACGGCGGCGAGCGCGACGCCGTACGCTCCCGCGATGCCGAGCAGGGGCGCCCCGCGCACAGCGAGCGAGCGGATCGCCTCCACGAGCGCGGGCGCGTCCGTACAGACCAGTTCGACCTCCTCAGCCGGCAGCCTCGTCTGGTCGAGAAGGACCAGAACGGGTCCTTCCGGTGGTTCTTCCCAACGGATCGCCGGGATCTCGGTCGGCCGTTTGTCATCGCCGCTGTACGCGTACTGATCAGCCATGCGGTAAGTCTGCCCCCTGACGAGCGGACAATTGAAGGTACGCAGCCCATACCGCGGCCGGTCACTCCAAGACCACCCCATGGCACGATGGCTGCCAACCTGCCGCCGCGACCGCGGACGGGCACCGTGAAGGAGCGACGATGAACGACACTCCGGGCTGGGCCTCGCCCGGATCCGCCCCGTCCGACGGGCAGAAGCCTGACGCGTCCGGCCCTGCCGAGCCCGCCGACCGCCCTGACCCTGCCGAACTCTCCGACCGTCCCGGCCCCGCACAGAGCGCGGACCAGCCGGGCCAGCCGGGCCAGGCCCCGCAGGGCCCCGGCCCGCAGTGGTCCAAGGACCAGCCGCCACCCGCCCAGTGGTCCGCCCCCAGCGGCGGTCCCGGAGCCCCGGCCGGCCCCGGCCAGGCTCCCCCGCCCCCGCCGCCCGGCCCGGGCTGGGGCACCCAGCCCCCCGGCGGCTACGGCCCTGGCGGCCCCGGTGGATACGGCCCCGGCGGTCCAGGGAGCCACGGCGGATACGGAGGCCCCGGTGGCCCCGGAGGCTACGGCGGCTGGGGCAGCGCCTGGGGCGGCCCCCCGCCCGCGGCCAAGCCCGGCGTGATCCCGCTCCGCCCGCTCGGCGTCGGCGAGATCCTCGACGGCGCGGTCTCCACCATGCGCACCTACTGGCGCACGGTCCTGGGCATCTCCCTGACCGTCGCGGTCATCACCGAGATCATTGTCGTGCTGTTCCAGGGCCTCGTCCTGGACGACTCCAGCACCGAAGCCCTCAACGACCCGAGCGCCACCCTCAGCGAACTGAGCCGCGCCATGGGCGACGCCATGCTCAACTCCACCGTCGTCGTCGTCATCTCCCTGGTCGGCACCGTCATCGCGACCGCACTGCTCACCACCGTCACCAGCCGCGCCGTGCTCGGCAAGTCGGTGACCATCGGCGAGGCCTGGCGGGACGCCCGCCCTCAGGTCGTCAAACTCTTCGGCCTCATCTGCCTGTTGCTGCTCATCACCGCGGGCATCGTCACCGTGGGCACCCTGCCCGGCATCCTCGTCAGCCTCGCCGGGAGCACCGGCGCGGGCGTCGCCCTGACCGTCCTGGGCATCATCGGCGCCGGCATCGTCGCCCTCTGGCTGATGATCCGCTTCTCCCTGGCCTCGCCCGCCCTGATGCTGGAGAAGCAGGGCATCAAGAAGGCCATGAGCCGCTCCGCGAAACTGGTCCAGGGCACCTGGTGGCGGATCTTCGGCATCCAGCTGCTCGCCACGATCATCGCGAACGTCGTCGCCTCGATCATCGTCATCCCCTTCACCTTCCTCGCCGGAGCCCTCAGCGGCGACGGCATCACCGGCTGGCTCAACTCCGGTGTCGGCAGCCTCGGCTGGACGTTCCTCATCGTCAGCGGCATCGGCTCGGTGATCGGCTCCATGATCACGTTCCCGATCACGGCCGGCGTCACCGTGCTCCTCTACATCGACCAGCGCATCCGCCGCGAGGCCCTCGACCTCGAACTGGCCCGCGCCGCCGGCGTCCAGGGCTACGGCCCCAACGCCCCCGGCGCCACCCCGGGGAGCTGATGCCGTGAGCTGGGCGGGGGAAGTCCTCACATCGGCGCTCCCACGCGCCGCCATACGCACGCTGCTGCGCGCCGGCGACACCTCCGCACTGTCGTCGGCACGCTCCGCCGACGAGCCGCCCCTCACCACCCCGCGCGACCCCGCGCGCGAGGCGGCCCGACGCGAGCTGTCGAAGCGGATGTACCACGAGGACGACCCCAGCCTGTTCCAGCGCGCCCTCGACGCCTTCTGGGACTGGCTCGACAAACTGTTCAACGCCGCCTCGACCGCCACACCCGGCGGAACACTCGGCCTGCTCGTCATCATCCTGGCCGTCGTCGCGGTCCTGGCCGCCCTCTGGTGGCGCCTGGGCACCCCACGCCGCCAGCCCACCTCGTCCGCCACCCTGTTCGACGACCGCCCCCGCAGCGCCGCGGACCACCGCGCAGCCGCCGAGGCACACGCCGCCCAGGGCCACTGGAGCCAGGCCGTCCAGGAACGCATGAGGGCCCTCGTCCGCGCCCTGGAGGAACGCGCCCTCCTCGACGTCCGTCCCGGCCGCACCGCCGACGAGGCCGCTGCCGAAGCCGGCCGGGCCCTGCCCGCCCACACCGACCGACTGCGCGCCGCCGCCCGCGACTTCGACGACGTGACGTACGGCGGCCGGTCGGCGACCGAGCAGTCGTACCACCGCATCGCCGAACTCGACCGCGACCTGGAACGCACCAAGCCCCAGCTCGCCGCGAGCAGCGCCCACAGCACGGCCCCCCACACCCGCCAGGGAGCCGCCGAATGACCACCGAGGCCACGCACCCGTCCACCTCGGCCTCGCCCACCGCACGCCAGGTATGGACCCGCGCGCGCGGCATCGCGCTCGCCCTCGTGCTGCTCCTGGTGGGAGCCATCGCCATCGCCGTCATCCGCTCCGACGCCCGGCACGGCGAACTCGACCCGCGCTCCGCCGACCCCAACGGCAGCCGCGCCGTCGCCGAACTCCTCGCCGACCGGGGTGTGGACACCCGCGTGGTCACCACCCTGGACGAGGCAGCCACCGCAGCCGGCCCGGACACGACCCTCCTGGTCGCCCTCCCCGACCTGCTGAGCCGCAGTCAGCAGTCCCGTCTGCACAACGCGTTCGCCGACTCCGGCGGCCGTACCGTCCTGGTCGCCTCCGGCAGCGCGTCCGTCGAACGACTCGCCCCCGGCGTCACCGCCGACCCCGCCACCAGCCTCGACTCGACGCTCTCCCCCGACTGCGGCCTGCCCGCCGCCCGGCGCGCGGGCACCGCCGACACGGGCGGCGTCCGCTACACCACCACCCACCTCGACGCCGACACGTGCTACCCGAGCGAGCGTCTGGCCACCCTGCTGCGCATCCCGGCCACGACCGGGGACGGCGACACCGTCGTCCTCGGCGCGCCCGACATCCTCCTCAACGACCGCCTCGACGAGCAGGGCAACGCCTCGCTCGCCCTCCAACTCCTCGGCTCCCGCCCCCATCTGGTCTGGTACCTCCCCTCGCTCTCCGACCCGTCGGCCACCGGCACCGACGACGAACGCAGCTTCTTCGACCTGCTCCCCTCGGGCTGGCTCTGGGGCACCCTGCAACTCTTCATCGCCGCAGCCCTTGCCGCCCTCTGGCGGGCACGCCGGCTCGGCCCCCTCGTGCCCGAAAAACTCCCCGTCGCGATCCGCGCCTCCGAAACCGCCGAAGGCCGAGCACGCCTCTACCGCAAGGCCGATGCCCGCGACCGCGCGGCCAACGCTCTTCGCTCCACCACCCGCACCCGCCTCGCCCCCCTCACAGGCGTCCCCGTCACCCAGGCGCACACGCCCGAGGCTCTGCTACCCGCCCTGTCCGCTCACCTCCACGGCGACCGACGGGACCTGCGCACCCTCCTCTTCGGACCACCGCCCAGCGACGACGCAGCACTCATCGCACTCGCCGACCAACTCGACGCCCTCGAAAGAGAGGTACGCCGTCCATGATGGACCCGACCACTGACAACGCCGGGCAGACCGGGGACCCGGGCGCCGCCCGAGCCGCCCTGGAGGCCCTGCGCGCCGAGATCGCGAAGGCCGTGGTCGGCCAGGACCCCGCCGTGACCGGCCTCGTCGTCGCCCTGCTCTGCCGCGGCCACGTCCTCCTCGAAGGCGTCCCCGGCGTCGCCAAGACCCTCCTGGTCCGCGCTCTCGCCTCCGCCCTCGAACTCGACACCAAGCGCGTCCAGTTCACCCCCGACCTGATGCCCAGCGACGTGACCGGTTCCCTGGTCTACGACACCCGCAGCGCCGAGTTCTCCTTCCAGCCCGGCCCGGTCTTCACCAACCTCCTCCTCGCCGACGAGATCAACCGCACGCCCCCCAAGACCCAGTCGTCCCTCCTGGAAGCCATGGAGGAACGCCAGGTCACGGTCGACGGCACCCCCCGCGCCCTCCCCGACCCGTTCCTGGTCGCAGCGACCCAGAACCCGGTCGAGTACGAAGGCACCTACCCCCTCCCCGAAGCCCAGCTCGACCGCTTCCTCCTGAAACTCACCATCCCCCTCCCCTCCCGCCAGGACGAGATCGACGTCCTCACCCGCCACGCCGAGGGCTTCAACCCACGCGACCTCCACGCCGCCGGCGTACGCCCCGTAGCGGGCCCGGCCGACCTGGAAGCGGCCCGCGCCGCCGTGGCCAAGACGACGATCTCCCCGGAGATCACCGCCTACGTCGTCGACATCTGCCGCGCCACCCGCGAGTCGCCGTCCCTCACTCTCGGCGTCTCCCCCCGAGGCGCCACGGCCCTCCTGGCCACCGCCCGCGCCTGGGCCTGGCTGACAGGCCGCGACTACGTCATCCCCGACGACGTGAAGGCACTCGCCCTTCCCACCCTCCGTCACCGTGTACAACTCCGCCCGGAGGCCGAAATGGAAGGCGTGACAGCCGACTCCGTCATCAACGCGATCCTCGCCCACGTCCCCGTCCCCCGCTGATGGCACTCACCGGACGCGCCGCCCTCCTCGCGGCCCTGGGCTCCCTCCCCGTCGGCATCTGGGAGCCCGGCTGGACGGGCATGCTGGCGGTCAACGCACCCCTGGCCGTGGCCTGCGCCTGCGACTTCGCCCTGGCCGCCCCGGTACGACGTCTGGGCCTCGCCCGCTCCGGCGACACCTCCGTGCGCCTCGGCGACACAGCGGACGTGACCCTGACCATCACCAACCCGTCCCGCCGCCCCCTCCGTGCCCGACTCCGTGACGCCTGGCCCCCGAGCACCTGGCAGCCGGGCACGGAGACCACGGCCTCCCGCCACCGCCTCACGGTCCCCCCGGGCGAACGTCGACGCGTGACGACCCGCCTGCGCCCCACCCGCCGAGGTGACCGCCAGGCCGACCGGATCACCATCCGCTCGTACGGCCCCCTGGGCCTCTTCGCCCGCCAGGGCACCCACAAAGCCCCCTGGACGGTACGCGTCCTGCCCCCGTTCACCAGCCGCAAGCACCTGCCCTCCAAGCTGGCCCGCCTGCGCGAACTGGACGGCCGCACCAGCGTGCTCATCCGCGGCCAGGGCACCGAATTCGACAGCCTGCGCGAGTACGTCCCCGGCGACGACACTCGCTCCATCGACTGGCGCGCCACAGCCCGCCAGTCCGCGGTCGCCGTACGCACCTGGCGCCCGGAACGCGACCGCCACATCCTCCTGGTCCTCGACACCGGCCGCACCTCGGCAGGCCGCGTGGGCGACGCACCCCGCCTCGACGCCTCCATGGACGCGGCCCTGCTCCTCGCAGCGCTGGCCTCCCGCGCCGGCGACCGCGTCGACCTCCTCGCCTACGACCGCAAGGTCCGCGCCCTCGTCCAGGGCCGCACGGCAGGCGACGTTCTTCCGTCCCTGGTCAACGCGATGGCCACGCTCGAACCCGAGCTCGTCGAAACGAACGCACGCGGCCTCACGGCCACAGCCCTGCGCACGGCCCCCCGCCGCTCCCTGATCGTGCTCCTCACCACCCTGGACGCAGCCCCCATCGAAGAGGGCCTCCTCCCGGTCCTCTCCCAGCTCACCCAGCGACACACGGTTCTCCTGGCATCAGTAGCGGACCCGCACATCACTGAAATGGCCAAGGCACGCGGAAACGTCGACGCCGTCTACGAGGCAGCCGCAGCCGCCCAGGCCCAGTCCGAACGTCACCGCACGGCAGAACAACTCCGCCGTCACGGCGTCACAGTGGTGGACGCGACCCCGGACGACCTGGCGCCGGCACTGGCGGACACGTACTTGGCATTGAAAGCGGCCGGACGCCTGTGACGTTTAGGGCCCTCGGAAGAGGGCCCTAAACGCAGAAAACCCCCGCATCCGAAGATGCGGGGGTTTTCCCAAGAATTGTTCGGCGGCGTCCTACTCTCCCACAGGGTCCCCCCTGCAGTACCATCGGCGCTGTAAGGCTTAGCTTCCGGGTTCGGAATGTAACCGGGCGTTTCCCCTACGCTATAACCACCGAAACACTATGAAACTGTCAGCCGCACCATACCGTGACCATGGCATGGGACTGTTCGTGGTTTCAGAACCAACACAGTGGACGCGAGCAACTGAGGACAAGCCCTCGGCCTATTAGTACCGGTCAACTCCACACGTTACCGTGCTTCCATATCCGGCCTATCAACCCAGTCGTCTACTGGGAGCCTTACCCCATCAAGTGGGTGGGAGTCCTCATCTCGAAGCAGGCTTCCCGCTTAGATGCTTTCAGCGGTTATCCCTCCCGAACGTAGCCAACCAGCCATGCCCTTGGCAGAACAACTGGCACACCAGAGGTTCGTCCGTCCCGGTCCTCTCGTACTAGGGACAGCCCTTCTCAAGACTCCTACGCGCACAGCGGATAGGGACCGAACTGTCTCACGACGTTCTAAACCCAGCTCGCGTACCGCTTTAATGGGCGAACAGCCCAACCCTTGGGACCGACTCCAGCCCCAGGATGCGACGAGCCGACATCGAGGTGCCAAACCATCCCGTCGATATGGACTCTTGGGGAAGATCAGCCTGTTATCCCCGGGGTACCTTTTATCCGTTGAGCGACGGCGCTTCCACAAGCCACCGCCGGGTCACTAGTCCCGACTTTCGTCCCTGCTCGACCCGTCGGTCTCACAGTCAAGCTCCCTTGTGCACTTACACTCAACACCTGATTGCCAACCAGGCTGAGGGAACCTTTGGGCGCCTCCGTTACCCTTTAGGAGGCAACCGCCCCAGTTAAACTACCCATCAGACACTGTCCCTGATCCGGATCACGGACCCAGGTTAGACATCCAGCACGACCAGACTGGTATTTCAACGACGACTCCACACTAACTGGCGTTAGCGCTTCACAGTCTCCCAGCTATCCTACACAAGCCGAACCGAACACCAATATCAAACTGTAGTAAAGGTCCCGGGGTCTTTCCGTCCTGCTGCGCGAAACGAGCATCTTTACTCGTAGTGCAATTTCACCGGGCCTATGGTTGAGACAGTCGAGAAGTCGTTACGCCATTCGTGCAGGTCGGAACTTACCCGACAAGGAATTTCGCTACCTTAGGATGGTTATAGTTACCACCGCCGTTTACTGGCGCTTAAGTTCTCAGCTTCGCCCCACCGAAATGGAGCTAACCGGTCCCCTTAACGTTCCAGCACCGGGCAGGCGTCAGTCCGTATACATCGCCTTACGGCTTCGCACGGACCTGTGTTTTTAGTAAACAGTCGCTTCTCGCTGGTCTCTGCGGCCACCCCCAGCTCGAGGAGCAAGTCCTCTCACCAGGCGTGGCCCCCCTTCTCCCGAAGTTACGGGGGCATTTTGCCGAGTTCCTTAACCATAGTTCACCCGAACGCCTCGGTATTCTCTACCTGACCACCTGAGTCGGTTTAGGGTACGGGCCGCCATGAAACTCGCTAGAGGCTTTTCTCGACAGCATAGGATCATCCACTTCACCACAATCGGCTCGGCATCAGGTCTCAGACTATTGCCAGGCGGATTTACCTACCTGACGTCCTACACCCTTACCCCGGGACAACCACCGCCCGGGATGGACTACCTTCCTGCGTCACCCCATCACTCACCTACTACCAACTTGGGTCACCGGCTCCACCACTTTCCTTTCCCCGAAGGGTCCGGAACGGCTTCACGGGCTTAGCATCACTGGATTCGATGTTTGACGCTTCACAGCGGGTACCGGAATATCAACCGGTTATCCATCGACTACGCCTGTCGGCCTCGCCTTAGGTCCCGACTTACCCTGGGCAGATCAGCTTGACCCAGGAACCCTTAGTCAATCGGCGCAAACGTTTCTCACGTTTGTATCGCTACTCATGCCTGCATTCTCACTCGTGAACCGTCCACAACTACCTTCCGGTGCTGCTTCACCCGGCACACGACGCTCCCCTACCCATCACAGCCGGCGTTGGCCGTATTACTGCAATGACACGACTTCGGCGGTACGCTTGAGCCCCGCTACATTGTCGGCGCGGAATCACTAGACCAGTGAGCTATTACGCACTCTTTCAAGGGTGGCTGCTTCTAAGCCAACCTCCTGGTTGTCTCTGCGACTCCACATCCTTTCCCACTTAGCGTACGCTTAGGGGCCTTAGTCGATGCTCTGGGCTGTTTCCCTCTCGACCATGGAGCTTATCCCCCACAGTCTCACTGCCGCGCTCTCACTTACCGGCATTCGGAGTTTGGCTAAGGTCAGTAACCCGGTAGGGCCCATCGCCTATCCAGTGCTCTACCTCCGGCAAGAAACACACGACGCTGCACCTAAATGCATTTCGGGGAGAACCAGCTATCACGGAGTTTGATTGGCCTTTCACCCCTAACCACAGGTCATCCCCCAGGTTTTCAACCCTGGTGGGTTCGGTCCTCCACGAAGTCTTACCTCCGCTTCAACCTGCCCATGGCTAGATCACTCCGCTTCGGGTCTTGAGCGTGCTACTCAAACGCCCTATTCGGACTCGCTTTCGCTACGGCTACCCCACCCGGGTTAACCTCGCAACACGCCGCAAACTCGCAGGCTCATTCTTCAAAAGGCACGCAGTCACGAGAATGAAGACAAGTCTTCATTCCGACGCTCCCACGGCTTGTAGGCACACGGTTTCAGGTACTATTTCACTCCCCTCCCGGGGTACTTTTCACCATTCCCTCACGGTACTATCCGCTATCGGTCACCAGGGAATATTTAGGCTTAGCGGGTGGTCCCGCCAGATTCACACGGGATTTCTCGGGCCCCGTGCTACTTGGGTGTCTCTCAAACGAGCCGCTGACGTTTCGACTACGGGGGTCTTACCCTCTACGCCGGACCTTTCGCATGTCCTTCGCCTACATCAACGGTTTCTGACTCGTCTCACGGCCGGCAGACCATGAAAGAGAGATCCCACAACCCCGTATACGCAACCCCTGCCGGGTCTCACACGCATACGGTTTGGCCTCATCCGGTTTCGCTCGCCACTACTCCCGGAATCACGGTTGTTTTCTCTTCCTGCGGGTACTGAGATGTTTCACTTCCCCGCGTTCCCTCCACACTGCCTATGTGTTCAGCAGCGGGTGACAGCCCATGACGACTGCCGGGTTTCCCCATTCGGACACCCCCGGATCAAAGCCTGGTTGACGACTCCCCGGGGCCTATCGTGGCCTCCCACGTCCTTCATCGGTTCCTGGTGCCAAGGCATCCACCGTGCGCCCTTAAAAACTTGGCCACAGATGCTCGCGTCCACTGTGCAGTTCTCAAACAACGACCAGCCACCCATCACCCCGCCCTACACAGGCGAGTTCACTGGGGCCGGCGCTGAGGAAAAATCCATTCCCTCAGACACCCAACAGCGTGCCCGACACACTCCCCGCTCCCCTCGACGTTCCACGCTCCGAAGAGCAGTACTAGAAGGAGAAGACGATCAAGTGTGCCGAGTAGTCAACGTTCCACCCATGAGCAACCAGCATCAGACACTCGCTGATGTACTGGCCTCTGACCTCACCCCGAAGGGATCGGTAAGAAGTGCTCCTTAGAAAGGAGGTGATCCAGCCGCACCTTCCGGTACGGCTACCTTGTTACGACTTCGTCCCAATCGCCAGTCCCACCTTCGACAGCTCCCTCCCCACAAGGGGGTTGGGCCACCGGCTTCGGGTGTTACCGACTTTCGTGACGTGACGGGCGGTGTGTACAAGGCCCGGGAACGTATTCACCGCAGCAATGCTGATCTGCGATTACTAGCGACTCCGACTTCATGGGGTCGAGTTGCAGACCCCAATCCGAACTGAGACCGGCTTTTTGAGATTCGCTCCACCTCGCGGTATCGCAGCTCATTGTACCGGCCATTGTAGCACGTGTGCAGCCCAAGACATAAGGGGCATGATGACTTGACGTCGTCCCCACCTTCCTCCGAGTTGACCCCGGCGGTCTCCCGTGAGTCCCCAGCACCACAAGGGCCTGCTGGCAACACGGGACAAGGGTTGCGCTCGTTGCGGGACTTAACCCAACATCTCACGACACGAGCTGACGACAGCCATGCACCACCTGTACACCGACCACAAGGGGGACCCTGTCTCCAGGGTTTTCCGGTGTATGTCAAGCCTTGGTAAGGTTCTTCGCGTTGCGTCGAATTAAGCCACATGCTCCGCCGCTTGTGCGGGCCCCCGTCAATTCCTTTGAGTTTTAGCCTTGCGGCCGTACTCCCCAGGCGGGGCACTTAATGCGTTAGCTGCGGCACGGACAACGTGGAATGTTGCCCACACCTAGTGCCCACCGTTTACGGCGTGGACTACCAGGGTATCTAATCCTGTTCGCTCCCCACGCTTTCGCTCCTCAGCGTCAGTATCGGCCCAGAGATCCGCCTTCGCCACCGGTGTTCCTCCTGATATCTGCGCATTTCACCGCTACACCAGGAATTCCGATCTCCCCTACCGAACTCTAGCCTGCCCGTATCGACTGCAGACCCGGGGTTAAGCCCCGGGCTTTCACAACCGACGCGACAAGCCGCCTACGAGCTCTTTACGCCCAATAATTCCGGACAACGCTCGCGCCCTACGTATTACCGCGGCTGCTGGCACGTAGTTAGCCGGCGCTTCTTCTGCAGGTACCGTCACTTTCGCTTCTTCCCTGCTGAAAGAGGTTTACAACCCGAAGGCCGTCATCCCTCACGCGGCGTCGCTGCATCAGGCTTTCGCCCATTGTGCAATATTCCCCACTGCTGCCTCCCGTAGGAGTCTGGGCCGTGTCTCAGTCCCAGTGTGGCCGGTCGCCCTCTCAGGCCGGCTACCCGTCGTCGCCTTGGTGAGCCATTACCTCACCAACAAGCTGATAGGCCGCGGGCTCATCCTGCACCGCCGGAGCTTTCGAACACCTTGGATGCCCAAGATGATCAGTATCCGGTATTAGACCCCGTTTCCAGGGCTTGTCCCAGAGTGCAGGGCAGATTGCCCACGTGTTACTCACCCGTTCGCCACTAATCCCCACCGAAGTGGTTCATCGTTCGACTTGCATGTGTTAAGCACGCCGCCAGCGTTCGTCCTGAGCCAGGATCAAACTCTCCGTGAATGTGTACCGGTAATCCGGTGCAACACCACGAGAGCGGAACAGCCAGGCGGAATAAGCCCGGCCGTTCACAGCGTCCTCGCTGTGTTTTTTCAAAGGAACCTCGTCCCAGCTGATGCTGGAGACGGGGTATCAACATATCTGGCGTTGACTTTTGGCACGCTGTTGAGTTCTCAAGGAACGGTCGCTTCCTTTGTACTCACCCTCTCGGGCTTTCCTCCGGGCGCTTCCCTTCGGTCTTGCGTTTCCGACTCTATCAGATCTTTTCTCGACCCGATTTCCTCGGTGCTTTCCAGGTTCCCGCTTCCGCGTTTCCCTTTCCGGCGGTTCCGACTTTATCAGAGGTTTCCAGCCGGACTAGCCGGCCGCTCATTTCCGATTCATCGGGAGGGGCTTCAATGAAATCAGCGTTTCATGAAGCAGACAGATGCTCACTGTCGCCGATCTGAGGTTGCACCTCTTGTCCAGGCAACTGTTCGAATCTACCTCCTCACACGGGCCGTGTCAACGGCTCCTGTGGGGCGAAGAGGAGACTAGCAGCTGAACGGACGTGGTCGCACATCAGGCTGCCGCAGGGCCGTTCAGGCAGCAGTCGGGACGCTGGCGCTGCGTTCCGCTGCCTCGACGTCGCCGGTCTCGCCCGCGCGGGCGGCACGGCCGCCCAGGACGTAGACGTAGGCGAGGAAGGCCAGCTCGGCGACGACTCCGATGGTGATGCGGGCCCAGGTGGGGAGACCGGACGGGGTGACGAAACCTTCGATGGCGCCGGAGACGAAGAGGACCACCGCCAAGCCGATGGCCATGCCGATGGCGGCACGGCCCTCTTCCGCGAGAGCTGTGCGCCGTGTGCGGGGGCCCGGGTCGATGAGGGTCCAGCCGAGGCGCAGGCCGGTGCCTGCGGCCACGAAGACGGCGGTCAGTTCGAGCAGGCCGTGCGGGAGGACCAGACCGAGGAACGTGTCGAGGCGGCCGGCCGAGGACATCAGGCCGACGCCGATGCCCAGGTTGAGCATGTTCTGGAAGAGGATCCAGATGACCGGGAGTCCCAGGAAGACACCAAGGATCAGGCACAGGGCCGCGGCCCAGGCGTTGTTCGTCCAGACCTGGGCGGCGAAGCTGGCGGCAGGGTGGCTGGAGTAATACGTCTCGTACTGGCCGCCGGGGCGGGTTAGCTCGCGCAGTTCGCTGGGGGCCGCAATGGAGGCCTGTACCTCGGGGTGGGCGCCGATCCACCAGCCCAGGAGGGCCGCGACCGCCGTGGACAGCAGCGCGGTGGGTACCCACCAGTGGCGTGACTTGTAGACGGCGGCGGGGAAGCCGTGGGCGAGGAAGCGGGTGACGTCGCGCCAGGAGGCGCGTCGGGTGCCTGTCACAGCGCTACGCGCGCGTGCCACGAGTTGGCTGAGCCTGCCGGTCAGCTGGGGGTCCTGGGCGCTGGACTGGATAAGGGAGAGGTGCGTGGCGGTGCGTTGGTAGAGGGTGACGAGTTCGTCGGCTTCGGCACCGCTGAGGCGACGCTGGCGACGGAGCAGAGCTTCGAGGCGGTCCCACTCCGCTCGGTGGGCGGAGACGAAGACGTCGAGGTCCATCGGTGTGCCTGCTCCTCGGCTGTTCGTCGGCGGCTCGTCGTGGATCAGCTTGTCGTACTGCGACGCGATGCGCCCTCAGCTTGGCAGACTGGCCCTGTCGGGGGCAGGGCAGGGGAAGGACGGCAGGCGTGAGTGAGCTGGTGACGGGCGAGGCGGTGGCGCTGGAGCTGCGCCCCGCGAGGTTGCCCAGCAGGGCGCTGGCCGTGTTGCTGGATCTTGTGGTGGCCGTGGCCGTCTACGTCGCGGTGACCATCGCGATCGTGGTTTCCACCGCCTCGCTCGACGAGGCGGCGCAGACGGCGCTGTCGATCGCGACGTTCGTCCTCGTGCTGGTGGGCGGGCCGATCGCGGTCGAGACCCTCAGTCACGGGCGCTCGCTCGGGAAGATGGCATGCGGTCTGCGTGTGGTGCGCGACGACGGAGGGCCGATCCGGTTCCGGCATGCGCTGGTGAGGGGCTTGATCGGGGTGATCGAGATCCTCATGACCTTCGGGGTCGTCGCCTGTATCGCCTCGTTCGTGTCGGCGCGTGGGCGACGGCTGGGGGATGTGTTCGCGGGGACTCTCGTCGTGCGGGAGCGGATTCCGGTCGCGCGGACCGGGTTCGTGCCGCCTCCCCCGCCCTGGCTGGCGGGGCGCTTCTCTGGGCTCGATCTGTCCGCGGTGCCCGACGGGTTGTGGCTCGCCGTCCGTCAGTATCTGACGCGCGTGCAGCAGTTGGACCCGCAGGTGGGCTGGTCCATGGCGGAGCGGCTGGCGTCTGATCTCGCCGAACGTACGGGGGCTCCGGTGCCGCAGGGTGTTCCGCCCGCGGCATATCTCGCGGCGGTCGTGCATGAACGGCAGGCGCGGGAGGCTCGGCGGGCCTTCGGGAGCGGGTCTGCTGCCTCGTGGGCCGCTCGGGCTGATGAGACCGCTACGGGTGCCACTGCGGCTCCAGCTACTGAGAGCGCTTCGGCTTCCGACGCGACTCCGACTGCGGGCTCGGCGCCCGCTGCTTGCGGGCCACCGGTTGTGCCGCCTGGTGCGGCGTCCGAGCCGTCTGGTGCGGCTGTCGAGTCGTCCGGCGGGGTGCGGCCCGCGGAGTCGCGGCATGAGATGCCGGCGGACGGTCGTCCCGGGATCGGGTTCGTGCCGCCGGCGTAGTGGAGGGCGGGGCTGCCCGTTCAACCGGAGGTGCCCTCAGGGGAACACCGACGGCGGTGATTCGAGGTCTTCGAGCTCGATGCCGGGGGCCGCGAGCACCACGTCGCCGGCGATGTGCACGGCGTGCTGTTCGCCGGTGTCCAGGGCTGTGACCTGGTATTCGTCCACGGTCAGGGGGCCGTTGTCAGTGGCGTGTGCTTCTCTTTTCAGCAAGGTCCACGACTGGTCCACGGTACGCGGGGCGAGGACCGGGTCCGTGAAGGCGACGAGGCGTACGCGGGTGGCAGCCGAGGAGGGGGTGAGGCGCAGGAGACGGGTGGTGGCGACGAGGAACGCCGGGGAGGTGCCGGTGAAGGCGTGGGCGCGCACATTGCCTTCGGTGGCGTCGGTTCCGGTGGGGTCGGTGCGGACCCAGGTGACGCCGTCGAGGGCGGCGCCGCGGACCTGCCAGGCGGCGGCGTGGAGTTCGAGGCGGATGGGGCGGCCGAGTTCGTCGAGGGTGAGGTCGACGGAGCCGTGGTGATCGCCTGAGGGGGTGGTCAGCTGGGAGACGTAGCGCCAGCCGGAGGGGCCGATGGCGCAGTGGAAGTGTTCTTCTGCGAGGGGGGTGTGATCGTGCGGATCGTGGAGCGAATAACGGCCGCGGGGCATGAGGGTCCTGGGTCTTGACGGGCTGGGCAGGTCGCTGGTCCGTCAAACGGGGCAGGCCCCCGGCACGGGGGTGCGGGGGCCTGCCTCGGAGGACCTGAGCTGCTGCCGAGGAGCGCGTCAGTGCACGGGCGCTCACCACAGTCTGCGGTGCGGGCTCGGCAGCACTGTGCTGCTCGGCTCAGTAGCGGTAGTGGTCCGGCTTGTACGGACCCTCGACCTTCACACCGATGTACTCGGCCTGCTCGGGACGGAGCATGGTCAGCTTCACACCGAGCGCCTCCAGGTGGAGACGCGCGACCTTCTCGTCCAGGTGCTTGGGCAGCACATACACACCGGTCGGGTACTCGTCGGGCTTGGTGAACAGCTCGATCTGGGCCAGGGTCTGGTCCGCGAAGCTGTTGGACATCACGAACGACGGGTGACCGGTGGCGTTGCCCAGATTCAGCAGACGGCCCTCCGACAGCACGATGATCACCTTGCCGTCCGGGAAGGTCCACGTGTGCACCTGCGGCTTCACCTCGTCCTTGACGATCCCCGGGATCCTCGCCAGACCGGCCATGTCGATCTCGTTGTCGAAGTGACCGATGTTCCCGATGATCGCCTGGTGCTTCATCCTGGCCATGTCGCCGGCCATGATGATGTCCTTGTTACCGGTCGTGGTGATGAAGATGTCGGCCGTCTCGACGACCTCGTCCAGCGTCGTCACCTGGTAGCCGTCCATCGCCGCCTGCAACGCGCAGATCGGATCGATCTCGGTGACGATCACCCGCGCACCCTGACCGCGCAGGGACTCCGCACAGCCCTTGCCCACGTCACCGTAACCGCACACCACCGCCGTCTTACCGCCGATGAGGACATCGGTAGCGCGGTTGATGCCGTCGATCAGCGAGTGACGGCAGCCGTACTTGTTGTCGAACTTCGACTTGGTCACGGCGTCGTTGACATTGATCGCCGGGAACAGGAGAGTGCCATCGCGCTGCATCTCGTACAGGCGGTGGACACCGGTCGTGGTCTCCTCCGTCACGCCGCGGATCTCGGAGGCCAGCTGGGTCCACTTCTGCGAGCCGTCCGTGATGGTGCGGTGCAGGAGCTCGAGGATGACTCGGTGCTCGTCGGACTCGGCGGTGTCGACGTCCGGGACCTTGCCGTCCTTCTCGTACTCGACGCCCTTGTGGACGAGGAGGGTGGCGTCACCGCCGTCGTCCAGGATCATGTTCGGGCCGCCCGTGGGGCTGTCCGGCCAGGTCAGCGCCTGCTCCGTGCACCACCAGTACTCCTGAAGCGTCTCGCCCTTCCAGGCGAACACCGGGACGCCCTGCGGGTTGTCGGGCGTGCCGTTCGGGCCGACGGCGATGGCGGCCGCGGCGTGGTCCTGGGTGGAGAAGATGTTGCAGGAGGCCCAGCGGACCTGGGCGCCCAGGGCGACCAGGGTCTCGATGAGCACGGCCGTCTGCACGGTCATGTGCAGGGAGCCGGTGACGCGAGCGCCGGCCAGCGGCTGCGCCTCGGCGTACTCCTTGCGGATCGCCATCAGGCCGGGCATCTCGTGCTCGGCGAGGGTGATCTCCTTACGGCCGAACTCGGCCAGGGAGATGTCGGCGACCTTGAAGTCCTGTCGGTTTTCGACAGTCGTCATTGAGAGCTGCTCCTCGGGGTTGGGTCGAGGTGGGTACGGCTGGTCTGCGCGGCGGCGGACACAGGGGTGCCCGAAAGAGGACACAGGCATGCCCGCGTGTGCGCAGCGCAGTCCGTCGGAGGCCCTCTCTCCCTCGGCCGGTCCGCGGTGGGACCGCCCGACCGCCATCAGCAGCGACGTCTGGCTCCGTCCCAAGCTACACCGGGGGCGCCTGCGATCCCCAGTCCGCAGGGAAACACATCAAGCCGATCCCGTAACGGGCGGGGGTGGGAGTGTCGGTGAGGTGCGGGAGTGGTGGAAGGCCGCGGGGCCCGCCGAGTGGTTCGGCGGGCCCCGTGGCCTGAGGAGTCGTACGAGGGGGTGTCAGTGGTCGGTGGCGTGCGGGGTGGGGCCGCCGGGGCTTGCCTCCGGGTCGGAGCCCTTGGCCGCTTCTGCCTCGCTGTAGATGTCCGGCTCGAGGTAGATCACGCGGGCGATCGGGGCGGCCTCGCGGATGCGGGACTCGGCGGCGTCGATGGCGGCGGCGATCTCGGTGGCCGTCTCCTCGTGACGGACGGCGATCTTGGCGGCGACGAGGAGCTCCTCGGGACCGAGGTGGAGCGTGCGCATGTGGATGATGCGGGTGACCGTGTCGCCGTCGACGACGGCGGCCTCGATCTTCTGGGTCTCCTCGACGCCGGCGGACTCGCCGAGCAGCAGCGACTTGGTCTCGGCCGCGAGGACCAGGGCGATCAGGATGAGCAGGATGCCGATGCAGAGGGTGCCGACGCCGTCCCAGACGCTGTCGCCGGTGAGCAGGGCGAGGCAGACACCGCCGAGGGCGAGGATCAGGCCGACGAGGGCGCCGAGGTCCTCCAGGAGGACGACCGGGAGCTCGGGGGCCTTGGCGTGGCGGACGAACTCCTTCCAGGAGCGCTTGCCCCGCAGGACGTTGGACTCCTTGATGGCCGTGCGGAATGAGAACGTCTCGGCGATGATCGCGAAGATCAGCACGCCGACCGGCCAGTACCAGTGCGTCAGCTCGTGCGGGTGCTTGATCTTCTCGTAGCCCTCGTAGAGGGCGAACATGCCGCCGACCGAGAAGAGGACGATGGAGACGAGGAAGGCGTAGATGTAGCGCTCGCGGCCGTAGCCGAAGGGGTGCTGCGGGGTGGCCTCGCGCTTGGCCTTCTTGCCGCCGACCAGCAGTAGCGCCTGGTTGCCGGAGTCGGCGAGCGAGTGGACGGACTCGGCGAGCATCGACGACGAGTTGCTGAAGAGGAACGCCACGAACTTCGCTACCGCGATCGCGAGGTTGGCGGCCAGTGCCGCCACGATCGCCTTGGTGCCGCCTGACGCGCTCATATGTTCGCGTTGTCCCTTCGTACGCCGTTCCAGGGCCGGGACGCCGCCCTGGATGCGGCGCCCGTGGCTTTGCCCGTGCTTGACGGTGGGCCATTGTTGCAGCCCGCTCGGGCTGCGGTGCTTCAGGTCACCAGCACGGGGGTCATCGAAACGGTCAGGCGACGACCGTGGCCCGGAAAAGCGTGCCGGTTCCGGACACTTCGGTCTTTTCGCCGGCCGGGACGAAGACGGATCGGCCCGGGGTCAGGTCGTGCTCGCCCGCCCGGACGGAGCCGGCCGTGCAGAGCAGGATCTGCGGGGTCGCGCGGGTGAGGTCGTGGGCGCTGCCGGCCTCGGGGAGGACGTAGCGGGACAGGCGGAACTCGTCGATCGGGGTCTCGTAGACCTCTTCGCCGTCCGGGGAGGCCTCGGGGCGCAGGACGCCGGGGTCACCGGGCTGGAAGCGGACGATGCGCAGGAGCTCGGGGACGTCGACGTGCTTGGGGGTCAGGCCGCAGCGCAGGACGTTGTCGGAGTTGGCCATGATCTCGACGCCGAGGCCGTTCAGGTAGGCGTGCGGGACGCCGGCGCCGAGGTAGAGGGCCTCGCCGGGCTGGAGGCGGACGTGGTTCAGCAGCATCGCGGCGATGACGCCGGGGTCGCCCGGGTAGTGATGGGCGATGTCGGCGTAGGGGGTGTAGGCGCCGCCGAGGCGGGTGCAGGCGGCCGCCGCCTCCGCGACCGTCCGGGACATCTCCTCGGGGTCGGCGGTGAGGATCGCCGTGAGGACCTCGCGCAGGGCGGCGTCCTCGGGATGGGCGTGCAGCAGGTCGACGTACGGCTTGAGGGAGTCGACGCCGAGGTCGTCGAGCAGGCCGGCGGCCGCGAGCGGGTCGCGGAAGCCGCACAGGCCGTCGAACTCGGTGAGGGCGCAGATCAGTTCGGGCTTGTGGTTGGCGTCCTTGTAGTTGCGGTGCGGGGCGTCCACGGGGACGCCGCGGCGCTCCTCGTCCGCGTAGCCCTCCTTGGCCTGCTCCAGGTCGGGGTGGACCTGGAGGGAGAGCGGGGCGCCGGCGGCGAGGATCTTGAGGAGGAAGGGCAGGCGGGGGCCGAACTTGGCGACCGCGGCCGGTCCGAGTTCCTTCTCCGGGGCGGCGTCGATGACCTCGACGAGCGTGCCCCGGTCGGTGCGTGAGGGTGCGCCGGGGTGGGCGCCCATCCACATCTCCGCCTGCGGCTCGCCGGTCGGTTCGGTGCCGAGCAGGTGCGGGATGGCGGTGGGGGAACCCCAGGCGTAGGGGCGGATGGTGTTGTCGAGGCGGTCCATGGGGGTCTCTCTGGGTGTTCGGGCGTGCGAGCGCGTCAGGGTGTCCCGGGCATGATCAGGCCCTCGAAGCGAGCGCCAGGTAAACCGCGGCGAAATCTGTGATGGCGATCAGTTCCGCGAGGGTCTCCAGTTCGCCGCCCGCCTCCGGTTCCAGTTCGCTGATCGGCGTGTCGTGGCTGAGGGCCAGGTCGCGGGCGCCGGGGGCGGCGGTGAGGCCGCCGATGGGGCGGTCGCGGAGGAGCACCACGCGCGCGTGCAGGGCGGGTGGTTCCTCGACGCGGTCGCGGAAGAAGTCGTCGGGGTTGGCGCTGGCGGCCAGGGGGCCGGCGAGCAGGGCGCTGTGTGCGGCGAGGGCCTCGGGGAGCTCGGCGACGACCGCGGGGGTGCCGGACAGCTCGGCGAGCGCGGCGGCGAAACGGCGGCCCGCCGGTCCGGCCGAGGTGCCCTCGGTCCAGACGATCGGGAGCGCGTCGGCGAGTTCGGCGGCGAGGGTCTTGGCCGGGTTGCTGTAGGTGGCGATGGCGGGGCCGCAGCGTTCGGCGACGCGGTCGAGACGGTCGGCGACCTTGCCGAGGGCGTTCGGCGGGGCGGCGAGCACTCCCGTACGGTCCAGGAGCGCCAGCAGTGGGGTGAGCAGCGCCCACAGGACGCCGGGGGCGGAGGCGGCGAGGGGCTCGTCCTGGTCGTACGGGGCGGTCGCCATGGGGATGAACAGGCCGTGCGAGCCGTTCACCGCGTCGGCGAGCGGGGAGCGGCTGGGGGCCACGGCGACGACGGCGCAACCGCGGCGGTAGGCCTGTTCGGCCAGGAGGGACAGACCCGGTTCGGTGCCGTCCGGGGTGGTGATCAGGAGGAGGTCGACGGAGCCGACCCAGCCGGGCAGTTCCCAGCGCAGGGCGCCCGCGGCGGGGGCGACGCCGCTGGGGGCCAGCCGCGTGACCGGGCTGCCGGCGCCGGCGAGGGTACCGAGGAGGTCGGCGGCGTGGGTGGCGGCTGCGCCCGGGCCCGCGATGAGGACGGCGCGGGGGCGGCCGTCGGGCTTGAGGTCCTTGATGCCGGCTTCGGCGGAGTGGCGGGCGGCCGTGCGCACGCGGGCGCCGGCTTCTGCGGCGCCGCGGAGCAGCCCGCGGTGGTCGGCCTCGGAGAGGCCCTCCGGGGAGTCGAGCAGCGATTCGTCGAGCATGGGCGGCAGCCTCCGATCGCCGGGGTCCGTTCCGGGCCCGTTTTGCGGATGTCCTACGTCGGTGCCCGCTGTGCCGGGGGCTATGTGCACCGGGGTTCACGCGGGTGGGTCTGCCCCCGGTCGGGTCTACGCGGGGCGGCGGGCCTCGTCGACCAGGAGGACGGGGATGCCGTCGCGGACGGGGTAGGCCAGGCCGCAGTTCTGGGCGGTGCAGAGCAGTTCGGTGTCCTGCTCCTTGAGGGGAGCGTGGCAGGCCGGGCAGGCGAGGATTTCGAGGAGGCCGGCTTCGAGGGCCATGCGGGGTCCCTTCGGGGATCGGGCGGGGTGGGGGTTGGTGCTTGGGGTGGTGCGGATGTGCCTGGTCAGGGTACCGCCGGTGGGGGCGGGGGTGGTTGATACGTGCGGGGGGTGGGCTGGGTAAGGGGCTCCGGCCCTTTGCCCCCGCCAGGGGGCTCCGCGCCCTGGACCCCCGGGACTGTGCCCACCCACCGCCCGAAGCGGTCGGACAGGAAGCTGGGCTCGCGGGCCGTCACGCCCTGATGATCGCCAGTGCCTCGTCCCTCACCCTCGCCATCGTCTCCGGGTCCCTCGCCTCCGCGTTCAGGCGGAGCAGGGGCTCGGTGTTGGAGGGGCGGACGTTGAACCACCAGTCGGTGGCGGAGACGGTCAGGCCGTCCAGGTCGTCGAGGGTGATGCCCTCACGGCCCTCGTACGCGGAGCGGATCGCGGCGAGGCGGGCCGCCTGGTCGGAGACCGTGGAGTTGATCTCGCCGGAGCCGGCGTAGCGGTCGTACTGGGCGACGAGGGCGGACAGGGTGCCCGGCTGGCCGCCGAGGGCCGCCAGGACGTGGAGGGCGGCCAGCATGCCCGTGTCGGCGTTCCAGAAATCGCGGAAGTAGTAGTGCGCGGAGTGTTCGCCGCCGAAGATCGCGCCCGAGCGCGCCATTTCCGCCTTGATGAAGGAGTGGCCCACGCGGGTGCGGACGGCGGTGCCGCCGTTCTCCGCGACGACCTCGGGGACCGACCAGGACGTGATCAGGTTGTGGATGATCGTGCCTTTGCCGCCGTGCCTGGCCAGTTCGCGGGAGGCCACCAGGGCGGTGATCGCCGACGGGGAGACCGGCTCGCCGCGCTCGTCGACGACGAAGCAGCGGTCGGCGTCGCCGTCGAAGGCGAGGCCGAGGTCGGCGCCCTCTTCGCGGACCCGCTTCTGGAGGTCGACGAGGTTGGCCGGGTCGAGGGGGTTGGCCTCGTGGTTGGGGAAGGTGCCGTCGAGTTCGAAGTACATCGGGACGAGCGTCAGGGGCAGGCCGGCGAAGACCTCGGGGACCGTGTGGCCGCCCATGCCGTTGCCCGCGTCGACGACGACCTTCAGGGGGCGGATGGAGGTCAGGTCGACCAGGGAGCGCAGGTGCGCCGCGTAGTCCGACAACGTGTCGCGGCCGGTGATGGTTCCGGGCGTCGCGGCGGGCTCGGGGGCGCCCGACTCGCTCCAGCGCTCGACCAGTTCGCGGATCTCGGCGAGGCCGGTGTCCTGGCCGACCGGGGCGGCGCCCATGCGGCACAGCTTGATGCCGTTGTACTGCGCCGGGTTGTGGGAGGCGGTGAACATGGCGCCCGGCAGGTTCAGCGCGCCCGAGGCGTAGTAGAGCTGGTCCGTCGAGCACAGGCCGATCTCCGTCACGTCGGCGCCCAGCGCCGCCGCCCCGCGCGCGAAGGCACGCGACAGGCCTGGTGAGGAGGGCCGCATGTCGTGCCCGGTCGCGATGGCGCTCGCGCCGGTGACCTGTACGAAGGCCGCTCCGAAGAGCTCGGCCAGGGACTCGTCCCACTGGTCGGGGACGACCCCGCGTACGTCGTACGCCTTGACGACCTGCGACAGATCAGCAGCCACGGCCAACCTTCCTGAAAAAGTACTGTCGGTCCGCACAAACTACCCCCGGCCGCTGACAGCGCGCTGTGCGGATGCCCGGTGGACGTCCGGACGTCAGCTCTGGTCAGGGCAGCATCCAGCCCAGGACGGGTGTGCTCTGGCCGACCACGATCAGGCACATCACCAGCAGCAGGCCCAGGCTCCACGGCAGGACCTTGCGCAGCAAGTCGCCCTCGCGGCCCGCGAGTCCGACGGCCGCGCAGGCGATGGTGAGGTTCTGCGGGGAGATCATCTTGCCGAGGACGCCGCCGGAGCTGTTGGCGGCGGCCAGGAGGTCGGGCGACAGTCCCGACTCGCGGGCGGCGGTCACCTGGAGGGCGCCGAAGAGGGCGTTGGCCGAGGTGTCCGATCCGGACACGGCGACGCCGAACCAGCCGAGGACGGGCGACAGGAAGGCGAGCCCGGCTCCGGCCGCCGCCACGAAGTGGCCGATGGTCGCCGCCTGGCCGGAGAGGTTCATGACGTAGGCGAGCGCCAGGACGGACGTCACCGTCAGGATCGCGAAGCGCAGCTCGTGGACGGTCGCGAGCCACTCCTTCACCGCCACGCGCGCGTGCACCCCGATGACGGCGGCCGTGCAGATCCCGGCGAGCAGCACGAGTGTGCCGCCGGTCGACACGATCGGCCAGGTGAAGACGTTGCCGCCGACCGGTTCGCCATCGGATCCGAGCACGTTCAACAAGGGCCAGTCGTAGGTCTGGGTGGCCTTGTCCAGCCGGTCCTTGAGGGCCGGGATCTGGGCGACGGAGAAGATCAGGACGATCATCGCGTAGGGGGCGTAGGCGCGCAGGACCTCGCGAGGCGGGTCCTCCTCGTCCAGCTCCTCGCTGCGTACGCCGGTCAGCACGGAGGTGCGTACGGACTCGGCGGCGGGCACGCGCGCGTGCGGTACGGCGACCAGGGCGCCCGCGCCCGCCAGGGCGGCGCCGATGTCGGCGAGTTGGGCGGAGACGTAGTTGGAGGCGGCGAACTGGGCGACGGCGAAGGCGACTCCGCAGACGAGGGCGGGCACCCAGGTCTCGCGCAGCCCGCGCCTGCCGTCCACGAGCCAGACCAGCACCAGGGGCACCACGAGGGCCAGCAGCGGCGTCTGACGGCCCACCACGGACGCCACGGAGTCCAGCGGAAGCCCGGTGACCTGGGCGAGCGTGACGACCGGCGTGCCCATCGCACCGAAGGCCACGGGCGCGGTGTTGGCGACCAGGGCGACGACGGCGGCACGCACCGGTTCGAACCCGAGGGCGACCAGCATGACCGCGCTGATCGCGACGGGCGCCCCGAAACCGGCGAGCGCCTCCAGCAGCGCCCCGAAGCAGAAGGCGATGACGAGTGCCTGGATGCGCGGGTCGTCGGAGAGTCGCCCGAAGGACCGGCGCAGGATGTCGAAGTGCCGGGTGCGGACGGTCATCCGGTACACCCACAGGGCGTTGACCACGATCCACAGGATGGGGAAGAGGCCGAAGACGGCGCCCTGGGCGGCGCTGGAGAGCGTCTGCCCCAGGGGCATGCCGTAGGCGAGCCTGGCGACGAGAACGGCGGCGAGGAGGCCGGTCAGGCCCGCCAGGTGCGCCTTCATGCGGACGCCGCCGAGCAGGACCAGGACGATCACGAGGGGCAGGGCGGCCACGAGGGCGGACAGGCCCAGTGAGCCGGCGACGGGTTCCAGTTCCTGGACGTACACGGGCGCCTCCCCGGTTTCCGTCATGCGAAAGCGATTTCTCGCAGCCTCAAAACGGAATGGTCATGTCCGCGCCAAGCCCGCGTCAATGGGTGTGCGCGGGGAGGAACCGGGGGTGCGGGTCAGCTGTCGGGCGACCGGAGGACGCGCAGGTGCCCTCGCCGGGCGACCTCCCTCGGGTCGGCCGCGCGGCCGCCGCCACCGGCCCCGGCCGCCCGCTCCTGAGGGCGGGCCGCCTCTCGCACGGCGTTCGCAAGCGCTTCCAGGTCGTCGCCGCTGGGACGCGCCGGGGCCGAGCCGTCGAGGAGCCGGACGACCTCCCAGCCGCGAGGGGCGGTGAGGCGCTCGGAGTGCTCGGCGCACAGGTCGTAGCAGTGGGGTTCGGCGTAGGTGGCGAGCGGGCCGAGGACCGCGGTCGAGTCGGCGTAGACGTACGTCAGCGTCGCGACGGCGGGACGGCCGCAGGCGGTGCGCGAACAGCGACGTACAGGGCTCACGACGTTGGACGGTACCGCACTCTTGAGCGGGCCGCGACGACTCTCCACCAGGTCACCCCCCCGTGTCGTGCTGTGAAACGCCCCACACACCCCTTCCGGCACACCCTGCTGACCTGCCCGGACACCGTCGTCCGGGATGCCGAACGACCTC
Source organism: Streptomyces coeruleorubidus (assembly GCF_028885415.1). GTDB lineage: Bacteria > Actinomycetota > Actinomycetes > Streptomycetales > Streptomycetaceae > Streptomyces > Streptomyces coeruleorubidus_A. The sequence continues at coordinate 3,895,042 of NZ_CP118527.1, forward strand.
TCAAGCGGTCAAGAGTCGTCATAAAACCGTCAATTGCCGTGAGGTCACCAGTCTCGGCGGGATACGGAATCGAGCCCAACCTTGGCTGGAATGGTCATGTAACGACATGCCGTACCCGTCGGCCGGAAGCCGTCTCCAGCGCCGTGCGGTGCCGGGCGCCGGGGCGCGGCGGGGACTACCCTTCACCAGTGATGGACAAGCCCGTAACGCCCCGAGCCGCCGCCCCCGGGCCCCGCCGCCGTGATCGCCACGGCCGGGGCATGCGCGGCCCGATCGCACCGCCGCAGGTGCCGCTCGCCGCCAGCCGTGCGGAGGCGTTCGCCGATCTGGTGCAGGACTCCGTGGAGCGCCTGGAGCGGCGGTGGCCGCAGCTCGCCGACATCGATTTCCTGGTGCTGGAGGTGCCGCGGCTCGACGGGCCCGGCCAGGCCTGGAACGACGAGGCGGTTCCGCTGGGTGGCACGGTCAGCGCCCGCGAGGGGCGCCCCGCGCGCGTGGTGGTCTACCGGCGGCCGGTCGAGATCCGCACCAAGGGGCGCGACGAGCGGGCGGCGCTGGTGCACGAGATCGTCGTCGAGCAGGTCGCCGAGCTGCTGGGGCTGACGCCGGAGACGGTGGATCCGCGGTACGGCGAGGACCAGGGCTGAGACGGCCGGCGGCGGTCAGAGCTGCTTTCCGCAGCACCGACCGCAGCGGTCAGGACTACTTCTGCAGCACCGAAAGATCCTCGTCCGCCTCCGGTACGGCCACCGTCCCCCGGTCGTCGGGGAGCGTCTGCACGGTGAAGGCGGGGACGCCGCCCTGCGTCGCCGCCAGGGTGCGGGCGCCGTAGACCGGGCCGCCGGACTTCGGCTCGACCGTGAGCGCGTAGGTGCCCTTCAGTCCGCTGGGGACCGGGGGCTCGATGTCCTGGGTCGTGCCGGCCTTGATCGTGTACGTCTTCGACACCGGCGTGCCGCCCTCGCTGCCCGCCGAGGCGGTGACCTCGACCGTGGCGGTGCGGCCGGGGGCGGTCAGGGAGAGCGTGCTGCCCTTGGCGCTGTTGTCCGCGGAGGTCGCGCGCGTGCGGACGGGGCGGGTGGCCGGGATGAAAGCCGTCTCCTGCTTGTCGCCCTTGCCGCGTACGACCCGCAGGGCCGCCACGACCGGCACGGACCGGTCGGTCGGCGTCAGCACCAGGGAGCCCGCTTCGCCGCGTGTCACGTCGCCCAGGTCGACGGCGGTGGTCATGCCGCCCTTGACGTGCACCGTCTCGTGTCCGGCCGGGGTGATCAGCCCGGAGGGGGAGGCGAGGCGCAGCTTGAGGTCCGCGTCGGCGTCGCCGGGGGTGAAGGCGACCAGGCGCACGGAGGTGGCGTCCTTGGGGATGCCGGGCAGGACCAGGCTGCCCGACGGGTCCGCGGACGCCGCCAGCCAGTCGCCGCCGACCTTGTCGTCCAGGGCCTGCACGGCGGCGCCGACCCGCCCGCTGCGGACGTTGACGTGCACGGTGAGGTCGGTCTGCTGCTCGTCGGTGAGGGTGGACAGCAGGAGCGGCTCGCTGGAGTGCGGCTGGACCGTGATGCCCTCCCCCACCGTGGACTGCAGGGTGCCGTCCTTGCCGTAGAGCTCGATATCGACCACGGCGGCCGAGTCGTCGGGGTTCGTCAGGTGGACGTAGTCGGTGCGGTCGGCCGCGGTGCTGGCGCCGGGGAACCAGAAACTCGTGTCCGGAGCCGTGCAGTTGACGCCCTGGAGGCCGCGCCCGGTCCCCGCGGCGACCTCCGTCGTCTCCTGGACCGTCCAGCCGGGCGCGAACCTGCCGTCCGCGGTCCCGACCAGCGCGGGCGATTCGGCGCCCGAACTGTCCCCGGTGACCGGCTTGCCGGGCTCCTTGGATGTCAGCACGGGCTTGTCCGTCTTCCGCTCGCCGGACTTGCCCTTGCCCTTGTCACCGCCCGCGCCCGAGCCCTCTCGCGACTCCTGGGCGGCCGCCTGGAGTTCGGCCTTGCCGCCGCTCCCGGTGCCCTTCGTGACGGGCGTGAAGGAGGAGTAGGACGTCTCGGCGATGTCGGACATGCTGGGCGCGGGGCACAGCAGGCTCGTGCGCTCCACGGGCAGTTGGGCGGCCGCCTTGGCGGTGGTGTCCGAGCCCGGGGTGTCCGGGGCGGACAGCGCGGCGAATCCGGTGACGGCGGCGAGCGCGGTCGCGCCGGCGATCAGGGACAGGGTGGTGCGGTTCACTGCTGGCTCCCGTCGGGACGCTCACTGCCCGTGCCGTGGGGGTGTTGCTGCTGCGCCGGGTCGTACGGCGTGCCGTAGGCCTGGGGGTAGGCCTGGTCGTAGCCGGTCTGGTCGTAGCCCTGTTGGTCGTACGACGGGTTCTGGGGCTGGCCGCCGCCGTACGCGTACGGGTCGTACTGGCCGCCCTGGTACGGATCCGCCGGGTACTGCTGTCCGTATGCGTCCGCCGGGTACTGGGCGCCCTGGTACTGGTCGCCGTAGTTCGCGTAGTCGCCGCTCTGGTAGGCGGCGTTGTCCCTTCCCCAGGCTCGAACATCCTCGCCCGGGGGGACCCCCATCCCGTAGTTCTGCTGCTGGGGCATGTGTGCCGGGGGCTGCTCGGGCTGCGGGGGCGGGAACTCCTCGGGGTGTGCCGCCCCTTCGGCCTCGGCTTCCGCCTGGGCGCGCAGGCGGCGGGCCCTGCGGCCCTCGCCCGCGACCGGCTGGGCCGGGACGGCCGGCTCCTCGGGCAGGTCGTCGTCGATGTCGCGGCGCCGGCCGGGCAGGGCGAGCACCACGAGCACGACGGCGAGGATGCCCTGCGCCCACAGCCACGCGGTGTGGCCGACCGGGTCGTCGTAGGTGACGTCCAGCCTGCCGCCGGTGGCGGGGAGTTCGAAGCCCTGGGCCCAGCCGTCGACGGTGGTGCGGGTGAGCGGCTTGCCGTCGAGCGTGGCGCTCCAGCCGTCGGAGGCGGTGTCGGCCAGGCGCAGCACGCGTCCGTCGGAGCCGGTCGGGATCGTGGTGTGGATGTCGACGGGTCCGGCGGGGACGGGCTGGGGGGTGCCGGAGCCGGAGGCGGGGACGATGGTGGCGCGCGCGACCTCCTGGTCGATCTGCCACAGCGCGCCGCCGTCCTGCTGGCTGAGCCGCGTCAGGCCGGGCGTGGCGTCCAGGACGCGGGTGACGTCGCGGGGCGCGCCCTGGTGGACGAGGACGTAGCGCACGGCGAAGCCGCCGAGCTGGTCGGCCTGGTCGGCGCCGGAGCCGGCGACGAGGTTGGCGACGACCTTGTCGAGCCTGCCGTTCTCGCCGTCGGCCGCGGCGATCTCGCCGTCGCCGAGGCGGGCGCCGGAGCCGCGGACCAGCATGTATCCGACGTGGGAGGCGGAGTCGCTGTCGAGGACGAGGGTGCGGGCCTGGTCGCTGCTGCCGCTCTCCTCGGCGACGAACGCGGGGACCTGGGTCGGGTCACGCCGCTCCAGGGGGCCGTCGGCGCCGCGGATCATCCAGCCCGCGGCGACGAGCAGCGGGCCCGCGGCCGAGGCGAAGGCGATCAGCACGGCCACCGGCTGGCGCCAGCCGAAGCTCTGCTCGGCCACACGCGCGCGTGCCCCGTCGGCGCCGAGCGCGGCGGCCGCCAGGAGGGCGATGCCGTAGACGAGGGTCGCGGGGCCGGACCAGGTGGAGCTGTTGGCCAGGACCGCGAAGACGAAGCCGGTCAGGGCGGCCGTCCAGGCCGTCCAGATGCCCAGCCGGCGTTCCGAGCGGAGCAGGGCGGCGAGCGCGGCCAGCACGATGCCGATCAGCATGAGGCCGCTGACGGTGCCGGGGCCGCCGGGGCTGGCGCCCAGCAGGTCGAGGGGGGAGGCGGCCGAGGGCCCGTACTCCAGACCGGCTTCCTGGAAGAAGCCGAACGGGAGCAGCGACAGGGACCAGGGCGCGAGGAGCAGCAGCGGCGTGCCGAGCTGGGCGAGGAACCGCAGCCCGTACGCCGTGATGTCGGACCGGCGGATGACCAGCAGCCCGGCGCCGAGGAGCAGCGCGATGGGCCACACGATCGGGGTGAACGCGGTGGTGATGGTCAGCAGCAGCGCGTACGCCCAGGTGGCGCGCCAGCTGCCGCGCGCTCCCGAGGGGTTCGCCAGGCCGCTGGCGGCGATGCCCGCGCGGGCGATGAGCGGCAGCAGCACGGCCAGCACGGCGGTGCCGATCCGGCCGCCGGCGAGGGCGCCGGTGGCGGCGGGTAGGAAGGCGTAGACGACGGCCGCCCACGCGCGCAGCAGCCGGGACTCGACCAGCGGGCGGGAGGCGAAGTAGGCGGTGACACCGGCCAGCGGCACCGAGCAGACGAGCAGCAGCGTGACGGCGAGGCCGGTCGAGCCGAACAGCAGGGACGCCAGCATCGCCACGAGCGCGATGTAGGGCGGCGCGGAGGAGGTGCCGCCGGCGGCGACCGGGTGCCAGGCGTCCAGGTAGCGCGCCCACAGTTCGGAGGAGTCGGCCGGGGCGGGCAGCAGGGCGCCGCCCGAGAGGGCGCCGCCGCCGAGGAGTTCGCGGCAGGCGGCCAGGGAGACGAGCAGCAGCACCAGGAAGAGCACCGGGCCGGGCTTGCGCGCGATGCGCTTGAGCCGGGCGAACTGCTCGATCTCCAGGAAGTCGGCGTCGTCGCCGCCGGGGCCCGACTCGACGGCACCGCCGTGCCGTCCGGCGCCGGCGGCGACCTCGGGATCGGCGCGGCCGACGAGGTTGCTCGCGACCTGCTCGACGGTCATGCGGACGGTCGCGCCGGGCGGCGGGAACAGCGGCCGCAGCTCGTCCTTGTCCATCCGGGGGGCGCCTCTGCCGCGCCGCCCGGCGAGGATCCGCTCGGGCCTGAGCAGCGTGCCCATGAGGCCGCGGATCTCGTCGACGGCCTGTCCGGGGACCTTGCCGACGAGGTAGGCGACGGTCCGCAGCAGCGTGCCGAGCACGATCCGCAGCAGCACCCAGGGCAGCACGGCCGTACGCGCGTTGACGAGCAGGGTGTAGACGGCGCCGGCTTTGTCGACCTTGTGCGGGGAGGCGGCCGTGCGGCCCACGCAGTCGACCGTGCGGCGCTCGCGGGAGGCCGCCTCGGCGTGCCGGACGACCGCCTCGGGAGCGACCAGGACGCGGTAGCCCGCCGCGTGCGCGCGCCAGCACAGGTCGACGTCGTCGCGCATGAGGGGCAGGTGGCGGTCGAAGCCGCCGAGCTGCTCGAAGACGTCTCGGCGGATCAGCATGCCGGCGGTGGACACCGACAGCACGGGCCGGACGTGGTCGTGCTGGCCCTGGTCCTGCTCTCGGCGGTCCAGGCCGGTCCAGCGGCGGCCGGAGTTGGCGATGCTGACGCCGACCTCCAGCAGCTGCCGCCGGTCGTACCAGCCGCGGAGCTTGGGGCCCACGACGGCCACGTCCTCGCGGCCGAGCTCGTACTCGTTGTCCACGACCCGCAGCAGCTGGGCCAGGGCGTCGGGCTCCGGGGCGCAGTCGTCGTGCAGCAGCCACAGCCACTGCACCGGCTCTCCGTGCGGGAGCTCGGGCATGTCGTACGCGTCGTCGCGCCAGGAGCGGGTGACCGGGTCCCAGCCGCTGGGCCGCTTCAGGTACGGGAGCTGCTCCGGGGTGAGGACCGGGGCGGTGCGGCCGCACTCCTCGACGGCCTGGCCGAAGCCGGTGCGGCGGGCCAGGTGCAGCACGCGGTCGGCGCCGAGGGCGTCGGTGACCAGCTGGGCGGAGTCGTCCGCGCTGCCGGTGTCGGCGCCCATCGCGTACTGGACGGGTCGCTCCTGGCCGAGCAGCCCGGCGAGCGCGTCGGGCAGCCAGCGGGCGCCGTCGTGGGAGACGAGGACCGCGGTCACCACATGACGCGGGAACTCGGGCGGGCGGGCCGGGTCAAACACGGCTGTGGCAGCGCTGTCGTGATGAGCTGCCGGGTGGCTGTGCACGGACATCGAGGTACGGGCCCCGGTTCGGTGGACTGCGGTGGACGCCTGCGACCGGTGGGGGCAGCAGGGCGTCTCGGACGAGCGACCACACTATCGGCTGCGCAACAAGGGGGCCCGCCGCCTGTGGATAACCCACCTGCGACGGGCCTTTCGTGCCGTGCGTACGTACGAATCCGGGATGCCGGTCAGACCGCTGCCTTCTTCAGCCGGCGGCGCTCCCGCTCGGACAGGCCGCCCCAGATGCCGAATCGCTCGTCGTTGGCGAGGGCGTACTCGAGGCACTCGGAGCGGACCTCACAGGCGAGGCAGACCTTCTTGGCCTCCCGGGTCGAGCCGCCCTTCTCGGGGAAGAAGGACTCGGGGTCGGTCTGGGCGCACAGTGCGCGCTCCTGCCAGCCGAGTTCCTCGTCCGCGTCGTCGACCAGCAGTTGCTGCACCGTCTCGGTCATGTGCGCCCCTCGTCTGTCTTTCGCGTCCCCGTGATCTAGCCGTTACCGATTCCGGCTGAACGACACGAGTGAAATTACAAGTGTGCTGCTCCGGGCGAGTCAAGCCGAGATCTGCTATTGAGCCCCTTATTCACTCTGCGGAACCAAGCCCAAGCGGAAAGTGTTCAAATCACCATAAAACCTGACACACCGACGGAGCCCGCACGGGCTCACGCCGTCCGCCGGACCCCTTGCAGACCTGTACGGAGAAGGACGCCCAGAGGTTCGATCTCGTTCCGACACGCACCTCGAAGCGAAACGGATCACAGTCGGATCACGAGTACGCAACGAGGTTTCGCGCTCCCGGTTGGACGCCATGTGTCCCGGCCGAGCCGTGAACAAACCTTTCATCTGAGTGAACGACCGGATGAGGTGAACCACATCCCACATACCGGGTGCCGAGTTGACAGTGAGGGTGTGAACCGGTGTCCTTGTGGGCATGCTCGCGAACTTGGCACTCACCTCGACCCGCTCCGCCGGGTTCCTCGGTGCTGCCCACGCTCGCTGTAGCTGTTGCTGTTCCAGCTGTTGAGCTCCACCTGCTCCAGCTGAAGGCCGAGCCACCCGTCTCTCGGCCTCTGTTCCCTCTGACCTTCTTTCACTGAGGAACCACCACACCCATGAACAGCGACAGCGACCTCCAGATCGCCGGCGACATCCTCGAAGTCCAGCATCTGCTCCAGACCCCGCGCGAGCACCCGGCCACCGTCGCCGAGTTCGTCGGACTCGCCCGCTCCATCGCCGCCGACCGCTCCCAGTGGGAGCACCTCGTCCGGTACGACGCGACCAGCCGCTGGTACCACCGGCTGCGCACCGGCCCGGGCTACGAGGTGTGGCTGCTGTCCTGGGTGCCCGGGCAGGGCAGCGGGCTGCACGACCACGGCCGCTCCTCCGGTGTGCTGACCGTGCTGGACGGCACGCTGACCGAGCGCACGGAGCGGGGCGCACGCGCCTTGCGGACAGGCGCGCAGCGCGTTTTCGCGCCGGGGTACGTGCACGAAGTCGTGAACGACGCACTGGAGTCGGCGGTCAGCCTGCACGTCTACTACCCGGGCCTGACGCAGATGCCGATGCTCCCCCAGTCTCAACTTCGTTCGACCGGGGGGACCCCCGTAGCCCAGCACTGCACGGCCCGGGGCGTGCCGGGTGCCCTGACGGCCTGACCGGTTGCCGTAGCCGCTGACCGGTTGTCGTAGGGGCCTGCAAGACTGGCTTCCATGCGCATTGTGGTTCTGGCAGGCGGCATCGGTGGTGCCCGGTTCCTGCGTGGTCTGAAGCGGGCCGTGCCGGACGCGGACATCACGGTCATCGGCAACACCGGGGACGACATCCACCTCTTCGGGCTGAAGGTCTGCCCGGACCTCGACACGGTGATGTACACGCTCGGCGGCGGCATCAACGAGGAGCAGGGCTGGGGGCGCGCCGACGAGACCTTCCACCTCAAGGAGGAGCTCGCGGCGTACGGCGTCGGGCCCGAGTGGTTCGGCCTCGGCGACCGGGACTTCGCCACGCACATCGTGCGGACGCAGATGATCGGCGCCGGCTACCCGCTGAGCGCGGTGACCCAGGCGCTGTGCGACCGCTGGCAGCCGGGCGTGCGGCTGATCCCGATGTCCGACGACCGCGTCGAGACGCACGTGGCCGTAGAGGTCGACGGCGAGCGCAAGGCGATCCACTTCCAGGAGTACTGGGTGCGGCTGCGCGCCTCGGTGCCCGCGGAGGCGATCGTGCCGGTGGGCGCCGACCAGGCCAAGCCCGCGCCGGGTGTGCTGGAGGCGATCGCCGAGGCGGACGTGATCCTCTTCCCGCCGTCCAACCCGGTCGTGTCGATCGGCACGATCCTCGCCGTGCCCGGCATCCGGGAGGCCATCGCCGACGCCGGGGTGCCGGTGGTCGGCCTGTCCCCCATCGTCGGTGACGCGCCCGTGCGGGGCATGGCCGACAAGGTGCTCGCCGCCGTGGGCGTCGAGTCGACCGCGCCGGCGGTGGCCGAGCACTACGGCTCGGGCCTGCTGGACGGCTGGCTCGTCGACACGGTGGACGCCGGCGCGGTGGATCGGGTCGAGGCGGCCGGGATCCGCTGCCGGGCCGTGCCGCTGATGATGACCGACGCGGACGCGGCCGCGCAGATGGCGCGGGAGGCCCTGGCTCTGGCGGAGGAGGTGCGGGAAGCTTGAGCGGCGAGGTCCCGGAGAACCGGCAGGGTGCCGACGGGTACCGGGTGTGGGCCCTGGGCGGTATGCCCGAGGTCGCGGCCGGGGCCGATCTGGCCAAGCTGATCGCGGCCGCCGAGCCCGGTCTGGCCGACGGGGACGTGCTGCTGGTCACGTCGAAGATCGTGTCCAAGGCCGAGGGCCGGGCGGTCCGGGCGGCCGACCGGGAGGCGGCCATCGACGCCGAGACGGTACGGGTGGTCGCCCGGCGCGGCAGTCTCCGGATCGTCGAGAACCGGCAGGGCCTCGTCATGGCCGCGGCCGGGGTGGACGCGTCCAACACCCCGTCCGGGACGGTGCTGTTGCTGCCCGAGGACCCGGACGCCTCCGCCCGTGCGATCCGCGACGGACTGCGGGACATCCTCGGCGTCGACGTCGGTGTCGTCGTCACCGACACGTTCGGGCGGCCCTGGCGTGCGGGGCTCACGGACGTCGCGATCGGTGCCGCCGGGGTGCGCGTACTGGACGATCTGCGCGGCGGCACGGACGCGTACGGCAACCCGCTCAGCGCCACCGTCGTCGCCACGGCCGACGAACTCGCCGCGGCCGGCGACCTGGTCAAGGGCAAGGCGGCCGGGCTCCCCGTCGCCGTGGTGCGCGGCCTGCCGCACGTGCTGGCGCAGGGCGACGCAGAGGGAGCGCGGGCCATGGCGCGCGACGCGCGCGACGACATGTTCCGGCTCGGCACGTCGGAGGCGATACGGCTGGCGGTGACCCAGCGGCGTACGGTCCGGGCCTTCACGGACGAGCCCGTCGACCCCGGAGCGGTACGGCGGGCGGTGGCCGCGGCGGTGACGGCCCCGGCGCCGCACCACACCACCCCGTGGCGATTCGTGCTGCTGGAGTCCGAGGAGTCGCGGACGCGGCTGCTCGACGCCATGCGCGACGCCTGGATCGCCGATCTGCGGCGGGACGGCAAGACGGAGGAGTCCATCGCCAAGCGGGTGCGGCGGGGGGACGTCCTGCGCAACGCGCCGTACCTCGTCGTCCCCTGTCTGGTCATGGACGGCTCGCACACCTACGGCGACGCGCGGCGCGACGGGGCCGAGCGGGAGATGTTCGTGGTCGCAGCGGGCGCCGGCGTGCAGAACTTCCTGGTCGCACTGGCCGGGGAGCGGCTGGGGTCGGCGTGGGTGTCCTCGACGATGTTCTGCCGGGACGTGGTGCGCGAGGTGCTGGGGCTGCCGGCGGACTGGGACCCGATGGGCGCGGTGGCGGTCGGGCATCCGGCGGAGGAGCCGCGGCCACGGCCGGAGCGGGACGCGGGGGCTTTCATCGAGGTGCGGTGACCGGCGGCGGCCGGCGCCTACGCTCTTAGCGCTGCTCCTCTCTTAGCCAGGGACTTCACTCATGGCAGGACGGTTCGCTCCCCGGCCCACGTCTACGACCGTGCGCGGCGGGCATGTCGGCGTCGCCGGGGGCATGCCGCGGCAGGCGGCGGGGCCGGGGCGGGTGCGCGACTGGGGGCCGGACGGGCCGCTGGATCTCGGTCTGGTGCTCGGGCCGCTGCGGCGCGGGCCGGGTGATCCGACGTTCCGGGCGATGCCGGACGGGTCCGTGTGGCGGGCCTGTCGCACGCCCGCCGGACCCGGGACGCTACGGGTCTGCGCGTACGGCGGTGGGGTGCGCGGCCAGGCCTGGGGGCCCGGGGCGGAGTGGCTGCTGGACCGGTTGCCGGAGCTGCTCGGGGGCGCTGATGATCCGTCCGTGTTCGTGCCCCGGCACCGGCTGGTGGCGCTGGCCCGGCATCGGCGGCCGGGGCTCAGGCTGACGCGGACCGGGCTGGTGCTGGAGTCGCTGATTCCGTCGATTCTGGAGCAGAAGGTCACGACCGATGAGGCGTATCGGGCGTGGCGGTTGCTCGTGCGGAAGTTCGGGGAGCCGGCGCCGGGGCCCGCGCCCGGGCGGATGTGTGTGATGCCGGAGCCTCGGGCGTGGGCGTTGATCCCGTCGTGGGAGTGGCACCGGGCCGGGGTCGACAACAAGCGGGCGTCGACGATTCTGCGTGCGGTGCGGGTGGCCGGGCGGTTGGAGGAGGCGGCCGGGATGGAGCCGGGGGCGGCTCGGGCGCGGCTGGAGGTGTTGCCGGGGGTGGGGCCGTGGACGTCGGCGGAGACGGTGCAGCGCAGTCATGGGGCGCCGGACGAGGTGACCGTGGGGGATCTGCATCTGCCCGGGATCGTGGGGTGGGCGTTGGCCGGGGACCGGGATGCGGATGACTCCGTGATGCTGGAGTTGCTGGAGCCGTATGCGGGGCAGCGGCATCGGGCGGCTCGGTTGATTCTGCTGAGTGGGAGGGTGCCGGGGCGCAGGGCGCCGAAGATGCCGCGGTGGGATATCGGGGCGTTGTGATGTGCTGCCGTTGTTCTGGTGCTGCGGCGTTGGTGCTGGGGCGGAGTGGGTCCGCAGCCCGGCGTAGCGGGGTGCCGCCTGCGCCCACCCGTGCCGCCCCAGCGGCACGACTGCCCGCAGGCGGCGGCCGGCGGCAGCCGCGCCTAGACGCTACTGGTCCGAGGAGAAGCGGACCGCTCCTGCTGGGATTTGGGCGTCGCACCAGATGCGGGCGCCGTCGCGGAGTTCGTTGTCGGGGCCGATGATCGCGCCGTCGCCTATGACCGTGCCGGTGAGGACTGAGCGTTCGCCGACGCGGGCCCGGGTGCCTATGAGGGAGTCGGTGATGACCGCGCCGGGTTCGATCACGGCGCCCGGGAGGATCGTGCTGCCGAAGACGCGGGCGCCCTCCGCGACGAAGGCGCCCTCGCCTACCACCGTGCCGCCGGACAGCTTCGCGTCGGCCGCGACCGTCGCCGTCGGCAGGACCAGGCGGTCGCCGCAGCGGCCGGGGACCGCCGGGGACGGGGCCCGGCCCAGGACCAGGTCCGCCGAGCCCCGGACGAACGCCGCGGGTGTGCCGAGGTCCAGCCAGTACGTCGAGTCGACCATGCCCTGGAGGTGCGCCCCGGCGGACAACAGGTCCGGGAAGGTCTCGCGCTCCACCGACACCGGCCGGCCCAGCGGGATCGTGTCGATGACCGAGCGGCGGAAGACGTACGCCCCCGCGTTGATCTGGTCGGTGACGATCTCCTCCGGCGTCTGCGGCTTCTCCAGGAACGCCAGGACCCTGCCCGTGTCGTCCGTGGGGACCAGGCCGTAGGCGCGCGGGTCCGTGACCTTGGTGAGGTGCAGGGAGACGTCCGCGCCCGTCGTCTCGTGGGTGTCGACCAGGGCCCGGATGTCGAGGCCCGTCAGGATGTCGCCGTTGAAGATGAGGACCGGGTCGTCGGGGCCCGAGTGCAGCCGGGAGGCCACGTTGCGGATGGCGCCGCCCGTGCCCAGGGGCTCCTCCTCCGTCACGTACTCCAGGTGGAGCCCCAGCGCGGACCCGTCACCGAAGTACGGCTCGAAGACCTCGGCCAGATAGGACGTGGCCAGGACGATGTGCTCGACACCCGCCGCTCTCGCTCTCGCCAGCTGGTGCGTGAGGAAGGGCACCCCGGCCGCCGGCACCATGGGCTTGGGCGTGTGCACCGTGAGCGGGCGCAGCCGGGTCCCCTTGCCGCCGACCAGGAGGATCGCTTCTGTCACGTGTCGTCTCTGCTTCCTGCCAGGACCGGCCGAACTGTCTTTCGGCCGGTCAGTGTATGCAGACCGTTCCGTGGCGCCTTCGTCGGCCGTGCGGCATTCCGCCCCCTGCCCCCCGACAGCGGTGAACGTGTTCTCAGCGGCCCTGGTAGTGGGCCGCCTTGGAGCGGGCCGAGCCGAGCTTGCCGTAGAGCTTGCGTCCCGGGCACTCCGTCAGGAAGCCGTCCCGGTGGCCGGAGATCACGTTCAGTCGTACCTTCTTGCCTTTTCGGTAGAGATTGCTACCACCTGACGTCAGGTATGTCTTTCCCCGCGGGTTCATCCGGTACAGCCCCAGCTTCCACGCGCTGAGCCGGGCGACGGCCTTGACGGCGGCGGACGACGGCTTCGTGGCGCCGTACGACCCGAGGACGGCGATCCCCATGCTGTTGCTGTTGAAACCAAGGGTGTGCGCGCCGAGGACCGGCTTGGCCACGCCCCCGGCGCGGCCCTCGTAGATCTTTCCGCACTTGTCGATGACGAAGTTGTAGCCGATGTCCCGCCAGCCCATGCTCTTGACGTGGTAGCGGTAGATACTGCGGATGAGTGACGGGGACTGCGAGCAGCGGTAGTTGTTGCCGCTGGCGGTGTGGTGCACGAAGGCCGCCTTGACCTTCTTGGTGTACCGGAAGCCCCGCTCCCGCAGCCCCTCGTTCGCGCCCCAGCCGCGGCGTGTGACGATGCGCGGGCGCGGGCCGACGTAGGGCCTCGCCCGCTGCCGCTCCGTCAGCTCACCGGTGTTGAGGGCGAGGTACTCCTGCTCGGTCTGCGCGCGGTTCAGTGCCGGGATCTCGGTGGCGCCGAGGGGGGCCAGGTCGGCATTGACGGCGGAGGCCTCGGTGGCGGCGGAGGTCTCGGCGGCGAGGCCGGCGGTACGGGGGCCGTCCGCGTAGGCGCCGGGCGGCGGGGCGTCCTCGCCCGGGTCGACGAGTTCGAGGCGGAGGCCGGAGGGGAGCGGGAACGCGGCGGGCAGATTGCGGGCGCCCGCGCCGTGGTGCGCGGAGTCGGCTTCCGCGCTCTCGGGTTCGGAGCGGACCCGGAGTTCCACGCCGTCGGAGTCCCCCACCCACAGCGGTGCCGTGGCGCCGCGTACGCGGCCCGCGGTGCTCTCGGGGGTGCCCCGGTCGGCCGCGTGGTCGGCGTTGTGCGTCTCGACGTCCTGCCAGCCCGACCAGGTGCCGGTGCCGGCGGCACGGGTGCGGACCTGGACGCGGCCGTGCAGTTCGGCTTCGGGGTCGTCCCAGACGATGCCGACGAGGGAGAAGTGTCGTACGGCACGGCGGGTCAGGCCCTGTTCGGGAGTGCCGGGGCCGGTGGGGGTGGCGCGGTTGCGGGTGAGGGGTTCGAGGGGGAGGGACTGGGTGCTGCCGGGGGCGTACGGTTCGGCCGCGCGCCGGTCGGCCATGGTCGTCTCCGGGGTCCCCGCGTGGGGCGCGGGTCTCGCGGTCGTGGCCGCTTCCGTGGTCGGTACCGGTCTCGCCGTCGTCACCGCGACGGCGGGCGGAGTGAGGGGGAGGGCCAGAGCGGCCGCACAGGTGACACCGATCGAAGAAGCAAGAAATCCATGCATGCCCCTGATCTTGGACATAGTCGTATAACTCTGTCTATTTGGGAGTTGACGGGCCGTCGGTCGGAGTTCGGCCGAACCGGTGGCGGATTCATGGCGGGGCGGTGGCCTGGCCGTTGGGTGGAGGCTTGGGTGCCGCGTACGCTTGCGCGGGTGAACGCCACCGATCGCACCCCTGCCGACCTGCTGAATTCCGCGCTCGCCGCGGATCCAGGACGTCCCCTGGTGACCTTCTACGACGACGCCACGGGCGAACGTGTCGAACTGTCCGTGGCCACCTTCGCCAATTGGGTGGCCAAGACCGCCAACCTCCTCCAGGACGAGCTGTCCGTCGAGCCCGGGGACCGGGTGGCGTTGTTGCTGCCCGCGCACTGGCAGACGGCCGTGTGGCTGCTGGCGTGTTCGTCGGTGGGAGTCGTCGCGGACGTTGCCGGGGATGCGCGGGCGGCCGATGTCGTGGTGAGCGGGCCGGACGAGCTGGAGGCGGCGCGGGCCTGTTCCGGGGCGCGGGTCGCGATGGCGCTGCGGCCGCTCGGGGGGCGGTTTCCGCAGGTGCCCGAGGGGTTTGTCGACTACGCGGTGGAGGTGCCGGGGCAGGGGGACCGGTTCGTGCCGTATGCGCCGGTGGATCCGGAGGGGCCTGCGCTGATCGTGGCGGGGCGGGAGTTCAGTGGGGCGGAGGTTGTCGAGCGGGCTCGGGCGGAGGCGACGGGGCTGGGGTTGACCGGGCCTGGGTCGCGGATTTTGTCGGGGTTGCCGTATGACACGTGGGAGGGGTTGAACGCGGGGTTGTACGGGCCGTTGGCCACGGGGGGTTCTGTGGTGTTGTGCCGGCATCTGGAGCGGGCGGGGGACGGGGTGCTGGACCAGCGGGTGGAGAGTGAGCGGGTTACGGCCATTGCCCGGTAAGGCCGGCTTGTCAGGTGCCCGGCATGGGGGCTGAGGGCGGGGCGTTGCGCAGCCCGGCGTGACGGGGTGCCGCTTCTTCGGGACGGGCGCCGCCCCAGCGGCACGACTGCCCGCAGCCAGGGCGGCCACCAGCGCCCGCAGCCAGGCCCCCCCCCGTTCGGCCCATCCCCACCCCACCCCCACCCCTCATCCACGCCAAAGTCGTAAGAGCAGTGCGCGCGCACGTTCGTACGTCGTGAGGGGTGGTCTGTGTCGTGGGCGACACCGGGAGGCTTGGGCCGGGGGCGGGAGCCTCGGCCAGTGGGCCGGGGCTGGTGCGGCGGCGTCGGCGGCGGTGGGTGCGGATCGGGGCGTTCGGGGTCGCCGGTGTCGTCGTCGCGGCCGGCGGGGCCGGATGGGCCGTGTACGCGAAGCTCAGCGGGAACATCACGCCCGACGAGGCCGCCGCCGCCGAGCTCGCCCGGTACGAGAAGGAACGGCCCACCTCGCTGGTCAAGGGCGCGCGGAACATCCTGCTGATCGGGTCGGACTCGCGCGAGGGGGACGACAACGCGCGCTACGGGCGTGACTCCGGCACCGAGCGGTCGGACACCACGATCCTGCTGCACCTGTCCGCGGGCCGGGGCAGCGCCACCGCCGTCTCCCTGCCCCGGGACCTGATGGTGGACCTGCCGGGCTGCCGGCGCCCGGACGGCTCGCGCAGCGCGCCGCGGTTCGCCGCGTTCAACCAGGCCTTCCAGGTGGGCGGTTCGGCCTGCACCATCCGGACCGTCGAGAAGCTCACCGACATCCGCGTCGATCATCACGTCGTCGTCGACTTCCACGGCTTCAAGGAGATGGTCGACGCGGTCGACGGCGTTCAGGTGTGCCTGCGGGAGCCGATCGACGACCGGGCCGCCAAGCTGCGGCTCCCCGCCGGACGCGTGACCCTCGACGGCGAGCAGGCGCTCGGCTACGTCCGCGCCCGCAAGACGCTCGGCGACGGCAGTGACACGGAGCGCATGGAGCGGCAGCAACGATTCCTCGGGGCACTCGTCAACAAGGTGCGCAGCAATGACGTCCTGCTGAATCCGGCGAAGCTGTATCCCGTGCTGGACGCCGCCACGTCATCTCTCACAACCGACCCGGATCTGGCCAGCCTTCGCGGTTTGTACGAACTCGTGCGCGGGCTGCGCAACATCCCCATGGAACATGTGCAATTCCTGACCGTTCCACGAGAGTCGTACGCGCACGACGCCAATCGCGACCAACTCGTGGAGCCCGAGGCGGAGAGCCTGTTCGAACGGTTGCGTACGGACACACCCGTGCTGGTGGCCCGGGACGTTCCGCACGGTTCCGCCCCGCTGAGGCCTACCGATTCGCATGACGGGTCGTACGGGGATTCGTATCCGGGGCCGTTCACGAAGCCCGTCGTCACCGTTTCTCCTCCACCGACGTTCCGGGGGAACACGGCAGCCGAGGACACCTGTGAGTAAAGCGGGCGCCAAGGTAACTCCAAGGCAATGAACTCTTCACCTGGGAAATGGGCGAATTGCCCAGGTGTAGGGACGTGGAATTTGTCACCGTCGTCGTTCGGCACTGAACTGGGCGGTTAGTGTGAGCGACCCGGTGCGCCCGGCCCTGAGGACGGTCCTGAGGTCGCGCACTGTGTGACCGAGACCGAGCGCCTTGGAGGGGGAAGGCGCCGCGTGCCCCGACGGAGGAAACAGGCAACCGTGGACGCGCAAGGCCGTGGGCGGGCGGACGATATCGATCCCGCAGACCAGTGGGTACTCAATCCGAACACCGGCGAATACGAACTGCGACTGCCCGCTTCCCCACCGCAGTCGGGCGTCCCCGGCCCCCGCAGGCCACCAGCCCCCGAAGCGGGCCCGTCGGGGCGCGGCCGTACGGGGACGTCCGGCAGGCCGCGGCCCGAGACTCCGGGCCGTGCGGTGCCGCCGCCGCGCAGGCGCCGGGGGGCGCCGGAGGAGCCGCTGCCGGGGCGGCGCGGGCGGCGGCCCGCCAAGAAGGCCGCGAGGGGGAAGAAGGCCCTGCTGTGGACCGGCGGCGCGATGGCGTTCGTGCTGGTCGCCGGGGCGGGCGCCGCGTACTTCTACATCGAGCACCTGAACGGCAACATCGCGTCCGTCTCCGACGACGGCGCGAGCACCGGTGGCTTCCAGAAGGACAAGGCGATCAACATCCTGTTGATCGGCACCGACAAGCGCACCGGCGCGGGCAACGACAAGTACGGCGACGCGGGCAGCGTCGGCCACGCCGACACCACGATCCTGCTGCACGTCTCCAAGGACCGTTCGAACGCGACCGCGCTGAGCATCCCGCGTGACCTGATCGTCGACGTGCCGGACTGCCCGACCACGCAGGAGGACGGGTCGCAGAAGATCATCCCGGGCACGCGGCAGGCCCGTTTCAACACCAGCCTCGGCCAGGACGGCCGTACCCCCAGCTGCACGATGCGGACCGTGACCGAGCTGACCGGGGTCAAGCCGGACAACTTCATGGTCGCCGACTTCAACGCCGTCAAGACGCTGACCAGCGCGGTCGGCGGGGTCGAGGTCTGTCTGGGCAAGGACATCGACGACCCGGACTCCAAGCTGAAGCTGTCGAAGGGCACGCACACGATCGAGGGCGAGCAGGCGCTGGCCTTCGTGCGCACCCGGCACTCCGTCGGCTTCGGCGGTGACCTGAGCCGGATCGGACTCCAGCAGCAGTTCCTGAGCGCGCTGATGCGCAAGCTGAAGTCCAACGACACACTCAGCAGCCCCTCGAAGATGCTCGATCTGGCCGAGGCGGGCACCAAGGCCCTGACCGTCGACTCGCAGCTGGACAGCATCGGCAAGCTCAAGGACCTCGGTCTGGAGCTGGGCAAGCTCAACACCAAGAACCTGACGTTCACCACGACCCCGGTGATCGACAACCCGGCGGAGAAGGTCAAGACCACGGTCGTGCTGAACGAGTCGACGGCCCCGCAGGTCTTCGACATGATCAAGAACGACGTCTCCTTCACCGCGGTCAAGGAAAAGAAGAAGAAGGAGGCGGCCGCGGTGGCCGCCCGCCTGAAGGGCAGCAAGGCCCCGGCCTCCGAGGTCCGGGTGCGGATCCTCAACGGCGGTGCCGTCGCCGGCAGCGCCCAGGAGACGCTCAGCTGGCTCCAGGTCGAGGAGGGCGTGACCAAGTCGGAGAACGGCGGGAACGCGCCCGCCGAGCTGGCGAAGACCACGCTGGAGTACGCCCCCGACCAGGCCGACCAGGCCCGCCGCCTCGCCGACATCATGGGCCTGCCCGGGTCGGCGATGAAGCCGGGCGAGAGCGTGGAGAACGCCCAGGGGCTGCCCGCGATGACGCTGACCCTCGGCAAGGACTTCGAGGGCGCGGGCACCTCCCTCACCGCTCCGTCGAAGGCGCCGGAGGGTGTCCAGAAGTCCACGGCGGACAAGGTCGAGTGCGCCGAGTGACCTGACGGGCCTGCCGTACGTCTCACAGGGCGTACGGCAGGCCTTGTCCGGTGACACGGGGGGGGGTGCCTCTATGTCCTTCGTCAAGCGAGGCGTGGGGTTCTGGGTTCGTAGAAGGTGCCGTCGCGGAGCATCGCGAACAGCACGTTAATCCGTTGCCGGGCGAGCCGGAGGAGGGCCTGTGTGTGGGTCTTTCCTCTGGTCCGGCACTTGTCGTAGTAGGTGCGGGAGGCGGGATCGTGCAGGGCGGCGAACGCGGACAGGAACATCGCCCGTTTGAGCTGCCGGTTGCCGCCCCGTGGGGCGTGCTCGCCGTGGATCGAGGTGCCCGACGACTTCGTGGTCGGGGCGAGGCCGGCGTAGGAGGCCAGGTGCGCGGCGGTGGGAAAGCTGGTGCCGTCGCCGACGGTGACCAGCAGCGTGGCGGCGGTCCTGACGCCGACGCCGGGCAGCGACGTCAGGACCTTTGAAAGAGGGTGGTCCTCCAGCAGGGCTGCGATCTGGGCTTCCGTCGCCCGTCGCTGTTCATGGACGGCGCTGAGCGAGCGGGCCAGCGACGGGATCACGATGTCGAGCGTGCCGGTGCCCGGAACGACGACGGTCTGCTCGTCGAGGGCCTCGAAGATGTCGTCGATCAGCCGCTTCGCCATCCGGGGAGCCTTGGGCCGGATCACCTCAACGAGCCTGCGGCGGCCGGCTTTTCGCAGCGCGGCCGGAGATCCGTAGCGTTCCAGCAGCCAGGTGACGGCCTGATGGTCGAGCCGGGGGCCGAGGACGCGCTCCAGGCTGGGGTGGAACTGGGTGAGCAGGCCGCGGATGCGGTTGCTGGTGCGGGTGGCCTCAGCCGCGAGGTCCTGGTCGAAGCCGACCAGAACTGTCAGCTCGGCGGTGATCTCGTCGCTGACCTCCAGCGAGCGCAGGGTGTGTGGCATCGTGCGGGCCGCGTCGGCGATGACCGCGGCGTCCTTCGCGTCGGTCTTCGCCTCGCCGGGGTAGAGATCGGCTATCCGGCGCATGGCGAGTCCGGGCAGGTAGGCGACCTTGCAGCCCGCGTCGCGGGCGACCGTCAGGGGCAGGGCGCCGATCGAGGCGGGCTGGTCCACGATCACCAGGACGGTGCCGAACTTGGTCTTCAGCTTGGTGAAGACGTCCCGCAACTTCGGTTCGGTATTGGGCAGCTGCTTGTCGAAGACCTTCTTGCCGGTCGGGGTGAGGCCGTGCCCGTGGTGGGCGCTCTTGCCGACGTCCAGGCCGAGGAAGACGCCTATCTCGTCGCTGTCGTTCAAGCCGTCCTCCCGAACGGGTTGGTGCGGTACTGGCCCGGGCGTTGGCGTCGTGCGCGCATCCACGTTATGCAGACCTGCCGCCTGCGAAGGGCCGGGCATTGCGCCCGGCCGGGCGGTAGTCGGACCTCTCATCAGCGTCTCCCACGGCGCCTCTCGGGCCCGGTGGCACCACCCCCCAGGTCATCCGTTCGACAGGGGGGACCAGCCATACCGGGCCCGGAGGCCAGTGGCCCTCTTGCAGGACCGCGAAGAACATAACGGGGGGAAAGAGCAGATGGCACAGAGCAGCAGTGTGTACGAGGAGGGGACGAAGCCCGGTGCCGTCCCGGGCGACGGGGACGGCCGGGGAGGTCCTCGTCCCGGCCGGGGGCGCCGCGTCCTGCGCTGGTCGGCGTCGGCTCTCTCCGTGCTGATCCTCGCTACCGCCGGCGCCGGCTACCTCTACTACAAGCACCTGAACGGCAACATCGAGAAGGGCCGGCGCAGCAGCGGCGACTCCAAGGCGCGCAAGGCCACTCCGAACGCGGCCGGGCAGACACCCCTGAACATCCTGCTGGTCGGCTCCGACAGCCGTGACTCCGACGAGAACGTGAAGCTGGGCGGCGCCCGGAAGGACCGCGGCAATCCGCCGCTGGGCGACGTGCAGATGCTCATCCATCTGGCCGCGGACCGCAAGAGCGCCGCCGTGGTGAGCATCCCGCGCGACACCCGGGTCGACATACCCGAGTGCACCGACCCGAAGACCGGGCGGACGTACCCGCCGGTCAACACGATCATCAACGCCTCGCTGGCCCGTGGCGGGGCGGGCTGCACGCTGGCGACCTGGGAGAACCTCACCGGTGTCTACGTCGACCACTGGATGACGATCGACTTCGCGGGCGTGGTGAAGATGGCGGACGCCATCGGCGGGGTCGAGGTGTGCGTGCGGCAGAACGTGTGGGACCGCCCGCTGCCCGGCGTGTCCGGCGGCTCGGGTCTGAAGCTGACGGCCGGCCGGAAGAAGGTCCAGGGCGAGCAGGCGCTCCAGTGGCTGCGCACCCGGCACGCCTGGGGCAGCGACCCGCTGCGGGCCAGGGCGCAGCACATGTACATGAACTCGATGATCCGCACGCTCAAGGCGCAGAACGTCTTCACCGACACCGGCCGGCTGACCGATCTGGCCGAGGCGGCGACCAGGTCGCTGCACGTGTCAGAGGAGCTCGGCACGGTGAAGAAGCTGTACGACCTGGGGATGCAGCTGAAGACGGTCCCGACGGACCGCATCACCATGACGACGCTGCCCACCGCCGCGGACCCGCAGGACCGCAACCACCTGGTCCCGGCCGGCACCGACGCCGACCGGGTGTGGGCCATGATCCGCGACGACGTGCCCTTCGACGGCAAGGGCGGGGAGCCGGGCACGAGGAAGGCGGAGAAGGCCGAGGAGGTTTCGCGGGATCCGGCCGCGGCGGACGACGCGATCGGCGTCCTGGTGCAGAACGCCACGCGCTCCAGCACCCTCGGTCCCGTGAGCGGGCGCGCGGGCGCCGTCGCGCAGTCGCTCGTGGGCAAGGGTTTCACGAAGGCCGCCGCGGACGCCTCGGGCGCGCTGTCCGAGGAGCGGACCGTGGTGCGCTATCCGAGCGCCGAGCTGGAGGGCGATGCGCAGCGCGTCGCCAAGGCGCTGGGCGTTCCCGTGAGTTCGGTGAAGCGGTCGACCGACGTCTCCGGCGTCACCGTCGTCGTGGGCGCCGACTGGCGCGAGGGCACGGCCTATCCGAAGCAGCCGGCTCCGAAGGCCGGGGACCTGCCCGGCGACGCGGACGCCCTCAACGGCTCGGACACCGGGCAGTGCATGGACGTGTACGCGCCCTACCGCTGGTAGCGACCGTAGAAACAACTCCACTTCTCCATGCGGAATTGGGATGGATTGCCCAAATGTATGGACGTTGAATTTGTCATTCAGCGCACATCGACGTTCAACTGGGCGGATAGTGTGAGCGATCCAGTGCTTCTGTGATGACAAGTACCCGTGCGCCTTCCGGGGGGAGAAGGCGCCGCGTGCCCCGACGGAGGAAACGACAACCGTGGACGCGCAACGCCGTGGGCGGGGGGACCAGATCGACCCCGCAGACCAGTGGGTACTCAATCCGAACACCGGCGAATACGAACTGCGACTGTCTCCATCCGCAGCGCAATCGCCGGTATCCGGGACACGCGGATCCACTCCCCCGACGGGGGCGGGCGGCCGTACGGCGGAAGCGCGTAAGTCGGCTCCCGGTGACGCCACTTCACGTGCGGGCGCCACCCGCACCGATGTTCCGCCCCAGCGCCGGCGGCGCGGTGCGCCCGAGGAGCCGCCGCCCGGGCGGCGCGGCGGGCGTCGGCCGGTGCAGCGGAAGCCGAAGAAGGCCAAGAAGGCGCTGATGTGGACCGGCGGCACGATGGCGTTCGTACTGCTCGGGGTCGGCGCGGCCGGCTACTTCTACCTCCGGCACCTGGAGGGCAACGTCACGACGACCGACGTCGGCAGCGCGGGTGCCAGCAACTTCAGCAAGGACGAGGCCTTCAGCATCCTCATCATCGGCACGGACAAGCGCACCGGTGAGGGCAACGAGGGCTACGGCGACAAGGGCAGTTCCGGGCACGCCGACACCACGATCCTGCTGCACGTCGCCAAGGACCGCTCCAACGCGACCGCGCTCAGCATCCCCCGGGACCTGATCGTGAACATCCCCGACTGCCCGACGAAGCTGGAGGACGGTTCGGAGAAGATCGTCCCGGGCCAACAGGGGGTCCGCTTCAACCGGAGCCTCGGGGAGAGCGGCCGGGACCCGGGCTGCACCATGCTCACGGTGGAGGAGAACACCGGCATCGATGTCGACCACTTCATGATGGCCGACTTCAACGCGGTGAAGACGCTGACCACGGCGGTGGACGGCGTCGACGTCTGTGTCGAGAAGCCGGTCAACGACAAGGAGTCCAAACTCGTCCTGCCCGCGGGCCCGTCGAAGGTCGAGGGCGAGCAGGCCCTCGCGTTCGTCCGTACGCGCAAGAGCTTCGGCAACAGCGGTGACCTGGACCGGATCAAGGTGCAGCAGCAGTTCCTGGGCTCCCTCATGCGCAAGATGTCCTCCAGTAACATCCTCACCAACCCCTCGAAGCTGCTGAAGCTGGCCGAGGCCGCCACCAAGGCGCTCACCGTGGACAAGGCCATCGGCAACGTCGGCACGCTCAAGGACATCGCCCTGGAGCTGAAGAAGGTGCCGACGAAGAACATCGCCTTCACGACCGTCCCGGTGAAGGACAACCCGGCGGAGACGGTGAAGGCGACGGTCGTCCTGAACGAGGCGCAGGCCCCCCAGGTGTTCGACATGATCAAGAACGACGTCTCGTTCACCGAGGTCAAGGAGCAGAAGAAGAAGGAGAAGGACGCCGAGGCCGCGCGGCTGAAGGGCAGCAAGGCCCCGGCCTCCGAGGTCCGGGTCCGGGTCCTCAACGGCGGTGCCGTCACCGGCAGCGCGCAGAAGACCCTCCAGTACCTCCAGGTCGAGGAGGGCGTGACCAAGTCCGAGAACGGCGGGAACGCGCCCGCCGCACTGGCGAAGACCACGCTCGAGTACGCCCCCGACCAGGCCGACCAGGCCCGCCGCCTCGCCGACATCATGGGGCTGTCGGGGTCGGCGCTGAAGCCCGGCGAGAGCGTGACCAACTCCCAGGGCCTGCCCGCGATGACCCTGACCCTCGGCAAGGACTTCAAGGGCGCCGGCGTGAAGCTCAACGCCCCGGTCGAGGCGGCGGACGTGGAGAAGTCCACCGCCGACAAGGTGAAGTGCGCGAGTTGACCCGCTGAGGGCAACTGACAGGCCCGTCGTGCGTCTAACAGGGGGCAGGACGGGCCTGTTGCATGCGCCGGGGGCGGGAAGGACCGGGGAAGTGACGCAGAGCGGTGTGCGGGAGAACGAAACGCGGCAGGGCGTCCGCCAGGAACCGGGCCCGGGAGAGACCAAGCCGGCGACGGGCGGCCCAGCCGGTGGCGGGGGCCGGCCCCGGCGTACCCGGCGGCTGCTGAGGTGGTCCGCCGCCGTGCTCGCCGTCCTCATACTCGGGACGGCCGGAGCCGGATACCTCTACTACCGCCACCTGAACGGCAACATCAAGAAGGACGAGCTGAACCTCGGCGACAACAAGGTCGCCGCGCCGACGCCGAACGCCGCCGGGCAGACGCCGCTGAACATCCTGCTCATAGGCTCGGACGCGCGGGACACCGAGGAGAACCAGAAACTCGGCGGTGCCCGTGAGACGTTCGGCGCCGCGCCGCTGGCGGACGTGCAGATGCTGCTGCACCTGTCCGCCGACCGCACCAACATGTCGGTCATCAGCATGCCCCGCGACACGCTCGTGAAGATCCCGAAGTGCACCGACCCGGACGACGGGAAGGTGTACCCGGGGACCCAGGGGCGGACGATGACCAACCAGAGCCTCGGGAACGGCGGCCCGGGCTGCACCGTGGCCACCTGGCAGGAGCTCACCGGCATCCACATCGACCACTTCGTCATGGTCGACTTCGCGGGCGTGGTGTCCATGGCCGACGCCGTCGGCGGTGTCCCGGTGTGCGTCGACGCCAACATCCACTCGCGCACGTCCGACGGCAAGGGCTCGGGCCTGAAACTGGAGAAGGGCACCTCGTACATCCAGGGCGAGCAGGCCCTCCAGTGGCTGCGCACCCGCTACGGCTTCGAGGACGGCAGCGACCTCGCCCGCGCCAAGGCCCAGCACATGTACATGAACGCGATGGTCCGCCAGCTGCGCGAGAACGCCACGCTCAGCAGCCCGAACAAGCTCCGCAGACTGGCCGAGGAGGCCACCCGGGCACTGACGGTCGACCCCGGCCTCGACACCGTCAAGAAGCTCTACGACCTCAGCGACGAGCTGCGCAAGGTGGAGCCGGAGCGCATCACCATGACCACGATGCCCAACCGGTACGTCGGCGCCCGCGTGGAGCCGACCGAGGACGCCGAGCAGCTGTTCCGGCTGGTGCGGGAGGACATCGCGCTGGACGGCAAGGACAAGGACCGTGAGAAGGCCGCGGAGAAGGCCTCCGCCGACCCGGCCGCGGCCGACGACGAGATCCCCGTCCAGGTCCACAACGGCACCCGGACCGACACCCTGGCCGCGGCACGCGGGCGCGCGAGCACGGTGACCGGGCTGCTGAAGGAGCAGGGCTTCGCCCAGGCCGTCGCCGACACCAACGGCTCGTGGAGCCAGGAGCGGACCGTCGTCCGCTACCCGAGCGCCGACCTGGAGGGCGACGCCCAGCGGGTCGCCAAGGCCCTCGGGATTCCGCTGAGTTCGGTGAAGCGGTCGACCGACGTCTCCGGCGTCACACTCGTCGTGGGCGCCGACTGGCGCGAGGGCACGGACTACAAGGCGCCGAAGCGCAGCGACAAGACCCCGAAGTCGGCCGATGCGCTCAACGGCGCGGACGACAAGGCCTGTATGCACGTGGACCCGGACTTCACCTGGTGACGGAAACGGGCCCCTCCCAGGAGAGAGGGGCCCGAACGCGTGCGTGCGGTGTGCGTCAGCCGGTGGCCGCGTCCGCGTCCGCGTCCGCATTCGCGTTCGCCCGGACCGCCGGACGCCGGCTCGCTATCACCTTGCGGGCCAGCGACCGCGGGCTGGTCAGGAAGCCCCAGCCCCACGACATGTGCATGGTGACGAGCGCCACGGGGATCTGGAGCCGCGCCTTCAGCGGCAGCCCCTTGCCCGCCGGGACCGAGCCGAGCAGGATCGCCGCGAGATAACCGCCGGGCACCACGAAACCCCACGGCGTCAGCAGCGCGCCCACCAGGAGCCCGGTCGCGATCGCGCACAGGGCGGTCGGCGGGGCGAGGTAGCGCAGGTTGATGGACCCCTCGTGGAAGCGGGCGACGACGTGCCGCCAGCGGCCGTAGTCCTTGTACTGCTTGGCGAGCGCCTTCACGCTCGGCCGCGGCCGGTACGACACCTTGAGCTCGGGCGAGAACCAGATCAGCCCGCCGGCCTCGCGGATACGGAAGTTCAGCTCCCAGTCCTGGGCGCGGATGAACTCCACGTTGTAGCCGCCCTGCCGCTCCAGCGCCTCGCGCCGGAAGACACCGAGATAGACGGTCTCGGCCGGGCCCGCCTCCCCGCCCGTGTGGAAGGAGGCGTTGCCCACCCCGATCTTCGAGGTCATGGCGGCGGCGACGGCGTGCTCCCAGTCGTTCTCGCCCTCGGCGTGCATGATGCCGCCGACGTTCTGCGCGCCGGTCGCCTCCAGGAGCCGTACCGCGGTGGCGATGTAGTTGGGCGAGAGCATGCCGTGCCCGTCGACGCGGACGACGATCGGGTGGCGGGAGGCGTTGATCGCCGCGTTCAGGGCGGCAGGCGTACGGCCGGTCGGGTTCGGCACGGTATGCACGCGCGGGTCTTCGGCCACGAGCTCGGCGGCGATCTCGTCCGTGCGGTCCGTGGACGGACCGAGGGCGATCACGACCTCCATCTCGCCGGCGTACTCCTGCGCGAGGATCGCTTGGACTGCTCCCCGCAGATGCCGTTCCTCGTCGAGGACGGGCATGATCACGGAAACGGCGGGGAGCCGCACGTCGGGATTGGCGTTCATAGGGGCCACACGTTACCGCGAACGGGGGACACCGGTGCGCGCCGCCGGGGCGGTGGCGCGGGCCGCAGATCGTATCGGCCTACGGTTTCACGGATCCCACATACGGCCGTCGTCCGGAGGTGTTCCCTTGCCCACGCCGCCGCGGTCCCCTCGGTCCACCGCCGCCCCGCAGCGCCGCCCGCAGCCCTCCCCCGGGCGCGCCCCGCGCAGGCCCGCGCCGCCCGTACGGCGCCTGAAGCCGCGCTGGGGGATGCGGGTGGTCACCACCCTGTCCGTGGTGGTCCTCGCGTCCGCCGGTATCGGGCACGCGGTGATGACCAGCCTGGACGCGGACATCTCCCGGGTCGATCCCTTCAAGGACATGAAGAACCGGCCGCAGGGGGGCCACGGCATGAACGTGCTGCTGGTCGGCACCGACGGCCGCGAGAAGATCAGCAAGGAGGAGCGGCGGAAGTACCGGCTGGGCGGGGCGCCCTGCCACTGCACCGACACGATCATGATCGTGCACATCTCGGAGGACCGGGAGCGGGCGAGTGTGGTGAGCCTGCCGCGCGACTCCTACGCCGTGATGCCCGCGCACGTCGACCGTACGACGGGAAAGCGGCACGGGGCGCACCCGGTCAAGCTGAACGCGGCGTACGCCGAGGGCGGGCCGCACCTGACCGTGCGGACGGTGGAGAGCATGACGAAGGTGAAGATCGACCACTACCTGGAGGTCGACTTCGCCAGCTTCATGAGGACGGTGGACGTGGTCGGGGGCGTGAAGATCTGCACCGCGGCCCCCCTGAAGGACAGCTACACCGGCCTGAACCTCCCGCCCGGACGGCACACGCTCGCCGGCGGGCAGGCACTCCAGTACGTACGCGCCCGGCACATCGACGGGGCCTCGGACCTCGGCCGGATGAAACGTCAGCAGCGCTTCATGGCGGCGCTCGTGGAACGGATCACCTCCTCGGGGATGCTCCTCAACCCGATGAAGTTCCGGGACGTGACCCGGGCGGTACTCGGTTCGGTGCGGGCCGACAAGGGCTTCGGCACGGACGAGATGCTGGACCTGGGCCGGGCCATGCGGAACTTCTCCCCCTCCTCCTCCGAGTTCACGACCGTCCCGATCGGGCGGATGGGATACGCCGTGAAGGGCGCCGGCTCCACGCTGAAGTGGGACCCCGTGAAGGCGGAGCGGCTCTTCCGCGCCCTGCGCGAGGACCAGCCGCTGTCGGTGCACCGGCCCCGCGGCGCGGCACGGATCGTCTCGGTCGCCCCCCAGCAGATCCGCGTCCAGGTGGAGAACGGCACGCGCACGCCCGGTCTGGGCCGCCGTGTCGACGCGGCCCTGGCCTCGACGGGCTTCCGTACGACCCGGACCCCGGTGAACGCCGCCGCCCGCGACGTCAAGCGCACGATCGTCGCCCACGACCCCCGCTGGGACCGCTCCGCCAAGTCCCTCGCCACGGCCCTGCCGGGCAGCGAACTCCGCCCGGTCAAGGGCCTGGGCCCGACCCTGAAGGTCATCGCGGGCACGGATTTCGAACGCGTACACAAGGTACGGGCCGAGGACCCGGGGCAGGGCGAGTTCGGGGTGGTGCGGGGGGATGAGGTGGCGTGCTCGTAGGGGGCCGGGCAGGGGCGGTCGGGCCTCGGGCATTCGCGGCGGTCGTTCGTCCCTCGCGGGCTCGCGCCGGCTGATCGGGTCCCGCGCTCTCGCCGTGGTCGGTCCTCCGGCGGTCACACCGGCCAGTCCTCCCTCGGACACCCGCACCGACCGCTGCCCGCTCCTGCTGACGGCCGTTCGCCCCAGGTGGGCAAGTCCAGGCGCTCGGCGCCACCGCGCCCGCCCCGGTCGCCGGACCCGCGTCAGTCCTCGAACCCCTCCGCCGCCCGCTTCTCCCGCAGTTCCATGATCGCCCGGCGGCGGGCCAGGCGGTGGGTGCGGCGGATCTGGGCCTCCTGGTAGCGGCGCTTGTCGCGTTCGGTCTCCGGGAGCACCGGGGGGACCCGGCGGGGCTTGCCGTCGGCGTCGACGGCCGCGAAGACGAGGTAGGCGGAGCCGACCTGGGTGGGCGGGGCGGACTCGTTCCAGCGTTCGGCCAGGACCCGGACGCCGACCTCCATGGAGGTGCGGCCGGTCCAGTTGACCTGCGCCTTGACGTGGACCAGGTCACCGACGCGGACCGGCTCCAGGAAGGCCATCTCGTCCATGGACGCGGTGACGGCCGGCCCGCCGGAGTGCCGCCCGGCCACGGCACCCGCCGCGTCGTCCACCAGCTTCATGATCACCCCGCCGTGCACCGTCCCCAGAAGGTTCGTGTCGTTGTGGGTCATGATGTGGCTGAGGGTGGTGCGGGAGGCCGAAGTCGGCTTGCCCGGGATATCCGGAGTGCCGGAATCCGCGGCTGGGGCCTGGTCTGTCATGGCCCCTACCTTATGCCGAGGCGGCATGAGGGGATTTTGTGTCAGCTTCGCCACAGCCGTGCTCTGATTTTCCGACGACCCTTGTATGCCGTACTACGGGGACCTGCACACTGGGGCGCATGAACAATTGGTCCGAGGGATGGTCCGACGACAACCGCGGCAGCCGGTACGGACGCGGAAGCGCGAGCGCACAGCCCGAGAGCGCCCGCGTGATGCGGCAGGTCCGCCGCGGTCCGGCGCCGTCGCCCGGGCAGGGTGCCTACGGCGGCGCAGCGCCGTACGCCGGCGGGGTACCGCAGCAGCCGTCGTACGTCGACGGCGGCTACGCCGAGCCGCCGGGCGCCTACGACAGCGGCTACAACACCGGCCAGGTCTACGGCTCCCCCGGCGGCAGAGGCCCCGGCGGTCCGGGCGACGGCATGTACGAGCCGCGCCCCGCGCCGAACTGGCGCCGCCGTATCAAGGTGACGGCCATCATGGTCGTGACGGTGCTGGCCGTGACGAGCGTCGCCACGTACTTCTGGGCCGACTCCAAGCTCAACCGCGACGTCGACCTGTCGAAGGTCATCGACCGTCCGGAGGCGGGCGAGGGCACGAACTACCTGATCGTCGGCTCCGACAGCCGCGCGGGCATGTCGGCCGAGGAGAAGAAGAAGCTGCACACCGGGTCCGCCAAGGGCAAGCGCACGGACTCGATGATGATCCTGCACACCGGCAGCAACGGCCCGACGCTGATCTCGCTGCCGCGTGACTCGAACGTCACGATCCCGTCGTTCAAGGGCTCCGACTCCGGCAAGTTCTACCCGGCCACGGGCCGCCAGGTGAAGCTGAACGCGGCGTACGCGGAGGACGGCCCCGAACTGCTGGTCCGTACCGTCGAGGCCAACACGGGCCTGCACATCGACCACTACGTGGAGATCGGCTTCGGCGGCTTCGCGAACATCGTGGACGCGGTCGGCGGTGTCGAGATGGACATCCCGCAGGACATCAAGGACAAGAAGTCGGGCGCGGATCTCAAGAAGGGCAAGCAGACCCTCAACGGCGAGCAGGCCCTCGCCTTCGTCCGCACCCGCTACGCGCTCGCGGGCTCCGACCTGGACCGTACGAAGAACCAGCAGAAGTTCCTGTCGGCCCTGGCCAACCAGGTCGCCACCCCGAGCACGATCCTCAACCCGTTCAGGCTGTACCCGACCATGGGCGCGGGCCTGGACTCCCTGGTGGTCGACAAGGACATGGGCCTGTTCGACCTGGCGTCCATGTTCTGGGCGATGAAGGGCGTCAGCGGCGGCGAGGGCAAGTCGATGAACATGCCGATCTCGGGCAACTCCGCGAACGGCAACCTCCAGTGGGACAGCGCGAAGATGAAGACGCTGGTGAACCAGCTGAAGAACGACGAGACGGTCACCGTCTCGGGCAACTGAGCACCGGCATGCGTCGGGGGCACCCACGGGGGTGCCCCCGACTGCTGTGAGGCGGTCCTCACATCGTGGCGGCCGACATCGAGCGGCACATCTCGGCACAGCGGCGACACGCCTCGGCGCAGCGCATCATCTGGGCGTCGTCCGGCATGGACATACACGCCTCGGCGCACATGTCACAGGCCCGGGCACACATCGCGCACATCTCGGCCGACAGCGGCGAGCGGCGCATCATCATGTCGGCGCACATGCGCGTCATCTCGGCGCAGTCCATCACCGCGCGCATGATCTGCATCTGGGCCTGGCCGCCCATCTGCAGGCAGGAGCTCATGGTCTCCTCGCACACGCTGTGGCAGGTCATGCACGCCTGGACGCAGTCCTGCATCTCCTTGCTCAGCGGGGTCATGGTGGGCTGCTGGGTCATGATTCCTCCCGGGGGGACGGCGAGAGCCGGGGGTCGGCCCTTGCTGCCTTCCGTCCTACGCCTGCCCGGCCTCGGCCGCCACGGGGCGGAAGGAAGGAATGCGCCATGCGTGCGTCAGGGCAGGCCGCCGAGGCAGAACGCAGGTCGCCCTCCTGGCTGGGCAGGAGGGCGACCGGAGGGACAAAACGACGGGCTTACGGCAGGTTTCGCGCCATCACGATGCGCTGAACCTGGTTCGTGCCCTCGTAGATCTGCGTGATCTTGGCGTCGCGCATCATGCGCTCCACCGGGTAGTCGCGGGTGTAGCCGTACCCGCCGAGGAGCTGGACCGCGTCCGTGGTGACCTCCATGGCCACGTCCGATGCGAAGCACTTGGCGGCGGCGCCCAGGTAGGTGAGGTCGGTGTCGCCGCGCTCGGAGGCGGCTGCGGCCTGGTAGGTCAGGGCGCGGGCGGCCGAGATCTTCATGGCCATGTCGGCGAGCATGAACTGGATGCCCTGGAAGTCGGCGATCGGCTTGCCGAACTGCTTGCGCTCCTTGACGTAGCCCTTGGCGTAGTCGAGGGCGCCCTGGGCGATGCCGAGGGCCTGGGCGGCGATCGTGATGCGGGTGTGGTCCAGGGTCTTCATGGCTGTCGCGAAACCCGAGCCCTCCTCGCCGATCATGCGGTCGGCGGGGATACGGACGTTGTCGAGGTAGACCTCGCGGGTCGGGGAGCCCTTGATGCCGAGCTTCTTCTCCGGGGCACCGAAGGAGACACCCTCGTCCGACTTCTCGACGACGAAGGCGGAAATGCCCTTGGAGCGCTTGGCCGGGTCCGTGACCGCCATCACCGTGTAGAACTCGGACTCGCCCGCGTTGGTGATCCAGCGCTTCACGCCGTTGAGGACGTAGTGGTCGCCGTCGCGGACGGCTTTCGTCTTCATGCCGGCGGCGTCGGAGCCGGCGTCCGGCTCGGACAGGCAGTACGAGAACATGCCGTCGCCCTTGGCGAGCGGGGCCATGTACTTCTTCTTCAGCTCCTCGGAGCCGGAGAGGATCACCGGGAGCGAGCCCAGCTTGTTCACCGCGGGGATGAGGGAGGACGAGGCGCAGACGCGTGCGACCTCCTCGATCACTATGACGGTCGCCAGGGCGTCGGCGCCCGAGCCGCCGTACTCCTCGGGTACGTGCACGGCGTGCAGGTCGTTCGCGACCAGCGCCTCGAGCGCCTCCTGCGGGAAGCGTGCCTCCTCGTCCACCGCGGCGGCGTACGGCGCGATCTTCGCCTCGGCCAGCGAGCGGACGGCGTCACGGAGCATGTCGTGCTCCTCGGACGGGCGGTACAGGTCGAAGTCAGCCGATCCGGCCAAGGTCTCTCACGCTCCAAAACGCTGCGATGGTGGCGCTAACTACCGTTAAGTAATCAAAAGTTTATGGGGTCGCCCACGAGAGGGATACGTGACCTAGACGACAGCGGGAAAGTTGCCCCGTGAAGCGCGTTCCCATGCCCCGGCTATGCTCGGGCGCGCACCTGCCGTAGACCCCTGGAGCACCCATGGCCCTGAAGATCACCGTGATCGGCACCGGTTATCTCGGCGCGACACACGCGGCGGCCATGGCCGAGCTGGGCTTCGAGGTGCTTGCCCTCGACGTCGTGCCCGAGAAGATCGAGATGCTGGAGCGCGGCGAGGCTCCGATGTACGAGCCGGGGCTCGACGAGCTGCTGCGCCGGCACGTCGCCGGTTTCGAGGGTTCCAGCGGGCGTCTGCGCTTCACCCAGGACTGGGCCGAGGTCGGTGCCTTCGGCGATGTGCACTTCGTCTGCGTGAACACCCCGCAGCGGCACGGCGAGTACGCCTGTGACATGAGTTACGTCGACTCCGCGTTCGCCTCGCTCGCCCCACATCTGCACGGTCCCGCCCTGGTCGTCGGCAAGTCGACCGTGCCCGTCGGCTCCGCCGACCGGCTGGCGGCCTACCTGTCCGCGCACGCGCCCGCCGGCGAGGACGCCGAGCTGGCCTGGAACCCGGAGTTCCTGCGCGAGGGCTTCGCGGTCGACGACACGCTGCACCCCGACCGGATCGTGGTCGGCGTGCGCAGCGAGCGCGCCGAGAAGCTGCTGCGGGAGGTGTACGCCACGCCGATCGCCGAGGGCTCGCCGTTCGTGGTGACCGACTTCCCGACGTCCGAGCTGGTGAAGACCTCCGCGAACTCCTTCCTCGCCACGAAGATCTCGTTCATCAACGCCATGGCGGAGGTGTGCGAGGCAGCGGGCGGTGACGTGGCCAAGCTGGCGGAGGCCATCGGTTACGACGACCGGATCGGCAAGAAGTTCCTGCGGGCCGGGATCGGGTTCGGCGGCGGATGTCTGCCGAAGGACATCCGCGCCTTCATGGCACGGGCCGGCGAGCTGGGTGCCGACCAGGCGCTGACGTTCCTGCGCGAGATCGACTCCATCAACATGCGCCAGCGCGGGCAGATGGTGGAGCTGGCCCGGCAGGCGCTGGGCGGCGGGCCGTTCCTCGGCAAGCGCGTCGCGGTGCTGGGCGCGACGTTCAAGCCCGACTCGGACGACGTACGGGACTCCCCCGCGCTGAACGTCGCCGGGCAGATCCACCTCCAGGGCGGCCAGGTCACGGTCTACGACCCCAAGGGCATGGACAACGCCCGCCGCGTCTTCCCGACCCTCGGCTACGCCGACTCGGCGCTGGATGCCGTACGCGGCGCCGACATCGTGCTGCACCTGACGGAGTGGCGGGAGTTCCGGGAGCTGGACACCGAGGCCCTCGGCGAGGTCGCGGCGGCCCGGGTCATCCTCGACGGCCGCAACGCCCTCGACCCTGAGCGCTGGCGCAAGGCCGGGTGGACGTACCGGGCGATGGGGCGGCCGAACGCCTGAGTTCGACCGGCCGTCCGGGTTCGACCGGAGCAGACGCACACGGCTGACGCGGTCCGCGGCAACAGGGTGGGCGCCGCTCCGGCCGGGGCTCAGCCGGCCGGAGCGGCGCCCGCTCCATTCTCCACGCCATCGCCATGGTTCGGGAACCGCTTTCCAAGGAGAGCGGGATGACGACCGTCAGCCTGCCCGGCCGCTACCCGAACTCACCACGCAGGTCAGCCCTTGCCCGGTAACGGCGCATCTTCGCCCGGGCCCCGCAGACCTGCATCGAGCACCAGCGGCCGCGGCCGGCCGGACTGCGGTCGTAGTACGCCCAGAGGCAGTCGGCGGCCTCGCAGGCCTTGAGCCTGCTCCAGGTGCCCGCGACCAGCGCCTCGGCGACGGCGGCTGCGACCCGGGAGAGCAGGGGGCCCTCGTCGGCCGGGGCGAGGGTCGCCGAGCCGTCCCGCCGGTCGACCGCCACCAGCAGCGGCGCCCCGGCCAGCAGTTCGCCCAGCGGCGTCACCTCGCGGTGCGGCGGGTGGCCCGCGTGGGCGAGCAGGGCCGCGCGCAGGGACTCGCGCAGTGCGCGGGCGTCCCCGACCTCGTCCGGCGTGATCCCGAAGCGTGCCCGGCCCTCCGCCGTGTCCAGGGAGTCGGCGCCCGACTCGATGTCCAGCGTGTTCACCAGGGCCTCGACCAGGGCCAGGCCGCCGGGCGCGGGCGTTCTCTCCGTCATGGCTGGACCGTACCTCTCGGGCACCTCTCGGATTTCCCCTTGCGAGGTTACCGCCAATGGCCCAGCATGAAGTAACGGTTACCGGTTACTCGGGTTATGTAGGTAACCCTGTGACCCTGGAACCCGGGGAACAGCCGCTTCAAGGAGGAAGTCATGGCTCTCGCCAAGCTCGGTGTCGTCGTCCTGGACTGTCCCGACCCGCACGCACTGGCCGGCTTCTACGCCGAGGTGCTCGGCGGCACTCCCGCGGTGGAGGCCGACGACTCGGGCGAGTGGGTCGACCTGAAGGTGCCGGGCGGACCGGCGCTGGCCTTCCAGGAAGCTCCCGGGTACGTGCCGCCGAAGTGGCCGTCGCCCGACCACTCGCAGCAGTTCCATCTCGATCTGGACGTGGAGGACCTGGACGCGGCCGAGAAGGGCGTGCTGGCGCTCGGCGCGAAGCCGCTGGACGCCGAGGACCGGACAAGGACCTTCCGGGTTTACGCCGACCCGGCCGGGCACCCGTTCTGCCTCTGCGCCTGCTGACACCGGGAGGCCCCATGTCCGCTGTGGCACGTTTCCGTACCGTCGTCGTCGACTGCCCCGACCCGCGCGAGCTGGCCCGTTTCTACGCGCAGGTCGGGGGCGGCACACCCGAGGACGACGACCCGGACTGGGTGGTGCTGCGGCTCCCCGACGGGCCGCGGCTCGCCTTCCAGCGCTCGCCCGGGTACACCCCGCCGGAGTGGCCCCGGGCCGACCGCAACGCCCAGCAGTTCCACCTGGACTTCGACGGCGGGTCGACCTGGGAGGAGATCGACGCGGCCGAGGAGCGGGTGCTGGCGCTGGGGGCGCGGGTGCTGGACCGGGAGGACTACGAGAAGAAGGACTTCCGGGTGTACGCCGACCCGGCGGGGCATCCGTTCTGCCTGTGCCGGATCGAGCACACCGCCTGAGTCACCTGCCTGCCGGTCACCCGTCCAGCTCGGAGATGGTCGCCGCCGACGGCTCGCGTCGCTGCTGGGCGGCGCGGGCGGCGAAGTCGGCGCCGCGCAGCACCCGCTGGACGTTGCCCCAGGTAAGAAGGGCCACGTCGGCCTCGTCCCAGCCACGCCGCAGCAACTCGGCGATCAGCCGCGGATAGCAGGAGGTGTCGCCGAGTTCCTGCGGGTGGGCCGAGCCCGAGTCGTACGTGCCGGACAGCCCGACGCACTGCGCACCGGCCACGGTCCGGATGTGGTCCAGATGGTCGGCGACGTCGCGGACGGTCGGGCCGGTCTGCTCGGCGGTCAGCGGCACCAGGCACAGACCCTTGGCCGCGCCCAGCTCCGCCAGCAGGTCGTCGGGGAGGTTGACCGGGTGGGGGCGCAGGGCGCGGGCGGCGGAGCGGCTGCACAGCACGGGCGCCCGGGAGAGCCTCAGGACCCGGCGGACGGTCGGCGCGGAGGCGCCGGAGAGGTCCACGATCACGCCGAGCCGGTTCATCTCGCGCACGACCTCCTCGCCGAACCGCGTCAGCCCCGCGTCGCTCGCCCAGGACACGCCGGTCAGCGTCAGGACGCGCAGGCCGAGGAAGTGCAGCTGACGCAGGATGCCCAGCGAGTCGCCCACGGCCGGGGCCCCGGCGGGACCGAGGAGCACGGCGACGCGGCCGCGGTTACGGGCGTCCGCGACCTGCCCTGCCGTGCAGACCTGCCGCAGTCCCTCGTCGCAGGTCCGGGCGACGGCCTTGGCCAGGTCCAGCTGCTCCAGGGTGGCGCCGACGGCCCGGTCGCCGTCCAGGCCCTCCGGCAGGTGCAGCGACCAGAACAGCGCGCCCACATGCCCGCGGCGCAGGCGGGGCACGTCCGTGTCGACGGTGCCCTCGCCCTCCTCCAGGTCGTAGTGGGACAGCCGCTTGAGCGCCCAGGGCAGTCCGTTGTAGCCGTCGGCCACGGGGTAGGCGGCGAGGACGGCGTGGGCCCGGGCCATCGGCTCGTCGTCCGGGTCGGAGACGGGCTCGTAGGGCTCCGCCGCCATGACGGCCTCGTCGGGGTACGGCTCGGACAGGTCGCCGAACTCACCGGCCGTGGCAGTGGCGCGCAGGTCGTCCTGGAGGTCTGCCATGGCGGCTCCGTACGGTCGTTCGTGAGGTACGGCCACCGTCGCACGGAGCGCGGAGTGGTTCCTGGCGGGCAGGGCGTTCGGGGTACGGGGTCGGTGATCGCCGGCCGGTGATCGCCGGCCCATCGTCATGCCACGGCCCAGTGCGCAGCCCACCGGTCTCCCCTGGCTCGTCAGTCCCAGGACTTCACACCCGTTCATACCCACGATGTGACCTGCACCACTCGCGAGGTCTAGGCCAGCTCAGGGTCGATTAGACAGGTGTCGTTCGGGTATCTCCGGAGAGACGGCAGCGTCAAGCATACGGCCATTCGAGTCACTCTTTCGGATGACAGTCGTTCCGCCCTCTTAGGATGGGAAGGTTTCGGCACGCCAAGTGCTGTTCGCCGCCGTCATTCTCCCGAAGGAGCGCCATGCCCAGGTCCGTGGACCCGAGCCTCAACCGCCGCAAGCTGCGTCTCGCCCTCAAGGCAGCCCGCGACAAGCGCGGCCTGACCCAACGGCAGGCAGCCGAAGTGCTCGAGTGGTCGTTGTCCAAGCTGATCCGGATCGAGGCGGGCTCGGTCAGCCTCTCCGTGACGGACCTGCGGGCGATGCTCCAGGAATACGGGGTCGAAGATCCGGACCTGGTCACGGAACTGGAAGAGGCGGCCCGGGGCAGCAAAGGCCAGTCGTGGTGGTCCGAGTACAACGACATCATCAGCCAGCCCTTCGCCCAGTACCTGGGGTACGAGAGCGCGGCGAACGCCATCAGGGGCTACCACCCCAGCCTCATCCCCAGTCACTTGCAGATCGCGGACTACGTGTCCGCTCTGTTCGAGGCGGGCCAGCCCAACCCCAGGGCGCAACAACACATCGACCTCCGCATGGCCCGGCAGGAGCGGGTCCTTCAGGAGGACGGCCCCGAAGTGGAGATGATCCTCGACGAGGCGGCCCTGCGCCGCCAAGTCGGCGGACCCGCGACGATGCGCCGCCAACTGGGCTTCATCAAGGACCTGGTCGCCGAGCGCCGGGCCACTTTGCGGGCCCTGCCCTTCACCGCGGGCGCACACGACAGCCTGGACAGCACGTTCTTCCTCCTGGGCTTCCAGGCCGACGAAGACGTGCTCTACATGGCAGGCCCGGGAGGCATGCTCACCAACCGGGACGACCGTGAACTCGTCGCCCGGTACCAGGAATGCTTCGAGGATTTGCGCAACAAGGCGCTGACCGAGGACGACACGGTGGCGCTGCTCGACGAACTCATCGAACAATTCCACCGCACCTGACCGCCGGTTCAGCGTGCCACGGGGGCCCAGGGGAAGCCATGACGACGGACAAGGGGAGGAAGAGGCGCCGCACGTCGGAGCCGTCCCCCGGTAAGGCGCGCGCTCGTTCCACCCGTCCGGTGGCCGCCCCTGGGCCCGGTCACCGGGCCCAGGGCTCCGAGCACACCGCTCTGGCCAGGAGAGCGCTCGCCGGCCGTGAGGCGTGCGCTCGTCTGCTCCGGCTGAGGAAGGCGGAAACCGAGCAGCACATCAAGCGCCGCCGGGCCCACACGGACGATCTCATACGGGTGGTGCGCAACCTCGCCGCACTGGTGGTGTTCTCATCGGCCGTCTCCACCCTCGTGGCCTACGCCGGCATTCGCATGGGCGTGCCACCGGAGATGTGCTGGATCGGCAGCATCGGCGGAGGACCGCTTCTGGTCCGCACGTTCATCAAGCTCTTCGAGACGGTACGTCCCTTGCTGCCGGACGCACCAGAAGATCAACCGTCCAATGACGAGCGGTAGCAGGGGAGCGCACCCACCACCAGCCCGCGAGCACGGAAACCCCGACCAGCACCGTCAGCCACATGGTCAGCCGCGCCCACAGGGCCCCGCCGAGGAGCGAGGCACCCGCTCCGGCACCCGAGGCGAGCGCACCGGTCACCAGGCAGTACCCGACGAGGCCGGGTTCCCTGGTCGTCGACCGCTCACGGCGCGGGCTGCTCATCTCGTGTCCGTCCGAATCCGATTCGCTCATGGCGCCGCCTCGCCCGTGACCGGGCAGGTCATCCACGCTATCGCCGTCCGCCAGGCGTCCGGGCTGAAGGCCAGCACCATGCGGTTCGGGGACTTCGAGTCGCGTACGAGGATCTCCCCCGAGACCACGGCCATTTCGCAGCACTGTTCCCCGCTGTTGCCACCGCTGTAACTGCTCTTCCGCCAAAGAACCGCACCCCGATCCTCAGCCAACGCCGCCCCCTCTCGCACGCCGAGTTGCCACTCCTGGCAGCTCGCCCGGCGCCGGGAGACCGCACCCGTGCGGCTCGGGCCCTGTCAATGCCAGGCTCGATCCGAGAAAACTGCGATACCGCGGTACCACCACGGTCTTACCCGCTGTAGCCGCCGTTCAACAGCCTGCCGTCGGTCCGACCCGTCCTGCCGGGCCGCAGGGTGCGCACACCGGCCATGGTCACGAACGGGGCCGCTGTCAGCCGTCCAGGTCTTCGATACGGGCGTTGGACGGCGACCGCGTGCCCCGGAGCCCGCGGGCCACGTCCTCGGCCGCGTCCAGCACCCGCACCGCGTTCTTCCAGGTCAGCTTCGCCAGGTCGGCCTTCGACCAGCCGCGGTCCAGCAGCTCCGCGATCAGGTTCGGGTAGCCGGAGACGTCGTCCAGGCCGTCGGGGGTGAAGGCCGTGCCGTCGTAGTCGCCGCCGATGCCGAGGTGGTCGATGCCGGCGGCCTCGCGCATGTGGTCCAGGTGGTCCGCGACCGTGGCCACCGTCGCGACGGGGCGCGGGTGCCGCTCCTCGAAGGCGCGGTGGACCTTCATGGCCTCCGCGGTGGTGTCGAGGTGGTGGAAGCCGTGGGCGCGCATGTTCTCGTCGGCCGCGGCGGTCCAGTCGACCGCGGCCTGGAGCACGAACTTCGGCACGAACGTCACCATCGCCATGCCGCCGTTGGCGGGCAGCCGCTCCAGGACGTCGTCCGGGATGTTGCGCGGGTGGTCGCACACGGCCCGCGCCGAGGAGTGGGAGAAGATCACCGGGGCGGAGCTCGTGTCGAGCGCGTCGCGCATGGTCGTCGCGGCCACGTGGGAGAGGTCGACGAGCATGCCGAGCCGGTTCATCTCCCGCACGACCTGCCGGCCGAACGCGGTGAGGCCCCCGGCCCGCGGCTCGTCGGTCGCGGAGTCCGCCCAGTCCACGTTGTCGTTGTGGGTGAGGGTCAGATAGCGCACGCCGAGCCCGTACAGACCGCGCAGGGTGCCCAGGGAGTTGGCGATGGAGTGACCGCCCTCCGCGCCCATGAGGGAGGCGATCCGGCCCTCCCGGCGCGCGGCCGCCATGTCGGCGGCCGTCAGCGCGGGCCGCAGGTCCTCCGGGTGCCGGTCGATCAACTGCCGTACGCAGTCGATCTGTTCGAGCGTAGCCGCGACCGGGTCGGGCGAGTCCGTGCGGACGTACACCGACCAGTACTGCGCACCGACCCCGCCCGCGCGCAGCCGCGGGATGTCGGTGTGCAGGTGGGCGCTCTGGTCGGCGGCGACATCGCGGGCGTCGAGGTCGTAGCGGACCTGCTCGCGCAGCGCCCAGGGCAGGTCGTTGTGCCCGTCGGCGACGGGGAACTCGGCGAGGAGCGCGCGGGCGTCGTCGAGGGACGTCATGGGATCACTTCCCGAAGCCGAAGCCGCCGCTCGCGCCCTCGACCTTGGAGCGCAGGCGCTTGCCCTTCTCGGTGGCCTGGTCGTTCAGCTCCTGCTGGAACTCGCGCATGCGGGCGCGCAGGTCCTCGTCGTGCGCGGCGAGGATCCGGGCCGCCAGCAGACCGGCGTTGCGGGCACCGGCGACGGAGACCGTGGCGACCGGGACACCGGCCGGCATCTGCACGATCGACAGGAGGCTGTCCATGCCGTCGAGGTACTTCAGCGGCACGGGCACGCCGATGACCGGCAGCGGTGTCACGGAGGCGAGCATGCCGGGCAGGTGGGCGGCGCCGCCGGCCCCGGCGATGATCACCTTGAGCCCGCGGCCGTCGGCCTGCTCGCCGTACGCGACCATCTCGCGCGGCATGCGGTGCGCGGAGACGACGTCGACCTCGTAGGCGATCTCGAACTCGTCGAGGGCCTTGGCGGCTGCCTCCATGACGGGCCAGTCGCTGTCCGACCCCATGACGATGCCAACAACAGGGCTCATTCGGTGATGGTGCCTCTCAGGTAGCCGGCAGCGTGACGGGCGCGCTCCAGCACGTCGTCCAGGTCGTCGCCGTAGGTGTTGACGTGGCCGACCTTGCGGCCGGGCTTCACGTCCTTGCCGTACATGTGGATCTTGAGCTGGGGGTCGCGGGCCATGCAGTGCAGGTACGCGGAGTACATGTCCGGGTAGTCGCCGCCGAGGACGTTGACCATGACGGTCCACGTGGCGCGCGGGCGCGGGTCGCCGAGGGGCAGGTCCAGGACCGCCCGGACGTGATTGGCGAACTGGCTGGTGACGGCGCCGTCCATTGACCAGTGGCCGGAGTTGTGCGGGCGCATGGCGAGTTCGTTGACGAGGATGCGGCCGTCGCGGGTCTGGAACAGCTCGACGGCGAGGTGCCCGACGACGCCGAGTTCCTTGGCGATGTTCAGCGCCATCTCCTCGGCCCTGAGGGCGAGGGCCTCGTCGAGGCCGGGGGCGGGCGCGATCACCGTGTCGCAGACGCCGTTCACCTGGCGGGACTCCACGACCGGGTAGGCGACGGCCTGGCCGTGCGGGGAGCGTACGACGTTGGCGGCGAGCTCGCGGGCGAAGTCGACCTTCTCCTCGGCGAGCACGGGGACACCGGCCTTGAACGGATCGGCGGCTTCCTCGACGGAGCCGACGACCCACACGCCCTTGCCGTCGTAACCGCCGCGGACGGTCTTGAGGACGACGGGGAAGCCCTCACCCTCGGCGGCGAAGGCCGCCACGTCCTGCGGATCGGAGACGATTCTGTGTCTGGGGCAGGGCACGCCGATCGCGTCGAGCTTCGCCCGCATCACGCCCTTGTCCTGGGCGTGCACGAGCGCGTCGGGGCCGGGGCGCACGGGGATGCCGTCCGCCTCCAGGGCCCTGAGGTGCTCGGTGGGTACGTGTTCGTGATCGAAGGTGATCACATCGCACCCGCGGGCGAACTCGCGCAGCGTGTCGAGGTCGCGATAGTCGCCTACGACGACATCGCTCACGACCTGCGCAGCCGAGTCCTGCGGGGTGTCACTGAGGAGCTTGAACCTGATGCCGAGCGGGATGCCTGCCTCGTGTGTCATACGAGCGAGCTGGCCCCCGCCGACCATGCCGACTACCGGGAACGTCACTCCCCCAGGGTATCGGCCGCGCCAGGGTGGCCGGTTTCCCGCCCCTCCCCGGCCCTGCCCGGACCATCTCCGGCCGTCCACCCGCGTCCGCAGGAAGATCGCGCGGGAGGGTGGTTAGCATGGCTGAGTTGACGCCAACCACGGACGGGGGCCTGCACGACCATGGGACATGGTGCCTCGCGGCTCCGACGGCTCGTCCACGAAGTCGCCAAGTTCGGCGCGGTGGGCGGTGCCGGGGTGCTGGTCAACCTCCTCGTGTTCAACCTGGTACGGCATGTCACCGACCTCCAGGTGGTGCGCGCGAGCGTCATCGCGACCGTCGTCGCGATCATCTTCAACTACATCGGCTTCCGCTACTTCACCTACCGCGACCGCGACAAGACCCGCCGTACGCGGGAGATGTCCCTGTTCCTGCTGTTCAGCGCGGTCGGGCTGGTCATCGAGAACGGCGTCCTCTACGTGGCGACGTACAGCTTCGGCTGGAACACCCCGCTCCAGAACAACATCTTCAAGTTCCTCGGCATCGGCATCGCCACGCTGTTCCGCTTCTGGTCGTACCGCAGCTGGGTGTTCCGCGCCCTTCCGGCCCGTGAGGCGGTGGCGGGAGCGGAATCGATCCTGAAGGGCGAACGGGCCAGGCGGTCGCGGGCCGGGCAGCGGGTGCCGTAGACCGGTCGTGAACCGCGTCAGCGGATCATCGGCTCGTCCTCGCCGCCGTGGGACTTCCCGACCGGCGTGCGGGACAGGAACAGGGCGAACACCGGGGGCTTGGTCTGGAGCATCTCCAGGCGGCCGCCGTCCGCCTCCGCAAGGTCGCGGGCCACGGCCAGGCCGATGCCCGTGGAGTTGCGGCCGCTGATCGCCCGCTCGAAAATGCGGGCGCCGAGGTCGGCGGGGACGCCGGGGCCCTCGTCCGTGACTTCGATGACGGCCTGGTTGCCGGTGACGCGGGTGCGCAGCGCCACCGTGCCGCCGCCGTGCATCAGGGAGTTCTCGATCAGTGCGGCCAGCACCTGCGCGACCGCTCCGGGGGTGCCCACGGCCTCCAGATGCCGCTTGCCGGAGCTGACGATCGCCCGGCCCGCGCTGCGATAGGCGGGGCGCCACTCGGCGAGCTGCTGCTGGATGACCTCGTCGAGGTCGAAGGTGACGGCGGAGCCGGTGCGCGGATCGCGGGAGTTCGTCAGCAGCCGCTCCACGACGTCCGTGAGCCGCTCGACCTGGGTCAGCGCGATCGTCGCCTCTTCCTTCACCGTGTCCGGGTCGTCGGTGAGGGTGATCTCCTCCAGCCGCATCGACAGCGCCGTCAGCGGCGTCCGCAGCTGGTGGGAGGCGTCCGCGGCCAGCCGCCGCTCGGCGGTCAGCATGCGCGCGATGCGCTCGGCCGAGCCGTCCAGCACGTCCGCCACCCGGTCCAGCTCGGGCACGCCGTACCGCTTGTGCCGCGGGCGCGGATCGCCCGAGCCGAGCCGCTCGGCCGTCTCCGCGAGGTCGGTCAGCGGCGACGCGAGCCGGTTCGCCTGGCGGACCGCCAGCAGCACCGCGGCCACCACCGCGAGCAGCGCGACCAGCCCGATGATCAGCAGGGTGCGGCCGACCTCCCGGGTCACCGAGGAGCGCGGCTCCTGGACGGTGACCGTCTCGCCCTCCTCGCCGGGCGCGGTCGCGGTGATCACGTCCCCGGACGGCTTGGAGCCGACCTCGATGGGCTCCTCCCCGGGGATCCGGATCACCGCGTAGTAGTGGTCCTGCGTGACCTGCTTGCGCAGCACCTCCGCGTCGACCTGCTGGGCGACGAAGAGCCGGCTGTCGACGATGCTGGCCAGCCGGACCGCCTCGGACTCCACCCGCTCCTGGGCGCTGTTGCTGATCGTCCTGGTCTCGACGATGACGAGGGAGACGCCGAAGACGGCGATCACGACGAGGACCACGGCGAGCGTGGACTGGATCAGTCGGCGGCGCATGTCCTGTTACCCGTGCTTACCCGTGCCTGCCCCGCGGCTCAGCTCTTCTCGAAGCGGAAGCCCACACCGCGCACGGTGGCGATGTAGCGGGGGTTGGCCGCGTCGTCGCCGAGCTTCTTGCGCAGCCAGGAGATGTGCATGTCGAGGGTCTTGGTCGACGACCACCAGGTCGTGTCCCAGACCTCGCGCATCAGCTGGTCGCGGGTGACGACCCGGCCCGCGTCGCGCACCAGCACCCGCAGCAGGTCGAACTCCTTGGCGGTGAGCTGGAGCTCCTCCTCGCCCATCCAGGCGCGGTGCGACTCGACGTCGATCCGCACGCCGTGGGTGGCGGGCGGCTGCTGCGGCTCGGCGGCGCCGCGGCGCAGCAGGGCGCGGACGCGGGCGAGCAGCTCGGCGAGCCGGAACGGCTTGGTCACGTAGTCGTCGGCGCCCGCGTCGAGCCCGACGACGGTGTCCACCTCGTCGGCGCGCGCGGTCAGGATGAGGATCGGGATGCCGTGGCCTTCGCCACGCAGGCGGCGGGCCACCTCCAGACCGTCCATGCCGGGCAGACCCAGGTCGAGCACGACCAGGTCGACGCCGCCCTGCATTCCGGCGTCGAGAGCGGTGGGTCCGTCCTCACGCACCTCGACCTCGTAGCCCTCCCGGCGCAGAGCACGGGCCAGCGGCTCCGAGATGGACGCGTCGTCCTCGGCGAGCAGTACACGGGTCATGAGGTGATGGTAGACCTGCAAGGCCCTGAGCTGGGGTGTGACCGGAAGGCTTGATTCTTACCCGTGGCATACCCGTTTCTTACGTTCCGCGGGAACGCGTGCAAACCTCTGCCTGTGGGGTGCAATCCTGGTAAGGACCTTGGAAAAGGGGCTTACGGTTCCCCTGACACCTGTGATCCGTGTCTCAAGTCCTTCCATATGCCGCAGTGTCCTGCCGTATGGTGAATCAACGCCTGTAGCACCATGGCGACCTTCGGAGGCTTTTTGCCCCTGGAGGTCTCTTTTGTGTGCGGGCTGGTCCCCCACCAGCCCTGAACCGGAAACGACCTGTGGCCGGGCCTCGTCGTGCGGATACGCGCGTAGAGGCGTGGATCCCGGTGGCGACCGCCCACCGCTCCGTGACCCGGAGCGGACCCCCGTAGGCGTCGGGCGGACGGCCGTACGCACCGGTGCCGGCAGCCCCCCACCGGGCGCACCACCGCTGCCGCGGAGCGCGTCCCGACCAGCAAGGAACGACCATGGCGTCCAGCCTGACGAAGGACTCGGCCCGTCCGGGCACCCCCGGTTCCGAGA
This sequence comes from Streptomyces coeruleorubidus, assembly GCF_028885415.1. Taxonomy (GTDB): domain Bacteria; phylum Actinomycetota; class Actinomycetes; order Streptomycetales; family Streptomycetaceae; genus Streptomyces; species Streptomyces coeruleorubidus_A. The sequence continues at coordinate 3,939,648 of NZ_CP118527.1, forward strand.
AGACCTTCTTCGGCCACCCCCGCGGACTGGCCACTTTGTTCATGACCGAGATGTGGGAGCGGTTCTCCTACTACGGCATGAGGGCCCTGCTCCCGCTGTACCTGGTGGCCCCCGGTGGCCTGCACCTGAGCGCGGGCACGGCGACGGCGATCTACGCCGTGTACCTGTCGCTGGTGTACCTGCTCACCCTGCCCGGCGGCTGGTTCGCCGACCGTGTGCTCGGCCCCCGCAAGACGGTCGCCGTCGCGGGCCTGGTCATCATGCTCGGCCACCTGTGCCTGGCGCTGCCCGCGGCCGCGAGCTTCTACGTCGGCCTGGGCCTGGTCGCCATCGGTTCCGGTCTGCTGAAGGCCAACATCTCCACGATGGTCGGCCACCTCTACGACGGCCCGCAGGACCCGCGCCGGGACGGCGGCTTCACCGTCTTCTACATCGGCATCAACCTCGGCGCCTTCGTCGCGCCGCTGGTCATCGGCACCGTCGGTGAGAACGTCAACTGGCACCTGGGCTTCGCCCTGGCCGCGCTCGGCATGGCGCTGGGCCTCGTCCAGTTCCTGCTCGGCGGCCGCCACCTGAACCCGAAGAGCGGCGAGGTCCCGACCCCGCTGTCGCCCGCCGAGAAGGCCGCCACCCTGCGCAAGGGCCTGATCTGGCTGGCCGTCGCCGTGGTCTTCTACGGACTGGTCGGCGGCACCGGCCACTTCACCCTGAACTGGGCGCTGATCCCGCTCACGCTCCTCGGCCTGATCGTGCCGATCCTGGTCATCACCCGCATCCTGCGCGACAAGGACCTGGACGCCGGCGAGCGCTCGAAGGTGTCGGCGTACATCTGGTTCTTCGTCGCCGCAGCCGTCTTCTGGATGATCTACGACCAGGGCGGCTCGACCCTGTCGCTCTTCGCCAGCGAGAAGGCCGACAACACCGTCTTCGGCTGGGAGTTCCCGGTCTCCTGGTACCAGTCGGTCAACCCGGTGCTGATCATGGCCCTGGCGCCCGTCTTCGCCTGGCTGTGGCTGTGGCTGAACCGGCGTGGCAAGGAGCCCAGCACCATCGTGAAGTTCGCCTCCGGCCTGGTGCTGGTGGGTGCGTCCTTCTTCCTCTTCCTCGCCCCGCTGTCGATCGCGGAGGGCGGTCACAAGGCCGCGGCGATGTGGCTGGTCGCGATCTACTTCGTGCAGACCGTCGGCGAGCTGACGCTGTCGCCGGTGGGCCTGTCCGTGACGACGAAGATGGCGCCGGCGAAGTACGCCTCGCAGATGATGGGCGTCTGGTTCCTCGCGGTCACCGCGGGCGACTCCGTCACCGCGCTGCTGTCCAACCCGGCCGTCGGCGGGATCAACCTGGACCGGACGGGATTCGTGGCGCTGGAGGCGGCGCTGGCCGTGGTCGCCGGTTTCGCGGTGTACATGTTCCGCAAGAAGGTCAAGGGGCTCATGGGCGAAGTCCGCTGATCGCCTGAGCCTGAGAGGGGCCGTCGCACCTGCGTGGTGCGGCGGCCCTTCGTCATGTCCTCGTGTTCTTCACGATGTTCTTCATGCCTTCGTCGATCTGGGCGGTTCGGCGTCCGGGGCGACCCACGGCAGGGCCGGGGGCCGGCGTGCGGCGGGCAGGCGCAGCCGCCGGCTGCGGGGCGGGCGGGCCGCGTGGACGGCGTGGCGGGGGTGTACGCGGTCCACGACGGCCAGGCCGGCGCGGAACAGCGCCGCCGGGACGACCAGGCAGACGAGGACCCAGAACAGGGTCACACCCCACGGGCGGCCCACGCCCCAGGGGTGTTCGGCGAGGACCTTGCCGCCGTACTTCAGGGAGACGGTGTAGTCGCCCTGCGCCCCGGCCGCGAGTTCGACGGGGAGTTCGATGCGCGCCTTCCCGCCGGGCCGGATCGTGCCGCGCCAGCGCTGGTCCTGCCACTGCGGGGCGAACACGCCGTGGGAGGTGCCGACCTGGAAGACCGGGTCCTTCACGGGGGACGTCCCGACGTTGCCGACGGTGACCACGAGCGTCCGGGCGGGCGGGGAGCCGAACCAGGTCAGCAGGCCGCCGGAGCCGCGCAGCCGGGTGTCCGCGAGCAGGGACAGCCGCCCGCCGGCCCGGTCCGCGGGCAGCGGCTCGACGGCGTGCCCGGCGACCTGGAGGATCGCGTCGGCCTCGGCCCCGGCCCCGGCCCCGGTCACCGTCGCCACGTGCACCACGCAGGGGCACGGCACGGGCGGTTCCACGACGGGCAGTTCGCGGCGGAAGCGGCCCTCGGCGTCGGTGGTGACGGTCCGGCCGTCGGCGTTGGCGCAGGAGTTGGTGCCGCCGGTCACGCCCCGGGACGGCTCGGCCTGCCCGCACACCAGCAGCGTCAGCAGGGCCCGCGGCCGCCAGCCGCTGCCGGTGACGGTGACCGAACCGCCCGTCCCGGCCTGGGTCTTGGACAGCTCGACGCCGGGCCGGTCCACCGCCCCGGCGGGCCCGGCGCCCGCCGGCCCCAGCAGGAGCACCAGCAGGAGGGGCAGTGACAGGTACGGAACACGGGCGACGTACGGCATCGGCGGCTCCAGCGGTCGTACGGGCGTGCGCTCGGTGGCGTACCAGGGCCTGTTGCGAAAGCGGTGTCGGCACGCGAAGGGCGGCCGGGCGGCGTCCGGTGCGCGCTCTGGGGGTCCGCGGGACTTGGCGGACACCCCCTAAGCCCCCTGGTGGCGTCGTGTCAGCCACAGGGCGCCCGCCGTGCCGGCGAGCAGGACCGTCCCGCCGAGGGTGCCGAGGGCTATGGCCGAGTCCTCGGGGCCGGTCTGCGGGAGTTCGGCGCCGGAGCCGGAGCCCGAGCCGGAGCCGCCGCCCTGGGTGGAGCCGGTGGCGCCGCCGCCGCTCGCGGCCGTGACGTCGAGGGTCAGGGACGGGCCCGGGTCGTTCGTCGGTGTGCACGTGGTCGTCGTGCCGAGCGCCTTGATGGTGAGCACGCCGGCCGTGAAGGTGACCTCGCCGCTCTTCTTCGGCGTGTACGTACCGCTCAGGTCGTTGATCTTGATCGGGGTGTTGGCGGGGATCGCGGCGTCGTTGGCGGGGCCGGTCACCGTCAGGGTGCCGCTGTCCGCGCCGCCCAGGGCGATGGTGGCGCTCGGGGTCATCGCGCCCTTGCCCAGTTCGACCGGGCTGGAGGAGACGCCCTTCTGCCAGGACATGGTGATGCGGTAGCCGCTGCCGCTCCTGACACCCTTGATGTCGATGGGCGAGACGGCGCTCTTGTCGCCGATCGGCGTCTTGCACTGGTAGTTGACGTCGACGACCTCGGCCCGGGCCGTGGGGGCGGTCATCAACACCGCCGAGCCGGCCAGGGCCGCGGCGGACGCGAGCGCGGCGGTTCGATTCCGGTACGACACGGTGCCGCTCCCCTTCCTGTTCCTGACGGGGTATCAGATCGGGCCGTCAAGGTACGCCCGGGGCGTCGAGGAAGGAAGAGACAGTGCGCGCCGGATCCGTGGCGATCCGGCGTGTGATGAGTGACGGACGGGGGGATGTGCGGCGGAGGTTTCGTGGGGGCGGCCAGGCAGTCGCCGGCGAATCGCCCGCTCGTCGTTCACCCGGACGGCCGTCCCGGGAACCTGCACCTGGCGCGCTCGCAACGCCCCCGGATCAGGCAGGCGCTCCCAGTTCGGCCCACACCGTCTTGCCGGCGACTCCCGGCGTGCGGACGACGCCCCAGTCCAGGCACAGCCGCTGGACGATGAACATGCCGTGGCCGCCGGGGCGGCCGGCCCGGTGCGGGGTGCGGGGTGACGGCTGGCCGGTGCCCCGGTCGGCGACCTCGATGCGGATCACCTTGTTGTCGCAGGTGATCCACAGCTGGTCCGGCCCCTCGGCGTGCAGACAGGCGTTGGTGACCAGTTCGGAGACGACGAGCAGCACGTCCTCGGCGGCGGCCCGCTGGTCCGCGGAGGCGGCCGGCAGCCAGCCCCACGCGTACAGCGCCTGGCGGGTGAAGTCGCGGGCGAGCGGAACGACACCGCTCGCCCCGTCGAAGCTCAGCCGGCGCACCTGTCGGCCCCCCGGGGGCGCCGCGGCTCCGGACGGCGCGGCCACGCCCTCGCCGGGCGCACTGCCCGCCGGTACGCCACCCTCGGACGCCCCGGAAGCGCCGCTGGGCTCCGGCCCGCGGTCGCCCGGCGAGTAGGGCCGGGTGGTGCTCATCAGCGCTTCACCTCACCGATTCACCAGTTCACGATTGAGAAAATCCACTACACAGTCAGTCACGCAGTGCGCGGCACGACGGTTTCGCGGCGCCCCCGCCGCCCTGATGGCCGACCGTTTCAGGATGTCTCCTGCCCGGGCGGACGGGCAGAACACCCCCGTATTCGGCACGAAAGGCGTGACTGGGGTAGGGCACCGGTCACAGGGGGATGGCCGAGGCTCGGCGCGCCGACGCACCGCCGGTCAGCCCGACTCGTCGGCCAGGGCCGCCTCAAGCGTGTCATGGACGCTGAAGACCGCATCCGCGCCGGTGATCTCGAACACGCGTGCCACTACCGGCTGCATCCCGGCGAGCGTCACGCCACCACCGGCGGCCTCGGCCTTCAGTCGCGCGCCAAGGAGCACGTTGAGCCCCGTGGAGTCGCAGAACTCCAGCCGCGCGCAGTCGATGACCAGGCGCTTGAATCCCTTGGAGAGGCAGTCCTCGAGTGGCTCACGCAACAGATCGGCGGTGTGGTGATCCAACTCACCCGCCGGGGTCACGACGGCGTTAGAGCCCTCTTCCCGCACCTCCACCAGAAGCCGGCCAGACTGTGCGCTGCCGACTGTCCCGCGGTCCATGCCGTCTCTCTCTCCCGACGTCGTGACTGCTGCTGACGCCCTCGAACACTACGCCTTCCCGCCACGCTTCGACACCCGAACAACCACACACAAACGGACATATGCACACAGAACGCACTTGCGGTGGGCTCGGGAAAGCGGGTAGGCCTAGTAAGGACACGTAACCGACCACGGCCGGCTTTGGAGGCGCCGCACACCGCAGTGCACGTACTGGCTCCGGCAGCCATATGCCGAGAACGATGGAGGACATCATGTCACCCCGGCTCGACGCATCGCGTACCCAGAAAGCGACGTCGACACCCCCTCCGGAACATCTGGATCCCATCGAGCAGGACGAGATGCTCGTCACACAGGACGACCTTCTCGCCGGACTTCCGGACATCCCCCCGTACGAGGAAGTCGACGCGGTCGACGCACGGGCGCTGTCCAAGACCCTCTTCGAGCGCCTCGAGTCGCTGGAGGAAGGCACCCACGAGTACTCGTACGTCCGCAACACGCTCGTCGAACTGAACCTCGCGCTGGTCAAGTTCGCCGCCTCCCGGTTCCGCTCCCGCAGCGAGCCGATGGAGGACATCATCCAGGTCGGCACCATCGGCCTGATCAAGGCGATCGACCGCTTCGAGCTGTCTCGGGGTGTCGAGTTCCCCACGTTCGCGATGCCGACCATCGTCGGCGAGATCAAGCGCTTCTTCCGCGACACCTCGTGGTCCGTGCGCGTTCCGCGGCGGCTCCAGGAGCTGCGGCTCGACCTGGCCAAAGCCGGTGACGAGCTGGCCCAGAAGCTGGACCGCGCCCCGACGGTGACCGAACTGGCCGAGCGCCTCGGCATCTCCAACGACGAGGTCGTCGAGGGCATGGCCGCGTCGAACGCCTACACCGCCTCCTCGCTGGACGCCCAGCCGGAGGAGGACGACTCCGAGGGCGCGCTCGCGGACCGCATCGGCTACGAGGACCACGGACTCGAGGGCATCGAGTACGTCGAGTCGTTGAAGCCGCTGATCGCCGAACTTCCGCCGCGCGACCGGAAGATCCTCTCGCTGCGCTTCGTCGCGGGGATGACCCAGTCGGAGATCGGCGAGGAACTGGGCATCTCCCAGATGCACGTGTCGCGGCTGCTGTCGCGGACGCTGGTACGGCTGCGCAAGGGGCTGACCGTCGAGGAGTGATCCTCGCCGGACAACCCGTACCGGGTGACGCTGTCCTTCGGGGGCGGACCGAACGGTCCGCCCCCCGGGCGCGTCTCCTACGGGCTCAGCTCGCCCGCTGCTCCTTCACCAGCCGCTTCGCGCGGTCCCGCCGGGACGGGGCCAGCACGTCCACCATCACTCCGGCGCCCTCGCCGGGCGTGGCCTCGGCCAGCCGCAGCCGGTCGGCGAGCTCACGGACCGACGCGTCGTCCGGGCCGCGGTCGATGTAGAACAGCGACTCGTCGACCGGATCGTCGTCGCCGCCCCAGCGCACCACGCCCTCGCAGTCCGCGAGGATGTCGCGCACCGTCAGCACCTGGAGCGGGAACAGACTGCCGCTCGCGCCCGCGCCCGGGCGGATCCGCACCGCGGTGCCCGAGGCGAGGTTGGACTCCGGCTCGCTCTTCTTCAGGCCGTCGATCCGCTGCCAGCCCGCGAGGTCCACGCGGGGCAGCTGCTCGACCTCGTAGTGGTAGCGCCGCACGACATGGAGCAGGATCGCCTCCACGTCGCCGATCCGGATGTCGACCTCCAGGCCGGTGCCCGAGACGGGGCGCGTCCAGACGGTGGAGACGTGGTTGGCCTGCTTCTCCAGGGGCCAGCCGTTGGCGGAGGCGGGGGCCTTCTTCCGGGCGCCGAGAGGAGCGGCGGGGGCGGCCGTGGCGGTGACCGGGGCGAGCGAGCCGACCGCCGCAGCGGCCGTGATCACGCCGGAGGCCCTCACCAGGGTTCGTCTCGATACGGCGTTGCGCATGTCGTGCTGCACGTCTGCTGTTCCTTTCTCAGGGGATGAGGATGAGGACGACCGTCGGGAGGCAGGGGGCCAGAACGCTCAGCAGCCAGTACGTACGCGGAGCCAGCGCGGTGCGGCGCCGGAGGGGGCTGTTGGCCAGCCACCAGATCAGGCCGAACAGCGTGACGACGGGAATGACGATCACGAGCCAGAGCGCCATCCCGTCGTTCTCCGTCGGCTCCCGCACCGTCAGCCCGAGTTCGGCGAGCGGCCAGTTCACCGCGAGGTACCACAGCAACCAGATCGGCACCACCGCCGGGATTCCGAGCAGCAGGTTCACCAGGAGCGGTGCCGACCAGTGCTTTGCCATCCGTCCCACTCCTCCGTTCGCGTAGGTCGTCAGTTGCCGCGCGACAGCGCGTTGTAATTCTCCAGCACGCGGTACAGACCGATCAGTTCGCGGCCGTACTGGGCGGCCGCGTCACCGGTGCCGTTGTACCGGGCGAGCAGGGCCTGGGTGTCGGCGAGACCGGTGGTCGGGCTCGGCCGGGCGATGCCGAGCTGGTGGGCGTTGTAGACCGTCAGGTACGCGACCGAGCGAACGTTGTACTCCTGGTCGTCGTGGAGCTTGTTCCACACGTCCCGCTTGTCCGCGTCGGTCAGCGGTGTGCCGTTGATGATGCCCTGCTGCATGCAGTAGTTGCGGGCGTCGATGGTGACCCAGGCCCAGATCTGTCCCCAGCCGGTGCTGCAGTCCTCTGCCGCGCCCGACATGACCGCCGCGTCGGAGGCGAAGTCCCTCGGGTTGAGCTTGCGCAGCTCCCACAGCACGGGGGCCTGGATGAGGGCCTTGCGGAGCCTGAGCTGCCGGGCCAGCGCGGTGAAGAGCCAGTCCGCGTCCACCACGGCGTCGAACGCCTCCGTGTTGGAGATGCCGCCCAGGGTGACCCAGTCCTTGTCGGTCCAGCCGTCCCCGCCGGTCTCGGGGACGCCGATCGACTCCAGGTAGGTCTTCACGTCCTGGAGCATCATGCTCCGGTAGGCGTCCTTGTCGAGGTTCGTGTCCAGCCCACCGAGTTCGGCCCCGGGGTTGAAGTCGCTCTGGCCGAAGTCCCGCCCGGACACGATGTTGTTGTCGATCTCGATCAGGCCGGCGCCCGAGCCGACCTTGATCGTGGAGATCTGGTCGAACGCCCAGTTGGTGGGCAGCGGATAGCCGAGGTTGCCGGAGAAGCCGCTGGACATGTCGGAGACGAAGCTCGTCGCCGCGTAGCCGGCGTCGGCGACGCGCTGGCAGACGTTGCGCGGGCCGTAGACGCCGATGCCGTAGGCGGAGTTCTCGCCGATCGTGCGCATGATCCCGCGGAAGTGCGGGAGGACGTAGTCCGTGACCTCGCCGTCCATCGCGTCGTAGTCGACCGCGAAGTAGATGATGGTGCCGGGCTTGAAGCCGTGGTACTCGGCCCACTCGATCGCGCGGAACGCGTCGGCGGTGCCCTGGTTGTAGCTGAAGTAGTCCGCGGACCGGCTCCAGGTCTGGAAGATCGGGAAGCAGCTCAGCCCGTATTCCTTGATGGTGGCCAGCTCGCCGGGCTGGATCTGCTTCTCCGGCAGGTCCGTCGCGGAGGGATTGAAGAGGTAGCGGCCGATGTACTTGTAGCCGGCGTCCTTCAGCGCCTGCGCCCGGGCGGGCGTGATCTTGGTGACGCCGTCGCAGGCCGTGCCCTTGCGGGACTGGTCGCCGTAGGAGACGAGCAGCGAGGCCCAGGTCTGGAAGTCGCCCTTGCCGGTGACCGGCAGCTTGCTGAAGGACTGGAAGGTCTCGACGCCGGACTGCACCGTGGCGGTGAAGCTGCCGAAGGGGACGTTCCGCCTGTTCAGGATCATGGCCGCGGTGAACAGCTGCGCCCAGACGCCGGTGGTGCCGAGCGAGACGGTGTGGGACTTCAGGCCGGACTGCGTACCGGGCCCGAAGACGCCGTTGGCGACGCCGTCGGCCATGCCCAGTTCGTACTGGATCGCGAAGAGCATCGACTTGGCGACGTCGCGGGAGTGGTGGCCGTCGCAGGGGATGACGTAGAAGTCCTTGCGCAGGATGTACTTGCCGTTCAGCCACTGCTGGATGGAACGGATGCTCTCCGAGCCGTTGCTGACGGTGACGTAGGCGTCCATGTTGAACAGGCCCTTGACCACCTTCGGCCACAGGGAGCTGCCCGGGTAGACGCTGGACACGCCCATGTTCTGGTGCAGCTTCACGACCGCGTCCTTGACCCGGTCGTTGTACGTGCCGTCGATCTCGCCGCCGTCGTAGCCCTTGCAGTACAGGGCGGACTGGATGATGCGGCAGAAGTTGGCCGACGGGACGGTCGTCTCGTCGAGTTTGCCGTACAGCTCCCCCAGCTTGGCGAGGGTGGTCGGGCCGAAGGAGTTGGACAGGGCGGTGATGCCCATCTCGTACTGGAGCGCCCGGGTCAGCGCGTACATCACGGGCCAGCCGGTCCGGCCGTTCTCGTCCAGCTTGGATATGCCCAGCGTCGCGCCGTTGTCGTACGTGGTGTTGATGAATCTCTGGGCGCGCTGCACCATCTCGTCTGCCATGGGCTTCCTCCTGTCGTCCGGAAAGTGAGGCGGGGAGGAAAGCGCTGTCATCGTGGCGGTGCACGGCTCACACCGACGCGTCCGCGCATGGAACGGCACCCCCCGTCGGGGGCCGTGCCGAAGAAGACCCCCTCGTCGCGTGCGGCCGGCGCGTGGTCAGGGTGTGCGCGGAGCGACTGGCGCGATCTTCCGTCGCGCCGCGAGGGGGGTCAAGTCCGTTATGTGCGAACCAGGTTGGTGTGGCTGGTCGTCAACTCCGTTTTCTCATGCACTCGTTACGCACACGGTATGGAAATCGTGCACAACCTTCGTGTGCGTTCGTCGGTCAGAGCACCCGCTCCCCGCGCCGCCAGACTCCGGTGACCAGCGGGACGCCCGGCCGGTAGGCCAGGTGGACGTGGCTCGGGGCGTCGAGGAGCATCAGGTCGGCGTACGCGCCCGGGGTGAGGCGGCCGATGTCGGTGCGCCTCAGGGCCGCGGCGCCGCCCGCCGTGGCCGACCAGACGGCCTCGTCCGGGGTCATGCCCATGTCCCGTACGGCGAGCGCGATGCAGAACGGGACGGACGAGGTGAAGGACGAGCCCGGGTTGCAGTCGGTGGAGAGGGCCACGGTGACGCCCGCGTCGAGGAGGCGGCGGGCGTCCGGCCACTCGGCGCGGGTGGAGAACTCGGCGCCGGGGAGGAGGGTGGCGACCGTGCGGCTGTTCGCCAGGGCGTCGACGTCCTCCTCCGTCAGGTGGGTGCAGTGGTCGGCGCTGGCCGCGTCGAGTTCGACGGCGAGCCGCACGCCGGGGCCGTACGAGAGCTGGTTGGCGTGGATACGGGGGTGCAGGCCGCGTGCCTTGCCGGCGGTGAGGATCGCGCGGGCCTGGTCGCCGTCGAAGGCGCCCTTCTCGCAGAAGACGTCGATCCAGCGGGCGTACGGGGCGCAGGCGTCGAGCATCTCGCCGGTGACGAGGGCGACGTAGGCGGCCGGGTCCTCGGCGAACTCGGGGGCGACGATGTGGGCGCCGAGGTAGGTGACCTCGTCGGTGTGGCGGGCGGCGACGCGCAGGGCGCGGGACTCGTCTTCGGTCGTGAGGCCGTAGCCGGACTTCGTCTCGAAGGTGGTGGTGCCCTGGCGGAGGGCCTCGGCGAGGTAACGGACGACGTTGGCCTCCAGTTCCTCGTCCGTGGCGGCCCGGGTGGCCGCGACGGTCGTGCGGATGCCGCCCGCGCTGTACGGCCGCCCCGACATCCGGGCGTTGAACTCCTGCGTCCGGTCGCCCGCGAAGACGAGGTGGGAGTGGGAGTCGACGAAGCCGGGGAGGACCGCCCGGCCGCCGGCGTCGACCCGATTGTCAGTGGCGGGTGCTTTGCTTTGATCACCGGTCCACGCGATGCGGTCGCCTTCGATGACGACGGCCGCGTCCTGGACCAGTCCGAGGGGGGTTCCGTCACCTAGGGAGGGGTCGTTGGTGACCAAGGCTGCGATGTTGGTGATGAGCGTGCTTGCGGTGCTCGCGGAGTGGGCGGGGCTGACGGTCGTCGCGTTGCTCATGGCGTCCTTGGTGGCCTGGTCGGCGGTGGGGTCGGGTTCGGGGGCCGGCCGCTCGGCGGAGCGGCCCGGGTTCATCCGCGCAGGGCTGCGACGGCGTCCGCGAGGGCTTTCGGCGCGTCCGGTACGAGCGAGTGCACCCCGTCTCGTACGACGTGCCGACCTCCCACGACCGTATGCGACACGTCTGCTGCCGACGCGGCGAATACGGCCGTCTCGGCCCCGAGCCGCACAAGCGGCCCTGCCGTCCTGACGGAGTCGAGCGCGATCGTCGTGAAGTCGGCGAGCGCGCCGGGCTCCAGGGCGCCCGCGTCCTCCCAGCCGAGTGCCGAGTGCCCGTCCGCCGAGGCGGCCCGCAGGAGGGCGGCCGCCGTCCAGTGCCCTCGGGTACGGGTGCGCAGGCGCTCGTTCAGCTCCATGGCGCGTGCCTCCTCGAGCAGGTCGATCACCGCGTGGCTGTCGGAGCCGAGGGAGAGCGGCGAGCCCGCCCGCTGAAGGGCGACCGCGGGACCGATGCCGTCGGCGAGGTCCCGCTCGGTGGTGGGACACATGCAGGTGCCGGTGCCGCTCCCGCCGATGAGGGAGATGTCCTCGGCGGTGAGGTGGGTGTTGTGGACGCCGGTGGTGCGCGGGCCGAGCACGCCGTGGTCGGCGAGCAGCCGGGTGGGGGTGCGGCCGTGGGCCTGGCGGCAGGCGTCGTTCTCGGCCGTCTGCTCCGACAGGTGCACATGGAGCGGGGCCCGCCGCTCCTCGGCCCACCGCGCGACGGTCGCCAGCTGGTCGGCGGGCACGGCCCGTACGGAGTGGATCGCCGCTCCGATCCGCGCGTGATCTCGTTCCTCGAGAACTGAACAGCGTTCGGCCCAGGCCTCCGCCGTGCCGTCGGAGAAGCGGAGCTGAGGGGTGGTGGGCGGCTGTCCGAAGCCGGAGGAGAGATAGGCGGTGTCGAGGAGGGTGATGCGGATCCCGGCTTCGGCGGCGGCCGCGATCAGGGCCTCGCCCATCGCGTTGGGATCGGCGTAGGGGGTGCCGCCCGGGGCGTGGTGGACGTAGTGGAACTCGCCGACCGCCGTGATGCCGGCCAGGGCCATCTCTGCGTACACGGCACGGGCGAGGGCGTGGTAGGTGTCCGGGGTGAGCCGGGCGGCCGTGGCGTACATGACCTCGCGCCAGGTCCAGAAGGTGCCGGAACCGACCTGGACGGTGCCGCGCAGGGCGCGGTGGAAGGCGTGGCTGTGGGCGTCGGCCAGTCCGGGGAGGGTGAGGCCGCGCAGGACCTCGGCGCCGGGGGGCGGGGTGGTGACCTCGGTCCGGACGGCGGTGATGCGACCGTCCCTCACGTCCAGGGCGACGCCCGGCTCGACGTGGGCGCCGAGCCAGGCGTGCTCCAGCCAGTACGTGCGCGTGGCTGCTGTGGTCACCTGCACGCCAGTCCTTCCAGTACGTCGGCGAGTGCGAGCACCCCGGCCACGCAGTCGTCCTCGGTGGCGAACTCGGCCGGTGAGTGGGAGACGCCGGTGGGGTTGCGCACGAACAGCATGGCCGTCGGGATGATCCCGGACAGGATCCCGGCGTCGTGTCCGGCGCCGGTGCCGAGGACGGGGACGGTCAGGTCGGTGTCGTTGCCGAGGATGCGGGCGAGTTCGTCGCGCAGGGCGTGGTCGAACTCGACGACGGGGGTGAACGACTCGCGGACAACGGCGAGATCGACACCGTGGGCGGCGGCGTACTCCCCGGCCGCCTTCTCGACGCCGGCGACCACGGCGTCCAGGCTGTCCTGGTCGGCGGCGCGCGAGTCGAGCCAGCCGCGCACGAGGGAGGGGATGGCGTTGACGCCGTTCGGCTCGACGGCGATCTTGCCGAAGGTGGCGACGGCACCGGCGAGTTCGGCCTCGCGGCGGGCGGCGAGGACGGTCTGCGCGTACGACAGCATGGGGTCGCGCCGGTCGGCGAGCCGGGTGGTGCCGGCGTGGTTGGCCTCGCCCCGGAAGTCGAACCGCCACCGGCCGTGCGGCCAGATCGCACTGGCGATGCCGACCCGGTCGCCGGACAGGTCGAGGGCGCGGCCCTGCTCGACGTGCAGTTCGACGAAGGCGCCGATGCGGGCGAGCCGCTCGGGGTCGGGCCCGAGGGCGTCGGGGTCGTATCCGGCGGCCTCCATGGCGCGCGGCAGCGTCACGCCGTCGCCGTCGGTGAGCCGGTGCGCCTGCTCGCGGGTGAGCTGCCCGGCGGTGAGCCGGGACCCGACACAGGCGAGCCCGAACCGGGCGCCCTCCTCGTCACCGAAGTTCACGATGCCGAGGGGCCGGGTGAACCGCGCGTCCCGGCCGCGCAGTTCGTCCAGCGCGGCGAAGGCGGACACGACTCCGAGGGGGCCGTCGAAGGCGCCGCCGTCCGGCACGGAGTCCAGGTGCGACCCCGTGACGACGGCGTCTCCGAGGGCGGGGTCACCGAGCCAGGCCCACTGGTTCCCGTTCCGGTCGACCTCGTAGCGCAGTCCCCGGGCAGCGGCTTGTTCTTCGAACCAGGCCCGGCAGTCGCCATCGGTACGGGTCCAGGCGAAGCGGCGGTAGCCGTGGGAGGCGGGGTGGCGGCCGATGGGCAGCAGGTCGCGCCACATCTGGTGGAAGGAGGCGCCGGCAGGCTGTGGGCAGTCTCCCGCCCCCGCCGAACGGATGCCGTTCGATCCGGTCACGCCTCGTCACCCTCACGCATCGGCACCCGGACGCCCTTCTCCTGAGCCACCGACTCCGCGATGTCGTACCCGGCGTCGACATGCCGGATGACCCCCATGCCGGGGTCGTTCGTCAGCACCCGCCGGATCTTCTCGCCGGCCAGCTGCGTACCGTCGGCCACCGTCACCTGCCCCGCGTGGATCGACCGCCCCATACCGACCCCGCCCCCGTGGTGGAGGGACACCCAGGACGCCCCCGACGCCACGTTCACCATGGCGTTCAGCAGCGGCCAGTCGGCGATCGCGTCGGACCCGTCGAGCATGGCCTCGGTCTCCCGGTAGGGGGACGCGACGGAGCCGCAGTCGAGGTGGTCGCGGCCGATGACGACCGGTGCGGCCAGCTCCCCGCTCGCGACCATGTCGTTGAACCGCTCACCGGCCTTGTCCCGTTCGCCGTAGCCGAGCCAGCAGATGCGGGCGGGCAGGCCCTGGAAGTGGACCCGCTCCCCGGCCATGCGGATCCAGCGGGCCAGGGACTCGTTCTCCGGGAAGAGGTCGAGGATCGCCTTGTCGGTCTTCGCGATGTCGGAGGCCTCGCCGGACAGGGCGGCCCAGCGGAAGGGACCCTTGCCCTCGCAGAACAGCGGGCGGATGTAGGCGGGGACGAAGCCGGGGAAGGCGAAGGCCCGGTCGTATCCGGCGAGTTGCGCCTCGCCGCGGATGGAGTTGCCGTAGTCGAAGACCTCCGCGCCGGCGTCCATGAAGCCGACCATGGCCTCGACGTGCCGGGCCATGGACTCGCGGGCCCGGGTGGTGTAGCCGGCCGGGTCCTTGGCGGCGGCGTCGGCCATGTCCTCGAAGGCGGTGCCCAGGGGCAGGTAGGCCAGCGGGTCGTGAGCGGAGGTCTGGTCGGTGACGACGTCGATCGGGGCGCCCATGGCGAGCAGCTGCGGCACCAGTTCGGCGGCGTTGCCGAGGACGCCGACGGACAGCGGGCGGCGGGCGTCACGGGCCTCCACGGCGAGCCGCAGGGCGTGGTCGAGGGAGTCGGCCTTCACGTCCAGGTACCGGTGCTCGATGCGCCGCTCGATCGCGCGCGGGTCGCAGTCGATGCAGATCGCCACACCGTCGTTCATCGTCACGGCGAGCGGCTGGGCGCCGCCCATGCCGCCGAGACCGGCGGTCAGCGTGATCGTCCCGGCGAGGCTGCCGCCGAACTTCTTCGCGGCGACGGCGGAGAAGGTCTCGTAGGTGCCCTGGAGGATGCCCTGGGTGCCGATGTAGATCCAGGAGCCGGCCGTCATCTGCCCGTACATGGTCAGGCCGAGGGCCTCCAGACGGCGGAACTCCTCCCAGTTCGCCCAGTCGCCGACGAGGTTGGAGTTGGCGATGAGGACGCGCGGGGCCCACTCGTGGGTCTGCATGACGCCGACGGGCCGGCCTGACTGGACCAGCATGGTCTCGTCCTGCTTCAGCCCCCGCAGCGTCCGCACCATCGCGTCGAAGGAGCGCCAGTCGCGCGCCGCCTTGCCGGTGCCGCCGTAGACGACGAGCTTGTCGGGGTGCTCAGCGACCTCCGGGTCGAGGTTGTTCTGGAGCATCCGCAGGGCGGCTTCCTGCTGCCATCCCAGGGCGCTCGGTTCCGTGCCGCGCGGCGCTCGGACAGGGCGGGGTCCTGACATGGTCTGCCTCCTGGTGGGTGCGTGGTGCTCCCGGCGGATTGTTGCTGCGGTTATTCACATCCTGACTACCTGAATAGGGCTAGTCAATACGTCCGGGGGTCGGCGTGGCGGTGCCGTGGATGTTTGGCTGGATGCATGGGCGCACACATCGAGGCAGAAGAGGCACGCGACTTTGGCGCCGGGCGGGCGGCCCGGCGGGAGCAGGCGGTACGGGCCGCCGTGGAGCAGGGGCTGCTCGGGCCCGACAGCCCCATAGTCGGGCTGCTGGACGTCATCGGCATCCGGGAGTCGGTGGCGCAGTTGCGGGCGGCGTTCGACGCGGTCGTGGCTCCGGGCACACCCGTGCTGCACGCCTTCGCGGTGAAGGCGACCCCGCTGGTGCCGGTACTGCGGCTGCTGCGCGAGGAGGGCGTCGGCGCGGAGGTGGCGAGCCCGGGCGAGCTGGCGCTGGCACGGGCGGCGGGGCTGGGCCCGGAGATGACGGTGCTGGACTCGCCGGCCAAGACGCCCGGGGAGCTGCGCGAGGCGCTGGCGCTGGGCATCGCCGTCAACGCGGACAATCCGCAGGAGCTGGACCGCATCGACGGCCTGATGATCCCCCACAGCCCGAAAGGCGTGGGAGGTGCCCCCATCGCGGCCAGCCGCTCACCGCTCGGGATACGGGTGAATCCGCAGATCGGCGGGGGTTCCATCGAGTCGACGTCCACGGCCACGGCCACGTCGAAGTTCGGGGTGGCGCTGCGCGACGAGGGGGCCCGGGAGTGGGTCGTCCGGGCGTATCTGGACCGGCCGTGGCTGACCCGGCTGCACGCGCACACCGGGTCCCAGGGGGTCCCGCTGTCCCTGATGGCGCGGGGCGTGGCCACGACGTACGAGCTGGCGGAGGAGATCAACCGGCGGGCCGGGCGGCGGCAGGTCGACACGCTCGACATCGGCGGCGGGCTGCCGGTGAACTTCGCGTCGGACGCGACGACGCCGACGTACGCGCAGTACGCGCGGATGCTGGCCGAGGAGGTGCCCGGGCTGTTCGACGGGCGGTACGGACTGGTGACGGAGTTCGGGCGGTCACTGCTGGCGAAGCACGGGACGGTCGTGGCGCGGGTCGAGTACGCCAAGAGCGCGGGCGGCCGGCCGGTGGCGGTCACGCACGCGGGCGTGCAGGTCGCGACGCGGACGGTGTACGCGCCGGGGGTCTGGCCGCTGAGGATCGCCGCGTACGACTCCAAGGGGCGCCCGAAGGAGGGTCCGGCCGTGGTGCAGGACGTGGCCGGACCGGCGTGCTTCTCGGGCGACCTGCTGGCCGAGGGGTGTGCGCTGCCGTTGCTGGAGCAAGGGGACTTCGCGGCGGCGCTGGACACCGGGGCGTACTACTTCGCGCATCACTACGCGTACAACTCGCTTGTCCGGCCCGGGGTTTACGGGTTCGGGCCGGGAAGCGAGGGGGGTGTCGCCTTCGCGGTGGTGCGTAAGGCGCAGACGGTCGAGGAGGTTGTGGCGGAGTCCGGAGGGGCGCAGGTCGATGCGCTGCTGGGCGGGCAGGGGGCGTGGGGGCTGTCGTAGTGTGCCGGCCACGCGCCCGACGTGGCTGGTCGCGCCCACGCGGCGGTAGCCGCATATCGCATGCGGCCCCGCGCCCCTGAGTCCGTCTCCCCCTGCCCGGTTACACGAGCGCCGGCGCTTTCCTTCGCGCCCCGCCCGGGGCCGCGTCGCCCGCCGCGATGCCCGTGCTGCGGTAGCCCTTGACCGGCTTGCCCGCGGGGCCGCCCGCGCCCCCGCGCAGCCAGTCCACGCGCACCCACAGCAACACCTCGTCCGCGCGCTCTTGGCTGCCGAGCCACGCGGCCTTCAGCCACAGGCCGGCGCCGCAGCCGGCCAGGAGCAGTCCGCCCGCGGCCGGTACGGCGAAGGCGCTGCCCAGGGCGGCGAGGAAAGCGAGCGTGAGCCACCAGCGGTGGGCGCGGCGCCAGTTGCGTACGGTCACATGGCGGTCCTGGAGTACGTCGTGCTTGGCGGCACGGGCCGCGGACGCGGCCAGGGCGAGGTACCGCTTGCGGCGTCCGTACGCCACGACGGCCGTCGCCAGGACGAACAGCGCCGCGCCGGCCAGGACGCCGATGCGGCGCCCGGTCAGCCCCGGCGCCGACAGGCCGATGCCCGCCGCGAACACACCCAGCCACCACAACGGTGCCGCTCCCGCTCGTACGACGACGGCGACCCGAGCCAGCCCTTGTCCTCCGCGCGTCACGTTCAGCCTCCGTTCAGTCTCCGAAGCGTCTGAAGGGCGTTTCAGGAGAGGCACATTAGCGACACAACGTGAGACGAATCTGAGAAGGCGCGGTGCGTGCCCTCAGTCCACGAACAGCCCCCGCGCCGCCGCCTTCGCGTCGAACTCCTCCAGGCGGGACTGGGCTTCGGGCAGGTCGTCGCACATCGCCTCCAGCAGGACCCGGCCGAGCAGCATCGGGGCGCAGGCCGTGTCGAAGGCGAGGCCGGTGCCGACGGCGGCGGGGAGCAGCACGTCGGACACCTTGGCCACCGGTGCGAAGGCGGAGTCGGCGACCGTGACGACGGTCAGCCCGGCCTGTCCGGCGTAGTCGAGGGTGTCGACGACCTCGCGGGGGTGCCGGGGCAGCGCGAAGCACAGCAGTGCGGTCGCCCCGGCCCGGACGGCGGCGTCGATGCGGTCGTGGAGCATCGTGCCGCCCTCGTTGAGGAGCCGTACGTCGGGGTGGACCTTGGCGGCGAAGTAGGCGAAGCCGTGCGCCTGGGCTGCCGCCGCCCGCAGTCCGAGGACGGGGAGCGGGCGGGAGGCCGCGAGGAGACGCCCCGCCCGCTGCACCGGCCGGGGGTCGGCCAGGGCCTCCGCCAGATGCCGCAGGTTCTCGATCTCGGCCTCGACGGCCTGCTGGTACTCGTTGGAGGACCCGGCGTCCGCGGCGGGTTCGGCGGGCGCGACCTCGCGCAGGTGACGGCGCAGGGCCGGGTAGCCGTCGAAGCCCAGGGCGACGGCGAAGCGGGTCACGGACGGCTGGCTGACCCCGGCCAGCTCGGCGAGCTCCACGCTCGACAGGAACGGCACGTCGGCGGCGCGTCGCACCATGCTGTGCGCGATGCGCCGCTGGGTCGGCGTCAGCCGGTGGCCCTCGAAGAGCGCCTGCAGCCGCGCGGCAGGGCTGTCGGTCACGCTCATGACGTGCTCCCCCTCGCCTATTCAGTAGCTGAGGATTCTGCATGAGCATATGCAGGCCGGCAAGCGGAGAGAGCTGCGGATCCTGGGGCGGCGACTTCGGCCGGCGGGGTGAACGGTGACGTCCCGGTGCCTCACACCCGGGATACGGACAGCGCGCCCGGCGTGCCGCGGCCCTCACGCTCCGTCTGCCGCCTGCGCTGCCCGTAGGGAGTGGCGCCGCGTGGCTTGTACACCGCGAGGATCATGGCGAGCAGCAGCACGACCAGCGCGAGCAGGGAGTGCAGCACAGGAGAGAAGTTGCGCACCGACGACAGCTCGGCCTCCGGGTCGGCGGCCCGGTGCGCCATGGACCTGAACGTCCCCGTGTAGATCAGCAGCACTCCGGTGGCCACCACGTTGATCAGGAGCTTGAACAGCACCCAGTAGTGCCGCACGAGACCCCAGGACGTGCCCAGAGACTGGACGAGGCCGGTGAGCAGCGCGGCGCAGGACAAGGGGACGAGGACGTACCAGGCGGCGGGCTCCATCACGAGGTACGCGCCCCGCACCGTCGCGGGATCCCGGCTGGTCATGCCGATCACCGCCAGCGCCAGGAAGGCGACGACCGCGCCGAGCCAGCCCACGGAGGACGTGACGTGCGCGATGAGGGACGCCTTGCGCAGGCGGGGCGGCATGGTCATCCGATGCCTCCCGCATTCGGTCCGGCCGCGGTTTCCGTGACGCCGACGAGCGGAGCCTCTCCCCCGAGGTGACGGCCCGGACCGTGGTCACCCGATCCCGTGGCCAGATGCAGGACCACGAAGAGAAGGACCACGATCAGCGCGAGTCCGGACACCTTCACCCAGCGCGGCGTTCCCGCCGCGGGGACTCGGCCGGGACCTTCACCGGTCTTCCCGCGGGCATTCGGCTTCTCGGACGGATCCACCATGAAGGGGCTCCTTGTCTCACCCACGCCTGGGCCTCGTGCCCTTCGTATGACGCCAAGCTTTATCGAGACACTTTGTCGCTGTCAATCCATAGTGTCACGCGATCGGCATCACGTACGCTTTCCGTGTGCCGAAGCTGTGGAACGAGACGATCGACGCGCACCGCCGCGAAGTGCGCGATGCCATCCTGGACAGCGCCGCCGCCCTGGCGGCCGAGAACGGCCCGCTTTCGGTGACGATGTCTCAGATCGCCGGGAAGGCCGGCATCGGGCGGGCCACGCTGTACAAGTACTTCCCGGACGTCGAAGCGATCCTGCACGCCTGGCACGCGCGCGAGATCGCCGGTCACCTCGCCCGACTGACGGAAGTCCGGGACCGGACCGACGGGGCGCGTGAGCGCCTCGAAGCGGTCCTGGAGGCCTACGCCCTCACCAACCAGGGCTCCCACAGCCACCACGACACGGACCTGGGCGCGTTCCTGCACCAGGACAGCGGCAGCCACCTGGCCCACGCGCACCAGCATCTTCACCACATGATTCAGGACCTGCTGTCCGAAGCGGCACAGGCCGGCGACGTCAGGGACGACATCCCGCCCGCCGAACTCACCCGCTACTGCCTAAGCGCCCTGGCGGCGGCACGAACCCTGCCGTCCCGGGCCGCCGCGCGGCGCCTGGTCACGGTCACCCTGGCCGGCGTGCGCCCTCCACACGACTGACGCCCTCGGGGAAAGAACTCCCTTCCGCTGAACATCTCCCGGCACCCCCTCGTACTAAGGACATCCGTAGTCGATGCGGAGGGCAGCGATGGGAAGTCCGGCCCTGAATGGGACGCTTGCGGCGGTCGCCGCACTCGTGGCCGTCGTGAGCGCGGCCCGGCTGGCCGCCACCGACAGCGGAGAGGCCCGGTTCGCGGCCGGAGGTGATCTCGTCATGGCCGGCGGCATGGCCGCGATGTTCCTGCCCGCGACGGCGGCCACCTTCGGGGACCACGGCCTGTGGTGGGTGACGGCGTTCACCGCCGTCGGCCTGGGTGGCGTGGTCCTGTCCGTACGCCACGCTCGGCGGCACGGCCTGCGACACGGCCGCCGCTGGGCGCATCACATCATCGGCAGTGCCGCCATGGTGATCATGACGCTCGCCATGCCGGGTACCAACGCGGCCCCGGTCCTCGCTCTGGGCGGGCACTCGATGACCGGCATGGATCACGGGCACGGCCACGGGCACGGATCCGGCACCGTGGGGATGGCGGGCATGGCCGGGATGGAGGGCATGGACCACTCCTCGGGGTCGACCGCCCACGACATGACGGCCGGCGCCGCCCACAGCTCCGCGTCGGGAGACTCCACTTCTGTGTGGCGTGTCGTATTCATTGCCCTTGCCCTGTACTTCCTGCTCTCGATCGTCGCGGCCGTATGGGCGCGGCTGCGTGGCACCGACCGACGAGCGGGTGCGGGCCGCGCCGCGGGCAGGGGCCGCTGGGCGCGGCGGCTCCTCGCCCTGCCCGACGCGATCGTGGTGTTCGCCGCGTCCCTGGCCATCTCCGTCTGGGACAAGACGCGGCCGGGAGGCGACAGGCGCCGGGCCGACGCGGCGGCGGGCCACCGAAGCCGCCGTCGCCCACCGGGCACGTCACCGGGCGCGGCGCTGACGGCCCACATCGGCATGGGCGGCACGATGGGCGCCATGCTCGTCATGATGGCGGCCTGACCGCCCGGCGCGGCTCAGTGGCCGCCGCTCGACGCAACGGTCAGGCGCTTGCTGAAGGTCTTGCCGCCGTCCTTCGACTCGAACACCCCGGTCTGAGTGGCGGCAAGGACATGCTCTGCGCCGACAGCGGTGAGCGCCTGCGGCCGGCCGCCCGGCACGGTGGAGACCTTCTTCCATGTGGTGCCGCCGTCCGTGCTGCGGTTGAGGCCGCCGGAGGTGTCGATGCCGTAGAGGCCGTTCTTCGCGGTCCAGGAGAGGAAGGCCATCACCGGCTCCTTCCCCGGGGCGAAAGTCCTTCCGCCGTCGCCGCTGCGGGCGACGCCCTCGGCGGTGGTGGCCAGGACGACACCGGGGTCACCGGGGCTGACCGCCATGTCCAGAGCTTCCAGCCGGGCCCCGTCCTTCCAGGAGACGCCGTCCTTGGTCGTGCGCACCAGGCCGTTGGTGACGTCGTAGCCGTAGACGGTGCCGTGGGCGGATTCCAGGGCGTGGAAGTCGGACTCGCCGGACAGGGACAGCGACTTCCAGGTCTCGCCCGCGTCGGTGCTCTTGATGAGTCCCTTGTTGCCGCCGGAGGCCGGGTGGCCGCTGGCGTAGAACGTCTTGTCACCGGCCACGGTGAATCCCATGAAGTCGTCCTTGCTGTCTCCTACCAGCTCGGGCTCCCCCTTGGGGCCGGGGGTGTAGATGCCTTCGTGGGTGGCGACGTAGAGGCGCTGGTCGCCGGGGTCCAGCCCCAGACCGTGGATGTGGCTGACGGTCGTCCCGGAGGCGGCGGACGAGCCGGTCGAGTCTGCGCTGTCTCCGTTGCCGGAGCATGAGGCCAAGGTGAGGGCGAGAGCCAGGGCGGTGGCTGCCATGGCGGCAGGGCGCTTGTTCATGATTCCTCGGGTCGTACTGGTGCACCGGAGCGGCGACCGCCGATCACGGTCATGCCGACATGGGGGGATGACCGCCCGGGCTCCTCGGGTGCGCCTCGGAGCCCTGGGCGGTCCGTGGGGGATGTGGATCAGAGCCGGTCGAGGATCTTCTCGAACTTCTCGACCTCGGCGGACTGAGCGCTCACGACGTCGGCGGCGAGCTTCTTGGCCGTGGCGTTACGGCCCTTCTTCTGCTCGTCCTCCGCCATGGTGATCGCGCCCTTGTGGTGCTCGATCATCAACTCCGCGAACATCCGGTCGAACTCGGTGCCCTTGGCGGCCTCGAGCTTCTTCATGTCCTCGTCGGACATCATTCCGGACATCCCGGACCCGTGGTCCATGCCGCCGGATCCGTGGTCCATGCCGGGCATGCTCTCCCCGGCGGACTCCGGCTTGCCCCAGGCCTTCAACCAGGACTTCATGGTCCGGATCTCGGGGTCCTGGGCCTTCTCGATCTCCGCGGCCAGGGTCTTGATCTCCGCGTCGGAGGCCCGGCCGTCCGCGAGCTTGGACATCTCCAGGGCCTGCTCGTGGTGCGGAATCATCATCTGCGCGAACATGACGTCCGTGTCGTTGAACGCGCCGGGTGCCGGGTTCTCACCCGTCGCCTGCGTCGGCGAGGCGGAGGCGGAGGCGGAGCTGCCGCTCCCGTGGTCCATGTCCTTCATGTCGTTCCCGCCGCAGCCGGCGAGCAGCAGCCCGCCCGCTGTGATGGCGCCCACCACCGCGAGACGGCGGCTCAGGCGACGGTTGAGGGCGTGCTTGTAGGCAGTCATGTGCGAGATACCTCTTGTCGTCGGTTCTGTCTGTGCGAAGTAGGCGTCTGCGCGGGCAGCGCTGAAGGGCCGCGCGGCGGTTCGGCCTATATCCGCAGAACTGACAACTGGGAGAGGAGCGGTCTCGGCGGTGGGGTGCTGGGACGCGCCAAGGCCATCGATCGAGCGAGAAGGGCGGTCAGCCGCTCATGTCGGCGGACCACCAGCGCATGGAGGAACAGCCCGAGCAGCCACACGGTGAGAACCGCCAAGCACACGGACATCGGGTCCATGCCGCTCGGGAGGTCGTGCACCGGCGACTTGGCCGTCGACGCCGCGGTCCCGTGCTCGGCCGTCACCTCGGGCTCGGTCAAGGGCGCGGTGTTCTGGGCCGAGCTGTCGTGGTGCGCGCCCGCGACAGCGGGGACAGCACCACCCATGCCGTGCCCGGACGACTCCTCCGGGTGGCCCATCGTGTGCATGGCGAACACGCCCAGCGTGAGCAGGACGACCAGCAGGAGATACCCGAAGGCCCCACCCGCCCGCAGCCGCCCGCTCATGGTCAACTCGCCCTCCGTACTCGGTCTACCGCGATACTACTAAGTTAGTTGGCACAGAACCGCCGCCACTCGGTTTCGGCCGAGTCCTGGCCCTCGTACGCCTCTTGTCGCCCTGCTCGGAGGCGTCGACGCGTGCGGATATCGCGTCAGTCGTGACGGGCGAGCTTGACCGCGGAGACGAGCAGGATCACGGCCAGCGTGGGGATGAGCACCAGGTCCGGGAACACACCCAGGAGCAGCCCGCCCAGCAGCGCGCCGGCGACGGAGCCCGCGGCCATGACCAGGGTGAAGCGGAGGTTGGCGCCGATCACCGCGAAACCGCCGTCACGGCTGTACCGGGCGAAGGCCACGAGCATCGTCGGCAGCGACACCAGCAGGGAGAGGCTTCCTGCTGTTTTGATGTCCTCTCCGAACAGCAGCACGATCGTCGGGATCAGCAGCTCGCCTCCGGCCACGCCCATGATCGCCGCGACCACCCCGATACCGAAGCCGGCCACGACACCGCACGGCACCTGGGCCCACAGCGGCAGCGCGAGCGCCCCCACGGGGGTGGTGTGTGTGACCACCAGGGCGGCAGCCATCAACACCATCAGCGCTGCCAGCACCTTGTAGAGAGTGGTGCCGCGCATGCGCACCGCCCAGGCCGCTCCGGCCCAGGCACCCAGCAGGCTGCCGGCCAGCAGGTTGACCGCGACAGGCCAGCGTGCGGCCACCTCGGCGGCCGGGACCGCTGCCAGACGGGCCGGCAGCGCGACCAGGACCACGACCAGGCTCATCGCCTTGTTCACGATGACGGCCGAGAGCGCGGCGAACCCGAAGAGGCTGATCAACAGCGGCAGGCGGAACTCCGCGCCGCCCAACCCGATCATCCCTCCCAGAACGCCGATGGCCACTCCCGCACCGACCACCGCAGGTACCGAGCGCGTCGAGCGGAGAGGAACGAGGTTCTGCGCCGTGGTCATGCCGGGCATCCTCGCCGGTGTCCCTCCCTGCCCGCCACAGCACGACCCCGCAAGGATCGGGTTGCCGCGGCCAGGGCCTGTCGTTCGGATCAGGTCGCAGGGAATCGACGGCCCGCCGGGGCCCCGCGTCTGCGACCTGATCCGAACGACGGGCCCTAGGCCGGTCAGTGCACGTGCGGACCGCCCGTCGACTGCGGCTTGCCGCGCGGCACGAGGCCCAGGGCGACGACGGCACCGGCAGCGGCTGCCACGGCACAGACCGTGAACGCGTCGGCGAAGCCAGCCGCCGCGCCCCGCTCGAAGCCGGAGGCCGCGACGGTCGAGACGACGGCGACGCCGATCGAACCACCCACCTCGTGGAAGGTGTTGACGACCCCGGAGGCGAGCCCCGCCTCCCGGTGCTCCACCATGGCCAGCGCGGTGGTCGTGGCGGTGACGAACACGGCGCCGATGCCGAGGGAGGCGATCACGAAGCCCGGCAGGAGCCCCGCGTACACGCTGCCGCTCTCCGACAGCCGGGTCAGCGGGATGCTTCCGACGGCCGCGACGACCATGCCCCCGACAGCGGTCGGGCGGCTGCCGATCCGGCCGACGAGCCGGGACCCGAGGTGGGCGCCGATACCGGTGGCCACGGCGACGGGCAGGAACACCAGCCCGGTCCCCAGCGGGCTGAAGTCCCGGACGTGCTGTAGGTAGACGGACCCCAGGAAGAAGAACGCGATCAGCAGCGCCGTGGCGATCAGCATCAGGAAGGCCCCGGCGAGCACCGGGCGCCGGGTGAACATCCGCAGGTCCATCAGCGGGGCCCGGCCGGCCCGTTCGACCGCCGCGAAGGCCGCGTGGGCGAGCACCGCCCCGGCCAGCGGCAGCAGGGTCGAGGCGTCCGCCCAGCCGGTGTCCCCCGCCTTGACCAGGCCGTAGATCAGGGCGGCGGTGCCCGCGGTGACGAGCAGCGCGCCCGGGATGTCGAGCGGTGCGGGCTGCGGAGCACGGGCCGGGACGAAGGCGGGCAGGGCGACCAGCAGGAACAGCCCGACCGGCACGTTGAGGTAGAAGACCCACTCCCAGCCGGGCCCGTCGGTCAGGGCCCCGCCGAGCAGCACGCCGGCCGCGGAGCCGGTGCCGCCGATCGCCGCCCAGACGCCGAGCGCCTTGTTGCGTTCGGTGCCGTGGAAGGTCGTGGTGACGATGGAGAGCGCGGCCGGGGAAAGCAGGGCCGCGCCGGCCCCCTGACCGATTCGGCCCCCGAGCAGCGTCGGGGCGTTCTCGGCCAGACCCGTGACCAGTGAGGCGGCGGTGAAGAGGGCGAGGCCGGCCAGCAGGGTGCGGCGGGCGCCGAGAGCGTCGGCGAGCCGGCCTCCGAGCAGCATCAGCCCACCGAAGCACAGGGTGTAGGCGGTGACCACCCAGGTCAGAGTCTCCCGGCCGAGGTCGAGGTCGGCCGCCATGTCGGGGAGGGCGACGTTCACGACGGTGACGTCGAGGATCAGCATGAACTGCGCGAGGCAGATCAGCGCGAGGGCCGCCCAGCGGCGCGGGTCGGCGGGCGGGTGACGGTCGTGTTCTGCCGTGTGCGGCGCACCGGCTGCGGAGTGAGTCATGACGAGTCCTTCGGGTGCGGTGTTTCGGTCCTGTCCGCGCCGCGGGACGGCGCGAGGAGAAGGGCGAGGAGCACACCCGCCGCGGTGGCACCGGCGGCGGCGGACATCGCCGGTCCCATGCCGTCGACGAAGGCACGGCGGGCGACTTCGACTGGCCCCATCTGAACCATACAGTTCAGTTCATGTGAACTCAACCGTACAGTTCAGGTGGGTGCTAGGGTCGACCCATGAGCGTGGAGAGCGTCAAACGGCCCCCCAGCGGACCCCGCGCGGAGCTCAAGCGGCAGGCCATCGTCCGGGCCGCCCGCGAGCTGTTCCTGCGGGAGGGGTTCGGCGTGGGCATGGACACCATCGCCGCCGAGGCAGGCGTGTCCAAGGTGACCGTCTACAACCACTTCGGCAGCAAGGAAGCCCTGTTCACGGCTGTCATCACCAACGCACTCGACGAACCGCTCGCCGGTGAGTCCTCGGCCGCGCTGGAGGGCCTGGCCAAGGCCGATGACCTGCGGGCCGCCCTCGTCGAGGCGGCCCGCACCTGGGTTCACGCCGTCCGCACCAACCACGAGGTCACCGCCCTGCGCAACCTCGTCGCCGCCGAGCTCCACCGTTTCCCCGAGCTGGGCGAGGCCTGGCGGCACCGCGGCGCGGAAAGCCACCACCCCGCAGTCGCAGGCGCCCTGCGCGCCCTCACCGAGCAGGGCCGACTGGAGATCCCCGACCTGCAGGTGGCGATCATCCAGTTCTACGGGCTCCTGGTCTTCCCCCACATGGTCTTCAGCTCCTACGGCACGCACATCGACGAGGACATGACGGACCGTCTCATCACCGGCGGCGTCGACATGTTCCTGGGCCACTACGGCCCACGGGACGCATAACGGCCGTTACGGCCGGCGGAGGGCTCCCGGAAGAGGGCAGGGTCCGGCGGGGGCGGGGCACCGTGCGGTGCCCCGCCCCCGGTGGTGAGGACCGGTGGGTCAGACGGTCGCGGTCAGCGGCTCGGAGGCGGGCTGCGCCGCCAGTCGACCGGTGCGGTGCAGCCCGTACAGCGCGGCAGCGCAGGCCAGGCCGAGCGCGATCAGCGAGATCCACGGCAGCGCCGGCATCCCGGCCGCCCGCGCGGCGTCGAGCGCGGCGCCCGTGCCGAGGTTCCCGACGGTGATACCGATGCCGCAAATCGTGTTGTACAGCCCGTAGTGGGTGGCGACGAGGCGGTCACCGGAGAGGCGGACGATGGTGTCCATCTCGAACGGGTAGGCGATCATCGTGCCGATGGCCAGCAGCAGCGCGGCGAGCGTCGGTGGAACCGCCGCGAGCAGCCACAGCCCGATCCGGGACTCCGGTACGGGCACGGCGGTGGCCAGCAGCAGGGGCACGAAGGCCAGGCCCATCGCCGCCAGCCCGCGCACGAGCGCCTGCCCGGGCTCGTACCGCGCCTTGCACCACGCCGTCACCCGCGTCTGACCGAGGATCGTTGTCAGCCCGGAGACGGCGAAGAGCATCGCGACCGCCGCCGTGCCGAACTCGCCGTCGCCGCCGAGCCGGCGCACCTCCAGCGGCAGCGCCAGGTAGACCTGGAAGGACAGGACGTACGAACCGATCATGGCGAGGGAGAAGAGCAGGAACGGCCGGTTGGCGAGGATGCCGCGCCACTGGGCGAGCACGCCCTGACCGCCGTCGCTGTCCTGCCGCTTGGCGTCCTCGGGCCTGCGGGCGGGCAGCGCGCGGATCTGTACGACGCTCAGCAGCGCGAAGATCGCGGCGGACACCAGGCAGGTGACGCGGAAGTCGACGCCGGTCAGCACCATGCCCGCCAGCGGGCCCAGCAGAATGCCTGCCTGGTAGAACACGTTGAACAACGCGAACGCCTCGACCCTGCGCTCGCCCGCGTCGGCCGCGAGGTACGCCCGTACGGCCGGGTTGAACAGCGCACCGGCCAGCCCGGTGGCCGCGGAGGCGGCGAGCAGGGCGGGCAGGGAATCGACCAGTCCGAGCGTCGCGAAGCCGAGGGTGCGCAGCACGCACCCGGCGACGATCATCGGCTTGTAGCCGAGCCGGTCGGCGAGCGTGCCGCCGACCAGGAACATGCCCTGCTGGCTGAAGTTCCGTACGCCGAGAACGAGTCCCACGATCCAGCCGGCCAGCCCGAGGGTGCCGGAGAGGTGGGCGGCCAGATAGGGCATCAGCATGTAGAAGCCGAGGTTGATGGTGAACTGGTTGACCATCAACAGCTGGACGCTGCGTTCGTAGGACCGAACCTGGGTGAGCAGCCCCTTCACCGGTCCTCCTCCACGGAGTCGGACCCGACGCCCGAAGCGTCCTGGGCGACGTCTTGTTCCGCGCCTTGCAGGGTGAGGGGGTCGACCACGGTGGTGCACCTCGTCCAGCGGGTGACCTCCTTCTCGTCCAGGCGGCCGATCAGTTCCGGTTCGGGCGCCGGTGGGGAGTCCAGCAGGCCGTGGGCGGCGCAGTAGTCGTCGTCGTAGACCGTTCCCAGGTAACGCTGCGGGCCGTCGGGGAAGATCGCGACGATCCGTGCGTCCGCGGGCATCGTCCGCGCCAGCCAGCCGGCCACCAGCGCGACCGCGCCGACGCTCCATCCGCCGGTGGCGTAGTGGGAGGCGGCCAGTTGGCGGCACGTCCACACGGCCTCGTGCGGGGCGACCCAGTGCACCTCGCTGAAGTTCTCGTAGGCGACGTTGCGGGGGTAGATGCTGGAGCCGAGTCCGCGCATCAGCCGGGGCCGGGCGGGCTGGCCGAAGATCGTCGAGCCGGTCGTGTCCACGCCGACGACGGTCAGCTCCGGGTAGAGCTGGCGCAGGACCCGGGAGACGCCGGCCGAGTGGCCGCCGGTGCCGACGCTGCACACCAGTACGTCGATGTGGCCCATCTCGGAGGCGAGTTCAAGGGCCAGCGGGGTGTAGGCGGCGACGTTGTCGGGGTTGCTGTACTGGTCCGGGCACCAGGAGCCGGGGTGCTGTTCCAGCAGTCGCTGGACGCGGTCGCGGCGGGCCTGCTGCCAGCCACCCGTGGGGTGCGGCTCGGAGACGACGTTGACCTGGGCGCCGTACGCGGTCAGCAGCCGGGTCATGGACAACTCCAGCCCCGGGTCGGTGACCAGGGTGACGGGGTGGCCGTACACCATCCCGGCCAGGGCCAACCCCAGGCCCAGGGTGCCGCTGGTGGACTCGATGATCCGTCCGCCGGGCCGCAGGTCGCCACGGGCCCGGGCCCGCTCCACCATGTGCAGCCCCGGACGGTCCTTGATGCCGCCGGGGTTGAACCCTTCGAGCTTCGCCCAGAAGCCACGTCCGGCCGGGGCCAGCGGCTCCGACACCCGCAGCAGCGGGGTGTTGCCGACCAGTCCGGACAGGGTGGACCGGCCCGAGGGGATCGCGGCCTTGGTCAATGACTGCATGTCTGTGTGTTCACTCTCGCTCGATGAAAGGCCGGTGCGGGTTCATCTCGCGTCCCGTGGCGAGGCGACAGACGCGGACCGTGGGGTCCGGGCACACACCCTGGGCACGCGGCAGCCGTGAGGTCGGTCGGCTGCGAGCGAGTGGTCTAGATCCGCCACCGCGATGTGACGACGAGTGCCACGCGGCCGGTGCGTGCGCTGCGACGTCTGCGGCAGGGCTGCCGTATGAGGGTTCTCCCCGCAGCCAGTGACACCGCGACGAGTACGACGACGGCCATCGCACCGGGGGGAAGCTCGTCGACCGGCTGGAGCGCCGTCCGGACGATCACGTCGGCCGCACAGTCCGCGGCCCCGGGGTTGTGGGGGTCGTGGGGGCCATGGGGCCCATGAGGGTGCTCGCCCGCGGCCATCGCCGGGAATCCGGCAGGCGCGGACACCGACTCGTGCGTCTCCTGAGGCACGCCGTGTACGACGGCGCACAGCACGAGTGCCATCACGAGGGCGCCGCGGATCGCCGGGACGAGTCGGCGCCACAGGGGAGAGCCGCACGGGGCCGATGGGGTGTGCGTGAGCGTACGGGTATGTGTCGGCACAGGTCCTCCGCGCTGCTGCCACGTCTCCGGCAAGGGACGGAGCGAGGCGCAGACATGGGTGGGGGCAGGACGGCTTCGACGAGCCGGTCGGAGGAACTCGTACTTCTAGACCCGCTGCACCACGGAGGCTGCTCTCAGAGCTATGTCAGACGCGCCGTCCATGGGGCCACCGGAGGCCGGCCCCCGAACGGTTGAGGCGTCGTAGGAATCGGACGATGCGCGAACGGCCGCTGCGAAGCAGGGCGATGCCAGGGCCGAACCCTGCTGAGGCTGCCCGGACACGCAGTGCTCGCCGGGATGTGACGGCTCATGGCCGCCACGGTGATCGTCGGTTTCCGCGGCGAACGGCGGCGCGGGCTCGACGGCTGTGTGGCGGACACCGTCGGCCGACGGTGCGGCGGGGACCGCCGCGATGGTGGAGAGGTGCCCCTGGGCACTCTCCACGTGCACGCCGTGCGTCACAAGGACACCGAACAGGAGCACGGCCAAGGCCAGCACGCGGGGCAACGGACCCGCGGCGGAGCGGGTCCTGACGCTGCGCCAGGGCGACCAAGCCGTAACCATGCCGTGATCCTAGCGGCTCGCCGGCCGTGGTCGGCCACCGGTCCGCACCTCAGTGTGCGTGCCCGGCCTCTTCCTCGGCGGGCTTGGTCTGCGCGGGCTGCCCGGACTCGGCCACCGCGCCGCCCGCATGCACCGTGAAGGCCGCGGTACGGACCTTGCCCTCGTGCTGGAAGTCCAGGAACAGGCGGTACGCGCCGGCGCTCGGCGCCGTCGCCGTGAACGAGACGTCGGGGCCGGGCTCGGTCTTGCCGTCGCCGGGCTCGCCATTGGGGTGGACGTGCAGGTAGGCGAGGTCGCCGGAGCGCAGGGCGACAAGGTGGCCGTAGGCGCCCAGGTAGGGCTGGAGGTTGCGGACCGGCTTGCCGTCCTTTGCCACCGTCAGCGTGAGTTCGCCGGCCTTGCCGGGGGTCAGCGCGCCGCGCAGCTTCACCTCGTAGCCGTCGACCTTCGCCGTGGTGTTGTGCTCGGGCAGCTCGCCGGGCTCGTACGGCCCGGACGCCGCGAGGTCGGCACCGAGGGTGAGCGCCTCGCCGCCCTTCGGCTTGAAGTCGGCGAAGACGCGGTAACCGCCGGCCTCGGGCAGGTTCACGGGCGTCGACCAGGTGCCGTCCGCGGCCCGGGCGGGGTGCAGGTGCCGGTAGACGGTCAGGTCGCGTGAGGCGACGATCAGGTGCAGATCCTTGCCGTGCTCGCGCTGGTACGCCGTGACCTTGCGTCCGGTCCCGTCCTGGACGACGGCGAAGCGCAGGTCGGTCTTCTTGCCGGCCTCGACGCGCGGGGTCTTCAGATCGAGCGTGTAGCCGTTCCCGGAGATCTGGAGGCCTCCTGGCGGTTCCGCTTCGTGGCCGCCGGCCTTCGCCTCGTGGTGCCCGGCCGCCTCTTCCCCGTGCCCGGCGGACACGTGGCCTTCGCCGTCACTGTGCGTACCGCTCTTCGGCTCGGGTGAGATCGGGCCGACCGCGCCGCCCACGCCGTAGGCGGCGCCGAACGTCGCGGCGAGCGCGGCGGCGAAGACGGTGATCCGCAGTCCGGTGTTCATGACCCACTCCTGTCTCTCCGGGCCGCTCGTGCATGCGACCGACACCTTCAACATACCCCCCGGGGGTACTAAGTCAAGTTCGCGCAGCGCTTGCCATCGAATACGGGGCGGGGGTATACCTAGAGTCGTCGCAGATACCCCCTAGGGGTATGAGACCACTAGTTGCGGAGGACCCGTGTCGAACTGCTGCACCCCTGACGGAAGCTGCCACACCACGACGGAGATCAAGACCACCTACAAGGTCGGCGGCGTGGGCAGCGCACACTGCCAGGGCGTCGTCGCCAAGGCGGTCGGCGGCCTGGACGAGGTCGCCGCGGTCGAGGTCGAGATCGGCACCGGCCTGGTCACGGTGACGACCGCGGCCGAGCCCGACGAGGCGCTCGACGCGCTGATCGCCAAGACCGTCGACGAGGCCGGCTACGACTTCGCCGGCCGCGTGGCCGCCTGACCCACGAGCCGGGCGGGGGCCGCACACCCTCGCGGCCCCCGTTCTCCCTGTCTTCTTTCGCACATCTCGTCTTGCGCGCATCTCCAGTCGCGCATCTCCAGTCGCGCATCGCGTCCGTGAGCTCCGAGGAGCAGACATGACCACCACCACGCCCGGCGCCGCCGAGGTCGAACTCGCCATCGGCGGCATGACCTGCGCCTCGTGCGCCGCCCGGATCGAGAAGAAGCTCAACCGCCTGGACGGGGTCGAGGCCACCGTCAACTACGCCACCGAGAAGG
This sequence comes from Streptomyces coeruleorubidus, assembly GCF_028885415.1. GTDB lineage: Bacteria > Actinomycetota > Actinomycetes > Streptomycetales > Streptomycetaceae > Streptomyces > Streptomyces coeruleorubidus_A. Next base: position 3,971,813 of record NZ_CP118527.1, read on the forward strand.
CGAAGGTCACCTACCGCGAGGACGTGACCGTCCCGGACCTGATCGCGGCGGTCGAGGCCACCGGCTACACCGCACAGGAGCCCCGGCCCGAGACCGCCCGCTCCGACGACTCCGCGTCCGGTGAGGGCTCCGCGCAGGCGGAGAGCGACGAGCTGCGGCCGCTGCGCCAGCGGCTGCTCGCCGCCGTGGCACTCGCCGTCCCCGTGATCGCGATGGCCATGGTCCCGGCGCTGCAGTTCGAGTACTGGCAGTGGCTCTCACTCACGCTGGCGGCGCCCGTGGTGACGTACGCCGCCTGGCCCTTCCACAAGGCCGCCTGGACGAACGCCAAGCACGGTGCCGCGACGATGGACACGCTGATCTCCGTCGGCACCGCGGCGGCGTTCCTGTGGTCGCTGTGGGCGCTGTTCTTCGGCACGGCCGGCACGCCGGGCATGACCCACCCCTTCGAGCTCACCATCGCCCGCACCGACGGCGCCGGGAACATCTACCTGGAGGCCGCGGCGGGTGTCACGGCCTTCATCCTGGCCGGGCGGTACTTCGAGGCTCGCTCCAAGCGGAAGGCGGGGGCGGCGCTGAAGGCCCTGCTGGAGCTCGGCGCCAAGGACGTCACGGTGCTGCGTGGCGGCCGGGAAGAGCTCATCGCTGTCGGCGACTTGAAGGTCGGCGACCGGTTCCTGGTGCGGCCCGGCGAGAAGATCGCCACCGACGGTGTGGTCGTCGAGGGGTCGTCCGCCGTGGACGCCTCCATGCTCACCGGCGAGTCGGTGCCGGTCGAGGTCGGCACCGGGGACGCCGTCACCGGCGCCACGCTCAACGCCGGCGGCCGCCTGGTCGTCGAGGCCACCCGCGTCGGCGCCGACACCCAGCTCGCCCGCATGGCCAAGCTGGTGGAGGACGCGCAGAACGGCAAGGCCGCCGCACAGCGGCTGGCCGACAAGATCTCCGCGGTCTTCGTCCCGGTCGTGATCGCCCTGGCGCTCGGCACTCTGGGCTTCTGGCTCGGCAACGGCGCCGGACTGACCGCCGCCTTCACCGCCGCGGTCGCCGTCCTGATCATCGCCTGCCCGTGCGCCCTGGGCCTGGCCACGCCGACCGCCCTCATGGTCGGCACGGGGCGCGGCGCCCAGCTCGGCATCCTCATCAAGGGCCCGGAGGTCCTGGAGACGACGCGCAAGGTCGACACCATCGTCCTGGACAAGACCGGCACCGTCACCACCGGCAAGATGACCCTGCTCGCCGTGCACACCGCGGACGGCACCGACGAGGACGAGGTCCTGCGCCTCGCGGGCGCTCTCGAGCACTCCTCCGAGCACCCCATCGCCCAGGCCGTCGCCTCCGGCGCCGCTGCCCGGGTCGGCGCACTGCCCGTCCCGGAGGACTTCGCCAACATCGCCGGTCTCGGTGTCCAGGGCATCGTCGAGGGCCACGCGGTCCTCGTCGGCCGGGAGAAGCTGCTGGACGAGTGGGCCATGTCCCTGCCGGCGGTGCTGCAGCGCGCCAAGGCCGAGGCCGAGGCGGCCGGGCGAACGGCCATCGCGGTCGCCTGGGACGGCGAGGCCCGCGCGGTCCTGGAGGTCGCCGACGCCATCAAGGAGACCAGCCCGGAGGCCATCAGGCGGCTGCGCGGGCTCGGCCTCACCCCCATCCTGCTGACCGGTGACAACAAGGCGGTCGCCGAGGCGGTCGCCGCGGAGACGGGCATCGCACCCGAGCACGTGATCGCCGAGGTCATGCCGCAGGACAAGGTCGATGTCGTCAAGCGCCTGCAGGACGAGGGGCGTTCGGTCGCCATGGTCGGCGACGGTGTCAACGACGCGGCCGCACTCGCCCAGGCCGATCTGGGCCTGGCGATGGGAACGGGCACGGACGCCGCGATCGAGGCGGGCGACCTCACGCTCGTGCGAGGCGACCTGAGGGTCGCGGCGGACGCCATCCGCCTGTCCCGCAAGACGCTGGGCACCATCAAGTCCAACCTCTTCTGGGCCTTCGCCTACAACGTCGCCGCCCTGCCGCTCGCCGCCGCCGGACTGCTCAACCCGATGATCGCCGGAGCGGCCATGGCCTTCTCCTCGGTCTTCGTGGTCGGCAACAGCCTGCGGCTGCGCGGCTTCCAGCCCGCCGACCGCTGAAGCGGCCAACCAGGACGGGAAGGAGGCCGCCGTGGCCGCAGAGCAGACCCATCGGGACGTCATTCTCCGACGGCTCCGCCGGATCGAGGGCCAGGTGCGGGGACTGCAGCGCATGGTCGAGGAGGAGACCTACTGCATCGACGTCCTGACCCAGGTCGCCGCCGCCAACGCCGCGCTCCAGTCCTGCGCGCTGGCCCTGCTGGACGAGCACCTCAACTGCTGCGTCACGGAGGCCATCGTGGAGGGCGGCGAGCAGGCCAGAACCAAGGTCAACGAGGCGTCCAAGGCAATCGCCCGGCTCGTACGGGCGTGACCTCCAGATTTCCGGGCCCGGGCGGTTGAACCGCCCGGGCCCGGCGCTGCTCAGACTCCTTTGCCCGCGGGGCAGCCGGCGCTCAGCCGGAGGCTGAGGCGCAGACACAGGCCGAGCACCTGGCGCAACAGCACCAGCTCGGCGCCGCCCAGGTCGCTTCCGCAGACCTTCGCGCACGGGCTTTTCGCGGCTCCGACGGCGATTTCCCTGCTGAATGAGAACATGGAGGCAACATACCCCCTACCGGTATGCGCGACGCCTGTGTGACCATCCTTCACGGACGGGGGGTGCCATACGATGTGAGGCACCTCGGTGACGGGGAAGAAGAGGGGGAAAGGGTGCGACGGCTGGGTGACCTCGAAGCCGAAATCATGGACCGGCTCTGGCGCTGGGGGCGCCCCGCCACGGTCCGGGAGATCGTCAACGACATCAATCACATGCGTCCCGTGGCCTACACGACGGTGATGACGGTCGCGGACATCCTCCACCGCAAAGGCCTGCTCCGCCGCGAGAAGGCCGGCCGCGCCTGGCTGTACGAACCCGAGCGCAGCCGTGAGGAATACACCGCCGCCCTCATGCAGGACGCGCTCGGCAACACCCAGGACCGCCAGGCCGCGCTGCAGCGATTCGTGGAGCACATGTCGCCGGAGGACGTGTCCGCGCTGACTGCCGCACTGCGCGCGATGGGCGGCGCCCCCGGGGGCGCCGAGGAGCCCGGAGCACCCTCGTGACCGAACTCCTCGGTTACTCGGACGGGTTGTTCGTGCCCGGTCATCACGTGCTGCCGCCTGTGACCATCGCCCTGGTGGCCGGGGTGTCGCTGGCGAGGGCGCTTGCCCGCAGCCATTGGGCGCACCGGACACCCCGGCTGGCTCTCGCGGTGTGGATCCTGCTCGGACTGTCCCTCATCGCTTCCGTGTCCATGACGGCCCTGCAACTCCTGCTTCCGACAGCGAGCAGCCACCATTTGTCCCGCCTCACCGAGGCCTGCGTCGTTTCCGGCGGCACGCAGTGCGGGCCTCTCCCTCCGGACGGCCTGGCAGGCGTGGACACCCGCGTGTGGGCGGGCCTTTTCGCGGCTGCCTGCGTGCCCGCGGCTTTCGCTGTCGCCTTCGTACGTGAACTCCTGAGCGCGAGGCGCCTGCGGGTACGTCACGCCGAACTGCTGCGCCTCGTCGGCAACAGGCGACCGGAGTTGGGTGCCACGGTGCTGCAGCACGACACCCCGGCCGTGTACTGCCTGCCGGGCCGCGCACCTGAAGTCGTGGTCAGCTCGGGGGCACTTCAGGTCCTGACCGGACAGCAAATGACAGCGGTGCTGGCACACGAGCGGGCGCACATCGCCGGCCGCCACCATCTGCTGGTGGCCGCGGCCGGGGCCTTCGGTGCCATTTTCCGTGGACTGCCACTGGCCCGGCTCGCTCGCACCGAGGTGCCGCTGTTGCTCGAGATGGCAGCCGACGACCGGGCGCTGCGCCGGTGTTCGCGGGACGCACTCGCCACCGCCCTGTACGCGGTGGCATCCGGCCAGGCGCCCCACATGGCCTTCGCGGCGGGCGGGCCGTCGGCTGTGCTGCGCATGCGCCGCATCCTCACACCGCACGCCGCATGCTCTCCGACACTGCGGACAGTGTGTGTGGCACTCACCGCGGCGGCAGCCCTGACTCCGCTTGTCCTGGCTTGCTGTTCCGTTCCGGGTATCACCGGTTGAGTGGTTCGCCCCGGGGGAGGGTGCAGAGCTGATGCACGCGATTGATGTGCGATCCGCCGTCCCTGCCGAGGCGGCCGCCGTATCCCGGCTGCTCGCCGCCGTGATACGCGAGAGCTATACCGGAACTCTGGAAAAGGACGCCGTCGAACGCCTGGTGGGCGTGAATTGCTCACTCCCCCGCATCAGCGCGGAAATAGGAGTTCCTGGTGGCGCGCCGAGCTGGTTGGGCTGGCTGGTGGCCGCCGAGGCCGACCAGGTCGTCGGCGCGGCCGCCGGAGGCGTACCCGCCCCGGGTGAGGGCGAGTTGTACGTGCTGTGCACCGCACCCGAGCGCCGCCGTGACGGGATCGGAAGTGCGCTGCTGTCCGTTCTCACCGAGCGCATGCGAAGGCACGACGCCCGGCGTCAGTCGGTCAGTCTGCCGACGGAGGCCGACCCCGCACTGCCCTTCTACACGGTTCACGGCTTCACGGGCGCGGGACGGCGGTTGAGCCGGGGCATGTGACAGTCGCGCATTCGACGTACGCATCGCTCATGAAGTCCGACGTCCTTGGCGTAGACGCGCGTTGGCGTGAACGCGCATCCGTGGAGGCTGGCCCGGCGTAAAGGCTTCCGGACACGATGGTGCCGCGGCGCGGTCCCGGCGGCACGGGGCCCGCCCGGACGGCAGGACCGGTCGAGCCACCTGGAGGAGCGATGTACACACAGACCGGCACACCGGTGACGCCTGCGCTCGGCCCGGTCCCGCCGTCCCGGATCACCACCGCCTCCCCCGCGCTGTGCGCCTGGCTTCCCGGTCTGGAGTCCCTCGCCCCCCACACCGAGGACCAGCTGTGGCTGCACGACGCCCTGCTGGGGCCGTTCAGCGGCGACATCGTGGAGTATCTGGCCCTGGCCAGGGCCACCGGCGGCCCCGTGCTCGACCTGGGCTCGGGCGCCGGACGGCTCACCGTCCCGTTCGCCCGCCACGGGTTCACCGTCGAGGCGGTCGACCGGGACGCCCCGAGCCTGGAGAGACTGCGCGCCTGGGCCGATCGCGTCGGCCCGCGGGTCCGCGGCCGGGTCACCACCACCCGCGCCGATCTCGCCCACCTGCGCCTGCACCGGCGCTACCGACTCACCCTGCTGGCAGGGGCGATGATCGCGGCGATCCCCCCGCACGCCCGCCCCGGGATCCTGCGCGAGATCGCCGCCCACCTGGGCTCGGACGGCGCACTCGCCCTGGACTACACGGCTCATGACGCGGCGGGTCTCGCCGAACACCCCCGCCGCACCTGGGCGTTCCAGGTGCCGCGGTTCGACGGGGTCACCGAGTGGGTCGTGGCCCGTCAGGTCTTCGACCTCGCCACCATGAGCGAGCAGATCACCTACTTCATCGAGCGCTCGGGGAAGACCCGGATCCGCCGGTCGATCGCGACCACCGACAAGTGGATCGTGAATCAGCAAGACCTGCTGCGGGAACTGCGGGCCGCCGGCCTGCACATCGCCGACCAGCGGCAGCAGTGGCTCGACGAGCGGACGCACAGCGTCCTCCTCGTGTGCCACCCCTCCGAGTGACGCCCGTCACATTACTAAGATGACTCGGAGATCCTGAGCACCTTGTGTGACAAGGTGTGATCGGGGCATTTCGAAGAATCACGAGGGGGCGCTTCGCAGTGGTCTACGGCAGTGGCAGAACAGGGACTCAATCCACTGATCTGGCTCTCGCCTTCTACCGGAGACTGCGAGCGCGAGGGGCGTCCAGCTTCCGGGAAGTCGCGTTCGAGATGGACTTGTCGGACGACGAACGTGATCGATGCCGCAACGAGTTACTCGGCCTCGGCCTGGTCGTCCCGACGGGGCGACTCCACGACAACCGCCTCGAACTGGACGCGGGCAAGGCATCGGAGGCGGAAAGCGACTCGGTCACCGTCATAGCCCCCGAGATCGCTCTGATCAGACTGCTGGAGCGGGAGCGCACCCGGCTGCGCAACCACCTCGATCAGGCCGACCAGGCACACCACACCCTGCAGACACTGGCCGGCAACTTCCTGCGCACCGAGACACTGGCCCAGGCGGCAGGCGTGGAGGTCGAGATCATCAGCGACTACCGCCGTATCCAACAGGTGCTCGAGGACATCACGGACACCGTGCAGCACCGCCTCGCCTCGATGCATCCCATCGCGCGCGGCAGGGAGATTCCCGAGCGAGCGCTCGACCGTGATCGGCGTCAGATCGAGAACGGCGTCCAGGTTCGCTCCATCTTCAATCAGCGCCTCACATCGGTCCCCGAAGACGCCGACCATCTGAGGATGAAGGCGAAACTGGGCGTCGAGGTACGCCTCTCCCCGGTCGTGCCCATGAACATGATCATCGCCGATGAGCAGTTCGCCCTGCTCCCGGCCGACCCCGAGGACGGCTCAGCGGGGGCCATCCTGGCCCGCGGCCCTGCCCTCGTACGGTCCTATCTGACTCTGTTCGAGCACTGCTGGCACACCGCGACCCCGTACGGCGAGCAGGCTCAGCCCGCGCGAGGGGGCGACGGACTCACCGAACAGCAGCGCGCGGCCCTGCGCATGCTCGCCTCCGGCATGAAGGACGAAAAGGTCGCCCGCAGCCTCGGCGTCTCCCTGCGCACCGTCAGCAGGATGATCTCCGAGCTGATGCAGGAGCTGGGCGCGTCCAGCCGTTTTGAAGCAGGGGTGCGCGCCTCCCGGCTGGGCTGGCTCGACTGACAGCCCGCAGACGGCTGCCCCGGCGGCTGTCGGCTCTCTGCACTCCGGTGGGGACAAGAGGTACGATTCATTCAAACTTTTGGTCTCACCAGGCGGCGGAGAGATGACACGCGAAGCAGTGGCGAACGAGCGCGAAGCGGCGATCCAGCAGCTCCGCGATGTCGGTCTGCGCGTGACGAGCCCCCGTCTGGAGGTGCTGCAGGTGTTGACGGCCGGCGGCCACCTCGACGTGGAGGAACTGACCGCCGCGGCCCGGGAGCGCCTGGGCACGCTGACGTCCCAGGCCGTCTATGAAATGCTGCGGCATTTTCTGGACACCGGCCTGGTGACAAAATTCGAGCGCCCCGGATGGCCGGCCGTCTTCGAACTCTCGGGTCCACCGCACCAGCATGCACTGTGCGTCAAATGCGGACGCGTGCAGAATGTCGTCCACGTGGCACCGGTCCCTCCCGGAGACGACCTCACGGACTGGCAGGTGAATGACGCCGACATCGTCTTCAAGGGGCTGTGCCCCGACTGCCGAGCCGCCTGAGAAGCCATCGGGCAGCTTGGTCGGCCCATAGGAAAGGGCCCCGGGGAGCCGCTGCGCGCGGCGCTTCCGGGGCCCTTTTCCGTGCGTTCCTTACAGGACAGAGGAATTGCTCGGCCAGTTGTTGTCCTGCGTCGACATCGATGCCGTCGGCCAGTTGTTGTCCTGCGTCGTCATCGGGACCGCCGGCCAGTTGTTGTCCGCGCTGCCGGCCACCACCTGCCGCGAGACGGAGTTCTCGACCGGCAGGGCGGTCGCCACGGCGCCGCCCGCGACGGCCGCGCAGAGAATCACAGCGAGGGTGAACTGGCGAGCAATACGGAATCCGGTGGCGCGCACAGCTGCAGACACTTTTTCCTCCAGGATGTCAATGGAATTCCACCTTCGAGGCCCGTGCCGCCGGGCCCCGTCGAAGACATATTCATCATCACCCGCTCGCGAGGGGGAATCTACGATTCCACAAGTCGTGGATATGTCATGGCGCGGATATGACATCCCAAGGGAATCCGACCAGAATCCGGTCACCGAACCTCATTTGGAACGAGCCATACTTTTGGTCGCACCAAAGGAATGTTAAGCTGGCACTGCGGCCCTTCCGTTCCTCCAGGAGGGAGCGGCCGCCGGGGCAGGGGCGTGCCGCCGCCTCTGCCCCATCCTCGCGCCCCTGTTCTCCAGCGCGCGCTCGTACACCTGAAGCGTCCGCCGGGCCGCGGCGCACCAGTTCATCCCCTGGGCGTGCCGTTCGGCCGCCACCCCCATGGCCTCCGCCGCCGCCGTATGCCGTGCGAACCACAGCAGTCTGCGCGCGTACTCGCCCGGCTCGTGTCCGCCTACGAGCAGTCCCGATTCTCCGTCCCGCACCGCCGTCGGCAGTCCGCCCACGGCCGCGGCCAGCACCGGCGTGCCGCAGGCCTGCGCCTCCAGGGCCACCAGGCCGAAGGACTCGCTGCGCGAGGGCACCACCAGTACATCGGCCGCCCGGTACCACTCCGCCAGCTCCCGTTGCGGCACGGCCCGTTCGAAACGAACCACATCCAGCAGACCGAGCCGCCCGCACAGCTCACGCAGTTCGCCGGGCACCCGCGTGCCCGAGCCGCTGAGCCCGCCGACCACGGGCACGAGCAGCCTTCGGCGCAGATCCGGTGCCTCCCGCAGCAGTTCCGCCACGGCGCGGACCAGGACGTCAGGGCCTTTGAGCGGTTGGATACGACCGGCGAAGAGCGGGACGAACGCCTCCTGCGGCAGGCCCAGTCGGGCGCGTGCCGCCCTCCTGCCGTCGGCGGGGTGGAACGTCCGGGTGTCGACTCCCGGCGTCACGACATCGGTGCGGTGCGGCGCTGCTCCGTAGAGGTTCTGCAGCGCGATCGCTTCCTCGGGCGTGTTGGCGATGAGCCGGTCAGCGGTGGCGACGAGTCCGCTCTCCGCGTGGACGCGCAGTTCCGGCTCGGGCTTGTCGCCGGGCGCGAGGGAGGCGTTCTTGACGCGCGCCATCGTGTGCATCGTGTGCACCAGGGGGACCTGCCACTGCCCGGCGGCGAGGCTGCCCGCCTGACCCGACAGCCAGTAGTGCGAGTGCACCAGGTCGTACGGATTGCCGGCACCTGCCTTCAGCAGGGCGAGGGCGAACTCCAGCACCAGCCCGGGCATGGCTTCCTTGGGCAGGGCACGGCACGGACCCGCGTGCAGGTGCCGTACCTGCACGCCTGGAACGATCTCGACGCGAGGCGGGTGCCCCTCGCCCCGGCAGCGGGTGAACAGGTCGACGCGGGCGCCCTGTTCGGCCAGGGCCCGGGAGAGTTCGACCATGTAGACGTTCATGCCGCCCGCATCGCCCGTGCCGGGCTGGTGGAGCGGCGAGGTGTGGACGCTGAGCATGGCGACGCGCAGAGACACGAGGGGAGCTCCTTCAGCTGTGATGCCCGGTAAGCCGTTGTGCCCACCCGCTCCGCCGGGCGGAGCGGGTGGGCACAACGGCTTACCGGGTGATCAGAAGCCGAAGACGGGTCCGGACGGCGGGGCCAGCCGCGTACCCGGAGCCGGTGGGACAAGCGCTTCTGGCGTCACCGGCCCTCCGGGTGTGAGCCGCAGCGCCTGTGCCAGCCGCGCCGCGCCCTCGGGCATGACGGGCCACGCCCAGGACGTCAGCGCCGAGGCCACCGCCAACTGGGCCATGATCGGCCGGAGATGACGTCCGGTTCCGCTCGGCCGGCGCCGTTCGAAGACGTTGACGTATCCGAAGTCCGTGACACAGCGGACCACTTCGTCCAGGACCGCGACCGCGCGGCGCGGATCGAAGGCTTCGGGCCCGTACGCCTCGCGCACGTCCTGCGCGGCCCGGTGCAGCCGGCGCTCCAACGCCTCCCATCCGTCGCCTCCCGGCTCCGCGTCGGGTACCCGCCCCGCGCATTCCTCGCGTACCGCGGCGAACAACCGGTTGAGCCAGCTGTTCCAGGTGCCGTCCAGCATCTGCCGGGTGCGGTCGAGCTCCTCGCGGCGGAAGTCGGTGCGGCGGCCGAGCGGCCTGGCCGTCAGGACGTGACGGCGCAGCGTGTCCGAGCCGAACTCGGTGAGCAGGTCGAGGGCCCACACCATGGGCTTGCCGTCGGGCCCCCGCGCGTCCTCGACGTCGAGGCGGTAGGTCTCGTTGACGTGGATCTCCTGCGGCAGTTTGACGCCGCGGGCCACGAGGATCGCGGGCAGCAGGACGACGTGGCAGAAGGAGTGCCCGAACCCGCAGAAGTGGATGGTGCGTTCGGGCAGGGGCTTGTTGTCGTAGCCGTAGCCGAACAGGTGCATCGCGGCGGATTCGAAGCAGGCGGCGATGCGGTGCCCGGAGAAGCCGTCGACGGGGATCGGAACGCCCCAGTCCCCCGGGTGCCCTACGGCCACGTCCGGCAGGCCGTCCTCGATGAGGCTCTCGCACAGCACGGCCAAGCGCGGCGGCAGCCCGGCGGAACTCCAGTGGTCGGCGAGCAGATCGCGCAGCGGCTCCAGGGGAAGGTAGAGGCGACGGCAGCGGCGCGGCCGCCCCGGCGAACCGCACAGGGCACACACCGGGTCGATGAGGTCGCCGTCGTTCGGCCTGGCACACGTGTGGCACAGGCCGCCGTCGCCGCGCGTGCCGCAGTGCGGGCAGACGCCGGTGACATGGGCGCCGTGCAGCCAGCGGTCACAGGGTTCGCAGTACGGCAGCATGCGGGTGCGGGGTGCGATGACGCCCTGCGCGTACAGGTCCAGTAACAGGTCCTGGAGCCAGCGCCGGTAGCCACGGTCACGACGTGGCTGGACGATGTGGTCGAACTCCACGCCGGAGCGCAGCCAGTCGGCGGTGATCGCGGCGCGGAAGCCCTCCGCGACCTCCTCCGGCTTGCGTCCACCGCGCAGCGCCCGTAACTCGACCGAGTCGGCGTGATCGGCGGTGCCGGTGGTGAACAGCACGGACTGCCCGTCGGCACGCAAGTGACGGCTGAGCACGTCCGCGGCGACGTAGGGGCCGGCGAGGTGCCCGATGTGCAGCTCGCCGTCGCTGTCGGGCGGGGTTGCGGTGATCCACAGTGGGGTGCTCATGGACGAAGGCTCCTTGGCGGTCAGGTGAACGCCGCTGGACGGCGGGCGCTCAGCGGGGCTCGAAATGGAACGAGCGGATGAAGCAGTCACGTGGTTGCTCGACCGCGTAGACGATGCATTCGAAGAGGGCCTGGGTCGTGAGCTTCTCATCAGGATATTGCGCACCCCTGCCGATGCCCTCCCATTCCGCAGAGCGTGGATCGGAGGTGGAGAAGTCGGGCGGATAGAGGGAGAAGACGCGTACGCCGGAAGGCCGCAGTCGGCGCGCGAGAATGTCGGCGAACCCGGCCTGGGCGCCTTTGGCGGCGTAAAAAGCCTCGTGCGCCGGGGAATCGGCCGCTCCGCCGAGGCTGCAGACAGCGACCATGTTGACGATGTCGGGGCGCTTGGAGGCCCGCAGCAGCGGCAGGAAGTGCTTGACCATGAGCACCGTGCCGCCCGCCGTGGACTCGATGGTCTCGACGATGGAGTCGTCCGAGGCGCCCTCCAGCTCGAAGCCGTCCAGCCAGCGTGCGCCGTTGTTGACGAGCAGGTCCACGCGGTCCGTGTGCTCACCGACCTGCCGGGCGAAGTCCCTGATCTCGGCGGGCCGGCTCAGATCGCAGCCGAACGCGTGAATGCGGTTCCTCGCCTCGCCCAGCACTTCGGTACGGGTGTGTTCCGCGGCCTCGACCGTGCGGGCCGATACGAATACCTCGGCACCCAGGTGCGCGAATCCAATGGCGATCGCCCGCCCGAAATACCGGGACGCCCCGGTCACCACGACGCGTAGATTCTCGAATTTCATCCTGGAGATCGCTCCCCCCGGTCGGGACGCAGCAGAGAAGAATTCCCCTGGGCCTGGCGGGAATGCCTGGCGGGAATTGCTGACCGATCACCAGGGTGGCAGAGAGAGGCCCCGCATCCAGCCCCTGAGCGGGTGCGCGTTCACGCCGTGACGCGGATACGCCAGTCAAGCGGCACGGCGGTTTCGAGCACCCGGGCACGCTTGTCGTGGACGGCGACATGCCGAAGCCGCTTTGCCGTCGCCCCGGTGGAGACGCGGACCGGGCCGGAGGGGGTGTCGAGACGCAAGGAGCGAGCCGCGCGGGAGCACGCCTCGTACGCCGGGTCGCTGTCGTGGGCCAGGCGCGAGGGCAGCGTCCCCGAAACGGCCGTCCCCGCCGCCAGACACACGCTCCCCGTCAGTGCCAGGGCCGGATGCCAGCCGGAGACCGTCACCGCACGGACCGACAACCGCCCGGGGCGGTAGGAGCCCACCGCCGCGACCTTGGGGAGCGCGCCCCGCGGCGGCATCCCCAGCAGCCGGGCCGCCGCCGCCCGCACCGCGATCAGCCGCCCGAGCACCGCCGGCCCCGCGGTGAAGAGCGCGTGCTCCGAGTCCAGCCCGAGGTCGCGGGCGTCGACGAAGACGTACGGATTGCCGTACCGGACGATCGACACCGTGAGCCCGCGGAGCCGGTCGGCGGGGCGGCCGGTGGGCAGCAGGTCCGCGCGCGCGGCGAATCGCTCCAGCCGTACCGTGTACGTCCCGTGCGGCTCCGGCACGCACACCACCGTGTCCCCGGTGGTCACCGCCCGCACCCGCACCGCCCCGAGCCGTCCGGTGCCGACGACGGCCGCGAGCAACGAGTGGCCGCACCCGGTCCGGAAGTCGAAGCCGTCCGGCAGACATTGCACGAAGCGGTAGTCCAGGTCGTACGACGGATCGGCGGATGTCCCGATCAGTGCCAGCTTGCGGATGTGGCCGCGCCCCGTACGCTCCAGCCACCGCCGTACGACGGTGAGTTCCGCGCACGACGCCAGGGCGCCGGCCGGGAGCCGGTCCCTGTGCAGCACGAGGGTCGGCCCGGGCGCGCCTTCGGCCTGGACGATGTCGCCGATCACGCCGCGCAGCCGACGGAGACCCGCAGTCCCTGGACGACTTCGGTCCACAACTCGTGCACGGCCAGCGCCCACAGGGTGAGGGCGTCCTGGTGCGAGGGGTGTGCCGCGTGCCGGGCCAGCAACGCCCGCACCCGCTCCGGCCGCAACTGCCCGGTCCGCGTCAGCCGGGAAGGTGCGAGCAGTTCACGCACCGGTTCGAACAGCGGGCCTCCGGGGGCGAGCATGGCGGCGAGGGGCAAGGTGAAGGGCTGCTTGGGCCTGTTCAGCACGGTCTGCGGCAGCAGGTCGCGCCCTGCTTCGTACAGCGCGCGTTTGCCGTGCCGCTGCTCGGCAGGCAGTCCGCGGGCCACCGCCGCGACGGCCGACTGGCAGAACGGAATCCTGGCCTCCACCGCCCAGGCCATGCTGAGGTGGTCGACGCGGCGCAGATGGTAGGCGGGCAGCCTCCAGCGCGTCTCGAAGCCGGTGAGGGTGCTGACGCGGTCGGCGCGAGAGGCACGCAGCTCGGCCGTGATCCGGTCGGCGGCGGAGCCGTGCTCGGCGATGAAGGCCCGGTAGTCGGGGGTGTAGAGCCACTCGCGCGTCAGGCGCGGAGCGGCGCCGAGTGCGTCGACGTACGCCGCGGTCCAGTCGGTGCCCTCGGGCGCGGCCAGGGCGGCGCGCACCCGGTCGTAGCCGCCGAAGAGTTCGTCGGCGCCGTCTCCGGTGAGGGCCACCGTGAAGCCCGCTGCGCGCACGGCCCGGAAGAGTGCGTAGGTGCTCAGTGTGATGGGATCAGCGTTGGGCTGGCCCAGGTGCCGGATGGTCCGGGTGAGCAGGGACGCGAACTCGGCGGGGTCGACGTCGACCTGGTGGTGGACGGTGCGGGCACGCCGGGCCACGGCCTTGGCGTAGGTGTGTTCGGCGTCCGGCCAGCGGCCGCGGTAGCCGAGGTGGAAAGTGTGCAGCGGCGCGGCGTGCTCCGCGGCGAGCGCGGTCACGAGCCCGGAGTCCAGGCCGCCACTCGTGACGGCGCAGATCGGGGCATCGGCTTCGGCCAGCCGGTGCACCTCACGGCGCAGCGTGTCCAGCACGCCGGCAGCCGGTGCCGGTGCGGCCTGACGTGGACGACGGCGCAGGACGCGCAGGCCTTCGGTGCCGCGGGCCACGGCGGTGGCGCCGGGTGGCAGGTTGCGGATACCGCGCAGGGCGGTTTCGGTGCCGAAGGGTGTCTTGGTGGCCAGTACGGTGTCGAGGGTCTCCTCGCGCGGATCGGCCGGCACCTCGTCGAAGGCGAGCAGCGCCGGGATCTCGGAGGCGAACCGCAGCGCGCCATCGGGTCCCTGGTGGTAGTGCAGGGGCTTCATGCCCATCTCGTCGACCGCGAGGAGGAGTTGGGGCAGCGGCCCCCGCAGGTCGAGGACGGCGATCGCGAACATGCCGTCCAGGTGGTCCGCGAAGGCCGGGCCGTATTCGGCGTACAGCGCGGGCAGGAGGCTGCCGTCACAGGCGTCGGGGAAGCGGTGGCCGCGCGCGGTCAGGTGCCGGCGAAGCTCACGGTGGTTGTAGATCTCACCGTTGAGGACGGCGGTGATGCCTGGTGCGGTCGGCAGCCGGAAGGGCTGGGAGCCGCCCGTCGGGTCGGTGACGGCGAGCCGGTCGCAGCCGAGCGACCAGCCGCGTCCGGCGAGTACACCGCGCTCGTCGGGGCCGCCGTGGCGCTGCCGGGCCGACACCGTGGCCAGCTCGGGGCCTGTGGCCGCCGCGGCGAAGGAGCCGAAGATCCTGCACATGCCGGTACCTCCGGGGTCTTGTATCCACCAATGTTTTGAATCTACCAAATCTTTGGCTGGCACGTAAGTGCCATGTCGCAGACACGCCACGGGCAACGCCTTGTCGCCCTGCCGTGTGGTCAACAGGCTTGCCTCATGGACGAGTTCAAGGCCGACTCCCCCGACCGCGGCGCTCCCGAGACCCTGCTCGTGGTGGCCGCGCACCCGGACGACATCGAGTTCTGCGTGAGCGGCACGGTGATGCAGTGGATCGCGCGCGGCACCCGCGCGACGTACTGCATCGTCACGGACGGCGACGCGGGAGGCTATGACGAGCGGCTGCCGCGCCAGGCGATGGCGGATCTGCGCCGCGCGGAACAGGTCCACTCGGCCAAGCTCAGCGGAGTGCACGAGGTCCGCTTCCTCGGCTACCCCGACAGCTTCGTCGAGCCGAGCGTCGAACTGCGCCGCGACCTGTGCCGCGTGATCCGCCAGGTACGGCCCACGCGCGCGATCGTCCCCAGCCCGGAGATCAACTGGGCGCGGGTCGCGGACCTGCACCCCGACCACCGTGCCGTCGGTGACGCGGCCCTGCGGGCGGTCTACCCCGAGGCGCGCAACCCGTTCGCGCACCCCGAACTCCTCAAGGACGAGGGCCTGGAACCCTGGGTCGTCCCCGAGCTGTGGCTCATGACCGGGCCGAGGCCCAACCAGTACGTCGACGTCACGGCCGTCTTCGACCGGAAGGTCGACGCCCTGCGCATCCACACCTCGCAGACCGCCCACTTCGACGACCTGGCCGGCCTGCTGCGCGACTGGCTCACCGAACACGCCAGGGCGGGCGGCCTGCCACCGGGCCGCCTCGCCGAGGCCTTCCAGATCGTGAAGACGGACTGAGCCGACCGGGTCACCGGTAGATGCACAGCTCCTGCTCCGTCGCACCGTGCAGTTCGTAGCGCGTCCCGACGAGCGGGCGGCCCGTGTAGAGGCGCATCAGTGTCGGCACGTCACCCCAGAACTGCGCGACCGGACGGTCCTCGGTCTCGTCACCGAGGACCAGCGGCGGCGTGCTGCAGGAAAGGAACGCGTGCAGGCGCGGGGTGTTCCGTCTGCGGCTGGTCACTTCGAGAAGCGGCAGCGCGTACTCGGTGCTCCTGCCGCCGTAGGCCCCCGGCTCGCCGAACGCCTCACGTACGTCGCCGGCGTGCACCCACTCCCCCAGCGCGACCGCGTCCAGCCGACCGTCCTTGTGACCGGCGATGACGTCTCCCGCCTCGGTGAAGCCTCGCTCCAACTCGTCGAGGACGCGGCTCAGCGGCCAGTCCTCGCGCTCCGCGACATCGGCGGCGTTCGACTCCGGCAGGAACACGCCTTCCTCGAGGCGGCCCTCGACGATACGGACCAGTGCGGCACCGCAGTGCGCGAGGAGCTGACGCACGGTCCAACCGGGGCAGGCCGTGCGCAGTTCGAACCGCTCCTTGCCGGAGGCGCGGAGCAGGGGCATCAGGGCGTCGCGCTCGGTGCGGAGCAGCCGACCGGGCAGCTCCGGATCCCGCTCGGACTCCTCGTACGCGGAGTACTCGGACATCGTGTCTTCACCGCCTGCTCAGTAGCGGTAGTGGTCCGGCTTGTACGGACCCTCGACCTTCACACCGATGTACTCGGCCTGCTCGGGACGGAGCATGGTCAGCTTCACACCGAGCGCCTCCAGGTGGAGACGCGCGACCTTCTCGTCCAGGTGCTTGGGCAGCACATACACACCGGTCGGGTACTCGTCGGGCTTGGTGAACAGCTCGATCTGGGCCAGGGTCTGGTCCGCGAAGCTGTTGGACATCACGAACGACGGGTGACCGGTGGCGTTGCCCAGATTCAGCAGACGGCCCTCCGACAGCACGATGATCACCTTGCCGTCCGGGAAGGTCCACGTGTGCACCTGCGGCTTCACCTCGTCCTTGACGATCCCCGGGATCCTCGCCAGACCGGCCATGTCGATCTCGTTGTCGAAGTGACCGATGTTCCCGATGATCGCCTGGTGCTTCATCCTGGCCATGTCGCCGGCCATGATGATGTCCTTGTTACCGGTCGTGGTGATGAAGATGTCGGCCGTCTCGACGACCTCGTCCAGCGTCGTCACCTGGTAGCCGTCCATCGCCGCCTGCAACGCGCAGATCGGGTCGATCTCGGTGACGATCACCCGCGCACCCTGACCGCGCAGGGACTCCGCACAGCCCTTGCCCACGTCACCGTAACCGCACACCACCGCCGTCTTACCGCCGATGAGGACATCGGTGGCGCGGTTGATGCCGTCGATCAGCGAGTGACGGCAGCCGTACTTGTTGTCGAACTTCGACTTGGTCACGGCGTCGTTGACATTGATCGCCGGGAACAGGAGAGTGCCCTCGCGCTGCATCTCGTACAGGCGGTGGACACCGGTCGTGGTCTCCTCCGTCACGCCGCGGATCTGCGCGGCGATCCCGGTCCAGTCGAGTGAGCTCGCCTCCAGCAGGTCGCGTACGGCCGCGAGTTCCTCGTTGTCCGCCGGGGGCAGCTCACCGGTCTTCCGGTACTCGACGCCCTTGTGGACGAGG
The DNA here is from genome assembly GCF_028885415.1 of Streptomyces coeruleorubidus. Lineage (GTDB taxonomy): Bacteria > Actinomycetota > Actinomycetes > Streptomycetales > Streptomycetaceae > Streptomyces > Streptomyces coeruleorubidus_A. The sequence continues at coordinate 3,989,005 of NZ_CP118527.1, forward strand.
AGGGTGGCGTCACCGCCGTCGTCCAGGATCATGTTCGGGCCGCCCGTGGGGCTGTCCGGCCAGGTCAGCGCCTGCTCCGTGCACCACCAGTACTCCTGAAGCGTCTCGCCCTTCCAGGCGAACACCGGGACGCCGGCGGCGGCGATCGCCGCGGCCGCGTGGTCCTGGGTGGAGTAGATGTTGCAGGAGGCCCAGCGGACCTGGGCGCCCAGGGCGACCAGCGTCTCGATGAGCACGGCCGTCTGCACGGTCATGTGCAGGGAGCCGGTGACGCGAGCGCCGGCCAGCGGCTGCGCCTCGGCGTACTCCTTGCGGATCGCCATCAGGCCGGGCATCTCGTGCTCGGCGAGGGTGATCTCCTTGCGGCCGAACTCGGCCAGGGACAGGTCGGCGACCTTGAAGTCCGGCGGGTCGGCGCGGTGGTGGCGGTCAGCGGGCACTGAGGCTCCTTGAGGCTCGGACGGTGCGGTGGATGTCGAGGGCCGCGGTGGAACGGTTGAGGGTGATGTAGTGCAGGCCGGGGGCGCCTTCGGCGAGGAGCCGTTCGGCCATGGCGACGGCGTGGTCGACGCCGACGCGGTATGCGGCCCCGGGGTCGTCCCGGGCGGCTTCGAGCCGGTGGGCCAGGTCTTCGGGGAAGGCCGCGTTGCTGAGTTCCGCGAAACGGCGGATCTGCCGTACGTCGGTGGCGGGCATGATCTCCGGGATGATCGGGGTGTGGCAGCCGGCGGCCGCCACCCGGTCCCGGAGCCGGAGATAGTCCTCGACGTGGAAGAACATCTGCGTGATGGCGTAGTCCGCGCCGGCCTTGCACTTGGCCACGAAGTGGCGGAGGTCGGTCTCCGGATCCGGTGACCGGGGGTGCCCTTCCGGAAAGGCGGCCACGCCGATGGTGAAGTCGCCGAGCGAGCGGACCAGTTCGACCAGCTGGTAGGCGTGGGTGAAGCCGTCCGGGTGCGGGAGCCACTCGCCCCGGGGGTCGCCGGGCGGATCGCCGCGCAGGACGAGGACGTCGCGGATACCGGCGTCCGCGTAGGCGCCGATGATGTGCCGCAGCTCGGCGACCGAGTGGCCGATGGCGGTGAGGTGGGCGACCGGACGCAGGGTGGTCTCCGCGGCGATGCGCCGGGTGACGGCGACGGTGCGGTCGCGAGAGGAGCCTCCGGCGCCGTACGTCACGGACACGAAGTCGGGCCGCAGCGCCTCCACCCGGCGGATCGCTTCCCAGAGGGTGCGCTCTCCGTTCGCGGTCTTGGGAGGGAAGAACTCGAAGGAGAACGTGGTCCTGCCGGTCGTCATGGGCGGCCTCCCGCATTGAAGTAGCTCGCCTCGGGGTGGTGGACGACGATCGCGTCCGTGGACTGCTCCGGGTGGAGCTGGAACTCCTCGGAGAGCGCCACGCCGATCCGCTCCGGCCGCAGCAGGCCGGCGATCTTGCCGCGGTCTTCCAGGTCGGGGCAGGCCGGGTAGCCGAGCGAGTAACGGCAGCCCTGGTACCGGGTACGGAGCATGCCGTCCAGGCCGGCCGGGTCGTGAACGCCGATGCCGAGTTCCGCGCGGACACGGGCGTGCCAGTACTCGGCGAGCGCCTCGGCCAACTGCACGGACAGGCCGTGCAGTTCCAGGTAGTCGCGGTAGGCGTCGGACTCGAACAGTTCGGCCGTGGCCTGACCGATCCGCGAGCCGACGGTGACGATCTGGAGCCCCACGACATCGACCTGGCCGCTCTCCTCCGGGCGGAAGAAGTCGGCCAGGCAGAAGCGCCGGCCGCGGTCCTGACGGGGGAAGGTGAAACGGGTGCGCTCGGTGCCGTGCCCGTCCAGGACGATCAGGTCGTCGTCCTTCGACACACACGGGAAGTAGCCGTAGACCACGGCGGCTTCGAGAAGGTTCTCGGTCCGCAGCCGGTCCAGCCACATCCGCAGCCTGGGCCGCCCCACGGATTCGATCATGTCCCGCGTGAGGCCCCACTGGCCCTTGAACAGGGCGCCCTCGTCCAGCCAGGAGGCGTACTCCTTCAAGGGAATGCCCTTGACGACGCGGGTGCCGAAGAACGGCGGTGTCGGCACGGGATTGCCGGTGGCCACGTCCGAGCGCCGTGGGCTCTCCGCCGGCCGCTCCGTGTTCCGCACCGTGGCGGCGGCCTTGACCCGGCGCTGTCTGAGTTCCGGGAGAGCGGCTCCTGGGATGCCCCGTTTCACCGCCATAAGCGCGTCCATCAGACGCAGGCCCTCGAAGGCGTCGCGGGCGTAGCGGACCTCGCCCTGGTAGATCTCGTGCAGGTCCTGCTCGACGTAGGCGCGGGTCAGGGCGGCACCGCCGAGGATGACCGGGAAGCGGGCGGCCAGACCCCGGGAGTTCAGCTCCTCCAGGTTCTCCTTCATGATCACCGTGGACTTGACCAGGAGCCCGGACATGCCGATGACATCGGCCCTGTGCTCCTCGGCGGCGTCCAGGATCGCCGAGACCGGCTGCTTGATCCCCAGGTTGACGACGTTGTAGCCGTTGTTGGTCAAGATGATGTCGACCAGGTTCTTGCCGATGTCATGCACATCGCCGCGCACGGTGGCCAGCACGATCGTGCCCTTGCCGGCCTCGTCGCCCTCGACCTTCTCCATGTGCGGCTCGAGATGGGACACCGCCGTCTTCATCACCTCGGCCGACTGCAGCACGAACGGCAGCTGCATCTGGCCGGAACCGAACAGCTCACCGACGACCTTCATACCCTCCAGCAGCGTCTCGTTGACGATGTCCAGGGCCGGGCGCGACTGCAAGGCCTCATCGAGGTCGGCCTCCAGGCCGTTGCGCTCACCGTCGATGATGCGCCGCTTCAGGCGCTCGTCCAGCGGCAGCGCGGCCAGCTCCTCGGCCTTGCCCGCCTTCAGGGACTTGGCCGTGGCACCCTCGAACAACTGCATCAGCTTCTGCAACGGGTCATAGCCCTCGGCGCGCCGGTCGTAGATGAGGTCCAGAGCCGTTTGGACCTCCTCCTCGGAGAAGCGGGCGATCGGCAGGATCTTCGAGGCGTGCACGATCGCCGAGTCCAATCCCGCCTTGACACACTCGTCCAGGAAGACCGAGTTGAGCAGGATCCGGGCGGCCGGGTTGAGGCCGAAGGAGATGTTCGACAGGCCCAGCGTGGTCTGCACACGCGGGTGGCGCCGCTTCAGCTCACGGATGCCCTCGATGGTGGCGATCCCGTCGCCCCGGGACTCCTCCTGGCCCGTGCAGATGGTGAAGGTCAGGCAGTCGACGAGGATGTCCTCCTCGTGGATGCCCCAGTTCCCGGTCAGGTCCTCGATCAGCCGCTCGGCGATCTCGACCTTCTTCTCCGCGGTGCGGGCCTGGCCCTCCTCGTCGATGGTCAGCGCGATCAGCGCGGCACCGTGCTCCCTGGCCAGCTGCGTGACCTTGGCGAAACGGGACTCCGGACCGTCACCGTCCTCGTAGTTCACCGAGTTGATCACCGCGCGGCCGCCGAGCTTTTCCAGACCGGCCCGGATCACCTCGACCTCGGTGGAGTCCAGCACGATCGGCAGCGTGGAAGCCGTGGCGAAGCGGCCGGCCAGTTCCTCCATGTCGGCCACACCGTCCCGGCCGACGTAGTCCACGCACAGGTCCAGCATGTGCGCGCCCTCACGGATCTGCTCCCGGGCCATCTCCACACAGTCGTCCCAGCGGCCCTCCAGCATGGCCTCACGGAACTTCTTCGAACCGTTGGCGTTCGTCCGCTCACCGATCGCCAGGTAGGAGGTGTCCTGCCGGAAGGGCACCGACTGATACAGCGACGCCGCACCCGGCTCGGGCCTCGGATCACGGGGCGGCACCTCAAGGTCCCGCACCCGTTCCACGATCTGGCGCAGGTGCTCGGGCGTCGTCCCACAGCAGCCGCCGACCAGAGACAGGCCGTACTCGCGCACGAACGTCTCCTGCGCATCCGCCAGCTCGGGAGCGGTCAGCGGGTAGTGCGCCCCGTCCTTGGTCAGCACGGGCAGGCCGGCGTTGGGCATGCAGGAGAGCGGGATGCGCGAGTGCCGGGACAGGTGGCGCAGGTGCTCGCTCATCTCCGCCGGACCCGTCGCGCAGTTCAGGCCGATCATGTCGATGCCCAGCGGCTCCAGCGCGGTCAGCGCCGCGCCGATCTCCGAGCCCAGCAACATCGTGCCGGTCGTCTCGACCGTGACCGACACCAGCACCGGCACGTCCACGTCCGTCGCGGCCAACGCTCGTTTCGCGCCCAGCACCGCGGCCTTCGTCTGCAGCAGGTCCTGCGTCGTCTCCACCAGCAGCGCGTCCGCGCCGCCCGCGAGCAGGCCCTCGGCGTTCCGCTGGTAGGCGTCCCGGACCGCGTGGAAGGCGATGTGGCCCAGCGTGGGCAGCTTCGTGCCGGGCCCCATGGAGCCCAGCACCCAGCGCGGGCGCCCGTCGCGGGCGGTGAACTCGTCGGCCGCCTCCCGGGCGACCCGGGCGCCGGCCTGCGAGAGCTCGAAGGTCCGCTCGGCGATCCCGTACTCCCCCAGGGCGGCGAGGTTCGCGCCGAAGGTGTTGGTCTCCACGCAGTCGACGCCCACGGCGAAGTACGCGTCGTGGACCGACCGGACGATGTCCGGTCGCGTCACGTTCAAGATCTCGTTACAGCCCTCCAGGTTCCGGAAGTCGTCCAGCGTGGGGTCCTGTGCCTGGAGCATGGTGCCCATCGCCCCGTCCGCCACCACCACACGGGTGGCGAGCGCCGTCCTCAGACCGTCGCCGCGCGTCCCCGTCACGACAGCCCCCGCAGATGAGCCACGAGGTGCGCGGCGCACCCCACTCCGTAGGTGGCCCGCAGCCGCGCGAGCAGCGCGTCGCGGTACAGCCGGTACTCCTGCGTGCCGACGTAGTCCAGGACCGTGGCGGCCAGGACGCAGCCGAGTTGGGCGGCGCACTTCTCCGGCACGCCCCACGCCACGCCCGCGAGGAATCCCGCGCGGAAGGCGTCACCGACTCCGGTGGGGTCCACGACGCCCGACACCTCGACCGCGGGAACGGCCAGGGCCTGGCGCCCGTCCCTGCGGATTCGGACGCCCGCTGCTGCGTGCGTGGTGACCCAGCAGCCGACGCGGCGCAGGATCTCCGGAGCGGTCAGGCCGGTGCGGTCCTGCAGCAGCGCGGTCTCGTACTCGTTGGTGAACAGCCAGCGTGCGCCGTCGATCAGTTCGAGGACGTCGTCCTTGCTCAGGCGCGCCAGTTGCTGGGACGGGTCTGCTGCGAAGGGGATGCCCAGTGAGCGGCAGGCCCGAGTGTGCCGGAGCATGGCCTCGGGGTCGTCGGGCGAGACCATCACCAGTCCGAGCCGGCCGACCCGCTCCACGACCGTCCGCAGGTCGATCCGGCGGGCTTGCGCCATGGCGCCGGCGTAGAAGGTCGCGATCTGGTTCTGCATCCGGTCGGTCGTGCACACGAAGCGTGCCGTGTGATGCTCCTCGCTGACCAGCACGGAGTCGGTGTCGACCCCGTGCTGCTTCAGCCGGATCCGGTAGGGCTCGAAGTCGCCGCCGACCGCGCCGACGAGCACCGGCCGCATGCCGAGCAGCCCGAGGCCGAAGGAGATGTTCGCTGCCACGCCGCCGCTACGGATCTCCAGCCGGTCGGCGAGGAAGGACAGGGAGACACGGTCGAGGCGGTCGGCCAGAAGCTGGTCGGTGAAGCTCCCCGGGAACGACATCAGATGGTCGGTGGCGATGGAGCCCGTGACAGCGATGCGCATCTCAGCCCTCCACAGCCCTGAGCAGGGCCTCGACCCGGTCCGTGGACTCCCATGAGAAATCCGGGAGTTCACGCCCGAAGTGGCCGTACGCCGAGGTCCCGGCGTAGATCGGCCGCAACAGGTCCAGGTCACGGATGATCGCGGCAGGCCGCAGGTCGAACACTTCGGTGATGGCGGCCTGGATGCGGTCCACGGGCACGGATTCGGTGCCGAAGGTCTCGACGAACAGGCCGACGGGCTCGGCCTTGCCGATGGCGTAGGCGACCTGGACCTCGCAGCGGGTGGCGAGGCCCGCGGCGACGACGTTCTTGGCGACCCAGCGCATCGCGTACGCCGCCGAGCGGTCCACCTTGGAGGGGTCCTTGCCGGAGAAGGCGCCGCCGCCGTGGCGGGCCATGCCGCCGTACGTGTCGATGATGATCTTGCGGCCGGTCAGGCCGGCGTCGCCCATGGGCCCTCCGACCTCGAACCGCCCGGTGGGGTTGACCAGCAGCCGGTAACCGTCGCTCTCCAGACTCAGGCCTTGTTCGGCCAGCGCCTTGAGCGTGGGCTCGACGACGAGGTCCCGGATGTCCGGGGCCAGGAGGCCGTCGAGGCTGATGTCGGGGGCGTGCTGGGAGGAGACGACGACGGTGTCCAGACGTACCGGCCAGTCGCCGTCGTACTCGATGGTGACCTGCGTCTTGCCGTCCGGCCGCAGGTAGGGGCAGGTTCCGTTCTTGCGGACCTCGGTCAGCCGCTCGGCCAGCCGGTGCGCGAGGTGGATCGGCAGGGGCATGAACTGAGGGGTGTCGTCGCAGGCGTACCCGAACATCAGGCCCTGGTCGCCCGCGCCCTGCCGGGACAGCTCGGCCTCTTCGTCCCTCTGGGAGACACCTTCGATCCGCGCCTCGTACGCGGAGTCCACCCCCTGCGCGATGTCGGGGGACTGGGATCCGATCGAGACCGAAACACCGCAGGACGCCCCGTCGAAGCCTTTCGCGGAGGAGTCGTAGCCGATCTCCAGGATCGTGTCGCGCACGAGCTGGGCGATGGGGGCGTACGCGGTCGTGGTGACCTCGCCCGCGATGTGCACCTGCCCCGTGGTGATCAGGGTCTCCACGGCGACGCGCGCGGCCGGGTCCTGGGCGAGCAGCGCGTCCAGGACCGTGTCGCTGATCCGGTCGGCGATCTTGTCGGGATGGCCCTCGGTGACCGATTCGGAGGTGAAGAGCCTCCGGCCCATCTCACTTCACCTCCGCACGGAAGAAGTTGGCGTCGATGGCGTCGAGGGTGCGGATGGCGTCGACCTCCAGGGTCTCCATCTCGATGGGGCGGCCGCTGTGCTGCTCCAGCAGGAAGACGAACTCGACGAAGGACAGCGAGTCGATGAGGCGGTTCTCGATCAGGTCCAGGTCGCCCGGGATGTCCTCGCGGTCCGGGTGACGCTTGAGGATCCAGTCCTTGACCTGCTGCAGGGCCTCGCTCATGAGTGTGCTCCTCACGTTGCTGTGTACGGGTGGGTGGGCAGGCGTCTCACGGCCTCAGGCCGGAGGGATCGCCGAGGATGGGGGCGGCCACGGCCACCGCGTAGTCCACGTCGTGGCTGATGCTCACCGTGATGTCCGTGATGCCGGACTGCGCCGCCATGTCGGCGGCGCTGCGCCGCAGTTCGACGAGCGGCCAGCCGCCGTCCGAGCGGCGCACCACGATGTCCCGCCACGGCAGGAACCGGCCCCGGACCCGCAGTGTCTTGAACGCCGCCTCCTTGGCCGCGATCCGGCCGCAGAGACTGAGCAGATCAAGCCCGCTGGACGTGCGGCAGTCGGCGAGTTCTCCGGGGTCCAGCATCCGCTCGAAGAACCCCTCGCCGTGGTCCTCGAGGAGTCGGCGGACGCGCTTGACGGACACGATGTCCATGCCGAGGTTCGCCCAGCCCGGGCCGCCGCCTGCGGCGGTGGGGCGGGCCGGCACGTCACACCCCCGGTCCGACGGGGGAGAGACGGTCCCTGGCCGCGTGGACGGCCTCAGTGGCGGCGGCCCAGCTGCCGTGCCGCCGGGTGAGTGCGGACAGCCAGCGCTCGAGACCGAAGGCGACGCAGCTGGTGAAGGCCGGTCCGCCGGTGCCCGCGAGGGTGATGGAGCAGCGGTCGCCGAAGAAGTTGCGGTGGGTGTTGACGGAGGCGATCGCCAGGTCCTCGTAGAGGAACTCGTGTTTGACGGGCGACAGCCGCTGCAGCACCGCCTTGGAGCCGCCCTTGTCGTAGAAGGGGTCGCAGGCGGCTTCCTTGCGCAGCGGCAGGTCCAGCGCCCGGGCGAAGGCGATGATGCGGTCGCTGAAGTCGCACAGGTGGCTCTCGGCGTGCTCGCGGCTGCCCAGCGCCACGATCTCCCGCATGCGAAAGCCGAGTTGGCGCCTGAGCCCCTCGTAACGCTCCTCCTTGCGGAAGCACCAGCCGACGACCGTGACGAGGGTGTCCGCCGCCACCTCGCGGCCCTCGTGGTCGAGGTAGACCGCGTAACAGGACGCGGAGGGCAGACCGAGGTCGGCTGGTTGCAGAGTGCTGCAGGGAAAGCATCCGGTCTCGGTACAGAACTCACCGCGCCGGTCGACCTCGATGGCGGTGGCGACGACGGCCTGGTGCGGGAAGTTCTCGTAGTAGTCCAGGCGCCTCAGATCCGCGGCCGGCAGCAGCGGGGGCATGGTCATGGAGCGTGCTCCGGCGACCACTCCCCACCGTTCGAAGGTGTCGTCGAGGAGCCGCAGCAGGGTGGTGCCCTCCGGTCCGAGGGAGGGTAGGCCGCGGGCTGTTCCGGGGGAAGCCGGGGAAGATCGCGGGGCTGTGAACGTGGTGTGGGACACGGTGGTTGACCACCTCTCGGGTCAGATGACCGGCAGCGTGTCGTCGGAGAAGATCCCGGTCTTGAGGAAGAAGGCGAGCGGCTTGCGGATGGCCTTGCGCTCGTGCGCGCGCCGGCGTTCGTCGGCGACGAGGGCATTGCGCAGACCGAGCGGGTCGGCGATGCCGGCGTCGCGGTAGACGTGCGGGTTGTAGAGGGAGTTGACGCTGAAGACGACGTAGCGCTTGAGGTAGCTCTCCACCTCGCGCAGCCGCTCCTCGCCCACCGCATCGCGCATCCGGGTGAACAGCAGCGAGACCAGCTCGCGCCCGAAGGCGATGTGCCGGGACTCGTCCTGGTGGTGGATGCGGTTGACCTTGCGGATGGTGTCGCAGAGCGTCTCGTCCTGCGCCATCCGCATGTTGTAGTGGTCGACCAGCTCCTCGAAGAACAGGATGCGGGCGAAGACGAGGAAGTTCTCGACCTCGGGTTCCCAGGCCGAGTCGGCGCGCAGGGCGGTCGAGGCGTAGATCTTGTCGCCGTAGCGGCGGCAGAACTCGGCGAAGAACCACATGTGTTCGTTCTCCTCGCCGATGAAGTGGTGGAAGAAGTCGGACGGCACTTCGAAGCCGGGCATGTGGATGCGGCCCACGACCTCGATGAGCAGTTCGCGGATGCCGTGCACGTTGAGGCTGTAGAAGTTGATGGACTCCCACTTGGACAGCCGGTGCAGGGTCTGTTCGCCGAGCTCGTCGAAGTACGGGGTGCCGTAGGGGGTGAGCAGCTCGGGGCTCATCCACAGGCGGTTCTCGTCCAGCTTCTCGGGCCAGTCGAACTGCTGGTACGGGTTGTAGTAGTCCTCGACGGCCTTCTCGCTGAGCCGTTGGAGGACTTCGAGGAAGCGGTCGGTGACGGGCAGGGCCGTGGCGGCCATGGTCTCTCCTGTCGGGTACGCGGGCGGGTCGGGACCGGACGTCTTACGTGGTTCAGGGCCGGACGTGGCGCGCTGCTCAGGGCCGGACCTCGTACACGGCGTTGACCGGGGTCTCGGTCGCGCGCCGCCAGCGGCTGAAGCCGGCCTCCTCCGCGATGGCGCGGAACGCCTTCTCGCCGGAGTGGTTGCCGAGGGCGTGCGGGCCGCGCTGGGCGACGGCGACCGGCAGGCACATCACGGCGGACAGCGACATGAACATGCGGGCCGCCGGTGTGCGGGTGTCGATGTCGGCGGGCGAGACGTTGGACTCCACGAGCATCCAGGTGCCGTCCTGGTCCAGGGACTTGTGGACGTGCTGGGCGGCGGCGACCGGGTCGCCCATGTCGTGCAGGCAGTTGAAGAAGGTGACCAGGTCGTAGCCGCTTCCCGGGTAGTCGTCGGCGGACGCGGTCTCGAAGACGACGCGATCGGACAGGCCCGCGTCGTCGGCGAGCTGCCGGGCGATGGCGACGGCTTCCTCCGAGTAGTCGAAGCCGTACACCCTTGCCTGCGGGTAGGCCTTGGCGATGAGCAGGGTGGTGTGTCCCACGCCGCAGCCGATGTCGGCGACGCTGCCGCCGCTGGCCAGCTTCTCGGTGACGCCGTCCAGCGCGGGCAGCCAGTCGCTCAGCAGCCGGTGCCGGTAGGTGGGCTGGAAGAAGCTGCCCATGCCGGTGTCGAGCGCCGGGTCGTGCTCGGCCCAGCCGACGCCCTCGCCGGTGCGGTAGGCGTCGACCAGCAGGTCCTCGGTGGCGTACAGCGCCTTCAGCGCGGTGAAGAACCCCGCGGCGTACGTGGCGGACCCGGCCTCGGCGAGGACGGCGGCGTGCGCCTGCGGCAGGGTGTACTTGTCGGACGACGGGTGGCGCTCCACGTAGTCGGCGCTGAGCTGGGCGTGCAGCCACTCCTGCGCGTACCGCGCGGTGACGCCGGCGCGCTCCGCGAGCTCCGCGGGGGTGAGCGGGCCGTGCTCGGCGAGTGCGCGGTACAGGCCGAGCCGCTCGCCGAGGGAGATGGTCAGGCCGCGGACGGCGGCCGCGGCGTCGTCGATGACGCGCTGGTGGAAGTCGGTGGTCGGGTCGGCGCTCGGGGCACCGGTCGGGTCGGTCATGACGTGGCCTCGTCTCGGGTCGCGGTGAACAGGAAGGACCGCGGCACACGGGGCATCTCACGAGGCGCCACCGGGTAGGGCCAGCGGCCGAAGTCGGCGCCGTCCTCGCCGGGTTGTTTCACCTCGCGCACCGTCCAGCCGCAGGAGGTGAGCAGCTGCTCGGGCTCCTCGGTGCCGAACAGCCATGGGTTGCCGTCCTCTTCGAGCACCTTCATGAAGGGCCGCGACAGCGGGTTCTCCAGGGCCGCCTTGCTGATGACGTCGCCGAGGAGGACGGAGCCCGGCGCGCTGTGCTGCCACAGGGTCGTGATCAGGGTGCGCACGGCGTCTTCGGGCAGGAAGAAGAGCAGGCCCTCGACCACCCACAGCGTGGGCTGTTCCGAACGCCAGCCCGCTTCCTTCAGCGGGCCGGTCCAGTCCTGGGTGAGGTCGACGGCGACGGTGCGGCGTTCACGGCCGGCCGGCTCCGGCTCGTCGGCGAGCATGGCCGCCTTGGCCTCGAGCAGTGCGGGCCGGTCCAGTTCGTAGACGGTGACGCCCGTCGGCCAGTCGAGCCGGTAGTAGCGGGTGTCCATACCGGCCGCGAGGAACACGACCTGGCGGATCTCCCGCTCCCCCATCGCGCGGCCGATGGCGCGGTCCAGGTAGGTGGTGCGGATGGCGAGGAACGGCACGGTGCCTGCGCCCGCGTAACGCTCGAGCAGCGTGAAGCCGACGGTGCCGGCGACCGTGCGGGCGTAGGGATCGGCGAACAGCCGGTCCTCACGCTCGGTCTCCAGTGCCCGCGCGGCGGCGGTCCACTGGGCAGTGCGGGATACGGCCTCCACAGGAGGTCTCCCTTCGAGAAGCGCTTCGGAAGCGGAAGCGGAAGTGGAGCGGGGCGTGTGCGGACGGCCGTGTTCAGCGCTCCCGTACACAGGCGACCGGGTCCTCCGCCGCGGACATCGACGCGGGGGATTCGGCGGAGGAGTCGGCGGGGCGCCGCCGGAAGATGCTGTGCAGGATCATGCTGAACACGGCCGTCCCGTCGGGGGCCACCAGCTCGCAGCGCGGCTGCACGATGCCGGTGGCGGGATTGCCGAGCGAGGGGCGCGATCCCAGGATCCGGATCCGCGCGGTGAGGATGTCGCCCGGACGCACGGGCCGGTGGTAGCGGACCTCGTCGATGCCCGGGGATCCGACGCAGGCGCTGTAGGCGAGGAGCCCGTCGACGTAGCGCCGCATGAAGAGCGCCGAGGTGTGGAAGCCGCTGGCGATCAGCCCTCCGAAGGGCGACTGCTTCGCGAGCTCCGGGTCGGTGTGGAAGGGCTGCGGGTCGAAGCGCCTCGCGAACTCCAGCACCTCCTCCTCGGTGACGGTGACGGTGCCCAGCTCGTGGATGTCACCGGTGCGGAAGTCCTCGAAGTAGCGCATGACGCCCCCTGGAGCCGGAGAAAAGATTCTCTTGACGTACCCCAATCTACGAATCAGCCGTTTATTTTGTCAATCCAAATCTACGATCCGACCAAGGCTTGTTCGATGTCTCGCCAGAGGTCGTCCGGGTGCTCGATGCCCACCGACATCCGCACCGTTCCGGCACCGATGCCGGCCGCCGCCAAGGCCTCCTCGCCGAGCTCCCGGTGCGATGTGGACGCCGGGTGGGCGACCAGCGTCTCCACGCCGCCCAGCGAGAGCGCGAGTCGGGCGAGCCGCACCCGCTCGATGAACGCTCGGCCGGCCGCCCGCCCGCCGGCGAGCTCGAACGAGACCATGCCGCCGCCTCCCGACAGCACCTTGCGCGCCAGGTCGTACGACGGATGGCCGGGCAGCCAGGGCCAGTACACGGCGGTGACCTGCTCGTGCTCCGCGAGACGGCCGGCCAGCAGGTGTGCGCCCGCGCAGTGCTGCCGCATCCGCAGCGGCAGCGACGGCAGCCCGCGCAGGGTCAGCCAGGCCGCGAACGGGTCGGCGCAGGCGCCGAGTTCGACCGTGCGCGGCCACACCCGGTCGCGCAGCTCCACGTCGGCGAAGACGGCGGCCCCGCCCAGCACGTCGGAGTGACCCGCGAGATATTTGGTCGTCGAGTGCACGACCACGTCGGCGCCGTGCTCTATGGGGCGGCACAGCACGGGCGACGCGAGCGAGTTGTCCACCACGCTCACCACACCGTGCCGCCGGGCGGCCGCCAACAGGCCGGGCAGGTCGGGCACTTGCCCGGTCGGATTGGCGATGGTCTCGAGGTGCAGCACGCGAGTGGCAGGCCGCACGAGCCGCTCGAACCCGGCCGCGTCATCGCCTCGTACGTACTCCACCTCGACGCCGTACCGCGCCGCGAGGTCCGAGAGCACGGCGTACGTACCGCCGTACAGACAGCGCTGGGCGATCACATGGTCACCTGGCCGCAGCAGCGAGAGCAGCACCCCGCTGATCGCGCCCATTCCGGACGCGAAGGCGATGGCGGCGGCTCCGCCCTCCAGCGCGGCGAGTGTGCGTTCCAGGGACCGTACGGTCGGGTTGCCACGGCGCGAGTAGACGTACGGGCCGTCCGGTCCGGCCATGGCGTCGGCGAGCGCGTCGGCGGAGTCGAAGGCGAAGGCCGAGGACTGGACGATGGGAACGCTCAAGGGCCGACTGCCGCTCGGCGCGGGCTCGTTCAGGGCGTGCACGGCACGGGTCTGCATGTCCAAGACGGGTGCTCCTCTCCAGACAGAACTCAGGGCCGTCCGATGCCCCGGTTGCCCGGTGCCGGACGGCCCTTCGGAGGTTCTCTTGTCCTGGTGGACGGCGGCGTTGTGCGACTCCTCCACCTGCCCACTGGGCGGCCGCCGGCTAGACGCCGGCCCGCTCGCCCTGCGCCGCGGGGGCGGCGTCGGCCTGCGGTGCGGCAGCCGCCTTGTCGCTGCGCATCGCCAGCAGGGTGATCAGTCCGCCCAGTGCGGCGATGGCGGCGGCCCAGATGAACGCGGCACTGAAGCCGTCCGTCAGCGCGGGCAGGTTGCCCAGCTGGCCGGCGCCCTGCGACGTGGCCACCGCGGTCAGCGCCGCGAGACCCAGTGCGGAGCCCACCTGGTAGGTGGTGTTGACGATGCCGGACGCCAGACCCGCCTGCTCCTGCGGAGCCCCGGACATGGCGGCCATCATCGCCGGGATGTAGGCGAGCGACATGCCGAGCGCGGCGACCAGCGAGGCGGGCAGGACGTCCACCGCGAAGGTGCCGGTCGGCTCGACGGCGGACAGCCACAGCAGTCCGGCGGCGAGGACCAGCAGACCGCCGCCGATCAGCGGCTTGGCGCCGAACTTCGCCATCAGCTTCGCGGTGATCGCCGTCATGAAGATCATCAGCAGGCCGGTCATCGGCAGCAGCGCGGCACCGGAGGCGAACGCCCCGTAGCCGAGCACCTGCTGGAGGTACAGGTTGAGGAAGTACCACATCGGGATCCACGCGGCACCGAGCAGGGTCATCGCGAGGTTGGCCGAGCCGAGCCGCGGGACGCGCCAGATGCCGAGCGGCATCAGCGGCTCGCGCACCGTCTTCTGGATCACGAAGAAGAGCACGAGCAGCGCGGCGGCACCGGCCAGCTGGAGCACGGTCCCGGTGGAGGTCCAGCCGACCTCCGGCGCGCGGACGATGGCGAAGACCGCGAGCGCCAGGCCTGCGGTGACCGCGGCCGCTCCGAGCACGTCCACGGCACCGCGACGGCTGCCGACGGCGGGCAGGAGCTTGGTGGCCGCGAGGGTGGCGACGCCGATCGGGACGTAGATGATGAAGATCCACGGCCAGCTCAGCCACTCGGTGAACACTCCGCCGAGGAACACACCGGCCGTGCCGCCCGCGGGCGCGGCGGCGCCGTAGAGCGCCATGGCCTTGCCCAGCTCCTTCGGGTCGTGCGCGAAGAGCATCATCAGCAGCGTCATGGCCGACGGTGCGATCAGCGCGCCGCCCACACCCTGAACGGCACGGCCGGCGACCTCCACCCACGCCGTCTGCGCGGCGGCCGCGACGACCGAGCCGGCGATCAGCACGACCCAGCCGGTGTTGAAGACCTTGCGCGCACCGAGCAGGTCGGAGAGGCGGCCGCCGAGCAGCAGCAGTCCGCCGAAGGCGATGACGTAGGCGTTGAAGACCCACTGCAACTCGCCCTGCGAGAAGCCGAGGTCCTTCTGCATCTCGGGGAGCGCCACCCCGATGATTGACGTGTCCATGATGACCATGAACTGAGCGGCAGCGAGCACGACCAGTGCCCACCAGCGCCGGGGATTGACGGCAGACATGGGTTCGTCCCTTCTCTGACATACCCCTGGGGGGTACCTGGATTGCGACCGTAGCATACCCATGGGGGGTATGTAAGAGGGGCGAGGAGAGACTCGGATCCGACCAGCCGGACACCGCCAGGGCCGAGCGGCAGCGGCTCTCACCGCCTCGCGCCCGGCAGCCCCCAGGTACGACCGGGGGCTAACCCCAGTGCGGCCGACGGCCCGGCTTTCTACCGTGAGTGACATGACCGGAATGGACGCGCGGGACACCGACCTGAAGAAGGAACTCGACGCCACCCTGCACGCGCGCAGGGAGCTGGGCGAGGAGTACGAGTCCGCGCTGGTGGACTCGTTCCTGGAGAAGATCGACCAGCGGATCGACGGCGCGGTGGAGCGCCGGGTGCGCCGGCAGATCACCGAGCAGCAGATGCAGACGGCCCGGGGCTCCCGGTCGCCAGGAGCCACGGACTCCTGGGGCGAGCGCTTCGGCTTCGGGATCGTCTCCCTCGTCCTCGCGGTGCCGCTGTCCGCGATCGGCGGGGGCGTGGGCCATCTGCCCGGCCTGCTCACCGCCTGGGCGGGCATCGTCGGCGTCAACGTCGTACAGGCCGCCCGCACCAACCCGGGCCTGTTCGGAGGCCGCCGAAAGTCCTCCCGGAACGGCGACTGGGAGGACTGAGCGGGCGCACGCCGCTCAGACCAGCCGCGTCGGCAGCGCGACGATCTGCCGCAGGTCGCCCCGGCGCGGGCGGCTCATCGCGTAGGCCACCAGGTCGGTGAACTCTCCCCCGCCGACGACGGCTTCCGCCGCCTGAGGGCCGACCACCTGGTCAAGCCTCGCGACCACGGGTGAAGCAGCTGTGGCACCCGCTCGCGGGCCTGCCGCCCCTCCCGTTCGAGACCCTCACGATCCCGGCGGCCCCGGACCGGACGATCGTGGCGTACGCGCCCTAGTTGTGCTGTTCGGGGACGTTGGTGACAGGCGACACGCCCTGAGCGGTCCTTGAACGAGGCGAGGGCCTCTGGTTTCGGTGTGGATTGCGACATCTACCCGACTGCCAGGAGGCCCTCGTTGTTCCACCGTAACGCCCCGCTGACGTCGACCGGCAGGCTGCGTCTGGCCCGGTGTGTCGTCGACGACGGCTGGCCCCTGCGCCGGGCCGCGGAACGTTTCCAGGTCAGCCACACCACCGCCGCCCGTTGGGCAGACCGCTACCGCAGGCACGGGGCAGCAGGGATGCACGATCGCTCCAGCTGTCCGCATCACAGCCCGCGCAAGACGCCGGCCGCGGTCGAACGACAGGTCGTGCGGCTGCGGCGCGAGCACACCGCATCGGACCGGTGCGGCTGGCCGCCCGCACCGGCATCGCCGCCTCCACTGCCCACAGGATCCTGCACCGTCACGGCCTGCCCGCGCTGGCGGCCACCGACCGGGCCACGGGCGAACCCGTGCGCCGCTACGAACGAGCCCGGCCGGGCGAACTGGTCCACATCGACGTCAAGAAGCTCGGCCGCATCCCCGACGGCGGCGGCCACAAGGTCCTCGGCCGCGCAGCCGGCCGGGAACCAGCCGCCGGCACCGGATATGCCTACCTGCACACTGCCCTGGACGACCACTCCCGCCTGGCCTACACCGAAGACCTGCCCGACGAGACCGCCGCCACCTGCGCCACCTTCCTGCGACGGGCCACGGCCTGGTTCGCCGCCCGAGGCGTCCCCATCGAACGGGTGCTGACCGACAACGCCTGGTCCTACACCAAGAACACCTGGCGCCAGACCTGCCACGACCTGGGCATCAGCCCCCGCTGGACCCGACCCTGGCGACCCCAGACCAACGGCAAGGTCGAACGCTTCCACCGCACCCTGCTCGACGAGTGGGCCTACCACCAGCCCTACACCTCAGACGCCGAACGACAGGCCGCATTCCCCGACTGGCTGGACTGGTACAACTACCACCGCCCCCACACCGGCATCAGCGGCCACACCCCAGCCAGCCGCGTCACCAACCTCTCCGAACAGCACACCTAGTCCGGCTCGGAGACGGCGGAGCGTCTGGCGCTGCCGGGGAGTCGGCCCTCAGCCGTCCCCGAAGCCCCGGAACGCGCCTGAGGCGTCCGCGGCGTCGGCGAGGGCGGCGCACAGCGCGTCCCGGGCGGCGGCGTCGCCGAGCACCGGGAGGAAGATGAGCGCGGGGACCGCCGCACCCCCGTGACCGGGGGGCGGGACGACGGCGGTCCCCGCGTAAGACGCGGGCCTGGTCAGGCCGGGCTGGCGCGTCTGTGACGTCGATGGAGGTCCGGGAGCCGCTCCGGAGGTCCTTGACGCCAACGGCGTCGGCCGGGGGGGAGCCGCTCCCGCCCTGCCGACACCCACTAATGTGCAGGACTCGTGTTAAGCGGGTGCTGCGCGAACGTGACGCGCTCGTACCACTTCCGCGAAGTCCACGAAGATCGCGGACGAACGGCAAGTTCACCCGGTTCACGGGTGGTTCACCGGCCGTTCGCCGTCACTTCGCGGACCGGGCGAGGAAGGACAGCAGGTCCTGCCGGCTGACCACACCGGTCGGCTTGCCCTCGACGAGGACGATCGCCGCGTCCGCCTTGCCGAGGACGGCCATCAGGTCGGCGACGGGTTCGCCGGAGCCGACCTGGGGCAGCGGGACATGTGCTTCTCCAGCGGGTCCTCCAGCGAGGCGCTCTTGCTGAACAGCGCGTCCAGCAGCTCGCGTTCCACGACCGAGCCGACCACCTCGGCGGCCATCACGTCGGGGTGGCCCGCGCCCGGCTTGACGACCGGCATCTGCGAGACGCCGTACTCGCGCAGCACGTCGATGGCCTGGCCGACCGTCTCCTCCGGGTGCATGTGGACGAGGGAGGGCATGCGGTCGCCCTCCTTGTCGTTCAGGACGTCGGCGACGCGGGCGCTGGGACCCGTGTCCTCCAGGAAGCCGTAGTCGGCCATCCACTCGTCGTTGAAGATCTTGCTGAGGTAGCCGCGGCCGCTGTCCGGCAGCAGGACCACGACGACGTCGTCCGGGCCGAGCCGCTCGGCGACCTCCAGCGCGGCGACGACCGCCATGCCGCAGGAGCCGCCGACCAGGAGCCCCTCCTCCTTGGCCAGGCGGCGGGTCATCTGGAAGGAGTCCTTGTCGGACACGGCGACGATCTCGTCCGCGACGGTCCGGTCGTAGGCCGTCGGCCAGAAGTCCTCACCGACGCCCTCGACGAGGTACGGCCGCCCGGACCCGCCGGAGTAGACGGAACCCTCCGGGTCGGCGCCGACGACCTTCACCTCCGTCGCTGACCTCCTTCAGGTAGCGGCCGGTGCCGGAGATGGTGCCGCCGGTGCCCACGCCCGCCACGAAGTGGGTGATCCTCCCCTCGGTCTGCTCCCACAGCTCGGGGCCGGTGGAGTGGTAGTGGGAGAGGGGGTTGTTCGGGTTGGAGTACTGGTCGGGCTTCCAGGCCCCGGGCGTCTCGCGGACCAGCCGGTCGGAGACGTTGTAGTAGGAGTCCGGGTGCTCGGGGTCCACGGCGGTCGGGCAGACGACGACCTCGGCGCCGTACGCGCGCAGCACGTTGATCTTGTCGGTGCTCACCTTGTCGGGGCACACGAAGATGCACTTGTACCCCTTCTGCTGCGCCACGATGGCGAGGCCCACGCCGGTGTTCCCACTGGTCGGCTCGACGATCGTGCCGCCCGGCTAGCGCGCCGCTCTCCTCGGCCGCCTCGATCATGCGCAGGGCGATGCGGTCCTTCACGGAGCCGCCGGGGTTGAAGTACTCCACCTTGGCCAGGACGGTCGCCCTGATGCCCTTGGTCACGCTGTTGAGCCTCACCAGCGGGGTGTTGCCGACGAGACTGATCATCGAGTCGTGGAACTGCACCGTTGTCTCCGGTTTGCCGCAGAAGTGGTCGTAGTTGGTGCCGCCAGCCTATGGCCTGCCGGTCATCCGTGACGGTCGTTCACTCGCTGTTGAGATTGGGCGACGGTCAGTACGGGGCAAGCACTGGGTGTACGGGTTCGAGGAGGTGGCGGCGGCGCATGACGAGCATGTCGAGGGCGCGGGTGGCCCGGCGGATCGCTGCGGGCGCGGCGTACGGCGGTGGCGGGATCGGACTGGCCGGGGCGGCCGCCGTGGGGCTGGTGTTAGCGGAGGTGCAGCTGGCGCGGCGCCGGGTGGGCAACGGCACGTCCGCTCATGTGCCGAACGCGGACGGCCGGTACGGCCGTACGTACGCCGGCCCCGGTGAGGTACCGCTGCGGCTGACGATGCTGGGCGACTCCACCGCGGCCGGCCAGGGCGTGCACCGGGCCGGGCAGACCCCGGGGGCACTGCTGGCCTCGGGCCTGGCGGCACTGGCGGAACGCCCGGTGGAGCTGCGCACGGTGGCGACGCCCGGGGCCCGCTCGGACGACCTGGACCGCCAGGTGGCCCTGGTGCTGGCCGACCCCGACGCCGTGCCCGACATCTGCGTGATCATGGTCGGCGCGAACGACGTCACCCACCGCATGCCCCCGACCCGCTCGGTCCGCCACCTGGCCTCGGCGGTACGGCGGCTGCGCACGGCCGGCGCCGAGGTCGTGGTCGGCACCTGCCCCGACCTGGGCACGATCGAGCCGGTGCAACAACCCTTGCGCTGGCTGGCCCGACGGGCCTCCCGCCAGCTGGCGGCCGCCCAGACGATCGGAGTCGTCGAACAGGGCGGCCGCACCGTGTCCCTGGGCGACCTGCTCGGCCCCGAGTTCGCCGCGAACCCGCGCGAGCTGTTCGGCCCGGACAACTACCACCCCTCCGCCGAGGGCTATGCGACGGCGGCGATGGCGGTCCTGCCGACCGTCTGCGCCTGTCTCGGTCTGTGGCCGGCCGAGGAGGAGCGCCCGGACGCCTCCCGCCGCGAGGGCTTCCTGCCGGTGGCCCGGGCGGCGGCGGAGGCCGCGTCGGAGGCGGGTACGGAGGTCGCGGCCGCGATGCCGAGCGGGCCGCGGGGTCCGTGGGCCCTGCTGAAGCGTCGGCGGCGCCGGCGGGTACCCGAGCAGGAGCCGGCCCCTGTCACACCGTCGAACTGAGGGAAGTCCAGGAGGACCCGGAAAAAGCAAGCGCTTAGAAAACTGCGGTCAGGGTCACACCGCCACACCCGTGACCCAGGCCATACGTACGGGTAACTTCCCAGACAGCCCAGCCAGACCACCCGGTACGTCAATGGAGCCGTGATGCCCGAAGCCGTGATCGTCTCAGCCGCCCGCTCCCCCATCGGCCGCGCCGTCAAGGGCTCCCTCAAGGACCTCCGCCCGGACGACCTCACCGCCACGATCGTCCAGGCCGCCCTGGCCAAGGTCCCCGAGCTGGACCCGAAGGACATCGACGACCTGATGCTCGGCTGCGGCCTGCCCGGCGGCGAGCAGGGCCACAACCTCGGCCGCATCGTCGCCGTACAGATGGGGATGGACCACCTGCCGGGCTGCACCATCACCCGGTACTGCTCCTCCTCCCTCCAGACCTCCCGCATGGCCCTGCACGCCATCAAGGCGGGCGAGGGCGACGTCTTCATCTCGGCCGGTGTCGAGATGGTCTCCCGGTACGCCAACGGCAGCTCGGACATGCCCGGCACGCACAACCCGCTCTTCGCCGAGGCCGAGGCGCGCACCGCCGCGACCGCCCAGTCCGAGGGCTCCACCTGGCACGACCCGCGCGAGGACGGCCTGCTGCCCGACCCGTACATCGCGATGGGCCAGACCGCCGAGAACCTGGCCCGCGCCAAGGGCATCACCCGCCAGGACATGGACGAGTTCGGCGTCCGCTCGCAGAACCTCGCCGAAGAGGCCATCAAGAACGGCTTCTGGGAGCGCGAGATCACCCCGGTGACCCTCCCCGACGGCACGGTCGTCGCCAAGGACGACGGCCCCCGCGCCGGCGTCACCCTGGAGGGCGTCCAGGGCCTCAAGCCGGTCTTCCGCCCCGACGGCCTGGTCACGGCCGGCAACTGCTGCCCGCTGAACGACGGCGCCGCCGCGCTCGTGATCATGTCCGACACCAAGGCCCGCGAGCTGGGCCTCACCCCGCTCGCCCGCATCGTGTCGACCGGCGTCTCCGGCCTCTCGCCCGAGATCATGGGCCTCGGCCCGGTCGAGGCGAGCAACCAGGCCCTGAAACGGGCCGGGCTGACCATCGACGACATCGACCTGGTCGAGATCAACGAGGCGTTCGCCGCCCAGGTGATCCCCTCCTACCGCGACCTGGGCCTCCCGCTGGAGAAGCTGAACGTCAACGGCGGCGCCATCGCCGTCGGCCACCCCTTCGGCATGACCGGCGCCCGCATCACCACCACGCTCATCAATTCCCTCCAGTTCCACGACAAGCAGTTCGGGCTGGAGACGATGTGCGTCGGCGGCGGCCAGGGCATGGCCATGGTCATCGAGCGCCTCAGCTGAGCGCCGTACCGTAGCCGCCATAGCACGCGCTGTGAGGCCCCAGCCCGGAACCCCGGAAACCCCGGGGTTCCGGGCTGTTTTGTGATCCAATCTCCCCCAGGATGTGACCTATCTCCCTCCGCACCGAGAGAAGCCCAGGTCACAGCAGCCCCACCCTCTCCCCCGGCACCGAAGCCCTGTCCGTTTCGTGACGTTACGCACTGACAGCTGGTTAGTCCGCCCTTCAAGCTGATGTAGGAAGTCGGGGGTCGACTTTGAACCGGGAGTACGTCAGTGAGCGCCATGCCGATCGCGTTGCTGGTCACCACGGCCGCCACGGGCGCCGTGGGTGTCGCCGTCCTGCGCACCGTGCTGCAGCTGCGCCGACAGGTCGCGGCCCTGCACACCGCGCTGGCCGAGAACCGCGCCGCCACCACTCGCGCACTGCTGCCCGCCGCCCGCACGCATGCCGACACCGACGAGATACGGGCCGCCGTGGCGGCGGCGCTCGCGGAGGAACGCGAGCGGGAGCTCGCCGAGGCGCGGGCGTTCTGGGCCGCCCAGGAGGCCCGTGACGCCTCCGACGCGCCGCCCATGCTGGGTCTGCCCGACGTCGACCTGTTCCTGCCCCGGCAGGCCGATTTCGCGGGTCTGGAGCCGGTGTCCGAGCCCGGCGCGGACACCGAGGAGCCGGCCGCCGAGTCCCCGGAGCTGGCCGCGGCCCGCCGCCGGCACCCCTCCCACCCGGACTTCGTGCCGACGCAGTCGCCGGTGGCGAACGACCACGAGCGCACGGTCGCCACACTGGAGGAGCTGGCCGCCTCGCGCGTGGAACTGACGGACGTCCGCCCGGGCCCGCTGGGCACCCTCGACGTCTACGTCTTCGCCGACGGCACGACCCTGTGCATGACCCCGGGCCACCGGGAGACCGCGGAGCACCTCGCCGCAGCCCTGCGCGCAGGGGAAACCCCGATCCTCCTGGGCGGCTCCGGCATCTCGGGCGCCTACACCCTGACGTTCGAGTGCGGCAAGGAGAACGTCTACATCCTGGCCGACAGGGTCATCGCGTCCCTCTGAGGGGCGCGGGGCTGTATCGATATGCGGCTCCGCCGCGCGGGCGCGAGCAACCCAAGACCACCCGCACCCGCCGACGAAACGGGTCACACCCCCGCCCGCTTCTGCGCCTCCTCAACCAGCCGCACCGCTTCATCGACATCGGCACCACTGGGAATCACCACCGCCAGATCATGCGCGGCAACGGTGATCTGATCTGCCGCTGCAAACATCCCCGCATCCGGCATCTCCCGAGGCTCCACGCCCGGCTCCTCCAACTCCTGGGCCCAACGAGCGAGCTGCCGGGCCAGGCCGAGAGCCTCAGCGGCAGCGCCCCGCTGCAACCGGCTCTGGGGCGCAGCCCTCAAACGATCGGCGAAATGATCCACCGCACGGGTCAGAGGCGTCGTATCAACCACGCCGCGAGCGTACGCGTCGCACCGGGACTGTTGCCAACGGGCGAACACTCAGGCACGGTGACCTGAAGGACCGGCTTACATCCCATGCGTCCGGAGGCGCCGATGTCCCAAGTCTTCTCCGAAGAGACCCATCGCAACATGCTCGCCCGCATCCCCCACTGCACCGGTCGTGAGATCTCCGACTGGTTGCGCACCGTCGAAGAAGGCCCGGCACTCTTCCGCTTCGAGGAAAAGGTCAGCTGGCTCCGGCACGAATACAACCTCGCGTATGGCCACGCCAAGGCGATCATCCACGAGTACGACCTGAGGAGGGCCGCGCGCAAACTGCTCTAGGCGCGCACACGTCTCGACGACGAAGCCGCCCGGCAGTCGACGAAGGGCCCCGGCCGAAGCCGGGGCCCTTCGCGCACGACGCGTCGGCGACTAGTCGTTGCTGTTGAGGATCGAGATGAGCCTCAGGAACTCCAGGTAGATCCACACCAGCGTCAGCGTGAGGCCGAAGGCCGCGAGCCACGCCTCCTCGCGCGGAGCGCCGTAGGCGACGCCGTCCTCGACCTGCTTGAAGTCCAGGGCGAGGAAGCAGGCGCCGAGGATGATGCCGATGACGCCGAAGACGACACCGAGGGCACCGCTGCGGAAGCCGAGGCCGTCACCGCCGCCGAAGACCGCGAACAGCAGGTTCACCATCATCAGCAGGATGAAGCCGAGCGCTGCCGCCATCACGAAGCCGTAGAAGCGGCGGTTGACTCGGATCCAGCCGGCCTTGTAGGCGATCAGCACACCGGCGAAGACCGCCATCGTGCCGATCACGGCCTGCATGGCCGCGCCGTCGGCGATGCGGTTGTCGACGATGTTGGACACGACGCCGAGGAAGACACCCTCGAACGCGGCGTACGTCAGGATCAGCGCGGGCGAGGCCTTGCGCTTGAAGGACTGCACGAACGCCAGGACCATGCCGATCAGCGCGGCGCCGATACCGATGCCGTAGCTACGGCTGATGTTGGCGTCGTCGATCGGCAGCAGGGCCCAGGAGAGCGCCGCGGTGAGGATGAGCACACCGAGCGTGCTCGCCGTGCGCAGGACGACATCGTCGATGGTCATCCGGCCGGTGGTGGCCGGGGCCTGCGGCGGCGCGCCGTACTGCAGGTCCTGCTGGGCGTAAGGGTTCTGCGCGTACGGGTTCTGCGCGTAGGGGTTGCCCGTCGGCTGCGCGTACGGGTTGCCCTGGGTGGCGACAGCGGGACCCCCGGCCTGCGGCGCGGTGTTGAAGCCCGCGTAGCCGTTGTCGCGGCTGAACCCCCGTCGCGAGAAGACCGGGTTTCTGCTCCTCATTTCACTCCTCCATGGCCAACACTGCGTGACCTTGGCTCAAGAGTAATAGGTAGGCAAAGGAATGACCCTAGTGCTTGGGGAGGATCTTTCCCTCGTCGTGCTGCGCAACACGCTACGCGGCTTCGTGATTCCCCTCATCGGAGGGGGTCATTCATCACCAAGCTGCGACACATCCGGAACCGGTCGGAGATCACCCGCTGACGCCGTCCTTACGTCACGCCAAGCGTCACTCGAACGGGAAGCCCGCGTACCCCTCGGCCAGGTCGGTCTCGGCGGCGCGGCAGGAGGCGATGCGTTCCAGCCGGGCGAGCTGGAGCCGGTCCTCGAAGCCGGTCGCGCCGGGGGCGCGGTGCAGGAGGGCCGTCATGTCGTAGGAGAACCGCTCGGCCTGCCAGATCCGGCGCAGGCAGGTCTGCGAGTAGGCGTCGAGCAGCTCCGGTGAACCGGTCTCCTTCCGGTGGGCCAGGGCCCGGGCGAACGTCACGACGTCGCCGACGGCGAGGTTCAGCCCCTTCGCGCCGGTGGGCGGCACGATGTGCGCGGCATCGCCGGCGAGGAAGAGGCGACCGTGACGCATGGGCTCGTGGACGTAGGAGCGCATGGGCGTGACCGACTTCTGGGTGATGGGGCCGCGCTCCAGGCGCCAGCCGTCGGCGGTCTCGAAGCGGCGCTCCAGCTCGTCCCAGATCGCCTCGTCGCTCCACGCCTCGGCGTCGGTGCCGTCGGGCACCTGGAGGTAGAGGCGGGAGACGGACGGTGAGCGCATGGACAGCAGGGCGAAGCCGCGGTCGTGGCGGGCGTAGACGAGCTCGTCGTGCGAGGGCGGCACGTCGGCGAGGATGCCGAGCCAGCCGAAGGGGTACGTCCGTTCGAAGATCTGGACGAGTTCGGTCGGGATCGCCTTGCGGGCCACTCCCCAGAAGCCGTCACAGCCCACGACGTACTCGCACTCCAGGACGTCCTCGCGGCCCTCGTGCCGGAAGCGGACGCGCGGGGCGTCGGTGCCGGCGTCCTCCACGGCCAGCGCCTCCGCCTCGAACAGCAGCGGGCCGCCCTCGGCGAGCTGGAGGGCGATGAGGTCCTTGCAGACCTCGGTCTGGGCGTAGACCATCACGGAGCGGCCGCCGGTGAGGGCGGGGAAGTCGACGCGGTGGCGCCTGCGGTCGAAGCGCAGTTCGATGCCGTCGTGGCGCAGCCCCTCGCGGTCCATGCGCTCCCCGGCACCGGCCGCGCGCAGCACGTCCGCCGTGCCCTGCTCCAGGATCCCGGCGCGCTGCCGCCGCTCGACGTAGGCGCGGTCGCGGCTCTCCAGGACGACCGAGTCGATGCCGGCGTTGTGGAGCAGCCGGGCGAGGAGGAGGCCGGCGGGTCCGGCTCCGATGATGCCGACGGTGGTGCGCATCGGACGCCCTCTTCTCATCCGTTCGTGTGGTGAACTTTTCTTCACCATTGTCGGATGTGAGTCTCTGACGGCATACGGCCGCTGTCAACGGGCGCGCCGCGCAGAATGCCACAAACAGGAAGGCCCGCCACGGTAGGCGGACCTGGTGGTGCCCGGGGTGGGATTCGAACCCACACTTCTCCGCGTTTAAGGCGGCTGCGTCTCCCATTTGCGCCACCCGGGCCGGGTCTTACAAGGCAGTGCCAACGGCCAAGGGACGGTGTCGCGTTGCCAAGACGCCTACGCACGACAGTACTGAACCGACATGACGCAGACTCACATACCCGTCACAGAAGCCCGGTTGAGTGACTCCTGAGCAAGGTTGCTCCCCCGACGGACGTATCAGCTCGGTCATGCTCCCCTGGCATGTGCCGCTCCGTCCAAGACCTGATGACTCGGCAGTAACAGCCTCTCGCAGGCCGGCCCCTGACACAGGAGGGAATTTGGTCAATACATGACCGGTTGCCGTCCGGTCACAAAAGGAGGACACCCACCCCGCACGGGCGCGGTTCGTGGGCCGGTCGGTTGGCCCTGGACAGCACGTGCGGTGCGTAGGTCTCGACGGCTTCCGGCAGCTCGTGGTGCGCCGGGGCGGCCGGCCCGCCGTGACTCCGCCTCGAGCAGCGCGCAGGCTTGCGGGCCACGGACTGTTCGGACTGCTCATCGGCACGGTACGGCGTGTCGGCCGTGGCGCCGTCCGGCCGCGTGGGGCTGGACGGCTCGGCTCAGAGGTTGCAGGGCTGCTCGGTGCGTGCGGTGCGCAGCGCCTTGCCCCACCAGGCCACCTGGTCCAGCAGTTTCTTCGCCGCCGCGTCCGCGCCCTGCGGTGCGTCGCCGTCGGAGAACGCCCCGCAGGGGTTGTGCGGGCTGACCATCGATGACGTTCTTCAGCGAGGCGGGGAAGGAGTGGTTGCACTCGGGGGTGACCTCGACGAACGCGTCGACGGAGTGCAGCCGCGCCGACAGCGGGTCCTTGACGGACCGTACGTGCGCGGCCGGCTCCTCGCCCATCGCGGGCATGGCGAGCGGCAGCGGGTGCTCCAGGACGTCGATCACGTCGACCGTCGCCACCTGCGGAAGTCAAGGCGCCCTGTTCCGGTGGGCTCGGCCGCGAGAGAGGTCAGTCGCCCGTCCCGTCCAGCCGCAGGAAGGCGTTCACGCCGGAGGCGACCAGCGCGTCCAGCTCGCCCGGCGGCAAGGGGAGGGCGCCATGGAAGGAGCGTTCGTAGGCCTCGGACATGGCTGGCTGGGTGAAGTGGGCGGCGGCCTCCCGGGGGCCCTCCGCGCGCAGCTGGCCCGCCGCCGTCAGGGCGGTGAAGTGCCTCAACGCCGCCGTACTGCATATGACCAACCACGGCCTGTCCCGCCCCGGCGGAATCGGCGGCCCCCTTCCGGAAGGCGCCCGATGAGCACGTCGGCGCGAGAAGAAGAACCGGCACCGGTTCCGGTCCGCCCCGGGACGCTGCCGCTCCTGCTCTTCGCCTCGACCCTGACCGTGATGGCGGGCTCCATCCTCGCGCCGGTCATCCAGGTCATCCGCGGTGACCTCGGCGTCAGCGGCACAGCCGCCGGCCTCATCATCACCACCCACAGCCTCTCCATAGCCGTCACCAGTCCCCTGGCCGGGTGGATGCTCGACCGCTGGGGCGTACGGCTGCCCCTGGCGGGCGGACTGGTCCTGTACGGACTGGCGGGCGGCGCCGGCCTGATCGTCGACAGCTATCCCGCGCTCATCGCCACGCGTGCCGTCTTCGGTGCCGGAGCGGCCCTGGTGTTCTCGGGTACCACCGTGGCCCTGCTGAGTCTGTACCGCGGGCCCGCGCAGGACCGCGCGATGGGGTGGCGCGGGACGGCCACCAGCGCGGGCGGGGTGCTGTGGCCGCTGCTGGCCGGAGCCGTCGGCGGGATCTCCTGGCACCTGCCCTTCGGCGTCTACCTGGTCGGCGTGCCCCTCGGTATCGCCACCGCCCTGCTGCTGCCCCGCACACGCCCGGCGAGCCCCGGCCACGCGCGCGGATCAGGGCCCGGCGCATGGGCGATGCTGCGCGAGCACCGGCTCCCGCTCGTCTGGTACGCGCTGCAGTTCTGCGGCTCCCTGCTGCTGTACGCGCTGGTGGTCTTCCTCCCGGAGCGCCTGGCCGAGGTCGGCGTCGAGGACCCGTTGCAGGTCTCCTTCTACACCGTGGGCATGTCCGGCGCGATGAGCCCCATCGCTCTCGCCTACGCCTCGCTGCGTAGGCGCCTGGCCTACAGCAAGCTGATCCGCGCCTCGCTGATGCTGTTGACAGCGGCCTTCCTGCTGCTCGCCGTCGCGTCCAACGCCCCCCTGCTGTTCCTGGCTCCGCTGCTGTTCGGCCTCGGCCAGGGGGTGTTCTTCCCGGTGACCACCGTGCTGATCGGCGAGGGCGTTCCCGCAGAGGTCCGCGGCCAGGCCACCTCGCTGTCGGGAACAGCCACCTTCGCCGGGCAGTTCGCCTCCCCGCTGCTGATCGGCCCTCTCATCCAGGCCACCTCGAACATCACCGGGTTCCGCCGCCCGCGATCGCCGTGGTCTTCCTGGCGGTCACCCGGGCGGACGTGACGGACCCCCACTCCCACAGCGGTACCCCGGCCCCGGAACCCGCTCCCTCCGCCGGGAAGGGGTGAGGACGGCGAAACGGTGCCCGAGAGGTACGGCACGCACGAGACACGGCTGGGCAAGAGGTGCGAGGCCGCCCGCGACAGCCGCCACAGGGCCGCGCCGCCGACGAGGATCGATATGGGGCCGCCCCACAGCAGGGCCGCGTCGAGGGCGGGAACGCCCGTTGTCGCCGCCGGGTGTGCCGATGACCACCGAGCCGGTGAACCTGGCGGCACCCTTCACGAAGGTCGAGCCGTTCGGGGCGTGCCCCTCGGACTCGTCATCCCACTCAGTCGTGAATTCGATGTCGTCCCACCGGTCCGGCGCGAGCTGGTGGAAGGGCTCCAGTTCGGCTGGTGCGCCAGCCGCTCACGGACGTCCGCGCGGAACTGGGCCATGGTGAAGTGAACCGGCCGCGGCGGCCGTACCCGGCCACGGGCCCAGCGGGGTCCGGCTTTCACCGCGGTTTTCGACTTCCAGCCCGTACAACGAGTCGTTGCCGTCTACCGTCCGGGACTTGTCCTGCTTCGGCAGCGGCTTCTCGGCGACGATCGCCCGGTACACCTTCTCGGCGACCGGGCCGGCGTGGTTGGCGCGGCCGTCGGCGACCAGGACCACCACGCCGTCCTTGCGCAGGAGGCCGTGGGAGCGGAGGCGCCAGGCCCTGGACGCCCTTGTAGGCGATGACGTTGAGGCTGTCGATGCCCGCAGTGTGGTGGTTGAGGATGCCGTGGACCGCCCCGTAGACCTTGCCGGTCGCGGCGTCACGGCCGCGCGTCGTCCATCCATCGAGCTCGATGAACGGGACGCCTTCAGCTTTGAGCGCGGCGCGCCACTGGGCCGGGGTAGCAGGGTCCGCCACGGCGATCACTCCCAACACGGAGAGTCGATGCCCGGCCCAGAACCAGCGGCTGCCTGGAGTGTAACCGCCGTGCCCGCAGGGGCTAGGCGGTCTTCCACGTCTCCCATGGCGCCGTCAAAATCTGCGCCATGGCCGATAGCTCCTTATGGGTAGCGGCCCTGACTGCCGGCACTGCCATTGCTGCCAGCTGGGTGACGAGTCGCGGAAGTCTTCGCGCCGCTCGTGAGCAGGCGCAGGCAACTGCTGTGGCTCAGCGCAGCTCGTGGCTTGCTCAGTCGCGCAGGGAGTCGTGCATCGAGGTGGTGAACCGGGCCCACGACATGGGTGTCTTGTACCGAGAGCTTCCTATCGTGCTGGACATGCCAGCGGGTCAGGAGAAGGCATCTGCGGTCGCCGAGCATGCCAAGCGGCTTCGTGAGGCCTACGGCCCTTTCACGAGAGCGTGTGACGTACTTGTGGTCGATGCTGGGCATGCAGTGGCAGAGGCAGTGGAGAGGGTCTTCCGCAGTTCGCGGACCGTCTATATGTGCCTTCTCAGCGCGCCGACAGATCCGGAGGCTCGAGTCGTCTACGACGCCGCCATCCACAGGTATTGGCTTTCGTTGCACGAGCTGGTGTGGGAGATGCACCGTGAAGCCAACAGATCATGACCTGGAACGACGGCCCCCAGGCGCTTGAGGTGGCGTCTGGGGACCTCTCTGCGACCCAGCGCCGTCACGAGGGCGCGAAGGACCGGGTCGCTCCCGGCCAGCCTGCGGGCACGGGCGTAGTGAAACCGCCCGTTGTCCGTTTCGGCGGCCACAGCCGAGGAGTTGGGACCTGCCGAGCCGACACCGACCACAAGTCCGAGAGCCACGAGTTGGCCCAAGCGGGGCCTCGTGAGAGACCGCTCGTGCCGTCGGGGTGGGGTAGATCCGTGTCGGAGAGGACAGCTGCGCCCGTGAGTGCCTGTTGGGGCATTAGGCGCTCGTGGGTCGCATGGTGGCGTCGTACACCGTGCGGTAGTCCGGAACGACGACCCGCGTTGCCGGGGACACCTTTTCGACCTGCGCGACGAACGCGTCCAGATCCATCACCGGGTCTCGTTCGGGAGAGCCGCTGAGGGGTACTTCGAAGTTGTCCCAGTGGACGGGCACGGCCACGCGAGGGTGGTCCAGCGCACGCAGCAGCCGGGGCACGTAGCGGTGTGTGGCGGTGCTGGAGGGCACGGCCATCATCGCGAGGTCGGGGCGCAGGCCCCGCACCGCCCGCTCGGAGAAGTCACTGGCCCCCATGAGGAACGCCGAGGGGCCGCTGTCCCCGGCGGTCACCTGGAAGGCGAGGGTGTCGCCCTCCGGCAGGTCCGAGATGGTGCTCGGGACTGTCGGGGGCGGGGCGTTCAGCGTGCCCGGGGCGAAGAAGGCGCACTTCTTGTTGCGGCTGTGCAGGCTCGGCACGACCTCGACGATGATCCCGTCGAAGTCCAGCACCTCGCCGCCCTTCACCACGGAGATCTGCGCCGCGTCGACGCCCAGCGCGACCAGCAGGTGGTACGTGGTCTCGGTGCCGACGACGCGCGCGCCGGTGGTCTTGGCGATGTGGGGTACGTCGGCGAGGTGGTCCCAGTGGGAGTGGCTCACCAGGACGAGTTCGGGGCGGCCGATGTGCGCGTCCACCACCTCCGGCCGGGTCTGCAGCGGGGTCCGGGGGTCGAAGGCCCCCTCGTACAGGCCGGTGGTGAAGCGGGTGAGGTACGGATCGAAGAGTACGGTCCGGTCGCTGACGTCGATGCGCCAGCCGGCGGTGCCGAGCCAGCGGAACGACGCCGAACCGGCGGCTCCGCCACTGCCCCGGTCGGCGGCCGCGACCGTGGCGGCCGTGGCCGGGATCAGCGGGGAGACGGCACCGAGCGCGGCACCGCGAAGCACTGAACGACGGTCGAACCCGCGGCCGGAGGGCACGTCTGATCTGTCCGTGACATGTGTGTCCTGGGTCATGGCGTCAGGAGACCAGGGCGTGAACGGCCGTGTCCAAGACCGGAGTCAGGCCCTGGTGATACGCGAACGCATATGTGACCTGGTCACCGGCCGTCACCGTTGCCGCGGAGGAAGTCGACCGCGATGCCGGCGGCCTTGCCTATGGCGGCGTCCACCGTGGCGCGGGAGGCGGCCAGGTCGTGGGTGCGGGCGAAGACGGCGATTGCGTAGTACTCGCCGTCGGGGTAGCGGGCGACGCCCGCCTCCATGTGCAGCCCTGGCAGTGTTCCGGTCTTGGCCGCGACCGTGACGTCGTCCGGGAAGCCCGAGACCAGTCGGTGCCGGAAGACCTGGCGGCTCATCAGGTCCCGTACCAGCGCGCAAGCTTCCGGCGGCCCGGCGGCATCGCTCCAGACGAGGTGGAGCAACCGGGTGATCTCACGGGGTGTGCTCGCCGTGGTGTGGCGGGGGTCCAGCACGGCGAGTCGTCTCTTGCGGTCGTCCGGCAGGGCCGGGTAGCGGACGGCGAATTCCCGCTCGTCACGCGCCCCGACCTCCGCGAGCATCGACTCCAGCAGGTCTCGCGGTCCGCCCACGATCCGGGTCCGTTCCAGGCCGAGTTCTTCCGCGAGCAGCCGTACGGTGTCCAGGCCGACGCGGGCCAGCAAGAGGTCGGCCGCCGAGTTGTCGCTGACCGACATCGCGAAGTGGGCCAGGTCGCGCAGCGACAGCTCGACGTCGTCCAGACAGCCGGCGGTCCCCCAGCCACCGAGCCGGTCTGCCGCGGTCACCCGCACCCGCTCCCGCGGGTCGAGCTGGCCGGCGACGACCTGCCGGGCGAACTCCAGCACCATCAGAACCTTGAAGATCGAGGCGATCACGACGGGATCGTCGGCGTCCACGGCCACTTCACGGGCACCCGGCTCCGCTCCGGTCTCCCCGGCGACCGTCGTGCGCAAGCGAACGGGAATCGCGTGCAGCTGCCCTTCGGCCCCAGCCCCCGCGAAAACCTGTCGGATGCGTTCCTCTATCACTGCTTCCCCCCTTGCCATCGGTGCGTACTGATCCTCGGATCGCGGTCGGCCCCACCAGCTGATCCATCCCGCTCGCAGCGGCCCTCACGTACGATCCTTGATCGTGGATCTCTTACGCCACCTGCGTCTGTTCGTCACCGTAGCCGACGAGCTGCACTTCAGCCGGGCAGCCGAGCGGCTGGGCATGGCGCAGCCGCCGCTCAGCCAGGCGATCCGCCGGCTGGAAAAGGAGCTCGGTACAGAGCTGTTCGACCGCTCGCAGCGCGGCGTCCGCTTGAGCGCAGCCGGGGCGGCACTGCTGGAGGAGGCCCACGAACTCCTCGCCCGGGAAGAGAGGCTGCGCACGCTGGCCCGCCGCGCCGCCGACGGCGGCCTCGGCACGCTCCGCGCGGGCGTACCGCCCGACACCACGGCCGCAGTGCTGTCCGCGCTGCTCTCTGCCTGCGCGGAGCACGCTCCGGGACTCTCCGTCGACCTGCAGGAGGTCACCACCGAGGAACAACTGCGGCTGCTCTCCTGCGGCGGGCTGGACGTCGGACTCGTGCACCACCCCGTCGACGCCACCGACCTGCGCCTCGGCCCCGAAATCTCGCTGGCCCTGGGAATCGTCCTGCCTCGCACGTCGCCGCTGGCCCGGCTGCCGGAGGTGAGGCTCGGCGAGCTCTCCGGCCACGACCTGGTGCTCTTCCCTCGGGCATACGCACCCGGCTGGTACGACCGGATCCTCGACGTGTGCCGCGCCGAAGGCTTCGTCCCCGGCCGCCTGCGGCACGCGTCCAACCCCGAGTTCCTGCTCGCTCTCGTGATGGCGGGGCAGGGAGTCGCCTTCGACCAGGGGCCGGTGGCCCGCAAGGAGCCCCGCGTCGCGTGGCGGCCACTGGCCGACCGCCCTCTCACCCTGCGCATCAGCGGCGCCTGGCCCGCCGGCCGTGGAGCCCACCCGGCCGCCGGCCGTTTCGCGGAACTCGCGCGCGGCGTCCTGGCCCGCGACCACACCGCGCATACGCGGCATGACGGCATCTCGGGCCAAGGGGACGAGCCCCCGCGCCCGTGGTCGGTGGTCTACGGCTAGTGTGACGCGCCAGAAATCCTGTGGACCATGGGACTGGGGTCCGTAATGGTCGTCTTCTTCCGTGCCCCCACGTGGTGGGATTGGGGGCTGACGTCATTGGTGTGGTTCCCCGGCACGGGGTGAACGTCCGGGTAGAAACCGATCCGCCCGGGGCCCGCTGCCTGTGAGCTTGTCGATCTGCGGCTGTGGGGAATAACCCCCTTGAGCAGACGAGGGATACGGGGGAACGGCGATGCTGGACGAAGGGCTCTATGTCGCGGCACTGATCCTGACGACCGGCGCGATCGGGTACCGGCTCGCCGTCGCCGCGAGGATCGCGAGGATGCTGAAGGCAGAGGTGACGGTCCGCGAGGATCTGTCCGCCGAGGAGCTGGCCTTCCTGGCGGGCGGGCCGCGCCGGGTGGTGGCGACGGTGCTGTTCCGGATGACAGGGCAGGGCCGTCTGTCCGTGGCGGAAGACGGCACGGTCATCTTCCATGACGACCTGTACGCGGCCGACGCGACGGCCGGCATCGAGAAGGCGCTCATCAAGGCGGCGGGTATCTCCCGCAGCGAGCGGGTGGGCAAACTGGTCGCCCACGCCGCCGCGAACCGCGGGGTGCAGGCCATCGGCGACCGCCTGCAAGCGGAGGGCCTGCTGATCGCCCCCTCCCTGCGGCGGCGGCAGCACCGTGCGCGGCGCCTGCTGTGGTGGCTGGCGGCCCTCCCGCCTGTGCTGACCGTGTACGAGATCACCGCCGGTACCCCTGACCGCTGGTGGGCCGGTGTGGCTCTGTCCGCCATAGCGACCCTCACAGCCACGCTTATCAAGCCGGCAAAAGCTTGGGTGCCGTACCGCGTCCAGTCGACGCTCGACCTCCTGCGCGCCGAACGCGAGCGCCCGGCCTCCTGGCGCCCGGCGGGCGCCCTGACCGCCCTCGCCGTCACCCCTGTCGGCGCGGTGGCACTCGACGGGCTGGCCGCCTCGCAGGAGCCGGAACTGCGAGCGCTGGTCACCCCGGAGACGTGGAGGGCTGGAGACCCGGCCCATGGCGGCGCCTCTGCCACCGGGTGCGGCACGTACGGGGACTGGGGCTCCTCCGGACATGCCGGCGCGTGCGGCGGAGGCGGAGCCGGTGGCTGTGGAAGCGCAGGCTCGTGAGGGGCCGGACCAGCCAACGACATGTATGCGGCAAGCCGGAGCCCCAGGTCATGCGGGCTGCGCAGGGCAGGCAGGCGACGGGGGATGCACCTGCCTGCCCCTGCATAACGAGCACCCGCTCACGGGGGGAAAGCGGGCCTCACGGAGCCGCCCTCGCGGCCCACCTGCTACAGCGCACCGGACGCCGCAGATGTCACACCCGACTCAGGGGCCGGCGGCTGCTGCCCGCTCCAGCAGGCGCAACCGCAGGAGGAGGAGGCGTGAGTGCCTCGAGGAACGAGTTCCTACCGCCTTGCCCACACCAAAGCCCGGAGCTGTGAGCAGACCGCAGCCAGTTGAGCGGCGCCGCATGGCCGACCCGGAGCCGGCGGGGTCGGCCAGCAGGGCGAGATCAGCCGTTGGCTTCCCGCGCCACGCGCTCCAGTCGACTTCGGTGGTCCTCCCACCATGCCTGATCACCTGGTGGCATGTTGTCCTTGCCCTGCACATACCCGACGGCTCCGTCGATGAGCTCTCGCACGATGTCGGCGTGGCCCGCGTGCCGCTGAGTATCGGAGATCACGCGCACCAGGATGTGGTGCAGCGTCACCTCTCGACGTTCCTCCGGCCACCACGGGACGTGGCCGATCGCGTCAAGCGTGAGCGTCGAGATCGTGCTGTTGGAGTGTTCCCACGCCTGGCGATACAGCCCAACGATGTCGTCGCGTGACTCGTCCGCCGTGGCCCACATGTCCGAGTTGGGTTCTGCCTCCTGCGTATACCACCAGGGCGGCGGCTCCTCGTCGAAGAACGGCCGCCCGAACACGTCGCCGAAGTACCCCAGCTCCACGCTGGCGACATGCTTGACCAGCCCCAACAGGTTCGTACCGGTGGGGGTCAGCGGGCGGCGGATGTCGTACTCCGATAGCCCATCGAGCTTCCATAAGAGGGCATCACGCCCTTCTTGCAGATATCGGAGAAGGTCCGCTTTCGGGTTCGGTTCGATCATGCCCGGCAGTCTTCCACCAGGCACTGACAGCCGGGCTCCACAGAACAACGAGAAGAGCGCCGCGAACGCCCTGGCCGCGCCGAGGTCGATCCGCACGGCCCGCCCGGACGGCGCCCCGATCTACGTGGTCTCCAACCACACCGCACAGACCCGCGCCCTGCGTGCCTGCCTGCGGCGGACGCCCCTCGCCACTCACCCTGAAGAACCCGGCGACCCCAATCCGGTCACAGAACTAGCCGGCGTAGGGGCTGCCGCCGAGCCAGGTGGTGCCGTCAATCAGTTCGCGCGCCGCGTCCAAGTGGCCGCTGTGGCAGGCAACTTCGGTGAGCACGTGGATCACGATGTGCCGCACGTCAGGCAGCCTCCAGGTCGGCCAGATCTCTACGGGCCAGGCGACGGGCTCCTGTTCGGGCGCGGCGGCGGCGAGCACGGCGTCCGCACGCGCGATGGCCACCTGGTAGTCGGCGAAGACCTCCTCGGCGCTCATCCCCTCGGGTACGTACCAGTGCACTTCCGCGCCCGCCGTGAGCTGTCCGGCCACATCCGGCTCGCCCGCGATCACGCCGGGGAACCAGAAGCGTTCGACATCCAGGGTGAGGTGGCGCAGCAATGCCAGGCAGCTCCAGCCGCTGGGCAGCACCGGCCGTCGCAGATCCTCCTCCGAGAGCCCTTCGAGGATCCCGAGGACGTGCTCGCGCTGGCGGTCCAGGGCGCCCTTGAGGGCCTCGAGTTCGGCGTTCACCGGGCGGCGCACAGTTCCGCGAGGCGTTCCAGGGTGCTCGTCATGTGCGTCTGCCACCACGCGCGCCCGCTGTCCACTTCCGCGCGTTTGTCCTCCGGCATGCGCGAACCGTCGAAGATCTCGGTCACCACCGTCGCCCCGGCCCCGTCCGGGACCAGGTCGAAGATCCACCGGTGGCCCCACGCGGCCCCGGATGCGGTGGCGTCGGGATGCCCGCGCCCGGGCCTCGGCTCCCAGCCGATGCGGCGGTCCAGCTCGTACTCGACGACGTGGTTGTTCATCTCATAGTCGCCATAGCGCGCGTAGTGCATCCGCATCACGAAGACGTCCCCGACGCCCGAGACCACGGCGCCGCAGACGCCACCGCGCAGCATCCCCGAGCCGTCGAGGTCCGCGTGCCGACCGGGGTCGGCCAGGATCCGGAAGATGTTCCCCGCCGGGGCCTCGATGCGCCGGGACACCACAACGGGCTCGCCTGTCGATCTCGTCATCCGCGCGCCTCCGTCAACCGCCGAGCAAGAGGTGGACTTTCCGCCTGGACGCTACACCGGAGGTACGACAACACCTGGCCGAGTCTTCTCCAGCTGGCTCACCCACGCCTGGATCGTCCCGGCAAGCCGGAGGCGCCGTGCGCCAGCGGTGCGCCAGCGACAGGGACGAGTGACGACGAGACCGGGCCTTTTCGTCAGGTGAGACCGCATGGACGCGAAAGTGCCCGGAGCCGGACTCGAACCGGCACGCCCGCGAAGGGGCAGCGAGGTTTAAGCTCGCCGTGTCTGCATTCCACCATCCGGGCAGGCCATGGGCTCCGCATCGAGGTTCCGAGACTATCGGGACGGGTCCCCCGAACAGCGGAAGGGCGGACCGATGTTGTCTTATTTTATTGACGTCTGAGGGTGCATCAGCACTTGGAACACGCCATCCGCACTTGCCAGTAGCCTTGCGCGCGGCTGTCGGCGACGCATGCGGAATGACGGAATTTCACCGCTTGAACAAGGGCACTCCACCTGTTCTCGACATCTGGACCGCTCGGCATCCCCGACACCCGGCCCCCTCAGGGGCGTTCGTCATCCCCAGGTATGACACTGCCCCTCGCGGTCAGACCGCAGTCGGCCCTCGGAACCGGAACAGCGGGTGACTACACGGCGGCGTGGGGCCCGGACGATGGGACGAGTCCTTCCCAGAACACAGCCGTCCGACAGGAGTGCCATCCCGTGACCACCGCACCGCTCACCGACCGGGCCACCGCCGTGGCCGCGCGCGCCACGGATCTGTCGAAGATCTACGGACAGGGTGAGACCCGGGTGGTCGCCCTGGACCGGGTCTCCGTCGACTTCCGGCAGGCCGAGTTCACCGCGATCATGGGCCCCTCCGGCTCCGGCAAGTCGACCCTGATGCACTGCGTGGCCGGTCTCGACACCTTCTCCTCCGGGTCGGTGCGCATCGGCGACACCGAGCTCGGCTCCCTGAAGGACAAGCAGCTCACCAAGCTGCGCCGGGACAAGATCGGCTTCATCTTCCAGGCGTTCAACCTGCTGCCGACCCTGACGGCCCTGGAGAACATCACCCTTCCGATGGACATCGCGGGCCGCAAGCCGGACCGGCAGTGGCTGGACTCGGTCATCCGGATGGTCGGTCTGGCGGACCGGCTCGGCCACCGGCCCGCACAGCTGTCGGGCGGTCAGCAGCAGCGCGTCGCCGTGGCGCGGGCGCTGGCCTCCAGGCCCGAGATCATCTTCGGTGACGAGCCCACCGGAAACCTCGACTCGCGCTCCGGCGCCGAGGTGCTGGGCTTCCTGCGCAACTCCGTGCGCGAACTGGGCCAGACGGTGGTGATGGTGACCCACGACCCGGTGGCCGCGGCCTACGCGGACCGGGTGATCTTCCTCGCGGACGGCCGGATCGTCGACGAGATGTACCGGCCGACGGCCGAGTCGGTCCTGGACCGCATGAAGGCGTTCGACGCCAAGAGCCGCACCAGCTGATCACCCGTCAGGACCGACAGGACTGAGAAGAAGAAAACCCATGTTCCGTACCGCCTTGCGCAACGTGCTCGCGCACAAGGCCCGGCTCCTGATGACCGTGCTCGCCGTGATGCTCGGCGTGGCCTTCGTGTCGGGGACCCTGGTCTTCACCAACACCATCTCCGACGCCTACCAGAAGAGCTCCGCCAAGGGCTTCGACCAGGTCGACGTCGCCGTGACAGCGGACTACCAGGACCCCGAGGGCGACCGGGTGGGCAAGGCCCACGACCTGACCCGGGCGGTGCTCGACAGGAGTGAGCGCGTTCCCGGAGCCGCGTCCGCCATCGGCGTCGTACAGGGCTTCACCGCCATCGCCGACAAGGACGGCAAGCTCATCGGCGACGGCTTCCAGTCGCAGGGCGGCAACTACTGGGGCACCAAGGACCCCCGCTACCCGCTGACCAGTGGACACGCCCCCAAGGGCAAGGGCGAGATCCTCATCGACTCCGAGACGGCCGAGCGCGCCGGGTACGAGGTCGGCGACACCGTCCGCATGTCGGTCGACGGGCCGGTCCTGACCCCGAGGATCACCGGCATCTTCACCACCGACGACGGCAATGTCGCGGCCGGCGGCAGCCTCACCCTGTTCGACACGGCGACCGCCCAGCAGCTGTTCGGCAAGGCGGGCGTGTACGACCAGATCGACGTCAAGGCGAAGCCGGGCGTCAGCCAGGCCGCGCTGAAGGCGGAGCTGGACAAGGCGCTGCCCGAGGACACCGTCGCGACCACCACCGGCAAGCAGCTCGCCGACGACCAGGCGGAGTCGATCGCCCGGTCGATGAGCGGCATGCGGACGGCCCTGCTGGTCTTCGCCGGCATCGCCCTGTTCGTCGGCACGTTCATCATCGCCAACACCTTCACCATGCTGGTCGCCCAGCGCACCAGGGAGCTGGCGCTGATGCGGGCGGTCGGCGCCTCACGCCGGCAGGTGACGCGGTCGGTGCTCATCGAGGCGTTCGTGGTCGGCGCGGTCGCCGCCGTGACCGGACTGGTCGCGGGCATCGGCATCGGGGCCGGACTGCGCTCGCTGATGGGCTCGTTCGGCGGGACCGTGCCCGACGGGCCGCTGGTCGTCAAGCCCGCCACGATCGTCGCCGCGCTCGCGGTCGGCATCCTGGTGACCATGCTGGCGGCGTGGCTGCCGGGCCGCCGGGCCGCGAAGATCCCGCCGGTGGCGGCCATGAACAGCGTGCACGC
Organism: Streptomyces coeruleorubidus; assembly: GCF_028885415.1. GTDB lineage: Bacteria > Actinomycetota > Actinomycetes > Streptomycetales > Streptomycetaceae > Streptomyces > Streptomyces coeruleorubidus_A. The sequence continues at coordinate 4,028,180 of NZ_CP118527.1, forward strand.
CAAGGCCACGACCAAGTCGCTGGTGCTGCGCAACACGCTGGGCGCCCTGGTCTCGGCCGCGGGCGTCGCGGTGATCCTGGCGGCCACGACGATGGACGGCTCGGACGGCCAGATGCCCATGGGCCTCGGCGCGGTGCTGCTGATCACCGGCGTGTTCATCCTGACCCCGCTGCTGTCCCGCCCCCTGATCGCCGCCGCGGCGCCCGCGCTGCGCGCCTTCGGCATCTCCGGCAAGCTGGCCCGGCAGAACTCGGTGCGCAACCCGCGCCGTACGGCCGCCACCGCCTCCGCGCTGATGATCGGCCTGACCCTGATCACCGGTATGACGGTGATGGCGGGCAGCCTCCAGCAGGCCATCGAGAAGATGGCGTCGTCGTCGATCAAGGCGGACTACGTGGTGTCCATGGCGAACGGCAACGCGCTGTCGCCGGACGTCGAGAAGAAGCTGGAGCAGGCCGACGACGTCACCGCCACCAGCCCGCTGACCAACGCCGCCTCCCGTATCGACGGCGAGACCGAGTACCTGACCGGCGTCAACGGCGCCGCGATCGGCGACCTGGTGGGCCCGAAGGTCGACGACGGCTCCTTCAAGGTCGGCGGCACCCAGGTCGTGGTGGACAGCGAGACCGCCAAGTCCAGGGGCTGGCAGGCCGGTTCCGGCTTCACCGTCTCCTACGAGGACGGCAAGAAGCAGCGGCTGACGGTCGCCGGGACCTACGAGAGCAACGAGTTCCTCCGCGGCATCCTGCTCGACGAGGCGACCCTCGCCCCGCACGTCTCGGACCCGTACGTCATGCAGGTCATGGTGAAGACCGCAGGCGGCGCGTCCGGCGCGGTGCAGGACAAGCTGGAGAAGGCCCTCGGCACCAACCCGGCGATCAAGGTCCAGGACAAGAAGGACATCTCCAACGAGATCGCGCAGATGTTCACGCTGATGCTGAACATGGTCTACGGCCTGCTCGCGATGGCGGTGATCGTGGCGGTCCTCGGGGTCATCAACACCCTGGCGATGTCGGTCTTCGAGCGCTCCCAGGAGATCGGCATGCTCCGGGCGATCGGCCTGGACCGCAAGGGCACCAAGCGGATGGTCCGCCTGGAGTCCCTGGTGATCTCCCTGTTCGGCGGGGTGCTGGGCATCGGACTGGGCGTGTTCTTCGGCTGGGCGGCCGGTGAGCTGCTGGCCACGAAGCTGGCGACCTACGAACTGGTCCTGCCCTGGGCCCGGATGGGTGTCTTCCTGCTGCTGGCCGCGACGGTGGGTGCCCTCGCCGCGCTGTGGCCGGCCCGGCGCGCGGCCCGGCTGAACATGCTGGAGGCGATCAAGGCGGAGTAGCCGGCGCGGCAGGGGCCCCTTTCCCACGGTGGGAAAGGGGCCCCTTCGACGTCTCGGTTCCAGGTCCCGGGCGGAACCCTGCCGCACGCGGCCACGCGGGCAGGGTGTGCGGGTGCCCTTGCGCGGCCCGGAGTTCCGCGTTCAGTTCCAGGTACGGGCGCGCAGCGGCATGCCCGACTCCCCCGATTCGGGGGTCCGCACGGCCAGGATCTGGTTGACGCCGATGCGGTTGCGTTCGAAGGCGAGCGCGGAGGCGGCCATGTACAGACGCCACACGCGGGCCCGGCCGGGGCTGGTGAGCTGGACGGCACGCTGCCAGTCGGCCTCCAGGCGGGCGACCCACTGCCGCAGCGTGAGGCCGTAGTGCTCGCGGATCGACTCGACGTCGCGCACCTCGAATCCGGCGCGCTCCAGCTGGGCGACGGTGACGCCGACGGGCTGGAGCTCGCCGTCGGGGAAGACGTAGGAGTCGATGAACGCGTCGACGTCGTACGCCGTCTCGTCCCGCTGCGGGCGGCGGGCGATCTGGTGGTTGAGGAGCCGCCCGCCGGGCTTCAGCAACCGGTGCAGGTCGGTGGCGTACTCCAGGTACCGCTCGGCACCGACGTGTTCGGCCATGCCGATGGAGGAGATCGCGTCGTAAGGCCCGTCGCGGACGTCGCGGTAGTCCTGGACGCGGATCTCGACCTTGTCGGTGAGGCCCTCGCCGGCGACGCGCTTGCGGGCGTAGGCGGCCTGCTCCTGGGAGAGCGTGACGCCGACGACGCTCACGCCGTGCTCGCGGGCGGCGTGGACGGCCATGGAGCCCCAGCCGCAGCCGACGTCGAGCAGCCGCTGACCGGGGCGCAGGCCGAGCTTGCGGCAGACCAGTTCGAGCTTGTCGTGCTGGGCCTGTTCGAGGGTGCTGTCGGGTCTGGGCCAGTAGGCGCAGGAGTACACCATGGACGGGCCGAGGACGATCTCGTAGAAGTCGTTGCCGACGTCGTAGTGGTGGCTGATGGCGCGTCTGTCGGTGCGCTTGGTGTGCAGGTTGCGGCGGGGCCGGCGGGCCTCCTCGCGGGGCGGGGCGGGCGGCAGCGGGGTCCCGGCGAGCTTGACGAGCCCGCGTACGGCGTCGCGGAACTCGGGGTCGCGCAGGGCCTGGGCGAGGGTGCGGGCGTCCTCGTCGCGCTCCCAGATGTGACCGGCCAGCAGGTCGAGGGTGGTGTAGAGGTCGCCGTCGATGTCGAGATCGCCCGCCACCCAGGCCCGGGCCAGGCCGAGTTCTCCCGGCTTCCACAGCAGGCGGCGCAGGGCTCGGCGGTTGCGTACGACGAGGATCGGCGCGCCCGGCGGGCCCGCCTGTGAACCGTCCCAGGCGCGGATGCGCACGGGTAGTGGTGCTCCCAGCAACTGTGCGAAGAGGCCCTGCAGCCGCGGCGCGGCGTCTGCCATGGTGTACACCTCCGTGACGGGGAATCCCGGAATGTCCGACACCACGTAAACACCTGCGGGGCCTTGGCGCAGTCCCCGGCACGCGTCACGTCTGGCCAAAACCACTACCCCGAAGGAACGCCGCGGGAACGCCGAAGGACCTCCCGCACCACGGATGGCGGGAGGTCCTTCGTCAAGCGGGGGAGCGACCGGAGGTCAGGAGGCCTTGGCCTTCTCCTCGGTCTTCGCCTTGGGGGCCGCGGCGACCGGGGCCGGCTTGGCGGCCTCGTAGAACTCCTCGCGCGGCGTCTCGATGGCGCCGAGCGAGACGACCTCGCGCTTGAGGAACATGCCGAGCGTCCAGTCGGCGAAGACGCGGATCTTGCGGTTCCAGGTCGGCATCGCCATGCCGTGGTAGCCACGGTGCATGTACCAGGCGAGACGGCCCTTGAGCTTGATCTTCATCTTGCCCATGACGATCATCGCGACGCCCTTGTGGAGGCCGAGACCGGCCACCGCTCCCTTGTTGGCGTGGGAGTAGTCCTTCTGCGGGAAGCCCCGCATGCCGGACAGGACGTTGTCACCGAGGACCCGGGCCTGACGCAGCGCGTGCTGCGCGTTCGGCGGGCACCAGGCGTTCTCGTTGCCCGCCTTGCGGCCGGCGAGGTCCGGGACCTGGGCGTTGTCGCCCGCGGCCCAGATGTAGTCGGTGCCCTTGACCTGGAGCGTGGGCTCGCAGTCGACGTGGCCTCGGGGCCCGAGGGGCAGGCCGTAGCGGGTGAGGACCGGGTTGGGCTTGACGCCGGCGGTCCAGACGATCGTGTTGGAGTCGACCTCGAGGCCGTTCTTCAGCACCACGTGGCCGTCGACGCAGGAGTCCATGGAGGTGGACAGGTAGACCTCGACGCCGCGGCCCTCGAGGTGCTCCTTGCCGTACTTGCCGAGCTTGGGACCGACCTCGGGGAGGATCTTGTCGGCGGCGTCGACCAGGATGAAGCGCATGTCCTCACGGGACACGTTCTTGTAGTACTTGGCCGCGTCGCGGGCCATGTCCTCGACCTCGCCGATGGTCTCCGCACCGGCGAAACCGCCGCCCACGAAGACGAAGGTGAGCGCCTTGCGGCGGATCTCCTCGTCGGTGGTGGAGTCGGCCTTGTCGAGCTGCTCGAGGACGTGGTTGCGCAGGCCGATGGCCTCCTCGATGCCCTTCATGCCGATGCCCTGCTCGGCGAGGCCGGGGATCGGGAAGGTGCGGGAGACCGCGCCGAGCGCGACGACCAGGTAGTCGAAGGGCAGCTCGTACGCCTCGCCGACCAGCGGCGCGATCGTTGCGACCTTGCGGTCCTGGTCGATGGTGGTGACCCGGCCGGTGAGGACCTCCGCCTTCGGCAGCACGCGTCGCAGCGGGACGACGACATGGCGCGGGGAGATGTTGCCGGCGGCGGCTTCGGGGAGGAAGGGCTGGTAGGTCATGTACGACCGGGGGTCGACGACCGTGACGGTCGCCTCTCCGTAACGCATCTTCTTGAGGATGCGCCGAGCTGCGTACAGGCCTACGTACCCACCGCCTACTACGAGGATCCTGGGACGCTCCGTGGTGCTCATGCCATCGAGTATCCACCCGCTTCAGGGGGGTGGCTCGTGCGCCCCTTCACAAGCTCCGCCAGTGGGTGTGTTATCCTCCGCGGCCCCCGTGATCCATGTCATGGTGACAACCGGGCTCCTTTGTGCACCCCGGGTCGTTGTCAATGCCGCGTGAGCTGCCTCTCTGGCCCGTCGACCCCCCTGTGAGCGACCCGTCGAACCTTCCTCCGGCGACCCCTCCGGGCACGCCCATACCATGCTTCTGAACATGTTCAAAGGGCCATCAGGCCCCCAGAAGGGTCAACGCGACCCTTCTCGTCGCCCTGGAGTGCCGAATTCCTTGTGAAGAACTTCACGAACTTTTCCGGGGGTCTGGTCCCGAGGGGCGCACGCGCGCCCCTCGGACCCGCTCAAACGTGATCCTTGCCTGCTCAGAAGCGGCCTGGAGCCTGTCCTGAGCGACGGACCAGGCGATGCCGTCGAGGATTTCCCATGAACGCGTCTCCCGTACGAGGCGACGTCCACACCTGGCTGGTGTACACGGAAATGCGTACACTACTTTCATGGCCGATAACACCGTGACCGTCAGGGAAGCACGCGCACACCTCGCGGAACACATCAACCGCGCCGAGGAAGGCACTCCGACCGTTATTACGCGCAACGGCGCCCCAGTAGCCGCGGTCGTGCCGATCACCGACTTCGAAGCGCTGGAGGAGGCGGCCGACGTGATGCTGGCCCGGGAGGCGGAAGCAGTTCTGGCCGACGGCGAGCCCACCGTTTCCATGGCCGAGCTGCTGGCGGACCTGTTCAGCGAGCGCGGTGACGGGGCCGCGTGAAGTACGCCTTCCGGTTCACTACTGCTGCACAGCGGCAGCTTCGGGCCATCAGCCGGCACGATGCCATGCGCATCCTGACCGCGTTGACCGCGCTCGGCGACGATCCGTACCGCGAGGACGCCGATGTCAAGAAGCTCACCGGCCCGTCCGGGCTCTACCGGCTCAGGGTCGGCAGCTACAGGGTCGCCTACCAGATCAACGATGGTGAGCTCGTCATCCTCGTCGTCAAGGTAGGCGACCGGCGGGACGTGTACCGCAACCTGTAGGCGGTCAGGCCAAGGACCAGCCGATGCCGTCGAGGATGTCGTGCTCGCTGACCACGACCTCCTCCGCGCCGATCCGCTCCATGATCGACAGCAGCACGAGGGCCCCCGCCCCGATCACGTCGACCCGGCCCGGGTGCATGGAGGGCACGGCCGCGCGCTCGGCGTGCGTGGAGCGCAGCAGCCACTCGGTGATCTCGCGGACCCGGTCGTGGGAGACACGGGAGTGGTGGATGGCGGCCGAGTCGTACTCGGGCAGCTCCTGGGCGATCGCCGACACGGTCGTCACGGACCCGGCGAGGCCCACCAGCGTGCGGGCCTCGCGCAGCGGAACCGTCTCCTCGGCGAGGTCGAGGGCGGCTTCGATGTCCGCCCGCATCGCGGCGATCTGCTCCTCGGCCGGCGGGTCGGTCACGGCCCCGTCCCTGACCAGGTGCCGCTCGGTCATGCGGACACAGCCGATGTCCACCGAGCGTGCCGCGCGGACCTGGTCGTCGCCGACGACGAACTCGGTCGAGCCGCCGCCGATGTCCACCACGAGGTAGGGCTTCGGAAGGTGGTCGCGCCCGGCGAGCTCCTTGGTGGCGCCGGTGAAGGAGAACTCGGCCTCCTGGTCCCCGGAGATCACCTCGGGCTCGACGCCCAGGATGTCCAGCACCCCGCGCACGAACTCGTCCCGGTTCTCGGCGTCCCGGGAGGCGGAGGTCGCCACGAACCGCAGCCGCTCCGCCCCGTGCTCCTTGATGATCCCGGCGTACTCGCGACAGGCCGCGAAGGTCCGCTGCAGCGCCTCGGGGGCGAGCCGGCCGGTGCGGTCGACGCCCTGCCCGAGCCGCACGATCGTCATACGGCGGTCCAGGTCGACCAGCTCGCCGGTGGCCGGGTCCGCGTCGGCGACGAGGAGCCGGATGGAGTTCGTACCGCAGTCCACGGCGGCGACACGGGTCACTGGGCGTCCTCCTCGGCGGCCGTCACGCACGGGCCCTTGAGCCACCACTCCGGCAGCATCCCGATGGCCTCGTCCCCGAGCGGGTTCACGCCCGGCCCCGCGGCCAGCGAGTGCGCCACCAGCACGTGCAGGCACTTCACCCGGTCCGGCATGCCGCCCGCGCTCGGGAAGTTCTGCAGCTCCTCGATCTCGTCACGGCGCCTGATGTAGTCCTCGTGCGCCGCTTGGTACGCCGCCGCCAGCTCCGGGTCCGAGGCCAGCCGCTCGGTCATCTCCTTCATCACGCCGTTCGCCTCCAGGGTGCCGATCGCCGAGGCGGCGCGCGGGCACGTCAGGTAGTACAGCGTGGGGAACGGCGTGCCGTCCGGCAGCCGCGGGGCCGTCTCGACGACGTCCGGCTGCCCGCACGGGCACCGGTGCGCGATCGCGCGCAGGCCGCGCGGGGGCCGACCGAGCTGCTGCTTGAAGGCCTCGACGTCCGCGTCGGTGGGCTCGGTGCGCGGAGTGGTCGGCGGGGGCGTTTCCATGACTGTGTTCAGGCTGTCTTTCTCTGGGTGCTGTCTCGGGTCACGTTCACTGGTCGGAGGCGTCGGCCTTGTCGACCCCGTCCCAGACGTTGGAGTACCAGGGGCGGTCGGCCGCCCCGAGGTCGGCGTGCGACTGCCGCGCCGCGTGCGGGTCGACGACGATGAACCCCGTCTCCCCAGGCATGACGTAGTGCAACCGCTTCCGGATCTGCTGCTCGGCGTACGCGTCGTCCTGCCAGCGCGCCTTCTGGTCGCGCAGTCGTTCGACGCGCTGCCGGGCCTGCTGCTGTTCGCGCTGGAGGTCGTCGATCTCGGCGCGCTGCGAGACGTACTCCCGCATCGGGTAGGCCAGGGCCACGATCAGCGAGCACATCACCAGGGCGAGCAGCGCGGCCCGGCCGGTCAGCCGGGAGCGGCGAAGCTGGCGCTTGGTCTGGGAGCGGTAGACCCGGGCCGCGGTCTGCTCGCCGAGCAGCCGGATCCTGGTCGCGGTGGAGAACCGGTCCCGGTCCTTCACGGCCATGTCTGTCCGCCTCCCGCTCCACCGTCATACGCGCGTACGTCCCCGGACACGGTACGGGACCGGGTACGGGGACGTACGTACGACGCTTCCTACGAAGCCGAGCCTCAGCCCTTGCTGTGCTTAATTGTTCGCAGAGCGAAACCGCGGGAACGCGCTGCGGCCGGCGTAGACCGCCGCGTCGTCGAGGATCTCCTCGATGCGCAGCAGCTGGTTGTACTTGGCGACGCGCTCGGAGCGGGCCGGGGCGCCGGTCTTGATCTGGCCGCAGTTGGTGGCGACCGCCAGGTCGGCGATGGTGACGTCCTCGGTCTCGCCGGAGCGGTGGGACATCATGCACTTGAAGCCGTTGCGCTGGGCCAGCTCGACGGCGTCCAGGGTCTCGGTGAGCGAACCGATCTGGTTGACCTTGACCAGGAGCGCGTTGGCCGCGCCCTCCTCGATGCCGCGGGCCAGGCGCTCGGGGTTGGTGACGAACAGGTCGTCGCCGACGAGCTGGACCTTGTCACCGAGCTTGGCGGTGATGGTCTTCCACCCCTCCCAGTCGTCCTCGAACAGCGGGTCCTCGATGGACACGAGCGGGTACGCGTCGACGAGCTCCGCGTAGTACTCGGTCATCTCGGCCGCCGAGCGGTCCTTGCCCTCGAAGGTGTAGACGCCGTCCTTGTAGAACTCGGAGGCGGCGACGTCGAGGGCCAGGGCGATCTGCTCGCCGGGGGTGTAGCCGGCCTCGTTGATCGCCTCGAGGATGAGGTCGAGGGCCTCGCGGTTGGAGCCGAGGTTCGGGGCGAAGCCGCCCTCGTCGCCGAGGCCGGTGGCCAGGCCCTTCGACTTCAGGACCTTCTTCAGCGTGTGGTAGACCTCGGCGCCCCAGCGCAGGGCCTCGGAGAAGGACTCCGCGCCGATCGGGGCGATCATGAACTCCTGGATGTCCACGTTGGAGTCGGCGTGCGAGCCGCCGTTCAGGATGTTCATCATCGGCACCGGCAGCAGGTGCGCGTTCGGGCCGCCCAGGTAGCGGAACAGCGGCAGGTCGCTGGCCTCGGAGGCGGCGTGGGCGACGGCGAGGGAGACGCCGAGGATGGCGTTGGCGCCGAGGGAGCCCTTGTTGTCGGTGGCGTCCAGGTCGAACATGGCCTGGTCGATCAGGCGCTGCTCGGTGGCGTCGTAGCCGACCAGCTCCGGGCCGATCTGCTCGATGACCGCGAGGACGGCCTTCTCCACACCCTTGCCGAGGTACCGGTTCGAGTCGCCGTCGCGCAGCTCGATGGCCTCGAAGGCGCCCGTGGAGGCGCCGGACGGGACGGCGGCACGACCGGTGCTGCCGTCGTCGAGGCCGACCTCGACCTCGACCGTGGGGTTGCCTCGGGAGTCCAGGATTTCCCGGGCTACGACGACGTCGATGGACGGCACGAGCATCTCCTTCTTGGTGTGACGCGGGTACGCGGGCCGCTCGGACCCTGCGTGGTGCGGGCCGCGGTGGCTCGCGACATGAGCCTAACCGGCTCCGCGCGATCGGCCACCGGGTCGCCCACCCCATGGACAGAACCGAGAGTAAATTGTTTCCTAACGGAACAAAGCCGGATCGCAAAGGCCGGCAGAAAAAACCCCGCCCCGGTGCGCACGGGGGAACGCACACCGGGGCGGGGAGCCCGTGGGGACGGGGGTGGGCCGCTGCTTACTTCAGGTGCAGCTGCTGGCCCGGGTAGATGAGGTTGGCATCGTCGACGATGTCCTTGTTCAGCTCGAACAGCTTCTCCCAGCCGCCCTCGACCTTGCGCTCGGTCGCGATGGAGCTGAGGGTGTCGCCCTTGACGACCTTGTACTCGCCGTCGCCCTTCTTGACCTTCTTGCCGGTCGGGGTGGTGACGGTCTTCTTCGCGGCCGGACGCTCCTCGGAACGGGAGGCCGGCTGCTGCTCGGTCTGGCGGGTCTCGGTGCTCTGCTGCGCGGAGCTGCCGGAGTCGCTCGAGGAGCCGCCGCCGCTGTAGCCGGCGCTCGACAGGCCCTTGCCGCAGACCGGCCAGGCACCCTTGCCCTGGCTCGCGAGGACCTTCTCGGCGATCTCGATCTGCTGGGCCTTGGTGGCCTGGTCGGCGGTGGAGGCGTACTTGGTGCCGCCGTAGCCGGACCAGGTGGAGGCAGAGAACTGCAGACCGCCGTAGTAGCCGTTGCCGGTGTTGATGGACCAGTTGCCGCCGGACTCGCACTGGGCGACGGTGTCCCACTCGGACGCGGTGGCGGCGGAGGCGTTGCCGGCCGCCATCAGCGGGGCGGCGACGGCGGCACCGGTGACACCGGCGATGGCGATGACCCGAGAGGCCTTGGACGGACGGCGGTGCGTGCCCTTGCCGGAAAACAGCATGGAGAGATCCCCTCACCGACGCCTGCGAGGTGAGCTGTCGGGTTCGGGCCGGTTGAGTTGCCCGGCCGCGTCCCTCCCGGGACACGGCTTCACCCCAAGCCGGACCTGCCGTCGAGTTGCCTCAACCGCCGGGCCCGGCACTTACCTTGGGTCCCCCGCTCCTGCCTACGGCGCTTGACGCGACGACTGTTCCCGGATGGCCGCTGGCAGGATTCGGCGTTGCGGCAGCCGGGGCTCGTGGTGACGAGCGGTCATGACCGTAGACACGCGATCCGCGGAATTTCAAAGACGATCAGGGCTTCTGAGATCTATCTCTCACCTGGCTTATATGGGACATTAAGCGCGAACGGTGACGTGAACTCGCGGGGATTCGGGGTGACTTCCGCCGCCGTTTCCGGACTGCCCCACCGGCTACTCCTCGTCCGCTTCGAACCCTACCGTGAGCTTCTGACCGGGGCGGATGAGGTTCGGGTCGGCGCCGACGGCCGCCTCGTTGCCGGTGTAGAGCGCGCGCCATCCGCCGCTGAGATCAAGGGAGTCGGCGATGGACCAGAGGCTGTCGCCGGGGCGCACGGTGTAGGAGCCGTCCGTCGCCTCGCGCGAGGCCTCTCCGCCGCGCGAGGCGTGCCGTCCCGCGGGCCCGGACGTACGGCCGTCCTCCGCCGCGGCGTCGTCGTCGGCGCTGGGGCCGCGGTGGCGGCCGGAGCCGGTGTCGGCGTCGGTTCCGGTTCCGGTTCCGGTTTCGGTGAGCGCCGAAGAGTCGTCGCCCTGCTGGGAGTTGTCGGGTTCGTCACCCTCGGAGGCGGCCGACGGGGAGTCGCCGGATTCCTGGCTCTGCGATGAGGAGTCGGCAGAATCGGATGACTTGTCGGACTTGGCGGCTTCGTCCTGTGATGTCGACGGCGCGTCAGGGGACGGTGAAGGGGACGACTCGGTCGAGTCGAGCAGTCCGGGCGAGTCCGTTGAGCTTGACGAGTCGGACGTATCCGAGTCCTTGTCCTGCTGGAGGCCGGAGAGCAGCCCGCAGGTGCGCCAGGCGCCGACCCCCTGGTCGGCGAGGATTCTCTCGGCCACGGCTATCTGCTGGGACCGGCTGGCCAGGTCGGCGCTCGGGGCGTAGTCGAGGCCGCCGTGGTTCTCCCAGTCCTCCTGGGACAACTGGAGGCCGCCGAAGTATCCGTTGCCGCTGTTCTGGCTCCAGGCGCCGCCGGTCTCGCAGTCCGCGACCCGGTCCCAGGTCGTACCGTCGGCCGCGCTGGCGCCGGAGGCTCCGAGGAGCGGGATCGCGATGGCGGAGCCGGTCACTCCGGCCGCGACGAGGAGAGCCGGAGCCTGGCGGGGGCGACGGTGCCGACCGTTCCCGGAGAGCATACGGAGACCTTTCGCGAGACAGCAGTGACCGGCGCGGCGCAGGATGCCCGGCCGCGCTGATGGGTGAACGTATCGGCAGACGATCACTTGTCACAAGTTCATGCCGCGCAGATCACGTGAAGATCACAGCCCTGACGGCGTGTCACCTTTGGGTCGGTGTGAACTCCACCGGCAGGGTCCGCAGCCCGCGCATGATGAGGCCGCCGCGCCATCTCAGCTCGGCCGGATCCGCGGCGAGCCGCAGGTCCGTCAGACGGGTGAGGAGCGTGGCGAGCGCGGTCTGGCCCTCCAGTCGGGCGAGCGGGGCGCCGAGGCAGTAGTGGATGCCGTGGCCGTAGCCGAGGTGCTGGCTGTCGCGGCGGGCGAGGTCGAGCACGTCCGGATCGGCGAACCGCTCCGGATCCCGGTCCGCGGCGGCCAGGACGACGAGGACCGGGTCGCCGGGCGCGATGTGCTGTCCGCCGATGGTGAGCGGCTGCGTGGCGAACCGCCAGGTGGCGATTTCGACGGGGCCGTCGTAGCGCAGGAGCTCCTCGACGCCGGTCTCCAGGAGGCCGGTCTCCCCGGCGGCGAGGGACGCCTGGAGCCGCGCCCGCTGCTCGGGATGGGTGAGCAGGGCGTAGGTGCCGTTGCCGATCAGGTTCACGGTCGTCTCGAACCCGGCGAACAGCAGGATGAAGGCCATGGCCGCGGCCTCGTTCTCGGTGAGGTGCTCGCCGTGGTCGGAGGCGCGGATGAGCCCGGAGATGAGGTCCTCGCCGGGGGTGGGCTCGGTGGGCAGCGCCTCCCGCTTGCGGTGGATGAGGTCGGCGAGGTAGCCGCGCATCTTCTTCACGGACCGCGCCACCCCGCCCCTGGGCCCGCCCTGGTGACGGATCATCATCCCCGCCCAGTCGCGGAAGTCGTCCTGGTCCTCGCGGGGGACGCCGAGCAGGTCGCAGATGGCGTAGATGGGAAGCGGGAAGGCGAACTCGTGGATGAGGTCGGCGGACGCCTTCTCCGCGAACCCGTCGATGAGCTTGTCGGTGAGCTCCTGCACCCGCGGCGCGAACTCGGCGACCCGGCGGGGCGTGAACGCCTTGGACACGAGCCGCCGCAGCCGGGTGTGGTCCGGCGGGTCGATGTTGAGCAGATGCGTCATCAGCTCGGCCTTGCGCTCACCGGGGATCCCGGTCTTGCCCTTGGCGTGCGCGGGTTCGTCATGATGCGCCGGGTTCTTGGAGAGCCGGTGGTCGGCGAGCGTCTGCTTGGCATCGGCGTACCGCGTGACCAGCCAGGCCTCCACACCGCTGGGCAGCTTGGTGCGGTGCACGGGCGCGTGCTCGCGCAGCCAGGCGTAGGCGGGGTAGGGGTCGGTGGCGAACTCCCACGAGAACAGTTCGGGCACGCCGGGCACGTCACGTTGCATGCCACGACCCTACGCAGCGCCCGGGCGGCTCCGGCCGCCACTGTCAGGGGTCATCGCTACTCTCACCGCGTCGAGATCGAGGAGGACCGGATGCTCGAAGGCCTGCTGATCGCGGAGAGCCTGCGGGTCGGGGCCGAGTTGGCCGGTGTCCCGCTGCGCGTCACGAAGATCGCCAGGGTGGCGGTGGAGGGCGCGACGGCCGGGCAGCCGCAGCGGTGGACCCTCCTGGACTTCACCGCGGAGGAGGCCGATGCGGAGCGCCTGGCCGAGCGGCTGGCCGCGTGCCTGGCCCCGGACGGGGGCTGGTACGTCAACTACAACACCGCCGCCGAGGCGTTCGTGGTCTTCGCCGGCTAGGGGGCTTCTGATGGATCTCCGCGGAGGAAGGAGCGGCGCTCGGTGCGTGCTCTCGGCCTCCCGTCCGGTGCGGCGAGAGTGCGTGCCGGGCGTCGCGACGCCGCGGAGATCCATCAGAAGCCCCCTGGATCTTCCGCTACCCGCGCGGCCAGGATCCACACGGGCGGGCGGAGGGCCGTCGGCGGGCACAGGACCACGCCCGTTCCCTCGGGATCCCCGAGGCGCAGCTGGACTGGCGGGACTGACCCGCCGGGCGCCGCGCCACGGCCGTCGATCTCAGCGCTCGGCATCCCTGATCGCGTCCCGGTACGCGCGGGCCGCCGCTCTCAGGGCCGCCTCAGGGTCGACACCCTGCGACTCCGCGCGGACGGCCAGGGCCAGCAGGTCGTAGCCGATGCCCTCGACGGGCGGGAGCGGTATGTCCAGGTCCGCCGTGCGGGCCCGGGACGCGAGCTTGGCGGCGAGGGCCAGGCCGGGCTGGCCGAGGGGGATGCCCTCGGTGATCGAGGTGCGCTGCTTCTCGACCGCCTTGGTGCGCAGCCAGTGCGCCTTGACCTCCTCGGGTGTGGTGGCCGTCTCGTCGCCGAAGACGTGCGGGTGGCGGTGGATCAGTTTGGCGACGATGCCGGCGGCGACGTCGTCGATGGAGAAGGGGCTCTCCGGATCCTCCTCGGCGATCCGGGCGTGGAAGACGACCTGGAGGAGGACGTCGCCGAGCTCCTCGCGCAGTTCGTCGCGGTCGCCCTCCTCGATCGCCTCGACGAGTTCGTACGCCTCCTCGATGCCGTACTTGGCCAGGCCCTTGTGCGTCTGCTGGGACGACCACGGGCACTCGGCGCGGATGCGGTCCATGACCTGGACGAGATCGAGCAGGCGGGCGCCCGGCAGGTCGTAGGAGGCGGGGAGCAGCTCCAGCTCGGGCATGGCGACGCGGCCGGTGCCGGCCAGGCGGGCCAGGCCGTCCGTGAGGGCCGGCTCGCCCTCGCCCGTCGCCACGACGACCAGCGTGCGGCCGCCGGCGCAGGCGTCGAGCAGTTCCTGGGCCGTCGGGGACGCCTCGTCGACGGTGATCCCCGCCTCGCGCAGATACGGCAGCTGCGGGTGCGCGCCGTCCGCGCACAGCACCTGGTCGGCCGCGTGCAGTGCCTGCCAGGCGGGCCAGGACAGCAGGCCGGGGGCGACACGGTGGCTGGTGGTGAGCAGTACGATACGGCCCAGGGCCGCGGCGGCGGCCGTGCCGGGGGCGGCCTGCTCGGGGCCCGGGGTGGCTTCGGGGCTGTTGGCGTTCACGATTCGAAGCTATCCCACGCCGCCGACAGTCCCAGAAGTTGTCCACAGGCCCCATGGACCGGGGCCCCTGCATGGTCTGCTGCTACATGCTCTGCGGCGCCTGGGCGGCCGACACGTCCCGTACCCACGGCGTCTTGGCGTCGGCGCGGCTGCTCTTCTGGACGTCCCAGGTGCCGTAGCGCGGGTTGAGGTCGACGTTCAGGTCCTTGGAGGCTTCGGACAGGGCCTTCCAGAACTCGGGGCGGTTGGTGTCGGTGCCGAGTTTCTCGGCGAGCTTCTGGGCCTCCAGCTGGAGGCGGAGGTTCTCTTCGAGGCGCTGCGGCGGAATGCCGTACTGCTGGAGCCAGGTCGTCTCCAGCTGCTTGGCGCCGCCGGCCTGCTCCTCCAGGCCGGACCGCATCTCCTGGATCTCCCTGCGGGTGACGGTCACACCGGCGTCCGCGGCGGCGCGGTGCAGGACCCGGTCGAGGACCATGGTGTGCAGGGTGTCGCGGGTGAGCGTGCCGGTCCCGGCGATGGCCTGCTGGTACTGGGCGTCGCCCTGCACGGCCGCCCGCTGGGCCGCGCGTACCTCTCCGACCCGCTCCTCCAGCTGGGAGACGGTGATCCGCTGGCCGCCCACCACGGCCGCCGCGCCGGGATGCGCGTCGTTGCCGCAGGCGGTGAGAAGGGGCGCCGCGGCGGCGATCACGGCGGTGAGGACGAGCGCGGTGCGACGGCGGCGGTGCAAGGAGACCTCCCGAGGAGATTGTGCGACGGTGCACAAGGTCTTGCGGTGATCGATGGTAGGCAGTGGCCAGGCTCTGGCCAACCCATTCGACCAACGATTCACCAGGACTTCCGGCACCGCCGCGCGGACCGGGCCGGGAGCCGTGTCCGGGGGGCGGCGCGGTTCCCCTCCAGGGGTCTCGGTGTCAGGGAACTTGCCGGCCCTCTTCGGGCCGAGGAACGCCGTGACGGTTCCGGGGTTGTGAGCTGTTGCTGGTTGATCGCGTATGAGCACGTTCTGGCGTGTGTGAGTAAGTGTCCTACCAGGCGGCGAACCGCTCGACGAGCCGAGCCATCTGCTGCTCATGCGGGCCTTCGTGGAGATCGGAGCACCCAGCAGGGCCGCCGAGCTGTTCCGGGACCTGCGGCGGCGGCTGCGCAGAGAGCTGGGCGTCGAGCCTGCTCCCGAACTCGCCGCGGTGGCGGGCCAGCCGGCCTACGGTTCGTGAGGGAGCTTTGCGGCAGGGCCGCCCACCGGGTCACAGGGGATGCCGCATCCACACGTTGGGCTCGACGTACACCGCGTACCCGCGCTCCGGCTCGCAGCGCACCGGCACCAGGGCGCCGGGCACCTCGATGTCGCCCTGGGTGTCGAAGGGCAGCCCCGTCCAGCGGCGCCAGTCCGCCAGTGAGGCGGCCACCGTCATGGACGCCGTCGCCACGGAGTCGATGGTGGCACCGGCCCGGGCGTGGACCCGCAGCCACGGGTCCTCGGGCAGGCCGTCGGGGCGGACGCGGTGGGCGTACTCCTCGATGGGCGTGTGCGGTTCCAGGTGCTTGGCGTTGGGGCGGACCGGGGCGACGACCTCCCGGAAGCCGCGCGCCCGGGCGTTGTCGCGCATGGCCGAGAGCATCACCGCGGACAGGCCACGGCCCTGGGCGTGCGGGGCGACGGAGACGGAGATCGCGCTGACGGTGTCGGTGCGGACCCCGCGGCGCAGGTCGGAGAAGGCCCACACGAGGACCGTGTCCCAGCCGTTCGCGGGCAGTCGGCCGCGGCCCTCGGCGTTCAGGGCGAACGGCACGCTGTAGGCGTTCGCGACGACCTCGCCCTGCTCGTCCTCGGCGAACAGGACGTACTGCGGGAGTTCGGTGGCGATCCGCGGGTAGTGTGCGGCACCCACGAGGTCCTGGATCGCGAACTCCGGCCAGCTGTCCGCCATCCCGACGACCCGCTCCAGCATCTCCGGGCGGTCGGCGAGGCTCGATATCTTCGGCTGCATGCGATCACGGTAGGCGTGAGGGCACCCAGCCGGAACCGAATTACCGCGTGGCACGGGCACAGGGACGACCGAGGCGATCGCGCCGCCCGTTCAGCCGCCGCACTGCTCCAGCATCATCCGCTTGTCCGCCGCCGTGACGGGAAGCTCGTACTTCAGCGACACCTGGGCGAAGCGCACCGAATAGGCGCAGCGGATCCGCTTGTTCGGCGGCAGCCAGGACGCCGGGCCGGAGTCGCCCTTCGAGCTGTTGGTGCGCCCGTCCACCGGGACGAGGTTGAGCGGGTCGTTGGCGATGGCCTCCCGCTTGTCCTCCGTCCAGCGCGAGGCGCCCATCTGCCAGTCGTAGGACAGCGGCATGACGTGGTCTATCTGGACCTGCGTCGCGCGGGACTTGGTCCACTCGATGACCTTCCCGGTGTACGGGTCGTGCAGCGTCAGCGCCATGACGACGCAGTCCGAGCCGGACCGGAAGCGAAGGTCTTCCCCGTCACGCTTCAGGAGGTCGTTGCGCGAGTCGCAGCCGTTGCGGGCGAAGGGGACGTCGGCCGGTGCCGAGTCCATCCAGGCGTAGCCGAACTCGTCCCGGTCGTAGCCCGTCCTGGGCCCGCGTCCCTTCGTCTCCACCTTCTCGATCAGGGCACGGGCCCTCGCCCTGTCCTCGACGGACGTGATCGCCGCCAGGCCCGGCTTCGTGCCGTCCGGGTTGTCCAGCGGGTTCACGGCTCGTCCGTCGCCGGCCGTAGGGACGCCGGAACCCGAGGAGCCACCGCCGTCCGCGGGCGGGGTCAGGCCTTCACAGCCGGCCAGCGCCGAACCGGCGAACATCATCGCGACAGCCACTGCCGCCCCGCCCCTCAGACGCCTCACTGTGCGCCCCTCCCCTGCTCGCCTGTTCCGCCACCGCACGGGCGGTCTGTGCCTGTCCCCACGGTAGCGAGGAAGAGGTACAGACCACACCAGGCCTGAACGGGCATTCCTCGCATGCCACGCGTATCGTCGATTTTGAGCCAACTCCGGAAGGAGCTCTGAATGGGCATCTTCGACAAGTTCAAGAGCCAGGCGCGGAGCAAGGGCAAGAAGGGCTCCGACTCCGCGGAACAGAAGATGAACGAGAGGACCGGCGGCAAGTACGAGGACCAGATCGACGCCGGGCAGCAGCGGGCAGAGGGATCGCTCGGCATGGACCGCGACCGCGAACGGCCCGACCAGAGTTAAGGCCTCCGAACCTCAGAGGCCGTCCGCGGAGAGGCAACCAAGACGCGCCTCCTGCGGGCGGCTTCGCATGCCCGACGGCGGCTGGGGGGACACGGATGAGCCTGCGGCGGCCCGAGCGGGCCTTCACGCCCGCGCCGGATCAGACCTTGCCTATCCCCAACGTCGTCTCCTGGGGCAGCAGACCCGACGCCAGGACCGCGACCCAGAAGTCGCCCAGCAGTCCGGCGAGACGGTCGACGCCATCCGGGCCGAGCAACTGCCAGGGCCCGGCGGCAAGTTGGTCGGTGTGCCGCTCCACTCGGTCACGCAGCGCGCGGCCCGCTTCCGTGGCCCCGCCGTCCGTGTCGACCAGGCCCCTGCCGGCCAGGCGGTCGCGCGCGGCAGCCCATTCCTCCGAGCTCCACCCACGGCTCTCGAAGCGCTCCACCGACGCGGCGCCTATCGCGGCGAAGGAGACGAGCGCCTCCACCGGATCCAGGCCGGCCACGAGCAGGGTCGCGAGGTGGCCGTCGCCGCGGTGCTCGCGCAGGATCGTCGCCGCGTGCCACAACTGCAGGTGCGGGGCCCGCGGCCAGTCGAGCGCGGCGTTGGCCGCGGCGAGCGGACGGCCGGCCGGGTCCGCCGCCTCGGCCGCACGACGGGCGAGCGCGGCGGCTTCCGCCAGTGCGGGGCTGTCCACCTGGTCGCCGAACAGGGCACGGTAGGCCCGGTCGACCGCCCGCGTCCGCGCTTCGAGGACCGCCTCCGGGCTCGCGACCCGCCACGCCGGCTCGACGTACTCGGCGACCATGCGAGGACTGAAGCTGTAGAAGGCCGAGGCCACCCGCTCCGGACCGGGTCCCCCCAACGGGGCGGCGCGGTAGGGGAAGTAGCTCGGCCAGCGCTCCCGGGTGCCGTACCCGAGGGCGGCCGCCTCCTCGAAGGCCTCCGGCGCGTAGTACAGCACCGCGTGCAGGGGCTCCAGCAGGTGCCACATCTGCCGCACGCGGGTCGGCTCCACGCTGCCGTCCCGCGTCACCGCGTCTCCGTCGATCTCGCCGACATGCTCCGGCATCACATACCTCCACACACTCGCGTCCGGTCCCGTCGCACTCGACCGCCGCCACTTCCGCCGCGTCGCGTTCGGCCCAGGCACTCAACTTGACACTGACAAGATTGCTCCGGCGACCCCGAACTTGTCAATGCCTAGATTCGGCGTACGCTCCTGACCATGAGCTCCAGCAAGGCATCAGCGACGGAGAAGGGCCCCGGCGGCCGCCCGTACCACCACGGCGACCTGCGCCGTGCCATCCTCACCGCCGCCCTCGACGCGATCGCGGCGGACGGTCCGTCCGGGCTGAGTCTGCGCGACCTCGCCCGCCGCGCGGGCGTCTCGCACGCCGCGCCCGCCCACCACTTCAAGGACCGCGCCGGACTGCTCACGGCGATCGCCGCCGAGGGCTTCGGGCTGCTCGCGACCACGCTCAGGGCGGCGGCGGACCTGGAGGAGGCGGGTGTGCGCTACGTACGTTTCACGCGTGAGCATCCGGCGCACTTCCAGGTGATGTTCGCGCCCGAGCTGCTGCGCACCGGCGACCTGGAACTGACCACGGCGCGCGCCCTCGCCTCGGACGCCCTGCGCGAGGCCGTCACGGCGGTGCCCCCGGAAGGCCGCGGCACCGACGCGCGACTCGCCGGCATCGCCGCCTGGTCCCTGGCCCACGGCTTCGCCACGCTGCTGCTCAGTCACAACCTGGACGACCCGGTGGGTGAGCAGGACCCCGAGGAGGTGTTCCGCAAGCTGGCGGGGATGCTGTTCCGCCACGCCGAGTAGCCGTCGCTCGCCGCCCTCGCGCCATACGGGCATGGCCTCGGCACTCGCGCTTGACCTTGACACTGACGTCAGGGTCCGACGATCCCCGCATGGCATCCCCACCCTCCTCCGCGTCCCCATCCCCGTCCCCGTACCCGAAGGCCCAGCGAGAGGCCCAGCGAGAGCCCCGGCGAGAGACCTCGCGCACCGTGCTCGTCACCGGCGCCGGTACCGGCATCGGCCGTGCCACCGCCCACGCGTTCGCCGACGCGGGGGCACACGTCGTGGCGGTGGGCCGCCGCGAGGCGCCCCTCGCCGGGACCGCCGCTCACGACCCGGCCCGCATCGGCCCGCTCGTCGCCGACATCACGGCCGCCGACGGCCCCGAGAGCATCGTCCGTGCGGCGCTGGACCGGCACGGCCGTATCGATGTGCTCGTGAACAACGCGGGCATCGTCAACACGCAGTCCCTGCGCACCTACACGCGTGCCGCCCTCCAGCCCCAGCTCGCGACGAACCTCCTCGCTCCCGTCCTGCTCGTGCAGGCCGCGCTCCCGGCTCTGGAGGACAGCCGGGGCGTGATCGTGAACGTGACGACGTCCGTCGGGCAGCGCGCCTGGCCGGGCAACTCCCTGTACGCGGCCGGTAAGGCGGCCCTGGAGGTGCTCACACGCAGTTGGGCGGTCGAGCTCGCCCCGCTGGGGATCCGGGTCGCCGCCGTGGCGCCGGGCGCGATCGACACACCGATCGGCGAACACGCGGGCGCCACCCCCGAGCAGCAGGCCGCGATCCGCGCGTGGCAGCTCGAGCACACGCCGCTCGGCCGGGTCGGACGCCCCGAGGAGGTGGCGTGGGCGATCACACAACTGGCATCCCCGCAGGCCTCGTTCGTCACCGGCGTGGTGCTTCCGGTGGACGGCGGCGCGGTGGTCGCATGAGACTGACGCGCATGGCGGAACCACGTATGCGGATCGGTGAACTCGCCGAGGCGACCGGCACGACGCCGCGTGCCCTGCGTCACTACGAGCAGGCGGGGCTCATCACCTCCGCACGCGCCGCGAACGGCTATCGCCTGTACGACGCCGGCACGGCCGTCCGCGTCCGCAACGTCCGCCGTCTGCTGGACGTGGGTCTGACGCTCGACGACGTACGGGTGTTCCTGCCGTGCCTGGACGGCGACGTCACGGCCGGGCCCGCCTCCGAGGAGGCGCTCCGGGTCGCCGCCGGCCGTCTCGCGGTGCTGGACGCGCGCATCGCCGCGCAGGTCGCGGTCCGCGACCGGCTGGCGGCGGCACTGCGCGAGGCCACCGGCGCACGCGTGCGACCGGTGGCCTGACAGAGCCCCGGCGGGACTGGGTCAGGAGCCCAGCACCGACGTCAGGAACTCCCCGACCCACGCCAGCAGATCCCGCCCGACCAGCGGCTTCCCGCCGACCTTCGCGGTCTTCGGGCGCGGCACCAGCACCTGGTGCACCGCCGGCTTGATGACGACCCCGGGGTACAGCCGCTTGACCCGCAGCTCCTGCGACTCGCGCAACTCCACGGGCGCGAAGCGGATGTTGGTGCCCTGGAGCACGATCTCGCCGACGCCGCACGCCCGCGCGAGCATCCGCAGACCGGCCACGAGCAGCAGGTTCTCCACGGGTTCGGGCAGCTTGCCGTAGCGGTCGACGAGTTCCTCGCGTACGGCCTTGATGTCCTCCTCCGTGTTGGCGGAGGCGATGGCGCGGTAGGCCTGGAGCCTGAGCCGCTCGCCCGGCGCGTAGTCGTGCGGGACGTGCGCGTCGACGGGCAGCTCGATCTTGACCTCGAGCGGCGGCTCCTCCTCGATCTCGCCGGTCTCCAGCTGGCGCCGGTAGTCGGCGACGGCCTCGCCGACCATCCGTACGTACAGGTCGAAGCCGACGCCCGCGATGTGGCCGGACTGCTCGCCGCCGAGCAGGTTGCCCGCGCCGCGGATCTCCAGGTCCTTCATCGCCACGTACATGCCGGCGCCCATCTCCGTGTGCTGGGCGATGGTCGCGAGCCGCTCGTGCGCGGTCTCGGTCAGCGGCTTCTCCGGCGGGTAGAGGAAGTACGCGTAGCCGCGCTCGCGGCCACGACCCACCCGGCCGCGCAGCTGGTGCAGCTGGGACAGGCCGAAGGTGTCGCCGCGCTCCACGATGAGGGTGTTGGCGTTGGAGATGTCGATGCCGGATTCCACGATGGTCGTGGACACCAGCACGTCGAACTTCTTCTCCCAGAAGTCGACCACGACCTGTTCCAGCGCCTGCTCGGACATCTGGCCGTGGGCGGTGGCGATGCGCGCCTCGGGGACGATCTCGCGCAGCCGGGCGGCGGCCCGGTCGATCGACTCGACGCGGTTGTGGATGTAGAAGACCTGGCCCTCGCGCAGCAGTTCGCGGCGGATGGCGGCGCCGATCTGCTTCTCCTCGTAGGGGCCGACGAAGGTCAGCACCGGGTGCCGTTCCTCCGGAGGCGTCGTGATCGTGGACATCTCGCGGATGCCGGTCACCGCCATCTCCAGCGTCCTGGGGATCGGGGTGGCGGACATGGTCAGCACGTCGACGTTCGCGCGGAGCTTCTTCAGCTGTTCCTTGTGCTCGACACCGAAGCGCTGTTCCTCGTCGACGATGACCAGGCCCAGGTCCTTGAACTTGGTCTCCGACGAGAACAGGCGGTGGGTGCCGATGACGATGTCCACCGAGCCCTCGCGCAGGCCCTCCAGGACGGTCTTGGCCTCGGTGTCGGTCTGGAAGCGGGACAGCGCCTTCACCTTCACGGGGAACTGCGCGTACCGCTCGCTGAACGTCCCGAAGTGCTGCTGCACGAGCAGCGTCGTGGGCACCAGGACGGCCACCTGCTTGCCGTCCTGGACGGCCTTGAAGGCGGCCCGGACCGCGATCTCGGTCTTGCCGTAGCCGACGTCGCCGCAGATCAGGCGGTCCATCGGGACCGACTTCTCCATGTCGTCCTTGACCTCGGCGATGGTGGTGAGCTGGTCGGGCGTCTCCGCGTAGGGGAAGGCGTCCTCCAGCTCGCGCTGCCAGGGGGTGTCCGACCCGAAGGCGTGGCCGGGGGCTGCCATGCGCGCGCTGTACAGCTTGATCAGGTCGGCCGCGATCTCCTTGACGGCCTTCTTCGCGCGGGCCTTGGTCTTCGTCCAGTCGGCGCCGCCGAGGCGGTGCAGGGTGGGGGCCTCGCCGCCGACGTACTTGGTGATCTGCTCCAGCTGGTCGGTGGGGATGTAGAGGCGGTCGCCGGGCTGGCCGCGCTTGGCGGGCGCGTACTCGACGACCAGGTACTCGCGGGTGGCGCCCTGCACGGTGCGCTGCACCATCTCGATGTAGCGGCCGACGCCGTGCTGCTCGTGGACGATGTAGTCGCCCGGCTCCAGGGTGAGCGGGTCGATGGTCTTGCGGCGGCGGGCCGGCATCCGGGCGCCGTCGCGGCCCGCCGCCCGCTGGCCCGTCAGGTCCGTCTCGGTCAGTACGGCGAGTTGGAGGGCCGGGTCGACGAAGCCGTGCTCGATCGAGCCGCACGCCACGTGCACGACCGACGGGGAGATCTCGGCCAGGTCGGCGTCCATGCGGGCGGCGATGCCCTCGCCGCCCAGCACCTCGACCGTACGGGCCGCGGGGCCGTGGGCCTCGGTGACGAACACCGTGCGCCAGCCGTCGGCGAGCCAGCCCTTGGTGTCGGCGAGGGCCTTGGCGGTGTCGCCGCGGTAGGTCTCCGGGGCGTGCATGCCGAGCTTGAGGGTGTCCGCGTCGAGCTCTTCGTCCGCGGCGAAGGGCGACACCGACCACCACATCATGTCCAGCTCGCGGGCCCGGTCCCGGACGTCGGCGATGGACCACAGGGAGGCCGCGCCGACGTCGATGGGCGCCTCGCCGCCACCGGCGGTGGCCGCCCAGGAGGCCTGCAGGAACTCCTGCGACGTGGCCACCAGGTCCGACGCGCGCGTGCGGACCCGCTCCGGGTCGCACACGACGGCCATGGCGCCCTTGGGCAGCACGTCGAGCAGCAGCTCCATGTCGTCGACCAGGACGGGGGCGAGGGACTCCATGCCCTCCACCGCGATCCCCTCGGCGATCTTGCCGAGCAGTTCGCCGAGCTCGGGGTGCTCCTCGGCGAGGGCACGCGCACGCGCGCGGACGTCCTCGGTGAGCAGCAGCTCGCGGCACGGCGGCGCCCACAGGCCGTGCTCGGCGACTTCGAGGGAGCGCTGGTCGGCGACCTTGAAGTAGCGGATCTCCTCGACGTCGTCGCCCCAGAACTCGATGCGCAGGGGGTGTTCCTCGGTGGGCGGGAACACGTCGAGGATGCCGCCGCGGACGGCGAACTCGCCGCGCTTCTCCACGAGCTCCACGCGCGCGTACGCGGCGGCCGCGAGGGCCTCGACGATCTCGCCGAGGTCGGCGCTCTGCCCCGTCCTCAGGGAGACCGGCTCCAGGTCGCCGAGGCCCTTGACCTGCGGCTGGAGCACGGACCGGACGGGCGCGACGACGACGGAGACCGGGCCGGTCTCGGGGTCGTCGGGGCGGGGGTGGGCCAGGCGGCGCAGCACGGCCAGGCGGCGGCCGACGGTGTCGCTGCGGGGGCTGAGCCGCTCGTGCGGGAGCGTCTCCCAGGACGGGTACTCCACGACCCCCTCCGGCGGGAGGAGGGAGCGCAGGGCCGCGGCCAGGTCCTCCGCTTCGCGGCCCGTCGCCGTCACCGCCAGCACCGGGCGGCCCGTGTCGCGGGCCAGGGCGGCGACCGCGAAGGGGCGGGCCGCAGGGGGGCCGACCAGGTCGACGTGCATGCGGTTGCCGTCTGCGGCCGCGTTGATCGCTTCCGCGAGGGCGGCGTCCTTGACTACGGCGTCGAGCAGACCGTGCAGGCTCATTCGGGGCTTTTTCCGTCCAGAGGTGGGCAGGGGTGGGCAACACGACGGGCCCGACACGCGCCGCGGGCCGGGGGTCTCCAGCGTACGACGACGCGCGCCCGCGCGGCGGGGCTGTGGACAACGCCCGATCTCCGCGAGGCCCGCCCGGCCGCCTGCCCCCGTATGCAGCCGGGCAGGAACGGAACCAGCCGCCCAATCTTCACAACTTCACCTCCACCCGTTGATTTCGCCACGGCATGATCGGTCCGGTCTCCCGAGCGGTACCCCCACCCGTAAGGCCCGGCATGCCCGCCCCCGCCCTCCAGGTCCCAGAGGCCCACATACCGACGCCGGTCGCCCCTTCCCGCGGCGACCGGCACCCGGATCGCGCGCGGTGGGACCCCTGGATCCTCGCCGCCGTCCTCTTCGCCGCCTACGCGGCCGTCTCCGTCGGCCGCTACCGGCACATGACGACCCTCTCCTGGGACCTGGGCATCTTCGAGCAGGTGGTGCGCGCGTACGCGCATCTGCGGGCGCCGGTGTCCGACCTCAAGGGGCCGGGGTTCGACATCCTGGGTGACCATTTCAGCCCGGTGACGGCCCTGCTCGCGCCGGCGTACCGGCTGTTTCCCTCGCCGGTCACGCTGCTGGTCGCCCAGGCCGCGCTCTTCGCCCTGTCCGCCGTACCGGTCACCCGCGCCGCCGCCCGGCTCCTCGGCCGTCGCCGCGGTCTCGCCCTCGGCCTCGCCTACGGACTGTCCTGGGGCGTGCAGCGCGCCGTCGACTTCGACTTCCACGAGATCTGCTTCGCCGTCCCGCTGATCGCCTTCTCCCTGGAGGCCCTGCTCGCGGACCGCCGGGGCGCGGCCCTGTGCTGGGCGCTGCCCCTGGTGCTGGTGAAGGAGGACCTGGGGCTGACGCTGGCCGCGATCGCGCTCGTCGTCGCCTGGCGGGCGCGCGGCTCGTCGCCGCGGACGGTTCCGTACGCGCTCGGTGCCGCCGTGTTCGGCGTGGCGGCGATGCTGCTCGTCCTCACGGTGGTCATCCCGTCGTTCAACACCGCCGGGACCTACGACTACTGGAACAAGGTCAGCGAGTCGGGCAGCCCCGTCGACGGCCTGGACACCAAGCTCCGCACCCTCGCCTGGCTGCTGATCCCCACCACCGGGCTGCTCGCCCTGCGTTCCCCGCTGCTGCTGGTGGCCCTGCCGACGCTCGGCTGGCGCTTCCTGTCCGGCGACGACCACTACTGGGGCACGGACTGGCACTACAGCGCGGTCCTGATGCCGGTCGTCTTCCTCGCCCTCGCCGACGCCCTCACGGCCGCGCGCCACAGCCCGCGCCCGTGGCTGAGCTCGTACGCCGCCCAGCTGCCGGCCGCCGTCGCCGCCGCGGCCCTGGCTCTGACCACGTCGCTGCCGCTGGCGCAGCTCACGGAGGCCGGTATCTACCGCGAGCCCGCCGCGGTGTCCGGCGTCGAACGGCTCCTGGCGCGGATCCCCGACGGCGCCACCGTCGAGGCCAACGTCGGCCCGATCAGCCGCCTGACCTCGCGCTGCCGGGTCTTCTGGCTCGGCAACACCCAGGGCGTCACCCCGCAGTACATCGCCCTGGAGAACATCGACGGCACGTACCGCGACCCGGTGGGCTACGCCGGGGACCTGCACCCCGGCGCCGAGTACGCCGTCGCGGGCAAGGCGGGCGGGTACGTGGTCCTGGAGCGGCTGACGGCGAGCTGACACCGGATGCTCACACCCTGTCGAGCACCGAGCCCGCCCCGGAGGCGGAAACCTCCGGGGCGGGCCCGTCCCCCGCAACCCCCGTGTGCGGTGGTCCTTGGCCGGCTACTCCGTCGCGATGGCGTTCAGGACGTTCATCCGGCCCGCCCGGAACGCCGGGATGAGGGCGGCGAACAGCCCCACGAACGCCGAGGCGATGAAGACGCCGGTGATCGTCGGCCAGGGGATCTCCAGGACCTCCAGACCCTCCAGGGCGAGGAGCTGCTGTGCGGTGGCGCCCCAGCCCATGCCCAGTCCGAGGCCCAGGAGGGCGCCGAAGAGGGCGATGACGACCGACTCCATGCGGATCATGCGGCGCAGCTGACGGCGGGAGAGGCCGATCGCCCGCATCAGGCCGATCTCCCGGGTGCGCTCCACCACCGACAGGGCCAGGGTGTTCACCACGCCCAGGATGGCGACGATGATCGCCAGGGCCAGCAGGCCGTAGATCATGTTGAGCAGCTGGCCGATCTGGTCCTTCAGGGCCTCCTTGTAGTCGGTCTGGTCGCGCACGGTGTACTGCGGGTAGTCGTGCAGCGCCGACTTCAGGGACTTGTAGGCGGCGTCCTGCTGCCCGTCCTTGGCGCTGGCGAAGAGCACCGAGTCCAGCGGCATCTTGTCGGCCGGGACGTACTTGGCCATGGTCGAGATGGAGGTGTACATCGCGCCCGCGTCGATCACGACGTCACTGCTGGTGATCGCCCGGACGGTCAGGTCGGCCGTGGAGCCGCCCTTGAAGGCGACCTTGATCTTGGAGCCGAGGCTGATGCCGTGGTCCTTGGCGAACTTCTCGTGCACGGACATCGAGTCGGGCTTGTAGGCGTCGGGCAGCTTGCCGGCGACCACCTCGGTGCGCAGGTCGGTCGCGTACGACGGGTCGGCCGCCGTGATCGCCGTCTTCTTGAGCGTCTTGCCGTCAGGGGTGGTGAAGTCGGCCTGGGTCCACTTGTACTCCGTGACCCGCTCCAGGTCCGACGACGACTTCACGGCCTTGACCGCCTGCGGGGTGATCAGCTGGCCGCTGTCGGACTGGATGATGAAGTCCGTGCCCACGGTCTTGTCGAGTTGGTCGGTGGCGGACGCCACCATGGAGGAGCCGACCACGGACAGGCACGCCACCAGGGCGAGACCGATCATCAGCGCGGCGCCCGTCGCGCCGGTGCGGCGCGGGTTGCGCAGGGCGTTGCGCTCGGCCATGCGGCCGACCGGGCCGAACATGCGCAGCAGGACGGCGCCGAGGACGCGGACCACACCGCCGGCGAGCAGCGGGCCGATGACGACGAAGCCGATCAGCGACAGCACCACGCCGAGGCCGAGCCACAGCGAGCCCTCCTGTGCCTTGTCGGCCGCCGCCGTCAAGTAGAGGCAGAAGACGCCGGCGCCGGTGAGGACCGTGCCGATCACGCCGCGGATCCAGCCGGCCTTGGCGTCCGCGGGGACTCCCGCGTCGCGCAGTGCGGCCATCGGGGAGATCTTGCCGGCCCGCCGGGCGGGCAGGTAGGCGGCCAGGACGGTGACGACCACGCCGAGGACGAGGCCGACCACCGGGGTCGTCCAGGCCACCGTCAGGTCGTCGGTGGACAGCTCCATGCCCATCTGGCCCATGAGCTTCATCAGGCCGACCGCGAGGCCGACGCCCCCGGCCACGCCGAGCACCGATCCGACGACGCCGAGCAGCAGCGCCTCGGCCAGCACGGAGCGGTTGACCTGCTTGCGGGAGGAGCCGATCGCCCGCATCAGGCCGATCTCCCGGGTGCGCTGGGCGACCAGCATGGAGAAGGTGTTGATGATCAGGAAGATGCCGACGAGGAAGGCGATCCCGGCGAAGCCGAGCATCGCGTACTTCATGACGTTCATGAAGCCCGCGACGTCCTTCTGGTTGGCGTCGGCGGTCTCCTTGGCGGTCTTCACCTGGAAGTCGGCGCCGAGCTCGGCCGTGACGTTCTTCTTCAGCTGCGCGTCGCTGACGCCGGTGGCCGCGGTGACGTTGACGTTGGTGTAGACGCCGGTCTCACCGACCAGGGTCTGCTGGGCGGTCTTGGTGTCGAGGTAGAAGATCGCGGCGCCGGGGTTGGTGACGGTGAAGTCGGCGATGCCGGAGATCTTCGCCTTGTGGGTGCCGACCGCGCTGATCACGCCGATCTCGTCACCGAGCTTCAGGTCCTGCTTGTCGGCGGTGTCGGCGTCGACCATGATCTGGTCGGCGCTCTTGGGTGCCGCACCTGAGGTGATCTCCATGGTGCGGGCTTCGTTGGCGTTCCAGCTGCCGACGATGGTCGGGGCGCCGCTGGAAGGCGACAGGTTGTCCTTGTCGGCGTCGACGACCGTCACCGACGTCGAGAACACCGCGCCCTCGGCGGACTTCACACCGTCGGCCTTGCGCACCTCGCCCAGCACGGAGGCCGGCATGACCGGCGGCTTGCCGTTGTCGGCGGTCGTCTCACCGCTGTCGGAGGCGCCCTTGGCGCTCACGGTCACGTCCGAGGAGGCGGCCGCGAAGAGCTTGTCGAACGTCGTGGACATGGTGTCCGTGAAGACGAGCGTCCCGCAGACGAAGCCCACCGACAGCAGGACGGCGATCGCCGACAGCGCCATGCGTCCCTTGTGCGCGAAGAAGTTGCGCATGGAGGTCTTCATGACGGTCATGACGTGCGCCCCCGGGCGTCGAAGTCCTTCATCCGGTCCAGGACGGCCTCCGCGGTCGGCTTGAACATCTCGTCGACGATGCGGCCGTCGGCGAGGTACAGCACACGGTCCGCGTAACTGGCGGCGACCGGGTCGTGGGTGACCATCACGATGGTCTGGCCCAGCTCGTCCACGGACCGGCGCAGGAAGCCGAGGACCTCGGCGCCGGCGCGCGAGTCGAGGTTTCCGGTCGGCTCGTCCCCGAAGATGATCTCGGGCCGGGCCGCCAGCGCCCGCGCCACGGCGACGCGCTGCTGCTGGCCGCCGGACAGCTGGGTGGGCCGGTGCTTGAGACGGTCGGCGAGCCCGACGGTCTCCACGACCCGCGTCAGCCACTGCTTGTCCGGCTTGCGGCCCGCGATGTCCATGGGCAGCGTGATGTTCTCGATGGCGTTGAGCGTCGGCAGCAGGTTGAACGCCTGGAAGATGAACCCGATCCGGTCCCGGCGCAGTTGCGTGAGCTTCTTGTCCTTCAGGCCGGTGATCTCGGTCTCGTCGAGGTAGATCTGCCCGCTGGTGACGGTGTCGAGCCCGGCGAGGCAGTGCATGAGCGTGGACTTGCCGGACCCCGAGGGGCCCATGATCGCGGTGAACTGGCCGCGTGCGATGTCCACGTCGACGTGGTCGAGGGCGACGACACGGGTCTCACCGGACCCGTACGCCTTCACGACCTGCCGCGCCCGCGCGGCAACGGCCGTACGCCCTCCAGTGCCCCCGTGCCTGGGAATGGTCACAGCCGAAGTCACGGTATGTCTCCTATATCGGTCAGCAGATGGTGAAGGCGGTCGCCTGGTCGACAGCCGCGGTATGCGTTGCCGGACCACTGGGTCCGTCCGACGCGTTTCAGTCTCGCGGCGGGGAGGGGTCCCGCGCCCTGGTGCTCAGCGCAGTCTTTCCCTGTGGAAAACCCCACCCCCGCCGGTGTGCCAAACCGCCCCCCGGCGGCATAAAGCCAGGTTAAGGACCGACCCCTGCGCGTCTCGTCCTCCGCCGGTACGAACCCTCCCCAGGTCGTAGTACGGAGGTACCCCTAGGGGCAGTCCACCGAAGGGTGGAGACCGTCTCAGGGTTCGCTCCACCCGTCGGCCCATCAAGGCTCCACCCTCCCGCGACGTCAGGGTCAAGTGGGAAGCTGTCCGGGTAGCAGGTAGGTGCAAGGGGCAGGCAAAGCGACGGTACCCGTGGCGCAGGCGCGGCCGGGGCGAGGGGGAGGAAATCCGGGGTGGGCAGCACCAGTTCCGCGGCACGTGAGACCGCACGTCCCGCCACGACCGGCCGGCGGGGCGCTGTCGTCGCCGCCCTCATGCTCTCGATGGCGCTGGCGGCGCTCGACGCCACCATCGTCTCGACCGCCGTCCCGCAGATCGTCGGGGACCTCGGCGGCTTCTCCGTCTTCTCCTGGCTGTTCTCCGGCTATCTGCTGGCCGTGACCGTCACCCTGCCCGTCTACGGCAAGCTCTCCGACACCTTCGGCCGCAAACCGGTCCTCGTCGCGGGCTCGGTGGTCTTCCTCGTCGGCTCCCTGCTGTGCGCGCTGGCCTGGAACATGGGGGCGCTCATCGCGTTCCGCGTCGTGCAGGGTCTGGGCGGCGGCGCGCTCCAGGGCACCGTGCAGACGCTCGCCGCCGACCTCTACCCGCTGAAGGACCGCCCCAGGATCCAGTCGAAGCTGTCCACGGTGTGGGCGGTCTCGGCGGTCGCCGGCCCGGGTCTGGGCGGCGTGCTCGCCGCCTACGCGGACTGGCGCTGGATCTTCCTGGTCAACCTGCCGATCGGCGCGGTCGCGTTGTGGCTGATCGTCCGTCACCTCCACGAGCCGCAGCGGGAAACCGGCACGCACGCGCGCGTGGACTGGGCGGGCGCCCTCGCCGTGTTCGCCTGTGGCGGTGTTCTGCTCACGGCCCTGGTGCAGGGCGGGGTGGCGTGGCCGTGGCTGTCGGCGCCCTCACTCGCCCTGTTCGGTACGGGACTCGCCCTGGTCGCGGTCGTGGTGCTGGTGGAGCGCCGGGCGGCGGAGCCGATCATCCCGGGCTGGGTGTGGCGGCGCCGTACGATCGCCGCGGTCAATCTGGCCCTGGGCGCGCTGGGTCTGCTGATGGTCGCGCCGGCGGTGTTCCTGCCCACCTACGCGCAGTCGGTGCTGGGCCTCGCGCCCGTGGCCGCCGGATTCGTGCTGTCCGTATGGACGTTGAGCTGGCCCATATCGGCGGCGCTGAGCCAGCACGTGTACCGCAGGATCGGCTTCCGCAACACGGCGATGCTGGGCATCGGAGCGGCCGCGCTGATCCTGTTCGCGTTCCCGTTCCTGCCCTACCCCGGGCAGGCCTGGCAGCCGACCCTGCTGATGCTGCTCCTCGGCGCCGCGCTGGGCCTGTTCCAGTTGCCGCTCATCGTCGGTGTGCAGTCGACGGTGGGGTGGGCGGAGCGCGGTACGACGACCGCGTCCGTGCTGTTCTGCCGGCAGACCGGCCAGACGGTCGGCGCGGCGGTCTTCGGCGCTGTCGCCAACGGGGTGCTGGCCGCCCGGCTCGGCGGCGCGAGCGACCTCGACTCGGTGACCCGGGCCCTCGCCTCGGGCACCGCGCCCGAGGCGACCCGGCGGGCGATCGCCGACGCGGTGCACGCGGTCTACCTGGGCGCCTCCTGCGCGGCGGCACTGGCGTTCCTGGTGCTGCTGTTCCTGGCGCCCAGGAAATTCCCTGTGCTCAAGGACTGACCGTCCGTACCCTCCGGTCCATGCTGACTCTGGAACGGCTGCGCGCCGATCACGCCGATGCCCTGCTGGCCTTCGAGCGGGAGAACCGAGCGTACTTCGCGCGCACGGTCCCGGACCGCGGGGACGCCTACTTCACACCGGCCGGGTTCGCCGAACGCCACCGGGCGCTCCTGGAAGAGCAGCACGCGCGCGTGTGCCACTTCCATGTCCTCCTGGAGGATGACGTGCTGATCGGCCGGGTGAACCTGATGGACGCGGCGGACGGCAGCGCCGAACTCGGCTACCGCATCGGCGAGCGCGCCGCGGGCCGGGGCGTGGCGACGGCCGCCGTCGCGCAGATGTGCCGACTGGCCGCCGCCGAGTACGGGCTGACGTCCCTCACCGCGAAGACGACCCTGGACAATCCCGCCTCCATGAAGGTCCTGGCCCGCAACGGCTTCACGCCCGTCGGGGACACGACCCTGAACGGCCGCCCCGGAGTCCGTTACGTACGCCGCCTCGGACGACTCACCGCACGGAAAGCGGGTTAATGCGGGTAACACCCGAGGTCAGCGTAGTAAGCGCGTACCGACCGATCAGTTTGGCCAAACACTCGCGTCTGCCCGGTACCGCGAAGTAACGTGCGTGGCTCCCACCCCCACCTCCCTGCGGTCCGCCGCACCGGATCCGACCCGCGCAAGGAGCACCGGGATGTCCTACGACCCGCCGCCACCGTCCTATCCGTACCGGCCGCCGAATTCCTCACCCTCCTACGACACCTACCCCTGGATGCCGCAACAGCCGGCCGAACCGGCCCGGCGGCGCCCCCGGCGCCACGCCGCGCTCGGTCACCACAGCGACCTGCGCGTGCTGCGCAGCGCCTACCGCTGGCAGCGGCGCGTGGCCACGCTCACGGCGCTCGGCTACTTCGTCGTGTTCCTGATCCTGTCGGCGTTCGCACCGTCGTTCATGACGAGCACCGTCACCGACGGCCTGCCCACCGGCCTGCTGCTCGCGCTCGTCCAGGTCCCCGTGACCTGGCTGGCGATCGCCCTGTACGAGCAGACGGCCCGCCGCCGCGTCGACCCCCTCGCGGACCGGATACGCAAGCAGGCCGAACTGGACGCCAGGCGGGAGGGAACGCGGTGACCACCGAGTTCAGCGGCAACGCCCAGTCGATGTCCCTGGTCGGCTTCACCGCCGTCGCCACGATCACCCTGCTGCTGTGCGTGATGACGGGCCCGGACCGGGACGACCTCGACGAGTTCTACACCGGCTACAGCTCGCTGTCCCCCATGCGCAACGGCCTGGCGATCGCCGGCGACTACATCTCCGCCGCGACCGTCCTCGGCACGGGCGGCGTGATCGCCCTGTTCGGCTACGACGGGACCGTACTGGCCCTCAGTACGGCGCTGTCCCTGATGCTGCTGATGTTCCTGCTGGCCGAACCGCTGCGCAACGCGGGCCGGTTCACCATGGGCGACGCGCTGACCCGCCGTATGCCGGGACGCGGCGTCCGTATCGCGGCCTGCGCGGTGACCCTGGCGGCGCTGCTGCCGCTGATGGTCGTGCAGTTGGCGGGGACCGGGCAGCTGATGGCGTTCGTCCTCGGCTTCTCCGGCGAGTCGTTGCAGACGGGCTGCATCATCGGCGTGGGCGCGCTGATGATCAGTTACGCGGCGATCGGCGGGATGAAGGGCACCGCCCTGATCCAGATCCTGAAGATCGTTATGCTGCTCGGCTCCGGCATGGTGATCGCGATGCTGATCCTGCACCGGTTCGACTGGGATCCGGGCGCCCTGTTCAACGCGGCCGCCGGCAACAGCGGCGTGGGCTCGGCGTTCCTCTCCTCGGGCCTGCAGTTCGCGGGCGGCCCCAGCCCCGGCCTGGACATGATCACCTCGCAACTGACGGTGGTGCTCGGCGGTGCCGTCCTGCCGCACGTCACCATGCGCATGTACACCGCCTCCAGTGCCCGGCAGGTGCGGCGGTCGATGTCCTGGGCCGTGTCCAGCGTGGCGCTGTTCGTGCTCGTCATCACGGTCGTCGGGTTCGGCGCGACGGCCCTGGTCGGGCGGGCGGTGATCGCGCAGGTGGACCCGCAGGGCAACACGGCCTATCTGCTGGGCTCCCAGGCGGCGTTCGGCCCGGACGTGTCGACGGCGGAGACGTTCCTGTTCACGACCGTCACCACGGCGGTGTTCCTCACGCTGCTCGCCTCGGTCGCCGGGATGATCCTCGCCTGCGCCAACTCCCTCGCGCACGACGTGTTCGCGGCCCGGGTGCGGGAGATGTCACCGCGCCGCGAGATGACGGTGGCCCGGGTCTCGGCGCTGGCGGTGGGCATCCCGGCGATCCTCCTGGCCACGCTCGTGCAGCATCGCAGCCTGCAACCCCTGGTGACGCTGTCCTTCTGCCTGGGCGCATCGGCCATCGCCCCCGCGCTGGTCTACAGCCTCTTCTGGCGCCGCTACACCCGGACGGGCCTGCTCAGCACCCTCATCGGCGGCTCGCTGGCCGTCCTGCTGCTGATGCCGGGCACCAACCTGGTCTCCGGCTCGCCCGTCTCCGCCTTCCCCGACGCCGACTTCAACTGGTTCCCGTTCACCACCACGGGTCTGCTCTCCATACCCCTGGGCTTCGCCTGCGGCTGGCTGGGCACGATGGCCTCCGGTCGCCGCAAGTCGGAGGAACAACGCCACCAGTACGAGGCGGTGGAGGGCTGGATCCTGGCGGGCGCGGTACGCAGGGATCGCTGACGCGGAGGGCACGGTGGCGGCGGCCCGCCGTGCCAGGCCACGCCCAGGGGCGGCTGGGGCGCGTGAGTCCAGGAGACCGCGACACGAAGGCCCAGTACGGCCGCCGACCGTGGACACCGGCGTCGGCGTCGCCCTCGCCGGAGACACGACGGCATCCCGCCGTCACCCGTCAGGCACGACCTCGCGCGACGGGCCCAGCCGCAGCGGGAGCGTGGCTCGGCGGAAGCGCGGCGCGGCAGGCGCGGCAGGCGCGGCAGGCGCGGCAGGCGCAAGCCTGACGCAGCCGAAGCACGGCGCGAGCCTGACGCGGCAGGAGCCAGCCTGACGCAGCTGAAACACGGCGCGAGCGCGGCACGGCACGGCAAGCGCGAGCCTGGCACGGCCGAAACACGGCGCAGAAGCGGCAGGCTCCGTCGCCTCGTACGGCGGCGACGTACGGCGATCGGCCGGTGGCGACGCGCGGCGATCGACCGGTGGCCGGTCGCGGAGCCACCGCGCGGCGATCGAGCCGCCGACCACGACACCAACCCACGGCGATCGACCAGCAGCCGGCCACGACACCGACCCGCAGCCGCTGTCACCCGCCGCCCCCCACTCCCACCCACACCGCACGCCTCGCCTCACTCCGCCGCCGCACGCCCCGCCCACGCCGTCAGGTCGGCGTGCACGCGGTCGATGTGTGCCCGGGCGTCGTCCCCGCGCTCGGCGTGCTCGCGCAGTACTCGTTCCGTCTCCTGCTCGACGGAGTCCGCGTGGCTGCGGGCCCGGGCGAGCAACTCCGCGGCGCACGCGGCTGCCTCTTCCTGCCGGTGCCGGGTCGAGTCCTCGGCGTCGGCGAAGGACTGCTCGGCCTCGGACAGCGCGCTCTCGGCGCCTGCCACCGCCTCCGCGTGGTGGGCGTCCAGCGCGGCCGCCCGGGCGGCATCCTCCCGCTCCAGCTCCGCCCACCGCTCGGCGTGCTCCTTGGCCTGCTCGGCCAGCATTCCGGAGGTGCGCTGCCGCATCTCCCGCAACGCGGCCAGCGCCTCGCCCCGCTGCTCCCGCACCTCACGATCGGCCGCGGCCCGGATCTCGTCGGCCTCGGCGCGCGCCGCGAGCAGCCGCTGCCGGGCACGTTCGTCGGCGTCGGCGCGTACGGCATCGGCGTACGCCTGCGCGGACTCGCGCACGCCGACCGCGGACGCGCACGCCCCGTCGACGAGTTCACGCGCCTCCCACCGCGCCCCTTCCCTTACGGCCGCGGCTTCCTCCTGGCCGAGTTCGAAGAGACGCCTCGCCCGCTCCCCGAGCGACTCGTAGGTCTGCGGGACCAGCCGTGCGACGACCTCCCGCAACTGCTCCAGTTCCGCGTCCATGTGCCGGGCGAGCACCGTCAGCCGGGCGGCCCTCTCCCAGGCCGCGTCACGGTCCTCGGAGAGGGCCTCGGCGAACTCGTCGACCTGTTCGGGACGGTAACCGCGCCCCCGCACGGCCAGGAAGCCGTGCGGGGACACCGATGCGCTGCTCATGCTGGGGCCCCTCTCCACCACGCCGACGCGCGATCGAGCACGAAATGGGATGATTTCGCGCACATCTTGGTGGATCAGACGGAAGTGTTCATAACGCGACACTCCGCACAGAGGTCACAGAGGTCACAGAGGTCACGGCCCCCGGCCCGGCCGTACGGCCGTCAGCCCCACGTGGTGCCCGCGGGCTCCTTGATGGTCGTGTTGATGCGGTTGAACATGTTCGTCACCGCGACGGTGAGGATCAGCGCGGAGATCTCCTTCTCGTCGAAGTGATCGGCCACCTCGTCCCACAGCGCGTCCGGAACCGACTCCCCCGACAGATCCGAGAGCCGCGTCATCGCCTCCGTCAGCCTCAGCGCGGCGCGCTCGGCGTCCGAGAAGAAGGGCGCGTGCCGCCAGGCCGCGACGGCCGCGATGCGCTCCTCGCTCACCCCGGCCTTGCGGAGGTTGGCCGTGTGCCCGTGCACGCAGGCACCGCAGCCGTTGATCTGACTGGCCCGCAGCCCGACGATCTCCGCCACGTCCTGCCCAAGGCCGCCCTCCCCGATCGCCTGGAAGAGGGTGCCGATGCCCTTCATCGCACCGGGAAGGACGTACGCCGGGTTGGTCATCCGTGCCTGCATGATCTCTGCCTCCTGCGTCGGCGTTGAATCGCTGTCACCGCACTGACGGAGCGGCGGAGGAAGATGTGACAGCCCGGCATGAAAAAGCCGGGCCCGGCAGTCTCACGACCGACCGGACCC
The DNA here is from genome assembly GCF_028885415.1 of Streptomyces coeruleorubidus. Taxonomy (GTDB): domain Bacteria; phylum Actinomycetota; class Actinomycetes; order Streptomycetales; family Streptomycetaceae; genus Streptomyces; species Streptomyces coeruleorubidus_A. The sequence continues at coordinate 4,064,432 of NZ_CP118527.1, forward strand.
GGCTCTTCAGGACACGTCAGCGGCGGCGCGTCACAGAAGTCCGTCCCACATCTGCTCCAGCAGCACCGACCACCAGCTCTCCGGCGACCCGAGCGCCGCCGGGTCGAGCGCGGCCAACTGCGCCTGGAAGTCGACGGTCCAACGGCCCGCCTGCTCCTGGTTCAGCCCGAACCGCAGCCGCCACATCCGCCCGAGCAGCGCCAGGCAGCGCGCGAACTCCGGCAGCCCGGTGTTCACGAACTGCGGCGGTACGGGCGCCCCGCCCGGCCCCGCCTCCACCGGCACGGCGACGATGTTCGCCGTGCCGTACTGCACACAGATCGCCTTGCCGAAGTCGCTGCCCATCACCAGGTAGGAACCCGCGTCCGGGGCCGGCTGCACACCGCGCTCGGCCGCCAGCTCCGCCAGCGTCGGCACGGGCCGGCCGGGCTGCGCCTGCGCCCAGAAGAAGGGGCCCATGTCCATCGGCAGACCCGCCGCCACCAGCGTGTGCGCCACGACCGGCGGCACGCCCTGCCGGGACACGGCGGCCTGCTCGAACCGGAACACCCCCGGCCCGAACGCGGCACCCAGCTCCTGCGCGATCGCCTCCGGCGGGATCGGCGGCACCGCCTGCACCGGCGGCAACGGCGCCCGCACCGGAGCCGGACGCGCCGGGCCGTCGGCCACCTGGTGCAACTCGCCCTGGTGGGCCAGCAGTTGCTGCATGCCCTGCTGCCGGCTCGCGTGGTCCGTACCGTACGGCGCGATGCTCGTGATCCGCGCCTGCGGCCACTGCTCCCGGATCATCCGCGCGCAGTACGCACCCGGCAGCTCGCACGACTCCAACTCGGTGTGGAGCTCCAGCACCTGGTCCGGGGGCACGTTCATGGCCCGCAGCTCGTGGAAGATCTGCCACTCCGGGTGCGGCGTGCCCGGCGCCGAACGCCGGATCAGCTGCTGCTCGGAACCGTCCTGCGCGCGGTAGCGCAGCACGGCCTGGTAGCCGGGGCCGACCGTGGGCTGCCCGGTGGGCTGCTGCGGATAGCCGTACGCCGGAGGCTGCCCGGGGGCGGGTTGACCGGGCGGCGGCATCGCGCCAGGCGGCATCGCACCCGGGGGCATCCCACCGGGCGCCATTGCGCCAGGCGGCATCCCACCGGGCGGCATCGCGCCAGGCGGCATCGGCGGCACACCGGGCACGCCAGGAGCACCAGGAGCGCCCGGGGCAGCAGGTGGTGCGCCGGGGGCCTGCGGCGGCGGAGGCACACCGGGGCCGCCCGCCGGAGGCGGGGCCAGCACGGTCTCCGCGTGGTGCACGGGACCCGGGCCGCCTGGACCACCCGGGGCACCCGGCGGGTTCGGCGCACCCGGAGGCTGCGGGACACCAAGCTGGTTCGGCGCACCAGGGGCACCAGGAGCACCAGGCGCGCCCGGAGGCCCCGGAGGCTGGGGTACGCCCGGGCCCGTCCGACCGGGATCGGCAAGCATCGTGGCGGCATGGTGCACACCACCGGGTGGCGTACCACCCGGGGCGCCGGGCGGGTTCGGAGCGCCCGGAGGCTGCGGCGCACCAGGCTGGTTCGGCGCACCAGGAGGACCCGGCGGCTGCTGGGGAGGCAGCGGCGCACCGGAGCCCTCGTTGCCCGGGCCTCCAGGCCCCCCGGGCCCCTCAGGCCCGAGCGCCGACACAAGCTGCGTAGGCACGTAACCCCCCGCCGGAGTACCCGGCGCACCGGGCCCCGACGGCGGAGGCGTACCGCCCGGCCGCGCGCCCGGCGTCCCCGGGGCGCCCGGCGGAGGCGGCGTCGTAGGACCAGCGCCCCGTCCACGACCCGGCGGCGCAGCCGCCTTGCTGGTCGCGGCGTCGGCGATGTCCCCGGCATTCGGAGCGAGCGGCCGCCCAGGCACACCCTGCGGATACCCGTACGGCTGCCCGCCCGGCGCAGGCGGAGGCGGAGGCGTGCTGCCCTGCTGCACACCACTAGGCGGCGTACCCGGCCCGCCCGGAGCCGGAGCAGCACCCGCCGCCCCCGGCGGATAGCCGTAACCCGGCCCACCAGGCGCAGGCGCACCCGCACCGGCAGCGCCCTGCGCGTTCGGATCGTCGATCGCCGGTGAGACCGCCGTCGGCGGAAGCTGACTGCCGCCCGACAGCAGCGCCGTCTTGGCCTCGGGCGTCGCCGGCGGCGGCGTGTCACCGTCGGTCTCGCTCAGCGGCGGCGCGAAGACCGTCGCGGGCAGCGGTACGGAACGATCCTCACCGGCATCGCCGTTGGTGTCCGTACCGGCCCAGGGCGTGGCCCCGGCCGGCGCATCCGTCCCCGCTCCCGCCCCGGAGTCACTCCCCACGGCAGCAGGCCACGACGCACCGGAAGCGGAATCACCACCCGCGGCCCCGGCCGGGTCAGCAGCGGAAGCCGACGCAGCACCCGCCCCCGCCCCCGCAGTCGCACCAGCCCCCCGCCGGTCCGGAATCCCCAGCTTGTCGGCCGCGTCCTGCAACCACTCCGGCGGAGTCAGCAGGAAGGACGTCTGGTTCAGGTCCACCCGGGCCGCGGGAGCCGGCGCCGGCTCCTGAGCCGCGTCCGGACGGCCGTACTCCTCCTCGTACCGGCGGATCACCTCACCCACCGGCAGCCCGGGCCACAACGTCGCCTCACCGCTGTCCCGCGCGATCACCAGCCGCTGCGCGCCGCCGTCGGAGCGCGGCCCGTCCGCCCGGTCCTCGGCCCACACCACGAACCCGAGGTCGAACTCCCGCACGCGCACCTCACGATGCTGGTACGACGGCACGTCCCCGTTGATCCACTCTTCCGCGCGCTCCTGCGCCTGCGCGAAGGTCACCATCGCTGAAGTCACTCCCCCACGGCCGAGGACGACACCGCACCCACCGGCACCACACGCGCGAACCCGCCGTCCACCATCAGATTCGCCACCGTCTCCAACTCCGGCGGATTACCGGCCAGCCGCGACAGGAAGACGTCGAAATCGTCCCCGCACGGCAGCAGCAACCGCTCCACCCGCTCCGCCGGCGGCAGCGAGGGATCCACGTCCCGCGCGTCGTCGTACGCGCAGAACCACACCGAACCGATCCGGTCACCCTTCACCTTCACGGCCAGCAGACCGCCCTGGACGAAGCCGATCCCCAGGTAGTCCTTGGTCAGATGGTCACGCAGACACTTGTTGACGTACACCAGGTCGTTGACGGCCGCCTCGTCCCGCACCGTGAAGAACGGCTGGTCGATCAGCAGCCCCAGCTCCGCGTCCAGCGCGGCACCCACCGGCGCACAGCCCCCCGCCGCCTTCAGGAACGACCGGTACGGACCCGGCAGCCGGTAGCCGAGATCCTCCTCGACCCCCTGCACCTGCGACTCCGTCACCGCCACACCCGACTTCGGCAGCCCGAAGTGCGCCGGACGCGTCTCCTGCAACGGCCGCGTGCCCCGCTTGGACTGGTCGACACCCGACGTCGACACGCCGCCGTGATGCCGCAGCAACGCCTTCACCTCGACCGGGACCAGCTCCAGCCGCCGCGAGCCCACCGCGTGGTGCCACGTCCAGCCGTGCGGCGTCGCCACCGCCGGCACCGTGTCCCACAACTCGTGCCCGGACGCCGCCAGCGCCATGTTCGCCGACACGTAGTCCGTCAGCCGCAACTCGTCGACACCGAAACCCTCCGGCGGCTCCGCGATCTCCGCGGCCGCACGCGCGTAGGGCGAGAAGTCGGGGTAACCACGCTCGTCGACCCGTACCCCTCTCGGGTGACGGGCCGCCCGGACCGGATCCGGGAAATGCACGACCTGCCCGGCGTAGGCCGCGTTCGGCGGCGCGGCTTGCTGCCCGAGCCGACCTGTCGTCATGGCGGTTGCCCCCTGCGGCACTCTGTACGACCCGTATTGACCACCTTTGGCGCACTACGGCCCGTATCGACTGTCACGTCTGTCTGTCTCGACTTCTCTGCACTTCCCAGCACCCGCCGACCTCACGGATCACCCTCCGGTTCACTGCATCGATCTCCGAACGGATCACCGCACGGTCCGCGGTGCCGACAGCCTATGCGGTACGACGACACCGGTCACCGGCACCGGTCGGCCGCCCCTTCCGCTTCCGTGACCAGCCGTCACCCCACCGTGACGGCACGCCCCGGTACGGGCGTGTCGCCGCTCCCCAGCTTCCGCACCAGCCACGGCATTTGGCAGTCTGTGACCCCCGGGGGATGCACGGAGGGGAATACGATCATGAACGCGACACAGACGGGACCACACACCGGCAGGTCCGCCGACCCACGAAACGGCGCCCCCCGGGGCGGCGCCCCGCGAGGCGGCGACCCGCGCACAGGCGACCCGCGAGGCGGCGACCCCCGCATCGGCTGGAGCGCCACAGAAGCCGCCCACACCCCCGTCCTCCACCACCGCCGCGACGGCATCCTCCCCACCGTCGCCGCCGCCCTCTCCGTCCGCGGCGCCACCCTCACCGGCACCGCCGCCCGCGGCGACACACCCCCCGCCCTGCACCCCCTCGTCCAGGACTTCCTGGACACCCTCACCAGCGCCCAGCGCGACCGCTACACCGGCCGCTGCGCCGAGACCATCCTCATCTCCCGGCACATCGCCGCCGCCGACGCCGCCCGCAGCAAACGCGCCGCACGCAAACCCATGACCAACGGCGAGGCCCGCAAAGCCCTCAAGCAGGCCAAACTCACCGCCCGCCGCATCCGCGAGGACGGCGACCCCCTCCACGGCAGCTTCGCCACACCCTGCCGCGCCTGCACCGCGCTCAGCGCCCACTTCGGCGTCCGCATAGTCGACCCGGCGTCCCAGAACGGCTGAGGCCCCCACACACCCGCACGGCCAGACACCCCGGCGCGCACCTCACCCCACCCCATGACCTCGACGAGACGAAGGGCAGATGCACACCGACCGCACCTCCACCACCCGCTTCGCCGTACAAGTCGACGCCGCCCTGCGCGCCGCCGGCTGGCAACCCGGACGCTGGGACATCAAACAAGCCGAGATCTGGGCGGACGCCCTGCGCGACCACATCTCACCCGCCGGCCACCGCCACACCGTCTTCCCCGCAGCCGTCGAGGCCTGGGCCGAATTCGGCGGACTCCACATCACCCCCACCGGCCCCGGCCGGCAGGTCGCCCCCGCCGCCCTCCACCTGGACCCCCTGCACGGCCTCCACATGGCCCGCACCCTCGGCGACCTCGGCCGCGCCCTCGGCACCGAGGTCTGCCCCCTCGGCGCCGAAACCGACAGCCAGGCCCTCCTCGCCATCGACACCGAAGGCCGCGTCTACACCCTCGACCACACCGGCGACTGGTACCTCGGCCCCGACATCGACCAGGCCCTGTCCACCCTCATCGCCGGCACCGAACCGACACGCCTGACAGCGGGCTGACCACAGCCGCACAAGGCCGCGGGGGCGGCTACGACGCCGGAATCACCGCGGACACCCGAAAACCCCCCGCGTCCGTCGGCCCCGACACGAACACCCCGCCCAGCGCGGCAACCCGCTCCTTCATCCCCACCAGCCCGTTCCCCCCGGACGGCAACCGCGCCGACGACGCCGCCGCCTCGGGCGGCTCGTTCTCCACCTGCATCGCGATCTCCGACACCCGATGCGCCAGCCGCACATACGTCTTCGCCCCGGCCGCGTGCTTGTGGACGTTCGTCAACGCCTCCTGCACCACCCGATACGCCGTCTGCTCCACCTGCGGCGGATACGACCGGGCATCCCCCTCCACCGACAGATCGACCACCATCCCCGCCGCGGCCGACTGCCCGACCAACTCCTCGATCTCCGCCAGACACGGCCCCTCGTCATCGGCGGCCCGCGAAGCCGCCGCCGCGGCAGCCACCCCCACCGCCGCCAACGGCACCGACGCGGCACGCTCACGCCGCTCGCCCCCGCCACTGCGCAGCACCCCGAGCATCTCCCGCAGCTCGGTCAGCGCCTGCCGTCCCATGTCCCCCACGAGCGCGGCGTTCCTGACGGCCTTCTCGGGATCCTTGCGCGCCACGGCCTGCAGCGCGGCGGCATGCACGACCATCAGACTCACCCGATGCGCGACCACGTCGTGCATCTCCCGGGCGATCCGCGTCCGCTCCTCGTTCCGGGCCCACTCGGCCCGCTCCTCCGCCCGCTCCGCGAGCAGCTGAAGCTCCCGCTCCAGACTGTCCGCACGCTCCCGCAGGCTCTCCATCAGCCGCCGCCGGGCACCCACGTACAGACCGAGCAGCACCGGGGGCGCCGTGAAGCCGAGCGACATCGTGATGGCCGCGAAGGGCACGAACCAGTCCCCTATGTCCAGATCGCCCCGCACCATGTCCTGCCGCGTCTTCACGAACGTCACGATGAGCGTTGCCACCAGCGACATCCCCGCAAGCGAGCCGATGATCCGCCGGGGCAGCTCGGACGCGGCCAGCGTGTAGAGGCCGACGATGCCCATCAGGAAACCCATCTGGGCCGGCGTGATGGCGATCGAGACCAGCACGACGGCGATCGGCCACCGCCGCCGCAGGAGCAGCACGGACCCGGCCAGCAAGCCGAAAACGACCCCCGCGGCCACCGGGATCCCCGCGTCCCTGGCGAACGGAAAGCCCTCCGCCCCGCACTCCAGCGCCGACACCACGGCCAAGCTCACATCGAACACGGCACTACGCCGTCTGGCCCACCACCACGACCCTCCCCGGGCCGTCACATGCTCTTCCCCCGTCGCGGTCATGGCTCCAGCCTACGGGCGCCCACAGCCGGTTTTCCGGTGAGTTTCCCGGACTGGCCTACACCACACTCCGTGACCGTTCGGCAGCGATACGGCCCGATATCCCTCGAACTGCTGAATCGCTCACCGTTCGATCCCGGAACCCTCCATTCCGCCCGGACGGTATGCGTATGACACATGCCACTGGCAAATACGCCGACTTCGAGGGACTGCGGGAGAGGGCGGTGGCGCTGCGGCGCGCGGGCTACAGCCTTCGGCAGATCCGCGACGAGCTGAAGATCTTCAACAACGACATCCTCAACCAACTGGTGAAGGGGGAGCCGCCGCCGGCCTGGACGAAGCGCCCGAACGCGAAGGACGACCTACGGCAGAGGGCGAGGGAACTCCGGCTCCAGGGCTGGACGTACGACCAGATCGAGGCGGAGCTGGGGTGCTCGAGGAGCTCGGTATCACTGTGGGTGAGGGACCTCCCGAAGCCGGAGCCCCGGTACACGCCGGAGGAACAGCGGGCACTCATGCAAGCGGGTCTCGCCCGGCTCCGCGCCACACAGGACGAAGAGCGCAAGCGCACCAAGGAAAGCGCAACACAGGAGGTGGGCGACCTCACGGACAGGGAGCTGTTCCTGACGGGCGTCGCGCTCTACTGGGCCGAGGGCGCCAAGAGCAAGCCGTACGACCGGCGCGAGAGGGTCGTCTTCGTCAACAGTGACCCTGGAGTGATCCGGGTCTACCTCGCCTGGCTCGACCTGCTCGGGGTGAGCCGGGAACGCCTGCGCTTCCGGGTACTCATCCACGAATCAGCGGACGTGGACGCGGCGCAGCGCTATTGGGCAGACCTGGCTGACGTCGACTCGTCGGTCTTCGCCCGGCCGACGCTGAAGAAGCACAACCCGAAAACCGTCCGCAAGAACACCGGCGACGACTACCACGGCTGCCTCGTCGTGACGGTGGCCCGAAGTGCCGAGCTGTACAACCGCATCGAGGGCTGGTGGAGCGGCATCGTTGCCCACGCTGAGGCACGTCTCCGGTAAGGTCTGAGGCGCTGTCCCCCGTGGTGTAACTGGCAGCACACTGGTTTTTGGTACCAGCAGGACAAGGTTCGAATCCTTGCGGGGGAGCCAGCGGCCCCCAGAGCCTCGGTTCGGGGCCTGACCGCGTGACCCCCCGGTCAGGCCCCACACCCACACCCCCCACAAAACCCCCCGGTATCCTGCGGATGTCACCCCACCCCATCCACAGCCGAAGGGCATCCCGTGAGCGCCAACCGCCCGGCAGCCGTCGTCGTTCTCGCAGCGGGTGAGGGCACCCGTATGAAGTCGGCCACACCCAAGGTCCTGCACGAGCTCTGCGGCCGCAGTCTCGTGGGACACGTGCTCGCCGCCGCGGGCGAGCTGCACCCCGAGAACCTGGTCGTCGTGGTCGGCCACGCCCGTGAGAAGGTCACCGCCCATCTCGGCGAGATCGCACCGGACGTCCGCACAGCGGTACAGGCGGAGCAGAACGGCACCGGGCACGCCGTACGGATGGGGCTGGAAGAGCTCGGCGGGGCGGTCGACGGGACCGTTGTCGTCGTGTGCGGGGACACTCCCCTGCTCACCGGCGCGACGCTCCAGGCCCTGTCCGCCACGCACTGCGCCGACGGCAACGCGGTCACCGTGCTGACCGCCGAGGTGCCGGACGCGACCGGCTATGGCCGGATCGTGCGGGACGACTCGGGTGCCGTGACGGCGATCGTGGAGCACAAGGACGCCACCGACGCCCAGCGGTCGATCCGTGAGATCAACTCGGGGGTGTTCGCGTTCGACGGGCAGCTGCTCGCCGACGCGCTGAAGAAGGTGCGGACCGACAACAGTCAGGGCGAGGAGTACCTGACCGATGTCCTGGGGATCCTGCGTGAGGCCGGGCACCGCGTGGGCGCCTCCGTGGCCGCGGACCACCGGGAGATCGCCGGCATCAACAACCGCGTGCAGCTCTCCGAGGCCCGTCGCATCCTCAACGACCGGCTGGTCACCGAGGCCATGCTGTCCGGTGTCACGGTCATCGATCCGGCGACCACCTGGGTCGATGTCACCGTCACGTTCGAGCAGGACGCCGTCGTCCACCCGGGCACACAGCTGCAGGGGTCGACGCACCTCGGCGAGCGCGCCGAGGTCGGGCCCAACTGCCGGCTGACCGACACCCGGATCGGCGCCGGCGCGCGGGTCGACAACACCGTGGCCGTGGGCGCGGAGGTGGGCGCGGAGGCGAGCGTCGGGCCGTACGCGTATCTGCGTCCGGGGACCCGGCTGGGCGCCAAGGGCAAGATCGGGACGTACGTGGAGACGAAGAACGCCTCCATCGGTGAGGGGACGAAGGTGCCTCACCTGTCGTATGTCGGTGACGCGACGATCGGTGAGCACACGAACATCGGTGCGGCGAGCGTGTTCGTGAACTACGACGGTCAGGAGAAGCACCACACGACGATCGGTTCGCACTGCCGCACGGGCTCGGACAACATGTTTGTGGCGCCTGTCACGGTCGGGGACGGCGCGTACACCGCTGCCGGGTCCGTGATCACGAAGGATGTGCCGCCCGGTTCGCTGGCCGTGGCCCGTGGTCAGCAGCGGAATATCGAGGGTTGGGTGGCTCGAAAGCGTCCGGGGAGCGCGGCCGCGAAGGCGGCGGAGGCGGCTTCCCGGGGGTCGGCCGACGAGGGCTGACCGAAACCGGTGCCTAGAACACGGCGTACGGTGATAAGTGCATACCCGCACCCCACCAGCTGAGACGGCCTCCAGCAAGCCGGCTGAGAGGTCTCTCGACACCCAGCTGCGACACCTCTGAGGAGACAGTGCTGTGACCGGGATCAAGACGACCGGCGAGAAGAAGTTGATGTTCTTCTCCGGCCGCGCCCACCCCGAGCTTGCCGAGGAGGTCGCCCAGCAGTTGGGTGTCGGGGTCGTCCCGACGAAGGCCTTCGACTTCGCGAACGGCGAGATCTATGTGCGTTATCAGGAGTCGGCACGTGGTGCCGACTGCTTCCTGATCCAGAGCCACACGGCTCCGATCAACAAGTGGATCATGGAGCAGTTGATCATGATCGACGCACTGAAGCGTGCGTCGGCCCGCTCCATCACCGTCATCGTGCCGTTCTACGGTTACGCGCGGCAGGACAAGAAGCACCGGGGACGTGAACCGATTTCGGCGCGTCTGATCGCGGACATGATGAAGACCGCGGGCGCGGACCGGATCCTGACCGTGGATCTGCACACGGACCAGATCCAGGGCTTCTTCGACGGTCCGGTGGATCACCTGTTCGCGTTGCCGCTGCTGGCGGATTACGTGGGGCGGAAGGTGGACCGGGACAAGCTGACGGTCGTGTCTCCGGACGCGGGTCGGGTTCGGGTCGCCGACCGCTGGTGCGACCGGCTGGGTGCACCGCTGGCGATCGTGCACAAGCGCCGGGACAAGGATGTCGCGAACCAGGTCACCGTCCACGAGGTCGTGGGTGAGGTGAAGGGTCGCGTGTGTGTCCTGGTGGACGACATGATCGACACGGGTGGGACGATCTGTGCCGCGGCGGACGCGCTGTTCGCGCACGGCGCGGAGGACGTGATCGTGACGGCGACGCACGGTGTGCTGTCGGGTCCGGCGGCGGACCGGCTGAAGAACTCGCGGGTGAGTGAGTTCGTGTTCACGAACACGCTGCCGACGCCGGGTGAGCTGAGCGGGGACCTGGACAAGATCTCGGTGCTGTCGATCGCGCCGACGATCGCGAACGCGGTGCGTGAGGTGTTCGAGGACGGTTCGGTGACGAGCCTGTTCGACGACCAGTAGGGGCCCCTTGGTCGGGCTTGTGTAGATCGTTTTGGGTGCGGCCTCCCTCGCCGAGTAGACTGCTGAAGTTGCTCGGCGAGGGAGGCCGTACCGCTTCTTCTGGAGGCTTGTACGGCGGTCCGTTATCGACGCGCTCTTCGTAGCAGGCCGTTCGTGGCCGGGTGACCACGTCCGTTTCTGACTTCGAGGAGTGTTTATGTCCGAGGTGAAGATCTCCGCCGCGACGCGCACCGAGTTCGGCAAGGGTGCCGCGCGCCGTATCCGTCGTGAATCCAAGGTTCCGGGTGTTCTGTACGGGCACGGTTCGGACCCGCTGCACCTGACCCTGCCGGGTCACGACCTGCTGATGGCGCTGCGTACGCCGAACGTGCTGATCGCGCTGGACATCGACGGCAAGCAGAACGAGCTGGCGATTCCGAAGGCCGTGCAGCGTGACCCGCTGAAGGGTTTCCTGGAGCACGTGGACCTGCAGCTGGTGAAGCGTGGCGAGCAGGTCAACGTCGAGATCTACGTCCACACCGAGGGTGAGCTGGCGCCGGGCGGCAACCTGCTGGAGCACGTGCTGAACGCGCTTCCGGTGGTGGCCGAGGCCACGCACATCCCGGAGTCCGTGACCGTCTCCGTCGAGGGTCTGGCGGCCGGTGACTCGATCCTGGCCAAGGACATCCCGCTGCCGAAGGGCACGACGCTGGACGTCGAGGAGGACACCGTCGTCCTGCAGGTCCTGGCCGCGCAGGCCGAGGAGCCTTCCGAGGGCGAGGAAGAGGGTTCAGAGGCCGCCGAGGCCTGATCCCTCGTCGTCGTTTCGTCGGCCGCTGTTCCCGTGCGGAGCAGCGGCCGACGCGTATGAAGGAGACATGGACGTGACGACCGATGCCGCCGCTCCCTGGCTGATCGTGGGGCTGGGCAATCCGGGGCCGGAGTACGCGGGTAACCGGCACAACGTGGGCTTCATGGTTGCCGATCTGCTGGCGGAGCGGATCGGGGGGAGGTTCAAGCGGGCCGGGAAGGCGCAGGCGCAGGTCGTCGAGGGCCGGATCGGGCCGCCGGGGCCGCCCAGCCGGCGGGTGATTCTGGCGAAGCCGATGTCGTACATGAATCTGTCGGGCGGGCCGGTGAACGCGCTGCGGGACTTCTACAAGGTGCCGGTGGCCCATGTGGTGGCGATTCATGACGAGTTGGACATCGATTACGGGATGCTGCGGCTGAAGCTGGGCGGCGGGGACAACGGGCACAACGGGCTGAAGTCGATGACGAAGGCGTTCGGGGCGGACTATCACCGGGTGCGGTTCGGGATCGGCCGGCCGCCGGGTCGGATGCCGGTGGCGGATTTCGTGCTGAGGGATTTCTCGTCGGCGGAGCGCAAGGAGCTGGACTACTTCGTGGACCGGGCGGCGGACGCGGTGGAGTGTCTGGTGATCGAGGGGCTGGAGCGGGCGCAGAGTACGTACAACTCCTGACTTGTCACCCTCGGGAGTTGACCGGCCGTGGGGGTATGGCCAATGATCCCGGCCATGCCTGCCTCTGCTGCCGTCACTCGCCAGAGCGCCCATGCCGTGTTGCGGTTCGGGCGGTTCGCGGCGATGGGTGCGGTCGCGGTGCTGATCCTGATCGCGGGTGTGTGGGCGTCGTGGGGTACGGCGCAGCACGTGATGCTGACGAAGGGCCGGGAGCGTGGCACGGTCGATGTGACGCGGTGCGGGCAGGACACGTGCACGGGGCCGTACGCGCCGCTGTCGGAGGGTTCGCAGCCGCGGTCGAGGGTGGTCCTGGAGAAGTCGGTCGCGGTGCAGAAGGGCCGGACCTACACGGTGGTCGTGAAGCCCGGCAGCGATGACGCGGTGCGTTCGGGCCCGGCCGGGGTGCTGTACGCCTGGATTCCGCTGGGTGGTGCGCTGTTGCTGGCGTCGGTGGTGGTGGCGGGCGGCCTGCTGCGCACGCGGGCGGCGTGGGTGATGGCGTTGTCGGGGGTGGCGTTGCTGACGGCCGCTTTCGTGACCGTCTGAGTGACCGTCCGAGGGGTTGTGGCGTTCTCCAGTTCTGTGGAGGGCCGAGCGTTGTCGCTTCGTGATTGACGGGCGGTCGGGCGTGGCTGGAAGCTGAGCCGCCCCCTCCACATCTTCCCGGTCACTTCTCGAAGATGGATGACTTCTCGATGCGAACTCCTTCGCGCGCCGGCGCTGTCGTCGCCGCCGCTTCCGCGGTTCTCCTGCTCGCTCCGGCCGCGCAGGCGGCCCCTCCCGGTGACAACGGCACGGTCAAGATCCACGATGCCTCGACGGGCGAGGAGCTGCGCCGCAACGAGCCGCACGTGTGCACGTTCTACCTGGACGCTTTCGGTTTTGACGGCGGCCAGGAGGTCGACTGGCACATCGACGCGATCCCGCCGAGTGAGAACAGGGGGGAGGCGGTGAAGTCGGGCGCGCTCACGCTGGATGCTGAGGGCCACGGCCGGACGGAGGAGCTGTCGCTGCCGGACGGGCACTACAAGCTGTTCTGGAACTTCGACGGCGAGAAGGGTGCCGGCAAGCACAAGGTGTTCTGGACGGACTGCGAGGACGGGCGGGAGCCCGGTGGTTCGGCGCCGTCCGGGGCGGCTTCCCCGTCGCCCTCGTCCGGGGTGTCTCAGGCGCCGTCGGCGGAGCCGGGGACGTCGGGGTCGCCGAGTTCGCCGGCCGGCGAGGGAGTGCCCGCGTCGTCGTCGTCGCCGTCGCCGCGGGGCGGGGCAGGCGGTGACCTCGCCGAGACGGGCAGCGGGGCTCCGGTGGGGCTGCTGTCCGGTGTGGCGGCGGTGCTGGTCGCGGGCGGTGGGTTCCTGGCGTTCCGTCGCCGGAAGGTCAACCGCGGCTGACGCGGAACGCGCCGTGCCCCCGAGTCCGTACGGGCTCGGGGGCACGGTGGTGTCCGGGGAGCGGCTCAGCCGGTGTTGCGCAGGCCCGCTGCCACGCCGTTGACGGTGAGGAGCAGGGCGCGGGCGAGGAGCGGGTCGGGCTGTTCGCCGGCGGCGGCCGCGTCGCGCTGCCGCTTGAGCAGGGCGACCTGGAGGTAGGAGATGGGGTCGAGGTAGGCGTCGCGGATGGTGAAGGTCTGCTTGAGGACGGGCTCGGCGTCGAGGAGTTCCTGTTCGCCGGTGACCCGCAGTACCTCGGTCACGGTGAGTTCGTGTTCGGCCTTGATGGTGTCGAAGACGTGCTTGAGCTCGTCGGGGACGAGGGTGTCGACGTAGTGCTGGGCGATCCGCAGGTCGGTCTTGGCCAGGGTCATCTCGACGTTGGAGATGAAGTTGCGGAAGAAGTGCCACTGGCCGTACATCTCGTCGAGGACGGTGTCCAGGCCTGCCTCGCGCAGGGCCTTGAGGCCGGAGCCGACGCCGAACCAGCCGGGGACGATCTGCCGGGACTGGGTCCAGCCGAACACCCACGGGATGGCCCGCAGGCCGTCGAGCGAGACGCCGGAGCCGGGGCGGCGGGAGGGCCGGGAGCCCAGGTGCAGGTCGGCGAGCTGGTCCACCGGCGTCGACGCGAGGAAGTACGTCGGCAGGTCGGGGTCCTCGACGAGGCGGCGGTAGGCGGCGTGGGCGGCGTCGGAGACGACGTCCATGGCGGCGTCCCAGCGGGCGAGGGCCTCGACGGACTGGCGGGGTGCGGTGTGCAGGGCGGAGGCCTGGAGGGTGGCCGCGACGGTGAGTTCGAGGTTCTCCCGGGCGAGGGACGGGATGAGGTACTTGTCGGAGATGACCTCGCCCTGCTCGGTCACCTTGATCTCGCCCTCCAGGGTGCCCCAGGGCTGGGCGAGGATGGCGTCGTGGGTGGGGCCGCCGCCGCGTCCGACGGTGCCGCCGCGGCCGTGGAAGAGGCGCAGGCGGACGCCGTAGCGGTGGGCGACGTCGCGCAGGCGGCGCTGGGCGCGGTGGATCTCCCACTGGCTGGTGGTGATGCCGCCGAACTTGGAGGAGTCGGAGTAGCCGAGCATGACCTCCTGGACGTCGCCCCTGAGCGCGACGAGGCGCCGGTAGGACGGGTCGGAGAGCATGTCCTCGAGGATGGTGTCGGCGGCCTTGAGCTCGTCGGTGGTCTCCAGCAGCGGCACGATGCCGATCTTGGCCCAGCCGGCGTGCAGGTCGATCAGGCCGGCCTCGCGGGCGAGGACGGCGGCGGCGAAGACGTCGTCGGCGCCCTGGCACATGGAGATGATGTACGACTCGATGACCTCGGGCCCGAAGACCTCCAGGGCCCGCTTGACGGTCTGGAAGACGCCGAGGGTCTTCTCGCCGGGCGCGTCCACGGGTGCCGGGGTGGGGGCGAGGGGGCGGCGGGAGCGCAGTTCCTTGGCGAGCAGCTTGGTGCGGTAGTCGCGGGGCATGTCCGCGTACCGCCAGGATTCCTCGCCGAGCCGGTCGAACAGCTGGCCGAGGGCGTGGTGGTGGGCGTCCGCGTGTTCGCGTACGTCCATGGTGGCGAGCTGGAGACCGAAGGCGGCCAGGGTGCGGATGGTGCGGGCGAGGCGGCCGTCGGCGAAGAGGCCGCCGCGGTGTTCGCGCAGGGAGGTCTGGATGATCCGCAGGTCGTTGATCAGTTCGCTGGTGCCGAGGTAGTCGCGGCCCGGCACGTGCGAGGTGCCCTTGGCGAGGCGCTGCTTGGTGTTCTCCAGCTTCTGCCGGATGCAGGTGGCCTTGAGCCGGTAGGGCTCCTCGGCGTTGAGGCGCTTGTAGCGGGGGCTGATCTCGGGGAGGTTGTCCAGGTCGGCCTGGAGGGAGCTCAGCAGTTCCTCGGTGGCGCCGGCGTAGCGGATGGAGTTCGACAGGAAGCCGCGGAGTTCGTCGATCGTCTCCAGGGCGTCGTTGATGCCGTGCTCGTGCTGGAGGATGAGGACGTCCCAGGTGACCTGGGGGGTGACGTTCGGGTTGCCGTCGCGGTCGCCGCCGATCCAGGTGCCGAAGGTCAGGGGGCGGGTGTCGTCGGGGAGCTTGACGCCGGCGCGTTCCAGTTCCGCGGTGAGGTCCTCCAGGACGTCGCCGACGGCGCCCGCGTGCAGTTCGTCCAGGTAGTAGATGGCGTTGCGGGCCTCGTCGGCGGGCTCGGGGCGGACGACGCGCAGTTCGTCGGTCTGCCAGACGAGGTCGATGTTCTCGGCCAGCCGGATGTCGAGGCGGCGGCGGTCGGACTCGATGACCGGGGTCTCCAGGAGCGCGGCGATGCGCCGGAGCTTGTTCAGGACCGACCGGCGCGCGGCCTCGGTGGGGTGTGCCGTGAACACGGGACGAACATTGAGGTGGCGGACCGTCTGGCGCAGGTGCTCGGGGTCGGCGTCCTTGAGGCGGTCGGCCGTGCGGGCGAGCAGTCCGCCCTCGGCGGCGCGCCGGGCGCGCAGCTCGCGGCCGCGGTGGACCTGCTCGGTGACGTTGGCCAGGTGGAAGTAGGTGGAGAAGGCGCGGACCAGCTTGGCCGCGGTGTCGAGTTCGGTGCCGCGCAGCAGCTCGGCGGCGGCCTCGCCGTCCTCACGGGTGAGGCGGCGGACCTTCTCGACGAGCTCCAGGAGCTCAGGACCCTCCTGCCGGACGAGGGTCTCTCCGAGGAGGTCACCCAGTCGGCGGATGTCGGCACGCAGCTCACTGCTCGTCGTCGTGGTCTGGTCGTCGGCACTGCTCACAGGTGCGGCTCCTTGCAGTGTTGAAGCTCGTCTGGGAGGGGGTACCCGGACGGCGTCTCGCGCGGCGGGCGCCGCATACGGACCGGACATCCGGGAAAAAATCAGAGCGGACCGCGCTGTCCGACCGACTCCAGGATAGGTGTCGGCCAGGACGCGCAGCTCGCGGGCTCTTGCCGCCGGGCGCCGCGCTGCCATACTTACGATGCCGTAGGTTACGGAACCGTAGGAAGCACCGGGGTTCTTGTGACCCGGCACCCCTTCTCCATCCACATACCCCCCAGGGGACGCGTATGACCAGTAGTTCCGACGTGATCGAGAACGCCCCGAAGGCGTCCGGTCAGGCCACCGATCAAGCACCCGTCGCCACGCTGGGCGGCGAGCAGAAGCGCTCCATCGAGCAGATCGCCCTCCTCCTCTTCATCACCGTCCCGTTCCTCGCGCTGCTGGCGGCCGTGCCGCTGGCGTGGGGCTGGGGCGTGAGCTGGCTGGACCTCGGTCTGCTGGTGTTCTTCTACTACCTGGGGTGCCACGGCATCACGATCGGTTTCCACCGCCACTTCACGCACGGCTCCTTCAAGGCCAAGCGGCCGCTGAAGATCGCGCTGGCGATCGCGGGGTCCATGGCGGTCGAGGGTCCGCTGGTGCGCTGGGTGGCCGATCACCGCAAGCACCACAAGTTCTCCGACGCGGAGGGTGACCCGCACTCGCCGTGGCGGTTCGGCGAGACCCTGCCGGCCCTGATGAAGGGCCTGTGGTGGGCGCACATCGGGTGGATGTTCGACGAAGAGCAGACGTCGCAGGAGAAGTACGCCCCGGACCTGGTCAAGGACAAGACGCTCCGCACGATCTCCCGCCAGTTCGTCCTGTGGACGGTGGTGTCCCTGGCCCTCCCGGCGCTGATCGGCGGGCTGGTGACGATGTCCTGGTGGGGCGCGTTCACGGCGTTCTTCTGGGGATCGCTCGTCCGGGTGGCGCTGTTGCACCACGTGACGTGGTCGATCAACTCGATCTGCCACGCGGTGGGCAAGCGCCCCTTCAAGTCGCGTGACCGTTCGGGCAACGTGTGGTGGCTGGCGATCCTGTCCTGCGGCGAGTCCTGGCACAACCTGCACCACGCCGACCCCACCTCCGCGCGGCACGGTGTGATGCGCGGCCAGCTGGACTCCTCCGCCCGGCTGATCCGCTGGTTCGAGATGCTCGGCTGGGCGTACGACGTGCGCTGGCCGTCACGCTCGCGTATCGATTCGCGGCGTAACACCGGGGAAGGCGGCTCCCGGCGCGGGAAGGAGCCCGTCAAGGCGGCATGATGGTCGCTGTGGCGACCGACTCGAGCAGCAATCCCAGCAACGACAAGCCGCGGCGAGTGCGTCGCACCCGGATGACAGGTGCCGAGCGCCGCCAGCAGCTGCTGGAGATCGGTCGCACGCTCTTCGCCGCGAAGGGTTTCGAGGGCACGTCGGTGGAGGAGATCGCGGCGAAGGCCGGGGTCTCCAAGCCGGTGGTGTACGAGCACTTCGGCGGCAAGGAAGGGCTGTACGCGGTGGTCGTGGACCGCGAGATGCGGCGCCTACTGGACATGGTGACCAGCTCTCTCACGGCCGGTCACCCCCGTGAACTGTGCGAACAGGCCGCCTTCGCCCTGCTGGACTACATCGAGGAGTACACGGACGGTTTCCGCATCCTGGTCCGTGACTCCCCCATCCCTCAGTCGACGGGTTCCTTCGCCTCGCTCATCTCGGACATCGCGACCCAGGTGGAGGACATCCTGGGCCGCGAGTTCAAGAGCCGCGGCTTTGACCCCAAGCTGGCCCCGC
Organism: Streptomyces coeruleorubidus; assembly: GCF_028885415.1. Lineage (GTDB taxonomy): Bacteria > Actinomycetota > Actinomycetes > Streptomycetales > Streptomycetaceae > Streptomyces > Streptomyces coeruleorubidus_A. The sequence goes on from NZ_CP118527.1 coordinate 4,082,417, forward strand.
TGTACGCCCAGGCCCTGGTCGGCATGGTCGCCCTGACCGGCCAGTGGTGGCTGGACGTACGCAAGCCGAAGAAGGCCGAGGTGGCCGCGCACCTGGTGAACCTGGCGTGGCACGGGCTGGACGGGCTGGAGGCGAAGCCGCACCTGATAGGGCGCCGCAAGAGCTGAATCCAGTGTCCACAAGGTGAAGCTTGTGGCATCATGCGGTCATGACCGAGATCACGATCAGCGCGGCCCGTTCCCAGCTCGGCGACCTTGTCCGGCGCGCGGCCCACAGCCGCGAGACCATCGCCATCACGGACCACGGTCATGTGGCCGCGCTGCTCGTGTCTCCGCAAGTGATAGAGGATCTTGAAGACGCGCTCGCCGTCGCCGACTATCAGCGGCGGAAGGCCGAGGGGACGCTCGCCGAGGGCATCCCACACGAAGAGGTCGGGCGCATGCTTGGGCTGCGTCCGTGACCTACCGCATCATCTGGGAGCCGAACGCCACGAACGCGGCCGTACGCTTCCTCAAGGACGACCCGGTCGGCCTCACTGCCGTATATGAAGCCGTCGACGCACTCGCCGAAACTCCCCGCCCCGCCAGTTCCATCCCCTACGGCCCAGACTTCCGCCGACTCCGTGTCGGCGAATATCGAGTCCTCTACGTCATCGAAGAGGACCTGATTCGCATCCTCGTCACCCACCTCGGCCGCACATCCTGACCTCCGGTCACGCCCGTTTCCGGGCCACCGCGAACACTCTGCGAAACGGGAAGGGCGTGCCGTGCGGCCCCGCCGGATAGGCCTCGCGCAGGGCGGCCCGGTATTCGGCGAGGAAGCCGTCCCGCGCCTCGGGGTCATCGGCGAGGGCGGTCAGCACGGGCCGCAGGCCGGTGCCCTTCACCCAGTCGAGGACGGGGTCCTCGCCCTGGAGCAGATGGATGTACGTCGTCTCCCACACGTCGGCGGTGCAGCCGAGCGAGGTGAGCCGCTCCAGGTAGGCCTCGGGAGTGAGCACGGCGTCGGCGTGGCGCAGGGTGCCGGCGAGCCGGTCGCGCCAGCGCGGTGAATCGGCGAGGTCGCGCATGAGCCGGTGGCTGGGGGCGTCGAAGTTCCCGGGTACCTGGAAGGCGAAGGTCCCGGCGGGTTTCAGCGCGGCCACCCAGTCGGCGAACCGGTCGAGGTGCCCCGGGACCCACTGGAGCGTGGCGTTGCTGACGATCAGGTCGCAGGGCTCGCTCGGGGTCCACGTACGGGCGTCGGCGTGGGCGAAGTCGAGACGACCGCCGCCCGGGGTGGGCCCCCCGTGATCGACACGGGCCTTGTCGAGCATCTCGCGTGAGTTGTCGTAGCCGGTGATCCGGGCGGTGGGCCAGCGGGCGGCGAGCAGGACGGTGACGTTGCCGGGGCCGCAGCCGAGGTCGGCGATGCGGGGAGGGTCGCCGTAGGGGTCTCCCCTGCTCGAACGAAGTTGAGAGCTCGGGGAAAGGTCGGAGACGCGGGCGAGCAGGTCGGTGAAGGGGCGGGCGCGGTGGCCGGCGTGGCGGAGGTACTGGGCGGGGTCCCAGGTGGGGGCGGCTGCGGGCACGGGTCCTCCTGGTGTCCTGACGGGGTCCTGGTGGTTTGCTGGTGGTGACGGCAAGGATCGCGCACACAGCGTGACACCGAATTTATCTCGACGTCAAGAAAATGGACATCAAGAGACTTCACGTCGACACAACCACTACACTGATCGTCATGGAGGACGAGGTCGACCGGCTGGTCGCAGCATGGCGCCGGGAGCGCCCGGACCTCGACGTCGAACCGCTCGAGGTGCTCAGCCGCGTGAGCAGACTGGCCCGGCATCTGGACCGGGCACGCCGGCTGGCCTTCTCGGAGCACGGCTTGGAGCCGTGGGAGTTCGACGTCCTGACGGCGCTGCGCCGCGCGGGCACGCCTTACCAGCTCTCGCCGGGACAGCTCCTCACCCAGACCCTGGTCACGTCGGGCACGATGACGAACCGCATCGACCGCCTGGCGAAGAAGGGCCTGGTGGAACGCCTCCCCGACCCCAGCGACCGCCGAGGCGTCCTGGTCCGGCTGACGGACGAGGGCAGGGACCGCGCGGACCAGGCCCTGGCGGGTCTGCTGGACCAGGAGCGCGCGATCCTCGCGGAGCTCACCCGGGCCCAGCGCGGCGAACTGGCCGGGCTGCTACGCCAGCTGACCGCCCCGTTCGACAACATCCCCGGCTAGGTCGACGGGCCCGACTCCGGCCCGCCGGGCGAGGGCGACGGCGGCGAGCGTGGAATGCACTCCCAGCTTGCCCAGCACGTTCTGCATGTGCGTGCGCACCGTGTGCGGCGACAGATACAGGCGCTCGGCGACGGCCTTGCGCCCCAGCCCCGCCACCATGCACCGCAGCACTTCCCGCTCACGCGGAGTGAGGGACTCCACCAGCCGCTCGCTCTCGGTGCGGTGCTTGCGGGCGGCGGTCAGCTCGCGCAGGACGCCGGTCAGCAGGGCGGGCGGCAGATGCGTCTCATCGCGCAGCACACCCCGGATGACCGTGAGCAGCCGGGACAGCGAGCAGTCCTTGGCCACCCACCCGGAGGCCCCGGCCTGCAGCGCCAGCGCGGCCCGGCGCGGATCGTCCTTCTCGGCGAGCACGACGATCCGGACGTTCGGCTGCGCGGACCGCACCCCCGTGACGAGGGAGATGCCGTCGACGAGCCCGTCCTCGTTGCCCTCCTGCACGGGTACGGCCGGGCGGGCGCCCGGCACCTTGCCGCCCAGGTCGGCGTCGACGAGCAGCACGTCGAACCGCCGCCCCTCGGCGACCGCCCGCTCCAGGCTGCGCAGCGCGGCCGGACCGCTGCCGGCCGCGGAGACGTCGACATCGGGCTCGGCGGCCAGGGCCGCCGCGAGTGACTCGGCGAAGATGCGATGGTCGTCGACGACCAGGACTCGGATGCGAACCACGTAACCCCCTTCCCCAGGCTCCTGAAGAGCAGGGGATACCCCATCGTCGGAAGACGACACCGCGCGGGTACGACGCCGGGGTGCCCGGGTCTGCTGCATCTGTCCGTCCTCGCAGCAGCCTGGCCGGGTCGCCGCAGCCGCACGGCCGCCGCCGTGCAGAAACCGCTACCCCCACCCCGGGCGTCGTACCCGGCTGTCTCGCCCCCTGATCGGCACCGGCCCCCACCGGTGCTGTTCATCAGGGTACGGCCGGGGGCCCGGAGCGGAAGGTTATTTGCAGAACTGACTGTCCTACGCGTTTATGGTGTGCCGCATGTTCCGTCTTGAGACAGAAGTCGACAAGGCTCGACGTGATCTGCTCCGTACACGCCTGCGGGAAACGAACACAGCCGCCTCTCCGGTCCTGCGCGCCCTGCGCGGAACGCCCGGCGAGCGGGACGTCCCGTTGCACGTGTGGGCTGTGAACGACACGGACGGCGACCTGGCGGGCGGTCTCGTCGGCTACACCTGGGCGACCTGGCTCCACGTCACCTACCTGTGGGTCGACGAACGCCACCGCGGCGCGGGCCTCGGCGCCCGGCTCCTGTGGCAGGCGGAACGCATCGCGTCCCGCGAACGGGGCTGCCACGCTTCCCGCCTGGAGACGTGGGACTTCCAGGCACCTCGCTTCTACGAGAAGCAGGGGTACGAGGTGGTGTGCGTGGTGCCGGACTATCCGCCGGGGATCACGGAGTACACGCTGACGAAGCGGCTGGGCTGAAGACCTCCTTGTCGTCGCGGTTCGGGCCATCGATAGCGTTGGTTCGCTTGAGTTATCCCCCCACGTCATCAACGGGAGACACAGTGAACCGCCCCGCTCGGCTCGTGACAGCCGCGCTCACCGCATCCGCGGCCCTGCTGCTGACCGCCTGTGGCTCGGGGGGAGGTGACGAGTCGTCCTCCGACAAGATCGCAGGTGCGGATTCGGCCGATACGCCGTCGGCTTCGCCGTCGGTGTCCGCGACGGCGGACGGGATCGAGCGGCCGGAGATCAAGCTGCCGTCGGATATGAAGCTGGTCTTCGAGGGGCAGCAGGCGGGCGACGCCATCAAGGACGCGATCCTGGCGGACAACGAGCGGTCCGTCAGCACCGTGTGGCAGGCCGTGGCGTACGGCGATCTCAAGAAGTCGGGTATGGGCTTCTACTACACGGACACCGCGCTGAGAGGTGTCTACAACTACGCGAAGAACAACAACACCAACAAGACCAGTTGGGCGGGCACCCTGCGCTACTTCGACCGCCGGGTGACGGTGTTCGACGAGACGTCAGCGGCTCTGACGTACTGCGTGGACGAGAGCAAGGCGAACGTCAAGGACCTCAAGACGGACAACGTGAAGGTGACCGAGACCTCGCCTGACAGCTACGTGTACTACAACACCAGCGTCAAGAAAAACGAACAGGGCGTCTGGCAGATCTGGCAGCTCCATGAGGACCGCGGCTCCGCGAGGTGCCAGCCGTGACGCGACGCGTGGCACTCGCTGTGCTGACAGCCACGACGTTCTTCCTCGGGGTGGACACAGCCGTCGCTGGAGGGATTGGCACCAATGGTGCCCAGAGCGATGAGACGTCAGGTGACTCTTCAGGGCGGGTACTGAATTCGCGCGTGACTTTCAAGGTCGAGGGCAAAACCCCCTCGAAGGGCAGCGGCACGATCACGTCCGCCTCCGTGGACTGGGAACCACCAGCCTGCTGGTACGAGCCCTACTGGAAGGCCAAGAACTTCAAGACCTACACCGAGGCCAACTGGTCGATGTACGAGTCTGTCGGCGGCGACCCCGCGGGCATCGCCGACGACAAGGCGCGTTACAAGGGAGGCCACCCCTACAAGGACTTCAACGTCGACAAGAACGACGAGGGCATGTGGTGGGTGGCCGTCACGAATCCGAAGATGAAGGATGACCCTGCCGCCGGCGACTGCAAGCGCAAACCCTTCTGGGTGGACAACGGCGAAAACCCCGACGTCCCCCAGGCCATCGACACCGAGACCCTCGCCGGTCTCGCTCACCAGCGGACCGTCGTACCCCCGACCAAGATCTCCCTGGCCCCGAACGGCAAGTCGACGGTGAACGCTCCCACCTGGATCTGGTTGGACAAGGGCACCTTCAAGCCGGTTTCCGTCACGGCGAGTCTGCCCGGCACCGGGCTGTGGGCGACCACGACCGCCAAGCCGGTGAGCCTGCACATCGATCCGGGGACGGAGGACGCGGAGAGCCTTCCGGCGTCCGGCGAGTGCGTGATCAACGACGACGGGTCGATCGGAGAGCCGTACGCCAGGGGCAAGGCGGAGCTGACGCCTCCGTGCGGGGTGCGGTACCTGCGGTCCTCGGGAGACGGCTCCTACGCCCTCAAGGCGACACTCACCTGGGAGATCACCTGGGAAGGCTCGGGCGGCACGGGCGGTGACCTGCCCAACGGCATGTTCGCCACCACCACCGAGGTGCCGGTCCAGGAGTACCAGGCCGTCAACCGCTGACGTCGCGGAGAATGACCGGGCGCCCTTTCTCGTCGAGGAGAGGGCGCCCGCTCGGTCCGTCAGCGCAGGCGCCGCGCCCCTGCCGACGGCACCGCCTCGAACACGCGTGGGGCTGTGAAGCCCGCCGCGGCGAAGGCTTCCTGTACCGCCTTGGTGATCGCGTCCACGTCGGTCTCCTCCGCGAGGACGATCGCCGAGCCGCCGAAGCCGCCGCCGGTCATGCGGGCGCCGAGGGCGCCGGAGGTGAGGGCCGTGTCGACGACCAGGTCCAGTTCGGGGCAGGAGATGCGGAAGTCGTCGCGCAGGGAGGCGTGGCCGGCGATCAGGACCGGGCCGATCGCGCGGGTTTCGCCCGACTCCAGCAAGGACACCACCCGTTCGACGCGCTCGTTCTCCGTGACGATGTGGCGGACCAGGCGGCGGACCTCCTCCTCGTCGCCGAGGCGGGCCAGGGCCGCGTCCAGTTCCGCGTACGGCACGTCCCGCAGGGCGTCGACGCCGAGCAGCGCCGCGCCCTTCTCGCAGCCCGCGCGGCGCTTGCCGTACTCGCCCTCGCTGTGGGAGTGCTTGACCTGGGTGTCGACCACGAGCAGGCGCATGCCCTCGGCCGCCAGGTCGAAGGGGATCTGGCGCTGGGAGAGGTCGCGGGTGTCGAGGAAGAGGGCGTGGCCCGCCTCGCAGCACGCGGACGCGGTCTGGTCCATGATGCCGACCGGGGCGCCCACGTAGACGTTCTCCGCTCGCTGGCACAGGCGGGCCAGTTGCCAGCCCCGGAGGTCGAGGGAGAACAGGTCGTTCAGGGCGAGCGCCACGACCACCTCCAGCGCCGCCGACGACGACAGGCCCGCGCCCGACGGGACCGTGGAGGACAGGTGGATGTCCGCGCCGGTCACCGCGTGGCCGGCCTCGCGCAGGGCCCACACCACACCCGCCGGGTACGCCGTCCAGTTCTTGTCCGACTCGGGGGACAGGTCGTCCAGGCGGAGTTCGCTCACCCCGCCTTCGACGTCCGCCGAGTGCAGGCGCAGCACGCCGTCCTCGCGGCGTGAGACCGCCGCCACCGCCTTGTGCGGCAGGGCGAACGGCATGACGAAGCCGTCGTTGTAGTCGGTGTGCTCGCCGATGAGGTTGACGCGGCCCGGGGCCGCCCAGACTCCGTGCGGCTGGGCGCCGTATAGCTCCGTGAACCGTTCGGCGACCGCTCCGGCGACCGTGTCGGCAACAGCCTCGCTCATGCCTGACCCCTGACCCTTCGTTCCGTTCTAGTTGCCGCGCCGCTGCGCGAAGTCCCACGCGTCCGCGACGATGCCGTCGAGGTCCGCGCGGGACGGGTTCCAGCCCAGCTTCTCGCGGGCCGTGGCGGCCGATGCCACCAGGACCGCCGGATCGCCGCCCCGGCGCGGGGCCACGACCTCGGGGATCGGGTGGCCCGTCACCCGGCGGACCGTCTCGATGACCTCGCGGACGGAGAAGCCGTTGCCGTTGCCGAGGTTGCAGATGAGGTGCTCGCCGGGGGCAGCGGCCTTCAGGGCCAGCAGGTGGGCCTCGGCCAGGTCCGCCACGTGGATGTAGTCGCGCACGCAGGTGCCGTCCGGCGTCGGGTAGTCGTCGCCGAAGACGGAGATCGCCTCGCGCCTGCCCTGCGCGACCTGCAGGACGAGCGGGATCAGGTGGGACTCGGGGTCGTGGCGCTCGCCGTGCTCGCCGTACGCCCCGGCCACGTTGAAGTACCTCAAGGACACCGCGCCCAGTCCGTGGGCCGCCGCCTCGCCGGTGATCATGTGGTCGACGGCGAGCTTCGAGGCGCCGTACGGGTTGGTCGGGGAGGTGGGCGCCGACTCGACGATCGGGACCTGCTCCGGCTCGCCGTACGTCGCCGCCGTGGAGGAGAAGACGAGCTTGCGGACGCCCGCATCGCGCATCGCCGCCAGCAGGGCCATGGTGCCGCCGACGTTGTTGTCCCAGTACTTCTCCGGCTTCACGACCGACTCGCCGACCTGCGAGAACGCGGCGAAGTGGAGCACGCCGTCGAAGGAGGGGTCGAGCCACTTGGCGGCGTCGCGGATGTCGCCCTCGACGAACGTCGCGCCGGCGGGGACGCCCTCGCGGAATCCGGTCGAGAGGTTGTCGAGAACGACGACCTCGTGACCGGCTTCCAGCAGGTGCTGGGCGACCACGCTGCCGACGTAACCCGCGCCGCCCGTCACCAGGTACTTCCCGCTCATGAACTCGCTACCTCTCGCAGTCGCTCGGCCGCGCGCTCCGGCGGCACGTCGTTGATGAACACGTTCATGCCGGACTCGGAACCCGCGAGAAACTTCAGCTTGCCGGAAGTGCGGCGGATGGTGAAAAGCTCGAGGTGAAGCGCGAAGTCCTCACGCACGACCCCGTCGAACTCCTCCAGCGCGCCGAACGGGGCCTGGTGCCAGGCCGCGATGTACGGGGTCGGAGGCTCGCCCTCACCGAAGATCCGGTCGAAGCGCCTCAACAGTTCCAGATAAACCTTGGGGAACTCTGTGCGCGCGGCCTCGTCCAGCCCGAGCAGGTCGGGCACGCGGCGCTTGGGGTACAGGTGGACCTCGTACGGCCAGTGCGCCGTGTACGGCACGAAGGCCACCCAGTGCTCACCCTCCAGGACGACCCGCTCGTCGGCGAGTTCACGCTCCAGGACGGCGTCGAAGAGGTTCTCCCCGCCCGTCATCTCCTTGTGGGCCGCGACGGAACGCAGCATCAGGGCGGTGCGCGGGGTGGTGAAGGGGTAGGCGTAGATCTGCCCGTGCGTGTGCTGGAGGGTCACGCCGATCTCCGCGCCCCGGTTCTCGAAGCAGAACACCTGCTCGACGGAGGGGAGATGGGACAGCTCCGACGTACGGTCCGTCCACGCCTCCAGCACCAGGCCCGCCTGTTCCTCGGTGAGGTCGGCGAAGGAGGCGTTGTGGTCGGACGTGAAGCAGACGACCTCGCAGCGGCCGGAGTCGCCGGCCAGCGAGGGGAAGCGGTTCTCGAAGACGACGACGTCGTACGACGAGTCCGGGATCTCGCTCAGCCGGTCGCCCTCGGAGGGGCACAGGGGGCACTCGTCGGCCGGCGGATGGTAGGTGCGGCCCTGGCGGTGCGAGGCGATGGCGACCGAGTCGCCGAGCAGGGGGTCGCGGCGGATCTCGGACGTGGTGACGGTGCGGTCCAGCGGGCGGCGGTCGGCCGCGTCCCGCACGGTGTCGTCACGCAGGTCGTAGTAGATGAGCTCGCGACCGTCGGCCAGCCGGGTCGAGGTCTTCTTCACGCCGGACTCCTCATCCTTCAAACATAACCCAACATATCAAAACACAACCCCCCACAATCGTCAACATCACAATCAAACAAAGAGCATCAACAGATGTGTTCAATCACTGAAGACGGAGGCGTAGATTCCGCGGGGTATCGGTTCGCGCAACGAAGCGAGGGCTCATGCATCCCCCCACAGACCTGGCAGCCGAGCTGCGACTCCCCACGAACTGGCTCGACTACACGATCCTCGGCATCTACTTCGTCGTCGTCCTCGGCATCGGCTTCGCCGCCCGCCGCTCGGTGAAGACCAGCCTCGACTTCTTCCTCTCCGGCCGTTCCCTGCCCGCCTGGGTCACCGGCCTCGCCTTCATCGCCGCCAACCTGGGCGCCACCGAGATCCTGGGCATGGCCGCGAACAGCGCGCAGTACGGCGTCTACACCACCCACTGGTACTGGATCGGCGCCATCCCGGCCATGGTCTTCCTCGGCCTGGTGATGATGCCCTTCTACTACGGCTCCAAGGTCCGCTCGGTCCCGGAGTTCCTGCTGCTGCGCTTCGACAAGGCGGCGCACCTGCTCAGCTCGGGCCTCTTCGCCTGCGCCGCCATCCTCATCGCCGGCGTCAACCTCTACGCCCTGGCCATCGTCGTCGAGGCGCTGCTGGGCTGGCCGCAGTGGGTGGCGATCGTGGTCGCCGGCTTCTTCGTCCTGGCGTACATCACCCTCGGCGGCCTGTCCTCGGCGATCTACAACGAGGTCCTGCAGTTCTTCGTGATCCTCGCCGCGCTCATCCCGATCTCGGTCCTCGGCCTGAAGAAGGTGGGCGGCTGGGACGGCCTGTCCGGCTCCCTCACGCAGAGCCGCGGCGCCGACTTCATGACCTCCTGGGGCGGCACGGGTATCGGCAGCGACAACCCGCTGGGCGCCAACTGGCTGACGATCGTCCTCGGCCTCGGGTTCGTCCTCTCCTTCGGCTACTGGACGACGAATTTCGCCGAGGTGCAGCGCGCCCTGTCCGCGAAGAACCTCTCGGCTGCCCAGCGGACCCCGCTGATCGCCGCGTTCCCGAAGATCTTCATCGTGTTCCTGGTGATGATCCCGGGTCTGGTCGCCGCCGTGCTGGTCCCGAAGATCGGTACCGCCGGCTCCGACCTCCAGTACAACGACGCGATTCCCTACCTGATGGAGCAGCTCCTGCCGAACGGCGTGCTGGGCATCGCCGTGACGGGTCTGCTCGCCGCCTTCATGGCGGGCATGGCGGCGAACGTGTCGTCGTTCAACACGGTGTTCACGACGGACATCTGGGCGAAGTACGTCGTGAAGGGGCGCCAGGACGAGTACTACGTGCGCTTCGGCCGCCTGATCACCGCGATCGGCGTCCTGGCCTCCATCGGCACGGCGTTCCTCGCGTCGTCCTTCTCCAACATCATGAGCTACCTCCAGACACTGTTCTCCTTCTTCAACGTGCCGATGTTCGTGGTCTTCATCATCGGCATGTTCTGGAAGCGGGCGTCCATGAAGTCCGGCTTCTGGGGCCTGGTCGCCGGCACGACGGCGGCGATGGTGAACTACTTCTGGATCTACAAGCAGGGCATCGTCGACATCCCCTCCGACCAGGGGGCCAACTTCGTCTCGGCGATCGCGGGGTTCGTCGCGGGCGCGGTCGTCATGGTGGCGGTGTCGCTCTTCACCGCGCCGAAGCCGGTCGAGGAACTCCAGGGGCTGGTCTACGGCACGACCTCGCCGGGCATGGCGGAGCCGCCGGCGCCCGGGGACGAGGCCTGGTACCGCAAGCCGGCCCTGCTGGGCTGGGGCGCGGTGATTCTGGCCGCGGCCTGCTATGTCCCGTTCTCGTTCTGACCGCTTTCTGATCTGGGAGTTGAGGGAACATGTCCGAGTTCTACTCGGAGAAGGACGTGCAGCGGGAAGTCACCGAGCTGCAAGGCAAGTCGGCGACGGCTGCGCGGCTGTTCGACATCCGGCGGATCATCGGCGGGCTGTTCGTGGTCTACGGGGTCATCGTCACGATCGCGGGGTTCACGGCGTCCGACGCCGACATCGACAAGGCGGAGGGTGTGAACATCAACCTGTGGACCGGGATGGGGATGCTCGCGCTGGGGGTGTTCTTCCTGGTGTGGCTGAAGCTGCGGCCTGTGGCTCCGCCGCCGGATGTCGTGCCCGGGGAGGAGAAGCCGCCCCAATAACGCGCGTTCGCGCACGCGAGACGCCCGCCGGGTTTCTGACCGGCGGGCGCCTGGGTGGATGGGCCGGGGTGTCTAGGCCTTCACCCACTTGTGGGACCTCAGCTTGACGCTCGACCCGTCGCTCTGGGTGTTCCCGCACCAGTCCTTCCCGGCCGACGCGTAGTAGGACCTGTAGTTCGTCTGGAAGTAGAAAAGCACCGTCTCAAGGTTGTTGGGGTCTTCGGTGCCGTGGTTGCAGATGGACCTCACCCTGCCGTGGAACTGCTTGTCCCCGTCGAGCCAGTTGGGGTCGTCGCCCAGCCACTTCTGCATGACTCCGGTGCCGTTGAGGCCCGTGTAGACGCAGATGTACCCGCGCTTGCAGTCCTCGAAGGGAGCCGCGGGGCCGACATCGGCTCCCGCGCCGCTCGCCGCGCCCAGGGTGAGGGCGACGGACGCGCCGAGCGCGGTGAGAACGGAACGTGTGCGCATGGGTCCTCCTCGTTTCGCGATCCGGCCCGCTGAGTGGCGGGCCTGTCGTGGTCACGGCACCCACGCTGCCTGTCCGCCTCCCCACGCCCCATGGCCTTGCGTCACAACGCACAGGCTTGACGTCGCAGGTCAGGGCATGGGACCGGCGCCGTGGACGAGGGCGGTGCCGAGTGCGGTGCGGGTGTGCAGGACGCTGGTGCCGGTGCGTTCGGTGGTGACCAGGGCGGCGCGGCGCAGGACGGCGGCGTGGCGGCTCGCGGTGGAGGGCGAGGTGTTCAGACGGGCGGCGAGAGAGGTGGTGGTGTGCGGGGTGTCCAGACAGCGCAGGGCGACGGCGCGGGTGGGGCCCAGCAGCTCGTCCAGGGCCGTCGGCGACGGGTGGACGGAGTTGTCGGGGAGCCAGAGCTCGCCTCGGGCCACGGGGTAGACCAGAACGGGCTGGAGAGCGGGGTCGGCGAGCGTGATGGGCAGGTGGTGGGCGTAGAGGCTGGGGATGACGGTCAGGCCGCGGCCGTCGAGACGCAGATCGCGGTCGACGGGGTAGTCGGCCTCCAGGACCGGCGGCCTCCAGCGCAGGGTGGGGCCGAGGCGGGCGAGGAGCGCTTCGCTGCCGTCGTCGAGCAGACGCCGGGCCCGGCCCTGCAGGTCCGTCCCGACCAGGGCGGCCCGCACCTCCGCGTGCGGGGCGAGAACGACCTGGTGGTAGCGGCGTAACGCCGCGCCCAGGCGCCGCAGGGCGGGCGGGCGGCCGTGGGCGAGGTCGTCCAGCCAGGCCGCGGGCCGGGCCTGTCCTGCGGCCAGGCGGGAGATGTCGCCGTGCAGTCGGCGTGTGCCCGTCGACAGCACCGCGTCGATCCCCGTCTCGAGATCCGCCACCGGTCCGGTGGTGGCCGGGGTCAGGAAGTCCGGGAAGTACCCGGTGGGCGGCACCAGTGAGGTCAGCAACCCCACCTCCGCCCCCATCCCCTGCGCGGCCAGCTGCATGCGGGTGCGCCGCGCCCATGCGGTGAAAAAGAAGAAGGGCCGGGCCAGTTGGTGCAGGCTCACCACCGTCTCCCACAGCGGATCCGCCCGCCGTGCCAGCCGTATCCGTCCCAGATCCGCGGAAGTGAAGTGAATGCGAAGCACGCGTCCCCCGGTGTGATGCCGTGCGATATCTCCGATGTCGCCGATGCCCCCGACTGTGCCGCTCCGCCTCGCCGCGCGGCCAGGAAGTCCGCGTCCCGACTCGGCGCGGGACGGGTGTCACCGCGTTGACCTGTTGTGACGCAGACGCGTGGGGACGGACCTGGAATGCTGGGGCGGGAGTCGGATGGAGCCGTCACGGGGGTGGAGGGCTTGCGGGAGGCTGAAGGGGTCCGGGAGCTGGCCGCGGTGCTGGCGGGGCTCAAGGGGCGCAGCGGGCTCAGCTATCAGGAACTGGGGCAGCGGGTCTTCACGAGCCGTTCCACCCTGCACCGGTACTGCACCGGGAAGGCGGTCCCGGGCGACTACGGCCTTGTCGTCCGGATCGCCACGGAGTGCGGGGCCGACGCGGCGGAGCTGAACGAGCTGCTGCGCTGCTGGAAGGCGGCAACGGGCCAGGGGTCGGACCAGGACTCGGATCCGGCGACGGGCCAGAGGCAGGACGCCGGCCCATCGGCCCGCGCCGCGCCACCTCCTGCCGACCCGCCGGCGAAGCGGCGACGGCATCCCCTTGGCCTGCGCCTGGTCCTGGCCGTCGTCGTGGCGCTCGTCGTTCTCGCCACGGCCGTCGCGAGCGCTCCCCGGGAGACGGGGGCGGCGGCCGCCCCGCCTCCGCCCGAGGTGACGGGTTGGGCGCAGACGCCGTCGCCGGTCGATCCGCGGCTGTTCGGCGTGACGATGAACAGCTTCAGCGGGGCCATGCCGTCCTTCCGGGTGGGCGCGTTACGGCTGTGGGACAGCGAGACCCGCTGGGCCCAAGTGGAGCCCCTGCGCGGGAAGTTCGACTGGTCCACCCTCGACCGGCTGCTCGACGCCGCCGAACGGCAGGGCCTGCCCACGCTGTTCGTCTTCGGCGGCACGCCCGCCTGGGCCGCCCCCGACGCCCGCAAGGCCGCCTACTCGGAGGGCGCCCGGGCGGCACCACCGGACGACCTCGACGACTGGGACGCCTTCGTACGGGCCCTCGTACGGCACGCGGGCGACCGGATCGACGCGTACGAGCTGTGGGTGATGGCCAACCACCCCCACCACTACAACGGCAGTGTGAAGACGCTCGTCGAGATGACGCGCCGCGCGAGCCGCATCATCCGGGAGCGCGACAGGGACGCGGTCGTGGTCTGCCCGTCCATGACCGAGCTGTGGAAGGAGGCGTCGCACGAGTACCTGCTGGGGTTCGCCGCGCTGGGCGGATACCAGCACTGCGACGCGGCGGGGATCAAGCTCTACCAGCAGCGGGTCACGGACCCGCCGGAGACCATGCTGGAGGCGGTGCGGAAGGTCGACCGCACCTTCCAGCGGGCGGGCTACCACCTGCCGCTGTGGAACACGGGCACGACACAGACGCTGCAGCTGAACGACCCGCTGGACGAGGACATGGCGGCCGACTACGCCGTCCGCTTCTATCTGACGGGTCTGTACGCGCGCAAGGTCCAGCGGATGTACTTCTACGCCTGGGGCCACGGCAGCATCCCCCTCGTCCTCCAGGCCGAGGGCGAGCCGCCCACCAAGGCAGGCCTGTACGTCGGCCGCCTGCAGCAGTGGCTGGCCCACGCCTCGGTCCGCTCCTGCGGGCACGGCCTGGAGATCGCCCTGCCCGAGAACGTCTGGCAGTGCGAGTTCCGCATCCCCGACGCATACGGCGTCCCCCGCACCGCCCGCATCCGCTGGACCTACACCGGCACGGCCGACGTCCCCGTGGGCGCCGGAGCACGACGCGTCCAGCATCTCGACGGCACCACCCGCACGGTCGACGCCCGGGACACCGTGCGGCTCACGGGACGACCGGTGCTGATCCGGTACTGATCCGTACCGGTCCTGTACGACTGCTCTACGCCTCCGGCCCCGTCCCCGTCTCCGGCCTCTCCGACACCGTCCGGCCCACCGGTCCCGCCCGGTCCAGCAGCCCCGTCCTCGCCGCCAGCGCCGCCGCCTCCAACCGCGAACCCACCCCCAGTTTCATCAGGACCCGCTGGACGTGCGTCCGGGCCGTCGACGGCGCGATGCCCATGCCCGCCGCGATGAGGCGGGTGTCCTCGCCGTCGGCGACGCGGAGCAGGACCTCGACCTCCCTCGGGGTCAGCATCTGGAGCAACCGCTGGCCCTCGTCGTCCGGCTGGGCCGCCGGGTTGAGCAACTCGCTGAACGCGCCTTGCAGTAGCTGCGGTGCCACGGCCGCCTCCCCGGCCCGGGCCTTCATAATCGCCCGCTCGACGCCCTCTATGCGTTCGTCGTGACGTACGTACCCCGACGCGCCCGCGGCGAAGGCGGCCGCGATGCCGCGTGGGCTCGGTACCGGTCCCAGGACCAGGACCGCGACCTGCGGACGCTCGCGCTTGATCCGCACCACCGGGTCGAAGATCCCCGGCTCCGCCGGCGTGGCCGTCCCCAGCAGGCACACCTCCGGCGCCCGTGTGATCACCAGCTCCGCCGCCCCCGCGGCCGGCGCCGCCGCGGCCAGCACCCGGTGCCCCCTCAGCTTCAACGCCGAGGCCAGCGCCTCGGCCAGCAGTCGGTGGTCGTCGACCACCATGAGCCGCACTCCCATCGAGCAACCCCCCAGTCACCCCGGTCCCCCCAGATGGAAGCCCCCCCGGCTCCCCGGCCTTCATGCCCCCGGAAGCTACACGCTTGTTCGACGTTGCGCTCCCCCTACCCGCGAGAATCGCCCCGGATCGCCGAAATTCCTCTCATTCGAGGTTGACTGAGCCGAAAGCGAACGGTCCCGCCCCTGAACAGGGACGGGACCGTATCCGCATCGAGTCGATCACCAGGCGGCCATCGATCGATCAGCTCGTACCGAAGCCGATCGCCAGATACTCCTTCTCACTCGTGCTGCTGGTCCGCTTGCTGGCGTACACCTTGGACATGAACAGGTGCCCGTCGCCGTACAGCAACTCGGAGTACTCCGGCGACATGGCGGCCTCCACGTCGCGCACCGTGTCCGTCGCCGGGTTCTCCAGCAGCTTCGTCTGCTTGAAGCTGCCCCCGTCGATGCTCACGATCTGCCCGCCCTTGTCGTACGGCGGCCGCTTGTACGCGATCAGGTTGCCGCCGTCCATGCGCAGCGGCGAGATCGTGTAGCCGTCGCCCGCGTCGGCCCGCTGCCCGGTCTGCTTGCCGGTGGCGAGGTCGAAGGCGACGATCTCGTTGGTGTCGCTGTACTCTCCGCTGCCGTCGTGCTCCTCGGTCGGCAGGTACAGCCGGTCGTTGCCGACGGCCAGCATGTTGCAGGACTCGATGCGGGTGACGCCCTCGCAGCGGGCCGCGAACTGCTCGCCCGGCGCGCTGATGCGCCTGCGCAGCTCGCCGGTCTTGTTGTCGATGGAGAAGAAGTCGGAGATGCCGCTGCCGTCGCCCGCGGAGTCGCCGACGTCGGCGGCCACGACGAGCGGCTCGGTCGACACGATGCTCGCGTACTCGATGCCCTGGGACATCTTGTACTCCGAGATCACCTTCCCGGACTTCGGGTCGATGGTCTGGATGTGCAGCTGCCGCTGCTCGTACGTTCCGCACTTGCGCACCGCGACCAGCTTCTCGCCGCCGCCGTACCCGGCGTCGTAGCAGGAGTCGGCCGGCTTCGGGCTCCACAGGAGCTTGCCGGAGACGTCGAAGGCGGCGCCGCCGCTGGAGCTGCCGACGGCGACGGTGTCGCCGCTGATCGTGACGTTGTCGAAGTTGATCAGCTGGTCACCGGTCTTGACGGTCTTGGTCCACAGCCTCTTGCCGGCGTCGAGATCGATCACGGCGATCTGGCTGCACCCGTGGGACGGGTCGGCCTTGGTCGGCATCGCGGGCTGGTAGAGGATCGCCGTCTTGTTGTCGTCGGTGACGTGGCGGCTGGCCTGGCAGACCGGGCCGTCCAGCGGGATCGTCCACTGCTCGCCGCCCTTGTCGCGGTCGTAGCCGACGATCTCGGCGACACCGCTCTTGGCGTACGTCTTGTCGGTGAGCCACGAGCCGGAGACGACGACCGTGCTGTCGTTCTTCACCTCGGGCATCGGGACCTGGAAGAGGACCTTGGCGCTGGGGTCGGCCGGGGCCTTCTCCTTGCCGCCGGAGCTGGTGCCGCCGTTGTTGTCGTCCGTGCCGCCGGTGCCGCCGCCGGAGCTGGCGGTGTCGTCCTTCTTGCCGTCGTCCTTGGACGTGGAGTACCAGACGCCGCCGCCGACGATCAGTGCGATCGCCACGACAGCGGCGACGATGATGGCCAGCTGCGCGTTGAACTTCCGGCCTCCGCCCGGCTGTCCGGGCTGCGGCTGGAGCGGCATGGTCGGCTGCGGATAGGCGTAACCGGGCTGCTGCCCGTATCCCGGCTGCTGGCCCGGCTGGCCGTAAGGCGCCTGCGGCGGCTGCCCGTACGGCCCCGGCTGCTGCTGGCCGGGGTAGCCGTAGCCGGGCGGAGCCTGCGGCGGCTGGGGCGCCTGCTCAGCCCCCTGCGGATAGCCGTAGCCCGGCTGCGGCTGCTGCGCGGGCGGCGGGGGCGGCGTCTGCGGAGCCGCCGGCGGGGGCGACTGCGGAGCCTGCGGATAGCCGTACCCCGGCTGCGGGGGCTGGTCCTGGGGCGGCCCGAAGCCTCCCCCGGGCGGCGGCTGTTGGGGCGGCGGAGGCGGCGGCTGGGTCATGGCGTGAGTACCTCGGGGAAGGGGACGGACGACGAAGACGAAGGCGGATCCGAAGGGGGAAGAGTCACTTGCCGTAGGCGAGCATCAACTTCTCCTTCGTGTCGTCGTTTCCGCTCAGCCGCGTGGTCGAGATGTAGAAGCGCCCGTCGACCCAGTCGGTGTCCTTGGAGAAGAAGCCGTTCTCGATGTCCGCGGCACCCTGCGGGTTCTGGAGCAGCTTGACCGGCTTGTGGCCGCTGCCGCCGGTCGGGATGGACACGACCTGGCCGCCCGCGTCGTACGACGGCTGCACATAGGCGATGAGCTTGCCGCCCTCGACCTTCATCGGCAGCATCGACTCGTCGGCCGGGGACTTCACCCGCCACTTCTCCTTGCCGTCGGCGAGGTTGACCGCGACGATCTCGTTGGCGCCGGTGGTCGCCTCCGTCGGGAGGTAGAGCGTGGTGTCGTCGACGGCGACGCCCTGGCAGCCCTGGAGGTCGCGTTCGAGGATGGCCCAGCCGCACTCGGGGGCGAAGTCCTCGTCGAAGCCGACCTGCGAGCGGAACTTGCCGCCGGAGGTGAAGGTGGAGATGTTCCAGGCCTTCTTGTCCTTGTTGGTGCTGTAGACGACCAGCGGGCTGACCGAGTAGGTGCGCGCGACCCGCCAGCCCTTGTCGAACGGCTGGGTCCACTTGACGTCGCCGGTGCGCGGGTCGAGCTCCTGCACCTCGTCGTGCTCCTTGTCGGTGCCGGCAGCGCAGGAGGCGACGGCGATCAGCTTCTCGCCGCCGGCGAACGCGGAGGGGAAGCAGGCGCTGCCGTAGCGCTTGTGGTCGAAGAGCTTGTCGCCGCTGGTGACGTCGTAGGCCGTGCCGGACTGTGAGCGGCCCACCATCAGCGTCTTGCCGGTGATGGACAGTTCGACGGAGAGCGTGGAGTCGAACAGTGCGCCGTCGCCGACCTCCTCCTTCCAGCCCTTCTCGCCCGTGTCGAGGTCGATCTCCTGGAGCTGGTTGCACTTGGCGCGGTCGCTGCTGCCGCTCATGTACGCGACGACGATCTTGTCGTCGGACGTCTTCTGCGGGGTGGTCGCGCAGATCTTCTGCGGGAAGGTGATCGCGTCCCAGGCCGGCTTGCCGTCACCGACGTTGTAGGCGAAGAGCTGCTTGTACGCCGCTTTCACCGCCGCCTTGTCGGTGATCCACATGCCGGGGGCGTCGGCGCCGGAACCGGGCGCGTCGGGCGCCTCCTTGTACCAGAGGACCTTCGCCTCGCCGGCCTGGCGGCCCTCGTTGAGGTTCTCCGGGTCCTCGCCGCCGTCGCCGCTGCCGTCACCGGGGTTGACCGGGGCGGAGGAGCCGGGCTCGGCGTCGTCGCTCTGCTGGGCGACCGGCTTCTTCTCGCCCTCGCCGCTGTCGCCGCCGGTGACGGCCCACACGGTGCCGCCGACGACGAGCAGCGCGGCTACCGCGGCGCCGATGATGATGGCCGGCTTGCCCTTGAAGGGGCTGCGCGAACCGCCCCCGGGCGGGGTGCCGGGGGCGCCGGGGTACTGCGGCTGCTGCGGGTAGCCGTAGCCGGGCTGGCCGTACGGACCCGGCTGCTGCGGCTGGCCGTAGGGGCCGGAGTTGTACGGTCCCGGCTGCCCGTACGGTCCGGGCTGCTGCGGGGGCTGCTGGGGATAGCCGTATCCAGGCTGCGGCGGCCCCTGCGGGGGCGGCGGCGTCTGGGGCGGTCCCTGGGGCGGCGGCGGGGTCTGCGGTGCCCCGAAGCCACCGCCCTGCGGCGGCTGGTTCTGCGGTGCTCCGAAGCCACCGTGCGGCGGCTGACTGGGCGGCTGAGTCATCAGCGGCTCCCCCGTTCGATCACTGATTTTTAGCCACGCCCTGAGATACGAAATGGGCTCAGAGTCGCTTCATGAAGTTCTAAGACGACTCTTTGTATCACCAGGTTCCGACAGCGACCGGGCCGTCTCACCCCCTGTTCCCAAGGGAGGACCGGCCCGTGATGCCGCCGTTATGCGCCTTCACGCACCCTTCACGCGTCCTCGGCGAGTTCCAGCCAGCGCATCTCCAGCTCCTCGCGCTGACCGGCCAACTCGCGCAGCTCGGCGTCCAGTTCGGCAACCTTCGAGAAGTCCGTAGCGTTTTCGGCGATCTGGGCGTGCAGCTTGGTCTCCTTCTCGGAGACCTTGTCGAGCTGTCGCTCGATCTTCTGGAGTTCCTTCTTGGCGGCGCGCTGGCCGGCTGCGCTCTTCTCCGGGGCGGCGCTCTGCGGCGCCGCGGCGGGCGTCGCGGCGGCCGCGGCCTCCTCCATGCGCTGCCGCCGCTCCAGGTACTCGTCGATGCCGCGCGGCAGCATCCGCAGAGTGCCGTCGCCGAGCAGCGCGAACACCCGGTCGGTGGTGCGCTCGATGAAGAACCGGTCGTGGGAGATGACGATCATCGAGCCGGGCCAGCCGTCGAGGACGTCCTCCAGCTGCGTCAGCGTCTCGATGTCGAGGTCGTTGGTGGGCTCGTCGAGGAAGAGGACGTTGGGCTCGTCCATGAGGAGCCGCAGCAGCTGGAGCCGCCGCCGCTCACCGCCGGACAGGTCCCCGACCGGCGTCCACTGCTTCTCCTTGGTGAAGCCGAACGTCTCGCACAGCTGCCCGGCGGTCATCTCGCGCCCCTTGCCCAGGTCGACGCGCTCGCGCACCTGCTGCACGGCCTCCAGCACGCGCGTGGCCGGGTCGAGTTCGGCGACCTCCTGGGAGAGGTAGGCCAGCTTGACGGTCTTGCCGACGCGGATGCGCCCGCCCGCGGGCTGGGTCTCGCCGTCGGTCCGGGCCGCCTCGGCCATGGCCCGCAGCAGGGACGTCTTCCCGGCGCCGTTGACGCCGACGAGACCGATCCGGTCCCCCGGCCCGAGCTGCCAGGTGACGTGCTTGAGGAGGACCTTGGGACCGGCCTGGACGGTGATGTCCTCCAGGTCGAACACGGTCTTGCCGAGCCGCGTGGAGGCGAACCGCATCAGTTCGCTGCTGTCCCGGGGCGGCGGTACGTCCTTGATCAGCTCGTTGGCGGCCTCGACGCGGAAGCGCGGCTTGGACGTACGGGCGGGTGCGCCGCGCCGCAGCCAGGCCAGCTCCTTGCGGACGAGGTTCTGCCGCTTGACCTCCTCGGTGGCGGCGATGCGCTCGCGCTCGGCCCGGGCGAAGACGTAGTCGGAGTAGCCGCCCTCGTACTCGTAGACGTCGCCGCGCTGGACGTCCCACATGCGCGTGCAGACCTGGTCCAGGAACCAGCGGTCGTGGGTGACGCAGACGAGCGCCGACCGGCGGTTCCGGAGATGCCGGGCGAGCCAGGCGATGCCCTCGACGTCGAGGTGGTTGGTGGGCTCGTCCAGGACGAGCAGGTCCTGCTCCTCGATGAGCAGCTTGGCGAGCGCGATGCGGCGCCGCTCACCGCCGGACAGCGGGCCGATGACGGTGTCGAGCCCCTTGGGGAACCCCGGCAGGTCGAGCCCGCCGAACAGGCCGGTCAACACGTCCCTGACCTTGGCGACGCCCGCCCACTCGTGGTCGGCCATGTCGCCGATGACCTCGTGGCGGACGGTGGCCTCCGGGTCGAGGGAGTCGTGCTGCGTGAGCACGCCGATGCGCAGTCCGCCGGAGTGGGTGACGCGCCCGGTGTCGGCCTGCTCCTGCTTGGCGAGCATCCGGATCAGCGTGGTCTTGCCGTCGCCGTTGCGGCCGACGACGCCGATGCGTTCCCCTTCGGAGACGCCGAGGGAGACGCCGTCGAGCAGGGCGCGGGTGCCGTACACCTTGCTGACGTTCTCGACATTGACCAGGTTGACGGCCATTTCTCTCCTGACAGGGGGGACGATCGACCCTCCAGGGTAGTCGGGCGGCGGGGTGCTCCGGCCGGGGTGTTCAGGAGCGCTCGGCGGCGTCCTGGCGGCGCCACTCGTACCGCCCGTCGCGCCCAGCACCCATTCGTCGTACCACGGGCCGTCCGGGTCGACGGGTCCGATCCGCCGGTCACCCTCCACGCAGCGCGGGTCGTCGCGTTCGGCCAGGCCCTGCACGGCATAGGCGCGGACCGCCTGGGACGCGTCGTTGGTGAGGGCAGCCAGCGCGTCACCGATCTCCGGGGAACGCTCCGGGTAGGAGGCGAGCCACGAGCAGGCCTTCCAGCGCACGCGCTCGTCCGGGTCGCGGGCCAGCGTGAACACCGTCGCCAGGTTCCCGGGCCGGACAAGCAGCCGGTCCTCCCCGCGCTCCAGGGCATCCAGCACCAGCGAGCGGACCGCCGGGTACGGATGCGCGCGGTACGTCAGGCCCATGGCCTCGATCTCCGGGCCGTCCTCCCCGGTGAGCCCGTTCAGTACCGCTGCCAGCACCTCCGGGTCCTTCTCCTCTGCGGCCCAGGGGAGGAAGACCTCGTGCCCACGGCCGTCGAACGGCGCGTGGCCCAGGACGTCGCCCAGGTGCAGGCCCAGCAGCAGCTCGGCGGCGAAGAGCCGCCGCACCCGGTCGGCCGCGCGGCTCAGGGCCACGGCCTGTGTCCAGGTGTCCTCGTCCATCCGGCGGGCGAGCGTGGACACGGCCTCGGACCAGACGGCGTGATCCCGGTCGGGCCGTACGAGCGCCCGCGCGAGCAGTTCTCCGAAAGGCGTGCGAATCCCGCAGTGCGCCTCCAGGAGGGACAGGACTGCCGCGTGTCCGTCCCGGGCGGTCAGGCCGCCCACTGTGACCTGGTCGTAGTGGCAGAACCAGTGCCGGTCCTCGACGCGGTTCCGCTCAGCCGGCCCCGTCGCGCCGGTTCGGCGCCGCAGCTCGGCCTCCACGCCGGTCCGGGTCCAGTGGCGGGCTCGGTCCAACAGCTCCTCCCGGTCGGCGGGGCCGAGCCCGACCGGCTCCGGCAGCAGCGCGACGGTCATGCCCACGGAGCCGCCGTCGACCGCCCGCAGCAGCGGGGTGCTGCCGTCGGGCAGACGGTGCTGCGGGTCGGCGCCGCCCTCGATCAGCGCCTCGGCGACCGGCCGGTCGTACGCCGCCACCGCCCGGCACAGGACCGGCAGGCCCTCGTCAGGGTCTCGGGGTCCGCCCCGGACTCCAGCAGGGCCCGGACCTCGTCCTCGTCTCCGCGTCGTACGGCCGCGACCAGTTCGTCCACGCCTGCGCCCCCCATCGTCGAGAACAACCGGGGGAGCCTGAGCGCCGGGAACCGGCCGCCGCACGGGATTAACGCCCGGCAACCGTAGCCCCGGGTGCCGGACCCGAGGCCGTCCGCACGGTCCGGCACGTGCCGGACGCCACCAGCGCCTGCGCCACCGCGGCCGCCGACTCCGGGTCGCGGACGAGGAACGCCGTGGTCGGGCCGGAGCCGGAGACCAGGGCGGCGAGGGCACCGGCGGCGCGGCCGGTGGCCAGGGTGCCGGCGAGTTCCGGGAAGAGGGAGAGGGCGGCGGGCTGGAGGTCGTTGGAGACGGCGGCGGCGAGCGCGTCCGGGTCGCCCTTGGCCAGGGCGGCGAGGAGTTCCTGGGAGGCGACGGGCTCGGGGATGTCCGTGCCCTCGCCGAGCCGGTCGAACTCCCGGAACACGGCCGGGGTGGACAGGCCGCGGCCGGCCATCGCGAACACCCAGTGGAAGGTGCCGCCGACCTCCAGGGGCGTCAGCTGCTCGCCCCGCCCGATGCCCAGCGCGGCCCCGCCGACCAGGCTGAACGGCACGTCGCTGCCCAACTCGGCGCAGATGCCGAGCAGTTCGTCCCGGGAGGCGCCGGCCTCCCACAGCGCGTCGCAGGCGACCAGCGCGCCGGCGCCGTCCGCGCTGCCGCCCGCCATGCCGCCGGCGACGGGGATGTCCTTGGCGATGTGGATGTGGACGTCGGGCGTCCGGCCGTACCGCTCGGCGAGCGCTTCGGCCGCCCGCGCGGCCAGGTTCGTACGGTCCAGGGGGACCTGGTCGGCGTCCGGGCCCTCGCAGGTGACGCGGAGCTCGTCGGCCGGGGTGACGGTGACCTCGTCGTAGAGGCCGACCGCGAGGAAGACGTTGGCCAGGGGGTGGAAGCCGTCGGGGCGGGCGGGTCCGACCGCCAGCTGGACGTTGACCTTGGCGGGGACCCGGACCGTCACGCTCACGCGGACTCCTCCTCCTGGTGCTGGTTCTGCTTGTGCTCGGCGATCCGCGCGAACTCCTCCACCGTCAGCGACTCGCCCCGAGCCTGCGGTGAGACCCCGGCGGCGACGAGGGCCGCCTCCGCCGCGGCGGCGGATCCGGCCCAGCCGGCGAGCGCGGCCCGCAGCGTCTTGCGGCGCTGGGCGAAGGCGGCGTCGACGACGGCGAACACCTCGCGCCTGGAGGCCGTCGTCTTCAGCGGCTCGGTCCGGCGGACGAGCCAGACCAGGCCGCTGTCGACGTTGGGCGCCGGCCAGAAGACGTTCCGTCCGATGGCGCCGGCCCGCTTGACCTCGGCGTACCAGTTGGCCTTGACCGAGGGGACGCCGTACACCTTCGAGCCGGGCGGGGCGGCGAGGCGGTCGGCGACCTCCGACTGGACCATGACGAGGGTGCGCTCGATGCTCGGGAAGGTGTCGAGCATGTGCAGCAGGACCGGGACGGCCACGTTGTAGGGGAGGTTGGCGACCAGCGCGGTGGGGGCGGGGCCGGGCAGCTCCGTGACGTGCATCGCGTCGGAGTGGACGAGGGCGAACCGGTCGGCGCGGTCGGGCATGCGGGCCGTGATGGTCGCGGGCAGCGCGGCGGCGAGCACGTCGTCGATCTCGACGGCCGTGACGCGGTCGGCGACCTCCAGCAGGGCGAGCGTCAGTGACCCGAGGCCCGGGCCCACCTCGACGACCACGTCGTCGGGGTGGACCTGTGCGGTGCGGACGATACGGCGGACGGTGTTCGCGTCGATCACGAAGTTCTGGCCGCGTTGTTTGGTGGGGCGTACGCCGAGGGCTGTCGCGAGTTCGCGGACGTCGGCGGGGCCGAGCAGGGCGTCGGGGGTGGGGCTGGTCACGGGGACAAGGGTACGGGGGGTTTGGGGGCGGGTTTGCTGGTGCTCGGCGTCGGTGCTGGGGGCGGGGGTTGCGCGGCCCGGCGGTGCGGGGTGCTTCGGCGATGGTGCTGGGGCCGGGTGGGTCCGCAACCCGGCGGAGCGGGGTGCCGCTTCTTCGGGACGGGTGCCGCCCTTGGCGGCACGATTGCCCGCAGCCAGGGCGTCACCCGTGCAAGCGGTCCCCGCAGTGCGGCCAAGGGCTGGCCCCCCGCCGCAGATACAGCTTCTTCGCGCGGTACGTCTGTTCCGCCGCCGGTGCGTCCTGGGGGCGGCCCTTGCCGCCGAGGGCCTGCCAGGTCCGGGTGTCGAACTGGTACAGGCCGCCGTAGGTGCCCGACGAGTCGACCGCGTCGGGGCGGCCGCCGGATTCGCAGGCCGCGAGGCCCTGCCAGTCGAGGTGGTCGGCGCCCCGCACGGACGTCGGCCGGGGCTTCGTGCCGACCTTCACCAGCTGCGGGCGCGGTTCGCGCACCACCTCGGAGCGGATCCGGCGCGGCTTCTGCTTGACGCCGTTGACGGTGCGCAGGGAGTAGGTGACCCGGCGCAGGCCGGGCCGGCCCGCCTCTTCGACGACCTCCGTGCCCTGGAACAGGGTCGGGTCGTCGGTCCGCCGTACCTGGAAGGGGATCGGCTCCTCGCGGACCTCCTTGCCGCCGGTGATCCGCAGCACCGTGACGGTCTGCCCGTCGCGCGGGAAGCTCCCCTGCGGGACCGACGTGGTGTCCTGGCCGCGCAGGGTGATCCCGGCCTCCTCGACGGCCTCCCGCACGGTCGCCGCGTTGGTGCGGACGGTGCGGGCGCGGCCGTCCGCCATGATCGTGACCGTGCGCTCGGTCCGCACGTCCAGCGCGAGCCCTTCCCGCCCGATGCGCCGGGAGCGCGACGTGGACACGTACGCGCCCTCCTGTCGCACCCCCAACTGCCGGAGCGCTCCCGCCACGGTGTGCGCCGTCGTCCACACCTCGCTCCGCTCTCCGTCGAGGGTGAGCCGCACTGGGCGGCCGTAGTGCACGGCGACCTCGTCGCCGCTGGTGATCTCCGTGTCCGGGCCGGGTGCCACCACGTCGTGGGCGCCGACCTCGACGCCCTCCTGCGCCAGCAGCTCGGTGACGTCGTCGGCGAAGGTGTGCAGCGTGCGCGCCTTGCCGTCGACGTTCAGCTCGATCGCCTTGTCCTTGGCGACGAACGCCGTGGTGCCGCCCGCCAGGAAGGCGACGACCAGGGCCTGAGGGAGCAGCCGCCGCATGGAGCCGTCGCCCGGTCGCTCGACGTAGCGCGCCTTGCGCCGACGCGCGGACCGCCGGTGCGAGCCGGTGCGCACCGCGGCGCGGGCCTCGGCGCGCTCTTCCGCGCGCGTGGTGCGCGCACCGGTCGCGGCTGGTGACTCATCGTCGTCCGGGCCCCCCTGCCGGGGCAGCCCGGGCAGGGGCGGCACCTCGTAGGCGGGCCGGTAGGTGTCCTCGTAGGCGACGGGTGCTCCTGCTCCGGGCGTCCCGTACCCGAGCATCTCGGCGCCGTGCAGGTCGGCGGGCGGCGCGTCGAAACCGCCGTACAACGGGTCCGCGGAGGCCGGGCCATACGTCTCGTACGTCTCGTACTGCGAGTTGCTCACGCCGACACGCTCCAGGGGCCGGAGGGGGTCCAGAGGGGTCCGGATCGGGCCCCCAGAACCTAGCGGAGCGGCCGTCACTCTCCAAAGCGACGCGACTACGCACAGTCGTGCGGCGAGGTGGGGTCAGTAACCGAAGGCGCGCGCCGTGTTCGCCGCGAGAGCCGTCGCCAGCGTGTCCTCGTCGGTGCCGCGCACCTCGGCCATGGCACGCACCGTGATCGGCACGAGGTAGGGGGCGTTGGGCCGGCCGCGGTACGGCACCGGCGTGAGGAAGGGCGCGTCCGTCTCCACCAGCAGCAGCTCCGGCGGGGCCACCGCCACCGCGTCCCGCAGGTTCTGGGCGTTCTTGAAGGTGACGTTGCCGGCGAAGGACATGAAGTAGCCCGCGCTCGCGCAGATCTCCGCCATCTCGGCGTCGCCGGAGTAGCAGTGGAAGACGGTCCGCTCGGGGGCGCCCTCCTCCTTCAGCACGCGCAGGACGTCGGCGTGGGCCTCGCGGTCGTGGATGACCAGGGCCTTGCCGTGCCGCTTGGCGATCTCGATGTGGGCACGGAAGGACAGCTCCTGGGCCTCCTTGCCCTCGGGCCCGGTGCGGAAGTAGTCGAGGCCCGTCTCACCGACGCCCTTGACCTGGGGCAACGCGGCCAGCCGGTCGATCTCGGCGAGCGCGTCGTCCAGGGCGGCCCGGCCGCCGGGTTCGCGCGCGCCCTGCCTCGACCAGCCGTCGGGGTCGCCGTGGACGATCCGGGGCGCCTCGTTCGGGTGCAGGGCGACCGTCGCGTGGACGGCGTCGTACGCGGCCGCCGTCTCGGCCGCCCAGCGGGAGCCCTTGAGGTCGCAGCCGACCTGCACGACGGTCGTCACTCCGACCGACGCCGCCTTCGCCAGCGCCTCCTCGACCGTGCCGGACTGCATGTCCAGGTGGGTGTGGGAGTCGGCGACCGGCACCCGGAGGGGTTCGGGGAGCGGGGGCGCGGCGTGCTTGCCGGAGTCGTTCGAAGACATGCCCCGATCCTACGAAAGGGGTACGCCCTCCCCGATGGGGGAGGACCGGGGAGGGCGTCGACAAGGGGAGCCGGACGGGTCAGCTCGCCTTGCGCTGGAAGGGGTGCAGCAGGTCGGACAGGTGCCAGTGGTGGTCGTCTCGCTTGTCGTCCGCGCCCTGCGCCACGGGCGCCTCCACGGGCCCGGCGGGCGGCGGCACGCGTCCGGGCCGGTGCGCCGCGCTGCGCGCCGACTCGACCCTCCCGGGCCGCATGATCCGCACGATGTGTCCGTCGCAGTTCTGGCACGTGGGCTTGCTCAACGGGGAGGGCACGATCTTGCCGTCGGCGACGTAGAGGACGAACTCGTGTCCCGCGGCGTCCGTGTGGTGCTCGATCTCGTACGACTGCTCCCAGCCGTACCCGCAGCGCATGCAGGCGAAGGAGTACGACTCGTTGACGACGGCGTTGGCGCCGGCGCGGAGCCCGGCCTGCCCTGCGTTCTCACTCATGCCAGCTCCTGTTGGTCCGCTAGGCGTGAGGACGATTCCGTCCCCGCAACCCAGTGGACTCCTCAGCCGGACCGCAGGCAGCAGACCTGTCGACTATTGGCGCCGTTTTGGGGGTTCCTTGCCTCAGCCCTCGTCGCCTTTGCCCGGCCTTGGGACGCGCCCCGAAGGGGCGCGGGGAACTGCGCGATCAACTCCACACAACCCGCACCCCGCAAAGCACCCGCGGCTCCACCCCGAACCCGGCTACCCCGCCGCGTTCTTCGCGGCCACCACCGCATCGAAAACAACCCTCTTCGGCACCCCGGCCTCCTGAGCCACCGCGGCGATCGCCTCCTTGCGCCGCTCCCCGGCCTCCTCCCGCACCCGGACCCGCCGCACCAGCTCCTCCGCCCCGACTTCCTCGGGCCCCCGCTCCGGCGCCCCCTCCACCACCACGGTGATCTCGCCGCGCACGCCCTCAGCGGCCCAGGCCGCCAGCTCGCCCAGCCCCCCGCGCCGTACTTCCTCGTACGTCTTGGTCAGTTCCCGGCACACCGCGGCCCGCCGCTGTGCCCCGAACACCTCGGCCATCGCCGCCAGCGTGTCGTCGAGCCGGTGCGGAGCCTCGAAGTAGACGAGCGTGCGCCGCTCGCCGGCCACCTCCCGCAGCCGCCCCAGCCGCTCCCCCGCCTTGCGCGGCAGGAACCCCTCGAAGCAGAACCGGTCGACGGGCAGCCCGGACAGCGCGAGCGCGGTGAGCACGGCGGACGGCCCGGGCACGGCGGTGACCCGGACGTCCCGCTCCACGGCGGCGGCGACCAGCCGGTACCCGGGGTCCGACACCGACGGCATCCCGGCGTCCGTGACGAGCAGCACACGCGCCCCGCCCACCAGCTCCTCGACCAGTTCCGGCGTCCGCGCGGACTCGTTGCCCTCGAAGTACGACACCACCCGCCCCTTGGGCGTGACGCCGAGCGCCTGGGTCAGCCGCCGCAGCCGCCGCGTGTCCTCGGCGGCGACGACATCGGCTCCGGTCAGTTCCTCGGCGAGCCGGGGCGGGGCGTCCGCCATGTCGCCGATGGGGGTGCCTGCGAGTACGAGGGTTCCGGTCACGCCCTCCATCCTCCCAGGGGCTCGGGACCCGGACTCCTCCCAGGGGCGGTGGATGGGGACGCATACCGGCCATGCACGGGACTCACACAGCACGGTTCCCTACGATGGCGCGGTGACCAGTACCGCGTCCTCCACGGACACCCGGCAGGACCAGGCGCCGCACGAGCAGCGGCCGTCCTGGCAGCAGCGGCTGCGCCGCTTCGGCTACCAGCAGCCAAGAAGCGACGCCCGTGACGTCCGTGACCGGCTGGTGCCGCCGTACACCGAGCCCGGCCCGCGCCTGTGGGCCGCGCTAGGCATCCCGCACACGCTCGCGGGGCGGCTGGTGCGCTGGTCGGGCTGGATCGGCCCGCTGCTCGTCACACTGCTGGCGGGCGTGCTGCGGTTCTGGAACCTGGGCAGCCCCAAGGCGGTGATATTCGACGAGACGTATTACGCCAAGGACGCGTGGGCGCTCGTCCACCGCGGTTTTGAGGTCAACTGGGACAAGAACGCCAACGACCTGGTCCTCTCGTCCGGCGGGCACGTCACCATCCCGACGGACGCGGCGTACGTCGTGCACCCACCGGTCGGCAAGTACGTCATCGGGCTCGGCGAGCTGCTGTTCGGTTTCGACCCGTTCGGCTGGCGGTTCATGACGGCGCTGCTCGGCACGCTGTCGGTGCTGCTGCTGTGCCGGATCGGCCGCCGGCTGTTCCGCTCCACGTTCCTGGGGTGCCTGGCGGGCGCGCTGATGGCGGTGGACGGCCTGCACTTCGTGATGAGCCGCACGGCGCTGCTCGACGGCGTGCTGATGTTCTTCGTGCTGGCCGCGTTCGGCTGTCTGCTCATCGACCGGGACAAGGCCCGCGGGAAACTCGCCGCCGCGCTCCCGGTGGACGCCGACGGCCGGGTCCGCCCCGACCGGCACGTCGCCGAGACGGTCCGCCTGGGATGGCGCCCCTGGCGCTGGGCGGCGGGCCTGATGCTGGGCCTGGCCTTCGCCACGAAGTGGAACGGCCTCTACATCCTTGCCGCGTTCTGCCTGATGGCGGTCCTGTGGGACGTCGGCTCGCGCAGGGTCGCCGGCGCCCGGCACCCGTACTCGGCGGTGTTCAGGCGCGACACGGGCCTGGCGTTCCTCGCCACGGTCCCGGTCGCGATCGTCACCTACGTGCTGTCCTGGACCGGCTGGATCCTCTCCCCCACCGACGGTTCGGGGGGCTACTTCCGCAACTGGGCCGCGACCGACGGCAAGGGCGGCAGCTGGGCCTTCCTGCCCGACTGGCTGCGCAGCCTGTGGCACTACGAGCACCAGGTGTACGAGTTCCACGTCGGCCTGTCCTCGCCGCACACCTACCAGTCCAACCCGTGGAGCTGGCTGGTCCTGGGCCGCCCGGTGTCGTACTTCTACGAGTCCCCCGCCCCTGGCCGGGACGGCTGCCCCGCGGACGCCGGCGAGAAGTGCGCCCGCGAGGTCCTGGCCCTCGGCACGCCGCTGCTGTGGTGGGTCGCCTGCTTCGCGGTCCTCTACGTCCTGTGGCGCTGGCTGCTGCGCCGCGACTGGCGCGCGGGCGCCATCGCCTGCGGCATCGCGGCCGGCTACCTGCCCTGGTTCATGTACCAGGAGCGCACGATCTTCTTCTTCTACGCCATCGTCTTCCTGCCGTTCCTGTGCCTGGCGGTGGCCATGCTCCTCGGCGCGATCATCGGCCCGCCCCGCTCCACCGACACCCGCCGCGTCGTCGGCGCCACGGGCGCGGGCGTACTCGTCCTGCTGATCGCGTGGAACTTCATCTACTTCTGGCCCCTGTACACCGGCACCGCCATCCCGATCGACGACTGGCGGGCGCGGATGTGGCTGGACACCTGGGTCTAGCCGGCCGGCTGCACGTTCGGTCAAAAATCGAAATGCCCGTCCCTGTAGTAACCGCTTCCGCATAGAGTGCTCCCAGAATCGAGCTTTCTGAACGCGTTCAAAGGAGCGTGTGAAGCTCAACGGGGAGGGGACCGCCCAATGGGCAAGGGGGTCAAGGCCGCCGTCATAGGCGGCGTGTTCGCGGTGATGGTGGGCGGGGCCGGGTACGGCGCCTTCAACATCGTGAGCGCGCTGAGCGGTGACGGGGGCGGTACGAGCGGGGTGGCCGCGGAGAAGAAGTCGGGTCCGCCCGACAAGGACGAGGTCAGAAAGACCACGGCCGAGTTCTTCGCGGCCTGGGAGAAGGGCGAGGCCGCGACGGCGGCGTCGTACACGAACAACGACGCGGCCGCCGAGCAGCTGCTCACGGCCTTCGGGGACGACGCACACATCACCGATGTGAAGATCACGCCGGGCGCGGCGAGCGGCACCACCGTGCCGTACACGGTGAAGGCGAAGGTGGCCTACGACGGGAAGTCCAAGCCACTTAGTTACAGCAGCAAGCTGAAGGTCGTGCGCGGCCTCACCACCGGACGGCCGCTGGTCGACTGGCAGCCGTCGGTCGTGCACCCCGAGCTGAAGAAGGACGACACGCTCGTCACGGAGCTGTCGGCCAGCCCGCCCATCGAGGCGGTCGGCCGCGACGGCTCCGAGCTGACGAAGGAGAAGTACCCCTCCCTCGGCCCGGTCCTGGACGCGCTGCGCGACAAGTACGGCAAGGAGGCAGGCGGCTCCCCCGGCATCGAGCTGGTCGTCCGGCACACCGGCGGGAGCGCTCCCGACACCCCGCTGCTCACCCTCGCCGAGGGCAAGCCCGGCAAGCTCACCACCACGATCAGCCCGAGCGCGCAGTCGGCGGCCGAGAAGGCGGTCAAGCGGTTCGCCCAGTCGTCGGTGGTGGCCGTGAAGCCGAGCACCGGCGAGGTGCTGGCCGTGGCGAACAACCGTGCGGACGGCTTCAACGCGGCCTTCGAGGGTGCGGCGGCGCCCGGCTCCACGATGAAGATCATCACCGCCGCGATGCTCATCGACAACGGCGTGACCTCGATGAACGGACCGGCCCCCTGCCCGGCCGACGCCGTGTGGCAGGGGCAGAAGTTCGAAAACCTCACCGGCATGGACCCCAACGAGAGCGCCACCCTCGCCAACAGCTTCATGCGGTCCTGCAACACCGCCTTCATCAAGCTCATCGACGAGAAGCCGCTCACGGACGCCTCGCTGACCCAGGAGGCCGAGCAGCGTTTCGGGCTGGGGCAGGACAACTGGAAGACCGGCATCAGCTCCTTCGACGGCAGCGTGCCCGCGGTCAGCGGTCCGGACCGGGCGGCCGGTGCCATCGGGCAGGGACAGGTGCAGATGAGCCCGCTGAACATGGCCTCGGTGACCGCGACCGCGATCACCGGCGCCTTCCGCCAGCCCTACCTCGTCTCGCCCAGGCTGGACGACCGGCAGCTGGCCCAGGCCCAGGGCCTGAAGGCGAGCACCGCCGCGCAGCTGAAGCAGATGATGCGGCTCACCGCCACGCAGGGCACCGCCCAGGAGGCCATGGCCGGGCTCGGCGGCGACATCGGCGCCAAGACCGGTTCCGCCGAGGTCGACGGGAACGCCAAGTCCAACAGTTGGTTCACCGGGTTCCGTGACGACATCGCGGCGGCGGCCATGACCGAGGAGGGCGGTCACGGCGGCGACGCGGCCGGGCCGATTGTCGCAGCCGTGCTACGAACAGGTGCCTGATCTCACCTTCGCGGGACGGGACCCTAGGGTGGTGGCCGTCGTTGGGACAGCCGAGGGCAACGGGGACCCTGGGAACTCGTGGAGGAACGAACAGCTGTGGGCAACAGAAGGCGCGTCGCCGAGCGAGGGAAGACGAGGCCCGCCGTGATCGGCGGGATGATCGCCGTGGTCGTCGGCGGTGCCGGGTTCGGAGCCTACGCGCTGTACGGCGGCGCGTGGGCCGACGACGGCACCCGGGCGGCCTCCGCCGACCAGAAGCCCGAGGTGAAGACCGGGCCCCTGTCGGCGAGCGAGGTCACCACCACCGCCAAGGCCTTCCTCACCGCCTGGCAGTCGGGGAAGGTCACCGAGGCCGCCGCGGCCACCGACGACTCGGCCGCGGCCGCGTCCCTGCTCACCGGCTACACCAAGGACGCCCGCATCAAGGACGTCACCCTCACCCCGGGCACGCCCACGGGCGACAAGGTGCCGTTCTCCGTCAAGGCCACGGTGTCGTACAAGGACACCGAGAAGCCGCTGGCGTACGACAGCGCGCTGACCGTCGTCCGCCGTACGAGCGACGGGAAGCCGCTGGTCGACTGGCACTCGGCGGTCGTCCACCCCGACCTGAAGGACGGCGACAAGCTGGTCACCGGCGAGGCGGGCACGCCCCCGGTCAAGGCGCTCGACCGGGACGGCGGCGAACTGACCAAGAAGAAGTACGCCTCGCTGGGGCCGGTCCTGGACGGGCTGCGCGAGAAGTACGGCGAGGAGGCCGGCGGCAAGGCCGGCATCGAGCTGCGGGTCGTGCGCGGGAAGTCGGCCAAGTCGGACGACCTGTCCGACAAGACCCTGCTTGAGCTGAGCAAGGGCACGCCCGGCACGGTGAAGACCACGCTGGACCCGGCCCTCCAGGCGGCGGCCGAGAAGCAGGTCGCGAAGAAGGCCCGGTCGTCGGTGGCCGTGGTGCGGGCCTCCACCGGCGAGATCCTGGCCGCCGCCAACGCCTCGCCCGGCTTCAACACCGCCTTCCAGGGCTCGCTCGCCCCCGGCTCCACGATGAAGGTCATCACCGCGTCGCTGCTGATCGAGAAGGGCCTGGCCTCGGCGGACAAGAAGCACCCGTGCCCGAAGTACTTCACGTACGGGCACTGGAAGTTCCAGAACGACAAGAAGTTCGAGATCAAGAACGGCACGTTCAAGGCGAGCTTCGCCCGCTCCTGCAACACGGCCTTCATCAGCCAGGCGCCCAAGCTCAAGGACGACGACCTGACCAAGCAGGCCCAGCAGGTCTTCGGCCTGGGGATGAACAACTGGGCGATCGGCGTGCCGTCCTTCGACGGCGCGGTGCCGGTGCAGTCGGCGGCCCAGATGGGCGCCTCGCTGATCGGGCAGGGCGGGGTCCGGATGAACCCGCTGAACATGGCGTCGGTGTCGGCGACGGTCAAGTCCGGCGCCTTCCACCAGCCGTACCTGGTCTCCCCGGACGTGGACGGCCGCAAGCTCGCGACGGCCTCGCGCACGATGTCGGCGGGCACGCTGTCCCAGCTGCGTGAGCTGATGTCGTACACGGCCGACTACGGCACGGCCGCGGAGGCGATGGCCGGGGTCGGCGGCGACGCCGGCGCGAAGACCGGGTCCGCCGAGGTCGACGGCCAGAAGAAGCCGAACGGCTGGTTCACCGCCTACCGGGGCGATCTGGCGGCCGCGGGCGTGGTCCAGCAGGGCGGGCACGGCGGTGAGACGGCCGGGCCGATCGTGGCGGCACTGCTGAAGGCGGGCGGCTGAGCCCCGAGCCCGAAGCTCAGTGAGTGACCGGTTCCGCGGCGGCCGTGTACGTCCGCCGCAGGAACCGCAGCAGTGCCTGCCGCTCGAACTGCACCACCGACACCCCCTGCGCGGAGTGGAACTCCACGACGGCCTGCACCCGGCCGCACGGCCACACCCGCACCTCACCGCTGCCCGTGGGGGCCCGCAGCCCCTCCTCCAGCAGCCGGCGGTCGAAGCTCCACTCACGTGCCCCGGCCCCGGGCAGCCCGATCCGCACGGCGCGCGGGTCCCGCTCGGGGTCGTAGCGCAGCGTGACCGGGACCGCTTCCCGCTCCGCGTCCAGCGGGACGTCCGCGTCCGTGACGATGTGGGCTCGCGCGTACTGCTCGACTACGGACATCGGACGGGCCTTTCACCGTGCGCTACCTGTGTGGAGACTGTGCGTCCACTCCCCTTCCAATGTCGCATATTTTCCGGATCGCGCCCCCGGAGGCCGGACATATCACGGATGAGATAAAACGAGCATCACGCTCTTGCAAATCGTTCGCATCTAGCCACATCATCGAACGGTGCATGTACCTGACGGATTCATCAACGCGCCCACCTCCGCCGCCACCGGTGTGATCGCCGCGGGCGCCATCGCCGTGAGCCTGCGCGGCGCGCGCCGGGAACTCGACGAGCGGACGGCACCGCTGGCCGGACTCGTCGCGGCGTTCATCTTCGCGGTGCAGATGCTGAACTTCCCCGTCGCGGCAGGGACCAGCGGCCATCTGCTCGGCGGTGCGCTCGCCGCGATACTCGTCGGCCCCTACACCGGGATCCTGTGCGTCTCCGTGGTCCTGCTCATGCAGGGCATCCTCTTCGCGGACGGCGGCCTGACCGCGCTCGGCGTGAACATCACCAACATGGCGATCGTCACCACCGTCGTCGCCTACGCCCTCTTCCGCGGCCTGGTAAAGGTGCTGCCCCGCACCCGCCGCTCGGTCACCGTGGCCTCCTTCGTCGCCGCCCTGGTCTCCGTCCCGGCCGCCGCCCTGGCCTTCACGCTGATGTACGCGGTCGGCGGCACCACCGACGTGTCGATCGGCAAGGTCGCCACCGCCATGATCGGCGTGCACGTCCTCATCGGCATCGGCGAGGCCGTGATCACCGCGCTGACCGTCGGCGCGGTCATCGCCGTACGCCCGGACCTGGTGTACGGGGCGCGCGGCCTCACGCAGAAGCTCAAGCTGCGGGTGAACGGCGAACTGGTCGACGCCCCCGGCGCCGAGCCGGAGCCCGCCCCCGTGGCCGCCCGGACCTCGCACCGCAAGGTGTGGGCCGCCGGCCTGGTCGCCTCCCTGGTCCTGGCCGGATTCGTCAGCTTCTACGCCTCCGCCGACCCCGACGGCCTGGAGAAGGTCGCCGCCGACCACGGCATCGACAAGAAGGCCGAGGAGCACGCCGTGGCCGACTCCCCGCTCGCCGACTACGGCGTCGAGGACGTCGACGACGCCCGCCTGTCCGGCGGGCTGGCGGGTGTCATCGGCGTCGGGGTCACGGTCGTCGCGGGCAGCGCGGTCTTCTGGGCGGTACGCCGGCGCCGTTCGGACGCCACGTCCCCGTCGGACACGACGGACACCACGAGCACCACAAGCACCACAAGCACTACGGGCGTCTGACATGGGAGCAGGGCACGCGCACAAGCTCTACCGGCACGGGCACTCGCCCGTGCACGGCCTGCCGCCGCACACCAAGCTCGCCGCCGTGTTCGCCTTCGTGGTGGTCGTGGTGTCGACGCCGCGGGAGGCGATGTGGGCGTTCGGGCTGTACGCCGTGCTGCTCGGAGCCGTGGCGTACGTCGCGCGGGTGCCCGCCGGCTTCCTGCTGAGGCGGCTGCTGATCGAGGTGCCGTTCGTCGCGTTCGCGGTGCTGATGCCGTTCGTGGCGGAGGGCGAACGGGTCGACGTCCTCGGCCTGTCCCTGAGCGTCAACGGCCTGTGGGGCGCCTGGAACGTGCTGGCGAAAGGCACCCTCGGTGTCGCGGCCTCGGTGTTGCTGGCCGCCACCACCGAACTGCGCGAACTCCTCCTCGGCCTCCAGCGCCTGAAGCTCCCGCCGCTCCTCGTGCAGATCGCGTCCTTCATGATCCGCTACGGCGACGTCATCACGGACGAGATGCGGCGCATGCGGATCGCCCGCGAGTCACGCGGCTTCGAGGCGAAGGGCGTCTGGCACTGGGGCGTCCTGGCCAAGTCCGCCGGCGCCCTGTTCATCCGCTCCTACGAGCGCGGCGAGCGCGTGCACCTGGCCATGGTCAGCCGCGGGTACGCCGGCTCCATGCCGGTCATCGACGAGGTGACCGCGTCCCGGGCGCAGTGGTCATACGCCTTCGCCCTCCCCGTCGCAGCCCTCGTCGTCTGCGTGTTGGGATGGTCCCTGTGACAGCTTCACTGGACGTGGCCGGACTGGCCTTCGCGTACCCCGACGGCCATCAGGCCCTCTTCGGCGTCGACTTCCGCGTCGCACGCGGCGAGCGGGTCGCGCTGCTCGGCCCGAACGGCGCCGGCAAGACGACCCTCGTGCTCCACCTCAACGGCATCCTGACCGGCGGCACCGGCACGGTGAAGGTGGCCGGGCTGCCCGTCGGCAGGCAGCACATGGCGGAGATCCGGCGCCGGGTCGGCATCGTCTTCCAGGACCCGGACGACCAGCTCTTCATGCCGACCGTCCGCGAGGACGTGGCGTTCGGGCCGGCGGCGGCCGGGCTGAAGGGGCCGGAGCTGGAAGAGCGCGTGGACCGGGCGCTGGAGCGGGTCGGCATGACGGAGTTCAAGGACCGCCCGCCGCACCACCTCTCCTTCGGCCAGCGCCGCCGGGTGGCCGTGGCGACCGTGCTCGCCATGGAACCGGAGATCCTCGTCCTCGACGAGCCCTCCTCCAACCTCGACCCCGCCTCCCGCCGTGAACTGGCCGACATCCTGCGCTCCCTCGACGTGACCGTGCTGATGGTCACGCACGACCTGCCGTATGCCCTGGAGCTGTGCCCGCGCTCCCTGATCCTCAGCGAGGGCGTGATCGCGGTGGACGGCCCGACCGGCGAACTGCTCTCCGACGAGGAACTGATGCGCGCCCACCGGCTGGAGCTGCCGTTCGGTTTCGATCCGCGTTCGGTGACAATGGGCGCGTGACGAACGAGGAGACCGAGGGCTCGCTGCTGCTGGACGACCAGCTCTGCTTCGCGCTGTACGCGGCCCAGCGGGCGGTGACGTCCGTCTACCGCCCCCTCCTCGACGAGCTCGGCCTCACCTATCCGCAGTACCTGGTCCTGCTGGTCCTGTGGGAGCGCGGTGAGACCACGGTCAAGGAGCTGGCCACCGCGTTGAGGCTCGACTACGGCACGGTGTCGCCGTTGCTCAAGCGGTTGGAGAGCCTGGGGCTCGTCCGCCGGGAGCGCGCGGCGCACGACGAGCGCTCGGTGCTGGTCGCCTGCACCGAGCGCGGGGAGGAGCTGCGGGAGCGCGCGGCGTGCGTACCGGGCGCCCTGCTCGCGGCGACGGGGCTCGCTGCACCGGAGGTCGCGCGTCTGCGCGCGGAGCTGTGGCGGCTGGCGGAGAAGTCGCAGGCGGCCCCGAACCGCCCGCACTGATCTCACGTTACCCCCGGTTATCACCCCCTCCTGAGCAGACGCTTTCCTACTGGCCGGTACCTTGTGCACGATGTATTAGTGCGCACCTGTTCTGGGGGATCCAGCCATGACTGACGCCGCCGCCGTCGACACCCGCCCGACGAAGATCATGTACGTGGCCGAGGCCACCGCCCACGGCGGCCGCGAGGGCTATGTCACCAGTCAGGACGGCCAAATCGACCTCAAGGTCGCGATGCCCCCGCAGCTCGGCGGCGACGGCAACGGCACCAACCCGGAACAGCTCTTCGCGGCCGGCTACAGCTCCTGCTTCCACAACGCGCTGATCCTGGTCGGCAACCGCGAGGGCTACGACCTGACCGGCTCGACCGTCTCCGCGAAGGTCGGCCTCGGCCCCAACAAGCAGCGCGGCTACGGCCTCGCGGTCGCCCTGAGCGTCTCGCTCCCCGTCCTCGACCCGGACCTCGCGAGCAAGCTGGTGGACGCGGCCCACGAGGTCTGCCCGTACTCGAACGCGACCCGCGGGAACATCGACGTCACGATCGTGCTTGGTTGAAAGGGGAGCGAGCCGGCGAGACGAGGAGTACGGACGTGGACGTGCAGGGCACAGTGGCCGAGGGCTTCGAGCCGGTCAGGGACGCGTTCGTACGGAACTTCGCCGCGCTCGGGGAGCGCGGCGCGGCGGTCGCCGTCTACCGGGAGGGGCAGCGGGTCGTCGACCTGTGGGCCGGCACGAAGGACGTCGACGGCACGGACCCGTGGGAGCGCGGCACCGCCCAGGTCGTGCGCTCGGCGACGAAGGGCGTCGCCGCCGCCGTACTCCTGCTGCTGCACCAGCGCGGGCAGCTGGACCTGGACGCGCCGGTGGGCCACTACTGGCCGGAGTTCAAGGCGCAGGGCAAGGAGCGGGTGCTGGTCCGGCACGTCCTGAACCACCGGGCCGGCCTGCCCGTCCTCGACCGGCCCCTCACCCCTGAGCAGGCCCTCGACCCGCTCCGGGGCCCGGCGGCGGTCGCCGCCCAGGCCCCCGCCTGGGAACCCGGCACCGACCACGGCTACCACGCGCTCACCTACGGCTGGCTGCTCGACGAACTGGTGCGACGCGTGACCGGGCGGAGCACCGGCGCCTGGCTCGCCTCACAGATAGCCGGCCCACTGGGCCTGGACCTCTGGCTGGGCCTGCCGGACGCGGAAACCGGCCGGGTCGGACGCGCGGGCCGCGTCGAGGGACCCGAGCCGACCGGCGGTCTGCGGGCCCGCCCGAAGCGCTCGGTCACCGAGGCCTACGAGGACCCTGCCTCCCTGACCCGCCGGGCCTTCGCGGCGATCACCCCGTTCCCGGACCAGAACGACCCGGCCTACCGCGCGGCAGCGCTCCCCGCGACCAACGCCATCGCGACGGCGGACGGACTGGCCCGCTTCTACGCGACGCTGATCGGCGACACCGCCGGCGCCGCACGCCTGTTCACGCCTCAGACGGTCGAACTGGCCCGGGCCGAGGAGTCGGCGGGCCCCGACCGGGTCCTGGTGGTCGGCACCCGCTTCGGCCTCGGCTACATGCTGCACGGCAGCGCCTCCCCCTTCCTCACACCGGGCTCCTTCGGCCACCCGGGCCGCGGCGGCGCCCTCGGCTTCGCCGACCCGGACACCGGGATCGCGTTCGGCTATGTCACCAACGGCTTCCGCAAGACGGTGACGGCGGATCCGCGGGCGCAGGGGCTGGTGCGGGCGGTGCGGGGAGCACTGGGGCTTCCGGCGTGAAGCTGTGGCTCTAGACGTGAATCGGGTGGGAGGTCCGCCCCGATGCCTGGTCGATCTCGTCGTGGGCCTTGGTCAGCAGTCGCATGGCGAGCTCGTTGAGTGCCCGGGCGCCTGCGATCTCCTCCCCGACTCTGGGCTGATTGACGTCGGTCCGGTGCCGGCTCGCGTGCCCGTGCGCCCGTACCTCGGTGCCGTCGGGCAACCGGACCAGCGCCACGGCCTTGGTGTGCTGGTCGTCCTCCCGGAACTCCATCTCGATGTGCCATCCCACTGCGGTGTGCATCATGACGATCACCTCCGGAACACTTAGTTCCAGGGTGCTCCTCACCAGGGGGATGCGCACCCGCCTGACCCCGGCTATCCGGCGTGCAGCATCAGCCCGATCCCGACGACGAGCAGCCCGGCCGCCGCGATTCTCGGCGCCCCGAACCGCTCCTTGAAGAACACGGCCCCGATCGCCGCGCCCACGATGATCGACGACTCGCGCAGGGCGGCGATGGGCGCGAGCTCGGCCCTGGTCTGGGCCCACAGCACGAGGGCGTAGGCGGCGACGGAGAGGGCGGCCCCGATGAGCCCGACCCCGGCGAACGGCCGGAGAACGGCGGCGGTCTGCCTCCTCCAGCGGCTCACGGCGTAGGCGGGGATCACGACCCCTTGGACCGCCATCAGCCAGGCGATGTACCCGAGGGAGGAGCCGGAGGCGCGCACGCCGAGCCCGTCGACGACGGTGTACGCCGCGATCGTCAGCCCGGTCGCCAGGGCCGCCCCGATCGCCGCCCAGTCGGGCCGGCGCCCGCGCAGTCCCCACACGGCGACGCCGGTCAGCCCCGCGCACGACAGGGCGATACCGGCGGCGGCCCACCCGTCGGGCACCTCGTGCGCGAAGACGGCGGCGAGCACGGTCACGACGAGAGGCGCGGTGCCGCGCGCGATGGGATAGGCCTGCCCGAAGTCGCCCAGCCGGAAGGACTTCATCAGCAGCGCGTAGTAGGCGATGTGTATGGCGGCGGAGCCGAGCAGATACGGCCATGCCCGGGCCGCCGGAAACGCCACGAAGGGCGCCAGGGCCAGCCCGATGACCACTCCACCGCCCGAGATCAGCGCGAACCCGGCCAGCTTGTCGGTGATCTTGTGGGCGATGGCGTTCCAGCTGGCGTGCGTGACGGCGGCGAGCAGGACGGCGGCGGTGACCAGAGGTGTCACGCGGCGAGCTCGCGCACGTCCACGAGGGTGCCGTCGGCGTGGGCGACGAGGTCGCGGGGCGCCATGGGGAACACGGTGTACGGCGTCCCGGCGGCGGCCCAGACGACGTCGTGCCCGAGCAGGGACCGGTCGGCGAGCACGCGCGTTTTCGTCCGGTGCCCGAAGGGCGGCACGCCGCCGATGGCGTACCCGGTGGTCTCCCGCACGACATCGGCCTTGGCCTGCGTGACCTTGTCCACCCCGAGCTCCTTGCGCACGAGCTCGACGTCGACCCGGGAGGCCCCGTCCATGAGCACCAGCACCGGCACTCCTCCCCCAAGCTCTCGGCTGCGCTCGAGCAGGGGGGACCCCCATGCCGCGAAGATCAGCGACTTGCAGATCTGACTCAACTCACACCCGATCGCGGCGGCGGCCTCGGCAGCGGTACGGGTGGCCTCCGGGAACCGGCGGATGAGCGGAGGAACCTGATCCAGCCCGAGCTCCCGCAGGGCTTCGATGAACCGGGGGTGCGCTCCGGAGTTCTCGGCGTCAGTGGCGGCTGTCGTCGTCATGGGGGGACGGTAGCGGTGGGTGCAGGGGGCATGCGAGTGAGTTGTGGTGAACCCCGAGTGGAGGCTTGCTGTAACTGTTATCGTTACAGCAAGGGAGTGAAGGACGTGAGCGCGAACAGCAGGATGACGGTCGCCGTCCACGTGCTGACCTGGATGGCCCTGGTGCACGGCCGCGGGCGCGACGTGGTCACCTCAGACCAGATCGCCACGAGCGTGGCCACCAACCCCGTCGTGATCCGGCGCAGCCTCGCCGATCTGCGGAGGGCGGGCCTGGTGACGGTCCGGCATGGCGCGGGGGCCGGCTGGACGCTGGCTCGCGCCCCGGAGTCCATCGCGCTGCTCGACGTCTACCGCGCGGTGCACGACGAGCCCCTGTTCGCCCTGCACCGCGGCGAACCGAACCAGGCCTGCCCCGTCGGCCGCGGCATCCAGCCCGCGCTGCGCCGCGTCTACGTCGACGCGGAGGAGGCCGTCCGGCGGGAGCTCGCGGGGGTCTCGATCGCGGACGTCCTGCGGGACACCCTGGCCGTCCGCTCCGGCTGAACCGCCGAGCGGGGCCGGCCGGGGCTCGCCCTTGCCTGCAGTCGTAACAAAACCTGTGACATTGGCTTGGATCATCAAGGGGCGCCGGACGGCCCTGTGATCCGACGTACGGAGGCGAAACGCCATGCGGGTGATCGAGTACCGGCGCCACGGCGGCTACGAGGAACTGCGACTCGTGGACCGTCCCGCCGAACCGGCCACTGGCGGACGGGCGTCGGTCCGGCTCTCCTACGCCGAGGTGAGCCCGGCCGACAACACCATCAGGGCAGGCCGGATGGACCCCTCCTTGCACCAGACGCCGCCCCACATACCCGGCGGCGGCGCGGTGGGGCAGATCACCGACCCCGGCGCGACCGGCCTGGCGGAGGGGGCACGCGTCGTGGTAAGCGGCGGCGGGCTTGGCTGGCGCACCGACGGCACCTGGCGCGAGCAACTGACCGCGGACGCCAACCAGCTGATACCGATCCCCGACGGGGTGAGCGACGAGGCCGCCTGCGCGCTGTTCGCCGGTGCCGGATACAGCACCGCCTACCTCGTACTGACCCGACTTGCCGGGCTGAAGGCCGGCGGCACCGTCCTGGCGCCAGGCATCGGTGGCTCCGTCGGCATGGGCACCGTGGAGGTGGCCCGCGAACTCGGCGCATCCCTGGCCGTCTCCACCGCAAGCCGCACCGACAAAGCCGAAGCCGCCCGCGCCGCCGGCCACGAGCACGTCATCGACCTGTCCCGCGAATCCCTGACCGACGGCGTCGCGCGCATCACCGGCGGCAGGGGCGTGGACGTCGTGGTCGACGGCGTCGCCGGTCCGCTGCTCGGTCCCTGCATCGCCTCCCTCGCACACGGCGGCGTCTACGTCGGCGTCGGATACTCCGGCGGCACCGAAGGCACGGTGAACATCACCGACCTGATATGGAAGAACGCCACCGCCTGCGGCTACACGTTCACGATGATCCCGCCGGACGTCGCCCGCGCCGCCCGCGTGACCCTGCTGGAATGGCTGGACGCGGGCCGCATCTCCCCCGCCATCGCCCGCGTGTTCCCGCTGGAACAGGCGGCCGAAGCGCAGCGTCATCTGATCGAGGAGCGGCCCTTCGGCCGCGTCCTGCTCACCATGGCCCGCTGAACCGGGGCCAAAACAAGAGGAGCCACGACATGCAGCCTCGCAAGGCCTTCACAGCCGATATACCGGAACTGATCCGGCTGCGCGCCGTCGCGCTGGAGAGCCTGGGCACCGATCCCGGACCGGCTGACACTCCGTGGCGGCGGATCGCCCGCGACTGGTTCGACGAGCGCATCAACCGCCGCGACGACTGCGTCTGCCTCGTCGTCGGCGGCGACCCCGGCGAACCTCTCCTCGCCTGCGGCATGGCCTGGGTCACCTACCATCTGCCCGGTCCGCGCTGGCCCGACGGGCGCCGCGGCTACCTCGACGGCATCGTGACCGACACCCCTGCCCGCGGCCGCGGCCACGCACGCCGCATCGTGGACGAGCTGGTCGGCTGGCTCCACGGGGCGGGCATCCACTACATCCAACTGCACGCCAGCAAGGCCGGGAAGCCGGTCTACGAAGCCGCGGGCTTCGTCACCGGCCGCTACCCAGGCATGGACCTGATCACGGCACCGCCCGCCAGGTGACACCTGATGGGCTCTGCTGGGTCAAGGGTGGCCCCGACTGCTACTTCGTGACGTACGTGAGGAAGTCGGCCCACGTGGTGGAAGCGACAGTTACGTGGTGAGTGTCCGGGGTCTTGGAGTCGCGGATGTGGGTGGTTGCAGGGGTGGTGGCGACCTCGACGCAGTCGTCTATGTCGCTACTGCTGCTGTAGCTGCTCTTGAACCAGTGGAGTTCCATGACGCTCATAGTTTCCCCAGCTGTCGCTCGATGAAGGCCAGCGACTCCCGCGGCGTGAGAGCCTGCGCCCGGATCATGCCATAGCGCAGCTCAAGGATGCGAAGATCCCGAGGGCTTGAAACCGGGCGGCCGTTGAATGCGCCTTCGGAACGTCCGATCGCCGTGCCATCGGTGAACTTCAGCACCTCGATCAGGCCCTGCATTCCCGCGTGCTCCTCGCGATCAGTAGGCATGATCTGGAGCGTGACGTTCCTCAACTGCCCCACCTCCAGCAGGTGTTCGAGCTGCCGGCGCAGCACCATCTTCCCACCAAGAGGGCGATCCAGAGTCACCTGCTCCTGGACGAAACTGAGCGTGGGAGCAGGGTCCCTTTCGAAGACCGACTTTCGGGCCGCACGCGCGGCGACTCCCCGCTCCACCTCGTGCGGTGAGTAGGCAGGCTGCCGCATCTCGAACAACCCCCTCGCGTATTCCGGCGTCTGCAGAAGCCCATGGATGTAGTGGCTGCTGTACAGCAGCATCTCCACCGCCCGCTCTTCCAACTGGGCCAGGTCCCGCACCTTCTTCGGATACCGAGCCCTCTCCATGTCCTTCATGAACGCCCTCAGATGCCCCTGAGCGTTCAGAACCTGGTCCGCCCTGTCCAGAAACTCCGGTCGGGGAATCCGCGTCCCGCGCTCCATCTTGCGGATCATGTCCTCGCCGTAGCCCATGACGTCACCGAACTCCGCCGCCCGCATCCCGGCAGCTTCCCGGCACACCTTGATCAGCTTCCCCACCGCTTGGACCAGCGGCTCGATCTCGTCCCCCGGCTCGACATCCCAACCGGCCTCATCCACAGCCTCGTTCATGCCCCACCTCCATCGCGCAGCCGTACCCGTACAACCGCCAAGACAGCCGAGACAGCACGAGACAAACGCCGGACAGTAGCCGTACGTACACGCGCTGCCACCAGTCACGGTACGCAGATTCCGCCACTCTGAGTCACACGAACCAAGAGACGGCTGCCCCTGAAAACGAACTCACCACTCCCATCCGCAACTTCAGCCTCCTCCTCTCCCCCACCCTCCGAGGCGCCCGCCTCGCCCGGCTCCTCGCCACGGAGCAACTCCGCACCTGGGGACTGCCCTCGGCCCCCGGGGAGCAGATCGTCGCCGAGCTCGCCACCAACGCCGCCACCCACGGGCGAGTGCCCGGCCGAGACTTCCGGCTGACGCTCTACGTCGTCGGCAAGACCCTCCGTATCGAGGTCACGGACACTCGCGGGGACCGCCTCCCCCGCGTCGCT
The DNA here is from genome assembly GCF_028885415.1 of Streptomyces coeruleorubidus. Classification (GTDB taxonomy): domain Bacteria; phylum Actinomycetota; class Actinomycetes; order Streptomycetales; family Streptomycetaceae; genus Streptomyces; species Streptomyces coeruleorubidus_A. The sequence goes on from NZ_CP118527.1 coordinate 4,127,059, forward strand.
CAGCCCTCCCCGTACGCCGACTCCGGCCGGGGGCTTCTCCTCGTCGACGCCCTCTCCGACCGCTGGGGCGTGGCGCCGGGCCCGTATCCGCGCAAGACGGTGTGGCCGAGCTGAGCACAGAGAGAAGCCGGTGAGGGCGCCCCGTCCCCACGGAGCCCTCACCGGCCGGTTTCTCGGAGATTCAGAGGTATCGGGGCGTCAGGCGCGCATCAGCGCCCGGTCCCCGTCCTCCCGCTCGGACTGCGAGCGCAGCCCCTCCCCCTCGACGTCCACGTTGGGCAGCGCCCGGTCCAGCCACTTGGGCAGCCACCAGGCCTTGCGGCCGAGGAGGGCCAGGACGGCCGGGACGATGGCCATGCGGACGATGAACGCGTCGAAGAAGACGGCGATCGCGAGACCGAAGCCGATCATCTTGACCATGGACTCGGACGAGCCGATGAAGCCGGCGAAGACCGCCATCATGATGACCGCCGCGGCCGTCACCACCCGGGCGCCGTGCCGGAAGCCCGTCACGACCGCCTGGCCGGCCTTCTCGCCGTGGACGTAGGCCTCCCGCATCCGGGTCACCAGGAAGACCTCGTAGTCCATCGCCAGGCCGAAGACCACGCCCACCATGAAGATCGGCATCATCGACATGACAGGGCCGGTCTGCTCCACGCCCATCAGGTCCGCCAGCCAGCCCCACTGGAAGACCGCGACCACGGCGCCGAGGGCCGCCATCACCGACAGGAGGAAGCCGAGGGCCGCCTTCAGGGGGACCAGGATCGAGCGGAACACCACGATCAGCAGGAGGAAGGCCAGGCCGACCACCAGGACCAGGTAGGGGATCAGGGCGTCGTTCAGTTTCTCGGAGACGTCGATGTTCATCGCCGTCTGGCCGGTGACCAGCACGTTCGCGTCCGAGTCGGCCTTGATCCCGGCGCCCTTGTCGCGGATGGAGTGGACCAGGTCCTCGGTCGCGACCGACGACGGCTTGGAGTCCGGGATGACGGTGATGGTCGCCGTGTCTCCGGCCTTGTTGGGCGCCGGCGGCGTCACCGTGACGACGTCCTTCAGGCCCTTGATCTCGTCGCCGACCGCCGTGAAGGCCGCCTTCGGGTCGTCGCTGTCCTTCGCGTCGACCACGACCATGAGCGGGCCGTTGAAGCCCGGCCCGAAGCCCTCGGAAAGGAGGTCGTAGGCACGGCGCTGCGTGGTGGACGTGGGCTGGGAGCCGTCGTCCGGCAGGCCCAGTTCCAGGCTCCCCGCCGGGACGGCCGCCGCGCCGAGGCCGATGACGCCGAGCAGCAGGACCGCGATCGGGCGGCGGACGACGAAGCTCGCCCAGCGCGTGCCCAGGTTGGGCTTCGCCGGCTTGTCCTGCTCCTGCTGCTTCTTCGCCCGGCCGAGCAGCTTGCCCTTCTCCCCCGCCGGCTTCACCCTCCGGCCCGCGTACCCGAGCAGCGCCGGGACCATGGTCAGTGCGATCAGCACCGCGATGGCCACCGTGCCCGCCGCCGCGACGCCCATCTTCGTCAGCATCGGGATGTTGACGACGGACAGGCCGACCAGTGCGATCACGACCGTGAGGCCCGCGAAGACCACCGCGGAGCCCGCCGTGCCGACGGCCCGGCCCGCCGCGTCCTCGCGGTCACGGCCCTCGGCGAGTTCGGCCCGGTAGCGGGAGACGATGAACAGCGCGTAGTCGATGCCGACCGCGAGGCCGATCATCATCGCGAGGGTGGAGGTCGTCGATCCGAGGTCCAGCGCGCTCGCCAGCGCCGTGATCGAGGAGACGCCGATGCCCACGCCGACGAGCGCCGTCAGCAGCGGCAGACCGGCCGCGACCAGCGAGCCGAAGGTGATGACGAGGACGACCGCGGCGACCGCGATGCCGATGATCTCGGTGGTGCCGGTGTGCGGGACCGTCTGGAGCGCGTCACCGCCGACCTCGACGGTCAGCCCGGCCTTCCGCGCGTCCTGCGCGCTGTCCTCCAGGGCGTCGCGGGAGGAGTCCTCCAGCTCCATGCCGGAGACCTTGTACGAGACCTGCGCGTACGCGATCGTGCCGTCCTTGCTGACGGCCTTCGCCTGGTACGGGTCGGTGACGCGCACGACCTCGGAGCCGTCGGCGAGTTCCTTGACGGTCTCCTGGACGGTCGCCTTGTTGCCGGGGTCGGTCATCTTCTCGCCGCTCGGCGCCTTGAAGACGACCCGTGCGGTGGCTCCGTCGGCGCTCGCGCCGGGGAAGCGCTGTTCCAGCAGGTCGAAGGCCTTCTGGGCCTCGGTGCCGGGGATGGAGAACGAGCTGTTGCCCGCGGCGGGGGCGCCGGCCGCGCCGACACCGGCGAGGGTCAGCAGGGCCACCCATATCAGGGCGACGAAGTGCCGCCGCCGGAAGGAGATCCGGCCGAGTTTGTAGAGGAATGTGGCCACGAGGGCGTACTCCCGGTCAGGTCGTGGGGTCGGTTCTGGGCAGGGGTGATCAGCCCGACGACGTGAGCGGAGACGTCAGGTAGGGACTGGCCGAGGGGGACTACTCGGTGGGTACGCCGAGGGCGGGGAGGACCACGGCGTCGATGTACGAGGTGAGGAACGCCTGCGTCGGCGGCTGGTCGTCGATCAGCGTGCGCGTGGCGAAGGCGCCGACGAGCATGTGCACGACGTAGTCCAGCGCCGGGCGGCCGGCCTGCACCTCGCCGCGGTCGACCGCTCTTTGCACCACCCGGTGGAACTCCTCCATCTCGGGTTCGATGAGCAGTTCCTTGAACGCCTGGAGGAGGTCCGGGTTGCCGTGCACCGCCATGAACAGACCGCGCATCAGCGCGGCGTTCTGCTGCATGGTGCAGTCGTCCTCACGCGAGGTGAGGGCGTGCAGGTCGCCCCGCAGGGATCCCGTGTTGACGTCGGCGACGCTGCCCGGCTTGTTGTGCCGGATCGCCCTCGCCACCAGCTCGGGCTTGCCGCCCCACTGGCGGTAGAGCGTCGCCTTGCTGGACCGCGTGCGGGCGGCCACTGCGTCCATGGTGAGGGCGTCGTAGCCGACCTCGCGGAGCAGGTCGAGCACGGCCGCGTACAGCTCGGCCTCACGCTCGGGGGTGATCCGACTGCGACGCGCGGTGGCGACCTCAGCCATCTCGCTCACCTTCCTGCTCCGAACGACACGGTTTCGTACGTCACGAATGTAGCGCAGCCCCCTACTGAAACGAAACCGTTTCGTACCTGTCCTGGGTCACGAGGCGGCACGCCCAGCGCTTTGTCACAACTTGCTCCGGTACGCCACCGGGCAAAGCATGGGGACGTGAGCTATCTGCGTCTGCCGCATCTCCATGACGACCTGCTGTGCTTCGTGGCCGAGGACGACCTCTGGCTCGCCCCGGTCGACGGCCCCGGCCGCGCCTGGCGCCTCACCGTCGACCGCACCAAGGTGGGCCACCCCCGCTTCTCACCCGACGGCCGCCACCTCGCGTACACGAGCTGGCGCAGCCTGGTGCCCGAGGTTCATCTCGCCCCGGTGGACGGCGGCCCGGGACGGCAGGTGAGCCACTGGGGCAGCGCCGACACCCGGGTCTGCGGCTGGACCCCGGACGGCGAGATCCTGGCCGTGGCCTCGCACGGCGAGCCCTTCTCGTACTTCACCTGGGCCTACAAGGTCTCCCTCGACGGTGACCCGGGCCGCAAGCTGCCCTGGGGGCCGGTCGCCGACATCCAGGTCGCCGATCTGGACGGGGAGCGGAAGTCCCTCCTGCTCACCGGCACCCCGCCGCACGAACCGGCCGCCTGGAAGCGCTACCGGGGCGGGGCCACGGGCAGACTGTGGCTGCACGGCGAACGGCTGCTGGCCGGTCTCGGCGGTCATCTGCACTCCCCCATGTTCGTCGGCGGCCGGATCGCCTTCCTCTCCGACCACGAGGGCGTCGGAAACCTCTACTCGTGCGCCTACGACGGCTCCGACCTGCGCCGGCACACCGACCACGACGCCTTCTACGCCCGGCACGCCTCCAGTGACGGCGCCCGGGTGGTGTACCAGTGCGCGGGCGACCTGTGGCTCGTCGACGACCTGTCACCGCACTCCGAGCCGCGCCGGCTGGACGTACGGCTGAGCGGGCCGCGTGCGGGGCGGCGCCCCTACCAGGTGGCCGCGGCCCAGCACGTCGACGGGATCTCGGTCGACGAGACCGGGCGGGCCAGCGCGGTCGTCGTACGCGGCAGCCTGTACTGGCTCACCCACCGGGACGGGCCGGCCCGCACCCTCACCGACACCCCGGGCGTCCGGGTGCGGATCCCGGAGATGCTCGGCGCGAGCGGGCGGGTGGCGTATGTGACGGACGCGGAGGGCGAGGACGCGATCGAGATCGCCTCCCTGCCCCGGGCGACCGGCGACCGCGGGCCGAGGCGGCTGGCCTCGGGCGAGCTGGGCCGGGTGCGCGAGCTGGTGTCGGACCCGGAGGGCGAACGGCTGGCGGTCGCCTCGCACGACGGGCGACTGCTGCTCGTCGACGTCACCGAGGAGTCGGAGGGTGAGGTCAGCGAACTGATCCGGTCGATCAACGGGCCCGTGCGCGACCTCGCGTTCTCCCCGGACGGGGCGTGGCTGACCTGGTCCCACCCGGGCATCGGGCGGACACTGCGGCAGATCAAGATGGCCCGGCTCGCCGGAACGGCAGAAGGGGACGGGTTCGTCGTCGATGTCACCAACGGCCGTTTCGAGGACGAGAACCCGGTCTTCACGCGCGACGGCCGCTACCTCGCCTTCCTCTCCTGGCGCGGTTTCGACCCGGTCTACGACGTGCACACCGGCGACCTGTCCTTCCCGCTGGGCTGCCGCCCGTATCTCGTCCCGCTGTCCTCCGCGACGCCCTCCCCGTTCGCGCTGAGCCCGGAGGGCCGCCCGGCCGCCGGGGGCCTGGACCCGGTGGAGGACGACGAGAACGGGGAGAGCGGCGCCGTGACGGTCGAGGTCGAGGGGCTGGAGAGCCGGGTCACGCCCTTCCCGGTGGCCGCCTCCAAGTACTCGGCGCTGTACCCGGTGGCGGGCGGCGGGCTGGTGTGGCTGCGCTGGCCGATCTCGGGTGCGCTGGGCGAGACGTTCGCGAACCCGGACGACACCAGCGGCCGGCCGACCCTGGAGCACTTCGGCATCACCAAGGCCAAGAAGTCCGAACTCGCCGTGCACCTGGACTTCTTCGCGGTCAGCGGCGACGGCACACGGCTGGTGATCGTCGACGAGGGCGAGCTGCGCGCGGTGCCCGCGACCGAACCCGGCGACGCCGACACGACGGTGTGGATCGACGCGCGCCGCATCCTGCACGTGGTCGACCCGGCGGCTCAGTGGCGGCAGGCGTACGAGGAGGCCGGGCGGCTGATCCGGGCGTACTTCTGGGAGCCGGGCATGTGCGGCATCGACTGGGGCGGGGTACTGGACCAGTACCGTCCTCTGGTCGAACGGGTCGCCTCCCCGGACGAGTTCGCCGACCTGCTGCGCGAGGTGCTGGGCGAGCTGGGCACGTCCCACGCGTACGTCGCCGCCGCCCGGCGCAACGAGGGCCCGCCGCACTACCAGCGCCGGCAGGGCCTGCTGGGCGCCAACTTCGTCCGCAGGGACGGCGGATGGATGGTCAAGCGGATCCTGCCCGGCGACTCCTCCGACTCCAAGGCCCGCTCCCCGCTGGCCGGCACGGGCATTCGCGAGGGGGCGATCCTGACCCACGTCGACGGCCGCCCGGTGGATCCGGACGCGGGCCCGTATCCGCTGCTGGCGGGCGCGGGCGGTACGACGGTGGAGCTGACCTTCTCGCCGGCTCAGGGCGCGGGCCCGCCCCGGCGGGTCGCCGTCGTCCCGCTCATCGACGAGCGGCCGCTGCGCTACCAGGACTGGGTGGCCAAACGCCGGGCGGTGGTACGGGAGTTGAGCGGCGGGCGGTGCGGCTATCTGCACATCCCGGACATGGGCGGTTCGGGCTGGGCGCAGTTCAACCGCGACCTGCGCATGGAGGTGTCCCGGCCCGCGCTGATCGTGGACGTGCGCGGCAACGCCGGCGGCCACATCAGCGAGCTGGTCATCGAGACGCTGAGCCGCACGATCCTGGGCTGGGACCTGACCCGCGACGCCCAGCCCGTGTCGTACACCTCGAACGCGCCGCGGGGCCCGGTGGTGGCCCTGGCGGACGAGGCGACCTCCTCCGACGGCGACATGATCACCGCCGCGTTCAAGCTGCTCAAGCTGGGCCCGGTGGTGGGGCAGCGCACCTGGGGCGGCGTGGTCGGCATGACCGGCCGCCACGAGCTGGGGGACGGCACGGTGATCACGGTGCCGATGAACGCGGCCTGGTTCGACGCCTACGGCTGGTCGGTGGAGAACAAGGGCGTCGCCCCCGACATCGACGTCCTGCGCACCCCGCTGGACTGGGCGGAGGGCCGTCACGCCCAGCTGAGCGACGCGGTGGAGCTGGCGCTCGGGCTGCTGGAGACCAATCCGCCGGCGACGCCGCCGACCTACAGCGACGTACCGGACCGCTCCCGTCCGAAGCTGCCGCCGAGGACGTAGCCGACGCTCGGGACGTGAGGAAGGGGCGCCCCCGCGCGGGGCGCCCCTTCCCTTCGGCACGCAACGTCAGGCGTCGTAGTCCTGGTCGAAGCGGTCCTCCTGCTCGCGCTCACGCTCGCGGTCGCGGTCACGGTCGCGGTCGCGCTGCGGCTGCGAGGGGTCCATGTCCTCGTCACGCCGGCGGCCGCGGCCCTGCACCTGCTCGCGAGCCTGGTCCGCCTTCTGCCGGGCCTGGTTCTGCCACTGCTCGGACTTCTCCTGGAACTGGTCCTTCATACCCATGTGGGTTCACTCCCGTTGGGGGTGAGGGGATCTGGCTCGACCAGATTCACACGAGCCGTGACGCTGTGCATGTCGATCACTTACGGAGCGTAGTTCGCTGCTGCTCATCGGCCGCTCCGCCCGCCCCGACGAGGCCCGTGCGCATGCCCGTCAGCCGGTCCGCGAACCGCCGCATCTCACGCTGGCCCACCGTCCCGATGACCCCGGGCAGATATCCGCGCACGCCCTGCATGCCGCGCAGCCACCACTGCCCGTAGACGTGGCCGGCGCGCCGCTCGATCCCGGCCACGAGCCGGTCCACCGCCGGGCCCAGCGGATAGGTCTTGTTGGACGGCCAGGGCAGCCGCTGCCTCAACTCCCGCATGACGTCGTCCTGGTCGGCCCCGCGCACCATGTCGGTGTCGGTCCACGACAGGTACCCGACGCCGACCTTCACGCCCCGGTACCCGACCTCGGCGCGCAGGCTGTGCGCGTACGCCTCCACACCGGACTTGGACGCGCAGTAGGCGGTCATCATCGGCGCCGGGGTGATCGCCGCGAGGGACGCGATCTGGAGCAGATACCCCCGGCTCTCCAGCAGCAGCGGCAGGAAGGCGCGGGCGGTCACCGCGGAGCCGACCAGGTTGACCTCGATCACCCGCCGCCAGGACTCCGGGTCGGAGTCGGCGAACGGACCGCCCGTGGCGACACCGGCGTTGGCGACGACGATGTCGACCCTGCCGAAGCGCTCCTTCACCTCCCGCGCGACCCGGGCCATCGCCTCGTGATCGGTGACGTCGGCGTGCCAGTGGTCGCTGTCACTGTGCAGCCGCCCGGAGACCTCCTTGAGCGCGTCCGGTTCGAGCCCGACCAGCGCCACCTTCACACCGCGCGCGGAAAGCTTGCGGGCCAGCAACTCCCCGACGCCGCGCGCCGCCCCGGTCACCACGGCGACCTTCCCCTCGAGGCTCACCCTGCTCATGCGCTCTCCCCGGATACGACCTGGATGTGTGCGTGGACGAGTTCACGTATCTTCCCGGTGACCAACTCGGGCGCCTCGACCGGCGTCATGTGGCCGATGCCGGGCAGTTCGGTGAGCCCGGTGCCGTGCGGCAGCGCGGCGGCCAGGGCCCGGGCCTGCACCGGCGGCGTCAGCCGGTCCGCCGTACCGACGACCACCGCCGTGGGCACGTCCAGCTCCCGCACGCCCTGGTCGAGGTCGAGCACGTCCAGCACGTGCGACCAGGCGTAGCGGACCCTGCGGGGGCAGGCGTGCACGACGCGGGCGCAGGCCTCGACCATGTGCGGGGCCGAACCCGGGCCCATCGTCCCGTACTTGAGGATCCGGCGGGCCAGGGGCGTGACCGGGCCGAGCGGGGCACGGGAGCCCAGGATCCGCCGGGTCAGCCAGGTCCGCAGCCGCCCGGGCCGCATGGGTACGACGGTGGAGGCCGCGACCAGTTGGGAACTGCCCGTGCTGCACAGCAGGACGGCGGCGGTGTGCTCGCGGAAGGCGGTTCTCCCGGAGGCCGCCATCACGGTCATGCCGCCCATGGAGTGCCCGGCGATCACGGCCTGTTCGCCGGGCGCGAGGGTGGCTTCGAGTACGGCTTCCAGGTCGTCGGCGAGGGCGTCGGTGCTGCACGCGGGGTGCGCGGGGCTGCGTCCGTGGCCGCGCTGGTCGTAGGCGATGACCCGGTGGTCGGCGGCCAGGTCGCGTATCTGCGCCGCCCAGAAGGCGGTGGAGCAGGCCCAGCCGTGGGCGAGGACGACGGCGGGGGCTGCGTCGGGCCCGTGTATCTCGACGTGCAGCCGGGCCCCGTCGGCGGAGACGGCGGTCAGTTCGCGCGCGGGGGCGGGCGGGGCGTAAGGGCCGGAGTCGACGTGGAAGAGACGGCTCACGCGTCCACCCCGGCCTTCTGCTCAGCCGTCTTCGTCGCGGGGATCCGCAGGACGTCGTACTCCGCGAGGTCCACCCGCCGCGTCGCCCGCCGGAACTCGGCTGTCGTGCCGGGCCAGATGGTGGTGTTGCGGCCGCTCGCGTCGAGGTACCAGCTGGTGCAGCCGCCGGTGTTCCACACGGTCCGCTTCATGCGCTCCTGCACCCGGTGGTTCCAGGCGTGTACGGCGCTCGGCCGGGCGTCGAGGGCGACCCGGCCGCCGAGGACGTCGACTTGGCGGACGAAGTCGGCCAGGTAGTTCAGCTGGGACTCGATCATGAGGATCATCGAGGAGTTCCCGAGGCCGGTGTTGGGCCCGATGATCGTCATCCAGTTCGGGAAGCCGGGCGCGGAGGCACCGCGCAGGGCCTCCATGCCGCCCTTCCAGGTCTCGGCGAGGGTCCGTCCGTCGGCGCCCACGACCCGCTCGGCGATGGGCATGTCGGTGACGTGGAACCCGGTGCCGAAGACGATCGCGTCCACCTCGGCCTCGCTGCCGTCGGCGGCGACGAGGGTCGATCCGCGGACCTCGCTCAGCCCGCTCGCGACCACGTCGACGTTGGGCCGCGCGAGCGCCGGGTAGTACTCGCTGGACAGCAGGATCCGCTTGCAGCCGATGCGGTAGTCCGGGGTGAGCTTCGCCCGCAGGGCCGGGTCCTTGACGGCACGGGCCATGTTGCGCCGGGCCAGCTGCTCGACGAAACCGAGTTCGTTCGGGCGCTTGGTGAACGCCTGCACCTGCAACTCCCGGATGCCCCACAGCAGTCCGCGCCGCAGTTGCGAGGTGAAGGGCAGCTGCCGGTGGAGCCACCGCTCGGCGTCGCTGATGGCCCGGTCGACGCGGGGCATCACCCACGGCGGGGTGCGCTGGAAGAGCGTGAGCCGCGACACCTCGGGCTGGATGGCCGGCACGATCTGGATGGCCGAGGCCCCCGTCCCCACCATCGCGACGCGCTTGCCGCGCAGGTCGTAGTCGTGGTCCCAGCGGGCGGAGTGGAAGACCTTGCCCGGGAAGGAGTCGAGCCCGGGGATGTCCGGCACCTTCGGGTCGGACAGCGGCCCGGTGGCGGAGACGACGATGTCCGCCGACAGACTCCCGCTGCTGGTCTCGATGTCCCAGCACAGCCGCTCGGCGTTCCACGCCATCCGCTTCACCTCCGAGTCGAAGCGGATGTGCGGCCGCAGCCGGAACGCGTCCGTCACGTGCTCCAGGTAGGCGCGGATGTGCTCCTGCCCCGAGAAGGTGCGCGGCCAGTCGGGGTTGGGCGCGAAGGAGAACGAGTACAGATGCGACGGCACGTCACACGCGCAGCCCGGGTAGCTGTTGTCCCGCCAGGTCCCGCCGACACCGCTCGCCCGCTCCAGGACGACGAAGTCGGTGACGCCCTCGCGGCGCAGCCGCACGGCGGCCCCCAGCCCGCCGAACCCGGACCCGATCACCGCGACCCGCACGTGCTCGCGTTCGTGTTCGCGTTCGCCCATGCCGACACCTCCACACACCACGAGAACCATGCCAGTGAACACTGGCGCAATGGGAGAGTAGGGCAGTGACGTACTGATGGGTAGGGGGCGGTCGCGGAAAGTCACCCTCGGTACGCCTTAAGGTGCCCAGGTGGCCGAGAAGCGTGAATACCGCATGGAAGAGCTGGCCCGCCTGGCCGGGATCACGGTGCGCACCCTGCGCTTCTACCGCGAACGCAAGCTGATCCCGCCACCCCGCCGGGAAGGCCGTATCGCCTGGTACGACGACCACCACCTGAACCGGCTGCGCACGATCACGGCCCTGCTGGAACGCGGTCACACCCTCAGCGGCATCGCGGAGCTGGCGGAGGCCTTCGACCACGGCCGGGACGTCGGCGACCTGCTCGGCGTCGGCGCCCCCACCGAGGAGGAGCCGGTCCACCTCACCCCCGAGGAACTCGCCGACCACTTCGCGGGCGAGGCCACCCCCGAGAACCTCGCCGCCGCGATGGAGCTCGGCTACCTCGGCACCGACGGCGACGAGATCGTCCACATCAGCCGCCGCCTGCTGGACGTCTCCTCGGCCCTGGTCCGCGAGGGCATCCCCCTCGCGGAGGTCCTCGGCGCGGCCAAGCAGGTCCGCACCCACGCCGACGCCCTGGCCGAACTCTTCACCGGCCTGGTCCTGCGCCACGCCTCCGAGGACGACCTGCCCCGCCTGCGCCCGCTGGCCCGGAGCGTCGTGGAGGCGGAACTGTCCCTGGCCCTGGACCGCCGGATGCGTGAGGGCGAACGCTGATGCCCGACGGTCCCTAGCGGTCGTACACGACGGTCACCGGCGCGTGATCGGACCACCGCTCCGCATGAGTGGCGGCCCGCTCCACGAACCCCTTGACCGCCCGCCCGGCGAGCCCCGGGGTGGCCACGTGATAGTCGATCCGCCAGCCGGTGTCGTTGTCGAAGGCCCGCCCGCGGTACGACCACCACGAGTACGGCCCCTCGGTGTCCGGGTGCAGCGCACGTACGACGTCGACGTACCCGCCGTCCGCGGGATCGAAGACCTGGGACAGCCACTCCCGCTCCTCGGGCAGGAACCCGGAGTTCTTGGTGTTGCCGCGCCAGTTCTTCAGGTCGGCCCGCTGGTGGGCGATGTTCCAGTCGCCGCAGACGAGGACCTCACGCCCCTCGGCGGCGGCCCGCTCCCGGAGCCCCTTCAGATGGGCGAGGAACTCGCCCATGAAGCGCTCCTTCTCGTCCTGCCGCTCGGTCCCGACCTCACCCGAGGGCAGATACAGCGAGGCGACGGTGACCCCCGGCAGATCGGCCTCCACGTACCGCCCGCTGCCGTCGAACTCGGCGGACCCGAACCCGATCCGGACCCGGTCGGGCTCACGCCGGCTGTACAGGGACACCCCGGCCCGCCCCTTGGCGGCGGCCGGCGCGTGCACGACATGCCACCCCTCGGGGTCACGGACGTGCCCGGGCAACTGCTCCGGCTCGGCCCGCACCTCCTGGAGACACAGCACGTCGGCGTCGGTCTGCGCGAGCCACTCCACGAAGCCCTTCTTCGCGGCGGCACGCAGCCCATTCACATTCACAGAGGTCACAGTGAGCACCCCGGCACGATACCGGCACACTGGACGAGGTCCAGTTCCGGATCGAATACGGTAGCCGGCATGCATATACGCCGGGTCTCCTTCGACCACCCCGACGCCGTGAAGCTGAACGACCAGGTCCAGGCCGAGTACGCCGTCCGCTACGGGGACGACGGCGATGCCACGCCCATGGCCGCCACGGACTTCGACCCGCCGAACGGCATCTACCTCATCGCGTACGACGAGCTCGGCACCCCCGTCGCCTCGGGCGGCTGGCGCGCTCAGGACGCGAACGACGAGGGCAACCTGGACGGCGACGCCGAGCTCAAGCGCATGTACGTGATCGAGCAGATGCGCGGCCGGGGCCTGGCCCGCCGCATCCTGGCCGCCCTGGAGGAGGACGCCCGCGAAGCCGGCCGCGTCCGCATGGTCCTGGAGACGGGCCTCAAGCAGCCGGAGGCCATAGCTCTGTACACGTCCAGCGGCTACGAGCCGTGTGCCAAGTTCGGCTACTACCGACACCACGAGTCGAGCCGCTGCTTCGCGAAGAGCCTCTGAAAGCCTGGGAACAGAGCAGAGCCCCTGCCGACTTTCGCCGACAGGGGCTCGAAGCTGCGTGGACCTGAGGGGATTTGAACCCCTGGCCCCCTCGATGCGAACGAGGTGCGCTACCGGACTGCGCCACAGGCCCTTGCAACGAGTGAAACTTTAGCACCCCGATCGGGCTGCTTGGAAATCCGTTCCCGGCGGGCGGTCGAGGGGCGGTCACCTGCGGCTTCGCGGGCTACTCGTTGGCGGCCCGGGGCCGGTCCCCGTCCTCGTACTGGTCGAACAGGGGCGTGCGGCCGCGCTCCCGTGCCCGCCGTGCGGAGGCCGCGCGACGGGCGTCACTGCGCCCGTCGCCGTCCGCCCTGTCCTGCGTGCGGGGCTCCGCCCCGTCGGGGTCCGCGCTGTCGGCGGGGGCCGCCCCGTCCTCGTGGTCCGGGGTGACGGTGCTCGACCGCGCGGAGCTCCAGGTGTCGGGGGCTGCGAGGTCCACGTCGTTGGTGGCCCGGGGCGCGACGGGTGCGGTCACATAGGTCGGCAGGGGCACCGGCACCGGCTCCCAGCTGTCGCCCTGCCCCGGCCGCCGCTGCCGCTCGCGCTGCTGGTCGACCCACTCGGCGTGGTCGGTCTGCTCGACGAGTGCGCGCCGGTCCGCCGCGAGGGCCGACAGGCCGGGGTCGGTCGCCGGTTCGGGTCCTTCCTCCGGGTCGTCGGCCGCTTCGTCGGTGGAGGCGCGCCGGCGGGGCTGCCGCTGGCGCTCCCGCAGCCGCTGGGCCGCGGCCTCGGCCCGGCGGCGGTCCATCTGGTAGGCGAAGCGGCGGCGCTCCTGGGAACGCAGGTACGCGATGTACACGCTGAGCATGACGGCGGGCACACCGGGCGCCCACAGGAAGGCGAGCCCCCCGACCGCGGCGACGATCGCGCCGAGGGTGAAGGCGAGGAACAGCATGGTGGTGGTGCGCCGACGGCGCGCGAGCACCTTCGAGCGCCGGGCCCGCGCTGCGGCCGCCTGGCTCGCCTGGCTCGCCTGCGGTGACGGGCCGCGCCGGGCGGCGGGCACACGCCCCCGACCGCGGGCGTCGCCCTCCGCGTTCGGCCCGGGCGCCGGGCGAGCCGACTGCTCGGGGGCGGGCGAGGGGAGGGGTGCCTGGGTCTGCGGACGCGTCTTGGACACGGCGAAGGCCCGGACGTCCACCGAGTCGGTGACGGCGTCCAGGTCGTCGGCGTCCTGCTCCTCCTCCTCGGTGGAGCGCGCCCGCAGGTCCCTGGCGTACCGGCGCTCCATGGCCGCCTTTCCGGACAGAAGCCGGATGGCGGTGCTGAAGCGTTCCGTCGGACGGGCCTCGTTCAGCTCGTCCTGCCTACGGAGCCACATCGGCACCAAGTAGGCGGCCCAGGCCCCGACAATGACTGCGTAGATGAGGCCGCTGCTGCTCACGCCTCACACGGTAGAGGGGTTTGCGTGAGGCCATCTGCCAATTGAGCCGGTGTGTCGCACGATCTGGCTGATATTTCGAACTTTTTTTGTGACCGATGCGATCAGCAGACCGCCGAGGCCGGGAATTCATTGCCCCAAGACGGTCACCGGCCGATCAATTTCGAACAAGTATTCAATTTCCGGGGTGGTGCCGCATTCCCGGATTACTCTCCGATCGTGCCCGGTGCCAGCGCCTGAGCAACCCGTCCGGCACCTCTTCCGCCGTGAGCGCGAAGACGAGGTGGTCGCGCCAGGCCCCGTCGATGTGGAGATAACGCGGCCGGAGCCCCTCCTCACGGAATCCGAGTTTCTCCACGACCCGGCGGCTCGGCCCGTTCTCGGGGCGAATGCAGATCTCGATGCGGTGCAGCCCGACCGTGCGGAAACAGTGGTCCACGACGAGCGCCACCGCCGTCGGCATCACCCCGCGGCCGGCCACCGCCTCGTCCACCCAGTAGCCGACATGCCCCGAGCACATCGAGCCCCAGGTGATTCCGGCCACGGTCAACTGCCCCACCAGCCGCCCCTGGTACTCGATGACGAAGGGCAGCATCCGGCCCGCGTTCGCCTCCGACCTGAGGTGGCGGACCATCTGGCGGAAGGTCGGCCGGTGCGCGAGCGGCCCGCCGGGGGCAGGCGGCGGAATGGTCGCCTCCCAGGGGCGCAGCCAGTCGCGGTTGCGCCGGTTGACCTCGCGCCACGCCCGCTGGTCGCGCAGCTTTATCGGCCTGAGGACGATGTCGCCGTCCACCAGCTCGACGGGCCAGGATGGGCTGTTCAGCTCGCACCCCCACTGCCGGGTCTGGGGTGGTCACCGCCGCGGAGCTGCTCGACGGCGTGGACCAGCAGCGGCTCCAGCACCGCCAGTCCGTCCTTCACGCCGCCGCTGGAGCCGGGCAGGTTGACGATCAGCGTCCCGCCCGTCACTCCGGCCAGGCCCCGGGAGAGCGCCGCGGTCGGCACCTTCTGACGGCCGAACGCCCGGATCGCCTCGGCGATGCCGGGGACCTCGTGGTCGATGACCCGGCGGGTCGCCTCGGGGGTGCGGTCGGTGGGCGAGATGCCCGTACCGCCGGTGGTGACGATGACGTCGTAGCCGGTCTCGACACCGGCGCGCAGGGCCGCCTCCACCGGGTCGCCGTCGGGGACGATCTGCGGGCCGTCGACCTGGAAGCCGAAGCCCTTCAGGGCGTGGGCGATCAGCGGGCCGCCCTTGTCCTCGTAGATCCCGGCGGCAGCCCGGTTGGAGGCGGTGACGACGAGAGCGCGGTAGGTCATGCCCGGCTCCAGTCGCCCGACTTGCCGCCCGTCTTCTCCTCCACCCGCACGTCCGTGATGACCGCTCCCTTGTCGACCGCCTTGACCATGTCGATCACGGTGAGCGCGGCGACGGAGACCGCGGTGAGGGCCTCCATCTCGACGCCCGTCCGGTCGGTCGTCTTCACGGTGGCCAGGATCTCCACCGCGTCGTCCGCGACCGACAGGTCCAGTTTCACACCGGACACCGACAAGGGGTGACAGAGCGGGATCAGATCCGGAGTGCGTTTGGCGCCCATGATCCCGGCGATCCGCGCGGTCGCGAGGGCGTCGCCCTTGGGGACGCCCTCGCCGCGCAGCAGCTCGATCACGCGGGGCGAGACGAGGACGCGTCCGCTGGCGCGGGCGGTGCGCGCGGTCACGTCCTTGTCGGACACGTCGACCATGCGGGCGGCACCCGCCTCGTCGATGTGCGTCAGACGGTCCTGCGTAGGGGGGTCCTGCGTGCTCATGCTGTGTGACGCTCCCGGTCCGGGCCTGCTGTGCGCGACACGGTACCCCCAACCAGCGCCTCTCAGCCGAGCAGGATCACCTCGACCTCGGCGCCGGGCTCGACGGACTCGGTGTCCTCGGGGACGACGATCAGCGCGTCGGCGTGGGCGAGGGCCGCGATCAGGTGGGATCCGGCGCCGCCGACCGGGCTCACCCGGCCGTCGTCGTACCTGCCGCGCAGGAACTGGCGGCGGCCCTTCGGGGAGGTCAGCGCCTTGTCCGCGGTCAGCCTCGCCCGGGTCGTCGGCCGGTGGACGTCCTCAAGGCCCATGAGGGCGCGGATCGCGGGGCGGACGAACAGTTCGAAGGAGACGTACGACGACACCGGGTTGCCGGGCAGGGCCAGCAGCGGGGTGTGGTCGGGGCCGATGGAGCCGAAGCCCTGGGGCTTTCCGGGCTGCATGGCGAGCTTGCGGAACTCGATGCCGCTGCCCGCCTCGTCCTCGTCGGCGACGTGGGACAGGGCCTCCTTGACGACGTCGTACGCCCCGACGCTCACGCCACCGGTGGTGACCATCAGGTCGGCGCGGACCAGCTGGTCCTCGATGGTGGAGCGCAGGGTCTCGGCGTCGTCGGCGACGGCGCCCACGCGATAGGCGATGGCGCCGGCGTCGCGCGCGGCGGCGGTGAGGGCGAAGCTGTTGGAGTCGTAGATCTGACCGGTGCCCAGTTCCGCGTCGGGCTGGACGAGTTCGCTGCCGGTGGAGAGCACCACCACGCGCGGGCGCGGGTGCACGCGCACCGTGCCGCGGCCGATCGCGGCGAGCAGGCCGATCTGGGGCGGGCCGAGGATCGTACCGGCCTCCAGGGCGCGGTCGCCGGCCTTCACGTCACTGCCCTTCGCGCGCACGTGCGCGCGGGCCTCGGCCGGTCGGTACACCTGCACGTGCCCGGTGGCGCCCTCGGGGCCGAGGCTGCGGGCGCGCATGCCGCGCACCGGACCCTCGCCGAGCCCGCCGTCGGTCCACTCGACGGGCACGACCGTCTCGGCGCCGGGCGGCAGCGGGGCGCCGGTCATGATGCGGGCGGCCTGGCCGGGGCCCACATGGAGCAGGTCGGCCTGGCCCGCGGCGACGTCCCCGACGACCTCCAGGGCCGCCGGGAACTCCTCGCTCGCGCCCGCCACGTCCGCGACCCGTACGGCGTAGCCGTCCATCGAGCTGTTGTCGAAGGGCGGCAGGGACACCGGCACCGTGATGTCCTCGACGAGGACGCAGCCCTGGGCGTCGAGCAGATGCAGCTCGATGGGTTCCAGGGGGCGGACGGTGGCGAGGATGTCCTCCAGGTGCTCCTCCACCGACCACAGGTGGTCGGGGCCGAAGTGGTCCTGGCCGGTGACGCGGGGCGCGGCGCTGCTCAACGTGTTACATCTCCTCGGCTACGTAACTGCGAAGCCAGGTCCGGAAGTCCGGGCCCAGGTCTTCACGTTCGCACGCGAGTCGGACAATGGCACGCAGGTAGTCGCCGCGGTCGCCGGTGTCATAACGGCGGCCCTTGAAGACGACGCCGTGCACCGGGCCGCCGATCTTCTCGTCTTCGGCGAGCTGCTGGAGGGCGTCCGTGAGCTGGATCTCACCGCCGCGGCCCGGCTCGGTCCGGCGCAGTATGTCGAAGATGTGCGGGTCGAGGACGTAGCGGCCGATGATCGCGTAGTTCGACGGGGCGTCGGCCGGGTCGGGCTTCTCGACGAGGCCGCTGACCTGGACGACGTCGCTGTCCTCGGTGGTTTCGACGGCCGCGCAGCCGTAGAGGTGGATCTGCTCCGGGGCGACCTCCATGAGCGCGATGACGCTGCCGCCGCGCTGCTCCTGGACCTCGACCATGCGCTGGAGCAGGGGGTCGCGGGGGTCGATCAGGTCGTCGCCGAGGAGGACGGCGAAGGGCTCGTCACCCACGTGCGGGGCGGCGCACAGGACGGCGTGGCCGAGGCCCTTGGGGTCGCCCTGGCGGACGTAGTGCATGGTCGCGAGGTCGCTTGACTCCTGCACCTTGGCGAGGCGGCCGGCGTCGCCCTTCTTCTGCAGCGCCGACTCCAGCTCGTAGTTGCGGTCGAAGTGGTCCTCGAGGGGGCGCTTGTTGCGGCCCGTCACCATGAGGACGTCGTCGAGACCCGCCGCGACGGCCTCCTCGACCACGTACTGGATCGCCGGCTTGTCGACGACCGGCAGCATCTCCTTGGGAGTGGCTTTGGTGGCCGGCAGGAACCGGGTGCCGAGGCCTGCTGCTGGAATGACAGCCTTGCTGATCCGAGGGTGCGACTGAGTCATGCCCGCCACCATATCCGGTGCCTTTGCGCGGAATCCGCGGCTCCGGTTCATAGGCGCTCATATGAGCGTATTGCAACGGTATGGGAGCAACCTTTGAGTCACATCGGACGTCCGGGCGAGCCTGACAAGCGGAGTTTGCGGCGCGAGATCCTCGCGGTGAGGAACAGGTTGACGGCGGATGACCTGCGGGAAACCTCGGCCGCGCTGGCCGGGCGGGCGCTGGAGCTGCCCGAGTTGGCGCGGGCCGGCACGGTGGCGGCGTACGTCTCCGTGGGGAGCGAACCGGGGACGCTCGCGCTCCTGGACGCGCTGCGCGCCCGGGGCGTACGCGTCCTGCTCCCGGCCCTGCTGCCCGACAACGACCTCGACTGGGGCCTCTACGAGGGCGAGCGCTCGCTCGCGCGCGTCCAACACGGCGGCAGAATGGCCCTCTTCGAGCCCGCGGGCGAGCGCCTCGGGCCGGACGCCGTGACCACCGCCGACGCCGTGCTGCTGCCGGGGCTGGCGGTCGACACGCGCGGGATGCGGCTGGGGCGCGGCGGCGGCTCGTACGACCGTGTGCTGGCGCGGCTGGAGCGGGCGGGGGTGCGTCCCGCGCTGGTGGTGCTGTTGTACGACTCGGAGGTGGTCGGGCACGTCCCGGAGGAGCCGCACGACCGGCCGGTGCACGCGGTGGTGACGCCGTCGGGGGTGCGGCGGTTCGGGCCGGAGACCTGATGCGAAACGGCCCTCCACGCGCGCGTGGAGGGCCGTTTCGGTTTCCGGCGTCAGCGGCTCACGGCTTGAGCACCAGCTTGTCGGTCGTGCCGTCCTTGACCGCCTGGTCCGAGAAGGACCACGGGAGCAGTTCGCCGTCGGCCCACTTGTCCGTCTGGTCGACGTAGTGGGCGCTGTAGGCGTGCCCGGAGGCGCCGCTGAGGTTGATCCAGCGGGACTTGTCGAGGTCGCCGAGGTTCACGACCATCCGCATGGACGGCACCCACACCACGCCGTAGCCGCCGGCCGCGTTCCAGCCGGTCGCGTTGACCGTGGCCTCGCCGCCGCTGAGCTCCCAGGGGCCGCGGTTGAGGGCGTACTGGAGGAAACCGGGGCCCTCGGTGCCGAGGGTCTCGTTCTTCAGGAACAGGCGGTGCAGCCGGCCCCAGGTCCAGGTGTCGATGTCCTTGCCGAGCTTGGCGGTCAGCTCCCAGCGGGCGTCGATCATCGCGCGCTTGAACAGCTGGTCGCGGTTGACTGCGGCGGGGCGGGTGCCCGCCTTGGGCGCCTTCCACCAGTCGCTGTCCGGCTGGTCCATCAGCTTGCGGACCACCTCGAACCAGCGGTCGCCGCCGTCGGGCTGCGCCTGGTCGGGGTCGCGCTCGCCGCACTCGCGCACCTTCTCCGCCTCGTCGGCGGGCCCGGTGGTGTTGACCGGCTCCACCCACAGGCACTGGCCCTTGACCCGCAGCTCCTTGGGGAGCTTGTTGCCGAAGGCGAGCTTGAGGATGTTGCGCCAGACGGCGTTGAAGTAGGCGGCGGCCGCCGAGTCGGTGTCCTGGGTGTAGTCCCAGCCCTCCAGCAGCTTCTGCGCCTCGCGCACGTCCTTGCTGCCGGTGTCGATCTTCAGCAGCGTGGGCACCAGCAGCCGGGCGATCTCGCTGCTGTTGTCCAGTTGCATCTGGCGCATGTCGTCGGTGGAGATCTTGCCGCCGTCCTTGATCTTCGACTGGATCAGGTCGGTGATCCGCTGGCTGCGCGTGCCGTAGCCCCAGTCCTCGGTGAGCGTGTACGGGTACTTGTCCGGGTCGATCACGGCCTGGTTGGCGGTGACGATGTAGCCCCGCTTCGGGTTGTACTCGTACGGCAGCGCGTCCTGCTCGATGTAGCCGGTCCAGCGGTACTTGGGGTCCCAGCCGGGCGCCGGGACGGAGCCGTCGTCGTCCTGGGAGCGCTTGGGGATCCTGCCCGGCAGGGTGTAGCCGATGTTGTCCTCGGTGTCCGCGTAGACCAGGTTCTGCGAGGGCACGTCGAACAGCGCGGCGGCCTTGCGGAAGTCGGTCCAGTTCTTCGCCCTGTCCATGGCGAAGACGGCGTCCATGGTGGTGCCCGGCTGAAGCGCGGTCCAGCGCAGCGCGACGCCGTAGCCGTCGCCTCTGTCGGGTGCGGCGGCGTCGACGGTGGCCTTCTTGCCGACCTTCACGAGCTCCTTGGCCCGGTCGGACAGCAAGGGCCCGTTGTTGGTCTCGCGGACGACGATCTTCCGGGGCGAGCCGCCGGCGACCTTGATGGTCTCCTCGCGCGTCTCGAAGGGCTTGACCTTGCCGTCGTAGAGGTAGCCGTCGCCGGTGATCTTCTCCAGGTAGAGGTCCGTGACGTCGACGCCGGAGTTGGTCATGCCCCAGGCGATGTCCTGGTTGTGGCCGATTATCACGCCGGGCATGCCGGCGAAGGTGTAGCCGCTGACGTCGTACTGGCACGCGCTGGAGACGCTGCGGCAGTGCAGGCCCATCTGGTACCAGACGGACGGCAGCGAGGGCGACAGGTGCGGGTCGTTGGCCAGCAGCGGCTTGCCGGTGATGGTGTGCTTCCCGCGGACGACCCAGGAGTTGGAGCCGATGCCGTCGCCGTTCACGCCGACGGCCGGCGGGAGGTCGCTCAGGACATCGCTGAGGCCGGTGAGCTGGCTGTCCAGGCCCGAGGTACCGGAGGCGGTGCCGGAAGCCGTGCCGGAGGTGCCGGAGGCCGTGCCCGCGGTGCCCGCCGTGCCGGTGGAGGCACCGCCGGTTCCGCTCGTGCCGCCTGTGCCCGTGCCGCTGGTGCCGCTCGTGCCGCCCTGTTCGAACGCCCCCGTCAGCTCGTCGTACTGGCCCTCCTGGACGATCGCCTTGTTCCGGCTGTACGGGTACTGCGGGTACAGCTCGGCGATCTGCTTCGGGCCGAGGCGGCTGGTCAGCAGGGCGCGGTCGATCTCGTCCTGCATGTTGCTGCGCAGGTCCCAGGCCATCGCCTTCAGCCAGGAGACCGAGTCGACCGGGGTCCACTTCTGCGGCTTGTAGTCGTTGGTGAACCCGAGCGCCGCGTACTCCAGGGAGATGTCCTTGCCGTCCTTGCCCTGGAGGTAGGCGTTGACCCCCTCGGCGTAGGCCTGGAGGTACTTCTTCGTGCCGGCCGACAGCTTGGTGTCGTACTCCTGCTTGGCGACCCGCTCCCAGCCGAGCGTGCGCAGGAACTCGTCGTTGTCGACCTGGCTCTTGCCGAACATCTCCGACAGCCGGCCGGCGGCCATGTGACGGCGTACGTCCATCTCGTAGAACCGGTCCTGCGCCTGGACGTAGCCCTGCGCCATGAACAGGTCCGCGTCGGAGGAGGCGTAGATCTGCGGGATGCCGTGGTTGTCGCGTTTGACCTCGACGGGTCCCGAGAGGCCCTTGAGCGTGAGGGTGCCCTTGGTCTGCGGGAAGGAGGCCCGGACGGTGCTGATGGACCAGTACGCCCCGAAGGCGACGCCTCCGATCAGTGCCAGCACCAGGACGAGCACGATCAGACGTGCTTTGCGCCCCTTTCTCCTGCCGGACTTGCCGGGCTGCTGACCCGTGGAGGCGGTGGTGTCGGTGGGCATCGCTGTCCTTGCTGTCCTAAGTCGAGCGGCAGGTTCGGCTGTGCTTTTAACTGAGCGCTGGAGCAACGATAGGCGCAGGGTCTCGCGCCTCTTGACGCGGAGTCGGGAACCAGCACGGACGAACGTTCGATCTCGCCCCCGGAAGCGTCAAGAAATCGTCAAGAGTTAGGTAAGGTAACGAAGTAGTTGGCGCGATGCGCCACAGCTTCATGTGCGATGTACGTGAGCCCACGCGCGCGTGCGTGTGAGCCAGGGAAGGATTCGGCCGCTGACTGTTCACCACCTCAACCAGCTCCTGCTCGTCTGCTCGCTCGTCCTGCTCGTCGCCGTCGCAGCGGTACGGATCTCCTCGCGCAGCGGGCTCCCCAGCCTGCTCGTCTATCTGGGGATAGGCGTCGCCATGGGCCAGGACGGCATCGGCGACATCCACTTCGACAACGCCGAGCTGACCCAGGTCATCGGATACGCGGCCCTGGTCGTGATCCTGGCCGAGGGTGGCCTTGGCACGAAGTGGAAAGAGATCAAGCCGGCCCTGCCGGCCGCCACGGCGCTGGCGCTGGCCGGTGTCGCGGTGAGCGTCGGGGTCACGGCGTCGGCGGCGCACTACCTGATCGGGCTGGAGTGGCGGCAGGCGCTGATCATCGGGGCGGTCGTCTCCTCGACCGACGCGGCGGCCGTGTTCTCCGTGCTGCGGAAGATCCCCCTCCCCGCGCGCGTGACGGGCACGCTGGAGGCGGAGTCCGGCTTCAACGACGCCCCGGTGGTCATCCTCGTGGTCTCGCTGTCCACGGCGGGCCCGGCCGAACACTGGTACGTGCTGCTGGGCGTGATCCTGCTGGAGCTGGCCATCGGCGCGGCCATCGGGCTCGCGGTGGGCTGGCTCGGCTCCTGGGGGCTGAGGCACGTGGCGCTGCCGGCCTCCGGCCTCTACCCGATCGCCGTCATGGCCATCGCCGTGGTGGCGTACGCGGCGGGCGCGCTGGCCCACGGCAGCGGCTTCCTCGCGGTGTATCTCGCCGCGATGGTGATGGGCAACGCGCGGCTGCCGCACTGGCCGGCCACGCGCGGCTTCGCCGACGGGCTCGGCTGGATGGCCCAGATCGGCATGTTCGTCCTGCTCGGCCTGCTGGTCACCCCGCACGAGCTGGGCGACGACATCGTGCCCGCGCTCGTCATCGGGCTGGTGCTGACCATGGTGGCGCGTCCGCTGAGCGTGGTGGTCTCCCTGCAGCCCTTCCGGGTCCCGTGGCAGGAACAGGCCCTCATGTCCTGGGCGGGGCTGCGCGGGGCGGTGCCCATCATCCTGGCGACCATCCCCATGGTGGAGGGCGTGGAGGCGAGCCGCCGGATCTTCAACATCGTCTTCATCCTGGTCGTCGTCTACACCCTGGTCCAGGGCCCGACGCTGCCGTGGCTGGCCCGCATGCTGCGCCTGGGCGACGGTTCGGAGGCCGCCGACCTCGGCATCGAGTCGGCCCCGCTGGAGCGGCTGCGTGGGCATCTGCTGTCCGTGGCGATCCCCGAGGGATCGAAGATGCACGGCGTGGAAGTCAACGAGCTGCGGCTGCCGCCCGGCGCCGCCGTGACGCTCGTCGTACGCGAGTCGGAATCGTTCGTCCCGCTGCCTACGACGGTGCTGCAGCGCGGGGACGAGCTCCTCGTCGTGGCCACGGATCCCGTGCGGGACGCTACGGAGCGCCGGCTGCGCGCGGTGGGCCGCGGCGGCAAGCTGGCCGGATGGCTGGGAACGGACGGGGCGAGTCGTTAAGGGCGGTTTTACGTCGTTCGCGTCGCCCTGATTTCGCAGGTGGGCGCGACCGCCGTGCTCTTTTTCACAGGCAGGTCCGCGCAGGTGCCTGTACGATGAAGGCGTTACCCAAGATCGAACCAACTCTGCCTGACGCAGAGCTGGCGCGACCGTATGGCGGTCGGGTGGCCCCTCCTCACCGGGCCCCGGCATCTACCGCAGTTCCGCGCAAGAGGACAGCTCTCGGCGCCGCCCGCTGACGGGCCCGCGCTACCAGGCGGCAGAAAGGCACGGGCCGTGGTGTCCACGGTCACCTCGAAGAAGTCGAAGAACTCGATGACCTCGAAGAACTCGACGGACTCGAAGAAGTCGACGGCTTCCGCCCGCCCGGGATACGGCCGGCTGCTGCGCACCCGCGGCGCCTGGACGTTCCTGCTCCCCGGCTTCGCGGCGCGCCAGCCGTTCGCGATGCTGACCATCTCCATCGTGCTGCTGGTGCAGCACACCACCGGCTCCTACGGAGCGGCGGGCGCCGCCGCTGCCGTCACCGGTGTCTCCATGGCGCTGTTCGCGCCCTACAGCGGCCGCCTCGCCGACCGCTACGGGCAGCGTGCCGTACTGATCCCCGGGGTGCTGCTGCACGCGCTGTCCGGGCTGACGCTGACGGCGCTGGCGCTCATGGACGCCCCCTTGTGGGCGCTGTTCGTGGCGGCCGTCCCGACCGGTGCCTCGGTGCCGCAGGTCGGGCCCATGGTGCGGGCCCGCTGGGGCGTGAAACTCAAGGACTCGCCGCTGATGACCACGGCGGCGGCCTTCGAGTCCGTCACGGACGAACTGACCTTCGTCGTCGGCCCGCTGCTGGCCACCGCCCTGTGCACGGCCGTCGACCCGGCCGCCGGGCTGGTCACGGAGGCCTCGCTGACCCTGATCGGCGGTCTGCTGTTCGCCGCACAGAAGAGCACCCAGCCCTCGGTCTCAGGCCGCGGCCACGCGCGCGTGGAGCACGCTTCCGCGCTGCGGATCCCCGGGGTGCGCGTGCTGATCGTGACGTTCCTGGGCATCGGGTCCGTCTTCGGCGGCATGCAGGTCTCGCTGGCCGCGTTCACCGAGTCGATCGGCGAACCGGGCCTCAACGGCGTCCTCTACGGGGTCTTCGCCGCGGGCAACATGCTCTCCGGCGTCGTCTGCGGCGCGATCGCCTGGAAGGTGGCACCGCAGCGGCGCCTCGTCGTCGGCTACACGGCGCTCGCGCTCACCGCGTCGGGCCTGTGGGCCGCCCACTCGGTGCCGGTCCTCGCCGGACTCGGCCTGCTGGTCGGCATGTGCATCGCGCCCGCCCTGATCACCGGCTACACCCTGGTCGAGAGTCTGGTCCCGGCCGGCGCCCGCACCGAGGCCTTCACCTGGCTGACCGGCGCCGTGGCGCTCGGCCAGGCGGCCGCCGTCACGGTCGCCGGGCAACTGGAGGACCGCTTGTGGGACGGTGCCGGTTTCCTGGTGCCGATGGGCGGCACCGTGCTCGCCCTGGCGACCCTCCTGGCCCTGCGTTCCCGGCTGGCCGGACGGGCCCAGGGCCGCACCGTCGCACGTGGCGTGGGTCACCGCGTGCCGGTGGCAGTGGACTGAACGGCCGGAATACGTCAAGATGGATCGTCGTTAGCACTCATCGAGTGAGAGTGCCAGGAGGAAGACAGTGCCCACCTACCAGTACCAGTGCACCGAGTGCGGCGAGGGCCTCGAGGCGGTGCAGAAGTTCACCGACGACGCCCTCACCGAGTGCCCCAGCTGCAAGGGCCGCCTGAAGAAGGTGTTCTCGGCGGTCGGCATTGTCTTCAAGGGCTCCGGCTTCTACCGGAACGACAGCCGCGGCTCCTCGTCGAGCAGCTCCCCGGCGTCGAAGTCGTCGAGTTCCTCGTCGTCCTCCGACTCCGGCTCCGGCTCCGGCTCCGGTTCGAGCACGTCGTCGAGCACCGGCAGCTCCACCAGCAGCAGCACCGCCGCGTAAGGCCTGTTTCTTACGGGACCCTGTCGCCTTTCGGCGACGGGGTCTTCGGCATTTCCGCGTGCGGTTAGGGTGCGGGCATGGCGAACAAGGCGAACGCGGCGAACGCGGGCGGCGAGGCGAACACGGAGGGCGCCGGGATCGGCGTCATCGGCGGCTCGGGGTTCTACTCCTTCCTCGACGACGTGACCGAGGTCCAGGTCGACACCCCGTACGGGCCGCCCAGCGACACCCTCTTCCTCGGCGAGGTCGCCGGCCGGCGCGTCGCCTTCCTGCCCCGGCACGGACGGGGCCACCACCTGCCGCCGCACCGGATCAACTACCGGGCCAACCTGTGGGCGCTGCGGTCGGTCGGCGTGCGCCAGGTGCTCGCCCCGTGTGCCGTCGGCGGCCTGCGTCCCGAGTACGGGCCGGGCACGCTGCTGGTGCCGGACCAGCTCGTCGACCGGACCAAGTCCCGCGCGAACACGTACTTCGACGGGCTGCCGCTGCCCGACGGGACGGTGCCGAACGTGGTGCACGTGTCGCTGGCCGACCCCTACTGCCCCGCCGGGCGGGCCGTCGCGCTGAAGGCGGCGCGCGGCCGGGACTGGGAGCCGGTGGACGGGGGCACGCTGGTCGTCGTCGAGGGGCCGCGCTTCTCCACCCGTGCCGAATCGTTGTGGCACCAGGCGCAGGGCTGGTCGGTGGTGGGCATGACCGGCCACCCCGAGGCGGCGCTCGCCCGCGAGCTGGAGCTCTGCTACACGTCCCTGACCCTGGTCACCGACCTCGACGCCGGCGCCGAGACCGGGGAGGGCGTCTCGCACGACGAGGTACTGCGGGTGTTCGCGGCGAACGTGGACCGGCTGCGGGGCGTGCTGTTCGACGCGGTGGCGGGGTTGCCGGGGGAGGACGAGCGGGGCTGTCTGTGCGTGAACGCCTTGGGTGGGATGGATCCGGGGTTCGCGTTGCCGTAGAGCGGCGTAGCGGGAACGGAACTTGCCGTTCGGGTGAGGGAGTTGTCCACAGGGCGGTGGCAGGTCCACAGGCCTGAGCGGGCGGTGGTGGGAAGCCTCATCGTGGGGAGCGCAAGCCGGTCGCTCGTCCCAGGTGGTGGTTCCCCATGTCCCTCGCTCCGTCTTCCTCTTTCCTCACCCTGCCTTCTTCGTCCACCCTCACCCTGCCTTCTTCATCCACCTCGCTCCCGCCCGGCCCTGAGGTGCCGGCGGCGCGTGAGGTGCCGCGGTTCGATCCCGTACGGGTACGCGGCGGCCGGACCGGCCGGCTCCTGCGTAACCGGCGGCGGGCCCTGGCCGTGGGGCTCGCGGTCACCGCGACCGCGTTGATCGCGGCCGGACCGCGGGGCTCCGACGGTGCCCGTGGGCATCCCCGGACGCAGCCTCCCGCGCACGCGGCCCCGGTGTCCGGGGAGCAGCCCGTGCGGACGCGTCGTGCCGTGCGGGCGGTGACGGCCCCGGTCCGGATCGCCGACGCGGCCACCGTACGGCTGCTGCGGCCCGGCGACCGGGTCGACGTCATCGCCGCCGAGGAGGCGGTGTCGGGCGGTGACGCCCGGGTGGTCGCGCGCGGGGCCAGGGTGACGAAGGTGCCGGAACCGCTGGAGGGCGCGGGCGACAGCGGTGCGCTGGTCGTGCTGTCGGTGCCGCGTGCCACGGCGGCCCGGCTCGCCGGTGCGAGCGCCACCGCGCGGTTGGCGGTGACGCTCTGGTGACGTCCCTGGTCTCGTCAAGTCGGTCGTTCGAGGGACCCAGGTGCTCCGTTCGGAGCAACGTTGACGTAGGTTGCGGAGCGTTTTGTTCCGCAAGCTGCTCGTGCGAGGAGAGACCCCGAGGTGAGCGAGAAGAAGGAACCGAGCGTCTGGGAGGGCTTCAAGGCCTTCCTGATGCGCGGGAACGTCGTCGATCTGGCGGTGGCGGTGGTGATCGGCGCTGCCTTCACCAACATCGTCAACGCCGTGGTGAAGGGGATCATCAACCCCGTCGTCGGAGCCATCGGGACCAAGAACCTCGACCACTACAGCTCGTGTCTGAGCTCGACGTGCGAGGGCGAGCAGGGCATCCGGATCCTGTGGGGTTCCGTCCTCGGCGCCGCGCTGAGCTTCGTGATCACCGCGGCGGTCGTCTACTTCCTGATGGTCCTGCCCATGGCGAAGTACCTGGCCCGGCTGGAGGCCCGCCGCAAGGCGAAGGAGGGCGCGCAGGAGGTCATCGAGGTGACCGAGCTGGAGGTGCTCAAGGAGATCCGGGACGCGCTGATCGCACAGCGCGGCTCCGGGCACGACCGGCAGTAGCGGCGCGGCTCCGGGCACGACCGGCAGGAGCAGCGCGGCTCCGGGCACGACCGGCAGAAGCGCTACGGGCGGCCGCCCGGCCGGCTCAGAGGTGGTGGGGCGGCTTCTCGTCGAGGAAGCGCTTGAGGTCGGCCGCGCCACCGCCGCCCGCGTCGGAGCGGTCGCCCCAGCCGCGGTCGGTGTCGTCGGAGGACTGCTGGTCGAGCGGGTCGTCGAAGACCAGCGCGGGCTTCGGCGCGCGCGGCTCGGGATCGGGGGCGGTGCTCATGCGTCCAGGGTACGGTCGCGGAGAAATTCCCCGCGCCTTCTGTTGTGCTGGGAATCATGACGTCCAGCCCCACTCCCCCGCCCGTCCCCTCCGGCACGCCGGTCCCCTCCGGCGCGCCCGGCGGCCGGGGGCCGCTGCGCAGGCTCAGGACCCGCGGACGCGACGAGGCGCACCGGGCGGCCTCGCCGCTGGAGCTCTTCTTCGACCTGTGCTTCGTCGTGGCGGTGGCCCAGGCGGGCATCCAGCTGGTGCACTCCGTCGCCGAGGGGCATGCGGGCGAGGGGATCCTCGACTACGCGATGGTGTTCTTCGCCCTGTGGTGGGCGTGGATGAACTTCACGTGGTTCGCCTCGGCGTACGACAACGACGACGTGCTCTACCGGGTCGTCACGCTGGTGCAGATCGCCGGTGTGCTGGTCCTCGCGGCGGGGGTCTCGCGGGCGTTCGAGGAGCACGAGTTCTTCGTGGTCTGGCTGGGCTACCTGATCATGCGGCTCGCCCTGGCGGCGCAGTGGCTGCGGGCGGCCCGCTCCAGCGAGGGCCCGGAGCGGACGACGGCCCTGCGCTACGCCGGTGGGGTGCTGCTGTGCCAGGTCGGCTGGCTGGGACTGCTGTTCCTGCCCGAGGGCGCCCGGCCCTGGTGGTTCCTGTTGATGGCGGTGCTGGAGATGTGCGTGCCGCCGTGGGCGGAGAAGGACCACCCCACGTCCTGGCATCCGCGCCATATCGCGGAGCGGTACGGGCTGTTCACCATCATCGTGCTCGGCGAGACGATCGCCGCGGCCACCATCGCCGTGAAGTCCGGCGTCGACGAGAACGACGCCCTGGGCGAGCTCCTCCCCATCGCGGCGGGTGGGCTGCTGGTCATCTTCGCCGCGTGGTGGGTCTACTTCGTCGTGCCCATCCACGACCATCTGCGGTCCAACCGGCAGGCGTTCCTGTGGGGCTACGGCCACTATCTGGTCTTCGCCTCGGCCGCCGCGATCGGGGCCGGGCTGGAGGTGGCGGTGGAACAGACGGTCGGCAAGGCGCACGTGTCCACGCTGGCGGCGTCGGCCGCCGTGACCCTGCCGACGGCCCTGTACCTGCTGGCCTTGTGGGCCCTGCACTCGCGCCACTTCAAGTCGGGCATCGCCCAGCAGCTGGTGCTGCCGACGACGGCGCTGCTGGTGATCTGCTGCACGTTCCTCGGCGACTGGGCGGTGCTCGCGGCGGGCGCGGTCTGCGCGCTGTCGGTGGTGGCGGGAGAGACCCTGGCCATGCGCAGGGCGACCCGGGCCGCCCGGGTCGCGGGGCCGACAGCGCCGGCCGGGTGACGGTGCCGGCGAGGTCCCGCTGCCCTTCGGGCCGGGCGGGCTGACGGCGCCGACCGGCCGGATACGCCCGCGGGGAGGGGTACGCCCACGGGGCCGGCGTCTGGACGAGACTGGGCGCCATGACAGTTGACGCTCTGGTGGACGCTCTGACGGATGTCTCCGGCCTGCGCGTGGGGCACGCGACACGCGCCGGCGACGGCTGGCTCACCGGCACCACGGTGGTGCTGGCCCCGGAGGGCGGGGCGGTGGCCGCCGTGGACGTGCGGGGCGGTGGTCCCGGCACCAAGGAGACGGACGCGCTCGACCCGCGCAACGTGGTGCGGAAGGTCGAGGCGATCGTGCTGACCGGCGGCAGCGCGTACGGGCTCGACGCGGCTTCGGGGGTGATGGCCTGGCTGGAGGAACGGGGGCGCGGTATCCGTGTCGGGGTGGACCCGGCGCATGTCGTGCCGGTGGTGCCCGCCGCCTGCGTCTTCGATCTGGGGCGGGGCGGCGACTTCCGGGCCCGGCCGGACGCGGCCACCGGCCGTGCGGCGGTGGAGGCGGCCGCGGCGAGCGGGCTCGGCGCACCGGTGCCCGAGGGATGTGTGGGCGCCGGCACGGGGGCGGTGGTCGGGGTGGTGAAGGGCGGCGTCGGCGGCGCGAGCACCGTGCTCGGCTCGGGGGTCACGGTGGCCGCGCTGGTGGTGGCCAACGCGGCGGGGTCGGTGCTGGATCCGGAGACGGGGGTGCTGTACGGGGAGTTGTTCCAGGGGCGGGTGGAGTATCCGGAGGCGCGAGTGCACGAGGCCGCGCAGCGGCGCCTCGCCGAGACGGCCGCGCGGAGCGCGCCTCCCCCGCTCAACACCACGCTCGCGGTGGTCGCCACGGACGCGGACCTGTCGAAGGCGCAGGCGCAGAAGCTGGCCGGTACGGCACACGACGGCATCGCCCGCGCGGTGCGGCCGGTGCACCTCCTCAACGACGGGGACACGGTGTTCGCGCTGGCGACCGGAGACCGCGCCCTGGACGCCGCGAACCCGCTCGCGCTCAACGAGATCCTCGCCGCGGGCGCGGACGTCGTGACCCGGGCGATCGTGCGGGCCGTGCGCGCCGCGCAGCCGGTCGACGGTCCGGGCGGGGCGTGGCCGTCGTACGGGGAGTTGTACGCGGGCCGCTGAACAGGCCTGCGGCGCACAGCGACCCCACAGCGGGAGCGGACTTTGTCGCGGTTCTGTCACGTGACGGCGTTCAGCGCGCACGGACGGAACCCGACCACCCGCCCGGCCCCTCTTCCCTCACGTACTGGAGCGGACCACGCACATCACTTGAACTGGGAGCAGCCCGTGACAACGCCGGACATTGCAGCGCGGCGCAAACTGGGGGCATGTGCCGCCCTGATGGTCGGCGCCCTGACGCTCACCGCCTGCGGTGGCAGCGCCAACGCCAAGGACGACGCCAAGGATGGCGCCGACTCGGCGAAGACGTCCGTCGCGAAGATCGCCATCTCGGCGAAGGACGGCTCGACCGACGCCTCCATCAACTCGACCGGCGTCAAGGTCAGCGACGGGAAGCTGACCGACGTGAAGATGACGGTGGCGGGCAGCGGTCAGGCCGTACCGGGCTCGATCTCCTCCGACGGCAAGGCCTGGAAGCCGAAGGAGCAGCTGGAGCGCGGCACGAAGTACCAGATATCGGCGACCGCGAAGGACACGAAGGGCCGTACGGCCGCGGCGAACTCCATCTTCACGACGGTCACCTCGGCGAACAGCTTCATCGGCACGTACACGCCGGACAACGGCACCACGGTCGGTGTGGGCATGCCCGTGTCGTTCAACTTCGACAAGGCCATCACGAACCGCAAGGACGTGCAGTCGCACATCACGGTCACGTCCAGCAGCGGGCAGAAGGTGGTCGGGCACTGGTTCGGCTCGCAGCGGCTCGACTTCAGGCCCGAGGAGTACTGGAAGGCCGGTTCCAAGGTCACGATGAAGATCGACCTTGACGGGGTCGAGGGCACGAACGGCGTCTTCGGCGTGCAGAAGAAGACGGTCACCTTCACCGTCGGGCGCTCGCAGGTCTCCACGGTCGACGTCAACACGCAGACCATGACGGTCGTGCGGGACGGCAAGACAGTCAAGACGATCCCGATCTCGGCGGGCAGCCCGGAACACACCACGTACAACGGGCAGATGGTGATCTCCGAGAAGTTCGTGCAGACCCGGATGAACAGCCGGACGGTCGGACTCGGCGGTGAGTACGACATCCCGGACGTGCCGCACGCGATGCGCCTGACGACGTCGGGCACGTTCATCCACGGCAACTACTGGTACAACAAGGGCAATCCGCCCTTCGGTCGCCAGGGCACCAGCCACGGCTGCGTCGGCCTCGCGGACGTCCAGGGCGCCGGGGGCAGCACGCCCGCCAAGTGGTTCTACGACAACTCGCTCATCGGGGACGTGGTGGTCGTCAAGAACTCCCCCGACAAGACGGTGGCGCCGGACAACGGGCTCAACGGCTGGAACATGGCGTGGAGCCAGTGGATCGCGGGCAGCGCCGCGTAAGCGGATGAACGACTTCCCTAACTGGGGTTTTTGACGGACCGACCGGGCCGCGCGGGAACTTTTCGCGCGGCCCGTGCGTTTTCCTGGACGTACGTTTTCTCGGTTCCCGGACATGATGTCCGACCGAGGGGCTACCGTATGCACCCACAAGGTGACATGCAGCAACGCCGGGAGAAACCTTGAGCGTTCCGTACGAGACGGCAGCGTACGAACCCCACGACTCGCCCGAGTCTCCGGAGGAGCACCTCGCGCGACTCCTCGGCCGCGCCCTGAACTCCTTCGAGCTGCCGGACGAGACGATAAGGCGGCTGGACTGCGCGCTGGCGCACGACAGTTCGCTGCACTCCGCGCACCACAGCGCGGGCCTGCACCGGGAGACGTACCGGCACACGTGGCTGCTCGCCGACGGTTCGGCGCTCACGCTCTGGGAGCTCGTCCACAACACCGCTCCGGGCAGCGAGCCGCAGCACGAGGTGTACGTCGACGAGGAGGAGCTGCGCGCCGCCACCACGCGTCTGCCGCTGCCGCCGGACACGCCCGACTTCGAGCTGCCGGTGACGGTGCAGCTGTCCCCGGTCCCCGCGCCCCGGCACGCCTACGCCGGGGACGACTCGGCGGACCACGCACGGCGTTTACTGCGCCGCGCGGAGAACGCGGACCGGCCGGGCGACGACACGGCAGCCCTGCTGGCCACGGCGTCCGGTCACCAGATCACCCAGGCCTTCGGCCGCCCCTGCCGCGCGGGCCGGGCGGGGCTGGGCTACTCGCTCTACGAGCACGCGTTCCTGCTGCGCGACGGCGCGGAGGTCTCCCTCTGGGAGGTGGAGCACACGGCGACGCCGGACGGTCGGCACATGTGCGAGGTGTACGCCAGCGAGGACGCGGCGCGCGAGGCGATGGAGCGGCGGGCGGCGCGGCTGTCCTAGTGTCCTGCGCCAGTAGTTGATCGTTAGTTGTTGCGTGACTTCTGCTGCTGGTGCGTCAGTTCCTCGTCGGGGTCCGAAGCTGGAACCGTTGCTGCTGTCCGCTGAGGAGCGGGCGATGTTGGAGCGGTGGACGCGTCGGGCCACGTCTGCCCAGGCCCTGGCTCTGCGCGCGCGGATTGTGCTGGCGTGCGCGGGGCCGGAGGTGCCGCCGATCGTGGCGGTTGCTCGGGACCTGCGGGTCACCGCGGACACAGTCCGCAAGTGGCGGCGGCGATTCCTCGCCCACCGGCTGGACGGGCTGGTGGACGAGCCCCGGCCGGGCCGACCGCCCACCATCAGCGTCGACCAGGTGGAAGCCGTCGTGGTCACCACGCTGGAACAACTCCCGAAGAACGCCACGCACTGGTCGCGCAGGTCGATGGCGGACCGCAGCGGCCTGTCGAAGTCGACCGTGGGCCGGATCTGGCGGAAGTTCCAGCTCAAGCCGCATCTGGCGGACACGTTCAAGCTGTCGACGGACCCGCTGTTCGTGGAGAAGGTCTACGACGTCGTCGGCCTCTACTTCAACCCGCCCGAGGGCGCGGTTGTGCTGTGTGTGGATGAGAAGTCGCAGATCCAGGCCCTGGACCGGTCCCAGCCGGTGCTGCCGATAATGCCGGGCATGCCCGAACGGCGCACTCACGACTACGTGCGCAACGGCCTGACCACCTTGTTCGCCGCGTTCGATGTCGCCACCGGCGAGGTCATCAGCGCCCTGCACCGCCGGCACCGGGCAGTGGAGTTCAAGAAGTTCCTGGTCAGGATCGACAAGGAGGTTCCGGCGCATCTGCAGATCCACTTGATCTGCGACAACTACGGCACCCACAAGACCCCGGCGGTCAAGACGTGGCTCGCCAAACACCCTCGCTTCCACATGCACTTCACCCCGACCGGTTCCTCCTGGATCAACCAGGTCGAGCGGTGGTTCGGTTTCCTCGCCGACCAGAAGATCCGCCGCGGCGCACACAAGAACGTGCAGGCCCTCGAAGCTGACATCCGCGCATGGGTCAAGAACTGGAACGTAGACCCCAAGCCCTTCATCTGGACCAAGACAGCCGAAGAGATCCTCGACTCCCTCGCCCGCTTCTGCCGACGGATCTCCGGCGCAGGACACTAGTGCGGCGGCACTAGTTCCTGTCACCGAGTCGGCGCACCAGCTCGGCGAAGGCGTCTCTCTCCTCCGAGGTCAGTTCCACGGACTCCGACCGGGGACCTGTCCGGCGCTGTTGCGGAAGAGCGGGGAGGGAGTGGCCTTCGGGCCACCGGGAGACGTGCTCAGGCATGCGCCCCAGTAGACACCACGGCCCGGGACTTCGGTCCCGGGCCGTGATTTTCGTGATCTATCTCGCAGGTGGCATGAACGGCTCACACACCCTGAAAGGGGGCGAATGTCAGCCGGCTTACGCGGCCACCGGCTGCCTCTTCTCCGCCGCCGTGGCGGTGCCCTCGCCGGGTGCCGTGGTGGCGCCCGGGGCCGGCTTGCGCAGGCCCTTGAGGACGACCACCAGGGCCGTGGTGACGCAGACGCCCACGGCGATGGCGACCAGGTAGAGCAGCGGGCTGCCGATCAGCGGGACCACGAAGATACCGCCGTGCGGGGCGCGCAGAGTGGCGCCGAAGGCCATCGACAGGGCGCCGGTGATCGCGCCGCCCGCCATGGAGGCCGGGATGACGCGCAGCGGGTCGGCCGCGGCGAACGGGATCGCGCCCTCGGAGATGAAGGAGGCGCCGAGCACCCAGGCGGCCTTGCCGTTCTCGCGCTCGGTCTGCGTGAACAGCTTGCCGCGCACGGTCGTGGCCAGGGCCATCGCCAGCGGCGGCACCATGCCGGCCGCCATGACCGCCGCCATGATCTTCATCGCGGAGTCGCTGGGGCTGGACACCGCGATACCGGCGGTGGCGAAGGTGTAGGCGACCTTGTTGACGGGGCCGCCGAGGTCGAAGCACATCATCAGGCCGAGGAGGGCGCCGAGCAGGATGGCGTTGCTGCCGGACAGGCCGTTCAGCCAGTCGGTCATGCCCTTCTGGGCCTCGGCGATGGGCTTGCCGATGACGACGAACATCAGGAACCCGACGATCGCCGAGGAGATCAGCGGGATCACCACCACGGGCATGATGCCGCGCAGCGCCGCCGGGATGTTCACCTTCTGGATCGCCATCACCACGCCACCGGCGATCAGACCGGCCGCGAGACCGCCGAGGAAGCCCGCGTTGATGTTGAACGCGATCATGCCGCCGACGAATCCGGGGACGATACCGGGCCGGTCCGCCATGCCGTAGGCGATGTAGCCCGCCAGGACCGGGACGAGGAAGCCGAAGGCGACGCCGCCGATCTGGAAGAGCAGGGCCGCCCAGCTGTCGGCCTGCAACCACATGAAGTGGTCCATCACCGACGGGGCCTTGTCGACCTTGTAGCCGCCGATCGCGAAGCCGAGGGCGATCAGCAGACCGCCCGCCGCGACGAACGGCACCATGTAACTGACGCCGGACATCAGCCACTTGCGCAGCTTGGTGCCGTAGCCCTCGCCGGATTCGCCGGAGCGCTCCACGGGGGTGGCCGGGGCGGATCCGGAGGTGATCTCGCCGCGGGCGGCCTTCTCCCGGACCTCGGCGATGAGTTCCGCGGGGCGGTTGATGCCCGCCTTCACACCGACGTCGACGGTCGGCTTGCCGGCGAACCGCTCCTTCTCCCGTACGGGCACGTCGTGGGCGAAGATCACGGCGTCCGCCGCCGCGATGACCTCCGGGGCGAGCCGGGTGAAGCCGGCCGAACCCTGGGGCTCGACGGTGACCTCGACGCCCGCCTCGCGGCCGGCGTTCTCCAGCGACTCGGCCGCCATGTAGGTGTGGGCGATGCCGGTGGGGCAGGAGGTGACGGCGACGATACGGAACGGGCGATCCTCGCCCGCAGCGGTGTCGCCGCTGTCGCCGTCGGTGACCGTGGCGGCGGCGGGAGAGGCCGCTCCCGCCGACGCCACGGGGTCTTCGGAGCCTGCCTCGGCGGGCTCGCCGGGCTCGTCGCCGCGGATCAGCGCCGCCGCGGCCGCCGCGTCGCCCACCGCGCGCAGGGCGTCGGTGAACTCCGTGTTCATCAGCTGCCGGGCCAGCGACGACAGGATCGTCAGGTGGGCGTCGTCGGCGCCGGCCGGTGCGGCGATCAGGAAGATCAGGTCGGCGGGGCCGTCCGCCGCGCCGAAGTCGATGCCGTCGGCGCTGCGCCCGAAGGCGAGCGTCGGCTCGGTGACGTGCTCGCTGCGGCAGTGCGGGATGCCGATGCCGCCGTCGAGGCCGGTCGGCATCTGGGCCTCGCGGGCGGCCACGTCGGCGAGGAAGCCGTCCAGGTCGGTCACCCGGCCCAGGGCCACCATGCGCTCGGCGAGGGCACGCGCCGCCGCTTCCTTGGTGTCTGCGGACAGGTCGAGATCGACCAGGTCCGCGGTGATCATGTCGCTCATCGCGGGCTCCTTAGCACGCGTATCGCCCGGTCAGTCGGATGGGCGGGGGAGGGGACGGGGATGCGGTGGGGGGTGACGAGAGCGGGCTTACGGGCCTCGGTTAACGGGGCGCCTGGCCGGTCACGGGCCGCTGCGCGCAGCTCGGCGCACGTCATGGCACCGGCTGGTTCGACGTACGTCATGACACCGGCTCCTTCAGCGCACGGTCCGCCGGGATGTCCGCCGTGACCGTCACCGCGGCCCGGTCCAGGTCGCCGGGCTTGGGCATGACACTGCCGGGCAGCTGGACGGCCGCCGCGCCGTGGGCGACCGCGGAGGCGAGGGCCTCGGGGCCGCTGCCGCCGGCGATCAGGAAACCGGCGAGGGAGGAGTCACCGGCGCCCACATTGCTGCGTACCGCGCCCACGCGGGCGCCGCCGAACCAGGCGCCCTCGTCGGACACCAGCAGCTGCCCGTCGGCGCCGAGGCTCGCGAGCACGGCCCGGGCTCCCATCTCGCGCAGTTCCTCGGCCGCCTTCACGGCGTCGCCGACGGTGGCGAGGGGGCGGCCGACGGCCTCCGCGAGCTCCTCGGCGTTGGGCTTGACCACGTCGGGCCGCTCGCGCAGGGCCGCGAGCAGCGCGGGCCCGGAGGTGTCCAGGGCGATTCGGGCACCGGCGGCGTGCGTGCGGGCGACCAACTCGGCGTACCAGGAGGGGGCGAGGCCGCGCGGGAGGCTGCCGCAGCAGGCGATCCAGGCGGCGTCGCGGGACTGCTGCCGTACGGTCTCCAGGAGCAGTTCCCGCTCGGCCTCGGACAGTTCGGGGCCCGGCGCGTTGATCTTCGTCAGGACGCCGTCGGCCTCGGCGAGGGCGATGTTGGAGCGGGTGGCCCCGGCGACCGGGACCGGCGCGACCTCGATGCCCTGTGCGTCGAGCAGGTCGGCGACGAGTGCGCCCGGCGCGCCGCCCAGGGGCAGGACCGCCACCGTGCGCCGACCGGCCGCCGCGACCGCGCGCGAGACGTTCACGCCCTTGCCGCCCGGGTCCATCCGCTCGCCGGTGGCGCGGATGACCTCGCCGCGGTCGAGGGACGGCACCTCGTAGGTGCGGTCCAGGGACGGGTTGGGGGTCACGGTGAGGATCATGCGCGCACTACTTCCGTGCCGCCGCGCTCGATGGCGACGGTGTCTTCGGGGCTCAGCCCGCTGTCGGTGATCAGCAGGTCCACATCGCTCAGGTCGCCGAAGCGGGCGAAGTGCTCCTGGCCGTGCTTGGAGGAGTCGGCGAGCAGCACCACGCGGCGGGCGGCGGCCAGGGCCGCGCGCTTGACGGCGGCCTCGGCGAGGTCGGGGGTGGTCAGGCCGTGTTCGGCGGAGAAGCCGTTGGCGGCCACGAACAGCACATCAGCGCGGATCTCGCCGTACGCGCGCAGCGCCCAGGCGTCCACGGCGGCGCGCGTACGGTGCCGTACGCGCCCCCCGATGAGGTGGAGCTGGATGCCGGGGTGGTCGGCGAGGCGGGCCGCGATGGGCAGGCTGTGCGTGACGACGGTGAGGGCGGCCTCCAGCGGGAGGGCGGCGGCCATTTTGGCCACCGTCGTGCCTGCGTCGAGGATCATCGTCCCCTCGCTCGGCAGCTCCGCGAGGGCCGCCTTGGCGATGCGGTCCTTCTCGTCGGGGGCCGTCGTCTCGCGCTCGGCGAGGTCCGGCTCGAAGTCGAGCCGCCCGGCCGGGATGGCGCCGCCGTGCACCCGGCGGACCAGTCCGGCACGGTCGAGGGCCTTCAGGTCCCGGCGGATCGTCTCCGCCGTCACCTGGAATTCCTCGGCCAGCGACACGACATCCACTCGGCCGCCGTCACGGGCGAGCCGGAGGATCTCCTGCTGCCGCTCCGGTGCGTACATGTCTGTTCGCCTCCGCGTCGTGCCCGAACGTGTGGTTTCAGCGGGAGGCTACGCCGAGATTTCCGCAAAGTAAACAGGTTCGGACCCAATCGGGCATGATCGGAAACAGCGACGGGCTCGGCACTCATGTGCCGAGCCCGTCCTGTCACGATCGCCGGACGATGGTCAGGAGACCAGCGCCGGTTCCTTCGGCTCCGTCACCGCCCGCTCCCCCTCGACATGCTGCGCCGGCCGCTTCGGCAGGGCGAACATCAGCAGGAAGATCACACCCATCACCGCGGCCACCCAGCCCAGCGAGTTCCGGAAGGCGTCCACGAAGGCCGGGCCCACCTGGTCAGGGCGCAGATGGTCGCTCATGGTGCCGAAGAAGACGACCGACACCAGGCCCAGCCCCAGCGCGTTGCCCATCTGCTGCACGGTGTTGAGCAGGCCGGAGGCCGAGCCGGAGTGCTCGCGCGGCACCTCGGAGAGGATCGCGTCGGTCAGCGGAGCGACGATCAGGCCCATGCCCACGCCCATCACGACCAGCGGCAGCGCCATCTGCCAGGGCGCGATGCCGAGGCCGTAGTGCCCGGACTCCCAGAGGTAGAGCAGCACCCCGGCCGCCATCACCAGCGCGCCCGCCTGGAGCACCTTGCGCCCGAAGCGCGGGACCAACTGCTGCACCGACATCCCGGCGGCCACGGACACGGCGATCGAGAACGGCACCCCCGTCAGCCCGGCCTTCAGCGGGCTCCAGCCCAGCCCGAACTGCATGTACAGCGTCCACACCAGGAAGAAGACGCCGAGCGCGACCCCGAAGACGGTCTGTACGGCGATCCCGGCCGCGAAGCTCTTGACCTTGAACGGCGACAGCTCGACCAGCGGGGAGCCGTCCCGTGCGCTCTTGCGCCGCTCATACGCCACCAGCGCCGCGAGGACGACGAGCGCGCCGGCCATCGAGACGTATCCCCACAGCGGCCAGCCCAGCTCGCGGCCGCGGATGAGCGGGTAGAGCAGCATCAGCAGGCCCAGGGTCACGAGGGCGACGCCCACCAGGTCCAGCTTCAGTGCCCGCGGCGCCCTGGACTCGGTGATGAAGCGGCTGCCGAGGATCAGGCCCGCGACGCCCACGGGCAGGTTGATCAGGAAGATCGAGCGCCACTCCCACCCGAACAGGTTCCACTCGGTCAGCAGCGCGCCGAGCAGCGGACCGGACACGGCGCCGAGACCGACGACCGCGCCGAACAGCCCGAACACCTTGCCCCGCTCGTGCGCCGGGAAGGTCGCGTGCACGATCGACAGGACCTGCGGCACCATCAGCGCCGCCATCGCGCCCTGGAGGAACCGCGAGGCGACCAGCATCTCCGGGTTCACCGCGAGGCCGCACAGCGCGGAGGCGACCGTGAAGCCACCGATGCCGACGAGGAAGATCCGCTTGCGGCCGTGGATGTCGCCGAGCCGTCCGCCGGTGATCAGCCCGGCGGCGAAGGCGAGGGCGTAGCCGGCGGTGATCCACTGGATCTGGCCGAAGGACGCACCCGCCTCCCGCTGGATCGACGGTATGGCGATGTTGACGATCGTCACGTCGACGAGGTCCATGAAGGCCGCGGTCATCACGATCGCGAGGGCGAACCAGCGGCGGCGGTCGGTCCCGCCCGCGGTGCTGAGAGGGGTCTCGGTGGAGGTCATGCCCGGAAGGTAGGGAGCCACTAGGTCAGATGTTGTCCTATTGGTGCGGCATCCTCGTCGGTATGACGACGGACACACCGGCCAGGCTGCTGACGCTCCTCTCCCTACTCCAGACGCCCCGCGAATGGCCCGGCGGCGAGCTCGCCGACCGGCTCGGGGTCTCCCGCCGCACGGTCCGGCGGGACGTCGACCGGCTGCGCGAGCTGGGCTATCCCGTGCAGGCGTCCAAGGGCGCCGACGGCGGCTACCGGCTGGTCGCCGGCAAGGCCATGCCGCCGCTCGTGCTCGACGACGAGGAGGCCGTGGCCATCGCGGTCGGGCTGCGGGCCGGGGCGGGGCACGCGGTGGAGGGGCTGGACGAGGCGTCGGTGCGGGCGCTGGCCAAGCTGGAGCAGGTGCTGCCGGGCCGGCTGCGCCACCGCGTGACCACGCTCCAGGCCGCGACCACACCACTGACCAGCGGCGACGGGCCGAGCATCGCGCCCGAGACACTGACCGTCATGGCCTCCTCGGTGGCCGGGCACGAGCGGCTGCGGTTCGCCTACCGGGCGGCGGACGGCACCGAGTCGCGGCGGCTGACGGAGCCGTACCGGCTGGTGTCGACGGGCCGCCGCTGGTACCTGGTGGCGTACGACATCGACCGGGACGACTGGCGGACGTTCCGCGTCGACCGGATGAGCGAACCGTTCGCCACCGGGGCGCGGTTCGTGCCGCGCGAGCTGCCGACGGGGAACGCGGCGGAGTACCTGCGGCAGTCGATGCAACGGCACCAGGAGTCGTACGACTTCGAGGTCACGTTCGCCGCGCCGGCCGAGTTCGTCGCCACCCGGCTGCCGAAGTGGCTCGGCACGCCCGAGCCGTTGGACGACGACAGCTGCCGGCTGCGCGGGTCCGTCGGGGACGCCGTGCAGTGGGTGGCGCTCCGGCTGGCGATGCTGGAGTGCGACTTCGTGGTCCGCGAGCCGGAGGAACTCGTCCGGGCGGTACGGGAGTTGGGGGCGCGGCTGAGCAGGGCGGCCGAGGGTGGGGATGCCGGGGTGGTCTGAGCTCACCCGCACCGCCCCGCCACGCAGCCCGGGCCGTCCCGCGCCGAGCCGCCCGATGCCGAGCCGATCGGCGCCGCCACCCGGCATCCGCGCCCACCCGCGCCGCCCACCTCGCAGCCCCAAGCATCCGCACCCACCCGCGCCGCCCACCGCACAGCCCCAGCCATCCCGCGCCAAGCCGATCGGCGCCGCCCGGCGGCCCCGCTCAACCGCGCCGCCCCGCCACGCCCTCCCACGGAAAGTCCCGCAACGCCCTCAAGTTCCGCAACGCCGGCTCCGCCGGGCTTCCGGCACCCTCCACCGGCCCGTCCCCCTCCGCCCAGCCCTCCAGGGCCGTTCGTACGGCGGCGCTCGCGACGGCGGCGGCGAAGCGCGGCCCGGGGAGGGCGGCAACGTTGTCGTCACCCTCCGGAGCCCCCGTCCTGGTCCCCCGGGCCGCCAGCACCTCCGCGAGCGTCCGTTCCGACGCCTGGCAGACCTCCGCCCACACCCTGCGCAGGGACGGGTTCGCCTGGGCGAGGCGCAGGAGTGTGCGGACCCACTCCCAGGAGGACGCCGAGACGCCGGCGTCCGGGGTGAGGGTGTGGCGCACTCCGTGCTCCAGGGCCCGGAGCACGCTCGCGTCGGCGGGAGCCGCGCGTACCGCCTCCACCCAGCGCTGGGCGCCGGCCGCGTAGAGCGGGGCGACGGCCTCCTCCTTGGTGGCGAAGTACCGGTAGAAGGTCCGCGGGGCGATGCCGGCGGCCTGGGCGATGTCCTCCGCGCGGGTGGCGCGCAGGCCGTGCCGTACGAAGAGGCCGGCCGCGGCCCGGGCGATCTCCATACGCGTCTCGGCCTTGCGCCGCTCTGTCAGCGAGGCCTGAGGAGGGGGCGGGGTGGTGCTGCTCACGCTCGGCAGGCTATGCCCATGTGACACAATCTGCCATCTGGCGGGCCACCCCGTGGTTCAGGTACGGGGTGGCCCGCCCTCTATTTCCCCGGTCTTCATTTCCCCGCCTTCCGTTTCCCCGGTCACGCAGAGAGCCGGGCCCCGGCGTCCGGGGGGAGGGACGCCGAAGCCCGGCCTTGGGAAAGTCCCGGCGCCGGGGGGAGTGCGACGGGACTTGGCTCTGAGGGCCAAGAGCGTGGCCCCGGGCCCGAACTGGTGGGCCCGGAAGTCTTGTTCCCGGTGCCCCGCGGGTTGAAGCGGCGTTACATCGCCATGTTTGCGCGGTCTTTCGCCACCCGGCGTACGCGGCGACCCCCGGGCGCACACTCTCCGTCGTCCACAGGCCGTGGGACGACGCCCAGGCCGCGGGGACGAGTCGTACGCCCGGACGCCCACCGGCGGACAGGCGGCGTCACGCCGCCGCGTCGAACCCGGTGCTGCGCGCCAGCTTCTTCAGCTCCAGCAGCGCGTGCTTCTCGATCTGCCGGATGCGCTCGCGGGTCAGGCCGTGCTCCTTGCCGACCTCGGTCAGCGTGCGCTCCCGGCCGTCCTCGATGCCGTAGCGCATCTTGATGATCGAGGCCGTGCGCTGGTCGAGGCGGCCGATGAGGTCGTCGAGCTCCTCACTGCGCAGCAGCGTGAGCACCGACTGCTCGGGCGACACCGCCGAGGTGTCCTCCAGGAGGTCGCCGAACTGGGTCTCGCCCTCGTCGTCCACCGACATGTTCAGCGAGACCGGGTCGCGGGCCCAGTCGAGCACGTCGATGACGCGCTCCGGCGTCGAGCCGAGCTCGGCGGCGATCTCCGCGGGCTCCGGGTCCCGCCCGTGCTCGCGGTTGAACTCGCGCTGCACCCGCCGGATCCGGCCAAGCTCCTCCACGAGGTGGACGGGCAGGC
Source organism: Streptomyces coeruleorubidus (assembly GCF_028885415.1). Classification (GTDB taxonomy): domain Bacteria; phylum Actinomycetota; class Actinomycetes; order Streptomycetales; family Streptomycetaceae; genus Streptomyces; species Streptomyces coeruleorubidus_A. The sequence goes on from NZ_CP118527.1 coordinate 4,169,554, forward strand.
GGATCGTACGGGACTGGTCGGCTATGGAGCGGGTGATGGCCTGGCGGATCCACCACGTCGCGTACGTGGAGAACTTGAAGCCCTTGCGGTAGTCGAACTTCTCGACCGCGCGCACCAGGCCGGCGTTGCCCTCCTGGATCAGGTCCAGCAGTGGCAGACCGCTGCGGGGGTAGCGGCGGGCCACGGCGACGACCAGGCGCAGGTTGGAGCGGATGAAGACGTCCTTGGCCCGCTCCGCGTCGGCGACCAGGGCTTCGAGCTCCTCACGGGTGGCGTCGGCCTTGGTCTCCTCGCACCCGTCGAGGACCTGTCGCGCGAACACACCCGCTTCGATGACCTGGGACAGCTCGACTTCCTTGGCGGCGTCGAGCAGCGGTGTACGCGCGATCTCGTCGAGGTACATGCCGACCAGGTCGCGATCGGCGATCTCGCCGCCATGGGCGCGAACACTGCTTGCCGCATCGGCCGTCTCGCCGGTGGCGGACTGACGACGGGCGACGGCACGGGTTGCCATGCGTGCTCCCTTGCGATGGTGAGGTCAGCGGGTGGTCCTTCGGACGCTGGACTCCGTCTCCGGGACTGTCCGGACTCTCCTCGGGTGCCCTGCATCCGATGGAAACAACGACTGGAATCAGGACAGAATTCCCAACCCACCCCACGATTTTTCTGATCATGCAGTACCCTGTCCGGCCACGCGAGGAGGCGAGATGCCGTCAAAACCTACAGAGGTGCAGGTCAGGCCGGGAGTCGAGGGTGACCTCGAGGCCCTCACGGCCCTCTACAACCACTATGTACGTGAGACGGCGATCACATTCGATACCGCGATCTTCACTCCGGAGGAGCGCCGCCCTTGGCTGCTCTCCCACCCTGAAGACGGCCCGTACCGCCTGATGGTTGCCGCGGACCGGGACTCACAGGAGACTCTGGGCTACGCCACCTCCAGCCCCTTCCGGGCGAAGCCCGCCTACGCGACCTCCGTGGAGACGACGGTGTACGTCGCCCCGCACGCCGGCCGCCGCGGCGTCGGCACCCTCCTGTACAAGGCCCTCTTCGAGGCGCTGTCCGGCGAGGACCTGCACCGCGCCTACGCGGGCATCGCGCAGCCGAACGAGGCGTCGGCCCGGCTGCACGAGCGCTTCGGCTTCCGGTACGTCGGGACCTACGGGGAGGTCGGCCGCAAGTTCGGCCGCTACTGGGACGTGGCCTGGTACGAGAAGGACCTCGCGTAGGTGCGGGCGTAGGGCCCGGCCTCAGCCGAACAGCACCGGCCTCAGCCGAACTGCGCGGACGTCAGCCGAACTGCACCGACCGTTTGGCCAGCCCCATCCAGAAGCCGTCGATCACCGACTTGTGCGCGTCCAGCTCACCGGCCGCGTCGGCCGCGCCCATGGTCACGAACAGCGGGGCGAAGTGCTCCGTGCGCGGGTGGGCGAGCCGCCCCGCGGGCGACTTGCGGGTGAAGTCGAGCAGGGCGTCCACGTCACGCGCCTGAAGCGCCCGCCGGCCCCAGTCATCGAACTCCGCCGACCAGGCGGGGATGCCGCCCTGCCGGAGCGCGGCCAGGTTGTGGGTGAAGAAGCCGGAGCCGACGATGAGCACGCCCTCGTCCCGCAAGGGGGCGAGCCTGCGGCCGATCTCCATGAGCCGGACCGGGTCGAGCGTCGGCATGGAGACCTGCAGGACCGGGATGTCGGCCTCCGGGTACATCTCGACCAGCGGGACGTACGCGCCGTGGTCGAGGCCGCGGTCGGGGACGTCCTGGACGGGCACGCCGGGGGCGCGCAGCAGCTTCCGTACCGACTCGGCGAGCTCCGGTGCGCCGGGGGCCTCGTAGGTCACCCGGTAGTAGTGCTCCGGGAAGCCCCAGAAGTCGTAGACGAGCGGGACGGTCTCGGTGGCGCCGATGGCGAGCGGGGCCTCCTCCCAGTGGGCGGAGACCATCAGGATCGCCCGGGGGCGCGGCAGGCCGGCCGACCAGGCGGCCAGTTCACCGGGCCAGACCGGGTCGTCCGCCAGTGGTGGGGCGCCGTGGCTCAGGTACAGAGCGGGCATGCGCTCCTGGGTGGCGGCGGACATGCTGCGGCTCCTTCCAAAACATGGTTCCCTGACAAAACTGTACGGGGCATTTGTTTAAAGTTCAAGGAGGGGCCACGTAGAGTGGAAGACATGAAGGCACCCGCATCCGCACCGACACCGGGCTCCGTCGCAGAGCCTCCGGAACCGCGCTGGCTCACCGACGAAGAGCAGCGCGTATGGCGCTCGTTCATGGAGGGCGTCACCCTCCTCGACGACCATCTCGACCGTCAGCTCCAGCGCGACGCGGGCATGCCGCACATCTACTACGGCCTTCTGGTCAAGCTCGCCGAGGCGCCGCGGCGACGGCTGCGGATGACGGAGCTCGCGATGCTGGCGAAGATCACCCGCTCCCGCCTCTCGCACGCCATCGCGCGCCTGGAGAAGAACGGCTGGGTGCGCCGTGAGGACTGCCCCGACGACAAGCGGGGCCAGTTCGCCGTGCTGACGGACGAGGGCTACGAGGTGCTGCGGCAGACCGCGCCGGGCCATGTGGAGGCCGTACGCCAGGCGGTCTTCGACCGGCTCACCCCGGAGCAGCAGAAGTCCCTCGGCGAGATCATGCGGATCATCGCCGAGGGACTCCAGCCGACCGAAGCGGGTGCGGACCTGCCCTGGCTCCGCTGAGCCAGGGCAGGTCCTGGAATCCGTGGGTACGAGGCGTCCCCTCCTCGTACCTACGGAGGGCCCGAAGGGGTGTTTGCGGGTACGGCCGTCAGTGGGCGACGACCGGGATCTGCACCTCGTCCGCCACGTCCTCGCCGGAACCGGAACCGGTCACGGTGGCGCTGTCGGGGCGGCCCGCGTTGATGAAGGTCAGGGCGATCGCGGCGGCCACCACGAGGATGCCGACGGCGAACCAGATGGCACTCGTGTAGCCCTCCACCATGGCCTCCAGCTGGACCAGCTGCTGCTGGGACCGGCTGGTGGCCCCGGCGATGTGGTCCGCGATGTAGGACGTGGTGGCCGAGGCGGCGATCGTGTTCAGCAGGGCCGTACCGATGGCGCCGCCCACCTGCTGCGAGGTGTTGACCATCGCGGAGGCGACACCGGCGTCCCGCGGCTCGACGCCCTGCGTGGACAGCGACATGGCCGGCATGAACGCCGTACCCATGCCCAGGCCGAGCAGCAGCATCGCCGGCAGCAGCAGGGCCGCGTACGAGGAGCCGATCTCCAGCCGGGTCAGCAGCAGCATGCCGAGCGCGGCGACCAGGAAGCCGGGGCCCATCAGCAGGCGCGGCGCGACCCTGGTCATCAGGCGAGTGCCGATCTGGGTGGAGCCGGTGATCATGCCCACGATCATCGGCAGGAAGGCGAACCCGGTCTTGACCGGCGAGTACCCCTTCACGATCTGCAGGTAGTAGGTCAGGAAGAGGAACAGGCCGAACATCGCGATGATCGCGAGACCGAGGGAGAGGTAGACACCGCCGCGGTTGCGCTCGGTGATCACGCGCAGCGGCAGCAGCGGGGCCTTCACCTTGGACTCGACGACCACGAAGGTCGCGAGCAGGACGGCGGAGGCCACGAACATGCCGACGGTCACGGAGTCGCTCCAGCCATCGGACTCGGCGCGGGTGAAGCCGTAGACGAGGGCGACCAGGCCGAGGGTGGACAGGACGACGCCCGGGATGTCGAGCGGGGAGCGGTTGCGGCCGCCCTCCGGCTCACGGATGACGAAGTACGCACCGGCCGCGGCGACGACGGCGAACGGGATGTTCACGAAGAACGTCCAGCGCCAGTCCAGGTACTCGGTGAGGAAGCCGCCCAGGATCAGGCCGACGGCACCACCGCCACCGGCGATCGCGCCGTAGATGCCGAACGCCTTGGCGCGCTCCTTGGCGTCGGTGAACATCACGGCGAGCAGGGAGAGCGCGGCCGGCGCGAGCAGGGCGCCGAACACGCCCTGGAGGGCGCGGGCGCCGAACATCATCGCCTCGTTCGTGGCCGCGCCACCGAGCGCGGAGGCCACGGCGAAGCCGCCGAGCCCGACGACGAACGCCCTCTTGCGGCCCCACAGGTCGGCTATCCGGCCGCCGAACAGGAGCAGACCGCCGAAGGCCAGGGCGTAGGCCGTGACGACCCACTGCCGGTTGCCGTCGGAGATGCCGAGGTCCTGCTGGGCGGAGGGCAGGGCGATGTTCACGATGGTGGCGTCCAGGACGACCATCAGCTGGGCCAGCGCGATGAAGACGAGCGCTTTCCAGCGGCCGGGGTCCGGCGAGGCGGCCGGAGCCCGCAGTGCCTTCGAGGCTGTTTCAGACATGGGAGTACCCACTTCGGGACAAGGTGACGGAAAAAGGTGTCGTTGAGGGACGACTCGACGACCGGCGTGGCCGTGAGCTGTGTGTGATGACTCGGTTGGCGCCCGGAACTGATCGGTCAGGCTTGGCGGAGGTCCTCCATGGTCACTGCCGCGCCCGGCAGGGCGGAACGGGCCGGGGCCCGCAGTCCGTCCAGGAACAGCTGAAGATGACGGTGCACGAAGCGGTCGGCGCTGAAGCACGCCGTGCCGGCCGGGGGCCGGCTGAGCTGGGCGACGGCGACCATCAGGTCACCGACACCGACGTCGGGGCGGAGCTGGCCGGCTGCCTTGGCACGTTCCATGACCCTTTCGAGGATCCGCTCCAAGCGCTCGCGCGCCGCTTCCAGATCGGGGTGGTTCTCGTCGAACGTGCTCGAGACCATCGGGCACAGCGCGCTGATCCGCTCGTCGGCGGAGGTGTGCACGAAGCGCTCCAGGGCCTCGAACGCGTCCCCGGTCTCCGCGAGCGCGAGCTCGCCCGCCGCGCCCGTACGGTCCAGTACGGAGCAGACGACCTCGCGTACGAGCGCGTCGCGGTCGGGGAAGTGGCGGTACACCGTGGCGTTGCCCACGCCGGCCCGGCGGGCGATCTCGTCGAGCGGCACCTCGGGGCCGTGCTCGACGAACATCTCCCGGGCGGCGGTGACGATCCGCTCCCGGTTGCGCAGGGCGTCGGCACGGGGCCGGGGCGCCTTGCGCGGTGCGGGGGTGGCGGTCTGCACGGCGTACTCCTGGGTGGTCTGAGTGTGTGGTGAAGCGATCCGGGGAGAGGCTCCCCGTTTATTCGGACACATGGCTAAACGGGGACCGGGTCCCCGCTATTTCCCGCACCTGGACTTTTTGTTTGTGACCTGGCTCACGATTCCGGCGGGATCGCTACCGACGGGAAACCCACGATCGGTCTCCTCCAACGCGCGCCCCCCACACCCCCCGACGCAGGGTGATCGCATGGGTGCAGCCGGAGACCGGGAGGCTGCCGTGGCGCGGGAGGTCCCTTGCAGGTCCCTGGCATGCAGCCGCAGCCCCGGCGACCCCGGTCATACGGCTCGAGGCCGCCCGGCCGCCGGATACCCAGGCGGCGCCTGGCCGCTCTCGTCTGCGTGACCGCCCTGACCTTCACGGTCAGCACCTCGGCCGGCACGGGCCGCCTCGCCCCGGGCACCACCACGGCCGGAGCGGGCCCGGTCTCCCTGTCCCGCACCTCCGCGCACGGCCCCTGCATGATCCGCGGCGCCCGCGAGGTCCAGATGTCCGAGGGCATCCCCACCACCGACGGCTACGCCCGCTCCACCGGCACCGTCCGCGCCCTCACCCTGATGATCGACTTCTCCGACGCACCCGGCGAGGGCAAGGCCCTGGACCGCTACCGGGAGTTCTTCCCGCAGACCCGGCACTGGTTCCGCACCAGCTCCTACGGCCGCCTCGACTACCGCCCCGAGACGCCGATACCGCGGTGGCTGCGGATGCCGAAGTCCTTCCACGAGTACGGCATAGAGCGCGGCGCCCCCTTCGACCCCGGCTACCGCGCGCTGGTCCAGGACCTCGTGGCCGCGGCCGACCCGAGGGTGGACTTCCGCAAGTACGACCTGCTGAACGTGCTGGTCACCCCGAACGCCGGCCCCTCCGCCCTCGACACCGTCCTCTCGGTCACCTTCGCCGGCAACCCCGAGGCCCCGAAGGCCGAGGGCATACCCGTGGCCAACGCCTCCTTCGTCTACTCCCGCCAGGACGACGGCTCCGGCTCCTACGGCCGCACCGGCTATCGCGTCCTCCCCCACGAGAACGGCCACGTCTTCGGCCTGCCCGACCTGTACACCGCTCAGGGCGGGGGCGCGGTCGGCCACTGGGACATCATGAGCGAGGACTGGGGCGCCAACAACGACCTCCTCGGCTGGCACAAGTGGAAGCTGGGCTGGCTGGACGCCGCACAGGTGCACTGCGTATCGGCCCCCGGCACCGCGGAGTTCATCCTGACTCCGCTGGCCCGCGCGGGCGGCTCCAAGCTGGTCGTCGTACCCATGGACAGCAGATCCGGCTACGCCGTCGAACTGCGCACCCGGGCCGGCAACGACGAGTCGGTGTGCCGCCCGGGGGTCCTGGTCTACAAGGTCGACGCCGAGGTGGACACGGGCATGGGGCCGATCACCGTCCACGACTCCCGCCGCGACAGCGGGGGCTGCACGCGCGCGCCGAACGTCCACGCGGAGCTGTCGGACGCGCCGTTCGCGCCCGGGGAGACGTTCAGGGATGCGCGCAGAGGGGTCGTGATCAGGGTGGTCGGGGCGGATCCCGGGGGGGATTACCGGGTACGGGTGACGCGGGGCCGGCCGCGGACGTGACGGCACTCGGCGCTCATTCAGGGGTCCGTCGCGGACTACGGTAGCCCTGCGCCGCGACCGCCGTACCGGAGAGCCGATGCCAGCCATGTCCATGAACGACGCCGCCGACGAGGCCACGCCCGAGGCCGTCCGGGCGTTGGCCACCCCTGCGGAGGCGGTCACGCCGCTGATCCGCGGTATCGCGGTCCTGCGGGAGCTGACCGAGGCGGACGGCACGCTGAGCCTCAGCGCCCTCGAACGGGCCACCGGTCTCGCCCGTTCCACGGTCGACCGCGTCACGGCCACACTCGCCCGCATGGACTACGTCCGCGTGGACGGCCGGGACGTGCACCTGGCCCCCCGCCTGATGGAACTGGGCAACGCCTACCTCGCCGCCCTGCGCCTGCCCGCCCTCCTCTCCGCCCGAGCGGACGCCCTGGCCGACGAACTGGACGAGTCGGTCTCCCTCGCGGTCGCCGACCGCGACGGCATCCGCTTCATCCACCAGGCGACCCGCCGCCGCGCGATGTCCCTGAGCTTCCGCATCGGCGACCTGCTCCCCGCCGAACGCACCGCACCGGGCCCGCTGTTCGCGACACAGTGGACGGACACCGACTGGCGGCGCTGGCGGGACCGCAGGGCGTCGGATCCGAGGGACCTGTCCTTCACGGCCGTACCGCCGCGCAAGTACGGAGCGGACGAACGGGACGACGAGGCCTTCGTCAGCCGCACGGAAGAGGCGGCCGCGAACGGCTGGGCCCTGGACGACCAGCTGATCGAACCGGGCCTGGTGGCGGTCTCGGTACCGGTCCGGTCCCCTCACACAGGCGGCCGCCGGAAGATCGCGTGCGTGGCGAGCGTGGTCAGCCACACGAGCCGGCGCACGGCACACGACCTGCGCACCACCCTGCTGCCGAGATTGCGGTCGGCGGTGACGGAGATGGAACGCGAACTGCACCGCACACCGCCCCCGGAGCCCGGCCCGCCCCCCTCGGACCTGGCGCTGTGGACGGGCGCGTCCAAGCAGCGGCTGGGCCGCGACTTCATCGAATCCCTGGCACGAGGCCTGACGGTCCTCACGGCCTTCGGCGAGGACCGGCCGGAGCTGACCCTCACGGAGGTGGCCCGGGCGACGGGCCTGGCCCGGGCGACGGCCCGCCGGGCACTGATCACCTACGAACACCTGGGCCTGGTGACCACCCCGAGCCCCCGCACCTTCACCCTGACCCCCCGGGTCCTCTCCCTGGGCTTCCCGCCCCTGTCCCGCACGTCCCTCCCCGAGATCGCCCGGCCCCACCTGGCCGACCTGACGTCCCGCATCCACGAGTCGACGTCGATGGCGGTGCTCTCGGACCCCGGCGAGGAGATCCAGTACACGGCCGGCGTGGCGACGGGCCGGGTGATGAGCGTGAACATCACGGTGGGCACACGCCTGCCGGCGTACGCGACGGCACTGGGACGAGTCCTGCTGGCGGACCCGCACAGGGACCACGGACGGCCCGGTGACGAAGAGACACCGTCCCGCACCCTGGCCTCGATCCACTCCCAGGGCTACGCCCTGGTCGACGAGGAACTGGAAGAGGGCCTCCGTTCCCTCGCGGTCCCGATCCGCGACCGGTCCGGACGGGTGGTTGCCGCCCTGAACACGGCGATGCACGCCAGCCGCCGCACCCTGCGCGAGTGCGTAACCGACCTGCTCCCCGAACTCACCTCAACAGCCGCCCGCATCGAGTCGGACCTCCACACCGCCGGCCGCTTCACCCACGTGTCGCTGACCTGACCCCCACACCCGGGAGAGCGACGGGTGATCCGTGCCGCTCACCGGATCGCCAGGTGGTCGAGGTAGGACCGGACGTTGCGGCGGGTCTCCTCGACGTTGTCACCGCCGAACTTCTCCGCCACCGCGTCCGCCAGCACCAGCGCCACCATCGCCTCGGCCACGATGCCGGCCGCCGGCACCGCGGACACGTCCGAACGCTGGTGGTGGGCCTGCGCGGCCTCGCCGGTGATCACGTCCACCGTCTGCAGCGCCCGCGGCACCGTCGCGATCGGCTTCATCGCCGCCCGCACCCGCAGCAGCTCACCCGTGGACAGCCCGCCCTCGGTGCCGCCCGAGTGGCCGGACGTCCGCTTGATGCCCTCGGCGGTCGCGACGATCTCGTCGTGCGCCTTGGAGCCGGGGACGCGTGCCAGGCCGAAGCCGTCGCCGACCTCGACTCCCTTGATCGCCTGGATGCCCATCAGCGCGGCGGCCAGGCGGGCGTCCAGGCGGCGGTCCCAGTGCACGTGCGAACCGAGGCCCACGGGGACGCCATACGCCAGGATCTCGACCACGCCGCCGAGCGTGTCGCCGTCCTTGTGCGCCTGGTCGATCTCCGCGACCATCGCCTTCGACGCGTCCGCGTCCAGGCACCGCAGCGGATCGGCGTCCAGCTTCTCCACGTCGGCCGGCGTCGGGTACACCCCGGCCGGAGCCTTCACCGAGCACAGCTCCACCACATGCGAGACGATCTCGATGCCCGTCGTTTCCTTCAGGTACGACCGCGCCACCGCGCCCAGCGCCACCCGGGCCGCCGTCTCCCGCGCGGAGGCCCGCTCCAGGATCGGACGGGCCTCGTCGAAGCCGTACTTCTGCATACCCGCGAGGTCGGCGTGGCCGGGGCGCGGGCGGGTCAGCGGGGCGTTGCGGGCGAGCCCCGCCAGGATCCCGGGGTCGACCGGGTCGGCCGCCATCACCTGTTCCCACTTGGGCCACTCGGTGTTGCCCACCATGATCGCGACCGGGGAGCCGAGGGTGCGGCCGTGCCGGACGCCGCCGAGGAAGGTGACCTCGTCGCGCTCGAACTTCATCCGCGCACCGCGGCCGTAACCCAACCGCCGCCTCGCCAGGTGGTCCGCCACCATCTCCGTGGTGACCGGCACACCGGCCGGGAGGCCCTCCAGCGTCCCCACGAGTGCGGGACCGTGGGACTCCCCCGCGGTCAGCCAGCGCAACCTGCTCAACGGTGCTCCTCCGACCCGCCGATGCGAGCCCCGTGCAGCCACTCGACCTCGTCGTACAGTTCCTCGACCGTGAAGGAGGACAGCATCGCGTTGCGGGCCGCGGCCGCGTCGCCGGCCGGGTGGTAGAGCTGCTCGCCTATGGCACGGGCCACCTGCTGCACCCTGGCGGCACGCTCGTACCGCTCGGCGTTGTACTTCTCCAGGCGTTGCGGGATGTCCCCAGCGGCTTCCGCGAGCAGTTGGCCGATGATGACGGCGTCCTCGAGGGCCATGCAGGCGCCCTGGGCCGCGTACTGGAGCATCGGGTGCGCGGCGTCACCGAGGAGGGCGACGCGGCCGTCCGTCCAGCGCTCGACCGGGTCGCGGTCGCACAGGACCCATTCCTTCCAGTCGCTCCCCAGTTCCAGCAGTTGCCGGGCGGTGCCGCTCAGCTCGGGGAACTCGGACAGGACGCGCGCCCGCTCGACGGGCCTGCCGACCACGACGTCCTGTGCGCCGTCGTCGCGGGTGGCCGCCAGGTTGAGGAACTTCCCGCTGCCGATGGGGTAGTGGACGACGTGCCATTTGGGGCCGGCCCACAAGGTGACGGTGTTCCAGCGCAGCTCCCGCGGCACCCGCTCCATGGGGATGACGGACCGGTAGATCGTGTGGCCGGACACGCGCGGCGTGCCGTCCCCGACGAGCTGGCTGCGCACGGCGGAACGGATCCCGTCGGCGCCGATGAGCGCCGCGCCGGTGAAACGTCGCCCGGTGTCGGTGATCGCCGTGACGCTGTCCGCGTCCTGTTCGTACCGGGTCACGGAACACTTCGTGATCAGCGTGATGTTCCAGTCCGCGACGCAGCCGTCGAGGAGCGCCTGGTAGAGGTCACCGCGGTGCACGACGGCGTACGGATTGCCGAAGCGGGAGCGGTATGCGCCGGTGAGCGGCAGGCTCGCGACCCGGCGCCCGGTGGTGCCGTCCATGAACCGCAACTCATCGCTGTACACGGCGCGTTGCCGCACCGCGGTGCCAACGCCCAGGCGGTCCAGGGCGTGGAAGGCGTTCGGGCCCAGCTGGATGCCCGCGCCCAGTTCGCTGAAGGTGTCCCTTCGTTCCAGCACGACGACCTGGTGGCCGTGGCGCGCGAGGCTCAGTGCGGCCGCGAGGCCGCCGATACCGCCCCCGGCAATGAGTACCTTCATCGTGATCCTTGTCGCAGTGGGGAAGTTGGTCGAGAGGTCGCAGGCCGTCCTCCCGGCGTGGCTCAGCCGGTGAAGGCGAGGCCCAGACGGGCCAGTCGGACCGTGTCGTAGGCGCCCTCCGTGGTGGCCTCGACGTCGAAGACGTGCCTCTGGGTGGGCGGAGCGCCGATGAGTTCGGCGGCCCTGGCCGGAATGGGCACGGCCGCGGCCTGGGCCGACTCCCACAGGAAGACGGCGCCCCACCGGTTGGTGCGCGCGTCGGAGATCCACACCTTCAGGCGCAGCCCCGGTACCCGGGAGAAACGGTCCACGGCCTCGTCGCGCAGGAAGTCCCGGAGCGAGGCGATGGTCTGCTCGGACCCGTCGAGGTCCCACCAGGCGATTACCACGCGCACGTACGCAGCACCCCCTCGAGCGCGTCACCGACGACGCGTACGCCGTCCTGTGTGAGCACGGACTCGGCGTGGAACTGCATCGAGGCGAAGCCGGGCCCGCGCAGCGCGTGCACTTCCCCGGTCTCCTCGTCCCGGCTCGCCTCGACGAGCCCCACGCCGGGAACCTCGAACGCGTCCAGCGCGCTGCGGGCCGCGAACGTGTTGTAGAAGCCGACCCGTTCCCGCGCTCCGAACAGGTCGATCTCCCGCTGGACTCCCTGGTTGGGCACCGGCCGGCGCACCAGTTCCAGGCCGAGCAGGGTGCTGAGCACCTGGTGACTGAGGCAGACGGCGATGAAGGGCCGGCGCTGGTCCACGAGCGCGTGGATCGCGGACCGCAGGTGTGTGATCTTGGGGTCGCGGGTGTCGCGCGGATCACCGGGGCCCGGACCCATGACGACGAGCTCGTGGTCGTCGAAGGAGTACGGCTCGTCGAAGCGCCGGACCGTCGGCTTCAGCCCCATGGCCCGCAGCTGGTGGCCGATCATGGAGGTGAAGGTGTCCTCCGCGTCCACCACGAGGACCCGGCGGTCGGCCAGTTCGGCCCCCCGCCCGGCCGGACGGGCACGCTCGCCGATCCAGAAACCGGCGATCGAGTCGTTGCGCTGCTCCAAGGCCTGGCGCACGCGCGGGTGTTCGGCGAAGCGCGCGGAGCCCTCGGTGCCCAGAGCGGCGAGGAGACCGGCCGCCTTCGCCCGGGTCTCGTCGACCTCCGAGTCCGGGTCGGAATGCCGGACCAGGGTGGCACCGACGCCGATGCTCAGCCGGCCGGCGCCGTCGATGTCGGCGGTGCGTATGAGGATCGAGGAGTCGAGCGTGCGCCGCCCCCGCTCGTCCTGCCCGATCAGGGCGACCACACCGCTGTAGTAGCCGCGCCCGCGGGGCTCGTACCGGTTGATCACCCGGCAGGCGCTCTCCAGCGGACTGCCCGTCACCGTCGGCGCGAACATGGTCTCCCGCAGAATCGTGCGGGGATCGTGGTCGCTCGCGCCCTCGATGAAGTACTCGGTGTGCGCGAGGCGAGCCATCTCCTTCAGGTACGGCCCCACGACCCGGGGAGCGGGATCGCAGATCCGCGCCATCATCTTGAGTTCCTCGTCGACGACCATGTACAGCTCGTCGGCCTCCTTGCGGTCGGCGAGGAAGTCCATGACGCCCGGCAGGGTGGGGCCGGAGGCCGGATAGCGGTAGGTGCCGCTGATCGGGTTCATCACGGCCCGGCCGGCCCGCAGGCTCACGTGCCGCTCGGGGGAGGCGCCGACGAAGGTACGGTCGCCGGTGTGCACGACGAACGTCCAGTACGCCCCCTGCTCCCGCTCCAGCAGCCGCCGGAAGAACGCCAGGGCGCTGTGCACCGTGTAGCCGGTGATGTCGGCGACGAACGACCGCTTGATGACGAAGTTCGCTCCCTCGCCCGTGCCGATCTCGTCCGCGATCACCTTGCGGACGATTCCGGCGTACTCGTCGTCGTCGAGGTCGAAGGCGCCGCCGCTGAGCGCGACCGGCTCGCCGGGCAGCCGCCGCAGGGCGTCGCTCACCGCGACGGTGGTCTGCTCCGCCACGGTGATCGCGATCAGCGGTTCGCCGTCGTCGGCGCAGGCGTAGCCCCGCTCGGCGACCTGGCGGTAGGGGATCAGCGCCAGGACCTCCTGACGGGCCCCGGCGTCGGGATCGGGTGCCTCGCTCAGGGGTATCCGGGCCACGGCGTCCACCGTCGACACCGTCCCCGCCAGGACCTCCAGGGTGTCCGGGCCGCTGACTTCGGGGCGGTGCAGCAGCGCGAAGGCGGACGGCTCCGGCCCGAGGAGCCGGTCGAGCAGGTCGTGCCCCGTACGGGCGCTGTGTTCGTTCATCGGCTGAGCTCCTCGATCACGGACTTGGTCGTGGTGACCAGGGCGCAACGCTCGGCGGCGTAGTCGAGGGCCAGCCGGTGGTACGCCTCGGTGAAGTCGGCGACCGCGTCGGCCACCAGAAACGTCTGGATGTCGTTGGTGAAGGCCTCCACCGCGGTGGACAGCACCCCGATGTGCGCGTACACACCGCAGACGATCAGCTGGTCCCGTCCGTGGGCGCGCATCCTCTCCAGCAGGTCGGACCGGAAGAACGCGCTGTAGCGCCACTTGGTGAGCAGCCAGTCCTCCAGGCCGGGCGCGAGCGGCTCCACGACCTCCCGGTCGGCGGGGTCGACACGCATGCCCGGCCCCCAGAAGTCCTTGAGCAGTCCACGCTGTTCGTCGGTCATGCCGCCCGGCTGCGCGGTGTACGCGACGGGCATGCCGGAGGCGACCGCCTGTTCGCGCAGCCGGGTCGCGTTCCGCACGAGGTCGGCACCGGGTGCCTCGCCCTCGGGGAACTGCCTCAGGAAGTACCGCTGCATGTCGTGCACGAGCAGGACCGCGCGGTCCGGATCGGCCTGCCACGCCGCCGTGTTGGCGGGCAGGTCTCCGGCCTGGGGCATCGGGTAGGGCTGGATGGGGGGTATCCCTGGCATGGTCTTCCTCGTATGGCTTGGGTGGTCAGACGCCGAGGGTCGCGCCGCCGTCGACGGTGAGGTCGTGCATCGTGATGTGCGAGGCCTGATCCGACAGGAGGAACGCCACCGCCTCGGCCACGTCCGAGGGGCGGGCCAGCTTGCCGAGTGGTATGCCGACGCGGTAGGCGTCGGGCGAACCTTCGAGCGTCGCGGTGCGCCCGTGGTCGTCCTTCCACATGGACGTGAGCATCGGGGTCTCGGTGGAGCCGGGAGCGACCACGTTGCACCGGATGCCGTACCGGGCGACCTCGAGGCCGAGGCACTTGGTGAACATGGTCGCCGCGGCCTTCGACGCCGAGTACGCGGCCATGTCCATGCGGGCCGTTCCCGCCGCGTTGGAGGCGATGGTGACGACGGCTCCGGAGCGCCGCCGGACCATGCGGTTGACCACCGCGCGCGACATGAAGAACACTCCGGTGGCGTTGACCGCGAACGTCGCCGCCCAGTCCGCGTCGGTGAGGTCCCGGGCCTTCGCCAGGCGTAGTGCGCCCGCCCCGTTGACCAGGTGGTCGAGCGGTCCCAGGGCGTCCTCGACGTCCGCGACCAGGCGCTCGGCCGCGGCGCTGGTGGTGATGTCGGCGGGGAACGCCCGTACCCGCAGCCCGTCGGCGGCCAGTTTCCCCGTCACCTCGCTCAGCCGGTCACCGTCCTTGTCCACGGCGGCCACCTCGGCGCCGCGTTCGGCCAGGGCGCGGACGACCGCTTCGCCTATTCCGCCCGCGGCTCCCGTGACCAGCGCGATCTTGTCCTGCATGGTGAACAGGCCTCCTTTTCAGCGGCGCCAGGCCGAGGCGACCTCCACGGCCTGACGGGGATTGAGCCGCGGGTCGCAAAAGCTCGTGTACTTGTCTCCGACCGAATCGATGAAAGTGGCGTCGGCGACGCATTCCGTGACCTGATCCGGGGTGGTTTCCAGGTGCAGGCCGCCGGGAATTCCGCCGGCCGCTGCCACGGATTCCTGGAATTCCTCGACCTCGCGTATGACGCTCTTCACGAAACGGGTTTTCAGACCGTCGGGGCCGCACTCGGTGTTGCCGTGCATCGGGTCGGACAGCCAGATCACCGGGTGCCCGGCGTCCCGTACGGCGGCGACCAGGGCGGGGAGCTTCTCGGGTGCCGTACCCGCGCCCATGCGCGCGATGAGCGTCAGCCGCCCGGGGACGCGGCCGGGGTCCAGCCGCTCGCACAGGCGCAGCAGTTCCTCCGGCGTCATGGTCGGCCCCACCTTGCAGGCCACCGGGTTGCGCACGGCCGCCAGGAGCGCCACGTGGGCGCCGTCCACCTGCCGGGTGCGCTCGCCGATCCACGGCCAGTGCGTCGAGGTGAGCAGCAGGCCGCCGTCGTCCTGCCGGCGCAGCATGGGCAGTTCGTAGTCGAGCAGGAGGGCCTCGTGGCTGGTCCACACGGGGGCCTGCGCGCGCCCGGCGCTGCCGGCCCAGCCGAGGTGTTCCATGACCTCGCGCGCGGCCCGGTGGCCGGTCAGCAGGCGCCGGGGGTCGGGCTGTCGCAGCACCGGGTCGGGGTTCGGATCGTTCACCATGTGCCCGCGGTAGACGGGCAGTTCGACACCCCGGACCGTTTCGGTGGGCTTGGACCGCGGCTTGGCGTACTGGCCGGCGAGCCGGCCCACGCGCACCACGGGCCTGCCCGCGTTGACGCGCATGACGCCCGCCAGGAGGTCGAGCACCGCCGCCTTGCGGGCGACGTCCACGCGGCCGTTCTCCGCCCAGTCCTCGGCACAGTCACCGGCTTGGATGACCTGGGCGTGCCCCTGGGCGACCGCCCTGAGGTGGTCGTGCAGCCGGGTCACGTCGGCGGCCTTGACGAGCGGCGGAAGCGCGCTCAGTTCCCGCCTCGCCCGCTCCCTCGCAGGATGGCCGTGCCAATCGGGCTGCTGAAGAGCGGGGAGCGATTCGATGTGAGCGAGCTCGCTGTCCAACTCGGTTCCTCTCGTGGCGATGAAGAAGGATTTCTTCGGCTGAACTCGTGAGTTGCTTGCACCGATTCTGCGGAATTACGGAATCCCCGTGAAGGGAAGTATCGTTACTTCGTCATGTTCCGGTTGAGCAGAATGAATTCATCCGCGGGCCGGGACGAATTCATCCGACCGGGCCCGGGAAAGTTCCGGAAAGCGCACGTCCCGGCCTCGTGGCCCATCGGGGACACGAGGCCGGGACGCCGTGGATCAGGTGAGGGGACCGGCCTGCGGGATCAGCTGGTGACACCGCCGTCGACGACGAGGTCGTGGCCGACGACGAAGCTCGACTCGTCGGACGCCAGCCACAGCACCGCGTTGACGATCTCGTCCGTCGTCGCGACGCGGGCGATCGGAACCGTCGTGGCGAGCCGGGCCGCGCGATCGGCGTCGGTCTCCCCGGGGCGCAGGGACATGCTGGTGTCCGTGGCACCGGGGCTCACCGCGTTGATGCGCACGTTGTCCTTGATGTGGTCCAGGGCGGCGACCCGGGTGAGGGTGCTCACGGCGGCCTTGGACGCGGCGTAGGCGGCCATGCCGGGGCGGCGCCCGTGGTAACCGATGTTCGACGCGGTGTTGACGATGGCACCACCGCCGTGCGCCCGCATGTGCGCGATCTGCTGCTGCATGCTGAGCAGGACGCCGTTCAGGTTGACGTCCAGCACGGACTGCCACACGGACAGGTCCAGGTCGCCGACCGGGGTGGGCTTGCCGAAGACGCCGGCGTTGTTGTGCGCGACGTGCAGGCCGCCGTGGCGCTCCACCGTGGTGCGCACCAGGCGCTCCATGTCCTCGGGCCGGGTGACGTCGGCGACGACGGCGCTGGCGGTGCCGCCGTCCTCGTCGACGAGTCGCACAGTCTCCTCGATGGATTCGGGCCGGGCCCCGGCGGCGACCACGGTGGCGCCCTCGCGGGCGAAGGCCCTGGCGCTGGCCCGGCCGATGCCGGATCCGGCCCCGGTGACGATGACGACCTTGTCCTTGAATCGGGCGGTCATGAGGGGTGCTCCTTGGTACATGTCGTAGCGGATGGAAATTCAGGGTGTCCGAGCGGCCGCAGGACCGGGGTCTTTCAGCCGGCGTCCCGGGTCGGGCGGGGGCGCAGCAGGACGAGCGCGCACACCGCGGCGGCGGCGAAGGCCACGGCCGCGATGGTGAAGGCGAAGCCGTAGCCGGAGGTCAGGGCAGAGGCCGTACCCGTGCCCGTGTGCACCAGGTCCGTGGTGCGTGCGGTGGCCAGGGTCACCAGGACGGCGAGACCGATGGCCGGCCCGGCCTCCAGCGCGGTGTTGACCACGGCGCCGGCGAGACCGGCCTGGTCCTGCGGGACGTCGGTGGTCGCGGTGACGGTGGATCCGGCGAAGACCAGCGCCGCCCCGGCGGGAAAGAGCACCAGCCCGGCCAGTACGGCGCCCACGTACGGCGTGTCGGTGCCGATCCGGCCCAGCACCGCCAGTCCCAGCCCGGCCAGCGCCAGTCCCCCGACCAGCACCGCACGCGGGCCGAAGCGCTGCACCAGCCTGCCCACGCACAGGCCGCTGACGACCAGGGTCAGGCCGAAGGGCAGGAACGCCGCCGACGTCTCCAGCGCGGAATAGCCCCGGACCTCCTGGAAGTACAGCGCGAGCATGAAGAAGATGGTGGTGATCCCGGCGGCGCCCAGGAAGACCGCCAGCAGCGCCACCGCCCTGCGGGGTGAGGCGGGGAACGACAGCGGCAGGAGCGGCTGCGGCACCCGTGCCTCGGTGACGACGAAGGCCAGCAGCAGCGCGCCGCCGCCGGTGAGGGTGCCGAGCGCCACCGGGGAGGTCCATCCGCGCTCCGGCGCCTCCACCAGGCCGTAGCTGAGCAGGGCGATCCCGGTGGTGACCAGGGCGGCCCCGAGGACGTCCAGGCGGCCGCCCCGGCCGGCCGCGCCCTCGGGGAGCAGCCGCGGGGCGGCGAAGAGGGTCACCGCCGCCATCGCGACGGGCACGACGAACACCCAGCGCCAGGAGTTCGACGAGGCCACCACCCCGGACAGCAGCATCCCGGCGGTCCCGCCGGAGGCCGCGAGCCCGCCCCAGACCGCCATGGCACGGGCGTGCCGCGCGGGCTCCGGGTGTACGACGCTCACCAGCGCCATCGCGGCCGGTACGGCCAGTGCGGCACCGGCACCCTGGGCGAAGCGGGCCACCAGCAGCATCCACAGCCCCGTGGACACCCCCGCCAGCGCCGAACTCACGCCGAACACGCCGGTACCGAGGAGGAACACGCGCCGGTTCCCGTACAGGTCGGACAGCCGGCCGCCCAGCAGCAGCAGCCCGCTGAACGACATGCCGTAGGAGGCCGAGAGCAGGGCGAGTTCGGCGCGGTCGAGCCCGAACTCGCGCTGGATGTCGGGGAGTACGACGTTGAGCACGCTCATGGCGAGGATGAGCACGAACTGGACCGACGCCAGCAGGGCGAAGGCCGGGCCACTGCTGCTGTCGCGTGCCGCTCCGGAAGCCGTTCGGGCCGGCTCCGTCTGCTCCGCCTCGACGACGTCATGCTGCTGCACAGCTCGCCTCACGTGTGGTCGGGAAGGGTGATGGACTGCGAGTGCCGGAAGGTGTTCCGAGGGTCGTACGCGGCCTTGACCTGCTGCAGGCGCGGGTAGTTGGCCTTGTAGTAGAGCGTGTACCAGGGCACGCCGGTGGTGTTGACCTTCGGGTCGGTGATGTCGGCGTCCGGATAGTTGATGTAGCAGCCGTCCGTGGCCGCGCCCGGCACGGGGTAGCCGCCGGTGGCCGAGAAGACCTCGCCGTACACGTCACGCACCCAGCCGATGTTCGCGGCGTCGTCCTCGGCGCTCGACCAGAAGCTCTGGAACAGCCCCTTGAAGATCGAGTCCCGCTGCGCCGACGCGGTGTCGCCGGAGCCCACGGTGTTGATCTTCCCGCCGTACGACAGGAGGACGACCATGGACGCCGGGTTCTGCTGATCGGTGCGCGTCAGGTGCCGGTACATCGCCGTGGCCTGTGCCGTGGTGACGTTCTTGCGCAGGTAGGCGGACTTGTGGTGGCCGCGCAGCGTCGGATTGGTCAGGGTCGGGTTGCTCGTGCCCAGCAGCTTGACCGAGTGCAGCCACGGAAGTCGCTGCGGCGTGAACAGGTCGGGCAGCGCGCCCAGTTCACCGACCGGCTCGGACATCGGGCGTACGGCAGCGTCGGAGAGCGACGAGGTGACCTCGGTGAGGAAGGCGTCGAGCACCTTCCTCGCGCCGGGGACGGTGGCGTCGATCTGGGTGAGCAGACCGATGCTGCCGTTCGCCTTGTGATTCATCATCAGGAAGCTGCACAGGGAGGCGGCGGCGGAGTCGGCGGAGCCGTTCTTCTCGTGCCAGGCGCCGAACTTCCGCACGAGCGAGGTGAAGGAGTCCTTGTCCAGCTCGCTCCAGGGCAGCGCGAGCGCGCTGACGAGCACTTCCTTCGGGGGCTTGGGAAGGAGCGAGGAGGGGTCGGTGCCGGTGGCGTCGGGGCTGCGGAACCAGTACCGGGTGATGACACCGAAGTTGCCGCCGCCACCGCCGGTGTGCGCCCACCACAGGTCGCGGTGGGGGTCGTCGGCCTCGCGCGTGGCCACCACGCTGCGCGCCTTGCCCTTCGCGTCGACCACGACGACCTCGACCGCGTACAGGTGGTCGACGGTCAGGCCGTGCCGCCGGGACAGCATTCCGTAGCCACCACCGCTGATGTGGCCGCCCGCCCCCACCGAGTAGCACATGCCGCCGGGGATGGTGACGCCCCAGCCCTTGAAGAGGGAGTCGTACACATGGAGCAGCGTCGATCCCGCGCCCACTTCGAAGGCCTTGAGCTCCTCGTCGTAGGTGACGGTGTCGAGCAGGGAGGTGTCGATGACCACCCGGACCTCGGAGTTGTAGACGAAGTCCGCGTAGCAGTGGCCGCCGCTGCGCACCGAGATCCGCTTGCCCGCGTCCACGGCTTCCTGAACGGCCCGCACCACCTGCTCGGTGGTCCGCACCAGCCGGACGGAATCGGGCCGGGCGACCCAGCGGGAGTTGTTGCCGACGACGAGATCGGCGTAGCGGGGGTCGCCCGGAAGAACGGTGACGGCGTCGGAGCCGGGGGCGGTGGGAGCGGCGGCGGCGGCCGTCGCGCGGGGACCGGCTTCCAGGGTCGTGGCGGCTATCGCGGCAGCCGTGCCGGCCAGGACGCTTCGTCTTTTCATGGAACTCGCGTTCTCTTTCTGTATCGGTGCAAGCTTTGGACAGTCACACAGGTCCGGTGCACGCCGAACGGTCAGTCGCCCCAGACCACGCCGAGCCCGAGGTTCTCCGCGAATTCCATGGTGCGGTCGACCGACCACGACTCACCGACCGGCGCCGATTTCCCGAGCCGGGTCGGATAGCCGGTCTCCGAGAAGAACCTCTCGAATCCACCGGGCGTGGTGATGACATAGAAACGGGCGGCTTCGCTCTCCACCAGGTAGGAATGCGGTATGCCACGCGGAAGGAACAGCACGCCGGCGCCGTTGACGATTTCCGTGCGGTCTCCGACCGTGAGGCGGACTTCCCCTCCCTCGATGATGAAGATCTCGTCCTCGAGCGTGTGGGTGTGGCGCGGTGCGCGTTCTCCCATCACCGCACTGAAGTGCGTGATTCCCAAGGTGCCACCGGTCTCCTCGGCGGAGAGTTTCGTGGTGACGACCGACCCCTTCCCCCAGAGCCGGGAAACCCCCTCGCCGTCTCGGCGAATCACCGGCGACCGTCTTTCGAGCCCTGCAGTCAAGGTCCCTCCAGAGAACGCTGCAATTACTCACTCACCATTTCGCCGGGAGCCTCACACGCCGCCGTCGCCGCCTGCAACGCGCACGGAGCTATTTTGTCAGGTGTCACCCCACGGCCTTCGGAACACATGACGAGCCGATATGCAACCCCGCGCCGAATACTTTGTCAGGTGTCCGGGACGTGATCATGCGGTAACCCGGCCGTTATATCCGCACGTGCGAAATCGTAATGCCGGGCCCTAGAATTACGGATGCCCTTTACGTCTCGTTCGACTGCTGGAGCGGAGGCAGTCATTGACCACATGGCCGCGCTCGAAGCGCAGTGACGTCCTGGACCAGCTCACGGCAGAGGGGGTCGGTCTCTGGCTGGACGACTACCATCGGGGCCGCCTGGCCGACGGCAGCCTGGAGAGACTGGTGGCCGACGGACTGGTCGGCGGTGTCATCTCCCGACCCGCGGCCGTCGCGCGCGCCATGTCGGACACCACGGCCTACGGGGACCAGCTGAACCGGCTCTCGGGCGCGGCCGCCTCCGCCGAGGAACGCGTCTACGCACTCATCGCCGAGGACGCCCGTGCGGCCTGCAGCGCGCTGGAACCGGTGTTCCGGGAGACGAAGGGCATGCACGGCTGGGTCTCCCTCGGCATCGCGCCCCAGCCGGCCGCGGATGCCGAGACCATGGCCGACCACTCCAGACGGCTCGCGGAGATGGTCGACCGCCCCAACGTACTGATCCGGATCCCCGTCGCGGGCAGGGGACTTGCCGCCGCCGGTGACGTGCTCGCCCACGGCGTCGGCGTGCACGTCACCTCCGTGTACTCCGTGCAGCGGTACGCCCAGGCGGTGGACGCCTACTTCCGCGGCCTGGAGCGCGCCACGGCCGGCGGTCACGCCGCGTCCGCCGTCACCTCGCTCGTCTCCCTGGACATCGGCCATCTCGACGCAGGCGTCGACGCCCTACTGGACGGCTCGGCGGACCCCTGCGCCGCCGCGCTGCGCGGACAGGCCGGGGTGGCCACCGCGCGGCTCGTCTACCGCCGCTACGAGGAGAGCCTCGGCTGTCCGCACTGGCGCTCCCTGGTGGCCGACGGAGCCCGCCCCCAGCGCCTGCTCTGGACCTCGGAGAACGTGCCGGAATCCCCTCGGGCCGCGCTGGACCGGGTCGAACGGATCATCGCCTGGATGACCTCGCACGCCCTGCCGCAGCCGGCGCTCGAAGCGCTGAACCGCCGCGAGGGGTTCCACGGCGACACCCTCTCCGGTGAACACGAGGCGGCCTGCCGGGTGGTGGAGGCGCTCGGGTGGGCCGGCGTCGCCTTCGACTCGATCGCGCGCGACCTGGAAGCCGCGGCGATCGAGACGGAGCGCGCCGCATGGGAGGAGCTCCTGACGGCGGTTCAGGCGGGCTGAGCCACCGTTCGGGCGGCCCGGGTGCGCAGCCCGCCGCGCGCGGCAGCGTCGTACACCTCCGACAGCCCCTCGCCGGAACGGATTTCCACCAGGAAGTGCTCGACCACGTCTCCCCGGTCGACGATGGCGAGCTTCCTGAGCACCCGCAGCCGCCGCCCCGTCTCCCCGGCGATCCGGTGCAGTCCGTCCAAGTCCCCTCTGCTGCTGAAGTGCAGCAGGGCCCGGCCGTCCTTCGTCAGCCGGCGCGGCGCCTCGTCCACGTACCTGCGATGCGCTTCGTATCCGGGATCCACATAGGCGCGTTCCAGGGCAGTGGTGAACCGGTACTCCTCCGGTGCGCGGACGTACGGCGAACTCCAGACGATGGTGTCGAAGCGCTCCCCGGCGGGCAGCGCTTCGAAGAGGTCGCTGTGCACGGCTCGCACCCGGTCGGCGACTTGGTGCCGCCGCGCGTTGAGCGCGGCGTTCGCCACCGCCTCGGCGTTGATGTCCGAGGCGACGACCCGCTCGCAGCCCGCGAGGGCGGCGGTCACGGCGACGACCCCGGTGCCGCAGCCGATCTCCAGGAACGAGCCGCGCCGAGGAGGGCCTACGGGGTCGCAAAGGCCGAGCATGTCCAGGACGATCTCGGTCGTGCCCGCGTGCAGAGGGGCGAAGACCCCGTCGTGCAGGTCCCACTGCCTTCCGCGCAGCGAGAAGACCCCGGGCCGGTGCTCCGCCCGCATGGAGTCCCGGCTGCGTTCGAGCGAACGTAGATAACTCTTGATCTCGGACATCCCCCGCTGTTCCCCTCTGCGCCGGGCACGCCTTCCGCGCTTCCGGTCACCGATCGTATTCCCGTGCTCACGGGCACCGGCCCGATCTTCCCCTGGCATCCCGGGGAGCGACAGGTGATCCGGCCACACAACCAACCGGGGAGAGGGGTGACTCGGCCACCACCCAAGGGAACATTTGCGCGAACATGTAAAGGGGGCGGTTGCGGCTACGACGCCCCAAGCTTAGGCTCCCTAAGGATCAACTTGCCTGATTACGGGGGGACGATGATCACCGGGGGAACGATGATCAGGGGAGAACGATGGTCACGGGGGGAATGACGATGACGGGGGTGACGGGGGGACTGGCGTCGGCCACCTCGCCGGATGTGATGTCCGTGCTGGAACTGCTCGCCGAGGGGGCGCCGGCGGCGCGGTTCGAGGAACTGCTGCGCGCCGCCCGGCACGACGGGGCTTCCGACGGCACCCTCGCGGAGCTAGACCAGGCCGTCCGCCTGGCCTCGCGCGTCCAGGCCCTGATCGGCCACGCACAGCAGCGGGAGGCCGGACTCGCCGCGCTCGTCGACACCGCCCACGACCTCACCCTGGTGCACGGCATGGAAGCGCTGCTGCACGAGATCGCACGACGGGCACGCCGACTGCTGAACTTCGACATGGCCTACATCGGACTGCGCGACGGGGGCGACGGACGGCCCTGCTCCATCCGCGCGGCGGAGGGCGAGACCACCTCACGCAGCGTGGGCCTGAAGACCTCCGACGACTCCGGCCTCGGCAGCCTCGTCCAGCGGAGCGGGGCGCCCGCCTGGAGCCCCGACTACCTGGCCGACAGGGAAATTCCGCACTCTCCCGACATCGATGCCGTCGTACGGGCCGAAGGCCTGCACGCCATCCTGGCGGTGCCGCTCGGCTACGGCACCACGGTCTTCGGCACCCTCTACGGCGCCGACCGGAAGATACGGCACTTCACGCCGGACGAGATCAGTCTCATGCGCTCGCTCGGCAAGCTCGCGGGCGTCGCCATCGAACGCGCGCGGCTGCTGGAGGAGACCCGCGCCGAGGTGACCGAGCTGGAACGGGACACCTCCCGCGCCAGGAGCAGTCTCGACGTGCAGCGCCGCGTCGAGGCCGCCTACATCCGGCTGATCGACCTGGTGCTCAGCGGCTGCGACCCGCAGACCCTCGTCGAAGCGGCGGTCGAGGAACTGTCAGGGTCACTGGTCGTCAGGGACTGCGTCGGCCGCGTGGTCGTCGTGACCGGTACGCCGCCCGAACTCGCCGAGGACGACGTGCTCAGGTGGACCTACGACGCCCACGCGACCGGCTGCCCGGTGCCCATGTCCGAGGGCGGCTCCGAGGGAGGCTGGGTCGCGCCGGTCGCCGCCGGCGGCGAGAACCTCGGCGCCATCATGTTGGTCCCCGACGAACCGCTCACGGACGGCTTCGGAGTGCGGTTGCTCCAGCTCACCGCGCGGGCGGTCGCCCTCATCCTGTTGCTGCAGCGCACCTCGACGGTGGCCCACGACCAGATCCGTGACGAACTGCTGGAGGAGCTGCTCAGCGACATCCGGCCGCAGCCGCACCAGTTGATCCCGCGGGCCCGCCGGCTCGGCATCGCCATCGACGAACCGCATGTGATGGTGGTGGCCCGGCCCGAGGGAGGCCCGGAGCACCGGACCGCCGCCTGGGCGTCGTCGTACGCCCATCGGATGTCCGGGCTCATGAGATTCCGTGACGGCTGCGTGACGCTGCTGATCCGCGGCGAGGACCCGCTCGCCGCGGCCACCGCCGTGTCCGGGGAGCTCGCGCCGCTCGTCGGCCATCCCGTCACGGTCGGGGCGGCCGGGCCCGTCTCCGGCCCGGCCCGTGTGGCACAGGCCCACCGCGAGGCGCTCAGCTGCCTGGAGGCACTCACCGAGCTGGGCAACCTCGGTGGTGTCGCCACCCCACAGCAGATGGGCTTCCTCGGTGTCCTGCTCTCCGAGACTCACGGCATCGGCGACTACATCGAGTCCGTGATCGGCCCCGTACTGGACTACGACACCCAGCGCTTCACCGAGCTGACCCGGACACTCGACGCGTATTTCGCCGCCGGTTCGAGCCCGACGCGCGCGGCGGCGAGCCTGCATGTTCACCCCAACACGGTGTCCAGGCGGTTGGAGCGCATCACCGAACTCCTCGGAGCCGACTGGCAGGATCCCGAACGGGCACTGGAGATCCAGCTCGCCCTCCGGCTGCACCGCACCCGGCGCACGCTGCAGCACCGGCATGCGGCCTCGGGAGGCGTAGGGGACACGGGCAGACAGGCTTCACAGGGGGCGGGTGAGTAGGGGGCGGGTGCACAGGGCTCGGGCGTATGGGCTCGGGCGTATGGGCTCGGGCGTATGGGCTCGGGTGTACAGGGTTCGGGTGTACGGGGATCAGGCGGAGGCCCGAAGCGCCCACAAACGCGACTCAGCAGACTCAGCAGACTCATCGAACTCATCCGATGCGTCCGACTCATCCGCCAGCACCGACACCGCGTGGGCGACGGAGGCCAGGGTCATGTGGCGGTGCCAGCCCCGGAACGAGCGTCCTTCGAAGTCCCGGACGCCCACCTGCTCGCCAGTCTGCTTCTCGTCCTGGGCGACCCGCTGCGCCAGCCAGGTCAACCGCACGAGATCACCGACCGGTGCCGTCGCCGGGGCCGCGAGCCACAGGGCCGTCGGTGCCTTGCCTCGTTCGTGCCACTCGCCGATCAGCAACAGCTCGGACCCGAAGCCCGGCCGGGGAAGTCGCACCCGGACCGCCGCCGCGAGCATGGTGCGCCGCACCGGCCCCCGGGCGGCGTCCAGCGGACGGCGCAGACCTTGCACGGACTCCATGATGTGGCGGGCCGGAATCGCTCCCGCCCGGTACCCCGGCATCGCGCGATCCGCCACGATCAGCCGGGTGTTCCCCTTCACCCGGGTGAGCAGGGGAATCCCGGCTTCGGCGAAGGGCCGGATGACCCCGCCGAGGCCCGTCACATGCGTGTCCAGCACGACGGGACGCCTCGGCACCTCAGGCCGGCCGAGCAAAGTCAGCGCCGTGGCCGTCGCGCACTCGTCCGGTGTCTCGGCCTGGGCGCTGTCGGGAATCTCCGCCCTACGGCGCCTGCGAGCGTTCCCGAGCCAGGACTCGGGAAGATGCAGCCGCCACTGAACGGGCACGCTGGTCCCCTCGGTCGCGGCCCAGGCCCCAAAGGCCAGCTGGCCGTTGAGCACCTGTCCGCACTCCGGGGCGAACTGCCGCTCCACCCCCACCGAGTGCTCGCCTGCCTTCGGAATGAACAGCGGTCGCACGACCCAGGCCCGTGGTGCCAGCACCCGCGTGACATGGTCGGCGAGGGCCTCGCGTATGGGCGACCAGTCCCAGGTGGAGCTGCTGATGAAGTGGTGCAGGCTCTGCTCGGCCGCGGCCCCGCCGACGGACGCGGCGATGTTCCGGATCGACTTGCGTCCCTGCGCCGCCAGCAGCCCACTCAGATAGTGCCGCGCCCTCAGCCGCTGGTCACTGCGCCGTAACGACGCGAAGAGCGCAGCACTGAACTCGTCGCCTGGAGGGGTGACCTCGCAGGCGCCTTCTCGTATTCGATGGCTGGAGACGACCTTTGCGTTCACGTTTCCCCCGCTCGCCGACTTCACGGTTGCGCCCTCAACACTGGCCGCCCGGGTCCGACACGGGGAGGTGCACCGGGCACACACCTGCGAGCGACAACGGTTGCCGGGCCACCCCTCGCTCCTGGGGCGCGATGCAACTACGACCTCAGCCCACCACCCCACCCCGATCCGCTACCCTGTCAGGGGCCGCCACCTCGGTGGCGTCCCGACCCTTGCCGCAATCGGGGCGAATAGTCACTCAGAGTATTCAGCCACGGTCACGCAAGCCCCGCCTTCGTAGCTCAGGGGATAGAGCACCGCTCTCCTAAAGCGGGTGTCGCAGGTTCGAATCCTGCCGGGGGCACAATGCATTACCGCTCTGACCTGGGATTTCTCCCCCAGGGAGGGCTTCGGCTCGGCCTCGGACTCCCCGTCCGGGGCCGTTTGCGTGAGCGGTGCGTGAGCGGACGGCTTGCCAGGCTCCGTTATTCCTCCCGACGGATCAACACCATCCGGCACGGTCTCCAGGCCGGGATCATCCGTATCGCCGGACCTCGACCCCACTTCGGGAGCGGTGTTCTTGAAGGTGGCGTCGGCGCGCGGTACGAGCCGGGCTGCGGTCTCGGCAAGCAGGCTGGTGTACATCCAGGAGTACAGGCCCGCGGTCTTCGGCAGCGCAACCGCGTCTCGGGCAGATGGTGGCGCTATTTGAAAGCGTTGCCTCAGGATGCGAGCTTCGTGCGTGAGCAATGCGTGAGCGGACTGCCCGGCGCGCGACGCGGGTGAACGAGCGGTAGGGGTTGCGCGGCTCGACCGGCCGCCCGGTGCGGGTGGCTAAGCGGACCGATCGCCGGGCTTCGTTATCCCGACGGATCGGCACCGTCCGGCGCGGACCCGCGGCTGAGTCCTCCGCATCATCCAGTCCGGGCTCGGCGGCGGCGGTGAGGGCCGCCGCCTGCGCGTTGCGCGCGGTACAAGGCCGGCTGCAACCTCGGCGATCGCCAGATCCGCTCCGGGCAGCAGGCTCGTGTACCTGTCGACCGTTCCTGGGGGCGAAGTGGCGACTCTCCAGAAGGTCCGCTCGATGGCCTGCCGTTGGGCGAACCTGACCAGTTCACGCTGACAGGTCTTCGGCGCGGTGGACGACCGTGATGAGGGGGTCGGGGCCAGGTGTCTCGAGTTCGTCGACCACGGCGACGGCCAGGTCCTCGGCGCTGATCCAGGATTGGCCGTCGGCGCTGATGAGCAAGGTGTCGCTGCCGCGCCGATAGCGGCCGGTCCGTTCGCCGGGTTCGAGCAGGGCCGGTGGACTCAGGTAGACGCAATCGGCATCGGCATGGGACTGGCAGGTTCGCAGCTGAGCGATTCCGGCGGCGGCGACGGCCTTGATTTCGGCGGGCACGTACGCCGGATTGTCGGCGACCAGCAGATCGCGGTCACCGGGGCTGCGCAATGCGCCGGCGCCGCCGACCACGAGGACGCGGATCCCGAGTTGTGCGGCGATGTCCAGCACCGTACGGGTAGCGCCGACCAGGAACTCCTCGTCGACCGGCGTGGTCCGCACGGTCAGTACGACAGCGTCCGCAGCGCCGTGGGAGGCGGAGCCTGCCAGTGCCTGGCGTATGGCGTGTGAGTCGTTCGCGTCGACCGCGATCGGCGTCACGTTCGGGTTCCTCGGGTTCTCACTCGCGGGTTTCCGGGACAGGGCGATCACTTGGTGTCCGCGTGCACTGGCCTCGTTGATCACCCGGCTGCCGACCATCCCGGTGGCGCCCAGTACAGCGATCGTCATGCCTGTCTTCATCGGATCCGTCCTTCTCGTATGTGATCGTCGTGCATCCGGTCTTCTCGGATTTGGTCTTCTCGGATTTGGTCTTCTCGGATTCGGGCTTCTCGGATTCGGGCTTCTCGGATTCGGGCTTCTGCCGGCCTGCGGCGCGCCACGCGGCCCGCCAGGTTCGGGGTATTGAGCTGCGCCGCGAGCAACGCGGCCAGGGCGAGGACGAAGCCAGAGGTCTGCAGCAGGCTCAGTGACTCGCCCAGCGCGATGCCGATGACGGTCGCGACCAGCGGGGACAGCAGCACCAGCGGTGCGGACGCGCCGACCGGCAGCTTTCCGATACCGCGGAACCACAGCGTGGACGCGATCAGCCCACCCACGCTGCCGAGCCACAGGTATCCGCCGGCGGCTCCGGTGTCGATGCGCGGCGGCGCCCCCTCGATCCCGAAGGCGAGCGGGAGCAAGAGCAGGCCGCCCGACGTCAGTTGCCAGCCGGTCAGGGTCAGTGGACCGACACCCGCGGGAAGGCCCCACCGCTTGGTGAGGACGATCCCGACGGCCATGGCGGCCGTACCACCGAGGCCGGCGACGACCCCGACGGCGCCCAGCCGGGCCTGCGGCCCCAGTACGACGAGTCCGACACCGACCGCGCCGAGCACGCCCCAGGTCAATCGCCAGGCCGTCGGCCGGTCGTGGAGCAGCGCGACGGCCAACCCGGCGACCATCAGCGGCTGGGTGGCACCGAGAGTGGCGGCGACACCGCCAGGGAGTCGCTCGGCCGCCACGAACAAGAGGGGGTACAAGGCACCGATGTTGAGCGCGCCGAGGACGGTGGCCTTCCACCACCAATCCCCGCGCGGGAGCACACGGGTGATGGCCAGCGCGAGCAGCCCGCCGGGCAGGGCGCGCAGCATCCCGGCGAACAGCGGATGCCCGGGCGGGAGCAGTTCCGTGGTGACGACGTACGTGGTGCCCCAGGACGCGGGGGCGAGTGCGGTCAGTGCCACGGTGGCCACCTGCCGGCCGTACGGGATTCGCGGCGAGTGGGGTGCCCGCTCGGTCGAGGTATGCATGTGATGAAGTCTCAGAGGCAGCCCATCATGAGTCCAACACATGCTTGTCATCGCAGCCATGAACCAGAACGATGACCGTGTGGATCTCCAGCAGATGCGCTACGTCGTCGCCGTGGCCGAAACCCGTAACTTCACCCGCGCCGCCGAGCGCTGCTTCGTGGTGCAGTCGTCGCTCAGTCACCGGATCGCCGGCCTGGAACGGGAACTCGGAGTCAAGCTGTTCGCCCGGTCCAGCCGCCGCGTCGAGCTGACCCCTGCGGGAGCGGCGTTCGTCGCCGGCGCACGCGAGTGCCTGGCCGCCGCCGACCGCGCGGCTGCCGACGCCGCCGCCGCGACCGGCGTGGTACGCGGCCGACTCGCCGTCGGCGTGATCGTGACGACGGCTGCCGTCGACGTACCGGAGCTGCTGCAGCGGTACCGCGCCCAGCACCCGGCCGTCCACGTCGCCCTCCGTTCCGGACGCAGCGATGAACTGGCGGCGGCGGTCCGGAACGGCGACCTGGACATGGCCTTCCTCGGCCTGCCGGAGAGCGAACGGCCTCCCGGTGTGGAGTGCGTTGTTCTCGCTCACGACGAGCACGTGCTGGTGGTGCCGGCCGGGCACCGACTGGCGGGCGTTTCCCAGGTCACGCTGCGGGAGATCGCCGAAGAGACGTTCGTGGACTTCGTGAGCGGGACGCCTGCCCGGGCCCAGTCCGATCAGGCGTTCGCCGCCGCGGGCCTGGTCCGCGACGTCGCGTACGAAGCCGGCGTCGTCGAGCTGATCACCCGGCTGATCGCCCGCGGGCTGGGCATCGCACTGCTGCCGTCGGCGTTCATCCGACCGCGGGCCACCGACGACCCCGAACTGGCGCTCGTCCCGGTGGTCGACGGACCGCATCGCATCGAGTACCTGGCGTGGAGCCGCTTCAACCCCAGCCCTGCCACCCGGGCGATGCTCGACATCCTCGAGGTCGGGCCGCCGTCAACAGTGTCCCGACCCGCAACTGATCGCGCTGCGGCAGGCAGTCGGCCGAGGGCGCGGCAAGCTTGAGCCGCGTCATGTCGCGTCCCGTACCGTGCCGGTGACCTCCGACCCCTTGACCTCCTTGCCGCCGTCGGCCGTGTTCAGCCGCAGCCGAAGGGACTCCACCGGCTCGGTCACCCGGTCGGCGATGGTGGGCACCTTCACGTCGACGCTCCGGCTGCCCGCGGGGATCTCGAACGACAGACGAGGTTCGTCCGGCATCCGCGACAGCGCCCGCTGCGGACTGGGTGAGACGTCGTAGTTCTCTGCCAGCCACGAGGGAGGGACATCCTTGGTGGACAGCTCGGCGCCACGACGGACGGGCAGGATCCACAGATCTCCGTACAGGGTTTCGTCGGCTGTCGCGGACAGGCTGATCCGCCAGACCAGTTGCTTGCCCTCGGTGACGCGGTCGGCGACCGGTGTCACCCGCATGGTGGGCTTGGGGTCGTCGTTCTTCACGATGATCTTGCCGCGATGGGAGCCGACCACCGCGCCGTGGATCGACTTGACGAACACCGGACGGTCGACCCCGTCCTCGTAGCGGTTGTCGCCCTTCACCGTCATCCGTACGTTGACGGGCGCGCCCGCGTGGACCGTCACCGTGTGCACGACCGGGTACTTGTGCCCCGGCTCGTCCACGAACACCCGGACCTGGCCGCTGCCCTTGCCGGAGACCGTCACCGGCACCTGATAGGTGCGCGTGCCGGGGCCGCCCTCCTTGACGGTCGTACGGCCGACGTCCACGCGGGCCAGCTGAGCCGGCTTGACGGCAGGGGTGCCGGGGCGCCAGCCCCAGGCGTCCATCAGCCACGCCTTTCCGGACGAGGTGCGGGGGGTGAGGTGGAGGGTCTTGACGCGGGCCAGGTCGAGTCCGGCCTTGGCCGCGGCGGACAGCGGTACGCGGACTTCGCGCGCCCAGTACGAGGACGTCAGGCCGGTGCCGGGCAGGCCGTCGACGCGGACACGGCCGAGAGCGGCCCGCTTGCCGGATGCGTCGGTGAGTGACACGTCCAGCCGGGTGCCGGTGGTGTTGGGCGGCACGATCACCCGCAGGGTCAGCGCCTTGGCGCCGGACAGGGAGACCGGGTGGGCGGGGCTGAGCCGGGTGGAGGCGCCGGACTTGGTCCAGCGCATGGCCAGCGCGGAGCGGCCGGGTTCCTTCTGCGTCTCCCAGAGGGCGAAGTGCGGCGAGGCCTGCTGGAGGCGGGACGGCAGGCAGGAGGCGGCCGGATCCGTGTCCACCTGGGCGCACAGTCTGCCGCCGTCGACCGTGGCGGAGGTGTCCGGCAGGAAGGCTCCGCTGCGCCCGGCGCCGACGGCGTGGGTGTAGACCCGGGCCGGCCCGGCGGAGGCGGCGCGCACGCCGGAGCCGTCGATCAACGGGCGGGCCCGGTCGTCCCGGGCGATGAACAGCCGGGCCGCAGCGGCGATATAGGTCGATCCCGCCTTCTGCTGCTGCTTGGCGCTCAGACGGGTCTTGGCCCCCTGCGAGCACAACCGGTCGTCGTGGTCGCCGGAGTAGGTGAAGTCGTCCTCGGCGGGGGCCGCGGCCTGGCCGGGAGTCCACTCGGTGTTGAAGTAGTTGTGGTTCGCGCCGACCATGTAGACCGCGCTGTGCAGGGCCGTGCCGCGGCTGACACCACGCGTGCCGTCGACGTACGTCTCGCCCTGCAGATCGGGCATGTCGCCGTCGCAGCCCGGCAGGATCGTCATGGACGGCACGTCGGGGACGGGGTTCTGGGCCAGGGCTGAGGGGGCTACCAGGACGGTGCCGCGTATCGTCCAGCGGACGCGGCCCCGGTAGCCGTCCTGCGCGGCGGGCGGCGGGTACAGGCTGTCCAGAGTGGCCTGGTTGACGGCCTCACCGCCTCGCGAGTGCCCCACCAGCAGCACACGGCGCAGGTCGGCTCGGGGCGCCTCGCGCACGGCCGCCGGCGCCTTGGACGGGTCGGCGGCCCAGTCCGCCCAGTGCCCCAGGTGCAGCCGTATCAGGGACGACCGGAACGCTGCGCCGCCGTCCGCCCTCATCTCGTCCTGGGCGTTGATGCCGTTGGCCGAGATCGACACCGTCACATAGCCCTGGGAAGCCAGCAGCTTCTGGTCGTGCAGGTGACCGCGGTAACTCGGCACCGGCTTCTTGCCGGTGTCGCACGGCCACTCCGCGGTCCGCGTTCCTTCCGTGTCGAAGCAGGTGTCATGGCGTCCGTGCAGGAACAGCGCCAACGGCCGGCGGCCCGTGGCACCGGCCGGAGCCACGACCACGGCCTTCATCTCCACCGGTGTCTCCAGCCCCGGCAGGCGCACCGACGGCAGGGAGTACTCGCCTTGGACGGTACGGAACTTGCCGGTGACGCCGGGATCGGTCTTGTGCACAGGGTTCACGGGCAGGGTTCCCGTCAGAGGCGACGGGGTCGAAGGGGCTTGGAGGTTGCGTCCGCGCCCGGCGTCCGTTCCCTCCGCGTCCAGCCGCCGTCCTGCGGCCTCGACCCGCAGATCCCGCGCCTGCTCGAGACGTACCCCGTCCAGCGGAAGCCGGAAGGTGCGCCCGTCCGCGGCAGCCGCGGGATGTCCCAGCAGCCGGCCCCCACTGCGGAACTCGATCCGGGCACCGCCCATCGGCACCCGGGCGGATGAGCGCCACTCCAGCTTCTCCGTCCCGCCCGAGCCGGTGATCCTCCAGCCGTCGGGAAGGTGCGGTGAGGCGTCGGCGGACGGCCTCTGGGGCTCCGGGTCGGGGGAGGCCTGCACTGTGCCCGGCCATCCCCACGCCACCGCGAAGGCCGCCGCCACAGCGGCCATCACGCGCGGGATACGCATCACGTCTCGTTTCTCCTTGTCGTCGGATGTGCGGTCGGATTCCATGCCGGAAGGAGCTGGACAGCACTGCTCCCGGGCGCTCGGCGGCCACCGGTGCCCGGTGGACGGGCGGCGGTGGGCGGTGCGGCTCGTACCGGGGAACGGCTG
This sequence comes from Streptomyces coeruleorubidus, assembly GCF_028885415.1. Classification (GTDB taxonomy): domain Bacteria; phylum Actinomycetota; class Actinomycetes; order Streptomycetales; family Streptomycetaceae; genus Streptomyces; species Streptomyces coeruleorubidus_A. The sequence goes on from NZ_CP118527.1 coordinate 4,202,769, forward strand.
TGGCCACGGCGGACCGGCCCCGTTCACGGGCCGCTCCGGGCCACGCGACTACTCAGGTCCGGGGGGACCGAGGAGAGGTAGAAGCGAGAGAATCGGGGTGTGACTGAGCGTGGGACCAGAACCTGAGCAGCGGGCTTACCGAATGTCACCGAGGGGACGATCATCGAGGTCGGATGCGTTTTTCAGCGACCCCGGGGGTCACTCTGAAAAAACTTGGTCCCCGATCCTCGACCTTCACCCCGGCCGTAGCGCCACATAAATGCCGACCGCCCCACCCCGAAGGCAGGGCGGGGCGGGTGCTCTCACGCGATCAGAGCCCGACACGTGCAGAGCTGACGGGCCCCGGTGGCCTCTGACATCCAGGCGAAGCACTCTCGGACCAACCGTCCTGACCCCAACACCCGAGCGGGGCCGCAGGCACAACCGCCTGCGGCCCCGCCATGGCCGAGGGACCTCGCGCAGGCGTAGGGCGCGTCACTTCATGGGATCGCCTGTCGGCGTGGGTCAGTCCGTCACGCGGAAGGTGGCGTCGCTGCGGGCCGTCGTGGTGGTGATCGGGTCGAGGCGGAGTTCGTAGGCGTAGTGGCGGATGTACCGGTCGGGGTGGCTGTACGACTGGAAGGACGACCATGTCGAGTCGGCGAGGCCGGCGACCTGGCGGAAGGTGGCGTCCGCGGCGAACCGGGTGGTGCCGTCGTTGTAGGCCAGCTGGAAGTCGTATCCGGCGTGCCGCAGGAAGTGGCCGGGGAAGTTGACCGACTCGAAGGAGACGGTGCCCGAGCCCGCCAGGCCGGGCCGCAGCCGGAACTGGGCGTCCGGGCCGGTGACGTTCTGGTCGATGCGCACGTCGAAGCCGGCGTGCCGCACGTACCGGTCCTGGAAGTTGAACGACTGGAGCCGCTTGGCCGGGGTGTTGGCCCAGCGTGCGAGCACGCGGCTCTCCTCGGCGGCCGTCAGGTTGAGGATCGCACCGTGGCGCTTCTTCGTCCCGCCCAGGTTGTAGCTTCCCGACGCCGGGAGCCGGTAGGTGCCGGCGGCGGAGGGGTTCGTCGTCGTGACCGGCATGTAGCCGCGTCCGGAGGCGTACTGGTCGAGGTACAGGGTCCACTCGTTGCGGTCCCTGAACTTCATCCACATCGGGCCTTCGACCTGGGAGCCGGTCAGGCCGATGCCGGAGAGGTTGCCAAGGTTGGTCCACGTACCGAGGATCGAGTTGCTGCCTTCGAGCGTGATCTGGCCGTCGCCGGAGGCCCGTACGTAACGGAAGCCACCGACGCCGGACGGCACCTCGACGATCTGGGTGTCGATGATGTTCTGGGTGCCGGGGCGGTCGATGTAGAGCTGTGGGGTGGTGATGGTGCGGAAGTCGGTGGTGCGGGCGGAGTAGATGCGGTGCTTGAGCACGCCGCCCCGGGTCGCGTTCGTCGCCCAGTACAGGACGTAGTCGTTGGTCTCGGGGTTCCAGATCGCTTCCGGCGCCCAGGCGTTGCGCCCGTCGGGGATCGCGCCGGCGACGTTGAGCAGCCACGGCTTCGACCAGGTGACCAGGTCCGTGGACTCCCACACCACGAGGTTGCGGCTGGCGTCGTTCACGGCCTGGTCCCACGACTGTCCGCAGCCGATGCACAGGTCGGTCGCGATGATCCAGTACTTGTCACCGCCGGGGGCTCTGACCAGTGCGGGGTCGCGCACCCCACGGGTTCCCACCGTGGAACGCAGGGTCATCCCGCCGCCGTTGAGGTCACTCCAGTTCAGGCCGTCCGTGCTGTGCGAGAAGTAGATCTGCTGACCGGTCGACCCCTCCCCGATGAAGTGCGTCATCAGGTAGCCCGGGTCGGCGGCGGCGGCCCGCTGAGGTGTGGTCAGGGCCTGGCCTGTGAAGAGGAGGCAGGCGGCGAGCAATATCGCCGACAGCCTGGAGATAAGCGCGCGCATGGGCATTTCCCCGTCTTTCTCTGACTTTCCGTTGCCCCCGTGGTCGCCGCGCCGACGGCGACCGACTCACTTGCCGCTGTTGCGGCTCTCAGCAGTGCCCGTCAGGTCTTCCGGCGTGCCGTCATGGTCCGCTGGATCAGGATGAAGGCGCACAGCAGCACACCTGTGGCGATCTTCGTCCACCAGGAGCTGAGCGTGCCCTCGAACGTGATGACGCTCTTGATCAGGCCGAGCACCAATACACCGAAGAGGGTGCCCAGCACATAACCGGAACCGCCGGTCAGCAGGGTGCCGCCGATGACCACGGCGGCGATGGCGTCGAGTTCCATGCCGATGGCGTGCAGTGGGTCGCCCGACTGGATGTACAGCATGAACAGCAGGCCGGCCAGGGCCGAGCAGAAGCCGCTCACCGTGTACACGGCGATCTTCGTGCCGCCCAGCGGAAGGCCCATGAGCAGAGCCGACTGCTCGTTGCCGCCGATGGCGTACACACGGCGTCCGAAGCGGGTGTAGTGGAGCACGTAGCAGGCGACACCGAGGACGACCAGGGCCACGAGGGCGCCGATCGACAGTTCCCCCAGGCCGAACGACACCCGCGTCTGGGCCAGGGTGCCCACCGAGGCGTCGCTGATGGAGATCGATTCCTTGCTGATGACCAGACACAGTCCGCGGAAGAGGAAGAGCCCGGCGAGCGTGACGATGAACGGCTGGATCTCGAAGTTGTGGATCACATAGCCCATCAGGAAACCGCCGAAGGCGCCGACGGCCAGCGCGAGGGGGACGACCAGGAGCAGCGGCAGTCCCTGACCTTCCACCAGCCACGCCGTGAACATGGTGGTGAAGCCGATCACCGAGCCCACGGACAGGTCGATGCCGCCGGACATGATGACGAAGGTGGCACCGATGGCTGCGACCAGCAGATAGCCGTTGTCGATGAACAGGTTGAGGAACACCTGGGGTTCGCCGAACCCGTAGTTCTGGTACCGGCTGAGGCCACCGATGTACATGGCGATGAACAGGCCGGCCGTGACCAGGACGGGCAGACGCCTGTCGCCGAGCAGGCGCGCGCCACGGGAGGCGGTGCTGCCGCTCGGAGCCGCCTTGGGGGTCTGGGCGGTCGCGCTCATCGCGACACCTCCATCTTCGGGGCGGCGTCGGCCGCCGGAGCGGGCTCCACCGGGGCGGCGTCCAGGCGCGGGCCCTTGGGGCCCTTCGCGCCGAAGACCTTGGCCCGGAACTTCGGGGACTGCAGCAGGCAGACGACGATGACGACGGCGGCCTTGAAGACCAGGTTGGTCTGGGTCGGCACGCCGATGGTGTAGATCGTGGTGGTCAGGGTCTGGATGACGAGGGCGCCGACCACCGTGCCGCCGATGGAGAACCGGCCGCCGAGCAGCGAGGTGCCGCCGATGACGACGGCGAGGATCGCGTCGAGTTCGATCCACAGACCGGCGTTGTTGCCGTCCGCGGCCGAGGTGTTGGAGCTGATCATCAGGCCCGCGATGCCGGCGCACAGCGCGCAGAACATGTAGACCATGATCTTGATGCGTGTGGACCTGATGCCGACCAGGCGGCTGGCCTCGGCGTTGCCGCCGACCGATTCGACCAGCAGGCCGAGCGCCGTGCGGCGGGTCAGCGCCACGGTGACGGCCACCACGGCGGCCACCACGAAGACGGAGAAGGGCAGGGTCAGCCAGTAGCCGCCGCCGATCAGCTTGTACGGCTCGCTGTTGATGGTGATGATCTGGCCGTCGGTGATCAGCTGGGCGACACCTCGGCCCGCGACCATGATGATGAGGGTCGCGATGATGGGCTGGATTCCCATCCTGGCCACCAGGAAGCCGTTCCACAGACCGCAGACGACCGCGGCCACCAGCCCGATGCCCATCGCCAGGAACACCGCGGACAAGGTGTTCTGGTCGGCCTGGTCGCTGATGTAGGAACAGGTCAGGGCGCCGGTGATGGCGACCACGGCACCGACGGAGAGATCGATGCCGCCGGTGGCGATGACCAGGGTCATGCCGACCGCGACCAGGATCAGCGGTGAGCCGAACAGCACGATGGAGACGAGGCTGCCGTAGAGGTGGCCGTCCGTCATGTTGATCGAGAAGAAGTCGGGCGTGAAGGGGACGTTGACGAGCAGCAGGGCGATCAGGACCGCGACCGGCCAGAACAGGTGGTGATGCGTCAGTGCTCGCCAGCGGGAGGTGGTGGTCACTGGTGTTCTCCGCTCGCGATGGTCTCGAGGATCTTGCTGGTGGTGATCTCAGGCCCGTTGGTCAGCCGTGCCACCAGCCGGCGGTCGCGCAGCACTCCGATGGTGTGGCTGAGCCGGAGCACCTCCTCCAGTTCGGCCGCGATGTACAGCACCGACATGCCGTCCTCGGAGAGGGACACCACCAGTTTCTGGATCTCCGCCTTGGCGCCGACGTCGATGCCGCGCGTCGGCTCGTCCAGGATCAGCAGCTGCGGCTGGGTGATCAGCCAGCGGGCGAGCAGCACCTTCTGCTGGTTGCCGCCGCTGAGACGGCCCACCCGGGCTTCCGGGTCGGCGGGGCGGATGTCCAGCGCCTTGATGTACTTGGCGACGAGTTCGTCGCGCTGGGAGGCCGGGATGGGCCGGGTCCAGCCGCGGGCCGCCTGGAGGGCGAGGATGATGTTCTCACGCACCGTCAGGTCGGGGACCAGGCCCTCGCTCTTGCGGTTCTCCGAGCAGAACGCCACCCCGGCCGCGATGGCGTCGTTCGGGGCGCTCATCGAGATCTGCTTGCCGCCGACGGTCACCTTGCCGCTGTCGGGCTGGTCGGCTCCGAACAGCAGCCGGGCGAGCTCGGTGCGGCCCGATCCCAGCAGGCCGGCGAGTCCGAGCACCTCCCCCTTCTTGATCTCCAGGTCGAAGGGGGCGATCCCCCCGGTGCGGCCGAGCCCTTCGGCCTTGACCAGCGTCTCGCCGACGTCGGAGTGCATCTGGTGCTCGTGCAGCTCCTCGAGCTGGTCCAGGGCCTTGCCGATCATCAACTCGATCAGTCCGACCTGGTCGAGGTCTCGGACCAGGTGCTCGCCGACCAGGGTGCCGTTGCGCAGGACGGTCATCCGGTCGCAGACCTCGTAGATCTGGTCGAGGAAGTGCGACACGAACAGGATCGCGACGCCCTCGTCCCTCAACTGCCGCATCAAACGGAAGAGTTCGAGGACCTCGTCGCGGTCGAGACTGGAGGTCGGCTCGTCGAGGACCAGCACCTTGGTGCCGGATCCCGCGGCGTCACGGTCCCCGGTGCCCACCGACCGTACGATCGCGACCAGTTGCTGCACGGCCAGCGGGTACGAGGACAGCGGCGCGGCGACGTCGATGTCGAGTCCGAGCCGGTCGACCAGCTCCTCCGCCTCCTTGCGCATCCGCTTCCACTGGATGCGGCCGGCGCGGGTGGGTTCGCGTCCGATGAAGATGTTCTCCGCCACCGACAGGTTGGGGCAGAGGTTGACCTCCTGGTAGACCGTGCTGATGCCGGCCTGCTGCGCCTGCAACGGGCTGCCGAACCGTACGGACTCGCCGTCGAGGACGATCGTGCCGCCGTCCAGGGAGTAGACCCCCGTCAACACCTTGATCAGCGTGGACTTTCCGGCACCGTTCTCGCCCATCAGGGCGTGGATCTCGCCCGGGAAGAGGCGGAAGTCGACGCCCGACAGAGCCTTTACCCCCGGGAACTCCTTGACTACGCCCGTCATCTCCAGGACGGGCCGCGGCTCTGCCATGGCAGCGCTCCTCATGAATGGGTCCAGGTCCGCAGGGAGCCTCCCGGCCGGCGAATGCCGGTCGGTCGGAGGCTCCCTGCCGGTGGGGACGGTCGGTCAGTACTTGCGGGTGGGGAGCGCGTCCTTGGCCTGGTCCTGCATGAAGTCGCTCTCCTTGGTCTTGATCCAGCGTTCGACCGTCTCGCCGTCCTTGACCTTCTTCACGACCTCCATCAGCTGAGGGCCGAGCAGCGGGTTGCACTCGACGATGGCGTTGATCTTGCCCTCGGACATGGCGACGAAGCCGTCCTTCACGCCGTCGATGGAGACGATGAGGATGTCCTTGCCGGGCTTCTTGCCGGCCGCCTCGATGGACTGGATGGCGCCGATGGCCATGTCGTCGTTGTGCGCGAAGAGCACGTTGATGTCCGGGTTGGACTGGAGGAAGGCCGCCATGACCTGCTTGCCTCCGGCACGGGTGAAGTCACCGGTCTGGCTGACGACGACCTTCCAGTCGTCCGCGTGGTCCGCGTCCATGACCTCCTTGAAGCCCTTGGCGCGCTCGATCGCGGGGGCGGCGCCGGTGGTGCCCTCCAGCTGGGCGATCTTCACGGCGCCCTTGTGGCCCGCCTTCTCCAGGACCTTCTCCAGGATCTTGGCGGCGCGCCGGCCCTCGTCCGTGAAGTCGGAGCCGACCAGGGTCACGTACAGGGAGTCGTCGGAGGTCTCGACGGAGCGGTCGGTGAGGACCACCGGGATCTTCGCGGCCTTGGCCTCCTTGAGCACCGCGTCCCAGCCGGTGACGACCACCGGCGAGAAGGCGATGACGTCGACCTTCTGCGCGATGTAGTTGCGGATCGCGGAGATCTGGTTCTCCTGCTTCTGCTGGGCGTCGGAGAACTTGAGGGTGTAACCCGCCTCCTTCGCGGCCGACTTCACCGAGTCGCTGTTGGCGGTGCGCCAGCCGCTCTCCGAGCCGACCTGGGAGAAGCCGAGGGTGATCGCCTTGCTGCCGCTGCCGGCGGAGGCGGAAGAGCTGCCGTCCTCCTTGGCGCAGGCCGCGAGTCCGGTCGCAGCCGCAACACCGACCGCCGCGGTGAGGAAGTTCCTTCTGTTGAGCATGCTTGATCTCCTTCGTTGAGCCGGCCCGGGGATTGGACTCGGTTGCTGCGGCTTCTGACGTTCCGTCGGAAACCGTGGAAGTGACGACGTCCTGAGGACCGACCAACGTTCGAAATATTGAACATGCGTGGCGCGTGCCGTCAGAGGTGGTCAGGGCGGGGTGAGGCCGGGAACGGCCGGGTGCAGGGGGTGGGGAGCCGGCGATGTGCGCGGCGCCGGAGGAGCGGATCGGCGGGCAGGGCGGGATCAGGGAGGGGCGGCGAAGTGGTCGTGGCGCCGGCGTCGCCCGGCCGACGCGGGCGATGAGTCCGGGCTCGGTGACGACCGGAGGTGTTCCGGTCGGGCCGCGCCCTCGTTCCACTCCTCGACGAACGCGGCGGCGTCGCAGGGAGTACGGGCGCTCACCTCGCCCGGCTTCCGCAACGAGAAGTGCCGTCTAATCGTTGGCCGCAACCTGCCGGGGAGGTGCTGCTGTGCGCCGGATGTGCCCACGGCCGTACCTCCCTCAAGTGGTCAGTGATGCGGAGGTCATATGAGCGCCCACCGTCCCCCCTGGTCAAGAGGTTGCGCGAGAAGCAGGCCATCACGTTTGGGTAACGCGGGGCAGCGGGCGAGGCTGACGGCCTGCCGGTCGCCCGGCGCGAAAGCGCCTTCTTCGGCAGAGATATTGACGCTCGGCAGGCATGGCCATACCTTTCGATCGATGAACGAAGTATCGAACTCAGTGCGACATCCCGGACGGTCAGCCCGCTAACGGTCCTGCCTTGCACGCCGGTCCGGGTCGGAGCCGCGAAATGAGGGCACCGTTATGACGGCGACAGGTCCGGCAGCACCGCGGTCCGTGCGGCCCGTCCCTCCCTGCCACCGCCCACGGGGCGGGATCCCGAACGCCGGGCGCCTCGCGCCCGGACCACGGCACGGCATGGCTCGGCCTGGGGCGGCGCCCCTCATCGCACGGTGCGAGCCCTGAGGAGCTGGGCATGGTGCGCGGGCTGAGGCTGCACACCCGGACGAACGCGCCCGCCATCACCTGGCCATGGTCACCCTTGCCTGCCTACGACTCTGGCTGCCCTGACATTGCGGACGCGACCTGGTAGTGCTTCGTCAGGTCTGGATCTGTTGGTGGCAGAAGTCGGCCGCAGGTGGTGCAGATGCCGGTCCAGCACCTCAGCAGGTCCTGGAGGACGTCGAGGACCTGGTAGATGGTTTCGTGGCCGGGACAGATCGAATTCCCTCAGTCCGTGCCGAGGCCGTCGAGTAGGCGGTTGAGGAAGCGGCCGAACGTCGCTTCGGGGGTCAGGGGGCGTGCGGGGGCGACGAGGGCCTCGGCGAGTTCTGGGTGGTGACCGGCCGCGGCGACGGTTGCCAGGTAGCGGGCCTCCGCTGCGGCCCGGTCGGGGGACTTGGCGGCTGCGGCTTGCGTGAGCTCATAGGTGACGTGTCCGGCGACGAATGCGGTGAGCTGGGCGAAGACCTCCAGCTTTGCCGCGCCGTCCAGGCCGGTGGGGCGCAACGCGGCGAGGGCGTGTTCCAGGAACGCCAGGGTGTTGGGGCCGAGGCTGCGGCGGGTGGAGAGGGCGGTGGGCAGCCAGGGGTGGCGGAGCATGAGGTCGCGCTGGAGGTGGGCGATGGCCTTCAGGTCGGTTCGCCAGTCGCCGGTGAGAGCACCGGACGTCGGGAGTTCGCCGCTGACGTGGTCGACCATCAGTTCCAGCAGCGTTTCCTTGTCGGAGGCGTAGCTGTAGAGCGACATGACTCCGGCTCCGACCTGTGCGGCGACCCGCCGCATGGTGACCGCTTCAAGTCCTTCCGCGTCCGCCAGGGCCACGGCGGCCGCCGTGATCGCCTCGCGACTGAAGCCCGGCCTGCGGCCCCTGCGGGGCTGACCGGGGCTCAGCCACAGCTGTTGAGGGTCGATGCCCGGGGTTCCGGACCCGCCGTCACGCGTCACGGTCTTCGTGCTCCTGTCGATGAGAGTCGCCGAGGGGCGCTGGGCGTCGCCGAGGGTCGATGAGGGTCGCCGTCGTGGTAGCCGTCAGCAGCGTATCCAAGCATCCTCTATTCTCGTACGACGTACGGGAAATCAAGGAGGGGAACCATGGCATCACGCACCCACGACCCTGCGGCCAGGCCGGCCTGGACACCGCCCGGCCGGAAGCCGCCGCTGTCCTCACGGATGATGAGGGCGACTTGGCGCGGCCTCCCGGACAAGCGGCACGACGTCGGGTGGGAGCCGGGGCTGGTGGTGCCGGCCGCCGATGGCAGTCCGCTGGTCACGGACCACTACTTCCCCCGGACGACCGGCGATTTCCCCACCCTCCTGGTGCGTTCGCCGTACGGCAGGGGCCTGCCCTGGTCCCCCATGTACGGCATGCTCTTCGCCGAGCAGGGCTTCCACGTGGTCCTGCAGAGCTGCCGCGGCACGGGCGGCTCAGGCGGTGAGTTCGATCTGTGGCGCAACGAGGCCGCCGACGGCCAGGCCACGGTGTCCTGGCTGCGCGAACAGCCCTGGTTCGACGGGAGGCTGGGGACGGTCGGCCCCAGTTACCTGGGATACGTGCAGTGGGCGCTCGCCCTGGACCCGCCGCCGGAGCTGAAGGCCATGGTGGTGCAGGTGGGTCTGCACGACCCCTACGCCCTGTTCTACGCGGACGGCGCCCTCCGGCTGGAGAACGCCCTGCTCGTCGGCCTGGGGATGACGTACCAGCATCGGGGGATCGCGCCTTTCGCCAGGGCGACGCTGCGCCTGCAGCGCCGTATGCGCGAGATCGTCACCGCGCGGCCGCTGCGTGGGGCGTACGCGTCGGCTCTCGGAGACGTGCCGTGGCTGGACGACGTGCTGACGCACCCGGACGCCGGCGACCGGTACTGGGACGGCGCGTCCCTGGCACGGGCCGCCGAGCGCCTGAACGTTCCGACGAGTCTGATCTCCGGCTGGCACGACGCCCTGGCCGACCAGACCTTCGAGCAGTACGCCCGGCTGCGTCGGGCCGGATGTGACACCGCGCTGCTCGTCGGCCCCTGGACTCATACCTCCGCCCTGCAGCAGGGCTGGCCCGAGGTCTTCGCCGAAAGCCTCGCCTGGCTGCGCGCGCACCTGTGCGCCGAGCCCTCCGTTCTGCGTCCCACGCGGGTGCGCGTGCACGTCGGCGGTGAGGACGTGTGGCGGGACCTCGACGACTGGCCGTCCCTCGCCTCCCTCACCACCTCATGGGTCCCCACCGCGGACGGGCAGCTCGACCAGCGAGCCCACCCGGCCCCGGCTGACGGCGCGAGGGCGGCGGACGGCGCGGGAGCCCCGGACAGCGGGAGCGCCCCGGACGGCGCGCAGGCCGCGGACGGCGCCGGGGCCGCGCCCTTGGCCTCCCTGCACTACGACCCGGCCGACCCCACCCCGTCCATCGGCGGCCCTCTGCTCTCCCGCACGGCCGGTCCCCGAGACAACAGCGCCCTGGAGGGCCGAGAAGACGTCCTGACCTTCACCGGCCCGCCGCTGGCCGAACCCGTGGACATCCTCGGTCCGGTCTCCGCGCTGTTGAGCGTCTCCACGGACACCGGGTACGCCGACGTCTTCAGCCGCCTGTGCGACGTGGACGCGCAGGGCCGTTCCACCAACGTCTGTGACGGGCTGGCTCGGCTGGAGACGGTGGGGCGGGCGCCCTCGGAGGTCACCGTGCGGATGAGCTCCACCGCCTACCGCTTCCCGGCCGGGCACCGGATTCGCTGGCAGATCAGTGCCGGTGCCCATCCGCGCTACGCCCGCAATCCAGGTACCGGCAAGTCCCCGGCGGAGGCCGTCGACTTCACTCCGATACGCATCACGCTGCACACCGGCTCCGTGCTGATGCTTCCCCACGGGAATGTCTAACGGCGGGTCCGCCGCGCGATCCATCCCGCCATCGCCCGTACCCCGATGCCGATGGACCGCTCGTCCGGGGCGAAGTCGGGGAAGTGCGGGTAGCTGGTGGTGACGGGGGCGCCGGGGGCGCGGACGCCGAGGAAGGTGTAGGTGCCGGGGATGCGGTCCAGGTAGAGGGCGTAGTCCTCGCCGCTGAAGGGCGGGAACGCGGAGTGGAGCGTGGCGACCGAGTCACGGCCCAGTCTGCGGCGCAGGTGGTGGGCGAGCGCGCGGGCGTCGGGTTCCGGGCAGACCATGGCGGGGAACGGCTCGGCGGGGAAGCTCACCGCGGCTCCCGCGTATGACCTGGCCAGTCGGCGGATCTCCTCGCGTATCTCCGTGCACCGCTCCTGCGGCCAACAGCGGTAGGACACGCCCACCTTGGCATCCTGGACCGAGGCCCGGAGGGCGACGAAGCGGGCGAACGGGCCGTCGGGCGTCTGGGCGTCGCTGACCATCCGCTCGATGTCCGCGGGCGTCTGCGGGGGCGTCACCGTGGCGAGCGCGGCGATCTCGGCGGCCAGTCGCCGTGCGGCGTCGGGTGCGTCCGGGCCCTGGAGCGTCACCTCCGCCTTGTCCTGGCCCGGCATCCCGTACCCCCCGGTCACAGCGAACCGGCCGACGGGGAAAGGCCCGCAGTGCAGCGCGTGGATCTCCTCGACCCGGGCGCGCTCCAGCACGCCCGCCTCGATCATCGCGCGCGCTCCGGAGAGGCTTTCCTCGGCGGGCTGGAAGAGGAACACGACCGTGCCGCTCAGGTGCTGCCGCAGCCGCGCCAGGACCTTGGCGACGCCGAGGGCCACCGTCGTGTGGATGTCGTGCCCGCAGTAGTGGGCCGCGGCCTGGCCGCCCCCGACGATGTCCTTGGGCGGCACCGCGTCCATGTCCGCCCGGTACGCGACCGTCCGGCCCGGCCGCGCGCCGCGCAGGACGCCGACCACGCCGTGACCGCCGACCCCGGTGGTGACGGTCAGCCCGGCCGCTCGCAGCTCTCGGGCCACCACGCCCGCGGTACGGCGCTCCTCCCCCGGCAGTTCGGGATGCCGGTGGATGTCCCGTCTCAGCTCGATCAACCCGCCCTCAAGGCGGGCCGCCTCAGCGTCCACCGCCCCGTTCCCCCCGGGTCCCCTCCAACCGCCGGCGACGGCCTTCCCCGCAGTCCCCCACACCGTTCCCGCACCGGCTGCTGCCGCCGCCATGCCGGCCAGCAGCGTACGGCGGGCCAGAGCGTGCTCCGCAGGACGCTTCACCGTTCCCCCTTCGTGATCCGTCAAGGGGTCGCCCGGCGAGCGGGGGACCCGTGGGGTACACGATCACTCCTCGCGCATGCCGTCGCCCATCCGGCGAGCCACCGCCTGTGGGTGGGGGCACCCCCCGCCTCCTCGTGCGGCTCCAGGTTCCTGGTGATCCGGAAACCCTCCGAAAGATTCGAGTAACGGAATCCTCAAGTCCGGCTAGTACACCACCACTTCCCTCCCTACCTTCAGCCCATCCCAGCTCCAACACGCCGCCAACCCGCAGAAACCCACCCCCACTCAGACATCCGGACCGACGAATCTTTCGCAACAACTACCGAAACCATTGACAGTTGACAGGGTCAGGCCAACACTCCCGGGGACAGCACACCTCCGTCACGACCCCACACGGACAAGGAGGCAGCACCCCCATGACCCACTCATTGAGCCGCCTGCGGCTGCTCATCAGCACCGCCTGCACCATGCTCCTGGTCGCGGTCGCCGGCATGGCCCTGCCGGGGACCGCCCACGCCGACACGGTCGTCAACAGGAACCAGACCGGGACGCACGACGGCTACTACTACTCGTTCTGGACCGACGCACCGGGCACGGTCTCCATGACCCTGTCCGCGGGCGGCAGTTACAGCACCTCATGGCGGAACACCGGCAACTTCGTCGCCGGCAAGGGCTGGAGCACCGGCGCCCGCCGCACCGTGAACTACTCCGGCACCTTCAACCCGTCCGGCAACGCTTACCTGACCCTCTACGGCTGGACGGCCAACCCGCTCGTCGAGTACTACATCGTCGACAACTGGGGCACGTACCGGCCTACGGGCCAGTACAAGGGGACCGTCACCAGCGACGGCGGCACGTACGACATCTACAAGACGACGCGCTACAACGCCCCGTCCGTCGAGGGCATACGGACCTTCGACCAGTACTGGAGCGTCCGGCAGTCCAAGAGGACGGGCGGCACCATCACGGCCGGCAACCACTTCGACGCCTGGGCCCGGGCCGGCATGCCCATGGGCAGCTTCAAGTACTACATGATCATGGCGACCGAGGGCTACCAGAGCAGCGGCAGCTCCAGGATCACGGTGCGCTGACGATGGCAACCACACCACGGCCCTCGCTGCGCACCCTGCTCACGAGGGCCTTGGTGACGGCCGCAGCCGCCACCCTCACAGCCACCAACACGACAGCCGCCACCGCCGCCCCGGCCCAGGCCGCCGCCTGCAACGGATACGTCGGACTCACCTTCGACGACGGCCCGTCCGGCAACACGACGGCACTGCTCAACACCCTCCGCCAGAACGGGCTACGGGCCACGATGTTCAACCAGGGCCAGCACGCCGCCGCCAACCCGTCCCTGGTCCGGGCCCAGGTGACGGCCGGGATGTGGGTCGGGAACCACAGCTACACCCACCCGCACCTGACCCGGCTGAGCCAGGCACAGATCGACTCCGAGATCTCCCGGACCCAGCAGGCCATCGCCAACGCGTCAGGCGGCACACCGAAACTGTTCCGCCCGCCGTACGGCGAGACCAACGCGACGGTCAAGTCGGTCGCGGCCCGGCACGGCCTCACCGAGATCATCTGGCACGTCGACTCACAGGACTGGAACGGCGCGAGCACCGAAGCGATCGTCCAGGCCGCCGGCCGCCTCACCAACGGCCAGATCATCCTCATGCACGACTGGTCCGCCAACGCCCGGGCAGCGATCCCCCGCATCGCCCGGGGGCTGTCGGCCCGGGGCCTGTGCGCGGGGATGATCTCCCCGCAGACGGGGCGTGCGGTGGCTCCCGGCTGACCGAACGGCGCGATGGCCGTCAGCGCCATCGCGCCCTGGGCACGGGAACTTGAGTACACGTGCTCATGACGGCCCCGTCCCACCCTCGCGACCATGGCCGTATGGAGAATCGGGGAATGCTTTCGGCCGGGGCCGCGCTCGTGCTCGGGGTGCCCGTCGCCGCCTGGGGGCTGATGGGGCAGCAGAACCACGACGGGCTGCCGGCGAGTGAGCTCGACCACGCCTATCGGCCGTGGGACATCGGGGACGGTGTGGCCGCCGGTGTCGGTGGGCTCGCGCTGGTGGTGGCGGGGGTCGGTGCCGCGGTGCTCGTGCGGGGTGCGCGGCGTGGCGGGATTGACCGGCGCTGGTGGGGGGTGCTCGGGCCGCTGGTGGTCGTCGGGCTCATGGCCGGTGTGGGGTGGCGGATCCTGACCGCGGGGGTCGTCGGGGCCAACATCGGTGCCGGGCTGCTGATCATCTTCGGTACGCCGGTCGCGGCCGGGCTGGTCCTGTGGGCCCTGGGGCGGGGCGTGTGGCTGGCGACGCGGGGGCAGCGGAACGACGGCGGGAGCGGTGGCCGGCGCCTGGGCGGTTTCGCCTCCGGCGGGGTGTGACGGGCGGCGGCTCGCTTCCGCGTGGCCGAAACCCCACGGTGGCCCGGTGACGGGGTCGGGCAACATCCGTATCGGAGCAGGGAGTTCACCTAGGTTGGTGGACCGGTCCCCCTTCCCCGCCCTCAGGAGGCCCTGCCGTGCTCGACGACAGCCTGCGTGCCCGTATCGACACGTCCAAGCCGCACTCGGCCCGCTTCTGGAACTACTTCGTCGGCGGCAAGGACAACTACGAGATCGACCGCGAGATCGGCGACCAGATCAAGTCGATCTTCCCGGGCCTGGTCGACGTGGCGGTCACGAGCCGTCGGTTCCTGGGACGGGCCGTGCGGTATCTGGCCGTCGAGCAGGGTGTGCGGCAGTTCCTGGACATCGGCACCGGGCTGCCGACCGCCGACAACACGCACGAGGTCGCCCAGCGCGTGGCACCGGACTCCCGGATCGTGTACGTCGACAACGACCCCATCGTGCTGGCCCATGCGAGCGCCCTGCTCACCAGCACGCCCGAGGGCAGGACCGCCTATCTGGACGCCGACCTCTACGACCCGGAGGCGGTCCTGGAGGCCGCCGCGGGCACGCTCGACCTGTCCCGGCCGGTCGGCCTGATGATCCTCAACACGCTGGGGCACGTCGCCGACTACGAGCAGGCGCGTGAGCTGGTGCGGCGGCTGATGGCGGGGTTGCCGGCCGGCAGCCACCTGGTGATCAGCGACAGCACCGCGACGAGTGAGGGCATGATCGCCGCGTCGGAGGCTTACAACGCGAGTGGGGCCGTGCCGTATCACGTCCGTGAGGTTGCCGAGATCGCCGGGTTCTTCGACGGGCTGGAGTTGGTGGAGCCGGGAGTCGTGCGGGTGCCCGAGTGGCGGCCGGAGCCTTCCGAGGGGCCGGCCGGTGCGGATGCCGCCGGTGTGGACGCGTACTGCGGCGTGGGCCGCAAGCCGGGGGAAGCCCCCGCGCGATAATCAGGACATGTCAGCACCGCCCCCCGTCCCCGAGCCGGTCCGGCGGCTCATCGGTGATCTGCTCGCGGTGGGTGAGCCCTACTCCCTCGTCCTCGCCGGCGGGTACGCGGTGCTGGCGCACGGGCTGGTGCAGCGGGACGGGCGGGACGTGGACGTCGCCACAGAGCACCCGGCCGGCATGGACGGCATCGCCGACACCGTACGGACGGGGCTGGTGGCGCGCGGCTGGCTCGTGCAGACGCTTGAGAGCGATCCGCTGTCCGCCCAGTTCCTCGTCACCGACGCGGCGACCGGTGCGCAGTTCGAGACCGGCATCCGCAAGGAGGTGCTGTGGCGCCCGCCCGTGGCGACCGGGCTCGGGCCGGCCCTCTCCCTCGACGACCTCGTCGGCACCCGGGTGCGGGACCTGGCCGACCGGGGACTGGCCCGCGACCTGGTCGACGTGCACGCCGCCTCGGCCCGCTGGAGCCACCCCGAACTGGAGGAGCTCGGCCGCCGTCACGCCCCCGAACCCTTCGATCTCACCGACCTCCAGGCCCGGCTGACCGGCACGGACTGGCTCGACGACAGCGCGTTCACCGCCCACGGTCTCGACGCCGCTGCCGTCGCCGGACTCCGCCGCTGGGCCCAGGAGTGGGCCGACGACATCGCGGAACGGCTCATCGAGGGCGAGGCCCCGGACGAGAGTGCCCCGGACGAGGAGTGACCCGCACGGGAACTGACCGGTCGGTACCCTGACCGGATGGGGAAAGGGGCAACCGGGCAGGTGGGGGTGGTCGCCGCGCTCGTACGGGCGGCGTTCCTGGTGGACGGTGTGTACGCGGAGGCCGGCCGGGCGTACGGACTGACACCGCAGCAGGGGCAGCTGCTGTGCGTACTGATGCCGCAGCCGTACGGGATGAGCGAGCTCGGGGAGATGCTCGGGCTGGCGAAGTCGAGTCTGACCGGGCTGGTGGACCGGACGGTGCGGCGGGGGCTCGTACGGCGGGAGGCCGACCCGCGCGACGGCCGGGCCGTGCGGGTGGGGCTGACGGAGGAGGGCGCCGCGCTCGCCGAGATGTTCTACGCCGAGACCTGCCGCCGGATTGAGGCCCTGCCGTCCGGGCTCAACGGCGCCGAACGGGAGCGGCTGGCCGTACTGCTGTCGCGGGTCGTGGCCGACAACGGCGTTCCCGAGGTGTTCGTGGAGGCCGAGCAGGTGTTCGGCGTCGAGTAGCGGACCTTCCAGCGAACCTCAGCGAAGCTGCCGAGACACCTTCCCCCCGGAAGCTCACCGTCCCGGCACCGGTGCCGTCGCCCGCCGCTCCCGCCTCCCCGCCGCCATCAGCACCAGCGTCACCCCGGCCGACACCGTCGCCATCGCCGTCATCGCCCCGGCCGGGGAGGTCAGTTGCGCCACCGAACCCGCGAGCGCCGCCGCCACCCCCTGCATCGTGAGCATCCCCGCCGAGTGCAGTCCCAGGGCGTGACCCGTGAGGGCGTCGGGCGTCAGGGCCACCAGGCGTTCCTGCTGGACGAGGCTCGCGCCGAAGCCGACCGAGGCCAGCGTGACCGCGGCCGCCGCGAGCGGCAGCGGCGGGTGGAGCAGGAAGGGCACGTACGGGACGGCCAGGAGCAGCAGGAGCGGGAAGCCCAGGCGGGGGCGCAGCCGCCGTGGGACCAAGCGGCCCACCAGCACGTCCCCGGCCAGCATGCCGAGTGCGGCGAAGGCGAACAGGGTGCCGGCCCGGTCGGGGGCGTAGGAGACGTAGAGGGATTCGCAGCCCACGACCAGGCCGTTGGGGATCCAGAGGGCCAGATAGACCTGGCGGCGGGGTGCGGACGACCAGAGCAGGGCGTTGGCGCGCCACGTCGCCGACACCGACGGGCGGCCCGTCGTACGGGGCGGGCGGCTGGTGAGGCCGAGGCGGACGACCGCGGCCGACAGCAGGTAGAGGGCGGCTGCCGCCAGCAGGGAGATCCGCGGGGACAGCAGGGCCACGAGGGCGCCGCCGGTCGCGTATCCGGCGATCTGCATCAGGCCGCTCATCATGTTGAAGACCGAGCGGCCCAGCAGATAGCCGTCCTTGGAGAGGATCTCGTTCAGCAGGCCCCAGCGCACTCCCCCGCCCACCGACTTCGCCAGCCCCATGGCCAGGACGATCGCGAAGAGGGACCAGATCGGCAGGCCGGGCAGGGCCAGGGCCGCCGTGCCCGCCGCGAAGAGCAGGGGCAGGGCCGTCAGGGCCGCGCGCGGGGGCAGCCGGTCGGCCGCCGAGAGCAGGAACACCGCGCCCACCACCTGCACCAGCGACGAGCCGGACATGCTCAGCGCCGAGAGCAGCGGCGACTCGGTCGCCCGGTAGACCAGGGTGCCCAGCGCCAGTCCGCCCATCGTCTGGGCGACCGTCTGCGCCGACGCGGCCAGGAAGAACGGGGTGAACTCGGGCGTGCGGAACAGTTCGCGGTAGCTGCGCATGCGGGGGAGTCTCCGACCGGCCCCGAGGGCGTGGTTATTGTTTCGCGCGGACGCGAAACGTCGTGACCAGGGGGGCGGTTCATGGGCTGGTGGCAGGTCAACGCCGACACCCTCGCGGGGAGCCGGTTCGTCCTCTCCCCGCTCGCCGAGACCTTCGCGAGTCTGCGGCTGCTGCACACCGGTGTGGCCGCGCACCCCGGCGAACGGCGCTGGCTCGACAGCCACCTGCCCGCCTACCGGCGGCGGCTGGCGGACGATCCGGTCACCGCGCTGCTCGTGCGCTCCGGGCTCGGGCCGGAGTGGATCGCCGACTTCCTCACGCCCACCCCGCGTGCCGGGGAGACCTTCGCGGACGAGGTCGCACGGGTCCGGGAGGCCTCCCCCGAGGCCGCCCGCGCCCATCTCACCCTCTCCCTGCGCGGTCCGCTCCCGCCCCGCCTGGACCGCGACGACCTGCCCGAGCGCGCCGCCGGCCTCCTGACGTACGTCTGGGAGGAGGCCGTACGCCCGTACTGGCCCCGTCGCCGGCGCGTGCTCGAAGCCGATGTCGCCACCCGGACCGCGCAGGTGGGCCGGGGCGGCTGGGCGGCCGCGCTGGACACGCTGCGGCCGGGCACCCGGTGGCTCGGCGAGAACCGGTTGCAGGTCAACGCGCACGAGTATCCGCCGCGGGAGATCTCCGGCGCGGAGCTGGTGTTCGTGCCGGTCACCCCGCAGCGCGTCGGCTGGGTGTCGTGGGAGGGCACCGACCGGTACGCGCTCGTCTACCCGTGCGCGGGCGTTCTCGCGGACACCGGTGGCAGGCCGGTACCCGCGAGCCTCGCCGCCCTGCTCGGCACCGCCCGGGCCCGTGTCCTCGTCCTGCTGGACAGCCCTCTGAGCACGAGTCAGCTGGTCGCCGTGACGGGCCAGGGCCTCGGCTCGGTCGGGCGGCATCTGCGGGTCCTGCTGGACGCGGGCCTGGTGGAACGGGGGCGGGCGGGCCGGTCGGTGCTGTACGCGCGGACGGCCGCGGGGCAGGTGCTCGTGGAGGCCGGAACCGGCCCGACACCCGCCGGAGCTAGCATCCGCTCATGACGACCAACAACGGTTCCTCTCCCCTTGACGTCGAGATCGGTGCCCTCCAGGGCGGTTCCGCCGACCTGGCCCAGTACGCGGGCAAGGCGGTCCTCGTGGTGAACGTGGCCTCCAAGTGCGGCCTGACCCCGCAGTACAACGGGCTGGAGAAACTCCACGAGCGATACGCCGAGCGCGGCTTCACCGTCCTCGGTGTGCCCTGCAACCAGTTCCTCGGGCAGGAGCCCGGCAGCGCCGAGGAGATCGCCGAGTTCTGCTCGGCGACCTACGGCGTGACCTTCCCGATGACCGAGAAGGTCGAGGTCAACGGCGAGCACCGGCACCCGCTGTACGACCGCCTGACCGGCTTCGCCGACGCCGAGGGGCACAGCGGGGACATCCGCTGGAACTTCGAGAAGTTCCTCATCGGCCGGGACGGCCGGGTCGTCGCCCGCTTCTCCCCGCAGACCGAGCCGGAGTCGGCGGAGGTCGTGGCGGCGATCGAGGGCCAGCTGGCTGCTTGACCTTGCCCTTGGGGCAGGGCCGAGTGTCCTCGTCACCGGGCGGAAGAGGCCGCCCGGTGACGGAGGATGACGGCATGGACGACGACCTGCTCACCATCGGGACGTTCGCCGCCCGGGCCCGGCTGTCGGCCAAGGCCCTACGGCTGTACGACCGTCTCGGCCTGCTCGCCCCGGCGCACGTCGACGAGTCCAGCGGCTACCGCTACTACCGCGCCGGCCAGGTCGAACGGGCCCGGCTGGTGGCCATGCTGCGGCAGCTGGACATGCCGCTCGCCCGGGTCGCCGAGGTGGTCGCCGCGGACGGTCCGCAGGCCGCCGACCGGCTCGCCGCTTACTGGGCGGACGTCGAGGCACGCGTGGCCGGGCAGCGCACGCTCGTCGAGTACCTCCGTGGACGACTGTCGGGGAGGAGCTCCGAGATGTACGGAAAGTTCGTGGTCGAGACGGTGGAGGTGCCCGAGCAGGTGGTGATCAGCGAGACACGGCACGTACTGGCGGGCGAGTTGCCCGCGTGGATCGGGGCGTCGCTGGGCCGGCTGGAGTCGGCGGCGCGGGAGTGCGGCGGTATCACGGCGGCGCCGTTCGTCGTCTACCACTCCGAGGTGTCGATGGAGAGCGACGGGCCGGCCGAGTCCTGCGTGCCCGTGGCCGACGAGGCGGCGGCCAGGGCGTGGGTCGACGAGCACGGCCGGACAGAGGGGACGAAGGTGCGGGTGGAACCCGTCCGGCGGTTGGCCTGCACCCGGATCACCAAGGCCCAGGTGGCCCACCCGCAGATCATGGCGGCCTTCGAGGCGGTGGAGGAGTGGATCGCCCGGGAGGGCCTGGAGCAGGCGGGCCCGTGCCGGGAGGTGTACTTCGCGGACTGGGACGCGGCGGGGGCCGAGGATCCGGTGTGTGACGTGGCGTTCCCGGTGAGCTGATCTCCCCTTCGGGTCCCGCGGGGCACAAGCGGAGCCCTCTCGGCAAGGACGGCGAGGCTGGTCGAGAGGGCTCTGTCGGTGGTGCTTGTGCTGTTGTCGAGCGGTGGCTCAGGCCTTGACCGAGGCCACGAAGGCGCTCCACGCGTCGGCGGGAAACGCCAGCTTGGGGCCCTCGGGAACCTTGGTGTCCCCGAGTTCCAGGGCCTCTTCGACGGTCGACCTGACCATCACACAGGCGCCGTTGTTGTTGGTGTAGGAGGACGTCGTCCACGTTTCCGTGGTGCCCAGACGAATTGCCATGTTCGCTCCGTAGCCAGTTGCGTTTACGCCAACCCGTGCTGGTGGTTGGCGTGATCGACGCTACTCGCCAACATCCTCGTTCGGAGCAGTCATTCACTCGACTGGATGGCATATTCCAGAGGAGTCTTCCAGCCAGGCGTGTCAGGGGTGTAGCATCCCGCGCTTTGCCGGACGGAAGGTCTCGCGCCACGGAAGGGCGACGGACGGTCAGCGCGCGTAATCCTTCGCCAGGCGCTCGATGAGCTGCCGCGACTGGTCGACGTTCAGCGACTGCGCGCGCAGGTGCTCGTACATCACCGTGTACTTCTGCACGTCGAGCGGCTTCTCCAGGTACAGGTCGCTGGTCACGCCCTCGATGTACACCACGCTGGAGTCGGCCGCGTCGGCGAACTCCAGGATCGAGTACTGGCCGTTGATACCGGCGTGCGCGCCGACCTCGAACGGCAGCACCTGCACGGTGATGTGGGGCAGTTGCGACATCTCGATCAGATGCTCCAGCTGCTCGCGCATCACCTCCTTGTTCCCCACGACCCGGTGCAGGGACGCCTCGTCCAGGACCACCCACAGCCGCAGCGGGTCCGTCTCGGCGGTGATACGGCCCTGCCGGCGCAGCCGGACCTCGACGCGCTTGTCGTTGTCCGCCTCCGAGGCCTCGGGCGAGCCGCCCCGGATGATGGCCTCGGCGTACGCACGCGTCTGCAACAGGCCGGTGATGATCTGGGGTTCGTAGACCCTGAGCGACTCGGTGTCCGTCTCCAGGCCGATGTAGACGCTGTACGGGATGTCCCCGAAGGCGTGCCACCAGCCCTGCTGCCGGGAGTCCTTGGCCATCTGCATGAGCGAGTCGACGATCCGCTGGTCCTCGACCTCGTAGACCCCGCACAGGTCGCGGACGTCACGCTGGCTGATGCTGCGCCGGCCGTTCTCCAGCCGGCTGATCTTCGACTGGGACACGAGCAGCCGTTCGGCGACCTCTTCGGCCGTCATGCCCTTGAGCTCACGGAGCCGGCGCAGCTCCTGGCCCAGCCGGCGCCGCCTGACGGTGGGATTGACATTGGACGCCACGGGACGTGCACCTCCGGCTGCGTGCCTCTACTTTGCGTATCTGCTGTTGAGCAGACTGCCACCAAGGGGCTTCCTACCGCTGGGAAACGGTGGATATGCGACGGGTACACGCCAGTTCGGACAGGCACGCCGAGCGGGGCGGGGAGAGTGTGTGCTCTCCCCGCCCCGCTCGGACAGCGGCTCCCGTGACCGGGTTCGTGGGCGCGGCGTCGTGCTCGTGCCGCCGCGCGACTCAGTGGGCCACGGCGCGCGCCATGGTTCCGTGGCGCGGTTGCATCGGAACACCGCGGGCGGGTTCCGGTGCGGGCCTGGCTCCGCCGGCGGCCTGACGGCCGGACGGGGCCGGGCTGCGGCGCGGCTGGGCCGCCACGCCGTTCTGGACGTCCATCACGGCGTGCGCGACGAGACCGCCCATGGGGTCGTGCCTGATCAGGTCCCGCAGCCGGGAGCGAGAGGAACGCCCCTCGTTGCCCGGATACAGGTGCTTGCCGAGGCCGACCGCGTGTGCCAGGGCGGCGAGCGCGGCGGTCCGCGGGTCCGGCGGTACGCCGGTGCGGATCGCCGAGTCCAGCCGGGCCCTGATCTCCCGGCTGATGTCGTTGTCCGTCGCCTGGTAGCGAGTCGTCGGCAGCACTCCGCACATCTGGCCCGCCACGGCATGCACCATGCCGCACCGCTCCAGATGGCTGAGGTAGGTCTGGCGGAGCCCCAATCGTGGCCCGCCGATCCAGTGAACCGCCCGTACGGGAGCGCCGCGCCTTCGCAGCAACTCCAACGCGCAGTCCAGAGTCGGATCTCCAGTCGGCCGTGGTACAACCACGGCGATACGATCCCCGTCTGGGGCTATCCGTCCGGCCAGTGCCAGCTCCACTAGCTGTGCACCGGCCAGACCGAGGTCGAGCGACTGCGGCTGTGCAGTGGTACCCGTGGCCGGGTCCAGTGCCAGCAGCAGAAGCTCCTCCGGAAGTGTTCTGCGGCTCCTGCCCATCCATGCCTCCCCGCGTGGATGAATGACAGGGTGACCCCTCTCACATTGGTCTGTCGAGGGTGCGTGACCGGTTCGTAGTGGAACCAGTAGGTATGTCGTTCTCGTCTACCGGATGGGTTTAGTCCGCACACAGGACACTGGTACATGGTTCGGACAGCGCCGGGGAGCGGTGTCACGGGCGGCGGTTCACGGTTCGGTACGCGCACGCGGGGAGTGCGGCGCGAGGAGGAGGCATCGGTGGCGGGCGAGTCCCCCGACAGGTCGAAGCAGCGCGAGTCGTCGGCAGAACCGACGTCGGGGAGCGCGAGTCCGGTTCCCGAGGCCAGGAGCGAGGCCTCACCCAAGCGTGACCCGCGCCTCGCGGTGGCCCGGGACACGGAGAGGTCCGCGAAGCGGGGCGGCGCCGATACGGCGACCCGTGTGTTGCCCGCCCGGACGGCGGAGAAGCCGGGCGAGTCGGCTGACGCCGAGCGAGGGGCTGACGCCGAGCAGGACGACAGCGCCGCGGGCACGGCCGACGCTGAGCGAGACGCGGGCAAGACCGACTCGGCGACTGACGCCGAGCGGGGTGCCGACGACTCGGGCGAGGCGGGCGCGGCGACTGACGCCGAGCGGGGTGCCGACGACTCGGGCGAGGCGGGCGCGGCGACTGACGCCGAGCAAGACGACAGCGCCGCGGGCACGGCCGACGCTGAGCGAGACGCGGGCGAGGCCGACTCGGCGGCTGACGCCGAGCAGGACGACAGCGGCGCGGGCGCCGAGGGCGCGGCTGACGCCGAGCGAGACGCGGGCGAGGCCGACTCGGCGGCTGACGCCGAGCGGGGTGCCGACGACTCGGGCGAGGCGGGCACGGCCACTGACGCCGAGCGGGACGAGAGCGGCGCGGGCGCCGAGGGTGTGGCGGCAGACGCCGAGCAGGGTGGCGGTGCCGCGAGGGAGGCTGCCGACGCCGGGCAGGGCGAGAGTGACGCCGATGACGCCCAGCGGCCTGTGGAGGAGTCCGTGAAGGGCTCCGGCGGGTCTTCGAAGTCGACCGGGGCTTCGGAAGCCGCTGAGTCCTCCGAGCCCGGCGAGTCCACCGGCCCCGACAAGGCTTCCGGCTCCGACAAGGCTTCCGGCTCCGGTGAGCGCGGGGACGGTGCTGCCGCAAGTGACGGGCGGCTGCGGGACGCCGTGGCCGCGTGGGTCGCTTCAGCCGACCAGGACGAGGAGCCTGCGGCAGTCGAGGGTCAGGGTGAGCGGGCAGAAGGCGCCGACAAGGGCTCCAGGGACGGCCAGGAGGCCCCTGAGAGCGCGGAAGAGGCCACGGAGGCCGACACGGACGGCCAGAAGGCAGAGAAGGCCGCTGAGGCCGACGTAGACGCCCGGGACGGCCGAGAGGCCGAAGGCACGGACGAGGCCGCGGACGCTGAGACGAACGTCCAGGACCACCCGAAGGCCGACGGCGAGGACGACGCTGCCGACGCCGCCACCGGCGGCCAGGACCGGTCAGAGTCCGACGGCACGGACGAGGCCGCGGAGGCCGGTGCCGACGCCCAGGACGGGCAGGAGGAGGCCGACGAGGCTGAGGCGGACCGTTCCGCCACCGGCGACGGCGCGGGCGATTCCGCTGCCGCCGCCGAGGCCGCCTCGGCGGACACCACCGCCGCCGACGACACCGACGACACCCCGACGCCCGAGACGGCCAAGGCCGACTCCCCCAAGCCCGACGCCGAAGGCACGTCCTCCGAGCCCGAAGCCGAAGACACCCCCGACAGCGGTAAGGCCTCCGGCACCGACGGCGTGGACAAGGCCCCCAAGTCGGACGACACCGACACCACCGACACCGACACCGACAAGGGCGACGGCGACGGCGACGGCGAACCCCCCGTCGACCAGCCCACCGCCGTCTTCAAAGCCGTGCGGCCCCCGGTCGATCAGCCGACCACCATGCTGAAGCTCGGCGGTGCCGCCAAGGACGCCAAGGACACCAAGGACGACGCGCCCGAGAACGACGCCGAGCGGACCAGCAAGTTCGTCGCGCTCAAGCCGCTCGACGACCCGGCGACCCGTAAGCCGACGCCCGCCCCAGCCCCCGCCGACGCCACCGCCCCCGTGCCCACCGTCGGCCCCGAGCGGACCACCCAGCAGCCCCTGCCGCCGCGGCCGCCGCTGGATCTGCTGGCCGAGCTGACGAACACCCCGCCGCCGCCGGACACTCCGCTGCGGACGGCCGTGCGGCGGGTGAAGATCTGGACGCCGCTGGTGCTGCTGCTGGTGATCGTCTTCGGCGTCGTACAGAGCGTGCGCCCGCTGCCGACGCCCACCCTGGAGCTCACCGCCGAGGACAGCTACACCTTCGAGGGCGGCAAGGTCGACATCCCCTGGCCGGCCAAGGGCCAGGCCGCGCTCGACGTACAGGGCATCGGCACGTTCGGGTCGTCCGGCGAGCAGAAGCCCGTGCCGATCGCGAGTGTCGCCAAGGTCATGACCGCCTATGTGATCCTCCGCGATCACCCGCTCAAGAGCGGTGAGGACGGGCCGAAGATCGAGATCGACCAGGCCGCCGAGGACCAGTCCGACGCCGGCCAGGAGTCCACCGTCGACGTCACCAAGGGCGACAAGATCAGCGAGCGGGAGGCTCTGGAGAGCATCCTGATCGCTTCCGCGAACAACGTGGCGCGGCTGCTCGCCCGCTGGGACGCGGGTTCCGAGAAGGCGTTCGTGGGCAAGATGAACGACGCCGCCAAGGACCTCGGCATGAAGAACACGACGTACACCGACCCGTCGGGCCTGAACAACACCACCGTGTCCACGGCCGTGGACCAGGTGAAGCTCGCCAAGGCGGCCATGGAGCAGCCCGCCTTCCGCGAGGTCGCGACGATGATGTCGTACGTCGACTACAAGGGCACCAAGCACGACAACTGGAACCGCCTGGTCGGCTACAACGACGTCACCGGCATCAAGACCGGCACCACCACCTCGGCGCTCGGCAACCTCGTCTTCTCGGCGAGGAAGGACGTCGACGGCGAGACCCGCCGGATCGTCGGCGCCGTCGTGCGCCAGCCCGCCGGCGGCCCGGACAACACCATCCTGGGCGCCGCGCTGCACGAGGGCGACAAGCTGATCAAGGCCGCGCAGGGCGCGCTGGAGTCGGCGACGATCCTGAAGAAGGGCACGGTCGTCGGGTACGCCGACGACGGGCTCGGCGGCCGTACGCCGGTGGCCGTCACCGAGGACGTCACGGCCGTCGGCTGGGCGGGCCTGTCCGTCAAGCTGACGTTCGCCGCGGACGAGCTGCCGCACACGGCGAAGGCCGGCGCGAAGGTGGGCACGCTCACCGTCGGTGACGGCAGCACCAACGCGGTCAAGGTCCCGGTCGCCCTCCAGAAGGACCTCGTGGAGCCGGGCTTCGCGGACAAGCTCACGCGCCTCGGCTGAGCCGGCCCGCCGGCCGCACGACCGCACACGACCGCACCCCGCCGGTAACGGCCCGTCCGGGCGCCACCCGGCGGGGTGCGTGCTAGCGTCGCGAACCGGGCAGGGTCGCCGCCCGCGGCGGCGCGGCCGTGAACCGCTGACCAACGGGGCACGGCCGGTAAGAGAAGACGAGAACAGAAGACGGGACACGGGGAGTGCCTTCGAGTGGCCACTGCGGAGCCGACACGCACCGACGACGCCGATCCGGGACCGGTATCGGGTCCGCGAATACGCCTGCCCGCAGCCGGGGAAGGCAGCGGCCGGTACGGCCGTGACGGCGATTCCCCCGGGTCCCCCGACTCTTCTGACTCCCGGCTGCCCACCGCCGTACTGACGCTGCGTGAGCGCATGCTGCGCCACCCGGTGCTGTCCATCACGGGCCTGGCCGGAGTGCTCCACGTCGTCTGGTTCTTCACGTTCGCGAACAGCGGCGGTGATCTGGCCGCGCAGGACGCCTGGGCCGAGTTCGTCGGCCGGCACCCGGACTCGGCGTACAACCTCGCCTGGTACGGCGGGATGCACCCGGTGTCGTACAGCGTGGTGTCGCCGTATCTGATGTCGGTGCTCGGCGTGCGGACGACGATGATGATCGCGGGGACGGTCTCGGCGGGGCTGCTGACCCTGCTCCTCCTGCGCAGCCGGTCCGTCCGCAACCCACTGTGGGCGTCGCTGGCGGGCGTGTTCGGGCTGTTCTGCAACGCGGTGTCCGGGCGGGTGACGTTCGGTCTGGGCATGATGTTCGCGCTCGGCGCGGTCGCCGTCGTGTTCTGCTGGCCGTACCGGTGGCGTTACAAGCGCTGGGCGAAGGCCCTGTCCGCGGCGCCGCTGGCCGCGCTGGCCACCATGTCGTCGCCGGTCGCGGGTCTGTTCGTGGGCCTGGTCGCGGTGGCGCTGTTCCTGCAGAAACGGCGGCCGGGCGCGTGGGCGCTGGGGCTGGCGCCGACCGCGGTGGTGGCGGTGTCGGCGTGGCTGTTCCCGTTCTCGGGGACGCAGCCGATGACGTACGCCTCGGTGATCCTGCCGCTCACGTACTCGGTTCTCGCCTTCGTCCTCGTGCCGAAGGACTGGAAGACGGTCCGGCTGACGGCCGCGGTGTACGGGCTGGGTGTCGTGCTGGTGTGGCTGATCAGCTCCCAGATCGGTTCGAACATCACGCGGCTGGCGATGCTGTTCGCCGGGGTGGTGCTGGTCGTCGCGCTGCCGTTCGCGGTGCCGCGCAGCCGGGAGTGGTACGCGATCGTCGTCGCGCTCGCCGGTTTCGCCGGGTGGATCGGCTTCAAGACGGTCGACGACATCGTGCACACGGCCCCGGCGGCATCCTGGTCGCGCGAGCTGGCGCCGCTCGTGAACGAGTTGCAGGAGGTCGGCGCCGAGAAGGGCCGCGTGGAGGTCGTTCCCGCCCGCTCCCACCGCGAGGCCTCCGCACTCGCCCCGTACGTCAACCTGGCCCGCGGCTGGAACCGGCAGGCCGACATGGAGCGCAACCCCCTCTTCTACGACGACACGCTCAACTCGGCGAACTACCACGAGTGGCTGAAGCGCTGGGCGGTGCACTACGTGGTGCTGCCGAAGGACGAGCCGGACGGCGACGGGGGGCAGCGGGAGCGGGCGCTGGTGCAGCGCGGGCTGCCGTATCTGACCCAGGTCTGGGGCGACGCCAACTGGCAGCTGTTCAAGGTCACCGACCCCACTCCGCTGGCCGCGCCGAACGCGGTCGTCGACCGGGCCGAGCAGGGCGAGATGATCCTCCAGGTGAAGAAGGCGGGCCGGGTCCTGATCCGGATCCCGTACTCGCCGTGGCTGAGCATCGTCGACGCCGAGGGCAAGAGCATGGAGCCGCCGCGGGAGACGGAGGCGTCCAAGGACCGTCCCGAGGGCGAGCCGAGGACGTACGTCAACGTCAACGGCTGCCTGGCTCAGACGGAGGAGGACGAGCACGGCGACAGGTGGACGGTGCTGGTCGCGCCGAAGCCGGGCACCTACCACCTTGCGGCGCCCTACCAGCTGCCCCGGGGCACGCCGTGCCCGGAGGAGCTGCGCTGACCTGCCGGCTCTCAGCCCTCAGCGGAGGCGGTCGACGTACCGGTCCGTTCCCGGCACCGTCGGGACGAAGGGCGCGACCAGCTCCACCCGCCCGAGTCCGGATTCGCCGACCGCCGTGTCCAGGCCGGTGAAGAAGGCCTCCCAGCACTCGCGCGGGTCCGCCTGGAGGAACCACAGCAGGATCAGCCGGGTGTCGACGCCCTCGACCTGTTTCACGTAGGTCATGCGGTCGCCGGGGAGCGGGGTCGGGCGGAAGACGGTCACCAGCGCCGCCGGGGAGCCCGCGAGCCGTTTGGGCAGGTGGCGGGAGCGCAGCCACTCCAGCAGCTGTGGGCGCTGCTCGGGGGTGCCGGCCTCGACGACCTGGAGGACCAGGCCGGCGTAGGGGTGGTCGAGGGCGTGCATGTCGCGCGGTCCCGCCGCCCCGTCCCGGTAGACCGTCGCCTCGTGGTCCTGGAACGCCGTGAGGACGTGGGTGCGGTCGTGGTAGACGCGGCCGTCGCGGTTGAGGCGCTTGTTGATGGCGACCGTCCAGCGCATGTGGTCGTCGTAGCGGCCGGCGGTGATCCAGTACGTGGAGAGGTAGCAGCCCGTGGTGACGGGCTGGGCGACCGCCGACTTCTCGGGGTAGCGCAGGAGTTGCAGGTCCCGGGTGGCCACCCAGCGGCGGCCGGCGTACATCCAGGGCATGGCCATCGCGCCGGCGTAGTAGTGGTCGTCCTCGTACCAGCGGTTGTAGGCGTACTCGTGGCCCGGGTGCGGTTCGACCATGGTGATCAGGGCGTGGCCGGGGTGGGTGCCGTAGGGGCCGACGGCGGCCAGTTCGGCGTACAGCTCGCTGCGGGTGTCGTCGCTCATGCCTTCCCCTTCGTAGGCGGCTGGCCCATACTCTGACGCTCCGTCAGATAAAGCGCCAGGGTCCGGCGTACGGTTCCGGCTTCCGGGAGGTCCTGCCATGTCACTGCTCACGGGGAAGACGGTCGTCGTGTCGGGGGTCGGGGCGGGGCTGGGGCGGCAGGTGGCGGCGGCCGTCGTACGGGACGCGGGCCGGGCCGTGCTCGGGGCCCGCACGGAGGTGAACCTGGCGAAGACGGCCGCCGAGCTCGATCCGGACGGGGCGCGCACGGCGTACCGGGCGACCGACATCGCCGACGAGGGGCAGTGCGAGGCGCTGGCGGGGCTGGCGCGGGAGCGGTTCGGGCGGATCGACGCGGTGGTGCACGTGGCCGCGCTGGACGGCCACTTCGGCGGCCTGGAGGACGCGGACTTCGAGGCCTGGCGTGCGGTGCTGGACGTGAACCTGCTGGGCACGCTGCGGATGACCCGGGCGTGTCTGCCGGCCCTGAAGGAGGGCGGCGGTTCGGTGGTGTTCGTCGGGACGCAGTCGGCGGTGGCGGCTCCGTCGCGGGTGCGGCAGGCGGCGTACGCGGCGTCGAAGGGGGCGCTGACGAGCGCGATGTACTCGCTGGCTCGGGAACTGGGGCCGTACCGGATACGGGTCAACACCGTGCTGCCGGGCTGGATGTGGGGCCCGCCGGTCCAGGCGTACGTACGGTTCACCGCCGACAAGGAGGGCGTGTCGGAGGCGGAGGTGCTGGGCAGGCTGACGGGTCGTACGGCACTGCCGGAGCTGGCGACGGATGCGGACGTGGCGGACGCGGCGGTGTTCCTGGCGTCGGACCGGGCGCGGGCGATCACGGGCCAGTCGCTGCTGGTGAACGCGGGTGAGCTGATGCGCTGAGGGCACCTTTCGGCCAGGCCCGCTTGTTCATGTACATAAACTGAGGTCATCTCAGCGAACTTTTTTACGGTCTCTTGACCTTCCTCTTCCTTGCCGTGCGCACGTCACCGAAACCAGAGTTCACATGCCTGACCCTGGCGGCGCTCCCGTGGAAGGGGACTCATGAACGGTCTCGACTGGGCCGTGCTCATCGGCTACTTCGCCGTGATGGTCGCGATCGGCGTCTGGTCACACAAACGCGTGGACAACGTCAGCGACTTCTTCACCGCCGGCGGCAAGATGCCGTGGTGGCTCTCCGGCATCTCCCACCACATGTCGGGCTACAGCGCGGTGATGTTCACCGGGTACGCGGGCATCGCCTACACCTACGGCGTCACGTCCTTCGTCACCTGGTCCTTCCCGATCGCCCTCGGCATCGCCATCGGGTCGAAGCTGTTCGCGCCGCGCATCAACCGGCTCCGCTCGCGGCTCCATGTGGCCTCCCCGCTGGAGTACCTGAAGAACCGTTACGACCTGAAGACCCAGCAGGCGCTGGCCTGGTCCGGCATGCTGCTGAAGATCGTGGACGTGGGCGCCAAGTGGGCGGCGATCGCGACGCTGCTGTCCGTCTTCACGGGGATCTCCCTCAACCAGGGCATCCTCATCACCGGCGGCATCACGGCGATCTACTGCACCATCGGCGGCCTGTGGGCGGACGCGCTGACCGAACTCGGCCAGTTCATCATCCAGTTGCTGGCCGGCATCGCCATGTTCGTGGCGGTGTTCGTACGGCTCGACGACCACGGCGGCTTCTTCGGCGTCTGGGACTCCCCCGAGCTCCAGGGCCATGAGAAACCGCTGGTCGGCCCGTACGGCACGGTCTTCCTGCTGGCGTTCCTCTTCATCAAGCTCTTCGAGTACAACGGCGGCATGCTCAACCAGGCCCAGCGCTACATGGCCACGCCCAACGCCAAGGAGGCCGAGCGGTCGGCCCGGCTGTCGGCGATCCTCTGGCTGGTCTGGCCGCTGGTGCTGTTCTTCCCCATGTGGATGTCCCCGCTGCTGGTCGAGTCGCAGAAGACCGACGGCTCCGACTCCTACGCCCTGATGACCGAACAGCTCCTGCCGCATGGCCTGCTGGGTCTGGTCATCGTCGGCTTCTTCTCGCACACCATGGCCATGTGCTCCTCGGACGCCAACGCCATCGCGGCCGTGTTCACCCGGGACTGCGCGCCGGTGATCTGGGCGCGGGCCCGGGCCTGGAACCAGAGCCAGGGCCTGCGGGTCGCCCGGGTCGCGACGGTGGTCTTCCTCGGTCTGTCGATGGCGGCGGCGACGCAGGTCAACTCCCCGGCGTTCAAGGACATCATCACGGTCGTCATCAAGTGGGTGGCCGGTCTGATGGGCCCGATGGCGATCCCGATGATGCTGGGCCTGCTGCGGGCGTTCCGCCGCTCCGGCCCGACGGCGGCCCTCGTCAGCTGGTCGATGGGCCTGCTCGCCTTCTGGCTGGTGAACTACCCCATCAACTGGAACGTCGAGGGCGGCGTGCCGCTCCAGTACCAGGTGTCGATCCCGCTGGCGGTGTCGCTGGTCCTGTACATCCTCGTCGGCTACATCAAGCCGGAGGACACCCCGGAGCGGCTGGCGCTCATCGAGAAGATCAACACGGACGGGGACGGGGCGGCGGCGGCCGCGATCCCGACGCCGGCCGGGGCTGCGGACGGCGTGGTGGGGGCGGCGCGGGGCAAGGACTAGCGGCGCAGTGCGTACGCCGGGAAGGGCGGCCGTCCTGCGGGGCGGCCGCCCTCCGGCTGAACAGGGCTCAGTCGGCGGGCTGTTGCCCGATCCTGTCGACGATGCCGATGTTCAGCAGAGCCTTCTCGTCCGTGCCGAGGTAGTCCAGGGTCGTCCGGTCGAAGACCCAGGTGTCAACTTCGTCGCGGTCCTTGAAGGTGAGCCCGATGCCGTGCCGCCCGGCGGCGTCCGTCGCCTTCGGGACGACCGAGACGCCGGGGATCTTCGCCGCCGCGCGATAGAGGGCCGCGCTCACGTCGGGGAAGAGGACGGCCCGGTTCAGGAGAGCGTCGATCGTCTGCATCGCGGCCCACTCGTGGGTCGGGCCTTTACCCTCCGTGTCGGCCCAGATCTTCTCGTACAGCTTGTCCGGGTCGGTGGGCAGCGCCTCCAGCGTGCGGTAGTCGGAGACGCCGTGTGCGCCCATCGCCATGTCGAGGGTCGACTTGCCGTCGGGGAACGGCCCACCGCCGGGCGGCGGGTTCAGGACCGTGATCTCGGCCAGCCCTTCCCGCTTGCCGTCGATCGGCTGCCAGTCCGTGCGCCGGTACTTCCACTCCTTGCCGGCCTCCTGCAAACCGGTGCCCTGGACGCGCGTGTAGACGAACTGGTCGTCACGGACGGGCACGGACTCCTTGGCGGCGGCGGCCGTGGCGATGCGGTTGAGCAGGGCGACGGCCTCCTGGTCGGCGACCGGCTTGTCGGGTGCGCCGGATCCGGCGGTCACGAGGGTGACGGCGACGACGGCGGCCGCGGCGGCGAGGGGGACGGCGACCGTCATCAGGCGGCGGAGGCGGCGCGGGCGGGGCGGGGCGATGGGCCGCGGGTCGGTTCCCTGGGTGATCTCGCGCATCAGATGGTCCTTCAGCAGGCTCTGACGGTCGCTCGGCAGGACCGGTTCACCCGGGCTCGGCAGCAGCCGGGCCAGTTCTTCACGCTCTGCAGGGTTCATCGGCACTTCTCCTGGTTCGACCGGGCCGCTCGGTGCGGCCACCCGGTTCCTGTCCGGCGGCGGGAGCGCGTCTCGGAGTTCTTCTTCAGCTCCGCCTCGGCCAGCCGCCGCAGCCGCTGCCGGGCGCGGGCGAGACGGGACCGTACGGTGCTGACGGGGACGCCGAGGGCGTCGGCG
The DNA here is from genome assembly GCF_028885415.1 of Streptomyces coeruleorubidus. Lineage (GTDB taxonomy): Bacteria > Actinomycetota > Actinomycetes > Streptomycetales > Streptomycetaceae > Streptomyces > Streptomyces coeruleorubidus_A. Next base: position 4,235,521 of record NZ_CP118527.1, read on the forward strand.
GCGGCCGCGTAACTCAGTCCCGACCAGACGCACAGCGCGAACACCTCGCGCTCGGCGCCGCTCAGCCGGCGCAGGGCGGCACGGGCGGCCGCGAGCCGTTCGGTGTCTTCCATACGACCGACCAGTTCGTCGGCGAAGTCCGGCACCGTCTCGTGGTCCGTGCGCCGGCCCGGGACGCGGGCGAGGGCGGCGCTGTGCCGGCGGGCGGCGCGGCGGGTGTTGCGCAGGACGTTGGTGGCGACGCCGTAGAGCCAGGGCCGCAGTCCGTCGCCGTCGATCGTGGGGTCGGGGGGCTCGGGTCTGATGCGCTCCCGCAGGCGCCAGGCCTCCAGGAAGGTCAGCGACACCACGTCCTCGGCGGCACCGCGATCGCCGGTCAGCCGGGCGGCGTGGGCGTAGAGGGCCTGCGCGTGCGCGGCGAACAGCTCGGCGAAGGCCTCCGGGTCACCGGCCCGTATCCGGGCGCGTAGGGAAAGGTCCACAGTCCCGCCTGTCCGCTCACCACCCGGCATCCCTGTGACGTCGGCCACAGACCGGTGGCGTTCAGGCCCGGGGGTACCGCGCCAGCCACCCCGGCGACGCGCCTGCCGGGCTGTGCAGGGCCGGGCCCTGGGTCATCTCCATGGCGAAGTCGTCGGCCAGTTCCAGGATCGTGGGACGGCCCTCCAGCTCGGCCAGCCAGGCCGGGGGGAGGGCGGTCTCGCCGTGCAGGGCGCCGAGCAGGCCGCCGGTCAGCGCGCCGGTGGCGGCGGAGGGGCCGTCGTGGTTGACGGCGAGCGTCAGTCCGTGCCGGACGTCGGCGGCGACGAGGGCGCAGTAGACGGCGGCACCGACGAGGCTCTGTGCCGTACCGGCCCCGCACAGCTCCGCCACCCGCTCCGGCCCGGGCAGCCCCTGGCGTACGGCACCGAGCGCGTGCTGGAGCGCGTCCGACACGGGCTGGTGCCCGGGCCGGGCGGCCAGCAGCGCGAAGGCCCGCTGCACGGCACCGTCGAGGCTCTCCCCCAGGGCGAGGGTGTGCACGATCACGGCGTACGCGCCCGCCGCGAGATACGCCGTGGGATGACCGTGCGTCTGCGCCGCGCACTCCACCGCGAGCTGGACGACGAGCTGCGGCTCCCACCCCACGAGCAGCCCGAACGGGGCGGACCGGGCGGCGGCCTCGGGCCCCAGCTCACCGGGATTCTTGGGCGCCTCGGGCGTCCCCATGGTCTCGTCAGCGAGCCCGAGGAGCAGCGCGCGACTCGGATCCCTGCGCGCGTACAGCCACTCCTCCCGCGCGAGCCACCCGTCGTCCTTGCGGCGCTCGTCGGGCCCCCAGTCCCGCTGGGTGGCGGCCCAGCGCAGATAGGCCCGGTGCAGGTCGGTGGGCGGATGCCAGGCGCCGGTGTCCCGCCGTACCTGGGCCCGTATCAGCCCGTCCACGGAGAACAGGGTGAGCTGGGTGAGATGGGTGACGGCACCGCGTCTGCCGTAGGCGGGAGCCAGATCGACCAGCCCCTCCGCCCCGTACGCCTCCCTGATCCCGTCGATCCCCACCCCATCCACGGGCGCACCCAGCGCGTCCCCGACGGCCAGGCCGAGCAGCGTCCCCCGCACCCGGCTACGAAAGTCCTGCTGCTCCGTACGGCCCCAGACGGCACCGGCAGTCGCACCCACCTTGACCTCCCAGGGACCGTCCATACGTACGACAGCTCAGCACTGTAATCGAACGGGGACGGCGGGTTGAGGAGGCGGAATGGGTGAGGGGCGATATCGGGGTGGTGCCCAGTGATCGGTGATCAGCCGTACCAGGTCACGTTGCAGACGTAGACGCACTCATGGCGCGGTACAGCCAGAAAGCTGATGAAGCCACGTCCACCGAGCAGGTCGAACTCGCGCAGCCCGGCCTCCCGATCGAAAGGCCTGCCGACCCTCACGGAGTCGTGCCCGAGCGTCGCCAGCTCGACTGCGAGTCGTTCCACCTCCGCCACTACTCCAGGTGGCAGCCCATTCGTCACATACTCGGCACTCGGGTTGTAGTCCCAGGACCAGTCCGTCACAGCCCTGCCTCTGCCTCTGCGGCCTCCCGGATAGCGCGGATCTCGGCGATAGCGTCGGACGGGTCCTCTTCACCGGCGTCCACGATCCGCTCCAGCTCCCGCAGACGCTCGGCACGCGCCGGGTGTCGTTCGATCGCGACGAACACGGCCCAGGAGTGCACGAAGGCGCGCAGGGGCGCCAGGCTCTGGGTCTGCTGGGCGTTGGTGGTGGCCTCGAAGAGATGCTGCGTGAGCGTGGGCAGGCGACTGGGAGCGATCCGGGCGACGGCATCACGCAGCGCGTCCGGAGTCAGCTGAGGCATGGGGATCAGCGGCCCGTACGGGCCGTCGCTCTGAGCACTCACGGTGACCTCCGGTGCTGGTGTTTCGCTCCTCGTACGGTACCGGCGAACGCCGTGGGGAACCGCTGAGACGGCGCACGCCACATGACTCCTGCCCGGCATGCTCAGGCCACCTTCCGCTCGGTGGTCCGGCTGTCCCGACAAGAGCCCGGGTGAGGAGCGCGAAAGGCTCGTTCGCAGCCGTCGCAGGTCTGGAAGGGGCCCGGGCGGGGGGCGGGGGCAGAACGTGGTGGGGTACGCCCCGCTCCAGCCAGACGGAGACCTCCGGTGCCAGGCGGCGGACGTCGCGTTCGGTGAGGAGGAGGCGGGAGTCCAGGGCACGCAGGCCGGCGAGGAGGTCGGCGGCGCGGTGGGGCGTCGGGGCTGCGGCCTCCGTCCGGCGTGGAGGAGCGGTTAGGCGGTACTCAGGAGTGGGCCGGGGCTTGTTGTACGAGACCGTGCGGGTTACGACTCGGCCGGATTGAAGACGCTCCTTGGTGCGCGTCAGATAGCCGTGTGTCTCCAACTCCCGCAGGGCCGCAGCGATCCGGATCTCGCCTTCGGGGAACTTGGCTGCCAGTGCCTTGATGCCGACCGGCGTCCCGGCGGGAAGCGACTGGATGTGTACCGCCAGACCGATCGCTGTCAGTGACAGGTCCGGGTGCTGGGCGAGATGGTTGCCGACCACGGTGAAGTGGTCGTCGTGGCGTTCCGTCACGTGCTGGACACCGGAAGTGCCGGACTGCGCGCGTGCGGGCGCGCTAGGCTGCCAGTCATCGGGAAGGTCTCTTCTTCCTCGGTGATCAGGCCCTCGCCCTGGGATGCCAGTCCCGGCGGGGGCCGTGTTCATGTGTGCGGTTGTCTGCGCCGACGCTGCACCATCGAGTCCCCTCCGCGCCAGCCGAGTTGGCGATGTTCACCCCTGTGGGTGAGCTGCGGGGGCGGTGGGGGCGGGTTGGTTCTTTTCCCGGTTCTTTGGTCATCGGCGTCGGGCCCGACCGGGTCATGCCGGACCGCGTCCCGGCTCTGCGGCGGCGACTGGCGGGCCTGTGCGTTCACATTCACCCATTGCAACGAGCACTCTCGGGCTCGTTGCGTTAATCCTGAAACCATTGCAACGATCATTGGCTGCTGAGCTGGACTAATAGCGATTACACGCAACGAGTCTGTTGCTAGTCTTGTGAACGCAACGTAGCTTTTCCATCGTCAGAAACGACGAGCCAAGGAGAGCACGATGCAGAAGTTCGACACCCCGGCCCCGATCTCCGCCGTCCTGGACGTCCCCGCCGGACGTATCCAGTTCATCGCCGCGGACCGCGCCGACACCACCGTCGAGGTCCTGCCCGCCGACCCCTCCAAGAGCCGCGACACCAAGGCCGCCGAGAAGACCACCGTCGCCTACGCCGACGGCGTCCTGCGGATCACGGCCTCGGCCTCCGGCAACCAGCTCTTCGGCCCCTCCGGCTCCGTGGAGGTCACCGTCCGGCTGCCCGCAGGCTCCCGTGTCGAGGTCAAGGCCGACAGTGCCGAGCTCCGCGGTGTCGGACGGCTCGGCGACGTCGACTTCGAAGGCGCGTACCGGCGCATCAAGATCGACGAAGCCGCGAGCGTCCGCCTCACCGCGATCGACGGCGACGTCGAGGTCGGCCGGCTGGGCGGCGCCGCGGAGATCAGCACCGCGAGGGGCGACATCCGGATCGCCGAGGCCATGCGCGGCAAGGTCGTGCTCCGCACGCAGTCCGGCGACATCTCGGTCGTCGCCGCCGCGGGTGTCTCGGCCGCCCTGGACGCCGACACCGGCTACGGCCGCGTCAGCAACTCCCTCAAGAACGACGGCACCACCGAACTCGACATCCGCGCCACCACCTCCCACGGCGACATCACCGCCCGCAGCCTCTGAACGAACAGCGCCAGGGCTGACCGGCCCGCGCCCGAGCCCACCACCAGGAGGAACACATGACGAAGAACAGCACTTCATCGACCAGTTCGACGTGGACCGGCATGGTGCCGGTCGACGACACGGCCCTGGCCGTCACCGACACCGGCGGCCCTGGGATCCCGGTGGTCTACCTCAACGGCCAGTTCGCCACCCAGGGGTACTGGCGGCGGGTCATCGCCGAACTCGGGACGGGCTGGCGGCACATCACCTACGACGAGCGGGCCCGCGGCAAGTCGAAGCGTTCGGCGGACTACTCCTTCGAGGCCGCCGTCCGGGATGTCGATGCCGTTCTCGCGGCCAGGGGCGTCGACCGGGCGCTGGTGGTCGGCTGGTCCTACGGGGCGGCAGTCGGGGCGCACTGGGCCCACCGGAATCCGGACCGTGCCGTGGGCGCGGTCCTGGTCGACGGCGCGTTCCCGTACGACTGGCTGGACGAGGCCATGGAGCAGCGGATCCGGAAGCTGTTCCGGCGGTTGGGCTGGTTCATGCCGCTGCTGCGCCCGACGGGCCTGACCCCGCGGATGACCGCCGAACAGCAGGCCGAGAGCAACATCGAGCTCGGCAGGCTCTCCCGGGAGAGCGAGCTGGGCCCCGTGCTGGACGACATCACCGTCCCCGTGCGGTACGTGCTCGCTTCCGGGGCGTCCTTCGGCAGCCGCCGTGGCGAGCAGGAACGGACACGCACCGGCCTCGACGCGGTGACCGCCAGCAACCCGAACATCCGGATCAGCGCGAAGGTCCCCAGCAACCACGGCGCGCTCCTCAAGAAGGATTTCCCGGTCATCGCCGATGCCGTACGCGAGGTCGCCGCCCTCGACCGCGGGGAGCACTGACCGTCATCGCCGTCCGGCTCGACCGCGTCCGTCCCGCACAGGGTCCGCAGTCCCTCGTGCGGGACGTCTCACGCGCCGGCGTCCTCGCCCGGATCCGCAAAGTCCCGCAGCAGGACGTCGGCGTCCTGAGAAGAGCGCAGCCGCACTCCGGGGCCCCCCGTCACGCCCAGATCACGGCACATGGCTTCCCTCATGGCAGGCCCTCTCGGCACCCTGCTGGGTGAGCAACGCGCCCCCGAGCGTGCCCGCCACACCGGCCACGGCTATCAAGACCGCCCCAACGTCCATTGGATCACCCTAGACGGGAGGCAGCGCGCAAGTCCCCGTGCCTCGTGGGCAGTTCGGCCCACACCGTCTTGCCGTGGGCCGGTGCCTCCACCACGCCCCAGCGGTTCGCGTACGCCTCGACGATGCGCAAGCCGCGTCCTCCCTCCGCGTCCTGCTCCACCGGGGCCGGGACGCGCGGGACCTGGTCGCCCCGGGCGTCGGTGACCTCGATACGGAGAGTGCGATCGGCTCGCAGTGTCAGTCGCAGCCGGAAGTCCCTGCCCCGGACCCGTCCGTGCAGCACGGCGTTGGACGCCAGCTCCGCCACCACCTGCGCGGCGGCCTCGTACGGCTCGCCCCACTCGTCGAGTTGGCGTTCGGTGAGCAGCCGGGCCAGTCGAGCACCTCTTCGAGTAGCGGACAGCTGCACCGCGAAGTGGCGGGTGGGGACGGTGATTTGGGCGAGTGATTTCTGGCTCATGTCACCCAGCGTGGCCGCACCTCCCTACCCTGAACAGCAACGACCCCGGTACGGAGAGTGACTGTCCGGACGCGTGGCGGGGTCGTACGGCTCGTACGTCAGGAGGGGAAGGCGTGGAGGACGAGGAAGCGGCGGCCGTGCTCAGGACGGTCGGGCGGCAGATCAAGATGTGGCGCGAGGCCGCGGGGCTGAAGCAGACGGAGCTGGGCTCGGCGATCGGGTACGGCGAGGAGATGGTTTCGTCCGTGGAGCGGGCGAGGCGGATCCCCAAGCCGGACTTCCTGGACAAGACCGACGAGGTGCTCGGGGCCGGGGGCAAGATCTCGGCGATGAAGAAGGATGTGGAGGAGGCTCGGTACCCGAAGAAGGTACGGGACCTGACGAAGCTGGAGGACGACGCCGTCGAGCTCGGCGCCTACGCCAGCCTCCATGTTCACGGTCTGCTCCAGACACCGGAGTACGCACACGCCTTGTACGCGATGCGGCGGCCGGCCTACACCGAGGAGGAGATCGAACGACTCGTCGCCGCACGCATGGCACGGAAGGCCGTTTTCGACAGGGTGCCACGGCCGCTGCTCACCTTTGTCCAGGAAGAGATGACCCTGCGGCGCCCCCTCGGGGGGAGAATGGTGCTGCGCCGGCAACTCGAACACCTGTTGGAGGTCGGTAAGTTGCGGCACGTCGAGATCCAGGTGATGCCCACGGACCGGGAGGATCACGCGGGCCTGATGGGCCCCTTCCGTGTGCTGAAGCTACGAGACGGCAAGGCGCTTGGGCACTCTGCAGGTCAGCTGCACGACAGAGTGATCAGTGAACCCCGGGACGTTCAGGTCCTTGAGATGCGCTATGGAATGATCCGAGCGCAAGCCCTCTCGCCTCGGGAGTCACAGGCCTTCATCGAGAAAGTACTGGGAGAAGAGACATGATCTCCGCGCTGAAGTGGTCCAAGAGCAGCTACAGCGGAAACGACGATGCTGATTGCGTCGAGGTCGCCATATCCCCCACCCACCACCCCACCATCCACATCCGCGACTCCAAGAACAAGGACGCCGCCCGCCTGGCATTTACCGACGGTGCCTGGTCCGAATTCCTGGAGTTCGCGGTGGGACGCTGAGTCTCAGTCCTGGGCGGGGGCCGTTTCAGGGTCAGGAGTCGTGTCGGTCTCCTCGGCCTCCGCTCGCTCCTTCTTGAGAGCGAGTTCCCGGGCCAGGGCCTCCGAGTACAGCCTCATTTCCGCTTCTTTGCGCTCGTCGAACACCGATGCCTCCTTTGAATGCAGGGGTGTTGAGGGTGAAAAGGGGGGGACCGGTCAGGCGGACGCGCGCTGGAACCGGGAACGGCATTGGTCCGGGAGTGAGTGTGCCGACTCGTAGCGGGGTTCGTCGGGAATCAGCCGCCGCACCATCGTCATCGCACACCTCCCAAAAACAACTCGACCAGACCACAAGCCTCTTGGCTCAAAGGTTACCCTGGCACGACGCGATAAGTCACGGTCGGATTACATCCACACACAGGTAATTCGCATGCTGTTCACCCTGCAAGGGCGCCCGGCGGCAGACAGGGCCCGTTCACCGGCCCGGCCCGCTTCCATCGTCATTCTGTCGCGTCGGCGACCGCCGTTCGGGAAGAATGATCGGCATGGCCACCTCCTCCACATCACGCCGCGGCGCGCTGCCTCTCGCCGCCACCCTGCTCACCGCCACCGTCGCCCTCTACATGGCGCTGGTCGCGTTCGGGAACATCACCGACTTCGGCACCAACCAGCAGTTCGTCCGGCATGTTCTGGCCATGGACACCACGTTCAAGGACGAGGACCTGATGTGGCGGGCCATCACGAGTACGGGGCTCCAGGACGCCGCCTACGTCGCGATCATCGCCTGGGAGACCGTCGCCGCGCTCGTCCTCATATACGGGAGCTGGCTGTGGGCCAGACGGGATCAGCAGCAGGCCCGGCGGATGTCCACGTACGGGCTGCTGATGGTGTTGCTGCTGTTCGGCGCCGGGTTCATCGCGATCGGCGGTGAGTGGTTCTCCATGTGGCAGTCGAAGAGCTGGAACGGGCTGGACGCCGCCACCCGGGCGTTCCTGTTCAGCGGGCTCGTGCTGATCGTCAACCACCTGCCGTCCAAGCAGTCGGACCCGGCTACCTGACCACGGTCACCGTCGTACCGACCGTTCCGAACGCCCACAGTGCCGTGCCGTCCGCCTTCCGCATCCTGACTCCGCCCGTCTTGGCGCCGGAGTCGGCGGGAGGCGGCGAGGCGCCGTCGACCGCGTTGGAGAAGGCGACGGAGACGCCGGACTTCGCGGCGAAGTACATGATGTGCTCGATCTGGACGCCGTCGGAGCCGGTCGTGGCCTCGTTGCGGGACGACACCGTGTACGTGCCGGGGTCGGGGCTGACCGTGCCCGGCCACACGGCGAACGTACGGCGGGTCGCCTCGCTCGCGTCGACCAGCCACACCCGCTTCTCGCCGAGGGAGTAGACGATGCGCCGGCCGGTGCCGGAGCCGTCGGGCACCCGGGCCGGGACGGACGCGGTGGGGGTGGGCTGCGCGCCCGCCGACACCGAGGTGCTCGGCTTGGCCGAGGTGGCGGTGGGGTGCGGGCCCCGGTCCGCCTGCACGGCCAGGACCGTCACCGCGGCTATCGCTCCCACGGTCAGCCCGGTCACCCAGGCCCACGAAGGAAGTCGGGCAGGCACGGGCACGCATCTCCTCAGTCACGGGACCCCGCGGAACGGGGGTTCCGATCATCGTACTGCGAGAGCGTTGTTCCCCAGGCGGCTCAGGGGCCGTCGACGGCCTTCCGGACCGGTACGGGGCCGGTGCCGGCTCCGTGGACGGTGTAGCGCGGAGTGCGGACGGGGGCCGGGTAGGAGAGGTGCACGAGCCGGGTCTGCTCCTGCCGCATGTGGGTGAGCGACTCGAGGATGTAGCCAACGAGCAGGACGAGCGCGGCGATGGTCATGATCGCGGCGGCGAGGATCGCCGTGGGGAGGCGGGGCACCGTGCCCGTGCGGACGAACTCGGCGATGACGGGGATGCCGAGGACGACCGAGATCAGGGCCAGGACGCCGGCGATCACGGTGTGGACGAGGGAGGGGCGCTCGCGGCGCGCCAGGTCGAGGATGACGCGCAGGATGCGCCAGCCGTCCCGGTAGGTGCGCAGTTTGCTCTCGCCGCCGGCGGGCCGGACCCGGTAGTCCACGACCACCTCCGCCGTGGGGAGACGGAGGTGGAGTGCGTGGATCGTCATCTCGGTCTCGGTCTCGAACTCCCGGGCCAGCGCCGGGAAGGACTTCACGAAGCGGCGGGAGAAGACCCGGTAGCCGCTGAGCATGTCGGTCACGTCATTGCCGAACAGGGACCGCACCGCCCCGGTGAGCAGTTTGTTGCCGACCGCGTGTCCGGTCCGGTAGGCGCCGTCGTCCGTCACCCGGCGGGCGCCGACTACCTGGTCGTACGGCCCCTCGAAGAGCAGGTCCACCATGTCCCGGGCGCGTGAGGCGTCGTAGGTGTCGTCGCCGTCGATGATGAGCAGGGCGTCGGCGTCGACATCGGCGAAGGCGCGGCGGATGACGTTGCCCTTGCCCTTGCGGGGCTCCTGCCGGACGATCGCGCCCGCCGCGCGGGCGACGTCCACGGTGCGGTCGGTGGAGGCGTTGTCGTAGACGTAGACGACGGCCTCGGGGAGGGCCGCGCGCAGGTCGCGGACCACTTTGCCGACGGCCGCCTCCTCGTTGTGGCACGGCACGACACACGCGATCGTCGGTTCCACGACCACTCCCCACTCCTCGACTGAGCCGGTGTCGAATAGTCACATATGGGTAAATCATGCGGTATGCGCGCGTCCATGAGGTGGGGGCGCGCCGGGTGGCTACTCTCGCTCTGTGCCGGTTCTCGCCTCTGTGACACGTTCCGTCCGTGATGCCGTACGGGGTGTCTGGCGCGAGGCCGCCAAGTTCTCAGTCGTCGGGGCCCTGGCCTTCGTCGTGGACAACGGCGGCTACAACCTGCTGGTCTTCGGGCTGCCCGGCGGCGCGGCGGGCGGGCCGATGGAGGCCGCTCCCGTCCAGGCGTCCGTCGTCGCGACGGGTGCCGCCGCGCTGTTCAGCTGGGCCGGGAACCGCTACTGGACCTACCGGCATCAGCACCGCGAGAAGGTGGCCCACGAACTGGGCCTGTTCCTCCTCGCGAACGCTTTCGGTCTCGCCATCACGGCGGGCACGGTCTTCGTGTCCCGGCAGATGCTCGGGCTCGACTCGCCGCTCAGCGACAACACCGCCCGCATCTTCGGCTGGGTGCTCGCGACCCTGTTCCGCTTCTACGCCTACCGGCGCTACGTCTTCGTCGCACCCTGAGCCGTCGACATCCGGCGAGCCGCTAGCATCCGGCATATGGGACAAATGCCATGGGTGTCGCATGCGCAGCGCTGGGTCTTGGGGCTGGCCGGCATCGCCGCGGTCTGCTGCCTGGGCACGATCCTCGTGTTCGCCCCCGGCTACCTGAGTCCCGACAGCCTCGACCAGCTCCGGCAGGCCAGGGGGCAGACGCCGCTGACCGACTGGCACCCGCCCGTGCTGAGCCTGGTGTGGCGTGCGCTCATCGCGGTGACCGGCTCGATCGCGTCCATGGTCGTCCTCCAGGCCGTTCTCTTCTGGGGAGCGCTCTGGGTACTGGCCTGGTGCGTCTGGGAGCTGACCGCGAGCCGCGGCGGTTCACTCGCCGTACTCGGCCTCGGTCTGGCTCCCTTCGTGCTGACGTTCGTCGGGGTGGTGTGGAAGGACGTCCACGTGGCGGTCGCACTGCTCGCCGCGTGCGCGGTCGCGCTCACCGGGCTGCGGCTGCGGGACCACCGGCCTCCTCGTCCCGCCGTGCGGTGGGGGCTGCTCGGGCTGGGCGTGCTGTTCCTCGCGTACGCCATGCTGGTGCGCAAGAACGCCTTCTTCGCCGCGCTCCCCGTCTTCGTCATGCTGGTCCTCGCACTGTGGCGCGCTCCCGGGCGCCGTACGTGGGTGACGTGCACGGCGGCGCTCGTGGCCGCCCTCGTCGTACCGTCCGCCGCCATCTCCCTGTTCGCGCGGCCCCTCCAGACGAAACAGGAAGCGCAGATCATGCTCGACGACCTGGTCCACGTACTGGAGGTGGACGAGCTCCGGACGGCGGACGTGCCACCCGGTCTCAGGGACCGGCTCGTGGCCTCCGCGCAGGAGTGCGAGCGCGTCGGGGCACTGTCGGACGCCTACTGGGCCTGCTACGAACGCCCGGCGGACGGGCTGCGCGGGGACTCGGGGGAGATCACGTCCCTGTGGCTGCGCGAGATGAGCGGGCATGTGCCGCACTATCTCCAGTACCGGCTGCGGCTCTTCACGACTCTGCTGTTCGAGACCGACGATCCGTACAAAGCGGGGGTCAGCCGCAATGACCTGGGCATCGAGGTGGCGCATCCCCGGCTGGAGGACATGCTCGGCACGTACGTCAACGGCATGGTGACGGACGTGCGGTGGCTGTTCCGCGGGTGGTTCTGGCTCGCCGTCGCGCTGGTGCTGGCCATCCGCCCGGGCAAGGGCCGGTTTTCGATGCCGGTCCGGGCGCTGGGCATCAGCTCGGCGGCCTACATCCTCGGCTATCTGCCGATCATGCCCGCGACGGACTTCCGCTACGTCTACTGGCCGGCGATCGCCTGCACGCTCGGCCTGCTCCTGCTCTGGCTGGGCCGGGGCACGGCTCTCCCACCGCCGAAGAGCCCCGGCGCCGCGCCCGACCGTGCCGTGACGGCACAGCAGCCTGCGGACGCCGGGGGCCGGTAGACCCCTCGGTCAAGAACCGGCAGCAGCGCCGGCAGAAGCCCGTCCGACGCCTCCGCCGCCCGCTGCCGCTCCTGCGGGACCCCACCCACGGGTGTTCCGACGGCTTCGCCCGCCGGGCCCGCGCTACCGGCTGAACCGGGACACGGCGTCCCGCCGTCATCGGCCCCCGGAACCAGAGCGGGTCGCACGGTGACGGCGCATCAGCCGTCGGGCGCCGGGGCGAGCAGACGGCCTCGCTCCGCCGCTCAGTCCAGCACCGGCAACAGCTCCGGCAGATGCCCGTCCGACGCCTGCGCCACCCGCTGCCGTTCCTGCGGGACCTCCCCGTACAGGGTGTTCCGGGGTTTCGCCGGGCGGCCCGCGGCGTCGGCCACCGCGATGAGGTCCTTGACCGACTTGTAGGAGCCGTACGAGGAGCCCGCCATGCGGGAGATCGTCTCCTCCATGAGCGTCCCGCCGAGGTCGTTGGCGCCCGAGCGGAGCATCTCGGCCGCGCCCTCGGTGCCCAGCTTCACCCAGCTGGTCTGGATGTTGGGGATGTACGGGTGCAGCAGGAGCCGGGCCATGGCCGTGACCGCGCGGTTGTCCCGCATGGTCGGGCCGGGGCGGGCGATGCCCGCGAGGTACACGGGCGCGTTGGTGTGCACGAACGGCAGCGTCACGAACTCGGTGAAGCCGCCGGTGCGCTGCTGGATGCCGGCGAGGGTGCGCAGGTGGCCCAGCCAGTGGCGGGGCTGGTCGACATGCCCGTACATCATCGTCGAGGACGACCGGATGCCCAGCTCGTGGGCCGTCGTCACGACCTCGATCCAGTCCGCGGCGGGCAGCTTGCCCTTGGTGAGGATCCAGCGGACCTCGTCGTCGAGGATCTCGGCGGCGGTGCCCGGGATGGTGTCCAGGCCCGCCTCCTTGGCCGCCGTCAGCCACTCGCGGATCGACATGCCGGTACGGGTCGCGCCGTTGACGACCTCCATCGGCGAGAAGGCGTGCACGTGCATGCCGGGGACGCGTTCCTTCACGGCCCGCGCGATGTCGAAGTACGCCGTGCCGGGCAGGTCCGGGTGGATGCCGCCCTGCATGCAGACCTCCACCGCGCCGACGTCCCAGGCCTGCTGGGCCCGGTCGGCGACCTGGTCCAGGGACAGGGTGTAGGCGTCGGCGTCCGTGCGGCGCTGGGCGAAGGCGCAGAAACGGCAGCCCGTGTAGCAGACGTTGGTGAAGTTGATGTTGCGGGTGACGATGTAGGTGACGTCGTCGCCGACGGCCGACCGGCGTACGTCGTCGGCGATCCGCGCGAGGGCGTCCAGGGCCGGGCCGTCCGCGTGCAGCAGGGCCAGTGCCTCGTCGTCGGTGAGCTTCGTGGGGTCGTCGGCCGCCGTGCGCAGGGCCTGCCGTACGTCGGTGTCGATGCGCTCCGGTGCCATGCCCGGCGCTGCCGCCTCGCGCAGGGCGCCCCAGTCGCCGTACACCTCGTCGAAGTCGTCGCGGCGGTCCGAGCTGCGGCCCTCGCTGTCGATCGAGGTGTGCAGGTCCGTGCGGCCGGAGGCGACGAAGACCTCCTCCGGCTCCTGCCACGGCAGGCCCTGCGGCAGGGCCTCGGGGCTGGCCAGGCCGGTGGCCGGGTCGGCCAGCGCCGCCACGTGCGGACGCAGCCGCGGGTCCAGCCAGGGCTCGCCGCGCCGCACGAACTCCGGGTACACGCAAAGGCGTTCCCGCAGTTCGAAACCGGCCGCGCGGGACTTCTCGGCGAGCTGGTCGATCTGCGGCCAGGGGCGCTCGGGGTTGACGTGGTCGATGGTCAGCGGGGACACCCCGCCCCAGTCGTCGATGCCGGCGCCGATCAGCCGCTCGTACTCGTCGTCGACGAGGTTGGGCGGGGCCTGGATGCAGCCCGAGGGGCCCATGAGGAGGCGGGCGACGGCCACCGTGGCGACGAGTTCGTCCAGTTCCGCGTCGGGCATGCCGCGCATCGCGGTGTCCGGCTTGGCGCGGAAGTTCTGGATGATCAGCTCCTGGACGCCGTGGTAGGCCCGGGAGACCTTGCGCAGAGCGAACAGGGACTCGGCGCGCTCCTCGTAGTTCTCGCCGATGCCTATGAGGATGCCCGAGGTGAAGGGCACGGAGGAACGCCCGGCGTCCTCCAGCACCCGCAGCCGCACGGCGGGCTCCTTGTCGGGAGAACCGTGATGCGGACCGCCCGGCTCGGACCAGAGGCGGGTCGCGGTGGTCTCCAGCATCATGCCCATGCTGGGCGCGACGGGCTTCAGCCGCTGGAAGTCGGTCCAGCTCATGACGCCCGGGTTCAGATGGGGAAGAAGGCCCGTCTCCTCCAGGATGCGGACGGAGATGGCGCGGACGTAGGCGATGGTGTCGTCGTAGCCGTGCGCGTCGAGCCACTCGCGCGCCTGAGGCCAGCGGTCCTCGGGCTTGTCGCCGAGGGTGATGAGGGCTTCCTTGCAGCCCAGGGCGGCGCCCTTGCGGGCGATGTCCAGCACCTCGTCGGGGGACATGAACATCCCGTGGCCCTCCCGGCGCAGCTTGCCGGGGACGGTGACGAACGTGCAGTAGTGGCACTTGTCCCGGCACAGCCGGGTCAGCGGGACGAAGACGCTCTTGGAGTACGTGATGACGCCGGGCCGGCCGGCCGCCTCGAGACCCGCGTCCCGCACCCGGGCGGCCGAGGCCGCCAGGTCCTCCAGGTGCGCGCCCCGGGCCTGGAGCAGGACGGCCGCCTCGGCGACGTCGAGGGAGACGCCGTCCCTGGCCCGTTTCAGGGCGCGACGCATGGAGTTCTCGGTGGGTCCGGTTCCGGAGGTCGCGGAAGTCGTCATCCTTCGAGCATACGAGTGCGCTGATCAACTCAGCCGAGGCCCGTCAGTGGAAGGCCGGCCATGGCAGCTCGGGACCGGGTGGGTCACAGGACCCTTCCAGGGCCCCTCTACGAGTCCCAGACCGCCCAGCGGGCGAACTCGCCTTCCTGACAGAGGTGTTGTCAGAGGTACCCGTGAAGCCTGTCCAGGGCCTTCAGGACCTCCGCCTCCCCCGCCGGCGGCAGTTGTGCCACGACCTCCTCGATGCCGAGGTCGGCGTAGTGGGCGAGCTTGCTCGGGGTCGGGTGGACCGCGTACGGGACGACGTGCAGGCCCTCGGGGTCGCGGCCCGCTTCGGTCCAGGCGGTGCGCAGCTGCGGCAGGGACTCGGAGAGGCCGCGGCCGCCGATGGGGAGCCAGCCGTCGGCGTACTCGCAGATGTGGGCGAACAGTTTCGGCCCGGCGGCGCCGCCGACGAGCGTGCGCGGGCCGACGACCGGGCCGCGCGGCTTCTGGACGGGCTTGGGGTGCGCGTGACTGGCCCGGACGCTGCCGAACTCCCCCTCGTACGCGACCGGTTCCTGCGACCACAGCGCCCGCATCAGCGCCATCCGGTCCCGGACCAGCTCGCGCCGGGTGCGCCACCGTACGCCGTGGTCGGCGGCCTCCTCGACGTTCCAGCCGAAGCCGAGCCCGAGCGTGAACCGGCCACCGGACAGGTGGTCCAGGGTCGCGACCTGCTTGGCCAGGTCGATCGGGTCGTGCTGGGCGACGAGCGTGATGCCCGTGCCGAGGCCGAGCCGCTCGGTGACGGCGGCGGCCTGGCCGAGCGCCACGAACGGGTCGAGGGTGCGGCCGTACTCGCGCGGCAGCTCGCCGCCCGCCGGGTACGGGGTGGTCCGCTCGACGGGGATGTGCGTGTGCTCGGGCAGATACAGCCCGGCGAAACCGCGGTCCTCCAGCTCGCGGGCGAGCCGGGTCGGGGTGATCGTCTCGTCGGTGAGGAAGATCGTTACGGCGATGCGCATGACCTATCTGTACCTGAGCAGGACCCGAGTATCCATACCGACCAGTCGGCATCCTCAGGTGGCCGTCGCCAGCGCCGCGTAACCCGTGCCGGCCTCGGCGGTGGCCCACAGCACGGCGGCGACCGCGCTGTAGGGCGCGATGCGGCGGTAAGGCAGCCGGGTGGCGCCCGCGAGGTGCGGGGTGAGCGTGCGGAGCACCGGAACGAAACGGGCCAGGAACACCGCCCGGCCGCCGCAGCGGTCCATCCGGGTCTCGGCGTTCCGCCAGGCGGTGGCCGGGACCCGGCTGCCGAGGCGTCCCGTGCGCAGGCGGTCGCCGAGCAGGGCTCCGGTGCAGTGGCCGAGCAGGTCACCGGCCACCGCGGCGCCCGCCGTGACCCCGACGACGAGCGGCAGGCTCAGGTGCCCGGCGCGGGCCAGCGCCCCGGCCGCCAGCAGCAGGCCGAGGGTGGGGACGAAGGCGCCGACCAGCAGGACGGACTCGGCCAGGACCGCCGCCGCGAGGACCGCGTAGGCGGTGGTGGCGGAGACCTGGCCGAGGAAGTCCGACGGGACACTCACCGGCGGGCTCCCGTGCCGGTGACGTCCCGCAGCCCGTCCCGCGGGTCCGGCGCGTCGCGGTACGGGCGCCGCAGCTGCCAGACCCTGGCCGGGGGCAGGTTCGCCCACACCGACCAGCGGCCGGTGGCGTACCGGCGCTGGTAGGCGGCCATGACCTCCTCGACGGCGTGGTGCCGGCGGGCCTGCGCGCGGGAGGACAGCAGGGCACGGGCCTGCCGGGTGCCCCGGTAGGCGAAGTAGGTGAGGGTGCCGCCGGGGTGGAGGAGCTCCAGGTACCGGGCCATGATCGTTTCGGTCTGGCCGGGCGTGAAGTTGGTCAGGGGCAGGCCGGAGACGATCACGTCGTAGCGCTGCTCGCCCGGCAGCTCCTCGACGTAGGAGCGGTGGACCCGGACCCGCTCCGGCTCCCCGGCCAGGAGGGGGTGCGTGTCGGCCAGGCGGCGCAGCCGGCCGGTGAAGCGGGGGTTGGCCTCGACGACGTCCAGGCGGCTGCCCGGCGGCAGCTGCGGAATGAGGGCGCGGGTGACCGCGCCGGTTCCGGCTCCCGCCTCCAGGACGGTCAGCGGTCGTGGTGCGAGGGCCCGCACCGGGTCGGTCAGCGCACGGGCCAGGGCCTTGCCGCTGGGGGCGACGGCCCCCGTGGTGCGCGGATCACGGGCCGCTTCGGTGAGGAACGTCCAGTCCATGGTTCGGGAATCCATGGTTTCGACGCTAGGAAGCAGACCATGCCCGGAAATCCTTCGTTGTGCGGCGGTCTTCCTCTACGAAAGTAGGGGGTCGAGGGCGACCGAGGTCGGAGGCCGGACGGGCCCGGCCAGCCTAGGATCCGGGGAGTGATGCGGAGAGTGAGCCTGCTGTGGGGCACCTACGGGCGCTGGTGCCTGGTCGTGCTGCTGACCGCCCTCGCCGTGCTGAACAGCGCCTCCACCGCCGGCGGCCGGTACGTCACGCCGGTCACGGTGACGGCGGTGCTGTGCGGACTGGCCCTGCTGGTGCGCCGGTTGCCCTGGTACGCCGCCGCCCTGCCGGCCACCGCGGCGACCGGGCTGTGGGGGTGGCCGCTGCTGCCGCTGCTCCTCGTCGTGCTGTTCGACCTGGCGGCCCGCCGGCGTGCCCGGATCGCGGTGGGCTGCGCCGCGGTCGCGCTGGGCGCCAACCTGCTCATCCCCCCGGCGGTCTCGCTGTGGACCCCGCAGCAGTACGGCTCCACCCTGTTCGTGCTGCTGGCCCTGGTCGGCGGGCTGTGGGTGGGCAACCGCCGCCGGCTGCTGACGGCGCTGGGCGACCAGGTCGAGCACCTGCGGATCGAGCGGGAGTTGCGCGAGGAGGCCGCCCGCGCCGCCGAGCGGTCCCGGATCGCCGCGGAGATGCACGACGTACTGGCCCACCGCCTGAGCCTGATCGCCCTGCACACGGGCGTCCTCGCGACGCGCAGCGAGCAGTTGCCCGCGCCGGTCGTGGAACGCCTGGCCCTGCTGCGCACCGCCTCCACCGAGGCCCTGGCCGACCTCCGCGACGTCCTCGGAGCCCTGCGCGACCCCGGCTGCGAGCCCACCGAGGCCGCTCCCGTCCCCGTCCTGCGCGACGTGGACGCACTGGTCGAGCAGGCACGGGCGGCGGGGCAGCAGGCCGAGCTGCGGGTGGAGGGCCGGCCCGAGCAGGCTCCCGCCGCCCACCGGCTGGCCGTCTACCGGCTCGTCCAGGAAGCGCTGACGAACGCCCGTAAGCACGCCGGGGGCGCCCCGGTGCGCATCCAGCTCTGCTACCGGCCGCCCGCCACCACCGTGGAGGTCACCAACGCCCCCGGCAGCCCGGCCGCACACGCCGTCGCCTCCGGTTTCGGGCTGGTCGGCCTGCGCGAGCGCGTCACCGCCCTCGGCGGCCAGCTGCACGCCGGACCCGGCGGGGCCGGCAGCTGGCGGCTGGCCGCCCGCATCCCGCACCCCGCCGCCCTCGTACAGAACGGCACCCCCACATGATCCGCGTCCTGATCGCCGACGACGACGCCCTGGTCCGCCTGGGCCTCACCGACCTCCTCGACGGCGACCCCGGGATCGAGGTCGTCGCCCAGGCGTCCGACGGCCTGCACGCCGTCGAGCAGGCCACCGCGCACCGCGTCGACATCGCCCTCGTGGACGTCCGTATGCCCCGCATGGACGGCATCACGGCCACGGCCCGGCTGCGCGCCCTGCCCCACCCGCCGCGGGTGATCACGCTGACCACCTTCGATCTCGACGAGTACGTCTACGACGCCCTCGCGGCCGGGGCCGACGGCTTCCTGCTGAAGGACACGGACCCGGCCGAGATCCTGCGCGCCGTCCACCTCGTCGCCGCCGGCTCGGCGATGCTCCACCCCAGCGCCGCCCGCCGCCTCATCGACCGCCACCACCGCTCCGGCGGCCCGCAGGCGACCGCCGCCCGCGCCCGGCTCGACCGGCTCACACCCCGGGAACGCGACGTGCTGACCCTGCTCGCCCAGGGCGAGACCAACGCCGACATCGCCGACCGCCTCGGCATGCGCGAGAGCACCGTCAAGGCCCACGTCAGCCGCATCCTCACCGCGCTGGAGGTCACCAACCGGGTGCAGGCGGCCCTGCTGGCCCGCGACGCCGGGCTCACCGCCTGAACTCCCCGGCCGACCCGGCCTGTTCGGCTGCTTCCCGCCCCCGGATTCCCTTCCCTTACACGCCGGTTCACGGCTCAATACAAGGGTTGCACGCACCACCCCCGCACCACCCATGCCTTGTCACCGACGACACCTGGGGAGCAGCAGCATGTGCGAGGACAACCACGGCGGGCTCGGCCGGCGCGCTCTGTTCGTGACGGGAGCGGCCGCCGCGCTTACGTTGGGAAGCGTGAGCTTCGCTTCAGCGGCCGACGGGAACCAGGACGACGGGGACCAGGAGAGCAGAACGGTGCGCGGCACCCTGCCGCCCGGCTCCCCGGACTTCGTGTACGTGCCGGTCGAGGTCCCGGCCGGGGTCCGGGAGATCAAGGTCGCCTACACCTACGACCGCCCGTCCGTCCCGGCCGGCACGACCGGCAACGCCCTCGACATCGGCATCTTCGACGACCGCGGCACCGAGCTCGGCGGCCGGGGCTTCAGGGGCTGGTCGGGCGGGGCGCGCACGGAGTTCTTCATCCGCGCGGACGAGGCCACGCCCGGCTACATCCCGGGCCCGGTGCGCGAGGGCACCTGGCACATCGCGCTCGGCCCGTACACGGTCGCCCCGCAGGGCCTGTCGTACGAGATCACGATCACGCTGACGTACGGCGAGCCGGGCGAGGCCGCCCGGCCGGTGTATCCGCCGGACCGGGCCAGGGGCCGGGGCCGTGCCTGGTACCGGGGCGACTGCCATCTGCACTCCTGGTACTCCGACGGCCGCCGCACCCCCGCCGAGATCGGGGCGCTGGCGCGGGCGGCGGGGCTGGACTTCATCAACTCCTCCGAGCACAACACGCACGCGGCGCACGCCCACTGGTCGGACGTGGCCGGGGACGACCTGCTGGTCATGCTGGGCGAGGAGGTCACCACGCGCAACGGTCACGTCGTCGCGCTCGGCACCGACCCGGGGACCTTCGTCGACTGGCGCTACCGGGCCCGCGACAACCGCTTCGGCCGCTTCGCCCGCCAGATCCGCCGCGCCGGGGGCCTGGTCGTCCCGGCCCACCCGCACGCCACGTGCGTCGGCTGCAACTGGAAGTTCGGCTTCGGCGAGGCGGACGCGGTCGAGGTGTGGAACGGCCCCTACACGCCCGACGACGAGGTGGCCCTCGCCGACTGGGACAGCATGCTGGTGGCGTCCGTGCGGGACGGGCGCGACTGGATCCCGGCGATGGGCAGCAGCGACGCCCACCGCGACCCGGACGCCGTGGGGCGCCCCCAGACGGTCGTCCTGGCCGACGAGCTGACCCGCCGGGCGATCCAGGAGGGCATCCGGGCGGGACGGTCGTACATCGCCGAGTCCGCCAAGGTCGAGCTGTCGTTCCGGGCGTACGGTGCACGCGGCGAACACGCGGGCATCGGCGAGCGGTTGCGGGTGGACCGCGACACCCCGGTCACCGTCCGCCTGGAGGTCACGGGCGCCCCGCGCTGCACGGTCCGCTTCATCACCGACCAGGGCGTGCTGCACACCAGCGCCCCGCTGCCGGTGTCCGGCTCGGGTGTCGTCGAGTGGCGGACGACGCCGTCCTACGCGGCGTACGTACGGGCGGAACTGCGGCACGAGGCGGCGGCGGGGCCGGTGCCGGGGGTGCTGGCGGCGTTCACGAACCCGATCTTCCTGGGGCGCGCCACGGGATGAGGTGACATCAGCCCCGGTCGGGGTCCGGCCCCTCCGCCAGGTCGGCCACGACCGCCGCGTGGTCGGAGGGCCACACCCCGTCCACCGGGCCGTGGCACGCCCGCCGGACGTCCCGTACGCGGCCGAGTCCGCCGGGGCCGGGTAGGCCCACGTGGATGTAGTCGATGCGCACGCTCGGCTCGTGGGTCTGCGCCACGTAGGGGTTGGCCGCGTCCCAGGTGGCGGAGGGGGCGGCCGGGTCGGCGTACTCCCAGGCGTCGAGGAGGACCTGGCGGGGGACGGCCGGGGCGGTCTTGTAGCCGCCGAGGAGGCGGATCTCGTCGGAGTCGGGCCAGGCGTTGAGGTCGCCGGTGACGACGGGCGGGAACGGGGTGTCGCCGCGGCGCCGGGCGACGAACCCTGCGAGCGCGGCGACCTGGCCGCAGCGGACCGCGGAGGCGTCCGGGGCGGAGGCGAAGTGGGCGGTGAAGAAGGGGATTTCGTGGGCGGGGCCGGCCAGGCGGGCGTAGAGGGCCAGCCGGCCGTCGTTCACGTCGGCCGGGGCGGGCAGCGGCAGCACGTCCCGGTCCACGACCGGCCATCTGCTGAGCACGGCGTTGCCTATGTCCACGGTGGGATCCCCGATCCGCCGCCGCCAGCGCTCCGGGGCGGGCGAGGGGGCCCAGGCGCAGTGCAGGCCCAGCTCACCGGCCAGCCACTCGGCGAGGTTCTCGCCGTCGGCGGCCCACACCTCCTGGAGGCCGACGACGTCGGGGCGCAGCTCCCTCAGGGCCGTGAGAATCGCCTTCTGCCGTGCCTGCCAGGGCCCGAAGCGCCACCACAGGTTCCAGGTCACGATCCGCATCCGCAACCACCCGCTCTCGTCCCGCCGCGTCAGGGATCATTGAAGCAGGAACCATTGAAGAAACCGTGAGAGCTTGGTGCGAAGGAGACCCCCGACGATGTCCCGCCTCACCGACCTGAGGTTCCGCGCCGCCACGTCCTTCCAGCGCCGCATCAACCCGCTCATGCGCCGCCTCCCCCTCCAGACGGTCCTGGAGACGAAGGGCCGCGTCTCGGGCCTGCCCCGCCGCACACCGGTGGGCGGCCGCCGCGTCGGCGACTCCTTCTGGCTGGTGTCGGAGTTCGGCGAACGGTCGCAGTACGTGCGCAACATCAAGGCCGATCCGCGGGTGCGGGTGCGGATCCGGGGGCGCTGGCACACGGGGACCGCGCGCCTGCTCCCGGACGACGATCCCGTGGCGCGGCTGCGCCGGCTGCCCAGGTTCAACGGCCTTGGGGTGCGGGCGTTCGGGACGGATCTGCTGACGGTGCGGGTGGATCTGGCGGACTGACGGCCCCCTGGCGCCCCCGGCGCACGGTCCTCACCCCGGCCAGACGACCGCCTGTACCTCGCTGTACGCGTGCAGGGCGTACGAGCCGACGTCCCGGCCGACACCGCTCTTCTTGAAGCCGCCGAAGGGGGCCTCCATGTTGCGGCCCACGGTGTTGATGCCGACGCCGCCGGCGCGCAGGCGGCGGGCCACGCGGAAGGCCCTGGCCACGTCGGACGACCAGACGTAGTCGATGAGGCCGTAGTCGGTGTCGTTGGCCAGGGCCACGCCCTCCTCCTCGTCGTCGAAGGGGATGACGACCACGACCGGGCCGAAGATCTCCTCGCGGGCCACGCGCATGTCGTTGGTGCAGTCGGCGAGGAGGGTGGGGGTGACGTAGAAGCCGGTCGGCAGGCCGGGGCGTTCGCCGCCCGTGACGGCCACCGCGCCTTCCTTGCGGCCCAGTTCGACGTACGACTCGACCCGGTCGCGGTGTGCCGCCGAGATCACCGGCCCGACCACCGTGTCCGGCTCCCGGGGATCCCCCACCTTCAACCGGCGTGCATATTCGGCCAGTTGCCCGACCAGGCGGTCGTGGATCCCGCGCTGCGCCAGCACCCGGGTCGGTGCCGTGCAGATCTGGCCGCTGTAGAAGGAGAAGGTGGTGCCGATCCCGGCGACCGCCGAGCCGATGTCGGCGTCGTCGAGGACGATCGCCGCGCCCTTCCCGCCCAGCTCCATCAACTGCCGCTTCATGTCGCGGCCGCACACCTCGGCGATGCGCTGCCCGACCGCCGTGGAGCCGGTGAAGCTGACCATGTCGACGTCCGGCGACGCCACGGCCGCCTCACCGACCTCGGTCCGTGCGCCGCTGACCACGTTCACCACGCCCGGCGGCACACCGGCGGCCTCCAGCGCCTGAGCCATCCGGTACACCGACAGCGGATCCTGGGGTGCCGGCTTCACCACGACCGTGTTGCCCATGGCCAGGGCGGGGGCGATCTTGCCGGCCGGGTTGGCCCAGGGGTTGTTGTACGAGGTGACGCAGGTGACCACCCCGACGGGCTGGCGGACGGCGAGCGCGCCCATGACGGCCGCCCTCCCCATCGGTCCCGCCTCGTTGATCTGCGGCGGGATCGCCCACTCGGCGGGCTCCACACGCGCGTAGCGCCGGAAGCGGGCGGCGGCGACCGCGACCTGCATGCCGCGTGCGGTACCCGTGGTCGCGCCGGTCTCCGCCCGGGCCAGCTCGGCGTACGGCACGAGACGGTCCCGGATGATGTCCGCGGCGCGGGCGAGGACCGCGGCCCGCTCCTCCGGAGGCGTGGCCGACCACGGCCCGAAGGCCTCGCGGGCCGCGGCGCAGGCCGCGCGCACCTGATCCCGCGAGGCCTCCGGCGCCCACCCGACGGTCTGCTCGGTCGCCGGGTCGATCACCTCGTAGTGCCCGCCGTCCGGCTCCACCCAGGAGCCGCCGACGAACAACGCCTGCCGTGCCGTCACCTCGTGCTCACCGTCGCCGTGTCCCGTCCCGACCGCAGCACACGCCCCGGCACGGCACCCGTCACCACGTCGTCGCGGATCGCCTCGACCCCGTTGACCCACACGGCCCGTACACCGAGCGCCCGGGAGTCCAGCCGCGGGCTGTCACCCGGCAGGTCGTGCACCAGGGTGGCCGGGCCCGCGTCGATCCGCTCCGGGTCGAACAGGACGAGGTCCGCATGCCAGCCCTCCCGCACCCGCCCCCGCTCCCGCAGGCCGAAGAGCCGGGCCGGGTCGTCGGTCAGCATCTTCACGGCCTGCTCCAGAGCGAGGAGCTTCCGGCCGCGCAGACAGTCCCCGAGGAACCGGGTCGTGTACGGCGCCCCGCACATCCGGTCCAGATGGGCACCCGCGTCGGACCCGCCGAGCAGCACGTCCTCGTGCTGCCAGGTCTGCGCCCGCAGCGCCCAGGACGCCGGGTCGTTGTCGGGCGGCATCGGCCACAGCACCGTGCGCAGCTCGTCGTGGGCGCAGATCTCCACCAGGCACGCGAAGGGCTCCTGGCCGCGCTCCTCGGCGATGTCCTCGACCACGCGCCCCGTCAGCCCGGCGTTCGCCTCGCTGTAGGTGTCGCCGATGACGTACCGCCCGAAGTTCGCCAGCCTCCGGAAGACGCCCGCCTCCTTGGACCGGGCCCGCCGCAGCATCTCGGCCCGTACGTCCGGGTCGCGCAGCTTCTCGATCCGCTCGGGCACGGGCAGCCCGAGAATCGGCCCCCACCCGGGGATGAGGTTCAGCGCACAGAAAGTCCCCAGCGACATGTTCATGGGCGTGAGGATCGGCATGGTCAGGGCCACGACCCGGCCGCCCGCCTTGCGCGCCTGCTCGCTCGCCAGGAGCTGCCGGGGCACCCGCTCGGGCACGGCCGCGTCGATGGTCAGGACGTTCCAGTTCAGCGGCCGCCCCGCCGCCGCGCTCATCTCGACGAACAGGTCGATCTCCGCGTCGCTGAACTGATCGAGACAGCCCGCGACGATCGCCTCGATCTGCGTGCCCTCGTGCTCGCCGACGGCCCGCGCCAGCGCCAGCAGCTCGGCCGGTTCGGCATGCCGGGAGGCGACCGGCTGTCCATCGCCGTCGGAGTGACTGGTCGACTGGGTGGTGGACAACCCCCAGGCCCCGGCGTCCATGGCCTCCCGCAACAGCCCGGTCATCGCCGCCAGTTGCTCCCCGGTCGGCTGCCCGCCGATGGCCTGCGGTCCCATCACGTACCGCCGCAGCGCACAGTGCCCCACCATGAACCCGGCGTTGACGGCGATCCGCCCCTCCAGGGCGTCCAGGTACTCCCCGAAGGAATGCCAGTTCCAGGGCGCCCCCTCCTCCAGCGCCACCAGCGACATGCCCTCGACCTTCGACATCATCCGCCGCGTGTAGTCGGCGTCCTCCGGGCGGTCCGGGTTCAGCGGCGCGAGTGTGAAACCGCAGTTCCCGCCGGCGACGGTGGTGACCCCGTGGTTCAGGGAGGGCGTGGCGTACGGGTCCCAGAAGAGCTGGGCGTCGTAGTGGGTGTGGGGGTCTACGAAGCCGGGGGTGAGGACGAGGCCGTGCGCGTCCTCGACCGACAGGGCTTGCTCGGTGATCGTCCCTACGACGGCTATACGCCCGTCCCGTATGCCGACGTCGGCGGTGTAGGCAGGCGCACCGGTCCCGTCCACGACGGTCGCGCCCTGGATTACGTGATCGAGCATTGGGCTCACCTCCTGATGTGCGGTGGGACGAGTTGCCTAGGGGCGCGGGGCTGTATCGACTTGCGGCTCCGCCGCGTGGGCGCGACCTGCCACACGCCACCCGCACTCGCCACACGGCCCGCACCCCTACGGCGATTACGCGCTCTGCCGGAAACGGGACGTCCGATGCACAGGATCCGTATCGATCTTCGGAACCACGTGCTCCCCGACCAGCCGGATCGTCTGCAGGGTCTCGTCCTTCGGCACCCCCACCGGCAGCCCGAAACTCAACTGGTCCGCCCCCGCCTGCTCCCACCGCTTGCACTGCGTGAGCACTTCGTCCGGATCCCCGCAGATCAGCAGCTCCTCCTCGATGAGGACCTCCACGAACTCCTCGGTGTACTCCGGCAGCGTTTCCGGCCACACCGGAAACCCCTCGGGCCGCGGGAACGTGTCGTGGTACCGGAACACCAGCGACGGCAGATAGTGCAGCTGCCCGTTCGCCGCGATCCGCACCGCCTCCTCATGCGTCGGCGCACAGATCGCCGTGGTCGTCACCATCACGTTGTCGTTGACGAAGTCACCGACCGGCTCGGCATCCACGATCGCCGTCTTGTACTGCTCCAGCACCCACTCCATGTCGGAGACCTTCTGCACGCTGAAGCCGAGCACGCCGAGCCCCTTCTTCGCGGCCATGGCGTACGACGGCGGCGACCCGGCCGCGTACCACATCGCCGGGTGCGAGCCGCCGTACGGCTTCGGCAGGACCTTCCTCGGCGGCAGCGACCAGTGTTTGCCCTGGAAGCCGACGTACTCGTCCTGGAGCCACATCTTGGGGAACTCGGCGATGGTCTCTTCCCAGATCTCCTTGGTGTGGTTCATGTCGGTCACCCCAGGCATGAAGCCCAGGATCTCGTGCGACCCGGCACCCCGCCCGCTGCCGAACTCGAACCGCCCCTCGCTGAGATGGTCGAGCATGGCGACCTTCTCGGCGACCTTCACGGGGTGGTTGACCGGGGCGAGCGGGTTGAAGATGCCCGAGCCCAGGTGGATCCGCTCCGTGGCGTGTGCCAGGTACCCGAGGAAGACGTCGTTGGCGGAGAGGTGCGAGTACTCATCCAGGAAGTGGTGCTCGGAGGCCCAGGCGTACTTGAAGCCCGACTTGTCCGCCTGGATGACGTACTCGGTCTCCTCCATCAGCGCCTTGTGCTCGGCGAGCGGGTCGGTCTCGGCCCGTTTGCCCACGTATCCCTGTACGAAGACTCCGAATTCCAAGGAGATTCACCGCCCCACGGTCAGTTCTGACGATCCGTCAGATACATGGCTCCGACTGTTCCACCGCTCCCCCGGGAGCGTCAATAGCTGACGGTTCGTCAGCCCGAGCGGGGCTCAGACGACGCTCACGCCCGCCAGCCACCCGCCGTCGATCACGAACGGCTGCCCGGTGATGTAGGAGGACTCCTCGCACGACAGGAACAGGGCGAGCCGCGCCACCTCCTCCGGCCGGCCGACCCGCCCCAGCGGCACGAGCTTGCGGTACAGCCGGTCGAGCCCCCTGGCCGTCTCCTCCGGGTCGGCGTCCGGGTCCAGCCGGGCCGGGTTGGACATCGCGGTGTCGATGGCGCCGGGGCAGACGGCGTTGACGCGTATCCCCCGCCCGGCCAGCTCCAGCGCGGCGACCCGGGTCAGACCGACCACGGCGTGCTTGCTGGCCGCGTAGGCACCCACCGCCGCCATCCCGGTCAGGCCGGTGTACGAGGCGGTGTTGACGATCGTGCCGCCGTCGGACATCTCGGGGGCGACGGCCCTGATACCGAGGAAGCAGCCCACCTGGTTGACCTGGACGACCTGCATGAACTCGTCGAGGGGCGTGTCGAGGAGGGAGCTGAAGCGCAGGATGCCGGCGTTGTTGACGAGCCCGTCGACCTGGCCGTAGGCGTCCCTGGCGGCGGCGACGGCCGTCTGCCAGTCGCCCTCCCGGCCGACGTCGAGATGGACGTACCGGGCGCCGATCTCCTTCGCGAGGGCCTCGCCCTGCTCGTCGAGGACGTCCGCCACGACCACCCGGGCACCCTCGGCCGCGAACAGCCTGGCCTCCTGCTCGCCCTGGCCGCGCGCTGCGCCGGTGATGATGACGACCCGTCCGTCGAGCTTGCCCATGGCAGCCCCCTTCGCGCGGTGGACACGGTGGATTCCGCATCGTACCGAGATACCTGACGAAGCGTCAGATGCAAGCCCTGGGCGTTGCTGAGGCGATTCTCACGTAACCCGCAAGTAGGGATGTTTGACCCTGTCGGGGGCGGTCGGGAACTTCCAGGATCTGGCCCATGGCCAAGAGAAGACTGAAGAACAGAAAGATCAGGATCATCGCGATCGGATCGGCCCTCGTGACCGGCGGTGCCGTGGCCACGGTGCTGCTGCCGTCGGCGAACGCCGCCGACGAGAAGACACCCGAGCAGATCATGACGATGTGCCAGAGGGCCAAGGTCCTCAACGGGAAACAGCAGTCCATCTCCGACTTCGGTGGCCACCCCATCGCCGGGCCCGGTTTCGCGTCCGACAACTGCGATTTCGTCGAGACGAACTTCGAGACCTTCGACGGACCGACCGAAAAGGCCTCCATCGACTTCCCGAACTGCGAACCGAACGCCACCGAACCGGCGAAGGTGTCGGTCACCTGGCAGGCGACCGCCGCACAGGGCCAGGGCAAGTACACCTCCACCCAGCAGGGCGGTGCCGGAGGGCTCTTCGGGGCGCTGAGCGGATCCTGGGTCAAGCACAAGGGCACCCTCGACATGACCGTCAGGTCGGCGACCGCCGGTGACACGGAACAGCGGGAAGTCCCCGTCGGCAAGGTGCTCCACATGGAGTTCACGCCGAAGATGCAGCGCATGACGGGCGAATGGCGAGTGCGGATCGACGCGCGTGAGGCGACGACCGTCACCAATCCCACTCCGGAACAGAACTTCGTGGCGCCGGAGGTCGTCGAGGGCCCGGTCGTGCTGCCGGGCGCGGCCGGCGCTCCGGGTGTCGTGGACGGCACCTCCAAGGCCGTACTGACCGACTGCTGACCGACCGCAGCCTTCCTTCCCCCACAGGAGAACCCCATGACACGCACCGGCCGCTCGAGAAGCCACCGGAGCAAGAAGAAGCGCATCACCCTCGCGCTGGCCCCGCTGGCGGCCGTCGCGGTGGCCGTGCCGCTGATGAACCCCGCGGGCGCCGCCACCCCTTCCGAGGTGTCCGCCGACTGCTCGGCGGACTCGGACAAGCTGGAGAACTGCGAGTTCGTCGACGTCCAGTTCAAGCGGGACAGCCTCGGGCCCAATCAGCGCGTCTCCGCGGTGACCGACAACTGCGGATCGACAAGCACCGCCTCGAAGACCTTCAACGTGAGCACGTCCGTCACCAGGACCATCCAGCTGGAGGACGGATTCACCGCGGCCGTCGACACGAAACTCGGCAATTCCTTCTTCGAGATCGGCGCGAAGTTCAGCACGTCCGAGATCAACATCACGCGTGACGACAAGACCACCACCTTGCAGTTCAGCAGGACTGACACCGTGCAGGCGGACAGCATCGGGTTCTTCATGTGGTCCGCGAAGCGCACCGACGTGAGCGGCTACCTCAAGGCCACGTACAAGGAGGCGCAGGACGGAGGCAAGGTCTTCTTCTCCCCGAGCGAGGGCGCCACGAGCGTGCACGTCTTCTATCCGCAGATCCTGAGGAACGGCACCCCCGACGGGCGGCTGTGGCTGCGCAACGTGAAGTGCGGCACGCCTGAGGCGTCGGGCCTGCTCAATTCCACGCGTGCCCTGAGGTCCGAACCGGGATTCGGTGAGGCCGGCGAGAACATCACCGACGTCGAGATCCCGCTGTCGGAGATTCCGGCGCCGTAGCCGGAGAACCTCCGAGGTCCTCAGATGCGAAGCACGGGCGCGGCTCCCAGCCACCTCAGGACCGCGTCCGTGCTGCCGCGTGCGTCCAGCTTGGCGTAGATGTTGCTGAGGTTGTTGCGGACGGTCTTCTCGCTCAGCCGTAACCGCAGCCCGATCTCCTGAGCGCCCAGCCCGGTCGACAGCAGCTCCATGATCTGCCGCTCGCGCGGCGAGAGCCTACCGCGCAGCCGCTCCAGCGCCGTGTCGTGCGTGGACGACGCCCGGCGGGCCCCCTCGCGCAGGGCCGCGCAGGCCGCCGGGGAGAGGTAGGTGTGCCCGATGGTGGCCCCGACGACGGCAGAGGAGAGCATGCAGGTGCAGTAGTCGCCCTCGACCAGATACCCGGCGCCGCCCCGGAACACCTCCACGATGGTCTCGGCGTCCCGGTGCGGAGCGATCACGATCAGCGGCACGCCGCCGGCCCGCAACTCCCGCAGGGCGTCAACCGGTTCGGCGCAGCGCAGGACGACGACGTCCACGCCGCCCGGGATACGGAAGGGCGGGGGCGGGCGCAGGCTCACCACCCGCTCGACGTACGGGTCGTCCGGGGCCGGCCAGTCGGGATGCGGCCAGGTGCCCTCGGGGCAGGCGAGGGCGACGGAGAGTTTCCGGGAAGTGCGCACGTCATTGTGTCCTTCCGCCGAAGCCGTACGAGTCCGTACGTGTCCGTACGTCCGTACATACGGAGGCCGGCGTGGACATGTTCAAGCTTTCAAGGAACGCGCTTACGACAGCAGCGGCGCGACCTCCTCCCCGAACTGCCCGATCTGCTGGGCGAGTTCGTCCCGGCTGCGGCTGCGGAACCGCACCTGGACCTGGTCCACCCCCATCGCGGAAAAGGCCCGCAACGACTCGGCGATGGCGTCGGCGGGCCCGCCGAGCGTCCGCCGCCCGACGTCCCAGCCCGCCGTCCCGACGTACAGGGGCTCGGCGATGGCGCCCACGGTGAACGGCCCCTCGATCCCGGCCTCTTCCCTGAGCCGCCGTATCCGCGCGATCCGGTCCGGCAGCAGGTCCCTCGGGTCTCCCTGCGGCAGCCAGCCGTCGCCCTTGAGCGCGGCCCGTCGCAGGGCGGCGGGCGAGGACCCGCCGACCCAGAGGGGGACACGGTCCTGCGCCGGGCGGGGCCGCTGCCCGAGTCCCTCGAAGTCGTACAGCTTGCCGTGGTGTTCGGGGAACTCCTGCGGCCCGAGGGCGGCGCGCAGGGCGTCGATCGACTCGTCCAGCACGGCCCCGCGCCGCTCGAAGTCGGCCCCCAGCGCCTCGAACTCCTCCCGGACATGCCCGGCCCCGACCCCGAGGACCAGCCGGCCGCCCGACAGATGGTCGAGGGTGGCGTACTGCTTGGCGGTGAGCAGCGGATGCCGCAGCCCCACCACGGCGACGTGGCTGAGCAGCCGGGTCCGCTCGGTGGCCGCCGCGAGGAAGGCGAGGGTGGCGACCGGGTCGTACCAGACCGTGCTCATCGCGGAGGCGAGGCGGCGCGGGATGGCGACGTGGTCGCAGCACGCCAGGTAGGCGAAGCCGGCGCGGTCGGCGGCGCGGGCGACGGCGAGGAGGTCCTCGGGTCCGGCGGCGGCTTCCCAGGGTTCGGCGTAGATCGTGCTCTGGGACTGGACCGGGAGCTGGATCCCGTAGGCCAGGCTCACCGCGCCCCGTCCCACAGCCCGTCGTCGGTCAGCCCCAGCAGCTCGATCGCGTTCCGCCGCACGATCCGCTCCACCACCTCCGGGTCCAGGTGCCCCATCTGCGCCTCGCCGACCTCGCGGGACTTGGGCCAGGTGGAGTCGGAGTGGGGATAGTCGGTCTCGTAGAGGACGTTCCCGACCCCGATGGCGTCCAGGTTGCGCAGCCCGAAGGCGTCGTCGAAGAAGCAGCCGTAGACGTGCTCGGCGAACAGCTCGGACGGCGGCCGGTGCACCTTGTCGGCGACGCCGCCCCAGCCGCGGTTCTCCTCCCACACGACATCGGCCCGCTCCAGGATGTAGGGGATCCAGCCGATCTGCCCCTCCGCGTACATCACTTTCAGATTCGGGAACTGCTCGAACTTGCCGCTCATCAGCCAGTCGACCATCGAGAAGCAGCAGTTGGCGAAGGTGATGGTGGAGCCGACGGCGGGCGGGGCGTCGGCGGAGGTGGAGGGCATACGGCTGCTGCTGCCGATGTGCATGGCGACGACCGTGCCGGTCTCGTCGCACGCGGCGAGGAAGGGGTCCCAGTCGTCGGTGTGGATGGAGGGGAGCCCGAGGTACGGCGGTATCTCGGAGAAGGCGACGGCACGGACACCGCGTGCGGCGTTGCGCCGGACCTCCTCGGCCGCCAGTTCGGGGTCCCACAGGGGGATGAGGGTGAGCGGGATGAGCCGCCCGTGCGCCTTCGGCCCGCACCATTCCTCCACCATCCAGTCGTTGTAGGCGCGGACGCAGAGCAGGCCCAGCTCGTGGTCCTTCGCCTCGGTGAAGGTCTGGCCGCAAAAACGCGGGAACGTCGGGAAGCAGAGGGCGGACTGGACGTGGTTGACGTCCATGTCGGCGAGCCGGGCCGGGACGTCGTAGGAACCGGGCCTCATCTGCTCGTAGGTGATGACCTCCAGGCGTATCTCGTCCCTGTCGTACCCGACGGCGGTGTCGAGGCGGGTCAGGG
This sequence comes from Streptomyces coeruleorubidus, assembly GCF_028885415.1. Taxonomy (GTDB): domain Bacteria; phylum Actinomycetota; class Actinomycetes; order Streptomycetales; family Streptomycetaceae; genus Streptomyces; species Streptomyces coeruleorubidus_A. The sequence continues at coordinate 4,267,021 of NZ_CP118527.1, forward strand.
GCCGGCGGAGGTCCTCGTAGACCCACCAGTCGCCGACGGGACCCTCGTCGCCGGGCCCGCCCATGACGGGCTTGAAACGCCCGCCGAGGAACGTCATCTCCTTCACGGGCGCACGAACGATCCGCGGTCCGGCGCCCCGGTACTTCTCCGGGAGCCGGTCCTGCCAGACGGTCGCGGGCTCCACCGTGTGGTCGTCCACGGAGATGATCAGCGGAAACGTGCTCTCGTGGTTGTCCATGACGCTCACGGTAGCGCTGATCTGACGGAGCGTCAGCTATGTGGGCTCGGAGCGTTTGGGCGCCGTCAGCCGCAGCGCACCTGGGCGTGTCCGTAGCCCATTGGCCCACCTGCTCCAATCCCCCGGCCCTTCACCCCGAAGCCATCAAGGCCGCGCGGATTTCGGTGGTCATTCGGTCCGGGTTCCGGAACACGTCCTGGGCGGTGAAGCGCAGCAGACTGCGCACCTCGGGGCACTGAAGGACCTGGTTGAAGCGCGAGACGTCCCGTCGATGAGCCTCGCGTGTGCCGTGGTAGGCGTACCCCTCGATCTCGACCGCCAGCCCCTCACGCCGGAAGAGGAAGTCGAGGACGACTCGTCGGCCGAGAGGGGTGAAGAGCTGGACCTGGCTCTCGGGCCGGAGGCCGGCGTCGGCCATGCGCAGGCGGGCCACGGTCTCGGCCGGCGACCCGGCCTGGGGGTCGCACAGGTCGAGCCACCGGCGGGCTCTCGCCGATCCCTGCGACGGGGAAGCCAGCGCCGCCACCACCGCGTCCAGGGCGACAAGGGGCGCCCGCCGCGCATCGCCGACCCGGCGGTAGGTCACCGCCGACTCCAGGGCTACGAGCGCGTCGTCCCTCGGGAGCGAGCGAAGCAGGTCAGCGACGGTCCGGAGCGGGCTCGTGAGCCGCAGGCCGTACCGCAACGCCACGTCCCCGCCCTCGAGGAGCGTCCGACGAACGCGCACGTCCTTGACCTTGCCCCGGAAGCTGAGGGCGGGGTCGATGAACTCCAGGCGCGCCTCGGTCGTCGGGGTGAGGGTCTCGATACGCCACAGTGCGGCAGCGGAACGGTGACTCACGACAAGCCGGGGGTTGCGCAGCTGGACGGCTCGGAGCCGCGTGGGCAGGTCCGCGGCCCGGCCCGGCTCCACCCAGGCACCCGACCGCAGGCGGCTCCAGCCCTCCGCCCTGAGGGCACGAGTGAGGCTCCGCGCGGGCCAACCGGATTCCAGGGCGCGGCAGGTGAGCAGCACACCCCCTTGTGCCAACTCCCGCAGCGCCTTTCGTTCCTCCATGCCGCCAAGATCGCAGGAATGGGGGCACGACTTGGCGACCTGTGGATAACTCTCGGGCTCAGCCCTTCAGGGCGCCACGCAATCGGACCCAGGGCGACCTGAACGGGTGGGCGTGCGCCGTTTCCGGGGCCTGGCCCTTCTCGACGCGGTGGCGTTGCGGTGGGGCGTCGAGCAGGGGGAGGCCGGCAAGACGGTCTGGTGTGAACTGGCGTGGGACGAGCCCGCCCGGACGACGTGATGGGCCGGCTCGGGACACACCTCGGCCGCGACGGCTCCCCCTCCGCGCCGCCGCGGCCGAACCCCGTGTGGAGATGGTTTACTTCGCCGGCTTGAACGGCTCCGACGTGGCGTGCATGTCCTTCGTGGTCATGGGCTCATCGGTGGCGTGCATGTCCTGGGTGGTCACGTCACCGTCGGCGGTCTGCGCGTCGTTCACGGCGGCCTCCGTGTCCGTCGTGCCCGTGGCGTGCATGTCCTGCGGCTTGATGACCGGCTCGTCGCTCATGTCCTGGCTCCCGTTGATGTGTTTGTCCGTGGGTCGGCGAAGCCCGTCCGGTCACTCCCCCGCGGGTGGCCGGACGGGCCGTCCTGGGCCGCTCACCCTAGTTCGTCAGGCAGGGCCCCTTATCCAGTGACCCGTCTGCCCCCCGACGCGACGGATCGACTGGTACGAGAATGGCGTCCGGCGATAAACGAATGATGAACGCCCCGCAGGCGGTCACACCGCCTGCACGGGGGTCAGCAGTTCCCGCACGGCCATGGCCTCGGGGGCCCCCAACCCCTCGTAGATGTGAAGAGCTTCCCGCCAGCACGCCTGCGCGCGATCCGTCTGCCCGATACCTGTAAGCGCGCGCCCCAGCACCGTGAGGACGTTGCCGCGCCGCCATTCACCGCCGATGCCGCGCAGCACCGTCAGGGCGAGTTCGGCGTTGGTCGCCGCTTGGGCGTTGCGCCGTGCGGCGATGTCGACTTCGGCGAGGCGGAACAGGGTCATGCCCTCCCAGAGTCGCTGCCGGCTGTCACGGAAGACCTCCAACGCCTCGTGGAGCCTGTCCGCCGCCGCCGTGAGCCCGCCGCTCTGGGTGAGTGCCATTCCCAGTGCGTAGCGGCCGTTGGCACCCCGCATGGAGTTGCCCATGGCATCGTAGATCTCGATGCCCTGCTGGGCCAGTGCCACCGCGCTCTGGGTCCGCCCCGCCGCGAGGTGGATGCGGGACAGGTTGCACAGTGCGCTGGCCTCTCCCGGACGGTCGCCCAGTGTGCGGAAGTGCTGGATGGCATGGGAGAGGTGATCCTCACCGTCCGCATTGCGGTTCTGGTACAGCGCGATGATGCCGCGGGCGTTGCGCCCCCAGCACACGGGGAGGAGGTCACTCGCCTGCCGGGCAAGGCGTATCACCTGCTCGGCTTCCTGGTCCGCCATGTCGAAGCGCCCGCCGTCGACGTGCGCATGGGCCAGAGTCATCAGTGCGCGGGCTTCCACTTGGGGAACGCCCACCTCCCGTGCCGCCTCCAGCAGTGCTCTTGCCGTCGCTTCGTACTCCCTCGGGTGTGCGCCGGACTCGGAGAGGTCGAGCGCGGCCCACAGGAGGTCGATGGCCCTTGGGAGGCTCTCGGGACAGCTCGCCGACTGGCGGGCGAAGGCCAACAGGCAGTTCGCCTCGGTGTAGAGCCAGTCCCGCGCAGCCCTCCGGTCAGGGAACACCAACCCCGGATGAACCGTGACCGCCAGATGATCCACCAGCCGGTCTCCCGGCCGCTCGATCGCGTACACCCCGGCCGCGGACGCCAGGTAGAAGTCCAGCAGCCGTGACAGCGCCGCTCCCCGCTCGCTCGGCGGCAGCTCGTCCCTTTCCGCACAGGCACGCGCGTAGAGCCGTACCAGATCGTGGAAGCGGTAGCGGCCGGGAGCGGCCGACTCGAGCAGTGAGGTGTCCACCAGGGATTCCAGGAGGTCCTCGGTGTCCTCCACGGGCAGGTCCAGGATCGCCGCAGCGGCCGGGAGGGAGATGTCCGGGCCGTCGGCCAGGCCCAGCAGGCGGAAGGCGCGGGCCTGGGCGGGCTCCAGCTGTCCGTAGCCCAGCTCGAAGGTGGCCTTCACCGCCAGGTCGCCGGCCTGGAGTTCGTCCAGGCGGCGGCGTTCGTCGGCGAGCTTCGCCGCGAGGACCGACACCGTCCAGGTACGGCGGGCCGCCAGGCGGGAGGCCGCGATGCGGATCGCGAGCGGCAGGAAGCCGCAGGCCGCCACCACGTCCAGGGCGGCCTTCCGCTCGGACGCCACCCGCTCCTCGCCCACGATCTTCGTGAACAGCGCCAGGGCCTCGTCCGGCGCCATCACGTCCAGGTCGATCAGATGGGCGCCCGCCAGGTCCACCATCCGCATCCGGGAGGTGACCAGGGCGGCGCAGCCGTCCGTGCCGGGCAGCAGGGGGCGTACCTGGGCGGCGTCGCGGGCGTTGTCCAGCAGGACCAGGACGCGGCGGCCGGCCAGGACCGAGCGGTACAGCGCCGCGCGCTCCTCCAGGGAGTCGGGGATCGCCGAGTCGGCCGTGCCGAGGGCACGCAGGAAGGAGCCCAGGACCGTCTCCGGCTCCGCCGCCCGGGCGCCCGCGCCCTGGAGGTCGACGTACAACTGCCCGTCCGGGAACGCCCCGCGCGCCTGGTGGGCCACGTGCACCGCGAGGGTCGTCTTGCCCACGCCGCCGATGCCGGCCAGGGCCGAGACCGCCATGACCCGGTTCTCGGCGGAGGCCAGGATGTCGCCGAGCTCGCGGACGAAGCCGGAGCGGCCGGTGAAGTCCGGCACCGTCGCCGGCAGCTGGGCCGGGCGGACCTGGACGGAGGCCGGCTCGGGGGCGGGGGAGGAGGGCTCCGCCAGTCCCGGGTCGGCCTGGAGGATCCGCTGTTGCAGTTCGCTCAGGCCGGGGCGCGGGTCCACGCCCAGTTCGTCGGCGAGCAGACGGCGCGTGTCGGCGTACACCGCGAGGGCCTCGGCCTGGCGGCCGCTGCGGTACAGCGCCAGCATCAGCAGTTCGCGGAGCCGCTCGCGGAGCGGATGGGCCGCGGTGAGGGCGGTGAGCTCCGAGACCGCCTCCGCGTGGCAGCCCTGCTCCAGGTCCATGTCCAGGCGGGATTCGGCGAGTTGGAGCCGCCACTCCTCCAGGCGGACGCGCTGTGCCTCCGCGTACGGGCCGGGTACGCCGGCCAGCGTCTCCCCGTCCCACAGGGCGAGGGCCCGCCGCAGCACCTCACGGGCGTGGCAGAGATCGCCGGCCGACCGGGCCTTCTCCGCCTCGGTCGCCAGGTCCTGGGCGACGGCCAGGTCCAGGGCACCGTCGCCGAGGCCCCGTATCGCGTATCCGCCGGATTCGCTGACCAGGACGCCGGAGTCCAGCACCTTGCGCAGACGGGAGGCGTACGTCCGCAGCGCCGCCAGGGCCTGCGAGGGCGGGTCCTCGCCCCACAGGGCGTCGATCAGCTCCGCGGCCGTGGCGGTACGGCCCTCGCGCAGCAGCAGGGCGGCGAGCAGGGCGCGCTGCTGGGGGGAACCGGTGGTGAGCGGCTCGTCGCCCCGCCAGGCGCGCACCGGCCCGAGCACGCCGAAGCGCAACGCCGCCCGCGCCGTCGATCCCCCCGATTCCCCCGACTCCCCCGACTCCGGTGACTTCGGCGGCTGTGCCGAGGAGTCGGAACGCCGCTGCTCCGGTACGCGCGGTACACCGTCCGGTACACCGTCCATGCAGTCCCCCTAGACATCCTGAGCAACCACGCCAGTTTGCCTTGTGCGCGGCGGATACGTCAGCCGTGGGGGACACCGATCACAGGGCGGCGCACGGGAGTCCACAAGGTCCGCACACTCTCTCCGCTTCCAGGGGACTTCGCTCCGCGCCGGGATCCGGAGGAGGGGTGGAGCGATCGGGCCACGAGGCAGGTGAGCTTTCCGGGCAGCGGGGGCCGCAAGGCGCCCAAACGCTCCAGTTTCCCGTGTTTGCGGGGGTGAGTGGTGGCGCCGGGCGGCATAGTGGTCCGGCAGATCAGGAGTCGGACCGAGGGTGGAGGTGGCGGGGTATGCCCGGCGAACAACCGCAGACGTACGAGACGCTCGACGAGCGGTTCCGGACCGGCCGGTGTCAGGCGGGGGACTCGCGGCTGGAGACGTTGTTCGAGGGGTGCCGGTGGGCCGAGGGGCCGGTGTACGTGCCGGCCGGGCGGTATCTGCTGTGGAGCGACATCCCGAACGACCGGCTGCTGCGGTGGGACGAGACCACGGGGTCCGTCGGGGTGTTCCGCTCGCCCGCCGGGTATCCCAACGGCAACACCCTGGACGGCCAGGGCCGGCTCATCACCTGCGAGCAGGGCAACCGGCGGGTGACCCGGACCGAGCACGACGGCTCGGTCACCGTGATCGCCGAGCGGTTCCGGGGGAAGCGGCTCAACAGTCCGAACGACGCCGTCGTGAGGTCCGACGGGTCGGTGTGGTTCTCCGATCCCGAGTTCGGGATCGCGACCGACTACGAGGGGCACCGCGCGCAGAGCGAGATCGGCGCCCGGAACGTGTACCGCGTGGACCCCGGCAGCGGCGAGGTGCGCGTGGCCGCCGAGGGGTTCCAGGGCCCCAACGGGCTGGTGTTCTCCCCCGACGAGCGCAAGCTGTACGTGTCGGACAGCGTGGCCAATCACATCCGCGTCTTCGACGTCCGGCCGAACGGCACCCTGACCGGCGGCGACGTCTTCGCCGAGTGCCGCAGCGGCAACTTCGACAACATCCGGTTCGACGACGAGGGACGCCTGTGGGCCGCCGCCATGCACGGCGGTGTGCACTGCTACGACCCCGACGGCACGCTCCTCGGCCGCATCCTCGTGCCCGGCACCGTCGCCAACATCCGCTTCGGCGGCGCCCGGCGCAACCGGCTGTTCATCGCCGCCGACACCACCCTCTACTCCCTGGTCATGTCCGTCACCGGGACCCCGCCGCTGCCGCCGGTCAGCCGCTGAGGAGGCCGTCCCGCAGCGCCCCCTTCACGACCTTTCCGCTCGCGTTGCGGGGCAGCTCCGCCACGAACTCCACCGTCCTCGGGACCTTGTAGTTGGCCATCTCCCTGCGGGACCAGGCGATCAGGTCGTCCGCCGTCACAAGTGCGCCCGGGCGCCGTACGACGTAGGCCCTGCCGACCTCCCCCAGCCGGGCGTCGGGTACGCCGATCACCGCGACGTCAGCCACGTCCGGGTGCAGGCCCAGGAGTTGCTCTATCTCGGCGGGGTAGGCGTTGAAGCCGCCGACGATGAACATGTCCTTGAGGCGGTCGGTGATGCGCAGGTTGCCCGCGGCGTCCAGGACGCCGACGTCGCCCGTGCGCAGCCAGCCGTCCTCCGTCAGCACCTCGGCGGTGGCGGCCTCGTCCTCGTGGTAGCCGGTCATGACGTTGAAGCCGCGGACCAGGACCTCGCCCGGCCTGCCCGGTTCCTGGGGCTCGCCCCGGGAGTTCACGACCCGCACCTGGGTGCCGGGGATCGCGCGGCCCGACGTCGACGCGATCACCGCCGGGTCGTCGCCGCGCCGGCACATCGTGACGACGCCGCCGGCCTCGGAGAGGCCGTAGGCCGTCAGGACCGTGCCGATGCCGAGTTCCCCACGCAGCCGCTCGACGAGTCTCAGCGGCACCACCGCCGCTCCCGTCACCACGAGGCGCAGTGCCGACAGGTCGTGCGCGTCCCGTGCCGGGTGGTCCAGGAGGGACTGGAGGAGGGTCGGGGGGCCGGGGAGCACGGAGACCCGTTCCGCCGCGATGTTGGCCAGGACCGTGTTCACGTTGAACACCGGCTGGGGGATCATCGTCGCGCCCCGGATCAGGCAGGCGATCACCCCGGCCTTGTAGCCGAAGGTGTGGAAGAACGGGTTGACGATGAGGTAGCGGTCGCCCCGGGTCAGGCCCGCCAGCTCGCTCCAGATGCCGTACGCCCGCAGCGTCTGCGCGTGGGTGATGACCGCGCCCTTCGGGCGGCCCGTCGTGCCCGAGGTGATGACGATGTCCGAGGGCCGGGAGCCGTCGACCGCCTCCGCCCTCGCCCGCACCTGCGCCGCCCCGACCGCCTCTCCGCTCGCCAGGAAGTCCTTCCAGGTGAGGAAGTCGGCCGGGGCGTCCTCCGAGAGGACCACCACGTGCTCCAGGGCCGGCAGGCCGGGCAGCGGGCCGAGGCCCGGGCCCTGTCCCGCCGCCCTGCGCAGCGACGCCACGTACGACGTGCCGAGGAACGTGCCCGTCACGAACAGCAGCCGCGCCCCGCTGCGGCGCAGGACGTCCGCCGCCTCCGCGCCCTTGAAACGTGTGTTCAACGGCACGAGCACCGCGCCTGCCGAGACCGCGCCCAGGGCGCTGACGATCCAGTCGAGCGTGTTCGGCGCCCAGATGCCGACCCGGTCGCCCGGTCGGATGCCGTTCGCCAGGCAGGCCGCCGCCGCGCGCTCCACACGGGCGCCCAGTTCCGCGTAGGTGATCCGGGTGCGGCCCTCGACGACCGCCTCGGCGTCCGCGTACCTCTCGGCGGCCGCCCGCACCAGGCCCGGGATGCTTCCCCACTCCGTATCCGCTCGCACAGCGCGCCTCCCGAAGACATAGGAGCTGACTGCTCGTCAGATTATCGGTAACCTGACGATCTGTCAGCGACCGTTCGGCCCCGGAGGTGCGCGCAGCATGGCAGCAGGATCGGGAGGCCTCAAGGACGCCACCGCCATCGTCGGCATAGGCCAGACGCCCTTCGCCAAGCGGCTCCCCGAGGACGAACGCACCCTCGCCTGCCGTGCCGTCCTGGCCGCCCTCGACGACGCCGGGATCGCGCCCGGCGAGGTCGACGCCCTCGCCTCCTACACCATGGAGGAGACGGACGAGGTCGAGCTGGCGAAGGCCTGCGGCTTCGGCGACCTCACCTTCTTCAGCAAGGTCGGCTACGGAGGCGGCGGTTCGTGTGCCACCGTCGCCCATCTCGCCGCCGCCGTCGCCACCGGCCAGGCGAGCGTCGGGGTCGCCTGGCGGTCGCGCAAGCGGGGCAGCGGGCCCCGGCCGTGGACCAACACGGCCGTCCAGCTGCCGACCCCGGCCCAGTGGACCCGGCCGTTCGGGCTGCTCCGGCCGGCCGACGAGATCGCCATGCTCGCCCGTCGCTACATGCACGAGTACGGCGCCACCCGCGATCACCTGTTCAACGTCGCCCTGGCCTGCCGCAACCGCGCCAACCAGAACCCCGCCGCGATCATGTACGACCGGCCCCTGACCCGCGAGATGTACATGACGTCCCGCTGGATCAGCGAGCCCCTCTGCCTCTTCGACAACTGCCTGGAGACGGACGGGGCGCTGGCCTGTGTCGTCGTCTCCGCCGAGCGCGCCCGGGACTGCCGCCGGAAACCCGTCTACGTCCATTCCGCCGCCCAGTCGCTCCCCGCCCAGCACCACGGCATGGTCAACTACTGGAACGACGACCCCCTCACCGGACCGGCCTGGACCGCCGCCCGGCACCTGTGGAAGCACTCCGACCTGACGCCCCAGGACGTGGACGTCGCCCAGATCTACGACGCCTTCACGCCTCTGGTCCTGCTGTCGCTGGAGGGCTACGGCTTCTGCGGGCGGGGCGAGGGCGGGGCGTTCACCGAGGGTGGGGCGCTGGAGACCGGCGGGCTGCTGCCCGTGAACACCGGCGGGGGCGGGCTGTCCGAGGCCTATGTCCACGGCTTCAACCTCGTCAACGAAGGCGTGAAGCAGTTGCGCGGGACCAGTACCGCGCAGGTGCCGGGCGCGTCGGCCTGCCTGGTCACGGCGGGTGAAGGAGTGCCCACCTCCGCCCTTCTGCTGAGGAGTTGAGATGCTGCGTCCCGTCACCGACACCGACGGTGCCCCGTTCTGGGAGTACGCCGCCCGGGGCGAGCTCCGTGTCCAGGCCTGTGCCGGCTGCGGTGAGCTCCGTTTCCCGCCCCGGCCCTGCTGCCCGCACTGCCAGTCCTTCGAGGCCGAGTGGCACCGGTTGTCCGGCCGGGGCCGCGTCTGGTCGTACGTCGTCCCGCATCCGCCGCTGCTGCCCGGCTATGCCGAGCTGGCGCCGTACAACGTGGTCGTCGTCGAGCTCGACGAGGCGCCGCGCATCCGGCTCGTCGGCAACCTCGTCGCCGGACCCGGTCAGCCGATCAACTCCCTTGCCACGGACCGCCTTCGGATCGGCACCCGGGTGCGGGCCGACTTCGCCGAAGGGCTTCCCCGGTGGATTCCGGAGCGGTCATGAGCAGGGTGCTGGTCAGTGCCGACGAGGACAGCGGGGTCGCCGTCGTCACCCTGAACCGGCCGGACCGGCTCAACGCCGTCGACCTGGAGATGGCCGGTGAACTCGCCCGGGTCTGGCGGGAGTTGCGGTTCGACGATTCTGTGCGGGCCGTCGTCCTCACCGGCGCCGGTGAGCGTGCGTTCTGTACGGGCATCGACCGGGACGCCGTCGTGCCGCAGCCGAGCTCGCCGTACGCGCAGGACGATCCGCTGCTCGGCATCGGGCCGAAGGCGAACGACCTGTGGAAGCCGGTCGTCGCCGCCGTGCGCGGGATGGCCTGCGGGGGTGCCTTCTACCTGCTCGGGGAGGCGGAGTTCGTGGTCGCCGACACCACCGCCGCCTTCTTCGACCCGCACACCACCTACGGCATGGTCAGCGCCTACGAGTCCGTCATGATGGCGCAGCGCATGCCGTACGGGGAGGTCGCGCGGATGGCGTTGATGGGGACGGCGGAGCGGATCTCCGCGCGGCGGGCGTACGAGGTCGGGCTGGTGTCGGAACTCGTCGTGCGGGGTGAGGCGTTGGGGGCGGCGCGTGCGTGCGCCGCCGTGATCGCCGGGTATCCGACGGAGGCCGTGCAGGGGACCGTGCGGGCGCTGTGGGCCGCGAGCGAGGCGGGGCGGTCCCGGGGCGTCGCACAGGCGCCGCATCTCATCGCGCTCGGGAACGCGGCGGGTGAGGAACAGGTCCGGCTGTTCGCGGGGCGGCGGCGCGAGTACCGGTCGCGCTAGGCAATACCGGTTGCGTTTGGAAATCGTTTACTCGTACACGCGTATGCTCGTCGGGTGGTTGAGCATCGGATGATCGACGTGAACGGCATACGGCTGCACATCGCGGAGCAGGGCGAGGGCCCGCTCGTGGTGCTGCTGCACGGGTTCCCGGAGTCCTGGCACTCCTGGCGGCACCAGTTCCGGCCGCTGGCCGAGGCCGGTTACCGGGTGGTCGCGCCCGACCAGCGCGGGTACGGGCGCAGCGATCACCCCGAGGACGTGGCCGCGTACAGCATCTTCCACCTGGTGGGCGACGTGGTCGGGCTGGTCCACGCGCTGGGTGAGGAGCGGGCGTTCGTCGTCGGGCACGACTGGGGAGCGCCGGTGGCCTGGCACACCGCGCTGCTGCGGCCGGACGTGGTGCGCGGGGTTGCGGGGCTGAGCGTGCCGCCGCCGTTCCGTGGCGGGCAGCCGCCGCTCACAACCATGCGGGAGCGGTTCGAGGGGCGCTTCTACTGGAACTACTTCGAGCAGCCCGGGCTCGCCGAGGCCGAGTTCACCGCCGACACCCGCGCCACCCTGCGCAAGCTGCTGTACTCCGCCTCGGGCGACGCACCGGGCGCCGGGCGCCCCGAGCAGGCCCTGGTCGACCTGGAGCGGGGCTGGCTGGCGGACGCGCCCGACCCCGAGGTGCTGCCCGACTGGCTGACCGAGGAGGACCTCGACGTCCTCACCGACAGCTACGCGCAGGGCTTCACCGGCGCGCTCAACTGGTACCGGAACCTGGACCGCAACTGGGAGCTCACCGCCCCCTGGCAGGGAGCGGTCGTCTCCCCGCCCGCGCTGTACGTGTACGGCGACCGGGACCTGGTCCCGGCCTTCCCGGGCACGCCCGAACTGATCGAGAAGCTGCCCGAGTTGATGCCCGACCTGCGCCGGAAGCCGCTCGTGCTGCCGGGCTGCGGCCACTGGACGCAGCAGGAGCGGCCCGCCGAGGTGACCGAGGCGCTGCTCGACTTCCTGACGGAGCTGCGGGACTGACGCCCTGTCCGGATCAGTCCCAAGGGGGCTTCTGATGGATCTCCGTGGAAGAAGGAGCGGCGTTCGGTGCGTGCTCTCGGCGTGCCGGGCGGAAGGCCTCGTAGCGGAGCTACCAGGGTTTTTGTCCGGTGCGGCGAGAGTGCGTGCCGAACGCCGCGACGCCGCGGAGATCCATCAGAAGCCCCTAGCTCGTGCGCGCCGTGCCCGTGCCCTTCTCCGCGTCCAGCGCGTACACGCAGCGGTCCTTGCTGCACGCGTACACCACTCCGTCCTGGACGACCGGGGAGCCGGTGATCTCGCCGCCGGTGGCGAGCTTCCAGCGGAGCCGGCCGTCGTCGGCCTTCAGGGTGTAGAGCAGGTGGTCGGTGGAGCCGAAGTGGATCCGGCCCTCGGCCACCGAGGGGGCGCCCACGATGTCGCCGCCCGCCTGGAAGCGCCACTTGGGTGTGCCGGTGACCGCGTCGAGGGTGTAGAGGCCCTTGCCGCTGCCCACGTGGACATGGCCGGCGGCGACCAGCACGGGGTCGACGGACGCCCGGGACTCGGTGGCGATGCGCCAGCGGTCACGGCCGTCGGTGGCGTCGAGGGCGTAGACCGTGCCGAGGTAGTCGGCCAGGTAGATGCCGCCGCCGGTGACGGCCGGGCCGGGGACGAAGGTGGGCGGGGAGAGGAAGACGGCCGGGGCCTCGAAGTGCCACTTCACGTGCCCGGCGGCCACGTCGAGGGCGAGGACGCGGGTGCCGGCGCAGACGTAGACGTAGCCGTCGGACGCCTGGGCGATCCGGACCGGGACGCCGCCGCAGGAGGCCGCGTCGCCGATGGGGTACGACCAGCGCTCGTCGCCGGTGCGGGCGTCCAGGGCGCGCAGCCGGGCGTCCTGCCACACGTAGACCGTGCCGTCGTGCAGGGCGGGTCCGGCCTCGGGCGACTCGAAGTCGCTCTGGCAGCCGGTGACCTCCCAGAGCTTCTGGCCGTTCGAGGCCTCCCAGCCCTGGACGCCGCCGCCCCGGGTGCCGGTGACGACGGTGCCGCGGCCGGCCTTGAGCGAGTAGACCCAGGCGTCCGTCTGCAGGCGCCACAGGTCGGCGCCCTCGCGGGCGTCGAGGGCGAACAGCGTGGGCCCGTCGGACGCGTGGATACGGCCGTCCGCGACCGCCATGGACCATGCGACGTCCCGGGTCTTGAAGCGGCGGCGACCGGTGGCCACGTCCAGGGCGTGCACCTCGAAGGAGGTGACGTAGACCAGGTCGCCGTCGACGGACGGGGTGCCCCAGACGTCGTTCGACATACGGAACCGCCAGGGCCGCCAGCCGCTCGCCTGTTCGGGCGGCGCGGCCGGGGCCGGGGGTGCGGCGACGGCAGGGCCCACGGCAGGGTCCGTGCCGTTGACGCCGGTGCGGGGCTTGGACCAGGAGGCGGCGAGGGCGGCCTCCGGAGGGGGTGCCTTGACGGCGGCGGCACGGACGTCCGCGACGCGCGGGCCCGGGCCGATGGGCACCTGGGCGCCGGCCAGCCGCACCGGGCCGGTGTCGGGGCCCCCGACGGGCACGGGCGCCGGGACGACGGGGTCGTGCGAGGGCGGGGGCGGGATGGGCGCAGGGCCCGGGGCCGGGCCGGGCCCGGGGCGTCCGCCGCCGCTGCGTCCGGCGCCGGGGGCGGGCTTGCCGGCCGGCCGGCCGTTGCGGCGGGACTCGATCAGGCTCACCGCCCGCTCGGGCAGCCACGCCGAGGCCGTGCCGCTGTCGTCGGAGCCGGAGCCGAAGAGGTGGGGAGCCAGCTGGGCCTGCAGGTCGGCCGGGTTGGGGCGGGCCGTCGGGTCCATCTGCATACAGGACTCGATGAGCGGACGCAGCTCGTCCGGGAGACCCTCCAGGTCCGGGCCCTCGCGCAGCAGCATGAAGACCGTCTCGACCGGGTTGGCGCCGTGGAAGGGCGGGTGTCCGGTGGCGGCGAAGACCAGCATGGAGCCGAGGGAGAAGACGTCGCTCGCGCCCGTGACGCTGCGGGAGTCCTTGGCCTGCTCGGGCGACATGTAGGCGGGCGTGCCGACGGCGACATTCGTCATCGTCAAACGCGTGTTCGAAACGCCCGACGCGATGCCGAAGTCGATCACCCGGGGGCCGTCCTCGACGACCAGGACGTTCGACGGCTTGAGGTCCCGGTGCACCAGCCCGGCACCGTGGATGGACTGGAGCGCCTCGGCCACACCCGCTGCCAGCCAGCGCACCGCCTGGGCCGGCAGCGGCCCGCAGTCGTTCACTATCTCTTCGAGGGAGGGCGCGGGAACGTACGCGGTGGCCAGCCACGGCACGGCGGCGCGCGGGTCGGCGTCCACGACCGCGGCCGTGTAGAAGCCGGAGACGGCGCGGGCCGCCTCCACCTCACGCGTGAAGCGGACCCGGAACAGCTGGTCCTCGGCCAGCTCCGTCCGGACGGTCTTGATCGCCACGCGCCGACCGGACGCCGAGCGCGCGAGATAGACCAGCCCCATGCCGCCGGCACCCAGCCGTCCCAGCACCTCGAACGGCCCGATCCGCCGCGGATCGTGCTGCGTCAGCTGATCCACCACTCTGCCTGCCACCTCCCCGTACGAGCCGCGCCAAGCCACATGTTCCACGCGACCCCGTGCAGCGTCTCACCACCGCACCGCCATGGCGGCACGCACCCCGATTCTTCCTGGCCGGAGCCCTGGTTGCGAACCCGGTGACAATTGGGATGTCTCGGTACACATCCGACCAAACAGTGACCAAACAATGACCAAACAACGCCTGATCAGCCCTGCTCAGCGGTGCAGCAGCGCGAAGGACGCCCCCTGATTGTCCGTGACGACGGCGACCGTGCCGTACGAGGTCTGGAAAGGCGGGGCCTGGATCCGGCCGCCGAGCCGGGTGACGTCCTCCAGCGCGGCCGGTACGTCCTCGACGGCGAAGTGGACGAGGAAGTGCGGCGGCATCTCGGCCGGGAAGACGTCGGAGACGGGGGCGCGGCCGAAGTCGGGCTCGGCGTCCGGCCCGAACAGGGCCTCCTGGAAGAGGTCGCCGTAGAAGGCGTTGGCCGCCTCGGTGTCCCGGGCGTACAGCTCGGCCCAGGCGAAGGTGCCCGGCTCGTGCCGCCTGCCGAAGCCGGGGTGCTCCCCCGGCTGCCACAGGGCGAAGACGGCCCCCTCCGGGTCGGTGACGAGGGCGGTGACGCCCAGCTCGCCGGCCGGCACCGGCGCCGAGACGACCTGCCCGCCCGCCTCCCGGATGCGCCGGACCAGGGCCGCCGCGTCCGGGGTCGCGAAATACACCGTCCAGACCGTGGGCAGCCGGCCGTCCATCTTGCGGACCAGCGCGGCCACGGGTTCACCGTCCTTCAGCGCCTGCGCGAAGGGGCCGAACCAGTCCTCGAAGGTCCACCCGAAAAGTTCACCGTAGAACCGCTTGCCCGCCTCGACGTCGGGAAGCTGCGCGTCCACCCAGCAGGGAACGCCCTCTGCGTACACCGATGCCCTGTTTTCGGCCATGCCGACAACGTAACCGCGACTGCCGCACCCCGCAGACCAGGCACACCAGCCCCCGCACTCCCTTACACCCCATTTGCAGTCGGCCGAATCGCGCCCCGATCACGCCTCGGTAAGCTGACGGCATGACAGGACAAGTGCGTACCGTCGACGGCCGCGTGGCCGGTAGGCGTGGGCAGGCGACCCGGCAGAAGCTGCTCGACTGCCTCAGCGAGATGCTCAGCTCCTCCCCGTACCGGGACGTCAAAGTCATCGATGTCGCCCGGAAAGCGGGCACTTCGCTAGCGACCTTCTACCAGTACTTCCCGGACGTCGAGGGCGCCGTCCTGGAGATCGCCGAGCAAATGGCGACCGAGGGCGCCGCGTTGACCGAGCTCCTTCAGGACCGCTCCTGGGCCGGCAAGGCCGGCTGGCAGACGGCGCAGGAACTCGTCGACGGGTTCCTGGAGTTCTGGCGCAAGAACGACGCGATCCTCCGGGTCGTCGATCTCGGCGCCGCCGAGGGGGACAAGCGGTTCTACAAGCTCCGGATGAAGATCCTCAACTCGGTGAACAACTCCCTCGCGGACTCCGTCGCCGAGCTCCAGGCCAAGGGCAGGGTCGACAAGGACGTGAACCCGGCGGCCATCGCCGGTTCGCTGGTCGCGATGCTCGCGGCCGTCGCCTCCCACCAGAAGGGCTTCTCCTCCTGGGGCGTGAAGCAGGCCGAACTGAAGCCGAACCTCGCGCTGTTGGTGCATCTGGGCGTCACGGGCAGGAAGCCGACGAAGTAGCCCGGCGCAGCAGCCTTTTTCTTCCCCCAAGTCCTGTCTGGCAGGCGGCGGTTCACCCGAGTGGACCGCCGCCTGTTGCGCTCTGCCGCTCCGCGTGCTTCCGAACGATCCGGAAGACCCGAATCTCCCGCTCCACCCGGCGCTGGTACGCGGCGTACGGCGGCCAGAACTCCACGACCGCCTTCCACACCGCCGCCCGCTCCTCGCCCTTGAGCAGCCCGGCCGTGACCGCGATGTCCTCGCCCCGCCAGTTGATCACGGCGTCGGGACGGGCGAGCAGGTTGTGGCTCCAGGCGGGATGGCCGGGCCGGCCGAAGTTGGACCCCATGAGAATCCAGCTGTTCCCGCCCTCCTCCGGCATGCAGGCGAGGGGGGTACGACGCGGCAGGCCGCTCCTCGCCCCGGTCGAGGTCAGCACCACCCCCGGCAGGAGCTGCGCGCTGAGCAGTACTTTTCCACGCGTGAGCCGGTGCACGGCCCGGTCGAGGGCCGGGAGGACGTACGGTGCCACGCGCGCGAACCCCCGCCTGGAGGACACCTTCTGCACGAACCGCACGCCCCTCATCGGCCGGCCTCCTCGAAGACGTGTGCCGCCTCGGCGGCGTGGGCCCGCAGCCGGTGCACCGGCCCGAACAGCAGCTCGTCGCCCGCGGCACGCTTGAAATACAGGTGGACCTCGTGCTCCCAGGTGAAACCGATGCCGCCGTGCAGCTGGATCCCCTCGGCGGCGGCACCGCGCAGGGCCTGAATCGCCTGCGCGAGGGCGAGGCCGCCCACCCGCTCCCCCTGGGCTGTGGCCCAGGCCGCGTAGTACGCCGCCGAGCGGGCCGCCTGCACCTGGACGTACGCGTCGGCCAGCCGGTGCTTGACCGCCTGGAAGGAGCCGATCGGCCGCCCGAACTGCTCGCGTTGCCCGACGTACTCGACGGTCCGCTCCAGCACCCGGCCGGCGGCGCCGACGGCCTCGGCGGCGAGACAGGCGGCGGCGGTGTCGCCGAGCCGGGCGAGGGCGGGGAGGGCCTCCTCGCCGTCCGGTCCCAGCAACTCGGCGGTTGTGTCTCGCAGTTGCAGGCGAGCTTGCGGACGGGTCACGTCCAGCGCGGTCTGCCGTACGCGGGTGAGACCGGCCGCGTCACCGCGCACGAGGAAGAGCAGTACACGGGAGCGGGCGAACCCCCCGGCGTGCGCGGCGACCACGAGCAGCTGGGCACTGTGCCCGTCGAGGACCTGGTCGACCTGCCCGTACAGCCGCCAGCCACCGTCGGCCTGCCGGGCCTGCACGCCCCCGGCCCGCCCGCCGCCGGCCCACTCCCCGCGCCGGTCGTGGCCGGTGAGTCCGAGGGCGGTGGTGAGGGCGGGACCCGGTACCGCGAGAGCTGCGGTGAGTGTGCCGGAGGCGATCCGCGGGAGAAGGTCGGCCCGCTGGGCGTCGGTGCCGAGGGCGAGCAGCAGCGGTGCCGTGAGGACGGCCGTGGCGAGCAGGGGCGAGGGGGCGAGGACCCGGCCCGTCTCCTCGCAGGCGAGGGCCAGCTCGGTGACCGAGCAGCCGACACCGCCGTGGGTCTCGGGGAGGGCCAGTCCGGGCAGGCCGAGCTGTTCGGCGAGGGCGGTCCACAGGGCCGGGTCGTACCCGGCCGGGGTGTCGACGGCGGCCCGCAGCTCCTCGGGGCCGCACCGCTTGTGGAGCAGTTCGCGCAAGGTGCGGCGGATCTCGTCCTGTTCGGCGGTGAAGCGGGCGTCCATGGGGGTACCACCTCCGCATCTGACGGTGCGTCATATTAGGGCGGAGCGCCGGGGATGCCCAGAGCTCTGCCGTGGTTGTGCGCGGGGTATCCGATGCTCGGGGGATCCGAAGCACCGGATATCTGATGTACCGTCAGATTCATGGTTGCCCGGAGGAAAGTGGCAGTCGTCGGCGTGGCCCTCTCGGACTGCGGCCGCGTGGACGACGCGACCCCGTACGCGCTGCACGCCCAGGCGGCCCGGCGCGCCCTGGCCGACGCGGGCCTGGACCGCTCACTGGTCGACGGCTTCGCCTCGGCGGGCCTGGGCACGCTGGCCCCCGTCGAGGTCGCCGAGTACCTGGGCCTGCGCCCCACCTGGGTCGACTCCACCTCCGTCGGCGGCTGCACCTGGGAGGTCATGGCGGCCCACGCGGCGGACGCGATCGCGGCCGGGCACGCGCGCGTGGTGCTGCTCGCCTACGGCTCGACGGCCCGCGCGGACGTCAAAGCGGGCCGCCGCACGGGCACGCTGTCCTTCGGCACACGCGGCCCCCTCCAATTCGAAGTCCCCTACGGGCACACCCTGATCGCCAAGTACGCCATGGCGGCCCGCCGCCACATGATCGAGTACGGCACGACGATCGAGCAGCTGGCGGAGGTGGCGGTCCAGGCCCGGGCCAACGCGGCCCTGAACCCGGAGGCGATGTTCCGCACCCCGGTCACGGTGGACGAGGTCCTGGCCGACCCGGTGATCGCCGACCCCTTCACCAAGCTGCACTGCTGCGTGCGTTCCGACGGCGGGGCGGCGGTGCTGCTGGCGGCGGAGGAGTACGTACGGGACTGCCGTACCGCGCCGGTGTGGGTGCTGGGGAGCGGGGAGTACGTCTCGCACGCCGCGATGTCCGAGTGGGCGGACTTCACGGTGTCGCCGGCGGCGGTGAGCGGACGGCTGGCCTTCGAGCGGGCGGGCGTACGGCCGGAGGAGATGGACTTCGCGGAGATCTACGACGCGTTCACCTACATGACCCTGGTGACGCTGGAGGACCTCGGCTTCTGCGGGAAGGGCGAGGGCGGGGCGTTCGTGGAGAAGGCCCGGCTGCGGGTCGAGGGCGGAGAGCTCCCCGTGAACACCGACGGGGGCGGGCTGTCGGCTCAGCATCCGGGGATGCGGGGGTTGTTCCTGCTGGTGGAGGCGGTGCGGCAGTTGCGCGGGGAGGGCGGGGAACGGCAGGTGCGACGGCGTGGCGACGGGTCGCTGCCGCGGCTGGGGGTGGCGTCCGGGACGGGTGGGTGGTTCTGCTCTTCGGGGACGGTGGTGTTGGGGGTGTGACAACGTGTCCCAGGGATGTCGTTTGGATCAGGCCCTAGTTGTGCTGTTCGGAGAGGTTGGTGACGCGGCTGGCTGGGGTGTGGCCGCTGATGCCGGTGTGGGGGCGGTGGTAGTTGTACCAGTCCAGCCAGTCGGGGAATGCGGCCTGTCGTTCGGCGTCTGAGGTGTAGGGCTGGTGGTAGGCCCACTCGTCGAGCAGGGTGCGGTGGAAGCGTTCGACCTTGCCGTTGGTCTGGGGTCGCCAGGGTCGGGTCCAGCGGGGGCTGATGCCCAGGTCGTGGCAGGTCTGGCGCCAGGTGTTCTTGGTGTAGGACCAGGCGTTGTCGGTCAGCACCCGTTCGATGGGGACGCCTCGGGCGGCGAACCAGGCCGTGGCCCGTCGCAGGAAGGTGGCGCAGGTGGCGGCGGTCTCGTCGGGCAGGTCTTCGGTGTAGGCCAGGCGGGAGTGGTCGTCCAGGGCAGTGTGCAGGTAGGCATATCCGGTGCCGTTGCGGCGGTCCTGGTTGGCCCGGCCGGCTGCGCGGCCGAGGACCTTGTGGCCGCCGCCGTCGGGGATGCGGCCGAGCTTCTTGACGTCGATGTGGACCAGTTCGCCCGGCCGGGCTCGTTCGTAGCGGCGCACGGGTTCGCCCGTGGCCCGGTCGGTGGCCGCCAGCGCGGGCAGGCCGTGACGGTGCAGGATCCTGTGGGCAGTGGAGGCGGCGATGCCGGTGCGGGCGGCCAGCCGCACCGGTCCGATGCGGTGCTCGCGCCGCAGCCGCACGACCTGTCGTTCGACCGCGGCCGGCGTCTTGCGCGGGCTGTGATGCGGACAGCTGGAGCGATCGTGCATCCCTGCTGCCCCGTGCCTGCGGTAGCGGTCTGCCCAACGGGCGGCGGTGGTGTGGCTGACCTGGAAACGTTCCGCGGCCCGGCGCAGGGGCCAGCCGTCGTCGACGACACACCGGGCCAGACGCAGCCTGCCGGTCGACGTCAGCGGGGCGTTACGGTGGAACAACGAGGGCCTCCTGGCAGTCGGGTAGATGTCGCAATCCACACCGAAACCAGAGGCCCTCGCCTCGTTCAAGGACCGCTCAGGGCGTGTCGCCTGTCACCAACGTCCCCGAACAGCACACCTAGTCGTACTGCCAGGCCGTAGAGCTTCCCGTCCGCGGGGCAGCGGTACCGGAGGAAAAGGCAGTCCAACTTCCTCCCATTGGCCGTTCCCAACCGCTCGGAGGGGTGGTTACGGTCCGGCCATGGACGAGCTGACCAGGATCTTCCATCACGCCGCCGAGCACGCCGCCGCCTTCCGCCGCTCGCTGCCCGAGCGACCGGTGGCGCGGCCCGTCGACCATGCGGCCTTGCGCGCCGCGTTCTCCCGCCCCTTGAACCGCTCGCCCACCGACCCGCTCACGGTGGTCGACGAGTTGGTGGCCGCCGCCGAAACCGGACTCGTCGCCACAGTGGGGCCGCGGTTCTTCGGGTTCATCGTCGGCGGGGCGCTGCCCGCGGCCACCGCCGCGGAGATCCTCGCCGCCGGGTGGGACCAGAACGCCTTCAACGCCGCGCTCTCGCCCGCCGCGCTCGCCGCGGAGGAGGCGGCGGGCGGCTGGCTGAAGGAACTGCTCGGCATCCCCGCCACGGCCTCCACCGGGTTCGTCACCGGTGGGCAGGCGGCCAACACCGCAGGTCTCGCGGCAGCCCGGCAGCATCTGCTCACCGAGGCCAGCTGGGACGTCGGGCACAAGGGTCTGGGTGGCGCCCCGCGCCTGCGGGTGGTCGCGGGCGAGGAACGCCATGCCACCATCGACCGCTCGCTGCGGCTGCTCGGCCTGGGCACCGGCTGCCTGGAGACGGTCCGCACCGATGGACGCGGCGCTCTCGACACCGACGACCTGCGCCGCGTGCTGGCGTCCGACCCGGGCACGCCGGCGATCGTCTGCACCCAGGCGGGCAACGTGAACACCGGCGCCTGCGACGACCTCCGTACCGCCTGCGATCTCACCCACGCCCACGGCGGCTGGGTGCACGTCGACGGCGCTTTCGGCCTGTGGGCGGCCGCGAGCCCGGCGATCCGCCACCTCGTCGACGGCGTCGAGCTGGCCGACTCCTGGGCCTGCGACGGTCACAAGTGGCTGAACGTGCCCTATGACTGCGGCTACGCCTTCTGCTCCCGCCCCGCCGTCCACGCCGACGCTCTGTCGTACACCGCCTCTTACCTCACCCGCGCCGACGGCACTGCGGCCGGCGGCGCCGACTACACCGCCGAGTCCTCCCGCCACGCACGCGGCTTCGCCACCTGGGCGGCGCTGCGCGAACTCGGCCGTGCCGGCGTCGCCGCGCTCGTGGACCGCTGCTGCTCCCTCGCCCGGCGCTTCGCCGACGGCCTGTCCGCGGCGGGCTACGAGGTGGTCAACGACGTGGTTCTCAACCAAGTCCTCGTCAGCTTCGGCGACGACGCCCGCACCGACCGCATCGTGCAGGCGGTGCAGAAGGACGGCACCTGCTGGATGGGCGCCACCACCTGGCGCGGCCGACGGCTGATGCGCATCTCGGTGTCCGGCCACAACACGACAGAGGCAGACGTCGACCAGTCGATCGCGGCGATCGTGCGGTTGGCGCGGGCGTCGTGATCCTGGCGGCCCTCACCAGGCCACGTCGCGCACCACGCCGACGCTTCTGTCATGGCTCCAAATCCTCGGGCTCAGCGGCCTGCCTCGGGGACCGTCTGCTGTCCGCGTCCGCTCGCCGGGGCGCGCGTGTCGGTCAGTCGGTGGCGCGGATCATCAGTGAGGACCGGTGAGGCCGGGGACGGCTGGCTGTGGCCGATGTCCTCGTACCCCCACGACCGGTACAGCGCGTGGCCCTTTCCGTCTCCGGCCGCGGGGTGACTGCACGTCAGGCCGGTGCGTGAGTCGGTTCCTGTTCCTCGCGTCCACAAGAGTCTCCTCCAGTTGGGTTTCGTTGATCGGCGGGGGCAAGGGTGCCTCGTCTAGCGCAGCTCGCGAATCATGCAGTCGTACAGCGGCGCCTCATCCCATGGGTGGGATACGCCGACCTTTCGGTATCCCCATGCTGCGTAGGCGGACTGCGCCGGCGCGGCCTCCGGCTCGGGCCGCACGGTCACCGTGCCCCGTTCGACGTCCAGGCCGTCGAGGAGCCGCGCATGCAGCTCGGCGGCGATGCCTCGCCGCCGCCACGACTTCCGTACGGCCAACTCGATGATGACGAACGTGCGGTGGCCCTCCTCGCGTGTGAACTCCTCCGGCAGCTCGATGCCCTGGAGGTTCTTCCACCAGCGGGTGTCAGGCGCGAGGTAGTAGCCGTACGTGAAGCCGATGACCTCGCCTCCGTGGCGGGCCAGGACGAGACGGAAGCCGCGCCGTTGGGCGCGCGCCTGAAAGTGATCGATGAACTCGGCGACGTCGCGCGGACCCTCGCAGTACGGCGGCTCGGCGTATACCTCCTCGTAGGCGGGGAGGAAGGCGTCGAGTTCGTGGGCGCCGCCCGGACCGTCATGCCGCTCGTACGTCACCTCGGCCATCACACGGCTCCCTTCAGCTGGGTGATGTACTCGGTCAGCGCACGGCTTCTGCGCCAGCGCCGAACTCGTCGCCGATCTTCAGCACGCGCAGCAGGCGCGCGGCATCCGGCGGTACCGGGCTTTCGGTGTCCAGCCACTCCCGCAGCCGCTCGATGGTCCTCCAGGTGCTCGCGTCCAGCGTCGTCTCCTCCAGTCGTTCAGGCGCCCCTGATGGCATCGTGGCGGGGGGTAAGGCCGCGGGCCGCCAGGCGCCCCCGGCATAGTCCGCCCCTTCGTCAGTCCGCGTCCTCGACACGGAGAAGCAGCAGATCGAAGGCCGGGCCATCGGGTGTGTTCCTGTACACGCCCGCATACCTGTAGCCCAGCCGCGCGTAGAGGTCCTGGCCGCGCTGGTTGGAGGTCAGTGCGAGCAGTGAGGACCACTTCGGATTGATGCCATGGAGCAGCGCGGTGTGCAGCCGTGTGCCGATGCCCTGGGACTGCCACGGTGGGCGCACGGCCAGTTCGCACAGCCCCATCAGGCGCTCCGTGCGGGCGCCCTCGGGGACCTGGTCGACCAGGCCGGAGCCGAACCAGTAGTCGGCGCACTCCGCTGGTCCACGCCGGGGACGGCCGCGAGGGCCACCCGGACCGGGCCCCGTACGACCGGCTCATCGCCACCTGCGGCTTCAGCTCGGTCCCGTCGGCGTGGCTGGAGCAGGTGAAGCCCGCAGGCCTGATCGTGTGCCCGGTGGGCTGGGGCACGGTGCGCCTGGTCGTCGCCGCCGACGGCCGCGCCGAGGGCAGGTTCCTGCCCGTCGGCTCGTACTTCATGGCCGCACGCGACGCAGGCACCACCGGCACCCCGGCCCACCCGGGCAGACCGGACGCGACGAGCGGCCAAGTCCCGAGCCTGGACCTGAACGTCGTCGCCGGGGACGAGGCATTCCGCTTCATCCTGTCCCTCGTCGCCCCTGACACCGCGTTCGCCTTCGAGCGCGGCGACGACGGCCAGGTGACGGCCGTGGAACTGTGGGGCAGTGACGGCGCGTGGGCGCGTGCCGAGGCCGGCACCGTACGGCAGGCCGGGGCGCGCCTGCTGTGGGATGCGGTGGAGGCCGCGCACGAGCTGTACGTCGCGCACGGTCGGCCGGGCCGGGAGCGCTTCGGGGTGACCGTGACCGCCGAGGAACAGCGGATCTGGCTGGGCGCCCCGAGCCGACCGCTGCCTTGCGCCGCCGCGACGGACTGACTGACGGATTCCACGAATGCGTTCGCCGGGAGACTAGAGCCGCTTCCCCGCTTCCTGCCATTCTCGCCGCCGTGGCCGACAAGCGTGGTGTTGGACAGCTGCGTTCGTCGGTCGGCTCGACGTGGAACGGGGCTGTCTCGTGGTGAGGCGTCCCCGTGAACAGTGACGATCAGAGGGAGCATCATGGCGATCTTGGTGACGGGAGCCACCGGCAACGTGGGCCGGAACGTGGTCCGGCGACTCGTCGAGGCCGGCGCGGACGTGCGGGCTCTGACCCGCAACCCACGCCGGGCGGGGTTACCGGAGGGGGTGCGCGCATACGCGGGAGATCTCACGCAACCGGAGTCACTCACCGACGCGTTGAAGGGCGTCGACCGGATGTATCTCTTCCCGGTCGCCGAAACGGCCCGGGACGTGGTTGCCTTGGCCGCGCAGGCCGGCGTGCGCCGTATCGTGGTGCTTTCCTCCGGGGCTGTAACGGCGGGCTACGACAGCGACTTCCACTTGCCGGTGGAGCGGGCCGTGGAGGAGTCGGGCCTGGAGTGGACTCACGTGCGCCCCGGCGAGTTCGCGATGAACAAGCTCGCGCTGTGGGGCCCGTCCATCCGTGCCGAAGGCGTGGTGCGCGACCCCTACCCCGATGCGGCCTGGTGCCCGGTGCATGAGCAGGACATCGCCGATGTCGCGGCCCTGGCTCTGCTGGAGGACGGACACTGCGGACGGGCCTACACCCTCAACGGCCCCGACATGTTGTCGCATCATCGACAGGTCGAACTCATCGCCGAGGCCATCGGGCGCCCGATCCGCTTCGAAGTGGTGAGCCGGGAGGAGGCACGGGAGATCTACCGCAAGCAAGGAGGATTCGCGGCGGAGAGCGCGGATTTCCTGCTCGGTTTCGAGGACTATTCGGGCGGCGAGACAGACCAGCAGGCACCCGAGGAATTCGATCCGGCGGCGGCCGGCCCGGTACCCACAGCCGAGGAGGTCACCGGAGTCCCGGCTCGCACCTTCGCCCAGTGGGCACACGACCACGCCCGGGAGTTTCTCCCCGACTGACGGTGCCGCCCGCACTGGTGCGGTCGAGCGCCCCCTCCAGGGCTTGTTGCTCCCGCCATTTCTGACGTACCGTCAGATTCCTGTGTCGGCGGCAATGCGGGAGCATGGGCATGGACACGATCTGGCTCAGCGGAGCGGAATGGCTGGCCGTGCTGCGGATCGGGCTCGGGCTGTGGTGGCTGGAGAGCTGGCGGCACAAGGACCGCAAGGCCTGGTTCCAGAGGGGCAGCGGCATCGCGTGGGCGGCCGGGATAGCCGCCGAACACCGCTGGAGCGCCGTACGTTCGGGCTTCGACACGGTCGTCGCGCCCCGCCAGCGCGCGATGGCGTACGTCGTCGTGTACGCGGAACTCGCGCTCGGACTGGGCCTGATCACCGGCTTCCTCACCCCGATCGCCCTGGCCGGCGGGTTCCTCCTCAACGCCCTCTACTTCACCCTCATGGTCCACGACGTCGCCGAGCAGGGGCAGAACTCGATGATGGCGCTGATGTCGGTGGTCGGGCTGTTCGGGATGTCCTGGCAGACCTGGTCGCTGGACAGCACGCTGGGGCTGTTCTGATGGCCGGGCGTTTCGACCTGCCGGAGCCGGACGCCTTCACCCGGACGTACTGGGACGCGGCCGCCGAGGGCCGGCTGCTGATCCGCCGCTGCCGGGCCTGCGGCCGGGCCCACCACTACCCGCGCGAGTTCTGCCCCCACTGCTGGAGCGAGGACGTCGTCTGGGAGCCCGCGAGCGGCCGCGCCACCCTCTACACCTGGTCCGCCGTCCACCGCAACGACCTGCCGCCCTTCGCGGAACGCACGCCGTACGTCGCTGCGGTGGTCGACCTCGCCGAGGGGCCGCGGATGATGACGGAGGTCGTGGGGGCCGGGGAGTTGTCGGCCGGGGCGGAACTGGAGGTCGCCTTCCGGGAGGGGATCCCGGTGTTCCGGGTCGTGCCGGGCGCGGTCGGCGGGTGAACGGCATCACCCCACGCGCTTGAATGGCCCCATGGCCCCCATACGCGGCCGGTCCCTGACCGGCGCCCTCCCGGAAATCCACGGCCGCGGCCTCCGTCTGCGCCCCTGGGACGCCACGTCCGGCTCCGACGTCGAGACATGGCTGCGCGGCCTGCGGGACCCGGAATTCCAGCGGTGGAACACCCCGCTGATGCTGGTCGCGGACCGGACGAGCGCCCAGGAGTCGCTGCGCGCGCGGGCGCAGAGCGCGGCGGAGGGCACGTCCATGTCGTTCCGCGTCGCGGACGCCCGCAGCGACACGGCACTGGGCCACATCGGCGTCAACGAGATCAAGTACCACCTGAAGGTCGCCCGCGTCGGCTACTGGGTGCTCCCCGAGGCCCGCGGCCAGGGCGTGGCCACCCGGGCCCTCCTGCTCGCCGCCCACTGGGCCTTCACCGAACTCGGCCTGCACCGGCTGGAACTGGACCACGCGGTCGGTCATGACGCCTCGTGCCGGATCGCCGGGCGGTGCGGATTCGCGTACGAGGGGACCCTGCGCGGGGCGATCTTCGAGGAGGGCCGGTGCGACGCGTTCCGGGACGCCCACCTGCACGCACGGCTGGCGACGGATCCGCAACCGTATGCGGAACCGGATACGGGCCGAGAGCCCGGGGCGTAATTCGGAGGTGCCGTCCGGGCGCGGGCGGCACCATGGGGCATGCGCACCGACGACTGGCACCTCACCCGGGACCTCGACTCCTTCCTGACCCGAGCCGGCACCTTCCTCCACTCCCAACCGGCCCTGCACACCGTCGCGTTGACCGTCACGGAGAACCTGCGCACGCGCGGCCTGCACATCTACGGCGACGAGGCACCGGAGTTCGGCGTACTGGAACGGGACGGCGCGGTCCGGGCGACGTTCTTCCGCACACCACCGCACCGGCTGAACCTCACCGTCCTGACGGCCGAGGAAGCCGAT
Source organism: Streptomyces coeruleorubidus (assembly GCF_028885415.1). Classification (GTDB taxonomy): domain Bacteria; phylum Actinomycetota; class Actinomycetes; order Streptomycetales; family Streptomycetaceae; genus Streptomyces; species Streptomyces coeruleorubidus_A. The sequence goes on from NZ_CP118527.1 coordinate 4,293,438, forward strand.
GTGCTGGCCGCACGGCTGGCCGCCCGCGGGCAACGCCTGCCCGGCGTGCATGCCGACCGCGACACCGCCGGCGCCTTCGCCGAGGCCTGGCGGCGGCACACCGGCGCCACGGCCACGCTCCGACAGCGTCAGCGGCTCTACCGGCTCGGCACCCTGACCGTGCCCCGTCCCGTACCGCCCGGTGGGCCCCGCATCGCCGGTGAGGCGGATCGCGAGCAACTCATACGCTGGCACGAGGAGTTCGCCGAGGCCGTCGGCACGGGCACCGTCCGGGACACCGCCGAGTGGGCGGACGCCCGCATCGAGCAGGGCGGCATCACCTTCTGGGAGACCCCCGACGGCACCCCCGCCGCCATGGCCGGCACGACCCCCCAGGTCGCCGGCCAGATCCGCGTCGCTCCCGTCTACACCCCGCCCCACCTCCGCGGCCGCGGCTACGCGGGCGCCGCCACGGCCGAGGTCAGCCGCGCCGCCCTGGCCGCCGGAGCTCAGGAGGTGCTCCTCTTCACGGACCTGTCGAACCCGACCAGCAACGGCCTGTACCAGCGGATCGGGTACCGGCCGGTGGCGGACTTCGCGGTGTACGACTTCACAGGGCAGTCCGCGCCCGCTTGACCTTGACACAGTGACAAGGCCTTCACTGTGGCGAGGAGGTGGTCCCGATGACCATGCCGGAACAGGACACGGATACGGTTCGAGGTCTGCGGGCGCTGGAGGACAGCCGTTCGTCAGTGCGACTGCGGGCAGTGATGGAGATCGGCACGGCCCCTGACCCGCGGTGCGTCGGCAAGCTCGTCGAGCGATGCGCGATCGAGCCGGAGTTCCACGTCCGCGACATGCTTACCTGGGCGCTCACCCGCCACCCGGCGTCGATGACGGTCCCCGGGCTTCTCGATGAACTCCGCTCGGAGCGTGCGCAGGCACGAAGCCAGGCGTTGCACACGCTGTCCAAGATCGGGGATCGGCGGGCGTGGCCGGCGATCACACGGGCGCTGCTGACCGACCCCGACGACGAGGTGGCGCGGAGCGCCTGGCGGGCGGCGGTCGTACTCGTGCCCGAAGGTCAAGAGGCGGCACTGGCCGCTGTGTTGGCGACACAGCTCGGGCGCGGCGAGCGTGAGACACAGTTGAGTCTCAGCCGGGCGCTGATCGCACTCGGTGAGGGGATCATGCCGACCCTGCGCGCGGCGATGGCGGAACCCGCCCCTCGTGTGCGCGCGCACGCGTTCGCCACGGAAAGGCTGTTGCGCAACCCGGATGCGGGATTCGAGTTCGCGATCGAGGAGGCGAGGCGCGTCGTGGCCCTCGGCACGACCGGCCAGGAGGAGTGACAGGCAGTGTTGATCGGTGATGTGGCACGGCGGTCCGGGGTCAGCGCCCGCATGCTCAGGCACTACGACTCGCTCGGCCTGGTGCGGCCGACGGGTCGTACCGACGCCGGCTATCGCGAGTACTCCGGCGAGGACATCCGGCGGATCTTCCATATCGAGAGCCTGCGGTCGTTGGGGCTGTCGCTGCGTGACGTCGGGCGCGCGCTCGATGATCCGGGCTTCACGCCCGCAGAGCTCGTCGACGACCTCATCCGCCAGACGCGGGAACGCATCGCGGCCGAGACGGAGCTGCTCACGCGACTCAGCCGGATCGGTGCCGCGGAACCCGCCGGCTGGGAGGACGTCCTCCAGATCGTCGCACTGCTCCAGGCGTTGGGGTCGAAGAGCGCCGGGACGCGCCAGCGCGCGGCCTTGTCCTCGGTCGACGAGGTGCCGGTGGAAGCACTGGTCGAGGCAGCGCTGAGCGAGACGGACCCGAATGTCGCCGGAGCCCTTCGCTGGGCCTTGGCGCGATCGGGCGACGGCGGGCTGGCACTGCTGGCGGAGGGCCTCGGCGCACCGGAAGCCGAGGTGCGCAAACGTGCTGTCCGGTCCATAGCCGAGATCCCGAACGGCAAGGCGACCGCACTGCTGCGGGAGGCCCTCGCGAACCCCGACATCGTGGTCCGCAGGTATGCGGCTCTGGCGCTCGGGGCACGTGGGGTGGCCGACGCGGTCCCGACGCTCATCGACATGATCGTCGAGGAGACGAACGACGTCGACGCAGCCGACGCGCTGAGCGCGCTGGCGAGTGATCCCGCGTCGGCGGATCAGATCGCTGCCAGGCTCGTCGACCGCCTCGCCCACGGCACCGTCGACTCGTCCGCACGTCGCCGGCTGACACAGGCGCTCGCCGACATCCCGGGCAGCACGGCGTCAGATGCCCTCGCGGATCTGTCCCACGACGAAGACCGTGCCGTTGCGCTCACGGCGGCATACATTCTCGGGATCCGCACCGCGCGACAGCGGAACTTCCGTCCGGATCCGCCCATCGAGTACGCGGAGGGCGAGGGTGCCGCTGGGTGACACCCTGGACCTCAGGTCCGTTCACGGCCACAGCAGTTCCCGTGCCCACCCTTCCCCTGTGCTCCGATAGCGGAGCCGTACGTGCCGTCGCGCCGCGTCTCCCTGGAAGAACTCGACCTCCTCGGCCCGCAGCCGGTACAGCGTCCAGGACGGCACCGGTGTCTGCGGCTCCCGCGCGGCCCGTTCCCACGCCGACTCCGAGGCCCGCGCCAACTCCTCCACCGAGCCCAGGATTTCACTCTGCCGGCCGGTCAGGGCCGCGGCCAGCGCGCCCGTCGAGCGGGCGTGGAGGTCGCCCTGGGCCTCCTCGGACGGGGCGGCCGACACCGGGCCGCGGACCCGTACCTGGCGGCCGAGGACCGGCCAGTAGAAACCGAGCGCGGCGTACGGGCGGGCGGTGAGGTGGCGGCCCTTGCGGCTGCCGGCGTGGGACGCGAAGGACCAGCCGGTCTCGTCGGCGCCGTGCAGCATGACGATCCGTACGTCGGGCAGGCCGGACTCGTCGGAGGTCGCCAGCGACATGGTGTGCGGCTCGCTCTGCCCGGCCGCCACCGCCGCCGCGAACCACTCGGTGAAGAGCGGCAGCGGGGCGGCCGGGGCGCTCGTCGGGTCGAAGGAGGGGAGTTGCGTGACCTGCGGGTCCCAGACCCGCAGTGACCTCAGCAGCTCGTGAAGATCCGTTGCCATCCCCCGATTGTCACCCCGGGATGCTCCTCACACCTGCCCGAGGTCCGACGACACCCACCGCTCCGGCCGCATCCGCAGCACCAGCTGTTCTCCGTGGTTCTTCCAGGAGAAGTCGACGTAGCCGTCGACCTTGTCGGCCGGCAGATAGCGCGCCGACATCTCGCGGAGCTGGTCGAGGGTGGCGGGGGCCGTGTCGACGACCGGGCCCTCGACCGACACGTACCGGATCGTGGGTTCGAGCCGGTCCACCATCAGCGAGAACCGGCCCGCCGCGCTGATCAGTCCGTACTTGCGGGAGTCGAGGGCGGTCAGGATCCAGATGTCGCCGCCGGGCTCGTACTGGTACCAGATCGGCACGGTCAGCGGCGCGCGGCCCGGCCCCGCGTCGACCGCCAGTGCGGCGATGTGCGGCTCGGCCAGGAACTGTTCGCGCTCTTCTCGGGTCAGGGCCATTCCGGTCTCCTTCGCAGGGCTGTTCCGGTCTCCGTCGGTGTCATCTCAACACCCGTTCGTCGCCCGGGTGTTCCCGTGACCCATCAGGAACGATCACCAGCTCGCCACAACCGGACCCCCTGCGACACCAGCCCCACCCCGTCCCCCTACAGCCGTGATCAATCCGAAACCAATTCCGGTCTTGACCGAGACCCATCAAGCGGGTCCGTGGCTACGCTCCCGCTCATGGCCGACTCCACTCCCCCCACACACTCCTCCGCACACCCCGCACCCGACCGCCCCGTCTACGTCGTCGGCGGCGGCCCCGGCGGACTCTCCGCCGCCTACGCGCTGCGGGCCCGGGGCATACGGGCCGTCGTCCTGGAGAAGTCCGACCGTGTCGGGGCGTCCTGGCGCGGCCACTACGACCGGCTGCACCTGCACACCACCCGCCGCCTGTCGTCCCTGCCCGGGCTGCCGATGCCGCGCCGGTTCGGGCGGTGGGTGTCCCGGGACAACGTGGTGCGGTACCTGGAGAAGTACGCCGAGCACCACCGGCTCGAAGTCGTCACCGGCGTCGAGGTGTCCCGCATCGAGCGCGCACCCGACGGCACGGGCTGGCTGCTGCACGCCACCGGCGGCCGGGAGCTGACCGGCGCGGCGGTCGTCGTCGCCACCGGCTACAACCACACGCCCCGCGTGCCCGACTGGCCCGGCCGCGACACGTACCCCGGCGAGTTCCTGCACGCCTCCGTCTACCGCAACGCCGAGCCCTTCGCCGGGCGCGAGGTCCTCGTCGTGGGCGCCGGCAACACCGGAGCCGAGATCGCCGTGGACCTGGCGGACGGCGGCGCCCGGGTACGGCTGTCCATCCGCACCGTCCCGCACATCGTGCGCCGCTCGACCGCGGGCTGGGCCGCGCAGTACTCCGGCGTCATGGCACGGCACCTGCCGGTCGGCCTCGTCGACCGGATGGCCCGGCAGATGGGCAGACTGAGCGTGCCCGATCTGTCCGCCCACGGCCTGCCGCGCCCCGACACCGGCCTCTACTCCCGGGTCGCCGAGGGCGCCATCCCCGTCCAGGACGTGGGTCTGATCGACGCCGTGCGCAAGGGCAGGGTGGAGGTCGTGGCGGCCGTGGAGGGCTTCGAGGACGGCAAGGTCCTGCTCGCCGACGGCACCCGCCTCTCCCCGGACGCCGTGGTCGCGGCCACCGGCTACACCCGGGCCCTGGAGGACCTCGTCGGCCACCTCGACGTACTCGACGCCCGCGGGAGGCCCGTCGCCCAGGGCCCCCGCAGCCCGCGGACCGCCCCGGGCCTGTACTTCACCGGCTTCACCAACCCGATCAGCGGCATGTTCCGCGAGATGGCGATCGACGCGGTGAGGATCGCGAAGGCCATCGCGCGGGAGGGTTCGGGGAGCGTGGCGCGACTCCCGGGCCAAGCGGACACCGCCTAGGCCTGTCGTCAGCTCCCTTCCGCCCACCGGCCCGGAGGGTGACCGGGCAGCGTCAGGTCGGCGACCAGGCCGTAGTGGTCGCTCGCGTACACGCCGTTCACAGGTTCCACCAGGACTCGCCGGCATGCGGAGACATGCAGGGTGGGGCCGTGCGGGCCGCACCGGAGCAGGATGTAGTCGATACGGCGATCCGAGGCCTCGGGCATGTCCCCCTGTCGCACGAGCGGGTTGGCCGGGCTGAACGTGGGGCCCGGTTCACCGGGGTGCACGGCCGGCCAGGTGTCCTGGAAGCAGACGCTCATGCCGTCGAGCGACTGGAACCCCTGGAGGAACCGCAGGCTGGCGGCCTCAGGGGTCGCGTCGAAGTCGCCGAGCAGGACGGTGTGGCGCACGGGGCGTTCGGCGACGACGCCGTCCACGAGCCGGGCGGTGGCGAGCGCCTGCAACTCCCGTTCGTGCTCGTAGCCGTAGGGCCAGCTCGGCTTGTGATGCACGACGAGGATCGTGCCGAAGGGTTCGGGAAGCCGTAGCTCGGCGACGACTCCGCACCAGCTGGTGTGCGCCGTACGCTCGGTCACCTGGAGCGTGTCCGTCACGGTGTGCCCGAAGGGGCGGCGGGCGGCCAGTACGGCCCCCACACCGTCGGCAGACCAGCGACGTGCCAGCCGGCGTCGACGAGGGCCGCCACGTCCTCGCGCGTGACTTCCTGGAGCGCGATGTCATCAACCGCATACCGGTGCTCGCCTCACTCACTCACTCTCACTCTCACTCAGCGGGAACTTCGCTCGTCCCCAACCATTCCTGACATCGCGTCAGTTCGGATAACCTGACAGAGCGTCAGTTAACGGCTGTCTCACAGGAGCGGGCGGAACGATGCTTGGATCGACCCACGGCACCCTCACCACCGACTCCCGCCGGACCCGGGCCATCGCCTGTGGCGAGCGGTCCGGGCCCATCGTGCACGGCCATCCGGCCCGGCTGGGAGACCTCGACGTCAGCGGGCGCCCGCTGCACGCCGACGTACCCGACCTGGACCGCTTCTTCCGCCCGCGGTCCGTCGCCGTGATCGGCGCGTCCGATGCCGAGGGGCGCCCCCACACCGGCATCACGCGGCAACTGGCCGACTGGGCCGAGCTGGTCGGGGCCCGGCTGTATCCGGTGCATCCGAGCCGGCCGTCCGTCTTCGGCACGCCCTGCTCCCCTTCCGTCGCCGACCTGCCCGAGCAGGTCGATCTGGCCGTCGTACTGGTCGGCGACCCGCTGCCGGTCGTCGAGGAACTGGCCGAGGCCAAGGCACGGTTCGCGGTCGTCTTCGCCTCCGGATTCGCGGAGACCGGGCCGGAGGGCGAGGCCGCCCAGCGGCGACTGTCCGCCGCCGTCGAGCGGTCAGGGATGCGGCTGCTGGGGCCCAACACCAACCTCAACGCCTTCCAGCGGTTCCGCGACGACCTTCAGGGGCCGGCGATCGCGCTGATCACCCAGTCCGGCCACCAGGGCCGCCCCGTCTTCGCCCTCCAGGAACTCGGCATCCGGCTCTCCCACTGGGCGCCCACCGGCAACGAGGCCGACCTGGAGACCGCCGACTTCCTCTCCTACTTCGCCGAGCAGCCCGAGGTCGGCGCCATCGCCTGCTACCTGGAGGGGCTGAAGGACGGCCGCTCCTTCCTGCTCGCCGCCGACCGGGCCGCCCGGCGCGGCGTGCCGGTCGTCGCGGTCAAGGTGGGCCGCACCGAGACCGGCGCCCGCACGGCCGCCTCCCACACCGGCAAGCTGACCGGCGCGGACGCGGTGGTGGACGCGGCGCTACGGCAGTACGGCGTGATCAGGGTCGACGGGCTCGACGAACTCCAGGACACGGCAGCCCTGTTGGCCCGGGCCCGCCCGCCGCGCGCCGACGGGGTCGTCGTCTACTCGATCTCCGGCGGCACGGGCGCGCACGTCGCCGATCTGGCGACCGAGGCGGGCCTGCGGCTGCCGGTCCTGTCCGAGGCCCGGCAGGCCGAGCTGCACCAGTGGATACCCGAGTACCTGAGCGTCGCCAACCCCGTCGACAACGGCGGGCACCCGGTCGGCGACCGGCGCGGCCGCAAGATCATCGACGCGATCCTCGACGACCCCGAGGTGGGCGTGCTCGTCTGCCCGATCACCGGGCCGTTCCCCCCGCTCAGCGACCGCCTCGTACGGGACCTGGTGGACGCGGCGGAGCAGACGGACAAGCTGGTGTGCGTGGTCTGGGGATCACCGGTGGGCACCGAGCCGGCCTACCGCGAGGTCCTGCTCGGCTCCTCCCGCGTGGCCACCTTCCGCACGGTCGGCAACTGCCTCACCGCCGTCCGCGCCTACCTCGGCCACCACCGCTTCAGGACCGGCTACCGCTCCCCCTTCGACGACGCCCCGCGCACCCCCTCGCCGTCCTACCGCAAGGCCCAGGCGCTCATGCGACCCGGCGAGCAGCTCAGCGAACACGCGGCGAAGCAGTTGCTGCGGGCGTACGGCATCCGCGTGCCGCGCGAGCAGTTGGTGACCAGCGCGGCGGCGGCCGTACGGGCGGCGGGACAGGTGGGCTACCCGGTGGTGATGAAGGCCTCGGGCGCCCGGATCGCCCACAAGACCGACCTGGGCCTGGTGAAGATCGGGCTCACCTCGGCGAGCCAGGTCCGCGACGCCTACCGGGAGCTGACCGACATCGCCCGCTACGAGGATGTCCCGCTGGACGGCGTGCTGGTCTGCCAGATGGTCGAGCAGGGCGTCGAGATGGTCGTCGGAATCACGCACGACGACCTGTTCGGGCCGACCGTGACCGTCGGGCTCGGCGGCGTGCTCGTGGAGGTCCTGCGCGACACGGCCGTAGGCGTGCCGCCGTTCGGTGAGGAGCAGGCGCGGGACATGCTCGCCGGGCTGCGCGGGCGACCGCTGCTCGACGGGGTCCGGGGGCGGCCGCCGGCGGACCTGGACGCGCTCGTGGAGGTCGTCCTGCGGGTGCAGCGCATGGCGCTCGAACTCGGGGACCAGGTGGCGGAGTTGGACATCAACCCGTTGATGGTCCTGCCGCAGGGGCAGGGCGCGGTGGCGCTGGACGCGCTGGCGGTGTGCGGCCGATGACGGAAGCCGCCGTCCTGCACACGACGGGCGACCACGTCCTGTCCATCACCCTCAACCGGCCCGAGACCCTCAACGCCCTCACGCCCGACCAGCGGGACGAGATCGTGCGGCTGCTGTCGGAGGCGTCCGCGTCGGCGGAGGTACGAGCGGTCGTGCTCACGGGAACGGGGCGCGGTTTCTGCGCCGGCGCGGACCTCAGAGGCACCGCCGCCACGACGACCGGCGAACGCGTCGCCGGGGATGTCGCGCGCACCCTCCGCACCGGCGCCCAGCGCCTGATCGCCGCCGTCCTGGACTGCGAGAAGCCGGTGCTCGCGGCGGTGAACGGCACGGCGGCCGGGCTGGGCGCGCATCTCGCCTTCGCCTGCGATCTCGTCCTCGCGGCCGAATCCGCCCGGTTCATCGAGGTGTTCGTGCGGCGCGGACTGGTCCCCGACGGCGGCGGCGCCTACCTCCTGCCCCGCCTCATCGGTCCGCAGCGCGCCAAGGAACTGATGTTCTTCGGCCACGCGCTCACGGCGACCGACGCCGAGCGGATGGGCCTGGTGAACCGGGTCGTCCCGGACGGCGACCTGGACAAGACGGCACGAACCTGGGCCGAACGCCTCGCCACCGGCCCGACCCGCGCCCTGGCCCTGACCAAGCAGCTCGTCAACGCCTCCCTCGACGCCGACCGCGCCACCGCCTTCGCCGCCGAGGCCGCCGCGCAGGAGATCAACATGACGACGGCGGACGCGCGGGAGGGCGTACGGAGCTTCGTGGAGCGGCGCAGCCCCGTGTACGAGGGTCACTGAGCCTTCCCATCTGACGCTTCGTCAGCTTGAATGACGTATGTGATGGGACAAGCAGGAATGGCCGAAGCCGCCGTCCGCTACCTCAGGTCGGTCCGCACACCCGCCCCGGAGCCCGTCGAGGCGCTGCCGCGCCCCGAGTTGCGGTGCGTCGGCGAGGACGAGCCCGCTCCGCTGGACCCGGCGGAGTTCCGCCGCGTCCTCGGAAACTTCGCGACGGGCGTGGCCGTGATCACGGCACCACTCGCCGCCACGGGCGACTCCCCCGACGACTCCCCCGCGGGCTTCGCCTGCCAGTCCTTCACGTCCCTGTCCCTCGACCCGCCGCTGGTCGCCTTCATGGTCGGACGCACGTCGACGACCTGGCCGCGTATCGCCCGGGCCGGGGTGTTCTGCGTGAACGTCCTGGGCGCCGGCCAGGGCGAGTTGTGCCGCGCCTTCGCGGTGAGCGGCGCGGACAAGTTCGCGGGTGTGGCGTACGACGCGGCGCCGGCGTCCGGCTCGCCGCGCCTGTCGGGTGCCGTCGCCTGGATCGACTGCACGATCCACGCCGTCCACACCGGCGGCGACCATCTCATCGTGGTCGGCCGGGTCGACGCCCTCGGCACGGCCGCCGGCGATCCGGACGGACCGCTGCTCTTCCACCGAGGGCGCTTCGCGCGGCTGTCGGACTGATCGAGCCGGTACGGATCAGGCGACGGCCAGCCGCCACAGTGACGTGACCTCGGCGGCCCGTGCGGCGTGCAGCGGATCGTCCGTGTCCCGCACGCGCGTATGGCTCGGGCGGGTGTCCAGACGGTCGACGACCCGCATCCCGGCCCCCTCCACGGCGGCCATCAGCTCCTCCCGGCTGCGCAGCCCGAGCCGCTCGGCCAGATCGGACAGGACGAGCCAGCCCTCACCACCCGGCTCCAGCCGGCCGGCGAGCCCGTCGAGGAACCCGTGGAGCATGCCGCCGCCCGCGTCATAGACGCCCAGGTCGAGGTCGGAGGCGGGCCGGGCGGGAATCCAGGGCGGGTTGCACACCACCAGATCCGCGCGTCCCTCGGGGTACAGCTCGGGGCCGGTGACGCTGACCGCCTGCCCGAGCCCCAACCGCTCCACGTTGTCCCTCGCGCACTCCCGCGCCCGCGCGCTGACGTCCGTGGCCACGACCCGCCCGACGCCCCGCCGGGCGAGCACGGCGGCGAGCACACCGGTGCCCGTGCCCAGGTCGAACGCCGTACGCACACCGCCACCACGCGGCAGCGGCGCCCGCGCGACGAGACCGACGTACTCGCCCCTCGTCGGCGCGAACACCCCGTAATGCGGATGGATCCGCGCGTCCAGCGCCGGAACGTACACCCCCTTCTCCCGCCACTGCCGGGCACTGATCACACCCAGCAGCTCGGTGAGGGCGACGGCCATGGGTACGTCGGAGGGCCCGTACGCATCGGTGCACGCCGACCGCACATCAGGCGCCCGGCGCAGCGCCAGTACGTATCCCTCCTCCAGCAGAACGAGCAACTTGCCGAGCACGCGCGCACGGTGAGCGCGGAACCGGCGTTGCAGACGGAAGGTATCGGCCGGCGTCTGAGCCGCACCGGGCGCGGCACGGCCGACACGGCGGTCCATCGCGCGCAACAACTGGCGCGCGTTCTGGAAATCCCCGCGCCACAACAACGCGGTGCCCTCGCAGGCCAGACGGTAGGCGACGGCGGCCTTCATCCGGTCGTCGGCGACGACGACCCGGCGGGGCAGGGGCAGCCCGGACTCGGAGTGCCAGCGGGCGGAACGGGCTTGAGCCTCGGTCCAGTGGATCGTGGACACGGCGAACTCCTCGGAAGGTCGAGCGTGAACGAACAAGCGACGCCACGACGACCACGTCACCGAGAACCATACCGAGTGTCATCGACTGACCTCTCTGACTGCTTCATGGCTTCCGCGCTGATCAACCGCCGACGGATTCTCACGCGGGTACTCACACATCGACGCGCTCCCCAGCGACCCTGCCCGGTGACGCCGTCACCCGCGGTCCAGGCGCTGTGGGGGATGGGGCGGCCAGGGCCCGAGCGCAGGCAGCTCCTTCTGCGCCACCGGCGGCACCACGGGCGTACGTCCGGCCAGCCAGGCCGCCAGGTCGCGCACGCCTGCGGTGACCACCGTGCCCGGCGGCCCGTCGCCGACGGACCACTGGCGGCCCACGTCCTCGGCACGGACGCGTGTGCCTGCCGGAAGGCGGCCGAGGAGGAAGTCGACGGCGTGTGCGGCCAGGTCCTCGGGCCAGTCGTCCGGCCGCACGCCGAGCTCCAGATCGACCATGTGGATCCATGCCTCGCGCCAGCGTGCGAAGACGGTGGCGGCAAGGTCCGCATCGCGGAACGTGACCGGACGACTCCAGTCCACGTCGGTGGCGCGTGCCCAGGCTGCCTCCAGCCCAGCCGTGTGCGCGGCGAGCCGCGCGCGATGCTCGGCCGCGCCGCGGCCCGCCGTGGCCTCGATGATCGCGTTGCGCTCGTCCACCCCGCCCTCGTAGCCCGCTACGAGCTCACCGCGCAGGGCGTGTTCCGCGAGACGGGCGAACATCCTCGCGTTGTCGGTGAGATGCGCGAGGACATGACCGCGTGACCAGCCCGGAAGAGCGGACGCCTCGGCGACCTGCCGGTCGTTCAGCCCGGCCACGAGCCTTTCCAGTCTCCGGTGGGCTTCGATCACAGCTGCGACAGGAGGCTGCATGACCCCCCGTCCTACAGGGCCGGTGTCTGGTTGCGGACTGCCGGGGCCTGGGCGGCGAGTTCCCTGAGTGGTTCACCGCTCAGCCGGCATACCGTCCACTCGTTCAGGAGCTCCACGCCGAGCGACTTGTAGAAGTCGATCGTCGGCTCGTTCCAGGCCAGGACCCACCACTCGAAGCGCTCGTAGCCGTTTTGCCGACAGACCGCGGCCAGGGCGGCGAGCAGAGCCTTGCCGTGTCCTCCGCCTCGGGCGTGCGGCCGTACGTAGAGGTCCTCCAGGTGCATGCCGCGCATGCCGGTCCAGGTCGAGAAGCGGGGGAACCACAGGGCATAGCCCACGGCCTCGCCCGTCTCGTCGTCCTCGGCGATCAGCGCGAACGCAGCGCGATGCTCTCCGAACAGCGCCTCGCGGAGCTGCTCCTCGGTCGCTCGGGCCTGCTCGGCGGCCCGTTCGTACTCGGCGAGTTCGCGGATCATCGCGCGGATCTCCGCGATGTCGTCCACAGTGGCGGCCCGGATCATGCCGGAGATCATCGGCCACCGCACCGAGCCGTGTCCATCCGATTCCACACGTGGCATGGAGATGCGCAGCTTCCTGGAGTCCGAGGTCGCAGCCGATCCAGGATCCGGTGTCGTCTTTGTCAGGTTGGCAGGAGAACCCGACAGCCACACAAAGGCACAAATCGAGGCGGCGCTGTACATCTTTGCGGTCCTGACCGGCCCAGGCGACTCGTTGTGACGGGGTGCAAGAACGTACAAGACCGGCGGGCGAGTCTGGACCAGTCTCTAGATCACCGCCTGAGGCTCCCCTCAGTGACATTCCTTTGAGAGGCCGAAAGAGGTCGCCATGACCGCACTCACTGCCAACCCCGCTTGTGTCGCTGCGACGGAGGTCGACAGCCGCTACAAATTCGTCGTCGCCCTCAAGGGGAAACTTCCCCCCGGGGTGGCGGCGAATGCGGCGTCGCACCTGTGCCTGGGTCTGGCTGCCAAGGCAGCCACCGAACAGCCGGAGCTGCTGCGCAAGATGTCGTTCCTTACGTTCTCGGACGCTGATGGCGGAAGCCACGCCCCCATCTCCGGGCTCTCCCTTGTTGTCCTCGAAGGGCGCCCGGCCTGGGTCCGGCGGTTGCGCGATCAGGCCGACGCTTCGGGACTGCTGTACACCGACTTCACCGCAGAGATGACCGGGGATACCTACGCAGAACAGGTCGACCGGATGAAGACCACGCCCGAGCAGGGCCTGGACTACTACGGAATCGCTTTGTTCGGACAGCGCGATGTCCTGGACCCATTGACCAAGAAGTTGTCCCTGCTGCACTGACCCCAGGACGAACACGGCAACCTCAAACTGGGTTTGCCTCGGCAGGCTGGCTGGGGCCGGTCGTCTCATACCGGTTCGTTCGTATGGATAGGAAGGTAAATCGTGCCGATAGTGCGCATCGTCGCGTCGGTGCTGCTGCAAGCCGGGGTGTTCGGTTACATCTCTGGGCGGCTGGACGCCACGGCGAGCCTGACGCTTTCCTGTACAGGGTTCGGTGCCGCGGCGGTGCTGTTCAACGCCGCACTGCTGGTGCGCCGGGTGCGGCGCGGACCGGCCGCCGCTTCCCCGAAGGCCACAGGCTTGCTCGCGCTGATGAACGTGGTCACAGCGGTAACCTTTCTCGGCTTCTACGCCTCGTTGAGCTGGGTACCTTCCGCGCTCGCCACCGGCATCGAGACGGCAATCGGGCCCGCCGTCCTGGCTCTGCTCGGGCTGGCCGGGTACGGGCGGCGCCCCACCAGGCAGGGCACGGCGGCCGCTGCCGTGTTGGTCCTGCTCGGCCTCGGCATCGCCTGGAGCTTCACCGGCACCGGCGGTGTGCAGCCGTCGGCCGGCACAGCCCTTGGGCTCGCCCTAGTCGCCGGCGCCGGCATCGGGGCTGCGGTACTGGCGCTGATCTCAGCCAAGTTGGGGCAGCGCGGCGTCGATCCCGTGTACGTGACCGCCCACCGCTTTCACCTCACCTACCTGTGCGGCGGGGCACTCCTGTTGGCGGCCGGCGGACCCGGTCCGCAGTGGGGGGCCGAGCCGCTCACGCTGCTCCTGCTAGGCGTACTGGCAGTGACCATCCCGCTGTTCCTGCTGCAGGCCGGACTGCAGCGCGCCGATCCGATGGTGGCCATGGTGCTGCTGACCACCCTGCCCGGCGCCACGTACCTCGCCGAGACCCTCTTCCACGGCGGGTTCAACGCCACGTCGCTCGCGCTGATCTGCTGCCTGATCGCCGTGGCCTCGTGGTACGCCCGGTTGTCCAGGCCGGAAGCAACGGGCGGCAGCAGCCGGGCTGAACGGCGGCGAAATTCAGCAACCACCGCGAGCACCGGCGCCTGAAGCCGACTTGCCCGCAGGCACCGCAAACCGCGCTCCTCACAGCGGGGCTTATGAACGCAATGATCTTGACGCCATGTCGGACGCAAGGGAGTCGGCTCGGAGCGACCAAGAAATATGGCGGTCGGTCTGCATTGATGCCATGCGAAGCGCGACCACACCGCCCCCGTCGCCGAGCAGCCTCACAGTACGCGCTCTGCGCTCCGGCCCCCTCCCGCCAAGATTTTCGCCACAGCGGAAGGGGAGTTCGCCGACGATCACCCTTGCTAGCGCTCGGCCGCCGACGGTTGCCGGTGGCACGAGCAACAGCAGCGGGCAACGAGCAGTAAGCGCCTGGAGTGCGGCAGAGGCCCGTCTCTCAGCTGACGGCACTGGGCATGGACGCCCTTATAGCCAGGCCTACGCGCCAGTACGCACTCGGCGAAAGAGCAAGCGTATTGGTCATTCCCATGGTCACTCATCCCGCTGGGACAAGCGGATACCCCTGCTGTCGGCAACGCGCAACACGACGCCGAGCACCTGCGTGGTCGTCCGAAGCGCCCGTCGTAACGCGTACTCGCCCGCCTTGCCATCGTCGAGGACCGCTCTGGCGCCCGCCAGGACATCGGCTCCGTCCTGGAGTTGGTCCGCCTCGACCTCGTCCGCGAGCCGGGACAACGGCCCGTCGGCGTCGTCCGCGGACAGGAAACAGGGCTTTCCCGCATCCGTCTCCCAGGGCAGAGGTCGCAGGCCTGAAGGTGCGGCCACGGTGTTCCGGTCGTAGGTCACGCGCCCTCTCCCGCTGCCGGTGGTGTCACGGGCATCATGAATGCTCCCTTCATGGGGAAACCGGGGCGGTGTACTGCTTGGCGGTAGGGCACCGCCCCGGCATCATCCGGGTATTAACGGCCAGTTACTGGCTCAAGCCAGTCTGGCGACGAGCAACCCACCGCGTCAAGCAACTGGCTTAAGCCAGTTGCTATGCTTGGAGGTATGACACCATCCGGGCCCTCCTCGAACCCACCGCCGAGCAGGCGTATCGCCGAGGAACTGCGAGCCTCCATCAAAGCCGGGCGCCTCACTCCCAGTGAGAAGTTGCCCTCGGAGCGCACCCTCGCGGAGCGGTACGGAACCGCCCGCAACACGGCCCGTGAGGCGATCCGACTCCTCGCGGAAGAAGGCCTGGTGACGGTGCGGCACGGAAGCGGTGTCTTTGTCCGGGAACCGCAGCGGCTGCTCCGCTTCGGCAGTGACCGCTACTCGCGCAGCAACCGCGAGACCGGCCTGACCCCGTTCCGACTCGAGGCCAAGCGCCAGGGCAAGGAGGCGCGCATCGAGGTCGTGGGCATCGCCCGGGAGTGCCCGCCCCACGATGTCGCCGAGCGCCTCGCGGTCCCGGTCGACGAGGAGAGTGTGCTGCACCGCGAGAACCACTACTTCGCCGACGACGAACCCGTGCAGATCGTGTCGACGTACCTCCGCTGGGACGAGGCGCAGGACACCGCCCTGACGCAGCCGAAGACAGGCAAGAACGGGATCTACGGCCGGCTGGAAGAACTCGGCCACATCATGACCCGCGTGCGGGACGAGATCACCGCACGCATGCCCACCCCGGCGGAAGCGGCGGTACTGGACCTGCCGTCCGGAGTCCCCGTCATCGAGGTCCTGCACACCAGCCTGGACCAGGAGGGCGAACCCTTCGAGGTGTCCCGGTACGTACACCGCGCCGACCGGACCGGCCTTCTCTACGAACTGCCCGTCGAATGATCCCGACGACACGAAGGAGACCGGCATGGAGAGCACTGTCATCCGCCCCTTCGAGCACACGGACCTCCCCGGCGCGGCCGCCGCGCTGACAGACGTGCACGCCACCGACGGCTATCCGGTGGAAGGCGTCGCCCACCCGGAGGAGTGGCTGCGCTCGGATGACGTGCTGGCCTCCTGGATCGCGGCAACGGAAGGAGAGATCGTCGGTCATGTCGCTGTGATGCGACCCAATGGCGAGGCCGCCGTGTCCCTTTGGGCCGAAAGGAGCGGGGCCGAAGAGCTCCACATCGGCGTACTGGCCCGCCTCTTCGTCGTCCGCCAGGCACGGAAGCAGTCCTTGGGTGAGCGGCTGGTCCGAACGGCAATGGCCTACGGCCTGCGCCACAACCGCCGCCTCGTACTGGACGTCATGGTCAAGGACAAAGCCGCCATCCGCCTCTACGACCGCCTCGGCTGGCTCCGGACCGGCCTGGCCGAGCACCACTACGGCCCAGGACAGCGGATCGACGCCATCTGCTACGTGGCTCCAGGCGTCTGATCTTGTTCGGCCTCGGGGAACATCGGAACAGCCATTAGCGCTAAGCAGTTGATCTTGCTTTGCTGACGACTCTTGACCGTCTGGTGCCGCGAAAACGACTTTGGTGGGCTGGTGACGTGAAGCAGGTCCCGACGACTGAACTCTCGTGCCTCGTAGGCGGCTACAAGGCACTCCACGCCCGTCGTGCGCAGTACTCTCCGGGCATGTCTGCGGCAGCCACCCTTTACGTGATCTCGGCTTGCTGGAAGTGGGCGGCATCGTCAAGACGGCAGTCGCTACCGAGGCGTACAACGCCGTCGTCGTCACCAGCGAGCCGAAGACACTCGAACAGCGCGTCGAAGGCCTGGAGGAGTGGAAGCGCAGCCTCCCGGAGGTACTCGACCGTCGGGACCGGGAAGTGGTGGCCCGCCTGGAGACTTCACACCTCGGTCACGTCATTTCGTTCTACCGCGATTGCTGCTTGAACGGGCGTCCGATCCACCCCGGCAGTGGGCCAGAACTGCCTCGCACAACGCCCCGGTTTTGAGAGGACTTCTGCGAACGGCGACCTGCGGAAACGTGATCGACTCCGGGACTCTCGCAGAACTCTCGCAACCGGTCATTGTGAGAGGGCGAGACGGGGATGCTGGGCATCGCCCGAGTCCCCGTCCCGATGTCCCGACCGTGCTCTTGGCTTCGAAGGCGCGGGTCACACCTTGACCGCCGTGAGCTTCTCAGGGTTGCGGACGCAGTAGACGGCCGTCACGAGACCGCCGCGGATCTCGAACGAGGTCACCTGATCGAGTTCGCCGTCGATGAGCACCGCGACGGAGTGCATCCCGTTGTAGGTGCCGATACGGATGTCGAGTTCGCCCATGCGGGCGCCCTTGTCCAAGAGCCCGAGAAGCAGCCTGGCCACCTTGTCCGGCCCGACCACGGGGCGCCGCACCGCGTTCACGACCCCGCCGCCGTCAGCCAGGAACACCACATCGGGTGCGAGCAGGTCCATGAGGCCTTGGAGGTCACCGGTCGCGGCCGCCGTCAGGAACCGTTCGGCGACCGGCTGGGCCTCAGCAGGGGTGGCGAGTGCGGTGTGTCGCCTCGCGCGCACGCTGTTGCGGGCCCGCTGATTCAACTGCCGCACCGCGGCCTCGGACTTGCCCACCGCGGCGGCGATCTCCGCGTAGTCGAAGCCGAACACCTCGCGCAACACGAACACCGCGCGCTGGGTAGGGGTCAGGGCCTCCAGAACCAGCAGCATCGCGGTGGTCACGGCCTCGCCGGTGAGCACATGGTCGATGCCGTCGGGTGCGTCGCCGGCAGCGTCGGTCACCAGCGGCTCGGGCAGCCACGGCCCCACGTACTGTTCCCGGCGGCGGACGGCCGACCGCAGTACGCCGAGCGCCTGCCGGGTGACGATCTGCGCCAGGTAGGCCCGCGCGTTCTCCACCGAGGTGTGGTTCACCGACCGCCACCGCAGGTAGCTGTCCTGCAGGACGTCTTCGGCGTCGGCCACCGACCCGAGGATCTCGTAGGCGATCGAGAACAGCAGGGCCCTGTGCGTGGTGAACTCGTCCGCGGGATCCGGCTGCTCGGTCACCTCGAGCCCCGCAGCCAGGCGTAGGTGGCGGTGCCGGCGCCGAACTTCGCGTAGCGACAGATCCGCTCCTTGGCCACGGCCGCGGTGCGCCCGGCGAAGTAGAGCCGGCGCACGGTGTCGTTCCTGCGGTTGACCTGCAGCAGCCCGTCGCGCCGGCCCAGGCTCAACGCCTGTCCGGTGTACCCCATGGAGTAGGGCTTGGGCTTACGGCCTTGGATCATCCGCGCCAGCGTATCCGCCGCGTGTGCGCCCTGAGGCATGGCCGTCGCGCAGGCCGCTCGAGAGCCGGGAACCGCGGCGCAGTCGCCGACGACGAAGATCCGCGGGTCGGTCACGCTGCGCAGATGCTCGTCGACCACCGCACGCCCGTCGGCATCCACCTCAAGACCGCTGCGGGCGGCCAGGTCGGGCACGCTGCCGATGATCGCCCACAGCGTGAGGTCGGAGGTGACCGGCGCGCGCGAGTTCAGACGCACCATGTCGCCGCCTCCCTCCCCGGCGTCGGGGACAAGCTGCGCGACGGAGTCCTCCACGACCTCCACGTTCAAGCGGTCCAGGCCGGTGCGCACCCGCTTCCGCGCTCCTGCCGACAGGCTCGCGGCGATCGTCTGTCCCACGATCCGCACCCGGAGGTCGGGGCGGCCGAAGGCGATCTCGGAGGCCGTCTCGATGCCCGTCAGCCCGCCACCGATGACGGTGACCACCTTCCCGCCGGGCAACTCGGCCAGCGCGGCCCGCGCCATCTCCGCGCCCTCCCAGGTTCCCACCGGCAGGGTGCCCGGCAGCGGTGCGACCGTGCTGCCCACTGCGAGGAACAGGTAATCGAAGTCGAGACCCACCCCGTCGCCGAGAGTGACCTGGCCGTCACCGATCTTGTCAACGGTGCCCACCCGCGTCGTGATCCCTGCGCTCAGCATCGACGTCAGCGGCGTCGCCGCGGCTCCGGTCCCGGCGATCTGCTCGTGCAGCCGCACCCGCTCGACGAAGTCCGGACGGGGGTTGATCACCGTAATCTCCGCTGCCGTCACCTTCCTGGCCAGCCGGTTCGCCGCGATCGTCCCCGCGTAGCCGGCTCCCACCACCACGAGCCTCATATGTGCCTCCTGTTGTGCAATCGGTTCACACACGGGATGCAGCCCGCCTCGCGGTTGTGATGGGCAAGCCGAGTGACCTGCATCACTCGGCTTCACCCGGCCCAGGTGGAAGGAGGAGATCTCATCGACCCGCTCCAGCGCCTTCGCCATGCCCGTGCCCGTCGTCCGCTTCGACGGCCGGCGCAGCCGCTCCAGCTCCGAGATCCGACGGCTTTCGGGAACGTCCAGCAACACCACCAGGTCGCCGGGCAAGGCGGCTCCGAAACCCCGGGCAGCAGTACCCGGTTGCGGCACAGCCAGCCCACCGCCTGGTTGAACAGCGCCACCGGCCCCTCGGCGTGCGTCCAGCCCTGCCGTGCGGGAACGCGCGGAACTTCGGCCCCCCACTCGTGGCCGACCACCTTGGTGTTGGCGGCGCTGGAGAGGGTCAAGAGCCCGCTCTCAGGCCCCGGTCGCCACCCCCACCCCCCGCCGCCGGATCACCAACGCCATCAGCGCAGCCACCGCGCACAACGCCCCCGACGCGTACCACATCACGTCGTACGAGCCGAACGTGTCGCGGGCGACGCCGCCGAGGAAGGCGACCAGGGCGGCGCCGACCTGGTGGGAGGCGAGGACCCAGCCGAAGACGATCGCGCTGTCGTCGCCGTACTGCTCGCGGCACAGGGCGAGGGTGGGCGGGACGGTGGCGACCCAGTCCAGGCCGTAGAAGACGATGAAGAAGATCATCGGCGGCTGGACGCTGGGCGTCACCAGCAGCAGGGGGAGGAAGAGGAGGGAGACGCCCCGCAGGGAGTAGTAGACGGCGAGCAGGCGCCGGGCTTCGAAGCGGTCGGTGAACCAGCCGGAGGCGATCGTGCCGACGACGTCGAAGACGCCGATGACCGCGAGCAGCGAGGCGGCGGTCGTCAGGGGCATGCCGTGGTCGTGGGCCGCGGGCACGAAGTGGGTCTGGATCAGGCCGTTGGTCGAGGCGCCGCAGATCGCGAAGGTGCCGGCGAGCAGCCAGAACGGGCCGGTGCGTGCGGCCGAGAACAGGACGGTCACGGCCCGGCGGGCGGCGCCGGGTACCGGTGCGGGCTTCGGCACGAACTCGGTCGCGCCGTACGGCTTCAGGCCCACGTCCGCGGGGTGGTCGCGCAGCAGGAGCCAGACGAACGGGACGACCGCCAGGGCGGCGAGCGCGACCGTCACGGCCGCCGGGCGCCAGTCGTGCCGCTCGACGATCCAGGACAGCAGGGGCAGGAAGATCAGCTGGCCGGAGGCGGACGCGGCGGTGAGGATGCCGCTGACCAGGCCGCGCCGCTCGGTGAACCAGCGGTTGGTGACGGTCGCCGCGAACGCCAGCGCCATGGAGCCGGAGCCGAGGCCGACCAGCAGGCCCCAGCACAGCATCAGTTGCCAGGCCGCCGTCATCCACACCGTGAGGCCCGAACCGAGCGCGATGACCGTCAGGGCGACCGCGACGACCCGGCGGATGCCGAAGCGGTCCATCAGGGCCGCCGCGAACGGCGCCGTCAGACCGTACAGCGCGAGATTGACCGAGACGGCGGCGCCGATCGTGCCGCGCGACCAGTCGAACTCGTCGTGCAACGGGTCGATGAGCAGGCCCGGCACGGAACGGAAGGCGGCGGCGCCGATGATCGTCACGAAGGTGACGGCGGCGACGAACCAGGCCCGGTGCACACGTCCGCGGCCGCCGCCTCGGCCGGGCTTCGACGGCTGCTGTCCGACTGCTGCGGCTTCGCTTGTCTGGGTCACGCCATAGAGCTTCCGGCCTGCGCCGAGCTCCATCGAGTGGCCCGGAGGACAGCATTCGCTAGGATCGGGCCATGACATCGGGCCCCGACTCCCCCAGCCCGGACCCGGGCGCCGGCTTCCGTCCCCACCGCGTCGTCGTCCTCGCCCTCGACGGGCTGCTGCCCTTCGAACTGGGCATCCCGCACCGCATCTTCGGCCGCCCCAGGGACGCCCGGGGACGGCACCTGTACGAGGTCGTGACCTGCTCGGTCCGGCCGCCGGGCCCGGTCGAGACGGACGCCGACTTCGCCATCCACGTCGCGCACGGCCCGCAGGCCCTGGCCGACGCCGACACGGTGATCGTCCCGGCGTCGTACGAACTCGGCCCGGTCTACGACGAGGGCGTGCTGACCGGCGAACTTGCCGCGGCCCTCGCACGCCTGCGGCCCGGCACCCGGCTGGCCTCCATCTGCACCGGCGTCTACGTCCTCGCCGCCGCCGGCCTCCTCGACGGCCGCCCCGCCACCACCCACTGGGCCGACGCCGAGCGCCTCCAGCGGCTGTTCCCCAAGGTCGAGGTCGACCCGGACGTGCTGTTCATCGACGACGGCGACGTGCTGACCTCCGCGGGCGTCGCGGCCGGCATCGACCTGTGCCTGCACATGGTGCGCCGCGACCACGGCGCGGCCGTCGCCAACGACGTGGCCCGCCGTACGGTCGTACCGCCGCACCGCGACGGCGGTCAGGCGCAGTACATCGAGCGGCCGGTGCCCGATCCGCAGCAGGCCTCCACCACCACCGCCCGCGCCTGGGCCCTGGGCCGCCTCCACGAGCCGATCCAGCTGCGCGACATGGCCGCCCAGGAAGCCATGTCGGTCCGCACGTTCACCCGCCGCTTCCGCG
Organism: Streptomyces coeruleorubidus; assembly: GCF_028885415.1. Lineage (GTDB taxonomy): Bacteria > Actinomycetota > Actinomycetes > Streptomycetales > Streptomycetaceae > Streptomyces > Streptomyces coeruleorubidus_A. Next base: position 4,314,992 of record NZ_CP118527.1, read on the forward strand.
AGGAGACCGGCGTCAGCCCGGGCCAGTGGCTCACCCAGCAGCGCGTGGAACGGGCCCGTCACCTGCTGGAGTCCACCGACCGCACCGTCGACCAGGTGGCCCGCGACGCGGGCTTCGGCACGGCCCAGTCGATGCGCCAGCACCTCCAGGCGGCGCTCGGTGTCACGCCCACCGCCTACCGGCGGACCTTCCGAACCGGCAGAGACAGGGCGGGCCGTCAGAACGTGAGCACCCCGCGCGCCACCCGCCCCGCCTCCGCGTCCGCCGCCGCCTTCTCGAAGTCCTCGACCGGGTAGGTACGGGTGACGAGTTCGTCGAGCAGCAGCCGGCGCTGGCGGTACAGGTCCGCGTACAGGGCGATGTCCCGCTGGGGGCGGGAGGAGCCGTAGCGGCAGCCCAGGATGGACTTGTCGAGGTACATCGACGAGACGCGGAAGGACGCCTCGGCCGCGGCCGGCGGTACCCCGAGGAGGATCGCCTGGCCGCGCCGGTCCAGTGCGTCGATCGCCTGGCGGATCAGCTCCACACGGCCGACGCACTCGAAGGCGTGGTCCACGCCCGTGGGCAGGATGTCCCGCACTCCCTCCGCCGAGGTGAGGAAGTCCGTCGCACCAAAGCCGCGTGCCACCTCCTCCTTGGCCGGGTCGGCGTCGACGGCCACGATCCGCAGGGCGCCCGCGAGCCGCGCCCCCTGCACCACGTTCAGGCCGATCCCGCCCGTCCCGATCACCAGGACACTGTCGCCGCGGTCCACCCGCGCCCGGTTCAGCACGGCGCCCACCCCCGTCAGCACCCCGCACCCGATGAGCGCCGCCGAGGCCATGGGGATGTCCTCGGGGATACGGACCGCCTGGACGGCCTTCACGACCGTGCGCTCCGCGAACGCCGAGTTCGCGGCGAACTGGTGCACCGGCACCCCGGCCTGACGGAACGGCCGGCCCGGACGCCCGATCGCCTGCCGGCACATGGTCGGGCGCCCCCGGTCGCACTCCGCGCACGTACCGCAGTTGGCAAGGGTGGACAGCGCCACATGGTCACCGGGGGTCACATGTGTGACGCCACCACCCACCGCCTCCACGACCCCGGCGCCCTCATGGCCCAGCACCACAGGAACCGGGAAGGGTATGGTCCCGTCCACCACCGACAGATCGCTGTGACACAGCCCCGCCGCCGCGATCGCGACCCGCACCTCACCCGGCCCCGGCTCCCGCACCTCAAGATCGGTGACGACCCGGACCTGCTTCCCGTCGAAGATCACGCCTCGCATCACGCGGCTCCCTTGGGCTCCCTGGGCAGGCCGAGCACGCGCTCGGCGATGATCGTGCGCTGGATCTGGTCCGAGCCGCCGTAGATGGTGTCGGCCCGGGAGAAGAGGAAGAGGTGCTGTGCCGCGTCCAGTTCGTACGGCGACGACGCCGACCAGTCCGTCGGACCGACGCTCGCGGCCGCGCCCCGCACCAGCACCGCCAGCTCCCCGAGCCGCTGATGCCAGCCGGCCCACAGCAGCTTCGCCACGCTCGGGGCACCCGCGTCGCCCGAACCGCCCAGTGTGCGCAGGGCGTTCCAGCGCATCGCGCGCAGCTCGGCCCACTGCCGGACGAGCCGTTCCCGTACGACGGGATCCCGCACCGCACCCGACTCCACGGCCGCCCGCACCACGCTGCCCAACTCCTCGGCGAACCCGATCTGCTGCGCCAGCGTGGACACGCCCCGCTCGAAGCCGAGGAGGCTCATGGCGACGCGCCAGCCGTTGCCCTCACCACCGACGACATGCTCCGCGTACGCGCCGTCGAAGAAGACCTCGTTGAAGTCGCTGGTGCCCGTCAACTGCCGGATGGGACGGACCTCGATCCGGCCCGGCTGGTCCATGGGGACGAGGAGGAAGGTCAGTCCATGGTGCCGCTTCGACCCGGGCTCGGTGCGGGCGAGCACGAAGCACCAGTCCGCCTCGTGCGCGAGTGACGTCCAGATCTTCTGCCCGGTGACGCGGTAGGTACGGCCGTCCGTCTCGCGCACGGCCGCGGTACGGACACCGGCCAGGTCCGAGCCGGCGCCGGGTTCGCTGTAGCCCTGACACCAGAGTTCCTCGCCGGCGGCGATCGGGGGCAGGAAGCGGGACTTCTGCTCCTCGGTGCCGTGCGCGATGAGCGTGGGGGCCAGGAGGTTCTCACCGATGTGGCCGGAGCGCGGGGGCGCGGCCGACCGGGCGTACTCCTCGGCCCAGACGACCTGTTGGGTGAGCGTGGCGGTGCGGTTGCCGTAGCCGTCCGCAGACCAACCGAGACCTATCCAGCCGGCTGCTCCGAGGGTGCGTTCCCAGACGCGGCGGTCTGTTACGCCCTTGGCATGCGTGGCGAGCCAGGCACGAGCCTCGGCACGAAAGTCCTCGTCATCCTGCGTGAACCCGTAATCCACGATAGCCGCCTTATTCCGGTGACTGGGCTTGAGATGAGGCCCCTGAGGGGCGCGGGGAACTGCGCGACCAGCCACAACGAACCCGCAGCCGCCACACCACACGCACCCCCGAGCCCTCACGCGTTCGGCCGCTCCCCCTCCCGAGCCGCCCTCTCCATCTCCCGCACCCGCTCCAGCATCGGCATCGGATCCACCCCCACCGACCCGGGCAGAAACTCCGCGATCCTCTCCACGGTCCAACCGCCGGAGGCATACGCGGCACGCAGCTCCCTCGGCTGCGCCCACACCGCGATCTTCGCCCCGGCGACCGTGTACACCTGCCCGGTGATCCCCTGCTCCCGCGCCCCGTCGGACAGCAGATACACCACCAGCGCGGCGACGTCCTCCGGCTCCCCGATCTCCGCCAGCTCCATCGGCACGCCCGCGGACATCCGCGTACGCGCGACCGGCGCCACGGCGTTCGCGGTCACCCCGTACTTGTGCAAGCCCAGCGCCGCGCTCCGCACGAGCGAGATGATCCCGCCCTTGGCCGCGCTGTAGTTGGCCTGCGACACCGACCCCTGATGGTTGCCGCTGGTGAAGCCGATCAGCGTCCCGGCGCGTTGCTTGCGCATCACCGCCGAGGCGGCCCGGAACACCGTGAACGTGCCCTTCAGGTGCGTCGCGACGACCGGGTCCCACTCCTCCTCGGTCATGTTGAACAGCATCCGCTCCCGCAGGATCCCGGCCACGCAGACCACGCCGTCGAGCCGTCCGTACGACGACAGCGCCACGTCGACGACCCGCTGCCCGCCCGCCATGGTGGAGATGTCGTCGGCGACGGCGACCGCGTCCCCGCCCGCCGCCTCGATCTCCTTGACCACGGCCTCGGCGACCTCACTGGCCGGCGAGGCGCCGTCGACCGCCACGCCGTAGTCGTTGACGACGACCTTCGCTCCCTCGGCCGCCGCCGCGAGCGCGACCGCCCGGCCGATGCCCCGCCCGGCGCCGGTGACGGCGACGACCTTGCCTGCCAAGAAGTTCCCCACGCCCGGCCCCTTCCCGTCCCACGGTTTCTGACGGACCGTTAGATTTTGCAGACCCCCAGATTCTACGACCCGTCAGATACGGGAACACAAGCCCCGGGGAGGACTCATGTCGCTGCCGGACGCGTTCCACGACATCGCCAAGCGCGTGAACAACTGGGGCCGTTGGGGAGCCGCAGACGAGCTCGGCACGCTGAACCTGATCACCGACGAGGTCGTCCGGGAGGCCGCGGTGACGGTCCGCACCGGTCGCCGGATCCCGCTCGCGCTGCCCCTGCGGCGCGACGGCGTCCAGACGGGGATGATCCCGGGGCGGATCGACCCGCTGCACGTCATGGTGCAGATCAACCAGGAGCTCTTCGGCCCGGGCACCGTCGCGTGCAGCGACGACGCCGTGACCATGGGGCTCCAGGCGGCCACCCACTGGGACGCGCTGCCGCACGCCTCGCACTCGGGCAGGCTCTACAACGGCCGCCCGGCGAACTCCATCACCCCGCACGGCGGCGCGGAGTTCAGCGGCATCGACAAGGTCCGGCACCTCGTCTCACGCGGGGTGCTGCTCGACGTCGCCCGGGCCCGGGGCACGGACCGGCTCGACGGCGGGTACGCCGTCACGCCCGAGGACCTGGAGGCGGCCGAGGAGCTGGCCGGTACGCGCGTGCGGGCCGGCGACGTGGTGCTCGTACGGACCGGGCAGGTCCGGCTCTGTCTGGCCGGGGACCGGCACGCGTATGCGTACCCGTCGCCGGGGCTGTCGATCCGGACGCCGGAGTGGTTCCACGCGCGCGATGTCGCGGCGGTCGCCAACGACACCCTCACCTTCGAGGTGTTCCCGCCCGAGGTGGAGGACCTGTGGCTGCCGGTGCACGCCCTCCACCTCGTGGAGATGGGGATGCCGCAGGGCCAGAACTGGAATTTCGAAAAGTTGTCCACAGCCTGTGGAGAAACGGGCCGCTACGCGTTCCTGCTGGCGGCGACCCCCGAGCCGTTCACGGGAGCGACCGGCTCTCCGGTGGCCCCGGTCGCCGTCCTCTAGGCCGGCACGACAGGCCGACAAGCAGGCCAGCGCGACAGGCCGCCTCGCCAGGCCACCCGCCGAGGCCGCCAGGCCGCCATCCCGCCGCCTGAAGCTGGATGGCGGCGACGCGCTGCTCGCCCCGAGCACGGCAGCGCGCGCCGCCACCCGACTCCGGCGCTCCCGCCCCGGCTCCAGTGGCCCTGAAACAGGGAGCCGACGCCGAATCACGACTCACACTCGCCGAGGGCCGCCGTCGTCGCAGCCCTCGCCGTCCCCTCACGGCGAATCGCTGCCCACAAGCGTGAGCAAACGGTCACGAGGCGTCAACAGCCGTTCGGTGATTTATCGCTTATGCGGCTTTTACCGCGGGCGCGCACGGAAGCACATCCCGGCGCATCGCCGCATGCCATGACGAAAACGACGGACGCGCCTGCGACCGTGCCCCGGCCTCGCCGCAACACCGCGCGGCATGTGCCGTCGTACACCACACCTCGTCGACCGCGTGACCGGCAGTCAGGGCCGGGGCACCCCGAAGCGCCCCGGCCCTACACGGCCTCGTACGCCAGCCCCTCGAAGGACGCCCCGCCGCCGCACGCCACCGCGCCGCTCCCGCACGCCGCCGTGATCTCAGGGGACTTCGAACACCGGTCCAGTTCGCACCAGATGCGCTTGCCGGTGCTCTCGACGCTCCAGCCCCAGCGGTCGGCGAGGCCGTCGACGAGGGCGAGGCCCCGGCCGCCGGTCGCGTCGTCGTCCGCGCACCGGGGCACGGGGGCCCGGCCGCTGCGGTCGGCGACCTCGAGACGGACGGTGGTCTCCTCCGTCACCGCGTGCGGCAAGGAAAGCCGCAGCACGGCGGGCCGGCCGGTGTGCACCACGGCGTTGGTGACCAGCTCGGAGACGAGCAGGATCAGGGTCTCGGCGAGCGGCTCGTCGGCCTGTATGCCCGACCCGGCCAGGCGGGAGCGGGCCCACCGCCGGGCCCGCCCCACCTCTGCGGGGTCGGGCCGGATCTCCAGCTGCACTTGAAGCACCTGCACCGCTCACACCATCCGAACCGGCGGACACTTAGGCTCGCGCCTCACGAAGGCCACGATCGTAGCCATTTTCTGCATGGCCAGAACAACGGCCGGGACAAGGATCACGGAACGTGAATCCCTTGTGGGACAGCATGGTTGACGTACAGTCACCCCAACAAGCGCTTCGGGCATATTCCAGCGCGAAGGAGTACCCGTGCGGCATACTGTGCGACGCTCGCTGCGGGGAGTCGAACAGGCGGCGCCACTGGGGCGCACCGCGCTCTGAGCCACTCGCATCTCACACAAGGTACCGGAGCGGGCAGTCGACTCCGGGCCGTGACGAGCCCCGCCGAGGACACGAGCCGGTATCAACGCTCCGTGATCACGGTATGCCACGATCCGCGACATCCTCGCGGGCATATTCGGTGACACCGCAGCCAGACGGCCTGTCAGGCCGTCCCGGCCGTCAGAGCAGCCGCGAGAGCTTCCTCACTCTGCGTAACTCCACCCGCACGTTGGGTTCGAACCCATGCGCGTTTCAGATGGAGATGGACCTCGGACTCCCAGGTGAAGCCCATGCCGCCGTGCACCTGGAGACAGTCGCGGGCGCCGCGCACGGCGGCCTCGTCGGCGAGCAGGCGGGCGGCGGCGATGTCGACCGGGTCGCCGGTGACGGCCGCCGCGTACACCGCCGCGCGGGCCGTTTCCGACCGGACCAGCATCCCGGCGCACAGGTGTGCCACCGCCTGGAAGGCCCCGACGGGCCGACCGAACTGCTCGCGTGCCCGGGCGTGTTGCGCCGCCAGTTCGCAGACGCGGGCAGCGGTGCCGAGCTGCTCGGCGGCGGTGAGCAGGACTGCGACGGGGGCCGGGTCCGCCGCCGCGCCGCCGGGCACGCGGTGCAGCGGCGTCAGCGGGTCGAGGGAGCGCATCGGCACGGCTCCGGCGGCGTCGCCGCGTACGACGTCGGCCTGAGCCAGCCACTCCACGAGCCCGCCGTCCACGGCCGAGACGACCGCCTCCCCGGTGGCGGCTCCCGGCACCACACCGGCCGCTAGATGGGTGGCGGCCAACGGCCCGGGCAGCAGCACCCGCCCCGCCTCCTCGAACACCAACACCGCCTCCGGCAGCCCGAGTCCCACCCCGCCCTCCGCCTCCGGCAACCGCAGGGCGAAGAACCCGGCCTCCCCCAGCGCCCGCCACAACGCCCTGTCGAGCCGCCCGGGGCTCTCCACAGCCCCTCGCAGCGCCTCCCCGCCGAAGCGCCGCACCAGCAGCTGCCGCGTCCCGTCGCGCAGCGCCCGCTGGTCGTCCGTCAACCGGAAGCGCACGGTCACCGTCCCTTCGGCAGGCCGAGGATCCGCTCGGCGATGATGCTGTGCTGGATCTGCGAGGTGCCGGCCGCGATGGTGTACGACAGGGAGGAGAGGCGGTCGAGCGTCCAGGGGCGGTCCAGGTCCAGGCAGTCGGCGCCCAGCACCTCGGCGGCGGCGTCGTAGAGCTCCTGGCGGGCGTGCGAGTACCGCAGCTTGAAGACCGAGCCCGCGGCGCCGGGCACTGAGCCCGACGCCTGAGCCGCGCTCACGTTCCACTGCGTCAGCCGCCACAGCGCCCGGAACTCGGCGTTGAGCCTGCCCAGCCGGCGACGCAGCGCCGGGTCGTCCCAGCGGCCGTTCTCGCGGGCCTCGACCGCCAGTTCGCCCAGGACACGGCGGCAGGCGACGACCTCGCCGGCGAAGGCCGTGCCGCGTTCGAAGGACAGCGTCACCAGGGTCACGCGCCAGCCGTCGTTCTCGTCCCCGACCCGGTTCACCGCCGGCACCCGCACCTCGTCGAGGAAGACCTCGGCGAACTCGGCCGAACCGGCGAGCGTGCGCAGCGGCCGTACGGTGATGCCGGGCGCGTCCATGGGCATGGCCAGCCAGGTGATGCCCCGGTGCCTGGGCGCCTCGGGGTCGGTGCGGACCAACAGCTCGCACCAGTCGGCGACTTCCGCGTGGGAGGTCCAGATCTTGGAGCCGGTCACCACGTAGTCGTCGCCGTCGCGCCACGCGCGCGTGCGCAGGGCCGCGAGGTCGGAGCCGGCGTCCGGTTCGCTGAAGCCCTGGCACCAGACCTCCTCGCCGCGCAGGATCGGCGGCAGCCAGCGCTCCCGCTGTTCCTCGGTCCCCTCGGCGGCGATCGTCGGCCCGGCGTGCAGCAGCCCCACGAAGTTGGCCCCCACATAGGGCGCGCCCGCCTTCTCCGTCTCCTCCAGGAAGATCAGCCGGGTGGCCGGGGAGGCGTCCCAGTGGACGTCGGCGTATCCGGCGTCGTAGAGCCTGCGCTGCCAGCCGAGGTCGTACGCCCGCCGCCCGGGCCAGTCGTCGGGGGACGGCTTGGGCGGGAGGCCGGGGAGCGTCTTCGCGAGCCACTCCCGCAGCCGGGCCCGGAACTCCTCCTCCTCGGGCGTGTCCGAGAGGTCCATCAGCGGTCGAGGTCCAGGTCCAGCATCCGGATGGCGTTGCCGCGCATCAGCTTGTAGACCGTCTCGTCGTCGAGGCCCTGCACATGGTCGAGGGCGACCTCCTTGGTGTGCGGGAAGGTCGAGTCGACGTGCGGGTAGTCCGTCTCGAAGGTGGCGTTGTCGCGGCCGACGGCATCGAGCGACGCCACTCCGTGCTTGTCGCGGAAGAAGCAGCAGAAGATCTGCCGGTAGTAGTACGTCGACGGCGGCTCGGGGATCGTGTCGCGGACGCCGCCCCAGGCGCGGTGCTCCTCCCAGACGTCGTCGGCGCGCTCCAGGGCGTAGGGGACCCAGCCCATCTGCCCCTCGCTGTAGGCGAGTTTGAGGCGCGGGAACCTCACCAGCACCCCGCTGAAGAGGAAGTCCATCATCGAGGCCATCGCGTTGTTGAAGCTGAGCGAGGCCTGGACGGCGGGCGGGGCGTCCGGGGAGGCGGCCGGCATCTGGGACGAGGACCCGATGTGCATGTTGACGACCGTCCCGGTCTCCTGGCAGACCGCGAAGAACGGGTCCCAGTAGCCGGAGTGGATGGAGGGCAGCCCGAGGTGGGTGGGGATCTCGGAGAAGGTCACCGCCTTCACGCCGCGCGCGGCGTTGCGCCGGATCTCGGCGACCGCCAGCTCGACGTCCCACAGCGGGATCAGGCACAGCGGGATGAGCCGCCCGCCGCTGTCCCCGCACCACTCCTGAACCATCCAGTCGTTGTAGGCGCGCACGCAGGCCAGGGCGACCTCCTTGTCGTGCGCCTCGGCGAAGGTCTGGCCGCAGAACCGCGGGAAGCTCGGGAAGCAGAGGCTGGCCTCGACATGGTTGAGGTCCATGTCCTTCAGGCGCTCCTTCGGGTCCCAGCAGCCGGGCCGCATCTCCTGGCGGGTGATGCCCTCCAGGGTCATCTGGTCGCGGTCGAAGCCGACGGCGGCGATGTTGCGCTTGTACGGGAACATCAGGTCCTCGTAGATCCACCAGTCGGTGGGCGGGCCGTCCGGGTCCATCGTGATGCGGTACTTGCCGCCGACGTAGGCGAGTTCACCGATCCCGGCGGTCAGCGGCTTGGGGCCGCGGTCGCGGTACCTGGCCGGCAGCCAGGTGTCGAAGAGGTGGGCGGGCTCGATCACGTGGTCGTCGACGCTGATGATGCGGGGCAGTTCGGTCGCCATGGGTCCCCTCCGCCGGGCGGTACTTATCTGATGCATCGTCAGATAGCATCCCACCTGACGACCCGTCAGCCAAGGAGCAGGGGGCAGACGTGAACGAGACCCCGCACGCCCTGAGTTCGTCCCGCACGCTGTGGGAGCTGGCCACCCGGCGCGCCGCCCTCACCCCCGACCGCCCGCTCTTCCTCCAGGACGACCGGCCCGGGGGGCGCACGCTCACCTTCGGCGCCCTGCACGCACGCGCCGAGCGGGTCGCGGCCGGCCTGTACGGCATGGGCGTACGCCCCGGCACGGTGGTCGCCTGGCAGCTGCCCACCCGCATCGAGACGGCCCTGCTCTCCTTCGCGCTGGCCCGCCTCGGCGCCGTGCAGACCCCGGTGATCCCCTTCTACCGGGACCGCGAGGTCGGCTTCGCACTGCGGGAGTCGAAGGCGGAGTTCTTCGCGGTGCCGGGCGAGTGGCGCGGCTTCGACCACACGGAGATGGCCCGGCGGCTGGGCGCGAGGGGCGTCTTCCAGGCCTGCGACGACCTGCCCGACGGCGATCCGTCCGTACTGCCTCCCCCGCCCCGCGACGGCACCGCGGTCCGCTGGATCTACTGGACGTCCGGCACGACCTCCGCCCCCAAGGGCGTGCTGCACACGGACCGTTCCCTGATCGCGGGCGGCTCCTGCCTCGCCCACGCCCTGCGGCCCTCGGCGGACGACGTGGGGTCGATCGCGTTCCCCTACGCCCACATAGGCGGGCCCGACTACACGGTGATGCTGCTGCTGTACGGCTTCCCGGCAGTGCTGTTCGAGCAGTTCGCGCTGCCGGACGCGCTGGAGGCCTACCGGCGGCACGGGGTGACGATGGCGGGCGGGTCGACGGCGTTCTACTCGATGTTCCTGGCGGAGCAGCGGAAGCAACCGGGGATTCCGATCATCCCCTCACTGCGGCTGCTGGCGGGCGGCGGGGCGCCCAAGCCGCCGGAGCTCTATTACGCCGTGATCAACGAGATGGGCGTGCAGCTCACGCACGGCTACGGCATGACCGAGGTGCCGATGATCACCATGGGGGCGCCGGACGACACCCCCGAGCTGCTGGCGACGACCGAGGGGCGGCCGCCGGAGGGGATGGAGATACGGATCGTGGACGGGGAGGTGCGGTTGCGCGGGGAGGCCGTGTGCCGGGGATATCTGGACCCGGGACAGACCGCCGAGGCCTTCGACGAGGACGGGTTCCTGCGCACCGGCGACCTCGGGCAACTCACGGACACCGGGCACCTGGTCCTCACCGGCCGGCTGAAGGACGTGATCATCCGCAAGGGCGAGAACATCTCGGCGCAGGAGATCGAGGACCTGCTGCACCGGCATCCGGCGGTCGGGGACGTGGCAGTGATCGGGCTGCCGGACGCGACGCGCGGGGAACTGGTGTGCGCGGTGGTGGAACAGCCGCCGGGAGCCGAGGCCTTGACGCTCGCGACCACGACCGCCTTCCTGCGCACCGAGGGACTCTCCGTGCACAAGCTGCCGGAGCGGCTGGAGGTGGTGGACGCCCTTCCGCGGGGCGAGACCCTGCGGAAGGTGCTGAAGTACAAGCTGCGCGAGCGCTATTCGGGCACGTGACTCTCTTCGCGCACGTGACCCTATTCGGGCACGGTGAAGTAGCGGGCGAAGGCGGACACGACCTCGGCCTCGCCGACCTTGCCGTCACCGTCCGCGTCGAGCGTGGCGGCGGCCGCGCCTGCGACGTCCTCGGGGACGCCGAGGCACTTCAGGACGCGGGCGGCCTCCTCTACCGTCGCCGCGCCGTCGCCGTCGGTGTCGACGACGTCCAGGGACGCGTGCAGGAAGGGACGGGCGATCTCGGCGAAGCGGTCGGGGTTGTCGCGCAGGCGCTTGACCGCGCCGCCCACGAACTCCTCGCGCGTGATGCGCTGGTCGCCGTCGCGGTCCGCTATCCCGGCCATGCCCTGCCAGAAGCCCTCGGCGCCGCCGTACAGCGCCTGTCCCTTGTCGGACCGGGCCGCTACGCCGAACTCCGCGAGCAGCGCCTTGGCCGCGCCGTAGAAGTCCTCGCGGTCGATGTAGCCGTTGCCGTCCTGGTCGAAGGTGGCGAACCGGGCGGCGATCCTGCGCTCGTACTCGCTGCTGACCATGTCTCTTTCGGGCCGCCTTACGTCAAGTGGGGTGCGTCTCGCTCGGAGCGTACGACGGAGGGGGCCGTTCGGGCGCGGGAAAACGTCACTTGTGCCAAGACCGGGGGAATTCCGGGACAACAGCGTGTCGGAACGGCAACACTCGCCCTACCGTGCGTCACCGGCCCCTCACGCGGACAGGGGTTCGCCCTCGTCACCCAGGGCCGCGTCCACGTCGCCGTACACGTCGAACAGCCTGCGTACGCCCAGCGCACCGAGGACCCGGTTGACGTGGGATCCGTCGGCCGCGCCCCGGGCGGGCAGCACGAGCCGCAGCCGGCCCTGGCAGGAGCGGATCAGACGGCGGGCGGCGATGAGTACGCCGACGCCGCTGGAATCGCAGAAGAACACCTCGGACAGGTCGAGGACGAGACAGTGGTGCCCCTCGGCCACCGCGTCGTGCACACGCTGCCGCAGCACCGGCGACGTCACCAGATCCAGCTCGCCCGACACCTGGAGCACGGCCCATACGCCCTGCTCGCCGCCGGTCACTTTGAAGGTCACCACCACGCCCTTCGATCGCCAAAACGGAAGCAGTCCCTACGCTTCCTTGCAGCGCGGCTGCCCAGCGGCCGTTCCCTGAAACACAACCCGAAAAACGGATCCCCGGCAGAAGAGGCTTGTTTTAGTCGACTTCGATCCTGTTCGATCCTCTTCAGTCAGGTCTGATCAGAGGACGGATGGGTAGGCGCGGCATGACGGCACCCGGCACGAGCGCCGGTGGTCCCCTACCACCTGCGGCCGGTCAGGGGGCGCACATTGCCACAAAGGGGCGTGCGCTACCGGACGTGCCTACTACATTCGGGGAGACGTCGGACACAGGCTGGACAGGGCGCGGGCGCGGCACATGAGCAGAGGGTGAGGGGGCCGCATGGCGAAAAGGGACGTATCGCCTCGCTGGGACCACAAGATGCAGCAGCGGCTCGCCCGCGGGGAGGCCGCCGCCCTCGGTGAGCTCTACGACCGGTTCGCCTCCCTCGTGCACGGCCTCGCCCACCGCGTCCTCGGCGACGAGCGCGCCGCCGACGGCATCACACGCGAGGTCTTCATCCACGTCTGGGAGCATCCGGACACCTACGACCCGAAACAGGGCCCTCTGCGCACCTGGGTCGCCGCGCTGACGCGCCGCCTGGCCGTCCAGCGCCTGCGCGCCACCGAGACCGCCGCCCTCGCCCGCGAGGGCTCCGGCACCACGGAGGAACTGGAGCACAAGGTGCGCCGGGCCTCGGTCGCCGCCCGCGCCGACTACATCGTCCAGTCCATGCCGGTCCCGCTGCGCTCGGCCCTGGAGCGGGCCTACTTCCAGCGCCGCGACTACCGCCAGACCGCCACCGACCTCGGCATCACCGAGGACGAGGCCCGCCGCCGCCTCCGCCTGGGCCTGCAACTCCTGTCCACCGCCCACGACTGCGAGGCCCCCGGCGCACCACCCGGATACGGGGGTGCGGTGTGAACGGGCCGGACCGGTTCGAGGCGTACGACGGCGCGGGCGATGACGGACACGAGGAGAAGGACAACACCCAGAGCGAAAGCGGCATTCAAGATGAAAGGGGCGAAAGCGCTCACAACGCGGTTGCCCCTGGCTCCCCTTCGGGACCGGACGGAACGAGCCGACCGGACGGGCCCGGCGGGTTCGAGCGCGGCGACGGGCAGGGGCCCGGGCGCCCGCCGCGGATCCCCATGCCCCGGGCCTCCGTCGAGGACAGCGGGCTGCCGTTGCCCGCGCTGGAGGAACCGGGTGACGCGGCACCGCCCCCGCCCGTACGGCCCGTGTTCGAGCACCCCGTGCTGAAGGCCCTGCTCGGCGCCTGGGCGCTGGCCGCGTGCTCGGCGGAGGAGGCCACGGCCGTCGAGGAGCACCTCGGCGAGTGCGGCGCGTGTGCCGACGAGGCGCGGCGGCTGCGCGAGGCGGTCGGGCTGCTGCAACGCCCCGACAGCCTCGACCTGGACCCGGGCCTGCGCACGCGGGTCCTGGAGTCCTGCCTGGAGCGCCGCCCGCCGCGCATCCCGGTGCCGGACTGGGCCGCCGCGTACGACGCCGAGACCGCGCGCCTGGACGCCCTGCTCCAGGACTTCGGCGACGCCGAGTGGCACGCGCCGGTACGGCTGCGCTGGTTCCGGGCCGACGAGGCCACGAGCCGCCGTACCACCGTGGCCGGCGTCATCGCGCATCTGCTCAGCGTGGACGGGCTGGTGGCGGTCACGCTCGGCCTCGACGACCCGCTGGGCGACGTCACGTCCCGGCACCCGACCCCGGCGGCCCGCACCGAGGCCTACTGGAGTGCCTCCCACTTCCCGCCCACCCGTGCCGTGCGGGCGCCCTGGCGGGAGCAGAGCCACAGCCTCGTCCGGACCGTGTCCTTCACGGGCAGCGGCGTCGGCGGGATGCCGGTGTCGTACGGCGACTTCGAGCTGCCCCTGCACGACGCGATGCTCGACCGGGCCTTCGAGTGCTGGGTGCACGCGGAGGACATCGCGGACGCGGTCGACTACCCGTACGACCCGCCCTCGCCGCGCCATCTGCACCGCATGATCGACCTGGCCGCCCGCATGCTGCCGAACGCCCTGGCCGAACGCCGCCGAGGCGGCCAGGCCGCACCCGCCCACCACCGTCACCTCGTGACAGCGGGCGAACCGGGCCGCAGCCTCCGCCTGGAGATCGAGGGCTCGGGCGGCGGCGAGTGGCTGATCCCCCTCGACTCCCCGGCCGCGAAGGGCTCCGCCGAACACGAGGTGGCCCACGTGGCCCTGGACGGCGTCGAGTTCTGCCGCCTGGCGGCGGGCCACGTGCCCCCGCAGGAGGCGGCAGCGGGCCAGGTGGGAGACAGAGAGGCGATCAGGGATGTCCTGTTCGCGGCCGCATCGCTGAGCAGGATGTAGGAACCGAGCTTTCCTAGGCGAAAATCACAGTCCGCCGCCCGTTGAGCAGGATTCTCCGCTCGGCATGCCACTTCACAGCCCGGGCCAACGCCTGACACTCCACGTCACGCCCGATCGCGACCAGCCCCTCCGGCGTCACGTCGTGCCCGACCCGCTCGACCTCCTGCTCGATGATCGGCCCCTCGTCAAGATCGGCCGTCACATAGTGAGCAGTCGCCCCGATCAGCTTCACACCCCGGGCGTGAGCCTGGTGATACGGCTTCGCCCCCTTGAAGCTCGGCAGGAACGAGTGGTGGATATTGATGATCCGCCCGGAAAGCGCCTTGCACAGGTCGTCCGAGAGCACCTGCATGTACCGCGCCAGAACGACCAGCTCGACACCCTCCTCACGCACGATGTCGAGCAGCCGGGCCTCCGCCTGTGGCTTCGTGTCCTTCGTCACCGGAATGTGGTGGAAGGGGATGTTGTACGAGCCCACCAGCTCCGCAAAGTCTGTGTGGTTGGACACCACGCCCGCGATCTCCACCGGCAGCGCCCCGGTCCGCGCCCGGAACAGCAGGTCGTTCAGGCAGTGCCCGAACTTGCTGACCATCAGCAGGATGCGCATCTTCTCGTCGGCCCGGTTGATCTGCCAGTCCATCTGGAAGGAGTCACCGATCGCCGCGAAGCTGGCCCGCAGCTTGTCCAGGGTCACCGGCGCGTCCGCCGAGAAGTGGACGCGCATGAAGAACAGTCCGGTGTCGTGGTCGCCGAACTGCTGGCTGTCCTCGATGTTGCAGCCGGTCATGAACAGATAGCTCGACACGGCGTGCACGATGCCCTTCCTGTCCGGGCAGGAGAGGGTGAGGACGTACTGGTCGGCCGGGACCTCGGCGCGGGTGGACTGCTCGTTCATGCAGGACAGGTTCCCACAAGGACCGACACGACCGGCAATCGTCCCGCTTACGCGGACCTGGTCATGATCCGCAGCACGTCCAGGCTGCGCGGCGGCGTGTCCGGCTCCTCGCCGTCGCTCGTGGCGAGCCGCACATGCGCGTCCCGGGCCGCCCGCACCGCCTCGGGCCAGGCCTGGTGTTCGAGGTACGTCGCGACCGGAGCGTCCGGCCCGACCTGGTGCATGATCCGCAGCACCCGCAGCACGGCGGTGTCGACGAGGGCCGCCTCCTGCGAGTCGCGGAAGATCGTGCCGACGTACTTCTCGGCGGACCAGTGGTCCAGCCAGGTGTCCTCGACCAGCCGGTACACCGCGTCGGTCACGTCGCCGTAGCCGTCCACGCCGGCCAGCCAGACGTCCCGCTGGAACACGGGATCGGAGAGCATGTGCAGCGCCGAGCGCACGTTGCTGCGCCAGCGCCACCACGGCATGTCATTGACAGGCATGCCGCCCATGGTGGATGAGCGACGGCCACGACGGGAAGAGTTCTCCGAAGCTTGCACGGTCATCGATCGTACGTTCCCCTCCACATCGGTCACACCGACCCCTGCAATTCACCTGCGCGTCACCAATTGTTGACTCAAGATCGCTCCCGGGTTAGCCATGTGGCGGAATCGTGCGGAACCATGACCGGCAGGCGACGCAAGCGCAGCACATTCCTCCCCGGCCTCCTCACCCGTCACGCCAGAAACGGCGTCCTCTCCGCGGGCACGGCGGTCGCGTGCGCGGCTCTCCTCGCCGGCTGCGGGGTCGTCCCCGGCACCACGGGGGATGCCGGGGGCGACCCGATCACCGTCATGACCTGGGCGCCGCAGGACACCAAGGCCACCAACAAGCCCGGCATGCCCGCCTTCGCCCGCGCCTACGCCCGGTGGGTCAACTCCCACGGCGGGATCAACGGCCGCAAGCTCAACGTGCTGACCTGCAACGACCACAACGACAGTGTGGCCGCCGCCAAGTGCGCCCGGCGGGCCGCCAAGGAGAACGTCGTCGCGGTCGTAGGATCCTACAGCCAGTACGCCGACTCCTTCTTCCCCTCCCTGGAGGGCGCGGGCATCCCGTACATAGGCGGCTACGGCATCACCAACGCCGAGTTCACCAGTCCCCTGTCCTACCCCGTCAACGGCGGCCAGCCCGCGCTGCTCGCCGGTCTCGGCAGCGCGCTCGCCGACGCCTGCGGGCCGGTCGCGCTGATCCGGCCCGACACCATCGCGGGCGACCAGCTGCCCCCGCTGCTCGACTCCGGCCTGAAGGCGGGCGGGCACAGGCCCGCGAGGGACCAGCGGGCGGCGGAGGACGCCACCGAGTACGACGGCCACGCCGATCTGGCGCTGCGGACGACGACCACGGACCCGGGGAACGAGGGCTGTGTGGTGCCCGCGCTCGGGGACCGCAACGGCACCTTCATGGACTCCTTCCGGCGGGCCCGCGAGGACTACCCCGACGTACGGACGGCCACCGTGCTCGGCAGCGTCGACCAGACGGTGATCGACGCGACCGGCGGGGCGTCCGGGCCGTACGAGGGCTCGTACATCACCGGCTGGTACCCGGTGGCGAGCGATCCCCGCTGGGACGCGATGAAGCGGGTGATCAAGGAGGAGGCCTTCGACGACAACCGCATCGACCCCGCGGACGCCGGAGTGCAGACCACGTGGATCGCCTACACCGTGTTCCGCGAGGTCGTCGAGTCGCTCGGCAACGGGGAGGTGACCGCCGACACGGTCACGGAGGCCCTCGACGACGGCCTCAGGCTCAGCACGGGCGGGCTCACGCCGACGCTTCACTGGCAGTTCCAGGACAAGCTCGCCTCCGTCGGCTTCCCCCGCCTGGTCAACGCGAACGTGACCCTTCAGGTGGTGCGGGAGGGACGGCTGGTGTCGGCGCGGAAGGGCTTCGTCGACACGACGAAGACGCTGGAGAACGCCGACGTGAACTACTGAGCCCCGGCTCGGCAGTCCACGCCCGGATCGGGATCACGTCACAGCTGCGTCGGCTGCCGCTCGGTCAGGCCGTACGTCTTCGCGATGCCGTTCCACAGCTTGGCCGCCTTGGCCTTCTCGGCGCTCGCGACACCGCTGGCCCGGTTGCCGGCCTGCGTCTGGCCGGTGACGCGGGCCTGGCCCTTCTTGCAGCCCTTCTTGCCGGCGGTCTGGTCGGCCCAGGCCGCGTAGTGGTTGTCGGCCGAGGCCGAGGCCTGCCACGCCTTGGTGAGGGCGGTGGTCAGCGCGGCGTGGTCGGGCAGCTTGTCGACCGTGATGCCGGAGAGCCGGGTGACCAGCTGGGTGCGCTGCCTCGCCGCGTCGCGCAGGTCCTTGGCGGCCTGGGCTAGGTTGTCGCAGCCCTTGACGTCGGCCACCGCGTTGATCACGGTGCTGCGGCTGTCGCCGCTGTCGGCGAGCAGCTTGTCCAGCTCGACCGCCTGCGCGCGGGCCGGGTCGGCGGACGGCGAGGCGGAACCGTCCGACGCGGGCGCCGAGGCGGCCACGGTCTTGTTGTCGCCGCCGCCGTCGTCACCGCCTCCGCCGCCGGCGAGCAGCGCACCGGCGCCGACACCGAGGACGGCGATGCCGATGCCGACGGCCGCGATGACCGGCACGCGCGAGCCACGGCCACCGCGACCGGACCGGCCGCCGCCGGAGTGGCCGCCGCCGGGCGGCGCGTAGGAGGGCTGGGGGTGGGACTGCGGGTGGGGCGGCGGCTGCTGCTGCTGCTCGAAGCGGGGCAGCTGCTGGGTGGCCGCGGCGGGGCTCTCGGCGCCGGGCTCGCTGCGGAAGAGGTTCTCGAAGCCGGCGGGCGGCTGCTGGTCCCCGCCGGGCACCGGCGCGATGTACTGCGTCGCCTCGGAGTCCGGGTGCGAGGCGGGCGGCAGCGGCCCGGTGCCCAGGAACCGCGTCGCCTCGGAGTCCTGCTCGGCGGGCATCTCGGGCGGCAGCGCACCCGGGCCCACCGGGGGTATGTACTGCGTCGCCCCCTCGTCGGCAGGGGTGGCGGCGACGGGCGGCAGATACTGCGTGGCCGCCGCGGCCCCGCCCCCCGCGACGGGCGGCAGATACTGGGTCGCCCCGTCATCGGCGGCCGGGGGCAGGGGGGCACGTCCGGCAGCGGCCCCGTGTCCCTGGGAACCCGGCAGCTGCGGCCCATCCGCGGCAGCGGACCCGTACGCACCGGAGGCCGGAGGCAGGCTGCCCCCGGCGTGAGATCCGAACGCGTCGGATTGCTGCGGCGACTGCCCGCCCGTGGGGCCGGTCCCGTACGCGTGGGGCCCCTGCGGCGACTGCCCGCCGGCAGGTCCGGTCCCGTACCCGCCGCTCCCCTGAGGGCCCGACGCCCCGGCAGGGGAGTTGTACGCGTCAGCGGCCTGCGGCTGCGGACCACCCGCGCCGGCGGGCCCGTACGCACCGGAGGCCGGAGGCAGGGCGCCCCCAGCGGGATGCCCGTACGCGTCGGCCTGCTGAGGCGGCTGCCCGCCCGCGCCCTCCGGAGGCAGCGGCGCTCCGCCCGCAGGAGGGCCGTACCGAGGGTCGCCCGCGGGTGCGCCGTACGGGTCGGCGTACGGGTTCGGGGGTTGGGTGCCCTCCGGGGGCAGCGCGCCCGGGCCCGGTGTGCCGGGGGCGGGGTGCTGGGCGTCCCATGCCGGTGGCTGGGGCGGCGGGGACTGCCAGCTCTGGCCCGGCTGCGCGGGCGGGGTCTGCTGGTCGGGGCCCCACGGCTGGCCCCAGGTCTGCCCCTCGGCGGGTGCGGAGGCCGGGGCCTGGCCGGTCGGGGGCGGGCCGGACCGGCGGCCGGAGGGCGCGTCACCGGTTCCGCCCGTCATGCCCGGCAGCAGGGGCTCACCACCGTCGGAGGGCAGCACGATGCCTTCGCGCGCGGGGCGCGCCGAGGGCTCCTCGCCCTGTCCACTCTGCGTCACCGGGACTCCTACTAATGGGGGACCTTGTGAATCGTCGGGTCACGCTACCGGGTCCCCGGAGCCCGGTGCCACGCAGCACAGGACGTGACCTCCTGCCCTGTGATCGCGGTAACAAAACCGGGTCACGGCACGCCGCTCATGTCACCTCCCGCGCGTCAAGCGGCCGTTTCCCGCACGTTCACGCATCCGCGGACGCTGTGTTCACGCCGCCGCCTGAAGGTCCAGCCGCGCCCCGAACTCCCTGACCACCGACTCGTCCCGGTACGGCTCCAGCCGCTGCTGGAAGTCCTCCAGGTACTCGGCGCCCCGGTTGGAGCGCAGCCCCTCCAGCAGTTCGACGGCCTTCATGCCCGTGCTGCACGCCTCTTCGATCTCGCGCTGCTGCACCTGCGCCGTGGCCAACAGCACATAACCGATGGCCCGGCGGCGCGCCCGCGTCTCGGGGTGCCCGGCCAGCGACTCCTGCGCACACCGGGCCGCCGCCTCGGCCTGCCCCAGATCCCGGTGGCAGTGCGCCAACTCGTCCGCGAGATAGGCCTCGTCGAAGTGCGCGATCCACGCCGGGTCGTCCCCCGCGGCCGGATCGGCCGCCTCCAGGGCGCTCACCGCGCGCCCGGCGGCGGTCTGTGCGGCGCGCGCGTCGCCCATCAGGGCGTGCCCGCGCGCCTCCGCCGCGTGGAACATGGACTCCGCACGCGGTGTCACGCGCCCCCGCGCCCCCTCCTGCGCCGCCCGCGCCAACTGCGCGATCTCCCGCGGATTCCCGAGCTGCGCAGCGAGATGGCTCATGGAGGCGGCGAGCACGTACCCGCCGTAGCCCCGGTCCCCGGCCGCCTGGGCGAGCCGCAGCGCCTGGATGTAGTAGCGCTGGGCCAGACCGGGTTGCCCGGTGTCCACGGCCATGTACCCGGCGAGTTCCGTCAGCCGGGCCACCGCGGCGAACAGGTCCCGCCCGACCGCCTCCCGGTACGACCCCGCCAGCAGCCCGGAGACGACGCTGTTGAGGTAGTGCACGACGACCGGCCGCACATGCCCGCTGCCGTACTGGTGGTCGAGATCCACCAGCGCCTGCGTCATGGCCCGCACCGCCTGTACGTCGGACTGCCCGACCCGCGGCCCCGCCGAGCGCGACACCTGGCTGTCGGGTGCCGAGATCAGCCAGTCACGGCTGGGCTCGACCAGCGCGGAGGCGGCGACGGAGGAGCCGGACAGGAAGTCCCGCCGCCCCACGTCACTGCGCCACAGCTCGCAGACCTGCTCGATGGCCCCCAGTACCGTCGGCGAGAACTGGAGACCCACGCCCGAGGCGAGGTTCTTGCCGTTGGCCATGCCGATCTCGTCGATCGTGACCGTACGGCCGAGCTTGCGGCCGAGCGCCTCGGCGATGATCGCCGGGGCCCGTCCCCGCGGCTGCTGCCCGCGCAGCCAGCGCGCCACCGACGTCTTGTCGTAGCGCAGGTCGAGGCCGTGCTCGGCACCGCACATGTTGACCCGGCGGGCGAGGCCGGCGTTGGAGCATCCGGCTTCCTGGATGAGCGCCTGGAGCCGTTCGTTCGGCTGCCGGGCGACGAGCGGCCTTGCGGCCATGGCGTACCCCCTGTGGCTGCGGTGCCTGCCCACGCACCGAGTTGACGTGTCTTCCGCGGCCGAGCCCTCTCACGTCCCGGCGAAAAGATCCGGCCGTGAAGATCAATGCCCCGCCGACCAGGCGAAAATGCGAGGCATGTGAGGATTGCCGGGGTAACGGCTGTTGCCGGCCCCACTCGTGGCTACCCACCTCCGGCCACGGTTCCTCCCGCGCGCCCCCGCACATGCACCCATGCGCCCCGACTACAGGGGCGGTGCTCCTCCCCGCGCACGCGGGTGGGCGTAACCCCTGGTGACGACCAGAGTTGTGTTCATCGTGGAAGAGACGATCGCCGGCACCGAAGCCGCTCAGATCCCGAAGCAGCGCGGGGAATCGCTGCTGGAGACCGCCGTCCGCTACGCCGAGGAGCGCCACTGGGACGTGTTCCCCGGCACCTGGCTGGAAGCCGCCGACGGCGCTCAGCGCTGCTCCTGCGGTGACGCCGCGTGCCCGGCACCCGGGTCGCACCCGGCGCGTCCGGACTGGGAGTCGCAGGCGACGGGCAGTGCGACCGTCGCGCGGCGGATGTGGCAGAAGCAGTCGACGGCGTCGATCCTGCTGCCGACGGGGCGTACGTTCGATGCGATTTCCGTGCCGGAGACCGCCGGGTTTCTCGCGCTGGCGCGGATGGAGCGGATGGAGCTGACGCTGGGGCCGGTGACGCTCACGCCGGATCGGCGGATGGAGTTCTTCGTGCTGCCGGGGGCGTCCGTGAAGGTGCCTGATCTGGTGCGGAAGCTGGGGTGGTCGTTGTCGTCGCTGGATCTGACCGTGCTGGGTGAGGGCGCGTACGTGGCCGCGCCTCCTACGCGGTTCGGGTCCCGGGGGGCTGTGCAGTGGGCCTGCCGGCCTACGCCTGCGAATCGGTGGTTGCCGGACGCGGAGGAGTTGATCTCGCCGTTGGCCTACGCGTGCGGCAGGGATCGCTGAGGGCGCCTTCTGTCCTGCCTGGTCCGTGTTCATCGACGGCTGCGGGTCGTTTGTGGTTGCTCGTGCAGTTCCCCGCGCCCCTTTGGGTTCGCTTCTCCACCGTAGGGTTCAGGCTGACGGAGGGAGATGCGGTGGGTTCCAGCGCTGTGCGTGTACAAGGGCTCTGGAAGCGGTTCGGGCAGCAGGTCGCTGTCGCCGGGATCGATCTGGAGTTGCCCGCGGGCAAGTTCATCGGGCTTGTCGGGCCGAACGGGGCCGGGAAGACCACCACGTTGTCGATGGTGACCGGGCTGCTCAGGCCCGATCATGGGACCGTCGAGGTGGTGGGGCACGACGTGTGGCGTGATCCGGTCGAGGTGAAGGCGCGGATCGGGGTGCTGCCGGAGGGGCTGCGGCTGTTCGAGCGGCTGTCGGGGCGGGAACTGCTGGCGTACACCGGACGGTTGCGCGGGCTGCCCGGTGCCGAGGTCGACAAGCGGGCCGCGCAGCTCCTCGACGTCCTCGATCTGGCGGGCTCCCAGCACAAGCTCGTCGTCGACTACTCGACCGGCATGCGCAAGAAGATCGGGCTCGCCACGGCTCTCCTCCACAATCCCGAAGTGCTGTTCCTGGACGAGCCGTTCGAGGGCGTCGACCCCGTCTCCGCCCAGACCATCCGGGGCGTCCTGGAGCGGTACACCGCCTCGGGCGCCACGGTCGTGTTCTCTTCCCACGTCATGGAGCTCGTCGAGTCGCTGTGCGACTGGGTGGCCGTCATGGCCGCCGGGCGGATCCGTGCGCACGGGACGCTGGCTGAAGTGCGGGGCGACGCGCCCTCGTTGCAGCGGGCGTTCCTGGAGCTCGTCGGGGCGCAGAGCCGGGACGCCGGGTCCGATCTCGACTGGCTGGGCGGCGGGGCCCGGTGAGCGACTCCACGATCACACCGGTCTTCGTACGGCTGAAGCTGTCGCTGCTGCGCAACGGGCTGCGGCAGTCCGGGGGGCGGAAGGCCGCCTACATCGCGTCGGCCGTCTTCGCCCTGCTGTTCGCCGCGCTGCAGTTGATCGGCCTGATCGCGCTGCGCGGCCACGCGCACGTCGAGTCGCTGGTCGTGCTGGTGGCGGCGGTGCTGGGGCTCGGCTGGGCGGTGATGCCGCTGTTCTTCCCCAGCGGTGACGAGACGCTGGATCCGACCCGGCTGGTGATGCTGCCGCTGCGGCCCCGGCCGCTGGTGCGCGCCCTGCTCACGGCGTCGCTGGTCGGCATCGGCCCGCTGTTCACGCTGTGCCTGCTGATCGGGTCCGTGGTCGCGGTGGCCCGGGGCGGGGCGGCGTTCGCGGTGGGCGTCGTCGCGGTCGCTCTGGCGCTGCTGGTGTGCGTGGCCCTCGCGCGGGCCGTCGCCGCCGCCAACGTACGGCTGCTGACCAGCCGCAAGGGGCGGGACCTCGCGGTGCTGAGCGGACTGGTCATCGCGATCGGGGCGCAGGTCGTCAACTTCGGCGCGCAGCGGCTCGGGGCGTCCGGGCTGGGCGAGCTCGACCCGGCGGCGGACGTGCTCCAGTGGGTGCCGCCCGCGTCGGCGATCGCGGCCGTGCACGCGGTGGGCGAGGGGTCGTACGGCCTCGCCGCCGCGCAACTGGCACTGACCGCGGGCGCGCTGGCCGCGCTGCTCGCGGTGTGGTCGCGGCACCTGACCCGGCTGATGACCTCGCCCGACGGATCGACCCTGCCGGCCGCCGAGTCGGCCGCCCGCGAGCGGACGTCGACCGGGCTCGGGCGGCTGCTGCCCTCCGGCCGCACCGGCACGGTGATGGAACGCAGCCTGCGGTACGTGTGGCGCGACCCCAAGACCAAGGCGGCCTGGGTGACGTCGCTGGCCATCGGCCTGATCGTGCCGGTGTTCAACGCCTGGCAGGGCACCGGGTCCGTGTACTTCGCCTGCTTCGCCGCCGGGATGCTCGGCATCCAGATGTACAACCAGTTCGGGCAGGACACCTCGGCGTTCTGGATGGTCGCGATGACGATCTCGTCGACCCGCGACGCCTATGTCGAGCTGCGCGCCCGCGCCCTGGCCCTGCTGCTGATCACCCTTCCGTACGCCACGCTCGTCACCGTTGTGACGACCGCCATGCTCGGCGACTGGCGGCGGCTGCCCGAGGCGCTGGGGCTGTCCTTCGCGCTGCTCGGCGCGATGCTCGCGACCGGGGCGTGGACGTCCGCCCGCTTCCCGTACTCCATCCCGCAGGAGGGGTACAAGAACGTCGCCCCCGGGCAGACCGGGCTCGCCTGGATCTCCATCTTCGGCGGGATGATCGCCGCCGCCGTGCTGTGCGCACCCGTCATCGCGCTCACGATCTGGCTGAACGTGAGCGCCGAGGGCGACGACTGGACGTGGCTGCTGCTGCCGGTGGGCACGGCGTACGCGGCGGCGCTCACGGCGGTGGGGCTGCGGCTCGCCGCTCCGCAGACGGCTCGGCGGTTGCCGGAGATCCTGACGGCGGTCAGCAAGGGGTGACCGCCGGTGTCAGCCGGTGCCGAGGGAGTCCAGGAACGGTTCGATCGCCGCGCGCCAGGCCTCCGGCTGGTCGTAGTGGACCAGGTGGCCGGCGTCGGCGACCTCCGCGTACTGGCCGCGGGGCAGGACGCGGACCATCTCCTGGGCCTCGGCCCGGCCCAGTTCGCCGTCGAGGCCGCGCACCACCAGGGCGGGGCACCGGACCTGGGTCAGCCCCTCCCAGTGCGCGTCGTACACCCAGGTCTCGCGGGAGCGGAGCATCTGCTCCGGGTCGAAGACCGGGCGCCAGCCGTCCGGGGACTCGGCCATCACCTCGGCGTAGAACTCGCCGCGGGCCGGGTTGGGCCGCTCCACCCAGGGGTCGTCCTCGCCGAACCACTTGCGGACGTCGGCGAGCGTGGCGAACGGCAGCGGCCAGGACTTGAACCACTGGGCCCACTCGCGCTGCGAGGCGGCACCGAGCGCGGAGGCCCGCATGTCGCAGATGATCAGGCCACGGACCAGGTCGGGGCGCTTGGCGGCGAGCTGCCAGGCGGTCAGCGCGCCCATGGCGTGGCCGATGAGGACGACCGGAGCGAGGCCGAGCTGTTCGAGGGCGGACTCGGCGTCGTCGACGTAGGCGTCACGTGTGAAGGAGCCCTGCGGGGGCTTGTCGCTGCGGCCGTGGCCGCGCTGGTCGAGGGCGACCGCCCGGTACCGGCCGGAGAGCCAGCGGGCGGTGGACGCCCAGTGCGAGGCGCGACCCATCAGGCCGTGGAGTAACAGCACGCCCGGGGAGCCGTCCGGCACGTCCCGCGCCGGATCGGAGCCGGCCGGATCTGTCTTGGGCGGGTCGCCGAACTCCCAGGCCGCGAGGCGTACGCCGCCCGTCCCGGTCACGTCGATGCGTCGCGCCATGTCCTGGCACCCCCCAAGCTTCGCGCGGACCGCGGCCGTCTCGGACCGGTCGGTCCTGTGAACTGTTCTGCCTGCTGTGCCTGTTGCCGTTCCTTGTGGTTCCTGTCGGTGTGCACATCCCTGTAGCGCACATTCCGGTTGGTTCGTCACCGCAGATTATCGAATGAGCATTCGAGGATGCCGTTCTCGCGGGCAACACCCCTCGTTCGAGTGACCCCCCTCAAGGATTGATCGCCTCGGTCGAGGGGAGATCTTCAGCGGGAGGCGGACCGCTCGGGGAAACCGGTCCGAGGGGAATGACCCTGAGAGCTCGGGGCTCCGGGTCAGCACAGGGGAGGACAGGCCCCGGCGCCACACGGCGCCGGGGCCCTCTGCGTCTCCACGGCACATCCTTGCGCCCCCTCCCCGACCGGGTGACATCGCTGTCGAGCCGCGGCCAAGAGCCCTCAGGTCATATGCCTCACGCGACAGCGTCGCACGGGAAGCGTGCGAGCGCTGCCATTCGACGGACTGGATCCTGGATCCGACCGGATCCCGCCAATACCACAACCGCCCCACGCGCAACGGAAGTTGGCGACCACCCCGGGCCGGGTCCGTGGCCGGGCTCAGGGCTTGGCGACGAACACGTGCGAGGCGACGTCCGACTCCAGCTCGGCCGCCTCGCCACCGCTGCCGACCAGCACACCGCCCGCCGACTCCGTCACACTCACCACCGAGCCGGGCTGCACGCCCGCCCGCCGCAGCGTGTACATCAGCTGCGCGTCCGTCTGGATCGGCTCGCCGATCCGGCGCACCACGACCGTCTTGCCCTCGGCGCCCGGGTCGAGACTGGCCAGCGACACCATGCCCTCGTCCAGGAACGGGTCGGCGCCGTCCTTCTCGCCGAGCTCCTCCAGACCCGGGATCGGGTTGCCGTACGGCGACTCCGTCGGGTGCCGCAGCAGCTCCAGGACGCGGCGCTCCACGGCCTCGCTCATCACGTGCTCCCAGCGGCACGCCTCGGCGTGGACCTGCTCCCACTCCAGACCGATCACGTCGACGAGCAGACACTCGGCGAGCCGGTGCTTGCGCATCACGCGCGTGGCGAGACGGCGGCCCTCGTCGGTGAGCTCCAGGTGCCGGTCGCTGGCGACGGACACCAGGCCGTCGCGCTCCATCCGCGCCACGGTCTGGCTGACCGTCGGTCCGCTCTGGTCCAGCCGCTCGGCGATACGGGCGCGCATGGGGACCACACCCTCTTCCTCCAGCTCGAGGATGGTGCGGAGATACATCTCCGTGGTGTCGATCAGTCCGGACATACGTGCCCCTCGAATGAGATCTGCCGGAGGCTGGACGGCTCACCGGCGTGTGCGCTGGCCCTGCACCCAATTCTGCCGGATACCACCGACAACCGTGCCGCGGGAGGGAAAGCGGGGGTTACCCCGGCCCGCGCAGGGGTAGGACGGAGCCTTTCACAGCCGCACGAAGCGCGCTCACGGCCCGTGCCGAGCTTTTCACGGCCGTATTGACACCGCACTGGTCCAGACCGCACCGTGATGCGCGACACTCGCCCCAGGCCAGCCCGAAGGGACCCCGTATGAGCGAGCGCGCGCCGGCCGGCCGGTTCCTCGACGCCGCGATCGGCCTGCTGCGGCGGGTCCGCGACGAGGAGGCCGACGGCATCACGGCGGCCGGGACGCTCCTCGCCGACACCGTCGAGGACGGCGGCCGCCTCTTCGCCTTCGGCGCCGGGCACTCCTCCCTCGCCGCGCAGGACCTCGTCTACCGCGCCGGCGGTCTCGCCCTGATGAACCTGCTCGCCGTGCCCGGTGTCGTCGGCGTCGACGTCATGCCCGCGCCGCTGGGCTCCGCCCTGGAACGCGTCGACGGCCTCGCGAGCGCCGTCCTGGACAGCTCCCCGCTGCGCGAGGGCGACGCCCTGCTGATCATCTCCCTCTCGGGGCGCAACGCCCTCCCCGTGGAGATGGCCATGGCCGCGCGCGCCCTGGGCGTCAAGGTCATCGGCGTGACATCGGTGGCGTACGCCTCGGAGACGAAGTCCCGGCACGCCTCGGGGACGTACCTCAAGGACCACTGCGATCTCGTCCTCGACTCGAAGATCGCGGTCGGCGACGCGGAGCTCACCCTCGACAACGTGCCCGCCCCCTTCGCCCCCGCCTCCACGGTCGTCACCTCGGCCCTCCTCCAGGCCGTCATGGCGACGACGGCCGCCACGCTCGCCGACCGCGGCGTCGAGCCCCCGCTCCTGCGCTCCGGGAACGTCGACGGGGGCCATGACTGGAACGGGCGGGTGATGGAGCAGTACCGGGACCGGATCTTCTACCGGCACTGACGCCGACGCCTCACTCCCCGTCCGACAACCCCGCGAGATCCAGCGCCGCGGCGATCCGCACCGCCACGTCCTCCGCGTACATCGCGTCGGACCGCTCGAAGGCACTGCGCCCCGCGCCCCGCAGGAACGTCACGACACCCAGCGTCCGCCCCCGGCTGCGCAGCACCGCGCACAGGGCGTGCACGGCGTCCGGTGGCCACTGGCGGGCCAGGGCCCACTCCCGGGCCTGCTCGGGCGAGGCGGCGCCCGCGCTCGCCCGCAGCGCGCCGACCCGCTCCACGCACTGCAGGGCCGGATGCCCCTCGGCGTACCGCACGGGCAGGCCCGCGCGGTCGGCGAGCTTGCTCGGACCCGGCGCTCCGGAGGGCGTCGCGGCGACCCGCACCAGCCGCACCGGCCCCTCGGTGTCCGTGTCGGTGAGCGCACCGCCGGCCACCCGGTCGATCAGCGCGTGGTCGGCGAAACCGGCCAGGGCGAAGTCCAGGTGCACGGTCGCGGCCTCCGCCGGGTCCTCGCACTCGGCGGCGGCCCGCGAGGCCCGGTGCAGCTGCTGCGTACGGAACCGCAGCAGCGACGCCTCCTGCTCGGCCTGCTTGGCCTCCGTCACGTCCTGGAACAGCCAGCCCACGCCCAGCGGAACCGGCTCCTCCGCCAGCGGCGAGGCCAGCCGCAGGAAACCGCTGCGCCAGCACCGCCGCCGCTCCCCCTCGGGCGTACGCACCGTCACCCACACCTCGGCGGGCGCGGGCGGCGCACCCTCCGCCAGCACGTGCTGAAGCGCGCTCTCCAGCTCCTCCACACCCTGCGCGAGCAGCTCCCCGAGGGGCCGCCCGAGCACGGACGTGCGCCCCGTGCCCAGCGCCTTGGCCGCGTGCGCGTTCACCACGGCGGGCCGCAGGTCGACGTCCACGAGCACGACACCCCAGCTCGCGTCCTCGAACAGCGCCTCGCTCAACGCGATCGACCGCTCCAGATCGATCTGCGCGTGCACCTCGCTGAAGGCGCAGTACACACCCGCGGGCTTTCCGTCCGGACCCCGCACGGCCGCCGACTGCGTCCGTACGAGGACCCGCCCGCCGTCCTTCGTCAGCAGCGCGAACTCGTGCACCTGGCGCCCCGGCGCGTGCATGGCGGACAGCAGCCGCCCCTCGACCTCCTCGGCGTCCGCGCTGCGCACGGCCCACCCGGCGAGACCTCGCCGCCCCACGGCCTCGTCTGCGCTCCATCCCAGGATCCGCTCGGCCTCGCGGTTCCAGTGCGTCACGACCCCGTCGGCGTCGAAGGCGCACAGCGCCGCGTCCATGCCGTCCAGCAGCGCGGCAAGCAGATCCGAACCATCCGAATTGTCCCGCTCGGGCTCGTCCGGCCCCAGCTCGTCGGTGGTCCCACTACGCCGGGAAGCACTCACCTGGACCCCCTGCAGGCTGCGTCCGCACGTACGGCACGTCGGTTCGCTACTTGCAATCATTCAACTCGAACGTGACCCAGCGCACACCGAGTTCCCACAACATTGAAGGAATCGTTGTACGGCGGCGATCCCCACGTCAACGCCCGGAGGGCGGCCTGCCGCAGACTCAGTCGATCAACGACAAGGCCCCAGTACCACTCCCGCGCCGCGCGTACACCTCGATCTCGATCTTCATCCGGGGATCCGCGAGCCCGCACACCAGCATCGTCGCCGCCGGCCGCACCTCACCGAAGCACTTCCGCAGCACCGGCCAGCACGGTTCGAAGTCCTCCCGCTCCGGCAGCAGGTACCGCACCCGCACGACGTCCGCGAAGGAACACCCCGCCTCCTCCAGCGCGGCCCCTATGTTCCGCAGACACTGCTCGGCCTGCTCCACGACGTCGTCGGAGATCGTCATGTCCGAGTAGTCGAACCCGGTCGTGCCCGACACATGCACCCAGTCCCCGTCCACCACGGCCCGGGCGTACCCGATCCGCTCCTCGAACACCGAACCGCTGAGAATCGCCCGTCGTTGCGTCATGGGGTCAAGGTCTCAGAAAAACGGTTGATCCGAGGCCGGACCGTTTCCTAAGGTTCCAGGTACACGAGAGAGGAGGTGGTTCGGCAGATGTATGAATACCGGACGCGTGAGGTGGCTGCGGGCTAGCGGCCCGACACCACACACAGTGCGGTGCCGGACCAGCACGTGAGCGAAACGTGCAGCCGGCCCAATCTCCAGCAGTCACCCGACCCGCGAGTCGCCGGTACGTCCGGCCGGCTCCTCCTTTGGAGGACCAGACTCGCGGGTCGTCTGCGTTTTCCGGGGGGTGATGGTGGTGGGTGAGTGGCGCGACGATCGGATCGGCAGCGCTCTGCGGGGTGAGAATCCGGCCGTGCTGCGGAGGCTGGACGCCGGGTTCGCGGCGATCGGCGATGTGCAGTTTCTGCCTGGCTACTCGGTGCTGCTGACCGACGATCCCGCGGTGGAGCGGCTGTCGGAGCTGCCGCGGGGCAGGCGGCTGGCGTTTCTGGGGGACATGGAGCGGCTGGGGGAAGCCGTCGAGCGGGCCTGTCGGCGGATGGAGTCGGGGTTTCTGCGGGTCAATCTGGAGATTCTCGGGAACGCCGACGGATTCCTGCACGCGCATGTGTGGCCGCGGTACGACTGGGAGCCCGAGGATCTCGTGCGGCTGCCCGTGTGGCTCTATCCGCGGGAGATGTGGAGCGCGGAGCGGTATGCGCTCGGGGCGCGGCATCAGCCGTTGCGGGAGGCGATCGGTGAGGAGCTGGACCGGCTCACGGGGTGAGACGTGCGGACGGCCTCACCCGCAGCCGGGTGAGGCCGTGTGTGAGAGGGGTCAGTGGGCGATGCCCTCGTAGCCCTCGATCTCGCGGGGGTTACGGGTGCCGGGGCCGGTGTAGCGGGCCGAGGGGCGGACCAGGCGGCCGGTGCGCTTCTGTTCGAGGATGTGGGCGGACCAGCCGGCCGTGCGGGCGCAGGTGAACATGGACGTGAACATGTGGGCCGGGACCTCGGCGAAGTCCAGCACGATGGCTGCCCAGAACTCGACGTTGGTGGCCAGGACCCGGTCGGGGCGGCGGGCGTGGAGTTCCGCCAGGGCCGCCTTCTCCAGGGCCTCGGCGACCTCGAAGCGGGGGGCTCCCAGCTCGCGGGCCGTGCGGCGCAGGACCCTCGCCCTCGGGTCCTCGGCGCGGTAGACGCGGTGGCCGAAGCCCATGAGGCGTTCACCCTTGTCGAGGGTCTGCTTGACGTAGGCCTCGGCGTCGCCCGTGCGCTCGATCTCCTCGATCATGTGCAGGACGCGGGAGGGGGCGCCGCCGTGGAGGGGACCCGACATCGCACCGACGGCTCCCGACAGGGCCGCCGCCACGTCCGCGCCCGTCGAGGCGATCACGCGCGCCGTGAACGTGGACGCGTTCATGCCGTGTTCCGCGGCGCTCGTCCAGTACGCGTCCACCGCCGCCACGTGCTTGGGGTCAGGCTCGCCGCGCCAGCGGATCATGAAGCGCTCGACGACGGAGTGGGCCTTGTCGATCTCGCGCTGCGGGACCATCGGCAGGCCCTGGCCGCGGGCCGACTGGGCGACGTAGGACAGGGCCATGACGGCCGCCCGTGCCAGGTCCTCGCGGGCCTGTTCGGCGTCGATGTCCAGGAGGGGTTTCAGGCCCCAGACGGGCGCGAGCATGGCCAGGGCCGACTGGACGTCGACGCGGATGTCGCCGGAGTGGACGGGGATGGGGAACGGCTCGGCGGGGGGCAGACCGGGGTTGAAGGCGCCGTCGACGAGCAGGCCCCAGACGTTGCCGAAGGAGACGTGTCCGACGAGGTCCTCGATGTCGACGCCCCGGTACCGGAGTGCGCCGCCCTCCTTATCCGGTTCGGCGATCTCCGTCTCGAACGCGACGACTCCCTCGAGTCCGGGTACGAAGTCGGACATCAGGCGGCTCCTCGTGATGTAAGCGACAGATGGTGTGATGTGGGGTGGGACGAACGAACCATGTGTCAGTCAGCTTGCGAAGCGGGCGGCCGTCCAGAGGATCCACGGTCGTGTGCGGCGACTCGCGGTCCTGGCCGGTCCCCCCTGTGATGCCCCGTGCGGCTGGCGGTCATCCAACCGGAACGGCACGGAAACGATAACCCCGAGTGCCACCGTTGGGGAGAGTTCACGGCACTCAGTGCCAGGCAGTGACGAAGGACACCGTCCATACGGCAAGATGACCGGGTGACCGACCGCGACGCCGTCCCCTTCGACCTGGCCTCGATGCGCAAGCAGTACCGGGCCGAGGGCCTCTCCGAGACCGAGCTGGCCGCCACCCCCGTCGAGCAGTTCGCGCGCTGGTTCAAACAGGCCGCGACGGACGGCGGGCTGTTCGAGCCGAACGCCATGGTCGTCTCGACGGCCGACGCCGAGGGGCGGCCCAGCACCCGCACGGTGCTGCTGAAGCACTTCGACGAGCAGGGCTTCGTCTTCTACACGAACTACGACTCCCGCAAGGCACGTGACCTGGCACAGAACCCGTACGTCGCGCTGCTGTTCCCCTGGCATCCGATGGCCCGGCAGGTCATCGTGACCGGGGTCGCGCGGCGTACCGGGCGGGACGAGACGGCGGCGTACTTCCGCACCCGGCCGCACGGCTCGCAGCTCGGCGCGTGGGCCAGCGCGCAGTCCTCGGTGATCGCCACCCGCGCCGACATCGACGGGGCGTACGCCGAGCTGGCCGCCCGCTATCCCGAGGGCGAGCAGGTGCCCGTGCCGCCGAACTGGGGCGGTTTCCGGGTGGCCCCGCAGACGGTGGAGTTCTGGCAGGGCCGCGAGAACCGGCTGCACGACCGGTTGCGGTACGTGGAGCGGGCCGACGGGACCTGGCGCGTGGAGCGGCTCAGCCCCTAACGGCTGCCCAGCGCCTCCTCCAGCAGCCCCGCCCACTGCTCGACCACCCGCTCCCTTCGCGCCGCGTCGTCGGTGAGGAGATTGGCCAGGCCCAGGCCTCGGGCCATGTCGAGGAGGCCCTGGACGGTTTCGCGGACACCGGGGACGGATTCGTCGGCGGCCAGGAGGTCGACGGCTATGCGGTGGGTCTCGCGGCCCACGCGGGATTCGAGTTCGGTGACGCGGGGGCGGAGCTGGTCCTCGTTGGAGGCGGCCACCCAGAGGTGGAGGGCCGCGCGGAAAATCGGTCCCGTGTAGAGGTCGACCAAGGCCGCTACGACCGCGTGGCGGTCTCCGGCCGCGCCCTCGGGGAACAGGGCGCGCAGGGCCGTGGAGCGTTCCTCGGCGACGTACTCGACGGCCGCCGTGAAGAGGTCCTCGCGGGTCGGGAAGTGGTGCTGGGCGGCGCCGCGGGAGACGCCGGCGCGTTCGGCGACGACGGAGACCGTGGAGCCGGCCCAGCCGTGTTCGGCGAGGCAGGCCACGGCGGCTTCCAGGAGCCGCTGCCGGGTGGCCCGGCTGCGGTCCTGCTTGGGGACTCGCTCCGCACGTTCGACCGTGCTCACGCCGCCCATGTCCTCACACCACCCATGCCGGATCCCGTCGTTCGAGGAAGGCCGTCATCCCCTCGCGGGCCTGCGGGGAGGAGAACAGCCGGGCCGAGAGCGCGGTCAGGCCGGCCGCGTCCCGGTCGAAGGTTTCCAGCACCCTAGCCGTGAGCAGCCGTTTCGTCTCGGTCAGGGCGTCGGGGGCGGATCTGCGCAGGCCGTCGAGGATGGGAACCAGTGCGGTGTCCACGTCGTCGGCGTGGGTGGTGAGCAGGCCGGTGCGGGCGGCCTGCGCCGCGTCGAACCGTTCGCCGGTGAGGTAGTAGCGGGCCAGCGCGCGCGGGTCCGTGCGCGGGAGCAGCGGCAGGGAGATGACCGCGGGGGCGACACCGATGCGGACCTCCGTGAAGGCGAAGGTGGCCTCGGTGGAGGCGGCCGCGATGTCGCAGGCGGCCACGAGGCCGAGGCCGCCCGCGCGGACGTGGCCGGTGATCCGGGCGACGACCGGTTTGGGCAGTTCGACGATCCGCCGCAGCAGGCCGACCAGCGCCTCGGGGGGCGGGGGGTCGCGGAGGTCGGCGCCCGCGCTGAAGGTGTTGCCGGTGTGGGTGAGGACGACCGCGCGGACGTCGCTGTCCTGGCCGGCGTCCGTGAGCGCGTCGGCCAGTTCGCCGACGAGGGCCGCCGACAGGGCGTTGCGGTTGTGGGGCGAGTCGAGGGTGAGGGTCTCGACGGCACGCGCGCGTGCCCTGCCGACCAGGGTCATGCGCGCTCCCTGAGCTGTCGGCGGAGGATCTTGCCGGAGGCCGCCCGGGGGACGCCGTCGATGAAGGTGACGTGCCGGATCCGCTTGTAGGGGGCCACGCGTTCGGCGACATACATCATGATCTCCGCCTCGGAGAGGTCGGTGCGGGCCGGCTGGCGGACCACGTACGCGTGCGGGATCTCGTTGCCGTCGTCGTCGTACCTGCCGATGACGGCGGCGTCGGCGATGCCCGGGTGGGTCAGCAGCAGCGCCTCCAGCTCGGCGGGGGCCACCTGGAAGCCCTTGTACTTGATGAGTTCCTTGACGCGGTCGACGACGAACAGCCAGCCGTCCTGGTCCACGTGCCCCACGTCGCCGGTGTGCAGCCAGCCGTCGGTGTCGATCATGGCGGTGGTGGCGTCGGGGCGGCCGAGGTAGCCCTTCATGACCTGGGGGCCGCGGATGAGGATCTCGCCGGACTCGCCGGCGGGGAGGTCCTTGCCGGGATCGTCGAGGGAGACGATGCGCATCTCGGTGCCGGCGATGAGCTTGCCGACGGTTCCGGGCGGCGCGTCGCTCATCGCGTCCAGCGGGACGACGTGCGTGCCGGGCGACAGTTCCGTCATGCCGTAGGCCTGGCCTACGGGCGACAGGCCGAGCCGCTCGGAGCAGGCGACGGCGAGCCGTGCGTCCAGGGGGGCGGCGGCGCTGAGGATGTACTTCAGCGACGACAGGTCGTACTGCGTGACGGCCGGGTGCTTGGCGAGGGCGAGGACGATCGGCGGGGCCACGTACAGGCCGGTGATGCGGTGGTTCTGGATGGCGGCGAGGAAGGTCTCCAGGTCGAAGCGGGGCAGGACGACGACGGTGGCGCCCAGGCGCAGGGGCGCGTTCATGAGGGCCGTCAGACCGTAGATGTGGAAGAAGGGCAGGACCGCGAGGATGCGGTCGCCCGGGCCGGCCGGCATGACCGGTTCGAGCTGGGCGAGGTTGGTGGCGATCTGCCGGTGGGTGAGCATCACGCCCTTGGGGATGCCGGTGGTCCCGGAGGAGTACGGCAGGGCCGCCACGTCCTCCACGGGGTCGATGGCGACCTGCGGCTCGGGGGCGGCGCAGGCCAGCATGTCGATCAGGGAGCGGTGCCCGGTCGCGCTGTCGCACACGAAGATCTCGCGTACGCCGCCCGCGAGTTCGGCGGCCCGGCGGGCGATGTCCAGCAGCGGTGAGACGGTGATGATCCAGTGGGCCGCGCAGTCCGTCAGCTGTTTGGCGAACTCCTGGGCGGTGGCGAGCGGGTGCACGGTGGTGACGGTGGCACCGGCGCGCGTGGCCGCGTAGAAGGCGGTCGGGAAGGCGATGGTGTTGGGGCTGTGCAGGGCGAGGACGTCGCCCTTGCGCACCCCGGCCTCGGCGAGGGCGGCGGCGACGCGCCGGTGGAACCGGTCCACCTGCTCGTACGAGAGGGTGGTGCCGTCGGTGCCGTCGATCAGCGCCGGTATGTCGCCGAACTCCGCGGCCCGGGCGAGGACGGCGTCGTGGATGGGCAGTTCGACGGGCGGGACGTCTGCGTACTGGCTGCGGAACATGGTTCCTCCTCGCGCGCGGGCCGTCTCAGTACGACTTGGGCAGGCCCAGGGTCTGGTGGGAGACGTAGTTGAGAATCATCTCCCGGCTCACCGGGGCAATACGAGCCACACGCGCGGCCGTTATCAGCGAGGCGAGGCCGAACTCGCGGGTGAGGCCGTTGCCGCCGAGGGTGTGCACGGCCTGGTCCACGGCCTTCACACAGGCCTCCCCCGCCGCGTACTTCGCCATGTTGGCGGCCTCGCCCGCGCCCATGTCGTCGCCGGCGTCGTACAGCCGGGCCGCCTTCTGCATCATCAGGCGCGCGAGTTCGAGGTCGATGTGCGCCTGGGCCAAGGGGTGGGCGATGGCCTGGTGGGCGCCGATGGGGGTGTTCCAGACCTGTCGGTCGCGGGCGTACTCGACGGCTTTGGCGAGGGCGTAGCGGCCCATGCCGATCGCGAAGGCGGCCGTCATGATGCGTTCGGGGTTGAGGCCGGCGAAGAGCTGGAGGAGCCCTGCGTCCTCGTCGCCGACGAGTGCGTCGGCGGGCAGCCGCACGTCGTCCAGCGTCAGCTCGAACTGCTTCTCGGCGGCGTTGAGTTCCATGTCGATGGGGCGGCGGGTGAAGCCGGGTGCGTAGCGCGGGACGATGAACAGACAGGGCTTGAGGCGGCCGGTGCGGGCGTCCTCGGTGCGGCCGACGATGAGGGTCGCGTCCGCGATGTCGACGCCGGAGATGAAGACCTTGCGGCCGGTGAGGATCCAGTCGTCGCCGTCTTTTCGTGCCGTGGTCGTGATGCGGTGGCTGTTGGAGCCGGCGTCGGGTTCCGTGATGCCGAAGGCCATGAGGCGAGTGCCGTCGGCCAGGGCGGGGAGCCAGTGTTGTTTCTGGGCGTCTGTGCCGAAGCGGGCTATCACTGTGCCGCAGATGGCCGGGGAGACGACCAGCATGAGGAGGGGGCAGCCGGCTGCGCCCAGCTCTTCGAGGACGATGGAGAGTTCGGATATGCCTCCGCCGCCTCCCCCGTACTCCTCGGGGAGGTTGACGCCGAGGTAGCCGAGTTTGCCTGCTTCTGACCAGAGTTGTGTGGCGTCGGCTGTGCGGCCGTGGCGTTTGCCGAGCGCGGAGACGGCTTCTCGTAGGGCCTTGTGTTCTTGGGTGTCCATGGGGTCCTTTCGGGTGCGGGATCGTTGTGGCTGGTCGCGCAGTTCCCCGCGCCCCTTCAGGCCTCCTGCACGACCGCCAACAACACGCCCAGCTTCACCTGTTGACCTGGCACTACATGAATGGCACTGACGGTTCCTGTCACTGGTGCCGTGATCTTGTGCTGCATCTTCATCGCCTCCAGCCAGAGCAGGGGATCTCCGGCCTTTACGGCACTCCCTGCGGTGACGCCGTCGGCCACTCGGACGACCGTGCCCGGCATGGGGGCCAGGAGGGAGCCGGGGGCGTGCTGGGCCGTCGGGTCGGGGAAGCGGGGCAGGATCGTCAGCACGGTGGAGTTGACGTAGACCTGGTCGCCGTAGTGCGTCACCTCGAACTTGCGCCGTACGCCGTCGACTTCGAGGACGACGAGGTGCGCGTCGGCGTGCACCACCCCTACGCCGTCCGCCTCCAGGCCCGTGCGTGTGTGCCGGTAGTGGACCTCGTGGTCCTGACCCGCCATCGCGTAGCGCTTGGTCTGCGGCTGTGAGGGGACGTTGCGCCAGCCGCCGAAGCGGGAGCGGCCCTGGGCGTCGGCGAGGGCGGCTGCCAGGGGGGCGTGCGGGTCGGGGGACGGGTCGGTCAGGTCCGGCAGGTGGCGGTCGTAGAAGCCGGTGTCCATGCGGGCCGCGGTGAACTCGGGGTGGCGCAGGGAGCGGACCAGGAGGTCGCGGTTGGTGACGGGGCCGTGGATCACGGCCCGTTCCAGGGCGGAGGCGAGCTTGCGGATGGCCTCCGTGCGCGTGGGGGCGTGGGCCACGGCCTTGGCGAGCATGGGGTCGTAGTGGACGCCGATGTCGTCGCCGTCGGTGTAGCCGGTGTCGAGGCGGATGCCTTGCGGTGCGGACAGGCGGTGCAGGCGGCCGGTCTGGGGGGACCAGTCGCGGGACGGGTCCTCGGCGTAGAGGCGGGCCTCCACGGCGTGGCCACGCGCGCGT
This sequence comes from Streptomyces coeruleorubidus, assembly GCF_028885415.1. Lineage (GTDB taxonomy): Bacteria > Actinomycetota > Actinomycetes > Streptomycetales > Streptomycetaceae > Streptomyces > Streptomyces coeruleorubidus_A. The sequence continues at coordinate 4,352,212 of NZ_CP118527.1, forward strand.
GGCGGGGTGTCTTCGAGGGGGTGGCGCTCGGCGATGCGGATCTGTTCGGCGACCAGGTCGAGGCCGAACACGGCCTCCGTCACGGGGTGTTCGACCTGGAGGCGGGTGTTCATCTCCAGGAAGTGGGCCCTGCCGTCGGCGACGAGGAACTCGACCGTGCCGGCGCCCACGTAGTCGACGGCTCGGGCGGCCCGTACGGCGAGGGCGCTCACCTCCTCCTGGAGTTCCTCGGGCAGTCCGGGTGCGGGGGCCTCCTCGACGACCTTCTGGTGGCGGCGCTGGAGGGAGCAGTCGCGGGTGCCGAGCGGCCAGACGGTGCCGTGGGTGTCGGCGAGGATCTGCACCTCGACGTGGCGGCCGTTCTCCACGTACGGCTCGACGAAGACCTCGCCGTCGCCGAAGGCACTCGCCGCTTCGGCGCGTGCGGCGGCCAGTTCGGCGTCCAGGTCCGCCAGGTGCCGTACGACGCGCATGCCGCGGCCGCCGCCGCCCGCTGCCGCCTTCACCAGGACCGGCAGGTCGGCCTCGGTGACGTCGGTGAGGGGCTTCAGTCCCATGAGCCGCTTGGCGCCGGTCTTGGACGCCATCGCCTCGATGGCGTCCGGGGGCGGGCCGATCCAGACCAGGCCCGCGTCCAGGACGGACCGGGCGAAGCCGGCGTTCTCGGAGAGGAAGCCGTAGCCGGGGTGCACGGCGTCCGCGCCGGACGCGACGGCGGCCTTCACGATCAGGTCGCCGCGCAGATAGGTGTCGGCGGGCGCGGCCCCCGGAAGTCGTACGCCCGTGTCGGCCACGCGCGCGTGGAGGGCGTTCTCGTCGGCGTCCGAGTGCACGGCGACCGTGCGGATGCCGAGCTCGCGGCAGGTGCGGAAGACGCGGCAGGCTATCTCGCCCCGGTTGGCGACGAGCACAGAAGTGATCACTGAAGGTTCCTCACATCCGGAAGACGCCGAAGCCGCCGCGCGCGCCCTCGTAAGGGGCGGTGTGGATGGCGGAGAGGCACAGGCCGAGGACGGTGCGGGTGTCGCGCGGGTCGATGACGCCGTCGTCGTACAGCCGCCCGGACAGGAACATCGGCAGCGACTCGGACTCGATCTGCTGCTCCACCATGGCGCGCAGGGCGGCATCCGCCTCCTCGTCGTATGGCTGTCCCTTCGCCGCCGCCGACTGCCGGGCGACGATCGACAGCACGCCCGCGAGCTGCTGCGGGCCCATCACGGCCGACTTGGCGCTGGGCCAGGCGAAGAGAAAACGCGGGTCGTAGGCCCGGCCGCACATGCCGTAGTGGCCGGCGCCGTAGGAGGCGCCCATGAGGACGGAGAGGTGCGGGACGCGGCTGTTGCTGACCGCGTTGATCATCATCGCGCCGTGTTTGATGATGCCGCCCTGCTCGTACTCCCTGCCGACCATGTAACCGGTGGTGTTGTGCAGGAAGAGCAGCGGGATGTCGCGCTGGTTGGCGAGCTGGATGAACTGGGCGGCTTTCTGGGACTCCTCGCTGAAGAGGACCCCTTGGGCGTTCGCCAGGATGCCGACGGGATAGCCGTGGAGGGTGGCCCAGCCGGTGGTCAGGCTCGTCCCGTACAGCGGCTTGAACTCGTCGAAGTCGGAGGCGTCGACGATGCGGGCGATGACCTCGCGCGGGTCGAAGGGGGACTTGAGGTCGCCGGGCACGATCCCCACAAGCTCTTCCTCGTCACACTTCGGAGGGATGGCCGGGCCCGGATCGCCGTACGCCTTGCGGTGGTTGAGGCGAGCGACCACGCGGCGGGCCTGCCGGAGCGCGTCGTGCTCGTCGACGGCGAAGTGGTCGGCGAGGCCCGACACGCGCGCGTGCATCTCGGCACCGCCCAGGGACTCGTCGTCGCTCTCCTCCCCCGTGGCCATCTTCACCAGCGGCGGACCGCCGAGGAACACCTTCGCGCGCTCCTTGACCATGATCACGTGGTCGGACATGCCGGGGACGTAGGCGCCTCCGGCGGTGGAGTTGCCGAAGACGACCGCGAGGGTGGGGATCCCGGCGGCGGACAGCCGGGTCAGATCCCGGAAGACGGCGCCCCCGGGGATGAAGATCTCCTTCTGGGAGGGCAGATCGGCGCCGCCGGACTCGACCAGGCTGATGCAGGGCAGCCGGTTGGCGAGGGCGATGTCGTTCGCGCGCAGGGCCTTCTTCAGCGACCAGGGGTTGCTCGCTCCCCCGCGCACGGTGGGGTCGTTGGCGGTGATCAGGCACTCCACCCCCTCGACGACACCGATGCCGGTGACGAGCGAGGCGCCGACGGTGTAATCGCTGCCCCAGGCGGCCAGCGGGGACAGCTCCAGGAAGGGCGTGTCGGGGTCGAGGAGCAGCTCGATCCGTTCGCGGGCGAGGAGTTTGCCGCGCCGCCGGTGCCGCTCGACGTACTTCTCGCCGCCGCCCGCGAGGGCCTTGGCGTGCTCGGCGTCGAGTTCGGCGAGCTGGGCGAGCATGGCCTCGCGGTTGGCCCGGTACTCGGGGCTGCTCGGGTCGAGCGCGGAGGTCAGGACGGTCACAGCAGGGCCTCCGGTATGTCCAGGTGGCGGGAGCGCAGCCATTCGCCGAGGGCCTTGGCCTGCGGGTCGAAGCGGTGCCGGGCGGCGACGCCCGCGCCGAGGATGCCCTCGACGACGAAGTTGAGGGCGCGGAGGTTGGGCAGGACGTGCCGGGTGACGGGCAGTTCACGGCTCTCGGGCAGCAACTCCCGCAGCCGCTCGGCCGTCAGCTCGTGCGCGAGCCACCGCCAGGCGTCGTCCGTGCGGGCCCACACACCGACGTTGGCATTGCCGCCCTTGTCTCCGCTGCGGGCGCCCGCGACGAGTCCGAGAGGGGCGTGCCGAGTGGGCCCGGGCGGCAGCGGCTGTGGCAGGGGCGGTTCCGGCACTTCGTCGAGTACGGCGGTGTCGTGGGCCGGCGGCACGGGGACCCGGCGCCCGTCATGGAGGACGGCCACATGGTCGACGGCACCATGGGGGACGTACACATCCTCGAAGACCCCATAGGGCGAGCCCTTTCCGGGTGGCGCCAGCACATGGAAGCCGGGGTAACTGGCGAGCGCCAGCTCCACGGCCGCCCCGCTCAGGGCCCGCCCGACGACCTCCTGGTCGGAGTCCCGTACGACGAGTCGCAGCAACGCGCTCGCCGTCTCCTCGCTCGGGGCGTCGGGCCGGTCGGTGCGGACCAGCTCCCAGCGCACGTCGGCGGCCTTGCCGAGGGCGGGTTCCATCTGCTCCCGCACCAGGGCGGCCTTGGCCTCGATGTCGAGGCCGGTGAGCACGAAGACGACCTCGCCTCGGAAGCCGCCGAGCCTGTTGAGCCCGACCTTGAGGGTGGGCGGCGGCGCCTGACCGCGCACGCCCTCGATCCGCACCCGGTCGGGTCCGTCCTGGCCGAGCCGCACGGTGTCCAGCCGGGCGGTGACGTCCGGTCCCGCGTACCGGGCGCCGGCCGTCTCGTACAGCAGTTGGGCGGTGACCGTGCCGACGTCGACGAAGCCGCCGGTGCCGGGGTGCTTGGTGATGACGCAAGAGCCGTCCTCGTGGAGCTCGGCGAGCGGGAAGCCGGGGCGGCGGACGTCGCCGTCCCGGAAGAAGGCGTAGTTGCCGCCGGTGGCCTGCGCCCCGCACTCCAGCACATGCCCGGCGACGACGGCCCCCGCGAGCCGGTCGTGGTCCGTTTGCTGCCACCCGAAGTGGGCGGCGGCCGGCCCGGTGACGAGTGCCGCGTCCGTCACCCGCCCGGTGACGACGATGTCGGCGCCGGCCCGCAGACATGCCACGATGCCGAAGCCGCCGAGGTAGGCGTGGGCGGCGAGGCTGCCGGGGAAGGCGGCGGCGAGGTCGTCGCCCTCCACATGTGCGACGCGCACAGGGATGCCGAGCCGGTCGGCCGACGCCCGTACGGAGTCGGCGAGTCCGGCCGGGTTGAGCCCGCCGGCGTTGCTGACGATCTTCACGTCCCGCTCGTGGGCGAGCCCCAGGCAGTCCTCCAACTGCCGCAGAAAGGTACGGGCGTATCCGCCGCCGGGGTCCTTCAGCCGGTCCCGCCCGAGGATGAGCATCGTCAGCTCGGCGAGGTAGTCGCCGGTGAGGACGTCCAGGTCGCCGCCGGTGAGCATCTCGCGCATGGCGTCGAAGCGGTCCCCGTAGAAGCCGGAGGCGTTGCCGATGCGGAGGGTCACCGCGCGGCCCGGTTCGCGGGGCGGCCGGTGCCGGGCGGGCCCGCGAAGGCCTGGGCGATGTCCAGCCAGCGGTCGGCGTCGGGGCCCTCGGCGCGCAGGGCGAGGTCGGCGCGGTGGGCGCGCTGGGTGACCAGGAGGCAGAAGTCGAGGGCGGGCCCGATGACGCGTTGCGGGGCGTCCTCGGGGCCGTACGTCCACAAGTCGCCGGAGGGGGGCCGGAGTTCGACTCGGAAGGGATCGGTCGGCGGAGTCAGTCCGTGCACACCGTAGGCGAAGTCCCGGGTCCGCACCCCGAGCCAGGCCACATGCCGCAGCCGGTCGGTGGGTGGGCGCACCACACCGAGAGCGTCGGCCACATCCTGCCCGTGGGCCCAGGTCTCCATAAAACGGGCCGTCGCCATGGAGGCGGCCGACATGGGCGGGCCGTACCAGGGGAAGCGTGCCTTGGGCGGGGCGGCCCGCAGCGCCTTCTCCAGCGCCGTACGGCCGGCGCGCCACCGCGCGAGCAGTTCGGCGGGCGGGAGACCGGCGTCCTCCTCGGCGCCCTCGTCGACGAAGGAGCCCGGTGCCGCGAGGGCCTTCTCGACCAGGCCGCGGAAGCCGTCGGCGTCCGTGACGGCGAGCAGGGCCGAGCGGTCCGTCCAGGCGAGGTGGGCGATCTGGTGGGCGACGGTCCAGCCGGGCGCGGGGGTGGCGAGCGCCCAGCGCGGCGCGCCCAACCCGGCCACGAGGCGGTCGAGTTCCTCGCTCTCCTCGTGCAGGTCGTCGATCACGGACGTCGGATCGGACACGGGCGCTCCCCTCCGGGCACGGCGGTGTGCGGGGTGATGCGGGGTGGTGCGGCGTGCTGAGGAGCATGACAGCGAGGTCAGAAACAATCAAGCGTGCTTGCATGAAAGTGGGTCGTGGCTGAAAGCGTGTGCTGCGAGGGCGCGATCAATACACTCCGGGGCCGCGCTCGTTCACTTGGTCGCGCAGTGGTCACGCATCGGGGGAGACACAAGGATGAGCAACTGGATGCCGCCGCTGCTGGCCATGACGCTGGTGTGGGAGATGACGCTGATCGACGTGTTCACCGGGGCGTACGCGGGCGTGCCGGGGCCGGTGCGGGCGGTGTTCATACTCGGGGCTCCGCTGTCCGTGACCGCGGTGGGGTTGTGGGAGCTGCGGCGGCTGCGGGTGCATTACAGGATTACGGTGCGGGGGATGTTGGTGCGATAGGGCCTGTTCGACCTGGCCATCGATGTCGAGCGCTGCCTGACCTCGGCACGGTCAGGTCGGCGTCCGACCGCCGTTAGTGTGGCTCGACATGGGGGTCGACGTAGGCGTGGAGAACGAGATGGTGGCCGTTCCGTCAGGGCGGGTGACGCTGTCCGACCGGCGGACGCAGCGGAGTTGGGGCGTCGAGGTCGCGTCGTTCCGGATGTCGGCGGTCCCGGTCACTCAGGCGTGGTACGCCCGGGTCACCGGTGAGCGGCCGAGTGCCGCTCGCGGCGAGCGGCTGCCCGTCGAGGGCGTGTCGTGGTGGGACGCGGTCCGATTCTGTAACGCGCTGTCCCGGGCGGAAGGACTGACGCCCGCGTATCGCCTGGGCGATGACTCCGAGTCGGTCGACTGGGACGTCTCCGGTGACGGGTACCGGCTGCCGACCGAGGCCGAGTGGGAGCACGCCTGTCGGGCCGGCAGCAGTGGGCCGCGGTACGGGCGGCTCGATGAGATCGCCTGGTACCGCGGCAACTCGGAGGAGCGGATCCGTCCCGTGGGCGGCAGGCAGGCCAACGCGTGGGGCCTCTACGACATGCTGGGCAATGTCTGGGAGTGGTGCTGGGACGTCTACGACGCCGAGGTCTATGGCACCTACCGGGTGTTGCGGGGCGGCGGCTGGGCCGACGAGCACTGGAGTTGCCGTGCTTCGGTACGGCGTCGTAGTCATCCGACGTTCCGGATCGACGACGTGGGATTTCGGGTGGTGCGCGCATACCAGCCGCGTCAAGGGCCCTAGCCCTCCAGCCCGCTGCTCTCCGATGCCGCCGCCTTGCGGCGGTCGCGGCCGCGGCCGACCTGGGTCCGTACCGCCCCCATGCTCGCCGCGATGACGAGGGCGATCGCGGCGGCCTCCGTGGTGGTGAGGGCCTGGTCGAGGAGGAGGAAGCCGGCCGTCGCGGCGATGGCCGGTTCCAGGCTCATGAGGATCGCGAAGGTGGAGGCGGGCAGGCGGCGCAGGGCGAGCAGTTCGAGGGTGTAGGGCAGGACCGAGGAGAGCAGGGCCACCGCCGCGCCCAGGCCCAGCGTCACCGGGTCGATCAGCTTCGTGCCCGACTCGGCGATGCCCAGGGGCAGGAACAGCACCGCCCCCACCGCCATCGCCAGCGCCAGGCCGTCCGCCTGCGGGAAGCGGCGGCCCGTACGGGCGCTGAAGATGATGTAGGCCGCCCACATGGCGCCGGCACCCAGGGCGAAGGCCGCTCCTATGGGGTCGAGGCTGCTGAAGCCTCCGCCGCCGAGCAGGAAGACACCGGCCAGGGCGAGCGCCGCCCACACCGCATTGATCGCGCGGCGGGACGCCAGGACCGAGAGGGCGAGCGGGCCGAGGACCTCCAGGGTGACCGCGGGGCCCAGCGGGATGCGGGCGACGGACTGGTAGAAGAGGCCGTTCATCGCGGCCATGGTGATGCCGAAGACGACGACCGTGCCCCAGTCGGTGCGCGAGTGGCCGCGCAGCCGCGGTCGGCAGACCAGCAGCAGGACGACCGCAGCCACGAGCAGCCGCAGCGCCACCACTCCGAGGGCGCCCGCCCTCGGCATCAGCATCACGGCCAGGGCACCGCCGAACTGCACCGAGATCCCGCCCGCGAACACCAGGGCCACCGGCCCGAGGGAGCCCAGCCGCCCCGGCCCGGCGGCCGGTGCGGCGGCAGTGGCGGCAGTGGCCGTTGTCGCGGGCTGGGGCGTGATGGCGCTGTCGGGGGTGGTCACGGGCGGTCCTGTGCTCGGCTCGGCTGCGTACGTACACCGTTGCGCACGCTCGTGTGCATCACGGTGTACTGTAGAGTCCAGAGTAATGGACTCAGTCAGGCACGTAAACCGCTTATGCCACTGTCTCGGAATGCGGGCTCTCAGCGCCGGGCGAGGTAGAGACTGAACGCCTTGTACAGCAGCCCGTTGAGCGGGTAGTCCCATTCGCCGAGGTATTCGACGGCCTCGCCGCCCGTGCCCACCTTGAAGCGGAGCAGGCCCACCAGATCGCTGGACTCCTCCAGGGTGTCGGTGATGCCGCGCAGGTCGTAGACGGCGGCGCCGAGTTCGTGGGCGTCGCACATCATGCGCCACTGCACGGCGCTGCTCGGCTGGACCTCGCGCCGGCGGTCGGCGGAGGCGCCGTAGGAGTACCAGACGTGGTCGCCGACGGTCAGCATGGTGGCGGCGGCGAGCGCCTCGCCGTCGTGGTACGCGAGGTAGAGCCGCATCCGGTCCGGGTGCTCGGCGGTGAGCGCGCTCCACATGCGCTGGAAGTACGGCAGCGGGCGCGGGAGGAAACCGTCCCGCTCGGCGGTCTCGGTGTACAGCTCGTGGAAGGCCGGCAGGTCCTCCAGAGCACCGCGCACGACCTTCACGCCGGCCTTCTCCGCCTTCTTGATGTTGCGCCGCCACTGCTGGTTCAGGCCGTTGTGGATGTCCTCCAGCGACCGTCCGGCGAACGGCACCTGGAAGACGTACCGGGGCTGACCGGCGGCGAAGCCGTCCTCGCCGCCGGGTGCGGTCTGCCGCCAGCCCATGCGGCGCAGGCTGTCCGCGACCTGGCCGGCGCGGGGTTCGTACGACGTCGCCCGCACGTCGCGCAGCCGCCGGGCGGCCGGGTCCGCGATCGCCGCCTTGACCGTCTCGGCGCTCCAGCGGCGCACCACGACCGGCGGGCCCATCCGCACCGCGAAGGCGCCCCGTCGCTCGAGGTGGGCGACCATCGGCTCCAGCAGGCGTTCGAGGCCGGGCTCGTGCCAGTCGAGGAGCGGGCCTTCGGGCAGGTACGCGAGGTACCGCGGCAGTCCGGGCAACCGCGGCCCGGGCAGGGGCCGCAGCAGCACCAGTCCCGCGCCGACGAGCTGTCCGCCCTGGTCGAACCAGCCGAGGCTCTCGGCCTGCCAGTCGGGCTTCACCTCACCCCAGGAGGGAACCTGGGTGTGGCTGGCGGAGGGGCGGGCCGTGACGAACGCGAGGTGCTCGTCGCGGGTGATCGGCTGGACGCGGACGCTCATGAGCGGGCTCCTTCGAGCAGCGGCCCTCGGCGGGCGGTGGCTGGTGCCGCGAGCCTAGGAGCGGCTCCGTCCCTCCCCCGGTTCAGACACTCGGGTCCGCCCGTCCCGTGGCCCGAACGCCTCAAGCGCGTCCACGTCGCTCGCCCGGGCGTTGAGGTGGTAGCCGGCCCAGTCGGCGATGTCCGGGTAGGCGCACTCGGCGATCAGCCGCGCGGTCGCGGCCGGGATGTCGTACGGCGTGACGCGCAGGTCGGTGCCCGGGCCCAGCAGACACCAGTGGGCGCCAGGACGGCCGTACGGCATGCCGACGCTGCCCGGGTTGACCACCAGGCGGCCGTGGGCCAGACGGGCGTAGGGCATGTGGGTGTGGCCGCACACCACCGTGCGGATGTCGTCGTCCAGGCCGGCGAACACCTCCGTCCAGCGGGCCGGGCGGGAGTCGACCAGGACGATCTCCTCGTCGTCGCGGGGGGTGGCGTGGCAGAAGAGGACCTTGCCGTGGCCCGGGACGGTGAGGGTCAGGGACGTGGGCAGGGAGTCGAGGAAGTCGACCTGGCCGGGGGTCAGTTGACGGGCCGCGTACGGGCTGATCGCGTCGGGGAACCGGGTCCGCTCTCCCCTGCGGATCTCGACCAGCTCGCGGTCGGCGTTCCCGGCGACCCACAGCACACGGTCGCCCTGCGCCCGCAGCAGCTCGACGACCTCCCGCGGTTGCGGGCCGGCCGCGATGTCGCCGGTGAGCACGATGCGCTCGGCAGCGGCGACGTCCGGCTCGGCGAGCACGGCCTCCAGGGCGGGGAGAACGCCGTGGATGTCGGACAGTACGGCCACCCGCCCCGGTTCACCGCTCGGCCTCCCGTTCACTGCCTGCTCCCTCCAGCGCCGCCGCCAGCACCTGAGCCAGATGCCTCCCCCGCACCCCCGCCAGCTGCTCCAGCTGCGTCCGGCAGGAGAAGCCGTCCGCCAGGACCACCGTGCCGTCCGGCGCGCCCCGTACCGACGGCAGGAGCTGTTCCTCCGCGCAGGCCGCGGACACCTCGTAGTGGCCCTTCTCGAAGCCGAAGTTTCCCGCGAGACCGCAGCAGCCGCCGCTCAGTTCGCCCGAGAGCAGAGCGGCTTGACGCAGCCGGCGGTCGGCGGCGTCGCCCAGCACCGCGTGCTGGTGGCAGTGGGTCTGGCCGGCCACCGGGCGGTCCACGCGCGGCGGTGTCCAGCCGGGGGCGTGGCGCTCCAGCGTCTGAGCGAAGGTGAGGACCTTGGCGGCGAGGCGGGCCGCGCGCGGGTCGTCGTGCAGCAGCTCGGGGACGTCCGTGCGCAGGGCGGCGGCGCAGCTCGGCTCCAGGACCACGACCGGGGCGTCGGTCTCCAGCACCGGCTCCATCAGATCGAGCGTGCGCCGCATGACGGCCCGGGCGCGGTCCAGCTGCCCCGTCGACACGTACGTCAGCCCGCAGCAGACCCGGCCCCGGCCCCGCAGCAGGGACAGCGGGTCGAGGGCGACCGTCCTGCCGTCGCCCACCGGCGGTTTCGCCAGGTGCACGGTCGGCGGCAGCGCCACGCGCAGCCCGGCCGCCTCCAGCACACGGACGGCGGCCTGTCCGACGGAGGGCGAGAGGTACTCGGTGAAGGTGTCGGGCCACAACACGACGAGACGGCCACGCCCGGCGGCAGCCGCCTCGCCCCGCCTGCGCTCCCACCACCTGCTGAACGTCCGTGTCGCCACCCGGGGGAGCTCCCGCTCGGGGGCGATCCCGCCCAGCCGTTTCGCGGCCCGGGCGAAGGGCCGCATCCGGGCGAGGGCGTTGACCAGCGGCGCCGTGCGTGTACGGGTCACGGCCCGGAGCCACACCGGCAGCCGGCCCATCGCGTAGTGCGCGGCCGGGCGGCGCCTTCCGGCGTAGTGGTGATGCAGGAACTCCGCCTTGTACGTGGCCATGTCGACCTCCACCGGGCAGTCCGAGCGGCAGCCCTTGCAGGACAGGCACAGGTCCAGCGCGTCCCGCACCTCGGTGGAGCGCCAGCCGTCGGTCACCACCTCACCCGCGAGCATCTCGTGCAGCAGCCGGGCCCGCCCGCGCGTGGAGTGCTGCTCTGCGCCGGTCGCCCGGAAGGACGGGCACATGACCGAGGAGCCGGACACCGACGTCGTACGGCACTTGGCGACGCCCACGCAGCGCCGCACCGCCGCCGAGAAGTCACCGCCGTCGGCGGGGTAGCCGAAGGCGACGTCGACGGGCTCGCGGGGGAGGACGGAGAAACGGAGGCCGACGTCCAGGGGCGCGGGGCGGACCAGCATGCCGGGGTTGAGGAGGTCGTCGGGGTCCCACACCCCTTTCACCCGCTCGAACAGGCCCACCATCTCCGGCCCGTACATCTTGGGCAGCAGCTCTGCCCGCGCCTGCCCGTCCCCGTGCTCCCCGGACAGCGAACCGCCGTGCGCCACCACCAGCTCCGCGAGCTCCTCCGAGAAGCGGCGGAACCGGGCGACACCGGGCTCCGTCAGCAGGTCGAAGTCGATACGGACGTGGATGCAGCCGTCCCCGAAGTGCCCGTACGGCGTGCCGCGCAGTCCGTGCGCGCCGAGCAGCGCGCGGAAGTCCCGCAGATACGCCCCGAGCCGGGCGGGCGGCACCGCGCAGTCCTCCCACCCCGGCCACGCCTCGCTCCCGTCGGGCATCCGCGTCGCCGTACCGCTCGCGTCCTCCCGGATCCGCCACAGCGCGCGCTGCCCGGCCGGGTCGGTGACCACCAGGGCGTCCGCGACATCGGCCGCCCGCACGATCGCTTCCGCACGCGCGCGTGCCTCCCCTTCCGACTCCCCGCCCGTCTCGACGAACAGCCAAGCCCCGCCCTTCGGCAGCGCGGTCGCCGACGGCACCAGGTCGGCCGCCATGCCCTCCACCGTCAGCGGCTGGTACGGCAGCAGCCCGGCAGCCGCCTCCGCGGCCGCGCTCTCATCGGCGTACGCCAGCACGGCGAGCGCACGCGCACGTGGCGCCTCCACCAGCCGTACGACCGCCTCGGTGAGGATCCCCAGGGTGCCCTCGCTCCCGCAGAACGAACGCGCGACATCGGCGCCCTTCTCGGGCAGCAGGGCGTCGAGCGCGTATCCGGAGATACGGCGGGGCAGCTCGGGGAAACCGGTCCGCAGCCGCGCCAACTCCCCCTCGACCAGGCCCCGCAACCCCTCCGGGGCCCCAGCCCACCCCTGCCCGAGCCGCAGCCGCTCCCCGCGCGCGGTGATCACGTCCAGCTCCCGCACACTGTCCGCGGTCGTCCCCCACGCCACCGAGTGCGAGCCGCACGAGTTGTTGCCGATCATCCCGCCGAGCGTGCACCGGCTGTGCGTGGAGGGATCGGGGCCGAAGCGCAGGCCGTGCGGGGCGGCGGCCTCCTGGAGGCGGTCGAGGACCAGGCCGGGCTGGACCACGGCCGTGCGGGTCTCCGGGTCGAGCGACAGGAGCCGGTTCATGTGCCGGGTGAAGTCCAGGACGACACCGGTGCCGGTGGCCTGTCCGGCGATGGACGTGCCTCCACCGCGGGCGACCACCGGCACCCCTCGCTCCCGGCACACCGCGAGAGCCGCCGCCACGTCGTCGGCGTCACGCGGCACGACCACGCCCAGCGGGACCCGCCGGTAGTTGGACGCGTCCATGGTCGCCAGCGCCCGAGACGTGACGTCGAACCCGACGTCGCCCTGGACGACGGCACGCAACTGTGCTTCGAGATCCGTCATGCGTCCAGGATGCATCCGACCACTGACAGTAACGAGCCAGGTCAGCCCTTCACGGCCGAGCTGGCCACGCCCTCGACGAACCAGCGCTGGAAGAACGCGAAGACGATCAGCACGGGCAGCACCAGCAGCACACCGAAGGCGAGGATCTGGCCCCACTCCGGGGGCTGCTGCCCCTGGAAGACGCTCATCTCGAGGGGCAGGGGACGCACCGACGGGTCGGACACCATCAGCACCGGCCACAGGAAGGAGCCCCACTGGATGAGGAAGGTGAGGATCGCGACCGAGGCGAAGACCGGCCTGGACATCGGCACGATGATCGCGAAGAAGGTCCGCCAGGGACCCGCGCCGTCCAGCCGGGCCGCCTCCTCGATGCTCGGCGGGATCTTCTTGAAGAACGTGTGGAACTGGTAGATCGCGAAGGCGTTGGCGACGAATGGCAGCGCCTGGATGAACAGGGTGTTGCGCTGGCCGTTGAACATGTAGAACAGCGGCACCGCCACCGACTCGAACGGGATCAGCATCAGCAGCAGGACCAGGGTGAACACCGCGTTCTGGCCGCGCCACTTCAGCCGCGTCAGCCCGTACGCCGCCATCGAGTTGACGATCAGTCCGCCCGTCACCACCACGAACGACAGCAGGACCGACACGCCCATGAACTGCCAGAAGTAGCCGGTGCTGTCGGAGCTGAGACTGTCGAGGACGGCGGTGTAGTTGTCGAAGGAGAGGTGGGTGGGCAGGAAGCCGGACAGGCCGTTCAGGACCTCGTCGGACGGCTTGAGGCTGCCGAGGAAGAGATAGAGCGCGGGGAGGGCGAAGACGAACGCCAGGACGCTCAGGACGGTGTAGTCGAAGACGCGGCGTACGGGCGTACGGGTCATGGCCATGATGGAGTCAGTCCTCGTTGTCGGGCCGGACGACGCGGCGCTGGACGATCGTCAGGGCGACGACGATCAGGAAGAACACCACCGTGACGGCCGAGGCCTGGCCGATGTTGTTCTGGTCGAAGGCCGTGGTGACGGCCTGGTACATCACCGTCCGGGTGGCGTCCTCGTCCAGGCCGCCGCCGCGGATGAGGATGTACACCTGGTCGAAGACCCGGAAGGACAGCACCGAGGTCAGCATCGCGACGAAGACGAGGGTTCCGCGGATGCCGGGCAGGGTGACGTGCCGGAACTGCTGCCAGCGCGAGGCCCGGTCCAGCTGGGAGGCCTCGTAGAGCTCGCCCGGGATCTGCTGGAGACCGGCCAGCAGGATGACCATCTGGAAGCCGACGCCCTGCCACACCGACAGCACGATGATCGAGCCCATCGCGGTGAGGCCGTCACCGAGCCAGTCGAAGGCACCCCAGTTGCCGAAACTCACCGCGTCCAGCAGGGAGTTGAGCATGCCCTGCTCGCTGCGGGCGAGGATCAGCCGCCAGATCACGGCGACCAGCGCCATCGGGAAGACCACCGGCATGAAGAAGAAGGACCGGAACAGGCCGATGGCCTTCAGCTTGCGGTTGAGCAGGATCGCCAGCGCCAGCGCCAGACCCGTCTGGAGCGGTACGACGACCGCGGCGAAGGTCAGGTTGTTCAGCAGCGCCCGCAGGAACGGGCCGGACAGGTCGGGGTCGGTGAACAGCCGCCGGTAGTGCTCCACCCCGAAGAAGGTGGGCTCCAGCGGCGAGCCGAGGCGGACGTTGTAGAAGGAGAGCACCACGGCGTAGCCGAACGGGATGCCGACGAAGGCGATCAGCCCGCCGACGGCCGGGGCGGACATCAGCAGCCCGTGCAGCCAGTCGCGGTTGCCGCGCGACGGACGCGAGGGCTTCGCGGAGGGCGTGGACGAGGCGGCCTGCGCCCGGCCAGGGGCCGCGGGGTGCGCGGGTTCCACGGTTTTCACGGGAGGGTCCTCTTCCCGGCGGGGCGGGCCCGGTCGGTACGTGGCTGCGTCGCCACGTCGCCGACGGCCCGCCCGGGCCGATGCGTCCTGCGGGTTACGGGATCTCGTAGCCGGCGTTGTCGGTGAAGTCCCGGTCGATGGCACGGGCGGCCTTCTGCAGGGCTTCCTTGGGGTCGGCGCCGCCGTAGATCGAGTTCAGGGCCGTGTTGAACTTGGCGGTGACCGTGGGGTATCCGGCGGTCACCGGGCGGGTGACGGCGACGCAGGAGGCGCTGATGTCACTGTCGCCGCACGGCTTGACCAGCTGGTCGGCGAAGAGCTGGAGGGGGCCGCCCTTCTTGTACAGCTCGCTCTTGGCGAGTGCGGACTCGGTGGCGGGCACCGCGCCGTTGGCCTTCGTCATCGCGCCGACGTTGCTGTCGTTCAGCAGGTAGTCCAGGAAGGCGCCCGCGGCCTTGCCGTTCTTGCTGTCGGCGCCGATGCCCCAGGCCCACGAGCCCTGGCCCGTCTTGGGGCCCTTGCCGAAGTCCGGCAGTGGCACGACGGCGAGGTCGTCCCCGAGCGCCTCGCTGTACGCGGGGTAGTTCCAGTGGCCGACCCAGCTCAGCGCCACCTTGCCCTTGGCGAAGGCGTTGCCGTCGGTGTTGGGGTCGACGTACGTCTTCCAGGACTGGAAGGTCTTCATCGCGGAGACCACGTCCGGGCTGTCGAGGGCGCCCTGCGCCTTGCCGTCCTTCAGCAGGCCGCCGCCGGCCGACCAGACGATCGGGGAGAAGCCGAAGGTGCCCCACTCGGTGGCCAGGCCGTACTGCTCCGATATGTCGAGGACCTTGCCGTCAGGGTCCTTGCCCTTGAGCGCCTTGAGCGCCTTGCCGAACTCCTCGGCCGTCCAGGCGTCGTCCACGCTCGTCGGGTACTTCACACCGGCCGCGTCCAGCAGCTTCTTGTTGGCGTACATACCGAGCCCGGCGTCGAACATGCCCAGGCCGTAGTGCTTGCCGTCGATCTCGCCCTGCGCCTTGATCGCGTCGGTGACGTTGCCGAGGGTCTTGGCGGAGACGTGGCCGTCGACCGGGGCGAGCTTGCTGTTGTAGACGAAGTTCGCCATCGTCGGACCGTCGAACTCCAGCACGTCCGGCAGTTCCGAGGCGTCGGTGGCGGTGATGGTCTTGGTGTAGTCGTTCTCGGGGATCAGCTTCAGCTCGGCCTTGACGTCGCTCTGCGAGGAGTTGAAGGACTTCACCGCGTTCTGCAGCGCGGCCGCCTCGCCCGCCTGACCCTGGTGGGCCCAGACGCTGATGGTGCCCTTGCCGCTGCCCTCTTCGGCGGAGGTGTCGCTGCCGCCGCCCCCGCCACAGGCGGCCAGCGCGGCCAGGGGCAGCAGAGCGAGGGCCGTCAGGCCCGTACGACGGTGTTTTCTGTAGCCGGTGATCATGTGGTGCCTCCGTGCGGGGGTGTGCGGGTGGTGCGCGGACGGTGGGGAAGGGGCCGAGGGACGGAACGGCGCCCCCGGTGGCGGGCGGGGAAGGGGACGGGTGGAGCTACCGCTGCCTGTCGGTGTTAGGCGGAGCGGTGGTCTCGCGGAGGACGAAACGGATGGGCATCTCGACGGGGTGCGGCGGCCCGGCTTCCGGATCGTCCAGCCGCGCCAGCAGCAGCCGGGCCGCCTCCCGGCCCTGGACCGCGACCGGCTGGGCCACGGTGGTCAGCCCGACCACCTCGGACAGCTCGTGATCGTCGAAGCCGACGACGGACACGTCCTCCGGAACCCTCAGCCGGTGCCGGCGCAGGGCGCGCAGCGCGCCCATCGCCATCTCGTCGGACTGGGCGAACACGGCGGTCGGCGGATGGCGCAGCGCCAGCAGCTCGGTCATGGCCCGCTCACCGCCCTCGACCGTGTAACCGCCGTCCGCCTCCAGTGCGGGGTCGGGCTCGATCCCGGCGTCGGCCAGCACGTCCAGGTAGCCCTGCCGGCGGTCGAGGGGCGTGGTCCAGTGCAGCGGCTCGCTGGGGCCGGAGATCATGCCGATCCGCCGGTGGCCGAGGTTCACCAGATGCCGTACGGCGCTCTGAGCCCCACCCCGGTCGTCGATGCCGACCGCCGTGAAGCCGGGCCGGGCGCCGCCGACCGTGGTCGCCAGCGGCACGTCGAGGGACCGCAGGGCGGCGGCCTCCTCCAGGTCCGGGATCAGCAGGGACAGCACGGCGTCGACCCGTTTGCGGATCGGCAGCTTGGTGAAGAAGCGCTTGCGGGCCTCCGGTGAGCCGAGGTTGTACAGCAGGACGTCGTAACCGGCGGCGCTGAAGACCTTCTCGGCGGAGTCCAGCACGGTGCCGAAGAACCAGCGGCCGACGTACGGGACGACGACGCCGATGGTGTAGGTGCGCCCGCTGGCCAGGCTGGACGCCGAGCGCGAGGCGGTGTAGCCCAGCTCGGCGGCGGCCTCGACGATCCGGGCCCGCATCTCCTCCGACACTCCGGGACGGCCGCGCAGGGCGCGGGACACGGTGGACGCCGAGACCCCGGTGGCCTCGGCGACATCGGTGATGCTGACCGTCACGGGACGCTCCTTGATCGAGTGCACGCCGCGTGCCCGGGGCCCGGAAACACATCGGCGTGAGGGGGGAGTGACGAGACCGTAAACCCGCCCACCTGGTTGCGCAAGCGTTTGCGTTCAGATTTACTTCGGCTGACTCTCAGAGGAACTCTCACCAGCCAGAGCACAGCGCACACGCTTGAGTGCGGCTGTCGGCAGACAGGACCTGTCCATGCGATACGCGCCGCCCGGCCTCTGCGTGAACGACTTCGACCTCCTGCGCCACGCGGACGGCACCTACACCGCGCTGCACCTGCAGGGCCCGTGGACGGCCGAGTTCGACCACCTGCGCATGGAGACGTCCTACGGCCGGGCCACCTCCACCGACCTGGTCCACTGGGAGCCGCAGGGCACGGCCTTCGGCAACGGCCTGCCGGGCCGTTTCGACCAGCAGGCGGTGTGGACCATGCACGCCTTCCCGCACGGCACCGGCATGGCGATGCTCTACACCGCCGTCTCCGGACTCACCCCCGGCGGCTGGCCCCTGCAGTCGGTCGGCCTGGCCCACTCCGACCGCACCGACGGCACCGGCTGGCGCCGCCACGGCACGGGGCCGGTCGTCGAGGCGGACGGGCGCTGGTACCGCACGGGCGAACGCATGGGCTGGCGCGACCCCTTCGTCGTACGCGACGACGAGTCCGACGGCTGGGTCATGGCCCTCTGCGCCGCCGACGCCTCCCAGCCCGTCGAGGTCAGCGGCTGCGTCGCCTGGGCCACCTCCGACGACCTGGAGCACTGGACCGTCCAGCCGCCGCTCATCTCACCCGGTGACGTAGACGAGTTGGAGTGCCCGGTCCTCGAACGCCTCGACGACGGCAGCTGGCTGCTGCTCGGCTCCATAGGCGCCACCCGGGGCTTCGAGGCGTGGACCGCACCGCGCCTGCGCGGCCCGTGGACCCGCCGCGGTCCGCTCGGCCCGACGGGCGCGTACGCCCCGCGCGTCGTCACGGCTCCCGACGGCTCACGCGTCGTGCTGCACACCACCCCGCGCCGCGTCGGCCTCACCGACTCCGGCGACCGCTGCCGCGGCATGCTCGCCCAGCCCAAGTCCCTCGTCGTACCTCAGGACGCGGCGCCCCGCCTGGAATGGTGGCCGGGCCTCGACCCCTGGCTCGGCGAGGAGACGTACGACGCCCCCCTGCACGCGGTCGGCGACGTCGACGTCTCCGGCCGCACCGAGATCACCCTGCGCACGCATGCCTCCGACGAGGGCCGGCCCGCGCTCACGGTCGGCTGCGACGGCAAGAACCTCCGGGTCACCGGCCCCGAGGGCGCCCCGCTCGGCGAGACCCTCCTGCCGGAACCCGCCGCCTCACTGCGCATCCTCACCGTCGGCGAGTACGTCGAGGTCTACGCCGACGGCGTCTTCGTCCTCACCACCCTGTGCTACTCCGGCCGCCCCGCCCCCTGGACGGCCGCCTCCGAGGGCCGCGTCCGCCCTGTTCCGGTCCGCCCGGTCCGGCTGCCGGCCACGCACCGCGACGACGCCTCGGCCGTCTGGCCCGGCCCGTCGCCGCGCTGACGGCTGCCGGAACACCGTCTCACCCGACGGACGACGTTTCGCCCGCGTTTCGGTGAGCGACTACGCTCCCCTCCGTGGCTGAGATCCAGATTCCTGCTGACATCAAGCCCGCCGACGGTCGATTCGGCGCGGGCCCCTCCAAGGTGCGGGTGGAGGCGCTGGACGCCCTGGCCGCCACCGGCACGTCCCTCATGGGCACCTCCCACCGCCAGGCCCCCGTCAAGAACCTGGTCGGCAAGGTGCGTGAGGGCATCCGCGAGCTGTTCCAGCTCCCCGACGGTTACGAGGTGATCCTCGGCAACGGCGGCTCCACCGCGTTCTGGGACATCGCGACGCACGGTCTGATCGAGAACAAGTCGCAGCACCTCAGCTTCGGCGAGTTCTCCTCCAAGTTCGCCAAGGCCGCCAAGCTCGCGCCCTGGCTGGCCGAGCCGGACGTCATCTCCAGCGACCCGGGCACCCACCCCGAGCCGGTCGCCGAGGCGGGTGTCGACGTCTACGCCTTCACCCACAACGAGACCTCGACCGGTGTCGCCATGCCGATCAAGCGCGTGGCCGGCGCCGACGAGGGCGCCCTGGTCCTCGTGGACGCCACCTCGGGCGCCGGCGGTCTGCCCGTCGACATCGCCGAGACGGACGTCTACTACTTCGCCCCGCAGAAGTCCTTCGCCTCCGACGGCGGCCTGTGGATCGGCGTGTTCTCCCCGGCCGCGATCGAGCGCGCGGAGCGCGTCCACGCGTCCGGCCGGCACGTCCCCGAGTTCTTCTCGCTGCCGACGGCGATCGACAACTCCCGCAAGAACCAGACGTACAACACCCCGGCCCTCGCCACCCTGTTCCTCCTCAACGAGCAGCTCGAGTGGATCAACGGCCAGGGCGGCCTGGACTGGTCGGTCCGCCGCACCGCCACGTCCGCGCGGACGCTGTACGGCTGGGCCGAGGACGTCAAGTTCGCGAACCCGTTCGTCACCGACCCGGCCAAGCGCTCCCAGGTCATCGGCACGATCGACTTCACCGACGAGGTCGACGCCGCCGCCGTCGCCAAGGTCCTGCGCGCCAACGGCATCGTCGACACCGAGCCCTACCGCAAGCTCGGCCGCAACCAGCTGCGCGTCGCGATGTTCCCGGCGATCGAACCGGCGGACGTCGAGGCCCTGACGAAGTGCGTCGACTACGTGATCGAGAAGCTCTGACCCTCTCGCGTAGGTGACCGAGGGCGCCCTGCCTGTGCGGGGCGCCCTCGCTCGTACTCAGGCAGCCGCGCCCCTCCCGAACACCTCCAACAGCCGGGTCAGGCTGTCCTCCGCGTAGCCTTCCGCCGCCGCGCGCCGGAACGCCCCCAGCACCGCGGCGGGCAGCGCCGGGTCGACGCCCGCGTCCCGCGCCGTGTGCACGACGTGCTCCATGCTCGCCACGGCCATCGAGATCCGCTCGACGTCGCCGGAGTGCCGCCCCGCCTGGATCCGCGGCGTGTAGAAGTCGAGGAACTGGCCCATCCCGCCCAGCGTCTGCGCCGCGTACGGCGTGATCTCCGAGGCGCTGATGCCGTTCGCGTCCGCCAGCGCCAGCGTGTGCAGCCAGGCGGTCAGGGTGGTCCAGAAGAGGTCCATCTGGAGCTGGTAGTAGAGCGCGGCCAGGCCCGGGTCCTCCCCGCGGTAGTCGGTGCCTGTGATGACCTTCAGAACGTCCTCGTACTGCTCGAAGAGGTCGCGGGGGCCGCTGTAGAAGGTGTCGAACTCCGGCGAGCCGATACCGGATGGCGGGGTCTGGACACCGCCGGTGAGGTGACGCGCCCCGTGCTTCACCGCCCAGGCCGCCCCCTCGCGGGTCCTCTCCGGGGTGTCCGAGCTGAGGTTGACCAGGACGCGGCCCGCCAGGGCCGGAGCGGCGGGCTCCAGGATGGTGTACATCGCGCCGTAGTCGGTGAGGCTCAGCACGGCCACCTCGTTCGCCGCCAGCGCCTCCTCGACGGTGGCGGCGCGCACCGCGCCCCTGGCCACCAGCTCGTGGGCGCGGCTCGCGGTGCGGTTCCAGACGGTGACGTCGTAGCCGGCGTCCAGGTAGGCACCGGCCATCGCGCGGCCCATGGGGCCGAGACCGATGACGGTGACGGTGACGGACGAGGGGTGCGCAGCGGACGGTCTCACAGCGGACGGATTCACAGAAATCTCCCCGTGGATCACTGAAACGGCGACTAGAGCGAACGCTCTACCCAGAGAGGAACCTAGCATGACGACTAGAGCGGTCGCTCTAGGTCGGTAAAGTGGGGGCGTGAAGACCAAGGCCCCGCACGACCTCGAGACCGCCGGCACCCGCGAGCGGATCGTCCGTACGGCCTCACGCCTGATGCAGCGCCAGGGCTACGAGGGCACCGGCATCAAGCAGATCTGCCGCGAGGCCGGGGCGACGCTCGGCTCGGTCTACCACTTCTTCCCCGGCGGCAAGCAGGAGCTCGGTACGGCCGCGGTGCGGCTCGGCGACGAGGAGTTCACCGAGCTGCTGCGCGAGTCGCTCGACGCGGAGCCGGACCCGGCGCGGGCCCTCCTCGCGCTCACCGCCTCCCTCGCCCAGGGCCTGCGCGAATCCGACTGGCTCGACGGCTGCCCGGTCACCTCCACCGTCGTCGGCACGGCGGCCAGCGCCCCCGGCATCCAGCAGGCGGCGGCCGAGGCGTTCGCCCGCTGGCGGGCCGTGGTCGCCGAGAGGCTGGTCGGCGCGGGGTTCGCCGAAGCGGACGCGGAGGATCTGGCCCACACGGTGATCGCCACGCTGGAAGGGGCCGAACTGGCGTCCCAGGTCGCGCGCAGCGAGACACCGCTGGAGGCGGCGGGGCGGCATCTGGCGCGT
Organism: Streptomyces coeruleorubidus; assembly: GCF_028885415.1. Taxonomy (GTDB): domain Bacteria; phylum Actinomycetota; class Actinomycetes; order Streptomycetales; family Streptomycetaceae; genus Streptomyces; species Streptomyces coeruleorubidus_A. The sequence continues at coordinate 4,373,247 of NZ_CP118527.1, forward strand.
TTGATCGCCTCGTACGGAGGGAGCGGTCGCACGTAAGCACGCGAGGGGCGCCCGGCACGTACCGGGCGCCCCTCAGGTCATGTCAGACGATGCTCACGTAGGCACGCTCAGACCCCGGACCCCAGGATCCCGCGCAGGGTGTTGCCGACCGCAGCAACGGCCGACTGGGTCGTGCTCGGCGTCTTCTGCGCCGAGGCCTGCGGCTTGGGGTCGGGCAGCTTCTGGCAGACCGCGTCGGCCACGCCACTGCCGTGCGGCACCTTGCCGCTGGTGAGGTACGCAGCCAGGTGCTTGTCGAGGCAGGCGTTGCCGCTCAGCGTGATGCCGTGGTTGCCGCCGCCCTGCTCCACCACCAGGCTGGAGCCCTTCAGCAGCCGGTGCATGGTGACACCGCCCTGGTACGGGGTGGCCGCGTCGTCCGTCGCCTGGAACAGCAGCACCGGCGGGAGCTTGGCGTTGGCGACGTTCACCGGCTTCAGCGACTTCGTCGGCCAGAACGCGCACGGGGCGTTGTACCAGGCGTTGTTCCAGGCCATGAACGGCGCCTTCTCGTACACCGCCCAGTTGTCCTTGCGCCACTGGTTCCAGTCGCGCGGCCAGGACGCGTCACGGCACTGCACCGAGGTGTAGATGCTGTAGCCGTTGTCGCCGGAGGCGTCGATGGCGGCGATGTTGTCGTACGCCTTGACCAGCGCGGCGGTGTCCTTCTTGTTGACGTACGCCGCGAACGTCTGGGCGAGGGTGGGCCAGTAGGCGTTGTTGTAGCCGCCGGGTATGAAGATGTCCTCCAGTTCGGAGGCGCCCACCTTGCCACCCGCCGGCTTCTTGGCCAGGGCCGCCCGCATGGCGTACCACTTGGCCTCGACCTTCGCCGGGTCGGTGCCGAGCTTGTAGGTCGAGTTGTACTTGGCTATCCACGCCATGAGCGCCTTGTGGCGCTTGTCGAAGGCGTAATCCTGCTTGATGTTGGCGTCGTACCAGACCCCGGTCGGGTCGACGATCGAGTCCAGCACCAGACGCCGCACCCGCTCGGGGTAGAGCTTGGCGTAGACCGCGCCGAGGTAGGTGCCGTACGAGTAGCCGAAGTAGTTGATCTTCTTGGCGCCGAGGGCCTTGCGGATCGAGTCCATGTCCTTCACGGCGCTGACCGTGTTGATGTACGGCAGGACGTCCGCGTACTTCTTGCCACAGGCCTGGGCGAAGGACTTGGCGCGGTCGAGGTTGGCCTTCTCGATCGCCGGGGTGCTGGGTACGGAGTCGGGGCGCACCGGGTTGAAGTAGCCCGGCTTGCAGTCCAGGGCGGGCTGGCTCTTGCCCACGCCGCGCGGGTCGAAGCCGACGACGTCGTACTGGGCGGCGACCTCCTTGGGCAGGGAGGACGCGACGAAACCGGCCAGCGTCAGGCCACTGCCGCCGGGGCCGCCGGGGTTGACCAGCAGCGGGCCCTGGTACTTCTTCGCGGTGTGCGGCACGCGGGACAGCGCCAGCGTGATCTTCTTCCCCTGCGGCTTCGCGTAGTCGAGCGGCACCTTCACCGACGCGCACTGGAGCGTCGGGTAGTCCTCCGTACCGCACTTCTTCCAAGTGACCTTCGTGGCCTGGGCGGTGTTCGCGGAGTGCGACGCGCTGGCACTGGCCGGGACGGCGGTGAGCGTCCCGGCCAGTACGACGGTCGCGCCGCACAGGACGGCTGCGCTTCTTCTCATGGAGTTCTCTCAGAACGGTGAGGGGGGTCAGGGGACCGTGTGTCACACGGTCCGTGCCGCATCGTTTCGGAAGAGGACGCCATGCACGTACGTATTCGACCAAGACTTGACCGAATCGAGTCATCGCACGTGCTCAACCACCTTCAGAAACAGGGGTGTTCTGGCGATTTCCAGACACGTCACCCCCGTCTCACCCCGCGGTCAGGTCGCCGTACAGCTCACGCTCGGCGCACCCCCGCCCCCGGGCGCACCGCCCAGGCCGAAGCTCGCCGAACCTCCCGTCGGCACGCTCCCGTTGTGCGTGGCGTTCACCGCCGTGACGGTCGCGCCGCTCTGGGTGTGCGACGCGTTCCACATGCTGGTGACCTTCTGGGAGCCGGTCCAGGTCCAGCTCACCTTCCAGGACTTGAGCGGCACACCGCCCGTGTTGGTCACCTTGACCTCGGCGTTGAAACCGCCGCCCCAGTCGCTGCTGACGGTGTAGGCGGCAGAACATGCGGCCGTGCCACCACCCGGGCCGCCCGGGTCGGGCCCGGAACCGCCGCCGCCCGCGAAGCCCGGCGCCTTGATGGCCGCCAGGTATCCGTCCTTCACGGTGTCCACGGTCTGCCAGTCGTCCTTCAGGATCCCGCCCGTGTCACCCGAGTTGGGGTTCCAGGACCAGAACGTCCAGTGGAAGCTGTCGGCTCCGTACTCCGACGTCGACCGCAGATACGTCACCAGCGTGGACAGCCACTTCTGGTCCACCGCCGACTGGAGTGTCGTACCGAACTCGCCGAGCCACACCGGCGCGATGTTCTGCTTGAAGATGTAGCCCCAGTACCTGTCCCAGACCCCCGGCATGTTGGCGGGGAAGGACGGGTCGCCGAACCAGGGCTGCTGGGCCACCGACGTGGCGTAGTCGTGGGCCGAGTAGACCAGCCGGTTCGGGACGTCCAGTTGGACGGGGTGCTGGGCGACGCCCATGAGGTTGCCGCCCCACCAGCCGTTGGCACCGTTGTACGACTGCACGCCCTCCACCATGACCAGCAGCTCGGGGTTGACCGACAGCACCGCGTTGCCCGCGCGCTGGGCGGCCAGCCGCCAGTCCCGGGCCGTGTCGCCGCAGCCCCAGCAGGCGGGGTCGCGGGGCTCGTTGTGCAGGTCGATGCCGACGACCGTGGGGTTGCCCTGGTAACGCGTCGCCAGGGACTTGAGGTTGGCGATCCAGGTCGACTCGGGGACCGACGCCGTGTACCAGAGCGCCGACTGGCCCGCCGCGTCCGGGCGGTGCCGGTCGAGGACGATCTTGAGCCCGGCCTGTCCGGCGTATGCCACGATCCGGTCCAGGACCTGCAAGGACGTCAGTCCGCGCAGGTCGGTGTTCTTGCCGTCGTAACTGATGCTGTCGGGCATGGTGCCGGGCTTGAGGATGTCGTCGCTGTAGGGCATCCGGATGGTGTTGTAGCCCAGCGACTTCATCTGGTCGATCATGCTCTTGTAGTCGCGGGCCCACAGGCCGTGGACGACGTGGTTCGCGGTCTCGAAGCCGAACCAGTTGATGCCGGCGATACGGACCGGCTGCCCGGCCGCGTCCAGGATCTGCCGGCCGCTGGTGTGCCAGTAGCCGGCGCCGGCCCGCGCGTCGACGTCGGCGTGTGCCGACTGCGTACCGGCCAGGGGCAACAGGAGCGCCGCGGCGACGCACAGCGCTCTTCGCAGAGTGCGGAACATGGCTGCTTCCTCTCGGGGGCGCGGGCCGGAATCCAGTGGGAGCGCTCCCACTCCCGCACCACCATGGAAGCCATGTCGCAATGAGCACGTCAATACAAACGGAGGGGCGGACCCTGAGACCTCTGAGGATGACGAGGCTCCGCTGCCCCGCCCCGACCCAGACGACCCCCGAGTGCAAGGGCTACCGGGGCTGGTCGTACACCACCGAGATCACGGTCGACGACCAGTTCGTACCGCCCTGCTGATCCGCCCCGAGCCGCCTGCGGTCTCGTACGTCAACGGCTCAACTTCCTGAACCGCCGCACCGCCAGCGGCAGGAAGATCAGCGTCAGGACCACCGGCCACACCCCGGCCATCAGCAGCGCGTGCTGCTCGACCCAGGTGTCACCGCCGACCGGCGTGCCGAACAGTTCGCGGGTCGCCGCCGCCGTGGAGGAGATCGGGTTCCAGACCGCCACCCAGCCCAGCCAGTCGGGCATGTCCTGCGGCGCGACGAAGATGCTGGAGATCATCGTCAGCGGGAAGGCGACCGCGAACAGACCGCCCGCCGCCTCCGGGTTGGGCACGAGCAGGCCGAGCCACACCCCGATCCAGATCAGCGCGAACCGCAGCCACAGCAGCAGCCCGAACGCGGCCAGGAAGCCGAGGCCACCGTCCGGCCGCCAGCCCATGGCGAGCGCGGTGAGCATCATGATGGCCAACTCGGCGCAGGCGGCGATCAGATCGGTGACGCCGCGCCCGGCCACCACGGCGGAGGACGCCATCGGCATGGAGCGGAAGCGGTCGATGACCCCCTTGGTGGAGTCGTAGACCACGAGGGTCGCCGTGTTGATGAAGCCGAACGCCATGGTCATCGCGAACATGCCGGGCATCAGGTAGTCCGTGTAGTCGCCGCCGCCCGGCACCTTCATGGCGCTGCCGAAGACATAGCCGTAGAGCAGCACGGAGAGGATCGGGAAGCCCAGCTGCCAGGCGATGTTGACGGGCTGGCGCTGGTAGTGGGTCAGGCCGCGGCGGACGATGTTCCAGCAGTCGGCGAGCAGCCAGTACGCACCGCTCCGCGTGCTCGGGGTGCTCAGGTCGACGGCACTCACGCTGCGGCCTCCTTCTCGGTCCGGTGTCCGGTCAGGCGCAGGAACACGTCGTCGAGGCTGGGCCTGCGCAGCCCGATGTCCTCGACGCGGACGCCCTCGTCCTGGAGGGTCCGCGCCACTTCGGTGAGCGCCGTGACCCGGTCGGTGACCGGGGCGTGCACCCGCAACTCGGTCTCGTCCGCATCGGGTTCGCCGTCCGTGACCCGGGCGACCACCTTCACCACCCGCGGGATCTCGGCCCGCTCGGCGACCACGACCTCGATACGGTCGCCGCCGACCAGGTTCTTCAGCCCGTCCGGGGTGTCGTCGGCGATGGCCCGCCCCTGGTCGATGACGGTGATGCGGGAGGCGAGCTTGTCGGCCTCCTCCAGGTACTGCGTGGTCAGCAGCACGGTCGTGCCGCCCGCCACCAACGCCCGTACGGAATCCCAGACTTCCCCGCGACTGCGGGGGTCGAGACCGGTCGTCGGCTCGTCGAGGAAGAGGACGGCCGGGGCGAGGATCATCGACGCGGCGAGGTCGAGACGGCGCCGCATGCCGCCGCTGTACTTGCCGACGCCCCGGTCGCCGGCGTCGGTCAGGTCGAACTGCTCCAGCAGTTCCGTCGCCCGGAGCCTGGCCCGCTTGCCGCCCAGGTGGAACAGCCGGCCGAACATCTCCAGGTTCTGCCGGCCGGTGAGCACCTCGTCCACCGCCGCGTACTGCCCGGTGAGCCCGATCCGGGCCCGCACCTCGCGCGGCTGCCGGACCACGTCGAGACCGGCGACCGTCGCACTGCCCCCGTCCAGCCGGATCAGCGTGGACAGGATGCGGACGGCGGTGGTCTTGCCCGCCCCGTTCGGCCCGAGCAGGCCGTGCACCGTGCCCTCGCGTACCACCAGGTCGAAGCCGTCGAGGGCGCGTTTCCCGCCGTACCGCTTCTCCAGCGCCTCGGCCCGCACCGCGTATCCGTCCATGCTGCCCCTCCCTTGTGCTCGTGCCTTGCGCCGACACCGAACTGGGTACAGCGTACCCGATTACGCGTACGCCGTACCCAGTTTTTCGCCGGGGACCTAAGCTGGGTGCCATGGAGAGCGGCACGAGTGGCACTGGCGGTACGAGCGGCACGGGCAGTACTGGCAGGGCCGGCAGCGCGGAGACCAGTGGCAGCGGCGACATCGCCCGCACCCTCGAACTGCTGTGGGACACCGGCCGGCGTCCCAGCCGCGGCCCCAAGCCGACCCTGACCCTGGACCGGATCGTGGAAGCGGCCGTCCAGGTCGCGGACACGGAAGGTCTGGAGGGGCTCTCCATGCGCCGCGTCGCCGCCGAACTCGGCACCGGCACCATGTCGCTCTACCGGTACGTCCCCGGCAAGGGCGAGCTGCTCGACCTGATGCTGGACCGGGTCCAGCGCCCCGCCGAGAATCCGGCCGACCTGGGCGACGGCGGCTGGCGCGCCGCCCTGGAGGCCATGGCCCGCGAGACCCTCGCCCTCTACCGCCGTCACCCCTGGCTGCTCCAGGTCAACCAGTCCCGCCCGATCCTCGGCCCGAGCGCCATGGACGGTATGGAGAAGGTCCTGACCCTGATCCGCCCCATGGGGCTGACCGACCCCGAGCTGGTCTCCGCGGTCATCATGATCGACGGGTACGTCGTCGGGGCCGCGCGCACGCAGCTCTACCAGCAGGAGGCGGAGCGCCGGACGGGCCTGACGGACGCGGAGTTCTGGCAGGCGCAGGTGCCGGTGCTGGAGAAGGTCCTGGCCTCGGGCCGCTACCCGGTCATGGCGTCCCTCTCCGAGGACGCCTTCGGGCCCGACTTCGACCACTTCGGCTTCGGACTCCAGCGGATCCTGGACGGGTTGGAGGTGCTGGTGGCGCAGCGCCGAGGCGAGTCGGCCTCGTAAGCCGTCGCCTCCGGCCGCTACTTGCGCCGCCTCAGCCCGCGCAGACCGAGCAGGGCGGCACAGGCCACGGCCACGGCGATCGCGCCGGTCTTGAGGTTGCCGCCGAGCCCGTCGCCGCCGGCGCCGTCGTCCCGTGCGGCCGGACTCCCGGTGCCGGAGGAGGAACCGGAGCCGCCGGGCGCGTCCTGCCCCTCCACCGAGCTGTCGGCCCCCTCGGCGCCGTACATGAGCCTCGTCCCGTCGGCGGTGTAGGTGACGGACTCCCCCTGCCCGAGGAACGGCACGCCGAGCCGCTGCTTCCGCTTGATCTTCCCGCCGTTCCAGTCGTACGCGATCGCCCCGAAGTAGCTGCGTACGACGAGGTGTTCGCCGTCCGGGGAGAGCGTGGCGTCGGTGGCCTCCAGGTCGGGCACGGCCGCGACGGGCCGGAAGACGTTCGTGCCCGAGGCCGAGAGCTCGGCGGGCCCCTCGTACAGGTGCCCGCCCTGCTCGTTCTTGTCGACGATGTAGACGCGGCCCGTCTTCGGATGCACGACGAGGGACTCGGCGTCCCGCGCCCCGTCGGAGTACTTCACGACGTACTGCGTGGCCCGGATCGTCTGGTCCCTCAGCGTCTTCGGCTCGGGCAGCTCGTAGATCCACACATGGGGCCAGCTGCCGCCGAGGTTGTCGCCGATGTCGCCGACGTAGATCCGGTTGCCCGGGCCGACGGAGATGGCCTCCACGTCCCGGGGCGTGCCGACGCCGGTGAGGGTGAGGCGGGCGACGGTCTCGCCCGTCCTGCTGTCGACGGCGTAGATGTAGGGACCGTCGTCGCTGTCGTTGTGCGTCCAGTAGATGCCGGGGTGAAGGCGGGAGGCGGCCAGACCGCTGGACTCGGTGATGCGCGGGTCCTTGATCGTGAAGTCCTCGTCGCCGTCGGCGGCGGAGGCGGGCACGGCGAAGACGCCCACGAGGAGAGCCGCGGCGAGGATGGCGAACGGTCGGCGCATGCTCCCAAGCCTGCCATCCCGCTGCGCGGTTCATCGGGGTAATGGATCACTGGCGTAACAGATCATGAAGGTCGGAGGATCGCGAGCGGCTGGGGAACACCCGGCGGTCGCGGACACGGGACGGAACCCCGACGTGCGGCGGACCACGGATGCGCGGCCGGCCGGCGGCCGAAGAGCCACGGCGGTTCCGGGCATGCGGCAAACCACGGACGCACGCCGGCCGACGGACTCCCAGCGGCCGAAGAGCCACGACCAGCCAGCGGCCGAAGACGCACGGCGGTCAAGGACACGCGGCGGAACGCCGACGCGCGGCCGGCGGGTGCGGACCCGTGCGGACCACAGGCGCCTGGCGGACGGCCCACACGGGCGCCTGACGGACGGCGGACGCATGGCCCACTGCGGCGCGAGGCCGACGACCGAAGCGGTCGGCCGGCCACACGGCGACGCGCATCACGGGTTCCTGACCCCCCACCAGGCGCCGCCGACCACCACGCGCGTGGTCCGACTCACATCCCGTCCGGCGGTCTGATCGTCCATGATGAGCGGATGCTCAGGTTCATGCCCGTCGGTGACTCCATGACGATCGGGAGCGCGGGCGAACACACGTGGCGCTACCGGATGTGGCAGCACCTGTGCCGGTCCTACGACGGCCCCTTCACCCTCGTCGGCCCGCGCGAGACGCTCCACGACAAGCTCGCCGACGCCCCGACCTCGTACGCGTACGCCGACCCGGACTTCCCGCGTGCCCACCTGGCCGGCTGGGGCGAGGGCTGGCTGCACATGGCGCCGTTGATCGGCGAGGCGGTGCGGTCGTGCCGCGCGGACGTGCTCCTGGTCTCCCTCGGCCTGATCGACCTGGGCTTCTACACGAACGCCGAGCAGACCGCCGAGAACGTCCGGGCCTTCGCGGCCGAGGCACGGGCGGCGAACCGGCGGGTGCGGATGGTGTGGCTGCCGGTCACCCCGAACGTGCGGGCCGAGTCCGACCCGGCCTTCGCCGCCGAGGTCGCCCGCTTCAACGAACTGCTGGCGAAGACCGCCGCGGACCTCGACGAGCCCGGCTCCCCCGTCCTCCTGGCCTCGACCCCACCGTCGTACGACGTCCACGCCGACACCTACGACGGCACTCACCCCAACGACAGCGGCGAGCACAAGATCGCGGCGGCCTTCGCCGAGGCGATGCACCAGGCCTGGGACCTGGGCGAGCCCTACGAGGAGTGACTCTCGGTGATCATCCGGGTCAGGAACTCCGCGCAGGGCCGGGGCACCAGGTCGTCCCAGCGCTCCGCCTCCTCCCCCAGGTAGACGGCCCGGGCGCGGGCGAGGACGGGCCGGTGCTCGGCGGGGAGCCGGTCGAGCGCCCACTCGGCCGCCGCGTCCTTCGAGCGGATGGTCCCGGTGCTGAGGGTGGTCCAGATCCGGGCGAGGGTGAGCAGCACGTTGCGGGTGTCGGTGTCCAGTTCCTCCATGAGCTCGGGCACACCGGCGACGATGGCCCGCCTGAGGTCCTCGTGCGGGACGGGGTCGAGGAGGTCCGCGGGCGGCGGCCCGTGGAGCGGGGCGTCGGCGCGCAGGACCATGGTGAGGAGGGGCGCGAGGTCGGGGCTGGGCTCGGGGGCCGGGATCACTCCGCGCTCGTAGTCCGCCCGCAGCCAGTCGCCGTAGAGGAAGTCGCAGGTCGGCGGGTAGCGCCAGGGCCGTACGTCGTCCCGCACGACGACGATCAGCTCGATGTACCGCCGCCCGTCCACGCCGGACACCTTGAGCAACTCCCCGACCAAGGCCCGGCGTTGGGCGTGCGTCGTGGGCTCCCGTACGACGGCCAGGACGTCGATGTCGCTGTGCGGTCGGAGGCCGCCGAGGGTGGCGGAGCCGTGGAGGTAGATGCCGAGGACGGAGTCGCCGAGGGTGGTGCGGAGTAGCTGGACGAGGTGGTCGTTGTCGGGCCGCTCTGGCATATGCGCTCTTCCCCGTGTCGTGGTCACCGTGCGTATCGTTGTACTGCGCGGCTGCCCACGTCCATGGGGTGGCCGGGGAGGAGCGCCACGATGACCGTCGTAGACGACAGGATCGCCATGGCCGACGCCAACACCAAGCGCCTGGACGAGTGGTTCGAGCGGCTTGAGAGGATGCCCGTCCCCGAAGGATTCAGGGTCGAGATCGTCGGGGGCAATGTCCACATGACGCCGCAGCGCGACACCCACTGGGAGATCATCCGACGGATCGTACGAGCCGTCGAGGACAGGTTCGGGATGGACGTCAGGGTGTTCTCGGACGTACGCATCGACTTCCCCGGCCATGAGAACGGCTTCTGCCCGGACGTGGCCAAGCTCAGCGCCTCCGCGGCAAAGGACGACGAGGGGCGCTGGCGCCACGAGGATGTCGAGTTCGTCGCCGAGATCATCTCCCAAGGCACGGCGGCCAACGACTACGGTCCGAAGAAGTCCGCCTACGCCACCGCCGAAGTCCCCGTCTACCTCATCGCCGACCCCTACCAGGGCCGGTGCTACCTCTACACCCATCCCAAGGACGGCGACTACGCCATGAGGACCAGGGTCGATTTCGGCGCCGACATCGACCTCACCGGAACCGTGGTCGACCTCGTTCTCAAGACCGACGAGTTCCCCCGCGACTGACTTCCGGGCCCCCTCGAGCCCAACACGTGCTTGCTTGGAGCGCACTTCAAGACGTTGGCTTGGGCAGCATGAAGTACACGCAGCTCGGACGCACGGGACTCAAGGTCAGCCGGCTCGTCCTCGGCACCATGAACTTCGGCCCGCAGACCGACGAGGCCGACAGCCACGCCATCATGGACGCGGCGCTGGACGCGGGCATCAACTTCTTCGACACCGCCAACGTCTACGGCTGGGGCGAGAACAAGGGCCGTACCGAAAGCATCATCGGCAACTGGTTCGCCAAGGGCGAGGGACGGCGCGACAAGGTCGTCCTGGCCACGAAGGTGTACGGCAACATGGGCGCCGACGGCCCGGCCTGGCCCAACCACGACAAGCTCTCCGCGGTCAACATCCGGCGGGCCGTGGACGCCAGCCTCAAGCGGCTCCAGACCGACTACATCGACGTCTACCAGTTCCACCACATCGACCGGGACACGCCGTTCGAGGAGATCTGGCAGGCGATCGACGTCCTGATCCAGCAGGGCAAGATCCTCTACGTCGGGTCGTCGAACTTCCCCGGCTACAAGATCGCCCAGGCCAACGAGATCGCCGCCCGGCGGGGCGGGACCATCGGACTGGTCAGCGAGCAGTGCCTCTACAACCTCGCCGAGCGGCGTGCCGAGATGGAGGTCATCCCGGCCGCTCAGGACTACGGCCTCGGCGTGATCCCCTGGTCGCCGCTGCACGGCGGCCTGCTGGGCGGTGTCCTCAAGAAGGAGGTCGAGGGCAAGCGCCGAGCCTCCGGCCGCGCGGCCGACGCGCTCGCCGACCCCGCCACCCGCGCGCAGATCCAGTCCTACGAGGACCTGCTCGACAAACACGGCATCGAGCCCGGCGAGGCCGCCCTGGCCTGGCTGCTCACCCGCCCCGGCGTGACCGGCCCGATCGTCGGCCCCCGCACCGCCGAGCAGCTCGACTCCGCCGTGCGCGCGGCCGAGCTGGAGCTGTCCGAGGAGCTCCTGACCGCCCTGGACGAGATCTTCCCGGGCCCGGGCCCGAGCCCTGAGGCGTTCGCCTGGTAGTGCCCCGAGGGCAGGCGCCCTTCTTTCAGGGGCGCGGGGAACTGCGCGACCGGCCCCCACCGGCCCGCAGCCGTCCGCAGTTCCCCCACCGCCCTACCTCCCGAGCACGGAAGCCAGGGCGACGACGAGAAACATCAGCACGAGCACACCGGCCATGATCCGGTTGCGGGTTTTCGGGTCCACGACACCGAGCCTAACCGGCGCCGCCGAGCGGCCACCGGCCGACCGCCTCGTACCGGGGCTGCTCCCCCGGAACCCCCGACGTCGGCAGATTGCTCCGCACCAGCGCCAGCTCGTCCACCGTCCAGGTCCGGCCCGTGAATCCCGCCAGGACGTCCACATACGCTCGCACGTCCCCGGCCTCCCGGCTCCGTGCCACCGACAGGTGGGGCTTGTACCGGCGGTGCTCCCCCATCTGCACACCCGCCTTCCGCCCCGCCGCCTCCGCCCGTTCGGCCAGCAGCCGCAGGGTCGCCAGGTCGCCTTCGGCGCCGGCCCACAGCGCCTTGCCGTGCCCGAACTGACCGCCACCCCGCAGGGCCAGCGGGAAGGGTGCGGTACGGCGCGCGGCGCGCTCCAGGCGGGCCGACAGCTCGGGCACGAGGTCGTCGTCGACCTCACCGTAAAAAGCGAGCGTGAAGTGCCAGCCGGGACGGCCGGTCCAGCGCATCCCGTCGGCACCGGGCAGCTTGCGCAACTCGTCGACCACGGTGCCGAGTTCACGACGCACCTCGGAAGGGGGCAGCACGGCGGCGAAGAGTCTCATACGGCCAGTCTGCCGCCCCCGCCCCGCGCTACGCCGCCGGAGCCAGTTCCTCCTGCTGCTCCCGGGGGACGAACCGCACGCGTGGGTGGCCGTGGTGCCAGCCGACCGACAGGCGGAGGTTGCCGACGCGGGCCAGGATGAGGCCGATCACGGCCGCGGCGACGGCCGCGACGGCACCGCCGGCCGCGAGGCCGACCCGGGCGCCGTACGTGTCGGTGATCCAGCCGACGATCGGCGCGCCGACCGGGGAGCCGCCGAGGAAGACCATCATGTAGAGGGCCATGACACGGCCGCGCATGGCCGGGTCCGTGGACATCTGGATGCTGGTGTTCGTCGTGACGTTGACCGTCATGCCGAACAGGCCCAGCGGGACCATGAGCAGCGCGAACATCCACAGCGTCGGTGTCGTGGCCGCCACCATCTCCAGCGTGCCGAAGAGCAGGGCCGCCGCGATCAGCAGCCGCAGCCGGGCCGTGCCGCGCCGGGCGGCGAGCAGGGCGCCCGCGACCGAGCCGGCCGCCATCAGCGTGTTGAACATGCTGTAGGCGCCCGCGCCCGCGTGGAACACGTCGTCCGCGAAGGCCGAGAGGTAGACGGGGAAGTTGAAGGCGAAGGTGCCGACGAACCCGACCAGGACGATCGGCCAGATCAGCTCCGGCCGGCCGGTGACATAGCGCACGCCTTCACGCAGCTGCCCCTTGCCGCGCGGGGCGCGCTCGACGACGTGCAGCTCGCGGGCGCGCATCAGCAGCAGGCCGGTGAGCGGCGCGATGAAGGACAGGCCGTTGAAGAGGAACGCGTAGCCGGTGCCGACGCCGGTGATCAGTATGCCCGCGACGGCGGGGCCGACCAGGCGGGCGGACTGGAAGTTCGCCGAGTTCAGGCTGACCGCGTTCTGCAGCTGCTTCGGGCCGACCAGCTCGGAGACGAAGGACTGCCGGGCCGGGTTGTCGACCACCGTGGCGAGACCGACCGCGAAGGCGGCGACGTACACGTGCCACACCTGGACGTGGCCGGTGAGGACGGCGACGGCGAGGGCGAGGGCGGTCAGGGCCATCGCCGACTGGGTGACGAGCAGGGTGGGCCGCTTGCGCAGCCGGTCGACGAGGACACCGCCGTAGAGGCCGAAGAGCAGCATCGGCAGGAACTGGAGTGCCGTCGTTATGCCGACGGCCGCCGAGGAGCCGGTGAGGCTGAGGACCAGCCAGTCCTGGGCGATGCGCTGCATCCAGGTGCCGATGTTGGAGACGACCTGTCCCATGAAGAACAGGCGGTAGTTCCTGACCTCCAGGGAGGAGAACATCGAGGACTTGCGCGGGCGGGTGTCGGAGGTGGGCGGGGAGTCGTGGGGATCAGGTGCGGGGACGGAAGCTGCTCCGGGTCCCGTACTCAAAAGGGCTCGCCTCCTTGCGACGACCTACGGATTACAGATGCGCGAGTTTCTCCAGCACGGGGGCGGCGGCGCGCAGTTTCGCCCACTCGTCCTCGTCGAGGTTCTCCACCAGCGAGGCCAGGAACGCGTTCCGCTTGCGGCGGCTCTCGTCGAGCATCGCTTCGGCCTGCTCGGTGCGCGTCACGACCTTCTGGCGCCGGTCCTCGGGGTGCGGCTCCAGACGGACCAGTCCCTTGGACTCCAGCAGCGCCACGATGCGGGTCATCGAGGGCGGCTGGACATGCTCCTTGCGGGCGAGCTCGCCCGGGGTGGCCCTGCCGCACAGGGACAGCGTGCCGAGCACCGACATCTCGGTGGGGCTGAGCGACTCGTCGACCCGCTGGTGCTTGAGCCGACGGGAGAGCCGCATCACGGCGGAGCGGAGGGAGTTCACGGCGGCTACGTCGTCGCCATGGCTGAGGTCCGGCATGTTCTTTAGCGTAACTCATTACTCTAGCTAAGGACTACCCGGACACGCACGATCGACCGTGACCTTGGCCACTGAAGCGTGACATCACTCATATGGGTGATCCGGGATCCATCCGGCGGACCAGCGTGCTCAGCGTCTCTGATCAGCTTGGTGACCCCATGGCAGACGTAGCGTCTGGCACGGTTTGCGCCCACTTTGGAGGGGTGGCGTGGGCGTGCAGGTGGAAGCCCGCGCCCAGTGCTGCTCCTCGTGGCCGGTGTCGGCGGGTGGTGGGTGTGCTGATCATCGTCACGCCCTGGTGCCGGTGGGCTGCGCGGGGCAGCGTCCTCCGGCCCGTGGGTGCGTGTCCCTCCGGACGCTTGCCCGCCGGACCCGAGGGGCCGGTGGGGGAGGGTGCCCTGCGTCGCCGGGGCGCGGGGCGTGTGGTTTTCCGCCGGGTGGGGCCGGTCTTGGACCGGTCGGCCCAGCTGGTCTGTGCGGTCGGGGTGATGACCGCTTGGGTCTCGAACGTGTCCACCACCGTGCGGATCACCATCTGCCCGGTGGCCCGGTCGGTGACGGTCCTGTCCTGATGCGTGAGGCCGCGTGCGGTGATGCGCTGCCAGGCGCCGTGGTCGCGGTCGCCCTGCCAGCCGCATCCGGCCCGGTCGGGCAGAGGGCCCATTTCCAGCCCGGTGCGGTGGGGCGGTCGGGGGCCTTGCGGTGCCGCAGCGGGGTCAGGCACCGGGGGCAGTGCCGGGAGGTGTTGCGCGGCGGGACGGTGACGACGGCGATCCCGGCCTCGGCGGCCAGATGCCGGATGCGGTCGGCGATCTGCCCGCGCACGGTCTGGGACATGCGCGTGTTGTGGGTGCGGCCCATGCCGCCAGCTTCCATCGAGCGCAGGTCTTCCAGATAGATGACCGTGGCGTGGGCGGCAACGGCCTGGTCGACGGCCCAGCGGGCGGCGGACCAGGCGAGGGCGTCGTTGAGGTTCGACCTGCGGTCGGACACGCAGCGGATTTCGTGCTGCAGAACCTGGTGCCTGCCGGACAGTTCATGCTGCGTATCAGCGCCGATGAGCCGCTGATACTGGTCGGCCTTGGTGTGCAGGTGTTCCGACAGGCGCCGCAGGCGGTGCTGCTTGGCCAGAACTCCCGCGGCCCGGAACTGGGCGCCGCGCCCGAGAGCGGTGATGTGCCCGTCGTCGTGCAGCTGGGCCGCACCTGCGGACAGCAGGGTGTTCAGGCCCCAGTCCACACCGAGCGCAACGGTGTGCCCGGTACCGGACGTTTTCGGCACGCCGTGCGTGTAGGCCAGATCGGCGCGCACCTTTGTGCCCGCGAGGCGGAGGGTCGGCAGGTGCAGAACCGCGCCGGGCGGAACCGTCGGCGGCAGCGTGATAGGACAGGCCACCCATGACCAGTCGCGGTAGGAGCGCGGGTCGGGCCGAGTGGGCAGCTGAAGACGCAGCAGCGCGCGTTGCGGGTCGCCCTCGCCGCGTTCGATGGTGGCCTGCTGGCCGTCGCACGCTGACAGCAGCAGCATCCGCGCCGCCCGGGGCGGGGCCTCCAGCTCGAACACATCAGCCGGCAGACGGCCCTGCTTGCCGGCGAAGGCGGTGATCTGCCAGGTGCGGGAGCGGATCACACTCGACGGGAGATGCCGGCCGCCGGGCACCGCCTCCCGCACCCGGTCCCACTCCCCAGGCGTACGCCTGCCCGGATCACACGGCCACGTCCGAAGAACTGCGGACGTCAGCTCGGCCCGCCAGTGAGCCGAGCGCAGAGCCCGCCCGGCCTGTTCCTGGGCCATACGCACGATCCGGTCGTTGACCCTCACACCCTCGGCCGGGGCGACCGTCCAGCCCAGTCGGCGCAGCGCCATCCACGCATTCGACGGCAGCTTCCGCCCGCCCGCGTCCTCACCCGAGGCCAAGACGTCCACATCGACGGCGTTCCAGTGCTCGGCCAGCAGTTCGGCAACCATGCCGGACACCAGATCAGCCGCCCAACCGACCCGCTGCGCCAGCACAGCGGCCGACAACAGCTCGCCCGTCTTCTCCACCAGGCCCTTGCACAGCAGTCCACGAGCACAGGCAGTCCGGGCCGCTTCGCCCTCGCCCAGCGACACCTTCCGGCTCACCGGCACTCCCCCCCTTCCCTCCCGTGGTGCTGTCATCCGATCAACGACACTCCCGAGAAAAGGCCACGCATTCGATCTACGCACTCACATACGGCACCGAGACCGGTATCGGACACACGGCACTACACCGAGATGACTTCGACGAGAGGTTCCAAACCGCCGTCGACAAGACGGCGAGGTTCTACGGGTCACGTGATCCCGTGATCACACGCCCCGAACCGGCTCAGGTCAGACCCAGCGCCGGCATCAGGTAGTAGAACGCGAACACCGCCGCCACCGCGTACATCGCCGTCGGCACCTCCCGGCCCCGTCCGGCCGCCAGGCGCAGCACCACGAAGGTGATGAAGCCCATGCCGATGCCGTTGGTGATCGAGTACGTGAACGGCATCATCAGCATCGTCACGAAGGCCGGGATCGCGATCGTGTGGTCCGCCCAGTCGATCTCCCTGACCGAGCCGGCCAGGATCAGGAAGCCGACCGCGAGCAGGGCCGGGGTGGCCGCCTGGGAGGGCACCATCGTGGCGACCGGCGTCAGGAAGAGGGCGGCGGCGAAGAGACCGCCGGTGACGACGTTCGCCAGGCCCGTACGGGCACCCTCGCCGACACCGGCCGTGGACTCGACGAAGGCGGTGGTCGCCGAGGAGGAGCTGGCGCCGCCGGCGGCGACCGCGAGGCCGTCGACGAACAGCACCTTGTTGATGCCGGGCATCTGCCCCTGCGCGTCGGTCAGCTTCGCCTCGTCCGAGACGCCCATGATCGTGCCCATCGCGTCGAAGAAGCACGACAGCAGCACGGTGAAGACGAACAGCACACCGGTGAGCACACCGACCTTCTCGAAGCCGCCGAACAGGCTGACCTGGCCGACCAGCCCGAAGTCGGGACCGGCGACCGGATTGGCGGGCCACTTCGGGGTGGTCAGACCCCAGCTCGGCACCTTGGCCACGGCCTCGATGACCACGGCCACGACGGTCATGGCGACGATCGAGATCAGGATCGCGCCGGAGACCTTGCGCACGATCAGGGCGAGCGTGAGCAGCACGCCCAGGACGAAGACCAGGACCGGCCAGCCGTCGAGGTGGCCGCCGCCGCCGAGCTGGAGCGGGACGGTGGTCTGGGCGGCGTCCGGGATACGGGAGACAAAGCCGGCGTCCACGAGCCCGATCAGCATGATGAACAGGCCGATACCGATGGAGATGGCCTTGCGCAGCCCGTAGGGGACGGCGTTCATCACGCGCTCGCGCAGCCCCGTGGCGACCAGCAGCATCACCACGAACCCGGCGAGGACCACCATGCCCATCGCGTCTGGCCAGGACATGCGCGGGGCGAGCTGGAGGGCGACGACGGAGTTCACCCCGAGGCCGGCGGCGAGCGCGATCGGCACGTTGCCGATGACACCCATGAGGAGGGTGGTGAGCGCGGCCGCGAGCGCCGTCGCGGTGACCAGCTGTCCGTTGTCGAGCTGGTGACCGTACATGTCCTTCGCGCTGCCGAGGATGATCGGGTTCAGCACGATGATGTAGGCCATCGCGAAGAAGGTGGCGAGGCCGCCCCTGACCTCACGGGAGAGCGTGCTGCCCCGCTCGGAGATCCGGAAGAAGCGGTCGAGTGCGCCGTACGTGGGCCCGGCTCCCGGCTGATCAGGGGCTGGGGCCTTGGCGGGAGCCGAGGAGGACATGTGTTTGGTGGTTCCTACGAAGAGAAGCGGTCAGACACAAACCGTTTCAGTATGAACATATAAGGTCTGGATCGCACATCTCCGCGCGTAGACCTGATCGCCTCGTAAGCTGTCCCCATGGCGAAATGGACCCCCAGACACGAGGCGCCGGAGCCCCTGGAGGGCCCCGTGGTCGCCACCGTCACCGGCCTGACGATCCTCTGGTTCGTCCTCTTCCTGGTCCAGCTCCCCTTCTACGGCTGGTTCGACGACCACGGCCACACGTGGTGGCTGTGGACCTGCCTGGCCGGGGGCGGGCTGGGGCTGATCGGCATCTGGTACGTCCGTAAGCGCGATGCCGCGATCAAGCGGGCCGCGGCGCAGGACCTGACGGCGACTCCCCCGGCCGAACAGGGCGTCTCCGACTGACCGGCGCGCGGATGGCGCAGCGCGCTGCCGGTCCTCGACGAGAAAGGTGGCCCGCGCGTCCCTACGCTCGAAGAAGCGGCACCGGAAGCCGCCGCGGGTAACACCGCCCGACCGGTGAGGAGCGCAGCCATGACGACGCAGAAGAGCGAGGCCGAGACCGACCGGGCCCTGAAGGCCAAGCACCGGGCGATGTGGGCGCAGGGCGACTACCCGTCCCTGGCCGCCGAGGTCATCCCCGGTCTCGGAGCGGTCCTGGTCGAGGCGTGCGGGGTGCGCTCCGGCCAACGGGTGCTGGACGTGGGCGCCGGCACCGGCAACGCCGCGATCCCGGCGGCCTTGACCGGCGCTGACGTGGTCGCCTCCGACCTGACCCCCGAGCTGTTCGAGGCCGGCCGGCGCGTGGCCGAGCAGCGGGGCGCCCGCCTCACGTGGCAGGAGGCCGACGCCGAGGCCCTGCCCTTCGGCGACGCGGAGTTCGACACCGTGCTGTCCTGCGTCGGGGTCATGTTCGCCCCGCACCACCAGCGGGCCGCCGACGAACTCGTCCGGGTCTGCCGTCCGGGCGGCACCCTCGGCCTGCTCAACTGGACGCCGCAGGGCTTCATCGGCCGGATGTTCGCCACGATGAAGCCGTACGCGCCACCGCCCCCGCCGGGCGCGCAGCCGCCCCCGCTGTGGGGGGACGAGGACCATGTGCGCGCGCTCCTCGGCGACCGGGTCACGGACGTGCGCGCCGAGCGCCGGACCGTCCGGGTCGAGCGCTTCGCGACGCCCGAGGCGTTCCGCGACTACTTCAAGGAGCGTTACGGCCCCACGATCACCGTCTACAAGAACATCGCCGGCGACGCCGAGCGCACCGCCGCCCTGGACCGCGACCTGGCGGACCTCGTCCGCGACGGCGACCTGGCCACAGGCGGGGGCGGGACCGTCCTGGAGTGGGAGTACCTGCTGCTCACCGCGCGCCGGGCGGGCTGACACCGCGGGTGGCACCAGGGTCCGACGGTGGCCCGAGGGCGTACAACTGCCGTACGACCAGGGCACGACGTCCGTCCTTCCCAGGTCGGATCTTCGCCGCATTCGGTAGGTGAAGCGGCAAATCCGCACGTACCGTCGAATGCATGACGCATCTCGACGCGGGTGCCCGGACCGACTCCGCACGGCCGGCGACGGTCACCTCACGCGAGACCGGCCTGACCACGGTTCAGGTCGCCGAGCGGGTGGAGCGCGGCCAGGTCAACGACGTGCCGGTGCGCAGCAGCCGCTCCACCGTCGACATCATCCGCGCGAACGTCTTCACCCGCTTCAACGCCATCATCGGCGTGCTCTGGCTGATCATGCTGGTCGTCGCGCCGATCCAGGACAGCCTGTTCGGCTTCGTGATCCTCGCCAACACCGGAATCGGGATCGTCCAGGAGTGGCGGGCGAAGAAGACGCTGGACTCGCTCGCGCTGATCGGTGAGGTGCGGCCGACCGTCCGCCGGGACGGAGCCTCCGGGCAGGTCAGCACCTCCGAGATCGTCCTGGACGACCTGATCGAGATCGGGCCCGGCGACAAGGTCGTCGTCGACGGTGTCTGTGTCGAGGCCGACGGGCTGGAGATCGACGAGTCGCTGCTCACCGGCGAGGCGGACCCGGTCGTCAAGCGCCCCGGCGACCAGGTGATGTCGGGCAGCTTCGTGGTCGCGGGCGGCGGGGCCTTCCAGGCCACGAAGGTCGGGCGGGAGGCGTATGCCGCGCAGCTGGCGGAGGAGGCGTCCCGCTTCACCCTCGTCCACTCCGAGCTGCGCTCCGGCATCTCCACGATCCTCAAGTACGTCACGTGGATGATGGTCCCGACCGCGATCGGCCTGATCATCAGCCAGCTGGTCGTGAAGGACAACGCCTTCAAGGACTCCGTCGCGCGGACGGTCGGCGGCATCGTCCCGATGGTCCCGGAGGGGCTGGTCCTGCTCACCTCGGTCGCCTTCGCCATCGGCGTCATCCGCCTCGGCCGCAAGCAGTGCCTCGTCCAGGAGCTGCCCGCGATCGAGGGGCTGGCCCGGGTCGACACGGTCTGCCTCGACAAGACCGGCACCCTCACCGAGGGCGGCATGGACGTCACCGAGCTGCGGTCCCTGCAGGGCGCCGACGAGACGTACGTACGCCAGGTGCTCGGCGCCCTCGGCGAATCGGACCCCCGGCCGAACGCCTCGCTCCAGGCGATCATCGACGTCTACCCGGCCGTCGAGGACTGGCGCTGCACCCAGGCCCTGCCGTTCTCCTCCGCCCGCAAGTACAGCGGCGCCGCGTTCGCCGAGGCCGGTGGGGAGAGCAGCACCTGGCTGCTCGGGGCGCCGGACGTGCTGCTGCCCGACGACGACCCGGCCCTCGCCGAGACCGAGCGGCTGAACGAGCAGGGCCTGCGGGTGCTGCTGCTCGCCCGGGTCGACCGGGACCTCGACGACCCGGAGGTGGCCGAGGGAGCGAAGCCCACCGCGCTGGTGGTCCTGGAACAGCGGCTGCGGCCGGACGCGGCCGACACGCTGCGCTACTTCGCCGACCAGAACGTGGCCGCCAAGGTCATCTCCGGCGACAACGCGGTGTCGGTCGGCGCGGTCGCCTCCAAGCTGGGGCTGTCCGGCACCACCGTGGACGCGCGCCGGCTGCCCGCCGAGCGGGAGGGGATGGCCGAGGCCCTCGACGACGGCACGGTGTTCGGGCGGGTCACCCCGCAGCAGAAGCGGAACATGGTCGGCGCGTTGCGGTCCCGCGGGCACACGGTCGCGATGACGGGCGACGGGGTGAACGACGTCCTCGCCCTGAAGGACGCCGACATCGGCGTCGCGATGGGCTCCGGGTCGGAGGCGACCCGGGCGGTCGCGCAGATCGTGCTGCTGAACAACAGCTTCGCGACGCTGCCGTCGGTGGTGGCGGAGGGCCGCCGCGTCATCGGCAACATCACGCGCGTCGCGACGCTGTTCCTCGTCAAGACGGTCTATTCGGTGCTGCTGGCGATCCTGGTGGTCTGCTCGCAGGTCGAGTACCCGTTCCTGCCGCGCCACCTGACGCTGCTCTCGACCCTGACCATCGGCGTCCCGGCCTTCTTCCTCGCGCTCGCGCCCAACAAGGAGCGGGCGAAGCCGAACTTCGTGCGGCGGGTGATGCGGTACGCGATCCCGGGCGGGGCGGTGGCCGCGGTGGCGACCTTCGCGACCTACCTGATCGCCCGGCAGCACTACACGGGCGCGGGCGCGCTGGACGCGGAGACCAGCGCCGCGACGCTCACGCTGTTCCTCATCTCGATGTGGGTGCTGGCGATCATCGCCCGCCCCTACACCTGGTGGCGCGTCGCCCTGGTGGGGGCGATGGCCGGGGCCTTCCTGCTGGTCCTCGTCGTGCCGTGGCTCCAGGACTTCTTCGCGCTGAAGCTGGTCGGCGTGACGATGCCGTGGCTGGCGGTCGGCATCGCGGTGGTGGCGGCGGCCACCCTGGAGGTCACGTGGAGGTGGGTGGACCGCCGCTTCCCGGCGTAGCCGGAGTTACCGCACGTCGACGTAGTCGCCCGTGGCGTTGACCGCCGGAGTGGTCGTCGTGCCCGCGAAGCTGAAGCGCCAGTAGCCGTCGTACGTCGCGGTGGCGGTGGCCTTCAGGTTGCCGTACTGGTCGGAGTACACCGTCTTGACCGTGGTGTACGTGCTGGTGCCGGCCTTGCGGAACTGGAGCTTGACCGGCTGGTTGGTGTAGCCGTGGTAGGCGTTGTCCTCCCAGTTGGCGCGGGAGAGCTTGCCGGTGGACGTGATGGTCTTGCCCTTGTACACGGGCTCGGGGCCGGCGTTGACGGTCAGCTTGGAGTAGCGCTGCACCTTGGTGCTGCCCAGGCCGCCCTGCTCCTTCTCGTCGCCGTTGCTGGTGACGGCGAGGGCGCCGGCGCCCCAGGTGCCGGCGTCGGAGTTCCACAGATCGCCGTCGGCCGGGCGGACGTTGATCACGCCCTTGCAGTTGAGGACGGTCGACGAGGCGGCGGTGCAGGTGGCCGGGTCGTCGCTGATGAGGACGTTGTCCGCGGTGTCCAGCGAGGAGCCGTGGTAGATCAGCGGGCCGGTGGCGAAGTTGTCCGAGCTGGTGTCGAGGTCCGCGGCGTGGGTCACGGTGTAGGTGACCGGGAAGCTGACCACGTTCGTGGTGCCGACGACGATGTTCTTGCCGCTGTTGACCTTCATGTCGGAGAAGGTGACGTCGAGGGTCGACGCGGTGGTGCCCGAGTCGGCGTCGGCCGAGGCGGAGCTGAAGGCCGCCTTGCCGGACGGCGCGTCGGCGGCCTGCGCGGCCGGAACGACGAGGGCGGAAAGGGCCAGGGCGCCGGCGACGGCGGCCACAGTGGCTCGGATGTGCATGTGTTCCCCAGGTGGAGAAGTGATCTAGGAGTCTCTTGACTCACGCGATCAGATCCACGAGGCCCAGAACAGGTTGTACGACCCGGTCCGGTTTTTGCCGTCTCATCCGCGATGTTTGACACACCCATGAGACATGCGGCACCGCCGGCCCCGGAACGGATCCCGTGGCCGGCGGTGTCGTCTGTGCGGGGACGGTGTTATCGCACGTCGACGAAGTCACCCGCGGCGTTGACCGCCGGCGTGGTCGTCGTGCCCGCGAAGGAGTAGCGGAAGTAGCCGTCGGTGGAGGCCGTGACGGTGGCCTTCAGGTTGCCGTACTGGTCGGAGTACACCGTCTTGACCGTGGTGTACGTGCTGGTGCCCGCCTTGCGGAACTGGAGCTTGACCGGCTGGTTGGTGTAGCCGGCGTACTTGAGGGTCTCCCAGTTGGCACGGGACAGCTTGCCGGTGGCCGTGATGGTCTTGCCCTTGTACACGGGCTCCGGCGAGGCGTTGACCGTCAGCTGCGAGGCACGCTGGAACTTGAAGGACCCGGCCTTCTCCTTCCATACGAAGTCGCCGTCCTCGGCGTCGATCCAGGCTTCCACGTACCAGGTGCCGGCATTCGCGTTGCTCAGGTAGTCGACCTTCGGATCGACCAGCACCGAGGCCGTGCACGTGGAGGTGGTGGAGCTGACCGCCGTGCACGTCGGCTTGGAGGTCGTGAAGAAGCCGTAGTCGGGGCCGCTGAGCGTGAACCCGTCGGCGCCCGCGATGCCCGAGTCGTCCTGGGCCGTCACGCTGACCTTGATGGTCTTCGCGGCGGACGTCCCCACAGACGCCTTGTTGTCGCCGTCGACGACGACCTTGGTGATCGTGGTGTCGCCGACCCCGCCATCCGCCTGCGCGGCGGGAACGGCCAGGGCGGAGAGGGCCAGGGCGCCGGTGACGGCGGCCACGGTGACTCGGATGCGCATGCGTTCTCCAGGTGGAGAGGTGCCCCGGCGCTCGTCGTCGGCTCCTGGGGCCCAGGTGATCGTGGAGTCTGTTGACTCACGTGATCAGATTCGCGAGCAAGGCGTTTGGTTGTACGGCAGGTGAAAGATTTGTGCGGGAATTTTCACCGGATGACCAAACGCCACCGCACGCTTCAGTCGAACCACCGGTCCCGCGCCAGCTCCTTGGTCCGCGACGGATCCTCCAGCAGCGCCGCCACCTCGAACCGCCGCGGCCACTGCCCCGCCGCCCAGGCCAGGCCCGCGGCGACGCCCTCCAGGGTGGCGGCGTGCAGGACGTCGTCGTCCGTCAGGCGCCAGTCGATCTCCACGCCGTCGACGACGAGTTCCTCGTGCTCGAGGTAGGAGGCGGGGGTGCGGGGGCCGAGCAGGACCCGGACCGAGTCCGGGACTTCGTGTTCCGTGCCCTCGGAGGTGACCTGTCCCGTGACCGACTCGCTCAGGCGCCGCACCTGGAAGAGTTCGGCCAGTCCGGCGGCCCGGGACGGGCGGACCGGCAGCAGGGGGACGCCTTCCGTGAAGGGCAGCAGGTCCGGTGAGTCGCACACCACGGCGTCGGCCGCGTCCACGACCTCCACCCGGCCGTCGACGACGGCACGCAGCTCGTCGGGCAGCGTCACCTGCTCCGGGTCCAGGTCCGCCAGGGCCCCGTACAGCGCGTGCAGTTGGGCGTCCGTCACCTCGCGCTCCGGGTCGGCGAGCCGGTCGAGGAGTTCGGCTGCACCGCCGGGCTCGTCCAGCAGCGCGGCGACGGACGTCCGCACACCCAGCGCCCGCAGCACCTGCTCGTCTTCAAAACCGGTCGCGTCGGCCTCCTCGTAGAGACCGCGCAGGAGCGGGTCGCCGCCGGCGGCGCGCAGGCCCGCGGGGCGGCGGCCGTCGAGGACCGGGTTCCCGCGCAGCCACCACGCCGTGTACGGCCGTACGACCTCGTGCGTGCCGTCCGGCAGCAGGACGCGCACGGGCTGCACGATCGCGTCCCTCAGGGGCGGCTGCGACAGCAGGGACAGGGCCTGGGACCACTTGTCCTCGTCGACCAGGTCCAGGTCCCGTACGGCGACGATCTCGGTGGCGACCGGCGGCACCGGGCTGTCCGGGAAACGGTCGAGGACGTCCTCCGCCCACACGTCGACCGCGTCCAGCAGACCCGCGTCGTCGGGCTCGGCGAAGTCGCCCTCGCGCGGCTCCAGTTCGTCGGGGTCGAGGACGACGTCGGTGGCGCGGACGAGCGCGAAGTTCACCAGCACCCCGCAGGCCGCCAGCGGCTGCTCGCCCCACTTCGAGGCCAGCTCGGCGTCCACCGCGGCCAGTTCGCCCTCGCGCATGACCTGGGCGAACGGGCCGCCCGGGAAGACGAGTTCGCAGGCCGGGGCCGGTTCGCCGTCCTCGTCGGGCAGGGCGAGCGCACCGAGCCAGGGCTCGTCACCGGGCTCCAGGCCCGCGTCCCGCACCAACGCGAGCACGGTGTCGGCCAGTTCCTCCGCGTCGAGGGCGTCCTCCTCCCACAGCACGCCGCCCTCGTCGTCGAGCGACGCGGCGACGGCGGCCCTGACCTGCGGGGTGGTGAGCACGGCGCGCGGGGTCGCGGGCAGGGCGCCCAGCTTCTCCAGGATCGGGTGCGCGGCGTCCGGGTGGGCGACCTTCAGTCCGAGCCGGGCCAGGGTCTCGGGGTCGATACCGGTGGCGTCAGGGCTGGGCAGCAGGACCTGCCGGGGGCCGATCGTCGTACGGCCGTCCGCGAGCGGCACCGGCAGGCCCGACAGCCGGTCCGGGTCGACCCCGGCGAGGCTGTCGTAGAGCCGCCGCCACCAGCCGGGGTCCTTCTCCAGCCCGGCCAGCCGGTCGATCGCGTCGGTCAGCGGCACGCGGGCGACGCCCAGGGTGCGCAGCTCCGCCCGGCGTTCCAGCCCGGCGGGCAGCAGGGTGGGCAGCACCTCGGCGAGCACCCGCACCGTGTCCGCGCCCGCGCCCTCGACGACCTCGGCGTCCCGGGGCCGCAGCGACTCGGGCAACTCCTCGTCGTCGTGCCCGCGGGGCTCGACGGCGGGCGGCAGGAAGGAGGTTCGCGGCAGCCGCTCCAGGATCGCCTGGCGCAGGGCGCCGTCCAGCTCGCCCTTGCCGAGCGGCCCGGGCACGAGGTCGATGAGGCCGGCCGTCACCGGCCGCCAGTCGCCGAGGAGTTCGGCGTAGGAGTCGGCCACGCGCTGGATCAGGAAGTCGGTCAGCGGGCCGGGGGCGGCGTGCCGGCGGGTGGAGTCCAGCGGGAACGAGGCGATGAGCAGGGCGGGGACGCCGAGCGGCTCGTCGCTGGGGGTGGGGGCGTGCACGACCGGGCTGGTGCGGGGCCGGGCGGGGCTGCCGTCGGAGTCCACGGGCACGGCCCAGGTGACCGACCAGTGGGGGCGCAGCCGCTCCTCGACGGGCCGGCCGGTGAGCAGCTCGGGGGTGAGGGGGCCGTGGGCGGCGGAGGTGCGCCAGTAGGTGACGCCGTCGCCGGAGTCGTCGATGACGGTGAAGGGGCCGTCGGTGCGGCGGGAGATGGTGCGGGGACTCTCGCCGTTGATCTCGACGACGACCTCTTCGAGGCCGGCGAGGGTGAGCAGGAGCGCGTCGTCGACCGCCCGCAGCAGCCGTTCGGCGAGGTCGGCGGCGGGGGTGTCGCGCAGCGGGAGGATGACGGCGGTGTCGTAGGGGTCGGGGGCGGTGCCCTCGGCGGCGAACGGCAGCCGCAGCAGCGGTACGTGGCCGTCGCGCCGCCGGATCTCGTCCCCGAGGCCGGGGCTGTGCCGGGCGGTGTCGGCGGCCAGTTCCCGGGCCTCGGCGAGGGACCAGCGCACCCCGCCGTGCCGGCCGACGACGGCGGGCTCGTCGGTGACGGCGAGGACGGCGGCGAACCCGACGCCGAACCGCCCGACGGCCTGCTCGTGGGTCTCCCGCTTCGCCGACGCACGCAGGGTGGACAGCGACTCGACCCCGGCCGCGTCCAGCGGCGCACCGGTGTTGGCGGCGACGAGCACACCATCACGGAGTGTGAGCCGCAGCCGCCCGGGCACCCCGGCCCGGGCCGCCGCGTCGGCGGCGTTCTGCGCGAGCTCGACGACGAGCCGGTCCCGGTAGCCGCCGAGGACGAGGTCCTCCTCGGCGTTGGCGTCCTCCCGGAACCGGGCGGGGCTGGTGGCCCAGGCATCGATGACGCCGCGCCGCAGACGTGCCGTACCGAACGGGTCGGCTCCCTCGGCGGCGGGCCGCACGAACTTGCTGCTCACGTTCCTTCTCCTCATCGACGAGAGGACGAAGGTACCGCCTGGGGCGCGGGGGTGTGCGCGGCGTCCGGCCCCGGGTCAGCTCTCGGACGCGTACGTCACGAAATCCGCCCATGCGGCGGGAGCGAGGGCGAGCCGGGGGCCCGCGGTGTGCTTGGAGTCGCGGACGTGGACGGTGGCGGGGGTGGTGGCGACTTCGACGCACGAGTTGCCGTCGTTGCCGCCGCTGTAGCTGCTCTTGAACCACGCCAGTTCGCACATGTCCCCGGCAGCGGTTTTGCGGATCATGATTCTCCAAGCAGTTGTTCGATCAAGGCCAGCGACTCCTTCGGGGAGAGCGCCTGAGCCCGGATAGTGGCATACCGCAACTCAAGAACGCGGAGCTGCTTGGGGTCAGAGGTCGGGCGGCCGTTGAAGGCCCCGTCGGAGCGCCCCACCGCTGTACCGTCCGGGAACTTCAGCAGCTCGATCCTGCCGTCCATGCCGGAGTGGGTGTCGGTGTGCAACGGCATCACCTGGATTACGACGTTGTGCAACCGACCCACCTCCAACACACGTTCGAGCTGCTGCCGCCACACCATTGTGCCCCCGATGGGGCGCCGCAGCGCCGCCTCCTCCAGTACGAAGCTGATTGCAGGAGCGGGCGAACGCTCGAAGACCGACCGTCGCGCCATCCGGGCGGCAACCATGCGCTCGACCTCATCCGGCGAGTACGGGGGCTGCCTCGCCTCGAACAACGCCTTCGCGTGCCCTGGACTCTGCAACAGGCCAGGGATGATGTGGCACTCGTACAGGCCGATCTCAACAGCCTGCGCCTCCAGCTTGGCCAGCTCCCGCACCTTCTTCGGATACCGGACCTTCTTGACGTCCTCCCACGTCGCCGCGATGAGCCCACCCGCGCCCAACACCTCGTCGGCCTTGACCAGATACTCCTGGCGAGGAATCCGCTTCCCGCCCTCGATCTTGTAGACCATGTCCTCGCCGTACCCGACGGCCGTCCCGAACTCGGCGGCCCGGATCCCCACCGCCTCCCGCCGCAGCTTCAGCTGCCGCCCCACCGTGGCGATGACCGCGACGCCCCACTCGTCGTCGGGATCCACCTCCCACCCCGGCTCGTCCGCCTCGGTCCTGAGCCGACCCGCCTCTGCCTCGACCGTCATGCCGTATCCCTCCGTCGTACGCCACCGGAACCCGACCGCCCGGGCTCCGGTGCCGCGGGCGGTCTTTCCCAAGAACAACGACGATGAAAGGACCCCACCCAACCCCACCCCTCCCGCCCCGGCATCCGCTCACCCTCCCGGGTGAACATCACCAACTCGACTGGCGTGGCTGCTGGTTGTCGGCCCTACGCTCGGCACAACCCGACCGCAGACATGCGACTTCGGCAACCACCTCGCCCAGCACCCGGAGCTGTCGCTGCTCGCGATCGGGCTCGGCACGCACATCCAGTCCCTCCCGGCCGGTGATCTCCTGCAACCAGCCCGTACACCGGACCGTACGGCGAGCGCACCCGGTTCCGAAGAAGCGGGCCCCACGCAAGCCCCTCCCCGCCGTACCGCAGCCCGCCTCACTGCCGCACCACCCCGACGAAAGGCCTGACACCAGCCATGGTCAGCTCGCCCCACGAGGCCATGCACCGCATCTTCAAGGACCACCCCGGGCTGTTCTCCCGGGTCTCCGAGGTGCTGGGCATCGACTTCGCCCCACCCACGTCGGTCACCGTCCTGCCCACCGACCTCACCGAGGCCCGCCCGCTCGAACGCCGCGTCGACACCCTGCTCCGGCTGGAGACCGAGGACGACGAGCCGTTACTGCTCGCGGTCGAGGCGCAGGGCAAGAAGGACCCGGACAAGCCCGCGAGCTGGGCGTACTACGCCTCGTACCTGCTCACGAAATACCGGCTCCAGCCGCTGCTCCTGGTCGTCTGCCAGGACCGCGCCACGGCGGAATGGGCGGCGCGGCCGGTCAGCTTCGGTCCTCCTCAGTGGCCCCTGCTCACCCTGCGCCCGCTGGTCGCGGGACCGCACAACATGCCGGTGCTCACCGACCCGGCCGAGGTCCGCAAGGACCTCGCACTCGCGACGCTGTCCGCCATCACTCACGTCTCGCATCCGGACATCGGGGCCATACTCAAAGCAGTGACAACCGTCCTGCGGGACACACCGCACCCCATCGCCGACCCGATCGTCGAACTCATCGCACAAGGCCTGGGCAAGCACCCGGCCGCGGAAATGTGGAGGAACCTGGTGGCCGTGGACCTCTCCTTCTACAAGTCGTACATCTCCGAGGAAATCCGCGCAGAGGGCGAGGCCCGACGGGCCGCCGAAGACGTCCTGGAGGTCCTGGACGTCCGGGGCATCGACGTCCCCGCAGCGGTCCGCGACCGCATCGTCAATTGCGGTGATCCCGAGACTCTGCGCCGCTGGCACCGGCGTGCCGTGGTCGCCCCCTCCGCCGAGCAGATCTTCTCGGACGAATAGTGGACCTGTCCCGGCCAAAGACGTGCTGACCGTCCTGAAAGCGCGCGGCATCCACGTCCCCCACCAGGTCCGCGAGCGAATCACCAACTGCGACGACCCCGAAATCCTGGACCAGTGGCTCATCCGCGCCGCCACCGCCCCGACTGCCGAAAAGATCTTCGCGGACGAGGACGAGCAGGACGAGTAGCCGATCGGCGGCCGGGCGCGGACACGGCTACGAGTGGCCCAGCTCCTCCGTGTCCTCGTCCGCCGCCACCGGCACCGAGCCCGAGTCCGAGGCCGGGCGCAGCGGGAACGGGTCCACCCGGGTCTCGTCGATGACCGGCGGAGCCGGCTGCGGCGGCTTCGGCATGACCGCCGCCTCGGAGTGCCCGCCGCAGCCATAGGCCAGGGAGACGACGCGGCCGTCGGCCGGTGAGAACTCGTTGGCGCAGACGCCGAAGGCCTGGCCCAGGGAGCCGCCGATGCGGAGCAGGAAGCCGCAGCTCACACAGGCGGCGGGGGCCGCCTGTGCCATCGGGGTCTTGGGACCGAAGGCTTCCTCCCAGCGGTCGGCGGCGATGTGCAGGCCGTAGCGGGACAGCACCCGGGCACGGCGCACGCCGAGTTCCTCGGCCACCGCCGCGATCGAGCCGCGGGCGGGGACGGCCAGGGGCCCCGCGGTGACCTCCGCGTCCTCGGCCTCGGCCAGGGCGGCCATCTCCTCGGAGACGACGGAGTTCGGCGGCGGCTCGTCCTCGCCGGTCCAGCCGGGCTCCAGGCGCAGATCCTCGGCGTCCGTGGGCAGCAGATCGCCCGGGCCCATGTCGCCGGGGCGCAGCCGCTCGCTCCACGGCACCCACTCGGGCGCGAGCACCGCGTCCGGGCCGGGCAGCAGCACCGCCTCGTCCACCGTGACGATCTTCGCCCGGGACGCCCGGGCCACCGTCACCGCCCAGCGCCAGCCCCGGTACCCGAGCTCCCTGCACTCGAAGAAGTGCGTGACAACGCGATCCCCCTCGGAGACCAGCCCCACGTGCTCGCCGACGATGCCGGGGGCCGCGGCTTCCTCGGCGGCGCCCCGTGCGAGGTCGACGGCCTCGGCGCACAGACGGTCAGGGGTGCGGCTTCGCGTTGTCGCTGCGCTCACAGGTATCGCTTCTCTCCATACGCCGTCTCACGAGTGCGCCACTCCCAGCGCCTGGGGCGGACGGAGCGGACCAGGGGACCGCGTCGACGTCCTTCATCCATTTTGCGGGATGGCTGAGATACGCACGCTACCCTTCCGCCCCACTTCGCGTACACCGACGGTCCTGACCGAGACCTCCGACCACGTGTCACCGGGCTCCGGCAACCGGGACAGTCACCCCACAGGCCCTATACAAGCGGTAATGGCACTACCCACAGCCATCTCGGGGCACTATGACGTCGTGGCAGCCGCGAAAACGCCCCCGGGCGCCACCGGGACCGGTGGGTCGAAAGGGGTCAAGGGAAGCAGCCGACCGAACGGACCGGGCCGTATGGGCGGCTCCCTCCGCGCGGTCGGCCGTGCCCTGCACCTGCCGTTCACCGGCACCGCCCGCGGCATCCGCAAGGCCACCCACGCGCACGGCGCCGGCGAGTCCGGCCTCGGCAAGCTGATCGAGCTGCACGGCGTGAACGGCGCCGGAGACGTGATGATCACCGTCGCTCTCGCGTCGACCGTGTTCTTCTCCGTGCCGACCGACGAGGCCCGCGGCCGGGTCGCGCTGTACCTCGCCATCACCATGGCGCCCTTCACCCTCCTCGCGCCGGTGATCGGCCCGCTCCTCGACCGCATCCCGCACGGCCGCCGGGCCGCGATGGCCGGGGCGATGCTGGCCCGGGCGCTGCTCGCGCTCATCCTGTCCGGCGCGGTCGTCAGCGGCAGCATCCAGCTGTATCCGGCGGCGCTCGGCGTCCTGGTCGCGTCGAAGGCGTACGGGGTGGTCAGAAGCGCCGTCGTGCCCCGGCTGCTGCCGCCCGGCTTCTCCCTGGTGAAGGCCAACTCCCGCGTCACCCTCGGCGGGCTCCTCGCCACCGGCATCGCCGCGCCGATCGGCGCCGGACTCCAGCAGATCGGGCCGCGCTGGCCGCTCTACGGCGCCTTCGTGATCTTCGTGGCAGGGACGTTCCTGTCGTTCACACTGCCGCCGAAGGTCGACTCCGCCAGGGGCGAGGACACCGCGCTGCTGGCCGCGGACGAGGAGCACCTGCACGGGCCGCACCGCCGACCGGTCAAGCGCCCCGGGCTGCGCACGGTCGGCCCGGCCGTCACCCACGCCCTGGCCGCCAACGCCTCCATCCGCTGCCTCACCGGCTTCCTGATCTTCTTCCTCGCCTTCCTGCTGCGCGAGCACCCGGTCTCCGGCCAGAGCGCCGCCGTGTCCCTGGGGATAGTGGGCGTGTCGGCGGGCGCGGGCAACGCGCTCGGTACGGCCGTGGGGGCGTGGCTCAGATCCCGGGCGCCGGAGATCATCATCGTGACGGTCGTGGCGTGCGTGCTGGGCGCGGCGATCACGGCCGCGTTGTTCTTCGGCGCGGTCCTGGTGGCCTGCCTGGCCGCGATGGCCGGGTTCGGGCAGGCCCTGGCCAAGCTGTCGCTCGACGCGCTGATCCAGCGGGACGTTCCCGAACTGGTCCGTACGTCGGCCTTCGCCCGCTCCGAGACGCTGCTCCAGATGTCCTGGGTGCTGGGCGGGGCGGTCGGCATCGCGCTGCCGCTCAACGGCACGCTCGGGCTTGCGGTGGGCGCCGCGATCGTCGGCACGGGCTGGCTGACGACCGTACGGGGGCTGATCGGCTCGGCACGGCGGGGCGGTGCGACACGGCCGCGCGTGGCCTAAGCCCCCTAGCCGTACGGGCACGCCGTACCCCGCGTGGGCGGCCCGACCGGCAGGCCCGATAGCCTTCGGCCATGAACACGTTGCAATCCGCTGTGCGACGCCGCCGCGCCGTCGCCGCCGCCGGCGTCGTATCCGCCGGACTGCTCGTCCTCTCGGCCTGTGACAAGCCGACGCCGATGGCCACGGTCACCGTGGGCAGCGACTCGGTGAACTCCGAGGCCACCTGTGGTGGCGAGGGCGACGCCCTGAAGTCGTCCGACCTCACGCAGTGCCTGAAGGACAAGGGCGTCAAGACCATCTCGGTCGACCCGGACGAGACCGTGCGCTTCGGTGTCGACCCGGAGATCGCGGACAAGGGCTGGACGATCCTGATGAACGGTCAGCCGCTGACCGACTCCAGCACGAAGACCTACCGCACCATCCCGGGCAGCGTGTTCTTCAACGCCCAGTACGGGGCGCAGGGCAACTCGACGCTGGTGTCCATCAAGGAAGGCGAGAAGGACACTTCGGGGTTGTGGAACTTCAAGCTGGAGAAGGACGCGTAATCGCTGCCGCTGGGCTGGGCAGGGTGCTTGTCGCCACCGCGGTTGCTGTTGAACGGGACGCGGTGGCTACGGCCCTGGGGGCGCTGTCCCTGGAGTCCGATGACGAAGCCCTCGGCGTTGCAGGCCGTGCCCACCCTCCCCCAAGCTCTCGGCTTCGCTCGAGCAGGGGGGACCCCCATCGCCCCAGCGGAACGACTGCCCACGGCGGTGGCGGTATCGACCTCCTCGCCGTCGGTGTGGGGCCCGCTGTCGCCGCTGCTTCCACCGCCTCCGCCCTGACCGCCGCCGCCCTGCAGGGCGAGCCCTACGACCTCGTCGTCTCCGCCGGGATCGGTGGGGGGTTTCAGCCCGAGGCGAGGGTGGGTTCGCTCGTCGTCGCCGATGAGATCGTCGTGGCCGATCTGGGGGCCGAGACCGAGGACGGGTTCGTGTCGGTCACGGAACTCGGGTTCGGGACCGTGCGTCACCACCCGCCCGAGGACCTCGTACGGCTGGTCGGCGACGCCGTCGGGGCCCGTGCCGGGGCCGTGCTCACCGTGTCCACCGTGACCGGGACCGCCGAGCGGGCCGCCGAGCTCCGGGAGCGTCATCCCACCGCCCTCGCCGAGGCCATGGAGGGCTTCGGTGTGGCCGAGGCCGCTGCCGCGCACGGGGTGCCCGTGCTGGAGGTTCGGGCGATCTCCAATCCCGTCGGGCCGCGCGACCGCGCCGCCTGGCGCATCCCCGACGCCCTGGCGGCCCTCACCGAGGGTTTCGGGAAGCTCGTGCCCGTACTGGAGAGTTGGAACCGGCATGACCAGTGAGCAGCTGAAGATCGCCTACTCCCCCTGCCCGAACGACACCTTTGTCTTCGACGCCCTGGCCCACGGCCGCGTCCCCGGCGCCCCCGCCCTCGACGTGACCTTCGCCGACATCGACATCACCAACGGCATGGCCGAGCGCGGCGAGTTCGACGTGCTGAAGGTGTCGTACGCCGTGCTGCCGTACATCCTCGACGAGTACGCCCTGCTGCCCTGCGGGGGTGCGCTGGGGCGGGGCTGCGGGCCGCTGGTGCTGACGCGGGAGGCGGACGTCGACCTCACCGGTCGCACGGTCGCCGTGCCGAGTGAGAAGTCCACCGCCTATCTGCTCTTTCGGCTGTGGGCCGCGGACACGCTGAGCGACGGGGTCGGCGAGATCGTCGTCATGCCGTTCCACGAGATCATGCCGGCCGTGCGGGACGGCAAGGTCGACGCGGGGCTCGTCATCCACGAGGCGCGCTTCACGTACCGCGGCTACGGCCTGCACAAGCTCGCCGACATGGGCGAGCACTGGGAGAACACCACCGGGCTGCCGATCCCGCTGGGCGCGATCATCGCCAAGCGGTCGCTGGGCGAGCAGAAGCTGCGGCTGCTCGCCGACTCCATCCGGACGTCCGTGCGCGCCGCCTGGGACGACCCCGAGGTGTCCCGCCCGTACGTCATGGAGCACGCCCAGGAGATGGACCCGGCCGTCGCCGACCAGCACATCGGGCTGTACGTCAACGAGTTCACCGCCGACCTCGGCGAGGACGGCTACGCCGCCGTACGCGGGCTGCTGACACGCGCGGCGGCCGAGGGGCTGGTGCCGCCCCTCGGCCCGAACGCGCTGCGTTTCCCCTGAGCGGCTTACACGTCCAACTGGTCGGCGACCGCGCGCAGCAGGCCCGCGATCTTCTTGCCGGCGGTCTTCTCGGGGTAGCGGCCCCGCTCCAGCATCGGAGTGATGTTCTCCAGGAGAGTCGTCAGATCCTGGACGATCGAGGCCAGCTCGTCCGGCTTCTTGCGGGTGGCGGCGGCGACCGAGGGGGTCGGGTCCAGAATCGTCAGGGACAGCGCCTGGTCGCCGCGCTGTCCGGCGACGACGCCGAACTCCACCCGCTGTCCCGGCTTGAGCGTCTCGACTCCGGCGGGGAGGACCGAGGAATGGACGAAGACGTCACCGCCGTCGTCGCGGGAGAGAAAGCCGAAGCCCTTCTCGCTGTTGAACCACTTGACCTTGCCGGTAGGCACGTCTGTCCTCGTCCTCGTACTCGTCGGAAAACTGCTTCTGAAACGGCTCTGGATAGCACTCGGGCGGGTCGTACGGACCCGCCGGTACCAAGGCTAATGCTCTTCAGGCCGGTGACA
Organism: Streptomyces coeruleorubidus; assembly: GCF_028885415.1. Lineage (GTDB taxonomy): Bacteria > Actinomycetota > Actinomycetes > Streptomycetales > Streptomycetaceae > Streptomyces > Streptomyces coeruleorubidus_A. Next base: position 4,407,818 of record NZ_CP118527.1, read on the forward strand.
AGACGTCACCCGGTTGTTCCTTCGCGCTGGGAACTACCCTGGTCGGGTGCGTGACAAAACCCAAACGAATTCCGCCGCTCCCGGTGACCGTCTGGTCCGTGCCGGTGGCATCGTCTTCTTCATCGGCGCCGTGGCCACACTGGTCACGGTCGCCCCGCTGTTCCTGGGGACGACACCCTTTCCGACCTACATGTTCGGCCTGAGCATGCTCATGGCAGTCGGATTCCTGATGGCCGGCGCGGGAGTGCTGCGTTCCGTGGCGGCGGGCCGGCGTCAGGCGCGTGCGGGACGGTAGTCCGAAAGCCACCCGGGGAATTCCGTCAGGTCGGTGAGTACGACGTCCGCGCCCGCCGCGCGCAGTTCCTCCGGGAGGCAGGGGCCGGTGGCCACCGCGACCGACAGCGCGGCGGCCGCCCGGGCGCCGCGTACGTCCCCGACGTGGTCGCCGACGTAGACGCCCGCGTCGTGCTCGCGCAGCGCCTCCGCCTTCTGTTCGGCCCACAGGTCGCCGATGACGGCGTCGGGCTCGATGCCGAGGTGGGGGAGGTGCAGTTTGGCGTTGGGCTCGTACTTGGCGGTGACGACTATCGCGCGTCCGCCGGCCTCCCGTACGGCCGCGATGGCCTCCCGGGCGCCGGGCAGCGCCGGGGTCTCGGCGATCGCGATCGTCGGATACATCTCCCGGTACACGTCGGCCACGGTCTCGACCTCCTCGGCCGGGAACCAGTTGATCAGCTCCTCGGCCAGCGGCGGCCCGAGCCGCGTGACCGCCAGATCGGCGTCGATGTACGTCCCCGTCCGCTCGGACAGCGCCTGGTAGCAGGCGCGGATGCCGGGGCGGGAGTCGATGAGGGTCATGTCGAGGTCGAAGCCGACGGTGATTGCCATATGGGCCATTGTGCCCAGGCGGTGTGAACGGCAGACGTCACCCTGTGATCGGCTAGCGAGAGCGCTGTGAGCGCCATACCAGGAACAGCGCCGACGCCACCGCCGCGCCCCTGACCACCCATGGCCAGGTCTCCGCCACCGCGTCGTTCATGTGGCCCTCGGCGATCGGGGTGCCCCAGCGGCCGTTCATCCTGCCCCACAGCCAGAGGACGCCGGCCGCGACGGAGAGGCTGGGGAGGATCACGACCGCCCACTTGGTCTCGGCCGGGCTCAGGCGGCGTGAGGCGTAGGCGATGAGCCAGCCGAGGATCAGCACGAACCAGTTGCCGAGGACCGCACCCGCGACGAGGAGACCGGCGGCGATGAGGAGGAGGGGGTTGCTCCAGCCGCCCGCGGGCAGGCGCGGAAGACGGCGGCGACTCGCCTTGCCGGCCGTCTCCTCCGGCTCCCCGGCGGCCTCGACAGCGGGGGCAGCCTCCTCGTCGGCCGCCGCCTTCTCCAGCTCCGGCTTCCTCGGCCGCGGCGGCTTCAGCAGGTCCGGCAGCTCCACGCCGCCCACGAAGCCCGGCACCTCTTCGCCCGCCCCGAAGGGGCTGCTGTCCACCCGCCACCAGTCCGGCTGGACCGCGCTGTCCCCGAGCTCGTGCCCTGCGGCCAGGTGCGGCGGGGCCGCGCCCTCGGCGGCGGCGGGCCGTGGCTCCTCGGTCGGCCGGGCCGGGCGGGGACGCGGTACGACGCGCCGCAGGACCCCCTTCGGCCGCCCGTCCGGCTCGTCCGGTTCGCGGGCCTCGCGCTGTACGGGCACGGCGGCGGGAGCGCTCTGCGCCGTACCGCCGCCGCCCGTGCCGTCCGCGGCCGCCGCCACGACCTCGTCGGGGCTGCCGAGGCGGGACAGGATGCGGCGGACGGCGGCGGGCGAGTCGACGGTGGCCTTCGCGCGGCGCTGGTCGATCTCGTTGCGCAGGTCGGCGACCAGGCGCATGCGGGTGGCCGACGACAAGTGCCGTTGCTGGGCCACGTCTCCGACGCGGCTCAGATACTCGTAAACGACCTGGTCGCTCTCAATCCCCACGAAGTCCCCTCCGGGGCGTGTGCGTTGGCTGACGCCGTCGGTCGACGGTACCGCGAGTACGAGCGGGTGCCCCACATGCCCGTCCGGCAAGGGCCCCCGCCCACCCGTGCACAGTCGGCTCGTCCGCCGGAGGCGACCCGCTACCGTGGACCGGATGAGCACCGAGGACAGGCCTGCGGCCCCCCGTTCCCTCGCGGAAGCGCTCCGCGGGCGGGACGACGTCTCGCTGGGCGCGCTCCTGCGCAGCCGTCCGGATCTCATCACGCCCGTGCCCACCGACCTCACCCAGCTCGCGACCCGCGCCGGCACCCGGGCCTCGGTCGTACGGGCCCTGGAGCGGCTGGACCGGTTCACGCTCCAGAGCGCGGAGGCGCTGGCCGTGGCGGCGGATCCGGCGACGTACGACGAACTGCTCGGGCTCATGGCCGGGGACGACGCCGACCCGGCCGTCGCCCAGGCCCTGCCGCACGCCCTGGGTGTCCTGCGCGAGCAGGCCCTGGTCTGGGGCGGGGACGACCGGCTGCGGCTGGTGCGGACGGCGCGTGAGCTGCTGGCGCCCTCGCCGCAGCACCCCTCGCCGACGGGGCTCGGCCCGACGGTCCAGGAGGCCACCGCCGGGATGTCCCCGGGGCGGATCCAGGAGATCGTCACGGCCGCCGGGCTGCCCTCGACCCACGACTCGGTCTCCGCGGTGACCTCCCTGACCGAGCTGTTCACGGACCGGGGCCGGATGGCCGCGCTGCTCGCGAAGGCCCCGGCCGACTCCCTCGACGTGCTGGAGCGGCTGGTGTGGGGGCCGCCGTACGGGCAGGTCACGGCCGATCCGGCGCCCCGGCTGCGCTGGCTGCTGGACCGGGGGCTGCTGCTGCCGACGGCGCCCGGGACGGTCGTGCTGCCGCGCGAGGTCGCCCTGCACCTGCGGCGGGGGCTCGCGCACCGGACGCCCGAGCCGGTGCCGCCGGCGGTCGAGGCCGCCGCCGTTCATCGTCCACAGGTTGTGGACAGCACCGCGGCCGGGCAGGCGTACACGGCGCTGGCGACCGTCGAGGAGCTGCTGAAGGACTGGGACGAGGGCGGGCCGGCGGTGCTGCGGGCCGGTGGGCTGAGCGTCCGGGACCTCAAGCGGACCGCCGTCGCCCTGGACGTGCCCGAGCCGGTCGCCGCGTTCTGGGTGGAGCTGGCGTACGCGGCGGGTCTGATCGCCCCGGACGGGGAGGCCGACGAGCGGTACGCGGCGACCCCCGCGTACGACGAGTGGCGGGAGCTGCCCGCCGCCGAGCGCTGGTCCCGGCTGGTCACGGCGTGGCTCCCGGCGACCCGCACGGCCGGGCTGGTGGGCGGGCGGGACGCGAAGGACCGCACGTTGTCGGCGCTCGGGCCGGGTCTGGACCGTTCGGCGGCGCCGGAGGTACGGCACCGGGTGCTGGCGCTGTTGGCCGGGCTGCCGGAGGGCGCCGCGCCGACCGCCGAGTCGGTGCTGGCCCGGCTGCGGTGGGAGCGGCCTCTGCGTGGTGCCCAGCCCGAGGAGGACCTGCGCAGCCGGCTCGCCCGGTGGGCCCTGTCCGAAGCGGAGCTGCTGGGCGTCACGGGCAGGGGTGCGCTGTCGGCCCACGGCAGGGCCCTGCTGGGTGCGCCCGCGGCTCCCGCGAAGAGCCCGGAAGCGGAGCCCTCCGGTCCAGCCGAGCCCTCCGGCCCGGGGGACAAGCTCCCGGTCCACCACCGGCCCGCTCCCCTCACCCTCCTCTCCCCCGCCGAACAGGCCGTCGCCTCCGCCGCCGCGGCCCGGCTGCTCGCGCCGCTGCTGCCCGAGCCGCTGGACCACGTGCTGCTCCAGGCCGACCTGACGGCGGTGGCGCCCGGGCCCTTGCAGCGCCCGCTCGCCGACATGCTGGGCGTTCTGGCGGACGTCGAGTCCAAGGGCGGGGCCACCGTCTACCGGTTCACGCCCGGCTCGGTGCGGCGCGCCCTCGACGCCGGGCGGAGCGCCTCTGACCTGCACGCCTTCCTCGCCGCGCACTCCCGTACGCCGGTGCCGCAGCCGCTCACGTACCTGATCGACGACGTCGCCCGCAGGCACGGGCATCTGCGTGTCGGCGCGGCCTCGGCGTACGTCCGCTGTGACGACGACGCGGTACTCAACGAGATCCTCGCCGACAAGCGGGCCGCCGGGCTCGGGCTGCGCCGGCTCGCCCCGACCGTGCTGGCCGCGCAGACCGACCCGGCGGGGCTGCTGGAGGGCCTGCGGGCGATGGGCTTCGCACCGGCCGCCGAGTCCGCCGAGGGCGATGTGCTGATCACCCGCGCGCACGCGCACCGCACCCCTCCCCGTACGGCGCCCGAGCCGGTGCCGGACGGCCCGCCGATCCCCGACGACACCCTCCTCTCGGCGGCGCTGCGCGCCATCCGGGCCGGCGACCTCGCCTCCACCGCGCCGCGCAAGCCCGGCACGGCTCCCGAGGTCAACGGCGAACTGCCCCGCACCGGTTCGGCCGAGACCCTCGCCACCATGCAGGCCGCCGTCCTGACCGGCGAGGCCCTGTGGATCGGCTACGTCAACGCCGAGGGCGCCGCCAGCCAGCGCGTCATCGCCCCGATCCGCGTCGAGGGCGGCTTCGTCACGGCGTACGACCACACGGCGGACGAGGTCCGCACGTACCCGCTGCACCGGATCACCGGTGTCGCGGAGCTCGCGGACGACGCGGGCTGACGGCCCGTTCCGCCTGGGCGTCGTCTCACCCGTTCGGGTGCACGTCGGCGTTCATGCACGCCACGCCGGGGATTTCCCACCCTTGGGCGACATTGCCGGGCGTGCCGCATTCCGCCGTTCGGGCGGGGCAGCCACCGAATGTCCCTGTGAGCCTTGTGGAAAGGAAGTCCCAGCATGCGCGCTGTCCGTCGAGTCGCCGCCGTCCTGGCCGCCGCCGCCCTGATGACGTTCGGTGGGCTGGCCACGCCGGCCGCCGCGGTGAGCATCGATGTCGCCGGCCTTGTCGTCGAGACGCCGCAGGTCTGATCCGCCTGCCGCGCACCATCGGGCCGGCTCCGGTGTCCCCGGGCCGGCCCGCGGTGGGGCGTCCCTCATCCCTCAGTACCTGAAAGGCCCTGTCGTCCCCATGCGTGAAAAGCTCCCCGCCGTCGCCCTGTGCGCCGTCGCCCTCGTGGGCGTGGTCGCGCCCTGTGCCGCAGCGGCCCCGCCCGCGCTGCCGCTGCCCCTGCCTGCCGCCGGTGCCGAGCCCCTGGTCTCCGAGGGGATCGGCATCGAAGGGCCGCTGATCAACAACGTCAATCTGCCCACGTTGAAGTAGCGCGGCGCATCCGGTAGCTGTCCCCGTCCAGCCGCACGACGTCGGCGTGATGGGCGAGGCGGTCCACCAGCGCCGGGGCACTGGCGCCGAAGACCTCGTCCCAGCGGCCGAACGGGCGGTCGCTGGTCACGATCAGCGAGGCCCGCTCGTAGCGGTGCGCGACCAGGCGGAAGAACAGTCCGGCGGTCGTCGCGTCGAAGGGCGTGTAGCCGACCTCGTCGACGATCAGCAGGGGGTACTCGTCGAGGGCGGCCAGTTCCGCGTCGAGCCGGCCGGCGGCCCGGGCGTCCAAGAGCCGGGCGGCCCACTCGGCGGCGGTCGCGAACAGCACCCGGTGCCCGGCCTGGCAGGCGCGCACGCCGAGGCCGATGGCGAGGTGGGTCTTGCCGGTGCCGGGCGGGCCGACGAGGACCGCGTTGCGCCGGGCGGCGACGAAGTCCGCCTTGCCCAGGCGGGCCACGGTCTCCCGGTCGATGCCCCGGGGGTGCTGCTGGTCGAAGTCCTCCAGCAGCTTGCGGGCCGGGAAGCGGGCCGCAAGGATCCGGGCCTCGGCGTCCGCGTCCGGGGCGGGCTGCCGGGGCACGGCCGGCGTGGCCACCGGCGCCTGCTGTTCCGGCGTCCCGTGCCGCCGGCCTGCGTGGTCCTGCTCCGCCTGGTCGGGCCCCGCCCGCCCGGGCCCGGCCGGCGCGGCGTGTCCGCGATCCCCGTGCGCGGCCATCGGCCCCGACATGTACGCGAGGATCGCCGCCGAGACGATGAACGCCATGTGGATCACCGTCCCCCACAGCAGGGCGTGCCGGGAGGTGTGGTGGACGTCCACGAACATCTGGAGCAGATGGACGGAGGAGATGCCCACGATCGCCGTGGCGAGCTTGACCTTCAGTACGTTGGAGTTGACGTGCGAGAGCCATTCGGGCTGGTCACGGTGGCCCTGGAGGCCGATGCGCGAGACGAAGGTCTCGTAGCCGCCGACGATCACCATGATCAGCAGGTTGGCGATCATGACGACGTCGACCAGCTTGAGCACCGCGAGCATCACGTACGTCTCGGTGGCGTGCCCGCTCACACACATCAGGATTAAGGTCCACAGCTCCTTGAAGAACTTGTAGACGTAGACGCCCTGGGCGGCCACCAGCCCGAAGTAGAGGGGGGCCTGGAGCCAGCGGGTGGCGAACAGGGCGTATCCGAGCGTGGTGGTGGTTGGGTTCCGCACGGTTGGCCATTCTTCGGGGCCGAGTGGAAAAACTGAATTCACACCACACGTTGGGATGAAAAGGCATTCAGTAGGACCGGAGCCGGTCCGGTCCCGCGCAGATCACACCCTCGGGACGGCGACGATCAGGCACACTGGACGTTTGGCCGAGTCGTTCGAAGCCGTCCGAGCCGTCCGGCCGTGGGAAAGGGTGCCGCGCGTGAATGGTCCGCTGATCGTCCAGTCCGACAAGACCCTGCTCCTGGAAGTCGACCACGAGCAGGCCGACGACTGCCGTCGGGCCATCGCCCCGTTCGCGGAGCTGGAGCGGGCGCCGGAGCACATCCACACCTACCGGGTGACCCCGCTGGGCCTGTGGAACGCCCGCGCGGCGGGCCACGACGCCGAGCAGGTCGTGGACGCGCTGGTGCAGTACAGCCGCTACCCGGTGCCGCACGCGCTGCTGGTCGACATCGCCGAGACGATGGACCGCTACGGGCGGCTCACCCTGTCCAAGCACCCGGCGCACGGGCTGGTCCTGACGACCACCGACCGTCCGGTGCTGGAGGAGGTCCTGAAGTCGAAGCGGATCGCGCCGCTGGTCGGCGCCCGCATCGACCCGGACACGGTCGCCGTGCACCCCTCCGAGCGCGGGCAGATCAAGCAGACGCTGCTGAAGCTGGGCTGGCCGGCGGAGGACCTCGCGGGGTACGTCGACGGCGAGGCGCACGCGATCGAGCTGGCCGAGGACGGCTGGGCCCTGCGGCCGTACCAGAAGCAGGCGGTGGAGAACTTCTGGCACGGCGGGTCGGGCGTGGTCGTCCTGCCCTGTGGCGCGGGCAAGACGCTGGTCGGCGCCGGGGCGATGGCGCAGGCGAAGTCCACGACCCTGATCCTCGTCACGAACACGGTCTCCGCCCGGCAGTGGAAGCACGAACTGGTGCGGCGCACGTCGCTCACCGAGGACGAGATCGGCGAGTACAGCGGGACGAGGAAGGAGATCCGGCCCGTCACGATCGCCACGTACCAGGTGCTGACGACCAAGCGGAAGGGCGTCTATCCGCACCTGGAGCTGTTCGACTCCCGGGACTGGGGCCTGGTCGTCTACGACGAGGTGCATCTGCTGCCGGCGCCGGTGTTCAAGTTCACGGCGGATCTCCAGGCGCGGCGAAGGCTGGGCCTCACGGCCACGCTGGTGCGTGAGGACGGCCGCGAGTCGGACGTGTTCTCCCTGATCGGGCCCAAGCGGTTCGACGCGCCGTGGAAGGAGATCGAGGCGCAGGGCTACATCGCGCCCGCCGACTGTGTGGAGGTCCGGGTCAATCTGACGGACGCGGAGCGACTCGCGTACGCCACGGCCGAGGCGGAGGAGAAGTACCGCTTCTGTGCGACGACCGACACCAAGCGGAAGGTCACGGAGGCGATCGTCCGCCGCTTCGCCGGGCAGCAGATCCTCGTCATCGGCCAGTACATCGACCAGCTCGACGAGCTGGGTGAGCATCTGGACGCGCCCGTGATCAAGGGTGAGACGTCGAACGCGCAGCGGGAGAAGCTGTTCGACGCGTTCCGGGAGGGCGAGATCAGCGTGCTCGTCGTGTCGAAGGTCGCGAACTTCTCGATCGACCTGCCGGAGGCGACGGTGGCGATCCAGGTGTCCGGCACGTTCGGGTCGCGCCAGGAGGAGGCCCAGCGGCTGGGCCGGGTGCTCCGGCCGAAGTCCGACGGCCACCAGGCGCACTTCTACTCGGTGGTCGCGAGGGACACCATCGACCAGGACTTCGCCGCGCACCGCCAGCGCTTCCTGGCGGAACAGGGGTACGCGTACCGGATCATGGACGCGGACGAGCTGCTCGCGGAGAGCTGAGGCCGGCCGGCTGCTCCTGTGCGGCGGGGCCGCTCACTTGCGGCGGACCAGGCCCACTTCCTCGCCGTACTGGCCGAGGATGATCACGTCGAAGGCGGCGCCCGCGAACACCCTGACGGCGCGCAGGGCGTCGCCGAGGTGGTGACGGTCGTGGCTGCCTGCCACGGCGGTGGCGCCGGGCGGGCGGCCCGGTGCCGAGGCGGGGGAGAAGGTTGCTGCGCTCATGTCTCCATGGTGCGTTTCCGGTCGTAAAGTCCGCGTCGGCCTGAGGGCCGAACCCGCGTACTCCGCACGTACGCCTGAGGACCGACCCCTGCCCCTCAGGGAGGAGGGCCCCGTCCCCTAGGGGATGAGAAACAGGAGACGAGAAGCAGGGGGCGAGAAACAGGGGGCGAGAAAAACCGTTGGCGGTCGCCTCCCGCGCTCCTCTAAGATCTCCGCTCTTGCCCGCCTCCCTCACGGAGCGCCGCCGACCGGACGGAAACCGGCCGGCATCTCACCGCCATCTCTTCAGCAGGTCCTCCGGAGGCACCCCCTTGTCCACGCCCGTCGACGACCCGCTCTCCCGTGAGCGCTCCCACCTCGCCGCGTCCCGTTCCGCCCTGCGTGCCATGCGCGAGGACGTCGAGGCCCTCGACATCAGCGACGTCACCGCGAACTGGGTCAACGCCGAGGTGCTGTCCCACCAGATCGAGGAGCGCATCAAGGCCCTGGCCGACCTCAGCGACACCCCGCTGTTCTTCGGCCGGCTCGACTACCTGCGCGAGCCCGGCGCCGCGGAGGCGGAAGGGGCGGCGGGGGAACGCTTCTACATCGGGCGGCGGCATGTGCACGACGCCGACGGCGACCCCATGGTGATCGACTGGCGCGCACCCGTGTCGCAGCCGTTCTACCGGGCCTCCAAGAAGGACCCGATGGACATCGCGCTGCGCCGCCGCTTCGGCTACACCGGTGGCGACCTCACTGCGTACGAGGACGAGCACCTGTCGGACCCGGCCGAGGCCGCGCGGACCAGCAAGCTCCTCCAGCAGGAGATCGAGCGGCCGCGCGTCGGCCCGATGCGGGACATCGTCGCGACGATCCAGCCCGAGCAGGACGAGATCGTCCGGTCAGGACTCTCCGGCACGGTGTGCGTGCAGGGCGGCCCGGGCACCGGGAAGACCGCCGTCGGCCTGCACCGGGTCGCCTACCTCCTCTACGCCCACCGCGAGCGCCTCGCCCGCACCGGCACGCTGGTCATCGGACCGAACCGGTCCTTCCTGCACTACATCGAGCAGGTGCTGCCCGCCCTCGGCGAGTTGACGGTGCAGCAGGCCACGGTCGAGGACCTGGTGGCACACGTGGAGATCAAGGGGACGGACGACGCGACGGCCGCGGTCGTCAAGGGCGACGCCCGCATGGCGCAGGTGCTGCGCGGGGCCCTCTACTCACACGTCACGATGCCCACCGAGCCGGTCGTGGTCGTGCGCGGCTCCCGCCGGTGGCGCGTGGCGGCGTACGAACTGGAGGAGATCGTCCGCGAGTTGCTCGACCGCGACATCCGCTACGGCGCCGCCCGCGAGGCCCTGCCGCAGCGCATCGCGCACGCCGTGCTGGTGCAGATGGAGCGGTCGGGGGAGGCACCGGACGACCGGGTGCAGGACGCGGTGGCCCGCAACAGCGCGGTGAAGGCGGCCGTCAAGGCGGTCTGGCCGGCCGTCGACCCGGCGAAGCTGGTGCTGCGCCTGCTGTCGGACGCGGACTTCCTCGCGGAACACGCGGCGGGGATTCTCGACGAGGAGGAGCAGAAGGCGGTGCTGTGGGCGAGACCGGCGCGCAGCGTCAAGTCCGCCAAGTGGTCGGCCGCCGACGCCGTCCTCATCGACGAGGCCACCGACCTGATCCAGCGCACGCACTCCCTCGGTCATGTCGTCCTCGACGAGGCGCAGGACCTCTCCCCCATGCAGTACCGGGCGGTCGGCCGCCGCTGCACGACCGGCAGTGCCACGGTCCTCGGCGACCTGGCACAGGGCACGACGCCGTGGGCGACCCGGGGGTGGGAGGAGGCGTTGACCCACCTGGGCAAGCGGGACGCGGTGGTGGAGGAGCTTACGGCCGGTTTCCGCGTGCCGACGGACGTCATCACGTACGCCTCCCGGCTGCTCCCTCACATCGCCCCGGGGCTCACGCCGGTGGTGTCGATCCGTGAGAACCCGGGCCACTTCGAGGTCCGGGAGGTCACCGGCACCGCCGACGTGGTCGACGCCTGCCGCGAGTCGCTGCGCAACGAGGGCTCGACCGGCCTGATCGCGGCGGACGCCCGGATCCCGGAGCTGGCGGCGGCCCTGACGGATGCCGGTCTCCCCTACCTCGGCCCGGGCGAGGAGACGACCCGGGAGACCCGCCTGACCCTGGTCCCGGCGTCGCTCGCGAAGGGTCTGGAGTACGACTACGTCGTCCTGGACGAGCCCCGGGCCGTGGTCGACGGCGAGCCGGACGAACGGACTGGTCTGCGTCGCCTGTATGTGGCGCTGACGCGAGCGGTGTCGGGGCTGACGGTGACGCATGCGGCGCCGCTGCCGCCACAGCTGGCCTAGTGTCCCGGTCCGGAGATCCTGTCGCAGTAGCGGCAGATGCGGTCGATGATCTGGTCTGCGGTCTTGGTCCACTTGAAGGGCCGGGCCTGCTCGTTCCAGGTCTTGATCCAGTCCTCGAGGGCGGTCTTGAGCTCGTCGAGTGAGCAGAACACGCCGCGTTCGAGGCAGCGCCGCTGTAGTTCGGCGAACCACCGCTCGACCTGGTTGATCCAGGACGAGTAAGTCGGGGTGAAATGCAGCTCGAACCGGGGATGGGCCAGAAGCCACTTGTGGACCACCGGCGCCTTGTGGGCGGAGAGGTTGTCGCAGATCACGTGGACCGCCAGGCCGGGATCGGTCTGGCGGTCGATCTCGTCGAGGAAGTCGCGGAAGTCCACGGCCCGGTGCTGCGCGGACAGCTTGCCGATCACCTTGCCGGTGGCGGTGTTCAGGGCGGCGAACAGGTCCACGGTGCCGTGCCGGACGTAGTCGAAGCTGCGCCGCTCGGGGATGCCCGGGACCATCGGCAGTACCGGAGCTGTCCGTTCCAGGGCCTGGATCTGCGGCTTCTCGTCGACCGCGAAGACGGCCGCGTTCGCCGGCGGGGCGAGATACAGCCCGACCACGTCACGGATCTTGTCGATCAGCAGCGGGTCCGGAGAGATCTTGAAGGTCTCCGTGCGCCAGGGCTGCAGCCCGAAGGCCCGCCAGATCCGCAGCACACTCGTCGGTGAGATCCCCACCCGCCGGGCCAACTCCCGCTTCGACCAGTGGGTGGCGCCTTCGGGCACCTCTTCCAGCGTGCGCACCACCACCTCTTCCACCTGGGCGTCGGTGATGGTGCGGGGCACGCCGGGACGCAGCTCGTCGGACAGACCATCGAGACGGCGTTGCAGAAATCTGGTCCGCCACCGGCTCACGGTCCCCCGATCAGTGTCCAGCCGCGCGGCCACCGCGGTGTTGTTCAGCCCGTCCGCGCACGCCAGCACGATCCGTGCCCGCTTGGCCAGACCCTGCGCGGTTGTCCGCCGTTTGGCCCACCCCTGCAACACCAGCCGCTCGTCCTCGGATAACACCAGCGGTTGCAGCCTGCTGTCCCCCATTCCTCCAGCAGACCGCAGCCGCCAGCCGCTGTCACCGCCCGAGCCGAAATCTGAAACGAACCACGACTCACGTGGCGAGACGTGAACTCAAGACCAGATCACTAGCTGCGGGCAATCGGCCGACCTAGCTGCGGGCAATCGTGCCGCCAAGGGCGGCACGGGTGGGCGCAGCGGCACCCCGCACCGCCGGGTTGCGGACCCACCCGGCCCCGGCAGCAACGCCCAGTCGCTCTCAGGAACCGTCCACCGCAGCCCGCCACTTAGCGACCGCCTCCGCTGACACCGGCTCGGCCCATCCTCTCGGCCGAGCCGCGCCACCGATGTGAAAGCCGTCGACCCCGGCTTTCACCAATGTCGGCACGTGATCGAGCCGCAGCCCACCCCCCACCAGCAACTGCTGCTCATAGCCCGGCTCCCCGGCCCGCCCGGCCTCGTCGAGCAGCACGGCGAGCCCGTCGTCGACCCCGCCCGCCGCCCCGGCCGTCAGGTACGTGTCCAACCCCGGCATCCCGTCCAACTGCTTGCGCAGGGCGTCCCGGTCGGCGGCCCGGTCGATGGCCCGGTGGAAGGTCCAGGGGCAGCCGTCCAGCACACCGACGACCCGCTCCACCGCCGCCAGGTCCACCTCCCCGTCCGCGTCGAGGAACCCGAGCACGAACTCCTCGGCCCCGGCCTCCCGCAGCCCTGCGGCCACGCCGGCCAACCGGTCGACGTCCCCCGCCGCGAAGCCGTCGGCCGGCCGCAGCATCACCCGAAGCGAGATGTCGACCGCCCGGCGGATCCCGGCGACGGTGGCGGCCGACGGGGTGAGTCCGTCAGCCGCCATGTCGGTGACCAGCTCAAGGCGGTCCGCGCCTCCGGCCTGGGCGGCGACCGCGTCCTCCACGCCGAGGGCGATCACCTCCAGGACTGCACGCTTGCTCATGGGGCCCCATTCGTCGGCATGTCGGGCATGTCGTCGACCTTCGGCGACAGGTCTAGTCCAATCGAAGACTACGCTGCCCACTCCCGCCGGATTCCAAGCCCCCGGGGGACATGGCTCACCCGAAGATGTTCAGGTCCTTCGCCTCCACCCCGACCAGCTCGAACGCGGGCGCCCCGCCGACCGGCCGCCCCGTGTACAGCCGCACCAGCGTCGGCCCGTCCCCGATGAAGCGCCCCGGGGGCCGCTCCCCGCCGCTCTCCCCGAGCCTCAGCGGTTCGTCCAGGTCGTCGAGGTCGGCGTGCAGCGGCACATGCCCGCGCTCGTGGGTGATCCGGGCGAGCAGCGCGAGCGCGTCCGGCAGCCCGGCCCCGCCGTACGCCCCGGATTCGCCGAGGGCATCGCGCACGTCCCCGGCGTGCACCCACTCCCCCAGCGCGATGCCGTCCAGCTCTCCGCCCGCCCCGGCGATCAGCGGCCCGGCCTCGGTCATCCCGCGCTCCAGCTCGTCGACCACCCGCGCGGTGCTCCAGCCGTCCCGCTCGGCGATGTCCCGGTCGTTCGACTCGGGCGAGAACACGCCCCCCTCGAACCGGTTCTCCACCACCCGCATGAGCGCGGCCGAACAGTGCGCCAGCACCGACCGCACCGACCAGCCCGGACACGCCCTCACGGGCAGCGCGAAGTCCTCCTCGGCCCTGCCCCGCAACAGCGGAATCAGCGCGTCACGCTCGATGGCGAGCAGCCGCCCCGGCTGATCGGGGTCCCGTACGTCGTGCACATCAGCAGGAGTCGTCATGGGACCCACGCTAGGTGCCGCACCCCGTTCAGCGGGAGAATGACCCCATGGCCGATCTCGACGCCCTCCGCGCCCGCTTCGTCCGCACCCTGGAAGCGGCCCGGGGCCCGGCCGGTGGCCCCGACCCGGTCCCGTACGCCGACGACCTGCTCGGCCGGTGGCAGGAGCCGCAGCGCCGCTACCACACGGTCGGGCACCTCACGGCGGTTCTGGACCACATCGACGTACTGGAGAAGTACGCGCACGACCCGGACGTGGTCCGGCTGGCCGCCTGGTTCCACGACGCCGTCTACCTGCCCGACCGCTCCGAGAACGAGGAACGCTCCGCCCGCCTGGCCGAGCGTGCCCTCCCCGAGGCCGGCGTGTCCGCCGCACGAACCGCCGAGGTGGCCCGCCTGGTCCGCCTCACCGTCGGCCACGACCCCGCCGGCGACGACCCCGACGGCCAGGTCCTGTGCGACGCCGACCTGGCGATCCTGGCCTCACCCCCGTCGGCGTACGCCGCCTACACCGCCGCCGTCCGCGAGGAGTACCACTTCGTCCCGAACGACGCCTTCCGCACGGGCCGCGCGACGATCCTGCGCCAACTCCTCGACCTGCCGGGGCTGTTCAGGACACCGTACGGAGCGTCGGAGTGGGAGGCGACGGCCCGCTACAACCTCACCGCCGAGCTGGAAATGCTGTCGCTCCCGGCCGAGGGCCCCTCGTAACCTGCCCGGCATGTGGACAACGGGTGCGGAACAGGTGGAACAGGCCGTCGCCGAGTGCGTGGGCCTGCTGGGGGCGGTCGCCGCGCGGGACTGGGAGGGCGTGCGGGCCGGGCGGCTGGAGTGGAGCTGCCGGGAGACGGCCGTGCACATCGCCGAGGATCTGATCGGGTACGCGGGGCAGTTGGCGGGGCGGGAGCCCGAGGGGTACACGCCGTTCGAGATCTCGCTGGAGGAGGGGACCGACAACGCGGGTGCGCTGCGGGTGATCAACACGATGGGCGCCCTGTTCGCCGCCGCGATCCGTACGACGCCGCGCGAGGTCCGCGCCTTCCACCCGTATCCGTTCCGCAGCGCGAACCGCGAGGGCTTCGCCGCGATGGGCGTGACCGAGGTGCTGCTGCACACCCACGACATCGCCGAGGGGCTGGGGGTGGCCTACGAACCGGCTCCCGAGCTGTGCGAGTTCGTCCTCACCCGGATCTTCCCGCACGTCCAGCCCGGCCCCACCCCCTGGCAGACCCTGCTGTGGGCCACCGGCCGCGGTGAGCTGCCCGGCCGTGCCCGGGTCACCGAGTGGCGCTGGAACAACAACCTGGTGATCGAGACCGAGCGGCTCACCCTTCAGGGCGTCACCCCGGCGGCGGCCACCGACCTGTCCACGGTCGGCGACGGCGGCTTCGAGTGGCTCGAGGGCGGCCCGATCGAGGGCACCCGGGTGGGCGCCGGCCTGGTGTACAAGCAGTACGAGGACGGCGTCCACCGGCCGGAGTGGGGCATGTACGTGCTCGTCCGGCGCGAGGACGGCCGCGCGCTCGGCGCCATGGGGTTCCACAGCGTCCCGGACGAGGCGGGGCGGGTCGAGGTCGGTTACGACCTCGTCGAGGCCGCTCGCGGTCAGGGGTACGCCACCGAGGCGCTGCGCGCGCTGTCGGCCCGGGCGCTGTCCCGGGACGAGGTACGGACCGTCGTCGCGAACGTCGAGCGGGACAACGCGCCCTCGCACAAAGTCCTCGCCCGCGCCGGATTCAAGGCCGTCGCGCAGGACGTCGAGCAGGTCACCTACGAACTGCGCGAACCCGGCGACCGGTAACGCCCCTTCGGCCGCCGCAGCCCCGCCCCGTGCAGCAGCCGCACCACCTCGCGGCTGCTGACCTCCACGGCCCCGGCGTCCACGGCGTCCGCGTACCGCTGGGCGGGGATGTCGTAGTGGTCGCGTTCGAAGGCCCGCCGGGGCACGCCGAGGCGTTCGGCGAAGGTGTGCAGTTCCTCGTACGAGACGTCGCTGATCAGGTGGGACCACATGCGGCCGTGGCCGGGCCAGGTCGGCGGGTCGATGTAGACGGTCACGAGGGCGCCGTCCCGCCGAGCGCCTCGCCCAGTGATCCCAGCGCCGCGACCTTCACGCCCGCCTCGCTGCACACCCAGTGCGGGTCGGCCCCCAACTCCGGCTCCACCTGCAGCGCGTGCGGGTCGCCGGTGCCGCACACCGGGCACAGCGGCCAGCGGCCGTAGCGCTCCAGCAGGGCGTCCTGCACGTCCTGCGCGACCAGACCGGCCACGTACTGCGCGCCCTCCGGCCACTGCTCGACCCACCACCGCCGCTGCACGACGGACTCCTCGACCAGCGACACGACGTCCGCCTCGGCGACGCGTCCCGCGACGAGGTCGGCCAGCACGAGGGCGCGCGCGGCGTGCAGCGCCTGCTCCAGGGGGCTGATGGGGTCCATGCCCCCATTGTGCGCACTCTTGACCGCAACGCCGAGCCGAAAATATCTTTCAGAGGTGACCCGAAGAGTGAAGGAAAGTTTCGCCGACGGACGCGGCGGCACGAGCGGTACCGGCGGCACGGGCGGTACAGGCGGCACGGGTGCCATGGCCGGCACGCTCGGCACCCCGCCCGCCCCCGCCGCCCTCGCGGCCAAGGTCCGCACGCTGGGTCCCTCGATGACGCGCTCCATGCAACGCGTCGCCGAGGCCGTCGCGGGCGACCCGGCCGGCTGCGCGGCCCTCACGGTCACCGGCCTCGCCGAACTCACCGGCACCAGCGAGGCCACCGTCGTACGCACCGCCCGGCTGCTGGGCTATCCGGGTTACCGGGACCTGCGCCTGGCCCTCGCCGGCCTCGCCGCCCAGCAGCAGTCCGGCCGCGCCCCCGCCATCACCACGGACATAGCGGTCGACGACCCGATCGCCGACGTGGTCGCGAAGCTCGCCTACGACGAGCAGCAGACCCTCGCCGACACCGCCGCCGGCCTCGACACCGTCCAACTGGGCGCGGCCGTCACCGCGCTGACCACCGCCCGCCGCACGGACGTGTACGGCGTCGGGGCGTCCGGGCTGGTCGCCCAGGACCTCACGCAGAAGCTCCTGCGCATAGGGCTGGTGGCGCACGCGCACAGCGACCCGCACCTGGCCGTCACCAACGCCGTGCAACTGCGCGCGGGCGACGTCGCGATCGCCATCACGCACTCCGGGTCCACGGGGGACGTCATCGAGCCGCTGCGGGTCGCCTTCGAGCGCGGGGCGACGACGGTGGCGATCACCGGCCGCCCGGACGGCCCGGTCTCGCAGTACGCCGACCACGTCCTCACCACGTCCACGGCCCGGGAGAGCGAGCTGCGCCCCGCGGCGATGTCGTCCCGGACCGGCCAGCTTCTTGTGGTGGACTGCCTGTTCGTGGGGGTGGCGCAGCGGACGTACGAGACGGCGGCGCCGGCGCTCTCGGCGTCGTACGAGGCACTGGCCCACCGGCATCGTCCCTGAGCCGGCCCCGGCCGGCACGCACCGGAAAGACACGGAAAGAGCCGTCCCATGACTTCCACCTCCGATCCCCGTGGCCTCAGAGCCGAGTTGGAGTCCCTGACCACCGAGGCCTTCCGGCCGGAGCTGGCCGGCATCGACCGGCTGCCCACCCTCGACATCGCGCGGCTCATGAACGGCGAGGACGCCACCGTGGCCGGGGCGGTCGCGGCCCGCCTGCCTCAGATCGCCGCCGCGATCGACGCCCTGGCCGAGCGGATGGCCCGGGGCGGCCGCCTGGTCTACGCGGGTGCGGGCACGGCGGGCCGGCTGGGCGTCCTGGACGCCTCCGAGTGCCCGCCCACCTTCAACACCGACCCCTCCCGGGTCGTCGGGCTGATCGCGGGCGGCCCGCAGGCCGTGGTCACCTCGGTCGAGGGCGCGGAGGACTCCCGGGAGCTGGCCCGTGCCGACCTGGAACCCCTCGGCCTGACCCCGGACGACACGGTGGTCGGCATCTCGGCCTCCGGCCGCACCCCGTACGCGATCGGCGCCGTCGAGTACGCCCGCGCCCACCGCTCCCTCACCATCGGCCTCGCCTGCAACTCCGGCAGCCCGCTCGCGGCCGCCGCCGAGCACGGCATCGAGATCGTCGTGGGCCCCGAACTGCTCACCGGCTCCACCCGTCTGAAGGCCGGCACGGCACAGAAGCTCGTCCTCAACATGCTCTCGACGATCACGATGATCCGCGTGGGCAAGACCTACGGGAACCTGATGGTCGACGTCCGCGCCTCCAACGACAAACTGCGCGCCCGCTCCCACCGCATCGTCGCCCTCGCCACCGGCGCCGGCGACGAGGAGATCGAACGGGCCCTGGCCGCCACCGACGGCGAGGTGAAGAACGCGATCCTGACCATCCTGGCCGACGTGGACGGCCCGACGGCGGCTCGCCTGCTGGCGGAGTCCGACGGCCATCTGCGGGCCGCGCTGGCGGCGGCAGCCCGCTGACCCGATCGGCTTCACCTCGACTTCGACTCCCAATTGACGTGCCTGACCCGAGCCCGCAGCGTCTCCCGCACGGGCAGCGAGCGCAGTACCTCGGTCAGGTGCTCGGCCGTCCGTACGTTGCACCGCCCCAGATCGACCAGGGCGAACGGCTCCTTGCTCGCACCGGTCACCGGGTCGACACCCAGCGACGGCAGCACGACACCCACTCCCGCGAGCGCGTCCCGCAGCGACTCCACGATCTCTTCGGTCGAACGCACCTTTCCCTACCTCCACGCTGAGTTTGTGATTCACCACACAGCGTGTCCGACCTTCTCTAACCTGGCCATATACGGCGACCCAACAACCCGATGTGTACGACAGGGAGTTGCCCATGCCCGGATCCAGGGACCTCGACCCGTCCTCCTCCCCTCGGGCCCTCCTGGGCGCCGAACTCCGCCACGCCCGCGAGAAGGCCGGCCTCAGCCAGGAGGAACTGGGTCAACGGCTGTTCGTGAGCGGGTCGTTCATCGGGCAGTTGGAGGCGGGGACGCGCAGGATGCAGCGGGAGTACGCGCGATTGCTGGACGAGGTGCTGGGGACGGGGGACTTCTTTCAGCGGAACTGCGGGGCGGCGGCGAAGTCGAAGTATCCGGAGCACTTTGCGGAGGCGGCGGAGGCGGAGGAGCAGGCGACGGCGATCCGGGAGTACGCGCCACTCCTGATCCCTGGCCTGCTTCAGACACCCGCCTACGCACGGGCCGTCTGCCGCGCCTATCAGCCGACGGCACCGGAGGAGACGATCGAGAAGTTGGTAGCCGCACGGGTGGAGCGCGCGCGGATCCTCGACGATCCAACAGAGCCGTTGTTGTGGGCGGTCATTGACGAGGCCGCGTTGCGACGTGTGACAGGCAAGCGCCGGGTGATGGCAGAGGCCCTGCGCCACATCGTCGGCCTGGCCCACCGGGGCCGGGTCATCGTGCAGGTGCTGCCGTTCGATGCAGGAGCGCACGCGGCGATGCAGGGCGCTATCAAGCTGATGGACTTCGAGGACGCCCCGCCGTTGGTCTACTTCGAAGGGGTCGGGACCGGGCGGCTGGAGGACGACCCGGCCATCGTGAGGCACCAGAGGTTCACATACGAACTCCTCACGGCCTGCGCACTCTCCCCCGAGAAGTCTCTGGCCCTCTTCGAGGCGATGGCGCAGGATTACGCCCATGAGGAGCATCACTGAGTACGACCTGGGCGCGGCCACCTGGCACAAGTCCAGCTACAGCGGCGGCGACGGCGGCAACTGCCTGGAAGTCACCCACGACTTTCCCACCCTCGTGCCTGTCCGCGACTCCAAAAACCCCGAAGGCCCGAAGCTCGTGTTCCGGACCACGGCCTGGGCCGCGTTCGTCGCGAACCTCAAGGACGACACCGCCTGAGCTTCGGGATCCGGGCTTCGAGCTCTCTTTTCAAGGAACGGGGAGAGGGCCTCAACCCACCCTCCCACCCTGCGTGTTGACTTGACGCGTTCGGCTTGCCACGCACGGTGACGTACCTCTACGGTTCCTGCATACGCAACAGCCCCCGCCAGGTGCTACCAACACCTGCGGGGGCTTAACCAACGGCATCGAAGAACAGGTTCGATCCCATGGCTGACGCCCAGCTTAGTACTGCCTCCCCGTCCGCGCACCCAATGGCGACCCCGGGCTACGGCAAACGCTCCGCCCCAGACCAACTCACCCGTACGAACAACGACTTCGCGCACCTCCCATCCCGCGAAGCGGCCATCGCCGCCTACCTCGACCGGCTCCCCGACGGCGCCGACATCTCCGTAAAGACGCTGGCCAAGCACCTGCCGTACGGACAGTGCGCCCTCAGTACGGCCCTCAACCGCCTCCAGGGGGCCGGGCACCTGCGGCGAGGCCGGGAATGCGTGACGGCGGACGACGGCAGCTCCCGCTGGATCACCCGATCGTGGTTCTCCCGCACCGCCCGGGACGATGACTGGTGGGCGGCCTTCACGCGCGGCGACGTACCGCAGCAGCGGCGTCCTACCCGCTCCCGGGCCCATATCCTCCTGGCTGCCCTCGGCCGCACGGCGCCCGTCCTGTCCCTCTCCCAGGCCGACTGCGCGACGCTCGCCCCGCTGGTGACGGAGTGGTTCGCGCGGGGCGCCTCGGAGGCGGACGTACTGAGCGCACTCACGGCCGGCCTGCCGACCCCCGTCCACCACCCCGCCTCCCTGGTCCGCAAGCGCCTGACCAGCAAACTGCCGCCCCCACCTGCCCCGCGACCGCCCCTGCGGGTACTGGAGTGCGCGAACTGCGGCACCCCGGGGCGTCCGGAGTCCCTGCCAGGGGGCCGTTGCAGCGCCTGCCGGGGCGAACGCGCCTCCGCGCAACCCCCTGCACCCCTGTCCGCCGCCACGGTCCACAACCGCGCGGCCCAGATCCGCGCCGCGATGTCCCAACGACGCCAAGAGAAGGCACGCACATGACGGCACCTACGGTCCGACGTCACCAGCCCGGGGCACGATGGAGGGAAGGAGGCGACGCAATGACCCCAGAGACCGCTGACCGCCCGCAGATGGACATCGAGGACTTCGACGAACTCGTTCGCAGAGCTCCGAGGGAGATCCGGAACAGGCTGGAATTCCTGGGCGGACGGCTGTGCATCCGGCACGGTCCGCTCGATGTGGACGAGTTCGAGGAGCTTGCCGCAGCAGCCCCCGAAACCGTGCGGCTGGAGTACATCAATGGAAAGGTCGAGGTCAAGCCAGTGCCGGACGGCAACCACCGGGAGATCTTCGTCTGGCTGCAGGAACAGTGCATGCAGCATCGCCCTGACCTCCGCGTATACGGCGAGTCCGGCGTCAGGACCGAGGCCTACCGGAAGGGGCGGGCCCGCACGGACGGAGCCGTCGCGCCCAAGGGCCACTTCAAAGGCCACGGCGAGTGGTCAGCGTCCAACGGCATTCTCATGGCCGTTGAGATCACCTCCCACGACCGTGACACCAATCAGCGGGACCGCGTCGACAAGCCTGTCGTCGGGTACGCAGCAGTCGACATCCCCGTGTACCTGCTCATCGACCGCGACAACAACACCGTCGTCGTCTACAGCGAGCCCAAGGATGGTCGGTACCAGCGGACCACTTCCCACCCCTGGGGCACCCGGGTAGACCTGCCCGAGCCTCTCGGCTTCACTCTGGACACGGAAGAACTCAAGGACTACGCCGACTGACGACAATGGACCCATGAACCACGCCCAGCTCACCGCCCTAGGCCGCGCCCTCCGCCTCCTCGGCGAGCATGGGGAAGCCCTCACCTCAGACACCCCGGATGCCAAGCTGCACGAGGTCAAGGCGGATCTGAAGCGCGCCCTGGACCTGCTGGAGGAGAGCGTCTCGAACGCGGCGCCCAGCACACGCTGCCCCGAGCATCCGAACGGCCCGGTCGACGAGGCCGCCCCCGACCTGTGCCTGCTGTGCGAGACCCGGCGCCGGGCCGCCCGCCGGGCGGAGTTCAACGGCCCCGCCCCGCATCGCCGGCCCACCGAGCCGGTCCAGTCCCGCTACGGAGTGAGCGGTGACCGTCCACAGCCCCAGCAGCGCTGGCTGCCGGAGCTGTGGACCGGCCAGACGTGGCAGCTGTGCGGCACCCCGCGCCGGGACCGCCGCGAGGCCGAGCTGTACATCGCCGCCCAGCGCAAGGCTCCCCGGGCGGCCATGGCGTACCGGCTGGTGCACGAGTTCACCGACTACGAGGTGCTGCGCGTGTGGGGGACGCCGGTCAGGGTCGACATCGAGCCGATGGGCAACCTGTAGGTCACAGCAGGGGCAGGGCCTGGAAGTCGTAGCCCTCCCACAGCCTGCGCGAGGCCTCCTCCGGGTACGCCCGTACCACCGGCTCCGCGTCCAGCACCTGCACCAGCCGCTGGGCGTCCTCGTACGCCGGCCAGCCCGGGTCACCCGTCCTCGCGAACGCCGTCCAGGACGACCGGAAGCGGGAGGACAGCGCCTCGGCCTCGGCGGACGGCTCGGCGCCCGCGAACAGCAGGGCACCGAGGTCCGCCCCGAACGTGCCGAAGAGCAGGGGGATGTCCAGGCCGTGACAGGCGCCCATCGCGCCGCCGCCCCCCGGCGCCGGCCAGGTCAGTTCGTAGAGGTGGGCACGGCCGCCGCCCGCGTGCTGCGCCTCGGCCAGGTGCAGGGAGGGCATGTTGAACAGCCAGTCCGTCTGGACGCGTTCGTAGAGCTCGCCGGGGGAGGCGTCGGGGAAGGCCGTGCGGTAGGCCCGTTCGCCGTCGGGGCCGGGGGCGAACAGGCGGAGGGCCGCTGCCGCCCTATCCTCGGTGATCTGGTCCGGTGGGCCCGCCATGGCGACGAAGAGGCGGTACTCGTCGCGGTTGTGGCCGACGAGCAGTTCGACGTCCTTCGCCGCACCGGCGGCCAACGCCTGCCAGGGCGCGGTCGGCAGGACCTCCCCGTCGACGACCGGCGAGAAGGGCGTGACCGTCGGCGCCGCCTGGCCCCAGCGGTCGATGTACCGGAGCATCTTGGCACTCAACGCCTCCCCCGCCGAGGTCAGTTCGCCCGGGGCGATGGTCGCCAGTTCGGCGACCGTGGGGCGCAGCCCCACCTCGGCGGCGAGAGCCGCACCGATGTCACGGGCCAGGGCGTCCGAGAAGAACGTCCCCGGCACGCTCTGCGCGATCGCCCGCCGGAACAGGCCCGCCGCCCTCGGCATGGCGAGCAGCGAGGCGATCGAACCCGCGCCCGCGGACTCGCCGAAGACGGTGACCCGGCCGGGGTCACCGCCGAACGACTCGATGTTGTCCCGTACCCACTCCAGCGCGGCCACCTGGTCGAGCAGGCCGCGGTTGGCGGGCGCCCCCTCGATGTGCGCGAAGCCCTCCATGCCGACGCGGTAGTTGAGGGACACGACCACGAGGTCGCCGTCGTTCGCGATGCGCCGGGCGTCGTAGCCGGGGCTGCCGGAGTGGCCGAGCTTGTAGGCGCCGCCGTAGATCCACACCATCACCGGGCGGCGGGCGCCCGGGTCGGGTTCGGGGGTCCAGACGTTGACCGTGAGCCACTCGTCACCCTCGGGCACGTCGAGCAGGCCCGGGCCGCCCAGGTTGCCGAGGTCCTGCGGGGGCGGCGGGCCGAAGGCGTACGCGTCCCGTATGCCGTCCCAGGCGGGGGCGGGGCGCGGTGCCATGAACCGTGCCTCGCCCACGGGGGGTGCGGCGAAGGGGATGCCGCGGAAGACGGCGAGGCCCTCCTCCCGGCGGCCGCGTACCGCACCGGCGGTGGTGCGCACCACCGGTGCGGGCTGCTCGGCTGAGGCGCCGGTCGGGGGGTGGGACTCGGTCGTCGTCATCTCTGGGGTCTCCTCACGAGGTACCGGTGAACAGGCGCTCGGCCAGTGTCCTTGACTGACGCAAGCGAATCCAGGGCACCCCCTGTGCGGACCCTGCCGGGTCAGCTGAGCGTCTTCAGCGACGCCGGGGCGTACGGCGCCAGGTCCTCGAAGCGGCCGGCGAGTACCTTCTGCGCCCACTGCGGGTCCTGGAGCAGCGCGCGGCCGACGGCGACCAGGTCGAACTCGTCGCGCTCGAAGCGGTCCAGGAGGTTGTCGAGGTCGCCGACCTCGGCGCCCTCGCCCTGGAAGGACTTGAGGAAGTCGCCGCCGTTCAGGCCGACCGAGCCGACGGTGATGGCGGGCTTGCCGGTGAGCTTCTTGGTCCAGCCGGCCAGGTTCAGGTCGGAGTCGTCGAACTCGGGGACCCAGTAGCGGCGGGTGGAGGCGTGGAAGGCGTCGACACCGGCGGCGGCGAGCGGGGTCAGGATGGCCTCCAGCTCCTCGGGCGTCTCGGCGAGGCGGGCGTCGTAGGCGTCCTGCTTCCACTGCGAGTAGCGGAAGATGACGGGGAAGTCGGCGGAGACGGTCTCGCGGACGGCCGCGACGATCTCCGCCGAGAACCTGGTGCGGGCGACCGGGTCGCCGCCGTAGGCGTCGGTGCGGCGGTTGGTGCCCTCCCAGAGGAACTGGTCGAGCAGGTAGCCGTGGGCGCCGTGGAGCTCCACGCCGTCGAAGCCGATGCGCTCGGCGGCGGCCGCGGCCTCGGCGAACGCGCCGATGACGGCGTCGATGTCGGCCTGGGTCATGGCCTTGCCGGTGGGCTCGGTGGCGCCGATGCGCAGACCGGAGGGGCCGACGGCAGGGGCGTCGGCGACCGGCGGCTCGCCCTGCGTGCGGACCATGCCGATGTGCCACAACTGCGGCACGATCGTGCCGCCCGCGGCGTGCACCGCCTCGGCGACCTTGGCCCAGCCCGCGAGCTGCTCCTCGCCGTGGAACCGCGGCACGCGGTCGCTCTGCCCGGCCGACTCGTGGCCGACGTAGGTGCCCTCGGTGACGATCAGGCCGACGCCGGCGGCGGCGCGGCGGGAGTAGTACGAGACGACGTCCTCGCCGGGGACGCCGCCCGGGGAGAACATGCGGGTCATCGGCGCCATCGCGATCCGGTTCGGGACGGTCAGGCCGCCCAGCGAGACGGGCCGGGACAGGATTTCGGCGGCACGGGAGGCGGCGGAGGCGGCGACGGTCACGTGGGAGGCTCCTCTTCGGATACCGGACAGTATGTGCATACGCATAGGGCGTACGTTTCAACCATCCGGCCCCGACCAGGCCATCCCCGCCGCACTGTGATCCCGGACACGCCCGAGGGCGGCACTCCCTGTCGGAACAGGAAGTGCCGCCCTCGGCAAGGACGTTGATCGACCAGGTCGATCAGAAGTCCATGTCACCGCCCGGCATGCCGCCGCCGGCGCCGGCACCGGCCGCGGCCTTCTCCGGCTTGTCGGCGATGACGGCCTCGGTGGTGAGGAACAGCGCGGCGATGGAGGCGGCGTTCTGCAGAGCGGAACGGGTCACCTTCGCCGGGTCGATGATGCCCTCGGCGATCATGTCGACGTACTCACCGGTCGCGGCGTTCAGGCCGTGGCCGACGGTGAGGTTGCGGACCTTCTCCACGACGACGCCGCCCTCGAGACCACCGTTGACGGCGATCTGCTTCAGCGGGGCCTCCAGCGCGAGCTTCACGGCGTTGGCGCCGGTCGCCTCGTCACCCTCCAGCTCCAGCTTCTCGAAGACCTGGGAGGCCTGGAGCAGGGCCACGCCACCACCGGCGACGATGCCCTCCTCGACGGCCGCCTTGGCGTTGCGGACGGCGTCCTCGATGCGGTGCTTGCGCTCCTTGAGCTCCACCTCGGTGGCGGCACCGGCCTTGATGACGGCCACGCCGCCGGCCAGCTTCGCCAGACGCTCCTGGAGCTTCTCGCGGTCGTAGTCCGAGTCGCTGTTCTCGATCTCGGCGCGGATCTGGTTGACCCGGCCCTGGACCTGCTCGGCGGAGCCGGCACCGTCGACGATGGTGGTCTCGTCCTTGGTGATGACGACCTTGCGGGCCTTGCCCAGGAGGTCGATCGTGGCGTTCTCCAGCTTGAGGCCGACCTCCTCGGAGATCACCTCGCCGCCGGTGAGGATGCCGATGTCCTGGAGCATCGCCTTGCGACGGTCACCGAAGCCCGGGGCCTTGACGGCGACGGACTTGAAGGTGCCGCGGATCTTGTTGACGACCAGGGTCGACAGGGCCTCGCCCTCGACGTCCTCGGCGATGATCAGCAGCGGCTTGCCCGACTGCATGACCTTCTCCAGGAGCGGGAGCAGGTCCTTGACGTTGGAGATCTTGGAGTTCGCGATCAGGATGTACGGGTCGTCGAGGACGGCCTCCATACGCTCCATGTCGGTGGCGAAGTACGCCGAGATGTAGCCCTTGTCGAAGCGCATCCCCTCGGTGAGCTCCAGCTCCAGACCGAAGGTCTGGGACTCCTCGACGGTGATGACGCCTTCCTTGCCGACCTTGTCCATGGCCTCGGCGATGAGCTCGCCGATCTGGGTGTCGGCGGCGGAGATGGAGGCCGTGGAGGCGATCTGCTCCTTGGTCTCGACGTCCTTCGCCTGCTCCAGCAGGGCGGCGGAGACGGCCTCGACGGCCTTCTCGATACCGCGCTTGAGGGCCATCGGGTTGGCACCGGCGGCTACGTTGCGCAGGCCTTCCTTGACCAGGGCCTGGGCGAGAACGGTCGCGGTGGTCGTACCGTCACCGGCGACGTCGTCCGTCTTCTTGGCGACTTCCTTGACCAGCTCGGCGCCGATCTTCTCGTACGGGTCCTCGAGCTCGATCTCCTTGGCGATGGAGACACCGTCGTTGGTGATCGTGGGGGCGCCCCACTTCTTCTCGAGGACGACGTTGCGGCCCTTGGGGCCGAGGGTCACCTTGACGGCGTCCGCGAGCTGGTTCATGCCGCGCTCGAGGCCGCGCCGCGCCTCCTCGTCGAACGCGATGATCTTGGCCATGTGAAGTGGTCCCTCCAGGACTGGGGGTGATTACTTCGGACCGCGCCCGCGCCCGCGACGGACGGCTCGCCTGCCTCGTGGTTCCTTCCCACCCGGCCTGCGGGCCTCACCGACCCGGTCCTTACGTTGTCACTCTCACCTTCAGAGTGCTAACGCAATGATTAGCACTCGGGCATGCAGAGTGCAAGGCGCGCCCGCGCTGCGGGTGCTCGTTGAGGGGTGGTGGTCGGGCGACGGGCGGGCGCAAGCGGCTCCCGAGGTTCGGGCGGGGCGCTCAGCCCCCGGCGAACGGGCGCACCCTGCTCGGCCACAGGCCGCGGGCAGCGCCACGGCGGATCGGGCGGGCCGGGAAAGGCCTGGCCACGGCCCACCTCGGCGGCGAGGCCGACGCGAACGGGCCGGGAAACGCCTGGACCGACGGCACACGGCGGCCGTGATGCCGGCGCGAGCCGTCCGGGCGCGAACTCGCGCCCCCTGCACCTGGGCGGCGGACTCCGAGGCACCTTCGGGCGCGGCGGGCCCTCGACGAGCAGCCGCCCGGCGCGCCCGCCGCCCCGGGCCGCCACTCCCTGAACAGGCCGAAGGGCCCGCACCCCGGGGGGTGCGGGCCCTTCAGAGAAGACCGGTCGCTTGCGCTTGGTCGTGGTGCGCGTTCAGGCAGAGACGCGAACCATGTCGGCCTGCGGTCCCTTCTGACCCTGCGAGATCTCGAACTCGACCCGCTGGCCCTCTTCCAGGGTGCGGTAGCCGTCCATCTGGATCGCGCTGTAGTGGACGAAAACATCCGCACCACCGTCGACCGCGATGAAGCCGTACCCCTTCTCCGCGTTGAACCACTTGACGGTGCCCTGAGCCATGCCTAACTCCCCTATTACTGGCCCTTGCACAGATCCACACTTCGCGGACCCGGGTCAGACCTCACCCCCCACGGTTGGGGGCGTGCGCCGGAACGCGTCGACCGCGGCTGAATGTATCTGTCCAACTGCCGTCTGCAACAGGTCAATCGGACGAGAATTCTGGACGCGCAGGGTCCGGAATGTAGGGAGAATTCGCCCGACTTCAGGGCAAGTCGGGCCACACAAAAGGAACAAAAGCCGCGAAAGACACACACACTTTGGCTACATCTTGTCGGGCGCGCGGCAGGAATCCAGGGCTCTCGATCAGGAGATCGGCGCTGCGTTCCCCAACTGTACCGCGCTCAATCACACAGAATTGCCCCCTCCGCTTCTCTCACGGAGGGGGCAATTCGATGAACTCTCAGTAACCGCCGTTACCGAAGGTAATAATCAAGCCGGTCGACCGGTCAGCCACCCGCCACGGCCGGGATGATCGACACCCCGGCACCGTCCGGCGTGGCCGTCTCCAGACCCTGCTCGAACCGCACGTCGTCGTCGTTGACGTACACGTTGACGAACCGGCGCAGCTTGCCCTGGTCGTCCAGCACCCGGGCGGCGATGCCGGTGTGGTTCTTCTCCAGATCGGCGATGACCTCGCCGAGGGTCGCCCCCTCGGCGGCGACCTCGGCCTGGCCGCCGGTGTAGGTGCGCAGGATGGTGGGGATGCGAACGGTGACGCTCATGACTTCAGAACCTCCGGTTGGACGAGATACCCAGGCAGCCGACAACGATCAGACGAGCCCAGCCTCACGGAACGAATCAAGGTTGGGACGAATGGTCGCAGTAAGCCCGGTGCCGGCCACCGCATCCAGCGTCTTCAGACCATCCCCCGTGTTCAGGACGACGGTCGTCAACGACGGGTCGAGCACCCCGTTCTCGACCAGCTTCTTCGCCACGCCCACGGTCACACCACCGGCGGTCTCCGCGAAGATGCCCTCGGTCCGGGCGAGGATCTTGATCGCGTCGACGATCTGCTCGTCGTTCACGTCCTCCACCGCACCGCCCGTGCGACGCGCGATGTCGAGCACGTAGGGGCCGTCCGCCGGGTTGCCGATCGCCAGCGACTTGGCGATGGTGTCCGGCTTCTGGGGACGTACGACGTCGTGGCCGGCCTTGTAGGCCGTCGACACCGGCGAGCAGCCCTCGGCCTGCGCTCCGAAGATCTTGTACGGCTTGTCCTCGACCAGCCCGAGCTTGATCAGCTCCTGAAGACCCTTGTCGATCTTCGTGAGCTGCGAGCCGGAGGCGATCGGCACGACGATCTGGTCCGGCAGCTGCCAGCCGAGCTGCTCGCAGATCTCGTACGCGAGGGTCTTGGAGCCCTCGGCGTAGTACGGCCGCAGGTTGACGTTGACGAAGCCCCAGCCCTCGCCCGCCGGGTCGCCGATCAGCTCCGAGCAGAAGCGGTTCACGTCGTCGTAGTTGCCCTGGATGCCGACGAGCTCACCGCCGTAGACCGCGGCCATGACGACCTTGCCCTGCTCCAGGTCGTGCGGGATGAACACGCAGGAGCGGAAGCCGGCGCGGGCCGCCGCGGCACCCACGGCGCCGGCGAGGTTGCCGGTGGAGGAGCAGGACAGCGTGGTGAAGCCGAAGGCGCGGGCGGCCTCCAGGGCCTGGGCGACGACACGGTCCTTGAAGGAGTGCGTCGGGTTGCCCGAGTCGTCCTTGATGAAGAGCTTGCCGGCGTCGACGCCCAGCTCGCGGGCAAGGTTGTCGGCCTTGACGAGCTGGGTCCAGCCCGGGTTGATGTTCGGCTTGTCCGCCACGTCGGCCGGTACCGGCAGCAGCGGGGCGTAGCGCCAGATGTTGGCGGGGCCCGCCTCGATCCGCTTGCGGAGCTCCTCGGTGTCGTAGGCCGAGAAGTCGTAGGCGATCTCCAGCGGGCCGAAACACTCCTCGCAGGCGAAGACCGGGCCGAGGGGGACGCGGTGACCGCACTCGCGGCAGCTCAGGGCGGCGGCGGGGCCGAGGTCTACGGTGGAGTCAGTGGTGCTTGCAACAGTCTGCACAGCCATGTGAGGCGAGGCCCTTTCTCCTCATCTTCCTCACGACGCATCTCGCCGTGAGACGGATTTGGCACCTTCCCGAGCCGGAGCCTCGCGGAGCGGTCGACAGTGACCTACGAGTATCGGCTGGAGGGTTGCCGGGGCTTCATCGGGCCGTATCCCTCTGCCCCTCTGGATGAGCTGTATTCGGTTGTTAACGACGGTTGACCCCGGACATGCGATGGTCATCCGCGTTGTTCAAGACTGTAACCGACGACCAGGACAGTTGAGATAGTCGTCCGAAGCGCGAGATGGCTCACAGTCCGTCCCGCCGAGAGTACGCAGAGGAGCCGCCACGGTGCTGGAAGAAGTCGAGCGCTGGCTGAGCACCCGTTCCTGGTCCGCGACCGATCGCCCGCTCCACCAGATCCTCGCCGCCAAGCAGCGCACGGGCCGGACGGTCAGTGTCGTGCTGCCCGCGCTCAACGAGGAGGAGACGGTCGGCGACATCGCCGCCGTCATCCGCCACGACCTGATGCGGCAGGTGCCGCTCGTCGACGAGCTGGTCGTCGTCGACTCGGGGTCGACCGACCGGACGTCGGAGGTGGCCGCCGCCGCGGGCGCGACGGTGGTGCACCGCGACGAGATCCTGCCGCGTATCCCGGCCGTGCCCGGCAAGGGCGAGGTGCTGTGGCGATCCCTCCTCGTCACCAGCGGGGACATCGTCTGCTTCATCGACGCGGACCTGAGGGACTTCTCGTCCGACTTCGTCTCCGGGATCGTCGGCCCGCTGCTCACCGACCCGGACATCGACCTGGTGAAGGGCATGTACGACCGTCCGCTCGGCGGCGCGGCCGGGCAGGGCGGCCGGGTCACGGAGCTGATGGCCCGCCCGCTGCTCAACATGCACTGGCCGCAGCTGGCCGGCTTCGTGCAGCCGCTCGGCGGCGAGTACGCGGCGCGCCGCTCGCTGCTGGAGCAGCTGCCGTTCCCCGTCGGGTACGGCGTCGAGCTCGGCATGCTGGTCGACGCCCTGCACCTGGTGGGCCTGGACGCCCTCGCCCAGGTGGACATCGGCGTGCGCAAGCACCGGCACCAGGACGGGCAGGCGCTGGGCAGGATGGCCGCCGCGATCTACCGCACGGCCCAGCTGCGGCTGGCCCGCGGGCATCTGATCCGGCCGTCCCTGACGCAGTTCGAGCGGGGCGGGGACGGCTTCGAGCCGCGCACCTACTCCGTGGACACCGAGGAGCGTCCGCCGATGGTGGAGATCGCCGAGTACCAGGCGCGGAGGGCGGCCTGACCGGGGTCGTTTTCGGCCGGGTGGGTCAGGTCCGTACGTTTGAGCGTTTCCGGGCCGGGCTAGGTTGAGGGCTATGGCTTCAACGTACGGTGCTGCACAGGTGCTGGTGGCCTCCAACCGCGGCCCGGTCTCTTACGCGGTGGGCGAGGACGGTTCGCTGAACGCCAAGCGCGGCGGCGGCGGGCTGGTCTCGGGGCTGTCCGCGATCGGCTCGGACGCGGACGCGCTGTGGGTGTGCTCGGCGCTGTCCGACGGCGACCGCGAGGCGGTCCGGCGGGGTGTCGGCGAGGACGGCGTGCGGATGCTGGACATCCCGGCCGACGTGCACGCGGACGCCTACAACGGCATCGCGAACTCGGTGCTGTGGTTCGTGCACCACATGCTCTACCAGACGCCGCTGGAGCCGGTCTTCGACGCGGAGTTCCGGCGCCAGTGGACGTCGTACGAGACGTACAACCGGGCGTTCGCCGAGGCGCTGGCCGAGGAGGCGGCGCAGGGCGCGGCGGTGGTGGTGCAGGACTACCACCTGACGCTGGTGCCGGGCATGCTCCGCGAGTTGCGGCCGGACCTGAGGATCGGCCACTTCTCGCACACGCCGTGGGCGCCGCCCGAGTACTTCCGGATGCTGCCGGACGACGTGGCCGGCCAGGTGCTGCGCGGCATGCTGGGCGCGGACCGGCTGGGCTTTCTCACGCAGCGCTGGGCGGACGCGTTCACCGCGTGCGCCGAGCAGTTCGCCGGCGGGCTCGGCGGCACGCGGATCGGCGTGCACGGGCTGGGGGCCGACGCGGACTTCCTGCGGAAGCGGTCGCACGAGCAGGACGTCGAGGAGCGGATGGCCGCCCTCCGGGAGGAGATCGGCGAGGGCCGCCGCACCATCGTCCGGGTCGACCGCACCGAGCTGTCGAAGAACATCGTGCGCGGCCTGCTGGCCTACCGCCGGCTCCTCGAGACCCACGCCGAGTGGCGCGAGCGCGTGGTGCACGTGGCGTTCGCGTATCCGTCGCGGCAGGACCTCGCGGTGTACCGGGACTACACGGCCGAGGTGCAGCGGGTCTCGGAGGAGATCAACGCCGAGTACGGGACGCCGGGGTGGACCCCGGTCGTACTCAACCTCAAGGACGACTTCGCCCGCTCCCTGGCCGCGTACCGGCTGGCCGACGTGGCGCTCGTCAACCCCATCCGGGACGGCATGAACCTCGTCGCCAAGGAGGTCCCGGTCATCTCCGACTCGGGCTGCGCGCTGGTGCTGTCGCGGGAGGCCGGGGCGTTCGAGGAGCTGGGCGAGGAGGCGATCGTGGTGAACCCGTACGACGTGACGGGCACGGCGGCGGCCCTGCACGAGGCGCTCTCGATGCGCCCGGAGGAACGCGCCGAGCGCAGTAAGCGGCTGGCCGCGGCGGCGACCGCGCTGCCGCCTGCGCAGTGGTTCCTCGACCAGCTCGACGCGTTGAGGGGCTGATCGCCGATGACCGGTCCCACGGACTCCCCTCTGCCGGCGCCCACCACGAAAGCCGGACAGGAAGGTCTGGACGCTCTCCTCACCCACCCCGGCAAGGCCCTGATCGGTCTCGACTTCGACGGGACGCTCGCGCCGATCGTGGCCGACCCCGACAAGGCCCGGGCCCACCCGGGGGCCGTACCCGCGCTGGCCGCGCTCGCGCCGAAGGTGGCCGCCGTCGCGGTGATCACCGGCCGGCCGGCCGAGGTCGCGGTGCGCAACGGCGGCTTCGCGGACGTCCCGGGCCTGGAGCACCTCGTGGTCCTCGGCCACTACGGCGCCGAGCGCTGGGACGCCCGGACCGGCGAGGTCAGCGCCCCCGAGCCGCATCCCGGCGTCGCCGCGGTCCGCGCCGAGCTGCCCGAGCTCCTCGAACGGTTCGGCGCGTCGCAGGGGACCCGGATCGAGGACAAGGGCCGGGCCGTCGCCGTGCACACCCGCCGGGCCGCCGATCCGCAGGCCGCGCTGGACTCCCTGCGCGAACCGCTCGCCGGCCTGGCCGACCGCCACGGCCTGGTCGTGGAGCCCGGCCGCATGGTCCTCGAACTGCGCCCGCCCGGCATGGACAAGGGCGTCGCCCTCGCCGGGTTCGCCCGGGAGATCGGCGCCGGGTCCGTCCTCTTCGCCGGCGACGACCTGGGCGACCTGCCCGCCTACTCGGCCGTCGGCAAGCTCCGCGCGGACGGCACCCCGGGCCTGCTGGTGTGCAGCGGCAGCGACGAGGTGACCGAGCTGAGGGAGCGGGCGGACGTGGTGGTGGACGGCCCCGAAGGCGTCGTCCGCCTGCTGCACACGGTGGCGGCCAGGCTCGGCTGAACCCGTCGGCGACCGCCTGCGCGGCTACCGACGCCCACGGCACGCGGCCCGGCGGCACGGCTCTCGGCGCGAGCTCCCGCCCAGACCCCCCGGCCGACCAGGCCCCGCGCCACGCCGATGACCGGCTCCCCCCAGCGGGCCCATAGCCGTCGACCGTGGCGACCGCCTGCGCGGCTACCGACGCCCACGGCACGCGGCCCGGCGGCACGGCTCTCGGCGCGAGCTCCCGCCCAGACCCCCCGGCCGACCAGGCCCCGCGCCACGCCGATGACCGGCTCCCCCCAGCGGGCCCATGGCCCGCCACGCTCGGCCCGGCGGACGACCACCCACGCGGCACAGCGGGGCAGGGTCGGGTCCAGTGCTCGCCCCGGTCGACCGGGCCGGGTGCCGGCTGCCCGGGCCGTCGTCACGCGTCAGCGTTCGGCCCGGCGCGTCTCCCGTATCCGCCGCAGCCGGTTCACCGTCACCGGGTCGTGGGACAGGGCCCGGGGGTCGTCGAGCAGGGCGTTGAGGAGCTGGTAGTAGCGCACGGGGGCGAGGCCCAGCTCCTCCCGTATGGCCCGTTCCTTCGCACCGGGCCCGGAAAACCCGCGGCGTTCGAGCGCGAGGATGTCCCGCTCCCTGCGCCCGAGCCGCTCCTCACCCGTGTCCTCGTCCATGTCAGGCACCGTAGCGCCCGCCACCGACAGCGGGACTACTCCGCGCTCTCCGCCCGGGTCGCCACCGCCTGGAGGTGCCCCAGGACGCCCGAGGGGCTGCCGGAGGGGGCGACGGCCTTGCCGATCTGCTTCTTGACCTGGGCGCTGACGTCGGCCCAGGAGGTCTTGCCGACCGGGTAGAGCTCGGAGGCCAGCAGCTCCTCCAGGAACGGCTTGAGGTGCCGGTCCCGGCCGGAGGCGGCCATGGTCTCGGACGCGGAGCTGGTGACCGGCAGCAGGTCGTACTCGCGGGAGAAGGCCAGCACGTTCTTCTCGCTGTAGACGAAGTCGAGGAAGTCGCCGACCTGGTCGCGGTGGCCGTTCTTGCGGAAGGCCGTCATCCAGTCGGCGACACCGAGCGTGGACTTGCTCGTCCCCTCCTTGCCCGGGGTCGGCACCATGCCGTACTCGACGCCGTTCTTGGCGGCGATCTTCATCAGGGAGGGATGGCCGTTGAGCATGCCGACCTCGCCCTTGGCGAAGGCGGAGAACGCGGCGGCCCGGTTGAGCTCGCCGGGCGCGACCGGCCCGGTCAGGTCCTTGCCGACCAGTTCGTTCTTCAGCCAGGAGAAGGTGTCGATGTTCTCCGGGGAGTCGATGCCGTAGCTGCCGACGGTGTCGGTGTAGCCGCCCCCGCCGCTGAGCATCCACTGCATGGTCTCGGCCTGGGCCTCCTCCGGGCCGAGGGGCAGCGCGTAGGGGTACTTCACGCCCTCGTCCTTGAGCGCCTCGGCGTCCTCGGCCAGGTCGTCCCAGGTCTCGGGCGGGGTGATGCCCGCCTTGGCGAAGAGCGTCTTGTTGTAGAAGAGCACGCGGGTGGAGGAGGCGAACGGCATGCCGTACTGCACGCCCTTGACCTGTCCCGCGGAGGCCAGCTGCCCGACGAAGTCGGCCTGCACGGGTATGGAGAGCAGGTCGTCGGCCTTGTAGAGCTGGTTCCGCGCCGCGTAGTCGGCGTACGCGCCGATCTGCGCCATGTCCGGCGGGTCACCGGCGGCGACCATCTCCCTGACCTTGCGGTCGACGTCGTTCCATGAGTAGACGCTGACGTCGATCTTCACCCCGGGGTTGTCGGCCTCGTACTCCTGGACGAGCTTGTCCCAGTACTTCTTGGAGCTGTTGGCCGCACTGTCGCCGTAGTCGGCGGCGACCAGCTTCAGGGTCACGTCGGCGGAGCCGCCCGTCATCCCGCAGCCGCCGAGGACCGCCGTCATGCCCAGTGCGGACACCACCGCGATCGTTCCTGCCATCCGCCGCCGCTGCACCGCTGTTCTTCCCCAACCCTGGCGTCGCCGCCAACGAAAAGTTTTCGATATTCGGAACAAGGTCTACACCACGTGAGTGGACTAGACCTCTTGCGGGTCCCCGGGTCACACTGTTCTCCGTGAGACATGTCATCGCCCTCGACGTGGGCGGCACCGGAATGAAGGCCGCCCTGGCCGGACGGGAGGGCGAGCTGCTGTACCAGGCCCGCCGGCCCACCGGACGCGAGCAGGGACCGGACGCCGTCGTCGCGGGCATCCTCGACTTCGCCGCCGAGCTGCGCGCGTACGGCACCGAACACTTCGGCACGCCCGCATCGGCCGCCGGCGTGGCCGTCCCCGGCATCGTCGACGAGGCGCGGGGCCTCGCCGCCTACGCGGCGAACCTCGGCTGGCGCGACGTTCCGCTGCGCGACCTGCTGGCGGAGCGGCTGGGCGTCCCGGTCGCCCTCGGCCACGACGTGCGCACCGGCGGCCTCGCCGAGGGCCGGGTCGGCGCGGGCCGGGGTGCCGACCGGTTCCTGTTCGTGGCGCTGGGCACCGGCATCGCGGGCGCCATCGGCGTCGACGGCCTGGTCGAGGCGGGCGCGCACGGCTTCGCGGGCGAGATCGGCCACATCGTCGTACGCCCCGGCGGGTCCGAGTGCCCCTGCGGGCAGCGCGGCTGCCTGGAGCGCTTCGCCTCGGCGGCGGCGGTGAGCGAGGCCTGGGCGACGGCCTCCGGCGACCCGGGCGCGGACGCGGCGGACTGCGCGAAGGCGGTGGACTCCGGTGACCCGAAGGCGCAGGCGGTCTGGCAGGAGGCGGTCGACGCCCTGGCCGACGGCCTGGTCACGGCCCTCACCTTGCTGGACCCACGGGTCCTGATCATCGGTGGCGGGCTGGCGGAGGCAGGAGAAACGTTGTTCACGCCGCTGCGGGAAGCCATCCGTCGCCGCATCACCTTTCAGAAACAGCCGTCGATCGTCCCCGCGGCCCTGGGGGACACGGCCGGATGCCTGGGCGCCGGGCTCCTGGCCTGGGATCTCCTCGACCAGACCGACCGTTCGGAGGTAACCACCTGATGGCAACGCCCCCAGGGGCGCGGGACAGCGTCGATATGCGGCTCCGCCGCGGGGCGCGACCCACCCCCACGCACCCGCACCCCGCACCGGCCGGACAGCCCACGGTCCTCACCGGCGCGACCGTCGTCCTCCCCACAGGAACCGTCGAAAACGGCCAGGTGACCATCGACGGCACCCGCATCGCCACCACAGCACCGGAGAACGCCCAGGTCATCGACGTAACCGGCCACTACGTACTCCCCGGCTTCGTCGACATCCACAACCACGGCGGAGGCGGAGCCTCCTTCACCTCCGGGTCGGTCGAGGACATCCTCAAGGGCATCCACACCCACCGCCTGCACGGCACGACCACCCTGGTCGCCTCGACCGTCACCGGCGACATGGACTTCCTCACCCAGCGCGCGGGCCTGCTGAGCGAACTGGCCGAGCAGGGCGAGATCGCCGGCATCCACTTCGAGGGACCGTTCATCTCCCCCTGCCGCAAGGGCGCGCACTCCGAGGAACTGCTGCGCGACCCGGAGCCGACGGAGGTCCGCAAGCTGATCGACGCGGCCCGGGGCAGGGCGAAGATGGTCACCCTGGCCACCGAGCTGCCGGGCGGCATCGACTCCGTACGCCTGCTGGCCGAACACGGCGTGATCGCGGCGATCGGCCACACGGACGCGACGTACGAGCAGACGGTCGAGGCGATCGACGCGGGCGCGACGGTCGCCACCCACCTCTTCAACGCGATGCCGCCGCTCGGCCACCGCTCCCCCGGCCCGATCGCCGCGCTCCTGGAGGACGACCGGATCACGGTCGAGCTGATCAACGACGGCACGCATCTGCACCCCGCGGCACTCCGGCTGGCGTTCCAC
The DNA here is from genome assembly GCF_028885415.1 of Streptomyces coeruleorubidus. Classification (GTDB taxonomy): domain Bacteria; phylum Actinomycetota; class Actinomycetes; order Streptomycetales; family Streptomycetaceae; genus Streptomyces; species Streptomyces coeruleorubidus_A. The sequence continues at coordinate 4,444,750 of NZ_CP118527.1, forward strand.
CGAGCGGGAGCGGACCGGGTGGCGTTCATCACCGACGCGATGGACGCGGCCGGTTTCGGCGACGGCCGCTACTGGCTCGGCCCGCTGGAGGTGGAGGTCGCCGACGGCGTGGCCCGCCTGCTGACGAACGGCACGATCGCCGGCTCGACCCTCACCCTGGACCGCGCCTTCAAACGGGCGGTCACGGTCGACGGCCTGCCCGTCGGGAACGCGGTGCAGGCACTCTCGGCGACCCCCGCCCGCCTGCTCGGCATGTCCGACCGGATCGGCTCCCTGGAGCCCGGCAAGGACGCGGACCTGGTGCTCCTGGACGCGCACTACGACCTCAAGGGCGTGATGCGCCGGGGTGAATGGGTAGTCGGTCCCCAACTGCACTGACTCATCCCGCGGTCGAGAGACGGTGGCCGGCTCCAGGACTGGGCCGGCCGCCGTCTCTTTGGCATGATCGAGCTCCGGAAAGTCCACGGCAGCAAGCGCATTCTCGGGGGAGGTCGGCCCAGGTGATCCTCACGGTCACGCTGAACACCGCTCTCGACATCACCTACCGCGTACGGTCCCTCAGGCCGCACGCCTCCCACCGCGTCTCCGAGGTGACGGAACGCCCCGGCGGCAAGGGCGTCAACGTCGCCCGGGTCCTCGCGGCGCTCGGTCACGAGGTGACGGTGACCGGTTTCACGGGCGGGGCGACGGGACGGGTCGTGCAGGAGCGGCTCGCGTCGGTGCCGGGCGTGGTGGACGCGCTGGTCCCGATATCGGGCGCGACCCGCCGCACGATCGCCGTGGTCGACGACCGGACCGGGGACACGACCCAGCTGAACGAGCCGGGCCCTACGGTCACGCCCGCCGAGTGGTCGGCCTTCCAGGAGGCCTACGAGGATCTGCTCCCGTCCGCCTCCGCGGTGGCGCTGTGCGGCAGCCTGCCGCCGGGCGTGCCGGTGGGGGCGTACGCCGGCCTGGTCCGTACGGCCCGTGCCGCCGGAGTCCCGGTCCTCCTGGACACGAGCGGCGAACCCCTGCGCCGGGGCGTCGCGGCCCGCCCGGACATCATCAAGCCGAACGCCGACGAACTGGCGGAACTGACCGGCTCCCACGAGCCCTTGCGCGCCACACAGGACGCCCGCCGCCGGGGTGCCGCCGCGGTCGTGGCGTCCCTCGGCCCGGAGGGCCTCCTCGCCGCCACCCGAGAGGGCCGCTGGCGAGCCACCCCACCGACCTCTGTGCGAGGCAACCCGACGGGCGCGGGCGACTCGGTGGTCGCGGGCCTGCTGTCGGGGCTGGTCGAGCACCTGTCCTGGCCGGATCGTCTGATCCGGGCGACAGCCATCTCGGCAGCGACGGTCCTGGCACCCGTGGCGGGCGCGTTCGACCGGACGACGTACGAGGAGTTGCTGGAGCGGGTGACGGTGACCGGCGAGGCGTCGGCGGCCTGAAGGTCAGCTCTTGACCCAGCCCTTCACCAGCCACATCTGGTCGAGGAGAGCGTCACACTGGTTGCCCTGCTCGCAGGAAACCTTGATCGTGTTGGTGCCCTTGTTGAGCTGCATGTAGTTGTAGGTCTTCGTCCAGCCCTTTGCGAAATCGCCCTCGGGGCCGCCCGCCCAGTTCTTCAGCTCGACCGGTCGGTTGGAAGGCGTGCCGTTGACCGTGAGAGTGGCGTTCTGGTCCTTGCCGGGCACGCTGTAGCCGACGAACAGGCTGTACTTGCCCGCCTTGGGGATGCCGTTGACGGTCCAGGTCACCGAGGCACCGACCTGGTTGAACCCCGTGACGTAGACACCGCCGTCGGCCTTGGCCCCCTTGACGTCCGTGGCGGTCGTCATACCGGGCGAGAGCCTGAGGGTCTTCGCGTCGGCAGCCGGGAGATCCTCCTCGCTCGCCGCACCACTGCCGCTCGCCGAAGGGCTCGGCTTCGCGTTCTGGGACTGCGTCGGCGCCGTGCCCGCCTGGTTGTCGGGGGTGTCCTGGTCCTTGTCGCCGCCCAGCATCGCCACGCCGATACCGATGACGACCGCGGCGACCACCGCGATCGCGCCGATCAGCAGGCCCTTGGTGTTCGGGCCACGACCGCCCCGGCCATTGCCGCCGCCCGGCAGCTGCTGCTGGGTGGTGGGCGCACCGCCGGGCAGCGTCTCCGGTGCCGCGTAGTGCGCGTTCGGCTGGCTGTAGCCGCCCTGCTGCTGCGGGGCCTGGCCGTAGGCCGCCGTCTGCGGCTGCTGGCCGTACTGGCGTGTGCCGACCGCCCGCACCCGGTTGACCGAGTTCGGGTAGCCGTAGCCCCCGGACGGCGGCTGGGCCCCGTTGGCCTGCCCGTCGGCGTAGAGATAGCCGAACGGGTCGTCGTCCTCGGGCGTGCTCGCGCCGTTGTTGCCGGGCGTCATCCCTTGGTCTCCTCAGTCAGGTGCGGTGCAATGCGGTACATGGAGCAGAGGGCGAGCCTACCCGCTCCTAGTGACCCAAACGGGTGACTCAGACCGCATCAACTCGCTGACCTGGGGTTCACCCGGCGCGTCTGTGTTGTTTGGGACGAGATCGTTTCTCGACGTACATCCGCTCGTCAGCGGATTTCAACACTTCGTCCGCCGTCATTCCACAGTGTGCCCATCCGATGCCGAAGCTGGCGCCGACCCGGACGGCCCGCCCCTCGGCGCGGATGGGCTGGATGATCTCGTTGCGCAGGCGGACCGCGAGGTCCTGGGCGTCGGCGCGGCCGAGCCCGTCGGCGAGGATGACGAATTCGTCACCACCGAGCCGGGCGACGGTGTCACCGTCGCGGACGCCGTTGCTCAGCCGGCGGGCGACCTCGATGAGAACCGCGTCACCCGCGTTGTGCCCGAACCGGTCGTTGATCGACTTGAAGCCGTCGAGGTCGCAGAAGAGGACGGCGAGGCCCTTGGTGCCGTCGTCATGGTCGCCGTCCGGGGCGACGGTGTGCACATGGTGGTCGTAGGCGTCGAACGGCTCGGTGCTCGGCCCGAAGTCGAAGGCGTGGCCGATCGCGTCGAAGGCCGGGTGGCCGTAGGCCGCGTCGTGGGACTCGACGACGCCGGGATGCGAGGGCGCCGCTCGCTGGCACAGCCGGGCGGACAGGCGGGAGCGCAGCTCGGCGGAGTTCGGCAGGCCCGTGAGCGAGTCGTGGGAGGCGCGGTGGGCGAGCTGGAGCTCGCGGCGCTTGCGCTCCTCGATGTCCTCGACGTGGGTGAGGAGGAAGCGCGGGCCGTCGGCGGCGTCCGCGACCACGCTGTTGCGCAGGCTGACCCAGACGTAGGTGCCGTCCCGGCGGCCGAGGCGGAGCTCGGCGCGGCCGCCCTCGGCGGAGGTGCGCAGCAGCGTGCCTATGTCCTCGGGGTGGACCAGGTCGGAGAACGAGTAGCGGCGCATCGCGGAGGCGGGGCGGCCCAGCAGCCGGCACAGGGCGTCGTTCGTGCGCAGGATCCGGCCGTGCTGGTCGCCGCCCATCTCGGCGATGGCCATGCCGGACGGGGCGTACTCGAAGGCCTGCCTGAAGCTTTCCTCACTGGCCCGCAGCGCCTGCTGCTCGCGCTCCAGCCGGACGAGCGCCCGCTGCATGTTGGCGCGCAGCCGGGCGTTGCTGATCGCGATGGCGGCCTGGAAGGCGTACATCTGGAGCGCCTCGCGGCCCCAGGCGCCCGGGCGGCGGCCGTTGCGCGGCCGGTCCACGGACAGCACGCCGATCAGCTCGCCGCACGCCGCATTGCCCTGGGGGCCGGGCGCGTACATCGGCGCGAAGAGCCGGTCGGACGGGTGCCACTCGTCCTCGAAGCGGGGGGCGGGGCCGTCGGTGTACCACTGCGGGACGTCGTCGTCGTCGAGGACCCAGCCCTCGGTGTGCGGTATGAACACCAGGTCGCCCCAGTGCTCGCCCATGCCGAGGCGGCGCTCCCAGGACTCGCGGGAGCCGACGCGGCCGGTGATGAGGGCCTCCGCGGCGGGATTCCCGGCGAAGGCGGCGACGACGAGATCGCCGTCGGGCCGTACGAGGTTCACGCACGCCAGCTCGTACCCGAGGGCGGCGACCACGCCCTCCGCGACGGTCTGCAGGGTGTCCGCCAGGCTGCGGGCCGTGTTCATGTCGGCCATGACCTGGTGCAGTTGCCGCAGGGACGCAAGGCGGACGTAGGGCTCCGACTCGGTCTCCATGCTCGCCCTCCCCCCGAGACCTCGCAGCGAATCAAGGGTTCTCTTCGGCGTATCGTCCTGGCAGCTTCCCAGCCACTGAATCACAGCGCGCTGCCCACTCGGTACACAGGGTCAACAATTCATGCCCCTTGTGACTCAAGTCACAGGCAAACCTGAACAATTGAGTGGAGTTTCTGCGTTCTTCACGTGCGTCTACCGAACGCGGACTTTGTCGCGTTGCGCACAGCTTTTCCCGGGAGTCCGTCGCGAGTCCTAGGACCGTGATGGGGCGGGAGCCCGATGCGGGGTGGCCGGGACGCAGATTAGCGTTTCGGACGTGCCGAACACTCCCACTGCCACGTCCCCGATCATTCCGCCGCGCGCCTCCGGGCATGCTGAGGGGGTGAGCAACGACGAGTTCCGCGCCGCCATGTCCCGGCTGGCCTCGGGCGTGGTCCTGGTGACCGCGCAGGAGCCGCCGCTCGACCCGGACGACCCCTCGGCGCCGGGCAGCGAGGACGTGGGCATGACGGCCACGGCCTTCATGTCGGTGTCCCTGGACCCGCCCCTGGTGCTGGTGAGCCTGCGCGAGGGCTCCCGCATGGACGAGCTGCTCGACGAGCAGCCCCTGTGGGCGGTCTCGGTCCTCTCCGAGAGTCAGCGGCACATCGCGGGCCGTTTCGCCATGAAGGGCCGCGTCAGCGATCGTCTGCTCTTCGCGGACATCCCGTACACGCGCGGCGAGTACACCGACGCGCCCCTGGTCGGCGGCGCCCTGGCCGTCCTGGAGTGCCGCACCGAGCAGCGGGTACGGGCCGGCGACCACACCCTGGTCATCGGCCGCGTCCTGACGGCCCGCGTCCCGAGCGCGGACGGCGGACCGCTGACGTACTTCCGGGGGCGGTACCGGCACCTGGGGTGAGGCGGAAATCCGGTGGCCCGGGGTGATCGGCGCGCCTAGGGTGCGCGCATGACAACGACGGGCCCTCGCCTCGAAGAGATCTCCGCCGCGAACCTCGACGCCGCGCTCGGCATCCGCGTCCGCCCCGACCAGGAGCACGCGGTCTCCCCGGTCGTGAAGTCCCTGGCCGAGGCCTATGCGCATCCCGGCGTCGCCTGGCCCCGCCTGATCGTCGACGGCGACCGCCCGGTCGGGTTCCTCATGGCCTTCTTCGACATCGACTGGTACGAGGACGGCAGCGTGCTGCGCTCGGGCCTGTGGCGGCTGAACATCGCCGCCGGGGAGCAGGGCAGGGGGTACGGTCGTTTCGCCGTCGAGTCGGTCGCCGACGAGCTGCGCCGGCGCGGCACCAAGCAGCTCTACGTCACCTGGCATCCCGGTCCCGACGGCCCCGAGGGCTTCTACCTGGGGCTCGGCTTCCGCCCCAACGGAGAGACCAGCGAAGACCAGACGGTCGGGGTCCTGGACCTGGCCTAGCCCCAGTTGCGCGGGGAGCGGCCCCGCTTGGTCTCCGAGCGCTGCTTCTTCTCGCGCAGCCGCCGCTCGTTGATGCCCCGGGGGATCCGGGTCGGCCTGCGGGGCTTGGGCGGGGGTGCGGTGGCCTCGGCCAGGAGCGCGGCGAGGCGTACGGCGGCGGCCTCGCGGTTGCGCCACTGGGACCGGTGCTCGGAGGACCGTACGGTGACGACTCCGTCGACCAGGCGCCCGGCCAGCCGCTCCAGCGCCCGCTGCTTCCACACCTCGGGCAGCGCCTCGGTCCGCGCCAGGTCGAAGCTGAGCTCGACCTTCGAGTCACTGGTGTTGACGTGCTGTCCGCCAGGCCCCGACGACCGCGAGAAACGCCACATGAGCTCGGCCTCGGGCAGGGAGACGGAGCCGCGGATGACGTGGGGACCAGACATGCCGTACATGTTCCCGCTCCTGTCCGGTCCACGTCATCCGAATAATCGCGGGCAAAGAAAGTAAAGGACCTGGAACCTCGTGTACCCCTCTCCACGTTCATGGGGGTAGCTGTAGCTTCTTTGCCGTACGTACACGAGGGAAGGGACTCCCAACAATGGCTGTAAGCCTGTCCAAGGGTGGCAACGTCTCGCTCACCAAGGAGGCTCCGGGCCTGACCGCTGTCACCGTGGGCCTCGGCTGGGACGTCCGCACCACCACCGGCACGGACTTCGACCTCGACGCGTCCGCGATCGCGGTCAACAACCAGGGCAAGGTCTACTCGGACGCCCACTTCGTCTTCTTCAACAACAAGCAGACCCCGGACAACACGATCGTCCACACCGGCGACAACCGCACGGGTGAGGGCGCCGGCGACGACGAGGCGATCAACGTCAACCTCGCCGCCCTCCCGGCCGACATCGACAAGATCGTCTTCCCGGTGTCCATCTACGACGCCGAGAACCGCTCGCAGAACTTCGGCCAGGTCCGCAATGCCTACATCCGCATCGTCAACCAGGCCGGCGGCGCCGAGATCGCCCGCTACGACCTGTCGGAGGACGCCGCCACGGAGACGGCCATGGTCTTCGGCGAGCTGTACCGCAACGGCGCGGAGTGGAAGTTCCGCGCGGTCGGCCAGGGCTACGCCTCGGGCCTGGTCGGCATCGCCCAGGACTTCGGCGTGAACGTCTGACGGACGCCCTCACGCGCGGCAGAAGCCCCCGGCGCCGGTCAGTCGGCCCGGGGGCTTCCCCGTCCTCACCCCGCCCGCGATACGTTCCCGACGTGATCCTCGACCCCCTGCTCCCGCCACCCCTCGGCCACCCCCTCCCCGAACCCCTCCTCACGGAACTCACGGCCCTCCACGCCTCCAACCACGCCTTCCACACCCTCACCGGCGACTTCCCCGACCCCCACGACATCCGCCCCGAGCAGGTGGCACACGCCCTGTCGGAGGAATGGAGCCGGCCTGGCACCGACGTCCTGCTCGCCCGCAGCTTCGGCCACCTGACCGGGATGGCGATCACCCTCGCCCACCACCCCGACCCCACCGACCCGGACCCGTGGATCGGCCTCCTGCTGGTGGACGCGAGCCTGCACGGCCAGGGCCACGGCCGCCGCCTGGCCACCCTCGTGGAGGACCGCTTGCGCGCAGCGGACCGCACCGCCGTACGCCTCGCCGTCCTCGACAACAACCCGAAGGCCCTGGCCTTCTGGACCGCCCTCGGCTACGAGGTCATCGACCATCGCGAGGACCGGCAACTGGAGCGTCCCTGCGCGGTGCTCCGCAAGGCACTCACTGCGTCCTAGCGCGCCCTCACGCCCGCTCCGGCTTCCCCTCCCCGTACAGCCAGTCCTCCCAGATGGCCTCGAAGTCCTTCCCGGGCGCCCGCTTCTCGACGTACGCCGTGAAGTCGGCCGTGTCGGCGTTCCCGTGGCGACGGTCCGCCGCCCAGCCCCGGAGGATGTCGCCGAACGCCTCGTCGCCGACGGTCTGGCGGACCTTGTGGAGGACCATGGCGCCGCGCTGGTAGACGGGGGCTCCGGAGATGTGCGCGGCGTCCACGGGTTTCGCGGGCGGGAAGGACCAGAGGTCCTTGTAGGTCTTCTCGCCGTGGTCGTACAGCGCGTCGAAGGTCTCCTGCGCCGTCTCGCCGCCGTGGTCCTCCTGCCACAGCCACTCCGCGTACGTCGCGAAGCCCTCGTTGAGCCACATGTCCCGCCAGCTCTGCGGCGTCACGGAGTCGCCGTACCACTGGTGGGCGAGTTCGTGGACGAGGAGCGTGATGTCGGGGGCGCCGGGGAAGACGGGGCGGCTCTGGGTCTCCAGGGCGTAGCCGATGTCCGCCGCGCGGTCGACGATCGCGCCCGTGGAGGAGAAGGGGTACGGGCCGAATCGCCGCTCCGCCCAGCGCAGGACCTCGGGGATACGCGCGAGCACCGCGCGGCTCCCCTCCTTCTCCGCCGGGTCGACGGCCGTGTACACGGGCAGACCGTCCCGGGCGGTGGACCGGCTGATCCCGAAGTCGCCGATCGCCAGTGTGGCGAGGTAGCTCGCCATCGGCTCGGCGGTGCGCCAGGTGAAGGCCGTGCGGCCTCGCGCGGTCGTCTCGCTGCGCAACTCCCCGTTGGACACGGCCCGCAGCCCCTGCGGCACGGTCACCGTGAGGTCGTACGCCGCCTTGTCGGAGGGGTGGTGATTGCCGGGGAACCACGCCATCGACCCGGCGGGCTCGCCCAGCGCGAGCGCCCCGTCCGTCGTGCGCAGCCAGCCCTCCTGGGAGCCGTCCGGGTCGGTGACGGTCTCGGGCGCCCCGGAGTAGCGGACCGTCACGCGGAACGTCTCGTCCCGGTCGATGTCCTCGCCCGGACGGACGGTGAGCTCCTGCCCGGCACGGTTCCAGCGGGCGGTCTCGCCGCCGACGGTGACGTTCCCGACCTCCAGGCCGAGCAGGTCGAGGTTGAAGGCGGACAGGGCCTTGGTGGCCCGGGCGGTGAGGGTGGCCGTGCCGGTGAGGCGGTGTGCGTCCGGGTCGTAGTCGAGGCGCAGGCCGTAGTGGGTGACGTCGTAGCCGCCGTTGCCGGCCCTCGGGAAGTACGGGTCGCGTACGCCGGAGCCGCCCGGGGTGCCGTGGACTCCGCCGCCGCACGCGGTGAGGGCGAGGGCGCCGACGAGCAGGGCAGGGACAAGACGTACAGATCGGGCCACGGTCGCGATCCTACGGGCGCGTGACACCATCACATCCGTGCTCGACATCGGCTACGCCCTCTCCAACCGCTTCCCCGACCCGCCGCAGACCGACTACCGCCGCGCGGACGTCCACGCCCTGCGGCACGACCTGTTCTGCGGTGACGTCTACCTGGCGGACACCGAGCAGGACCGGGAGGTGTCCACAGCCTGGGGATGGGTGCCGGTGCTCGACTTCGCGTGGGCGCTGTGCGACATCGTGGAGCGGATCGACCGGGACCCGGCGGGCTCCCGGGCGTCCCGGCCGCAGCGGGCGGAGCTGGACTTCACCGAGTCGACCGACCGGATGCTCTTCGAGCGCCGCTTCGGGTGGGTGGACATCGAGGCCGACTGGATGCCGGCGGAGGAAGCTCCCCTGACCTTCTCCCACGCCGAACTGCGCCGCGAGGCCCGCGACTTCCTGCACGACCTGCTGGCCGATCTCACCGACCTGCACGAGGACCTCGCCGAGAACCCGGCGATCTGGACACTGCAGGCGCGCTTCCCCAGGGTCCCGTGACAGCTGCCGACGCGGCGGTGCCGCTCGCTGCGGGGCTGTCAGTCCTCCACCCGGATCCCCCACTGCATCGCCAGCACCGGCGCCAGGTCCAGCAACTGGGTCGTACTGATCACCGCCCCGGCCAGCCGGTCCAGCCCCCGGCTGATCTCCAGTGACACGGCCCCGCGCAGGTCGACGTCCTTGAGGGTCGCCGCGTGCAGGTCGGCGCCCTTCAGCGCGCAGTCCACGAACTCCACGCGCTCCAGGCGGGCGCCGCCGAAGTCCGGCTCGACAAGGACGCAGCCCTCGAAGACGACGTCCCTGAGCCGGGCCATGCGCAGGTTCAGATAGTCGATCTTGCCGCCGCGGATCAGCACCCGCTCCAGCACCGCCGCGTGCAACTGGGTGCCGCCCAGGCGGGCGTCGATCAGCTCGACGTCGCGCAGCGTCGCCTCGGCGAGGTTGGTGCCGACGCCCCGCACACTCGTGAGGGACGAGTCCAGGACGGAGGCGTGCCGCAGCCGGACCTCGTCCAGCGCGCACTCCGTCAGGGCGCAGTCCATGAAGCGGGACCCCGATCCGTCCTGCCCCGCGAAATCCGCCTCCCGGAACTCCAGCCCGTCGTAGTCCCCGTCCGGCGCCAGCTCGCCGCCCGTGAAGGGCTCCAGCTTCGGCAGCCGGATCTCCGGCCGCCGCGCGGCCTTCACCCCCGTACCGCCCGCACCCCTACCGCCCGCCGTACTCCTCGCCATGCGCCCATGCTGCATCACACCACTGACAACAGCCCCTGACCTGCGAGGTAGCTGGCCATGTCACATTCCGGGGCCGTCGACCGGTCGTACTCCCAGAAGAGTGTCGTCGAGCCCAGGGAGACCTCAGCCATGCACCGCATCACCGTCATCGGCGGCGGCTTCGCCGGACTGACCGCCGCCATCACCGCCGCCGAGGCGGGCGCCAAGGTCACCATCCACGAAGCCCACCACACCCTCGGCGGCCGGGCGCGCACCGCCGAGGGTCCGTACCGCACGAACGAGGGCCCGCACGCCCTCTACAGCGGCGGCCCGCACTGGGCCTGGCTCAAGCAGCGCGGCCTCATCGGGCCGCTCGCCCCGATCCCGCCCCTGGAGGCCGCCCGGCTACGGCTGCGGCACCACGGCGTGCTGCGCCGCACCCCGCCCTTCCCGATGCTGAAGCTGCTGCGCCGGACCGCGGAGCAGGCGCCCGTGGACGTCGACTTCCTGACCTGGGCGACCGGCGTCGCGGGCGAGGAGGGGGCCCGGGCCGCCGCCCACTACTCCGCCGTCGCCCTCTTCCACCACGACCCCGGCTCCCTGTCGGCCGCGTTCGTGCAGGAGCGCCTGCGCCGCGCCACCAAGCTGCCGCCCGAGGCGCACTACCCGCGCGGCGGCTGGGCCAGCCTCATCGACCGGATGGCCGCCCGCGCCTGGAACCTGGGCGTCCGGATGGAGACCCTGTCCCGGGTCGACAGGCTCCCCACCGACACCCCGGTCGTCGTCGCCACCTCCCTCGACGCCGCCCGGCGCCTGCTCGGCGACGACTCCCTGACCTGGCCGAGCGGCCGTACCGTCCTCGTCGACCTCGCCGTACGGACGCGGCGCGGGGACGCGTTCGCGGTCTCCGACCTGGACGCACCCGGCTGGCTGGAACGGTTCACCGCCCAGGACCGCGGCCTCGCCCCGGCAGGCGAGCAGCTGATACAGGGTCAGATCCCCATCGCGCCCCACGAGTCCAAGTCCGACGGCGCCGCCCGCGCCGAGCAGCTGCTCGACCTGGGCTTCCCGGGCTGGCGCGGGCGCGTCACCTGGCGGCGCGAGGCCGTCGCGAACGGCCGTACGGGCGCGGTCGATCTGCCCGGCACCAGCTGGCGCGACCGGCCCGCCGTGGACCGGGGCGACGGTGTCTACCTCGCCGGCGACCAGGTCGCGGCCCCGGGCGTGCTGTCGGAGGTCTCCTTCAACAGCGCCCTGACGGCGGTGTCGTTGGCCCTCGGCCGGCGGGAGCTTGACCTCAAGCAAGCTTGAGGTTGAAGGCTGGGCTCAGACCACCACGACATGAGGAGCCCCGATGCACGCCATCCGCCTGCACGCCTTCGGCCCGGCCGAGAACCTCACCTACGAGCAGGTCGAGGACCCCCGGCCGGGCCCCGGCCAGGTCCGTGTCGCCGTACGGGCGGCGGGCGTCCACCTCCTGGACACGGCCCTGCGCGAGGGCATGCAGGGACCGGCGCCCGAGCCGACGCCTCTGCCCACCGTCCCCGGCCGCGAGGTCGCCGGGGTCGTCGAGTCCCTGGGCGAGGGCGTCGCGGACCTGTGGCTCGGCAAGCGGGTCGTCGCCCACCTCGGCTTCGTCCCCGGCGGCTACGCCGAACTGGCCGTCACCGAAGCGGAACGCATGCACGAGATCCCGCAGAACCTGGACTTCGGCGAGGCCGTCGCCATGATCGGCACGGGCCGTACGACGATGGGGATCCTGCAGTTCGCCGAGCTCGGCCCCGACTCGGTGGCCATCGTCCCGGCCGCGGCCGGCGGCATCGGCACGCTCCTCGTGCAGTACGCCAAGAACGCCGGCGCCACCGTCGTCGGCCTCGCGGGCGGGCCGGAGAAGGTCGCCCGGGTGCAGGCGGGCGGCGCCGATCTCGCCGTCGACTACAAGGACCCGGCCTGGCCCGCGAAGGTCCGTGCCCACCTCGGCGGCCGGGCCGCGACCGTGGTCTTCGACGGCGTCGGCGGCGACGTGACCCGCGAGGCCGTCGCCCTGCTCGGCCCCGGCGGCAAGCACGTAGTCTTCGGCTGGTCCGCCGAGGGCATCCACGACGGCGAGCCCTACCTCGTCGACGGCGTCTCCGAGCAGGTCCTCGGGCCCGTCATGCTCGGGAAGGCCGGCGGCCCCGACCCCGTACGCACCCTCGAACTGCGTGCCCTGGCCGAGGCCGCCGCCGGCCGGCTCACCCCGGCCGTACAACGCTTCCCGCTGCGCGAGGCCGCGGCCGCGCACCGCGCGCTGGAGACTCGGGGGACGATCGGAAAGCTGGTCCTGGAGCCATGACGCGAGGGAGCCGGTGACGCGAGGGCCGGGCAGCCGCAGGGGCCCTCTGCCGCTGCCCCGGCCCTGGCCGCCTCCCCAGCCCTGGCCCCGGCCCCAGGCCCCGGCCCCAGGCCCAGCCCCGGCCAAGCGGAAACCCGGCCCGGGTTAATTCACATGCCCCACCCGGCGTACCCCGACTACCGTGCCAGCCGTGATCGACATTCCCCGGGAACTGGCGGCATCACAGGAGAAGTACAACGGCGAGGCGGGCCGCGCCTTCATCGAGGAACTGCCGGACCTGACGGCCGGCTTCCTCGACCGCTGGGCACTGAAGCCCGACGGACCGCCCATGCACGGCGTGTCCGCCCTGGTCCTCCCGGTCGTCCGCGCCGACGGCGGCCCCGCGGTCCTCAAGCTCCAGATCCTCGACGAGGAGAGCGAAGGCGAACCGGTCGCGCTGCGCGCCTGGGACGGCGACGGAGCCGTCCGTCTCCTCGACCACGACGAGCCCACCGGCACGATGCTGCTGGAACGCCTCGACGAGACCCGCATGCTCTCCCACGTCCCGGACACCCACCAGGCCGTCGTCACCATCGCGGAACTCCTGGCCCACCTCACCTCCTTCCCCGCCCCGCCCGGCATGCGCCGCCTCGGCGAAATCGCCCGGGCCATGCTCGACCAGACCCCGTGGGCACTCGACCGCATCCCGGACCCCGAGGCCCGCCGCCTCGTCGCCGACTGCGCCGCCGCCGTACGCGAGGTCGTCGACGAACCGGGCGACCGGCTCCTGCACTGGGACCTGCACGACGAGAACGTCCTCGCCTCCGACCGCGCCCCCTGGCTCGCCATCGACCCCAAGCCCCTCGCCGGCGACCCCGGCTTCGAACTGTGGCCGGCCATCGACAACCGCTACGACCCCGACGACATCCTCTGGCGCTTCGACGCCATGACCGACGTCCTCGCCCTGGACCGCCCCCGCGCCCGCGCCTGGACCCTCGGCCGCCTCCTGCAGAACGCCCTGTGGGACATCGAGGACGGCCGCCCCCTGGACGACGACCAACTCGAGATCGCCCGCCGCCTGCGCGGCCACGCCGGCTGACCCGTGCCGTCGTTCCTCCCCGGCCTGGAACTCTCCCGCCGCTTCTACACCGAGGCCGTACGCCCCCTCCTGGACGAGGCCCTCCCCGGCATCCCCCACTCCGCCGCCCGCCTCGGCAGCGGCTCCGAGGTCCTCGGCTACGACACCCCACGCTCGGCCGACCACGAGTGGGGCCCACGCCTCCAGCTCTTCCTGCGCCCCGAGGACGCCGAGACCCACGGCCCCCGCCTCACCGCCCTCCTCTCCCACCGCCTCCCGAAGACCTTCCTCGGCCACCCCACCCACTTCGCCCGCACCGGCGACGACCCGGGCACCGACATCCGCGTCATGACCGGCACCGACGGCCCGGTCCACCACCGCGTCGACATCACGGACCCCGCCACCTGGTTCACGGACCAGCTCGGCTTCGATCCGGCCCAGGGCGTCACCACGGCGGACTGGCTGGCCACGCCCACCCAGCGCCTGGCCGAGGCCACCGCGGGCGCCGTCTTCCACGACGGCCTGGACCGGCTCGCCCCGGCCCGCACCGCCCTGCGCTGGTACCCGCACGAGACCTGGCTGTACGTCCTTGCCTGCCAGTGGAAACGCGTCTCCCAGGAGGAGGCCTTCGTAGGCCGCTGCGGCGAGGTGGGCGACGAACTCGGCTCCGCGATCGTGGCCGCCCGCCTGACCCGCGACCTGATGCGCCTGAGCCTCCTCATGAACCGCCGCTACCCGCCCTACAGCAAGTGGCTCGGCACCGCTTTCACCGCGACCCCCCGGGGCGCGGCGCTCACCCCCACCCTGACCGCAGCGCTGGCGGCCCCCGACTGGCACACCCGCGAGCACCACCTCAAGCACGCCTACGAGGCGATCGCCGCCCACCACAACGACCTCGCGATCACGGTCCCCGTCGACCCCACCACCCGCCCGTACCACAGCCGCCCGTTCCAGGTCCTCCACGCGGAACGCTTCACAGCGGCACTCCGCGCCCGCATCACGGACCCGCGCCTCCGCTCCCTGCCCGACACCGGCGCGATCGACCAGTGGGTGGACAGCACCGATGCCCTGAGCGACGTCCGGAACAGAAAAAAGCCCGGGCCAGAGACGATCTGACCCGGGCTTCCACTGGAGCCCCCTGCCGGATTCGAACCGACGACCTACGCATGACAAGGTGTCCGATCTTGGGTCGGCGGTGTTTGGCGGACGCCAACGGACTCCACGGGAATCAGGGCGCCGCACCGAAGCAGCAAAGGCCCGGATCACTCCGCAACGATGTGTGCGCTCGGCAGCTGCCTACTTGGCTAGTTCATCGATCCGCCAACCAACGATTCCGGACGATCCCGCAAGACCATCGACATCGATCTCGAGCTGTGCCGGGGCATCCGTAATACGTTGACGGACTGGGACACTGTCGCACGCCACCGTCTGCCGCGCTGGGCGCTTCACAGTCACGGTGAGGCGGACCTCCCCTGCTCCCGAGCAGACAACCGCCAGTGTGTAGGACTTGCCGTTCGACAGGACCGGGCGAGTGTGGATTCCGTCGCTTGTGCGTTCCAATCCCGACTCTACGAACAGGTCGTCGGTGTCGTCCGCCTCTCCGATTCCCAGCGCCTCTTCCGCCTGCTTCTCCAGAACCTTCGTCCGGTCACTCGTTGCAGAGGGGGAAGCGCTCGGTTTGGGATCCTTTGATGGCTCTCCTCTGTCCTCAGATCCGCTACTGCATCCAACGATGAAAGCAACAGACAAGATCGGCACGAGGAAGTTTGCACCGAGACGTGCGAGCCGTTGACCGTGGATCATGTCCGGGTTTCCCAGTAACGCCATCCGACCTCCTTGGTCGGCAACTTCACGGTACCGGACCCAAGCTTCTTCTTGCCGCAGCGGTTGGCGCTCGTTTCATACTTGGTCCAGCTGTACTTCTCACCCCACGTTCCGTACTGCAAGTGCCCATAATGCCCGCTTTTGATGTTGCGGGAGTATCTGTGCCCTGTCGAGATGCCGACCTCGGCAATCACCTTGGCGCCAAATTCCGCCTTGGCCTTCGGCGAGGAGGACGCCGGCCTCGGCCGATATGGTCCCGCTCAACTCGAGCCCGATCTTGCCGGATTTCACGACCTCCCGTTCCACCAGGACGGGATGTGGTAGTGCTTCTTCCGACCCGAGAGCGCGTACCACTTCTTATAGGGATTGTCGCAACGCTCTATCCCTATATCACCCTCGCCTGTCACTTCCGGAAGAGCGTTGAGCTCCTTCTCGGCGGCCATCTCATGGACCGACATCACAGGACCCTCGACCGCACTGCTGCTCGTCTCCTGGGTAACAATTTGGTCTGGCGAGACTTCCTCAGGAGCTGTACCAGCGGGTTCCTCAACCGCATAGGAAGTAACGGACATCGTTGCCCCGAGTGCCAGAACTATGGCGGAAACGAGTAAGCGTCGCATCGGTGCTCTACGCAAGTGGATTCCCCTTGCCGCCCGGGTTGGCGGGATGAGTGGAATATATGGCGTTGCTGCTGCGTCAGTCCGCCATAAGTTGATCTACTGAGGGAAACTTGAGGTTGGAGGAGCAGTTGATTCAGAACCCCAGCGGCTGGTGCTGCCCCGTGTCGAGCCCGTCACCCCCGACCAGGCAGCCAGAGAGGGATCAACTCATCCACGAGCGTCAGGGACCAGAGCCCGCACGCCGAACGGATACTCGCCCTGCGCGTCACCCTCGGCGAGCGCCTATCCGCCGCTGGTCGTCTGCCATAAGACATCGCCCGCTTGCTCCTCCACAGTGGTGAGCCACTGCGCATGGCGTTCGCCGACTTCGCCACCACTCGCCCTGGCGCCACTGGACGCCATGGCTGCACAGCAGGCCAACCCTCGAGGAACCTTCCTGAAGATTACCGACGCGCTGAAGACCGGATCGAGGCTGACCCGCACGCGACGGTACTTCCGTCCGCTCGCCACAACGACTGGACATGGAGCGGCCCCGGCTGGCGTCGGGGGAGGCGCCAGGCCGGGGCCGCAGGAATCGTCACCGGTGCGATCGGCGGAACGCCGGTGACGGTGGCTCAGTGCCGCCTGGAGTACGGCGCGGTCTGGGTCGGGGCAGACCGGCAGTACGTCTTGCACACGTAGATCGTGGTGCCCGAACCAGTCGGCGCAGCCATGTTGATCGGCTCGGCGTCATCGTCCTTCAGCGGCTCGTTGCAGCGAGCGCAATACGTCGCTGTCACAGCCGCCCCCTCCGGATGACCAGGCGCCGCAGCGCGACACCGACCTCGCAGGAGGTTTCCTGCACGATCCCGTCCACGACGGTCTCCTCGGTCCGGCCGCACTGCTCGCAGTCCTCCATGCAGTGGCCGAACAGCCTCTCGTAGGCCGCGTGCGCCACGTGCTCGGGGCAGCCGCGCGGGTGCCAGTCGTACTCGCCGTCCAGACGCTTCATGCGGCGCGGCCCGAGGTTGGTTTCGTAGGTGGGAACGGACAACATTTGTCGGCGGTTTCCGGAAGCACTTAGCGATCACTCGGGTCGGAAATGTCGATGAGAAGTGACAACACCGGAGGCCGCAACTGATCCATGCCGTGCGCCTGGGTGAGTTTGATCCAGACGATCGTGGTCCGATACGGGCGGTGCTTGAAGGGCCGGATGGCGGTGGGGAGCCGGCAGTGAAGGGGCATTGCTCAAACTCACAGACGTCGCGCTGCAAGTCGCCGAGCACCCGTCGTTCTTCTCGACCTTGATCTGCCTACCAGGTGACCGGAAGTTCACGCACGCCGTAGACCGTCATGGCCAGCCGCAGTGGCACTTGCTCGGGCGCGACAGTGAGACGTAGTGCCGGGAAGCGGCGAAGCAGTGCGGGGAGGGCGATGCGCATTTCGGCGCGGGCCAGTCGCTGCCCGAGGCACCGGTGGAGGCCGTGACCGAACGCGAGGTGTCCGGCCGTGGAGCGGGTGAGGTCAAGCGCGTCCGGGTCGGCGAAATGGTCAGCGTCCCGGTTCGCCGCGGACAGTGCGACGGTGACGGACTCGCCGGCCTTGATCAGGCAGCCGTGGAGCTCGATGTCCTCGAGCGCGACGCGGACCACGTGATGGATGATCGTGAGGTAACGCAGCAGCTCCTCGACCACTGCAGGGGCGTCTTCCTCCTTGTCGCGGACCTCGGCTAACTGTGCGGGGTTGGCCAGCAGAGCGAAAGTGGCCAGTGCAAGCATGTGCGCCGTCGTCTCATGCCCGGCGATCAGGAGCAGGAGCACCAGTCCGGCCCTCTCGTCCGCAGTAAGTCCCTCGTGCGCAGCGAGCCCGCTGAGCACGTCTTCCTCAGGCCAGGAACGCTTGTGGCGCAGCAGGTCCCGTAGATATGCCATGAGCTCGCTGACCGCCTCTTGCCGGCGTTCCGGTGTGAGGTCGACGTTCAAGAGCGTGGCGGCGTTCCGCTGGAACCCCTGCCTGTCGGAGTAGGGCACCCCGAGCAGTTCGCCGATCACTTGTGACGGGATCGGCAGCGCGAATGCCTTGAACAGGTCGGCCGGGCCCCCGGCGAGCTCCATCGCGTTCAACTGGTCATTGACGATCGCTTCGATCTCCGGTTCGAGGAGCTTCATCCGGCGCACCGTGAAGTCACTGGTGAGCAACCGCCGATAGTGGTCGTGCTCGGGCGGGTCCATGCGGAGGAAGAACCCCGGCGGCACGGGCACTCTTGCCGGCTGGGCGATCGGTGAGCGCATGTGGTCCGGGCGGACGCTGAACCGGGGATCTGCCAGGATCGCCCGCGCTGCGGCCAAGCCGGTCACCAACCACCCCTGACCACCGTCGGCGTAGGTCATCCGATGGATTGGGCCGAGCCCCTGCCGGCGGCGCAGTTCCTCTGGCGGATCGAACGGGTTCTGGCGGGCCGTGGGCATGACTCCTGCCGGGGACGTGCTCTCCATCGGCCGCTCCTCGGTCGGTACGGACCTCCCGATAAAATAGCACTCGATGCAAAACGTCAATGAATGCAAAATTACATCGCATGCGGTAAGGTGCTGTCGTGACCAGCGACCCAGGGCTGCGCCAGCGGAAAAAGATGCGCACGAGGCAAGCGCTCATCGAAGGCGCCCTGCGATTGTTCGCCGAGAAGGGTTACGACCAGACAACCGTGGCGGAGATCGCGGCCACCGCAGACATCGCGACACGGACCTTCTTCAGCTACTTCGACAGCAAGGACGACATCGTCTTCTTCGACGACAGGTCGCGGCTGGAGCGCGCGGTCGAGATCATCGGAGAACGGCAGCCCGGCGAACCGGTGGCCGACCTGCTGCGGCGCGTCATCGACCAGAGTGTTTTCGCGGACACGGACTCGGAGCTGGCGCGGAAGGTCGGCCCGGCTCGGACCCGGCTGATCGCGTCGGTCCCGGCACTTCAGGCGCGCGAACTGCACCTGCTGTTCGACATCCAGCTACAGCTGACCGAAGCGCTCCACCTCGCTTGCCCCGAGCTGGACCTCGTCGAGGCCGCCGCGGCGGTGGGCTCGCTGGTCGGGGCGATCAAGGTCGTCGTCGTCGCATGCCAAAAGCGGGGCAACCGGCCGGAGCAGACCTACAAAGCCGTTCAAAGGGCCACCGACATCGCGATCGACGGCCTCAACTCGCTCCCCCGCCCGGCTTAGCGCGTTCAGCGCACGCGCACTCGGTCGTGGCACGGATAGCGGGGAACGCAGTCTCTGGCCGGTTTTTGAGGCTCGGACGGGTCAGCCTGAGGCTGCGCTCTGCGCCCGGGCGGCCCGGGTGCTGGCGAGCCGGTAGGAGTCGGTGCCGGTTTCGATGATGTTCCCGCCGAAGGCGAGGCGGTCGACGATGGCCGCGCAAAGCCGCGGATCGGTGAATGTTTTTGTCCACCCCCCGAACGACTCGTTGGAGGCGATGGCGACACTGTTCTTCTCCTCACGCTCCGTCAGCACCTGGAACAGCAGCTCAGCGCCCCTGCGGTCCAGCTCCATGTAGCCGAGTTCGTCTATGCAGAGGAGATCGACGCGCCCGTAGCGGGCGATGGTCTTGGTCAGGATCTTCTCGTCCGCGGCCTCGACCAGCTCGTTGACCAGCTTGGTGGCCAGTGTGTAGCGGACCCGGAAGCCAGCCATGGCGGCCTCGGTGCCGAGCGCGATCAGGAGGTGGGACTTGCCGGTTCCGAAGTCGCCGATCAGGCAGAGCGGCAGTCCTTTCTTGACCCATTCGCAGGTGGCCAGGGTGTGGATGACGGCTGGGTCGATGTTCGGGTTGGCGTCGAAGTCGAAGGCCCTGATCGACTTCTCCCGCGGGAACTGCGCCGCCTTGATGCGTCGTTCGGAGCGGCGGCGGGCCCGGTCGTCGCACTCGGCCATCAGCAGTTCGGCGAGGAAGCCGCGATACGACATCTGGTCGCGGGCGGCGGCTTCGGCCAGTTCGGGGAACTGGGCCCGGATGGTGGGCAGCCTCAGCATGCGGCATGCCTGGTCGACGGCGGCGGTGGCGGCCTGTTCGGTCAGCCCTCGGTGTCGTTTGAGTGTCACGGCATCTCTCCCTGGATGGCGGGGCGGTCGGCCGGCTGCCGTGCTCGCAGCAGCTGGTCGTAGGCCGCGACCGAGGGCAGCGGCCGGGCGTCGGGCGGCAGCTGGGCAAGCCGCCGTTCGGTCAGCGAGGTCACGTTCGTCCGTTCCGGCTCCGCAGGGACGACAGGAGCCGCGACCTCGTCGGCTTCGGCCGCCTTCCGCGCCTCCAGGGCGACCGCGTCCGCGGTCAACGCGCCGGCCCTGAGCGCGGAGGCGAGCCCGGCGACCAGGTGTTCGTGGGGGACGTGGCGGCCCATCAGCAGGACTTCGATCAGGGCCCGGGTGCCGTCCCGCTCGCCGTGGACGGCCTTCGCCGCCTCCCACCAGGCGTCATGGACCGGCGTGAACTTCCCTGCGGAACGGGCCTGTTCGAGGGCGGTGGCCCCGGGAAACGCTCCGGGCTTGCGGACCAGGGCTTCCAGGTAGTGATCCAGATCCAGCCGAGTCTGTCCCTTGGCGATCAGCCGTTCGTGGCGGGCGACCTCCTGCTGGCCGTCGTAGACCACCAGCTCGGACGCGTGCAGCATTGCCCGGAGCGTCCGGCCGATCAGCCGCACCGGCACCGAGTAGCGGTTGGTGCGGACGCTGATCTGGCTGAAGCGGTCGACCCGCAGGCTGAACAACCGCCCGGTCTCGAAGGGTTCGTCCGGTAACGGCTGCAGCAGTGGCCGTTCGACGGCGAAGTACTCGCTCACCGGCCGCGGCCGGGTCGCGTTTCTCCAGATAACCCGCGAGAAGTTGGAGGTCGTTGGTGTCCACACGCAGACCATCCCAACAGCGCGAGCGGCGCGGGATATGACAACCTATGACAGGGAGTTGATCATGCGGACCGTGGCGATTACCGGCACCCGGAACACTGGGCACCGAAGCCTAGACGAGTACGCCACCCTGTTCCGGGACCACCTTGGCCCCTTCTCCCGCAACGCTCACTTCTACATCGGGGGCGCCAAGGGCATCGACTCCCTGTCCCTGCTGTGGCTGGCCGGTAACACGGACGCCGACCTTACGGTCGTGGTCCCCGGCACCCTCGACCAGCAGCCGGCCGAGGCCCGCCAGGCAATCGCCCGAGTCCGTGACCGCATCAAAGAGATTGTCGAGCTGCGGGCCCGAGAGCTGAAGACGCCGGCGTTCCACGCCCGCAACCGTTGGATGGTCGACCGCAGCGGCATGACGGCCGGCTTCCCGCACCACGCCGAACCGGCCTCGGGTACGTGGCAGACCCTCAACTACACAGCAGATCAGGGGAAACCACGCCTGATTGTGCCCGTGTAGCCGTCGGCTGCTGCACCATAAGCCGTATGCAGGACAGGGCCGCAGGGTCTGCGGTGCTCAAGAGGCTGCGCAAGCGACGCGGCCTGTCCCTCGCCGCCGCGCGTGCGCTCGTCCAGCTTGCCGGGGACCTGCATCAGCCCGCGCTGCCGGCCGTGGCCAGCGTGCAGCGTTCCGTCGCCCGCTGGGAGGCCGTGAAGCCAGTGATGCCGGACGAGCGGTACCAGCTGCTGCTCGCCCACCTCTACGCCCGCACCCCTGGCGGGTCGCTGGTACTCGGCGCGGGGAGCGACTTCGCCGAGTACCTGAATGCACTCGGTCTGCTGGGCGAGAGTGAACGGCGCACGGCGGAGCTGCGGAGCCTCGTGCTGCGGGCTGCCACGAACGCGGGCGGGGGCATGCTCGCCCTGCTCGCGCCTGGCGTCCAGGCCAGACTGAGCGCGGCCCTCGAGGACCCGTCGCGGTCAGACGAGGACACCATCGATGGGCTGGCATCTGTCGTGGTGGACGTCAACGCAGAGATCGGCAGCCTGCCGATGGTGCGGTTGCAGCTCGTGCTTGCGCCCGCCGTCGAGGCCTCACGGCGCCTGCTCGCAGGGCCCGTGCCCGAGCCCCTGCTCCCGCAGCTGCGGAAGGTCGCTGTGGCCGCTGCCACGCTCGCCGGACGCCTCGCCTTCGAGACACGAGACGATGCGGCGTCCCGAGCGTTGTACGCGGAGGCCACCGGGGAAGCCGGCCGTCTGGCGGAACCGTGGCAGCAGGCCAGCGTCCACATGAGCCACGCTCTCGTCACTCTCTACTCCGCCCAGGGGGGTCTGATGCAGGTTCGGGTGGCAGGTGCAGTCACGCGGCCTGGAGGGCCGGCGTGGTCATGACGGTCTCGAATTCGATGGGGGTCAGCCGGCCGAGCGACGTTTGTCGGCGGCGTCGGTGGTAGGTCCGCTCGATCCAGGTGACGATCGCGATCCGCAGTTCTTCACGGGTAGCCCAGACCCGGCGGTCGAGGACGTTTTTCTGCAGCAGGCTGAAGAAGGACTCCATCGCCGCGTTGTCACCGGCAGCTCCAACCCTCCCTATCGATCCGGCCATCCGGTGACGGTCGAGCGCCCGGACGAACTTCCGGGAGCGGAACTGCGATCCGCGATCGCTGTGCAGAATGCACCCGTCGACGTCTCCACGCCGGGCCACGGCATTGTCCAGGGCGGCCACGGCCAAGCGGGACTTCATCCGCGCATCGATGGAGTAGCCCACGATCCTGTTGCTGAAGGCGTCCTTGATCGCGCAGAGGTAGAGCTTGCCTTCGCCGGTGGCGTGCTCGGTGATGTCGGCAAGCCACAGCCGGTTCGCACAGGTCGAGGTGAAGTCACGGCGGACCAGGTCGTCGTGCACTGGCGGGCCGGTCTTCTTGCCCTTGCCGCGCTTCTTGCCGAACACGCTCCACCAGCGGTTGTCCCGGCAGATCCGCCATGCAGTCCGGTCCGCCATCACGGCCCCCGCGCCGCGCGCTTCGTCGGCGAGGAAGCGGTAGCCGAACTCCGGGTCGTCACGGTGCGCGTCGAACAGCGCGTTCGCGCGATACGCCTCCTCCAGCACGGCATCGGTCACCGGCTGGTCCAGCCAGCGGTAGTAGGGCTGTCTGGCGAGCTTCAGCACCCGGCACGCAACCGTGACGGGCACCCCGTCCCCGGCCAGCTCCTTCACGAGCGGGTAGATCCTTTTCCCGGAAGATGTGCCTGCGACAGGTATGCCGCGGCCCGGCGCAGGACCTCGTTCTCCTGCTCCAGCAGCTTGATCCGCCGACGCGCTTCCCGAAGCTCGGCGCTCTCCTGGCTGGTCGTTCCGGGCTTGCTCCCATCGTCGATGTCCGCGCGGCGCATCCACTTCCACAACGTCATCGGATGGACTCCGAAGTCGGTGGCCACCTGTTCGACCGTCACACCCGGTCCGCGGTTCCTTGCGACCCGCACGACGTCCTGGCGGAACTCTTCCGGATAAGGCTTGGGCACAGCGACATCCTTCCCACCCGCCCCACAGGGCAAGCCAGTTCAGATGTCACCCGATCGTGCATCAGACCCGGGTCTGGATGGGGCACGGCACCTGGTCGATCAGGCCGTCCGCGCGGCGCGAACCGGGGAGAGCTCCCTGATGCGGGCCCGCGCCCACGCCCTCCAGGCAGAGCTGGCCGCGCGGGCCGGGCACGAGCGGCAGGCGCAGACCGCACTGGGGCTTGCTTGGTACGACGTGGAAAAGGGCTTCGAGGGGTTGTGTGAGCTGTACGTCGGGGACGCGGGCGAGGCACACGACCGGTTCGCCCAGGCGGCCGAGGCGCTGAGGGCGCCGCGCGAGCAGGTTCAGCGGGCGATCGTGACCACCGATCAGGCGCTCGCCAGGATCCGGCTGGGCGAACCTCGCGCGGCCGCGGACCTGCTGCACGGTTGTGTGGCCGCCGCGTCCACCACAGGGGGCCGGGTGCCGGCGCTGCGCCTGCGCCGGGCCCGCAGGGAACTGAGGCCGTGGCAGCGGGAGAACTGGGTAGCCGACCTTGACGACCATCTCATGGACGTGCTCGGAGCATGACGGAACGCCCCCCCCGCACGGTCGCCTGCCACCACCTGGTCGCCCACCACGGACTGCGCCGCGGCGAGGGAGTGGGCCAGGACTGGACGAACATCGACTGGGAGACCCGCAAGATCACGGTGGCAAAGGAGATCGTGACGGATGGGTGAACGCCCATCGAGACGGACGCGAAGACGGACGGATCCGCGGCGGCCGTGAAGCTGGACCGGGAGACGGTGGCGGTGCTGCGGGCGCACCGCGAGCGGCAGGCCGCAGAGCGGGCCGCCCGTTTGGAGAAGCGGCTCCCGTGGGCGCGGACACCGGGAAGATCTTCACGCAGGAAGACGGTCGTGGCCGCACCCGGCGATGGTCAGTGCGCGTTCCCTGAGATCGTCGCCCACGCGGACCTCCCGCCGATCAGCTTGACCAGCGACACGTTCATTGAGCTGTTCCAGGAGTACGAGGAGGCTCTGATGGAGCGCGCGGCGGCCCCGCGCCCGGAGGCCGGTCTCTGGCACAACCGCTCACACAGGAGCCTCATGGTGAAGGGCAGGCCAGGGCCCCTGACCTGCCTTCTCGTTGAGCCCCCTGTCGTATTCGAGCCGACGACCTACGCATTACAAGGCGCCGCCCCCTGCCTTCATGCCCTCAAGCCCAGGGAAACGAGAGGCATCCGGCATCGATTTCTGACATCATTACGCGCATGATGGAAGAATTCACATTGAGTACCACCTCAGATGACATGACTCAAATCTCGCGAAATGGCCGCCTCGTTCTCACTGCATCATACAGGCGCACTTACCCCACGGACACTATTGAGACCAGCCTCGACAGTGAATGCGAAGCTGACTTCAAGTTCAGCGACCTTCTACCTACACTCTCAGAAATATGGACACATCGGAGCGTCGCTTCCACGATACAGGAAGGCGATAGCCCAGCACCAAACAAGAGCACCAACGACTACGTCGCGGTCTACACGGGGCCAATCCATGGAGGCGCGAGCGTCTGCTTTACTCAATTCGTAGACTCGCCAACCGAAATTGACTTTGACATTCCATCCCATCACTTGGTCGACAAGCCAGAAATGAGGCACAGGGCAGAAGTCTTGCTACTCCGAAACAATCTGAAGATGATTGATTTCAAGGGTTCAGCCAGTCGAGACGGCGATCCATGGATCATAACGGCCGCATGGGTCAGGCAAGAGGGAGAGATGTCTACCGCGATAGCCCTTGCCGAATCGCTAGCCGTAGCAGCCTGCTCAACGACCTGGCCAGACAGCTTGACCCCCGCCGACATAGTCCAGGCCCTGAAACAAGACCTAGCACACTTACTCGTGGGGCACTTGACAGAGGGTAGCGAATTCGACGCAAAAGAGCTCATCGACCTAAAGAGCTCCTCATGGAAGATTGAACTCGCCAAGGACATCGCTCAATTCGCAAACTCACCCACCGGCGGCCTACTTCTTATTGGCGCAAAGACGGACAAGAAGCCCGGCGGAGTTGAAGTTTTCAGAAAACTCGCACCACTTGACCTGAACCCGCGGATTGAACTAACGATTCCAGAGCTAGTCCAGAAAGCGCGCGATATCGCCGATGCGCATATTCACCCGATGGTAATCGGCCTGGAAATAGCGAGCATCAGGACTCGAAAGGGTAGCGTAATGTACGTCTACATTCCGCCCCAGAATCCCTCCATCCAGCCGTTTATTGTACTCGGCGAAGACTTGCCGGGAGGGGGCCATTTCTTCAGCATTCCCAGACGGCGAGGCGACGGAAACCTTCCCGTTTCACCTAAAGAATTCCATCGTCTAATCGCGGGTAAGCTTTGGTAGTCGCTGGCGATGCTCCAGTAGAGCAGCGGGCGACGAGTGGCAAGAGCACGACGCACTCTTCACACGACCCTACGGCCGGCCGATCGACCCCCGAGACGACTGGGAGGAATTCAAGGAGCTACTCAAGGAAGCTGGCATCGACGGTCGGCGCCAGCACGACGGCAGCCGCCACACCGCCGACACGATCCTGAACGAGCTGGGCGCGGACATGCCCACGATCATGGAGATCCTCAGGCACTCCCAGATCGGCCAGACCCGCCGGTACGTCAGGGGCAGATCCCACCTCGCCAAGGCCGCGGTGCGCCGCACGGGAGACACCTTCATGCCGGGCCCGGAGCCTGCCCCGGAACCCGTGTCTGAGACCACAACTGAGACCGGGCACCGCCGTGCCGCGCGCGCCCGGCGTCGCCGCCGTATCCGCTGAACGAAAAACCCCAGGTCAGGTAAACCTCTGACCTGGGGTTCAGTGAGCCCCCTGTCGGATTCGAACCGACGACCTACGCATTACAAGGGCTCGCGGCATTGTGACGGCTGGTGCCACATGATCACATCGGATCCCATTTCCCCTGATCAGCGACTTGCGGGCTCGTCGGTGCCTGCCACTGAATCCACCCTGTGCCGCACCGTCCGCTCACGCATCGCTCACGCATCGCCCCCTGGATGACCAGTAGTTTCCCCAAGGATCTGTAGTCGCCACGGCACCAGGCTCCCACCGCGGTGGGAGCCAGCCATCCCGACGACGAATGACCCGTTCCCAAGCCTCTGGAGGCGCCCCTGTCCCCGCACCATCCCAGCCATCCCTCCCAGCCCGACCCGGTGTACTGGGTCACCCCACGCCACTTGGCCGGTGACGACGGCGAGCTCGCCGAGCGGATCGGCGACACCCTCACCGGCCTCGGCTGGCGTATGTGGCCGACGTCCCGCTGCACGCTGCTGTACGTGAGCCCGGACGAGCTGCGTGGCGCAGAGTGGATCCTCGCCAGCCGCCCGTTCGAGCTCGGCGGACTGCCCGTTGCCCTGCAGCTGAGGCCCGCACGCACGCGGCCTCCGCGATGACAGAGTGGAACAAGTACTTCAGCACCGGCATGCCACATGAGGCGGTCACCGATCTCCTGGTCGCGCTCGATGCACGGGACATGCCCGATGCCGATGTCATGGAGCCAGAGGCGGTGCTGGCCGCTTTGACCGCGCGGGGCTGGATCCGGGACGTGGACCGGCCCAGGACGATGGCAGGCGTGGGCGGAGCCGGTCCTTGGTGTCCCGTACCTGTGGTGTGCGAGCTTCAGCGCCAGCGTCCCCTACGACCTGGTCGCCGCTTTCGCGTCCTCGCTGGCCTCGCCGGTTCCGGTGCCCCGCCGCACGCTGCCGAGGAGCGCGGTGGGGCGGCTTACCGTGATCCGTCGCAGCTGATTCCCGCGGTTCCGGCTGCCCCTGCGCCCCTTGCTGTCTCCGGCCCGCGCAGCAAGGGGATCCGGACGCCGGGTAGGTCGCGCTCCAGCCACGGCAGCGACGTCGGACCACCGGGAGGTGTGCAAGCTGAAGTTGCTGGTCACAGGGCTGGTGTGCGTGGGCATCGGGATGCTCGTGCTGGTCGCTGGCAGGTGACTTTGGTGAAGATCGTCGGTCATCGGGCGACTTCGCGGTTCGTGAGGACCAGCAAGGCCCTGACCAGGGCGCTCTGCCCAGGCGGGGTCGGTGCGTACCTTGCCAAGGACGCGCCAGTTCTTGAGGTGGGCAAAGCCGTGCTCGACGGATGCCCGGACGGCCGCCAGTGCCGTGTTGGACAGCTTCTGGCCTCGTGTCAGGGGCCGGTTCCGGGCGGCCTTGTAATCGCAGGCGTGACGCCCCGGAATCGGACCAGGTCGGCGACACAGCAGCCGTGACGCAGGGATACCTTGCCCCTCCTGCCAAGATCCCTCAGCGGAGACCTGCCTCACCGTCCACAACCTCCCGGGACAGAACACCGCCCGAAAACGCCAGCGGGGCTCCCCGCCCACAAGAACGGGAAGCCCTACCTGCCTGCCTGCGCCGGTCAACCGGCCATGGCCGCCACGACCAGCGCAACAGCCGCACCGCACAGCAGCACCACAAGCGGCCATGCCAGCCGGCCGCGCCCGGTACGCCTGCGCCACAGCACCAGCCACAGTGCACACGCCGCCACGAACACGACCGTCGCACCGCTCAGCTCGCCCTCCCGCCACGCCACCCGCACGGCGCCAGGGTTAGCACCCCATACAAGGAGCGCAACGAGGATGCCCACGGTCAGCGCACACACCGCTTCCAGCAGCCTGCTCATCCCCCGCGCCCTCCCGCGTTCTCACGGCGTGCCGACCTGCTGACGGATCGTAGGCGGGGGCCGGTCGTGGGCGCAGCCGAACCCGGCATCCCGCCGGAGCCGGACCCGCCTGATGATCTACGCCATGGTCATCGGCCGCCGACCACCGGACCTGTGACCTGCGCCTTCACGATGCACACCGCTCACTGGAGCGCCGTGCCCGCGCACCGCCCTCAGCCTGCGCCTGCCACACCGGCGTAGCCGCGACGAGCCATCCTGTCTGCGGCGGGTGGCTGAAGGCGACGGATGCCGGGCGTCAGGGTTCGATCAAGCCGACGCGGATGGCGTAGCGGGTGAGTTCGAGGCGGTCCTTGAGGCCGAGCTTTTGCAGCAGGTTGGCGCGGTGGCGTTCGACGGTCTTGGGGCTGATGACGAGGATGTCGGCGATCTCCTGTGAGGTGTGGCCTTCGGCGACGAGTTTGAGGATTTCCTCCTCGCGGTCGGTGATGGCCCTGGCGGGCGGGGACTGGCCTTCACGGACGTGGTCGAGGTAATTGCGGATGAGGGTGTTGACGGCGCCGGGGTAGAGGAAGGGTTCGCCACGCATGGTGGCGCGGCAGGCTTCGACGAGGTCGCGGTCGGCGACGGATTTGAGGACGTAGCCGGAGGCGCCGGCGGCGAGGGCTTCGAAGAAGTACTGCTCGTTGTCGTACATGGTCAGCATGAGGATGCGCAGCTCCGGTTGGGTGCGGGAGAGCTCGCGGGCGGCCTGCAGGCCGGTCAGACGGGGCATGGCGATGTCAAGGATGGCCAGGTCCGGGTGGTGGGTACGGGCGGCTTCGATGGCCTCGGCGCCGTCGCCTGCTTCGGCCACCACGGTGAGGTCGGCTTCGCTGTCGAGGATGAGGCGCACTCCGCGGCGGACCAGGTGGTGGTCGTCGGCCAGCAGGATGCGGGCGGGCGTCGCCTCGGTCATGGTCACTGACTCCGGTGGCGGGTGGGGACGGTCAGGCGGACTTGGGTGCCGCCGTCGGGTGCGGGGCCGAGGGTGAGGTCGGCGCCGATCAGCAGGGCGCGTTCGCGCATGCCGCGGATGCCGGCTCCTTCGGGGGCGCCGTCGACGCCTTTGCCGTTGTCGCGCACGCGCAGTTCCACGGCGTCCGGTGTCCGCTCCAGCGCGAGGCTGACGCGTGTGGCGTCGGCGTGGCGGGCGGTGTTGGTCAGGCTTTCCTGCGCGACGCGGTAAAGGACAAGTTCGGCGTTCTCGCCCAGGGGCGGCAGGTCGGGCGCGATGTGGTGGCGCACGGGCAGGGACGGGCCGGTGAACTCGGTGGCGAGTGATTTCAGGGCGCTGGTCAGGCCAAGTTCTTCCAGGACGCCGGGGCGCAGGCGGCGGGCGATGCGGCGGATCTCGTCCAGACTGGCGCGGGTGGTCTCCTGGACCTGGTGCAGCTGCTCGCGTACCGGGCCGGGTGCTTGGTCGGCGACGCGTTTGAGGTCGAGCAGGACGGCGGTGAGGGTTTGTCCGATCTCGTCGTGGAGTTCTTGGGCGATGCGGTGGCGTTCGGACTCCTGCGCGGTCAGGGCGCGGGCGGCGCTGGTGGCGCGTTCGGCTTCCAGCCGGTCGAGCATGGTGTTGAACGTGGTGATCAGTTCGGCGACCTCGCCGTGACCGCCGACGGCCGGGCGGGTGCCCGGGCGCAGCAGGTCGGTGGTGGTCATGGCGCGGGCGAGGCGCTGCAGCGGGGCCAGGCCGATGCGCAGCAGCAGGGCGTTGGCGATCAGCATCGCGACCAGGCCCACGGTGAGGACCGCGGCCTCAGTGAGCAGGACGGGGGTGGACACCGTGACCGGGCCCAGCAGCAGCGCGGTGGCGGTGACGAGCACCACGGCGTTGAGCAGGAAGACCCTCCAGAACAAGGGCACCGCGTACCGCCTCCCTGATGTGGTCCCCCCGCTCCCACTATCGCCTCCGTACACGGACGGTGCGCCGGCCGGCCGCTGAGGACTGCTATCGCGCCCAGAGGCGCTCGTCTGCTCCAGCGTGGTCGCTGAGCGGGGCGGGCGTCCATCGGGTCTGGCACCCATTCCGGGCCATCTCTACAGGTCGGACCCGCCCGTATTTGGGTGCCAGACCCGATGGCGTGCGCCCCCGTGGGCGGGTGAGGGTGGAGCCAATCCACCAACCCCGGCCCGGAGACCGGCTGCAACTGCGACCGCTTACGGCGTGGGTGGGCTGCCGCCCTCAATGTCCCGTACAGCCATGCTGCCTGCCGTTTCCGCCTTCCGTGAGCACAGGTGCGGGGTGCGTTGTCTGGCTGTGCGGCACAGGGCGGCGGGTCTGTCGGATCACGAGAGGAGCCTGACACCCATGAATGCAGCGCCGGAGCGACCTGGTCGCCCCGAGGCGGTTTCCGGCCCGGTGCTGCTGGTGCTGCTGTTGCGGCGCATGGCAGCTGTGTGGGTGCGCCGCATCGCGGGTGCCCGCCCGGGCGGAACAGGCCGATGCGGCATGGTCGAGGGGGCGCTGTGAGCCTGACGGCGTGGATGGCGGTAGCGGTGTTCGCCGCCGTCTACGTGCTGATCGCGACGGAGTGGGTGCACCGGGTCGCCGCCGCGCTGGGCGGCGCGGTGGTGATGCTGCTCATCGGGGCGACCGACGCCGAGCACGCGTTCTTCTCCGAGCACGCGGGCGTCGACTGGAACGTCATCTTCCTGCTGCTCGGCATGATGCTGATCGTCGCCGTGCTGAAACGGACCGGGATCTTCGAGTTCATCGCGATCTGGGCGGCGCGCAGGGCCCGTGGAAGACCGTACCGGCTGATGGTGCTGCTGATCGTGGCGACAGGGTTCCTGTCCGCCTGGCTGGACAACGTCACCACGGTGCTGCTGATCGCGCCGGTGACCATCCTGATCTGCCGGCGGCTCGGGCTGCCCGTGGTGCCGTATCTCATCGCCGAGGTGATGGCCTGCAACATCGGCGGAGCCGCCACCCTCATCGGTGACCCGCCCAACATCATGATCGGCTCCCGCGCGGATCTGTCCTTCAACGACTTCCTGATCCACATGACGCCCATCGTCGTCGTGCTGATGATCGTGTTCGTACTGATGAGCCGGGTTATGTTCCGCAAGGCGTTCCGCTACGACCCCGAGCGCGCCGCGTCCGTCATGGAGCTGAACCCGCGGGAATCCATCAAGGACGTCCGGCTGCTCATCGTCAGCGGCGTGGTGATCACCGCCGTGATGACCTGCTTCGTCCTGCACACCTGGCTGCATCTGGAGCCTTCGGTGGTGGCCATCAGCGGCGGGCTGCTGCTGCTCGGCGTCTCCCGGCTCGCTCCCGGTGACGTGGTCAAGGACGTGGAGTGGGAGACCCTGGCGTTCTTCACCGGACTGTTCGTCATGGTCGGCGCGATGGTGCAGACCGGAGTGATCGGGGACCTGGGCGAGGCGGCGGCCGACGCGACCGGCGGCAATCTGCTGGGCACGGCGATGGCCCTGAATTTCGGCTCCGTCGTGCCCTCCGCGATCATCGACAACATCCCCTTCGTGGCATCGGTGAGCCCGATCGTCGCCGAGATCGTGGCCTCGCAGGGCGGCACCGAGCAGGCGGAGATGCTGTGGTGGGCCTTCGCACTCGGCGCCGACCTCGGCGGAAACGCCACCATCATCGCCTCCTCGGCCAACGTCGTGGTCATCGGTATCGCTGAGCGAGAGGGCCACCACATCTCGTTCTGGCAGTTCAGCCGCTACGGACTGATTGTCACCGCCGTAACCGTCGCTGTGTCCGGCGCGTATGTCTGGCTGCGGTACTTCGCCCTGGTGTGATCGTGATGCCCCCACCCCGCGAGGAGAGCCGATGGCCCGCACCGCCGACCGCGACGCCTGCCCGCCGTCCCGTGCCGGGAGGAGGGCATCGTGCCCGGATCCGATGACGAGCGGCTCAGCGAGATCGAGTCCCGCCTGCACCGCGAGGACCCCCGGTTCGCCCGCGCCCTCGGGGTCGGCCGCCCCTGCCAGCCACGCGAGTACCGGCACCTCCGGGCGTGGCTGCTGCTCGCCGTTGCCCTGGCCGTGCTGGGCGCTGGCCTTGCCTTGGGGCACGGGCTGCTCATCGCCACTGGCCTGGTCCTGGCCGGTATGGCCGGAGAGCTGTTCGACCCCGAGCGGGACGCACGCCGGCACCGCGGCCCCCCGTCCCGGTCCTGACCTCACCGACCGTCAGGCGTCCGCGGATGACACAAGGACCGATCGATGACCTTGTCCGAGCTGTACCTGACGCTGCTGATCGGCGGCACGGTGCTGCTTGCCAGCATCGCCGCCGCCCGTGCCGCCCACCGCATCGGCCTGCCCAGCCTGTTGCTGTTCCTCGCAGTGGGCGTCATCGCCGGCGAGGACGGGCTCGGCCTGGAGTTCGACGACGCCCAGCTGGCCCAGGCACTGGGCACCGCCGCCCTGGCGGTCATCCTCGTCGAGGGCGGCCTGACCACCCAGTGGAGCGACGTCAGACGCCTGCTGGCCCCCGCCGGCGTGCTCGCCACCGCAGGCGTGGCCGTCTCCGTCGCGGTGACCGCCGCCGGCGCGCACTGGCTGCTGGGCATGGACTGGCACCTGGCCCTGCTGCTCGGTGCGATCGTCTCCTCCACCGACGCCGCCGCCGTCTTCGCCGTCCTGCGCGCGCTGCCGCTGCCGCAGAAAGTGACCGCGCTGGTGGAGGCCGAGTCCGGCTTCAACGACGCCCCCACCATCATCCTCGTCCTGGTCTTCTCCACCACCACCGCCACCGCCGACCTGCCCGGCCCCGCGCCCCTTCTGGGCAATTTGCTCTACCAGCTCGCCGTGGGCGGCGCGCTCGGCGTACTGATCGGCCGCCTGGGCGCCGCTGCCCTGCGCCACATCGCCCTGCCCGCCACCGGCCTGTATCCCCTGGCCACCGTCGGCTTCGGCATCATCGCCTTCGCCGCCGCCGGAGCGGTGAACGCCAGCGGCATCATCGCCGCCTACCTGTCCGGCCTCGTCCTCGGCAACGCCAAACTTCCCCACCGCGCCGCCACCCGCTCCTTCGCCGAAGGCGTCGGCTGGCTGGCCCAGATCGGCCTGTTCGTCATGCTCGGCCTGCTCGTCGACCCCAGCGAACTGCCCTCCGCGATCCTCCCGGCCCTTGTCGTCGGCCTGGTCCTGCTGCTGGCCGCCCGCCCGGTCTCCGTCCTGGCCTGCCTGCTGCCCTTCCGCATCCCCTGGCGCGAGCAGGCGTTCATCTCCTGGGCCGGCCTGCGCGGCGCGGTCCCCATCGTGCTCACCACCTTCCCCATCGTCGCCGACGTCACCAACGCCCGCGACGTACTCAACATCGTGTTCGTCCTCGTGGCCTTGTTCACCCTCATCCAGGGCCCCACCTTGCCCACCGTCGCCCGGCACCTGGGCCTCGCGCGCCCCGACGCCCTGCGGGAGATCCAGGTCGAGACCGCCCCGCTCGACGTACTGGACGCGGACCTGCTCACCGTCGCCATTCCGAAGGGTTCCCGGCTGCACGGCGTCGCCGTCTTCGAACTCCGGCTGCCGCCCCCGACCGTCGTCACCCTGATCGTCCGCGAGGGCACCACCCTCGTACCCGACCGCGACACCGTGCTGCGCGCCGACGACGAACTCCTGCTCATCACCACCCCCCAAACCCGGGAAGCCACAGAACGCCGGCTCCGTGCCATCGGCCGACGCGGCAAACTCGCCCGCTGGCTCGGCGAACACGGTGCCCCCGAAGCGGAGCCCGCCACTCCAGCACGGACCGAATGACGCCCCACAGAGTGCACCCGACAACCCAGCCCCCTGGGCGCGCAGCCCCGAGCGGACACTCGTTCGGCCCAATAGCCGTGATCTCTGCTCCCATTGTTGCCGGTATGTAATTGAATGCGATCTATGCGTGATTAGTCGTGCGGTAAGCTTCTTTACCGAGCCTTGACGCTCCGTTGAGCGGCTGTTCGCTCATTGTGTGCGGTTTGTTTTCCAGAGTTTCTGGATCTCGGTGCGATGGGGGGCGTGACATGGATCGAGTTGTCCGGGCCGTTGATGTGCCCGCAACCGCTCGTGACAGCGTGCCTGAACCGGACCGCGCCGTTCCCAGCGTCTGATCCCTCGGTCCGAGGCACGCACCAGGTGTTGCCCGACTGAACGCACACCGCCGCCCCCTGCTTGTGCCCCGTGGCACACGAGTACGCCGAGCCCCACCCGGTCATGCCTACTCGGCCTGACCCAGCACTGCCTGCGCCCGACCGTATCGCCGACCTCACCGGCAGCGCCCGCGCGCCACCCGTAGCCGAGAAGGCACTGACGCCGTCGCCGAACCGGAGGACAGACGCCCGTGCACAACACGACCGCCATGCTCATCGAACTCGGGGCCATCATCCTCGCCCTGGGGCTGCTGGGACGCCTCGCCGGACGAGTGGGTTTCTCCCCTATCCCTCTTTACCTCCTCGCCGGACTCGCCTTCGGTCACGGCGGCATCCTCCCGCTCGATGCCAGTGAGGAGTTCACCGCCACCGGCGCCGAAATCGGCGTCATCCTGCTGCTGCTCCTGCTCGGCCTGGAGTACAGCGCCTCCGAACTCGTCACCAACCTCAAGACCCAATACCCCTCGGGTGTAGTCGACTTCATCCTCAACGCCGTGCCGGGCGCCATCGCCGCCCTGATCCTGGGCTGGGGTCCGGTGGCCGCCGTCGCGCTGGCCGGCGTCACCTGGATCTCCTCCTCCGGGGTGATCGCCAAGGTTCTCGGAGACCTGCGCCGGCTCGGCAACCGCGAAACCCCCGTCGTCCTCGGCGTCCTCGTCATCGAGGACCTCGCCATGGCCCTCTACCTGCCGATCCTCACCGCCCTGCTCGCAGGCGTCAGTCTGGCCGGCGGCACCGTCACCCTGCTGATCTCCCTGGGCACGGTCGGCGCCGTCCTCTACGTCGCACTGCGCCACGGACGGCTGATCAGCCGCGCGGTCTCCTCCGACAACGCCGAGATGTTGCTGCTGGTCGTGCTGGGCCTGACGCTGCTGGTCGCCGGTATCGCCCAGGAGCTCCAGGTCTCCGCGGCCGTCGGCGCCTTCCTCGTCGGCATCGCCCTGTCCGGCGAGGTCGCCGAAGGCGCCAGCAACCTCCTCACCCCGCTGCGGGACCTGTTCGCCGCCGTGTTCTTTGTCTTCTTCGGCCTGTCCACCGACCCCGCCGACATTCCGCCCGTCCTCGTCCCCGCTCTCCTGCTCGCCATCGTCACCGCCTGCACGAAGGTCGCCACCGGCTGGTACGCCGCACGCCGCGCCGGAATCCAGGGTGCGGGCCGCTGGCGCGCCGGCGGCACCCTCGTCGCCCGCGGCGAGTTCTCCATCGTCATCGCCGGACTCGCCGTCGGTGTCGAGCCCCGTATCGGGCCACTGGCCACCGCCTACGTCCTGATCCTCGTCATCGTCGGCCCGCTCACCGCCCGCTACACCGAGCCGCTGGCTCGCCGCCTCGCCCGCCGGTCCACCGCGTCGGCACCGGCCTCCGACTCCGTCGATGCGGAGCGGGCAAAGTCCCACGCCCAGGTCTGAGCACCGTCCGTGGGCCCGGTCGGCGAACGCCACACCGGAACGGGGACCCGCGACCCGGCAACTGGGAGGAGGGGCACATGACCGCGCACGACACACTTGGCGAGTTCCTCGACGGCTACGTCCAGATTCTGGCGGAAGCCTCCGCCACTGGCCGCCGCCTCACCCGTGACGAACTGCAATCCCGCCGCGAGCTCGGCACGAAAGCCGCGGCATCGGGCTACGGATGGCGTGTGCTCGTGCGCGAACATCTCACGGCCAGCCGAACCGGCTGGCCCACCGCGGCAACCCCGGGCAGCGTCGTGTCCGTCATCGCACAGGCCATCGACGCCTTCGCGGACGGATACGAGCGCGCACAGCGCCTCGTCATACGGCAAGAAGAAGCAGCCAGACGCGAGTTCATCGACGACCTGCTCCACGGACGCGGCGACCCGGGCCATCTCTCCGCACGTGCCGAACAGTTCGGGCTGCGCCTGTCGCGCGCCCACGCGGTTGCCGTCGCCGAGGGTCCCGCCAAGTACGACGAGACCGACCCCGTCCCCCGCCAGGTGGAGGACGCCTTGTTCGGCCGCTTCGAGAACCGGCGGATCCTGTTCACTACCAAGGACGGACGGATGGTCTGCATCGCCCCCGGCGACCAGGGCGACGTCCTGACCCACTTCGCCAAACAGGCCCATGACGCCACCGATGGCCGCCAGGTCGCCATCGGCCCGGCGCCGTGGGCATCGGACACAGCTACGAAGAAGCCCTCAACGCCCTCGACGTCGCCCAGCGCATGGGCTTCGACGACCCGCTGCTGCGCGCCGCCGACCTGCTGGTCTTCCCTGTCCTGGCCCGTGACCGGCAGGCGCTGATGGACCTCGTACGCAGCACCCTCAGCCCGCTGGAGCAAGCCCGCGGCGGAGCCCAGCCCCTCCTCGCCACGTTGACCACCTACTTCGACACCGGCTGCGTGGCCGCCGAAACCGCCCGCCGACTGTCCCTGAGCGTAAGGGCCCTGACCTACCGCCTGGAACGCATCCACACCCTGACCGGCACCGACCCCACCGACCCCGCACACCGCTACACCCTGCAGACCGCGGTCATCGGCGCCCGCCTGCTCGACTGGCCGACCAGACCCCTGTGATCCACAGACCCCCAAGGCCACCGCCTGACCGACGCAGGCATCGCCGGCACAGTCGGCAAGAGGTGTGCCGGAGATCCCCCTCGGCAATTCACGAGATTCTGACGTAAGCGCCGACCTGGCGAGTCCTGTGTTTGCCCACGCCCTGGAGGATTCCGCGTAGGCGCTTGCCCCGCACGACTCGGGACTGGAGCGGCCGGGCGAGAAGCACCGCCGGCGCCCAGGTGTCGGCCGGTAGTGGGTGTCGGGTACCGGCGGAAATGGGTGCTGGGCCCGATGGTGATGCCGCAAGGCTGTGTGTGACATTGGCATGAATCCTTATGTGTCGGTTCCCCGGGAGGAGGAGCCATGACGCAGCCCGGCACCGATCCGCTGCACGAACTTGCGGCGCAGACGCGGCGAAGCGACCTTCAGTTCGCCCGCGGTCTGGAGACCAGGACGCCCGCGCCAGCCGCGCGGATTCCGGCGACGGCGTGGCCCGGCCTTGGCGCTGGTGGCCCTCACTGCGGCGATGCATCCCACAGCCATCGTCACCGCTCCCGTCCTGGACGGCGTCGCCTACCGCAGGTGCGCATCGCGGCTGACGTGCTGGGACCGCTCAGTGTCCTGACGTACCCGGCGCCCGGAGGTCCGGCACCGCTGGCGCGGCCTTCAGCTGCCCGTATGTACCCCCGCCGATCAGGGCAAACCCTTCAACGATCAAGAATTACGGCTCCCATGTCTGCTCTGCCCGGCGTTACGGCGGGTAGCTCGGCGGGGAAGGCCTCTGTAAGGAGGGCGATTTGATGCCGTGGTTCGTATGGCTGCTCGCCGCCGGGGTGCTGGGTGCCGCGGAGTTCTTCACCCTGACACTGGTCTTCGGGCTGCTGGCGGGCGCTGCGTTGGTGGCCGCCGTAGTCGCAGGTGTGGGCATCGGCGTCGTCGGCCAACTCGTCGCCTTCGCGATAGCAGCGGCAGCGGGCCTCGTCATCGTCCGTCCCGTCGCGCTGCGGCACATGGCACAGCGGCCCCTCACACGCGAGGGCAGTGACGCGCTGATCGGCAAGCGGGCCGAGGTCGTGCAGGAGGTCACTGCAACCCACGGTCTGATCAAGCTCTCCGGTGAGGAATGGTCCGCCCGCGCCCTCGACGAGAGCCATGTGATCCCGGTGGGAGCGCTGGTGGACGTCATGGAGATCGAAGGCGCCACGGCCATCGTCTACCCCCGCGAGCTCCTTCCGTGAACGGCTGACACACAGCAACGGAGGCACACTGTGGATCCAGTTGTCATCCTCACTCTTGTGGCGGCCCTCGTCGTCGTCTTCCTCGTGGCCTCCACCGTGCGGATCATCCCGCAGGCCCGCCGCTACAACATCGAGCGGTTCGGCCGGTACCGCCGGACGCTGCAACCCGGCCTGAATTTCGTCGTGCCGGTGGCCGACCGCGTCAACACCAAACTCGACGTGCGCGAGCAGGTCTATTCCTCCGACCCCAGGCCGGTGATCACCGAGGACAACCTCGTGGTGAACATCGACACCGTCCTCTACTACCAGATCACCGACCCGAGAGCGGCGGCCTACGAGGTCGCCGACTACCTGCAAGCGATCGACCAGCTCACCGTGACCACACTGCGCAACGTCATCGGCAGCATGGACCTGGAGGAGACGCTCACCTCACGCGAGGAGATCAACTCCCGGCTGCGCGCCGTACTCGACGACGCCACCGGCAAGTGGGGCATCCGCGTCAACCGCGTCGAGATCAAGGCCATCGATCCACCGCACACCATCAAGGAAGCGATGGAGAAGCAGATGCGGGCCGAGCGGGACAAGCGCGCGGCCATCCTGCACGCAGAAGGGGATCGGCAAGCCAAGATCCTGACCGCGGAGGGCACGAAGCAGAAGGACATCCTGGAGGCACAGGGCACGCAGCAAGCCATGATCTTGCGGGCGGACGGCGAGGCGAAGGCGGTGGAGCGTGTCTTCCAGGCCGTCCATCGCAACAATGCCGACCCGAAGATCCTGGCCTACAAGTACCTCGAGACGCTTCCGCACTTGGCGAAGAGCGACAACAACACGTTCTGGGTGATCCCGGGGGAGCTGACCGAGGCAGTTCGCGCCGTCACCAGCGCGTTCGGCGATCAGTCAACGATGGGGCTTCCCGAATCTGCGCGACCGGAGGGAACAACCACTACCGACGGCGCGTCGGACGAAGGCGGGACTGCGGAGCTCGAGGGAGGCTCGGCGCTTTCGCTCGACGCTGCCGCGGCTGCTGATGAGGTCGCAAAGCAGGCCGCCGCCGTAGTGAGCGACGCGAAGGCCGAGGCCGAGGCTGCGAGGGCGCCCCAGGTGCCGGGCCGGGGGCAGACGTCCGGCGACTGAGCCCACCCGCGGGCTGTCGCCAGGACCGCCGTGACGCGGCTGAGCGGCGGCGACAGACGCCACGGGCGACGACCCGCTGCGGCGCCGCCGACCTGCCGGCCTGCCCCCTCCTGGCTCGCGACCGGCTGCCGCTCCTGATCTTCGCCTGGAACGCACCACACCCTGACCGGCACCGATCCCACCGACCCGAGCCACCGCTACACCCTGCAGCCATCGGCGCCCGCATCCTCGACTGGCCGACCAGACCCCTGCGATCCGCAGACCGGTCCGCCGAGGGGAATCCCCGGCGGCCCTTCCCCCCACGACGCATCCGATGACTGGTGGAGGCGACGCCGGTACAGTCTGTAGTGGCGCGCGCGCCCGGAAGTCCGGTCGGCAGTTCACGAGATCTCGACTACGCGCCGACTCTGGCGAGTCCTGGGCATGCGGCAGGTGTAGCCCGCACCGCCGAGTTCGCGACTTCCTCCTCCGGGTCGGCTGAAGAGAGGAGACCGTGCATGCGAGCACGTGACCTGGCCGAGCCGTATCCGGCGGTCTCCGCCGACGACGACGCGGTGACGGCGGCTCGGTTGTTCGTAGAACGGCGGCTCCCGGCGTTGCTGGTCCTTGATACCGATCAGCGGCCGTACGCGATCGTGCCGGGATCACAGCTGCTGCGCGTCGTGCTCCCGGACTACGTTCTGGAGGATTCCGCGCAGGCCCTTGCCCTTGACTCCGAGTTGGGAAGCTGGAGGGACTCACCGTCGCCCAGTGGCTGCCGGGCCGCCGCACCCTGCCGACCGTCGTCGGGCCGGATACGGGTGTCGCACAGATCGCCGCGCTGATGATCCGTACGCACACGCCGCTGGTAGCGGTCGTCGAGAGCGACGGCCAGGAAACGCGGACGGTGGGGGCGATCACGGCGGCCCGGCTGATGGACCACTTCCTCACACAGGGATGAGGCGGGGGCAGAGGACATCGGCGATCACCTCACCGCCGCGCTGCCCTGAGTCAGTCGGTACGACCGCGCCGCCTGACTGCCATGCGCCACGCCAGGTAAACGATACTCACCGGCCACAACACGATCAGCACCGTGAGGGTGAAGGCGCTGGACGCAGTGTGCAGTTCCGTATCCCGGCGCCACGCTGGACTGCGCCGCAGCACCCTGGGCAGGTTCCGGGCGATCCCGATGACGCCACCGAGATAGACGGCCAGGGCGGCGAGCACCAGGACGGTGTCCCGCTGCGTCAGTGCCGCCCACACGTCCTCCGTCATGACCGGCCGACCGTGCCCTGATCGTCCACCGCTTCACTCGGCTCCGCATACAACTCCCCACCCTCGGACGGTGCGCTGCCCGCGGGTACGGACTTGCCGAATCGGCTCGTCAGCCGCAGAGCCACGGGTTCGGTGTAGCGGGCGGTGAGCGGGCCGAGGATGACCAGGATCAGTACGTAGGCCGTGGCCAGCGGGCCCAGGGAGGGCTCGATGCCGGCGGTGACGGCGAGCCCGGCGATCACGATGGAGAACTCGCCGCGAGCGACCAGCGTGCCGCCCGCCCGCCAGCGGCCCTTGGCCGAGACGCCGGCCCGCTTCGCCGCCCAGTAACCGGTGGCGATCTTCGTGGCCGCGGTGATCACGGCCAGGACGAGCGCGGGCACCAGCACCGGTGGAATGCTCGACGGGTCGGTGTGCAGGCCGAAGAAGACGAAGAACACCGCGGCGAACAGGTCCCGCAGCGGGGCCAGGAGGTTATGGGCGCCCTCGGCGACCTCGCCGGACAGGGCGATGCCGACCAGGAAGGCCCCGACGGCCGCGGAGACCTGCAGCTCCTGTGCAACTCCCGCGACCAGCAGGGTCAGGCCGAGCACCACCAGCAGCAGCTTCTCGGGGTCGTCGCTGGAAACGAACCGGGAGATGTGCCGCCCGTAACGCACCGCCAGCACCAGCACCAGCCCGGCCGCACCGAGCGCGATGGCCAGCGTGACACTGCCCGCCGCGAGACTCGTCCCGGCCAGCAACGCGGTGATGATCGGCAGGTAGACGGCCATGGAGAGGTCTTCCAGGACCAG
The DNA here is from genome assembly GCF_028885415.1 of Streptomyces coeruleorubidus. Taxonomy (GTDB): domain Bacteria; phylum Actinomycetota; class Actinomycetes; order Streptomycetales; family Streptomycetaceae; genus Streptomyces; species Streptomyces coeruleorubidus_A. The sequence continues at coordinate 4,485,718 of NZ_CP118527.1, forward strand.
GATGCTCAGGATGACCGGCGTCTCCCGGTTGCCGACCCGCCCGAGATCACCAAGTACCTTGGCGATCACACCGGATGAGGAGATCCAGGTCACCCCGGCCAGCACCACCGCCGCCACCGGCCCCCAGCCGAGCAGCAAGGCCATCGCGGCCCCGGGCAGGGCGTTGAGCGTGGCGTCGACGAGACCGGCCGGGTACTGGGTCTTGAGGTTGGAGACCAGGTCGCTGGCGGTGTACTCCAGGCCCAGCATGAGCAGCAGCAGGATCACGCCGATCTCGGCGCCGATCGCCACGAACTCCTCACTGGTGTCCAGTGGGAGCAGTCCCCCCTGGCCGAAGGCGAGCCCGGCCAGCAGGTACAAGGGGATCGGTGAGAACTGGAAGCGTCCGGCGAACCGGCCCAGCAGCCCCAGACCGAGGATGATCGCGCCGAACTCGATCAGGAAGATCGCAGAGGAGTGCACCGCGGATCACTCCCGTCCGAGTATCGCCGCGGCGGCCTCGGCGCCCTCACGGGTGCCGATCACGATCAGAGTGTCCCCGCCGGCCAGCCGGAAGTCCGGCCCCGGCGACGGGATCGCCTCGGCCCGCCGCAGCACCGCCACGATCGACACACCGGTCTCCGTACGCATCCGGGTCTCGCCCAGCAGCCGCCCGTTCCAGTGCGACGTCGCCGACAGCTCGATCCGCTCGGCCACCAGCCCCAACTCGGTCGTCGACAGCAGGCTCGGACTGTGATGGGCCGGCATGAGCGCGTCGATCAGGGCCGCCGCCTCTCCCGACGTCAGCCGCACCGACAGCGCGCAGGCGTCCGGATCGTCCTTGCGGTACGCGCTCAGCGTCCGCGACCCGTCCCGGTGCGCCACCACCGACAGAGGACGCTGCTCCCGCGTGGTCAGGTCGTAGCGAACCCCGATCCCCGGCAACGGCGTACTGCTCATGCGCGCAGCGCCCATGACTGTCTCCCATGTCTGGTTCCGGCGTTTCTTTGGGAAAAGTTTGATGACACCCTAGCGAGCGCCCGGAATTCGGCCTTCGCCAGCTCCGTCTCCAGCCGGCTGGGGAACGAGCCGCGTCCGGTTGCTGCGGCACCGAAGCCGCAGGGACGGCTGGCGTGTGCCTCTCTGCCTGGACGGGGAGCACCGGAAGGAATCGAAGCGTGATCGAGTGGGTGTCACTCAGCACCGGGGCCCGGCCCGTCCCCCGCCCCGCGCCGACACCGCTGGTGTGGGCCGCGGCCTTCGGCGGCGCGCTGCTGCTGGTGGCACTCCTCAACGCTCTTGCCGGTACGGACCGGCCCTCGCTCGCCCTGGCCGGACTCTCCCTGCTGGCCGCGCTGCTGGGCTTGTGCGCACGCTTCACCGCGGCCCCCGGCACAGCCGTACTGTGCTGGCTCTTCCTCAACGGCTTCGCCATCCCGCCCGCCGGCACCCTCACCTGGGCCGGGCAACGCGACACGCTCTGGCTCACCTGCCTGCTCGCCGCAACCCTCATCGGCACGGTACTGGCCCGCCTGACCCACGCCCGTGCGGCCTACCGTCGCGTCACGGCAGGCATCGGCCCCGCCGCAACAGAACCGGACCATGAACCGCGCGGCTACTGAAGCTCAAGGGGCACAGCTACGCGGGGGTCTGTCAAAAGAGCGGCTCTGTCCCGATTACGGGACAGAGCCAACGTTTTACAGTCCCGCCCGGAATGCTTGTGCCTCTGTCGGTGCGGTTGCCCGTCGTCTGGTCGACCGACGGGCGCACGATGCGCTGCCATCCGCGGTCCGGGAGTTCCTGTTGGAGCAGCTCGAGCACCGCGACGACCACAGGTGCGCCGGACCCGCCGGGCCCACGGCCGGCTCCTGGCCGGCGAGGGCCACGACGAGGAGGCCATCGAGGTATTGAGGAGGCCGGGGTGGCCTGGTAGGCGACCCGCCATGAGGGTCAACGCCTGTTCCTGGAGCGAAGCGCTCGTCGCTGGGACTGGCTCTTCCACCGCAGACGCCGGGCGCTGCACTGAAGCCATCACCACCTGGGCTCTTCGAGCCTTTGGTGCTATCATCTTTGGCACCATGTTGCTAAGGCTGAACACTGCGGACAATCGCCCCCTGCATGAGCAGGTGGCGGGTGCGATCCGACGTGCCATTGCTGAGGGGGAGTGTGAGCCGGGTGATCGGCTTCCCCCAGCACGGGACCTCTCCCAGGCGCTGGGAATCAACGTGAATACGGTGCTGCGTGGTCTTCGAGCGCTGCGTGACGAGGGAGTGCTGGAGTTCCGGCGCGGCAGAGGCGTGACGGTGGCCCATGGGGCGGCTGAACGCTCGGCGTTGCTGGATCGCGTCCGTGATGTCGTGGCCGACGCGGCGCGCCTCGGATACAGCAAGAACGATCTCATCGACATGATCAGGGGGATTTCGTGACCGACCGTGCGGGACGCAGGAGCGCTGCGGCGTGGGGTGTCACCGGCTGGGTGTTAGGGATCCTGGCGTTGCTGGTGGCGTTGCCCCTTGTCGCCGACAGCCGGCTTCCGAACCGGCTGGCGACGCACTGGGACGCCGGCTCGGGCAAGCCCGACAGTTCAATGCCTTTGTGGGCCGCGTCGCTCTTCCCGGCGCTGATCTGGGGGGTGGCAGCGGCGCTTGTGGCACTGGTGTGGTGGCGGGCCCGTGTCACTTCGAGTGGCGGAGTAGGGGGGTGGGTCGGCGCGACGCTCGGGTTCGGGGGTGTGATGCTCCTGGGCGGCCAGGCGTCTATCGTGCGGGCGAATCTGGACCATGCGGACTGGCGCGAGGCGGACTCGGTGACGGTCTCTGTCGTCGTGACGCTCGTAGCGGCTGTTGGCGTGGGCGCGGCCGCCTTGCTGGCCAGTCGCCGCACTCCGGCCGTGGTGCCGACAGGAGGTGGACCGACCATGGAGATTCCCGCAGGAGAGCGCTTCGTGTGGCTCTCCCGCACGTCCAACCCCTGGCTCCATGCGACAGCCGCCGTGACAGGTGTCGTAGCAGTGGCCGCCATCGTAGCGGGACTGGGGGGTTTGATGGGGGCTGAGGCTGCACTGCTGGCCGGGCCGTTCGCTCTGGCCTCTGTCCTGGTGCTCGGCTTCGCCTCGGTGCAGGCACGGGTCAGTGAGCGAGGTCTGGAGGTGGCCTTCGGGCCGCTGGGCTGGCCGGCGCGACGTTGGGCGGCCGATGGCATTGCCTCTGCCCGCGTCGAGACACGTACGCCTTCCCAGGTCGGTGGCTGGGGATACCGGCTGAGCGGGCTGGGCACAACTGTGATGCTGCGCAGCGGTGAGTGTCTGGTAATCCGCACCCACAATGGCAAGGACTTTGCGGTCAGTGTCGATGATGCCGAGCGCGGAGCTGCCCTCCTTAACTCCTTGAACGCTCAACGTTCAAGTTGATAGCCGGTCCTGGCCAGGTGATCCCCCGCACCTGGCCAGGACCCTTTCTGAGCGATCGCCCCTACCCCGCTCTCTGGCGACGAGTCAAGCGAAATTTCAAGTCCGCAACCGCTGTTCGGCCACTGAAGCGGGAGAACTCTGGGGGCGGTATTCGGTCAAGCTGTTACTGATCGCTGCCAGTGCTTGTGCGGTACTGATCAAATATGTGAGGCTCTCGATCGCGCACCGGGGGGTATGCGTGTCGACCGCACGCATGTGGGCCCCTCGGGCATTCCATCGATTCGAGGGGAACGAGTTGAACATCAAACAGCGGGGAATCCTAGGTGTGGCCGGCCTTACTGCAGCGGCCCTGTGCGTGGCTGCCGCACCGATGGCAACCGCAGACACCTTCGGTGCATCCGACAGAACGGCCGTCGCCGCGCCCGCAGTATCCGCCAAGACCGACGGTGAGAACGTCTTCCGCGGACTCTTCTTCGCCCAGGGCCAGGTGGGCAAGGACCTCTCCAAGCTGGAGCTGTTCTCCGAGGCCCGCAAGCACGTCGACAACGACACACCGGAGGAGATCCGTGCCTCCAACGTGGTGATCGAGCTGATCAACAAGCGGTCCCCGAGCTTCTTCGCCGACCTCAGCGAGAAGGCCCGCAGCGGTGACCCGCGCCAGGTCGAGAAGGCCGTCACCGACGCCCAGAACATGCTGCTGGCCGTCGCCAAGGACAACAAGTCGGCCACTCCCGTCGAGGACGGGCAGCTCTGCGGCGTCACCGTCGCGGTCGGCGCAGCAGTCGTGCATGTCGCGGCCGTGTTCACGGCAGCCGGCGCTGCCGTCACGGTCACCGTCGCCGTAGGCGCGAACTTCGTGAAGGCCAAGAACTGGTTCTGGAGCGCGGAGCCCACTACGGGTGACGACACGCCGCTGTCGCACGACGAGGCCGTCGCGCAGGTCACGAAGGCGCTCAACGCCGCCTAATGCACAGCGGGCGCGGGGAGGCTGCAGACTCCCCGCGCCCGGCTCGCCCTTCCGCCGCTCCACACGGGCAGGGACCCAAACATCACCATGAAGACTAAACTCCGCTCCTTCTATGCCAAATTCACCCGCACGGGAAATGGGCAAGTCTCCGTCTCGCGGAAATCAGTGATAATTGTCTGCACTGTGTGGGCAGTTGTAGTCGTGTACGTCGCGCAAGTTCAGCTACCGAAAAATGTGATCACGCTGCCCGGCCAAAAGGCAGCCAGGCACACCGTGGCGAACATGGCCCCCCAAGGATGGGCCTTCTTTACCAAGTCACCGCGGGATCCCGAAATGGTCCCATACCAGAGAACCCCAGGTAAGTGGAAGCCTCTTTCCCTGACGCCGCACTCCTCTCCCCGCAACGCCTTCGGGCTCGATCGCGAATCGCGTGCCCAAGGAGTAGAGATTGCACTCCTGCTGTCGGCAGCGCAGAAAAAGGACTGGCGTGAGTGCACAAGCAGCAGACAGAGCTGTCTGAGCGACTTCGGGCCACCGGTACGTCGGATCGCGAACCGGTCTCCGGAACCGACTCTGTGCGGGACTGTCGGCCTCCTGCAGGAGAAACCCACACCCTGGGCCTGGCGCGACCTCGTCCCCGAGTCACACAGCCCTGAGCAGGTCATGGTTCTGGAGGTGACGTGCTGATGCGCCAACGCGCCTTCCCCCTTCCTTGGGCAGCCGGCTACGGCCTAGCCCGTACCCTCCTCGCCCTGGGCACTCTGGGCACGTTGGCGTTCAGCGATGCAGCGACCCTCTTCCGGGAAGTCGCCACAGTCGGCCGCTACCCCTTGTGCCAGGGCGTCAACTCAGGCGGAGCCTTCTGCCTGGTGTCGTCGCAGCACTACGACACGATGCGATGGATCTGCTGCCTCGTCCTGGTGGTGACGGCCAGTGGGTGGCGGCCCCGCCTGACCGCCATTCCACACGCATACGTCGCCTTCAGCGTCTTCACCGGAATTTCCATCTCCGACGGCGGCGACCAGATCACCTGGATTCTGACCCTGCTCATCGCGATGGTGGCCATCGGTGACAAACGACGTTGGCACTGGCAGCCCAGCCAGCCACTTGAGGAGCCAGCCTCCCGCCAGCGCAACCTGTCGGCCCTGCTCGGCACCAGCGCCATCATCATGGCCCGAGTCCAGATGGCTCTGCTCTACTTCCAGTCGTGCGTGGCCAAGCTGCCACACGCCGAATGGGCCGACGGAACGGCCCTGTACTACTGGATCAACAACTACGCCTTCGGCGCTCCTTACTGGCTGCGCCCCGCGCTCGACATCATCGTCGACAGCCCAGTAGGTGTCGCCGTGATCACTTGGGGACCACTCGTCCTTGAGATCGCCCTGGCCGCCGCGCTGCTCATGCCCCAACGGGTGCGCTGGATGCTGCTGCCCGCGGGCATCCTCTTCCACCTCTCCATCGCAGTCGTCATGGGTTTGTGGAGCTTCGCCATCGCCATGTGGGCCGGCCTCCTTCTCCTCCTGTCGCCCCTCGGGCACGACCCCGACTTCAAGGCGCTCCTTCGCCGCACGCGCCGACACTCTGTCGCGGAACAGCCAGAAGTGGACGCACAGAGCAAAGAACGCGTCCCGGCCTGAGGACCCCCGAGCGGCCATTCCTCATCAACCGCTAAGCCAAGGTGATCGCATATGACTCTCAGGCCGGACAGTCGTGCCCTGTGTGCAGGCGCCGCCGTGCTTGCTGCCTTGTCGCTTTCAGGGCCCTCAGCAGCAGCCGGCACCCCTAGCGCGGCGCGTCCTGCCGTGCAGTGGTCCGCGGCCCACGGATCCTCCACCGCATTCGGGATGCGATGGATCGAGGAGAGCACCAGCGCAACCGGTGCAGCGCTCCTCATCAGAGGAGAGCTGCAAAACGCCGGGACGGAGTGCCACTCGGTATGGGTGCGATGGACGCATGACTTCGTCCCGCTCCCCTACACCAACTATGTGACGCAATGCGGTCGCGGTTCAGCGCCCGTCGATCTCCGCCTGGACCCATACCGGCCGACAACCACCGGCTACCTGAAGGTATGCCGCGGATCCGAGGGCACCGAGGACTGCGGGGAAGCGGTGCCCCTCACCTCCTGGCCCATCAACGGCTTGACCGGCTGACGCCTCTGGCGCGACAACTCGAGCGACAAGCACCCGCTGTCCTAAAAAACCAAGGAGAACCGAACGATGCGCAAGCGAACCTGGATCGCCGCGGCGGCTACCGTCAGCGCTCTGATCACCATATCCGCCTCAGCGACGGCGACGGCCGCAGAGGATGACGCCTTCGCGCAGCCAGCCACGGCAGCCGGCGCAGCCCCCCAAGGCGAGCGAGACGCCCAGAGAACCATGTCCGAGTGGTCCGTAACCCACGCAACCGCAAGCGCCTCCGGACTGATCAGGTCCGCTGAAGGCAAGAGGGCAATAGCCGGAGAACTTCGCAACGCGGGCCCAGGCTGCCACTCGCTGGTGATCCAGCCCATGATCGGCGTCTTCCCCGGGCCCATCACCAAGGTAGCGACCAGTTGCGGCTCCGAAACAGTGCCCGTCTACCGCGAATACGCCGGCACCCCTCTCGTCAAAATCTGCCGCGACAGCGCCGCACCCTTCACTGACTGCGGCCCCGCCCAGCAGCTTCCCGCAGGATCGAACCCCCCGCCGCACGGTTACGTCTACGAGGCCGCATGGCTGGCCACCCAGAACATGAGCTACTGCAAATCTGAGGGAGAAAAGGGCATTTCGGAAGGCCGCTGGACCGCCTACGTGTGCCGCGAGGAATACCGGGGGGGCGTCGACCTGCCTCTCCTCCATCAGGTGCTGTATGTGAAGAAATGACCCTAAGAAGCTGTCGTCGTTCCGAATCTGAGGGCGATGTTTTCGCTGGTCAGGCATAGGGTCGGTGATTCAATGGGAGTGGTGGCGTGTCGTGTCGTCGCTCCCCGGGAGGTCGCGGATGCCGTCGGGGGTCGGCCTGCTGGAAGAGCACGAGCTCGCTACTCGTCGTCGTGTCGAGGGGTTGCGTGAGGAAGCCGATCGCATCCAGGCCGAGCTGGCCGCGGCCGAGGAGGAATGGCAGGAGTGGGCGATCGCCCGCAGGCGAGTGGGCACGGTCCTGGCTCCGGACGGCGGCAGCATCGCTGTCGAGGAGGTCGTCTCCGCCCCGGTCGCGGGCTCGACGTCCCGGCAGGCGGCGAGGGCGAGGTCGCAGGTTCCGGTGTGGCGGCGATGTCCGGGCGTCTCTGCCTGTCGGTGACGTAGCAAAGCCGGTGTCGGTGTACGAACAGAGGCAGGTCTCCGTCATGACGGCGATCTCGGGTTCCGCGTCCTTCGCCGTCCGCACCGCGCGGGTCATGAGGGCATCCGGTACGACGGAGAACTCCCCGGCGGCGTCACGCTGGGTGGACTCCGCGAAGATCTTCACGGAGCGAATGCCGAGCTGCTTGGCCTGGCGCACCCGTGCGGGAAGCTGCGCGACCGTGAGGGTCGGCATGGGTCGGTCCGACTCCTCCTCGGTGACCAGTAAGACCATCGACAGGTCTGCCGGGTCGAGCGGCGGGCCTTCGAGGAAGCGGCGAACGGCCGGACGGCTGCGGAGCGGGCTTGTGGCTCCATGGGTTCGGGCGGGTGTCGCGGTGACGCTCATCAGTCCCTCACTTCTCGTCGGGTGGCGCAATGGGCCCGCCGGCAGGCACGGGGGAGATATTCGGACCGGTGCCTGCCGACGGGGCCTTGATGGGTGCGCGGCTCTACGTCTGCCCCGGGCGCTTGAGTCCGCGAGCTTGGCTGCGGCGTCCTCTACGGCGTCGGTCGTCCTGACAGGCGGCTGGAAGAACCCTTCGTCCTTGGCGACGCCGATCCCGGCGGCTACCGCGCCGATGAGGTCGAACAGCTCGTCGTCGTCCAGTTCCTGTGGTTCCTGTTCCTCGGTCGCCAAGGCACCTCTCTTCTTCTCGTGGTCGGGGGCGGGCCCGCCCATGGCGCGGCTGCCCAGCTACACGACATGGGCGGGCGGTCTTTCGAGTGGCGCGCTGGTGGGCCACTGGGTGATGGGGCGAGATGGTGCGGGTGACCGGGGGCGCTGCCGACGTACAGCTCGCTCACTCATCGTGTAGTGGAGCTGCTCGAGCCTGAACACGCACCACTGGCAGGCTTGGAGGGCGAAGGTCTCGCCTGCCACGGTGATATCGCCGATCTCCGTCACGGGAAGTCCGATCCGCTCGCACCTGAAGCAGCTCCCGCCTCGCCATTCGCTCCACAGCTCGGCGGGCTTCAGTCCCATTCAGGCTCCTCCTCCCCGAGGTGAGGCTGAGGGCTTCCGTCGACCACCGGCACGAAGCGCACCGGACGGGCATGCCAGACGAACTTGTATGGGCCGGCCGAGAGGGGGAGCGTGAACTCCTCGCCGTTCTTCAGGGCTTCGGCGGGCTCGCGCCATCCGTCGGACAGCCAGTCCCAGACGTGGCCAACCACCGACGCGTCGATGGCCGAGGCAATGACGCGCATCTGGATGCGAGCCCAGCGGATCGCGCGGTCCGGCGTGGACATGGCCGCGAGCGCGAGTTGCCTGCCGTCCTCCTGGCGCCACTCGCACCAGAACCCCGACTTGGGCACCACCGGTTCCGGTACGGCGATGGTGCACCACGTGAGAGTGCCGTCCTCGCTGGTCCCCCAGTCCTCGGCGAGGGCTTCGACGATCAGCATGCCGCGACCGCTCTCCTCGTCGGCGGCCGGTCTCTTCACCTGAGGCCGGCCCGGAGTTCCGTCAGCCACCTCGATGCGGACCTCGCCCCGCCAGTACGAGACGGAGAAGCTGACGTCCTCCGTCTCGCCGTACCGGACGGCGTTGGTGACCAGCTCGCTGATGAGCAGGTTGGCTGTGTCGATACAGGAGCCGATCCCCCACAGCCGGAGGTGAGCGGCACCGATCCGGCGCAGTTGCCCTACTCGCTGCGGTGCACGGGTGCAGGAGACGACGAAGCGAACTGGCTGGTCCATGTCTCTCCCCGGACCGTGTACCTGCGGAACCCTTCCCTGCGGCGGAACAGCACTGGCTATGCCGCCGGAAGCGCTCCGTAATCTCCCGCGCGTCGCCTCGGGAGCGGTTGCACTCTGCAAGGCAAGAGCCATCACTGTCCTCCGCACATCACGGGAAGGAAAGTTGCTCTCGGCGCCGCACCGAGGCGCATTCCGCCGGCTTCCCTTGGTTGCTCGGGTTTTGCATTGACCGTAGGACGGCTGTCTCTCAACCCCCAAGAAGATTGCGCGAGTTTGCAGCAAGTCGATTGACGGGGCAGAGCACCTCGAAGACCATTATCGTGTCGCGCAAACCGGCGCAAGGCAGCGGACGGGAGAGCAGCCGTGAAGCTACGGTTCCTTGGCAAGAACTCCACCCCCGGAGACAGCCCCACCCTGTACGCCAGTGACCAGGACAGCTACGTCATTCAAGGCTGGAAGGTGTTCGCGAACAACTTGCTCATGCAACTCGACGTGCCCGAAGGTCAGACGGTGATCGAGGTTCCGCCGGAGCTGTTCGAGCACCTGACGAAGGACGGACACGCGACCGGCGAGATCAAGAGCTTCACCGTCCCGATCATGCTCGTCACGGAACAGGACACGTGCATCCTGCAAGGCCCGGAGATGACCGATCCCGAGGCGTTGAGTCAGATGCGGATGCCCGACTATGAGACCTGCATCGAGGTCCCCAAGTCCTCGATCACGGCCCTACTGGAGGAGAACAGTGGACCTGATCACCTCGGCCCAGCGTGACGAGCTGTTCAACAGCTTCGAACGCGATGCCTTCCACCTGGAGCTGAGGGACGACTACGGGTCTCCCATCGAGGACACGCCCTACGCGCGGTGGCAGCGGGGCGAGCCTGACGACTACGCGTGGCTCGACTCCTGGATGGGGCTGATGAAGCGCGTCACGGGTGAAGGGAAGACCGTCCGGCGCGTCCGGGTCGTCACCGAGCCGCACTCCCAATACGTCGGCTGGGAGCACTCGTTGACCCACCTCAACCTGGAGGCCGGCGAGGACATCCGATGGCTTCCGCGGCACCGGCTGCCGGAAGGCATCGACTTCCCCGTCGGCGGCAACGACTGGTGGCTGTACGACGACCGTCTCCTCGCCGTCGGCCACTTCGCCCCCGAGGGCCGAGTGCTGGGGTCGGAAATCGTCGAGGACCCGGACACCGTGGCCGAGTGCATCCGCGTGCGTGACCTGCTCTGGACCGCCGCCATCCCACACGCCGAGTACAAGCCCTGACCCATCAGTGAATAACCAAGCTCAAGAAGCACGAGAGGCACTGGGTGCCCGGCTGCGCGGATTCCGGAAAGACGCCGGATTCGCAAGCGGCCGGGCATTCGCCGTGGCCACGGGCTGGGCCGAGTCCAAGGTCTCCCGGCTGGAGAACGGCAAGCAGAACCCCAGCGAAGACGACATCCGGGTCTGGTGCAATAAGACCAACAGGAAAGAGCTCGCTGATGACTTGATAGCCACGGTGCGCCACATCGACGAGCTGTGGCTCGAGTGGCGCCGACAGCTGCAGACAGGGGCGGAACGACGGCAGCGCAAGGCCCTGCCGGTCTACGCCAAGACCAAGGTCTTCCGCATCTGGCACCCGACGCTGGTGTGGGGAACGCTCCAGACGGCGGACTACGCGGCCGAGACCTTCAGGCAGGTCGTCGACTACTACGAGATCCCCGACGACGCGGAAGCCGCCACCGCCAAGCGGCTCGAACGGCAGCAGTACCTGTACCAGGGCAACCGGATCTTCAACGTGGTGCTCGGCGAGCAGGCGCTCTACACCAACTTCAGTGGCCCCGAGGTGATGAAGGGGCAACTCGACCGCCTGCTGGCGGTGATGCGCCTTACTCGGCTGAGCCTGGGCATCATCCCCCGATCCGCACCCCTGGGCATCTGGCCCGGCAACTCGTTCTCGATGTTCGACGACAAGCTCGTCCTCGTCGAAACCTACTCGGCGGAGTTCTCCGTCACCCAGCCCCGCGAAATCGAGCTGTACACCAAGGCGTTCGCCCTCTTGCAGCAGTCAGCGGTTTATGGGACCGAAGTCCGAGACCTCATCCTCGCAGCGATCCACCACTTCGATCAGATGCCGAGCGACTAGGAGAGCACCATGCAGACCGAGGCCCCGAACTGGCGTGCCAGCACCTACACCGGGACGGAGAACTGCGTTGAAGTGGCCGACAACCACCCGGCGCACGTGATGGTTCGCGACACGAAGGCCCGCAGCCGGGGAGTCCTGGCCGTCCAGCGAACTGCCTGGACAGCATTCGTGGAGCACGCCAAGCAGGGGTAGCCCTGGAGGTGTTCGGTCGGTCCTCTGGGGCGAGCAACCGCGCAAGCCTTCCACCCGCCCAGCGCGCCTGCTGCCGTTCCGCTCGAAGCCGAGGCTGCGTACCGGGGACGACCCGTAGGAACGGATGGCCTCGCAGCCGCGAACCGCGAGGCCATCCGTCTGGTTTGGCCATGCCGGATGGGCACCCTGCGCTGGGTGCCTACCGGCGCTGTCGGTGTTGCTGTTCGGTAGGCGATGAAGTCACCGCTGGGAGCCGACCGTTTCGGGTCTGCTGAGCGGGGACCGAACCTGCCATGGTCGACTGCAGGCGGGCGGCTGCGGCGCGGCGGTTGGGTGCTGGGTTTCGGCCGGTGTGCTGGATGCGGGTGATCAGGACGCGTGCGGGCTGTCGTGCGGTGGTCAGTTCGCGTTGGGCGGCTGCTTCCTTGAGGAGTTGGTGGGGTTGGTGGCCGCGGGCTTCGGCGTCGGCGAGGACGGTGGCGAGTGCGGGCCAGGCCGGGTCGGCGAGGATTCGCTCGGCGTGGTCGGGGACGGCTGCCCGTACGTCGCTGGCCAGTATGCGGTGGGCTTCCTCCTTGGGCGGGCGGGCTTTGAGTTCGGCGAGCGTCGGGGCGAGGGCGCGGTCGGCGGCTGTCTGGAGGTGGTGGACGGCCTGGCGGGCTGCGTCGGCCTGGTGGGCGTGGTTCTTCGCTTCGTGCCAGCGCCCGGCGACGATGGCGGCCCAGACGAGGGCAGCGACCAAGACGGCCAGGGCGCTGCCGTCGGGGCCGGTGGCGGTGTGGACGATGTCGCGTGCCGCGCTGCGCAGGGCGTGGGCGGCACGGTCTTCCGCCCGGACCTGGGAGCGTTGGGCTCGTGCGAACGCCTTGGAGGCGGCCTGGAGTTCGGCGCGCAGATGGGTGGGCGCCTTCTGGGCGGTGGCTTCGAGCAGTTCGCCGAGGGCGGTGATGTGAGCCTGGGCGTGGGTGTCGTCGGCGAGGTCGGTGCGGAATGCGTCGAGGGCGTCGGCGGCTTGGTGCCAGGGGGTGCTCGGGTGGTTGCGGCGGGCGGTGGGGTGTTCTTCGGGCTGGCTGGATTCGAGGCGGGCCTTGACTTTGGGCAGGGAGAGGTCGGGGGAGATCTTGCTTCCGGGGTGGTAGATCTGCTCGCCGGCCTCGTTGACGTCACCAGGGCGGCCGGCCGCATACCCCAGGAGGTCCCCTGACGGGCCGCGCCGGACCTGGACCTCGACGCCGCTGGCTTCGAGATAGGCGATGAATTCCTCGGCATTGGTCGCGTGCGGGATGGCGGCGCGGATGCGGTCCTGGAGCCACTCGGGGCTGGGCTGTTCCCAGCCGAGGCGTTCGGCCTTGTGCATCTCGGCCTGAGTGGGGCGGCGGGTGCCTGTGCGGTCGCCCTTCTTCAACTGCCGGAGGCCGTAGTCCTTTTCGATCTCGCGGCAGGCGTCGCCGACGCGGATACCGCTGTCGTGGAGCTTGGGACGGCGTCCGTCTTCGCGGACGGTGGTGGCGAGGATGTGGATGTGGTCGTCGGCGTGGCGTACGGCGATCCAGCGGCAGGCCAGGTCGTCACCAGCCGGAGCGATGCCGGCGGCCTGGACGATGCGCTGGGCGATCTCGGCCCACTCCGTGTCGGAGAGGCAGCGGTCCTCGGGGGCGGCACGCACGGGGCAGTGCCACACGTGGTCGGTGACCGGCTTGCCGAACTCGCTGTTGCGCAAGGAGACCGGCTCGTCGAGGTAGCGGCCGAGTTCGGTGAGGGTGGCGTTCTCGTCGCGGCCGGGGTCGGGCATGCCGAGCATCGCGAAGCCGGCCACGATGTGCGGGTCGAAGTGCTCGTCATGGGTTCCGCGGCCGTAGAGGTAGGCGAGCAGGCCCCGGGTGTTGGAACCGGTCGGCTTGATGGCAGCGATCACGCTGGTCAGCCCTCCTCCGGGTCGGCGGGCTCGCGCAGGGCCTCGGCGATCAGCTCCAGCAGGTGGTGGAGTTCGTCGAGGCGCTGGCGGATGTCGGGTGGTGTGTGGTCGCTGTTGAGGGCGCGGGCGATCTGGTTGACGTTGACGCCGATCCGGTTGAGCTGGCGCAGAACCTGAGCGCGAAAGTGGTGGGTGCGGCGGCGGTCCTCCGACAGGGGCAGGTTGGCGGTGAACCGGCCGGTGACGAAGGCGAGAACGATGTCGGCGGCGAACCCGGAGTCGCCCTTGTAGCCGTGCTCGGCAGCGGCCTCCTGCAGACGCGCTCGCTGCTCGCTGGTGAAGCGCAGCGGGCCGACACGGTCGTTGCGCTTGGTGCCGGTGAAGCGGCGGATCGTGGGCTGCACGCTCTGCACGACAGGCTCGCCGGCGGCGACGGCTGCGCTGTCTGCGGGGCGCAGGACGGCTTGCTGGACAGAGTGAAGCGTGTCCAGGTCGGAGCCGCCCTCGGCTCCGACCCCCTGGCCCGGCGCCCCCTGGCGCTGGGCCGTCTCCGCCACCCCCGGGGCGGAGACCCCCGAAGACCTGCCTTGAGTCGGACTCGGGGTACTACTGGCTCCGCCAGGGGCAGCCCGTCCGAACGCCTGCCGCAAACGCCCCATCAGCGTAGGAGACTTCGTCAGCGGCAGCGGCTCGTCGGGAGTGCGGTCGGAGCGGTGCGGGTCGTGCGTCACGGGCGGTTCTCCGGAAGGGGCGGGGGCAGGCGGATCGGCGGGGAAGGACCGGCGGAGTGCTGGTGGCCAGCACTCCATCCACAGGTCTGGATAAGCGGGCGGCGAGTGGTGCGGTGGTCGGCTGGCCTGGGTGACCGGAAGGGGTTCCGGTCACCCCGCGGGGTTTCCGGTCAGCCGCTGCTCGGACCGGTCTCGTCAGCGGCTTCGATTTCGGGCCGGAGCATCTCCATCACCTCGGTCTGCCGCTGACTGCCGATCGTCAAGTCCCTGTCCTTGACGGCCTTCCGGAGAAGGGAGCGGCTGAGTGTGCCGTGCTCAGCGAGGGCGATCCGGCCGATCTCCACGAGCTCCGCGAGCGTGGCCTTGGGCGGACGACCACCGCGCGGCTTGCTCTCCGAAACCTCGGGCGGTGGTTTCGTCGGCTGGACGGAACCGGCGGCAGGCGGCTCAGCGGGCCGGACCGGCTCGGCCGGTGGCTCGGCGTGCTTGGCGGGCGCGCCGAGCGGTGGTTCCGGCGACTGGAAGGGCCGGGCGTCCAAGTGGTCGGCAGGTTGGTCGACGAGCTGGTGGATCTGCCGCATCAGGACACCGAAGGCCAGCAGCGCGGCGGTCGGGGGAACTGCGGCGACCACGTAGTCGAGGAGGGGTACGGCGCCTGCGTTGCCCGTTCCGCTGACCCCGGCCACGTTGAGCGCGATGGAGCCGACAGATCCGGTGGCAGTGAGGGCGATGGCCCAGCCGTCGGTCACCCGGCGCAGGCCCGCGCGGAGCATGAGCAGTTCGCCCGCGACGATGAACGCGTCCAGGGTCGCCGGCCAGGCCCACTGGCGGACCGGGGAGCTCTTGAGGCCGTGCTGTCCGGCGACCTCCGCGAGGTGCGCGTACGACAGCCAGAACCCGCCGGCGGTGAGGGCCACGATGACGACTCCGGCCGCCACGAGCGCGTACCGCTCGGCGGCCTGCTTGGTCGTCATCGGCCGCCCTTCGTCAGGGCGATGATCCCGGTGGGTGGGTGTGGAGAGGGTGGTCAAGCGGGGTTCTCCTGGGGTGGTGGCGTGCTCCGTCTTTGCCGTCTTGGCCGTTGCAAGTGCAGGTCAGAGCCGGTACGGCAGGAGGGCTGGTGTTCCGTCCTGGCGGCGCCGGCGCGTCTTGGGGCACGCGCGGGCGCTGGGGCTGCGGTTCGATGGCCGAGGACGGATCGCATCCGTCTTGCCGTCCCGGTCACATGCGCGGTGACCTGCGGCGATACGGCGAGGACGCCCGGGACGGCACAAGACGGATCCGGGCAGCTTCCGGTTGGTGGCAGCGCGGTCGTCATGATCGCGCTGCCGTCTTGCCCTCGGTATCCGTCCCGTCCGCATGCCGTTTGACCTGCGGGATCACGGCAGGGACGGCAGGGACGGTCACCGCGGGAGGCGGGGCTCAGCCCGAGGAGGGGGCTGGCTCGGCGTTCACCGAGTGAACGGTGGGGCAGTAGCGCCGCCACGCGTCGAGGAACTTGTTGCGCATGTAGCCCTTGCGCTGGGTACCGTCGGCGAGACGGACGTTGCCCGGCTTGATATCGAACTTGCGCAGCATGCGCGCCAGTTCGCGAGCGTCCAGCCCGTTACGCCCCCATTCCGCCCACGGGCCCTCGGCGTCCTGGCGCAGGTGGTACAGCAGCTCGTCCGTGGCGAAGCTGTCCACCTCACGCTGGGCGGCGAAAGCCCTGCGGATGTCGGCGAGGATCCGGGCTGCGCCGGGCTGCTCCTCCTCCACCTCGACCTCCGTCGCCACCATCCGGGCACACGCCTCACGGGCGAGGCGGGGCCAGGACCCGGCAGCCAGGTCGGCCACGATGATCAGGGGCTCCCAGGTGTCGGCAGCCCGGTCCTCCACCGGCATGTCCGGCTCCAGATCCGCCGCCTCGTCCAGCAGCGGCCTGGCCCAGGCGGCGATACGGTCCCGCAGCTCATGGAGTCCTGGGATGTCGCGGCGGGATCGGAAGGGTTTGACGCTCTCGCCCTCGGCCCGGCGGCGCATGCGGATCACCACAGACCGGTCCATGATCGTGTCCGGCAGGTCGCCGATCCCCGCGAGGGCAGCCATGGCGAAGGTGGCGAACCGGTGCGGGGTGTGGTCGTTGCCGACGACACGGGTGACGTACCGGTTGCGCTGATGGCCCGCGTTGAGCAGGCCGCGCATCTCCTCGTTCTTCTCCGCCTGCTTCGGCGTGCCGAAGATGGTGTCCGCCTCGTCCACCAGCAGAGTGGGCGGCTCGTCGGTGATGGAGCGGAAGACCGCCGCCGGGGTGGTGTTGATGGTGAGCATCGGCTCGTGGACCGTCTCGGTCAGCACGTCCAGCAGCCGCGACTTGCCGCACCGCTTCGCCGGCCCCACCACCGCCAGACGCGGTGCGTGCTGCCACGCAGGTTGCAGGTGCGTCGCCACGACCCACAGCGTGACCGCGTCCAGCGCCTCCGGCGAGGGCAGGATCACGAACTTGGCTATCTGGGCACGCAGTTCGTCCAGCAGATCGGAACCGTACGTCGGCTCAGGGTCCGGCACCGCCTCCTCGGCAGGTTGATCCGCCGAGGTCCGGTCCGGCACCGTGTCGTCGGCCGCCGGAGTCTCGTCGCCTGAGACATGGCCCTGGTGGCCGGGCACGGCGACGGCAGGCCACTCGGCTTTGCCGGGAGCGGAATAGGGCTCGGGTGTCGTAGGTTGCACAGGGCGGCTCCTCTTCTGCGGCAACCGGGCATCGCTGGCCAGGTGTGCGCGGATCGTTCGTTGGATGCGGGCGGCGGGGTTTCCCGAGCCTCCGGCGTTGCCGCGCCGGAGGCTCGCTGCGTTCAGAGACTGAACGCTCGCTGTGTCCCGAGACGGGACGCTCGCGTTGTTCCCCGAGGGAACACGGACAGTACGTCCACGCCCGGCGACAGTCCAGCGCTTCTGTGTCAGCTCAGCGCAGAACTGTCTGCTACGCTCCCCCGCCTTCACGCCGCCAGTCCGAGCAGATCCAGCAGGTCCGCGGTCACGACCCGGTAGGCGTTTCCGAGCCGCAGCACCTTGCACGGGTATTCACCTCGCTTCGCCAGCTCGTACCCCTTGCTCCGCCCGAGCCCCAGCGCTCGGTTGCTGGTATCCAGGTCAACGGCCACCGGAAGGGCGAGCAGCTCTTCCCGGCTCATCCCCTTCGAGCTCTTCGACTGTCCGGTTGTCGCATCTTCGCGCATACAGTGCGCCCCTTTCGGTACAGCCCTCGGCGAACGCGCCCATCGCGTCCGGCTCCAGGCGTGTATCAATCATCATGGGCAAGCTACTGTGTCTTCATGACACAACGCGGTGTGGATGCTGATGAGGACGACTTCCCGGAGTGGGCAGATCGGATCAAGGCCAACGTGGCCGGTGAAGTCCGGCGCAGAAGGAAGGAGAGGGGATGGAGCGCACAGGACCTCGCGGACCGGTGCGAGCAACTGGGGCATCCCATCCCGCGCAACGTGATCGCCAACATGGAGTCCGGGCGCAGGGCCAACCTGCCCCTGGTGGACGTCATGGTCCTGGCGGCAGCCCTGGAGACGTACCCGGTCTGCCTGATCTTCCCGGTCGGCTACGTCGACGAGACCCAGGAGCTTCCGTTCGAGGACCTCATCCCCACCTGGGACGCCCTGCGGCGCTTCACCGGCGAGGAGGAGGTGCCCGGCCACGACCCTGGCTTGGTCCCCGACTTCGAGCACCACGCCAGCCTCGTACAAACCGCCCTCGCCGCACTCGACGAAGAAGAACAGGCGCGGTTCGCAGCCAAGACCGCCACCAGCCGCGCCCAGCAGGAAGAAGCCGAGCGCAAGCGGACCAAGTACGCCGACCACGCCATCTCCGCCAAGTACAGCCTCCGCCACCTCCGCCGCGAACTCCGCGAGGAGGGCGCCACCCCACCCCCTCTGCCACCCGCACTGGGTGACGTCGACCCACCCGAACCCGAACCCACCACCACCCCGGAGGAACGCCTTTGAAGGGCTCCACCCACCGCCGCTGCTACTGCCGCGACGCCCACACCGGCAAACCGCTCGGCAAGAAATGCCCCAAGCTCTCCAGCCGCAAGCACGGCTCGTACTCCATACGCCAGGAACTCCCGCCCCGCGAAGACGGCACCCGCCGCTCCTTCAGCCGCGCCGGCTACGACTCCCTGAAGGCCGCCCAGGCGGACCTCGACCACGTCCGCGCGCTTCTCGGCCTCACCGACAGCGACGACCCCGAGGGCATGGAGCTGATCGCCGCCATGCTGGAGGAAGTCGGCGACCAGAGGTCGCCGCTGCCCGACGTCGAGGAAACCCGGCGGCGCCTGAAGTCCGGTCAGGACCTGATCGGCCGCCTGACCGTCAGCGAGTGGCTCGACCGGTGGCTCCACGGCAAGCGCATCCGCAAGTCGGGACTCAACCGCTACGAGACCGACATCCGGGTTCACCTGAAGCCCCGGATCGGCCACCACCGCCTCGACCGCCTGCGCGTGAGCCATCTCAGCGAGATGTTCACCGCCATCGCCGACGCCAACGCCGAGATCCTGGAGCAGAACGCCCAGCGTCGCGCCGCGATCGAGGAGCTGGCCACCGTGCCGTGGAAGGGCACAGACAACCGCGCCCGCCGCAAGGCGATGAAGACGGCGATCGATGCCATGCCGCCGTTCCGGCGTGTGACCGGCCCGGCTACCCGGCTGCGTATCAAGGCCACGCTGCGGTCTGCGTTGAACGACGCGATCGGCCAGCAGATCCTCACCTTCAACCCGGCCGCCCACGTCGAACTCGACCCCGTTCGCAAGCCGAAGGCCCTGGTGTGGACGGACGCGCGAGTCGCCAGGTGGGAGCAGACGGGCGAGAAGTCCTCCCCCGTCATGGTCTGGACGCCCGAACAGACCGGCGCGTTCCTCGACTTCCTCGCGGAGGACCGGCTGTACGCGATGTGGCACCTGATCGCCTTCCGCGGCCTGCGGCGGGGCGAGGCATGCGCGCAGCCCTGGTCGGAGACCAACCTCGATGACCACTCCCTGACCGTCTCCGCCCAGCTCGTCCAGGACGGGTGGGAGGTCGAGACCTCGGAGCCCAAGACGGACAGCGGCTTCCGCGTGGTCGCGCTCGACGACGACACCGTCAACGTCCTGAAGCGGCACCGCGAACAGCAGGACGCGGACCGTGAGGAGTGGGCAACGGCCTGGGTCGAGACCGGCATGGTCTTCACCCAGGAAGACGGCTCCTGGCTCCACCCCGGGAAGGTGACCGACCTCTTCGAGCGCCTAGTCGCCGCCTCCGGACTCCCGCCCATCCGGCTGCACGACCTCCGCCACGGGGCGGCCACGCTCATGCTCGCCGCCGGCATCGACGTGAAGATCGTGTCGGACACGCTCGGGCACAGCGACACCCGGATCACGCGGGACATTTACCAGAGCGTTCTGCCGCAGGTCGGCAAGAATGCGGCCGAGGCCACCGCCAAGCTGGTCCCGCTTCAGCGGAAGACCGAGGCGGAGGAGGCCGCCCGTAAGGCCGCCAAGAAGGCGGCGGCCCAGGCGAAAGCCGAGGCCAGGACCAAGAGGAAGGGCAAGCGGAAGAAGCCCAAGAAGTAGGGCACCGGACCGCTCCGCTCACGCATCGCTCACGCAAGCCATCTCGCGGCACTCCGGCCGTGTGACGCATCATGCCCCGAGCAACACAAAAGCCCAGGTCACGGGCTATGTGACCTGGGCTTTTTGGAGCCCCCTGTCGGATTCGAACCGACGACCTACGCATTACAAGTGCGTTGCTCTGGCCAGCTGAGCTAAGGAGGCACGCGCACTATGACGCCGTACGCGAGGCGGCACCACTGTACACAGAGCCCGTTACCCCGAGCCACGAAGTTCCGGTCCACCCGCTCTCACTCCACCTCGTACTCGAACCGGTACGCCACAGCCGCCTCCCCGTGCCGCGCGGTGAACCCGCCCTTCCCCTTCAATCCGGACAGCTCCCCGCTCCCGGAGCCCTCCACCACCTCGAAGGCGCAGTGCACGGTTCCGTCCTCGTCGAACCACCCCCGTTCCTCGACGGCGAAGCTCCCCTCCCGCCCGTCGAGGCGGCCGGTGAGCAGCTCCATGCCGGCGAAGGAGCCCGTCTTGGCGGTGACGTAGACGATGGTGTACTCGCAGATCGTCCCGGCCGCCTCGATGCCGCCGTTGAAGGTGTTCCGGACGGAGGCGTGGGCGAGCCGTGGGTTCGTGTCCTCGCTCGGGCCGATCACGCGTTCCTGCCAGCCGGCGAAGGTGAAGTGACCGGTGGTGGTCCGGGTTCCGGGCATGGGTGATCCTCTCGATCAGGGGCCGGACGGGCCCGTGAAGGCGTCTGGACACCACCCTGAACCCCGTACCTGACATCTTCTGTCAGGTACGCCGCCGGACGCCGGACAATGGCCTCCATGCGCGCCGACCGGCTCCTCTCCCTGCTCCTGCTGCTCCAGAACCGCGGACGCATGACCGCTCCCGAGCTCGCCGCCGAGCTGGAGGTGTCGGTGCGGACGGTCTACCGGGACGTCGAGGCGCTGGGCGCGGCGGGTGTGCCGGTGTGCGCGGACCGGGGGCCCGAGGGGGGCTACCGGCTGGTCGACGGGTACCGGACGCGGCTGACCGGCCTGACCGACGCCGAGGCCGGGTCGCTGTTCCTCGCCGGGATGCCCGGCCCCGCGCAAGACCTGGGGCTGGGGGCGGTGCTGGCCAGTGCCCAGCTGAAGGTGCAGGCCGCCCTGCCCGCGGGACTGGCCGGGCAGGCACGGCGGGTCCAGGAGCGGTTCCACCTGGATGCGCCCGCCTGGTTCCGGGAGGCCGATCCGGTGCCGTGCCTGGAGGCGGTGGCAGCGGCCGTGTGGGAGCAGCGGGTGCTGCGGATGCACTACCGGCGGTGGCGCGGCGAGGTGCACCGGGAGGTGCGGCCGCTGGGGCTCGTCCTGAAGGCCGGCATCTGGTACCTGGTCGCCCTGGCGCAGGGGGCCGTACGGACGTACCGGGTGTCGCGCGTGCTGGCCGTGGAGGACACCGGGGAAACCTTCGACCGTCCGGCCAACTTCGACCTTGCCGCCTCTTGGGAGGAATCGTCCCGGCGCATGGAGGCCGCTGTGCAGCAGGGTGTCGCGCGGGTGCGGCTCTCGCCGCGCGGGCAGCGGCTGCTGCCGATGCAGTTCGGGGCGGCGGGCGTACGGGCCCTGGAGGGCGTCGGCGCGCCGGACGGGGACGGCTGGGTGGAGGTGGAGCTGCCCGTGGAGGCGGAGGCCGTGGCGGTCGGTGATCTCCTCCGGCTCGGGGCAGAGGCGGAGGTGCTCGGGCCGCCCGGGCTGCGGCAGGCCGTCGCCCGGGCGGTGGCGTTGCTTGCGGGCCGGTACGAGCAGGCATGACCGCCGCTTCGAAAATTTCCGCGAAGTTCACAGGCCCGGAGGTACTGACAGACAGGTGAACGCCGGGTACCGTCCTGAGCCAGTTCACACGCGTGGACTACACCACAACGGATCACCCGTCGTGGCACCGCCTTCCTACTCGGATCGTCCGGCACGTTCCTGCCGGTAGAAGGGGTTCACTCATCATGGCCACTGTCTCGTTCGACAAGGCGACCCGGAT
Source organism: Streptomyces coeruleorubidus (assembly GCF_028885415.1). Lineage (GTDB taxonomy): Bacteria > Actinomycetota > Actinomycetes > Streptomycetales > Streptomycetaceae > Streptomyces > Streptomyces coeruleorubidus_A. Next base: position 4,507,664 of record NZ_CP118527.1, read on the forward strand.
CTACCCGGGTTCCACCAAGCCCGCTGTTGACGCGCTGGAGATCGACATCGAGGACGGCGAGTTCCTCGTCCTCGTCGGCCCGTCCGGCTGCGGCAAGTCCACCTCGCTCCGCATGCTCGCGGGGCTCGAGGACGTCAACGCGGGCGCCATCCGCATCGGCGACCGCGACGTCACGCACCTGCCGCCGAAGGACCGGGACATCGCCATGGTGTTCCAGAACTACGCGCTCTACCCGCACATGACGGTCGCCGACAACATGGGCTTCGCGCTCAAGATCGCCGGCGTCAACAAGGCGGAGATCCGGCAGAAAGTCGAGGAGGCCGCGAAGATCCTCGACCTCACCGAGTACCTGGACCGCAAGCCGAAGGCGCTCTCCGGTGGTCAGCGCCAGCGTGTCGCCATGGGCCGCGCCATCGTGCGTGAGCCGCAGGTGTTCCTCATGGACGAGCCGCTGTCCAACCTGGACGCCAAGCTCCGTGTGTCCACGCGTACGCAGATCGCCTCGCTCCAGCGCCGCCTGGGCATCACCACCGTCTACGTCACCCACGACCAGGTCGAGGCCATGACGATGGGCGACCGCGTGGCGGTCCTCAAGGACGGTCTGCTCCAGCAGATCGACACCCCGCGCAGCATGTACGACAAGCCCGCCAACCTCTTCGTGGCCGGCTTCATCGGCTCCCCGGCGATGAACCTCGTCGAGGTCCCGGTGACCGACGGCGGCGTGAAGTTCGGCAAGTCGGTGGTGCCGGTGCAGCGCGACGCGCTCGCCGCCACCACCGACAAGACCGTCACCGTCGGTGTCCGCCCCGAGCACTTCGACGTGGCCGGCCCGGATGCCGAGCTGGGCCTCGCGGTCACCGTCAACGTCGTCGAGGAGCTCGGCGCCGACGCCTACGTCTACGGCACGGCGAAGGTCGGCGACGACTCCAAGGACCTCGTGGTCCGCGTCAGCGGCCGTGACGTCCCGGAGAAGGGCAGCACGCTGCACATCGTCCCGCGCTCCGGCGAGACCCACGTGTTCTCGACCTCCACGGGCGAGCGCCTGTCCGACTGACCCATCGGCGAACGCACAACCCCGGGTGATTCACCCAAGTTGACAAAGAGGGCCCCGCAGCGTGCTGCGGGGCCCTTCTCGTTGTCGACAAATACCCCGGCAGACCGGACGTTTCGAGTCGCGTGCGTCAACGCCGTACCCAGAAATGGGCACTCTCTCATCCCCCGAACCGGTGACTAAATGTCTACAAACCATTACCCCGCGCTACCCTCACACGCGTGAAGCACTCCACTAACCAACAGATGCGACGCGGCCGGGGCCCCGCCCGCCGGATCGGCCGCACTCTCGCTTTCGTCCTGCCCGTCGTCCTGGTGCTCTCCGGGACACTCGCGGTCACCCGAGTCAACTGGTCGGGAAGCCCCTCCGACCCGGTGCTCACCGCCGCGGACACCAGCACGTTCGCCGGCACCGCGCGGGCCGCCAAGCGCGCCCCGCAGGACGTCCTGCGCGACAAGCTGCTCACCGAGCTCCAGGAGGAGAACCCGGGCGTCGCCCTCACCCACCTCCAGCAGGCCGTCAACGGCCGTCCGTCGCTGGCGAAGCACTGCGCTTCCATCGCCCGCGCCCTCGGCCAGGCCGCCGTCCGGGTCTACGGCCCGACGCGCGCCCAGTCCTACGCCCGCCCGGTCTGCGACACCGCCTTCGCCACGGGTGTCGCGGCCGCGCACAGCTGAGCGCACCGCCCGGCCGCCGGACGAGAGGGGTGGGAAACCGGCAACGACTGACGCGAGCACATTCCTCCACCGCGGTACCGGGCGGGACGCCACGTACAGTTCGGTCTCATGAGCGATCCGAGCGCCGCGTCCCGCCCCGTTCAAGCCGTCGTTCTGGCCGGTGGCCAGGGCTCCCGGCTGCGTCCGTACACCGACGACCGGCCCAAGCCGATGGTCGAGATCCCCGGGACGGGGACGCCGATCATCGGCCATCAGCTGTCCTGGCTCGCCGAGGAGGGCGTGACGGACGTGGTGGTCTCCTGCGGCCACCTCGCCGAGGTGCTCCAGAAGTGGCTGGAGACAGCTGATCTGCCCGTCTCCGTCACCACCGTCGTCGAGTCCGAGCCCCTCGGCCGCGGCGGCGGCCTCAAGTACGCCGCCGCGCATCTGCCCCACCCGGACCAGCCCTGGTACGCCACGAACGGCGACATCTGGACCCGGTTCTCGCTGCGTGACATGGCGGACTTCCACACCGAGCGGGACGCCGTCGCGACGCTGGCCCTGGCCCGGCCGCGCCTGCCGTGGGGCGCGGTGAAGACGGACGGCTTTGGCCGCATCACGGACTTCATCGAGGCCCCGCCGTCGACCTTCGAGATCAACGCGGGTGTGTATGTCTTCTCCCCCGAGTTCGCGGGGCTGCTGCCGGACCGGGGGGACCACGAGCGCACCACGTTTCCCCGGCTGGCCCGCGAGCGGAAGCTGGCCGGGTTCACGATCCCTCAGGGGTCGTATTGGCGTGCGATCGATACGGCGAAGGATCTGACGGAGGCCGCGAAGGAACTGGCGGCTCTGGGGCGCTGAGAGCCGTACAGCCCCACGCCCCTTGAGTCCGCTGCCCCCCTCAGCAGCAGAAGGGCCCCGCACCTTCGAGGTGCGGGGCCCTTCTGCTGCCTGGCTCTGCCGGCTAGCCCAGCAGGCCGCCCACCAGGCCCGGCCGGCCCGTGGACGAGGAGCCGCCGTCGCCCGAGCCGCCGGTCGCCGTGCCTCCGGTCGCCGTGCCTCCGGATGCGCCGCCGGAGGTCGGGCCGGAGCTGGTGCTCGGGGCCTGGCCGGCCGGGGAGGACTGCTGGGGCGGGGCCTGGCCCGCGCTGCCCTGGGTCTGGCTGGGCGAACCGCCGGTGACGGTGCCGGCGTCCCGGGTGGCGCCCGGCCTGGTCGTGGTGCCCGCGCTGGGGCTGGCCGAGCCGGCCGTGGCGCCCTGGGTGGGCGAGGTGGAGGCCGACGGGGTCCGCCTGTCCTGCCACTTGCCTGGTTCGCCCGGGAGCGGGGAGCCGGGCAGTTCGTTGCGCGGGGCCTCGCCGGGGCCGGGGACGACGACCCGGTCGGCGTCGCGGACGGCGCCGCCGAGCAGCGAGCCGACGAGCAGCGTGAGGCCGACGGCGACGGCGGTGACGAGGGCGCCGCGGCGCAGCACGTAGTGGCGCAGGTCCCAGATGTCGGCGCGGGGTCCGAGGCGGCGCCAGGCACTGCCGGCCAGGCGGCCGTCGACGGAGTAGACGGGGGCGCCGGCGATGATCAGCGGTGACCAGGCGGCGAGGTAGATGATGTCGGGGGTCTGGTAGGCGGGGACGCTCTTCCAGCTGACGGTGACCAGCAGCGCGGCCGAGAGCAGGGCGCCGAAGAAGGCGGCGACGCGCTGCCAGCAGCCGAGGACCGTCAGGACGCCGACGATGACCTGCGCGAAGGCGATGACCAGTCCGGAGCCGACCGGGTGCTGGAGGGCGAACTGGCGCAGCGGCTCGGCGACTTCCCAGGGGTGCAGGGTGTTCAGCCACTTGACCATGGAGCCGCGCGTGCCGCCGTCGAAGTAGACGGGGTCGCACAGCTTGCCCATGCCGGCGTAGATGGAGATGGAGCCGAGGAAGACGCGCAGCGGGAGCAGGACGACGCCGAGGTTCATCCGGCGGCCCGGGTAGTAGGCGTGCCGTGCCGGGTCGTCGCTGTGGCGCTTGACGGGCCGCTCGGTGTCGTCCACCTCGGCGGGGAGGTCCTCGAACTCCCCTTCTTCGTAGGCGGGTTCGTCGTAGACGCTGCCGACCGTGCGCACGGGCGGCAGCAGTCGGGTGCCGTCGGTGGGCTCGTGCGTGCGCTGCGGGCCCACGACGGGGGTCTCGACCGTCTGGGTGAGGTCGTCCTGGTAGCCGCCGCCCTCGTAGCCCGTGCCGCCGTAGCCGCCGTCCTGGTATCCGGCGCCGTAGCCCGGGGCCTGCGGGTCGGTGCCCACGCGGGAGATGACCTGGGTGGCCCCGGTGTCGGTGGCGGGCTCGTCGCGGTGGCGGACGCTCTCGTGCCGGACGGCTTGGAGGAGCCGGTGGGCGCCGGTGTCGTCGGGCGCGGACTTGCCGCTCCAGACGACGGGCCGGCGGCGGGTGGCGGCCCCGTCCGCCGCGCCCCCGGCGGTGACGACGGGGATGCGGGCGGTGTCCTCGGCGGCGGTCAGGTGCCGTGCGACCCGTGGGGACTGGGCGCGACGCGCCGAGACGCCCAACTCCACGCGGAAACTCGCGTGATTGACGATGACCTGCGCCGGGTCGCTCGGCACCTTCACCATGCTCAGCGCGGGAGCGTCGTCGAGTCCCGACGAACGGTCCCCCGTGGGTGTGCGGGGTGTTCTGGTGTCCACACTCATCTAACCGAGTGACGTCGGGATAGGACACTGCTTTGACTCGCCGGATCTGTCCGGACCTCGTCAAGCTTGTCCTCGTCGCCCCGATGTTCCCGGAATTAACCCGCACGGGTGAGGTGGCGGACGCCTGTTCAGCTGCGCCGGCGGACCGCCTCGTACAGCACGATGCCCGCCGCCACACCGGCGTTGAGCGACTCGGTGCCGCCCGGCATCGGGATCCGCACCCGGAAGTCGCAGGTCTCCCCGACCAGCCGGGACAGCCCCTTGCCCTCGCTGCCGACGACGATGGCGACGGGCCCGCCCAGGGCCTCCAGCTCACCGAGTTCGACCTCGCCGTCGGCGGCCAGACCGACGACCACGATGCCGGCCTTCTTGTACGCCTCGAGGGCGCGCGTCAGGTTGGTGGCGCGGGCGACGGGCGTACGGGCGGCCGCGCCGGCGGACGTCTTCCAGGCACCCGCCGTCATCCCGGCGGCCCGCCGCTCGGGCACGACGACGCCGTGCCCGCCGAAGGCGGAGACGGAGCGGACGACCGCGCCGAGGTTGCGCGGGTCGGTGACACCGTCGAGCGCGACGATCAGCGGGTCCTCACCGTCGTCGAGGGCGGCGTCGGCGAGGTCCTGCGGGTGGGCGTACGTGTACGGCGGGACCTGGAGCACGAGCCCCTGGTGGTTCAGCCCGTTCGTCATCCGGTCGAGCTCGGGGCGCGGCGCCTCCATGAGGTTGATGCCGCCGCGCTCGGAGGCCAGTTGCAGCGCCTCGCGCACCCGCTCGTCGCTGTCGATGAACTGCTGCACGTACAGCGTGGACGCCGGCACGCCCTCGCGCAGCGCCTCGACGACGGGGTTGCGCCCGACGACGAGCTCGGAGGTGCCCCTGCCTCGCGGGCCCTTGGTGCGGCCCTGGGCGCGGCGCGACTTGGCCTGGGCCGCGCGCTGCTTGGCGTGGCCCTTGCGCATCTCGGCGGGGGGCGTCGGCCCCTTGCCTTCCAGGCTCCGGCGTCGCTTGCCGCCACTGCCGACCTGCGCGCCCTTCTTGCCGGACATGCGGCGGTTGTTCGCGGCCATGAGCTACCCGTCTCCGTGAAGTGGTTCGTACGTACGTCTGTGTACGCCTGTTACGTCTATACAGTGTGCCGCCCGGAGGCCCGGGCGGCACAATCGATCAGCTGCGGATCTCGTCCCGGCGCTGCTCTCAGCGCGGTCCGAGGCTCCAGCGCGGCCCTTGCGGACTGTCCTCGATGACCAGACCGGACTGGCTCAGCTGGTCGCGGATGGCGTCCGCGGTGGTCCAGTCCTTGCGGGCCCGGGCGGCCTCGCGCTGGTCGAGGACCATGCGGACGAGCGTGTCGACCACGCCGTGCAGATCGGCGCCGCGGTCGCTCTCCCCGGCCCAGTGGGCGTCGAGCGGGTCGAGACCGAGGACGCCCAGCATGGCGCGGACCTCGGCGAGCCGGGCCACCGCGGCTTCCTTGTCGTCGGCGGCCAGCGCGCTGTTGCCCTGCCGGACCGTGGTGTGCACCACGGCGAGCGCCTGCGGCACGCCCAGGTCGTCGTCCATCGCCTCGGCGAAGGCCAGCGGCACCTCGGGGGCGGGCTCGACGACACCGGCCTTCTCCACCACGCGCTGTACGAAGCCCTCGATCCGCGCGAACGCCGACTCGGCCTCGCGCAGCGCCTCCTCGCTGTACTCGATCGTCGAGCGGTAGTGCGGGGTGCCGAGGTAGTAGCGCAGCACGATGGGCCGCCAGCGCTTGACCATCTCGCCGACCAGGACCGAGTTGCCGAGCGACTTGGACATCTTCTCGCCGCTCATGGTGACCCAGGCGTTGTGCACCCAGTACTGGGCGAAGTCGTCACCGTAGGCCTTGGCCTGGGCGATCTCGTTCTCGTGGTGCGGGAAGACCAGGTCGAGGCCGCCGCCGTGGATGTCGAAGGCGGTGCCGAGGTACTTGTGCGCCATCGCCGAGCACTCCAGGTGCCAGCCCGGGCGGCCGCGGCCCCACGGCGTCTCCCAGTCCGGCTCGCCGGGCTTGGCCGCCTTCCACATGGCGAAGTCGCGCGGGTCGCGCTTGCCGGTGATGCCCTCCTCGGCGGGCTGCCGCATCTCGTCGAGGTCCTGCCGGGACAGCTCCAGGTAGGAGGGCCAGGACCGGACGTCGAAGTAGACGCTGCCGTCGGCCTCGTAGGCGTGCCCGCGCTCGATGAGGCCGCGCATCATCTCGACCATCTCGGTCACGTGTCCCGTGGCGCGCGGCTCGTAGGTCGGCGGCAGGCAGCCGAGGGCGTGGTAGCCGTCGTTGAACGCGCGCTCGTTGTCGTAGCCGATGGCCCACCAGGGCCGGTTCTGCTCGGCCGACTTGGTGATGATCTTGTCGTCGATGTCCGTGACGTTCCGCACGAACGTGACGTCGTAGCCGCGGTAGGCGAACCAGCGGCGCAGGATGTCGAAGTTCAGACCCGACCGGATGTGCCCGATGTGCGGTGCGGCCTGCACGGTGGCACCGCACAGGTAGATCGAGACGCAACCCGGCTTGAGCGGGGCGAAGTCACGGATCTGCCGGGCGCTGGTGTCGTACAGGCGAATAGTCACGGGACCAGGGTAGTAGGCCGTGAGGGTGCGTGGGGCAGCGCCTTTCACCCGACTCGCACGACCAACGCCGTGGCCACCGCCATCAGGCCCTCCTCGCGTCCCGGGAAGCCCAGTCCGTCCGTCGTCGCGCCCGACACCGACACCGGTGCTCCCGCCGCCTCCGACAGGAGCTTTTCCGCCTCGTCCCGCCGTTTGCCGATCTTCGGCCTCGGGCCCACGACCTGTACGGAGATGTTGCCGATGCGGAAGCCCGCCTCGCGCACGATCCGGGCCGCCTCCGTCAGCAGCGTGACGCCGGACGCGCCGGACCACTCGGGGCGGCCCGTACCGAAGTGCCGGCCGAGGTCGCCGAGGCCCGCCGCCGAGAACAGCGCGTTGCACGCGGCGTGCGCGACGACGTCCGCGTCGGAGTGGCCCGCGAGGCCCGGGCCCTCGCCCTCCCACTTCAGGCCGGCGCACCACAGCTCGCGGCCCTCCTCGAAGGCGTGGATGTCGGTGCCGATGCCGACCCGGGGCAGGGGCACCTCGGGCATCGGGTCAGAAGCCATCGTTGAGCCTCCTGCGGGCCAGGACCGCCTCCGCGAGCACCAGGTCCAGGGGCCGGGTGACCTTGAACGCCTCCTCGTGGCCGGGCACCGCCACGACCGTGATGCCGAGCTGCTCGACCATGCCGGCGTCGTCGGTGACGTCTCCGGACACCGCCTCGTGCGCCCGTACCAGCGTCGCCCGGTCGAACCCCTGCGGCGTCTGGACCGCCCGCAGCCGCGCGCGCTCCGGCGTCGCGACGACCGGCTCCGGCTCGCCGGGCGCCCGGGCGGGCTCGACCTGCTTGACGGTGTCGGCGAGCGGCAGCGCCGGAACCACGGCCGGGGCGCCCTCGCGTACGGCCTCGATCACGGCGTCGACCGTGTCCACCGGCACCAGCGGCCGGGCCGCGTCGTGCACGAGCACGATGTCGTGGCCGGGCGGCAGCGCGTCCAGGCCGAGCTTCACGGACTCCTGGCGGGTCTGCCCGCCCCGTACGACGAGGAAGTCGGTCCGCTCGGGCAGCGCGTGCGCGTCGAGCAGCGACTTGACCTCGGCGGCGCCGTCGGGCGGGGCCACGACGACGACCAGTGAGACGGCGCGGGAGGCGGCCATCGCGCGGACCGCGTGGATGAGCATGGGGGTGCCGCCCAGCGCGCGGAGCGCCTTGGGGGCGCCCGGGCCGAGCCGTACACCACGGCCGGCGGCCGGGATCACGGCCGCCGTACGGGCTGCCGAAGAGGCGGCCGACGGCGAGGGGCGCGAATCGTCAGACATCGGTTCCTGTCAGGTTTGTGTGTTGCCCTGGCGTGGGTATGGCCTGGAGGAGTGCCGGGCGCGACGCGCTCGACCGGACCCTTCCGTGACGCTGGTCGAGCCGGCTGCCCGGGCCCGGCACGCCAAGCACCGGATCGTGAGTGATAACACATCCGGCGGTGACGGCGCATTCGGCGTCCGAGTACGAACATGCCGCAGCGCCCGGCGACAGAAGAATCGTCATCGGGCACCGCGGCATTTCGATGTTGCTGAGTGCTGAGCGACAGGCTTCGCCTCAGGAGGCGAGAACCTCGTCGAGCAGGGCCTCGGCCTTGTCCTCGTTGGTGTTCTCCGCGAGAGCGAGTTCGCTCACCAGAATCTGGCGGGCCTTGGCGAGCATGCGCTTCTCACCAGCGGAGAGTCCACGCTCGCGCTCACGACGCCACAGGTCACGCACCACTTCCGCGACCTTGATGACATCGCCCGAGGCGAGCTTCTCCAGGTTTGCCTTGTAACGACGGGACCAGTTCGTGGGCTCCTCGGCGTACGGCGCGCGCAGCACCTCGAAGACTCGGTCCAGCCCGTCCTGACCGACCACATCACGCACGCCGACGAACTCCGCATTGTCCGCTGGCACACGCACTGTCAGGTCACCCTGGGCGACCTTCAGCACCAAGTAGGTCTTGTCCACGCCTTTGATCTGGCGAGTTTCGATAGCCTCGATCAGCGCGGCCCCGTGATGGGGATAGACCACGGTGTCGCCAACCTTGAACGTCATGTGACAGGTACCCCTTCCGTGGCTATCCAGAGTAACACGGAAACTGCGGGTTCTGAATGGCGTTTTCGCAGGTCAGGGCACATCTCGGGGCTTGACAAGTCCAACAGGAACGTGCTTCGGACAGGGAGTGGAAGAAGGTATTCGCAGGTCGGAGCGGCTCTCCGGGCCGAGCGAAACGCGTACGTTACACACATCCGGAGCCTCCTCCGAGCGGCCGAACATCCCCATATGTCCGGTTCCGTATGATCGACTTCCGCTACTCCGTTCGGCGGCCCGAGCCGGGTTCCGGTCGAATCCGGAATTGATCACGAGGCGTCCGGGCGAGCCGTCGGTGATCAATTCCGAGGTGGTCCGCACATTCCTTCACGGAAAATTTGCGCTGCTGTCCGAGGCTCTTATGTGAATGCCGGACGAGCACCCCGCCAATGTGACCCAGGAGTCACTGTGGCCCAGGTGGGATCACAGGTGCCGGGGGGTCGGGTGCGGCCGTGCCGGAACGGCTCGGTAACCTGAGGCCGCTGACAGACACTTAGGGCGGCTTTATCGGCCGCTCCGCTCTCGAGTCAAGGAGTTGCCGCCGCCGTGAGCAGCAGCCTTCGACGCGGCGCCCTCGCCGCTGCCGCCATCGCGTTCTCCGTCGCCTCGCTCGCCGCGTGCGGTGCCGGCAACAACGCGCAGACCCTCGAGATCCAGCCGGACCACGCGGCCACGAGCGTCGGCAACATCAAGGTCCAGAACGCGATCGTGATCACGCAGCCCGACCTCGAGTCGACCGGCCCGGCCGCGATCTCCGCCACCTTCTTCAACTCCGGCAGCACCGCCGAGACGCTGGAGTCCATCACCCTCCCCGGCACCGGCGAGAAGGCCGAGCTCAAGCCCGCCAAGGGCGGCAGCCTGAGCATCCCGGCCGGCGGCAGCCTGGTCCTGGGCGGCAAGGACAACGCCACGGCCATGCTGCCGAGCGGCCGCGAGGCCGCCCAGGACGGCAACGCCCAGGAGGTCACCTTCACCTTCAGCAAGACCGGTGACGTGAGCCTGCGCGCGTTCGTCGTCCCCGCCGAGCACCACTTCACCGAGTGGGGCCCGACCGAGGTCCCGGCCGCGCCGGGCGGCTCGGGCTCCCCCTCGGGCTCTCCCTCCGGGACGCCGGCCGGGACGGAGAGCCCCGCCGCCGGCGAGACCCCGGGCGGCCACGAGTCGCCGGACACGCCGACCGACGCGGCGTCCGCGAGCGCGTCGACGGGCGCGGGCGCCGGGCACTGAGCCTGCGCCAGGCAGTCGTACGAAAGGGCGGGACCTCCTGGGAGGTCCCGCCCTTTCGCGTTCGTCCTACGCGGCCGGCTTACGGCTCGAACTTGTAGCCCAGGCCGCGGACCGTGACCAGGTAGCGCGGGGCGCCCGGGTCCGGCTCGATCTTGGCGCGCAGGCGCTTGACGTGGACGTCGAGGGTCTTGGTGTCACCGACGTAGTCGGCGCCCCAGACCCGGTCGATGAGCTGCATGCGGGTCAGCACGCGACCGGCGTTGCGCAGCAGCATCTCCAGCAGGTCGAACTCCTTCAGCGGCAGGTCGACCTTGGTGCCGCCGACGGTGACCACGTGCCGGTCGACGTCCATGCGGACCGGGCCGGCCTCCAGCGCGGCCGGAGTCACCTCCTCCGGCTCACCTCTGCGGCGCAGCACGGCGCGGATACGGGCGACCAGCTCGCGGGAGGAGAAGGGCTTGGTGACGTAGTCGTCGGCTCCTATCTCCAGGCCGACGACCTTGTCGATCTCGCTGTCCTTGGCGGTCACCATGATGACGGGGACGTTGGAGCGGCCGCGAAGCTGGCGGCAGACCTCGGTGCCCGGCAGGCCGGGCAGCATCAGGTCGAGGAGGACGAGGTCGGCGCCGTTGCGCTCGAACTCGTCGAGTCCGTCGGGCCCGGTGGTCGCGACGGCGACCTCGAAGCCCTCCTTGCGGAGCATGTACGACAGGGCGTCGGAGAAGGACTCCTCGTCCTCGACGACGAGCACTCGGGTCACGGAAGGACCTCCGGGGCAGGAAGCGTTTCGTACGCGGTTGATTCGGGGGATGTGGGGGTGGACCGCCCGGCCTCTTCGTCGAGGCCCGCGCCTCCTGCGCGTTCTGTTCGGGCGGGCTGCTGATGTGCGCGGTCGCGGGCCGCACCGGCCTCCGGCAGCCGCAGGGTGAAGGTGGAGCCCTGGCCTTCGGCGCTCCACACGGTGACCTCCCCGCCGTGCGAGGCGGCCACGTGCTTCACGATCGCCAGCCCCAGTCCCGTACCACCGGTGGCACGGGAGCGGGCCGGGTCGACGCGGTAGAAGCGCTCGAAGATGCGCTCCTTGTCCTTGTCGGAGATGCCGATGCCCTGGTCGGTGACGGCGATCTCGATGTGTTCCCCGCCGGGCGCGTTCACCTTGCGGGCCGCTATGCCGACGCGGGTACGGGCGGGCGAGTAGTTGACCGCGTTCTCGACGAGGTTGCCGAGGGCGGCGGCGAGCTGGCCGCGGTTGCCCCACACATGCAGGTCGGCGGTGCCGCCCGCGGCCATGGTGATCTCTTTGGTGCCGGCCTGGTGCCGGCAGCGGTCTATGGCCTCGGCGACGAGCTCGTCGACGCGGACCGGCTCGGCGTCCTCCAGCGGATCGTCGTTCTGCACCCGCGACAGGTCGATGAGCTCCTGCACCAGGCTGGTGAGCCGGGTGGCCTCGATCTGCATGCGCCCGGCGAACCGCTCCACGGCCTCGGGGTCGTCGGAGGCGTCCATGACGGCCTCGGACAGCAGCGAGAGGGCGCCGACGGGCGTCTTCAGCTCATGGCTCACGTTGGCGACGAAGTCGCGCCGGACCGCCTCGATCCGGCGGGCCTCGGTGAGGTCCTCCACGAGCAGCAGCACCAGCCGGGAGCCGAGCGGCGCGACCCGCGCCGAGACGGCCAGGGCCTCCCCGCGTCCGGTGCCGCGCCGGGGCAGGTCCAGCTCGACCTGGCGTATCTCCCCGTCGCGCCGGGTGTCCCGGGCCATCTGGAGCATCGGCTCGACGGCGAGCTTGCCGCCGCGGACCAGGCCGAGGGCGTACGCCGCCGAGCTGGCCTTGACCACGGCGTCCGCCTCGTCGAGCACGACGGCGGAGGACCTGAGGACCGACAGGACGGTGTCCACGCCCGGGGGCAGCACCGGGTCCGTGTGCAGGGAGGTCCGTGTCGGGCGCTTCTGTTCGCGCTCACTCCAGCGGAACGCCAGCATGGCGATGACGCCGGTGAGCACCCCGGCGATCGCAGCCGCTGCGGCGACCGCCGCGTTCACGTCCATGCACCCAGGTTAGGCATGGGTCGGGCACGGGCCACAGCCGTCGGGCTACGAGCTCGAACACTCGTCGCCCAGAGTTCACCTTGGAGCCAGTATTGGTTCATTTGGGATGACGGAAACGGACGCGTACGGGCCGGAACGTGGGAGCGTGGGGTTCGGACCATCGGTAATACGACAGTCGTACCGCTGGTTGTTCGGTGGGCCCTGGCCCTATGAACCCCCGACCCAGACGCACGAGAGGGAAGCCTGATGCGGGACGCGTACCACGAGGAACTGGACTCGATCGGCGACGGTCTGGTGGAGATGGCCCGGCTGGTCGGCTCGGCGATCGGGCGCGCCACCACCGCCATGCTCGACTCCGACCTGAAGCTGGCCGAGAACGTCATCGAGGCCGACCAGAAGGTCGACGAGCTCCAGCACGACCTGGAGGCCCGGGCCATTGCCCTGCTGGCCCGGCAGCAGCCGGTGGCGACGGACCTGCGCATCGTCGTCACGTCGCTGCGCATGTCGGCCGACCTGGAGCGCTCGGGCGACCTCGCCCAGCACGTGGCGAAGCTCGCGCGCCTGCGCTACCCGGACCGCGCGGTCCCGAGCGACCTGCACGCCACCATCCTGGAGATGGGCCAGCTCGCCCAGCGCCTGATGGCCAAGGCCGCCGAGGTGATCATCACCAAGGACGTCGACCTGGCACTCCAGCTGGAGCAGGACGACGACGCGATGGACCTGCTGCACCGCACCCTCTTCCAGCACCTGATGGACGACCGCTGGAAGCACGGCATCGAGACGGCCGTGGACGTGACGCTGCTCGGCCGCTACTACGAGCGGTTCGCCGACCACGCGGTCTCGGTCGCCAAGCGGGTGGTGTACCTGGTGACGGGTGAGCACGCGGACGAGCTCCAGACGACGGACGTACAGCCGGAGATCCAGGCGGTGACGGGGTCGGAGAGCGCCTGACCTTCGGTCGCTGGGGCGCGCGGGCGCCTCTGTGCGCCGTTGATGCGCCCAGCGGAACGGGCGTCCAATGGGCACAGGCACCAGCCTTGAGGAGGGACCCATGGCCGAATCCCCCGACACCACGCCCGACCCCACGCAGGATCGCCAGACCGAGCAGCCCGTCGAGATCAGGAACCTGCCCCTGGTCGCCGCGTGCGGCTGCGGCTCGGGCTGCGGCTGCGGGTGCCAGTCGGGCAGCCCCTGCCAGTGCGGCTGACGCCGGCACCGTTCGTACGACCAGCAGGGCTCCGGTGGCTCGCCGCCGGGGCCCTGCGGCGTTGTGGTCGCCTCCGTGCCCGTACGGGCGGACCATGGAAGTACGCCCGCTGTCCTGGCGTACCGCCGGCTACTGGGAAGGAGGCGCGACGTCATGGCCAAGTTCATGGATGTCCACCACAGCATGAAGGGCATCACGGAAGAGCAGCTGCGCGAGGCCCACGACGCGGACCTCGCCATTGAGAAGGACGAGAGCGTCCACTTCGAGGCGGCCTGGGCGGACCCGGAGTCCGGCCTCGTCTACTGCCTCTCCGAGGCACCCTCCGCGGAAGCGGTCCAGCGCATCCACGAACGCGCGGGGCACAAGGCGGACGAGATCCATCCGGTGCCGTTGGCGGTCTCGTGAGCTGAGCGGTGCGGTCGGCCCGTCTCAGGGAGCACTCCGGCAGAACTCGGATGCGACAGCGGCGTCCTCCAGGCGCTGCTCGCCCCAGTCGCCGTTGCGGTTCATGGTCATGACCTGCCGGCCGTCCGCCGAGGCGAGGGTGCGGGTCGCGGAGCCGGGGATCATGCCGCCGTGCCCCCAGGCCCAGCAGCCCTCCGCCAGCTTGAAGTGCCGTAGGCCCAGGCCGTAGACGTCCTGCGGGCCGCCGTGGCCCTTGTCCCCGTCGACGGGGACGGCGTCGAGGAGTTGCCGCTGCTGTGCGGGCGGCAGCAGGTCACCGGCCAGCAGCCTGGACAGGAAGGTGTTCACATCGCCCACGGTCGAGATCATCTGCCCTGCGGAGAAGGCGACCGTGGGACTGAACTCGGTGACGTCGCGCACCTTCGCCTGCGGCCCGTCCTCGAAGAGCGTCGAGTAGTGCCGCGCGTGGGGTGAGGGCAGCCCGGGCGAGGTGCCCGGCACGCTCGTGCCGCGCAGACCGAGCGGTCGTATGACGAGGCGCTCGACGGCGTGCGCGTAACTGCAGCCCGTGGCCTTCTCTATGACCATGCCGGCGAGGACGTAGTTGGTGTCCGAGTAGTCCCACTTGCCGGGCCGGCCGGGCTTGCTGCCCTGCTCCGGCTGGAAGTTCGGCGGATGGGCGAGCGCGATGTCCACCAGCTCCCGGGGGGACCACCTGGTGTACCGGTTGCGGTCGAACTCGTCGCCCGCGTACCCGGCCCGGAAGCCGGCGTCCATGTTGTAGTCGAAGATCCCGCTCGTGTGGTTGAGCAGGTGCCGCACGGTGATGTGCCCGGGCCGGTACCCGTTGCCGCGCACCACTCCCGGCAGCCACTTGGCCACGCTGTCGTCCAGCGACAGCCTTCCCTGGGCTTCCAGCTTGAGCAGCACCGTGGCGGTGAAGGTCTTGGTCACGCTGGCGATGCGGAACCTCTCGTGGGTGCTCCGCGGCCGCTCCGAGCCGAGCTTTCGGACACCGGCCCGGCCGTCCCACACTCCGTGCCGGTCGCGGACCTGGGCGATGACGCCCGGGGTGCCCTGCGCGACGATCTCGTTCAGCACGGCCTGGGTCGTGGCATGGGCTGCCTGGCCCTCCGGCTGTAATCGGGGCGGCGGGCTGTGGGACGGACCGGCCCCCGCGGAGGTGGCGACGGCGAGCATGGCCGTGCCGACGAGGGCGGCGAGGACGGAGAGGACGGCGGGGAGGCGACGGGCTGACTGCTGCTGCCGGTGGTGGGTCATGGGAACAGCTCATCAAGCGCCGTATCCGCACACCATCGGGAACATCCCGGAAACGGATCAGGGTCCGGACGCGGAACGCTCCGGGACCTGCCCCAGGGCTCCGGCGGCAGGTTCATCAGCCGGTTCAGCCGGTTCAGCCGGCTTCTCCTCCGGCAGCCGCCGCATCAACGCCCCGTACCCCAGCCCGGCCACCGTACCGACCACCGCGCACAGCGCCCACAGCCACTCCGCCCCGAACCGGTCGATCACGTAGCCGGACATCAGCGGGGCGACGAGCGCGGCGACGGACCAGGACATGGTGTACATCCCCTGGTAGCGCCCGCGTCCGTGGAGCGGGGACAGCCGGACGACGAGACCCGTCTGCGTCGGCGCGTTGACGATCTCGGCCAGCGTCCACACGCACACCGTGAGGGCGATGACGCCGACCGACCCGGCGAAGGCGGTGAGTCCGAAGCCGTACCCCGCGAGGAGCGAGGAGATGACGAGCAGCCGGCGGGGGTCGCGGTGCTCGATGAACCGCGTGACCGGGATCTGGAGTACGACGATCAGGACGCCGTTCACGGCGATCGCCATGCCGTACTCGGCCGGCGTGAACCCGGCCTCGCCCATCGCCACCGGCAGCCCGATCGACCCCTGCTGGAAGATCAGCGCGACGAGGAAGGACAGTCCGACGACGCTCATGAAGCGCCCGTCGCGCAGTAAGGTCCCGAGGCTGACGGAGCTGTCGGGGGCGGCGGCCGACTTCTCGGAGGCGACGGCCGACTTCTCGGACGTGGCGGCCGTCCTCACCGTCTCGGCGGGCTTGGACTCCGGCAGCCGCAGGAAGACGAGGATCGCGCAGACCATCGTCATCCCCGCCTCGATCAGGAACCCGGCGCGATAGCTGACCTCGGCGATGAACCCGGCGGCCATGGAGGACACGGCGAAGCCGAGGTTGATGGCCCAGTAGTTGAGGGAGAAGGCGCGGATACGGTCCTCCGGCCGCACGATGTCCGCCATCATCGCCTGCACGGCGGGCCGGGACGCGTTGCTGGCCATGCCGACGAGGAACGCGACGCCGGCGATCGCGACCGGGTGGTGCACGAACCCGAGGAACGCGACGGACACGGCGGTCGAGGCCTGCGCGATCAGCAGCGTCGGCCGCCGCCCCAGCCGGTCGGTCATCACGCCGCCGCCCAGCGAGGAGATCACCCCGCCGAGCCCGTGCAGGGCGGCGACCAGACCGGCGTACGTGGCGGAGTAGCCGCGGTCGAGCGTCAGGTACAGCGCCATGAAGGTGGCGACGAAGGCGCCGAGCCGGTTGACGAGGGTGCTGGTCCACAGCCACCAGAACTCGCGGGGCAGTCCGGAGACGGTCTCCCGGACGGCACGTCTGGCACGCAGGGCGTACGGCATGGACGACATGGGCTCCCCCGAGCGCAAGGGTGTAAGGGCGTGAGGACGACGCAGCGGTGTAAGTGGCACAGCCAGCACGCACAAGTTACAAAGCGCGGTTGACAGAGGCCACTCAATTAACAGAACCCGTCAAACGTCCGCCTGCCGGGCAGCCACGCGAACGGGCGAATGCGTGGATTACGCTCTGGGGCATGGCCGACGCACCGTACAAGCTGATCCTCCTCCGCCACGGCGAGAGCGAGTGGAACGAGAAGAACCTGTTCACCGGCTGGGTGGACGTCAACCTGACGGCGAAGGGCGAGAAGGAGGCGACGCGCGGCGGCGAGCTGCTGAAGGACGCCGGCCTGCTCCCCGACGTCGTGCACACGTCCCTCCAGAAGCGCGCCATCCGCACCGCGCAGCTCGCCCTGGAGTCCGCCGACCGCCTCTGGATCCCGGTCCACCGCAGCTGGCGCCTGAACGAGCGCCACTACGGCGCCCTCCAGGGCAAGGACAAGGCCCAGACTCTCGCCGAGTTCGGTGAGGAGCAGTTCATGCTGTGGCGCCGCTCCTACGACACCCCGCCGCCGGCGCTGGACCGCGACGCCGAGTACTCCCAGTTCTCCGACCCGCGCTACGCGACCCTCCCGCCGGAGCTGCGCCCGCAGACGGAGTGCCTCAAGGACGTCGTCGTCCGCATGCTCCCGTACTGGTTCGACGCGATCGTCCCCGACCTGCTCACCGGCCGCACGGTCCTGGTCGCCGCCCACGGCAACAGCCTGCGCGCCCTGGTCAAGCACCTGGACGGCATCTCCGACGCGGACATCGCGGGCCTCAACATCCCGACGGGCATCCCGCTGTCCTACGAACTCGACGCCGACTTCAAGCCGGTGAACCCGGGCGGGACGTACCTGGACCCTGAGGCGGCTGCGGCGGCTATCGAGGCGGTCAAGAACCAGGGGAAGAAGAAGTAAGACGTACTGCTCAAGCCCCCTGCCTGCGGTTTTCTCGCGAGCAGGGGGCGTGGAGCGGGTGCCGCAGGTTCGAATCCTGCTGGGGGCACCAGCGGACAGGCCGCCTACGGATCTTGTAGGCGGCCTCCGTCATCCCCCTGCCCTCATGGCAGGTGCAGCGCACGCCCCCCATGAGCCCTCTCGGACGAGGCGGAAGGCCCGCGCCGAGCCCGCCGGTACTCAGCATGGAGCCGGTCGCCGGTCGGACATCTGCCGACGGCCTCGCCGTTGTCATCAACCGGTCGACAGTCCGGGCATCCGGGGAAGTGCAGAAGCATGCGCAGGTACGCGGCTCACTCGGGGGCGTTCGGGCACTGGTGGTCGTCGTTCTCGTAATGGTCGCACAGGGCGCGGACGGATCGGGCAAGACGTTGCGATTGGGCGATCCGGGCGGACAGACTGCGGCCGGGCTGGGCACTCAGCCGCAGCCGGGCTTCCCCGACGCAGAAGCGCGCACAGGCCCGCGCCACGCTGTCCTCGGGCAGCGCCTGCCCGACCGTCTCGACCTCGGGAACGGCCAGCATGAGGTGCCCGTGCAGTTGGAGCGTGAGCGTCTCCAGCACGTCCGGAGAGAGCACTTCGGCGTCGTTGGCGAGCGTGCGGTCCGCACAGGCACGCATCGTCTCGAGGTCCAGCGGCACAACCTTGCTCGCGGGCGCGGTCATGACTCGTCCTCTTCGCCCGCACAGCCGCCGGCCACCACGAACGCCTGCACGTCGGCTACCGCGCACAGTCGGCCCGGCCGGAGCATGGGGACAGCCCAGTACGACGCTTGCGTCTGCTCGTCGAACTCCGTGCGGTCGCCTCGCGGCACACCGAGGAGGGTGCCTTCCCCCAAGCACTCGGCGACCGGCTCGCGCCACGTCCGTGCGGTGCCGGGCGGGACGAGAACGTAGTAGCGGCGGAACCCTGGGTCATGGATGACCGGCGCACCGCCGAGACACCGAGTCAGCCGATCGCTCACGGTGTACCGCTCAGCGCTGGCGACTGCCCGATGCACAACCCGCTCGGGCAGACGAACCGCCTCGAAGACCTTCCCCAACGGCACCACGGCCAGCCTCGCGGCGCCGCTCCACTCTCTGTGCGCGGTGTCGGGTGACGGATGGGCGGATGCCAGCCACCGCTCAACAGCCCCCCATTCCGGCGCATTCGCCGGGGATGGGCAAGAAGCCCCCGGAAACTTAATCTCTCTCATGTCGACGCTCCTCAGCAGCGTTGGCCACGCCCCGGGACCGGTCGCACGGTCGCCGGGGTCCTTGCAGGAAGACCCTTGCGCCAAGCACCACTTACTCCCATCCCAAGCCCTATAGGGCCGCCCTATATTGGGGTTATGGGGGACTTCCGCACGGACCTCTGGTCCCATCCCGCACTCGCCACAGCGGTCACCGACGAAGACTGGGGCCAGGTCTTCCGCACCTACCGCAAGCTCACTGGCCTGAGCCAGACCAAGCTGGGTGAACTCGTCGGCCTGGTCCAGCCCGACGTCTCCGACATCGAACGCGGCCGACGGCGAGTGACCTCGCTCGAAGTACGGCAGCGCATCGCCACCGGGCTCGGTATCCCACCGTCCCTTCACACCCCGGGGGCACAAGCGAAGACGGCACCGGTCCCCGCACTCGCGCTTACCGGTCCGGGCCCCGACGAAGACCTCCTGGCCCGCCTGACGAGCGTCGTCGACACAACGCACCGCGTGGATGCACCCACCCTGGACTGGCTGGACCGCCTGCTCGCCGAACACCGCCGCGCCGAGGACGTGATCGGCTCCCGCCCCCTCGTCGACGTCATGCGCAACCAGCTCCACACCGTCGTCGACCTCTACGCGGGCGCCCGAGGCCCCCTCGCCGACCGCGTGGTCCGCCTCGCCTCCGAACACGCCCAGTTCCTCGCCTGGATGGCCCAGGACCAAGGCCGGACGGCAGCCGCACTGGCCTGGTACGACCGCAGCCACGAATGGGCCCTGGAAGCCGGCGACCCCAACATGGCCGCCACCACCCTCAGCATGAAGGCCCACATGGCCTGGTCCGGCGGACGCGGCACCCGATGCGTACGCCTCGCCGAAGCCGCCCGCTGGTCCGCTCCAGGCACCTCCCTCGGCGTCCAGGGCATGGCCGCCCAAATGGCCGCCCGAGGCCACGCCCTCAACGGCGACGCCGACGACGCCCAACGCCTCCTGGACGAAGCACAGACCCTCATCAACCGGGCCGCCGAACACCCGGAGGACGAACCACCGTGGATGTACTTCTACGGCGAAACCTGGTTCACCCTCCAACGCGGCATGGCCGCACTGCACCTACGCAACTGGCAGACAGCCATCGACCATCTCACCACCGGACTGGACGCCCTGCCCGAGGAGTACCGCCGTGACAAAACCTGGTACCAGGCCTGCCTAGCTCACGCCCTCGCCTGCGCCGGTGAAGCAGCTCAGGCCCACTCGGTAGCCGCAACAACCGTCCCCGACGCCGCAGCCATCGGCCGCCCCCACTCCTGGAACGAACTCCACACCACAGCAGCCGTACTCCTACGCCACGGGGCCAGGGAAGGACACCAACTAGTGGCTGCACTTCGAGAACACGACTGAACAGGCTCCCACTGCAGCCCCATCCATTCGCGTTTCCACCCAGGGGTGTCGGTGCGGCAAGATGGGGCGTTTCTCATCAGTGCCCAGGAACACCAACCGCCAGGTCAAAGCGACCCCAACCGCGCCCTCTCCATGAGATCAATTACGTAGTGGACCAGTTCGACAGGCGCGGTAGTGGCAGCGAAGATCCTGCGATCAACGCCCCTCTCTGGATCGAACCGCCCTGTGTAGATCAGCACGGGCACGTCGATCTTGTACTGTTCCAGCAGCCGCAGCATCTTGATCCCTGCTTGCCGATCGCCGTCCCGGTCGATGTCGCTCACGATGATGTCGTACGGCCTGCGGCGAAACAGAGGTGTGGCCTCCTCAGTCGACTGGGTCACATCGATATGCATGCCGGCGGTGCGGAAGAGCTCGACCAGCGGGGCATTGCCCTCGGGGCGGTCATCAACCCACAGCACTCTGCCGCCTCGCAGAACGTCGGCGGCATGCTCAAGCCTGCCCAACGCCGTACGCCTGGCAGTCGCAGTGACAGTCGTCGTGCTCTCATCCTGTGCACGATCGAGCAACTCGCCAGCGAGCTCGACTTCAACTCCCAGTGCGCGTACGGCAGTCAACCGAGGCACCATGCGTTGAACGATCGTCCCTCGCAGAGTGAAGTACACCGTCGCGGCGAAGGCTACCCAAAGTACTGCGGGGACCGTTCCGATGAGCTTGATCCATAAGGCGTCGGACATCTCAACATCATCAGAGACAAGGACGCTCTGTGCGACCACTTCCCGGAACATCATTAACTGACATCTAGTAGGGGTAAGCCGCGATGGACGAACGGCCCCGTGGCAGCCGTCAACATCAACACTGACGTGCCAGACACGTGCCAGATACAACGGGGAATCACGGAGAACACCTGGGTATCGAACGACGGCCACCCAGGCACCACGAGCACTCCGCCGCAGGTCAGCACCGCAGCGAGCCCTAGATCACCTGAGCTTCCTGAGTGCGCGATTCTCAGCTCCCGCGACACGGCCCTTGCGCTTGCAAGCGCCTCATACATCGTTCCCCAAGCGCCACTGGGCCAGTGCGTCTCAGCCTCCTCCGGGGTAACCGCCGCGCGCGCAGGCGAGACGACTCCGTGGATCCCAGCCACCTGCCTGCGGTCACGCGATCAATCGTGATAACTGCCCTACGCCTTAACGTAATTATTGGTAGCTTCCCGCGCATGGCACCCGATTCCGGCATCGAACTCAGACGACTGCTCATGCAGATGAGCGGCTTCCCCATCGGCGACAGGGACTACGTCTCCTACTTCGTCAACGACACCGGGGAGCGAATGATCTTTGTGCAGAAGTGGGGCCAAGAGTCGGCCACGCTGCTTCACTCCGACCTGGATTGGGAGCCCAAGCCGGTACTGAGGCCCACGACGACGATGGCCGACGCCGCGACTCCGGAGCAGAAGCAGACGCTGCTCAAGGTAAGCATCGACGGTGGGCTGCTAAGCACTCCCCTGTGCGGGGACGTCATCCTTGGCAGGGGCGAGGCAAAGTGGCTGGATGCCTGCTACGAGGCCAGTGAGCCTCTACGGGATCCCAGCTAACCGCTGGGCCGTCTCTGGGCCGTCCGAGGCCGCTCGACAGTGGCCAATGACGACCACCGTCGACCACCAGGCGCACAGGCCAACGGCTTCTGAACAGGAAAAACCCAGCTCACCAAGATCCCCGACAACACCCGGGGGAAGAAGAAGTAACTCCCGTCCGTATGCCGACCAGTCCCCTGCCCGCGGGTTCTTCGCTGGTGGGGGACTTCTCGGTGGGTGGGGCCAACCCAGGGATCGTAGAGGGGCCTCAGGCGTTCGATATTCAGTGTCGGAACCCTCCCCGCCCCTCCACCATCCCCGCATGGCCTCGAACGAGCACGTCAGTGAACCAGCAGTGGC
The DNA here is from genome assembly GCF_028885415.1 of Streptomyces coeruleorubidus. Classification (GTDB taxonomy): domain Bacteria; phylum Actinomycetota; class Actinomycetes; order Streptomycetales; family Streptomycetaceae; genus Streptomyces; species Streptomyces coeruleorubidus_A. The sequence continues at coordinate 4,529,811 of NZ_CP118527.1, forward strand.
TCGGTGGACGCGGGCGAGCGTCTATCCCGACATGTGGGTGGATCCCGATGACGACCCGCGCGAGACCGGGGTGGAGATCGTCGATGAACGTGGGGCGTTGCTCGATGCCCTGCGGCACTATCGCCTCACCCTGGAGATGAAGTGCGCGGGGCTGGACGCGGAGCAGATGGCTCGGCGGTCCGCGCCGCCGTCCACGATGTCGTTGCTCGGGCTGGTGCGGCATCTGACCGAGGAGGAGCGGCACTTCCGGCGGGTGATGGCCGGGGACGACGCCCCGAAGCCGTACCGGACCGAGCAGGACCGGGACGGTGACTTCAACGGGGCCGTCGCGGACGCGGCGGTCGTGGAGGAGGCGTGGCGGCAGTGGCGGACCGAGGTGGAACGCAACGAGCGGTATCTGGCCGGTGTCAGCGACCTCGCCACACGGAACGCCGGGTACTCCGATCTCGGGCCCGAGCCCGGTGGGCAGCTCCAGCTGCGTGACGTGCTGGTGGCGCAGATCGGGGAGTACGCGCGCCACTGCGGTCACGCCGACCTGCTGCGCGAGCTGATCGACGGACGGGTCGGGCAGTGATCGCCGGAGCACGGCGGCGGGGGCGCCGAAGTCCGGTTGGCATAGAGGGTGTTGACGTCTCGTGTGGGCCGTCGGTCCAGCGAGGACGCGCCCACGCCCTCTGATAGGTTCCCACCTGCAACGTGCGGCGGAACGGGGGAACGTTCGCGCCTTCTCCCGGCATGCCCGCACCCGACCTCGCAGGTTCAAGGGGGAAGATCCAAATGACCAAGCGTCTCCTGATTCCCGTGGTCATCGCCACATGCGCGATGCTCGGCACCAGCACCGCAACGGCTGCGGCAGGCACCGTCGCGGCCGGGAAGGCCTCGGCCGCCACGGCTGCGGCCGGCTGCACGGCGGACTTTCCGATGGGGCACGCCATCACCAATGTGAAGATCCGCAACAAGCCGAAGACGAGCGCCACCGCCCTGCGCCTCTGGTACAAGAACACCAACGGCTGCATGTCCAGTGGAACCGTCAAGGGCAGCGTCTACAGCTCGTGCGGTGGAGACAGCTCGCCGCACTGGCGCAAGGTGAAGTACCGCGGCACCACCGGGTACGTGCCCATGGACTGCATCTACTCGGGCGCTGCGTAGAAGCGTCCACGTCCTTACCTCCGACGTAATCGACGGGGCTTCGGCGTCCCCGGCAGGCTGGCTCCCATGACAGCCACCAGCACCGCGGACGCCACCCGCGCCACCGTCCAGAAGTTCCTCGAACTCCGGCTCGCCGGCGACACCGAAGGGCTCACCGGGCTCTTCGCGGACAAGGTCGACTGGATGCTGGCCGAGAACCCCGGCGTTCCCTGGATCCGGCCTCGGTCCACGGCCGCCGAATGTGCCGCTCAGGCAGACGAGTTGGCCCAGTACACCGTGCCGGAGGACGCCCGCGCGTCCATCGACACGATCCTCGTCGACGGCACCGACGCCGTACTGACGGGGCATCTCTCCGGGACCGTCCGTGCGACCGGCAAGTCCTTCTCGGGGCCCTTCGCGCTGCGGCTCACCGTCGAGGGCGGGCGGATCACCCGGCACCACCTCTACGAGAACAGCGCCTCGATCGCCGCTGCGTGCACCCCCGACGCCTAGTTCGCGCTGTCGCCCCTGCTCAGCGCCTGGGCGCACATGCCGGTGATCAGGGAGTTCGCCAGCGCCCCGAGCACGACGGCGGCGACAAGCATCGAGCCGTGGTCCGGGAGTACGAGCAGGACCACCGGCACCTGGTACGTCTCGGCGCTGGCGACGGGCGAGGACGGCGACACGACGTTCGTGCCCCAGGCCGCCGCGTTCGAGGTCACCCGCTGACGTCACCGCTGACGAGCCGCCAGTACTGTCGCTTCTCCTCGTCCCGTACGACCACGCCCAGCCGCAGCAGCTCGCGGCGCAGCTCACGGGCGTCCTCGGCGTGGTCGTCGCTCTTGCGAGCCTGGGCGCGGGCCCTGAGCAGGGCGTCCGCACCCTCGGGGAGACCGGGGGTGCCGGGGACCCAGCGGCGGAACTCGGCGCGGTACGGGTCCTCCTCCGCCCAGCGGTAGTCGTGCTCGGCGAGGGCACCGGCCAGGCGGGGCCAGGGCAGGCCGCAGTGCTCCCGGGCCAGTTCCATACCGTCCGGGGCCAGCACCACGAGTTGCTTGCCGTCCCTGCACAGCACCGCGATCTCCTCGCGGGTGAACTCCTGCGTGCTGTCCCTGATGGTCAGGGCCAGGTGCGTGTCGCAGACGCGGACCGACAGCGACTCGTGCACGGCGGTGAGGCCCAGGAGCAGGCCGCCGAGTGCGCCCACCGCGACCGTGCCGAGGGTGAGGGCGGGTTCCGGGATCGAGGTCAGCAGTTCGGCCGGGCCCTCCAGCGGTGCCCACGGCAGCTTCAGCAGCAAGCGGGCGAGGAGCGGGAGCACCGCGCCGATGCCGGCGCCGCAGGCCACGCAGAAGAGTGTGATCACCCAGGCCGACTCGGCCAGTTCCGTGTCCTTGCCCGTCGGCGGCACCTGCTTCTTCCCCATCTGAACGTTCCTCGCGTCCTCCATGAGGAGAGTCTCGGCGGGCAGGGCCTGGGCTGTCGTCAGTCGTTGGTCTACGCGTCCGCGACTTTGGTCGCCGGCCACGGCCCCTCCCGCCTCACGACCACGCAACGCCTCACGAACCCGCACCGCCTCACGAACGCCACCGCCTCAGGGGTGCATCCGCGCCCCCTTCACCACCTTGTCCACCGCGTTCTTCGGGCCGTACACCACGAGCCCGACCAGATCCAGATCCGCCGTCGGCACCGACCGTACGGCCGCGCGGTTGTCGCGGTCGTTGCCCGTGGCGAAGAGGTCCGAGGTGAAGATCGCGCGGGGCAGGGAGCGGGACAGGGCGCGGGCGTGGGCCGTGGTCAGGGTTTCCTTCGTGGCCTCGAAGACCAGGACCGGCTGGCGGAACATCGGCAGGTAGGGCACGCCGTCCGCGTCCTCGTACGGTTCGCCGATCACCTCGGGGAGCTGCGTTCCCAGGCCGCTGACCAGGAACGACGTCACGTTGAGGCGCTGCCAGGGCTCCAGGTCGGAGCGCAGCAGCACGGCGATCTTCGTGTCGAAGCGGATCGGCTCCGGAGCCGGTTCGGTGTGCGTGTTCATGATGCGAGCGTGCCCGGCGGCCCTCGCCGGGGTCTTGTACGTTCTTTGCATGGCCTCACAGCCCGTCGGCAGCACGAACCGACCGGACCGGCCGAACCAGCCGGACCGGCAGCGGATCATCTCCGCCTGGCGGCCCGCCGTCCCGGGCGTCGTCGAAGTCTTCCACGCTCGTTTCACCGATTACGCGTATCCGATGCACGTCCACGACGCCTGGACGCTGCTGATCGTCGATACCGGCGCCGTACGGTACGACCTCGACCGGCAAGAGCACGGCACCCCGCACGACACCGTGTCGCTGCTGCCGCCGCACGTGCCGCACAACGGCTCCCCCGTCACCCCTGAGGGCTTCCGCAAGCGGGTGCTGTACCTCGACGGGACTTATCTCGGGGACGAGCTCATCGGGACCGCCGTCGACCGGCCGGGCCTGCGCGATCCGCTGCTGCGACGGCGCGTGGGGCAGTTGCACGGCGCGCTGGTGCGGCCCGGTGAGGAGCTGGAGGCCGAGAGCAGGCTGATGTTCGTCGGCGAGCGGTTGCGCGGGCATCTGCGGGCCGACGTCGACCGGACGTCCTCTCGTCCCGTCGACCCCGTCGTCGCGCGCAGACTGCGGGAGTTGCTGGACGAGCGGGTCGTGGAGGGTGTCGGGCTCCAGGAGGCGGCAGGGCTCGTTGGCGCTCATCCCGCCCATCTCGTACGGGCGTTCAGCGCCGCCTACGGCATCGCCCCGCACCAGTACCTGACGTCCCTGCGCGTGGGACGCGCCCGGCGGCTGCTCCTTGAAGGGCGCTCGCCGGGAGAGGTGGCGGCCGAGACCGGGTTCTACGACCAGTCCCACCTCACCCGGCACTTCCGCAGGCTGGTGGGCGTGCCGCCGGGGCGTTACCGAAGGGGGCGGCCTGGTGCCCCGCGCCCATAGTTGATCGTTGGATGTGGTGTGGGATCGCCGTCACCGCCGACACCCGTCACATCCATGCGGACCGGCGCCCGCATGTGCTGGTGAGCACCGGGCGCCGGTCCCTCCCCTCGCGGGTTGCCCTGTCGCCAGCCGCTGAGACCGGCGCTCCGGTTCCTTGGGACCGAGAGCAGTCTTCGGCCGCGGCCAGTGGGCGCTTGATGAAGTCGGCCGGGGCTGGAGCGCGGCGATCTTCCCGGGTTCTCCGCATCGCACGCCACACCCTGTCGGCGTCGAGCGCGCTGGATCAGCGGTTCCTGCGGCTTCGCCTGCCGGCGAGTGCGGCGGCTGTTCCGCCCGCGGTGACCAGCACCGCCCCGACTGCCAGGAGGTACGGCGTCATGGGGCTGCCACCGGTCTCCGCCAGATCGGTCTTCGGGGAAGGCGCGACCGACTGCGCGAGGGGTGCCGACCGGCCGGACGGTGCCGGGCTCTCGGAGGCCGGCTGAGGAGACCGGCAGGTGGCCTGCGCCAGGGTCACGGTGCCTTCCACCTTCTCAACGCCCAGCCGCAAGGGATCCACGGACACCTGCAGGCGGAGTGACGTGGCGGCGGCGGTGGCACTGGTCGTCTCCCTCTGGGACAGGGAAAGCCGGACCGTGCCGACGCCTGGGACCTCGACGGTGGCGGTGCCGCCGGCTGCCAGCGGCACCCGCTTGCCGAGAGCAGTGACGGGACCCAGCACCTGGGACTCGGCGACCGGTTTCTGTCCGGAGGCACAAGTTGCCGTGGCGGTGACCTGTTCGACCTCCACCAGGGACAGTGCAGGCAGGCCAGGCACATGGACTCGCGCCCGTTCGAGACGGGACGTCGCTTCGGCTCGGCCGTCGGCGACATCGGCTTTTGCCCTGACGGCGTCGGCCTGGAGCAGCCGGACCGGGCGGTCGCGGTTGACCTGGTCGAGGGTGACGTCGAGGGTCTTCTTCTCCGCGGTCCCCGGAGCTCGAACCTCATTGAGCGTGGCCCGCAGAGGCGTCGTTCCGTCCGCCCCGGCCCGGGAGACGTCCAGCGCTGCGCGGAAAGCCACTGCCGTGGCGCTGCCCCGGGAAGTGCCGGTCGCGGGAACCGCAGTGGCTTCGGCGGCGAGTGCTGAGCCTGCCAGGAGAAGGCCCGTGGCTGACACGGCAGCGAGGCGACGGGCGTATGCAGTCCGAGGCGAATTTCTGGTCAACGCGGTGTCCTTGCGTACGGAGAGGTGAGGGCCGCCCGGAACCAGCCGGTGACCGGCAGGCTGGGCAAGGCTCTATCTTGCTCGGGCGAAAGCTGCCAGTTGGGTGCAATACGGATGCTTCACTACAAGGAAGACGTTTGCGGGCAAGAGTTCTAATCTTGGCTTTCCTGGCTACCACGGCGTGAACGCCAGGTGCGTCTGCACGTTCTGCTGGTCGCACAGTCCGCGACCGCGCGTCATCGGTGGGGCAGACCAACCATGCGAGTACGCGTGGCGTCGTGTTCCCCGGCACCACGCGGGTGAGCATGTGTGGACCCACCCCACTTCCCGCACCGAGGCGATATGATGTCCGACCGCGCCGGCCAGGTCCGTCCCGACAGCGTTGCCCGAAGGCGGATCGTGCGGCGCCGACCGCCGCAGCAGTCGCTGTTCAGCGGTATCTACGGACTGGTGATGGCCAGCGCACTGGTGGCCGCCCTGGACGCGACGGGCGGGAGGGCCGAGCCCGGCCCGGACGCGCTGTGGGTCCTGCTCACCGCGCTGGCGTCAGGCGCCGCCCATGGGTACGCGCACGTCATCGCCCAGCGCGCGTCCGGCGACGGAGCTGCCACCACGAGCAGACTGCGGTCGGTGCTCGCCGAGTGGCCACTGGTCGCCGCCGTGCTGCCCACGGTGGGGGTCCTGCTCGTCGCGGTAGCCGGGTGGTGGGCGGAGGCCACAGCTGTGGACGCGGCCCTGCTGTTCAACACCGTCGCCTTGTTCGGCTGCGGCGCCTGGGCCGCCCGCACCGCCGGGCACGGATGGCCGTCCTCGTGCCGGGCAGGGGGCCTGGACATGCTGATCGGCCTAGCGATCATTGTCGCGAACTCCCTGCTCAAGTAGCCAGGCCGTCGGGTGCTATGCCAGCGAGAGGGGCTGCGGTTCCCGATGGAAACCGCCTAGCGGCCGGGGCGTTGCGTGAGGTGCGCGAACGCGTCCAGGTTGCGTGTCGACTCCCCGCGGGACACCCGCCACTCGTACTCCTTGCGGATCGCCGAGGCGAAGCCGAGCTCCAGGAGGGTGTTGAAGCTGCCGTCCGCGGCCTGAAGGACCTGGCCGAGCAGGCGGTCGATCTCGTCGGCGGTGACGGCGGACAGGGAGAGGCGGCCGGTGACGTAGACGTCGCCGTGCTGGTCGACGGCGTAACTCACGCCGTAGAGCTTGAGGTTGCGTTCCAGGAGCCAGCGGTGGACGCCCTGCTCGTTCTCGTCGGGGTGGCGGATGACGAAGGCGTTGAGCGAGAGGGAGTGGCGGCCGACGATCAGGGAGACCGTCGTCTTGAGCTTGCGGGTGCCGGGGAGCTGCGCGACGTAGGTGCCGGGCTCGGGGCTCTCCCACTCCAGGTCGGCGTCCTTCAGCACTCCCTCGATGACCTGTGCCGCACGCTGTTCCAGATCGGTTTCACCCATGCTGCGAGCGTACGCGACGGCGGTGGGCCTGCATCGCGGCCGTGTAGACGTCCGCCGTGCCGGCGGCCGCGGTGTCCCAGCCGAAGGACTGGGCGTGGCGGGCGGCCTGCCCGCCCAGCCGGGGCGACAGCCGCGGGTCGTCGGCGAAATCGCGCAGCACGCGCGCGTAGTCGGCGGGATTGTGGCCGCGTACGAGGAAGCCGGTGTGGCCGTCGCGCACGGCGACCGGCAGGCCGCCGACCGCTGCCGCCAGCACCGGGGTGCCCGCCGCCTGCGCCTCTACGGCGACCAGGCCGAACGACTCGCTGTAGGAGGGCATGACCAGGACGGAAGCGGCGCGGAACCAGTCCGCCAGCTGGTCCTGGCCGACCGGCGGGTGGAACCGTACGACGTCCGCGATGCCGAGGCGTGCGGCCAGCTTCTGCAGGCCCTCGGGCTTGGCGAGGCCGCTGCCGCTGGGGCCGCCGACGACGGGGACGAGGACGCGCGAGCGCAGCTCCGGGCGCTCGTCGAGGAGGACGGCGACGGCACGCAGCAGCACGTCGGGGGCCTTCAGGGGCTGGATGCGGCCCGCGAAGAGCGGGATCAGCGCGTCCTGGGGCAGGCCGAGACGGGCCCGGGCGGCGGCGCGGCCGTCGGCGGGCGAGAAGCGGCTGAGGTTCACGCCCGGGTGGACGACGGCGACCTTGTCGGTGTCGGCCGCGTAGTGCCGTACCAGCTCGTCGGCCTCTTCGGTGGTGTTGGCGATGAGCCGGTCGGCGGCGGCGACGATCTGGGTCTCGCCGATGACGCGGGCGGCCGGTTCGGGGGTGTCGCCGTCGGCCAGGTTGGCGTTCTTGACCTTGGCCATGGTGTGCATGGCGTGCACCAGGGGGGCGCCCCAGCGCTGGGCGGCGAGCCAGCCGACGTGGCCGGAGAGCCAGTAGTGGGAGTGGACCAGGTCGTAGTAGTCGGGGCGGTGGCCGGCCCAGGCCTGCATCACGCCGTGGGTGAAAGCGCACAGCTGGGCGGGGAGGTCCTCCTTGTTGAGGCCCTCGTAAGGGCCGGCGTCGACGTGCCGGACGAGGACGCCGGGGGCCAGCTCGACGGTCGGCGGGAGGGCGGCCGAGGTCGCGCGCGTGAAGATCTCGACCTCGATGTTGATCGCGGCCAGGCGCTGCGCCAGCTCCACGATGTAGACGTTCATGCCGCCGGCGTCGCCGGTGCCCGGCTGGTGGAGCGGGGAGGTGTGCACGGAGAGCATGGCCACCCGGCGGGGCCTGCGGTGCAGCCGGAGGCGCGAGGGTGCGGACGCGGAGCGCCGCCCGAGCCTGCCGATGTACTGGCTCACGTGGCGTTCCTCCTCGCTCCGGGCATGCCTTTGCAGGGCGCACGTGCCCTCCAGGGGCTGCAACATCGGAGGGGCGGGCTCCATTTCCTGATTCGCGAGTTTTACCGAATCATTACCGAGTCCCGCTCAACCGTTCGAAGGCGATGGATTCCCGCATTCCCTGACCCCTGGGGGGAGTGACAGGCAGGTGAACCTGATCGGAAATCGCAGGTCACTCGCGCTGTCTCCGCCGTGAAAAGGCCGTGGAAAGGCTGACGAGCCCGGTACCGCGGACAACCTGGCGCCTGCCCCGTCGGTCACAGCGTGCGAAAGGATCCACAACTGCCTCACGGAGGTTACGCAATGCCCTCTCGCCTGGTCAGCCGCCGGCTGTTACGCGCCTCATCGGTTCTGACGCCGGTTCTCGGCATGGTTCTGGCCGTTCCGATCGCCCTGGCCGGTCCGGCCGGTGCCGCGGAGCCGACGGCCACCGCCGCGGTGAACGAGTACGGCTGGCAGCTCACCTACACGGCCGCCCCCGGGCAGGCCAACAAGGTGGCCATCACGCAGTCGTTCACCGGCGACCGCTCCCGGTTCACCTACGTGATCGACGACGTCGTCCCGATCGACGCCGGGAACGGCTGCGGCCACCCCGACAGCGCGGACCACACCAAGATCTCCTGCACGGTCGAGGCCCCTGAGAGCCAGTCCCCGCTCAGCTCCATGGAGATGGACCTCGCCGACGGCGACGACACCGTCTCCTTCGACAACGCCACCGACCAGGTCTACTACTTCAACGCGGTCGAGCTGGGCGACGGCAACGACAAGTGGACCGGCGCCACCGACCGGCGAGTCGACGGAAGTACCGTCCGGGGCGGCGCGGGCGACGACATCATCAGGGCGGGCGCGCTGGCGTTCGCCGGGGGCGGTGCCGGCGACGACACCCTCCACGCCGGCATCGACGGCGAGATCGTGGACGGCGGCGCGGGCGACGACGTCCTCCACGGCGGCGCGGGCGCCCAGATCCTGCGAGCCGACGACGGGGCCGACACGGTGTACGGCGGGGCCGGCGACGACGAGCTGTACGGCGGCAGGGGCAACGACATCCTGCACGGAAACAGCGGCGCCGACCGGATATGGGGGAACAGCGGCGACGACGAGCTGTACGGCGGGCCCGGAGCGGACACGCTCTCCGGCGGGCCCGGCACCGACATCGTCCGGCAGGACTGACGGTCTCCCCGTCCGGGGAGACCGTCCGGGGAACCGCGCGCTCACCCGGGCGGTTCCCCGGGACAAGGATCGTCGGCATGTGACCAGGGCCGATGAGTTTCCGCTCCCCACGGCGTCCCATGAAGTGACGGCTGTGAGCGAGAAAAGAGATGGGGTGCGCGTACCAGAACTTCGCCCGGGACTGGCCGGCGATGACCGACCATCCCCTCGCCGGGATCATGAACGGCCTGCCGAAGTACGTCGCCTCCCACAGCCTGACCACGGCCGGCTGGGACCCGACCACGATCCTGTCCGGCGACGTCCCCGCCCAGGTGGCGGAGCTGAAGCGGCCCGGCCGGGAGCGCCAGATCCACGGCAGCGCCCGGCTCGCCCAGTCCCTGCTGGCCGCCGGCCTGATCGACACGCCGCGGCTCGTGATCGCCCCGGTCGTGGTCGGCCAGGGCCGCCGCCTCTTCCCGGACGGCGGCGCACCGGCCGGGCTGCGGCTGGCCGACCACCGGACGACGCCGGGCGGTCTGTCGGTGCATGTGTTCGAGTCGGCGGGGGTTCCGGAGTTCGGGACGTACGGGGGCGGGGGCGGGCCCGGGGCCGGGTCCTGAGGAGCCGTTCAACCCTGGGTGCCGTTCAACAGCTGAGGGCCGTTCAACCCTGGGGGCCGTTCACCCCTGAGGGCCGCTTAACCTCGTACGCATGACATCCCGCGCGGCGCCCCGCCCCCAGGGAACGGTGACGCGCGGGACGACCAACCCCAACCGCCTGCGCCGTATGGACCGCTGGATCGCGGCCACGCACGGCGCCGAACTGCGCCGTGCCGCCGACCCCGTGGCGGTCGACCTCGGGTACGGCGCCGCCCCCTGGACGGCCGTCGAGCTGCTGCACCGCCTCCGTGGGGTCGCGCCACGCGCGCGCGTGGTGGGCGTGGAGATCGAGCCGGCCCGGGTCGCGGCGGCACTGCCCTACGAGCGGACGGGGCTCGTCTTCCGGCACGGCGGCTTCGAGATCCCGATCCCGCAGCGGCCCCTGCTGGTCCGGGCGGCGAACGTGCTGCGGCAGTACGAGGAGGGCGAGGTCGCGGCCGTCTGGCACCGGCTGTGCGGGCGGCTCGCGCCGGCCGATCCCGCGACCGGGGCGCGCGGCGGGCTGCTGGTCGAGGGGACCTGCGACGAGATCGGACGCCGGCACGTGTGGGTCGCGCTCGGCCCGGAGGGACCACGCACGGTCACCTTCGCGACCCGGCTCGGCTCCCTGGAACGCCCCTCTGACCTGGCCGAACGCCTGCCGAAGGCGCTCATCCACCGCAACGTCCCGGGCGAGCCGGTGCACGCCTTCCTACGCGACTTCGACCGCGCCTGGGCGGCCGCCGCGCCCTACGCGTCCTACGGCGCCCGCCAGCGCTGGATCCGGGCGGTGCGGCACCTGACCGCCGACTGGCCGGTGGCGGACGGGCCGGTGCGGTGGCGGCAGGGCGAAGTGACGGTGCGGTGGGAGGCGTTGGCGCCGCGGGGCTGAATGCCTCTAGCCGACCCGGACCGGCCCGACTCGGCCCGACCCGGCCCGGCCCGACCCGGCCCGGCCCGACCGGGCCCGCCGGGAACGATCACTTTGAGTCGTTCGTCACACAGGCGGGGAGATCTCATGCCGGGGGCATACCGGGGAAGGGGCCGCGGGAAGTACTCCCCCTGTCGCTTCGCGCGCCGACGTGGCAGCATCCCCGGGCGAGCCGGACGTTACTGACGGTTAATCAGTTTGGGGGCTGAAGTATGGGAACGGGCAAGCGTGGCCTGATCGCGACGGCGGTGACCGTGGTCTGCGCGGTCACCGTGCTGGCGGCACCGGGCACGGCGTTCGCGAGCCCCAGCCCCACCCCCAGCGCGGGCCCGACACTCGCGCCCGGCAAGGACCTGGAGGCCGTACGCGAGAAGCTCGACAAGCTCTACCGCGCCGCGGCCCGCGCCACCGACGAGTACAACGCCGCCGAGGAGAAGGCGGACAAGCAGTCCGCCGAGATCGTCAAGCTGGCCAAGAAGATCGTCAAGGGCCAGGAGAAGCTGGAGAGGCTGAAGGACCGCGCGGGCGCCTCGGCCGCCGCCCAGTACCGCGGCGGCGGACTGCCGCCCGAGGCCCATCTGATGCTGAGCGACGACCCGCAGGAGTTCCTCGACGGGGCGGGCCGGGTGCGCCAGGGCCAGCACGCGGCCAAGGGCCTGATCGGCGAACTGACCCGCACCCAGGAGGACTTGAAGCAGTACGCGCAGGACGCCTCCGCCCAGTGGAAGAAACTGGAGGCGGGCCGCAAGGCCAAGGCCGCCGCGCAGAAGGAGATCGAGAAGCAGATCGCGCTGGCGGAGAAGCTCGAGTCCGAGCTCCAGAAGGAGGAGCAGGAGCGCCTCGCCGAGCTGGAGAAGGAGGCGGCCCACAAGGCGCAGACCGCCTGGCTCGACTCCGGCGTCCTCGACGAGATCAGCACAAAGGCCTCCGAGCAGGGCAAGAAGGCCGTCGCGTACGCCACGGCGCAGATCGGCAAGCCGTACCAGTGGGGCGCCGAGGGCCCGAGGACCTACGACTGCTCCGGCCTGACCTCACAGGCCTGGATATCCGCCGGACAGGGCATTCCGCGCACGTCGCAGGAGCAGTGGAAGCAGTTGCGGCACATCGACATCCAGGACATGCGGCCCGGCGACCTCATCATCTACTTCGACGACGCCAGCCATGTCGCGATGTACGTCGGCGACGGGGCGATCGTGCACGCGCCGCGGCCCGGGCGGACGGTGACCATCGCGGGAGCGGGGACGATGCCCATCCTCGGGGTGGTACGGCCGGACGCCGACGCCGGCACCGACTGAGCGGAACCGGCACCGACCGGCCGGTCATCGGCACAGCACCGGACGCCGGATATCGGACAACAGGTCGCAGTCTCCCTGCCGGTGACCTGGCGCACGTGACCCAGCCCACCCCGCCCCCGCCGCCAAACCGCGCGCCGACGTGACGTTCGTCATCCCCACAGCATCCCGGCGGTGTCCAACTGCGGGGCATATCGCGGCATATGACACTGGCCGATGGCGCAGCGGCGTGGCTCACACCATTCCAATGCGGCGCCGACACCCGCTATGGTCCCGGTCGGTGGGTCGAGGTCCCTCGCCCCCGCCATGCCCTCGGGGGGAGGGAAGGAACCCAAGACGATGCCCGTACCCATACCGCGGCAGAGAGCGATCCCGGCCGTGGAGAGTGGTCAGGCGCAGGCCGAGTCCCCGTGCGACGGCCCCGCCGAGCAGTCCGTCACGGGCGCCTCGGCAACGGCCCCGCGCACGCCGAACACCACCGGGAAGACCACGGACCAGGCCGGGAACACCAGGGACAAGGTGGAGAACAACACCGCCCACAGCAACCTGACCCTGCTGCTGATCGAGGACGACCCGGCCGGTTCGCCGATCGTGCCCGACATGCTCGACCAGGCAGGCAAGCCGATCCGCGTCCGCACGGCCCGCAACCTGACCGAGGCCGGGCGGCTGCTGACCGACGACGTCCACTGCATCCTGCTGGACCTCGCGCTGCCGGCTCCGGGCCGCAGCGACGCCGATGACGAGCTCGCCGTGCTCAAGCACGTGCTGGAGCTCGCGCCCCGGCATGCCGTCCTGGCGCTGACCGCCTCGGGCGACGCCGAGCGCGGCGCCGAGGCGGTGCGCGTGGGCGCCCAGGACTATCTCTTCCGCGACGAGCTGGACGGCCGGCTGCTGAGCCGGGCGATCCGCTACGCGGTGGAGCGCAAGCGCTCCGAGTCGGCCGAGCGCCGGCTCGCCGAGGGCAAGCTGCGGGCCCAGGAGAACCGCCGTCTGGAGCGCGGTCTGCTGCCGACCCCGCTGCTGGACGGCTCCCCGCTCCGGTTCGCCGCCCGCTACCGCCCGGGCCGCTCGCGCGCCCTGCTCGGCGGCGACTTCTACGACGTCGTGCGCACGCCGGACGGCACCGTGCACGCCATGATCGGTGACGTCTGCGGCCACGGCCCGGACGAGGCCGCCCTGGGCGTGGAGCTGCGGATCGCGTGGCGCGCGCTGACGCTGGCGGGCCTGTGCGGGGACCAGCTGCTGGGCACGCTCCAGCAGGTGCTGGAGCACGAGCGGGCCGACGACGAGATCTTCGCGACCCTGTGCACGGTGGACATCGCGCCGGACGGCCGCCGCGCCGGCCTGTGCCTGGCGGGCCACCCCTCGCCGCTGCTGGCCCGCCCGGGCAAACCGGCCCGCCTGCTGCCGTACGACAACAACGGGCCGGCCCTCGGGCTGCTGCCGGGTGCCCGCTGGCCTCGTATGCAGGTGGAGCTGGGCGCCGAGTGGAGCCTGATGCTCTACACCGACGGCCTGATCGAGGGCCATGTCGGCGAGGGCCGGGAGCGGCTCGGCCAGGACGGCATGACTCAGATGGTGCGCCGCCAGATCGCCGAGGGACTGCGGGGCGAGCAGCTGCTGAGGGCGGCGGTGAACGAGGTGCGCGACCTCAACGGTGGCGAGCTGACGGACGACGTGGCGGTACTGCTGCTGGACCGGGTGCCGTAGCCCCCGGCTCCAGTGCTGTCAGGGGGGCCTACCGGCCGCCGTTCCAGGGGCCGTACGGACCGTCGCTGCTGGAGCCGCGCCGGCTGCGGCCGCCGCCGGGGAGCGCCCGGATGGCGGGACGGACGTCGACCATGTACACGATCGTCGCGATGAGCCCGATGATCGGCAGGAACGACAGGATCGGGAAGAGCAGGTTCACCACGAAGGCGAGCCCGAGGATGATCAGCCAGAACGGCTTGGTCTTCTTGTCGGCCGCGCGGTAGGCGTCCTCCCGCCGCACGGCAGCGTCGAGCAACGCGAAGCCGCTGAAAATGATCAGGGCCATGCTCAGAAGCCACATGAACCCTGCGAAGCCCTGCATCAGCACTACGTCCACCACCTGACTCGGCTCGTCCCTACGCGGTCACCGTACCCGTACAACGGGCCGGACACCCCCAGGGTGCCCGGCCCGTGTGGTCGCTCTGTGCCGCTGTGTGCCCTGAAGCCGTCCTACTTGGCCGGCGGGGTGGTCTTCTTGGCGGTGGTGGCCTTGCGCGCCGGGGCCTTCTTGGCGGGGGCCTTCTTCGCCGGGGCGGTCGTGGCACCGGCGGGCTTCGGCTCCTCCTTGACCTCGACCGGCTCGGCCTTCGGCTCGACGGCCACGGCCAGCTCCTCCACGCCCTCGGCGACGTCCTCGATGCCCTCGGCGGCCTCGCCGCGCCAGGTCCGCACGGCCTGCTCGCCGTGCTCGGCGACCTTCTCGTAGGTCTCCCGGGCCTTGACGGCGTACTCGGCGGCCACGCCGACGCTGCGCAGCGCGATGTCCTGGGCGGTCTCGCCGATCTTCTTCAGGTCCGCGTCGATCGTGCTGCCGAGCTTCTTGATGTCGACGTCGATGGAGCCGATGAACTCCGTGACCTTGTTCTGGAGGGTCTCCTGCGTCTCCTTGACGCGGGTGGTGGCCTCCTTGGCCCGGGCGGAGGCCTTCTCCTGGACGGCCTTGGTGTCGGTGTTGCGTACGGCCTCGATCCGCGCGGGGGCCTCGGAGCGCAGCTGCTCCACCAGGGCCGGCACCTTCTTGGCCTGCTGAAGGGCGAGGTCGGCGGTGCCTGCGGCGAAGTAGAGCGGGGTCGGGTCGCTGAGGGTCTTGCGCAGGTCGTCGGTGATGGCCATGGTGATGGTCCTCCCGGATTCTGTTTCGCTTGAGGGTTCGGCTGAGGGTGGTGTGATCCGCAGCGGTACGGCCGGTGCCCTGGTCCGGCTCAGCCGGCCGTCTGCTGCGGGTCGGTGTCACTGCCGCCGGTGTCCTTGCGGGCCCGGCGGGCGGCTGACGTACCGCCGGTGCCCTTACGGGCACGACGGGCGGGCGACGGTGACGTAGCGCTGTCGTCCTTGTCGTCCTTGCGCGTACGGCGGGTGGCCGACGGTGACGCGGACGCGGCGACGTCGCTGTCGCGGGTGCGGCGCTCGGCGGGCCTGCCGCCGTCGGCCGTGCGGGTTCGTCGTATCCCGGTGCCGCCGTCCGGAGCGTCCCCGTCCCTGTCCGCCTCGCCTTCGGCGACCACGAGGTCGACGACCGCGGAGCCATCGCCGGTCCCGAACCCGTTCTCCTTGCGGAAGGACTCGTAGATCTGCAACAGCACCTGCTTCTGCCGCTCGTTCAGCGTCGGGTCCGCGAGGATGACGGCACGCGTCTCGACCTCGTCCCGGTCCCGCTCCGCGTCGAGGATGCCGGCCCGGACGTACAGCGTCTCGGCGGAGATCCGCAGGGCCTTGGCGACCTGCTGCAACACCTCCGCGCTCGGCTTGCGCAGCCCGCGCTCGATCTGGCTCAGGTACGGATTGGACACCCCGGCGGCGTCGGCGAGCTGCCGCAGCGACAGCTGCGCGTTGCGCCGCTGTTCGCGCAGGTAGTCACCGAGATTGCCGACGTTGAGCGATGCCATGGCTCCACAGTGCCGCACCGCGCTAACTATTGCAAGCACCCGCTTGCAAAAGTGCGCCACACCACGCCCCCGGGGCGCTGAGACTGAGCACGGTTGACCTGTCTCTGCGAAGTTGAGGCAGTCCCGGTCTTCGTGGGGCATCCGCCCGCACGTCTCGCTCAATCTCGGGCATCTGGTGTGACGTCTCGATCAATCTGAGGTGCTGGCTTCTTCCACCCCCTCCACCTGGTCAGCGCCGAGTGGGGGTGGCTGGTGGAAGCGGAGGACTTCTGGCTGGAGTACGCCGACGCCCGAGGAGAGGTGCATGGCGGGCCGCTTGAGGTGATGTGGCCGACTCGGTTCGAGGCGGCCGGACAGGTGCGTGCGTTCCCGTCCTACCGCGGGCAGCGGAACTTCCCCGGCTGGTACTGGGCTGTGACCTGCTCCGAGCTGGTGGGTTACGAGTCCTGGGTGGAACTCGGGCACTTGATGCGACTGGACGCCGAGCCGGACGTGGTGGCAGTGGCCTCGCAACCATTCCGACTGTCGTGGCGGTACGGCGGCCAGGGTCGGCGGATCAAGCACACGCCGGACTACTTCGTACGTCGGCGGGACGGCACGGCCGTGGTGCTGGACGTGCGCCCGGACGAGCGCATCGAGCCCGAGGACGCGGCGAAGTTCGCAGCGACGGCTGCGGCCTGCCCCCGGGTCGGCTGGGGCTACGAACGGGTCGGAGTGCTCGATCCGGTGTCGGTGGCGAACCTGCGGTGGCTGTCGGGCTACCGACATCCCAGAGTTCGGCAGGAACCGGTGGCCGACGCTCTGCTGGCGGTATTCAGCGAGCCACTGGGGCTGCTGGCGGGGGCTCGGGCGGTCGGTGATCCTCTCGCGGTACTGCCGGTGCTCTACCACCTGCTCTGGCACCACGAGCTGACGACGGAGATGCGGACGGAGCGCTTGTCAGCCGCGTCGCTGGTGCGGCTGGTGCCTGCGGCCGTGAAGGAGGTGGGCTGGGATGCCGACGCGTCCGCGGCTGCTGTCGCTGGGTGACCGGGTCCACTACGACGGGCGTGAGCACACCGTCGCCGCCCTGCACGGCACATCGGTTCGCCTGGTCGATGACGCCCAGGCCGCGAGCGTCGTGCTGCTCGGGCATCTGCTGGCTTCGGAGGGCTTCGCAGTGCTCAGCACCGGCCCTGCCCGCCCGCCGCTGCCCGAGGAGGGAGTACTGGACGGGCTGCCCGAGGAGGCGGCGGAGCGGGCCCGGTGGTGGCAGCGGCACCTGACCGAGCTGATGACGGGCCGCCCGGACGCGACTCCTGGCACGGCTGTGAGGCGGGAGTACGACCCGGAGGTGCACTCGGTGCGCCAGCGGGAGTTGGCCAAGCTCGCCGAGCTGCGCGAGGCCGGTGAGGAGGTGTCTTTGAGCACCCTGCAGCGGCTGCGCACCCGTTTCGAGCGCGAGGGGGTGGCGGGGCTGGTGGACCGGCGGCTGGTCAAGCCCTCCACCGGCACGAGCCGGGCGGATCCGCGGGTGGTGGCCGCGATCGAGCAGGTCGTGAACAGCCGGACCGACGAGGCGACGGTGTCGGCGCAGGTGCTGCGGCGCAAGGTCGAACGGCTCCTGGCGGCCGAGCACGGTGCCGGAGCGGTGGCGATGCCGTCGCGGGCCGCGTTCTACCGGCTGCTGGAGGCGGTTTCGACGGGACGGCATCTGCTGGGGTCGGCCCGCACCCGCCGCTCGCTGGGCAAGCAGCCGAAGCGGATGTTCGGACAGCTGACGGCGGCCCGGCCGGGCGAGGTGATGAGATCGACTCCACGCCGCTGGACGTCATGGTGATCCACGACGACGGCGAGGTGGACCGCTGCGAGCTGACCGGGCTGGTGGACGTGGCCACCAGGACACTGGCGGCGGTGGTGCTGCGGCCGTCGACGAAGGCGGTGGACGCCGCGCTCCTGCTGGCCCGCGCGATGACACCGGAGCCGATGCGGCCGGGCTGGTCGGACGCCCTGCGCATGTCGCGCTCCGTGCTGCCCTACGCTTCGCTTCTGCCGCTGGACGAGCGGCTGGCCCAGGCCGCCGCGAAACCAGTGATCGTCCCGGAGACGGTGGTCAGCGACCACGGCAAAGCATACATCTCGGACAAATTCCGCAACGCCTGCCGCCACTTGGGGATTTCGTTCCAGCCCGCGCACCCGAACACCCCGACCGACAAACCGCACGTCGAGCGGACGCTGGGCTCGGTGGCGACGATGTTCGCCCAGTACGTGGCCGGCTACACCGGCCGCAGCGCGGAAATGCGCGGCAAAGACCCGGCCGCGCAGGCAGCCTGGTCCGTCCACGAACTCCAGGAGCTTCTCCAGGAATGGGCCGTCGCCATCTGGCAGACCAGGCCCCATGACGGACTGCGCGACCCGCTGATGCCAGGCCGTCCGCTCAGTCCGAACGAGAAGTACGCCGCGCTGGTGTCGGCGGCCGGATACGTCCCAGTCGCGCTCAGCCAGGAGGAATACATCCAGCTCATGCCTCGCGAATGGCGGGTCATCGGCCCCAGCGGGGTGCGGATCAGCAACCGCACCTACGACGCCCACGAACTCAGCCCCTATCGGAGGCAGCCCTCGGGGGCAGGGCCGGACGGCAAGAGATGGGCAGTCCACTACGACCCCTACGACATCTCCTGCGTCTGGGTACGCAACCACCGCGGCCAAGGGTGGATCACCGCGACCTGGCGCCACCTGCGCACTTCTCCGGTCCCGATGGGCGAGCTGGTCTTCGACCGAGCCCACCAGGTGCTGACCGAACGCGAACGACGCCGACCGCACGAGGAGGAAATCGCACAGGCCGCCGTCAAGCTGCTGGACCGCGCGGCCGACGGTCCCGAAGGAGGAGTCGAAGGGCCCGCAGGCCAGAGCAAGGGCAGGCGCCGAGCGGTCGGTCGGCGCGACCGGAAGGTGGCCGCCCGCACCCGTGCCACCAGCACCCCCACCTGGCCTCGTCCGGAACTGCCGGCGGCCAACCAGGCACCCCAGCCCGAACCGGACCCGGACCCGGACCCCGAAGCAGCCGAGGAGAACGAAGAGGTGGCCAAGGTGGTGCCGTTGGGCATCTTCAACGCCCGTGAGGAGGCAAAACGATGGTGGTGAACACGCCCGACGAACGCGAACCACCGACGGGCGACGACGAACGGATCGAACCGCCCACTTCCCTGAGCGGCTGGCGCCGTTTCGTCGAGAAGGACCCCGCGACCTTCGATCTCGCCCCGCCCAGACGCTGGGAGGCCATGGACGACAAAGCGCGCGCCGACTACGACGAGGCTCGCATCGATTACCACTCCGAACTCCAGGTCGTGCGCACATCCACCGTCAAAGAAGTCGCCCACCAAGGGCGCCTTCTGACCTTGCTGAACCGGCGCGAGCACGGCGCCCGCCGCGGCCTGATCATCTCCGGGGAGCGCACCACCGGGAAGACCACCGCACTGCGGCAACTCGGCCGCCTACACGAGCTTCGCATCCGACAGCGTTACAGAGACAGCCGACGCATCCCGGTGGTCTACGTGACGGCCCCGCCCAAGGGCTCGGCCCGCAAGCTCGCGCTGGAGTTCGCCCGATTCCTCAAGCTCCCGACCATTTCCCCCAGGCACAACACCGCCGACATCACCAGCTCCGTCTGCCAAGTACTCACGGAGGCCCGCACCGATCTCGTTCTAGTCGATGAGATCCACCTGATGGACCTCGCCACCATCGCGGGTGAGGAGTTGTCCGACCACCTGAAGTACTTCATCGAGCACCTGCCCGCCACATTTGTCTATGCGGGCATCGACGTCGAGCATTCCGGGCTGTTCACCGGAATCCGGGGCGGCCAGATCGCTGGCCGTTGCACACTCCTGCACACCGGCCCTTTCCCGCCCGGAGCCGAATGGGAAGGGCTGGTGGCGACCATGGAGGACACCCTCCGCCTGCATCACCACACTCCAGGAACCCTGACCAAGCTGCACGCCTACCTCCATCAACGCACCGGTGGCATGATCGGCAGCCTCTCCCACCTCATCCGGGCCGCCGCCATCTCGGCAATCCTCGACGGCAGTGAGCGGATCACCCGCCGCCAGCTGCACACCATTCACGTCGACCACGCCAGTGAGAGCGCCTACAGGACATCGGCATGACCCCATCCGCGGACCTCTACGGACCAGTCTGGCCGCTCCCCCTCACCACCACCCCCTTCCCGAACGAGACCCTGCGGTCCGACATTGCACGGCTCGCCCTGCTCAACAGGCTTCCGCCCGAACGCATACTCCGCCGCTTCTACACAGCGGAATCGCCCCGGGACAACGTGAAACTCCTAGCATCGCGCAGCGGGCAGGCCCCTCTTCTGCTGATGCGGAAATTGCCCGAGCTGGCCACTCCAGGCCCCTGGCCCCACGAGCAGTACGAAGGTCTCGCCCGCAGCTGGGCCTGCCATCCCTGCGTTGCGGCACGCACCGGACGGGACGACTGGAAAGTCGAAATTTGGGTCATCAATGGACACCACCACCTCTGTGTCAAACACCGCCGATGGACGGGCACCCACCACGGGCACTACATGGCCAACTTCGCCGGCCCCATCGACGGCCAGTTCAGCCTCAACCGGGCCCCTGAGATCGTCCACGCGCAGCGGAGGCTCCATCGGCTGTTTCGGCGGCGGACACCCCGAAGGGTTCTGGCCGCCTACCAGGAATGCGTCGACTTCTGGCGCGAGCTGGCCAAGCACGGATATGCCGTCAACAGGACCGAACGCCTTCTCGACCTCATCGCTCCCGACGAGCCCCTTGCTCGCCAAAGTTACGCGATGCGCGAGGCCGCTCTCCTGCCAGACCTCGTCGAAGTCCTGGGGATCTACACATCTCCGGTCTGGCGCCACCGAGCTCTCGGCAGCCCCCGCGATGTTCAGCTCTTTCACCGAGAGTTCGAGCGGCGGTTGCCTCCCGAACGACGGCTGAGAACGACCGCCATCCCATGGTTCACAAGCGAAATCACACTGGTCGCGGAAAGGATCAATGAACGGATGGACGAACAGGAACGTCAACTGATGCGGGTGGCGTCGGCTGCACCAGGCACGCCAGAGTGGTGGCCTCCACTCATCATGCGCAGACTTCTGCGGCACGCCCCCTCTCATGCACGGTGAAGCACCACGTGGTCGAGGTCGAGGCGCTACCTGTCCGGCGTGGGACGAAAGGACCGCACAGAGTTGATCAGGTTCGTCAACGGTGATCATCCGTCACACCGACTCTGCACGACATCCTGATCACTGAGGCTACTGTGTCGAGGCATGAAAACGGACCAGTGGTTAGCAGACACCCGCACGTCCTACGACACGGTCGCGGTCAGCTATGCCGACCAGCTGCGCGAGGCTCTGGCCGGGGAGCCCTACCTTCGAGCAGCTCTGGCGTTGTTCGCCGAGTTGGTGCACGCCACCGGCGGCGGGCCGGTGGCGGACGTGGGCTGCGGACCTGGACACGTCACCGCTCACCTGCACGAGCTGGGCGTGGACGCGTTCGGCGTCGATCTTTCACCCGCGATGATCGACATCGCTCGGCGCGACCACCCCAGCCTGCGCTTCGAAGTCGGCTCGATGACGGACCTCCACCTCGCCGACGCTTCGCTCGCCGGCCTGCTCGCCTTCTGGTCGTTGATACACGTCCCCGACGATGCCGTCCCCACGGTCTTCAGCCACTTCCACCGGGCGCTACGCCCTGGCGGACCACTGCTGCTCGGCTTTCACGTCGGTGACGAGTCGAGGCTGAAGACGCAGGGCTACGGTGGTCGCCCGATGAACGTTTACGTCCACCGCCGCCAGCCTGACCAAGTGACGACCTGGCTTCGCGATGCTGGCTTCACGGTCGAGGCCCACATGCTCCTCGACCTTGACGAGAGCACTCCAGGGGCGGTCCTTTTTGCACACCGTCAGCCCTAGCTCAATCGGCAGTCCGTGTCCCCCGAACACGTCAACCACCTGATGAGCAGGCTGGCCTCATCTTGGGCGCCCAGATGGTCCGTACATCCGATGTGAGCGTGAAACCCTGAGTGCCTGTTTGCGCGGTCGGCTGATCCATCGTGGCAGCGAATACCGATCTTCGTGATTCATCCCACGAAATGGTCCGCCGACGCTGTCGGCTATGGTGAAAGCATGTGTTGCTGCGCTGCCATGACCACCCGTACCGCCGCCTAGCGGCGGTACCCGCGGTTGCCCATAACCGAGGCCTCGTTGCTGACCCCGGCCGGGGTCAGTGCCACGACGTACCGCCGGATCAGTGTCCTGCCGGCAGCCACTCGCTTATTGCTGTGCTGCCGGGCCATCCTGCCTGATCAGGGGAGTTATGTCTCAGTCGCAGCGCTTCGATTCACAGCACGAAACCCCATCCTCTTGCCCGCATAGGGCCGGCCCCATCGTCGCGCAGGATCCGCCTGTCGCCACCCTGTTCCTGATGGTCGGACTCCCCGGAGCCGGGAAAACCACCCGGGCCAAAGAGCTCGCCGCAACGCACCGGGCACTGCGGCTGACCCCAGACCACTGGATGATCCCGCTGTTCGGCGATTCGATGGCCGACGGAAAGCGCTGGGTACTCGAAGGGCGGCTCATCTCGGTCGCCCTCCAGGCGCTGCGGCTGGGGACCAGCGTCGTGCTCGACTACGGGCTCTGGGGCCGCGATGAACGGTCGGCACTGCGCTGGCTGGCACGCTCGGCCGGAGCAGCATGTCAGGTGGTCTACGTGCCCGTGGACAAGGACGTCCAGCTCGCCCGCATCGCGCACCGCCAGGCGACGACACCGCATCAGACATTTCCCATGAGCGAGACCGACGTAGACCAATGGCGCGAGCAGTTCCAGGTGCCTGACGCCGCCGAACTCGCCGGGAGGGAGATCCCCAACCCGCCGGCGGGCTGGCCAGGTTGGCCGGAGTGGGCGGTAGACCACTGGCCCTCGTGCACCGACAGCCAACAGGGCCAGCAGGGTTTCTGCCTGGCCGACAAGCCCAGGAAATCGTGACGGAAAGCCTCAGGTTGAGCGAGACCCGACGAACACCCAACGTCTCGCTCAACCTGAAGCACCCCAGGTCAGAGCGCTGCCCTGCCTCACCTTCAGCGAGACGGGACACCGGTGGCCGCCTGGTAGAACGCCGCCGGCGCCGGCGGATCGGGGCAGTCCAGGGTTATCACGCTCAACTTCATCCGCACGGACACGCATCCTCCAGGCCGGTCATCGGGTGGGCATTCTCGCGATCGCCCCAGAACCGACCGAGAGGTGACCGGTCCTGAAACCGTTCGACGAGCCGGGCCCGTCCGGCCATGATCCGTACTCGTGACGACTTCGCAGCAGTCCCTGGTCCGTGCCGCCGCCCGTAACAACGCCGAGTGGTGCGCGGCGATGTGCCGGGCCCACGGCGTGGCGGGGGAGTTCGGAAGCGAGGCGTGGGCCGCCGCGGGGCGGGCGCCGCTCTTCTACCCCGACGCCGTGACGCTGGAGCCGGGCGCCGACCCGGACGCGCTCGTGGCACGGATCGACACGGGCTCGCCCGGCGCCTCGGTCAAGGACAGCTTCGCCGATCTCGATCTGACCGGGGCCGGTTTCCGGGTGCTCTTCGAGGCGCAGTGGATCCACCGTCCGGCGGGTGCGGACGCGCTCGCCCGCCCGCCGGAGCCGGCGGATCTCGCGTGGGACGTGGCGGGCGATCCGGACACGCTGCGGGCCTGGGCGCTGGCCTGGGACGGCGGCGCCGGGAACGCCGGCCTCTTCCAGGACGGGCTGCTCGACGACCCGGAGACCTTCCTGATCCTCGGGCGGTCCGATGACGGGCGAGTCGTCGCGGGAGCGGAGGCCGGCCGCAGCGAGCACGTGGTCGGCGTCTCCAACGTCTTCGGTCGGGACGGCGGGCCCGGCGCGGCCTGGCCGCTCGTGCTGCACGCGCTCGACCGGCTCTTCCCCACCCTGCCCGTGGTCGGCTACGAGAGCGGCGACGACCTGGAGACCGCCGTCCGGCACGGATTCGAGCCGGTCGGTCCGTTGCGGGTGTGGCTGCACGACGGGTAGCGGAGGCGGGGCCCGGGTCCGCTACCGCGGCTTGTACGCCAGGAACGTGCCGGTCTGCCTCTTGGTCCCCTCCTCCGGCTCCTGCACCACACGCGTCGTGACGACCAGCCCGGCCCGGTGGAGCAGTTCGGCGATCCGGTCCGGCGGCAGCAGGTACGACTCGTAGGACACCGGGTGGTCGCCGTAGGCGTGCGTCGGGCGCAGGTGCTCGCCGTGGCCCACCGGGCCCGCCAGCATCAGCCGGCCGCCGGGCGCGAGGGTGCGGTGGAACTCGGCGTACACGGTCGGCAGCCACTGCGGCGGGGTGTGGTGGGTGGCGTAGTAGGCCAGGATGCCGCCGAGTTCGCCGCTGCCGATCTCCAGTGCGGTCATCGAGCCGACGGTGAAGCGCAGATCCGGGTACGCGGCCCGGGCCAGTTCGACCATCTCCGGCGACACGTCCACGCCGAACACCGGCACTCCCAGCGCGGCCAGGTGTGCCGTCACCTTGCCCGGTCCGCAGCCCAGGTCGGCCACCGGCCCGGGGTGCGGCGGCCGTACGAGCTCGGCGAAGGCGGCCAGCATCGCGCGGGACACCGGGTCCAGCTCGGCCGGCTGCTTGACCAGTCGGGCGTATTCGGCGGCGACGGTGTCGTAGGACTGTCGGACGGCGGTGACGTGGGAGGGTTCGGTCATGCCGTGAAGCTAGACGACGCCGCTGACAGGGCCGGGCCGTCACGCCGGGCGAGTACGTGCTGGTACCCCACCCGTACGCCGACGCCAGTACGCCGGTTTACTCCCGCCGTCAGACGCCTTCACCACCCCCCTCCCGGCACGGTGGCAGCGTGAAGCCGAAGCAGAAGCCCCACACCATTCCGAAACTCGGCCGCCGGGCGCGGCGGGCCGTTCTCGTCGTCCACGTCACCGCCTCCGCGAGCTGGCTCGGGCTCACCCTCGGACTGCTCGCGCTCGGGACCACCGCGGCCACCACCGGGTCCGCCGTGACCGTGGAGGCGTCCGTCCGGGCCATGAAGCTCTTCGCCGACTGGCTCCTGCTCCCCGTCGCGTTCCTCACGCTGCTCAGCGGACTGGTGCTGTCCCTGGGCACGCCGTGGGGACTCGCCCGGTACCGCTGGATTTGCACGAAGTTCTGGCTGACCCTCGCCACGACCACCGCCACGGTGTTCGCCCTGCGCCCCGGGGTGAACTCCGCGGTCACCGCCGTCGCGGCGGGCGGGCCCCTGCCCGACGCCGGGGACGTCCTGTTCGGGCCGGTCGTCTCGCTGTCCGCGTACGTCTTCATGACGGTGATCTCCGTCCTGAAGCCCTGGGGTCTGACCAGGCGGGGCAGGAGGCTGCGGGCGCCCGTCCGGCGTGCTCTCCAAGACGCCTAAGCCAGATCGGAATTTGCCCTAAGCCAGACCGGAATTTGCCTAACACTATTAGGCAGATGCACACTTCCTTCTGGCAGAAGGGAGCGCCCGTATGGCCCGCGTAGGACTGACACCGGAACGCCTGACCCAGGCAGGTGCCGAACTCGCCGACGAGGTCGGCTTCGAGCAGGTCACCGTCTCGGCGCTCGCCCGCCGGTTCGACGTCAAGGTCGCGAGCCTGTACTCGCACGTGAAGAACTCCCAGGACCTCAGGACCCGGATCGCCCTGCTCGCGCTCACGGAACTCGCCGACCGGGCCGCCGACGCCCTGGCCGGGCGGTCCGGCAAGGAAGCCCTGGCCGCCCTCGCGAACGTCTACCGCGACTACGCCCGGGAGCACCCCGGCCGGTACGCCGCGGCCCAGTTGCGGCTCGACCCGCGGACGGCGGCGGCGAGCGCCGGCGTCCGGCACGCGCAGATGACGCGGGCGCTGCTGCGCGGCTACGACCTGACGGAACCGGACCAGACCCACGCGGTCCGGCTGCTGGGCAGCGTCTTCCACGGCTACGTCAGCCTGGAGATGGGCGGCGGGTTCAGCCACAGCGCCCCCGACACCGACGACACCTGGGCCCGGATCCTCGACGCCCTCGACACGCTGCTGCGGAACTGGCCCGCGCCCCCCACCGACCCCCGAGGCTGACACCATGCACACCGAGCGCGACTGGATCACAACCCCCCTCACGGCGGACCTGCTGCGCGGCGCCCTCGACCTGGAGCACACCGAACACGGGCTGCTCCCGCACCGGCTGCCCGCCCGGGCCCGCGCGCAGAACACCAACGCCCAGCTGGCCATGGCCGAGGCCCAGCCGTCCGGCGTACGGCTGGCGTTCCGTACCGCCGCGACCGCCGTCGAGCTGGACACCCTGCGCACCAAGCGCGACTACGCCGGCTTCCCGCCCCGCCCGGACGGCCTGTACGACCTGCTCGTCGACGGCCGCCCGGCCGGCCAGGCCCCCGGGACCGGCGGCAACGTCCTCACGATCGACATGGCCACCTGGGACGGCGAGGTCACGCCGGGCCCGGTCGGCACCGTCCGCTTCACCGGCCTGCCCGCGCGCGAGAAGGACGTCGAGATCTGGCTGCCGCACAACGAGACCACCGAACTCGTCGCCCTGCGCACGGACGCGCCCGTGGAGCCCGTGCCGGACCGGGGCCGCAGGGTGTGGCTGCACCACGGCAGTTCGATCAGCCACGGCTCCGACGCCGCGAGCCCCACGGCCATCTGGCCCGCGATCGCCGCGTCCCTGGGCGGTGTGGAACTGATCAACCTCGGTCTGGGCGGCAGCGCGATGCTCGACCCGTTCACCGCGCGTGCCATGCGGGACACCCCGGCCGACCTGATCAGCGTCAAGATGGGCATCAACATCGTCAATGGGGACGTGATGCGGCTGCGCGCCTTCGGCCCGGCCGTGCACGGTTTCCTCGACACGATCCGCGAGGGGCACCCCGACGCCCCCCTGCTGGTCGTCTCCTCCATCCACTGCGCCATCCACGAGGACACGCCCGGCCCCACGGCCCCGGACCTCAGCGGGCTCGGCGAGGGCCGGCTGCGGTTCTCCGCGATGGGCGACCCGGCGGAGGTGGCCGCCGGGAAGCTGACGCTCGGTGTCATCCGTGAGGAACTGTCGCGCATCGTCAAGCAGCGCGCCGCCGAGGACCCCAACCTCCACTACCTCGACGGTCTCGACCTCTACGGCGAGTCGGACGCGGCCGAACTCCCCCTCCCCGACGAGGTCCACCCGGACGCCGCCACCCACCGCCACATCGGCGAGCGCTTCGCCGACCTGACCTTCGGCCCTGGAGGGGCCTTCGCTTGAAGAGGGCTGAGCGGGGCGCGTGTCAGACCCGCCCCCTACGCTCCCGGTCCATGACCGCCGACGCGCTCGACTACTCCCGCCCCGGCCCTCACACCCGCCTGGCGGCCGGGCAGTCGGCGCTCCTGGAGCGGCTCCCGGACGACCCGGTCGAGATCTGCGCCGCCGTCACGGGCCTGGTCATCCAGCCCTCGGACGGCGCTCGGCTCGGGCTTCCCGAGGCGCGAATCGCCGAGAAGGACATCCGGCCTGCCGCCGGGCTGGTCGCGGCGCTGGCCGCCCTCGACGCCGCCCCGCTGCACCACCCCAGGAGCCCGGAGCAGCGGGTCGTGGGCACCTGCCGCCACTTCGCCACCCTGGCCTGCGCGTTCCTGCGGGCCAGGGGCGTTCCGGCCCGGGCCCACTGCGGCTTCGGCACCTACTTCTCCGAGGGCCGCGGCCTCGACCACTGGATCACCGAGTACTGGCACACCGCCGAGGCCCGCTGGGTGCGCGTCGACACCGAGCACCTCGGCAGCGGCTACGTCGAACACCCCGAGGACCTCGCGCCCGGCGAGTTCCTGACCGGGGGTGAGGCGTGGGTCCGCTGCCGCGCCGGGCTCCTCGACCCCGGCCTGTTCGGCGTGGCCGGCACCGAACACGCCTGGGGCCCCCACGAGATCAGCGGCAACGCCGTCCGCGACCTCGCCGCCCTGTGCAAGCACGAGATGCTCCCCTGGGACGAGTGGGGCCGGATGACGGAGGCGTACGAGGGCCGGACGGGCCCCGGCTACGACCGCCGCATCGACCTGCTCGCCGCCACCTGCGCCGCCGACGAACCGGCGGCTCTGGCCCGCCTGTTCACGGACCCGCACTTCGCGGTGCCACCGCACCTCACCCCGTAGCCGGCCGGGCGAACACCCACTTTCTTGTGGGTACTGGGCAACGCCCGGACGCCGGGGGAAGCTGGTCGCAGGGCGGCCGGAAAGACGCCGGAGCGGGCAGAGGACGGAGGTGACGTACGGGTCAGGAGGCCGGCCGGGCGGCCTCGGACAGTTTCTCCAGGCGACGGTGGCCCCAGTCGGACAACGGGGCCAGCGCCTCGGCCAGTTCGCGGCCGAACTCCGTCAGGGAGTAGACGGTCTTCGGCGGCCGCACGTCGTAAACCTCCCGGTGCACCAGCCCGTCCGCCTCCATCTCCCGCAACGCCTCGGTCAGCACCTTCTCGGTGAGACCGGGCAGTTGCCGGCGCAGTTCCCCCGGGCGGCGCGGACCCGACTCCAGGAGCCAGAGCAGGGTCGTCTTCCACTTGCCGTCGATCACGGCGATCGCGGCGGTCACTCCGCAGACGTTCGCATCCTGGCGCCGGCGCGTCATCTTCGCCCCATTCGTCATCCATTCGTCGTCCATGGTCATGGCACTCGAAGGAGTTCAAGCGTGTCCACGTACAGCACATCCCCGGCCCCGGGCTATTCCGGCCGGCCGCCCGCCGAAGGCGCCGCCACGGTCACCGTCCTCGGTCTCGGCCCGATGGGCCGGGCCCTGGCCGGGGCGTTCCTGGACGCGGGCCTGCGCACCACGGTGTGGAACCGCACGCCGGGCCGGGACCGGGAGCTCGTCGACCGCGGTGCGGCGGGCGCCGCGTCGGCGGCGGAGGCGGTGGCCGCGAGCGAGGTGACCGTCGTCTGCGTGGTGAACTACGACGCCGCCGACGCCGTCCTGCGCCAGGACGAGGTCGCCACCGCCCTCAAGGGCCGCACGGTCGTGAACCTGACCGCCGACACCCCGGCCCGGGCCCGGGACACCGCCGGCTGGGCCGCCGCGCACGGCGTCCGCTACCTGGACGGCGCCATCATGACCCCGGCGACCACCATCGGCACCCCCGACGCCGTCTTCCTGCACAGCGGACCGGCGGACCTCTACGCCGAACTGGCCCCCGTCCGGGAGGCGCTGGGCGGCACGCACACCCACCTCGGCGAGGACGTGGGCCGGGCCGCGGCCTACGACGTCGCCCTGCTCGACATCTTCTGGACGGCGATGGCCGGCTACGCGCACGCCCTGGCGGTGGCCCGGGCCGAGGGCGTCACCGCGAGCGAACTCGCGCCCTTCGCCCAGGGCATCGGGGCGATCCTCCCACCGGTGTTCGCCGAGGCCGCGGCGGACGTGGACGCCGGCACCTACACCGGCGACGGCAATCCGCTCACCTCGGCCGTGTCGAGCATGTCCCACGTCGTCGAGGTCTCCGAGACCCACGGCATCGACGCCGGCGTCATGCGCGCGGCCGAGGGCATGGCCCGCCGCACCATCGGTCTCGGCCACGGAGGGGACGGCTTCATCCGCATCGCGGAGGTCATCGGGCGGCGCTGAGGCGGGAGTCGTGGTCAGCTCTGGGGACCGGCCACGCGCGGCACCGGCACCCACAGCGGCCGGATGCCGATGTCCGGCGCCGGTCCCTAGAACGGCAACGGCCACCCCCGCACCACCTCCAGCCGCGACACCGCCCGCGTCAGCACCACGTACAGCCGGTGCAGCCCCCGTTCCTCCGCCTCGGCGATCGCCGCCGGCTCGACGGCCACGACATGGTCGTACTCGAGGCCCTTGACGACGCTCGCGGGCACCAGGGACACGCGGGCACCGAGTTCGTCCGGGCCCGCGGCCTCGATGCCGGCCGCCTCCAGGGCCGCCCGGACCCGGGGCACGTCGGCGTCCGCCGCGACGACCCCGACCGAGCCCTCCCGCCCCAGCGCGTCCCGGACGGCCGCCACGACCGCCCCGGGCACGTCGTCCACCGTGGTCTCCCGCTCCCGCAACTCCCCGTCCCCGCGCAGCGAACGGGCCGCCGGGACGTCCACGTCCAGTCGCTCCAGCAGCCGGTTGGCGAGACCGACGACCGCATTCGGCACGCGGAAGCCGGTGGTCAGCTCGACCACGGCCGCGTCCGGTTTCCCCAGGTGCGACAGGACCGTCCGCCACGACCGTGCCGCCCACGGCGTCGTCCCCTGCGCCAGGTCGCCCAGTACCGTCAGCGAACCGAAGCGCGCCCGGCGGGCGATGGCCCGGCACTCCATCGGGGACAGGTCCTGCGCCTCGTCGACGACGACGTGCCCGTATCCCTCCGGGTGCTCGATCAGCCCGGCGACCTCGTCGAGGAGCACCAGATCGGCGGCCGACCAGCGCGCCGACTTCCACGACCGCGGCGGCCTGGTCCACAGCAGCGCCCGCTGCTCACCGGCGTCGAGCAGCCCCTCGGCGGCCGACGCCAACGCCGCCTCGCCGCCGAGCAGTTCGGCCACGACCTCCTCGGGCCGCACCCGGGGGCAGACGGCATCGACGTACGCGGACACGGGCCGGGCCCGCTCGACCCGGCGCACCCAGGCCTGGCCCGGCGGACCGGCCCGCCGCTCGACCTGCTCGCGCAGACTCCGCACGATCCGCGCCCGCACCCGCTCCCGCCCCACTCCGTACGGCGGTTCCTCCTCCCGCACGCCGGCCACGATCCGCGCCAGTTCCGCCTCGGGCACCCGCCACCGGTAGGACCCGTCCGGCACGGCGAGCGAACCGGCCCCCTCGGTGCGCACCCGCGCGTACAGCGCCCGCCGCAGCACCTCCGCCATCCGGACGTCGTGCTTGACGACGGCGGCGGCCTCGTCGTCCACACCACGGACCGGCCACCGCGCGATCTCCTCCCCCAGGGTCGACTGCCGGACCCCCGTCTCGCCGAGCGCGGGCAGCACTTCGGCGATGTACGACAGGAAGGTGCGGTTGGGCCCGAGGATCAGCAGACCGCCGCGCCGGATGCGCTGCGGGTGCGTGTACAGCAGATACGCCGCCCGGTGCAGTCCCACGGCGGTCTTGCCGGTGCCGGGCGCCCCCTGCACGCACACCGACACCGCCAGGTCCCCGCGTACGAGGTCGTCCTGCTCGGGCTGGATGGTCGCGGCGATGTCCCGCATGGGCCCGACGCGGGGCCGTTCGATCTCCCGGGCGACGATCTCACTGTCGCGGACCTCCCCCTGCCCCAGCTGCTCGTCCTCCAGGCCGGTGAGGTCACCGGAGTCGCCCCGGCTGCCGGGCGCCCACCCGAACCGCCGGCGCACGGCGACGCCCTGCGGGTCACGGGCGGAGGCCTGGTAGAAGGCGCGCGAGACGGGTGCCCGCCAGTCGACGACGAGGGGCGGTTTTGCCGGGTGCTCGGAGATCCGCAGCCGCCCGATGTGCAACTGCCCGTCCCCACCGTGCAGGGCCCCGAAGAACAGCGGCCCCTCGGGCAGTTCCCGCAGCGCCTTGGCCCGGCTGCGCAGCCGGTACCCGAGGACTTCGGCATCGGCACCGGACGCGGAGACGTCCTCCCCGATGACGACCTGCTCACCGGCGCCCTCGACCATCGCGGCGAGGGCGGCCCGGCAGCGTTCGTGGTGGGCGCGTTCCTGGTCGAGGACGTGCTGAAGGGCAGGCTCGGTCGACGTCATTCCACCGAGCGTACGCGAAAAATATGACCGAGTTAAATTTATTACCGTGTTACGTCTGGCTGGCCCTGCCGCCCTGGACGGTCGGCGGCAGCCCCGCCGCCAGCCACCCGAACGCCCGCTCCGCCGCCGCCACCGCATCCGGCCGCACGTCCGCCACCCGCTCCCCCGCCGCGATCCGCCGCCAGTTCTCCAGCGCGAGCACCCGCAGCACGGCCATGATCTGCCCGGCCGCCAGCCGCGCGTCCAGATCCCCGCCCAGCACCTCGGCGAGCGCGGCCTCGGACCGCTCCTGATGCGTGTGCGCCCGGGCGACCAGGGAGGGCGTCCCGTAGAGCAGCCTGTGGAAGGCGAGCACCCGGGGGTCGTCGTTGAGTCCGGTCACGGGATCCCCCCGCTCCAGCCCCTCCAGGAAATGCCGCCGCAAGGCCTCCACGGGCGGCTCCTCCGCTCCCGCCACCACCCGCGCGGCCTCCCCCTCGTGGTCGGCGATCCGGTACAGCACCAGATCCTCCTTCGCCGGGAAGTACCGGAACAGCGTCGGCTTGGAGATCTCGGCCGCCGCCGCCACCTCGGCGACGGACACCGCGTCGAAACCCTTCTCCAGGAAGAGCCGGATCGCGGTGTCCGACACGACCTGGTACATCCGCTGCTTCTTGCGCTCGCGCAGCCCGATCTCGCTCATGCGGCGAGCCTACGCAGTACGGCGAGACGGGAGTCCGCCTCAGGAAGTGCCCGACTCGGTGAGCACGGGCCGGTCCCCCTGTGCCGCCTCTCGATCTCCCCGCGCCGCCTCCATCTCACCGTGCCAGCGGATCAGTGCGGCCATGATCTGCGCACGGCTCGGCACCTGCGCCAGGCCGAGCGGCTGTGCGGCGGCGGCGAGGATCTTCTGCAGCTTGCCGGCGGCCACGGGCAGGGCCACCCAGTTGAAGCCGGCGTCCTCGCGCAGGGACAGCGACACCCGGATGACATCGGTGAAGACCGACTGCGCCCGCTTGAAGCCGAGGATCAGCGGCAGGTCCCGCTCCCACCCCGACGAGCTGCCCGGCCGGATCCGCTCGACCAGGTCGCACCATTCACGGACGATACGGCTCTCCTGATCGCCCGGATAGCGCATCAGGTAGAGGTGGGTGGCCAGGTCGTAGAGCGGATCGCCCAGCATCGCGAGCTCCCAGTCGATGGCCCAGAGCCGGCCCTTCGGATCGAGGACGAAGTTCTCACGGTGCAGATCCGCGTGCAGAAGGCAGAACGGGCGCTCCTGGAGCCCCAGCACGTGCTTCCTCAGAAGGGTGAACGATTCCTCCGAGATACCGAGCGCGCTGAACAGGCCGGCGAACGCCGTGTGGTTCTTCCTGTAGACCTGCTCCTCGACGAAGACGATCAGACGTTCCAGAAAGCCGGCGCTGTCCCCGTCCTCGGCGCGGTCCCGGTGCTCACAGCGCCGCTCCACGCTCAGCATCTCCGGCGTGATGCGCACCATCTCCCGGAAGAGATCGACGATCTGGTCGAACGCCGAGTCGGGAACGCGCCGCCCCGGCCGCCGCTGCTCACCGAGTGTCCGTCCCTCGATGAAGCCCTGAAGTGCCATGCCTGCGACATCGACGATGCCGGGGACCCGGCCGATGTGCCCCTGGAGGGCGCGGAGCAGCTCCTCCTCCGACCTGAAGCACCTCCGGTCGAACCACAGGATCTCCGAGCGCGGCTCACGGACCTTGACGGTTCGTGTCCCACCGGGCAACGCGAGGACGTAGGTCTCGTGGTGGTACCCCTTGAGCGGTCCCTTGACCAGGTTCGGGTCGCCGCTCATCTCGACTGCTCGCTGCCGAGCCCCGGAGACCGATGGGGGTGTCATTGGGTGGTTCAGCCTGCCCCGGTGGTGCGGATGGTGTAAGGGGGAAGGCACGTTACTCCACCGCACGCCGTGATCAGGGGAGAACCCGGCTATCGAGCCGAACTCGTCCCCTCCCAGGTGATCCCAGGTGAACCGGCGCCCGCCCCGGACAGCGGCAGACCTAGCCGCGCCGCAGCAGCTCCAGTACGGGCTCCAGGGATTCGACGACGGTGTCGGCTCCCGCTTCCCTCAGGATCTTGGCTTTCCGGGGGTTGCGCGCGTACCCGAGGAACGGCACCCCGGCCTGTGCCGCGGCCTCGTGGTCCGAGGGGGTGTCGCCGATCATCAGGGCGTCGGCGGGGGCGGCGCCCGTGGCGTTCAGCGCACGGTTGAGGCAGTGGGGGTCCGGCTTCAGGTGGTGGAGCTCCTGGGTGCGGCCGTAGACGTGGGGGGCGAAGCAGCCGACGAGGCCGCGGCTGTCGAGGTACTTGCGCACCACCCGCGGGGAGTTGTTGGTGGCGATCGCGAGGCGGGAGCCCACCGCCGACCAGGTGCGTATCAGCGGATCCGCGTACGGGGTCGGCATCGCCGAGGACGCGGCCCGCAGTTCCTCCTGGGTGAGGCGTTCCTCCAGCTCGGCGACGAGGTCGCTGCCGGGATGCCGGCGGTCCACGGCGCGCAGGACGACATGCGGGTCGAGCGACTCGCGTTCCGCGTCCGTCAGCAGGCCGTGCAGGCCCCGGCCCTCCAGCCAGGACACCAGGTCGCTCGCCACCCGGTCCGCCGAGTGCCCGGCGAACAGACGGCAGATGGGCCCGTCGAAGTCCCAGAGCACGACACGGGCGCCTTTGATCAGAGTCAGGAGATGGTGCTGATCGTTCTCGGTCTCGACCGTCACCGAACCAGTCTGCGTCGTATCAGAAGTCACTAGGAGAGTGTCAGGTCCGAGGTGATGGTTTCCCAGAGGGCGTCGAACCACTTCTGGGATTCCTGTACGAACGCCGCGTCCCGCAGGCCCGCCCGTGTCACGAAGGAGAAGAGGAGCGACTGGGAGCCGAGGACGTCGTACATGTCCAGGGTCTGGCTGCCCCACTCCTCCGCGCGCCTGGTCAGCATGTAGTAACCGATCAGCGCTTCCTCCTGGTTGAGCAGGTACAGCTTCACCGGCGGGGTGAAGGGCAGCGCGCGGAACGTGACGTGGACGTCGATGCCGTGCGTGGAGCGCAGGGCCAGCAGGTTGTGCTGGAGGACCTGACCCTGGGCGTTGCGCATGGCGAGCCAGCGCTGGTGGACCGGGTTGTCGTCGCCGTGCGCCTCCACGGGCACGGGGAAGGCCAGCTCGATGTCCCGGGAGGGGACCAGGATGCGGACGTCGATCGACTCGGGGTGGATACGGCCCTCGTGGATCAGGCGGAGCGGCTCGCCGATGGCGATCATCAGGGTCTCCGCGGTGTGGCAGACGACGTCGACGCGGACGCGGCGGGCCGAGAACGCCTCGGTGAGCCGCGGTGCCAGGCCCACCATGGTCGGCTGGGGCTCGCCGCGGGCCGGGGCGGGCGCGGCGATCCGCGGCGGGCTGCCCTTGCTGACGTTGGTGAGGAGACCGTCCTCCTGGAGTGCCCGCAGGGCTTGGCGGACGGCACCGCGTTCCACGCCGAACTCCTCGGCCAGTTCGGCCTGGGTGGGCAGGCGGTCCCCCGGCTTGAGGTCTCCGGCGCGGATGCGGTCCCGCAGGATGCCGGCGATCTCCTGGGGCGAGAGCCTGCTGCTGCCGTTCACTGCCACGTTCTCCGCCACATTCTCCTGGGTCACGACCAAACGCTACAACTCTGATCCATCTGACGGGAGTTGTTTGAAAGTTGTTTATAACTAGGGGCCAAGTGGGGACAACTTAATCAGAGTTGGTTGCCAACTTACCCGAGTTGGCGGAAGTTTTGCCTCCGAACTTCCGAAGGGGGAAGACCAATGCCCGCCCTCGCTCTCCTCTCCGCCGCCTTCGTCGTCGCCTTCGAGCAGCTCGTCCAGTGGAAGTACGGCCCGGCAGGAATCGTCGGCCTGATCCTTCTCACCGTAGGCATCAAGGCCAAGAGCCCGGCCGTCAGCTCCGCCGGAGCGGTCGTGCTCGCGCTGCTGATGACCGGCCCTGCCCGATAAGTCAGCTGGTGAGCACCAGTTCCGAACTGATCGTCTCCCACAGCGCGTTGAACCACAGGTGCGACTGCTCGACGAACGTCGTGTCGCGCAGGCCGGGGCCCTGCTGGAAGGAGAACAGCATCGACTGGGTGCCCTGGGCGTCGTACATCTCCAGGTGCTCGTGGTCGATCTCGGCCTCCCGGCGCATCAGCGTGTAGTACGCGAACAGCGCCTCCGCGTTGTTGAGCAGGTACAGCTTCACCGGCGGGGTGAAGGGCAGCGCCCGGAACGTGACGTGCACGTCGATGCCGTGCGTGGAGCGCAGGGCCAGCAGGTTGTGCCGGAGGACCTGCCCCTGGGCGTTGCGCATCGCCAGCCACCGGTCGTGCACCCAGTCGTCGCCGCGCCCCTCGACCGGCACCGGGAAGGCGAGGTCGATGTCCCGGCTCGGCAGCAGGACCCGGACGTCGACCTTGGCCGGTTTCAGCCGTCCGGCGTGGATCTGCCGCAGCGGCTCACCGATGGCGAGCGTGAGGGAGATGGAGGTCAGGCACACGGCGTCTATCTCGACGTGCTCCGCCGCGAAGGCCGCCGCGATCCGGGGCGCGAGGGCCACCGTGGTGGGCAGGGGCGGAGCTTCCGGGCCGGTCAGCGCCCTGGCGAGGTCGGGGGCGACGGTCGCCGGGCTGCCCTTGGACACGTTGGTGAGCAACCGCTCCGACTGGAGGATGCGCAGGGCCTGGCGTACGGCACCGCGCTCGACGCCGAACTCGTGGGCCAGCTGGGCCTGGGTGGGCATGCGCTCACCGGGCCGCAGCGCTCCCGACCTGATCCGGGCGCGCAGTTCGTCGGCCACCTCGTGATGTGTTCTCTGTGGCCGTTGCGACCTCTTCCGTCCATTGACGGAGGCGTGTTCCGGGTCCACAACCAAACAGTACAACTTCCCGCCATCTTTCGGCAGTTCACCACTAGGTGGTTATGAGCCGCTTCCAAGCGGAGATAAGTACAGTGAAGTTGGTCACCAACTTCAGCGACATGGTCAGACCTTCAGAGGGTTGGCCATCCGCCGTGGGGCTCCCTTCCGGAGGGGAGCCGGGAGCCCCGGCCGGCCGGCATCACCGCCGGCAGGCACCACCGCACAACAACCACAACCGAACAGCTCGCTACGGATGCGGGATCCCTGTCGTCGGCGGAAGGGAGCGGTTCAGAACAGGTCCGGGCACCAAGGCCGCCTGGACGTACGCAGCAGGGCGTCGGCCTTCCGGGCGGCGCCCGCTCGTTCTTCTTGCACCCGGCCCAGCGCCGCCAGCCGCACCGCCGACTCGTCCCCGAGCCACAGCGCCCCCAACTCGACCAGCCCGAGCGTGAGTTCCGCGCTCTCGGTGGTCGGCGTACAGGACGCCCCGTCGCCCGAGGCCTCCAGCCGGTAGCGCCCGCCGGTCAGACCGTCGACGCCGGCGACCTCCAGCACCAGCGTCCCCTCCCCCTCGTACGTCCGCGCCTGCAGAGCGCCTGCGACGTCGAGGATCCGCACCCACAGCCAGTCCGCCAGCGAGGTGATCCTGGCCGCCCGCGGATCCGGCAGGAGGAACGGGAGCAGGTCGTCGGGCGCCCGCCAGCCGCTCTTGACCTGCACGACCCAGTCGATGGAGCACAGGTAATGCCACAGGGCGCGCTCCGCGGCCGGTGTCGCGCCCAGCAGCCACTTCACGGTGGCCGTGTTCAACGGCTGCTTGGCGTCACCCCAGTTGTCGTCGACCTCGTAGGCGGCCATGCCCTCGACCTCGCCGGACGCCGAGCGGTACACGGCGAAGAAGGGCAGCTTCCACGACGGGTCGAACCGCAGGGCGCCGGTGTTGAGCTTCCACCACACCTCGTCGCGGGTGATGAGGCCGGGCCGGGCGCGGCGCAGCCGCTCGTACAGCTCCGGGCCGAGCTTGCGGACGTCCTCGCCGTCCACCAGGTCGATCCGCCCGCCGTCCGCCGGGCCCGCCCAGCGGGCGTCGAGACCGGCGCGCGGCACGTCGACCGTCCACTCGGCCGTCCAGGTCGCCGGTCCGAAGCCGTACCGGCCGTAGATCGGGTACTCGGCGGCGATCAGCGTCGCGACGACGTCCCCGCGCTCCTTCGCGGCGGCCAGGTCCTGCGCCATCATCCGGCTGAGCAGCCCGCGGCGGCGGTGCGTGGCGGTGACGGTGACGCCCGAGACGGCGTCGGCCGGGACGCTCGCCCCGCCCACGGCCGTGAGCTCCTGGTCGAAGGAGCGGAAGGTCGCCACGCACCGGCCGCCGTCGAAGGCACCGAGGTAACGGCCGGGGACGAACTGCCGGCGGCGCCCCTCGATCTCCTCCTCGGACAGGACCGGCACCCGCAGGAAGCCGGTGCTCACGGCCCGCAGCCAGTCGGTGAACTCGGCTTCGGTGATCGGGCGTACGTCGATGCCGTCGGCACGGGGAGTGGGGGTCATGGACTTCACGCTAGGCGGAGGGCCGGTCGGTGTCGCGTAAATATCCGACCGGTCCTCCCCGGACCCGCGGCGCCTCACACGAGCAGGTCGTCGACCTGAGCCTCCCCCTCGCGGTAGCGGCGCGCGATCTCCGCGCTGCACTCGTCGGCCGTGCGCTGGAGCCGCTGCCGCCGCTGGGAGACCTGCTGCTCGTAGCGCACGAGCCGCCGCATCGCGGTGTTCAGCTCCAGGTCCGTCCGGGCGTCCAGATCGGACAGCTCGACCTCGGCGAGCATCTCCGCGGCCAGCCGCCGGTACTCCTCGCCCTGCGGCGTCCCCAGGGTCAGGTGGCGGGCGGAGGAGCGGTGCCGGGCCGGGGCGTCCCGCAGGATCTCCGCGAGCCGCTCGACGACGGACGCCTGAGCGGGTACGGCGACGGAGGCCGCGCCCACCGGGGTGCGCCGCGTCAGCTCCGCCCGCAGGATGTCGATCCGCCCCTGGAGCAGCCGCCGTACGTAGCTGAGGTCGGCTTCGTCGCGCTGGGCCTCGCGGCGCAGCGAGCGCAGCTCGGACAGGTTCAGCGCGGTCAGATCGTGCCCGGGAGCGTCCGAGGGCAGCGGCGGGCTGTCGGTGCGCTGTGTGGGCGGCCGGTGGTACTCCGACGCCCCGGTCCCCGTGTGGCTCGACCAGGCAGCCTCCAGCGGATGCCCGGTACTCGATGTGCTCATGTGCCTCAACCGTCCCCTCGACCGGTGTGTGAAAGCATCGTGCCACCCCAAGTGGCCGCTATGGGGACGAGTGCCCCCGATAGGCCCCAGATGGGCGGGTAAGCAGCAAAATACGGCCGTGCGCGGCCTGTTGGCGCCCCGCGCAAACCACCCTTTCGGGCCATGCGCGAACCGCCCGCGATCGCGCGTTCACCGCCCTGCATGATGGACGTATGCGAGCAGTGGTGCAGAGGGTGGACGGCGCGAGCGTCGTCGTGGACGGCGAGACGGTAGGGGCGATCGAAGGCGAAGGGCTGTGCGCCCTGGTCGGGGTCACGCACGAGGACACCAAGGAGAAGGCGGCCCAGCTGGCCCGCAAGCTCTGGTCGATCCGCATGCTGCACGACGAGAAGTCGTGCAGCGACATCGACGCCCCGCTCCTGGTGATCAGCCAGTTCACCCTGTACGGCGACGCCCGCAAGGGCCGCCGCCCCACCTGGAACGCCGCCGCCCCCGGCGACGTCGCCGAACCGCTCGTCGACGAGGTGGTGGCCCAGCTGCGCTCGCTGGGCGCGACGGTGGCCACGGGCCGCTTCGGCGCGGCCATGCGCGTATCACTGACGAACGACGGCCCGTTCACCGTGCTGATCGAGATCTGACCCGAAAGAACTACAAGCCTTACGGCTCGACGACGACTTCCTGGGCCGCGGCCGTGTCCCCGGCCACCAGCGGCGCGTCCACGGCCACGTTCCGCTTCACCAGCGCGAGGGCGACCGGCCCGAGCTCGTGGTGGCGTACGGAGGTCGTGATGAAGCCGATCTTCCGGCCGTCGGGGCCGTCGTCGGCGAGCCGGAGCTCGGTGCCCGCCACCGGCAGGTGGACCTCGCTGCCGTCCAGGTGCAGGAAGACCAGCCGGCGCGGCGGCTTGCCCAGGTTCTGCACCCGGGCGACCGTCTCCTGGCCGCGGTAGCAGCCCTTCTGCAGGTGCACCGCCGAGCCGATCCAGCCCAGCTCGTGCGGGATGGTGCGGTGGTCGGTCTCGAAGCCGAGCCGGGGCCGGTGCTGCTCCACGCGCAGCGCCTCGTAGGCGAGGATCCCGGCGGGCGGCCCGGCCTGCCCGGCGTACGCCTCCAGGTCGGCGCGCGGCAGGAACAGGTCCCGGCCGTACGGCGTCTCCCGTACGGCCACTCCCTGAGGCACCTCGGCGATGGAGCCGGCCGGCAGGTGCACCACCGCGATGTCGGCCGTCCGGTCGGCGACCTCGACCTTGTAGAAGAACTTCATCGACTCCAGGTACGCGATCAGCGCGTCCTGGGTGCCCGGCTCGACATGGGCCCAGACCGTCTCGCCGTCGTCGACGAGGTAGAGGGCGTGCTCGATGTGGCCGTTCGCGGACAGGATCAGCGCCTCGGTGGCCCGGCCCGCCGGGAGGTCGCTGACGTGCTGGGTGAGCAGCAGGTGCAGCCAGGCGAGGCGGTCCTCGCCGGTGACGGTGACGACCCCCCGGTGCGAGAGGTCCACGAAACCGGTGCCGTCGGCGAGGGCGCGCTGCTCGCGGAACAGATCGCCGTAGTGGGCGGCGACGCCTTCGTCCACGCCCTCGGCGGGGACGGCGCCGGACAGGGTCAGCAGGGGGCTCTTCATATCCGTAAGCCTACGACTCGGTAGTTGAAGCCTTGAGCGTGCAGTCCTCGCACCGGCCGAAGATCGCGAAATGCTTCATGTCGGTGTCGAAGCCGAACGTCTGCCGCAGCTTCGCGGTGAACTCGGCGGCCACGGCGACGTCCGCCTCGATGACGTCCTGGCAGTCACGGCAGACCAGGTGGAGGTGGTGGTGCCGGTCCGCGAGGTGGTACGTCGGCGCCCCGTGCCCCAGATGGGCGTGGCTGACCAGGCCGAGCTCCTCCAGCAGTTCCAGCGTCCGGTACACCGTGGAAATGTTGACCCCCGACGCCGTCTTCCTCACTTCCACGAGGATGTCGTCGGGGGTCGCGTGCTCAAGGGTGTCCACGGCTTCGAGCACGAGTTGCCGCTGCGGGGTCAGCCGGTAGCCGCGCTGCCGCAGATCGCTCTTCCAGTCGGTGCTCACCACAGCACCCAGTGTAGAAGTGCCGACCCGATCACGGATACGGCGGCAGCCGGCCCGACATCAGGAGATCCGAGAGAGTGTCGCGCAGGACACCAGAGGAATGACCCTGACGCACATGGAGTGGCCCCGGCCATGTCCGGCCGGGGCCACTGGGAAGCGAGGGGCGCGGGGACTACTTGAAGAAGGCGATGCCGTCGTCCGGCATGTCGTCGGGCAGGGCCTTGGCCCAGCGCTCGACCTCCTCCGGGGTGACGACCTTCTTCAGGTGGGCCGACATGTAGGGGCGCAGCTCGACCTCGGGGGTCTGCTTCTCGCCGACCCACATCAGGTCGCTCTTGACGTAGCCGTACAGCCGCTTGCCGCCGGTGTACGGCTGGGAGGCGGCGGTGCGGGCCACCGCGTCCGTCACGAGGTCGATCTGCGGCTTCTTGTCGGCCAGCTCGCCGTACCAGATCTCGATGACGCCGTCGTCGCGGGTCATCGTCACCTCGACCTTGCGGTCGGCGTAGATCCGCCAGTAGCCGTGCTCGGACTCCAGCGGCCGGACCTTGTTGCCGTCCTTGTCCAGCACCCAGCTGTGGGAGCGGTACTCGAGGAAGTCCCGGCCGTCGTGGGTGAAGGCGACCTCCTGCCCGAAGTTGCACTTCTCGGAGCCGGGGAAGTCGTGCACACCGGCACCGGCCCAGTTGCCGAGCAGGAAGGCGAGCGGGACGAGGTCTTTGTGAAGGTCGGACGGGATCTCGATCATGAGGAGTTCCTAGACGGGGGTCAGCGCTGGCCCTGGTACAGCTTCTTCACGGTCAGTCCGGCGAAGGCGAGAACGCCGACGGCGACCAGGACCAACAGGATTTCGAAGAAAAGCTCCACGGGGTGCTCCTTGAGCGGGGTGCGAATGGGTGCACAGGGCCGGGCCCCAGCTTACGCGGCCGGGGCCCGGGCCTCGTTGTGAGGTAGACCCGGGCGGGAGTCAGCCGAGCAGCTGGCCCTGCAGGGTCACCGTCTGCTGGAAGGGCACGGCCCGCGCACCGCCCTTCCGGGACTGCACGACCAGCGCGAGGGTGTCACCGGCGGCGAAGTAGGCGTGGCGGACCTGTTCGCCGCCGTACGGCCTGGCCTCGTCGTAGACCACGCACTCGACGTCGTCCACCACGGCGTCGTCGGGGAACGTCTTGTCGTTCGCGGACGTCCCGGCGCCGCGCAGGGGGAACTTCGGCGCACTGTAGGGGGCGAGGTAGGGCGCGAGCAGTCCGTCGACGACGGCCGCGGTGTCGAACCGGAGCAGGTAGATCCGCGTGCGGGTGCCGTCCGGCATGGTCCAGCCGCGGGCGGCGATGTGCCGCAGACCGTGGTCGGTGAGGTGCTGCCCGAGTTCCTCGCGGTCGTCCTTCGCGGCGTACTCCGCCAGGAGGTCCTTCTTCGCCGGCCAGCCGTCCGAGCCCCGTAGCGCCTTGTCCTCCCTGGCGCCCTCCGGAGCGGGCAGGAGGAGGGCACGCGGGTCGGCGTGGTGCGTGCCGGCCGTGTTCGCCTCGGCGAAGGGACCCGGACTGCCGGAGGGCAGCGGCGGGCGGGCGAGCACCGGGTACTCCCAGCGCCCGTCCGGCTCCGTCGCGAGCCCGGGTACGTCGGTCCGCTCCATTCGCGTGATGCCGAACGCCGTGGCCGCGCCTACCGCCGCGCAGACGGCCACGGCGGCGGTCCAGCGCAGGACGGCCCGCAGGACCCGGCGGTCCTTGCGCACCGGGCCCGATGGCACGTCCGGCCGCACCTCGGGCAGGGCCGGAACGGCGGTCTGCTGCTGCTCGGTCATACCGCCTCCCCCGGCTCGGCTATACGGTCGAGCTGCTCGCGCAGCAGCATCGCGACCCCCTTGGTGTCGAGTGGCTCCGCGCCGTCCGCGACGGCGGTGACCAGGACGTTCCCGACGTGGGCCGAGCAGTACATCGACTCCAGGTCCCCGTCGGCGTCCTTCGGCGGCAGGAAGCAGTGGGCATTCTTGTGGCCCTTGATCTCCGGGCCCTTGCGGAAGGCGCCCAGGGCGTCGACGACCGCGCTCCGGAAACGTGAGGCGTCCCGGACTGCGGCCCTGTTGTCCATCTGGGAGAGCTCGACGCGCACCGTGTAGGCGTCGTCGGTGTAGGCGTCGGAGAGCTTGGTGGTGCTGAGGTAGCTGCGCATGGCGATGCCGGTGATGCGCAACCGGTCGACCGCCTTCTCCAACCGCTTGCGCTGGGTGCGCGGCAGGCCGCTCAGGGACTCCTTGCGCAGGGCCGTGGCCTGCTCCCCGCTCAGCACGGCGTCCGAGCCGTACTCACCGAGGTCCGGGCCGCGCCCCCACCCGTTGGTCCCGGGGGCCCCGTACGGCACGAGCATGCCGGCGAGCCCGGAGGGGGCGGCCTGCTTGTCCGCCTCGGCCTTGGTCTTGTTCCGGGGAAACGTCCAGACGGGGGCGCCCGCGTCCCGGTCGGCGCCGTTCACGGCCACGACGGTGTAGCCCGCGCCGCCGGCGACGGCGACCGCCAGCAGCACGGACGCGGTGACGGCGGCGACACGACCCCGGCGTACGGGCTTCTTCTGCGGCTCGGGGACGGGCTCGGACACGGCCCTCGACTCCACCGGCTCCAAGTGGTTGTCGCTCACAGCCGCTCCATCTGCCGCTCGGCCAGGCCCATGATCTTCGCCTTGGGAATCGGCTTGGTGTCCGTCACCCAGATCTCCACGGCGATGTCGCCACGCCAGGCGTGTGCCTCGGCGTTGTACACCGGCACGTAGCCGGGCTCGGTCTCGGGCCGGTTGTGGACGTAGGCCCGGCCCTCCCCGGTGCCGGGCACGGCCCAGCTGTCGGTGCCGCCCTCGGCCTCGGCCCAGTACTGGCTGTTGCCGGCCCTGTCGGCGGCTGCGAGCACCTCTTCCTGCCGGAACTGCAGCAGGCGGATCTCCACCTGGTACGTGCCGTCGACCCGCCAGCCGGTGACGGCCGCGCGCCGGAACTC
Organism: Streptomyces coeruleorubidus; assembly: GCF_028885415.1. GTDB lineage: Bacteria > Actinomycetota > Actinomycetes > Streptomycetales > Streptomycetaceae > Streptomyces > Streptomyces coeruleorubidus_A. The sequence continues at coordinate 4,573,474 of NZ_CP118527.1, forward strand.
GTCGCTGACGAGCTTGCCGAACATCTCGCCCGGCTTCTTGTAGTACTCCGCGTAGCCCGCGAGGTCCAGCCAGCCTTCGTCGCCCATCAGGTACTCGGCGTCCCGCGCCCCGCGCGGTTTCCTCAGCAGCAGCTTCCGCAGGTCACCGTCGGTCTTCACGCGCCTGTCCCGCGCGGCCGACAGCGGCTCGGGACCGTCGCCCGTGGCCTGCGCGAGCGACGGTTGCGAGAGCGAGGGCAGCTCGGTGGGCGCGCGGTCCACCTGTACGAGGTAACCGGCGCAGGTGCCGGCGACCAGTCCGAGCACGGCGGCGGCACCGATCAGCGCGACCGTACGCCCCCGCCGACGGCGACGCGGCCCGGACTCGGCCACGGACTCGCCGGCCACTTCTTCGGGTACTTCCAAGACGTCCCCCACAGAACGTGAAGCGCGCATTCCGTATGCGCGCGCACAGGAGACCTTCAGGCAGTGCCCGGAGTTGTAGGGGCGTTGATTACGATTCGGCCATGGCGAAAAAGCTCGTGATCAAGGTGACAGCGGGGGCCGACGCCCCCGAGCGGTGCTCGCAGGCGTTCACGGTGGCGGCGGTGGCCGTGGCCAGCGGCGTCGACGTCTCCCTGTGGCTGACCGGCGAGTCCGCCTGGTACGCCCTCCCCGGCCGGGCCGCCGATTTCGAGCTGCCGCACGCGGCCCCGCTCCCCGACCTGCTCGACTCGATCCTGGCAGCCGGCCGCGTCACCCTGTGCACGCAGTGCGCGGCCCGCCGCGAGATCACGGAGCAGGACGTCATCAAGGGCGTCCGGATCGCCGGCGCCCAGGTCTTCGTCCAGGAGGCCATGGCGGAGGACACCCAGGCGCTCGTCTACTGAGACGTCTCCCCAGCCTCCGTGTGGAGGCAGAAGGGGTGGCCCACCGGGTCCAGGAGCACCCGGACACCGTCCTGCGGCTGGTGCTCGGCGAGCCGCGCGCCCTCGGCCAGGGCCCGTGCGGTCTCGCGTTCCAGGTCCTCGACCTCGATGTCGAGGTGGATCATCATCTGCTGCCGGTCCGGCGTGCTCGGCCAGACGGGCGGCCGGTAGGCGGGCTCGGTCTGGAAGGACAGTCCGGTACCACCGTCCGGCGGCCGGATGTGCACCCAGTCCTGCCAGTCCTCCCCGCGCCACACCCGCCACCCGGGCAGCAGCCGCAGGTAGAAGGCGGCCAGCTCGCGGGCGTTCGGGGCGTCCAGGGTCGCCGCCGTCAGACGCACGCTTCCTCCCCCTCGTCGGTTCACTACCGGCGCTTCTTGCCGTCCAGTTCGTCCCACCACTCGTCGGACTTGGGGTCGCCGGAGGGGTCGTCCCACCAGCGGTCGTCCGGGCCCCGGCGGTTGGCGACCATCGCCGCGACGGGCGGGATGACCATGGCGACGAGGCACATCCCGACGGCGACGGGGACGGACCACAGGCGTACGACACCCCAGGCCAGGACGAACAGGGCGATGCAGCCGCCCATCATCGCGAAGTACGTGCGCCGCCGTCGTGCGTACATACCTCCAGCGTAGGTCCGGGCATGCCGAAGGGCCGCACCCCAGGCGTCCAACCCGTGGGATGCGGCCCCTCCTGGCACTGCCGCCCTCAGACGGCGATCGCGACCTCCGCCAGGCCGCCCTTCTGGGCGACGACCGTGCGGTCGGCGGTGGCGCCGGGCACGAGGGCACGGACGGTCCAGGTGCCCTCCGCCGCGTAGAAGCGGAACTGTCCGGTCGCCGAGGTCGGCACCTCGGCCGTGAACTCGCCGGTCGAGTCCAGCAGACGGACGTAGCCGGTCACCGGCTCGCCGTCCTTGGTCACCTGACCCTGAATCGTGGTCTCACCGGGCTTGATCGTCGAGGCGTCCGGGCCGCCGGCCTTCGCTCCACACATGTCGTACTCCTGAAGAGAGGTCAATAAGGTCGGTCGGTTTGCTTACTTGTTGGCGCCGAGCTCGATCGGCACACCGACGAGGGAGCCGTACTCGGTCCAGGAGCCGTCGTAGTTCTTGACGTTCTCCACGCCGAGCAGCTCGTGCAGCACGAACCAGGTCAGCGCGGAGCGCTCACCGATGCGGCAGTAGGCGATGGTGTCCTTGGCCAGGTCGACGCTCTCCGCGGCGTAGAGCTCCTTGAGCTCCTCGTCCGACTTGAAGGTGCCGTCGTCGTTGGCGTTCTTGGACCACGGGATGTTGCGGGCGCTCGGCACGTGGCCGGGGCGCTGGGACTGCTCCTGCGGCAGGTGGGCCGGGGCGAGCAGCTTGCCGGAGAACTCGTCGGGCGAGCGCACGTCGACGAGGTTCTGCGAGCCGATGGCCGCCACGACGTCGTCGCGGAACGCCCGGATGGACGTGTCCTGCGGCTTGGCCTTGTAGTCGGTCTTCGGGCGCTCCGGCACCTCGTCGCCGGCGACCAGCTCGCGGGCGTCGAGCTCCCACTTCTTGCGGCCGCCGTCGAGGAGCTTGACGTTGTCGTGGCCGTACAGCTTGAAGTACCAGTACGCGTAGGAGGCGAACCAGTTGTTGTTGCCGCCGTACAGGATCACCGTGTGGTCGTTGGCGATGCCCTTCTCCGACAGGAGCTTCTCGAAGCCCTCCTGGTCGACGAAGTCACGACGGACCGGGTCCTGGAGGTCCTGGGTCCAGTCGATGCGGATCGCGTTCCGGATGTGGTTCTTCTCGTAGGCGGACGTGTCCTCGTCCACCTCGACGATGGCGATGGTCGGGTCGTCCAGGTGCTCCTGGAGCCAGTCGGCGTCGACCAGGACGTCGCTGCGGCTCATGCTCTTTCTCCTCCGGGGCAGTTGCGGCGGGGCGTGCGAGATCTGCGGGGCGCGCGCCCATGACGAGGGCGGCGCACGGGTGCCCTTGGTGCAGGGCGGCGGGGATGCGCGCGCCGGCGCATGGGCCGACGCGGTCGCTCAGAAGGTGCGACAGAGCATGGCGGCGACGCGGCACAGGTCGACTGCCCGCCGCTTCGTGAGATCCGCCTGTCGCTTCATGCCGTCGATCGTAGGGACGGTCAGGCACGCGTGTCACCGGCGTGTCGCATACTGAGACGCGAAAATCCACGATGTGGGATCGAGAGGGTTCGCAGAGGCGCGGGACAAGGGTCGTGCCCGAATGTTTCCGCCGTCACCCCTGAGCTACGGACATCACTGTCTCGCCCACCGGACACTCCAGGTCCGGTCCACCCGACGCCTGTCCTACCCGGCCAGGCGGACGTTGGAACCCTTCACCGTGATCTCGACGCCGCCCGGCGCGGCCTGGACCTTGTCCAGCTGGATGCCGCCGGGCAGGCCGTCGATCTTCTGCTGGAAGTCGGTGATCGCCCGGACCCGGGACTCGGCGATCTCGACGCCGCCGAACTTGGGCAGGCCGTCGGCCTTCACCCGCACGGTGTCACCGTCGATCACCGTCACGGAGCTGAGCACGGAGACCGGTTCGGGCAGCTTGGTGCCGAGGACGGTGGCCTCGACGGTGACCTTGATCTTGCCGTTGCCGCCGTCGGAAAGGCCGACGATGTTGGCGGTGACGCCCGGGGCGACCTGGGTGGGCTCGGACTTCGCCGTCTTCAGCAGCTCGTCGTAGGCGATGGTCGCGGTGCCGGTGGCGCTGGTGGCGACGGCGGAGGTGTAGCCGCCGGAGAACTCGACGCCCCGCATGTCGGCCCGGAGGTCGTCGATACGGATCTTCTCGGCGCCGTTGCCCGCGGCGGCCTCGTAGTTCGTGATGCCGACCTCGATGTCGTCCAGGGAACCGCCGACGACCTGGGTGAGGAACGGGAAGCCCTTGATGGACACGTTCGGGGTGGCGGAGAGGTTCTCGGTGGTCTTCAGACGGTCGGCGGCCTCGCCCTCGGCGAAGTTCACGGCGACGCGGTCGGCGATCACGAAGAGCCCGCCGGAGATCACGACGACGATCAGCAGTATTCGCAGTGCGCGCATGCGGTGTTTCCCCCACCTAGACGGTCGGACGGCGGTCCGGTGTTCGACGACCGAGCGGCCGTCCTTGCGTGAGGGTAACTCCGTGGGTGGTTTGGTCCCCGGGTTTGTCGATCATCTGTGACAGGTCAGGCACCCGGCGCCGGTGCTGAGGCCGGGTGGGTCCGCAGCCCGGCGGAGCGGGGTGCCGCCTAGCGCTAGACCAGGGCCCGCCCGAGTACGTAGACCACCGGGGCCGCTGCCGAGAGGGGCAGGGACACTCCCGCCGTGAAGTGGACGAAGCGGGACGGGTAGTCGTAGGAGGCGACTCGGTGGCCGATCAGGGCGCAGGCTGCCGCGCCCAGGCCCAGGAGGGCGCCCGACGTGCCCATTCCCGTCATCGAGCCGGCCGCGACACCGCCGCCCGCTCCCGCGAGCAGTGCCACCACCACCGACGCCGGGGTCGGCAGCGGCAGGGCGCGGGCCAGGACCGCGACGGCCACCGCGATCGCGCCCACGGTCACCGCCTCCGCGTCGGCCGCGAGGTACCCGCCCGCCACGATCGCCAGGGCCGACGCCGCGACCGTCGCCATCAGGCCGTACATCCGCTCGTCCGGGTCGGCGTACGACCGCAGCTGGAGCACCAGCGCCAGAAGCACCCACACCCCGAGCGTGCCGAGGATCGCCGAGGGCGAGCGGCCCGAGGCCAGCAGCGCCGCGTCCGCGGCCAGCGCGCCCGCGAAGCCCAGCGCGATGCCCTGCCGCGCCGGCCACATCCCGTTCAGCCGGAACCAGCCCGCCGCGGTGACGGCCTGGAGGACGACGAGCGGCACCAGGAGCGCATACGTGCCGACCGCCGCCGCACCCGCCAGCAACAGCCCCAGCAGCACCGTCAGGGCGGCCGGCTGCATCCCGGGCTCGATGATCGGCGACCGCCCCTCCGCCCGCGCCCGCTGCGCGTCCGTGACCCGCGGGTTCCCGGCGACGGTGGCCGGGCCGTACCCGGCGGCGGAAGGAGGAGTGGGGGCAGAAGCAGGAGCCACGTACCCCTGCGGCGGCAGATACGCCGTCTCCTCCGCCGCCGTCACCTGCGCGGACACCGGCGGCTGCGACTGCGTCTGCGTCTCCCAGGTCTGACCCTGCCACTGCTGTGTGTACTGCTGGGCGGCGTACGGATCGTCGTACCCCTGATGCCCCTGCTGATAGCCCTGACCAGGCCACCCCTGCGGCGTCTGCGGCTGCTGCGGCTGCTGCCCGTAGGGGTCATAGCCGTCGTACGGCTGGTTGGTCATCGCTCACCCTCCTGCGAACGGCGGGAGCACCTCGACCGTGCCGCCGTCGGCCAGCCGTACCGTCTCATGTCCGCGGGTGCCCACGGGGTCACCGTCCACGAGGAACGAGCATCGCCGCAGCACGCGCTCGAGTTCGCCGGGGTGTCGCTCACGCACTCCGTCGAGCGCCTCGGCGAGCGTGGCCGCCTCGTACGGCTCCTCGGCCACCCCGGCGGCGGCCTTGGCGGCGGCCCAGTAGCGCACCGTGACCTTTGGCATCTGCTTCCTCGATTGCTTGTCGGTGAACCCCGTCAGGCTAGCCCGCCCGGCCCACGACCCACTCCCCGATCCGCCCCAGCAGTTCGTCGCTCGCCGCATGCTCGGCATGCCCCATGCCCGGCTCCAGCCACAGTTCGCCCTGGTCGGCGGCGGCCGCGGCCAGCATGCGGGGATGGTCGACGGGGAAGTAGCCGTCGGCGTCGCCGTGCACGATCAGCAGGGGCGTGGGTGCGATCCTCGGCACCGCCTCCACCGGAGAGAGCGGGACCGGGTCCCAGTCCCGGTGGTGGATGCGGGTACGGAAGCCGTACCTGCTCACCACCCGGCCCTCCGGCCGCGTCACCAGCCAGTGCAGCCGGCGCATGGGCGCCGTCCCCCGGTAGTACCAGCGTGCGGGGGCGCTGACGGACACCACCGCGTCCGTGCCCTCCTCGACCAGCGCCGCATGGCGCAGCACCACCGAGCCCCCCATCGAGAACCCCACCGTGCCCACGCGCGCGTGCCCGAGCTCCCGGGCCCACCGCACCGCCGCCGCCAGGTCGAGCACCTCCCGGTCCCCGACCGTCGACCGCCCGCCGGACGCCCCGTGGCCCCGGAAGGAGAACGTGACGACGGCCCCGTACCGGGTGAAGGCCTGAGCCACCCGCCGCACGTGCGGCCGGTCCACGGCACCGGTGAAGCCGTGGGCGACGACGAACACGGGGTGATCGGCAGGCGTCCGGGAGATGTCGTATACGACGTCATCCCGGTCGTATACGACGGCACCCGGGTCGTATACGGCGTCGATCGTCACACCGTCGGACGTGCGCAGAAACCTCCGCAATTGGGATCGCACAGACGTTCCTCGAGTCGTCTCGGAGTGCGGACGATCGGTGGAACGCGCCACATGACCTGCCGGACCAGTGCTCATGTGGGCTATTCTGCTGGGCAGAGGACTCGGGCAGCGTAGCCCCCGGGTCCTTTTGTGCTTTCGGAAGCGTTGTATACGACGCGGGAAACCGCAGGTGTACGGGGCCTTCGGGATCGCAGAGCTGTGCTGTGCCAACAAACGTCCTCGCAGGGACCGAGGAGGAACCAGACGTATGAGTTCTCTGCTGCTCCTGACCAACGCCCTCCAGCCGTCGACGGAGGTGCTCCCCGCCCTCGGCCTGCTCCTGCACAACGTGCGGGTGGCCCCCGCGGAGGGCCCCGCCCTCGTCGACACCCCCGGCGCCGACGTCATCCTCGTCGACGGCCGCCGCGATCTGCCGCAGGTCCGCAGCCTGTGTCAGCTGCTCCGTTCGACCGGACCCGGCTGCCCGCTCGTCCTCATCGTCACGGAGGGCGGTCTCGCCGCCGTCACCGCCGACTGGGGCATCGACGACGTCCTGCTCGACACCGCCGGCCCGGCGGAGGTCGAGGCGCGGCTGCGGCTGGCCATGGGACGCCAGCAGATCGTCAGCGACGACTCCCCGATGGAGATCCGCAACGGCGACCTGTCGGTCGACGAGGCGACGTACTCCGCCAAGCTCAAGGGTCGGGTCCTCGACCTCACCTTCAAGGAGTTCGAGCTCCTGAAGTACCTCGCGCAGCACCCCGGCCGCGTCTTCACGCGCGCCCAGCTGCTCCAGGAGGTCTGGGGCTACGACTACTTCGGCGGTACGCGCACGGTCGACGTGCACGTACGGCGGCTGCGCGCCAAGCTCGGCCCCGAGCACGAGTCGCTGATCGGCACCGTCCGGAACGTCGGTTATCGATTCGTTACGCCGGAGAAGGTGGAGCGCGCCGCCGAGGAGGCGAAGGCCAAGGCGGCCACGGAAAAGCCGGACAACGAGGACGAGTCGGTCGCTTTGGACGCCACCGAGGCGCGTACCAAGGCGTAAAGAGGCGTATCGCGGTGCCCATCCGGGCATCGCTATCCGCACGGAGTGCGCGGGCGGCCGCCGGACGGCGGTCGGGATGTCGTACGTAAGTACGGAAGCTCCCTTACGCCCTGCCCAGAGCGGGTATATCCGCGTAGACTCCGCGCGTGGCCAAGGTGACTCGGGATGATGTGGCGCGGCTGGCAGGGACTTCCACTGCCGTGGTCAGTTATGTCATCAACAACGGACCCCGGCCGGTCGCCCCGGCCACGCGCGAGCGTGTCCTCGCCGCGATCAAGGAGCTGGGGTACCGGCCCGACCGGGTCGCGCAAGCGATGGCGTCCCGGCGTACGGATCTCATAGGCCTGATCGTGCCGGACGCGCGCCAGCCCTTCTTCGGGGAGATGGCGCACGCGGTCGAACAGGCCGCGTCCGAGCGCGGAAAGATGGTGCTCGTCGGGAACTCCGACTACGTCGGCGAGCGTGAGGTCCACTACCTGCGGGCCTTCCTGGGCATGCGCGTCTCCGGGCTCATCCTGGTCAGCCACGCGCTCAACGACCTGGCCGCCGCCGAGATCGACGCCTGGGACGCCCGGGTCGTGCTGCTGCACGAGCGGCCCGAGGCCATCGACGACGTCGCCGTCGTCACGGACGACCTGGGCGGCGCCCAGCTCGCCGTACGGCACCTGCTGGAGCACGGCTACGAGTACGTCGCCTGTATGGGCGGCATAGCCGAGACCCCGGCCGTCGGCGACCCGGTCTCCGACCACGTCGAGGGCTGGCGGCGCGCGATGGACGAGGCGGGCATCTCCACGGAGGGCCGCCTCTTCGAGGCCCTCTACAACCGCTACGACGCCTACCAGGCCGCCCTGAAGATCCTCTCCGGTCCCGAGCGCCCGCCCGCGATCTTCTGCTCCACCGACGACCAGGCGATCGGCCTGCTGCGGGCCGCGCGCGAACTGCGGATCGACGTGCCCGGCGAGCTTGCGGTGGCCGGCTTCGACGACATCAAGGAAGCGGCGCTGACCGACCCGCCCCTGACGACGATCGCCTCGGACCGTTCGGCGATGGCCCGCGCGGCGGTGGACCTCGTCCTCGACGACGGACTGCGCGTGGCGGGGGCCCGCCGGGAGCGGCTGAAGGTGTTCCCCTCGCGGCTGGTCGTACGGCACTCCTGCGGCTGCGCGTAGCCCCTTCGGGGCGCCTTGATGCGCCCCCCGAGGTGCCTTTATATCGGGCATACGAGGTTCTGTCGGGCTTCTCAGGATGGACTCAGGAAGCTCTCATGGTCGGGCTCCAAGCTCTGAGACATGACCGAGAGCTTCCACCGCAGTGGCGAGTACGAGAACCCTTACGAGGGTCAGCAGCAGGCCCCGGTGAACCCCGAGTGGCCGCCTCCGCCGGCGTACACCCCGGCACCCGCTCCGAAGAAGCGCAACCGTGGCACCGTCGCCCTGCTCGCCGCCGTGGCGATCGTCGCCGCGGCGATCGGCGGCGGCACCGCCTACGGCATACAGGAGCTGACGGGCAGCGACACCGTCGCCTCCAGCTCCACCAGCACCAACGTGGTGCCGTCCAGCCAGAAGGGCACGGTCGCCGGCGTCGCCAAGGCGGTCAGCCCCAGCATCGTCGAGATCAGCGCCGACTCCAACGCCGGTTCCTCCACCGGCTCGGGCGTGATCATCACGAGCGACGGCGAGATCATCACCAACAACCACGTCGTCACCGGCGCCTCGCAGATCAAGGTGGCGACCAGCGACGGCGAGTCGTACTCCGCGAAGGTCGTCGGCACCGACAGCAAGAAGGACCTCGCGCTGATCAAGCTGGAGAACGCCTCCGGCCTGAAGGCGGCGACGCTCGGCGACTCCTCCGGGGTGCAGGTCGGCGACCAGGTCGTGGCGATCGGCTCCCCCGAGGGCCTGTCCGGCACCGTCACCAGCGGCATCATCTCGGCCCTCGACCGTGACGTCACGGTCCCGACGGACCAGGACCAGGGACAGCAGCAGTCTCAGCAGGGCGACGGGTGGCCGTTCGAGTTCGGCGGGCGGCAGTTCAACGGCGACACCGGCTCGGACACCACGACGTACAAGGCGCTCCAGACCGACGCGTCCCTCAACCCGGGCAACTCCGGCGGCGCGCTGATCGACATGAACGGCAACATCATCGGGATCAACTCCGCGATGTACTCGCCGGCGGGCGCCGCCTCCTCGTCCTCCGACGCGGGCAGCGTGGGCCTGGGCTTCGCGATCCCGATCAACACCGTCAAGGCCGACCTCGCCAAGCTGCGGGCCGGCGCCACCGGCTGAGTCCCACCGACCGAGTTCCCGGACTGAGGAGTACGGCGATGATCCAGCAGGTTCCGCACACGGTGCCGGGGGCCGACCCGGCGGGGTTCGCACTGGCGCTGGCGGTGGCGTACGAACTGCACGCACCGGCATCGGCATCGACGACGCGAGCGCCCGAGGTGGCGACGGCCAAGGCCCGGCCCGCGCGCCGGGCCGCCGCCCGCCGGGCCGCCGCCGCCCGGCGCCGCGAGGTGCGGGGCTGATCCGGGGGTGATCCTTCTCCCGGCCCGCACCGCCGACATGCGAGGCTGAGAGCGTCAGCGACACCCCGCCCCGCCACACCACACCCGAGGACCCCGACCCATGAGCCCCGCAGACGGCGACCGTGACTCCCAGCGCATCCTGATCGTCGACGACGAGCCGGCGGTACGCGAAGCACTCCAGCGCAGCCTCGCCTTCGAGGGGTACGAGACCGAGGTCGCCGTGGACGGCGCGGACGCCCTGGAGAAGGCCGCAGCGTACCGCCCCGACCTGGTCGTCCTGGACATCCAGATGCCCCGCATGGACGGCCTGACGGCAGCGCGCCGCATCCGCGGCACCGGCGACACGACCCCGATCCTCATGCTCACGGCCCGCGACACGGTCGGGGACCGGGTGACGGGCCTCGACGCGGGCGCCGACGACTACCTGGTCAAACCCTTCGAACTGGACGAACTCTTCGCCCGCATCCGGGCCCTGCTCCGCCGCAGCTCCTACGCGGCGGCCGTCGGCGCGGGGAACCCGGCCGACGAGGACGCCCTCACCTTCGCCGACCTGCGCATGGACCTCGCGACGCGCGAGGTCACCCGGGGCGGCCGGCGAGTGGAGCTGACCCGCACGGAGTTCACGCTGCTGGAGATGTTCATGGCACACCCACGCCAGGTCCTCACCCGGGAGCAGATCCTGAAGGCGGTCTGGGGCTTCGACTTCGAGCCGTCGTCGAACTCCCTCGACGTCTACGTCATGTACCTGCGCCGCAAGACCGAGGCCGGTGGCGAGCCGCGCCTCGTGCACACGGTTCGGGGTGTGGGCTACGTGTTGCGGCAGGGCGGCGCGGAGTGAACAAGGTCGTACGCCGGTTCCGCTCCCTGCCGATCCGGTCCCGGCTGGCGCTGCTGGTGGCGGCAGCGGTGGCGTTCGCGGTGGCGGCGGTTTCGGTGACGTGCTGGTTCATCGTGCAGGGGAAGTTGTACGACCAGGTGGACGGCGATCTGAAGTCGTCGTTCCGGACCCTTCAGGCGGACGATTTCGACGCGCTGACGAAGACGTGTCCCCAGACGCCCTCGAACACGCTCGGCGGGGCCCCGCGCCCGCAGACCTACGCGCAGGTCGTCAGGGCCGACGGCAGGGTCTGCCTGTTCAGCAACCTCATGCCCCAGGTGAAGGTCACGAGTGGCGACAAGGCCGTGGCCAAGGACCCCGACCCCACGACGGCCAGGCTGCGCAACGGCACCGACAGCGACGGCAACTCCGTGCGGGTGCTGACCACGGCGGTCGTCGTGAAGGACGGCCCGTTCCAGCAGGGCGTGGCCGCCGACTACGCGCTGGTCATCGCGGTCCCTCTCAAGGGCACGGAGTCCACGCTCAACGAACTGGCGCTGATCCTGCTGCTGGTCTCCGGCGTAGGGGTGCTGGGCGCCGGTGCGGCCGGCCTCGCGGTGGCCCGGGCGGGCCTGCGCCCGGTCGACAAACTCACGGAAGCCGTCGAGCACGTGGCCCGCACGGAGGATCTGGACATCCGCATCCCCGTGGACGACGCCGACGAGGACGAGGTGGCCCGCCTCTCCCGTTCCTTCAACTCCATGACCTCGGCCCTGGCCAGCTCCCGGGAGCTCCAGCAACAGCTCATCGCGGACGCCGGCCACGAACTCCGCACGCCGCTCACCTCGCTGCGCACCAACATCGAACTCCTCACCCGCAGCGAGGAGACGGGCCGCCCCATCCCCGAGGCCGACCGCAAGGCGCTCCTCGCGTCGGTGAAGGCACAGATGACGGAGCTGGCCGCGCTCATCGGCGACCTGCAGGAACTGTCCCGCCCGGACACCGGCCAGCACTCCGGCCGGACGCAGATCGTCTCCTGGCAGGACATCGTCGACTCGGCCCTGCGGCGGGCGCGGTTGCGCGGCCCGGAGCTGACGATCACGGCGGACGTCCAGCCGTGGTTCGTGCGCGCGGAACCCTCCGCCCTGGAACGGGCGGTGGTCAACATCCTCGACAACGCGGTGAAGTTCAGCCCGGAGGGCGGCAGGATCGAGGTGCGCCTGTCCGAGGGTGTCCTGACGGTCCGCGACCACGGCCCGGGCATCCCCGCCGACGAACTCCCCCACGTCTTCGACCGCTTCTGGCGTTCGCCGAGTGCGCGCGCCCTGCCTGGCTCGGGACTGGGCCTGTCGATCGTGGCACGGACCGTGCAGCAGGCGGGCGGCGAGGTGTCGCTGTCCCACGCCGAGGGGGGGCACGGTGGCGACGGTACGGCTGCCGGGGGCGGCGGTGCCTCCGCCGGACAGCCTCACCCTCGCCGACGAATAGCCCGGATCCGATATCGATATATCGTGGTGTGTCGCACTGACGGGCGAGGAGGGTGACGCATGGCCGCGACGGCGGAACTGGATTCGGGCGATCTGATCGAGGTGTTCAAGGCCCTCGGCAACCCTGCCCGGCTACAGATCATGCAGTGGCTGAAGGATCCCGACGCGCACTTCGGTGAGTACGAGCCGATCGCGGACCGTCAGGCGGTCGGCGTGTGCGTCACGCACATCCAGGCGAAGGCGGGACTCGCGCAGTCGACGGTCTCCAGCTACATGAGCACGCTCGAACGGGCGGGACTCGTGCGTCCCACCCGGGTGGGCAAGTGGACCCACTACCGGCGCGACGAGGAGCGACTGGGCCAGTTGGCGCGGGCGATCGGCACGAGCCTCTAATTGACGAATCGCGATACGTCGATATGATCTGCCCATGTCGACCTTCGCTGCTGCGCCCACAGCCCTGATCGTTCACGCCCACCCCGAGCCTCACTCGTTCAGCACCGCCCAGATGGCGGCTGCGGCCCAGTCCCTGGGCGAGGCCGGGTACCGGGTCGACGTACTGGACCTCTACGCCGACGGCTGGGCCCCGGTCCTCGCCCGCGAGGAGTTCGCTCCGGTGGACGGCCCGTTCAAGCCGCAGGCCGAGCAGATGCGCGCCGTCGAGGAGGGGACGCTGGACGCGGCCGTCAAAGCCCATCTGGACCGGCTGCTCGCCGCTGATCTGCTCGTATTGTCGTTCCCGATGTGGTGGTTCTCGCTGCCGGCCGTCCTCAAGGGATGGGTGGACCGGGTCTTCGTGATGGGCGGGGTCTTCGGCGGCGACCACGGGCTCTTCGGCGACGCGGCGCTCGCCGGGAAGCGCGCGATGCTGCTGTTCACGACGGGCGGGCCCAGCGAGTCGTTCCGACCCGGTGGAGCCTTCGGTCCGATGGACGACTTCCTGTTCCACATCCACCGGGGAATGCTGGAGTTCGTCGGCTTCCAGGTCCTCGACCCCGTGATCACCTACGGCCCGGCCCGCATGACCGACCAGGAACGAACAGCGGCGCTGGACGCGGTCAGGGAGTCCGTCGCGCGCATCGCGGCCGATGCCGGAACCACCGTGGGCTGACGCCGACGCCGGCTGGAACCAGCACCGTCACGTCTCCGTCCGGTACATCAGATCCACCTCGTGCGTGACGAACCCCAGCCGCTCGTACACCGACACCGCCGCCTTGTTGTCCGCGTCGACGTACAGCATCGCGGTCGGCACGCCCTGGTCCGCCAGGTGCCGCAGGCCGATCGTCGTGAGGGACTTGCCGAGGCCGCCGCCCTGGGCGCCGGGGGCGACGCCGAGGACGTACACCTCGCCCAGGCCCTCCTCGGCGTGGACCTTGGTCCAGTGGAAGCCGATGAGTTCGTCGCCGCGGAAGGCGAGGAAGAACCCCGCGGGATCGAACCACGACTCGGCCTTGCGGTCGTCGAGGTCCCGCTGGGTGAGCGAGCCCTGCTCGGGGTGGTGGGCGAAGGCGGCGGCGTTGACGGCGAGCCAGGCCGCGTCGTCCCGGCCGGGGACGAAGGTGCGGACGGTGACGCCCTCGGGGAGGACCGGCTCGGGCGCGTCGAAGTCGGTCAAGGGGCGGCGCATCTGGCGCAGTTCGCGGAACAGGGTCAGGCCGAGGACCTGCGCGAGGTGCCGGGCGGCGGAGTGGCCGCCGTGCGCCCACACCCGCAGCCGCTTGCCGGACGCGGCCAGCAGCGCGGAGCCCAGTGCCCGCCCGTGGCCCTGGCCCCGGTGCCCGGGGTGCACGACGAGTTCGGCGGCCGGCGGCTCCACCGGGTCGGTGTCCTCCAGTTGGGCGTACCCGACGAGTTCGCCGTCGACGCTGAGCAGCAGATGGGCGACGCCCGCGCGTTCGCCCCCGCGCAACTGCAACCGGCCCTGTTCGGAGACCGCCTGCTGCCCGTCGGTGCGGGCGGCCTCGGCGAGCAGTTCGAGGACGGCCTCGGTCTGTTCCGGGGGAAGCGCGGCATATGTGTCGATCGAGCGGGGGCGGCCGGGCCGTGCGGTGTCGTCGCTGGTCATGCGTACGAGGGTACGGGGGACTGCCGGTGAATCGGCGGCAAGAAGCAACCAGGATGTGACCCGAAAGCTCTGTCGCGCTACGCGCGTTGACTCTAGGCTGCGCCGGACGACATCACTGTCCCAGCAGAACCACAGGGGGGCGTATGCCAGCCACTTCACCGGCACCGGCGCACCAGGAGCGCCGCAGACGTCGCACGAACCGTCTCGTCGCTCTCGCCGCCGGTGTCGCCACCGTCGGCGCGCTGGCCGCGGCGACGGTGCCCGGGTCGGCGTCGGCCGGCGAGAACCGTAGCGGGGGCGGCCACTGGCCCGGCCGCTACCAGGACGTCCAGCTGCTGTCCTTCAACGACCTGCACGGCAACCTGGAGCCGCCCACCGGCTCCTCCGGCCGGGTCACCGAACACCAGCACGACGGCACGACGAAGCCCATCGACGCGGGCGGTGTCGAGTACCTCGCCACCCATCTGCGTCAGGCCCGCGAGGGCGAGAAGTACTCCATCACCGCGGCCGGCGGCGACATGGTCGGCGCCTCCCCGCTGATCTCCGGCCTCTTCCACGACGAGCCGACCATCGAGGCGCTGAACAAGCTCGACCTCGACGTCACCTCCGTCGGCAACCACGAGTTCGACGAGGGCGCCGAGGAGCTGGCCCGCCTCCAGAACGGCGGCTGCCACCCCAAGGACGGCTGCTACACGGACCAGAAGTTCCAGGGCGCCGACTTCCCCTACCTGGCCGCCAACGTCCTCGACGAGAAGACGAAGGAGCCGATCCTCAAGCCCTACTGGGTGTGGAAGAAGAAGGACGTCAAGGTCGGCTTCATCGGCGTGACCCTGGAGGACACCCCGGGCGTCGTCTCCGCCGAGGGCGTCAAGGGCCTCTCCTTCAAGGACGAGGTCGAGACCATCAACAAGTACGCCAAGGTGCTCCAGCGGCAGGGCGTGAAGTCGATCGTCGCGCTCATCCACGAGGGCGGCTTCCCGGCGTCGACGTCGTACAACTACGACTGTGACGCCCCGGGCGCCGGCGACGGCATCTCCGGCCCGATCGTCGACATCGCCAAGAACATCACCCCGCAGGTGGACGCGCTGGTCACCGGCCACACCCACGCCGCGTACGCGTGCACCATCAACGACCCGGCGGGCAACCCGCGTACGGTCACCTCGGCCGCGTCCTTCGGCCGGCTGTACACGGACACCACGCTGACGTACGACCGTTGGACGGGTGACATCGCCCGTACGGCCGTGGCGTCCGCGAACCACGTGGTCACCCGGACCGTCCGCCCGGCGAGGGACATGACCGACCTGATCGACAAGTGGAACGCCCTCGCGGCGCCCATCGGCAACCGCCCGATCGGATACATCTCCGCCGACATATCCAGCACCGGCACCGAGTCCCCGATGGGCGACCTCATCGCCGACGCGCAACTCGCGTACGGCAAGGGGCTCGACCCGGAGACGGACCTCGCGCTGATGAACCCGGGCGGAATCCGGGGCCCGGGCCTCACCTACGCGGCCAAGGGGACCGAGGGCGACGGCGTGGTGACGTACGCCGAGGGCTTCACGGTGCAGCCGTTCTCCAACACCGTGAACCTCCAGGACTTCACGGGCGCCCAGCTGATCCAGGTGCTCAAGGAGCAGGTGACCGGCGCGAACGCGGCGGCGCCCAAGGTCCTCCAGGTGTCGTCCGGCCTCACCTACACGCTGGACCTCACCAAGTCCGGCGCCGACCGCGTGGTCACGGACTCGGTCAAGCTGAACGGCGCGGCCATCGACCCGGCGGCCACCTACCGCGTCGCGACGAACAGCTTCCTCGCGGGCGGCGGCGACGGCTTCCCCACGCTCGGCCAGGGCACGAACGACGTCGTCGGCGCCGACGACCTGACCGCGCTGGAGCAGTACCTGACGGCCAACTCGTCGGCCACGAACCCGCTTTCCCCGCCGAAGGCGGACCGCATCGCGATCGTGAAGTAAATCGCATACAGGGGATTCAAGTTGCGGGTAGGGGCGGTGCGCATGGTCGGATGAGACGATGCGCACCCCCCACCGCGTAGACACGCAACACCTTCCCCAGGACCGCTCCGAGCAGCACCACGACCGCTCCGAGCAGCCCCGCAACCCCTACGACGAACTCGGCGCACTCGACGACGGACCGCTGGAGGAGACCCCTCTGGAGGACTTCCTCGGCGAGGACGCCGAGCGGCGGGACGAGCAGGAACCTCAGTGGTCGCCGCCCGACCACCGCCGTGGCGGCCGGCGTCGGCGGAATCGTTTCGCCGGGCTGCCGCTCGCGGTGAAGGCGATGGTCGGGCTGGTCGTGCTCGCCGCCTTCGTCGCCCTCGCCGACCGCTGGGCCCTGCTGTACGCCGAGCACCGGGCCGCCGACACGCTCAAGGACCGGCTGGACCTCGCGGCGGCGCCCGAGGTGGAGATCGGCGGGTTCCCCTTCCTCACCCAACTCGCCGACAAGCGGCTGGAGTCGGTGAAGGTGACCGTCCCGGACGTCGCCGCCGACCGGGTCTCGCTGGCGAGGGTGTCGGCCACGGCGCACGACATCCGGCTGGACGCCGACGGCCTCACGTCCGTGCGCGGCGCCCACGTCCCCCGGTTCGACGGGGACGTCCTGCTCTCCTTCGAGGATCTCAACCGCGAACTGGGCGCCTCCCAGGTGACGTTCACCGGCGAGGGCCGCGACCGTGTCCGGGCCCGTGGCACCCTGCCCGTCGCCGGGCACGACCTGCGGCTGCGCGCCGAGGCCCGGATCCAGCGGCAGGGCGAGCGGGGCATCGCCACGGAGATCGGCGGGATGCGGCTCGACATCGGGGACCTGGCCACCTACCGCCCCGGCACCCGCGCCTCGGAGGGCCTGCACCTGACGCCCAAGGGAACCGCCGACCTCTCCCGGGAGACCCGCAAGGCCAAGGCGCTGCTCTCGGTCCCGGCCATCGTGCAGCGGATGGGCGTGCCCGAGGCGACCGTGCGCGAGGCCCTGGCCGACGACGGCAAGCTCGCCGAGCTGACCGGCTCCCCGAAGTTCGCCCGCCAGGCCGAACGCCTCAACCTCATCGACCTGGCCCTGGACAACCCCGACGTGCTGCGCCGCCTCGGCCTCGACCCCAACCTCCTCGACGAGCTGTCCGGCCTGACCCGCCCGGTCCTGGCCGACCGGCTGGCGCTGGCGTTCGAACTGCCGAAGCCGGAGCAGGGGGACGTACGGCTGGACGACGTGCGGGTGGAGGAGGACGGCATCCGGGTGCGGGTGTCGGGTTCGGGGCTGACCGTGGGCTCGTAGCCCCGCGAGTCAGCAACCTGCGTTCCTGATGAGATTTGGTGTGCAGATGTGTTGACCTCTGTTCGAGTCCTCTTCTAGTTTGCGGGAGCCAACGAGCCGCCGCTCGGTACGCGAGTTCTCGCGAACGCAACTGCTCAGAAGGGGACGTCGTGTCACGAAAGACTCATCGGGGGACAGCCGGTCTGGGGGCGCTGCTCGCCTGCGCCACGGCATTCGGCGGGGCCCTCGCCTCCCCCGCAGCCGCCTCCCCCGCCGCCCCACCGCCCGTCAGCGACTTCAAGGGCGTCAACTGGGCCGACCCGCGCGACAACTACGCCGACGACGCGGTCGTGCCCTCGGGCCTGTCCACCTCCGACAGCTACGCCACCACCTACGCCAAGTCCGGGGCGATCATCGGCGGGTTCTCGAAGCTGGGCGCCAACACCGTCCGCCTCCCGGTCAACCCGACCTCCGTGAACGGCCCGTTCTGGAAGTCGTACCGGGGCGCGATCGACGCCGCCACCGCCAAGGGCTTCAAGGTCATCCTGGGTTACTGGGAGGCCGACAACGCCAAGGACGGCAAGATCGACAACCAGGCCTCCTGGGACCAGATGTGGGCGCGGATCACCTCCGCCTACGCCCGCAACTCCAAGGTGTACTTCGAGCCGATGAACGAGCCGTTCGGCTACACCGCCCAGGAGTGGACCGACATAGCCGCGAAGTGGGTGACCACCCACGGCAACGTGCCCCGCGACCGGATGCTGATCGGCGGGTACAAGTACAGCGAGGACGTCAAGCCGGTGTGCGCCGACCCGCGCCTCAAGGGCACCCGGATCGCCCTGCACAACTACGGCTTCTGGCACACCGACTGGACCAGCGTCGACCAGTGGAAGCAGGACTTCAAGGCGCGCATCGGCGACTGCGCCTCGCGCACGATCCTCGACGAGTTCGGCGCCTCGATGACGACCGGCCTGGACTACAACGGCCCGGTCAACGGCTCCAACGAGGTCGCCTACATCCAGGCCGCGACCGACATCATCCGGGAGATGGGCCTGGGCTCGGTCTACTGGCCCGGCCTGCGCAACGGTGACACCTACTCCCTCACCACGCTCCAGGGCACGGGCACGGACCTCAGCCTGAAGGTGAACAACCAGAGTGGCCTGGACCGGCTGCACTGGGCCTGGAAGCAGTAGAAGTCCCTACGGGGAACACCATGGTGGCCCTTCCGGGTCCGGCGCCGCTCGTCAGCCGGACCCGGAAGGGAGCCGTCAGGACGCCGAAGGCGTCCAGCCCGCGAGCCAGTCCGCGACCTCCTGGTTCGCGGCCTGCGCGTCACTCAGGTGCGGCCGGTTGGTGCTCGCCGGACCCGCACCCGCGCCGTAGTTGCCGTACTCGGCGAACCGGTCGTCCTTCCACGAGAACCCGCTCATGTCGGTCCACGGCGTGGACTTGATCGCGGCGCTCAGGTTGGTGTTGCGGACCGTGGTCTGCGGGTCGAGCGAGGCGTCACCGCCCGCGTGCCAGGGCCGCCCGAGGTAGAAGCTGCCGCCCGACACATCGCCGTTCACCGTGGAGTTGGCGATCAGGATGCCCTTGCGGTTCGCGGCGGTGCTCGGCGCGGTGATGTACCCGGCCGAGGTGCCGTTCCAGCGCTTCTTCAGCGTGATGACGGACTTGTCGACGACGGCCGTGGCCCGCCCGAAGATGAAGTCGACGTTGCCGATGACGTAGGAGTTGCTGACGTAGACCCGGCCCAGCCGGTCCTTCGACGCGGTGTCGAGCAGCAGTGTGTCCTGGTCCCCGCTGACGATGATCCCGTCCAGGAACACCTTGTCGGCGGCGGTCCGCAGGGCGACGGCCTGGTGGCCGTTCAGACTCTGGTTCTTCGCCTCGTCGAAGTCGTTGGAGATGGTCAGGTTGCGCGCCTGGAAGTCGTCGGCCTCGACGGCGACGGTGGCGCTGCCGCCCGTGCCGTACGTACCGCCACCCGGCTTCGGCGTGCCGGCCGCGTTGTTGTAGACGATCGTCGTGTCCTTGCGGCTGCTGCCGGTACCCCGGATGGTGACGTGCGGCTTGTTGGACGGCACCTTGACCGTCTCGCGGTACGTCCCCGGCTTCACGGCGATGACGACGCGGCTGGGGTTGTTGGCCGGTACGGCGTTCACGGCGGCCTGCACGGTCCGGTACTGGCCGCTGCCGTCGGCGGCGACGGTGAGGGTCGTCGCGGCGGCGGCCTTGGTGGAGGCGGCGGCCTTGCCGATGGAAGCGCGGGGCCCGGCACCGGACTTGAGGATCGACGGAAGGTCGGCGGCCTTGTCGAGGGTGTACTTGTAGTAGGCCTTCGGATCGAAGGCGGTTCCGCCGTTCTCGTTGCGCCCGCTGGTGCCGGAGAAGGAGTTCCCGCGCTGGACGATGGCGGCGCCGCTGTCCTTGATGACGGGATTCTTCACGCCCTGGAAGAAGGAGTTCTCCAGGACCATCTTGGTCGCGCCGCGCGCGTAGTTGCCGTAGGACGACTTGATGGCCGTGCCCGGGGCGTCCTCCAGGAAGTTGTTGTAGAGGTGGGCGTGGGCGGCGTTGTCGGTGGACGGGTTGCGCTGCTCGGTCTCGCGGATCCAGTTGTGGTGGATCGTGATGTCCGACTTGACGTTCTCGGTCCAGCCGATGCCGAAGGTCTTGTTGTTGTCGCTCAGCTTGTTCCAGGAGACGGTGACGTTCGTGCTGTCCTTGCGGACGTCGATGAGCCCGTCGGCCATGTGCCGCAGATCGTTGTGATCGATCCACACGTGATGGGCGCCGTCCATCTGAATGGCGTCGAAGTCGTGGTCCTTGTCGTTCCAGACGCCCTGGTACGAGTCCCGGACGGTCAGGTTCCGGATGATCACGTTGTGCACGCCCTGGCCGAGGAAGAACCCACCGCCGACGATCTGCCCGGAGGTCCCGGACCCGACGATGGTCTTGTCGGACTGCACCTTGATCTCTTTGCCGACCGGGTTCATGTTGATCGTGCCGGCGACGACGATGACGTACGGCTCCGTGGCCGTGGCGTACTTCTCCAGCTCGGCCTGCGTCTTCACGGTGACGGTCTTGCCGTCCCGGCCGCCGTACGTCCCGTTCTGCCCGAGGGAGTTGACGGAGGCGAACCCGTCGGCGGTGTCGGCGGCCCAGGCCGGGGCGGCGGCGGAGGCCTGCTGGGCGGTGGAGCCGAGGACACCGAGGTCGGTGCCGTAGGCGAGGGTGCCGGCGGCGGTCAGGGCCAGCGGGACACCGACCGCCAGGGCCGTGCGGCTTCTGCGGTGCCGGGGCTTGCTGTGCGGCTCACTCATGCGGCGAATCCGTTCCGTGCGGGGGGGATGGTCCGGGGGTGGGTCGCCGCCCCGCACGGAAAGGTTGCCGCGCCGTGCGTATCTTCCTTACTTGACGCAGGACTTGGGGTCGAGCTTCTCCTCGATCTTGTCCTCGCGGCCATCGGGCTGGCCGTTGGGGAGGAGCTTGTCGGAGATGCCGTCGATGTAGTAACCGTGGGAGTAAATGGTCTGGTATCCCCGGTCACGCCAGCTGTGCACGGTGCGATCGCCGTCGCCCTTGTCCCACTGGTAGTCCTCGACGTGGAAGACGGGGTTCACGCGCACCACGCGCTGATACGGCGTCCAGGTGACAGCGACCTGCCGGCAGGGCGGAATGGTCTTCTCGCTACGGGTCTCGAACTTGGACTCCTTCTCCCAGCCCCACTCGTAGCCGGCACTGCCGCCGACGGTGCCGGAGAAGATGCTCTTGGCGAGGGAGAGGCTGATGGTCCCGCCGACGCTCTTCTTGGCGAACGTCTTGGTGCTGTAGCTGCTGACGAAGGTCTCCTTGTCGTCGGCGGAACCCTTGTTGCCGATCCACCGGGACGTGCGGACTGTGTCGCCCTTGATGGACCAGGTCGAGGCCTCGGCGTACCCGCACCAGCCGCGGAACAGCTCCCACGGCCCGGCGGGCTTCCACAGCCCGAAGACGTCCCGCAGGTATTCGTCCTGGGTCTTGAACTCACCGGTCTCGACGTTGAGGGCGCCGTAGACGCCCGTCAGGCTCGCCTCCTGGTTGCAGAGCCGCTCGATCATCCGGTCGGTGTCACCGGGGTCGACGCCCCGGATGTTGGTCGCCCCGGCGGGCCCGGCCGTCGCGGTCCCGGCGCCGGCCAGCAGACCGGATATGGCGAGGGCGGTAGTAGCGACAACGACGCCGCATTTCCTGACAGTTGACTTACGAATGAGACGCATGGGGGTGGCTCACTCCTGTGCGGTTCTGTGACGGCGATGAAGATGTCAGAACGGATGAAGGAGTTCGCGCTACTGGTGAGTATGACAGGACATTGACAGCTGGCCGGGTTTCATATCCTGCTTTATCGGATGTCGCCCTCACGGCTACGACTGACCGCGACCCGCAACACGTCTCCCAGGGACTCCACCGCCCGCGTCAGCGCGAAGCGCACGGCGCGTTCACCGGCTTTGGGGTCCCCGAGTACGGCCTTGGCGCCCGCGAGGACCTGTTCGGCGGAGGCGAGTTGAGCGGCCTCGACGTCGTCGGCGAGCCGTGAGAGGAGGCGTGGGGGTTGTCGCTGGAGAGGTAACAGGGCTTGCCGTCGGTGCCGGTCCAGGGGAGCAGCCTCATGCGAAGACCTCCAGGGTCTGGAGGTACGGCCGTACCAGCGGGGTGTCCATCACCAAGGGCTCTTCGTCATCGAGGGGGCGAGCGGTGGGGGTCGGCAGGGAGTGGGGGATGGTCGCCGACCATCGGGCCGGCGTTGCTCGGTGACGCCCTCGGGCGGGCAGCAGACTCCGCACGATGAGGAGGAGGACCGACTCGCAGAGTTCAGCGATACGCAGGCGCACGGAAGCGTCCCTTCTCAGGGCAGGCGACAGGGGTGTGACGAGCGGTGATTACCGTTCGTGCCTTCATCGTCACTGGTCGCCCGTACGCTGTGGAAGGGGCCAGGTGTTGCCTGGCGCTCCAGGCAACGGTGAGGGGTGACGTGGGCGAAGTGGTTGACGGGGAGCGGGAGTCTGGGCGGGTTGCACTCGGCCGGACGCTGAGGTTCCTCCGCAGCAGGCGGGCAAGTCACTCGGGCAGTTGGCCGAGGACACCGGGTACGACAAGAGCTAGTTGAGCCGTCTGGAGAAGGGGGAGCGGCTCTCCAAGCGGGCGGTCATGGAGGACCTGGACAGCTACTACGGTCCCGTGACCTGCTGGTTCGTGAGTGGCGGGACGCGCGCAGGGAGGTCATCAAGGACAAGTACAAGGCGTTCATGGAGCTTGAGGCAACGGCTCGCGTCATGTGGATGTTCCAGCTGGCGGTGCCTGGACTGTTGCAGACCGAGGACTATGCCCGCACGGTGTTGTCAGGGTTGTCCAGAGCCCAGACAACGGCTGGCAACAGCGAGGAGATCGAGGAACAGGTGGCCTTGCGCATGGGACGGCAGGAACTGCTGTACCGCGAACCGGCGCCCAGCATTCGCGTGATCCTGGACGAGGGGGCGCTTCGACGGCCTGTGCCCAACGGGAAGGTGTGGGCCGACCAACTGTCGCGCCTGTTGGACGCGGCCGAGTTGCCGTCGGTCGCACTTCAGGTTCTGCCTACACAGCAGGCGTGCACGACCTCATGAACAGCCACCTCACGCTGTTGTGGCAACGCCTCGGCGATCCCGTTGCCTATGTCGAAGGCAACAGCTTCGGCGAATTGATCGACGACCCAGACAAGGTCTTGTCCTTCGAGGAATGCAGATCATGAACCGAACCCTCGATCTCGGCACCGTCGTGTGGCGCAAGTCGTCCTACAGCGATGGGGGGCAGACCAACTGCCTGGAGGTCGCCGACAACCACCCCGGCATAGTCCCCGTCCGCGACAGCAAGCAGTCGGACGGTCCGATACTCGTGTTCGGCGCGAGCCCCTGGGCGTCGTTCCTGACGTACGTCACGAAGTAACTGTCGGGGCCGCCCGCTTCTTTGCCAGTGTCGTGCTTCCACGGCCTGCCTCAAGGGCGCTTCGCGTCGCCTTCGGCGATGGCCCTGCGGGCCACCCTTGACCCAGGCCGTTCCAGCACGGGTGAGAAGCGAGCGAGCGGCCCGGGGAAAGCGGGGGTCCCAGGCCAATCGGCCCTCACGTCCGTCGAGAAGCCGGCCGGCGGGGAGGGGCGCGCTCGCGCCTCGCCAGCACGCCGGGCGAGCTCAGCGGCGATCGGTGGGTGCGGGGTTCGGTCCGCCCGGGAGCAGCGTGGGGCCTGCTCGGGGGCCGTGGATGGGCAAGTGGAGCGTCTCGGCCAGGGGCTAACGCATAACCAGGGGTCTGGGAGAAGCCAATGGGCCCAGATGCTCCAAATGGCAACCCAGACTGCCTCCCCCAACCACCCACCCCACCCACGGATAGCCGCTGAGCCCTCCCGGCGTGCTGGCGAGGCGCGAGCGCGACCCCGTCGCCGGGCGGCCTCTCAGCTGGCGGGGGAGGCCGGCGGACCTGGCCACCCGTTCCTCCCCCGGCCGCCCGCTCGCTTCTCCCCCGTGCTGGAGCGAGCCGAGTCAAGGGGCGGCCGGAGGCCGATCGCCGAAGGCGACGCGGAGCGCCCTTTACTCGGGTCGTGGAAGCACGACACTGGCCAAGAAGCGGGCGGCCCCGACAGTTCCTCTCGACTCCCGGCTCACCTCGCCCAACTCGGCTTCCAGACCTCCCCCTCCGTAAGAAGCGGGCGCGTCGCCGACAGATGGTCGCGCAGGGCTGCCAGGCCGGGATGCGGATTGTCCGTGCGCCAGAGGAGGGAGTGCGGGTAGACCGGGGTCGGGTCGCACACGGGCACGAGGCGCAGGTCGTGGTCGGCCGGCCAGACCAGCGGGGTTCGTTCGCTGAGGAAGGTCGCCAGGGTCGAGGAGCCCGCGATGGTGTCGAGGAGGGCCTCGACGCCGAAGTTGGGGCCGATGGTGACGATGGCCGGGCCGAAGGTCTCGGCGAGTTCGTCGTAGTAGGCGGACCACTCCGTGCCGGGTGCGTTGCCCGGCATCCAGATCCGGTGCCCGGCCAGTTGCGCGGGTGTCACCGAGGCGGCTCGGGCGAACTCGTGGTCGGGGCCGACGCACAGGCGGAGCGGTTCGTCCAGGACGGGGACGGCCTCGATGCCGTCGGGGAGCCGGTGCCCGGGCATGGTGACGGCTCGGAACGTGGCGTCGACGGCTCCGTCCCGCACGGCGGCCACCGCCGTATCCGCGTCGAAGAGCGTGACGACGTCCAGGGCGATCTCCGGATGCGCCCGGTGGAAGTCCCGTACCAGTCCGGCCGTGGCGACCCGGCGCCCCACGACGTCCACCCGCAGCGCGCGTCCCCCGGGGCGAACTGCTGCCACCGCCCGCTCCTCCGCCTGGAGGAGGGCCCGGGCGTGCGGCAGGAGCACCTGCCCGTCGATGGTGAGCTCCGCTCCACGCGGCGTACGCACCAGCAGCCGCACCCCCAGGTCCTTCTCCAGCGCGGCGATCCGCTTGGAGACCGCCTGCTGGGTGAGCGACAGATCCACGGCGGCCTTCTGGAACTGCCCGGCATCGGCGATCGCCACGAAGGCTCGTACGGCTTTGAGGTCCACGACAACACTCTAGCCTTACAACCGACAGTTGTCTTCCAAGCCGACTGGTTGTTTGATCTAGCGAGCTCACACCCGGTTTCATGCGGAGAATGCCGAGCTCTTTCGTTCATCTGCACAACCATACGGAATACTCCATGCTCGACGGCGCACAGAAGCTGAAGCCGATGTTCGCCGAGGTCGCCCGGCAGGGCATGCCCGCGATCGCGATGAGCGACCACGGGAACATGTTCGGGGCCTATGAGTTCGCGCAGACCGCGAAGGGCTTCGGGGCCGTCAAGCCGGTCATCGGGATCGAGGCGTATGTGGCGCCCTCCTCCCGGTTCTCGCGACGGCAGGAGTTCTGGGGGCCGGGCGGGCGCCGGGCCGTCGGTGAGGACGGCGAGGGGTCGAAGGACGTCTCCGGCGGCGGCCGGTTCACGCACATGACCATGTGGGCCCATGACGCCCGGGGGCTGCGGAACCTGTTCCGGCTCAGCACACAGGCCAGTTACGAGGGCCAGTTCCCGGCAGGGAAGCCGCGCATGGACCGGGAGCTGATCGCCGAGCGGCCGGAGGGAATCATCGCCACCACCGGCTGCCCCTCCGGGGAGGTCCAGACCCGCCTGCGGCTCGGACAGTACGACGAGGCCAGGGCCGCCGCGGGCGCCTACCAGGAGATCTTCGGCCGGGAGAACTATTTCCTGGAGCTGATGGACCACGGCCTGGCCATCGAACGCGACGTCCGCGACGGGCTGCTGCGTCTCGCCCGCGAGCTGGGCATCCCGCTCCTGGCCACCAATGACGCCCACTACGTCACCGAGGACCAGGCCGACGCCCACGACAACCTGCTGTGCATCGGCGTCGGCAAGAACAAGGACGACCCGCGCCGCTTCCGCTTCAGCGGCTCCGGCTACTACCTGAAGTCGGCCGCCGAGATGCGCGCCCTCTTCGCCGACCTGCCCGAGGCCTGTGACAACACCCTGCTGATCGCCGAGCGCGTCGGGTCGTACGACGAGGTCTTCGACCATGTCGACGAGATGCCGCTGTTCCCGGACGTGCCGGAGGGCGAGACACAGGAGTCGTGGCTGCGGAAGGAGGTCCTGAAGGGACTGGCCCTGCGGTACGGGGATCCGGTGCCGGCGCACGTTCTGGAGCGGTTCGAGACCGAGATGTCGGTCATCGGGCCGATGGGCTTCAGCTCGTACTTCCTCGTCGTGGCGGACATCTGCCGGTACGCCCGCGAGAACCGCATCCCGCTCGGCCCGGGCCGTGGGTCGGCCACCGGCTCCCTCGTCGCGTACGCGACCCGCATCACCGAGCTGTGCCCGCTGGAACACGGGCTGCTCTTCGAGCGGTTCCTCAACCCCGAGCGCATCAACCCGCCCGACGTCGACCTCGACTTCGACGACCGGCAGCGCGACCGCATGGTCCGCTACGTCATCGACAAGTACGGCGACGAGTACACGGCCCTGGTGAACACCTTCGGCAGGATCAAGGCCAAGAACGCCATCAAGGACTCCGCGCGCATCCTGGGCTATCCCTTCGCCCACGGCGAGCGCATCACCAAGGCGCTCCCGCCCGACCAGAACGGCAAACCCGCCCCGCTGGACGCCGTCTTCGACTCCTCCCACCCGCGTTATCCGGAGGCCGGCGAGATCCGGCAGCTGTACGAGAGCGAGCCGGACGTGCGGCGGGTGATCGACACGGCCCGGGGCGTGGAGGGCCTGACCCGCGGCACCGGTGTGCACGCCGCCGCGGTGATCCTGTCCAAGACGCGGCTGACCGACCGCATCCCGCTGCATCTGCGGGCCCTGGACGGCGCGCGCATCACCGGCTTCGACTACCCGTCGTGCGAGGCGATGGGCCTGGTGAAGATGGACTTCCTGGGGCTGCGGAACCTGGGCGTCATCGACCAGGCCATCGCCAACGTCCGGGAGAACCGGGGCATCCGGCCGGCCACCGTCGACCCCGGCGACGGCGACCCGGACACGGTCGTCATCCCGCTGGACGACGCCCGCACCTACCGGCTGCTCGCCGAGGCCAACACGCTCGGCGTCTTCCAGCTCGACTCGGGCGGCATGCGCGCCCTGCTCAAGGCGATGGCCCCCACCCGGTTCGAGGACATCGCCGCCGCCAACGCCCTGTACCGGCCCGGCCCGATGGCCGCCAACGCCCACACCAACTACGCCCTGCGCCAGAACGGCAAGCAGGCCGCGACCCCGATCCACCCGGAGTTGGAGGAAGCCCTCGACCCGATCCTCGGCTCCACCCACCACCTGCTGGTCTACCAGGAACAGATCATGGCCATCGCCCGGCAGCTCGCCGGTTACACCCTGGGCGGCGCGGACATGCTGCGCCGGGCGATGGGCAAGAAGAAACCCGAGGTGCTGGCCGCCGAGTGGGAGAAGTTCCACGGCGGCATGACGGCGAACGGCTACTCCGACGAGGCGGTCAAGGCCCTCTGGGACGTGATGCTGCCGTTCTCCGGCTACGCCTTCAACAAGTCCCACACGGCCGGCTACGGCCTCGTCTCCTACTGGACCGCCTACCTCAAGGCCAACTACCCGGCCGAGTACATGGCAGCGCTGCTCACCTCGGTCGGCGACGACAAGGACAAGGCCGCGCTCTACCTCGCCGACGCCCGCGCGAACGGCGTCCGGGTGCTGCCGCCCGACATCAACGAGTCGGTGGCGGAGTTCACCGCGATCGGTGACGACGTACGGTTCGGGCTGCGGTCCGTGCGCAACGTCGGCGACAACGTCATCGAGGCCGTCATCGACGCCCGCCGCCGCAACGGGCGGTTCACCTCCTTCTCCGACTTCCTGCACAAGGCCGGCCTGCCCGCCCTGAACAAGCGGGCGGTGGAGTCACTGATCAAGGCGGGCGCCTTCGACTCGCTCGGGCACTCCCGCAAGGGCCTGACCGCCGTGCACGAGGCCGCCGTCGACGCGGTCATCCCGGTGAAGAAGGCCGCGAGCTTCGGCCAGGACGACCTGTTCGCCGGACTGGGCGCGGCCGAGGAGGCCGGTCCCGCCTTCGGTCTCGACTTCCCCGTGGGCGAGGAGGAGTGGCCCCGCCGCCAACTGCTGTCCACCGAGCGGGAGATGCTGGGCCTGTACGTCTCCGCCCACCCGCTGGACGGTGCCGAACGGATCCTCGCCGCCGCCCGTGACTGCTCCATCGCCGAACTCCTCGCCTCCGGCCGCACCTCCGGGGAGGTACGGCTGTCGGGGCTGATCACCGGTGTGCAACGCAAGGTGACCAAGCAGGGCAACGCCTGGGCCGTCGTACAGCTCACCGACCGGGACGCCGGCATCGAGGTGCTGTTCTTCCCCGCCGTATACCAGCTCGTCCAGCACGCGCTCACCGAGGACGACGTCGTCTCCGTACGCGGCAGGATCGAGGACCGCGACGGCACGCTGAGCCTCTTCGGCAAGGAAATCGCCGTGCTGGACGTGTCGCCTGCCGAGCACAGCGGCAGGCCTCCGGTCCACCTCGCCCTGCCCGCGCACCGCATCACCCGGCAGTCCGTGAGCGAACTGCGGCGGATCCTCACCGACCACCCCGGCGACACCCCCGTCCGCCTCCGGGTCCGCGGCTCCCGCACGACCACCGTCTACGCCCTGGACACCACGGTGGACCCCGCCACCGTCGCCTCCGACGTGAAGGGCGCCTTCGGAGCGGACGCCTGGGTGGGCCTCGCGTGACCCCGCTGGTCTGCGCCCGCTGCGCGGCACCGGCCCTGCTGTCCGCCCGCTACCCGCACACCTGGCACAACACCGCCGGAGCCCCGGTCGAGGGCCTCAAGGAGACGGTTCTGTGCGGCACCTGCGACGCGGACGATCCCGCGGCCGGACGGCTGCCGGCCCTGCTCGCCGAGGACGGCCCGCCACAGCCGGCCCGGCTCGCGGGGCTCATCACCGACTGGCTGACCGCCGTCCGCCACCGCACCCCCGATCCCACCGCCCTCGCCGAGGAAGAGGCCCGCTGGCGGACCGGTCACCTGTAGCCGCTCCATGCCCGGCGCCACGTCAGCGGCCCACCGGCACGGTGGCGGACCGGTGACCGGTAGCCCCCGTGCCCGGCATCCCGTCACCGGCTCACCGCCACACGCCGGGCCACACCCGGACCACTGCCCCGCAGACCAGCTCACCCACCCGGCACCCCACGCCCGGACACAACCCGACCAACGGCCTCCGACCAGCCACCCAGAGTCAGCGCCTGGCGCCACACGCCAGGCCACTGCCCCTCAGACCAACTCACCCACCCAGCACCCCACGCCCGGACCCAACCGGACCGACGCCCCGCAGACCAGCTCACCCACCCCGCGTCACACGCCACGACCACCGCCGCAACGGCTCCACCGCACCCAGCACTCCCACGAGCACGGCCCCGGCCAGCACCACCGCCCACCGCTCGTGCGCCGCCGCCCACCGGTCGTCCTCCACCGGCACGAACAGCGCCCACCTCCCGGGCCAGAACAGCTTGACCAGTACCGCCGAGGTCAGCAGGCCGGCCGCGACCCGGGGTCCGGGGTGCGTGACGTCGCTGAACCGCACCGCGACCGCCGCACCGGCCACCGCCAGGGCAAAGGCGGCCCCTGCCTCCAGCGTGATGTCGGCGACCGGGGGCCGTAGGTCCGGCGGCACGAGCAGCAGTGCCGCGGTCCACCAGGCCGCCGTGGCCGGGACGACGAGGGCAACTCGCAGCGCGACGCGGACCGGGCGCGGGGTCGGCACGGTGGCCGTGGTGTGCCGGGCCGGGTCGTCCAGGAGGAACACCAGGCCCAGCGCGAAGGCCAGGACCGCGCCCCGCAGCAGGTGCAGGCAGAGGCGTTCGCCCGTCTCGCCGGTGATCCGGGGGAGCGCGGCGAGCAGCAGTCCCGCCGCGCCTGCCGTGCCGATCACGCCCAGGGAGAGGGTTCGGCAGACCGGGAGGATCAACTCCCGTGTCACTCGAAGCACTTGTCGTCCCCCTCGGGCGCGCGCACGCCCAGCAGATGTGCCGCCCGGGCCGCCGTCACCTTCGGCGCGGTCAGCTCGGCCCACTGGGACTTCACGCGCGCGGTGACCTCGCCCCGGGGCCGGTCGAGCAGTTCGCGCAGGACCTCCGTCTGGGCGGCCGTCATGTACATCCCGTCCGTCGGCTGGAGCACGAAGGCCGAGCCGGTCACACTGTCGTCGAGGCGGACGCGGCGCAGCGCCGCCATCGGGTCGGACTCCCAGCCCAGGGCCAGCCACATGACGGTGACCATGCGGCCGTCGCACATCGACGTCGACGCCTTCTCGTTCCCCGCGACGAGCACCCCGGCCACGGCCGCCGAGAACTCGGGGACGCGGTTTCCGCCCCACCGGGTGCGCACGGTCACCTCGTGCGGACGCTCCAAGGGCATCAGCGCACCATCGCCGGAGAGCCCGTAACGGGCCTCGACCCGCTGGCGTACGACGACGTCCTGCTCATGGGCGCTGCCACCGGCCAGGGACCGCACCCGGTCCACGACTCCGGCCCAGTCCGCGACCCTCGGTCCCCACTCGGGGAACGCGCAGTACGTCGACCCGTCCCGCCGGACACAGGACTGCACCTGGTCCGGGTTGACCGTGGCCCGCTCCCGGGCCTTGACCAGCTCGGGCGAGTCGCCGCCGGCCTGGGCGACTCCGCCCACCAGCGTCATGGCCACCGCCCCGGCGACCCCGGTCATCACCACCGGCTTGCGGCCGCCGGCGACCAGCACCGCCAGCAGTCCCGCGCACAGCGCCAGCCCGGCCAGATACAGCGCGTGCCAGGCGGCGGGCCGGCCCATCAGGTCGGACGGCAACGTACTGGCGGTCGGCTCGACGACCACCGGCATGAGCCACCGGGTCCCGCCGTCGCTCGTGCCGCCCGTGAAGAACATGAACAAGAACAGGAAGAACACCACCGTCAGCGGGGCGGCGATCGCCGACCTCACCAGCCCGGCCATGAGCAGCCCGACCAGCCCGGACAGCAACACGGTCAGCGGTCCCACGAGCAGTTCGGCCACCGAACCGTGCCCGATCGCCCCGGGCCTGAGCGCCTCCCGGCCGAACTGCGCGGCCACGCACACGGCCGTGAACAGGGCCGCGGCCACGACCGACAGCGCGTGGGCGACCGTACGCCGCCACGGCGGGAGGACCAGCACCGCGAAGTGCTGCTCCGTCCCGTGCCGTCGCGAGCGCAGCGCGGCGAGGTTGACGGACAGCAGGACCGCGAGGCCGACCAGCATCGGCGCGCTCTGGGTGGCGCGGTCGACGTCCTGGAGGGCCGGGTAGCCGTCCCAGTCCTTCCCGCCGCGCCACACGGTCCAGCCGAGGTACACGAGGAAGGCGATGATCACCGGCACTCTCGTCAGCAGCCGGCGCGTCTCGAACAGGGCCAGGGCGAACACGGCGGCCCGGGCCCCGCCAGGCTCGTCCCGCTCGGCGGACCGGACCGGCTTCTCCACCACCGCGGTCATGCCGCCACCCCCACGGCGTCACCGTCGAGGGTGAGCAGGTAACCGTCCTCCAGGGTGGGTTCGACGAGCTCGGCCCCGTCCGGCGGATCCCCCACGTTCCGGAAGGCCCCGGTCCCCGTACGCCACCCCGCCTTGGCGTCCGGATCGCGCTCCGTGCTGCTCCACACCCGCCCGGCGGCCCGCGCCGTCAGCTCGGCCGGAGTGCCCTCGAACCGGACCCGGCCGCCGGCCATGACCAGCACCCGGTGACAGAGCATCGCCACGTCCTCCGTCTGGTGGGTGGACAGCAGCACCGTGCGCCCCTCCCCGGCCCCCGCGATCAGCTCCCGGAACCGCATGCGCTGTTCGGGATCCAGCCCGACGGTGGGCTCGTCCAGCACCAGGAAGCCGGGATCACCGACCAGGGCGGCGCCCAGGGCGACCCGCTGCCGCATGCCGCCGGACAGCTTGCGGATCCGCTTGCCCCGCACGTCGGCCAGCCCCACCTCGTCGAGCACCCGCCGCACCTCGCGATGCCGGGCGGCCCGGTCGGTCATCTCCTTCAGGATCGCCACGTAGTCGACGAACTCGAAGGCGGTGAAGTCCGGGTGGAACCCCGGCGTCTGCGGCAGGTAGCCCAGCCGGCGCCGCACCTCCTGCCTGCCCCGCGCGGTGCCCGGGTCGTGCCCGAGCACGGTGAAGGCGCCCCGGTCGGCGGGCAGGGCCGTGGCGAGGACCCGCAGCAGCGTGGTCTTGCCGGCGCCGTTGGGCCCGAGCAGCCCGGTGACGCCGCGGGTCAGCCGCAGTGACACGTCGTCGAGGGCGCGGGTGCCGCCGTAGCGGAGGCTGAGCCCGGAAGCGGACACGGTCGGAGTCATACGGCACGTCCCTGGAAGAGATCGAAGCGGTCACGGAAAAGGAAGAGCAGCCCGGCGGCGAGTGCGGCGACCAGCGCCGCCACGCCCTGCCCGGCGACGGTGAACGGCGCGAGCGGCACCTCGGGCCCCGCCCGCAGCGCCTCGGCCAGCACCAGCAGCCCGACCCACGCCCCGCCGGCCAGCGACGGCGCGAGCACCGGCCCCAGCCGGGGCGTCAGCGCCAGCCCGGTCGCGGTGAGCGCGAGCGCGGGCAGCAGCCAGGCCAGCGCCCGCAGCCCGTACTCGGGCAGCGCGAGCGTCGCGAGCCCGTTCAGCCCCAGCACCACGCCCAGCACGGCCACCGTCCGGATCATCAGCAGCCGGAACCCGTGCATCGGCGCGACGACGGCCATCTCGTACGTCGGATCCAGCGCCGGCCCGTACGACAGCGCCACCCCCGCCAGCGGCAGCAGCGGCGCGAGAGCGAGGAACAGCGTGGGGAACTCCCCGCTGTGCGGGGCGTGCCCCGCCCCGACGCTCAGCAGCAGTACGACGACGACGGCCCCCAGCCACGACCGCCGCAGCACCGGCGCCGCCGCCAGCAGCCGCGCTGTGTGCCCGGCGACCCCGATGCGCACCAGCAGCGACTCCAGCACCCCCGCCCGGGGCGCGTCGAGCTCGGCGTCGAGCCGCTCCCACCCCGCGTCGAGCGCGACCGGGTCACTCACCTCGGCGAGCACGCCCCGGCACGCGGCACAGGCGCCCAGGTGCGCGTCGGCGGACCACAGAGCCGGTGCCGCCAGCTCGCCGCGCGCGTAGGCGCGCAGATCCTCTTCAGGCACGTGCCAGCTCATGCCAACGCCTCCCGCAACTGCTTGCGGGCCCGCATCGCCCGCGTCTTGACCGTCCCCGGCGGAATCCCCAGCAGCACGGCGGCCTCCCGGGTCGTCAGGCCGTCGATGACGGTCGCCTGCAGCACCGCCCGCAGCTCCGGCGACAGTCGGACCAGCGCGCCGGCGAGGTCCCCGTGCTCCACCCCCGCGAGCACGCGCTCCTCCGCCGACACCTCGTCCCGGTGCCGCAGCCGCGCCAGCGCCTGCCGCAGCCGCCCGCGCGCCCCGTCACCGCGCAGCGCGTCCACCAGCCGCCGCGACCCGATGCGCCACAGCCACCCGGCCACATCGCCCTCCTCCCGGTAGCGGGCCTTGCCCCGCCACACCGCGAGGAACGTCTCCTGCACGACGTCGTCGACGACACCCACGTCGGCGCACCGGCCCCGCAGCCGGGCACGAAGCCACGGCGCGTACCGCCGGTACAGCTCCTCGAAGGCACGCCGGTCGGCGTCCGCGGCAACGGCCCGCAGCAGCTCCCCGTCGCTTCTCGTTTCGCTCACGTCTCCTCATCGGACGACCCCGTTCGACCGGTTCACGAAAGCACGCCCGACTTTCCGGCCGGCGCCGGAGGCACCCCCGCGAGCCGCCCTGCGCTATCCCACACGTCATGTCGCCGTAACCATCGATTCAGACGAGCTTGCGACGCTCGGCCAATGACTCCCGCCGTGCCAGAGCCTTCACCGCCCCGAGAGGGGCCTGGGAGGAACGGGAACACTCATGTGACGCCCCCGCTCCCGCCCGCGCTTTCCGACGCGCCCGTGATGCTCGCGGCGCGGAAGAATGGGTCCATGAGCCAGCCGAACACCCAGGCACAGGTCCAGCACGCGCAGCCCTCCGTGGGCTCCATAGCAGCCCACCGCCCGCACACCATCGCGGCAGCCGTCTCCGAACTCGAACCCGACATCGACGCCGACCTCGACGCCTACGAGGAGTCGCCGTACGACGGGCCCCAGCTGCCACAGGGCCGTTTCCTCGACCGGGAGCGCAGCTGGCTCGCGTTCAACGAGCGCGTTCTCGAACTCGCCGAGGACCCGAACACTCCTCTGCTGGAGCGGGCCAACTTCCTCGCGATCTTCGCCAGCAACCTGGACGAGTTCTTCATGGTCCGGGTGGCCGGTCTGAAGCGCCGTATCGCCACCGGCGTGGCCACCCGCTCCGCCTCCGGCCTCCAGCCGCGCGAGGTGCTGGAGATGATCTGGGCCCGCTCCCGCGAGCTCATGGCCCGGCACGCCGCCTGCTACCACGAGGACGTCGCCCCCGCACTCGCGGAGGAGGGCATCCACCTGGTCCGCTGGAACGAGCTCCAGGAGAAGGAGCAGGCCCGCCTGTTCACCCTGTTCCGGCACCAGATCTTCCCCGTGCTGACCCCGCTGGCGGTCGACCCGGCCCACCCCTTCCCCTACATCTCGGGCCTGTCCCTGAACCTGGCCGTCGTCGTACGGAACCCGGTCACGGGCCACAAGCACTTCGCCCGCGTCAAGGTGCCGCCGCTGCTGTCCCGCTTCCTGGAGAGCTCCCCGGGCCGATACGTCCCCATCGAGGACGTCATCGCCGCCCACCTGGAGGAGCTGTTCCCGGGCATGGAGGTGCTGGAGCACCACGCCTTCCGCCTCACCAGGAACGAGGACCTGGAGGTCGAGGAGGACGACGCCGAGAACCTGCTCCAGGCCCTGGAGAAGGAGCTCATGCGGCGCCGCTTCGGCCCGCCGGTGCGCCTGGAGGTCGAGGAGTCCATCGACCGCGAGGTCCTTGACCTGCTGGTGCGTGAGCTGAAGATCAGCGAGGCCGAGGTGTACCCGCTGCCGGGGCCCCTGGACCTCACGGGCCTGTTCCGGATCGCCTCCCTCGACCGGCCGGAGCTGAAGTACCGCAAGTTCGTCGCCGGCACCCACCGCGACCTCGCCGAGGTCGAGTCGGCGTCCGCGCCGGACATCTTCGCCGCCCTGCGCGAGCGGGACGTCCTGCTGCACCACCCGTACGACTCGTTCTCCACCTCCGTCCAGGCCTTCCTGGAGCAGGCGGCCGGCGACCCGGACGTCCTCGCGATCAAGCAGACCCTGTACCGGACCTCGGGCGACTCCCCCATAGTCGACGCGCTCATCGAGGCCGCCGAGACCGGCAAGCAGGTCCTGGTCCTGGTCGAGATCAAGGCCCGCTTCGACGAGCACGCCAACATCAAGTGGGCGCGCAAGCTGGAGGAGGCCGGCTGCCACGTCGTCTACGGCCTGGTCGGCCTGAAGACCCACTGCAAGCTGTCGCTGGTGGTCCGCCAGGAGGGCGAGACGCTGCGCCGCTACAGCCACGTCGGCACCGGCAACTACCACCCGAAGACGGCCCGCCTCTACGAGGACCTCGGCCTGCTCACGGCCGACCCGCAGGTCGGCGCGGACCTCTCGGACCTCTTCAACCGCCTCTCCGGCTACTCCCGCCGGGAGACCTACCGCCGTCTGCTCGTGGCGCCCAAGTCGCTGCGCGACGGCCTGGTCGCGCGGATCACCAAGGAGATCCAGCACCACCGCGCCGGGCGGCCCGCGTACGTCCGTATCAAGGTCAACTCGATGGTCGACGAGGCCGTCATCGACGCCTGCTACCGCGCGGCCCAGGCGGGCGTGCCGGTGGACGTGTGGGTGCGCGGCATCTGCGCGCTGCGCCCGGGCGTGCCGGGCCTGTCGGAGAACATCCGGGTGCGCTCCATCCTCGGCCGCTTCCTGGAGCACTCGCGCGTGTTCGCCTTCGGCAACGGCGGCGAGCCCGAGGTGTGGTTCGGCAGCGCCGACATGATGCACCGCAACCTCGACCGCCGGATAGAGGCCCTGGTCCGGGTCACCGACCCGGCGCACCGGGCAGCCCTGAACCGGCTGCTGGAGACCGGCATGTCCGACGCCACCGCCTCCTGGCGCCTCGGCCCGGACGGCGAGTGGACCCGGCATGCGACCGACGCGGACGGCCAGCCCCTGCGCAACGTCCAGGAGATGCTCATAGACGCCCGGAGGCGCCGGCGTGGCACAGCAACACCTTGACCCGACGGACCCCGTGGCAGGCCCCGCCCCCACCGGGGACGCCCTCGCGGGCTACCTGCGGGCCCAGGCCACGGAGTTCCTCCGCGCGCTGCGCCTGCACCGGGAGACCGGTTCCGGGGCGAGCGGCTCGGAGGGGTCCGTCGACGCGGCCCGCGCGCTCCGCCGCTCGGCCCGCCGCATCAGCGCCAGCCTGCACACGTTCCAGTCCCTCCTCGACACGGACTGGTGCGAGGGCATGCGCCCCGAACTGGCCTGGGTCTCAGGCACCCTGGCCATGGAACACGCGTACACGGCACGCTTGGAACGCCTGCTGGGCGCGTTGCACCGCTTGTCGGGCTCCACGGCGTTGCCCGCCCAGGTGGGTGGTGAAGCCAGCCCGGCTGCGGGCAGTCGTGCCGCTGGGGCGGCGCCCGTCCCACAGAGAGCGGCACCTCGTCACGCCGAGCTGCGCACCCCCCCGACCAGCACCACAGAACGCGGCAACCTCACAGTGGGAGCAGCAAAAGCAGGCGCTCTACTCGACCGCCAGCTCACCCTCGCCCGCACCCGAGCCCACTCCGCAGCCCTGCAAGCGCTCGGCTCCAGCCGCTTCCACGCCATCGCGGACAAGGTCGCCGTCCTGGCCAGCGAGGTCCCCCTGACCCGATCCGCGGCCGGCACGGACCTCCGCCCCCTGGCCACCGCCGCGAAGGACCGCCTCACCGACGCCGTAGCCGCCCTCCCCCTCCTCACCGCGGGCCACCCGTACAACGCCGCCGCCCTCGTCCACGGCCTGTCTCCGGACACGGTCCCGCACCCGCAGGACGCCCCCTGGCACCAGGTCCGCCTGCTCCTGCGCCTGCACCGCTACGCCCGCGAAGCGATCCGCGGCGAACCCAACGGCACCTCGGTCGTCGACCTGCGCCTGCTCTCCGCGGGCCAGGCCCTCAACCGCCACCGCGACGCCTCGGAGGCGGCGGCAGCGGCGGCCCAGGCAGCCCGTACCCCGCGTATCGCCCCGGCCACGGCATACGCCCTCGGCGTCCTGCACGCCGACCAGCGGCACGAGGTGGAGGCGGCACGCTTCGCGTTCCAGCAGGCCTGGCAGAAGGAGGCGGTGAGTACCCGGTGAGCTCCGGCTCTCCCGAGGACACCACCGTTCAGGCGGCCGGCTGCGTCCTGTGGCGCCACTCCCCCGTCACCGGCAGGCTGGAGGTCTGCCTCGTGCACCGGCCGAAATACGACGACTGGTCCTGGCCGAAGGGCAAGCTGAAGCGCGGCGAGGAGCCGCTCGCCGGCGCCCTGCGCGAGGTGGCGGAGGAGACGGGCTGCCGGGCCGTGCCGGGCGCCGAGCTGCCCACCTTGCGCTATCTGGCGAACGGCCGCCCCAAGCAGGTCCGCTACTGGGCGGCCGAGGCCAGGTCCTGCGCGTTCGCCCCGACGGACGAGGTGGACCGGGTGCTGTGGCTGACACCTTTCGCCGCTCGCGCCCGCCTCACCCAGCCCCACGACCGGCCCTTGCTCGACGCGCTGCTGACCGTACTGAACCGGCCACAACCGGCCAGAAAACCGGACTGAGCCCCTCAGGTCCGGAAAGCGGAACCCTCGCGTGCTCTCCCCGTAAGCATTCCGTGACCTAACCACACCTTAGGCAGGGGTTCACCCCTCGTTCATTTGCGGCCATCGGCGGCTTCACCTGATCTGCCTAATTTCGGCCGTAACAGATGCGAGCCGCGCCTGCCGTGCGCGTCCGCGTCGCGTCACTCAGAACTTCGCACGCCGCCGAATTCAGGACGGCGGCTCCTGGAAGGAACTCAAGTGAAGCTTCAGCGCATGAACCGGCGGGCCCTCGCTCTCGGTGCTCTCGCCGTCTCCGGCGCCCTGGCCCTCACGGCGTGCGGCTCCGACGACACCGGCGGCACCAGCGGCGGCGGTTCCGCCGCGGCCCCCAAGCCCGGCAGCATCAAGTGCGACGACGCCAAGGGCCAGCTGCTGGCCGACGGCTCGTCCGCGCAGAAGAACGCGATCGACGCCTGGGTCAAGCAGTTCACCGCCGCCTGCCAGGGCACGCAGATCAACTACAAGGGCGGCGGCTCCGGCGCCGGCATCACCGCGTTCACCCAGGGCCAGGTCGCCTTCGCCGGCTCCGACTCCGCCCTGAAGCCCGACGAGGTCGCGGCCTCCAAGAAGGTCTGCTCCGGCGGCCAGGGCATCGACCTGCCGATGGTCGGCGGCCCGATCGCGGTCGGCTTCAACGTCAGCGGCGTCGACAACCTCGTGCTGGACGCCCCGACCCTGGCGAAGATCTTCAACAACGAGATCAAGAACTGGAACGACCCGCAGATCAAGAAGCTGAACCCCGACGCGAAGCTTCCGAACCTCAAGATCCAGGCGTTCCACCGCTCGGACGACTCCGGCACCACGGACAACTTCACCAAGTACCTGATCGCCACCGCCAAGAAGGACTGGCCCTACGACGGCGGCAAGACCTGGCAGGCCAAGGGCGGCCAGTCCGCCTCCGGCTCCTCCGGTGTCGCCCAGCAGGTGAAGCAGACCAACGGCGCCATCGGCTACTTCGAGCTGTCGTACGCCAAGGACGGCCTGAAGACCGTCGACCTCGACACGGGCGCCGCCCAGCCGGTCAAGGCCACCATCGACAACGCCACCAAGGCCATCTCCGAGGCCAAGGTCGTCGGCACGGGCAAGGACCTCGCCCTGGAGCTGAACTACGGCACCAAGGCCGAGGGCGCCTACCCGATGGTCCTCGTCACGTACGAGATCGTCTGCGACAAGGGCAACAAGGCCGACTCGCTGCCCGCCACCAAGGCGTTCCTGCGCTACATCGCCTCCGAGGAAGGCCAGAAGATCCTCGCCGAGAACGACTACGCGCCGATCCCCGACGACATCATCTCCCAGGTCCGCACCACCATCGAGGGCCTGAGCTGATCCGAGTGCGGTCCGGTCCCCTCCCCGGGGCCGGGCCGCACCGTCCGGTGCACCGCCGCCAGTGGCCGTACCCCGTGTACGGCTCCGCAGAGCCGCCGCACAGCGCGTACGGCTCCGCAGACCGGAGAACCTGATGGACACATCCACGCAGATAACCGACGCACCTCCCCCCGCCCAGCCGCCCGCCATCGACAAGCGCGCCGCGCGCGGCGCCACCCGGCCGGGAGACCGGATCTTCCTCGGTCTCTCCCGCGGCTCCGGCATCCTGCTGCTGGTGATCATGGCCGCGATCGCGGCCTTCCTCACGTACCGCGCCTCCCTCGCGATCAGCAAGGACCAGGGCAACTTCCTGACCACCTTCGAGTGGAACACCAACGCCGTCCCGCCGAACTTCGGCATCGCCGTCCTGGCCTTCGGCACGGTGGTCTCCTCGATCGTCGCCATGGTGATCGCCGTCCCGATCGCCGTCGCCATCGCGCTGTTCCTGACGCATTACGCCCCGCGCAAGCTGAGCGGTCCCATCGCCTACGTGATCGACCTGCTCGCCGCCGTGCCGTCCATCGTCTACGGCCTCTGGGGCGCGCTGGTCCTCGTGCCGCACATGAACGGCCTCTTCGGCTGGCTGAACGACTACCTCGGCTGGACCGGCATCTTCTCCTGGCAGGGCGGCGCCCCGCGCTCCATGCTGACCGTCGGCATCCTGCTCGCGATCATGATCCTGCCGATCATCACCAACGTGAGCCGCGAGGTCTTCCGGCAGGTCCCGCAGATGCACGAGGAGGCGGCCCTGGCGCTCGGCGCCACCCGCTGGGAGGTCATCCGCATGGCGGTCCTCCCCTTCGGCCGCTCCGGCGTCATCTCCGCCTCGATGCTCGGCCTCGGCCGCGCCCTCGGCGAGACCATGGCCGTCGCCACGGTGCTGTCCCCGACCTTCCTGATCCAGACCAGCCTGCTCGACCCGGGCGGCGGCACGTTCGCCCAGAACATCGCCAGCAAGTTCGGTGAGGCCACCGAGTTCGGCCGGGACGCGCTGATCGCCTCCGGTCTGGTCCTGTTCGTCATCACCCTGCTGGTCAACGGCGCGGCCCGCGCGATCATCGCCCGCCGCAAGGAGTACTCGGGGGCCAACGCATGAGCACCGCAACCGTCACCCCCAAGGGCCCCAGCACCCTGCGCGGCGCCCGCCTGCCCAAGTGGTCCCCGTACGCCATCGCCGCCGGCTCGATCGCCGCCGCGATCGGCATCGGCCTCGCCGGCGGCCTGCACAGCCGCGTCCAGTGGGGCCTGATCGCCGCGATCCTCTACGTCGTCGCCTCGTACGCCATCGCCACGATGGTCGAGGGCAAGCGCCAGGCCAAGGACCGCATGGTGACCTCCCTGGTCTGGGTCGCCTTCCTGCTCGCCGTCATCCCGCTGGCCTCGCTGGTGTGGTCGACGATCGTGCGCGGCGTGAAGGTCCTCGACGTCTACTTCCTGACGCACTCCATGGGCGTCGTCGCCGACACCGAGCCCGGCGGCGGCATCTACCACGCCATCCTCGGCACCCTGGAGCAGGTCGGTCTCGCCACGGTGATCGCCGCGCCGATCGGTGTGCTCACCGCGATCTACCTCGTGGAGTACGGCCGGGGCAACCTCTCCAAGGCCATCACGTTCTTCGTCGACGTCATGACCGGTATCCCGTCGATCGTCGCGGGTCTGTTCATCCTCAGCCTCATGCTGATGTTCGACATGGAGCCCTTCGGCTTCGCCGGCTCGCTGGCCCTGGCCATCCTGATGATGCCGGTCGTCGTCCGCTCCACGGAGGAGATGCTCAAGCTCGTCCCGAACGAGCTGCGCGAGGCCTCCCTCGCGCTCGGCGTCCCGAAGTGGCGCACGATCCTGAAGGTGGTCCTGCCGACCTCCCTCGGCGGTATCACCACGGGCATCATGCTGTCGATCGCCCGCATCACCGGTGAGACCGCGCCGGTCCTGCTGCTGGTCTGGGGCAACGCGTTCATCAACGCCAACCCCTTCGAGGGGGCGCAGGCCTCGCTGCCGCTGTACATCTACCAGCAGTACGCGAACAGCGCGGGCTCCGGTGCGGCGTACGACCGTGCCTGGGCGGCGTCGCTCACCCTGATCGCCTTCGTGATGCTCCTGAACCTGGTGGCCCGCGGGATCGCCCGCTGGAAGGCCCCGAAGACCGGTCGCTGACGCGGCCATACAGCGACTGACTGAGTCTGGAAGTGAAGTAGTAATGGCCAAGCGAATCGACGTAAGCGGACTGACCGCCTACTACGGCTCCCACAAGGCGATCGAGGACATCTCGATGACCGTCGAGCCGCGCTCGGTGACGGCGTTCATCGGCCCGTCCGGATGCGGCAAGTCGACGTTCCTGCGCACCCTGAACCGTATGCACGAGGTGACGTCCGGCGGCCGGGTCGAGGGCAAGGTGCTCCTCGACGACGAGGACCTCTACGGGTCGGGCATCGACCCGGTGTCCGTGCGCCGCGAGGTCGGCATGGTGTTCCAGCGCCCGAACCCGTTCCCCACGATGTCGATCTTCGACAACGTGGCGGCGGGCCTGCGCCTGAACGGCAACTACAAGAAGAGCGAGCTGAGCGACATCGTCGAGAAGTCGCTCAAGGGCGCGAACCTCTGGAACGAGGTCAAGGACCGCCTGAACAAGCCGGGTTCCGGCCTCTCTGGCGGCCAGCAGCAGCGTCTGTGCATCGCCCGCGCGATCGCGGTCGAGCCGAACGTCCTGCTGATGGACGAGCCCTGCTCCGCCCTGGACCCGATCTCCACCCTCGCCATCGAGGACCTGATCGGCGAGCTGAAGGAACGCTTCACGATCGTCATCGTGACGCACAACATGCAGCAGGCGGCGCGCGTCTCCGACCGTACGGCCTTCTTCAACCTGTCGGCGGTCGGCCAGCCCGGCAAGCTCATAGAGATCGACGACACGGAGCGCATCTTCTCCAACCCGTCGGTCCAGGCCACGGAGGACTACATCTCCGGCCGCTTCGGCTGATCCACCCCCGCCGAGACCCCTCGCGGTGCTGCATGGCGGTGCCACCGCGAGGCCGAAAAGGGCCCGCCCCTCTCCCAGGGGCGGGCCCGTTCGCGTACTCACTCGGCCGCGCCCGGCAACGACTACAGGAACGCCAGATTCACGACCCAGAACGACAGCGCAGCCACCAGCGCAGCGGCCGGCATCGTGATGAACCACCCCAGAATGATGTTCTTGGCGACACCCCACCGCACGGCATTCACCCGCTTCGTCGCCCCGACCCCCATGATCGCCGACGTGATGACGTGCGTCGTCGAGATCGGCGCCTTGAACAGGAACGCCGTGGCGAACATGATCGACGCCCCCGTCGTCTCCGCCGCGAACCCCTGCGGCGGATCCAGCTCGATGATCTTCCGCCCCAGCGTCCGCATGATCCGCCACCCACCGGCGTAGGTGCCCAGCGACAGCATCACCGCACAGGCGATCTTCACCCACACCGGAATCGGATCGCCGTAGTCCTCGACATCCGCGATGACGAGCGCCATCACCACGATGCCCATCGTCTTCTGCGCGTCCTGCAGACCGTGCCCCAGCGCCATCCCGGCCGCCGAGACGGTCTGGGCTATCCGGAACCCCCGCTTGGCCTTGTGCGGGTTGGCCTTCCGGAATATCCACATGATCGCGGTCATCACCAGGTAACCGGCCAGCAGACCGACCACCGGCGAGATGAACATGGGGATGACGACCTTCTCCAGCACCCCGTGCCAGTAGACCGTCGTCCCACCGGCGAGCGCCGCCCCCACCATGCCGCCGAACAGCGCGTGCGAGGAGGACGACGGCAGCCCGAAGTACCAGGTGATCAGGTTCCAGGTGATCGCACCCACGAGCGCGGCGAAGAGGATCCCCATCCCCTTCGAGCCCTCGGGGGTCTGGATCAGCCCCTCGCTGACGGTCTTGGCGACCCCGGAGCCCATGAACGCACCGACGAGGTTCATCACCGCGGCCATGGCCAGCGCGGCCTTCGGCGTGAGCGCCCGCGTCGACACCGACGTGGCGATCGCGTTCGCCGAGTCGTGGAAACCGTTGGTGTACGTGAAGAAGAGCGCGACCCCGATGGTCACGACCAGAGCAAAGGTGTCCATGAAGGGCTCAGGACTCCTTGACGGCGATGGTCTCCACCGTGTTCGCCACGTGCTCGAACGCGTCCGCCGCTTCCTCCAGCACGTCCACGATCTGCTTGAGCTTCAGGACCTCGATGGCGTCGTACTTGCCGTTGAAGAGGTGCGCGAGCAGCTTGCGGTGGATCTGGTCGGCCTGGTTCTCCAGCCGGTTGACCTCGATCCAGTACTCGGTGAGGTTCTCCATCGTCCGCAGATGCGGCATCGCTTCGGCCGTCAGTTCGGCCGCGCGCGCCAGCACCTCGATCTGCTGGTCGACGCCCTTGGGCAGTTCCTCGACGTTGTAGAGGACGACCAGGTCGACGGCCTCCTCCATGAAGTCCATGATGTCGTCGAGGGACGAGGCGAGGGAGTAGATGTCCTCGCGGTCGAACGGCGTGATGAACGAGGAGTTCAGCTGGTGGAAGATCGCGTGCGTGGCGTCGTCACCTGCGTGTTCCGCTGCCCGCATACGCTCTGCGATCTCGGCCCGGGCGGAAGCGTCCGCCCCGAGCAGTTCCATCAGGAGCTTCGAGCCCGTGACGATGTTGTCCGCAGAGGCGGCGAACATGTCGTAGAAGCTCGTCTCCCTGGGGGTCAGACGAAAGCGCACGTGGGGTCCTCGGCTTGCTTCGGTTTCGGTCAGGCTGATGCTAGGCGCATCAT
Organism: Streptomyces coeruleorubidus; assembly: GCF_028885415.1. GTDB lineage: Bacteria > Actinomycetota > Actinomycetes > Streptomycetales > Streptomycetaceae > Streptomyces > Streptomyces coeruleorubidus_A. The sequence goes on from NZ_CP118527.1 coordinate 4,617,522, forward strand.
CCGGCCACGGCTATCGGGCCGCCCACCAGTGTCGCCCATCAGGCACAGTGATGAGCACGGGGGCGGTCCAGGGGTCGGATCAGGCCGTTACGCGAGGCTTCGGCCAAGAGGCATATACCCAGCAAAGTTCGGTACCATATACCCGCCAGGGGTATATGTCGGCTCACAGCCCACCAGGAGGACGCGATGACGGACGTGACCGACGTTACGGATGCCGGGGATGTCACGGATGTCACCGCCGGAGCGGATGTCGTGACCGACCACGACCGAGGCGTGCACGGGTACCACAAGCAGAAGGACGAGCACCTCAAGCGCCTGCGCCGCATCGAGGGCCAGATCCGCGGCCTGCAGCGGATGGTCGACGAGGACGTCTACTGCATCGACATACTCACCCAGGTCTCCGCCTCCACCAAGGCCCTTCAGTCCTTCGCCCTGCAACTGCTGGAGGAGCACCTGCGCCACTGCGTCGCCGACGCCGCCGGCAAGGGCGGTGACGAGATCGACGCGAAGGTGAAGGAGGCGACCCAGGCGATCGCCCGCATGCTGCGGACGTGAGTCGGCCTCAGTCCGCGCAGGCGCCCCGCTCCTCGGCCACCTTCAGCACCTCGTCGATGCTCTCCAGGCTGAGCCGCTCCTCGTGAGCGGCCGACGCCGCGATGATCAACTCTCCGCACAGCTCGATCTCGGCGAGGGCCACGTGGTCCTGAACTGCCGTACCGCCGACCGGAGCCACGTGCATCACCTCATCTCTGCCGCTGCCGACTTCCTAGAGTAGGGAGCGGCCTACACACCGCGCATGGCACGGACGGGCTAGTTCGCGCCGGTCACTCCTCGGCGATCTTGCCCGCGTAGATGTCGTCGGTGTCCGGCAGGCGTACGCGCACCGAGGCCCCGAAATCGTAGAGCAACGTGGTCGAGGCGACGGCCACGGGGCTCTTCTGCTGCCCGCCCACGAAGCTGAACCGGTGCCGGACCTTACGGATGCGCCCCTCGTCGTCGAGGTAGACGTCGAACGGCACTTCGGCCGTGGCGAACCCTTTCGCCGCCGCGCTCAGGGACTCTTTGTTGCCCGCGGAGGCCTTCTTCGCGGCAGCGCCGAGATCCGCCGTGCCCCGGTAGTGCAGCACCCCGGTGCCCGCGACCTCGGTCCTGCCGACGAACTTCGCCGACCGCGTCCCGCGCAGCACCTCGGCCGCCGCGAACGGATCGGTGGCCCCGCCGGTGACGAGGTTCCCGTCGGACAGGGTCCGCGTCTCCACCCGCACCCACTTGTCCGGGGGCACACCGGCGCCCCGGTTCTTCATGAAGAGCGTTCCCGGCGCGAGCAGTTCGGTGATGGGCCGGCGCTCGGCGGCCCCCGCGGGATCCTGCGGCAGCAGCACCTTCAGCTGCCCCATCCGCTTGCGGTAGTCGTAGACCCCCGCGCCCCGGATCGTGACCCGGGTCCCGCCGGCGGCCATCTCCATCGACGTACGGGCCTTCGAGCTCCCCGCCTCCACCAGCCGGTCCGCGGCCCGGTGCAACACGACGACCGCGTCCTCGCCACGGGCGTCCCCGGCCACCGCGTCACCGCCCGCACATCCTCCGGCCCCCAGCCCCACCCCGGCCACGACGCCGGCCGCGACGACCGCCGCACCCGTCCGCCTGTGCCGCCGTTCCCGCTGCCGCCCAGTCATCGCCTGCCTACCCCCAGCCGGTACGTCCGTCACGGGCCCCCTTGTTGTTCCGGTTAACGACCGGTATGTGGCCCCGTCACGCGAGCCCGCCGGAGCCGGCATACGAAGCCTTTACCCGCGCTGGGTAACGTGGTTGTCGTGGCGCAGCAGGACGGGCTGGAGGCTCCCCCCAACCTCCCCGAACACCGCACGACTACAAAGGAGAAGGGCCACTTCTGCATGGCCCACTGCACCTGCGGCTGGCGCGGCCCGGCCAGAAGAGCGAGAAGGCAGGCGCGCACGGACGCGGAAAGGCACGTGGCCGGCTGACGCAGTCGTGCTGCGGCGATGGGCCTCCCCATGGAACCCTCACCCCCACCACCCCGTCTCCCTCGACGGAACCACTGGGAGGCCCCATGGAACGGCGCACATTCCTCACCGTCGGCACGGCGGGCATCGCCGCAGCCGCGACCCCCCTCACCACCGCCTGCACAAAATCGGACACCGGCTCCAGGGCCACGACCACCGCCAGGACCACGAGCACCAAGACCACCGCCGCCAACTGGTCCGCCCTCGCCCGCGATCTCGACGGCCCCCTCATCCGCCCGGGCGACGCCGACTGGAAGACGGCCCGGCAGCTCTACAACACCCGCTTCGACGCACTCAAGCCCGCGGCGGTCGCGTACGTGTCCCACCCGGACGACATCCGCACCGCCCTGGCCTACGCCCGCGCCCACGCCCTGCGCGTGGCGATCCGCAACGGCGGCCACTCCTACGCCGGCTGGTCCTCCGGCGACGGCCGCCTGATCATCGACGTCTCGAAACTCAACCGCGTCCGGGCCTCCGGCAACACCGCGGTGATCGGCGCCGGCGCCAAACTCATCGACGTCTACCGCGCCCTCACCGCGAAGGGCATGACGATCCCCGCCGGCTCCTGCCCCACCGTCGGTGTCTCCGGCCTCACCCTCGGCGGCGGGCACGGCGTGGTCTCCCGCGCCTACGGCCTGACCTGCGACAGCCTCACCCAGGCCACCCTGATCACCGCGGACGGCAAGCAGCTCACCGCGGGCGCCCGCGAACACAAGGACCTCTTCTGGGCCCTGCGCGGCGCCGGCAACGGCAACTTCGGCGTCGTGACGGAACTGCGCTTCAAGACCCACCCGGCCCCGCAGGGCGTCTCGGCGTACATGTCCTGGCCCTGGTCCAGGGCGGCCGCGGTGGTGAAGGCCTGGCAGGAGTGGGGCCCGACCCAGCCGGACGAGATCTGGTCGTCCCTCCACCTGGCGAGCGCCGCCGGCGGCAACCCGACCGTCTCCGTCGCGGCCTTTTCCCTCGGCACCTACGGCGAACTCCAGAACGCGGTCGACCGCCTCGCCGACCGCGTCGGCGCCCCGGCGAGCAGCGTCTCCCTGCGGCGCCGCTCGTACGAGGAGTCGATGGAGGTGTACGCCGGCTGCTCCTCGTTCCCGACGGACGCCCAGTGCCATCTGCCCGGCTCCACCCCGGGCCGTTCCCCGCAGGGCGCGCTGGGCCGCGAGACGTACGCCGCGGCGTCGGACTTCTTCGACCGCTCCCTGTCCGCGGCCGGCATCCGCACACTGCTGTCCCAGATCAGGTCGGTACGCGGCGGCACCGGCAGCATCGCGCTCACCGCCCTGGGCGGAGCGGTGAACCGCGTCTCCCCGACCTCCACGGCCTTCGTCCACCGCCGTTCCCGCATGCTGGCCCAGTACATCGCCTCCTGGCGCCCGGGCACGACGGGATCCACGGCCCGCTCCTGGCTGACCTCGGCCCACAAGTCCATGCGCCCCCACGCCTCAGGCGCGGCCTACCAGAACTACACGGACCCAACCCTGACCAACTGGCGCAAGGCGTACTACGGCGACGCGGCACCCCGCCTGACAAAACTGAAGAACGAGTACGACCCGACTCGCTTCTTCACGTATCCCCAGGCGCTGTGAGAGCCGGCTGACCTAGCTGCGGGCAGTCGTGCCGCCGGGGCGGCACGGGTGGGCGCAGCGGCACCCCGCTACGCCGGGCTGCGCACCCACCCCGCCCCGGCAAAAACGCCGAGAACTAAGCAGCAAGGTCCCGCTCAGAAGCCCCCGCAGTCCGCTCACTCCGAGCCTCAGGAACCACCGCATCCGCCCCGTCGCCGGCCCCACGCCCACGCCCCCGGCCCCGCACAAGCCACCCCACCCGAGGCGACCGCTCGACAGCCCGGGTAACCGGCGTCAACAGCGCCATAGCCAACGGCGACAACAGCAACGCCACAGCCGTCCCCAGCGCGAACCCACCCACGACATCGGTCGGGTAATGCACACCCATGTACACGCGAATGAACCCGCCGAACACGGCCAGCATCAACGCGACCAGCCCGAACTTCCGGTTCGCGACGAACAGCCCGACCGCCATCGCCATGACGATCGTCGCGTGGTCGCTCACGAACGAGTAGTCGGTCTTGCCGCTGACGAGCACCTCGAGCCCCTGATGGTCGAGGAACGGCCGGGGCCGCTCCACGAACCCCCGTATCGGCACGTTGACCAGCACGGCGATCCCCGCCGCGAGCGGTGCCCAGACCAGCGCCGCGACGGAGGACGCCGCGTCCTCCTCACCCCGGCGCCGCACGGACCACCAGCACCACAGCACGAGCAGGACCATGGCGAGCAACACCCCGTACTCGCCCACGAACTCCATGACCCGGTCGAACCACGGCGGCACGTCCTTGGCCAGGCCATTGATGTCGTAGAGCAGGTCGACGTCGGGGTTCGACCCGGATTCGGCGAGTCCAGCCATGATGCTGCGGCCCCTTCGTCGTCTCTCCCGGCGCACCTGTGTGTGCGCCGCTCCTGCCACCCCCGTGGTTGTAGATCCGCTTCCGCTGCACGCGTACGTGACACGTGCCGACTCACGTCTGCTCGGCTACGTCACCAGGAACGCATGGTCCCCGTTGATACGTTCCACACTCCACCGAATGATCACCGAGACGTTATCGAAGAGAGACACGTCTTCGCAGCTCAGGGGGTGGGTTCACGCTCGGCTCACACCGTCGTGGGCAGTGCTTTCGCGCCATCTTCGGTCACCCGGGTGGCCCCGAAGTAGTCGGGCGTGTCGATCGGGTCGAACCGGATCACCGCACCCGTTCGCGGCGCGTCGATCATGTACCCACCTCCGACATAAATGCCGACATGCCGGATGGCACGCGAATTGGTGAGGTCGTCCGAGAAGAACACGAGGTCGCCGGGGAGCAGTTCGTCCCGCGCGGGGTGCGGCCCGGCGTTGTACTGGTCGTTGGCGACGCGCGGCAGCTTGATGCCCACCGTCTCGTAGGCGGCCTGGGTCAGCCCCGAGCAGTCGAAGCGTCCGCCCTGCTCAGCGGTGCCGGTGCCGCCCCACAGGTAGGGCGTGCCCAGCTTCTTCTGCGCGTACTCGATGGCGCCGGCCGCCTGCTCGGAGGGGTCGACCCGTCCGACGGGCGCCGCGAAGCTCTCCGAGAGCGCCGTGATCCTCTTCACGTAGTTCCGGGTCTCGCTGTACGGCGGCACGCCCCCGTACTTGATCACCGCGTACGCCCCCGCGTTGTATGCGGCCAGCATGTTTTCGGTCTGATTCCCGCCAACCTTCTTCACGTACGACGCGAGTTCGCAGTCGTACGAGGCGGCAGAGGGAATCGCGTCCTTCGGGTCCCACACGTCACGGTCCCCGTCCCCGTCGCCGTCGATGCCGTGCGTGGCCCACGTACCGGGAATGAACTGCGCTATCCCCTGGGCGGCGGCATGGCTCTGCGCCTTCGGGTTGAACCCGCTCTCCTGGTAGAGCTGGGCGGCGAGCAGGGCCGGGCTGATGGCGGGACAGAGGTTGCCCCACTTCTGCACGAGGTCGGAGTACGCGGCGGGCACCGCCCCCTTGGCGAGCGCTTTCGCCCCGCCGCCGACCCCGTTGGCCAGGTTCCCGGCGACGATGTAGACCCCGACGACGAGCAGCATCACGAAGGCCAGGGCGGAGCTGATCGCAACAGTCGCCACGATCCATGCCTTACGCACCGTCAACCGCCCCTCGCCGGCCAGGAGTCCGTCGCCTGGTCAGTGTAGAGGCGGCCGCCGTGCGCCGGAATGATCACGGGGAGGAGAGTCGGGGCGGAAAGGGGAACACCCAAGAGCACGGGGCGGCACGGAGCGGCACGGCGGGGGCAACCGGCGCACGGCCCCGTCACGGGTCGCCCGCCGCCTCCCGGTACAGCCGCTCCACCTCCGCACCCAGCACCACGCTGTAGGACACGTCGGGGGTCGTCCCGCCCTCGTCATGGCCGCCGAGGATCCCCACGACCTGCCCGTCCCCGTTCACCCAGGGGCTTCCGCTGGTGCCGCCGGCGAATCCCGGGCACTCGATGCGCTGCTGGGTGGGGCTGTGCGCGGTCGGCTTGTTGGTGCAGCTGATGGGCGTCTCGCGGGAGTCGGGGTATCCGGTGAGGGTCACCGCCGTCGCCCCCGTCGCCGTACCGGTGGCGAGCCGGTACCCACCGACGACGTCCTCGACTCCCTTCCCGCCCCGCGGCGCGACCACGGCGAACACCACGTCACTGTCCTCCCGCCGCCCCGCGACCCACCCCCGGGGCAGGAACCTCCGCTTCACCTTCCACACGCCATAGGGCGCACGACCGTTCCGATACCCGGGCACGAACACGAGCTCCCCACGCCCGTCCAGGCAGTGCGCCGCGGTGACGAGCAGATTCCGGTACGGCGCCCGCACCACGGAGGCGGTACAGAAATGCCCACCGGCCGGCCGGGACACGCGATCGGCGGGCAACAACACCCCCACCCGCGCGCTCCCCGCCCCCGCCCCCGCCCCCGCGGCGACGGTCACCCCGAAGGGCCCGGCCCCGTCGTCGGCCACCGCGGTGGACGCGGAGGTGAGGGCGACAAGAACCACGGCAATGGAGAGGACGCGCTTCATCGGCGCCACTGTGCCGGAGGAAGGTGAGAGAAACGTCAGACGCCTTCTCCCGTGCCGACCGTACGTAAGAAAGCTGTCGGTGGCGATTCCGATCTCCAGTGGCTGGGGCAAACGTACGGACTCCCGAACTTGCCGGGCAGCACTTCCCGGTACGTGCCGTTGTCCGGACGGCGCCCCGACCTCGAGGGCGAACGTGACGTGTCGATTGGTGCCGGCTGCTTCGATGAATTTCTGTGGATCTTCGCGGACGATGCACGGAACAGTAATCTTGACATCGCCGAACAAACTCAACAGCTGCGATCCATTTTTCACAACAAACCACTGAACCAACTGAGCGATGTCCTCAATGAGTACAAGTCCGGCCTCCAGGACCTCGTCCAATGGGGAGTCACGGACAATGCCGACCTGCTGGTATGGATCGCTGCGGGAGACCCCGAGAGCTGGCCCACAGTGATCATCCAGGCTGGTCAGCTCGGCGCCGTTGCATCACCCAGGAGTTCGACCGCCACGGTGCTCCAGTTGCTCACAGGGTCGCTGCGCGTCCCATTCTTTCCCAGCGACTTTCCGAACGAGCGCCCAGAATTCTCGGCGAACCCCTATGCGTAGGCGCGTCACGTCAATCAATTGAAGCCTGGCTGACGGTTGCCGGGGTTGGGGCTGGATGTGGGCACCCGCTCCAGCCGTTCCTCGGTCAAGCTATGCCCATCCCCCGGCCATCGGCCCGTCACTGATCGGTAAGCCCGGCACCCGCTTCAGTAAGGCGGAGGTCAGGATTCCGACAGCCGTCTTGTTGTCACGTACTCAACAAGCGATGGTCGTCGCGGGTCGCCGCCCCCGCCGGGAACCGTACCGGCGGAACCCCCACCCGCAGGCCTCTGCCCACCACTGCCAGGAGGCTGTACCTTGCGCACGACACCGCACAACTCCCCCGCCGGCCGCCGCAGATGGCGCCGCATAGGCGCCGCCGTCACCGCCACCGCCGCACTCCTCCTCACCGGCCTCACCACCGCCACTCACGCGCAGGCCACCCCGGCCGCCTCCGCCAAGGTCACCTGGACCCGCTCCTGCGCGCTGCCCCGGCACACGGGCGAGATGGCCTGCAACGCCCTGCGCGTCACGGGCGGCCGCACCGCCTTCCAGCAGCAGCACGGCATCCCGCCCAGGGCCGCCGACTCCTCCACCCCCTCCGGCTACGGCCCCTCCGACCTCCAGGACGCCTACGGCCTGGCCTCCGCCGCCGCGAGCAACGGCACCGGCCGGACCATCGCCATCGTCGACGCCTACGACGACCCCAACGCCGAGTCCGACCTGGCCGCCTACCGCTCGCACTACGGCCTGCCCGCCTGCACCGGCGCCAACGGCTGTTTCAAGAAGGTCGGCCAGACCGGCTCCACGACCTCCCTCCCCGCCCCCAACAGCGGCTGGGCCGCCGAGATCTCCCTCGACCTCGACATGGCGAGCGCGATCTGCCCGAACTGCCACATCCTCCTCGTCGAGGCCAAGTCCGCCACCATGACCAACCTGGGCACGGCCGTCAACGAAGCCGTCAACCTGGGCGCCAGGTACGTCTCCAACAGCTACGGCGGCGGCGAGTCCTCCTCCGACGCGACCTACGACTCCTCGTACTTCAACCACCCGGGCGTCGCCATCACCGTCAGCGCGGGCGACGGGGGCTACGGCGCCGAGTACCCGGCGGCGTCGAAGTACGTGACGGCCGTGGGCGGCACCAGGCTCTCCGCCTCCTCCACCACCCGCGGCTGGACGGAGAGCGTCTGGCGAACCAGCAGCACCGAAGGCACCGGCTCCGGCTGCTCGGCCTACGACGCCAAGCCCGCCTGGCAGACCGACACCGGCTGCGCCAAGCGCATGATCGCCGACGTCTCCGCCGTCGCCGACCCGGCGACCGGCGTCTCCGTCTACGACACCTACGGCGCCGACGGCCAGGGCTGGGCCACCTACGGCGGCACCAGCGCCTCCGCTCCGATCATCGCGAGTGTCTACGCCCTGGCGGGCACCCCGTCCAGCGGCTCCTACCCGGCGAAGTTCCCCTACGCGAACACCTCCGCCCTGAACGACGTCACCACCGGCACCAACGGCACCTGCGCCACCAGCTACTTCTGCACCGCCCGAACGGGCTATGACGGCCCGACCGGCTGGGGCACCCCGAACGGAGTCGGCGCCTTCACCGGCTGACCACTCCCGCTAGTGACGGAACGTCACTGAAAAAACGGCGCCTGGGCCGTGGGGGCCCGGGGCCGGCAGGGGACGAACGGGCCGCGGCAACCCAGCCGCGGCCCGTTCGCCGCGCCAGGTAGCCTTCACCCGGAGAACACCGGGTCGACCGCTCACCCGACTGGCCGTCAGAAACGGTCCGGAAAGGTGACGCAGGCCGCGAAAGGGCACAACGACGGAACCACACGACAGGTTTCGCCCAGGCCTCATTGCCCGACGTGACCTGCCGTGATACACAGAGTGACCATACGATCCTTCGTACACCGTCCGGCGCCTCCCTTAGGGGCCGGCGCGGAACGGTGGCAAGGTATTCGTACGAAACCCGCCAATCAATGACGCCAAGTCGACATACGACAGCGTCATCGTCGGCGAGAATGAGGCCTGACCTCTGCACGACCGCAGAGGATGCGGAACTACCCAACAGGGGCGGTGACTTACATGCTCTTTGCGGCCGATAAGGGAGACATCAACACCATCATCGGCGGGATCGCTCCGGACTGGGGCCCCTTCGGCAGCCTGGGCAACGAGGCCAAGGTGATGATCGAGGTCGTGATGGCGGTCGCCATCCTGCTCTGCCTCGGCATCGCCATCTGGGGCGCCGCCAAGCAGCGCATCGGTGCCACCGCCCTGCGGGACACCTTCAGCGCCGAGCAGGGCAAGGGCCTCATCATCGCGGGCCTGACGGGCGTGTTCATCATCGGCTCACTCGGAACGCTCTTCACCATCGTGTACGGCATGGCCGTGTAGGCCGGGCACGGTCCGCCCCGGCCGGGCACGCCCGGCTCCCCCTCCATCCCACCCGCCCGTCGTGCCCACCGGCGAAGGTTGCGTTTCCCTGATGTCGAGTCACCACACCGCGCCCGCGCGGGAACCAGCACGGCTACCGTCGTACGAGGAGTACGAGCAGTACGACCGGTACGAGGTGTTTCCGCACGACGTCGAGGGGGCGTACGCGGCATGAGTCTCGGTGACGAGCACGAGGCCTCCGGCGGCTACGGCGGCACGGGCCAGACCCGCACCCGCCTGCCCGACACCGGATCCGACCCCTACGGCACCCCCCGCCGCCCCCGCTCGTCGTCCCGCAGCCTGGTCACGGTGGTCGGCGTGGTGGTCCTACTGATCGCGGCGATCGCCTTCGCGAACCGTGGGGGAGGCGACGGTTCCGAGACCAGCGGCTCGGGCAGCGACAAGGCGTCGAGCGCGGCGACTGCGCCCTCGGGGGAGCGGCCGGTGGTGTCGAAGGCGGCTGGGATTCCCACGGGCTACGCCCACAACGAGCAGGGCGCCCAGTCCGCAGCCACCAATTACGGCATCGCCCTCGGCTCGGCCGACATGTACGACACCGAGAAGCGGCACGCGATCGTCAACACCGTGTACGCGCCCGACGTGGCCGCCGCCCAACTGCCGGCGTTCGACCAGGTGTACTCCCGGGCGAGCTTCCTCGAGAAGATCGGCCTGAACAAGGACGGTGCCGCGCCAAGCGGTCAGACGTTCGTCTCACGCGTCATCCCGGTCGGTACCAAGGTCACGTCCTTCAGGGGCAGCACCGCCACGGTCGCACTCTGGTACACATCGCTCTTCGGCCTGTCGGGCGACGGTTCGAAGAACCCAGTGACCGAGAGCTGGTACACGACGACCTACCAGCTGAAGTGGGTCGATGGTGACTGGAAGGTCACCGACTTCACCCAGGAGGACGGCCCGGTCCCGGTCGGGCGCGACCAAAGGGCCTCCACCGCAGAGGACATGACCAAGGCTGTCGAGGAGTACGGAGGGTTCACCTATGCCCGCTAAACACCACGTACTCAAGCTTGGTGCCGCGGTCACGGCGGTGCAGGCTGCCGCGGTCCTGATGGCCACCCGTGCCTTCGCCGCCCCCACCCCCTCCCCGTCACCGAGCAACAACGCGTGCGACCTCCTGAGGGGCCAGGCCCGGGAGATCTGCGAAGGCGACACCGGCAGTGGCAGCCGCTCCGGCGGCGGCACCTCCCGCCTGGACCCCACCTCCACCCTCGACCCCCTCTCCTCCCTGGCCAAGGGCTGTGCCGACGCCGCCTCCTGGACCGTCGAGAAGCTCAGCGAGGCCGTGAAGGAGACGGCGAACGTCGACTTCACGAACCCGAAGTTCCTCCAGCAGTACGCCGTCGTCTTCGCCGCGTCGACGATCCTCACGCTCCTGCTCTGGCTCCTTGCCGTCGCCAAGCGAGCCGTCCGCGGAGTCCCCCTCACCACCGCCATCTCCGAAGCCATCGGCTTCCTCTGGCTGACCGTGCTGGCCTCCGCCTTCACCCCGCTGATCCTCTACACGGTCGTATCGGCCACCGACGGCATCACCGAGGTCCTCGCCAAAGCCACCGGCGACCAGACCGACGCCTTCTTCGGCACGTTCTCCGAGGCCCTCAAGAAGGGCGAGGACATCGGCGGCGGCCCGATCATGCTGATCGTCGTCTCCCTGGTCAGCATCCTCGCCGCCGGAGTGCTGTGGCTGGAGCTCGTCATCCGCGCCGCCCTGCTCTACGTCGGCGCCCTCCTCGGCACCGTCGTCTACGCCGGCCTCGTCGACAAGAACCTGTGGGGCCACGTCCGCCGCTGGGCCGGCATCATGATCGCCGTGATCCTGGTCAAGCCGGTGATCGTCATCGTGCTCGGCCTCGCCGGCGCGCTCTCCGCCGACGACGGCCCCGACGCCTTCTCCGCCGTCGTCTCCGGCCTCGCCATCATCCTGCTCGCCATCTTCGCCAGCGCGATGATCTACCGCTTCGTGCCCGGCTTCGGCGACGAGATCGCCGGCTCCCGCAACAACCGCCTCATGCAGGGCGCCGAGAGCAAGGCCGCCGCGGTCATCAGCTCCCCCGCGACCCTCGTGGCGCAGGGCATCAAGACCCACAGCTCCCGCGCCGACAACAACGGCGGAGGCAGCCAGTCCTCCGCCCCCCGCCCCAGCAACCCCGCCTCCGGCGGAGTCGCCGCGCACAGCTCGCGCACCTCGAACGGCGGCGGCGGATCTGTCCCCTCCGCCGCACCCGCACCCCGTTCGAGCAGCCCCGTCAACACTCCCCACGCCAGCAGCACCCGCAACAGCAGTACCAACCGCACGGGAGGTGAAGGGCGTTGACGACCGAGTCCCACGTGTCCCATCCGGTCACGCCCCGCCGGACGTATCTGATCGGCCGCGCCCGGCCGAACGCGATCATCGGCCGCAACCGCGAGACCGGCGAGATCGCCCTGATCGTCGTGGGCGCGTTCCTCGGCATGATGTGCGGGCTCCTCGTCCCCGTGCTGTCCCTGCGCATCGTGCTGCTCGCCGGTTTCCCGATGCTGGCGCTGGCCGCCGTCTACGTGCCGTACAAGCACCGCACGTTCTACAAGTGGTTCGAGATCAACCGCAGCTACAAGCGGACCCTGAAGCAGGGAACCACCTACCGCTCCGCCGTCATCGAGGCCGGGACGCGGCTCGACGGGCGGGAGGTCGAGATCGGACCGCCCCCGGGCATCGGCAGGATCACCTGGCTCTCCGCCCCCTTCGGCCCCGACGAGATCGCCGTCCTGCTGCACGCCGACCGCAAGACCGTCACCGCCGCCATCGAGATCGAGGGCCCCGGCGTCGGCCTGCGCGACAGCGAGGACCAGGAAGCCCTCGTCGACCGCTTCGGCACCCTGCTCAAGCACGTGGCCAACGGCGACGGCTTCGTCACCCGCCTCCAGATGCTCGCCCGCACCCTCCCCGCCGACCCGGACGCCCACGCCAAGGACGTCGCCGTCCGCGGGGACGACAAGGCACCGCCGTGGCTCCAGCAGTCGTACGACCAGCTCCAGTCGATGGTGTCCACCAGCAGCGAGCAGCACCGCGCCTACCTCGTCGCCTGCATGCACTACACCCGCGACCTCGCCGCCGAGGCCAATGCCATGGCCCGGGCCGCCCGCGCCCACGGCGGCAAGGTCGACCGGGACGCCGGACTCGCCGTCGTCATGGCCCGCGAGCTGACCGACATCTGCTCGCGCCTGCAGGAGGCCGACATCCGCGTACGGCAGCCGCTCGGCCAGAGCAGACTGTCCTCGCTGATCCACTCCATGTACGACCCGGACCACCCGATCGACCACATCCAGGCGATGACGAAACGCAATGCCTGGCCGGCCGAGCTGGACGCCATGGAGCCCACCTACCTCCAGGCCAAGACCCGCGAGTCCTCCACCCGCGCCCCCTGGTGCCACGCCACCGCCTGGGTGAAGGAGTGGCCGATGACCCCCGTCGGCGTCAACTTCCTCGCCCCGCTGCTCGTCCACACCCCGGACGTCATCCGCACGGTCGCCGTCACCATGGACCTCGAACCCACCGAGGTCGCCATCGAGCGCATGCTCACCGAGAAGACCAACGACGAGGCCGAGGCGTCCCGCGCCGCCAAGATGAACCGCACCATCGACCCGCGCGACGTGGCGGCGAACTCCCGGCTCGACCAGCGCGGCGAGGACCTCGCCAGCGGCGCCGCCGGCGTCAACCTCGTCGGCTACATCACCGTCTCCTCCCGCTCCCCCGACGCCCTCGCCCGCGACAAGCGGACGATAAGGGCCTCGGCCGGAAAGTCGTACCTGAAGCTGGAATGGTGCGACCGCGAGCACCACCGCGCCTTCGTGAACACCCTTCCCTTCGCCACCGGCATTCGGAGGTAGGACCTGATGCGGGACCCGCTGTCCGTCCTCACCGACGCCTTCACCTCCTTCCTCTTCGGGAAGGTCGAGACGACCCGGCTCCCGGTGCGCACGTCCACGGGCCAGGCCCAGGCGGTCTACCTGCCGACCGCCGCCCCGGGCCTCGGCGACTCCGGCGTCATCATCGGCCGCGAGGTGTACTCCGGAAAGGGCTACATCTACGACCCCTTCCAGCTCTACGGCCAGCAGCTCCCCGCCCCCCACTGGCTGGTCCTCGGCGAGTCCGGCAACGGCAAGTCGGCGCTGGAGAAGACGTACGTCCTGCGCCAGCTCCGCTTCCGCGACCGCCAGGTCGTCGTCCTGGACGCCCAGGGCGAGGACGGGGTCGGCGAGTGGAACCTCATCGCGCAGGAGCTGGGGATAACTCCCATCAGGCTGGACCCGATGGCGGCCCTGGACATGGGTATCCGGCTCAACCCGCTCGACCCCGCGATCACGAGCACGGGCCAGCTCGCGCTGCTCCGGACCATCATCGAGGTCGCGATGGGGCACGGCCTGGACGAGCGCTCCGGCTTCGCCCTGAAGGTCGCGCACGCCTACGTCAACGAGACCATCGTGGACCGCCAGCCGGTCCTGTCCGACATCGTCGAGCAGCTGCGCCACCCCGAGCCCGAGTCGGCCGAGGCGATGAACGTCGCCATAGACGACGTACGGGCCTGGGGCCTGGACGTGGCACTGGTCCTGGACCGTCTCGTCGACGGTGACCTGCGCGGCATGTTCGACGGCCCCACCACGGTCGGCATCGACCTGGACGCCCCGCTGATCGTCTTCGACCTCTCCCACATCGACCGCAACTCCATCGCCATGCCCATCCTCATGGCGATCGTCGGCGTGTGGCTGGAGCACACCTGGATCCGCCCCGACCGGAAGAAGCGCATCTTCCTGGTCGAGGAGGCCTGGCACATCATCAACAGCCCCTTCGTGGCACAGCTGTTCCAGCGCCTGCTGAAGTTCGGCCGACGGCTGGGTCTGTCGTTCGTGGCGGTGGTCCACCACCTGTCGGACGTGGTGGACGGCGCGGCGGCGAAGGAGGCGGCGGCGATCCTGAAGATGGCCTCGACCAGAACGATCTACGCCCAGAAGGCGGACGAGGCGAGGGCGACGGGCCGCGTCCTGGGCCTGCCCCGCTGGGCCGTCGAGATCATCCCGACCCTCACCCCCGGCATCGCCGTCTGGGACGTCAACGGCAACGTCCAGGTCGTCAAACACCTGGTCACGGAGACCGAACGCCCACTGGTCTTCACCGACCGCGCGATGACCGAGTCCTCCGCGGACCTCGCGGACGACGACGCCCTGCACGCCGCCGAACTCGAGGCGGAGGAACGGGCGGCGGCCTTCGTGGAGCACCACCTGGGCGACTCCGAGTCGACGGTGGCGTAGGGGGAGGGCGCGTGAGACCGGACGACCGCCGCACCCAGCGGGACACCCAGGGAGGCATCCCCGACGGCCTGCTGGTCGGCATACTCGCGTTCCTCCTCGGCATGACCCTGCTGGTGTGGACGGCCACCGGCCTCGCCGCCCTGTTCGCCCACGGCTCCTGGCCGTCCGGCGTCACCTTCACACGCACGCCCCTGGCCATGCGCGGCCTGATCGCCCAGCCCCACGACATCCCCGGCGCCTGGCCCGACACACCCCCCGGCGAACTCTCCGGCTACGGCCTGTTCTGGGGTCTGTTCATCGGCCAGCTGATGGTCCTGGTCGTCCTGACGGTGTTCGTGATGGGCACGGTGGTCCGCTGGAGGGCAGGCCGGGCACGACGCCGCCTGGAGAGGGCAACGGCAGCGGAACGGGCAGGGGCCGCGGCATACGAGCCCGGTCCCGCACCCGCGCACGAACTCCCGACACCCCCACTACAGGGCACACCGGGCACGGAGCAGCACGGCGTACCCACGACGGCCCAGCACGGCACAACGGGCACGGGGCAGCACGACGTAGCAGCACCGGCACGACACGCGACGCCGGCACCGGCACAGCACGACGTCCCCACCCCCCGCCGCGCCGCCCCCGAGCCCACGCACGTACTGGAGCCGACAGCGCCCCTGGCCCCCACCCCGGCGGCCACGCCCGCGACCCCGGCTTCCTTGTTCTCCCAGGAACGGGTGGGCGGGTGGGAAAAAATCCTCGTAGCCCCAAGGGAAACCCGCCAGACCACAGCAACCCAGGCGGTACGCGACGCGGAAGGCCCCGCACTCGTCGTCACGTCGAACCCCACCCTCTGGCAGGAAACCAAGGACGGCAGGGCCAAACTCGGCCCCACCCACCTCTACGACCCCACCCACCTCTGCGACACCCCGTCCCGCCTCCACTGGTCCCCCACCACCGGCTGCGAGGACAGAGAAACGGCAACAGCAAGAGCCACCGCCCTCCTCGCCCCCGTACGCCCCACCGCCAAACTCGACCAGGCGGTCAGCGACACAGCCACCACCCTCCTGCGGAGCTACCTGCACGCCGCCGCCATCGACGGCCGCACCATCCGCCACGTCCACCGCTGGTCCCAGGGCACCCAGATCCAGGACGCCGTACGCATCCTCCGTACCAACCCCAAGGCCGCCCCCGGCTCCGCGGGCGAACTCGAAGGCGCCCTCACCGCCCACCCCGAACGCCGGGACATGGCCCAGCAGCTGACGACCCGTGCCCTCGCGGCGCTCTCCACGGTCAACATCCGCGAGGCCTGCACTCCCAACCGAACTGATGCCCTCGCCCTGGATTCCTTCGTCCACGAAGGGGGCACGCTTTATGTGGTGGGTGAATCCATCGAGGACCCCAGGACGAACCCGGGCGCGATGCCCCTCCTGACGGCCCTCGTCTCCAGCGTGGTCGAGCGCGGCCGGCACATGGCCGAACGGTCATCCTCCGGTCGCCTCGACCCACCATTCACCCTCGTCCTGGACGACGTCGCCGCCGTGGCCCCGCTTCCCCAGCTCCCGGAGCTGCTGGCCACCGGAGCGGACCGGGGCCTGCCGACCCTGGCGCTGCTCCGGTCCCGCGAACAGGGCCGCGCCCGCTGGCCGCACGACGAACTACCGGTCTGAGAAGGGCACCTCCACAACGCTCCGCTCAAGCACGAACTCCAACTCCCGCTCCCCGGAGTCCCCGAGCGGCACGATCAGCCCGCTCGGCACGAACCCCACCCTGCGATAGAACCGCTGCGCCCGCCCGTTGTCCTCGTGCACGATGAGCCGCACCCGCTCCAAGCCCCGCCCCCACGCCCACTCCAGGGCCGCGTCGAACATCACCTCGGTCAGCCCGCTGCCGCGCTCCTCGGGCCGTACGAACACGCCGACCAGATGCCCCTGCTTGCGCTCCACCGGAAACCCGGCCCAGTCCTTCGTCCCGGGCTCCTCCACGAGCACGGTCAGCGTCCCGACCCACCGCCCGTCCGGCCCCTCGGCGATGATCTGCTGCGCCGCGTCCGCCCCCTCGGCGGCCCCCGCCGTCCGCTCCTGCCAGAAGGAGTCCGGCCTGGCCGTGGCCTCCTCGTACGTCTCCAGAAAGGCGAGGTGCGCCACCGGATCCCGCAGCGCCGCGAGCCGCAGCTCCTTCGCCGCGACCCACTCATCAGCACGGACGGACCGGATCACATAGCTCATGCCGGCAACGGTAGTACCCGGGTACGACACCCCTCACCCCGATTACCGCCGCCGGTCCGACGACCGCCGCCCCCGCACGGACGAGCATCGAAGCATGCTGACCGCACACGAACTCACCAAACGCTACGGCGACCGGACGGTCGTCACCGACCTGTCCTTCACCGTCCGCCCCGGCACCGTCACCGGCTTCCTCGGCCCGAACGGCGCCGGCAAGTCCACGACCATGCGGATGATCCTCGGCCTCGACGCCCCCACCCGCGGCCACGCCACCGTGAGCGGACGCTCCCACGCCGCCCACCCCGCACCCCTCACGGAGGTCGGCGCCCTGCTGGAGGCCCGCTCGGTCCACCCCGGCCGCACCGCCTACCACCACCTGCGCGCCCTCGCCCACACCCACGGCATCCCCCGGGCCCGGGTCGAACAGGTCCTCGGCCTCACCGGCCTGACCGACGTCGCCCACCGCCGCGTCAAGGGCTTCTCCCTCGGCATGGGCCAACGCCTCGGCATCGCCGCCGCCCTCCTCGGCGACCCGGCCACGCTCATCCTCGACGAGCCGGTCAACGGCCTCGATCCCGAGGGCGTGCTGTGGATCCGCAACCTCCTCAAGTCCCTCGCCGCCGAGGGCCGCACGGTCTTCGTCTCCTCCCACCTGATGAGCGAGATGGCCCTCACCGCCGAGCACCTGGTCATCATCGGCCGCGGCCGCCTCCTCGCCGACACCACCGTCACCGACTTCGTACGCGACTCCGGCGCGGGCACCGTCAAGGTCGTCACCCCGCAGGCCTCCGACCTCGTACCCCTCCTCACCGCACCCGGCGTCGACATCACCACCGACACCCCCGGCACCCTCCAGGTCCGCGGCACGGACGCCGAACACATCGGCCGCACGGCAGCCGCCCACGGCATCCCCCTCTACGAACTGACCCCCAACGCCGCCTCCCTGGAGGAGGCCTTCATGGACCTCACCCGGGACGCGGCGGAGTACACGGCGACCCTCGAAGGAGCGGCAGCATGACCACGGCGAGTCTCCCCTACCGCGTGACCCCGGCCCGCGTCCTGCGCTCCGAGTGGCACAAGCTCTGGACCCTGCGCTCCACCTGGATCACCCTCATCGCCACCAGCGCCCTCACCGCCGCCATGGGCGCGGGCCTGGGAGCCGCCTACGACGGCACCGGCGAGGGCGGGATGGACACGGTCGTCTTCATCCTGCTCGGCACCCAGTTCGCCCAGATCAACCTCGGCGTACTGGGCATCCTCGCCACGGCGGGCGAGTACTCCACGGGCCAGATCCGCGCCACGATGACCGCAGTCCCACGCCGCCTGCCAGTCCTCTGGTCCAAGGCAGCCGTCCTGGCCGCGATCGCCTTCCCCCTCACCCTGCTGACGAACCTCCTCACCTTCTCCCTCGCCCAGTCCTTCCTCACCGGCACCGACCAGTCCGCCGCCCTCGGCGACCCGGGCGTCCTGCGCGCCCTGGCCGGCAACGCGGCCGGCCTCACCCTGCTCGCCGTCCTCGCCCTCGGCATCGGCGCCCTGGTCCGCTCGGTCCCGACGGCCATCGGCGCCTTCATCGGCCTCATCATGATCGTCCCGGAGGTCCTGGCCATGCTCCCGTACGAGATCGTCGACGACGCCGTCCGCTTCTTCCCGGGCAAGGCCCTCGAAACCCTCACCACCGCCCAGCCCCTGCCCGGCACGGCCTCCCCGGGCGCCGCCCTGCTCGCCATGATCCTGTGGACGACGGCGACCCTCACGCTGGCCGCCACGGTCCTACGACGCCGAGACGTCTGACACATGGCCTCGCAAGCCCTCACGATGGACCCCGTGACGGAACACCGGGCGCCGGAGCCCCTCACCGAGTACGCCCACCGCCTCACCCGCAGGGTGCGCGCCTTCGACCGACGCCATCCCCTGCTGTGGGACCTGCACATCGCCGGCTTCTGGGTGACAGCCGCCCTGATCGACTACATCGGCGGCGGCTGGCGCCACAACGCCCACGACCTCGACGTCCCGGGCTGGCTCCTCCTCACCCTGAGCCTCGGCTTCTCGGTCCCCCTCCTCTGGCGGCGCACCCACCCCAGGGCCGTCCTCGCCGCCATGGCCCTCTTCGCCCTCGTCAACGCCTGGACCGGCGCCGCCCTCCAGGCAGCCCTGCTCCAGCTCGCCGTCGTCTACCACATCGCCCTGCGCCGGGCCCTGCGCAACCTGTGGTGGGCGACGGCCCTGGTGATCGCCCCGGTCCTGGTGTCGGTCGCCCGCCACGGGGAGGGCACCTGGGACCAGCAGGTCGGTTCCCAACTGATGTCCACCACCGTGGCCGCCCTCATCGGCATCACGGTCCGCACCCGCCGCAACTACACCGAGGCCCTGGAGGACCGCGCCCGCCGCCTGGAGACCGAACGCGACCAGCAGGCCCGACTCGCAACCGCCGCCGAACGCGCCCGCATCGCCCGCGAGATGCACGACATCATCGGCCACAACCTCTCCGTCATCACCGGCCTCGCCGACGGCGGCCGATACGCGGCCGCCAAGTCCCCCGAACGCGCCGCCCAGGCCCTCGACGCCATCGCCACCACCAGCCGCCAGGCCCTCACCGAACTCCGCCGCCTCCTGGACGTCATGCGAGAGGAGGAACAGAACGGCCAGGCCGACCTGACCCCCCAACCCGGCCTCACCGACCTCGACCAGCTCCTCGACGGCGTCCGCTCCGCAGGCCTCCCCGTCCGCACCACCACCCACGGCAGCCCCACCCTCCCCCCAGGCCGCCAGCTGACCGTCTACCGCGTCATCCAGGAAGCCCTCACCAACACCCTCAAACACGCCGGCGCAGACGCCACCGCGGAGATAGAGCTGTCCTACGAGGACAAGGGAGCCGTGACAGTGACGATCACGGACACCGGCAACGACAGCCGAACCGACGGCCCGGCCCGAGGCGGTCGTGGACTACCCGGAATGCGCGAGCGAACCGCCCTCTACGGCGGCACACTTGAGGCCGGCCCCCGCCCGCACCCCGAGCAGGGCTGGCGCGTCCGCCTACACCTCCCGGAGGAAAACCCGCAGTGACCACGGTCCTCATCGCCGACGACCAGCCCCTCCAGCGCTTCGGCTCCCGCATGCTCCTGGAGAGCCAGGACGACATGACGGTCGTGGGCGAGGCGGCGAACGGCAGCGAAGCTGTCCGCATGGCGGCGGAACTCCACCCCGACGTCGTCCTCATGGACATCCGCATGCCCGGCCTGGACGGCATCGAGGCGACCCGGCGCATCGCCTCCGCCGGCGACCGCACCCGCATCCTGATCGTCACCACCTTCGACCTGGACGAGTACGCCTACGCCGGCCTCCGCGCTGGCGCCTCCGGCTTCCTCGTCAAGGACGCCCAGCCCGAGGAACTCCTTTCCGGCATCCGCGCGGTGGCCACCGGCGACGCGGTCGTCGCCCCCAGCCTGACCCGTCGCCTCCTCGACGCCTACGTCCACCACCTGCCGACCGACCCGACCGCGGAAACCTCACCCCAGGACGACCCACGCCTCGCTACCCTCACCGACCGGGAACGCGAAATCCTCACGGTCATCGGCAAAGGCTGGACGAACACGGAGATAGCCGCGCGCCTCCACCTGGCCGAGTCGACGGTGAAGACCCACGTGGGCCGCATCCTCGCGAAGACCGGTTCCCGCGACCGCATTCAGGCGGTGATCCTGGCGTACGACACGAAGCTGGTACAGCCGTCGTAAAAAAGCTGGTGGAAACAGAAAAAGGCCCACACCTTGCGGTGTGGGCCTTTCTCAAGAATTGTTCGGCGGCGTCCTACTCTCCCACAGGGTCCCCCCTGCAGTACCATCGGCGCTGTAAGGCTTAGCTTCCGGGTTCGGAATGTAACCGGGCGTTTCCCCTACGCTATAACCACCGAAACACTATGAAACTGTCAGCCGCACCATACCGTGACCATGGCATGGGACTGTTCGTGGTTTCAGAACCAACACAGTGGACGCGAGCAACTGAGGACAAGCCCTCGGCCTATTAGTACCGGTCAACTCCACACGTTACCGTGCTTCCATATCCGGCCTATCAACCCAGTCGTCTACTGGGAGCCTTACCCCATCAAGTGGGTGGGAGTCCTCATCTCGAAGCAGGCTTCCCGCTTAGATGCTTTCAGCGGTTATCCCTCCCGAACGTAGCCAACCAGCCATGCCCTTGGCAGAACAACTGGCACACCAGAGGTTCGTCCGTCCCGGTCCTCTCGTACTAGGGACAGCCCTTCTCAAGACTCCTACGCGCACAGCGGATAGGGACCGAACTGTCTCACGACGTTCTAAACCCAGCTCGCGTACCGCTTTAATGGGCGAACAGCCCAACCCTTGGGACCGACTCCAGCCCCAGGATGCGACGAGCCGACATCGAGGTGCCAAACCATCCCGTCGATATGGACTCTTGGGGAAGATCAGCCTGTTATCCCCGGGGTACCTTTTATCCGTTGAGCGACGGCGCTTCCACAAGCCACCGCCGGGTCACTAGTCCCGACTTTCGTCCCTGCTCGACCCGTCGGTCTCACAGTCAAGCTCCCTTGTGCACTTACACTCAACACCTGATTGCCAACCAGGCTGAGGGAACCTTTGGGCGCCTCCGTTACCCTTTAGGAGGCAACCGCCCCAGTTAAACTACCCATCAGACACTGTCCCTGATCCGGATCACGGACCCAGGTTAGACATCCAGCACGACCAGACTGGTATTTCAACGACGACTCCACACTAACTGGCGTTAGCGCTTCACAGTCTCCCAGCTATCCTACACAAGCCGAACCGAACACCAATATCAAACTGTAGTAAAGGTCCCGGGGTCTTTCCGTCCTGCTGCGCGAAACGAGCATCTTTACTCGTAGTGCAATTTCACCGGGCCTATGGTTGAGACAGTCGAGAAGTCGTTACGCCATTCGTGCAGGTCGGAACTTACCCGACAAGGAATTTCGCTACCTTAGGATGGTTATAGTTACCACCGCCGTTTACTGGCGCTTAAGTTCTCAGCTTCGCCCCACCGAAATGGAGCTAACCGGTCCCCTTAACGTTCCAGCACCGGGCAGGCGTCAGTCCGTATACATCGCCTTACGGCTTCGCACGGACCTGTGTTTTTAGTAAACAGTCGCTTCTCGCTGGTCTCTGCGGCCACCCCCAGCTCGAGGAGCAAGTCCTCTCACCAGGCGTGGCCCCCCTTCTCCCGAAGTTACGGGGGCATTTTGCCGAGTTCCTTAACCATAGTTCACCCGAACGCCTCGGTATTCTCTACCTGACCACCTGAGTCGGTTTAGGGTACGGGCCGCCATGAAACTCGCTAGAGGCTTTTCTCGACAGCATAGGATCATCCACTTCACCACAATCGGCTCGGCATCAGGTCTCAGACTATTGCCAGGCGGATTTACCTACCTGACGTCCTACACCCTTACCCCGGGACAACCACCGCCCGGGATGGACTACCTTCCTGCGTCACCCCATCACTCACCTACTACCAACTTGGGTCACCGGCTCCACCACTTTCCTTTCCCCGAAGGGTCCGGAACGGCTTCACGGGCTTAGCATCACTGGATTCGATGTTTGACGCTTCACAGCGGGTACCGGAATATCAACCGGTTATCCATCGACTACGCCTGTCGGCCTCGCCTTAGGTCCCGACTTACCCTGGGCAGATCAGCTTGACCCAGGAACCCTTAGTCAATCGGCGCAAACGTTTCTCACGTTTGTATCGCTACTCATGCCTGCATTCTCACTCGTGAACCGTCCACAACTACCTTCCGGTGCTGCTTCACCCGGCACACGACGCTCCCCTACCCATCACAGCCGGCGTTGGCCGTATTACTGCAATGACACGACTTCGGCGGTACGCTTGAGCCCCGCTACATTGTCGGCGCGGAATCACTAGACCAGTGAGCTATTACGCACTCTTTCAAGGGTGGCTGCTTCTAAGCCAACCTCCTGGTTGTCTCTGCGACTCCACATCCTTTCCCACTTAGCGTACGCTTAGGGGCCTTAGTCGATGCTCTGGGCTGTTTCCCTCTCGACCATGGAGCTTATCCCCCACAGTCTCACTGCCGCGCTCTCACTTACCGGCATTCGGAGTTTGGCTAAGGTCAGTAACCCGGTAGGGCCCATCGCCTATCCAGTGCTCTACCTCCGGCAAGAAACACACGACGCTGCACCTAAATGCATTTCGGGGAGAACCAGCTATCACGGAGTTTGATTGGCCTTTCACCCCTAACCACAGGTCATCCCCCAGGTTTTCAACCCTGGTGGGTTCGGTCCTCCACGAAGTCTTACCTCCGCTTCAACCTGCCCATGGCTAGATCACTCCGCTTCGGGTCTTGAGCGTGCTACTCAAACGCCCTATTCGGACTCGCTTTCGCTACGGCTACCCCACCCGGGTTAACCTCGCAACACGCCGCAAACTCGCAGGCTCATTCTTCAAAAGGCACGCAGTCACGAGAATGAAGACAAGTCTTCATTCCGACGCTCCCACGGCTTGTAGGCACACGGTTTCAGGTACTATTTCACTCCCCTCCCGGGGTACTTTTCACCATTCCCTCACGGTACTATCCGCTATCGGTCACCAGGGAATATTTAGGCTTAGCGGGTGGTCCCGCCAGATTCACACGGGATTTCTCGGGCCCCGTGCTACTTGGGTGTCTCTCAAACGAGCCGCTGACGTTTCGACTACGGGGGTCTTACCCTCTACGCCGGACCTTTCGCATGTCCTTCGCCTACATCAACGGTTTCTGACTCGTCTCACGGCCGGCAGACCATGAAAGAGAGATCCCACAACCCCGTATACGCAACCCCTGCCGGGTCTCACACGCATACGGTTTGGCCTCATCCGGTTTCGCTCGCCACTACTCCCGGAATCACGGTTGTTTTCTCTTCCTGCGGGTACTGAGATGTTTCACTTCCCCGCGTTCCCTCCACACTGCCTATGTGTTCAGCAGCGGGTGACAGCCCATGACGACTGCCGGGTTTCCCCATTCGGACACCCCCGGATCAAAGCCTGGTTGACGACTCCCCGGGGCCTATCGTGGCCTCCCACGTCCTTCATCGGTTCCTGGTGCCAAGGCATCCACCGTGCGCCCTTAAAAACTTGGCCACAGATGCTCGCGTCCACTGTGCAGTTCTCAAACAACGACCAGCCACCCATCACCCCGCCCTACACAGGCGAGTTCACTGGGGCCGGCGCTGAGGAAAAATCCATTCCCTCAGACACCCAACAGCGTGCCCGACACCCTCGCCCCTCGTGGTCTGCGTTCCACGCTCCGAAGAGCAGTACTGGCAGCCCGAATTGGCTGAAGATGCCGAGTAGTCAACGTTCCACCCATGAGCAACCAGCATCAGACACTCGCTGATGTACTGGCCTCTGACCTCACCCCGAAGGGATCGGTAAGAAGTGCTCCTTAGAAAGGAGGTGATCCAGCCGCACCTTCCGGTACGGCTACCTTGTTACGACTTCGTCCCAATCGCCAGTCCCACCTTCGACAGCTCCCTCCCCACAAGGGGTTGGGCCACCGGCTTCGGGTGTTACCGACTTTCGTGACGTGACGGGCGGTGTGTACAAGGCCCGGGAACGTATTCACCGCAGCAATGCTGATCTGCGATTACTAGCGACTCCGACTTCATGGGGTCGAGTTGCAGACCCCAATCCGAACTGAGACCGGCTTTTTGAGATTCGCTCCACCTCGCGGTATCGCAGCTCATTGTACCGGCCATTGTAGCACGTGTGCAGCCCAAGACATAAGGGGCATGATGACTTGACGTCGTCCCCACCTTCCTCCGAGTTGACCCCGGCGGTCTCCCGTGAGTCCCCAGCACCACAAGGGCCTGCTGGCAACACGGGACAAGGGTTGCGCTCGTTGCGGGACTTAACCCAACATCTCACGACACGAGCTGACGACAGCCATGCACCACCTGTACACCGACCACAAGGGGGACCCTGTCTCCAGGGTTTTCCGGTGTATGTCAAGCCTTGGTAAGGTTCTTCGCGTTGCGTCGAATTAAGCCACATGCTCCGCCGCTTGTGCGGGCCCCCGTCAATTCCTTTGAGTTTTAGCCTTGCGGCCGTACTCCCCAGGCGGGGCACTTAATGCGTTAGCTGCGGCACGGACAACGTGGAATGTTGCCCACACCTAGTGCCCACCGTTTACGGCGTGGACTACCAGGGTATCTAATCCTGTTCGCTCCCCACGCTTTCGCTCCTCAGCGTCAGTATCGGCCCAGAGATCCGCCTTCGCCACCGGTGTTCCTCCTGATATCTGCGCATTTCACCGCTACACCAGGAATTCCGATCTCCCCTACCGAACTCTAGCCTGCCCGTATCGACTGCAGACCCGGGGTTAAGCCCCGGGCTTTCACAACCGACGCGACAAGCCGCCTACGAGCTCTTTACGCCCAATAATTCCGGACAACGCTCGCGCCCTACGTATTACCGCGGCTGCTGGCACGTAGTTAGCCGGCGCTTCTTCTGCAGGTACCGTCACTTTCGCTTCTTCCCTGCTGAAAGAGGTTTACAACCCGAAGGCCGTCATCCCTCACGCGGCGTCGCTGCATCAGGCTTTCGCCCATTGTGCAATATTCCCCACTGCTGCCTCCCGTAGGAGTCTGGGCCGTGTCTCAGTCCCAGTGTGGCCGGTCGCCCTCTCAGGCCGGCTACCCGTCGTCGCCTTGGTGAGCCATTACCTCACCAACAAGCTGATAGGCCGCGGGCTCATCCTGCACCGCCGGAGCTTTCGAACACCTTGGATGCCCAAGATGATCAGTATCCGGTATTAGACCCCGTTTCCAGGGCTTGTCCCAGAGTGCAGGGCAGATTGCCCACGTGTTACTCACCCGTTCGCCACTAATCCCCACCGAAGTGGTTCATCGTTCGACTTGCATGTGTTAAGCACGCCGCCAGCGTTCGTCCTGAGCCAGGATCAAACTCTCCGTGAATGTGTACCGGTAATCCGGTGCAACACCACGAGAGCGGAACAGCCAGGCGGAATAAGCCCGGCCGTTCACAGCGTCCTCGCTGTGTTTTTTCAAAGGAACCTCGTCCCAGCTGATGCTGGAGACGGGGTATCAACATATCTGGCGTTGACTTTTGGCACGCTGTTGAGTTCTCAAGGAACGGTCGCTTCCTTTGTACTCACCCTCTCGGGCTTTCCTCCGGGCGCTTCCCTTCGGTCTTGCGTTTCCGACTCTATCAGATCCTTTTCTCGACCTGACCCCCAGTCAGCGGGGTTCGTCTTCGCGGCCGTTGGGCCGTTCCGACGTGTCCAACCTTAGCGCGTTCTCTCGGCGTTTCCAAAATCGAAGCCGGTTCGGAGTCGATCAGGTCGTCGAGTCCCAATTCGAATTGAATTCGGGCATGCCGAAATCAACCCCGTTGGGAGCGATCTTGCTAGTGGTTGGGTGCCGCTCGTGCGGCGGAAGTGCTGTCGCAGAACCGTTACGGCTCCCCGGCAACCCGAAGAACTTTACGGATCGGGGAGGGGGCTGTCAAGTGACCCCTGTCAAGATCTTTTGTGCGGACGTCAGTCCAGGTCGGAGAGGCGGCCGCCGGCGTCCGGCTGGGCGTCTTCGACTCGGCGCAGGAGGCGGGTGAGGACCTCGCCGAGCGCGGTGCGCTCCTCCGGGGACAGGTCCTGGAGCAGGTCCTCCTCGAAGACCGACGCCAGGCGCATCGCCTCCAGCCATTTCTCACGACCTCCAGTGGTGAGCTCGACGATGACGCGGACCCGGTTGGACTCGTCCCGCTCCCGGGTGACCAGTCCTTCGCCGACCATGCGGTCGATGCGGTGGGTCATGGCGGCCGGGGTCAGGCCCAGGCGCTTCGCGAGGTCGCTGGGGCCCAGACGGTAGGGGGCGCCGGAGAGGACGAGGGCCTTGAGGACCTCCCACTCGGCGTTGCTGATGCCGAGGGCCGCGGTCTGACGGCCGTAGGCGACATTCATGCGGCGGTTCAGGCGGGACAGGGCCGAGACGATCTGCTCCACCTGGGGGTCGAGGTCCTGGAACTCGCGTTGGTACGCGGCGATCTGTTCTTCGAGGGTCGGCTCGCTGGGGCCGGGGTTGTCGCCCATGGGCGGCAGTATCGCACGCTCGTTCTTTGCCTTGAAGTCCTTGGATCTGTACTCTTTAGCTTCGAAGTTTAGTTTCGAAGTCTTCACTCCTAACTTGTGAGAGAGGTGAACGTGACCAGGGCGATGGGCGCAGCGATGCGCCGGATCCACGTGGGCAACGCACTCAGCGCGTTCGGGCTCGGCTTCACCGTCCCCTATCTGTACGTCTATGTGGCGCAGGTACGGGGACTGGGAGCCATGACGGCGGGTCTCGTACTCGCCGTCTTCGCTGTGGCGGCGCTGGTCGTGCTGCCGTTCGCCGGGCGGGCCATCGTCCGGCGTGGACCGTTGCCGGTGTTGCTCGCCGCCCTGGTCACCGCCGCCCTGGGAGCGCTGAGCCTGGGGATCGCGAGCAGTGCGGCTGCCGTGCTGGTGTCGGCTTCCCTGCTGGGGGCCGGGCAGGCCGTGATGCAGCCGGCGCTGGCGACGATGATCGTGGACTGCTCGTCGGCGGAGACCCGGTCGCGGGCGTTCGCCATGCAGTTCTTCCTGCAGAACCTCGGGCTCGGGGTGGGTGGCCTCATCGGGGGTCATCTCGTCGATACATCGAGCGCTGCCTCCTTCACGCTGCTCTTCGCCATCGAGGCGGCGATGTTCCTGCTGCTGGTCGGGGTGATGGCGACCGTGCGGACGCCGCACGCGCCGCGGATCGAGGGCGCGCCCGTGGCGTCGGGGCGGGGCAGCTGGAAGCAGTTGCTGGGCAACCGGGCCATGGTGCAGCTGTGCGTGCTGGGCTTCGTGCTGTTCTTCGCCTGCTACGGGCAGTTCGAGTCGGGGCTGAGTGCGTACGGGGTCGAGGCCGCCGGGATATCGACGTCGGCGCTGGGGACCGCGCTGGCGGCG
The DNA here is from genome assembly GCF_028885415.1 of Streptomyces coeruleorubidus. GTDB lineage: Bacteria > Actinomycetota > Actinomycetes > Streptomycetales > Streptomycetaceae > Streptomyces > Streptomyces coeruleorubidus_A. The sequence continues at coordinate 4,645,625 of NZ_CP118527.1, forward strand.
AACACGCTGGTGATAGTCGTGGCGCAGTTCGCCGTGCTGCGGTTCGTGGAGCGGCGTCGGCGCTCGCGGGTGATCGCTGCTGTCGGGCTGATCTGGGCCGTGGCCTGGGCTGTCGCCGGGTACGCGGGGCTCGGGCACGGGAGCCAGGAGATGGCGACGGCAGCGTTCGTCTCGACGTACGCCTTGTTCGGGCTGGGTGAGGCGTTGCTGTCGCCGACGGTCGCCCCGCTGGTCGCCGATCTGGCGCCGGAGGGGATGGCCGGGCAGTACAACTCCGCGTTCGCTCTGGTCAAGCAGCTCGCGCTGGCCGTCGGGCCGGCGGTGGGCGGGCCGCTCGGGGCCTCGCTGCACGCGCCGTACATCGTGGCGTTCCTGCTGTTCTCGCTGGGGATCACCTTCCTGGCGGTGCGGCTGGGGCGGCAGCTCACGGATGTGCAGGATCAGCCGTGGCTCGCGAAGAGCCGGGTCGTGGCGCGGGGTGGGGCGCCCGTGTCCGCGGACGTCTGATCCCCTCCCCCTTCCCCTCCAGTCCCTGCTTGGGTGCCCCTACGTCGTCTGCGTACGCGGTAGCGCGAACTCGCACCAGACCGCCTTGCCGCCGCCCGGTGTCCGGCGGCAGCCCCAGCTCGACGCGATCGTGGCGACGATGGCGATGCCCCGGCCCGATTCGTCGCCCGGTTCCGCGCGGCGGCGCCTGGGGAGGTGGTCGTCGCCGTCGGTGACCTCGATGATCAGGCGGCGGTCGGTGCGGCGCAGGCGCAGGCGCATCGGTGGGGTGCCGTGCTGGAGGGAGTTGGCGACCAGTTCGCTGGTGGCCAGGACGCCCAGGTCGTGCAGATCGGCGGGGAAGCGCCAGCTGGTCAGGACGCCGGAGGCGAAGGCACGCGCGCGTGGGGCCGCTTCCACGCCGCCCAGGAGGTCCAGCGCGGCGTTGCGGAACAGCTCGCTCTCCGGGCCCGTCCGGGCCGGGTGCTGGAGGACCAGGACGGCCACGTCGTCGTCGTGGTCGGGGGTCACGCCCGCCGAGCGGACCAGGCGGTCGCAGACGACCTGGGGTGTGCCGGTGGCGCCGGCCAGGGCGCTTTCCAGGGCGGCGATGCCCTCGTCCAGGTCGGCGTCGCGGCGCTCCACCAGGCCGTCCGTGTAGAGGACGGCCGTGGAGCCGGGGCCGAGGGGGATCGAGCCCGAGGTGTGCATCCAGCCGCCGGTGCCGAGCGGCGGGCCGGTGGGTTCGTCGGCGCGCAGGACCGTGCCGTTCTCGTCGCGGACGAGGATGGGGAGGTGGCCCGCCGAGGAGTAGACGAGCTTGCCCTCGTTCGGGTCGTGGACCGCGTACGCGCACGTGGCGATCTGGTTGGCGTCGATCTCGGCTGCCAGGCCGTCGAGGAGCTGGAGGACCTCGTGCGGGGGCAGGTCGAGGCGGGCGTAAGCGCGGACCGCCGTGCGGAGCTGGCCCATGACCGCTGCGGCGCGGACGCCGCGGCCCATGACGTCACCGATGACGAGGGCCGTGCGGCCGCCGCCGAGGGTGATGACGTCGTACCAGTCGCCGCCGACGGCGGCCTCCGTGCCTCCGGGGTGGTACGTGGCGGCGATGCGCAGGTCGTCGGGTTCTTCGAGCTCCTGGGGGAGCAGTGACCTCTGGAGGGTCACCGCCGTTTCGCGCTGGCGGCGTTCGCTGGCGCGCAGGCGCTCGGCGGCTTCGGCGTGGTCGGTGACGTCCGTGGCGAAGACGAGCACTCCGCGGCCGTCGCCGCCGCCCTTGCCGTCGCCCTGGGCGACCGGGGTGCAGGTGAAGGTGTAGGAGCGGCCGTCGGGGGCCTTGCGGGACTTGACCGTGCGGGGCTTGCCACTGCGCTGGACCTGGTCCAGGAGGGGGAACAGGCCGAGGGCGTCCAGTTCGGGGAGGGCCTCGCGGGCGCGTTCGCCGAGGGGGCGTACGCCGAAGGCGGTCCTGTAGGCGTCGTTGACGTAGGCGATGCGGTGGTCGGGGCCGTGGACCAGGGCGACGAGGGACGGGACGCGGTCGAGGACCTCGCGCACCCGCAGTTCGTCGACGGCGGGTACGGGCGGCGGCTCGTCGGTCAGTTGTTCGGCACGGGCGGCGGGTACGGAACCTTCCCCCCGCCGGTCCGGGGAGGCCGTCTGCTCGGTCCGCGCTGCGGCGCGGCGCTGCGTTCCGGGGAGCCGGGCGCTCCAGCGCGTGAAGTTCACGAATCCTTGCCTCGTGTAGTCGTCGGCGGCCGGCACCGGAACCGGCCGGGGCCCCGGGGGCCCGCACCGGGGTGTGTGGTGGCACGCCCGCGGTGGTGGACCAGTCTGGCAGTGAGCGGACCGGACCGGCATCCGTCAGACGCCGGGCCGGCCGGTGGAGTTCCTGGGTCCGGTCAGGACGACCCCTTCGGGTTGTGCGGGGGGTCCTGGGAAGGCTTTCCACCGGCCGCGAGTTCGAACTCGGCCCGGGGGTGTTCGAGTGAACCCAGGGAGACGATCTCGCGTTTGAACAGGCCGGCCAGGGCCCATTCGGCGAGCACGCGCGCCTTGCGGTTGAAGGTGGGCACGCGGCTGAGGTGGTAGGCGCGGTGCATGAACCAGGCGGGGTAGCCCTTGAGCTTGCGTCCGTAGACGTGGGCGACGCCCTTGTGCAGGCCCAGGGAGGCGACCGAGCCGACGTACTTGTGGGTGTACGTGGTGAGGGGTTCGCCGCGCAGGGCGTGCACGATGTTGTCGCCGAGGACCCTGGCCTGGCGGACGGCGTGCTGGGCGTTGGGGGCGCACTCGCGGCCGGGTTCGCCGGCCGTGACGTCGGGGACGGCCGCGGCGTCTCCCGCTGCCCACGCGTGCGTGGTGCCCTCGATCGTCAGCTCGGCCGTGCACTTGAGCCGTCCGCGGTCGTTGCGGGGCAGGTCGGTGGCGGCGAGCACCGGGTGGGGTTTGACGCCGGCCGTCCAGACGACCGTACGGGTGGGGAAGCGGGCGCCGTCGCTGAGGACCGCGACCCGGTCCGCGCAGGACTCCAGTCGGGTCTGCAGGCGTACGTCGATGTTGCGGCGCCGCAGTTCGGTGACGGTGTAGCGGCCCATCTCCTCGCCGACCTCGGGCAGGATGCGGTCCGAGGCCTCGACGAGGATCCACTTCATGTCCTCGGGCTGGACGTTGTGGTAGTAGCGCGCGGCGTAGCGGGCCATGTCCTCCAGTTCGCCCAGTGCCTCCACGCCGGCGAAGCCGCCGCCGACGAAGACGAAGGTGAGGGCCGCGTCGCGGATCGCGGGATCGCGGGTGGAGGAGGCGATGTCCATCTGCTCGATGACGTGGTTGCGCAGGCCGATGGCCTCCTCGACGGTCTTGAAGCCGATGCCGTGGTCGGCGAGGCCGGGGACCGGCAGGGCGCGCGAGACGGAGCCGGGGGCGAGGACGAGTTCGTCGTACGTCAGCTGTTGCCCGCCCGTGCCCTCCTCCTCGGTGGCGAGGGTGGTGATGGTGGCGGTGCGCTTGGCGTGGTCGATGGCGGTGGCCTCGCCGATGACGACGCGGCACCGGTCGAGGACGCGGCGCAGCGGTACGACGACATGGCGGGGGGAGATGGCGCCGGCGGCGGCCTCGGGAAGGAACGGCTGGTACGTCATGTACGGGTCGGGGGTGACGACCGTGATCTCCACCTCGCCCCGCTCCAGTTCCCGTTTCAGTCTGCGCTGGAGGCGCAGGGCCGTGTACATCCCGACGTAGCCACCACCGACAACGAGAATGCGCGCACGTTCCTTCACCATCCCATGACGCACCCGCCGCTTGCGTTTGTCCACAGCCTCGACGAATTGTGTGACCGGAGCGGGAGAGCGCGCGGAGTTGGCCGGAAAGGTGAGCTGCGATGAGTATGCGCAGGTCAGTGGGGGTGGCACGGGGGGCGCTCGGGGGCACATTCGGGACGTATACGGCCCGTACTCCGATCGGTGGGCGCTCCGTGCGGAACCTGCCCCTTCTGAATTGACTCCCTCTCAACTATGTTCGTGTGTCGACGGGGTGTAGGGGGATGCGCTCGCCGGGTCCGCGACGGGCGGCCCGGGGACCCGGGCCTGTTCCCCCGTCCCGGCATCGAATGGCGGGGAGTGTCTCCGGGGGGAGACGTCATTACCGGGGGAATACATATGCATGTTCAGGACTCTCATTGGTCGTCCGCGTCCGCTGTCGCGGCGGGTGGCGTGACGATGAGCGCGACGGCGGGCAACGGACGCGGGGACGGATCGCGGACGACACCGCTGCGCGTGGACGCACAGCGCAATCTGGAGCACGTGCTGCGGGCGGCGCGCGAGGTGTTCGGCGAGCTGGGGTACGGCGCGCCGATGGAGGACGTGGCGCGACGCGCGCGGGTCGGCGTGGGCACGGTGTACCGGCGGTTCCCGAGCAAGGACGTCCTGGTGCGGCGGATAGCCGAGGAGGAGACCTCCCGGCTGACCGACCAGGCGCGTGCGGCGCTCGGGCAGGAGGACGAGCCGTGGTCGGCGCTGTCGCGCTTCCTGCGGACGTCGGTGGCCTCCGGCGCCGGGCGGCTGCTGCCGCCGCAGGTGCTGCGGGTCTCGGTCGAGGAGGAGCGTGCCGGTCAGGCGCGGGTGCCGCAGCAGCGCATGCAGCCGGGCTCGGCGGAGCTGCGGCTGGTGCCGGAGGAGCCGGTGGCGGTCGCCTCGGTGCCGGCTTCGGCGGTCGCGGCGGAGGACGACGCCGGGGCGTCGGCGCTGCTCCAGGTCGTGGGTCAGCTCGTGGAGCGGGCGCGTACGGCGGGTGAGCTGCGGGCGGACGTGTCGGTGTCGGACGTGCTGCTGGTGATCGCGACGGCCGCGCCCTCGCTGCCGGACGCGGCACAGCAGGCGGCCGCGTCGGCGCGGCTGCTGGACATCCTGCTGGAGGGGCTGCGGTCGCGGCCGGCGTGAGGCCGGGCGGGCTGCGGGAACGGGTGGACCGTCGAGCGGCCCGGTCGGCTTTGCCGGTCGGCTGGGCCGGGCGGACCGCACGGGTGGCTTTGCCGGTCGACGCACGGGGGCGGCTTTGCCGGTCGGACGCACGAGCGGCTTGCCGGTCGACGCACGAGGCTGCTGAGCCGGTCGAACGCACAGGGCTGGGCCGGTCGATGCACGAGGCTGCTGGGCGGGTCGGACGCACGAGCGGCTTGCCGGTCGACGCACGGGGCGGCTTTGCCCGTCGGACGTACGGGGCTGCTGAGCCGGTCGAACCACCAGTCGGCTGAGCCCGTCGGTCGTTCCGGTCGGTTTCCGGGCCGGGGCGACAGGGGATCATTCCCCGAACGAGTGACGACCAGTACTGGCGTGCGGTAAACCCCGACGGATGAGTGATGGTCCGGACTGCGGGGTTCTGACCAAAAGCCAATATGGCACTCTGACCGGGTGGTCTGGACGTGTTGGGCGGCTGGCGGGGGCTTTCCGCGATGAGCGTTGACGGGCGGGACGAGTCGAGCGATGACGGGGACGCCACGGCCGGTGGCCCGGTCCCACCCCGGGTGCCGAGCCAGGGCGGACGCGCGAGCGTCCCACCGGGCGGGCATCCCGCCGACGGCTCGGTCCCGCCGCAGCGCGCATGGCGTGAGGACAGCGTCGTGCCGCCGCCGCGCGAGCTGCCGCCCTCCGACGCCGATCTCATCGACCGGATGCGCTCGGGCGACGACACGGCGTACGAGGAGCTGTACCGGCGCCACGCACAGGCCGTGCGCCGGTACGCCCGGACCTGCTGCCGCGACGCTTACACCGCGGACGACCTGACCGCCGAGGTCTTCGCCCGCATGCTCCAGGCGGTACGCGGCGGCTCCGGCCCCGAGCACGCCGTACGCGCGTACCTGCTCACCTCCGTCCGGCGCGTCGCCGCCTCCTGGACGCGGTCGGCGCGGCGGGAACAGCTCGTCGACGACTTCGCGGTGTTCGCCGCCCAGTCCGCGCGCGGCTCCTCCGCGTCCGACGACGACACACTCGACCTGGGCGCGGACGTGCGGGCGATGCACGAGGCCGAGCGGTCCATGGCCATGCGGGCCTTCAGGTCGCTGCCGGAGCGGTGGCAGGCCGTGCTGTGGCACACCGAGGTCGAGGACGAGTCGCCCAGCGAGGTCGCCACGCTCTTCGGGCTGGACGCCAACGGCACGCGCGTGCTCGCCAGCCGGGCCCGCGAGGGCCTCAAGCAGGCCTACCTCCAGGCCCACGTCAGTGCCACGCTCACCGACGACGAGGAGTGCGCGCGCTACGCCGACCAGCTCGGCACGTACGCCTGCGGCCGGCTGCGCACGCGTGCCGAGCGGGGGCTGCGCAAGCACCTGGAGGAGTGCGCGAAGTGCCGGCTGGCCGCGACACAGATCGAGGAGGTCGCCGGCGGTATCCCCGCCGTGGTGCCGGTCGCGGTCATCGGCTGGTTCGGTGCCGCCGGGTACGCCAAGGCGGCCGGGCTCATCGCCGGTGGCGCGGGAGCGGGGGCGGCCGGAGCCGCGGGTGCGGCCTCGGCGGCGGGCGGGGGCTCGTCGGGCGGGTCGGCGGCGGGCGCCGGTTCGGCCGGCGGTGCTGCGGGAGGCGGCTCGTCCGGTGGGGCGGGAGGTGGCGCGGCAGCCTCCGAGGGGGTGCGCGCGCCGGTGAAGGCCGGTATCGCGGCCGGTGTGGTCGCCGTGGGCGTCGTGGCCGCGGTGGTGCTGGCGCTGGCCGGCGGCGAGAAGCCGAAGGACGAGGCGAGGACGGCTCCCACCCCGTCCTCTCCGGTGGGCGGGCCCGCCGAGCCCACGCCCTCTCCGTCGCAGCGGGAGCCCGGGCCGCGGCCACCGGGGATCGTGCCCGCACGCGCCGAGCAGCCCGCGCCGACACCGGCCCCCAGGACCAGCCCGTCGTCCACACACTCCCCCGCCCCGACACCGAAGCCCACCCCGCCGCCCGCGTCCCCGAGGCCGACACCACCCCCGGCACTCACACCCACACCCGCACCGACACCGACACCGACACCGACACCGACCGAGAGGCCACCCGCCCCGGTCGTCTACCAGTGGAGCGAACTGTCGTACGACATCAGCGGCGACGGCACCGAACCCGAGATGCGGATCGGCGCGAGCAGCTGGGTCTGGCAGCGGCACGGCCTGTCGTCCGGCGACCGGCGGTACACGCACGGCGTCACCGTGCACGGCCGCTCCTCCGTCACCATCGACCTCAACCGCTCCTGCTCCTCCTACGAGGCGCACGTCGGGGTGGACGACCTGACGCTGAAGCTCGGCAAGGTGTACTTCTCCGTCTACGCCGACGGCGTCCGGTTGTGGCGGTCCGGGCTGGTGGAGGGCGGTGACCCGGCGGTCCCCGTCCAGGTGAACCTCACCGGCCGCAGCACCGTACGACTGGTGGTGGAACCGCACAGCGCCCTCGACAACCTGGTCCTGGCGGACTGGGCGGAGTCCAAGTTCACCTGCGGTTAGCGGCTTTCGGCTCGGTGCGAGTTCTCGGTGGCGTACGAGTTCTCGGTGGTGTACGAGTTCCGCGCCTGGTCCAGCTCGCGCAGGATGTCTTCCGCGGTGAGGCTCGCGCCCCGGGCGCGCTCCGACTCGCACCGGGCAGGACCCAGGGCGGCGCGGGTGGCTGCCCCGATCCGTTCCGCCTGGGCGTGCTCCAGGTTGGGGCGGGGACGGTCGGCACACCAGCGGTCCCCGGCACCGAGCAGCCGTGCCGCGCGCGGGAAGTCGCCGAGGTCGGCCAGCAGTCCTGCCGCGCTGTCCACGACCGTGGCCCGGATCATCTCGGAGCACCGCTTGTCCACGGCCTCGCGCAGGGCTCCGGTCACCTTGGCCAGGGCGGGCTCCGGGCCGGACTCGCTCGCCGTGACCATGGCGTCGACCAGATCCAGCATCACCACGAACTGGGGCGGCGGTGTGCCGCGCTCGGCGTCCGCGCGCGCCGCCTCGCACAGCTCGCGCGCCCGGGCGGTGTGCCCCTCGTCGGACGCGATCTGGGCCCGCAGCAGCAGGATGAACGCCTTGGCGTCCGCCACGCCGTACTGGTCGGCGGCGGCGCTCGCCTCGTCCAGCGCGGCCAGCGCGGCCGGGCGGTCTCCCGCGCGGTAGGCGATCTCGGCGAGCCGGGCGATGAGGAAGGGCGACTCGGTGTACGCGCCCACCTCGTAGGCGAGCCGCAGCGCCTCCTCGTACTCCCCCTTGGCCTCCTCGAAGCGGCCGCGGGCCATCGCGGCCTCGCCGGCCGCGCCGCACACCTGGGCCCGCAGCCAGCGGTCACCGGCGCGGCGGCTGAGGACCCGCAGTTCCGCGAGGTCGTCGTCGACGCCGTCCAGGTCGCCGGGTGCGTCGACGACCATGTGCGTACGGAACATCAGGGCGACGGCGGTCTCCCAGTCCCCGCCGTAGGTACGGCAGTTGGCGACGGCGGAGTCCATGACGGCCCGGAGGTCGCTCCGGTCGCCCACGTGGGAGGACATGATCGGGCAAACAAGCCCCGGGATCCGGGCCGCCCGTGGGCCGCCCTCCTGGAAGTAGGCCCACACCCGCTCCACGTACGGCCGCCGCTCGCTGACGAACGCCTCCGCGGACCCGGCTTCGGTCACGAAGAGCAGATGCAGGATGCGCAGATCCATCCGCAGGGCGTGCAGCGGATGTGCCGCCTCCCCGCCCGGCGCGGCGAGGAAGTGGTCGACGGGATCGGGCAGGCCCGGCACGCCGTCGGACGGCACACGCCCGGCGGCATCCCTCACCACGCCCAGCCGCAGGATCCGGTCGAGCCACTCCATGCCCTCGTGCCGGTAGTTGCGCAGCCACCAGAACCAGCCCATGGCCAGGACCAGAGCGCCGGCCTCCTGCTCGTCCCCGGCGGTGAGGGCCCGGTCGAGGGCCGCGCGGATGTTGTCGAGCTCGGTCTCCAGACGGGAGACCACAGCAGTTGCCCGGCGGAGCGCAGCAGCGGGTCGGCCCGCTCCACCAGCGCACGCACCCACGCCCGGTGCCGGCGCTCGGCCGCGGCACGCAGCGACGGAGCCTCGGCAGCGCGCTCGACGGCGTACTCGTGGATGGTCTCCAGCATCCGGTACCGCATGCCGGCGGAGCGGCCCGAGCCGTCCTCGTGGTTTGTGCCGTCCGGGTCCTCTGTCCCGCCGGGTGCCGCGACGACGAGGGACTTGTCGACGAGCGCCCCGAGCAGCTCGGCGGCGGGCCCGGTGCACACGGCCTCCGCCGCCGCGATGTCCCAGCCGCCCGCGAACACGGACACCTCGCACAGCACCGACCGCTCGGCCTCGTCGAGCAGGTCCCACGACCAGTCGACGACGGCACGCAGGGTCTGCTGGCGGGGCAGGACCGTACGGCTCCCGGAGGTCAGGAGGCGGAAGCGGTCGTCGAGCCGGTCGGCGATCTGCCGGGGCGTGAGCAGCCGGAGCCGGGCCGCGGCCAGCTCGATGGCGAGCGGCAGTCCGTCCAGGCGGCGGCAGATCTCCGCCACCGCCCGCTCGTCACGGAGCACGGCGTCCGCGTCGGGGCGGACGGCAGCGGCGCGCTCCGCGAACAGCCGGCGGGCTTGGTCCGGCCGCAGGGGCTCCACCGGACGCACCAATTCGCCGGGCACGCCCAGGGGTTCGCGGCTGGTGGCGAGGATCGTGAGCCCCGGGCAGCGGGTCAGCAGGGTCTCGGCGAGGTGGGCGGCGGCGCCGATGACATGCTCGCAGTTGTCGAGGATCAGCAGTTGGCTGCGCGGGGCGCAGTACTCCACGAGCAGGGCGACGGGGTCGTCCTGCACGGCCGTCAGCTCGCTGGTCATCAGCACGGTCTCGCGCAGACCGAGCGCGCTGACCACCGCTCCCGGCACCGCCTCCGGCCGATCCAGCGGGGCGAGCTCGGCCAGCCACGCCTGTGGGAGCCCGGCGGCGGCTTCCTCGGCGAGGCGGGTCTTGCCGGAGCCGCCCGGTCCGGTGAGGGTGACGAGTCGGGCCCGGTGCACATCGGAACGGATGGCGGCGATCTCGGGTTCCCGGCCGACGAACGAGGTCAGACGGGGACGGATGTTCCCGGTGCGCCCGGGCGGGGCGGGCGCCGGTATCTCGCTCCTCGTCTCGCTCCTCGCGGCCGACGCGAGCAGGTCGGCGTGGAGGGCGCGCAGGTGCGGGCCGGGGTCGGTGCCGAGGTCCTCCGCGAGGGCGTGGCGGGCGGACTCGTACGCGGCGAGGGCGTCGGCTTCGCGGCCGGTGTCGCGCAGGGCGCGGATCAGGAGGGCGTGCAGCGGTTCGTCGTACGGGTGTACGGCGGTCAGTTCCCGCAGTTCCGGTACGACGTCCGGCGCGCGGCCGAGCCGTAGGCGGGCCTCTGCTCGGGCCCGGGTCGCCTCCAGGTGCGTGGCCTCCGGGCGGGTGGCGGCGGTGCGGTCGGGGAGGTCGGCGAGGGCGGGGCCGCGCCAGAGGGCGAGTGCGTCGTCGAGGTGCCGCTCCGCCAGGGCGGGGGCGTCGGCGGCGAGGGCGTCGGTGCCCTGCTGGACGAGCCGTTCGAAGACGAAGAGGTCGATGTCGTCCGGCGTGGCGGCGATGCGGTAGCCGCCGGTGTCCGATGTCACGGCGTCCTTGCCGAGTGCGCGGCGGAGGCGGCCGATGAGGGCCTGGAGTGCGGCGTGGGCGTCCTGGGGTGGGTCGTCCGTCCACACCTCGTCGATCAGCGTCTGGGGTGGGGTGACGTGGGAGGGGCGTAGGGCGAGGGCGGTGAGCAGGGCGCGGAGGCGGGGGCCGCCGACGGGTACGGCTGTGCCGTGCTCGTCTTCTGCCGTGGTGACGCCCAGGATTCTGTACCGCACCGGGTCATTGTCGCTGGGGTGGGGTGAGGGGCGGGGGTTTTTTGGGCGGGGTTGCTGTCGCGGGAGTTGCACAACCCGGCGTTTCGAGGAACTCGGCGGTGTTGCTGGGGCCGGGTGGGCACCTCCCAGGCCCTTAAGGCACTGGGGGAGGCACGACTGCCCGCAGCTAAGCGGGCGCTACACCCGCCGCACCCCGGCCCCCGCCCCCAACGCCCCCCGCTGCGGTGCGATCCCCGCCGGTACGGCCCGCTGCCGGGCGGGTGTGCCCGTCCAGCAGGTGCCGCGGCGGGACAGCAGGCGGCGGAGCCACAGCTCCAGGGAGACGAGGTCGGCGAGGCCGTCCAGGGGGAGGGGTTCGCCGGCCGCCGCGGAGCGCAGGGCCTTGCGGACCACCCGGGCCTCGATCAGACCCGCCTCCGCGAGCAGCGGCGTGTCGAACAGGGCGACCAGGGAGTCCGCCGCCACCCTCAGCCCCGTACGCGCCGCGGCCGCCGCCGTCGCCTGGGTCGGGGCGCCCCACCCGGGCGGCAGGTCCCGGACCCCGGCTCCTTCCAGCACCGTACGCAGGATCGCCGCCCGCGCCCCCGGCCGCACCCGCAGCGCCTCGGGCAGCGCCCGGGCCGCGCGCACGACCTGGTTGTCGAGGAACGGCGCGTGCAGCCGCTGGAAGCGGATCTCCGCGGCCTGCTCCAGCACCCGCAGGTCCGCCGCATACCGCGCCAGCGCCGCACGCGCGCGGAAGTCACCCGGACGCTGCCCCGGCCCCACCAGCTCCGACCGGTGCGTCGCCGCCTGAAGACGAACCGATACTTCAGCGAGCGCCTCACCGGTCAGCCAGCGCGCCGCCGGCCCGGGTCTGCCCCAGGTCAGCGCGGCGAGCGAGGCCTCCACCGCACCCCCGGGCGCGTCCAGATCGTCGTCCGTACGGTGGTCGAGCAAGCGCTCGGCCAGCGATTCCAGCCCCGCCCGGTACGTCGTACGGGACAGCCGTCGCGCCGCCGCGTACACGCGCGCGGGGACCAGCACCGAGCCGTCCGTCCTGGCCAGCGCCGCGACGGGCCGCACCAGATGGCGCCGCTTGCGGTCCATCAACAGGTCGGCCAGACGCGCGGGATGGGCGTCCAGGACCTGTCGCGCACCGTAGCCCGTGAAGTGGTCCGCGCTGCCGGCCGCCAGTCGCGCCCGGTGCCGGGCCGCCGTCACCAGGGACGCGCCCGGCTCGTCCGTCAGCGGCCCCTCCAGGTCGGCGTACGGAAGGGTCTCCTCACCGCCGGCCACGACGACATGGTGCAGACGCGGGTTCGCCGCCAGCGCACCCGCCCGCTCCAGCTCGGCCTCGCGCCCCGCGACGGCCAGGTCGTTGAAGGTGACGGCCAGCAGCCGCTCCCCCGCGCCCGTGCCGTGCCCCAGCACCGTGCCCGGCATCCCGGGCAGGCCCGCGGCCAGCAGCGCGAGCGTCCCCGAGGCCGGCCCGCCGGACAGGTCCGCACCGATCCCCGGCACCGGCATCCCGCGCGCGGCACGCCGCTCGGCGGGCCCCATGCCGGGCACGGGCCCGGGGTCGATGTCCGCCCCGGGGACGTGCCGCGGCGCGGACAGCCGGGTCCGTACGGCCTCCACGAGCGCGTCGCGCACGGCGTCGACCGCGCTGTCGGGATCGGCCGAAGGCGCCGCCACCGCCAGCGAGGCGACCGGTTCGTACCCGGCGATCTCGCGTGCCCCGGCGCGCAGGATCAGTGCATGCCCCGGCGGAATGCGCTTCACGCCGTCGTACGGCGTGGAGTCGTGAAGCGCGGCGGGCACGTCAGGGGCGGCCAGCAGCGCGGCGAGGTGCCCGAAGTCGAGGTTGGCCTCGATGAGGTCGGCCAGCGGCAGTGCGGCCGTCGCATACGCCGTGCCGCCGGCCCAGGGGGTGTAGAACACCGGCCGCGCGCCCGCGAGGTCGCCGCAGACGGTGACCCTCCGGCCGACCTGCACGATCGCGGTGTAGCTCCCCGGCCAGGCGGTCAGATGCCGAAGCGCCCCGCCGCGCGCGGCGAACAGCGCGACGCGCAGCTGCTCGTCGGTGGCGCCGCAGATGCCGAGGACGGCGATGCGCGTCCGGTCGTCGGCCTTCACGACCCGCACCTCGTCGGGGCGCCAGTCACCGACCGCCCACAGCGGATCGGGGTCGCCCCACAGGAGTTGGGAGCCCACCGGATGCAGGGTCTCGCCGTCGGATCCCGTGGCGCCCGCCGAGCCGGCAGCGACGGCTCCCGCGGCGGTGCTGCTCCATCCCACCAACCACCGCATCGCCGCCTCCACAGGCTGTGGACAACCAGTGCACCGTACGAACCGGTTCACCATGCTGCCATGAAGGAAGCGTTCCAGAGTGTGCCCGCGCCGCTTGCGCTCCGCCGAACGCGCCCCGGCGGAGCCACCCACGCCGCCCCGAACACCCACGAACGCCCCGAACTCCCCCATGCCACAGGAAGAGACGGGCGCAGAAGGCGGCAGTGAAGACGGAAGGGAAGACGGAAGGGGAAGACTGCGGCGGAGGCGGCAAGAACAGAAGGGACGGTCAGGAGACAAGGCACGTCAGCGACACGTCACCAGTACGACTGCGGCGCGAATGCGCCCCCGATTCGCGCCCCAAATACGCCCGACGCGCCCTCAAGTACCGTGGTCGGAGGCCTGATACCCCATCGCCGACGGGGTCGATTTTCGGCCAAATCCCTGTCACGCACGCAGCGTCGAACACTCTCCGTACAGGCTCTGCGTACCACCGCACGGTCGCGCAGTCCGGGAGGCGGAGCACGCCTCCCGGACCGTTCCGCCGCCCGCGGGGATGGAGGCGGCGGCATCCCCCAGCCCACTGGATCCAGTACAGCGGGCCGACCCACGCAATGACCATGGAACCGCTCCCGCGATGGCCGGAGAAGAGCGCACAGGCAGGCGCATGGCCACACAGTGGGAGCACACCGCAACAGCCCGTATCTGAACCGCACTTCAGTACGGACCACAATCCCGCCAACCGGAACAATGCCCCTTAACGCTTGGGATGCGGCGAACTACGCTGGGTTTACGAATGCCGCGTGGTTATGCCAACGTCGGCAGCCGTCTGTGTCGAGGGGTGGCGCATGTCCAGGGAGCAACGCGGGCCGAACGAAAAACTCGGCGCCGTTCTCGCCCTCGCGGGAATCTCGAACGCAGGCCTCGCGCGGCGCGTCAACGATCTTGGCGCTCAGCGAGGACTGACGCTTCGCTATGACAAAACGTCGGTGGCGCGCTGGGTGTCGAAGGGCATGGTGCCGCAGGGTGCTGCGCCGCACCTCATCGCCGCCGCCATCGGCCAGAAGCTCGGCCGCCCGGTGCCGCTGCACGAGATCGGTCTGGCGGACGCGGACCCCGCGCCCGAAGTCGGCCTCGCCTTCCCGCGGGACGTCGGACAGGCGGTGAAGTCGGCGACGGAGCTGTACCGCCTCGACCTCGCAGGCCGCCGCGCCGGTTCCGGCGGCATCTGGCAGTCGCTGGCCGGATCGTTCGCGGTGAGCGCGTACGCAACGCCCGCCTCACGATGGCTGATAACCCCGGCCGACAGTTCGGTAGCGCGTGACGTGGGCCCCGGCGAGGACTCCGGCGCACCGCTCAAAGTCGGCCACAGTGATGTGCAGAAGCTGCGGGAGGCCGCCGAGGACGCGCGGCGCTGGGACTCCAAGTACGGCGGCGGCGACTGGCGTTCGTCGATGGTCCCCGAGTGCTTAAGGGTGGAGGCGGCTCCCCTGCTGCTCGGCTCCTACTCCGACGAGGTCGGCCGGGCCCTCTTCGGCGCCTCCGCCGAACTCACCCGGCTCGCGGGCTGGATGGCCTTCGACACGGGCCAGCAGGAAGCGGCCCAGCGCTACTACATCCAGGCGCTGCGCCTGGCGCGCGCGGCGGCGGACGTCCCCCTCGGGGGCTACGTCCTGGCCTCCATGTCCCTCCAGGCCACCTACCGCGGCTTCGGCGACGAGGGCGTGGACCTCGCCCAGGCCGCCCTGGAACGCAACCGCGGGCTTGCCACCGCCCGCACCATGAGCTTCTTCCGCCTCGTCGAGGCCCGGGCACACGCGCGTGCGGGTGACGCCCAGGCGGCCGGCGGCGCCCTGAAGGCGGCCGAGAGCTGGCTGGAGCGCGCCCGCCCCGGCGACAACGACCCGAGCTGGCTCGGCTTCTACTCCTACGACCGTTTCTGCGCCGACGCGGCCGAGTGCTACCGCGACCTGAAGGCCCCACGCCAGGTCCGCCGCTTCACGGAACAGGCCCTGTCGAAGCCCACCGAGGAGTTCGTCCGCTCGCACGGCCTGCGTCTGGTCGTCTCGGCGGTCGCCGAACTGGAGTCGGGCAACCTCGACGCGGCGTGCGAGCAGGGCGTACGAGCGGTGGAGGTCGCCGGGCGCATCTCCTCGGCCCGCACCACCGAGTACGTCAAGGACCTCCTGCACCGGCTGGAGCCGTACGGCGACGAACCACGCGTGGTCGAGCTGCGTGAGCGCGCCCGGCCGCTGCTGATGGCTCCGGCATAGCCGGGCAGGCATGCTGCCGTCCCCGCGTTTGAAGGCATTGTCAGTGGCGCAGTGCACTATCGAAGCGGGAGGTGGTGCAGGTGACCCGGGTGCCGGAGATCGCGTACGACTGTGACGTGCTGGTGATCGGCGGGGGGATCGTCGGCCTGTCGACGGCGTACGCGATCACACGCGCCGCACCGGGCACACGCGTCACCGTCCTGGATAAGGAACCGGGCCCGGCCCGGCACCAGACCGGCCGCAACAGCGGCGTCATCCACAGCGGCATCTACTACCGCCCCGGCTCCCTCAAGGCGCGCTACGCGGTGCGGGGCGCCGCCGAGATGGTCAAATTCTGCGCCGAGTACGGCATCCCGCACGCCGTCACAGGCAAGCTGATCGTCGCGACCGACCGCTCCGAGCTGCCCCGCCTGCACGCGCTCGTGCAGCGCGGCCGGGAGAACGGCATCCCGGTCCGTGAACTGGGCGCGTCCCAGATCGCGGAGTACGAGCCGGAGGTGCGGGGCCTCGCCGCGATACACGTCGGTACGACGGGCATCTGCGACTTCGTCGCGGTCGCCCGCCAGCTGGCCCACGGCTCGGGCGCGGAGATCCGCTACGGCACGCGGGTCGTCCGCGTCGACCGCCGCCCCGAGCGGGGTGTCGCCGTGCTCACGGCCGCCGGGGATGTCGTACGCGGGCGGGTGCTGGTGAACTGCGCGGGCCTGTACAGCGACGAGATCGCCCGGCTGACCGGGGACGACCCGGACGTCCGGATCGTGCCGTTCCGGGGCGAGTACTACGAGCTGGCCAGACCCGAGCTGGTGCGGGGCCTGGTGTATCCGGTCCCCGACCCGGCGTTCCCGTTCCTCGGGGTGCATCTCACGCGCGGGATCGACGGGGGTGTCCACATCGGGCCCAACGCGGTGCCGGCGCTGGCCCGCGAGGGGTACGGGTGGGGGACGGTCCGGGTGCGGGAGCTGGGGTCGACGCTGGCCTGGCCGGGCTCCTGGCGGATCGCCCGCCGGCACTGGCGGTACGGGGCGGGGGAGCTGCGGCGGTCGGTGTCCAAGGGGGCTTTCACGGAGGCGGTGCGGAGGTTGTTGCCCGGGGTGTCCGAGGACGACCTGGTGCCGACGGCGGCGGGGGTTCGGGCGCAGGCGGTGCTGCGTGACGGCACGCTGGTGGACGACTTCCTGATCCGCGAGGGGCCTCGCACGGTGCATGTTCTGAACGCGCCGTCTCCTGCGGCTACGGCGTCCTTGCCGATCGGCAGGGAGGTGGCGCGCAGGGCGTTGAGCGCGCTGTGAGTGGCCTCTGGAGTTTGTGAGGTGCTCGGCACCGATGCTGGGGAGGCACGACTGTCCGCAGCTGGGGCGACCACGACGCACCCGCAGGCGCCGACGCACGGAAGGGGACGTGTCGGGGGGTGTCCGCCCGCAGCGGTTGGCGCGTCAACGGACAGCGAGTCGGTTCGCAAGCCCATCGCGCCGTTCCGAGGACGGACACCCCCCGGCGCGGCCCCGACCCACCACCCGGCCGCAGGCGCAAGCGGCGCACCCCCACCGAAGCAGCCACAGGCCGCCGCAGGCACACCGCCCACCGGCGTCCACAGCGCGGCCGTAAAATCGGTCTCACTGTGTCTGACTCCGTGAATACCCCCGAAACCCCCCAGCCGCCCGCCCCCGGTGCCTCCATCCGGCACAGCCGGAGCAAGGGTGAGCCGCGCTTTCCCGATGGGCCGAAGGCCGATCCCGCCGGGTCGCACTTCGAGCGGCGGATCCGGAGTTTCCAGCCGCGGCGGAGCCGGGTCACAGCAGGCCAGGCGGACGCGCTTCAGCGGCTGTGGCCCAAGTGGGGCCTCGACATCGACGGCAGCCGCACCCTCGACCTCGCCGACCTGTTCGGCAACGACAACCCCGTCGTCCTGGAGATCGGCTTCGGCATGGGCGAGGCCACCGCCCAGATGGCCGCGGCCGACCCCGCCACCAACGTCCTCGCCGTCGACGTCCACACCCCCGGTCAGGGCAACCTGCTCAATCTCGCCGACCGGAACGGTCTGTCCAACATCCGGGTCGGCAACGGCGACGCGATCATCCTCCTCCGCGAGATGCTCACCCCGGACTCCCTCGACGGCCTGCGCGTCTACTTCCCCGACCCCTGGCCCAAGAAGCGGCACCACAAGCGCAGGCTCATCCAGCCCGACTTCCTGACCCTGGCCGCCACCCGCCTCAAGCCCGGCGCGATCCTGCACTGCGCCACCGACTGGGAACCGTACGCCGAACACATGCTCGACGTACTCACGGCACACCCCGACTTCGAGAACACGCAGGCTGACGGTGGTTTCGCGCCCCGTCCCGACTTCCGTCCCCTGACCCGTTTCGAGGGCCAGGGACTGGACAAGGGACATGTCGTGAACGACCTCCTCTTCCATCGCGTACAGCACGTGGACCAGCCCCCCACCAGCGCCTGACCGCACCTGGCACAGCTCCCGCCTGCGGACAGCGCCCCTCCGTCGTTAGGGTCAATGCCGTGGCCACCTGCCCCCCACACCCCTATCCCAGTGGTCCCCTCGCCGGCGCACCCGCCACCGGCCCCCTGCGGCACGCCCACTGGTGGCAGCGCGCCTGGGTGCGCTACGGCGCGCTGACCACGCTCCTCGCGATATCCGGCCTCGTCATCCTCGCCCTGGTCCGCGAGGAGACCGGCACGGAAGGGTTCCTGGTCGGGCTGGGGCTGGCCACGCTCCCGGTGCCCCTGCTCATAGCCGCGTTCCGCTGGCTGGACCGGGTCGAACCGGGCCCCTGGCGCAACCTGCTGTTCTGCTTCGCCTGGGGCGCCTGCGCGGCGGCGCTGATAGCGATCGTCGCCAACAGTTTCGCGACCAGATGGATAGCGACGGCGACGGCGGATCCGTCCCGCGCGGACACGCTCGGCGCGACCGTCATAGCCCCGGTGGTCGAGGAGACGGCCAAGGCGGCGGCCGTCCTACTGGTCTTCCTCTTCCGGCGCCGCGACTTCACCGGCATCCTCGACGGAGTGGTCATGGCCGGCGTCACGGCCACCGGCTTCGCGTTCACGGAGAACATCCTCTATCTGGGCACCGCCTTCGGCACCGACCAGCTCACCGGCGGCACCGGCATCGCCTCCGTCACGGCGGCCACCTTCTTCGTGCGCATCATCATGTCGCCGTTCGCGCACCCGCTCTTCACCGTCCTCACCGGCATCGGCTTCGGCATCTCCGCGCTCGCGGCGGACCGCCAGCACGTCCGCCGCGTCGCCTTCCCGCTCTCCGGGCTGCTGCTCGCGATGGGCATGCACGCGATGTGGAACGGCTCGTCGGCGTTCGGCGAGTACGGGTTCTTCGCCGTGTACGCGGCGTTCATGGTGCCCATCTTCGGGCTGCTGACGTGGCTGGTGGTCTGGACACGGCAGCGGGAGCTGAAGACCGTACGGGCGGAGCTGCCCGCCTACGCCGTGGCCGGGTGGCTGTCCCCGGTCGAGCCGTACGCGCTCGGCTCGATGCGGGCCCGGCGGATCGCCCGCCAGTACGCCCGCCGCCACGCGGGCAGGGCGGCGGCGCGGGAGGTCGCACAGTACGAGGCGTACGCGACGTCCCTGGCGTTCCTGCGGCACCGGGGCCGCCGCGGCCGCGCCGGTGCCGACTTCGTCGTACGGGAACGAGAACTGCTGGACGAACTGTGGCGCCGCCGGGAGGCCGCCCGCCCGGCCCTGGACTACGCCGCGCGGATCACGGCCCCTCCGGTACCGGTGGCGGCCCCGCCCTGGCCGGTGTACGGGGCCTACGGATACGGCTATCCGACGACGCCGTACCCCGCGTACAACCCATACCGGACCTAAGAGAAAGCTCAGCCCCGGGGGCAGGAAAGCCTCAGCCCCCGGGGCAGAAACCGCTCAGGCCGAAGCCTCCGAGGCATCGGAAGCCTCAGAAACCTCCGAGACCTCCGTAAGCCGCCCGATCTCCGCCTCCGTCAGCGTCAGCTCCCCGACCCCGACCAGCGCCGGCAGCTGCTCCACCGTCCGCGCGGAAGCGATCGGCGCCGCCACCGTCGGCTGGGCCGCGAGCCAGGCAAGGGCGACCGTGGCGACGGGGACGTCGTGGGCCGCGGCGATCTCGTCGAGGGCGTCGAGGACCCGGCGGCCCCGCTCGGTCTCCAGGTGCTTGGCGGCACCGCCCGCCCGCGCGCTGTCGACGGTCGTGCCGGGCCGGTACTTGCCGGTGAGGAAGCCCGACGCGAGCGCGTAGTACGGGACGGCCGCCAGGCCGGTCCGCTCGGCGAGGTCCTGGAGCTCGCCCTCGTAGGTGTCGCGGGAGACCAGGTTGTAGTGGGGCTGGAGGGCCACGTACCGGGCGAGCCCCTCGCGGTCGGAGAACTCCAGGGAGGCCCGCAGCCGCTCCGCGGAGATGTTGGAGGCGGCGATGTACCGCACCTTCCCGGCCTTCACCAGTTCGTCGAGCGCGCCGATGATCTCCTCCACCGGCACGTCGGACTGGTCGAAGTGCGTGTAGTAGAGGTCGATGTAGTCGGTGCCGAGGCGCCGCAGGGAGGCGTCGGCGGCGGCCTTGATGTTGGCGGCGGACAGGCCGCGGAACTCGGGGTGCTGACTCACCTTCGTGGCGACGACGACGTCCGCGCGGTTGCCCCGTGACGCGAGCCACTTGCCGAGGACGGTCTCGGACTCACCGCCCTGGTTGCCCTCGGCCCAGGCCGAGTAGGAGTCGGCGGTGTCGACGAAGTTGCCGCCGGCGGCCGTGTACGCGTCGAGGACGGCGAACGACTGTGCCTCGTCGGCCGTCCAGCCGAATACGTTGCCGCCGAGGGCGAGCGGGAAGACCTCGAGGCCGGAGGAGCCGAGCTTGCGGGGAGAAGTCATGTTCTGTGTCAACGACCGTACGGGAACGGCTCATTCCACGGCAGACGCAAAGCTCCCGTAAACACCGCTCCCGCACAGGATCAGACGTTCAGGCCCTTGCCCCGCAGCCACGCCAGCGGGTCGACCCCGTTGGTGGACCCACCGGTGTGGACCTCGAGGTGCAGGTGCGCCCCGGTGACGTTGCCGGTCGCACCCACGCGGCCGATGACGTCACCCGTGCTGACCTTCTGGCCGACGCTGACGCCGATGGACGACTGGTGCGCGTACCAGATCTCCGTGCCGTCATCGAGGGTCAGGACCGTCTTGTAGCCGTAGGAGCCGTTCCAGCCCGCCTCGGTGATGGTGCCGCTGTGCACCGCCTTGATCGGCGTGCCCGTGGGGGCGGCGAAGTCGAGGCCGGTGTGGTAGCCGGAGGACCAGTAGGCGCCGGCCTGACCGAAGGTCGAGGTGATGGTGTACGCGGAGGTCGGCAGCGTGTACTGCTTGGCGAGGGCGGCGAGCCGCTCGGCCTCGGCCTTCTTCCGGGCCTCCTCCTCCGCCTTCCTCTTCGCTTCGGCGGCCTTGGCCTTGGCTTCCTTCTCCGCCTTGGCGGCGGCTTCCGCGGCCGCCTTCCGGGCGGCTTCGGCAGCGTCCTGCGCGGCCTTGGTCTCGATCTGCTCCTGCTGGTGCTCGACCTGCGCCATGATCCGGGCGCGCAGTGCCTCACCGGCGCCGGAGGTGCCCTGCTCGGTGTCGGCGGACGCCGTGGCGAGGTCGCTGAGCGGGGTGGCGGAGCCTTCGGGGGTGTCGTCGTCCGAAATGAGGGAACCCACCGAGGGAAGGTCCGAAACGGAGATCGACACCGGCGGCTTGCCGGTCTGGGCGCTGGCCATGCCGCCCGCGCCCACGGCGGCTATGACGCCGACGCCCAGGACGGTGGAGCTGCGGGCGAGGCCGCCGCCGCGCTGCTTGGTGACACGATGCCGGCCGCGGACGGGACGGATGGACTCCGCGGTGGGGTTCCATTCCTGGAACGGGCCCTCGTCGGTGCGGTGACCGCCGTAGCCGAAGGTTTCGGTGTCGCGCTGGTTCGGCGCGGACGGGGCCGCGGGGGCAGGCCGGTTGGACGCCACGTGGGCGTGCTCCTTTCCTTCCTTCTCGCCTACCGGGTTAGCTGACGGGTTCGGAGCAGGAAGGTCTCCTACGCGCGTATATCGGCCGTGCTTCCACGGCGGCATACGCCCGATTCACCCCAAGTGGTGGTTCCCCGGTTCCCTTTCGGGATTCGGCGCGTGCGCACGGAGCCGCCTTCTGTGACGGCTGGGACGACCGCGCTGCGTTATCGAACGTTAATAGACGCGCGGTGGGTATTCCAGCGGTTCCTCTTGATCATTAACCTTTTTCGCGCGGACTTACCTGCCATGACCGGCGCAAATCGGGCGAGTTGACGGCTGCGCAAGTGACTCATGAGGTTTGACGGTGTGTCAGTTGTTATGCGCAGTGGTGTGATTCACTCACCGACAGTAGTGAGGGGATCGGGAAATACACCGAGGGCCGGAACCCTTTCGGATTCCGGCCCTCGGCCTTCAGTAGCGGGGACAGGATTTGAACCTGCGACCTCTGGGTTATGAGCCCAGCGAGCTACCGAGCTGCTCCACCCCGCGTCGTTGTGACTCCAGTGTACGCCATCCGCGGGACAGCTCGTGCACACCCGGTGCTCGGCGGCCCGGGTTGCCCGCGCGAGGGACTCACCGAGGCGGCCCCCCAGGTGGTTGAGGGCGACCTCCAGGCGCGGTGCCGGAAGCTGCGGCAGGTCTCCTGGGTGACGCCGTCCCGGTAGCTCCCGGAAGCGCTCCAGGGCATGGCCGAAGGCCCGGCGGTCGTCGAGGAGGACGGCGATGGCGATGACCGCGTCGGTCGCCACCAGGTCCCAGCCCCCGGTGAAGTCGGGGCCCGCGGCGGCGACTTCGGGGAGGTGGGACGGGCGCAGCATGCCCTCGAAGCGCATCCGCGTCGCCGCTGCGGCGGCACACGACGGTCCCGTACGGCTCGGCCCGGTACCGGTACGAGCCGTACCCGCTGTCCCGCATGTCGAGGTACGCCTTCAGCCAGGGCTGCTTCGAGAAGGGCGAGCGCGGTGAGCAGGAGCGCTGTCGTTCGTCGTCTCCCCGCTGCCCACATGCCCGCTGCCTCCGCGCTGTCGTACCGGCCCTGGAGGCAGCGCGACCGGGGAGGCGGCGAGGCCGCACGATCCGTTGGGCCGATCGGCCCGCACTCAGTGCGGCAGGTGGCGGTTCGGGGCCTTGGCCCGCTCCTCGTGCTCCGGGAGGACGACGACCTCCACACCTGCGGCCGCGAGCACGCCGCTGCCGTCGGCTCCCGCCACGAAGGTGTCCGGCTCGCGCCAGGCCGTGACCACGCGTCGTACGCCCGCGTCGAGGATCAGCCGGGCGCAGGGTGCGGGGCGGGAGGCCCGGCGGGCGCAGGGCTCCAGGCTGCTGTAGACCGTCGCGCCGGCGAGCCTGGGGTCGGTCGGGTCGGTCTTGGCCAGGGCCGCCTCCTCGGCGTGCGCGACCGGGTCGCCGCCCTCGCGGGAGTGGCCGCGGGCCAGTTCCGTGCCGTCGGCCGCGACCACCACCGCGCCGACGCTGAACGCCGTGTCCGAGGGCGGGCACTGTGCCGCCAGTTCGCAGGCGAGGGCCAGCCAGTGGTGGTCGGCGGCGACGGAGAGGGGGCCGGTGCCGGGGGCGGTCGGTTCGTAGCGCATGAGGACCACGTCCTCGATCCGCCGGGTCTCCAGCAGCCGGAGCCGGCCGGACTGGTAGCCGCCGGGCCCGAAGAGGCGGGGTGCCTCGGGGTCGCCCACGAAGAGCGGGGCGAGGACCAGCTGGAGTTCGTCGGCCAGGCCCTGGGTGAGGAGCTGGGTGTGGATCAGGCCGCCGCCCTCGACCATGAGCCGCCGTACGCCCCGGACGTCGTGCAGGTGGGTGAGGAGGCGCCGCCAGTCGAGGTCGCCGCCGAGCGGGACGATGTCGGTGGCATCGGTGGCGAGGCCGAGGGCACGGGCGCGTTCGGCGCCCTTGTCGGTGGTGTAGAGGACCTTCTCGCCGCCGGTGTGCCAGAACCGTGCCGCCGGGTCGAGGTCGCCGGAGCCGCTGACGGTGACCTTGAGGGGGTACTCCGGCCGGCCGGCGGCCGTGCGGGCGGCTCGTCGCTCGGGGGAGTTGACCAGCAGCCGCGGGTTGTCGGCGCGGACGGTGCCGGCGCCGATCAGGATCGCGTCGACGGACGCCCGGACCTCGTCGACCCGGTCGAAGTCGGCCGGGCTGGACAGGAGCAGGCGTTCGGGGCCGGTGTCGTCCAGGTAGCCGTCGAGGGAGACGGCGGCGGACAGCAGGACGTACGGGTGGGGCATCGACGCTCCCGGCTCGTGGAAACTCGTGGCGAACGGCGGACTGACGGGACGGGCTTGGTTCAAGTTTGAAACAAACCTACACTGGCGGTATGACGACTCGCTGGCTCACCCCCGAGGAGCAACGCGCCTGGCGCGCGTACATCGCCGCCTCGCTGCTCCTGGAGGACGCGATCGACCGGCAGCTCCAGCAGGACGCCGGCATGCCGCACCTGTATTACTCCATCCTGTCCGTGCTGTCGGAGTCCCCGGAGCGGCGGCTGCGCATGACCGATCTCGCCGAGCGGCTGAAGATCACGCGCAGCCGGCTGACGTACGCGGTGACGCGGCTGGAGAAGGACGGCATGGTGCGGCGCGAGGCCTGCCGGTACGACAAGCGGGGCAGTATCGCGGCCCTGACCGATGACGGGTTCGCCGTACTGGAGCGGGCGGCGCCCGGGCATGTCGAGACCGTGCGGAGCTTCCTGTTCGACCGGCTCAGCGAGGAGCAGGTGGGGCAGCTGGAGGAGATCTCCCACGCGATCGCGCAGGGGCTCCAGGAGGACGGGACGCGGTCGGCGTCGGACGACGTGCCGTGGCGGCGGAGGTCCTCCACGGCCTGTTCGTGAGGCACGTCACAACGCACCTCGGTCTCGTTGCTTCAAATTTAAAGCAAGGGTAGGGTTCCGAACGTGGATCTGCTTCAAATCTGAAGCAGCCTGCAAGCCGACGGCTGTGCAGCCGAACAGGAACGGAACCCGGAGGCCCCGCATGCCCGACACCCCCGCTGTCATCGCCACCCCGCGCTCCCGCGTCCGGGTCCCGCTGCGCTTCCACGACGGTTACGAGGTCGACGCCGAAGTCGTCACCTTCCACGGCCTGGCCGACGGCCAGGAGCACGTGGCCGTCGTCCTGGGCGAGCCCGGCGCGGTCCCGCTGGTGCGGCTGCACTCCGAGTGCCTGACCGGGGACGTGTTCGGCTCGGCCCGCTGCGACTGCGGTCCGCAGCTGCGCGAGGCCGTCGAGCGCATCGCCGAGCGCGGCGGCGTGCTCCTCTACCTCCGCCAGGAGGGACGCGGCATCGGCCTCTACAACAAGCTCGACGCGTACGCCCTCCAGGACGAGGGCCTCGACACCTACGAGGCGAACGCGGCCCTGGGGCTGCCGGAGGACGCCCGCGACTACACGGCGGCGGCCCAGATGCTCCGGGCCCTGGGCATCGGCCGGCTGGACCTGCTCTCCAACAACCCCGACAAGGCCACCCAGCTGCGCGACCTGGGCGTGGACGTCCGCGACCGCGTCCCCACGGGCGTCTTCACCACCGCGCACAACGTCCGCTACCTGCGCGCGAAGGTCCTCCAGACCCAGCACACGCTGCCGCTGGCCGCGCTGACGGGGCTCAGCGCGGGCTGAGCCGCCCGGCCGGCCGGGCGCCGAACGAGGCGGCTTGCCCCTCGGCTCATCGGGTACAGCCTTGAAAGAGGGCGACCTCCGCAGTACCCGGAGCTTATGGAAAGTGACCGTTTCGTGACCGATCTCGGCGGCCCCGGCGACCCCCGGGCAAGGAGACCGGGCGATGGCCCGCAGGCCGTCGCGGCACAGATAGCCGACGCCGTGGAGAGCCTGACGGCGCTGTGGTCGGTCGCGGCCCAGGACGCGTCCCTGCGCCTGTCCCTCCACCAGCTGCGGGCGCTGCGCACCCTGGAGGCGGCGCCCGGCCTGAACCTGACGGCCCTGGCGGACCGGCTGGACATCGGCCTCCCCACGGCCAGCCGCCTCTGCGACCGCCTGGCGGCGGCCGGCCTCCTGGAACGCGCACCGCACCCGGACACCCGCCGTGAGGTACAGCTGTGGCTCACCACACACGGGCAGCATGTCCTGGGCGACGTCGCAGGCCGCCGGGCACAGGCCCTGGCCACGGCGCTGGCGGCGATGGAACCGGCGGAACGGGTGGCGTTGAGGCGGGGGTTGCGGGGGTTTCTTGCCGCGCGGGATGCGGAAATCCCGCGTGATGACGAGCCCGACGGGACCGACCCGACTGGCGGACCGTAACGGCGGCAGGTCCGGTCGGTCAGCCCTCCGAGCCGTGACGGCTCCACCCACCGGCGCCGCCACCACCCAGCACCGCCACACACGTGTCGTCCCGTACCGGACGAGCCGCGCTGCCCGCGTCCCGGAGGACCACCGCGGCCACCACCGCCGGGTCGCAGCCGAGGAGCACGGGGTCGTCGGGTGGTGTCCAGCGGGCGGGCAGGCCGTCGCTGTGCAGGAGGAGCAGGCTGTCCTCCTGCCACGGCACGCGCTGCACGCTCACGGACGCCGGGACCTGCGCGCCCACGATGCCGGGCTGGGACAGCATCGCCTTCCAGGTGCCGTCGGTGCGCAGGCGGGCGCTGACGTTGCCGATCCCGGCGAAGTGCAACCGCCCGGATCCGAGGTCGAGTTGGGCCACGGCGACGGCGGCGCCCCGGGTGCGGCGCAGGGTCCGGCCCAGATGCCGCAGTATCTCGGCGGGCGGCCGGTCGGCCACGCCGTGCAGCGCGTCCACGGCGGCGCCGGACGCCTCGGCGGCCTTGGGTCCGTGACCGAGCCCGTCGGCGAGCAGCAGGGTCAGGCGGTCGTCGGCGCACACCCGGCTCCAGGCGTCGCCGGAGTACTCGGCCCGGCCGAGGGGGACGTTGACACCACCGGCGCGCAGACCCCGGGCGGCCGTCCGATGCCGGCCGGCGGGGGGTTCGTGGTCGATGCGGGCCACGGCCACGGTGCCCCGGCCGGGGGCGCTGTGCAGGTCGAAGTCGTTCGCTATGCGCCGGCACGTGCCGAGGCCGGCGCCCAGGGAGGACGCGGTGGTGTAGCCGTCGCGCATCGCCGCCGCGACGTCCGGGATGCCCGGGCCGTGGTCGAGTGCGACGAGCTGCACGGACAAGCGCCGGGGCTCGGCGGGGGCGCGCTCGACGAGGTTGATGACGACGTACCCGCCGTCCGCGTGCCGCACCAGGTTGGTCGCCAGCTCCGTCGCCACGAGGGCCGCGGTCGCGATGCGGTGCGGGCCGAGCCCGGCGCACTCGCCGGCCGCCTCGGCCGCCACCCGGACGTCCCGCACCCGGGTCGAGTCGTCCACCGGCACGTCCCACACCCTGCTCATCACGACCCCGGCCGGGACGGCGGCACGGCCGTGGCCCAGGCGGTGACGGTGACGGTCGTCCCCTCACCGGGCCGGCTGTCCACGTCGAACTCGTGGACCAGCCGCCTGGCCCCGCTCAGGCCGAGGCCGAGCCCGCCGCCGCTGGTGTAGCCGTCGGTCATCGCCTGGTCCAGGTCACGGATGCCGGGCCCGGCGTCGACGAAGGCCAGCCGTAGGCCGGGCGACGGCCCGGCGTCCAGCCGGGTGATCTCCACATGGCCACCGCCGCCGTGGACGAGGGTGTTGCGGGCCAGCTCGCTGGCGGCGGTGACGAGCTTGGTCTGCTGCACCAGACCAAAACCGAGCTCGGCGGCGGCCTGCCGGACCTGCTGCCGTACCCAGGCCAGGTCGGCGTCCGAGCCGATCGGCAGGCTGGCCGGGGCGGCGTGGCGGGAGGCCGGCATCACGGACTCCCCCCGTCCAGGTGCTCACCCGCGGTGAGCAGCTCCATCGCGCGTTCGACGTCCAGGGCCGTGCGCAGTCCGGGCAGGGTCAGCCCCAGCTCGACCAGGGTGATCGCGACCGCGGGACGCATCCCGGCCAGCACCGTACGGGCGGCCAGCAGCCCGGCCCCGGCGGCGATCTCGGCGAGGACCCGCCCCAGGAAGGAGTCGACGATGTCCACGCCGGAGATGTCGATGACCACACCGGTCACCCGGGTGTGCGCGATCCGTTCGGTGATGTCCTGCTGGAGCTGCTCGGCCATCCCGTCGTGCAGCTCCCCCTGGAGGGTGACCAGCAGGATGTCGCCCAGCCGGAGGACCGGCACCGTGAAGCCGGGCCCACCCAAGGACCCGGCGACCGGGGATCCGGCGACCGGGTGCCCGAATCCCGCGGGCCCGTTCCCCGAGGGGCCGGTCATCGCGCGCCCGCGTCGGCCGCCCGGAGCGGTGCGATCTCGACGCCCTGTTGGCTGAGCGCGTAGGCCAGGGCGTCCGCCAGGCTCGCGCGGGTGAGCACCGTGCCGAGGTCGATGCCCAGCTGGACGATGGTCTGCGCGATCGGGGGCCGGATGCCGGAGACGATGCACTCGGCGCCCATCAGCCGGGCCGCGGCCACCGTCTTCATCAGGTGCTGGGCGACCAGCGAGTCGACCGTGGGCACGCCGGTGATGTCGAGGATGGCGTACCGGGCGCGCTCGGCGACGATCGCGTCCAGCAGGCTCTCCATGACCACCTGGCTGCGCGCGCTGTCCAGCGTGCCGATCAGCGGTACGGCGACGGTGCTGTCCCAGAGTTTGATCACCGGGGTGGCCACTTCGTGCAGTTGCTCGCGCTGCCGTGCGATCACCTCCTCGCCCGCGCTGACCGTCGTCTCCAGTACGACCAGACGCAGCGTGCCCATCAGCACGGTGAGGGCCAGCACACACTCCTGGGCCTCGGGGGCGTACGGGTCCGGGAACTCGGCGCGCAGCAGCTCGGTCACCGGCTCGCGCAGGGCGGCCACCTCGTCGGCGAGCCCGTCCGCGTCGATCCCCCTGCGGGCGCGGGAGGCGGCCATCCGCCCCAACTGGTCGCGCACCGCGTCGAATCCGGGGGCCCGGATGTCGTCCGGCCGTCCGGCGGCCGACACCGCGGCCAGCGCCGCCGCCACGGACCGGCCCGCCTCCACCGCCTCGTCGCGGGACACGGTGAAGACCGTGCGGAACAGCGCGGCGTCCGCCCACCGTTGGGCGATCTGCTCCCGGCGGCGTTCGAGAAAGGCACTCACCTGCTGTGCGGCCGGCTCCCGGTCCGCGTTCTCTTCCGACACCGACACTTGCATCGCTCCCTTGCACGGGCCGGACCGAGGCCGCGCCACGGCACCTCAGCCGTTACTTGCCATATGACAAACATTAGGGCCGACGTGCGGCTCCGCCAAAAAGCCGCTCATCCGCACCTGACGACCTGCGTCTTCCCCGTGCCCTAGCGCCCACGCCAGTCCAGGCACACCACCAGGGCGTCGTCGTCCGGGACGGGTCTGCCGCGGTGGCCGGACAGTTCGCGCAGGATGGCCCGGGGCACCTCGGCGGCCCGGAGCAGCCGGGTCGACTGGATCGCCCGGACGAGTGCGGCGTTGCCGTACGCCTCTCCGCCCGGGGAGGCGGCGTCGTACACCCCGTCGCTGACGAAGACCAGCCGGTCACCGGGCTCGACCCCGAACTCCTGGGCCACGTAGTCGGTCTCCTCGAACATGCCGAGCGGCAGCTGGGCGTCGAAGGGCACCCGCTCCACCGCACCCCGGCGCAGCCGCAGCAGCCGCGGGGAACCGGCGTCCACCGCCCGGACCCGCCCGGTGGCCAGCTCGATGTCCAACATGAGCACGGACAGGTAGCAGCGGCCCCGGTAGTGGGCGTACACCGCCTGGTCGGCCAGGGCCGCCTGGTCGGCGAGGGGGAGACCGGCCCGGCGCGCGTTGCGCAGGGCGTTGATCGCCAGGTTCGTCAGCAGGGAGGCCTCTATGCCCTCGCCCATGCCGTTGGTGACGTAGAGACTGAGCCGGTCGGCCGTGGCGGACCAGTCGAAGTTGTCGCCGAAGATCGCGTACGCCGGTTCCAGCTGTGCGCCCAGCTCGTACTCGGGTCGGGCGCAGGAGCGGCCCGGCAGCAACTGCCACTGCATCTCGGCGGCCAGGGTGAGCCGGTCCCTGCGGCGCGCCTGGAGGTACAGGTCGGTGTCCCGCTCGGCCACGACCACCTCGTGCCCGAGCACCTCGGCGATCTCGGCCAGTTCGCCGAGGCAGCCGTCGGCGTGCTCGCCGCCCGGCAGGGTCACCGTCAGCACGCCGAGGCGGTCGCCGCGCACGGTGACCGGCAGATGCGCGCGTACCCCGTCAGCCGAGTCGCCCGAAAGGGTTTCCACGTACGGCTCCTGCGCGCCGAAGGCCCGGCCCGCCGGGCTGTTGGCCACGGACACCGGCTGAAGGGTGTGCGGCGGCACGGACACCGGCTGAAGCACCGTCAGTCCGTAGTCGGCCAGGTACAGCTCGACGGAGTCCGCCGCGTACTGATCGGTCAGTACACGACGGACCGCGTCCAGCAGTTGATGGGGCGCCGCCGTGCGCAGGGCGCGCTCGGCGGTCACGAGTCTGTTCACGATCGTCGTCACGATGGTCGAAGCCCAATCCTTGAATCCTCGGTCGGACACCTGCGGGGTCCTCGCGTACGGCCCTCGGCCGCGGGGCCCCGGGCCGGGGCCGGTGTCGGCCCTGGCTCGCGGCACGCCTAGGGGGTGTCCGCGAAGTCCCGTCGTCCGCCCGGAGGGCGGGCCCTGCGGCGTTCGGTGCGTTCGCCCGGCGCCGCGAGAGTGCGTGCCGGGCGTCGTGGGGCAGGCGGGACTTTGCGGACACCCCCCTAGTACGCTGACGGCCATCCCGGTGCCTGCGAGAGTGTGACTGTGACTTCCCTCCGACCCCGCCCTGAGCCAGCAGAGGTCGCCCGTGTGACCTCCACGGCCGCGGAGTTGCTGGAAGTCCTCTGGGGCCGGGCGTCGACGGCACCCGCCTCCGCCTCCCAGCTGCGCGTGCTGCTCATCCTGGAGCACCACGAGGGCATCAACCTGCGCACCCTCGCCGACTCCCTCGCCTCCACGCCGCCCTCGACCAGCCGGCTGTGCGACCGGCTCCAGGCGGCCGGGTTCGTCGAGCGCGTGGTGAGCGCGGCGGACCGGCGCGAGGTACGGCTGCACCTCAGCGGCCGGGGCCGCGCCTTCCTGGCCGACCTGCGCGTCCGCCGGGAACAGACGCTGCGCGCGGTGCTCGACCAGATGCCGGCCGCCAAGCGCGTCGCGCTGCTGCAAGGGCTGGAGGCGTTCTGCGACGCGGCCGCGGCCCAGATACACGACGACTCCGACGACTCCCCCGCGTCCGGTACCCGGACTGCCTGAACTGCCCGTCGTGGCACCGGGACGAACATTCCGGATCCTCCCCCGCGTCCGCATGGCACGGCCAGATTGTTGTCTCACGACTATAGTTGTCAAACAACAACCGTCCGCTCCACGAGCCCCGTCACCAACTCCTGCGCGCCGCACCGCCCCACCCTCCTGCCCGTACCGTGAGCCGTTCGTGCGGGTACCCCGTCACCGCCCCGACCTGCGCCGCCTGTGGTCAACGTCTCGACGGGGAGGACGCGGGGCATGAGCCGGGCGACTGCGGGTAGCGGGCTGGAGGTGGCCTGCCGGGGGACGGGAGCGGGCCGGAACGACGAGGGAGGGCCCGTGACGGCGACAACGCGCATCGGCACGACGACGGATTCCGCCACCGACACCGGTGAGGAGCTGCCACAGATCACCGAGCCGCAGAAGCTCGCCCCGCAGGACGCGCGTGGGCTGACCGGCCAGTTCCTCGAACGGCTCGCGGTGCTGGAGGAGGGCACGCCCGAATACCAGTACGCGCGCAACACGCTCATCGAGATGAACATGTCGCTGGTGCGGTTCGCGGCCCGCCGGTTCCGTGCGAGCGGCCAGGCGATGGAGGACGTCGTCCAGGTCGGTGTCATCGGGCTGATCAAGGCCATCGACCGGTTCGAGGTCTCCCGCGAGGTCCAGTTCACCAGCTTCGCGGTGCCGTACATCATCGGCGAGATCAAGCGGTTCTTCCGCGACACGTCCTGGGCCGTGCACGTGCCGCGCCGCCTTCAGGAGGCCCGTACCGAACTCGCCAAGGCCACCGAGGAACTGGCCTCCCGCCTCGGCCGCGCGCCGAAGGTGACGGAGCTGGCGGCGCTGATGAACCTCTCGGAGGAGGAGGTCGTCGAGGCCCAGGTCGCGGCGAACGGCTATCTGTCCTCGTCCCTGGACGCCGCGATCACCGGCGACTCGGAGGAGAGTGACACCACGCTGTCCGAGTTCATCGGCGAGGAGGACCCGGCCCTCGAACTCGTCGAGGACTTCCACGCGCTGGCCCCCCTGGTCGCCGAACTCGACGAGCGCCAGCGCCTCATCCTCCACCTCCGTTTCGTGGAGGAACTCACCCAGGCGGAGATCGGCAAGCACCTCGGCATCTCCCAGATGCACGTCTCCCGGCTGATCTCCCGGACGGTGGCGCGGCTGCGGTCGGGGATGCTGGCGACGGGCTAGGTGTATTGATCACGAGCGTTGCGGGCCGGGAGCGGACGGTTCAGGTGACGCCGTCGGACGTCGTCCCCGTGCGGTCCTCGACGCCGTGCTCGTATGCGAACGCGACGGGCATCCCCTGCCGCCAGTACGCGCACACCTCCTGGGCCTGGGCGAGCTCCTGCGACCGTCCGGCGGGCAACGGCAGGTGCAACGCCCGCAGCAGGTCGAACCGGTGAAGGTCGAAGGCGCTCTCCACGGCCTCACCGAACCGCAACGTCGCGCCCACCGCCTGGCGGTAGCAGATCCATGACAGTGCCAAGGGCCCGAGCGCCAGCAGCAGCCACCAGCCCGAGCGGCTCAGCAGGGCTGTCGCCGCTGCCCCTGCCATGAAGGCCGTCGCGGAGAGCCGGGCCGCCGCGTCCAGCGTGTTGCGACGGTCGTCGACGACGGCCCGCAGCGTCTCACCGAGCAGCGGGTACAGCCGCGGCCAGGCCACGACGGCGTCCCAGCCGTAGCCGGCGCCCGCCCGGTGTTCCGTCGCGGCCAGGGCATTGCCCAACGCGGTGGGCAACAGCCGGTCGGCAGGCGGGAAGAGCTGCCGCAGCCGGGTCCCCGCGGCGCCGGCCGCCTGGAGTTCGGCGTCGGTCATCGACTCGTCCAGTCGGTTCGCGTCGGCTTCCAGCCGGCTGCGCCGCCGCGCCTGCCGTCGGACACAGCGCTCGCTCACCGGCCGCAGGACAGCCGGCCAGAACCCCTCCATCAGCCGGACCAGGGGCAGTTGCAGCGGGTGGGAGACCAGCGCGGCCAGCGTCACCGCCAGCACGAGCAGGGTGAGCTCCCCGGCGTTCAGTCGCGCGGTGGTGCGCCAGGCCAGGCCGAAGTCGATGCGTTCCCCGGGTGCGCCCGCCCGGACGAGGACCAGGACGAAGAGGCTCAGCGCGAGCGTCGGAAGATAGCTGACCAGGAAGAACCGCCCGGTGAACACCTCGGCGGCGCCTCTGCCCAGCCTCTCCGGACTCATCGCACCAGTTCCATGGGGCCGTGGTCCGGGCAGGACGGAGGCTGCCAGTCGGCATGCACCCGCAGGGCGGCCAGATCACAGTCGCGGCACGTGAACCGCAGCAGGGTGAACCGCTGTGGCGGGCCCGGAAGCGTCGCGTGATCACCACCGCCGAACTCCCGCGACGCCGTGTCGGGGTGCTTCCCGGCGAACCGCTCGCGGCGTGAGACGCCGAGCGGATTCCCGCCCACGGTCACCGTGACGCGCTCCAGTCCCGGATCCGCGCGGAACACCGTCGTCAGGACCGCGGCGGCGGTGTCCGGCGAAGTGCCGGGCGTCAACTCCAGCCGTACCGGCGCGGGCGCGGCGTCCTCAGGATCGACCAGCAGCGCGAAGAACTTCCCTGGATCGGGCATGACCCCACTCTCCTCAAGGGCCGAAATGGACGTAACCCGCCCACACCGACGGCTCCAACGGGTGGTCGAGGCGCAGCCGTTCCACGGCGGCGGCGGTGGCGGCCGCGGGGGAGCCACCGTCCCGCAGGACATCGTAGAAGCGGCCCGCGGTGACCGCTGCCGAACGGTCGCCGACCGCCCAGAGGGTACCGACCACGTGCCGGAATCCGGCCATCTGGAGCCCGGCCGCCAGATGCTGGGCCTCATCCATCAGCAGCACGCTGCTGGCCGCCGTACGGCACGCCGACACATACGCCAGCTCCGCCCCGGCCGGGCGGGTCCGGGCCATGTCGAGCACCGTCAGCGCGCCGTCGTGCAGCAGCACAGCGCTGTCGGACGCCTGAGTCGGATCCTGCCTGCCGTGGCAGGCGAAGTGCGCCCACGAGCACCCGGCCAGCTCGCGCCGCACCCGGTCGCGGGTGGCCTGCGCGTCGACCAGCGCCGTATGCGCCAGCCCGGGGAAGCGCGGCGCGATCCCGGCCGCCTCCGACACCACGTGAGGCAGCGGCGGCTGGCCCGGCGAGTCCGGCACCGCCACCGTCAGCAGCCGCCCTCCGTCCCGGCCGAGGACCGCCGGTTCCGCGTCCGGCCCGCCCTGGTAGGTGCGCACCAGCGCCCGCAGCGTAGGGGTGTACGAGGGGATGACGCGCCGCCATGTGCCGTCGGCGCCTCCCACGATCCCGGCGGCGTGCAGCGGCAGCAGGGTGAGCGCCCCGGTCGGGCACCACCAGATCCGCTTGCCGGGCACCCCGCTTCCGTCGTCGATCAGACCGAGCCGGTCGAACACCGGCTTCGCGACGGCCTCCCACAGCCATTCCAGCGTGGTCGCCATGGTCATCTGCAGGGCCACATGGCCCTGCGGCTCCGTGGCGCCCTGGTCGTGGACCGCCCTCAGGAAGTCGGCCGCCCGGCGCCCCGTCTCGGCCAGGTCCAGGCCGGGCAACGGGACGACGAGGGGCACCACGGGCGGCGGGAACACGACGATCGCGTCGCTGCGCCGAGCCGTGACGTTGACCAGTACCACCGGCCCCCCGGCAGCGGCCCGCGCGAGCGTCTCATAGCGGAGCGGCGCGAAGGGGCTGTCGTCACCCAGCTCGGCCCCGACCCGTTCCACCAGGGCGTCCCAGCGGCGCCCCAGCGCGACGAGACGGTCCGACGACGTCTCCGCGGACGCGGCGGCTTCTTCCAGAGCCGCGCCCACCTGACGCAGCTCGGCGGTGAGCCCGGAGGCCAGCCGGCTCAGGGCACCGGCCTCGACACGCGACTGCTGCAACTGCGTCCACAGCACCGAGCGGCCCTGTTCCAGGAGCTCCACCGCCAGCTGCGGCCGCCCGGCGTCCAAGGCGCACGCCGCGGCGGCCGACGCCGTGCCCGTCCACTCGGAGAGCTGCGACTCCTGATCCGACCGGCCCAGCCCCCGCCAGCTGACCACGGGCAGGAGTCCGACCGCGAGGGACCAGGCGGCCAGCGCGCCGTCCGGCCCGTCCACGTCCCCTAGCCGCTCGCTGAGGCCGGCCCACAGGGACGCCGCCCGGATCCGCTGGGCGGCGGGGGCGAAAGGGGACCGGGCGCAGTCGGCGTGCAGCAGGGCGGCCTCCCGTGCCGCTCCGGCGTCCGAGGTCTCCTCGTACAGACTGCTGAGCGCCCCCGCCAGGAGGAACATGCTGTCCGCCCGCCGGCGCCTGGCGGCGTCGCCCTCCTCGGCCGCCAGCCGGGCGCGCAGCAGGGCGACGGCCTCGTCCAGATCGGGCCGACTGTGCCTGCGGTACCAGCGGAGCAGCAGTGCGTTGGCGAGGTTGACGCTCCGGGAGAAGTAGTGCTGGGGGTGGCTGGGCGATGTCGCGTCCAGCGCCGCACGGATCAGGGTGATGCCCTCGTCGAGCCCCTCCCGCCCAGCGGCGTCGGCGATGAGCAGGGACGAACCGAGGTTGCTCATCGCCCGTACGTGTTCGGGTGTGCCCTTGGCGCTCAGATCGAGCATGCGCCGCAGGGCGTCCAGCGCGGCGTCCAGATCGGCCTCGTCGCCCCGCATCTGGTAGCGGCGGCGGTGCGCACCCCCGAGATTGCTCAGCAGGAGAGGCAGCGTCGCATGATCCACGAAGACACCGAAAAGGCGGACGGCTTCGGTCCCCGCCGTGACCGCCTCGTCGACATCGGTCAGGGAACCGAGCAGCTCGGCACGGACCATGAGCTTGCTCGTCAGGTTGCCCAGCCGCTGGGCACGGGCGGTCGCGGCGGAACCGCTCGTGGGGGTCAGGGCGACGGACTCGCGCATGGCGGCGATCGAGTTGTCGAGATCCGCCTGGTCACCGGCGTGTTCGAAGCGGTAGGCCAAGGCGCCGGACAGCTGCGAGAGCAGCCGGGCGCGCTCTTCGCGCCCCTCGTCCGAGTCCGCAGGCTCGGCGGACAGCAGCTCGCGGAGCAGACCGACGCACTCGTCGATGTCCGAGCGGGAGCCGGTCGCCTCGTAGCCCGCCAGCAGAAGGTCGGCCAGGGTGGTGCGGGTGTGCACCGCCGCCTCGCCCGTCACCGACTCCGCCGCCTTTCGGACGGCCGCCACGGCGTGCTGGTGATCGGCCGCCTTCCCGGTCGCGTTGAAGCGGTCGACGAGCCGCCTCGCCAGCCAGTCGGACACGTCGTCCGCCCCGGCCCCGGCCACCTCCCCGCTGCCGTCCGCCTCGGCCCCGTTGATCAGCCGGTGGACACGCCGCATCCGCTGCTCGGCGTCCGGCGCGCTGCGGTCCACGCTCGCGGCGAAGGCCGCCTCCGCCCTCGCCCGCGCGCCCAACGCGCCGGTTACATGCCCTTGCACGCTGGTGTCGGCCGACATGGCCGCCCGGAACGCCGAGTCCGCCGAGCGCCAGTCGTCCTCGGAGAGATCCAGCGACGCGCGTTCGAACAATGCCTTGGCCAGGGAGAGCTGGAGGGCTTCCCGAGCCCCCGGCTCCTTGCCCGGGTTCACGTCCGGTCCCAGTCCCGATCGCAGCACCTCCACCGACCGGTCCAGGTCGGCGCGGTCACGGAACCGGTCGTATCTGGAGTAGAGCATGTCGCCCAGGGTCAGAGTCAGCGAGGCGAGGGGCCGGGCCTGCGCCACGAGCCTGGTGTACGTGTCCACCGCCAGGTCGGCGTGTTCGCGCAGGCCCGACCGGTGGAACCGCTTCATGTGCAGCGCGCCGAGCGAGGACAGCAGGGCCTGGGTGAGGGGCTCGCCGTCGGGCGGCATCGGCAGCTCAAGGAGCGGTCCGACGACCGCGTCCACCTCGGCCGACGTCACCTCGCCCGGCCTGCCGTTCCACGCGCGGAGCACGAAGGCGACCTCTGCGAGCAGCCTGTCCCGCCCGTCGGCCACCCGTAACCGCTCACACGCACGAACGCCGTGCACCAGAAGGGGAATGAGCCTGCCCAGCTCCGCACGGCTCAGCCGGGTGTCGCCGAGCAGTGTGCCCGAGTACCGGAGCCAGGCGAGGACGGCTGGAGAGACCCCGTCCCGCAGCATCCCGTCCGTCGAAGCGACGGCCTCCCGGCTCAGGTCGAGGGCCGCGACGAGGTCCTCCGGGTGGCCGCTCTGCTCGAACATCCTGGTCATCACCATGTCCAGAAGCACCAGCAGACCGCGCCGCTCGGTGGCGGACTGCTTGTCGAGCGCGGCACGCAGCGCCGCGGAGGTGGCGTGCAACTGGTCGGGTCCGCCGGGCCGGGCCCGAAGGGCGTCGGCGAACGCCTGGAGCGCCTGGGGATCCGGCTGTCTGCCGTCCAACGGCAGGATTCTGCCCGCGAGTTCGGTGATCGTGGCGTACAGCGTGGTGCCGTTCCCCGTCATGACGGCATTGTCCTACGGCGCCGGACTCTCCGTCAGGCTTTCCGACCGGCTTCACACACGGTCCGGAGGGAAACGAGACGGCGCCCGAGCCGGCCGAAGCCGGGATCCTGATGGGTGGTTCCGGACGCTGCTTCGGTGTGCGGAGTCGCCTGGTGCACCGGCGCGGACGGCGACTCCCGCTTCGACGCCCGCCGCCCGCCGCCCGGTCGAACTCCTCATCGCGGGCCTGCGCCGGCCGCGCTGACCTCAGGGCGGCGGCAGGAACTTCGGGATTCCGCCGTGCACTTCGTCGGCCTCCTCGTCTCGCCCGAGCGCACGGAGGTTCTTCTCGAGCCGCGCGCGCGTGTTCTTGGTGCCCGAGTAGTCCTTTCCGGCCGCCCTCTCGTATCTCGGCAGCAGGTCGGCGTTGATGGTGCGTGCCGCCTCGTAGTGGCCGAGCTTGTGCAGGGTGATGGCCACGGCCGACTTGGCGTCGAGTGCCGCCAGGGAGTTCTCTCCCGATACCCGCCTGTACCGCTGGTGAATGTCCCGGTACAGCGTCAGCGCCGCCTCCAGCTGCCCGAGACCGAAGAGGCTGCCCGCGAGGTTCTCCGCGGCCAGGATCGTCGTCCGGTCGTCCTCGCCGAGCCGGTTCTCACAGCGCCGCACGGTGCCGGTGTTCAGCCGGAACGCCCCCCGGTAGTCCTCAAGTTGGTTGAGGCACGCGCCCATGTTGCAGGCCGCGAGGAGGGTGTCGGGGTGATCGTCACCGAACTTCGCCGCCCGCAGCCGAAGAATCCGCTGGAACACCGGCCTGGCCCGCTCCGTGTCACCGCGTGCGTGCATACACGCGGCGATGCGAGGGACGCCGGCCAAGAACATCCGATTTCTACCGGCCCTGCCGATGCTGCAGTGCCGGAGGTGACACGGCCACCGCTGAGAGCGGGGGCTGCGCCTCTGCCGGCCAGGGATCGAGCCAGCAACCGGTCGAGCGTCGGCGGGCGGCCTCGGCTCGGCGGCCGGGTGCCTGGTTTCGGCCGGTGTGCGGATGTGGGCGATCAGGACACGGACGGGTTGGCGGTCGGTGGTCAGCTCGCATTGGGCAGCGGACCCCTTGAGGGGTCGGGCGGCGTGGTCGGGGACAGCTGCTTTCGCGACGTGTAGGCGACGGGCTTGCGGCCTGGTGGGCGTGGTTCTTCGCTTGGCGCCGCCGCCCGGCGACGATGAATCGACGGCCGTGACCGTTCTTACTCAGCTCCCAGCGTTGATCAGGTTCTCAAGGGTGAGGACGGAGACCTGAACGGGCCAGACGCTGTGGGTGATGAGCTGGGAGGTGAGTGCAGGCGATGCGGGGACGCGGTGGTCGAGGCGCGCCGTTGGCTCAGCCCTTTCCGGCAAGGTCCTGGTCACACGAACGGGTCCCACATCCGCTCACGCATGCTCACGCAAGCAGTCTCCAACCACAGTCGTTGCCCTGGCCACGCATGCGGACAGGGCAACGACTCTGCTGGTCAGAGCCCTGCGGACACTGACGACGCGGTAGGCCCTGTGGGACTCGAACCCACAACCAATGGATTAAAAGTCCACTGCTCTGCCAATTGAGCTAAGGGCCCAGGCGATGTTGCTCCCACGAGCATAGCCGGACGAGGCCGAGTCTCCGATCGGGTATCGGTGACCCGGCCGTGCCGGAGGTGTGAAAACCCCCTCCGGAACGGCAGAGCGCCGCAGCCCGCCCGTAGAAGGGGCCACGGCGCTCGTCACGCGTCTGCGTCAGCCGTTGCGCTTCCAGCGCGGCTTGTCCTCGCGGCGCTGGAAGGAACCGCCGCCACGGTGGTCGTCACGACGACCCTGCGGACGGTCGTGCCCGGGACGGTCGTGCCCGCCGGAACGGAAGCCCGGACGGTCGTCCCGGCGGTCCCGGTTGAAGGGACGGTCGCTGCCACGGTGCCCACCGCGCTCGTCCCGGCGGAAACCGCCACGGTCGTCACGACGCTCGAACGGACGGCCGCCACGGTCGTCACGACGCTCGAACGGACGGCCACCGCGGTCGTCACGACGCTCGAACGAACGGCCACCACGGTCGTCACGACGGAAGCCGCCGCGCTCACTCCGGTCGCCCCGGTCGTCCCGGCGGAAACCACCACGGTCGCGGTCACGGTCGAAGGAACGGCCGCCACGGTCACCGTCACGGTCCCGGTTGAACCCGCCGCGGTCGTCACGACGCTCGAACGGACGGCCACCGCGGTCGTCACGACGCTCGAACGGACGGCCGCCACGGTCGTCACGACGCTCGAAGGAACGGCCACCACGGTCATCGCGACGCTCGAACGAACGGCCACCGCGGTCACGGTCGTAGGAACGGTCACGCCCGGCCCCGCCGCGCTCCTCGCGCCGCTCTCGCCGCTCGTAGGGCGCGGGAGCCTCGGAACGCTGCTCGCGCTCGGCGTCCTGCGCGGTCCGCTGCTCCGGCACCGAGATCTCGACGCCGGCCGGAACCTCCGCGGCCGCCTCGGACACCGCCGCCTGCGGATCCTCGCCGCGCTCGCGAGCGACCCGCGCGAGCAGCCGGTCGGACTCCTCACGCAGCTCGTTCGCACGCCGCTGCGCCCGCTCCAGCTCCTTGGTGAGCTGGGCGACCTCGCGCTCGGCCTGCTGCGCGGCGTTGCCCACGGACTCGGCCTGGACCTCGGTCATCGACCGGGCACCGGTGATCTCGGCGACCTCCGGGTCGAAGGCCGCGCCGCCCTGGATGATGTGGCGCGTGGCGTCGACGCCCGCGTCCTCCATCAGCCGGAAGATCTGGCGCCGCTGGTGCGGCAGGGACAGCGACACGACCGTGCCGGTGCGGCCGGCGCGCGCCGTACGGCCCGCGCGGTGCAGGTAGTCCTTGTGGTCGCCGGCCGGGTCCACGTTCAGCACCAGGTCGATGCCGTCGACGTGGATGCCACGTGCCGCGACGTCGGTCGCGACGAGCACGTTGACGTACCCGTCCTTGAAGTCGGCCAGGGTCCGCGTGCGCGCGCCCTGCGTCATGCCGCCGTGCAGCGCGTCGGCCTTCACACCGGAGTCGCGCAGCTGCTCGGCGACGCGGTCGGCGCCGAGCTGGGTGCGGACGAAGATGATCGTGCGGCCCTTGCGGGAGGCGATGGCCGCGGTGACCGGCGCCTTGTCCTTGGGCTTCACGATGAGGATGTGGTGCGACATGGTCGTCACCGCGCCCTGGGCGGCGTCCACCTCGTGGTGGACCGGGTC
Source organism: Streptomyces coeruleorubidus (assembly GCF_028885415.1). GTDB lineage: Bacteria > Actinomycetota > Actinomycetes > Streptomycetales > Streptomycetaceae > Streptomyces > Streptomyces coeruleorubidus_A. The sequence goes on from NZ_CP118527.1 coordinate 4,685,936, forward strand.
CTTCAGGTACCGGTCGACGAGGGTCTTGATCTCGTTCTCCATGGTCGCGGAGAACAGCATCCGCTGACCGCCCGCGGGCACCTGGTCCAGCAGCTCCGTCACCTCGGGCAGGAAGCCCAGGTCGGACATCTGGTCGGCCTCGTCGAGAACGGCGATCTGCACGTTCTCCAGCGAGCAGGCGCCGCGGTTGATGATGTCGCGCAGCCGGCCCGGGGTGGCGACCAGGACGTCGACGCCCTTCTCCAGGGCGTAGATCTGGTTGCCCATGGACGTACCGCCGCAGACGACCTTCATCTTGAGGCCGAGGACGTCGCCGTAGGGCTGGAGGGCGTCGGCGACCTGCATGGCGAGTTCACGCGTCGGCGTGAGGATGACGGCCCGCGGCTTGTGCTTCTCGGTGCGGCCGCCGGCCAGCGTGGCCAGGGCCGGCAGACCGAAGGAGAGGGTCTTGCCGGAGCCGGTGCGGCCACGGCCGAGGATGTCCTTGCCGAGCAGGGCGTCCGGGATGGTCGCGGCCTGGATCGGGAAGGGGGTGGTCACGCCGTTCTGCGCGAGCTTGCGGACGACGCCCTCGGGCAGACCGAGGTCGGCGAAAGTGACCTCGGGGGTGTCGTCGGCTGCCTCGTTCTCGGGCAGGACGAGGTGATCAGTACTGGTGATGGACATGCGAATGCGAAACCTTCCGGAGTCTCGTCGGCACGCGCCCGTCAACTCCGTGATTCGCGATTCGCAATACGACCGCCTCAATGCGGTCCACCACGGCAAGGGAGAGAGTACGCGCCACACGGCGCGCTCTGCGGTGGCGCCGGGCAAGATGGGATCAAACGATCTGCCACCATACGCACTCCGGGCCCCGCAAGGCAAACCGGACTGCGCAGGAGACAGCGGGCTGCTCTCCGACGACCGGAAAGCCTCCCGAGCGCTTCCAACCAACCTCCGGCCGGAAATGTTCCCGCCGCGACGGCACACTCCCCGCCCCACGGCGACGACCCGCCGCAACGGCGCGCTCCCGGCCCTAGGAGGGACACCCCCTAAGCCGGCGCCCCCGCCTCCGGTGCCGGTTCCCGCTGGGCGAGCTGCGGCCCCGGCGGCTCGTGCGCCGACGACGACGGCTCCGGCTTGTCCGTCGGCTCCGGCGAGGTCGTCACCTCGGTCGGCGTCGGAGTGGGCTCGGGATCGGCCGACCGGGTGGGCGTCGGCGGAGCCGGCGGCTTCGGCTTCGGCCTGGCCGGCTTGCCCGGCTTCTCGCGCCCCGGCGCGGACGCGCTCACCACGGCGGACGGCGACACCCCGGGAGCAGCCGACTCCCCCGGCTCACCGCCCTTGCCCTTCTCGCCCTTCTTGCCCTTGCCGCGCCCGCGCTCGCCGTCGGCCGCCGCACCGAGCCCGGTACCGCCGCCCGACACCGCCGAGCCACCGTCGGGCGCCTCGCCACCGGACTGCCCGGCGGAGTGCGACGGCTTGACGCTCCCGCCCGCGTCGTCGTCGCCGACGCTCATGCAGCCGGCGGCAGCGGCGACGGCCACGACCGTGGCGGCCAGACGGACGGGTACGTACAAGGGGCGCACGGGGCCACCTCCGGGAAGGGTGATGGAGTCAACACCTCCAACTCCCGCCGCCCACAAGAGGACACGCGCCCCGTATTCACAACCCGCTCAGCCGTAACCCAGGGCGTGAAGGCGCGCGTCGTCGATGCCGAAGTGGTGCGCGATCTCGTGCACCACTGTGATCTCCGTCTCGGCGACGACGTCCTCCCGCGACTCGCACATCCGCAACGTCGGATTCCGGTAGATGGTGATGCGATCCGGCAGCACACCGGCGTACCACTCGCCCCGGTCGGTCAGCGGAGTCCCCTCGTACAGCCCGAGCAGCTCGGGATCGTCCGACGGCGGATCGTCCTCGACGAACACCGCGACGTTGTCCATCAGTCGCGTCAACTCCGGCGGGATCCGGTCGAGCGCCTCGGCGACCAGTTCCTCGAACTCCTCGCGCGTCATCTCCAGCACAGGCCCATTGTCGGCCACGACACAGCCGTACGAGAGCCTTCCGGCGTCGCATATCCGGCCCGGGACTTGGGCATACGGGACCAATGGCCCGCGTCCCCGCCGCAGTCCTGAGTGTCCTGAACCCGATCCGCAAGGCCCCGCACACCCTCGCCCGCCGCTACCGCTCCCGTCAGGCCCCGGCCACGATCGAGCTCGTGCCGCAGCCGCACCCGTGGTCCCGGGCGGTGGGACTCGTCGCCGTCGTCCTCCTCGGCGCCTGGCTGGGCCTGCTCGTCGTGGGCAATGTCCGGGTCCCGGTCGGCCCCATGAACACCACCATGACCCTGCGCCCCTCCTTCACCGGCGGCACAAAGATCAACATCTCGCCCCTGGGCGCCCTCCAGCTGGACAGCCACATCGCCCCGGTCCGCCTGGACGTGAACGTCGACCAGCTCGACCCGGAACGCTCCCAGGCCCTGGTCGACCACCCCGAACGGCTCTCAGGCCTCCAGGACGAGGTCACCGAGGACGTCGGGCGCGGCACCCTCGACCTGGCCGTCCGCTCGAGCATCGCCGTCGTCGGCGGCGCCACCGCACTCGGCCTCGCGGTCTACCGCCGCCCCCGCCGCGCCCTGGCCGCCGGCGGCCTCGCCCTCACCCTCCTCGCCGCCTCGGGCGGCACGGCGTACGCCACCTGGCGTCCCGACTCCGTCCTGGAGCCCAAGTTCTCCGGACTGCTCACCTCGGCCCCCTCCCTGGTCGGCAACGCGCGCAGCATCGTCACCGAATTCGACGTCTACCAGAAGGAATTGGCCCGCCTGGTCACCAACGTGACCAAGCTCTACGACGCCACCTCGACCCTCCCGGCCTACGCGCCCGACCCCTCGACCATCCGGGTCCTGCACGTCTCCGACATCCACCTGAACCCGGCGAGCTGGAAGATCATCGCCTCGCTGGTGGAGCAGTACAAGGTGGACGTGATCGTCGACTCGGGCGACACGATGGACCACGGCACGGCCGCCGAGAACGGCTTCCTGGACCCCATCGAGGACCTCGGGGCCCCCTACGTCTGGGTCCGCGGCAACCACGACTCGATGATCACCCAGCGCTATCTGGAGGGCCTGAAGAACGTCCACGTCCTGGACGACGGCCGGGCCAAGACGATCAAGGGCCTGCGCTTCGCGGGCATCGGCGACCCGCAGTTCACCCCGGACCGCTCGAAGCAACCGGGCAACGAGCAGTCCCAGGAGCTGGCCGGAGCCCGCCTGGCCACGGCCCTGCGCGACCAGGGCACGGCCGGAACCCCGGTGGACATCGCCATCGCCCACGAACCGTCGGCGGCCCGCGAGGTCGACGGCGAGGTGCCGCTGGTGCTGGCCGGCCACCTCCACCACGACGAGATGGAAGTCCTGAAGTACGGCACCCGACTCCGCATCGAGGGCTCCACGGGCGGCAGCGGCCTGCGCGCCATCGAGGGCAAGCACCCCGACCCCATCGAGGCGTCGATCCTGTACTTCGACCGGGACACCCGCCACCTCCAGGCCTGGGACGAGATCGAACTGGGCGGCCTCGGTCTCACGACGGCCGAGGTCAGCCGCCACCTCCCGGAGGAGAACCAGCCCGGCGCCACCCAGTCCCCGACCACGCCCACGACACAGTCCCCGCCGGCGTCCCCGACGCCCTCCTCCTAAACCGTTTTGGCGATAGCTCCCGCCATCCCATATGCTTCTCACGTCCCCGACGCGCTGAGAAGCGCCCAGGCGGGCCGATAGCCCTCATCGTCTAGCGGCCTAGGACGCCGCCCTTTCAAGGCGGTAGCACGGGTTCGAATCCCGTTGGGGGCACGCACCACCCTGTGCGACACTGTCGTACGACATGCTTGGTCCTGTGGAGCAGTTTGGAGTGCTCGCCACCCTGTCAAGGTGGAGGCCGCGGGTTCAAATCCCGTCAGGACCGCTGAGGTTTCACGTGAAACCTCGTGGCTGGGTAGCTCAGTTGGTACGAGCGTCCGCCTGAAAAGCGGAAGGTCGCCGGTTCGACCCCGGCCCCAGCCACAACGGAAGCCCCCGTCGGGATCTCGACGGGGGCTTCGCTTTGTCTTCCCCCAGAGGTTCGAAGGGGCGCGTGACCCGGCCAAACCGCTGGAGACAAAAGCGTTAGCCACGAAAATCCGCGGGATGAGATCCTGGATCGCGTATGTCTACGCAATCCGCCCCCGCCCTCGGCGCCCTCGCCTCCCGCCTGACCGAGCTGTCCCTGCGCGACGCGCACCGGCTCGGGCGCAGGCTCGAAGGTGCGCGCAAGATCCGTAAGCCGGAGGCCCGGGCCGCCGTGCTGGCCGAGATCGAGGCCGAGACCGGCAAGGCCGAGGAGCGGATGGCCGGGCGACGCGGCCGCGTACCCGACATCACGTATCCCGAGCAGCTGCCGGTCAGCCAGAAGAAGGACGAGATCGCCGACGCCATCCGCGACCACCAGGTCGTGATCGTCGCCGGTGAGACCGGTTCCGGTAAGACCACGCAGATCCCGAAGATCTGCATGGAGCTCGGGCGCGGGGTCCGCGGCATGATCGGGCACACCCAGCCCCGCCGTATCGCCGCCCGTACCGTCGCCGAGCGCGTGGCGGAGGAGCTGGACACCCCGCTGGGCGAGGCCGTCGGCTGGAAGGTCCGCTTCACCGACCAGGTCGATCCGGACGCCACCTTCGTCAAGCTCATGACGGACGGCATCCTGCTCGCCGAGATCCAGACCGACCGCGAGCTGCGCGCCTACGACACGATCATCATCGACGAGGCCCACGAGCGGTCCCTCAACATCGACTTCCTGCTGGGCTACCTCGCCCAGCTGCTGCCGAGGCGCCCCGACCTCAAGGTCGTCATCACCTCGGCCACCATCGACCCCGAGCGCTTCTCCCGGCACTTCGGCGACGCCCCGATCGTCGAGGTCAGCGGCCGTACGTACCCCGTGGAGGTCCGCTACCGGCCGCTCCTGGAGGAGGACGGCGACGACGCCGACCGCGACCAGATCACCGCGATCGTCGACGCCGTCGAGGAACTCCAGAAGGAGGGCCAGGGCGACATCCTGGTCTTCCTCTCCGGCGAGCGGGAGATCCGGGACACGGCCGACGCCCTGACCAAGAAGAACTACCGCTTCACGGAGATCCTGCCTCTCTACGCCCGGCTCTCCCACGCCGAACAGCACCGCGTCTTCCAGCCGCACACCGGACGCAGGATCGTTCTGGCCACGAACGTCGCCGAGACCTCCCTCACGGTCCCGGGCATCAAGTACGTCATCGACCCGGGCTTCGCCCGCATCTCCCGCTACAGCCACCGCACCAAGGTCCAGCGCCTCCCCATCGAGCCGGTCTCCCAGGCCAGCGCCAACCAGCGCAAGGGCCGCTGCGGCCGTACGTCGGACGGCATCTGCATCCGCCTCTACAGCGAGGACGACTTCAACGCCCGCCCGGAGTTCACGGACGCGGAGATCCTCCGTACGAACCTCGCCTCCGTCATCCTCCAGATGACCGCGGCCGGCCTGGGCGACATCGAGAAGTTCCCCTTCATCGACCCGCCGGACCACCGCAACATCCGCGACGGCGTGCAGCTCCTCCAGGAGCTGGGCGCCCTCGACCCGGCGCAGAAGGACCCCCGCAAGCGGCTCACGGACACCGGCCGCAAGCTCGCCCAGCTGCCCGTCGACCCACGCCTGGCCCGGATGGTCCTGGAGGCGGACAAGAACGGCTGCGTGCGCGAGGTCATGGTCATAGCCGCCGCGCTGTCCATCCAGGACCCGCGCGAACGCCCCGCCGACAAGCAGACCCAGGCCGACCAGCAGCACGCCCGTTTCAAGGACGAGACCAGCGACTTCCTGGCCTACCTCAACCTCTGGCGCTACATCCGCGAGCAGCAGAAGGAACGCGGCTCGTCCTCCTTCCGCCGGATGTGCAAGCAGGAGTACCTCAACTTCCTTCGCATCCGCGAATGGCAGGACATCTACAGCCAGTTGCGCACGGTCGCGAAACAGATGGGCATCCACCTCAACGAGGACGACGCCCCGGCCGACCGCATCCACGTCTCCCTCCTCGCGGGCCTGCTGTCCCACATCGGCATGAAGGACGTGAAGGACGCCGGGGCGGAAAGCGGGAGAAGCACCGGGAAGAACGAGTATCTGGGCGCCCGCAACGCCAAGTTCGCGATCTTCCCCGGCTCGGCCCTCTTCAAGAAGCCCCCGCGCTTCGTGATGTCCGCCGAGCTCGTCGAGACGTCCCGCCTCTGGGCCCGCGTCAACGCCAAGATCGAGCCCGAGTGGGTCGAACCCCTCGCCGGCCACCTCCTCAAGCGCACGTACAGCGAGCCGCACTGGGAGAAGGACCAGGCCGCGGTGATGGCGTACGAGAAGGTCACGCTCTACGGCGTGCCGATCGTGGCGCAGCGGAAGGTCAACTACGGCCGGATCGACCCGGAGGCCAGCCGCGAGCTGTTCATCCGGAACGCGCTCGTCGAGGGCGACTGGCGCACGCACCACAAGTTCTTCTCGGACAACCGCAGACTCCTCACCGAGGTCGAGGAGCTGGAGCACCGGGCCCGGCGCCGGGACATCCTGGTCGACGACGAGACGCTCTTCGACTTCTACGACCAGCGGGTCCCCGAACACGTCGTCTCCGGCGCCCACTTCGACTCCTGGTGGAAGCACAAGCGGCACGAGCAGCCCGACTTCCTCGACTTCGAGCGCGAGATGCTCATCAACGAGAAGGCGGGCGAGGTCACCAAGGACGACTATCCGGACTCCTGGCGCCAGGGGAACCTCAAGTTCCGTGTGACGTACCAGTTCGAGCCGGGCGCGGACGCCGACGGCGTGACCGTCCACATCCCGCTCCAGGTCCTCAACCAGGTCACGGACGAGGGCTTCGACTGGCAGATCCCGGGCCTGCGGGAAGAGCTCGTCACGGAGCTCATCCGGTCCCTGCCCAAGCCGATCCGCCGCAACTACGTACCCGCGCCGAACTACGCGAAGGCATTCCTCGACCGCGCGGTCCCCCTCCAGGAGCCGCTCACCACGACCATGACCCGCGAGTTGCGGCGCATGGTGGGCGTGCCCTTCGAGGCGGACGACTTCGACTGGTCCAAGGTCCCCGACCACCTCAAGGTCACGTTCCGGATCGTCGACGAGCGGCGCCGCAAGCTCGCCGAGGACAAGGACCTCCAGGCGCTGCAGCTCAGGCTCCGGCCGAAGGCCCGCAAGGCCCTCTCCCAGGCGGCGGCCGCCACGGCGGAACGCCAGGGCGGCGAGTCCCTGGAGCGCAAGGGCCTCACGGACTGGACGATCGGCACCCTCATCCGCGTCTTCGAGACCCGGCGGGCCGGCCAGCCGGTGAAGGCGTACCCGGCGCTGGTCGACGACGGCGACACGGTCTCCGTACGCCTCTTCGACACAGAGGCCGAGCAGCAGCAGGCCATGTGGAAGGGCACCCGCCGCCTGATCCTGCGCAACATCCCCGTGAACCCGGCCAAGTTCGCCTCCGAGAAGCTGACGAACGCGCAGAAGCTGGCGCTGTCCGCAAATCCGCACGGCTCCATCCAGGCGCTGTTCGACGACTGCGCGATGGCGGCCGCCGACAAGCTGATCGCGGACTTCGGCGGGCCGGCGTGGGACGAGGAGTCGTACCGCAAGCTGTACGACAAGGTGCGCGCCGAGATCGTCGACACGACCGTCCGCACGGTGGGCCAGGTGCAGCAGGTCCTGGCCGCCTGGCAATCGTGTGAACGCCGCCTGAAGGCCGTACGCAGCCCCGCGCTGCTGCCGAACCTCCAGGACGTACGGAGGCAGCTGGACGCCCTCGTGAAGCCCGGCTTCGTGACGGAGGCGGGCCTGCGCCGCATGCCGGACCTGATGCGCTACCTGGTGGCCGCGGACCGGCGTCTGACGCAGATGCCGACGAACGTCCAGCGGGACACCACGCGGATGCAGAAGGTCCACGAGATGCAGGACGAGTACGCCTGGCTCCTGGAGCAGATGCCGCAGGGCCGGCCGGTGCCGTCGTCGGTCCTGGACATCCGCTGGATGATCGAGGAACTCCGGGTCAGCTACTTCGCCCACGCGCTGGGCACGGCGTACCCCGTCCCGGACAAGCGGATCGTGAAGGCGATCGACGCGGCGGTTCCGTAACGGCGTGCGCACGCAGGGTGAGTTCGACCAGGGACCCACCCTCCTGTACAGTCTCTTCTCGCAGCGCAACGCACGAATGGCGCCGCGAAACCTGGTCCTGTGGAGCAGTTTGGAGTGCTCGCCACCCTGTCAAGGTGGAGGCCGCGGGTTCAAATCCCGTCAGGACCGCAAGTGAAAGAGCCCGGATCTTCGGATCCGGGCTCTTTCGGTTGCCCGAACCCCGCCGCGTCCAGGCTCCTTTGTGCGCCCCTGACCTGCGAGACACCCCTTCCCGGCCCTTCACGCCGTCTTGACGGCCTGTCGTTCCGTCGGTACCCAGAAACCAGGGCCGTTCCCCGTTCGGCCTTCTGGAGGTGGCGTATGGCGGCATCGGCTAGGCATGAGACGCGGGCCCTGCTCCGCGCGCACCTGGCGGCCGCGTCGTCGTACCGGCATCTCACTCGCCACTGTCCGATCTGCCATCACCTGCTGCGACTGGCGATGGAGTCCGCCCAGTCCGCCCCTCGCACCGCCCAGGCCTCCCAGAGGGCCGTCGAGAACGAGAGTCCGGCGCGAGCCTGACCGAAGGCCGGCCTCAACACCCGTCCGTACACGGGGTACTGGAGCCGGTGGTTCCACTACCGCACCCGCGGCGGAGCTAACAAGCCGCTTGGTATGTGACGGGTGTCACCGCATGAGTTTTGGAAAGTGCGGTACTTACACCTCGCCTACAACAGGTCAATTTAATATGTGCAATTGCACCCCTTCGACGGTGCTGCACACAGGGCATCCGTCACCCCTCCCCAGACTCCGACAAGGCCGCTCACAACAGGGCTCGGCGACCGACAGCCGGCGCACAAAAAGGTCGCGCTGGACCCGGCGGAGTCCAGCGCGACCGACGACGCACCCTGTTGTATGCCTGGATAGCTCTGACTGGCGTGGGGGTGGGGCCTGTTGGGGCAGGACCCGCGTCGCTTGGAGCTGTGGTTCCGGACCTCTCGGCTGATGGGGGACCAGCCGGTTTGCCCGGTTATTCAGTTGTTCAGGCCTCGCTGCGCTGCTGCGGAATGCCCGCGAGCAGAGCGCGGACCTCTGCCTCGCGGTAGCGGCGATGCCCGCCGAGCGTGCGGATCGACGTGAGCTTGCCGGCCTTCGCCCACCGCGTGACCGTCTTCGGGTCGACGCGGAACATGGTGGCGACCTCAGCCGGGGTCAGCAGCGGCTCGGCATCAGGGGTGCGAGCGGTCATGAGCGGCCTCCTCGGGAGAACCGAACCTTCTCGGTTCTTTCCTCTAAATTCTGCACCTTGACCCGCGTTGCCCGAAATGGCGGACGCGAGTCGAGTCGGTTATAGGACGAACGGCTTGTCCTCGGCACTACAACTACACCATCTGTCCAGCCGCGTCGGCCAAACCGATGGAATTGCCCTCCCAGGTGTTCATCAGCGACGGAAGCCGATGGACCATGCCATAGCGGACAGTCACGCCACTGTGACGATCAGTCACAGGACGACCAGGAGTCACCAGACCCCCCAAAGCGTGCAATGCTGAGATTCCGTCCACAATGCAGCACAACGGGACGGAAGGAGCCCCCCGGACTCCTTGTCCTATTTTGGCATGAGGAGGGGCAAGGGGCGCAAGGGCCATGTACGTGCAGTCCGTCACGTTTGGCCTACTTGAGAGGTACGCCCGGATCAGGACCTACGTCCGTTGTTGACAAGGCGTCAGGAAACGCAGAGCGCAGTTCAGGAACGTCGGTGCGAGGACGAAACCCCAAAACGGGCGGTACGTCAAACGCCTGTTCGTGACCGACCGCGAGCGGTCCGTAGGAACAGAAGGTCAGAGGTCAGTTCGCCGACCGCAGATCCCGTACGGAACGCCACCGCTCCACCAGACGTGCGTACGCCGCCCCGGCGGCCGCCCCGTCGCCCCGGCGCAGCGCCGCGATGCCCTCGGCCACGTCCGCGGCCGAGTGGTCGTCCTCCAGCGCCCCGGTCGGCACGGCGTGCACCAGCCCGCCGTAGTCCAGCTCCACGAGCGAGCGCGGGTGGAACTCCTCCAGCCAGCGCCCGACGTCCACCAGGCCGTCGATCAGCGGCCCCTCGTCCATGGCCTCCTTCAGGGCCCGCAGGCCTTGGGCGACGCGCCGCCGGGCCTGGACCATGGGTGTGCGGTAGCGCAGCACCGGCGGACTGTCCACGCTGTCGCCCTTGTCGTACTCGCGCTCCTCGTCGGCGACCAGCACGAACCAGTTGATCGGCACCTGCCAGGTCGCCGTACGGATCCACGGCCGGGCGTCCGGGTTCTCCACCAGCCAGCGCTCGTAGTCCTGGGCCGCCTGGCGGCGCAGGAAGGGCGGCAGGACCGCGTCCAGGACCGGCGGCGGCAGCTCCTCGGAGAGCTCCTCCAGGGCCTGCCAGCCGCGCAGCCGGGTGCGCCAGGGGCAGACACAGACGACGCCGTCCACGTCGAGCACGAAGGCGTCCTCGCTCTCGTGCACCGGGACCAGGACCGGCGGGATGGGCGCCAAGTCGGCCAGAGCGCGGCGCAGTTCGTCCTGGTACGAGGGACGGTCCGGACGGCGGGCGTAGCGGGCCCAGTGGCTGCGCTCCGGTTCCGGGAAGGCGGCCAGCGGTTCGTACACGCGCAGATAGGTCGCGTAGGGGACGATCACCGAGGACACCTTGGGCACGCCTGCTCCCTCCCCCGCCCATCGTCGCGAAAACCTGCGGAACCCACTCACAAACGCACGGGAAATCTATGCAAATCGTCGCACGGGAGTACTCCGGTCGGAGGTGATCCTGAGCACTGTGCGGCCGGCGGGCCCCCCAGGCTCTAATCTCGTGCTCACAGCCCCCGCCACCCGCACGGGAGCTGGTCTCCACCCGCCGCAACTTACTCAGGAGTCACCACAGTGACCGACGTAACCGGCGCACCTGCTGATGTACTGCACACCCTGTTCCACTCGGACCAGGGCGGTCATGAGCAAGTCGTGCTCTGCCAGGACCGCGCGAGCGGCCTCAAGGCCGTCATCGCCATCCACTCCACCGCCCTGGGCCCCGCGCTCGGCGGTACGCGCTTCTACCCGTACGCGAACGAGGCCGAGGCCGTCGCCGACGCGCTGAACCTCGCCCGCGGGATGTCGTACAAGAACGCCATGGCCGGTCTCGACCACGGCGGCGGCAAGGCCGTGATCATCGGCGACCCGGAGCGGATCAAGACCGAGCAGCTGCTCCTCGCCTACGGCCGGTTCGTCGCCTCCCTCGGCGGTCGCTACGTCACCGCCTGCGACGTCGGCACGTACGTCGCCGACATGGACGTCGTGGCCCGCGAGTGCCGCTGGACCACCGGCCGCTCCCCGGAGAACGGCGGCGCCGGGGACTCCTCCGTCCTCACCGCCTACGGCGTCTACCAGGGTATGCGGGCCTCCGCGCAGCACCTGTGGGGCGACCCCTCGCTGCGCGCGAAGCGGGTCGGCATCGCCGGCGTCGGCAAGGTCGGCCACCACCTGGTGGAGCACCTGGTGAAGGAGGGCGCCGAGGTCTTCGTCACGGACGTGCGCGAGGACGCCGTACGGCGGATCACCGAGCGGCACCGGGACGTCATGGCCGTGAAGGACACCGACGAGCTGATCCGCATCGACGGTCTGGGCATCTACGCCCCCTGCGCGCTGGGCGGGGCGCTGGACGACGACACCGTGCCGGTGCTGACCGCCGAGGTGGTCTGCGGCGCCGCCAACAACCAGCTCGCCCACCCGGGCGTGGAGAAGGACCTCGCCGACCGCGGGATCCTCTACGCGCCGGACTACGTGGTGAACGCCGGCGGCGTCATCCAGGTGGCCGACGAGCTGCACGGCTTCGACTTCGACCGGTGCAAGGCGAAGGCGGCGAAGATCTTCGACACCACGCTGGCCATATTCGCACGTGCGAAGGAAGACGGCATTCCGCCGGCTGCCGCGGCCGACCGGATCGCCGAGCAGCGCATGCACGACGCGGCCGCGGCCCGCCGGGCGCGCTGATTCGAGAGCGCCCTCGTACGTTTGGCCGGTACCCGTCGGTGGGCAGTTAGAGAGAACTCTCACTTCTACCGGCGGGTCGACCGCCGATAAGTGGTTAAAATCGCGGTTGACCAGCGAGGACGGGGCGCCTCGAAGGTCCTGGGCGCGGGCACGTCATGCGGGCGACGTACCGTATGGGCGCGGGCTCAGGTACCGTGGAAGCCCTACGGACCGGTCTCTCTGCGGAGAGTCCGTGCCGGACCATGAACGCGTGTCAAGACTCTGGGGCCGTCGAGCCCCGTCGTTGAGGGGGTCGAGCCATGGGGCGCGGCCGGGCCAAGGCCAAGCAGACGAAGGTCGCCCGCCAGCTGAAGTACAACAGCGGTGGGACTGACCTCTCACGCCTGGCCGAGGAGCTGGGTGCATCGCCTTCGAATCCGCAGCCGCCTAACGGCGGGCCGTTCGAGGACGATGATCAGGACGACGACCTGTACGCACGGTACGCCGACCTCTACGAGGACGACGATGAGGACGAGGACGACCAGTCTTCGCAGCACCGTCGCGGCGCTTGACCTTGCACTGAGCATTTACCCGGTCGGTGACTTCGGTCACCGACCGGGTTCTGTGCTGCCCGCAGGGTTACGGCCCTCCGTGCCTCAGTTCGCGTAGTCACCGATCAGGGCGGCGCCGGTGGTGTGCTCGCCCCGGTCCGTGATCTCGCCTGCCACCCAGGCGTCCACGCCGCGGTCGGCCAGGGTCGCCAGGGCCACGTCCGTGGACTCCTGCGGCACGATCGCGATCATGCCGACCCCCATGTTCAGGGTCTTCTCCAGCTCCAGGCGCTCGACGCTGCCCGTCCGGCCGACGAGCTCGAAGACCGGGCCCGGGGTCCAGGTGGAGCGGTCGACGATCGCGTGCAGCTCGTCGGGGACGACCCGGGCGAGGTTGGCCGCGAGTCCGCCGCCGGTGACGTGGCTGAAGGCGTGCACCTCGGTGGTGCGCATCAGGGCCAGGCAGTCCAGCGAGTAGATCTTCGTCGGCTCCAGCAGTTCCTCGCCGAGGGTGCGGCCGAGCTCGTCGATGTGGGTGTCCAGGGTGAGGCCGGCCTGGTTCAGCAGGACGTGCCGGACGAGGGAGTACCCGTTCGAGTGAAGACCGGAGGACGCCATGGCGATCACCGCGTCACCCGTCCGGATACGATCCGCGCCGAGCAGCCGGTCGGCCTCCACGACGCCCGTACCGGCGCCGGCGACGTCGAAGTCGTCCTCGCCCAGCAGGCCCGGGTGCTCGGCCGTCTCGCCGCCCACCAGGGCGCAGCCGGCCAGCACGCAGCCCTCGGCGATGCCCTTGACGATGGCGGCGACACGCTCGGGGTGGACCTTGCCGACGCAGATGTAGTCGGTCATGAACAGCGGCTCGGCGCCGCACACCACGATGTCGTCCATGACCATGGCGACCAGGTCGTGGCCGATGGTGTCGTAGACGCCCAGCTGACGCGCGATGTCGACCTTGGTGCCGACGCCGTCCGTGGCCGAGGCGAGCAGGGGCCGCTCGTAGTTCTTCAGGGCGGAGGCGTCGAAGAGGCCGGCGAAGCCGCCGAGGCCGCCGAGGACCTCGGGGCGCTGGGCCTTCTTCACCCACTCCTTCATCAGCTCGACGGCGCGGTCGCCCGCTTCGATGTCGACGCCCGCAGCTGCGTAGCTGGCACCAGTTGTCTCAGACATGGCTAATGAGAACCTTCGTGTCGTACAGCAGGTATTGCGGGCTGCCTACGGGCGGCGGATCGCGTCGGCGGCGGCCGTGGCGGCCGGGCCGGCGGCCAGCTCCGTCTCCAGGAGCTGCTTGCCGAGCAGCTCGGGGTCGGGGAGCTCCATCGGGTACTCGCCGTCGAAGCAGGCGCGGCACAGGTTCGGCTTGGCGATGGTGGTCGCCTCGATCATGCCGTCGATGGAGATGTAGGCCAGGGAGTCGGCGCCCAGCGAGGTGCCGATCTCCTCGATCGTCATGCCGTTGGCGATGAGCTCGGCGCGGGTGGCGAAGTCGATGCCGAAGAAGCAGGGCCACTTCACGGGCGGCGAGGAGATCCGGATGTGGACCTCGGCGGCGCCCGCCTCGCGGAGCATGCGGACCAGGGCCCGCTGGGTGTTGCCGCGCACGATCGAGTCGTCGACGACGACCAGGCGCTTGCCCTTGATGACTTCCTTCAGCGGGTTCAGCTTCAGGCGGATGCCCAGCTGGCGGATGGTCTGCGAGGGCTGGATGAACGTGCGGCCGACGTAGGCGTTCTTCACCAGGCCGGCGCCGAAGGGGATGCCCGAGGCCTCGGCGTAACCGATGGCCGCCGGGGTGCCGGACTCCGGGGTCGCTATCACCAGGTCGGCCTCGACCGGGGCTTCCTTCGCGAGCTTGCGGCCCATCTCCACGCGGGAGAGGTAGACGTTGCGGCCGGCGATGTCGGTGTCCGGGCGGGCCAGGTACACGTACTCGAAGACACAGCCCTTGGGCTTCGCTTCCGCGAATCGCGACGTGCGCAGGCCGTTCTCGTCGATGGCGACGAACTCGCCCGGCTCGATCTCGCGGACGTAAGAGGCGCCGCAGATGTCGAGGGCGGCGGACTCGGAGGCGACGACCCAGCCACGCTCCAGCCGGCCGAGGACCAGCGGGCGGATGCCCTGCGGGTCGCGGGCGGCGTACAGGGTGTGCTCGTCCATGAAGACGAGGCTGAAGGCACCGCGCACCTGGGGCAGGACCTGGCCGGCCGCCTCCTCGATGGTCAGCGGCTTGCCGTCCTCGTCGACCTGGGCCGCGAGGAGCGCTGTGAGCAGGTCGGTGTCGTTGGTGGCCGCCACGCGCGGCGTGCGGCCGCCCTCCTGCTTGGGCAGGTCGGCGACCATCTCGGCGAGCTGGGCGGTGTTGACGAGGTTGCCGTTGTGGCCGAGCGCGATGGAGCCGTGCGCGGTCGCACGGAACGTCGGCTGGGCGTTCTCCCACACGGAGGCGCCGGTGGTCGAGTAGCGGGCGTGACCGACCGCGATGTGACCCTGGAGCGAACCGAGTGAGGTCTCGTCGAAGACCTGGGAGACCAGGCCCATGTCCTTGAAGACGAGGATCTGTGAGCCGTTGCTGACCGCGATTCCCGCGGATTCCTGGCCTCGATGCTGGAGGGCGTAGAGCCCGAAGTACGTGAGCTTGGCGACCTCTTCGCCCGGAGCCCAGACACCGAAGACGCCGCAAGCGTCCTGGGGGCCCTTCTCACCGGGGAGCAGGTCGTGGTTGAGTCGTCCGTCACCACGTGGCACGCCACCGAGTGTAGGCGAGGTCGTCCACTGGTCCGAATTGGGGATACCGGACTTTTCAGTGGATCACTGCTCGGCGACGGCTCGCACACTCGTGCCGTTTTCGCTGGTCAGCGTCAGGGTTTGGTGATCGACTCCGTACTTCAGCTTCCCGTCGAAAAGTCGCAGCAGGGCCTTCTCGTCGGACATGAGTGAGTCTTCGCACATCATTCGGGTCGTGGACGGGGGGCCGAGGGTGATATGGCCGTCGCGGACGGTGGCCTCGGCGTTGACCTTGTTGCAGCCGAGGCTGCCGGCGACGGTGCCCTTCTTCTCGTCGAAGGTGAGGTGGGCGCGGCCGTCGGTCCGCGGGGTCGTGACGGTCCACTTGGTGCCGCTCAGCGGGGCGTCCTGGGCCTCGGTCAGGCGGACGGTGTCCCCCTGGTCGGTGGTGAGGGTGAGGCGGTCGCCGTCCACCCGGGCCTTGAGCTCCCGGTCGGAGAGGGTGCGGGCGAGGGTCTCCTCGAACTCCATGGGTTTGTTCTCGCAGGCCATCTCCGTGGACATGGTCTTGCTGAGCCGGATGCGGTCGCCGTCGACGGTGGCGTCGGCGCCGAACTTGTTGCAGCCGTAGCTGCCCTCGGCCCGGCCCTTGTCGATGGTCACGTGGGCGCCGGTCGGGGCCTTGTGGGTCCTGCCGTCCGTGGTGACGCTGTCCACGCTCCACCGCACGCCCGTCACCGGCTTCCCGGCACCGACCGAACCACTGCCGCTGTCCGCCTTCTCGTTGCCGCAGCCCGCCATGAGCGGGACGAGCACGGCGGCGGCCGTCAGGGTCATGCGCTGCTTCTGCCTGTCCATGCCACTTCGACGGGGGACCCGGGGGGATCGGTTCCCCTTACGGCGCGCGTGTTCCCTCTGCTGCCTGAGCGCCTATGCCATGAGCGGCAGGTGGGCCGACAGATCCGCCCGCTCCCCGCTGGCGCTGACCTTGGCGTCCTGGAGCGCCTGTGCCCACTCCAGCCGTCCGGTCGCCAGCCGGATCCAGGTCAGCGGGTCCGTCTCGACGACGTTGGGCGGGGTGCCCCGGGTGTGCCTCGGGCCCTCGCCGCACTGCACCACCGCGTACGGCGGAACCCGTACCTCCGTCGAGCCGCCGGGTGCCTTGGCGGCCAGCGCGTCGGCGAGCAGCCGGGTGCAGGCGGCGAGGGCCTGACGGTCGTAGGGGATGTCCAGGCCGGGAACGGCGGCGTTGAGGTCGTCGGTGTGGACGACGAGTTCGACGGTACGGGTGACCAGGTAGTCGGCGAGGGTCATGGCGCCGGTGCGTGTGGCGAGCAGGCGGGTGCCGGGGGCGTCCGCCAGCTTCTCGGTGAGGCTCTCCCCGGTGCCGGCGTAGAGGGCGTCGAGGTCGGGGTGGGCCTCGGCGAGCTGCCGGGTGTCGTCGGCGATGCCGACGGCGCGGGCGGCGGTGGCGAAGGGCCAGTCGAGGAGGGTGAGCTCCGCTTTCGCCGGTTCCTCGCGGTCGAGATTGCGGCTGACGCTCTCCACGGCCATCGTCACGTGCGCCGCCAGCTCCCGGACCGTCCACGCGCCGAGGCGGGTGGGGAGGGCGAGCTGCTCGGGGGTGAGGGCGCGGACGGCGGTCCGTACGTTCCCGAACTGGGCCAGTAGGGCGGCGCGGATCTTGGCGGGGTCGTAGCTGCGGGTGCGCTTCTTGGCCGGGGGCATGGGGAGCAGCCTAGGCCGACTGGGGGGGTGGTCGCGGGGGCGTCGAAGATCTTGTGGTTGCGCGGGACACCGACGCCGTGCCGGCGGAAGGGAAGGCCGCGGGCCGTGGCCGGGTCGGAGCCGTCCATCAGCTGGAAGTGCGGCCGGAGGACAACGGTGGGGTTCCGTGGAGTTGCCGGAGTTCCCGCAGCCGGCGATCCGCCGGCCGGCGCGGACGCGGTCGCCCTCGGCCACGGCGAGGGAGCCGCGGCGCAGGTGCGCGTAGCGGGCGTAGGTGCCGTCGCCGAGGTCGAGCACGACGTGGTTGCCCATGATCCGGCCGACCCCGCTCAGTTACCGGGCCGAGCCCTCGACCAGGAACAGGTACAGCAGACCAGGCACGGACGTGCGGCTGAGGTGGTCGCGCCGGTGGTCGACGGCCCGGACGACAGTGCCGTCCGCGACAGCGAGCACGGTCCTGCCGAGCGCCGGGAAGTCACGGCTGCGGCGGGCGAGCGGCCACAGCACACGAAAGCCGGGACGGGCGCCGGACTCCGGCTCGGCGACGACGTCGATGGCGTACGTCTGCCCGTAGGCGTGCAGGCCGTGGCTCGGGGTGCGGGCAGCGGAGCCGTCACGGTGCCAGACGCACCGCGAACGCGTACAGGCGGGTGATCTGGTCGCCGCTGCCGTTGTCGTCGGAGATCAGATACAGCGGCCGCCAGCCCTGGAACTCGCCGGTGGTCCACGGCTGGCCCAGGGCCATGCCCTCCGCGTTGTCGACCAGCGGGTTGATCGGCGCCGACGCGGGGGTGGCGACCGCTCCGGGGCCGCCCTGCGGGCAGCCGGCCAGGTTGAAGACGGCTTTCTGCCGGGCGAAGACGTCCACGGGGACCCCGTAAAGGGACTTCTCGCCGGTCACGTCTCCCGCCCCTTCGAGGGACAGCTGGACGACACGCACCGCCGCACCGAGGCCGGCCGTGTACTGGCGCTCCAGGGCGAGGAGTCCGCCCTCGTCGTCGAGCGCGACCAGTTCCACCAGGTTCATTCCGTCACCGGCCAGGTACGCGTACTGCCGGTCCGGGGTGTAGGTGCCCCCGGGCGAGCCCGCGTAGCGCTGGATGCGGATGATGCCCCGGCCGCGCTGGTCGCCGTCCTTGGCCAGGGGGGACTCCCAGCCCGCGTAGAGGTGGCGGCCGTCCGGGGAGAGAGCGAGGGACTCGATGCTGCGGCCCATCTGGGCGCTGCCGTGGGGCCAGTACCGCAGGTCCTCGGGGATGGGGAGGTCCTTGCCGAGTTGCCGTCCGGTGACAAGGTCGAAGCGGCGGATGGCCGGGCCGGTCTCGGAGCCGATCAGCATCGTCCGGCCGCCCTTCTCGACGGCCAGGGCCTCCCCGTCGTACCACTCGGGAAACGCCTCGCCGTTCGGCCGACGCAGCGTCACCGGCGTGTCGGCCACGGGCTCGAGGTGCGAGGAGGTGCCGAGGCTGAGCGGGAAGACCCGGCCCGGGGAGTTGTCGGCGAGCGCCAGGGCCTTGAAGACCGGGCCCTGGGAGACGAGGGCGAGGGAGGACAGGCCTTCGACCGGTTCGTAGTCGACGTTCTTCTTGTTCAGGGCGTCGGAGTGGCCGAGCAGGACCGCCTGGGGCGTCTTGTCATCGGCCGACGGGGTGCAGTTGCCGGTCGCGGGCGCGGGATGGGTGTCGTGCCACCAGTCGGCGGCAGGGGCGGCGCCCAGCCCGAGAGCGAGGCCGGCGCACCCGGCCGCCAACGACCACAGCAGGATGCGGGCCCGGCGCGGCGGACCCATGGGCTGCACGGGCGGTGGGGGCAGCGGAGGGAGCACGGCCACATTGCGGACGAAGTCCAGTCGGCCGACTCCGTTGTGGTCCTCGTCCTGGGGCTCCTGCGGCACAGCGGGCTTCAGGGCGGAGATGCGCTCCTTCGCCGCCTGGAAGAGGGCGTGCAGCCCCAGCATCTCCGGCCCGTCCGGCACCCCCCGGCGCATGACGTCCACGAGGGCACCGGTGAAGAGGGTGCACCGCTTGGGATCGGGGGCGTGGGAGGGCCGGTCGCGTGGGGCGGAGGCCATGACGTACGAGCCCTCGACCCCGCGCAGCGCCGCCACAGCGGCCTCACTGCCCTGCGTGCCGGGGTCGGTGCCGCTCATCTCGTTCAGCACCCGGCCGCTGAAGCAGCAGTCGAGGATCAGGACGTGGCGCAGCGCGGCCCCCGTGTCGCGGATGGCGCGGCGCACGTCGCTGGAGCGGACACAGGTTTCCGGCTGGCCCTCGACCGAGCCGGGCAGGGTGAGCAGGAGTTGCCGCTCGTGGCGGTCGACGAGTCCGTGCCCGGCGTAGTAGACGATCAGCGTGTCCTCGGCGAGGGCGCCGGCCTCCCGGATCGGGGCCACCATATCGGGCTGGGCCTCGGGGTTGGCGACCGTGAAGATCCGCTCTTCGGGGATGCCCCATATCTGCTCGTCCATGAGCGCGGCCCGCAGTTCGACGAGGTTGTTGCGGACGCTGCGCAGAGGGTCCAGAGAGGTGAAGCCGTCGACGCCGATCAGCACACATGCGGAGCGGCTCGGATCGATCCGGGAGGACGCTTCGCCGGTCGGCTGCGTGCCGGCTCCCACGGAGGCCGAGGTCACCGCCCGCTCGCCTCCGGACCGTTGTCGTCCCCGGTGTCGCCGCGCAGCCTGCGCAGGATGTCATCCGCCTCGGCGGGGTCCACACCGTGGATGTGGAACGTGATGGTTCCCCGGTCCCTGCGGCTGTGCCGCCAGGCCAGGTACGACAGCGGCAGCTGGGCCATGCCTGTCGCGGTCGCGATCACCGCGAGCACCGCTTCGAGGCCGGTCCCCATCCGGCCCGGGTGATCGGCGGCGACCCGTTCCACCCGGACGTGACCACGTAACGACCGGTCGTCTGAGAACCAATCGAACAGAGACTCGAGATCCTCCTCGTGGTCCTGTCTGGCCGCCTCGAATCTGATGTCCATCCGCCCGCTTCCCCCTGCCCGCCCGAGCCGTGTCCACAAACGCTGTCCCACTGACACAACTACCCTGCGCGCCTCGGGAGTTACAAGCGGTTCCCGAAGTGTTCACCATCCCGGGGCGGACGGGTGGGGTGGCCGGGAACGCAGACGGAGGTCTCGCCCCTGGGGTGAGACCTCCGTCTGCGTGGGGCCGCTCACGCAAGCAGCGCCGGGATCGTCTCTTCGTGAGCCTTCCGAAGGTCCTCAAGGGACAGTTCGAACTCGCCCTGAAGCTCCACCGTGGCACCGTCCACGACACCGATGCGGGTGACGGGCAGACCCCGGGCCCCGCACATGTCGTTGAAGCGGACCTCCTCCGAACGCGGCACGGCCACGACGGCGCGGCCCGCCGACTCGGAGAAGAGGAAGGTGAAGGCGTCCAGACCGTCCGGGACGATCAGGCGGGCGCCCTTGCCGCCGAGCAGCGCCGACTCGACGACCGCCTGGATCAGACCGCCGTCGGACAGGTCGTGCGCGGAGTCGATCATGCCGTCGCGGGAGGCGGCGATCAGGATCTCGGCGAGCAGGCGCTCGCGCTCCAGGTCGACCTTGGGCGGCAGACCGCCGAGGTGGTCGTGGACGACCTGCGACCAGGCCGAGCCGCCGAACTCCTCACGGGTGTCGCCGAGGAGGTAGAGCAGCTGGCCCTCCTCCTGGAAGGCGACCGGCGTGCGGCGGGCGACGTCGTCGATGACGCCCAGGACCGCGACCACCGGGGTCGGGTGGATGGCCGCCTCGCCCGTCTGGTTGTAGAGGGACACGTTGCCGCCGGTGACCGGCGTGCCGAGCTGCCGGCAGGCGTCCGCCAGACCGCGCACGGCCTCCGCGAACTGCCACATCACCGCAGGGTCCTCGGGCGAGCCGAAGTTCAGGCAGTCGGAGACGGCGAGCGGCTTGGCGCCGGTGGTGGCGACGTTGCGGTACGCCTCCGACAGCGCGAGCTGCGCGCCCGCGTACGGGTCGAGCTTGGCGTACCGGCCGTTGCCGTCGGTGGCGAGGGCCACGCCGAGGCCGGTCTCCTCGTCGATCCGGATCATGCCGGAGTCCTCGGGCTGGGCGAGGACCGTGTTGCCCTGCACGAAGTGGTCGTACTGGGAGGTGATCCAGGACTTGGAGGCCTGGTTCGGGGAGCCGACCAGCTTCAGGACCTGGTCCTTCAGTTCCTCGGAGGTCCGCGGCCGCGGCAGCTTGTTCGCGTCGTCCGCCTGGAGGGCGTCCTGCCAGGACGGGCGGGCGTACGGGCGCTCGTAGACCGGACCCTCGTGGGCCACCGTGCGCGGGTCGACGTCGACGATCTTGCCGCCGTGCCAGTAGATCTCCAGGCGGTCGCCGTCGGTCACCTCACCGATGACGGTGGCGATGACGTCCCACTTCTCGCAGATCTCCAGGAAGCGGTCGACCTTCTCCGGCTCGACGACCGCGCACATGCGCTCCTGCGACTCGCTCATGAGGATTTCCTCGGGAGAGAGCGTGGAGTCGCGCAGGGGGACGTCGTCCAGGGTGACGCGCATGCCGCCAGAGCCGTTGGAGGCCAGCTCCGAGGTGGCGCAGGACAGGCCCGCCGCACCCAGGTCCTGGATACCGACGACCAGCTTCTCCCTGAAGGCCTCCAGGGTGCACTCGATGAGCAGCTTCTCCTGGAAGGGGTCGCCGACCTGGACGGCCGGGCGCTTCGAGGGCTTGGCGTCGTCGAACGTCTCGGAGGCCAGGATCGACGCGCCGCCGATGCCGTCGCCGCCGGTCCGGGCCCCGTACAGGATGACCTTGTTGCCCGCGCCGGACGCCTTCGCGAGGTGGATGTCCTCGTGCCGCATCACGCCGATGCACCCGGCGTTGACCAGCGGGTTGCCCTGGTAGCAGGAGTCGAAGACGACCTCGCCGCCGATGTTGGGCAGACCCAGGCAGTTGCCGTAGCCGCCGATGCCCGCGACGACACCCGGCAGCACACGCTTGGTGTCGGGGTGGTCGGCGGCGCCGAAGCGCAGCGGGTCGACGACCGCGACCGGGCGGGCGCCCATGGCGATGATGTCGCGGACGATGCCGCCGACACCGGTGGCCGCGCCCTGGTAGGGCTCGACGTACGACGGGTGGTTGTGCGACTCGACCTTGAAGGTGACCGCGTAACCCTGGCCGACGTCCACCACACCGGCGTTCTCGCCGATGCCGACGAGCAGGGCGTCGTTCTCGGGTGCCTTCTCGCCGAACTGGCGCAGGTGCACCTTGCTGCTCTTGTACGAGCAGTGCTCCGACCACATCACCGAGTACATGGCGAGCTCGGCACCGGTGGGCCGGCGGCCGAGGATCTCGACCACGCGCTCGTACTCGTCCTTCTTCAGGCCCAGTTCGGCCCAGGGCAGCTCGACGTCGGGGGTCGCGGCCGCGTGCTCGACCGTGTCCAGAGGCGTCCGGCTCATGCGTTGACCAGCTTCTTGAGGATCGAGGTGAAGAACGGGAGACCGTCGCTGCGACCGGTTCCGATCAGCGGCTCGACGGCGTGCTCGGGGTGCGGCATGAGGCCTACGACGTTGCCGGCCTCGTTGGTGACACCCGCGATGTCGTTGTTCGAGCCGTTGGGGTTGACGTCCAGGTACCGGAAGGCGACCCGACCCTCGGACTCCAGCGCGTCCAGCGTGCGCTGGTCGGCGACGTACTGTCCGTCGATGTTCTTCAGCGGGATGTGGATCTCCTGGCCGGCGGTGTAGTCGCTGGTCCAGGCCGTCTCGGCGTTCTCCACGCGCAGCTTCTGGTCACGGCAGATGAAGTGCAGGTGGTTGTTGCGCAGCATCGTGCCGGGCAGCAGATGGGCCTCGGTGAGGATCTGGAAGCCGTTGCAGATGCCGAGGACCGGAAGGCCGGCCTTCGCCTGCTCGATCAGCGGCTCCATGACCGGCGAGAAACGGGCGATGGCCCCGGCGCGCAGATAGTCGCCGTAGGAGAAACCACCGCACAGCACCACGGCGTCGACCTGCTTGAGGTCCTTGTCCTTGTGCCACAGGGCGACCGGCTCGGCGCCCGCGAGCCGGATCGCGCGCTGGGTGTCCCGGTCGTCCAGACTGCCGGGGAAAGTGACGACGCCAATACGAGCGGTCACTTCACGGCCTCCGCGACTTCCTCGACCCGGACCGTGAAGTCCTCGATCACGGTGTTCGCGAGGAACGACTCCGCAAGATCGTGAATGCGGGCGAGGGCGGCCTCGTCGACCGGCCCGTCAACTTCCAGTTCGAAACGCTTTCCCTGGCGGACGTCCGAGATCCCCTCGAAACCCAGCCGCGGCAGTGCGCGCTGCACCGCCTGGCCCTGGGGGTCGAGGATCTCCGGCTTGAGCATGACGTCGACTACGACGCGTGCCACTGGCACTCCCGGTGTGTGGTGCTGAGCAGGTTCCTTCAGACTACCCGCACAAAATTTCTACGCGCGTCGACTTGTAGGAATCTACGTGACGGTCATCACGATCCGGCATCAACGTGCCCACACACGAAAATTTCCGGGAAAGATTCCGGGTCGGCACCCGAAACCTATTGCGTTCGGACACGCGGAAGGATTTAGTCGGGTTTCACATTGCATTGCCGGGCACTGTAGAAATGAATTGGCAAGTGCCGCAGGAAGGGACCGATATTCGTGGCGCAGAAGGTCGTGGTCACTCTCTTTGACGACATCGACGGCTCGGAAGCGGCGGAAACGATCGCCTTCGGACTGGACGGCAAGTCGTACGAGATCGACCTGAACGAAGTCAATGCCGGCGAACTGCGGAAGGCGCTCGCGCCCTACGTGGAGGCCGGCCGCAAGCGGTCCCGCTCGGGCAGGACGTACCGGCAGACGGAGGTCGCCCCCGACCCGTCGGCCGTGCGCGCCTGGGCCCAGGCCCACAAGATGGAGGTCCCCGCGCGCGGGCGCATTCCCAAGAGGGTCTACGAGGCGTTCACCGCCGCGCAGTGACCGCCCGGTGAGGCCGGGCGGACGACCGGTCACCCGCCCCTCGCGGCAACCGACTTGCGCAGCACCCCGGCTGATCAGCTAGAGTCTGGAGCACGCCGAGGGGCGAGGCCGAAAGGCCCAGCTCACGGAAACACGCGGGTGTAGTTCAGTAGTAGAACATCCCCCTTCCAGGGGGAAGGCGCAGTGTGCGATTCCTGTCACCCGCTCTGCATCGCCAGTACCGACCACTCTTGTGGATCAGGTAGGCTGGTGCCCGCACCGATCGGTGAGAGCCGGTCGGGAGCAAACGCGGACGTAGCTCAGTTGGTAGAGCGCAACCTTGCCAAGGTTGAGGTCGCGAGTTCGAGCCTCGTCGTCCGCTCGGGAATGAGACCCCGGTCCTGATGGACCGGGGTCTTCTTCGTGTTTCCTTCTCCGCTTCTGACATTTGTCATGCCGAGTGATGACAGCGCGCACTGCTCCCGGGGCCGTGCGGCCGGGACGCTGAAGACATGGAAACCAACGGACACGAACACGTGATTGAGGTCACCGACCTGCGGCGTGTGTACGGGGGCGGGTTCGAGGCGGTAAGCGGAATCAGCTTTTCCGTACGGCGTGGGGAGATCTTCGCCCTGCTGGGCACCAATGGCGCGGGCAAGACGTCGACCGTCGAACTGCTGGAGGGACTCGCGGCCCCGGCGGACGGCCGGGTGCGGGTCCTCGGGCACGACCCGTACACCGACCGGGCCGTCGTACGGCCCCGCACCGGGGTGATGCTCCAGGAAGGCGGCTTCCCGTCCGAGCTGACCGTCGCGGAGACCGCGCGGATGTGGGCGGGCTGCGTGAGCGGGGCCCGGCCGCCGGCGGAGGTCCTGGCACTGGTCGGGCTGGAGTCGAAGGCCGGCACCCGGGTCAAGCAGTTGTCCGGCGGCCAGCGGCGCCGGCTGGATCTGGCGCTCGCGCTGCTCGGCGACCCCGAGGTGCTCTTCCTGGACGAGCCGACCACCGGGCTGGACGCCGAAGGACGCCGCGACACCTGGGAGTTGGTGAGCGCGCTGCGCGACGGCGGTACGACGGTGCTGCTGACCACGCACTACCTGGAGGAGGCCGAGAACCTCGCCGACCGGCTGGCGATCATGCACGAGGGCCGCATCGCCACCACCGGGACCCCGGCCGAGGTGACCGCCGCCGAACCGTCCCGGATCTCCTTCGAGCTGCCCGAGGGCTACTTCGTCGGCGATCTCCCGCCGCTCGGCGAGCTGGGCGTGACCGGGCACGGGACCGACGGCCGGATCATCCGGCTCCGCACCCATGAACTGCAGCGGACGGCCACCGGGCTGCTGACGTGGGCCGCGCAGGCCCGGGTGGAGCTGCGCCGCCTGGACGTGCGGTCGGCCTCCCTGGAGGAGGCGTTCCTCGGGATCGCCAAGAACGTCTCGGCGGAGCAGGCCATGGGGATGACGACGAAGGAGTACGCGGCATGAGCGCCACGCACACGACGACCCGCCCGGCGCCGGCGGCGACTACTCCCCTGAGCCGGATGACGGCTCTCGCCCGTGCCGAAGTGACCCTGCTCGGGCGCACCAAGGGCGCGCTCGTCGCCGCGCTGTTCGCACCGCTGGTGCTGCCGGTCAGCACGTCCCAGATGGCCAAGGAGATGGACCTCGCCGAAGTCGGTCTGGACACCGGCACGCTGGTCCTGCCCGCCGCGGTCGGCTTCTCCCTGCTGTTCGCCGTCTACTCGGTGCTCGTCGGCGCCCTCGTCGTCCGGCGTGAGGAACTCGTCCTCAAGCGGCTGCGCACCGGCGAGCTGCGGGACGTCGAGATCCTGACCGGCGCGGCCCTGCCGGCCGTCGTCACCGGGCTCGCGCAGAGTCTGCTGCTGGTGGTGGGCTGCTCGGTCCTGCTGGATCTGTCCGCGCCGCCCGCGCCCCATCTGGCCGTCGTCGGCCTGCTGTTGGGGCTCGTGATGTGCGCCGCGCTGGCCGCCGCCACCGCGAGCTTCACCCGGACCGGCGAGAGCGCCCAGGTCACGCCCCTGCCGCTGATGCTCGTCTCGTGGATGGCTTCTGGCATGTTCTTCCCACTGGAGCTGCTGCCGGACCGGGTGGCCTCCGTCTGCGAACTGCTGCCACTGACACCCGTCGTCACCCTGGTGCGAGGCGGCTGGACCGGCGACCTGTCGGCGTACGAGGCGCTGGGCGCCGTGGCGACGGCGGTGGCCTGGATCGTCATCGCGGTGTTTGCTGTACGGCGGTGGTTCCGCTGGGAACCGCGGCGCTGACCGAAGGGGGAGTGACGGGCTGATGCGCTGGCCGGGCAGGTGGTGGCGGCGGCAGAGCAAGCCGGAGAAGGTCGAGACGTACACCCGGTGGTCGTTCTACTCCTTCGCGGTGATCGAGTTCATCGCTGTCGGACTCCTGGCCGCCCCCCTGGGGGTGTGGCCGGGGGCCGGGCTGCTGCTGGTGCTGGGCGTGCACGCCGCGGTCTGCTTCGTCACCGTGTCACGGTCGCTGGACTGGACGCGGGGCAGGCGGCCGCAGCCCGTCCGGCTGCTCTGGACGCTGGCCGCCGTCACCGCCGCGGTCGGCGTCGCCGCGATCGGCATCGCGGACCGCGGACCGGGCGGCGAGCAGGTGGACACCGCCGCAGGCGGGGCCTTCGGGGTGGTGGTCGTCGTCGGGGCCGGCATCATCGCGCTCGGCATCCGTGAGCGCAAGCGCGTGTTCGCCGTCGTCGGGGCCTTCGCTGTGAGCTCCTGGATCGTGGCGTTCACCCGGGGTGCCCCGGCGGGCGAATCGCTCTTCGCGTCGGTGATCGCGCTGTTCTGCGGCGGTCTCCTCGCCTTCACCGCTGTCATCTCCGTATGGCTGCTCAACATCGTCTATGAGCTCGACGAAGCGCGTGAGAACCGGGCCCGGCTCGCCGTCGCCGAGGAACGGCTCAGGTTCGGGCGGGACCTGCACGACGTCATGGGGCGCAACCTCGCCGTCATCGCGCTCAAGAGCGAACTGGCCGTGCAGCTCGCCCAGCGGGACCGGCCGGAGGCCGTGGCGCAGATGGTCGAGGTGCAGCGGCTCGCGCACGAGTCGCAACGGGAGGTACGGGAGGTCGTCCGGGGCTATCGGGAGGCCGATCTCGGAACGGAACTCTCCGGGGCGCAGGGGGTGCTGACCGCGGCCGGCATCGACTGCACGGTGAGCGGGGCGACGGCGGCCGGGCTGCCGGTCGCCGTGCAGTCCGCCCTGGGGTGGGTGGTGCGGGAGGCCGCGACGAACGTCCTGCGGCACGGGGACGCACGGCGGTGTGCGGTGAGGCTGCGGGTGCTGGAGGGGCACGTGGTGTTGTCCGTGGAGAACGACGGGGTCAGCGAGGCCGGGGACGGGTCGTCCGGCTCGACCGGCTCCGGGCTGGCAGGGCTGCGGGAGCGGCTGGCGGAGATCGACGGGACGCTGGAGGCCGGGCCCACGGGCCGGGGGCTGTTCCGGCTGACGGCACGGATTCCATTGCCGTCGCAGAATCCGCTGCCGTCGCAGTCCGGCCCTTCCGGCCCCTCCGGCCCTTCCGGGTCCACAGCCGCTGTGCGTTCTGTGAGTGAGGTCATGCCATGACGGCCGTAGAACCCGTGCGGCTGCTGCTCGCCGATGACGAGCACCTCATCCGTGGCGCGCTCGCCGCGCTGCTGTCCCTGGAGGACGACATCATGGTCGTCGCCGAGGCTGCCACCGGGCCGGAGGCGATGGCGATGGCCCGGGCGCACCAGCCCGACGTCGCCGTACTGGATCTCCAGATGCCCGGCGCCGACGGTGTGAAGGTCGCCACATCCCTGCGCACCGAACTGCCCGGCTGCAAGGTGCTCATCGTCACCAGCCACGGGCGGCCCGGGCATCTGAAGCGGGCTCTGGAGGCCGGGGTGCGGGGGTTCGTGCCGAAGACCGTGAGTGCGCAGCGGCTCGCGGAGCTCATTCGCACGGTGCACGCCGGGAACCGTTACGTCGACCCCGAGTTGGCCGCCGACGCGATCGCCGCCGGGGACTCGCCGCTGACCGCCCGGGAGGCCGAGGTGCTGGAACTCGCAGCCGACGGCGCGCCGGTGGCCGAGATCGCGGAACGGGCCGCGCTGTCACAGGGGACCGTGCGGAACTACCTGTCGTCGGCCGTGTCGAAGCTGGGGGCGGAGAACCGGCATGCCGCGGTGCGGCTCGCGCGGGAGCGAGGTTGGGTATAGTGGTTCTCGCGCCACGGCGCATGCGAACGTAGCTCAGTTGGTAGAGCGCAACCTTGCCAAGGTTGAGGTCGCGAGTTCGAACCTCGTCGTTCGCTCCAGCGAGAAGCCCCCCGGTTCCGGCCGGGGGGCTTCTCTGTGTCCTGGATCCAGGTCCTACGTCCAGCTGGTGCCGGTCAGGCGCTCGTACGCCTCCACGTACTTGGCGCGGGTGGCCTCCACGACGTCCTGCTGCAGCGGGGGCGGGGGCTGCTCGCTCTTGCGGTCCCAGCCGGACTCCGGCGACGTCAGCCAGTCGCGGACGTGCTGCTTGTCGTACGACGGCTGCGCGTGGCCCGGCTGCCACTGGTCGGCCGGCCAGAAGCGGGAGGAGTCCGCGGTGAGGACCTCGTCCGCGAGGACCAGGGAGTCGCCGTCGAAGCCGAACTCGAACTTCGTGTCCGCGAGGATGATCCCCCGGTCGCGGGCGATGTCCCGGCCCCGCGAGTAGACGGCGAGGGTCGCCTGACGCAGCCGGGCGGCGGTGTCGGCGCCTACCTGGCGGGCGACCTCCTCGTAGGAGACGTTCTCGTCGTGCTCTCCGACGGCGGCCTTGGTGGCCGGGGTGAAGATCGGGGCGGGCAGTTCACTGCCGTCGACCAGGCCTTCCGGGAGGGCGAGGCCACAGACCGTGCGGGAGTCGTTGTACTCGACCAGGCCCGAGCCGGTCAGGTAGCCACGGGCCACGCACTCCACGGGGACCATCTGGAGGGACTTGCAGACGAGCGTGCGGCCCGCCCAGTCGGCGGGGGCGCCCGCGGGCAGTTCCGTGCTCAGGACGTGGTTCGGGATCAGGTCGGCGAGCTGGTCGAACCACCACAGGGAGAGCTGCGTGAGGATCCGGCCCTTGTCGGGGATCTCGGTCGGCAGCACCCAGTCGAACGCGGAGATGCGGTCGCTGGCGACCATCACGAGGTCGCCCGCCTCGTTCTGGTACAGCTCACGCACCTTTCCGGTGTGCAGATGCACCAGGCCCGGAACCTGGATCGGCTCGGGCTTCTCTACGAATCCGGACACGGTTCCTCCCCGTGGTTGAACAAGAGGGGCGCCCGCAGGGCTCCCATTGGGTGGCGGTGGGAGACGGGCGAGCCTATGGGTCGATTCTCCCGTACTCGGGACTGATCACGGACAGTGGGTCAGTCGCGTTTGCAGATGCGGTCGAGGAGGTTTGCGGTGGCCCGTTGGATGCGGGGGTCGACGTGGCCCGGGCGGTCCAGGGCCGGGGTCCAGGCGAACGTTCCGGATGCGAAGACCCAGGCGCCGGAGGGGGCGCGGTACAGGGACGTCTCCTGGTGGCGGGATGCGCCCTCCTTGTCGGTGTACGGGGAGTGGGCGAGCAGCACGCGCTCCTCGTGCTCGGGCAGCGGGGTGCGCGGGAAGTAGCGGTCGGCCTCGCCGGCCACCATGCCCTCGATCTCGTCCCCCTCCTGCGCCCCGGTCGCCTCCCACAGCCAGTGGCCGGCGTTGCGCACGATCAGCGGATGCGGCACGGGGACGGGCCCGGCGTACTGGATGCCGATGAGCTGCTGCTCCGCCCGGTCGATCTCCCGCCACAGCACCGGCTTGCCGGGGCCCCTGCGCTTGCGGCAGGTCAGCAGGCGGTCGGGGACGCCGGACGGGGAGGGGCCCAGCTCCACCTGCCAGTACATCGAGTTGGCGGAGAGGAACACGAGCGAGGTGCCGGCGTCGCGGGCGAGCTCTACGGCGCCGCGCATCGCGGCCGACCAGTACTCGTCGTGGCCGGGGAAGACCAGGCCGCGGTAGCGGGTGGGGTCGACGCGGCCCGCGTGCAGGTCGCCGGCGGTGGCGTAGGCGGCGTCGTAGCCGTAGCGCTCGGCCCAGCGGATGAAGTCGTAGGCGTGGCCGACGTGCAGGGGGAGGCCGGCGCCCGCGTACGGGCGGTCGAAGGAGACCGTGGCGGCGGCCTCGGACTCGCCCAGCAGCCGGCCCTTCTCGTCCCAGGCGTGGTAGAGGCTGGCGCCGGTGCGGCCGTCCTCCGGGTAGAGGTTGTACGCCTGCCAGGTGATGTCGGGCAGGACGAGGAGCAGGTCGGCGGGCTGGTCGTGGCGGACCGTGAACGGGACGTGGGAGCGGTAGCCGTCGGCGGTGGTGAGGACGGCGACGTACGCGCCGATGTTCCAGTACGACGGGATCTGGAGCCGCCAGGACAGCCACCAGTGGTGGCAGGAGACCGTACGGTCCGCCGTGAGCGGCGGGGGCTGCACCATGCCGGACAGACGCGGGCTGGTGGTGATCTTCGCGGCGCCGTCACCGCCGTAGTGGCCGATGCGGTAGATGTCGACGCCGAACTCCTGGGGCGGGTCGACGGTGATGTGGAAGTCGATGGCCTCGCCGGGCGCGACCGCGCCGGTGGAGGTGAAGCCCTTGATCTGGCAGTGAACGTCGTCGGCCGCGCGGGGGCCGCCGGAGCGGCTGCCCTTCTTCGGGGCCTGGGCCGGATCCTGGTCCACGTACCAGGGGACGACCTGGCCGCTGTCGTCGAAGTACGTCACGTTTCCGCGCAGCCACGGAACGGGGCCCTGCCCGAAGGGATCCGTCACGGCGTGCGCCAGCGCTCCCGACTCCCAGCGGCGGATCTGCTCCGAACCCATGGTTGCTTCCCCTCCCCTTCGCCCCCGTGGTTGTGCGTGCTGGTGTGCGTTGCCTACTGGTGTGGTGTCTGCGGGTTCTGCGGCCTGTGCGGCGTACTGGGGGCTGTGCGGTCCCGTCGTGCTTATGTGCTTGTCGTATGTCGCAAGCCCTTGCCATGTGCGCGAACGGTCCAAGCACATCACATAATGCGCGCACTTCGTCACTGTTCGTTTCGAATTGGCCAGAAGCGGAAGCGGGTGCTCCGGCGGTCAACCGAGCCGGACCGGCTTCTCGGGGCGTATCCCAAGCTCGGCCAGCCAGGCCCGCAGGGGGGTGGAGTCGCCGTCCTCGATCAGGGTGAGGACCTTGGGCGCCAGGTCGGCGGTGCGCTCGCCGTTGTGGAGGAGGGTCGGGCCGTCCAGCCAGTCCAGGCCCGGTGTCGCACCGGCGGTGTCCATCGCGGCGCAGCAGATCATCGCCGTGAGGTGGTCGGCGAGCAGTTCGCGGGCCGTACGCGGGGGCTGGAGGGGGAAGAGGGGGAGGGTCCGGTCGTCCCAGAGGGCGGCGGGGTCCGGGGTGGCCGGGGAAGGGGCGGTTGAGGAGGGGGCGGTCGAGGGGGCGGTGGCCGACGGGCTCGGCGTCGCGGTGGCCTCCTCGCGGGACAGTTCGGCGCTGAGCCGGGCGGCGAGGGTGGCGCTGCGGGGGGTGGTGCCGGAGAGGTCTTCTTCGTCGTCGTTGGGGGGTGGTTCCGGGCTTCTGGATAGTTCCGGGCTTCGTGTGGTGAAGGGGGTCTCTCCGGCTTGGTCCGTCAGGCGGTCCGCTCGGTCCGTCAGGTGGTCGAGGACGCGGGAGAGGGTCGGGCCGCCGGTGTTCGGGGCCGTGCTTCCCAGGGCCGGGCGGACGCCCATGGCGTCCAGGACGCGGTGCAGGCGGGCCGCGTCGACGCGCCACTTGCGGTCCACTACCTCCTCCGGATACTCGCTCCAGCCCACCGGCGACCAGTCGGGACCGGGCCCCGCGGGGCCACCGTGGAAGAGGCGAGCGGCGAGGAGGGAGGCGGCCTCGTCGACCGCGCCCGGCTCCTCCAGCAGATCGCAGGCGGGCCGCTCACCGAGACGGGAGGCGAAGCCCTCGGCCAGGCGGTCGCGCCGGGACAGCTCCGTGAGCGCCGCCACCACACCGGCGTCCAGCCGGGACGGCCAGCGGCCCATCCGCCAGGCGGGCAGCGCCACCCGGGTCAGCAGCCGGTCCCAGCCCGCGTACGCCAGGCCCACCTGCTCCTGCGCGACGATCCGCAGCCCGTAATCCACAGCCTGTGCACGCTCCGCGGCCGCGGCGGCCACGCCCCGCTCCATCTCGGCGGCGTGCACACGGCAACTGCGCAGCAGAAGCCGGGCCACCCAGCCGACACCGGCCAGCCCGGCCCGCGACACCCGCCCGCGGTGCGGCGCCGAGGCCACGGCCACCGCGGCGTCCAGGCCCCGGACGAAGCGCCGGGCGGCGGCTATGTCCGGGTGCGCCGAGGGGCCCGTACCGGCGACGACCGGGGCGAGGACCGCGCGCAGCTCGCCGACCCGCATCCACCACAGGAAGGGCGAGCCGATGACGAGGACGGGGGCGACCGGGTGACGGCGGTGGGTGGGTCTCCCGCCGCCCGCTATGTCGTCGTGCTCCTCGGCGGGGGGCGGGCCGTGGGCCCGGTGCGTGCGGTCCTCCAGCCAGCTGTCGCAGTCCGGTGTGAGCGCTATCGCGGAGGGCGCTGGGACGTCGAGGCGGTCGGCGAGGTCGCGCACCATCCGGTACAGGTCGGGGGCCGCCTCCTCGTTGATCGGGATGGTCGGGCTCATGGCGGGGCGGGCCCGGGCGACGACCAGGGCGACACCCGCGGCGGCGAGCAGCACGAGGACCGCGACCGGCGTCAGGGTCCAGCGGACGGCATCCCAGCCGGGGCCGACGAGGCGGCCGGTGGCGGCACCCGCCAGCAGGATCACGGCGACGGCGGCGGGCAGCAGGGCGACGGCCAGCGCGCGGCTGCGGATGCGCAGCACGACGAGCGCCCGTGACCGCGCGGCCTGCGCCCCTGCCTCCACACCCATTCCGGTCACGACCGACCTCACCCCCTCCCCGCTGGCCTGACGCTTTCCTTGCTCACTCCCCCACTGTGGCACCCGTCACTGACATCGCAATGCCGGTGGGCCAAGTGCCGGAACGCTTGCGCCGCACCCTAGTTGGGGCTCCGCCCCCCGTCAGCCGGATAGGGCATCGGTCACTCGATGGAATGGCTTTGGGGAGAGGTGGATGACGGAAAGCGAGGATCGGGCCCCGCATACCGAAAACTTCAGGCCCCGGATCCTGAGACGGATCCGGGGCCTGTGGGGTTCATCGCGCGGGGGCGGTTTCCCAGCCCGGTGGGGGCATGGGACCGGTTACGCGCCTGCCGCCTTCGCGGCGATGTCCGTGCGGTGCTGGGAACCGTCCAGCCGGATGCGGCCGACGGCCGTGTAGGCGCGGTCACGGGCCTCGGCGAGGTCCTTGCCGGTGGCCGTGACGGACAGGACGCGGCCGCCCGCGCTGACGATCGCGTCGCCGTCACGCTTGGTGCCGGCGTGCAGCACGTACGCGTGCGGGGCGTCCAGGGCGGCGACCTCGTCGAGACCGGTGATCGGGTCGCCGGTGCGCGGGGTGCCGGGGTAGTTGTGCGAGGCGACGACCACCGTGACGGCCGCGTCGTCGCTCCAGCGCAGCGGCTCCAGGTGGGCGAGGTTGCCGGTGGCCGCGGCCATCAGGAGACCGGCCAGCGGCGTCTTCAGCCGGGCCAGGACGACCTGGGTCTCGGGGTCGCCGAAGCGGGCGTTGAACTCGATCACGCGGACGCCGCGGGAGGTGATCGCGAGTCCGGCGTAGAGCAGCCCGGAGAACGGCGTGCCGCGGCGCTTCATCTCGTCCACGGTCGGCTGGAGGACGGTCTGGAGCACCTCGTCGACCAGCTTCGGGTCGGCCCACGGCAGCGGGGAGTACGCGCCCATGCCGCCGGTGTTCGGGCCCTGGTCGCCGTCCAGCGCGCGCTTGAAGTCCTGGGCGGGCTGGAGCGGCAGGACCGTCTCACCGTCGGTGACGGCGAACAGGGAGACCTCGGGGCCGTCGAGGTACTCCTCGATGACCACGCGTTCGCAGGCGGCGGCGTGGGCCCTGGCCGTGTCGAGGTCGTCGGTGACGACGACACCCTTGCCGGCGGCGAGCCCGTCGTCCTTGACGACGTACGGGGCGCCGAAAGCGTCGAGGGCCGCGTCGACCTCCTCGGGGGTCGTGCAGACGTACGACCGTGCCGTGGGCACCTCGGCCGTCGCCATGACGTCCTTCGCGAAGGCCTTGGAGCCCTCGAGCCGGGCGGCCTGCCCGGACGGGCCGAAGACCGGGATGCCGGCCTCGCGGACGGCGTCGGCGACACCGGCGACCAGCGGCGCCTCCGGGCCGACGACCACGAGGTCCGCGCCGAGCTGCTTGGCCAGCGCGGTGACGGCCGTGCCGTCCAGGGCGTCGACCTGGTGCAGCTCGGCGACCTCGGCGATGCCGGCGTTGCCGGGGGCGCAGTGCAGCGCGGTGACGTCGGGGTCGTGGGACAGGGAGTGGCACAGGGCGTGTTCGCGGGCGCCGCTGCCGATGACGAGGACCTTCACGGGGGTCAGCCTAACGGGAGGCGGCGGGTTTCCTTTGTGCGGGCTTCCGAAGGGGGTGGGGATCTTGGGTTGGAGGTTCCTCCAGGTGGGGGTGTGCCGGTTCCCTCGGGCAGGGTTGTCCGATCGGGCAGGGTTGTCCGCCCGGGCAGGGCTTGTCTGCCGCTCAGGGCTTGTCCGGCCGCTCAGGGCTCGTTCGAGAATTCCTCCACCACCGTCGCCCCCAGCTCCCGGACGATCAGCTCCTGGCCGGAGAGGGCCGACTCGTCGAGGTCGGGGTCGTCGTCCTCGGGGATGTCGTCCTCGACGGAGACCGACCGGGGCTCCGGGGCGGAGGGCTGGGGTACGGGGGCGGTGGGTGCAGTCGGAGCGGAGCCGCGGGTGGGCGCGCTCGGCTGCTGGGCGGGGGTGGACGGGGCGGCCGACTGGGACGTGGCAGGGCGCTGGGCGGTCGCCGTACCGCCGCTGCCGGGGCCGGGGCCGGGGCCGGTGTTGTATCCGCCGCCGCCACCGCCGCCGTAGCCACCGGCGCTGCCGCTGTGGCCGCCGTGGCCGCCAGGTCCGCCCTGGCCACCTCCGAACCCGGAGGGGCCGCCCGGGGCCTGCGGCGCGGAGCCGCCGGAGGGGTCGACGATCGCCTCGATCTTCCACTGGACGTTGAACTGCTCGCCCAGCGCCTGCCGCAGCACGTCCTCACTGCCGCTGCTCAGGAAGTTGTCGCGCGCGCCGGCGTTGACGAAACCGAGCTGGAGGGTCGTGCCGTCGAAGCCGGTCACCTGGGCGTTCTGGCTGAGCAGGATCCAGGTGAAGCGACGGCGGTTCTTGACCGCTTCCAGGATGTTCGGCCAGAGCATGCGGGGGTCGAGACCGCCGGGTGCCGGGGCGGCCGGTGCCGGGGCCGAGGGTGCCGATGGGGTGGTGGGTGGGGGCGCGCTCGGAGCGGGGGAGCTCGCTGCCGGGGGGTCGACGCGGGTGCGGGAGCGGGCGCGGGTGCGCCCGAGGCGGCCGTGGGCCAGCCGCCGGGGCGGCGGCCGCTGCCTGCGGAAGCCGCGGTGGGCCAGGCGCCGGGGGCCGGGGCGGAGGCGGCTGCGGGAGCGTTGGAGGGAGCGGGAGCCTGAGCGGGCGGTGCCTGGGGTGGCTGGGCGGGCTGGGCCTGGGCAGGCCGGGCGTGCCCGCCGTCGGCGGGGCCGGAGGGGGTTGCCGGGTCGGCGGGAGCGGGGTCGGCGGGAGCGGGCGTACCCGACACCGCCGGCTGCTGCGCGCCCTGACCCGCCGCAGCGGGGGCATGCGCATGCCCGGCCGCAGCCGGCGCATGACCACCACTGCCACCGCCACCACCGGGGCTCGCGGCACCCGGTGCTCCGGAGGCACGGACCGCCGCCCGGGCCGCGGCCGGACCGCCACCCGGCGGAACGGGAGCGGCCGCCGGACCGGCCGCCGCTGCCCCATGCCCCTCGGGCCCTGGCGCGTACCCCATGGCGGGCATGCCGGCGGGGCCCTGGGAGGAGAAGTTCACGCCACGCTCGATCCGGTCCAGGCGGGCCATGACGGACCGCTCGTCGCCGTAGGCGGCGGGGAGCAGAACGCGTGCGCAGATCAGCTCGAGCTGGAGGCGGGGCGAGTTGGCGCCGCGCATCTCGGTCAAACCCTCGTTGACGAGGTCGGCGGCCCGGCTCAGCTCGGCGGCGCCGAAGGTGCCGGCCTGGGCCTGCATGCGCTCGATGACGTCGGCGGGGGCGTCGATGAGCCCCTTCTCGGCCGCGTCCGGGACGGCGGCGAGGATCACCAGGTCACGCAGCCGCTCCAGCAGGTCGGCGACGAACCGACGGGGATCGTTCCCGCCCTCGATCACACGGTCGACGACCTCGAAGGCCGCGGCCCCGTCACCCGTGGCGAAGGCCTCGACGACGGAGTCCAGGAGGGAGCCGTCGGTGTACCCGAGCAGGGAGGTCGCCATGGCATACGTCACACCGTCCGCGGCGGCGCCGGCCAGCAGCTGGTCCATGACGGACATGGAGTCACGCACGGAGCCGCCACCGGCGCGCACGACGAGCGGCAGCACACCGTCCTCTACCGGGATGGCCTCCTTCCGGCACACCTCGGCGAGGTACTCCCGCAAGGTCCCGGGCGGGACGAGCCGGAACGGGTAGTGGTGGGTCCGCGACCGGATGGTCCCGATGACCTTCTCGGGCTCGGTGGTCGCGAAGATGAACTTGAGATGCTCCGGCGGCTCCTCGACGACCTTCAGCAGCGCGTTGAAGCCGGCCGACGTGACCATGTGGGCCTCGTCGATGATGTAGATCTTGTACCGACTGCGCGCAGGTCCGAAGAAGGCCTTTTCACGCAGGTCACGGGCGTCGTCCACGCCACCGTGGGAAGCGGCGTCGATCTCGATGACGTCGATGGAACCGGGTCCGTTGCGCGCGAGGTCCTGACACGACTGGCACTCACCGCACGGCGTGGGCGTAGGGCCCTGCTCGCAGTTCAGACACCGGGCCAGGATCCGCGCACTGGTCGTCTTGCCACAGCCGCGCGGCCCGCTGAACAGGTACGCGTGGTTGACCCGGTTGTTCCGCAGCGCCTGCTGCAACGGGTCGGTGACGTGCTGCTGCCCGATGACCTCGGCGAAGGTCTCCGGGCGATAGCGGCGGTACAGAGCGAGAGACGACACGCATACGAGGTTATAGGCGCCCACTGACAACGGACCCCGCCACAGGAAGCCCGGAACGCAAACGCCCCCCACGCACCCGCCAGAGCCAACCTACCCTTGCTGCCTTCCGGCCCTGGGGGAGTTCAGTCAGATAGCGCCGCGTGAGGGGCTGCGCCAAGGCTACCTGATGTCGGGGGCAGGGAACGAGTTCGCGAGCACTCCTCTCGGTCATGTAATGTTTCCGGCGGAGGATTCGCCTAGAGGCCTAGGGCGCACGCTTGGAAAGCGTGTTGGGGGCAACCCCTCACGAGTTCGAATCTCGTATCCTCCGCCAGTGCCTCACCGGGCACGATGTCGAAGGGCCCCACCGTTCGCGGTGGGGCCCTTCGACGTTGCCTGTCTCAGTTTCCGTCTCAGTTGGTCATGTACCGAGCGCGCATCCGGTCCGCTCCCCCGGGCTCCCACCCCGTGATCGAGCCGATGACGGCGTCCGGGACGCCGAGGATGAGGAGCACGGTCGCGGCGGTTCGGCGAGCGTCATGGAGACGGCCGTCCCGTACACCTGCCGCCCGCAGGAGCCGCTTCCAGATGGGAAGTCGGTGTTGGGGCTCAGCGGCCCGCCGGTCGGCGAGGCGAACACGTAGCCCTTGCCCTTCCAGTCGGCACCCGTCGTGATCCGCTCCCGCTCCTGTGCCTCCTCGATCGTGTACGGCTCGAGCTACTTGGATCACTGTCGATGCGAACGGGTCCGGGACGGTGTCCGGCGGCGCCACTACGATCGCCGGCTATGGACTGGCTCGAGCGCACCGCGAAGCTGAGGCAGTGGACCAGAAGCGGGACTCGCGCTCCGCACAAGCCGCTGCTGTTCCTGTACGCCCTCGGGCGGTTCCAGCAGGGCGCCGACGACGAGCTGCGGTACAGCGCAGTGGAAGAGGACCTGAAGCGGCTGCTGTCCGAGTACGGGCCGCCCAACAAGACGACGCCCGCCTACCCGTTCCATCACCTGGTCAGTGACGGGGTGTGGGAGGTGCGTACCGATCGCGGACCGGGCAGCCCCGGTAGCGGGGCGCGGGAGCTGCGGGCCGCGGGAGCGGCAGGGAGCCTGGCGCCCGATCTGCGAACGGCGCTGCGGCGTGAGCCATCGCTGCTCGGCCGGATGGCGCGGGTACTGCTCGACCTGAACTTCCCGGCCTCGCTCCACGACGAGCTGTGCGAAGCCGTCGGTCTGGAGCTGGAGCAGGCCGAGACCGCCGAGGTCTCGGCCGTGCAGCGGCGCCGGGACCCACGGATGCGGGAGCTGGTGCTGACGGCCTACGAGTACCGGTGCGCCTTCTGCGGCTATGACGGCCGGATCGGCGCGGTTCCGGTCGGGCTGGAGGCCGCGCATGTGCGGTGGTGGGCGTTCGGCGGCCCCGACGACGTCGACAACGGACTGTGTCTCTGCTCGCTGCACCACAAGCTCTTCGACAAGGGCGTCCTCGGTGTCGGAGACGGCCACCGCATCCTGGTCTCACAACGGTTCGTCGGCCACAGCCCTGCCGCCCACGAACACGTCATAGCGCTC
This sequence comes from Streptomyces coeruleorubidus, assembly GCF_028885415.1. Taxonomy (GTDB): domain Bacteria; phylum Actinomycetota; class Actinomycetes; order Streptomycetales; family Streptomycetaceae; genus Streptomyces; species Streptomyces coeruleorubidus_A. The sequence goes on from NZ_CP118527.1 coordinate 4,724,744, forward strand.
GCGGGCCGTCCGCTCGTCGGACCTCAGCCGGGCATCCGCTCCATCGCACCGACCCATCGCGCCTGGCACGCGAGCCAGGTGTTCCACGGCAGCCCACGCCCCGCCGCAGCCGTCTGGCAAGTAAGAAAGTGACGGTGACCATCCCTGAAGATCTCCTTGAGGAGATCCGCGCCGAGGCAGCTGAGCGGGGCCTGTCGGCGTACGTGGCCGAGGCACTGCGCTTCAAGCGTGACCGGGACCGGCTGCGGGAGCTCGTGGACTGGCTGCGGGAGGAACACGGTCCCGTCACCGATGACGAACACGCGGAGGCGTTGGAGGCGCTGGCGGACCTCGACGCCGAGCACGAGCGCCGCCACGCCGCCAAGCGCAAGGCCGGAGAGGCCGCGTGAAGAAACGGGCGGGCGAGCACGGGCAGCCGCGGCTGCGCATCTTCGTGCTCGACTGCGAGGCCCTGTCCCTCGCCGTGCGCGGTGACCGGAAGATGATCGCGTGGCTGGACCTCGCAGCGCGGGGCGAGGCCGAGGTGGTGACATCTCCGATGACGCTGGTCGAGGCATACGACGGCAGAACCACCGATCAGCGCTGGGACTGGGTCCTCTCGCGCCTCAAGGTTCCCGAGACCGGGAAGGACGAGGCACGTCAGGCCCGTCGGCTCCTGGCCGACGCGAAGCTGCACGGACACAAGTACGCCGTCGACGCGGTACTGGCCGTCATCGCCCGACAGCAGAAGGGGCAGGTCACCGTCTTCACCTCGGACGTGGACGATCTGGAGCGTCTGGTCCCGGAGTCGATCGTCGTCAGGAAGGTCTGCCCCGCGGCGGACAGTCGACGAGGTCAGCCGATGTCGTCGCGGCGTGCATCGGGCGCGCACCGGCCGCCTGCAGCACCCTTTCGTGTGACCTCATCGGCGTTGCCCGTCCGCCATCCTTGAATCGTGTGTGTGCCGGTTCCCCTTGCGGCCCCATCGTGCTCTTCGACGGAGAGGTGTTCCCATCAGTAAGCCCAGCGGATCAACACTGGCCGCCTGGCTGTTCAGGCTTGACACAGCGCGGCTGGAGCGGGTCCTCATGACGAGGACCGATGCCGTTTCCCCTCCGGAACCGAGGTCGGTCGGCGAACTGGCGGACCGCCTGCAACGCCCGGGGGCGGTGGCACAGGTCCTGCCTCGGCTCTCGCTCCCGCACCTGCAAGTGGCCGAGGCGCTCGCGGCGCTGGCGCCCACCACCCGCGATGCCTTGGCGGAACTGCTGGGAGCGATGGACGAGGAGCGTGCTCGCGGGCTGGACGCCGCCCTTCGGGCGCTGGCCGATCACGCGCTGGTCTGGCCGGACGGTGAGGGACTGCTGCGCATGGTGGCGCCGCTGCGGCAGGCGTGGGACGCTCCGCTGGGACTGGACGCGCCACTGCGTCAGCTGCTGAAGGACACCACCTCCGACGAACTGCGCCGCATGCTGGGGTCATTGGGGATCAAGTCCGGTGGCACAAAGCAGCAGCGGCTGACGGACCTGGTGGAACACCACAGCGACCGGGAGCGGATCACCGAACTCGTGGCACGGGCTCCGGTGGCCACCCGCAAGCTGCTTGAGCGCCGGGCGAGGACCGCGCCGGAGCGGTCGGAGTTCCTCGTGTTCGGGGCTCCGGGGATCGATTCGGAGCCGGATTCGCGATGGGCGCTTGAGCGGGGACTCCTGGTCCAGGACCGTCGCGGGTACGGAACGGCGCGCATGCCGGCCGAGGTGGCGCTCGCACTGCGCGGGCCCGGCTGGCGGACTCCGTTCGAGCCCGCCCCGCCCGACGTGCCGGCCATGCCCGTCACCCCGGCCGAGGTGGACCGCGAGGCGACGGCAGCGGCCATGGCATTCGGCGCTCATGCCGCCTCGGTTCTCACGGTGTGCGCCGCCTCACCGCCGGCCCGGCTGAAGAGCGGCGGGATCGGAGCACGCGAACTCTCCCGGGTCTGCAAGGCGGCACGCTGTGACGACGTCGTGGTGCGCATCGTGCTCGAAACGGCGTACGCGGCCGGGCTGTTGGCCCGGGACGGCGACAGGGTCACGGCGACGGAAGGTTATGACGCCTGGGCGGAACAGGAGCCGGCAGAACAGTTCGCGGTGCTTCTCCAGGCGTGGCGGACACTGCAGCTCACCCCCGGCCAGGCCCGCGACGAGGACGGCAAGGCCCTGCCCACGCTTGCCGGAACACCTCCCTGCGACGGCTGTCTGCAGGCCCGGGAGGGTCTCCTCGCCGCCGCAGCAGGGCTTCCGGCGGGGCAGGGCGTGAAGAGTCACGCTGACCTGGGCCCACTCGTCGCCTGGCACCGTCCGCTCGCCCATCCGCTGCCCCAGGACGCCACGCCGTTCGCCACCGTGAGCCGCGAGGCGGAACTGCTCGGCGTTCTCGCCCGGGGCGCTCTGTCCCCCATCGGGACTGCCCTGCTGGACAATGACGCCGAAGCACCGGCCGCCGCCTGCCGACGGCTGCTGCCCGCCGCCACCGGCACCGCACGCTTTGGCGCCGACCTCACAGCCGTCGTCACCGGCACGCCGTCCGCCCGTCTCACCACGCTGCTGGATTCGGTCGCCGACCGCGAAACCGGCGGCACGGCGTCGGTGTGGCGGTTCAGTCCCGGCAGCGTCCGCCGGGCCCTGGACGCCGACCGCACTCCCGACGCCATCGAAGCCGACCTGGCCGCCGTCGCCGTCGAACCTCTCCCCCAGCCACTGGTGTACCTGATCCACGACACCGCGCGCGGTCACGGCCGGGTGCGCATCGCCCCCGCGGCCTGTGTGCTCCACAGCGAGGAGCACACCCTCCTGGCCGAGCTGGCCGCCCACCGCAAACTCGCCGAACTCGGCCTTCGCCACCTGGCGCCGACGGTACTGGTGAGCCGCGCCCCGCTGGAAAAGACGCTCGCCGCCCTCCGAGCCGCGGGCTATGCCCCAGTCGCCGAGACCGCCGACGGGACGGTACGAGTCGAGAAGGCGCAGCGCCACCGCGCCGTCGCCCCGGTCCCGTCCCCGCGCCCGCCCGGCGGCACCTCCCGCCGCCGGAAGGCCGACGGCCGAACGGAGCAGGCTCCGGCGACGGCCGACCTGCGTGCCCTGGCCACTGGGCTGAAGACCGCCCCACCGGCCTCCCCGCAGCCCGACCCGTACAACGGCATCCCCTTCGACAGCGACACCGAGGAAATCATCGCCGGGCTCGCCCGTCAGCTGTCCCTCACCGATGTTCGGCAGCTGGCTCATGCCGTCAACGAAGACCAGGCGATCACCATCGAATACGTCGCCGCCTCGGGCAGCCGCACCATACGGACCCTCAGCGAGCTCGATCTCGACCCGCCCTACCTGTACGCCTGGTGCCACCTGCGCAACGACGAGCGTGTCTTCACCCTCTCCCGCATTCACGGCGTCATGCCCGGGTAGCCGCGTGGTCTCAGTCCTGGTCTCATTCACCGTTCGCGGTGGGGCCCTTCGGCGTTGCTCCGTCTCGGTCACCGCTGGGCGCTGCACCGGCGCCTCAGCCGTGCAAGCCCAGCTCGCCCGCGCGCATCCCGGCCTGGAACCGCGAACTCGCGTCGAGGGCGTTGAGCAGTTCGGCGACCCGGCGTCGGTAGGTTCGCAGGGACATGCCGAGCTCCCGTGCGGCTGTCTCGTCGGTGGCGCCCGATCCCAGCGCCCGCAGGACGGTCCGGCTCTCGGCATCGAGCCGGGGCTGGTCGCCGTGCAGGAACGCTGTGAGATCGGTGGCGGTTTCCCAGGCGGCTTCGAACAGCGCGTATATCCCGCCGACCAGACTGAACGCGGTGGTCATGGTGTACTCACGACCTTCGGGGGCGTTCAGGCCGGCGAGGATGGCGAACCGGCGGTCGATGATGATCGTCTCGTGAGGGAGAGCGGTGGCGGCGATCCGCACCTGGACGCCTCTGCCAACGAGCTCGCTCAGGTGCTCGCGGCTGCGCTCGTCAGCCAGCACAGCGGGACTGTACAGCTTGCGGATCTGCCGAGTGCCGCTGCTTCCCAGCCGGTCGCGGGCGGCCTGCCGGGCTCCGGGACGAGACCACGTGGTGAGGTCGCGGGCGGCACAGATGAACTCCTCCCTGACAGAGGAGAACAGGTGCTCGGTACGAGCGAGGAGTTCCAGGTCACCGCGGATCGTCACGATCTCTGCCACCGCGCCATTCTGCCCGACGGCAGCAAGCTGCCACGGGCTCGCGGCCTGAACCCCCCACTGTCCAAGCTGAGTTCATGAGCAATGACTACCACCTCGGTGGTGACCTTCCGGTCAACCGGATCGGCTTCGGGGCCATGCGCCTGCCCACGAACAGCTTCCGTGGTCCGGCCCGCGATCCCGAAACCGGTCGCGCCGTCCTGCGTCGCGCCGTTGAACTCGGCGTCAACCACATCGACACCGCCGCCTTCTACACCAGCGGCGACGGCACCGTTCGAGCCAACGCCCTGATCCGCGAGGCCCTCCACCCCTACCCGGCCGACCTGGTCATCGCCACCAAGGTCGGCCCGGCCCGCACCCCCGACGGGGGCATGATCGAGACCACCGATCCCGCAGATCTACGACCGCTGGTCGAGGAGAACCTCGAAACCCTCGGCGTGGACCGCCTCGATCTGGTCTACCTGCGCATCGGGGGCATCGAGCCGCCGCCCCCGGGCGAATCCGTCGCCGAAGCCTTCGAGGTGCTGGCCGCAATGCGTGAGGAAGGCCTGATCCGCCACCTCGGCCTGAGCAACGTCGACACCGGCCACCTCGCCGAGGCCCGTGCGATCGCACCCGTCTCAGCCGTCCAGAATCACTTCCACGCCGCCAAACGCGATGACATGGAGCTCCTGGCCGCCTGCGAGGAGGCCGGTATCGCCTACGTGCCGTTCTTCCCGCTGGGCGGCGGCGTGAGCGACCTCACCGGTGACCGCATCACCAAGATCGCGGACCGGTATGACGCCACAGTCCCTCAGATCGCCCTGGCCTGGCTGATCGCCTCCTCACCCGTGACCCTGGCCATCCCCGGAACCGGCTCCCTCGCCCACCTGGAGGAGAACACTGCCGCCGGGTCGATCTCTCTCACCCGGGAGGATCTCTCCGACCTCGCCTGAGGAGGACGGCGGCAGCCGGCCACGCGCGCGTGGTCCCACCGTTCGCGATGGGCCCTTCGACGTGCGTGGTCTCAGTTGCCGTCGATGTGGTCTCAGTTGCCGCGACGGAGCCGGGGCTCGGCGTCGATCTCGGCGATCAGGGCCTCGATGCGGGTCTTGATCTCGTCGCGGATGGGGCGGACGGCCTCGACGCCCTTGCCCGCCGGGTCCTCCAGGGCCCAGTCGAGGTACTTCTTGCCGGGGAAGATCGGGCAGGCGTCGCCGCAGCCCATGGTGATGACGTAGTCGGACGCCTGGACGGCCTCGGTGGTGAGGATCTTCGGCTTGGCGTCGGCGATGTCGATGCCTACCTCCTTCATGGCCTCGACCGCGGAGGGGTTGACCTGGTCGCCGGGGACGGAGCCGGCGGAGCGGACCTCGATCCGGTCGCCCGCGAGGTGGGAGAGGAATCCGGCAGCCATCTGCGAGCGTCCGGCGTTGTGGACGCAGACGAACAGCACGGAAGCGAGCGGGCTGGAGGACATCGGCTCTTCTTTCGTCAGCAGTTCTTGCTTCGGCTCTGACTGGTATCAGTTTGGGCTGATGTGACAGTATCAGCCCATGATGACGTCAGTCGACACTGATCTGATCCGGGTTCTGGCCGACCCGCTCAGGCTCCAGATCGTGACCTTGCTGGCCAAAGAGACGCTGTGCACCACGCACCTGGTGGAGGAGACCGGTGCCCGGCAGACCAACCTCTCCAACCACCTGAGAGTGCTGCGCGAGGCCGGGGTCGTCGAGACGGAGCCGTGCGGCCGGTACACGTACTACAAGCTGCGCCCCGACGTCATCGCCCAGCTCGCCGGCCGGTTCGCCGACCTGGCCGAGTCCGCACGCACCGCCGCCGACAACAAGAGGGCCTGCCCGTGACCCGCACCGAAGCGTCCGCGACCGCCGAGGAGTCCTCGGTCGTCGCGAAGCTGTCGACGCTCGACCGTTTCCTCGCCGTCTGGATCCTGCTCGCCATGGCCGTCGGTCTCGGCCTGGGCCGCGTGATCCCCGGCCTCGACGACGCCCTCGCCAAGGTCGAGATCGGCGGCATCTCCCTGCCGATCGCCATCGGCCTGCTGATCATGATGTACCCGGTGCTGGCCAAGGTCCGCTACGACAAGCTCGACGCCGTCACCGGCGACAAGAGGCTCATGGTCTCGTCGCTGGTCATCAACTGGCTCGTCGGGCCGGCGGTCATGTTCGCGCTGGCCTGGATCTTCCTGCCGGACCTGCCCGAGTACCGCACCGGCCTGATCATCGTCGGTCTCGCCCGCTGCATCGCGATGGTCATCATCTGGAACGACCTCGCCTGCGGCGACCGGGAGGCCGCCGCCGTGCTCGTCGCGCTGAACTCGGTCTTCCAGGTGCTGGCGTTCGGCGTGCTGGGGTGGTTCTACCTCGACCTGCTGCCCGGCTGGCTGGGCCTGGGCGACGGCGAGCACCTCGACATCTCCATGTGGAAGATCGCTCTGAACGTCGTCATCTTCCTCGGCATCCCGTTGCTGGCCGGGTTCCTGACCCGCCGCATCGGCGAGCAGAAGCTGGGCCGCGAGCAGTACGAGTCGGGCTTCCTTCCGAAGATCGGCCCGTGGGCGCTGTACGGCCTGCTCTTCACGATCGTCATCCTCTTCGCCCTGCAGGGGAGGACCATCACCTCGCAGCCGCTGGACGTCGCCCGTATCGCGCTGCCGCTGCTGGTGTACTTCGCGGTGATGTGGTTCGGCACGTTCGCCCTCGGCAAGGCCATCGGCCTCGCGTACGACCGCACCGCGACCCTCGCCTTCACGGCGGCCGGCAACAACTTCGAGCTGGCCATCGCGGTCGCCATCGCCACCTTCGGCGTGACCTCCGGGCAGGCGTTGTCGGGCGTGGTGGGGCCGCTGATCGAGGTGCCGGTCCTGGTGGCGCTCGTCTACGTCTCGCTGGCCTGGCGGCGGAAGTTCACCGCCGGTCGGCGGCTGACGGCGGCCCCGGCCCCGCAGGAGAGTTGACGCGCTGCCCGGACTGCACGCTACGGCGACCGGGCCGGTCCCGCCTCCGCCACGCTCATCGGCGTCGGACGGCCTGCCCGGGACGCGGCCCGGGCGATCGCCGGCCTGCTCGCGCAGGTCGCGGTCAGCCCGCGGCCGACGTGCCGGTCAGCAGCTTTCCCATCGCGGCCAGCACGGACGGCTCGACGCGGTAGTAGACCCAGGTGCCGCGCCGCTCGGAGGTCAGCAGCCCGGCCTCCTTCAGCTTCTTCAGGTGGTGGGAGACGGTCGGCTGCGAGACGCCGACATCGGAGATGTCGCACACGCACGCCTCGCCGCCCTGGTGCGAGGCCACAGCTGAGAACAGCCGCAGCCGCACCGGGTCCCCCAGGGCCTTGAACATCCGCGCGGTGGTTTCGGCCTCCTCCGCGGTGAACGGACGCTCGGTGAGGGGCGGGCAGCACGGCGCCACGGCCTCGGGGACATCGGCTTCCAGCAGCGGCAGCGTCTTCGTGTTCGACATGCATCTATGTTGACATGCATCGAATCAAGGGGCCAGACCCCCCCCAGATTCGATGCATGTCTATGTTGACGGCCATCGAAGCAAGTGTCATGCTGACCACACAAGACATCGACGAATGTCGAAGCAAAGGGGAACCTCGTGGCCGTGCCCACCACCCACCAGCTGCCCGTCGTGGTCATCGGAGCCGGCCCGGTCGGCCTGGCCGCCGCGGCCCGTCTCGTCGAGCGCGGCCTTGAACCGCTGGTCCTGGAAGCCGGGCCGTCGGCCGGCACAGCCGTACGCGGCTGGGCGCACGTGCGGCTGTTCTCGCCCTGGTCGGAGGTCACCGACCAGGCCGCGGAGAAGCTCCTCGCCCCGACCGGCTGGACCCGCCCGGACGGCTCCGCGTACCCCACCGGCGGCGACTGGGCCGAGACGTACCTCCAGCCCCTCGCCGACGTCCTCGGCGACAAGGTCCGCTACGGCGCCACGGTGACCGGCGTCGCCCGCGTCGGCCGTGACCGGATCGTCGACTCCGGCCGCGACGAGCAGCCCTTCGCCGTGCACATCCTGTGGGCCGACGGGCGTGAGGAACGGATCGTCGCCCGCGCGGTCGTCGACGCCTCGGGCACGTGGTCCACCCCCGGTCCGCTGGGCGCCGACGGTCTGCCCGCCCTCGGCGAGAAGGCCGCCGCCGGACGCGTCTCCTACCGCGTCCCCGACCTGGACGACCCGGCCGGCCGCGCCCGGTACGCAGGCAAGCGCACCGCCGTGGTCGGTTCCGGCGCCTCCGCCTTCACCGCCCTCGCCCACCTCGCCGACCTGGCACAGGACGAGCCGGGCACGCACGCGGTGTGGATCCTGCGCCGCGGCATCACCGGCTCGACGTTCGGCGGCGGCGAGGCCGATCAGCTGCCCGCTCGCGGCGCCCTCGGCCTGCGCGCCAAGGCCGCGGTGGAGGAAGGCCGCGCGAGCGCGATCACCGGGTTCCGTACGCGGGCCGTCGAGCGGGACGGCGACCGGCTGGTCCTGGTCGCCGAGGACGGGCGCCGCCTCGACCCGGTCGACGAGGTCATCGTCCTGACCGGTTTCCGCCCGGACCTGTCCTTCCTCTCCGAGATCCGACTCGGCCTCGACGAACGCCTCCAGGCCCCGACCGCGCTCGCCCCGCTCATCGACCCCAACGTCCACTCCTGCGGCACCGTCTACCCGCACGGCGTGAACGAGCTCTCCCACCCGGAGCAGGGCGTCTACCTGGTCGGCATGAAGTCCTACGGCCGCGCCCCCACGTTCCTCGCGATGACCGGCTACGAGCAGGTCCGTTCCGTCACCGCCGCGATCGCCGGAGACCGTGAGGCCGCCGAGCGCGTCGAGCTGACCCTGCCGGAGACCGGTGTGTGCGGCGGGGCCGGCCTGTTCGACGAGCCCGACGCCGCCCCGGCCGAGGGCGGAGGCTGCTGCGCCACTCCGGCGACCTTGCAGATCGGCACCGGCGCCCCCGCCACCGCCTCCGGTGGCTGCTGAACTCCCCACCCATTCCAGGAGGTTCGCCATGACGTCCCGTGTACAGCTCGCCCTCCGCGTCCCCGACCTCGCCGAGTCCGTGGCCTTCTACACGAGGCTCTTCGGCACCGAGCCCGCCAAACTCCGCGACGGCTACGCCAACTTCGCCATCGCCGAGCCCCCGCTGAAGCTCGTGCTCATCGAAGGCACCGCAGGCGAGGCGACCCGCATGGACCACCTCGGCGTCGAGGTCGAGACGACCGAGGCCGTGCACGCCGCCACCGCCCGCCTGGCCGAGGCGGGCCTGGTCACCGACGTGGAGAACGACACCACCTGTTGCTACGCCCTCCAGGACAAGGTCTGGGTCCACGGCCCCGGCCGGGAACCCTGGGAGGTGTACGTCGTCAAGGCCGACGCCGACTCCCTGGCCAAGCAGTAGGACGACATGAGCGGGGCGCTTGTGCGGAGGGTCAGTCGCAGCACTCGCAGCCCGGGCGGCAGCCGCACGCGTCGTCCGTGTCGGCACGGACGGCGGGGGCCGCAGTGGCCGAGGGTGCACAACAGCCCTTGCCCTGCCAGGCGTCGCGGCCTTCCTTGACGGCGATGGCTGCGATGACGAGGGCGGCGACGGGGTCGGCCCAGGACCAGCCGAGGGTGGCGTTGAGGACCAGGCCGACCAGGAGCACGGCCGAGAGGTACGTGCACAGCAGGGTCTGCTTGGAGTCGGCGACCGCGCTGGCGGAGCCCAGTTCACGGCCCGCGCGGCGTTGGGCCGCCGACAGGAACGGCATGACCGCGAGGGAGAGGGCGGCCAGCACGATGCCTGGAACGGAGCGCTCAGCCTCCCCCGTGCCGGTCAGCGCACGGACGGCGTCGACAGCGACGTAGGCGGCGAGCGCGAAGAACGACAGCGCGATGATCCGCAGGGTCGTCTTCTCCCGCGCCTCGCGCACGGTGTGCTCACGGGCGGAGAACTGCCAGGCCACCGCAGCGGCGGAGGAGACCTCGACGACCGAGTCCAGGCCGAAGCCGATCAGGGCGGTCGAGGAGGCGAGAGTGCCGGCGGTGATGGCGACGATCGCCTCGATGACGTTGTAGGTGATGGTCGCCGCGACCAGCAGACGTACCCGACGGGCGAGCAGGTCCCGGCGGGCCGGGGAGCGGTCGAGGGATATCGCGGTCATCAGCAGCATCCCTTGTCGTCGGCCTCCGCACAGGTGCGGTCGGTCTCGACGGCCACCACGGCCGCACGCAGGTCGTCCAGCGCGTGACCGAGGCGCTCGTCGGCCAGTTCGTAGCGGGTGCGGCGGCCGTCGGGCACGGTGACGACCAGTCCGCAGTCGCGCAGGCACGCGAGGTGGTTGGAGAGCCGGGTGCGGGAGATGCCGAGGGTGTCGGCGAGATCGGCGGGATAGGCCGGGGCCTCGCGCAGCGCGAGCAGGATGCGGCAGCGGATCGGGTCGGCGAGGGCGCGGCCGAAGCGGGCCAGCACTTCGATGTCGGGGGCAACAGTCAGCACGGGAAGGACAGTACATCGATTCCTGAATTCACGGAACCATGGATCGTCCGGGCGGCCCCTACAGATCCTGCCGCGTCCGGCCCAGGCCGGGGAAGCGATCCCCGGCCTGGGCCGTCCCGTTGCCGGGACCGCTGTCAGCCGACCTCAGGGAGCGGCCGAGGGGTGATCGGCGGGTGTCCCTGGAGGCTGCTGCCGAGCTGCGGCTGTCCGTCGGTCGACAGCAGGTAGGACGTCGGGGTCAGACTGCGCGCTCCTGTGACGGTGAGGGTGATGTCCGTGCCCAGGAGCGTGGTGAGCGCGCCGCTGCCGCCGTCCTCGCCGAGCGCCGCGATCGTCAGGTCCTTCCTGCCGTCGCCGTCGAGGTCGCTGAGCAGCAGCCGGGAGCCGAAACCGTCGCCGGCCTCGTTCTCGCCGGGGACGCCCTCGGTGCCCTGGTCGAAGACCTGGCGATTGGTGGTCGTGGGCCCGATGGAGCCGCCGTACATGACGGTCACGTGCCCGGCGTCGGCGACGGTGCCGCTGTCGGTGTCCTCGTTGGGATCGCCGACGGCGAGGTCGTCGTAGCCGTCGCCGTTGATGTCACCCGCGGCGAGTCCGGCGCCGTACCGGTCGTACAGGCCGTTCTCACCCGGCGTGTCGAAATTGCCCTGATCGAGGGTGTGCCTGTTGTCGTCCAGCGTCCAGGTGGGGTCGGTATCGGAAACAGGGCGGCCCAGGACATAGGTGATCTCGCCACCGTGGTCACCCGGACGACCGAGGACGATGTCCCCGTAGCCGTCATTGTTGAAGTCCCCGAAGACCGAGGAGTAGCCGCCCATGTAGCCGACCTGCATGGCCCTCGGGTCCAGGCCCAGCGTGCTCGCGTCACCACCGCTCCGATAGAGCTGGTAGTGGTTGAACAGCAGATCGTCCGCACCGTCGCCGGTGACGTCACCGGCGGTGAGGGCGACGACCTCGCCTCCCCAGGCGTTCAGGTTGCCCAGCGGATGGGTACCGCTGTCGGCACCGTCCCTGGCGATGCCGCCCGCGTACAGCCAGGCCTGGGCCGAGGTGTTGCCGGCGGCGAGGTCGTCCTTGCCGTCGCCGTTGAAGTCACCCGCGGCGAGGGTCCGCCCGTGGGCGTCCTGGTCGGAGCTCGTGGGATCGGCGAGCCGGGCACTGCTCGACAGGCCGGTCGGCGAGCCCCACAGGATCTGGACGATGCCGGCGTCCTGGTCGTCCCCGACGTCCTCGCCCGGGGTACCGGTGGCGAGATCGGCGAAGCCGTCGTTGTCGAAGTCGGCGATGGCCACGGAGAATCCGAAGTGGTCACCGGCCTCCGCCTGGCCGCCGACGCCCTTGGAGTTCTGGCTGATCGTGACGCGCTCGGCCTGCGTGGCGCCCGCGCCGTCCGCGGAACCGTACGCGATGGTGACGGCCCCGGCGCCCGCCGTGCCGTCGACCGTGGCGTCGGGGGCGGAGGCGGCGAGGTCGACACGGCCGTCGCCGTTGAAGTCCCCGTAACGGCCGGACACCGAGGCACGATCGCCGGTCGCCGCGAAGGCGCTGCCCGCGACGGTGGGCACCAGCAGACCGCCTGTCAGGGCGGCGAGAGCGACGGCGGTTGCCATGCGGCGGCTGCGTCCCGACGAGCGGTGTCTTCCTTGTTCAGATGTCACGCAATGTCTCCCGGAGTAAAACGCGCTGACCCCAGTCGGGGGATCCGTGGACCTGGCGTGGGGGGTGGGAGAAGAACGTCAATGCAGGTGGTCGTTCGGCCGACTGTTGATCACGAATACGTCGGCGGCAAAGATAGCTCACATGTTCCCCACGCCACTCCTGCCCAGGGAGGAGTTCGCTGCGCGATCATGTGGTGTTCACGCTCGGTGGCGGGCGAAGGGCGTGAGCCACGACGGGGCCCGGCCGGCTCTCCGGCCCGCTCAGTCGCCGGTGTCGTCCGGGTCGCGCGGCCAGATGGCGATGGCCGTCAGGACCGCCGCCCACACACCCAGCGGCGCGATCGGCCAGTAGTACGTCAGTTCTCCCTGCTGGGCGCAGCGCACGCCCCAGATGGCGGACATGATCAACGCCCCGCCGAGCCAGTAGCGCCATTCGGCCAGCCAGTCGCGGAGGTCTTTGCGGTCCTGGTCGGCGCGGCTGGGCGCAGGGGTGGGCAAGTCGGCTGTCAGGGCGGTGAGCTCGTCGGCGGTGCGTGCCTTCAGGGCCCGTTGGGAGCGGGTCTCGTGTTCGGGGGGATCCAGTCGCCCCTCGGCCAGCGCCGCCGCCAGTACGCCGAGCACTTCGTCCCTGTCGCCGTCCGAGACCCGCAGCGCGGGCGGGGCCGGCTCATGCCGATCAACCATCATTGTCCCCTCTCGGGCACCGTGGGGCGCCCGACTGACGGTGCTTTAGAATACGACTGTATCTTAAACGTGGAGTGTGACGATGCCCAAGACCGTCGACCGGGAGGAACAGCGCCGTCAGATCGGTGCGGCGCTGCTCCAGTTGGTCTCCGACCGGGGCCTGGACGAGGTCAGCGTGCGCACCGTGGCCGCCGCGTCCGGCCGCTCCGCCGGAGCCGTGCAGAAGTACTTCCGTACCAAGGACGAGATGCTCGCCTTCGCGGCCGAGCTCGTCGGCGAGCGTGTGGAGCGCCGGATGGCCGAGGTGGACACCTCACTGCCGTTGCGCCGGGCGCTGCGGGAACTGATTCTGACCACGCTGCCCGTGGACGTCGAACGACGCGCCGAGGCCACGACGCAACTCGCCTTCGCCGTGCACGCGGCACACCACCCCCGCCTCGCCGCGATCCGGCGGCAGGTCGACCAGGACATCCGTCAGGCGCTGGCCGCCTGGCTGGAGACCGCCGGGCACGGAGCCGAAGCGGCCGTCGTCATCGCCGATGCCGTGATCGCGGTGTCCGACGGGCTGGCCCTGCGCATGCTGTACACCCCGCGGGAACGCGAGCATCTGCTCACCGTCCTGGACACGGCCCTGGACGCCCTGCTTTCGGAACAGGCGGCGAGTGAGGCTTCTCTGTGAGCGGCCTCGGCCATCGACTGCGGGGCCCCTGTGCCGAGCGGGGCCTCAGCCGGTGGAGGGCCGCCCGCCCGGGCGGTCCGACGCCGGCCACACGTACGGCAGGTCGTCCGGGACGCCGGGGAAGACGTCCGCGTAGGCGGCGGGGTCCTTGCGGACGAGGGCCGAGCGGTGGCTGTGGTGGAAGAGGGCGTCGCCCAGCCAGGGCGGCAGTTCGCCCTCGGCTGCCAGGACCTGCTGGTCGCGGACCGGGGCGTGCGGGCGGGTCGCCGCGAGGTCGGCGACCAGGGTGGCCGCGCAGCTGTCCTGGTGGCCCTGTTCGCGCCAGACGCGGCAGATCTCCAGGCCGTAGCGGACGAGTGCCTCCTCATAGCCGGCCCACATCCGGACCGCCGGGTGGCGGCGCCAGCCGTAGCCGGGTACGACCAGGCCGCGCAGCACCTGCAACGCCTCGACCCGCTGTTTGCCGAGCCGGCGGCGGTCCAGGACCAGGGCCGACTCCCGGAAGCCGGGATGGGGGAGGAAGGTCTGCACGACGTCCCGTCCCGGTGTTTACCGCTGCGCGCCGGTGCTGCGGGTGCGGGACGAGCGGCGGCGGCCGAGGGCCAGAGCCAGGGCGATCATCGTGACGCCCAGGGCGAAGTGCAGCCAGTCGTCGGCGGCGTTGAGGGGGACGAAGTTGGCGTCGCTGTCGTGGCCGACGGACAGGCCGTAGACCCACAGCACCAGGTAGACGGCGCCGCCGACCAGCAGGTACGAGTACGCTCCGGCGACCGTGCCGGCCAGGGCCAGGCCGGCGAGACCGTAGGCCAGGTGCACGATGTTGTGCAGGATCGAGACCTGGAACAGGCCCAGCAGCTCGGCGCCCGACTCGTGGGTGGCGAACTCCATCGAGCCGTAGTCGGTGGTGACGCCGGGGATGAACCCCAGCACACCGACCAGGAGGAAGACGACGCCCACCAGCTGGGCGGCCCGCTGCACGGGCGCCGCGGCGGCCCGGTGGGAAGTGTGTGTGGTCATGGCCGGTGGATCCTCACTGGAGAGACAGTGTCTGTTCCGCCCAGATGGTCTTGCCCGTGGCGCCCTGGCGCGTGCCCCAGCGCCCGGTCAGCTGGGCCACGAGGAGCAGGCCGCGCCCGCCCTCGTCGTAGGTGCGGGCGCGCCGCAGGTGGGGAGCGGTGTTGCCGCCGTCGGAGACCTCGCAGATCAGGGTGTTGTCGTGGATCAGACGGAGCTGGATCGGCGGCTGAGCGTGCCGGATGGCGTTGGTGACGAGTTCGCTGACGACCAGTTCGGTGACGAAGGCCGCGTCGGACAGGCCCCACGTCTCCAGCTGCGCCACCACGTCCTTGCGGGTCTGGGCGACCGCGGACGGGTCGTACGGCACCGCCCAGGTGGCGACCTGGCTCGCGTCGAGCGCGCGGGTGCGGGCGACGAGCAGGGCCACGTCGTCGGCCGGGCGCTGCGGCAGCAGCTCGGCCAGCACGGTGTCGCACAGGGCGTCCAGCGAGGGCGCCATGGGGGTGCCCCCTGCTCGAGCGAAGCCGCGAGCTTGGGGGAGGGCGAGAGCCTCCCGCAGCCGGTGGACACCGGCGTCGATGTCCCGGTCCCTGTCCCGGTCCTCGATCAGGCCGTTGGTGTAGAGGACGAGCAGGCTGCCCTCGGGCAGGACGACCTCGGTGGCCTCATAGGGCAGGCCGCCCACGCCGAGCGGGGGCGCGGCCGGGAGCCCGACCAGCTCGACGCGCCCGTCGGGGCTCACCACGGCCGGCGCCGGATGCCCGGCCCCGGCGAGGCAGCAGCGCCGCGACACGGGGTCGTACACGGCGTACAGGCAGGTCGCGCCCACGTCCCCGGAGGTTTCCACGCCCTCCCCGCCCTCCTCCTCGACGCTCAGCCGGGCGACCAGGTCGTCCAGGTGTGTCAGGAGCTCGTCGCTCGGCAGGTCGATGTCGGCGAGGGTGCGTACGGCCGTGCGCAGTCGGCCCATGGTCGCGGAGGCGTGCAGGCCGTGGCCGACCACGTCGCCGACGACCAGGGCCACCCGCGCCCCGGAGAGGGGGATGACGTCGAACCAGTCGCCGCCGACGCCGGCGTGCCCGCCCGCCGGCAGATAGCGGGACGCGACCTCGACCGCCGCCTGCCGGGGCAGCCGCTGCGGCAGCAGGCTGCGCTGGAGCGTGACAGCCGTGGCCCGCTCCCGGGTGTAGCGGCGGGCGTTGTCGATGCTGACCGCGGCCCTGGCCGCCAGTTCCCCGGCCAGGACCAGGTCGTCGTGCCGGAAGGCGTCGGGGTTGCGGTACCGGACGAAGAACGCGACGCCCAGCGTGGTGCCGCGGGCGGCGAGCGGCACGGTCATCACCGAGTGGATGCCGAACGCCCGGATCCTCTCGGCGCGGGCGGGGTCGTGGGCGAGCCACTGCGTGAACGCCGGGTCGGTCACCCCGTGCAGGGTGGGCCGTCCCGCGCGCAGGCTCTCGTAGGGCGCCGAACCCTCCGGGTAGGAGTCCACCTGGCCGGCCGTCACGATCGCCTCCGGGGCACCCGGGGTCACGGACCGCATCGCCACCCGCCGCAGCAGCAGCGGCCCGTCCGGCGGCAGGGCCTGAGCGGGCGGTTCGGGTACGTCGTCCAGCGCGGCGAGCAGGTCGACGCCGGCGAAGTCGGCCAGGGCCGGGACGGTCACGTCCGTCAGCTCCTGGGCCGTGCGCGTCACGTCGAGCGTGCCGCCGATGCGCCGGCCGGCCTCGGCGATCAGCTGGAGCCGCTTGCGGGCCCAGAACTGTTCCGTCGTGTCGTGCGCGGAGAGGCAGACGCCCCGGATCGTGCCCTCGGCGTCCCGCAGCGCGGACTCGAAGACCGACCAGGCGTGCTCGCGGGTCTCGCCCGGGGTGCGCAGATAGTTCTCCTCGTACTGCGGCTCGCCGGTCCGCAGCACCCGGGCCATGCTGCGTTCGGCCCGCTCACCGGCGGCGTCGTCGACGATCTCGGACACGCGCAGGCCCAGCATCTCCTCCTCGGTGAGCGCTACGGCCTGCTCCATGGCCTCGTTGGCCCGCCTGAGCCGGAGCCGGGTGTCGTAGATCGCCATGGCGCAGCACGGGGACTGGGCGAAGCTCCAGCTCACGAGGGATTCGTCGAGGGCGGGCCGGGGCTGCCGGCGGGTCAGGGCGGAGAGGAGGAGCCAGGCGCCGGCGCCGGTGCCGGGTTCCCTGTGGTGGGCGAGGACCCTGACGGTCAGCTTCCGGCCGTCGCGGTGCCGGAGCGCGACGTCACCGTTCCAGCGGGGCAGTCCGGCGAGCGTGGGCAGGCCGCCCCGTACCGGGATCGGCTCGGCCAGCAGATCCGCGGCGCGGCGACCGGTCATCTGCCGTGCCGAGTACCCGAGGAGCCGCTCGGCGCCCCCGTTCCAGCCGGTCACCCGGCCCTGCTCGTCGAGGGTGACGCGGGCGGTGAGGGCCTCGCCGACGAGGGCTTCGAGGGCCTCGGGTTCCGCTCCGGGCGACCGGGTGGCCCGGCCGGCGGTGACGGGCTGCTCCATGATCGGTCATCTCGCTCTCGCGGAGAATCAGCCATAACCGCGGATATATTCGTTATCACCTGCTTACCCCGAATGCGAGGCCCGTACCGGCTCGCAGGCGGAGCCTGCCGCCGCCCGGTCCGGGTAACCGGTCCCCCATGGGCGAGATCCTGGTGGGCACGTGTTCCTGGACCGACCGGGCGCTGGTCGGCAGCGGCTGGTATCCGGCGGGGCGGCGGGACGCCGAGGGGCGCTTACGGCACTACGCCGAGCGGTTCCCGGTCGTCGAGGTCGACGCCTCGTACTACGCGCTGCCGAGCGAGCGGAACAGCCGGTTGTGGGCCGAGCGGACACCGGACGGGTTCGTGTTCGACGTGAAGGCGTTCTCGCTGCTGACCGGGCATCCCACCAGGGAGGCGGCGATGCCGGGCGGGCTGCCGGCCGATCACCGGGACCCTGCCGTGCTCGACGAGGTGTGGGCCCGGTTCGCGGCCGGGATCGAGCCGCTGCGGCGGGCCGGGCGGCTCGGGAGCGTGCTGTTCCAGTTCCCGCCGTGGTTCCGGCCCGGGGAGCGGGCGGAGATGCTCCTGCGGGAGTGCGCCGAGCGGACGCGCGGGTGGCTCGTCGCCGTGGAGTTCCGGCATCCCTCGTGGTGGGAGCCGGGCCGGGCGGAGGCGACGTGCGCGCTGCTCGCCCGGTACGGCATGGCCGCGGTCGCCGTCGACATGACGCAGTCGCTGCCCTCCTCGATGCCGCCCGTCACCCCCGTCACCTCGCCCCGGCTGTCCGTCGTACGGTTCCACGGACGCAGCACCGCCTGGGGGACCGGCAGCAAGGAGGACCGGTTCCGGTACGCGTACGGCGAGGAGGAACTCGCCGAGTGGCTGCCCCGCGTGCGTCGGCTGGCCGAGCGGACCGAACAGGTCCACGTCCTGTTCAACAACTGCTGCGGCGACGCCGCCGTCCGTGCCGCCCAGTGCATGACCCGGCTCCTCGACGACGACCGGTCGACGGCGGCACCGAGGTTGCCTAGGGCACGATCCGCACCTGCTTCGACACCGTCACCTGGTCCACGTCCGACACCCGCACGGTCGTCTTCATCGTCCAGGTCCCGGCGAGGGGCAGGTTGACGGAGTTGGTGCTCCAGTAGCCGCCGACGTCGGTGAGTCGGGCGTCGATCGGGCCGACCTTGCGGGAGGGCAGGGTGAAGGTGATGCGGACCTCGGGGACGACGACCAGACCCTTGTCGGCGCCGTAGACCACGGCCTGGACGCCGTTCTCGCCGACGCGGGCCGGGTCCAGGGTGACCTCCACCGTGCCGCGGCCGGACAGCGTGCCGGTGCTTGTGCCCGTGTCGAAGGGCACCGTGGTGAGGGTCGTGGGGGGCAGCGCACCCACCGGGGAGCGCTGCGCGGCCTCGGCCTGCGCGCGGCCCGGCAGCGTGGTGGTGAGCAGTGTCGTGATCAGCAACACCACGGCGGCGACGGCGACTTCGACGAGGACGGAGCGGCGCAGACCACGACGCCGGGCGTCCGCTTCGCCGGAGTCGGGGGTCGGCCCGGACGCGCCCGACGGCTCCCGCTGTCCCTCCGGCGCTGCCGGCTTCTCGGGCTCCCCGGCTTGCCCGGGCTCCCCGGGTTCACCTGTCGTGCCGGATGCCCCGGATTCCGCCGGCGCCTCCAGTTGTGCCGGCGCCGCTGCGCCGACCGGCTGCGGGACGCGTTCCGGTACGGCCGTCCGGGCGGTGGCCGCCGTGGCCGCGAGGCGGGCCGTCCACCGGCGCGAGTACCCCGCCGCCAGCAACAGCGCGGTCACCGCGACCAGTTTGGCCAGCAGCAGCCGGCCGTACGACGTGCCGGTCAGCGCGGCGAAGGAGCCGAGGCCGCGCCAGGACTGGTAGAGGCCGGTGACGGCCAGGACGGTCACCGAGGCGAAGGCGATACGGGAGAAGCGGGGCACGACCTCCGTCAGGGTGTCGACGGAGGCCCGGCGCAGGGTCAGGAGCAGCGCCACGAGGCCGCCGAGCCAGACCCCCGTCGCCACCAGGTGCAGCACGGACGACGTCATCGCCACCGGCACCTGGATCCCGGCGGAGGCGTGCTCGGCCGCCGCCCAGGTCAGGGCCAGGGCGACGGCCAGGGCCGCACCCACCGCCCGCGTCAGGGGCTCTTGGTGGTCGCGGCGCCTGAACAGCCGTAGCAGGAACGCGGCGGTCAGCAGCAGGACGGCCAGCCTGGCGAGCAGGGCCAGGCCCGGGCGGCTGGTCAGGGTGCGTTCGAGGGCGGAGAGGTCGAAGGCCGCGGCCGGGCCCGCGCCCGTCTCGTACGGGGCACGCAGCATCAGCAGGACGGCCGTCGAGCCGAGCAGTGTCCACCAGGCCGCCACCAGCGGTCTGCGCAGCGGGGACGTGTCCGCGGGCCGGCACAGCAGCGCGAACGCCACCGTCCCGACGAGCAGCGCGGCGGCGAGGTAGGCGAGATAGCGGGCGGCGTCGTAAAGGCCGCCGGTCAGCGCGTCCTCGGCCGGGCCGGTGTCGACCTGCGCGGTCGTCGCGGACCGTTTGCCGACGGAGAAGGTGAAGGCGCCGGAGACCGGGTGACTGTCGGCGGACACCACCCGCCAGGCCACCGTGTAGGTGCCCTGGGCGAGCTTCTTGGGCAGTCCGACCCGGGCCGTGTCGGACTGGCCGTCCGCGTGCTGCGCCTCGCCGGTGTGCACGCGGCGCTGGTCCGGGCCGAAGACCCGGAAGGAGTCGTCGAGCAGGCCGACGGACTCCGTGAAGGTCAGGGTGAGGTGGCGGGGAGCACGCTGGACGACGGATCCGTCGTCGGGGTCGGTGCCACGGAGGGCGGCATGGGCGGAAGCGGGGGCTCCGCTGAAGAGGAGCAGGACCAGCACGGTGCCGAGCAGCACCAGGGCCTGGGCTCGCCGGGGGTGTCCGACATTGCGCTCCTCGTTCCGCCGTTCGTGCACGTCGTTCTCCGGGGTCGGGCTGTACGGCTCCCGGTTATGTACGGATGGGAGGTGTGCGGCGCTCAGTCCCTACAAAACAGGTCGGCACAGCCCGGGGATGCGGCCGGCCGCTGCCGGATAGCGTGCCGTCAACTCCGCCGCGTCCCCGTGTTCGTAGCCCTCGAACGTGAAGCCGGGGGCCATCGTGCAGCCGAACAGGGTCCACTGTCCGCCCTCGCGCACCCTGCCGCCCATCCACGTGCCCGCCGGGACCGTGAACTGCACGTGCTGGCCGCCGAGTACGTCCGGTCCCAGCACCGCCGTCCGTGTGCTTCCGTCCGGGGCGAGCAGGAGGAGCTCCAGGGGATCGCCGAGGTGGAAGTGCCAGATCTCGTCGGTGGGCAGGCGGTGCAGGGCGGAGAAGTCGTCCGCTGTGAGGAGCGCGACGATCGCCGTGCCCTCGGGTCTGCCGTCCGGGCGTTCGGGACCGGCCCAGGTCTGACGGAACAGGCCGCCCTCGCGGGGGATCGGCTGGAGGCCGTAGTGGGCGATGAGGTCGTCGGGCGTCACCCGGAAAAGAGTATCTCCCGGTCCAGGAAGGCGAGCTGGGCCTTCTTCTCGGGCAGGTACACGTCCGGCAGGTCGATCTCCGGCAGGACCACCACCGGCCCCGCCGTGAAGCCCGTTCTGAGGAACCGGGCGACCGCCTTCTCGTTGCCGACGTCCGGGTCGACCACGATCCGCCGGCGGTCCAGTCCGAGCAGGACGTACCGGGCGACGGCGGTCAGCAGCCGTGCGGTCCAGCCGGAGCGCGCCCCGCCCGGACCGGCGGGGGCGGCCAGCAGGTGGATGCCGATGTCGCCGGGCCGGACGTCGTAGCACTCGCTGACGCGGTCCGCCTCGGGCTCGTAGGTCTGGAGGAGTGCGACCGGTTCGCCGTCGCGGACGACGAGGAAGGCGTGGTGTGTGGTGAGCGTGTCCATGTGGGCGTAGATCTCGGCCACCTGACGCTCGGTGAGGCCGGTCATGCCCCAGAAGACGGCCCGGTCCTCGCTCACCCAGCGGTGGACCGTCCCGGCGTCGGCCTCCGGGTTCAGCGGCAGGACGCGGACGGTACCGAAGCCGTCGGTCACCTGCTCGTGGACGGCCGTGCGGGAGGCGTACGGGTCAGACATCGGTCTCCTTCTTCAGCAGGGTCCAGTCGGTGACGACCGGGACGAGGTCGCCGGCGAGCCACAGGGGGAGCTGGTCGCGGTGGTGGGGCGAGCCGGGAACGCCCGAGGCGCCGAACGGGACCACCCAGCGGCTGTCCTCGCGCCGGGCCAGGTCCCAGACGTAGCGGGCCGCCGGGCCGCGCGCGGCGCGGTCGGTGAGGCCCGGCACGCCCGAGGTGCACAGCACGCAGTCGTGGTCGCCGGACAGCCCCGGTTCGTCGTACGGCGTCTGAGGCTCCAGCGCCCGCCAGGGGGCGAGCCGGTGGGTGTCGCCCCAGACACCGGCCGGCGGCCGGGCGGCCACCTCCTCGACCGCCGCGCGGACGGCCGACTGGCGGTCGATGCCGTGCGGTTCCTCGGCCCGCAGCAGGTGTTCGAGGGCGAAGGCGATGCGCGGGACGAGGGCGAGCCAGGGCCGGAACAACTCCGGATACGCCGGCGGTGTGGCGAGTGCGGCGAAGGCGGGGTGTGCCGCCAGCTGCCGTACGACCGCGGCGCGCACGGCCGAGTAGAGGGCCGCGTCGGCGCTGCCGGCGTCCATGCGGCGGTTCCAGGCGAGGAGGCGGTCCCGGAGGGCGGAGGCCTCGGGGGTGAGGGCGTCGAGGGGGCGTGCCGGGCGTCGCAGGGCAGGCGGGACTTTGCGGACACCCCCTAGGGCCCGGAGGTGGTCCAGGAGGGCGGACGCGGAGGCGAGGTGGGTGTCCGTGTGGATGGCGGGCATGTCGGCGGCGGACCAGCGTTCCTTGCCGGCGAGCAGCTCGGCGATGCGGTCGTGGCGGTGGGGCGGGGCGAACTCGACGCCGACGGGTTCGGCCGGGCCGCGCTGGTTGGCCATGACGGCGACGCCGTCGGTGAGCCCGGCGCGGGGTGTCTCCTGCCAGCCCTGCCACTCGTGGCCGGGCTCCCAGGCGGGCACCAGGCGCAGGCGGTTGGCCTCGGCGCGCAGCGGCACCCGGCCGGCGACGCGGTGCAGGACGCCGCCCCCGGTGTCGGCGGCCTGGACGACGTTGACCGGCTCGGCCCAGCGGTCGAACGCCCGGTCCACGTCGGCGACCCGGCGGGCCCGCAGCAGCGGCAACAGGGCGCCGAAGCCGAGGTCGCCGGTGACGCGGGGCGGGTGGCGAAGGCTGATCGCCACGGGCGGACCGGACGGGTCTCCCGCGTCGGACGGATCGCCGTCGAGCCCCTCGGGGCCGCCGATGACCACCGGGCCCCGGTCGGTCTCGATCACCTCGACCTCGACCTCGACCGGCTCCTCGCCCGCCACCTCGACGACCTCCGTGTGCCGGGCCGCCCGGTGCCAGACCCCGTCCGGGCCGAGGGCCTCCACCCCGGCGCCGGTGCGCCGCAGCCGCTCCCGGTACAGGTCCTGGTAGTCGGCCATGGCGTTGGTGATGGCCCAGGCGACCGTGCCGGTGTGCCCGAAGTGGGCGATGCCGGGGACGCCGGGGACGGCCAGGCCGACGACGTCGAACTCGGGGCAGGACAGGTGGATCTGCTGGTAGACGCCGGGGTCCTCGATCCAGCGGTGGGGGTCGCCGGCGATGACCGCCTGCCCGGTGACGGTCCGTTCGCCGCTCACCAGCCAGCCGTTGCTGCCGCAGGTGCCGGGGCCGTCGGTGGCGAACAGGCCGATGGCGTCCGCGCCGAGGTGGGCCGCGACCTGCTCACGCCAGAGCTTGGCCGGGAACCCGGCGAAGAGGATGTGGGTGGCGAGCCAGACGCCGAGGGGGGTCCAGGGGTGCCAGGAGCCGGGGGTGAGGCTGGTGCGGGCGAACTCGGGGGCCGCGTCGGCGCCCGCCGCCAGCCCGCCGTTGACGCCCTCCACATACGCCCGCACCCAGTCCGCCGTCTCGGGGTCCCGTCGCTCCAGCTCCGTGAAGCAGCGTCTGGCGGTGTCGTCGACTCTGGCGCGTCTGGCGAACCGGTCCCAGGCCAGGGCGCTCTCGCCGAGGAAGGACGCCGAGGTGCCCTGGGCCCGGTGCCGCTCGACCTCCAGCTGCCAGGCCCGGTCGCGGGCCGTGACGAGGCCCTGGGCGTGGGCGAGTTCGGCCGCGCTGCCCGCGCGCAGATGCGGAATGCCCCAGGCGTCGCGATAGATCTCGGTGGCCACGCTGTGCCCCTACTTTCCTTTAGGTTAGCCTTGCCTAAGTAATGACTGTGGGCGGAATCGTACGCGAAAGGTGAATACGGGATGGGGCAGGGGCGGGGTTGGGAGGGCGCGGTCCTCAGACTGCTGGGGGCGAAGGATTTCGCGTTCACCGTGACCGACGCGCAGGACGTCACCCCGGACTACCGGCGGCTGCGCTTCACCGACGGCGGTCTGCTCGCGGCGACCGGCGTGCACCCGACCATGTGGGTACGGCTGTGGTTCGACAACGCGGGCAAGCCCCACCAGCGGGCCTACACCCTGGTCGACCCGGACCCGGCGGCCGGGACGTTCGGCCTGGAGTTCGCCCTGCACGAGGGCTGCGCCGGCGACTGGGCCAGGGCGGCGAAGCCCGGCGACACCATTGAGGCGACCGTCCAGGGCACCGGCTTCGAGCACCCCGACCCCGCTCCCTCCCACGTCTTCGCCGTCGGCGACCCGGCCTCCCTGCCGGCCATCAACTCCCTCCTGGACGCGCTGGGCTCCGCCCCGGCCACGGTCTGGTTCGAGGGCGGCGACGACGCTCTGCCGTTCCGCACCGCCCCGGCCCGGCACGAGCTGCGCAAGGTGCCGCGCCAGGACTCCGGCGCCCGCCTGGTCGACCAGGTGAAGGCGGACCTGCCCGGCCTGCTCCAGGGCACCTCCGACCCGTACGTCTGGGTCGCCTGCGACACGGCGACGACCCGGTCGCTCGCGGCATACGTCCGCAAGGAGCTGGGCCTGCCCAAGCAGCGGGTGCACGCGCTGGGCTACTGGCGGGCGACGTGAGCCCGGGCGGGGGATGATCGGTGCATGGACGTCACTCTTCACCTCGCCCAGGACCCCGAGGCCGACGCGCTGCTCGGGCGCAGTCCGCTCGCCGCGCTGGTCGGGATGCTGCTGGACCAGCAGATCCCGATGGAGTGGGCGTTCAAGGGTCCGGCGACCATCGCCCAGCGGCTCGGCACGGACGACCTGGACGCGCACGAGATCGCCGTGCACGACCCCGAGGCCTTCGCCGCGCTGCTCTCCCAGAAGCCGGCGGTGCACCGCTACCCGGGCTCCATGGCCAAGCGGATCCAGCAGCTGTGCCAGTACCTCGTCGAGCACTACGACGGTGACGCCGAGGCCGTCTGGAAGGACGCCGCCACCGGCAAGGAACTGCTCAAACGCCTGGCCGAACTGCCCGGCTTCGGCAAGCAGAAGGCCCAGATCTTCCTCGCCCTGCTCGGCAAGCAGCTCGGGGTGCGGCCGCCGGGCTGGCAGGAGGCCGCGGGCTCCTACGGCGAGCCGAAGTCCTTCCGCTCGGTCGCCGACATCACGGGCCCCGAGTCGCTGGCCAAGGTACGTGCCCACAAACAGCAGATGAAGGCAGCGGCCAAGGCCGCGAAGACGACCGGGAAGTAGCGGACCGCGGAGCGAGAGCGCCGGCCGGGTGGCCGGACCGGGGGGGCGCCAGCGCCGTGACCGGGCCAAGGGGGTGGGCGCCAGCGCCGTGACCGGGCCAAGGGGGCGGGCGCCAGCGCCGTGTCCCGGACCAGGTCACAGGCGTCAGCCGCGCGGCCGAGCCCCAGTGGCGGGCGTCAGCCCCGTAGTCCGCCACAGACGGTGGGCGTCAGCCGCGTGGCCGGGCCCTGTTCGCGGGCATCGGCCGCGCGGCCGGACCCAGGCGCCAGCCACAGGCCCACCCCGGGCGCGGGCGCCAGCCGCGGCCCGACCCAACCCGCGGGGGTCAGCCACAGGCCACCCAAGTCGCCGGCGTCATCCGCAGACCCGGCCGACCGCAGGCATCAGCTGCACACGACCCGACCCAGACGACAGGCGTCACCGACCCGCCCGCCCTAGGCCACAGGCACACCCAGCTCGCAGACATCAGCCACCTGACCGAGCCCAGGCGACGGCCCTCAGCCACACAGCCCGACCCAACTCCCAGGCGCCAGCCCCACGACTCCGCCCACGTCACGGGCTTCAGTCACAGGCCCACCCCAAAAAACAGCCATCAGCCAAGCAGCCGCCCCGAACGGCAGGCGTCAACCACACGGCCCGCCCCAGGTGGCAGGCCCCTCCCGGTCGGTCCAAGGATGGACCATGACCGAGCCACCGAGCGGCTCCCCTTGGGACCCGGAGCGCGGGCCCGCACACGGGCATGCGCCCCGCCCGCCCCAGGGTTTGGAACCCCACGTCCCCCAAGGCCCGGGCCCGGACGGCCCTCACACCCACGGACGGCCCGGTCACACCCCTCCCAGCCCACACGCCCCGGCCCCACCCGGCGCACAGGGCCACTGGCCGCACGACCCGCACGCACCCCGGGGCGCCGCGCAGACCGCGAGTCCGCCCTCAAGCGGCCACGAGTCGGAGTCCCCCTTCCCGGGGCCGCTGCACCATCTCTCCCGCGCCGCCTGGCAGACCGTGCTGGTCACCGGGGTCACCTCACTCGTGCTGGGGCTGCTCATCCTGGTCTGGCCGGGCGCTTCCCTGTTCGCCGCCGGGGTGCTGTTCGGGCTGTATCTGCTCGTCAGCGGCATCCTCCAGCTCGCCTCCGCCTTCGGCACGCACCGCACGACCGCCCTGCGCGTCCTCGCCTTCATCAGCGGCACGCTCTCGATCCTGCTCGGCCTGTTCTGCTTCCGCCGCCCCATGCAGTCGATCCTGCTGCTCGCCCTCTGGATCGGCATCGGCTGGCTGTTCCGCGGCATCACCCAGACCCTGGCCGCCGCCCACGACCCGGCGATGCCCGCCCGGGGCTGGCAGGTCTTCCTCGGGATCCTCACCGTCGTCGCCGGCGTCGTCCTCATCGACGCGCCCTTCGAATCCGTCGCCGTCCTCACCCTGGTCGGCGGCTGCTGGCTGCTCGCGGTCGGCGCCGCCGAGATCGTCACGGCCCTGCGCATCCGGGGCCGCCGTACGCCGAGCGAGCGGTTCTCGCAGGCAGTGGGATGAACGGCATACACACGACGGGGAACCACCTCCCGTGAACCCCGCACCGCAGCCGGTCCCCCGCGGCACCCGCCGACACAGGTGGCCGCGGGTGCTGGTCCTGCTGCTCGCCCTGCTCGTGCCCGGCGCGCACGCCGAGGCGCACACGGGGCCGACGGCCACCGTCTCCGGCGAGAGCACGGCCGTCGAGTGCGACGTCCTCGACGTCGCCCTGCGCCCCCCGGCCCGGGGCACCCGGCGCATCGCCGTCCCCCTGCGCCTCACCCCGCTCCCGACCCCCGGGCCCGCGTACGCCGCACCGCACCGCGTGCCCGTGCCGCCGGGCCCACGGCACGACCCTCGCCCCCTGCGTTCCGAGGTCCTGCGCTGCTGACGGGACCGGACACCGGTCCATCAGCCCGTACGCAGCAATACGCAGCAATACGGAACGAGGAACACAGCCATGCTCGAAGACCCGTACGCGGTCCTGCGCGCCCTCCTGCGCGCCGAGGCCGTCCGCAACTCCCCCAAGCCGCCCCAGCCCCATCCCGAGCCCAAGCCGGAGACACGGGAGCGACAGCAGCACCCGATGGGAAGGGAACGCGGCTGACAGAACGACCCGCGGCGGCGGAAGCGACCCGGACTAGCGCCTCCGCCGCCCCGACGAACGCCGTGCCGTCCGTGCCGTCCCGAACAACGACCGCGTGTCTCCCGCCCGATCTGCGTCCCCACCGCCCGGGCCGGCGACTTGAACACCCCGCTGTCGACCACCTGCTCCACCACGGACGGCCCCTCCTCCGCACGCCGTTCCTGGCGGCGTCCCGCATCTCGTCGGGCCCCTTCGCGCCCCGGACAGCCCCGCGGCCATCCGTCAGCCGCTCGTACAGCGGCGACCCCGCCACCGCCCGGTCCAGAGCCTCCGTCCCGACCGGCCCCATCAGGGACTCGGGTGCGCGCAGCCGGGTCGCGGCGACAGGGGTGGGCGCGCCCTTCTCGCTCAGCACCGTCACCACCGCCTCGCCCGTCCCCAGACCGGTCAGGACCTCCTCCAGGTCGTAGGGCGACTTCGGGAAGGTC
The DNA here is from genome assembly GCF_028885415.1 of Streptomyces coeruleorubidus. Taxonomy (GTDB): domain Bacteria; phylum Actinomycetota; class Actinomycetes; order Streptomycetales; family Streptomycetaceae; genus Streptomyces; species Streptomyces coeruleorubidus_A. The sequence goes on from NZ_CP118527.1 coordinate 4,752,192, forward strand.
TTCACCGTGGCGTTCAGGGCCTTCTGGTCGTCGGGCGTGAAAGCCCGCAACGCGTGCTGCACGCGGTTGCCGAGCTGGGCGAGGACGTCGGCGGGTACGTCCTGCGGGGTCTGCGTCACGAAGAAGACGCTGACCCCTTTCGAGCGAATCAGGCGCACGGTCTGCGTGATCGACTCCAGGAACGCCTCGGAGGCGTCGTCACCGAAGAAGCCCGAAGCGCCCTGCGCCTCGAAGGCCGTCAGGGACCGCAGGAGCACCCCGGCCGTGGCCGCCGGGAGACCGCCGATCGTGCTCACCGGCCGGCCCTCCTCCGAGGTCAGGAAGGTCACGACCGCCCTGAGGTGCTTGAGGTCGACCAGCTCCAGGCCCTTGCTGTCGGCGTAGTGGAAGATCAGCGCGAGGGACTGCTCCTGGGTCCGGTCCAGCCGCAGCACCTTGGACAGCAGCACCGGCCCGAAGCCGGTGACCGTCGCCCGGACCGGGATGCCCCGGCCGATGCCGCCCAGCGCGTAGTACTCGGCGGGGAAGGCGGTCGCCGTCCACCGCTGGCCGACGTCCCCGGCCCGGCCCTCGACCCGGGCGTCCGGGCGGCTGGCGCCCGCGACCAGACCGTGGCGGTTGAGCATCGCCGGCGGCACCCGGATCCGCGCGTCCGGCAGGCACTGCCCGTCCCACAGCAAGGCGCCCAGATACAGGGCGGGGCCGGAGAAGGCGTAGCCGGAGGCGATCCCCAGGGCCTTCCGCGGAAGAGCGGCGGCGCGGGCCGACACCTCGGGAGCGGGGACCGACGGCGTGGACTCGCGGTCCGGCATATTCACGCCCCTGTTCCCGATTCGTACCGCCTTGCGGGGTTTTTTTCAGCGTCGCACTCCGTCGCCACGGCTGCGCCCGGAAGGTCCCGCCCGGTAGGCTTTCCGTGTGATCTTCAAGCGCATCGGAAACGGCCGGCCGTACCCCGACCACGGCCGGGACAGCACCCGGCAGTGGGCGGACGTCGCGCCGCGCCCGGTCCGCCTCGATCAGCTCGTGACGACCAAACAGCAGCTCGACCTCGAGACGCTGCTCGCCGAGGACTCGACCTTCTACGGCGACCTCTTCGCGCACGTCGTGAAGTGGCAGGGCGACCTGTACCTGGAGGACGGTCTGCACCGCGCGGTGCGGGCGGCGCTCCAGCAGCGCCAGGTGCTGCACGCACGCGTGCTCGAGCTCGACTGACCCCCGCCGGTCACGGGTTGACCCTTTCGGGTTCTGCTGGGCGACGTCGAATGATCATCTAGTAGGCATCGTCGCTCAGGCGCACTACGCTGCGTTCATGAGCATGCTGACTCCCCCCGGCATGGGCGGCAAATACCGCATCAAGGGAAACAAGTACCCGCGGATGCGCCGGCCCCGGCGGCGCGGCAGGCTCGTCGTCCTGGTCGTCGCCTCCGCCGCCGTGCTCGGCGTGGGCGGCTGGGGCACGTGGCAGCTCATCGACGTCTTCACCGGCGGCGGCAAAAAGGCTTCGGCGGCCGGCAGCGGCACGGACTGCGCCCCCGAGACCAAGGCGAGCCCCTCGCCCAGCCCCAAGGCCCTGCCCGAACCGCGCGCGATCACGGTCAACGTGCTCAACGCCACCGCCCGCAGCGGCCTGGCGAAGAAGACCGCCGACGAGCTGAAGAAGCGCGGCTTCAAGATCGGCGACGTGGGCAACGCGACCAAGCAGTACGACAAGAAGGTCAAGGGCCCCGGGGTGCTGCTCGGCCCCGCCTCCGCCCTCGACACCTCGCTGCCGGTGCTCGGCACCCAGCTCCCGGGGGCCGAACGGCGTACCGAGGCGGCCCGCAAGGGCGCTGCCGTCGATCTCGTCATCGGCGACGGCTTCAAGGAGCTGGCGAAGAGGCCGGACGCCGACCGGGCCCTGACCGAGCTGGCCAGGCCCGAGCCGGCGCCGTCGTCGAAGAAGGGCTGCTGAACCCCGTAGGGCCCTGGCCTACTCGGCCGCCCCGTACATCCGGTCCCCCGCGTCGCCGAGGCCCGGCACGATGTAGCCGTGCTCGTTCAGGCGCTCGTCGACCGACGCGGTCACGACCGTCACCGGGGTGCCCGCCAGCTCGCGCTCCATGACCTCGACGCCCTCCGGCGCGGCCAGCAGCACCACGGCGGTCACGTCGTCGGCGCCGCGCCGCATCAGCTCCTGGATCGCCGCGACCAGCGTGCCGCCGGTGGCGAGCATCGGGTCGAGCACGTACACCTGCCGTCCCGACAGGTCCTCGGGCATACGCGTGGCGTACGTGGAGGCCTGGAGCGTCTCCTCGTTGCGGATCATGCCGAGGAAGCCCACCTCGGCGGTCGGCAGCAGCCGGACCATGCCGTCCAGCATGCCGAGGCCGGCCCGCAGGATCGGCACCACCAGTGGACGCGGGTGGGACAGCTTGACGCCCGTGGTCGTGGCCACCGGCGTCCGGATGTCGACCTGTTCGGTGCGCACGTCGCGCGTGGCCTCGTAGGCGAGCAGGGTGACCAGCTCGTCGGCGAGACGGCGGAAGGTCGCGGAGTCGGTGCGCTGGTCGCGCAGCGTGGTGAGCTTGTGGGCGACCAGGGGGTGGTCGACGACGTGGAGACGCATGTCCACAACAGTAACCGGGCCCGTTGACCCCGGCCGCACGGCAAGCCCGCCGTCCGCCCATCACCCGTTCGCTGGCGTCAAACCGCCCGTCCGGGGGAAAGTGGGAAGGACGGACTGGGGGTGGTGAGCCTGATGCCCGACCGGGATTCCCGAGACGTTCCGTCGCCGCGCGCACAGCCCGCGACGGACCCGGAGACCGACGAGACCGGCAGGACTGCCCGGACCGTCCAGACCGGACGGACCGAGCAGGCCGAGCAGTCCGAGCAGGTCGACGTGCCGGACGCGGCGGATACGGCCGGCGCGACCCGCATGCTGGGCGGGACGACGAGCGAGACCGACGCCGAGCGCCGCCGGCGGCGCGCCCGGTTCCTGCGCGATCTGGCCGAGGCCCGGGAGCTGCGCGACCGCGTGCAGCCGCGCCGCGTCAAGGTGGCCCGGCTGCGGCACGCGATGCGCATGCGCACGTTCCGCTGGTAGGAAACGGGTGAGGAAACCCCCGGGGAAGATCACGAACCGCGCGGACGTTGCCGAGGTGACCGTGCGTGCAGCGGGGGAAAGCCGCGTACGATCCGCAGGTGGCGGCAACGAGCGTGCGATCAAAACTGCCGGACACAGGGAGCCGAAGACGTCCCCTGAACGCCTTGTTTCTGCCACGATTCCGAGTGGGTGGGGCTCGGACGAGCACTCCCCGCCCGAAACCTCCGCCGGGGGGACCCCCAACCGGCACGCCTATGACCAGTGGGAGAGTCACGGTGTACTTCGCCGCACTGCTCGCGCGCACCGAAGACGGGTGGGAAGCGAGCGACACGGAGCTCGACGATGTGGAAACCCTGTCGGATCTGGCCGACCTGGCCCGTGAAGCCTCCCCCGACGAGGACACGGTGCTCGTGCTCATCGAGCAGGAGGACGCCTGGTTCGGCGTCGTCCGCGTGGACGGCGAGGAGGACCCTCGCATCTACGTCTCGGACGCCACCGCCGCTGCCCGCAGCAGCTACGGCGAGATCCTGCTCACCGACGAGCTGCTCGGACGCGATCCGGACGACGGGGACGACCTGGACGCCCTCGACCTCGACGGCACCGAGGACGGTGATTCCGACGACGACGACGCCGACGACGCCGACCCGGTCGCCGCAACCGGCGAGGCCGTGCCGCACGGCCCGGTCGGCGACGCCCAGATCCTGGACGACCTCGGCGTGAGCGAGAAGGAGCTGCGCTCGCTGGCGACGGACGCCGTCACGGAGATCGCCGAGGCCCTCGGCGCCTCGGAGACCCTGGAGACCGTCCGCTGACCACTCGCACCACCCCGGGACCGCCGGACCAGCCGGACCAGCCGGGCCCACCGGACCGGCCGGGCCCACCGGACCGGCCGGATCCGGTACGGGACCCCTGGCGGCCCGCGATGCGACTCGCCCTGGCCGAGGCCGCCGAGGCGGTCCGGGGCGGGGACGTCCCCGTCGGCGCCGTCGTACTGGCCCCGGACGGCACGACCGTGCTCGCGACCGGACACAACGAACGCGAGGCCGGCGGCGACCCGACGGCCCACGCGGAGGTCCTCGCCCTGCGGCGGGCCGCGGCCGGACTCGGCCGGTGGCGGCTCGCCGGCTGCACCCTCGTGGTGACGCTGGAGCCCTGCACGATGTGCGCGGGCGCGATCCAGCAGTCCCGCGTCGACCGGCTCGTCTACGGCGCCCGCGACGAGAAGGCCGGCGCGGCCGGTTCCCTCTGGGACCTCGTCCGCGACCGGCGGCTCAACCACCGGCCCGAGGTGATCGAGGGCGTGCTCGCCGAGGAGTGCGCCGGGGTCCTCACCGAGTTCTTCCGCGGCCGCTGACCGTCGCCGAATACCGATTTCAAAGCACGCGGCACCTTGCTGTAAGGTCTCCCTCGGTAGCGTGTCCGAGCGGCCGAAGGAGCTCGCCTCGAAAGCGAGTGTGGCGCAAGTCACCGAGGGTTCAAATCCCTCCGCTACCGCTTGAGAAAGGCCCCGTCGTCGGACGGGGCCTTTCGTGCGATCTGCCCCTTCGCGTGATCGACCCTTCGTGCGATCATGTGCGCTGTTTGGGACACCAGTGACAGGGGAGGCCGCGATGGCGGTGAACGCGAAGAAGGTCGCCGTCTACGTCGTCGTGGTCTTCGTGGCGTACGTGATCATCACGGACCCTGAGGGGGCCGCCGACTACGTCCAGATAGGGTTCCAGGGCATATCGGACGCCGCCAAGGCCCTCGGCGACTTCGCCACGTGGGTCGCCGACGGAGGAAAGTGATGATCCGCCACCTGGTCCTCTTCAAGCTGAACGAGGGCGTCGAGCGCGACGACCCGCGGGTCGTGAAGGGCGTCGAGGCCTTCCGCGCCCTCGACGGCACGATCCCCGGGATCCGCTTCTGGGAGCTCGGCTGGAACGTCAGCGACCGTCCCATCGCCCATGACTTCGCCATCAACTCGGCCTTCGACGACGCGGACGCGCTGCGGCGGTACGTGGAGCATCCCGACCACCAGGCGGGTGTCGCGCTGTGGCGCGAGTTCGCCACGTGGGTGATCGCCGACTACGAGTTCTGAGCCCGCCGCTTCGAGCCCCCGTCGTTCCGACGGGGGCTCTTGCACATCTATGCGGCATTTCACCCCTCAACACGTAGTTATGGGGTGCTTGCACACAGTGCACATGTCTTGTGATGCTATGACCGCTTTTGACGGAAGAGCTGACGGATGGGTTGACGGATGACGAGGTGGAGTTGACCGTGCTGGCCGGTACCGCACCTCAGACACCATCCTCGGAACCGGCTCCCCAGCGGAGCCGCGGCGCCGACACCCGCGCCCTCACGCAGGTCCTCTTCGCACAGCTCAAGGAGCTCCAGCCGGGGACGCCGGAGCACGACCGGGTGCGCGGGGCGCTCATCGAGGCCAACCTGCCGCTCGTGCGCTACGCGGCCGCCCGGTTCCGCTCCCGCAACGAGCCGATGGAGGACGTCGTCCAGGTCGGCACCATCGGGCTCATCAACGCCATCGACCGCTTCGACCCGGACCGGGGTGTGCAGTTCCCGACGTTCGCGATGCCGACGGTGATCGGCGAGATCAAGCGCTACTTCCGCGACAACGTCCGTACGGTCCATGTGCCGCGCCGGCTGCACGAGCTGTGGGTACAGGTCAACAGCGCGACCGAGGACCTCACGACCGCCTTCGGACGCACCCCGACCACGGCCGAGATCGCCGAGCGGCTGCGCATCACCGAGGCCGAGGTGCTGTCCTGCATCGAGGCCGGGCGGTCGTATCACGCGACCTCTCTCGAAGCCGCGCAGGAGGGCGACGGGCTGCCGGGGCTGCTGGACCGGCTCGGTTACGAGGATCCCGCGCTGGACGGGGTGGAGCACCGGGATCTCGTACGGCATCTGCTCGTACAACTGCCCGAAAGGGAGCAGCGGATTCTGCTGCTGCGGTACTACAGCAATCTCACGCAGTCTCAGATCAGCGCGGAACTCGGCGTATCACAGATGCATGTCTCGCGGCTACTCGCGCGTAGCTTCCAGCGGTTGCGGTCCGCGAACCGGATCGACGCGTAGCCGTGAACCGGGATGACCGGCGGCTGTGAACCCCCTCGGTACGTAATCGCAAACAGTTGCGAATGATAACCGTGGCGAGCGAATCGCTCATCAGGACGGTTCCCGACAGTTGCGGGCCGAAAAGGCGTCAGGCCCCTTGCTTGCAGGGCGGATTCGCGTCTCAGATGTCGACATGTCACTACAGCGTGTTGCCGACATGTGACATTCTGCGGGAAGCGCGTTTGCCGGGGCTTCGGCTCCGGTATTCAGGTGAAGGCTGCGTTCCTCAGACGGGAGCGTCCGCCGCGACCGTCCCGCGACCCAAAGGGGGTGGCATGTCCGCAGAACAGGGCAGCTCGAAGGTGCTCACGCTCGCGGAGAGCGACAAAGCTCCCCATGCTCTCGACTCACTCGGCCCCATCGACGACGTTCCGGCCGAGCTCGCGACCGAGCCCGCCCCGGTGCTTCCGGCCGCGGGGGCCATCGACACCCGCACCCTGTCCCGCTCCCTGTTCCTGCGGCTGGCCGCGCTCGACGAGGACAGCCCCGAGCGTGCGTACGTCCGTGACACGCTGATCGAGCTCAACCTGCCGCTGGTGCGGTACGCGGCGGCGCGGTTCCGCTCCCGCAACGAGCCGATGGAGGACATCGTCCAGGTCGGCACGATCGGGCTGATCAAGGCGATCGACCGGTTCGACTGCGAACGGGGCGTCGAGTTCCCCACGTTCGCGATGCCAACCGTCGTGGGTGAGATCAAGCGGTTCTTCCGCGACACGTCGTGGTCGGTGCGGGTGCCGCGCCGGCTTCAGGAGCTGCGGCTGGCCCTGACGAAGGCCAGTGACGAGCTCTCGCAGAAGCTGGACCGCTCGCCGACGGTCACCGAACTCGCGTCCGTGCTCGGGGTGTCCGAGGAGGACGTCGTCGACGGGCTGGCGGTGGGGAACGCGTACACGGCGTCCTCGCTGGACTCCCCGGCGCCGGAGGACGACGGCGGCGAGGGCTCGCTGGCGGATCGGCTGGGGTACGAGGACAGCGCCCTGGAGGGCGTCGAGTACCGGGAGTCGCTGAAGCCGCTGCTGGCCAAACTGCCGCCCCGTGAGCGGCGGATCATCATGCTGCGGTTCTTCGCGAACATGACCCAGTCGCAGATCGGCGAGGAGGTCGGCATCTCACAGATGCACGTGTCCCGCCTGCTCACGAGGACACTGGCGCAGCTGAGGGAAGGCCTCATCTCGGACTGACGCCACCGCCGACCTGTGGGTGGTGGGCCGCCGACCTGTGGGTGGTGGGCCGCCGACCTGTGGGTGGTGGGCCACCAGCCCGTGGGTGGTGGCTCGCCGACCCGCCGGGTGGTGGCTCGCCGACCCGCCGGGTGGTGGGTCGCCTATCCGTGGGTGGCGGACCGCCGACTCGTGAGTGGCGGTTCGCCTATCCGCGGATTGTGGCCGCCGAGCCGCAGGGGGTGGGCCGCCTGCGCGCCAGTGGTGGATGCGCCTGCGCTGTGGTGGTGGGTCGGGGCCGCGCCGGGGGGTGTCCGTCCCCGGAACGGCGCGATGGGGTGGGTGACCGACTGACTGTCCGTTGACGCGCCAACCGCTGCGGGCGGACACCCCCCGACACGTCCCCTTCCGTGCGCCGGCGGGTGCGGCTGCGCGGTGGTTCCGCTCAGATGCCGCAGACCACCGCTGCGCGCTGCAAGTTCAGCTGCGTGACGGGGGAGGGTGGGTGCAGCGGCACCCCGTTCCGCCATCGCCGAGTTCAGGAAACCCGGCGCACGTTCGACGTCATCCCAGCGCCAGCCAAGCCACCGCCGCGACAACCGCGACGGCGACGACGACGCCGATGATGAGGCCGATGCGCGGCCCGCCACTCGTCGTCGCGGCCTGCCGCCCCTGCGGCGCCTCGTCGACGAACGCGCGGAACATCTGGGTGCTGCCGGCGGGGTCGTGATTGCCCTGGGGGGCCTGGTTGTTAGCCATGGCCCGAGACCCTAGCGAAAACGCCGGGGCTCCCCAAGTGGGGGTTGGCATTCCGTTCGCCCCCGCCCACCCCCTGCCGCCAGACTCACCACCTGCACATTTACTACCGCAATACTTGCCTTTGCCAACTTTTTATACCCCATGCACCTCCTTTATTTGCCTTCAGCAACCAACAGCTCCTATGGTTGCCCTAAGCAACGAAAGTGGGAGGTGTCATGGCCGAGAGGGCGCAGTACGAAGAGCTGGTCCGCCAGTTCAGTGCCTTCGGCGCCGTGAAGCGGGAGCTCGGCCGGATCATGCCGGCCCACTGCCCCGGCGGTTCGGCGGCCGTACTGACACTGCTGGGCCGGCACGGCGACATGCGCATGAGCAAGCTCGCCGAGCTGCTCGCGGTGGACATGTCGGTCACCAGCCGCCACGTCGCGCACGTCGTGGCCCGGGGCTGGATCGAACGCTCCCCCGACCCCGCAGACAAGCGCTCCCGCATCCTGCGCCTCACACCCGCGGGCCACGCACAGCTCGACGAGCTGTCCCGGCGGACCACCGAGGTCCTCGCCGAGCGCCTGAGCGACTGGACCGACGAGGACGTCGGCCGGCTCACGGACCTGATGGCGCGGCTGAGGGAGAGCTTCGACTGCCGCCCCGCGCCCCGGGCGGCACCACCCGCTGTCGCACAGACCACCCGTACACCCGCAAGCACGTAAGAAAAGGAAGCCCATGGCAACGACCACACCAGCCGGTGTGCGGGCTCATGCCAAGCACGGGGGAGGCTCCCACGGCTCCTCCGGCGGCGGCGCTCCGATGACGCACCGGCAGATCATGGAGGCCCTCACCGGCCTCCTGCTCGGCATGTTCGTCGCGATCCTGTCCTCGACGATCGTCTCCAACGCCCTGCCCCGGATCATCGGCGACCTCGGCGGCGGCCAGAGCGCCTACACCTGGGTCGTGACCGCGTCCCTGCTGACGATGACCGCGTCCACGCCGCTGTGGGGCAAGCTCGCCGACCTGTTCTCCAAGAAGCTGCTGATCCAGCTCGCCCTGGTCGTCTTCGTGCTGGGCTCGGCGGCGGCCGGCATGTCGCAGAACCCCGGCATGCTCATCACGTTCCGCGCGGTCCAGGGCATCGGCATGGGCGGTCTGTCCGCGCTGGCCCAGATCATCATGGCGGCGATGATCTCGCCGCGGGAGCGCGGGCGTTACAACGGCTACCTGGGTGCCGTGTTCGCCACGGCCATGGTCGGCGGTCCGCTGGTCGGCGGTGTCATCACCGACACCGACTGGCTCGGCTGGCGCTGGTGTTTCTACGTCGGCGTGCCCTTCGCCGTGATCGCCCTGATCGTGCTCCAGAAGACCCTGCACCTGCCCGTGGTGAAGCGGAAGGTCAAGGTCGACTGGGCCGGCGCCTTCTTCATCACCGCGGCCGTCTGCCTGCTGCTGGTCTGGGTGACCTTCGCCGGTGACAAGTACGACTGGGTGTCGTGGCAGACGTACGCGATGGTCGGCGGCTCGGTCGTGCTGCTGGCGCTGTTCGTCCTGATCGAGGCGAAGGCGAGCGAGCCGATCATCCCGCTGCGGCTGTTCCGCAACCGGACCATCACGCTGGCGTCGCTGGCGTCGCTGTTCGTCGGTGTCGCGATGTTCGCGGGGACCGTGTTCTTCAGCCAGTACTTCCAGCTGGCGCGGGACAAGTCGCCGACGATGTCCGGCGTCATGACCATCCCGATGATCGCGGGCCTGTTCGTCTCCTCCACCGTCTCCGGCCAGGTCATCACCCGGACCGGGCGCTGGAAGGCGTGGCTGGTCGCCGGCGGTGTGCTGGTGACCGCGGGCCTCGGCCTGCTGAGCACGATCCGGTACGACACCGAGTACTGGCACATAGCGATCTTCATGGCGCTGATGGGCCTCGGCATCGGCATGATGATGCAGAACCTGGTGCTCTGCACGCAGAACCAGGTGGAGCCGGGCGACCTGGGCGCCGCCAGCTCCACGGTGACGTTCTTCCGGTCCCTGGGCGGTGCCGTGGGCGTCTCGGCGCTGGGCGCCGTCCTGGGCAACAAGATCACCGACTACGTCAAGGACGGTCTCGCCGACCTCGGCGCCAAGGGCGCGGCCCTCGGTCACGCCGGCACGGGCGAGGGCAACATCCCCGACCTCGGTGCGATGCCCGCGCCGATCCGCACCGTCGTGGAGAGCGCCTACGGCCACGGCGTCGCGGACGTGTTCCTCTACTCGGCTCCGCTGGCGCTGCTCGCGCTGCTGGTGTCGCTGTTCATCAAGGAGGTCCCGTTGAGGACGAAGGGTGGGCTGGCGCAGGCGGCGGACGCCGACGCCCGCGCGGAGGCTCCCGCCGAGGCGGCCGCCGAGGCTCCCGCCGCGGAGAAGGCCGTGCCGAGCTGGGCCGTGGCGGACACCGAGGCCGCCGACGGCACCGGGCCCGAGGGCACGCAGCGGCTCGCCGCCGTCGCCACGGCGGCCCGTCCGGACGTGGCCTCCGGCGGTGTCCCCGTGCGCGGTTTCGTCCGTGGCGCCGAGTCCGCGCCCGTGCCGCAGGCCGCCGTCACGCTGATCTCGCTGGCCGGGCGTCAGCTGGGCCGGTCCGTGGCGCAGGCCGACGGCTCCTACGCCCTCGACGCGCCGGGCGCCGGGTCGTTCGTGCTGATCGCGTCCGCCGACGGCTACCAGCCGCAGGCGTCCACGGTCGTGGTGAACGGCGAGCCGGTCGCCTACGACATCCTGCTCAGCGGCACCAGCGGGCTGACCGGCCTGGTGCGGGCCGCCGGGGGCGGGCAGCCGGTCAAGGACGCGATGGTGATCGTGACCGATGTGCGCGGGGATCTGCTGGCCACCGGGACGGCCGGTGAGCAGGGCGAGTTCTCCTTCGCCGAGCTGGTGCCGGGCGCGGTGACCGTCGCGGTGAACGCCGCCGGGTACCGGCCGCGCGCCCTGCCCGTCGAGGTGGGCGGCACCGGGGTCACCCGGGTCGAGATCGACCTGGACTCGGGCGCCCGCGTCCAGGGTGTCGTCCGCGCCCCGCACGGCCCGCTGGCCGACGCCCGGGTGACGCTGGTCGACCAGGCGGGCAACGTCGTCGGCTCGGCCACGACCGGCACGGACGGGGCGTACGCCTTCACCGACCTGGACGGCGGCGAGTACACCGTCATCGCCACGGGCTACCCGCCGGTGGCCACCGCCCTGACGGTCACGGGCCGCGGCACCGACGCCCACGACATCGAACTCGCCCACCCCGGCGAGTAGGACAAGCCCCGGCCCGTGGCGGTGGGCGCGCTCCGAGCGGAGGCGCGCCCCTGCCACGGGCCGGTCTCATTGCGAGGAGTTAGCTGAGATGAGACTGACCGCGAGGATCCGTACCCGGGACGGTTGGGCCGTGTCGCACGCGGTCGTCACCGTAGCCGACATGACCGGCGCGCAGGCGCTGCGTGCCGAGGCCGACGCGGAGGGCGCCGTACGGGACGCGACGCCGCTGGAGCCGGGGGCGTACACCGTCATCGTCACGGCCGTCGGGTACGCGCCCGCGGCCTCCAGTGTGATCGTCACGGCGAGCGGGCTGGCCGAGGTCGGCACGGTGACGCTGGCGCGGCAGGGCGGCACCGAGCTGCCGCCGCCGGGGCCGTGGACCGTCGACCCGGTGCACTCCAGCGTGGCCGCCGTGGCCCAGCACCTGGGCATCTCCAGCGTGCACGGCCGGTTCACGGAGTTCTCCGGCTCGATCGAGATCGCCCCGGACGACGTCACCAAGTCCCGTGTGGAGGCGGTGATCCGGGCCGCGTCCGTCGACACCGGCAACGGCATGCGCGACGGGCACCTGAAATCGCCGGACTTCCTGGACGTCGAGCGGTTCCCCGAGATCACCTACCGGTCCACGGGGCTCACGGCGACCGGCTCCGACCGGTGGACCGTCCACGGTGAGCTGGGCATGCACGGGGTCGTACGGCCCGTGGACCTGGACCTGACCTACCTCGGCACGGGTCCGGACCCCTGGGGCGGCACCCGCGCGGCGTTCCGTGCCACGACCGAACTGCACCGCGAGGACTTCGCGATGAACTACAACCAGGTCCTCCAGGCCGGCATCACCGCCATCGGTACGACGCTCAGGGTGGAGCTGGACATCCAGGCCGTGCAGGGCGAGTCACTTCCGGCTGCCTGAGGCCGGGCCGGAGACCTTCGCCACCAACTGGCCGCACAGGTCCCGGAGTTTGACGTTCCGGTGCTGGGAGGCGCGGCGCAGCCGCTCCAGCGCGTCCCGGGCGTCGATCCGCTCCCGTGCCATGAGGATGCCGATCGCCTGGTCGATGACGCTGCGGGAGAGCAGCGCGGTGCGCACGTCCGCCGCCGACTGGCGGCGGCGCTCGATGCTCAGCGCCACGTTGATCGCGTCCCCCGCCCGTGCGGCGAAGGCATGGGCCGCGTCCCGGCCCGGGTCCAGCACCGCGGGCCGCAGACCGTAGAGGTTGATCGCGGCGCCCGTCTCGCCCTCGACGGCGACCGGCACGGCCAGCACGCAGTGGACGCCCGCGGAGAGCGCGTAGGGCGTGTACGCCGGCCAGCGGGACTCCGCGGCCAGGTCGGGGGCGTACTGCTCGGCGCCGGTCTCGGCGGCGTCGACGCAGGGGCCCGAGCCGTTCTCGTACTGGCGCTGGTCCAGGCCGCTGGGCAGGCCGTCGCTGCCGGCCAGGGTGAGCAGCCGGCCGCCGCGGCTCACCGTGATGCTGCACGCGGCGGCGCCGGGCACCTCCTGCACCGCACGGTCGGTCAGATCGCGCAGCAGGGTGTCGAGACCGCTGCTGCGCACCATCGCCTGGTCCAGCGTGTCGGACGTCTCGGAGCTCATGAACGTACGGGTATCCCGTCGGCGTCCCTTAACGCCCCCGCCCTAACTCGCGGTGCCTCACGTGGAGTTGTGGGCGCCGACGATACGGCGGGCCAGATCGCGCAGTTTCACGTTCTCCCGCTGGGAGGCCCGCACCAGGCTCTCGAAGGCCGCGGCCGCGTCGATGCCCTGGCGCTCCATGAGGATGCCGGTGGCCTGGCCGATCAGATCCCGGGTGTGCATGGCCTCGGTGAGCTGCTCGCGCACGGTCGCGGACTCCAGGGCGATGCCCACGTGCGTGGTGAACAGCCGGCCGATGCGCGTCGCGTCCTCGTCGAAGGCGCCCGGTTTGCGCGCGTAGGCCGTGAGCACGGTCAGCCGGCGGCGGTCGGCACGCAGCCGCAGCGACAGCGCCGAGCGCAGTCCCAGGGCCGACAGCACGTCCCAGCCGTCGTCGGCCTCGCTGTCCGTTATCCGCGCCACCGGGCTGTGCCACAACTGGTCCCAGTGCCCGTGCGGTTCGCGGCCGGCGTGCCGGGCCTCGGCGGAGCGCACGACGTCGTCGGTCCAGGCGAGCGTGCGGAACTTCCTGCCGCGCTCGATCTCGGAGATGCCGGCGTGCTCGGCCCCGGGCATGATGTGCACGGCCAGCCGGACCGCCGTGCGCAGTGTGTTGTGCCGTGTGGGTGTCTCGTTCAGCTGCTGAGACGCCACCGTCAGGGCCTCGGCCAGCTCGAAGCCGACCGGAAAACGGGGCAAATCAGGAAACTCGGACGCAGCCACCACGAACCTCTTCGGCATGCACGACCATGGCCGTGCGCAGGAGAGCTCCGCAGCACATTCCCGACTGCGAGCACAGGACGAACAGCACTCTAGCTGCTCGGTTGCGTGCGGGTGACGTCCGGCCGACGGCCGCCACAAGCGCCTTCCGCAGCCGCGCCCCGGCATGGTGGAATGGGCCCACGGGTCAGGAAGCGGCCATACCGGAATCCGGACGAACGTCTGCCAGGTGAGTGCTGTGACTTTCCTCCCGAATCCCACCGAACCGCGGGACCTGCCCGGCCGCGTCCACGTCACCATGCCCGCGGAGATCGACTTCTGCAACGCGGAGCAGCTGTTTCCGCTCATCATGTCCGAGGCCCGGGCCCGTGGTGACCGGCTGGAGGTGCTCGTCCTCGACCTCAGCGCGACCTGCTTCATGGACTCCCAGGGCATCCGCCTCCTCAACGACGTACGCCACCGGCTGCGCCCCGGGGCCCGGATGCGTCTGGTGGCCCGGCCGGACGGCGTCGCGAGCCGCGTACTGGAGCTGACCGGCCTGCGCCGGGACGTGCCCGTGTACGACAACCTCGCCGAGGCCATGGCGTCGTAGGCTGCCTGACATGGCACCGAACATCGCTACGAACACCCGCGTCTCCCTCGACGAGTTGCTCGACTTCGTACGACCCCGGCACCACGCGATCCTGCTGACCCGGCGCACCGACGGCGGCCCCCAGGGCTCGCCGCTGACCTGCGGGGTCGACGACTCGGGCCGGATCGTGGTCTCGACGTACCCGGAGCGGGCCAAGACCCGCAACGCCAAGCGGGACCCCCGGGTCAGCCTGATCGTGCTCAGCGACGACTGGGACGGCCCCTGGGTCCAGATCGACGGCACGGCCGAGGTCGTCGACATGCCCGACTCCGTCGAACCGCTCGTGGAGTACTACCGGAACATCGCCGGGGAGCACCCCGACTGGGACGAGTACCGCGCGGCCATGGTCAAGCAGGGCAAGTCGATCATCCGCATCACACCGGAGCGGTGGGGGCCGGTGGCGACCGGCGGGTTCCCGGCGCGGCTGGTCGAGGGGGAGTAGCTCCTCACTCGCGGGCGACCATCGCCTCGATGCCCGCGATCAGCAGTTCCAGCGCGAACTCGAAGTCGCGCTCCAGCATCTCGGCGACCGTGTCGCCGCCCCGCGCCGCCATGATCTCCTGCGACTCCTGGATGACGTCGGCGGCCTGCGGGGCCGCGCTCACCGTGCTCAGGGCCTGCTGGAAGTACTCGTCCACGGTCATGCCGCCGGCCGCGGCCCGGGTGGAGAGATGGCCCTCCAGCGTGCCGTAGCCGTAGACGAACTGGAAGACGGCCGAGATCGTGCTCGTCAGGCGTTTCGCGGGCAGCCCGGTCCTGCGGACGACGCGCTGTACGGCCCTGGAGAAGGCCAGGTTGTTGGGGCCGATGTTGAGGAAGACGCCGACCAGGGCGGATACCCAGGGGTGACGCACCAGCAGCGTCCGGTACTCCCGGGCGAGCGCCCGCACCTGGTCGCGCCAGTCCTCGTCGGCGTCCGGATCGGGCAGCCGCATCTCGCCCATGACCTCGTCCAGGGCGAGTTCGAGGAGGTCGTCCTTGGTGTCGACGTACCAGTAGACGGACATCGCGGTGACGTTCAGCTCACCGGCCAGCCGCCGCATCGAGAACTTGGCCAGCCCCTCGACGTCGAGCAGCCGGACGGTGACCTCGATGATGCGCGCGCGGTCCAGGCCCGAGGGCTGACCACCGCCGCGCCGCCGGTGCGCTTTGCTTTCCAGCCAGACGCTGGTCCGGGCCTTATCGGCTGCCTTCGCCATGGCGCACCTTCCTCGACTTGCTGATGCCGATCATGCTAGGCGCCCCGAAAGGGGCGCGGGGAACTGCGCGATCAGCCACAGCGAACCCGCACCCGCACGACGACCGCACGCCCCGAGCCCCTAGGCGGATTCTGCCCGCTCAGCCCGCCGCAGCAACGCCGCCGCGACCAGCCCACCGGCCAGCACAGCCACCGCCCCCACCAACTGACTGGTCTCCAAACCGGAGGCGAACGCGTCGGAGATACGTGCCTTCTCCTCCGCACCGTCAGCCGCGGCCAGCGCCGCCGGCAGCGACGCCGCCGATACGGCGACCAACGACGCGAACCGCGAGTTGAGCACGGCACCGAGGACCGCCACACCGAGGCCGTTACCGAACTCCGCGAGCGTCCCGTTGATCCCCGCTCCCACACCCGCCTTCTCCGGCGGTATCGCGCTCATGATCGCGTTGGCCATGGCCGGCATGGACAACGCCACACCCGCGCCCATCACGACCAGGCCGAGCAGCATCCCCTCGTACCCGTGCCCGCCGAGCAGCGCGATCGCCGCCAGCCCCGCCGACACCAGGGTCATACCGAGCGCGATGGCCGCAGGCGTGCCGACCTTGAGCACCAGCTTCGCTCCGAGCCCGGTGAAGTTGAGCGCGACCACGGTCAACGCCAGCGGCGCCGTCCGCAGACCGGCGTCCAGCGGCTCGTAGCCGAGCACGAACTGGAGGTGCTGGGTGAGCAGGAACAGCGAGCCCGTCATGCCGAACGCCACGAGGATCGCGCCGGCGACCGCGCCCACGAACTTCTGGTTGCGGAAGAAGTGCATGTCCAGCATGGGGTGCTCGATCCGCAGCTCCCACGTCACGAACAGACCGAGAACGACCAGGCCGACCAGCGCGGAGACCAGCACCTGCCCGGACGTCCAGCCGTGCTCGGGCCCGGTGATGATCGCGTACACCACGGCCGTCATGCCGATGGTCGACAGCACCGCGCCGACCAGGTCCGGCCGGTCGCCCGCCTTGTGCTTGGACTCCGGGACGAGCGCGGCGACCGCGATCAGGCCGAGCACGGCGACCGGGATGTTGATCAGGAAGATCGCGCCCCACCAGAAGTGGTTCAGCATCACTCCGCCGATCAGCGGCCCGGCCGCGAAACCGAGCGAACTGACCGTGGA
This sequence comes from Streptomyces coeruleorubidus, assembly GCF_028885415.1. Classification (GTDB taxonomy): domain Bacteria; phylum Actinomycetota; class Actinomycetes; order Streptomycetales; family Streptomycetaceae; genus Streptomyces; species Streptomyces coeruleorubidus_A. The sequence continues at coordinate 4,768,912 of NZ_CP118527.1, forward strand.
CCACAGCGCGATGGCCTTGACGCGCTCCTTGTCGTCGAAGATCTGCACGACGACGGCGAGGATCGTGGTCATCAGCAGCGCTCCGCCGACGCCCATGCCGGCGCGGGCCGCGATCAGCTGGGCCGGGCTCTGGGACAGGCCGGCCACCAGCGAGCCCACACCGAAGATCGCCAGGCCCGACATCAGCAGCAGCTTGCGCCCGTAGCGGTCGGCGGCGTTGCCCGCGGTGAGCAGCAGGCCGGACTGCACCAGTGAGTAGGCGTTCATCATCCACTGGACGTCGGCGGTCGTCGCGTCCATCTCGCGGGTGAGCGAGGGGATCGCCACGTTCAGGATCGTGTTGTCGAGCAGCACGGTGAGCTGCGCGAGGCAGATGACACCGAGGATCAGCCAGCGCTGGGGGTGGCCGCCGGGCGCCGTCTGCGGCGGGGCCTGTTCCTGTGGGGACGTCGTCATGCTGTACACCGTAGAATAGTTCCCATACGCCGTACAACCGAGTAATCGAGCAACGGGGAAGGGCTGGGGCTCTCGGCCACCGCCCTTCCCCCGTCAGGGGAACTGTCAGCTGCTCGCCTTCTGCGTGAGGTCGTAGAAGGTGGCCGAACCGGCCGTGACCTTCTTGAAGTTGGCCTCGACCCAGGAGGTGATCCGGGAGGACGTGCCGTCGCTGCTGCCGCCCATGCCGCCGCCCGCGCCGGACGCGATGAAGTAGTGGATCTTTCCTTCCTCCACGTACTTCTTGAACTGCGCCAGGGTCGGGGACGGGTCCGTGCCGTTGAAGCCGCCGATGGCCATCACCGGGTCGCCGGTGGACAGCTGGTAACTCGCGGCGTTCTGGGCGCCGATGGCCGCCGCGACCCAGGTGTACTGGTCGGCGTCGGTCTCCAGGAGCTTCTTGGCCTCGGAGCCGACGCTGGCGCCGTTGAGCAGACCGCCCATGCCGCCACCCATGCCGCCCGCACGGCCACCGTCGCCGGTCCGGCCGCCGGGGGTGGTGTTCTGGCCCTGCTGGTTCTGGCCACCGCCCGGGAAACCGCCGCCGGGGAAGCCGTTGCCCTGCCCGCCCTGGGTGTTGCCGTTGCCGTTCTGCTGGTTCTGGCCACCGCCCGGGAAGCCGCCACCGCCGGGGCCGCCACCGCCACCCGGCCCACCGCGACCGCCCGCGACCGCCGGACCCGCCGTGACGATCGAGCCCGTGTGCCCCTCGTTCACCGTGGTGAGCGTGTACGCCGCCGGACCGGCCAGCGCCGCCACGAGACCGAGTCCGGCCGCTCCCAGGGCCAGTCGGCGCCCCAGCCGGCCGGCGAAGATCAGGCCGAGGGCCGCCGTCAGACCGCCGACCAGGACGAGCCACTTCAGCCAGGGCAGGTAGTCGGAGGAGCGGTTGAGCAGGACGTAGCCCCAGGCCGCGGTGGCCGTCATCGCCGCCGCCAGGGTCAGCGACGCCCACGCCTTGTCCCGCTTCTCCCAGAGCAGCGCCGAGCCCATGCCGATCAGCGGCGCGATGTAGGGGGCGAGCGCCACCGTGTAGTACTCGTGGAAGATGCCCTGCATGTAGCTGAAGACCAGCATGGTCGTGATCAGCGCGCCGCCCCAGACGAGGAACGAACCGCGCGTCACCGACGTACGCCGTGCCATGGGGGTCCCCCCGCTCGAGCGAAGCCGAGAGTGGGGGAGGGTGGCCACCAGGCCCGCGACGAGGAGGATCAGCGCGGCCGGGATCAGCCAGGAGATCTGGCCGCCGACGCTGGAGCTGAACAGGCGGTCCCAGCCGGTCTCGCCCCAGTTGCCACCGCCGTTGGCGCCACCGCCTCCGACGCTGCCGGTCTCGTCGCCGTTGAGGCGGCCCAGGCCGTTGTAGCCGAAGGTCAGTTCCAGGAAGCTGTTGTTCTGCGAGCCGCCGATGTACGGGCGGGAGGAAGCGGGCCACAGCTCGACGATCGCGACCCACCAGCCGCCGGAGACGACGATCGCGGCCAGGGCGGCGGCGAGCTGCCCGATCCGCTTCTTCACCGTGACCGGGGCGCAGACGCCGTAGACGAGGGCGAGCGGCGGCAGGATCAGGAAGGCCTGGAGGGTCTTGGCGAGGAAGGCGAAGCCGATCGCGGCACCGGCCCACAGCAGCCACCCGGTGCGGCCGTCCTCCAGGGCCCGGATGACGAAGTAGCAGGCCACGGCCATCAGCAGGGCCAGCATCGCGTCCGGGTTGTTGAAGCGGAACATCAGCGCCGCGACGGGGGTGAGCGCGAGCACCGCGCCCGCGATCAGGCCGGCCGCGGGGCTGAACCGGCGGCGTACGGCCGCGTGGACGACGGCCACCGTGCCGACGCCCATCAGGACCTCGGGGACGAGGATCGCCCAGGAGCTGAGCCCGAACAGCCGCACGGCCAGGGCCATCGGCCACAGCGCGGCCGGGGGCTTGTCGACCGTGATGGCGTTAGCCGCGTCCAGGGAGCCGAAGAAGAACGCCTTCCAGGACTGGCTGCCGGCCTGGACGGCCGCCGAGTAGAAGGAGTTGGCGTAGCCGGAGGCGCTCAGGTTGTAGAGGTAGAGCACCGCGGTCGCCAGCAGCAGGACGAGGAAGGCGGGGCGGGCCCAGCGGGGGTCCTCGGGCCGGCCGCGCCAGATCCGGTGCGCGAAAGGCCTCTTGGGGTCGCCGGGGGCCGGTGCCGCTGTTGTCGGTGCCGGGGGGCGGGTCCAGGTTCCGGGAGTCGTGTCTCTGTCGGTGGTCTGCTGGTCGTAGTGGACGGTCATCGCAGGTCCCTCGCATCGGTGTCGTGGGGGCGCACCGGCAGCAGCCGCACGGTGGCGTCCCTCCAGGTGCCGTCCGCGGCTTCACCGGCGCGGAACCGGTCGGTGCGGTGCGAGGCGACGACCGTCGTCTCGCTGTCGTGTCGGTCCGGGAACACCCACGCCCGGAAGAGCAGGAAGCGCAGCACGGTCGCCGCGAGGTTGGCGGCGATGAGGACCGCCAGCTCGGTGGAGTGGGCGGGCTCGGACGTGGCCGCGCCCAGCGCGGCGAGCGAGCCGCTGGTCAGGGCGAGCCCGATACCGAAGACGACCAGGCCCTGCGCCTGGTGCCGTACGACGCCGCCGCGCCCGCGCACCCCGAAGGTGAGCCGCCGGTTCGCGGCGGTGTTGGCGATCGCCGAGACCAGCAGGGCGAGGGCGTTGGCGACCTGGGAGCCGGTGAAGACGCGGAAGCCGCTGTAGAGGAGCAGGTAGAAGAGGGTGGAGAGGCCGCCGACGACGCAGAACCCGACCAACTGCCGGGCCAGGCCCCGCGGTACGTCCTTGATCTCACGGTCGCGCGGGTCGTCGCCGAACGGCCGGGTGAGCCGGTCCAGCGGCAGCGAACCGGTGGCCAGGGCCCTGCCGACCCGCCACACGCCCCTGAGGTCGTCGGTCGCGGTCTTGACGATGTGCACGGTCGAGTCGGGGTCGTCGACCCAGTCGACCGGCACCTCGTGGATACGCAGCCCCGCGCGCTCGGCGAGCACCAGCATCTCGGTGTCGAAGAACCAGCCGGTGTCCTCGATCAGGGGCAGCAGCACCTGCGCGACGTCACGGCGGATCGCCTTGAACCCGCACTGGGCGTCCGAGAAGCGAGCCTGCAGCGAGCCGCGCAGGATGAGGTTGTAGGCCCGGCTGATGAACTCCCGCTTGGGGCCGCGCACCACGCGCGAGCTGCGGGCCAGCCGGGAGCCGATCGCCAGGTCCGAGTGGCCGGAGATCAGCGGCGCCACCAGCGGGAGCAGGGCGTTGAGGTCGGTGGACAGGTCCACGTCCATGTAGGCGAGGACGGGGGCGTTCGAGGCCGACCAGACGGCCCGCAGGGCCCGGCCGCGGCCCTTCTGCTCCAGGCGGAAGGTGGTGACCTCGGGGATCTGTGCCGCCAGCCGCGTGGCCACCTGCGGGGTGGCGTCCGTGGAGGCGTTGTCCGCGATCGTGATGCGGAACGCGTACGGGAACGTGCGGGCGAGGTGATCGTGCAGTCTGCGGACGCACGGCTGGAGGTCCTTCTCCTCGTTGTAGACGGGGATCACTACGTCCAGGACCGGCGTACCGGCTGGTGCGGCCGGGAGGTGCTCCCGCGCCGGCAGGGTGCCGGGAGAAGAGTCGGTTCGCATGGAACCGACTTTCGTCAGGCGCCCTGTTGTGCCCATGTGGTGACGCTGTGGCGTGCCTGTGAGTGCTGCTGCCGGCTCGTTTCCGGCTGCGGCTGGGCCGGCAGCGCGGGCAGGTGCACCGTGAACACGGTCCGCCCGGGCACGCTGTCGACGGTCACGGCACCGCCGTGCGCGGTCGCCACGGCCTGCACGATGGCGAGGCCGAGACCGGTCGAGCCGGTGGCGCGGGTCCGCGCGGAGTCGCCGCGCGCGAACCGTTCGAAGACGTGCGGCAGCAACTCGGCCGGAATGCCCTGCCCGTTGTCCTCGACGTCCACGCACAGCCAGGTGCCGCGCCGCTGGACGCGGGCGGTGACGGTCGTACCGGGCGGGGTGTGGTTGCGGGCGTTGCCCAGCAGATTGACGAGGACCTGCTGGAGCCGGGCCGCGTCCGCCGACACGAGCGCGGGCTCGTCGGGCAGGTCGAGACGCCAGTTGTGGTCCTGGCCGGCCGCACGGGCGTCGCTGACGGTGTCCACGACGAGCGGTACGAGGTCGGTCTGCTCGAACTGCAACGGCCGCCCGGCGTCCAGCCGGGCGAGCAGCAGCAGATCCTCGACGAGCAGCGTCATACGCCCGGCCTCGGACTCGATCCGCCTGAGGGCGTGCCGGGTGTCGGGCCCGACGTCCTCCCTGCCGCGCCTGGTCAGCTCGGCGTACCCGCGAATGGAGGCGAGTGGGGTCCGCAGCTCGTGACTGGCGTCGGCGACGAACTGCCTGACCCGCGTCTCGCTCTGCTGCCGTGCGTGCAGGGCGCCGTGGACGTGGTCGAGCATCCGGTTGAGCGCGGCACCGACCTGGCCGACCTCGGTGTGCGGGTCGGTCTCGGAGTCGGGGACACGCTCGCTGAGGTTGACCTCGCCGGTGTGCAGGGGGAGTTCGGAGACCCGGGTGGCGGTGGCGGCGACGCGGCGGAGGGGGCGGGTGGCCACGCCGATGAGGACGGAACCGGCGATGGCGGCGGCGACGAGGCCGGCGCCGGTGACGCTGGCCTCGACGAGAATGAGGGTGTTGATCGTGGTGGTGACCGACTCGGTGGGCAGGGCGACGTAGTAGCTGCCTCCGTCGGTTCCGAGGACGTACTGCACGCGGTACTCGCCGAGGCCGGGTATGTCGACGGTGTGCATTCCACCGGTCGGCACCTCGGCGAGGTCGGCCTTCTGCTCGTCGGTGAGGGTGACGGCCGAATTCCGCTGGAAGGGGCCCTTCTCGTTGGAGGCCCGGGCGATGAACGCCCGGGTGACCGTGCCGTCGGCACCGACTTCGGCGGCGATGGTCTCCGGCTGGGCCGGTCCCTCGACGAAGCCGACGACCCTGTCGATCGAGTCGGAGTCGTCTTCGCGCCCGGGTTTCATGGGCCCCGACAGCCGCTTGCCGGCTTCGTCGACCTGCCCGTTCAACTGCTCGTACAGATGCGACCTGAGGGCGAGGGTCGTCACCGTTCCGATCACCGCACACACCACTGCGATCAGCACCACGGACGCGACGACGAGCCGCGTCCGCAGCGTGCGCGGCTTGCCCGCTCGCGACAGCTTGCCCGCCCTTGGCTGCGTACTCGGCCGTCGCCGCCCGCTCATGTGGCCGCGGGCTTGATCAGGTAACCGGCACCACGCCGGGTGTGGATCATCGGCTCCCGCCCCGCGTCGATCTTCCGCCGCAGATACGAGATGTACAGCTCGACGACGTTGGCCTGCCCGCCGAAGTCGTACGACCACACGCGGTCGAGGATCTGTGCCTTGCTGAGCACGCGCCGCGGATTGCGCATCAGGAACCGCAGCAACTCGAACTCGGTGGCGGTCAGGTGGATGTGCTCACCGCCCCGGGTCACCTCGTGACTGTCCTCGTCGAGGGTGAGGTCGCCGACGACCAGCGTGGAGTCGGAGCGCCGGTCGGCACCGGACCGGCGTATCAGCCCGCGCAGCCGCGCGACGACCTCCTCGAGGCTGAACGGCTTGGTGACGTAGTCGTCCCCACCGGCCGTCAGCCCGGCGATCCGGTCCTCGACGGCGTCCTTGGCGGTGAGGAAGAGAACCGGCACGTCCGGCAGCTCACGGCGCAGGCGTCCGAGCACGGCCAGCCCGTCCATGTCGGGCAGCATCATGTCGAGCACGACGGCGTCGGGCCGGAAGTCGCGCGCGGTCTGGATGGCGCCCGTGCCGTCACCGGCACTCCGGATCTGCCACCCCTCGTAGCGCAGGGCCATGGACAGCAGTTCGGTGATCGACATCTCGTCGTCCACCACAAGCACTCGGACGGGGCTCCCGTCCGGCCTGAGCAGTTCGGTGCGCCCCTGGGGCGAGGTCGTGGTCATGGTGAACACGATGTCGGGGTGCTCTGAGAGCGCCCTTTCGAGAACCTGTGATTTCCCTGAGAAACACACAGGTGCTTCTCAGGTGACGCCTGGGAATGCCGGGTCCGGTGGGGTGAGGGCTGGGCGCGTCAGAACAACCCGTCCTGCACACCCACCTCCTCCTTGAACTCCGTCACCGGAACGGTCAGTTCCGCACCCTCGGCAGGCACCAGCCCCCATCCACTCATCAGCCGCGTGTCCAGCACGACGACCCCACCCCCGGTCGCCCCGGTCGCCAGATGCAGATCGGGCCCGGCAGCGGCCACGAGCTCCCCGCTCACGACCCCACCGGCGACGAGCTCCCCCACCTCCCCGACGGCGACGGGCAACCCGGCCAGCCCGAACACCTCCACATGATCGACAACTCGCAGAGGCTCCCGCACGAGCGACTCCGGCCACCCACCCAGCGCGACCGCCCGCGCATGCAGCTCGGCGACCTCGACGGCCCGGTCAGCCGCCGCCTCCGGAAGCACGGCCCGCACGGCCCGCTTCTCGACGTATGGAATCCGGTCGGGCACCCCCAGCGCGGCCCGCAACAACTCCTCGGTACGCCGCGCGGCCATGAGCGGCCCGACTCCCAGCCAGCTGAAGCACACAGCCCCCTGCTCGAGCAGCCTGGCCGATCCCCGCTCCTGCGCCGTGATCCCGACCTTGACCATGCCGGGCCCGAACCACGCCAGATACACGTGGTACGGCCGCGGATCGTCCGCGATCGTGTCGGCGGCCACGGAGTGCGCCCGGTCCAGCCGCGCACACTCCTCGCACCGCGCCCCCGTACTCCGCGCCGACACGGCCGCCCCCGTCGGACACGCATGCCCCCGAGCCCCCACGCATGTCCGCACGACCCCTTCCGCGACCCCGAAGGCCACCCGCTTCCCCCAGGTCAGCGCACTGCGCCGCCCACCGTCCCACGCCAGCACGGGACCGTCCGCCGACCACCGCAGCCCCGAGCACTTCCATGCCTGTGCCATCTCTGTCGAGACTAGAGGGCACCACTGACAACGGCGCCCGGCGCCGGGCGCCCGGCGCCCACGTGGGTCAACGCCCGGCATCGGCCCCCACGGCGGCAGCCTCGGCCTCCCCGCCCACGCTCACCTCGCCGCGCACGGAAACACCCCCGGCCACCTCCGCGGTACGGCCCGAACCCGCCACCCGCCGCCGCCCGGCCAGCCGGCACGCGAGGCACTTGTCATGCCCGGCCCGCGCCCCCGAGTCCCGCACCCGCCACCCCCACTCGTCCCGGGGCCGGATCCCCGGCCCCTTCCCCCAGCCGGCCAGATGCAGCGCCCAGGTGACAAGCAGACCGACCACACCGATCCCGAGCCCACCGGCGATCAGCACACCCGAAACAAAACAGACCCCCACCCCCGCCACAGCGGCCCCGACACTCCCGATCCCGGTTCCGACCCACCCGGCGACCGTGTGCCCGTGGTCATACTGATGTGCGCTCATGCGCTGCCCCCTCCCGCGAGGGCTCATGGAGACTGGCCCCTCGAACCCCTCACTCACTAAGCATTTGACGTCCCAAACATCTCACGAACTAAGGGACCTGGGAATGCAAGCCAAGTCGCGTCCGGCCGCCACGCCGGAGCAGGCACTGTCGGCGATGGACCACCTCATCGCGACCCACCTGGTCGGACAGCACGAGATCGCCCAACGGGTGGGCCTGAGTGTGACCGACCTCACCTGCTTCGCCTACGTCATCGAGGCCGGCGAGAACCTGCCCACGGCCGGCGACCTGGCAGCCCGAGTCCACGTGACGACAGGCGCCGTCACCGGCATCCTCAACCGCCTGGAACGCGCCGACTACATCACCCGCCGCCCCGACCCGACCGACCGCCGCCGCATCCGCGTCGCCGCCCGGCCCGACGCGGTCGCCCGCATCCGAGAGGTCTACGAGCCGTACTACGCCCGCCTCACGCAACTCCTCGCGGACTACTCCCCCGACGAAATCGCGGTCCTGAACGACTGGTTCACCCGCGCGAGCGGGTTGGCGGCGGACTACTTGAAGGAACACTGCCGCACTGACTGAACGCCGGCCCGGAGCAGCACCGTCCGATCGACCCGACGCTCAGCATCAGCCACGCTGCCTACACGTCCTCGGCGCCGGCCTTCTGAGACTGCTCGGCCTCGAAGGAGCCACACGGCGTGAAAGCCCCGGCGACGGATGGAGCCGCCCCGGGGCACGGCCACCAGCCGATCGGAGCTGATGACATGACCGACCTTATTCACCGACTCGCCCCCCGGGCGGCCGTCTTCGTCAGGGGACCTGGCACGAAACCACGCCGCCGACCTACGTGCCAGGAGCCCGGTACTGGACCTGCTCGGCTGTGCGCAGGGCCTCGATCGTTTCGTCGACGGTCAGGAGAACCGTCGTCTCGAACGAACTCAGCGCGCCGCCCCCGCTGATCGCCAGCGCAACCGCGGCCATGGACACGTTGTCCGGAGCCTCCCACAGGTTGTAGCCGTCGTGCGTGCCGAAGGCATACCAGAAGCCATGGAGCTTCCCGCCGACGGACTCGATGTACGACTGAGCGGCCTGTGCGCGGTCCTCCGGGCGGACGATCAGCCTCGCCCAAGTCTCCGGGGTGTAGCTGAACCTCGATAGGTAGAGCGGCATCATGTCTCCCTTTCTTTCCATCAAGGGATGCCCTCGCGGGGCGGGAAGGCGCAGGAAGAGACCCACGCATCCCCCGAATGGCCGGGGACGATGACCGCCCATCGAGCCAGGGAAACGCCACAGGCCCCGGGGTGATCCGGGACCTCTGGCGTTGTGTGCACTCGGCAGGATTCGAACCTGCAACCTTCCGGAACGGCACCCCCATCGAGCCGCGCAACCTGAACCGCTCCTTCGATGCGCACTGCCTCCGCGCCGACGTCCGTAAGGTCCGCTTCCACGACCTGCGCCACACCTGCGCCTCGCTGCTCCGCGAACAGGTCGCCGACGCCCGCATGATCACGGAAGTCCTCGGCCACAGCTCCATCCGCGTGACCATGGACATCTACACCTTCGTGACACCAATGAGTCGGAGGATGACGGCGGCGCAGCCGATGTCCCGGTACCCGTCTAACCGCGATTCGAGAAGTTCTACGCATAAACGAAGACGGCTGTTCGCACGGATATTCAGGCTTCCACGCCGCCGAGACGGCCGTCGCTCCACCGCGATGGCCGTCGGGCTTGGGTCTACGAACAGCAGCCTGAGCTACCCGTGGCCGTGCTGGGCTGTCCGTTGTCGAGGTCGTCGTCGTGGCCGGCTGCGATCCGTGCCCATTGCGCAGTCGGCCGTCCGTCCTTGCGGAACTGCTGGCCAAGCGTCTCGTACGGCTGCGGCCAGCCGGACGGGGAGTCCTCCCAGGTCTCCTGCCGTCCGTAGACGGTCATGTCGAGGATGCCGTAGGACGGCGCCATGGGTTCAACGCCACGGCCGGTGGTCCAGTACGTCTCGTAGACACGGTCCCCATCGCGGAGGTAGCTCGCCTTCATCCCGAAGTGGCGGCCGTCGATGAGCCGTGCGTGCGACTCGGCGGGCACGGAGTACCAGGGCATGTCCCAGCCCATGAAGCGGCGGTAGCGGTCGGATTCCTCGTACGGGCCCTGGCAGAAGACGGCGAAGGTGACGTCACGCTGGTGCAGATAGGACAGTTCGCGGACCTGGCCGGTGAAAAAGGTGCAGCCCTCACACTGGTCGGCGGCGGGGCGGCCGTCGTGCCACATGTGATACGACACGAACAGCTGGGTACGGCCCTCGAAGACATCGATCAGGGGGACGTGCCCCTTGCCTCCGATGAGCGGGACCGACGGGTCCACCTCGGTTACGGGCAGCCGTCGCCGGGCGGCAGCGATCGCGTCGCCCTCGCGGGTGTGCGCCTTCTCCCGGACGCGCAGGGTGTCGATTGCGGCCAGCCACTCCCGGCGGGAGACGACCGGCGGCTTGTTCACATCAGTCATGGCCGTACTGACCCTGCAGCTCGCAAGAAATCATCGATGGAGCCCGTGGCGGGCGCTACTGACCGCGATCTCGCCGGATGGCACGGACCCCGCACCCGTCCTCCGAGGCGGTTGCCGTCAATCACTGCCGTCAAGGCCAAAGCCAGAGGCCCTGTGAAGTGATCCACAGGGCCTCTGACGTGCTGTGCACTCGGCAGGATTCGAACCTGCAACCTTCTGATCCGTAGTCAGATGCTCTATCCGTTAAGCTACGAGTGCTTGTTCTGTTTTTTCGCCGCTCTCGGGCCTTCCGGCTCGCTCGCGGCGACAGGAAGAACATTACATGACCGCCGCCGCCATGTGAAATCCGTTTGCCACACCCCTTGTGACCTCGGGAAATGGCCTCAGAGGCGCATCGGCGACCGGACCGACGACAGCGAAGCCCCGGTCGGGTGACCGGGGCTTCGTGATCAGGTGCGGAGGCGGAGGGATTTGAACCCTCGATGGGCTTTAAGACCCAAACCGCATTAGCAGTGCGGCGCCATAGACCGGACTAGGCGACGCCTCCAGGCACATCCTCCCGCGCGAGCGCGAGTCGGTGCGTGCCGATGATGACACAGTCGAGCGTGCTGTCACCAATCGACCCCCACGGTACTAGGCGGGAAGGGCGCAGGGCAAAGGCCTTGTCCGGGCAGCAGCGGGGGGTGTGCCGGGGTGTGGCGTGGCGGGGCCGGGTGGTGGGGTGCGCGGTGGTGTCGTGCGGCGCCTCGGACCGGCGCGCAACGTACCGGGCCGCGCCGCGTTAGTCAGGTCATGTCGATGTCGCATGCCATTCGCCGGGGTCACCCCGGAAACGCGTCCCAGGCCTCCCGGGCCTCCCGAACCTCGCGGACCATCGCTCGTCCCGGTCTGCGGCGGCTCGTCGTCGGGGCCGCCGCCTCCGTCGCCGCCTTCGGGGCGCTGGCCGCGGTGTCCCCGGCCGCGTCCGCCCAGGCCGGCCCGTCCCCGGCCGGGCTCGATGGCCGCCACGGCCCGGACCGGGACCATCTCACCGTCACCGTGCGGAACGCGGGCGGTGAGGTCGACGGGACGTATGAGTTGTACTGCGGGCCCGACGGCGGCAGCCATCCCGACCCTCGCGGAGCCTGTGCGGTCCTGGAGCGGGACACGCGGTGGGGGAAGGACGCCTTCGCACCCGCCCCGGAAGGCGGCTTCTGCACCATGCAGTACGGCGGGCCGGCCACCGCGCACGTCACCGGCACCTGGGCCGGACGGCCCGTCGACGCCACGTACGACCGACGTGACGGCTGCGGGATCGCCCGCTGGGACCGGCTCGTGCCGCTGCTGCCGGACATGGGATCCGAGAAACGCCCCTGAGGTGACCCGGGGCGGTGGTTCCCGTGGCGTCGCGCTCGCGCCCCTATCCGGCCACCTCACGCCCTCATCCGGCCACCCGGGCAAAAAGGTACAGAAACACTGTCCTCGTAAAGGTCCCGCGAAGGTCCCGCGACGTCGTTGCAGGAGGGCGGGCGTTTCCGGTTACTCGGTCGTCAGTTCGGGGTCACTTCCTCGTGCGACCTCGCTCTCATCCGGCGTCGCGAGCGCAACCGCAGCCCTTAGACTCCCTCGCGTGACACGCTGCGGGACGGTTGGCAAGATGGCCCGAGCGGTCGGCAAGGTGCGGTAACAGGGAGGAAGCGTCTCGTGAGCAGCAGGCCATCCCGAGGCGCTGCTCGCCTCGCAGCCATACTGGACGCTCTTCCCGACGCGTTGGTGCTGGTCAACGCCAACGGGACGGTCGTCAACGCCAACACCATCGCCCTGGAGGCCTTCGAGACGCCGGGCACCGCTCTGGTGGGGCGCGGGCTGCTCGATCTGCTGCCGCAGTTCGACTCCAAGCTCATCCCGGGGTCCATGCGGCGGCCGGAGCACCTCGATCCGCATGCCCGGACCAAGCCGACCCGGATGATCGCGCGCAGGACGGACGGGACCGAGTTCCCCGTCGAGGTCACCAGTGCGAATCTGGAGAACGGGCAGCAGGCCTACGACAGTTACGGCTACACCGGCGACGAGCTGCTCATGCTCGTCGTACGGGACCTGTCCGGGACCGTGGACACCGAGGCCGAGCTGGCGCGGTCGCAGCGGCAGACCGAGATGATCCTGCGGGCCGCGGCCGAGGGCGTCGTCGGGACCGACACCGACGGGCGGATCGTGCTCGTCAATCCGGCCGCCGCTCAGATACTGGGTTTCCGGGCCAGCGATCTCGGCGGGCGCGCACTGCACGATCTCGTGCTGCACTCGCGCGCCGACGGATCGCCCTTCCCGTACGAGGAGTCGCCGCTCGCCGACACCCTGCGCTCCGGGCGCAAGCACCGGGTGCGCGGGCAGGTGCTGTACGCCAAGGACGGCGGCAAGGTGCCGGTCGATCTGACGACCGCGCCCGTGCGCGACGGCGAGCAGCTCGTCGGCGCCGTGATGACCTTCACCGACCGGCGGCCCTACGACGCCGTCGTCGAGGAGAAGGAGGCGGCTCAGAAGCGCCACGCGGAAGAGCTGGAGCGGATCGCCGAGGAGCACGCCTCCGAGCTGACCGCGCTGCGCCAGCAGCACGTCACCGAGCTGGAGGAGCTGCGCGAGCGGCACGCCGAGGAACTCGGCGCGAACGAGGAGCGGTACGCCGCCCTCGGGGAGCGGGAGAAGGATCGGTACGAGGCGCTCGCCGCGCGGCACGAGCAGTTGCTGACCCTGCTCGGGCAGTCGCTGCGCGGGCCGCTGGAGGAGCTGCGGCGTGAGCTGGCCGCGCTGGCAGCGGACGACGCCGGGCAGCTGTGGCCCGAGGCCAACCAGGTGCTGCACCACCTGTCCGCCGGGTATTCGCGCATCACTACGCTCATCGACAACGTCCTCGGCTACCAGCGGCTCGACTCGGGCAGCGAGGGCATCTCCCGTACGAAGGTGATGCTGGACGCCGTCGTCGCCGCCGGTGTCGACGGGGCCGTCGAGCTCATCGGGCCCGGGCGGGTGCAGTTCGCCGTGCACGCGCCGCCCATCGAGGCCGAGGTCGATCCCCGGCTGCTCGCGACCGCTCTCGCGCATCTGGTCGCGGACGTGGCGGGGGTCGACGCGACCGGCAACACGCCCGTGTCGGCGGGCGGCTACATGGACAACACCGTCGTGGTGGCGGCGGCCCAGCGCGGCGAGGTCGTACGCATCGAGGTGCGCGGGCCCTACGCCGGCGGTGACACCGTGCACGAGCCCATCGTCCGCGGGATCGTCCGGGCCCACGGTGGCGTGCTCCAGACGCATGAAGTGCCGGGGATGAGCGGTAACGCCTACGTCCTCGAAGTGCCGATCGGGGGCGGGGCCGGGGCGGTTGCCGCGGATGCCGCCGCCCAGGCCGCCCAAGCGGTCGACGAGGGGATGCCCGCTGCCTCCGGTGATCAGACGTCCGGTGGGCAGACCTTCGGTGGAGGACGGCGCCGGGCGCGGCGGTCCAACACCGATGCGTTCCTGGACGGTGACGTTCCGGCTGAGGGCGACGGGGCCGGTGGGTCCGGTGCCGAGGGGGCCGCGCCCACCGGGCGGCGCAGGAGGCGGGCCGCCGGGGAACCGGCTGCCCTTCCCGCGCAGGCTTCCGGTGAGGGTGCGGCCGCGTCGGGCGGTACCGGGCGGCGGCGGCGTGCGGCCGAGAACGCCGGTGCGGCTCCGGCCCTGCCCGTCGGGGGCGCCGTCCAGGGCGTCGCCGAAGGGGCCGTCGTCACGGCCGCCGAGCATGCGGCGGGGACCGCCGCATCGGGTACGGGACTGGGCGGGACCGTTCCGCCGCAGGGCGTGCCCGCGCCCTCCGGACGGCGGGCCCGGCGTGAGGTCCAGCCCGGCGAGCAGCACGCGCTGCCGCCGGCACTGCCCGCGCCGTCCGGCGAGGCCGCCGCGGCTTCCGCCGACGCGGCCCAGGGTCAGGCCCAGGCTTCGCAGCCGACCGGGCGTCGGCGGCGTGCGCTGGCTGCCGCCGCCGAGCGGGCGGCCGCGCAGGAGGCGGCGGGGCCGCGTGCGGTGTTCGCCTTGCCGCCGGCCGAGGCGGATCAGCCCCCGGCCGGACCGGCCGGCGCCGCCGACCAGGGGCAGCAGGTCGCGCCAGGTGGTGTGCCCGGTCAGGGACAGGGGGCCGGTCAGGGACAGGGGGCCGGTCAGGTACAGGGGGCCGGTCATGGCCAGGTGCCGGGACAGGGACAGGGAGCCGTGGCGGTTCCCGGTTCCGCTGCCGCCGGTGACGGGCGGGCCGAGGAAGGGCGGCACGACGCCGTCCCGCACGACCAGTCCGCCGATCACACCCCGCCCCAGCCGCATCCGACGAGTGCGCCGACCGGGCGTCGGCGGCGGGCCGTTGCGGCTCAGCCGGCCGACGGGGCCGGAGCGCAGGCGCCCGGTACGGCGGGTGCTGTGGCTGGTGCGCCTGGGCAGGGGGCGGGTCAGCAGGCTGGTTCCGTGCCCGCCGGGACCGAGCAGGGGGTTCCCGCACAGCAGGACGTCACCGGTCAGGTTCCGGTGGGGCAGGCCGGTCCGGGGCAAGGCACCCCGGATCAGGGTGTGCCCGTCCAGGCCGGGGTGGCTGCCGGACAGGTCGCGCCCGGTACGGCTGTACCGCCGCAGGGCGTGGCGGTTCCGGCGCAGGGGAACGCAGCTCACGCGCAGGGCAACGCCGTGCACCCGCAGGGCAACGCCGTTCCTCCCCAGGGGAACGTCCCGCACGCGAGCGTCCCCCAGGCGCAGGGCACCGCAGTCCCGCCTCAGGGCGTCGCCGTACCCCCGCAAGGGGTCGGCGTACCCCCGCAGGGCGTGTCCGTCCCCGCCCCGGGCGGTCTCGGGCACAGCGTGCAGGCGGCCCTCCCGGGCCAGGCGCTTCAACCCGCGTCCCTGAACCAGCCCCACGGCGCGCAGCCCCTGCCGCAGCAGGGCGTCGTCACACCGGAGCAGCAGCCCTCCGCCAGTCAGCCGCTCCCCGCCGAGTCCGCCCCCGGGCAGGGCACCCCGGCCCAGGGAACCCCCGCCCCGGGCACCCCACCCCAGGGCACCGCCACCCCCGGAACCCCATCCCCGGTCCCGGCCCCGGCCCAAGGCACCTCCGCCCCCCAGCCACAGACCTGGCCCGCCGCCGACCACACCTCTGGGGCCGGTGTCGCCGTACCTCCGAACGGCGGGGCACAGTCCGCAGCTCCCAACGGCGCCGCGCACCCCGCACCACCCAACGGCGCCGCCGCACACCCCGCCTTCCCCCCGAACGGCACCCCCGCGGCCCAGGCCCCGCAGCCCCACACCCCGGCGCCGGGCACCCCGATGCCCCCGGAGGGCGCAACGCGGGCGGCTCAGCCGTTGCCCGCGGAGGCGGCCGCGCCCGTCGACCCGAACTCCACGCAGGGGCGGGCGATCAGCGTGCGGACGCTGGGCCAAGGCGTGCCGTTCAACCGGCAGGCGGCCCACGTGCAGCAGCCGTCGGGCGGGCCCGCCGCGCGTCCCTCGGCCGCTTCGGCCCCGCAGGCGCCGGGCGCGCCCGCGCCCCAGCCCTCGGCGACGCCGCCCCCGCACCAGTCGGGCGGATCGGGCCGGCGCCGCAAGCTCGGCACACCGCCCGACCCGGCCGCGCGGACGGAACAGGCCGGTCGGAGTGATCAGACCTCCCGCCAGGAAACGGCGCCGCGCCCGGAGCAGGCCGCGCGCCCGCATCCGACGGCCGAGCCGACGCCCGCGCAGGGCACCGCACCGGTCACCGCGCCCGTCCCGGCGCAGCCGTCCCTCGCTGGTCAGTCGCGGCTCGCGCAGATGACCGAGGGCGGTGGACGGTCGTACGCGATAGGCGCGCCGGACGAGAACGCCGCCGAGGGTCCGGAGCCGCTGGACGGGCCCGGCGGCGCCGTCGAGGTGGCCGATCCGCCGGTGCCGCAGCCGATGGACGACGAGCTGCCGCCGGAGCCGCTGGACAACCCGCGGCGGCTGCTGGTGTGGCCCGCGCCGGACGTCAGCACATCGCAGGCGCTGAGCGACCGCGGTTACCGGCCCGTGATCGTGAACTCGCGCGAGGAGGTCGACGCGCAGATCGCGGCCTTCCCCGCCGCGCTGTTCGTCGACCCGCTGACCGGGCCGATCACGCGTACGGCGTTGCAGTCGCTGCGGCAGGCCGCAGTCGCCGCCGAGGTGCCCGTCCTGGTCACGGCCGGACTCGGGCAGGCCTCGCGGGACGCGGCCTACGGTGCCGATCCCGCCGTCCTGCTGAAGGCGCTGGCGCCGCGCGACAGTGAGCAGCACCCGCCACGCGTACTGCTGATCGAGGAGCACGCGGAGATCGCGCTGGCGCTGACGGCGACGCTGGAGCGGCGCGGGATGCAGGTCGCGCGGGCGGCGAGTGACGGCGATGCGGTGACGCTGGCGGGGCAGTTCCGGCCGAACCTGGTCGTGATGGACCTGATGCAGGTGCACCGGCGGCAGGCCGGGATCGTGGACTGGCTGCGTGCGAACGGGCAGCTCAACCGCACCCCGCTCGTCGTCTACACGGCCGCCGTCGACCAGGCCGACCTGCCGCGGCTGGCCTCCGGAGAAACGGTGCTCTTCCTCGCGGAGCGGTCCACCAGCGGCGAGGTGCAGTCCCGGATCGTCGAGCTGCTGTCCCGGATCGGGACCAACTAGGGACGACACCCCCTAGGGGCCTGTCCGAGCGCGCTATCGGGCCGAGAGGCGGCGGGCCGCCTCCTTGACCGAGGTGCGCAGGCGGTCCTGGTCGGGGTCCTCGCCGCCGACCAGGATGCGCCGCATCTGCGGCACGACCGCGGTCCAGTTGGCCAGTGCGGTCAGCAGGAACAGCAGGTCGGCCGCCGGGATCGCGTCGGTGACGACACCGCGGTCCTGGCCGTCCTGGAGGGCGGCGACCTTGCGGGCGTAGTGCTCCTGGCGGTGGGACTCGTGGGGCAGTTCGGTGTTGCCGTACTCCAGGCCTTCCCAGAAGAGCAGGCGCAGCAGCTCCGGGTGGGCGGCGTGGTAGTCCATCAGGCGGTCGATCCAGCCCTCGATGTCGTCCGGGTCGATGGGGACCGCCTCGGCGAGGTGGAGCATCTTCCTTTCGAGGACGATCGCGAACAGCTCCGCCTTGTTGCCGAAGTAGGCGTAGATCAACTGCTTGTTGGCCTTCGCCTCGGCGGCGATGCGGTCGATGCGGGCGCCGGCGATGCCGTGCCGGGCGAACTCGGCGACCGCCGCCTCGAAGATCCGGGCCTTGGTGGCCTCGGGGTCCCTTGCTGCTGCCATGGGAGAGAGGGTAACGCTCCAGGTAACCAACTGTTTGGTTGACAGGGAATCGAAGGGCCGCCCACACTGTTGCCTCATTGTCCAACCAACCAGTTAGTTGTTAGAGCCGACTCCAAGGAGTCCTCCTCCATGCCGTCAGCGACCACAACCACGACCACGTCCCGCCGGACCGGCACGGCCCCCGTGCGGCAGGCGCGTACGCCCTCCCCCGGCCTCTTCCTCACCCTGATCGCCGTGTGCAGCGCGGTCACCGCCGCCAACATCTACCTCGCCGCGCCGCTGCTCTCGCTCATGGCCCGCGACTTCGCCTCGGCGCCCTCGGCCGTCGCCTGGATCGCCTCGGTCGCACAGCTCGGCTACGCGGTCGGCCTGCTGTTCTTCGCCCCGCTCGGCGACAGCGCGAACCGGCGCCGGCTGGTCGGCGGGCTCACGCTCGTCACCGCCGTCGCACTGGCCGCCAGCGCCGCCGCCCCGGGTGTCACCGCCCTCGCGGTCGCCGTGTTCGTCGCCTCGGCCGCGACCGTCATCCCGCAACTGCTCGTCCCGCTGGTCGCCGAACGCGCCCCGGCCGAGCGGCGGGCCCGTCACGTCGCGGCCGTCGTCGCGGGCCTGTTCACCGGCATCGTCGCGGCCCGGGTGCTGGGCGGACTGGCCGGGCAGGCCTTCGGCTGGCGCTGGGTGTTCGCCGGCGCTGCCGTGCTCACCCTCGTCCTGGGACTCGCGACCGCTCTCGTCCTGCCGTCGCAGCGGCGGCGGGAAGGCCCGCTGTTCGCCGGACTCGCCGCGCTGCCCTCCGTGCTGCGCCACTCGTCCGACCTGTGGCGCGCCTGCCTGCGGCAGGCCGGGATGTTCGGGGCGTGGAGCGCGCTGTGGACCTCGCTCGCCCTGCTGCTGACCGGGCCGGCGTACGGGCTGTCCACCGCGACGGCCGGGCTGTTCGGGCTGTTCGGGCTGACGGCGACCGCGGTGGCACCGCTGGCCGGCGGGCTCGTGGACCGGTTCGGCGCGGAGCGTGTCGTGCGGTCCGCGTATCTGCTCGCCGCCGTGTCCGTGCCGCTGTTCTGGCTGGGCGGGCAGGTGCTGGGGGCGCTGTTCGCCGCCGCCGTGCTGATCCACGCGGCGCTCGTCGCCTCGCACGTCGCCAACCAGACCCTCGCCCTGACCGCCACGTCCGCCCCGGCCACCGCCAACACCGCCTATGTGGTCGCCGGTTTCGCGGGCGGTGCCGGCGCCTCGGCCCTCGCCGGGTTCGCCTTCAGCCACTTCGGCTGGGGTGGGGTGTGCGGCGTGGCGGGGCTCTGGCTGGTGCTGGGGTGGGGGCTGACCGCCGTACGGCGGTGACGGCGGTGACGGCGGTCAGGCCTTGCGTGCCCGGGAGTCAGGCACGCGTGTCATGCGCGTCAGCGGGTCAGAGCCGCGTCACGTCCAGCTCCCCCTCCGCGTACTGCCTGCGCAGCACCTTCTTGTCGAACTTGCCGACGCTCGTCTTCGGCACCGCCTCGATGACCGTCCAGCGCTCCGGGAGCTGCCACTTGGCGATCTTGCCCTCGTCGGCGAGGAAGGCGCGCAGGGTCTCGAAGGTGGCGGTGGCGCCTTCCTTGAGGACGACCGTGGCCAGGGGGCGCTCGCCCCACTTGTCGTCGGGGACGGCGACGACGGCCGCCTCGGCCACCTCGGGGTGGGACATGAGGGCGTTCTCCAGCTCCACCGAGGAGATCCACTCGCCGCCGGACTTGATGACGTCCTTGGCACGGTCGGTGAGGGTGAGGTAGCCGTCGGGGGAGATCGTCCCCACGTCACCCGTCTTGAGCCAGCCGTCCTCGCTGAACTTGTCGGCGGGCCGGAGGGGGTCGGCGTCCGGGCCGTTGTAGTAGGCGCCGGCGATCCACGGGCCGCGTACCTCCAGCTCGCCGGCCGACTCACCGTCCCAGGGGAGGCGTTCGCCGCCCGGGCCGGTCAGCCGGGCCTCGACGCCTGCCGGGAAACGGCCCTGGGTGAGGCGGTAGGCGAACTCCTCCTCCGTGCCGACCGCACCGGCCGGGGGACGGGCGATCGTGCCGAGCGGGGACGTCTCCGTCATGCCCCAGGCGTGGCAGACCCGCATGCCCAGCTTGTCGAAGGCCTCCATGAGGGACGGCGGACAGGCCGAGCCGCCGATGGTGACCTGGGTGAGGGAGGAGACGTCGCGGGGGTGCGCGGTCAGCTCGGCGAGCAGGCCCTGCCAGATGGTCGGGACGGCGGCGGCATGGGTCGGCTTCTCGCTCTCGATCATCGCGGCGAGCGGCGCCGGCTGGAGGAAGCGGTCCGGCATCAGCAGGTTCACGCCGGTCATGAAGGTCGCGTGCGGCAGCCCCCACGCGTTCACGTGGAACTGCGGCACCACGACCAGCGAGGTGTCCTCGTCGGTCAGGCCCATCGACTGGGCCATGTTGACCTGCATGGAGTGCAGATAGATGGAGCGGTGGCTGTAGACCACGCCCTTGGGGTCGCCGGTGGTGCCGGAGGTGTAGCACATGGAGGCGGCCTGGCCTTCGTCCAGCTCGGGCCAGTCGTACGACGTCGGCTTCCCGGCGATCAGGTCGTCGAACTCGTGGACCCGCGCGGTCGCGTCCGCGAGCAGGGAGCGGTCCCCAGGGCCGGAGACGACCACGTGCTCGACCGTCTTCAGGTGCGGGAGCAGCGGGGCGAGCAGGGGGAGCAGCGAGCCGTTGGCGATGATCACGCGGTCGGCCGCGTGGTTGACGATCCAGGCCAGCTGCTCGGGCGGGAGCCGGAGGTTCAGGGTGTGGAGGACCGCGCCCATGGAGGGGATCGCGAAGTAGGCCTCCACGTGCTCCGCGTTGTTCCACATCAGGGTGGCGACCCGGTCGTCGTCGGCGACGCCGAGGTCCTCGCGCAGGGCGTGTGCGAGCTGGGCCGCGCGGGCGCCGATCTCGGCGAAGGAGCGACGGTGCGGCTCGTCCTCACCGGTCCAGGTGGTCACCTGTGATGTCCCGTGGATCGTCGACCCATGGGTCAGGATCCTCGAGATCAGCAGCGGTACGTCCTGCATGGTGCTCAGCACGGCGTCCTCCCGGGGCGGCATTGCCTGCGCGGTGGTAAGAGTTGCGCTGATTCTGCGCACATACCGCGCGGTATGTCACTAGGACCGGGCGATCGATCACGCCACGGCTGCCGACGGAACCGCTCACCGGCTGCCGACACATCCGCTCAACTACGGACAAGCCCCAGCTCAGCGTCCTCGCGGAGCTTGCCGAGCGCGCGGGAGACAGCCGACTTCACCGTGCCCACCGAGACGCCGAGCACCTCGGCCGTCTGGACCTCGCTGAGGTCCTCGTAGTACCTGAGGACCACCATCGCCCGCTGCCGGGCCGGCAGCCGCATGATCGCCCGCCACATCGCGTCGCGCAGCGCCTGCTGCTCGGCCGGGTCGTCGCCGCCGGGCACCGGCTCCGGCTCGGGCAGCTCGTCGCAGGCGAACTCGTCGACCTTGCGCTTGCGCCACTGCGACGTCCGCGTGTTCAGCAGCGCCCGTCGCACATAGCCGTCGAGGGCGCGGTGGTCCTCGATACGCTCCCAGGCGACGTACGTCTTGGCGAGCGCGGTCTGCAACAGGTCCTCGGCGTCGCTCGGGTTGCCGGTGAGCGAGCGGGCGGTACGCAGCAGCACCGGCTGGCGGGCCCTGACGTACGACGAGAACGACGGGTACGGAAGGGTCTGCGCCGCTGGTGCAGCGGCCTTCGACGCGCTGGTGCAGACGAGTGTGGTCATGGCTCAACGCTATGAGCGGGGCCGCCTCCAGCGGATCGGCCGCAGGTCCCGAAGCGGGGTCCCCCTCAGGTTGTAGGGGTAGGGCTTGCTGCACCTCCTGTAGGTGGAGCGAAGGACCCGGGGTACTGCGGGTTCACCCCTGAGAGTCGGCGGTCAGGACGAGCCCCGACGTAGGCACGCCCGTCCCCGCCGTCACCAGGACCCGCTCCGCACCCGGTATCGGGTTCACCGCCGTCCCCCTGATCTGCCGGACGGCCTCCGCCACCCCGTTCATCCCGTGCAGGTACGCCTCCCCGAGCTGCCCGCCGTGCGTGTTGAGCGGCACGCGTTCCTCGGCCACGAAGTCCGGTGCCTCGCCGGGGCCGCAGAAGCCGAACTCCTCCAGCTGCATCAGCACGAACGGTGTGAAGTGGTCGTAGAGGATGCCCACGTCGATGTCGGCCGGCGCGAGCCCCGAGGTCCGCCACAGCTGCCGGGCCACCACCGCCGTCTCGGGCAGGCCGGTCAGGTCGTCGCGGTAGAAGCTGGTCATCTGCTCCTGCGCGCGTCCCGCGCCCTGGGCGGCCGCCGCGATCACGGCCGGCGGGTGCGGCAGGTCGCGGGCCCGTTCCACGGAGGTGACGACGAGTGCCTGTCCGCCGTCCGTCTCCTGGCAGCAGTCCAGCAGCCTCAGCGGCTCGGCGATCCAGCGGGACGCGGCGTGGTCGGCCAGGGTGATGGGCCGGCCGTGGAAGTAGGCCGCCGGGTTGGTCGCCGCGTACCTGCGGTCGACGACGGCCACGTGCCCGAAGGCCTCCGGTGTCAGGCCGTAGGTGTGGAGGTAGCGCTGGGCCGCCATCGCCACCCACGACGCAGGGGTGAGCAGGCCGAACGGCAGCGCCCAGCCGAGCGCCGCGCCCTCCGCCGACGGCTCCCGGTGCCGTACCCCGGAGCCGAAGCGGCGGCCCGAGCGCTCGTTGAAGGCCCGGTAGCAGACGACCACGTCCGCCACGCCCGCGGCGATCGCCAGGGCCGCCTGCTGGACGGTGGCGCAGGCCGCGCCGCCGCCGTAGTGGATCCGGGAGAAGAAGGAGAGCTCGCCGATGCCCGCCGCCTGGGCCACGGTGATCTCGGGGCTGGTGTCCATGGTGAACGTGACCATCCCGTCCACGTCCGCCGGGGTGAGACCCGCGTCCGCCAGGGCCGCGTGCACCGCTTCGACGGCCAGGCGCAGTTCACTGCGGCCCGAGTCCTTGGAGAACTCGGTGGCCCCGATGCCGGCGACGGCGGCGCGCCCGCCGAGTCCGTCCCGCCCTCTGAGGCTCATCCCGGAACCCTCACCGTCACCGTGCCCATGACGTGCTCGCCGATGCCGTTCGCGCCGACGACCCGGACCGTCACCAGGTCCCCGTCGGCCTCCTCGACCGTGCCCGTCAGCACCATCGTGTCCCCGGGGTGGTTGGGCGCGCCGAGCCGGATCGCCACCCGGCGCAGCTCCGCCCGGGGCCCGAAGTGGTCGGTGATGTACCGGCCGACCAGGCCGTTGGTCGTCAGGATGTTCATGAAGATGTCGGGGGAGCCCTTCCGCCGGGCCGGCTCCGGGTCGTGGTGCACGTCCTGGTAGTCCCGGGAGGCGATCGCCCCGGCGACGATCAGGGTGCGGGTGATCGGGATCTCCAGGGGCGGGAGGCGGTCGCCGGCGTTCACCGCGTCACCCCCTGGAAGACGGGCAGCACCAGTTCGTCGTCGTACCGCCGGAATTCCAGCCGCACCGGCATGCCGATCCGCACCTTGTCGTACGGCACCCCCACCACGTTGCTGATGATCCGCACGCCCTCCGCGAGCTCGATCAGCCCGACCGCGTAAGGACCCGCCGCGGCGGCGGCATGATCGGATGCGGTGAAGGCCGGGAACGGCGGGTGGTGCATGACGACGTACGAGTAGACCGTGCCCTCGCCGCTCGCCTCGACGGTGTCCCACTCCAGACAGCCGCAGCTGTTGCAGCCCGGCAGCCAGGGGAAACGCAGGGTGCCGCAGCCGGTGCAGCGCTGGATCAGCAGCTCGTGGCGCGCCACGCCCTCCCAGAAGCCGGCGTTGTCGCGGTTGACGACGGGGCGCGGCCGACGCTCCTTCGGAGCGCTCAAGGCTTTCGGTCGGCGTGCGGGGGCGTATTTGAGGATGCGGAAGCGGTGGGTGCCGGCAAGTTCGCCGCCCGCCCGGACATCCGTGCGGGTGGTGACGAAGTAGCCCGTCCCGAGCTTCGTGGTCTTGCGGCCGGACACCGACTCGATCACCGAGTCGAAGGTGATCTCGTCCCCGGGGCGCAGGGGGCGGAGGTACTCCTGCTCGCAGTCGGTGGCGACGACCGCGTCGTGGCCCGACTCGTCCAGCAGGCCGAGGAGTTCTTCGTACGCCGCCGTGCGTTCCGGGCGGCGGGAGAGACCGGCCATGGTCCACGCCTGGAGCATGGTGGGGGGAGCGATGGCGTCCGGGCCGGTGTACGCCGGGTTGGTGTCGCCCATGGCCTCGCACCAGTGCCTGATCATCGGCTCGTTGACGAGGTCCCGGCCGACCCCGGTGGCGGCGGCCGGGCGGCCCTCGTAGGCCTTCAGGCGCGCCTCGAACTCGTCGTGGACCTCCGGCTCACCAGTCACAGTTTCTGACTGTCCGTCAGATCAAGTGCCTCGTCAAGCCCCGCTGGCGGCGGTGTTGGCGTCGCCCTGGTTGACGGCCGTGGACGCCGAGCCGTTGACCTGGGCGGTGTTGCTGGTTGGAGGCACCCTCGCCGACGGCCCGCTGCTGGGTGGTGGCCGAGTTGCCGAAGTCGTCGCCGCCGACACCGCTGCCAAGGGCCATGTTGTTGTCGCCCTCCGCCCCCGGCGCGTCGCACCCGCTCCCTCTTTCCTTTTTCGAACGTACGTACGAAACTAGGAGCATGGCCACCACCGACCGGCAGGCCACGACGCTGGCCCTCGCACACGCCCTGTCAGCCGCCGAACGCGGACTGGCCGTCATCCCCCTGTCCCGCACCAAGCTCCCCGCGCTGCGCTCCCCGCACCGCGACGACCCCGCCCCCTCCCCCTGCCACGGCGAGTGCGGCCGGCTCGGCCACGGGGTCTACGACGCCTCCAGCGACCCGGCCCGCATCCGCGAACTGTTCGCCGCGGCGCCCTGGGCGACCGGTTACGGCATCGCCTGCGGCCTGCCCCCGCACCATCTGATCGGCATCGACCTGGACGTGAAGACCGGCACGGACTCCTCTGCCGCCCTGCGCGAGCTGGCGCTGCGGCACCTGTTCACCATCCCGCCGACGGTGGTCGTCGTGACCCCGTCCGGCGGCCGTCACCTGTGGCTGAGCGGCCCGGCCGACGTGGTCGTCCCCAACTCGGCGGGCCGCCTCGCCCCCGGCATCGACATCCGGGGCGCCGGCGGCTACCTCGTCGGCCCCGGCTCCCGCACCGGCCAGGGCGTCTACGCCGCGGCCCCGGGAACCGCCCAGCTGGCCCCCGCCCCCTGCCCGCGCTCCCTGCTGCGCCTGCTCCTCCCGCCGCCCCGCGCCCACCACCCCACACCCCCGGCGACCGGCGGCCACGGCCAGGGCCTGGTGCAGTTCGTCCTCGCCGCGCACGAGGGCCAGCGCAACACCCGGCTGTTCTGGGCGGCCTGCCGGGCCTACGAGGACGGCATCGGCCCCGCGCTCGTGGACGCCCTGGTCGAGGCCGCACTCAACACCGGCCTGTCCGAGCGCGAGGCCCGGGCGACGATCGCGTCGGCGGCACGGATGACGGGGCACCGGCCGTGAGCGGCACCCCGTCCATGAGCACCGAAAGACCTCCATGCAACAGCACGTCAAATCGCCGGCCCTGGCGCTCGCCCGCCTCGTCCTGGCCTCCGGCCGCTCGGTGGATCTCGCCGAGCTGCGGTTCACGTCGACGTACGGCGACCTGCTGGAGGGCTATCCCTGCAAGCCGGTGAACGACCTGCGGATCCGAGGGCTGCTGCGCGCCGCCGAGCGGGCCCGCCCCGGCACGCCGGTGCACCTGGTCCCGCCGCCGCGCACATACCCCGACCAGTACGCCGGCGGCCTCGGGCCCGTCGAGGTCCTGCCCGCCGTGGCCTGCGTCGGCACGTTCCACTCCACGGCTCTCGATCCGGCCCGCGACCCGGTCGCGTACCGCTCCCGTCTCACCGTTGTCTGGTTCCAGGCCACGCCTCGCCTGCCGTCGGGCTGCGACGCCGAGCCCGCGCTGCGGGACCTGGACTGGACGGGACTGGCCCGGGACGCCCGGGCGCTTGCGTAGGGTCGTACGATGAACGTTTCCCGCACTCAACTGCTGCGCTGGCAGCTCGAGTTGACCTGGTCGTTGTTCGAGTACCACCTGGAGCGGCTGGAGCCGGAGGACTTCCTCTGGGAGCCCGCGCCGCTCTGCTGGACGATGCGCCCGGGCCCCGACGGCACCTGGGTACCGGACTGGGCGGAGACCGAGCCCGACCCCGTTCCCGTCCCCACCGTCGCCTGGGTGAGCTGGCACATCGGCTGGTGGTGGAGCGTGGCCCTCGACCACGCCCAGGGCCGCCCGCCCCGCGACCGCACGGACGTCGTATGGCCCGGCGAGGGCACACCGACCATCGAGTGGCTGCGCGGCCTGCGCACGCAGTGGCTGGCCGTGCTGGACGGTCTCACGGACTCCGACCTGGAGGCCACGGCACCGTTCCCCTGGCCGAACGACCCCCAGTACACCGTCGCGCACATGGCGGCCTGGGTGAACGCGGAACTGATGAAGAACGTGACCGAGATCGGCCAACTGCGAATGCTGCGCGCGGCGTCGGCCTGAGCAGGCCCGCGATGCCGCTGTAGGTCCTACGTCTGAAACACCCCGTGCCGCTGCTCTGCTCGTCGCGCTCGTCACGCCGTTCTCCCAGGGCGCCTCTGCGCTCGCCGGGATGGCCCAGCCGTTCTACAACGCGTTCGGCCAGGCCGTGTCACCGGGTCCGAGGGCCTAGCCGAGCGGCGCGGCCGGGCGGTGCGTGACATCGTGGTGGCATGAACATCGACGTTCGGCCGGCCACGGTCTTCGAGGACGTCCGTGCGGTGCTGGGGCCCAAGTCGCCCGGTGCGAACGTCTGCTGGTGCCTGAGCTACCGGATCCCCTCCAAGCTCAACAACGAACTGCGCGGCCCGGCCCGAGGCGAGTACGTCGCCGAGCTGTGCCGCGCGGATCCGCCCCCCGGCGTGCTCGCCTACGACGGCGACGAACCGGTCGGCTGGGCCGCCGTCGCCCCGCGCGCGGACACCTCCTTCGCCCGCAACCGCAAGATCCCTCACGTCGACGACCTGCCCGTCTGGTCGCTGTGGTGCGTCCGGGTACGCCCCGGTCACCGGAAGCAGGGCATCTCGCACGCTCTCATCGCCGGCGCGGTCGAGTTCGCCCGCGCCCACGGCGCACCGGCGGTCGAGGCGTACCCCCTCGACAACGGCGACGCCAAGGTCGACCTGACGATGGCGTACCCCGGGCTCCGGAAGAACTTCGAACGCGCCGGCTTCGGCTACGCGGCGGACACCACCTCGGTGCTGGCCGGCCATCCCCGAATCCTGATGCGGCTCGACCTGCGAGGCCACGGGCGCACGTAAAGGCCCGACCGCTGGCGACGGGGGATGCACCAGCGGTCGGGCTATGGCCAAGGGTAACAAGCGCTTGCCCATGGAAGTCGACTGTTCGTCAGCAAAGCCGGGGTTGTGACTCGTATCACTCAACTGCCTTGGTTGCGGGGCCTGTTGTGCGGTCGGGCACCGTCAGGGCTCGCACGGCGGGTCGTAGGACAGCCGGGGCAGGTACTCGCGCCAGGTCTCCGGCGTCAGCACGCCCCGGGTCATCGTGCAGACGCGGTGTGCGGCCTCGTCGACGTCCAGGTTCCAGAGCCGGATGGTGTCGGTGCCGCTCGACACCCCCAGCATGTGGCTGTTCGGGCTGAACGCCAGGAAGGTGCCGCTCTTGGCGTTGGGGCTCATCGACTGGCCGATCGGGCCGGCCTTGGAGGGGTCGGAGACGTTCCAGAGCCGGACGGTGCTGTCGTTGCCGCCACTGGCCAGGGTGCGGCCGTTCCGGCTGAAGGTCAGTGACACGACCGCCTCGGTGTGGCCGGTGAGGCTCCTGCGCTGCGAGGCCTTGGAGGGGCCCTCGATGTCCCAGAGCCGGACCGAGTTGTCGTCGCCGCCGCTGGCCAGCGTGTGTCCGTCGGGGCTGTAGGCGAGGACGTTGACGGCTCCGAGATGGCCCTTGAGAGGGGCGCCGCGCAGCACGGGACGTCCGGGGTCCGTCGCGTTCCACAGCCTGATGGTGCCGTCGGCGCTGCCGCTGGCGAGCGTATGGCCGTCCGGGCTGAAGACGAGGGAGTTGACGTACCCCTTGTGACCGGTGAGGGGCGCGCCGATCGGACGGGGGCGGGACGGGTCGCCGACGTCCCACAGCCGGATGGTGCGGTCGTCGTAGGCGGTCGCCAGGAGGCGCCCGTCCGGGCTGAAGGCCAGCGGGTCGGCGAACCGGATGCGCAGGGGGACGGGCGACCCGTGGGGGACGGGGCGGTCCGGGTCCCCGACGTTCCACAGCTGCACGGCCCGGTTTCCCGTCACCACCGCGAGGGTGCGGCCGTTCCTGGAGAACTCCAGGGAGCGTACGCCGCCCTTCGGCCGGAACGGCTCGCCCATCGGCACCGGCCTGCCGGGCTTGCGCACGTCCCACAGCCGGACCCGTCCGTCGAGCGCCGCCGTCGCGAGCACCCGCCCGTCCGGCCGGAACACTCCGGTCCGGCCGATCATGTCCGCCGTCGGCAGCGACCACAGCCGGACCTTGTTGTCGCCCGTCCCGGTGGCGAGGGTGCGCCCGTCGGGGCTGAAGCCGAGCGCGTACATCTCGCCGCTGCTGCCCGCCAGGGGCCCGCCGACCTGCGACGGATACGCCGGGTCACTGACCTTCCACAGACTCGCCGTGCTGTCCGCGCTGGCGGCGGCGAGCATGTTGCCGTCGGGGCTGAAGGCCACGGACCACACCGCCCCCGTGTGGCCGGTGAGCGGCGCTCCGATCGCTGCCGCGCGGCGCCGGTCGGTCATGTTCCAGAGCCGGACGGTGTCGTCCGCGCTGCCGCTGGCGAGCGTACGGCCGTCGGGGCTGAAGGCCACGGAGTGCACCGTGTCGGTGTGGCCGGTCAGCGGCTCCCCGACCGGCTCCGGACGCCGGGGCTGCGTCACGTCCCACAGCCGGATCGTGCCGTCGTCACCACCGGCCGCCAGTGTCCGGCCGTCCGGGCTGAACGCCACCGAGCGCACGGCGGCCTTGTGCCCGGTGAGCGGCTTGCCCAGGGCCTTCGGACGCTTCGGGTCGGCCACGTCCCACAGCCGTACGGTGTGGTCGTCGCCGACCGAGGCCAGCGTGCGGCCGTCCGGGCTGAAGGCGATCAGGTAGATCGTGCCGTCATGGCCGGTCAACGGCCGGGCGAGCGGCTGCGGGTGGGCGGGGTCCGTGACGTCCCACAGCCGGATCGTGCCGTCGTCGGCGGCGCTGGCCAGGGTGCGGCCGTCCGGGCTGAAGACCGCGCTGCTCACCCAGCTGGTGTGGCCGGTGAGCGGCTTGCCCAGGGGCTTCGGGCGCTTGGGGTCGGCCACGTTCCACAGCCGTACGGTCCGGTCGTAGCTGGCGGTGGCCAGCGTCCGGCCGTCCGGGCTGAACGTCGTGAGGTAGACGGCGCCGGTGTGCCCGACCAGCGGCGTGGCCAGCGGGGCGTTCACGATGGAGATCAGGCGGCTGTTCGCGCCCTTGTCGTCCGGCCGCAGCCGGTGTGCCACCAGGTCGAGCTGCGCCGACAGCGACGGATCCGTGTACTGGACGCGATCGGCCTGGGCGAGCACCTGCTCGAACACGGCTTCGTCCCGCTGCTGCCAGGCGACGACGGCCGCTCCGACGGCAAGCACCGCCAGCACGACCAGGGCCGCCACCGCGCTCCGGCTGATCCAGATGATGCGCCTGCGCAGCCTGACCGAGGCGGCCAGGAACTCCACCGCGCTCCGGGTCAGGAACGTGTCCCCGGTGGATTTCGCCCACCCGTGGGCCTGTTCCAGACGGGAGCCCCGGTAGAGCAGTGAGGTGTCGCGGTCGGACTCCTCCCAGGCCCGGCCGTCCTCCTCCAGGCGCTGGCGCAGCAGGTTGCCCTGCCGGTCCTCGTCGATCCAGTCGCGCAGCCGCGGCCAGGCGTGCAGCAGCGCCTCGTGGGTGATCTCCACGGTCTCCGC
This sequence comes from Streptomyces coeruleorubidus, assembly GCF_028885415.1. Lineage (GTDB taxonomy): Bacteria > Actinomycetota > Actinomycetes > Streptomycetales > Streptomycetaceae > Streptomyces > Streptomyces coeruleorubidus_A. The sequence continues at coordinate 4,798,686 of NZ_CP118527.1, forward strand.
GTCGAGCGTCACCAGCCGGGCGCGGACCAGCGCCTCCAGGGACTCCTCGGTCTTGCCGGGGTCGGTCGACTCGTCCGCCAACTGGCGCCGGGTGCCCCTTCTGCGCGTGGCCTGGGTGTCCTCGCCCAGCCGGACCAGCCGGAGCAGGAGCAGCCGGGCCGCCGTGCGCGCCGCCGGGTCGAGTCCGGACCAGGCGCGCTCGGCGGTCGCCGCGACCGCGCCCTGGATGCCGCCGGCCGCCCGGTAGCCGGCGAGCGTCAGCCGGCCCGCCTTCCTGCGCTGCCAGGTGGCCAGCAGGGCGTGCGAGAGGAGCGGCAGCACTCCCGCGTCGTGCGCCCCGCGCGGGCTGTCGGCGCTCACCTCCCGGACGATCAGCTCCGCCAGGCCCGGCTCCAGCTCCAGGCCGACGGCCTTGGCCGGGCCCGTCACCGCCTCGCGCAGCTCCGCGGTGGTCAGGGGACCGAGCACCATGTGCCGGTGCTGGAGCGCGTCGGCCAGTTCGGGATACCGGAGGCACCGCTCGTAGAAGTCGGCCCGTATGCCCAGCACCACGACCGCCGGGGCCGGGTCGCCGTCGCCCGGCGAACAGGCGGCGTGCAGCACCTCGACGAACGCACGCCGCTCCGCCTCGTCGGGGCAGAGGGTGAACGTCTCCTCGAACTGGTCCACGATGACGACCGGCCGCGCGCCGGCCGGCGCCTGGCGCCGCGCCCAGGCGGCGACGGCGGCACGGATGTCACGGACGTCACGGCCCCTTTGGACGGGTGGGTCCACCGTGGTGCTTCGGACGGGTGGGTCCACCGTGGTGCTTCGGACACGCGGGTCCGCCGTGGTGGCGACGACGGGGTCCTCGCCGGTGGGTTCGTCGGCCGCGATCACGGCCGAGACGACCGGGCCCAGTTCGGGGATGCACCGGGTCAGCTCCGCCAGCGGATCACCGCCGGGCACGAGCTGTACGACCTCCGTGGCCCGGCCGTCCCCACCGCCGTCGTCACCGCGGTCGCCGTCCTCGCCGTCGTCGTCCAGCGCGCCGTCCCGCAGTGCGGGCACCAGCCCGGCGTTCAGCAGCGAGGACTTCCCCGCCCCCGACGCACCCACGAGCATGACCAGGCCGCCCGTCTCCGCCACGGCCCGGAGCTGGGCGACGAGCGCGTCCGTGCTCCGCTCGCGGCCGAAGAACCACCGGGCGTCCTCCCTGCGGTAGGAGGCCAGCCCCCGGTACGGGCACACCCCGCCGGGCGCCGGCGGGCCCTCGGCGGCGGACCGCTCCTGCTCCGCGGACGCCGCGCCGCGCTCGCCGACCGGGTCGGCCACCGCGGCTTCCCACAGCCGCTGCCACTGGCCGAGGTCGTACAGGCCCGGGGACACCGGCGTGGGTCGCGCCCGCCGCGCCTCGGGGATCAGCACGTGCAGCACCGCCGCGAGGGCGGTGAACTGAGCGGGTACATTCCGTGCCCGGCGCCAGTCGCTGATGCGCTGCGCGGACACCCGGACGGGACGCCCGCGTTCGTCGACCCGCTGGAGCCGGACGACCGCTTCGGACACCCGTTTGAGTGGAGGGTCCCCGGCTTCCTTGTACAGCAGTGCGAGGCGCTCCGCGAAAGCGGTGCGTGCCCCGGAGTCGGAACCCAAGGTCTCCACTCCTCAACTCGCCTGGACGTCCGGACCGGAAAACTCACTCTATATGTCTGACCTGCGGTAATACCGCCTACCCGGAACCGGAGACTCCTCGTCGGTGGCCGAAACTGGCAGGATCCGGACGCAGCAGCGCACTCATCCGGTCGACTTCCAGCGAAGTCGGACGACCGCGACTCCACCGTTCGGCACCGGTCCCCACGAGGGGAGGGACCGGTGTCGGACGACGTGGTGATCCTCCCCACCGGACCGCGCTCCGCAACCCCGGACGACTGACGACACCCCTGGATAACTGACGGTCCGTCAGCTATGGTCGGCCTGCCGTTCGCCTGCCGCTGCCAAGGCCGGCCTGCCGTACCGCTTCCGGAGCGACGTACAGGGGTGAGCACAGTGCAGACACGTCCCGAGAGCCCACGACCGCAGGGCGCCCCGCGCTGGGTGGCGATGTTCCACCGGCCGGCCACGCAGACCTGGCGGGCAGCCGCGGAGTCGCCCCACCGCTCGCCCGTGCTGCACGCCCTCGGCGAGATGACACAGACCCTGCGGGCGCGTGGGGAAGAGGTGACCTGCGCCCTGTGGGGGCCGAAGGACGGCGAGTGGCACCGGTTCGACACGCCCCTGAAGCAGGCGTCGCGGTCCCAGCCGAGCCCGCAGGCCTCCGCCGCCGAACCGACCAAGCTGGCGCAGCGCATGACCGGCCGCCGCCACCAGGTCCTCATGTCCGGGCTGAGCAGGGCGGGCCTCTACGACCTCTCCCCCGAGGACGAGGCGACCGTCCAGGCACTCGTCGAACGGCTCGACGAGGCCGCCGTGCGCCGGGTCGCCCACTGGCTCGCGGCGGCCGGCGCACGCTAGCCGGGCCGGTTCAGCCGGTCTCGCGCTGGGCAGTCAACACCTCAGGGCCCGCCGGCTTCCGGTATCGGCCGGTGGGGGAACGAGGGGGATGAAGGGGATGAAGGGGCAGAAGATCTCTGTCGACCGCGAGCTCTGCTACGGCTCCGCCGAGTGCGTCCACAGGGCCCCGGCGGTCTTCGATTTCGTCGACGGATTCGGTGTCGTCCGCCCGGGCCACGAACAGACGGGCGACGCCCCGGAGATCCTGGAGGCGGCGGAGAAGTGCCCCAGCCAGGCCATCAGCATCACTGACGCGGCCTCGTCACCGGACCGGCCGTAACGAGGACCGGTGCCGGTACCGAGCCTGCTCGCGGTCTTCGCCCACCCCGACGACGAGTCCCTCATGGCGGGCGGCACCCTCGTCCGGCACGCGGCGGCGGGCGCCCGCACTGCGGTCGTCACGGCCACCTGGGCTGCGGACACCCCACGCGCCGCGGAACTGGCCGACGCGCTCCACATCCTCGGCGCAGACAAGCCACGTCCGCTGGGCTACGCCGACTCCCGCGTCCCGCGGTCGGCCCCGGGCAGACCACGCCTGTGCGACGCCCCGCTCGACGAGGCGGTGGGCGGCCTGGTCGCGCACATCCGGGACTTCCGCCCGGAGATCGTCGTCACCCACGACGCCTACGGCGGCCTGACCGGTCACGAGGACCATGTGCACACCCACCGCGTGACCCTGCTTGCGGTCCACGCCGCCGGACTCGAACGCCTCTACCCGGACGCCGGGGAGCCCTGGCAGCCGAGCGCCCTGTACCTGTCCACGCACCCTCACTCCGCCGTCCGGGAGTGGGGCGGACACCTGGCCCCCGCGGGCAAGGCGTTGCGCACGGTCCCGGACGACCGGGTCGCGGCGACCATCGACGTCACCCCCTGGCTGGACCGGAAGATCGCCGCCGTACTGGCGCACCGCACGGAGGTGCGACGGGGAGCCGCCCCGGGCCTGATCGCCGCCTTGCCGGAGGCCGAGCGGGGGCGGTTGCTCGGTACCGAGTGGTACATCCGCCATGACCTTGTCGCGGCGGCGGGGACGGGGACGGGGACGGAGCTTGTGCCATAGGCGGGTGACCGGCTCAAGTCAGGGCCCCGCCCGCCGAGGCCCCTGACCGGCTCAGCTCAGTGCCCCACCGGAAAAGGCCACCGAAGCCCCGCCAACGCCCGGGCCCTGGCCTCCACGACGGCCATCCGGGCAGCGCGCTCGGCCCGGTCCACATGGGCCGTCTGCCCGGTCACCTGCCCCTCCCACTTCCGGTACAGCAGCCCCACCTCGCCCGAGAACCACCCCCGGCTCACGGCGTTCAGCGCGAGCAGCAGCCCCGTGTCCTCCGAAGCGGGCAGCGCCATCCAGCCGCCGAGGGCGAGCAGCAGCTCCCGCCGTACGAACAGCGACGCCGGATGGACCGGTGCGAGGAAACCGTTGGCCTTCCAGTGCTCGAAGACGGCCCCGCGCTCGATCGGCCCCGGGTCGGGGTCGCCGGGAAAGCCGACCGTCGACCCGTCGGGCATGAGGTCCAGCACCCGCGACGTCGCCCACCCGAGGCTGCGGTCGGCCTCCAGCGCCGCCAGATCCCGCGCGAGCGTGCCCGACGGCAACTGGTCGTCGGCGTCCAGGACCTTCACGTACGCACCCTCGGCATGCGCCAGCGCGATGGTCCGGGCGACACCGGGCCCCCCGGCCCGGCCCTGCCGGAACGTCACCCGCTCGTCATCGGGCACGTACGGCCGTACGGCCTCGCTCTCCCCGTCCTCCTGGATCACCCACTGCCACTCCCAGCCCTCCGGCAGCCACTGCTCGCGCAGGGACTTGTGGGCCTCCGACAGAAACCGGGCCGACGGGCCGTGCACAGCGGTGACGACGACGATGCGCCGGCCTCCGGCCGCTCGGGAACTCACCCCTGCCCCCCTCCCACTTGGAGCTACACCATGCCCAAGTGGAGCGGCCTCAGCACTTCTTCAGCGTTCCCTTGGTGTGCATGACTTCTGTGTCATGGACAAAACTACGAGGTGGGCAAAGCCCTGAGCTGACTCCTCACAACCAGGGCCCCGGTGCCGATGGCACCGGGGCAGTTGGCGTGCTCGGACGCGGGTGTCAGGCGGCCTCAATCCTGCGGGTGCAGGACGACCTTGGTGTACCCTTCCGTCCGCTTGTCGAACTTTTCGTACGCCGTCGGCGCCTGGTCGAGCGGCAGCTCATGCGAAACGACGAAGCTGGGTTGCGCACGACCCTCGGTGATCATGTCACGCAGCTGACGGTTGTAGCGCTTGACGTTGCACTGCCCGGTGCCCACGCGCAGCCCCTTCTCGAAGAGACGCCCGATGGCGACCACCAGCATGCCCTGCTTCGCCTGCTCGTCCGGTCCGCCGGGGTCGCGCGGGACGTACAGGCCCGGCACACCGAGAGCGCCCGTCGGCCGGACCGTCTCGACGAGCGAGTTCAGTACGGTCGCCGGTTCCTCGCGGTCCTCGCCACGTGCCTGGGCCTGGTAGCCGACGGCATCGATGCCCTTGTCCGTGCCTTCACCCGCGGTCTGCTCCTTGATCTGCTCCACGGGGTTGCCCTGGGTGAAGTCGATCGGTACGGCGCCGATCTCCTCCGCCTTCTGCAGCCGCTCGGCCACCCGGTCGACCACGAACACCTTGCTCGCGCCGCGCAGCATCGCCGAATAGGCGGCCATCAGACCGACCGGGCCGCCGCCGTACACGGCGACGCTGTCACCGGGGCGCACGTCGGCCAGCTCGTTGCCGTGGTAGCCGGTCGGGAAAATGTCCGCCAGCAGGACGAAGTCGGTTTCCTTCTCGGTGCCCTCAGGGAGCTTCAGGCAGTTGAAGTCGGCGTACGGCACTCGTACGTACTCGGCCTGGCCCCCCACGAAGGGGCCCATCGCCACGTAGCCGTACGCACCGCCGGCGAAACCAGGGTTCACCGTCAGGCAGAAGCCGGTGAAGCCCGCCGTGCAGTTCTTGCAGAAGCCGCAGGCCACATTGAAGGGCATGACAACGCGGTCTCCGCGGCTGAGCGACGTCACACCGTCACCGGCCTCCTCGATGACGCCGAGGTTCTCGTGGCCGAAGACGATCCCCGGCTCGGCGGCCGTGCGGCCCTCGTACATGTGCAGGTCCGACCCGCAGATAGCGGTGGACGTGACACGGACGATCACGTCGTTCGGGTGCTGGATTCGGGGATCCTCCACTTGCTCGATCGCGACTTCGAACGGTCCCTTGTAGACGACGGCCCTCATGATCGAACCCTTCCACTGGATGTGGTTGTTCGCTCACAGATCGGAACGGAGGCGCCGGGGGACCCGCTGCATCCGTCGGGACCAGGTCCCCAGCCTTGCAGCTCACCGGTCTTCTGTGTCTTGGCTCATACTCCAGCCTGGTGCATGATGAGATGATTTGCATCTAGAGGCTGCAAAGTCCCGTTCCGCACCGCTTCGGAAGGATTCAGAACCTTGTCGCGACGTCTCGGCACGCTCCTCGTCCCGGTATCCGGCCTGTCCGGCACGACCTATCCGGAAGGGACCCGGGTGGCCATACGGGGCAGCGGAGGCTCCGTCGACGGATTCGTCGACGGGGACTGGCTGCCGCTCGCATGGTGGGAGTTCGCGGACACCCAGCCCGAGGGCACCCCCGACACCCTGGCGTAGCGCCCGGCCGGGCAGGGACGTGCTGCCCGGCCGGGGCGAGTCAGCCGGCCCGGGTCCCGTTTCGGTGTGCGGCGGGCCGGGGACTCGGAACCGGACAGCAAGGCCGGCCGGAGCGCGTGTGCGGCCAGCTGACTGCGCCTGCGCGCCGACCTTCGGTGAGAGGACGCGGCCATGGCGAAGATCCTGACGGTGCTTTATCCGGACCCCGTCGACGGCTACCCGCCCAGGTACGCCCGGGACGAGATTCCCGTCATCAGCGGCTATCCCGGAGGGCAGACGGCGCCCACCCCGCAGAGCCTCGACTTCAAGCCGGGTGAGCTGGTCGGCTGCGTCTCCGGTGAACTAGGCCTGCGCCCGTTCCTCGAGGACCGGGGCCACACACTGGTCGTCACCTCCGACAAGGACGGGCCCGACTCCGTGCTGGAGCGCGAGCTCCCCGACACCGACGTGGTGATCTCGCAGCCGTTCTGGCCCGCCTACCTCACTCCTGACCGGATCCGGCGTGCGCCGCACCTGAAGCTGTCGATCACAGCCGGGATCGGTTCGGACCACGTGGACCTTCCGAGCGCCATCGAACACGACGTCACGGTTGCGGAGATCACCTACAGCAACAGCATCAGCGTGTCGGAGCACGCGGTCATGCAGATCCTCGCCCTGGTCCACAACTACCTGCCCGCCCATGAGTGGGTCACCGCCCGCCGAGGGTGGAACGTCGCCGACAGCGTCTCGCGGAACTACGACCTGGAGGGCATGGACGTCGGCGTTTTCGGTGCCGGACGGATCGGCCTGGCAGTGCTCCGCCGGCTGCAGCCGTTCGAGGTGAAGCTGCACTACAACGACGTGCACAGGTTGCCACCGGAGCTCGAGCGGGAGCTGGGGCTGACCTGGCATCCGGACGCCCGTTCCCTGGCGGCCGCCGTGGACGTGCTCTCCATCCACGCGCCGCTGCACGCCAAGACGGTGAACCTCTTCGACGACGAGATGCTGGCGACCATGAAGCGCGGGTCGTACATCGTCAACACGGCTCGCGCGCTGATCGTCGACCGGGACGCCGTGGTACGCGCCCTGGAACGAGGCCATCTGGCGGGCTACGCCGGTGACGTCTGGTACCCGGAGCCGCCGGAAGAGGACCACCCGTGGCGCACCATGCCGCACGAGGGCATGACACCGCACGTATCCGGTTCGACGCTCTCCGCGCAGGCCAGGTACGCGGCCGGCGTGCGGGAAGTCCTGGAGTGCTGGCTGGACGGCCGCCCGATCCGTCAGGAGTACCTCATAGTGGAGGGCGGCAGGCTTGCCGGGACCGGGGCTCGCTCCTACACGGTCTGACACGTCCACCCACCGTGATCATCACGCAGAAGGGGCGTCTCTGACGAGAGACACCCCTTCTGCCCTGCCTGGGGTGGAGCAGTTATGGCCTAACGGCCCCTGGCGTAGTACGAGGGCCGTCATTTTCGCCCGATGCGGCGTCGCTCACGATCCCAGGCCGACCCCTGCGAGAGGCTGTGCGCCCCTGCTCCCCTCGACGGATGACGCAGGCCGACGGCTTGCTACCTCTCATACCCCGACAGAGTGAACGGGTCTGATGCACGATCGGGTGACATCTGAACTGGCTTGCCCTGTGGGGCGGGTGGGAAGGATGTCGCTGTGCCCAAGCCTTATCCGGAAGAGTTCCGCCAGGACGTCGTGCGGGTCGCAAGGAACCGCGGACCGGGTGTGACGGTCGAGCAGGTGGCCACCGACTTCGGAGTCCATCCGATGACGTTGTGGAAGTGGATGCGCCGCGCGGACATCGACGATGGGAGCAAGCCCGGAACGACCAGCCAGGAGAGCGCCGAGCTTCGGGAAGCGCGTCGGCGGATCAAGCTGCTGGAGCAGGAGAACGAGGTCCTGCGCCGGGCCGCGGCATACCTGTCGGCCGACCCGGCCACCCTCAGCACGTCGGAGAGGGTGGCCGGGTCGAGACCCGCCGGGTGGCGGTGTCTGTCACGCGATCACTCCCCGGCCTGAGCGATCCGGGCCGGGGCGGCGTGGCCGGTGCCCTGGCAGGCGCGGCAGACGACGCAGAAGAGTACGCGGGAGCCGTCGAGATGGCGTCCGCCGGTGGTGATCGCGACGACACAGAAGCCATCGCAGTGGGATGGGAAGGCCGTGCTGCTCGCGACGAGTTATCTCCCCACGTCAGTGGTAGCGGGATCGGCTATCACTCAGGAGGACACCGGGCCAGGTGGAACCTATGCCCACCTTGCTGAACTCGGCTACAAGCCAGTGCACTTCCGCGAGGAGATCCGCTCGCGCCTGCCCACGAAGGCTGAGGCGTCGCAGTTGAGCATCTCCGCAGGCACGCCTGTGATCCTCATCTGCCGCACCGCATTCGCGGACGAAGGCCGCCCCGTCGAGATCAACGAGATGACGCTTGACGCCGCCTCGTACATCCTGGAGTACGACTTCGACGCGTGACGCGGCGCGGCTGTTACAGGTTTCTCTACCTCATCAAGCCCCGGCTGCGCTCCGCTCCGCCGGGCGCGCTTCCCGGCTCCGCTCCGGGCGCCGCTCCTGCCTTCGGCCCGCTCCGCCCGGGCTGCGCCGACGCGCGCCCACATGTGAATCAGGCCGGGACCATGAGTCGAGATCCGCAAAGCGCGGCAACGGTCAAAGCATGCCTCCGGCGGAGGCGCTCAGGCTCCGAGATGGAGGGGGCGCCGTTCGCGAGTGCCGGCCGGAGTAGTGGCGTGCGCGGGGAGCTCCCATCCCGCCTGCCGTCGACCCAGGCAGAGCCGAGCAGACGCGGCCCCTGGCGTCCAGGTCGTTCGCACAGTGGCGCGCTCCACCTGGACGCCAGGAACCACGCCTGCTCCACGGTGTGGGTCGACGGCAGACGGGATGGGAGCTGGGGGAGGTTGTGGCTGGGGTAGTCCGGCAGACCTCGGCCGTCCTAGAGGGAACGCAGGGTCTCGCTGGCTCCAGCAACAAACTGCGCCATGGTCTCCTCCAGCTTCTCGGCTTCCTGGGTCTGTGCTGACCAGAGGTCGTCTTCAGTAACCGGCACAGCTGCGGCAAGTGTTTGCTCCTGCCTGTACCAGAGCGCCTCGAACGCATCAGCCATGTCGGCAGCGAGCCGTTGCAGCTTGATCTCTGCGATTAGGGCGAGATGCGTCCTGTGCGTGAACAGGGCCCTCACGGCCACGTCCAGCTCCCGCTCTGCCGCAGCTCTCAACTCACCGGATTGGGCCACGGATGCTCTACCGAGGGCGACCAGCTCCAGCCGGGCTTTGCTGATCGCTTCAAGACACTTGGCACACACGTCCCGGAGTAGCTGTTCACGCCGTGCCGAACGCTGTTCCCGCGCCTGGTGCAGTAGCTGCGTCCGCATCACCAGCCACGTCACAAGCCCGGTGATCAGACTCGCCGCAAGCGCGGAGCTCGCAGAGATCGCCGCAACCGCCACATCACCTGGCATTGGTCCCCCGGTCCCCCCTACTCCGTGTCCCTGCCGTGCCCGATCGAGCGGGAACCAGCGGGGAACAGCGGGCAGCCACGGACTCCGAGCACAGAAACGGCCCCCGACCATCTACCCAGGTCAGGGGCCGTTCTCACTGCTCATCGCGCGGAGGCGGTGGGATTTGAACCCACGGTGACATCGCTGCCACGACGGTTTTCAAGACCGTTCCCTTCGGCCGCTCGGGCACGCCTCCCCGCGCCGGCCGTGATCGGCGGCGCGGGGACAAGGGTAACGGGTCGGTGCGGGCCGGTGTGGGTCAGTTGTCGCCGATGCGGGAGCCCAGGGTCACGTCGACCGTGTGCTGCTTGCCGTCGCGCTCGTAGGTGATCGTGACCTTGTCGCCGGGCTTGTGGGTCCAGATCTCGCCGATCAGGGTGGGGCCGGAGTCGATCACCCGGTCGTCGAGCTTGGTGATGACGTCGCCGGGCTTGAGGCCCGCCTTGGCGGCCGGGCCGCCCGGCTCGACCGGTGCGGCGGCGCCGCCCGCGCCCTCCTTGGAGATCTGCGCGCCGCCCGAGGTGTCCTCCAGGGAGACGGACGCGCCGATCTTCGCGTACACCGGCTTGCCGGTCTTGATCAGTTCCTGGGCGACGTACTCGGCCTGGTTGATCGGGATGGCGAAGCCGAGGCCGATCGAGCCGGACTGGCCGGTGCCGAAGCCGCCGTTGCCGGTGGACTGGATCGCGGAGTTGATGCCGATGACGTTGCCCTGCGCGTCCAGCAGTGGACCGCCGGAGTTGCCCGGGTTGATCGAGGCGTCGGTCTGCAGGGCGCTCATGTACGACGCCTGGCTGCCGGTGCCGTCGCTGGAGGCGACCGGGCGGTTCTTGGCGCTGATGATGCCCGTCGTCACCGTGTCGGACAGGCCGAAGGGGGCGCCGATCGCGATGGTCGCGTCACCGACGGCCACCTTGTCCGAGTCACCGAGGGTGAGCGGCTTCAGGTCGCTCGGGGTGTTCTTGAGCTTGATGACCGCGACGTCGTAGCCCTGCGCGTGCCCGACCACCTCGGCGTCGTACTTCTTGCCGCTGGGGAACGTCGCGGTGAGCTTGCCGCCGTCCACCGCGCCGGCCACCACGTGGTTGTTGGTGACGATGTGGCCCTGCTTGTCGAAGACGAAGCCCGTGCCGGTGCCGCCCTCACCGCTGTTGCTCTCGGCCTCGATCGTGACCGTGCTCGGCAGCGCCTTGGCGGCCACGCCCGCGACCGTGCCCGGGTCGCGCTTGACGTCACCGCCGCTGGTGGAGGCCGAGACCGTCGTCGAGCCGCTGTTCTCGTCGTTGTTCTTCGCCAGCGTGTAGCCGAGACCGCCGCCCAGGCCGCCCGCGGCCAGCGCGGCCACCAGGATCGCGGCGACCAGACCCCCGCGGCCACGGCCGGACTTCGGCGCCGGCTGCTGGTACGAGGAACCCCAGCCGCCGCCGGAACCGGAACCGCCGCCGCCGTACGACGGGGAGCCCGGCGGCGGGGGCGGGGGCCAGGAGGGGTCGGGGGCGGAGGAGGAGACGCCGTGATGAGCGGCGTCACCGGAAGCGCCCTGGCCGTGGGCGGACTGCCCTTGGGCGTCCTGTCCGTACGGTCCCGGTCCCTGAGGTGCGTGCCCCTGGGGCGCCTGTCCCTGGGGCGCCTGTCCCTGCGGCGGCTGTCCCTGGGGGGCCGGAGCAGCGGGAGCGTCCACCGGCACGGGGGGTGCGGACGGGGCGGGGGGTACCGCGGTGCCCTCGTTCTCGGTGCTCACAGCTTCTCTCCTAGATCCACGGCTGTTTCCTGGGTCGCACTCGGTCACGCTTTTTCACGCTGGCGACGGTCCGGCGCGATACAGCTGTGCTTGTCCCTTTGTATGCCGTCAGCTTTTCCCACCGGCCGTCAGAGCACCATAAGCGGTGGCTGTGGGTCCGGGGCCATTCTTTATATAGGGCATTACTGACGAAAAGGATGCAATTCCAGTGCCTCCGTCCGGACCTGTGAATCCGTCGGGTCCGTCCGACCAGACGCGTACCCGCGTGCGGTGGCACCATGACGCGGTGACTCACGCACGGCAGCACGGGATTCAAGTCGTCGCCCACCGCGGGGCCTCCGAGGACGCCCCGGAACACACCCTGGCCGCATACACCAAGGCGATCGAGGACGGCGCGGACGCCCTGGAATGCGATGTGCGCCTGACCGCCGACGGCCACCTGGTGTGCGTACACGACCGCCGCATCAACCGTACGTCCAACGGCCGCGGCGCGGTCTCCGCCCTGGAGCTCGCCGACCTCGCCGCCCTGGACTTCGGCTCCTGGAAGACAGGCGAGGCCTACAAGGGCCGTGACGAGGACCCCGACTGGGAGCACCGCCCGGAGGACCGTGAGGCGACGTCCGTCCTCACCCTGGAGCGGCTGCTCGAACTCGTCGCCGACGCCGGACGCCGGGTGGAACTGGCCATCGAGACCAAGCACCCCACGCGCTGGGCGGGGCAGGTCGAGGAGCGGCTGCTGGTCCTGCTGAAGCGGTTCGGACTCGACGCCCCGGCCACCGCCGAGGAGTCCCAGGTGCGGGTCATGAGCTTCTCGGCCCGCTCGCTGCACCGCGTGCGTGCCGCCTCGCCGACCCTGCCGACGGTCTACCTGATGCAGTTCGTCTCACCCCGGCTGCGCGACGGACGCCTGCCCCCGGGCGTGCGGATCGCGGGCCCGTCCCTGCGGATCGTGCGCAACCACCCCGTCTACGTGGAGCGCCTGAAGCGGGCCGGCCACCAGGTGCACGTGTGGACCGTGAACGAGCCCGAGGACGTGGATCTCTGCGTCGGCCTGGGCGTCGACGCCATCATCACCAACCGCCCGCGCGCGGTGCTCGACCAACTCGGCCGCTGAGGTCCGGCCGGGGGTCCGGTTCCGGGGGTTCGGCGGATATCCGGCGGGGGTCCGGCGGGGGCCCGGCGGCAGTGGTCGACCACACAAGTCCCACCAGACCCACGCACACCTCTTGACCCCACCCATTGACGGGCGGGATCCTCGCGTCTCGGCCAAACCGATGAAATCCAGCCACACGATTACAGGGAGTGCTCCGGCGCGTTCGATCCGTATTCGATCGTGGTGAATGCGTCACAGGACGTTGATTGGCCGGTTTCCGGTACAGGCCAATGGGGCATCCACACCGTGGCGTGGGGCGAAGGAGGTCTCGGGGGTGGCGTTGGTGGTGGCACAGGAGGTGCCCACGTCGTCGAGCATGGCCGTACCCCATGGCCCTGCGGGCGTGGGGGAAGCGAGACACCGTATGCGCGCGCAGTTGCGCAGAGGTGGCGTAGCGGAATCGGTCATCGACGACGCCGTACTGATCCTTTCCGAACTTTTGAGCAATGCGTGCAAACACGGCAGGCCCTTGGGCGACGCGCTCTCCGGCGACGGCGACGTCCGTGCCGCGTGGCGCGTGGACCCGTCCGGCCGGCTCATCGTCGAGGTCACGGACGGCGGTGGCCCGACCCGCCCCGCCCCGGCGACCCCGTCGGTGACGGCGCACGGCGGCCGCGGGCTGAACATCATCACCGCGCTGGCCGACGACTGGGGTGTCCGGGACGACATCCGCGGCGAGGTCACCGTGTGGGTCGTCGTCCACTCCGACGTGTACGACCCGGACGCCGGCCACCGCCGCGACGACTTCGCGACACGGGTCACGGCCCCGGCGGTGTCCCAGATACCCGGGCTGGACTTCGCGGACGCCTTCGACGACATGGACTGACCCGGCGCGGCCGGACACGGCCTTCCGGGTCCCTTCCGGGGCGCCGCACCGCGCGCCGTTGTCCACAGGACCGGTGTTGTCCACAGGACCCCGTCACCCGAGGCGCGAACGGCTAGGCTCGCGACCGTACGAGACGAGCCGTAACCGGGAGACCCATCGATGGCCAAGAAGCGACCCCAGACGAAGGCCAAGCGCCCGCAGATCACGGACGGAGAGATCCCGGTCGTCGGCGCCCGCGAGCCCTGCCCCTGCGGCAGCGGCCGCCGCTACAAGGCCTGTCACGGCCGGGCCGCGGCCCACGCCGCGACCGAGCTGGTGCACCGCCCCTTCGAGGGCCTGCCCGGCGAGTGCGACTGGGTGGCCCTGCGCGAGCTGGTCCCGGCGGCCACAGCCGGGCTGACGCTCAAGGACGGCCTCCCCGAGGGCGTCCCGGCGGTCACTTTGGCCACGGTCCTGCCGATGGCCTGGCCCGCCCTGCGCCGCGACGACGGCTCGGTCATGCTCGGCCTCCAGAACGACACCTCGTCGGGCGACATCAGCCGCGACCTCGCCGACATCCTCCAGCGCGCCCTTGAAGCCGAGCCCGGCACACCGGTGCAGGGCCGCCGCGCCCCGGCCGACGGTCCGCGGCTGCAGGATCTGCTCGACCCGGAGGGCGCCTTCGAGCCAGAAGTGCACAGCGGCTTCGAGTTCTGGGTGCCGGACCCGGAGAACGCCACCCCGGAGGTGACCGCCTCCCTGGAGCGGGCCAACGCCGCGGCCATCCCGACCGTCAAGCTCCAGGGCGTGGACGCCGCGTACTGGTGCGAGACGCCCGAGAAGAACCATCTGCGGTGGGTCATGCCCCACCCCGAGGAGCAGCTTCTGGACGCTCTCGCGCGGCTGCACGCGGCAGGCCGGTCGAGCCTCGGCGAGGGCACCCGCCTGGTGGGCTCCTTCCGTGCTCACGGGCTCACCGTGCCGGTCTGGGACCTGCCGAGCGGGGTCACGGCCGAGGACGTGGAGAAGCCGGCGGCGGAGTTCGCCGAGCGCCTCGCCGCCGCCCTGGCCACGGACGCGCCGCTCACCGCGGACGAACGCCGCGCGCGTGGCGGCCTCACCAACCGGCAGGTCACGCTCAGCTGACGGATCGTCACAGGGCCCGGTCCGGCCGCTCGGCCGGCCGGCCGGACCCTCGCACTCCGGACAGGTGACGCCCTTCACAACTCCCGGCCGGGACAAGCCAGTCGGTGACTGGAAAGGGCGAGACCGAATTTGCGAACCGCCGATCTCTTGTTACCGTTCCTGTAGCCCGGTTGCTGGTGCATCCCCCGTCGCCAGCAACCGGGTCTTTCTCTGTGCGCGACGGTTCACGGAACGCAGGCTCTCGTCAACTGCTCGATCCCGTAGGCGAGTTGCTCCCGGAGCGCAGCAGCAGCGGCCCCTGGCCGGCCTGTCGGGCGAACTCCGCGACCGCCGTGTACGCCGCCAGATCCCCGCGCGCGGGCTCGCGGGGCGTCTCACACGTCCCCGGCTCGTCCTCGGCACCCACCGCACACGTGATCCGCACGGTCCGGGCGCCGGGCCCCATCAGGCTCAGTACGGCGTCCAGCGCCTCGCCGGTCGCATTGCGGTAGTAGGTCCGCGCCCAGGTGTCCGAGGCCTGCGTCACGACACAGGTCTGCGCCTCGACGCCGTCGGGGGAGGAGAGTTCGGGGCCGCAGCGCGCGGTGGCGGACAGGCCCGGGCCGAGCGCGGGGAGGCCGGCCGCGGCGGAAGACGCCTTGCCGTCCGCGGACGGCGGGGAGGAACGTACGGCGTCCCGTCCGGAACCGGACACGGAACCACCGCGTACACCGGCACCGCCCGCCGAGCCCCCGGAATGTGTCGCATCCCCTGAATCCGGGGACCCCACGGAGAAATCGGGAGCCCCCGCGGACGCCACCGCCAGCGGCAGTGCGACCGCGCACGCCGCCGCGACGCCCGCGAGGGCGAGCAGTCGGAACTTCCGGGGCAGGAACCTCCGGGGTCGGACCTTTCGGGGGTCCCGGGAGCGGTCCCGGGAATGACGCGGCATGGCCCCGGAACATAACGCGCCGGGCCGGAACCCGGGCTCGGCGCGCCCGACAGCCCTAGAACTCGGGCGCGCTCACACCCGTACGAGTGAGGGCCTCGACTGCGGCGTCCACCACGGCCTCCACATCGGGCACCCACGGTGAGGCCGAGCCGGGCAGCGGCGCCCGCTCCCAGCGGATCTCGCCCTGCCCCGTCTCGGACGGCGGCAGCGCCAGGTAGCCGCCCTCGCCGTGGAAGCGGAGGGAGCCGGGCACGAAGTCCTTGGCGTAGAGCAGTTCGCCGAGCTGCTCCATGGAGTACGGCTTCACGAGGATCGCCCAGCGGGCGGAGGACGCGACGACTGGGCCGAGCCGCATGCCCATCCTGTCGAGCGCGTCAAGGGCGCGGGCCGCCGGCAGGGCGGGCAGGGAGACCGCGCAGGGCGCCTTGCCGCCGGTGGCCAGGACGATCGGCGCCGTGGGCCGGTTGCCCCACCACCAGCGCACCATGCGCCCGTCCGTGGTGGCCGCGAGCAGGCCGGGGTCGAAGGGGTGCGCGCCGGGAACCGTGCATTCGGGGTCCGGACAGCCGCAGCGGCTGCGCCCCTCGGGGTCCGCCGCCACGCCCGGGAGTACGGGCCACTGCCATTGGGTCGCGTAGCTCAGGGCCGCGCCGATCAGCTCAGGCCTCCCGTCGCTGCGCTGGGACAGGAGCCTGCGTCGCCTTCCGAGGATCTCGCGCATGAGCGCTCGTTCCTTTCCGTTGCACGCCGGCAACACCGTGGTCCACATCACATCATGTGTCGATCACTTCACTGTGCGTACCTGTTGGCGCATCACACCCCTGCCTTGCGCAAGGGGAACCCCTATGGGTCGAGCATTGACTGCCTCCGCGGCCGCCCCGCCCATACTGCGTCTATTCAAAAGCACGGGCGTGGCGTAGGGGTGGCGAAGTATGGCGTTTGCCGTCGCGCGTATTTCTCTCCGCCTCCGCCACGGGAGGATGGGGCACGGTCGTCGGTGGCTAAGACGCCCGGCTCCGTCACCAGGTTCCGGGTAGTTCTCAACCACCCCTGGCCTTCACCGAGTACGTACCCATCGCGACCGTCGTGACGCTCCGTCGAGCAAGCCCAGTCGACCGCAATAAGCCGTCCCATGCGGCAGTTTTAAGCCAACTTTACATTTAGGCAAGAAGAAGGGGACTTGTTCCCTCGGACCTCACGGACACCAGGAATCCCAGCAGGACAATGCTGGACATCTCCTCACGAGTGCGTGTACATGTGGAGACACTGCTAGCGGCGCAGAATGACATGGGGGTTTGCGATGCTTTTGAGCAGTACGCGCTGGTCGGAAAGCCGGACGCCATGAACGCCCCGCACCCTCCGAAAGTGGCTGGAATCGATTCAACGGTTCCCTCGCCCGCACACACTGTCGCGCCCGTCGCGGCGGGTGGTACGTCCCCGTCCGCCCCGGCGAACCCCCCGGCCCCACCGGGCGCGGTACTCCAGGACCGTCTCGCCGGCTGGGTCTCCGACCTCACCACCCTCCACGAACTGACCGAACGCCTTGCCCGCACCTCCGCGCTCGACGAGGCGCTCCAGGAACTGCTGCGGGCCGGCGCCGCCCTGGTGGGCGCCCGCCGCGGCCTCGTCGTCCTGGAACCCGGCGACGGCCTCGGCCCGGACACCACCATCGGCCTGGGCCTGGCCCGCGCCGACCTCGGCCACATCGAGACCGTGCCCCGCAGCGCCCTGTCCTACGGCCGGATCCTCGACGGACTGCCCGGCGGCGAGGACGGCATCGCCGAGCCCGACCTGCTCGCCGAGGAGGGGCTCGACCCCCGCCACCGCGAGGTCGCGGCCCGCCTCGGCTACGCCGCCAGCTACGCCCTCCCCCTGACGACCGAGTCCGCCGGCCGCCTCGGGGCCGTCGTGTGGCTCTACGACGAACCCGCCGAACCGAACGAGCGGCAGCGCCACCTCGTCGGCCTGTACGCCCGGTACGCCGCCGAACACCTCGCCCGGCTCCTCGAACTGGAGCGCACGCGCGCGTCCATGGCGATCATGTCGGACGAGCTGCTGCCCGCGCGGCTGCCGCGGGTGGCCGGAGTCCAGCTCGCCGCCCGGCACCGCACCGGACCGCGCGGCGGCGGCGACTGGTACGACGCGCTGCCGCTGCCCGACGCCGCCCTCGGCCTCGCCGTCGGGTCCGTCACCGGGGCGGGTCCCAGCGCGGTCGCCGCGATGGGGCGGCTGCGGGCGTCCCTGCGCGCGTACGCCGTGATGGAGGGGGAGGACCCGGTCGCCGTCCTGTCCGACCTGGAGCTGCTGCTGCGGCTGACCGAGCCGGCCCGCTCGGCCACCGCCCTGTTCGGCTACTGCGAACCGGCCGCCCGCAAGATCACGCTGGCCGGTGCCGGACACAGCCCGCCGCTGCTGCTCGGACAGCGCCGCACCGAGTTCGTGGAGACGTCGGTCTCCGCCCCGCTGGGCATGCTCGCCTGCTGGGAGGCGCCGAGCGTGGAGATCCTCGCCGAGCCCGGAGAGACGGTTCTGCTGTACACCGACGGGCTGCTGCACCGCACCGGTGAGACCACCGACCGCGCCTTCGCCCGGCTGCACGCGGCGGCGGCCGGAGCACCCCGGGCACTGCGGCGCGACCCCGGCGCCATCGCCGACCACGTCCTGCGGAGCGTGCTGCCGGACGGGCTGGACGCGGCCGACGGTGCGGAGGACGTCGTCCTGCTGGCGGCGCGGTTCGAGTAACGCTCCTCGTCATCGCCCTGAGACCGCTGCCGCGCCGCCGTACAGTGGAGGGCGGTCCAGCGCCGTATCGAGGAGGATGACCGCCGTGGCAGAAGAGCCTTCGGACACCCCGGAGACTGCCGAAGAAGAGCCGATCAAGCAGCGGAAGAACGGACTGTACCCCGGCGTGTCCGACGAGCTTGCCGAGAACATGAAGAGCGGCTGGGCGGACACCGAGCTGCGTGACCTCCGGCCCATCCCCCAGGCCGCCGAGACCGCCGCCCGCCGGGCCGCGCTGTCCGAGCGCTTCCCGGGCGAGCGGCTGGTGATCCCCGCGGGGAACCTCAAGACCCGCTCGAACGACACCGAGTACGCCTTCCGCGCCTCCGTCGAGTACGCCTACCTCACGGGCAACCAGACCGAGGACGGCGTCCTGGTCCTGGAGCCCAAGGGCGACGGCCACGAGGCGACGATCTACCTGCTGCCGCGTTCGAACCGGGAGAACGGCGAGTTCTGGCTGGACGGCCAGGGCGAGCTGTGGGTCGGCCGCCGGCACTCCCTCACCGAGGCGGAGAAGCTCTACGGCATCCCCGCCTCCGACGTGCGCGAGCTGGCCGAGGCGCTGCGCGAGGCCACCGGTCCGGTGCGGGTCGTGCGCGGCTACGACGCCGGCATCGAGGCCGCGCTGACCGACAAGGTCACCGCCGAGCGCGACGAGGAGCTGCGGGTCTTCCTCTCCGAGGCGCGGCTGGTCAAGGACGAGTTCGAGATCGGCGAGCTCCAGAAGGCCGTCGACTCCACCGTGCGCGGCTTCGAGGACGTGGTGAAGGTCCTCGACAAGGCCGAGGCGACCTCCGAGCGGTACATCGAGGGCACGTTCTTCCTCCGCGCGCGGGTGGAGGGCAACGACGTCGGCTACGGCACGATCGCCGCGGCCGGGCCGCACGCCTGCACGCTGCACTGGGTGCGCAACGACGGTCCCGTGCGGTCGGGCGATCTGCTGCTGCTCGACGCGGGTGTGGAGACGCACACGTACTACACCGCCGACGTCACGCGCACGCTGCCGGTCAACGGCCGGTTCAGCGAGATCCAGCGGAAGATCTACGACGCCGTGTACGAGGCCCAGGAGGCCGGGATCGCGGCGGTGCAGCCGGGGGCGAAGTACCGGGACTTCCACGACGCGGCGCAGCGGGTGCTGGCCGAGAAGCTCGTCGAGTGGGGGCTGGTCGAGGGGCCGGTGGAGCGGGTGCTGGAGCTGGGGCTACAGCGGCGGTGGACGTTGCACGGGACCGGGCACATGCTCGGGATGGACGTGCACGACTGCGCTGCCGCGCGGACCGAGACGTATGTCGACGGTGTGCTGGAGCCGGGGATGTGCCTGACCGTCGAGCCGGGGCTGTACTTCCAGGCCGATGATCTGACGGTGCCGGAGGAGTACCGGGGTATCGGTGTGCGGATCGAGGACGACATCCTCGTGACGGAGGACGGCAACCGGAATCTGAGTGGGGCGTTGCCTCGTCGGGCGGACGAGGTCGAGGCGTGGATGGCCTCCGTCAAGGGCTGAGTTCCGGGTGTGGGGGCTGGTCGCGCGGTTCCCCGTGAGGCGACGCCATCCGGCCAGCGGCCAAAAAACCGCAGGTCAACGGTAGTTGGCGTGTGAGATCATGGCCGACCTTGCCGGTCCGACTCGGGGAACAGGCGCGATCACCATGAAGAACGTCCAGACGGCGCTGACCATGCAGGACGCCGTCCTCACCCTGCAGAAGTACTGGAGCGACAACGGCTGCATGATCACGCAGCCGTTGAACACCGAGGTCGGAGCGGGCACGGCCAACCCCGCCACGGCGCTGCGGGTGCTCGGCCCCGAGCCGTGGAGCGTCGCCTACGTGGAGCCGAGCGTGCGGCCGGACGACTCGCGCTACGGCGAGAACCCCAACCGGCTCCAGACCCACACCCAGTTCCAGGTCATCCTCAAGCCCGACCCGGGCAATCCGCAGGAGCTGTACCTGGGCAGCCTGAAGGCGCTCGGTGTCGACCTGGGCGCGCACGACGTGCGGTTCGTCGAGGACAACTGGGCCTCGCCCGCGCTCGGCGCCTGGGGGCTGGGCTGGGAGGTCTGGCTGGACGGCATGGAGATCACCCAGTTCACCTACTTCCAGCAGGTCGGCGGTGTCGCCCTGGACCCGGTGTCGGTGGAGATCACGTACGGCCTCGAACGCATCCTGATGAACCTTCAGGGCGCGTCCCACTTCAAGGACATCGTCTACGCGCCGGGCATCACGTACGGGGAGGTGTTCGGGCAGAACGAGTACGAGATGAGCCGCTACTACCTCGACGACGCCGACCTCGACACCAACCACCGGCTCTTCGAGGCGTACGCGGCCGAGGCCCGGCGCCTGCTCGACCTGGAGCTGCCGGTCCCGGCGTACACGTACGTGCTCAAGTGCAGCCACACCTTCAACGTGCTCGACGCGCGCGGCGCGATCAGCACCACCGAGCGGGCCAAGGCGTTCGCACTGATGCGCGGCCTGACGCACGAGTCGGCCAAGCTGTGGGAGCGGCGGCGGGCCGCGCTGGAGCATCCGCTCGGGGTGGCGGCCGCGCCGGCCCCGGCCCGGCGGGCCGCGCTGCCCAAGGTGTCCGGCGTCGAGACGCTGCTGTTCGAGATCGGTGTAGAGGAACTGCCGTACGCCGACGTCCCCGCCACCACCGAGGCGGTGCGCGAGTCGGTGACCGCCAAGCTGGCCGCGACCCGCCTGCGGCACGGGGCGATCACCGTGATGGCCACGCCGCGCCGGATCGTGATCACGGTCGACGGCGTGCAGCCGCGCGAGCGGGACACCATGCGCACCGTGCGCGGCCCGAAGGTCACCGCCGCCTTCAAGGACGGCGCTCCGACGCCCGCCCTGCTGGGCTTCGCGCGCAGTCAGGGGGCCGAGCCGACCGACGTGCGGATCGTCGACGTCAAGGGTGTCGAGTACGTGGCCGTCACCCGGCACGAGGAGGGGCGTCCGGCCGTCGAGGTGCTCAGCGATCTGCTGGCCGAGGTCGTGTCGGGGCTGCGTGCCGGCCGCAACATGCGCTGGAGCGATCCGGGTCTGTCGTTCTCACGGCCCGTGCGCTGGCTGCTCGCGCTGCTGGGCCGTACTCCCCTGCCCGTGGTGGTCTCCTCGCTCGCCGCGGGTGACACGACGCGGGTGCAGCGCCAGGCGCCCTACCCGATCGTCCGCGTGACCTCGGCCGAGGGCTACCCGCACTTCCTGCACATGCACGGCATCCTGCTCGACCGGGACGCCCGGCGCGGCGCGGTGGTCCGCGGTGCCCTGGAGGCGGCGGCCGAGGTGGGCGGGCGGATCGACGTGGCGGGCCAGGCCGATCTGATCGACGAGATCACCGACATCCTGGAGTTCCCGTACGCCGTGCGGGGCTCGTTCGACGAGCGCTATCTGGAACTGCCCGCGAGCGTCCTGACCACCGTGATGCGCAAGCACCAGCGCTATCTGCCGGTGCTTGACGGCGAGCGGCTGATGCCGCACTTCGTCACCTTCGCCAACGCCCTGTGCGACGACGACGTGGTGCGGGCGGGCAACGAGGCGGTGCTGCGGGCGCGTTATGAGGACGCCGCGTTCTTCTGGCGGGCGGATCTGAAGGTGCCGCCGGCGGAGTTCCGACGCCGGCTGGACAAGCTGACGTTCGAGGACCGGCTCGGTACGGTCGCCGACCGCGCCGACCGGCTCGCCTCCCTCGCCCTGGACCTGGCCGGGCGGGCCGGGCTTCCGGAGGAGGCGGTGGAGGTCGTGCGGCGCGCCGGTGCGCTGGCCAAGTTCGACCTGGCGTCGCAGATGGTGATCGAGTTCTCCGGACTGGCCGGGGTGATGGCCGAGGAGTACGCCCGCCGGGCCGGCGAGTCCGCCGAGGTCGCCCGGGCCCTGGCCGAGATGGAGCTGCCGCGCTCCGCCGGCGGCGCCCTGCCTACTGGGGACGCGGGTGCCGTGCTGTCGCTCGCCGACCGGTTCGACCTGGTGACGGGCATGTTCGTGATCGGCGCCGCGCCGACCGGGAGCTCCGATCCGTACGGGGTGCGCCGGGCCGCCATCGGGCTGCTCAACGTGCTGCGGAGTCTGCCTGCCGTGGCCGGGGTGCGGGTGAGCGAAGGGTTGCGCGCGGCGGCCGTACGCTACGCGGCGCAGGGCGTCGAGGTGCCCGCCGAGCGGGTCGCCGAGGCCGCCGAGCTGATCACCCGGCGCTATGAGCAGCAGCTCACGGACGCCGGGCACGAGCATCGGCTCGTCCAGGCCGTCCTGGTGTGGGCCGACCGGCCCTCCCACGGCGACCGCACCCTGGCCACGCTGGAGCGGCACATCGACACGGAGGCGTTCGAGGCCCTCGCTGCAGCGTTCCAGCGGGTGGTGCGCATCCTGCCCGAGGGCGGCGTCGAGGCGGCGGATCTGTCATTGCTGACCGCGCCCGCCGAGCTGCGTCTCGCCGAGAGCGCCGATGCCGTGCGCCAGGCGCTGCACGGCCGCGAGGACGACCTCGGCGCTCTGATCGAGGTCTCCGCCCCACTGGTCGAGGCGATCAGCGCCTTCTTCGACGAGGTGCTGGTGATGGACCCCGACCCGGCGGTGCGCGCGGCCCGGCTGGCGCTGCTCACTCAGGTGGCGGGGTTGGCGCGTACGACGCTGGACTGGGGCGCGCTGTAAGGGGCGGACGTCCAGGGTGGACGTTTCGGAGGGCGGATGTTTCACGTGAAACACCGCGCCTCCGAACCGACCAGGCGTCGGCAGAGGTCAGACCGCCATCAACGGCGCTGCGTCCTCGCGCCACTTGAGGACCTTGTCGAAGCTCACCACAGCCCCGCCCCGGCCCGGCTTGTTGCCGATGTGGACATGGTCGGCGAGCTCCTCGATGAGGCACAGCCCTCTGCCGTTCTCCGCCTCGGTGTGCGCGGGCCGGGTCGGCGGCCGGGACCGGCCGACGGAGGCCGCGGGGAACCCCGGGCCCGCGTCGGCGACCTCGATCCGGCACTTCTCGCCGTCGAGGTACGCCGTGACCCGGTACGCCTCCGAACCGGGGCCGCCGCGCGCCGTGTCCCCGCCGTGCTCCACGGCGTTCGCGCAGGCCTCGCTGAGGGCGACGGAAAGGTCGTAGGAGATATCGGGATCGACGCCCGCGGTCTCCATCGTGCCGATCAGAAGGCGCCTGGCGAGCGGCACGCTCGCAGCTTCGCGCCGCAGATGGAGTGACCACCAGATGCTCATGCTCCAGCCTCCTGGCCGCGGCTCGACATACCGTTACGTATTGCCCTGAGTCTCCGCATGTAAGCGTGAAGTTGACGTGATGCCGCCCATACGGCGGATGCGCCCTAGCGCTGATCGGTGTATGTGGAGGGCAGGCGGGGCCAGAAAGTGATGTTCCGGTCGTACGGCATCTTGCGGACCTGCCGCACGAGGTCCGCGGGGCCAGTGCGATGATGAGCCCGCCATGACTGCCCCCCACGCGTGCGCGACGCGCTCCGGACTCACGCTCCGGATCCTGCGGGCCGCGGTGTTCGCCGCGGTCTGTGTCGTGCTGGCCGGGGCAGGTCACGCACTCGCCTCCTGCGACGGCATTCCGCTGTGGACGCTGGGCGCCGGGTTCCTCGGAGTGGCCGCGGTGGCGGCACCGTTCGCCGGGCGCGTGCGCTCGCTGCCGGGGATCGCGGCGCTGCTCGCGGCCGGTCAGACGGTGTTGCACACGCTGTTCGGACTCGGTCAGCACGGTACGGCCGCCGCCACCTCGTCGGTGCCGGCGGGTGCGAGCGACGCCGCGCTGGTCCAGCAGGCCGCGCGGCTCGTGTGCGGCACGACGGCGGCGGCGATCAGCCCGGCGCAGGCCCACAAGATCCTCACCGACGCCCGGATCCAGCCGCCCACGGGCGCGCACACGCACCTGCCGGCGGACGCCGGGGAGTCGGCCTCGCTGTGGCCGTCGCTGCCGATGCTGCTGGGCCACGTCCTCGCGGCGATCGCCGCCGGCTGGCTGCTGCGCCACGGCGACCTGGCTCTGCTGCGGCTCACCGAACTGTCGGCGCAGGGTGTCACGGAAGGGGCGCTCGTGCGCTCCCTGCGGGCCGCGCTCGCGCTGGTGCGCGCCCTGCGCGCCGGGCTGCCGGCTGCGCCGGAGGCATGTCCGCGCCCCGTGCACGCCGTGCGACCCGCGCCTGCGATGCCGCGCACGACCGCACTTCAGCACACGGTGATCCGGCGCGGCCCGCCGGTCGCCACGGCTCGCGCATCCGCACTCGCCCTCGCCGCCTGACGCGACGCGACCACACTCCGCCTTTCGTACGATCCGGATGATTCGGACGACTTGGAGGAGGGCCGCCGTCGTGCGGCACGCGCGCGTGCGCGTATCCCTCTTCCACATCCGACCCGACTCACAGCGGAGTGCTCCTTCCATGAAGGCTTCCCGTATCGCCGCGGCCGGTGCCGCCGCCGGTGTCACCGTTCTCGCCCTGTCCGTCCCCGCCTTCGCGCACGTCACCGTGCAGCCCGAGGGCGACGCCGCCAAGGGCGGCTACGCGGTCGTCGACTTCAAGGTCCCCAACGAGCGGGACGACGCCTCGACCACCAAGCTCGAGGTCACCTTCCCCACCGACCACCCACTGGCCTCGGTGATGCCGGAGCCGATGCCCGGCTGGAAGATCGAAGTCACCAAGTCCAAGCTGGACAAGCCGCTGGAGATGCACGGCGAGAAGATCTCCGAGGCCATCACCAAGGTCACCTGGACCGCCGACGGCAAGGGCATCGAGCCCGGCTACTTCGAGAAGTTCCCCGTCTCGATCGGTCAACTGCCCGAGGACACCGACCAACTGGTCTTCAAGGCCCTCCAGACGTACTCCAACAAGGAGGTCGTCCGCTGGATCGAGGTGCCGCAGGCGGGCCAGGAGGAGCCCGACAACCCGGCCCCGGTGCTGGAGCTGTCCGCCGCCTCCGAGGACGGGCACCACGCATCCTCGGGCGAAGATGCCTCCGACGCCAAGTCGGCCGAGAAGACCTCCGCCGACAGCGCCGCCGACACCGCCTCCTCCGACAGCACCGACACCACCGCCCGCGTCCTGGCCATCGTCGGCATCGCGGTCGGCGCGGCGGGCGTCGCCTACGGCGTGCTGGCCGGGCGTCGGCGCACCAACGCCTGACGCCGCTTCCGTTGCACGGCGCGCGCCGGGTTCCCGCCCCTGGACGGGGGCACCCCCGGTGCGCGCCGGATCACCGACATCTGGGACATTTCTCTATGCGCACCAAGACCTTCGCCGCGGCCGCTCTGCTCGCCGCGGCCTCCCTGACCCTGACCGCCTGCGGCAGCGGCAACGACAGCGACAAGCCCGTCGCCGTGGTGTCGGAACAGGCCGGTACCGACAAGGCCGCCACCGTCCTCGACAAGCCGTTCGAGAAGCCGGACCTGGTCCTCACCGACACCCAGGGCAAGAAGTACGACCTCCGCAAGGAGACCGAGGGCAAACCCACGCTGATCTACTTCGGCTACACCCACTGCCCCGACGTGTGCCCGTCGACGATGAGCAACATCGCCGTGGCCAAGAAGCAGCTGCCCAAGGCCGAGCAGGACGAACTGCGCGTCGTCTTCGTCACCACCGACCCGGGCCGCGACAAGCCCGCCGAGCTCGGCAAGTGGCTCAAGGGCATCGACCCGAAGTTCATCGGCCTCACCGGCGACTTCCCGACCATCCAGGCCGGCGCCCGCACCCTCGGCATCTCCATCGATCCGCCGCACAAGGACAAGAACGGCAAGATCATCTCCGAGCACGGCACCCAGGTCATCGCCTTCTCGCCGAAGACCGACGGCGGCTATGTGCTCTACGGCGAGGACGCCACCGTCGACGACTACACCAAGGACCTCCCCAAGATCGCCAAGGGGGAGAACCCGTGAGGCGGCGACTCGGCCCGGTGGCCCTCGTCATAGCCGGGGCACTGGCCCTGGCGGGCTGCGGCGGCTCGGACTCGCGATCCGGGGACTCCGGTTCCGCGAACTCCGGTTCCGGGAGCGGCAAGGCGGAACTCTCCGTGGGCTCCGCGTACATGCCGCAGCCCGTCTCCGACGAGATGGCGGCCGGCTTCTTCACCGTCACCAACAAGGGCGGTGCCGCCGACGAGCTGACCTCGGTCACCAGCGACGTCGCCGGCCAGGTCACCGTGCACGAGACCGTCGGCTCAGCCATGCAGGAGGTCAAGGGCCTGAAGGTCCCCGCCCACGGCGAACTCGTGCTGAAGAGCGGCGGCAACCACCTGATGTTCGAGCAGCTGAAGCGCAAGCCGAAGGAAGGTCAGACGGTCTCCGTCGAGCTCCACTTCGCCCACTCCGGCCCCGTCAAGGTCGAGATCCCGGTGAAGTCGGCGACCTACCGCCCCAAGACCGGACACTGAGGGAGGCACTCCTGTGACGCAGACCATCGCCCCCCGCGTCCGGACCGTGGTGCTGCTGCTCCTGGCCGCGGCCTGCGCACTCCTCGCCGGCGCCGGACCGGCCTCCGCGCACGCCGCGGTGACCGGCAGCGACCCCGCGCAGGGGGCGGTGGTCGACAAGGCACCGGCCCGGATCTCGCTCACCTTCTCCGAGCAGGTCGCGATGTCCGGCGACTCGCTGCGCGTGCTCGACCCCGAGGGCAAGCGCGTCGACTCGGGCGAGCCGTCCAACGTCAGCGGCACGACGTACGCCGTGCGGCTCCATTCCGGCCTGCCCGACGGCACCTACACGGTCGCCTACCAGGTGGTGTCCGCGGACAGCCACCCCGTCGCCGGCGCCTACACCTTCTCCGTCGGCGCCCCGTCCAAGACGTCCGTGACGGTCTCCGGGCAGGCGGCCGACGACGGCGTGGTCGGCTGGCTGTACGGCTTCGGGCGGTACGTGTCCTACGCCGGGTTCATCGTGTTGGCCGGCGGCGCCGCCTTCGTACTCGCCTGCTGGCCACGCGGCTGCGGAGTGCGGCCCGTGCAGCGGTTCGTCGTCTCCGGGTGGCTCGCGCTCACCGCCGCGACCCTCGCCCTGCTGCTCCTGCGCGGCTCCTTCACCGGCTCCGGGAAGGTCGCCGACATCTTCGACCTGTCCCTGCTCGGGCAGGTGCTCCAGACCAAGACCGGCGCGGCACTGGTGTCCCGGCTGCTGCTGCTCGCCGCGGCGGCGCTGTTCATCGCCGTGCTGTTCGGGGCCTACGACAAACGGGAGGACCCCCAGGAGAAGCGGGACCTGACCTTCGGTCTCGCCATCGGCGGCGTCGTCGTGGCGGCCGGGCTCGCCGCGAGCTGGGCGATGTCCGAGCACGCCTCGGTCGGACTCCAGGCGGGCATCGCCATGCCGGTCGACGTCGTCCATCTGCTCGCCGTCGCCGGGTGGCTCGGCGGGCTGGGCGCGCTGCTGGTCGCCCTGTACCGGGCACCCGCCGACGCGCCCGTCGACGCGTCGGCCGTACACCGCTTCTCCCGGCTCGCCTTCGGCAGCGTCCTCGCACTGATCGCAACCGGGACGTACCAGTCCTGGCGCCAGCTCGGCTCCTGGTCGGCCTTCACCGACACCCGCTACGGACAGCTGCTCCTCGCCAAGATCGCCCTCGTGGCCGTCCTGGTCGGCGTCGCGTGGATCTCACGCCGGTGGACGGGGCGGCTGGCTCAGACGGTGCCGACAGCGGCGGAGCGGGAGAAGGCGCGGGTCGGAGCAGGAGCTGAGGCCTCCGGTGACGCGGAGCCCGAGGTGACCGGCGATGACCGGACTGACACGGGCACCAAGGCCGACACCGACGCCGCTGGGGAGCAGCCCGATTCCGGACCCGCCGACACCGAGCGGGCCGCGCAGCTCGCCCGGCAGCGGGCCGCCCGGGACGCCGCCACGCAGAAGCGGCTGCGGGACGCCGACCCGAACCGTTTCGGCCTGCGCCGCTCCGTGCTGGCCGAGGCCGGCATCGCGGTCGTCCTGCTCGCCGTCACCACCGTCCTCACGCAGACCGAGCCGGGACGCACGGAACAGGACGCCAAGGCCGCCACGTCGTCCTCCTCGTCCACCTCGCCCGACACGGGCGCGTCCGGGGCACTGACCCTGAACATGCCCTTCGACACCGGCGGCGAGAACGGCAAGGGCATCGTCACCGTCGACCTCGACCCCGCACGCGTGGGCGACAACGAGATGCACGTCTACGTGGAGCGGCCCGACGGCCAGGCCTTCGACATCCCCGAAGTCAAGGTCGACTTCACCCTGAAAGCCAAGGACATCGGGCCGCTGCCCGTCGTCCCCGACCACATCGCAACCGGACACTGGTCGGCGAACGGAGTGCAGATCCCCATGGCCGGCGACTGGAAGGTCGACGTGACCGTGCGGACCTCCGACATCGACGAGGTGACCGTCTCCAAGAACGCGCAGATCGGCTGAACCACCATGGCTGACCAGTCCATTCCGGAAGCCCGTACCCCCGGCACCGCTCCGGCGGAGACCGAAGCGGCCCCGGCCGGCGAGGGCATCTCACGGCGACGCCTGCTCGGCACCGCCGGCGCCACCGGGCTCGTGCTCGGCACGGCGGGCGCGGCCGTCGGACACGCCGCCGCCCCCACCGAGGCCGCCGCTCCGCTCACCTCGCTCGGCACCGACCGGGCGATGTTTCACGGGAAACATCAGCCCGGTATCACCGACGGCCTCCAGGCCCGCGGCCACCTCGTCGCCTTCGACCTGGCGGCGGGAGCCGGCCGCAAGGAAGCCGCCGCCCTGCTGCGCCGCTGGTCGGAGACGGCCCGGCGGCTGATGGCGGGCGAGCCGAGCGTCCACGACGACACCGACGTGGCACGCGACGCCGGCCCCTCGTCGCTGACGATCACCTTCGGCTTCGGCCACAGCTTCTTCGGCAAGACCGGCCTGGAGAAGCAGCGCCCGACCGCCCTCGACCCGCTGCCCGAGTTCTCCTCCGACCACATCGACAAGAACCGCAGCAACGGCGACCTGTGGGTGCAGATCGGCGCCAACGACGCCCTCGTGGCCTTCCACGCCCTGCGCGCGATCCAGAAGGAAGCGGGCTCGGCCGTCCGGATCCGCTGGCAGATGAACGGCTTCAACCGCTCACCGGGCGCCACCGCCCACCCCATGACGGCCCGCAACCTGATGGGCCAGATCGACGGCACCCGCAATCCGAAGCCGAGCGAGGCCGACTTCGACCAGCGCATCTTCGTACCCGAGCAGAGCGAACCGGCCTGGATGGCGAACGGCTCCTACGCCGTCGTACGCCGGATCCGCATGCTGCTCGACGACTGGGAGAAGCTCTCCGGCAAGGCGCAGGAGGACGTGATCGGCCGCCGCAAGTCCGACGGCGCGGCGCTGTCCGGCGGCACCGAGACCACCCCGATGGACCTGGAGAAGACGGACGCCAAGGGCAACCTCGTCGTCCCGATCAACGCCCACGCCCGGATCACGCGGCCCGACCAGAACGGCGGCGCGGCGATGCTCCGCCGCCCGTTCTCCTTCCACGACGGCATCGACCCGGACGGCGTCCCCGACGCGGGCCTGCTCTTCATCTGCTGGCAGGCCGATCCGCTGCGCGGCTTCGTGCCGGTGCAGCGCAAGCTCGACCGCGGGGACGCCCTGTCGCAGTTCATCCGGCACGAGTCGAGCGGGCTGTTCGCGGTGCCCGGTGGGGCCGCCGAGGGCGAGTACGTGGGACAGAAGTTGCTGGAGGGGTGACAGTTGAGCTCTGTGCGGGTTGTGGGGGATAGCGCTTCCGCGAGCCCATTAGGGTGAGGTCATGCCAGCGAGCTATGCGTATCTCGGCCCCGAGGGCACCTTCACCGAAGTCGCCCTGCGCACGCTTCCCGAGGCCGCCACCCGGGAGCTCATCCCGTACGTGTCCGTCCAGTCCGCGCTCGACGCGGTACGAGCCGGCGAGGCCGAGGCCGCGTTCGTGCCGATCGAGAACTCGGTCGAGGGCGGCATCACCACCACCCTCGACGAGCTGGTCGCCGGCGCGCCGCTGATGATCTACCGCGAGGTGCTGCTGTCGATCACCTTCGCGCTGCTGGTCCGCCCGGGCACCAAGCTGTCCGACATCAAGACGGTCTCCGCCCACCCGGCCGCCCAGCCGCAGGTGCGCAACTGGCTGAAGAAGAACCTCCCGGACGCCCACTGGGAGTCGGCCGCCTCGAACGCGGACGCCGCCCGGCTGGTCCAGGAGGGCCAGTACGACGCCGCCTTCGCAGGCGAGTTCGCGGCCGCCCGCTACGGCCTCGAAGCCCTGGAGACCGAGATCCACGACGCGGAGAACGCCCAGACGCGGTTCGTGCTGGTCGGCCGGCCCGCGCGTCCCGCGGCGCCGACCGGCGCGGACAAGACCTCCGTGGTGCTGTGGCAGCGCGACGACCACCCCGGCGGCCTGCGCGACCTGCTGGGCGAGTTCGCCACCCGCGGCATCAACCTGATGCTGCTCCAGTCCCGGCCCACCGGCGCGGGCATCGGCAACTACTGCTTCTGCGTCGACGCCGAGGGCCACATCTCCGACCGCCGGGTGGCCGAGGCCCTGATGGGCCTGAAGCGGATCTGCCTCCAGGTGCGCTACCTCGGCTCCTACCCGCGCGCGGACATGAAGCCGGGGGATGTCCAGCCGCCGCGGCTGGGTACGTCGGACGACGAGTTCGTGGCGGCGGCGGACTGGGTGGCGCGGTGCCAGGACGGCCGGTTCTAGGACCGGTTCAGGGCGGGCTTCAGGCCGGTCGTACCTGCTGATTGTCGTTATCCACAGAAGTTATCCACAGGTCCGCTTCTCGACCTGGGGACAAGTCGACAACGAAGCATGAAGCAGTCGACAAATCGCCCTACAGGCCCCTGATGTGTCCATCGACGGGCAGGTCACCCTTCGTCCACCGTTTTCCCTTGCGTAACTCTTCGGGGTGACCCATTTCCACTCGAAAGTGAGGGTAGGGCAGGTTTGCATCGGGAATTCTTCGGTGCGGACAGGCCTTCCGGAGTGATCAATTCCGAAGTCCACAGATCTTCCACACAGCCTGTGGATAACTCTTCGGCGGGTGTGGATCCCTGTGGACAACCGAGTCCCAAGTCCCGTTTCCCACAAGGGATTCGAGTCAATGCCGCGCCCTGCGGATGCCTCGTTCCGGGGAAAGAGGGTCGATTTATTGACACTGCACGCAATTCCCCCGTAACGGTACGTAAGCCACACCCGGAATAGTGAGTCGTGGGCGGTCATCCCACACCGGTAGCCTTGAGCGCGTGATTGACCTTCGCCTGCTCCGTGAGGACCCCGACCGTGTGCGCGCGTCGCAGCGCGCCCGTGGAGAGGACGTCGCGCTCGTCGACTCCCTCCTGTCTGCCGACGAGCGGCGCAGGTCGTCCGGCGTCCGCTTCGACGAGCTGCGCGCCGAGCAGAAGGCGCTCGGCAAGCTCATCCCCAAGGCCTCCGGAGACGAGAAGGCCGAGCTGTTGAAGAAGGCGGGTCAGCTCGCCGCCGACGTCAAGGCCGCCGACGCGGACCGCGACGCGGCCGCCGCCGAGACCCAGGAGCTCCTCCTCCGCCTCGGCAACCTCGTCCACCCGGACGTGCCCGTGGGCGGCGAGGAGGACTTCGTCACGCTGGAGACGCACGGCACGATCCGCGACTTCACCGCTGAGGGCTTCGAGCCCAGGGACCACCTGGAGCTCGGCCAGATCCTCGGCGCGATCGACGTCGAGCGCGGCGCCAAGGTCTCCGGCTCGCGCTTCTACTTCCTGACGGGCGTGGGCGCCCTGCTGGAGCTCGCCCTGGTGAACGCGGCGATGGCCCAGGCCACCGCGGCCGGCTTCACGCCGATGCTGACCCCGGCCCTGGTCCGCCCCCAGTCCATGGCGGGCACCGGCTTCCTCGGCCAGGCCGCCCAGGACGTCTACCACCTCGCGAGCGACGACCTCTACCTGGTCGGCACGTCCGAGGTCGCGCTCGCGGCGTACCACATGGACGAGATCCTCGACGCCGAGAAGCTCCCGCTGCGCTACGCGGGCTTCTCGCCCTGCTTCCGCCGCGAGGCCGGCTCGCACGGCAAGGACACCCGGGGCATCTTCCGGGTGCACCAGTTCGACAAGGTCGAGATGTTCTCCTACGTGGCTCCGGAGGACTCGCAGGCCGAGCACCAGCGGCTGCTGGAGTGGGAGAAGCAGTGGCTGACCTCGCTGGAGCTGCCGTACCGCGTGATCGACGTGGCGAGCGCCGACCTGGGCGCCTCGGCGTCCCGCAAGTTCGACTGCGAGGCCTGGATCCCGACCCAGGGCAAGTACCGCGAGCTGACCTCGACCTCGGACTGCACCGAGTTCCAGTCCCGCCGCCTGTCGATCCGCGTCCGTGAGGGCAAGCAGGTCCGCCCGCTGGCCACGCTCAACGGCACGCTGTGCGCCGTGCCGCGCACGATCGTGGCGATCCTGGAGAACCACCAGCAGGCCGACGGCTCGGTGCGGGTGCCCGAGGTGCTGCGCCCGTACCTGGGCGGCCGGGAGGTCCTGGAGCCGGTGGCCAAGTGACCACCGCCGGTTTCCCGTACCAGCTGATCGCCACCGACCTCGACGGGACGCTGCTGCGTTCCGACGAGTCGGTGTCGCCCCGCACCCGTGACGCGCTCGCCGCGGCCACCGCGGCGGGCGCCGCGCACATCGTCGTCACCGGCCGCGCCGTCCCCTGGACCCGGCACATCCTCGACGACCTCGGCTACCAGGGGCTGGCCGTCTGCGGCCAGGGCGCGCAGGTGTACGACGCCGGCACCCACCGGCTGCTGACGTCGGTGACGCTGGACCGGCAGCTGGCCGGGGTGGCGCTGGCCAAGATCGAGGCGGAGGTCGGCCCGCTGTACCTGGCGGCGAGCCGCGACGGCCTGGACGGCGAGGTACTGGTGGGTCCCGGCTACGCGGCCCACGGCAACCTGCCCGCGACCCCGTTCACGGACGCGTCGGATCTGTGGACCGCGCCGCTGAACAAGCTGTACATCCAGCACCCGACGCTCTCGGACGACGAGCTGTGCGAGGCGGCCAGGCGCACCGCCGGCGGTTTCGTCACCGTCGTCATGGCGGGCGAGGGCATCGTCGAACTCCTGCCCCTGGGCCTGTCCAAGGCGACCGGTCTGTCCCTGGCGGCCCGCCGGCTCAAGGTGAAGGCGGCCGACACGATCGCCTTCGGCGACATGCCCAACGACATACCGATGTTCGCCTGGGCCTCCTACGGTGTCGCGATGGCGGACGCCCATGAGGAGCTGAAGGCGGTGGCCGACGAGGTGACGTCCTCGAACGAGGAGGACGGGATCGCGGTCGTGCTGGAGCGGTTGCTGGGCTGAACGCCGGGCTCGTTGCCCGGTGTTCATGGCGCTCGGCGGAGGATGCACGACTCGAACGTGCGCGGGCTTCACAGGCCCGACCATGACTCGCTTTTGATCGAACACAGCGCAAGCCAGTGCCTTACCACTCGGCCAATCCTCCGGGTGGGCGGCCCACGCGAGTGCGATTCGCGTGCTCGAAGCGGCCGCCCCGGGCAGCTCCCCGTATGGGACGGGCTCCACGGAGGGGTAGCGACTACTCCGGAACCCGCCGCGGGCTGCCCTGAAGGGAGCTGGACGTACTGCCGTGCATGGGCATCGTCCCGCTCCTCTCCCAGAACGTGGCGCCGGACTCATCGTCCGGCAGGGACGACAACCACTCTGCCCGCCGGACGAATTGGGCGCCACTGAATAAATCGGCGGCCGGACCGGCTAGCGCCTGCGCCACCTGCGCCTGCGGGCCTTGCTGAAGAACCAGCCCGCGGGTGGCTCGTCGGAGCGCCAGGGCTGTGGCTCCGGCTCCTCGCGGCGCCAGCGCTCGGCGAGCATCCGGGCGCGGGCGGACGGCTCGGAGGTATCGGCAGAGCGTATGAAGTCCTCGTCCAGGACGACGCCGTCGAGGTCGTCCCAGGTGCCGTCCCCGGACCTGGATCCGGACTGCCCGTGGTCGTCGTAGTGAGCCCTCTCGCCCGCCATCCCCGTCCCCTCCCAGCCGTCCAACTCCCGTGCGTTTCCTTACATCCTGTTTGCCCAGTGTGCCCCGGCAGAGGTGAAGCCCCCGTCAAGGCCGGGGCACGTCACTCCTCGCCGGCGAGTGTCAGCGAGCGCAGCTTCTGACCGGCGTACCAGGTGGCCAGCGCCGTGACGGCCACCAGCAGGACCGTCGCCGTGGTGAGGCCGACGTCCGAGGTCACCATGTCGCCGCCGGACACCTTCTGGGCCACGGCCAGCGCCCACTGCTGGACGCTCAGCGTGCGCGCGCCCGGCACCAGGGAGCCGAACAGGGCCTCCCAGACCAGCGCGTAGACGAGCCCGAACACCACCGCGTGCCGGGAGACCGTGCCGAGCAGCAGGAACAGGGCCGCGTAGGCGATGGACGCGACGAGTGCCGCCACCGTGTAGGCCACGGCGATCTGCTGGCCGTTGCCGTTCAGGATGAAGCCGGCGATGAGCGTCGGCACCGCGGAGAACACCATCGTCACCGCGATCGCGACGATCAGCTTGGTGAAGATGATCGTCGGCCGTTTGATCGGCTTGGACAGCAGGTACACCACCGAGCCGTCGTCGATCTCCGGCCCGATCGCGCCGGTCCCGGCGATGACGCCGATGATCGGCACCATCGTGGCGAGGGCGAGGCCGCCGAGCAGATCCGCCGCCGTCTGGTCGTCCGCCCCGGCGAGGAAGCGCACCACCACCGAGATGGCGATGAGCAGCAGCGGCAGGGCTCCGAGGATGAGGGCCCGGCGTCGGCCGAGCAGGGCCCGGTAGGTGAGCCGGGCGACTGTGGGGTCGTACATCAGGGCCTCCTACGCCGCGACGAGGTACGAGAAGACGGACTCGAGGGACTCGTCGGACGGCGAGACCGTGAGCAGCCGGATGCCGTGGTCCCTGGCCACCCGCGGCAGCAGGGCCGTGAAGCGGCCGAAGTCGACCGCCTGGATGCGCAGCGCGCCCTCGGCGAGGTCGACCTCGATGCCGGACGTCGACGGGTCGGCGATCAGCGCGGCCGCGAGGGCGCGGTCGTCACTGGAGCGCACCAGGTAGCGGTGCGGCCGGTCGGTCATCAGGCGTCGGATCTTGCGGAAGTCACCGCTGGCGGCGTGCCGGCCGGCGACGACGACCTCGATGTGCCAGGCGAGTTGCTCGACCTCTTCGAGGATGTGGGACGAGAACAGCACCGTGCGGCCCTCGTCGCCCATGCGCCGCAGCAGGTCCATGAGCTGCATGCGCTGGCGCGGGTCCATGCCGTTGAAGGGCTCGTCCAGCAGGAGCAGCGACGGGTCGTGGACCAGGGCGGAGGCCATCTTCACGCGCTGGCGCATGCCCTTGGAGTACGTCTGGATCTTGCGGTCCTGCGCGTACTCCATCTCGACCGTGGCGAGCGCCTTCTGGGCCGCCTTGGCGCCCAGGCCGTGCAGCTCGGCGTTGGCGAGGACGAACTCCTTGCCGGTGAGGAAGTCGTACATCGCCTCCCGCTCGGGGACGACGCCGATGTGCTGGTAGATCTGCTCGTTGCGCCACACCGGCCGGCCGTCGAGGGTGACCGTGCCGGTGGAGGGGGCCAGGAAGCCGCCCATCATGTTGATGAGGGTGGACTTTCCGGCGCCGTTGGGGCCGAGCAGGCCGGTGACGCCGGGGCCGACGGTCATGGTGATGTCGTTGACGGCGACCACGTTGCCGAACCAGCGGGAGACGTGGTCGATGGAGAGCGTGGTCACAGTCCCACCTTCTTGTAGCGGCGCATCAGGAGGCCGTAGCTCGCCGCGATCAGGCCCAGGGCGAGGAGGACGTAGACGACGCCCTCGGCGTTGCTCGGGCCCACCCCGCCGGGGAAAGCGGAGGTGGCGCCCAGGAACGCGGACTGCACACCGTCGATGATCGTGATCGGCGAGAACAGGCCGATCCACGGCACGGCGTCGCCGCTGCCCTGTGCGTCGGCGATGGCCTGGAGGGTGGAGACCGCGCCGTAGGTGATGGTCACCACGGCGATCACGGCCGCGATGCCGAAGCCGCGGCGCGGGGTGAACGACGCGATGACGAGGCCGATACCGGCGAACAGCAGCGAGAGCAGTGCCACGGAGACCAGTCCTTGTGCGAATCCCTTGGTCTGGTCGGCGAAGTCGAGCTTGGCCAGCAGCGCGCCCACGTAGAGCACGAGCAGGGGACCGGCGGTGAGGATGAACAGCGCCGAGGCCAGCGCCGCGAACTTGGCGCGGACGTAGTCGGCGGTCTCGATCGGCCGCGAGAAGTACAGCGGCACGGTCTTGAAGCGCAGGTCGCGCGAGACGGACTGGGGCGCCTGCGAGGCGACGTACAGGCTGATGACCGCCTGCATGACGATCGCGTAGCGCGTGTAGTCCACGGGCAGGGCGTTGGCCTTGGTGGCGACGGCGACGGCGACCATGATGGCCGCGGGCACGCACATCACCACGAACAGCAGCATCGGCAGCACCTTGGACTTGACCGAGCGGCCGAGGCCGTAGGAGCCGCGCAGGGACTGCGAGTACAGCGAGCGGCGGGCGTAGGCGCGGCCCAGGCGGGGGCCGTCGTAGCTGCGGTAGCCGATGTTGTGGATGCGGGTCTGGTCACCCGGCGCCGGGGCGGATGTCCCCGTGGAATGCTCAACCGCCATGGCCGACCGCCTCCTTCCGCTGCTCGTGCTCGTCACTGCTCTTGAAGACCTCGGAGATGTGGTGCCGGCGCTGCTCCATGCGCACCAGGCCGAGGCCGAGGTCCGCGATCACGTCCCGGACCAGGTCGTAGGTCTCCTCGCCCTGGGCCGTGAGCAGCAGGATGTGGCCGGCGCCCGGCAGGCCGCTGCCGTCCTCGACGCTCACCCCGCGCGCGTGCAGCGCGTCGCGCACCGCGCGGGTGCCGTCCGGGTGCTCGTCGGTGTCGGTGACCTCGATCGCGAGGGTCGTCGTGATCTGGGTGAAGTCCGTGGTGGAACTGGAGCGCAGGAGCTTGCCGCCGTCGATGACGACGACGTGGTCGCAGGTGCGCTCCAGTTCGCCCAGCAGGTGCGAGGTGACCAGGACCGAGATGCCGAAATCCGTGTGGATCCGGCGGATCAGGCCGAGCATCTCGTCGCGGCCGACCGGGTCGAGGCCGTTGGTCGGCTCGTCCAGGAAGACCAGCTGCGGGTCGTGCACGAGGGCCTGGGCGAGCTTCACGCGCTGCTTCATGCCGGTCGAGTAGCCGCCGATGGGACGATAGCGCTCCTCGTACAGGCCGACGTGGCGCAGGGTGTCGGCGGTGCGCTCGCGCGCGGCGGTGGGCGGCAGGCCGGACATGCGCGCCATGTGGACGACGAACTCGGTGGCCGAGACGTCCGGCGGCAGGCAGTCGTGCTCGGGCATGTAGCCGACGCGCTCGCGGATGTCGGCGCCCTTGGTGGCGACGTCGAGGCCGAGCACTTCGGCGCGGCCCTCGGTGGCGGGGGACAGACCCAGCAGGATCTTGATCAGTGTGGACTTGCCGGCTCCGTTGGCTCCGACGAGTCCGGTCACACCGGGCCCGACGTCCACGGAGAGCCGGTCAAGCGCGGTCACCCTGGGGAACCGCTTGCTCAGGCTTTCGGTCGCGATCACAGTCACGCTTCGAAGGTAGGGGCAGCGGTCGTGGCGGTCGTCACTCCGCAGAGCTGTCTTCAGGTCAACCTGGAGTAGTACGGGCCCTTAGGGGACCTGGTTCTTGAGAGTTACCACGACCGGGAACACGCGCGGGACCACGCCGGGGAGCACTCTATTGACGAACTCTCTAACAACTGTCAGATTCGCCGGATGACGTTGCTCACGGGCGCGCGGGAGCGCTGGGTGCGGACCGGCGGAGTCGAGCTGTGCGTGGCCGAGGTGGGTGATCCGCGGCGGCCGACGGTGATCCTGGTGCACGGCTACCCCGACAGCAAAGAGGTGTGGTCCGAGGTCGCCGCGCGTCTCGCCGGGCACTTCCACGTGGTGGCGTACGACGTCCGCGGGCACGGCCGGTCGACGGCGCCGCGGCCGCTGCGGGGCGGGTTCACGCTGGAGAAGCTGACGGACGACTTCCTGGCCGTCACGGACGCGGTCAGCCCGGACCGGCCGGTGCATCTGGTCGGGCACGACTGGGGCTCGGTGCAGGCCTGGGAGTTCACCACCGTCCGGCGCACCGAGGGCCGCATCGCCTCCTTCACCTCCATGTCCGGGCCGTCCCTGGACCACTTCGGCCACTGGATCAACGGGCGTGTGAAGCGGCCCACCCCGCGCCGGGTCGGCCAGCTCCTCGGGCAGGGCGCCAGGTCCTGGTACGTGTACCTGCTGCAGACGCCCGTGCTGCCCGAGCTGGCCTGGCGCGGGCCGCTCGGCAGGCTCTGGCCCCGGGTTCTGGAGCGCGTCGAGAAGGTGGCCCGGGGTGACTACCCGACCTCGTCCCTGCCGTCGGACGCGGCACACGGGGCCTGGCTGTACCGGGACAACGTCCGGCCCCGGCTGCGCAGGCCACGACCGGACGCGTACGCCCACGCGCCCGTGCAGATCGTGACGCCCCTGGAGGACCGGTTCCTGTCGGAGCGGCTCCACGACGGACTGGAGCAGTGGGTTCCGCAGCTGACCCGCAGGACCGTTCAGGCGGGACACTGGATTCCACGGACCCGTCCGGATCAGCTGGCCTCGTGGATCGAGGAGTTCGTGACGTCCGTGGAGAGCGGGCGGTCCCCGGTGGTGGCGAGCGGCAGGCACGCCGAGCGGTTCGGCGGGCAGCTCGTGCTGGTCACCGGGGCGGGCAGCGGCATCGGACGGGCGACGGCGCTGGCGTTCGCCGAGGCCGGCGCGCGCGTGGTGGCCGTCGACCGGAACGCGAAGGCGGCGGCCCGCACCGCCGAGTCGTCCCGCCTGGCGGGCGCTCCCGAAGCCTGGGCGGAGACGGTCGACGTCTCCGACGAGCAGGCCATGGAGAAACTCGCCGAGAAGGTCACCACCGAGTACGGGGTGGTGGACGTCCTGGTGAACAACGCCGGGATCGGACTGTCCGGTTCCTTCTTCGACACCACGCCGGAGGACTGGAAGAAGGTCCTCGACGTCAACCTGTGGGGTGTGATCCACGGCTGCCGGCTCTTCGGCCGGCGGATGGCCGAGCGCGGGCAGGGCGGCCACATCGTGAACGTGGCGTCGGCGGCGGCGTACCAGCCGTCCCGGGCGCTGCCCGCGTACAGCACCTCCAAGGCGGCCGTGCTCATGCTCAGCGAGTGCCTACGGGCGGAGCTCGCCGGGCAGGGGATCGGTGTGACGGCGGTCTGCCCCGGCTTCGTCAACACCGCCATCACGTCCACGGCGCACTTCGCCGGGGTCGACGCCGGCGAGGAGAAGCGGCTCCAGCAGCGCGCCGCCCGTCTGTACGGGCTGCGGAACTACCCGCCGGAGAAGGTCGCCGCCGCGATCCTGCGGGCGGTGGTGCGCAACCAGGCCGTGGTCCCGGTCACGCCGGAAGCGCGGGGCGCGCGCTGGCTGTCGCGGTTCGCGCCGGGGGCACTGCGGCGGATCGCGCGGATGAAGCCGCCGGTATGACCCCAAGGCGCTTGATCTGAAGGCCAGTTGTCCACAGAGTCGCCAATTCCCCTGTGGATAACACCACTTGGCTGTGGATCAAACCTCCAGGGGAAACTCGATCGCGTGATTCAGGTCTCTCCCGCACCCTGATGGGATGGACGCAAGACGCACCGTCAAGGTGTCGAAGTACCTCTCGAAGCATCTGCGCCACCAGCCGGAGCAGATCAGGCTGGTCCTGGACGAGGGTGGCTGGGTCGCGATCGACACGCTGATCGCCGCAGCCGCCGCCCACGGCTTCCCCTTCACCCGTGACGAACTCGACCACGTCGTCGCCACCAACGACAAGCGGCGTTTCGCCGTCGAAGGCACCCGGATCCGCGCCAGCCAGGGCCACAGCGTCCAGGTCGACCTCGGCCTGCCGACGGCGACCCCGCCCGCGTACCTCTACCACGGCACCGTCGCCCGCGCCCTGGACGCCATCCGGGCCCAAGGGCTCAAGCCGATGAACCGGCATGCCGTGCATCTCTCACCCGACCGCGAGACCGCGACCCGCGTCGGCGCCCGCCGCGGCCGGCCGATCGTGCTGACCGTGGACGCGGCCGCCATGCACCGCGACGGTCATGTCTTCCATGTGAGCGCGAACGGTGTGTGGCTCACCCAGGCCGTACCGCCACGGTATCTGCGCCTTCCCGGCCCTCGCTGACCTGCTGTGCAGGACGAGCCGCGCACGGTGACTGTTTCACGTGAAACACCGGTCACCCGCGATGCCCCCTTAGGCTCGATGCCATGAGTCTGCGTCTGAGCACCGTGATCCTCCCCTACCGCCGCTGGCAGGAGGGCGGCCGTGCGACCTGGACACGCGCCGAGCAGCTCGGCTTCCACACCGCGTACACCTACGACCACCTGTCCTGGCGCAGCTTCCGGGACGGCCCCTGGTTCGGCGCCGTACCTACCCTCACCGCCGCCGCGACCGTCACCGACCGGCTGCGGCTGGGCACCCTGGTGACCTCGCCGAACTTCCGGCACCCGGTGACCCTCGCCAAGGAGCTGATCTCCCTCGACGACATCTCCGGCGGGCGGGTCACGCTGGGCATCGGCGCGGGCGGCTCCGGCTTCGACGCCACCGCGCTCGGCCAGGAGCCGTGGACCCCGCGCGAGCGCGCCGACCGCTTCGCCGAGTTCGTCCCGCTGCTCGACCGGCTGCTCAGCGAGGACGCGGTGTCGTACGAGGGCGACTTCTACTCGGCGCACGAGGCACGGAACATCCCCGGCTGTGTGCAGCGCCCCAGGCTGCCGTTCGCGGTGGCCGCGACCGGGCCGCGCGGGATGCGGCTCGCCGCCCGGTACGGGCAGGCCTGGGTGACCACCGGCGACCCCAAGCTGTACGAGAACGGCACTCCTGAACAGTCGGTTCAGGCCATTCGCGATCAGGCGGAGAAGCTCGCCGACACCTGCGCCGAGATCGGCCGGGACATGAGCGACCTCGACAAGGTCCTGCTCACCGGATTCACCCCGGATCGTGGCGGCCCGCTCCAGTCCCTGGACGCCTTCGTCGACTTCGCCGGCCGGTACACGGAACTGGGCTTCACGGAGATCGTGCTCCACTGGCCCATCCCCGACTCGCCCTTCGCGGCGGACGAGAAGGCGTTCGAGCAGATCGCCATGGAGGCGCCGGCGCAGTTGCGCTGAGGTCCCTCGGGCGGCTCGGGTGCGGTCGGGCCGAGGCCTGGGGCGGCTCCGGTGGAGTTGCGCTGAGGCCCCCTGCGGGAGCCGCCTCGCGACGTTCCTGGTGAGGGCGGTATCCACTCACCTGTGCGGACTCCCGCCCGCCCGTGCAGGCATATGCGGGACAATGGCCGGGTGACCTCAGCGACCCGACAGCCCGAGACCGCGGCCGAGACCCTCCCGCCGCGGCTGATAGCCACCGACCTCGACGGCACGCTGCTGCGTGACGACAAGTCGGTGTCCCCCCGCACGGTGGCCGCGCTGGCCGCCGCCGAGGAGGCGGGCATCGAGGTCTTCTTCGTCACCGGCCGCCCGGCCCGCTGGATGGACGTCGTCAGCGACCACGTGCACGGCCACGGCCTGGCGATCTGCGGCAACGGCGCCGCCGTGGTCGACCTGCACGGCGGCCCCGGCTCCCACCGGTTCGTGAAGGTACGGGAGCTGGAGCGGGCGAACGCGCTGGACGCCGTACGGCTGTTGCGTGATGCGGCTCCGGGCACCGTGTACGCGGTGGAGCAGACGTACGGCTTCTACCAGGAGCCTGACTACCCCAAGCTGCACATGGAGATCCCCGACAGCCTCGCCCCGGCGGAGGAACTGCTGTCGCCGGACCACCGTGCGGCAGGGGAGCCGGTGCTGAAGATCCTCGCCTACCACCCCGAGATGGATCCCGACGCCTTCCTGACCCTGGCCCGGCTCGCCATCGGCGACCGTGCCAACGTGACCCGCTCCAGCCCCAGTGCCCTGCTGGAGATCAGCGGTCCCGGGGTGTCCAAGGCCAGCACGCTCGCCCTGTGCTGCGCCGAGCGCGGCATCTCGCACGAGCAGGTCGTCGCCTTCGGCGACATGCCGAACGACGTCGAGATGCTGACCTGGGCCGGCCGGTCCTACGCGATGGGCAACGCCCACCCGGACGTGATCGCCGCGGCCTCGGGACGGACGGTCGCGAACAACGAGGACGGGGTGGCGGTCGTGATCGAGCAGCTGCTCACGGAACTGCCGTAGCTGTCGCGACTGCGGCCTGCGGCTCGCTGTGGCTGCGGCTGGCTGTAGCCGCGGCTGGCTGTGGCTCTCGCTGGGTCAGAGCGACACCCCTCGCGCCGCCAGCCATGACACCGGATTCACGGACGAGCCCATCTCCGGCGTGACCCTGGTCTCGAAGTGCAGGTGCGGTCCGGTGGAGTTGCCCGTACTGCCCGACTGGCCGATCCACTGGCCGGGGCTGACGTGCTCCCCCTGGTCGACCGCGACGGACGCGAGATGGGCGTACTGCGTGTAGTAGCCGCCCGCGTGCCTGAGCACGATCTCGATGCCGAAGGGCCCCCCGCAGGACACCTTCTCCACCCGGCCCTCGCCCACGGCCCGCACGGGCGTGCCGATCGGCACCGCGAAGTCCTGCCCGGTGTGCCGGCTCGACCACCGCGCACCGCCGCTGCCGTAGGACGCGGACAGCTCGTACGTCACCACGGGTGCGACCCAGTGGCTCGTGAAGCCCGTCTCCGGCTGGTCGAGCCGCACGGCCCCACGGCACGCCCCGGCGGCGACCGAGGCGTCCGCCTGACCCTGGAGCCGCGAGCGTGCCGTTTCCAGCTTCTGCTCGATGCCCGCCTTGAGGCCGGCGAGTTGCATGTTCCGCTTCTCCAGCGCCTGCCAGTGGGCCGCGGCCTTGGCCTCGTCCGCGGCGAGCCGTGCCTCGGCCCGGCGGCTCTTGGAGATCGCGTTGTTCACGGCGAGGTTCGTTTGCGAGAAGGCGTGCTGACCTCGCATCAGGTCGTCGGGGCCGTCGGCGAGGATCATCTGCGCGGCCACCGGCAGGCCACCGCT
This sequence comes from Streptomyces coeruleorubidus, assembly GCF_028885415.1. Taxonomy (GTDB): domain Bacteria; phylum Actinomycetota; class Actinomycetes; order Streptomycetales; family Streptomycetaceae; genus Streptomyces; species Streptomyces coeruleorubidus_A. The sequence goes on from NZ_CP118527.1 coordinate 4,841,954, forward strand.
GGAGCGGTACTGGGCGCGGGCGAGCCGGCCCAGGTCCTCGTGCAGGGCAGCGATGTGCCGCCGCTGACCGTCCAGGAGTTTCTCGGCCCGCTGGGCTCTGGCCCGTTGCTCCTCGGCCTCCTCGCGCCCCGCCTCGTACTGCTGCGTCGCCACCGCGGCCTCCTCGTACAGCCGCGCCACCTCGGCGCTAAGGCCCGAGTCCCCGCCGGTGCCGCTCCCGGGTTCCTTGTGCGCCGCCGTCGGCCGGGCCGCGAGGACCGCCAGCGAACACAGCAGAACCGGAACGAGCAGCCGATGGCGGCGATATGAGCGCATGTCAGTGATCGTCACCCAGGCGGGTCGGCCCGGCCTGTTCTCGTCGTACGGCTGGGGGACCGGCTGCCCCGAACGGCTCAGTGCGGCGCTGGTCGTGTCCCCACTAGGGCGCGGCCACCAGCGACTCCGACGCCGCCTCCCGCTCCGCCATCTCCCGCAACGGCCCGTCCACGGCCACCAGCTCCGCGTACGCCCCGCGCTGCACGACACGTCCCCGGTCCAGCACGATCACCTCGTCCACCGCCTCAAGACCCGCCAGCCGGTGCGTGATGAGCAGCGTCGTACGGCCCTCGGTGGCGGCCAGCAGGTCGGCGGTGAGCGCGTCCGCGGTCGGCAGGTCCAGGTGTTCGGCGGGCTCGTCGAGCACCAGGACGGGGAAGTCGGCGAGGAGTGCCCGGGCCAGCGCCAGCCGCTGCCGCTGCCCTCCCGACAGCCGCGCCCCGTGCTCGCCGACGAGCGTGTCGAGCCCGTCGGACAGGCCGCCGGCCCAGTCCAGCAGCCGGGCCCGGCCGAGCACGGCACGCAGTTCGTCCTCGGTGGCGTCCTTCTTGGCGAGCAGCAGGTTCTCGCGCAGCGAGCTGTCGAAGAGGTGCGCGTCCTGCGCGCACAGCCCGACGAGCTTTCGTACGTCGTCCCCGTGCAGCGCGTATGCGTCCACGCCCGCCAGCGTGTACGAACCCGCGTCCGCGTCGAGGAAGCGCAGCAGCACCTGCGCCAGCGTCGTCTTACCGGAGCCGGAGGGTCCGACCACGGCGACCCGGCGGCCTTCTTCGAGGGTGAGGTCCAGCCCGGCGAGCGCGTCCCGGTTCTGCCCCGCGTGCCGCGCGGCCAGTGCCTTGACGGCGACCGGGAACGGCGACGCGGGCGCCTGCCGGGGGTGCTCGGGCTCCCCCACGGGCTCCGGGGCGTCCATCACCTCGTACACCCGCTCGGCGCTCCGGCGCACCCGCTGCCGGTACTGCACGGCGAGCGGCAGCCCGAGCACGGCCTCGAAGGCGGCCAGCGGCGTGAGGACGACGACGGCCATGGTCACGCCGGTCAGCCGTCCGGCGGCGACCGCCTGGGCGCTGACCAGGGCGGCGGCCGTGACGGTCAGGCCGGAGATCAGCGCGGTGAGCCCGTCGCCGAGTGCCGTGGCGGTGGCGGCGCGCGAGGCGATCCGGGTGAGTGCCCCGTCGGCCTCGCGGGCCTGGGCGGTCCGCGCGGGCAGGGCACCGGCGACGGTCAGCTCCGCGGTGCCGGTGAGCAGATCGGCCACCCGCGTCGCGAGCACCCCGCGGGCGGGCGCCAGCCTGTGCTCGGCCCGCCGTGCGACGGCACCCGTGACAAGTGGCACGCCCGCCCCCGCCGCCAGCAGCCCGGCCGCGAGCACGGCCCCGGCCTCCGGCAGCAGCCACGCCGTGAAGCCGACGGACGCGGCCGACACGACGACGGCCGCCCCGGTCGGCAGCAGCCACCGCAGCCAGTAGTCCTGCAACGCGTCCACGTCCGCGACGAGCCGGGACAGCAGATCGCCCCGGCGGGTCCGGCGCAGCCCGGCGGGCGCCAGCCGCTCCAGCCTGCGGAACACCGCGACCCTGGTGTCCGCCAGCATCCGCAGCACGGCGTCGTGCGAGACCAGCCGCTCGGCGTACCGGAACACCGCCCGGCCGATCCCGAAGGCCCGTGTCGCCGTCACGGCCACCATCAGGTACAGCACGGGCGGCTGCTGCGAGGCCCGCGAGATCAGCCACCCGGAGGTGGCCATGAGCCCTACGGCACTCCCGAGCGCGAGACTCCCGAGCAGCAGGGCGAGTCCCAGCCGGCCGCGCCGGGCACCGGACATGGCACGGACGCGCGCGAGGACCCCGCCCGAAGCGGGCCGGCCGCCGGGCTTGGTCGGAGAGGCCGCGGCGGGCAGCTCGGCCTCGACGGAAACCGTTCCGGGATTCCGAACCGCGGCGGACGCGACGGGTACCGCGGAGGACGCGACAGGCACCGGGGCAATCCCGGGCTCCGCCAGCCGCACCACCCGGTCCGCCACCCCCAGCAGCGCCGGCCGGTGCACCACCAGCAGCACCGTCCGCCCGGCCGCCAGCCGCCGCACAGCCGTCACGACCTCGGCCTCGGTGGCCCCGTCCAGCGCGGCCGTCGGCTCGTCGAGCAACAGCACGGGCCGGTCCGCGAGGAACGCCCGGGCCAGCGCGAGCCGCTGCCGCTGCCCGGCGGACAGCCCGGCCCCGTCCTCGCCGAGCACGGTGTCCACACCCTCGGGCAGCGCATCCACGAACTCCAGCGCCCCGGCGTCCCGCAGCGCCCGCCGTACGGCGTGGTCGTCGGCGTCGGGCCGCGCCAGCCGTACGTTCTCGGCGATCGTCCCGGCATACAGATGCGGCCGCTGCGGCACCCACGCGATCCGGGACCGCCACTGCTCCAGGTCCACGTCGGCGAGGTCGACTCCCCCGATCCGCACGCGCCCCTCGGTCGGCTGCACGAACCCCAGCAGGGCGTTGAGCAGCGTCGACTTGCCGGCGCCGCTCGGCCCGACGAGCGCGACCGTCTCCCCGGGCTCGACGGTGAAGGACGCGTCCGAAATAGCGTCCGCCGAACGCCCCGGGTACCGGACGGTCACGCCCTCGAAGGACAGCGCACCTTCCGGCACGGCCCCGGAGCCGGATGCCGGGACGGGCGTCTGAAGGACCTCGAAGATCTCCTCGGCCGCGGCGAGCCCCTCCGCCGCCGCGTGGTACTGCGCCCCGACCTGCCGCAACGGCAGATACGCCTCCGGCGCCAGAATCAGAATGACCAGGCCGATGTACAGGTCCATCTCGCCATGCACCAGCCGCATGCCGATCGTCACGGCGACCAGCGCCACCGAGATCGTCGCGAGCAGCTCCAGCGCGAAGGAAGAGATGAAGGCGATCCGCAGCGTCCGCATGGTCGCCTGCCGGTACTCGCCGGTGATCCGCCGGATCGACTCGGCCTGCGCCTTGGCCCGCCCGAAGACCTTCAGCGTCGGCAGCCCCGCGACGACGTCCAGGAAGTGACCGGACAGCCGTGACAGCAGCTGCCACTGACGGTCCATCCGGGACTGGGTGGCCCAGCCGATCAGCACCATGAAGACCGGGATGAGCGGCAAGGTGCCCACGATGATGGCCGCGGAGACCCAGTCCTCGGTGACGATCCGCGCCAGCACCGCCACCGGCACGACCACCGCGAGACCCAACTGCGGCAGATACCGCGAGAAGTAGTCGTCGAGGGCGTCGACACCCCGGGTGGCCAGGGCGACCAGCGAACCGGTCCGCTGCCCGCTCAGCCAGCCCGGCCCCAGCTGAGCGGAACGCTCCAGCAACCGCCGCCGCAGCTCGGACTTCACCGCCGCGCTCGCCCGGTGCGCGGCGAGCTCGGTGAGCCAGCCGACCAGCGCCCGGCCGACCGCGACGGCCGCCAAGAGCAGCAGGGGAGTGCCGAGTTCGGACACCGCCATGCGGTGCTGGAACGCGCCGACCACCACCTCGGCGATGAGCATCGCCTGGGCGATGACCAGCCCCGCCCCGATCGCCCCCAGGGCGATGACCGCCACCAGGAAGACCCGGGTGGCACGGGCGTACCGGAGCAGACGCGGATCGATTGGTTTCACGTGAAACACACCTCAGTGCACGGTCTCGGCGATGTGCTGCGTACCGATCCGCTTGCGGAACACCCAGTACGTCCAGCCCTGGTAGAGCAGGACGACCGGGGTGGCGATCCCGGCACACCACGTCATGATCTTCAGTGTGTACGGGCTGGACGAGGCGTTGGTGACCGTCAGGCTCCAGTCCGGGTTCAGCGTCGACGGCATGACGTTCGGGAACAGCGTCAGGAAGAGCATCGCCACCGTGGCCACGATGGTGAGCCCCGACAGGGCGAATGCCCAGCCCTCACGCCCCGCCCGCGCCGCGACCATGGCCACGGCGAGCGACGCCACGGCCGCGGCCAGTGCGACGAGCGACGCCCCATCACCTCGGTCGGACTGCGTCCACAGCAGGAAGGAGAGGGCCAGCAGGGCGGTCACCAGCCCGACGCGCAGCGCCAGCTTCCGCGCCCGCTCCCGGATCTCCCCGACCGTCTTGAGCCCGACGAACACCGTCCCGTGGAAGGTGAACAGCGCCAGCGTGACCAGACCGCCCAGGAGCGCGTACGGGTTGAGCAGGTCCAGAACACCACCGGCGTAGTTGAAGTCCTGGTCGATCTTCACGCCCCGCACGATGTTGCCGAAGGCCACACCCCACAGGAAGGCCGGGATCAGCGAGGTCCAGAAGATCGCCGTCTCCCAGTTGCGCTGCCAGTTCTCCTCGGGCCGCTTGGCGCGGTACTCGAAGGCCACACCCCGGACGATGAGGCAGACCAGGATGAGCAGCAGGGGCAGGTAGAAGCCGGAGAAGAGCGTGGCGTACCACTCGGGGAAGGCGGCGAAGGTGGCACCGCCCGCCGACAGCAACCACACCTCGTTGCCGTCCCAGACGGGACCGATGGTGTTGATCAGCACCCGCTTCTCGGGCCGGTTGCGCGCCAGCAGCTTCGTGAGCACACCGACCCCGAAGTCGAAACCCTCCAGGAAGAAGTAGCCGGTCCACAGGACGGCGATCAGAACGAACCAGACGTCGTGCAGTTCCATGACTGTGCAGCTCCCTCGGCCTAGTACGAGAAGGCCATCGGCTTGTCGGCGTCACGGGAGTCGCCGCCGATCTTCGTGGGCGGGTTGAGGTCGGCCTCGGTGAGCTCCGGCGGGCCCGCCTTGACGTACTTGACCAGCAGCTTGACCTCGACGACAGCGAGGATCGCGTACAGCGTGGTGAAGACGATCATCGAGGTGATGACCTCGGCCTGGGAGACACCGGGGGAGACCGCGTGCCGGGTCTGGAGCACGCCGTAGACGACCCACGGCTGGCGGCCCATCTCGGTGAAGATCCAGCCCCAGGAGCTGGCGATCAGCGGGAAGCCCAGGGTGAGGATCGCGATGCGCCAGTACCACTTGGTGAGGGTCGGACCGAGGGCCTTCTTCGGCAGGAGCACGAGATGCGGCACCTCGTCCTCGCCCACCCGCAGATGCTGCGGCAGCATGAACTTCTTGCGGGTCAGCCACAACCCGGCCAGGCCGATGGCGAACGACGTCATGCCGAAGCCGATCATCCACCGGAAGCCCCAGTAGGCGACGGGGATGTTGGGCCGGTAGTCGCCGGGTCCGTACTTCTCCTGCTCGGCCTTGTTGACGTCGTTGATGCCGGGCACGTACGAGGTGAAGTCGTCCTTGGCGAGGAAGGACAGCAGGCCGGGGATCTCGATGGCGACCTCGTTGTGCCCCTTGTCCACGTCACCGATGGCGAAGACCGAGAAGGGCGCCGGCTTCTCGCCGTCCCACAGCGCCTCGGCCGCGGCCATCTTCATCGGCTGCTGCTGGTACATGATCTTGCCGAGGACGTCGCCGCTGACCGCGGTGAGGAGACCGCCGACGACGACGGTGACGAGGCCCAGCCGCAGCGAGGTCTTCATCACGGGGATGTGCTTCCTGCGGACCAGGTGGAAGGCGGCGATGCCGACCATGAAGGCGCCACCGGTCAGGAAGGCCGCGGTGAGCGTGTGGAAGACCTGGGCGAGCGCGGTGTTCTGGGTCAGCACCAGCCAGAAGTCGGTGAGCTCGGCCCGCCCCTTGGCCTCGTTGATCCGGTAGCCGACCGGGTGCTGCATCCAGGAGTTGGCCGCGAGGATGAAGTACGCCGACAGGATCGTGCCGATCGAGACCATCCATATGCAGGCCAGGTGGATCTTCTTGGGCAGCTTGTCCCAGCCGAAGATCCACAAGCCGATGAAGGTCGACTCGAAGAAGAAGGCGATCAGGGCCTCGAAGGCGAGCGGCGCGCCGAAGACGTCACCGACGAAACGCGAGTAGTCGGACCAGTTCATGCCGAACTGGAACTCCTGCACGATGCCGGTGACCACACCCATCGCGATGTTGATCAGGAAGAGCTTGCCCCAGAACTTCGTCGCCCGGAGGTACTTCTCCTTCTCCGTCCGCACCCAGGCGGTCTGCAGTCCGGCCGTCAGGGCGGCCAGCGAGATCGTCAGGGGGACGAACAGAAAGTGGTAGACGGTGGTGATGCCGAACTGCCATCGCGCCAGGGTCTCCGGCGCCAAAGCCAGGTCCACGTCGCCGCTCCTTACATACGCTTGTGAAAGCGTTCACATTCACAAGCCATTATGCAGCACGGACTTTCGAGCCATTGAGGGGGTCCCCGTCGCGGTCAACCCCTTGGCGCGGACTTCAACATATTGTTGAATCTGCGGCATGCAGACACGGACACCGCTCCGGCTACGGATCTCCTGGCCCGCAGGTCATCTCACCGCGACCCTCGACGACACCCCGACCACCCATGCCCTCGCCAAGGCGCTGCCCTTCGTCTCGACCGCCCGCACCTGGGGCGAGGAGGTGTACTTCGACACAGGAGTGTCCGTTTCACGTGAAACGGACGCCCGGGAGGTTGTCGAGCCGGGCACGGTCGCCTTCTGGACCGACGGCGACGCCCTCGCCCTCCCCTACGGGCCCACGCCGATCTCACGAGGCAACGAGTGCCGGCTCGCCAGCCCGTGCAACGTCCTGGGCCGCATCGACGGCGACCCAGGAGTGCTCGCGACGGTGCGGGACGGCGACCCTGTGCGTGCGGAACTCGTCGACGCCTGACCCGGCTCGCGGAGCCCTACAGCTCCTTGCGAAACCCTTCCGCCACCTTCAGGAAGATGTCGTTCGCCTCGGTCTCCCCGACCGTCACCCGCACACCCTCACCCGGGAACGGCCGGATCACCACGCCCGCCTGCTCGCATGCCTGAGCGAACGGGACCGTGCGCTCCCCGAGTCGCAGCCACACGAAGTTGGCCTGGGTCTCGGGCACCGTCCAGCCCTGGGCGCGCAGCCCGTCGACCACGCGCGTGCGCTCACACACCAGCGACCCGACCCGGCCGAGCAGTTCGTCCTCGGCACGCAGCGAGGCGATCGCCGCCTCCTGCGCGAGCTGGCTCACCCCGAACGGGACCGCCGTCTTGCGCAGCGCGGCGGCCACCGGCTCATGGGCGATGGCGAACCCGACGCGCAGACCGGCGAGGCCGTAGGCCTTGGAGAAGGTCCGCAGGACGCAGACGTTGGGCCGGTCGCGGTAGAGCTCGACACCATCCGGCACCTGGGGATCGCGGATGAACTCGCGGTAGGCCTCGTCGAGCACCACCAGCACATCACCGGGCACGCGGTCGAGGAAGCGCTCGAGCTCCGCCCGCCGCACGACCGTGCCCGTCGGGTTGTTGGGGTTGCAGACGAAGATCAGCCGGGTCCGGTCGGTGATCGCGTCGGCCATCGCGTCGAGGTCGTGCACATCACCGGACGTCAGCGGCACCTGCACCGATGTAGCGCCGCTGATCTGCGTGATGATCGGGTACGCCTCGAAGGACCGCCAGGCGTAGATGACCTCGTCGCCGGGCCCGGAGGTGGCCTGGATCAGCTGCTGGGCGACACCGACTGACCCGGTGCCGGTGGCCAGGTGGGAGAGGGGCACGCCGAACCGCTCGGACAGCTCGTTCATCAGCGCCGTACAAGCCATGTCCGGGTAGCGGTTGAAGTTGCAGGCCGCCGCCGTCACCATCTCCATCACACCCGGCAGCGGCGGGTAGGGGTTCTCGTTGGAGGACAGCTTGTAGGCCACCGGCCCGCCCGCGGCGGCCGGCTTGCCCGGCTTGTAGGTGGGGATCCCCTCCAGCTCGGCGCGCAGCTTGGGGCTCGTCTCACTCACCGCAGTCCTCCTCGCGAAGACCGGCGGCCCATGACCGCCGCCGACATCCAATGCTCCTCACCTTATGAGGATTCGGCGCCGCTGCGTATAGCCACGACGGAGCGACGAACGCCGGCCTCGTGGGCCCCACCGGCATCAAGGGCATCGCCCCACGAAGGCGTACGAATCCGGGGGCGCGCCGCACATATATCTACGCGCCGGTGGTGCACGCCGTAGCGCGCATCCCCCGTGCAGGTGAGTTGAGACCTCTTCGCAACATCGACCACTAGGCAGGCCCGTGCGGGCCGACACGTCACGTACTGGCATAGGAGCGCTCAACGCCCTTGTTTTCCAAAGCAATTGACGTTAAATGATCATGCAGAAACGTGCCTGTCAACGCGCGCATATGCGTCCGCACTACCCCACCGCATGAGCCCTACTATCGGCTCGCCATGACAGCAGCAGGGAAGCACCAGGTGAGCCGCGCGGAAACCTCACGTCGAGGCAGTCGGCCGGGTCGGGCGGGTATCAGAGACGTGGCCGCCGCCGCCGGAGTCTCCATCACGACCGTCTCCGACGCCCTCAACGGCAAGGGCCGGCTCCCGGACGCCACCCGGCGCCATGTCCGCGAGGTCGCCGACCGGCTGGGCTACCGCCCCTCGGCCGCCGCCCGGACCCTCCGTACCGGCAAGTCGGGACTCATCGGCCTGACCGTGACGACGTACGGGGATGAACCTTTCACCTTCACCGAGTTCGCCTACTTCGCCGAGATGGCGCGAGCCGCCACCTCCGCCGCGCTCGCCCGCGGCTACGCCCTCGTCATCCTGCCGGCGACCTCGCGCCACGACGTGTGGTCGAACGTCGCCCTGGACGGCACGGTCGTCATCGACCCCTCCGACCAGGACTCGGTGGTCAGCGAACTCGTCCGGCAGGGTCTGCCGGTCGTCTCCGACGGACGCCCGGCCGGCTCGCTGCCGGTCACGGCCTGGGTCGACAACGACCACGAGGCCGCCGTCCTCGGCATCCTCGACCATCTGGCCGACGCCGGCGCCCGCCGCATCGGCCTGCTGACCGGCACGACGACCGACACGTACACCCACCTGTCGACCACCGCGTACCTGCGCTGGTGCGAGCGCGTCGGCCAGGATCCGGTGTACGAGGCCTACCCGGCGCACGATCCGTGCGCGGGCGCCGTCGCTGCCGACCGGCTCCTGGCCCGCCCCGACCGGCCCGACGCGGTCTACGGGCTGTTCGACCCGAACGGCACCGACCTGCTCGCCGCCGCCCGCCGCTACGGCCTGCGCGTCCCGGACGACCTGCTGCTGGTCTGTTGCAGCGAATCCACCGTGTACGCCAACACCGAGCCGCCCATCACCACGCTCTCCCTGAAACCGCGCCGCATCGGCACGGCGGTCGTGCAGCTCCTCATCGACGCCATCGAGGGAGCGGACTCGGACCGTCCGGTGGAGCAGGTGATACCGACGGAGCTGATCGTGCGCACGTCGTCCCAGCGGCGCCCGCCGCGCACGACGGTCAGCCCGCCGCGGTCCCCCGAGGGGACGTAGCCCGTACACCCGGGTAAAGGGAAGTTCGCACTCCTGGGGAGAAACAGGGCCGGTCCCCCGGAGAGAAGGGATCGTTCTCGCGAAGAGAAGGAAAGCGAGGACGGTCACACGGTGGTCAAAGCCCGGCCCAATCGGGGCGAAAGCCGCGGTGAACTGGACTCTTGCTCTGATTCACCACCCCTGGGTCATCACATGGCGCGATCCGCATTCCTATGATGGGCCCACGACACCGACGGGCCGCTACGACCAGGCAGTCCGATGCGGTGCAGATGCGCGCGATGGTGGAGGGGTCGATGACTCAGGGGGCCGGTCAGGGACCCGAGGTGGAGCGGACGGCGACGTTGCGCGACTTCCGGGTGCCCGCGTACGTCCACGAGGCCGGTCCGTACGTCGACAGCGCCCACTCCGGCGAGGTGGCCCCGCCGACCGAGGAGACCTACCCCGAGGGGTACACGCCGACCGAGCGCGATCTTCCCGTGATCCACCGGGGCGACACCGTCCAGGTGACCGTCGACCCCGAGGCCGTCGCAGCCCCGCAGGCCGACACCGGGCAGGGCCCGCTGTACGTGGTGGGTGACGTGCACGGCTACCTCGACGAGCTGGTGGCGGCCCTCCAGGACAAGGGCCTCCTCGATGCCGCCGGTCACTGGTGCGCGGGCACCGCCCGGCTGTGGTTCCTCGGCGACTTCACCGACCGCGGACCGGACGGCATCGGCGTGATCGACCTGGTGATGCGGCTGTCCGCCGAGGCCGCCGCGGCCGGCGGTTACTGCAAGGCGCTCATGGGCAACCACGAGCTGCTGCTGCTCGGCGCCAAGCGGTTCGGCGACACCCCCGTCAACTCCGGCGCGGGCACCGCCACTTTCCAGGCGGCTTGGCTGCTCAACGGCGGCCAGAAGACCGACATGGACCGCCTCCAGGACCACCACCTGCAGTGGATGGCCCGCCTGGACGCCGTCGAGGAGGTCGACGGCCACCTGCTCGTCCACTCCGACACCACCGCCTACCTCGACTACGGCCGCTCCATCGAAGAGGTCAACGACACCGTCCGCGAGACGCTCACGCGCAACGACGCGGACGAGGTCTGGGACCTGTTCCGCAAGTTCACCAAGCGGTTCTCCTTCCGCGACGAGGGCGGCGCGGACGCCGTGCGCTCCCTGCTCGATACGTACGGGGGCACCCGCATCGTTCACGGACACAGCCCGATTCCGTATCTGCTGGGGGAAGTCGGTTCCGAGGAGGACGAGGACAGCACCGACCCCGTGGTCGAGGGACCGCACGTCTACGCCGACGGACTCGCCATCGCCATGGACGGCGGCGTGACCATGGCCGGAAAGCTGCTGGTCCAGCAACTGCCGCTGGGTACGTGAGCGTTCACCGGGCAGGCGTTTCCCGTCACAGGACCGGACCGGTGAGGGGTCAATTTCGGTAAACCCCCTGTCACGGCCCACCTTCACGGCTCTACCATCGGCTTATCCGTAGCAGGCTCCCCTCCGTTTCTGCCCGACGGCTCGTCAGCATGCCGAGCCCCAAGCCCTACGGAGCATCGGGGGATGCACATGAACAGCGTTCCGCAGCACCTGCTGAGCGAGGACCGCCAGGAATACGAGCGGATCCTCGATGAGGCGCTGCGCTCCGCCCCACACCGTCCGGAGCTGGCCGCTGTCGGACAGCGGCTCAACCCCGAACAACTGCGCACCATGGCGCTGAACGCCACCGCGCTCATCACGGCGGCCGCGTCGACCGAGTACCAGCACTACGTCAAGGCCCGTGAGGAACTGCGCCATCCGGCGCCGTCCAGCCAACCGGCCGTGCGTGAATCCGGCTCCTCCGAGCCGGACACGGGCGCGGCGGGCCTCGCCGCCACCATGGGGGAGGTCGCCGAGACCGCCGGCGCGGGCGCCATCGCCGTCGTCGCCGTCCTCGCCCCCGTCCTCGCCGGAACCGCCGCGGCGATCTTCCTGCTCGTCGGCTACATCCTCCAGATGCTCAACCCCGAGCAGACGTTCGCCCGAACCATGCTCACCACGGGCTGGGTGTTCGGCGCCGTGACCGCGGTCGCGATTCTCGTCGCCGCGGTGGGACTGCTGATCACCGCCCTGCGCAACAAGCCGACGGCCGAAAGCGGTCCGCACGGCGAACTGCAAAGGGAGGTGGACCAGGCCAGGGAGGCCTGGCGCGAGGCCCTGCTGGAACAAGGCATCCTGCCCTTCCTCCGGGAGGCCCTCGTCGACCCGAGTGCGACCGCCGCGCTGCACCACACCTCCCCGTCCACGCCGGTCAGCCGCATCCCGCACCTCGGCTACGACCGCCCGGGTTTCACCAGCCCGGAGGACGGCAACCCCGGCTCGCGGCCGAGCTTCAGCAGCCCGGACTACACCAGCCCGGACTTCGGAGGACCGGAACACCAGCCGGAGTAGCCGTGTGGTCAGCGCCAGGGGCCAGACCGCTCCCGCGGGCCAGGGGACCAGGGACCACCGGTCCCCGGCCCTCGGCCTGTGTGCGGACGGATCAGTCCGCGATGGGCAGGTACACGCGGTTCCCGCTCGCCGCGAACTCCTTCGACTTCTGGGCCATGCCGTCCTCGATCTCGGCCTGTGTGCCGCCGTGTTCACGGCGGATGTCCTGCGAGATTTTCATGCTGCAGAACTTGGGACCGCACATCGAGCAGAAGTGAGCCGTCTTGGCGGGCTCCGCCGGCAGGGTCTCGTCGTGGAACTCCCGTGCCGTGTCCGGGTCGAGGGCGAGGTTGAACTGGTCCTCCCACCGGAACTCGAAACGGGCGTCGGACAGCGCGTCGTCCCACTCCTGGGCACCCGGGTGTCCCTTGGCGAGGTCCGCTGCGTGGGCGGCGATCTTGTAGGTGATGACGCCGGTCTTGACGTCGTCACGGTTCGGCAGGCCCAAGTGCTCCTTGGGCGTGACGTAACACAGCATTGCCGTGCCCCACCAGGCGATCATCGCGGCACCGATGCCGGAGGTGATGTGGTCGTACGCCGGCGCGACGTCCGTGGTCAGCGGACCGAGCGTATAGAACGGAGCTTCATCGCAGATCTCCTGCTGAAGGTCGATGTTCTCCTTGATCTTGTGCATCGGGACGTGGCCCGGGCCTTCGATCATGGTCTGTACGTTGAAACGCTTCGCGATCCGGTTGAGTTCCCCGAGAGTCCGGAGTTCCGCGAACTGCGCCTCGTCGTTGGCGTCCGCGATCGAGCCCGGCCGCAGTCCGTCGCCGAGGGAGTACGTGACGTCGTACGCGGCGAGGATCTCGCAGAGCTCCTCGAAGTTCTCGTACAGGAACGACTCCTTGTGGTGCGCGAGGCACCAGGCGGCCATGATCGAGCCGCCGCGCGAGACGATGCCGGTCTTGCGGTTGGCCGTCAGTGGCACGTACGCCAGGCGCACGCCCGCGTGGACTGTCATGTAGTCCACGCCCTGCTCGGCCTGTTCGATGACGGTGTCCTTGTAGATGTCCCAGGTCAGCTCCTCGGCCCGGCCGTCGACCTTCTCCAGGGCCTGGTAGAGCGGCACGGTGCCGATGGGGACGGGGGAGTTGCGCAGCACCCACTCACGTGTGGTGTGGATGTTGCGGCCGGTGGACAGGTCCATGACCGTGTCGGCGCCCCAGCGGGTCGCCCAGGTCATCTTCTCGACCTCCTCCTCGATGGAGGACGTCACCGCGGAGTTGCCGATGTTGGCGTTGACCTTCACCAGGAACCGCTTGCCGATGATCATCGGCTCGATCTCCGGGTGGTTGACGTTGGCCGGCAGCACCGCCCGGCCCGCCGCGATCTCGTCGCGGACCACCTCGGGCGAAACGTTCTCCCGGATGGCCACGTACTCCATCTCGGGCGTGATCTCACCGCGGCGGGCGTACGCGAGCTGCGTGACCGCCTTGCCGTCCTTGCCGCGGCGCGGCTGGCGCGGCCGTCCTGGGAAGACGGCGTCGAGGTTGCGCAGGCCCCCGCGCGGCGAGGTGTGCTTGATGCCGTCGTCCTCGGGACGGACGGGTCGGCCCGCGTACTCCTCGGTGTCGCCACGGGCGATGATCCAGTTCTCGCGCAGCGGCGACAGGCCCCTGCGGACGTCGGTGTCGACGAGCGGATCGGTGTACGGGCCCGACGTGTCGTACAGCGTGACCGACTGCCCGTTGCTGAGATGCACCTGACGGACCGGCACCCGCATGTCGGGGCGAGAGCCCTCGACATACGCCTTGTGCCAGCCGACGGACTTTCCGGCCTCCTCGGACTGTGCGTCCTGAACGGAGGCAGGCGTGCGTGCGTCCTTGTTGGTCATGAGACCTACTCCCTACGCCGGCATTACCCGGTAACAGGTTCGGCGGTCGACGCAGCGGCTTCCGTCTGCCGACGTTTCGTGTGAAACATCACTCGACTTCGGTGATGTTTCATGTGAAACATCGCTGGGACGGAGGTCAGCGCCCTCTCAGCCCGGTGCTCCGAGCTCCCGCGTGTACAAAAGGTGCCTCCACGCTAGCGGCAATTCTGGCGCGGTGAACAGAGGGCCCCCCTCGTTCTTGCGATGATCGGTCGGTGACCACGATGCAGCGTCCTCCTCACCCACCGCCCGAACCGCCCCGCGGATCCGGCGCCGGCAACGGCAACGGCCGTGGGCGCGAGCACGATTTCGCCGCCCCGGGCGGGCTGGGGCCTGCCCGGGGACAAGCGCCCGGGCACGGGCCCGGTCCCAGGAACGGGCAGGGCGCCGGCCCGGCCGGGGCGTATGGTGCCGGCTCCGGAGGCTGGCAGGGCTCCGGCCCCGATGGAGGCGACAGGCCCGGCGGAGGACACGGTCACGGGGGAGGTGACGGGTCCGGCGAAGACCATGGTCCCGGCGGAGGCGACGGTCACGGCGGCGGCCACGGGCACGGCGGCGGCGGTCACGGAAACGGACCCGGCCCCGCACCGGGCGGCGGACACGGGCACTCGCACAGTCACAACCACGGTCCTGCCACGCCCGTCTCCATGCATCTGCGCAAGGTCATCGCGGCGGTCCTCATCCCCTTCGCCGCTGCCGTGCTGGTCGGTCTCGCCGTGCTGTGGCCGGGTGGCGCCCCGCCGCACGAGCGCACCGGCGTCGGCTTCGACCGGCAGACGCAGCAGGCCTCGGTCACCAAGGTCGTGGAGGTGAGCTGCAAGGAGGCCGGCGCCTCGGGAGTCCCGCCGACCGGCGACACGTCCACCGCCGAGGGTTCCTCCGCGGTGCAGCAGGAGAACGGCACCTGCAAGCGGGCGACGATCCGGGTCGACAGCGGCAAGGACAAGGGCCGCACCTTCACCGAGATCGTCCAGCCCGATCAGTCCCGTCAGCTGCACGAGGGCCAGGAGGTCGTGGTCGCCTACGAGCCCTCCGCGCCGAGGGACCTCCAGTACTCGGTCACCGACATCAACCGCCGCCTGCCCATGACGCTGCTCGCCGGCATCTTCGCCCTCGCCGTCGTGGTCGTCGGGCGGCTGCGCGGTGTCATGGCCCTGGTCGCGCTGGCCATCAGCTTCCTGGTGCTGAACCTCTTCATCCTGCCCGCCATCCTCCAGGGCTCGAACCCGCTGCTCGTGGCGGTGGTGGGCGCGAGCGCCATCATGCTCATCGCCCTGTATCTGTGTCACGGCCTGTCGGCCCGGACATCCGTGGCGGTGCTCGGCACCCTCATCTCACTGCTGCTGATCGGCGTCCTCGGCTCGCTGTTCATCGGCTGGGCCGCGCTCACGGGCAACACCGACGACAACACCGGTCTGATCCACGGCCTCTACCCGACGATCGACATGAGCGGTCTGCTGCTCGCCGGCGTCATCATCGGCTCGCTGGGTGTGCTCGACGACGTGACGGTCACGCAGACGTCGGCGGTCTGGGAGCTGCACGAGGCCAACCCGTCCATGGGCTGGCGCGGCCTCTACCGCGCGGGTATCCGGATCGGCCGCGACCACATCGCCTCGGTCGTCAACACGCTCGTCCTCGCCTACGCGGGTGCCGCCCTGCCGCTGCTCCTGCTGTTCTCCATCGCGCAGAGCAGTGTCGGGACGGTCGCCAACAGTGAGCTGGTCGCGGAGGAGATCGTGCGCACGCTGATCGGTTCGATCGGCCTGGTCGCCTCGGTGCCGGTCACCACGGCCCTGGCCGCGCTGGTGGTCTCGGCCGACCGCCCGGGAGCGCAGCCCGCCGTGGAGGCCGCTGCGGCCCCGGCACGCGGGGGGAAGGGCCGACGTCGCAAGCGCTGATGGCTCGCCGACTCCGAAGTCATCTGCCCCGCCGTACGGAGAAGCGTTCCTGCACAGCTCGGCGGCATCCGGTGAAGCGTTACTCCACCGTGCCGCCCGACGGATGTCTCAGCCGGCGCCCTGTTCCGCCAGGATGCGGTCCAGGGCCTCCTCGAGATGGGCATCGAAGTCGGCGAGCGAGCCTTCCTGGCCCAGCGGCACCAGCTTGTCGGTGCGGTCGAGGAAGGCGACGAGCGGTGCCGTCGACGACCGGAACAGCGCCTGGTCACTGCCCACCTGAAGCCGGATCAGCACCTCGCCCAGCGAGTCCGGTTCAACGGGCGTGACCCGCACGTCGCCCTCCCCGCACGGCCGGCCGACTCCGTCGATCAGCAACTCCCGGCCGAAAGCCCATGTCACCGGGGCATCACCGGGCAAGTGGAAGGTGAGCCGTACGGCATAGGGATCACTGGTCTCATAGCGCAGCTCCACCGGAATGCGGAAGGAGAGCTCCTCGGACACGAGAAAGCTCATCATGACCTCTGCCTGTACGGACTCGCGCATCGCTAACCCCGTCATTCGCCGTGGACTGGCCGGGAACGAACCTCTGACACTTGATGGAATCTTGCTGAACGTACACAGCAGATCACAAGGAGTGAGTTTTCACATACTGATAGAGAGTGCGAGCGACCCGAGCAGACGCCCGACTTCGCCCTGCAACTGGCGGGCCGCCGGCAGCAGCCTGTCCTCCTGGTGGGCGGGCAGGGAGATGGCCAGCGTCGCGGCCGTGGTGCCGAGGGTGAGCGGAATCGCCGCGCAGACGGCGCCCAGGGCGTACTCCTGACGCTCGATCACAGGTTCCATACGTCGCACCCGCTCCAGACGGCGCAGCAGGCTGTGGTTGTCCCGCACGGTGTACGGCGTGAGGGCCTGCACCGGATAGCGGTCGAGGTGGTCCCGTCGGGCCTCCTCGTCCAGCTGGGACAGCAGGCACTGCCCGATGGCGTGCGCGTGCCCGGTCTCCCGGAAGTCGGCCCACTCCTCGACCGCGGGAGTGCCCGGGGTGTCGGAGACGCACATGACCTCGATCTCGCCCTCGCGGTACACCGCGTAGTACACGGGGACGCCGAGCATGTCCCGCCAGTGCGCGAGCGCGTCGACGACGGTGCTGCGACGTTTCTGCCGTGCCCCGCTGCTGCTCAGCCGCTCGGCAGCCTCACCGAGGAAGAACAGGCCCTTGTCCCGGCGCAGATAGCCCTCGTGCACGAGGGTGCGCAGCAGGTGGTAGGTCGTGGGCAGGGCCAGCCCGGTCTCCCGGGCCAGTTGCTTGGCGGGGGCGCCGTATTCGTGCGCGGCGACGGTCTCCAGCAGGCGCATCGCGCGCTGCACGGATCCGATGAGGGTCGCCGGAGGGGGTGGCGTGGCGGGAGGCGGCTGCTCGGAGGGGGACGCCGAGCGGGGTTGCGCGGGGACGGTGTGCAGGTGGACACGTGCGGTGTCAGCCGGGGCCAAGGGTCACTCCCGAAGCGCGAGGGGGTAGACCGTGCCGATGGACACGGGTGGAGATGTACGCCGCTCGCGGGGGATGTCCCCGCGTCGAGTTCCGGACTCTATTCGTCTGCCACCGCACGCAGACGGCCCGGAGGGGAAACTTCCCCCGGCCGAGGGAACCGGCGGCCCCGGGTGTTTCCCGCTACCCCCACCGGTTTCCCACCGGTCTCACCAGTCGCTGCGCGACGAGGAACTCGACGTGAACTTCCGTACGACGTAGATCAGTCCACCGACCAGCGCCACGAAGACCAGCACCTTGAAGAGCAGTCCGATGACGAACCCGACCACGCTGGCGATCAGCCCGCCGAACACGACCAGGGCGATGACCGGCACCGCGATCCACTTCACCCACCACGGCAGTCCCGTGAAGATCTCTCGCATCGCTCTCGCCCTTACCTCTCCGCCCGTTCGAGTGCCGGGTCCTGTCGGTACCTCTGGATCTCTGATGTCCTGCACTCGATGCTAGGTCCGAAAGAGGGCCCGGCGGGGGCCTCGCGCCCCTTGTCTCCCCCTGACCGGACCCCTAGGGAACCCCGAGACGGTCCGTCACCTCTCGGGCGGAGAGAAGACCACCAGCACCCTCAGGTCCTCGGTGATGTGGTGGAACTTGTGCGCGACGCCGGCCGGCACGTAGATCACGCTGCCGCGTGCCACCTGCGTCGTCTCCAGACCGACGGTGATCGCGGCGCGGCCGCTCACAACGAAGTAGACCTCGTCCTGATTGTGCGGCTTCTGTGGATCCTGATCGCCCGCATCGAGGGCGTACAGGCCGACTGACATGTTCTGCTCCCGCAGAAACTGCAGGTAGGCGCCCTCGTTGGCGGCGCGCTCCGCCTCCAGTTCATCCAGCCGGAATGCCTTCATCGCCTTGTCCGCCCCTGCCTCTTGTGCCCATGTCCGATCAGGTCTGCCACGATCAGACACATGATGAATTTCCTAGTCAAGACGATCGCCAACGCGGGTGCCCTGGCGGTCGCCGTATGGCTGCTCGACAAGATCACCCTGACCGGTGACAGCACGGGCAAGAAGATCGGCACCCTGATCATCGTCGCGCTGATCTTCGGCCTGGTGAACTTCCTGGTCAAGCCGGTCGTCAAGCTTCTCAGCCTCCCGCTGCTGATTCTGACGCTCGGCCTGTTCACCCTGGTCGTCAACGCGCTGATGCTGCTGCTCACCTCGTGGCTGGCCGACCAGCTCGACCTCAGCTTCCACGTGGAGGGCTTCTGGACGGCCGTCCTGGGCGGCCTGATCATCTCTGTCGTCTCCTGGGCGCTGAACGTCGTCCTGCCCGACAAGGACTGAGCGCGCATGACGTACCGCGTCTGCTTCGTCTGCACGGGCAACATCTGCCGTTCACCGATGGCCGAGATCGTCTTCCGCGCGCGCGTGGCGGAGGCCGGTCTCGACGGCCTGGTAGAGGTCGACAGCGCCGGCACGGGCGGCTGGCACGAGGGCGACGGCGCCGACCCGCGCACGGTGGCCGTCCTGGCGGAGAACGGCTACGCCACCGGCCACACGGCCCGGCAGTTCCAGCCGTCGTGGTTCTCCCGCCTCGACCTGGTCGTCGCCCTCGACTCCGGCCACCTCAGGGCGCTGCGCCGCCTCGCTCCCACGGAACAGGACGCGCAGAAGGTGCGTCTGCTGCGTTCGTACGACCCCGCCGCAGGCGACGACCTCGACGTGCCGGACCCCTACTACGGAGGCGCCGAGGGCTTCGAGGAGTGCCTTGAGATGGTGGAGGCGGCGAGCGCCGGTCTGCTCGCCGCGGTGCGTGGGGATGTGGAGGGACAGGCGGCATGAGCGAATCCGAGACGGGCGACGCGCATCGGGTGACAGGCGACGCCGGTCCGGCGGCGGGTGCCGCGGGGCGGGTGGCGCGCGCCGTCGACCAGGTGGCCGCGGATGCCGGTGACGGCACGCGCGCGGTGCGGGCCGGGCTGCCCGAGCCCGCCAAGTACGAGCCCGCCCTGCCCGGCCCGGTGTTCGCCGCCCACTACCACCTGCCGGGCGAGCCCACCGGCCCCTACACCTACGGCCGTGACGAGAACCCGACCTGGACGCTGCTGGAGCGCGCCGTCGGCGAGCTGGAGGCGCCCGGCCAGGACGGCGTCGAGACGCTCGCGTTCGCCTCCGGCATGGCCGCGGTCTCGGCGGTGCTCTTCTCCCAGCTGCGCGCCGGGGACATATGCGTCCTGCCCGACGACGGCTACCAGGCGCTGCCCCTGGTGCGCGCCCAGTTGGAGGCGTACGGCATCGAGGTGCGCACCGCCCCTACCGGCGGTGATGCCCAGCTCGACGTCCTCGACGGCGCGAAGCTGCTGTGGATCGAGACCCCGTCGAACCCCGGGCTCGACGTGTGTGACATCAGGCGGCTCGCAGAGGCGGCACATACGCGTGGCGCCCTGGTGGCCGTGGACAACACCCTCGCGACACCGCTCGGCCAGCGCCCCCTGGAGCTCGGCGCCGACTTCGCGGTGGCCAGCGGCACCAAGCAGCTCACCGGTCACGGCGACATCCTCCTGGGCTACGTCGTCGGCCGGAACCCCGAGGCCATGGCCGCCGTACGCCGCTGGCGCAAGATCGTCGGTGCCGTTCCCGGGCCGATGGAGGCGTGGCTCGCGCACCGTTCCATCGCGACGCTCCAGATGCGGGTCGACCGGCAGAGCGCGACGGCCCTGGCGGTCGCCGAGGCGCTGCGCGAGCGGCCCGAGGTGACCGGGCTGCGCTATCCCGGGCTGCCGGGCGACCCCGCGCACAAGATCGCCGCGCAGCAGATGCGGCGCTTTGGGTGCGTGGTGTCGTTCACGCTGCCCACGCGCGCGCGTGCCGACCGTTTTCTCGACGCCCTGCGGCTCGTGGACGACGCGACGAGCTTCGGCGGAGTGCGGTCCACGGCCGAACGGCGCGGCCGCTGGGGCGGCGACGCGGTGCCGGAGGGCTTCATCCGCCTGTCGGTCGGCGCCGAGGATCCGGAGGACCTGGTGGCCGATGTGCTGCGGGCGCTGGACGCGTCGGCAGCCTGACCCTCCCCCCCCACGGACGGTCCGAGCCTCCCCCCTCGTGGCTCGGACCGTCCCCCGGTTCCGCGCGCAAGAACCGCGCGACCAAGGCTAGTTGACTCTCTGTCAGTGTCCAATCACAGTAGCGACAGAGACCTATCGACTTATTTATAGTTGGGCGCGGTCGGGGGGCCGGGAGCGGGGCCGAAGAGGGGAGAGCGGTGTGGATCTGGCCTTGCTGCGGACCTTCGTGACCGTGCACCGGGCCGGCTCCTTCACCCGCGCCGCCGCCCTGCTCGGCCTCTCCCAGCCGGCCGTCACCTCACAGATCCGCACGCTGGAACGGCAGCTGGGCCGCCCCCTGTTCCTGCGGCAGGCCCGTGGCGTGACCCCGACCAGCATCGGCGATGAACTCGCCCACAAGGCCGCACCGCATCTCGACGCCTTGGTGGAGATAACCGAGACCGGTCTCGACGACGACTCCTCCTTACGGACGCTGCACCTCGCCGGGCCTTTGGAGTTCACCGCGGAACGGGCCCTGCCCGCCCTCACGGAACTGACCGGTGAGGACGGCCAGGGCTTCGCGTTGCGCGCTTCCTTCGGGAACGCCGAGGAAACGCTGGAAGGGCTTTCCGCCGGGCATCATGATCTGGCCATCAGCACAGCCCGTCCGCGCGGTGCCCTGCTCACGGCGACTGCGCTCTGCGACGAGGAGCACGTCCTGGTCGCCGCCCCGCGCTGGGCCGAACAGACCGGCGCCGGGCAGCCGGACCGCAAGCCGGAGCCGGCCCTGGAGCAGGTGCCCGTGGTGGAGGTGCACGAGTCGCTGCCCTTCGTCTCCCGCTACTGGGCCTCCGTCTTCGACTCGCGCCCGGCCGCCCCCGGCACCGTCGTCGTCCCCGACCTGCGTGCGGTCCTGGCGTGCGCGGTCGCGGGCGCGGGCCTGGCGGTGCTGCCCCGCTATCTGTGCGCCGCCGCGTTGGACGGGGGTGACGTCGTCGCCCTGCACGAGCCCGCGGTGCCGCCGCTGCGTACGTACTTCCTGGTGGTGCGCACCGGGACGCTCGCGATGCCCCATATCGCGCGGGCCCACGAGTGGTTGCAGCGGGCGGCGGCCGACTGGTGCTGAGGAGGCGCCCGAGGGCGGGTGCCGGGTTGCGCGGGCGCAGATGCCGGCTGCCCGGACAGCGCCTCACCCTGAGGGCCCGTCCGGTGACGTTTCGCGATGTTTCACGTGGAACCAGCCGGGCCACATTTCACCCGTGACCGTCCGACCTGTGGTCAAGCGCACCGCCCGTGCCGTTCTGCTGGACGGTGACGACCTGATCCTGATCAAGCGCACCAAGCCGGGCATGGATCCCTACTGGCTCACTCCCGGCGGCGGGGTCGAGCCCAGCGACTCGACCGTCGTCGACGCCCTGCACCGCGAGGTGTACGAGGAACTCGGCGCGAAGATCACCGACGTGGTGCCCTGCTTCGTGGACACGGTGGAGCACATCGGGGACGACGGCGGCGCGACCGGTGTGAAGGTGCAGCACTTCTTCGTCTGTCATCTGGAGTCCATGGACCCCTCCCTGCGCCACGGCCCCGAGGTGGACGAGCCCGTCGGCGAGTACGAGATCGTGCGCGTGCCCTTCACCCGGGTGGGAATCGCCTCCGTCCATCTCGTTCCGCTGTCGCTGCGGCACTACCTGGACGGCAACATCGAGGGCGTACGCGCCATGCACGCCCCCGACCTGGGCTGACACCGAGCGCGGATCAGGACCCGGTCGCGACCAGTTCCTCCACGGAGTCATGCCGTATGCGCTCCGACGGGATGCCGATGTCCCGCAGGGCGTCCACACCGCTGCGGATCATCCCGGGCGGGCCCGACAGGTAGGCGTCGTACTCGTTCCACGGCCCGTAGGCGCGTACCGCGTCCGGAAGCTGCTGGTGTGCCTGCTGGTCGATGATCGCCCGGACCGAGAGCCAGGGGTGGCTCTGCTGGAGGCGGAGCATGGTGTCGATGTCGTACAGGTCGTGATCGGTGCGGGCCCCGTAGAAGACCTCGACCGGTCGGCGTTCCCCGTGCTCGGCGACGTCCTCGACCAGCGCCTTGATGGGGGCTATGCCGGTGCCGCCGCCCAGGCAGAGCAGTCCGCTGTCGGTGGTGTGGTCGACGGTCATGGAACCGGCGGGCGGGCCGAGCCGGACGATGTCACCGGGGCGGGCGCGGTGCACCAGGGCGTTGGAGACCCAGCCCGCCGGGACGGCCTTCACGTGGAACGACAGCAGGCCGTCGGAGCGGGGCGCGGAAGCGAAGGAGTAGTGCCGCCATATCCGGGGCCACCAGGGGGTCTCCAGGCTCGTGTACTGCCCGGCGAGGAAGGGGTAGGGCTGGTCGGGGCGGACGGTGACGACCGCGACGTCCGGGGTCCTGAGGTCGTGCGCGACGATCTCGGCGTACCACCAGGCCGGGGCACGCAGTTCGTCGGCAGCCGCCGCGTCGATCATGATCTGGGAGATCGCGGTGTACGTCCGGACCCAGGCCGCCTCCATCTCCTCGTCCCAGACCCCGGCGGCGTACTTGCTCAGCGCGCCGATCAGGCATTCGCCGACGGCCGGATAGTGCTCGGCACGCGTCCCGTACTTCCGGTGACCCCGGCCGAGATTCTGCAGGTAGTCGACCAGGACATCGGTGTTGTCGATGTGCTCGGCGGCCGTGAGCAGCGCCCTGAGCAGCCGGTCCCGCTGGGTGTCCATCGCGGCCGGGAAGAGCGAGCGCAGATCGGGGTGGCGGACGAAGAGCAGGGCGTAGAAGTACGAGGTGACCTTGTCGGCCACGGGCGCGACCTCTGCCATGGCACGGCGAATGAGGATGGCGTCCGGTGACGCTTCCGCGCCCGGGGCGGAGGCTGCTGGTTCCGGGGGCGACACCGGTGCGGGCCGCTGGGCGGATACGCGCGGCTCGGCGGGAGGAGCCGTGGCGGCGGCGAAGGGCGCCTGGGCCGGTGGGACCGTCGTGGGCGCGTGTCGTGGCGACGAGGCCGCGGGAGAAGGGGCGGAGGGTGCCGGAGAGGAGGTGGAGGGAGCGGCTATCGGGCCGGGCGCGGGTATCGCGTCCGGGGATTCGCGCTCCTGGTCCGGCGCACCCGTGCTCGCGCCGTCTGTCGTCGAGGCGGGTGGAGCCGCTGCGCCGTCTGCCGGTGCCGCCGGGTCGGCCGTCTGCCGGCCCACCGGGCGTATCACGGCCGGTCGACGGCCGTCCGGCGTCTCGGGCTCGTTACCCGGCGTCGGCGTCGGCTTGTTGCGGGGCGTGAACCAGCCGCCCCCGCCGCCAGAAGTGCCGTTGTCGGCCGACGTGGTGGTCGGAGCGTCCATGGTGTGCCTCGCCTCGAGCATCTTTCGGTCGGTCTGCGCACTTCCCCAGTCGGAAGGTGCCTGCTTTCCCCCGTGGACGGACTGCGTTCCCATCCGGTGTCGCGGCCAATGCGGCCATATTCAACCCGTGTTTCGGCTCTGTACGGACAAGTAAGGCGAGAGTGTGACATTGGCCGCAGTACTCTCACCTGAGCTTCCCACTCGCCTGGGCGGCTCAGTCGCATAACCGGAAACGCGGGTCTTCGATCTCTCCGTCCCGTTAGGCTGCATTGCCCTGTATGCGGCCCACACAGAACGGGTCGCCCGCCCCGGACGTGAACCGGAGTCGACCCTACCGGCCACCGCTGTGCACACAAGTCCCCCCTTGCCCCGTCACGAATGAGGGCAGGGCGCGAATCTCGATACCGTCATAGCGGGCGACGGGCTTGTGTTTCACGTGAAACGTCTGGCGCCTGTCCGCGCCCTGTGCAGTCGGCTAAAACTGGCCAAAAGCTCGTATCTGTCCGGGGAAAGCGGTGGACGCCAGGGGCTCCGGTCGGACAGCCTGACCTGCGTGCCGACTCCTTCCCTTGCCTCCCTGCCCATCCGCCGTCTGACGCTCCGCGACCTCGCCGCCTGCGCCGACTTGTCCGAGGACCGGGGGTGGCTACGGGAGGAGCACAAGTGGGGCTTCCTCCTCACGGCCGGGAAGGGCTACGGCATCGACGACCCCGACGGCGGCCTCGTGAGCGCCTGTGTCGTCACCGAGTACGGACCGCAGGAGCGCCCCGCCCTCGCGGCGATCGGCATGGTCCTGGTCGCCGCACGGCACACCCGACAGGGCGTGGGACGCCGACTGATGCGCCACGTCGTCTCCGCGATGGGCACCACACCCCTCACCCTGCACGCGACGCCGTACGGCCGACCCCTCTACGAGGAACTCGGCTTCAAGGTCACCGGGCGGGCAGAGATGGTGTGCGGGCGTTTCACTCCAGGCGGGCCGCAGCCGGCGGTCGCCACCCGTGCCGCGACCGCCGAGGACCTCACTGCGATCCTCCGGCTCGACGAGCAGGCGTTCGGGACCGACCGCACCCACATCATCACCCGACTGCCGGCCTTCGCCGACCAGTTGCGTGTGGCGGAGGAGGACGGGCGGATCATCGGGTACGCGGCCGCCTGGCCCAACATGGACACGCATGTCGTCGGCCCGCTCATCGCGCATGACACGTCGGTGGCCCAAGCACTCATCGCCTCCCTCGCAGCCCACACCGACCGTCCCCTGCGCACCGACATCGACGTACGGCACACCGAGCTGCTCGTGTGGGCGAAGGAGCGAGGTCTGGCGTCCGTCGCCTTCAACTCGGTGATGTCGTACGGGATCACCGAGCTGCCCGGGGACTGGCGTCGTCGGTTCGCCCCGGTCACGGTCGCGGCGGGCTGAAGGGCCCTGATACGACGAACGCCGGCTCCCCAGGGGATCGGGGAACCGGCGTCGTCTCGCTGAAGGGGCCCGGTCAGGCGAGGGCCTCCACGGCGGCTGTGGCGAAGGCGTGGTCCTGCTCCGGCGCACCACCGCCGACACCGATCGCGCCGATCAGGCGGCCGTCGCGGTGCACCGGCACACCGCCGGCGATGAACAGCAGCGGCCGGTCGAGCGCGGTGGGCAGGGTGTGGAAGAGGCCTCCGGGCTGCACGGCGTCCACGAGGTCGGCGGTGGGCGCGTTCAGCTGGAGGGCCGTGTAGGCCTTGCGGGTGCTGGTCTCGCCGGAGATCAGCACGGCACGGTCGTCACGCCGGAAGGCGAGCAGATGGCCGCCCGCGTCCAGGACGGTGACGCTCACGGTGACACCCGCTGCCTCGGCGGTACGCCGGGCGGCGGTGACGAGGACGTCGGCGTCGTGAATGGTCAGTGGGGCGACCGCGGTGGTGGTGCTCATGAGGTGGTTCTCCTAGAAACGTGCAGGGTCGTGCTGGTCCGGGCGGGGAAGAGGCGGCGAGCCTGGTCGGCCCGGTGGCTCAGTGGTGGACGGCGGTCCGCTGCTCGGCCGGCGCGGATCCCGTGACGACGGTGCTGGGGGCACCGGCACGGCGTTCGAGAGCGGCCGAGAGGAAGGCCAGGCCCAGGGCTCCCGCGGCCAGGGCGGCACCGACCCAGTTGGGGGCGGTGTAGCCGAAGCCCGCCGCGATCACGAGGCCGCCTAGCCAGGCGGACAGGGCGTTGCCGAGGTTGAAGGCGCCGATGTTCACGGCGGAGGCCAGCGTCGGCGCGCCGTGCGCCTGGTCGAGGACCCGCTTCTGGAGCGGCGGGACGCTGGCGAAGCCCAGGGCACCGATCAGGGCGATCGTGACGGCCGACAGCAGCTTGTTGTGCGCGGTGAGGGTGAACAGCGCCAGGACGACGGCCAGGGCGCCCAGGGAGACGTACAGCATGGGCATCAGGGCGCGGTCGGCGAACTTGCCGCCCACGAGGTTGCCGCCGACCATGCCGAGGCCGAAGAGGACCAGCAGCCAGGTGACGGAGCCGTCGGTGAAGCCAGCGGTGTGGGTCATCATCGGAGCGATGTAGGTGATGGCCGCGAAGACGCCGCCGAAGCCGAGGACGGTCATCGCCATCGCGAGCAGCACCTGCACGTTCTTGAAGGCGGCGAGCTCGTGCCGCAGGCGCACCCCCTCCGGCTTGGGCATGTCGGGGACGAGTCGGGCGACACCGGCCAGGCCGATGACGCCGAGGGCGGCGACGATGCCGAAGGTCACCCGCCAGCCGACGGACTGCCCGACGAGCGTGCCCAGCGGGACTCCGACGACGTTGGCGACGGTCAGGCCGGTGAACATCATCGCGATGGCTCCGGCCTTCTTGTCCGGGGCGACGAGGTCGGCCGCAACGACCGAGCCGATACCGAAGAAGGCGCCGTGGGCCAGCGAGGCGACGACCCGGCCGATCAGCATGACGGCGAAGGCGGGAGCGAGTGCCGAGAGCAGGTTGCCGACGATGAACAGGCCCATCAGCAGCATCAGCATCCGCTTGCGGGAGACCTTGGTGCCCAGAACGGTCATCAGCGGGGCGCCGAACATGACACCGAGCGCATAGCCGGTCACCAGGTATCCGGCGGTGGGAATGGAGACCCCGTAGTCGCCCGCGACCTCGGGCAGCAAGCCCATGATCACGAACTCGGTCGTTCCGATTCCGAAGGCCCCGATCGCGAGGGCCAGAAGCGCGAGAGGCATGGAGGGATACACCTTCCCAGACGATTGCAGGAGCGCTTTGCGTGCGCCCACAATAGTTGCAGGCGCTGGCTACATGCAATCGCCGTCAATTGCGGTCCTGCTCTATCCTGGGTGTCAGCCGCTCCGGGACGGAGGAAACGCCAATGACAGCGACGGACCCCGCGCTCACCGCTCTCGCCCAGAGCTGGTGCGCCCTCTCTCTGCTGCACGGGAGAATCGAGGCCCACATCGAGCGCGCCCTACAGGCCAAGCACGATCTGAGCGCGCGCGAGTACTCCCTGCTCGACGTGCTGAGCCGACAGCACGACGGGGACGGAGGGCATCTCCAGATGAAGCAGGTCGCCGACGCGGTCGTTCTCAGCCAGAGCGCCACCACGCGTCTGGTCACCCGACTCGAGGACCGCGGACTGCTGGAGCGCTACCTCTGCCCCACCGACCGCCGGGGCATCTACACGAACGTCACCGAGGCGGGCCTCAAGCTGCTCGAAGAGGCACGGCCGACCAACGACACCGCCCTGCGCGAGGCCCTCGACGAGGCGGCGAAGAACCCCGAGCTGACCCCGCTGGTCCGAGTCGTGGAGACGCTGAAGGCTCCGGTGCCCGCGTAGAGGCCACTCGCACCAGCAGTTCCTGCGTAAGGTCCGGCCGTTGC
Organism: Streptomyces coeruleorubidus; assembly: GCF_028885415.1. GTDB lineage: Bacteria > Actinomycetota > Actinomycetes > Streptomycetales > Streptomycetaceae > Streptomyces > Streptomyces coeruleorubidus_A. Next base: position 4,869,584 of record NZ_CP118527.1, read on the forward strand.
TGCGTAGGGTGCGGCCCATGGGAGATCTTGAGATACGCCCCGCGACCGCCGACCACGTACCCGCGATCGTCGGCATGCTCGCGGACGACCCCTTGGGCGCGCAGCGCGAGTCACCAGACGACCTGACCCCGTACTTGACCGCGCTGGAGCGGCTCAGCGCCGACCCGAACCAGCACCTGGTCGTGGCGGTCCGGGAGGGCCGTGTCGTCGGCACGCTCCAGCTCTCGATCATTCCCGGGCTGTCCCGGCGCGGTGCGACCAGGTCGATCATCGAAGGCGTACGCGTCCATGCCGATGAGCGCGGCAGCGGCCTGGGAACACAGCTCATCGAGTGGGCGATCGACGAATCCCGGCGGCAGGGCTGCCAGTTGGTCCAGCTGACCTCCGACACCACACGCACCGACGCCCACCGCTTCTACGAACGGCTCGGTTTCACGGCCTCCCACACGGGCTTCAAGCTCCCGTTGTGACCGACGTGGATGGGGCTCTGTTTCACGTGAAACAGAGCCCCATCCACGTCACCGTCTAACCGATCCCACGCCAACCCTCCGGGTCGACCCCACCCGGCACCGGAGCCCCTTCGTCGTACGGCTGACGCGTGAACACGAACGAACCGAGGTCCAGATGGCTCACGGATCCGTCCGGCCGCCGTACGGCCTTCAGCAGCTCTCCGGCGTAGTAACCCTCCAGTCCGGTCCAGGTGCCATCGCCGTTCGGGCGGAACCGCGAGCGTCGCCCGTTGCCGGACAGCGGCTCCAGCGAGGCGAGCCCGTCGGCCGTGAGCCGCAGGGCGAAGGCATACGTGCCCCAATACCACTGGCCCGTCAGCTCCAGCATCGACGGGTCGACATCACGCAGTGGCTTCCACGGGGCGGGGATGCGCGGCTCCGCCTCGGCGACGATACACACGAGATCGGCGGCGACACCGGATACCAGCGGTCCCGAGGTGCAGTTGGCCATCACGACCGCCGCCACGTCGTCCTCCACGCTGATGCTCACATTCGCCAGGAAGCCCGGCAGGGATCCGCTGTGCCCCACGAGCAGCCGGCCGTGCCGGCGCTGAATCTGCATGCCGAGGCCGTAGGCGTCACCGGACATCACGTCCGCGGCTTCCGCAGGCGCCGCCGGGGTCCGCATCTCCCGCAGGGACTCGGCGCTCAGCACCCTCTCGTCGCCCTTCACCAGGAAGGCCGCGAACCGGGCCAGGTCTGCCGTGGTCGACCAGAGTTGACCAGCGGGCGCCATACGACCGAGGTCCTCGGCGGGCTCGGGCAGCAGCACGTCGACCCAGGGGTGCACGGCCCAACCGCCCGCGTGCGGGGCCTGCGGTCGCACATCGGTCCGATCGAGCCCCAGTGGTTCGAGCACTTCACGCCGTAGTGCCTCCTCCCAGGAGGTCCCCCGCAGCTCCTCCACGAGCGCGCCCAGCAACGTGTAGCCGGGGTTCGAGTAGTGATGCCGTCGGCCGACGGGGTGCGGGAGAGGCTGCTCACCGAGCACGTCGGACAGTTCCGGCCGCAGGGACCCGGGTGTGCGCTCCCACCACGGACCGGGCGACTCGGCCGCCAGCCCGCCCGTGTGCGCGAGCAGTTCGGCGATCGTGGCCTCCCCCGCACCGGTGCCCGGCACGTACTTCTCCAGTGGATCCCCGAGGCCGAGGAGCCCCTCGTCCCGCAGGCGCATCACGAGAACGGCGGTGAAGGTCTTGGTGATCGAGCCGATGCGGTACTGGACGTGCTCGTCGGGCTCTTGCCCGTCCACCGATGTCCGGGCGCCGTGCCACACCGCCCGCCCGTCCCGGACGACGGCCGCGACCAGCGACGGGGCCCTCCCCTGCGCCTGAGCCACGGCGATCCGGTGCAGCAGCGCACGACTCGTTGCGGGAAGCAGCTCTTCCTGAGGTGTCGTCATGGTCCAAGTCCACCTGGCCCGGCCCGGCGAGTCGACCTCATTTCGCCGTCGGCTGTAGGTTCTCGCTTTCGGTGTCATATGCCGACGCTGTGACCTGGACGTCCCTCTTCAGTCTCACGACGTGTCCGCCGGCGGCTGTCTCAGACTGGTGTCATTTCCTCAGACTGTCCAGCAGGCTGCACCGCTGCCCAGGGGCGTCACGAACCTGCTTCGACACCCATCCGTTCCATCCGCTCGCACACGGTTACTGCTCGCTCGATGCGGCGTCCAACTTCCGCCGGTCGTGGAGCCCTTGGCCTGTGTGTGAGGAGCCGTTGCCCCGCGGGCCCGCTCGCCTGTTTCCAGGTTCGTTCAAGATTTGTTTATCTCAATCCACGAAGCTGAGCCGGCAACCTCTCGAAGGAACCGGAAGGGATCACATGCGAGCTGCACGGTTAACCGCAGGATCGACGGCCCTCGTCACCGCTGCGCTTGGGCTGATGGTGGCAACCGCTAGCCCCGCCTCCGCCGACGGCACGTGGGCCTATTACGGCACCAAGAACCCGATCACTTCCAGTGCCAGCACATGGCGCTGCGGCCCCACCGAATCGGTCAACGCTCTAGACGACGTGTATGCGCAGGTCTGCGCGGTCAGGACGGTAGAACGGGACGGCGCACAGGCTGCGGTGATCATACGTAACAACTCAAACAAGATCCAGTCCGCCAAAGCATCGATGAGCCTGTGGAACGCGGCTGATAACAGCCAGGCCGGTTGGTGGGGTTGCGGCTCCACAGGACTCACGCCCAACGCGTGGACGGTGTGCTTCGGGAATACTCTCAACCCCAAGTTCGCTACGGTGTACGCGGATGGGGCCGTCAACGGTAGCGATTTCCTCGTACGGTCACCAAATGTCTGAGCCTGAGCTCGCCAAGGTGGCACGAATCAGGCCCGGTGCCCAACGTCCTGTACGGCCGCCGGGCTGAGCAGATCGTGACGTACGCGGTCACTGCCATCTGACGACGTGGCCCCTGGCGATACGCTGGGGGCTTTCGTCATAGGGGCGGGGATGAACGGGCCAGACATCGAAGAGGCGCGACGCCTCCTCCGTGAAGCGGACACTGCTGACTCGTTCGGCACGTTGGACGCGGACGGCTGGGAGGACCTGGGCCGCCGCCTGGCGAAGGCCCTTCAACTGGATGACGCCCGCGTGGCGGAGAAGATGCCTTGGGCCCTGTGGGGCTATGCCATCGGGGCCCGCGAGGATCGCGAAGAGGACTGATGGCGTCCCCGTACCGGGAAGCTCACCTCCTCCTCGGGCGGCCCGGCTGAGACCCGGCAGGGCGGAGTTGAGCGCCGTTCTTCAGCAGTGCGAGACGGACGGTGGCGAGGCTGGTCCCCTCGCGGTCGGCGATGACCTGCAGCGAAAGGCAGTCTTGTTCGTACCAGGTGCGCCACTGCTCTACGCGGGTGGCGGTGTGCTGGGTGCGGCGAAACCGTGGTGGGCTCCAGTCGACGGGGTGCTGGGAGAGCAAGTAAGCGACGTGGGCGGTGTTGGTGTCCAGGGTGCGCGCGACGTGTGCGATGGAGAAGTTGCTGCCCGGTACGGCCTGGTGGAGCTGGGCGGCGCTGATGCTGTCCGGGTCGGGCCCGGGGAGCACGAGATGGAGGAGTGTGCGGGTGGGGAGCCGCGGCGCCCACTGGATGGGCTCGTCGATGCCGTGCTCGTCGAGGAGTGCGCGTGCGGTGTGATGCAGCAGTTGGGCCTCGGCGGGCAGGATCCGCCAGCAAAAGCGCTGGTACTGCTGGCGTTGAGAGCTGGTGGCGGGGGCGATGTCCGGGTGTGCGAGGTGCGCGGGCGAGCCGGTTAGTGTCTGGAAGATCCAGCGTTGGGCGTGCGCGGCATGTAGGCCGGGGCACGAGCGCAGTCGCCGCTGCAGCTTCAGCCAGGTCTGGGGGTCGATGAAACGGGAGCGGGCGGTGAACAGGGCGCGGCGGCGTGCGTAGTCGATGGGGGCGCCGTGCGCATCGAGGTGGTCGGCCAGAAGGATCAGTACGCGCAGGACGTCGGCGCAGTCGCTGCGGTGGGTGAGGTCGGCGAGGAGCGTGGACACGTTGTGGCTGCTGACAGTAGTGCCGGTCATGCGCGTCGCGGCGCGGATCGAGGTGGTGTTGCCGGCCACCAGGCAGGCGACGGTGAGGAGTTCGTCGGCGCGTTGGGCCACGGGCTTGCCGCTGGCACGGCGGGGGGACAGGCGCAGGGTCCATTCGGGCCACAGGGCGGTCGGAAGCATGCAGACCCTGGAGTCCTGGTTGGTCGGGGGGCGGGTGGAGTGGACGGCGGTGCGGTGGCGCAGGCGCGCCACCGGCATCAGCTTGGTCTCCCGGCTGCAGCGCAGGCCGGCTTCGAGTGCGGGCGAGATCGTGCCGCCGAGGGCGACGACGCTGGCGGGGTGGAGCGGGCGGCCGGTGGCGGCCACGCGGTCGGTCAGCCACTGCACGGCCCGGGCCGCGGTGCGGATGTTCTTGGCGCGCAGGATGCGGGTCGCTGCCGTGACCGCCACGGCAGCGGCAGCGGCGTCGCCGGGGGCGTAGTAGCTGTGCAGATCGATGCGCCGGATGATCGGCGCGCGCTGCGGGTCAGCGGGCAGAGGGTTGGCGCGGTAGCGCTCGAGACGGGCCACGACTTCGGGCGGGGCCACCGGGTGCAGGTCGCTGGATGTCGCGTGGCTGAGGACCAGCGCCCCCAGACTCTTCACATCGCGCAGTAGCACCCTCAAAGGCGCGCCGCCTGGCCCGTACAGCGGCCAGCGCACCATGCGACCTGGGGCCGCAAGGACGGTGTCGAGGAGGTGTTGGGTCTCTTCCAGGGCCCCGTCGGGAGCGATGGCGGTGACCGGGGTGTCGGCCAGGGGGTGGTGGCAGCGAGGGGGCCGTGGTCCGCCGCCTGGCGCCGCGCTCGAGCACAGCCCCGGACGGGGCGTTTCTGGCCGGGGGTGAGCGCGGAGGCGGGGGATGCGCCGGCAGGCCGGACAGCGATCGGCCAGCAGCACATGATGCCGGGCGCAGGCGAAGGACCAGCCCAGGCGCCAGGTCACTGGCCAGCGTCCGCCGTTGTCCGCCAGGCAGGCGGGGCAGAACCGGGACCCTGCCCGGCCCCACAGCACCTGTCGGTGCACCCGCCGCTGTTCGGGCGAGATCACCACCGCATGCCCGTCGAAGGGTTGAAGGGTCATCGCCACGAGAACGTCTTCGGTGACACCGGTGACCTCGGCGATGGCGGCCAGCTCGTCGGGGGTGGCCAGGGTGGTCCAGCGCGGCAGCACTGGGGCGGCCAGTGCTGGGTCGCGGTTCGGGAGGCCGAGTGCGCTGAGCACGTCCATGAATGGGCAGTTCAGGCGGGCGGCGAGGAACTCCAGCCAGGAGTCCAGGGCCTCGCCGGGATACGGCGCGCACCGGATCGGCAAGGACCGCCGCCCGGTTTTCACCCGGCGGCCCGCCCACTACGCGGACGGCTGGTGGCCCACCGTGCATGAAGTGCGTATTCGAGTTCTCTGCGGGCTTGTTCGGCTGCCTCATCGTTCTTGACCTGGTCGAGCAGACCCCGGGTGAGGCGTTCAGTGCCGGTGCGCTGGGCGCGCTGACAGCCGCGGTTGATCAACGTCATCAGGGAGCCGATGTGCCCGGTTGAGCGGGCAAAGAGATAGTCCGACAAGTCATCGGCGAGCATGCCGGGGTAGGTGCCGGCCAGGACGATGCGCTGTTCCAGGGCCAGGATCAGTTGTCGCCAGTGGCGGCGGCCCTGCTCGGTGTCGATGGTGAAGGGCGGCATGCCCAGGCGGGTGGTGCGCCGGCCGGTCTGGGCCAGGACTGTCTCGCCAGCGGACTCGCCCTCGCTGAACAGGCCCTTGTCCGCGAGTCCCACGCCGACCTTGAGGAGGGTGACCGGGAACTCGTTGGCGATCCACTTGAGGTGATTGCTGACCTCGATGCCGCTGGTCTTGCGCCATTTGAGGAAGTGCAGGTCGTCCAGGATCAGCAGACGGACCTCGCAGGACAACACGCAGTCCAGGGCCTGGAGGCCGAACTGGGCGGCGGTGGAGGTTCGGCGTCCTGGGTGGCCGAAGAACTCCAGCATGGCCCGGTTGAGGTCCTTCATTCCGGTATTGCCGGTGAGCCCCACCCGGCACACCGGCCATCGCTCGTGCCCCTGTGCAGTGAACGCGCCGTATTCGGCGATCTCCCGGCGGTGGAACTCCCGGGCGAAGGCGAGAACGGCGGTGGTCTTGCCCAAGCCTGGGAAGGCGTCGACAGCTACGGCCCCTTTCGCCTTGTCGCCGTCCTGAAGATTGCTGTCCAGGATGTCCCACAAGTCCCCATGCAGCGCGGCCAGTTGAGGGGTACGGATCGGTCCCAGGTTGGCGTGCCACTCCCGCCGGGCACGGTCGTAGGCGGCCCGCGCCCTCTCGTTCAGGGCTCGGAGCATCTTCTGGTTCAGCCGCTCGGGCTGGGTACGGCGCGGCGCGTCGACGAAGGTCTTGAAGTCCTCCTTGCGCGACAGCGCCAGGTTGCTCAGCCTGGGCGGGCCAGCCGAACTCACACGTCCTCCAGGGCGTCCGCGTAGAAGTCGTCCTCGGCGGCGAAGCACTCCAGATCGGCTACGTCGTCATCACCCACCGCGGCCACCGGTTCGGGTACGTCTTCTTTCGCCGCCTCGGCCTGACCCAGGGCTGTGCGTACGGACGTAAGCGAGGCGACCGTCGCCGTACCGGTATCCGGAAGGTCGAGGGCGGCCTGTTCGCGCGAGACCCTCAGCGCCATGCGGCGCTCGGCGAGCGTGGTCCCCAGCCCGAGATTCCAGCGCTCCAGCAGGTCGGCGACCGCGAGCCGGTCGTCGGGATAGCGGTACTTCGCGGCAGCCAACTTCCGCGCGAACAGAAGAGCGTCCTCGCTCAGAGGCATGTGGACCGAGGGCGCGTGTTCCCAGGTCAGGGTGTGCCAGACGCGGGTGCCGGGGTCGCGGAAGTAGATCCGGGTGACATCATCCGGGGCAACCTGGAACGGCCAGCCGTTCTTCACCTGGCTGTCGTACGGGCTGCGGATGCCCGGCTTGGGCAGGCCGGGACCGTTGTAGCGGCGGCGGCCGATCTCGACGCCGTAGTGCTGGATCGTGCGCCACTTCGTGGGCAGGAACTCGAAGGCGAGATCCCGGTCGCGGGGGGCCTCGATGTAGCCGGCCCTCGCCATGCCGTGCTCGAACATCTGCGCCGGGGACATCCGCAGCCCCGGAACCCCCGGGTCGACCAGACCCGTGTGCGGCCTGCAGTGATAGACCACCGCGGTCCACTCCCTGATGATCGACTCCAACTCGTCGAGGAAGAAGAACGCCTCGTCCTCCGGATGCTCGCCGCGGCAGTGGATGTCGGGGCCCTTGTAGCCGGGCAGCGCCTCCAGCAGTCCCTCTCGCAGGGTGCGGAAGTAGCGTTCCGCCGGTCCCTTGTCCCGGCCGGTGCGCAGCCGGGCGGGCTGGATCGAGATCGCCATCCGGCGGCAGACGCTGGTCAGATGCCCCGAGACATAGACCTTGCCGTGATCGACCACGAGTGTCTCGGGCACCAGCGGCGGCGAGGCCAACCCGGGACCGGTCGCTCCTTCGACGTCGACCAGGACCGTGCGCGGGATGCCGTGCTCGGGCCAGACCGCATGGCGCGGCCATTCCCACCCCGCCGGCCGCGGGCGGAAGCACTGGTAGAGCACCGCGCTGACATCCACGGCCTTGGTCGAGACCGGGGTGAGCCGGAGGCCGGTGATGCATCGGGTGTACCAGTCCATCGCGATAGTCAGCTCGGCCTGCACCCAGCGCAAGGTGAGCGGGTCGAAGGCGAACACGTCCAGCCGGGTGGTGTCCATCAGCACGTACTCGCCCGGCCGCGTCGGCCGCAGCTTCCCATACGGCCCCTCCGGCCGGTCGGCGATGTCCCTGTTCCGCTTCGTGCTCAGCCGGAACAGCGGATGCCGCCCCTCCAACTCGGCCAGGATCCGAAACGCCGTCGCCCGGCTCGGCTGCGGCACCACAGCCGGACCGAACCGGGCGATCACCCGGGCCCGCGTCCGCTCGATCACCAGCGTCCGCGACGGCTTCGACTGACCGGTGTGCTCGACCATTACCTCCACTGCGGTCTCCGCCCACCGCTCGTCGCCCGAGAGCCACGGTCGTCCCGACCGCCTTCGCTTCGGCGCCAGCCCAGCCTCACCGTGCTGCCGAAAGTCGGCGACCCACTGCTTCACCGTGCGGACGGACACACCGAGTTCCTCGGCTTTGGCCGCGTACTTTGATTCGGCCGGGCCACCGGGCGGGTACTGAGGGCGGGGCTCGCCGGTGCGGGCGAATTCGGCGTGCCCTGAGCGATATCCCGTCAGGACCTCGCGGACATGCCCCGCCCGCTCCACGACCTTGTGCCGTTCGTCCTCGCCCAGCTGGTCCAGCACTACCGAGGCGATCTCCTCGACCTCGTCGGGTGATGGCCCGGCCTGCTCGGGGATGATCTCCGCGCGGTCGGAGAACAGCAGCTCTTTCAGTGCCAGTCGGAGGACCCGCCCATGCGCGTCCTCAAGGACCACCTCGTTGCCCGCCGTCGTCGCGGCCAGTTCGACCACCTCGACGCTCTCCCCGTCGTAACGGAAACGCGTGCCAACCCCGACCCGGGCCCTTGCGCCGCTCATGCTGCCCTCCTCAATACCGCTGTGGGCCGCAGCGGGTGGGAAAGGTCGGTGCGCAGGCCATGCGTCCACAGCAGGTGGAAAGTCGCGGCCCGTACAAGAGATTCGGGCCTGTCAGGCAGCCGCCGTGCCGCCTGCCTGAGCGGGATGCCGTCGAGATCGACCTGGCGCAGCTCGTCCAAGAGCTCCGGGGCAAACAACCACCTGCGGCGATAGCCAGCCAGGAAGCGGATGTTTTCTAATTCCGTCTTGGGCGATTCGCTCCACACCTCGTACCGCCACCCGCGCGACTCCACCGCGCGTCGGGTCCACTCGAAGGTGGAGGCCACCACCGGCTCAGCCAGCGATCGCCGCGGCTTGACGTCCACCACCACGGGGCTCTGTTCAGTGACAAGGAGGTAGTCCGGGATGTGCTTGCGGACTTGCCCGTCCACCACGGCCTTCAGCAAGAAGGGCTGAGCAGTGATGCCGTGCACGAAGGGATCGAAGTCTGCGGACAATAGCCGCGCGAGCTCCAGTCGCGACTCGTAGATCACATGACCACCGGTCGTCGCCGACCAGTAGGTCCCCGAGTAGTGCCTCTGCCCCTTGTACCAGCGAAACGTCCGCCATGGGGCGGCCGAGGCCAGCAGGCGAACCGGAGCCGCAGTCCACGGCCGGTCCTCGACAACTTCACCAGCGTACTGACGAACACTTACCGTCATAGCGGAATCGTCCATGGCACGCTCCCCACCCGGGTGATGGCCCTTATTGCCACGATGCTCGTCCCTGGTGCAGAGATGAATACGAGCCGGAGACCGTCACCCGAAAGAGTGGATGCGCTGAACAGCGAGTCTCAACGTCGCTTCATATGTGCTGCTGATATGCAGTCGCGCCCGAGATTATGAAGCCGAACTTGAGATCCTACATCGGCACCGCCTCAGGTCTGCGCCATGTCCACGAACCGCGAGTAGTGACCCTGGAAGGCGACCGTGATCGTCGCCGTCGGGCCGTTTCGGTGCTTGGCCACGATCAGGTCGGCCTCGCCCGCGCGCGGCGACTCCTTCTCGTAGGCGTCCTCACGGTGGAGCAGGATGACCATGTCGGCGTCCTGCTCGATGGAACCGGACTCACGCAGGTCGGAGACCATCGGCTTCTTGTCCGTGCGCTGCTCGGGACCACGGTTCAGCTGGGAGAGCGCGATGACCGGGATCTCCAGCTCCTTGGCCAGCAGCTTGAGGTTACGGGACATGTCCGAGACCTCCTGCTGACGGCTCTCGGACCGCTTGGAACCACCGGACTGCATCAGCTGGAGGTAGTCGATGACCACCAGCCGGAGGTCGTTGCGCTGCTTGAGGCGGCGGCACTTGGCACGGATCTCCATCATCGACAGGTTCGGGGAGTCGTCGATGTAGAGCGGGGCCGCCGAGACGTCCGGCATCCGCCGGGCCAGGCGCGTCCAGTCCTCGTCCGTCATCGTGCCGGACCGCATGTGATGCAGAGCGACCCGGGCCTCGGCGGACAGCAGACGCATCGCGATCTCGTTGCGCCCCATTTCGAGCGAGAAGATCACGCTCGGCAGGTTGTTCTTGATCGAGGCGGCCCGCGCGAAGTCCAGCGCGAGCGTCGACTTACCCATGGCGGGACGCGCGGCGATGACGATCATCTGGCCCGGGTGCAGCCCGTTGGTGAGCGAGTCGAAGTCCGTGAACCCCGTGGGCACACCGGTCATCTCGCCGCTGCGCGAGCCGATCGCCTCGATCTCGTCGAGCGCGCCCTCCATGATGTCGCCGAGCGGCAGATAGTCCTCGCTGGTGCGCTGCTCGGTGACCGCGTAGACCTCCGCCTGGGCGCGGTTGACGATCTCGTCGACGTCGTCGTCGGCCGCGTATCCCATCTGCGTGATGCGCGTACCCGCCTCGACCAGGCGGCGCAGTACGGCCCGCTCGTGGACGATCTCCGCGTAGTAGGCGGCATTGGCGGCCGTGGGCACCGTCTGGACGAGGGTGTGCAGATACGAGGCCCCGCCGACCTTGTTGATCTCGCCGCGCTTGGTGAGTTCGGCGGCGATAGTGATGGGGTCGGCCGGCTCGCCCTTGGCGTAGACATCGAGGACGGCCTGGTAGATCGTCTCGTGGGCGGGCTTGTAGAAGTCGTGGCCCTTGAGGATCTCGACGACGTCGGCGATGGCGTCCTTGGAGAGCAGCATGCCGCCGAGGACGGACTGCTCTGCCTCGATGTCCTGCGGTGGTACTCGCTCGAACGCCGGGCCGGCGTCGCCGTCCCATGCCCCGCTGTCCCGGCCGCGCTCGTGCTGCTCGTCGCGGCCCCGGGCTCCGTCGCCACGTCGGCGGGAGGCGGGCAGACGATCACTGGGACCGCTGTCGGCCCACGGGTCGTCCAAGGGCTCGGAAATGCTCACCGAGCCACCTCCTCCCGTCCGCCGCAGCAGACCTCGCCGTGCCCCTCTTTTCTACGGCACGGCACTGACAAATGAGACGCCCAACTCCGGTTAGCCAGCGCCGGTTTTGTACTGATTTGAAAACCGGCGGACGGAGCGGGCGCCGGACCACGTTAGGCCTGTCGGCACCGTCAGCCAATCTGGTTATCCACAGGCCATGTGGACGACAGCCCAGATGCTGTGGAGAACTCCTCAAAACCTGTGCACGACCCGGTGGACAGGCCTGTGAACAAGCATCGAGCCGCCTCGAAGAGATGACTCTGACCTGCAGTTTTACCGTCCACCGGCTGTGCAGAAGAAAAACTTCCCCAACCGGCGCAAGATCGCTTCGAATGGTGCACAGCAGTGCGCACCGCTGGACGGAAGGTAAGGGGTGTAAAAGCTTTGCATCTCTTACCTGTGGACGATTAGATTGGTGCACATGACACAGGCCCCCGCGCGCCGCCGAGCCGGCCGGAGACAGCACGACCGAGAGATCGTCGCGTTGGCCGTGCCGGCCTTCGGCTCCCTCGTCGCCGAGCCGCTCTTCCTCATGGCCGACACCGCCATCGTGGGCCATCTGGGCACAGCCCAACTCGCCGGCCTCGGCGTCGCCTCCGCCCTGCTGATGACCGCCGTCAGCGTCTTCGTCTTCCTCGCCTACGCCACGACAGCGGCGGTCGCCCGTCGTGTCGGCGCAGGTGATCTCCAGGCCGCCATCCGTCAGGGCATGGACGGCATCTGGCTGGCACTGCTCCTCGGCGCTGCCGTCGTCGCCGTCCTCCTGCCGACGGCGTCCGCCGTCGTGGACCTCTTCGGCGCCTCGGACGCGGCGGCTCCCTACGCGATCACGTACCTGCGCATCTCCGCGCTCGGCATACCGGCCATGCTCATCGTCCTCGCCGCCACCGGAGTGCTGCGCGGCCTCCAGGACACCAAGACCCCTCTCTACGTGGCCATCGCCGGCTTCGTCGCCAACGGCGCTCTCAACGTGGGGCTCGTCTACGGCGCCGACCTGGGGATCGCCGGCTCCGCCTGGGGCACTGTCATCGCCCAGTGGGGAATGGCCGTGGTCTATCTCGCGGTGGTTCTGCGCGGTGCGCGCAAGCACGGTGCCTCGCTTCGCCCGGACGCCGCCGGGATCAGGGCCTCCGCACAGGCCGGTGTGCCCCTGCTGGTCCGCACTCTCTCCCTGCGGGCGATCCTGATGATCGCCACGGCGGTCGCCGCCCGTCTCGGGGATGCCGACATCGCCGCACACCAGATCATCCTGTCCCTGTGGAGCCTGCTCGCCTTCGCCCTAGACGCCATCGCCATCGCGGGACAGGCCATCATCGGGCGCTACCTCGGAGCCGGTGACGCACAAGGTGCCCGCGACGCATGCCGTCGCATGGTCGAGTGGGGGATCGCCGTCGGAGTCGTCCTGGGCGTTCTGGTCGTCATCACCCGCCCGGCGTTCCTGCCCCTGTTCACCAGTGACTCCGCGGTCAAGGACGTGGCACTGCCCGCCCTGCTCATCGTCGCCCTCTCACAGCCGATCTCCGGCATCGTCTTCGTCCTGGACGGAGTCCTGATGGGCGCCGGCGACGGCCCCTATCTGGCCTGGGCGATGCTGCTCACTCTGGCGGTCTTCACCCCAGTCGCTCTGCTGGTGCCGGTGCTGGGCGGTGGGCTCACCGCTCTCTGGGCCACCATGACGCTGATGATGACCGTGCGGATGCTGACGCTGTGGCTCCGGACCCGCTCGGGCCGCTGGATCGTGACGGGCGCGACCCGCTGACCCTCGGACTTGGTCCTCACTAACTGTTTCACGTGAAACGGCGATGGGGTCGCACCCCGAAGGGTGCGACCCCATCGCTCACTGCCTCAGCGAGCGCGGCACTCAGGCCGCGACGACCTCGATGTTGACCTTGGCGGCAACCTCGGGGTGCAGACGCACGGACGTCTCGTGAGCACCGAGCGTCTTGATCGGCGAGCCCAGCTCGATGCGGCGCTTGTCGACCTCGGGGCCACCGGAAGCCTTGATCGCGGAAGCGATGTCGGCTGGGGTGACGGAACCGAAGAGACGACCGGCGTCGCCGGAGCGGACAGCCAGGCGGACCTTGACGCCCTCGAGCTGGGCCTTCACCTGGTTGGCCTGCTCGATGGTCTGGATCTCGTGGATCTTGCGAGCACGACGGATCTGCTCGACGTCCTTCTCGCCACCCTTGGTCCAGCGGATAGCGAACTTCCGCGGGATCAGGTAGTTGCGAGCGTAACCGTCCTTGACGTCGACGACGTCGCCCGCGGCACCGAGGCCGGAGACCTCGTGGGTGAGGATGATCTTCATGTGTCGGTCACCCTTCCCTTATCGCGCGGTGGAGGTGTAGGGCAGCAGCGCCATCTCACGGCTGTTCTTGACGGCCGTGGCGACGTCACGCTGGTGCTGCGTGCAGTTGCCGGTCACGCGGCGGGCACGGATCTTGCCGCGGTCGGAAATGAACTTCCGCAGCATGTTCGTGTCCTTGTAGTCCACGTACGTGACCTTGTCCTTGCAGAAAGCGCAGACCTTCTTCTTCGGCTTGCGCACAGGCGGCTTCGCCATGGTGTATCTCCTGTGTGATCAAGAAGTTGGGGTGCGAGCCCGCCCTAGAAGGGGGGCTCGTCCGAGTAGCCGCCGCCCTGCTGGCCGCCGCCGGAGCCACCGCCCCAGCCGCCGCCACCGCCACCGCCCTGGTTGCCACCGGCGGGAGCGCCGGTCGCCCACGGGTCGTCAGCGGGAGCGCCGCCGCCCTGCTGGCCGCCACCGGGGCCGCCGCCCCAGCCGCCGCCACCCTGGCCGCCACCGCCACCGCCGCCGTAGCCGCCCTGGCCACCGCGGCCGGTGGTCTTGGTGACCTTGGCCGTGGCGTTGCGCAGGCTGGCGCCGACTTCCTCGACGTCCAGCTCGTAGACCGTGCGCTTGACGCCCTCACGGTCCTCGTAGGACCGCTGCTTCAGCCGGCCCTGCACGATGACGCGCATGCCTCGCTGGAGCGACTCGGCGACGTTCTCCGCCGCCTGACGCCAGACCGAGCAGGTCAGGAAGAGGCTCTCGCCGTCCTTCCACTCGTTCGTCTGGCGGTCGAAGGTGCGGGGAGTGGACGCGACACGGAACTTCGCGACGGCCGCACCGGAGGGGGTGAAGCGCAGCTCGGGGTCGTCGACAAGATTGCCGACCACCGTGATGACGGTCTCGCCTGCCATGGGGGAACCTCTCGGCGGGTTTGCTCTGGCTGCTTGCTACTCGAATCCCGGAATCAGCTGAGCGTGTGGGCTCAGTGCATCTCGGGACGGAGGACCTTGGTCCGGAGGACCGACTCGTTCAGGTTCATCTGGCGGTCGAGCTCCTTGACGACCGCAGGCTCGGCCTGCAGGTCGATGACCGAGTAGATGCCCTCAGGCTTCTTCTTGATCTCGTACGCGAGACGACGACGGCCCCAGGTGTCGACCTTCTCGACCTTTCCGCCGCCGTCACGGACGACAGAGAGGAAGTTCTCGATCAGCGGGGAGACAGCGCGCTCCTCGACGTCGGGGTCGAGGATGACCATCACCTCGTAGTGACGCATGTGGAACCCACCTCCTTTGGACTCAGCGGCCACGGTCGTTCCGTGGCAGGAGGGTTGTGATGCGTAGCAACGGTATCGGCCACCACTGACAGTCGGGGGTTCTGTGGAGAAACCCCTGCCGTGACATGGGCAGACACCGGTGCGGACGGTACAGAGTACCCGCACAGCGGCTTGCGGTTGAAATCCGGCCGCCAGGGCAGCCAATCTGTACACATCGGGTGTGTATGGCGCTACGATGCGCCGACTTTCGCAGGAGGTGCCCTATGGCACAGGCATTGCGACCCAACACCGCCGGCGGCCTCTTCGCCACGGACGGCAAGCCCCACCCCCTCCAGGACACCCTGCTCGCGGTGACCCTGGTGCTGGGCATCACGTCGTTCATCACGGCACTGGTCGACGAGGACCTGCATCTGCTGAGCTCCTGGACCGGCCTGGTGGGCATTCTCACCGGTGCGTACGGCCAGTGGGTCTCGGAGACGACGAGGGAGCGCTTCGGCCTGATCCTCGGCCTCGGTGCCGCGGGCGTCGGGTTCTTCCTGGGCATGGCGCACGGCGGTCTCTTCGGCGGTCTCATCGACTGACGCCAGGGACATCCTTCTGAACACCGGGTGACGCCCCGGCCGCCCACGGGCCGGGGCGAAGGTTCCGTACGCCCAACCGGCGCGCATCCAAGGCGCAGTAGGCTTCGCGCGAGAGCCGGAGCCCCTGACCCTATGGGGACACACCAGCCCGAGGAGCGCCCCGAAATGAGCCTGACCCTGAGGACCATCAGTCGCGAGCAGCATCTGGCCTACATCCAGAGCCTGCCGTCGGCGAGCCACATGCAGGTCCCGGCCTGGGCTGACGTCAAGGCGGAGTGGCGCTCCGAGAACCTCGGGTGGTTCGACGACAGGACGGGCGAGCTGGTCGGTGCGGGTCTGGTCCTCTACCGGCAGCTTCCCAAGATCAAGCGCTACCTCGCCTATCTGCCCGAGGGCCCGGTCATCAACTGGTTCGCGCCGAATCTCCAGGACTGGATCGAGCCGATGCTGGCGCACCTGAAGCAGCAGGGCGCCTTCTCGGTGAAGATGGGTCCGCCGGTGGTCATCCGGCGCTGGGAGGCCACCTCCATCAAGCAGGGCATCCAGAACCCCGACGTGAAGCGGCTGCGCGACATCGAGGCCGACCACATCGAGCCGCGCGCCTTCGAGGTCGCCGACAAGCTGCGCCGCATGGGCTGGCAGCAGGGCGAGGACGGCGGCGCCGGCTTCGGCGACGTCCAGCCCCGCTACGTCTTCCAGGTACCGCTGGCCAACCGCTCCCTGGAAGAGGTCCACAAGAACTTCAACCAGCTGTGGCGCCGCAACATCAAGAAGGCCGAGAAGGCCGGCGTCGAGGTCGTCCAGGGCGGCTACCAGGACCTCGAGGAATGGCAGCGGCTGTACGAGATCACGGCCGTGCGCGACCACTTCCGGCCGCGCCCGCTGTCGTACTTCCAGCGCATGTGGACGGCCCTCAACAGCGAGGACCCCAACCGCATGCGGCTGTACTTCGCCCGGCACAACGGCGTGAACCTCTCGGCGGCGACGATGCTGATCGTCGGCGGGCACGTCTGGTACTCCTACGGCGCCTCCGACAACATCGGCCGCGAGGTCCGGCCCTCGAACGCGATGCAGTGGCGGATGCTGCGCGACGCCTACGCGCTCGGCGCCACCGTCTACGACCTGCGC
The DNA here is from genome assembly GCF_028885415.1 of Streptomyces coeruleorubidus. Taxonomy (GTDB): domain Bacteria; phylum Actinomycetota; class Actinomycetes; order Streptomycetales; family Streptomycetaceae; genus Streptomyces; species Streptomyces coeruleorubidus_A. The sequence goes on from NZ_CP118527.1 coordinate 4,885,907, forward strand.
GGTATCTCCGACTCGCTGGACGAGACCGACCACCTCTTCGGCCTGATCCAGTTCAAGGTGGGCACGGGCGGGCAGGCCGCCGAGTACCTCGGCGAGTGGGACTTCCCGCTGAACAAGCTGCTGCACAAGGCGCTCGACATCTACATGTCGCGCCGCTGATGTCACCTTCAGTGCTTCCATACCTCTGATACACGGCAACCACGAGAAAGGTTCCAGGTCCGGCCATGGCGCTCACGCTCTACGTCGACACCGCGCGCTGGCGGGCGCACCACAAGCACGTGCAGGAGCAGTTCCCGGGCCTCGTGCCGGTCTGCAAGGGCAACGGCTACGGCTTCGGGCACGAGCGGCTGGCGGAGGAGGCCACACGGCTGGGCTCGGACGTCCTCGCCGTCGGCACGACGTACGAGGCCGCCCGGATCAAGGACTGGTTCGGCGGTGACCTGCTCGTGCTGACGCCGTACCGGCGCGGCGAGGAGCCCGTGCCCCTGCCGGACCGGGTCATCCGCTCGGTGTCGTCGATAGACGGCGTGTACGGCCTCGTCGGTGCCCGCGTGGTGATCGAGGTGATGTCCTCGATGAAGCGGCACGGCATCGGCGAGCAGGATCTGCCTCAGTTGCACGCCGCCATCGAGAACGTCCGCCTGGAAGGCTTCGCGATCCACCTCCCGCTGGACCGCACCGACGGCTCGGACGCGGTCGAGGAGGTCATCGGCTGGATGGACCGGCTGCGCGCCGCCCGGCTGCCTCTGCACACCATGTTCGTCAGCCACCTCAAGGCCGAGGAACTCATCCGGCTCCAGCAGCAGTTCCCGCAGACCCGGTTCCGTGCCCGCATCGGCACGCGGCTGTGGCTGGGGGACCACGATGCCACCGAGTACCGCGGGGCGGTCCTGGACGTCACGCGCGTGGCCAAGGGCGAGCGCTTCGGCTACCGCCAGCAGAAGGCGGCCTCCGACGGCTTCCTGGTGGTCGTGGCGGGCGGTACGTCGCACGGGGTGGGCCTGGAGGCCCCCAAGGCGCTGCACGGCGTCATGCCGCGTGCCAAGGGCGTCGCCCGGGCCGGCCTCGCGACGGTCAACCGGAACCTTTCTCCGTTCGTCTGGGGCGGCAAGCAGCGCTGGTTCGCCGAGCCGCCGCACATGCAGGTCTCGATCCTGTTCGTGCCCGCGGACGCGCCGGAGCCGAAGGTCGGCGAGGAGCTCGTGGCCCATCTGCGGCACACCACCACGCAGTTCGACCGGATCGTGGACCGCTGAGGGCACTCACCGACGGGTCCAGCACAGCAAGAAGGCCGTACACGGTTTCCCGTGTACGGCCTTTCGCGTCGTTCACTCAGAGCGAACCGCCCGTCGCGTCCCGCCTGCCCCACTCGACCTGGGGCCCGTCGAACTGAGCAGCCGCGCGCCGGGCGGGACGGGCCGCGGGGCCGAGGACGAAGACGTCCTGAGCGCCGTTGAGCACTCCGCCCGAGGGATCGTCCTCCCCGGACCGGCGGACAGGATCCCGCTCCGGCATGAAGATGTCGCGCACGACCATGACGCAGAGATACAGCGTGCCCAGCAGGTGCAGGCCGATGGCCCAGTGATAACCGTCGGTGGGCAGCCCCTTGTGGGCGTCTCCGCTGGTCGTGTACGCAAGGTACATCCAGATCCCCAGGAAGTAGGCCACCTCGCAGACCTGCCAGATCAGGAAGTCCCGCCACTTCGGCCGGGCCAGGGCGGCCAGGGGCACCAGCCACAGGACGTACTGCGGCGAGTAGACCTTGTTGGTGAGGATGAACGCCGCGACGATCAGGAAGGCCATCTGGGCGAACCGCGGGCGGCGTGGAGCCGTCAGCGCGAGCACCGCGACACCCGCGCAGCACACCAGCATCAGCAGCGTGGCGAGCGTGTTGACGGTGTCGGTGCTGAGCGGGTTGTCCGAGTTCTGGGCCATGATCAGCCAGAAGGAGCCGAAGTCGACGCCCCGTTCCTGGCTGAACGTGTAGAACTTCGACCAGCCCTCGAACGCGAAGAGCATCACCGGCCCGTTCACGACGACCCAGGCGATGATCGCACCGCCCAGGGCCGTCCCGAACTCACGCCACTTGCCCGCGCGCCAGCACAGCACCAGCAGCGGTCCGAGGATCAGGAAGGGATAGAGCTTGGCGGCCGTGGCGAGTCCCAGCAGGACACCGAAGGCGAGGGAGCGGCCGCGCGACCACATCAGCATCGCCGCGGCTGTCAGGGCGACCGCCAGCAGGTCCCAGTTGATGGTCGCCGTCAGCGCGGCGGCAGGCGCCAGGGCGACCAGCAGGCCGTCCCAGGGACGCCGGGCATGGGTGCGGGTCACGCAGACGGCGATGACGGACGCGCACACCATCAGCATCCCGGCGTTGACCATCCAGTACCACTGCTCCTGGTCCTGGATGCTGCCGCTGCCGGGCGTGAGCCAGGAGGCGACCTCCATGAAGACGCCGGTGAGCACCGGGTACTCCAGGTACTGCATATCGCCGGGGAGCTTGTCGAAGTACGGCACGAGCCCGTCGGCGAAGCCACGTCCCTGGTAGAGGTGCGGGATGTCCGAGTAGCACGCGTGCGTGTACTGGGAGCTGGCACCGAAGAACCAGGCGCCGTTGTAGCAGGGCGCCTTCTGGACCAGGCCGAGGGCGAACATGCCGATCGCCACCAGCGCGATCACCCGCACGGGAGTCCACCAGGACGCCCCGAGCAGGGCACGCCGCCCGAGCGGGCCGCCGATCAGCTCGCTGCCGGCCGCGGCGACCTCGTCCTCATGGGTCGGCCGCACCGGCTCCGGCTCGTGGACGCTCGCTTGCGTCGATTCTGCACTGGGCATGCCGCACATCCTGCCGTACGTGTCTGTCCATACGCCGAGGGCCGCCGCACCGGGTAGGTGCGGCGGCCCATGTTTCACGTGAAACACCTTCGCGTTTCACGTGAAACACCCAAGCCGGGCTATCGGTCGGCTATCCGGCGGGGCCTCCGAAGATGCCTCCGTTGCCGTTGCCTCTGGTGTTGCCGCCGGTCTCGCTGGTATCGCTTGGCAAGGGCGAGGGCGTCACGTCTCCGCCTGTACCTCCGCCGTTCTCCGTACCGCCGTCGTTCTCACACCCGAAGAACCCACAGGTGTCACTCGGCGACGGCGACGGAGACGTCGGAGTCTCGCTGGGCGTGGCGCTCGGCGACGAGGACGGGGTTTCGCTGGGCGTGATGCTCGGGGTCGGGGTCGGCGACGGAGCACCCAGCGCGTCCTGGATCTCGCCGATCTTCTCGGCCTCCGGGAAGCCGGGATCGGGCTTGCCCTTCAGCGCGGCCTTCATGTACTCGGTCCACACCTCGGTGGGAGTGTCACCACCGTGGATGGACGGCTCACCCGCCGTGCCGTTCATGGAGAGCAGCTTGGCGCTCTTGGGGTCCTCACGGAACATCGCGACCGAAGTCGACAGTTGCTGGGTGTAGCCGACGAACCAGGCCGACTTGTTCTCGTCCGTCGTACCGGTCTTGCCGGCCGCCGTACGGCCCAATGCCAGCGCGTTCTTACCCGTACCGTTCTGGATGACGTTCTCCAGGACGTTCGTGACGTTGTTCGCCACATTCTCGGGCATCGCCTGCGTGATGCGCGGCTTGTCGAAGCCTTCGACTTCTCGCCCGTTGAACTTGACGCTGGTCACCGAGTACGGGGCGGCCTGCTTGCCTGCGGCGGCGAACGTCGCGTAGGCGTCGGCCATGCGGATCGCACTGGGAGTCGACGTACCGAGCGCGAACGACGGGTTGAGGGTGGCGAAACTGGCGTCCAGGATGCCGGACTTCTCGGCCACGTCCCGCACGTTCCTCATCCCGACGTCCATGCCGAGCTGGACGAACGGGGTGTTGACGGACTGCTCCATCGCCTTACGCAAGGTGATGTAGCCCCACGGGCGGTCGCTCTCGTTCTTCTGGAAGAACGGTGTGTTGTCCTTCTTCATGACATAGGAGCCGTCGTTGTTCCTGACCTTGAGACGGTCATTGCCGTTGTACTTGCTGAGCGGCGAGAGGGGACCGTCGCTCCGGTAGGTGCCGTGCTCCATGGCGGCGGCGAGCACGAACGGCTTCCACGTCGAACCGACGGGGACACCCGAGGTGTCGGCGTTGTTGTTGAAGTGGCCCTTCTCGTAGCCCGCACCACCGTAGAGGGCGACGATCGCGCCGTCCTTGGGCTTCACCGACGCCGCGCCGAACTGGACGTGCTTGTCCAGCTCACGCTTCTCCGGCTGCAGTTTTTCCTTCTCGACCTTCTTGACGGCCTGGGCCAGCGCCTCGACCTTGTCCTTCTCGAAGGTCGTCTTGATCTGGTAGCCGCCTTGGTCGAACTCCCGCTCCGTGATGTTGGAGTGGTTCAGGACGTACTTCTTGGCCGTGTCCACCAGGTAGCTGATCTGGCCGCTCATACCCTTGGTCGCCTTGCGGCCCTGGGGCATGGGGTACCTCTTGATCGCCTCCTGGTACTTGGTGTCCGTCAGCTTCTTGTCTTTGTGCATCTGCTGGAGGATCCAGCTCCAGCGCACCTTGGACCGCTTGAGGTTGTCCTTGGCGTTCGCCGAGGTGTCGAGGCTCTCGTTGCCCGCGGGGTCGTAGTACGTCGGGCCCTTGAGCAGCGCGGCGAGGAAGGCGCACTCACTCGGCGTGAGCTCGTACGCGTCCTTGCCGTAATAGGTCTGTGCGGCAGCTTGGATGCCGTAGGCGCCACGGCCGTAGTACGAGGTGTTGAGGTACCCCTGGAGGATCTCGTCCTTGGTGAGCTTCGTGCCCACCTTGATCGAGATGAACATCTCCTTGAACTTACGGCTGACTGTCTGTTCCTGGCTCAGGTAGGTGTTCTTGACGAACTGCTGGGTGATCGTCGACCCACCCTGCGTGTCAGCGCCCCGGGCCATGTTCGCCAAGGCGCGGGCGATACCCATGGGGTCGACGCCTGAGTCCTGGTAGAACGTCTTGTTCTCGGCCGAGATCACCGCCTGCTGCATGGCCTTGGGGATCCGGTCGATCGTGACGTTCTGCCGGTTCTGGCCGCTGCCCGTCGCGACCATCTGCTTGCCGTTGGACCAGTAGTAGACGTTGTTCTGGGACCGGGCTGCCGCGTTCTCCTCGTTGGGGACGCCCACCATGGCGTACCCGATGCCGGCCACGGCCACCAGGCTGCCGAAGAAGCCGATACACAGACCGGAGACGAGCTTCCAGGACGGCAGCCATCGCTGCCAGCCGTACTTGCCGGCCCGCGGATAGTCGATCAGCCGCTTCCTGTCGGAGACGGCAGCCGCACGCCCTCGGCCCCGCCCGGGCCCCGTAGGCCCGACCGGGGCGGCGCGCCGGCCACCACGGCCCGGTTCGGCCGCTCTGCGGCGACCGCCTCCGGTGCCTCTCTGCGCCGCACGCCGGGCCTCGGCACGGCCGCCGTACGGACGCTCCTCACCCCCCGAGTCGTAGGAGCCCGACCCATAGGATTCGGACGGAGACCCGGTGGCGCCTCGCGGGGCCGCGCGGCGACCGGAGGACGAGCCGGACTGGCCGCGTCGGGCCGCGGCACGTCCGCCTCCCTGCGGCTGCGGCGGTTTGCGACGGTGCTCGCTCATCGAACGACTACTCCTCGGGCAGGCGCACCTTTGCGCGCCTGGAAACGGCGGCTGGTTTCCGGTCCCCCCGAAGTACGGATGCGGTCGGCCCCGCATTCATCGGTCCCGCATGCACCCGTACTACACCGAAGACGACGACGCTCTCAGGCGTCACTTGGTTCCCGGTGATGTGCATGGCGCACAGACTACGCACCGCCAAAACCTGCCGAGGCCTGAAGTTCACCTCAAATCAGGCAACTCGCGTCCGATGAATCGGTGATGTGATCCCGTTCACCACACCCCCTCTTGTCGCATCCGGAAGGCCGTTCTATCGTCGTGATGTATCGAGTCGATACATCAGCGCGACACATCGGGCCGACACATCGACCTGAGACCTCGGACCGAGACATCGGGTACCGCGACAGAGAGGAGGCGACGATGAGCCGGCGTTCCGGGATCCTCGAGTTCGCCGTACTCGGCCTGCTCCGCGAATCTCCGATGCACGGCTACGAGCTGCGCAAACGACTCAACACGTCACTGGGTGTATTCCGTGCGTTCAGCTACGGGACCCTTTATCCCTGCCTCAAGACGCTGGTCGCCAACGGCTGGCTGATCGAGGAGCCGGGGAACGACACCGAGGCCGCTCCCCTCACCGGCCGCCGAGCCAAGATCGTCTACCGGTTGACGGCGGAGGGTAAGGAGCACTTCGAGCAGTTGCTCTCGCAGACCGGGCCCGACGCGTACGAGGACGAGACATTCGCCGCCCGTTTCGCTTTCTTCGGGCAAACCTCACGCGATGTGCGCATGCGCGTGCTGGAGGGCCGCCGGAGCCGGCTGGAGGAGCGCCTGGAGAAGATGCGCCTCTCCCTGGCCCGGACCCGGGAGCGCCTCGACGACTACACGCTTGAGCTCCAGCGCCACGGGATGGAGTCCGTGGAGCGCGAAGTGCGCTGGCTGAACGAGCTCATCGAGAGCGAGCGGGCGGGGCGGGACCTGAAGGATTCCGCCTCGGGGGAGCCCGGTTCGCGTGACACCACATCTGGAGCGTCGGGCGGCCTGCCCCGGACCGGGGACGACCCCCGTCCGGATACGCCCGACGACACCGCCACGTGAGAGCCCGCTGAAGGGCCTCACTCGTACACACAGGGAGCAACCGGAATGGGTTCGGTTCGCGTAGCCATCGTCGGTGTGGGCAACTGCGCCGCATCGCTGGTGCAGGGAGTCGAGTACTACAAGGACGCCGATCCGGCGGCCAGGGTGCCGGGCCTGATGCACGTCCAGTTCGGCGACTACCACGTCCGCGACGTCGAGTTCGTCGCCGCGTTCGACGTGGACGCCAAGAAGGTCGGCCTCGACCTGGCGGACGCCATCGGCGCCTCCGAGAACAACACCATCAAGATCTGCGACGTACCCAGCACCGGTGTGACGGTCCAGCGCGGCCACACCCTCGACGGCCTCGGCAAGTACTACCGCGAGACCATCGAGGAGTCCGCCGAGGAGCCGGTCGACGTCGTCCAGGTCCTCAAGGACAAGCAGGTCGACGTCCTCGTCTGCTACCTGCCCGTCGGTTCGGAGGACGCGGCGAAGTTCTACGCCCAGTGCGCCATCGACGCCAAGGTCGCCTTCGTCAACGCCCTTCCGGTCTTCATCGCCGGCACCAAGGAGTGGGCGGACAAGTTCACCGAGGCGGGCGTCCCGATCGTCGGCGACGACATCAAGTCCCAGGTCGGCGCCACCATCACGCACCGCGTCATGGCCAAGCTGTTCGAGGACCGGGGCGTCATCCTGGACCGCACGATGCAGCTGAACGTCGGCGGCAACATGGACTTCAAGAACATGCTCGAGCGCGACCGCCTCGAGTCGAAGAAGATCTCCAAGACGCAGGCCGTCACCTCCCAGATCCGCGACCGCGACCTGGGTGAGGGCAACGTCCACATCGGCCCGTCCGACTATGTCGCCTGGCTGGACGACCGCAAGTGGGCCTACGTCCGCCTCGAGGGCCGCGCCTTCGGTGACGTCCCGCTGAACCTGGAGTACAAGCTGGAGGTCTGGGACTCCCCGAACTCCGCCGGCGTCATCATCGACGCCCTGCGCGCCGCGAAGATCGCCAAGGACCGCGGCATCGGCGGTCCCGTGCTCTCCGCGTCGAGCTACTTCATGAAGTCCCCGCCCGTCCAGTACTTCGACGACGAGGCCCGCGAGAACGTCGAGAAGTTCATCAAGGGTGAGGTCGAGCGCTGAGGCGCCGCAACCAGTCGCTCCTGCCAGGGCTGTGAGGGTCCCCGGGTCGTACGACTCGGGGACCTTCTCCGTATGTGAGGCTGTGCCCCATGGCCGTCGTCCGTGACCTGCGTGTCCTGTTGCGCTTCCAGGGCTTCAGGCGCCTGCTCGGCGTGCGCCTGCTCTCCCAGGGCGCCGACGGCGTCTACCAGGTCGCACTCGCCGCGTACGTGGTCTTCTCCCCGGAGAAGCAGACCTCGGCAGCCGCGGTCGCCTCCGCGATGGCCGTGCTGCTGCTCCCGTACTCCCTGGTCGGCCCCTTCGCCGGTGCCCTGCTGGACCGCTGGCGGCGCCGCCAGGTCCTGCTGTACGGCAGCCTGCTGCGCGCGCTGCTGGCTTCCGCCACGGCCCTGCTGATACTCAGTCCGGCTCCGGACTGGCTCTTCTACGTCTCCGCCCTGTGCGTCACCGCCGTCAACCGTTTCGTCCTCTCCGGCCTGTCCGCCGCCCTGCCCCGCGTCGTCGACGCCGAGCGCCTCGTCATCGCCAACTCCCTCTCCCCGACCGCCGGGACGCTGGCGGCGACAGCGGGCGGAGGTGTCGCCTTCGTCGTCCGCCTGGTCGTGGCGGACTCCGATGCCGCCGTGGTGCTCGTGGGAGCCGTGCTGTATCTGTGCGCGGCCCTGGCGTCGCTCAGCATGGCGCGAGAACTCCTCGGCCCCGACCGGAGCTTGGTGCGCGAGCGGATCGGGACGGCTCTCAAGAGCACCGCTCGCGACCTGGTGGCGGGCGTACGTCACCTGGCCGCGCCGCCGCGCCGGGAAGCGGCCTGGGCGCTCGCGGCGATGGCGCTGATGCGCTTCTGCTACGGCGCCCTGCTGGTGATGCTGCTGATGCTCTGCCGGTACGCGCTCACCACGACCCCGGACGACGGACTCGCCCTGCTGGGGCTGGCGTTGGGCTTCTCCGGCGCCGGCTTCTTCGCGGCGGCCGTGGTGACGCCCTGGACCGCCGGACGGCTCGGGCCGGGCCGCTGGATCGTCGTGTGCGCGGGAGCCGCCGCGCTGCTGGAGCCCGCTCTCGGGCTGCCGTTCGCCACGGCCCCTCTGCTGGCCGCGGCCTTCGTCCTGGGTCTGACCACCCAGGGGGCGAAGATCTCCACGGACACGATCGTCCAGTCCTCCGTCGAGGACGGCTTCCGTGGCCGGATCTTCTCGGTCTACGACGTCCTTTTCAACGTCGCTTTCGTCGGTGCCGCCGCCGTCGCCGCCCTGATGCTGCCGCCGGACGGCCGATCCGTGCCGCTGGTGATCACGATCGCCGTTATCTACGCGGCAGTAGCTATGGCTATGGGCCGGTTTGGCCGCCAGTAAGTGTCACATCAATGACACAGAGCCACATCTGGCCACTGCGGTGTCAGTGGGGACCGATAACTTACGTGGGTCTTATCTCGCGACATGTTCGCGTCACTCACCCATGTTCTAGGGGGACCCCCAAGTGACTACTCCGCCGCCCCAGGGCAACCCGTTCGCACAGGGCCAGCCCGCGGGTCAGCCCCAGGCCCCGTACCCGCCGCAGGGGGGCTATCCCCAGCAGCCCGGCCAGCCCGGCTTCCCGCCCCAGGGTGCGGCTCCGTACGCTCCGGTTCCGCCGCAGCCGACCGGCCGCAAGCTCAGCTTCAAGACCATCAAGAACATCGCCATCGTCATCGCGGTGGCGAGCATTGCCATCGGCGGCTACATAACCAGCCGGGACGACGCCAAGACGGCGGCCGTCGGCAGCTGCATGCACCGCGGCAGCACCAACGACAACAACCCGGACCTCGAAGTCGTCGAGTGCAGTGACGCGAAGGCCCAGTTCGTGGTGCTGGCCAAGATCGAGGGCGCGTACCTCACTAAGACCATGGCGTCGAGCAAGTGCGAGGCCGAAGCCAAGGACTTCCAGTACACGTACACCGAGAGCGGTGACGGCAAGGACTTCCTGCTCTGCCTGAAGGACAAGAAGTAGGGCAGACACAGCGAGGGGCGGTGTTTCACGTGAAACACCGCCCCTTGGCTCGTCTCCCGGGGGTCATGTTTCACGTGAAACATGACCCCGTTTCACAGCCTCAGCCCTCCTGCTCGGCCCACCACTCCTTGAGCGCGGCCACCGCGGAGTCATACTCCATCGGCCCGTTCTCCAAGCGCAGCTCCAGCATGTGCTTGTACGCACGGCCGATGACCGGGCCGGGACCGACACCGAGGACCTCCATGATCTGGTTGCCGTCGAGGTCGGGGCGGATCGAGTCCAGCTCCTCCTGCTCCTGAAGCTTGGCGATCCGCTCCTCCAGACCGTCGTACGCACGCGACAGGGCCGCCGCCTTGCGCTTGTTGCGCGTGGTGCAGTCCGAGCGAGTCAGCTTGTGGAGGCGGTCGAGGAGCGGGCCGGCGTCACGGACGTAGCGGCGGACCGCCGAGTCCGTCCACTCGCCGGTGCCGTAGCCGTGGAAGCGCAGGTGGAGTTCGACCAGACGTGAGACGTCCTTCACCAACTCGTTGGAGTACTTCAACGCCGTCATGCGCTTCTTGGTCATCTTCGCCCCGACCACCTCGTGGTGGTGGAACGAGACCCGGCCGTCCTTCTCGAAGCGACGCGTGCGGGGCTTGCCGATGTCGTGCAGCAGGGCGGCCAGGCGGAGGGTCAGGTCGGGACCGTCGTCCTCCAGCGCCATCGCCTGCTCCAGGACGATCAGCGAGTGGTCGTAGACATCCTTGTGCCGGTGGTGCTCGTCACGCTCCAGGCGCAGGGCCGGCAACTCGGGCAGCACGCGGTCGGCGAGGCCCGTCTCGACAAGCAGCGCCAAGCCCTTGCGCGGATACGGCGACAGGATCAGCTTGTTCAGCTCGTCGCGCACCCGCTCGGCCGAGACGATCTCGATACGCCCGGCCATCTCGTTCATCGCCGCGACCACCTCGGCGGCGACCTCGAAGTCGAGCTGAGCCGCGAAGCGCGCGGCCCGCATCATCCGCAGCGGATCGTCCGAGAAGGACTCCTCCGGGGTGCCAGGGGTACGCAGCACACGCGAAGCGAGATCCTCGAGCCCGCCGTGCGGATCGATGAACTCCTTCTCCGGCAGCGCGACGGCCATCGCGTTCACCGTGAAGTCACGGCGGACGAGGTCCTCCTCGATGGAGTCGCCGTACGACACCTCAGGCTTGCGCGAGGTCCGGTCGTACGCCTCCGACCGGTAGGTGGTCACCTCGATCTGAAAGCGTCGATCAGCGTCTCCGACGCGGGCATCCTTCTGCGCTCCGACCGTGCCGAAGGCGATCCCGACCTCCCAGACGGCGTCCGCCCACGGGCGCACGATCTTGAGTACGTCCTGGGGGCGGGCGTCGGTCGTGAAGTCCAGGTCGTTGCCGAGGCGGCCCAGCAGCGCGTCCCGGACCGAGCCGCCGACCAGGGCAAGTGAGAACCCGGCCTCCTGGAAGCGGCGGGCGAGGTCGTCGGCGACAGGAGCGACCCGCAGCAGTTCACTCACCGCGCGGTGCTGCACCTGACTCAGGGCGCTGGGCGTTTCTTCGTTGACGTTCGGCACAACAGAAGAGGGTACGTGGCCCGGGCCTCCCCGAGCTCCCCCTATTGCGCATGCAGACACATCCGTCAATACGCGCACAAGGGAGGCCCTTGAGATGGAGATGACCGCTCCCTGCCATACAGCGACATACCGGGCAGTGCGGTGCCGGGCCGCGATCTTGTGGAACGGACCGCGGCACTTCCCCTCAGCGCGCATCGTTACCATGCGTGGACGCACATTCCGACGACCACTGACGACGACGAGGGACGGGCGAGCGCGTGGCCGAGGCGGCAGACTTCCAGGGGACCAGTGCCTCACCTGCCCGCCGGTGGCTGCGGCGCACCGGGGCACTGCTCGCCGGTGCGCCCCTGCTGGCCGGACTCCTCCAGTTGCCCGCCGCGACGCCGGCGGACGCGGCAGGGCTGGAGTCCCCGCAGACTGCCTCCGGCGCGGGCTCGGTGTCCGTCGCTGTCGACTCGCTCAGCCCCAGCGCCCCCGCCGAGGGGGACACGGTGACCGTTGCGGGCACGGTGACCAACACGGGCAAGCAGCCGGTCACCGACGCCCATGTCGACCTGCGGGTGGGGCCCTCGCTCAACACCCGCTCCTCCATCGACGCCCTCGCCAAGAAGAGCGACGACGTCCAGGGCCCCGCCGGCGAGCCGGTCGGCGGCAAGTACACCGAGAAATTCTCCAAGCTCACCCCCGGCGTCGCGGAGCCCTTCACCATCTCCGTGCCGGTCGACGAGCTGGACCTCGGCCAGGACGGCGTCTACCAGCTGGCCGTCGCGCTCTCCGGTGAGACCGCCGCGCAGCCCTGGGACCAGGTTCTCGGCGTCCAGCGCACGTTCCTGCCGTGGCAGCCGGAGGAGGCCGGCACGAAGACGAAGACCACGTTCCTGTGGCCCCTCGTCTCCGATGTCCATATGACGGCTGAGACGGGGTCGAACGAGCAGCAGACGCCGGTCTTCAGCAACGACGACCTCGCCGAGGAGATCTCCCCCGGCGGCCGCCTCGAGCAGATGGTGTCGCTGGGCAAGGGCCTCGACATCACCTGGGTGATCGACCCGGACCTCCTGGCGTCCGTCGACGCGATGACGAAGAACTACCAGGTCAGGGGCGAGGACGGCGCCACCACCTCCGGCCGGCACCAGGCCGTCGCCAAGCAGTGGCTCTCCGAGCTCCAGCAGGCCGTGGCGGGCAAGGAGGTCGTCGCTCTGCCGTTCGGCGATCCGGACCTGGCCTCGCTCGCCCACCACGGCACGACCGTCACCGGCTCGCTGAGCCACCTCAAGGAGGCCACCGACGCCGTCGACAACACGGTGCAGACGATCCTCCACGTGAAACCGTCCACGGACTTCGCGTGGCCCGTGGACGGCGCCGTCGACCCGTCGATCATGAAGGTCGCGACCTCCGCGGGCGCCGACAAGGTGATCGCCCGCAGCGACAGCCTCCAGGACAACCTGTCGTACACGCCCTCCGCGGCCCGGCCCATCGGCGGCGGCACCACGGCTGTCGTCGCGGACTCCAGGATGTCCACGGCGTTCCAGGGCAACCTGACGAAGGCCTCCGCGTCCACGCTCGCCGTGCAGCGCTTCCTGGCCCAGAGCCTGACGCTCGGCCTCCAGACCGGCAAGCAGCGCAGCGTCGTCGTCGCCCCGCAGCGCACCCCCTCCGTGAACCAGGCGCAGGCGATGGCCGAGGCGCTGGGAGCCCTCCAGGGCGGGAACTGGTCCGAGTCGCAGGACCTCTCGGCAGCCGCCAAGGCCAAGCCGGACCCGGCGGCCAACAGGAAGGTGCCGCCCGCCTCCGCGTACCCCCCCTCGCTGAGCAAGCAGGAGCTGCCACGAGCCGCCTTCGAGCAGATCGCGAAGACACAGAAGAACCTCGACAACTTCAAGGTGATCCTCACCGACCAGTCCCGGGTGGTCACCCCCTTCGGGCGCGCCATGAACCGCGAGATGTCCACGTCGTGGCGTGGCCGGGGAGTCGAGGCGGCGGGGTACCGCCAAGACGTCGAGTCCTACCTCGACGGCCTGATCGACGGGGTCAAGCTGATCAAGAAGTCGGAGACCAAGCTCTCCGGCCGCAGCGCCATGATCCCGGTGACCGTCCAGAACAACCTGGTCCAGGGCGTCGAGCACCTGAAGCTGCGGCTCACGTCGCAGAACCCGACGCGACTCAAGATCGGCGGCAACGCCTACGAGGAGCGCCGGGTCGCGGTGAACGGCGGGCACAGCCAGTCGGTGAAGTTCACCACGTCCGCCAACGCGAACGGCCGTGCGAAGGTGGAGGCCCAGCTGTACACGGAGGACGGCCAGAAGTACGGCGAGCCCGTCACCTTCGACGTGAAGGTCACCGAGGTCACGCCCACCGTGATGCTGGTCATCGGCGGCGGCGTCCTGCTCCTGGTGCTCGCCGGCTTCCGTATGTACACCCAGCGCAAGCGCGCCGCCGCCCGCGAGGCCGCCGAGGACACCGCCGGGGAGACGGACGACGACGTCGACAACCCGGTCGGTGCTCCGCAGAACCCGGAAGCCCTGGGCGACCGTCTCAAGGAGGAGTCCGAGGACAGCTCGCGGGCAGACGCCCCGCAGCAGCCGAGTGACCCGGCCCCGGACACCGCACCGGAAAGCGCCGACCCGTCCGGCACGGGTGAGAGAGTGGACCGTTGAGATGTCGTGGCCGGTGGGCCCGGGACGATGAGGTGGGGTAACCATGAACGCGCCGTACGACGGTGACCACGGCCGTGGCGTGGGCAGCTCGGGCCACCCCGAGTCGGGCGGGCCCGAGGGCCCGCCGCCCGAGCACGGCCAGGTGCCGCCGCAGCCGCCCGCGGACATGTACCTCCAGGACGCCTACGCCCAGGACCCCTACCGGGCACAGGACCTCTCCGCCCAGGACCCGGTCGCCGAGGCGCGCTACGACCGCGCCGCGCACCCTCCGCCCCCTCCTGGCACATATGAGGCGCAGCAGCAGCTGTACGCCCAGCCGCCGCAGTCGCCGTACGCGCCCGACCCACGGGTGTGGGCCCAGACGCCCCCGCCGGAGCCGGAGGGCCCGACGCGGCACCTGCCGTACGGCGACGACGCCCGGACCACCCAGTTCGTGGGCGTGGACGACCTCGTCTCCCAGGCGGGTGAGCCGCGCCAGGAGCCGGACGCGTTCGCGCACCTCTTCCGGGACCAGCAGCAGGGCAGCGGCCACCCGTCCTACGAGTCGCCGTCGGTCCCCGGCCCGTCCCCGGCGCCGGGCCAGATGGCGCAGGGGCAGTACGCGGCGCAGGGGCAGTACCCGGCGCCAGGCCCCTACGCGGCGGGCCAGTACCCGGCTCCCGGCGAGACCGCGGCGACACCTGCGGTGGACGACACCCCCGCCCCGGAGCCCGCCGCCTCGCCCGCTCCGAAGAAGGGCGGCCGCGCCGCGGGCCTGATGAAGTCCAGCGCCGTGATGGCGGCGGGCACGATGGTCTCCCGCCTCACCGGCTTCATCCGCTCCGCGCTGATCGTGTCGGCCCTCGGCGTAGGTCTCCTCGGTGACACCTTCCAGGTCGCCTACCAGCTGCCGACGATGATCTACATCCTCACGGTCGGCGGCGGTCTCAACTCCGTCTTCGTGCCGCAGCTGGTCCGCGCCATGAAGGAGGACGAGGACGGCGGCGAGGCGTACGCCAACCGTCTGCTGACCCTCGTCATGGTGGCGCTCGGCACGCTCACCGCGCTCTCGATCTTCGGCGCGCCGCTCCTGATCCGCATGCTGTCCGACCCGGTCGCCAGCGACCCGGCGGCCAACCAGGTCGGCATCACCTTCGTCCAGTACTTCCTGCCCTCGATCTTCTTCATGGGCGTCCACGTGGTGATGGGGCAGATCCTCAACGCCCGCGGGAAGTTCGGCGCGATGATGTGGACCCCGGTCCTGAACAACATCGTCATCATCGTGACGCTGGGCATGTTCATCTACGTCTACGGCACCGCCGCCGACTCCGGGATGAAGGTCACCACCATCCCGCCGGAGGGCCAGCGCCTCCTCGG
The DNA here is from genome assembly GCF_028885415.1 of Streptomyces coeruleorubidus. Taxonomy (GTDB): domain Bacteria; phylum Actinomycetota; class Actinomycetes; order Streptomycetales; family Streptomycetaceae; genus Streptomyces; species Streptomyces coeruleorubidus_A. The sequence continues at coordinate 4,901,301 of NZ_CP118527.1, forward strand.
CATCGGCGTCCTGCTCGGGCTCGTGGTCCAGGCGCTGGCGATGATCCCCTACCTGCGCGAGACCGGGTTCCGGTTGCGGCTGCGCTTCGACTGGAAGGGCCAGGGCCTCGGCAAGGCCGTCACCCTCGCCAAGTGGACGGTCCTGTTCGTCCTTGCCAACCAGGCGGGCGCCATGATCGTCATCCAGCTGTCCACCGCGGCCGGCAAGGCCTCACCGGTCGACGGCACCGGCTTCGCCGCCTACGCCAACGCACAGCTCATCTGGGGCCTGCCCCAGGCCATCATCACGGTCTCCCTCATGGCCGCCCTGCTGCCGCGCCTGTCGCGCTCGGCGGTCGAGGGCGACGGCGGCGCCGTGCGCGACGACATCTCCCAGGGCCTGCGCAACACGGCGGTCGCCATCGTGCCGATCGCGTTCGGCTTCCTCTCGCTCGGCATCCCCATGTGCACGCTGATGTTCGGCTCCTCGGGCACCAGCGAGGCCACCAACATGGGCTTCATGCTGATGGCGTTCGGCCTCGGCCTGATTCCGTACTCCGTGCAGTACGTCGTCCTGCGAGCCTTCTACGCCTACGAGGACACCCGAACTCCCTTCTACAACACGGTCATCGTGGCTGCGGTCAACGCAGGCGCCTCGGCAATCTGCTACTTCGTCATCCCGTCGCGCTGGGCCGTGGTCGGCATGGCCGCCTCGTACGGCCTGGCCTACGCGATCGGCGTCGGCGTCGCCTGGCGCCGGCTGCGCAAGCGGCTGGGCGGGGACCTCGACGGCGCCCGTGTCCTGCGGACCTACGCCCGGCTGTGCATCGCGTCGATCCCGGCAGCCCTGCTCAGCGGCGCGGCCTGCTACGGCATCGGCCGCACGCTCGGCCAGGGCGTCGTGGGCTCGCTCGCCGCGGTGCTGGCGGGTGGTGTCGTTCTGCTCGGGATCTTCTTCGTCGCCGCCCGCCGCATGCGCATCGAGGAACTCAACTCGCTGGTCGGCATGGTCCGCGGACGCCTGGGACGCTGAGTCGGGAGGGAGAGGCGCACAACCATCGTCAGCCACCGCGTGTCGTGCATAGCGGCGGACTGTGGGCACAATTGGTTTCGGCGCCGGACGGCGTGCAACGGATGCCGGGCGGCGCGCAATGGATGGGGAGGCAGGAACGACGGTGGCGGAACGGAGTACGGCTGCCGTCGACGTGGCAGACAACAGCGACGAGTCGTCGCTGACCGCACAGGCGGACCAGTCCACGGCCGACGGGGTGGCCAAGAACCGGGAGCGGGACACGGACAGCGACGAGGTACAGGAGAGCACCCGGACCGACGGTCCCGGGAAGACCTCGCCGCCTGAACTGCACAGTGGGCACAAACTCGCCAGACGCTACCGCCTCGAGGAGTGCGTCACCCGTCTGGACGGTTTCAGCAGTTGGCGTGCCGTGGACGAGAAGCTCCGCCGTGCCGTCGGCGTGCACATTCTGCCCGCGGACCACTCACGGGCCCGGTCCGTCCTGGCCGCCGCCCGCTCCTCCGCCCTGCTGGGCGACCCGCGCTTCGTCCAGGTGCTGGACGCGGTGGAGGAGAACGACCTCGTCTACGTCGTCCACGAGTGGCTCCCGGACGCGACGGAACTGACCACGCTCCTCGCCTCCGGACCGCTGGAGCCGTACGACGCCTACCAGATGGTCAGCCAGATCTCCTCCGCCATGGCCGCCGCCCATCGCGAGGGCCTCGCCCATCTACGGCTGAACCCCAATGCCGTCCTGCGTACCTCGACCGGCCAGTGGCGCATCCGCGGACTCGCGGTGAACGCCGCGCTGCGGGGCGTCGCGTCCGACACCCCGCAGCGCGCCGACACCGAGGCCATCGGCGCCCTGCTGTACGCGGCGCTCACCCAGCGCTGGCCGTACGAGAGCGACGCCTACGGGCTGTCCGGCCTGCCGAAGGACATCGGCCTGATCGCGCCCGACCAGGTGCGTGCCGGTGTGCACCGCGGCCTTTCCGAACTCTCCATGCGCGCGCTCATCAACGACGGCGCCACCGCCTCCCGCCACGAGTCGCCGTGCACCACGCCGGAGGAGCTGGTGAAGGCGATCGGCGAGATGCCTCGCATCCGCCCGCCGGAGCCGGCGTTCACCGCCCCGCCCGAGTACCAGCGCACGTCGTACCAGCAGGGCACGTACGGCCGCCAGGCCCCGCGCCCCGGTGCCACCCAGCCGGTCCCGACCCCGCCGCCCCCGTTGCAGAGCCGTACGGGCAAGGCCCTGAAGTGGGCCGTGTCCGCGCTCCTCATCGCCGCGCTGGGCCTCGGCAGCTGGCAGCTGGCGGACGCGCTGATGGACCAGGGCGGCAAGGCCGACGACCCGAACCAGACCCAGCACAACGAGGACAGCGACAAGAACGAGAATTCTCCGGCACCGAAGCCGATCGCCATCAAGGACTCCGAGGAGTACGTCGCGAAGGGCGATGCCCAGCACGCCTCCGACGTGAGCAAGACCTACGACGGCAACACGTCCACGGGCTGGCGTACCAGCAGCTACCTTGACGGCCCGAAGATGGTGATAAAGCCCGGTGTCGGCATCGTCTACGACCTCGGGTCCGAGAAGGAAGTCTCGGCCGCGACTCTCTCGCTGCGGTACGGCGGCGACCACACCACGGTCGAGCTGTACGCGACCGACTCCCTGGGGTCGTCCACACCGCTGAGTTCCATGAAGGAGCTGGGTGAGGTGACGACGAGCAGCACCTCCGCGAAGGTGACCGTCGACAAGCCTGAGAAGAGCCGCTACCTCCTGGTTTGGCTGACGGCCCTGCCGTACTCCGGCGACGACCCCGCCAACTACAGCAACCCGGGCTACAAGCAGGCCATCACCGAAGTGAAGTTCACGGGCTGAGAGCCGACAGAGGGGAGGGGGTTCGATGGCGGACCGCGCCGAGCACGGCGGTGTAAGTGATCAGGACCTCCTCGCCCGGCATGTCGAGGGTGACCCCGACGCCTTCGGTGAGATCGTGCGGCGGCACCGCGACCGTCTCTGGGCCGTCGCCCTGCGGACGCTCGGAGACCGCGAGGAGGCCGCTGACGCGGTGCAGGACGCCCTCGTTTCCGCCTACCGGGCCGCCCATACCTTCCGGGGCCAGTCGGCCGTCACGACGTGGCTGCACAGGATCACGGTGAACGCCTGCCTGGACCGCGCCCGCAAGGTCGCCTCCCGCAAGACCTCTCCCGTCGACGACACCGAGCGCCTGGAGCAGCTGCTGGAGCCGCACGAGTCGGCTTCGGCGCCCGCCGAGCGCAATGATCTCCACCGGCAGCTCATCGAAGCCCTGGGGACCCTGCCGACCGACCAGCGGGCGGCGCTCGTCCTGGTGGACATGCAGGGCTACCCGGTCGCGGAGGCGGCCCGGATCCTCGACGTGCCGACCGGCACGGTGAAGAGCCGATGTGCGCGCGGCAGAGCCAGACTCCAGCCGCTGCTGACCCATCTCCGGCCGGCCAACAGCGGTGAGAGCAAGAAGCCGGGCGGAGAGCGGAACCGGACGCAAGGGCCAGCCGTCCCACCCGCAGCGGGACCGCGCCGAGCGGAACCACCGGACACAGGACCCAGCGACCCAGCGGCAGTGAAGGGCGGAGGTGGACGAGCGTGACGTCGACGACAGACATGGCCGGGCACCCGGACGTCGCCGAGATCTCCGACCTCGCCGAGGGCGTCCTCCCACCGTCCCGGAGCACCGACGTACGCCGGCATCTGGACGGGTGCGAGCTCTGCGCGGACGTCTACGCGTCCCTGGAGGAGATCCGCGGGCTGCTCGGCACGCTGCCGGGCCCGCCACGCATGCCCGCCGATGTCGCAGGCCGCATCGATGCCGCCCTCGCCGCCGAGGCCCTGCTGAACGCCACGGGGCCGGAGGCCGCAGAGAGCCAGACACCGGTGAGTGCTCCTCGTTCCCCGTCCGAGGACGACAGCGATGCGCATGTTTCACGTGAAACATCGACGCCCGCCGACCGACCCGCCGGGCGTCCCCGCTCTTCCACCACCGGCCCGGGGCGCAAGGACCGCACGCGGAACGGGCGTCGGAGGATCGCCGTCCTGGGGACCGTCTTCACCGTCGCCGCCCTGGGACTGGGCTCCGTCCTGCTGTCGTCGCTGGGCGACGGCAAGCCGTCGAATGACACGGCGGGTGCACAGCAGACCGCCCCCGCGGACACCTTCTCCGAGGGGAAACTCGAGAAGCAGGTCACCGATCTCCTGACCGAGAAGCAGAGCAAGAAGGGCGGCTCACGCACTCCCTTCGGCGCGGCAACCGCCCCCGGCACCGACCATCCCCAGGTCTTCAAGGCGCCCACAGTGCCCGGCTGCGTCCGCGACGGCATCGGGCGCAAGGACACAGCCCTTGCTGTCGAGAACGGCAGGTATCAGGGGAAGAAGGCCATGCTGGTGTTGCTCCCCGACGCTTCCGACGCCACTCGGGTCACCGCCTACATCGTCGACGCGACGTGTGTGGATCACTCGGCGACGACCGCCGCGGGCAAGGTCCTTCTTCAGCGCTCGTACCCGTCCGCCTGAGACACGTCTGCCTCTTCATCCTGCGCGGTACCCCACACAGGGCCGCTTCTCCGTGTGCCCGGACACAGCGGGAATGCGCGCCCCTTAGGATCCGTTGGGTGGGGTGAGAGTTCCGAGAGGAACTCCCACCGGTCGAACGACGCAGTCCAGAGACGAGGAATCAAGCCGTGAGCGACGTCCGTAACGTGATCATCATCGGCTCCGGGCCCGCCGGCTACACGGCGGCGCTCTACACCGCGCGCGCGTCGCTGAAGCCACTGGTGTTCGAGGGCGCCGTCACCGCCGGCGGTGCGCTCATGAACACCACCGACGTCGAGAACTTCCCTGGCTTCCAGGACGGCATCATGGGCCCCGAGCTCATGGACAACATGCGCGCCCAGGCGGAGCGCTTCGGGGCCGAGCTCATCCCGGACGACATCGTCAACGTCGACCTGACCGGTGAGATCAAGACCGTCACGGACACGTCCGGTACCGTCCACCGGGCCAAGGCCGTCATCGTCGCCACCGGCTCGCAGCACCGCAAGCTCGGTCTGCCGAACGAGGACGCCCTCTCCGGCCGTGGGGTGTCCTGGTGCGCCACCTGTGACGGGTTCTTCTTCAAGGACCAGGACATCGCCGTGATCGGTGGTGGCGACACCGCCATGGAGGAGGCCACCTTCCTCTCGCGGTTCGCCAAGTCCGTGACCGTCGTCCACCGCCGCGACACGCTGCGCGCATCCAAGGCCATGCAGGAGCGCGCCTTCGCCGACCCCAAGATCACGTTCGTGTGGGACAGCGAGGTCGCCGAGATCCAGGGCGACCAGAAGCTCTCCGGCCTGAAGCTGCGCAACCTCAAGACCGGCGAGCTTTCGGACCTGCCGGTGACCGGTCTCTTCATCGCTATCGGCCACGACCCCCGCACCGAGCTCTTCAAGGGTCAGCTCGACCTGGACGACGAGGGCTACCTGAAGGTGGACGCGCCGTCGACACGCACCAACCTGACCGGTGTCTTCGGTGCCGGCGACGTGGTCGACCACACCTACCGTCAGGCGATCACCGCAGCAGGGACCGGCTGCTCCGCCGCTCTCGACGCCGAGCGCTACCTCGCCGCCCTCGCGGACGAGGAGCAGCCCGAGCCCGAGAAGACCGCTGTCTGACCCCTCTCCCTACCCGCCCCACGCACCAAACAGTTAAGGAGCCCGCCGTGGCCGGCACCCTGAAGAATGTGACCGACGACTCCTTCGAGCAGGACGTCCTCAAGAGCGACAAGCCCGTCCTGGTGGACTTCTGGGCCGCCTGGTGCGGTCCATGCCGCCAGATCGCGCCGTCCCTCGAGGCGATCGCCTCCGAGTACGGCGACAAGATCGAGGTCGTCAAGCTGAACATCGACGAGAACCCGGGTACGGCCGCCAAGTACGGCGTCATGTCCATCCCGACCCTGAACGTCTACCAGGGTGGCGAGGTCGCCAAGACCATCGTGGGCGCCAAGCCGAAGGCCGCGATCGTTCGCGACCTCGAGGAGTTCATCGCCGAGTGAACCGGCGGAGCCGTCTGAGCGACGGTGCGTGTTTCACGTGAAACACGAATGGGCCAGCCCGGAAGGGTTGGCCCATTCGTTTGACTGCTTCCTCTACAGCGGCCGCAGTGCCGGCTCCTTCTGTACGGCTCCCAGGAGCCGGTCCAGCGCCATCTCGACGTCTTCCTTCCAGGAAAGCGTCGACCGCAGTTCCAGCCTCAGCCGGGGATAGGTGGGGTGCTGCCGGACCGTCTTGAAGCCCACCGCCAGGAGATGGTCGGCGGGCAACACACAGGCCGGTTCCTTCCAGCGCGCGTCTCCGAACGCCTCGATCGCCTTGAACCCGCGCCGCAGCAGATCCTTGGCGACCGTCTGAACCATCACCCGGCCGAGCCCCTGCCCCTGGTACCCCGGCACGATGAACGCGGTCATCAGCTGAACCGCGTCGGGGGAGACGGGACTCGTGGGGAACGCCGCGGAGCGGGGGACATAGGCGGGAGGGGCGTAGAGCACGAAGCCCACCGGTACGTCGTCGACGTACACGACACGACCGCAGGATCCCCAGTCCAGCAGAACGGCCGAGATCCAGGCTTCCTTCTCCAGAGCGGACTCGCCCGCCTTTACCGCGGCCTCACTGCTGACCGGATCAAGCTCCCAGAAGACACACGAGCGACAGCGCTTGGGAAGGTCCTGAAGGTTGTCCAACGTGAGCGGTACGAGCCGGCGCCCCATGAAGGCTGTTCCTCGCTTCCTTGGCCTGCCGCGTCGCGGGCGGCTGTCAGAGCGCTCCGTTCCCTGAGGAGACTGCCGATGAATCCACCGACCGCCCCCAGCCCCAAACCGGCGCTCACCAGTCCAGTGCGGCTCATCGTTCGCATGGCCCCTGCCTTCCTCTGAGAGGTGCTGCCGGGTGGTTGCGCCGTATCCGATCGCATCGTATCCACGATGCGATTCCATCGATACCGCCAGAAAGGAAAGAGCGGGCCACGTTCCGGCACACACCGGACATGGCCCGCTCTGTCATCCACAACAGAGGCTCCTGCCGGAGGCTCAGGACTCGCTCTCCTCGGAGTCGCCCTCCAAGAGGCTCTTCTGCAGAACCGGTCCCTCACCCGGAGCGAGTGAGCCGAGGATCCGCTCAAGGTCCTCCATCGAGGCGAACTCGACGGTGATCTTGCCCTTCTTCTGGCCCAGATCGACCTTCACCCGCGTCTCGAAGCGGTCCGAGAGCCGCGTGGCGAGCTCGGACAGCGCGGGAGAGACACGAGCACCGGCACGCGGGCCCTTGGGCCGCTGGGCCTTCTGGGGACGTGAACCCATCAGGGTCACGATCTCCTCGACGGCCCGCACCGACAGGCCCTCGGCCACGATGCGGTGGGCCAGCCTGTCCTGCTCCTCCGAGTCCTCGACGGACAGCAGGGCCCGCGCGTGGCCGGCGGAGAGCACTCCGGCGGCGACCCGGCGCTGCACCGCTGGCGAGAGCTTCAGCAGACGCAGGGTGTTGGAGACCTGCGGGCGGGATCGGCCGATGCGGTCCGCCAGCTGGTCGTGCGTGCAGTTGAAGTCCCGCAGCAACTGGTCATAGGCGGCTGCCTCTTCCAGCGGGTTCAGCTGGGCACGGTGCAGGTTCTCCAGCAGAGCGTCCAGAAGGAGCTTCTCGTCCTCCGTGGCCCGCACGATCGCCGGGATCGCCTCCAGCCCCGCCTCGCGGCAGGCCCGCCAGCGGCGCTCGCCCATGATGAGCTCGTAGTGGGCGGGACCCACCTGCCGTACGACGACCGGCTGGAGGAGCCCCACTTCCTTGATGGAGGTGATGAGCTCGGCCAGCGCGTCCTCGTCGAAGACCTCACGCGGCTGCCGCGGGTTCGGCGTGATGGAGTCGAGGGGGATCTCGGCGAAGTGCGCACCGATGGGCGCCGCAGGTGCGGCGGGAGCAGTGGGCTGCGCCGGCTCCTCTGTTTCACGTGAAACAGTCGGCAGCGTCGCCACCTTCGCTGCGGCCACCCCACGGTCGTTCGGCAGCACGGGCACTGCCGCGGGAGATGGGGAAGCGGCGCCCGCCGCCGCAGCCTGGGCTACCGACTTCTCCGTCGGCGCAGCAGGGATCAGTGCGCCGAGACCACGGCCCAGCCCCCTCCGTCGCTCGCTCACTGGATGCCCTCCACCATGCTCGGGTCGTTCTGCTGTGCGCCGATGTGGGCGTGCGTGGCGTCATAGCTGATGCCAACGCCCTTCAGCGCGATCTCGCGTGCCGCCTCAAGGTAAGAGAGGGCACCGCTTGATCCAGGATCGTAAGTCAGGACCGTCTGCCCGTAACTCGGCGCCTCGGAGATACGGACGGACCTGGGAATGCTCGTCCGCAGCACCTCGTCGCCGAAGTGGGTGCGCACCTCTTCCGCGACCTGGGACGCGAGGCGCGTCCGGCCGTCGTACATGGTGAGCAGGATCGTCGACACGTGCAGGGCAGGGTTGAGGTGCCCCCGCACCAGATCGACGTTACGCAACAACTGACCCAAGCCTTCCAGCGCGTAGTACTCGCACTGGATCGGGATCAGAACCTCCTGGCCAGCCACCAACGCATTGACCGTCAGGAGGCCGAGCGAGGGCGGACAGTCGATGAGGATGTAGTCCAGCGGCTGCTCGTACGCCTGGATGGCGCGCTGCAGCCGGCTCTCCCGTGCCACCAGGGACACCAGCTCGATCTCCGCACCGGCGAGATCGATCGTGGCAGGGGCACAGAAGAGGCCCTCGACATCGGGGACCGGCTGGACGACCTCGGAGAGCGGCTTGCTCTCCACCAACACGTCGTAGATGGAAGGAACTTCGGCGTGATGGTCGATGCCCAGCGCGGTGGACGCATTGCCCTGTGGGTCGAGGTCGACCACCAGAACCCGGCCACCGTGCAGGGCCAGTGATGCGGCGAGGTTGACGGTTGTCGTCGTCTTGCCCACACCGCCCTTCTGGTTGGCGACCACCATGATTCGGGTCTGCTCGGGCCGTGGCAGGCCCTCGCCGGCGCGGCCTAGAGCCTCCACCGCCAATTGGGCAGCACGACCGATGGGAGTGTCGTCCATCGGAGGCGGTGTTTCACGTGAAACATCCGCCCCCATCGACTCGGTACGGGGACCGGGGACCGGATCGGTCATCGGTCCCGCGATGTTGGCGTCGGACCGCAAGGATTCACTCTCCTCGACTTCAGGCTCGCAATGAACAGAGCCTCCCATGTCTTCGGGGTCGTGAACCAGTGAGGCCTTCCGTTCTGTGGAGAAATCCACCTCTGTGGACAACTCAGTTCCCTCATCGAGTGACCCGAGAGGCTTACGGTCGCGGGGTTCGGCCGCAGCGCGGCCACGACTGATGATGCCGTGCAGCAGTGAGCGACGTTTCACGTGAAACACGATGCACAGCAGTCGAGGCCGGATTGTCGCGACACTCCGGCATGCATAGGTTTGGCAGCTTGTGTGGAGTACGTCTCGTCGTCAGGACGGATCAGCGTCGTCGGGCCGGATCAGTGTCCCCAGGATGGATCAGCGTCGTCGGCGGGCACGTCCCGTGCGAGCCGCCTTGGCACGCTTCGCGGCGAAGCGCACACCTCCGGGGCTCTCCCCGACCTCGACCCGTACGACCGTGGACATCGGGTCCACCACGCCCTCACCGACATGCAGGATGGACGTCTCCACTGCACCCAGCTTGCTCAGGGCCGCCGACGCGCTCTTCAGCTCCTCCTCGGCGGCGTCGCCCTTGAGCGCGAGCATCTCCCCGTACGGCCGAAGCAGCGGGATACCCCACGTGGCGAGGCGGTCGAGGGGAGCGACGGCTCGGGCCGTCACGACGTGGACGGGCTGGATCTTCCCCATGACCTCCTCGGCCCGGCCGCGCACGACGGTCACATGATCGAGGCCGAGCAGTTCCACGACCTCGGTGAGGAAGTTGGTACGCCGCAGCAGAGGCTCCAACAGCGTGATCTTCAGGTCCTCCCGGACCAGCGCCAGCGGAATGCCGGGGAGGCCGGCGCCCGAGCCGACATCGCACACCGTCACGCCCTCGGGCACGACCTCCGAGAGCACCGCGCAGTTCAGCAGGTGCCGCTCCCACAGGCGGGGCACTTCACGCGGGCCGATGAGACCGCGCTGCACGCCCGTCTCAGCGAGCAGCTCGGCATACCGCACCGCATCCGCGAAGCGATCACCGAACACCTCGCGCGCCTGCTCGGGCGCGGGGGGAAGCTCCGCTGCCTCCGTCACGGGGGACCGTCCTTCCGTACCGCGTCAGCGCACCGAGCGCCGACACCAGAACCACCAGAACTATCAGGCTGACAAAGTTCGGCCCCGCCTGCGCAACAGACGGGGCCGGGAACGTAGAAACCGATCAGGCAGGAAGCACGACGACGAAGCGCTGCGGCTCCTCGCCCTCGGATTCGCTGCGCAGGCCCGCGGCCTTGACCGCGTCGTGCACGACCTTGCGCTCGAACGGCGTCATCGGGTCCAGCCTCACGGCCTCGCCGCTGCTCTTGGCCTCGGCGGCGGCCTTGGCGCCCAGCTCGGACAGCTCGGAGCGCTTCCGGGCGCGGTATCCCGCGATGTCGAGCATCAGACGGCTGCGGTCACCGGTCTCCCGGTGCACGGCCAGACGGGTGAGCTCCTGGAGTGCCTCCAGCACCTCACCGTCACGGCCGACCAGCTTCTGCAGGTCGCGGCTGCCTGTGTCGCTGATGATCGAGACAGAGGCACGGTCGGCCTCGACGTCCATGTCGATGTCGCCGTCGAGGTCGGCGATGTCGAGCAGACCCTCCAGGTAGTCCGCCGCGATCTCGCCCTCCTGCTCCAGGCGGGTCAGGGTGTCTGCACCCTCGGCAGCGGCGGAGGTGGTGCCTTCCGTCACGGGATGAACTCCTTCTTACTTCTTGGACGGGGACTTGGGCCGCTGCGGACCCTTGCGCTGTCCGGACTGGGCCTTGCTGCGGGCACCGCTGCCGGACTTCGCGCCGCCCTTCTTGGCAGCGGCGGCGGGCTTGGCGTCCTCGGGCTCGTCGGACTTGGTGAGCGACGTCTTCGGCTCGGAGTCACCGGCCGCCTTCGCTGCGCCGGACTGCCGCTGAGCCTTGGTCTGCCGCTTGGGCTGCTGGCGCTTCGCCGTGCCGGTGGTCGGCGTACCGTCCTCGGCTTCGACGGCGGCTACGATGTCGCTCTTGATCACGGTGCCGTCAGCCTGGGCGGCGAGGCCGGCCTTGCTCAGGCCGTTGATGAACTTGCGCTCGAACTCGTTGCGGTCGCGTCCCTTGGCGACGATCGCCTTGACGATGACCTTGTCACGGCGCCGGCTGACCTTGCTGTGCTGCGTGACGTGCTTGTGCAGGCGCTCCAGGTACGCGGCCTGGGCCTTGGAACCCGGGGTCGGGTTGTTGTGGATGACGTACATCTGCTGGCCCATGGTCCACACGTTGGTGGTCAGCCAGTAGACGAGGACACCGACGGGGAAGTTGATACCGAAGACGGCGAACATGATCGGGAAGACGTACATCAGCATCTTCTGCTGCTGCATGAACGGCGTCTTCACCGTGGTGTCGATGTTCTTCGTCATCAGCTGGCGCTGCGTGAAGAACTGCGACGCCGACATCAGGACGATCATGACGGCGGTGACCACGCGGACGTCGGTGAGGGAGGCACCGAGTGCTTCCACCTTCGACGAGCTGTCGGTGAACTTCACCGCGAGCGGCGCACCGACGATGTGCGCCTTCTGCGCGCTCTCCAGAAGGCTGGTGTTGATCACGCCGATGGTGTCGTTCGACGCGATGCTGTTCAGCACGTGGTACAGGGCGAAGAAGAACGGGGACTGCGCCAGGATGGGAAGGCACGAGGACAGCGGGTTGGTACCCGTGTCCTTGTACAGCTTCATCATCTCTTCGGACTGACGCTGCTTGTCGTTCTTGTAGCGCTCCTGGATCTTCTTCATCTCGGGCTGGAGCGTCTGCATGGCCCGGGTCGCCTTGATCTGCTTCACGAAGAGCGGGATCAGGCAGATACGGATCAGGATCACCAGGGACACGATCGACAGGCCCCAGGCCCACCCGGTGTCAGGCCCGAAGAGGGCGCCGTACACCGAGTGGAACTGGACGATGACCCAGGAGACGGGTGTGGTGATGAAGCTGAAGAGGCTGGCAATCGTGTCCACTAATCATGCTCCTTGGGCATGGGACGGTGTCTCTGCGGCCGGGCTCGAAGGACTGGACCGACTTGTGGGAGAAGTCTGTCCCTCGGTGGCCGGGACGGCGACGGAGGGCCCGCCCTTGCGTGCACGCCACGCGTTACGCAGCATTTCGTGCCACCGCGGGCGCTTGCGCGGCGGGACATGGTCCACACCGCCCAGCGACCACGGATTGCAGCGAAGGATGCGCCAGGCCGTGAGTGCCGTTCCCTTGATGGCACCGTGCCGGTCGATGGCCGTGAAGCCGTAGTGGGAGCACGACGGGTAGTACTTGCAGACCGGCCCGAGCAGCGGACTGATCGTCCACTGGTAGAGCTTGATCAGAGCAAGCAGCGGGTACTTCATCGCGCGCCCCCTCCCAGCAGCCGCTGGAGGGCGGCATCCAGGTCTCGGGCCAGCTGTGCATGGTCGGCGTCGCCCGCACCGGGCAGCGCTCGTACCACTACCAGGCTACCGGGGGGCAGCTGGGCGACTCGGTCGCGCATCAGGTGGCGAAGCCTGCGCTTCACTTTGTTGCGTACGACCGCACCGCCCACGGCTTTGCTCACGACGAAACCCGCACGCGTCGGGGGAGCGCTCTCCCCAGGCGCATGCGGGTCCGTGGCACCGCTTCGAAGGTGGACGACGAGGTACGGGCGTCCAGCCCGGCGTCCTCGCCGTACCGCGGTCGCGAAGTCCTCGCGCCGCCTCAGCCGGTTCTCGGTGGGCAGCACGATGTCATGACCTGACCGGGATCAGGCGGACAGACGGGCGCGACCCTTGCTACGGCGGGACGCGAGAATCGCGCGGCCGGCACGGGTGCGCATACGCAGCCGGAAGCCGTGGGTCTTCGCGCGACGACGGTTGTTCGGCTGGAAGGTGCGCTTGCTCACTCGGGGGCTCCAGAAAATCGGTAGTTGCGGGGTGCCGTCCTGGCTGTCACCGTGCGCCCACGAGTAGCTCGCAGTTACGCCCGAGTGCACCGCTTACCGATCACCCAAATGATCTGTGCCCATCGGAGGCAGGCGGCAGCAGCCATCGACAACTCGACCTGGTTACGGTACGCGCGGCTACGCCATCCGGTCAAACCAGCAGCGGCCCGGAGACACTTGTCCACAGGCTGGGGACAACAACTTGAACCGCAGCCGCCGCCCTGACTACCGTGACGGAACTCCGATTCGTTCCCTTATCCCTGCCCCACCCGATTTACATCCCGAGCCGTCCCAGAACCACACGTTCGTGGGACCTGTGAGAGAGCGTGCCCTGTGGCTGACGTACCTGCCGATCTTGCCGCAGTGTGGCCACGCGTATTGGAGCAGCTCCTCGGGGAGGGCCGCGGCCAGGGTGTCGAGGCGAAGGACGAGCACTGGATCCGGCGATGTCAACCGCTCGCGCTGGTCGCGGACACCGCCCTGCTCGCCGTACCGAACGAATTCGCGAAGGGCGTACTCGAGGGCCGCCTGGCGCCCGTCGTCAGCGAGACCCTGAGCCGCGAGTGCGGCCGTCCGATCCGGATCGCGATCACCGTCGACGACTCCGCGGGCGAACCCACGCCCGCGCCCCCGGCCCGTTCCCAGTCGCGTTACGAGGAGCCCGAGCTGCCGGCCGCGCGCCAGGACCGCGACGGTTATGAGGGGTACGGGCGTCACCGCGCCGACCAGCTGCCGGGAACGGCCGGCGACCAGCCGCCGCCTGCGCGCGGAGATCAACTTCCCACCGCCCGTCCCGCGTACCCCTCCGAGTACCAGCGCCCCGAGCCCGGCTCCTGGCCGCGGCCGGCGCAGGACGAGTACAGCTGGCAGCAGCAGCGCCTCGGCTTCCCCGAGCGTGACCCGTACGCGTCACCGAACCAGGACACCTACGGCTCACCGGACTCCTACGGCACCCGGGACTCGTACGAATCCCACGGATCGTCGCAGGACTCGTATGGATCGCATGGATCACGTGGGTCACACGGGTCGCGCGGTTCGCAGGACTCGTACGGCTCGTCCCCCCAGGACGCCTACGGCTCCCCGTCCCAGGACTACCGCCCGCAGTCCATGGAGCGCCCCTCCTACGAGTCGCCGCGCTCCGACTACGACACGTCACGCCCCGACTACGACCAGCGCGACCCGGTCCGCCGGGAGCTGCCAGAGCCGCCGGCCGGCTCGGGGCACGTGCACCGCGGCGGCCCCGTCGGCCCGAACCTGCCCACGACCGGTGCGCCCGGCCCGCTGGCCGCGCAGCCCGCGCCGGCGACCGGCCCGGGTGAGCCCACCGCACGTCTGAACCCGAAGTACCTCTTCGACACGTTCGTCATCGGCGCCTCCAACCGCTTCGCGCACGCCGCCGCGGTCGCCGTCGCCGAGGCACCGGCGAAGGCGTACAACCCGTTGTTCATCTACGGGGAGTCCGGGCTCGGCAAGACGCACCTGCTGCACGCGATCGGGCACTACGCGCGCAGCCTCTACCCGGGCACGCGGGTGCGGTACGTGAGCTCGGAGGAGTTCACCAACGAGTTCATCAACTCCATCCGCGACGGCAAGGGCGACAGCTTCCGCAAGCGCTACCGCGAGATGGACATCCTGCTCGTCGACGACATCCAGTTCCTTGCGGACAAGGAGTCGACGCAGGAGGAGTTCTTCCACACCTTCAACACGCTCCACAACGCCAACAAGCAGATCGTGCTGTCCTCCGACCGGCCGCCCAAGCAGCTGGTGACGCTGGAGGACCGGCTGCGGAACCGTTTCGAGTGGGGTCTGATCACCGACGTCCAGCCGCCCGAGCTGGAGACGCGTATCGCGATCCTCCGCAAGAAGGCGGTGCAGGAGCAGCTGAACGCGCCGCCGGAGGTGCTGGAGTTCATCGCGTCCCGGATCTCGCGCAACATCCGCGAGCTGGAGGGCGCGCTGATCCGGGTCACGGCGTTCGCCTCGCTCAACCGGCAGCCGGTGGACCTGGGCCTGACGGAGATCGTCCTCAAGGACCTCATCCCCGGCGGCGAGGACTCGGCCCCCGAGATCACGTCCACGGCCATCATGGGCGCGACGGCGGACTACTTCGGGCTGACCGTCGAGGACCTGTGCGGCACCTCGCGCGGCCGCGCCCTCGTCACCGCCCGGCAGATCGCCATGTACCTGTGCCGCGAGCTCACGGACCTGTCACTGCCGAAGATCGGCGCGCTGTTCGGCGGCCGCGACCACACGACGGTCATGCACGCGGACCGCAAGATCCGCAACCTGATGGCCGAGCGCCGCTCCATCTACAACCAGGTCACCGAGCTGACCAACCGCATCAAGAACGGCTGACAGCGCCGGCCGTACGACGCCGAGGGCGCCCCTGGAGCGGACTTCCGGGGGCGCCCTCCGTCATGTCGCGGCCGGCCTTCGTCATGTCGCGGCCACCGGCTGTTCGAATTACCTGCCGGGTTACGGCCCCTCTCCACAGATTCGGCGACTTTCTCCCGTCCACACCCTGGGGACTGGGAAGTTGTCCAGACTGTGTCCACAGAGGCCTCTGTTGAAGGACCATCAGACCAGGTCACCTGCGTGTGGATTCGTGGACGAACGATCTCCACAGGCTGTGGACAACGAGAGCGTCCACAGGCTGTGCATCGAGTTGTCCACCGGCAACCCACAGGCTGGGGCCGGTTGTCCCCAGCGATCCCCAGCTTCTCCACATCGCTGTCCACTGTTCGGCAACGCGACGCGCCTCCTCACCGGGTCGAGTGAAAGGCGTCACACGAAGGTGCCGGGTTGGGCTGTGGGAAAGGTGGGTAAACCTGGGGACGGCACTGGGGAGAACTCGCCTCACCCTGTGCACGGGGTGTGCAGAACTTTCCGTTCTCCACAGAAGCCCCTGGTTGTCCACTGCCGTCACCCACAGGACCGGTGGACAAAATTCCCGCTCTGAGCTGGGCAAACAGGGTTATCCACGGTATCCACAGGCCCTACTACTACTCCCGACTAGAGAGAGCTGGGAATTCGTTTCGAAGCGGGCCCTGTGCACAACTTGCCCTCCGGCGCCCGACCGCCCCTCGTCACGACTTGACCCCGAGAGGCACCTACTGTCAGTGCGGTGCGTCAGACTGGTCCCCGGTGTCCTCCCCATCCCGGGGACCGTCGACACCGAGACAGACGACGAGGGCCAGGCAGAGCGAGAAGCGCCGGCAACAGCAGGAGGCGGCAACAGTGAAGATCCGGGTGGAACGCGACGTACTCGCGGAGGCAGTGGCCTGGGCGGCACGCAGCCTCCCGGCCCGTCCGCCGGCGCCTGTCCTCGCCGGCCTGCTGCTGAAGGCCGAGGACGGCCAGCTGAGCCTGTCCAGCTTCGACTACGAGGTCTCCGCGCGCGTGTCCGTGGAGGCCGAGGTCGAGGAGGAGGGCACGGTGCTCGTCTCCGGCCGCCTCCTCGCGGACATCTGCCGAGCCCTCCCCAACCGGCCGGTGGAGATCTCCACAGACGGTGTACGGGCGACGGTGGTGTGCGGCTCCTCCCGGTTCACACTCCACACACTGCCTGTGGAGGAGTACCCGGCGCTGCCGCAGATGCCGAACGCGACGGGCACGGTCCCCGGCGAGGTCTTCGCCTCCGCGGCCGCCCAGGTGGCCATCGCCGCCGGCCGTGACGACACGCTGCCCGTCCTCACGGGCGTCCGCATCGAGATCGAGGGCGACACGGTCACGCTGGCGTCCACCGACCGCTACCGCTTCGCGGTCCGTGAGTTCCTGTGGAAGCCGGAGAACCCGGAGGCCTCCGCGGTCGCCCTGGTGCCCGCCAAGACGCTGCTGGACACCGCCAAGGCCCTGACGAGCGGCGACCAGGTGACCCTGGCGCTGTCCGGCTCGGGCTCGGGCGAGGGCCTGATCGGCTTCGAGGGCGCCGGCCGCCGTACGACGACCCGCCTGCTGGAGGGCGACCTCCCGAAGTACCGCACGCTGTTCCCGACGGAGTTCAACAGCATCGCCGTGATCGAGACCGCCCCCTTCGTGGAGGCCGTCAAGCGTGTGGCCCTGGTCGCCGAGCGGAACACCCCGGTGCGGCTCAGCTTCGAGCAGGGCGTGCTCATCCTGGAGGCCGGCTCCAGCGACGACGCACAGGCTGTGGAAAGGGTCGACGCCCAGCTGGAGGGCGACGACATCTCGATCGCCTTCAACCCGACGTTCCTGCTGGACGGCCTGAGCGCCATCGACTCCCCGGTCGCGCAGCTGTCCTTCACGACGTCCACGAAGCCCGCGCTGCTCAGCGGCAAGCCGGCGCTGGACGCCGAGGCGGACGAGGCCTACAAGTACCTGATCATGCCGGTGCGCCTGAGCGGCTGAGCTCCGGCGGTTGTCCACAGGCTGGGGGCGAATCCGCAGGTGAGGGCGTACGACTGAGCGCGTATGCCCACAGATGTGCGCGAGCGTCCGGGTTTAGGCTCGGACGTGGGTACGAAAGTGCCGCAACGCCACGTCGGACACCTGCAAACCTAAGGAACACAACTGATGGAGCTCGGTCTCGTCGGCCTCGGCAAGATGGGCGGCAACATGCGCGAGCGGATCCGCCGCGCGGGCCACACCGTCTTCGGATACGACCGCAACCCGGACCTCGCCGATGTCCACAGCCTGCCGGAGCTTGTGGGCAAGCTCAGCGGCCCGCGTGTGATCTGGGTGATGGTCCCGGCGGGCGAGCCCACGCAGTCCACCATCGACGAGCTCGCCGAACTGCTGGAGCCCGGCGATGTCGTCGTGGACGGCGGCAACTCCCGCTGGACCGACGACGAGAAGCACGCCGAGGAGCTGGCGGCCAAGGGCATCGGCTTCGTCGACTGCGGTGTCTCCGGCGGCGTCTGGGGCCTGGAGAACGGCTACGCGCTGATGTACGGCGGCGACAAGGAGAACGTCGCCAAGGTGCAACCGGTCTTCGACGCCCTCAAGCCGGAGGGCGACTTCGGCTCGGTGCACGCCGGCAAGGTCGGCGCGGGCCACTTCGCGAAGATGGTCCACAACGGCATCGAGTACGCGATGATGCAGGCCTACGCCGAGGGCTGGGAGCTGCTGGAGAAGGTCGACTCCGTGACCGACGTCCGGGAGGTCTTCCGCTCCTGGCAGGAGGGCACGGTCATCCGCTCCTGGCTGCTCGACCTCGCGGTCAACGCGCTCGACGAGGACGAGCACCTGGACAGGCTCCGGGGTTATGCACAGGACTCCGGTGAGGGACGCTGGACTGTGGAAGCCGCCATCGACCACGCGGTGCCGCTGCCGGCGATCACCGCGTCGCTGTTCGCGCGGTTCGCCTCCCGTCAGGAGGACTCGCCCCAGATGAAGATGATCGCGGCGCTGCGGAACCAGTTCGGCGGCCACGCGGTCGAGACCAAGTAAGCAACACCCGAGGGTTGGGGAGGTCGGCGAAACGACCATGCACGTCACGCATCTGTCGCTGGCCGACTTCCGCTCGTACCCCCGGGTCGAGGTCCCGCTCGACCCGGGAGTGACGGCCTTCGTCGGACCGAACGGGCAGGGGAAGACCAATCTCGTCGAGGCCGTCGGCTATCTCGCCACGCTCGGCAGCCACCGGGTCTCCTCCGACGCCCCCCTGGTCCGCATGGGCGCCGAGCGCGCGATCATCCGGGCCCAGGTGCGGCAGGGGGAGCGGCAGCAGCTGGTCGAGCTGGAGCTGAACCCGGGGCGCGCCAACCGGGCCCGGATCAACCGGTCCTCGCAGGTCAAGCCACGTGATGTGCTCGGGATCGTACGGACCGTGCTGTTCGCCCCCGAGGATCTCGCCCTGGTCAAGGGCGACCCCGGTGAGCGGCGCCGCTTCCTCGACGAGCTGATCACCGCCCGCTCCCCGCGCATGGCCGCGGTCCGCTCCGACTACGACCGGGTTCTCAAGCAGCGCAACACCCTCCTCAAGTCGGCCGCGCTCGCTCGCCGGCACGGCGGCCGCAGCATGGACATGTCCACGCTCGACATCTGGGACCAGCATCTCGCGCGCGCGGGCGCCGAGTTGCTCGCCCAGCGCCTGGACCTGATCGCCGCCGTCCAGCCGCTCGCCGACAAGGCGTACGAGCAGCTCGCCCCCGGCGGCGGGCCGATCGCCCTGGAGTACAAGCCGTCCGCGCCGGGCGAGGCGCACACCCGCGATGACCTGTTCGAGCAACTGATGGCCGCGCTCGCCGAAGCCCGCAAGCAGGAGATCGAGCGGGGCGTCACCCTGGTCGGCCCGCACCGGGACGACCTGCTGCTCAAGCTCGGCCAGCTGCCCGCCAAGGGGTACGCCTCGCACGGCGAGTCCTGGTCGTACGCCCTGGCGCTGCGTCTCGCCTCGTACGACCTGCTGCGCGCGGAGGGCAACGAGCCGGTGCTGGTGCTCGACGACGTCTTCGCCGAGCTGGACACCCGCCGCCGTGAGCGCCTCGCCGAGCTGGTCGCGCCCGGCGAGCAGGTCCTGGTGACGGCCGCGGTCGACGACGACGTACCGTATGTGCTGTCCGGGGTGCGGTTCGCCGTGTCCGAGGGGACGGTGGAGCGCGTATGACGGAGAACACACCGGAGATCCCGTCCGGGCCCCGGTCGCCCGAGCCGTCCGGCGTCGACCTCGCGCGCGTGGCGCTGCGCGCCGCCAAGGATGCCGCACGCGCGCGTGGGGACGCTGCGCAGCAGAAGAAGCAGGCGCGCCGCGGCGGACTGCGCTCCGGCGCGCGCGCCGACGGCCGCGACCCCATGGCGCTCGGCTCCGCGATCAACCGGCTGATCACCGAGCGCGGCTGGGAGGCCCCGGCCGCGGTGGGCGGGGTGATGGGCCGCTGGCCGCAGATCGTCGGCGAGGACGTGGCCAAGCACTGCGTGCCGGAGAGGTACGACGAGGAGGAGCACGTCCTGTCCGTGCGCTGCGACTCGACGGCCTGGGCGACGAACCTCCGGCTGCTCGCCCCGACCCTGGTCGCGCGTCTCAACGAGGACCTGGGCCACGGCACGGTGAAGCTGATCAAGGTGCAGGGCCCGGGCGCCCCCAACCGCCGCTACGGCCCGCTGCGGGCTCCCGGCAGCACCGGTCCCGGCGACACCTACGGCTGACGGGAGCCCCTCCCCGGGGCTGTCCCAAGGCCCCGCGAGGGCCCGATCGGCGCCCGTTTCCCACCGGTCGGCAACAAGTGACTGACATCACAAAAGTGGGCACCGACGGCCCGCTCGGGGTCCCGGCGCTCCTCTCTTCGCACCACCGCACGCGGTTGCGAATCGCGACCTGACTCCGAAGTAGCCAAGGGTTGACGGCCGGAAGCGCTGAGTGCCTCCGTGAGCCTCTTGGAGCCCCCATCCGCATATCGGGAGTCGGGCAAGACCCATCGAGGGCGGCACATGCGGACTCAGGTACCGGCAAACCCCCATCAGTGTCAGTGCTACCGGTAGACTGGAAGCAATCCCGCCCCAATCGTGGGGACCGTCCGGGAAAAGCTGAGCAACGCTGATCAAGGCTTACCAACGCAACATGCCGCAGCCGCTCCGGCAACCCGCCGACGAGCCTGGCTTGTGCTGTGCCAGAAAGGGCGCTTCGTGGCCGATTCCGGCAACCCCAACGAGAACATCCCGTCCACCGATGCAGGCGTGAACAGCGAGGCGATCACCTCCAACGGCGAGGTCACCGCCTCGTACGACGCCAGTGCCATCACAGTCCTCGAGGGTCTGGACGCGGTCCGCAAGCGACCCGGTATGTACATCGGCTCGACCGGTGAGCGCGGACTGCACCACCTCGTGTACGAGGTGGTCGACAACTCCGTCGACGAGGCGCTGGCGGGCCACGCGGACACCATCGAGGTGACGATCCTCGCCGACGGCGGCGTGCGCGTCGTCGACAACGGCCGTGGCATCCCGGTGGGCATCGTCCCCTCCGAGGGCAAGCCGGCCCTCGAGGTCGTGCTGACAGTGCTGCACGCGGGCGGCAAGTTCGGCGGCGGCGGCTACGCGGTCTCCGGTGGTCTGCACGGCGTGGGCGTCTCCGTGGTGAACGCGCTGTCGTCGAAGGTCGCCGTCGAGGTCAGGACGGACGGCCACCGGTGGACGCAGGACTACAAGATGGGCGTCCCCACGGCACCGCTCGCCCAGCACGAGGCCACCGAGGAGACCGGCACGTCGGTCACCTTCTGGGCCGACGGCGACATTTTCGAGACCACGGACTACTCCTTCGAGACGCTCTCGCGGCGCTTCCAGGAGATGGCGTTCCTCAACAAGGGTTTGACCATCAAACTCACTGACGAGCGCGAGTCGGCGAAGGCCACCTCGGGGGCGGACGAGGCCGGCGCGGACGAAACCGCCGAGGTCAAGACGGTCACCTACCACTACGAAGGCGGCATCGTCGACTTCGTGAAGTACCTCAACTCCCGCAAGGGAGAGGCGGTGCACCCGACGGTGATCGACCTCGAGGCCGAGGACAAGGACAAGGGCCTCTCCCTCGAAGTCGCGATGCAGTGGAACAGCGGTTACAGCGAGGGTGTGTACTCCTTCGCCAACATCATCCACACCCACGAGGGCGGTACGCACGAAGAGGGCTTCCGGGCCGCGCTGACCTCGCTCATCAACAAGTACGCCCGCGACAAGCGGCTGTTGCGCGAGAAGGACGACAACCTCACCGGTGACGACATCCGCGAGGGCCTGACCGCGATCATCTCGGTCAAGCTGGGCGAGCCCCAGTTCGAAGGCC
Organism: Streptomyces coeruleorubidus; assembly: GCF_028885415.1. Taxonomy (GTDB): domain Bacteria; phylum Actinomycetota; class Actinomycetes; order Streptomycetales; family Streptomycetaceae; genus Streptomyces; species Streptomyces coeruleorubidus_A. Next base: position 4,923,183 of record NZ_CP118527.1, read on the forward strand.
AGACGAAGACGAAGCTGGGCAACACCGAGGCCAAGACCTTCGTCCAGAGGGTCGTCTACGAGCACCTGAACGACTGGCTGGACCGCAACCCCAACGAGGCCGCGGACATCATCCGCAAGGGCATCGCGGCGGCCACCGCGCGCGTGGCGGCCCGCAAGGCCCGCGACCTGACCCGCCGCAAGGGCCTGCTGGAGACCGCGTCCCTGCCGGGCAAGCTCTCCGACTGTCAGTCGAACGACCCGACCAAGTGCGAGATCTTCATCGTCGAGGGTGACTCCGCCGGCGGCTCGGCCAAGTCCGGCCGCAACCCGCAGTACCAGGCGATCCTCCCGATCCGCGGCAAGATCCTCAACGTCGAGAAGGCGCGCATCGACCGGATCCTGCAGAACCAGGAGATCCAGGCGATGATCTCCGCGTTCGGCACGGGTGTGCACGAGGACTTCGACATCGAGAAGCTCCGCTACCACAAGATCATCCTCATGGCGGACGCCGACGTCGACGGCCAGCACATCAACACCCTGCTGCTGACCTTCCTGTTCCGCTTCATGCGGCCCCTGGTCGAGGCCGGCCACGTGTACCTCTCCCGTCCGCCGCTCTACAAGATCAAGTGGGGCAAGGACGACTTCGAGTACGCGTACTCCGACCGCGAGCGCGACGCCCTGATCGAGATGGGCCGCAACGCCGGCAAGCGCATCCGCGAGGACTCGGTCCAGCGCTTCAAGGGTCTCGGCGAGATGAACGCCGAGGAGCTGCGCATCACGACCATGGACCAGGAGCACCGCGTCCTCGGCCAGGTCACGCTCGACGACGCCGCCCAGGCCGACGACCTGTTCTCGGTCCTCATGGGCGAGGACGTAGAGGCCCGCCGCGCGTTCATCCAGCGCAACGCCAAGGACGTCCGCTTCCTCGACATCTGAGTCGGTCTCAGCTGACCGCACCAGGAAGGACCTTCACCAGCAATGACCGACGAGAACACTCCCGTGACGACGCCCGAGGGTGACGCCCTGGCCATGCGCGTCGAGCCCGTCGGGCTCGAGACGGAGATGCAGCGCTCGTATCTCGACTACGCGATGTCCGTCATCGTCTCGCGTGCGCTGCCGGACGTCCGTGACGGCCTCAAGCCCGTCCACCGCCGCGTGCTGTACGCCATGTACGACGGCGGCTACCGCCCCGAGCGCGGCTTCTACAAGTGCGCCCGCGTCGTCGGCGACGTCATGGGCAACTACCACCCGCACGGCGACTCCTCCATCTACGACGCGCTCGTGCGTCTGGCCCAGTCGTGGTCGATGCGCATGCCGCTCGTCGACTCCAACGGCAACTTCGGCTCCCCGGGCAACGACCCGGCCGCGGCGATGCGGTACACCGAGTGCAAGATGGCGCCGCTGTCGATGGAGATGGTCCGTGACATCGACGAGGAGACCGTCGACTTCACGGACAACTACGACGGCCGCTCCCAGGAGCCGACCGTCCTGCCGGCCCGCTTCCCGAACCTGCTGATCAACGGCTCGGCCGGGATCGCGGTCGGCATGGCGACCAACATCCCGCCGCACAACCTGCGCGAGGTCGCCGCCGGCGCCCAGTGGTACCTGGAGAACCCCGAGGCCTCGCACGAGGAGCTGCTGGACGCGCTGATCGAGCGCATCAAGGGCCCGGACTTCCCGACCGGCGCGCTCGTCGTCGGCCGCCGGGGCATCGAGGAGGCGTACCGCACCGGCCGCGGCTCCATCACCATGCGCGCGGTCGTCGAGGTCGAGGAGATCCAGAACCGCCAGTGCCTGGTGGTCACGGAACTGCCGTACCAGGTCAACCCGGACAACCTCGCCCAGAAGATTGCCGACCTGGTCAAGGACGGCAAGATCGGCGGCATCGCGGACGTCCGCGACGAGACGTCCTCCCGCACCGGCCAGCGCCTGGTCATCGTGCTGAAGCGGGACGCGGTCGCCAAGGTCGTGCTGAACAACCTCTACAAGCACACCGACCTGCAGACGAACTTCGGCGCCAACATGCTGGCGCTGGTGGACGGCGTGCCGCGCACGCTCTCGCTCGACGCGTTCATCCGCCACTGGGTGGCGCACCAGATCGAGGTCATCGTCCGCCGTACGCGCTTCAGGCTGCGCAAGGCCGAGGAGCGCGCGCACATCCTGCGCGGTCTGCTGAAGGCCCTGGACGCCATCGACGAGGTCATCGCGCTGATCCGGCGCAGTGACACCGTCGAGATCGCGCGCGGGGGCCTGATGAGCCTCCTGGAGATCGACGAGATCCAGGCCAACGCCATCCTCGAGATGCAGCTGCGCCGACTGGCCGCCCTGGAGCGCCAGAAGATCGTCCAGGAGCACGACGAACTCCAGGCGAAGATCACCGAGTACAACGAGATCCTGGGCTCCCCGGTCCGTCAGCGGGGCATCGTCAGCGCGGAACTGGCCGCGATCGTCGAGAAGTACGGCGACGACCGCAAGACCAAGCTGATCCCGTACGAGGGCGACATGTCCATCGAGGACCTGATCGCCGAGGAGGACATCGTCGTCACGGTCACCCGGGGCGGCTACATCAAGCGCACCAAGACCGACGACTACCGCGCCCAGAAGCGCGGCGGCAAGGGCGTGCGCGGCACGAAGCTCAAGGAAGACGACATCGTCGACCACTTCTTCGTGTCCACGACGCACCACTGGCTGCTGTTCTTCACCAACAAGGGCCGCGTCTACCGCGTCAAGGGCTACGAGCTGCCCGACGCCGGCCGGGACGCGCGCGGTCAGCACGTCGCGAACCTGCTCGCCTTCCAGCCGGACGAGGCGATCGCCGAGATCCTGGCGATCCGCGACTACGAGGCGGTTCCGTACCTGGTCCTCGCCACCAAGGCCGGACTTGTGAAGAAGACGCCTCTGAAGGATTACGATTCGCCGCGTTCCGGCGGTGTGATCGCGATCAATCTCCGGTCGATGGAGGACGGTTCGGACGACGAACTGATCGGAGCCGAGCTCGTCTCGTCGGACGACGATCTGCTTCTGATCAGCAAGAAGGCACAGTCGATCAGGTTCACCGCCTCGGACGAAACCCTGCGGCCCATGGGCCGTGCCACCTCGGGTGTGAAGGGCATGAGCTTCCGCGAGAGCGACGAGCTGCTCTCGATGAATGTTGTTCGACCCGGTACGTTCGTGTTCACTGCCACCGACGGCGGGTACGCGAAGCGGACCAACGTCGACGAGTACCGCGTCCAGGGTCGCGGCGGCCTCGGCATCAAGGCCGCCAAGATCGTGGAGGACCGTGGGTCTCTCGTCGGCGCTCTGGTGGTCGAGGAGACCGACGAGATCCTCGCCATCACGCTGGGCGGCGGTGTGATTCGTACGCGAGTCAACGAGATCAGGGAAACCGGCCGTGACACCATGGGCGTCCAACTGATCAATCTGGGCAAGCGCGATGCCGTTGTGGGCATCGCTCGCAACGCCGAGGCGGGACGCGAGGCGGAGGAGGTCGACGGCGACGTGGTCGTCGACGAGACCGCCGAAGGCGCCGCGACCACCGGCACGGACGAGGGTGAGGCGCCCTCGGCCGAGTAGCACGAGGAGTGAGTCAGCGTGAGCGGAGCCACGGGCGCCGGACCGAGGGGTACCTCGAAGGGTACGGACACGGACGACGGCGGCCGTGGCTCCGCCGCGCGTGCGGCGGACCCGCACACGACCAACCTGAAGGCGATCAAGTCCCCGACCAAGGACTCGCCCTCGCCTGACACGCATGGATCACAGGGGGGAACTGTGATGGACACCAAGGGTCCGCAGACCCAGCAGCACACCGCTGGAGCGGGCCCGTCCGCATCCGGCGCCCAGCCGCAGCCGCAGCCCGAGCCGGCCGCGCAGGAGCAGGGCGCCGCCGCGCAGACGGCCTCCCCCCTGCCCGGGGAACGGCAGGCACAGCAGCAGGCCGGGCCGTACCACCCGCCGCAGGCCTACCCGGCGCAGCCGGCGGCGGCCGGTGCCGGAGCCGGTACTGCCGCCGGTACCGTACGGCGTCCCCGCACGGGCGCCCGCACCACGCCGCGCGTCCGCAAGGCCCGCCTGCGCGTGGCCAAGGCCGACCCGTGGTCGGTGATGAAGGTCAGCTTCCTGCTCTCCATCGCCCTGGGCATCTGCACGATCGTGGCGTCCGCCGTGCTCTGGATGGTGATGGACGCGATGGGCGTCTTCTCCACGGTCGGCGGCACGATCTCCGAGGCGACCGGCTCGAACGAGTCGAACGGCTTCGACCTCCAGGCCTTCCTGTCGCTGCCCAACGTCCTGATCTTCACGTCGGTCATCGCGGTCATCGACGTCGTCCTGGCGACGGCCCTCGCGACGCTCGGTGCGTTCATCTACAACATGTCCGCCGGTTTCGTGGGTGGTGTGGAGCTGACGCTCGCCGAGGACGAGTAGATCCCTCGAAGATCCCTCGCTGACGGCGGATGGCGGTGTCCCGACAACCGATTTTGGGACTGCCCGTGTCGTGCGCTAATCTTCAGGGGTCAGCGCGCGGGACACACACCGAAAAGCGCGGCGGGGCTATAGCTCAGTTGGTTAGAGCGCATCCCTGATAAGGATGAGGCCACAGGTTCAAATCCTGTTAGCCCCACCAGCACGAAGACCCCCGGCCCATAGGGCCGGGGGTCTTTTGACACCAACGGTTGACACCAACCGAAGGGACCGCGTCACGGTGTAGTGGGCTCCCTCGGGCGCACCGCGCCCGGTGCCGACGGGTGCGGCCCCCCAGGCAGAGCCGAGCAGACGCGGCCCCTGGCGTCCAGGTCGTTCGTACAGTGGCGCGGAGTGGTGGGTGGTGTCAGGCCAGAGGCGCGCCTGAACCCCTTGGTCATCAGTTGGCCGCCTGTTTTACTTCGCGCATGATTACGGGCGTGATTGCGGGGCTCTGTGTCTTCGTTGGCTCGGTGATCGGGACGATCCTCGTGGCACGGCGAGCGCGGCGGACAGCTGCTCGGGCCGATGCAGGGGAAGCAGTCTTCTTCCAGGTCGGGGCCAACCTGCCGGATGAGGGACGCCGATACAGCCTTGGCCGGGTACCGGCCGGAAGCGAGTTCCGGTGGGGGCCTCGCTGGTCGTGGACACGGTTGCGTGAACTCCCGACAGATCTGCGCTATGTCCGCGCACGCGAAGCAACCTTTCGCGAAATGTTGTGGCTGCTCCCGCTTGGCGCGCTGGTGATCGAGTGTGAATCGTCAGCGGGGCCTGTACGACTATGGACCCGCGCGGAACATGTGGTGCCCGTTGTGGGGATGATTCGGCGTACAGGGCGAGCGACACAGGCCAGACAGAAGAAGGCCCGGCAGCTTCGAGGAGCTGCCGGGCCTGTACGCGGGTCGCCGGGAGGTGCTGGGGATATCAGCGCTGTAGCGGAGTGAGATGGTCCGCTGGGTCGCCTTCGCCGTCGGCGTCCGTGTCGTCGTCGGTGCAGTCGGCGGTGGGTGATGCCGTCGTGTCCGCGAGCGGGCGGTGGCGGCAGCTGGGGGACTTGCCGTGGGCCTCGGCGCGGATGCGCTGCTTCATCGTGGGGGGCAGGGCCCTGGCGTAGGACAAGGACCACGGAGCCGTCGTCGGTGCCGTCCGCTGCTGCGGGATGTGCGCGCTGTTGCGCTGCTGCTCGGGCTGCGGTACCGCCGCGGCGGCGGTCGTGGTGACGAATCCGAGCGCCGTGCACAGCGCGAGGAAGGCGGTGACGATGGCGGTCCACAGCTTCATGACCTTGTTCCGGGCCATAACCCCTCACTTTCGGGTTGGGCGATTTGCGTACTTTCCTCATGATGTGTATGGGGGTCGAGAAGTGGTGGACCGACGCCCGTGGCGCGGCGATGTTCAGATGAACACCACTCGAATGGACGCAAGAGGGGTGAAATGGTGAGGAAGGAGGAGAAGGGCGGTCGAAGTAACCGTCCGTCGGCGTGTGATCACTCTCCGGTCGGAGCGGCAGACTCCGCTTCTATCCCGGTTCGCCGGGCGGGAGTTGAGCGCCGACTCAGGTCACCGATCGGTATCGGTCGGTGTGTATAGTCGGGCGCCAGAGGTCCCCTACGTCAACGAAAGACGAGGTCGCGCGGTGAAGAAGCTTCTCCTGGTCGCACTGGCCGCCATCGGCGGGCTCCTCGTGTACCGCCAGATCCAGGCGGATCGCGCCGAGCAGGATCTGTGGACGGAGGCGACTGACTCCGTGCCCACGGGTTCGTGAGTCACGACATCCCAAACCGAGCACACCCCGGCCGCCTCGCGGTCGGGGTTTTGTGTGTTTGCGGGGACGGCGGGACGGTGGACACGGCGGCGGGGCAGGATGGGCCACGGTTCCACGGTTTGACGGCTGCGGTGTCACGGCGTTCTGCGGTCCGGTGACGTGAGGGGTGGCGCGTGAGGGGACGGTGTCGTACGGCGTGGGGGCGTACGGGCGCGTGGCGCGGTCGTCGTCCGTCGGTGGTCGCGCGTGTGGGCGTCGTGGCGGTGGTGCTGGGTACGACGGCTGCCGTGGCGCCCGGACAGGCCGCCCTGGCCGCCGCCGGGGCGTCCGGTACGGCGGTGTCGCCGAGCCCGTACGCCTTCGCCGACGACGCCCGGAGCATCAAGGGGGCGAGGAGCACCGCTGAGGCCGTGCTGCTGACTCCCGGCACGGCCTACAAGAGCTCCCTCCCGAGCAGCGGCAAGGTCAGCTACCGCCTCCAGCTCGACGCCACGTCGAACGCGTACGTCTCCGTCACCGCCGTCCCCTCCCCCGGCAGCACCGTCTCCGTCATCGACGGGCTCAAGGTGTCCGTGCAGGACGACGACGGCACCTCATGCTCCGACGACACCGCGAATTTCGGCGCCGCCCGCAGTCCGCACCCGGTCGCGGCGTGGGGCCGGCGCGAGATCTCGCCGACCAAGTCGCTGTGCCAGGAGGCCGGGAACTACTACGTGTCCGTCGAGCGCGTCGACCCGAAGGGCCAGGGCTCCTCGCCCGACGCCTGGGATCTGGAACTCGTCGCCATGACGGAGCCCCGGACGGCGAAGCCCGGGCCGACCAGCGCACCCGGGGTGTGGAACTCCGCCTCGCCCCAGCCGCTCCTGGGGGAGGCCGAGCGCCGCCGGGGCGGTGCGGGATTCGCCGTGGCCACCCCGCTGGACCAGGGGGTTTGGCGGGACGACATCCTGCCCGGCCAGACGCTCTTCTACGAGGTGCCGGTCGACTGGGGCCAGCAGCTCCACGTCACCGCCGACCTGGGCAGCTCGGCCTCCGGCGGCACCGTTTACACGCCCGGCGCACTGGAGCTGGCCCTGTACAACCCGGCGCGGGGCCCCGTCGCCGACGTGGGCGTCGGCTACGACGGCGACCAGAAGTCCGGCAGTCTGCCTCCCCTGCCGCCGGTCGACCACGCCAACCGCCACGCCGTCATCGGCCAGGTCGGTGCGATGCGCTTCGCCGGTTCCTACTACCTCGTCGCGCACCTCGCAAAGAGCGTCGCCGACAGCTTCGGGGACGGGCCGTTCCTGATGACGTTGCGGGTCCGGGTGAGCGGGGAGGCGCGGGGCGGACCCGACTACGTGGGGGAGTCCGAGCCGAAGGGCGTCTTCGAGGTCTCGGACCAGGACCGGGAGGCGGCGGCCGAGGGCGTGGCCGGGGGTGACGACACCGCGATGCGGGTCGTCGCCGTGGGCGGGATCGGCACCGGGAGCGCGCTGCTGGTGGGGCTCGGGGTGTGGACCGTGGTGGCTCGGCGGAGGAGCGCGGGGTAAGGGAGCCGGGGGCGCCCGGGCTGGTGCCGGCGGGGCTCAGATTTGGGTCAGGGCCCAGAAGCCCACGGCGTAGCAGACCAGGGCGAGGAGCAGGAGCGGGACCGCCAACTTGGCCGGGGGGCCGGGGCGGCGGGGAGGGCGCTGTGCTCGGTGCCGTGAGGTCCGCTGTCCGGGCAATGGAGCTTGCGGGGTCTGCGGGGTCTGGGCGGTGTAGGGGGCGGTGGAGGTGTTGGTGGGCTGGTGTGTTGCCGGGGGCAGCGGCCGGCCTGGATAGCCCGCGTGATTCGGGTGGCTCGGGTACGCCGGTGGGAGCGGTTGGGCCGGGGACAGGGGATAGGTGGCGTCGTAGGGGGAGTAAGCGGCCTGCTGGTGCGAGGCCTGTACCTGTGCCTGAGCCTGTGCGTCGTGGTCCGGTGTGGGGGAGTTGGTGACGGTGGCCTGGGGCGGCGGCAGGTGGAAGCTGCCGGTGTCCGACATGGAGGGCGGCTGAGCGGGGGTGGCCGGCGGGGCGGTGTCCTGGCGGGGGCCGGGCTGGACGACCGCTGCGCCCGGGTCGGACCAGGCGTCGCCGTTGCCGGAGGTGTCCTGCCGGGGCCGCTCCTCGTCCGCCGCCGGACCGGACCGCTCCTCGTCCGCCGTCGAACCGGGTCTCTCCTCGCCCGTCACCGGACCCGGCGGCTCGTCCTCCCTCGGCCGTAGCCCCCGCGCTCTCTCCAGAGGGCCCTCCGGAGCGAACCCCGGGGGGAGCGGGCCGATTTGGTCGAAGATCTCGATCAGCTCGTCGTCCGGGCCGGGCTCGGGCAGGAGCTCCACGGCGGCGGCGAGCGCCTTGCGCGCCCCCGTGGCCGTACGGAACCGGGCCTGCGGGTCCGGCTGGAGCAGCATGGCCACCACCTGCCACAGCGGCTCCGGAATGCCCTTGGGCGCACCGGGCGTTCCGTGCTCGGCGAAGTACTGGATGAGCGCCTTGCTGTCCGGCTTGGCACCCTCCAGCAGATACAGCGCGACCAGGCCCACGGCGAACAGGTCGGCGGGGAAGTCCGGCTCCGCGCCCATCATCTGCTCGGGCGCGAGATAACCGGGCGTCCCCACCACGAGGTTGGTCTCCGTCAGACGGGGCTCGCCCAGCCGCATCGCGATGCCGAAGTCGGACAGCCGCAGCCGCGGCCGGCCCGTGCCCGTGGCTTCCAGCAGGATGTTGGCGGGTTTCACGTCACGGTGCACGACGTCCTCCGCGTGCACCGCGGCCAGTCCCGCCAGCAGTTGGTCGAGCAGTGTGCAGACGAAGGCCGGCGGGAGAGGGCCGTAGTCCCCGACGAGGTGGACCAGTGAGCCGCCCGCGACCAGGTCCATGGTGAAGAGGACCTTGTCGTCGTCGGCGGCCCAGCTGGTGGGGGCGAGCACATGGGGGTGGTCGATCCGCAGGGCCTGTTCGCGGACGAACCGCAGCAGCGAGTGCGCGTCGCTCTGGAGCAGGACCTTGGCGGCCACATAGCGGCGGCGGCGGTGGTCCCAGGCACGCCAGACGGCGCCGACCCCTCCGCGTCCGATCGGGTCGACCAGTTCGTACCGGCCGGCGAACACCTCACCCATGGCTGTACGTCGCTCCTCCCCCTGTGGTCTCCCCCCTTGCTTCCCCCTCGACGAGCGCTACGACTCCCCGACGGGCGAAACGGCTCCCCACGACTCCCCCGATGAGTGATACACGTCCCCCTCGCGTCGACCGGTCCCCCGTACGGCACACGCCCCCTCGTGCCCGCCCGAACCGTGACGCGGCCCCCGTCACCTCACCCGAACCCGGTGCCGAACCCCCTTCGGCGGCCGGGTGGTGGGATCAGCTCTGGTGGGACTGGTAGTGCGCGACCGCGTCCGAGGTGCGGCCGGCTCCGTACACCCGGAGGAACTCCGCCAGTTCCGGGTGGGTCGGGGCGAGGGTCTCCGCGGCGTCGATGATGTCGCCCGCCGCCGCGACCGAGCGCAGCAGCGACTGGATCTCCCGGACGACGCGCTTGACCGTGGGCGCCCCCGAACTGCTCGTCGTCTGTGTGGTGTTGCTGAGCACCGAACCCCCCTGTGACTTCTTGATCTCCTCCATGCGCTCGGTGGCCTCGGCCGCGCTCACGCTGCCGTCCGCGACCTGCCCCGCCAGGTCCTGGAGCAGCTGCACCCGCTGCACCACGGCGGGGTTGCCGATCTTCGCCCGCTGACCGCTCATCAGCTGCGACAGCATCGGCGCGGACAGTCCCAGAACCCCCGCGAGACGAGCCTGGTTCAGACCAAGATCGTCGATGAGCCTACGGAAGAGCGCCCCCAACGGCTCCCCGTACCAGTTCCGCTGCAGTTCCCGCGCTCTTGCGGTGGCTTCCTGCTGTGCGGCGTCCATTGCGTCTCCCCATCGCTTCCCCAAGTACGGCGGTTCGCGGTAGCGAACCACGCCGAGCATCTTACGGAGAGTGGTCGGCGACGGGGACCCCCAATCCTTTTGCGGAATCATGGGGGTGACCCGGTACTCTGGTCTCCGACGCCCGCCGGGACGTGGTTTTTCCGGGCGGATGTTCTCTTCCGGGGCCTTAGCTCAGTTGGTAGAGCGCTGTCTTTGCATGGCAGATGTCAGGGGTTCGACTCCCCTAGGCTCCACCCTCGAATGCCCTCCGAACTGCGGAAACATGGTTCGGAGGGCATTTTTGCGTGGGCTGTGGGGCTCTGGTCGGTGAGCATCACCGGCTTCTCGCGGGTGGAGCGGGTGACGGGGTGGCTCTCGTATGGATCTGGTGGCCAGGGCCATGGCTCGGAGATCGTGGGATTGTGGCCGACTGAGGGCCGGAGCCCGGGGCCGGGGGCGGTCGGCCCGTCGACTGACCGCATGGCGGCTGCGGCACCGGCGTGCGCGACGACGTCTTCCGGGAGGCCCAGGCTGCGGCCGTGGTGCTGGGGGCCGGGGCGTTCATGGTCGGGGTGGGCCGGGCACGCAAAGGCACCTGAGAGGCGGCCCATGTTTCACGTGAAACAGCACGGCGGGGCGGGAGACCCCCAAGGCTCTCAAAGCTGAGCCTCAAGTCTCCCGCCCCGCCGTGCCGTTGAGTCCGTGGCCGAGCTTTCGGATCCGGCGGCCCTCAGGAACCGTCGTCGCGCCGCGCGGCCTCGTCCTCGGCCTGCTTCGCCTCGACCTCCGGGTCCAGAACCGACTCACCGCTGCCGTCCACGGAGGTCAGGCGGCCCGACTCGGGAACCTCGGTCGCGGCGGGCGGCTCCACCAGCCAGTCCGGGTTGGCCTGCTTGTCCCACCACTTCCAGGCCGCGAAGGCACCGCCCGCGAGGGCACCCAGAACGACCAGCGTCTTCACGGCCCGGCCGGCCCTCGCCCGCCGTTCCTGCTTGCGGATCAGCTTCTGGACCTCCTTCGACGAGACCTGACCGCGCAGCGCGGCCATCGCGGCCACGCTCCGGGCAGCGGCCTCGGTCGTGACGGGCACGGCCGCGGCCATCGCCTGCTCGAGCTTCGGCCTGGAGTACTCCGCCGCCTGCCGGGCGGCCTGGCGCGTGCGGACGGCGGCCTGGTCGACCTTCGGCGGCACATGCGTGCGGGCCTGCTCCAGATACGGCTGCACATGGGCACCGTACTGGACGCGCGCCTGCCCGGCGGCCTGCGTCACCTTGGGCGCTAGCCGTACGCGTGCCTCGTGTGCGTAGTGCGCGGCCCTGTCCTTGGCCGTGTCGGCGTAGGGCGCCACCACTTCCGCGGCGTGCAGCACGCTGTCCTTCGCCGAACCAGTCGCGGCGCGCACGCTGTCGATGCGGGTCACGGGTTCCTCCTCCTCGGTGGCGTACGGTATTTCGACTTTCCACCCTTTTACGGATCATGCCTCCCAGTGCGCCGCCAGGCATGCGCGGGCGGGCATCCGGGTCACGGGAGCCGGCTCCGGGCCATCCCCGGTCGAAAAACCGATCAAGAGCGGACCGAGTGCTGATCGGGAGCCGATCACATGCAATAGCGGATGAATAGGGGGCAACGGGAGCTTGTCGTCGACAATGCCACGGATCGCCGCCGCGCGCCCCCGCCCGGGGGCTACTCGACTGGTTTTTCTGCAAGCGATCGGCCCGGTTTACCCCCGGTGAACGGAGGTCGGGGGACGCGGAGCCCCGTCCATGCGAGGATCAGGGAGTCACGGAAAGACAACGGAAGGCAGATCGTGGCTGAGCAGCTCTACGCCACCCTGAAGACCAACCACGGCGATATCGAGGTCCGGCTTCTGCCGAACCACGCCCCCAAGACGGTCAAGAACTTCGTCGAGCTCGCCCAGGGCGAGCGGGAGTGGATCCACCCGGAGACGGGGCAGAAGACCACGGACAGGCTCTACGACGGCACGGTCTTCCACCGGGTGATCAGTGGCTTCATGATCCAGGGCGGTGACCCGCTGGGCAACGGCACCGGCGGTCCCGGCTACCAGTTCGAGGACGAGTTCCACCCGGACCTGCGCTTCGACAAGCCCTACCTGCTGGCGATGGCCAACGCCGGCCCGGGCACCAACGGCTCGCAGTTCTTCATCACCGTCTCCCCGACGGCGTGGCTGAACCGCAAGCACACCATCTTCGGCGAGGTCACCGGTGCGGCCAGCCAGAAGGTGGTGGACACCATCGCCACGACCCAGACGAACCCGCGCACCGACCGCCCGCTCAACGACGTGGTCATCGAGTCGGTCGTCATCGAGACCCGCTGAGCGCGGAAGCCCCCGACAGGGAACCAATCGCCCCGCTCGTCCGTAAAGATGAGCGGGGCGGGCTTTTCTCATCACGACCTAGGGGATCTCATGGACGACCAGGCTGCGGGCAGCCCGCAGGACGCCCACAGCGTCCCCATGTGCTACCGCCACCCGGGCCGCGAGACCGGCATCCGCTGCACCCGCTGCGAGCGGCCGATCTGCCCCGAGTGCATGGTCAACGCCTCCGTCGGCTTCCAGTGCCCCGAGTGCGTCCGCGGCGGCTCCGGCACAGGGCACGCACCCGCGGCCGCCATGCCCCGGACGATCGCGGGCGGCGCCGTCACCGCCGACCCCCGCCTGCTGACCAAGATCCTCATCGGTATCAACCTGGCGGTGTTCATCGCCGTCTCCGTCCGCGAGTCGCTCCTGAACGACCTCGTCCTGCTCGGCGCCTGGCCGCCGGCGCCCTTCACGCCCACACAGGGCGTGGCGGGAGGCGAGTGGTACCGCATGGTGACCTCGATGTTCACCCACCAGGAGATCTGGCACATCGCGTTCAACATGCTCAGCCTGTGGTGGCTCGGTGGCCCGCTCGAAGCGGCTCTCGGCCGGGTCCGCTACCTCGCGCTCTACTTGGTCTCGGGTCTCGCGGGCAGCGCCCTGGCCTATCTGCTGACCTCCCCGAACACGGCGACGCTGGGCGCCTCCGGCGCGATCTTCGGCCTGTTCGGTGCCACGGCCGTGTTGATGCGCCGGCTCAACTACGACATGCGGCCGATCATCGCGCTGCTGGTGATCAACCTGATCTTCACCTTCAGCCCGGGCTTCAACATCTCCTGGCAGGCCCACATCGGCGGCCTCGTCGCCGGTGTCGTCGTCGGATACGCCATGGTCCACGCCCCGCGCGAGCGACGTGCCCTGATCCAGTACGGCACATGTGCCCTGGTCCTCGGCGTGGTCGTCCTGTTGACCCTGTTGAGGACGGCCCAGCTCAGCTGAGCGCGGGCGTTGTCCACAGCGGGTGGCGGATCTTGTGCATAGCGTGCGGGAACACATGTGCCCCCTGTCGCCGACTCGCGTTTCCGCAGGTCAGACAGGGGGCGAACATGTTTTCGAGTTCCGGTACTTCCGTCATACCGGCGTCAACGCTCGGCGAGTTATCCACAGATCGTCGTTTCTTTTCCACCTGTGGAAAACGGCTGTGGATAACTCAGCGAACAGCCCTGGGGAGAGCTGCGTTCACCGTCCGGTGGCCGCTACTTCCACTGGGTCGAGACACCGAATCCGGCGGCGATGAAGCCGAAGCCCACCACGATGTTCCAGTTGCCCAGCGAGTCGATGGGCAGCGAACCGTCGGTGACGTAGAAGACGACGATCCAGGCCAGGCCGATGAGGAACATGGCCAGCATGACGGGCGCGACCCAGGCACGGCTGTTCAGCTTGATGGCGGTCGTCTGCTTCGCAGGCGGCGGCGTGTAGTCGGCCTTCTTGCGGATACGTGACTTCGGCACGAGGGTCTCTCCTGTCGATGCGCTGCGTGGCCGCGCAGGTAACTGGGTCGGTCTCGGGGCAGCGTGAGGGGACTCTGAGTGCTCCCCCGGGCGTCCGTTAGCGTAGTGCTTCCGTGGCGCCGAAGGAGATAAGGGTACGTTGAGCAATTCTGCCGACTCCCCCGGGACGGGATCCACCCCTGAGCGCGCGCGCCGTTTCCGGCCCGTGCGGATCCTCACGGCGGCCGTCTTCGCCCTCGCGGGACTCCTTTTCTTCACCAGCTTCGACACCGCCAAGGGCACCAACATCCGCACGGACACCTCGCTGCTGAAGCTGTCCGATCTCATCCATGAGCGCAGCCGGGAGAACGGCGGGCTGGACGAGACCAACGGGATCCTGCGCAAGGAGATAGAGGCTCTGGCCGAGCGCGACGACGGCAGCACCAAGGCGGAGGACGACAAGCTCGCCGCCCTGGAGAAGCGCGCGGGCACGCAGAAGCTCAAGGGCGAGTCGCTCACGGTCACACTCAACGACGCCCCGCCGGATGCCACCGCCAAGCTGCCCGGCTATCCCGAGCCGCAGCCCGACTACCTGGTCATCCACCAGCAGGACCTCCAGGCCGTGGTGAACGCGCTGTGGCAGGGCGGCGCCAAGGGCATCAAGGTCATGGACCAGCGGCTGATCTCCACCAGCGCGGTGCGCTGCGTGGGCAACACCCTGATCCTGCAGGGGCGCGTCTACTCACCGCCGTACAAGATCACGGCGGTCGGTGACCCGGGCAAGCTCCAGAAGGCGCTCGCGGCGTCCCCGGCGATCCAGAACTACATGGTGTACGTCAACGTCTACGGGCTCGGCTGGAAAGTCGAGGAGAACGGGCCGGTGACTCTTCCCGGCTACTCGGGCACAGTGGATCTGCACTACGCGAAGCCTGTGGAGGAGTAGAGCCTGGCCGGGGGAGCCGCCGGTGCGTGTGATCGTCAGGACCGTCAGCGAACTGTGTATCACCGTCGGCAGCGTGATCGTGCTGTTCGTCGTCTACGTGCTGTTCTGGACCGGCGTGAAGGCCGACGACGTCATGGACGACCAGATCGAACTGCTCCGGAAGGAGTGGTCGAAGTCCCGGTCGGCGGCACGCTCCCCCGCGAGCCCTCCGAAACCCGCGCCCTACGCCAGGGGCAAGCCCTTCGCGATCATGTACATCCCGCGTCTTGGTTTCACGTGGAACAAGCCGGTGCTCGAGGGCACGGCGACCGGCACCCTGAAGAAGGGCCTGGGCCGCTATGCGCAGACGGCCCAGCTCGGCCAGAAGGGGAACTTCGCGGTCGCCGGCCACCGCCGTACCCACGGCGACCCCTTCAAGGACTTTCCCAAGCTCCGGCGGGGTGACGCCGTGGTGCTGACCGACGGCACGACCTGGTTCACGTATCGGATCGACAAAGGCCCGCACAAAACAGTGCCCTCCGACATCGAGGTGATCGCCCCTGTCCCACGTACATCCGGGTACACGCGCCCGGGCCGCTATCTGACGCTGACCACGTGCGAACCGGAATGGGGACACAGTCATCGGCTGATCGTCTGGGCGCACCTGGACTCCACCCAGCCTGTGGACGCCGGGAAACCTGAGGCGTTGCGCGGTTAGTCTGGTGGCTGTACGGCGTGGGTCTGGTGCCGTGGTACGACGGAAGGGACGGCATGTACGGCTGGATCTGGCGGCATCTGCCGGGGAGCACGTGGGTGAAGGCGCTGATCTCACTCGCCCTGGTCGTGGCCGTGGTCTACGTCCTCTTCCAGTACGTCTTCCCGTGGGCGGAACCGCTGCTGCCCTTCAACGATGTGACGGTGGACAACCAGTGAGCGCGCGCATTCTCGTCGTCGACAACTACGACAGCTTCGTCTTCAACCTGGTCCAGTACCTGTACCAGCTGGGCGCCGAGTGCGAGGTCCTGCGCAACGACGAGGTGTCCACGGCGCACGCCCAGGACGGCTTCGACGGTGTCCTGCTCTCCCCGGGCCCGGGCACGCCGGAGGAGGCGGGCGTCTGCGTCGACATGGTCCGGCACTGCGCCGCCACTGGCGTCCCGGTCTTCGGCGTGTGCCTCGGCATGCAGTCGATGCAGGTGGCGTACGGCGGGGTCGTGGACCGCGCGCCCGAGCTGCTGCACGGCAAGACCTCGCTGGTCGAGCACACGAGCCGGGGGGTCTTCGCCGGCCTGCCCTCGCCCTTCACGGCGACGCGCTACCACTCGCTGGCCGCCGAGCCCGCGACGGTCCCGGCCGAGCTGGAGGTCACGGCCCGGACGCACGACGGCATCGTCATGGGCCTGCGGCACCGCGAACTTCCCGTCGAGGGCGTGCAGTTCCACCCGGAGTCGGTGCTGACCGAGCACGGGCACCGGATGCTGGCCAACTGGCTGGTGGAGTGCGGCGACCAGGGTGCGGTGGCGAGGTCGGCCGGACTCGCCCCGGTGGTGGGCAGGGCCACGGCGTGACGGCGCTGCGCCCCGAGCGCGAGTCCGACACCTCGTACGGGCAGCAGTCGTACGGGGTGCCGGGTGCGTTCGAGGACTGGTCGGGTGGAGGGGCGTACGGTGCTTCTCCGCGGCCGGAACCGCAGCCACAGCCACAGTCACAGCCGTACATGTCAGAGCCGGAACCGCAGCCCCAGCCGTATACGCCGGAGCCGTACCCGGAGTCGTACGAGCCCGTCCCGGACGAGCCGTACCGGCCTGTCGTCGACGAGGAGACGGTGGCGCTGCGGATACCGGATCCGCCGCCCGCGGCCGGTGACCCCGTATCCGGTTCTGCGGGCTCTTCCGCCACCCGGCACGGCGGACCCGCCCACGGCGGCCGCGCGGCCCGCAGAAAGGCCTCCAAACGCCGTCACGGGCGCCATGGCGGCGCTTCGGAGACCCGCTCGGCCCAGAACTCGGCACGGGAGGAGCGGCGGGCGCCCCTGTCGCGGGTCGAGGCGCGACGGCAGGCGCGGGCGCGCAAGCCGGGCCCGGCGGTGGTGGCCAGCCGGGCGATAGGCGAGGTTTTCATCACGACCGGCGTGCTGATGCTGCTGTTCGTGACCTACCAGCTGTGGTGGACGAACGTCCAGGCGCAGGCACAGGCCGGTAAGGCGGCAAGCAGCCTCCAGGACGACTGGGCGAACGGCAAACGCAACCCGGGGGCCTTCGAGCCGGGGCAGGGCTTCGCCATCCTGCACATCCCGAAGCTGGACGTGGTCGTGCCGATCGCCGAGGGCATCAGCAGCAAGGGTGTTCTCGACCGGGGCATGGTCGGCCACTACGCCGAGGGCGCGCTGAAGACCGCGATGCCCAGTGACAAGACCGGGAACTTCGGGCTCGCGGGCCACCGCAACACCCACGGAGAACCGTTCCGGTACATCAACAAGCTCACTCCGGGCGATCCGATCGTCGTGGAGACGCAGGACGAGTACTACGTCTACAAGATGGCGTCGATCCTGCCGGTCACCTCGCCCAGCAACACGAGCGTCCTGAACCCGATCCCGCCGGGGTCGGGATTCACCGAGCCCGGCCGTTACATCACGCTGACCACGTGCACGCCGGAGTTCACCAGCAAGTACCGGATGATCGTCTGGGGCAAGATGGTCGAGGAACGGCCGCGCAGCAAGGGCAAGCCGGATGCGCTCGTCAGTTAAGGGCAGATGACCAGTGGCAGCGACCACCGACACGGAGCACGAAGAGCACACCGGCGCGGCTGCGTCCCGGCCGTCCGCGGCCCGGCGCCGTCCCGGCCCGTTCGCCATGGCGGTGAGCGTCTTCGGGGAACTCCTCATCACCGCGGGCCTGGTCCTGGGCCTGTTCGTCGCCTACTCGCTCTGGTGGACGAACGTGGTCGCCGACCGCGCGGCCGGGAAGCAGGCGGACAAGGTCCGTGACGACTGGGCTCACGGCGGGGGTGGCCCCGGAGCGCTGGACACCAAGAACGGCATCGGGTTCCTGCACGTGCCGGCGATGAGGAACGGCGAGGTCCTGGTCGAGAAGGGCACGTCGAACAAGATCCTCAACGACGGTGTCGCCGGGTACTACACCGATCCGATCAAGTCGGCCCTGCCGATGTCGGGCAAGACCGGCAACTTCTCCCTCGCCGCCCACCGGGACGGTCACGGCGCCGAGTTCCACAACATCGACAAGATCAAGAAGGGCGACCCGATCGTCTTCGAGACGAAGGACAAGTGGTACGTCTACAAGGCCTACGCCATCCTTCCCGAGACCTCGAAGTACAACGTCAAGGTCCTCTCGGCGGTCCCCGAGGAGTCCGGCAAGAAGAAGCCCGGGCACTACATCACGCTGACGACCTGCACGCCGGTGTACACGAGCACGTACCGCTACATCGTGTGGGGCGAGCTGGAGCGGGTCGAGAAGGTGAACGCGGACCGGACACCGCCGAAGGAACTGCGCTCCTAGCAGCGGACGGTGGCGGTCGGCCGTCGGACCCTAGCGCTGAACCAGCGCCCCGAGCACCAGGCGGATGCCGGGCTCGGGGTCGAAGTGCGCCCGGGGCATGACCACCTGGTGGAACATCATGCCGTCGAGGTAGTCGAACAGGACGCGGCAGTGCTCCTGTGGCTCGGGTGAGCCCAGGGTGGCCAGCCACTGGGCCACCCAGCTGATCAGGGAGTCCTGTGCGCGGCTCAGTGGTGCGCGGACGGCGGGGCGGGCGAGGCCTTCGAGGATCAGGGCGTAGCGGGCGGCGGTGCGGGGGCGGGCCGGGCCGAGGGCGTGGCGGATCATGTGGGTCAGGGCGGCGACGAAGGCTTCGGGGTCTTCGGCTGTCGGCTCGCCCGCGACGCGCTCCCAGTCCCGCCTGTCCTGGGCCTCGAGGTGGCCGACGACGCCGGCGACCAGGGCGTCGCGGCTGCGGAAGTGGTTGGACGTGGTGCCCGCGGGGACGCCTGCGGCCGTGTCGACGGCCTGGTAGGTGAGGCGCCGCAGTCCGCCCTCGGCCAGTACCTCGATGGCCGCGTCCAGTACTTCGTCTCGTCTGCCCGGCATGGGTCGGACCTCTCCTTCACTATGAATATAGTGCCGCTACTACAAACATAGTACCGTGGTCGCATGTCCAGGAAAGCGATCATTGTCGGCGGTGGCATAGGCGGTCTCGCCACCGCCGTTCACCTCCGGGCCGGCGGCTGGGACGTCGAGGTCCACGAGCGCGCTCCCGCCCCGCCCGGCACCGGCACCGGCACCTCCGTCGGTCTGTGGCCGGCCGCGCTGCGGGCGCTCGACGAGCTGGGCGTCGGCGGGCTGCCCGGGAGCGGGCCCGACCGGCGGCCCGGGGCACCTTCCTCCGGCCCGACGGCCGCCTCATCGGGAACGTGGACTTCGCGGGCCTGCGCCGCCGCACCGGCGACAGCGTGCACGTGATCGCGCGGCCCGCCCTGTTCGAGATCCTCACCGCCGCGCTCGACGAGGGTGTGGTGCGCTACGGGCAGGATGTGAGCGACGTGCGCGCCCTGGCCGACGCGACCGACTGCGACGTCGTCATCGCCGCGGACGGTCTGCGCAGCCGCGCCCGAGCGGCCCTCTTCGGCGACGCGTACGGTCCCCGCTATTCGGGAGTCACCGCGTGGCACGGCACCGTGGACCTCGACACCGAGGCCATCAGCGAGACGTGGGGACAGGGCGCCCGCTTCGGCGTCACCCCGCACGCGGGCGGTCACACCAACTGGTTCGCCTGCGCCCCCGCACCCGAGCGCGTCCCCGTGCCCGGCGGCGATCTCGCGGCCCTGCGAAGGCACTTCGGTACCTGGCATGCCGGTGTGCGCAGGGTCCTGGACCGTGTGGCGGATGGCGGCGGCGCGGGCATCTCCCGCAACGACCTGTACGACCTGGCCGAGCCGCTCCCCAGTTACGTCAGCGGGCGCATCGCCCTGATCGGCGATGCCGCCCACGCGATGACGCCCGACCTCGGCCGGGGCGCCTGCGAGGCGCTGATCGACGCCGTCACCCTGGCCGGTGAACTCACGGCCCGGGTCCGTGTCGAGGACGCACTCGCCGCCTACGACACGGCCCGCCGCCGCCCCACCCAGCGTCTGGCCCGCGCCGCCCGCCTGATGAACCGCGCGGTGCACACCCGACGCCCGCTCGCCCCGGTGCGGAACGCCGCGATGCGCCTGTTCCTCACGGTCGGCAGGCCGCCGGCCTGACACACGGCAGGGCCCCGGCGCCCTGTCGAGGGTGCCGGGGCCCTGCCGTTGCTCGGGTGCGACCCGACGGGTCAGTCCTCTTCTCGGCCGGTGATGCCGCCGAAGAGGCCGCCGTTTCCGCCGCCGCCGTTGTTGTTGCCGCCGTTGTTGTTCCCGAAGCCGACGGTCTGGAGGGTGATCGTCGTGCCCGCCGGGTCGTCGACCTCGGTGTTGCCCTGCGGGTCCTGGCCGGAGACGATGGCGTTGTCGCTCTGGTCGCTGCCACCCGCGAACTGGATGTTGGTGAAGCCGGCCGCCGCCAGGATCTGCTTGGCCTGGCCGACGCTCTGGCCGACGACGGTCGGCACCGGAGTCTTCTTCTGCTCTTCCTTCTTGCCGATCTGGATGTTGACCGCCGAGTTCTTGTCGACGGAGGTGCCGGCCTGCGGGGTGGTCGCGATGACCTTGCCGACCTGGTTGTCGTCGCCGGTCGGCACTTCGGTGCAGTTGCCGACCAGGTTGCTGGCCTGCATCTGCTGCTTGGCCGCGTCACAGGTCTGGCCGAGGACGTCCGGAACGGTGGACTTCGCCGCCTCCTTGGCGATGGTGAGGGTGATGGTGGTGCCCTTCTCCACCTCCTCGCCCAATTCCGGGTTCTGCTCGAGGACGGTGCCGGGGTCCTCCGAGGACTCCCTCGACTTCGTCTCGACCACGAACTTGTACTTGTCGCCCTCCAACGTCGCCTTGGCGTCGTCCAGGCTGTCGCCGACGACGCTCGGCACCGCGACCTTCGGCGCCCCGGTCGACACCACGAGGGAGATGGTGTCGCCCTTCTTGACGTTGACGCCGGCCTTCGGGTCCTGGGAGCAGATGTTGCCCTTGGCCTGCTCCTCGCAGGGCTTCTTGGTGAAGGACAGTTCCAGGTCGGCGTTGGTGGCGAGTTTCCGGGCATTCTGCTCGGTCTCGCCGACGAAGTTGGGCGCGGCGAGCGTGTCGTCGCCCACGCCTCCGTTGCCGCTGAACGCCCACCGCCCGATCAGGATCGCTCCGACCAGCACCAGGATGCCCGCCACCACCAGCAGGATCGTCGAGGTGTTGGACTTGCGCTGCTGCTGGCGGCGCCGGTCGGGGCGGTCGTCGTAGCCGTAGCCGCCTTCGTCCGGGTTCATGGGGGGCAGCATCGACGTGGCGCCCGCGCCGGAGTCCGCGCGCAGGGCCGTCGTCGGCTGGTCGTCGGGGTAGCCGCCGTAGCCCACCGAGCCCATCGCGGCCGTGGCCGCGACCGGCTGGCCGTCGAGGCAGGCCTCGATGTCGGCGCGCATCTCGTCGGCCGACTGGTAGCGGTAGTCCGGGTCCTTGACCAGTGCCTTCAGTACGATCGCGTCCATCTCGGGCGTGATCTCGGGGTCGAAGACCGAGGGGGCCTGCGCCTCTTCGCGTACGTGCTGGTACGCGACGGCGACCGGGGAGTCGCCGACGAAGGGGGGCCTCACCGTCAGGAGCTCGTAGAGCAGACAGCCGGTGGAGTAGAGGTCCGACCTCGCGTCGACCTGCTCGCCCTTGGCCTGCTCCGGTGAGAGGTACTGGGCGGTGCCGATGACGGCGGCCGTCTGCGTCATCGTCATGCCGGAGTCGCCCATGGCGCGGGCGATGCCGAAGTCCATCACCTTGACCTGGCCGTTGCGCGTCAGCATGACGTTCGCGGGCTTGATGTCGCGGTGGACGATGCCGTTGCGGTGGGCGTACTCCAGGCCCTGGAGGATGCCGATGGTCATCTCCATGGCCCGCTCCGGCAGCAGCTTGCGGCCGGAGTGGAGCAGCTCGCGGAGCGTCGAGCCGTCCACGTACTCCATGACGATGTACGGGATCGAGACCCCGTCGATGTAGTCCTCGCCCGTGTCGTAGACCGCGACGATCGCGGGATGGTTGAGCGAGGCGGCCGACTGGGCCTCCCGGCGGAACCGGGCCTGGAAGGAAGGGTCACGCGCGAGATCCGCGCGCAGCGTCTTCACCGCCACGGTGCGGCCGAGGCGGGTGTCATGCGCGAGGTAGACCTCCGCCATGCCACCACGCCCGAGCACCTGGCCCAGTTCGTACCGGCCGCCGAGGCGACGCGGCTCTTCCATAGCTACCTACCAGCCCTCTCCGTCGGTCCCGACCGGAAACTTGTACGGTCGGAGGCTGCCGTCCGGGCCTACCGTACCCGGCTCGCTTTGTGTGACCTGGCCAAGCCCGTCAGCCGATACAGGACCGGTATCGCAACGTGCACCGATGTGAAGCAGACGTGAGCGGGGTCACTGCTTGCTCTCGATGACCGCCTCCATCACGTTCCTCGCGATCGGCGCCGCGAGGCCGCCGCCGGAGATGTCGTCACGGACGGCGTTGTCGTCCTCGATCACGACCGCGACCGCGACCGGCGAGCTGCCGTCGCTGTCCTTGGCGTACGAGATGAACCACGCGTAGGGGTTCTCGCTGTTGTCGACACCGTGCTGGGCGGTACCGGTCTTGCCGCCCACCGTGACGCCCGGGATCTTGGCGTTGGAGCCGGTGCCCTCCTTGACGACCGTCTCCATCATCGACTGGAGCTTCTGGGCGTTCTCCGAGGACAGCGGCTGGCTGAGCTCCTCGGGGTCGGTCTTCTCGAGGGTGTCGACGCTGCGGGCCTGGAGCTCGTCGACCATGTACGGCTTCATCAGCTTGCCGTCGTTGGCGACGGCCGAGGCGACCATGGCCATCTGCAGCGGGGTCGCGGCGGTGTTGAACTGGCCGATGGAGGACAGCGCGGTCTGCGAGGCGTTCATGTTGTCGGAGAACACCGAGGCGTTGGCGCGGACCGGCGTGAACTGCTCCTCGGTGAAGCCGAACTTCTTGGCCATGTCCAGCATCTTGTCGTTGCCGAGGTCGGCGCCGATCTTGCCGAAGACGGTGTTGCAGGAGTACTGCAGGGCGACCCGGAGCGTCGCGTTCTTACAAGGGATGTTGCCCTCGTTCTTCAGGGGCGTCGTGGTACCCGGCATGATCCACGGCAGCGGTGTGTTCGTCTTCTGGTTCGGGTCCGTGTAGAGCCCGTCCTCCAGGGCGGCGGCCGCGGTGAGCACCTTGAAGGTGGAGCCGGGCGGGTAGGTCTCGCGCAGCGCCCGGTTGAGCATCGGGTCGTCCGGGTTGTTCTTCTTCTGGAGCTTCTGCCAGGCCTCGGTGTCCGTCGTCGTGGAGTTCCCGGCGAAGGACGACGGGTCGTACGACGGGTAGGAGGCCAGGGCCAGGATCTTGCCGGTGGACGGCTCCAGGGCGACGACGGCGCCCTTGCCGCCCTGCTTCTTCAGACCGTTGTACGCGGCCTTCTGCGCGGCGGCGTTCAGCGTCGTGACGACGTTGCCGCCCTCCTGCTTCTTGCCGGTGAGCATGTCGAGGGTGTTGCGGAAGAAGAGCCGGTCGTCGTTGCCGGTGAGGATGCCGTCCTCGATGGACTCCAGCTGGGTGGCGCCGAAGGCCTGCGAGGCGTACCCGGTGACCGGCGCCCACATCGGGCCGTCCTTGTAGGTCCGCTTGAACTTGAAGTCGCTGCCGGAGGTCTCGGTCGAGCCGGTGATCGGCTGTCCGCCGACGATGATGTCGCCGCGCGGGGAGGCGTAGCGCTCGATGGTGACGCGGCGGTTTTCCTTGTTGGTCCTGAGCTCGTCGGCCTGGACGTACTGGATCCAGTTGTCGCGGATGAGCAGGGCCAGGACGAGCAGACCGCAGAAGACCGCGATCCGGCGCAGGGGCTTGTTCACGGGCGGACCACCTGAGTCATCTCGGCGTCGGGATTGCCGGCCGGGGCCGGGGCCGGGCGGCGGGCGGTGTCGCTGATGCGCAGCAGGATGCCGATCAGCGCCCAGTTGGCGATCACGGAGGAACCGCCGTAGGCCACGAACGGCAGCGTCATACCGGTCAGCGGGATGAGGCCCATGACGCCGCCGGCCACGACGAAGACCTGGAGGCCGAAGGCGCCGGACAGGCCGATGGCCAGCAGCTTGCCGAACGGGTCGCGGGCCGCGAGCGCGGTGCGTACGCCCCGCTCGATGATCAGGCCGTAGAGCAGCAGGATCGCCATGACACCGGCGAGGCCCAGCTCCTCGCCGAAGGTGGCGAGGATGAAGTCGGAGTTGGCGGCGAAGCCGATGAGGTCGGAGTTGCCCTGCCCGAGGCCGGTACCGAGGGTGCCGCCGGAACCGAAGGCCCACAGGGCCTGCATGGCCTGCTCGGAGTGGACGACGCCGTCGCTGACCCCGGCACGGCTGAGCTGGTACTCGCGCATCGGGTCGAGCCAGGCGTGCACACGCGTCTGGATGTGCGGCTCGAAGCTCGCCACGCCGACGGCGCCGACCGCGGACATCAGCAGACCGAAGACGATCCAGCTGGTCCGCTCGGTGGCGACGTACAGCATGATGACGAACATTCCGAAGAACAGCAGCGACGTACCGAGGTCGGTCTCGAAGACCAGGATGAGGATCGAGATCGCCCAGACGACGAGGATCGGGCCGAGGTCACGGCCGCGCGGCAGGTACAGGCCCATGAAACGGCGGCTGGCCAGTGCCAGGGCGTCTCTCTTGACCATGAGGTAGCCGGCGAAGAACACCGCTAGGGCGATCTTCGCGAACTCGCCGGGCTGGAGCGTGCCGAGGCCGGGGATCTTGATCCAGATCTTGGCGCCGTAGACGTCCGCGCCGAGTCCGGGCACGAGCGGCAGGACCAGCAGGAACAGCGCGCCGGCCATGGAGATGTAGGTGTAGCGCTGCAGGACGCGGTGGTCCTTGAGGAAGATCAGCACGACCACCAGCAGGGCGACGCCCATCGCGGAGTACAGCAGCTGGCGGGGAGCCGCCTCGACGAACGTGTTACTCGCTTGGAGCTTCTTGGACTGGTCCAGGCGCCAGATGACGACCAGACCGAGTCCGTTCAGCAGCGTCGCCAGCGGCAGCATCAGCGGGTCCGCGTACGGCGCGAACTTCCGGACGACGAGATGGCCGACGCCCGCGAGCAGGCCGAGTCCGAGGCCGTAGCTCAACAGGCCCGGCGGCACCGAGTCGTTGATGGCCAGGCCGACGTTGGCATAGGCGAACACCGGGATGACGACGGCGAACACCAGCAGTGCGAGCTCGGTGTTGCGTCTGCTCGGTGCGCCGATCGCGCCGATCGTGGACGTGTGGTGCGTCGGCGAGTGCGATGTGTTCGTACCGCTCATCGTGTAACAGGGCCTCTCACGGCTTGCCTACTGCTTACCGCACAGCGAGACGACCTTCTGCTCTTCCTCCGAGAGGCTGGGGCCGGGGCTGGGAGTGGGTGCGGTCGTGGACGGGTTCGGGGACTTCTCAGGCGCCGACGGCGAGCCCGACGGGTTCGACGGGTTCGGTGTCGGTGTGGCCTTGGACGTGAAGGAGGCGGGAGTGGTTCCCGTGGTGCCCCCGGCCTCGCCTTCGCCGGTCTTGGAGTTGTTCTGGCTCTCGGCTTCGCGCCGCTGCGCCTCCTTCTTGCACGCGGAGGCTTGCACCGACAGTTCCTGGATCTTCGCCTGGGCGTTATCCAGACCGCCCTCGGCGATGGTCGCCTTGACCAGCTTCTGCTGGTAGGGCGGCAGGTACTTGAGTTCGATCTCGGGGTGGTCCTTCTCGACCTTCGAGAGCGACACCCACGCCAGGTCCTGGCTGATGCCCCGGTACAGCGCGACGTGCTCGTCCTCGGCGCCGACGTAGTACTGCGTCTGCGTCCAGCGCCAGCCGCCGTACAGACCGCCGCCGACGACGGCCAGCGCGAGGACGCCGTAAAGGGATCTCTTCAGCCAGCGGCCCTTCCTGCGCGGCTTGACGAAGTCGTCGTCGCCGTAGCCCAGGCCGGCCGCCGGGATGTAGCCGGTGGTGTCGCCGGAGCCGGGCGGGCCGAACTCGCCGCCACCGCCGCCCTGTCCGTGCCCATGGCGGCCGAGGCCGGAGGCGCGGCCGGCGGGGGTCTGCATGATGCCGTTGTCGTGCAGCTGGTGCTGGTTCTCGGCGACGGCGCCGACCACGACGGGGGTGTCGGACAACTGCCCCGCGAGGGTGTCGCCGGTGTCGAGGTCGAGGACGTCGGCGACGATGACGGTGATGTTGTCCGGGCCGCCGCCGCGCAGTGCCAGCTCGATGAGGTTCTGGACGGTCTCCTGGGGGCCCTGGTAGCTGGCGAGGGTGTCCTCCAGGGTCTGGTGGGACACCACGCCGGACAGGCCGTCGGAGCAGATCAGGTAGCGGTCACCGGCGCGGACCTCGCGGATGGACAGGTCCGGTTCGACGTGGTCGCCGCTGCCGAGGGCGCGCATGAGCAGCGAGCGCTGCGGGTGGGTCGTGGCCTCTTCCTCGGTGATGCGGCCCTCGTCGACCAGGCGCTGCACCCAGGTGTGGTCCTGCGTGATCTGCGTCAGTACGCCGTCGCGCAGGAGGTAGGCGCGGGAGTCGCCGACGTGGACCAGGCCGAGGCGCTGGCCGGTCCAGAGCAGGGCGGTGAGGGTGGTCCCCATGCCCTCCAGCTGGGGGTCCTCCTCGACCATCGAGCGCAGCTGGTCGTTGGCGCGCTGTACGGCCGTGCCGAGCGAGGTGAGGAGGTCGGAGCCGGGGACGTCGTCGTCGAGCGCGACGATCGTGGAGATGGCCTCGGAGGAGGCGACCTCGCCCGCCGCGGCGCCGCCCATGCCGTCGGCGATGGCGAGCAGGCGCGGGCCGGCGTATCCGGAGTCCTCGTTGCCCTCCCGGATCATGCCCTTGTGCGATCCGGCCGCGAAGCGCAGTGACAGACTCATGCGCACCTCGCCCGTCGGCTCCGGGTACAGCCGGTCGTGTCGAGCCACACTGCCCACCCTCCGGTCGGGAGCGCGCCGGGGCCCGGGGTGGGGCCCGCCACTGCGTGCTCGCTCCGCTCGCGCCTATCCATGATGTAGCACTACTTCCGCAGCTCGATGACGGTCTTGCCGATGCGGATCGGCGCGCCCAGCGCAATCGGTGTGGGAGTCGTCAGCCGGTTCCGGTCCAGGTACGTGCCGTTGGTGGAGCCGAGGTCCTCGACGATCCACTGGCCGTCGCGGTCCGGGTAGATCCTGGCATGGCGGCTGGAGGCGTAGTCGTCGTCCAGCACGATCGTCGAGTCGTGCGCCCGGCCCAGG
Source organism: Streptomyces coeruleorubidus (assembly GCF_028885415.1). Classification (GTDB taxonomy): domain Bacteria; phylum Actinomycetota; class Actinomycetes; order Streptomycetales; family Streptomycetaceae; genus Streptomyces; species Streptomyces coeruleorubidus_A. Next base: position 4,950,435 of record NZ_CP118527.1, read on the forward strand.
GTGATGGTCTGGCCCTGGAGCGCGACCGTGGTGCCGGTGAGGGTGCCCTCGGTCACGACCAGCTTGGTGGGGGCGTTACGGCCGCGCCGGCCGCCGCCGGACTGCTGGCGCTGCTGCGGCGGGGCCTGGCGGGCGGCCTGCTGCCGGCCTGCCTCCCGTCGCGATCCGCGCTGGGTGACACGCGTACCGAACAGGTCGCTCCGGATGACCTGCACGGCCACGATCACGAACAGCCACAGTACGGCCAGGAAACCCAGCCGCATGACCGTGAGGGTCAGCTCTGACATTGCCCCCGCTTCACCCTTCGGCTTGCCGGTAAATGATGGTGGTGCTGCCCACGACGATCCGCGAGCCGTCGCGGAGCGTAGCGCGGGTGGTGTGCTGCCCGTCCACCACGATGCCGTTGGTGGATCCGAGATCCTGGATCGTCGAGGGCGTTCCGGTCCGGATCTCGCAGTGCCGGCGGGAGACGCCGGGGTCGTCGATCCGCACGTCGGCTTCGGTGCTGCGGCCCAGCACCAGCGTCGAGCGGGAGATCTGATGGCGCGTGCCGTTGATCTCGATCCAGTGGCGGGTGCGTCCGCCGGCCGCTGGGGCGGCCGGGGGCCGCTGGGCGCCCGCGGGCTGCGGGTAGCCGTACCCGCCTGGGCGGCCGCCGGGCGGCGGCGCGGCCGGCATGGGCGGGGCGCCCGCGGGTGCGGCGGCCGGCGGGTATCCGTAGCCGCCGGGGCGTCCGGCGGGCGGGGCCGCGGGCGCGGCGCCTGGCGGGGCCTGCTGGCTGCTGGAGGAGGCGAGCGTACGGCTGCGCACCCGGTACAGGCCGGTGTCCAGGTCGTCCGCCTTCTCCAGGTGCACCTTGATCGGGCCCATGAAGGTGTAGCGCTGCTGCTTGGCGTAGTCACGCACCATGCCGGCGAGCTCGTCGCCGAGCTGGCCGGAGTAGGGGCTGAGCCGCTCGAAGTCCGGCGTGCTCAGCTCCACGATGAAGTCGTTGGGCACGACCGTCCGGTCGCGGTTCCAGATGGTGGCGTTGTTGTCGCACTCGCGCTGGAGCGCGCCGGCGATCTCCACGGGCTGGACCTCGGACTTGAACACCTTGGCGAAGGTGCCGTTGACCAGACCTTCGAGACGCTGCTCGAACTTCTTCAGGACTCCCATGGGGCACCTCCTCCGTCGCTGCCGTCCTGTGTACTGCCCTGCGGGCCGCTTGCCTGGTACTGCTTACTGATCGTATCCACGCGCCGGTCGATCGGCTGGTTCCCCCTGTCAGCCCGGTCGACGGGTGTCGACGCCTGACGAAGTTCCCTGTGGAGCTCCCCTTCGAACTCCTCCGGTGCTACGGCTGCCGCGCAACCGCTCTCGCGTACTCCTGACAAGGATCGTAGAGGCGGCCGAAGACCAGTGTCCCGCACCCGACTGTGGACCCCGACCGCCTCCTGCGGAGACGGGGGGTACCGGTACGAGGTTGATACGTGAAGCGCTACGCGTTGATACGTGGCCAGGGCACCGAAGGTTCGGCGGCCTGTCTGCCTGCGGAAGAAGGGATGTGAATCCACCCCGCCCCGCGTGCTAATGTTCTGGGTGTCGGCAGGCGCCAGGCCCCAAGGGGCAGGGGCCCACGACACACCCAATGCGCGGGTGGCGGAATAGGCAGACGCGCTGGATTCAGGTTCCAGTGCCCGCAAGGGCGTGGGGGTTCAACTCCCCCCTCGCGCACCGTCGGAACGGGCGGCATCGATCAGATGCCGCCCGTTTTCGTGTCTGCGGATGTGATGGTTGTCTCGCGGCGCCCGTGGGGCGCTTGTGTGAGGAAGCTCTCAGGACTGGTCGGCTCGGGGGTCCCCCAGCGACCGCCCGGGGGCGAAGCGTTCCCGTACCGCGGGGTCGTCGAGGAGACGGGCCGGGTAGCCGGGACCGGTGCGGGCGGTCATGTCCTGGTGGCGCAGTGGTTCGCCGCAGGAGGAGCAGACGACGCGGGCCTCGGTGTCGTGGTCGCAGGGCGTGTGGTGCAGGACCACCGGGGCGCCCGTGTCGCCGGTCAGCCAGCGGTCGCCCCAGGCGTTGATCGCGGCGAGTACGCCGAAGAAGTCGCGGCCCTTGTCCGTCAGCAGGTACTCGTGGCGGACCGGGTCGCTCCGGTAGGCCTGCCGGCGCAGCAGGCCCTCGGCCTCCAGGCGCCGCAGCCGGTCGGTGAGGGTGTTGCGGGCGATGCCGAGCGAGCCGATGAAGCCGTCGAAGCGGGATTCGCCGTAGAAGACCTCGCGCAGCACCAGCAGGCTCCAGGCATCGCCCAGGATGTCCGCGGTGCGGGCGATGGAGCAGGGCCAGGTGTCGAACGAGGTCCGTTTCACGGCTGCCAGGTTATCGGTTTCATCATGAGATGGACTCGCCCTCGGGGTCCCCGGATTTGTCACTCCCGTACGCCCGCCGGTTCCGCCGGGTGGCGGCGCAGGGCGAGGGCGACCGGGGCGAGCGCGCAGGTCACGGCGAGGAGGGCGCAGACGGCCGTCGTCGCGCCGAGGGCCTGCCACGGGAGCGCGATCGTGGCCGGGGCCGACAGCAGGGCGAGGGCGCTCGCCATGCCGGCCAGGTTGACGGCGGCGACCAGGAGGCCGAGGAGCGCGCCGGCCGCCACGACCGTCAGGGCCTCGGCGCCGGTCAGCCGCAGGACCTGCCGGCGGGTGGCTCCGGCCAGCCGCAGCACGGCCAGGTCGCGGGCCCGGTCGGACGTCGCCATCACCATGGTGTTGGCCACGGAGATGCCCGTGTAGAGGAGGGCGATGCCGAGGACCAGCAGGAGGCCGAGGCGCGTGGTGCGGTTGGTCTCGGGGTGGGTGGCGCGGATCCATGCGTCGCGGGTGAGGACCTGTCCGTTCCCGGTGCCGAGCGCCTGGTGCAGGGCGGTGGCGACGGTTTTCGGGTCCGCGTCGTCGGTCAGGGCCACGTCGATCCGGTCGACCGTGGCGCCCGGGGCGTTGCGCGGGGTGACGTAGACGCCGTTGTCGCCGGTGCCGGTGGTCATCACCGCGGCGATCCGCAGGGGGCGCGGCGTTCCGTCGCCGAGCCAGACGCGGACCCGGTCGCCGACCCGGTGCCGCTGCCACTCCTCGTTGACGATGATCGAGTCGTCGTCGAGGTCGGCCACCTCGCCGGCGGCCAGGGGCAGGCGGGTGGTGGCCGCGAGGGGGCCGGGGGTGGCGGCGCGGGCCTCGGAGCGGATGAGGGCCACGCCGTCCTCCAGGACGTGGACGGACGTGGAGGACGTCGGTGACATCTCGGTGCCCGGGACGGCGCGCAGTCTGCGCAGGGCGGCGTCGTCGAAGCCCGTGCCGGTCGGCGGGGTCACGACGAAGGCGGCGGTGGTGCGCTCGCTCGTCTCGGTGGTCTTCGCCCGGTTCAGGGTCGCGGTGGCGCCGAGCAGGGAACCCGCGAGGGCGACGGTGACCAGGACGGGGGCCGCGAGCGCTGCGGTGCGGCGCATCCCGGCGGCGGTGTTCTCGCGGACCAGCAGGGCGCAGGCGCCCGGCAGCCACGTCAGCAGCCGGGTCAGGGGGCGCAGCACGAGCGGGGAGAGCAGGGCGGCCGCGGTGATCAGCAGCATCGGGCGGCTGATGTAGGACTTGCGGTGCAACAGGCCGGCCGGGTCGCCGGCCAGGGACAGGCCCAGTGTCACCGCGGCCGTCAGCAGCAGGGCCGTGCCGGACAGCAGGCGGCCCCGGGTGATCGTCCCGCTCTCCGCCGAGGCCTCGCGCAGTGCCTCGGTGGGGCCGGTGCGGCCGGCCCGCCAGGACGCCGCGGTCGCTCCGCACAGCGCCACGAGCAGGCCGGTCCAGAAGGCCGCGTGGTACGGCCAGGTGTGGTCGCCGATGGTGAACCAGGCAGGGGCGAGGCCGTTGTCGACGACCCAGGCCGCGAGGCGCGGCGCTGCGTGGGAGCCGAGGGCGCAGCCGGTGGCGGAGGCGAGGGCGCCGACGGCGAGGGCCTCGGTGAGGACGGTCCGGCGGAGCCGGCCCGGGGTGGCCCCGGCGGTGCGCAGCAGGGCGAACTCCCGGCGCCGCTGGGCGACCGCGAAGGCGAACGTCGACGCCACGACGAAGACCGACACGAAGGCGGTGACGCCGCCGGCGGTGCCGAACAGGGAGTTCATCGCCGTGAGCGCCTCGCTGTCCCGGCCGGGGTCGGCATCGGCGAGGCGGCGCGCGTTGCCGGTGAGGACCTGGGCGCTGTCGCCCACCGCCTCCCGTACGGCCGCCGGATCGGCCTCGACGGCCAACTGCGTGACCGGGGGCGCCAGTCGGGCGGCGCGGGCGTCGGTGAAGAACACGGCGCTCTCGAAGCCGCGTGACGTGAGCGTGCCGACGACGCGTACCGGGCCCCGGTCGGTGTGGAGCCGCCGGCCGGGGCGTGTCCAGTCGCCGGTGACGGCGACCTCGCCGGCGGTGCGGGGAGCCCGGCCGGTGGCGAGGTCGTAGGGGGCGAACGCGGCGGTGGACCAGGGGTGGCCGACCAGGTCCGCGGGGGCGCCCGTGGCGCGGACGGCGAATGACCTGTCCGCCACGACCGGGCCCAGCTTCCGCAACTCGGCGACGGTCGTGGCGGGTACCGGGCGCGGGTGGGCGAGCCGGGACTCGCGGTCGCCGATCGGGGTCGGTACGCGCAGCGTGTCCTGGCCCTTGACGACGACCCGTGCCGCCGCGAAGCGTTCGGGGGCGCGTTCCGGGGCGGTGGCCGACGAGGCCAGGGCCAGGCCCGTCACGGTCAGCAGTGCCACGCCCAGCGCGAGCGCGACGAAGCTGCCGGTGAAGGTGGCCCAGCGGGTGCGCAGGGTGCGCAGGGCGACGCTCAGCACGGCACGGCCTCCAGGCGGGTCATGCGCGCGGCGACGGCGTCGGCGCTCGGACCGGTCAACTCCCCGTGCACGCGCCCGTCGACGAGGAAGAGCACGCGGTCCGCGTACGCGGCGGCCACCGGGTCGTGCGTGACCATGACGACCGTCTGTCCCTCGCGGTCGACCATGCCGCGCAGCAGCCCGAGCACCTCGCGGCCGGTCCGCGTGTCCAGGGCGCCGGTCGGTTCGTCGGCGAACAGCACGTCGGGCCGGGTGATCAACGCGCGGGCCAGGGCGACGCGTTGCTGCTGGCCACCGGAGAGCCGGGCCGGTCTGTGCCGGGCCCGGTCGGCGAGGCCGACCTGCTGGAGCGCCTGGCGCACCCGGGCCTTCGGGACGCGCCGGCCGGCCAGGAGCAGGGGCAGGGCGACGTTCTGCTCGGCGGTCAGCGAGGGCAGCAGGTTGAACGCCTGGAAGACGAACCCGACGCGCTCGCGGCGCAGCAGGGTCAGCCGCCGCTCGCTCAGCCCGGTCAGCTCGGTGCCGGCGAGGGTGACCGAGCCGGAGGTGGGCCGGTCCAGGCCGGCGGCGCACTGGAGCAGGGTCGACTTGCCGGAGCCGGAGGGGCCCATCACGGCGGTGAAGGTTCCGGCGGGGAACGCCAGGGAGACCTCGTCGAGTGCGGTCACGGTTCCGTACGCCCTGGTGACGGAGTCCAGCCGGATGGCGTCGTGTGTCATGGGTTCCCCCTGGTGTCGGTGTCGCTTCCAGGAAACCGGGCGGGGGCGGGCCGGCGCAGTGCGGCGAGGCCTAGACCTGGGGTAGGGCCAGGCATACCATCCGGCCTCGGCCTGAGCCCATGGCCGGGGCCCCGGCCCGCTTCTACGGTGATCCCCATGCATCCTCGGAACGTGTGGCAGGCCATGTCCCGCCCCGGCTATCTGCTGGGGGCGTGGCCGTGGCGGTCGGCCGGATATCTGCTCACCGGCGCGGTGACCGGTGCCGTCGTGCTCGTGGGGATCGTGGTCTCGGTGGCGGCCGGCGGGGTGCTCGCCCTCGCGCTGGTGGGGCTGCCTCTGCTGCTGGGGACGGTCCTGGCGGGCATTCCGGTGGCGGCTCTCGAGCGGTTCCGGCTGCGGCTGGTCGACGCGGAGCCGGCGTCCGACCCGCACGAGGCGCCCGGGGAACCGGGGCTGCGCGCCTGGCTGTCGACCCGGCTGCGGGAGCGGGCCACCTGGCGGGAGGTGGGCCACGCCCTGCTGTTCGCGGGGCTGTTGTGGCCGGTCGATGCTCTCGCGTTCACCGCCTTCCTGCTGGGGCCGCTCTCCGTGGTGGCGACTCCGTTGCTCATGGCCGTCTTCGGAGAGGCGAAGGTGCTCAAGGTGTGGCTGGTCACCACCTGGCCGGCTGCCGTCGGGTTCGCCGTCCTCGGACTGCTCCTGCTCGCCCTGGGCGCCTACCTGCTGGGCGTCGCCGCCGGTGCTCGGGCCGGGCTGACGCGGCTGCTGATCGCCCCGCGCGAGGCCGACCTGGGGGCCAGGGTGGTCGAACTGGCCCGGTCCCGGGTGCGGTTGGTGGACGCGTTCGAGGCGGAACGGCGGCGCATCGAGCGCGATCTGCACGACGGGGCGCAGCAGCGGCTCGTCGCGCTGACGATGACGCTCGGCCTGGCCCGGCTGGACGCCCCGCCGGGACCGCTGGCCGACCAGCTCGCCAAGGCCCATGAGGAGGCGGGCACGGCGCTCGCGGAACTGCGCGAGCTCATCCACGGCATCCACCCCAAGGTCCTCGCCGACTACGGCCTCGAAGCCGCCGTCGCCGACGCCGCCGACCGCTCGGCCGTGCCCGTGGACGTAGACCTGGAGCTGCCCGGGCGGCTCCCCCAAGCCGTCGAGGCCGCCGCGTACTTCGTGGTGTGCGAGGCGCTCGCCAACGTGGGCAGGCACAGCGGGGCGAGCCGGGCGGAGGTGAGCGGCGGGCACCGCGACGGCCGGCTGGTCCTTCGGATCCGCGACGACGGGCGCGGCGGTGCGCGGGCCGGGGAGGGCAGCGGACTGACCGGACTCGCCGACCGCGTGTCGGTGCTCGATGGCAGACTCTCCCTGTCCAGTCCGCCCGGCGGACCGACCCTGCTGCGTGTGGAGATCCCTTGTGGCCCTGCGAGTTGAGCGACCGCTGCGGGTGGTCCTGGCCGAGGACAGCGTGCTGCTGCGGGACGGGCTCGTCGGGCTGCTCGGTCGCTGCGGGCACGAGGTCGTCGCGGCCGTGGGGGATGCCGAGGCACTGATCACGGCCGTCGGGGAGCACACCCCCGACGTGGTCGTGACGGACGTGCGGATGCCGCCCGGCTTCCAGGACGAGGGCCTGCACGCGGCCGTGCGGCTGCGCCGCGACCGGCCCACACTGCCCGTCCTGGTCCTGAGCCAGTACGTGCAGCGCCGCTACGCCGCCGAGCTGCTGGACTCCGGTGACGGCACGGGCGTCGGCTATCTGCTCAAGGACCGCGTCGGCCAGGTCGAGGAGTTCGTCGAGGCGCTCGGCGAGGTGGCCGACGGCGGCACGGTCGTCGATCCCGAGGTCGTACGGCAGTTGCTGCGCCGCCGCCGCGACCCGCTGGAGCGCCTCACCCCGCGGGAGCGCGAGGTGCTGGCGCTGATCGCGGAGGGCAGGTCCAACGGCGCGATCGCCCGCGAACTGGTCGTCTCCGAGGCGGCCGTCGGCAAGCACATCTCCGGCATCCTCACCAAACTGGACCTGCCGCCGGCGGACGAGACCCATCGCCGGGTGCTGGCCGTGCTGGCGTATCTGCGGGCGTAGGCGCGCGGCCGGTCGGCCGGGTCCGGGGGGGCAGGTCCGGGCCGGACCCAAGTCCCTCGGGCAGCGGGCGCGTTGTGGAAAAACCAGCGAGTTGGTTTCATTGCGTCGCCATCAGAGCCCTCCACGGGAGCCAGGGGTGACCAAACAGGACCGGGCCGTCCGGACCCGTCTCGCGCTGATCCGGTCGGCGGCCGAGCAGTTCGAGGCACGGGGATACGTCCGGGCCAGTCTTGCGGAGATCAGCGCGGGAGCCGGCGTCAGCTCCGGCGCGCTGCACTTCCACTTCGCGAACAAGGCCGCCGTGGCCGAGGCCGTCGAGCAGGCGGCCGCCCGTGCCCTGCGCCGGGTCGCGGGCCGGGGCCGCGGCGGCGACGGGTGCGCCCTCCAGCGCCTGGTGGACGTCACGCACCACGTCGCCCGGCTGCTGTGCGCCGACATCGTGGTGCGCGCGGGGCTGCGGCTGAACGCCGAGGCGGTCGCCGGGCGGGTGCGTGACCTGCGCCGGGAGTGGCGGGAGTGCGTGCACGAGCTGCTGGCCGAGGCGGAGCGCAGGGGCGAACTCGCCGCCGGGATGCCGCCGCACCGCTCCAGCGCCGTCGTCCTCGCCGCCACGACCGGCATCGAGGTGCTGGCCCGGGAGGACCCCGGCTGGCTCGCCCGGCCCTCCCTGACCGACCTGTGGCACCTGCTCCTGCCGTGCGTGGCCGCACCGCACCTGGCCGGCGCGCTGGACCCGGCCGGGACCGAGCCGGACCACGCGGAGCCGGACGCCGGCAGGCAGGCGGACGCCGGCAGGGAGCCGGACGTCGGCAGGGAGGCGGACGGGGCGTTGGAGGAGCCGGGCCGGGCCGGGCTCGCGCTGCGGTAGCCGGGCGTCCCGGCGGGGCTTCCGGCCGACTTCCGGCCGACCTTCCCATGGCCGACAGTGGTGGAAGCGATGGCCAAAACAAACCGGATGCCAAGTTTTTTCGTCACGTGAACCGCACGATGGTTCCCCAGCCTCTGGACCAAGGAGCGATGAGACATGGCACAGCAGGCCTGTCCCTTCCTGGCGATCGACCCGTCCGGCCGGGATCTCTACGACGAGATATCCCGGATCCGGGCCCAGGGCCCCGCCGTGGAGGTGGAACTCCCGGGCGGCGTACGGGCGTGGTGGATCAACGGCCTGGAGCTGAACAAACGGCTCCTGGCCGGCCCCGAGACGAGCAAGGACGCCTTCCAGCACTGGCCGGCCTGGATCAACGGGGACATCTCCCGCACCTGGCCGCTCGCGATCTGGGTGTCGGTGCGCAACATGGTCACCGCCTACGGCACCGACCACAGCCGGCTGCGCAAGCCGATGGCCGCCGCCTTCACCAAGCGCCGCGTCGAGGCGCTGCTCCCGCGCGTCCAGGAGATCGTCGACCGGGCGCTGGACGACCTGGAGCGGATCCCCGAGGGTGAAGTCGTCGACCTGCGGGCGGCGTTCGCGGCGCCGGTGCCGCACGAGGTGGTGTGCGAGCTCTTCGGCGTACCGCCGGGTGAGGACGGCCCGCGGGGAGCCCTCTACCGCATCATCAGCCGCTTCTTCGACACGGCGATCTCCCTGGAGGACGCCCAGGCCAACGGGGTCGAGCTGTACGGCACGCTGACCGCGTTCCTCCGGTACAAGCGCGAGCACCCGGCCGACGACCTGACGACGGCCCTCATGGCCGCGCACGACGAAGGCAGCCTCAGCGAACAGGAGTTGATGGACAACCTGATCCTGTTGCTCACCGCGGGCTTCGAGACGACCGTCAACCTCATCGACAACACCGTGCACAGCCTGCTCGCCCACCCCGACCAGCTCGAACTGGTCCGATCCGGGCAGGCGACCTGGGAGGACGCCCTCGAGGAGTCGCTGCGCCTCGAGGCGCCCGGTGCCATGTCGGGTCTGCGTTACGCCGTCGAGGACATCGAGATCGAGCCAGGTCTGACGATCCCGAAGGGCGATCCGGTCGTGGTCTCCTTCGCCGGTGCCGGACGCGACCCCGAGCGGCACGGCCCGGACGCCGAACGGTTCGACGTCACCCGGCCCACCAGCCGCGACCACGTCTCCTTCGGCCACGGCGTGCACCACTGCCTGGGCCGGCCCCTGGCCATGGCCGAGGCGACGGCGGCCCTGACGTCCCTGTTCGACCGCTTCCCGCGGCTGGCCCTGGCCGATCCGTCCCGGCCTCCGCAGCGGCTGCGCTCCATCATCTCCACGGGCCACCAGGAGTTGCCCGTGCTGCTGCACGGCCGGGATGCCGGGCCGGAACCGGAACCGGAACCGGAACCGGGTCCGCGTCCGGAGGAGGCGGAGGCGATCAGGAGGCTTTCCGGCCTGGGAGGAACGAGCGGTACCAGGGTGCCGCGCGCCTGAACGCGGCCCCGAATCCCTCGCCGGGCGAGCAGTCGAGGTCCTTCCAGAAGGTGTCGTCCACGAACCAGTGGTCGACCGTGAGCATGCCGAGGTGATGGAGGGCGAGCGGTTTCCCGGCGGCCCGGTCCAGGGCGGTGGCGACGTCCACCGCCGCACCGCCGCCGGGCTCCTCCAGCAGCGTGCACACGGCGCCGAGCAGGTCCGGGACCCCCACCGGCTCGGGGTGGTTGACGTGGTGCACACCGCCGCCGTGCGCCGGGGACAGGGCCGCGGCCACCACCGCACGCCCCAGGGTGTCCACGTCGATCATCGACTGGAGCGCCTCGCAGCCGGTGAGGGTCGCAGACAACTCGCCCAGCAGCCACACCAGTCCGGGGACGACCCACCGGTCGCCCTCGCCGTACACGAGGTGCGGGCGCAGCACCAGGCCGCCCGCGTCGAGGACGTGCCGTTCGGCGGCGGCCCGGGTGCGGCTGGTGGCCGACGCGGGGGCGATCGGCACCTCCCCGGGGCGCACACCGCGGAAGGGGCCCCGGCCGTAGACGGCGGCCGTGCTCACGTACACGATCCGGCGTACCCCGGCTCGCTGAGCCTCCTCGACCAGGGCCCGCGTGCCCAGGTCGTTGACGGCCTCGACGCTCTCGGCGTCGCCGCCGACCCGCGTGGCGCAGTGCACCAGGACGTCGGTGCCGGCGCAGGCGCCGCGCAGGGAGGGCGGATCGAGAAGGTCGCCGTGGACGGACTCGCCGGGCTCTGCTCCCGGTGCGGTACGGCGCGACAAGTGCCGTACGCGGACGCCGGGTTGCCGGTGTGCGTCGGCCGCGACCCTGCGGCCGACGAAGCCGCTCGCGCCCGTGATCAGAAAGGTGACGGTCACGACAGGGACCGTATTCGGGCCGGCTGTGGGGAGGGCAGCGCGGCGGTCAGCGTGGCGCTGAAGACGGACTCGCCGTCCTGCCGCCCCGAGACCCGTACGGTCGTCTCCCCCGGATCTCCCGGATCTCCCGGATTCCCGTCGAGCAGCTCCGTCTCGATCCAGCACGGGCTGTGCAGCTCGGCGTACCGGGCGAAGGTCGCCGTCATCGAGCGGGGCAGGAAGGGGTGCCGGCCGGACGCGGCGGTCGCCGCCTGGCGGGCCGCCTCGAACAGGACCATGCCGGGCACGTGGTCGTTGGGCCGCGGGAAGAGCACCGGGTGGCCGGTGTCCACGCGCAGCCGCCAGACGCCGGGGCGGTCGGCCGGGGCGAGGACGACGTCCTCGGCGCGCAAGCGGCCGGCGAGTGCCGGCGATATGCCCGGCAGCAGGGGCACCGGGGTGCCGAGTGCGGCCAACTGCTTCTGTCGCAGACGGCGGTAGGCGAGCGGCGAGGTGCAGCCGGTGCTGCCGGTGCCGCGGGCGACGAAGCGGCCCGCGCGGCGGAACTCCATCGTGGTCCGCATGCTGTGCAGGCCGCGACCGCGACGGCGTATCTCTGAGCACACGACGTCGACGTCGACCGGTTCGGCCGCGTCCGACAGCAGGAGCGCGGTCGGGTCGGTGTGCACCGTCAGGTCCCACATGACGAAGTGCGTGTCGGCGGGGGCGCCGAACTCGGCGTGCGCGAGCACCATCGAGGCCTGCCGCAACGTTTCCCCCACGATCATCGGGTCCTGGTGGCGGTCGTCCACGGGGCCGAAGAAGGCGTGGGTGGCCGGCCAGTGAGCGGTGAAGCGGAAGCGGGTCTCGGAAATTCGGCGCCACCGGGTGGGGAAGACGTCTGCCTCGGTGGTGCGGTGGGCCAGTTCCTTGGTGACCGAGGTGGATTCGGGGACTTCGGGGGCTCCGGGGACTTTGAGAGCTCCGGGGGCTCCGGGGACTTCGGTGGAACCGGTGAGTGCGGCTTGTGGCGCGTTCTCGACGGCCGACGTGGTTCTGTTTGCCGGACGGCCCTCCTGTCCGGTCTGATCGTCCGTGGGTGCGCTTAAAGGTTCTGACTGCGGCATGAGAACCCCCAGGATCGGCAGCCTGGCTGAGGTCAGCGTTTGTCTAAGATACGGACGAGCCGGTTTTTTTCAAAGGTTTCAAAGGGTGAGCCAAACCGCTGGGACAGGCTCTCGCGCCCCCGCTGCACAGCGATTTCACAGGAATCGACGGAGATCAGGAGGGACCCGATGGCGCGACAGGAGCGCGCGATCCGCACCCGGCGGACCATCCTCGAAGCGGCCGCGGCCGTCTTCGACGAACGCGGCTACACCTCGGCGACGATCGGGGAGATCCTGGACCGGGCGGGCGTCACCAAGGGCGCGCTGTACTTCCACTTCGGCTCCAAGGAGGAGCTGGCGGTGGGGGTGTTCGAGGAGCAGCTCGCGATCACGCTCCCGCCGCAGTCCAGCAAGCTCCAGGAACTCGTCGACTCCGGGCTGGTGCTGGCCCGCCGGCTGCGCTCGGAACCGCTGGTTCGCGCCAGTGTGGGGCTCGCCCTCGACCAAGGGGCCATGGACCTCGACCGCACGCCGGCCTTCCGGATGTGGATCGACCAGAACGTGCAGATGCTGGCCGAGGGCAAGGCACAGGGCGAGCTGCTGCCGCACGTCGACGTGGCGGAGACGGCGGAGCTGCTGGTCGGCAGCTTCTCGGGGGTGCAACTGCTGTCCCAGCTGCGCTGCCAGCGGCAGGATCTGGAGCGCCGCGTCGTCGTGCTGTTCGAGCACTTCCTGCCGGGGATCGCCGTTCCCGCGGTGCTGGCCCGGCTCGACATCTCGGTGGAGCGGGCCGAGCGGGTGCTGGCGCAGGGGCGGGTGCAGGTGCAGGGGCAGGATCAGGGCCGGGTTCAGGTTCAGGTTCAGGTTCAGGTTCAGGTTGATGGACAGGGACAGGGGCGGGTGCAGGAGGGGGCTGTGCCGACGCAGGTCTCGTCGGGGGCGTAGGAGTCACGGGTTGTCCACAGCTGTGGAGTTGTCCACAGGGATCTGACGCGTTTCGGCCGTCGGCTGTACGGTCGGCACGAGTTGATGTTCGTGCGCGTGCGGGGGAGGCGGTCGGTGTGACCAGGGACAGTGCTGGGGCCGAGGACAGGGCGGCGCATGGGGTGACCCATCGGCTGCCCCGGGTGCGCGGTTTCGCCGAGTGGCCCGTGGAGGGCTCGCCCAAGGACGAGGGCAAGGCCCTGCGCAAGCGGCTCCCGCGCCGCGCGCACGCCACGCTCGATCTGGACGCGTCCCGGCCCGACGCGGTGAGCGCGGTCGAGGAGTCGGGCCGCGGCCGGCTCCCCGAGCTCACGCCGATCCGGGTCGGCCGCATGGCCGCCACACCGTTCGCGTTCCTGCGCGGCGCCGCGGGCCTCATGGCCTACGACCTGGCGCGCACCCCCATGACCCGGATCCGGGCGCAGATCTGCGGCGACGCCCACGCGGCCAACTTCGGCCTGTACGGCGACGCGCGCGGCGGCCTGGTCATCGATCTGAACGACTTCGACGAGACGGTGCTCGGCCCGTGGGAGTGGGACGTGAAGCGCCTCGCGGCGTCCCTGGTGCTCGCGGGCCGGGAGACCGGAGCGGACGAGGACAGGTGCCGCAAGGCGGCCTACGACGCGGTGGGCGCCTACCGCCGCACCATGCGGCTGCTGGCCAGGCTCCCGGTGCTGGACGCGTGGAACGCCATCGCGGACGAGGAGCTCGTCTCCCACACGGACGCCCATGACCTGCTCGGCACGCTGGAGCGGGTCTCCGAAAAGGCCCGTCACAACACCAGCGGCCGCTTCGCAGCCAAGTCGACCGAGGCCACGGAGGACGGCGGGCGCCGCTTCGTCGACGCCCCGCCGGTGCTGCGGCGCGTCCCGGACGCGGAGGCCGCGGCGGTGGCGGCGTCCCTGGAGGAGTACGTCGGCACGCTGCCGGAGGACCGCCTGCCGCTCCTCGCCCGGCACGCGGTGCACGACGTGGCGTTCCGCGTCGTCGGCACCGGCAGTGTCGGCGCCCGGTCCTACGTCGTGCTGCTCCTGGACCACCGGGGCGAGCCGCTGGTGCTCCAGGTGAAGGAGGCGCGTGCGTCGGCGCTGGTGCCGCATCTGGTGACGGCCGGTTTCGACGCCCCGGTGGCCGACCACGAGGGCCGGCGGGTCGTGCTGGGGCAGAAGCGGATGCAGGTCGTCAGCGACATTCTGCTGGGCTGGACGACGGTCGACGGGCGCCCCTTCCAGGTCCGCCAGTTCCGTAACCGCAAGGGCAGCGTCGATCCGGCCGCCCTGGCCGCCGACCAGATAGACGACTACGGCCGGATGACCGGCGCCCTCCTGGCCCGTGCCCACGCCCACAGCGCCGACCCCCGCCTCATCGCCGGCTACTGCGGCAAGAGCGACGAGCTGGACGAGGCGATGGCCGCGTTCGCCGTCGCCTATGCGGACCGTACGGAGGCGGACCATGCGGACCTGGTGGCGGGGGTGCGGACGGGGAAGGTCGCCGCGGAGATGGGGGTCTGACCGCTGAGCGCCATCGAGCGTGAGGCTGTCCGCAGCGCGGGAGTGGTCGGGCCGTGGCCTACGCTGGTCGGGTGACGACCCCGGAAGCTGAGCAGGGTGGTGGCGGCGCCGGTGAGGAACGGGTGACGCCCGAAGGTGACGCGGCGCGTGTCGAGGGCGGCGAGGATCGCCCCGAGGGCGGCGCGGCGCATACCGAAGACGACGCGGCGCGGCCCGAGGCGAGGCTTGAGCGGGCCGTGCGGGCCGCCGAGCAGGCGCTGATCGAGTACGAGATCGCGGTGGAGACCTTCCGCGTCGAGATCGAGAACTTCTCCCGGCTGCACGAACAGAAGCTCGGTCCGCTGTACGCCCGGCTGGAGGAACTGGACGCCCGGATCCTGGAGGCCAGGGCCGCCCGCAGCGGCGACCCGGAGGACCGGCGCCGGGCGGAGGAGGCCAGGGCCCGGCTCGCGCCGATCCCCGGCGTCGAGGAGCTGCTGCACGGCTGGATGGACGACAGCGGCCTGTTCCCGGAGGCCGCGGCGATGCTCACGGATCAGGCGGTCCGGCCACCGCAGCGGGTCCGCCCCAGCGAGGAGGCCCGCAAGCTCTACCGCGAGCTGGCCCGCAAGGCCCACCCGGATCTTGCGCAGGAGGAGAAGGAACGCGAGCGGCGCGAGGAGTTCATCACCCGGGTGAACGCCGCCTACGCCCGCGGCGACGAGGCGGAGCTGCGCGAACTCGCCGAGGAGTGGGCCAAGGGGCCCGAGCTGAAGCGGGGCCCGAGCCGCGCCGAGGAGCTCTACGCCCGCCTCGAATGGCTCGCCCAGCGCAAGGAACTGCTCGCCCTGCTCGCCAAGGAGCTGGAGGAGAGCGCCATAGGCCACATGCTCCAGCTGGCCCCGGACGACCCGGACGGCCTCCTGGACGAGATCGGGCAGCAGCTGCTCACCCAGGTCACCGAGCGGGAGCGGGAGCTGGCCGCGCTGCTCGCGGAGGGCTGAGCCGCGTCCCGGCCGGGCACGCGCCGGTTCGGGTAGCGTCGGACGTATGAGTTTTGGAGCTGGTGTGCCCACGGTCGAGGTCGCGGACCTCAAGGACGGCGACTTCCTGCTGGACGTCCGGGAGGACGACGAGTGGAAGGCCGGTCACGCCGAAGGGGCGCTGCACATCCCCATCAGCGAGTTCGTCGCCCGGTACGGGGAGCTGACCGAGGCCGCCCCGCAGGACGGCCGGGTCCATGTGATCTGCCGCTCCGGCGGGCGTTCCGCCCAGGTCACGATGTATCTGGCCCAGCAGGGGATCGACGCCGTGAACGTCGACGGCGGCATGCAGGTGTGGGAGGCGGCGGGCCGTCCCGTCGTGACGGACGACGGGCAGCCGGGGTTCGTCCTGTAGCGCTCTGTAGCTCCCTGTAGCTCCCTGTCTGCCCTTTAGTGCGCTGTAGTGCCCGTCCGCGGGTGGGTTCAGGCCAGGGGGTGGGCCGCCAGCAGGTCGCCCAGGGCCTCCTCGTGCGCCGCCGCCGGGCCGAGCGACAGCTCCAGGTGCTTGGCCCAGGCGTGGTAGCGGTGCAGGGGGTAGTCGACATCGGCGCCGAACCCGCCGTGCAGATGCTGCGCCGTCTGCACGACCCGGCGTACGCCCTCGGCCGCCCAGATCTTGGCCACGGCGACGTCACCGGCGGCGGGCAGCGCGCCCGGGGCCCCCGAGGCGATCCGCCACGCGGCCTGCCACAGCGTGGCCTCCATTGCGCGCAGGTCGATGTAGCGGTCGGCGGCCTGTACGGCGACGGCCTGGAAGGTCGCGATCGGGAAGCCGAACTGCTCCCGCTTGTTCGTGTACTCCCCGGTCATCCGCAGCACGCGTTCCCCGAGCCCGAGCGCCAGGGCACACGTCCCGGTGGCCAGCAGGTCCCGCAGCCACTCCCACGCCCCCTCGGCGTCGATCACGTCCCGGGCGGCCAGCCGCGCCGACTCCAGCCGCAGCTCGCCGAGCCGCTCGCCGCTCGTGGAGAACTGCTCGGCCAGAACGACTCCCTCGTGTCCCCGCGGAACCAGGGCCAGCACGGTCCGGCCGGTCCCCGTGTGCGCGGGGACGACCGTGACGTCCGCGTCGTACGCCCACGGCACGGCCGTCTGCACTCCGTCCAGCACCCACGCCTGGCCGTCCTGCCGTGCGGTCACGGCGAGCTCGGCCGGGTCGTGGCCGGTGCGGCCGTGCGCGGCGACGGTCAGCACGAGCTCGCCCCGGCCCGCCCGGGCCAGCAGGGCGGACTTCGCCTCCTCGCCGCCGTAGGCCTGGACGGCGGCGGCTGCCGCGCTGCTCTCCAGCAGCGGCACCCTGGCCAGCACTCTCGCCGACTCCCGCAGCACCAGGCACAGCGCGATCGCGTCCAGGCCGGCCCCGCCGTACCGCGCGTCCAGCAGCAGGCTCAGCAGGTCGGCGTCGGCGAGCTTGGCCCACAGGGCGCGGTCGCAGGCGTCGGCGACGGCGCCCGGGGTCAGGGCCGGACTGGGCACGGCGTCCGGCGCCACCCCGGCGAACACGCCCTGCGCCGCCTCGGCCGCGGCTTGCTGCTCCTCGGTGAAGGTGAAGTCCACGGTGCCTGTCCTTCCGGCCGGTCCCGCTGGGCTGACTAGAGCTGACGGGGCGCAAGATAGAACAGGTTCTAGAAGAAGGGAATGGGTGTACGGGCGGGCACCGTAGGGTGTCACTCCTGTGGGCGACCTGCCCGGACGCCCTGTGGATAACCTGCGGGGGTCCCCTGCCGACCAGGGGGACCGCCGCTCCCCGGCCGCCGCGAGCGCCGTACGGTCGGCTTCGGGCTCGGCCGGGGGGTCCGCTTCCGCGGTGTGGTGACGGCCACGGCCGGAACCGGCGGAAGAGGCTGTGCCCGGGTGGGCGGCCTGAGTACCGTGCCCGTGCCGACGTCGCGCAGCGGTGCGCGGGCGGTACGACGCCCTCGGGGCCGGGCGGACGGAACGACGGACCGGGATCGTGGAACGGGGCGGAATGGACGCGTACGACGGAGGCTCGAACGCCCGGCACGGGCCGGACCGGCCGGCCGAGCCGGGTGTGCCGGCCGAGTCGGGCGGGCCTGCCGTGCCGGGCCCGCCCGCCGCACCCCGAGCCGGCATCGCCGCGCTCTCGCTCCGCTACCAGATCGGTGTCGCGCTGGCGCTCGCGGTCGTCGCGGTCGGGGTGTGCGTGCACCTCGGGATGACGTTCCTGCACGTCGCGCCGCCGAACACCGTCACCAGGGAGCACGGCAAGGCCGTGGACGACTGGATCTATCCGGAGTTCGAGCAGAACTGGAAGCTCTTCGCGCCGAACCCGCTCCAGCAGAACATCTCCATCCAGGTCCGCGCCGAGGTCCGCGACGGGGAGGGCGGGACGCTGACCACCGGCTGGTACGACCTGTCCGCCGAGGACGGCCGGGCCATCGACGGCAACCTGCTGCCCAGTCACACCCAGCAGAACGAGCTGCGCCGCGCCTGGGACTTCTTCCTCGCCACGCACGACGGCGAGAACCGCCCGGTGGGCCTGCGCGGCTCGCTCTCCGAGTCGTACCTGCGCCGGATCGTGGTGCTGCGCCTCGACCGCGACGACGCCGTGCGGGCCACCACCGGGGGCGGCGGTGCCATCGAGCGCGTCCAGGTCCGCTCCCGCACCAGCAACGTGCCCGCGCCTCGGTGGAGCCGGGAGAAGGTCTCCATGACACCGGCCTACCGCGAGCTGCCGTGGTGGCCGGTGCCGGCGGACGAGGCCGGGGGAGGCGTGCGGTGAACCGCTTCTCCCTGGCCGTCTCGGGCGGCATCGCCCGGGTCACCGAGGCCGCCCTCGGCCCGTACCAGACCGCCGTGATCCGCATCGGCTTCAGCGCGACCTGGCTGCTGTTCCTGCTGCGCGAGTTCCCCCACCGCCACGAGCTCTACGGCCCCGACGGGCCCTGGAGCTGGGACCTCGCCGAGCAGCTGATCGGGACCAACAAGGCCTTCACCGCTCTCATGTGGTCGGACGGCGGGATCTGGTTCGAGACCGTCTACCTGCTCGCGATCCTCGCCAGTGCCCTGCTGATGCTGGGCTGGCGCACCCGCACGATGTCGGTGCTGTTCATGGTCGGCGTGCTGTCCCTGCAGAATCGCAGCGTCTTCATGGGCGACGGCGGCGACAACGTGCTGCACCTGATGTCGATCTACCTGGTGTTCACGCGCTGCGCCCAGGTGTGGTCGCTGGACGCCCGGAGGGCCGCGCGCGCCCGGGCGGCACACGTGCGCGGTGAGCGCGTCACGGACCGGACGGGCCCTGCCCTGTGGGGTGTGCTGGGGTTCGTGCTGGTCGGGGCGACCCTGGCCGGCCGGATGGAGGATGACTGGCTGATACCGGCGCTGCTGTGGGCCGTGTGGGTGGCGCAGGCCCTGTGGTGGCTGACGGGGCGCCGCGCGAAGCCCGGTGAGCCGCGGATCATGCTCGACGTCGTCGCCAACATCGTGCACAACGGTGCCCTGCTCGTGATCATGGCCGAGGCGTGCCTGATCTACGCGACGGCCGGCTGGTACAAGATCCAGGGCTCCCGCTGGCAGGACGGCACCGCCGTCTACTACCCGCTCCACCTGGAGTACTTCTCGCCCTGGCCCGGGCTCGCCGACCTGCTGTCCGCCAGCGGCACGATGGTGATGCTCGTGACCTACGGGACGGTCCTCGTGCAGGTCGCCTTCCCGTTCACGCTGTTCAACCGGCGCGTGAAGAACGTCCTGCTGGCAGTCATGATCACCGAGCACGCCGTGATCGCCGTCGTCCTCGGGCTGCCGTTCTTCTCGCTGGCGATGATCGCGGCGGACGCGGTGTTCCTGCCGACGGCCTTCCTGCGCCGCATGGGCGGCCGGGCGGCACGCGCGCGTGACCGGCTGCTGCGGCGCGGCGGGGCCGCTCAGGCCCCCGAGCAGCACGCCCACGAGCGCCCCGAGGCCACACACGTAGGCTTCGGGGCATGACCGACCCCGTGACCGTCTGGCGCCGGCTCGCCGGCGGCACCGTCCTGCTCGACGGCTTCCACGCCCTCAAGCACGCCGTGCGGTTCGGCGCCGAGGTGCCGGTCGCGGTCACCGCCGACCGGGCGGCCACGCTCGCCCTCGCCGACGAGCTGGCCCCGGACGTACGGGACGTGCTGGCCGGGCTGCTGACGGAGGTGCCGCACGAGACGTACGCGTCGTTCGTCCCGCGTCCGCACCCCACCGCCGTGGCCGCCCTGGCCGTACGGCCCTCCCGCGCGTCCAACCTCGAGAGGCTGGCGCACACGCCCCGCACGGCCCCGGTCGTGGTCCTCGACAACCCGCGCAACCTGGGCAACGCGGGGGCGGTGATCCGCCTGGCGGCCGGCTTCGGGGCGACGGGCGTGGTCACCACCGGGACGGTCGACCCCTGGCACCCCACGGTCGTCCGCGGCGGGGCCGGGCTGCACTTCGCGACGGCGGTGGAGCGTCTCGAGGTGTCCGGCCTGCCGCCCGGCCCGCTGTTCGCGCTGGACCCGGAGGGCGACGACATCCGGGGCATCAAGCTCCCGGACGACGCCGTCCTCGCCTTCGGCTCCGAACGCACCGGCCTGTCCGCCGACCTGCGCGCGCGTGCGGACCACTTGCTGTCCCTGCCGATGCGCCCGCAGGTCAGCAGCTACAACCTGGCGACGAGCGTGGCGATGACCTTGTACCACTGGAGCTGCGGTGTGGCTTAGGCCTCCCGCCGCACCTCGATGACCCTGAACCGGTTGGCCACGAACGCCCCGTCACACAGCGCCGCACTCGCCGCCGGATTACCCCCCGACCCGTGGAAGTCGGAGAACGCGGCCGTCTGGTTCACATACACCCCGCCCGTGAGATTCAGCGACAACTGCGCCGCCTCTTCCAGGCACACCTCCCGCACGGCCTGCTCGACCTCCGGGTCGGTCGTGTACGCCCCGACGGTCATCGCACCCTTCTCCCGGACGGTCCGCCGCAACAACTGAGCCGCATCCGCCGCCGAGTCGACCGCCACGGCGAAGGAGACCGGCCCGAAGCACTCGCTCATGTAGGCGGCCTCCGCGTCCGGCTTGGCCCCGTCCAGCTTCACGATCACCGGCGTACGGACGACCGCGCCGGGGAAGTCCGGGTTGGTGATCTCCCGGGAGGCGAGGGCGACTTCGCCCAGGCCCGCCGCGGCCTCCAGCCGGGCCTTCACGTCCGGGTTGACGATCGCGCCCAGCAGCGCGTTGGCCCGGGCGTCGTCGCCCAGCAGCCCGTCGATCGCCCTGGCGAGGTCGGCGACCACCTCGTCGTACGACTTGGGGCCCTGGTCCGTGGAGATGCCCTCGCGCGGGAGGAGCAGGTTCTGCGGGGTCGTGCACATCTGGCCGCTGTACAGGGACAGCGAGAACGCCAGGTTGGAGAGCATGCCCTTGTAGTCGGACGTGGAGTGGACGACGACCGTGTTGACGCCGGCCTTCTCCGTGTAGACCTGGGCCTGGCGGGCGTTGGCCTCCAGCCAGTCGCCGAACGCGGTCGAGCCCGTGTAGTCGATGATCCGGATCTCGGGGCGCAGGGCGAGCGTCTTGGCGATGCCCTCGCCGGGGCGCTCGGCGGCCAGCGCGATCAGGTTCGGGTCGAAGCCGGCCTCGGCGAGCACCTCGCGGGCGGCCTGCACGGTGAGGGCGAGGGGCAGCACCGCGCGCGGGTGGGGCTTGACCAGGACCGCGTTGCCGGTGGCGAGGGAGGCGAACAGGCCCGGGTAGCCGTTCCACGTCGGGAAGGTGTTGCATCCGATGACCAGGCCGATGCCGCGCGGGACGGGCGTGAACTGCTTGGTCATGGCCAGCGGGTCGCGCTTGCCCTGCGGCTTGGTCCACTCGGCGTTGTCGGGTGTGCGCACCTGCTCCACGTACGCGTACGCCACCGCCTCCAGGCCGCGGTCCTGCGCGTGCGGCCCGCCCGCCTGGAAGGCCATCATGAACGCCTGGCCGGAGGTGTGCATGACCGCGTGCGCGAACTCGTGCGTCCGGTCGCTGATGCGCTTGAGGATCTCCAGGCAGACCACCGCGCGCTGCTCCGCGCCCGCGTCCCGCCAGGCCCGCTGCCCGGCCTTCATGGCGGGCAGCAGCACGTCGAGGTCCGCGTGCGGGTACGTCACGCCCAGGTCGATGCCGTACGGGGACGTCTCGCCGCCCACCCAGTCGTCCGTGCCCGGCTGGCCGAGGTCGAGGCGGGTGCCGAGCAGGGCGTCGAAGGCGGCCTTGCCCGCGGCCGCGTCCAGGCTGCCGTTCTCCCCGTAGGCCTTGGGGTGCTCGGGGTGCGGGGACCAGTACGCGCGCGTGCGGATCGCTTCCAGCGCCTGGTCGAGGGTGGACCGGTGCCGGGCGATCAGCTCGTGCGCCGAGAGTGCGGCGGTCATGGGTGACCAACTCCTCGTCTCAAGAACTCTTCGTCGAGTTCATGACCTGGGCAGAAACCTGGGCAGGAACACTCGGACAGAGCTAGAGTAACCGAACGATCGGTCGGTTCAAGGGGGTCCGCCGCATCTGTGGAAAACCCCGTGCGGGAGGATCGCGCACATGACAGCACTCGACCTCAGCAGCCCCGTGGCCGTCGTCGGCACCGGCACCATGGGCCAGGGAATCGCCCAGGTCGCGCTGGTCGCGGGCCATCCCGTACTGCTGTACGACACCATCCCCGGGCGGGCGCGCGAGGCGGCCGACGCGATCGGGGCCCGCCTCGACCGGCTCGTCGAGAAGGACCGCCTCACCGGCGCCGACCGGGACGCCGCCCGCGCCCGGCTGCTGCCCGCCGAAGACCTCTCCGAGCTGGTGGACTGCGCCCTGGTCGTCGAGGCGGTCCTGGAGCGGCTGGACGTCAAACAGGACCTGTTCCGCGGGCTGGAGGACATCGTCGACGACGACTGCCTGCTCGCCACCAACACCTCGTCCCTGTCCGTCACCGCCATCGGCGGCGCCCTGCGCACTCCCGGGCGCTTCGTCGGCCTGCACTTCTTCAACCCCGCGCCGCTGCTGCCGCTGGTCGAGGTCGTCTCCGGGTTCGCCACCGACGTCACGTACGCCACGCGCGCGTACGAGACCGCCCGCGCCTGGGGCAAGACGCCGGTCGCCTGCGCGGACACCCCCGGCTTCATCGTCAACCGCATCGCCCGGCCCTTCTACGCAGAGGCCTTCGCGGTGTACGAGGCGCAGGGCGCCGACCCGGCCACCATCGACGCCGTGCTGCGCGAGTCGGGCGGCTTCAGGATGGGCGCGTTCGAGCTGACCGACCTGATCGGCCAGGACGTCAATGAGTCCGTCACGCGGTCGGTCTGGGAGTCCTTCTTCCAGGACGTGCGCTTCACGCCGTCCCTCGCCCAGCGGCGCCTGGTCGAGTCCGGCCGGCTGGGCCGCAAGACCGGCCACGGCTGGTACGACCACCGGGACGGCGCCGAGCGCCCGGAGCCCGACACGGCGGAGCGGCGGCAGCCGCCCGCGTACGTCGTCGCCGAGGGCGACCTCGGCCCGGCCGGTGACCTGCTCGCGCTGATCCGCGAGGCGGGCATCCCCGTGCGCGACGAGGACGAGGACAACGGCACCCGCATGGTGCTGCCGAGCGGCGGCCAGCTCGCCCTCGCCGACGGGCAGACCTCCGTGGAGTTCCGGGACGTCGTCTACTTCGACCTCGCCCTGGACTACCGCAAGGCCACCCGGATCGCCCTGTCCGCCTCCCAGGACACCTCCCCGCAGACCCTCGCCGAGGCCATCGGACTGTTCCAGGCGCTCGGCAAGAAGGTCAGCGTCATCGGTGACGTCCCCGGCATGATCGTCGCCCGGACCGTCGCGCGGATCATCGACCTGGCGCACGACGCCGTCGCCAAGGGCGTGGCCACCGAGGAGGACATCGACACCGCGATGCGCCTCGGCGTCAACTACCCCCTGGGGCCCTTCGAGTGGAGCCGCCGGCTCGGCCGCTCCTGGGCCTACGCGCTCCTGGACGACCTCCACCTGCGCGACCCCTCGGGGCGTTACGCGCCGTCCCTCGCGCTGTACCGTCGCGCCCACGCCTCCGACAAGCGGGAGGGCACAGCCTCATGACCACCCCCAAACGCGACACGTACACCCCGGACACCCTGCTGTCCGTCGCCGTCCGGGTGTTCAACGAGCGTGGCTACGACGGCACCTCCATGGAGCACCTCTCCAAGGCGGCCGGCATCTCCAAGTCGTCGATCTACCACCACGTCACCGGCAAGGAGGAGCTGCTGCGCCGGGCCGTGAGCCGGGCCCTGGACGGCCTCTTCGGGATCCTCGACGAGGAGCACGCGCGCGTGGGGCGTGCCGCCGAGCGTCTGGAGTACGTCGTCCGGCGCATGGTCGAGGTGCTCATAGCCGAGCTGCCCTACGTGACCCTCCTGCTGCGCGTGCGCGGCAACACGGACACCGAGCGGTGGGCCCTGGAGCGCCGCCGCGAGTTCGACCACCGGGTCGCCGACCTGCTGAAGGCCGCCGCGGCGGACGGTGACGTGCGCGGCGACATAGAGGTCCGGCTGGTGACCCGGCTGGTCTTCGGGATGATCAACTCGATCGTCGAGTGGTACAAGCCGGGCGGGCGGGGCATGAACGAGCGCGAGGTGGCCGACGCGGTGGTGCAGCTGGCGTTCGGGGGCCTGCGCAAAGCCGGATAGCTCACCCCTGTGGCTCCAGGTCCTCCTCCTCGAACACCAGCAGCGTGCGCGTGCTGAGCACCTGATCGATCGCCTGGAGCCGGGTCAGCACCAGCTCGCGCAGCGCCCGGTTGTCGGACACGTGGACCAGCAGCAGTACGTCGAAATCCCCGCCCACGAGGGCGATGTGCGAGGCGCCGGGCAGCTTTCTGAGCTCCTCGCGCACCGTGCGCCAGGAGTTCTGCACGATCTTCAGGGTGATGTAGGCGGACGTCCCGTGACCTGCCCGTTCGTGGTTGACGCGGGCGCCGAAGCCGCGGATGACACCGTCCTCGACGAGCCGGTTGATACGGGCGTAGGCGTTGGCGCGCGAGACGTGGACCCGCTCGGCGACCGACCGTATCGAGGCGCGGCCGTCCGCCTGGAGCATGCGCAGGATGTCCTGGTCGATGGCGTCCAGCGGACGCGGCGGCGGCAGCAGGCCGCTGTCGTCCTGGCTTTCGGCCATTTGTTCAGATGCCACCTGCGCCCGCCTCCTTACCATGGACGTACTGCGTCCATCACAGGCTGTGGAGAACCGTTTGTCCACAGCCTCGGGGCACCCGTAGCCAAATTGTGCCGGCGACCGAACAATCGGTAGGTGAGGCGCATCACAGCCGACGCGCCTGCACGAAGCCGCTCCTACGAGGAGGTGCCGTCATGACGGTCATGGAGCAGCGGGGCGCGTACCGGCCGACCCCGCCGCCCGCCTGGCAGCCCCGCACGGACCCCGCGCCGCTGCTGCCCGACGCTGAGCCGTACCGCGTCCTCGGTACCGAGGCGGCCGCGAAGGCCGACCCGGAGCTGCTGCGGACGCTGTACGCCCAGCTGGTCCGCGGTCGCCGCTACAACGCGCAGGCCACCGCGCTCACCAAACAGGGCCGCCTCGCCGTCTACCCCTCCACCACCGGCCAGGAGGCCTGCGAGATCGCCGCCGCGCTCGTGCTGAAGGAGCAGGACTGGCTCTTCCCCAGCTACCGCGACACGCTCGCCGTCGTGGCCCGCGGCGTGGACCCCGTCGAGGCGCTCACGCTGCTGCGCGGCGACTGGCACACCGGCTACGACCCGTACGAACACCGGGTCGCCCCCCTGTGCACCCCGCTCGCCACCCAGCTGCCGCACGCCGTGGGCCTCGCGCACGCCGCCCGCCTCAAGGGCGACGACGTGGTCGCGCTGGCCATGGTCGGCGACGGCGGCACCAGCGAGGGCGACTTCCACGAGGCGCTGAACTTCGCCGCCGTCTGGCAGGCCCCCGTCGTCTTCCTGGTGCAGAACAACGGCTTCGCGATCTCCGTCCCGCTCGCCAAGCAGACCGCGGCCCCGTCGCTGGCCCACAAGGCCGTCGGCTACGGCATGCCCGGCCGCCTGGTCGACGGCAACGACGCCGCCGCCGTGCACGAGGTGCTGAGCGACGCCGTACGGCACGCGCGCGCGGGCGGCGGACCCACCCTCGTCGAGGCGATCACCTACCGCGTCGACGCCCACACCAACGCCGACGACGCGACCCGCTACCGCGGCGACGCCGAGGTCGAGACCTGGCGCGAGCACGACCCGATCCAGCTGCTGGAGCGGGAGCTGACCGCGCGCGGCCTGCTCGACGAGGCCGGGAAGCAGGCCGCACGGGACGCCGCCGAGGCGATGGCCGCCGACCTGCGCGCGCACATGAACAAGGACCCGGCGCTCGACCCCATGGACCTGTTCGCCCACGTCTACGCCGAGCCCACCACCCAACTGCGCGACCAGCGGGAGCAGTTGCGGGCCGAGCTGGAGGCCGCGGCCGAGACCGCACCGGAAGGGGGCACGCACCGATGACCACCGTCGCCGTCAAGCCGGCCACCATGGCGCAGGCCCTCACGCGCGCGCTGCGCGACGCCATGGCCGCCGACCCCGCCGTGCACGTCATGGGCGAGGACGTCGGCACCCTCGGCGGTGTCTTCCGCGTCACCGACGGACTCGCCAAGGAGTTCGGCGAGGACCGCTGCACGGACACCCCGCTCGCGGAGGCGGGGATTCTCGGCACGGCGGTGGGCATGGCCATGTACGGCCTGCGCCCGGTCGTGGAGATGCAGTTCGACGCGTTCGCCTACCCGGCGTTCGAACAGCTCATCTCGCACGTGTCCCGCATGCGCAACCGCACCCGCGGCAGGATGCCGCTCCCGATCACCATCCGCGTGCCCTACGGCGGCGGCATCGGCGGCGTCGAGCACCACAGCGACTCCTCCGAGGCGTACTACATGGCGACTCCGGGGCTCCATGTCGTCACGCCGGCCACCGTCGCCGACGCCTACGGCCTGCTGCGCGCCGCGATCGCCTCCGACGACCCGGTCGTCTTCCTGGAGCCGAAGCGGCTGTACTGGTCGAAGGACTCCTGGAACCCCGAGGAGCCGGTGCCCGTTGAACCGATCGGCCGCGCGGTGGTGCGGCGCTCGGGCCGGAGCGCCACGCTCATCACGTACGGGCCGTCCGTACCCGTCTGCATGGAGGCGGCCGAGGCGGCCCGGGCCGAGGGCTGGGACCTCGAAGTCGTCGATCTGCGCTCCCTGGTGCCGTTCGACGACGAGACGGTGTGCGCCTCGGTGCGGCGGACGGGACGCGCGGTCGTCGTCCACGAGTCGGGTTCTTTCGGGGGCCCGGGCGGGGAGATCGCGGCCCGGGTCACGGAGCGCTGCTTCCACTACCTGGAGGCGCCGGTGCTGCGGGTGGCCGGGTTCGACGTCCCGTATCCGCCGCCGATGCTGGAGCGCCACCACCTGCCCGGTGTGGACCGGATCCTGGACGCCGTGGGGCGTCTGCAGTGGGAGGCCGAGAGCTGATGGCACAGGTGCTGGAATTCAAGCTGCCGGACCTCGGTGAGGGGCTCACCGAGGCGGAGATCGTGCGCTGGCTGGTCGAGGTCGGCGACGTGGTCTCCATCGACCAGCCGGTCGTCGAGGTCGAGACGGCCAAGGCGATGGTCGAGGTGCCCTGCCCCTACGGCGGTGTGGTCACGGCCCGCTTCGGCGAGGAGGGCACGGAACTGCCCGTCGGGGCGCCGCTGATCACGGTGGCGGTGGGTGAGCGGCCGGCGGCCGGTGCCGGGGACACCGAGGCCGCCGGTGCCGAGGGTTCCGGCAACGTCCTGGTCGGATACGGCACCTCCGAGGCACCCGCGCGGCGACGCAGGGTGCGGCAGGAGAGGCCGGTGTCCCGTGCGTCCGCGCCAGGCTCCCGGGAGGTGAACGGGCAGGGCGCTGTCCCGGCGGCGCTGAACGGGCAGGCCGGTGTCCCCGAGACCGAGGACGGCCCGGTTCCCGTGATCTCGCCCCTGGTCCGCAGGCTGGCCCGGCAGAACGGCCTCGACCTGCGGGAGCTGACCGGGTCCGGCCCCGACGGGCTGATCCTGCGGGCGGATGTCGAATACGCCCTGCGTGCCGCTGCCCGATCGGGTGCGGCGGCGCCCACGGCGGAGCCTCACACACCCGTGCCGCAGCCGACGAGCACGGCCACCGCACCGCGGCCCACCGCGACAGCGGCTCACGCCGGGGCCCGTATCCCGCTCAAGGGCGTCCGGGGCGCCGTCGCCGACAAGCTGGCGCGCAGCCGCCGCGAGATCCCGGACGCGACCTGCTGGGTGGACGCCGACGCCACGGAGCTGATGCGGGCACGCACGGCCATGAACGCGGCCGGCGGCCCGAAGATCTCCCTCCTGGCCCTGCTGGCCCGGATCTGCACGGCGGCCCTCGCCCGTTTCCCCGAGCTCAACTCCACCGTGGACGCCGAGGCCAGGGAGGTCGTCCGGTTCGACCACGTGCACCTGGGCTTCGCCGCGCAGACCGACCGGGGGCTCGTCGTCCCGGTCGTCCGGGACGCGCACGCGCGCGACGCCGAGTCGCTGACCGCTGAGTTCGCCCGGCTGACCGAGGCGGGCCGGACCGGGACGCTGACGCCCGCGGAACTCACCGGCGGGACCTTCACGTTGAACAACTACGGAGTCTTCGGCGTCGACGGCTCCACACCGATCATCAACCACCCCGAGGCGGCCATGCTCGGCGTCGGCCGCATCGTCCCCAAGCCCTGGGTGCACGAGGGCGAGCTGGCGGTGCGGCAGGTCGTCCAGCTCTCGCTCACCTTCGACCACCGGGTGTGCGACGGCGGCACGGCGGGCGGCTTCCTGCGCTACGTGGCCGACTGCGTGGAACAACCGGCGGTGCTGCTGCGGACGCTGTGATTCCTGTTCGGCCCGCGAGCTGTTGCCCGTGATCGTGTCCGTTCCCCCGCGTTCCTTGTGATCGCGGGGGCACGCATACTCGGGGTGTGACCGCCTACGAGCTCCCGGGTGAACCCGGCACCGGTTCCGGCCCCGCGCGGCGGCCGGATTCCGTCGCGTACGACGCCGTCGTGCTCGCCGGGGGTGCCGCCCGCCGGCTCGGCGGCGCGGACAAACCCGGTGTGCGGGTGGGCGGCCGGGCCCTGCTCGACCGCGTGCTCGCCGCCTGCGCGGGCGCCCGCGGCACCGTCGTCGTCGCCGCGCCCCGGCCGACGGCACGGCCCGTGACCTGGGCCCACGAGGACCCGCCCGGCGGCGGGCCGGTCGCAGCGCTCGACGCCGGGCTCCGGCACACCACGGCGGAGCACGTCGTGGTGCTCTCCGCCGACCTGCCGTTCCTGGAGGAACGCACCGTCGACCGGCTGCTGAGCACGCTCCGGGCGAGCGGCGCCGCCGGCGTGCTGCTGACCGACCCCGAGGGCCGTGACCAGCCCCTCGTGGCCGCGTACGCCGCGCCGCGGCTGCGCGAGGTGCTCGCCCTCCTCACCGACCGGCACAAGGGTCTCGCCGGTCTCCCGCTGCGGCGCCTCGTCGCCGAGCTGAACCTCACCCGCATCGCCGACCCCGTCGCGTCGTTCGACTGCGACACCTGGGACGACATCGCCACCGCCAGGGCACGCATCAGGGAGCATGGGCACGTGTTGGATGAATGGATTTCCGCCGTCAAGGACGACCTGGGGATCGACCTCGACGTCGACACCCGCCTTCTGCTCGACCTCGCCCGCGACGCCGCCCACGGTGTGGACCGGCCGGCGGCGCCGCTGACCACCTTCCTCGTCGGCTACGCGGCCGCACGGGCGGGCGGCGGCCCGGAGGCGGTCGCCGAGGCCGCCCGAAGGGCCGCGGCTCTCGCCACCCGCTGGGCGGAGGAAAGTACCGCAGAGGACCAATCCTCCGCCGCTCCGCCCCAGCCCGACGTCGCCCCCGACGCGACGCCCGACACCCGCCCGGACGCCGGATGACCCCGCACGGCACCCGCGCCGGCGAGGACGCCGAGGACCTCGACGTCGAGGAGGTGCTCGCCCTCGTGAACAACAGCAACCACCCGCCCGGCCCCGGCGAACGAGGTGGAACGGACAGCCGCAGCGCATCCGGCCGGCCGGACGCCTCCCCCCGGCCCGACGCCCGCCACCACGCCACCCCCTGGCCACAGGCCCGGGTCATCGCCGAACGCGCTGCCCGGAGCATCGCCCGGGCCACCCGCCGCGCCCCGGTCTCGGTGCCGCTGGACGCCGCCCTGGGGCTCACCCTCGCCGCCCCGCTCGACGCCCTCACCGACCTCCCCTCCTTCGACACCTCCGCGATGGACGGCTGGGCGGTCGCCGGGCCCGCCCCCTGGGACGTACGGGACGACGGCGTCCTGGCCGGGCACGCCGCGCACGAGCCCCTGACCGACGGCGAGGCCGTCCGGATCGCCACCGGCGCCCGCATCCCCCCGGACACCACCGCCGTCCTGCGCAGCGAGCACGGCCGCACCGACGACAAGGGCCGCCTGCACGCGACCCGGGAGATCGTGCCCGGCCAGGACATCCGCCCGCGCGGCCAGGAATGCCGCAGCGGCGACCAGTTGCTCCCCGTCGGCGCCCTGGTGACCCCGGCCGTACTCGGTCTCGCCGCAGCGGCCGGATACGACACCGTCACCGCCGTCCCACGCCCTCGTGTCGAAGTCCTCGTCCTCGGCGACGAGTTGCTCACCGAGGGACGGCCGCACGAGGGTCTGATCCGGGACGCGCTCGGCCCGATGCTGCCGCCCTGGCTGAGGGCGCTCGGCGCCGAGGTCACCGCCGTACGACGCGTCGGTGACGACGCCGACGCCCTGCACCGGGCGATCACCACGTCCGACGCCGATGTCGTCGTCACCACCGGCGGCACCGCCGCGGGCCCCGTCGACCACGTCCACCCCATCCTGCGCCGCATCGGTGCCGAGCTCCTCGTGGACGGCGTCAAGGTGCGCCCCGGCCACCCCATGCTGCTGGCGCGCATCGCGGAGACCCAGCACCTCGTCGGCCTGCCGGGCAACCCGCTCGCCGCCGTCTCCGGACTGCTGACGCTCGCCGAGCCGTTGCTGCGGACCCTCGCGGCCCGCCCGGCCCCGGAGCCGTACACGCTGCCGCTCAGGGAGGCCGTGCACGGGCACCCGCACGACACCCGGCTCGTCCCCGTCGTCCTGCGGGGCGACCAGGCCGTGCCGCTGCACTACAACGGTCCGGCCATGCTGCGCGGCATCGCGGCGGCCGACGCGCTGGCCGTCGTACCCCCAGGTGGAGCACGTCCGGGGCAGGAGGCGGAACTGCTCGACCTGCCTTGGGCGTCCGGAGGAATCGGGGTGTGTTTCACGTGAAACTTCCGGGCCAGGACGTGATTGCCCGCCAGGCGGACGAGCATCTGGTGACCCATCGGGTGAAACTCCCGAGGAAAGTGGTGGAGCACCCGATCCGCCAGGTCGCCAAACGGCTCTCCATGGCACTGGTGGTCCTCGTCGCGACCGCGCTGATCGTCTACGCCGACCGCGACGGCTACAACGACAACGCGGGCGGCGGCCTCACCCTCCTCGACGCGTTCTACTACGCGACCGTCACCCTCTCCACCACCGGCTACGGCGACATCACCCCGGCCGGTGACGCCGCCCGGCTCACCAACATCCTCGTCATCACGCCGCTGCGCGTGCTGTTCCTGATCATCCTGGTCGGCACCACGCTCGAAGCCCTCACCGAACGCACCCGGGAGGAGTGGCGACTGAACCGCTGGAGGTCCACGTTGCGCGATCACACCGTCGTCATCGGCTTTGGCACGAAGGGCAGGTCGGCGATCCGGACCGTCTGTGCGACGGGTCTGAAGAAGGATCAGGTCGTCGTGGTCGACCCGAGCTCCAAGGCGATCGACGCCGCGGCCGCCGAGGGCTACGTGGGCATCGTCGGGGACGCGACGCGCAGTGAGGTGCTGAAGCGGGCCGAGGTGCACAAGGCGCGCCAGATCATCATCGCCACGCAGCGCGACGACACGGCGGTCCTGGTGGCGCTGACGGCCCGGCAGCTCAACCGCGGGGCGAAGATCGTGGCCGCCGTGCGGGAGGAGGAGAACGCGCCGCTGCTGAAGCAGTCGGGCGCCGACGCGGTCATCACCAGCGCCAGCGCCGCCGGCCGTCTGCTCGGCCTCTCCGTGCTCAGCCCCTCCGCGGGCATGGTGATGGAGGACCTCATCCAGCAGGGCAGCGGGCTCGACATCGTCGAACGGCCGGTGGTCAAGGCCGAGGTGGGCAAGACCCCGCGGGAGATCACCGACCTGGTGGTGAGCGTCATACGCGGTCACCGGGTGCTCGGCTACGACGATCCGGCCGTCGGGACACTGGAGCTGACCGACCGGCTCATCACGATCGTGCGGGCGACGCCCGGCACACAGGTCGCGCCCGACATGCGACCGATGCCGCCGATGCCTCCGATGTCCCGCAGCTGACCGGCGAGACAGGAGGCCGGCCGCCACGCACGCCCCCGTGCGCGACGGCCGGCGGAGGGCCCCGTGCCCTACTTCCGGTTGTACAGCCGCATCGTGATCGGCCCGAAGACCAGCACGAACAGCCCGGCCCAGCCCAGCGACCAGGCGACCTCGGCGGCAGGCCAGTCGCCGTCCATCAGGCCGCGCACCGCCGACGCCAGATGCGTGATGGGGCTGTTGTTGACGAACGCCTGCAGCCAGCCCGGCATCGTCTTCGGGTCGACGAAGACGTTGGACAGGAAGGTGAGCGGGAAGATCACCATCATGCTGACGCCCATCACCGACTTCTCGGTGCGCAGCATCAGCCCGAACATCGTCCAGATCCACGAGAACGCGAACGAGAACAGCACCAGCAGGGCGATCCCGGCGAGCACACCGCCGATGCCGCCGTCCGGCCGGTAGCCGAGGATGATGCCGACGGTGAGCATCACGACGGATGCGATGGTGTAGCGCAGGGCGTCGCCGAGCAGATAGCCGACCATCGTCGACGGCCGCCAGATCGGCAGGCTGCGGAACCGGTCGAAGACGCCCTTCTCGATGTCCGTGTTGACCGAGACGCCCGTGTACATCGTGATCATCACGACCGACATCACGAGGATGCCCGGCAGCAGGAACTGGATGTACTCCTCCGGCGAGCCGGCCAGCGCCCCGCCGAACAGGTACGTGTACATCAGCACCATCATGATCGGGAACGCCGTGACGTCGAAGAGCTGCTCCGGCACGTGCTTGATCTTGAGGATCGCCCGCCAGCCGAAGGTCATCGAGGCCGACCAGGCGCTGGGCCGGGGCGGACGCTCCTTGGAGATGAGCAGCGCGGCGAGGGATTCGGCGCTGACCGGGGCGAGTTCCTTGCTCTCGGTGGTCGTCGCGGTGCTCATGCCGCCACCTCGTCCTTCGGGTCGTCGAAGTCGCCGGAGCCGTCGGCGTGGCCGGAGTCGTGCGTGTCGTGGCCGGTGAGGGCGAGGAACACCTCGTCCAGGCTGGGCTGGCCCAGTGAGAAGTTGTCGACGGTGATCCCGGCGTGGGCCAGCTCACTCAGCGCCCGGGACGCCTGCTGGGCCGCGCTGTCGTCGCTCGCCGCCGCACCGAGGCGGGCGGTGAGGGCCACCGGGTCGGGTTCCTGCTGCACCTGCGCGTCGAGGGTCCGGCGCAGCAGGTCCGCCGCCAGGGGCCGCTGGTCCGGATCTCGTAGCCGCAGATGGACGGATCCGGCGCCGACGGACGACTTCAGCTCGCCCTTGGTGCCCTCGGCGATCACCCGGCCGCGGTCGATGACGGCGATCCGGGACGCCAGCTGGTCGGCCTCGTCCAGGTACTGCGTGGTCAGCAGCACGGTGGTGCCCTGGGCGACGACGGCCCGCACGATGTCCCAGACCTGGTTGCGGCTGCGCGGGTCGAGGCCGGTGGTCGGCTCGTCGAGGAACAGCAGGTCGGGGGTGTTGAGGATGGACGCGGCGATGTCGATGCGGCGCCGCATGCCGCCCGAGTAGTGCTTGACCTGCTTCCCGGCCGCCTCCGTGAGCCCGAAGGCCTCCAGGAGCTGGGCGGCGCGGTCCCGGGCGGCCTTCTTGTGGTGGCCGAGCAGGCGGCCCAGCAGGACCAGGTTCTCGGTGCCGGTGAGGTCCTCGTCCACCGACGCGTACTGGCCGGTGAGGCTCACCCGGCCGCGCACCTCGTCGGCCTCGCGGACGATGTCGTGGCCGAAGACATGGGCCTCGCCACCGTCCGGCCGGAGCAGTGTGGCGAGCATCTTCACGGTGGTGGTCTTGCCGGCGCCGTTCGGGCCGAGGACGCCGTAGACCGCGCCCGCGGGCACGGACAGGTCCACTCCGTCGACCGCCCTGGTCTCGCCGAACGTTTTCACCAGGCCCGCGGTCTCGATCGCCAGGCCGGACGTCTGCGTGCTCATGTTTCGGGTCCTTCCGAGTACGTGGGCTACGCATGGGCAGACCTTCACCGTCGCGCAAACTCATCGGTCTCGCATACGGGTTTCGGGCAGGACCGGACCGATGACGGAGGGGGAGTCGACCCGGGGGCGGACCGGTCTCCGTCCGGCGACCTAGGAGTACCGTCCCCCTCATGCATGCGATCACGATTCCCGAACCTGGTGGGCCCGAGGCGCTGGTCTGGGACGAGGTCCCGGATCCCGTGCTCGGCGAGGGCGAGGTCCTGGTCGAGGTGACGGCCGGTGCCGTCAACCGGGCCGACATCCTGCAACGGCAGGGCTTCTACGACCCGCCGCCCGGCGCGTCCCCCTACCCCGGCCTGGAGTGCTCCGGGCGGATCGCCGAGATCGGCCCCGGTGTCTCCGGCTGGGAGAGCGGCGACGAGGTGTGCGCGCTGCTGTCCGGCGGCGGCTACGCCGAGAAGGTGGTCGTCCCGGCCGGACAGCTGCTGCCCGTGCCGGAGGGCGTCGGCCTGAAGCAGGCCGCTGCCCTGCCCGAGGTGACCTGCACCGTCTGGTCGAACGTCTTCATGATGGCCCACCTGCGCCCGGGTGAGACGCTGCTCGTGCACGGCGGCTCCAGCGGCATCGGCACCATGGCCATCCAGCTCGCCAAGGCCGTCGGCGCCAGGGTGGCCGTCACGGCCGGCACCAAGGAGAAGCTGGACCGGTGCGCCGAACTGGGCGCCGACATCCTGGTCAACTACCGCGAGCAGGACTTCGTCGACGAGGTCAGGAAGGCCACGGACGGCGCCGGTGCCGACGTCATCCTCGACAACATGGGCGCCAAGTACCTGGAGCGCAACGTCAAGGCCCTTGCCGTCAACGGCCGGCTCGCGATCATCGGCATGCAGGGCGGCGTCAAGGGCGAGCTGAACATCGGCGCCCTGCTCGCCAAGCGCGCCGCCATCACAGCGGCGTCCCTGCGCGCGCGGCCGCTGGAGGAGAAGGCGGCCATCGTCGCGGCCGTGCGGGAACACGTCTGGCCCCTGTTCTCCGGCGGTCACCTGCGCCCGGTCGTCGACCGCGAGCTCCCGATGCCGGACGCGGCCGCCGCCCACCGGGTCGTGGAGGAGAGCGGCCACATCGGCAAGGTACTGCTGATCACCCCGCAGGGCGCCTGAGGCCCCGGCGGACAGGCCTCAGCAGGCGGGCCCTAGACCCGCCCCAGCCGCAGGGCGAAGAAGGCGAGTCCGAGGCCGAGGCCGATCAGGACCAGGCCGCTGCCCAGCGGCAGGATGCGCAGGACCGGCCCGACGGGGCGCTCGGCGCGCGCGGCGGCGGCCTCCCGCTCGGGCTGCTCCGTGGGCGCGGAGGGCTCGGGGGCGGCTTCCCGGGGTTCCTCGGGTACGGCTGTGACCTCACCGGCGCCCCGTTCCCGCTCGGCGTCCTCGGGCCGCCCCGGCCGCTCCCGCCCCTCCCCGGCCCGGCTCCCGGCCCGCGAGGGCTTGCCCGGGGCGGAGGGGGCGGAAGGGGCGGAGGGCGCGGCGAGGGCACCGCCCCCGGGGCCGTCGTCGTATGCCAGGACGTCGTATGCGAGGACGTCGTTCGCGACGACGGAGCCGTACGACTGCACGGAGCCGTACGACTGCACGGAGCCGTACGACTGCACGGAGCCGTACGGCCGGACGGACTGGACAGCTCCGTACGAGACGCCGGCTCCGTACGGTGAGACGACCGCACCCGCCCCCAGGGCGACCACCAGTCCCGTCGCCCGCAGTGCGCGTTGCCATGGAGTCACGTGGGTGACCCCCTCCCGCCGTGCCCGGTAGGGCAATTCCGGCAAGTTCGGTCAGATCGAGGCAATCAGCCTCACACCGCACCACTCGTCCGGCACTCCGGGTTCGGCCGACAGGCGGAATCGCTGCCATGGGCCGGATTCACCCTTTGGTGAGCAACCCGAGGCCTGACCCGCACGTCTCCTCCGACACGGTGGATCAGCCTCCCGTGGGGGCACCACAGAGGGGAGGTGCAGGCGTGCGAGAGAATGGCGGAATGGAGATGCCGAGGAACGAAAGGTCGCCGGAGAACCCGCAGATCCTGGTCGTGGGCCAGGACGGCATGGCGCTCAGCGGCGGCGGTGGAGACGAGGACTCCCGCGAGACTCCGATCACGGAACAGGTGGAGCAGCCCGCGAAGGTCATGCGGATCGGCAGCATGATCAAGCAGCTTCTGGAGGAGGTGCGTGCGGCTCCCCTGGACGAGGCCAGCAGGGTGCGGCTCAAGGAGATCCACGCCAGCTCGGTGAAGGAGCTGGAGGACGGTCTGGCGCCCGAGCTGGTCGAGGAGCTGGAGCGGCTCTCCCTGCCCTTCACGGACGAGGCGACCCCTAGCGACGCGGAGCTGCGCATCGCGCAGGCCCAGCTGGTCGGCTGGCTGGAGGGCCTCTTCCACGGGATCCAGACCACACTGTTCGCCCAGCAGATGGCGGCCCGCGCCCAGCTGGAGCAGATGCGCCGTGCCCTCCCGCCGGGCGTCGGCCATGACGGCCTCGACGAGCAGCACCCGGGCGGCCGTGCGGCCGGCCGTTCGGGCGGGCCGTATCTGTAACGCGTCCGCACCTGTCACGCGTCCGCGTACCGGCCATGCGAAGGGCCCGGCAGCCGAAGCAGCCGGGCCCTTCCGCGCGCGGCGGTCAGCCCGACGGGTTGCCCGTGGAGACGTCGAGCGCGATCTCGGGCATGTCCTGCGGGTCCACGTCGGTACCGGCGGACGGGAACTGGTCCATGACCGTGCCCTCGCCGTAGGTGTTCTCGTCCGTGATGTCGATCGTCTTTTTCCAGCCGGCCGCCTGGAGGCAGGCCTTGACCGAGTCGATGTTCTTGAACTTGAAGTTGGGCATCCGGATCTTCTCGGGGTCGTTGTACGACTCCTGCGGCTCCGTGCACTCCTCGGTGTCGATGGTCTTCGACGTGTCGGGCCCGCGGTAGCCCGGCTTCTTCGTCGCCGAGGCCGACGCACTCGCGCTGCTGCCCCCGCCGCCCTGGTCGTCCTGGCTGCCGCCGTTCATCAGCAGGGCCGCGATCAGGCCGCCGACCGCGACGACGGACACCAAGATCGAGCCGATGATCACCGGCTTGTTGCTCCTGCCGCCGCCCGAGGAACCCGGCGCGGTCTGCGGCGTGAGGTTGTACGGCGGCGGGGTCGACGGACCCGGCTGCGGGGAGTACGCGGCGGTGGCCGGCGTCTGGTAGCCGCCCTGCTGCGGATAGCCGTACGCCGGGGACGGCGCCGCCGGGGCGGGCGTGCCGTACGGGTTCGGGGGCGGGGCCGGCTGGTACGGCGTCTGGACCTGGCCCGAGGGCGCCGGGGTCGCCTGGTCGACCGGCGGGAACACGGCCGAGCCGACGCCCGCGCCGCTCGGGGTGTGCGCGCCAGGAACGATGCTCGGCGGGGCGGGCTGGAAGGACGCCGCCACGCGCAGGCACTCGTCGCGCATGGCCTCGGCGCTGGGGAAGCGCTCGTTCGGGTTCTTCTTCAACGCGCGGGCGATCAGCGCGTCCACGGCCGGGGGCAGCGCCCGGTTGACCGAGGACGGAACCGGCGGCTCCTCCTGCACGTGCGCGTACGCGATGGCCAGCGGCGAGTCCGCGTCGAACGGCAACCGCCCGGTTACCAGTTGGAACAGCATGATGCCGACCGAGTACAGGTCGGAGCGGGCGTCCACACCGCGGCCGAGTGCCTGTTCCGGCGAGAGGTACTGCGGGGTGCCGACGACCATGCCGGTCTGAGTCATCGACGTCACACCGGACTGCATGGCGCGGGCGATGCCGAAGTCCATGACCTTGACCACGCCGCGCTTGGTCATCATCACGTTGCCAGGCTTGATGTCGCGGTGGACCAGCCCCATCTCGTGGCTGATCTCCAGCGCGGCGAGCACGTCCGCGGTGATCTTCAGGGCCTTGTCGGCGGGCATCGCGCCCTGCTGCCGCACGTCCTCGTCGAGCACGGAGCCGAGCGGGCGGCCCTCGACGTACTCCATGACGATGTACGGCGTCGTCATGGAGTCGAGGGTGTCCTCGCCGGTGTCGAAGACCGAGACGATGTTGGTGTGCGTGAGCTTGGCCACGGCCTGGGCCTCGCGGCGGAACCGCTCGCGGAAGGCCTGTTCCCGACCGAGATCGGTGTGAAGTGTCTTGATCGCGACCTGTCGGTCGAGCACGCTGTCGTACGCGAGGTGCACCGAGGCCATGCCGCCCTGGCCGAGCAGATCACGCAGCTGATAGCGGCCATTGGCGAGCGCCTGCCCCGTGTACTGGCCCTGTGCGCCGTCCTGGCTCATGTTCCGTTCCCCCGTAGCCTTTGAGGCGCCGCCGACTACCGCTGATCCGTCACTGATCCGCGGTGCTCCGCGTTGATCCAAACCGCCATTCCCGGCCAAGTCTGCCCCAGGGCACTGACACGTCAAGCTCGGTGCCCGTTCCGTGACCGTACGCGAAAGAAGCGTCGCGGAAGCGTTACAGGGGGCGTACGGCCGGTGCACAGAATTTGCACGACTGTACGGAGTGAAGGTTTCATGGCGCCTCCGTCCCGTGCCGGTCCTGGCACCCGTCTCGGACCGGCGGCTTGCGCGGAGGCTGTAGCGTGGCCGACGGAGACCGTAACAACACCGCGCGCACCGCGGGCAGAAACGACGGCGAGGACTGATGGCACAGCAGCAGCGCGCTCAGGGCCCGTCCGACCCCGAGGCGACTGGCGGCGGCATGTCGGACGCGCCGGAGTCCTGGGGTAACGGCGGGCTGGTCGGGGACGGCCGGTACCGGCTGACCCACAGACTCGGCCGGGGCGGCATGGCCGAGGTGTTCGCTGCCGAGGACGTCCGCCTCGGGCGCACCGTAGCCGTCAAGCTGCTCCGTTCCGACCTCGCCGAGGACCCGGTGTCCAAGGCGCGCTTCACCCGCGAGGCCCAGTCGGTCGCCGGCCTCAACCACCACGCGATCGTCGCCGTGTACGACTCCGGCGAGGACGTCGTCGGCGGCCAGTCCGTGCCCTACATCGTCATGGAGCTGGTCGAGGGCCGCACGATCCGCGACCTGCTGCTGAACGCCGAGGCGCCGGGCCCCGAGCAGGCCCTGATCATCGTCTCGGGCGTCCTGGAGGCGCTCGCCTATTCGCACCAGCACGGCATCGTGCACCGCGACATCAAGCCGGCCAACGTCATCATCACGCACAACGGCGCCGTGAAGGTGATGGACTTCGGCATCGCCCGCGCCCTGCACGGCGCGCAGTCCACGATGACGCAGACCGGCATGGTCATGGGCACCCCCCAGTACCTGTCCCCCGAGCAGGCGCTCGGCAAGGCCGTCGACCACCGCTCCGACCTGTACGCCACGGGCTGTCTGCTCTACGAACTCCTCTCGCTGCGCCCGCCGTTCACCGGCGAGACCCCGCTGTCGGTGGTCTACCAGCACGTCCAGGACATCCCGACGCCTCCCTCCGAGGCCTCCGACGCCTGCCCGCCCGAACTCGACGGCCTGGTCATGCGCTCCCTCGCCAAGGAGCCGGACGACCGTTTCCAGACAGCCGAGGAGATGCGCGGGCTGGTCCAGTACGCGCTCCAGATGCTCTACGACCAGGGCGGCCACACCGGCACCTGGAACACCGGCCCGGTCGACGTGCACGAGGGCCGGCACACCCCGTCGGGCGGCTTCGCCGGCACGGCCGTGATGGGCCACCCCGGGGACCCCTCCGGCACCGCGCAGATCCCGTCGCCGATCCTGCCCGCGGGCTACGGAGGCGGGGACGACGGCGGCTTCGAGGGTCACGGCAACAAGGGCGGCGGCCGCGGCAAGCTGTGGATCCTCGCCGTGCTCGCGGTGATCGCCGTCGCGGCGGGTGTCGCCCTGGCGCTGCAGAACGACGGCGGCGGCACGAAGGGGCCCGGCACCACGCAGTCGCCGACCACCTCGCAGACGGCCGAGAAGAAGACGCCCAGCGAGACGCCGAGCGACGAGGTGACCGACGAGCCGACCGACACGTCCACGGACGACGGCAGCGGCACGAGCTCCGGAGGCGGCGGGTACACACCGTCGTACACGCCGTCCTACACGCCGTCGCAGAGCGCTCCCGAGACGCCCACCGGCCAGCCGACGGGCCAGCCGACCACCCAGGAGCCGACCGGCGAGCCCACGGACCCGGAGCCCTCGGACCCGCAGACGCCGCCGGACAACACGGGCGGCACCGGCACGGGCGGCGCGACCGGTGTCGTCGGAGGCGCGGGCGGCGAGGGCGGCTGACCCGAGGCCGGCCCCTGACCGCACGGCCGGAACAAAACGGATGATCCACGCGCGCGTGGCCCGAAACGGGGCCCACGCGCGCGTGGCGTTTCGCCGCGCCGGAAAGTGGACTCTTCCCGTGACCTGGGTCACCGGGTTAACGTGCGGTTGCCCCGGCCTCCTGCAAGGCTGTGACCAGGGCCCCTTCCACACCTTCCCGATTTACTTGGATATCCAAGCAAAATCGCAGGTCAAAGGGGGTTTCACAGAAATGTGATGCACTGGGTAACGTGCCTTTTGCAGGGCGCTCGCCGGGGCACCTGTCACGCCTGTTCCCGGTCGAGTGGCACCCACCCCGTGCCCGGTGGTCGGAACAGGTGAGCCGCACTGGCCTACCGGCAACCCCGGGGGCCGGACCGACGGAGGAGCACACGTGACCGTGGAGAGCACTGCCGCGCGCACACCGCGACGCAGCGCCGGAAGCAAGGCCGGCACCACCGGCACCAAGCGCACCACCCGCACGACCGCCAAGAAGGACGCCGGCACCGAGCCCCAGCTCGTGCAGCTTCTGACGCCCGAAGGCAAGCGCGTGAAGAACGCCGAGTACGACAAGTACGTCGCCGGTGTCACCCCGGAAGAGCTCCGCGGCCTGTACCGCGACATGGTGCTCACCCGCCGCTTCGACGCCGAGGCGACCTCCCTGCAGCGCCAGGGCGAGCTGGGCCTGTGGGCCTCGCTGCTCGGCCAGGAGGCCGCCCAGATCGGCTCCGGCCGGGCCCTGCGCGACGACGACTACGTCTTCCCCACCTACCGCGAGCACGGTGTCGCCTGGTGCCGCGGCGTGAATCCGACCAACCTGCTCGGCATGTTCCGCGGCGTGAACAACGGCGGCTGGGACCCGAACGGCAACAACTTCCAGCTCTACACGATCGTCATCGGCTCCCAGACGCTGCACGCCACCGGCTACGCCATGGGCATCGCCAAGGACGGCGCGGACAGCGCGGTGATCGCCTACTTCGGGGACGGCGCCTCCAGCCAGGGCGACGTGGCCGAATCGTTCACCTTCTCCGCGGTCTACAACGCCCCCGTCGTGTTCTTCTGCCAGAACAACCAGTGGGCCATCTCCGAGCCGACCGAGAAGCAGTCCCGCGTCCCGATCTACCAGCGCGCGCAGGGCTTCGGCTTCCCGGGCGTCCGGGTGGACGGCAACGACGTGCTCGGCTGCCTCGCGGTCACCCGGTGGGCCCTGGAGCGGGCCCGCTCCGGCGAGGGCCCGACCCTCGTCGAGGCGTTCACCTACCGCATGGGCGCCCACACCACCTCCGACGACCCGACCCGCTACCGGGGCGACGAGGAGCGCCAGGCCTGGGAGGCCAAGGACCCGATCCTGCGCCTTCGCCGCTATCTGGAGGCATCGAACCACGCGGACGAGGGATTCTTCGCGGAACTGGAGGCCGAGTCCGAGGCGTTGGGCAAACGAGTGCGCGAGGCGGTCCGTGCCATGCCGGACCCGGACCACTTCGCCATCTTCGAGAACGTCTACGCGGACGGACACGCGCTCGTCGACGAGGAGCGCGCCCAGTTCGCCGCGTACCAGGCGTCGTTCGCCGACGAGGGGGGCAATTGACATGGCCGACAAGATGGCTCTGGCCAAGGCGATCAACGAGTCGCTGCGCCGCGCCCTGGACTCCGACCCCAAGGTCCTGATCATGGGCGAGGACGTCGGCAAGCTCGGCGGTGTCTTCCGCGTGACGGACGGCCTGCAGAAGGACTTCGGCGAGAACCGCGTCATCGACACCCCGCTGGCCGAGTCGGGCATCGTGGGCACGGCGATCGGCCTGGCCCTGCGCGGCTACCGCCCGGTAGTGGAGATCCAGTTCGACGGCTTCGTCTTCCCGGCCTACGACCAGATCGTCACGCAGCTCGCCAAGATGCACGCCCGCTCGCTGGGCAAGGTCAAGCTCCCGGTCGTCGTCCGCATCCCCTACGGCGGCGGCATCGGCGCGGTGGAGCACCACTCGGAGTCCCCCGAGGCGCTGTTCGCGCACGTGGCGGGCCTGAAGATCGTCAGCCCCTCGAACGCGTCGGACGCGTACTGGATGATGCAGCAGGCCATCCAGAGCGACGACCCGGTGATCTTCTTCGAGCCCAAGCGCCGCTACTGGGACAAGGGCGAGGTCAACACGGAGGCGATCCCGGGTCCGCTGCACAAGGCGGCCGTCGTGCGCGCCGGCACGGACCTGACCCTCGCCGCCTACGGCCCGATGGTGAAGCTCTGCCAGGAGGTCGCCGACGCGGCCGCCGAGGAAGGCAGGAACCTGGAGGTCCTCGACCTGCGCTCGGTCTCCCCGCTCGACTTCGACTCGATCCAGGCGTCGGTGGAGAAGACGCGCCGCCTGGTCGTCGTCCACGAGGCACCGGTGTTCTTCGGCTCGGGCGCGGAGATCGCCGCGCGGATCACGGAGCGCTGCTTCTACCACCTGGAGGCCCCGGTGCTCCGGGTCGGCGGCTACCACGCGCCGTACCCGCCGGCCCGCCTGGAGGAGGAGT
Source organism: Streptomyces coeruleorubidus (assembly GCF_028885415.1). Classification (GTDB taxonomy): domain Bacteria; phylum Actinomycetota; class Actinomycetes; order Streptomycetales; family Streptomycetaceae; genus Streptomyces; species Streptomyces coeruleorubidus_A. Next base: position 4,993,109 of record NZ_CP118527.1, read on the forward strand.
ACCTGCCGAACCTGGACCGGGTGCTGGATGCCGTCGACCGCTCGCTGGCGTACTGAGGAGAGGGTCGTGACGACGATGACGGAAGCGTCCGTACGCGAGTTCAAGATGCCCGACGTGGGCGAGGGACTCACCGAGGCGGAGATCCTCAAGTGGTTCGTCCAGCCCGGCGACACGGTCACGGACGGCCAGGTGGTGTGCGAGGTCGAGACGGCGAAGGCGGCCGTCGAGCTGCCCATCCCGTACGACGGCGTGGTCCGGGAGCTGCACTTCCCCGAGGGCACCACGGTCGACGTGGGCACGGCGATCATCGCCGTGGACGTGAGCGGAGGGAGCGCGCCCGCGCCCGCCGCCGAGCAGCCCGCGGCGCCCCGGACGGCGGACGAGCCGAAGGCGGAGGGCTCCGGCCGCCAGCCGGTGCTCGTCGGCTACGGGGTGGCGACGTCCTCCACTCGCCGCCGCCCCCGCAAGGGCCCGGAGGTCCCGGTCCAGCAGGCCTCGACAGCGATCCAGACGGAGCTGAACGGCCACGGGGCGGCGCCCTCGGCCACCCCCGCCGTCAAGGAACGCCCCCTCGCCAAGCCCCCGGTCCGCAAGCTGGCCAAGGATCTGGGCGTCGATCTGACGACGGTCGTCCCGACCGGTCCGGACGGCATCATCACCCGCGAGGACGTGCACGCGGCGGTGGCCCGGCCCGAGGCACCGCAGCCGGAGGCCCCCGTGGCCGCCGCCCCGGTACCCGCGCCGGCAGCGGTGTCGTACGACACCACCCGCGAGACCCGTATCCCGGTCAAGGGCGTCCGCAAGGCGACGGCGGCGGCGATGGTCGGCTCGGCGTTCACCGCGCCGCATGTCACCGAGTTCGTCACCGTCGACGTGACACGCACGATGAAGCTGGTCGAGGAGCTGAAGGAGGACAAGGAGTTCGCGGGCCTGCGCGTGAACCCCCTCCTGCTGATCGCCAAGGCGCTGCTCGTCGCGATCAAGCGGAACCCGGACATCAACGCGTCCTGGGACGAGGCCGCCCAGGAGATCGTGGTCAAGCACTACGTGAACCTGGGCATCGCGGCCGCGACCCCGCGTGGCCTGATCGTGCCGAACATCAAGGACGCCCACGCCAAGACGCTGCCGCAGCTGGCCGAGTCGCTGGGCGAGCTGGTGTCGACGGCCAGGGACGGCAAGACGTCCCCGGCGGCCATGCAGGGCGGCACGGTGACGATCACCAACGTCGGCGTCTTCGGTGTCGACACGGGCACGCCGATCCTCAACCCCGGCGAGTCCGCGATCCTCGCGGTCGGTGCGATCAAGCTCCAGCCGTGGGTCCACAAGGGCAAGGTGAAGCCCCGCCAGGTCACCACCCTGGCCCTGTCGTTCGACCACCGGCTGGTCGACGGCGAGCTGGGCTCGAAGGTCCTGGCGGACGTGGCGGCGATCCTGGAGCAGCCGAAGCGTCTGATCACCTGGGCGTGAACCGACCGCGGCGGCCCCCTGCCCACGGGCGGGGGGCCGCCGCGGCTGTCCGGAGGGTTAACCAGCGGTGCGCCGAAGAGCACAAGAAGCTCCTCGGACCCGCCCAAGTACCCCACAGTAAGCGGTTTAACCGGACATACGATCAACCTTCATGCGCGACCCCATGGTGCTCAGGGCCCAGAGATTCGTGAACTCCGTCTACGGCAGCCGTATCGGTACGAAGGTGGAGGAAACCGGCGAGGCCGACTGGGCGACGATGTACGCCCTGACCCGTGCCCTCCAGTACGAGCTGGGCATCACGACACTGTCCGACAACTTCGGCCCCACCACACTCTCCACGCTGACCGCCAAGTACCCCGAGCTGAACGCGGACAGCGTCCCCTCCCCCGACTTCTGCCGCATCATCCAGTCCGGCCTGTACTGCAAGGGCTACGACGGCGGCGACCTGGACGGCACGTACGGCGAGCGGGTCCGGGCGGCCGTCACGCAGCTCAAGACCGACATGGGCCTCGAACATGCCTTCCCCGGCGCCGATCTGACGCCGAAGGTGTTCAAGGCGCTGCTGACGATGGACTCGTACGTCCTCGGCACCTTGGGCACCCAGCAGGTCCGCGAGGTGCAGCGCTGGCTCAACGGGCGCTACCTGAACCGGCAGGACTTCTTCGTCGTCGCCTGCGACGGACGCGTGTCCCGGGACCTGGCCCGGGCGCTGGTCTTCGGCGTGCAGTACGAGCTCGGCATGGCCGACGGCACCGCCAACGGCAACTTCGGGCCGGGCACCCAGTCGGCCCTGAAGTCGCACCCCGTGCGGCAGAGCGACAAGGGCGTCTACGTCCAGCTGTTCTCCGCCGGGATGGTCGTGAACCGGCGGCCCGTCGCCCTCACCGACACCTTCGACTCCTACCTCGCCGCGGCGGTCCGGGCCTTCCAGAGCTTCGTCGCTCTCCCGGCCACGGGCGAGGGCGACTTCCCCACCTTCGCCTCCCTCCTGGCGTCCTACGGCGACCAGTCGCGTCAGGGCAAGGCCTGCGACACCATCGCCAAGGTCACCCCGGCGCGCGCGGCGTCGCTCAAGGCCGCCGGGATCACCTACGTCGGCCGCTATCTCACCAACCCGAGCGCCACCTCCCTGCCGGAGAAGGCAATCCAGCCGGGCGAGTTGCAGGTCTTCGCCCAGCACGGCCTGCGCTGCTTCCCGATCTATCAGACCGTCAACAACGACGCCTCGGACTTCGACTACGTCGCCGGTCGCACAGCCGGGTACGCGGCGGTCAACGCCGCCCTCGACCACGGCTTCAGGAGGGGGACCCGGATCTTCTTCGCCGTCGACTTCGACGCGATCGACGCCGAGATCACCGCGAACGTCCTGCCCCACTTCAAGGGCATCAAGGAGGCGATGGCGGACTCCGGTCACCCGTACGAGATCGGTGTCTACGGCTCGCGCAACGTCTGCGCGCAGGTCGGCGCGGCCGGCTGGTCGACGGCGAGCTTCGTGGCCGACATGTCCCCGGGCTTCGAGGGCAACGCCGGGCGCCCGCTGCCGAAGGACTGGGCCTACGACCAGTTCGTCATCCGCACCCTCGGCTCGGGCGACGGGCAGCTGGAGGTCGACGTCGACATCGCCTCGGGCCGTGACACCGGGCAGGGCTCGTTCAACCGGCCGCGGCCCGCCGTGCCGGACGTCGCCCTCGACGCACGCCAGGTGCCGGCGCTGCGGGCCGACCTCGCGCGCTACATGCGGTCGATCGGACGCCCGGACCTGGGCGGCGTGGGCAGCGGTGCCGGGCTCTACACCAACGCCCAGGCAGTCGAGGCGATCCAGGACCAGGACGGACTGATCACCGAGCTGTCGCACACGTACAAGATGCGCAAGGCGCTGATCCAGACGGCCGTCTACTGGGCCATGCGCGACTACAGCCTCGCCGACCAGGCCACCGACCAGCAGGTCGCCGACCACCACCTCACGGGCTCCGGCTCCGTCAGGGACTCGCACACCGGCATCGGGCAGATCAGCGGCTTCGACGCCATCCAGGCCTGGAACCACTGCATCGGCTGGGGTCTCACCACCGGCGACCGCCGCGACCCGGCCAAGGACGCCGACCTCTGGTCCGTGTGGCAGCAGATGAGCAAGGACAACGCGTTCAGCGTGCGCACCGCGGCCCTGGTCCACCTGTGGGGGACACGGGGCAGGCCCGGCGGCCAGTTGCCCCCCGGCGACCGCGTCACCACCCCGCGGGCCATGCGCCTGGACCTCGCCGAGTTCGAGATCACCGAGCTGCTGCGCCGCTACCGGGCCTGGGACCCCGACGTGGAGGCGCAGACGCACCAGAGCCTGGCCGTCTACCAGATCTTCGAGAAGTACAACAGCATCGCCCGCAACGCGTGAATCGCTGGAATGAGAGCCCGTTGAACCTCAACCTCCCCCGGATCCCCCGCAGAGGACCCCGCCCGGCCGCCGCGCACCGACGCGGGTTGTCCCGCCGCGCCCTGCTCGGCCGTATCGCCGCGGTCGGCGGTGCCGTGGGCGTCGCCGCCCTGCCCCTCTCGCACTTCCTGTCGCAGGCGTACGCCGACGCGCACAACCCCATCCCGGGCCGCGTACGGGATGCCCTGCGCAGCGCGCAGGACCGGACCCGGCGCGTGCTGGCCGGCTCACGCTCCCACAACGGCTGGCAGATGGAGAACGTCGCGGACGACGGCGGCACCGTCTACACCCGCCCCGTGCCCGGCACCCCGCTGACGGGCATCGCGGTCCGCATGGGCGACGTGGAGACCGTCCTCGTCCACCTGGTGCGCCGGTTCCACTACGAGGTCGACAGGCTGCGCCGGGGTGACGTCACCGGCTGGCACGACCCGTCCGGCGTCGGCAAGGGCCGTCCGGAGTCCAACCTGGCGTCCGGCACGGCGGTGCGGATCCGGCCGGGCTTCTACCCGCGCGGCGCCCGGGGCGGCTTCTTCCCGCAGCAGGAGGTCGTGATCCGCGACATCCTCGCCGAGCTCGACGGCGTCGTCCGCTGGGGCGGCGACGACTCCACGCCCGACGAGTCGCTGTTCTCCATCGACGTACGGCCCGGTGACCAGCGGCTGGCCGAGGTAGCGGCGCGGATCCGCGGCTGGCAGCTGGAGCCGGGAGCCGGTGCGGGCGCCCCCGTGAACGTGCTGGCGGGCAGCCGGCGCAGGGCGGCCCGGGCGCTGGAGCGCCGTCAGCGCACCGCTGCATGACGGACGAAGGGGCTCTGCCGCGGTCTGCGGCAGAGCCCCTTCGGGGTGTCTGTCCTACTTGCTGAAGCCGTAGTTCAGCAGCTTCGTCGCGTCCGACTTCCGGGTGGGCCCGTCGGTCGAGGCGAGGACCGTGCCGATGACGGTCTTGCCGTTCCGCGTGGCGGCGAAAACCAGGCAGTACCCGGCCTCCGGGCCGGAGCCGGTCTTCACACCGATCGCGCCCGAGTAGCTCGCGAGCAGCGGGTTGGTGTTCTCCCACGGGGCCATCGTCCGCGTGCCGCCGGACTTCGTGGTCGTCTTCGCCGTGTACTTCTTCGTCTTGACGACCGTGCGGAACGTGGAGTTCTTCATGGCCGTGCTGGCGATCTTCGTCAGGTCGCGCGGCGTGGAGTAGTTGGCGCCCTTGCCGATGCCGTCGAACGAGTCGAAGTGGGTGTTCTTCAGACCCAGGTCCTTGGCGGTGGTGTTCATCTTGCCGATGAAGGACTTCACGCGCGCCGCCCGCGTCGAGCCCGAGCCGAACTTGTCGGCGAGCGCGTACGCCGCGTCGCAGCCGGACGGCAGCATCAGCCCGTACAGCAGCTGGCGGACGGTGACCTTGTCGCCGACGATCAGCTTGGCGTTCGACGCCCAGTTGTTGTCGACGATGTAGTCGCTGTACGCCTTCTGGATCGTGACCTTGCTGTCCAGGTTGAGCTTCGGCTGCTTCAGCACCACCAGGGCCGTCATGATCTTGGTGGTCGAGCCGGTGGAGCGGCGGGTGTCGGCCGCCTTGGTGTAGAGCGACTTGCCGGTCGCGTTGTTCATCACGTAGCCGCCCTTGGCGGCGATCGAGGGCGCCGTGGCGGCCTGCGCGGGCGCAGCGGTGAGGGCTCCGGTCGCGAGCATGGCGCCGGTGGTCACGGCGGCGGCCGCAGCTCTGCGGAGACGGGTGCCCTTAATGCCGGTTATCAAGTGAAGTACCCCGATTGCGTTGAATGCCCCATCGGTGCGGCCGAGTTGAGGACGAGGGGAAAGGGGCCGCACGTGTCTGACTTGTAACTAGCACACGTGGTTGTGCTGTTGCCGAGGGGGCCCCCGCTTTGCCACAGATGTGTGACATTCGAGTCCGCATACTGGACGAATGCATCCATGCGTACCTGTTGTATCTATGCTGTCGGCATGACCTTGGCCGTGAAGCACCCTCCCGCCGCCGACCGCGTCTACACCCACGTCAAGCAGGGTGTCCTGGAGCGCCGTTACGAGGGCGGGACCCTCCTCACCGAGGGCGAGCTCGCCGAGGCCGTCGGGGTCTCGCGCACGCCGGTGCGCGAGGCGCTGCTCCGGCTGGAGGCCGAGGGGCTGATCCGGCTCTACCCGAAGAAGGGCGCCCTCGTCCTGCCGGTCTCCGCGCAGGAGATCGCCGACGTCGTCGAGACACGGCTGCTCGTCGAGGAGCACGCGGCGCGCAAGGCCGTGCCCGCGCCGGCCGGGCTCATCGAGCGCCTGGAGGAGCTGCTGGCCCGGCAGAAGAAGCAGGCCGCCGCCGGAGACCTCGCGGGGGCCGCCGTCACCGACCGCTGCTTCCACGCCGAGATCGTCCGCAGCGGCGGCAACGAGATCCTCTCCCGGCTCTACGACCAGCTGCGCGACCGCCAGCTGCGGATGGGCGTCGCCGTCATGCACTCCCACCCCGACCGGATCGCCAAGACCCTCGCCGAGCACGAGGAGATCCTCGACGCGCTGCGCGCCGGGGATGCCGAGGCGGCCGTCGGGCTGGTCCACCGGCACGTCAGCTGGTTCTCGCACCTGGCCCGGGGGGAGGTCCGATGAGCGCCACCGCGCTGCCGGGCGATCCGCCGGGCGGCCGGCGCGCGCTGGCCGTCTGGGGCATCGGCGTCTCGGTCTACTTCGTCGCGGTCATCTTCCGCACGTCCCTGGGCGTGGCCGGCCTCGACGCGGCCGACCGCTTCCACGTCAACGCCTCCGCGCTCTCCACCTTCTCCATCCTCCAACTGCTGGTCTACGCGGGCATGCAGATACCCGTCGGCCTGCTCGTCGACCGGCTCGGCACCAAGAAGGTCCTGACCCTCGGGGCGGTGCTGTTCACGGCCGGGCAGCTGGGCTTCGCGTTCTCCCCGTCGTACGGCACGGCGCTCGCCTCCCGGGCGCTGCTCGGCTGCGGTGACGCGTTGACGTTCATCAGCGTGCTGCGGCTCGGCGCCCGGTGGTTCCCGGCCCGGCGTGGGCCGCTCGTCGCCCAGTTCGCGGGGCTGGTGGGCATGGCGGGCAACCTCGTCTCCACGCTCGTCCTGGCCCGGCTGCTGCACGGCGTCGGCTGGACGGCGGCCTTCGCGGGCAGCGCGGCCGCCGGGGCCGTGGTGTTCGTCCTGGTGCTGCTGTTCCTGAAGGACCACCCGGAGGGCCACGAGCCGGAGCCGCTCCCGCACCAGGGCGCGGCCTACGTACGGCGGCAGATCGCCGCCGCCTGGCGGGAGCCGGGGACGCGGCTCGGGCTGTGGGTGCACTTCACGACCCAGTTCCCGGCGATGGTGTTCCTGCTGCTGTGGGGCCTGCCGTTCCTCGTCGAGGCCCAGGGACTGTCCCGGGCCACGGCCGGTGAGCTCCTCACACTGGTCGTGCTGTCGAACATGGTCGTCGGTCTGGTCTACGGGCAGATCGTCGCCCGGCACCACGGGGCGCGGCTGCCGCTCGCGCTCGGCACGGTCGGGACGACGGCGGCCCTGTGGGCGGCGACGCTGGCCTACCCCGGACCGCACGCCCCGATGTGGCTGCTGATCGTGCTCTGCACGGTCCTCGGGGCATGCGGGCCCGCGTCGATGCTCGGCTTCGACTTCGCCCGCCCGGCGAACCCGCCCGAGCGGCAGGGCACGGCCTCCGGCATCACCAACATGGGCGGCTTCGTGGCCTCCATGACCACGCTGTTCGCCGTCGGGGTGCTGCTGGACGCCACCGGCGACGACTACACCGTGGCCTTCTCGGTGGTGTTCGTGCTCCAGGCGCTCGGGGTCGCTCAGATCCTGCGGCTGCGCAAGCAGGCGGCCCGGCGCGAGCGGGAGCGGCTGGTGGCGAGCCGGGTGGAGACGGTGCACGTGCCGGCGTAGGTCAACGGGCCGCCGCCGGTACGAGGGTGAGGTACGCCAGGCCGAGGACGCCGCGGTAGGTGAGCCAGGCGGCTCGGTGGCGGTCGGCGCGCTGCCGGGTCTCCTCCGCCAGGGGGTGGTCGGGGTGCTCGGCGAGCCACACCTCGGTGTCCGCGAGGTACGCCGACTCGAACTCCTCCCATTCGTCGAGGCTCGCGGTCTCCGTCCACTCCGGCCGGAACCCCGCCTCGATCGCCAGGCCGACGAGGGTCGCGAGGTCGGGGTGGTCGGTGGCTTTCGCGTCCGGCCACATGCGGGACAGTTCGGCCGGGGTCGGGGTGCGCTGCCAGAACCCCTCGCCGAGGAGGACGCGGCCGTCGTCGGAGACGAGCCTGCGGAGTTCGCCGAGAGCCTGGGGGAGTCGGCTGCCGAGGGCCTGGCTCGCGCCTACGCACAGGACGAGGTCGGCGGGGCCGTGGGGGGTTCCGGTGGCGGACTCCTCCAGGAAACGGACCCGGTCGGTGAGTCCCCGTTCCTCGGCGGTCCGGCGGGCGCGGGCCAGGTCCTCGGCGTTGATGTCGATGCCGGTGCCGGTTGCCTTCGGGGCGGCGGTGAGGATGCGGAGCATGAGCTCGCCCCAGCCGCAGCCGATGTCCAGGACGGTTGTGGGGGTGTTGCCGGCCAGGCGCGTCACGAGCTGGTCTGCCCGTGCTTCGGACAGGGGGCCGTGGAAAGTGAGGCGGGTGTGGCGGGGCGGGGTGGTCATGCGCAGGGACGGTACGTGAGGTGAGGCCTTGACGGCATGGGGTTTTGCGGCCCTGTCCGTTGGTGCTGAGGCCGGGTGGATGCGCAGCTCGGCGCGGCGAGGTGCCGCTGCGCCCACCCGTGCCGCCCCAGCGGCACGACTGCCCGCGGCTATGCGAGCTTCGGGCGAAGCCCGCAGCTGGGGCTACTGCGTCACCGTGAAGTTGCGCAGGATCGCCGCCGTCAGGTCCGGGTCGCCCTCCGTCTTCACCCTGTCCGTCACCGACTCCGGCGTCGCGCGGCCGCAGGCCAGGCGTACGTACGTCTCCCAGTCGAGGGTGAGCGTGGCGGCGGGGCCGAGGGCGGGGGCCGTTTCGAGGGTGCCGCGGCCCTGGATGTCGACGCGGATCGTGCGCAGGAACTCGACGGGGCCGTGGACGTCGAAGACGACGGCCGAGCTGCGCGGTGCCTGCGCGTCCTCGGCGACCACGCGCGGGAGTTCGCCGAGCAGCACGTCACGGGCGACGTGCGCGCCGGGGGAGTCGAGGTTGCCGGGCCGGCCGAGGGCCGTGCGCAGGTCCTGCTCGTGCACCCACACGTCGAAGGCGTGCCGGCGCATGGACTCCTCGAGGGTCAGCTCCGTGCCGAGCGGGCCGCGCACCTTCGTGCCCGGGTCGCGCGAGTCGTTGCGCAGCTGGCGGTTGCGGCGGATGATCACGTACTCCAGCTCGGAGGTCATCTCCGGGGCCGTGTGGTGACGGCGGACGTCGACCTGCATCTCCATGTAGCGCTGGTGGTCGTTCGTCACGTGGAAGAGGTCGCGCGGCAGCGTGTGGATGGGGCGCGGGTCGCCCAGCATTTCGCAGTCCAGGCCGATGACATGGGAGACCACGTCCCGCACCGACCACCCTGGGCACGGCGTCCGCCGGTTCCACTCGGCCTCCGCGAGCTGCTGGAGCAGCTCGGATATCGCTTCGACGGAGTGGGTCCAGGCGTCGGCGTAGGGCTGGAGGGTGGGATGCAGACTCACGGAACGGGACCCCTCGGCGGTCGGTGCACGGGCAGGTGGTGGCGGCGTTGCCAGTGGGAGGTGGCGGCTGTCGGCGGGTGTCTTGGCAGCTAAGTTACGCTGCTGTGAGGCACCCCGGCAGTCCTTTCGTGTGACGATCGTAGGCCCGCGGGGAAGCCCTTGTGGACGGGTCGAATGCCAGGACGGTGGTAGTGTGCGCGCCTCTGTGATCCAGATCGCCGTAAACGAGGGCGAATCGGTCGAATCACGCCGCCTGCGGGTGGCCTCGATGGTCCGGGACCAGGCCGGGGCCGATCTCGTTGTCCTGCCGGAGCTGTGGACCACGGGCGCCTTCGCCTACGAGGAGTTCGGGCAGGAGGCCGAGCCGCTCGAAGGGCCGACGTACGAGGCGATGGCGAAGGCCGCGAGCGACGCCGGTGTCTGGCTGCACGCGGGCTCGATCCCGGAGCGGGATCCTGAGGGGCCGCTCTACAACACCTCCCTCGTCTTCTCCCCTGCCGGCGACCTCGCCGCCGTCTACCGCAAGATCCACCGCTTCGGCTTCGACAAGGGTGAGGTTGTGCTCATGGGCGCGGGTGCCGAGCTGGTGACGGTCCGTCTGCCGGCGACCACCCTGGGCCTCGCCACCTGTTACGACCTCCGTTTCCCCGAACTCTTCCGCGGTCTCGTCGACGCCGGTGCCGAGACGCTCGTGGTCCCGGCGGGCTGGCCGGAGCGCCGCCGGTCCCACTGGACGCTGCTGGCTCAGGCGCGGGCGGTCGAGAACCAGTCGTTCGTCGTCGGGTGTGGAACGGCCGGGACGCACGCCGGAGTTCCCCAGGCCGGTCACTCGATCGTCGTCGACCCCTGGGGCGAGGTACTGGCCGAGGCGGGCGCCGACGAGGAGGTGCTGACGGTGGAGTTCGACCCGGGGAAGGTCGCGAGGACGCGGGAGCAGTTCCCGGCGCTGAAGGACCGGGTGCTGGGGCTCCAGCCTCCTCTCCGGCAGCCTTAGGGGGTGTGCCGGCCCAGGGCCGTCACTCCTCCCGTTCCTTCTCCGCCAGGTGGATCACACACACCGCCACCGCGATCAGCAGCGCCGGATCCGCGTCCTCGCGGACGACCTCCACGCCGTAGGTGTCCCGTACGGTCAGCCACCGCCGGGAGACGACCGCCAGCAGTTCGCCGTCGTACTCGACGGCGAACTCCCGGTCGAGGATCTTGCCGCTGACGTCCAGCTCGTTGCCGTCGGCCAGGGACACCCGGTAGTGGTTGCGCAGCAGGGACAGCCGTTTGCGGCGGATCGTCGCCAGCGGCTCGCCGCCCCGCTGGAGCACCATCGTGTCGCGCAGGGCGAGCATCTTCTGGTGGATGTCGACGAGGACGCGCCCCTGGGTGTCCTTCAGCTCCCAGGTGTCCCGCAGGCGCAGTGCCTTGCCGTCGACGAGGAACACCTTGGTGCCGCGGTCGTCCTCGATCCAGTAGTCGTCGCCGAAGCCGAGGAGCCGGTCGTACACGAGGAATCTCATGACACCAGGGCTTCCCCGGCGCCCGCTCCGAAACGCCGTCGATAGGCCGACGGGCTGAGCCCGGTCACCCGCCGCAGCCGGTTCCGCAGGTTGGCGGCCGTACCGAGCCCGCTGCGGGCCGCCACCACGTCCAGCCGTTCCTCGCCCCGCTCGATCAGCCGGCAGGCCAGCGTCACGCGCTCCGCCGTCAGCCACGCCAGTGGCGTCGTGCCGAGCTGGGCGCGGAAGCGCCGGTGGAGCGTGGCCGGGCTGACACGCGCGCGTGCGGCCAGGTCCGCCACCGTCAGCGGCTCGCCCAGCCGCTCCTGCGCCCACGCCAGCAGGGGCGCCAGGGACTCGTCCCGCACGTCAGGCACGGGCCGCTCCACGAACTGCCGCTGTCCGCCGTCCCGGTGTGCGGCGAACACCAGCCGCCGGGAGACGTGGTTGGCGATCTCGGCGCCGTGGTCCCGGCGCCAGACGTGCAGCCCGAGATCGAGCGCGGCCGCGCTGCCGGAGGCGGTGAGGAGGTCGCCCTCGTCCACGAACAGTACGTCCGGCTCCAGCAGCACCTTCGGGTGCAGCCGGCGGAAGGAGTCCGCCCAGCGCCAGTGGGTCGTCGCCCGCCGCCCGTCCAGCAGTCCGGCCTCGGCGAGCGCGAAGGTGCCGGTGCAGAAGCTCATGACCCGGGCGCCACGCGCGTGTGCGTGCCGGATGGCGTCGAGCACGGCAGGGGCGCGCGGTACGACGTTGTCCGGCCGGCCGGGCACGATCAGCGTGTCCGCCCGGTCCACGGCGTCCAGGCCCAAGGCGCCCGTGAGCGTGAAGAAGCCGTGGTTCATCCGGATCTCCGGCGCGGGCGTGCACAGCGTCACCTCGTACAGCGGCCCCGGCAGCCCCAGCTCGGGCCGGGGCAGCCCGAACAGCTCGGTGGCCACCCCGACCTCGAACGGGTTGGTGCCCTCGTCGACGATCACGGCGACCTGGTGCGGGCGGTGCGAGGATCCTTGCGGCATGTGCGATTTCTAGCACTCGTGCGAGACGCACGGCACCCTTGAAGATCGCCTCATGACACAGGAACCCGTCTCCCTCGCCCACGCCTTGGCCTCCTTCTCCGAGCAGTGGAGCCCGCGCATCGTCACCGCCGTCAACGACTACGACGTCCGCGTCGCGAAGGTCGAGGGCGAGCACGTCTGGCACGTCCACGAGCACACCGACGAGTTCTTCCTCGTCCTCGACGGCGAGCTGCACATCGGCCTGCGCGAGCCGGCCGGCTCGCGCACGGTCGTGCTCCCCAGGGGCAGCGTCTTCACCGTCCCGCGCGGCACCTGGCACAAGCCGTACGCCCCCGTCCCGACCGCGATCCTCGTGTTCGAACCCACCGGCACCCTCACGGTCGGCGACCGCCACGACGACGTGCCCGAGCACGTGGACGCCACGACCGGCCACGCGCTGGACCGGCTGTCAGTGCCGGATGACACCCTGGACGCATGAACCACTCCGCACCCCGACGGGCCCGCGTCCGCGCCCCCGAGCTGACCGGCAAGGGCGGCTGGCTGAACACGGGCGGGCAGCAGTACACCCTCGCCGACCTGCGAGGACGCATCGTCATCCTCGACTTCTGGACGTTCTGCTGCATCAACTGCCTGCACGTTCTGGACGAGCTGCGCGAGCTGGAGCAGAAGCACCGGGACACGGTCGTGGTCATCGGGGTGCACTCGCCGAAGTTCGTGCACGAGGCCGAGCACCAGGCGGTGGTGGACGCCGTCGAGCGCTACGGCGTGGAGCACCCGGTGCTCGACGACCCGGAGCTGGCCACGTGGAAGCAGTACGCCGTGCGGGCCTGGCCGACGCTCGTCGTGATCGACCCCGAGGGGTACGTCGTCGCGCAGCACGCCGGCGAGGGGCATGTGCACGCCATCGAGCGGCTGGTGGCGGAGCTGGAGGCCGAGCACGCGGCGAAGGGGACGCTGCGGCGAGGGGACGGGCCGTACGTGCCGCCGGAGCCGGAGCCGACGGTGCTGCGGTTCCCGGGGAAGGCGCTGCTGCTGCCGTCCGGGAACTTCCTGGTGAGCGACACGACCCGGCACCAGCTGGTGGAACTCGCCGAGGACGGCGAGAGTGTCGTACGGCGGATCGGGTCCGGTGCGCGCGGGTTCGCCGACGGACCGACGGACACGGCCGGCTTCAACGAGCCGCAGGGGCTCGCCCTGCTCGACGACGGGTCGGTGGTCGTCGCCGACACCGTCAACCACGCGCTGCGGCGGCTGGACCTCACCACCGGCGAGGTCACCACCCTCGCCGGCACGGGCCGGCAGTGGTGGCAGGGCTCGCCCACCTCGGGCCCGGCCCGCGAGGTCGACCTCTCCTCCCCCTGGGACGTCGCCCACTGGCAGGGCAAGATCTGGATCGCCATGGCCGGCGTCCACCAGCTGTGGGCGTACGACCCGGCGGAGGGCACGGTCGCGGTCGCGGTCGGGACGACGAACGAGGGGCTGGTGGACGGCCCAGGGCCCGAGGCCTGGTTCGCGCAGCCCTCGGGCCTCGCCGCCACCCCCGACCGTCTCTGGCTCGCCGACTCCGAGACGTCCGCCCTGCGCTGGGTCGACCCGGACGGCTCCGTCCACACCGCCGTCGGCACCGGCCTGTTCGACTTCGGCCACCGGGACGGCGCCGCCGGACAGGCCCTGCTCCAGCACCCGCTGGGCGTCACCGCGCTGCCGGACGGGTCCGTCGCCGTCGCCGACACCTACAACCACGCCCTGCGACGCTACGACCCCGCGACCGGTGAGGTCACCACCCTGGCCACGGACCTGCGCGAGCCCAGCGACGCGGTGCTCGTCGGCGACGACATCGTGGTCGTGGAGTCGGCCCGCCACCGGCTGACCAGGCTGCGACTGCCTCAGGAGGCGGTGCAGGTGCCCGAGGTCGCCCACCGCACGCAGCGGGCGGCCACCGAAGTCGCCCCCGGGCGGCTCCGGGTGGACGTGATCTTCCAGGCCCCGGCGGGCCAGAAGCTGGACACCAGGTACGGCCCCTCCACGCGTCTGCTGGTCTCCTCCACCCCGCCGGAGCTGTTGCGCGGCGGCGAGGGCGCGGGGACGGACCTCTCCCGCGCCCTCGAACTCGACCCGTCCGTGACGGAGGGCGTGCTGCACGTCTCCGCGATGGCCGCCTCCTGCGACGACGACCCCGACAACGAGTACCCGGCCTGTCACGTCCACCAGCAGGACTGGGGCGTACCCGTCCGCCTCACCGAGGCGGGGACGGACCGGCTTCCCCTGGTGCTCGCCGGGATGGACGAGGCGTAGCCGGGGCAGGTGCGGCTCACACCCCCATGTCCTCCAGGGCGTCCTCGTCCTCCAGGGCGGTGTTGTCCTCCTGGGCGGCCTTCCGGCGCAGGTTCTCCACGTCCGTCTGGAGGCCGATGAGCAGCTTGTGGAGCTCGTCGAGGACGGTCACCGGGACGATGGGCGTGTGGTTGCCGACCTCCGGTTCGAGGAGGAGCAGCCGGTCGAGGGAGTCCCGGGCGGCGGTGACGCTGTGCCGCAGGACCTGCCGGTGGTCGGCGGCGCGCTGGCTGGCGGGCCGGTGGACCTCGTGCGGTCGGCTTCCGTCCGGGCCCGGGAACAAGGCGGCTTCGTCGGAGTCCGAGCCCTCGCCGTCCGTCTCTCCCGCCGTGCCCTCGCCGGAGTCCCCGGTGTCCGCGGGCCCGGTTCCGGTGGCGCCCGGCGCCGGGGCCCCGGACACCGGGCCGGTCGTCGGACCCGACGGGAGCGGCACCAGGGGGGCCTTGGGAGGGTGCGCCTTGAGGGCTCGTTCGGGGTTCGACGCCCAGACGACGTCCCACTGGTGCAGCATCACGGGCACACCGTCGCCGTCACGCTCGATCTGGTCGGGGCTGTCGAGGTCGACCTTGAAGTGGACGTACGGCGTACCTGCCTGCCCCTCGGTCTTCTGCTTGTGGATGAGCTGGCGCATCGTCACGGCGTTCTCGGGCAGGGCGTCGCTGCGGAAGCGGTTCGCGGCCAGCGCGAGGGTCCACAGCCCCACCTCGTTGTCCTGCCGGGACAGGTCCTCGATGACCTGGTTGACGTCGGCGCGGAACGGGACGCCGCCCTTGTCCTTGGCGGCCATCAGCGCCGACCCGACGTTCCGGGTGAGGAGCTTGTCGGCGATCAGCGCCACGCCCCCTGCCACGGCCAGGGTGCAGCGTGCGTCGATGTCGCCCAGCAGTGCGGGCTTGACCAGGCTGGTGAAGTCGTCCGTCGGGAGGGGCTCCCACTCCTGGATGACGTCGGAGGTGAGGACGCCACCGTTGTTCCAGGCGTTGCGCGCCTGGGTGGTCACATGCTTCTTGTACGAGCGCCACGGGAGGTCGATCAGCGGACCGAGGAGTTCCGCGAACCCCTTCAGCCCCATGCGCTTCCCGCCCTTGATGGCTTTGGCCTGGTCCTTCAGCGGCTCCAGGAGTTCCGGCCGGGTCAGGGCGTGCACCAGGTAGACGCTGCGCCACAAGGCGGTGCCGGGCGGTGCCGCGACCGCGTCGGTGGCGAACACCCTGGGGAGTTCCTCGACCGGGATCCGGCCGACGGCCAGTCCGTAGACGATCTGGAGGTCGTCCTTGGGCACCAGCGAGTCGCCCAGTTGGATCACGCGTTTGAGGGCGCGCGTCGCCACCTCGACGTTCTGGGCGGCCGTGTCCCACTGCTTGAACTCGACGTGTACCGAGGCCAGCACGGAGCGGATCGCGTCGTCGAAGATGTCCTCGGCGGCCAGCAGATGCCCGGGGTGTCCTTCCGCCCCGACGGCGATCTGGGCCGGAAGGACGTAGGTCTGGGCGATCTGGGCGGCGCGTGTCCCAGGCTCCTCGGCGGTGATGTCCTGGGCGAACTCCTCCCTGAGCGCCCGGCGCCACCTCTCCCGGCCCGCGGCCAGCCGCTGCCCGAGTGGACTGCCGCCCTGCCCCGGCAGGGTGGCGGGGTTCTTGCCGAAGAGCGAGTCCACCGTGAGCCCGGCCGCCTCCGCCGCGTCCGCGTCCGGCCCGGCGAGCACGGCCCAGGCGCTCGCCAGCCGGGTGATGCCGTCCCGCACCACCAGCGCGTGGAAGGACTCGGTGCCGTCCTCGAAGGTGATCTCGACGGGGTGGGTGATGAGGTTGCGCGTGACCTTGCGGGCCAGGATGGAGGGCGCGTAGCTGTTGAGCGACAAGGTGCCGTGGATGGTCTGCCACACGTGGTTCCGGAGGTGGGCGAGGTCCTGGTACCGGTACCGGACGATGGCGCAGGGGCGGTCCTCGTCGGTGATGCCCTGGACCTGGGGGTCCGGGATCTCCATGACCTCCATGCCGGTGCGGGGCTGAATACCGGGCAGCACCTCGCTCAGGTAGACCCGGGTGACGACCGAGCGCAGGGTCGCGCCGTCGACGTTCTCCACCATCAGCAGACCGGCCGGCTCCTCCGGGGTGGGCCGGAGCTGCACGGCCACCCCGTCGGGGCTGGTCGTGGCGCGGGCGACGGCCTGCCAGGCGGCTTCCGGCAGCAGAGTCACCGGGTTGCCCCGCCCCGCCTCGACCACCTTCGCGAGGTCCGCGTCCCCGGTCGCGACCGGCAGCTCGGGTTCGACATTGGACACCAGCACGGAGTCGGAACCCCACTGCACGGTGAAGGAGCGGGGAGCGTGTACAGACATGGGTGATGGCCTCCGGGGCACAGGAGCGGCAAGGGAGAGGAGAGGTCGGCGAAGTCTGGAGAAGGGGCGTGGTCGTTCGTCGGATCTGGCTCGTCGGATCCGGAGGGAGTGCTCGGCGCCCGGGATCAGCTCGGGAAGCCACCCCCACAGGAACCGGCGGTTGTGCCACCGGGCGTGGTGCCGGCAGGCGCAGTACGCGACGAACTCCGCCGCCTCCAGCAGGTCTCCCGCCTGAGCCGAGGCGTGCGGCGGGGCCTGGTCGGGGTGCCGGGCGGCGGGCGCCCGGTCGGGCGTGAGTCCGTACCAGGTGGTGACGGCCGTGTTGGTACGGACGAGCGCCGGAGCGGATGTTCCGTCCCTGCTGTGACGGGACGACAGCTGTCCGAGGACGGCATCGGCCGTTGCGGCGCGCTCATGCCTCGTCCGCGGGCGGTGCCGACGGTGGTCCCGGGCAGGTGGGCGATCACCTCCAGTCCTCGCCGCAGGACCTGCCGGTAGCTCCACCGTTCGGCCCTGCTCGGACCGCGCAGGGCGGACGGGTGGAGCCACCCGGCGACGGACATGGCCGGTCCGCCGGACAGGACGGTGACGTAGAGGCTCCGGGGCGGGTCGTTCGCGTTCGCGATGAAGGGCGATATGTGATCGGTCCCGCCGCCGGCGGCGGGGGTGGCAGGCTCATGCTCGGAAGCGTTCAAGGCTCAACTCCATTTGCATGACAAGGGATGTCATGGAGCCTCCGCTGCAACGGCGGTGCTCGCGCGTTGCAGGCGCCTCGCTTCGCGCACCGACGAAACTACTGTCTGCGCGATGAGCCACAAAGCCGATTAGTGTAACCAGTCGAACCTGGATCGATATCGATCCGATTCGAACCGATCAGGGCGAGATCAGGCACCGAGATGGTGATTATGCGGCCAAGTGACCCCGAGCCTCGGAATAGTTGTCGAAAAGCCGGGGCAACGGGCTCTGTCCGAGCTTGTCGAGGGCGGCGAGAGTCGATGCGACGGCGACTGTCTGGCCGAGCGCGCTGTTCTTCTCGATGACGAACACGAATTCGTTCTCGGACGTGGGCAGACGCCGGGGCAGTGCGATGAGACCGAGCTTGTCGAACTCCGTGGTGATCTCCTCGCACAGCTCGGCACTCAGACGCTGCCGTTCCGGCGCCGCGTACTTCTTGATGAATCGCATGGAGAGCCGCTTGATGCCGTGATCCACCTCTACGGCGTGAGCGATAACAGTGAAATCCATAACTCAGCACATTACTGAGTTGGTTGCTGAGATGAGCAGATTTTGTCCCGACGGCCTTTCAGAGGTTTGACGGCCCGGGGGCGGGCCTTGCGGCCCTACACCCCGTAACCGTCGCTGTAGCCATCGCGCGTGTGGCGCCGTCCGTCGTCCACGACCGGCGTCGTCGGTGGCACCACCACGCGCCGGCGCCTGGCGATGCTGCTGAACGTCGTGACGCCGATCAGCCCGACGATCATCAGGATGATGCCGACCAGGTCGAGGTTGACCCCCTGCATGTCCCAGTCGGTCGCGAACGTGAGGATGGCTCCCACGGCGATGAGGATGATGCATCCGCCGAGGCCCATGAGTGTCGCCTCCCTGTACGGTCCGGTCGTTCCGGTCCGCACACCGGGTACCCCCGAGGGGAACACCCATGCGGTGACGGCCCGTTCTATCCCTCCAGGAACGCCGTCAACGCGTTCGCGAGCAGGAACGGGTCGTCGGCTCCGCACAGTTCGCGCGCGCTGTGCATCGACAGGATGGCCACGCCGATGTCGACGGTCCTGATGCCGTGCCGGGCTGCGGTGATCGGGCCGATCGTGGTGCCGCAGGGCATGGAGTTGTTGGAGACGAAGGACTGGAAGGGCACGTCGGCCGCCTCGCAGGCCGCCGTGAACTCCGCGCGTCCCGAACCGTCCGTGGCGTAGCGGTTGTTGACGTTGACCTTGAGGATCGGGCCGCCGTTGACGCGCGGGTGGTGCGTCGGGTCGTGCCGCTCCGCGTAGTTGGGGTGCACGGCGTGGCCGGTGTCGGAGGACAGGCAGACCGTGCCGGCGAAGGCGCGGGCCCGGTCCTCGTAGGAGCCGCCGCGGGCGAACACCGAGCGCTCCAGCACGTTGCCGAGCAGCGGTCCGTCCGCGCCCGTGTCCGACTGGGAGCCGTTCTCCTCGTGGTCGAAGGCGGCCAGGACGGGGATGGACGTCGGCTGGGAGGCGCCGGAGGCCACGGCTGCGAGGGCCGCCGTGCCGGCGTGCACGGACAGCAGGTTGTCCATGCGCGGGCCGGCCAGCAGTTCGCGGTCGCGGCCCAGGTAGGCGGGCGGTTCCACGGAGTGCGTCATCAGGTCCCAGCCGGTGACCTCGCCCGCGGGGATGCCGGCCGTCTCCTCCAGGAAGGCGATCAGGTCGCCGTCGCGCACGTCGTTGCCCAGGCCCCAGACCGGCTGCATGTGCCGCTGCTTGTCGAGCTTGAGGCCGTCGGCCGTCACCGAGCGGTCCAGGTGGATGGCGAGCTGCGGGACGCGCAGCAGCGGCCGGTCGATGTTGACCAGGCGCGTCGAGCCGTCGCGCAGGGTCAGCCGGCCCGCGAGGCCCAGGTCGCGGTCCAGCCAGGAGTTGAGCAGCGGTCCGCCGTAGATCTCCACGGCCACCTGGCGCCAGCCGTGCGCCCCGCTGTCGGGGAGCGGCTTGACGCGCAGGTTGGGGGAGTCGGTGTGGGCGCCGACGATCCGGAACGGCGTGTGCGGTGCGGCGCCCTCCGGCACGTACCAGGCGACGATCGCGCCGCCGCGCAGCACGTACTTGCCGCCCTTCGTCCCGTCCCAGGCGTCCGTCTCCGCGACCTGCCTGAAGCCTGCCTTCTCCAGCCGTTCGGCAGCTGTGGCCACGGCGTGGTACGGCGACGGGCTCGCCGCCAGGAAGGTCATGAGGTCGTCGGTGTGGCCGCGGTCGAAGCGGGCTGGTTCGGTCATGCCTTCACCTTAACGACGGACGAGGGCCCGTTCCCGGGGTAGGGGAACAGGCCCTCGAACAGAGGACGTGAGGATCAGAACGCGGCCTCGTCCAGCTCCATCAGGTCCAGCTCGACACCCTCGGCGACCTTGCGGGCCAGGGTGACGCCCGGCAGGACGTTGGCGGCGAAGAACTTGGCCGCGGCGATCTTGCCGGTGTAGAAGGCCTTGTCCTTGGCGGAGGCGGTCTCCAGCTTCTCGGCGGCGATCGCGGCGCCCTTGAGCAGCAGGTAACCGACGACGACGTCACCGGAGGCCATCAGCAGGCGGGTGGTGTTCAGCCCGACCTTGTAGATGTTCTTGACGTCCTGCTCGGTGGCCGCGAGGTCGGTGAGCATCAGGCCGACGATGGCCTCCAGCTCGACCGCGGCCTTGGCGAGGTGCTCGCGGGCCCCGGCCAGCTCCTCGCCGCCCGTGCCGAGGGCCAGGAACTTCTTGATGTCCTCGGCGAGGGAGTTCAGCGCGGCGCCCTGGTTGCGGACGATCTTCCGGAAGAAGAAGTCCTGGCCCTGGATCGCCGTGGTGCCCTCGTAGAGGGTGTCGATCTTGGAGTCCCGGATGTACTGCTCGATCGGGTACTCCTGGAGGAAGCCGGAGCCGCCGAAGGTCTGCAGCGACTGGGCGAGCTGCTCGTAGCCCTTCTCGGAACCGTAGCCCTTGACGATGGGCAGGAGCAGGTCGTTCAGCGCGTGCTCGGTGGCGGCGTCCTCGCCGGCGGCCTCCTTGATCTGGATCGCGTCCTGGATCGAGGCGGTGTACATCACCAGGGCGCGCATGCCCTCCGCGTACGCCTTCTGCGTCATGAGCGAGCGGCGCACGTCGGGGTGGTGGGTGATGGTGACCTTGGGCGCGGTCTTGTCCATGAAGTTCGCCAGGTCCGGGCCCTGGACGCGCTCCTTGGCGTACTCCAGCGCGTTCAGGTAGCCGGTCGACAGCGTGGAGATCGCCTTCGTGCCGACCATCATGCGGGCGAACTCGATGATGCGGAACATCTGGCGGATGCCGTCGTGCTTGTCGCCGATCAGCCAGCCCTTGGCGGGGTGCTGGTCGCCGAACGTCATCTCGCAGGTGTTGGAGGCCTTCAGGCCCATCTTGTGCTCGACGTTCGTGGCGTAGACGCCGTTGCGCTCGCCCAGCTCGCCGGTCTCGAAGTCGAAGAGGTACTTCGGGACGAGGAAGAGCGACAGGCCCTTGGTGCCGGGGCCGGCGCCCTCGGGACGCGCGAGCACGTAGTGGAGGATGTTCTCCGACATGTCGTGCTCACCGGAGGTGATGAAGCGCTTCACGCCCTCGATGTGCCAGGAGCCGTCCTCCTGCTGCACGGCCTTGGTGCGGCCGGCGCCCACGTCGGAGCCCGCGTCGGGCTCGGTGAGCACCATCGTGGAGCCCCACTGCTTCTCCGTGGCGACCTTCGCTATGTGCTTCTGGACCTCGTTGCCCTCCTCGAAGAGGATGCCGGCGAAGGCCGGGCCCGAGGAGTACATCCACACGGCCGGGTTGGCGCCCAGGATCAGCTCGGCGTAGGCCCAGATCAGGGAGCGGGGCGAGGTGGTGCCGCCGATCTCCTCGGGCAGGCCGAGGCGCCAGTACTCGGAGTCCATGAAGGCCTGGTAGCTCTTCTTGAAGGACGCGGGGACCGGCGCGGTGTTGGTCTCCGGGTCGAAGACCGGCGGGTTGCGGTCGGCGTCGATGAAGGACTCGGCCAGCTCGTTCTCCGAGAGGCGGGTCAGCTCCTCCAGGATGCTCTTCGCGGTCTCGACGTCCATCTCCTCGAACGGACCGGTGCCGTACACCTTGTCGCGCCCGAGTACTTCGAAGAGGTTGAACTCGATGTCACGGAGATTCGACTTGTAGTGCCCCATGGCGACGGCTCCCGGCTCCCTAGAGAGATCGGCGAGGCACTGGATCCTCGCGCTAGTTCACGTACCAACAAGTAGCTACGATGATGCTACCCGCCAGTAATAAGACGCAACCCCATCCGGTCATCTGTGACAGGTCACACCGGAACGGTCAAGGCCGCGGTGTAGCCGTCCCCCGCAGTGCCCGTCATCGTCGCCAGCTGCCGGTCGTGGCCGTCGCTGAAGATGCCGTCGTCCTCCAGGGAGAGACTGCTCAGGTTCCGCACGCTGTCGCCGTAGCCGTCCGTGGCGTACACCGCGTCGCAGACGTCCTTCGGGAAGGCGAGCTGCGAGGTGTTCGTGATCGACGTGGCGGCGGTGGCGTCGGCCAGGCTGCCGTAGATCTCGAAGTGGACGTGCGGCCAGCGGCCCGGGTAGCAGCCGGGGAAGACGCTCGTGAACGTGACCTGGCCCTTCTCGTCCGTCTCCTGGACGCCCCGCAGGTAGTTCTCCTCGGTGACGCCCTCGGAGTACAGGGAGTAGGCGCCCTCCCGGTCGCAGTGCCACACGTAGACGGCGGCGCCCTGCTTCGGGGTGCCGCAGCCGGAGGCCGCGTCCACCACCGTCAGCGTGAGCGTCAGGGGTACGCCCTCGGCGGTGCCGTCGGCGAAGTCGCCGAAGCTCCGCGTGATGTCGCTGCGGACGACGCCGCTCTCCTTCAGGACGTTCACACCGTTCGAGCCGTCGCCGGGGAAGGGGCCGGCCGTCTCCTCGGGGATCTCCGCGCACCCGGCGGACGAGGAGGAAGGGGAGGAAGGGGAGGGGGACGCCGTGGTCTTCTCCTCCTCCGTCGTGCAGCCCACCAGCGGGACCAGGCTCGCGCCCGCCATCAGCCGGATCATCCGGCGGCGGGCGAGGACGGGCAGGTCGTAGGAGAGGCCTCTGTCGTGCTCGTGCGGGCCCTCGTCATGGCGTCCGTTCATGGTGTGACGCTACGAGCGGCGGGCGCCGCGATCCACAGAGCCGGCGCTGTCAAGTCGCTGTCGGTTTGCCGGGCCCGCCGTACCGGCCCGATCGCCCGGCCGCTCTCGGTACTCTTGCGCTCATGTACGGCTACGACCAGACAGCGGGCCCGCAAGGGCAGTACGCCCCTCCGCAGCAGCCGATGTCCGGCGGATACGGACAGCAGCCGCCGCTGTACCCCGAGCCGTCCCCGCCCTCCCTGACGGACGCGGTGCGCGCGTTCACCACCGGGCAGATGGCCGCCGAGGACTTCCAGCAGGTCTTCGCGACGTCGAAGGTCTACTGCCCGCGCGGCGACAACCCCGGTTTCCTCGCCCTGCACAACACCCAGCAGCCGGTGATCCCGATGTTCAGCACGCTCAAGGAGCTGCGCCGGTACGCGGGCAAGGAGTCCAAGTACTTCGTGATCACCGGCGCCGAGGTCCTGGACCTGCTGCCGACCGGCTACGGCTTCGTGCTGGACATGGAGGGCGAGCACCGCATGGTGTTCGACGCGAAGGCCGTCGAGCAGATGGTCGAGTTCGCGATGCGCCGGATGTACGGCTAGCCGCCCTTTGCTTCACAGGCGGTGGCTGGCCCTACTTCACTTCGGCAGGCGTAGCGCCAGGCCGTCCAGGACGACTTCCAGGCCGTAGGCGAACTTGTCGTCGCGGAGCCGGGCGGGGTCGGCGGCCTGGGCGGCGGTCGTGGCTTCGGCGGCCGCCAGGTGGTCGTAGCCGGCGGAGACCTGCCGTGCCGTGGGCAGCAGACGGGCGACGAACTCCGACTCGGTCTCGCCGGAGCGGGCGACCGTGGTGAGCCAGGCGGCCTCCGTGGTGGACATGCCGATGACGTACGAGAAGACCGCGTCGATCGCACGGCTCGGCTCGGGGAACCCCGCCGCGGTGAACAGGGCCGCGAGGCGCTCCGAGAAGGTCATGTAGTTGGGCCCGAGGTAGGCGAGCCCGGCCTGGCCCAGGACCAGGGGCAGCCAGGGGTGCCGTAGGGCCGTCGTACGGAAGGACCCCGCGGCCTCGGTCACCGCCGCGCGCCAGTCGGGGCTGTCGGCCGGCGGGACGTGGATCTCGGCGGTGACCTCGTCCACCGCGAGCTCCATCAGCTCGTCCTTCGTGGCGACGTGCCGGTACAGCGAGGTCGCGCCGGCGTTCAGTCGGGCGCCGAGCTTGCGCATGCTGAGCGCCTCGATGCCGTCCGCGTCGAGCATGGCGATCGCCTCGCGGACGATCGCCTCCCGGCTGAGCGCGGGCTGGTCGGCGCGGCGCTGCTCGCGGGCCCATACGGACGGGATCGGGTTCTTGTCCGTCGTCTTGCTGCGGCTCATCTGCTCCTCCTGCTGGACTTTCCGCATCCTCGTGCGAACAGCGTGCGCAGTCAGCGTACAGGACTCAAGTGTTGCGCACATTGTTCCGCTGTGCGTACAGTGTGCGCATCGAAGGAACGCTGTTCGCAGGAGGGGACTGGAATGGACGCTCGCAATCCACGCCGCTGGTGGATCCTGATCGTGCTGTGCCTGAGCACGCTCGTGCTGGTTGTGGACAACATGGCGCTCACGGTCGCGGTGCCCGCGCTGACCGAGGACATCGGGGCGAGCGCCCAGGACACGCAGTGGATCCTCGACTCCTACATCCTGGTCTTCGCCGGGCTGCTGCTGACCTCGGGAAGCCTGGGAGACCGCTTCGGGCGCCGGAAGGTGATGCTGATCGGCCTGCTGCTGTTCGGGGCGGCCTCGCTGGGGGCGGTGTTCTGCGCCAGTCCGGGTGAGCTGATCGCGGTGCGGATCGCGATGGGGGTCGGCGGGGCGCTGATCATGCCGTCGACACTGTCGATCCTGATCACCGTCTTCGACGAGGGCGAGCGGCCCAAGGCGATGGCGGCGTGGGGTTCGGTGTCGATGCTGGGGCTGGTCGGCAGCCCGGTCCTCGGCGGTGTGCTGATCGACCACTTCGCCTGGCAGGCGATCTTCCTGATCAACGTGCCGATCGTCGCGCTGGCGCTGCTGGCCGGGGTGCTGCTGATGCCGGAGTCGAAGGCGCCCTGGCAGAAGCCGGATCCGCTGGGCGCGGTGCTGTCGGCGGTGGGCATGACGGCCCTGGTGTGGTGGATCATCGAGATCCCGCAGCACGGCGCGTTCGGCGGCCGTTCGCTCCTCGTCCTCGCCGTCGCGGTGGTCGCCCTGGCCGGCTTCGTGATCTGGGAGAACGTCACCCGCTCGCCGATGGTCCCGCTGGTCCTCTTCAAGCACCGCAACTTCAGCGGGGGTTCGCTCTCCCTGGCGCTCGTCCAGATCGGCAACGCCGGTCTGCTGCTGGTCCTGACCCAGTACCTCCAGTTCGTCCTCGGCTACTCGGCCGTCAAGGCGGGCCTGGCCTTCCTGCCGCTGGCCGTGGCCGCGCTGGCCGGCAACGCGGCCGGGGCGCAGCTCGCCGTGAAGATCGGCAACCGGATCGTCATCCTCGCCGGGATGCTGCTGATGGCCGCCTCCTTCGGACTGCTGACCACGCTCAGCGCCGACAGCGGCTTCACGGTGCCGGCCGTGGCGCTGGGGATCCTGGGCCTGGGCGCCGGTCTGGCGATGCCGGCCGCGGTGGCCGCGCTGATGGGCACCATCCCGGAGGAGAAGGCGGGCGTCGGCTCGGCCCTCAACGACACCATCCAGCAGTCCGGCACCGCCCTCGGCATCGCCATCCTCGGCTCGCTGCTCTCCGGTGGTTACGCGGACGAGATGCCGACCGGCGCTCCCGAGCAGGCCAGGGAGTCCATCGGCGGGGCGCTGGCCGTCGCCGGGGGCGACGCGGGCCTGGTGCTGGCGGCCCGCGAGGCCTTCACGGCCTCGATGTCGACGACCTTCGCGATCAGCGCGGTCGGTGTCCTGGCCGCGGCGGTCGTCGCCACGCTGGTGATGCGGGACCGCAAGCCCGAGCCCGCCCGGGCCGGGAACGAGGAGCCCGAGCTGGTCGCCTGACGCGGACGTACGAAGGCCGGCACCCCGATCGCGGGGGTGCCGGCCTTTCGCCGTGCCGGTGTCCCGTGGTTCGCTGCGCCGTCGCCCGGGAATGCCCTCCCGGTTTTCTCTGTTTGGGGTAGCAGAAAGTTCAACGCTCAACTAAAGTGGGCGTACACGAGGAGGAACCGACATGCCTGCTGTGACCGCCGAGAACCCGTTGACGTTGCCCCGCGTGACCGCGCCGACCGACGCCGTGGCACGTCCCGTGCTCGCCGTCACGACCGCTCCGAGCGGTTTCGAGGGCGAGGGCTTCCCGGTGCGCCGGGCGTTCGCGGGGATCAACTACCGCCACCTCGACCCGTTCATCATGATGGACCAGATGGGTGAGGTGGAGTACGCGCCGGGCGAGCCCAAGGGCACTCCCTGGCACCCGCACCGCGGCTTCGAGACCGTCACGTACATCATCGACGGGATCTTCGACCACCAGGACTCCAACGGCGGCGGCGGCACCATCACCAACGGGGACACCCAGTGGATGACCGCGGGCTCGGGACTGCTGCACATCGAGGCGCCACCGGAGCATCTGGTCATGTCGGGCGGGCTCTTCCACGGCCTCCAGCTGTGGGTGAACCTCCCGGCCAAGGACAAGATGATGGCCCCGCGCTACCAGGACATCCGCGGCGGCTCGGTCCAGCTGCTCAGCACCCCGGACGGCGGCGCGCTGCTGCGTGTCATCGCCGGTGAGCTGGACGGGCACCAGGGCCCCGGCATCACGCACACGCCGATCACGATGATCCACGCGACGCTGGCGCCGGGCGCGGAGCTGACCCTGCCGTGGCGCGAGGACTTCAACGGGCTGGCGTACGTCCTGGCCGGGCGCGGCAGCGTCGGCGCCGAGCGCCGGCCGGTCCACATGGGTCAGACCGCCGTCTTCGGCGCCGGATCCTCGCTGACCGTCCGCGCGGACGAGAAGCAGGACTCCCACACGCCGGACCTGGAGGTCGTCCTGCTCGGCGGGCAGCCGATCCGTGAGCCCATGGCCCACTACGGCCCGTTCGTGATGAACACCAAGGAAGAACTCATGCAGGCCTTCGAGGACTTCCAGAAGGGCCGGCTGGGGACGGTCCCGGCGGTGCACGGAATGACCGCGAGCGGACCGCAGGACTGACACCGGCGTTGGCTCTCACGATGAGACAGCCCCGTCTGCAGCGCAGACGGGGCTGACGTGTGGGCCGTGGATCACGGCAACGAGGCAGCCAACACGGGGCTTTTCTGCGGCGGTTGAGGAATTGCCCTTGTATCAAAGGACGTAGCCGACGATGAGCCATCTTGAGTTGAACGACGAACTTTATGATTGAACCGTCAAATTTATTCCGTCGTCGGCGACTTGCCACCTTGCTCTGAGCAGCAGAAACTGTAAATGATGACGTAGAGCCCACCGCTGGTCCGACTCTGCGCCGCCCCTACCGAGCACGAACTGAACCAAGGGGCTGAGCCGGTGGAGAACAAACTGCAAATCCTCCTCACCGAAGAGGACGCGGAAGCCGAACGCGTCGCGGAGCTGACCGGCTACCTGCGCGAGGAACTTCTCGATCTCGACGTGGACGACGTCACGGCGCTCACCAGCGGGGAGGTCCCTCCCGGAGCGCGGGCGGTGGACGTCACTGAGATCGGTGCCCTCCTGGTGTCCCTGGGCAGCTCGGCAACCGCCCTGAGCCAGGTGCTGACCGTGGTCCGGTCGTGGCTGGGCCGGCGCCATGACACACACCCGTCCTTGCACCTGCAGCTGGGCGACGACGTCTTGGAGGTGTCCGAGGCGACCGACGATCAGGTCGCGGAGGCGTTCAAGATCTTCCTCCAGCGCCATTCCACGGCTGGAGCCGAGCCATGACGGAATCCAGACACGCGCTGATCATCGCCAACGACCGGTACGCCGACCAGGGGCTCAAGAAGCTCAGGGCGCCTGCCCAGGACGCCGCGGCCCTCGAGAGGGTGCTGCGCGACCCGCAGATCGGCGACTTCGAGGTGGAGGTCGTGCACAACGCATCGGCCGACCTCATGCGCAGGCGCATCCAGGGCTTCTTCAACGACCGCAGCCGCGCCGACACGCTCCTGCTGCACTTCTCCTGCCACGGCCTCAAGAGCGAGTCCGGCGAGCTGTACTTCGCCGCGAGCGACACCGAGCCCCCGTTGCTGGCCGCCACGGCCGTCCCCTCCCAGTTCGTCCGCGGCTGCATGTCCGGCACCCGGGCGGGCCGCACCGTCCTGTTCCTCGACTGCTGCTACGGCGGCGCCTTCTCCCGGGGCTCGTCCTCTGTGCGCGCTTCCGGAGAGGTCAACGTCCTCGAGTCGTTCGCGAAGGACGAGCCGGCCAGTGGGCGGGGCTGGGCCGTCATCACGGCGTCCGACTCCATGGAGTACGCCTTCGAGGGCAACCAACTCGCCGAGAACTCCGGTCCGCGGCCTTCGGTGTTCACGCACGCGGTGGTCGAGGGCCTGGAGACCGGCGAGGCCGACCTCGACGTGGACGGGAAAGTATCCCTCGACGACCTGTACGAGTACGTCTACAGACACGTACGGGAGCAGAACCCCCATCAGACGCCGAAGAAGGCGGCGGAGCTGCACGGGGAGCTGCATCTGGCGCACAGTCGGCGTGGCCGCATCAAGATCGTCGCCGTTCCCTCGCCGCCCTCCCTGCAGGCGGCCATGAACAGCGACGACGTCCTTAAACGGCAGGGCGCCGTGCTGGAGTTGCGCAGACGACTGCGGCACACGGAGCTGCCCGTGGCGGAAGGAGCGCGTCAGCACTTGGAGGAGGTCGCGCGCAACGACATCCAGCAGATCGCCGATCTGGCGTCCGACGTCTTGAGTGAGATCCGCCTGACACCGTCCCCCGACCACCTGGACTTCGGCCTGATACCGAAGGGCTCGACCCCCCAGAAGCGGTCCGTGACCATGCACGGCCCACTGCTCGCCCGTCACTGCGTGGCCCAGCCCACACAGTCGTGGCTGCGGGTCGATCCGATCCGGAGCGGTCTGGAGGTCCACGTCGACACGGCCGCCGAGGGGCACCTGTCCGGCGACATCGTGCTGAAGGGTGTGGCCGACGAGTCAGTGATCCACGTGGAGGCGGTGGTAGGCCCGGCACACGAGCCCGGAGGCGGGCCCTCGCACGGCTCCACGAGGACGACGCATGGATCGGACCGCAAGCGGGACACGGCGATCGTCGAGCCCCCGCGCATCCCGCCCCCACCCGAGAAGCCGCCCCCGACCACTGCACACCAGACGCGAAGGGACCAGTCGTCCCCGTCCCGACGCGCTCCCGCCCTTGCCGGTGCCGCCCTCGCCCTCGCCGGCACGGCGGTCGTCACGCTCGTACTGGGCCTCCAGGCGGCGGTGGTGGCCGTCATGGAACGGGGCGACGAAGGGGTGCACGGCAACATCGAGGAGAACATCCGCGAGCACGGAGCGCTCACACCGCTCACCGTGTGTCTGATCGCCGGTGCGGTGGCGCTGGTCGTCGGCGCGTTCGCCCGGCACGATCTGGGCGCACGGCGGGAGCAGTACACGAGACAGGCGGCGAGCGGTACGCACACACTGACCTCGATCGCGAAGGGTCTGGCGATCCCGGCGCTGGTCCTCGCCGTCCTCGCGGGCATCACCTACCTGGTGGGCAGCTCTCATTGGTGACTGCCTCAGCAGCCGGGTGACCTGAACCGGCGACCGGGCCAGCGGCGCTGACGCCCCGTCACCCGAGCGGGCCTTTCCGGCGGGACGGCCCGCCCCGGGCATGGTCGGGTGGAGGCGTGCAGGACTCCGACCCGACCGCTCCCGGCCCCAGGCCGCTCCTCCCGGACCCCCTGCGGCGTCTCGCCGCCTGGTGCGCGCTCCTCCTGCTCGTGTCCGGGGTCGTCTACGTCGGGATCCGGCTGTGCGACGAGTTCCGGACCGCCGTCGTGCCCGTGTTGCTCGCGCTGCTCGGGACGGCCCTGCTCGGGCCCCTGCACCGGCGGCTGGTGAGGGCCGGGGTGCAGCGGTCGGTCGCGGCCGGGCTCACGTGTGTCGCGGTGGTGGCCGTGGTCGGCGGGGCCGTGTACATCGTGGTCGCCGCGCTCATCGACACGGGCGACGAGATCGTCGCCTCGCTCAAGCAGGCCGCGCGGGGCATCTCCGAGTACTTCGGGGCGGCCGGGACCTCGCTGGAGGACCTGGCCTCCAACGCCCGGGAGCTCCTGGGCAAGTTCGGCGGCTCGGCCGCCTCGGGTGTGATCAGCGGGGTCAGCGTGGTCGGCGAGACCATCGCCATGGCCGTGCTCGCGCTGCTGCTCGTCTTCTTCTTCCTGCGCGACTCCGACAAGGCCGCCGGGACGCTGCGGGCCCTGTCCCCGCGTGGCTCGGCCGAAACCCTGGAGGCCATGGCGCGGCGGGCCTTCCAGGCCGTCGAGGGCTTCATGCGCGGCACCACCTTCATCGCCCTCATCGACGCGCTGTGCATCACCGTCGGACTGCTCGTCCTCGACGTGCCCGGGGCGGCCGGGCTGGGGGCGCTGGTCTTCGTCGGCGCTTACATTCCCTACCTCGGCGCCTTCATCTCGGGAGCCGTGGCCGTGCTGGTCGCGCTCGCCGACCGGGGGTTCGTCATCGCGCTGTGGGTGCTCGGGGTGGTGCTCGCGGTGCAGGTGCTGGAAGGGCATGTGCTCCAGCCGATGATCCAGAGCCGGACCGTGCAGATGCACCCGGCGGTGGTGATGGTGGCGATCACGGCCGGGGCGTCGGTGGCCGGTGTCCTCGGGATGCTGCTCGCCGTGCCGCTCACCGCCGCCGCCTTCGGCGTCCTCCAGTCGTGACCCGCTACGGCTGCCACGACCCGTCGCCCGAGCCGTCCACGGACTCGTAGAGCTCGAACCAGATGCTCTTGCCCTCGCCGCGCGGGTCCACCCCCCAGGCGTGCGCGAGCAGCTCCATCAGCACCAGGCCACGCCCGGAGGACGCCAGCTCCCCGGGCCTGCGCTTGTGCGGCAGGTCGTCGCCGGCGTCGGTGACCTCGATCCGCAGCCGCCGCTCACCCACCCCGCCGGTGATCTCGGCGACGAGCAGCGCGTCGGAGTCGGTGTGCACGAGCACGTTCGTCAGCATCTCGGACAGCAGCAGCACCGCAGAGTCGACCTGGTCGGGGGAGGACCAGTCGTGCAGCAGCTCGCGCAGCTGCTGCCGGGCCACCGCGACCCGCTCGGGCTCGGCCTGCGCGACCGTCAGCACCGTGCGCCGCACGGGGGCCCGCACGATCACGGTGTCGCCGCAGCCGCAGCCCTCGCCCTCCCGGCACAGCAGAAGCAGCGCGATGTCGTCCTCGCGACGGTCGGCCAGCGGGCCGGTGGTGTGGTGCGACGACGGCCCGTGCACGGCCTGCACCAGGGTGTCGGCGAGTTCCTCCAGATCGCCCTTGTGGTCCTCCAGGATCGCGCGCAGCCGCCGCCAGCCGGAGTCCAGGTCGTGGCCGCCGGTCTCGATCAGGCCGTCCGTGCAGATCAGCATGGTCTCGCCGGGCTCAAGGGCGAGCCGGGTCGTGGGGTAGTCGGCGTCCGGGTCGATGCCCAGCGGCAGCCCGCCCGACGTGGGCCGCGTCAGCACCGTGCCGTCGGCCATCCGGATCGCCGGGTCCGGATGGCCGGCCCGGGCGATGTCCAGCACGCCGGTCGCCGGGTCGACCTCGACGTACACACAGGTCGCGAAGCGCGGGTCGGCGGGGTCCTCGTCGCTGATGCCGTGCAGGAAGCGGGAGGCGCGGGAGAGGACGGCGTCGGGGCGGTGGCCCTCGGAGGCGTAGGCGCGCAGGGCGATGCGGAGCTGGCCCATCAGGCCCGCCGCGCGTACGTCATGGCCCTGGACGTCCCCGATGACCAGCGAGAACCGTCCACTGGGCAGCGGAATCACGTCGTACCAGTCGCCGCCGACCTGGAGGCCGCCGCCGGTGGGGACGTAGCGGGCGGCGACGCTCATGCCCGGGATGCGCTGCGGGCCGAGCCTCGGCAGCATCGTGCGCTGGAGCCCGTCGGTCAGCGCCCGCTCGCTCTCGGCCACGCCCGCCCGGGTCAGCGCCTGTGCCAGCATCCGCGCCACGGTGGCCAGCACGGACCGCTCGTCCGGTGTGAAGGCGACCGGGTAGGCGAAGGCCGCCATCCACGCACCCATCGTGCGGCCGGCCACGGTCAGCGGCAGGAACGCCCAGGACCTCCGGCCGAAGCGCTCGGCGAGCGGCCAGGTCAGCGGGTAGCGGGCCTTGTACTGCTCGGGGGAGGACAGGTACACCGCCCGGCCGGTCCGCACGACCTCGGCGGCCGGGTAGTCCGTGTCCAGCGGCATGTCGGAGAACGGGCTGTCGTCGCCCTGCTGCTGCCCGTGGTGCCCGATGATCGTCAGCCGGTCGCCCTCCACGCCGAACACCGCAAGCCCGTCCGGCGAGAAGCCCGGCATCGACAGATTGGCCGTGACCCGCAGGACCTCCTGCGTGGAGCGCGCCTCGGCCAGCGCCCGGCCCGCGTCCAGCAGGAACGCCTCCCGGGAGCGTCGCCAGTCACCGGTGACCGCGCTGCGCCCGGCCGGGGTGCCCGGCGTGGGCTCGGTGACCTCCTGGAGGGTGCCGATCAGCCGGTACGCCTTGCGGGCCCGGTCGAAGGACGGCTTGGAGCGGCTGCGGACGATCCGGACGATGCGGCCCTGCTCGTCCATGATCCGGATCCGTACCTCGGCGAGGGTGCCCTCGGCGACGGCGAGCTGGATCACGCCGGTGATCTCGTTCCAGTCGACCGGATGCAGCCGGGCCCGGGCCTGGGCCTCCGTAAGGCTGACTTGTTCCGCGGGCAGCCCGAGCAACCGTGCCGCCTCGGCGTCGACCGTGACCAGCCCGGTGGCGGTGTCCCAGTGCCACAGGCCGGTCGCGAGGGCTGCGAGAGCCTCCCCCACGGCGGGCAAGGGCTCGCCAGTGCGCATTGACCTACTTTAAGAAGAGGCGATCGAACACTGCCACGCGAAGAGGGAAGTGTGCTCGATCGTTAACTGAGGAGAGCCGATCTTCGCCTGCCCGGTACGCTGGGGACCAGTTTCACGTGAAACACAGACCCCGATCAGCGAAGACTGGATGAACGACGATGCATCGGTACAGGTCCCACACCTGCGGCGAGCTCCGCGCCTCTGACGTCGACACCGACGTCCGGCTGAGTGGCTGGCTGCACAATCGGCGCGACCTGGGCGGCATCCTCTTCATCGATCTGCGCGACCACTACGGCATCACGCAGCTCGTGGCCCGTCCCGGCACCCCCGCCTACGAGGCCCTCGACAAGCTCTCCAAGGAATCGACCGTCCGCGTCGACGGCAAGGTCGTCTCCCGGGGCGCCGAGAACATCAACCCCGAGCTGCCGACCGGTGAGGTCGAGGTCGAGGTCGGCGAGGTCGAGCTGCTCGGCGCGGCCGCCCCGCTGCCGTTCACGATCAACGCCGAGGACGGGGTCAACGAGGAGCGGCGTCTGGAGTACCGCTTCCTGGACCTGCGCCGCGAGCGCATGCACCGCAACATCATGCTGCGCACGGCGGTCATCTCGGCGATCCGCCACAAGATGACGGCCCTCGGCTTCAACGAGATGGCGACGCCGATCCTCTCCGCGACCTCCCCCGAGGGCGCCCGCGACTTCGTCGTCCCGTCCCGCCTGCACCCGGGCAAGTTCTACGCCCTTCCCCAGGCGCCCCAGCAGTTCAAGCAGCTGCTGATGATCTCCGGGTTCGACCGGTACTTCCAGATCGCGCCCTGCTTCCGTGACGAGGACGCGCGCGCCGACCGCTCGCCCGGCGAGTTCTACCAGCTCGACATCGAGATGAGCTTCGTCGAGCAGGAAGACGTCTTCCGGCCCGTCGAGAAGCTGATGACCGAGCTGTTCGAGGAGTTCGGCGGTGGCCGCCACGTCACCTCGCCGTTCCCGCGGATCCCGTTCCGCGAGGCGATGCTGAAGTACGGCTCCGACAAGCCCGACCTGCGCGCCCAGCTCGAACTCGTCGACATCACCGACATCTTCGAGGGCTCGGAGTTCAAGGCCTTCGCCGGCAAGCACGTCCGCGCCCTGCCGGTGCCGGACGTCTCCGCGCAGCCCCGCAAGTTCTTCGACCAGCTCGGCGACTACGCCGTCTCGCAGGGCGCCAAGGGCCTGGCCTGGGTCCGGGTCGCCGAGGACGGCTCCCTCTCCGGCCCGATCGCGAAGTTCCTCACCGAGGAGAACGTCGCCGAGCTGACCAAGCGCCTGTCCCTGGCGGCCGGCCACGCCGTGTTCTTCGGCGCGGGTGAGTTCGACGAGGTCTCCAAGATCATGGGCGCGGTGCGGGTGGAAGCCGCCAAGCGTGCCGGGCACTTCGAGGAGAACGTCTTCCGCTTCTGCTGGATCGTCGACTTCCCGATGTACGAGAAGGACGAGGAGACCGGCGCGATCGACTTCTCGCACAACCCCTTCTCCATGCCGCAGGGCGGCCTGGAGGCCTTGGAGACCCAGGACCCGCTGGACATCCTCGGCTGGCAGTACGACATCGTCTGCAACGGCGTCGAGCTGTCCTCCGGCGCGATCCGGAACCACGAGCCGGAGATCATGCTCAAGGCCTTCGAGATCGCCGGGTACGACCGCGAGACGGTCGAGGAGAAGTTCGCCGGCATGCTGCGCGCCTTCCGCTTCGGCGCCCCGCCGCACGGCGGCATCGCGCCCGGCGTCGACCGCATTGTCATGCTGCTCGCCGACGAGCCGAACATCCGCGAGACCATCGCCTTCCCGCTCAACGGCAACGCCCAGGACCTGATGATGGGCGCGCCGACGGAGCTGGAGGAGGCGCGGCTGAAGGAGCTGCACCTGTCGGTGCGCAAGCCGCAGCCCAAGTAGTCGCGGCAGCGTCAGCGGCCCGGAACCGGCGTCGGTTCCGGGCCGCTTTCGTGTGTGCACAGCAACCCACAGGTTCCTCTGGGGGTGACGTACCCGTCGCGGAGCTGAACCCTCATATGACCCACCCTGCTCGATTCGCCTCCAAGGCCACGGGAAAGTTGCCATCATGGTGTGTCGGCCATCACACAGTGATTTTTCGGGGGCGGAGTGACGGCGCATGACCTGGATGAATCCGATCCGGGACGTCCGGGCGGGACTGCTGTGCAGGCAAGTGGGCAGCTCGGGCATCTCGCTGAGCGGGTCGCCGCGCTGGCCGACCGTGCCGGCGCCGACGGCGCCGCCCGCTTGATTCGCCATGTGAACCGGCCGGCCTCGGCAGCCGCCCGCGTGTGTGTCGTGGGCGGCATGAACGTGGGCAAGTCGTCACTCATCAATCAACTGGCCGGCGCCCGCTGCCTGCCTGTGTCGATCCACCCCACCTCCTCGGCCGTGCCCACACTCGTCCGGGCCTCGGAGCACCCCGCCGGCGCCGTGGACGCCCTGGAGGGGCCCCTGCGTGTCGTCAGCGCCGGCCCTGACGCGTCCTGGTTGGCCGACGCCGGGCTGGAACTGGTGGAGACCCCCAACTGGGACGCATGGTCTCTTGTCCGGGGCGGCGATCACTCCGGTCGGAGCGAACATCGGGTCGGCGATCTCCTGGCCTCTGCCGTCAGCGGCTGCGATGTGATCGTGATCGTCACTTCGGCCCCCAGAGCCCTGCCCGCCTCCGACGTGTCCAGGCTGAAGGCACTGGCCGGACAGCCACACTGCCCGCCCCTCCTCGTCGTCGTCACCAGACTCGACGAGATGGAGACCGCCGCCGAGGCGGATGACGTC
Organism: Streptomyces coeruleorubidus; assembly: GCF_028885415.1. GTDB lineage: Bacteria > Actinomycetota > Actinomycetes > Streptomycetales > Streptomycetaceae > Streptomyces > Streptomyces coeruleorubidus_A. The sequence goes on from NZ_CP118527.1 coordinate 5,028,439, forward strand.
ATGCGGCGTGTCCGGCACCAAGTGGCACTCACCGCCGCCGACGCCCACGTCCTGGCGGGACCCGGGCGGCTCGGGGAGGAGAGCGAGGAGAGGCTGGAACACTGCCGCACCGTGCTGGCAGTGCTCGGTACCACGCACCGGCGGACCGGTATGCGCGCCCGGCGTCGGGCCCAGCTCCTCCTCGCCACCTGTGAACTGATCTCCAGCGCGGCGGAGCGCGCCATGGCAGCCGAGGCAGGGCCGGACGATCCGGCACGGACCAGCGCCGCCGCGGCATGGCAGGCCGCACGCACCACCGCTCTGGTGAACTGGATATCGCTGTCCGCCGCACTGGACGAGCGGCGTGACGAACTGCTGGGCCGGATCACCGCTGAGTCCGACCACCTGCGAGCGCTGTGCCTGAGACGGCTGGCGCGTGAGCTGTCCCAGGGCCAGGACGCCCGGGAGTTCGTACGGCTGCGCGTCATACCCGAGGTCGCAGTGGCGCTGCAGAAGGTCGAAGGGCGGATCACAAAACAGGTCGAACAGGCCCTCGAAGCCGACGCACAGTGGCTGCAGGAGGCGCTGGCCGCCCACCGACCCGCCGCGGAGCTGCTGTCCGGCATACCGGAGCAGCGCACCACTGGGCCGGTACCTGATGGCCGTCCGTCCGTGTGGGTGGACAGGGGCAGCCGAACCGACGCAGATGACCGGAACAAGGCCGACCCGTCGAAGCGGTCGGCCGCTACTGGTGGCTCCTCCTTCATCCCGGAGCTCGTCGGGGCAGGCGTGCAGGCCCTGCTGGGCTCCCTGGTCCCGGACGCCGTGGCCGGCCTGATGGGGGCCGCGGGCACGGCCCTGGCGGGCGACGCGTTCGCACGCGGCCGGGAACAGGCGCTGGACGCCACGATCAACGACCTGCAACGGGCTGTCGATGCCGGCTTCGCCGAGCACCTGACAACCGTGGCCCGACGGCTCGACCGGCTCTACGCACGGCTCGAAGCGCGCGCCAGGGAAGGCGACGAGCAGTGGTGGCGGGTCAACGGGGCCGCCTTCGCGGCACGACCGGATTCGCGCGGCCACTGGTTGACGCTGCTGGAGGAGTCCAGGGCGCTGCGCCGGTCGGTCAGGGAGCTGGTGACAACCTGGGATGAGGTGTGATGGAGCAGGAAACTCCGCAACGTCAGAGCGGAACTCAGGGGGAGTTCGACAACTGGAGTTCCCGCATGGGTTCGTTGCAGGAGCTCTACCAGCGGATCAGGGGGGTCTCCGAGCAAACGGCGGGCCTGATGGGGACGGACACCCGGGAGCAGGGCACGATCCGGCTCGAGAGCACGCGCAGTGTCTTCGAGCGCGAGACGTTCCGGATGATGGTCCTCGGCGAGTTCAGCAGCGGCAAGAGCACGCTGATCAACGCCATGCTGGGCAAGCGACTGCTGCCGACGAAGGCCAATCCCACGACCGCCTTCACCACCTTGCTGCGCTGGGGCGAGAACGAGCAGGCCGAGCTCTACCGTGACATGGACCGCCGAGAGTCCACCGTGGTCAGCACGGAGAAGTTCCAGGAGGAGGTGGCCCTGCAGATCGATGCCGAAGGCGCGTCCCGTGAGCCCTCGTTCTCCCTCGCCGTCGTCTCCCAGCCGCTGGAACTGCTGGGGCGCTGGGTCGAGATCGTCGACTCGGCGGGCGTGAACGAGAACCCCTCGCGCGAGCAGGTCACGTTGAGCTTCCTGGAGGAGGTCGACGCGATCGTCTATGTCACCGATGCGTCCCGGCCCTTCACGCTCCACGAGACCGAGAACTATCTGGAGCAGGTCTACGCCCTCGGCCACCGGGACATCTTCTACGTCGTCAACCGCTTCGACCTGATCGACGAGGACGAGCAGGACGAAGTGATGAGGCGCTGCCGCAACGAGGTGGCCAAACTGGAGCGCCGCCTGGCGGGGCAGGCGCACAACGAGGTGCACTTCGTCAGCGCACGGGATGCGCTGCGGGCCCGCCTCGCGGGCGATGAAGCCGCAGTCGAGCGGTCGGGGCTCACGGCTCTGCAGAAGTCCCTGGAACTCTTCTGTCTGCGCGACGCGGCCCGGGTGAAGTTCGTGCGGCTCGCCGAGTATCTGCGGCAGACCGCGATCCGCCTGCGCAAGCACTTGCAGAACCAGAGCGGGGGTCTCGCCAGAACGACCCAGGAACTTCGGGAAGTGCTCAACAGCGCCGAGGCCAGCCGGGAACAGCTGCAGCAGGACGAGTCGAAGATCCGGCGCATCGTCGAAGCCTGGGTCACTGAGGTGGAAAAGGATGTCAAGGCGGAGTTCTCGGCCCACCTGGTCAAGTTGAGCGCGCAACTGCCCGGCTGGGACGTGAAAGGCCCCGGCCTGCTGGATCGTGCGGGACGTGTGATCACTCCCGGGGGCCGCGACGCCATTGCCAACCAGATCATCGACGGGTACACGAGCGCGCTGCAACGCCGTATGCAGGTGTTCTGCTCGGTGGACCTGGAGGAGGTCGTCCAAGAGCACCAGGCCCGGCTGCTGGAGCGGCTGACACCCCTGATCCGCGAGTACGAGAGCGCGCTGGAAGAGATACGCGCCCGCCTGACCGGCGTCAGTGAGGACCGCCAGGCCGACCAGCTGCTGTACGGGTTGGCGCTGTCGGCCAGTCGTGGAGGGTTCGGGGGCACCATGCCGTTTTCCATGCCGTTCCGGTTCCGGCCCGGTGAGGTCACGGCACTGGCCGCGGGGGTCGGCGCCGCAGGGGCCGGTGGACTGGCCCTGGCCGGTGCCAGCGGGGCGCTCAGCCTCGGATTCGCCGTTCCTCCGGTGGGCATCGCGCTGGCCGTCGGTGCCGCGCTCGGCCCGGTGCTCGGGGCGGTCTCCCTCGCCGTCTCGAGCGGCAAGCTGCGGGCCAAAGTGGCCAACCACATCGCGGAGCAGCTGAAGCAGTCCGCCGGCCACATCGCGCAACAGTACGTGCGCAACCGCGTCGCCGATCTTCGCGCCGTGTGGAACGGAGTTGCGAACTCTCTGACGGAACGACTCAACGAAGTCATCGCCGACATCGAGCGCAGCATCGATCAGTCGCGCCTCGACGAGCAGGAGAAGCAGGCCAAACGCGACGAGCTGTACCGCTACGAACAGGAGCTGACGAACATCGAGGTCGCCATCGGGGAGTTCCTGCGCCCGTACGTTGCCGAGGCCGCCTGACGGACGAGGCGCCGCACGGCGCAGGACTTCCAGGCAGTGGCTCGGAACCGGCGTCGGTTCCGAGCCACTTTCGCACCCAGGGCTCTCACCCAGCTCTCACCCAGGCTCCTGACAGGCGGGCTCCCTAGTTTCCCTTCCCATGACGGAACAGGAAACGGCCCAAGGGCCTGAACACAAACGCGATCTGACACGGCGTAAGGTCATCGCCGCGGGCGCCGGAGCGGTGGTGGCGGCGGGTGTCGGCGGTACGTTCGCGGCGGGCGCGTTCGCCGGGGAGGAGACGCGAGCCGCCAAGGGGACGGCCGCCGGGGGCTCCGGTGAGGTCTGCTACAGGCTGACCTCCGAAACCACCGAGGGCCCCTACTACATCGACGCCGACAAGCTCCGCCGGGACGTCACCGAGGACCAGGAGGGCATCCCGCTCACCCTGCGCCTCAAGGTGATCGACTCCGAGACCTGCAAGCCCCTCGCGAACGCCGCCGTCGACATCTGGCACTGCAACGCGCTGGGTGCGTACTCGGGGTACGAGGCGATGGGCAGCGGTGGAGGCGGCGGGGGCGGTACGCCGCCCTCGGGCACACCGACCGGCACGCCCACGGGTGCGCCCCCGGACGGTGGTGGTGGCGGTGGGGGACACCAGGAGCCCACCGACGACGAGCGCTATCTGCGCGGCACCTGGCGGACTGACAAGCGGGGACTCGTCGAGTTCCGTACGGTCTTCCCCGGCTGGTACCAGGGCCGCTGCGTGCACATCCACACCAAGGTGCATGTGAACGGCACGTGGACCGACGCCGGTTACGAGGGCGGCACGACCTGCCACACCGGTCAGCTCTTCTTCGACGAGGAGTCCGTGCTGGCCTCCGCCGAGGTCGAGCCGTACTCCACGAACACCACGACCCGCACCACCCTCGACGAGGACACCATCTACCCCGGCAACGGCACCGAGGGCGGGCTGCTGAAGCTCCAGTACACGAAGAACGCCATCGCCAAGGGCGTCGTCGCCACCCTCACCATGGGCGTCGACCCCGAGGCGACGCACGACGGCACGGAGGGCTCGGTCCAGCCGGGGGCGTCGGCTTCCGCGGGCTGATGGATGGACGCGTGTGGGGTGGACACGTACGGCCGTCCGCCCCGCATTCACATACATGTACTTCTGCTCAATCCGTTGACCCGGAAGATGAGCCTCCATAAAGTCCCTCCGAGAACGCGTACGTGACTGCTGTTCACGTATGTGCACAGCGAGGGAGACAACGATGTCAGACACCGCGACACCCATACCCGAGGCAGAGCAGCGTGCGGTCGGCAAGTTCCTGCGCCGCATGCTGCCGATCCTGGTCCTGATGCTGCTGGTCAACCAGATGGACCGGACGAACGTGGGCTTCGTCCAGAACGAACTGCGGGCCGATGTCGGCGTGAGCGCCACCGCCTACGGACTCGGCGCGGGCCTGTTCTTCATCGGATACGCCCTGTTCGAGGTGCCGAGCAACATGCTCCTGGAGCGGTTCGGCGCCCGGGTCTGGCTGACCCGGATCATGATCACCTGGGGTGCGGTGATCGTGGCGATGTGCTTCATCCACAACGTGTGGATGTTCTACGCCCTGCGCTTCCTGCTCGGTGTCGCGGAGGCCGGCTTCTTCCCCGGTGTGCTCCTCTACTTCACCCAGTGGCTGCCGGACTCCAGCCGGGGCCGGGCCAGTGCGATCTTCCTGGGCGGCTCGGCCACGGCGTACATCGTCACCGGCCCGATCACCGGCGCGCTGCTGGAGCTGCACGGCGCGGGCGGTATCGCGGGCTGGCGGTGGATGTTCGCCCTGGAGGGCGCATTCTCGATCCTGGTCGGCTTCATCGCCGGGTTCTTCCTCGTCTCCCGGATCCAGGACGCGAAGTGGCTGACGCGGGAGGAGAAGGACGCGCTGAGCGAGGCGGTGGCACGGGACAAGGAGGCGCGTGACCGGGCGCCGTCGGTGTCGCGGATGAAACTGATCTTCCACCCCCAGGTCGCCGTCCTGACCGCGGTCTTCTTCGCGATGGCGCTGACCGGCTACGCGATCACGTTCTGGCTGCCGAGTCTGGTGGAGGAGATCGGCGGACTGTCCTCCTTCCAGATCGGTCTGCTGTCGGCGATCCCCTGGATCTGCGCGGTGATCGCGATGTACACGATGAGCCACTTCACCGACCGGGCCCCGGACCGCCGCCCCTACCTGGCGATCGCCCTGATCCTTTCGGCCACCGGCACCTTCCTCGCCACGCTCGGTTCGCCCTGGTTCGGCCTGGCCGCCCTCACCCTCGCCGCGGTCGGCGGCAAGTGCGCGGCCACCCTGTTCTGGCCGATGGCCCAGTCGGGCCTCGACCTGAAGATCGCCGCGCCGGGTCTTGCCCTGGTCAACTCCATCGGAAACCTGGGCGGGTTCGTGTCGCCGACGCTGTTCGGATATCTGAAGGACACGACGGGCAGCACGAACGGGGGGCTGTACACGCTGTCGGCGGCTTCCGTACTGGCGGTGCTGGGCGTGGCCTTCGTACGCCACACCAACAGGGGGCCGCGGGCGGGCGCCGGGGATCGCGCGGGGGTGACGGGGAAGGCGGCTGTGAGGTAGGCGCGCCGACTCGGGGCTGGGGCCCGCTCCTTGTCGCGGTTGCGGGCCCCGGCCTTCAGGAGTTGATCACTCCTCGGCGAACAGGTCCTCCACCGTGGTGGCCGTCAGGGAGCGGTCGAACCAGAGGGTGAGGGTGTCGAGGTCGGTGCAGGAGATGATGCGGTCGCGGGTGTCCTCGGGGACGGGGATACCGCGCTTCTCCAGCACGCTCAAGATGGACTCGGCTTTGCCCTCTGCCTTGCCTTCGGCTTTGCCCTCGGCCTTGCCTTCGGCTTTGCCCTCGGCTTTGCCCTCGGCCTTGCCCTCCAGGTACGTCTCCTCGAAGAGGGTTCCCCTGCCCGGGAAGTAGGTGGCGACCATTTTCTCCAGCTCTCTCCATGTCTCCCGGACCGGAGTGTCCTCCAGCCCGACCTCAAGCCATTCGCACCAGTACTTCGCTGTGGCCTTGTCGAACGACCGCATTCCGCGAGCCAGCATGCCCAGTATGGCGGCGGCGTTTTCACTTTCGCTATGCACGATGGCCGAGAACGTGGCCATGGCCGGTTCCCGGGCCACGACGGACTCGTCGGTGATCTCCGGAACGTTGTCGGGGCCCAGCACGAAAGGACGGGTGCTCTGGGTCGTCCAGGTGCCGACCCGGCACTCGAAGGGGCCGGCCGCCCAGGATGCGGTCGGCCGGTTCTTGCAGACCGCGACGAGCAGCACCGGCAGGTCGAACTTCGCGCGCAGGTACGCCACGTAGTACGACCAGCTGGATCCCTTGCCGCGGGCAGGGGCGGTCTGGGCCTCGACGGCGATGAGGAAGCTGTCCCCTTCGGACGGCTCGACTCTCAGTACCGTGTCCACACGGCGTTCCAGAGGCTTGATCTCCGTGGCGTCAGGGGTGAGCGCCTCGATCGTCGCCTTCGCGGGCGGTGGCAGGCCCAGTGCCTCGAAGACGGGGATGAGTACCTCCGGATGGTCCTGGAAGATCCGGTGTGAGGTCTCATGGGTTGATGTGACCATGTGCGCAAGCTAGGCCCATCAGAGGGCGGCGTGTTCGGCGAACGGGGCTGCGTTCACTCTTTCGAGAGCGGCAAAAACGTTCACGTCGTCGTGCTCGGCGGCCGGCGCAGAAGGTAGCCCGAGACCGGGCCCAGGGACTCGTCGTCCAAGTGGCAGGTGTCCGACCACTTGCGTTGTTCGACAGGGGCCAGCAGGGACTCCACCGTGCAGGACCAGGCCAGCTTGAGGGAGTCGATGGTCCACTCGCTGGGCTGCCAGGGCAGCGAACCCGTCGTGTGGCGGAACTCCTCGGCGAGCCGGTCCACGGGCCACCAGTGGCTGGCCGCCAGTTCGCCGATCAGCGGGCCGTACACCTCCCGCATCTGGGCCCCCTCGATGAGGAAGATGTCATGGCCCGTACGGGACGGCCACGGCTGGTCCACCAGCCGCTTGGCCTGTTCCGCGTGCGTGTCGCGGATCGCCGTCGCCAGGCAGACGTCCACGATCTCGGCGGGCGGCGTGTCCAGCTCTTCCCGGTCGGGCCAGCATCCCTCCCGGTGGTAGTAGGCCAACGACACGAGATCGCGCCATCGCTTCTCGCCGAGCGTCTCGGGCACGGTCGTCCTGTACGCCGCTGCACCCATCGCCGCGTCGTGCAGCACGAAGGCGCAGCCCAGCACGTATGCCTCGGCGGGATTCAGGGTCACCTCGGTACCGCACACGAGTTCGGCCGTCTCCCACAGTGCGTCCACGTGACTGATGTCGTGCACCGTGAAGTCCGGCATGCTGCGCGCGTTCTCCTCGAGAAGCACAGCCGCCTGCTTCCGCAGCTCCGCGTACGACGTGCGCAGTCGTTCCCGCTGTTCGGCGTGGGCGTCGGGCTCGGGGCGCCCGGCGAGGGTGCTCTGCCACAGGGACGTGCTGGTGTAGTCGTGCTCGGGCACCGGGGACACTCACCTCATTGCGGGCAGGAGGAACAACGCGGCGAGCAGCCACATGGTGATCACCGATAGGAGAATGAAGAGCAGGACGTACGTCTCGTACCAGCGCAGGAAGTTGCCGGGGCGAGGGCGCTTGCGGAAGCCGGCCCGACGACCTCGTCGGTGATGTCGCACTCCTCGTTGCGGTAGTCGAGCCAGGCGAGCGCCCCCACCACGATCAGCGTGCCGGTGAAGGCGGCGACCACCGTCGCCAGCGTCAGCAGGCCGATGACTCCGCCACGGGCGGTGGCCGCCGCCAGTTCCCACTTGCGGTAGCCGACGAAGAGGGCGAGGGCCGCGGTGACGAGTGCGGTGGCGAGCGTCTGGTAGATGGCGAGGAACCGGTGGGCGTTCTCGTTCACGGCATGGATCTGCTGCAGGACGTACCGGTAGCGCTCCAGCGCGAACTCGTTCCGGACGGTCACCGCTTCCGGCCGTGCTTCCCCCGACTCGGCCATCGCCCCCACCCGTCTGACCCTTTGTCAGCGAACGTATACCCAAGGCCCGTTCGTCCATCCAGTGTGACGGATGATCACCATGTGCGGCCAGGGGCGGGCCGCGGATCGCCGTTACCGCGCCACGAACTGGGTCAGGATCGCCTGGACCTCGTAGATGTCGACGCCCTTGGTGAAGGTCTTCTCGATGGGGGTCGGGGTGCCGGAGATCCAGATCTTGAGTTCGGCGTCGAGGTCGAAGGTGCCGGCCGTTTCCACCGCGAAGTGGGTGATGCTGCGGTAGGGGACGGAGTGGTACTCCACCTTCTTGCCGGTGATGCCCTGCTTGTCGATCAGGATCAGGCGGCGGTCGGTGAAGAGGATGGTGTCGCGGATGAGGAGGAACGCGGCGTGGACCTGTTCGCCGTGGCCGAGGAGGCGGGCGTAGTCCTGCTGGGCCGATGCCGGGTCGACGGTGTGCGCGTTGCCGAACAGTGCCATGGGAGCCCCCCGGGTGTGTGGCGGCGGCCGGGTGGCCGCCCTCACGCGATCTTCGCAAAGCACGGGGCCCGGGAGAAGGTTCTCGTTCTCCCGGGCCCCGTGCTGTAGCGATCGTGTTACGCCCGTTACGCCGTCTGTTACGCCGTCGGCTTCTCCTCCAGGCGCGGGAAGAGGACCGCGCCCTTGGTGACCGTCGTGCCGGCGGGGAGCCTGCCCCACTCGTCGGCCTCGCCGATCTTCTGGTCCGCGAGGGCGCCGAGGGAGGCCGTCGCGCCGAGCGAGTCCCAGAGCTTCTGGGAGGTCTCCGGCATGACCGGGTTGAGGAGGACCGCCACCGCGCGGAGGGACTCCGCGGCCGTGTAGAGGATCGTCGCCAGACGGGCCTTGCCCTCGTCCGACGTGTCCTTGGCGACCTTCCACGGCTCCTGCTCCGTGATGTAGCCGTTGACCTGCTTGACGAAGTCGAAGATCGCCAGGATGCCGCCCTGGAAGTCCAGGTCCTCGCCGATGCGGCGGTCCGCCTCCGTGACCGCCTTCGCCAGGCCCGCGTGGATCGCCTGCTCCGCCTCGCCGGCCGCCGTGGCCTCGGGCAGCGTGCCGCCGAAGTACTTGCCCACCATCGCCGCGACGCGGGACGCCAGGTTGCCGTAGTCGTTCGCCAGCTCGCTGGTGTAGCGGGCGGAGAAGTCCTCCCAGGAGAAGGAGCCGTCCTGGCCGAAGGCGATCGCGCGCAGGAAGTACCAGCGGTAGGCGTCCACGCCGAAGTGCGAGGTCAGGTCCTGCGGCTTGATGCCGGTCAGGTTCGACTTCGACATCTTCTCGCCGCCGACCATCAGCCAGCCGTTGGCCGCGATCTTCCCGGGCAGCGGGAGGCCCTGCGCCATCAGCATCGCCGGCCAGATCACCGCGTGGAAGCGGAGGATGTCCTTGCCGACCAGGTGGACGTCGGCCGGGAAGGTCTCCTCGAACTTGGCCTGGTTCTCGTTGTAGCCGACCGCCGTGGCGTAGTTCAGCAGGGCGTCGACCCAGACGTAGATCACGTGCTTGTCGTCCCACGGGATCGGGATGCCCCAGTCGAACGTCGAGCGCGAGATGGAGAGGTCCTGCAGGCCCTGGCGTACGAAGTTCACGACCTCGTTGCGCGCGGACTCGGGCTGGATGAAGCCGGGGTTCGCCTCGTAGTGGGCGAGGAGCTTCTCGCCGTACTCGCTCAGCTTGAAGAAGTAGTTCTCCTCGCTGAGGATCTCGACGGGCTTCTTGTGGATCGGGCAGAGCTTCTGGCCCGCGTACTCGCCCTCGCCGTCGAGGAGCTCGCCGGGGAGCTTGTACTCCTCGCAGCCGACGCAGTACGGGCCCTCGTAGCCGCCCTTGTAGATCTCGCCCTTGTCGTACAGGTCCTGGACGAACTCCTGGACGCGGTCCGTGTGCCGCTTCTGCGTGGTGCGGATGAAGTCGTCGTTCGCGATCTCCAGGTGCTCCCAGAGGGGCTTCCACGCTTCGGTGACGAGTTTGTCGGCCCACGCCTGGGGGGTGACCCCGTTGGCTTCGGCCGTGCGCATGATCTTCTGACCGTGCTCGTCCGTGCCGGTGAGGTACCACACCTTCTCGCCGCGCTGGCGGTGCCAGCGGGTGAGCACGTCGCCTGCGACGGTCGTATAGGCGTGGCCCAGGTGAGGAGCGTCGTTTACGTAGTAGATGGGGGTCGAGACGTAGTACGCCTTCGCTCCCTGCTTCTCGGATCCAGTGGCCGCCATGGTCGAAATCCTACTGGGCCCGTGGAGATCGACTCACACGCGTTTCGGGGGGTGGACGTGGACAGGGGCTCTGTCCACGTCCACCCCCCGAGGGTTCTGCGGGCGGGTTCTGCGGGCTGGTGCTACGGGCGCCAGTTCGCCAGTACGCCCTCGTAGAGCTCCTTGTCCGTGAGCTCGCGGGGGGTTTCGCCGGCGAGGAAGTGGGACGTGTTGGGGGTCTTGAGCTTGCGGAGGTAGTCGAAGGCCTTGTTCTCCGGGTCGCCGAAGGCGACGAAGGAGAAGAAGACGGCGGGGTGGGTCTTGGCGGCCTCGGTGAGGGCCTGGGTGGCGGGGGTCTTGGCGTCGGGGGCGCCGTCCGTCTGGAAGATCACCAGGGCCGGGGTGTCGGGGGTCGCTTCCTTGCCGTGGTGGGCGAGGACCGCTTCGACGGCTGCGTGGTAGCTGGTGCGGCCCATGCGGCCGAGGCCGGCGTGCAGGTCGTCGATCTTGTTCTCGTGGTCGGTGAGGGTGATCTCGCCGGTGCCGTCGAGCTCGGTGGAGAAGAAGAAGACCGGGACGGTGGCCTCGGGGTCGAGGTGGGCGGCGAGGGCGAGGGTTTGTTCGGCGAGGGCCTGGGCGGAGCCGTCCTTGTAGTACGGGCGCATGGAGGCGGAGCGGTCGAGGACGAGGTAGACCTTGGCTCGGGTGCCGGTGAGGTTGTGCTTCTTGAGGGTGGTGGTGGCGGCCTTGTAGGCGGTGGTGAGGGTGGCTGCGTGGGTTTTGATGCGGGTGAGGGGGACGGCGGGGGCGGGGGTGTCCTGTTCGGCCTCGCCCTCGGCTTCGGCCGTGTCGTTGTTCCCACCCGCACCGCCCGTGCTGCTTTCGTCGTCGAGTGCGGGTGGCCCCTGTGGGGCGGACTCGCCGTCGGCGGCTGCGGGGGTGTCCACGGCCTTGGCCGTCGGCTCCGCCTCGGCCGTCGCGTCTGACTCGGTCGTCGGCTCTGCCTTGGCCGTGGGCTCGGCCTGGGCCTTGTCCTCCGGCTTCTCCGGTGCTGCGGGCTCGGGGGTCGACGACGACTCGGGCTCCTCGGGCACCGGGGCCTCGGCGGCGGTCGGCTTCTCGGCCGTGGCCTCTTCCGACGCTGTCGGCTCCTCGGTGACCGGCTGCTCCGCCGTAGTCGCCTCCGTCGGCTCCTCCACCGTCGGCTTGGTCTCCGCCTCCGCCTCCGCCTCCGGCGCCACCGTCGCAGGCTTCTCCGCGACCGTCGGCTCCTCCACAACCTGCGGCTTCTCCGCCGCCGGCTCCTCCTGAGCAGCCGGCTCCTCGACGACCGTCGGCTCCTCCTGAGCAGCCGGCTCCTCGACGACCGTCGGCTCCTCCTGAGCAGCCGGCTCCTCGACGACCGCCGGCTCCTCCTGAGCAACCGGCTCCTCCCCAACCGTCGGCTTCTCAGCGACCGCCGGTTCCTCAACCGCCGGCTCGTCCCCCGGCTTCTCCGCAACCTCCGGCTTCTCCTCAGCCCCCGGCTGCTCCGCAACCGCCGGCTCCCCCTCCGCCGGCCGCGCAGGCCTCGGCACCGTCACATTGTCGAAGATCAAGGACACGAGGTCGTGTTCGCCGCGGGGGTCCGGGACGTCGGCTGCCGGGCCGGGGGTCGGTTCCGGGGAGGGAGACGGGACCTTCGGGTCCGCCGCGGCGGGGGTGGGGGTCCCGGACGCCGGTGATTCCTGGGGAGGCGTGTCCGCCGGGGTCGTCGTGGTCTGCGCCGCACCCTCCGCCTCGGCGGTCCGTGACTTGCGTGACCGTCCGAACGCGTTCCGCAAGAGAGTGAGAATGCCCATGTGCGCGCAACCCTTCGCGTGAGTTGAAGCCCGTCAATCCCTGGCCAGGACGGACACGTAAGGTTAGCGGCCCTCCTGGGTGATCTTGGGCAGGGTCGGGGATGGGAGGCTCACCCTGTCAAGAGGGACATCCGGCCTGCGAAGGTGTCGCCGTGCTGAATCGTCGTAACTGCCGTAAAGCTGCCGCAGGTTCACCCGCTGTTCACCCTGGCGCCCGGCTGCCGCACATATGTGCCCCTACGGTCACGCTGACACCATGGGCATCCAAGGAGAGAGCAAAGTGCGAAAGCTGCTGCCGCTGATCGGAACGCCGTCCGGTTCACACCCTGGCGGCCGGTCCGCCATGACCTGTCGTTACCGGTGTGGTGACGCCTGCTTCCACGAGGTGCCCAACACCAGCTCCAACGAGTACGTCGGTGATGTGATCGCCGGTGCGCTCAGCCGCCGGTCGATGATGCGGGCCGCGGCCGTGGTGACCGTGGCTGCCGCGGGCGCGGGGGCTGTGGGTGTCGCGCAGGCTCCGCAGGCCGGCGCCGTCCCGGCGGACGCCGCCGCGGCCGGCACCGCCGCCGAGGCCGCTCGGCGTCAACACAAGGGTGCGCGCGGGCTGCGCTTCGCGCCCGTCGAGCCCAACACCGCCGACGCCGTGACCGTGCCGGAGGGGTACCGGCAGAACGTCGTCATCCGCTGGGGCGAGCCCATCCTGCGCGGTGTGCCCGCCTTCGACCCGGAGAAGCAGACCGCCAAGGCGCAGGCCGGGCAGTTCGGGTACAACTGCGACTTCCTCGCGCTCCTTCCGCTGCCGGGCGAGCGCGGCCGGCAGCTGCTCGTCGCCAACCATGAGTACACCGATGAGGTGCTCATGTTCCGGGGGTACGACTCCGCCAACCCCACCCGTGAGCAGGCCGAGATCGCCTGGGCCGCGCACGGGCTGTCCGCCGTCGTCGTGGAGGGGGACCGGAAGACCGGGAAGCTCACCGCCGTCCCGCGGCACCAGCTCAACCGGCGCGTCACCGCCACCAGCGAGTTCCGGCTCACCGGGCCCGTCGCCGGCTCCGACCTCGTCAAGACCTCCGCCGACCCGAGCGGCACCAAGGTGCTCGGCACCCTCAACAACTGCTCGGGCGGTGTCACCCCGTGGGGCACCACGCTGCACGGCGAGGAGAACTTCAACCAGTACTTCGCCAACAGCAGCCGGGCGACCGACAAGCGCTACGGTGTCGGGACCGGGGCCAGCGAGCGGAAGTGGGAGCGGTTCGACAAGCGGTTCGACGTCGCCCAGGAGCCGAACGAGGTGCACCGGTTCGGGTACGTCGTGGAGTTCGACCCGTACGACCCGAGCTCCACTCCGCGCAAGCACACCGCCCTCGGGCGTTTCAAGCACGAGGCCGCCACCGTGCGGCTCACGCAGGACGGGCGGCCCGTCGTGTACTCGGGTGACGACGAGCGGTTCGACTACTTCTACAAGTTCGTCGGCAGCAAGCGGATGCGGCACGGCAGCAGCAGGGCCGTGCGCGAGCACAACCTCTCCCTGCTCGACGAGGGGACGCTGTACGTCGCCAAGCTCACCGGTGACTCCCCCGCCATCGAGATCGACGGCACGGGCAAGCTGCCGAACGACGGTGAGTTCGACGGGAGCGGCGAGTGGATTCCGCTGGCCACCGCCACCGCCGAGGGTGCCGTCTCGCACGTGGACGGGATGAGTGCCGACGAGGTGTTCGTCTTCACGCGGCTCGCCGGTGACAAGGTGGGGGCCACCAAGATGGACCGGCCCGAGGACATCGAGCCCAACCCGGTGACCGGCAAGGTGTACGTCGCCCTGACCAACAACAGCAACCGTGGCGTCGGCACCAACGCCAAGGCGGACGAGGCCAATCCGCGCAACGCCAACAAGCACGGGCACGTCCTGGAGCTCACCGAGCGCTGGAACCGGCCCGAGAGCACCAGGTTCGCCTGGTCGCTGTTCCTCGTCGCCGGTGACCCGGACGACCCGGCGACCTACTTCGCCGGGTTCCCGAAGGAGGGCGTCAGCCCGATCTCCTGCCCGGACAACGTCGCCTTCGACCCCTACGGCAACCTGTGGATCTCCACCGACGGCGCCCAGCTCGGCTCCCACGACGGCCTGTTCGGCGTGGCGACCCGGGGTGAGCGGCGCGGTGAGCTGAAGCAGTTCCTGACCGTGCCGAAGGGCGCCGAGACCTGCGGTCCGATCATCCAGGACCGGCGCGTCCTGGTCGCCGTGCAGCACCCGGGCGAGATCGACGGCGCGTCCGTGGAGAAGCCCGCCAGCACCTGGCCCGACGGGCCCGGGACGTACGTCCGGCCGGCCGTCGTGGCCGTGTGGCGTGCGGACGGCTGCGACATCGGCGTCTGACCGGAGGAGCGACTCAGGGGAGTGACTCATGGGGGGCGCCTGTCCGGCGTCCCCCTTCCTCTCTCACCGGCCTGAGTGCAGCGTGAGGTCCGTCAGCACCGCCCGGTGATCCGTGTCGGCCACGTCCAGGATGCGCGTGCGGTCGGCCGCGAAGTCCTCCGACACCAGTACGTGGTCGATCTGCGCGCCGAACGTCGGGGCGGTCCGGGCCGGCCAGGTGGCCGTGCGGTCGGCGTCGTCCAGGCGGGCGGCGTCGCTCAGGCCGGTGTCGAGGATGCGGCGGAAGGCGGCGTGGTCCTGGGAGGCGTTGAAGTCGCCGGCCAGGACCAGGGGTGTGCCGGGGTCGGCGGTGGCCGCGTCGCGCAGGGCGTCCAGCTCCGTGCGCCAGAGGTCCAGCTGGCCGGGCAGCGGGGGCATGGGGTGGGCGAGCTGGAGCCGTACGGGATGCCCGTCGACGTCGGCGATCGCCCCGGGCATGCCCATGGTGCCGGGGACGCCGTCGGTGGGGCGCAGCGGGAAGCGGCTGAGGATGACGGAGCCCTCGGAGCCGCCGCCCTCGACGGCCCGGCGGTGCGGGTAGTCCTGGGAGAGGTCGTCCTTCAGCCGCGCGTCACACTCGTACTCGCATTCCTGTACGAAGACGATGTCCGGTTTCTCGCGGCGGACGGCGGCGACCAGGGACCCGGAGCCCTGCCCGAACTCGACGTTCGAGGTCAGCACGCGCACGTCGGCGACCGGGCGGCCGGCGGGGTCGCCGACCTTGCCGTACGGCTCGATGAACCAGGCCAGCAGGCCGAGCAGGACCACTCCCCAGACCGTCCCGAGCCACCACCGGGACAGCAGGGTGAGCAGCAGCGCCAGGCCGGTGGGGGCGAGCAGCCAGGGGAGGAAGGCGAGGACCTGCGGGACGGGCGTGATGCCGTCGCTGTCGGCGGTCCGGAAGCCGGTCACCACACTGACCGCGGCGAACAGCAGGGCGGCGCACCAGGCGCCGAGCCGCCGTCCGGGCGGACGGTGTTCCGGCCCGTCGGTGGCGGTCCACTCGGCAGCGGCGGTGTCCAAGGCCCGGCCTTCCGTTCGCGGGTGGGTGCCCGAATCCTCCCTCGAAGTTCGAGGGGTGGGGTGCCCGAATCCTCCCTCAAAGACGGGGTGGGGCGGTGGAAGGTTGCCGCCGGCCGGCGTCCCCGGGCCGTGCGTCGACGCGGGCCAGGAATTCCCCGAGCGCCTTGTCGAACTCCTCGGGGCGTTCGAGGTTCGGCATGTGGGCCGTGCCGTCGATCACGTGCAGGACCGACTCCGGGAGGGCCGCGTGCATGGCCCGGGCGTCGGAGACCGGGGTGTAGGTGTCGTCGGCTCCCACGACGACCAGGGCCGGGACGGACACGCGGGTGAGCAGGGCGGCGTAGTCGGGGCGCCGGGCGCGGGCGCGCAGGGCCGCGGCGGCGCCCTCGGGGGAGGCGGCCGTCATCATGCGGTGGACGTGCGCCTTGACCTCGGCGGGGGCGTACGGGGCGACCATCCGCTCCAGGACCTCGTCGGCGTAGCCGCGCATGCCCTCCCGCAGGAGGCGGTCAGCCATGGCGTCGCGGGTGCGGACGCCCTCCGGGGTCTCGGCCGCCGGGAAGGTGTCCGCGAGGACCAGGCCCCGGACGCGGCCGGGGAACAGGCGGTAGCAGTCCATCGCGATCTGGCCGCCCATGGACAGCCCGGCGAGGACGAAGGACTCCACCTCCAGCTCGTCGAGCAGGGCCTCGATGTCCCGGGCGAACTGCGAGAAGTCCGTGACGGCCGGGGTGGTCGGGGAGGCGCCGTAGCCGCGCAGGTCGGGGGCGATGACGCGGCGGGCCGCCGAGAACGTGCCGAGCTGCGGGGCCCACATCGTGCGGTCGAAGGGGTGGCCGTGGACGAGAACGAGGGGGACGCGGGGGACATGGGGCTGCCGTGGGGTTACGGGGCCTTTGTCCTCGTATGCGAGGAAGGGTGCCATGTGGTGACCCTAGGCCGCCCCAACTACTCAGTGCAATAAGATCTTTGCTCTCGGTGTAATCCAAGGGGGAGACCGATGGGTGACTACCGCCGTATCGCCGACAGGATCGCCGACGACATCGCCAGCGGGCGGCTGAAGCCCGGTCAACGGCTGCCGCCGCAGCGGGCGTTCGCCCGGCGCCGGGGCATCGCCTCGTCGACGGCCGGGCGGGTGTACGGCGAACTCGTACGGCGCGGGCTGGTCGTCGGCGAGGTCGGGCGCGGCACCTTCGTACGGGCCGCCCCGGACGGGCCGACGGGGCAGGCGCTCGCCGAGCCGGGCCCGGCCGACGCCCCGGTCAACCTGGAGCTCAACTACCCCAGCGCACCCGGCCAGCCGGAGCTCCTCGCCCCCGTTCTCGCGCCGCTGCTGCGTCCCGACGTGCTGGCCGAGGCGCTGCTGCCGGCCGCCGCCACCGGTACCGAGTCGGCCCGGGAGGCCGCGGCCGCGCTCCTCGCCACCCCGGGCTGGCGCCCCGCCCCGGACCGGCTGCTGTTCACCGGCAACGCACGGCAGGCCATCGCCGCCGTGCTGGCCTCCCTGGTCCGGCCGGGCGGCCGGGTCGGCGTGGAGCAGCTGACGTATCCGCTGGTCAAGCAGATCGCGGCGCGGCTGGGCATCACCCTGGTGCCGCTGGCCGGTGACGCGGCCGGGCTGCTCCCGGAGGCCGTCGCCGCCGCGCACCGTACGGCGCCGCTGTCCGCCCTGTACGTGCAGCCGACGCTGCACAACCCGACGTCCCTGACGACGAGCCGCGCCCGCTTACTGCAACTCGCCCAGCTGGTCCACGACCTGAACCTGCCCGTGGTGGAGGACCGCATCTGGTCCTTCCTGCACGAGCCGGGCGATCCGCTCGCCGCTCACGCCCCCGCCCTCACCCACGTCGTCGACGGTCTCTCCAAGCGGGTCGCGCCGGGCCTCACCGTCGGTTTCCTCGTCGTGCCGCCGCACCGGGCCGGGGCCGTGGCCGATGCCGTGCGGTCGGGCGGGTGGAGTGCGGGGCGGTTCGCGCTGGAGGCGGCCGTGCGGTGGGCCGGGGAGGGCACCGTGGCGCGGCTGGTGGCGGCCAAGCGGGCGGACGCGGCGCGCAGGCAGCGGATCCTCGCCGAGGAGCTCGCGGGCTTCGCCGTACGGTCCGATCCGCGCGCCTACTTCGCCTGGTGGGAGCTGCCCGCCCCGTGGCGCGCGGACACCTTCACCGGGGCCGCCGCCGCGCACGGCATCGCCGTCACGCCCGGCCCCGCCTTCGCCGTCGCCCCCGGCCACACGCCCGACGCCGTCAGGCTCGGGCTCGCGTCGGCTCCGGAGGCGGATCTGCGGCGGGCGCTGCGGACGCTCGCGCACGTCGCCGCGCGGCGAGCCGGGGACCGTAGCGGCCCGTGAGCCACGAGCCGAGCGCCACCGTCAGGCCGAGGGCGAACAGCAGCCAGGACACCGTCACCAGGGTGCCCGTCAGGGCGTCGTAGACCGCGCCGGCGGCCGGGCGGTGGAGCGTGTCGGGCAGGTCGGCGAGGGTGAGGCGGCGGCCGATCGCGACGGCCAGGACGAGCAGGGCGCCGCCCAGCGCCGTGCCGAGGCCGAGCGCGGTGACCGCGCGGCGGCGGCACGCGGCGAGGGCGATCCCGGCCACGGCGCACACGGCGGCGGCGAGCGGCAGCCAGAAGGCGGCGGTGTCCAGCACGTGGTACCCCCTGCGCAGTCGGTCCACGTCGTCGGCCGGGAGCACCGGGACCCGGGCGTGCGGGACCGGGATGCGGTGGGCGAACGGCACGTGGTCGTCGGTGAGTTGGCGTTTGACCCGGGCGACGACCGGCGCGAGGTCGACGGTGACCTCGGCGGCGCGGGTGCCGTCGTCGCGCAGGGCGCGCAGCACGGCGTCGTGGACGGCGTGGTTCGCCGCGTCCCAGCCCGTGCGGAAAGCCTCGGTCCGGGTGAACGAGCGCACGGCGTCGTGCACGAAGGGCCCGACCGTGCCGCGCAGCGGACCGGTGTCGAGCTCGTGCCCGGCCTCCCGCATGATGCCGTCCCCGACGGCGTCCGCGACCGCGCGCTGCACGTCCGGGTCGGCGGCGAGCGGCGCCATCGTACGGACGTAGCGGCCGGTGTCGGTCAGCCCGTGCGCCGCCCAGGAGGCGAGCGTCCCGAACGGCAGAAGCAGGCACGCGAGGAGCAGCAGAACGGCCGACAGGGCGTTCCGCGGTCGTAGGGGCGCCTGCTCGGGTACGGGCGCCCGGTCGCGCTCGGACACGCTTCCAGGCAAGGCGCCAGGGGCCCGTCCCGCGAGCGGCGTGACTGCATTCGGCCCCGCGTGCCGAGCCGAACGTGTCGCACGGGTACGTCGTCAGTCGACGCGTCGGCCGGCGGCGTCCTCGTGTGTGTAGTAGCGGTAGAACGACGTCACGAGGACGCCCGCGCCGACCACCACCCCCATCCCGGTGGACCGCAGTACGGACTCGCCGGTCTGGCTGTAGAGGAAGCCGATCGCGCAGCCGGTGAAGGCGAACCAGAGCAGGGCGTGCGGTTCGCGCCGCAGCCGTGGGGCGATTTCCCGCACGGCTGCGTACAGCACGGCGAACACGAGCGCGGTGAGGAAGCCGAACAGCAGGTTCCAGCCCGTGATGGGCCCGGCGTCGCGCCGGTTGGCCGCGGCCCAGTAGCCGTAGACGAGCCCGAGGACGACGGGTACCGCGAGCTTCGCCATGGCGTGGGTGCGCGGGCTGAAGACATCGGGTGTACGGCGTCGCGTGGTCACCTTGCGTGAGGCGGGTGCCGCATGAGCCATGAGAGCTCTCCTCTCTCTCCCTGCCCCTGCCTACCAGCGCACACCGGCGCGGACCCGCTGGCAAGTCGGCGGAACGCAGGACGCGCTGCCCGGACCGGACGCGGCCCGTGCGCCCCCGTGTTTCGCGGGGCCGTGAGGCGCCACCGCGGGGGCGGCGGCAGGAGCTGCTGCGGGTGCGGGGCCGCGGCGTGGTCTGGATGCCGCCGCCGCTGCTCGCAGCCGTCGCGGCGTGCTGATCGGCGACGTGCGGGGCAGGGGCCTGGGCGCGGTGGAGGCGACGGCCGTGCTGCTCGGCTTCCCCGAGGACGCCCGGGAGGCGGTGGACGCCGTCGTCTTCGAGCACGAGCCGCCGGCGGTCGGGCCGCACGGGGTGCGGAGCCTGTCGGCCGGCCGCGAGGTCCTGCTGCTGGTGACGGACGGTGTGACGGAGGCCCGGGACGGCACCGGGGGTTCTACGCGCTCGCCGACGGCACCACCGTCTTCGCCGTGCGCCGCCGGACCGTCCCCGAAGAGGGGGGCGAAGCACCCGAAGGCGGACGTTTGCGGTCCTGGGGCCCACCTTTGCAGCCGCAGCGGTTACGGTGCTGCGGTACGTGATCGACAGGGGGAGGGACGAGATGCCCGGAACCGTGCTGCTGCTGGCGGCCTCGCCGGTGGGCAAGGGGCGCCTGGTGGACGCCGCGTCCGTGCTCCCCGTCCTGGCCGCCGTCCCACCCGGCGTGCTGGCCGGCACGGACACCGCGAACGTCGTCGAACTCGCCGACCCGCTGGAGCCGCAGGCCGTCCTCACCCGGCTGCGCGCCGCCGCCGCGGCCCCCGGCCCGCTCACCGTGTACGTCACCGGCCAGCTCCAGCTCGATCGCCGCCAGCGCCTGCCCCATCTGGCGCTGGCCCGCACCACCGCGTCCACCGCCCGCTACACGGCCTTCCCCTGGCACTGGTTCCGGGACGAACTGCGGCTCAGGCCGGCCGGCGCGACGACCCTCATGCTCGACCTGCACGCGGACGCCGAGACCTGGGAGCTGCTGCGCGGCACCCCGCTGGACTCGGGCCGCGGCAACGCCGTGCACGGCCGCATCGCGCCCCCGCCGTCCAGACGCACGGTCGCGGCACCGGCGTACATGAAGGCCGTCGCGACGATCCTGCGCAGCGGGTTCCGGCCGCCGCTGGAGCAGTTGCACCAGCAGGCGCTGGCCCGGATCGCGCCGGAGAGCGCGGGCACGGATCTCGTGCTGAGCACGCCGGGCCCCTCGGCCGGTGATCCGCACGCCGCCATCACCGCCGCCGTCCAGAACGGCCGCCACGCCGACGCCGACGCGCTCGCCGCCCGGCACGAGCAGGCCGCCGTCGCCGCGCACGGGCCGGCCTCCGAGGAGGCCCTGCACTGGGCCGAGGTCCGGGCCGACCTGGCGATGTTCGCCGGGGACGCGGGCCGCAGCTGCCACACCTGGCTGACGGTGGCCACCGTCCGCCTGAACGCCGGGCAGGCGCCGGACGCGCCCGCCGTCGAGGCCGCCGTGGACCGGGCCCACCACCAGTGGGGCCAGATCCGCGACACCGCGCGCGCCCGTGAACTGGGCGCGGCGCTCGCCGAGTTGCGGGGGCGGGTCCCCGGGCGGCGCGAGGGGGCGCTCGATCATGTGCAGCGGCAGTTGCGGCAGTTGCAGACCCAGCCCTGACCACGCGTGCGCCGTGTGCGCCTGGCGTGAAGGGGGCGTGCAATCGCTTGCACAGGTCACGTCACAGGTCTGCCGCCGAGGCCTGACCCGGTGTCATGATGTCGGGTATGACAGAGGGGGACGAAGTGGCTGTCTTAGGCGTACGCGTGCGGCTGGGCGCCGGCGCGACCGTGGACGATGTCAGAGCACTGAAGACGTGGCTGGAGCGGGAAGAGCCGCTGGAGGAACTGCTCTCCAAACGGCACCTGATCATTGAGGAGCAGGCCGGCACGGACGGGCCCGATG
This sequence comes from Streptomyces coeruleorubidus, assembly GCF_028885415.1. GTDB lineage: Bacteria > Actinomycetota > Actinomycetes > Streptomycetales > Streptomycetaceae > Streptomyces > Streptomyces coeruleorubidus_A. The sequence goes on from NZ_CP118527.1 coordinate 5,049,837, forward strand.
GGCGGCTGGGGCCCGACATCGAACTCGTTCTGAGAGTGCTCGGTCACGTCGTCACGCTCGCGGCACTGACCGAGTACACCGCACGCGCGGTGAAGGCCTGGACGAACAACCGCCGCAGGCTCCAGCGCGGCGATCCCGATCCAGAGATCCGCCCGCTGGACCCCGACGGGGAGTAGGCCCGTGAGCCGCTACGACCCGCGCGGCAAAGTGAACCGGGCGCTGCTGGTCGGTGTGTCCGAGTACGACCACACGGCGCCGGACACCCAGGGCGTCAACGGCCAGCTCCCCGCCGTGCGGCGCAACCGGATGCTGCTCGAGGACGCCCTGCACCAGGGCAATGTGTTCGGTGCGGGCGAGGTGAGGGCCCTGGCCTCGCCGACCCCGGACGAGTTCACAGGGGCGCTGCGCCGCGCCTGCCGTAAGGCCAGAGGGCTGCTGCTGCTCTACTTCGCCGGGCATGCCGTCACCTCCACCTCCGGCAGCGAGCTGCACCTCCAGATGCGCACCGCGCGGGTGCTCACGGGCGACGAGCTGCCTGGCTCGGTCAGTTTCAGCCAGGTGCTGGGCGAGCTCGTCGAGAGCCGCGCCGAGCAGGTCGTGGTGATCCTCGACTGCTGCTACGCGGGCAACGCCGCGGGAATCTGGCACCGCTTCGACGATCCGAAGCGGAAGAAGGACAAGATCCTGCTGCTGATGAGCGTGCAGCCCAACCGTTGCATCCTGGGCGGGGACGCCGACGTCCCGACGCCGTTCACCCGTGAACTCGCGCACGTCCTCGATGAGGGCGGGGAGGTGTGGCTCTCCAAGCTGTATTCCACGGTGAAGCAGCGGATGGCCGAGGCGAAGTACAAGCTGGAGGACAACGACACGCAGCGGCCGCAGGCGTTGGCTCCTCCCTGGGACTCGGACGCGGACGTGCTGCTGGCGGCGGGCCCGGTGATCACGCCCTTTCCGGACGACCCCCCGATCCCCCGCTGGCGCCTCTGGCTCCGGAGCACCTTCGCCCGCGCCCGGAAGGCCGTCGGCCGGCTCGGCCGTACGGGACTGACGGTTCTGCTGGCGGTGCTCGTCACCGGCGCCGGCGGCTACGGCGTCCTGGTCCTGGCCGGCGGCTCCGGCCACTGCGGCCCGGCACGGGAGCTGCGTCTCCTCACCGACCCCGATCTGGAACCGGCGATGCGGGCGGCCGCGGACGCCTACGCCGCCTCGGACGCCAACACGACGGACGACGGCTGCCGGCGCAGCGGCGTCACCGTCTACAGCGCCGGTGCCGCGGGCGTGGTGACCGCGCTGGGCAAGCGGACCGACGCCTGGCAGCAGCCGCGCGACGACGACAACCCGCAGCGGGACATCGGCCCGCAGCCGGACGTGTGGATCCCCGCCGCCCGCGCGGACGTCCGCCGGGTCACCGCGGCCCAGGAGGACCGCGTCTTCGCCCGGCTGGAGCCGGACGCCGAGCCGTTCGTGTACTCGCCGGTCGTCCTGGCCGTCCCGGAGGGCCTGGACGACGCCGTCGAGCCCACCGGGCGGACGCTGTCGCAGCTGGTCACCGGCCTGGAACAAGAGCTCGGCGAGGCCGAAGTGCACCGCCCCGACCCGGAGTTCGCCGACTCGGCGCTGCTGGCGACGGTGGGCCTGTACGGCCGCGGAGCCGACGCGCGCGGCGCGGAGCGGCTCATCACGCAGTCCGGCCGGCCCGAGCCCTCCGCCGTCAGGCTGCTGTGCACGCTGGCCGACGTCGGCGCCGTGGACGACCGCAGCGCGGCCCTGGTCCCGGAGTTCCTGCTGAAGAGCGGCGTCGGCTGCCACCCGGCCACGCGCGCCCCGCGCACCGCCGCCTACCCCGACGACGTCCCCGGTCTGGAACCCACGTTCGTGCGGGTGCGCTGGGAGGACGGCGAGCGGGACGCCGACGCGCGGGACGCCGAGGTGGACCGCTTCCGCTCCTGGCTGACCGGCGACGAGGGCCGCGGGGTGCTCGGCGAGCAGGGCTTCAGGTCCGCGCACGGCGAGCGTCGCCTGCTCGATGCGAAGTCGGCCCCCGAAGGGCTGATCGACGAGGTCCGGCCGGCGGGCTCCGCCGACCCGTCGGAGATGGACACGGCGCTGGAGAGCTACGGCAACGCGCACGGCCCCGGCCGGGTCCTGTTCCTCCTCGACAGCTCCGGCTCGATGGCCGGACTGTGGGACGGATCCAGCGGCGGCCCCGGCATCATCGAGCAGACCCTGACCGGCCTCGGCGGGGAGGACGAGTACGGGGTGTGGGCGGTGCACGGTCTCGGCGGCCGCACGCACACCGACCTGCTGCCCTTCGGCACGCACTCCCGCCGGGAGGCCGAGCGCGCCCTGGACGCCGCCCGGGTGCGCGACGCGGAAGCCGATCCGTCCGCCGTCCTGCCGGAGGCCCTGGAGTTCATGCGGGAGCGCGGCACCGGCGACGAGCGGCCGCAGCTGATCGTGTACCTCACCGACGGCGAGGACGACAACCGCCTGACCGGCGGCGAACTCAAGCAGGTGGTCGACCGGGCCCGGACCGCCGGCGTGCCCCTGGCCATGGTGACCCTGAAGAACGGGGCCTGCGACCGGGACCGCCCCGGCACGCAGATCGCTCAGGCCGGCCGGGGCCGCTGCCTGGACGCCGGGGACGACCTCGTGCCCACCCTGCGCGACGAGGTCGCCCGCACCGGAACGGGGGAGGAATGATGGCCCGACGCCTGGCGGCCGCCGCGCTGTCCCTGCTGTCGCTGACGCTGGCGGCCTGCACCGGCGGTGACGTACAGGAGCGGCCGCAGGGCGCCGATCCCTCGCCCCGGATCGTGGTGGCCAGCGGCCAGGACGTCACCGGCAAGAACGGCATCCGCCAGCAGCTCATCGACGCCTGGAACGCCAAGGAGGGCGAACACGGCTACCGGGCCCGGCTGGTGGAGCTGCCCGGCTCGGCCGACCAGCAGCGCAGCCAGCTGCTCGGTGCCCTGCAGTCCGGCAGCGCCGAGTACGACGTGGTGAACCTGGACGTGACCTGGATCCCGGAGTTCGCCGACGCCAGCCTGATCCGGCCGCTGAGCGACTCGGCCGTCAAGGACCCCGAGGACCTCATCAAGTCCGTGGACAGCACGTCGTACTGGGACGGCAAGCGGTACGCGGTCCCCTTCAACAGCGATGTGGGCCTGCTGTACTACCGCAAGGACCACCTGGTGAAGGCGAGTGCCTCCCGGACCGACCTCGGCGACGACGTCACCTGGGACGAACTGCGGGAACTGCTCGGTGCCCTGACCCAGGCCGACATCGAGGACTACGAGGCGATCTGGACCACCCAGCTCGCCGCGTACGAGGGCCGTACCGTCAACGCGATCGAGGCCTTCGCCTCGGCCGTGCCGGGCTTTCGGCTGACCGACGGCGACGGCCAGTACGTCGCGACCCAGGAGCAGCTGACGGCGGGGGTGACCGAACTGCGGGAGCGCACGGCGTCTCCGTACCTCCTGGAGGGGGCCGCCGAGTCCCGCGAGGCCGAGTCGCTCAGCGCCTTCGCCGAGGGCCGCACCACCTTCCTGCGGCACTGGCCCTACGTCTACCCGACCCTGCACGAGACCTTCGAGGGAAACCTCGGTGTGGCCCGGCTGCCCGGCAGGGCGGTGCTCGGCGGCCAGAACCTGGCCGTCACCTCGTCCACGTCCGAGCAGCGCGCGGCGAAGGCGGCCGAACTGATCGCGTTCCTCACCGGCCCGGACAGCGAACGCTGCCTGTTGCGCGCCGGTTTCGCCGCGACCCGCACCTCGGCCTACCAGGAGCCGGGCACCGCCCCGGAATGCCGGCACGCCCCCGCGTACGCCGAGGGCCCCTCGGCGTCGCCCGGCGGAGAGAGCACCGCCCGCATGGTCCCCGACCGGATGGCCGACGGCACCAGCTACTCCCGCGACATCCTGCTCCCGGCCCTGAGCGAGGCGGTGGACCGCCCCCGCACACCCCTGTACGGAGCGGTGACCCACACCCTCACCACCGAACTCGACGCCCTCTACGGCCCGCCACGCGGGCCGGGCGGAAGCCGGCCGGGTGACGTGGAGGTGGCGAAAAGCCTTGACGAGGCGTTGAGGAAAGTTTTACCCGGTTGAATCTCCTCCCGCTGATGTTCACATTTCCTCCATTGCTTACGTGCGTCGCCGGTGGGTAGCGTCTTTTTCGCACTGACCATGCAATTCGAAAAACCGAAAACGGGGACGGACTTCGTGAGCATACGAAGCAAGGGAATTTCTGCTGTCATCACGTTCGCCATGACCGGCGCGCTGTGCGGCGTCGGAGCGCAGGCGGCACAGGCGGCACCGGCCCAGCCGGAACTCCGCGCCGGCGCGGACGAGATCTGCGCGGTCCTGGGGATCGGCAGCGGCGCGGCGGGCCTCACCAAGGCGCTGGCCAAGGGCGCTTCCTGGGTGGGCATCGGCGCCAGCATCGGGTGCTACGCGTACACCAAGGCGAAGGAGGCCACGCCTGCTCAGAGGCGGGCCGCCATGATCGCCTCCTACAAGAAGTACCAGGCCATGAGCGACATCAAGAAGCTCGATGCGCTCGGCTACTACTGCCGTAAGAAGGACGGCGGCGGTGGCGGCGGCACGGATGTCGCCCCCGCCAACCCGACCGTGAAGGCGGGGTACCGCGACATCAGGATGAAGGGCGTGACATACAAGTGCACGGCTACCGGGGACTGACCGGCCGTCGCGGCCCGGGCTATGGAGAACGCCTGCTGTTCTCCATAGCGCTGGTCGTGGTGAGCCTGTTGTGGATCACGCAGGACATGGCTGCGTGGGCGACGGCGACGTGTGCGGTGGGCGCCGCCGGTGGAGCGGTTGGGGTTTGTTATTTCGGCTGGCATTACATTCGCGCCCGAGGGAATTCGCACTAGCCGAATTGAATCAACCCCTGGAATTCACTGATTGAATTCCTTGCTCACGTCACACTCGAACCAGACGGTCTTGCCGGGCCGGTCGGGCAGTGGATCCCACCCCCACCGGTCCGTGACGGCGTCGACGATCAGCACGCCGCGTCCGTCCTCGGCGAGTTCGTCCACAGCTGTGGACAGCGGCGGCCGCGGGCACGTGTCCGTGACCTCCACGCGCACCCCGCGCCCGTCCGGCCGCCGCGCCAACAGCACGGCGGCGCGCCGGTCGGGCGTGTGGCGTACGACGTTGGCGACCAGCTCGGTGAGGGTGAGACAGGCCGGCTCGCACAGTTCGGCCATCTCCCAGGCGGTGAGATAGACCCTGAGGATGCGGCGCAGATGCCGGGCGGAGTGCTCACCCAGGGTGAAGTCCGTGCCATACCTGGTGCCAAGTCCGCCGCCATGGTGGGCAGTTACGTGATTCATGCCACCAGCGTGAAGTCATGTGGTTACTCTCGGCTACAGACCGAAATGAACGCCGCGCGGCGTTCGGACCTGGGGGTGACCGCTTCATGCCCAACATCCGCCGACTCGACCCCACCGCCTCGCCGTTGGACTACTTCGGCTCGGAGCTCCGCCGCTACCGCGAGAGTGCGGGGCTGTCCCAGAAGGAACTGGGGGACTGCATCTTCTGCACGGGCTCGCTGGTGGGCCAGATCGAGACGGCGCACAAGGTCCCGACCAGGGAGTTCGCGGAGCGGGCGGATGCGGCGCTGATGACGGACGGTTGTTTCTCGCGGTTGGTGGGGTTGGTTCTGCGGAGCCAACTCCCGGCCTGGTTTCAGGCCTATGCGGAGATGGAGGCGAAGGCGACCTACATCTCCACGTACCAGGCTCAGTTGGTGTACGGGCTGCTGCAGACGCCGGAGTACGCGAGGGCGGTGCTGGGTGCGCTTCAACCGGACAACCTCGACGAGTTGGTCGAGGCCCGGCTGGAGCGGCAGCGCCTCCTGCGGAAGGAGAAGCCGCCGCTGGTGTGGGTAGTGCTGGACGAGGCGGTGTTGTACCGGCCCATGGGCGGCCGGGAAGTGATGCGAAACCAACTGGCGCACCTGTTGCGTTTCCGGAACGAAAGGCGCTTGAAGATCCAGGTGCTGCCGTTCTCGGCCGGGGAGCACCCGAGTGTGCAGGGTTCCTACAACCTCCTGCGCCTCGATGACGACCCGGACATCGTCTACACCGAGGACTTTGTGCAAGGCCACATGACGGCCAATCCGGATAGTGTCAGCGAAGGTTGGCTCCATTACGATCAAGTGCGAGCTGCTGCCCTCTCGGTACGGGACTCGGCAGACCTGATCGCCCACGTGATGGAGGAGCGCTATGGAGACCAGCCTGCAGCTGAGGAGCGCGACGTGGCGTAAGTCGTCGTACAGCGGGAGCACCGGGGGCGATTGTGTCGAGGTCGCCGACCTTGGTACTCCCGGTGCCGCCATGCGCGACTCCAAGAACCCCGAGGCCGGCATCCTCACCGTCTCCCCGCATGCCTACGCGGCCTTCGTCGCTCACGTGGCCGTGAAGTGACTGCCGCGCCCGTGCGGAGCGAGTGGCGTAAGTCGTCGTACAGCGGCAACACCGGCGGCGATTGCGTCGAGGTCGCCGACCTCGGTGCTCCCGGCGTCGCCTTGCGCGACTCCAAGCAGCCCGAGGTCGGGATCCTCACCGTCTCTCCGGAGGCCTACACCGCCTTCGTGACCTACGTCAGCGCGTGAAGACGAAGTACTTCCACGTGCCGTACGTCGTCGTGTTGACGTTGTCACCCGACGTCGGGTCGATGTAGGACGAGCGGATCCGGAAGCGCGGACCGACCGGCGGCGTGCCGTCGAGCGTGGTCGCGTCCTTGCCGTAGCGGTCGAGGGCGAAGTACTCCGCGGCCGTGGTGCGCCACGCGCCGTCGGAGTAACGCTGGACCTGGAGCTGGTACTTGCGGCCCGGGTACATGGACATCGTCGTGTTGTGGACGGGGTCCTTGGACTGGCGGAAGTAGAAGTACTTCTGGTTCCAGGCGGTCGCCGACTTGTAGTAGCCGCTCAGGGTCGTCGAGATCTTGACCCTGGTGTAGACCGAGTTGGTGACCGTCTTCGCGGCGTACCGCGTGTCGCCCGTGAACTTCGCGCTGACCTTCGTGTCACGGGTCAGGTGGACCGTCGCCGCGAGGTCGCCGGCCGAGTCGACCGTGCCCTTCTTCACCAGCGTGCTCGGCTTGTCGGAGCCGTACGGGTCGGCCCAGATCTCGACCGTGCGGTTCTTGTACGTCGTGCCGAGGTGCGCGGTGAAGGTGACGTCACGGCCGTAGTCGTACACCTTGCCGTTGTTGGTCAGTGTCAGCGTGGTCGCCGTCTTCGCCACCGTCGTCGATGCCGAGGCCGTGGCGCCCGCGTGGTCGGCGTCGCCCGCGTACGTGACCGTGTACGTCACCTTGCCGCCGGCGGGCGGCGTGTCCGTGAAGGAGTACGAGCCGTCCGCGGCGACCGTCGCCGTGCCGAGCGGCTTGCCGGACGGGGACTCGTCGTCGGTGCGGGTGACGGAGACCTCGGTGGCCGCCGGGAAGGCCGCCGACGAGGACAGCCTGCCGGTGAGGGTCAGGGGCTTGGCGCGGGTGGCCGTGGCGGGGGCGTTCGCCGTGAGGGTGGTGGACGTCTTGGTCGGGGCGTCGAGGATCCGCAGCGAGTAGACGTTGCTGTCGTTCTCCGAGATCGCGAACAGCTTGCTCTCGTCGGGTGCCCAGGCCAGACCCGCCGGGGCCAGGGTGTCGGCGCCGCTGCTGGTGCCGGTGTTGGGGAAGTCGTACTGCTTCAGCGGCGTCGAGGTGCCCGGCTTGAAGACGTGGACGTCCGGGTCGTACCAGGAGAAGGTGCCCGCCGCGACGTCGCCGTTCGGGGCGATGTCCACCGCGTTCGGGTAGGTGTTGGTGACGTACTTGCCGTCCGCGGACAGGTCCGTGAGCTTGTAGACCGCCTGGTAGTACGGGGCGCCGCTGGCCGTGACGACGTCCTTGCCGTCCGGCGTGACCGCGAGATCCTGGAGGTTGCCGCCGCCCGTGCTGCCCGGGTCGAAGGCGTACGCCGTACGGGTCGCCGTGCCGGAGGAGACGTCGTACACGGCGAGTTCGACCGGGCTCTGGCCGGGCGCGCCCGCGGCGAGCGTGCCCGGGGCGCCCGGGGAGGCGTCCAGGATCGGGGCCTCGTAGAAGGTGCGGCTGGTGTCCTGGCCCAGGGTGAGGCCCGGGTCGGTGGCGTTCGGGTCGAGGGAGCCGATGTTGCCGTTGCCGGAGGCGCCGTAGCTGAACCACAGCCTGCCGCCGGCCAGGGCGACGTACGCCGGGCCGGCGGCCTGGCCCGTGGACCAGCGGCGGGTCTCGGTCGCCGTGGCCGTGTCGATCGCGACGACCGCGGTCGCGTCGTGCACGGCCGCGTACAGGGTGCCCGAGTCGGGCGACAGCTCCAGGCCGTGGACGCCGGGCAGCGAGCCGACGGTGCCGACGACCGTGCCGGCGTAGTTCGTGACGACGACCTGGCCGGCGGTCGGGTCGCTGATGAAGACCCGCTGGTGGACCCCGTCGACGACGATGTCGCCGGTCGACTTCACGGGCAGGGGCGCGCTGGAGTCGGCAGCCGCCGACCCGGCGCCGGTCGCGACGAGCGTGAGCGAGCCGAAGAGGACCGCGAGCGCCGTCGCGGCCGAGAGAGTGCGTCTGTGCAAGGTTTTCGAACCCCCCGGAACGAAAGAAGTGATCAGCAGGAAGAAGTGATCAGCCTGCGCAGGCTAGAGCACCCCACTGACACGCGGGTGAACCGGGACGTAAGACGTCGGTGTGACTGTCTCATCGAGTGAAGGACTGGGCGATGAGAGCCGCCAAGTCGTAGAAGGCCTTGCGGAGTTCGCCGTCCAGTCGGTCGAGGCGGGCTTCGCCCGTGTTGGCCAGGTAGGAGCTGTGGGGGATCGCCACGATGCCTCGGCACAGATGGCGCAGGTCGGCGTCGCGCTCGATGATGCCGTGCGGTCCGCGGGGCGCTCTTCCGACGGGCTGTGACTTCGAGACGACGAGGACGCTGCGCGCCAGCAGTTCCTTGTAGCCGAGCCCCAGCAGGCGGTTGAAATACTCCACCTGGGCTCCCGGGAGCAGGTGCGAGAGGGAGTCCACGACGAGGACGAGTTGGTCGGCCTGGCTCAGAACGGCGCGCTTGCTCTCGTCGAGGTCGGTTGTGTGGGAGTCGGTGATCAGGATCTCGTAGTGCCGCGCCAGGACGTCGCAGACCCGTCTCACCTGCTCCGGCGGTGGCGTGGGCAGGCCGACCAGGTCCGTCAGGACGTCCGCCCCCGAGTACATGGTGGACACGTAGGTGGCCAGGTCCCTGGGCGCGTTGATCCGGTCGAGGATGCGGATGAGCGCGGACATGCCCTGGCCCCGGTTCCGGTCCACCCGGAACCCCAGCGTGCCGCGCCCGGGGTCGGCGTCCACCACGATGGTCCGGCCCTGCCGCTCGACGGCGAAGACCGTGGCCAGGAGCGCGGCGACGGTGCTCTTGCCGGAGGAACCCGGCACGCCGAGAACGGCGATCCTGCGGCAGGAGGGTACCCGCGTGGAGATCAGTTCGGATCTCGCCTGCGGGTCCATCGCGGCCACGAGCCTCCCGTCGTCCCCCTGCATGCCCAGGCGGGCGGCCAGTACCTCCGCCAGTTGCCCCGCGGTGGGCCGGCTGTCCGGAGACCTTGCGTCGCACGTCTCCAGCAGGGCCCTGAGTTCGTCGAGGTCCACCTCGGGTGCGAAGGCGATCAGGGCGGTGATGAGCCGTCCCAGCGCCTCGATGTCCGCGCCGAGGTCGTGTTCCGCCCCGTGCGTCGACCAGAACCAATCTGTCAGGAGCACGCTCCGGCCCAGGCATCGGACGGTCTGGGCGTCGATGTTCCCGTGCACCAGGTCGGCGCGGTGGCTGGTCTCGACTGCCTCACACAGGTGCCAGGCCAGCTCCAGGGCTGCGTCCGGTTCCAGGTCTTCACGAGCCAGGACCGTGGCCAGCGGCTCGGCCGGGACGCCGTCCGGCGAGTGCGGCGGGACCTCGGCGACCCAGGGCGGCGTGCCGTCGAGGTCGCTCGCGACGAGCCGGGGCGCGTACCGGCCGGCCAGGCGTCGCAAGGCGCGTTCCTCGGTGCTCAGAAAGCCCTGGAACCGGGTCTCGGCCGTGACGACGACGACCTCCGCACCACCCGGGTCCCGTCCGAGGAACTTGCGGCACAGCCTGTCGTCGAAACCCCTGGCATGCACGGTGTACGGCCCGATGCGCCACGGGTCGCCCGACCGCAGCGGCCTCCAGACGCTTCCCATGCGCCGCTCCAGACTGCCGACGCCGAAACGCGCGGCCAGACGGGGGCCGATGGCCGCGAAGGCCCGGGTCGAGGACGGGATGCGTTCCTTGCCCTCGGGGTGGGCGAGCCAGGCGGGGAAGTCGGGCGAACGGCCCGCCAGTTGCTCCAGACGTGCGCTCACGGTCCTGCCGGTCTCCACGACGTCGGCCAGCGGTACGGCGTTGAGCAGCACGTCGCCGATGTCGCTGTCGAAGTCGAAGAGCTGGTGCTGCGGCGGCAGGCACTCGCCCGGCGCCGCCGGAAGCGGGCGCAGCAGTCCGCCGAGGAACACCTCGGCCAGATGAGGGGTGTCCGCCCAGGGGATGGCCGCCTGCACCAGCCGCATCACGGGCAGGGACAGGGGAGCGACTCCGGCCAGATGGGCTGCGAGCCGGTACGCCTCGGGGGTGGCCGCGGAATGGAAGCGCCGCAGCCTGGGCAGCCCCCTGTCGGCGGGCCGGGGCAGCCGCGGCCGGGGAGCGGCCAGCAGGGGCAGCGTGGCGGACGCGGCCGGGGCGGCCACCAGCCGCACCCAGGCGGAGAGCGCGGCCGGTGCGGGTTCCAGCACCGGCACGGGAACCCCGCGGAAGGACATGACGTCCGGCGGCAGCACCGGATCGGTGACGACCCACTCGGCGTTGGCCGAGCCGCGTCGTCCGCTGAAGACCTGCCAGCGCTGGGCGCGCAGGCCCGAGCCGCCCCACATGCGGGGCGGGAGCGCGTGCACGACCGCGGTCGGGCCGCACCGGGCCCAATCGCTCAGCGTGCTGTGCATGCGGCCGTCGCGCCAGGCCCGGCCCACGCCGTCGCTCACCAGGAGGACCAGTGTCCGGCCCGTCGGGTCGGCGACCAGGTGCGTGGGCATCCGGTTCGCCTCGTCGGAGAAGGGCCGTCCGCGCAGGTACACCTCGTCGCCCCGGGTGTGCAGTCCGTAGGTGCGGATCATCCGGAAGGCGCCGGCCCGGCGCAACAGGGCGTGCAGTTCCGTGGCGAGGCGTTGCCACAGCAGCATGGACATGCCGTCGTCGACGACCAGAGCGAGGTCGAGCCAGCGCTCCGGGGCCGGCCGCAGCACCACGTCGGGCAGCCCGGTCTCCGCCAGGGCGTTCACGGTGGCCTCCTCGTCGAAGTGGTAGCGCGAGGTGCTGGGGCGGGACTGCTTCAACGGCCTCAGGACTCGGCCGATGAGCAGTTCGTCGGCCAGGGCCTTGGCCTCGGGCACGCGCAGTGGCATCGCCCGCGTCTCCTCGGCCTGGGGCGTCACGGCCGGTGGCGCGGTTTCCGGTTCGGGGACGGAAGCGGTGGTTTCGGGTGCCGGGCGGGACTTCAGCCCGGGGCCGCCGAACAGACCGGCCTCGCCCCCGGGCGCCTCACGCGGCCTGCCCCTGTCGGACTCGGCCGTGGTGGGCGGGACGTCGGCCCGGGGGGTGGCGTCCCGGTGGAGGGGCAGGGTGTCGGGGGTGCCGGTCAGCCGTCGTGCCAGCCATAGTGCGTCGAGCAGTTCCTCCTGGGAGAGGCTGACCCCGCAGTCGGCGAGCACGTCCAGCGCGAACCGGAGCTCGAACCCCGCGGTGTCCCCGGGCATTCAGATTGTCCCGCCGAGCCGGTGCAGTACGGCCTCCAGCAGTCCGTCGGCGTCCAGGTCGACCCCGCCGGCGCGCAGGAACACCGCGTTGAGCAGTTGGTCCGTGGCGAGTCCGCCGCGCTGCTGGCGTCGCAGGAAATCGTCGAGCAGATCCTGGACATCGGCTGCCGCCGCCTCGCCCAGGTGGGCCAGGACGATCTCCCGCAGGCGCTGACTGTCGGGCGGCGGCAGTTCGAGCCGTACGCATCTGCGCAGGAACGCGGGCGGGAAGTCGCGTTCCCCGTTGCTGGTGATCACCACGACGGGGAACTCGTCGCACCTGACCCGCCCCCGGGTCACCGTGATCCGGGTGTCGGGGTCGGCGGACAGCACGTCGACCACGGACTGGTCCTCGGGCAGCCGGGCCAGTTCGGGGATTTCGTACTCGCCCTCCTCGAAGACCGTGAGCAGGTCGTTGGGGAGGTCGACGTCGCCCTTGTCCAGTTCGTCGACGAGCAGGACGCGCGGCAGCGGCCGGGGCACCATGGCGGTGCCGAGAGGGCCGAGCCGGACGAAGGTGCCGATCTCTGGCTCCTCGCGTTCCTGGTCCCGGGTCAGGGCGGTTTCGCGCAGCCGGCCCACGGCGTCGTAGCGGTAGAGGGCCTCGCTCACGGTGGAGCGGCTGTTGACAGGCCAGTGCAGGACCTCCCCGAGCCGGAGTTCGTGCGCGATGGCCCGGGCCAGGGAGGACTTGCCGGTTCCGGGCTGGCCGGTGACGAGCAGGGGGCGGCGCAGGTGCAGCGCGGCGTTGACGACGTCGGCGTGCCCGGGGGAGATGAGGTAGGGGGCCGCGCTCGTGCCCGACCGCCGGCCGTCGCCGAAGCGGCGCCAGGGCGGGGCGGGCGGAAGGTGGTCGATGCCCCGGGGAACGCCGTCCCCCCGGAAGAGCCGCCAGGATGCGTCGGATGTCATGCGAGCTCCTCCGAGGGGTCGTCGAGGTAGAGGTCGTCGGGCAGCGGGCCGTTGTCGTCGGACCAGGCCAGCACGGGTCGTCCGACGTGCACGTCCGGTTCGTTCCAGATGCCTCTGCGGTACCGGCGCACCTCGTGGGGCAGCGCCGCGGGGGGAACGTCGGCGAGCCGGCTCTCGGCATGCGTCCAGCCCTTCTCGCCCCGTCCGAACAGCACCACGGGCATGCCCGCCGCGAGGCAGTACTGCACCACGACCTCACGGAAGGCGGGGTCGACCTCTCCTACCACGGCGCCGACGGCGTCCATCTCACCCGCGAAGCGCCCGTAGATCTCGTCGAGACTGCCGACCGAGGCATCGATCCGCACCAGGACACCCCGGTACAGGCGCCTCTTCCGCTCCCGGAGGAACTCCGCGTCGGTGCCCTGCTCGACCAGCTCCGGGCAGGTGAACACGACGGGGAAGTCCACCCCGAGGGTCCGGTGCGTGTTCAGCGGGCCCGGGGCCTTCCACCAGTGGGGATTCAGATCCAGATCCGCACGGTCCAGGAGCAGTTCGACGATGGGCAGGGTGCCGGTCCGCCACAGCAGGGAGGCGGCGGTGAAGATCTGCGCGGCCGTCCCGGTGACGTCCCGGATCTGCCCCTCGTCGGAGTGGACACGCTGCCATGACGTCGTCTCGCGTCGCCACATACGCAGGGTGTAACGGCAGCTGTCTCCCTCACCGTCGACCCGCCTCAGGCGCACCAGCAGCCGCGGCGCGTTCCGGTTCGGCGCCCGTAGCCGCCCCGCGTGCTCCCTGGCCAGCGCCAGCCGCTCCGCCAGCGCCGCTCGGTGCCCCTGGGTGCGCCGGACGACTGTGTCGCACCAGCTGACCAACGGGGTCGCGAGGTCGTCGGGTGACGCGGCGGCGACATGGAGGACGAAGCAGACCAGAGCGGGCAGCAGCGGGCTGCTCGGCTGCTCGGTCGCGGGAGCGCGACGGCTGCGTTCCAGCTGGTCGAGCAGCGCTTCCAGGGCGCCGGAGGCCGCGTCCGGATCCAGCCAGGCCTCATCGGTGAGCACGGCGGCGGGGAGGTCGATGTCGGGCAGCGCGTCGAGGACGAGAGCGGGGATGGAGGCGGTGATCCCGTGCGGCAGCGACTCGAGCAGGGCCGTCAGATGTTTCCGCTCGGTTTGGGTGAGCAGCGTGCTGTGCGGGATTCGCGCGCCCACGTCCAGGAGTTCCGCTACGGCACCGGGTTTGGTCGCGAACAGCACGTGGGTGAGCTCGGCCAGGGCACGGGGATAGGTGAGCAGCACGCGTGCGAACTCCTCCACGGACGGTGCGGAACGGTCGTCGGGGTGGGCCAGGCCGCACTTCCTGGCCACCTCACGGCCGCACTTGGCCAGCGCCTTGGGGGTGTCCACCTTCCGGTTCAGGATGTTCGCGAGGTCGAAGGCCTCGCTCGAGGTGTCGGGTTCTTCCGAGTCGTGCGGGGCGTCGAGCAGGTGCGCGGCGCCCGCGGCGGCGAGTTCCTCGCGGACGCGCTGGGTGGGCAGGAACCAACTGCGGCGGCGGACCTGGTCGGGATGGTGGGCTCGTTCCTCGTCCCCCTTGAGCTGCGCCACGACCATGCCGACGACGGCCCGGTCCTCGGCGAACCAGACCGGGCCGCCGCTGTAGCCGTGCTGAATGGTCGCTCCGCTGTCGCTGCCGTCCACGACGGCGAACGCGAATTCGGGGTCGACCGCCACCACCTTGCTCCGGGCCAGAGAGAACTCGGGCCGCCCCGCCGGATGCCAGGCGCAAACGGGCAGTCCCTCGGTGACCGGCCGCCACGGGGGCGGTACGAGGTTCGGTGGTAAGCAGCGCAGGAGTTCGAGTACGGCCAGATCGCCCTTCCAGTGCAGCTTCGTCCGCTCGCGTACCGGTATCCAGACCATGACCCGCGCGTCCTGCCAGTGGCCATCGACCCGTACACACAGGAGGGTCTTCTTGCCGGGGTGCGCCGCGTCGTACTTGTCCTTCCTGCCCAGGGCCAGGTTGACGACGTGTGCGGCGGTGAGGACGCGGCTGCCGGGCAGCAGGACGCCGGCGCCGACGCTGCCTCTTTTCCCGGAGCGCGGGAACACGGAAACGGTCGCCGGGCGGGACGGGCCCGGCGAGGAGAACCACGGCAAGTCGGCGCCCTAGACGACGGTGCCCTGGCCGGGGGCGGCCGCAACGACGTTGTCCGGGACGGGCCGCCAGGTCGCCGAGACCTTCAGGCTGCTCGCGCTGTTGACGCCCACGATGCCGAGCTTCAGGTCCTGCCCGAGCTGGAGGCCGAACTCGACGCTGAACTCCTGTGGCGGGTCATCGACCGAGGTGACGGTGGCGTGGACCTCCCGCAGGAGCGGCCCGAGGGGGCTCAGCGCGCCGCGCACGGTCCCGCCGACCAGCACCCGCGCGGCATCGCGCAGCCGGCCCACCGGCTCCGCGCCCCGCATGCCGTCCGGCACGTCCTCGAACTCCCCGTACTCCTCCGAGTCCGGCTCCTGGCCGTCGGCCTGAGGTCCCCCGACCGGCGACAGCTCCAGGCGTATCACCGTGCTGTCGTCCAGCAACAACTCCGCGTATTGCGTCATGGGTCACAGTGTGCCCACCACGGATCCGCGACGAGGCCTGTTTCGACGAGTCCGAGCCGTATTCGATTCCCCTGGCCGACCAGGGCGGAGGCGAGCAGCCGAGCCCTCAGCCGTGCCGCTGATCCACCGAACCGGCCGTCTCGTGTGCGGACGGCGGCTCCGCCGCTCTCGCCGGCCCCGCGTTCGCCGCCAGCAGCAGGGTCGCGACGGCGACGACGGCGGCGGCGAAGCCTCTGGCGTACCGCTCGGGGGTGCGTGGGCGTTCGAGCACGGCGACCTCGCAACAGGGGCGGCGAATACGACAGCAGCGTGTTAAGCACGCTTAACTCTCGGTTTAACCTAGGGGCTGTCCGAGCCGAACGGCAAGAGGGACAGGGGGGTTGCCATGGGGGAGCGTGACGATCCGGGGACCATCGGCCGTCGGGTGCAGCGGTTGCGTGTCGAACGCGGGCTGACGCAGCGGCAGTTGGCGGAACCCGTGTACACCCCCGCCTACGTCTCCACCCTGGAGTCGGGCCGGGTGCGGCCCTCCGACGACGCCCTGCGGCATCTCGCCGGACGGCTCGGCGTCGCCTTCGAGGAACTCGCCACCGGGCGTTCGGCGCGGCTCGTGACCGAGCTGCGGCTGCGGCTGACCGAGGCCCAGCGCGTCTTCGCCGTCGGTGAGGCCGAGGCGGCGGCGGAGCAGTACGCCGGGTTACTCGTCGAGGCCGAGACGCAGGGGCTGGCCGGGGAACAGGCCGCCGCGCTGCTCGGGCTCGGCGAGTGCGCCCTGGAGACGGGCGAGCTGGTGGCGGGGCGGCAGTATTTCGAGCGGGCCGAGGGCTGTCTGGCCGGCGCGCCGCTGCCCGCACGGGTCCCGGCGCTGCGCGGGCGGGCCGTCGCGCACTACCTCGCCGGTGAACTCCGGTACGCCGTCTACCTGCTGGAGACCACCCTCGATGAGCTGAACCGTGGTGGGCTGCACGACCCGGACGCCCTGCTGCTGCTCTACGCCAGCGCCATCGGGCCGTACATGGACATGGGCGCGCACGCCCGCGCCGCCCAGGCCGCCGAGTTCGCCCTGGCGCTCGCCCCGCGGTCCGGCGACCCGGCCCTGGTCGCGCGCATGCACCGGTCGGTCGCCCGCACCCTGGTCGCCGAGGGCCGCCTCGCCGAGGCCGATGCCTCGCTGGCCAAGGCGGCCGAGCTGTACCGGGGCCTGCGGATCCGCACCGAACTCGCCAACTGCCACTGGATGCGCGGCTACGTCTACGCCCAGGACGGCCAACTGGAGCTGGCCGAGAGCGAGTTGCGGGAGGCCCTCGGCATGCTGTCGGCCAAGCGCGCCGCCCTCTACAGCAGCCAGGTCGCCGTCGAACTGGCCGACGTGCTCCACCGGCGCGGCAAGTCCGACGAGGCGGCGGCCCTGCTGCGCGAGGTGCTCGACGAGCTGTCCCCCGAGCGCGGCGCCGTCCACTCCGCCGCCGCGCACCGCCTGCTCGGCATCATCGCCGAGGACGCCCGCCGGACGGAGGAGGCCGAGGAGCACTACGTCCGCGCCCTGAGCCTGCTGGAGCGGGCGGGCGCCGCCGGTGACCTGGCCGACCTGTGCCGCCTGCTGGGGGACCTGCTGCGGCGCACGGGCCGGGTGGAGGCCGCCCTGGACGCCTACCGGACGGGTCTCGGGCACCGTACGGCCCCCGGTACCACGACCCTCGGGCCCGCGCCCGCACAGCCTCCTCTGTGAGGAACGAGGGGCTTCGCATGGTCGGGGCGGGTTAGCCTCCTTCCGGAATGTGAACGACCGGGGCGATGGGGGTACCGCCCGCGTGAGCGAAGTCGAACGTGGGGGAGCGTGGAGAACCAACGGACGGTGGCCGACGGCATACGGCTGGGGCTGCGGGCCCTCGTGTACGCCGTCCTCGGGGGCGCCGCGCTGATCGCCGTCGTGACGGTCGTGTCGGTGCTCGGGCCGATGCTGGCGCTCGATCTCTACACCCCGCCGGTCGCGGCCTGGTGGACGGTGTTCACCGCCATCACCGTCCAGGGCGTGCCCTTCCTGCTGCTGGGGACGGTCGTGTCGGCGGCGATCGGCGCGTTCGTGCCCGAGCGGGTGTTCCAGCGGTTGCTGCCCCGCCGTACGGCCCTCGCCGTGCCGGTCGCGGGGGCGGCGGGGGTCGTCCTGCCCGGCTGCGAGTGCGCGTCCGTTCCGGTGGCGGGCAGCCTCATGCGGCGGGGTGTCGCCCCGGCGGCCGCCCTCGCCTTCCTGCTGTCCGCGCCCGCGATCAACCCCGTCGTCCTGGTGGCGACCTCCGTCGCTTTCCCGGGGCAGCCGGAGATGGTCCTCGGCCGGCTGGTCGCCTCGCTCGCCACGGCCGTGGTGATGGGCTGGCTGTGGGCGCGGTTCGGGCGGGAGGAGTGGCTGCGGCCGCCGAAGCGGAGCGCGGCGCACGCCCCGGGTGGTCCGCGTGCTTTCGTCGCCGGGCTTCAGCACGACTTCCTGCACGCGGGCGGGTTCCTGGTGGTCGGCGCGGCGGCAGCGGCGACGTTCGACATCGTCGTGCCGAGGTCGCTGCTGGAGGTGTTCACCGGGTCGGCCTGGCTGTCGGTGCTGCTCCTGGCCGTGCTGGCGGTCGTGCTGTGCGTGTGCAGTGAGGCCGACGCGTTCGTGGCGGCCTCGCTGAGCGGCTTCTCGCCCACCGCGCGGCTGGCGTTCATGGTGGTCGGGCCGATGGTCGACCTCAAACTGATCGCGCTCCAGACGGGCACGTTCGGCAGGTCCTTCGCGCTGCGGTTCTCCAGCGCGACCTGGCTGGTGGCCGTCGCGAGCAGCGTCCTGGTGGGGTGGTGGCTGCTGTGAGGCGCTACGGACCGGCCGTACTGCTCGCCCTCGTCGGCGCGGCGATCCTGCGGGTTTCGCTCTTCGGCGATCTGTATCTGCGGTACGTGCAGGTCGGGTTGAGGCCGTATCTGGTGGTGTCGGGGGTGGTGCTGGTGCTGCTCGCGGTGGTGGTGGCGGTGCCGGCGCGGACAGCCGGGGAGCAGGAGAACCCCCACTCCCACCCCGACCACACCCACGGCCCCGCCGGCCCCCGTGTCGCCTGGTTCCTCACTCTCCCCGCCCTGGCCCTGCTGCTGTTCCCGCCGCCCGCCCTCGGCTCCTACAGCGCGGAGCGCGAGGCCGCCCAGCGCGCGGCCCGGGGCGTCGGCACCTTCCCGGCGCTGCCGGCCGGGAACCCGCTCGACCTCACCCTCGGGGAGTTCGGCTCCCGGGCGGTCTACGACAGCGGCCGCTCCCTGCAGAGACGCACGGTCCGGCTCACCGGCTTCGTCACCCGCGACGCCGACGGCACCTGGTACGTCACCCGCCTCGTCGTCTCCTGCTGCGCCGCCGACGCCACCACCGCCAAGGCCGAGGTGCGCGGCGCCGGCGCCCCGTCCGTCGACACCTGGGTCACGGTCACCGGCACCTGGCACCCGCAGGGCGAGCTGGGCTCGGCCGCCGCCTGGCCGCCGGTCCTGGACGCCACCTCCGTACGGCGGGTGCGGCAGCCGGACAGCCCGTACGAGAAGCGCTGAGGGGCATGCCGCGGTGACGGCCCGGCGCAGGGGTTTCGCCCCACCTGCGACGGGTAGTCGGGGCACGATTCCGGGAGGGCTCGGAGGCCGCCGCACACCGGCCGGCCCGGGCAGGCGGCGCTCACCGGCCCACCCCGCGTACAGCGGGGCCGGAAGAGCGTCGACAGCGAAGGCCGGTGATCGAAGGAGGCGGTGGTCGTGCGGCCCAGGGACGATCCCCGAGACGCCCCCGGCGGCGACCCCGGTCCCCGCCGCACAGGGGGCGGTGACCTGGACCTGGACGGGATCCGGGCCGCCGATGTGATCGCCAGGGGCATGCGGGGCGCCGAGCCCGGGGAGGTCCCGGGTCGGCTGTGCGAGGTGGCGGTCGAGCTGCTGCCGGTGGTCGGCGCGAGCGTGTCGCTGCGCAGCGAGGGGATGCCCGTCCAGCTGAGCGCCAGCAGCTCGCACGCCGCGCACCTGGCGCAGATCCAGGCGACGCTGGGCGACGGCCCCTGCCAGAGCGCGGTGGAGGACGGGGCGCCCGTGCTCGCCTGCGACCTGACGACCGGCCGGGACGCGGGCCGCTGGCCGGTCTTCGCCCAGCAGGCGACGGAGGCCGGGGTACGGGCGGTGTACGCGGTGCCGCTGGGCAGCGACGCGGTGTGCGTGGGCACCCTCGACCTGTACCGCGACAGGCCCGGCGGGCTCACCGACCGCCAGCTGCACGTGGCCCGGCTCGTGGCCGGTGTCATGACGGTGGCCCTGATGGCACTGCCGCGCGGGGCCGAGGCCGAGCCGCGGGACGAGGAACCCTGGCTCAGCGGGCTGGCCGCGGACCACGACGAGGTCTACCAGGCCGTCGGCATGATCATGGCGCAGCTCGGCGTCGGCGCCGACGACGCGCTCGCGCGACTGCGGGCAGACGCCTTCGCCCGCGGCTGCACGGCCCTCGACGCGGCACGCGAGGTGATCGCCCACCGCAGGCGTTTCGAACGGTACTGAGACGTGGCCGGTGGCTTGGGAGCGGCGGCGGGGCCGGTCGGCGTGTGGGGGTGGTGTTGAGAGCGGCGGGTGGCGGGGCCGGTCGGCGTTGGGGGTGGTGTTGGGAGCGGTTGGTGGTGTGGGAGTGGTGGCGGGGCTTGGGCGGCGTGTGGGGCGGTGACGACATCCGGCTGGTGGCGAGGCCCGGGGGGCCGGCGGCCGGTGTCGAGACCGAAGGGTGGCGTGGGGACTGGTGGCGAGGCCCGGCCGGTGGTGGGGCCCGGTCGGCGTGGTGGAGCGGTATGGAGCACGAGATCCGGCCGGTGTCCGTCAGATCTGGGCCCGTCCCCGCTTCCTGATCTCGGCCAGGCGCTGCGCTCCGAGTTCCGCGGTCTGCTGCGTGACCTCCTCGTACACCTCGTCGAGGCCGGCGTTGGTGAGCGTGATCGTCTCCTGCCCGACCCGCACGGCCGCGAGGTCCATCGTGAGGTACGTCAGCTCACCCTCCTCGGTCTCGCCGGCCAGGGTGACGCGCAGGGCCTGCCGGGCGTCCCCCACCGGCGGCAGCGGCATGTCGCTGACCTGGACGCCCTGGATGCCGCCGCGCGTGGTCGCGGCGGTGAACTCGCCGCACCTCTCCGGCAGCGACTTCAGCCAGGCCAGGGTGCGGTCGACGTCCGCCGGCGGATGGGCGGCGACCTGGTAGCGCAACTGGGCGTCGGTGTCGGCGTCGTCGAACGAGGCCGTCGCCTTCGGGCCGGCCGGGGTGCCGAAGAGTTCCTCCGTGTAGAGGGCGTCCAGCAGCCGCTGGCAGTCACGGTCCTCCGTGGTCGCCTTGAGCAGCCCGTCCCGCCAGGTCCTGGCACCCCGCGTCGGCCCCCACGGCTCCCCCAGATCGACCGCGGTGATCAGTGCCGCCTGGGCCTGGGCCTCGGTGAGACCGGCCCCGGAGCCCGCGGGCCGTTCGCCGGCGGGCGACGCGCCGGTGGGGGTGGCGGAGGCGGAGAACCACCGTGGCCGCGGCTCGTCCTGGAGGGAACAGGCGGCCGTGGCCAGCAGGGCCGTCACGGACAGCGCGGAGGTGAGCAGGGCGCGGGTACCTGGGCCGCGTCGGCCGGCCGGAGGGTGGGGCATCGGAGGGCCTCCTGCGGGGAGTTCATGGAGGTGCCTCCTGACGGGGCGGGCTCTCCAAGATCGGGTACGTGCTCTTACGGCACCACCGCGACGGGCGGCACACCAGTGCGACGGGCTGTTCGGGTGAGGGCGGCGTACGCCTCCCGGGCGACCGCGAAAAGCCGTCGCCCCGCGGGCCGCCCCCCTGTTACGGTCACGCCCATGAAGCGCGCCCAGCCGTTCCCGTCTCTCACGACGACGCCGGAGAGTGTCCCGGCGCGCTGACAGCTGACGCAGATGTCCGAAGCCCGGGGCGAGTGCCCCGGGCTTCGTCGTGTGGTGCTCGCCTCAGACCCGAGGAGCCCACCATGCACGACCACCGACGGCTCGGCCGTGAACTGAACCTCTTCGACACCGACCCGCTGATGGGCGCGGGCCTGCCGTACTGGCTGCCCGACGGCGCGATCGTGCGGCACACCCTGGAGGAGTACATCCGCGAGGCGGAACAGCGGGCCGGCTACCGGCACGTGTACTCGCCCGTCCTCGGAAAACGCGAGCTGTACGAGATCTCCGGGCACTGGGACCACTACAGCGAGGACATGTTCCCGCCGATGGACCTCGGCTCGGAACAGGTCCTGCTGCGCCCGAGCCTGTGCCCCCACCACGCCCTGATCTACCGCTCCCGCCCCCACAGCTACCGCGAACTACCCCTCCGCATGGCCGAGTTGGGCGGCATGTACCGCTCGGAGCTGTCCGGCGTCCTCGGCGGCCTGACCCGGGTACGGGCCATCACCCTCAACGACGCGCACATCTTCTGCACCCTGGAGCAGGCCGTCGAGGAGGCGCGCGGCGCCCTGGAGCTGATCGGCCGTGCCTACGCGGACCTGGGCATCCGCGCGGCCCGCCACCGCCTCTCCCTGCCCGGCGAGGGCGGCAAGTACGTGGCGGACCCGGACCTGTGGCGGCGGGCCACCGCCCTGCTCAGGGAGGTCCTGGACGGCTCCGGCATCCCCTATGAGGCCGCCGAGGGCGAGGCGGCCTTCTACGGTCCGAAGATCGACGTGCAGATCGCCGACCCCGCCGGGCGGGAGGCCACCCTGTCCACCGTCCAGATCGACTTCCACCAGCCCGAACGCTTCGACCTGCACTACATCGGCCCCGACGGGGCGAAGCACCGCCCGGTCATGGTGCACCGCAGCGTCATCGGCAGTGTGGAACGCGCGGTCGCCCACCTCGTCGAGACCCACGGCGGAGCCTTCCCGCCGTGGCTGGCCCCGGTGCAGCTGGTGATCCTGCCGGTGGGGGACGAGCAGAGCGAGGACGCCCACGCCCTGGCCCGCCGCGCCCACGACCTCGGCCTGCGCGCCGAGGTCGCCGGCCCCGAGCACGGCACCCTCGCCGCCCGTGTCCGCGAGGCCCGGCTGGTCCCGTACCAGGCGGTGATCGGCGGGAGGGAGGCCGCCGCCGGGCTCGTGGCACTCCGGGTGCGCGACGGCCACCGCCCGGACCCCCTCCCCGCCGCCGAGCTGCTGCGCCGTATCGGGGACCGGGTAGCGGCCCGCGCCACCGGTCTGTGGGCACCGGCAGCTGCCTGAGCAGGCTCAGAACGCCCAACGCGTGTGGCTGAAGACGCCGTTGTCGCGGCCGAAGCCGTACGCCGTCGCCGGTGCCACCGCGAACACCACGTCGTCCCCGCTGCGGAACGCGTCCCCCATGCCGTGGAAGGTGCCCTCGGGGGAGGTGATGTGCGGCCCGTACTTCGTCTCGTACGCCGTGATCACCTCCTCCAGCAGCGCCGGGTCGGTGACCGGCTCCGCCGTGCCCTCGACCACGAGGTCGAGCCCCTGGGCGAGCGAGTTCGCGCCGGTGGTCAGCGCGCAGTGCGCGTCGTGCGCGAGGTTCTTCGCCTTCTGCTCCCCCCTGCCGGTGGAGAAGTACAGCGCTCCGTCGTGCCAGGCGGCGATGCAGGGCGTGACGTGCAGTCTGCCGTCGGGCCGCACCGTGGACACCCAGAAGATCTCGGCGGCCTTCAGATGCCGCTGGGCCTCGGCCCAGTCGACGGCGGTGACGTCCGAGGCACCCGGGCGCGGATTGAGCGCGGAACTGTAACGGGCGTCGAGCTCGGTCGTGGGCTGCTTCGCGGGTCCTGGTGCGGGCATGGCGGATCTCCTTCGTCGGTTCTCTCCGATAACGACCGGAGGCCCGCACCGAAATCATCGCCACTCCAGGCCGTAGGGTCGCGGGTGCCGCCCCCGCCCGGGAGCGGCCGGAGCGGAAGGAGGCCCAGTCGTGACGGACGATCAGCGGATTCCGGTGATCATCGACTGCGACACCGGCGTCGACGACGCCCTCGCCCTGCTGTTCGCCGTACGGCACCCGGCGCTCGACGTGCGGGCGATCACCTGCGTGGCCGGGAACACGGACGTGGGCGGCGTGGTCCGCAACACCCTGACCGTGCTGGAGGTGGCCGGTGCCGGGGACATTCCCGTCGCCCGGGGCGCCGAGCGGCCGCTGATCGAGCCCGTGCGGACGGCGCGGCACGTGCACGGGCAGGACGGGATGGGCGATCTGGGGCTGCCCGCGCCGACCCGTGTGCCGGTCGACGTGGACGCGGTGACGCTGCTGCGGCGCGAGATCCTCGCCTCGCCCAGGCCGGTCACGCTGATTCCGACCGCGCCCCTGACGAACATCGCGCTGCTGCTGCGGACGCATCCCGAGGTGACCCGCAACATCGAGCGGATCGTGTTCATGGGCGGCGCGGTGGCGACCGGGAACGCCACGCCGGTCGCGGAGTTCAACGTGTGGCACGACCCGGAGGCGGCCGCGGTCCTGCTCACCGCGGGGGTGCCGATCACGATGTACGGGCTGGACGTGTTCAAGAAGGTCCTGGTGCCCGCGGGGGAGGTGGAGCGGCTGCGGGCGAGTTCGGAGCCGAGCCTGCGGATGGCCGGTGAGCTGCTTGCCCACCGGGACCCGGCCACGTCCGGTGATCCGACTCCCATGGGTGGGCTCGGTGACGCGGGTGCGGTCTGTGCGGTCGTCGATCCGAAGGGGCTGACCACCGAGTGCCTGCCGGTCGAGGTCGTTCTGGCCCCGGGGCCCGCACGCGGCCAGACGATCGTCGACCGGCGGCCACGGCTCGGAGAGTCCGAGATCCACGAGGGTGTGCGTGAACAGCCCTTGGTGGACGTGGCGCTGGGCGTGGACGTGGAGCGGTACGTGGAGCTGTGGCTGAAAACGGTGGAGTAGGCCGGGGAGAGGCCGGCTCCTTAGGGGGTGTCCGCTAAGCGCCCTTGCGCGGCCTGCCGCGTCTCGGGGCGGGCGGACGCCAGGAGTCCACGTCCTCGTCTGACAGGCCGAGGCGGGTGAGGTGTTCGTCATAGGCGTGCTTGAGGGCTTCCCCGTCCGGCGTCGGACCAGCGCTGGATCCGTCGTCGAGGGCCATGACCCAGGGGAGAAGCTCTGCGAACGCCTTGAGCAGGGGCAGAGCCGCCTCCGGCCGCTGTGCATGGGCGTGGGAATCGGCTTCGAGGAGGTCGACCACCACCGAGGCTCGCTCACCGGCGGACCAGCCCGCCCAGCCCACCGGCGTGGTGGGAGACAGGAGGGAAGCGGAAGATGCGAAGGAGACGAACCGCTCGTTCGGGACGTCGAACTTGCCGCGGTGTCGCCAGTAGGACGGCCTGAGGAAGTCTCCGGACGTAAAGCGCGGTAGGACCGTGCCCGAATGGCGTCCGTCGGCGACGAACTCCTGTGCATCTTCTCGGCGTTGGGACTCCCACACCTCTTCCCAGACACGCCGCTTGGCGAGACCCGACGCCTTGTACCGGAGAGGCGCAGCCTGTGGCACGTGTTCGTCGGCGAGCAGGTCCAGCAGTACGTCAGACGGCGCGGCAGCGGGAGCGTAGAGCGCCGCCAGCGTGGTGAAGTCCTCGTTCTCACATAGCAGTTCGGCCAGTTGGCGGACCGTCCGGGTGACAGGTCGGCGTCCTGCCGGGGAAGACTCGTACCACAGGTGGGACGCTTCGCAGTGGTCGAGCAGACGATTCCGGAGCAGGGGGGCGATCCTGTTTTCCCAAGACTCGGCCCACCAGCGGCGCTTGTACTCGGGCTGCTCCAGCAGTCCCAGCGACGCGTTCTGCTCGATGGCGTTCACCCGGCGTCGTACCAGTTCCCGGTACGCCTGCGGCCAGTGCTGAGGAAGGTCGGTCACCGGCGTCGCCGAGTGGCTGGTGAACCACTGCGTATCCACCTCTCCCGTCGAGGTCCGCCGGGCGAGCACGATCTCGAAGGCTCGCTCCCCCAATGCGAGGTCGGGCACGTCCTCGATCGGGCCGCTCAGCTCCCCGTCGTAAGGAATCAGGCCGTAGTGGGCGTACACCTTCCAGTCCAGTTCCTCCTGGAGCGCGATCATCCGTGATCTGAGGGACGTCCATCGGCATCGGGCGGAGTCGAGGAGCCGACCGGTGATCCGGGTTTCAGGGGCGGCGATCTCCCGCATGATGTGCTGGGACTCGGCCGCCAGGGAGTCCAGTTCGTCAGCCTCTGCGACGGGGAACGCGGCGGGAAGCGGCAGGTCGAGAAGCCGGGTCGAGGTGAACTCGTAGATTTTCGCCCAGGCTTCACCGCCCGTTTCGGCGCCTCGTAGCTGGTCGACGCGCGATTGCCCCTTGCTCTGGCTCATCTGCTTGAGCCAGAAACTCACGGCCGAGCTGTTGAGGGTGCCGAGGAGTCCGAGATGGGACTCCGCCGAGTCACTCGTCGACAGCTTGATCACCGGTGCCGAGTTGAGGGGGATGGCAGAACCCTTGAGCAGGCTGAAATGAGGGTGGGTTGCCACCCAGGGAAAGACGAGGGACCACGGATGCACATCCCCGGTGGACGCGATGTGGTGCCAGTCGTACCAGGGTGACGTCCTCTTCGCGCCCTTCCGCTCCCGCAGAACGGTCCGGTACGGCCACAGCCGTCGGTGGTGTCCGGGAACGCTTCCCAGGTCGATGACGGGATCGAAGCGGTGATCCGTGCGAGGGAAGAACGCCATGAGCGCCGGGGACGCGGACCAGTCCCTTACCTCGGAGCCGGTGAGTACCGGGACGGTGGCGAACTCCTCGGCCCCTTGACGCCGGAATGAACGGGCGGTGGTGCAGAACAGGTCGTCGGATCCGGTGTTGGCGGCGTATCCGATGCGCACGACACGGTCGCCGAGCCGCTGCCCGGTCTCCATGCGGCGCAGTACGTTGCGGGCCGCCGACGGCGTGAGGCTCCAGGGGAACACACTCAGCTGTCCGCGGTCCTGCAGATAGGACTCCGCCCACTGGCTCGCAGCACCGGCCGTGAACGCCATGGTTCGCAGCGACCGCCAGACATGCCCCTGTTCGGGCACCTCCGGATGTGAGGGTTCGCCCCGACGGCCCACAACGGTGTGGACAGGCGCACCGGGATTGGCCATGCGGTTGCGGCCCGCGAGGATGGCGGTCGGGGTGCCGTGGCCAGGGATGTAGGCCCCGGACGTGTCGATGACGTGGGTGATCTCCACTCGGGACAGGACGCGCTCGACAAGGTTCCGCCCGAACTCACGCTTCATGAAGGAATTGGAGGTGAGAAGGCCGACCCGGCCCGCTGCATCGCCCGGTTGTGCGAGCTCGAAGGCGAGTTCCGTAAAGGGAACCGGCAGTGCGTAGGCCCCGCTGCAGCTCTCGTAGAGGTCGCGGTAGATCGCGGACAGCGCTTTGTCCGCGACCGTGACATACGGCGGATTGGTCGTCACCACGTGGTACGACGCCGGCCGGAGGAGCCCGTGACGAGCGGTGTACTCGTCGATCTCGGACGGGATTCCCGAACTCGCGGCCGTCGGCTCCGAGTGGCGGCCGTGCAGAAGGGAGTCGCCGGTCGCGACGACAAGTGGCATGTCCGGGACCTCGTCGAGGCGCCGTTCCCCCGTGCTGTTCATGGCGGCCAGCAGCAGGCGGAACCGCGTGATGCTCACGGCGCACGGGTCGATGTCGCAGCCGTGCACCGACCGAAGAGCGCGGGCCGCCCGCTGCCACGGGCTCATGTCCGGTCTGGTCTCGGACCAGCGCCGGAAGAGTCGTTCGTACGCGTCGAGCAGGAATGCGCCCGAGCCGCAGGCGGGGTCGATGATCCGGAGGCTGGACAGTCCCCCCGCCTGGGACACGTGTTCCGCAAGGGCCGGTTCGAGTACGAGATCGTGGATGAGGTCGACGACGAACAGCGGGGTAGGTGCCTGGGCGTATGACTTCCGTGCCCGCTCGTTGAGCGCAGAGTGAAGGCCGGCCAGGAACTCCGTGGAGCGCGAGATATCGGTGAAGTCGTGCAGGGGAGCGCCGTCCGGGGTCCGGCGGCGCCAGAAGGAGAGCAACTCCTTGCCGGCCTCGTGGCTGGGCCGGAGCTGCCAGAGCGGATGGCTGCTGCTGAACACCGTGGCCATGACCGGATGCGCGCGGAGCCGGTCGATGGCGTGCACGACGAGGTCGCCGGCCGAGAGATGGGGTCGGGGTGTGTGGAAGGCTTCGTCCGCGAGGTCCGTCGGGCGGGTGGCGAAGGAGACGTCGAGCAACTCGTTGTCCTCGCAGAACCTGACCATCACGGTCGCCAGTACCCACGCGGTCGCCACCTGGGAGATCCGGGCGTCCCACCAGGCCGACCATGTCGTCGACGTCAGGCCGTGGCGCCGGGCGGAGTCGTATTCGTCGCGCAGCGCCTCGACGGCCGGGTCGGCGGGGAGGCGCTCACCCAGATCCGCTTCTATGCGGGCGGTGAGCCGTAGTAGGTCTCCGGCCAGGCCGTTGTCGACGGGCATAGGCCCCTTCCCGGTCATCTTCATAGGTTCCTGGGTCTGACCTTATCACCGGGAGAGTGTCATAAAGCTTGGAGAGTGTTGTGATTGCCGTCTACGCTCCTGGGTGTTGGCCGGTCACGATGATCGGCCGTTCTCGACGGAAGGGGTGGGCGGCTCATGGGTGGCGATGACGGGTGGCTCAAGTGGGTGTGGGTGGCGCTGGTTCTGATCGGCGCGTCGCTTCTCGGCTGTGCTGCGGCTGGTATTTGTTGGGTGACGACGGGTGGGAGTCCGGCCAGAGGGAGGGTGAAGGGGGCGCTCGCCGCAGGCGGCGTGACCTTCCTCGGCGTGGCCACTCTGGGTATCGCGATCGGGGGCTTCCTGACCTCGGGCTAGGGGTACACTCCTTAGGGTTGCACTACTTAAAGTCGGCGCCTCTCGTGGAACGGTCGCACAAGGAGTCACATGAACCGTCGGGCAAGGCCGGACAAGCCGTCGCGTGTCTACGATCGCAGGGGCGAATGGGACGCGCTCACCTCCTTCGTGAACCGGCCTCGGCCGAACGCCATGCTCGGGATCGTCAGCGGCCGACGCCGCATGGGGAAGACGTATCTCCTTCGAGCGCTCGTCGAGCAGTGTGGAGGCTTCTACTTCGGGGCCACGGCAGGGACGGAGGCGGAGTCCCTCCGCCAGTTCAGCGCAGCTCTGGCAGACCACGCGGGTTCGCCGGTGCCCTTTTCCTTCGCTACATGGGATGACGCGATCTCGTATCTCTTCGATCTGGCCGGGCCCGGGCGGAGGAACGGCCCGTTCCTCGTGGTCATCGACGAGTTCCCGTACTTGGTGAAGGTGGCCCCGGGACTGACTTCACTCATCCAGCGCGCGATCGACCGCTATCAGGTAGAGGAGAGCCGTATGCGGTTGCTCCTGTGCGGTTCGGCGATGTCCGTCATGGGCGGGCTGCTGGCCAGCACAGCACCTCTGCGTGGCCGGGCGCAGCTGGAACTGGTCGTGCGGCCCTTCGGATACCGGGCCGCGGCGGACTTCTGGAGTGTCGCCGACGATCCCGCGCTGGCCGCGCGGCTGCACGCCATCGTGGGAGGTACCCCCGCGTACCGCCGCCAGTTCCTGGCGGATGACGTTCCCGCGGGTATGAGTGACTTCGACGACTGGGTGTGCCGGACTGTCCTGGCGCCGTTCAGTCCGCTCTTCCGGGAGGCTCGGTATTTGCTTGCCGAAGAGGCGGACATCCGTGACACCGCGCTGTACCACTCGGTGCTCGCGGCCGTGGCGCAGGGCAACACGACGCGGGGCGGAATCGCCGGCTACATCGGTCGCAAGTCCGTCGACATCTCGCATCCGCTGAACGTCCTGGAGGACAGCCACCTCCTGGTGCGGGAGGCGGACGTCTTCCGGGCCGGGAAGTCCCAGTACCGCATCACCGAGCCACTGATCAACTTTTACGAGGCCGTCATGCGCCCGGCCTGGGCCCGTCTGGAGAGCGGTCAGGCCGCAGAGGTCTGGGCGCAGTCGTCGGAGCGCTTCGCGGCGCAGGTGGCAGGTCCGCATTTCGAGGCGATGTGCCGGGAGTACGTGCTCGGACCAGGACGCTCCTTGCTCGACACCTCACTGGGCGAGATCGGCAGCGGCGTGGTGACCGACTCGAGGGAGCGTCAGCAGATCCAGATCGACGTAGCCGTGGTGGAGCCGGGGTCCGGTGGGAACAAGTCCGCGGTCACGCTGCTCGGTGAGGCGAAGTGGGGGACTCGCATTGGAACGAGCCACCTGGAACGTCTGGAGCGGGCCCGGGAACTCCTTGCCGGACGGGGGATGGACACCACGCGGTGCGGTCTGGCGTGCTTCAGCGCTGCCGGTTTCAGCGATGCCCTGCGGGACGAGGCAGAGCGCAGTGGTGTCCTGTTGATCGGCCTCGACGAGCTCTACGGTCGGGCGATGCCGACGGCCGTTCTGCCCTAGACAGATGGGGCCCGGGGTTCGAAAGCCCCGGGCCCCTCCGGCATCAACGCGTCGCGCGCTTCCTGCGGGTTGCGACCACCATGGCCGCGCCGCCCGCCAGCAGCGCCGCCGCGCCGATGGCGATCGGGCCCGTGCTGCTGTCGGCGCCCGTTTCGGCGAGGTCTCCGCCGCCGCCGTTCGGCTTGGGGGCAGGGGGCGTCGTCGACTGGGAGGCGGACGGGGTGGGGGTGTCCGTGTCCGTGGCGGGGGGCGTCGAGGGCTCGGCGGGTTCCGACGGGGTGGCCGGCGGCGTGCTCTCCTCGGCCGGCTCCGACGGGGTGGCCGGGGGCGTCGAGCTCGCCGGAGGCTCCGCCGGCGGGGGCGTCGTCGTGCAGTCCTTCGTGCCGCCGTTCCAGGCCGCGATCAGCTTGTCCTTGATGACCGGACGGTCGGGCCCCTTGGGCAGCTCGCCGTGCTCGAAGCCGTCCTTCGCGTCGAGGTCGCCGTCGAACTTCACCGCGCCCCGGTAGAGGTCGATCTGCCCGAAGCAGCCGTTGTCCGGGATGGCGATGTCGAGCGAGTCGGTGCCGCCCGGCTTGACCGTCACCGTGTCGAAGTCGACGAACACCTGCTCGCCGGAGGTCGCGAAGGTCGCGCCGTGCGCGAGGTAGGAGGCCAGGGAGGCCGTGCACGTCGTCGCGTCACCGGCCGTGCGGACCTTGATGTGGACCTTGCCGTCCTCGGTCGGCTTCAGGTTCTGGTCGTCGACCTTGACCGAGTCGAAGAAGTTCGTGCCGTCGAGTGAGAACTGGCAGCGGTCGGTCCCGGTCTCCGTGCCCGCGCCGGTCCCGGGCTTGTAGGTGCCGCCGGACGACCAGCCCTCGCCACCGGGCGTACCGGTGGCGAACGCGGTGGTGGCGGATGCGGCGCACAGGGCGAGGGCCGCGGCGCCCGTCCCCAGCAGGCGGCGCGCGGTGACACGTCTCGCTATGGACATAGGGGTATCCCGTTTCTTGGCGTGTGCCTGAACCCGGGTGACGGCAAGCGGGCAGCGCGCGGCGCACGGCTGCCGGGGGCCACACCGGGGTGAGTGGTCTGAGAAACACTGGGCTCATTGGTCACATGCGCCTCAGTGCGCCCCCATCGTGGCCGTGCCGCAGCAGGCTGTCAACCTGCGGGTATGCAACATGAGTTGCTCCGTCATCACACTTTCATCACAGCGGGAATGGATCACTCCGATCAACGCGATGGTTCCTCTTTCCGGCATTCTGGACAGATTCAATGCTGTCGCCCGTATGCCCTGCGAAGGAGACCGCGTGACCGATCGCTCCACCCTCGACCTGTCGTCCCGGGATCCCGACTGGTGGCGCCAGGCAGTCGTCTACCAGGTCTATCCCCGCAGCTTCGCCGACGCCGACGGCGACGGCCTCGGCGACCTGCGCGGCATCACCCGCCGCCTCACCCACCTCGCCGCCCTGGGCGTGGACGCCCTGTGGCTGAGCCCCTTCTACCCGTCCGAGCTCGCCGACGGCGGCTACGACGTCGCCGACCCCAGGGGCGTCGACCCGCGCCTGGGCACCCTCGACGACTTCGACGCCCTGGTCGCCGAGGCCCACCGGCTCGGGCTGAAGGTCATCGTCGATATCGTGCCCAACCACTCCTCGGACCAGCACGTGTGGTTCCAGGAGGCCCTGCGCTCGGGGCCCGGCTCCGCGGCCCGCGACCGGTACGTCTTCCGCGACGGCCGCGGCGAGCACGGCGAACTCCCGCCCACCGACTGGCAGTCCGTCTTCGGCGGCAGCGCGTGGAAACGCGTGCCCGACGGCCAGTGGTACCTGCACCTGTTCGCCCCCGAGCAGCCCGACCTCAACTGGGAGAACCAGGAGGTCCGCGCCGACTACCGCACCACCCTGCGCTTCTGGTCCGACCGCGGGGTCGACGGCTTCCGGGTCGACGTCGCCCACGCCCTCGTCAAGGACCTGAGCGAACCGCTGCGCGACCTCGGCGCGCCCGAGCTGAGCCGGGAGGAGGCCCTCATCGGCATGCCGCCCGGCTCGCACCCGTTCTACGACCGTGACGACGTGCACGAGATCTACCGCGACTGGCGCAAGATCCTGGACGCCTACCGCCCGCCCCGCATGGCGGTCGCCGAGGCGTGGGTGCCCGGCGCCCGGCGCGCGCTGTACGCCCGTCCGGACGAGCTGGGCCAGGCCTTCAACTTCGAGTATCTGGAGGCCGGCTGGGAGGCGGACGAGCTGCGGCAGGTCATCACCGACTCGCTCGCCACCGCCCGGGCGGCCGGGGCGTCGGCCACCTGGGTGCTGTCCAACCACGACGTCGTCCGCCACGCCTCCCGGCTGATGCTCCCGCCCGGCACCGACCTCGACGCCTGGCTGCTCTCCGGCGGTCACGCCCCCGCGGTCGACGAGGCGGCCGGGCTCCGACGGGCCCGGGCGGCCACCCTGCTGATGCTGGCGCTGCCCGGCTCGGCCTACGTCTACCAGGGCGAGGAGCTCGGTCTGCCCGAGGTCGCCGACCTGCCCACCGAGGTGCTCCAGGACCCGATCTGGGAGCAGACGGGCCACGTCCGCAAGGGCCGTGACGGCTGCCGGGTGCCGCTGCCGTGGACGACGACCGGACCGTCGTACGGCTTCGGGCCGGGCGGTGCCTGGCTGCCGCAGCCACCCGGCTTCGCCGCCTACGCCGTCGAGGCCCAGGACGGCGTCGAGGGCTCGACCCTGGAGCTGTACCGCACGGCCCTGAAGCTGCGCCGCAAGCTGCTCGACGGCGAGGAGCTGACCTGGGCGGCGGACGCCCCGGACGGCGTCCTGCAGTTCGACCGCTGCGAGGGCTGGCGGTGCGTGACGAACCTGTCCGCGAGGGCGGTCTCGCTGCCGGCCGGTGAGGTGCTGCTGAGCAGCGCCCCACTGGAGGACGGCCGGCTCGGGCCGGACACGACGGTGTGGCTCGGGCGTTAGGCCCGGACCTGGCTCACCCCGCCGGCGACGGACGCGGGCGGGGCGAGCCCGTGCACCCCAGCCCACGCCGGGCGTCCGCCACCCGCACGGCCCAGCAGCCCGTGCCACCTGCGGGAACGTCCTGCGAGAATCGCCGGCAGAGTGCCGTCGACGTCCGCACAGGGAGCCCCGCCCGCCATGAACATGTCCAGGAATACAGCAGTCGTGGCGGGGGCCGTCGTCGCGGGGGTGCTCGCGTTCCCCGGCCCGCCGGCGGCGGCCCAGGACGGTGAGCTGTGGGGTGCCGCGACCATCGCACCCGGCCGGGAGGGCATCGTCCGAGTCGCGGGCTCCCAGGGGGCGGCGCCGGGCGCCACGCTGACGCTGACGGCGCCCCGGGGCACCCGCGTGACGGCCACGCCGCTCGACGCGCCGGGCTACCTCGGCCGGGTCGCCGCCGACGGCCGCAGCGCGACGTACACCGTCACCGGCGACGCGGCCGGGCAGTCGTGGCGGGACCGCACGTTCCCCTTCGTGCTGGCGGTCCCCGCCGACGCCGTGCCCGGCACGCGGCTGCGCGGCTGCGTCCTGCGGATCACCGACGCGCACGGCGTACGGCAGGCGGCCGGCCGGTGTGCCGTGACCGTGGGCTTGGCCGGGCCGACGCTGACCCGCCCGCTGTCCGGCGTGCCGCTGGACGTCCGGCCGCAGATCGCCGGTACGGCGCACCCGGGCGCCCGGATCACCGTCCGCGACAAGGACGACCGCGAGGCCTGCGCGACCGTCGCCGCCCCCGACGGCACCTGGACATGCACCCCGGGGCCGGCTCTCCCGGCGGGCACCAACCGGCTGCAGGCGGTCGCCACCCTGAACGGGGTGAGCGCCATGAGCGAGCAGATCGACATCTCGGTGGCGGACGCCGGCGCCGGTCAGTAGCGCACGGCCCGGGCCACCTCGGCCCGGACCTCGCCGGACAGGTCGTGGGTGCTGCGGGCGGTGGCCGTGGCGGAGTCGCCCGCCTGCACGTGCTCCACGGTGACGATGACCGTGTCGGTCAGCCGGCCCCCGGCGTCGGTGAAATCGACCTGGACGGCGAAGGACCTGGCCGAGTCGTCGGTGTTGTCGGCGGTGACCTCGGCCCGGGCCCGGCCGTCGGCGCCGACGGTGGGCGCGCCGACCTTCACATCGCCCTTGACGTCGGTGCCGCCCCGGATGTCGTCGAGCCGGCGCTCGGCCTCCGCCGCGGCCGACTCGGCCGCCTCGGAGGCCTGCGAGGCGATCGATCCGACCGCGGACTCCGCCTTGCGGGCGGTGTCCGCGGGGCTGTCGCCGCCGCAGCCGGTGAGCACGCCGGCCAGGGCGAGCGTCAGCGCCGCCCCGCCCGTCGCCCAGCGCGTCCGGTGGCGGGCAGACAGTCGCCTCCCTTGTCCTACGGCGGCCTCACGGCCTCACGGCATCACGTGTGTCCGAGGCCGCCGCCGCCGAAGGACCCGCTGGATCCGGGCAGCCAGCGGCGGGGCTTTTGGTCCTTGCCCGTCCTGGTGCTCGCGTGGTGCAGCTCATGGGGCAGGAGCCGCTGGCCGTCGCGCGTCACGACCGGCATCTCGTCGGGCTCCCGCATCTCCCGCGTCTCGTGGACCGGCCCGCCCTCCGGGAGGTGCGGCTGTTCCTCGGGGGAGGGGTGGTGCGTGTCCTTGTCCATGACGCGCATCCCGACCCGCACGGACCAGATCAGCGCGAGGGCGATGACCGCCCCGCCGATGAAGGCGATGGTCACGGCGACCGCGTGATCTGAGGACGCCGCCAGCAGTTCATACGTTGCCGTACTCATGCTCCGATTATCGCCGACGTGATGCGATAAAGCGCCCGCAATGTCCCCACCTGGGCATCCGCCCCGCACGCGCGGGCAACCTCCGCGGCGCCCGCGACGACCTGACGGTGATACCTCGTCCCCCCACACGAGGGAGATCACCATGCGCAGACACCTCGCACGGCTGCTCACCGTGCTCGCCGTCCTGGCGGCGGCGCTCGCCACCCCCGGCATGGCGAGCGGCAGGGCGCAGGCCGCCGACGAGTGGAACCCGCCCGCGCACCTCGCCCAGCCCCTGAACGAGGTGTGGAACCACGTCGAGTCGACCTACGGGAACCTCTACGGCTTCCGCAACTACGGCTGGGACCAGGTCATGGCCAACCGGGGAAGCGTCAACTACTGCGTCCGCTGGGAGTCCGACGCCCCGGTCAGCGCCGCCCTGCGCGACCGGATCCACGCGGCGCTGAAGAAGCAGTTCGGCAAGTGGATGGCGGCCATGACCGAGAACGGCAAGGGCCACAACGCCTGGCCGTACACCGATGTCCCCGTCAACATCGTCGGCTGGGCGGTGAAGAACCGCTCCACCCTCCAGTGGACCGACAACTCCGTCGACATCTACGCCGGCATCCTCGACAGCGGCGGCGCCCCGCAGTGCGCCCCGGACTGCGGCCGCTTCTTCCACCAGGACGGCGACTACTCGAAGTGCCCGGGCGGCGCCGCCCGCCACTACGACCAGTCGCTGTGGTTGACCAAGGGCTTCGGCGGCGGCGCGGGCGGCGACTGGGGCCAGCGCATGGGCCAGGAGTACTTCACCGGCGCCTTGAACCAGGAGAACATCCACATCTACCTGCACGAGGTCGGCCACGCCTTCGGCCTCGACGACTTCTACGACTGGTCGCCGACCGGCCAGTGCTGCTTCCTGATGAAGGCGGGCAGCGCCACGCAGATCACCGAGTTCGACAAGTGGATGCTGCGTGACTTCTGGCGCCATCTGAAGAGCCGCTACGGCCTCTGACCGACGCCGGGCGGCGTGGGCGGGCCCGGCACCCGTGCCGCCCTTCCGGGTACGGTGGAAGAACCGGGGGTATGCCGCAACCGGTGGCCTACGGTCTCCTGGCCACGCCCCCCGTTCGCAGCAGGAGTCCTCATGACGTCCGCCTCCTCGCCCTCGCCGCCCTTCCCGGCACCCTCCGAGGTCCGGCTGAGACTCGCGGTCCAGCCGCGTCTCGGCCGCACGGCCCGCCGTATCGACGGCGCGTGGTGGCCCCGGTCCTACGACCTGGCAGTGGAACTGCCCGGGCTGCTGGCCGTGCTGCCGCGCGCCTGGGGCCGGATCAGCAGCGTCCTGGTCCACGGGAGCACCTGGCTCGACTGCCCGGAGCACCTGGACGTCGCCGGCCAGGAGGTCCACGTGGGCCGCAGGGACGCGCCGGCCACCCCGGACACCGTGTGCCTGCTCACGCCCGGCCGGGGCCGCTGGGACCTGCTGGTGGTGCCGCCCGCGACGCCGGAGGCGGAGGCGGTCCGGCTCATGGACCGGGCCGTCACACAGGACGAGTGACGCCCTGTCCTAGTGCGCGAGCAGCACCAGCGCCAGGGCGACCAGCGCCGGGACGGTCTGGACGAAGAGGATCTTCCGGCTGGCGGTGGCCGCGCCGTACACCCCCGCGACCGCGACGCACGCCAGGAAGAACACCGAGACCTGGAAGCCCACCGGGTCGGACGCCACCGCGCCCCAGAGCAGGCCGGCGGCGAGGAAGCCGTTGTAGAGGCCCTGGTTGGCGGCCAGGGCCTTCGTCCCGGCCGCGAACTCGGCGCTGGTGCCGAAGGCGGCGCGGGCCCGCGGAGTGGTCCACAGGAACATCTCCAGCACCAGGATGTAGGCGTGGAGGGCGGCGAGAGCCAGCACCGCGACGGTGGCGAGGGTCGACATGGGCCGCATCATCGCAGGCTCCCCCCGTCGTTCTCGTTCGGGCCTGCCCGGGAGGCGGAGCGGGGCGCCGGGTGGCAGATTGCGGGCAGTGGAAGGCCGGGCCGGGCCGTCGCGTCCCGCGTGTGCCGCTCGGGAGCCCGGCCCGGCCTTCCCGCCCGGGCGGCAGGTCAGTAGCCGATCCGGAACGTGGCGTCCGCCCGGTCCGTGGCCGTGGAGACCGGGTCGATGCGCAGGGCGTAGCCGGAGTGGCGGATGTAGCGCGTCGGGTGGTTGTGCGAGCGGAACGACGTCCAGGCGGAGTCCGCGAGCCCGGGGACCTTGTGGAACGTGGCGTCCTGGGCGAACGCCGACGTGCCGTCGTTGACGTCCAGCCGCAGCGCGTAGCTGTAGTGCCGCAGGTACCGGTCCGGGTAGTTGACCGACTGGAAGGACACCCCGGACGCGTCGGCGAGGCCGGGGACGAGCTTCCACTGGGCGTCGGTGTACGGGTCGAAGGGGTAGGGGTCGATCCGGCCCGCGAAACCGGCGTGGCGGACGTAGCGGTCCGGGTGGTTGTACGACTTGAGCCGGTTCCAGGCCGGGGCTCCCCAGTGCGCCAGGAGGTTGTCGTACTGCGTGCCCGTGAGCGCCGCGATGCTGCCGTGCTTGGAGTTCACCGGCTGGGTGTAGCGGCGCTGGTCGACCGGCGTCCAGCTGCCGGAGGCCAGGTCGGTGGTCTGCCAGGCGTAGAAGACGCCGTTGGGCGTGTAGGTGTCGCCCCAGAGGTACCAGGTGCTGGACGACAGCGACTTGACCAGGATCGGTGCCTCGGTGCCGCCGTGGGCCACCGGTGTGCTGAAGCGCTGCCAGCTGCCCGGGGCGAGGGTGGCGGACCGGGCGCCGACCAGGGTCTGCTTCGAGCTGTCCTTGAAATACATGTAGTTCGTGCCGCCGACGCCGAGGGCGAAGCTGCCGTCGATCACGTCGTAGCCGGGGTCGAAGAAGACCTGCGGTGCGGACACCGTGCGGAAGTCGGTCGTGTAGTTGACCATCAGCACGTTGTGGCCGCTGGCGTTCACCGACGAGTAGACGATCCCGTACTGGCCGCGTGCGGCGTCCCAGAAGGCCTCCGGGGCCCAGCTGTGGGTGGTCATGCCGTGCAGCTTGAGCCTGCGGTAGCCGGTGAGGGAGCGCAGGTCGGCCGAGTCCCAGACGTGGATGTACTGGCTGTTGTAGCTCCAGTCGGTGCCCTTCAGGTCGGTGGCCAGCACGGCGAACGTGCCGTCCTGCTTGCGCAGCACGAACGGGTCGCGCAGGCCGCCGGCGCCCTGGGTGGGGGTGACGACCGGCTTGTTCTGGTTGAGCGGCGTCCACTCCAGGCCGTCGAGGCTGACGGCCAGGTGCAGGCCGTAGTCGGTGCCGAGCCCGCTGGGGGACTCGGTGAAGTAGCCCATCACGAACGCCGGGCCCGTCGCCGCACCGGCCGGACCGGCGCCCAGGGCCAGATCGGCGGTCAGAGCGAGCGGCACGGTCGCGGCCATGCCGAGGACATGGCGGCGTGAGGGTCTGCCGGGGATTCTGCGGGGGGTGGTCATGGCGGCTCGGCCTTCCGTCGGGGGTACGGAACGAAGCGTGCGAGTGCGTTCGATATTGCGAACACGGTTCGGCAATTCGGCCAGACCGTAGGGCTGGGAGACGTGTGGCGTCAATGAGTCGGACGCGACGAAGAACTCCCCGACGCGGAGGGCGCTGTGGCGCGATGGTCTAGGGCGCGACGGCCTTGCGCAGGGTGTGCAGGCACAGGGTCATGGCGGAGTGCTTGGAGGCGCCGGCGGTGCGGGTGTGTTCCCAGGCCGTGTACAGCAGCGCCCACACCAGGTTGCGGACCCACTCCTCGTCCAGCTCGGGGTCGATGCTGCCCTCGGCGTGGCCGCGCCGGACCGTGCGCAGGAAGTGCTCGTCGGCGGCGGTCTCCTCCTCCCAGCCGGACCAGTTCGCCAGCTGCGGTGTCTCGAACATCAGCGTGAGGCCGTCGCCGAGCTCGAAGTACTCCTGGCAGAGCCGCTCCAGGGCCTTGGCGGCCGGGCCGTCGTCGAGCCGGGCGCGCTCGGTCGCCGCCGTGACCTTCTCCAGGACGTCCGTGCCGATGGCCGCCAGCAGATCGGACCGCTCGGGGAAGTAGCGGTGCACGGTCGTACGCCCCACGCCCGCCGCCGCCGCGACGTCGCCGAGCGACGCGGTCGGGTCGGCGGCCAGCAGAGCGGCGGCGGCG
This sequence comes from Streptomyces coeruleorubidus, assembly GCF_028885415.1. GTDB lineage: Bacteria > Actinomycetota > Actinomycetes > Streptomycetales > Streptomycetaceae > Streptomyces > Streptomyces coeruleorubidus_A. Next base: position 5,088,595 of record NZ_CP118527.1, read on the forward strand.
TCGACGATGGCGCGCCGGGTGCGGGCCCGTGTGCCGCTCTCCGTCGCCGTGGTCCGGTCCTCACCCATGCGCATACGGTAGCGCGCCTTCCGCGGTGAAAATCATTTGACCGTTATGGAACAGCGGTGCTCCACTTGGCATCATGACTGTTCCGGAAGACGTGTCCCGCAAGGTGTCCGTTCCGCGGCTGCGGATCCTCTGGTCGTTCGCCCGCCCGCACAAGCGCGCCCTGGCCCTGGCCCTCGTCCTCGCCCTCGTGGGGTCCGGGATGGGGCTGGCCACGCCGATGGTCACCAAGGGGGTGCTCGACGCGCTCGGCGGCTCCGGCTCGATGCGGGGGCCGATATCGGCCCTGCTGTCGCTGCTGGTGGTGGGCAGCGCCGTCATGTACTGGCAGTGGACGCTGCTCGGCGCGCTGGGGGAGCGCGTGGTGCTCCAGGCCCGCGACTCGATGGTGCGGAGATTCCTGCGGGCCACGGTGCCCGCCGCCACCCGGCGCCCGCCCGGCGAACTCGTCACCCGCGTCACCTCCGACACGGTCCTGCTGCACCAGGCCGCCACCGGCGCCCCGGTCGGCCTGATCAACGCCGTGGTCATGCTCCTCGGGACGCTGGTGCTCATGGCCGTCCTCGACCTGGTGCTGCTGGGCACGGTCGTGGCGGCGGTGGTGGTGGTCGGCGTCCTGTTCGCCGTCCTGATGCCCCAGATCGCCACCGCGCAGCAGCGCGCCCAGGACCACCTGGGACGGCTCGGCGGCAACCTGGAGGGCGCTCTGCGCGCGATCCGGACGGTGAAGGCCGCCCGGGCCGAGGACCGCACGGCCGAGCGCATCGTCGCCGACGCGCGCACCTCCGCCGAGCACGGCATCCGCGCGGTCCGCCGCGAGGCCCTGGCCTGGACGATCGCGGTGGCCGGCATCCAGCTCGCGATCATCCTGGTCCTGGGCGTGGGCGCCTGGCGGGTCTCCGAGGGGGCACTGGAGGTGTCCAGCCTGATCGCGTTCCTGCTCTACTCGTTCGGGCTGATGGACCCGATCAGCGAGCTCAGCCAGAACGTCACCGCGCTCCAGTCCGGGATCGCCGCGGCGGAACGGATCCGGGAGACCGCCGATCTCCAGACGGAGGAGGTGGAGCGGTTCGCGCGGGACGTCCCTGTGCGCGAGGCCGCCCTGCCGGAGGCGCCCGTGCTGGAACTGCGGGACGTCACCGCGGCCTACGGCCCCGACGCCGAACCGGCGGTGCGCGGCGTCGGCCTGGTCATCCCCCGGCGCGGGCACACCGCGATCGTCGGACCCTCGGGCGCGGGCAAGACGACCCTGTTCTCCCTGGTGCTGCGTTTCCTGGAGCCGACCGGAGGCGAACTGCTCCTGGACGGCCGCCCGTACCGCGACCTCACCCACGACGAGATCCGCTCGCGCCTGGCCTACGTCGAGCAGGACACCCCGATCGTGCCCGGGACGATCCGCGACAACCTGCTGCTGGCCCGCCCCGACGCGACGGACGCGGAACTGCGCCGGGTCCTGCGCGAGGTGCGGCTGGCGGAGAAGGTCGACGCCCTGGACGAGGGACTCGACACGCCCCTGTCCGGCGCGGCCGTCTCGGGCGGCGAGCGCCAGCGCATCGCGCTGGCCCGGGCCCTGTTGCGCACCCCGGACGTGCTGCTCCTGGACGAGGCGACGGCCCAGCTCGACGGGCTGACCGAGGCCGCCGTCCAGGAGTGCGTCCGCGCCCGCGCGGCTTCCGGGGCCGTCGTGACGATCGCGCACCGGCTGTCCACCGTGATCGACGCGGACACCATCGTGGTGATGGAGGCGGGGCGGGTCCGCGCCCGGGGCGGCCACGGGGAGCTGCTCGCCACGGACGCGCTGTACCGGGAGCTGGTGGAGGCCCTGCGGATCGCGGCGGACGCGCGGGCGGTGTGACGAGGGGGCGGGACGGCGAACTTCGGGGCCGGCTCCGCCGTTCGGCCGAGGCAGTGGCTTGCGCGGTCGCGAACGGTGGCCGTTCGGCCGAGGTGGCGCGGCCGGGCCTGGCAGGAGATTGAGGGTCGGTCCTCGACCCCGCGACAGAGGCGAGTGAGGGCCCGTCCCTCCGCACTGTCACAGGAGTACGGCCATGGCCCTTCAGTTCCAGTACCCGTCGAGCGCGCCGGCGGCCCCCGCCCCGCGCGCGCTCCGTCACCGGGACGGCCTGCGACGGACTCCGAGGGGATCGCGTCGGGACGGTCTCTACTGGGCCGGATCGGCGGTGTTCGCGCTCGGGCTGGCCGCGGTGACGACGCTGCCCGCCCACCGGGTGTGGGGCGGGTGCGCGGCCGCCGGCTACGCGGTGGCGGCCGTCCTGGCCGCCCGCAGCCCGTACGCCTGGGGCCGGGCGAGCGCGCTCGCGGCGGTCGCGGGCTCGGTGCTGCTGCCGCTGGCGGTGCTGATGGTGCTGGGCACGGCCCAGCCGGAGGTCGGCGTCGTCGAGCACTCCGGCGACCTGCTGCTCGCCACCGGCAGCCCCTACGCCCCGCACCCGTCGCTCGTCGACGACTTCAACCCGTACCTGCCCGGCATGGCCCTGCTCGGCCTCCCCCACGCCCTTCTGGGCGACACCCCGCTCACGGACGCCCGGTTGTGGTTCGCGGCGGTGTTCCTGGGCGCACTGGCTGTGGCGGCCCGCCCCGGGGGCGGCTGGGTGCGCAGCGCTGCGGCGGGCTTGGCGAAGCCGGGGATGCTGCCGGCCGCCCGGCGTGGTCGCGGGGGTGCCGTCGCCCGCAGCGGGCGGGAGGTGCCGGCCGGGTCGGCGCTCTTGGCGGCGGACGCACGCACCAGCCCTGCCGCCCCGGTCAACCCCGCGCTGCTGCTGGCCAGTTGTCCGGCCGTCGCTCTGGCCCTGGCGGTGGGCGGGGTCGATCTGCCGGTGATCGGGCTGATGTGTCTGGGGCTGGCTCTGGCGGGGCGGCGTGGGGGTGCCGTGGGCGCGGGGGCGGCGATGGGGGCCGCGGCGGCGCTGAAGTGGACCGCCTGGCCGCTGCTGCCGGTCGCGCTGGTGCTGATCGCGGTGACGACGGGGCGCCGGGCCGCCACCAGGGCCGCGGTGACGGCCCTGGCGGTGGCGGCGGCCGGTGTCGTGCCGTTCGCCCTCGTCGATCCGCACGCGTTCGTCGAGCACGTGGTGCTGTTCCCGCTCGGTGCGGCCGGCGCCGGATCGCCGGCGACCAGCCCGCTGCCCGGTCACCTGCTCGCCACCCATGTGCCCGGGGGCCGCGCCGTCGCCGTGGCGGCGCTGGCGGCGACCGCCGTCGGGATGGCGACCTGGCTCCTGGCCCGCCCGCCGCGCACGGTCGTCGCCGCGGCGGACCGCGTGGCGCTCGGACTGGCCCTGGCCATGTGTCTGATGCCGGCCACGCGCTTCGGCTACCTCGCCTATCCGCTGGTACTGGCCGTGTGGTTCCGGCGTGACCGCTTTCTGCCGTCGAGTGGCTGATTCTCTGTTGACCCGGGAGCGCCACATTTGATCAGCTGTCTCACTGGTCTTGTTCGATTCTGATCGAGCATTTCATGGCTCCCTGGGGGGGAGCTTGTGACGAGTTGGGGAGTTTCCTTGATGCATCACGATTCCGTCGTGCTGCGCCGCGCCAGACTCCGGCGCGGCGCGGCGGCCCTGACCTTCGTGGCGTTGACCGCCGGCACCGCCCTGACGGGCGCGCCGGCCGCCACGGCCGCCGGCAGCGCGGTCCTCGCCGGGAAGACCTGCACGCCGACGGCAGGGTTCTCCGGCTGTCGGCTGTTCGATCCGACGGGCGCCCGCGAGGAGTTCCAGGTCCCGGCCGGCGTCACGGCGCTGGACGTGAGGGCCTGGGGCCAGGGCGGCGAGGGCACCCCCTCGGCCAACGGCGGCGCGGGCGGCTACACCGCGGGCACGCTCCGCGTCACCCCCGGGGAGCGGCTGTCGCTCGCGGTCGGCGTCCAGCGCTTCGGTGACGCGCTCGGCGGCGCGGGCGGCGGCAAGTACGCCGCTATCGGCGGCAACAGCAGCGGCGTCCGCACCAGCGACGGCAAGCCGCTGCTCATCGCCGCCGGTGGCGGCGGTGGTGGGTACGGCAGCCCGGAGTCCGGCCACGGCGGCCCCGGTGGCGGCGAGCGCGGCCAGGACGACACGGAGTCGGAGCGCGGCGGCAAGGGCGCGGCCGGTGCCACCGGCGGCGCGGGCGGCGGCAACGGCTCCTCCGGCGCCGACGCCTCCGGGGGCGGCAAGGGCGGTGCGGGCGGCTCCGGTTCGGGCGGCGCAGGCGGTGGCGGCGGCGCCGGCTACGCGGGCGGCGGCGGTGGCGGCGGCACGGACGACGCCCAGGGCGTGGTCGGCAGCGGCGCGGGCGGCAGCAGCTACGCCGACCCGGACCGGGTGACCGGCGCCCGGCTGCTCAGCGGCAAGCGCACCGAGGCCCCGGCCAAGACCGACCCCTTCTGGCAGGCTTCCGGCGAGCCGGTGCGCGGCGGCATCGCCGAGGGCGGCGTCAACACCGACCGCGCCGGCCACGGGCGCATCGTGTTCCAGTGGAAGACCCCGGCGATCGCGGAGCTGACCCAGGTCTCCGGAGCCGGCCAGACCGTCCAGCCGGGCGGCGGCGCGGACCCGGTGGCCGTGGCGGCCCGTGACAAGGCCGGCGACCCGGTCGAGAACGCCTCCGTCACCTTCACGATCGAGGACCCGGACAAGCTGGGCGCCTTCTTCTTCATCAAGGACGGCGCCGACACCACCGAGCTGGCCGTGCCGACCGACGCGCGGGGCCGCGCCCAGTCCGCGCCGCTCCAGGCGGGCATCGGCAAGGAGGGCGAGTTCACGGTCCGCGCCGAGGCCGACGGCGCCTCGACGGTCTTCACCGTGAAGGTGAAGAAGTCGTCCTACACCGTGACCGTCGCGGGCGGTGACGACCAGCAGGCCGAACAGGGCAAGGACTTCGAGGAGGCTCTCCAGGCCCGCGTGGTCAGGTCGGGCGCCGCGGCACCGGCCGGCACGGAGGTCGAGTTCCGGGTCGAGGACGACAGCGACGACGCCCCCCGCTTCGAGGACGGCGAGCAGGTCGTCCGCGTCAGGACCGACGACCGGGGCAGGGCCACGGCCCCGACCCTGACCGCCGGTGAGGGCACGGGCACGTACACGGTCGCCGCGTCGGTCGGCGACGCCATGACCCAGTTCGCGGTCGAGGTCGTCGCCGGTGACGGGCCCTCGGCGTCCCCGAGCCCCACGACCGGCCCGAGCGCCTCGGCCGACCCGAGCCCGTCGCCCAGCACAAGCACCTCGGGCACGACCGGCGGCACCGGCACGTCGACCACGGGCGGCACGTCGACGAACCTCGACAGCGGCAGCCTCGCCTCGACCGGCGCCGGCGGCATCGGCCTCCTCCTCGCGGCAGCCGCGGCCCTGGCCACGGCGGGCTTCGCGGCCTTCCGCCTCGCCCCGCGCCTGAGGCTCCGCTCGCGCGACGACGCGTGACGCGACGGCACAGCGCCTGACACCACGTCACCGCGACTGCCCGCACCCGGTCACCGGGCGCGGGCAGTCGCCGTTTCGGCCGCCGGAGAAGCAGGTGGTGAGAGAGGGGCGCGTTTTGCGGAACCTTTGCCAGGGGGTCGGGCGTTGATCCGGTGAGCGCGCGGGAGCGGGTTCGAGAGATGACTTCCGACGAATACCGAGGTGACTCAATGGCAGTCTGGGACAAGCTCAAGGACCAGGCCAAGGCTCTCCAGCAGACTCAGGGCGGGCGTGGCGCCACCGGTGGGCACAGCGGGGGGACGCGGTCCGGCGGCGGCAGCAAGGCCCAGCTGATCGGTGTGCTCAAGACTCAGCTCGGCTCGCTGAAGACCGAGTTGAAGAGCGGTGCGTACCGGGACGCGAGCATGGCGGTGTGCGCGCTGGTCGCGGCGGCCGACGGGCAGGTGGACCCGGCCGAGCGGCAGCAGGTCGAGTCGATGATCCTCAGCAACGACGTGCTTCAGAACTTCCCGCCGGAGCAGCTGCGGCAGCGTTTCAACAAGCACGTGGACCAGCTGACGATGAACTTCCAGCACGGCAAGACCGAGGCCATGCAGGAGATCGCCAAGGCCGCCAAGAAGCCCACCGAGGCCCGGGCCGTGATCCAGACAGGCATGGTCATCGCCGGTGCCGACGGCCACTTCTCCCAGGCCGAGGCGACCGTCCTGCGCGAGGCCTGCGCGGCGCTGGGGCTGTCTCCGGCCGAGTTCCAGCTCTGAGTCCCAGCTCTGGTCCCAGCTCTGAGTCCCAGCTCTGATCAGCGACCCGGACCGGCCCTTCTCGGGGCCGCCCGGGGAGCGCGCAGGGCGTCCACGGCCAGGCGGGCCGCCGTGCCGATGACCGAGTCGGCGGCGGGCTGAAGGGCGGAGGTGCGGGCCGTGCGCGTGAAGACGGCTACGGCGTAGCGCCCCCCGTCGGGGTACTCGACGACGCCGACCTCGTTGCGCACGGTCGGCAGACTGCCCGTCTTGCCCGCCACATGGACGTCGTCGAAGGGGAACCCGGACGCCAGCCGGTGCGGCCACACCTGCAGTCCGAGGACCCGGCGGATGGCCGCGCCGTGCTCGGGCGTGCACGCCTCGTCGCGCCAGACGGCGGCGAGCAGACGCGTCATGTCGCGCGGGGTGCTGCGGTTGGTGCGGGCCGGGTCCAGCGCCCGCAGCCGGGCGACGACGTGCGGGTCGGCCAGCGACCGCGCGCCGCCGGGGCCGGCGTCCTCCTTGATGGTGGCGAGGAGCTCCCCGAAAGCGTGAACCGCGTACGTGCGGGTGAGGCCGAGGCGGGCCGTGGTGCGGTTGACGGCGTCCAGACCCACGCGGGCCAGCAGCAGGTCGGCGGCGGCGTTGTCGCTGACGGACATCATCAGATACGCGAGGTCCCGCAGCGACAGCCGGGCGCCGTCGAGCATCGCGGCGAGTCCCGTCGGGCCGGCGGTACGGCCCTCGGGCGGACACTCGACCTGCTCGGTGAGGTCCAGGATCCCCGCCGCGGCCTGCTCGTGGAGCGTGACGAGCACACAGAGCTTGTGGACACTGGCCGTGCAGACCGGCTGGTCCGCCCCGGCATCGAGCTGCGCGCCGCTGTCGATGTCGACGGCGTGCAGCCGGCCGGTGACCCCGGCGTCGGCGAAGGCCGCGTGGATGCGGGCGAGGGCGTCGGTCACAGCCAGTACTCCGATGCCGGGCGCAGGTGCAGCGGGCGGGAGGGCAGGTCGGGGGTCGCGTCGGCGGTGGTGCGCAGCGCGTGTGTGGCGGCCTCGGCGAACGCGGACACGGCGGCGTCCCCGCGCCCCGCCGGCCAGGCGACGGAGTGCCGCAGGGCCAGCGGGGCGCCGGTGAGGGGGCGCCATACGACGCCCCTTTCGGTCCGTTCCGTGTCCACGCCCTCTGCGCCCTCTGCGCCCTCTTGCGCGTGCCCGTGCGTGTCCCGCGGGCTGAAGGCCACCGCCTCCGTGGACAGCACCAGTCCGCGTACGAAGCTGGCGCCCAGGGCGTGGCGTACGGCGGGCGGGGTGTAGCCGTTGCGGGCGCAGGTGGTCAGGAGGTCGTCGTAGACGGCGGGGGCGCCGGCGCGGGGGAAGAGGATCAGGTCGTGGCCGGTGAGGGAGGCGAGCGGTACCTCGTCGAGCCCGGCCGCCGCCGCGCCGCGTGGCAGCAGCACGCCCAGTTCGCGCCGCAGCACCGGGCCCAGTTCGAGCCCGGAGACGTCACAGGGGTGGTGGATGAGCCCGACGTCCAGCTCGTGCGCGGCGAACCGCTCCAGTTGCTGGGCGGTGGACAGCTCGTGCAGCTCCAGCTCCAGGCCGCTCACGCCCGCGCAGGTGAAGCCCGCCAGCAGTGCGGCGACGGTCTCCCCGGAGAGGTCCGGCGGCAGCGCGGCACGCAGCAGGCCGGTCTCGCCGTCCCGGATGCGGCGCGCGGTGGCCATGAACGCCTCGGAGCGGGCGAGCACCTCCCGGGCCTCCGCCAGCAGCAGCGCCCCGGGCTCGGTGAGGGCCACCTGCCGGCTGCTGCGTTCGAAGAGCCGGACGCCCAGGTGCCGTTCCAGGCGCTGGATGCGCTGCGAGAGCGGCGGCTGGGCCATGCCCAGACGCGCCGCGGCACGGCCGAAGTGTGACTCTTCTGCAACAGCCACGAAGCACTCCAAGTGCCGCACCAGGTCCACGAGCAGGAAGCATATCCGTTTGGTATTGATACGAGATCGATAGCGGTCTTGGACAAGGTGCCCGGGCCGCTGCTGTTCTCGGCGCATGGATCACCACGACTACACCAGCGTCACCACCGGGGGCCCAGGGCCCCGCCGGACGGCCGTGCGGGCCGTCACCGCGGGCGCGGTGGTGCTGGCCGTCGCCGCGGGCGGGGCGTTCGCGGCCGGTCTCGGACCCTTCGAGCGGGACACCGGGCCCGACCCCGCGGCCGGGAAACAGGCCCGCGCGTTCCTCGCCGACTGGGCCGCCGGCCGGCTGCCGAGCGCGGCCGGCCGTACGACCAGTCCCGGCACGGCACAGCGGGTGCTGGACAGCTTCACCACCGGCCTCGACATCAGCGGACCGAAGCTCACGGCCAAGCCCGCGGCCGAGGGCGAGGACGGCACGGTCACCGTCCCGTTCACCGCCCGGATGCCCGTCGAGGGCCTGGGCACCTGGACCTACGAGTCGAAGCTGCCGCTGCGCGAGCAGAGCGACGGCAGCTGGAAGGTGGACTGGAAGCTGTCCCTCGTCCACCCGCGCCTGAGCGACACCGAGAAGTTCCGCCTCGAACGCGAGGAGACGAAGCCACCGGAGGTCACCGACCGGGAGGGAACGGCCCTGTCGGGTGCGGAGTTCCCCTCCCTGGCGCCGGTCACGGCCCGGCTCGGCGGGGGCGGCGAGGGCACCGGCCCGCGCGGGGCGATCCACCTGGTCGACCGGGCCACCGGGAAGGTCGAGCGTACGGAGGCCAGGTTCGGCGCGCGGACGGTCAGGGACGAGGGCCCGGTCCGCACGACCCTCGACGCCGGCTGGCAGGCCGCCGCCGAGAAGGCCCTCGCCGCCCACGCCGACGGCAAGAACGCCGCGCTCGTCGCCCTGCGGATCGACGACGGCGAGATCCTGGCCGTGGCGAACTCCCCGTCGTCCGGCTTCAACCGCGCGCTGTCCGGCACCTACGCGCCCGGCTCCACCTGGAAGATCGTCACCAGCAGCGCCCTGCTGCTCAAAGACGCCGTCGCACCCGGCGACGTGGTGGACTGCCCCAAGTACCTCACGGTGGGGAAGCGGTTCCAGAACGTGGAGCTGTCCGAGCACCCGGGCGCCACCTTCCGCAAGGACTTCACCGAGTCGTGCAACACCGCGTTCATCAGCCTGCGCGACCGGCTCGACGACGGGGAGCTGGGCGAGGTGGCCCGCAAGTACTTCGGCGTCGGCCAGGAATGGCACGTCGGGGCTGCCTCGTACGACGGCTCGGTGCCGGTGCCGAAGGACGAGACGGAGAAGGCCGCCTCGATGATCGGGCAGGGCCGGGTGCAGGCCAACCCGCTGATCATGGCGTCCGTCACCGCGACGGCCGTCTCCGGCACCTTCCACCAGCCCTCGCTCACCGAGGGGAACGAGGACACGACCCGCACGACCCCGCTGCCCCAGGACGTCGTCGCCCAACTGCGCGAGATGCTGCGCGCCACCGTCACCGACGGCACCGCGCAGGTCCTCTCCGACCTGCCCGGCGACATCGGCGCCAAGACCGGCACCGCCGAGGTCTCCGACGACCAGGACAACAACGGCTGGCTCGTCGCGCACCGCGGCAACGTCGCCGTCGCCTGCGTCGTCGAGGAGGGCGTCACCGGCGGCGGCTCCGCCGGGCCCGTCGTCCGCGGTCTGCTGGCCGCCGTCCCCGGCGATTCCGAGTGAAAGGAACTCCGCGCATGCCCGTCGACGCGCCCGCCTCCTCCCGCCGCGCCTTCCTGGCCGCCGCGGCCTTACTCCCCCTCACCGGCTGCGGCACGGCCGGCCGGGACACCGACCGCGCCGGCCGGGCCACCACGACCACCCGGCCGAGCCCGGAGCCGAGCCGCCGCACCCCCACCCCGCCCGTCCACCGCCCGCGCCTGGCGGACCTGGAACGCGAGTACGGCGCACGGGTCGGCGTCTACGCCCTCGCGACCGGCACCGGCGCCACGGCGGTCCACCGCGCCGACGAGCGCTTCGCGTTCTGCTCGGTCTTCAAGGCCCTGGCCGCGGCGGCGGTCCTGCACCACCGCTCCCTCGACGGCCTGGACCGGCGCGTCACCTACACGCGGGCCGACCTCGAGTCCACCACGCCGATCACCGGACGGCACGTCGCGACCGGCATGACCCTGCGCCAACTCTGCGACGCCGCCGTCCGCTTCAGCGACGGCACGGCCGGCAACCTGCTCATGCGCGACCTCGGCGGCCCGGCGAAGCTCACCGCCTATCTGCGCGAACTGGGCGACACCGTCAGCCGCATGGACCACTACGAACCGGAACTGCACGACGTACCACCTGAGGACCCCAGCGACACGACCACTCCCCGCGCGGTCGCCACCGACTTCCGCAAGCTGCTCCTGGGCACCGCCCTGCCCGCCGGTGAACGCGCCCTGCTGACGGACTGGCTCTCGCGCAACGCCACCACGGTCGGCGCCCGCCGCATCCGGGCCGGTCTCCCCAAGGGCTGGCAGGTGGCCGACAAGACCGGCACGGGCAACTACGGCAGGGCCAACGACATCGCGATCGTCCGCCCGCCCCGCACCGAACCACTCGTCCTGGCCGTCATGACCGACCGGGCCGGCCACGACGCCGAACCCTCGGACGCCCTCATCGCCGAAGCCACCGCACGGACCATCACCGCCCTGGGGCTCTAGAGGCCCTCGGGCCCCCGGTGGCTTATAACGGGGCCATGATCTACCACTCCATACCGCTCACCGACTGGAACGCCGCCCCCGACGAGCCGTACGCCCCCGCCTCCCTCGCCGAGGAGGGCTTCGTGCACTGCTCACCGGACGAGCCGACCACGCTCGCCGTCGTCAACGCCTTCTACCGGGACGCGCCCCGGCCCCTGCTGGTGCTCGCCCTCGACGAGACCCGCCTCACCGCGCGGGTGGAGTGGGAGGCGGCGGCCCCCGCCCCGCCGCCCGGGGTCGCCGGGGACACCCTGTTCCCGCACGTGTACGGCCCTCTCGACCGGGACGCCGTCGATCACGTCCTCGAAGTGCGGTGGGACGAGCGGGGCCGGGCGGTGGGACTGGGGGACAGGACCGGGTGAGCGGTACGACAGGATGACCGGGTGAGCGATCAGGAAACCCCCTTCACCGACAAGGCCCCCGCCTCCGCCCCGCGCCCGGTCCGCGGCGCGGCCCGCTGCGCCGTCGCCGCGCTCGCCCTCGCCGCGCTGGCCTGGGTGGTCCGGGCGGTCTGGCACATCCGGCTCGCCACGACCGGGCAGCCGGCGTCCGGCCCGCCGGACCAGGGAGGCGGCCAGCACCGCCCGCTGACCGCCCTGGAGGACTCATACCACCTGGTCAGCTCCGTGGGCGGCGCCGTCACGGTGCTCTGCGCGCTCGCGTTCCTGTCCTGGCTGGACCGCGTCCGCGACAACGCCCGTGCCCTCTCGGGCACGGAACCGCGGTACGGATCTCTCTGGCTCTACCTGGGCTGGATCCTGCCCGTCGTGAACCTCTGGATACCCCGGGGCATCGTCGCGGACGCCCACCGGTCCGTCTTCCCCGACCGGCGGCTGCCGGCCGTCGTGAACTGGTGGTGGGCCCTGTGGCTGGCCGGCCTGGCCGGCGGTGTGGGCCTGATCTACACCGACTCCACGGACGAGGTCATCGCCCGCGCCTACACCGACGTCCTGTCCCTGCTGGCCGCCGACGTGGTGATCGTGGCGGCGGCCGGAACCGCCGCCCTCATGATCCGCACGCTCACCACCGCGCAGCAGGAGCGCATGGACGAGACCGCACCGACAGGGCGCCCAGGGACGGCCTCCTAACGCTCCCGCGGCCGGTACACCGACGCGACGAACGACGCGGTCACTCGCACCGGAGCCGCCAACTCCCCGACCCGTCGCCGCAGTTCCGCGTCCCCGACGTGATGGGCGGCCGGACTCATCGTCACCAGACCGGTGATGTCCTCGGCGGTGAGGCTCATGGCGTACTCCAGCGACTCGGCGCGCTCGTGCCGGAAGCGGTCCGCCAAAGTCCGGTGCAGGCGCTCCTCCTTCCTGGGATCGACCGCCAGGAGCCCCAGGGACCGGCGCAGTTCGCGCAGATGCCGGTCGCTGGGTGTGACGACGAGCAGGGCGCCGTCCGGCCGGAGGACGCGGTGGAACTCCGGCCCGTTGCGGGGCGCGAAGACGTTGAGCACGAGGTGGGCACAGCCGGAGCGGACGGGCCACGGCTGCCAGACGTCCCACCCGGCGGCCTCACCGCGGGCATGGGCGCGGGCCGCGGCGCGCAGGGCGTGGGCCGAGCTGTCCAGCCCGAGTCCCAAGGCCCCGGGGAGCGCGTCGAGGACGGCCGCGAGGTAGTGACCGGTGCCCGCCCCGGCGTCCAGCACGACCGCGTCGGGCGGGGCGAGTTCCGCGGCGAGCCTCGCGAGGGTGCGGGCGAGCGGGTCGTAGTGCCCGGCCCGGAGGAACGCGCTGCGGCACCTGACCATGTCGGCGGAGTCGGCGCTCGCGGCACGCCGGTGGCCGGTCAGCAGACTGACGTATCCGTGGCGGGCGATGTCGAAGGTGTGCCGGCCCGCGCACCGCAGCGCACCGTCGGCGCGCTCCAGGCCCGACGGGCACAGGGGGCAGGTCAGGACGGTCAGCAGCCGGTCGGAGGGCCGGCGGCGGCCGGTTCCCGGATGGATGGTCGGCATGAAAATGCTCCTCGACAGCTCGGCGGGCCGGAAGGGCTGGGCCGAGCTGGATACAGGCGGTGAACGGCGGGTCGTCGGCGCCCGCGGACGGCGGGCACGCCGAGGACGGCGACGTGACCTGGTCACGTCGCCGTCCTCACCGCGGTGTCAGAGGAAGCAGTGCGGAATGCCGTTGCATGCCATACGGCCAGGCTACCTGCCGCCCCCGAACGTCACGACGAGCCGCCCGTCCGAGGCGAACGACCAGCGCGGGGCTCCGGCGTAGGAGGAGCAGCGGGAGCCGTTCGAGCCGGACCAGAACTGGTTCGAGCTGTCGGAGTCGCCGATGATCCGGTCGTTCGACCCGCTGTCGCAGGAGGTGTTGTTCCGGAACACCGACGTGCTGCCCGAGTCGAAGTTGAAGTTGCGCTGCTCGTTGCCGATGCTCACGTTGTCCGAGACCTGCATCGGGCCGGTGTTGCGGTTGTAGGTGAACCCGTGCTTGCCGTTCTGGTAGGCGATGCTGCGCCTGACGATGTGGTTGACCCCGATGTCCTCGCCGCCGAGCTTGTAGCCGTTGCGGTCGCCGTTGCCGGCCTGGGAGCCGTCGCTGAGGGTGCCGTTGTCGTAGGCGAGCGAGTCCTCGATGGTCACCGCGCCGATGGGGCCGGTGTCCGTCTTGGTGTAGAGGTCGTAGCCGTCGTCGATGTTGTGGTGGGCCACGGTGTAGCGGAAGACGTTGCCGGGGCCGACCGTGAGCTTCGGGGCGAAGCCGTCGGCGTCCTCGCCGTCGGAGTCGACGTTGTCGTGCGATTCCGCGCTCAGGATGAGGTTGTGGGACGGCCACTGGTCCTTGGGCGTGCTGGAGAGCGCCCGGGAGAGCTGGAGTCCCGAGTCGCGGTTGAAGCGGGTCACCGTGCGCTCGATGACGTTGTTGCTGCCGCCGACGAAGATGCCGTTGTCGCCGGCCCGTTCGACGACGACGCCCTTGACGTGCCAGTACGACGCGTTGACGGCGAGACCGCGGCCCGCCGGGTCCTCGCTCTGGGCGGAGAAGTTCAGCACGGGGGTCTCGCCCGGGTAGGCGAACAGTTCCGTGCGGTCGCCGGACGTGCCGTTGCGGCCCGCCGGGATGGTGACGGTCTGGGAGTAGCGGTAGGTGCCGCCGCGCAGGTAGATCGTGCCGCCGGCGGAGATGCGGCTGATCGCAGAGGTGAGCGTCGTCGGGTTCGACTCCGTACCGGTCGCGCTGTCGGTGCCGCCCGGCGACACGTACAGCACCGGGCCGGTGGGCTGTGGGTCGCTGCCGCCCGTCTCGACGTCGACGTAGTCGATGTTGGGCAGGCCGCCGGAGGTGGCCGGGGCGAGCCGGACGGTGTTGCTGCCCGACCGCAGCGGCACGGTGAGCGTCTTGGTCGCCCAGGTGTTCCAGGCGCCGGTGCCCTCGAACGCCGCCGTGCCGGCCGTCGTGCCGTTGACCACGATGTTCGCGGTGCGTGCGGAGGTCGTGCCGTTGGCGAAGCGGACCTTGAGGGTCGCCGTGCCGGCGGCGGGCGCGGTCACGGTGAACTGTGCGTAGCCGCCGGTTGCGTTGTCCCCATTGCAGAACCCGCTGCCGGAGTATCCGGCCCAGTTCGAGTCGATGGTGCCGGCGCAGACCGCCGGCGACGTCTCGGCCTCGTACCGGGTGGTCGCCGCCTGTGCCGTGGTCCCGGACAGTGCGACGAGGCTGCCGGCCAGGAGGCCGACGGACGCGATCACTGGTCTCAGGTGCATCGTTCGTCTCCAAGGGTGGTGACGGTGGCGGAACCCGGCCGGGGTAAGCGCTTTCTGGGGAACGTAGAAGCTTGCCGTGGACGCGTCAATAGACTGCTACATGATTCTCATTCATATTCATGAACTCGCGATCATCCCCTCTCTTAACTTCGGCGGCTACTCTCCGCCCGTGAGCGAACTGTCGGCCGGGTACCTGCCGGAGCTGACCGCCGGGCGGCTGCTGGGCTCCTGGCAGCTGGACGTTCCCGCGCTGCTGCTCGTCGTCGCCCTGGCCGGGCTCTACGGCTGGGGTGTCGCGCGGGTGCGCGGCCGGGGCGGGGCCTGGCCGTTCGCGCGCCTCGCCGCGTTCGTCGTCCTCGGGCTCGGCACGATCGTCGTGGCCACGATGTCCGGACTGGCCGTCTACGACCATGAACTGTTCTGGCCCGCCGCCGTGCAGAACGTCGCCCTCGATCTGCTCGCGCCGCTGGGTCTCGCCCTCGGCGACCCGCTGCGGCTCGCAATCGAGGCGCTGCCGGAGGGCGGTGCGGGCCGGGTACGGCGGGTCATGACCGGCCGGCTGGTCAGGACGCTGACGTTCCCCCTCGTCAGCACGGCCGTGGTGCTGGCCACGGAACTGACCCTCTACTTCACGCCGTATTTCGCCACCGCGCTGCGCGTGGGCTGGCTGCACGAGCTGATGTATCTCCATCTGCTGGCGGCCGGCTGCCTGTTCGTCCTGCCGGTGCTCACCCGTGAACAGGCCCTGCCCGCCTGGTGCACCCACCCCGTCCGAGCGGCCCTGGTCTTCCTGGACGGCATCGTCGACGCCCTCCCCGGGCTGGTCGTCATGACGCACGGCACCCTGATCGCGGGCGCCTGGTACCTGCACCACGCGCCGCCCTGGTCGCCGGACGTCCACCACGACCAGCAGATCGGCGGCGGCGCCATGCTCGGCATCGCCGAACTGGCCGCCCTGCCCTTCCTGCTGGCGATCCTCGCCCAGTGGGTCCGCGCCGAGCGCGACCGGGCGGCGGAACTGGACCGCCGACTCGACGCCGAACTCACCCCTGCCGCACCAGAATTGGAGCGGGGCCCGGCTCCCGAACTGGTGCGGCCCTGGTGGGAGACCGAAAAGAGCGAGGTGGCGGCGCGGATGCGACGGCAGGGACACGACGCCGGGCAGGCTGACCCGTATGGCGACCTATGACATCCTCGGCGCGACCTACGCCCGGACACGGCGGCCCGACCCGCGGATCGCCGCGCGGATCCACGCCGCGCTCGGCGACGACGTCAGGCACGTCCTCAACGTCGGAGCGGGCACCGGCTCGTACGAACCACCGGAGACGGTCCTCGCGGTGGAACCCAGCCGGGTCATGCTGGACCAGCGACCGCCGGGAGCCGCACCCGGCGTGCAGGCCGTCGCGGAACGCCTGCCGCTGCGGGACGGCGCCGTCGACGCCGTGATGGCGGTGCTGACCGTCCACCACTGGTCCGCCCTGGCGGCCGGGATCAGGGAACTGCGCCGGGTGGCCCGCCGCCGCGTCGTCGTCCTGACCTGGGATCAGGACGTCTTCCGTGAACGGTTCTGGCTGGTACGGGAGTACCTCCCCGAGGCGGCCGCGTTCGACGACACCCGCGCCGTCCCCGTCGGCCGACTGGCCGCCCTGCTCGGCGGGGCACGGCAGGAGACGGTCCCCGTCCCCCACGACTGCACGGACGGATTCGCCGCCGCGTACTGGCGCCGCCCCCACGCCTACCTCGACCCGCAGGTGCGCGCGGGAATCTCGCTGCTCGCCCAGACCGGCGAGGACGTCATCGCCCCCGGCCTGGCCCGGCTCGCGGACGACCTGGCGAGCGGCCGCTGGCACACCCGGCACGCCGGGCTGCTCGCGCTCCACACCGTCGACGTGGGCTACCGGCTGCTGGTGGCCGACCTCTGATCCGTGTCCGGCCCGGTCGCCGACGGGACCGGCGTTGCCGGGGTCGGTGCGGCCGACGCGGTGCGGGGCAGGGCCGTCGGGCCGGTCGGGGCGCCCGGGCCGTCCGTGCGGGGGCGGGTCGTGGCGGGGGCGGGTGCCTCGGACGCAGAGGTCGGTGAAGGCGAAGGCGTCGATGAAGGCGAAGCCGTCGACGGATGGGGAGTCGGTGCCGGTGTGGGAGGTGTCGTGCTCGCGGGCGGCGGGGCCATCGGGACCGTCGGGGAACGGGAGGGCTCCGGGGCCGTGAGGCGCAGGGGGAGGGCGATGAGGGCGGCCGCCACGCAGCACAGGCCGGCTCCGGCCGCGGCGCGCAGCACGCGCCGGCGGGTCGCCCTGCGGCGGATCGCCTCGTACTGGCCGGGGGGTGCGCCCAAGTAGTCGGGTGAGGTGGGCCGCAGGATCACGGCGAGCGGGTCGTCGGGGCCGGGCTCCCGGTCGTCCGGATCGTCGTCAAGGCGTGTGGTCAAGGCTTCTCCTCAGATGGACGCGGAGCAGTTCCCGGGCCGCGTGCAGGTCGGCCTTGACCGTTCCTTCCTTGCGCCCGGTCAGCACGGACACCTCCCGGATCGGCATGTCAGCGTAGTAGTGGAGGAGGATCGGGACGCGGAGTCGTTCCGGGAGCGACTGCACGAGCAGGCGCACCGACGGGTCGGCCTGCTCGGGGTGGGGCCGTCCGGCGGCTTCCGAGGTGACGCGGCGCATGGCCCTGCGCTCGCGCTCCAGTTTGCGCCAGTGGTCCCGGACGAGGTTGGCCGCGGTGACGTAGAGGAAACCGCGAGGTTCCGCCACGGACGTCCAGCGGGCCCAGAGCCGGGTGAACGCCTCCGAGGCGATCTCGTGGGCCGTCTCGTCGTCGTCGACGAGTCGGCGGCACCAGCCGGCCAGGCGTGGGTAGAGGGCGGCGAACAGCTCGGACGCGGCCTTCTCACGGGACCGTTTCAACGCTCTCCAGGGGTCGGGGACTCGGCACCGCTCAGCGCGGCGAACACGATCACGTTGTCCGCGTATCCGTCGCCGGTACGCGCTCCGCCGCACGTGATCAGCCGCAACTCCGGGCGGTCCACGTTCCCGTAGACGTCGTCCACCGGGAACTGGGTTCGGGGGACGGTCCGTACCGCCGTGACGGCGAACTTCGCCGCCGTGCCGTTCTCCAGGCGCGCCACGATCCGGTCGCCGCGGTGCAGCCGGGCGAGGTGACGGAAGACGCCGTCGCCGTACGGCCCGACCGTGACGTGCCCGAGGATCACCGACGGGCCTCTCTGGCCCGGCGTCGGCGAGTGCCGGTACCAGCCCGCCCGGTCGTCCGCCGTGACCGGCGGCACCCGCACCGTGCCGTCCGGGGCCAGCCCCAGCCGGATGACCGGGGTGTCGACACCGATGGCCGGGACCAGCAGCCGGACCGGGACCGAACGGGCCAGGGGGCGGGCCCCCTTGGCCGGCCTCGGCCGAGCGGGAGACCGCGGCTGTGGTGCAGTGGCTCGGGAGTCCGGCGTCGTCCGATCCGTCCCCTGGCCTGCGCATGCCGTGAGCGGCGACGCCAGCGCCGCCGTCGTGAACGCGCGCCTGGAGAACGGGGTCATGCCCCGGTCGCCCGGCGGCGCCGTACGACGAGGACCGTCCCGCCGCCCATGGCGAGCACCGCGGCGGCGCCCGCGCCGACCGCCGCCCCGCCGAGGCCGGAGTCGGAGGCCTGGGACGCCGTCGTCACGCCGGTGTCGGGCGCGCCGCTCGGTACGACGGAGACCTGGTCGTCGGCCGGTGCCCGGGTCGGCTCGTCCTTCGGGACCGGGGTGTCGGTGGCCGGGGCGCGGGTCGGCTCGGCACTCGGGACCGGCGTGGCGTCGGCCGGCGCGCGGGTCGGCTCGGCACTGGCCGTCGGTTCGGCGCTCTCCGCCGGCCGGGGGGTGGATTCGGCGGCCGTCGGGGCCGGGCTCGGGGTGGTCGCCTCGCTCGCGAACGCGGGCCCCGTGCCCAGGAGTACGGCGGTGCCCGCGAGGGCCAGGGCGGTGAGGACGGTTCGGCGCATGGGAACGCTCTCCTTCGTCGGTCCCGCCCGGTGAACGGCGGGGTGGGTGACGGGTCGTGCGGAGAGACGAGGCGGCCGGGGGGCGGGTTGTAAAGAGATGGCAAAGTCCGGTGGGGCGAAGTCCGGTGAGGGCGGAGGGGGAGGGCGGAGGGGGAGGGCGGAGGGGGCGGATGGGGGCGGAGGGTGAACGGCGGAGACCGCCCCGGTCCTCTTGGCAATGCCCCTGCCGCCGGGTTCAATGACGCCGCTTGTGATCGTGACGTGCCGTGGACGCAGGCACACCCGCACAACGCCTGAAGGGACGGACCGTTGACCTCCTCACCCGTCTTCACCACCGTTCCCCGCACCGCCGACGTCGTGATCATCGGCGGCGGTGTGATGGGCACCGGCATCGCCTTCCACCTGGCCGAGGCGGGGGTGCGGAACATCGTCGTCGTCGAACGCGGTGAGCTGGGCTGCGGCAGCTCGGGCAAGCCGATCGGCGGCGTGCGGGCGCACTTCTCCGACCCGCTCAACATCGAACTGGGCAGCCGGAGTCTGCGCGCCTTCCGCGATTTCCCGGACCGGCCCGGCGCCGACATCCGGCTCGACACCGTCGGCTATCTCTTCCTGCTCACCACCGAGCAGCAGGCCGCGGACTTCGAGGCCGGTGTGCGGCTGCAGAACTCCCTCGGCGTCCCCAGCCGCATGATCACCCCCGAAGAGGCCCGCCGGCTGTGTCCCTACGTCAGCACCGACGGACTGGTGGCCGCCGCCCACTCGCCCGCCGACGGCCACGCCCGGCCCGCACTGGTCGTCCAGGGCTACGCGCGGGCGGCGGCCCGGGCCGGGGCCGTCCTCGCGACGCACACCACCGTCACCGGCCTCGACACCACCGGCGACCGGGTGACGGCCGTCCACACCGACCGCGGGCGGATCGACTGCGCCACGGTGATCTGCGCCGCCGGCGCCTGGTCGGCCCGGATCGGCGAGATGGCCGGTGTCCCGCTCCCCGTGCGGCCGGTGCGGCGCCAACTGGCCTTCACCGTCCCGCTCACGCCCCCCGCCCCGCGCATCCCCTTCACCATCGACTTCACGTCCTCCGCGTACTTCCACAACAGCGACGACGGTCTCCTGTTCGGCCTGGCCGACCCCGCCCAGCCGGACGGTTTCGACACGACCTGGACCCCGCAGTGGCTGGAGCTGTTCCGCGAGGTCGCCCGCCGTCGCGCGCCCGCCCTCGCGGACCTGGAGACGGCGGGCGGCTGGGCCGGGCTCTACGAGGTCACCCCCGACCACAACGCGCTCATCGGCCGCTCGGAGGAAGTCGTCAACTTCCTCTACGCCACCGGGTTCTCGGGTCACGGCTTCCTCCAGGCCCCGGCGGTGGGGGAGATCGTCCGCGACCTGTGCCTGGGCCGCACGCCCTGCGTCGACGTCGGCCCGCTCGCCGCCGACCGCTTCCGGGACGGGGCGGGGATCCGGCCCGAGTCGCATGTCGTATGAGCCTCGGCATTAATCGGCTGCGCAAGGGAGCGAGGGCCACTAGCATCCGTCGCGATGACGACTCACTGCGTTGACAGATTGGGGGTCCCGTCCGCTCCAGGTGAGTGCTGATGCCCACCCACACCGCGAACGGGAAACCCTCGCTTTCCTTCTGGCCGCGCGTGCGCGAGTTCGCCGTGCCGCCCGCCATGATCGAGGCCGCGACCGCCCGGCGCCGAGCCGGGGACTGGGCAGGCGCGTGCGCCGCCGCGAACGTCGACGTCGACCTCCAGCCGCGTGCCGTGGCCCGAGCCCACGGCCGGGAGCTCGCCAACCGGCTCCGGACCGACCTCCGTCACCTGGCCCCCGACCTGCTGCGCTGGCACCTGCCGAGGATCGCCCCCGACGGGCTGCTGCGGCCGGGGCTGACCGTCACCCTGGCCCGGTACGACGCGGCCGGGCGGGACGGCGTGAGCCCGCTGCACCTGGTGGTGCGGACCCCGCCGGCCTGGGCGGACGCCGGTCAGCGGATCAGCCTCGCGCTGTGGGACGCGTCCCACGCGGAGGCGGTCGACCGCCGCCATCCGCATCCCCGTCCCAGCCGGCGGTTCCGTCTCGACCTGCACCGCCACCTGTGGGACGTGCGCCGGGCCGGTGAGCTGGGGGTGCGGTGCGGGGCTGACGGACCGCCCGGCGACGGCCGCTCGGCCCTGGCCGTGGACACGGAACCGACCGGCCTGCTGCCGCCGGGGCACCACTGTGCCGTCGACCGGTGGGCGGCCGAGGCGGAGATCCTGCTGCGTGCCGAGGGCCGGTCGGGCGGCAGGGTCCGTGTACGGCTCGGAGCGCGCAACCGGCTGGTTCTGGACGTGTCCGACGGGGCCGCGGTGGTGAACGCGCACGCCCCTGACTCCGCACTGCCCGTCCTGCCCGACGCGGCCACCTGGGTGCTGCCCGACCTGCAACTGCTCAGGACCGGGGCGATCGACGCCGGACGGCTGCATCCGCTGGTCGCCTCGGCGCTGGGAGTGGGTACGCCGGCCCCCGCGTCCCGCGACCCGGGCCGGTCCGGTGATCCACGGCTGGTGGAGTGCCGGGGCGCCCGGCACCGCATCGGTCTGGTCGACGGTGCGCTCGCCGCGCTGGACCACGACCCGGCCGAGATCCGCCGCGAGGAACTGCTGGTCGCCCTCGGCGGAACTCCGCTGCCCTGCCTGCGGGCCATCGACGAGGCACACCGCCGCCCCGACTGCCTCACCGGCGTCCGCGAACGCCTCGACCACGGCGACGTCGCCGGTGCGCTGGCCGTCGTGGAGGGCCTGCTGGGTCCTGAGGCGGTGCTGCGCAACGGCCCGCTGCGGGACGCGCTGGAGACGGCCGCGCGGCGGCGCATCGCCTACGGGCTGTTCCGGGCGGGCCTGGCCGGCCCCTCGCCCGGCGGTCTGCGCCCCTGGGACCGCCGCCGCTCCCGCGACCACGGCCCGCACCCGCGCCACATGTGACGTCGCCCTGCCTCCCTCCGGAACCCTCAGACCCCCTAGACCCACAGGTGATCACACATGCCCACACGCACCCCGTCCACCGACCCCGACACCGCCACGCAACTCCAAACCGGCGGCGACCTGTTGTCCCTGCTGCGCGACACCACCACCGAACCCCGACCCGACACCCAGCTGGAGGCCCTGACCCTGGCCGTGGCCGCGGACCTGCCCGTGCTGCTGTGGGGCGAGCCGGGCATCGGCAAGACGGCGGCCCTGACCCAGCTCGCCACGGCCCTGGACCTGCCGCTGACCACGGTGATCGCCAGCGTGCACGAGCCGTCCGACTTCTCCGGGCTGCCGATCGTCGGCGACGACCCCGCCGAACAGGGCGTTCCGATGGCCCCGCCGGACTGGGCCGTACGACTGGTGCGGGCCGGCCGGGGACTGCTCTTCCTCGACGAACTCTCCACCGCGCCGCCCGCCGTTCAGGCCGCCCTGCTCCGGCTCGTGCTGGAGCGGCGGATCGGCGCGCTGCGGCTGCCGCCCGGTGTGCGGATCGTGGCCGCCGCCAACCCGCGTTCCTCGGCCGCCGACGGCTGGGAACTGAGCCCGCCGCTCGCCAACCGCTTCGTCCATCTCCAGTGGGCCCACGACACCGAGGTCGTCGTACGCGGCCTCGGCGGGACCTGGCCCCGGGCGACCCTGCCCCGCCTGGACCCCCAGAAGCTGCCGGAGGCCGTGGCCCTGGCCCGGCGTGCCGTGTGCGGGCTGCTCACCGCACGCCCCGGGCTCGTGCACCGGCTGCCCAGCGGGGAAACCCGCCGGGGCGGGCCCTGGCCGTCTCCCCGGAGCTGGGAGATGACACTGCACCTGATCGCCTTCGCGACCGCCGCCGGCTCCTCCCGGGACGTCCTGTCCCTGCTGGTACGCGGCACGGTCGGGGACGGCCCGGGTCTCGAACTGCTGGCGAGCATGGACCGGATGGACCTCCCGGACCCCGAGACGCTCCTGGCCGACCCGGACGGTGCGGTCCTGCCCGAGCGGGGGGATCTGCGCCAGGCCGCGCTGGACGGTGTCGTGGCCGCCGTCCGCAGCCGTCCGGAGAAGTCCCGCTGGGACGCGGCGTGGGCACTCCTGGTCAGGGCGGTGGAGAGCGGACCCCCGGACGTGGTGGTCGTCCCAGCGACCACCCTCGCCGCACTGCGCCGGGACGACTGGGACGTACCGGCGGCGATCGAGAGTCTCGCCGGGGTGGTGTCCCTGTCCCGCCGAGCGGACGACGCGGCAGCCCGGACGAAGCCGGCGGCCACGGCGAAGGCGGGCCGATGACGAGGGACGCGCCGAGGGCGCCGCTGACGAGGGACATGCCGAGGGCACCGATGACCGGGCAGGCGTCCGGCACGCCGCCGCCGACGACGACAGACCCGCCTCCGTCGACGAGCACACCCGGAGCGGCCGAAGCCCCCGGGACGCCCGCCACGCCACCGACGGACACGCCGCCGACGCCGTACACCCCCGCTACGGCCGAAGCCCCCGAAACGCCCGGCACCCTCGACCGCGCCAAGCTCTTCGCCGCCCGTCTGCACGCCGCCCGGGTCCGCCCGTACCTCGCGACGGCCCTGTTCGCCCTGCACGTCGTCGAGTCGCGGCGGGTCCCGACGATGGGCGTCGACCGGTACTGGCGGTGCTACGTGTCGCCGGCGTTCGTGGACCGTACGCCCGTCGAGGAGCTGGCCGGCGTGTGGGTGCACGAGGTGTCGCACCTGCTGCGCGACCACCACCGGCGCGGTGACCGGGTCGCGCGGGAGCGCGGGCTGAGCGGCCCGGCGGAGCGGCTGCGGATGAACATCGCCGCGGACCTGGAGATCAACGACGACGTGTACGGCGAAGGGCTGGCCCGCCCGGAGGGCGCTGTCGACCCGGAGGGACTGGGCCTGCCGGAAGGCCAGTTGATGGAGGACTACCTGTGGCAGTTCCGCCTCGGCCCGCGGATGCGGGACCTGGCCTGGCTGGACTGCGGCAGTGGCGCCGACGGCCTGGACAGGGAGTGGGAGCTCGGCCCGGACGGTGCGCACGGCCTGAGCGAGCAGGAGCGGGACGCCGTCCGCTTCCGGGTGGCGCAGGGCATCACGGGCCGCCCCGGCAACGCCTCGCAGAGATGGCGGCGCTGGGCCGACGAGGCCTTCCACCCACCTCAGCCGTGGCGGGAGTTGCTGGGCGCGGCCGTCCGCTCGGCGGCGTCCGGACCCGGCGCGGGCGAGGACTACACCTACGGCCGCCCGGCCCGCCGCTCGGCGAGCGTGCCCGGCGCCGTGCTGCCGAGCATCAGACGGCGGCCGCCCCGGGTGTCCGTCATCATCGACACCTCCGGGTCGGTCAGTGACGCCGAGTTGGGCAGCGCGCTCCTGGAGGTCACCGCGATCTCCCGGGCCGTGGGCGGCCGGCGCGACCTGGTCACGGTGGTGCCGTGCGACGCGTCGGCCCGGTTCGTGCACACGCTGTGCCGTGCCGAGGGCATCCCGCTGACGGGCGGCGGCGGCACGGACCTGCGCACCGGCTTCACCCGGGCGCTGCGCACCCGCCCGGCCCCGGACGTCATCGTGGCCCTGACCGACGGCCAGACCCCCTGGCCGAGCACCCGACCCCCGTGCCGGACGGTGATCGGCCTGTTCCCGCGCCGGTACCGGGGCCACGCCTACGACGAGACCGACCCCGAGTACGTCCCCGACTCACCCCCGGCCTGGGCCCGCGTGGTGGACATCGGCTCGGCGGGCCCGTGAACGGATCACGGAGTCCTGTCTTCGTCGGTGTCGGTGTCGGCGTCGGAGCCGTGGCCGGAGCTGTGGCGGGGCTCGCGGCGGCCCGGCGACGCTGGGTTCCGCACGGCCCTCCGTCCCGGAGGAACCCGCCGCTGTCAAGCGCCCTCCGTGCCGGCAGGCCTGCGCAACAACCCCCGTTCCATCGCCACCACCACCGCCCTGGTGCGGTCGTTGACGTCGAGCTTGGCGAACAGCCGGAGCAGATGCGTCTTCACCGTGGCCTCGGCGATGACGAGGCGGCGGCCGATCTCGGCGTTGGTCAGGCCGTCCGCGACCGCGTTCAGGACATCCGCCTCCCGGGCGGTGAGCGGGATCTGGGCGGGCTGGCGCATGCGGGCGACCAGCCGTTCGGCGACCCGGGGCGCCAGCACCGTCTCCCCGCGCGCCGCCGCGCGGATCGCGTCGGCCAGTTGCTCACGGGTGGTGTCCTTGAGGAGGTAGCCGATCGCCCCGGCCTCCACCGCGCGCTCGATCTCCGCGTCGGTGTCGTACGTCGTCAGGATCAGCACCCGGGTGCGGGGGAAGCGCCGCACGATCTCGGTCGTGGTCGCCACGCCGTCCAGTACCGGCATCCGCAGGTCGACCAGGGCGACATCGGGCTCGTGGCGCTCGACGAGGTCCAGGGCCGCGCGGCCGTCGCCCGCCTCGCCGACGATCTCGATGCCGGTGTCGGAGGCGAGGAGGGCCACGACGCCGGCCCGCATGACGGTGTGGTCGTCCACGACGATGACGCGGAGCGGTCCGCCGGTCATGCCCGCACCCCCTGGGGGATCAGCGCCAGCACCCGCGTCCCGTCGCCCACCGAACTCGTCACCGTCAGTCTCCCGCCCAGCTCCGCGAGCCGTTTGCGCATGCCGTCCAGGCCGAAGCCCGAGGACTCCTCCACCACGAACCCGGTCCCGTCGTCGGTGATTTCGAGCTCCACTCCATAAGGCTGCCGGGCCAGGACCACGCCGACCGTGGACGCGCGGGCGTGCTTGCGCACGTTGGCCAGGGACTCCTGGGTGCAGCGCAGCAGCGCGATCCGGGTCTGCTGGTCGCACTCCAGGTCCGCAAGGTCGGCGTCGACGGTGAGGCCGGTGTCCTCCGCGAAACGGTCCAGGGTCCGGCGCAGGGTCTGCGCCACCGAACCGGCGGCCGCCTGGCCGGGGCTCCGGGGCGAGCCGACCAGTTCCCGGGCCTCGGCGAGGTTCTCCCGGGCCGTCGACTCGATCGACCGCAACTGCTGGGCGCTGCGCGCCGGGTCGGCGTCGAGGCCCGCCCGGGCCGCCTCGGCGAGCACGATGATCGAGGCGAAGCCCTGCGCGAGGGTGTCGTGGATCTCCCGCGCCATCCGCTCCCGCTCGTCCGCCGCGCCCTGACGCTGGTGCGCCTCGGACAACTCCGCCTGAGTCTGCTCCAGTTCGGTGATCAGCCGGGCCCGTTCGGCGCTCTGCCCGACCACCGAGTGCGCCCACAGCCCGATCAGCACCCCCACGGCGACGACGATCAGCGTGGACACGAGCGTCTCGGTGAAGAACTCCACCGTCCAGCCGTCCTGCCGCAGCACGCTCGCGGCCAGGGTGGCGGCGGTGGCGAGCCCCAGGAACGCCATCGAGGCCCTCGGCGTCCGCCCGAACATCCAGTAGTGCGGCAGCGTCACCATGAACAGCGCCCCGTAGTTGCCCCGCAGATACGCCAGCCCGCCCAACGCGACCGCCAGCACCGACAGATAGACGTGCGGCCGTACGACGGGATTGGCCGGGAAGCGGTCCAGGACCGCGTACGACAGCACCACCCCGCCCAGCAGGGCCAGCGCCACGTACTTGCTCTCACCGGGCCGGTCGATGGCGACCTGCCCGACGGCCATCACGGCGAACAGCAGCCAGCACACCGCGTTCCAGCGGCGCAGCGAGGTCGCCCAGAAGGCGTCGGCGGTGGACCCGGTGAGAGCGGTCATGCCGATCAACGTACGTCGACCGCCGGACGGGAGGAGGTCCTTTTCTCCGGGGCTGCCGGAACCCGCCGCCCCGGGCGCGAGGGCCACCAGCTCGCCTCGCCCAGCAGCAGCATCGCCGCCGGCAGCACCATGACCCGGACCATGAACGCGTCGATCAGCACGGCCGCCGCCAGGACGAAGCCCATCTGCTTCATCTCGATGATGTGCAGGAAGACGAAGCTGGTGAACACGGTCGTCATCACCACCGCCGCGCTGGTCACCACGCTCGCCGAGGAACGGATCCCGTCGAGCACGGCCTGCCGCGTGGGCACGCCCGCGAGTACGGCCTCCCGGATGCGGCTCACCACGAACACCTGGTAGTCCATCGACAGCCCGAAGAGGATCACGAAGAGGAAGAGCGGCACCCGCGACCCGATGGACCCGGTGGACCGGAAGTCCAGCAGGCTCTCGGCCCACGTCCCTTGGAAGACCAGGACGAGCAGCCCGAGCGCCGCAGCGGCGGACAGCAGGTTCAGGGCGACGCCGAGCAGCCCGAGCACCACCGAACGGAAGGCGTACACGGTCATCGCGAACGTCACCAGCAGCAACGCGCCGAGCACCAGGGGCAGTTTGCCGTTCTGGTGGGCGGGATAGTCGGCGTAGCGGGCGACGTCCCCGGACACGCCGTACTCGGCGCCGGTGATTCGGCCGACGGTCGCGGGCAGGAAGTCGTCCCGGAGCCGGTCCAGGGAGTCGTACGCCTCGTCGGAGTTGCCGAGGTGCGGCACCTTCAGTTCGAGGGTGCTGGTGCGCCCGTCGGCGGACGACCGTATGCGCGAGGCCTCGGTGAACAGCGGGTCGGCTGCGGCACGCTCGGCCACCTCACGCAGCGCGGCTCCCACCTCCCCCGACCGCGAGGCGTCGGCACGGACGACGACCTGGTGGGTCACCCGCTGCTCGGGGAACGCCTCGTTGAGCCGGTCGTAGACCTTCATCGCGGGAATGTCGCGGGAGTGCGTGTCCCGGCTCATCTCGGTGATCTTCAGTCCGGCCAGCGGGACGACGAGGGCGAGGAGCGCGACGACCGAGACGCACAGGGTCGCGAGGGGATGCCGGGCGGCGGGCCGCAGCAGAGCACTCCACATCCGGCCGCCGCCTGTCCCGCCGCGTACCCGCCGCGCCGGCTTTCCGCGCTCCGCCCGCCGCCGTGCCCGGCGTTCCCCCCGCCGCCCCAGCTTGACGAGCAGCGCGGGCAGGGCCGTCAGCGAACTGGCCACCGCGACCAGGACGACGACGATGGTGCCGGTCGCGAGGGAGGAGAAGATCACGTCGGAGGCCAGGTACAGCGTCGCCGTGGAGGCGACCACCGCGAGCCCGGAGACCACGACCGCCCGGCCCGAGGTCGCGGCGGCCAGTTCCACCAGCGCCTCGGAGGAGAGCCGCCCGCCGGAGCGGGCCCGTTCCTCCCGCTCGCGCTTGAGGTGGAAGAGCGTGTAGTCGACGCCGACCGCGAGGCCGATCATCAGGATGACGTTCGTGCCGACCCCGGCGTCGGGCGAGATGTGCGAGACGACCATGGCGAGCCCGACCGCCGCCGCGATCGACGACAGCGCCAGCAGCAACGGCACCCCGGCCATGGTCACCGACCCGAACACCACCATCAGCGTGACGAGGGTGACGGGAAGGGTGATCGCTTCGGACAGCGCCAGGTCGTCACTGCGCTGCTTGTCGACTCCCTTGCTGACGGAGGGACTTCCGGTCTCCTCCAGCAGCAGCCCGGGGTGGCCCTTCTGCACCGCCGCGGTCTGCGCCACGAGCGCGTCGACCTTGTCCTTCGCGTCCCGCTCCTCGCCCTTCAGCGCCACCTCGACCATCAGGATCCGGCGGTCCCCGGAGAGCAACGGGTCGGCCACGCCCGCCACTTCGGGCAGTTGCCGCATCCGGTCGGTCAGGTCGTCCGCGGCGGCCCGGGCGGCGCCCTCGTCGAGAGCACCGCCCGACCGGGAGGAGATCAGCACCTGCTCGGCGGCCCTGCGCTCCAGATGCGCCTCGGCCGCCAGGGCCTCGGCACGGCCGGCCTCACCGACCCGGTAGTCCGCCGTCTTCGCGCTGTTCGTGCCGACGGCACTGCCGGCCCCCAGACACAGGGCCACGAACACCAGCCAGCCGGAGATCGCCCGCCAGGGGTGCCGCGCACTCCAGCGCGCCACCCGCACAGATAATGAATTCATGCCCAAAAGCCTGGCTGGGCTGGGCAGTTGCCGGACAGAGGTACTCGGTTGAACCTGCCGTCCACCGGCCGGTGGACCCGGCCCCTGGGGAAAACCCCACCTTCTCCCGGATCAGCTCGGGGCCAGGACGACCGCCTGGCCGCCCGCCGGCGCCATGGCCACGTCGAGGGTATCGGCGGCGG
The DNA here is from genome assembly GCF_028885415.1 of Streptomyces coeruleorubidus. Classification (GTDB taxonomy): domain Bacteria; phylum Actinomycetota; class Actinomycetes; order Streptomycetales; family Streptomycetaceae; genus Streptomyces; species Streptomyces coeruleorubidus_A. The sequence goes on from NZ_CP118527.1 coordinate 5,117,308, forward strand.
TGACGGTCCGGGTGCTGACCACGACCGGGGTGCGGAACGGGCTGGAGCCCGGGGTGCCGTCGGCGTAGACCGTCGCCGTGTAGGTGCCGCTGCCGAGGAAGGACAGGGGCAGGGACAGCGTCCTGGACGACTCGTCGGTCATCGCGCCCAGGTACCAGGTGGAGCCGGCCCGGCGGGCGACCGCGATGTACTCGCCGATCGCGCCGGCCAGGGTGCGGCTCTCGTCCCAGGTCACCGGAACGGCGTTGAACCACGGCAGGCCCGGCCAGTTGGCCGGGTTGTTGTACTTGGACGGCTTGTCGTACCAGAAGAGGAAGTTGAGGGGCTGGTAGTACACCGCGGCCATCGCCATCTGGTGGGCGTTGGTCGTCTTGTCGCGGGACTGGCCGTAGCAGATCGTGTAGTCCATCGGGCCGCCGATGTTGCGCGCGAACGGCAGCGTCACGTTGTGCGTGGCGGTCGGGAACTGCTCGTTGCCGCGTACGCCCTCCAGGCTGATCCAGTTCGGGTACGTCCGTTCGTAGCCGAACGGCCGGACGTCGTCGTGCATGTCGATCAGCAGCTCGTACTTGGCGGCGGCCTTCGCCCAGTCGATGATCTGGTTGGTCATGGACTGGGTGCCGTCGTTGATGAAGCCGAGCTTGATGCCCTGCACACCCCAGCCCTTGTAGAGGGCGAAGAGGGAGTCCGCGTCGGTCAGCGCGAGCCGGTTGACGTAGAGGAAGAGGCCGATGCCCTTGCTCGTGGCGTACGAGATGACCGACGGCATGTCGATGGCGGCGATGGGCTCGGTCGCGTCCGGGGTGGTGAACTCCGGGCCGTACCAGCCGGCGTCGTACTCGATGTACTCGATCCCCCGGGCCACGGCGAAGTCGACGCCCGCCAGGCCGGCGGCGGTGGAGAGCTCGCAGCGGAAGACCTTGCCCGGCTTGATCCAGGAGGTGTCGGCAAGGGCGCTGGGCGGGGCCAGGTTGAGCACCAGCTCGGCGTTGTCGACGAGTTCGGCGTGGGTGGCGCCGATCACCACCGCACGCCACGGTGTGGCGAAGGGCGTGGTCACGGTGGAGGTCGTCTCCACCGGGCCGGTGCCGCGGGCGGTGTGCTCCATCAGGAAGGCGGAGAGGGTGTTGGGCTCGCCGGCGACCGAACCGAGCATCAGCCGCGGGTAGTCGACGCGCGAGGACTCGCAGACGCAGGCGATGAGCCCGCCGGTGAGGGTGGCGGTGAGGGGAAGGTCGGTGAGCGGGCCGTTGTCCGTGCCGGCCGTGCCGGTGACCGGTATGGAACCCGGCGCGACCGGCTCGTAGGCGTTCTCGTCGCGGGCGCTGTAGACGGTGGTGCCGTCGGGGAAGACGAACGTCGTCAGTTCGTCGGCGACGGTGGCGGTGCCCTCGTCGAGGAGGAGGTAGCGCAGGGCGACGCCGGTCTTGTACGCGCGGGCCTGGACGCCGAAGCGGAGGCCCGAGGCCCGGTCCTCCAGGTCCCAGTGCTGTTCCTGGTAGTGGTCGGTGACGGTCGCGTTGCGGCCGTAGACCGGGGTCCAGGTGGTGCGGTGGGTGCCGTACCGCTCCCCGGTCACCCTGACGTCACGGCCGAGGACGGTGCCGTCGCCGAGCTTCAGGCCCAGGGCCGAAGGGCCGATCACCGTACGGCCGTTGCGGCGGGCGGACCAGCGCAGCGCGCCGTCCACCAGGGACAGGGTGACTGAGGTGCCGCCCATGCGGGCGGTGACGCTCTTGGGGCGGCCCGGCCGGTCGTCCTCGGCGTGGGCGGGCCGGGTCGTGGCGATCCCCGCGGCGGCCAGTCCGGCGGTGACGGCCGCGCTCTTCAGCACGACCCGGCGGGACGCGGGCGCCGGGTGGCCGGCCGTTGCGTCCGCGGCGGGCTCTTCCCGTTCTCCCGAAGCTCTCATGGTGAGGGACCTTCCCCTTGCGGTAAGTAGCGGACGGTAAGCGGTAGTAACCGTTTTCTGCGAGCAGTTGTACGTGCCTGCGCAAGGTGGGGTCAAGAGGGAGGAACGGGTGCCGGGCCTGGTGGTGGCCCGGCACCCGGGGTGCCGTGGTGCGGTCGGTCAGCGCAGGAAGCCGAGGCGGTCCAGGCGGTCGTTCACACCGTTGCGGAGCTCGCCGAGGGTCGTGCCGGGCGGGGCCGCCTTCGGCGTGGAGGACGGCGGCTGGGTCTCGTCCGCGCAGGTCGTGCCGCGCGCCGGAACCTTAAGGTCCACCAGGTAACCGGTGACGGCGTCCGTCGCGCAGGCGCTGCGCCCGAAGGCGGTGTGCCCCTCGGCCTCGAAGGTGAGCAGCCGGCCGTTGTCGAGCTCCCGGGACAGGGCCACCGCGTCCCGGTAGGGGGTGTCCGGGTCACCGGTGGTGCCGAGCACGAGGATCGGCGCGGAGCCCTCCGCCCGGAAGGAACCGTCGTAGCGGCTGACCCGCTCGCCGGGCCACTGGGCGCAGGCGGTGGCGTGCTGGTGGTCGTAGAGCGGCGGACCGTACGCCAGGGCCGGTCCGAGCAGCGGCGCCAGCCTGGCGTTGGTGGTGACCTGCCGCTTCAGCAGGGCCGGGTCGCTCGGGTAGGCCTTGTCGACGCACTCGACGACCACGTTCGGGTTGAGGAAGTCGTAGCTGGCCGCGGACGGCGGCCGCAGCAGGAAGGAGGTGTTGTCGCGCTGCTGGGCCTTGCGCAGGGCCTCGCCGAGGGAGGGCCAGATGACCTTGCCCTCGTTGATGTTGAACAGGAGGCGGTAGACGAGGGTGTAGCCGTTCGCCTGCCCGCCGTTCGCGGTCGGTACGGGGTTGGCGTCGAGGTCGGCCTTGAGCTTCTCGAACGCGCCCCGGGGGTCGCCGTCACCGAACCCGCACGTGTCCTGGTCCGCCTTGCACCAGTCGAGGAAGCGCCTCATCGCGCCGTCCAGGGCGAGGTACTGGGGACGGTCGTAGGCGTAGGGCTGGTTCGCGTAGTGCTCGGGGTCGTAGGCGCCGTCGAGTGCGAGCGCGCGCACCCGCTCGGGGAACATGGCGGCGTAGACGGTGCCGATGTAACTCCCGAAGGACCGGCCGTAGTACGTCAGTTGGTCCTCGCCGAGGGCCTGGCGCAGCAGGTCGATGTCACGGGCGACGTACTCGGTGCCCACGTACGGCACCAGCTCGCCCGCGTTGTCCTGGCAGGCCTGGTCGAACGCGGCGGCCTGGCGCACGGCGGGCTCGTAGGCGTCCGGGCCGGGGACGCCCTTGGCGGCGGTGATGGCCTGGGTGTACGTCTGGTCGTCCCAGCACGTGACCGGTGAACTGCGCCCGACGCCGCGTACGTCGTAGCCGAAGACGTCGAAGGAGTCGCGCAGGGCGGCGGGCAGGTCGGCGTAGTTGCCGCGCACGAAGTCCACGCCGGAGTTGCCGGGCCCGCCGGGCTGGAGGAAGAGGGTGCCCTTCTTCTTGGCCTGGTCCGGGGCCTTCTTGCGGATGACCGCCAGGGTGATGGTCCTGCCCTGCGGATCGCGGTAGTCCAACGGCACGTCGGCGTTCGCGCACTCGAAGCCGCCCTGGCAGTCGGACCAGGACAACGACGGCACGGGCGGCTGCCCGTCGCTCCCGTCCGGCTGGGCGGCCATCACCTGGGCGGCGGTTCCGGCGAGCGCGAAGGAGACGGCGGCGGCGATGGCGATCCTCAGACGCGGGAGGCGTCTGCGCGCGCGGGTGCCGGACCGGCTCCGTCCTTGAACTTGCTTGGTCACTGTGCTGATTCCCCCTCGGGCGCGGCGCATGTGCCGTCGAGCACCCTGTGGTGCGGCTGGGTCGTTGAAGTTTCTAGCTCACTCGGAGGGGGAGGGGGAAGGAGATCGGCCTTGTGGACCTACCTCCACGCGATCTCTCCCATACCCGGCGGTAGTTGCGGTGCCGTTCACTTTCGGAACGGTGGAGAGTGCGCGGCGGCGATGCGGGATGCCTCGGCCGTTCGGCCGATCCGCGGGGGCCGGGACACCCCCCAGGATCCGCTGCGTAGTCTGAGGCTTTGTCTGGTCAAGCGCCGGGAACGGCCGACCGGTTCACCCGAGCGAACTCCTCCCCCCACCCGAAGGACCAGCCGACGTGTCGTCGAAGAACAGTCGTATCCGAGTCGCCCTCCTCGCAGCCGTCGTCGCCGTCACCGGCCTGGCCACGGCGGGACCCGCCCTCGCGGCCACGCCGGCGGTCGCCGCGGCGGTGACCGTCACGGCTTCCCAGGCGCAGGAACCCGCCATACCCACGGACTTCGTGGACCTGCCCACGAGCCCCCTCCAAGCCGACGCCCCCCAGGAGTTCACCGTCACCTACCGCAACAACACTCCGACGCCCACGACCGTCGCCCCGCAGCTCCTGGTGACGTCCCCGGACGCCGGGCCGTACCTGGCGCCGTCGGACGTCAAGGTCGAGCGGCGCACGGGGCATGGCTGCTGGACGGCCGTGCAACTGGGCAGCCGGACGGGGACGCTGTTCACGGATCTCGTGGGCGCGCAGCGGACGTTGGGGGCGGGGGAGAAGCTCGAAGAGCGGTACCGGGTCACGGTGGTGAACCACGAGGCTCGGGGGACTGTGTTGCCGAGGGTGGCCTTGTACGGCTGAGTCGCACCAGCGCCATACGACTGCCGGCGCACCGCGGCCTACTCCCAGGTCGCGGTGTCGGGGTCGATGCCGTGGGCGCGCGCGTCGGCGTCGATGATTCGACGGAACCACGTGGCAAGGCCGGGGCGGATGCCGTCGTAGTGGGCGGCGAATCCCGGATCGGCCTCATGCATGCGGCCGAGACAGACCTGCATCTGCCTGGTGAGGGGAAAGTACGAAGCAAAGACTTCGCGGTGCCACTCGACGAGTCGATTCGCTTCCGGGCTGCCGGGTGTGACGCCGGCGTCCACCGCCTCCCCGAGGGCGCGCTCGAAGTCGGCCATGGCGTCGGCGACGGCCTGCCATTCCTCCGGACCGCGAGAGGCCGAGCGTTCGGCGTACTGCCGCCATTGCGTCGTGTCCCCGTAGCGCTGACGGGCTTCGGCGGGCCAGTCCGGGTTCCACTGGGGGCCGAAGATCGCGGCCTGCTGCTCGGCGGTCAGCAGCAGGCCGCGCTCGTGGGCGTCGATCATCCGGTCCAGTCCGGCGCTGAGCTGCTGGAGGCGGTCGATCCGTTCGGCAACCTGGGCGCGCTGCGCGCGCAACGCTCCGGGCACGTCTGCCGCCGAGTCGTCCAGGATGGCCTGGATCCTGTCCAGGCCGAGACCGACTTCACGGTAGACGACGATGCGGTGCAGGCGTTCCAGATCACCGGCGGTGTAGAGCCGGTATCCGGCAGCCGTGCGCAGCGAGGGCCGCGCCAGACCGATCTCGTCCCAGTGGTGCAGCGCGCGGACCGTCACGCCCAGACGCGCCGAGACCTGACCGACGGTCAGGCCATCGGCATCAGTGACATCAGGCATGCTCCTCATTGTCGCCGCGATCGAAACCCGGTGGGGTGATCCCGACGGCTGCAAGGTCCCGCGCCTCCTGACTGGCCGGATCGATGGGCCTGGCCGCGGTGAAAACGATCCGTGCGTTCTCCGGGGTGATCACCTCCACGTCGCGGGTGCTCCAGGGAGTGTCCCGTGGACCGTCGACCGAGTCCGGGCGCAAGGCACGACAGGCCTCGACCAGGGAATCGACCTGGCTGAGCACGCACGAGAAACTGACGCTCATCTGCGGTGCCTGCTCCGGAACGCTCGGTGCCGGGACGAGGAGTACGTCCTGGAACGCCCACCGGCGCAGATGCACAACCCCGTCGGGGATGCTGAACAGCTCGATGAACCCGAGCCCGCGAACCCAGAAGTCCACCGACGCCGCCAGATCGCTCGTGGGGATCGTCACGAACGCGGGCATTCCATAGATGCCACGGAACGGCTCCGGCGGAACCGCATCCGGGCCGGGAGGGGGCACGGGACTCATCTCGAACGCGTCGTAGTAGTCGCTCATGCACCCCACCTTCCGGCCTCACGCAACGTGAGGGTCAAGCCGGATCCGTGAATCTCGCCCAATACGGCCCCGTCACGACGGAGGACCGCCCCCTCGGCCCCGAGACGCCGCCGCGACCCGCTCCCGGAACGGCCGCCGGCCCACCGCCTGCGCCACCTCCCTCAGCAACTCCCCCAACGGCATCGAAAGCTCCGCGTCCAGCTCCGCCATCGCCGCCACCGTGGCCTCCCACTCCGCCTCGATCCGCGGCAGCAGGGCGTGGGCCTTCGGTGTGAGGCCGACGAGGCGGCGGCGGGCGTCCAGCGGGTCGGGGGTGTGGGTGACCAGGCCCGCGCGGGCCATCTGCGCCGCGGTCTGGCTCGCGGCCGAGTGCGTGACACCGACCGTCGAGGCCAAGTCGCGCACCGACAGCGGGCCTTCGGCCAGGAGTGCCCGTACGACGGGGGAGAAGCGGGGCCGGTACTCGGTGAGGCCCTGCTCCTCGTAGACCTTGGCCACGTCGCCCTCGAGCAGCTCCAGGACGTGGCGGAGCAGCGTGCCTACGGCGACCGGATCGGGCTGATTCCTCTCGCTGTTCACGCTGCTAATCTAACAGTGCTGTTACACCTGCCGAGGGTCGAGGAGAGTGCGTCTCGCATGACCGAGCTCCATCCCCCCATCGAGCCGTACGAGCACGGCATGCTCGACGTCGGCGACGGCAACCGCGTGTACTGGGAGAGTTGCGGGAATCCGGCGGGCAAGCCCGCCCTCGTGCTCCACGGCGGGCCCGGGTCCGGGGCGGGGCCGTTCTGGCGCCGGCTGTTCGACCCGGCGGCGTACCGCATCGTCCTCTTCGACCAGCGCGGGTGCGGGCGCAGCACCCCCGACGCCGCCGATCCGCGGACCTCGCTCGACGCCAACACCACCCCGCATCTGATCGCCGACATCGAACTGCTCCGGCGGCACCTCGGCATCGGGGAATGGCTCCTCCTCGGTGGCTCCTGGGGCGTGACCCTCGCGCTGGCCTACGCCGAGCAGCACCCGGGACGCGTGTCCGAGCTGGTCCTCTTCAGCGTCACCAACACCACCCGCCGCGAGGTGGAGTGGGTCACGCGGGACATGGGCCGGATCTTCCCCGAGGAATGGGCCCGGTTCCGCGACGCCGTCCCCGAGGGGGAGCGCGACGGCAGTCTGGTGGAGGCGTACGCCCGGCTGCTCGCCGACCCCGATCCGGCCGTACGGGAGCGGGCCGCGCGGGAGTGGTGCCGGTGGGAGGACGTGCACGTGTCCACGCACCCCGGGCACAAGCCCGATCCCCGTTACGCGGACCCGCACTTCCGGCTGCGCTTCGCCCGCCTCGTCACGCACTACTGGCGGCACGCCGGCTTCCTGGAGGACGGGGCGCTGCTGCGCGACGCCGGGAAGCTCGCCGGCATCCCCGGCGTGATGATCCACGGGCGGCTGGACATCAGCGGCCCTCCGGACGTCGCGTGGCGGCTGGCCCAGGTGTGGCCGGACGCGGAGCTCGTGCTGATCGGCGAGGAGGGTCACGGGCTGTCGGGCGATGTCATGACGGAGGCGGTGCTGGCGGCTACGGACCGGTTCCGGCCGGTCCGCACGCCATGAGGCAGGCCCTGCGGCATGAGGAGGGCCCCGCGGCATGAGAAAAGTACCGCGAGAGGAGAAGGCCCCCCGACGGTGCGGGCACCGGAAGCGGAGCGACCTGTCACCGGCCCCCGCCCGACCGCTTGGCGCCGCACGTCGCCAGACTGCACCACCGGCGCCGCCCGCTCTCGTCGAGGAACAGCCAGCCGCAGTCCCGGCTGGGGCAGCCGCGGACGGTGAAGCGCCGCGGGTCGGCGAGCAGTTCGCCCGCGCTGCGGGCCACCGCGCAGACGGGCAGGCGCAGACCGGCGGAGGGCGACGGCTGCCAGCGTCCGAGACCGTCCTCGCCACGGGTGAAGACCGACAGCCGGGCGGCGTCCTCCACGACCCCGGCCACCGCCTTGAACGCCCGGCCGTCCTGCGGATCGGTCAGGCAGGCGTACAGGTCCGTACGCAACCGGCGGGCCTCGTCGAGGACGGCGGCGGCCTCGGCCGGTTGCCGCACGGCCTGTTCGCGCAGGCGGGTGACCTGCCGTTCCTCGATCAGGTCGAGGTGACCGGCCCACACGGCGAGCGTGGCGTAGCCGCGCAGCCAGTCCGACCCGGGCAGCCGCTCCCCGCCCCACCCGGCGTAGGTGTTGCAGAACTCCAGCGCCGGGTGTCCGCTCGTACTCCACGGCAGCCACTGGTCGCCGACCCGGACCGCGTAGACGGGCCCGGGGGTCCGGTCCAGACGGGGATCGCCGAGCAGCATGCGCTCGTGGAGCGTGCGCAGTTCGCGGCCGGGCTCGATGCCGAGTTCGTCCGCCAGCAGGTCGCGGGTGCGGCCGTACAACTGGAGCGCATCGGCCTGGCGGCCCGCGCGGTACAGGGCGGTCATCTGGGCGCCGACCAGCCGCTCCCGGGTCGGGTGCTCGTCCAGCAGTGGCGTCAGGTCCGCCACGACACGATCGTGCAGACCGATGGCGAGCTGGGCCTCAGCTCGCCGCTCCCCGGCGGACAGGCGCAGTTCGCCCAGCCTGCCGCCGAGGCGCGAGCGCAGCCGGTCGTCGGCCACGTCCGCGAGCAGCGGGCCGCGCCACAGCCCGAGGGCCTGGTCGTACAGGCGGATCCGCTCCGCAGGGTCACCGGCATCGGCCGCCTGCCCGACGAGCCCGACGAACTCCTGGGCGTCGATCCCATGAGGTCCCTGCTCCACGGCGTAACCGTCGTGCCGGGTCTCGACGGACACTCCGTGCGGCCTGAGCGCGGCGCGCAGGCGGCCGACGTAGGTGTGGACGGTGGCGCGGGCGGAGGCGGGCGGCTCGTCGTCCCACAGCAGGTCGATGAGGCGGTCGGTCGGGACGGCGCGGCCCGCGTGCAGCAGCAGGACCGCCAGCAGGCACCGCTCCTGGCGGCGGCTGCCCACCAGCACCTGCCGTCCCTCGTGGCGGGCGGCGAACGGACCGAGCAGTTGGAACTCCATGGCTGCCCGGCAGCCTAACCGGACGTCGATGGTCAGGCTTTGGTCAGAGGCCGGGGAAAGACTGGCGTACGCCACCTCCTTCCACACCTCTGCCCAGGGAGAACCATGCGCCGAACCGCCCTCGCGACGCTGACACTTGCCGCCGTGCTCCTCGGGACGCACCCCGCGTCCGCGGAGACGGTCGCCGCGCCGGCCAGGGGCTGGGAACCGGCACCCGCCGCGCCGTGGGACGTCGGCGCCGGCGTGCGGTGCGACTTCCCCGTCCACGGCGAACCGGTCGTCGACGAGGTGGTGCGGCGCGTGCTGAGCACCTACCCCGACGGCTCGGTGCGGCGGGTCGCCTACAAGGGCGATCTCGTCGTACGCGTCACGAACACCGGGACCGGCGCCTCCTACGACGCCGACGCGAGCGGCTCGGCCGTCGTCGAGCACCGGCCCGACGGCTCCCAACTCTGGGCCGTGCGCGGGCCGGTGCTCGTCGGGGTCGGCCAGGACCAGGGCAGTCTGCCGCGCGGCCTGTACCTCGTCGACGGCGTCTACACGATGGAGATCAGCCCCACCGGATACAAGTCCGTACGCCTCCTGCACGGGACGACGGACGACCTGTGTGCGCGCATCGACTGACGGGCCTGCCCTCCCCGATGCCCGGACCCGCGCTCAGTGCGCGTCGTAGATGCCCTGGTAGTGGGCGAGTGCCGTCTCGCGGACCTTCTGGTCGCTCCAGGAGGCGAAGCGGTCGGGGGCCAGCCGGTCGGGGTCGACGAGCAGACCCTAGACCCGGGGACTGACAGGCAGTGGCGCGACATTGTTGACCTGCGTGAAACTCCCGCTGCGGCCGCCCGGCCGGAAAACCACACCGGTGATCGTTTCCGGTCACGGCACTAGGAAGGCTCGGCGCCCTGGGCGCCTACCGAACCCGCCGGTCACAGCCACTCATTGATGGCTGCTACAAGGAGCCGATAGTACGTACCGTGACATCAGCGCACGCCGTATCGAAGGAACGGGGAATCCCATGCCCGCTTACGTCATCGTCAACATCGATGTGCTCGATGAGGAGGCTGGCCTGGCCTACGCATCCGTGGCCCAGAAGTCCATCCTCGGCTACGGCGGCCGTTACCTGGTCGCGGGCTCCACGCCCAAGCCCGTTGAAGGCACCTGGGACTCCTCCCGGTTCGTGGTCATCGAGTTTCCTGACATGGACCGGATCCGGGAGTGGTACGACTCCCCCGAGTACCGGCGGGCCCGGGAGATACGTGAGGGTAAGGCTCGAGTGGGGATGCTGTTCGTCGAGGGCGCGCCGCCTGAGGGCTTCTCCCTCCCGGCCTAGTTGTACTGACCCGGGGCGTTGTTCACACGGCTGATAGCAGGCAACCTCCTGTGGCGCTCCGCGCGGTTCTCGGTGACGGCGGGCAGTCCTGTACACCCCTGCTATGCGGCCGACCTGCCCGGCAGCACAGTCCACCCCGAGCGAGGCTGGGGCCCCATGTGGTACGTCTCCTCTGTCAGCGGTGGCTGGCCGAGCTGAGGGCAGAGCGCGCCGCAACCCACGCCGTCGGCTAACGCTCCCCACACGCAGAGCCCTGTTCGTCACTGTTGAGGTCATGGGCGTGATCAGGCCAGGGCTCATGCCCGACCCCCCGGCACCCCCGTACTCTCCCGCCGCACCAACCGCGTAGGCACCAGCGTCGTCCCGTGCTCCTCCCCGTCCTGCCGCATCTTGCTCAGGACGCCCTCCACGCACAGCCGCCCCACCTCGGCGAAGTCCTGGTGGATGGTGGTGAGGGGCGGGAGGAAGGACGCGGACTCGGGGATGTCGTCGAAGCCGATGACGCTGATGTCGCCCGGGACGCGCAGGCCGCGTTCGTGCAGGGCACGGAGCAGGCCCAGGGCCATCTGGTCGTTGGCCGCGAACACCGCCGTGCAGTCCGGCTCGTCGGCCAGTCGCAGCCCGGCCCGGTAGCCGGACTCGGCCGACCAGTCGCCCCGGACCAGGGGCGGCGGGACGCGGCCGGCCGTGGTCAGTGTGTCGCGCCAGGCGTTGGCGCGGCGCTGGGCGGCGAAGGAGCCCTCCGGCCCTGCCAGGTGCCACACGGTTTCGTGGCCGAGGTCCAGGAGGTGCCGTACGGCGTCCCGGGCTCCGCCCGCCTGGTCGGTGTCGACCACGGTGTAGCGGTCGCCGGCGTCCGAGTCGGCCACCACGACCTGCACGCCGGGCGGGAGCGAGACCGTCGCCGCGTCCAGCAGATGGATCTCCATGATGACGATCACGGCGTCCACGGCGAGTTCGCCCAGGCGGGAGAAGGCGCCGTTCACCTCGTCCTGGGTGGGGACGGCGACGGGCAGCAGGGTGACGGCGTAGCCGTGCTGGGCCGCGGAGGTGGCGATGGCCTCCAGGGTGCGGATGTTGCCCATGGTGGAGAGGGAGAAGGTGATCACGCCGAGCGTGCGGAACTCGCCGCGCTTGAGGGCCCGAGCGGCGCTATTGGGGCGGTAGCCCAGCTCCCGCATCGCGGACAGGACCTGCCGGCGGGTGTCCTCCGTGACGCCCGGGAAGCCGTTGGAGACGCGGGAGACCGTCTGGGAGGAGACACCGGCGAGCCGGGCGACGTCGGCCATGGACGCGCCCTGGCGGGGGCGGGCCGGACGCCTTCTCGTACGGCTCGTGCCCATGGCTTGTCTCTCACCGTCCACTGTGCCCACCTGCCCCTCGCTTCCCTCGCCGCGCAGGCGGCGCAAATTTCGGTCCGGAACGACTCCTTGACCCCTGAGATTCGGACAGTGTAGACATCCCGCCAGTGGATGTTTACGTAAACATTGCCTAGTCGAAATCGTACGAGAAGGCCACAGAACCACATCAAAGCCCGTACCAGTCGCACCACGTAGGCCCCGATCTCTGCCCCCGCCGGGACGCGCGGACGCAGAAGAGCTGGAGTACTCGAGATGGCACACCGCACCCGCAAGAGAAGGCTCCTCGGGGCCATCGGCGTCACCGCCGTGGCGACCGGAACCATCCTGGCCACCACCACCCTGCCCGCCGCGCACGCCGAGCCCACCGCTCAGGCGGCCGGGGTCACCGTCCGCCCCGACCCCTCCTACCAGCAGGAGAAGTTCGAGGGCTGGGGCACGAGCCTGGTCTGGTTCGCCAATGCCACCGGCGACTACCCGCCCGCGGTCCGCGAGAAGCTCTACAAGCTCCTCTTCGGCGACGAGGGCCTCGCGCTGAACATCGCCCGCTACAACATCGGCGGCGGCAACGCCCCGGACGTCAAGGACTACCTGCGGGCCGGCGGCGCGGTCGAGGGCTGGTGGAAGGCCCCGGCGGGCACCACCCGCGAGGACGTCGACTGGTGGGACGCCGAGGACCCGGCCGACTGGAACAGACACGCCGACAAGACGCAGCGCTGGTGGGTCGACCGCATCAAGAAGGACATCACCCACTGGGAGACCTTCAGCAACTCCCCGCCCTGGTTCATGACCGAGAGCGGCTACGTCTCCGGCAACTTCGACGCGGGCAAGGACCAGCTGAAGCCCGAGTCCGTCGAGGACTTCGCCAAGTACCTGGTGGGGGCCACCGAGCGGCTGGAGAAGGCACACGGCATCAAGGTCGACACGCTCGACCCGTTCAACGAGCCGAACACCAACTACTGGGGCACCAAGCTCGGCCCGGACGGCGAGCCGACCGGCGGCCGCCAGGAGGGCGCCCACATGGGCCCCGAGCTCCAGCAGAAGGTGCTGCGCGCGCTCGCCCCGGTCCTGGAGAAGTCCAGGAGCGGCGCGGAGATATCCGCGATGGACGAGACCAACCCCGGCACCTTCGCCACCAACTGGAACTCCTACCCCCAGGAGGTCCGTGACCTGGTCGCGCAGATGAACGTCCACACCTACGGCACCGGCCAGCGCACCACCGTCCGCGACCTGGCCAAGGCCGCCGACAAGCCGCTGTGGATGAGCGAGGTCGAGGGCGACTGGGGCGACGGCCAGAGCTTCACGGACATGCGGCCCGGCCTGGGCCTCGCCCAGCGCATCGTCGACGACCTGCGTGAACTGGAGCCCCGCGCCTGGGTGTTCTGGCAGCCCGTCGAGGACTACGACAACATGAAGCCGGGCGGCGAGTCCGCGAAGGGCGGCAACTGGGGCGAGATCCAGCTCCCGTTCAGCTGCACCTCCAAGGACACCCTCGAAACCTGCCCGATCCACACCAACACCAAGTTCGACACGGCCCGCAACTTCACGCACTTCATCAAGCCCGGCGACCGGCTGATCAAGACGGACGACACCTCCAGCACCGCGGCGATCTCCCGCAAGGGCGACGCGGCGACGGTCGTCCACGTCAACAGCACCACCGAGTCCCGTGAGGTCACCCTCGACCTGTCGAAGTTCGGCCGGGTCTCCTCCCACGCCACCGTCACCCCCGTGGTGACCAGCGCCGACGGCAAGCTGGAGAAGCAGAAGGCGGTCCGGGTCTCCGGCAGGCAGGCCACGGTCACCGTGCCCGCCCAGTCGGTGACGTCCCTCCTCGTCAAGGGCGTGTCCGGCGTCGCCGAGGACGCGGCCGAGCTGAAGAAGGGCCACACCTACCGGCTGACCGGCGTCCAGAGCGGCAAGGACCTCTCCCTCGCCGACAACGGCACGGGTCTGGTCATCAAGAGCGCCAATGCCGCCGACCCGAGCGGTCAGCAGTGGCGGGTGGAGCAGATCCGCGGCACGGACAACCGCAAGCGGTACGTCTTCACCGAGGCGGCGTCGGACAAGCGCCTGGCCGTCCGCGGTGGCGCCCTGGTCGCCGAGCCCGACGAGGGCCGCCGCGACAAGGCCACCGAGTGGATCATGTCCACGACCGGCGACGGCACCTGGACCCTCGTCAACGCCGCCACCGGCCAGCTCCCGGACGTCGCGGGCCAGTCCACGAACGAAGGCGCCCCGGTCGGCCTCTGGCAGCCGAACTCTGGGTCCAACCAGCGCTGGAAGGTGACGGACGTGACGGGTAGCTAGTCCCTTCGTCCAGGGCACGCCCTCCATACGACGCCCTCGGCCTGCCGCACCGCCTGGTGACGGCTGGGTCGGGGGCGTCGTGCATGGGGCCGGAACCCCAAGCCGGCGTACGGCATGATGAGCCCGTGGATTTCGAGCCGTACCGGGCTGAGTTGCTGGCGTTCTGCTACCGGATGCTGGGCTCGTTCCTCGAGGCCGAGGACGTGGTTCAGGAGACGTTGCTGCGTGCCTGGAATGCCCGGGAGCGGTACGACCCGGCGCGCGCGTCCGTGCGGACCTGGCTGTACCGGATCGCGACCAATGCGTGCCTGACCGCGCTGGAGGGGCGCGCCCGGCGCCCGCTGCCGTCCGGGCTGGGCGCGCCGAGTGACGATCCTGAGGCCCCGCTGGCGCCGGCGCTCGACGTCCCCTGGCTGGAGCCGTTTCCCGACGCGCGGTTCGATGTGCAGGCGCGCGCCGACCTGCGCCTGGCGTGGGTGGCGGCGGTGCAGGTGCCCGGCGGCGTCCGCAGCAGCTTGCCCGTCAGGTGGCGACCCTGGACGCCGTGAGCGGCGGCCGGGTCACGTTCGGCGCGGGACTGGGCGGGCCCATCGAGGACGAGTACGCGAGCTTTGGTGACACCACGGACACCAAGGTGCTGGCCGAGCGGCTGGACGAGGGCCTGGAACTGCTCCGGCGTTACTGGTCGGGCGAGCCGGTGCGCCACGACGGACGGCACTATCGGGTACGGGACGTGACACTGCTGCCGGCCACGGTGCAACGCCCTCGGCCGCCGGTCTGGGTTGCCGGATTCTGGCCGAACCGCCCTCCCATGCGCCGGGCCGCCCGCTGGGACGGTGTGGTTCCCCTGTTCACCGATGCCAGGCACGGTCACGTGCCGCCCGTCGATCAGGTCCGTGACCTCGTCGCCTACGTCCGTGAGCAGCGCGAGGGCGGCCCATCCGACGACGCCCCCTTCGAGATCGTCCTCGGCGGTGCCACGCCGGGCGGTGACGCGGCCAGGACCCGTGCGGTGATCGGCCCGTTGGCCGAGGCGGGAGCCACCTGGTGGGACGAGCGGCAGATCCAGACCAGCGAGGCGATCGACCGGCTCGCACCGGTGCTGCGCCGGGTCGAGCAGGGCCCGCCGGTCTTGTAGCAGGCGGCCTCAGCCGCCCGTCCCCGGCGTCACCAGCCCCGCCTCGTACGCCACGATCACCGCCTGCGCCCGGTCGCGGAGTTCCAGCTTCGTGAACAGGCGGTTGATGTGGGTCTTGACCGTGTGGTCGGTGATGGTCAGGCGTTCGGCGATGTCGGCGTTGGAGAGGCCTTGGGCGATGAGGAGGAGGACCTCCGTCTCGCGGGCGGTGAGGCGGTCGAGGAGGGACTTGGGGGCGGTGACGGGGCGGCGGGGGGCGAACTCGGCGATGAGGCGGCGGGTGATGGCGGGGGCCAGCATGGCGTCGCCGGCGGCCACCACCCTTACCGCGTGCAGGAGTTCAGGGAAGGTCGCGTCCTTCAGGAGGAAGCCGCTGGCACCCGCGGCGAGGGCATCGAAGACGTACTGGTCGAGGTCGAAGGTGGTGAGCATCAGCGCCTTGGTGGCACCGTCGGTCTCTCGGAGGATCGTGCGCGCGGCCTGGATGCCGTCCAGCCTGGGCATCCTGATGTCCAGCAGGGCCACGTCCGGGCGGTGGGCCAGGGCGAGGGCGATGGCCTGTTCGCCGTCCTCCGCCTCGCCCACGACGTCGATGTCGTCCTGGGTGGACAGCAGGTTCACGAAACCGGTGCGTACCACCGCCTGGTCGTCGGCCACGATCGCCCGGATCGGTTGCCCCGCCGTCACTCGTACACACCCTCCGCGAAACTCTTCGCGCCCGCCCGCAGCGGCAGTTCGGCCTCGATCAGGAACCCGCCCCCGGTACCGGCAGACCCCCAGGTCAGACGTCCGCCGACCAGGTTCGCACGCTCCCGCATGCCGCTCAACCCGTGCCCGCCCGAGTCGAGTTGGTGGGCGCGAGGGCCCGGGCCGTCGTCGGTGATGCGCAGCCGGACGTCGTCCTCGGCGTAGGTGAGACGGATGTCCACCGCGGCGCCTCGTGCGTGGCGGCGGGCGTTGGTCAGGGCCTCCTGGACGATGCGGTAGACCGTGAGTTCGAGGGAGGGTGGGAGCGCCGGGGGGCGGGTGCCCGTCGTGTGCAGGGCCACCTCTCCGCCGCCCGACCGGTGGGCTTCCAGCAGCGCCTCCAGGGAGTCGAGCGTCGGTTGCGGCACGACGGGTGCCGCCTCCTCGGCTCCGGCCTCGTCCGCACGCAGCACGCTGAGCAACTGGCGCAGTTCGGTCAGGGCCGAGCGGGCCGACGAGGCGATCTGCTGGAAGCCGTCGCGCGCGGGCGGGGACAGGTCGGGCGTGGTGTACGTGGCGCTCTCCGCCTGGACGGCGATCACGGACACCGAGTGCGCCACGATGTCGTGCAACTCCCTTGCTATGGCCGTTCGTTCCTGGGCCGCGGCATGCCTGCGCTCCATGGCGATCAGTTCCCGCTGGGCCGCCTCGCGCGCCTGCCGGGACTCCTCCCGGCTGCGGGTGGCGTCCGCGACACCGACCGTCGCCACCACGCCCACGGCCAGGACGAACGACTCCGTGAAGTACGACAGCGAGCCGTCGGCGCCGACGGCGGGCGCCCGGCCGCCGAGGTCGTACACGCCCATCGCCACATGGCCCGCGTTGACGAGCAGCGAGCCGGTGATCGCGCCCGCGCTGAGCAGCGCGGGGTGCAGCACGCGGTGGCGGGCGAGCGTGTAGAGGCCCATGGCCCCCGCCACCGCCGCCGTCATCAGCAGCTCGGGCCGGAACAGGAAGTTCAGCAGCGCCGCCGGCACCACCAGGAGCCCGATGCGGGGCTCGCGTTGCCGCAGCAGCAGGGGGAGCACCACGAAGGGCAGTGTGGCCAGGACCGTCGTCGAGGTGATGCGGGCGTGCAGGGCCTCGGCCGCGGCCAGGACGACCAGCAGCACGCCGCTGACGTAGGGGTAGTGGGGGGAGCGCGGCCAGGCGGTGGGGCGCAGGGACGACTGACGCATCCCCGCATTGTCGGCCGCGGCCGTCCTCGCCCGCGTCACCGTACGGGTTGATCCGGGTGCCGGACGAGTACCAGGGGTTGACTCCCAGGATCGGTGCCCGGTGTGACGCTTCCCGTCCGCCCCTTGCGAAGACTTGCCGGAAGGACGGAAGGAAGGCCGGCCGACCGGCGGTGGACAGGGGGAGCGGGATGCAGGGGCGTTCGCGGGGACCGCTGTTCGGCTCACTGGTGCCGGGCTCGGCGGCGGCCGTGCGTACCGCCGCACCGGTGCGCCTCACGGGCCACGTCCCCACTCCCGTCTCCCTTCCGCCGTCGGGGCGGCGCACCGGCCGCCGCTGGGAGACCCTGTGCTGGGCCGCCTGTGCCGTCTTCGCAGCTCTGCTGTGTCTGCGTACGACGATCGCCCCGCACCAGGTGTGGGGCGCCTGCGCCACCGGCGGATACGGTCTCGCCGCGCTCGTCGCCCGCCTCTGCGCCCGGCCCTGGGGCCGGGTGAGCGCGGCGGTGGCCGCCGTCGGGTCCGTCCTGGTGCCGCTGGTGCTCCTGGTCGCCGACGGGACACGGCAGTTGGAGGTCACGGTCGTCGAGCGGTCCGGCGGGCTGCTGCTGGACTCCGGCACGCCGTACGTCCCGGACCCGGCCGAACTGCGGGACTACAACCCGTACCTGCCCGGCATGGCGCTCTTCGGGCTGCCCCGGGCCGTCCTCGGCGACGTCCCGCTCGCGGACGCCCGGCTGTGGTTCGCGTTGGTGTCGCTCGGGGCCATGGGGGTGTCCGCCGTGCCGGGCAGGGGCTCCTGGTCGTCTCGGCACGGCACCGCGCGGCCCCTCCTTTGGCTCGCCGCCACCCCAACCGTCGCCCTCCCGCTCACCGTCGGCGGTGTCGACCTGCCGGTCATCGCCCTGATGTGTCTCGGGCTCGGTCTCGCGGGCCGCGGCTGCCCCGTCGCCGCCGGGCTCGCGCTCGGCGCCGCCGCGTCGTTGAAGTGGACGGCCTGGCCGCTGCTGCCCGTCGGACTCGCCCTGCTCGTGGTGACCGCCGGGCGGCGGGCCGCCGTACGGGCCGGTGCCACGGCACTCGCGCCGGCCGCACTCGCGGTGCTGCCGGTCGCGCTCGCCGATCCGAGGGCGTTCGCCGAGCACGTGCTGCTCTTCCCGCTCGGCGAGGGAGGCACCGGGTCCCCGGCGGCCAGCCCGCTGCCCGGGCATCTGCTGGCGACGTACGTGCCGGGGGGCTTCGCGCTCGCCGTGGCCGCGCTGGCGCTGAGCGCGGTCGCGGTGGCCGTGTCCCTCGTGACACGCCCGCCGCGCACCACCGTCGCCGCCGCCGACCGGCTCGCGCTGGGCCTCGGGATCGCCATGTGCCTGATCCCCGCCACCCGTTTCGGATACGTCGTCTACCCGCTGGTGCTGCTCGGCTGGTTCCGGCTCGGGTCGGCGGGCCGGTGGTGGCCCGTGGACCGGGTCGCCGAGGCGCACCGCACTTACCCGCTCACCGTGAAGCCGCTGGAGGACTGACCGACCATGCCGCGCACGCTCGTCGTCACCAACGACTTCCCGCCCCGGCAGGGCGGCATCGAGACCTTCGTCCACGCCATGACGGTCCGCTTCCCGCCCGACCGGGTCGCCGTCTACACCTCCGGCACGCCGGGCGACCGGGCCTACGACGCCCGGCTGCCGTTCCCCGTGGTCCGGGACCGTGCCCACATGCTGCTGCCGACCCGGCGGGTCACCGCCCGGGCGGTGGAGCTGGCCCGCCGGTTCGACTGCGACAGCGTCTGGTTCGGGGCCGCGGCCCCGCTCGGGCTGATGGCGGGTGAGCTGCGGCGCCGTACGGACGTCCGACGGCTGGTCGCCACGACGCACGGGCACGAGGTGTGGTGGGCACGCACGCCGGGGGCTCGCGCGCTGCTGCGCCGCATCGGCGCCGAGGTGGACGGCGTCACGTATCTCGGCTCGTACACCCGGGCCCGGATCGCCGCCGCCGTCGGACCGGAGGCGGCGGCGCGGATGCGGCGGCTGGCGCCGGGCGTCGACCCCGAGGTGTTCCGGGGCTCGGCGGCGGGGGCGGCGCGGGTGCGGGAGCGGTACGGCCTGGGCGACAGGCCGGTCGTGCTGTGTGCGGCGCGGCTCGTCCCGCGCAAGGGGCAGGACACGCTGATACGGGCCTTGCGCCTGGTGCGCCGCAGCGTGCCCGACGCGGTTGCGCTGCTGGTCGGGGACGGGCCGCACGCCCGTGCCCTGCGCCGGCTTGCGTCCGCCGAGGGACTGGCCGGTTCCGTGGTCTTCGCGGGCGGGCACCCGCACGAGGAGATGCCCGGCTTCTACGCCGCCGCGCAGGTGTTCGCGATGCCGTGCCGGACCCGCAGGGCGGGCATGGAGGTGGAGGGCCTCGGGATCGTGTTCCTGGAGGCGGCCGCCGCCGGACTGCCGGTCGTCGTCGGCGACTCGGGCGGGGCGCCGGACACCGTACGGGACGGGGAGACAGGGTTCGTGGTCGACGGCCGTGACGTGCGGGCACTCGCCGACCGGCTCACCCTGCTGCTGGACGATGACGAACTGGCCCGGGACATGGGCCGCAAGGGCCGTCAGTGGGTGCGCGGGGAATGGGGATGGGACAGGGCCTACGGGCACTTGACGTCCCTGCTCGGGGTCGGCTGAGGCCGGGCGGGGCAGATGGGCCGGGCACAGGGTCGCCCCGTCGTTGGGCCCGCCCGGCCTCTGGGGTTCCAACGGCGTCGCGTTCGGCCCCTACGGGCGGCTGTACGTCGCGCAGTTCCTCGCCGGGCAGATCAGCGCCGTCGACCCGGCCACCGGGGACGTCGAGGTCGTGGTCCCGCCGGACGGCCCGGTCCGGTCGCCCGACGACCTGGCCTTCGGGGCGGACGGTTCGATGTACATCGCCGACCTGGTACCCGGCCGGGTGTGGCGCCGCGGCCCCGAGGGCGAGTACGGCCTCGTCTCGGACGAGGTGAAGG
This sequence comes from Streptomyces coeruleorubidus, assembly GCF_028885415.1. GTDB lineage: Bacteria > Actinomycetota > Actinomycetes > Streptomycetales > Streptomycetaceae > Streptomyces > Streptomyces coeruleorubidus_A. Next base: position 5,137,358 of record NZ_CP118527.1, read on the forward strand.
TGCCCAACGGCATCACATGCGTCGGCGACCGGCTCTTCGTCAACGAGATGCGGATGAACGGCCGGCTGCTGGAGCTGTTCCCCGAGGGCGGCGAACCGGTCGTCCTGACCTACGGTCTGGCCCTCGGCAACGCCGTGCAGCTCGGCCCGGACGGCGCCGAGACGGGCGCCGGCCGCGTCATCGCCGTAGACGAGACAGACACGGTCACGGTCCTGGCCGAAGGCCTCGACCACCCCGTGGACGTCACGCTCGACGCCGACGGGCGCTGCTACGTCAGCGACGACCGGCGCGGGGCGGTACTGCGCATGACGACGGCGAGTCGGTGCCGGTCGCGGACGGCCTCGGCGCCCCCCAGGGCCTGGCGGCTCACGGCGACGAACTCTTCACCGTGGACACCGCCAACCGCCGGCTCTGGTCGGTCTCCCTGACGACCGGCGGCACCCGCGTCGAGGCCGAAGACCTGGCGGTCGGGATCCCCCCGGGCAGCACGCCGCGCCAGGACCCCGCCCTCTTCACCCACGGACTCCCCGGTGTGGCCCCCCGGTTCGCGGGTCTCACCGCCGCCCCGGACGGCTCCCTGCTCCTGTCGTCGAACGGGGAGGGGACGGTGGTGCGGCTGTCCCCGGCGCGGCCCGGCACCTGACGCGGACCGCGCGGTCTCCGCTCGGCGAGAGCGGTTCAGCGGCGGCGGCCCCGGGCGGGCCTGCCGCGCCGTGCGCGCGGGGCGGAACCCGTACGCGCCGGGCCGCTCTCGGAGGGCGGCGGCGTGAGGACGACGGGCACGCCCGACGGCGCCTGGGCGCCGGTGATGCGGCTCAGTTCGGCCTCGCCCGAGCGGACCCGGGTGATGCGCGGGGAGATGCCGGCGTCGGCCATCAGACGGGCCGTCTCGCGGCGCTGGTGCGGCAGGACCAGCGTGACGACGGTGCCCGACTCGCCGGCCCTGGCGGTACGGCCGCCCCGGTGCAGATAGTCCTTGTGGTCGGCGGGCGGGTCCACGTTGACGACGAGGTCGAGGTTGTCGACGTGGATGCCGCGGGCGGCGACGTTGGTGGCCACCAGGACCGTGACCTCGCCGTCCTTGAACCGGGCCAGGGTCCGGGTGCGCTGGGACTGGGACTTCCCGCCGTGCAGGGCCGAGGCGCGTACCCCGACGGCCAGCAGCTTCTTGGCCAGCCGGTCGGCGGCGTGCTTGGTGTCCAGGAACATGATCACGCGGCCGTCGCGGGCGGCGATCTCCGTCGTGGTGGCGTGCTTGTCGGCGTCGTCCACGTGCAGCAGGTGATGCTCCATCGTGGTGACCGCACCCGCGGACGGATCCACGGAGTGGACCACGGGGTCGTGGAGGTAGGTGCGGACCAGCCGGTCGACGTTGCGGTCCAGCGTGGCCGAGAACAGCAGCCGCTGACCCCCGGGGCGCACCTGGTCGAGCAGGGCCGTCACCTGCGGCATGAAGCCCATGTCCGTCATCTGGTCGGCCTCGTCCAGGACCGTGACGGTGACGCGGTCCAGCCGGCAGTCACCGCGGTCTATGAGGTCCTTGAGCCGGCCGGGCGTCGCGACGACGACCTCGGCCCCGGCGCGCAGCGCGCTCGCCTGGCGGCCGATCGACATACCGCCGACCACCGTGGTGAGCCGCAGGCGCAACGCCTTCGCGTAGGGGGTGAGCGCGTCGGTGACCTGCTGGGCCAGTTCCCGGGTGGGGACGAGGACGAGGGCCACCGGCTGCCGGGGCTCGGCCCGCTGCCCGTCGATGCGGGCCAGCACGGCGAGGCCGAAGGCGAGCGTCTTGCCCGATCCCGTGCGCCCGCGGCCCAGCACGTCCCGGCCGGCCAGGGAGTTCGGCAGCGTCGCCGCCTGGATCGGGAACGGCACGGTCATGCCTTCGGCCTGCAGCGCGGTCAGCAGCCGCTCGGGCAGGCCGAGACCGGCGAAGTCCTCGACGGCGGGCAGTGCCGGGGTGATGGTGGCCGGCGGCGCGAACTCCCCGCCGGGCGCGGTGCGGCGCCCGTGGCCGCCGCGGCCCGCGCCGGCGTTACGGGCCGACGTGCCTCGGCCCCCGGCCTTACGGGAGTGGGGGGAGCCGTTGTTCTTGCGAGCGGTGCGATCCAAGGGGATCCTTCCTCGATGCGGCACGTATCGGGGAATTCCCGGCGGCTGTGAACGGGCCGCACCAGGATTCGCAGACTGAGCCGGGTGTTGGATGAAAAACGAGGCTGGGGCCCGCACCTCACGGTGCGGGCCCCGGTCACGTCGGACGCGTCAGCGTCAGGCAGGGACGATGTTCTCGGCCTGCGGGCCCTTCTGGCCCTGCGTGACGTCGAAGGTAACCTTCTGGCCTTCCTGAAGCTCGCGGAAGCCGGAGGTGGCGATGTTCGAGTAGTGGGCGAACACGTCCGGACCGCCACCCTCCTGCTCGATGAAGCCGAAGCCCTTTTCCGCGTTGAACCACTTCACAGTGCCAGATGCCATGCTGAATCTCCCTTGGGGGGACAAACCCGAGACCCGCACTTTACGGACTCGGAGTCGCTGAAATGATCACCCTTGGAGAGATCCGAAAACCCTCGGCAACTAAAAAGAGTGCTCGTCGACGAAGGTCGATAGAGCACTCGAAGTCTCTGGGAACCAAAACTGCAACAACGACGACGGTAGCACAGGACTCGGCGCATGGCTCGGGAGTCTCGTACCCGAGGTGGACCGAGGGCCCGCTCGTACTGCGTTCTGAGTAGCCCGGATTGTCGGCAGCCGCACGACGACGGGACGGCCCGCTCGCGGAGAGCCTTGGCAGACGTTCGACACCAGATGTGGAGACCTGCTGCCGTGGCAACTTTCCTGTATCGAGTGGGCCGACTGGCCTTCCGGCGACGTTGGTACGTCGCCCTGGTCTGGGCTGCCGTCCTGGCCGCCGTCGGGCTCGGCGCCCTCAAGGCGCCGGGGGCCGCCGACGAGGAGTTCTCGATGCCCGGCATCGAGTCCCAGAAGGCGTTCGACCTGATGGAACAGCGCTTCCCCGGAGCCACGGCCGACGGGGCGACCGCCCGGGTCGTGTTCATCGCACCCGGCGGCGAGAAGGTCACCGCCGCCGAGAACAAGCAGGCCATCGAGAAGGCCGTGACCGGCCTCGGCGACGGCACGCAGGTCGCGAGCGCCGTCGACCCCTTCCAGGCGAAGACGATCAGCAAGGACGGCTCGACCGCCTTCGCGACCGTCACCTACAAGGTCGGGGCGAACGACCTCACGGACGCCAGCCGGACCCATCTGGAGCGCGCCATCGACGAGGCCCGGGACTCGGGGCTGACCGTCGAGGCGGGCGGCACCACGCTGGCCGACAACGCCGGGCCGGGCGGCATGGCCGAGGTGATCGGCGTCGCGATCGCCGCCGTCGTGCTGCTCATCACCTTCGGCTCCCTGGCCGCCGCCGGGCTCCCCCTGCTGACCGCCGTCATCGGCATCGGCGTCAGCATGGCCACGATCCTCGCCCTGTCCAGCGCCCTCGGCCTGTCCACCACCACCGGCACCCTGGCGATGATGCTGGGCCTCGCCGTCGGCATCGACTACGCCCTGTTCGTCGTGTCCCGCTACCGGGAGGAACGCGCCAAGGGCCGTGCGCCCGAGGAGGCCGTCGGACTCGCCGCCGGCACGGCCGGGTCCGCGGTCGTGTTCGCCGGGCTCACCGTCGTCATCGCGCTGGCCGGCCTCGCCGTGGTCGGCATCCCGATGCTGACCAAGATGGGCCTGGCCGCGGCCGGTGCGGTCGTCGTCGCCGTGCTGATCGCGCTGACGCTCGTCCCGGCCTTCCTCGGCTTCTGGCCGAACGCCGTGCTCGCCCGGCGGGCCCGCAAGAGTGGCCGGATCGAGCAGAGCGGCGACGACAACGGCGGCACCCGCTGGGCCCGGTTCGTGCTGCGCCGCCCCATACCCGTCCTGCTCCTCGGCGTCGTCGGCCTCGGCGCCCTCGCCCTGCCCGCGGCCGGCCTCCAGCTGGGCATGCCCGGGGACGAGGCCAAGCCGGTCTCCACGACCGAGCGCCGCGCCTACGACGCGCTCGCCGAGGGCTTCGGGCCGGGCTTCAACGGGCCGCTGACCGTCGTCGTGGACGGCAAGGGCGCCGCCGACCCCAAGGGTGCCGCGGCCGAGATCGCCAAGGAGATCGGCGCCACCGAGGGCGTCGTGTCCGTCTCCCCGGCCCGCTTCGACGACGCCGGTGACACCGCCGTCTTCTCCGTCGTGCCGTCCACCGCGCCGACCGACGAGAAGACCAAGAACCTGGTGACGGCCATCCGCGACGAGCGGCCCGGCATCGAGTCCGGCACCGGCGCGAGCTACGAGGTCACCGGCACCACCGCGATGAACATCGACATCGCGGGGAAGGTGCAGGCCGCGCTGGTCCCGTACCTGATCGTGGTCGTCGGCCTGGCGATCGTGCTGCTGCTGGTGGTCTTCCGGTCCCTGCTCGTCCCGCTCAAGGCGGCGCTCGGCTTCCTGCTGTCGGTGCTGGCCTCGCTCGGCGCGGTCGTCGTGGTCTTCCAGCAGGGCCACGGCGCGCAGCTCCTCGGCGTGGAGCAGACCGGCCCGATCATGAGCCTGATGCCGATCTTCCTGGTGGGCATCGTCTTCGGCCTCGCGATGGACTACGAGGTGTTCCTCGTCTCCCGGATGCGGGAGGCGTACGTCCACGGCGAGTCGCCCGCGCAGGCGGTCACGTCCGGCTTCCGGCACAGCGCCCGCGTGGTCGTGGCGGCGGCCCTGATCATGATCGCGGTCTTCGCCGGGTTCATCGGCGAGAGCGACTCCATGATCAAGATGATCGGGTTCGGGCTGGCCTCCGCCGTCCTGTTCGACGCCTTCGTCGTACGGATGGCCATCGTGCCCGCCGTCCTCGCCCTGCTCGGTCACAGGGCGTGGTGGCTGCCGAAGTGGCTGGACCGGGCGCTGCCCCGCGTCGACGTGGAGGGAGAGGCGCTCGCCCGCCGGCCGGAGGCGGAGGAACCGGCGGCGGACTCCGCACCCGAGCTGGAACCGGCGCGCACCTGATCCGGACCTGGCCCCGACCAGGGCCGCCCGTGGCGAAGGACACGGGCGGCCCCTCGGACGTTCCCGCCCGACGTCGACCACTATGGTTCCAGCCCATCCCCCCGGAGAGCCCGATGAGTATCACCCTGGAGCGGCGCTACGCGGATCGCCTCGAGGAGTTCTCGGCACGCCACCCGTTCCTCGTCGACCTGGCGATGGTCCTGGCGCTGATGGGCTGCTCGGCCCTCGGCGGTTCGCTCACCCTGCCCGGCGCCCTGCCGCCGGACCAGGACAAGACCGCCACCGTCCTCACGGGGGTCGCCTGCCTCGTCCTGCTCAAGCACCGCACCCACCCGCGCACCGCCGTCGTCGTGGCCGGCGGCTGCACGGTGGCCGCCGTCACGCTGGGCTATCTGGTCACGCCGCTGCTGCTGGCCCCGGTCATGGCGGCGCTCTACTGGCTGGCCGCGCTCACCGACCGGAAGTCCACCCGCGCCTACGGCCTCACCACCCTGGTCGCGGTGACGCTCGCGGCCGTGTTCTCCGACTCGATGAACCACGTCTCGCTGCTGCTCAGGACGATCGGCCCGGTCTTCTGGCTGATGCTGCCCCTGGCCGCCGGCAAGATGACCCAGTTGCGGCGCGCCTACCTCCGGTCGGTGCAGGCCCGGGCCGAACACGCCGAGCGCACCCGGGAGGAGGAGGCCCGCCTGCGCGTCACCGAGGAACGGATGCGCATCGCCCGGGAGCTCCACGACGTCGTCGCCCACCACATGGCGCTGGCCAACGCCCAGGCCGGCACGGCCGCGCACCTCGCCCTCACCAGCCCCGAGCAGACCCGGAAGATCCTCACCGACCTGGCCGGCACCACGTCCTCCGCGCTCCGGGAGCTGAAGGCCGCCCTGGGCCTGCTGCGCCAGAACGACCACCCGCACGACGCCGGCCCCGGCTCCATGGAGCTGGAACCGGCCCCCGGCCTCGCCCGCCTGCCCGAGCTGGTCGCGGCGTGCGAGTCGGCGGGCCTGGAGGTCACCGTCACCACGGAGGGGGAACCGCAGCCGCTGTCACCCGGCGTCGACCTGACCGCCTTCCGGATCGTCCAGGAGGCGCTCACCAACGTCACCAAGCACGCCACCGCCGAGGCCGCCCGCGTACGCCTCGAATACACCGGCTCCCGCCTGCTGATCACGGTCACCGACGACGGCACCGGCAAGCCGGAGGCAGAGGCCTCCCAGGGCCGCGGCTTCGGCGTCATGGGCATGCGCGAACGCGCCCACTCCATCGGCGGCCACCTGTGCGCGGGCCCCCGCCCCCAGGGCGGCTTCGAGGTCACCACCGCCCTGCCGCTGCAACCGTCCCCCCCCGCGGAAGGAACGCCATGACCATCAGGGTGCTGCTCGCCGACGACCAGGCCCTGCTGCGGGCCACCTTCCGCATCCTCATCGACTCCTGCGCGGACATGGAGGTGGTCGCCGAGGCCTCCGACGGCGCCGAGGCGGTGGAGCTGACCCGCGCCCACCACCCCGACATCGTCCTCATGGACATCCGCATGCCCGGCACCGACGGCCTCACCGCCACCGCCACGCTCTGCGCCGACCCGGAGCTGTCCGCCACCCGCGTCCTCATCCTGACCACCTTCGAGACCGAGGACTACGTCGCCCAGGCACTGCGCGCCGGTGCCAGCGGCTTCCTCGGCAAGGACGTCACCGCCGACACACTGCTGGACGGCCTGCGCACGGTGGCCTCCGGCGACGCCCTCCTCTCACCCGGCGCCACCCGCTCCCTCATCACCCGCTTCCTCATGGCCCCCGCCCCCGGCACCCACCTGGCACCACCACAGCGCCTCGCCGACCTCACGGTCCGCGAACGCGAGGTGATGGCCCTGGCCGCGGAGGGCAGGTCCAACACCGAGATCGCCGAGGACCTCACACTCAGCCCGCTGACCGTACGCACCCACATCCACCGGGCCATGACCAAGCTGAACGCCCGCGACCGTGCGCAGCTGGTCGTCATCGCCTACCAGACGGGGCTGGTACGGGCGGTGCCGCCGACGGCGTGAGGGTCGGGGCACGGCCGCCCGTACACCGCCACCATGATGTTCTCCGCCACCTTGTTCATGCCCTGGCCCTTGGCGTCCGTGGAGTTGACGCTGTACACGAGGGTGCGCGAGCCGTCGCGGGTGGAGGCGATGGCCGCGTTGTAGCCCCAGCGCCCGCCCGTCTTGCCCCACACCTCGCGGCCGCCCAGCACCGTCATCGACAGGCCGATGGAGTACGCGGCCGGCTTCCCGGTCCTGAAGTCGGCCACCTCCGGCAGCGTGAACATCTCCTCCAGGAGCGGTCCGCGCACGACCCGGCCCTGGAACAGGGCGTTGGTGAACCGTTCGAGATCCGCCGTGGTCGAGACGATGTCCCCGGCCGCCCAGCCGTCCGTCGTCCCCCACACGGACACATCGCGCAGCCCGGTCGTGCCGTCGTCCAGCCGCATGGTCTGGTAGCCGTGGTTGTGCCGGCCGGTGATGCGCGGGTTCTTCCCCGGGAGGTAGGTGTCGCGCAGCCCGAGCGGGTGCAGGACCCGCCGGGCGACCTGACGCTCGTAGGAGTCACCGGTGACGCGCTCGATCAGCAGGCCGGTGATCGTGTACCCGATGTTGAGGTAGTGCTGCCGCTCGCCCGGCGCGAACTCGCGCTTCTTCGACGTCGCCGAGCGGACCATGTCCCGGGGGTCATGGATCCGGAATCGGTCGGCGTACGACTCCTCGACCGTGGTGCCGGGGAAGTCGGGGGCCGGGATGCCGTGCGTGTGGTCGAGGAGCTGCCGGACGGTGACGCCCTCGTACGACGCCGGGATCAGGTCCGGCAGGTACGAGCGGGCACTGCGGTCCAGGTCCAGGCGGCCCTCGGCGGCCAGTTGCAGGGCGACCGCCGCGGTGAAGACCTTGGTCACGGAACCCGCGCGGAAGCGGGCGCCCGGATCGGCCGGCCGGCCGCTCCGCAGGTCGTGCACGCCCGAACTGCCCCGCCAGACGCCCTCGTCGCCGCCGACGCGCACCAGAGCGGCGGTCGCGTCGGCGCTGGGGAGGCCGGCGATGGCGGCGGCGAGGGCGGGGTTCCGGTGCTGGGTGGCCATGTGGGCGGGGGCCCGGTCGGGAGGCGTGGCTGCGGCGGCCGGGAGGGCGGACGGCCCCGTCACGACGCCCACGAGGAGCACGGCGGCCAGCAGGGAAGCGGTACGGGGCATGGTCAACTCCGTTGATGTGAGCCGTTGTTCCGGATGGACGGCTCCATCCTCCGGACCTGCGGCGTCGCGCGGATCGCCCCCGCAGGGGGTCTCGGGCGGTCAGTTCCTCGCCGACGTGGGGGAGGGGCCGGCCCGGTCGGCTCCCCCGGGCGGGGGGTCCCCGGCCGTGACCAGCCCGGTCTCGTACGCGCAGATCACGGCCTGGATCCGGTCCCGCAGCCCCAGCTTCGCGAGCACGTTGCCGACATGCGTCTTGACCGTGTGGTCGCTGACCACCAGCTCCGCGGCGATCTCGGCGTTCGACAGGCCCCGGGCGAGCAGCAGCAGCGTCTCGCGCTCCCGCCCGGTCAGCACGTCCAGCCGGGCTGCGGGCTGCGGGTACCTCGTGGTTCGCGTGTACTGCTCCACCAGACGCCGGGCCACGGACGGCGCGAGCAGCGAGTCGCCCCGGGCGACCACCCGTACCGCGTGCACGAGGTCGTCCCGGCGGACGTCCTTGAGCAGGAAGCCGCTCGCGCCCGCGTGCAGCGCGTCGTACACGTACTCGTCGGAGTCGAAGGTCGTGAGCATCACCGTCCGGCAGTCGCTCGCGGCACTGATCGCACGGCAGGCCTCGATCCCGTCCATGCGCGGCATGCGCACATCGAGCAGCGCCACATCGGGGGCGTGCCGCCGCACCGCCTCGACGGCCTCGGCCCCGTCGCCCACCTCCGCGACGACCTCGATGTCCGGCTGGACGTCCAGGATCAGCGCGAAGCCGCTGCGTACCAGCTCCTGGTCGTCGGCGACCACCACACGGACCGTCACCGCCCGGCCTCCATCGCGGCCGGTACGGGAATCCGCACCCGCACCTCGAACCCCCGCCCGTCCTCTCCCCGCCCGGTCACCGCGCTCCCCCCGAGCGCCGCCGCCCGCTCCCGGATCCCGACGAGCCCGTGCCCGCCCCGGCGTCCGACGGCCCCAGCCTGCGGGCCACGCCCGTCATCAGTCACTCGCACACACAAGTGGCTGTCTCCGTAGGTCAGTTGTACGGTCACGGTACGGGCGCCGGCGTGCCTGACGGTGTTGGTGAGGGCTTCTTGGACCACCCGGAAGACGGTCGCGGCGACCGACCCCGACAGCGGCCGGACGCGCCCCACCGTCCGGTACACGACATCAAGCTCACTGCCGGCCCGCACGCGGTCGAGCAGAGCGGGCAACTCGGCGAGCCCGGGCTGCGGCTCGCGCAGGGGGACACCATCGTTCTCACGCAGCACGCCCAGCATCCGGCGCAACTGCACCATGGCGTCCCGCCCGGTCGCGGAGATGGCGTCGAAGGCGGCCTCGGCCCGCTCCGGCGCGGCACGCACGGCCACCGGCCCGGCCTCCGCCTGCACGATCATCAGGCTCACGGCGTGGGAGAGGATGTCGTGCATCTCCCGTGCGATCCGGGCGCGTTCGCGCGCGGCGGCCTGCTCGGCCTCGACGCGGTGGGCCCGCTGACGGGCGTCGGTGAGCCGCCCGAAGACATAGGCGGCCGCGAGCACGAAGACGGAGAAGGTCAGTTCACGAGCCGACCGGGTGTTGAACCACACTCCCACCGGAACGGCGACCAGCAGCACGACCCCGGCGACGAGCCGCCCCCGCGCGGGCGACAGCGCGGCAATCGTGTAGACGACCACAAGCCCGGTGTACGGCAACGGCTGCCCGGGCCCGTCGACGGTCAGCCGGTACAGCGCGCCCGCAGCCAGCACCGCGAACAGCACGGCGACGGGGGCGCGTCGCCGCCAGACCAGGGGCACCACCGTGAGCGTGCTGAGCCCGTACGCGGCCCAGGTCGCCGGCGGCGACTCGGCCGCTCGCGGCACGACGAACGGCATGGTCATCGCGCCCTGGACCAGGAGCGCGACACCGATGTCGACGACGAGCGGGTTGGCCGCCGCCAACGCCCGACCGCGCTCCCACCACTCCCGTATGTCTCCGCGTAAGCCCCCCACGCCTCCACACGGTAGTGGCCAGGCAGCATCCGCAGTGCCGGTGGGGTGAAGCCGAGGCGGCATCGGCGCGGCGACAGTGCCGCACTGAGATCTGATCGGAGACGCTGTCCGCCGGAGAGCGGGTGCCGACGAAAACCGAGCGCATCCCATGGGACTGACAGGGAGATGGCGACGTGTCCGCCGAGACCAATAAGGCGCTGGTACGCCGGTTGTTCGAGGAAGTGCTCAACGGTCGGCGCATGGAGATCATCGACGAACTGGCCGCGACGGACTACCAGGAGCACGACCCGTTCCCCGGGCAGCGTGAGGGGCGTGAGGGACTGAAGGATCGAGTGACCATGCTCGTGGAGGGGCTGGCACCCACCTTCAGCATCGACGAGATCATTGCCGAGGGGGACCGCGTCGTCGTCCGTTGGACCAACAGCGCCACCCACTCCGGAACCTTCCTGGGCATCCCTCCGACGGGACGATCATGCCGCTTCGCCGGAGTCGACTTCTTCCGGCTGGACGGCGGCAGGCTTGTCGAGCACTGGCACGTTGTCGATCAGCTCTCCATGCTCCAGCAACTGGAGTTGCTCCCGTCATCCTGAGCCCGAGCCGGCCCCGACGTTACCGGCGAGGTTGTGGACGCGTCCGCTGCCGAGCCCGCGGCCCTGGTGAATGCGGGTCTCGCTAACCGACCCGCTGCATCGCCTTCCGGTGCCGTTCCGCCATCGCCGCCCCGGACTCCCGGCGGGCCATCCTGCGCAGGACGGACGGTGCGAGGAGCAGCCCCGCGACCGCCCAGGCACCCAGCACGCCCGCTGTCTCCAGGTGCCGCCAGGAGGCGTCGATCTCGGCGGCGACCGCTCCGGCCGGCAGCAGAGCGGCCCGCAGGCCGAGGCCGAGCCAGTACACGGGGAAGATCTGCCCGACGGTCTGCAGCCACTCGGGCAGCTTCGACAGGGGGGTGTAGATCCCGGAGATCACGACGAGTCCCATCACCGGGAGCATCAGCAACCCGATGGTGCGCGGACTGCTGACGAGTGAGCCGATGACGGCGCCGATCGGCAGGGTCGCCAGGAGACCCAGCGGGATCACCCACAGCAGCGTCAGCAGCGCCCCGCCGCCCTGCCGGGCCACCCCGTCGACCAGGAACACGCCGACGGCGAAGGGGAGGGCCATGGAGACGAGAGCCGTCCCCGACACCATGACGATCTTGCCGACGAGGTGGCCGACCATGCCGTGCGGCACGGCCTTGGCCCGCAGCAGGGTGCCGTCCTCGCGTTCGGTCGCGAGCAGTTGCGCCGTGGTCGTCATCCCGGTGAACGCGAGCGTCATGCCCAGCAAGCTCGGCAGTATGAACGCGCCGGTCGAGATGCCGGCGCCCTTCAGCGGGTCGTCCCCGGCCAGGAACAGCGGCACCATGATCAGGACCGTCCAGAGCACGTAACCGAACACGTCCTGGCCGGTGGTGAAGGTCTGCCGGAGTTCCGTCCAGCCGCGCCGCACCCCTATTCCCGCCGCGTACCACACCGGACTCATCGCTTGTCCTCCCCGAAGGCGTGTGCCGCCCGCTCCTCGGGGACGCTCCCCGCCTCCAGCTCCCGCACCATCGTCAGGTAGGTGTCCTCCAGGCTCGCCCGGCGCACCTCCAGCCCGCCGACCGCATCGCCGTGCTCCTCGAACAGCCGGCGGACGAACCGGGTCGGCTCGGCCGTCGACTCCTCGAAGGGCCGCCCGTCGAGCGTCCAGCGCACGGTGGCCTCGGCCGATGCCTGCCGGGACAGTTCCTCGGCCGGGCCGTCGGCCACGATCCGGCCACCGGCCAGGATGAGGATCCGGTCGGCGAGCTTCTCCGCCTCGGCGAGGTCGTGCGTGGTCAGCAGCACGGTGGTGTTCTCGTCGGCGAGCCCGCGGACCAGGCCGTGGAACTCGCTCCTGGCCTCCGGGTCCAGACCCGCCGTCGGCTCGTCCAGGAACAGCAGCTCTGGCCTGCCCACGATGCCGACGGCCACGTCGAAACGCCTGCGCTGCCCGCCGGACAGGGTTCCGACCCGTTTGTCGGCCTGCTCGGTCAGGCCCACGGCGGCGATGAGCTCGTCGGCGTCCCAGGGCCGCCGTACGAGGTCGGTGGAGTACGGCGCGTAGTACGAGCCGAGGTGGGCCAGCAGTTCCCGCACCCGCCACTTGCCGTGGTCGCGCCAGGACTGCAACACGATACCCAGGCGCGCCCGCCACCGTTCGTCCCCGCGAGCCGGATCGGTGCCGAGGACGCTCACGTCACCGGCCGAGCGCATCCGGAAGCCTTCGAGGACTTCGATCGTGGTCGTCTTGCCCGCGCCGTTCGGTCCGAGCAGCACGACGACTTCGCCTCGCCGGGCCGTGAAGGCGACCCCCTTCAGTACCTCCTGGCTGCGGTAGCGCATCCGCAGATCCCGGACGTCGACAACCCTGTCGCTCTCCGGCGGTGGGCTGCTCCCGGCCTCGGATAAGGCGTGAGCGGTTGTCATTCGTGTTCCCCCGTCTGTCTGGCAGCAGTCGTTCGGGCTGCCCCGGCCGAACACATTACCGAAGGGTTCAGCGCCGGGCCGGGCCCCGCGGCTGGCTCTTCTCGCCCGCCGGCGCCCCCTCCGCCCCGTACAGCCTCGCGACGCGGGTGCCGTCCTCGCGCTCGGTCACGAGCAGCTCGCCGCGGCGATGGAGAAGATGAGCAGAGCTTCCGGCTCCTGTGCGTGCTGCCCGGGCCCTGTGTCGGGGCCCGGGCAGCAACGTCACACTCCGACGAGCTTGGCCAGGAAGTCGGCGTTGGCGGTCACGTGGTGCCCGAGAACCACGGCGCACGCGATAAACCCGGCTACGTCGGGGATCATCCCCGGGATACTGGTCGCCCATGGATGAGGTCAAAGTCGTTGTCGCCCATTCCGAGCGCGCGACTCTGCGCGTCGGCGACGTGTTCCTGAAGGTGGACGCCGATCAAGCGCGCATCGACGTCGAGGTCGAGGCGATGTCCCTCGCGCCGGTCCCGACCCCGGAGGTCCTGTGGCGCCAGCCGCCCGTGCTCGCGATCGCTGCACTCCCGGGGACGACGCTCGGGCGCCTTGGCGGGCCGTCGACCGGGTCGCCGGCGGCGTGGGCCGCGGCGGGCGCCGCCATCCGGAAGCTGCACGACGCGCCGCTGCCGCCCCGGCCCGGCCGGGCCGGCCGGAGCATCGTCGCGCTGGCGGCGGAACTCGACGACGAGTGCGAGTTGCTCGTGACGAACGGCCTCCTGCCCGCTGACCTGGTCGCCCACAACCGCCAGGTCGCCGAGGCCGCGCTCCGGCCGTGGACTCCGGCGTTCATACACGGCGACTTGCAGATCGCGCACGTCTTCGTCGACGGCGACGAGGTCACCGGCATCATCGACTGGTCCGAGGCGGGCCAGGGTGATGCCCTGTACGACCTCGCCACCTTCACGCTCGGACACGAGGAGCACCTCGACGACGTCGTCGCCGGCTATGGCACCGACATCGACCTCGACGTGATCCACGCGTGGTGGTCGTTGCGAAGCCTGCTGGCGGTTCGCTGGCTGATCGAGCACGGCTTCGACCCGTTCGCGCCGGGCTGTGAGGTCGACGTGCTGAGAAACCGGATGTGAGGCGGGCGGGCTACTGGTGTTCCTGGGGCTGCGCGGGGTGAGGGGGCGGCGGGCGGGGCCACGGCCCTCGACAGGCGGGCCGGTGTGGAGTCAGGCGCGCAGATAGGCCAGTACCGCCAGTACGCGGCGGTGGTCGTCGGGGGCCGACGGGGGCAGGTCCAGTTTCTGGAGGATGCTCGCGATGTGCTTGGCCACGGCCGCGTCCGTGACGACCAGGCGGCGGGCGATCGCCGCGTTGGAGCGGCCCTCGGCCATGAGGGCGAGGACCTCGCGTTCGCGGGGCGTGAGCCGGTCCAGAGGGTCGCGGCGGCGGGCGAGGAGCTGGCGTACGACTTCGGGGTCGACGACCGTCGCCCCGGCGGCGACGCGGGCGACGGCGTCGGCGAACTCCTCGACGTCGCCGATGCGTTCCTTGAGGAGGTAGCCCGTTCCGACGCTCGCGCGGCGGTCGTCCAGGAGCTCGTCGGCGAAGGTCTGCTCGACGTACTGGCTGAGCACGAGGACCGCCAGCCCGGGCTGCTCGGCCTGGAGCCGGCGGGCCGTGCGCAGGCCTTCGTCCGTCTGGCCCGGTGGCATACGGACATCGGTGATCACCAGGTCGGGGCGGTGCTCCCGGGCGGCGGCGAGCAGGGCGGGGCCGTCGCCCACGGCGGCGAGCACCCGGTGGCCGAAGCGCTCCAGCAGATGGACGAGACCTTCCCGCAGGAGGACGGCGTCTTCCGCGAGCACTATGCGCAGGGACTGCCGCATCGGATCTCCGCTCTCAGGAGGATGGGCCGGCGCACGGGATCTCCGCTCTCAGCAGTGTGGGTCCGCCGGGCGGGCTGGACAGGAGCATTCTGCCGTCGGCGGCGGCGATCCGGTCGGCGAGGCCGACGAGGCCCGTGCCGCGAGCGGGGTCGGCGCCGCCGGAGCCGTTGTCCTCGATGTCGAGGCGGAGCACGCCGTCACGGCAGCGGGCGGTGACACGGCAGCGGTCGGCACCGCTGTGCCGGGCGATGTTGGTGAGGGCCTCGGCGGTCACGTAGTACGCGGTCTGCTCGACGGTGGCCGGCAGCCGGCCCGGGAGGTCGAGGTCGAGGTCCGCGGGGATCGGGCAGCGCCCGGCGATGTCCCGTACGGCGGCGGGCAGTCCGCGTTCCGTCAGGATCTGCGGATGGATGCCCCGGATCAGTTCGCGCAGTTCGGTGAGTGCCTCCTTGGCGAGGGCGTGGGCCTCGCCGACCTGCTTCGCCGCCGCGCTGCCGGGCGGCAGGTCGAGGGTGGCCAGGCCCAGCTTCACGGTGAGGGCGACGAGCCGTTGCTGGGCACCGTCGTGCAGGTCGCGTTCGATGCGGCGGCGTTCCGTCTCGAAGGCGTCGACGAGGCGGGCCCGGGACCGTACGACCTCGCGCAGTTCGCGGTCCTTCGGGAAGAGCACGGCACGGCCCACCGCGGCACGGACGGCGGCCCACGCCCCGATGGGATACGCGGCCACGGGCAGCAGCAGTGTGCCCGCGACCGGGCCCGCCACGGTATGCCAGGGCAGGGCGGTGGGCTGGAAGGGCGTCAGGAGGAGGAAGCCCGGGATGCCGAGCGAGACCAGGGCGACGGCGAGGTCCAGCCAGCCGACCGCCAGGACCGATACGACGCCGTAGCCGACGGCCCGTGGACCGCCCGACGACTCCGGCCGTTCGCCGGCGTCGACGAGGGCGAGGCGACGCCGCTCCAGGGGCCCCGCGAGGGCGGCGGCGAAGACCACCACGGCCCCCGCGCAGATCACCCTGGCGAACGTGCCGACGGGCGCGGTGAACAGCCCGGCCACACCGAGGTAGACACCGGTCGCGAACACCCCGCCGGACAGGAGATACCCCAGTGCGCGCCACGGCCAGACGGTGCGCGGGAATCCCAACGGGCTGCGGGTGAGAGCCTCCAGGACGGTTCGGGGGGTGGTCACGCGGTCGACCGTAGCGGCGCCGGGTGGTGAAGGCAGTAGTGCCAGATGGAGTATCGGCTCTCGCCCGGGCGGCACTGTGCCGGGCGGTGTTCCCGTCGTTGCCTTGAAGGCATGACCACGACGAACACCCCAACGACGCCAGGCACTTCGGCCCTGCTCCCCGTCCGACTCCGGTCGCTGACCAAGTACTACGGCACCGGCGACCGCGCCGTGACCGCACTCGACGACGTCACCCTGGACTTCGCGGCCGGGACGATGACAGCCGTCATGGGCCCTTCGGGCTCCGGCAAGTCCACCCTGCTGCACTGCGCGGCGGGCATCGACCGGCCGAGCGCCGGCGAGGTGCTGATCGGTGGCACGGAACTGGGCGGGCTGGACGAGAACGCGCTCACGGTGCTGCGCCGGGACCGGATCGGATTCGTCTTCCAGGCGTTCAACCTGGTCTCGGCCCTGACCGCCGCGCAGAACGTCGAACTGCCCCTGAGACTGGCCGGGGCACGCCCCTCGCCGGACGAGGTGCACGCGGCACTCGCCGCGGTCGGGCTCGCGGACCGGCACGGACACCGGCCGAGCGAACTGTCCGGCGGCCAGCAGCAGCGCGTCGCGATCGCCCGGGCGATGATCGCCCGGCCCGCCGTCCTCTTCGCCGACGAGCCGACCGGCGCACTGGACAGCAGCGCCTCCCGGGTCGTGCTGCGGCTGCTGCGGGGCCTGGTGGACAGCCGCGGACAGACGGTCGTGATGGTGACGCACGACCCGGCCGCCGCGGCATACGCGGACCGGGTGCTGCTGCTGGCCGACGGTCGGCTCGCGGACGAACTGCCGGGCGCCGAGGGCGCCGAGGCGATCGCGGCGCGGACGGCCGCCCTGGAGGTGCGGCCGTGATCAGCCTGGCGACCGCGAGGGAGCGGTGGACCTCCTTTCTCGGGTCCTTCGTGGCCGTGGCGCTGGGCGTCGCGGTCGTCACCATGAGCGCGCTGGTGCTGCTGTCGGACGGTACGGGAGTGCCGCAGCGGCTCGCGGGGGCGCCGGTGCTGGTGCGGAGCCCGGCGGGGGCGCCGACCGCCGGGGTGTTCACGGAGAACCCGCCTTGGGCGCCGGAGCGCGCCGAGGAGCTGCGGCGGGAACTCGGCCGGCTGCCGGGCGTGGCCGCCGCGGTGGCCGACCGGTCCTTCTACGCGCAGGCGCCCGGCAGCGATCAGCGCACGGGGGAGCGGCAAGGCCACCCCTGGTCGGCCGCGGCGCTCGCCGCGTACGGCCTGAGCGGGGGCAGACCACCGGCGGCAGACGGCGAGATCGTCGTGGACGACTCCCTCGGGCACCGGCCGGGCGAGCCCCTCACGGTGCTGACGGCACGCGGCCCGCAGCGCTTCTCGGTGTCCGGCACGATCGACGGCCCCGGCTACTACGTCACCGACCGGCGGGCCGCCGAACTGGCGGGCGGGGTACGGACCATCGGGCTGGTCCTCGACCCCGGCACCGACCCCGCCCGGGTCGCGGACGCCGCCCGGAACGCCGTCGGCGATGACGGCACCGTCCTGACCGGAGCCTCCCGTGACGCGCTCGCGCCGAAGCAGGACGAGATGACCCGCTGGATCGGCGGCCAGGTGCTCACCGCCATGGCGCTGCTCTCCGCGTTCGTCACCGTCTTCAACGTGTCGTCGACGTTCGCGTTCGCCGTCGCGCAGCGGCGTCGCGAGTTCGGCCTGCTGCGCACGATCGGCGCGACACCGCGGCAGGTGCGGCGGCTGGTGTACGGGGAGGCCCTGGCGGTGGGCGTCGTCGGCGCCGGGGCGGGGGCGGTCGCGGGAGTCGTCATGGCGCCCGCGATGACCGGGTTGCTGATCGACGCGGGCTTCCAGCCGGCGGGCTTCGAGGTGAGCATCCGGTGGTGGGTACCGGCCGCCGCCTGGGCCCTGGGCGTGGCCGTGGCACTGGCCGGAGCGGGTGCGGCGGCGCGTCGGGCCTCCCGGGTGAAGCCGCTGGAGGCGATGCGGGAGGCCGCGGTGGACAGCCGGCCGATGACCCGCCGCCGGTGGGTCACGGGGCTGGCGGCGACGGGCCTGGGCGCGGCCTGCTCGGCGGGTACGGCCGTCGCGGGGGCCGACGCCATGGTGCTGCTGGTCCTGGGCGCGGCCATGGGCCTGACCGCCGGACTCACCCTCCTCCTGCCGGCGTTGACCCGGCCCGTGATCGGGGCGCTGACCCGGCCGCTCGCCCGGCGCCCCGGTGCCACGGCGGTGCTCGTACGCGAGAACATGCGCACCTCGGTGCGCCGCACCTCCGCCACGATCGCCCCGGTGCTGGCGACCGTCGCCTTCGCCGTGCTGATCACCAGCGCCGTGCAGACCACCCAGAGCGCCGACACCAGCCGGCAGGCCGCGGCCGTACGGACCGAGGCGGCCGTCGTGCCCCGGGGCACACCGGGCCTGTCGGACGCCGCGGTCGACCGGGTCGGGGGCACGGCGCTGCTGTCGACGACGGTCTACGGCGGCGAGGGCAGGGCGGCCCTGTCGGCGGCCGGGGTGACGCCCGGGTTCGAGCAGACGTACACGGCGCGGGCACCCCGTGGGAACACCGTCGTCGTCACCGCCGCGGTGGCCGCCGCGCACGGCTGGCGGGAGGGCGGTACCGCCACCCTCACCTTCGAGGACGGCCGCACCCGGCACCTGCGCGTGAGAGCCGTGCTGGACGACTCGATGCCGTACCAGGTGTTCCTGCCGCGTGAGCTGGTACGCGCCCACGACCCGTCGGCCCTCGCGGACGTCGTGTACCGCACCACCGCCGCGCCCACGCCGTCCCTCTCGGGCCTCGGCGCCAAGGAGGTCCCGGTGGCGGCGTATGCGGCCTCCGACGACGCCGAGGAGGACCGGCTGGTGTGGCTGTTCACCCTGATCCTCGTCGCCATCACGGCGGGTTACACCATGATCGCCGTCGCCTCCACCGTGCTGACGGCGACCGCGGGCCGGGTGCGGGACCTGCGCGTCCTGCGCCTGTCCGGTGCGACACCGCGCCAGGTGCTGCTGACGCTCGTGGCCGAGACGTGCTGCGTCGTCACGCTGGGCGCCGTCCTTGGGCTGGCGGTGGCGGCTCCCGCCCTGTTCGGCACGGCCCGGGGACTGCGCCGGGAACTGGGACTGCCGGTCGAGCTGTCGGTGGCCTGGCCCTGGGGCGCGGGCGTGGTGGCCGGCTGTCTGCTGCTCGGCACGGCGGCCACCGTCCTCCCGGCCCGGGCCGCGCTGCGGCGGATGCGGCGGGCGTGACCGGCCGGGCCGGGAGAACGGATGGTCACCGTCGGACGACCGGGCGGAACGCGTCCCGTACGCCGGACTTGGACGTGGAGACGAACTGGTCGCCCGGCCCCAGGTCGTACATGTAGTACTCGTAGCGCAGGACGCTCGGGCAGCTTCCGCCGCCGATCTGGACCGAGCGCGGGTCGAGGCGCTTGCCGGTGCGCAGTTCGTAGACCTTCAGGGGGATCTTGACCTTGTAGAAGGTCACTTGGTGGGGCAGGTACTTCGACTTGTCGTTCTCGTAGGAGCAGGTCTCCACGGCGGCTCCGTTCTCCGCCGCGTCCGCGCAGACCACGAGCGCGGCCTTGGCCGGGTCGCCGGTGCGCCAGGAGCCGGGGAGCTTGTCGGTGTACTCGGAGTCGCCGAGGAACAGGGCGCGGTTGGCGCCCTTGCGGTACGGCGGGGCTCCGCTGTACTTGGCGGGCTTGGAGCAGTAGCCGGAGTCGGCGCCGTAGGTGTTGTCGACCAGGCCGCGCACGTGGTCCAGTTCGATGGCGAGGGTGGCCTTGCGCACGCCGTCGCGGGCCTCGTCCTTGCGAGCGTCGTCCGGGTAGGTGTCGAGGAGTTGCTGGTAGTGCGTCCGCGCCTGCTGCCACGCGTCCTCGGTCATCAGGTGGTCGCCGCATCCCACCAGGGCGGCGGGTTCCGTGCGTGCCGCCCTGTCGGCGGAGCGGTCCAGGACGTCGTGGCTGGGGCCGCGGTCGCGGAGCCAGGCGGTGAGGGCGGCGGTGTCGCAGGAGTCGTCGGTGGGCAGGCCGTCGAGGAAGGTGTCCAGGACCGTCCTCACGGTCTGCTCGTTGCCGGGCTGGTTGAGGACGCCGGCGAGCGTGCCGAAGCCCCGCCCCAGGTCCTCGGTGCTGCCCCTGCGCGCGGCGCGGGCCAGGGTTGCCGCCGCCCCGTCCAGCCGGTGGCACGCCTGCACCACCGCGTCGCCGGGTTCCACCACCGGCGCGCCCGCCAGACGGTGGCCCCACCACACCTCGCCCTGCGCGGCGACGGCCGCCTCGCAGTCGCCGCCATCGCGGGCCTCGGCCACGCGGTTCTCGATGCCGTACGCGTCGGCACGGAGCAGTACGGCGGTCAGCACCACCGCGAGCGCGAGGCCGAGCGTGCCCGCGCGCTGTCCGCGTCGCACGACGTGCTCCGGGCGGCGGCGGGCCAGGAACCAGCCGTGGGCGATGCCGGCCGCCCACCACAGGAGCAGCAGGACCTCGTACAACGTCTCGGCGGTGGAGGCGGTGAGGTCGAGGAGCAGGGCCGTGCCGAGCACGGCGACAGCGGCCAGTCGCCACTGGCGCAGCAGCAGATAGCCGATGCCGAGCAGCGTGGCGTTGCCGAGGGCCACCGCCCACGGGTCGGCGGGGGCCGGGGGCCGGGGCGGCTCGGCGGGCTCCGGCGGCAGGGGCGGGCCGGGTTCGTACGTCGGATACGTCATGAGGCGCCCTCGTCGTCCGGCAGGTCGTAGACCCGCGCCCAGTCCACTTCGTAGACGGCGCCCTGGAGGCCGTCCCCGTGGAAGTTGTCGAGCTGGATGGTCTGGTGCATCGACGGGGCGCACTGGATGCAGTCGCGGTCCGCGTTCGCGCCGCCGGAGAAGCGGAACCACTCCTCGCCGTCGATGAAGCCGCGCAGGTGGTCCGGGGTCCACTCGACGGCCACGTTGTGCCACTGCGACAGGTCCACCCCGCACTTGCGGGCGTGCTCCTGCTGTACGGGCACGTCCTGCGGGTGCGGATAGTGCAGGAACGCCTCGGCGCACTTCTCGCCGGGGGCGCCGTTCTCCAGGTAGTCGTACTCGCCGTCCTCGGGATGCTCGTTCGAGTCCGGCCACAGGATCAGCAGCGGGTGGTACTGCCGGCCGTTGTCGGGGGCGGTGGCCCGGGAGCGCACGCGTGCCTCCCATCTGCCGTACTTCTGGCCGTACTGCGAGGCGAGCCAGCCGGTGTCGCCGTCCGCCTCGCCGGTCATGCGCAGGACTCCGCCGACGACGCGGGTGTTGGCGTCGCAGCGGCGGCCGTTGTCGCTGTGGCCCGGCCAGCACTTGCCGGGGCCGCCGCCGGCCAGGCGCCACTTGGCGCGGTCCGGTACGGCGGGGGCGGCCTCGGAGCCGTAGCCGAACTCGTCCGACCCCGCGGGGAGCGGGTCCCCCCAGCCGTAGCGCTGTGCCGCGGTGCTCGCGGACTGGGGTGCCGTCGTCGCCGTGAGCGTCATCGTGAGTGCCGCCGCGCCCAGCCCCACGGCGAGGTGACGGGTGCGATGTCGTCCGTACATGGCTCTCCTCCAGCTTGTCGCGGGTGTGTGCGGACGCGGGGCGGCCCGAGCCCTCCCCTCGCAGGGCTCGGACCGCCGCCCCGTGGCCGTCCCGGCCGTCCTTCGGCCATTCGACCGCCGTGCGCCGTTGTTCGGCTGGCCCTCTCCCGGCACCGAACAACCCGGAGGCGTGAACCGGACCGTGTGACCTGGAGGAAGCGTGAGGATCAGGTGAACGCCCGTGTCACGGACGCCGATACGGTCGAAGGTCGTGGAGGGCGTACGAGGTGAGGGGGCCGGGGGGTGCCGGGACAATCAGGGCCGGGTCGCGCCGAGGGTGAGCTGGATCCGGAGGCCGGGCCGGTGCAGCGGTTCGCCGCCGGGCTGCGTGCGCTGCGCGAGGCCGCGGGCAGGCCCACCTACCGGGAGATGGCCCGCCGGGCGCGGTACGGGGTGACCACGCTGTCGCAGGCGGCGGCGGGCAAGCAGCTGCCCACCCGCGCGGTGACGCTCGCCTACGTCAAGGCGTGCGGCGGCGACCCCGCCGAGTGGGAGCGGCGCTGGCGCGAGGCGTCGGACGAACTGGCCGCCGAGACCGCCGCCGAGGACACCGCCCGGCCGCCCTATCGCGGCCTGACCCGGTTCGAACCGGGTGACGCCGAACTGTTCTTCGGCCGCGACCGGCTCGTGGAGCGGCTCACCGAGCTGAACCGCAAGCACCGCTTCACCGCCGTCTTCGGCCCCTCCGGCAGCGGCAAGTCGTCGCTGCTGCGGGCGGGCCTGATCCCCCGGCTGCGGGCGGCCGGCGACGATGACGTGCCGCCCGCGGCCGTACGGATCCTCACCCCCGGCGCGGACCCGCTGCGCACGCACGCCGAGCGGCTGCAACCCGTACCGGACACCGACGCCGACACCTGGCTGATCGTCGACCAGTTCGAGGAGCTGTACACCCTCGGCGCCGACCCGGCCGACCGCGACGCCTTCATCGACCGGCTCGTCGCCGCCACCGCCGCCGACAGCAGGCTGCGCGTCGTCATCGCGGTGCGGGCCGACTTCCTCGGCCGGTGCGCCGAACACCCCGGGCTCACCGCCGCGTTGCAGGACGCCACGCTGCTCGCCGGGCCGATGAGCCGGGCGGAACTGCGGGAGGCCATCGTCCGCCCGGCCGCCGCGGCCGGCCTGATCGTCGAACGCGCCCTGACCGACCGCCTCCTGGACGAGGTCGAGGACGCCCCCGGCGGACTGCCCCTGATGTCGCACGCCCTGCTGGAGACCTGGCGCCACCGCAGCGGCCGGGCCCTGACCGAGACCGCGTACGAGGCGGCAGGCGCACTGCACGGCGCCGTCGTCCGGACGGCCGAGCAGGTGTACGGGGAACTGACTGCGGAGCAAGTTGAGTTGGCCCGCCGTATCCTGCTGCGTCTCGTTGCGCCAGGCGACGGGAGCGCTGACACCCGCCGCCCCACCGACCACGCGGAACTCGACTTCGGCGACCCCGCCGACACCCGGGTCGTCCTGGAACGCCTGGCCCGGGCCCGCCTCATCACCTTTGACGACGGCACCGCCGACCTCGCCCACGAGGCCCTCATCACCGCCTGGCCCCGCCTGCGCGCCTGGATCGACGCGGAACGCGACCGGTTGCGCGTCCACCGCGCGCTCTCCGAGGCGGCCCGCACCTGGCAGGACCTCGGGCAGGAGAACGCCGCGCTCTACGCCGGCTCCCGGCTGTCGGCCGCCCGCGACGCCTTCCCGTCGGACGGCGCCGCCCCCGGCACCGACGAACTGACCCCGCTGGAACGGCGGTTCCTCACCACCTCCCTTCGCCGCCGGCAGCGCGCCGTGCTGCTGCGCCGCACGGTCGTGGCCGTACTGGCCGCGCTCGCCCTGCTCGCCACCGGCACCGCCGTCGTCGCCCTCCAGGCCCGCGAGAGCGCGCAGGCCGAACGGGACGACGCCGTGTTCGGGCAGCTCACCGCCGAGGCCGACCGGGTCCGCGACACCCACGCCGGGCTGGCCGCCCGGCTCGACGTGGCCGCCTACCGCATGCGCTCCACCCCGGACCTGCGGACCCGGCTCGCCTCGGACGCGGGCCGGGTCCTGGCCACCCGGCTGCCCGGCCACGACGGGACCGGCAGCTCCGTGGCGTACGCGCCCGACGGCCGGACTCTGGCCGCCGGCGGCCACGACGGCACGGTCCTGCTGTGGGACACCGGCGGCGGGCCCCTGGGGGAACCGCTGCGGCTCGGGACGGACCGGGTCGGCGCGGTCGCCTTCGCACCGGCGGGCCGCGACCTGCTGGCGGCCACC
Source organism: Streptomyces coeruleorubidus (assembly GCF_028885415.1). Classification (GTDB taxonomy): domain Bacteria; phylum Actinomycetota; class Actinomycetes; order Streptomycetales; family Streptomycetaceae; genus Streptomyces; species Streptomyces coeruleorubidus_A. The sequence continues at coordinate 5,160,992 of NZ_CP118527.1, forward strand.
GGCGAAGGCGGCGCCATCCGGCTGTGGGACGTACGCGACCGGGAGCACCCCCGCCCCCTCGGCCGGCCGCTGGTGAGCCACGACGAGGAGAACATCGTCTCCGCCGCCTTCGCCCCCGACGGCCGAGCCCTGGCCACGGCCGGCGACGACGGCACCGTACGCCTGTGGGATCTGACGGACCCGGCCCGCCCCACGCCCCTCGGCAAGCCCGCCGCGGCCGACGACTCGGAGGACCGCAGCGTCCGCGCGGTCGCGTTCGCCCCGGACGGCAACACCCTGGCGACGGCGGGCTATGACGGCACCGTCCGGATGTGGCGGTACGGCGAGGACGACGGGATCGCACCGCTCGGCAAGCCCCTGCGCGCCCATACCGCCCCGGTGTGGACCCTGGCCTTCTCGCCGGACGGCCGCACGCTGGCCACCGCCGGCTTCGACGAGACCGTACGGCTGTGGGACGCGTCCGACGCCGGCCGGCTCACGTCACTGGGCGAACCGCTGACCGGGCACACCGCGCCCGTCATGTCGGTCGCGTTCAGCCCCGACGGGGAGACCCTGGCGAGCGCGGGCGAGGACGACGCGCCGCTGTTGTGGAACGTGGCCAACCCCGCCTATCCACAGCGGCTCGGGGAGCCGCTGACCGGGCACACGGAGCCCGTGTGGGAGGTCGCCTTCAGCCCCGACGGCCGTACCCTCGCCAGCACCGGCGCCGACGGCGGCGTCCTGCTCTGGCACCGGCCACCGACCGTCCTCACGGACTTCACCAACCCGGTGACCGCCGTCGCCTACAGCCCCGACGGCCGCCTGCTCGCCGCCGCCAGCACCGACGACGGGCTGGTCCGCCTGTGGGACGTACGCCGCCCGGACCGCCCGCGCCGGCTGCCGCGGACCCTCACCCACGAAGACCGGGTGCTGGCCGTCGCGTTCGCGCCGGACGGCCGTACGGCGGCCAGCGGCTCCGCGGACGGCACCGTACGCCTGTGGGACGTCTCCACGCCCGACCGCCCCGCGCCGCTCGGGAAACCCCTGCACGCACACGACGGGGTAGCCGACGCCGTCGCGTTCGCGCCGGACGGCCGCACCCTGGCCACCGGCGGCGAGGACGACACGGTCCGGCTGTGGGACGTACGGCGACCGGACCGGGCACGGCCGCTCGGCGCACCGCTGCGCGGCCACACGGACGCCGTCACCTCCGTGGCCTTCGCCCGCAGCGGCCGCCTCCTGGCGAGCGGCGCCGAGGACGCCACGGCCCGCCTGTGGCACGTGGCCGGCGACGGGACGCGGGCCCGGCCCGCGGGCGCCGCCCTCACCGGACACGACGAGTCGGTCGAAGCGGTGGCCTTCGCCCCGGACGGGAGGACACTTGCGACGGGCAGCGACGACCGTACGGTGCGGCTGTGGGACGTACGGGACGTCGAACGGCGGGACCGCGTACGCCCGTTGGGAGAGGAACTGGCCGGACACCGCGCGGCGGTTCGGGCCCTGTCCTTCGCCCCGGACGGCGACACGCTCGCGACCGGCAGCGGCGACCACACGGTCCGCCTGTGGGACGTGTCCGACCCGGCCCGGGCCGAGCCGTCCGGCCAGGAACTCACCGGCCACCTCGACACCGTCACCACCGTCGCGTTCAGCCCGCGCGGCGACGCCCTCGCCTCCGCCGGCTACGACCTGACGGCCCGGGTGTGGACGCTGGACGAGGACCGCGCGGCCAAGTACGTCTGCGAGCACACCGGCGGGATTCTCACCCGGGCCGACTGGGAGGAGCATCTGCCGCAACTCCCCTACAGGGAGGCCTGCGAAGACCGGTAGCGCTGCCTACGAGCGGGAGAACTCCAGCACGGCACCGTCCTTGTCGTGGGCGACGACGGTCGCCTTCAGGCCGTTGCCGAACCCGGCCACACCGCCCGCGCCGCCGAACTGCATCACGCCGCCCCCCGACTGGAAGGTGATGGAGTCGTCCGCCACGATGACGTGCACCTTGGTGCCCTTCGCCGTGATGTCCGCCGTGGAGGTCACCAGGACCTCGCACGCACCGTCCGAGCAGGCCGCGTAGTTCTTGCCGTCCGCCGCCTTCGGCAGCGGTCGGTCGGGCGCGGCCGGGTCCCCCTCCCCGGACGACCCGTCGGGCTTCCAGCCCGGCGCGCACCTCCCGGCCTGCTCGTACGCCGCCGCGAGCCGCGGAACCTTCTTGGTCAGCGCGGGCAGGTCCGGCTCGGGCGGTGTGAGGGACTGGACCCGCTTGTCGGCGTCCGCGACAGTGCTCTCGGCGTACTCGAGGCCCACCGCCGGTGACCGGGCCTCGAGCTCGTTCGCGACACTCCTCACCTTCTTCCGCAGGGCGTCGCGCAGCCGGTCGGCCGCGGGAACGCCCGACGGACCGAGGGCCTCCAGGTCGCCGGCCACGGTCTCCACGTCCGCCGGTGTCGTGGAGAGGTAACTGAGGGCGCGGGCGTGGGCGAGCATCCCGGTTTTGTCGTCCGAGTTCCGGATCTCCTTCAGATCCGCGGCGCTCTCCTTCCGCAGGTTCTCGAGCGCGACCGTCGACTCGCACATGTCGCCGACCCACTCCACGAGGTCGGCCGACGGCGACGGCGACGATGACGGCGACCGGGTCGGCTTCGGCTCGCCCGACGGCTTGGCGGCCTTCTCGTCCGTCCCGCCGTCCCCGCAACCCCCGACGGCCAGCACCAGCCCGGCGACCACGACCGTGATGCCCCTGCTCCTGCCCATCCGACGACCCCTCTCCATGCTGCGGCCCTTCCCGGCGAGCCCAGTCCAGTCGCGGCACGGATTGTTCGGCCACCCGGCCCGCGGGCTGAACAACGCGTCCGGGCGGTCGTCGGTGGCGGTTCTCGCGTCGGCTCAGGGCGTGTCCGGGGTCCACGCCGCCACCAGATCCAACAGGCCGGGGAAACGGGCGTCGAGATCGGCGACGCGGACGTGGCTGCGGCGTTCCAGGCCGTACTGGCGCTGACGGGTGATGCCGGCCTCGCGCAGGGCCTTGAAGTGGTGGGTGAGGGAGGACTTGGGGCGGTCGAGGCCGAACCAGCCGCAGGTGTGGTCGAACGCCTCCGACTCAAGGAGGAGCTTGCGCACGATCGTCAGGCGCAGCGGGTCGCTCAGCGCGCCCAGCACCGTCTCCAGGCGCAGCTCCTCGACCGCCGGCTCGGGCAGCGGTTCCGGCAGGTTCTCCGGCTCCGGCACCACCTTGATGACCGGCACGTCGTGAGCCGTCGCGGGCATGGGCAGCTCCCTGTCATCCGAATCGCTTGTACGAGTTTCATCGTACTGCATGCTAGGTTCGAAAAAACTCGTACTGAGCTCGTCGGAGGGACCAACCATGCCGGAAAGTCAGGCCGCACCCCGTACCCCCACCCGATGGGTGTGGCTGGCGGCGTGGCCGGTCACCGCCGTCTTCGTGCTGTCCAACGCGGCGACCCCGCTGTACGTGCTGTGGCAGCGCGACATCGGGTTCTCCAAGGGCACCCTGACCGTCGTCTTCGCCTTCTACATCGTCGGGCTGCTCGGCTCGCTGCTCGTCTCGGGCGTGGTCTCGGACCGGCTGGGACGCAAGCCCGTGCTGCTGCCCGCCCTCGCCCTGGCGCTCACCGCCTGTGCGATCTTCGCGACGGCCACGACGGTCACCGCGCTGATCGTCGCCCGGCTGTTCACCGGGATCGCCGTCGGCGCCGTCGTCTCCGCGGGCATGGCCGCCGTGACGGACGTGGCGGGCCCGGAGCGCAGGCGACTGGCCGCGCTGCTCGCGTCCTGCGCGATGGTCTTCGGGGCCGGCCTCGGTCCGCTGCTCGCCGGCCTGCTGTCCGAGACGCTGCCCGCGCCCACCGTGACCGTCTTCGCCCTCGAGGCGGTGCTGCTGGCCACGGCCGTCCTCGCCGTGCTGCGCATGCCCGTACGCCGTCCCACCGCGCCCGGTGAGGGCGCCTGGGTGCGCGTGCCCGGCGTGCCGCGCGGCAACGGCGTCCCTCTGGCCCTGGGCATCGCGGTGTTCGCGCCCGGCATCACCGCCACGTCCTTCGTGCTGTCGCTCGGCCCCACCCTGCTGACCGAACTGCTCGGCACCACCAGCCGGATCGTCTCCGGGGCGATGGCGTTCGCGATGTTCCTCGCCGCGACCGGCGTCCAGTTCGCCGTGCGGAAGCTGCCCCGGCACACCATCCTGACCGCCGGCGCGATCAGCACCACCCTCGGCATGGCCGCGCTGATCGCCGCCGTGCGCGGCTCCTCGGTCGACCTGCTCGCCGCCTCCGCCCTGCTCGCCGGGGCCGGCCAGGGCATGGGCCAGCTCGGCGGCCTGTCCCTGCTCAACTCCACCGTCCCGCCGCAGCGCTTCGCCGAGGCCAACGCCGCGCTGAACGTGGGCGGTTACCTCCCGGCCGGTCTCCTGCCGGTGTCCACTGGCTACCTCATGGACGCGGTGGGCTTGCCCGCCGGGGCGACCGTCTTCGGCAGCGTCCTGGCGGGCCTGGCGGTCGTCGGGGCACTGGTCGTCGTCGCGGGCCACCGCAGGGTGCCCGAACCCGCGTGACTGTCAGGCATCCGCGCCTGCCCCACGTACCTTCGCGCGGCGGTGCTGAGACCAGGCGTCGGCAGGACCGGTCCCTGGCCTGTTCGAGCAGCCCGTGCAGCTCCAGCGCCCCGGCGTGGCGCCAGGCCCGGACGACGGCCTCCAGCAAGGACCTGTGCGACCGGCATTACGGCGCCTCACACCTCGTCACGTGTTCCGCGTCCCATGGCACCGCGACCACCGGCGGTGCCATGGGACGCCGGACGGCTCAGCCGAACAGCGCGTCGTACACGTCGCTCTGCCAGTACGTGACGAAATTGGCGCTGTTGAAGTACACGCCGCCGTTGGGCAGCGGCAGCGTCGCGCCCTTGCCGAGCGAGCCGTTCAGGTCCTTGTTCGAGAAGTCCACACCAAGGGTCGCGGCGACGTGGCCCCCGTAGCCGTCGGGGCTGGAGGTCCCGATGCCGGCGTACCCGGACTCGCCGGGAGCCAGGGTCACCACGGCCTGAGGCTTGCCGGAGTCCAGCCACGGGACGGGAGCCTGGGCGCCGGCGCCGGCGGCCAGGTAGGGCGCGCCGTAGAGGTTGCAGGGCTTGGTGCCGGTGTTGGTGGCCGTGAGCAGCAGGGTGTTGATGGGCCGGGAGACCTTGTCGACGGTCAGCTTGGTGTTCGCCGCGGTGCAGTCGACGGTCGCGGCGGCCTTCTGCGGGGTGGCGGCGGAGGCCGTCTGGCCCGCGGCCTGGACACCGACGAGAGCGAAAGCGGCGGCAGCGACCAGGGAGGAGGCGGCCACGCGGGTGGTGAAGCGCTGTGCGATACGCATGCGTTGAACTGCTTTCTCTGAGTTTCGGGTTTCCTGGGTTCCGAATTTCCGGAACGGAATCTCCCGGTTCATGGATACCGGCCGTACAGATGTGCGGCCGAGACGGGAAGTTGGATCGGCGTCACCACCCTCGAAGGGGGCGGCGTGCTTCGATGACCCAACCTTGCGCCACCTTCCGTCCCACCCGCCATTCCGGTCGGCCCTTTTGGAACGCTGGGATGGCAGCACTGGCTCTGGCCAGGGGGAACGTCCCGCCCGTGGGATGCCGAACGGGATGGAGGACTGGTGGGGGCGGCTGAGGAGATGCGCTGCGGGCGCCGCCGGTCCCGGGATTTCCGAATTCTCGTATTCCGTAAGTAAATTTCCTGTCCGGTGTGATCCGTATCCCCTTCCGCCCCTGCCGGATCTTCCGTATTCGAAAGGGGGTGCGGGCAAGCTCAAATTGCGCCAAGCGGTGCGATCGCTGCTTTCAGGACTTTGTTCGCGGTGAAACCGCGAAATCGTTCCGGCATATCTACGATCGAAAGCTATGACCGACTTACCTCGGGACGACTCCGCCACCCGTGCCCGCTGGCAGACCTGCCTCAGGCTCGCCCGCGAACTCCTCCTCGTCGGGCCGGACGGCACCGACCTCAAACTCCACTATCTGCACACGCTGATAGACACGGGCCGCCTCGGCCCCACCCACCACCCGCGCAAGAAGATCCTCGTCATCGGCGCCGGCATCACCGGCCTCGTCGCCGGCCGGCTGCTCAAGGACGCCGGACACGACGTCACCGTCCTGGAGGCCAACGCCAGCCGGGTCGGCGGGCGCATCAAGACCTTCCGGGCCACCAAACACGACCAGCCGTTCGACGACCCGGCCCAGTACGCCGAGGCCGGTGCCATGCGGCTGCCCGACTTCCACCCGCTGGTCCTCGCCCTGGTCGACAAACTCGGGCTCGGCCGCCGCCAGTTCTACAACGTGGACGTGGCCCCCGGCACCGGCAGCGGCCCCGACGTCCCCGTGCCCCCGGTGACGTACACCTCGTTCACCGGCCGGACCTGGAGCTACGGCGACGACAGCCCCGACTTCCGCGAACCCGACAAGCGGGGCAACTCCTGGATCCGCGCCAACCGCACCCAGGTGCGGCGGGCCGACTACGCCGCCGGCCCCGAGCGGATCAACGAGGGCTTCCACCTCACCGGCGACGAGGTCCGCGCCCCCGTCGTGAAGATGGTCGACGACGCGCTGGAGAGCGTGCGCGACTACTACTCCGACGTCGTCGACGGCAAGCGCGTCAACAAGCCCCTCGAGGAGTGGGTCGAGGGCTGGGCGCGGGTGATCCGCGACTTCGACGGCTACTCGATGGGCGGCTTCCTGCGCGACCACGCCGGACTCAGCGACGAGGCGATCGAGGCCGTCGGCACGCTGGAGAACATGTCCTCGCGGCTGCATCTCTCGTTCTTCCACAGCTTCCTGAGCCGCAGCGACATCAACCCGGGCGTCCGCTACTGGGAGATACCCGGCGGCAGCTGGCGCCTGCCGCACGCCCTCCACCAGGGCCTGCGCGACGAGGTGCGGCTCGGCCACCGCATGATCCGCCTGGAGTTCCACGACCCCAGCCGCGACACCGACCCCGAGGGCACCGGCGCGGTCGGACCCGACGGGTGGGGCGTGGCCGTGCAGACCGTCGCCGAGAACGATCCACAGGCCCCGCCGCGCCTGTGGACGGCCGATCTGGCGATCGTCACCATCCCGTTCTCCGCCCTGCGCTTCGTGGAGATCGTCCCGTCGATGTCGTACAAGAAGCGCCGCGCGATCATCGAGACCCACTACGACCAGGCCACCAAGGTGCTGCTGGAGTTCAGCCACCGGTGGTGGGAGTTCACCGAGGACGACTGGCGCGAGGAGCTCGACCGCATCGCACCCGGCCTGTACGAGTACTACCAGCTGGGCGGCGAGCAGGGCACCGGCGAGGCCCTCTCGCTCGCCGAGGCGGGGGCTGCCCCGACGGGCAGCGGCCTGCTCGGTGCCGCGGTCAAGGACAGCAGCGTCACCGAGGAGATGCGGCAGCTCAACAGCACCATGCCGCTGCGCGGTCCCGCGCTCCGCCCCGCCACCCACTGCTTCGGAGGCGGCTCGGCCACCGACAACCCCAACAGGTTCATGTACTACCCCTCGCACCGGGTCGAGGGCAGCACCGGCGGCGTCGTGCTCGCCTCGTACTGCTGGTCCGACGACGCCGCCCGCTGGGACTCCATGCGCGACGCGGAACGCTACGTCTACGCCCTGCGCAACCTCCAGGCCCTGCACGGCCCCCGCATCGAGGTGTTCTTCACCGGACGCGGCGCCACCAAGAGCTGGGCCCGCGACCCGTACGCCTTCGGCGAGGCCGCCATCTACACCGCGCACCAGATGACCAGCTTCCACCTGGACGTCTCCCGGCCCGAAGGCCCCGTGCACTTCGCCGGGGAGCACACCTCCCTCAAGCACGCCTGGATCGAGGGCGCCCTGGAGAGCGCCGTGCGTGCGGCCCTCGCCGTCCACCAGGCCCCGCCGGTCACCACCCCGGGCGCGGACCGGGAGGGGGACCGCTCATGACCGCGATCATCCCCGAATGCACAGTCGCCCGCTATCTCGCCCTGCGCCTGGCCGAGTTGGGCATCACCCACCTCTTCGGTGTCCCCGGCAACCACCTCGGCCCGTTCCTGACCACCCTGCGGGCCGAGGGCGACATCGAGTGGGTCGGCACCCCCACCGAGGGCGGCGCGGGCCAGGCCGCCGACGCCTACGCCCGCATCCACGGCATCGGCGCGGCCGCCGTCACCTACAGCGTCGGCGCCTTCAACCTGCTCAACGCGTGCGGCGGCGCCTACGTCGAACAGGTCCCGCTCGTCGCCGTCAACGCCTCCCCGCCCTACGAGCAGTGGCAGAACTACCGGGCGGTCGGCCTGCTCACCTCGCACATGAGCCCCCGCCCGGAGAGCAACCTGGACGTCTACCGGCAGGTCACCGTGGACGCGCAGGTCATCTCCAACCCGGGTCTCGCCCCCGGCCAGATCGACGCCGCGCTCACCGCGTGCCTGTCCGAGCGCCGGCCGGTCTACCTGGAGGTCATGGAGGACCTCTGGGACGAGCCCTGCCCCGAGCCGGAGGCACCGATCGTCCCCCGGGAGCGGCCGTTCAGCGCGCGCAACCAGCCCATGCTGGACAAGGCCGTGCAGGCGGCCCTCACCCTGGTCGAGGAGCACCCCGGCCCGGACGGCAGGCCCCGGCCGATCGTCTGGGCCGGCGAGGAGATCGACCGGTTCCGCCTGGGCGGGCAGCTCATCGACCTGGTCGAGGCGACGGGCGTGCCGTTCTGCACCACCGTCGGCGCCAAGGCCGTCGTCGACGAGGACCTGCCGCAGTTCCACGGCGTCTACAACGGCGGCGCCAGCCACCCGGACGTGCATGCCGTATTCAAGGACTGGGCCACCTGCCGCATCGGGCTCGGCGCCTGGTCCACGTCGAAGAACCTCGGCGGGGAGCAGTGCGTCGGCGACGACTGGGTGATGGCCGCGCACGGCGGAGTCGGCGTCGGCACCTCCTACTTCCCCGACGTCCAGCTCACACAGTTGCTGCCCGCACTCCAGGACGCGCTGGTGAAGGCCTACGGCTCGGGGGGCCTGGCCGCCGACTACTACGCGGAGGCCTACGCCCACCACGGCTCGCGCGAGGACCGCCCGGCGGGCCTGGAACACCACCGAGCCTCACTGCACAGCAGCCGCTCGCCCCACCGGCGGGCCGAACGCCTCACCTACGACGCCGTGTTCGACCGGCTCAACCACTTCCTGAACCACGAGACGCGAGAGGACTGGACGGTCGTCTCCGACGCCGCGTTCTCCCTCATCGGCTCGATGAACCTGTCCCTGCCGGCAGGCGGGTTCCTGTCGCAGGTCAGCTGGCTCTCCATCGGCTGGTCGGTCTGCGCGGCCACCGGCGCCGCGCTCGCCCCCGAGCGCGGCGACGCCCGCCCGATGGTGTTCGTCGGCGACGGCGCCTTCCAGGAGACCTGCCAGGAACTGTCCACGCACACCAGGCACGGGCTGCGGTCGGTGGTGTTCGTCATGGACAACGGCCACTTCTACGGCGTCGAGCAGATGCTGGTGCATCCGGCGTACTACGCGGACCAGGACGCGGCCGACCCGGACTTCTACAACGTCCTCCACCCCTGGCACTACGACCGCCTCGCGGCCGTCTTCGCCGGCAAGCACACCCCGGCGAACGGCGTCAGCGTCGCGCACACCGCGGAACTCGACGACCTCCTGGACCGCCTCACCGACCCGGCCGACCCGCTGAACGCCGGACCGCTCCTGGTCCGCGTCCGCCTGCACCGCCACGACTACCCACGGGCGATGGCGTACCAGGTGAAGAAGTCCTCCAACATCAGGTAAGTCCCGCTCAGCCGGATGCCCCGAACGGTGTTGGGCACCCTGGCACCCTGGCCCCCCCGCGTTCGCTCCGCATCCGGCGCGCACGGATCGTGTCCGTGGTCCGGGAACGCGAGGGCGGGATTCCTCACGCCTCTGAGCGCCCGGTCCGGCCTGGACGGTCCGATGCCCGCACCCATCGCTCCGGTGGGTGCGCGGCGGTGCCGTCCGTCGCCGGATCGGGTGCTGATGCTCTCGCCCTCGACAGGCGGGGTCAGGAAATCGGCGAAGGCGTCGCGCGTGGACGCAGGACCATGAGCGAGCCTTCCAAGGTCGCCACCATGGCGAAGGGGAACCGGTCGACCTCGAGACAGAGCGCAATGTCATCGGGATGGACTCCTTGACGCACCCCCTCCGCCAGTTCCGCGGCGGCGCGCGACTCGGCGGCGCGGCTGATGAACTCGGCGGCATCCGTCCCGGCCTCGGTGGCCCTGCGGGCGATGTACTGAGCACACGCCAGATCTTCATCGGCCTGCCCGTCCTCGCCCGTGACCACGAACGTGACACTGTCACTCCCGCGCGTCCGCAAGAGCTGGGCCGTTGCCTCCGCCACCACGAAGCCGGCGCACAGCACCAGCGGCGCATCCTTGACCGCGAGGGCGCCGACCGTCCCTGCCGTGGTCTTCTGCACAACGGTCCGTCCGCCGAGGTCGACAGACCGCAGCAGGCCCGGGGAGTTGACGGTGTCGAACCCGGGCGCGGGCGGACCGTCCTTGATCGCCACCCAATCCGGGTGGCGAGCCTTGAGCCCCAGGGCTTCGTCCAGCGACTCGGCAAGAACGATCTTCTCCGCCCCCTGGGCAAAGGCCCAGGCAGCCACGGTGAAAGCACGCATGACGTCGACCACGACCGCCACGGACGGGGTTTCGGCCAGATCAGGTATGCCAAGGAAGCGAGCGTCCATTCCGATCATGATTCCGCATGCCCGATCCGAAGCATCCTGAAGGTGATGAGCGTCACATCGACGGTCCCGGAACGCAACATCTCCGGCTACGCACCGTTAGGGTGAGCCGAGTGGAGCTCCTGCACCTGCGCTATTTCGTCGCCGTCGCCCAAGAACTGAACTTCTCCACCGCGGCCCGCAAACTGCACATGGCGGCATCCCCGTTGAGCCGGCGGATCAAGGATCTCGAGAGCGAACTCGGACACCGGCTGTTCGACCGCGACACCCATCATGTGCGGCTCACCCCGGCCGGCAGCGCGCTGCTGCCGATCGCCCGCGGTGTCCTGGAGCAGGTCGATTCCATCCAGTGGCGGCTGGACGAGACGACCCGGCCGCGGCGGACCACCCTGCTGCTCGGCGTCCCCAGCGGCATCCATCCGGACCTGCGGGAGCGGATGGACGCCCTCGCCGAGCGGGTCGGCGACCGGTTCGAGATCAAACGCTGGCCGGGTGGCACCGAGCGGCTGGTCGACGCGGTGTGCGACGGCAGACTGGCGCTCACCCTCGCCCGGCTCCCGGTCGGCGGCGACCCGGCCCTGGAGCAGCTGCCGGTGATGTCGGAGCGGCTCGGCGCGGTCGTGCCCAGGGACCGGTTCCCGGGGCGGGAGTCGATCTCCTTGGCGGAACTGTCCGGACTAGCCTACGCGGGCTCGCCCACGGCCGTGACCAACGCGTATTTCCGCGGTCTCGACCAGCAGCTGGCCGAGCTCGGCATCAGGAAACGGATCGAAATCGGCAGCGCGACTTTCGACGGTGTTTCCGAGATAGTCTCCAGTGGTCTGGCGTTCTCCATTTCCATGCTGGATCCGCGAAGCCCCGTGCAGAATTACCGTCTCGACAATGTGACCGTCCTGCCCTTCTCGGATTTCCATCCCCGGCTCGAGACCGGTCTGCTGTGGCGCAAGGACCGGGCGCACGGCGGTGACCTGGAGGAAGTCGTGACCGCGGCCCGCGAGGTGTTCGCCGAGCCGCTCCGCTCCTGATTCTCCGAAAACCTCTTAAAGACCCCTTGAAGAGGCGGTATGACCACTGTGGTCATGCCGCTTTTCGTTATTCGGTCATTCCACTCTCCGACCACGCTTGCTAACTTAGTTGCCAGATACACGTACATTGTGAAGCGAGGAGTGAAGGAAAAACGATGACCGACATCGAGGACACCGTCGCCGGCCCCCTGGAAGGCGTCCGCGTGATCGACCTCTCGACCGTGGTGATGGGCCCCTACGCGGCACAGATCCTCGGCGACCTGGGCGCCGACGTGATCAAGATCGAGTCGCCCGCCGACACCGTGCGCGTGGGCCACTACCGCACCACGCCGGGCATGACCCCGCTGAACCTCAACGTCAACCGCAACAAGCGCAGCGTGGCCCTCAACCTCAAGGAGGAGACGGACCGGGAGCGGGCGCTCAAGCTGATCGACACCGCGGACGTGCTCATCACCAACATGCGGCCGGGCGCACTGCACCGCCTCGGCCTGTCCCACGACGACATCGCTGCCCGTAACCCGGGCCTCGTCTACGCGCACGCCCAGGGCTTCCGCAGCGACTCGGACCGGGCGGGCAACGCCGCCTACGACGAGACCGTGCAGGCCGCGTCCGGCCTGGTCGACATCGCCGACCGCGCGCTGGGCGAGCCCGTCTACCTGCCGACCATCATCGGCGACAAGGTCTCCTCCCTGACCATCGCCTACAGCGTGCTCGCCGCCCTGCTGCACCGGAACAGGACCGGGCAGGGCCAGCTCGTCGAGATCCCGATGACGGACACCCTGATCGCCTTCAACCTCGTCGAGCACCTGGCGGGACACACCCACGTGCCCGAGACCGGCTCCACCGGCTTCCCGCTGTCGATGCTGAAGGGCCACAAGGCGGTGCGCACCAAGGACGGCCTGGCCTGCGTCATCCCCTACAACCCGCGCAACTACCGGGACTTCTTCACCGCCGCCGGACGCCCGGACCTCGCCGAGGACCCGCGTGTGAACGGGGACGCCATCGACAGCGCCGACCACGAGGACCTGGCCGCGCTCCTGGAGGCCTGCGCCCCGGCGCTGACCACCGAGGAGTGGGCGGAGGTGTGCGCCAAGCACAGCATCCCGATGGCCCCGGTGCTGGAACTGGACCGCGCCCACGAGGACCCCTACGTCCAGGGCGGCCACCTGCTCGACACCGTCGAGCACCCGACCGAGGGCACCGTCCGCACCATCGGCATCCCGCTGCGCTTCTCCGCGACGCCCGGCTCGATCCGCCGTCTGGCGCCGGTCGCCGGCCAGGACACCGAGGACGTCCTCGCCGAGCTCGACGCCGCCGCCCGCTGACCGTCACAGGAGGACAGCCATGAGCACTCCCACAACTCCCGTACGCACGGAACGGATCGGCTCCACCCTGCTGATCACCCTCGACCGCCCCGAGGCCCGCAACGCCGTGAACGCCGCGGTCGCCGCCGGCCTGGCCGCCGCCCTGGACGAACTGGAGGCCGATCCCGAGCTGCGGGTCGGCGTCCTGACCGGCGAGGGCGGCACGTTCAGCGCCGGCATGGACCTCAAGGCCGCGCTGCGCGGCGAGTCGCCCGAGGTCGAAGGCCGCGGCTTCGGCGGCCTGACCGAGGCCGAACCGGTCAAGCCCCTGATCGCCGCCGTGGAGGGCCATGCCATGGGCGGCGGATTCGAACTGGCCCTGGCCTGCGACCTGATCGTCGCGGCCGAGGACGCCCGGTTCGGGCTGCCCGAGGTCAAGCGCGGGCTGATCGCAGCGGGCGGCGGCGTGATCCGGCTGCCCAAGCGCGTCCCGCACCACCTGGCCATGGAACTGCTGCTGACCGGCGAGCCCGTCGACGGCCGCCGCGCCGGCGAACTGGGCCTGGCGGGCCGGGTCACCGCCACCGGCCAGGCCGTCACCGAGGCGCTCCGCCTCGCCGAACGGCTCGCGGAGAACGCCCCGCTGGCGCTGGCGGCCGTCAAGCGCGTCGTCCGCGCCGCCGACGGTGCGCCCGACGCCGACGCCTTCGCCTTCCAGCGCGGGGAGATGAAGACCCTGATGGCCTCCGCCGACGTACGCGAGGGCATGACCGCCTTCGCCGAGCGCCGCCCCGCGCGGTGGACGGGACGGTGAGGCGCCATGCAGACCGAGGACGTACGACAGCACCTCACCACCCCGCTCACCAGCCCGGCGTACCCGCCGACGGTCCCGCGGTTCACCGACCGCGAGTACCTCAACGTCGTCTACCGCACCGACCCCGAGGCGCTGCGGGCCGTCGTCCCCGAACCGCTGCGGATCGGTGAACCCCTGGTCCGGTTCGAGGTCATGAAGATGGGCGACGTCAGCGGATACGGCCCCTACACGGAGGCCGGCCAGGCGATCCCCGTCGGCTTCGAGGGCGAGCACGGCGAGTACCTGCACGCCATGTACCTCGACAACTTCCCGGCGACCGCCTCCGGCCGCGAGGTCTCCGCCTACCCGAAGGTGCTCGGCTCCCCGTCGCTCACCGTCGACTCCGGCGCGCTCGTCGGCACCCTCGACCACGGCAGCCTGCGGGTCGCCACCGCGACGATGGGCTACAAGCACCACGAGCTGGACCGGCGCGAGGCCCGGGCACAGATCACCGTGCCGACCTTCATGCTCAAGACCGTTCCCGGCTACGACGGTTCGCCGCGGGTGCAGGAACTCGTCCGCACGCGCATCACCGACGTCACCGTCAAGGAGGCGTGGACCGGCCCGGCCCGGCTCCAGCTGTTCCAGCACGTGCTCGCCCCGCTGGCCGACCTGCCGGTGCTTCAGGTCGTCTCCGCCAGTCACATCCTCACCGACCTGACGCTGTCCGGCGCCGAGCCGGTCCACGACTACCTGAAGGGAGCCGCGTCATGACCCGCACCTTCCGTACGGCCGCGGTGATCGGCGCCGGGACCATCGGACTGTCCTGGACGGCGCTGTTCGCCGCGCACGGCCTGACGGTCGAGGTGAGCGACCCGCGACCGGACCTCGCCGAAGCCGTGGACGAGGCCCTGGCGCGGTCCGCCCCGCACCTGGCCGCCCGCGGCCTGGACGTGACGGGCCTCGCCGGCCGGGTGCACATCGCCACCGACGTCACCGAGGCGGTCCGGGACGCGGACGTCGTACAGGAGAACGGCCCCGAGCGCGTCGAGTTCAAGCAGGACCTGTTCGCCGGCCTGGCCCGCGAAGCACCCGATCACGCGCTGCTGCTCAGCTCCTCGTCGGCCATCCCGTCGACCGAGTTCACCAAGGAGCTGGCGGACGGTGCCGCCGCCCGCGTCCTGATCGGCCACCCCTTCAACCCGCCGCACCTGGTCCCGCTCGTCGAGGTCGTGCCCGGCGAGCGCACCGGCGAGGACGCCGTACAGGCCGCCGTCGACTTCTACACCTCGGTCGGCCGAACCCCGGTCGTCGAGCGCAAGGAGATCCCCGGCTTCGTCGGGAACCGGCTGCAGAACGCCCTCAGCCGCGAGGCCGTGTACCTCGTCGAGCTGGGCGTGGTGACGCCCGAGGAGCTCGACACGGTGATGACCAACTCGCTGGGGCTGCGCTGGGCCACGGTCGGGCCGTTCCTCGGCTCGCACCTGGGCGGCGGCCCCGGCGGCTACCGGCACATGGCCGAGCACATCGGCGCCTCGATGAAGCAGATGTGGGCGGACCTCGGCACCCCGTCGCACAACGACGAACAACAGCAACGGCTCATCGCAGCCGTGGAACAGGCCTACGGCTCCTCCACGTACCCGGAACTCACCGAGACGCGCGACCGCAGGCAACTCGCCGTCCTGTCCGCCCTGGACGGCGCCGACAAGGAGGAGAACTGAGATGACCACCACCATGCAGCCGCTGGAAGACCAGCTCACCGCGGACTTCTACGCCTACGAGACGCTGCTGCCGGACGAGGAGCGGGGGATCCTCCTCAAGGCCCGCGCCCTCATGCGCGACGAGATCAAGCCGCTGGTCAACGGCAACTGGGCCAAGGGCGAGTTCCCCCGGGAGCTCATCGGCATCTTCCGCGACAGCGGCCTGGCCGGCCTGCCCTACGAGGGCTACGGCGAGCACCGGCCCGCCGTCAGCAACCTGCTCAGCGGCATGCTCGCGATGGAACTGAGCCGCACCGACGCCTCGGTGGCCACGTTCTTCGGCGTCCACAACGGCCTCGCGATGTACTCCGTCCACTCCGGCGGGGACCAGGAGCAGCGCGACCGCTGGCTGCCCCGGATGGCCGCGATGGACAAGATCGGCGCCTTCGCCATGACCGAGCCGCTCGGCGGCTCCGACGTCGCGGGTGGCATGCGCACCACCGCCCGGCGCGAGGGCGACACCTGGGTCCTGAACGGCGCCAAGAAGTGGATCGGCAACGCGACCTTCGCCGACTACGTCGTGGTGTGGGCGCGGGACGTCGACGACAACCACGTCAAGGGCTTCGTCGTCGAGAAGGGCACCCCCGGCTTCGAACCGGCGAAGATCGAGGGCAAGACCGCCTTCCGGATCGTCGAGAACGCCGAGATCACCCTGACCGACGTCCGGGTACCGGAGGCGAACCGCCTGCAGAACATCAACTCCTTCCGTGATGTCGCCGAGATCCTGCGCGCCACCCGCGGCGGGGTGGCCTGGCAGGCGCTGGGCGTCATGGCCGGCGCCTACGAACTGGCCCTCGACTACGCCCGGCAGCGCAGTCAGTTCGGCCGTCCGATCGGCGGTTTCCAGCTTGTGCAGGACCTGCTGGTCAAGAGCCTGGGCGACATCACCGCGTCGTGGGGCATGCTGGTGCAGCTCGCCCGGCTGCAGGACGCCGGCGTCTTCCGCGACGAACACTCCGCCCTGGCCAAGGCGTTCGTCACCGCGCGGATGCGGGAGGTCGTGGCCCGGAGCCGGGAGATCTTCGGCGGCAACGGAATCCTCCTGGACCACGACATCGCCAGGTTCTTCGCCGACGCCGAGGCGATCTACTCCTTCGAGGGCACCCGCGAGATGAACACCCTGATCGTCGGCAAGGCGATCACGGGCCAGAGCGCCTTCGTGTGACCCCCCGCCGGGCGTCGTCCGGCTGTCCGGTTCGGCTGTTCCACTGAACAGGAGTTGATGGGACCCTGACGATCACCCTCGGGGAAGGAGAAGCGTCGGCGTGATCGAGTGGAGGCCGCTGGGCACCGGAGCCAGGCCCGTTCCGCAGCCTGTGGCGACGCCGCTGGTCTGGGCGGGGGCCTTCGGCGGCGCACTGCTGCTGGTGGCACTCCTCAACGCCGTGGTGGGGCCCGACCGTCCGCAACTGGCCCTGCTCGCGCTGTGCCTGCTGGCCGCCGTGCTGGGCCTGTGCGCACGGTTCACCGCGGCCCCCGGCACGGCCGTCCTGTGCTGGCTGTTCCTCAACGGCTTCGCCATTCCGCCCGCGGGCACCCTCACCTGGGCCGTCCCCCGCGACACCACATGGCTCGCCTGCCTGCTCACCGCCACCCTCGTCGGCACGTCCCTGGCCCGCCTCACCCACGCCCGCGCCGCCTACCGCCGCCTGGCACCCGGGCGCGCCCGGCACGACGGCGGGCGCGGCGACGGACCGTACGGCTCCTGACCGTCCGGTTCCGCCGCCTCGGGCCGACGGAACCGAACCACCCACCACCTACTCCCCGTTACGGCTCACCGCGCCGGGCGCTGCCACCACGCGGCCGTCGCGTCCCGCAGGGTGTTGGTGCCGCAGTGCACCTCGCCCAGGCCGAGGTGGTACGTGTACCAGTCGTCGATGTACGACACCTTCAGGCCGACCCGCTGGTAGGCGGCGGTGACGGCCTGCGTGAAGATGTCCTTGCCGCCGATGACGGGCCCCCACTGGCGCGGGGCGAGGTAGCGGTCGCGCGCCAGGAGCACGCCGTTGACCGCTCCGGGAACGTACGCGCTGGTCATCACCGTCGCCCGAGCCGCCGGAGTCGCCGGAGCCGCCGCACGCGAGCCGGCCGGGTTCTCGGCGAGCCACTTCTGCTGGCCGTGGTCCCCGAGGCTGTCCACCAGGTCGGAGCCGGCGCCCATGCGCGTCAGACGCGGCACGGGAATCTCCTGCCCCTCGGCGGTCAGAGCCTCCGAGTCACGGGTGTACAGCGCGGGCACCCGCACGATCTCCCCGTCGGTGACCCCCGTCTCGCGCTTGAGGATCTCCAGGTTGGCCGCGATGCGCCGCGCCGCCATCTCGTTGTCGGCCACCAGGTGACGGGTGGCGAGCGCCTGGTCGATGGTCTCCTTGGGCGCCGGACTGTCCGTCCGGCCCGGGACGGAGAACATCTTCGTCTTGCCGTGGCCGTCGCGCTTGGCGTCGCGCAGCAGCCGCAGCCCCGCCTGCGGGTCGGCGACGCCGATGCGCCAGCCGCGCGGAGTGTCGGCGGGCAGGAACTGCACGAACTCGTCGACGTGCCCCACGCCCAGCCAGGAGGTGTCCAGCAGCAGCGGGTCCTGCAACCCCTGCGACTTCAGCAGCGTCCGCACCACCTTCGACGGGCGCGCCCCGCTGTCCTTGCGCTCGCCCATGATGATCCGCCCGGCCGGGAACGAGCGCCCGCCGTGCGCGTAGGGCGGGATGGTCTCCAGGTTCCCCATGGAGTTGAGCGACCAGTCGTCGGGCTCGGCCCGGTCGGTCACCTGCACGACACCGACGTCCCGGCCGCGCACCCTCTCGAACAGCTCCCGGCCCGCGTCCCGGTCCGGCTGGGCGGAACGCAGCATCACGCGCATCACCTGCCGCTGACCGCCCGGCCCGGTCATGCTGACGTAGGCCGGTTCGACGAAGTCCTGGGCCCAGGGGTCGGCGTACTTCTCGAAGGTGATCAGCGGCTTGGTGACACCGGCCTTCTTGACCTCCTTCCCGAGTTCGGCGACGAACTTCTGCTGAAGACGGCTGTACTCGCCCTCACCCTGGACCTCGGTCACCATCACCTGCTGGGTGTTCTGAAGGTGATGGTGGGTCAGGAGCGGCGCGACGCGCAGGGTCACGGCGTCGGAGGTGGACTTCTGCCCGGACGTCACCGTCAGCCGGACCACCGCACGGCCGTCCCACTTCGCGCTGTCCCGGACGACATCGGTGCCCTCGACACCGAACTCCACACCGGAACGCAGCTCGGCGGCGGTCAGCCGGGTCTTGGACGTGACCAGGACCCACTTCCCGGAACGCTTGACGAAGAGACGAGCGTGCTTGCCTCCCGTGGTGACCTTCAGACTGCCCTGGGCGTCCTTGCGCAGACCCGGCATGGGGACGGAACGGACCCGGGCGAGGTCGGCGGCGTCCGCGCTGCCGTTGACCTTCATGTCGGAGCCGTCGTTGCACGCGGCCAGCTTGGCGTCGGACAGCGGCTTGCCACCCGGCCCGGTCACCGGACACCGCTTGGTGTCGTCGTCGATGTTGGGCAGATAGACGGCTCCACGCCCGACGGACCAGCTGTCCTCACCCTTCTTGTCGCTGCCACCGGTGACATCGACCCGTCCGTCGCGGTTCACATCCGCCCGCAGATCGGCACGAATGCCCGACTCGGCGGCGGAGGCGGAGCCGGCCGGCCCGGCCAGCACGGACCCCGCGGCGGCGAGAGCCAGGACGACCGACCCGGCCGGGTACAGGCGCGAAGGTCTACGTGTACGTATACGCGTACGTGAACGCACAGCATGTTCCTCTCGGTTGGGGGGTTCGCTGTGCAAGAGGAGGAACAGCGGCTGTGCGTTCACTGAGCTCTTTCAGCGTTGCCGCTCCAGGGTGAGGATGGCGGCGGAGAGTGAGGCGTGCGACGCCGCGCTCGACTGGTGCCCGTGCTGCGGACAGCGCTCGGTTGACGGTTTGCTGGGTTGGTGTGAGGTCGCGGCCGGGCAAGGTCCTGCTGACGCACTCTCCGGGTCACCGCCAGGCAGTCGCCTCGGTCGCGTGGATGCAGTAGCGCTGGTACGTGCTCTCACCACCGGCCCTGGGGACCGCACAGGCGGTGACCTGGAACTCGTCGTTGCCCACCCTCACCATGCTGGTGAACTTGTCGTCTCCGTACTCGATCTCGGCAGTGCGCTTCGCTCCCCCAGTGACCTCTGCCGTAACGAGGTCTCCTGGGCTCCCCCGCTCGATCCGCGCCCATACGGCCTGGCAGTTCTCGCTGTAGCGGAGCTGAAGGAGAGCGGGGTTACCGATGGCGGGCTTGAAGGTGCGCGCGTCCTCGTTGCATCCCTGATTCTGCGGGTTCTTCCCCTCGCAGGCTTCACCCGGACAAGTCGGCTCGTCGAGGAAGGCCTTTATCACGTGCTCTCCGAGCGGGGTCAGGACGGCAGCCGCCACGGCGCCGACGATCGCCGCGGCGCAGGCCAGTGTCGTCGAGCTGATGCGTCTGCTCCGCCCGCCTGCGGGCGGTTGTGACTCAGGCTCGGGGGACGTTGCGGAGTTGTCGCTGGTGCTGCTTGTCGTCACGGGGACCACCTCGGTGTGCTGACCGGGAGAGATAGAATCCACCCCTGTTGTCACAGAGGAAAGGCGCACGTCGGAAGCACAGAAGGCATGCAAGCCCCCTCCTCATGCGCCCCTCGCTCGGGCAACGACAACACCCGCAACCAGCGCTACATGTCCGCCTGCTGTGCTGTACGAGCGGACTCCCGAAACGAACAGGGCGCCCGGCGTTCAGCAGTGACAGTCCCATTTGATCAACCCGGGGCGGAGCCCTGGGACCGAAACAACAGAGGCCTCGGAATTACTGCGTATCGAGTTGGACGCTCAGCTCCGTGACGAGGTGGTAGCCCCCGGCAAGATCGATGTCGGTCCGTTCCCTGAGCAGTTTGATCGCGGAGTCGCGATGGCCGCTGCTGAGCAGGTCAGTCATCTCGGCGACCAGCGGGGCATCGAGTTGCCGTAGGGCATCCAGCGCTTGGCTGTACGTGGTGGGCAATGTGTGCCCCTGCGTGAGCAGGTCCAATGCCACGGGGGCCGTGCCCAGCCCGAGGCCCGAATCCTTGCGCAATCGACGGATGGCTTTGGCGGTACGCCCTTCACCTGCCAACGCCTTTGCCTCGTCCTGGGCTCCCAGCTCGATGGGCGTGATCAGTGCGGTTGTACGTGCCTTGGTGCTCGTCATAACGCTCCGGCACTCCCCATATCGGCAGTTCTTCTTGATCCCGTCGAACCCAAGTGCCACCGAGGCAAGGCCGCCGAGCGTGGCACCCAGTTCGCTGATCTTCTCCTCACCCTTGGAGACGCGGATGAGGAGGTAGGCGGCTTCCTCGTAAGCCTGGACCGCTGCCTCTCCCTGCTGCTCGACGCTGTCGGGGATCTCCGCGATCACCTTCAGCATGGCGAGGAGCTTCTGCCCTTCAGCAGAGTCCATGGCCCCGCCCTCGGACCGCTGTTGACCGAGGCTGCCAGCTCTCCAGGGCACCGGTTCATGGCGTGTGGGGTCACCACCCCGTCAGCAGCAAATGGTTGAGCAGCAACGCCAGCACCACCTGCCCGGTGAGCCACGCGCGCGGATGGGACAGGAGCGCGCAGGACGGGAGCAGCCACACCGCGAAAGGCAACCAGATGCGTTCCGTCTCCGCCTTGCTCATGCCGGACAGGTCGGCGACCAGCAGGGCGAGGAGGGCGGCGGAGACGAGGAGCGCGAGGCGGGTCTCGGCGGCGCGGCCGGGGGTGTCGGCGCGGCGGTGGCGCAGCGCCGTGCCCGTCCGGCGCAGGCCCGCCGCCGTCG
Source organism: Streptomyces coeruleorubidus (assembly GCF_028885415.1). Taxonomy (GTDB): domain Bacteria; phylum Actinomycetota; class Actinomycetes; order Streptomycetales; family Streptomycetaceae; genus Streptomyces; species Streptomyces coeruleorubidus_A. The sequence continues at coordinate 5,182,401 of NZ_CP118527.1, forward strand.
CCAGGCCCGTGATCAGCACGGTGCAGGCCAGGTTGGCCCACACCCAGTAGCCGTAGGGGCGGATGCCGCCCGCGCCCTGGTGGTAGCGCGTCACCAGCAGGTGGTACGCCTCCCACCAGTCGAACCCGGCGAGCGTGAACGCCGCCGGGACCACGGCCAGTCCGGCGAGCAGCGGCACCAGCAGGGCGGGGCGTTCCCGGATCCCGTGCCGGCCGAGCACCAGGAACGCCGCCGCGATCAGCGCGATGAGCGTGAGGCCGTAGGAGAGGTAGCAGGTCAGACCGAAGAGGAGGCCGGACGCCCCCGCCCACCACAGCGACCGTCTCGTGACCGCCAGGGCCAGCAGCGCCACCGCCCACGCCGCCACCGCCGCGAAGTAGGCGTCGGCCGAGGTGCCCATCCACACGGCGGCCGGGGCCAGCACGAGGAAGGGGGCCGCCCGGCGCGCGAGGGACTCGTCGGCCAGGGCGCGGATCGTGACCAGCACGGCGACGCAGGCCGTCGCCCCGACGGTGATGCACCACATGCCCGCCCAGCCGCCGCCCCGCAGCCCGATCCGGTCGAGCAGGACGAAGGTGAGCGTGGCCGCGGGCGGGTGGCCGGCGATGTGGGCGGGCCAGTTGTCGGGCGACTCCAGGAGGATGTGCTGGGTGAAGTCCCGTAGCGCCGCCGGGATGTCGTCGAAGCGGTCGATGACCTGGAGGTACTCGTAGCGGGTGGTGAGCCGGCGCGCGATGCCCCGGTCCCAGCCGTCGATCAGGGCCAGGGAGCAGATCCACGCCATGGCCGTGCCCCAGGTCAGGGGGAGGAGGGTCCGCCAGGGGAGCCTGGCCGCGAGGGCGGGGCCGTACGCCACGGTGGCGGTGGCCAGGAGTAGCGCCGCCGGAGTGCCGGGGCCCAGGTGGGGGCCCCAGGACGCCAGCAGCGGGGGCCAGTCGACGAACAGCGTACGGCTGGTGTCCTCGATGCGGCGGCCGACCAGGACGGCCGCCGTCACGAGCAGCACGGCGGCCCCGGCGGCGTACAGGTCACGGCGGAGGGAGCGGGTCACGGTCGGAACGCTAGGCCGACAGAGCGGGCGAGGACCGCCGTCCGGGCCGGACGTCAGCGTTTCGTCATGGGTTGCGCACCCTTTCCCGGGGTGTTCCAGGCCTACGGTCGGGCCATGCGAGACGACCCACGGCTTCCCTCCTCGCCCGGCTTCTGGCGCAGCCCCCTGCGCGGCCCCCGGTTCACCTCCGTGCTCGGCCTCGTCCTGCTCGCCGGCATCACCGTGCTGTTCGTGACGGGCCTGGTCTCGTACGCCGCCTACAACCCGGGCCTGTCGCCGGTGAACGACAAGACCCCGGACAAGGGGATCCTCGGCTTCTACCTCTTCGCCTGGCCGACGAACCCGCACTGGCTGTACCGGCTCAACCAGGGCGTCCACGTCACCCTCGGCATCACCCTGATCCCCGTCCTGCTCGCCAAGCTGTGGTCCGTGATCCCGAGGCTGTTCGCGCTGCCGCCGGCCCGCTCGCTCGCGCACGCCCTGGAGCGGATCTCGCTGCTGCTCCTGGTGGGCGGTGCGCTGTTCGAGTTCGTGACGGGGGTGCTCAACGTCCAGCTCGACTACGTCTTCCCCGGTTCCTTCTACCCGCTGCACTTCTACGGAGCGTGGGTGTTCTTCGCCGCCTTCGTCGCCCACGCGCTGCTGAAGATGCCCACGGCGCTGCGCAATCTGCGGCACCTGCGGGAGGAGCGGAACGACCTCGTGCCGCCCCGCCCCGCCGAGCCGACCGTCTCCCGCCGGGGTGCCCTGTGGTTCGTCGGGGGCGGCTCGCTGCTGCTGTTCGCGACGACGGCGGGGCAGAACTTCGACGGGCCCCTGCGGCGCACCGCCCTCCTCGCACCGCACGGCGGCGGCGATCCCGGCAGCGGCCCGAACGGCTTCCAGATCAACAAGACCGCCGCGTACGCCGGGATCGACACGGCCGAGACGGGCGAGGACGCCTGGCGGCTCGTCGTCACGGGGCCTGCGGGCACCGTCCGCCTCAGTCGGGCCAGGCTTGCCCAACTCCCTTTGCACAGTGCGGCGTTGCCCATCGCCTGTGTGGAGGGCTGGTCGACGTCGGACCAGTGGTGGCGCGGGGTACGGCTGCGCGATCTCGCGGCGCTCGTCGGGTACGACGACGACCCGCCGGACGTGTTCGTCGAGTCCCTCCAGCGGCGCGGCGCCTTCCGCAGCGCCGCCCTGCGCGCCAACCAGGTGGCCGACCCGCGTTCCCTGCTCGCCCTGTACGTCAACGGCGAGGAGCTGTCCCCCGACCACGGCCACCCGGCGCGGATCATCGTGCCCGCCGCACCCGGTGTGCTGAACACCAAGTGGGTGGCCCGGATGACGTTCGGAGACCTGTGATGCGACGGCCTGTGATGCGCAAGCCGCGGATCCGCGTCGGGAGCCCCTTCCGGCTTCTCCTCCTCGTCGGCTCGTTCGCGCTCGCCGCCTATGCGGGCGTACGGCTGCTCGCCGGTGACTGGCTCGGCGTGGCGCTGTGGTTCGTGGGCGCGGCGCTGCTGCACGACCTGGTGCTGCTGCCGTTGTACGCGGCCCTGGACCGGGCGGTCGTACGGGGGCTCGGCGCGGTCCGGCGCCAGGAGTGGGTGCCGTACGTGCGCGTACCGGCGGCCCTCTCCGGGCTGCTGCTCCTGGTGTGGTTCCCGCTGATCAGCGGCATGGTGGAGCGGCGCTACCGGTCCGCCACCGGGCTGCCGGCGGATGTGTTCCTCGCCCGCTGGCTGCTGATCACCGCCGTCCTCTTCGGCGGCTCGGCGCTGCTGCTGGCGGTGCGCCTGCTGCGGGTGCGCAGGGCGGCGAAGCGGCGCCCGTCGGCCGTCCACTGACCGGCCCGCGTCCAGCTGTGTGCGTACCGGAGCAGGGCGGGCGTGCCGAGCCGGGCCCAGGGGAAGGGATCACCGGCACCGTGCGCGTCCGTGAGGCCGACGACCCGCACCTGGGCGCGTTCGTCGATGTCCCCCGGCGAGGTCTCGGCGATCAACAGGCCGCCGGGGCGCAGGAGCCGGGCCATCCGGTCCAGCAGGGCGCGCGGGTCGCCGCCGATGCCGATGTTGCCGTCCATGAGCAGGACGGTGCCCCAGCGGCCCTCGCCGGGCAGCGGCTCGAACACCGAGCGCCGCAGCGCCTGGCCTCCCATCCGCACGGTGTGGTCGACGGCGGCGGCGCTGACGTCGATGCCGAGGACGGCCCGGCCCCGGGCGGCGAGCTCGGCCACCAGCCGGCCGGGCCCGCATCCCACGTCCAGCACGGTCCCCTCACACCGGTCCAGCACGTCCCGGTCCACCGCATCCGCCCGAGCACACCACCGCTCCACCTCCAGCGGCAGCAGCCAGCCGTCGGCCCGCCGCAGGAACAGCGGCCCGTGACCGGCACGCAGGGCATCGGCGTAGGGATCGGCGGCTGCCCAGGCGACGGCGGTCGTGGGCGGGGCGCTCATCGGGGCACGGCCGGACGGGAGGCAGGCGCGGTGGCCGGTCGGAAGTCGGGGAAGTGGCCGGCTTGCGGCGTGTCCGCACCGGCCGGCCGACCGGTCTCCGGCCCGGGTTCCACACCGGCCGGCGGACCGGGTTCCGCACCGGCCGGTGGCCCGGACTCCGCACCCTCCGACCAACCGGACTCCCCACCGGCCCACCCCCTCGCCGTGCACCGAGCCAGCCGCGCCGCGAACCGCCCGCCCGGAGCCAGCGCGGCGACAGCGTGGGCGTCGGCCTCCGTGTCGATGTCGCGCAGGCGGGGCAGGTCGCGGACGCGCAGGCCCGCCGCGACGAGCCGGTCCCGCTGGACCGCCCCCGTCGCGGAGGTCGACATGGGCACGCCCCGCAGCAGGGCGGGGTCCGGGCGGGCCAGGCCGAGGGCCCAGAAGCCGCCGTCCTCGGCCGGGCCGAACCAGGCGTCGCAGCCGGCGAAGTCCACGGTGAGCAGCTCCGGCGTCACCTGCGGGGTGTCCATGCCGATGAGCAGGGCCGGGCCGGCGCAGCGCGCGAAGGCGTCCGCCAGCCGCTCGTCGAGACCGCCCGCGCACTGCGGTACGACGTCGAAGCCGGGCGGCAGCCACGGGCCGGGCTCCCCGTCGAGGACGAGGACCTTGCGGCCGGCCGGGGTCGCCGCGACCGCGTCCAGGGTGTCGGCGAGGGACGCCTCGGCGAGGGACGCGGCCTGGCGGGGCGTGAACGGCGGGGTGAGCCGGGTTTTGACCCGGCCGGGGCGCGGCTCCTTGGCGATGACGAGGAGTGCGGTCACCGTACGCCCCTCTCGACGGCCGGAGCAGCCTCGCCGGGGGCTTCGCCCAGCACGCGGCCCATGTCTCGTACGGCCTGGAAGGTGCCGCGCCACGTGCCCGTCACCTTCGAGGCCCCGGTGCGCGGCAGATACGGCACGTCGTACTCGGCGATCCGCCAGCCGGCGTCGGCCGCGCGCACCACCATCTGGAGCGGATAGCCGCTGCGCCGGTCGGTGAGACCGAGGGCGAGCAGCGGCTCGCGGCGGGCGGCGCGCAGGGGGCCGAGGTCGTGCAGCCGCAGCCCGGTGCGGCGGCGCAGCATCCGCGCGAGCGCGAGGTTCCCGGCACGGGCGTGCGCGGGCCACGCGCCCCGGCCCTGCGGACGCCGCCGCCCGAGGACCAGGTCGGCCTCGCCGTCGCGCACCTCGCGCACGAAGGGGACGAGGAGCGACGGATCGAGGGAGGCGTCGCAGTCGCAGAAGCACACCACGTCGGCGGTGGCCGCGGTCAGCCCGGCGTGGCAGGCCGCGCCGAAGCCCCGGCGCGGCTCGTGCACGACGGTCGCGCCGAACGCACGGGCGACCCGGTCCGAGCCGTCGGTGGAACCGTTGTCGACGACGAGTGCGCGCCAGCCCGGCGGGATCCGTTCGAGCACCCAGGGCAGGGCCTCGGCCTCGTTCAGGCAGGGCAGCACCACGTCGACGTCGGAAGAAGTCGTCGTCACGGTTTCACCCTACGAACACGAATCAGGCATAACGGACTTCGGCTTCTTACGAAACGCGGACGTCGGCGGCCGAGGAGGCCTCCGGACAAGCCCCCGCGGGCCGTCCGGTGCGAGGCTGGAGCCATGCAGCAGCCCCATCAGTACGAGGAGACCCCCGACGGGTCCCCGCGGGTCCTGGTCGTCGATGACGATCCGACGGTCGCCGAGGTCGTCGCCGGGTACCTGGACCGCGCCGGTTACGTGGTCGACCGCGCCGACGACGGCCCGACCGCCCTCACGCGTGCCGCCGCGCACTGGCCGGACCTGGTCGTCCTCGACCTGATGCTGCCCGGGATGGACGGCCTGGAGGTGTGCCGGCGGATGCGGGGACAGGGGCCGGTCCCGGTCATCATGCTCACCGCCCGCGGCGACGAGGACGACCGCATCCTGGGCCTGGAGGTCGGCGCCGACGACTACGTCACCAAGCCCTTCAGCCCCCGCGAACTGGTGCTGCGCGTGGAGTCGGTGCTGCGCCGGAGCCGTCCCGCCGCCCCCGGGCACCAGCTCGGAGCGGCCGGTCTGACCGTCGACCCGGCAGCCCGCCGGGCCACCAAGAACGGCAGCGAACTCGCGCTCACCCTCCGCGAGTTCGACCTGCTCTCCTTCTTCCTGCGTCACCCTGGGCGGGCCTTCGGCCGCGAGGACCTGATGCGTGAGGTGTGGGGCTGGGACTTCGGCGATCTGTCGACCGTCACGGTCCATGTCCGCCGCCTGCGCGGCAAGGTCGAGGACGACCCGGCCCGCCCCCGCCTGATCCAGACCGTGTGGGGCGTGGGCTACCGCTTCGACCCCACGGGAGAGGAGGCCGGATCGTGAACGACACCCTCCTCATCGCCCTGTACGCCTTCGCCGGTGCCGCGGCCACCGGCCTGGCGGGAGCCGGTGCGCTGCGCCTGATCCGGCGCCGCTCGCTCACCGCCTCGCTCGCCGTCGTCGCGGCGGTCGGCGTCGTCGCGATGCTCGCGGGGACGCTCGCCGTCGCCTGGGCGATGTTCCTGTCGCCGCACGACCTGTCCGTCGTCACGACCGTCGTCGCCATGGCGGCCGTCGTCTCCCTGGCGACCGCGCTGCTGCTGGGCCGCTGGGTCGTCGCCCGCAGCCGTGAACTCGCCATGGCCGCACGCTCCTTCGGCGACGGCGGGGACTTCGCCGCCCCCGACGGCCCGACGACCGCCGAACTGCACCACCTCAGCCGCGAACTGGCCGCGACCAGCGCCAGACTCGCCGAATCCCGGGAGCGGGAACGCGCGTTGGAGACCTCCCGGCGCGAACTCGTCGCCTGGATCTCGCACGACCTGCGCACCCCGCTGGCCGGCCTGCGCGCCATGTCGGAGGCCCTGGAGGACGGCGTCGCAGCCGACCCCGACCGCTACCTGAAGCAGATCCGCACCGAGGTCGAACGCCTCAACGACATGGTCGGCGACCTCTTCGAACTCTCCCGCATCCACGCCGGCACGCTGCCCCTGGCCCCCACCCGGATCTCCCTGTACGACCTGGTCGGCGACGCGCTGGCGGGAGCCGACCCGCTCGCCCGGGAACACGGGGTACGGCTGGTGGGCGGCCGTATCGAGCCGGTGCCGGTGGAGGTGGACGGCAAGGAGATGAGCCGGGTGCTGGGCAACCTGCTGGTCAACGCCATCCGCCGGACCCCGGCCGACGGCACGGTCGCCGTGACCGCGGAGCGCTCCACCGAGGGCGTGGTGCTGTCGGTGACGGACGGCTGCGGCGGCATCCCCGAGGAGGACCTGCCGCGCGTCTTCGACACCGGCTGGCGCGGCACGCACGCCCGGACGCCTCCCGCCGGCGCGGGCCTCGGCCTCGCCATCGTCCGGGGCATCGTGGAGGCGCACCAGGGCCGGGCCACCGTACGGAACATCCCCGGCGGCTGCCGTTTCGAGGTGGTGCTGCCCGCCGCCGCTTCGTAACACGGGCAGCACCACCGGTCTTTCGCGAGCCGGACCCAGGGGAGGGCGACAGCTCCTACGCGTCCCGCATCCCGGCCCGCGCGAACTCCGCCATGCCTTCCTCGAACCCGACCTCCGGCTTCCACCCCGACTCACTGCGCAGCCGCGCGGAGTCGGCGGTGATGTGCCGTACGTCCCCGAGCCGGTACTCGCCGGTCACGACGGGCTCGGGCCCGCCGTACGCGGCGGCCAGCGCCCGGGCCATCTCGCCGACGGTGTGCGGGTCGCCGCTGCCGGTGTTGTACGCCGTGAGCACACCCGGGGCGGCCTCCGCCTCCAGCGCCACGGCATTGGCCTGAGCCACGTCCCGGACGTGCACGAAGTCCCTGCGCTGCCGCCCGTCCTCGAACACGCGCGGTGCCTCGCCCCGGGCGAGCGCCGAACGGAAGAAGGAGGCGACACCGGCGTACGGGGTGTCGCGGGGCATACCGGGCCCGTACACGTTGTGGTAGCGCAGCGACACCGCCGACCCGCCCGTGCAGCGGGCCCAGGCGGCGGCCAGGTGCTCCTGGGCCAGCTTGGTCGTCGCGTACACGTTCCGTGGATCGGCCGGGGCGTCCTCGCCGACCAGCCCGGGGACGAGGTCGGCCCCGCACACCGGGCACGGCGGCTCGAACCGGCCGGCGTCGAGGTCGGTGACGGCACGCGGCCCGGGCCGTACGACGCCGTGCCGGGGGCACTCGTACCGCCCCTCCCCGTAGATCACCATCGACCCGGCCAGGACGAGACGCCGTACCCCCGCCTCCGCCATGGCGGCGAGCAGCACGGCGGCCCCGAGGTCGTTGTGGGAGACGTACTCCGCCGCGTCGGCGACCCCGTCGCCGAGCCCGACCCGCGCGGCCTGGTGACACACGGCGTCCACACCGGCCAGGGCGCGGCCGACGGTCGCCGGGTCCCGCACGTCGGCGCCGGCGTCCTCCCGCACGTCGAACACGACCGCCTCGTGCCCGCGCTCGCGCAGGGCGGCGACCACATGGGACCCGATGAACCCGGCACCGCCGGTGACCAGTACGCGCATACGGCCACGCTAGGCCCGCGACCTCGCCGCACCACGAGACCGCGCCCGCACGTCACGACTCCGTAAGATCGCGCCCGCTCACAACGACGCGGTCTGTGACGCGGTCGCCCACGCGAACCCGTCCGGGTCGGTGAAGGGCCCGGCGTCGCCGTTGATCGTGAGCCGGTGCGATCCGGTGCCGTCGGGAGAGACACCGACGAGCTTGGCCAGGCCCCGGCGCTTGTACAGCGCCAGCTTGACGGAGCCCGACCCGGTGTCGAACTCGACGTACTTGCTGCCGAAGCTCTTCGCCACGGGGAGGCCGTGCTCGGCGTAGAACCGCTTGCTCCCGGCCATGTCCGCGACACCCAGCAGGAGCACGATCTCGTCGATCCGCCGGGTGGCCGGCCCGGTGTCCTTCTTCGACGACGACGCGACCTGCCAGATCGTCCCGTCCGGCGCTCGCACGACACCCCCGTAACCCCACAGCGACTTGGCGGCGGGCTTCAGCGTCGCGCCACCGGCTTCCACGGCGGCGCCGACGAGGGCGTCGACATCGGCCGGCTGGGACACCACGAGCGACAGCGTGAACCCCCGAAAGCCGGTAGTCGGCGTCTCCGAGGGCCGCACGCGTACCTGACCGCCCAGTCCGAACGCACTGGTGTAGAAGCGGCGGGCGGCGGCGGGGTCGTCCACGTCGAGGGTGACGGATTCGATGGAAGTCATGATGCCGACGCTAGGCGCGGCACGAGACATGCGCTTCTCGAATCCTGACCGGAACGAGGAACTCACCAGGGCCCTGGAGACACCGACACCTTCTCGGGCAACGTGGAGACCGCCCCCGGCTCACTTGCCGGCTTCGGGGCCGTACCACTGGAGTGCCTGGCCGGTGACGGCGGCGATGCACTCGAAGTCCCGGTCGCGATGGAGCAGCGTCAGCCCTTGCAGCTCGGCCGTGGCGGCCACCACGAGATCGACGGCCCCGTCGCTGCGGTGCTGTCCGCGCTGGGTGAGGATCTCCTGCTGCTCGCTCGTCCGGGGCACGCACTGGCCGGCGACGAGACCCGTGCTTGAACGAGCTGGATCGCGCGCGAGCGCTTCTGGCTCACGACGACGCCCTGAGTCACGGCCCCGTACTCGGACCCACGAATCTCGCCGATCCCGTTTCCATGGTGACGGGTTGGTGCCTTCATGAGACCGGACGTCGGGCCCCGAACGAGGTGCCGGCCGCAGAGGTCGAGGATGGACCACCCGATCCACTCCTCCAGGAGGCCGCTCCAACCTTCTTCGATGGTCAGGTCCTGCAGGTCAGCACGATGTCGATGGCGCTCGCACAACAGGCGCACGGGGAGCGGCTGGGCGCCGTGGCTCAGCGCCTCGGACTGATGCGGCACGTCCCTGTCGGGTGCGCAAGGAAGGGCGCGTCTATGTAGTCGGTCTCCATGACTTCGAAGCGGGAGCCCGACTCGCCGACGGCGGTAGCGACCTCTAGAGGCAGCCCGGTCGCACGTCTGCCGCCGTCAGCGCACAGGCCGCCGCCCCGCACGTCGGGACAGCCGTACCGCGAAGAAGATCACGTCGACGCCGAGAAGGACGATGCCGATGGCCAGGAGATAACCGAGGCCCTCCGCTGCCACACCGATGATTCCCAGTACGACGGCCACGAGGACGACCAGAAGGAAGAGTGCCATCACCGCGGACCACCTCTCCTGTGCCACGTGCCTACGGTCACCGGCGGGCGAGCCGGCGCTCGCCCCCTGCTCCCGACCGGTACGCCATGCCGTAGTGCTGGAAGACCTCCTCCTCCTGCTCGGCCGGCAGGACGTCGTCGGTCCCGATCGAGGGGGCTTTGCGCACCTGGCCCCTGGTGTAGGAGACCTTGACGTAGCCCGGTCCGAGAACGGCGTCGTCGAGGGGGACGAAGATCAGGCGCCGGCGGGTGGGCAGCCCGGTCCGGACGGTGGCCATGGCCGGTTCGTCGGTGGCCGTGTCCACGTAGACCGCTTCGAGCATGCCGATCCTGCGCTGCTTCGGATCGACCACGTCACGGTCGCGCCATTCGCGGATGTCGGCTGAACGGATCATGCCGTGCTCCCTGTTTGGTCCCGCCATTTCACCGTACTCCGGCCCGGGCCGGAGTACGGTGGGGAGAACGAGGACTTTCCGTATGCCGGAATATCTGACCGGCTCCGGACATCGCGCACCACTCACCCGTCCTCGCATGGGCAGCCCGTGACCCCGGCCGCGCCATCCGCATCCAGGCCGAGGAGCCACGCATGCCACCGCCTCACATTCCGGACACGTCCACGACGGTCGCACCGTCGGGCCCCGCCCCGTCGCCCCCGTCGCCCCAGGGCTACGACGGGACGTCTCCGTTCCCGCCGGACGGCCCGGCGCCCGCCCGCGACGGCGGTGAGCGGCTGTACGTCGCGGTGACGGGCGTGATCGTCGTCCTGCCGTTCGTGGCGATCGCGCTCGCCGGCTGGCTGCTGTGGGGGAGTCTCATCCACCCCACCGACATCGTGCTCGCCCTCGTCCTGTACACGATCACGGGTCTCGGCGTCACGGTCGGCTTCCACCGCGGCCTCACCCACGGCGGCTACCGGGCCGCCCGCCCCGTGCGCATCGCGCTCGCGGTGGCCGGGTCGATGAGTTTCCAGGGCGACGTCATCGGCTGGGTCGCCACCCACCGCCGCCACCACGCCTTCACCGACCGGCCGGGTGACCCGCACTCCCCGTACCGCTACGGCACCCATCTGCGAGGCCAGTTGCGCGGGCTGCTGCACGCGCACGTGGGCTGGCTGTTCCGCAACGACCGTACGCCGCCGGAGCGCTATGCCCCCGACCTGCTGGCCGACCGCGACATCCGCGCGGTCGCCCGCGCCTTCCCGGCCCTGTGCGTCCTCACGCTCGCCCTGCCGTTCGCGGTGGGCTGGGCCATCGGCGGCACGTGGCTGTACGGCGTGACCGCCCTGCTGTGGGCGGGACTCGTGCGCATCGCGCTGCTCCACCACGTCACCTGGAGCGTGAACTCCCTCTGCCACCTGATCGGTGAGCGCCCGTTCCGCACCCGCCGCCACGACCGGGCCACCAACCTGTGGCCGCTGGCCCTGCTCTCGTTCGGCGAGAGCTGGCACAACCTCCACCACGCCGACCCCACCAGCGCCCGCCACGGCGTCGACCGAGGTCAGGTGGACCCCTCCGCCGCCGTCATCCGCCTCCTCGAACGCCTCGGCTGGGTGCACGACGTGCGCTGGCCGACCGCGGAACGGGTCGCGGCCCGTCGCGTCTGACACCGACCACCCGACCCTCACGACCGTCGGCAGGAGCCCTCATGAGCACCGCGCTACAGCCCCCGCTTCCCTCCGACCCGGTGCTCCGGATGCGTCTCGCACCCCGCAGCGGCATGCCCCGGCCCATCGACGGAGCGTGGTGGCCCCGCTCGTACGACCTGCCGGCGGAACTCCCGACGCTGCTGGCCGGGTTGCCGCGGGCGTGGGGCCACATCACCAGCGTCACCGTCAACGGGGCGACGTGGTCCGCGGTACCCGGCCGGATGCTCGTCTTCAACCAGGTCGTACAACTGCACAGGGCTCTCGCGGCGTCCACCCCGCACACCGTCGTCCTGCTCGCCCCCGGGCGGGGCCGCTGGGACCTGCTGGTCGTGCCGCCGGATACGACCGAGGAGGCCGCGGAACCGCTGATGGCGGCCGCGGCGAGCGATCAGGTGTGACCGGGACACCGAGCATCGTCACACTTCCGTCGGGCACTCACCGGACACCGTCTCACTGCCGCCGGTGGCCGTCCTCCATGGACTGGCTGGTCTCCAGCCAGGACCGTGCGGGTTCTGCCGCGCGGGTGGTGTCCACGGTGAGGTCGAGGCGGGTTCCTCCGTCGGGGCCCGCGGGGTAGCTGCGCTGCTCGGTGGCGGCGAAGCAATGGCGGAGAACCTCCGCGACCCGGCGGGCGACCTCGGGCGAGGCGGCGACGATGCGGACCTCGGCGTGCCCGTCCGAGGGTGGTTCCGTGAACTGCATGGCGACCTCGGAGTTCGATGTCCCGGTGTGAGACGGGCCTGATCTCTCACTTCCGGAGAGTACCGTGAAACGAGGAGGCCACTCGGCTTCCTCATTCCCCGGCCGGATTCCCGGCAGGCAGGCGAGAGCGATGTCCGACTCCGACCCCCCGCGTGTGACCAGGCTCCTGCCGGACGCCGTCCACCAGGCCGTGCGGCCCGGAACGGCTGTCGTACGGCTGGAGACGACCCACGACCGGCAGGGCGTGCTCGACGGGGCGTGGTGGCCGCGCTCCCGCGACATCGCCGCCGAGCTCCCCGGCCTGATCAGCGCGCTGACGGAGTACCTCGGGCCCATCACCCGTGTCGGCCTGGACGCCGGCGCCTGGGATGAGCTGCCGACGCGGATGACCATCGACGACCGTGTCGTCCACATCGACTCCTCCCCGATCGGCGACGACACCGTCCTCGTCACCCGGGGCGGGCAGGATCTCTTCTCCCTCCTCGTTGTCCCGCCGCACGCGACGCCCGACGCCGCGCGCGCCGCCATGGCCGAGGCCGTCCGCGCCGACAGCGTGACGCAGGCCGGACAGATCCTCATCGACACCGGCACCGAGCGCGAGTCCGGGCGCCACGGAACTCCCGAGCGCCCCTGGTGAACGGCCGGGAAGCACCGCCGGTCAGCGGCGGCGGTCCTCGGGGCTGACCGGCGCCGGTAGCGGGATGTCCGCGGTGTCGAAGTCACCCGAGACGATCCGCGTGGCCAGATCCGACAGGCGCAGGTGACGGGCGCGCGCGTACGACCGGAACGCGGCGAAGGCGTCGTCGACGGACGTGCTCCAGCGCTCCGCCAGCACGCCCTTGGCCTGCTCGACCAGGACGCGGCTGGTCAGCGCGGTCTCCAGCCGGCTGTTGACGACCTGCGACTGTTGCAGCGTGCGCTGCTGGAGGATCGCGATGGTGGCCACGTCGGCGAGTGCCTGGGCGAGCGCGATGTCGTCGTCGCCGAGGCGGTGCGGTGCGCTCTGGAACAGGCTGAGCGCGCCGATGACGCGGCTGCGCAAACGGAGCGGGAGGGCGTGCGTGCTCACGTATCCCGTCTCGCGTGCCCGCGCGGCGAAGTGCGGCCGGCCGTCGGCGGGCTCCGGCCGCGTCAGCTCGATGTTCGTCCGGGCGGCGCCGGTGCGGTAGCACTCCACGCACGGCCCCTGGTGGTGCTGGAGCGCGAAGAGTTCCAGCAGGCGGGCGCGCTCGTCCGAGTCGCAGGGACAGGATGGCAGGACCTCGGGACGATCCGCCGACCGCCGGATCCCACGGTCCTCCGTCCGACGGCCCCCGCTCCGCTGCGGGCCCTGGTCCTTCCCATCGGCCCACGCACGACTGCCCGCACGGACGGCCCCCCACACGGGAACCGCACCCGACGGCCCGGCTGACGGCCGACGCGTGTCCTGGGCGGGGAAGGGGTCCCGACGCGCCCTCGCACGCCGGAGTCGGACGTCAGGTCGCCGCCCGCGTCTCGCGCGTGCGGTACTCGCGCGGGCTGATGCCGTGTTCCCGCTTGAACGCGGCGCTGAAGGCGAAGGCGTTGGCGAACCCGACGCGGTCCGCCACCACGGCGAGCGTCGTGTCCGGTTCGCGCAGCAGCTCGGCGGCCAAGGCGAGGCGCTGTTCCCGTAGGTACGTCATGGGCGGCCGGCCGACCAGGGCCGCGAAGCGCCGGGCGAGGTTGGCCCGGGACACTCCGGTCCTCGCCGCCAGAGCCGGCAGGGTCCACGGGTGGGCGGGATCGCTGTGCAGCATGCGCAGGGCGGGGCCGACCACGGGGTCGCTGCGGGCTCGGTACCAGGCGGGGACCCGGGCACCGGGGCGGGTGAACCAGGCGCGCAGGGCGGTGATGAGCATCAGGTCCAGCGCCCGGTCCAGGAGAAGCCGCTGCCCGGGCTCCTCGCGGATGATCTCCTCGAACATCGTCCGGCTGACCGGGCAGCTGCCCACGTCCGCCTCGATGACGGCCAGGGGCGGCAGCGCGGCCAGCAGCCGGCCCGGGGTGCCGCTGTCCACGGTGCAGAGCCCGCTGAGCAGGAGCGTGCCGTTGGTCCCTCCCGCGTCCCAGGAGCCGGCATCCGGTATCCGGGGGCGGGCCAGCTCCTCGCCCTGCGGGGTCGTGCAGCGGCCCCCGTGGCGGATCACCAGCTCCGGTTCGGTGCCGGGGTCGTCCGCGATCACGTACGGCGCGCCGCCGCACAGCACCGCGACGTCTCCGGGGCCGATCCGCACCGGGTCGCCGCCCTGGGGAGTGATCCAGGCGGAGCCGCGCACGAGGACCGCGAGCGCCAGCGGCGAGCCGTCCTCGAAGCGTGCCGCCCAGGAGCCGGTCAGGGAGGACTGGTGGAAGACGGCGCCACTGGTCCGCACCCCGTTCAGCAGGTCCGTCAGCGGATCCGTGCTGGTCAGCCCCATGGGATCCATGCCGGTCAGCGTAGACGAACGCGTATGGACGTGAGTCCGCACGGCATGTCCCGGGCGGACGGCGACTGGTTCGCTTGAGGCCATGAGCGACGAGATGATCCTGGTGACAGCGGCCACGGGAAAGACGGGCCGCCGGGTGGCGCGGCTGCTTCGGGAGCGGGGCGTGCCGGTCCGCGCGGCGTCCCGTTCCGCCACGCAGCCCTTCGACTGGACGGACCGCGGCACCTGGGAGGCAGCCCTGCGCGGGGTGACGGGGACGTACGTCGTGCACCCCGACCTGGGCAGCCCGCAGGCCGCCGACGATGTCGCCGCGTTCGCCCGGCAGGCCGCGGCTGCCGGAGCCCGTCACGCGGTGCTGCTGTCCACGCCGTCCGATGCCTGGGGCCCTGCCCAGGAACACGTCCTGGCCGCGGAGCGGGCCCTCGAGCACGCGGGTCTGGACTGGACCGTGCTGCGGGTGCGGTGGTTCTTCCAGAACTTCAGCGAGGACTTCCTCCACGACCCCGTCCTGAGCGGTGAGATACGGCTGCCGGCCGGCGACGGCAAGGAGGCGTTCATCGACGCCGAGGACATCGCCGAGGTGGCGGTCGCGGCCCTGACGGAGGCCGGGCACGCCGGATGGCACTACGAGCTCAGCGGCCCCCGGCTGATGACCTTCGCCGACGCCGTCGCGGAGATCGCCCGGGCCACCGGCCGTGACCTCCGGTACGTCCCGCTGACGCCGGAGGCGTACGCCGAGGAGCAGCGGGCGCAGGGTGTGCCCGAGGAGTGGGTGCAACTGACGGTCGGCCTGTACGACCACGTCCGCTCAGGCGGTCTCGCCTCGCTCAGCGACGGCGTCCAGAAGGCACTGGGCCGGGCTCCCCGGGACTTCTCCGAGTACGCCGACACCACCGCCCGACAGGGTGTCTGGAACAGCTGACCCCGCCCTGACCGGGACTCATCCGTATGGACAGCCGACACCGCGCCGTCCTCCTCACCGTCAGCGCGATCAGCGTCGCCTGGCTCGCCGGCCAGTGGGCGTACCACGTCTACCAGGACCGTGAGCGCGAGGCGGCGGCAGCGAGGCCACAGGTGTCCGGCGAAAGGGTCTGGGACGCCGGCACGCTCGGGTACGACCACGTGGAAGGCGACGTCCGCCATCCCATGACCCCGCCCGTCGGTGGAGCCCATGACAAAACGTGGATGACCTGCGACGGCACCGTCTACACCGAGACGATCCGCGACGAGAACGCCGTGCACTCCCTGGAGCACGGTGCCGTCTGGATCACGTACAACGGGACGGCGACTGCCACCGACCTCAAGCGGCTCGCCGGCAAGGTGGCCCGGACGCCCTACACGCTGATGAGCCCCGTCACCCGGCAGTCCGGGACGATCATGCTCTCCGCGTGGGGCCACCAACTCAGTGTGGAAACGGCATCCGACCCGCGCGTCGAGCAGTTCATCACCGCCTACGTCCAGGGGCCCCAGACTCCGGAACCGGGCGCTCCCTGTACTGGGGGCCTCACCGCGCCCAGATGATCAGCCGGAATCGGCGACGGAGCCTTCGGGCGCCTCGTGCCCGGCACGGCGGCGGTACTCGGCGTTGATGCGCTGAGCTTCCTCGAGCTGGTCCTCGAGGATGACGATGCGGCACGCGGCCTCGATCGGCGTGCCCCTGTCGACGAGCTCGCGGGCGCGCGCCGCGACGCGCAGCTGGTAGCGGGAGTACCGGCGGTGTCCGCCCTCCGAGCGCAGCGGAGTGATCAGACGAGCCTCACCGATGGCTCGGAGGAAGGCCGGGGTGGTGCCGAGCATCTCGGCGGCCCGCCCCATGGTGTACGCGGGGTAGTCGTCGTCGTCCAGACGATCGCTGAGTGGGGTATCTGCTGTCATGTCACCTCGTAGTACAACGCGTCGAGGGGCCCTGGTGCCGTACGGCACCAGGGCCCCGAAGGAAATTGAACACCATCTGTCGGCCCTAATGCTCTGCCGACCTTCTGTTTCCGCTCCCGGTCCTGCAGACGGGGGGATGCGGGGATCGCGGCTGCGTGACCGGGGACCACCTTCCAATCCGGGGTCTTGCGGTACCCGGGCCGAGCGCTGCTCGGGCCGGGCGATCCTGATGGCGTCTGCTCCTCCGTTCTCCTCTGCTCACTGATCTGTGTCAACGAGAAAAAGGTTAACTGCGCCGGAGCCCAATGTCTACTCTGGCAAGAGTAGATTTTATTCTCTGGGGGCGCAGACAGCCTGGGGCGGCGAGACGACGACGAGGGCCCTGCCGACGCGCGTCGGCAGGGCCCTCATCGGGATCGGGGTGGGCGGTTGTCCGCCCTTCCTCATGCGTCCAGGGGCGCGGCGCCGAGCAGTTCCGACGCGGTCTGGAGCGGAGTGGGGACGCGCACGGGCGCGGCCTCGGGGTGGGCGTGGCAGGTGAAGCCGAGGCGGGTCATGGCCCGGATGACTTCGCTGCCGGTGAAGTCGCGGCGGTCCTGTCGGGTGACGACCTGGCCCACCTGCTTGACGGGGTAGCGGCGGCGGCCGATGGTCACGGACTCACCTGTGACGATCTCGGGCGTGACGCCCTTCATCGAGGCCAGCACCCCGCTCTTGGTCAGGTCGAACGGGTACCGGGCGATGACACAGCGCATGATGCCCCCACGGGGAGAAGGAGAGAACGGCTGACCGGGCGAGGCGGATCAGCAGGACAGGGCGAGGACGCCCGGGGCCCGGCCGGGCTCGCCGACGGCGGCGGTCCGGGGGAGGGGTGAGCCGAACGGTCCGTCGAGGACGTCCCGCAGTCGGGTCCGGTCCGTGTACGTGGAACTGCCGCGGTGAACGGCGAGTTCGGCCCGGGTGACCGAGCCCGTGCACTGGTCGTCCCCGTCACACAGGAGGAGGTACTCGACACGGGCACCGGCCATGACGGACAGGGCGACCTCGACGGTCATGTCGTCCCGGACCCGGGGGCCGGACGTGTCCATGGCGTCCACCATGGACACGAGAGAGGGATCCGCCTGCTGGCCCTGCGTCTGAACCGGTGTCAAAGCTGCCTCCACGGAGATGGGTGAGCTGAGGATCGACGCAACAGGCCTAGGCCGCCGGGTCGTAGGCGGGCCGCTGCGCCCTGCGCCGTCCCGCCTGTCCGGTGGGGCGCCCCTGGACGGGGCGGTTGCGGCGGCCCCGGGACGAGGGGGCCCCGGAAGACGCGGCACGGCGGGGATGCGCCGGGGCCGGTGCGGCGATGACGACAGGCACACCGGACGGGGTCTGGGCGCCTGTGATGCGGCTCAGTTCCGCTTCTCCCGAACGCACCGGGGTGACCTGGGGGGTGATGGCGGCCGAAGCCATCAGCCGGTTCATGCCGCGGCGCTGGCCGGGTGTCACGAGGGTGACGACGCTGCCTGACTCGCCGGCGCGGGCGGTACGGCCGCCGCGGTGCAGGTAGTCCTTGTGGTCGGTGGGCGGATCGACGTTGACGACCAGGTCGAGGTTGTCGACGTGGATGCCGCGGGCCGCGACGTTGGTCGCCACCAGCACCGTCACATGGCCGGTCTTGAACTGGGCGAGGGTGCGCGTGCGCTGGGGCTGGGACTTGCCGCCGTGCAGAGCCGCGGCGCGGACGCCGTTGTTCAGCAGGTGCTCGGTCAGCCGGTCCACGGCGCGCTTGGTGTCCAGGAACATGATCACCCGGCCGTCCCGCGCCGCGATCTCGGTCGTCGTACGGTGCTTGTCCGCTTCGTGCACGTGCAGCACGTGGTGCTCCATCGTGGTGACCGCACCCGCCGACGGGTCGACGGAGTGGACCACCGGGTCCGTCAGATAGCGGCGGACGAGCAGGTCGACGTTGCGGTCCAGGGTGGCGGAGAAGAGCATCCGCTGCCCCTCGGGGCGCACCTGGTCGAGCAGGGCGGTGACCTGGGGCATGAAGCCCATGTCGGCCATCTGGTCGGCCTCGTCGAGGACGGTGATGGCGACGTCGTCCAGTCGGCAGTCACCACGGTCGATGAGGTCCTTGAGCCGCCCCGGCGTCGCGACGACGACCTCGGCACCGGACCGCAGCGCACCCGCCTGCCGGCCGATCGACATGCCGCCGACCACGGTGGCCAGCTTCAGCCGCACGGAGCGGGCGTACGGGGTGAGCGCGTCGGTCACCTGCTGGGCGAGCTCGCGGGTGGGGACCAGGATCAGGGCGAGCGGCTGCCGTGCCGCCGCGCGCCGGCCTGCCGTACGGGCCAGCAGTGCGAGGCCGAAGGCGAGGGTCTTGCCCGACCCGGTACGGCCGCGGCCGAGCACGTCACGCCCGGCGAGGGAGTTCGGCAGGGTCGCCCCCTGGATGGGGAACGGCACGGTCACGCCCTCGTGGCCGAGCGCGGCCAGCAGCGGCGCGGGCAGGGCGAGGTCGGCGAACGCCTCGACGGCGGGCAGCGCGGGCGTGGTCGTCACCGGCAGCGCGAACTCCCCCTGGGGAGCGGCCGGTCGGCGCTCGTAGCCCTTGGAGCGTCGCGGAGCCCCCGAGCCCTTGGCGGCACCCCGGGAGCGGTCGTAGGTGCGGGTCGGACGGGCGGTGCGTGCGCGGTTCAAGCGGAACCTTCCTCGATGTGAGCTGGTAGGCACGTAGCAAGGAATTTCCGCAGCAAAATGAACGGCGCAGAGAATCGCGAGAACGAGCCTGAGATGTTGGACGCGGCCTTATTGTCACGCGCCCTGAAAAGCAGCGAGCTGGGGCCCGCACCCCAAGGTGCGGGCCCCAGCTGCGAAATATGCGTTACTGCCGCGATGTCAGGCGGGAACGATGTTCTCGGCCGTCGGGCCCTTCTGGCCCTGCGCGATGTCGAAGGACACCTTCTGGCCTTCCAGCAGCTCACGGAAGCCCTGGGCAGCGATGTTGGAGTAGTGGGCGAAGACGTCGGCGCCGCCGCCGTCCTGCTCGATGAAGCCGAAGCCCTTTTCCGCGTTGAACCACTTCACGGTGCCAGTAGCCATGTTAATTCTCCTTCGGAGACGATGTTCGGAATTCGCCCTGTGCGGATTCCGCGTCGCCGTGCTGATTACCCCGTAGGAAAATGAACCTTCTGGCAACCACACCTGCAACTGAGATCGACAGTAGCATGGCGCGGCCGGCGCCGTGCGGATCGATAATTCCGCCCCGGCAGGCGGTCGAGGAATACTCGCCGTGTGCCGCGCCAATTTCTCATCTCGCAAAAACAGATATTGGTCCCGCGCGGACGCACTGTTCCTGTCGGTGCTTCCGGCCGCAGCGCCATGACCTCCCGTGATGATCCCTGGGCCGCGGCCGCCGCCACCAGCCGGCGGGACCACGACGAACGCGCCGGGACCCCGCGATCGCGATGAAGGTCACATCGGCAAACGGGTGACCCGCCGGAGGACCCGGCGGCGGAGAAGCGGGCGGGACGGTCAGCGAGTGCCGTCCAGCAGATCGCTGATCTGTTCGTGGAGTTCGTGCGGCAGGCGGATGGTCCAGCGATCGGCCGCCTCGGCGGCCAGGTCCCGGCTCCAGCGCCAGCTGTCGGACGCCGCCGTTCGCACCTCGGGCCGACGGGCGGCGGCGGTGGTGGCGGTGTAGCGGTCCCGGTCGGCGGCGGGCAGGTCCTGTTCCAGCGCGCGGCTGGGGGTGAGCCAGTGGGCCGTGCTGTCGCGCAGGAGGCGGCAGAGCTGGAGCTGCTGCGGCGCGATGACGGTGTGCAACAGGGCATGGGCCCGGGCGGTCTCGCCGCGGGCCAGGACGTGGGCGAGCATGAGCGTCCAGTTGGCCAGCTCGTCGATGAGCTGCCGGGCCGTCGCCGCGGGCTCGGGCGGGCGGAACTCGGCCAGTTGCCGGGCGGCGCGGGTCAGCCGGCCGGTGCGGTCGAGCAGGACGGCGTCGTCGGGGCGGGGAAGGTGCACCATCCCCTGCCACGTCGGTACTTCGTCGATGCCGGGGCCCGCGGCGGTGAGGTGGAACTCGCCGCGCATCAGGTCGTCGAAGACGACCGCGAGGATGCCGTACATGTTGGTGTACGCCAGCTTGAGCGGGGCGAGTTGTGCCAGGAAGGCGAGGCCGTCGAAGTCGGCGACGTGGTCGTCCTGGATGTAGAGGTAGGCCTCGATGTCGGAATGGGCGTCGGCCTCGCCCAGGGTCCACGAGCCGTAGAGCAGCACGCCCTCCAGACGGGAGTCGGCGTGGGCGAGCTGCCGCAGGCGGGCGATGCGGTCATCCAGGGCGGGGCAGGCGGAACGCTTGTCCATGACGGGGTGGGTTCCCTCAGGTGAGCGTGCGGGCAGGCTGACGGAGCCCGGCGTCAGCCGGGCGGATGCCGGTGGACCGTGCCGGTCCGCTCAGATGAAGTTGGCCATGATCGGGAGCATAGTGGACCCCCTCGGCCGCCGACCCGCCGATCCGGCGTGGGGGCTCGGCCCGGATATTCGCATGGCCGCTGCCGCCGGCTACTCGGCGTCCAGCCCTTGCCTCACGCCGGCGGCCCCGGGCCGGTCATGTCCGCCGCCCGCGACCATCTCCACTCCCTCAACGCCGAACTCGCCGAGCAGTACTGGGGCGTCCCGCCCGGATCGGGGCGCTGCCGAAGTCAGTCGAGGACGGCCAGGTGATCGGCATCGCCGCCTCGCCACTCGACGAGGAAGATGGTCGCGTCGTCGCTGGTGGTGCCGCCACGCTCGTGTTTCAGGGCGTGGGAGAGCGCTCGCACCACCGCCCGTGCATCGGTGCGGTCGCGGAGGATCCGGTCGGTCCACTCGATGAGCTGCTCCTCACCGAACTGTTCCCCGCCGGGCTGGCGCTCCTCGATCAGGCCGTCGGTGAAGCACAGCAACCGGTCCCCGGGCCGCAGCAGCCGCTCGCTGACCACCGGCTCCTCACCGCCGAAGCCGACCGGCAACGTGGTCGGGCTCTCCAGCCGGTCCACCACGGCGCGGTCGCGGATCAGGAGCGGAGCCGGGTGGCCGGCGTTGACCCAGTGCAGCCGGCCTGTGGCGATGTTCAGCACCATCATCTGCGCGGTGACGAAGTGGTCGTGGCCGAACTGCTCGTTGATGGCCCTGTCCATGTACGCGTACACCTGCGACAGATCGGTATGGGCCCGTCGCGTGTGGCGATAGGCACCGACGGCCACCGTCGCCATGGTCGCCGCATCCAGCCCGTGGCCCATCGCGTCGAGCATGGCCACGTGAAGGATGTCGCCGTTGAGGGCGTAGTCGAAGCTGTCGCCTGCCACGTCGTAGGCGGGCTCCAGGATCCCGGCCACCTCGACCTGCGGAACAGTCATCGACAGCGGGGGCAGCAACGACCACTGGATCTCCGCGGCCACGCTCATCGGGGCGCTGCGGCGGGCCTGGAAGAACTGGTCGGTGTAGGCGTCCTTGGTGACGATCATGTCCGCGACCAGACCGGCGAGTCTGCGGAGCAACCGCCGGTCGTCGTCATCGACCCTGTCCAGGGTGACGGCCACCACCCCGATCTGGTCGCTGCCGTCCAGCAGCGGCAGGTACATCCGCACACTGTCGCCCTGCGGCACCTCTACCGTTCTGCGGCTGAGGAACGCCTCGCCGGCGGGGGAGTCCTCGACCGGCTCGGGGCCGCCGACCTTCAGCCTCCGGCCCGGCAGTGGCACCAGCAGTACCTGTTCGTAGTCCTGCAGGAGGATGGAGACCTCCCGCCCCCCGACCCTGGCCACCTCTTCCGCGATCAGCGGGGCGATCAACTCCGGCGGCATCTCGTGGGCCCGGTCCAGCAGCACCCCCAGCAGCCGTTCGCCGAACCCCTCCGACCGGTCCACCCCGATCCTGTCCCGCTCCCGCCCACCGTCCGTCATCGCCGTTCGCTGACGCGGGCGTCAGGCAGCGCCGCTGACGCCCGGAGCGACGAAGCGCCTGTGGAGAGGGAAGAACTCCGGCTGGGGGTCGCTCTTCACCCCAAGCTCGCCCTTGAGCACAGGTTCGATCCTGCCGGCGATGAACCGGGCGAAGTGCTCCTCCGATTCCCAGATGTCGAGCACGTTCAGGCCGTCGGCGGTGAACCACGCCGCGTGCAGCACGCACCCGTCCGGGGACTCCTCTTCCCAGCGCACCCTCTGGCGCACCGCGTCGTACAACTCGGGCGTGATCTCGGGCCAGACGAAGGTCATCACGACTGCCATGGACGTGCCTCTCAATCGCCTCGGCGCGACGCGGCGCGGCGCGGTCTGCGCGGGGTACGTACGACGACGCTAAGCAGCCCGGGCCTACGAGGCACTTCTGGGCGGGCCATTCGGCGGTCGTCACTCGACGACGACCATGGCTCGGATGTCCGGGTCTGTGGCAGGCAGGAAAGTCCATGCGGCCCCGGTCACACAGTCCATGTACAGGGCGGCGTGCGTGAGGGAGTCGCAGGTCAGCCCCGTTTCGACGTCCATGTCGACGGCGACGGCGACGGCGACGGCGACGGCGACTCGGCGCACTCGCGGGGGCAGGGCCGACGCGTCGGCGGCTGTTGATGGCGCCGTCGGCCGAGGGGACTCGGGCGCTGGCGTCGTGGGCTCGGGTGCAGGCGTCGTGGGCTCGTGTGTACGCGTCGTTGGCGTCGGCATTGGCGTCGGTGGCTCAACGCTGACGGTATTGGTCACTGTGGCCCGGTCCTGCACGGGCGGTGCATCGGTGCCCTCACAGCCGCTCACACCCATCGCCGCGGCTGCCGGCAGCGGCACGACTCGTCGCCTGACGCGCTTCCGCCGTCGGGCAGAGGGTGATCGCTCCTAACCGGCGCCTGCGGCGGTCCAGGTGATGTGAGGGGGCTCGACGCGTGCGCACAGGGGTCCGCCCTGCGCGTCGGTCAGGCCGAGGCGTCCGACCAGCAGTCCGTCGCGTGCGGCGGTGGTGAGTACGTCGGCGGGGATGACGTCGAGCATCAGCTTGGCGCGGCGGAACATCGTGAAGAGGCCCGACTCGTCGACCGTGCCCCACGACAGGTAGATGAACCGCCGGCCCAGACGGTCCTGCACGTAGGGGCCTTTGATCTCGATGCCGGTCGGCGAGGTGCTCGTGGTGCACTCCAGGGTCCATGTCGCGGACGGTGCGTCGCCGGGCTGTGGCTCGAGGAGTTCGGCCGGGCGGTCGCGGCGTTGTACGGCGACGTGGAGGTCGCCGTACGCGGGGAGCTTGCCGGGCAGGTCGACGGCGTCGATGCGGATGCGCATGGCAGCCATCATGCCGCCATCGTCCGAGCAGAGGTCATGCGGCTCAGTGGTCGTCGCGGAGGGTGGTCGCGATGCCGTTGCTGATCACGACCTCGGCGGTGAAGCCCTTCTTGGCGGCCGTCTCCAGTTCGGCCTCGGTGCACTCGGTGCCGCCCTGGCCGCCCTCACCCGTGTTCGTGTCACCGCAGATGTCGCCGTAGCCCCAGATCTCGGTGTCCTCGGCGACGAGGAACTGCTGCTCGACGCCCTTCATGTCGGAGACCGTGTACTTGCCCGGCGCCAGGTACGAGACGTTGCCGAACCAGGTTCCGCTGACTCCCTTGCCCTCGTCGATGCCCTCGACGACGGTCTCGCGAGAGCCGGAGCCGGAGCCGGAGCCGGCCTCCTGCTGAGCGGCACGCCGCTCGGTCACCAGCGTCGCGATGCCGTTCTGCATCTCCACGTCGGCGCCCACGGCGTCCTTCTTCGTGGCCGCCTCCAGCTGGTCCGGCGTGCACGGCGCGTCCACCTTGGACCCCGCTTCGCCGCATATCGTGCCGACGCCGTAGACCTCGGTGTCGTCGGCGACCAGGAACTGCTGGTCGCCCTTGCCCGGCACGGACACGATGTACTTGCCCGGGGCGAGGTAGCTGACCTCGCCGTTCTTGAACGAGCCGCTGACGCCCTTCGCCTTCGAGCCCGGCTTTAAGTCCGACGCCTTCTCCGCGACCGCCGCCGCGCCCGCTGCGCTCTTGCCCGACGAACTGTCGCCGGTGCCGTTCTGGCACGCCGCCATCAGCAGCCCGGCGGTGATCGCGGCGGTGGCGACGGCGGCCTTGCGCAAGTGGCGGTTCATCACGGAGGTTCCTTCCGAAGTGGGGAGTGGTAGGGAGCCGGCGGCTCTGCGCCGGGTTCCCGCTCTGTGCTGACTATGAGGAGCCCCGGAGCCCTCAGGTCGCGCCCGTCTTCTCTTCAGGACACCGCCGTGACACAGCAACACATCGGCTGTGGACGGCGGTTCGTCGACGCGCCGCCTTGCGTCAGTCGGCCGTGCGTCAGTCGGCCGTGTGTCCTGTCACCGGCTGTTGCCCGGGCTGTAGGGCTGGAGGAGCTGGTCGACGGGTGCGTAGTCGTCGGTGAGCGGTTGGGCGTCGCCGATCCAGGACGTGAGGTCGTCACCGGTGGCGATCTTCCAGCCGGTCTGCCGGGCGTCCAGCGCTTCCTGGGTCGCGCGCAGGTCGACCGGCCGGTCGGAGGCGATCACCACCAGATTGCCGCCCAGGGCTGTGGCGGTCGGGTCGAGGCCGATGTCGGGGGGTTCGCCGACGAGGGCGACGTGCTCGAAGATCTCGCTGAGGGTGGCTGCTTCGGCACGTGCGAAGGCCATGCCGCCGTGGTCGATGAGGTTGGCGACGTACAGGCCGTCCTCGTCGAGCACCCGCCGTACGTCGGTCATCGCTTCCACCGTGGTGAGGTGCCACGGCACGCTGACGCCCCCGAAGGCGTCGCCGACGACGAGGTCACGGCTGTCGGTCCCCAGTCGCCGCAGGCCGAGCCTGCCGTCCTCGACGCGTACGTCGATACCGGATCCCGCTCTCAGGCCGAGTTGGTCGCGGTCGATGCGCACGACCCCATTGTCGATCTCGGATACGAGGCTGCGTGTCCCGGGCCGCGTGGCCGCGAGGTAACGGGGAAAGGTGAGCCCGCCGCCGCCCACGTGGTGGGCAGCGAGTGGCTCGCCTTCGGGAAAGGCGGCGTCGACCACCGACGCGATGGCGCGCACGTACTCGAACTCGAGGAAGGTCGGGTCGTCGATGTCGACGTAGGAGTGCCGCAGGCCGTCCAGGACGAGGGTGCGGCCGCTGTCCCGGTCGGGGTCCGCCACGACCCGTGCGCAGTGGTACCTGGTCTCCGTGTCGCAGCCACCGGGCGCGACCGTGGTGGCGAGGCCGCCGGCGACGACCACGAGTGTCAGGGCAGGGGTGCCGCTCCACCCGCGCCTGCGCCACTCGACCAGCGCAGAGCCGGCCACCAGCAGCGTGCCGAGGCCGATCAGTATGCCGCTGACCGGCAACCGCGAGACGAGGACGAAGCCGGTGAGCACGGTGCCGACGATGGCTCCGACGGTGCCGACGCCGGACAGCCGGCCGACAACCGTTCCGGTCTCGGCGAGGCTGGTGAGCCGCAACTTGGTCACGATCGGCGTCACCGCCGAGAGCAGCGTGCCCGGCACGAGGATGGTCAGCGACGCGATCAGCAAGAGCAACGCCGGCGCCCACTCCGCGGTGCTGCGCAGCACGGCGGGGGTGAGCGCCACGACCGCTCCCGACACCCCGAGCGAGGGGCCCAGGAGCCGGCGTGGATCGACCTGGTCGGCGATGCGCCCACCCATCCAGGAGCCGACGGCGATCGCGGTGAGGGCGATGCCGATCACCATGGTGCTGGTCTCGAGGGTGAGGCCGAGGTAGGGAGCCAGCAGCCGCAGAGCGACGATCTCCACCACCAGGACCGCGGCCGAGGACCCGAACACCAGCACCGCGGCGGTACGGGATCCCAGGCCGTCGTTGTGCGGCGTGCCCTCGGCGACAGGCGAGGAAGACGATCCGGTCACGGGCGACATCCTTGCATGCGGCTCATCGGACACCCTCACCGCCGACACCGGTCAGGAGCTGCCCGCGTCCCGGCCGCTCACAAAAGCAAGGGGGGACAAAACTCTCCCAGTCACAGGCGCTGCTCGCGATGCCAGACTCCCCACATGGACGGCCGCGGCAAGGCGTGCGGTCGCCCAGGTCTGCGGTGACAACGATCCCGTCTCCTGCCGTGCCGCTCTGTACGGCCGATCCGTCCGTGATGCGAAGGCGTATCCATGTCCATTGACCTCCCTGAATCTGCTGTTCCGCCCCCCACCGGATCCGGCGAGTCCTCCTCGGCGCCCAGCCGGCGCACCTTCATCGCCACGAGTGCCGCGGTCGGCGGCGCCGTCGTGGCCGGAGGGACGTTCCTCGCGGGCCCGGAAGAAGCCACCGCCGCGGGACCGGTGCCCTCCAGCCGCGTCTCCCTGACGGTCAACGGCACCCGCCGGACCGTGACGGTCGACAACCGCACCTCGCTGCTGGACCTGTTGCGCGAGCACCTCGGCCTGACCGGCTCGAAGAAGGGCTGCAACGCCGGGGCCTGCGGGGCGTGCACCGTGCTGGTCGACGGCCACCGGGTCAACTCCTGCCTGACGCTGGCCGTCCGGCTGGAGGGCGCCGAGGTCACCACCGTCGAGGGCCTGGCCGAGGGCGACCGACTGCACCCGCTGCAGCAGGCGTTCATCGACGAGGACGCCTTCCAGTGCGGCTACTGCACCCCGGGGCAGATCGTCTCGGGCGTCGGCTGCATCCAGGAGGGCCACACCGGTTCGCCGGAGGAGATCCGGGAGTGGATGAGCGGCAACATCTGCCGCTGCGGCTGCTACGTCAAGATCGTGCGCGCGGTCGAGCAGACCGCGGGCCGGAAGTAAGGAGCGGCCCGCCATGCATCCCTTCTCCTACACCCGTGTCTCCGACACCCGCGAGGCCCTCGACGCCGGTCGCCGAGGCGGCCGTTACATCGCCGGCGGCACCACGCTCGTCGACCTGATGCGCGAGACCGTCGAGCGCCCCGAGACGCTGGTCGACATCTCCGGCCTGCCGTTGCGGGAGATCCTCGTCACCAAGGAGGGCGGCCTGCGCATCGGCGCCCTGGTGCGGATGGCAGAGGCCGCCGCCCACCCCGCGGTGCGCGCCGCCTACCCGGTCGTCTCCCGGGCGCTGGAACTGAGCGCCTCGGCCCAGCTGCGCAACATGGCCACCATCGGCGGCAACATCATGCAGCGCACCCGCTGCACGTACTTCCGTGACGTGACCGCCGACTGCAACAAGCGCGAGCCGGGCTCCGGTTGCGCGGCGCTGCACGGCATCAACCGCTCGCACGCGATCCTCGGCACCTCCGACCACTGCGTCGCCACACACCCCTCCGACGTCGCCGTGGCCTTCGCGGCGCTGGAGGCGACCGTGCACCTGCTGGGCCCGGACGGAGAGCGCGAAGTCCCCTTCGCCGACTTCCTGCTGCGCCCTGGGAGCACACCGCAGCGAGAACAGGCCGTCGGACAGGGCGAGTTGATCACCACGATCGAGATCCCGGCGCTTCCGCGTCCCCTCAAGTCGGGCTATCTGAAGGTGCGCGACCGGCAGTCCTACGAGTTCGCCCTGACCTCCGCGGCGGTCGCCCTGCACATCCGGGGCGGGATCATCCGGGAGGCGAAGGTCGCCGCCGGGGGAGTGGGCACCGTCCCCTGGAAGCTGCCCGCCGTCGAACGCGCCCTCATCGGCCGGCGCCCCTCGGACGCCCTGTGGACAGCGGCCGCGCAGAAGGCGACGGAGGGGGCCCGCCCCCTCAGGCACAACCGCTTCAAGGTCGCGCTGCTGAAGCGGACCGTCGAACGCCAGCTGCGCATCGTAGGAGGTACGAAGTGAGCCCCCAGCCGCAGGCAGCCGTGGGTGCGCCGCTGTCCCGGGTGGACGGCCGGCTGAAGGTCACCGGTCAGGCGCGGTACGCCGCCGAGTTCCCCCACGCTCGAACAACCTCGCGCGGGGGGACCCCCACCGTCGACGGGGCGGTGCACGCCGTCATCGTCGACGCGAGCATCGGCCGCGGGCGTATCACCGGCGTCGACACGGCCACCGCCGAAGCCGTCCCGGGCGTACTGCGGGTGATCCACCACGGCAACGCGCCGACGCTGCCGTACCGCGACAACTCCTCCGGCTCGAACAACCTGCCCGGCCGCAAGCTGCGGGTCTTCCAGGACGACCGGGTCCTCTTCCACGGCCAGCCGGTCGCCGTCGTGGTGGCCACCACGCTGGAGGCCGCGCAGCACGGCGCGAGCCTGGTGACGGTCCGCTACGACGCCGAGCAGCCGACGACGGACCTCGCCGAGGGCGAGCCGGGCGAGCCGACCGACTACGCGCGCGGCGACGTGGAAGCCGGGCTGCGCGACGCGGACGTGCGGCTGGACCTGACGTATCGCCTGGCGCGCAACCACCACAACCCGATGGAGCCGCACGCCACCATCGCCCGCTGGGACGGCGACCGGCTCACCGTGTGGGACAAGACGCAGTGGGTGCCCGGCACGCAGTTGGAGCTGTCCACGGTGTTCGGTGTGCCGCTGGACTCCGTGCGGGTCATCAACCCCTTCGTCGGGGGCGGCTTCGGCAGCGGGCTGCGCTGCTGGCCGCACACCGTGGTCGCCGCGCTGGCCGCGCGGGTCACGGGCCGTCCGGTCAAGCTGGTCCTGACCCGCAGGCAGATGTACTTCGGCACGGGCTTCAGGCCCTCCTACGACTACCGGCTGAGCCTCGGCGGCGACCGCAACGGCCGTCTGGTCGCCGCGGACCACCGGATCGACGCGGAGACCTCGTCGTACGAGACGTTCACCGAGGCCGTCATGTCGCCCGGCCAGATGCTCTACAGCACGCCCGGCGTCCGCCAGGCCTATCGCACGGTGCCGCTGGATGTGCCCAGCCCGATCTGGATGCGCGGCCCCGGCGCCGCCACGGGGGTCTACGTCGTCGAGTCGGCCATGGACGAACTCGCCCACGAGCTCGGCATCGACCCGATCGAGCTGCGCCGCCGCAACGAGCCGGCCCAGGACCCGTCGAACAACGCGCCGTTCTCCACGCGCCGGCTGCTCGAGTGCTACACGGTCGGCGCCCGGGAGTTCGGCTGGCAGCGCCGCAACCCGAAGCCGCGCTCCACACGTGACGGCGACTGGCTGATCGGCATGGGCATGGCCGCGGGCGTGTACCACACCGCGGTCGCCCCGGCCCGGTCCCGGGCCCGCCTGCACGCCGACGGCACGGCGGTGATCGAGTGCGCCACCAGCGACATGGGCCCGGGCACCTACACCTCCCAGACCCAGGTCGCCGCCGACGCGCTCGGGCTCGCCGTGCCCGCGGTCGACTTCCGGCTCGGCGACTCCCGTTACCCCGAGACCCCGCCGCACGGCGGCTCGATGACCATGGCCAGCGTCGGCTCCGCCACGCTCGACGTCTGCAACCAGCTCCGGCAGCAGGCGATCCGAC
The DNA here is from genome assembly GCF_028885415.1 of Streptomyces coeruleorubidus. Taxonomy (GTDB): domain Bacteria; phylum Actinomycetota; class Actinomycetes; order Streptomycetales; family Streptomycetaceae; genus Streptomyces; species Streptomyces coeruleorubidus_A. The sequence goes on from NZ_CP118527.1 coordinate 5,212,136, forward strand.
TGGCCGTCGAGGACGAGGAGTCGCCGCTGTACGGGGCGTCGCCCGAGGACATCGTCGTCCGGGGCGGCCGACTGCACGTCCAGGGCGATCCGGCGCGCGGCGAGTCGTACCAGCGACTGCTGACCCGCAACGGCCGCGCCCGCCTCGAAGCGGACACCTCCTTCACCCCGCCGAGGGGCGAGCGGCTCTCCATCAGCGGCTACGGCGCGACCTTCACCGAGGTGGCCGTCGACGCGACACTCGGGATGGTGCGGGTGCGGCGGATGCTCTCGGTGTACGACGCGGGCCGCATCATCAGCCCCAAGCTGGCGGACAGCCAGGCCATCGGCGGCATGGTGGGCGGCATCGGCCAGGCCCTGCTGGAGCACACGGTCACCGACCACCGCGACGGCCGGATCGTCAACGCCGACCTCGCCGACTACCTGGTCCCGGTCAACGCCGACGTCCCCGACCTCTGGGCGATCTACCTCGACGGGGAGGACTACGACGCCGACCCGCTCGGCGTGAAGGGCCTCGCCGAGCTCGTGATCTGCGGCGTGGCGCCCGCCATAGCCAACGCGGTCTTCAACGCCACCGGCCGCCGCGTCCGCGAACTGCCCATCACGGCGGAGGCGTTGCTCTGACGCACCGAGCCGTCTGCGTGGCGGCGGCCCGCCCCACACCCTGTGCACGAAGGACCGGTTCATGCTGAACATCGCGGACACACTGCACCGTTGGTGCCGCGACGCGCGTCCCTTCGCGTTGGCCACCGTCGTCGAGGTACGCGGCAGCGCACCCCTGCCCGTCGGCACGTCGGTCGCGGTGGACGAGGACGGCAACGCGGTCGGCAGCATCTCCGGCGGCTGCGTCGAGGGCGCGGTCCACGAACTCTGCCGGCAGGTGCTCCACGACCAGGGGGCGCCTCAGCGCGCCTGGTTCGGCTACTCCGACGACGACGCCTTCGCCGTCGGCCTGACCTGCGGCGGCGAACTCGACGTCCTCGTCCAGCGCGTCGACCCCGCGACTCGCCCGCACCTCACCACGGCCCTCGCCGACGTCGTGGAGGGCCGGCCCGCTGCCGTGGCCCAGATCGTCGAGGGCCCGGAGGAACTGCTGGGCGGGACGCTGTACGTCGACGCGGCGGGAGGCACCCGTCACGGCCCGCTGACCGGAGCGCTGCGCCGGGAGATCGGCGCCCAGGCGTTTGCGCTGCTGCGGGCCGGACGCACGGCCCGGGCGGAGGTCGGCGGGGACGCCGGCACCTGCCCGGAACGGCTGTCCGTGCTGGTCCACGTCCACGCGTCCCGCCCCCGCATGCTGATCTTCGGCGCGATCGACTTCGCGTCCGCGCTCAGCCGGGCCGGCCGCTTCCTCGGCCACCACGTCACCGTCTGCGACGCCCGCCCCGTCTTCGCCACAGCCGCCCGCTTCCCGCACGCCGACGAGATCGTGGTCGACTGGCCCCACCGCTACCTGGAACGCACGTCCGTGGACGTCCGTACCGCCGTCTGCGTCCTCACCCACGACGCCAGGTTCGACATCCCCCTGCTCCGCGTGGCCCTCACCCTCCCCGTCGGCTACATCGGCGCGATGGGCTCCCGACGTACCCACGACGAACGCCTGCGCCTCCTGAGCGAGGCAGGCGCGACCGAGGACCAGCTGGCCCGGCTGCGCTCCCCGATCGGCCTCGACCTCGGTGCCCGCACCCCCGAGGAGACAGCGATCTCCATCACAGCGGAGATCATCGCCCACACCAACCAGGGAACGGGCCTGCCCTTGTCCCACCTGTCCGGCCCGATCCACCGGGACGGGGTGCCGGCGCCCTGAGACATCTGCCCCACAAGCTGCCGGCGCAGCCGTTTCACGCCCGCGGAGGGTTCCGGGACAGGCAGCCGAATAGGATGTGGACTCATGTCGAACCCTGATGAGCTGCTCGTCGCCATTTCCGCCGCGGTGGAATCCGAGCGAAGCAATCAGATGTCACTGACCGTGGTCGTCGGCGGCGCCGTCATCACCGGCCGGCTGGCTCCCGAGGCCGTGTGGAGGGAGCGGGTGGCGGAGGTCCTGAAGGACTCGGACCGGCTCGGCCCGTTCTCCGACGTCTTCACCCGCGGCCCACGCCAGAACCGGCCCGGCCACGGCGAGACGCCCACGCACCTGCACTTCCATCTCGCCCGGATCCTGCAGGGCAGTCTCGGGATCCCCGAGACGGGCGGCATGTACCGAGTGGCGATCAAGGACGTCAGCGCCTGGACCGTGGGCGATTTCAGCTACATCGACCGGTGAGCCGCCGCGCGACGTGAGCCTGCGACGCGTGTGCCCCTTGCACGGGCCCGTGGCAGGTTGCGTCCATATCGCCCACGATCTCGACACCTGGCCCCGTGCGCGTGAGGCCGCGCGGGGCCCTGATCGGCGGAGCCTGCGCGCTGTTCGAAGCCGCTTGGGAAAGCGCATGTCGCTGCGCACCTACCGCCGCCGGGTCGCGGAGCTGCTGGCCGGCCTGGACGCGGCCTCACGTTTCCAAGCGGGAGTACGGGCGGGGGAGCTGGGCCCGACCCGCAGGTGATCGACACGGCGCGGGGTGAGCCGGTGGACATGGAGCATCACCCATATTCAGGCCGCAAGATTGGATAGTAGTGTAAATATCGCCCCGCCCAGCGGGACGGTGAGTGTGATCATATGACCACAAACGAACAGCTCGGTCAGACTCCGCCGACAGCGACGGAGGCGCCGGAAGCCGCCCGGATGCGCGTACTCAGAAGCATGGGCGACGGGCAGACCCAGGCAGAGGCGCTCCAGCTCGCGTTGCATCACGCGGTGGCCGATCTCGGCGGGCTGGGTGGCATGGTGCACCTGCGCATACCCGGGGACAGCCGGCCGTTGCACCTGGCGGCGACCGGTGGCCTGCCCCGGGAATTCGCCCAGGAGTGGGAGTCCGTCGGCTGGCAGGACGAGAGCGCACCGGTCCGGGCCCTGCGGGACGGCGAGCTCGTGTGGCTGCCCACGACCGAGACGCGGGCCCGCGCCCTTTCCGGCGGCACCGGGATCGTGGCTGTCCCGCTGCTCGCCGCAGAGGGCGGCTCGCTCGGAGTGCTTTCGGTAGTGACCGTGTGCGGGGTGCCCTCAGTCGCGCAGCGGGACTTTCTCGAGGTGCTCGCACGGTGGGTGTGCGAGCGTCTGACACATCCCGCTCCCTCCACAGGCAGCCTCGGCCCCGCATGGTGGAACGCGGAACATCTGGCCGGGCCCCGGCTCCAGCACGCGCGCGAGGCGGTCCGCGTCGGCAACTGGGACCAGAACCTCCGCACCGGCGACGTGGTCTACGACGAGGCGACGCTGACCATACTCGGCATAGACCCGGAGACCTTCGACGGACGGGTCGACACCGTTGTGGGGCTCGTCCACCCGAACGACCTGCCGCGCGTCGTGGCCGCAGTCGAGCAGGCCATCCGGCAGCGCAGCGAGTACGCGGCGGAGTACCGGCTGTGCCGGCCGGACGGCACTGTCGTCTGGGTCGAGGCCCACGCCGAGGTCGTCCTCGGGGAGGACGGCGAGCCGGCTCGCTTCGTGGGCACCGTGTGGGACACGACGCAGAAGCGCGCGGCGCTGGACTCGGTCGCCCATTCCCTGCTGCATATGAGCGACGGTTTCCTCACGGTGGATGCCGACTGGCGGATCGAGTTCGTCAACCTCCACGCCGAGCGCCTCCTCGGCCCTTCGCAGCAACTGTTCGGCCGCGTCCTGTGGGACATTCCCGGAGCCGAGGTGCCCGGTCTGGAGGACCGTTGCCGGCAGGTGGCCGCCGCGGGCGCTCCGACCGGCTTCGACGTCCAGTGGCCGACACACCGGCGTTGGTACCACCTACGTCTGGTCCCGGCGCCGGACGGTGCGACGGTGTACCTCACCGACGTGACCGAGAAGCGCCTGGCGGATGAGCAGCGCAAGGCCGCACAGCGCGCGGCCGCCCAGCGCACCACGCACATCGGGCGACTCAACACGGCGCTGGCCGAGGCGGTCGCTGTGAGCGACGTCGTGGCTACCGTCGCAGAGCGTGTCCTGCCCCTCTTCGGCGCCACCGGCCTCCTGGTGCAGCTGGTGGACGGCGAGAGCCTCCGGGTCGCGGGGAGCGCCGGGTACCCGCAGGAGTTTCTGAGCAACATCGTCGGCACGATCAGGCTGTCCGATCACAGCCCGTTCACCGACGCCGTCCACCACCGCGCCCCGCAGTACCTCGGCTCCAGGCGGGAGTTCCGCGAGCGCTACCGGGAATTCGCCGACCTCGCGTTCACGAGTGGGAAGCATGCCTGGGCGTACGTGCCCCTGATCGTCTCCGGTGGTCCCATCGGTTGCCTGGTCATCTCCTTCTCACGGCCGCGCCGGTTCGGTGAGGAGGACCAAGCCCTGCTGACCGCGCTCAGCGGGCTGGTCGCCCAAGCACTGGAACGCGCCCGCCTGTACGACGCCGAGCACACCCGCTCGCAGGAGCTGCAGCGGGGCCTGCTCCCGCTGTTTGTGCCCTCCCTGCCGGCCGTCACCACCGCTGCCCACTATGTGCCGGCCACCGAGGGCCTGGAGGTCGGCGGCGACTGGTACGACGTCATCCCCCTGTCCGCCGAACGAGTCGCGCTCGTCATCGGAGACGTCATGGGCCACGGACTGTCCGAGGCCGCCACCATGGGGCGCCTGCGCACCGCGGTACACACCCTCGTGGGACTCGAACTGCCCCCCGATGAACTGCTCTCCCACCTCAACGACCTGGTCAGCGACCTTGGCGATGACTTCTACGCCACCTGCCTGTACGCCGTCTACGACCCCACCGACCAGGTGTGCACCATCGTCCGGGCCGGACACCCCCCACCCGCCCTCGTCCAGCCCGACGGCGCCGTCCACTTCCCGCAGCTGCCTCAGAACCCACCGCTCGGCGCGGCCACGCCGCCCTTCGAGACCGTGGAGCTGAAGGTGCCTGAAGGAAGCCTGCTCGTGCTCTACACCGACGGCCTGGTCGAGTCCTCGTTCCGCGACATCGACACCGGCATGGCCAAACTGGCCGACACGCTCGCCAACGCCCAGAAGTCCGACGGGCGCGATCCGGGCGCCACGATCGCCGACCCGGACGCCGACGCCCGGCATCTCGACCAGCTGTGCACCGCGCTCACCTCCGCTCTCCTCCCCGCCAAGGAGCAGACCAGCGACGACACCGCCGTGCTCGTGGCCCGCACCCACGCTCTCGCCGCCGGGGACGTGGCGTTCTGGGAGCTTCCCGAGGATCCGATCGCCGCGGGCGAGGCCCGCGACCACATACGACAGCAGCTCACCGACTGGCAGCTGGAGGACCTCATGTGGACCACGGAGCTGATAGCCAGCGAGCTCGTCGGCAATGTCATCCGCCACGCGAGAGGCCCGGTCCGGCTGCGCCTCATCCGCAGCCGCTCGCTCATCTGCGAGGTCAACGACGGCAGCCTGACCACCCCTCACATTCGCCGCGCACTCGATACCGACGAGGGCGGCCGCGGCCTCCAGCTGATCGCCGCACTTTCCCAACGCTGGGGAACCCGCTACACCTCCCACGGCAAATGCATCTGGACGGAGCAGCTCCTGCCGTAGTCAGCCGGCGGCAGTCCGCCAGGCCGACTCGAGGGCCGTCCGGTTGGTGCGCAGGAGATCGTCCAGGTCCGTCTCGTAGAGCGAGTCCGGCACGTTGTCGGAGAAGATCTCCAGGACGCAGGGGCCGCGGTAGCCGGCGTCGTGGGCGGCGTGCAGAAGTCGGCCGACCGGGATGTCGCCGGTGCCGACGGTGCGCCGGTCCATCCGCGAGCGGGGCGTGCGCCAGTCGCTGACCTGGAGCAGGAACAGGCGGTCGGGAGCGTCGGCGAGGCCGGGGACCAGGTCCGGGTCCTGCCACAGGTTCCACAGGTCGAGGCAGACGCCCACGTTCTCGCGGTCGACCTCCTGGATGACGTCGAGCGCCTGCCGGTAGGTCCAGATGGCGGTCTCCGCGTTGAGCAGGACGGGATTGAGGGGTTCCAGCGCGATCCGTACGCCGTGGTCGGCTGCGATGTCCGCCAGTTCGCGGTGGTGGGTGACGACCTGGCGGACCGCCTCGTGCAGGTTTCCGTCGGGCGCCGGCCCGGTGTTGGTGACGAAGACCGCGCCCGGGGCGAACGGTGCGATCAGCTCCACGCTGCGGCGGAAGCGGGCCAGCCGGTCACGCCGACCGGCGGGGTCCGGCTGGGTCTCGCTGGGGAACACGGTCCGTACGAGGGGCTGGACCGAGCTGATCGGCAGTCCCGTCCCGGCGACCGAGGCGAGTTGGGTCTTGGCGCGGTCGTGGTCGTCGTGGAGCTTGGTCTCGCACAGCTCCATCGCTTCGATGCCGAGGCGGGCGTAGTGCGCCAGGTCCTCCTCGAAGGACCAGGGCATGGTGGTGAACTGGTTGACGCCGTAGGGGAAGGGGAACGGCGACGCTGTCGGGCTGTTCATACGAGTACTCCCGTGTCGTTCCCGCTGTCGGTCAGGAAGCCGGTGACCGTCCGGTGGAACTTCTCCGGCTCGTCGAAGAACAGCGCGTGGCCGCTGTGCTCGAAGAAGACGGTCCGGGCGCCCGGGAGCGCCTCGCCGACCCAGGCAGGGCCCTGCCAGGGGAACACCTGGTCCTGCCGTGCCACCAGGACCAGGCTGGGCAGCCGGAGCGTGGGCAGCAGGTCGCGCCAGTCGTGGCGGGTGTGGTCGGCCATCAGGGCGTTGCGTGCGTACGCGGGTGACTTGGCCATCTCGGCCAGGAGCAACTCCCTCTCCTGCGGGGTGGGTTCGCCCGCGAAGATGGTGCCGATCTGGTCCTCGTCGAAGGCCGGCGGGTCACAGGTGAGCTGGGTCTGCAGGGCGGCCAGGGAGGGTTCGTCGTAGCAAGTGGCGTGTGCGTGCGGCCAGTCCGGTGCGTAGTACTGGCGGGGTGCCTGCTCGACGTACACCGCGCGGGCCAGGCGGTGGCTGCCGAACAGTTCCAGATAGCTCCAGATGACCGGGCAGCCCAGTGACCAGCCCAGAACGGTGACCTCGCGCAGGTCGAGTTCTTCGAGAAGGTCGAACAGGTCCTTGGCCAGCCTCGACACGCGATAGCCGTGACGTGGTTTGCCGGAGTCGCCGTGACCGCGCAGATCGACGGTGATGACGCGGGCGTGTTCGGCGAGGGCGTCCAGGTTGCGGGTGAAGAAGCGGCCGCTGAAGCCCCAGCCGTGGATCAGGACGAGGGGAGGGCCGGTGCCCTGATCCTCGTAGTGGATGGTGACGTCGTCGCTGGTGGTGATGGTCCCCATGGATTTCCTTCTACGTGAGTGGGTCGGTGAGGCCCTCACCGAGGGCGGCCACGGCGGCGGCCCCGTGCCCCGCGGCGAGCAGGGGCGAGCGGATGTCCTGCTCCAGGTCGGGCAGGTAGCCGAGGAGGACGTCGGCGGGCCCCTGGATCCGTACGCGGCCCAGCGCGGCCGGCAGCAACAGGCTCCGTGCCCGACCGAGCCGCTCGGACCGGCCACCGGACTCCACGCTGACCGGGGCACCGGCGTTGCTGACGACCAGCGCGGTGGAGAAGTCGTGCACCAGTGGGGCCGTGGTGCCCGCCCGCCACCGCTCCAGCGCGAAGTACGGGCCGGCGCACAGCACGGTGCGCTCCACCGCGTCGTCGACCTGGATGGTCAGGCCGGAGTGGAACTCGGGGCGTGGTCCGGGACGCCACTCGTCGAGCAGCCGCCCGAGGTTGGTGTGCCACGCCGCGTCGTCCAGTTCCGAGCCGTCCTCCATGTGCCGGCGCATGGCGTGCTGCTGGATGTCGGAGGTCTGCTCGATCTCGTGGACCAGGGTGCCGGGGCCGAAACTGTGCAGGGTGCCGCCAGGCACGTAGACGGTCTGCCCGGCCCGCACCGGAAGCCGGCGCATGACCGCGTCGAAGTCCTGTGCGAGCAGAGCCTGGTGCAGCGTCTCCCGGTCCACACCGGCTTTCGTCCCCACCAGGGCGGTGGCTCCCGGGGCCGCGTCGAGGACATGCCACGCCTCGGTCTTGCCGTGGGGCTCGTCCTCCAGCCGGCGTGCGGTGTCGTCGTCGGCGTGGAGATGGACCGGGAGGGCGCCGGTGCCGTCGATGAACTTGGTCAGCACCGGGAATCGCGGGCCGCGCCACCCGCGCCCCACGAGTTCGTCGGGGTGATCCTCGACGAGCCGGCGCAGCGTGCGGCCGGCCAGCGGACCCTCCGCGACCCGTGCTCCCTCGCCGTCCACATCGCTGACCTCCCAGGTCTCGGCGACCCGGCCGTCGGGCAGGCCGGTACGGCCCAGCCGTTCGGCGAGGGCCCGACCGCCGAAGACGTGCTGCTTGACCGGGGTGGTCAACCGCAAGGGGTACCAGTCCATGGCCACTCCCTGGTTGCTGACGGGGTATCAGAGGATGGGCTGGCCGCCCGTGACCGCGATGCGCGCACCCGAGACGTACGCGGACTCGTCCGAGGCGAGCATGACGTACACGGGGGCGAGTTCGGCCGGCTGCCCGGCCCGTCCCAGTGGTGTCTGTCCGCCGAAGTCCTGGACCTGCTCGGGCGGCATCGTGGCGGGGATCAGCGGCGTCCAGATGGGCCCGGGGGCGACGCTGTTGACCCGGATGCCCCGCTCGGCGAGCGACTGGGACAGCGAGCCGACCATGTTGGCGATGCCCGCCTTCGTCGCGTTGTACGCCAGCAGGCCCGGCGGCGGCGAGTCGGAGTTCACCGAGCTGGACGCGATGATCGACGCACCCGGCTTCATGTGCGGCACCGCCGCCTTGCAGAGGTGGAACATGGCGCTGAGGTTGGTCGCCAGCGTGTGGTCCCACTCCTCGTCGGGGATCTCCTCGATCGAGTCGCGGAACATCTGGAACGCCGCGTTGCTGACCAGGACGTCGATGCGGCCGAACGCCTCCACGGCCCGTGCCACCACCTCCCGGCAGTGGGCGGGGTCGGACAGGTCGCCCGGCACCAGGACCGCCTCGCGGCCGGCCTCCTCCACCCAGCGCGCCGTGTCGCGGGCGTCGTCCTCCTCCTCGTTCAGGTGCGAGAGGAGGACATCGGCGCCCTCGCGGGCGTAGGCGATCGCGACGGCCTTGCCGATACCGCTGTCACCACCGGTGATCAGGGCTTTCTTCCCGGCCAGTCGGCCCGATCCGCGGTAGCTGTGCTCACCGTGGTCGGCCTGGGGCCGCATCGCCGCTTCGGTACCCGGAGGCTGTTGCTGCTGGGCGGGCTTGGACATGGGGGAATCCCCCTCTTTCTTTCATCGCGGGGATCGCTGCACCGGCTTCAGGCGGTAGCACCGCCGTACCCGAACGAAGAGCCGCGTCAAAGTGCGGCAAAGGGATGGGCGCCGGTGCGCCTGTCACGCCGACCGGGGTACCCGGGGCGCCTGGCCGGAAACCAGCCCCTACGGCAGTCGTACGACCCAAGGAGAGCCGATGGCCCCGCCCCGCAACCGTGCACAGGACGACCACCAGGGGAGGGGGAAGGGACACACCGGGAAGGGCCGCACCGGCCGCGGGCAACCGGACGAGCCCGCGCTGCTCACGGACCCGCTGAGGAACAAGGGCGTCGCCTTCACCCAGGAGGAGCGGGAACGCCACGGCCTGGTCGGGATGCTGCCGCCCGCGGTGCTGTCCCTGGAGCTCCAGGCGCGGCGAGCCTGGGAACAACTGCGCGCGCAGCCGGACGACTTGGCGAAGAACGTGTACCTGGAGCAGCTCCACGACCGCAATGAGGTCCTCTATTTCCGGCTGCTCTGCGACCACCTCACCGAGCTGCTGCCGATCGTGTACGACCCGACCGTGGGCGAGGCGGTCAAGCGCTACAGCCACGAATACCGGCGGCCGCGCGGTGTCTACCTGTCCATCGACCGCCCCCAGGACATCCGCCCGGCGTTCCAGGCGCTCGGCCTGGGCCCCGACGACGTCGACCTGCTGGTCGCCACCGATGCGGAGCAACTCCTCGGCATCGGCGACTGGGGCGTCGGCGGAATGCAGCTCTCGGTCGGCAAGCTGGCGGTCTACACCGCCGCCGCGGGCATTCACCCGGGGCGGGCCGTCCCGGTGATGCTCGACGTCGGCACCGGAAACCAGGCGCTGCTCAACGACCCGCTGTACGTCGGCAACCGGCACAACCGGGTGCGCGGCGAGGCGTACGACTCGTTCGTCGCGGCCTTCGTGGAGGCGGTGGGCGAGCTGTTCCCGCAGGCGCTGCTGCACTGGGAGGACTTCGGCCCCGGCAACGGCCGCCGCATCCTCCAGCAGTACGGCGAGAAGGTCTGCACGTTCAACGACGACATGCAGGGCACCGGCGCGATCACGCTGGCCTGCGTCATGAACGCGGCACGGGTCACCGGCACGCCCATGCGGGATCAACGCATCGTGGTCTTCGGCGCCGGGACGGCGGGCGTGGGCATCGCCGACCAGCTGCGCGACGCCATGGTCCGCGACGGACTCGACCGCGAGGAGGCCACCCGCCGCATCTGGTGCCTGGACCGCCAGGGCCTGCTGCGGCAGTCCACCGAGGGACTCCGCGACTACCAGCAGCCATACGCGCGACCGGACGACGAGTGGCCCGACGACAGGCCGGCCGACCTGCCGGGCGTGGTGGACCAGGTACAGCCGACCGTGCTGGTGGGCACCTCCACCCAGCACGGGGCCTTCACCCAGGACGTGGTGCGCTCCATGGCCCGCCACGTGGACCGGCCGGTCGTCCTGCCGCTGTCCAACCCCACGGAGAAGATCGAGGCCATGCCGGAGGACGTGCTGCGGTGGACCGGCGGCAAGGCCCTGGTCGCCACCGGCATCCCGGTACCTTCGGTGGAGCTGGACGGCACCACGCACGTCATCGGCCAGGCCAACAACGCCCTCCTCTACCCGGGGCTGGGACTGGGCGCCGTGGTGGCCCGCGCCGAGCGGATCAGCGACGGCATGCTCCAGGCCGCGGCGGAAGCCGTCGCCGGTCTCGCCGACCTGTCGGAGCCCGGTGCCGCCCTGCTGCCGGAGGTGGAGAACCTGCGCACCTCCTCGGCCGTGGTCGCCGCGGCCGTCGCCCGCCGCGCCGCCGAGGAGGGCGTCGCCCGGGCCCGCCTCGACGACGTGATCCAGCAGGTCCAGGACGCCATGTGGCAGCCCGAGTACGGCTGACAGGACGAGGCGGCGTCGGGGTCAGGACGGGTCGCCGTACTGGAGGCCGCGTCCGTTGGTGCCGACATAGACGCGCCCGTAGGTGTCGGGGTCGCCGGCGATGACGCCGACGCCGCCGATGCTGCCCCACTGGTGGGCGTCGTCGTTGACGCCGATCGCGACCGCCGCGCTCCCTTCCCGCACCACCACGTCCCGCGTGCAGTCCTTGTCGCCGGTGAGTCCGCCGTAGCTCTCGCTCTCGTAGACGGTGGTGCCGCCCCGCAGGACGGGCGTCGGTGCGGGGCCGCCCACGGACACGTCGCTCGGTCCGGCCTGCAGGTCCACGAAGACCGAGACGGACCAGTCGTCCGGTCCGTGGAGCTGGATGTCGCACTGGCCGTAGCTGATCCCCCGGTCGTACTCGACCTTCCCGAACTCCGCCAGCACCTTCTCGTCGATCAGCCTGCAGGGGTCGGCGCCCCGCAGCTCCCCGGGGGTGACGGACAGGGAGAGCGTTCACCCGTGTCCTCCTTCGCTCCCGCGCTGCCGGTCGGCGGCCGCGGCGCTGTCACGCCCGGTTCAGTGCCGACGGGATTGTTGGCCGCAGGCCACACGCAAGCTGAGACGTCATCGAATGTGGGTCAGGGCAGCGGCCGCGACGGACGCCCCTGCGGGGCACGTTGCATCCTGCGATACCCCGGGTTCCGGAATGGTCGTGGTGCCGATCAAGCGATTGACATCGTGCACCGCGACGAAGATGAAGCAGATGCTCTGAAACTCGGCCTGGATGGCCTTGTGCTGCCCCACCGGCACCTGCGTGACGCGCCCGTTCTTGGTCATGGTCTTCGCGTAGGACAGTGGTAGGTCCAGCGCGAGGCTGACGTTCTGGCCTGCCAACTTCCAGTGGCACGTCGGCCCGTGCTTGCCGGACTCCTGTTTCCCCCGGCCGCTGATTTCGAGGGCGGCGATGTCGTGCCCGTCGAGGGCGAGGCAGGGCCGCGCCGCCAGCTGCGCCTGGGTGTACTTGCTCGGCTGCTGTGAGGCAGAGGCAGAGGCGGAGGCGGAGGACGAGACGGAGGACGAGGCGGAGGCGGAGGATGTTGGGTGGGGGGACGATGGCCGCGGTGCGCCCTGCCCGCTCGAACACCCGGCGCTGAGCAGGCTCACCGCAAGTACCAGCACAAGTCCGGCTTTTCGGCGGGAGCGCCCGCCCCGGGGACGCTGATCGAGATCGAATCGCGGCATATCGGCACGGTAGCGGCGCCGTACCGGGACCGGTCCCGAACGTCCGCCTTGCCGACCGGAGTTGCTGAGGGGCGGGGCTCGCTCGTCACCGCGTGGGCAGAGCGAAGAGCCAAGTCGTCTCCCTGATCCGTGAGTTGAAGGTGTCGCCGCGTGGGGCGACCGGGCGTCCGATCTCCACCTGGGCGCGGGACCGGTCCCGGATGCTCGTCCTAGCCTCGGCGGATGGCAGCAGCTGCATGCGGCACCCATGACCGGCCTCAATGGGGGTCAAGTGCCTCGCGTGCAACCGGCGATTCGGGTCCAGTACGCGCAGCCCGGCCTTCATGACAGATGCAGGGTGTGCTGGAGATACCTGTGAAGGGGGACGGCCATGGGGCAGGTACGCGAGGGGGCACGGTTGGGGGCTTGGGCCGTCAGCGGGGTCATCGGCCTGGCGGTGTTGTACGTGATCGGGGTGTTCGCCTTCGGCGGCGCGGGGTGGATCACCGCCCCGTTCCGCGGTGAGGCGGACAAGCGTGAGAACACCGTCGGCTCGGGCGAGTTCCGTCAGACCACGTACGAGGAGTTCTTCGATCTGTGCGAGGCCGTGCAGAACGCCGAAGGGACGATCCAGGCGCTCCAGGAGGAGCGGAAGGCCGCTTCGGAGACTCGCACGACGCAGATCGACCAGTCGATCACCGCGCTGAGGGCCACGCGGATCGAGTCGGTCAACGCCTACAACTCGAAGGCCGCCCAGGAGCACCGCGCACCCTTCCGCGACAAGGATCTGCCGTACCGGCTGGATGCCACCGCCGAGCGCACGACGTGCACCGACTGATCCCCATCTCATCCCGGGAAGAGGGCAGCACCGTATGAAGAAGTTCGCACGTATGGCCCTGGCCACCGTCGTCGCGCTCGTTGTGGGCCTTGCCCTGACGTCCTGCACCGACTCCAGCCAGGACAAGGAGAACAAGGCCAAGCAGGAGAACTACGACCACCTCGTGGCCCGGCAGCCGGCGGGCCGCATGGAGTACTCGCCGACCCGCGAAGCGATCAACCAGTGGATCAAGACGTGGGGGAAGCGGGGCAAACTCTCGTACGTCTACATCCAGAACGCCAACGGCGAGTACGGGTACTTCGTCATGAAGGGCCTGCCGGTGCCGCGCTGCAAGATGCTCACTCCGACGGAGAAGGCGGAGTCCTCCTCCCACGGCGTCGCGGTCCTCGCGCAGCCCGGCATGGACGGCACGTACTCGTCGGGTTCCACCTGCAACGCCTACTACGGTTTCGACGCCACGACGGGCGCGTACATGGAGTTCACGGTCGGCACGAACCAGTCGTTCTTCCTGTTCGACAAGCCCATGACGATGCCGGAGTACGCCAGCGCCAAGCAGTTGGGGCCGACCTCGGTGAAGGACGTCGAGTAGCCACCTCGAGAGGTCGGGGCCGCAGCGCCCCGTCGGCGAGTTCCGCCACGGACCCGCCGCCCAGGTCCTCGATCTCGGACTTCCCGGCGCGTACGTGCCGATCGGGCCGGTCGCGGAGGCATCGGGTGAGCGCCCAAGGCCGCACGAGGCATGATCAGTGGATGCATGGTGCGGAGGACCAGTCGGGTGGGGGGCACGTGGAAGAGTCGACGGAGATCTCGTCGCCGAAGGAGGCCGCGGACAATGCGCTGGTGCTGGCGTTCGGGCGGTTGCAGGGGGCGGCGAACCGGTTGGAGTACATCCTCGGGCGGTCGCTGGAGCTGGAGTGCGGCATCAGCCATCTGATGTTCGAGGTGCTGCTCATCCTCGGGCGGGCGGGCGATCCCGGGCTGTCGATGCGGGCCATCGCCCAGGAGCAGGTGCTGACCACGGGCGGGGCGACGCGTCTGGTGGACCGGATGGAGGCGGCCGGGCTGGTGGAGCGCGCCGAGGATCCCGGTGACAGGCGCGGGCGGCTGGTACGGCTGACCCGGTTGGGGGAGGAGACCACTGTGCGGGCGTCCCGGGTGCACGTGGAGAACATCCGGCGTTACTTCCTGGCGCCGTTGCCGCCCGAGGACCGGGAGCGGTTCGCCGATGACCTGCGGATCCTGAGCCACTCCGCACGGGACCAGCTGCCCCGCCTACCCTGAGCGGCCCTCCGGGCTGGTGACAAGGGAATGTCTGACGAGTCAGTTACTGTTTTCTCAGGCGAACCGCTCGCATTCGGCGGGCGCCACACCTTTGCTGGGACCTTCGATGAAGCTCGTCTACGTCTTCGACGCCTACTGCGGCTGGTCGCACGGGTTCTCCGGAACTCTGCGCGAGACCGTCTCCCGTCATCCCGAGCTGCCGGTCGAGGTGGTCTCCGGCGGTCTGTTCACCGGGCCGCGCCGGGTGCCGATCCGCGAGTTCGGCTACGTCCAGGGCGCCAACGCCCGGATCGCCGAGGTGACCGGCGCCGAGTTCGGCGAGGGATACGAGCGGCTGATCGCCGACGGATCGTTCGTGATGGACTCCGAGGCCGCCGCGCGCGGCGTCGTCGCCCTGCGCCGGGCGGCCCCCGACCGCGCGGCGGAACTGGCCGGCGCCCTCCAGCGGGCCTTCTACGTCGACGGCCTCAGCCTCTCCGACCCCGCGACCTACCGGAAGGTCGCCGAGGAGGCCGGTCTGGACGCCGACACCGTCGTCGCCGCCTTCGACGCGCCCGAGGCGCACAACGCGGCGGCGGACGACTTCCACCGCTGTGCCGATCTGGAGGTCACCGGCTTCCCCACCCTGCTCGCCGTCGACGGCGACCGAGTCGCCGCCCTGGCCCATGGCCACGCCACCGCCGACGAGATCGACCGGCGACTGGCCGCCCTGAGCGCCGCCCCCACCCACTGAAATCCATCCTTTCCAGGAGACCCCTATGAGCGCCCTCTCCTTCAAGGTCCTCGACCTCGACTTCCCGGCCGGCAGCAAGAACAAGACCGCCACGCTCATCACCGGTGAGCAGGAGGCGCTGCTGGTCGACGCCGCATGCTCGCCGACCGCCTCCAGGAACTGATCACCGTCGACCTCGTCACCCGGACCGTCCACCCCGGACCGGCATCCGGCACCCACCACTACAGCCTCACCCCGCACGGCAACGCCTTCCTCATCCCACTGGCCGCCCTCACCGTGTGGGCTGAGGACCACCTCCCGGACAGGGACGCGCCGGCACCGGGCAGACCGCCCGCGCCTCACCACTGACCTTCACTGACATGCCTACGTGGCGCATGCTCAGCGCCCGGCGCGGTTTCGACACAGGCACAGGTTCAAGGGCCCCAGCGGCTGCCAGTTGTGGCTGGCGCAGAAGCGACCTCCACTACGAGGTCATAGGTGGTGCCCGTCGCAGGGAGGGCTTGGTCACCAGCCCGCGATGCGCTGCCAGACGTCGGTGATGCGGGGAGCGGTGCCGGTGGTGGGAGGTTCGGCGCTGTCGATGACCTGGTAGCCGTGGTGCTGGGCGGCGGTGGCGCACGCGTGGTTGGGCAGGATCCGCAGGCGGGTGCCGACGGGCAGATCGGGCAGCGGGTGACCGTCGCGAGCGGTGAGGATTCCGTGTTCCTGGCTCGCCCCGGTCATGACCAGGCCCCGGATCAGGGTGCCGGTGAGATCGGTGACCAGGCCGTACCCCTGGTCGACGGCCTGGTTTGCGGTGCCGCGGTCGCGGGACATCGCCATCCAGCCGCCGTCGGTGAGGATCCATCCGTGTTCGGGCCGGTGCCCGATCACGGTGACGGCCACGGACAGTGCGAGATCGTCGATGCCGCACACGCCCAGGCCGGCCATCACCAGGTCGAAGAAGACGTAGTTGCCGGCGCGGACCTCGGACACTCCGGTGAGGTCGGCGGCGGCGTGCGCGGTCGGGGTGGAGCCGACGCTGACGGTTGCGACCTCCATCCCGTTCTCGCGCAGCCGTTGGGCGGCCGCGACGGCGACGTCGCGCTCGTGGGCGGCCGCTTCGCGCTGCCCTTCCGCGGTCGGGGCGAAGTAGGACTCGCCGGCGTGCACGAGGACCCCCTCGAGACAGCCGGCCTCGTGGAGCTCGCGTCCGATGGTGAGCAGCGCGTCGTCGTCGACCAGGACACCGCCCCGGTGGCCGTCGCAGTCGACCTCGATCAGCGCCGGGATTCTCACCCCGGCCTCACCGGCTGCGGCGGTCACGGCGCGCGCCTGCTCAGGGCTGTCGAGGAGAACCTGCAGCGTGATCCCGCGCCGCAACAGCGCCACGACACGAGGCAGCTTGTGCGGAGCGATCCCGACCGCGTAGGTGATGTCGGTGTAGCCGCCGTCGGCGAACGCCTCGGCTTCGGCCAGGGTCGAGACCGTGATCGGTGCCGGCCGGCCGTCGTGCATGAGCGCGGCGACTTGCAGGCTCTTCGCCGTCTTCACATGCGGCCGCAGAGCCACCCCCAGTTCGTGCAGACGGCCGGCGAGGCGCTGAGCGTTGCGCCGCGAGCGGGATACGTCGAGTACGGCGAACGGCGTGTCCGGGTCGGCAAGCGTGGTGAGAGGTGCGGAAGCGGTCACAGTGAGACTCCCAGGCGTTCCAGCAGGGCAAGACCCAGGTGGAGGTCCTGAAGGCCGATGCCTGAGCTGTCGAAGACGGTGATGTCGTGAGGGCTGGTCCGGCCTGGCGCGTGGCCGGTCAGCACGTCGCCTAGCGCGGTCACCGGTGCGTCGGCGGGGGCGTGCTGCAACTCGCCCAGCCGGCGGGCCTGTTGAGGAAGGTCGCAAAAGAGCGTGGCCCGTGCCAGCAGCGGCGGGGGCAGTTCCCGCTTGCCGGGGGCGTCAGCACCCATGCAGGAGACGTGGGTTCCCGGCCGGATCCAGTCGGCTTCGAAGAGCGGTGCGTCCTCGACCGTGCTGGTGGTCGCGGTGACCACGACATCGGCGGCCGCGCAGGCATCTCGGGCCTCAGCCGGTGCTGCGTCGAGGCCCATTCCGCGCAGGGTGCCGGCCATGGCCGCGGCACGTTGTTCACTGCGCCCCACCACCAGCACCTGGCGGATCGGGCGAACACGGCTGACCGCGCGGGCTTCGTGGAGTGCCTGGTGCCCTGTTCCGAAGACGGCGAGGACCTGCGAATCGGCGCGGGCCAGGGTCTGGACGGCGAGGGCGTCGGCAGCAGCGGTGCGGTAGGCGTTGGCAGCTCCGACCTCAAGCACCGTGGCGATCCGGCCGATCCGCTGGTCGAGCAGCAGCAGTGTCGAGTGGTGCCGCGGGAGCCCGTACTGGTCATTGCCCGGCCAGTAGGTTCCGATCTTGACTCCGGCATGGGTCGTGGAGGCGGCCGGCTTGACCGTGTACCGGTTGCGGGGGTCGGAACCATGAGTGACCAGGCTGTCCGGTGCCGTGCCGGTGACCGAGTCGAGGAAGGCGGCCCGGGCCGCTGCCAGGGCGAGATCGTCGTCGACGGCTGCGGCGGTCTGTTCCTCGCGCACGTGGAGCAGGCTCCGTCCGGTGATGTCCGTGGCGGCAGTGTGTTCAGTCGACGGCGGCAATGGCGTGTGCACCTCCGCAGCAGATCCGGTTTGCGGGGTGAGCCCTGCACCGGCTCCGGCGGCAGGCGCGCCGGTGGCGGGCGTGCTGGTCACGGTTCCTCACTTCGCGTAGTTGTAGACGGTGGCGCGGGAGATGCCGAGCAGGTCTGCGATCACCTGCGCGGCGTCGCGGGACTCGAAGAAGCCGTCCTCGCGCAGCTGGCGGACGAGTTCTCGCTTGGCCTCCCGGGGGAGCGCGCGGGGGCTGACCGCCCGCTCGGCCGCGCGGCTTTCCACGACCTGGCGCAGCTCCCGGTTGTTGCGGTTGCGCAGAGTCTCCAGGGGTTCCCCGCGGTGCTCGGTCTCGGTCGCGACCAGGTTGGCCAGGGTCAAGGTCAGCGGTGAGAGCACGGATACGTCGAGGTTGAGGCACAGGGCGGCGATGTAGTCGCCGGAAGCGTTCTTGATGCCGATCGAGGTGCTCTTGGCCGGTCGGCCGTCCGGGAAGTGGTTGGCGTAGTTCTGGATGACGCTGGGGTACTCGGGGTCGCTGATCCTTGCCAGGCCCAGCTCGGTGGCCGAGTCGCCCACCTGACGTCCCGACAGGTTGTTCTCGATGACCCGAATGGCGTGGTCCGGATTCCGCAGGTCGTGGAGGACGACCTCGCACAGACCGGGCAGCGTCCTGCCCACGGCCGCTGCGATCTTCTCCGCCTCGCGAATGAGGTGCTCGTCCGCGTCCACGGGGCTCGCGGAAGCGGCAGGCCCCGGATCGGGCTGACGGCTGGGCACGTCGTTCACTGCTTCTCTCTCCCCTTTGACCGGGCCGCTCCGTGCCGCAGAACCAGTAGGACGGGTCGGCAAAGCATCAACTTTTAGTCTAACTCTAGACAGGCAGTCTAGAGGGTTCTAGATTCCTCGTCCAACGGCAGGACGGACCGCGCGGCCATGACGAGGGCGGAACCGTGTCAACAACGCGAACGACCCATCAACGGCGCCGCGGAGAGCTGCGGCATCGCCGGAGTCCCCGGGTGGACCCCCTCCGCTGCCCGGACCTCCCGACGCAGAAAGGCGACCCGCACCGAGATGAGCGCCCCAACGCGCGTCCTCTACCTGTACACCGGCGGCACGATCGGCATGGTCAACTCGCCACGAGGCTACGAGCTGGGGGTCGACGTGGCCGGCGAGATCGCTGCGCTGCTGCGCGACTCGGACCTGGCCGTCACCTTCGACGTGGACGAGCTTGAGCGGCTGATCGACTCGTCGAACGCGGCGCCGGCCGACTGGCAGGCCATGATCGACCACATCCGCGAACGCAGCGCCGGCTACGACGGCGTCGTCGTCCTGCACGGCACCAACACTCTGGCCCACTCAGCCGCGGCCGTGTCGTTCGGACTGATCGGGCCGGCCCAGCCGATAGTCTTCACCGGCTCACAGATCCCGTTCGGCGTCCCTGGAACGGACGCCAGGACGAACGTGCTCGGCGCGACGCGAACGGTGATGTCGGGGCCGCCGTCGGTGTCGCTGTTCTTCGCAGGCAAACTGTTCGCCGGAACTCGCGCCACGAAAGTCTCGGCGGTGGAGCTCGAGGGATTCCAAAGCCCCCACACCGCTCCCCTGCCCCCATCAGGTGGCGAGAACGGGCACCCAGCCACGACAGCCGCCCGCAAGTGGGCACGCCCCCTCCCCTACCGGGCGCAGGACATCGCCGTGATCACTGCCACCCCCGGGATGACGGCCGACCGATTCCGCGCCGCCACGACCCCCGCACCGGCCGCCGTCATCTTCCGCACCTACGGGGCCGGGGAAGGCCCCAGCGAGGAAAAAGGCCTGGCTGAGGCAATCGAAGAGCTGGTGGCCCACAAGGTGCCGGTCGTGATCACCAGCCAGTGCGTGCAGGCGCACATCGACCTGCACAAGTACGCCGCCGGGGAGTTCCTGCACCGCGCCGGCGCCATCGGAGTCAAGGACATGACCTTCGAGGCCGTCTACGCGAAGCTGACGTTCCTGCTCAGCCAGGGACTCACCGGACGGGACGTCACCGACTGGCTACTGACCGACCTCGTGGGCGAGCTGACTTGCGCAACGGCCCGTCCGGGCATGGCAGCCGGCCATGCCAACGGGCTCTGCGACTGCCGAGGGGGTCAGGGCCGAGTCGGCAGCGTGGGCTGCGTCCGAACCACGCCGGTGAACAGGCAGCGGTCGTCCGTGCGGTTCCGCTTCGTCTCCGGCGCGAGACGGGAGAACGACGCGACCACGCAGTCGGTGCCCCGCTCGATACGACGGTGTGCCTCGGAGAGCATGGCGCAGGTCTTGCCGACGCCGGGTGCGGCGCCGAGGTAGATCCGGAGCTTGCCGCGTGCCGTGTCATCCCTCGAAGCGGTAGCCCATGCCGGGCTCGGTGATCAGATAGCGGGGGTGGGAGGGGTCCGTCTCCAGTTTGCGGCGCAGCTGGGCCATGTACACGCGCAGGTAGTTGGTCTTGCTGCTCTGCGCGACACCCCAGACCTCCTGGAGGAGGTGCTTCTGCGTGATCAGCCGGCCCGGGCTGGTCACCAGGATCTCCAGCAGGTGCCACTCGGTCGGGGTCAGCCGCACGTCCTGCCCGTCCCTGACGACCTTCTTGGCGATCAGGTCGACGCTGAAGTCCGTCGTCTCGACGAGCATCGTCCCGGGCGCGTGCGGGGTGTCATCGGTACGGCGGACCGCGGCGCGCAGCCGGGCCAGCAGCTCGTCGATGCTGAACGGCTTGGTGATGTAGTCGTCGGCGCCGGCGTCGAGCGCGGCCACTTTCTCGTCCGACGCCTGCCGGGCCGACAGGACCAGGATCGGGACCCGGCTCCAGCCCCGCAGGGCCTTGATGACGTCGACGCCGTCCATGTCGGGCAGACCGAGGTCGAGCAGCACCACGTCGGGCTGACGCGCGGCGGCCAGACGCAGGGCCGTGGCGCCGTCGGGGGCGGCGTCCACGCCGTAGTGACGTGCCTGCAAGTTGATGACGAGGGCCCGTACGAGCTGCGGGTCGTCCTCCACCACGAGCACCCGGGTCATGGGTGTGTGCCTCTCCTGTTGTACGGACTTCACGGTGGCGGAAGCCGGCGGAGGAGGAAGGTCCTCGTCTCCGGCGGCTCCCGCTCCTTCAGCTCGTCAGCCCTTGGCCACGAGGTCCTTGAGCGCGATGTTGAGTTCGAGCACGTTGACCCGGGGCTCGCCGATGAAGCCGAGGGTGCGGCCCTCGGTGTGGTCGTCGACGAGCTTCTGGACCCGGTCGACGGTCAGGCCGTTGCGCTCGGCGACGCGCTGGACCTGGAGGTCGGCGTAGGCCGGTGAGATGTCCGGGTCGAGGCCGGAGCCCGAGGACGTCACGGCGTCGGCCGGGACCTGGGACGGCTTGACCTGGTGGCCGGCGGTGGAGTTGTCCTTGACGACCTTCGCCTTGGCCTCCTCCACCGACTTGACGAGTTTGCCGTTGTCGGCGGACAGGTTGGTGGCGCCCGAAAGGATCAGCTTGTACTGGGTGTTGACCGAGTTCTCGCCGAGCCCGTTCGCCGGGCGCGGCTGGAAGTAGTCCAGGCTGTAGCCCTGTTGCCCGATGAGGGACGAGCCGACGACCCTGCCGTCCGCCTTGACCTCGGAGCCGTTCGCCTTGCCGGGGAACAGCCCCTGGGCGATGCCGGTGACGACCAGCGGGTAGATGACGCCGGTCACCAGGGTCAGCACGAGGAGGGCGCGCAGGCCCGCCCCCAGCAACCGGGCGGTGTTCACAACGGAGTTGTTCATGGTCCTTCACCACGCTTTCAAAAAGTCACAGCCCGGGGATCAGAGAGACGAGCAGGTCGATGAGCTTGATGCCGATGAACGGGGCGATCAGCCCGCCCAGCCCGTAGATGGTGAGGTTCCGTCGCAGCATGCGGTCGGCGCTGACCGGCCGGTACCGCACGCCCTTCAACGACAGCGGCACCAGCGCGATGATGATCAGTGCGTTGAAGACGACGGCCGACAGGATCGCGGAGTCCGGCGAGGACAGGCCCATGATGTTGAGCTTGTTCAGGCCCGGGTAGACCGCCGCGAACAGCGCGGGGATGATCGCGAAGTATTTGGCGACGTCGTTGGCTATGGAGAACGTCGTCAACGCGCCCCTGGTGATGAGGAGTTGCTTGCCGATCTCGACGATCTCGATGAGCTTGGTCGGGTTCGAGTCGAGGTCGACCATGTTGCCGGCCTCCTTCGCGGCCGACGTGCCCGTGTTCATCGCCACGCCGACGTCGGCCTGGGCGAGGGCCGGGGCGTCGTTGGTGCCGTCGCCGGTCATCGCGACGAGCTTGCCGCCCGCCTGCTCGCGCTTGATGAGGGCCATCTTGTCCTCGGGGGTGGCCTCGGCGAGGAAGTCGTCGACACCGGCCTCCTCGGCGATCGCCTTCGCGGTCAGCGGGTTGTCGCCCGTGATCATGACCGTCTTGATGCCCATGCGGCGCAGCTCTTCGAAGCGCTCGCGCATGCCGTCCTTGACGACGTCCTTGAGGTGGACGACGCCCAGGACGCGCGCCCCGTCGGAGTCCTCGACCGCCACCAGCAGCGGCGTACCGCCCGCCTCGGCGATGCGGTCGGCGATCCCGTCCGCGTCCTCGGCGACCGTGCCGCCCTGCTCCTTCACCCACGCGGCGACCGAACCGGCCGCGCCCTTGCGGATCCTGCGGCCGTCGACGTCGACGCCCGACATCCGGGTCTGCGCGGTGAATTCGATCCACTCGGCGCCGACTAGCTCGCGCTCGCGCAGCCCGTACTTCTCTTTCGCCAGGACGACGACCGAGCGTCCCTCCGGCGTCTCGTCGGCCAGCGACGACAGCTGGGCCGCATCCGCGACCTCCGCTGCCGTGGTCCCGCGCACCGGCACGAACTCGGCGGCCTGCCGGTTGCCGAGGGTGATGGTGCCGGTCTTGTCGAGCAGCAGGGTGGAGACGTCACCGGCGGCCTCGACCGCCCGGCCCGACATGGCCAGCACGTTGCGCTGCACCAGCCGGTCCATGCCCGCGATGCCGATCGCGGACAGCAGCGCGCCGATGGTGGTCGGTATCAGGCAGACCAGCAGGGCGATCAGCACCACCATCGTCAGGTGCGTACCGGCGTAGTCCGCGAACGGCGGGAGAGTGGCGCACACGAGGAGGAAGACGATGGTCAGCGAGGCGAGCAGGATGTTCAGTGCGATCTCGTTGGGCGTCTTCTGCCGTGCGGCGCCCTCGACGAGGTTGATCATCCGGTCGATGAAAGTCTCGCCCGGCTTCGTCGTGATCTTGATGACGATCCGGTCGGACAGCACCTTGGTACCGCCGGTGACGGCCGAGCGGTCGCCGCCCGACTCACGGATGACCGGGGCCGATTCACCGGTGATCGCCGACTCGTCGACCGACGCGACGCCCTCGACGACGTCCCCGTCACCGGGGATGACATCCCCGGCCTCGCACACCACGAGGTCGCCGATCGTCAGCTCGGTGCCGGGGATCCGCTCTTTGGAGCCGTCGGTGAGCAGCCGGCGGGCGATCGTGTCGGTCTTGGCTCGGCGCAGGGTGTCGGCCTGTGCCTTGCCGCGGCCCTCGGCGACCGCCTCGGCCAGATTGGCGAAGATCACGGTCAGCCACAGCCAGACGCTGATCGTCCAGCCGAACCAGTCGCCCGGGTCCTTGAAGGAGAAGACGGTCGTCAGGACCGAGCCGATCCACACCACGAACATCACGGGCGACTTGACCATCACCCATGGGTCCAGCTTGCGGAAGGCGTCCGGCATCGACTTGACCAGTTGCCTAGGGTCGAAGAGGCCCGCACCGACACGGCCGTCGGCGGGCTTGTGCCCGGTGGGAGCGTCGCTGTGCGGTGCCCGGGTGGGAGTGGCTGTGGACATGGAGTCCTCTGACTTGTCTGTACGGGTGGTCATCACGCCAGCCCCTCGGCGAGCGGGCCCAGCGCGAGGGCCGGGAAGTACGTCAGACCGGTGATGATGAGGATCGCGCCCACCAGCAGGCCGGTGAACAGTGGCTTCTCGGTGCGCAGGGTGCCCGCGGTCACGGGCACCGGCTTCTGCTCGGCGAGGGAGCCGGCCAGCGCCAGCACGAACACCATGGGCAGGAAGCGGCCCAGCAGCATCGCGAGTCCGGTCATGGTGTTGAACCATTCGGTGTTCGCGTTCAGTCCGGCGAAGGCCGAGCCGTTGTTGTTCGACGCGGACGTGAAGGCGTAGAGCACCTCGGAGAAGCCGTGCGCGCCGGAATTCAGCATCGAGTGCGGCGGGGTCGGAAGGGCCATGGAGACCGAGGTGAAGACGAGCACCAACGCCGGCGTGATGAGGATGTAGCAGGCCGCCAGCTTGATCTCGCGGGTGCCGATCTTCTTGCCGAGGTACTCGGGCGTGCGGCCGACCATCAGGCCGGCGATGAACACCGCGATGACCGCCATGATCAGCATGCCGTAGAGGCCGGAGCCGACACCGCCGGGCGCGATCTCGCCCAGCATCATGCCGAGCGTCGTGATGCCGCCGCCGAGGCCGGTGAAGGAGGAGTGGAAGGAGTCCACCGCGCCGGTCGAGGTGAGCGTGGTCGACACCGCGAAGATCGAGGACGCGCCGACGCCGAAGCGGACCTCCTTGCCCTCGTACGCCCCGCCCGCGGCCTGGAGCGCCGGGCCGTGGTGGGCGAACTCGGTCCACATCATCAGGGCCACGAAGCCCAGCCAGATGGTGAACATCGTGGCGAGGATCGCGTATCCCTGCTTCACCGAGCCGACCATGACACCGAAGGTCCGGGTCAGCGAGAACGGGATCACCAGCAGCAGGAAGATCTCGAAGAGGTTGGTGAAGGGCGTCGGGTTCTCGAAGGGGTGGGCGGAGTTGGCGTTGAAGTAGCCGCCGCCGTTCGTGCCCACCTCCTTGATGGCCTCCTGCGAGGCGACCGCGCCGCCGTTCCACTGCTGCGAGCCCCCCATGAACTGCCCGACCTCGTGGATGCCGGAGAAGTTCTGGATGACACCGCAGGCCACCAGCACGACCGCGGCGATCGCGGCCGCCGGCACCAGGATCCGCAGGGTGCCGCGCACCAGGTCGGACCAGAAGTTGCCGAGCTCACCGGTACGGGACCGCGCGAACCCGCGTACGAGAGCGACCGCGACGGCCATGCCGACGGCCGCGGAGACGAAGTTCTGCACGGCGAGACCGGCGGTCTGCACGACGTGCCCCATGGTCTGCTCGCCGTAGTACGACTGCCAGTTGGTGTTGGTCACGAACGACACGGCCGTGTTGAACGACTGCGCCGGATCGACCGAGGAGAACCCCAGCGAGCCGGGCAGGACGCCCTGGAGCCGCATCAGCAGATAGAGGAAGAGGACGCCGACGGCCGAGAAGGCGAGCACGCCGCGCAGGTACGCGGACCAGGTCATCTCGGTGTCGGGGTTGGCACCGATGCCCTTGTAGACCCACTTCTCGACGCGCCAGTGCTTGTCGGAGGAGTAGACCCTGGCCATGTAGTTGCCAAGGGGGATGTGGGCGAGAGCCAGCGCGGCTATGAGTGCGAGCAGCTGGAGCACGCCGGCAAGTACGGGACCCATCGGGGCTCAGAACCTCTCCGGGAAGATCAGGGCGAGGACGAGATAGCCCAGCAGGGAAACGGCCACGACCAGGCCGACGATGTTCTCGGCGGTCACAGCTTCGTCACCCCCTTGGCGACGAGAGCCACCAGCGCGAACGCCGCGAGCACGGTGACGACGAAGGCCAGATCGGCCATCGCGAACTCCTGGAGTGAGGTTCGGTGAAACGGACGATTAGAGGAAAGCGCCTCTGTGGCCGGATCGGTCTGCCGTTGACGGCTCCCTTACGGCGGGACCCACGGCCTTGACGGGACTCTGACGCGGCCTGGCTCACAGGAGCCGGAAGCGGAGCCGGCAGATCACCGCGTCCGTCTCCCGCCGCACGGCGTGCGCGACGACCGCGCCCCGCTGGTTCTGCAGCAGCCGCTGCCACAGACGCTCCGGCTCGGTCTCCGGGATCAGCACGGTGACGCGCGTGCCCGGGTCGGCGACGGCCACGCCACCGACGTACGCGGCGATCGGACGCCCCAGGCTGCGCCGCTCGCCTCCGATGTCAGCCTGGACAGGGACGAGACGGGAACGATCACCAGTGAGCGTTCGCGGTGCGGGGGTTCCGGAATGCGGCCGAGGCCGAGTCGCTCGCCGATCCGGGTGTAGGCGCGGTGCATGGTCTCGAAGGCGACCACGAGGAGTGGCAGGGCCACCAACGTCAGCCAGACGCCCTCCTGGAACTTCTCCACGGTGGCGACGACGGTGGCGAGACCGGTGAGCAGTGCGCCGAAGCCGTTGAGCAGCGCCTTGCCGCGCCATCCCATTCCCCGCTCCACTCGCCAGTGCCGGACCAGAGGTGTTCGCCGACAGGGCGAGCAGGATCATGGTCGCGAACTGGATGACGTAGACGCCCAGTTGTGGCCGAGCGAGGCGTCCGCGAGCTGGGCGAGGACCGTGACGCCCTCGACCGGCTGGAGGTGGAAGCGGCCGATCAGCACCGACAGACCGATGAGCATCACGTCGAGGACGGCCCCCAGGCCGACCTCCGCGCGCTGGGCAGGCCTGACGGGCGGGACCCGGAAGGAGGGGACGGCGTTGGCGATGGCCTCGCCCCCCGTCAGCGCGGCACAGCCGGAGGCGAACGCTTTCGCTGTCCTCGCGTCGGCTGGTGCGCGAGCAGTGGGTACGGACGGAACTGCTGGTGTCGGTCCGCTGCGTGGACGGCGTCTGGCAGCGGCTCCTGCTGCGGGACGTTCCGCCGGAGACCCCGGTCGGGGTCGTCGGAATCCGTCATCACGCCTGCTCCCTTTCGGTCGGCGGACCGCCGCGTTTCAACGCGGAGGTGCCGGGCTCATCCGCCGACGTGAATACCGGGGCGGCGGTCGGGATCGGGTTCGTTTCTGCGGATGGTCTCGCGGGTGACGGGGGCGGTGTCACCGCGGCCGAGGAGGATGGCGGCGATGGCGTTGGGGGCGGCCGCCTCGGCGCGCAGGATGCGGTAGCCGTCGACTTCGACGCCGCGGGGGAGGGTGAGGGTTTCGCTGAAGTCGGACGGGTCGACGACGTCGATCTCCAGGAAGAGAGCAGCCACCGCCCTGACGGCACCGCAACGATCACAGAGTATGCGGCGTCCCGGTCCCGCCACTCAGTACCGAGGTACGTATGAGCCAGCCGGTGGTGGGACTTGGTGCTGACAGTGACGTTTGAGCATGCAGGTGCGCTGGGTATTGCGGGCAGCCTGTGTGACGGCTGTGCCAGAGTCATGTGAATGAACGGGGGATGAGGATGGCTCCGCGTGCAGCGCGTCATCGGCGTTCGGTGAAGCGTCGTGTTCTTGCCGGGGTTTCCGTCGCCGCGGCGGCCGGGATCACGGTCACCGCGACGATGGCCATGAACGCCGAGGCGGCGTGGACGTCGACGTGGAACGTGTCGGCCTCCGGCTGGACCCCTGACGATTCCCCCACGGTGTCGGTCGACCGGCAGGGCGACGCCCTGCTTGTCTGGAATGCCTGCGACCTGTCGACGCCGGGCTGCTACTACCGGATCCAGGCCAGAGTGAAGACCGCGAGCGGCACGGTGACAGCGATCCGCACCCTGTCGCCCGACGGTGCCGCGCCGTCCTGGCCGGAGGCCGCCTCCGACGACACCGGCGACTCGGCGGTGGTCTGGCAGCAGGACAGTCAGGTCGTGGGCCGCCGGGTCTCGGCCTCCGGCAGCCTCGTCGGGCCGCTGCAGAAGCTGTCCACGTCGGCGCCCGCGGTCACACCGGTGGTCGCCGTGACCCCGGGCGGCACCGCGATGGCGGCCTGGACGGAGATCCGCGACGGAAGCTGGTACGCGGTCGCCCGCCGCCTCAAGCTCGACGGCACGCTCGGCGCGCCCATCACCCTCGGCTCGGGCTCGGCCGAGAAACCGGCCATCGGCGTCGACCGCAACGGCCAGTTCGTCGTCGCCTGGGCGCGGGCCTCGGACGTCGTGGCCAGGCGGATCACGTCGACGTCCGTCTCCTCGACGAAGGTGCTCACGTCGCCGATCGCGGCGTACGGCGGCTTCGGCATGGTGCGGGTCGGCGTGGACCGGGACGGCGACGCGGTCATCAGCTACCACTCCGGCGGCGGTGCCCGCTCGCAGGTCTGGGCCTCCCGCTGGAGCCGCACCGGCACCCTGGCGGCTCCCCTGCGGATCTCGGCCTCCACGGACAACGTGGGCTTCCACCACGCCCTCGCGACCGACCTCGACGGTGACTCGATGATCGTGTGGACCCGCTACAGCAGCAGCGGCAAACTCGAGCTGCTCGGCCGCCGCCTCTCCGCGGCCGGTGCCCGGGGCGCCGTCACCAGCCTGGGTCTCGGCGACCGCCCCGACCTGGCCCTCGACGACGACGGCGACGGCATGCTGGTCTTCCACACGGTCGTCCCCAAGTCGACGCCCCCGTACAGCTACACCAAGACCAGCGCCCGCCTGATCAGCCGTTCCGGCACCTTCGGCACCACGAAGACACTCACGTCGGACGGCCGGGTACCCCAGGTCGACACCCGCCCGACCTCCCGGTTCACGGTGATCTGGCAGCAGGAGAGCTTCCCGTACACGATCAAGTCGGTCACCGGTCCCTGACCGGCTTCAACCGCCCCGCTGCTCCCGCTCGGCGGGTTCCCACTTTTCCCTCTGTGAAGGAGATACATGCGCAAGCGCGCTGCCTTTGCCCTGCTCAGTGCCGTCGCCGCGCTGGCCGGCTTCGCCGCCCCCGGTGCCTACGGCGACGAGACCCAGGCCGACGTCCAGATCAGCAACGTTTCCTTCGACGGTGGCAAGAACATCGTGGTCGGTCTCTACGCCAGGACGATCACGGTTTCAGGGACCTTCACCCACCCGTCGGGCATCCAGGACGCGGACTTCGTCCTGTGGCGCGGACCGGATGGTGCGAACCCCTACGAGACCTACGACGACCGCATCGTGTCGAACCAGTACTACTCCCATGCGGACTGCGTCGCCTCGAGTGCCACCACCTCCACCTGCTCGCAGACGATCTCCCTCGAACCGGACTGGAAGTACGGCGGCACCGCGCTCACCAACGCCCACGCCGGCACCTGGAAGGTCAGTGTGCAGGGGGTGGCCAATGACGACAGCTGGACCCATTCGGCGAGCTACACCACGACCCGTCTGCAGCGGCAGTCCCAACTCACCGTGAACGCAGGCCCGGAACCGATTGCCAAGGGCAAGACCCTCACCGTCACCGGCAAGCTCACCCGGGCCGACTGGGACAACCTCGATTACCGGGGTTACACCAACCAGCCGGTCAGGCTCCAGTTCCGCAAGTCCGGCACTACGACCTACGCGACCATCAAGACCGTGTACACCTCCAGCACCGGCAACCTGACGACCACGGCCACCGCCTCCGAAGACGGCTACTGGCGCTGGAACTTCGCGGGGACCTCCACCACCCCGGCCGTCAAGGCGACCGGCGACTTCGTGGACGTGCAATAGCCCGAACGCCGCTCTCGAAAGCTCACGCTCGCACGGAGATCACATGAAAGTGCCCTCGCTCTCCCATAGGGGGAGTGAGGGCAGCAGGAGCCACCGATGGGCACGCTGTGGGCACGGCGCCGGCTCAGGGTGCGGGAGCCGCGCTCGGTGGCTGACGGACGGTGCAAGCCTTGGCAGCGGAAACCGGGTCGGAGGGGCACCGCTGCGGGAGCGTACGGCGGAGGTTTCAGCATCTCCTTGGGCCGACCGGAGCCGTGAGTGCCACCTCCCGGCCCCACGCTTGACACAACGTCCGAACATCGTGCCCGGGGCGGACAGATCACGCGCGGGCTCCGTGCGGGGCGTCGGAGATACTCGATGGACCGCAACAGTCGCACGATCCACGCCGCCGGTGCACGCCCGTTCGAGCATCATGCCCGGGCAAGGTCAATCCGGTGGTTGCCGAGGTCGCCAATCAGGTCGCCTCCGGTGATCGGCACGCCGTCACCACGATCATGGCGGCGGAGGCCGGACAGCACCCCCTCACGCCTTCGAGCCGATCATCCGGCATCTCGTGTCGGAGTCCACACCCATCTGTGCGCCGCTGCCTGACCCTCCCCGAGCCCTCGCCGCCAGCCGGTGCGTGGCCTGACTCGTCCAGGAGAAGGGCCTGTTGGTATGTCCGCTCCCGATTTGCGTCGTTCCCAAAACCAGTAGAGGAAAAGCATGTCGCTCCTGAAGACCATCGATACCAATCCCTCCTTCGCACCCCGCGAGTCCGGCCCGCTGCCGGAACGCCTGATTTCCGGCGACCCGACTTACAAGACCTGGGCCCAGGACGCCGCCCGCGGGGAAACGATCAACACGGGTGTCTGGGAAGCCACGCCCGGCGAGACGCGCTCGATCAAGGGTGAGACCTTCGAGTTCTGCCACATCCTTTCCGGCGTCATCGAAATCACGCCGGAAGGTGGCGAGCCGGTGATCTACAAGGCAGGCGACAGCTTTGTCATGAAGCCGGGCTTCGTCGGTGTCTGGAAGACCATCGAAACCGTGCGCAAGATCTACCTGACCGTGTCGTGACGCCGATGCCGCAGGACACGATCGTCGTCGAGACCTCTCGCGAGGGCAACCTCGGGCGCACGGAGAGGCCCAGATCGAAGGTGCCCTTCGTACCCGCGGTCCGCAGGCGGTGAGTGGCGAAGCGCGCCGCCGGTCCTCCAGCGCCTCGCGAAAGCGGCAGCGGAACATGGCGGCCGGCTCGACGGCATGGTCCGAGCCGAAGCCACCGTCAACCAGCCGAGTCCTCGTGGTGCTGTTGTAGTGCGCCACCCGCGAACCGGTCTGGACAACAAAGAACCCCCGGGTCCCGGTCCGTCCGGTCGGATCGCACCGCAGTTGGCCGTGGTTGTCTGCTCTTACGGGCACGCTGTGGGCGCGGACGCCACCAGTAGCCGGGCGATACGTGCGCATGACGCTTCCGCCGGGCGGACAGCGTCTCTCGGGCTGGTCTGGAGCGTCCGTCGCGACTGCCCATACCGGAGCCGACACTCAGACGTGGACCCATGAATGTTGATGACGTATTCTTCTATGTACATCACCAACATTGTGTGGGAGGTGCGGTATGTCTGTGACCCAGATCGACATCGACGACGACGCCCTGGAACGCGCCATGGCTCTGTCCAAGGTCAGGACCAAGAAGGAGGCGGTCAATCTCGCTCTGCACTTCTACGCCGAGCAGCAGGAGCGTGCGGCGCGCATCAGCCGTCACTTCGAGCGTGCGCGTGAGTGGGGTGCCGTCGAGGACGCCGAGCGCCTGCACCGGGCGGAGAAGCACAGCCGGTGATCTACTTGCTCGACACGTCCGGTCTGGTCCGGCTGCTCCGCGAACCAAAGCTGCAATCGGCCTGGTACGACGCGATCGATGCCGGGGCCATCGCATCCTGTTACGTGCAACGCGCCGAATTCCTCCACAGCGCCCGGAACGGACGCGAGTACGACGAGATCGCGGAGATGTTCACTGATCTCTACCCGGACGTGTCGGTGCCGAAGAACGCGGGGCGCTGGATCGGCGCGGTGCAACACCGTATGGCCCAGGCGGGGGAGCATCGCAGTGCCTCGGCGGTGGACCTCGTCATCGCCGCCACCGCGGCCCATCACGGTCTGGCTGTCCTCCATGACGATGCCGACTACCGTGCTATTGCCCGGCACGCATCCGACCTGATCGAGCACAACGTCCACGACGTCGACTGAGGTGTCTGCGCCTCCCGGCGGGGTGTAGACGGGGAAGTTTTCCGAATAGGTGGCCGAATTCTCCCACGCGATTGTGACCCAGCTCGGCCGTCAGCGGCACCCGGACGGAGTGCGGCACCGGCCCCAGCACGGAACACCCTGCCCTGCCCGGACACGGACGTCACGGCCCCGTATGGCGGCCGACTCTTCGCTCGGTGATGTGCAGGTCACGCCCTGCCTGGTAGACGTGTGAGTTTCCGGTCGCGTGGGCCGAGATGCGCACCGAGCCGATGGACGACTGCTCACCGGGAGGAAGGAGCTCGCGAGCCTCGCGCAGAACCCGCTCCAGGGCTGGTGCCGCGGCAGGGTCGGTCGCCAGGAGAAGCATCATCCGCCCTTGCCACTCGCCGGCCGACCTGTCCTCTGCCTCGCCTTCACCCTCACGCGCGAGGACGATCTGTTCCCGCGTCTCGTCGAGAGCGGCCTCGACGTCCTCGGCGTCGGCCGGCCGGAAACGCCGCCACAGCGCGACAACCCGGTCGCGCGTCGCGCTCCACGCCTCTGTGGCCATCAGTGCGACCACGGTCGTGCCAGCGGTCTGCGCGAACTGCACCAACTGTGGATCCATTCGCTCCCCCGATCGTGACGTTCCCCCGCGGCAGGCATGCGGCTGAACACCCGTGCGCTCAGGGAAAAGCCTATGGCTTCTCCCCTCATCTTCGCCGTCACGCCTACAAGTTGACCTGATCACTCGGAGTGCGGCGCATGCGCCGTCGCCTTAGTTCGATAGCCGAGCCACGGTCTCCTGCGGCCTCCAGCGATTCCTCCAACACCTCGAAAGCGTCGAGGCATTCGCGCCGCAGGTTCGCCGGAAGGGTGACGGGGAGTCTTGCAGCGCTTGGGCGGGTTCTATGGTCCTGATCTGCGCAGACGGCATCAAATGGGTAGTCGTACGGGGCGGACCACACCGCTGCTTACCGTGGTTGTCCGCTCTGAAGTGCACGCCGTTGGCACGGGGCCGCTGAGCAGTCGGGCCTGCGGTACGGGTTGCGCTTGCACCACCGTCGCTCAGGCGGATCGGGGTCTTGGTTGCGACTGCACATGTTGCGGTTGCCTGCCAGATGCCGCCGCCGACGTGGCACTGACGGCTCCCGCGAGACCTCGCTCCTGCACGGCGGCCAACTTGCTCCGTGAGGAACAGGGTCGAGGAGGCGCTCGCCCATTTCAAGGAAGTTAGGAGCGTGACGCCCGCCACCAACCTTTCCGAACAGGACACTCATGTCCTCCAGGGCCAGGGCCTCGACACCTACGAGGCCAACACCGCCCTAGGCATCTCCGAGGTCGCCCGCGGCTCCACCGCCGCCCAGATGCTGCGCACGGCATCACCGAACTGGACTTCCTCTCCAGTAATTCCGACAAAGCGGTCCAGTTGGACCTTCTCGGATTCACGGGCCACCACCGGGCACCTACCAGCGTCTTCACCACCGCCCACAACGTCCGTACCTGCGCACCAAAGCCCTCCAGACCCGGCACACGCCCCCTGGCAGAGCTGCCCGGCTCCGTCGCCTCATACCGGCGTCCCCTCAGGGGCGTTCTGCGTGCGGAGGGCCGACAGCGTGCCACCGTCGAGCACTTATCGCTGTGCGCGGCTTCCGGCGACCGCCGGGGTGTGGGTGGCGAGCAGCGCGGCAGCACCATGCCGATCGGGCGCAGGGCAGCAGATCCCGCCCGCCTGGGGCAGAGAGCGGGTAAGCAGTTCATCGATGCCCGTCACACAGGGGCAAGACCCCTTTGAGGTAGGGCAGATGGTGCTAGTTTGCCTGCACAGCCCTACGGGAGAACTACTCCGTTTCCACCCAGTATCGAGGTGATCGGTGAATCGCACGGCCGTCGCAGCCTTCCGTCGAATGGAAGGCGTATACGCACCGAGATCGCCTGAGGTTTCTCGTAGCGTGCAAGAGAGTTTTTCTGCTCTCGACTTCGAGGCGCGCTTCTTGGCCCTCTTGGCCCTCTCGACGGTGCGGGCGTCGGGACTCGCCCACGTCAACATCGGCAGGTCGCCTGGGCTCGGCGAGTGGATCTCGCTGCTCCGGGATCTGCGTACCCGTCTGCGTGGCACCGATCCTGGCTCCCCAGGACAGCGCGTCGCCCAGACGATAACCGAGGCCCTGGCCCGATACGACGAGGGAATCCCCGAGGCCCCACCCGAGCTCAGGGCGACAAAGAACCTCCGCGACCACGTCAGCCATGGAGGTGCCATCCCGGACGGGCTGTCCCCCGTCGTGGACGCCCTCGTACGAGCAATCTCCGACATCATCGCGGAGTGCCTGTCCGACGCCGTGCTCACCTTCACGGACGACGGAAGCCAGGAGCTGCGGCCCGTGGTGACCTGGGACAACATCGATGTGTCTCTGTGGCCTTTCATGTACGCGAAACCGGACGACAGCTGGTACGTGTACGCCCGATACACCGGAAACCAGCCCGATTTCCTCGCCTTCGGCGCGGCGAACTACCGGGCATGTCCCGGCAATGAGGAGCTCGTCGCCTCTTTGGGCCTGCTGTTGAAGCCAAAGAGGGAACCGGACGATGCCCGTGAACTTTTCCGAGCCGAGGTGGAGAGCGACCTCAAGGCCTTCGCCGATGTCGTCGGTGCTCCTCCCCAGTTCTTCGACCACTCCCACGGTTTCGGCTACGAGTGGGGCAAGTCCGTCAGCGAGGGCACCCAGCTACGCAGGGATTACTTCCGCGTCGGCCCCGACGGTCCCGAGTGGCAGGACGAACACGGCTGGGTACCATATCGGACATACCTTCGTAAACTGACCAACTGACCAACTGGCCCATCGTGGCCAGCCGTCTGCGTCACAAGCTGGAGGAGGTGGAGCGGCAGCTCGCCCAGGAGGAAATCGAGCAGCTCGGCTGGCAACCGGACGTCGGTAGCCACCGGGAGGCCCACGTCGAGGTGACGGAGTACGACGGGGGCAACCCGCGGAGGAAGTCGTTCTCTCAACTGATCGACGAAGTCGACGCGGACCTCGGGGTCGAGACGGGCCAGACCCAAGTCTTCTTCGTCAATGGCGAGGCCGGCATTGGCAAGACCCGGGCGATGGTCAAGGCCGCCCTGAACCGGGCACGGGAAGTGGAGCGGCACCAGGGCGACAGACCACTGTTTCTGTACGTCAAGTCTACGGGGCGTGTTCTCGACGACTTAGACGCGGCCGTCAACCACGCGGTCGCGCTCACCCAGAACCTCACCGCGGAACGTGTCAAGGTCCTCTGTGGAAAAGGGCTCATCGCACTTCTCATCGACGGCTTCGATGAACTCCTCGGCGGAGCGGCGTACAGCGACGCGATCGACTCGCTGCAGGACTGGCTGAACGCGCTGGGCGGTCGGGGAGTACTCGTCGTCTCGGCGCGCTCTTCCTACTACATGAATCAGTACCGGTCGAGCGTGCAACGGGCGAGCAAGGCGATAAGCGCCTCGGTCCGCCACAGCATTGCCCAGGTGCTGCGGTGGACGCCGGCGGAGATCGTGTCGTTCCTGGGCGACTACGGTGTGCCTGCCGCCCGCTACGAGCGCCTGGCGGCCGGAGATCGGGAACTGCTGGGGCTCCCCTTCTTCGCCCGGGCCTTCGCCGAGATGTGCCGGTCAGGTGACTACGAAGAGTCGGACGCGACGGGCCCTTCATTCACCGAGAGGCTCCTGAACCATTACCTCGCGCGGGAGGAACGGAAGCTCGCCTATCAGACGGGCAGCACGCACGGGCTCCTGAACCGAGACGAACTGCGGCGCACCTTCGAACATGTAGCCGAGATCATGGTGGACAGTCGCGAAAGGGAGATCGACTCCAGCGACTTGGAGTTCGCCGCGGCCGCGGCCTTGGACATCGATGACCTGGACGATCGCGAAGGCCTTCGGGAACGCCTCCAGGTGCTGTGCGGTCTGGCCACGGATTCGGCGACGCGCGGGCCCACAAGGTTCAGGTTCCAGCACGAGGTGTTCTTCGACAATTTCCTGGCCGGTATCGTCGGGCGTCATCTTCGTGCCGGCCGCTCCGCCGCCCTCCAACGGCTGCTGAGCAGATCGGAATGGCGCACGGGAACTGTGAGTGGCGTGGTGGCAGCGGTGGACACCGAGCTGCTCATCGGCGCCCTGGCGGGCGTCCGGCTGCCCGCCGTTCAGTCCAGTTCCGCTTCCCGTGACACGGTCGCCACCAATCTGGGTGCCCTGTGGGCGGAAATCATCCGCAAGACCGCTCAGATGCCTGACTGGCCGATTGTCGATGCCACGTTCGCAGGCCCGCTCGACCTCAGTCACACCAAGGTGGGCAATGCCTCCCTAATCAACTGCCGGCTGGAGTCTCTGACTCTTCCCACGGGCCCCGGGTGGAAGCTCCAGCTCGACCGGACGAGGGTCAAGAAGATCACAGCGGGCGCGGAGCAGACGGACCTCTCAGGACTGCGGGGCGTGCGCCACGGGGACCTGGTGGAGCTCCTCTTCCGGCCGAGCCGCTTCTTCTACCGCCGCCCGGACATTCTCGAGGCCCTGCGCACGCGGGGCGTCGGGATCGTCGACGCGCCGGGGATGTCCAGTGCCGTCGTACCGGTACGCGTGGAGGCCGCTCGCCACTACCTGAAGAACCTGGTGGAGTACGCGTCCTCGACACTGATCCTCAAGGACAACCACCAACCGGACGACCACCGTCTGAAGTGGACCCAGGAGTATCCAGACGAGTGGAGGCCCTTCGTGGACAGGCTGACCAAGGCCAAGCTCGCACGACCCGAGAAGTTCTCTGCGAAGGGCTCCAGGAAGATCAAACTGCGGTTGCAGTTCGGCGCCGCCAACATCCTCGATGAGGACTCCGACCTCCCGCAGATCCAAGACTTCTGGGCGGCCGTGAAGGGCTGACCGGAGGAGGGGCACCGCCCACCCATCGCGCGTCGGCTCGAACACGGGCCTGGAGACACCACAGTGTCCGGGCCGACCCAGGTCGGTCCGGACAATGCACAGCAGGCCAGAGGGCTGTCCGATCAATACACCGGCCCCGCCGACCTCGTGCCCGCCGAGCGTGCGAAGTCCCACAAGGACGACTCCACGCACCCCAGCGACGAGGCTGCCGAAGGCTGATAATGCGGTTATGGTGCGCGACCGGCCCACCGGTCTGGACAACAAAAACCCCCGGGTCCCTGACCTGGGGGTTTCACATGGAGCGGGTGACGAGAATCGAACTCGCGCTCTCAGCTTGGGAAGTGACGGCGCTTGTGCGCCCGATGTGGCTCTGACCTGCGCAGATGCCTTCCTTCTCGCTGTGGGCACGACGTGGGGAGCAAGCGGTCCGCGAGTGGCCGACGGACCTTCGGAGGTATCCGCATCCATGTGCTTCGCGCGTTGCCGGAGATGCGTGATTGCGGCTGCGTGCGTGCGCCGGCCTCCCGCTGTCATTCGACGTCGACTCCGTAGGCGTGGGCGAGGCCGCCGAGGCCGTCCGCCCGGCCTGGCTCAGGCGCCGCGGATCACGCGTCGGACCCGGGAGTGTTCGCTCCGCGCCCGCGACGGCGGAGCAGGAGCAGACCCCCGAGGAGGGCCGAGGCCCCGGCGGCGGACCAGGCCAGGACGCCGTCCGCCCCGGTGGCGGCCAGATCGTGGGAGGTGCCGCCCTGCGGGCGCGTCCCGCCGCCTGCCGCGCTGCCCGAGGCGTCGTCCGCCGTCTTGGTTTCGCGTGCGGCGCCCAGCGCGGACGCGCCGACGTCCTCCGGGTCCCGGGTGTAGGTCAGAGTGCCGTAGCCGAGGTGGTCGTAACTCCAGCCGGCCCCGCCGCGCGTCCCGCCGCCGTCCTCGGGCGTGAGCTTGTCCTTGTAGGCCGTGATGTTCGGAACGTCCAGCCCCCGGCGCACCGCGTAGTGGTTGTGGATCAGGGCCCAGATGGGACGGGTGCTGCCCCGGCCCTGCTCGCTGATCTCCGGTTCGGTGTGCAGGACTCCGAGCTGGCCCGCCACGCGCCGGCCCATGCGGCGTGAGTACGAGGTGTAGGGAACGTCCTTGCCGAGGTTGTAGCGGGCGACGTACTCAGCGCCCTTCATGAACCGGTTGTCGTCGTACCCGTACAGATCCTCGCCCAGGTTCCAGGCCATCTCGCAGAGCGCGCCCATCCAGCCGACACCGGCCATGGTGTGCTCCTGGTCCCGGCCGCTCTCCTCCCACTGCCCGAGGACGACGCCGTCCGCCTCCTCGTGCAGGACGGGGACGGCCCGTTTGACGCAGCCGTTGCCGTCGCCGTTCTTGAAGTACTCCACCGCCCGGTCGATCTTGGCCTGGTCCTCGGTGAGCCCGCCGATGGCGATGATGGACGCCAGGGTGCACAGTTCCCAGTTGGCCCGGTAGTTGCTGGGGACGGCGTCGTTGTGGTTGACCAGGAAGTAGTCATTCATCGGGTAGAAGATGTCGACCAGCATGGACTGGAACCGGCCGAGGTCGAATCCGTCGTAGTCGCGCATGATCTCGCCGGCGTTGGCCAGCTGATACCCCTGGATGCCCGCCAGCAGGTACCGGTCGGCGTTCCCGCCGAGCTCCTTGAGGGTGGCCGACCAGGCGTTGAGGATGTCCCGCGCCTTGTCCCCGTGCCCGGCGTCCCCGGTGATCTTCCAGCGCAGGGCGTTCTGGTAGGCCGCGGCGGTGTCCCGGAACAGCAGGTGGAAGTTCGCGCCCTCGCCACCGCGGATGACGGTCGCGACGGGCCGTGGCTGGTAGTCGGTCGCCGAGTCCCGGCTGCTCAGCAGCCGCTTCCAGCCGTCCGTCCAGGGCTGCGCGCCCGCCTTGACCTTCTCGGCCATCCGGTCGAAGTCGGCCTGCGTGTGCAGCAGCGCCGGGTGGGAGAACCCGCCCTTCGGGGCCGTCGGCACGGCTGACGCGGTCCCCGTGGCCGCTCCGATCGCACCGGCGCCGGCACCGGCCGCGCCGGCGAGCTTCAGCATCCCGCGACGGCTGAGCGAACGGTCTGTGGTGGCCTGCTCCATCGAACTGTCTCCTGTTTCTTCTCCGGTCCTGTACCAAGGAGACGCGCGCCGCACCGGTGCATAACAAAAACTGTCCGGCGGCCCGGTGGGCGAGCGGTGTCGTAGGTGCGGGCGCGGTTCGCCGAGCCCTGCGGGCGGCGACTCGCCCCCGTACAAGGGGCCGTATCGGAGGAATCCGATACGGCCCCTTGATCGTTTACGGCGGACGCGCGGGGCCCGCAGGCCCCGGGCACCTACTGGGCGGCGGTGCCGTCCTTGCGCACCAGCCGGTCGTGAGCCTCTTCGAGCCGGTCCGTGATCTGCTCGACGCCGATGGCGTCAAGGCCCTTCTGCCGTCCCGACACGGCAGCCTTCGCCGCCGACGACGCGGAGGCGAACAGGGCCCAGGAGTCGGCCGTGTAGTCCGCCTGCTCCGGACGTCCGATCTTCTCCAGGGCGTCCCGGATCGGTGTCGTGTCCACAGTGCGGTCCACGTCCCCGGAGATGGCGTTGAACGCGTCGAGAACGATCTTTCCGGACTTGAGGACGAACCTCGCCGTGTGCGCGCCGTCGGGCAGACCGCGAAGCGCGTACGTCGCGAGGCGCTTGTCGGTCGCGGCCGTCTTCGCGTCCCGTGCGATCAGTTTTCCGTCGACGTAGACGTCGAGGACGGCGGTGCCGTCGTTGCCGCCGATGATGTCGATGCCCGTGCCGGTGAACGGGACGGTGAACGACGCGCCGGCGGTCGTGCCGGTCGACGTCGACCGGTACCAGTCCATCGCGTCGCCGAGGGAGGCTTTCCGGCTCCACGTGCCGGCGTAGGTGACCGAGCTGTCCATGTTGTCGAGCTGCGCGCGGGCGTAGGGCGTGTACCCGTCGATCTTCTCGACCTTCAGGTTGTCGAACGCCGTCTTGTGGAAGTCGGATCCGAGCTTGACGCGGCCCTCGGTCTGCGGAGTCGGGTCCTGGTACGCGGAGACGGCTTTGCCGTCGATGTACGTCGTGATCGTCGCGCCCTTCGCCTCGATGGCGAGGCGGTAGCCGTCGGACGCGGGGACCGTTCCCGACTTGACGGCCGTGCCGTATTCGTAGAACGTCCAGGCGCCGGTCGGTGCGATGCGCACGTTGTAGGCGGCGTCGCTGATCGCCATGCCCTTCTGCTGACGGACGCCCAGGGAGGCGAGTCCGCCGGCCGGGTCCGGGAACGAGACGTCGACCGTGGCCCGGTAGTTCTCCCAGCGGAAGTCGCCGACCGTCGTGTTCGGGGTGTGGCGGTTCCAGGCGCCGGTGTCCTTCATGGACTGGTCCATGTACTGGTACAGGACGTTGTCGCCGCTCGCGTCCGCACCGACCTCCCAGGCGCCGGTCTGGTCGACCATGTAGCGAGGCTGGTTGCCGCGCGACCTCAGGTAGGGCTGGGACGTCTTGTGCGCGCCGTTGCCGGTGCCGACCTGGACCCTGCCCTCCTCCTCGTACCCGAAGTCGTCGGCGTACAGGATCTTGTCGCGGGTGTTGTGCTTCTTGCCGGTCGCGTCGGTGTCCAGCACCGTGCGGTTCCACGACTCGGGCAGGCGTTGCTTCGTCGCCTTGTCGTGGCTCTTGTCGAGCGTCGTCAAGGTCACGATCGACCTCGGCTTGACCGTGTAGGTGTAGTACCCGGCGCCGCCGGGCCGGATCTCGTCGACGAGGTGCTTGAAGTTCGCGTCGTAGGGCCGGCCCGCGTCCGGTGCGCGGGTTTCCCAGATCTCCATGGTCGGGTCGGAACCGAGTCGCATGTTCTCGGCTTTGATCCGGTAGGTCTTGGGCTGGTCGCTGTCGTTGACGACGATCGTGGAGAAGTCCTTCTTACGGGGGTCCGCGAGCGTCATGTAACTCGGGGCCCCGTTCGAGCCGTCGACGTTCTCGGTGCCGCTCACCCCGCTGTAACTGGCCTCCGGCACGGTGCGCCAGATGCCCGCCGTGTTCGTGTCGTTCTCCCAGCCGGTCTTCGCGAACTGGGTGAAGTGCTGCATCACGTAGATGGCCGCGTCGTAGTGGAGGTGGCCCGACCACGGGTCACGCGCGCTGACGAGTTCCTTGTGGCTGTACTGCGCGCCTTCGTAGAAGGAGCCGATCGCCGGCTGGAAGATGTAGTGCGTCCGCTTGGAGTTGGCGTAGCTCTTGACGGAGCGGTTCGCGAGATCGAGGGCGCTCTGGACGCCGCCGATACCGGTGCTCGTTCCGTTCGGGCCCTCGGTGTTGTTGACGCGGTAGTCGGTGTAGCCGAAGGAGCCGACTCCCTCGCTGTACCAGACTTCCTTGTCCTCGCCGTACTTGTTCTCACCGGTCGCCAGCCTGGTGTACGGCAGGTTGGTGTCGCTGCCGACGGGCCCGTCGTGCCGGTCATCGGTGTTGTAGTGGTAGCCGACCGCGTCGACCATGCCGAAGAGTTCCGCGTCGCTGAGCATCGACGGCCCGATATTGTGGGTGGTGTTCTCGTCGGCGGCGATGATCTTTATGCCGCGGTAGGCCTTCTCGGCCTGCTCCCGCTTTTTCGCCGGGATGCCGTAGCGGGGGTCGGCGAAGTCCGTGTCGGCCAGAATCGCCTTCTTGTACCACTTGATGAAGGCCTCGTCCGGATCATGCGTCTCGTTCGTGTCCGGGTTCACGTAGTCGACCATGTACCCGTATTTCTCGTACGCGTCGAGGATCGTCTCCTTGTACCACTTGTACATCTCGTCGGAGCCGGTGCCCTTGTTCCATTCGTTCTGAACCCATCGGGGCATGACCCAGCGGAGGATCGAGACCTTGAGCTTCGGGTTGACCGTCTTGGCGTCCGCTGCCAGTTGGAAGCCCGGGGAGCGCGACGCGTCGGCGAGTTCGTCCGCTGTGCGCATGGTCGCCGGATCGGAACCGGTCGACGTGTTCGTGTCCGAACCCATCTCGACCTTGACATGGTTGATCAGGGGGTTCTTCCCACCGAACAGCACGCGGATGAGCTGCCAGTACCGGCCGGGGTGCTCCGCCTTGTAGTCCATCAGCAGGTTGCTCGTGCTGTTGCAGCTGAGCACGCCGAGGCCCTTGTAGGTCAAACCGTTCACGTTGTCGGCGTGAACGTCGTCCCCGTCGACCACGACCTCCACGGGATCGTCCGCGGTGTGGGCGGCGGGGGCGGTGATCACTCCGGCCGCGAGTGCCATGGTGGTTGCCGCGGCAAGCGACATCCAGCCGAGTCTTCGCTGTGAGCCCATTCCGCTTCGACTCCTTGTTCTCGTGGGGCGTACCGACGCCAGACGTTCGAGATGCCGAAAGGTGTCCGCGATTCCGGGAGGACCGTAGGTGGTAAGCGATTTCTACGTCAATCCCCGTGCACGTCATGCCAATTGAGGTCCTCTCGGCGCCCTCACCGGCTGGAAAGCGCCTGGATGCCGAGGTGGCCGTCGCGGGACACTGCCACACTCAGGGGGAGTGGGACGAAACGCCTGAATCGCGCATGGGGTACGAGGCCCAGCCGGGCAGGGGCTCGGCGCTCCTCGCACTTCGTCACTACGGACGGGAGTTGGCCCGGCCGCGGATTCAGCCTCTCCGCGTTCGCGGAGGTGCGGGATGATCAGGCCGGTGCCCCGGTGGTGTCCGCTGGAGGCTCGTGGTCTCTGGGTAATAAAGAACACCCGAGTCCATGACCTGGGGGTTCCAAGTTCGGGCGTGCTTGTGAGTGCACAGCCCTGCCGGTGTCGGAATCGCCGATCAGACACAACAGCGCCTTCCTGACCCATGCCGGACAGGATCTCGACGCCAGGCTGACCGGCAGTGCCAAGGCGACGTGAGCAAGGTCGATGTGAATCGCCTGCTGCACACGGCACCCCGTCGCGCGTTTGACGCTCATCCCCCTCGACGTCGCGAACCGTCCGGCCGCAAGTTCCTATCAAGCCGTAGGGAAATCCCCACAGTTCACGGCAGTTCGGCCTGTGAGCGTGAACTCTCAAGTAGCTTCTCCGGACACTCCGCTCCAACGGCCTCCCCACCCCCCATTTCGACGGAGCACCCCATGTCCGCTGTGACGAACGCATCCGGGTCCGGTTCGCCGGACGCCCGATGCAGATCGGCCGGCTGTTCAGCAACCGGTCGTCCCATCCCCCCTCCTCCCACCGTCCTGATGGACGACGAGGCACTCGCGGACTTCCTCTCCGTGGCTGCCGCTGAGTACCAACTCATCACTCCTGAAGCCCCGTTGCCCTGCTTCGCGCTCTTGCTCGGCACCGCGGAGGCGACGACGTACCACGTGCGGCGTGTCGCCTTCGGCCGTAATGCCCGCACCAGTGATCCGGCGGCTCTACGGGAGTTCCGCGAGACGATCGTGCCGAAGTTCGGGCCGGCCTACGAAAACGAGCACCGCGGCTGGTGGATGGACTCCCACGACCTCCTCCGGGCGTCCCGAGATGCCGAGGCCCTGGGGATGGACCTGCTTGGCTCCATCCACATGCACCCGGACTGGCACCGCCTGGGCCCGCCGTCGGAACGGGGCCAGACGCTCAGCGAGCGCCCGACTCCCATGGACCGTCATCTCTTCGGCCGGACCGGCTGGCCCCTCAACATCATCTGCTACCTGGAGCGCCGGGACGGCGAGTTCTACCACGCCCTGGGCGCCTGGGCCCCGCCTCCCCAGCATCCCGCCGAAGGTTCCGAGGGCGCCGAGTGCCCCGAGGTCGACCTGCGTATCCGTACGAGTTCACTGACGAAGGCGTGAGAACAATGCAGCAGCCCGAAGGAACGAACGCCCCCGCCCAGGACGGCACCGAGGACGGGACCCATGACGACGCCCGGGCGATCCGCGCCCTGTGGGCGGAGATG
Source organism: Streptomyces coeruleorubidus (assembly GCF_028885415.1). Taxonomy (GTDB): domain Bacteria; phylum Actinomycetota; class Actinomycetes; order Streptomycetales; family Streptomycetaceae; genus Streptomyces; species Streptomyces coeruleorubidus_A. The sequence continues at coordinate 5,255,545 of NZ_CP118527.1, forward strand.
GCCCGCGGCTGGGCGGCAGGTGACGCCGCGCTCTTCGCCGCGAGCTTCGCGGAGGACTGCGACTTCACGACCGTACGAGGCGACAAGCCACCCGGCCGGGCCGGCATCGCGGCCGGGCACGACGCCCTCTTCCGCGGGCCGTACGCGGGAACCGTCCTCGACGCACGCGTCGTGGCCGTCCGATTCCTCCGCCCCGACTTCGCCACTGTGGAGGCCGAGTCGACCATCACCGCCCCGGATGGCCAGCCGCTGACCACCACGCACGCGTTGGCCGTCGTGGAACGGACAGCGGAGGGCGGCTGGTTGATCAGCGCCTTCCACAACATGATCCCCGCGCCCCGCCCGGCGCAGCCGGCCCCCGACTCGAAGGATTCCACCGTGGCCGAACCCACCGCCGCGCGGCCGAGGCTCCGCCACCTGGCCATCGTGGCCCGCGACCCGGAGAAGCTCACCGAGTTCTACTCCTCGGTCTTCGCGATGGAACTGTTCCACCGCGACCCGGACGGCAGTTGCTTCCTCTCCGACGGCTATCTCTCCCTTGCCCTGATCAAGCATCAGCTCGATGGTGAGACCCCGGTCGGCTTCAACCACTTCGGATTCCACATCGAGGACACGGCCGCCACCACCGAGGCCCTGGTGGCGGCCGGCACTCCGAAGCCGGCCGAACGCTTCACCAACCGCCCCTTCGCCGAGTACCGGGCCATGGATCCGGAGGGCAACTGGTTCGACCTCTCGGAACACGGCTTCGGCGGCCCGCGCCCGCCGTCCGACTCCACCGGGTCCTGAACTCCGACCAGACGTTCCGCAGGGCCGCGCGACAACGCGACAGCTGTAGCAGCGGACCGAGGAGGACGCGCTACGCGAGCCGCCGGTGATCGCCCCGACCCTGGTGAACGATCAGCGATCCAATCCGGTGTCTCCCGGATCTCTCGGCCCCTGCCGTTCCGGCGTTTCATTCTCGGCGTGCGACTCGACAACGAAACGGCCGTCCGCGCGGTCGACACCGCACTCGCACCCTGGCTGCCGGACGCGTGACGACGGTAACGATGCCAGGCGGCCCGCCGCTGCCACCGCCCCGGCCGGCAGCGGCGGAGCCGGGCTGGGGCGAGGGCGTCGTGTTCCCACTCGACTTCACATTCACCGCCGGATGAGAGGGACATACACAGCATGCGATCGATCAACCGACTGACAACATCAGTCGTCGGAGCGGCCGTGCTCCTGGGCTGCGTCTCGGGACCGGCCGTGTCACAGGCGAAGCAGGATGGCACACGGGTGCTGGTGTTCTCCAAGACGGCCGGCTTCCGCCACGGCTCGATCTCCGCCGGCATCGCGGCGGTGAAACAGCTCGGCGAGACGGGCGGCTTCACGGTCGACCCGACGGAGGACGCCGGAGCCTTCACGGCTGACAACCTCGGGCGCTACGACGCGGTCGTGTTCCTGTCGACGACCGGTGACGTCCTGAACGCCGCCCAGGAGACGGCCTTCGAGGGCTACATCCGCAGCGGTGGGGGCTACGTCGGCATCCACGCGGCCGCCGACACCGAGTACGACTGGGCGTTCTACGGCGGGCTCGTCGGTGCCTACTTCGAGTCGCATCCGTGGTGGCCGATGCGTGCCACGGTGCACGTCGAGGACCGCGCCCACCCGGCGACCGCCAACCTGCCCACCACCTGGAACCGCACCGACGAGTGGTACAACTTCCGCTCGAATCCCCGGGAACGGGTCCGCGTTCTGGCCTCCCTCGACGAGTCCTCGTACTGGGGCGGCACCATGAACGGCGACCATCCGATCGCCTGGTGCCAGAACTACCAGGGCGGCCGCTCCTTCTACACCGGCGTCGGCCACAGCAAGGAGTCCTTCACCGAACCCGCCGTCCGCCAGCACCTGTTGGGCGGAATCGAGTGGGCCACCGGCGCCGTCGAGGCGGACTGCCGGCCGGAGAACGGCTAGCGGCCGCTCTTCGACGGCACGGCCGCGTCGCTGTCGGCATGGCGGCAAGCGGGACCGGGTGCCTTCGAACTGAGCGGCGACGGAACACCGACGTCGGCCGGCGGCCTCGGGATGCTCTGGCACGCCGCTGGAGTGAGGGACATTGCCCTCAGAAGCGCGGTCGACTACGCGACGTACCTCCTCTTGACCGCGCTCGGCCCGGTCAAGAGGCCCAAGTAGGCGGACGGTCGGCCCGAGGCCGGCATCGACAACCCCCGGTGGAACTCTTCCCCCGGTTCCCGCCGGGGGCCCCCGCCATCCCTGCAACTGATCCGCACCTGCGCCACAGGTCGACCGGGTTCCGCTCCGGTGCGACGCTGTCGGCGCCCCTCCTGCGGCGAAAACCGCCGTGAGCCCCGACTAGGTGGCCTCTCCCTGCCCGCGACGGCTCCGCCCCAAGCCGTCCCGCCGCCGGCGGCGTACAAGTTTCTGGTCGAGGGGCTGCGCGTCGCGCGCGTACACCGCCCGCTGGTGGTCGCAGGGGCTGGCAGCCTGAAGACCTCCTCGGGCCGGGAGTGGGTCGACACCCCGGTCCCCAACAGGAGACACGACGGCGGGACGGTCAGCGGGACGGGAAGAGGGGGTGCTCCCTTTCGGCGCACCTTCGGCGGTCCGGTGCCACCCTGACACGATGGTCCGTGCCGGGCAGTCCTCCGAGAAGGCCGCGCTGATCTATCAGCACTCCGACGAGGAGCGGCAGCGGGAGGTGGCCGCCGGGCTCGACGACCTCGTGCGCGCCGAGCGTGCGAAGTGCCACAAGGACGACCCCGCGCACCACAGCGAGGAGGCTGTCGAGGGCTAATGGTGCGGTTGTGGTGCGCGACCGGTTCGCCGGTCTGGACAACAAAGAACCCCCGGGTCTCTGACCTGGGGGTTTCGTATGGAGCGGGTGACGAGAATCGAACTCGCGCTCTCAGCTTGGGAAGCGACGGCGCTTGATGGTGATGGCCGTGAACACCACGCCAAGTGGCCCGTCCTGGTCCTCCTGGCCACAATCATGATCGCGATCCTGTACTGGGCGACCCCGAACGCCAGGGTGAAGGGGTTCCGCTGGATCACCCCGGGCAGCTTCCTGGCCCTGCTGATCTGGATGATCGCCTCCGCCGGGTTCGCGCTCTACGTCGCCAACTTCGCCTCGTACAACAAGACCTACGGCACGATGGCCGGCGTCATCGTCTTCCTGGTGTGGCTGTGGATCACCAACCTGGCGATCCTGCTGGGTCTGGAGTTCGACGCGGAGACCGTGCGCCAGCGGGCCATCGCCGGTGGTCATCCGCCTGAGGCCGAGCCGTACACCCAGCCGCGCGACACCCGGAAGTGGGACGAGGAGGACAGGCGCCGCCTGGAAGGTGGCGGCCCCTGATGGTGTCGGCCCCTGATGGTGTCGGCCCCTGATGGTGTCGGCCCCTGATGGTGTCGGGTACTGCCGCGATCTCGCGGTGTGGCCGCTGATCCGGCGGATACCCACAGGTCATGGGAGTGCTGGCAGAAGTGAGTGAGGCTGATCGCCGTGTGACGCAGCGGGTGGCCGCGTGGACCTCGTCGAGCGTCCACAGAACGCTGTCGGTGGTGGAGGAGACGGCGGAGGGGCACCAAGCCGTGGTGCGGCGCGGCCGCGGTGATGGCCTGGCGGGGCGGCTGGCGCGGCCGCACGGCGGCAGCCGCCGGCCTTGCGGCGGTCGCCGTGGCCCAGGTGGCCGCGAACGGCGTGTGCAAGAAGCCGGCCGAGCGTCCCCGGCCACCGAGGGAGTGGATCCCGCACGACGAGGTCGAGGACCGTCCCGAATCGTCGTCGTTCCCGTCCGGGCACACCTCGGCCGCAGTCGCGTTCACGGCGGCCGTGGCCCCCTCATGGCCGCTGGCCGGTGCCGTGTGCGCGGTGCCGACCGTGATGGTGGCCGTCGAACGTGTCCAGAGCGGCGCCCACTATCCGAGCGATGTCGCCACCGGCGCCGCCATTGGCCTGGTCGCCGCCTGGCTCGCCCGCTCCACCCCACGGTTGCTGCTGCGCCACTGGCGTTGGTGTCAGCGCCCCTGCTGACCAGGCACGACCGGCTTCTCATACGGGTGGTCACAGCTGTGTCCGTACTGGCCCGTTCGGGGTACTCGCGCTCCCACCAGGCGGCCGGGCACCGAGGTGGCCCGCCCGGCGCGGACCAGGAAGGACGGGAGGTGATCGTCGTGTCGAGTGCACCGTCGCACTCCGCTGGAGCCGGCCGGCAGACGCAGGACTCCGGTGCGGAGCCGGCGAGCGAGCTGGTGCAACGGGCTTCGCAGCAGCTGACGGAGCTGGTGCGCGGCGAGCTGAGGCTGGCGCAGGCGGAGATGAAGGAGAAGGGCAAGCGGTACGGCAAGGGCGGCGGCCTGTTCGGCGGTGCCGGCGTCGTCGGCTTCCTGACCCTGCAGGCTCTCGTGGCCACCGCCATCGCCGCCCTCGCGGTGCCGCTGCCCGTATGGGCCGCGGCGCTGATCATCACCGCGGTGCTGGGCGCGATCACCGCGCTCATGGCCCTCATGGGCAAGAAGCAGGTCAGTGAGGGTGCGCCACCGGCACCCCAGCAGACGATCGACAGTGTCAAGGCCGACGTGGCCGAGATCAAGGAGAGTGCACAGCGATGACCCAGCCGCCTCACGACGAACAGACCGCTGCCAGCCCCGAGGAACTGCGAGAGCAGGTCGAGGGGACCCGTCAGGGGCTCGGGAAGACGATCGAGTCGCTGGCAGCCAGGACGGATGTCAAGACGACCAAGGCACAGGAGAAGGCCGCTGACGTCAGGCAGCAGGCAGCCGTGAAGGCCGGGGAACTGAAGGTCAAGGCGGCTGAGGCCGCACACCAGGTGCAGGACAAGCTGCCGGATCCGGTGAAGGACAAGGCGGTTCACGCCGCCGAGCAGGCGCGGGCCAACGCTGCCCGGGCCGGTCACCTGCTCCAGGAGAAGGCGCCCGAACCAGTGCGGCAGAAAGCAGCCCAGGGGGCGCGGGCGGCGCGGGACAACCGGACCGTGTTGCTGGCGGCGACCGTGGGTGCCGCGCTCGTATGGCTGGCCTGCCGCCGCGGGAAAAGGTAAGCAGAGGAACGCCCCGAAGATCGCTTACGAGCCAGGCGGTCTCGCCCCGGGAGCGATACCTCGAATCACCTGTCAAGCGCAGTCTGGAGCGCCACGCCGCCTCATCAAGCGGCGTGGCGCCGCCGTGCGCCGGTGTGTGGTTCATGCGCCGGAGCATCACGCTCTCCGCGGATCAGCCGCAGGTGTCGGCGGGTGCCGGCGTGACGTGGCGCATCAGAGGGGCGGAACACCCGCTCCTCCCACCAGGCCATACCGGCAAGCAGCCCCCCGAGCACGGGCAGTAACAACACCGCCACAGCGACGATCACATCCGATCACCCCTCCGTGTGAGTCACCGGACGAGTGCCCCGTCACGACATGACCGATGAAGGGCAGGGTGTGAAGGTCGCGTGACCACACAAATGTGTGCCTTCTTTGGGGCGGTAACAGTTTCTCGCCAGCTCCACTTCTGTTTTCAGGCTCTCTTGACCTGTAAGCGCTCAGTTAACCCCGCAAACGGCTTTGCCGAGTTAACGTGTTCTTGACTGACCTTTGACCGGCCATTGGTACACGCAAAAGGTAATGGGCTGCCTTGGGGGTGTGAATGTTCCGAGGTGTGAAGTCCCGGACCGTGGTTTCGCTCTCACCGGCGTCCTGGTCGCTCTCCAGTACTGCGAATCGACGACGCCTTTCGTATCCCCGTGTACAGTCCGTCACGCCAAGGCCAAAGACCGCTTCCCTGTACACCGGCGACCGGCACCCCGCCGTCGGCTGTGTCCCCGAAGCGCCGGGCCGCCGGCTGATGAAGGCATGCACCTTGGCCGCGTCCAAGGAGGCCACGCCCCGCCTCGCGCACCACGGCACGTCGAGATGGGCGGCAGCCCACTCGCCGGCCGCTCTGCAGGTCTTCCGCTGCTGAGCCGTAGAGCAGCACCCCACACCCCCGTGCCCGGTAAGTCCGACGCGCACCCCACGGCGCGCCAGGAGGTCCCACGCCATGCAGCCCCTCATCGACAACGCCCGCTTATTCGGACAGCGCCCCAAGGAGTTCACTCGCCTCGTCGGAGGCCACACCCTCCCGCCGTATGCCACCGCCACTCCCGCTGGCGAGATGGCCGCGATCGAGTACGCCGCGCAGGAACTCAGCGTCAAAAGCGTTGTGGTGCGTGGTCACTCCCACTGTGGCCCGGACGACGCGGTGGTGCGGCGCAACGACCTGTCCGCCGAACCGGCCTTGTGCGACCGGCTGGTGCGGGAGCACCACGCAGAGTCCGGCACCTTCGAGATGCGGTAAGGGAGTTGGTGACCATGCTGTCGAAGTTCCCTTACCTGCGGCAGGACTTCCTCGCCTCCGTCGTCGTCTTCCTCGTCGCCGTACCGCTGTGCGTCGGTGTCGCGGTCGCCTCCGGCGTTCCGGCCGAACTCGGCCTGGTCACCGGCATCGTGGGCGGCCTGGTCACCGGACTCATGCCCGGCAGCAGCCTTCAGGTGTCCGGGCCTGCCGCAGGCATGACCGTGATCGTCTTCGAGGCCGTCAGCGAGTTCGGCGTGGCCGCGCTCGGGGTGATCGTGCTGTTCGCCGGTCTGTTCCAGCTCGCCATGGGCCTTTTAAAGATTGGCCGCTGGTTCAGGGCGATCTCCGTCTCCGTCGTCGAGGGCATGCTCTGCGGCATCGGTCTGGTGATCATCGCCGGGCAGATCTACGCGGCGGCCGGCCTGAAGGCCCCGGAGACCGGCATCGGCAAGATCGTGGGGCTGCCGGGGGCGTTCACCGACGCCCTGCGCAGCACCGAGGCTCTGGCCTCGCTCGCGATCGGCGCAGGCACCATCGCCGTCATCGTGCTGTGGAGGAAGATGCCGAAGGCCGTGCGGTCCGTGCCGGGCGCCCTCGCGGCGGTGGTCCTGGCCACGATCGCCACCATCACCCTCGACCTCCCGGTCGCGACCGTCCAGGTGGATGGTCTGCTCGGCGTCATCCAGGCGCCCGGAGCCGAAGCCTTCAGCGAGCTGGCCGGCCCGGCCATCTGGGGCACGATCATCGCGTTCGCGCTGATCGCCTCCGCGGAGAGCCTGTTCAGCGCGGCGGCCGTGGACCGGCTGCACGACGGTCCGCGCACCCAGTACAACAAGGAGATGATCGCCCAGGGCGCGGGCAACACCGTGTGCGGTCTGCTCGGCGCCCTGCCCATGACCGCGGTGATCGTGCGCAGCTCGGCGAATGTCGCCGCGGGTGCGAAGACCAAGGCGTCGCGTGTGCTGCACGGCGTGTGGCTGCTGCTGTTCGCCGCCGCGATGCCGTGGGCCCTGGCCCTGATTCCGCTGCCCGCCCTCGCCGGCATCCTGGTGCACGCGGGCTGGAAGCTGATCCCGTTCCGCCAGGTCGTGGCGCTGTGGCGGGCCCACAAGGGCGAGGCGCTGATCCTCGTGGTCACGGCCGTGTCGATCGTCGCGGTGAACATGTTCGAGGGCGTCCTGATCGGTCTGGCCCTGGCCGTCGTCAAAGCCGCCTGGGAGGCTTCACACGTCAAGCTGGAGGTCATAGACAAGAGCGCCGGTCCCATCCAGGTCTACCTGTCGGGTAACGCCACCTTCCTGCGGCTGCCGAAGATCCTTGACAGCCTGGAGGCGCTGCCGGACGACCGCCCGGTCGAGCTGGACCTGTCCGGCCTGCACCACCTCGACCACGCCTGCCGCACGGCCCTGGAGTCCTGGGCGGAGCGGCACAGCGCGGTCGGTACGGAACCCGTGAAGGTCACCGAGCCGGTGAAGGCCACGTCCGCCGAGAATGCCCCAGCGAACACCTGGCACCGCTGAGCAGCAGGGCGGTGCGCGCGCTGGCCGTGGCGTCCAACACCCTTCCGCCGGCTCACAGGCCCGTGACGGCCTGCCCGGTGAGGGCTTGGGCGATCTGCCAGAGCTGGCCGCCGCCAGCGCGACCTGGCGGCCGGCCTCGACGCGATGGTGCGCGCCGAGCGGGCGAAGGACCACAGGGGTGACTCCGTGCACCTCCGCCCGTACGGGCACGCTGTGGGCACAACGTCGGAGTAAGGGGTCTGGGAGTAACCGACGGACCTTCGGAGGTGTCCGCATCCATGTGCTTCGGGCCCAGCCATAGATGCGTGATTGCGGACGCGTACGGGCGCCTGCCTCCAGTTGTCATTCGACGTCGACTCCGTGGGCGCGAGCCAGGCCGTCGAGACCGTCCGCCCAGCCCTGGCCGAGGGCGCGCAGCTTCCATGCGGGTCGACAATCGATGGTGTGCCGGTAGAACTCGGCGACGACCGTGGCGCGGATGTCCGGTGCGGCGCCCGACAGTGAAGAACCTCACCAAGCGGGACCGCGTCCTGTGGGCTGGCGACTGAGGAGCGCGACGGATACATCAATCCAGTACATGGACTACGCTTGGTACATGTCCATGAAGCGCACGAACGTCTACGCCGACCCCGAGGATCTGGCGATCATCAAGGAGGCGGCCAAGCGGCGAGGCATAAGCGAGGCCGAGATCATCCGTCAGGGGATCCATCTCGCGGCCATGGCGAACCGCGTCTGGGATGAGCCGCTGTTCTCGCGGACATTCGAGGGGTCGGGTCGTACGCCCTCCAAGGGTGAGGTCCGTGACGCGGTCTCCGACGCGGTCCGGCGCGACACGGACTCCGGAACTGCCGCGTGATCATCGTCATCGCGGACACGTCCGGTCTCCTGGCCGCCCTCGACTCGGCCCACCCGGAGCACGGAGCGGCGAACGAGGCGATCATGGCGGCCGGTCTCCTGGTCATGTCCCCGCTCCTGCTTGCGGAACTCGATCACGTGGCCACGCGCGAGTTGGGGCGCGAGGCCGCCGTCAGCGCGGTCGACGACCTGCGGCGATGGATGAGCCGGGGCCGGGTCGTCATGCCCGAGATCACGGAGGACCACTTGGGCGCTGCCCAGTCCGTCCGAGTCCGCTACGGCGCGCTTGACCTGGACCTCGCCGACGCGGTGAACGTGGCGCTCGCCGCCGACTACGACACCGACGCGATTCTCACCCTCGACCGACGGGACTTCCGCGCCGTACGTCCCTTGGGCCGGCACAAGGCATTCCGGGTTCTCCCCGACGACCTCCCGCTCTGACACGAGATCCTCTGTGGCCAAGCGCCCTCTCCCGCAAGGGGCTTGGCCCCCTCCTGCCAAGATGCGATGCGCGGTAGGTGTCCGGCGCCGTTCGGGATGGGCGACGTAGGGCCGTTGCCGGGTGATGGCAGCAGTACCCAGTAGGCACCGCCTGCCCCTCAAAGCCGCGCGCCAGTCGCCGACTCGCCTCATTCAGTACGGATAACCACCTGAATGCCGGCGCTGTCAGGCCCCCCGGAACCCGGTCGGAGAGACGACCCTCGAAGGAGCTCTCACTAGAGTGCGATCCATGGAACCCCGTTGGCACTACCAGAACATGAACCCGCTCGGTCTCGGCGAGTTCATGAGCAACCGCACCGCCCTCGACCGCTACAAGGCCCGCGTCAACCTTTATGTCGGCGACGTCAAGGGCGTGAACCCCTCCGACCCGCAGGGCGTGCTCGGCCTGTACCCCGTCGACCAGGACGGCACCCAGGGCTGACGGGTCCTTCTCCGCCTCTTTGCTCCCCACCAGAGGGGTGGAAGTCATGGCCGCCCACACGGCCGCCTGAGCTTGACGTTTGCCTCGGTGAGCTGGGTGTTCCTTGATCGACTCGGCGCGTTGACCGTCTTGCCGACGTGGTGACGCCTGGCCCGGGGCTTGTTCTTCGAGCCGGGAGGCCGTCCAGGGCCTGGGCGTGTGGGTTTCGGTGCGGCCGCCGGTCTCGCGGCGGTCGCGTCGCGGAGGTTGCGAAGCCCGCGGCGGTCGGGGGCCGGGTGAGGCGGCGGGGTTCGGTGCGGCGTACCCAGGGCCGGTGGACGTCCCGCGCCGCGGACCGCGACCGAGTCGCCACCCTGGCCCATGGCCACGCCACCGCCGACGAGATCGATCGGCGACTGGTCGCCCTGACCACCGCCCCCACCCACTGAATTCCGTCCCCCTCCAGGAGGCTCCGCATGAGCACCCTCTCCTTCAAGGTCCTCGACCTCGACTTCCCGGCCGGCAGCAAGAACAAGACCGCCACGCTCGTCACCGGTGAGCAGGAGGCGCTGCTGGTCGACGCCGGCTTCACCCGCGCCGACGGTCACCGGCTGGCCGCCGAGATCCTCGACTCGGGCAAGAAGCTGACCACCGTCTTCGTCAGCCACGGCGACCCCGACTTCTACTTCGGCGCCGAGGTCCTCGCCGACGCCTTCCCCGACGCCGCCTTCGTCGCCACCCCGATCGTCATCGAGCACATCAAGCACTCCTACGAGGGCAAGCTCAAGGCGTGGGCGGCCCTCGGCCCGAACCTGCGCTCCCTTCCGGCGCACCTCCTTCGGGCGGAAGTGGCAGGGCTCGCGGGGTCGTTGGCCTCCCGGACGCATACCGCTTCTAGGACCGCGGTCACACCGGGCACACCCTTTCGACCCGCTCCGGCGCCACCCTCAAGGACACGAGGTCCGAGCCGGGCAGTCCTCCGAGAAGGCCGCGCTGATCTACCAGCACTCCGACGAGGAGCGGCAGCGGGAGGTGGCTGCCGGGCTCGACGACCTGGTGCGTGCCGAGCGTGCGAAGTGCCACAAGGACGACCCCGCGCACCACAGCGAAGAGGCTGCCGAGAGCTAATGGTGCGGTTGTGGTGCGCGACCGGCCCACCGGTCTGGACAACAAAGAGCCCCCGGGTCTCTGACCTGGGGGTTTCACATGGAGCGGGTGACGAGAATCGAACTCGCGCTCTCAGCTTGGGAAGCGACGGCGCTTGGAAGGCGACATGGCTGTTGACCTGCGCTTATGTGGCTTACCGGCGGCCCTGTGAGGCAGGGTTCGCACCGCTGTTGATCGCTGTTGTCCGCTCTTAAGGGCACGCTGTGGGCACGGCGTCGTGATCGATAGACCGCTGGGGCCGGGTAGGCGCTTTGCAGGTGCGGCATGACTCGGCTCGCAGGTCGCCTGAGCGGCGTCATCGCGACTGCACACATCGACGCCGTGCCCGTCTATGCAGTGCACTGCGCACCGCCTTTACGTCGGGCCGTCTGAAGGCGTGCGCCTCACCCGTTCCGCCGCGCTGAGGTTCACCTCCATCGTCACGTCCTCGCGGTTGTCATTGAGTCTTACTGCGAGCGCCTGGATGGACGTCTGGTCGAACCGGAACCGAGGCGGCCAGTCCAGCAGAGGGCTTGTCGGGGGCCATATCTGCAGGACAGAGCCGTGAAAGTCTTCAAGGGGCGCGAGGTCCCCGTCGAAGAAGGGGATGAAGACCTGAAACGCGACTTTGACGACTGAGAAGGTGACGCACAGGCCGAGCAGCTCGTATTTCGGATCTTTCCCGGGCATGTAGATCGGGCGCGACACCAGAGCCAAGGGGTTCGGGTCGTGGTAGGCGGCGATCCAGGCCCTCATACCGTGGTGCGGCTGACGGTTGATCTCCAGTCCCTGGCCGGCACCGTGCGGAACGATGTTGCCGCCCACCGCGTCCAGGAGAACGGCCATCTTGGCGGCCCACAGAGCGAGTCGACCTTGCGCGTGCTCGTCGAGTGCTCTCACCTGGTGGAACATCGGGATGAGGATGTCCTTGACGTCGTTCTCCAGGGTCGACATCCACGTGTTTTTGCAGTGCTGGGTGTCGTCGGCCAGTTGATACGCCGCCGCTGCGGGTCCGTGCTCCGAATGCCGTGTCGCTTCATCTCGCGTACGAGCCACTTCGGGTAGATGTCTTCGTCCGTGGGCTGCCCCTGTGGGTCCAAGCAGAAGGGGCAGTGGCCAGGCGGAGCCGGCAACCAGTTCTCGTGCGCGTGGGCATCGGTGATCGGTTCGATGTTGATCACGGTCAGGTCCTCAGCCACTTGGGCTCTGTCAGTGCGGAGAAGCGCCAGGAGGATCCGCGAAGGCGCGGCTCACGTCGACGCGCGTCCCGATCAACCAACTACCCGGGCGTGTGCCGCCTATCTCGACCCACGAGTGGCGGGCCCGCTTGATCAACTCCCCGCATCCGGCAAGGCAGTCCAGCCTGCGCCAGTCCGGACTCCATGCTCTCCACTCAGTCGCCATGCCTCAGGATGCCACTCGCCGCGTCGCCATGTTTCGAGGTACGCCGCTGGCGCTTGGCACCCCCACGTACGGAATCTGCGCCGACGGGTGAACACGGTTACCCGCGCGGCGGCGCCGTACTACCCCTGATCACCAGCTGTGTCGGTACGACGACGTCGTGTTCTGTCTCCTCGCCGCGCAGGATGTCCAGGAGCATCCGCCCGGCACGCTCTCCCTGCTCCCGTACCGGTTGCCGCACCGTGGTCAGGTCGGTCAGCTCGGCGACCGGGTGGTCGTCGATGCCGATGACGGAGATGTCGTCGGGGATGCGCAGTCCGGCCCGGCGGAGTGTGCGGATTGCGCCGAGGGCGACCTCGTCGGAGTGGGCGTATACGGCGGTGGGCGGCTCGGGCTGGCTGAGGAGTTTGGCCATGGCGTCGGCGCCTTGGTCGCCGCCCCAGTCGACGGTGACGACGAGCCGCTCGTCGACCGGGATGCCGGCGTCGCGCAGAGCGGCGTAGTACGCGTTCGAGCGGCCCGACGGCTGGACCTCGTCCGGCTGGTCCGGGTCGACTGCCGCGATCATCGCGATGCGGCGGTGGCCCAGGAAGCGCAAATGGTCCATGGCCTGGCGGCCGGCGGTCTCGTCGTCGATGGAGACGTTCGGGTAGGGCGCGTGCTGGCCGCCCGCGGCGATGATCGTGACACCCATCAGCTCCAGGCGGCGCTGCTCCTCCTCACCGACCGGGAAGGCCAGGACCACGACGGCGTCGACCTTGCGGCGGGCGGGCAGGCGATGGAAGAAGTCGTGGCGGTCCTCGATGCCGTCGACGTGGTAGAGCAGCACGTCCAGGTCGGCCGCGCGCAGTACGGACTCCAGTCCCTCCAGCAGCGCCGCGAAGAACCAGCGGGAGATGTGCGGTACGACCACCGCGACCCGGCCGGTGGCGCCGCCGGCCAGGCGGGACGCCTCGGGGGAGACGACGTAGGAGAGCTCCTCGGCGACCGCGAGGACGCGGCGGCGGGTGGCCTCGGATACGCCGTAGTCGTTGTTGAGCGCGCGTGAGGCGGTGGCCATCGAGACGCCGGCGGCACGGGCCACGTCGGCCATGTTGATCTTCTGGGAGCTCTGCGCCATGCCGGAAGGCTAACCCACCAGCCGAGCGGATCGGAAACGCTTCCGGAATCTTCGGAAGGTTTTCCGAGCTTCTCGGTGATGGCGATCGCTGCCCTGTCCGGCCATCTGATCGTTTCGGCACGTCACATGTATGTTGCGGCTTCGTTACTTGACAGGCTTGCTCGGCCGCCTCACTCTTTCGGGAACGGAAACGCTTCCGAAACGACCTTCGCACCCCCTGTGGCCCGGTCGGGAAGCTCGCCGACCTCTGTCTGCCGACCGTGCCCTGGATCGGCAGCCGCATGGATGCGAGGAGGCATCATGCCCGAGCAGCACCCCACCTCCCCCGTCAGAACCGCCGACCGACGCCTGCGTGCCCCGCTGGCGTCCGTCGCCGCGGTGTCCGCGCTGGTGACGCTGGCCGCGTGCAGTGCTCCCGGCTCCGGCTCCGGCTCGGACTCCGGCGCGGCGGCGAACCCGACGCCGACCGCCGTCAACACCGCTGTCGCCGACACCCCGGCGGAGTTGACCCTGTTCTCCGCGGCCGGCCTGCAGACGTACCAGCAGGGCCTGGCGGACGCCTTCATGGCCAAGTACCCGAAGATCAAGGTGAAGCTGCGGGTGGAGGCGGACAACAACTACAACACCGTCCTACCGAGGCTGCTGGCCTCCGACTCCACGCCCGACCTCGTCCAGCCCTACGACCTCCTCGGCGGCGTCAAGGACAACCTGCTCACCAACCTCGACGCCTACGACAAGGCGTACGGCTGGAGCTCGACGGCGCCGGCTTCCGCGCTCGCGCCCGGACGGGTGTCGAACGGCGCGGTCGGTGGCGGTCCGCTGTATCAGGCGGGCGGTGCGGCGGGCCCGCTGGTCGGCGTCTTCTACAACAAGGAGCTGGCCGCCAAGGTCGGCATGAACACCGTGCCCGGCTCCATCACCGAACTCGAAGCCGTCATGGCGAAGGCGAAGAAGTCCGGCATCACTCCGATCGTCGCCTCCAACCAGGACGGCCTGATCGGCCACCTCTACAACCTGCTGCTGGGCGACTACATGGGCGCCGAGAAGCTCAGCGACATCGTGTACCACCAGCCGGGCGCCACCCTGGACACCCCGGAAGCGGTCAAGGCCACCGAGACACTGCAGAAGTGGATCAAGGCCGGTTACTTCGCCTCCGACGTCAACGCCCTCAACCAGGAGGCGTCGTACGGCAAGTTCACCGGCGGCAAGGGCCTGTTCTTCTTCCAGGGCAGCTGGATCACGCAGACCCTCGACAAGAACTTCAAGGGCAAGTACGGCGTCTTCCCGATGCCGCCGGCCACGCAGGACGGCCCGTACGCGGGCATGACCAGCAACACCCTCGCCTTCTCCATCGCCGCCCGCTCCAAGAACAAGGACGCCGCCGCCCTGTTCCTGGACTTCCTCACCACCCCCGAGGCCGCGAAGGTCGCCGTCGACAACGGCTACGCCGCCCTGACCGACGGTACGGCCGCCCCGGGCAAGCCGTCGCTGTCCGGCACGCTGACCGAGCAGATCCAGGCCGGCTACGCCGCGATTGCCGCCGACAACGGCTTCGACAGCTGGCTGCAGAACGCCGCCCCGGCCCTCAACACCAAGCTGACCCAGCAGCTCCAGCTGCTGGTCTCCGGCAAGGTCGAGCCCGCCGCGATGGTCGAGACCCTCCAGACCACCTACGCCGACGCACTGAAGAACAGCTGAGGGGTATGCGATCCACCAAGTCGCCCGTCGGCGTCACCGCCGCCCGGAGCCGCCACCGGCTCCGGGCCCGGCGGTGGGCCGGCTGGCTCTTCGCCCTCCCCGCCCTCGCCTTCTACGGCGTCTTCAACTTCTACCCGGTCCTGCTGTCGATCCAGTACTCCTTCTACGACTGGGACGGCGTCGGCGCCTCCACCTGGGTGGGCCTGAGGAACTACACCGAGGTCTTCACGGACAACGAGCAGTTCTCCTCCCTGCTCCACGCCTTCTACCTGATCCTCTTCTTCACCATCCTGCCGGTGACCATCGCCCTGATCACCGCCTCCGTACTGAGGCAGCTGCAAGGCCGCTTCACCGGCGCCCTGGCCCGCACGCTCCTCTTCCTGCCGCAGATCATCCCCGGAGCCGCCGCGGGCGTCGCCTGGACCTGGATGTACTCCGACAACGGCGTGGTCAACCAGCTCCTGCGCGCCATCGGCCTCGACGGCGTCACCCGCGCTTGGCTCGCCGACTACACCTGGGCCCTGACCGCGGTCGGCTTCATCGGCACCTGGCTGTCCACCGGTCTGTGCACGATGCTGCTCCTGGCCGGCATCGGAAAGATCGACAACAGCCTGTACGAGGCGGCCCGCATCGACGGCGCCGGTCCCATCCGCCAGTTCCTGGCCGTCACCCTGCCCGGTCTGCGCAACGAGATCGGGGTCTGCGTCACCATCACGATCATCGCCGCGCTCGCCAGCTTCGACGTCGTCTATCTCGCCACCCAGGGCGGCCCCGGCACCCAGACCATGGTCCCCGGCGTCGCCGTCTACCGTCTGGCCTTCAACGACGCCCGCCTCGGCGCGGCCTCCGCGCTCGCCGTCGTCCTCGCCCTGGTCGTGATCGCAGTCGTCGTCCCGCTCCAGCGCCTGTTCCGGGAGAAGTAGTCCGATGCCCGAACGCACGCAGACCGCACGCGCACTTCGCCGTCGCACTCCCGGACTCATCCTCATCACGGCCGCCGCGCTCTACTCCGTCGTCCCGCTCCTGAGCATGGTCAGCGCGGCCCTCGCGCCCCAGGGCACGTTTCCCTCCGGACTGAGCTGGCCGTCCGACCCGCACTGGCACAACTTCGTCGACGCCTGGAACGTCGCCAACATCACGACGCTGCTGAAGTCCAGCATGCTCATCGTGCTCGGCGTCGTCCCCGTCGCGGTCCTGATCGCGACGATGGCCGCGTACGCGATCGCCGTACTGGAGATCCCGCTGGGCGGCGTCTTCTACACGGTCCTCGTCCTGACGCTGACCCTGCCGTACGAGATTGTGATCGTCCCGCTCTACGAACAGACCAGAGCCATGGGCCTGTTGGGCACCCAGTGGGCGCTGATCCTCCCGCTCATCGGGATGAACATGCCGTTCGCGGTGTTCTGGATGAGGGCGCACTTCGCAGGAGTACCGAAGGAGTTGTCCGAGGCGGCGGGCATGGACGGCGCTGGCCCCTGGCGCGCGCTGTTCCACATCCACCTGCCGCTCGCCCGCCCCGCGATCGCCTCCCTCGCCCTGCTGATGTTCCTGTCCACCTGGAACCAGTTCCTGCTCGCCCTGGTGCTCATCGACGACCCCAACAAGCGCACCATGGCCGGCGCCCTGCAGGCGTTCACCACCAAATACAGCACCGACCAGGTCCTGCTGAACGCCGGTGCCCTTCTCATCATGGCCCCCACGATCCTCGTGTTCCTTGTCCTGCAACGCCACTTCGTCAAGGCGCTGCTCCAGGGCTCGATCAAGGGCTGACCCACCACCCCCACCCTCTTCTTCAGACAGTCAGGACCGAGCACCATGAGCATCCCGACCCCCACCGCGCTGCCAGCCGACGCCGACTGGTGGCGCAGGGCCGCCATCTACCAGGTCTACATACGCAGCTTCGCCGACGGCGACGGCGACGGCACCGGCGACATCGCCGGCCTCCGCTCCCGCCTGCAGTACCTGGCCTACCTCGGTGTCGACGCGATCTGGATCAACCCCTGGTACCCGTCCCCGCTGGCCGACGGCGGCTACGACGTCTCCGACTGCCGCGACATCCATCCCGCCTACGGCACGCTGGACGAGGCCAAGCAACTGATCACGGAGGCCCACGAGCTGGGCCTGCGCGTGATCCTCGACATCGTCCCCAACCACACCTCCGACCAGCACGTCTGGTTCCAGCAGGCGTTGGCGGCCGGCCCCGGCTCACCGGAACGGAACCGCTTCATCTTCCGCGACGGCAAGGGCAAGGACGGCTCCCTGCCACCCAACGACTGGCACGCGGCCTTCGGCGGCCCCACCTGGACCCGCACCGACGACGGCCAGTGGTACCTCCACCTCTTCGCCCCCGAACAGCCCGACCTCAACTGGGACAACCCCGAGGTCCGTGCCGAGTTCGAGTCGATCCTGCGTTTCTGGTTCGACCTGGGCGTCGACGGCTTCCGCATCGACGTGGCTCACGGCATGGTCAAGGACCCGGCGCTGCCCGACCTCGGGCTGACCGAGTTCTCCGTCCTCACGGGCGAGGGCCAGCAGGACCACCCGCACTGGGACCGCGACGGACTGCACGACATCTTCCGCAGCTGGCGCGCCATCGCAGACAGCTACCCCGACCCCCGCTTCTTCGTCGCCGAGGCCCACGTACGACCCCGCCGCATGCCGGAGTACCTCCGCCCGGACCAGCTCCACACGGCCTTCAACTTCGACTTCCTCAAGTGCCCTCTGGACGCGGGCGCGTTGCGGGAGGTCATCGACCGCAGCATCACCAGCCTCGCCGCCGTCGGCGCGCCCGCCACCTGGGTGCTGTCCAACCACGACGAGACGCGCCACGTCACCCGCTACGGCCGCGCCGACACCGGCGTCCAGGCCCTGTTCCGGGACCGGCCGATCCCCACCGACCTCGTGCTCGGCACCCGCCGCGCCCGGGCGGCGGCCCTGTTGATGCTGGCCCTGCCCGGAGGTGCGTATGTCTACCAGGGTGAGGAGTTGGGCCTCTACGAGGTCGAGGACATCCCGGAGGAACTCCTCCAGGACCCCATCTGGGAACGCTCCGGCCACACCCTCCGCGGCCGGGACGGCTGCCGCGTCCCCCTCCCGTGGACCGGTGACACCCCGCCCTTCGGCTTCAGCACCTCCGGCGCCGCGCCCTGGCTGCCTCAGCCCGAGGACTGGAAGTCGTACACCGCCGAGGCCAACCAGGCCGACCCCGCCTCCATGCTCCAGCTCTACCGCGCCGCCCTGCGCCTGCGCCGCACCGAACTCGGCCTGCGCGGTGAGGAGTTCCGCTGGCTGGAGAGCCCGCAGGGCACGCTGCTCTTCGAGCGGGGCAACGGCGTGGTGTGCGCGGTGAACCTGTCCGACCAGCCCGTTTCCCTCCCCGCCGGCCACAGCCCCCTCCTCGTCTCGGGGCTGCTGGACGATGAGGGTCTGCTGCCGCCGGACACCACCGCCTGGCTGCACCGGGGCTGACCTCACCTCAATCCGCCAGGGCCTGTCCGGTGTTCCTCCCCGCCACCCGGACAGGCCCTGGTCTCATTGCGGGAGTCAGCCGAACGATGCTCCATGGAGGAGTGTTACGGCCTGATGGCGGCTTACCTGCTGGCGGCGGCTGGCTGAATGGCAGGAGGCCGGCGTGTGGGAGGAGCTTCAGCGGGTGCTGCTGGACCGGTTGCGGGCGGCGGACCGCCTGGACTTCTCCCGCGTCACCGTGGACTCCTCGCATGTGCCGGCCAAGCGGGGGCGAAGCAGCCCAAAAGTCGGTCCGAGTCCGGTTGACCGTGCGTGGCCGGGCTCGAAGCATCATGTGCTGACCGATGCCCACGGCACCCCGCTGCGCGTGTCGCACACTGGCGGGCACCGCAACGACATCACCCAGCTTCTGCCGCTGGTCGACGGCCTGCCCCCGGTGCGGGGCAAACGGGGCCGGCCCCGCCGCACGCGGTACGCCGATCGCGGCTACGACCACGACAGCTACCGATGCTGTCTACATCAGCGCGGCATCGTCCCGGGGATCGCCCGGCGCGGCGAGCCGCACGGTTCGGGCCTGGGCCGCATCCGGTGGGTCGCCGAGACCGCCATCGCCTGGCTCCACGGCCCCCGCCGCTTACGGACTCGCTGGGAAGTCCGAGACGACATGCACGATGCCTTCCTTCAGCTCGCCCACTGCATGACGCGTGCTCGCAAGCATCCGGCTTTCTGAAAGGACCCCTTAGGGCACGCGGAGGGCGCGGAGCTCATGAACAAACCCCAGGCCGCTGACCTGGGGTTTCTCTCTGGAGCGGGTGACGAGAATCGAACTCGCGCTCTCAGCTTGGGAAGCTGATGTTCTACCATTAAACTACACCCGCGTAAGACGCCGACCGGAGTCGGTGTCCGAATGCCCGCTCACTCTACCTCATGGCAGGCCTCCGGTGTTCAAACCGCGAGGCCTCCGTGCGTTTCAGGGGCTGGGATCGGGCTGCGGGTGACCGGAGTTGGGGCGTACGGTGGGGGCGCGGGCGAGGGCCCGGACGGGACCGGAGTGCCGCCTGGAGGGCCGTCCCTTTGATCCCGTACTGTGGCTTTTGTCGTCAGGCAAGCAGCAGCCGGACGCGGCTCTTGGGGAAGGGACTCTTGGACTTGATGGAGCGCACCGTCGTCCGTTGTGCGGATGGGCACGTGTTCACCACCGCTTCGTTCCCGATGCAGCAGGCCGAGCGGCTCGGCCCTGCTCGGCTGCTTCGGTGTCCGCGATGTGCGCGGCTCAGGAACGTCGTGCCCGTGAGCTACGAGAAGCGGTAGCGCAGCGGCCACCAGAAGCACGCAGGCAGGCGCGCGGAGACGTCCGATTGTGGTCGCTCCGCGCGCCTTGCGTATCCTCGGGGCGTGCTTCTCTCAGACAAGGACATCCGGGCCGAGATCGATGCCGGGCGGGTACGGATCGATCCCTATGACGACGCGATGGTGCAGCCGTCGAGCATCGACGTGCGGCTCGACCGCTATTTCCGGGTGTTCGAGAATCACCGGTACCCGCACATCGACCCCTCGATCGAGCAGGCCGATCTGACGCGGCTCGTCGAGCCGGAGGGGGACGAGCCGTTCATCCTGCATCCCGGGGAGTTCGTCCTCGCCAGTACGTACGAGGTCATCTCGCTGCCCGACGATCTCGCCTCCCGGCTGGAGGGGAAGAGTTCGCTGGGCCGGCTCGGACTGGTCACGCATTCGACGGCCGGCTTCATCGATCCTGGGTTCAGCGGGCACGTGACCCTCGAGCTGTCCAACCTCGCCACCCTGCCCATCAAGCTGTGGCCGGGGATGAAGATCGGGCAGCTGTGCATGTTCCGGCTCAGCTCGCCCGCCGACTTCCCGTACGGGAGCGAGCGGTACGGGTCGCGGTACCAGGGGCAGCGAGGGCCGACCGCCTCCCGGTCCTTCCTCAACTTCCACCGGACCCAGGTGTGAGCGGCCCGGACATGAGTGACGCGGGTATGAGTGACGTTCGCGAGAACCTGACCTACGAGCAGTTCGGCGTCGCCGTGCGCGAGCTCGCGCAGACCATCGCCGACGACGGGTACGAGCCCGACATAGTGCTCAGCATCGCCCGCGGCGGTGTCTTCGTGGCCGGCGGGCTCGCCTACGCCCTCGACTGCAAGAACATCCATCTCGTGAACGTGGAGTTCTATACGGGTGTGGGCACGACGCTCGAGATGCCCGTCATGCTCGCTCCCGTCCCCAACGTGATCGACTTCTCCGAGAAGAAGGTGCTGATCACCGACGATGTCGCCGACACCGGCAAGACGCTCAAGCTGGTCCGCGACTTCTGCCTCGACACCGTCGCCGAGGTGCGCAGCGCCGTCGTCTACGAGAAGTCCCAGTCGCTGGTGAAGTGCGAGTACGTGTGGAAGCGGACCGACGAGTGGATCAACTTCCCGTGGTCCGTGGAGCCGCCCGTGGTGCGGCGGGCCGACCAGGTGCTTGACGCCTGAGCTGAAGGAAAGAAGACAGGAAAAAGGGGCTCACCATGCCGGGGAGCCCCTTTCCTGCGCCGTGGCGAGCCTCAGACCGTGCCCAGCTTCACGATCGACAGCAGCGCGATCAGCTGGATCGCCGACGCGCCCAGCGCCTTCGGCCAGGGCAGGTCGTGGGAGCGGCTGACCATGAGGGTCAGCAGCATGCCGCCCGCGATCCAGGTGGCCCAGCCCAGCAGCTGCACGAACGTCGCGTCGCCGCCGGCGAACATCGCGAAGACCAGGCGGGGTGCGTCCGTGATGGACATGATCAGCATGGACAGGCCGACCGTGGGCTGCCAGGCGCCGTCGCCGCCGAGCTGGCGGGCCAGGGTGTGGGTGACCACGCCCAGGATGAACGCGCTGATCACCATCGCGACCGCCGTCGTCAGGACGATGGGGATCGCGTTCGAGAGTGTGGCGTTTATCGCATCCTTGCGGGCGCCGTCGAAGCCGAAGACCGCGAGCAGGCCGTAGAGGAACGTGACGATGAGGGCCGGGCCCCACATCGTGTAGTCCCGCATCTGGAGGAACGTCTGCTTGGGGGCGAGGACGATGCCCCTGAGCAGGGCCTTCCAGTGCAGACGCGGGCCGACCGGGCCGGGCGGCGGGGCGGCCGAGCCGGCGCGGTAGGTGTCGCCCTGGTTGTAGGGGTCCTCGCCGACGGAGAAGGCCTGGGTGTGGCCCGGGTTGTTCGCCGCGTACGGGTCGTGCGGGCCCTGGGGGCCGGGCGGGTACGCGCCGTCGCCGAAGTACTCCGGCTCGCCCTGGTCGCCGTAGCCGCCGCCGGGCCGTCCGGCGTTCGGCTGCGGCCAGGTGGGGCCGCCGCCGTTGCCGTACGGCGGCTGCTGCGGGTACGGCTGAGGCGGCGCCGGCGGGTAGCCGTACGACGGTCCCTGCGGCGTCTGCTGCCCGTACGGAGGGTTTTGCGGTCGCGTCTGAGGAGCGCCGTTGTTCCGGCCGCGTCCGATCCTGAATCCAGCCACGTCTTCGAACGTACCTGGTCCCGGGCGGTGGCGTGCCGGGCCCGGGCATCCGGGCCCGGCTTTGCGGCCGAGCTGTGACATCCCTTAGGGGGTAAGGGCCTTGGGGCATCCGTGGGTTGTAGGGGTTCGGCCGTACGGGCATCGCCTCGGCCCTCGCCGGGGCGTCAGCCCAGCATGTCCTGGCCCAGCCTCAGGTAGCCGGTCGTCGACATGCCGAGCGAGCCGGGGCCGAAGCTGATCGCGTTCTTCGTCGTCACGCCCGAGGCCGAGCCGCGCAGGCTGTAGACGGCGCCGGAGGGGTGGTTCTCGCCGTCGGCGCCCACGGACAGGTCCGCCTTGCCGTCGCCGGTGAGGTCGGACAGGCGTACGGAGGCGCCGAAGCGGTCGGCGGACTCGGCGGTGCCGGGGACGCCGGCCGTGTTCTGGGTGAACGACTGGGCGCCGGTGGCGGTCAGGCCGGTGGCCGAGCCGCGCAGCACGATGACGCTGCCCGCGATCTCGGCGGTGCCGATGGTCTCGTGGAGCACGCCGACGGCCACCTCCGCGTAGCCGTCGCCGTCGACGTCGGCGACCGAGAGGTCGTTGCCGAACGCGTCCGTCTCCTCGTCCGCGCCGGGGACCCCCGGGGTGTCCTGGTTGATCGTCGTCTGGGGCTGGGTGCGGACGCCGTTCGCGCTGCCGAGGTAGGAGCTCACCGAGCCGCCGAGGCTCTTGCCGTTCGTTCCGGGGGCCGCCGTGACCACGTCGTCGTAGCCGTCGCCGTTGAGGTCGCCGACGGCGGCCAGCTCCCAGGCGTCGCTCTTGAGGAACGTCTGGTAGGTGAGGCCGGAGGCGGAACCGAGGTAGATCATGTTGCCGTCGTCGTACGTCGACGCCTCGCTGCCCGTGATGACCAGGTCGTCGGTGCCGTCGCCGTTGAGGTCGGCGGCGGCGAGGTCCTGGGCGCCGTAGAGGCTGTTGCCGGTCTGGAGGCCGGTGGCGAGCTCGTGGCGGCTCCCCGGGCCGGAGGCCTTGGTGAAGCCCTCGTGGATCCAGATGTCGCTGCCGGTGCTGCCGACGGCGAGGTCGGGGCGGCCGTCTGAGTCGAAGTCGCCGGTGGTGAGGGACATGCCGTACTCGTCGTGGGCCGACACGGCCGGGTCGGGGACGCCGCGGCCGCCGGACAGGCCGCTCTTGCCGCCCCAGACGACCGTGACGGAGCCGCCGTCGGCGTCGGATCCGACGTCCTCGCCGACGCTGCCGATCACGAGGTCGGCGTACCCGTCGGCGTTGAGGTCGCCGGAGGTGAGGGACTTGCCGAAGCGGTCGCCCTGCTCGGCGGTGCCGGGGATGCCGGCCGTGTCCTGGGTCAGGACGGTGCGGCGGGCGGCACTGATGCCGCTCGCGGAGCCGTAGGTGACGACGACGGCGCCCGCGTCGGTCTTGCCGCCGACGGGGGTGTAGGGCGCGGCGGTGGCGAGGTCGCGGTAGCCGTCGCCGTTGAAGTCGTCGGCGTACTTGGCGGGGGCCGCGGTGGCGGCCGGTACGGCGGTGAAGAGGGCGGCGCCCAGCGCGGCCGTGGCGGTCAGGGCCGCGAGGGCGTGGGGGGTGCGGTGAGACATGCGTGGTCCTTGCGGTCGAGTCGGTCGGGTCGGGATCGAGTCGATTCAGGGCGGGGCGGGGCGGACTGGCAGTTCGGTCAGTCGGCCCGGCCCGGGGCCGCCTGCCCCGGGCCGGGTCCGAGCAGGTCAGTCGGGAAGCGAGCCGCCGAGCTCCGGCAGGACGATCGCGCCCGTCTTCGTCGGCACCGTGCCCGTGCCCCGCATCAGCAGCGCGCTGCTCGCCGCGCCCACGGCCAGGTCGGCCCGGCCGTCGGCGGTCAGGTCGCGCAGGCGGAGGGTGTAGCCGAAGGAGGCGTAGGAGTCGGCCGGGCCCAGCACCGTCTGGGCGATCCACGAGGAGCGGGCGCCGCTGAGGCCGCCGGAGCCGCCGCGGAAGACGTGGACACCGCCCTGGTCCTGAAGGCCCTCGACGTCCTCGTGCGGCACGCCGACCGCGAGGTCCGCGTAGCCGTCGCCGTTGGTGTCGGCGGCCGAGATGGCGTAGCCGAAGTCGTCGCCCGCCTCCGGGCTGCCGGAGACGCCCGAGGTGGCCTGGGTGAACGTGGTCGACGTGCCCGGGCCCGACGCCGTGCCGCGCCAGATCGTGACGGCGCCCTTGCCGTTGTCCTTGTCGGGCAGGCCGAGGGCGATGTCGCCGTAGCCGTTCTTGTCGAAGTCGCCGATGACCGGGCTCGGGTAGAGGCCCTGCTGCCGGTCGCTGAGGGTCCTGGACGCGCCGGGGGCGAGGCCTGTGGACGTGCCCTTGAGGAACCAGGCGCGCTCGCGGATGTCGCTGCCGGTGATCTCCGTGCCGATCACCACCAGGTCGGTCTTGCCGTCCCCGTCGACCTTTCCGGCCCCGAGAGCGGAGGAGTACCAGCCGCCGGACCCCTTGTCGATCTTGCTGACCTTCCCGGTCGTGCCCGACTTGGTGAAGGGGCCGCGGTACAGCCACGCCTCCTCACCGCCGATCACGGCCAGGTCGGGCGAGCCGTCGCCGGTGAAGTCGCCGGTCGCCAGGTCACGGCCGAAGTGGCCGCCCGCGCCGCCGGCGGGCGTGAGGTTCGTGCCGCCGGACAGGCCGGACTTCGAGCCCCACAGGACGGTGACCGTGCCGCGGTAGTCGGCGCTGCCCACGTGCTCGCTGGGGTTGCCGACGACGAGGTCCGCGTAGCCGTCCTTGTTGAGGTCGGCGCTCGCGAGGGACGCGCCGAACTGGTCGTCCTCCTCCCCGGCCCCGGGGACGCCGGCGCTGTCCTGGTGGAGGTACTTCGGGTGGGCGGTGTCGAGGCCGGTGGCGGTGTTGTACACGACGGTGACGGTGCCGCCCTGGCGGTCGACGTCGTTGTAGCCGCCGTAGGCGAGGTCGCGGCGGCCGTCGCCGTTGAAGTCGTCGTAGTGCCTCGCCACCGCCGCGGAGGCGGGGCCGGTGAGGAACACGGGGGTGACGCCGGTCGCCAGCAGGGCGGCGACCAGGGCGGTCGTGGTGGATCTGCGCATGGGGTCTCCTGGTGGGTCAGCCGATGAGGCCGGTGCCGAAGGCGCCGTAGGAGCGGGTCTGGCCGAGGCTGCCCGGGCCGAAGGAGCGGGCGCCGACGGTGACGGGGCCGGTGGCCGAGCCGCGCAGCGTCGTGATGGCGCCGATGCCCTCGTCCTCGAAGCCGGCGGTGATCGTGAACTCGGCGCGGCCGTCCTTGGTGACGTCGGCCAGCAGGACGTCCGAGCCGAAGTAGTCCATGGCCTCGGCGGTGCCCGGGACACCGGCGGTGGCCTGGGTGAGGGTGCGGCCGCCGGTGCGCGAGACGCCCGAGGCGGAGCCGTTCATCAGGACCGTGGAACCGGCGTCCTCCAGGGTGCCGACGTCCTCGAAGACCACGCCGATTGCGAGGTCGCCGTAGCCGTCGCCGTTGGCGTCGCCGATGGAGACCGAGCCGCCGAAGCCGTCGTCCGCCTCGTCGGCGCCGGGGACGCCGGTGGAGGCCTGGGTCAGCTCGGCCATGGGGGCGTCGCCGTTGACCGGGCCGCCCTCGGAGCCGCGGATGACGACGACCCGGCCGCCGAGGGAGCCGCTGTGGTCGTCGTCCTTCGTGAAGACGTTGCCGAGGGCGATCTCGTCGTAGCCGTCGCCGTCGATGTCGCCGAGGGCGAGGGAGGTGCCGCCGTTCAGGGGACGGGGGAGCGAGGTGTCCGGGCCGGTGGGGGAGCCGAGGTAGGCGACGCCCTTGGACCAGCTGCCCGACTCGGCCGAGTCGAGGCGGACGCGGTAGGTGAGGACCAGGTCCGACCGGCCGTCGCCGTTGGTGTCGCCCGCCTTCACGGCGTCGACGCTGTACGCCGTCTCGGGCGTGTTGACGCGCTTCGCGGCGCCGGTGGTGCCGGTCGTGGTGAAGCCGCCGCGGATGACGTAGACGTGGGAGGAGCCGGTGCCGACGGCCAGGTCCGCCTTGCCGTCGCCGTCGAAGTCGCCCGCGGTCAGCAGCCGGCCCCAGTGGTCGTGCCCGGAGACCGCCGGGTCCTTGACCGAGGTGCCGTTCTTCAGGCCGCTCGCCGAGCCCCACAGCACGGTGACGGAGCCGCCGTCGGTGTCGGTGCCGACGTCCTCGCCGGAGGAGCCGACCGCGAGGTCGGTGTAGCCGTCGCCGTTGAGGTCGGCCACGGCGAGCGCGTCACCGAAGGTGTCCTCGGCCTCTGCGGCACCGGGCACACCGGCGGTGTTCTGGCTGACCACGGTCCGCTTGGCCGGGTCGAGGCCGGTGGCGCCGCCGTAGACCACGGCGACGTAACCGGCCATGCCCTTGCCGTCGACCTTGGCGTACGGGGCGGCGAAGGCGACGTCGCCGTGGCCGTCGCCGTTGAAGTCGGCCCTCGGGCCGGTGGCGGGCGCGGCGGTGGCCGCCGTCGCGGGCAGGGCGGTGAGCAGGCCGGTGGTGAGGGCCGTGGCCAGGAGGAGAGTGCGCTTGCGCATGTGTCGAGTCCCGGGTGTCGTGATCAGGAGTTGAGTGCGGTGCCGTAGCCCGGCGTGCCGGCCGTGGAGACGCCGGTCGTGCCCGGGCCGAAGCTGACGGAGCCGGTGGCCGTCGGGCCGGTGGTGGTGGAGCGCAGGGACCAGACCGCGCCGTCGCCGGCGTTCTCGCCCGGCGCGGAGACGGACAGGTCGGCGCGGCGGTCGCCGGTGTGGTCGGTGAGGGTCACGCGGGCGCCGAACCGGTCGCCCTGCTCCGAACTCCCGGGCACACCCGCGGTGTTCTGGGTGTACGACGTCGCGCCCTTGGTGGTCAGGCCGGACGCCGAGCCGAACAGCACGGTGACGGCACCGGCGGCGGAGTTCTCGCCCGCGGCGCCGATCGCCAGGTCGGCGAACCCGTCGCCGTTGACGTCGCCGAGCGAGACGCCGCCGCCGAAGCGGTCGCCCTTCTCGGAGGCGCCGGGCACACCGGCGGTGTCCTGGGTGAGGGCGAGCGGGGCGCGGCCGGTGTCGCGGCCTTCGGGTCCGCCGTAGACGACGGTGACCTGGCCGCCGAGGGCGCCCGCCGGGTCGGCGGAGGTCTCGCGGTCGTTGCCGATGGCCAGGTCGGCGTGGCCGTCGCCGTCGATGTCGCCGACGGCGGACACGTAACCGGCGGGCAGGTCCTGCAGCCAGTCGGTGTAGTTGCCGATCTTCATGTCGGCCAGGCTGGTGGCCGCGTGGGCGGTGTTCGCGGCGCGGCCGTGCAGGACCACCCAGGGGTGGCCGTCGCCGGTGATGTCGCCGGAGGAGAGGTGGGTGGTGCCGTGCGAGGTGGACCACCAGTCGTTGCGCGAGCCGGAACCGCCGTTGTGCGCGCCGGTCTTGGTGATCGGCCCGTTCACGAGGGACAGGGTGACCGGGCCGGTGGAGCCGACCGCGACGTCCGCGTCCCCGTCGGCGTCGAAGTCGCCCGCGGCGAGCGCCTGGCCGTAGCGGTCGTAGTCGGCGCTGAAGAAGCTGAACAGCGTACGGGCGCCGGACAGGCCGGTCGCCGAGCCCCAGACGATGGTGACCGTGCCGTCGTTGGTGTCGGTGCCGTCCTCGCCGGGCGTGCCGATCAGGAGGTCGGCGTAGCCGTCGGTGTTCAGGTCCGCGGAGGCGAGGGCCGAGCCGAAGGCGTCGTCGGCCTCGGCGGCGCCGGGCATACCGGCCGTGTTCTGGGTGAGCAGCGTGCGCGTCGAGCTCTTCGGGCCGGTGGAGCTGCCGTAGACGACGGACACGGCGCCCGCCCTCGCCTGCCCGGCGACCGCGGCGCCGGGCGCGCCGATGGCCAGGTCGGCGCGGCCGTCGCCGTTGAAGTCGTACGGGGCGGCGGCCGTGGCGGCGTGCGCGGCGGGTGCGGACAGGGCCAGGGCGAGCGGGGTGAGGGCCGCCGCGAGGACGGCGGCGGTGACACGGGTGCGCATGAGAGCTCCGGGACTGAGCTGACGGGATGTCACTGGGCGATCACCGAGCCGAAGCCGTTGCCGGCCTTCAGCGAGACGCCGGCGGCGGTCAGGCCCTTGGCACCCGTGGTGCTCAGGCCGGTGGAGGTGCCGCGCAGGGTCCAGACGCCGCCGGAGCCGTTCTCGCCGTCGACGCCGATGACCAGGTCCGCCTTGCCGTCCTTGGTGAGGTCGGTCAGGTCGACGGCGGAGCCGAAGCGGTCCCAGGCCTCTGCGGTGCCGGGGACGCCGCTGGTGTCCTGCGTGTAGGACGTGGCGCCGCTGGTCCTCAGGCCGGAAGCGGAGCCGAACAGGACGGTCACGGAGCCCGCCTCCGCCACGGTGCCGAGGTCCTCGCCGTGAGCGGCGACCGCGACGTCGGCGTAGCCGTCGCCGTTGATGTCGCCGGTGCTGACGGCCGAGCCGAAGGCGTCGTCGGTCTCGCCCGCGCCGGGCACGCCGGTGGTGTCCTGGTGCACGACGGTCGGCGTCTGCGCCGGGTCGGGGCCGTTCGGGCCGCCGTACCAGACGGTGATCTGGCCGCCCTTGTGGCCGCCGGGCTTGTGGCTGGACGGGTCCGTGGAGTCACCGAGGACGAGGTCGCCGTAGCCGTCGCCGTTGATGTCGCCGACCGAGCCGGGGAAGCCGTCGGCGTTCGGCAGCTCGGCGAACTTGTAGCCCGTGCCGGTCCAGCGGTAGTACCAGATCTGACCGCCGGAGTCGCCGTCCACGGCGTGCGGGTGGACGCGCTCGGCAGCGCTGTCGCCGGTCATGTCGCCCGCGATCACCTCGTACCCGCCGCCGAGCTCGCCGGCGCGGTAGTGGCTCAGCGGGCCGCCGGTGCGGGTGAAGGGGCCCAGGTACACGCGGATGTGGCTCTGGCCGGTGAGCGTCACGTCCGTGTCGCCGTCGCCGTCGAAGTCGCCGGTCGCGATGCCGTGGGAGAAGCCGCCCCACTCGCTGAGCGTGGACGGCTGCGGCAGGCCCTTGCCGCCGGACAGGCCGGACGTGCCGCCCCACAGGACGGTGCCTGAGCCGACGCCGTCCCGGTCGCCGATGCTCTCGCCGGTGGCGCCCACGACGAGGTCGGAGTAGCCGTCGCGGTCCAGGTCGGCGGCGGCGAGGGCGGAGCCGAACAGGTCGGTCGACTCGGCGGTGCCGGGGACGCCGGGGGAGTTCTGGGTGATGATCGCCTTACGGGTGGCCGAGACGCCGGACGACGAGCCGTAGAGCACGACGACGGCGCCGGCGCAGGAGGCCGAGCCGACGTCGGAGCAGGGGGCGCCGACCGCGACGTCCCGGTACCCGTCGCCGTTGAAGTCCCCGGCGAGGCCCGAGGGCGCGGCGGCGGCCGGGGTGATGGTGAGCAGGCCGGTGGTGAGCGTGGCGGCCAGGAGAAGGGTGCGCTTGCGCAAGAGGGGGCTCCGGGTGGGGTAGGGGCCGGACCTGGAAGGCCCGGCCCCGGGGGATGCGGGGTGGCTCAGTCGGCGAAGTTGGCGCCGAAGTTCGGGTAGCCCGTCGTCGAGACGCCCGAGGCGCTGGGAGAGACGGTGCGCGAACCCGTGGCGGTGATCTTCGTGCCGCTGGACGGCAGGTAGAGGACCGCGCCGTTGCCGTCGTTCTCGTACGAGCCGGCCAGCAGGTCGGCCCGGCCGTCACCGGTGACGTCGTCGAGCTTGACGTCGGTGCCGAGGAAGTCGCCCTTCTCGTCCGAGCCGGGGACGCCCGCGGTGCTCTGCGCGAAGGACTGGGTGCCCAAGGAGGTGTTGAGGCCCGACGCCGAGCCGTACAGCACGACGAGCTGGCCGGCGTCGGCGACCGACCCGATGTCCTCGCCCGCGACGCCGACCACGAGGTCCTGGTAGCCGTCGCCGTTGACGTCGCCCAGGTCCAGCTCGTAGCCGAAGTAGTCGTTCCGCTCCGAGCTGCCGGGGACGTTGCCGGTGTTCTGCGTGATGCCGGTGGTGGAGCCGACGCCGTCCGGGGCGCCGTAGGTGATCCACACCTTGCCGCCGTCGGCGGCCTCCGGGAAGGTCACCCCGTCGTCGGTCCGGTTCCAGTGCATGCCGGTGACGATGTCGCCGTAGCCGTCGCCGTTGATGTCGCCGATGCCGGTGATGACACCGGCCTTCAGCGGCCGGGCGTCGGCGGCGGACAGGCCCGAAGACGTGCCGGAGAGGAGGTAGTTGGCGTTCCAGTACTGGCCGGTGGCGGTCTCGAAGCCGTCGACGACCAGGTCGGTGCGGCGGTCGCCGTTGACGTCGCCCGTGGTGAGGTTGAGCGGGCCGGACCCGTCGCCCGATGCCTGGACCGGTGCCTTGACGCTGTACCGGCCCTTGACCGCGGTGCCGGAGGCGCTGATGCCGCCCTTGTAGACGTAGATGACGTTGGAGGTGTTGCCGACGGCCAGGTCCGCCTTGCCGTCGCCGTCGAAGTCGCCGGCGGCGAGGTTCCTGCCCCAGCGGTCGTGCTGGGTGGGGGCCGCGTCCGCGATGGAGACGCCCTTGCCGGTGATGCCCTGGGCCGAGCCCCACAGGACCGCGACACCGCCGCCGTCCTTGTCGCTGCCGACGTCCTCCAGCGGGGAGGAGACGGCGAGGTCGTCGTAGCCGTCGCCGTTGAAGTCGGCGTAGGCGCTGTCGGCGCCGAACACGTCACCGCTCTCGGCGGTGCCCGGGTTGCCGGCGGTGTTCTGGCTGATGACGGACCGCTTCGCGGAGGAGACTCCGGTCTTCGTGCCGTACAGGACGACGAGCTGGCCGGCGTCCTTCTTGCCGCTCACGTACGCGCCGGCGGCGGAGAACGCCGCGTCGCCGATGCCGTCGTGATTGAAGTCGGCCTGCGGGGCCCGCGTCGGGTCCGCGGCCGTCGCCGTACCGGCCGTGGCAGTGAGCAGCGTGCCGGTGAGGGCGGCGGCCGCGGCGGTCGCCAGGGCGAGACGCAGGCGGGGGCGACGGAACAGGCGCTCGTGCGAGTGCGCGGGCGCGTGCGGGCGCCCGGAGGGGCGCTCGTGCTGATGCATGCGAGATCTCCTGCTGCATGCGGGGATGCCTGGCGGACATCCACAGTCGATGGAGGGCCGGACTGTCCGTGTTCGCCGGTAGTTGTCCGGGCGTTCACGGTGGTCGGCGATCAGGAGACCTGTGTGGGGACGTAAGGGTTGTACGTGAGTTCGGTTAATTTGCGAGGCAGCTGAGAAGTGGGGTCGCGTCACTCGGCGGGCACCGGCCGGTACCGCACGTCGACCGCGGCCTTACGGTCGTCCCCGACGAGCAGCTCCAGCCGCACGGGCGCACCCCCGGGGTTGTCGAACAGCCGGATCCCGTCGCCGAGCAGCACGGGCACGATGTGCAGGTCGATCTCGTCGATCAGCCCGCGCTCCAGGAGCTGCCGGCCGATGGTCGGCGAGAACACCTCGACGTTCTTCCCGCCGGCGGCCTCCCGCGCGATCCGGAGCGCCTCGGCGACGTCGCAGCTCAGGAAGGTCACGCCCGGCGTGGGCTGCGCGTCCTCCGGGTGGTGCGTGAGCACGAACACGGGCCCCTGCCAGGCGCCGCCGTAGATCCCGGTGGGGTCGGGATAGGCGTCCCAGCCGACCCGGCCGCCCAACACGGCGCCGGTCGTCTCGGCGTACTCCTTGGTGAGGCCGGGGCGGAAGGTCGCCCCCGTCATCCAGTCCATCGTGTGATTCGGCCCCGCGACGAATCCGTCCAGGGACATCGCGAAGTGGCAGAGCACCTTGCCGGCGGCGGTCTGCGGTTCCATGTCGTCCATGTCGGTCGGCCTCTCCTGGCGCGTGGTCACGGCTGCTTGCGGACGCGGTAGCGCAGGTGCAGCACCCGGTCGCCCTGGATCACGATGTGCGGGTCCTCGAGCAGATGCCGGGCGTCGACCGAGCCGAAGTACCGCTTGCCCGAGCCGAACACCACCGGCACGACGTCCATCGCCACCTCGTCGACCAGCCCCAGCGCGAAGGCCTGCCCGCCGACGTTCCCCGCCGCCACACCGACGTCACGGCCCTCCCCGGTCAGCTCCTTGGCCCTGGCGACGGCCTCCTCCACACCGTCGACGAAGTGGAACGGCGCGTCCGGGTGCAACCCCTCGGGCCGGGGCCGGTGCGACACGACCACCAGGTGCTCACCGGCCGGCGGCACGCCGCCCCACCCGTCGGTCATGTCGAACACATGCCGCCCCACCACGAGCGTCCCGATCTTCGCCATGGTCGGCTGCACGTAGTCGGCGGAGGCCTTGGACACCTTGGTGTACTCGCCGAGCTGGACATCGCCGTTGCCGTACCAGTCGAAGAGAGGCCCGACCTGATCGTCCGCGTCGGCGATGAAGCCGTCCACGGAGACGACGTTGTGCATCACGACGGTGGTCATCGTGGCTCCTGTGGGTTCGGGGGCCGGGAGCGGCCCTTGTGCATCCATAGACCGGACGCAGGCTGGAAACTCATCGCACGGGTCGCGCGCGACGGTCAGGCGTTCAGCAGGTCCTTGGAACCGGCACGATGACGACCACCCTTCGGCAGCGCCGTCTTCGCCGTCAGGCCTCGCGACTGCCAGGCGTTGTCGCGGAGCTTGAACAGGGCCAGTAGCGGGTGGGGCAGTCGGAGAATCTTGGCCCCGTTGCCGGGTGACGCGTCGTTCGGATGGTGGTCCGGGCGGCGCGGTGTCGCCAGGCTGTCCGGGTGGCAGACCTGGAAGATCTCCCGTCACCCCGACTGAGTTCCGCTCCCGGAGAGTGGTTCCTCGGCGCGCGTACAGGTCGATGACGTACCAGGCCAGCGCCGTCCGACAGCATTCACAAACCCGGGTCTGGTCTTGGAAAGGACGCCGGGCAGGGCCACGCGTTCCCTGCCCGCGCACGTCCGCCTCATCCGCCCAGTGCCTGGCCGAAGCTCTGGTCCTCCCGAGCGCGCCCGAGTTCGTAGGACCCGAAGCTCTTGGAGCCGGTGCTGGTGAAACCGGTGCCGGCGCCGCGCACCCGCCACAGGGCGCCCGTGCGCACAGTGGTGCCGGGAACCTGCTCGCCGATGGCGGACGCGGCGAGGTCGGCTCTGCCGTTGCCGTCGATGTCCGACAGCAGGACGAAGGAACCGAACTTGTCCCCGCTCTCCGCCGCGCCGGGGATGCCGGACGTGTCCTGGGTGAGGCTCTGGTTGCCACTGGCCACGATGCCGGACGCCGAGCCGCGCAGCAGGACGGTCGAACCAGCGTTCGTGAGGCTGCCAATGTCCTCGCCGGGTACTCCGAGGGCAACGTCCGCGTAGCCGTCCCCGGTCACGTCGCCGACGGACAGTGCGGCCCCGAAACGGTCTCCGCTCTCCGAGGCACCCGGGACCCCGGCCGAGTTCTGGGTCAGGACGGTCGTTGCCCGGCCCGCGCCCGGGCCCGCCGCGTCGCCGTACAGCACCATCACGGCGCCGCCGACGGCTTTGGTCTCGTAGGAGTCGGCCACCACGATGTCGGCGTGGCCGTCGTGGTCGATGTCGCCGATCGCGGAGGTGTGCGAATGGGGCAGCACGGCCTTCTCCAGCAGCCCCGCACCCGAGGCCGAGCCCTCGAAGTACCAGGCGCGCTCGGTGCCGCCACGCAGCGTCCGGTACTGCACGACGAGGTCGTCCGCCGCGTCACCCGAGACGTTTCCGGAGGACAGCGAGCCTGTGGCGTACGCCGAGGCCTCCGGCAGGGGCGCTGTGGCGGCGGAACTCCATCCGCCGGTGCGGGTGAAGGGGCCTTTGAGGATGGAGACGGTGGAGAGCAGGGCGTTGTAGGAGGCGAGGTCGGTGTGCCCGTCGCCGTCGAAGTCGCCCGCGGTGAGCGCGCCGCCGAACTTGTTGCCGTCTTTCGCCACCGGGTCCTTGACCATGGCGGCGGAGCCGAGTCCGCTCGGGCCGCCCCAGTAGAGGGTGATCGAGCCCTGGTCGGCGTTTGGGCTGTAGTCCTCGCCGGGGGCACCGACGGCAAGGTCGCTGTAGCCGTCCCCGTCGAAGTCGGCCACCGTCAGCGCCGCACCGAACTGATCGTCGCCCTCCGGCGAACCGGGGTTGACGCTTCCGGACTGCGTGAGGATCTTCCGGCGGGTCGGGTCGATCCCGGCGGATGTGCCGTACACGACTCCGACCCAGCCGGCTCCCCAGCTGCCGTCCGTGCCGACGGGCACGCCGACTGCGACGTCCCGATAGCCGTCACCGTTGAAGTCGCCGTCCAGGCCGGAGCCGCCTGCGGATGCGGGGCCGGCGGCTGCCGTGAGCAGGCTTCCGGTGAGGGCCGCAGCGGCGGCCGTCACCAGGGTGAGGCGTATACGTGTGTGCATGCGAGCGTTCTCCCGAGCATGCGGGGACAGCCAGGGTCCCAGGCCATTGGGGGTGCCATGCGGTCCACCTCACCGGATTCGTCGGTCCCTGACCGCGCTCGGAACAGCGATGGCGTATCCCAGACCACTGGAACGGTTCCGGGGTTGCACCTGAGACGGAAGTTTTCCGGGGAGGACTACTCAGTACGAACGTCACGATGCCCGGCCACGACGTCCCTGTGGCAACAGGGAGGACGAAAATCAGGCCTGTTGTCGGGACCGGCCGGGTCGGCCGGTCCCGACATGGCTAACGCACATCGACGAAGTCACCCGTCGCCTTGGCGCCGCGAGTCGTCATGGTGCCGGTGAAGTTGTACCGCCAATACCGGTCGGCGGATGCGGTGACCTTGATGTTGAGGACCCCGTACGTGTTCGTGGCGGTGTATCCCAGGGATTCGTAGTAGTCGGTGCCCGGCCTGCGGAATTGCAGAGAGGTGCGCTGGTTCGCGTAGCCACGGTAGTCATGGGTGTCCCAGTTGGCCCGGGTGAGCTTGCCTGTCACCGTGATCGTGCCGCCCTTGGCAACCGGCTCGGGGGAGGCGTTGGCCGTCAGCTTGGAGTAGCGCTTCATGAAGAAGGTGGTGTGACCGTCCGACTTCACATAGTCCCCGTCCTTGGCTCGGACGTCGACAGCGACCTTCCAAATACCGGCCAGTGAATTGTTCAGATCACGCCGGGGGTCGATCGTGTAGTGCTTGGTGCAGACGGAGCTGGTCCCGTCGGCCGTGCATACCGGTGTTTGTTCGCTGGCCTTCAGGATCGCGTCGGCGTTGCCGAGACTGCTTCCGTGATAGAGCGTGAAGTCCGCTATGGAGATACCGGAGTCGTCGCTGGCGGTCAGCTTGACGGTGATCTTCCTCGAGTCGGTGGTGCCCAGAACGACATCATTTCCCGTGCCGCCCCCGCCGGTGATCTGGAAGGCGCCGACATCAGCGTTGCCCACCTCGTCCGCCTGCGCGCCCGGTGCGAGGAGAGCGGCTATGGCCAGGGAACCGATCAGAGCGGAGCCGATCGTCGATTTGCGCATGAAGGTTCCCGAGAGATCAGGCCTGCCACCCGCAGCAGACCGCCGATGAATGCGGGCAGTGTACGCAGGGGTGATCGCTCTGGATACGGGTCCCGTGAAACGGACGGATGTCCATATCGCCTGCCAGTGGCCCCACACCACAGGCGCACCGGATCGGGCGGGGAACAGAGAACGACGGTGAACAGGTGCACGCCCGGCAAGCCCAGCTCTTCACCGTTCGGCCTGGCCAAGTCCTCGACCGGGCCACAGAGAGGCGGGGTGCGCAGCATGGGCGGACCAATACCGTTCCTGCGTGGCGGTGATCAGGGTGCGACATCACCGGCGACCCCGGCCGCGCACACGACGACGTACAGGAAGGGCTTTTCGCACTCAGCGTTCTGCACGGTCACTCGAGGCCTCCCAGTCGGCGGCTGAAGCGGTGTCACTCTGGTGCGAACTCGTACTGCAACTCGTAGAGATGCCCCGCCTTCACCATCGCCGTCGCCTCGATCGGGCGTCCGTCCGCCGTGTAGACGATCCTCAGCGTGCACAGGACGGGCAGGCTGCCGGGGAGGCGTAGGGCCTCGAACTGCTCCTGCGTGGGGACTCGGGCCGAGACCCGGTCCACGCAGTGGTGGGGTGTATGGCCCAGTTGCCTGAGCAGGGTGGAGGTGCCGCCCTTGATGCGGTGGTGGTCCATCAGCGGTGTGTCCCGGGCGATGTCCAACGGGTAGTAGGACTTCACGAGTTCGGCTGGCTCGTCGTCGATCAGCAACAGCTGGCTGCGCAGGACCGCCGCGTCCCCGTGCCGGAGGCCGAGAGCCGTGCGGATGTCCGCGGGCGGATTCGTCTCCGTCACGTCGAGGAGGGCGATACGGGCGTCCGTGCCGTGCTTGGCCGCCTCGGTGAGCCAGGGATAGGGCTCGCCGGGTGCCGCCGGTGTGAGGGACATGGCAGGGCGTATCGTCCGCTGCCTGTGCTCGCGGGCCGTTACCGCCGCGCCTGCGCGTCCGACCACCAAGCGCTCGTCCTTGAGGAGTTGGAGCGCCTTCTGGATCGTGGCGTTGGAGGCATCGAAGCGGGATCGGAGTTGGGCAGTGGACGGCAGATTCGCGCCGGGCGGCAGTTCGCCACTCATGATGTCGTCGCGCAGGTCGGCCGCGATCCGTTCGTGGAGCGAGCGGCGGTCGTGGGCTTCCGGTTCGGCCATGGGCACGGTCATCCGATTCTGATCTCGTAGCGCAACTGCTGGCGCTGGGCGGGCATCACCATACGGTCGACCTGGATCGGGCGGTCGTCGCGGTCCAGGGTGAGCCGGGTGAGACGCAGGACCGGATCCGTCGGTGTGAGCCGCAGAGCCTGTTGCTCGTCGTCTTCGGGCAGGCCGGCTGTTACGTCCTCCCTTACCAGCACGCCGACATACCCCAGCTCGGCCAGCAGCGTGACGGCTCCGCCTCGGATCTTGGCCGTTCCGGCAAGCGGGGTGGCTCGGGCGATGGTGGCGGGGTAGTAGGTGTCGGTCAGTTCGTTCGGCTCGTCGTCGAGGAGGATCAGGCGGCGTCGCACGACGACCAATTCTCCTTCCGAGACCGCGAGGAGCCGCGCAACTTCAGTCGGCGCGGGCACCTCTCCGGCATGGACGATGCGCTGGGAGCCGCGACGGCCCCGGGCGGCCGCGTCTGCGCTCCAGGCGTCGCCCTGCCCCTGCTCGCGCGGTGTCAGATACGGCATTGAAGTGCTGATCCACCTGCTCGCGCTCACGATGTCCTCCCGCGACTGACGCCCGCACCTACCTTGCCGCTTTACACGGTAAGCGACTTGGTGGCCCGGGGGGCGTGCCCCCCGCATCGACCATGCCTTGCTGCCTTTCGCGAATACCGATAAGGTCGCCTCATGGTCGAGTTGCTCCGCCGTCTCGTCGCCTGGGTGGCCCTTTCGTGGCAGCCCCGCCAGGCGCACCAGCACCTGTTATGCGAACTCCGGTCCGTAACCGGTGCTTCGTCTTTGCGGAACCCCCCTTTCCCAGCCCACCGCAGCCCCTACCGTGCGGACGCGTTCATCGACGGCTCTTCCACCGTGGCCGTGCGCCCCTACCTCGTCGCCCACGAGCAGCAGCATTGCCGAGAACTGAACAGCCCCACAGCAACGTTGCTCGCGGCAGGCCCGTACCAGCCCGACAGTGTGGAGGCCACCTGATGAGCTCCGACCCGCGTCGCACGCTTCGGCTCCTGCCCTGGACGAGCCCAGAAGCCAAGCCGTGCTTTCTGATCACCGATGACGGGGGCGGACGCGTGTCCCGTCTGGCCGACATCATGGAAGCCACCCAGCTCGACATGGGCGCTCAACTCCTCGCCCACGCGGACGACATGCTCCCCAACGCCACCGAGACGCAACTCCGCTTTCTGGCCGAGCGCCTGACCGAAGCCCTGCGTGACATTCTTCGCGTTGCCGAGAGCCGGGGGCAGCGGTCCGACGGGCCATCGGAGCGGTTCTTCCCTTGAGGTCCACCGCCAGCAATCAACCGGCCGCGCTCCGGCACAGGCACGGCAGCCGAAAAGCACCGACGCCCCCTGCCCGACAACTCAGGGCAGGGGGCGTCAAAAACAACCCGCGGCAACCGCCTACTTCACCGGCTCCGGCTCCGGCGCACTCTCCGAGTCCGCCGCCCCCGCCGGCGGCTCCCCGCCGTCGTCGCCGTCACCGTCGTCGCCCTCGCCCTCCGCGGACACCGGCGTCTTCACCGAGTCCAGCAGCAGCTGAGCCACGTCCACCACCTGGATTGACTCCTTCGCCTTGCCGTCGTTCTTCTTGCCGTTGACCGAGTCGGTCAGCATCACGAGGCAGAAGGGGCACGCCGTCGACACGATGTCGGGGTTGAGCGACAGCGCCTCGTCGACACGCTCGTTGTTGATGCGCTTGCCGATGCGCTCCTCCATCCACATCCGCGCACCACCCGCGCCGCAGCAGAAGCCCCGCTCCTTGTGGCGGTGCATCTCCTCGTTGCGGATGCCGGGGACGCTGGCGATGATCTCGCGCGGGGGCGTGTAGATCTTGTTGTGGCGGCCCAGGTAGCAGGGGTCGTGGTAGGTGATGATGCCCTCGACCGGGGTGACCGGGATGAGCTTGCCCTCGTCCACCAGGTGCTGGAGCAGCTGCGTGTGGTGGATGACCTCGTAGTCGCCGCCGAGCTGCGGGTACTCGTTGCCGAGCGTGTTCAGGCAGTGCGGGCAGGTCGCGACGATCTTCTTCGCGGACTTCGGCTTCGCCGACTCGGGCGTCACCTTGCCCTCGTCGTCCATCTCCTCGCCGAACGCCATGTTCAGCGCCATGACGTTCTCCATGCCGAGCTCCTGGAACAGGGGCTCGTTGCCGAGCCTGCGCGCCGAGTCGCCCGTGCACTTCTCGTCGCCGCCCATGATGGCGAACTTGACGCCCGCGATGTGGAGGAGTTCGGCGAAGGCCTTCGTGGTCTTCTTGGCGCGGTCCTCCAGGGCACCGGCGCAGCCGACCCAGTAGAGGTACTCGACCTCGGACAGGTCCTCGATGTCCTTGCCGACGACCGGGACCTCGAAGTCGACCTCCTTGAGCCACTCCAGGCGCTGCTTCTTCGCCAGGCCCCAGGGGTTGCCCTTCTTCTCCAGGTTCTTGAGCATCGTGCCCGCCTCGGACGGGAACGCGGACTCGATCATCACCTGGTAGCGGCGCATGTCGACGATGTGGTCGACGTGCTCGATGTCCACCGGGCACTGCTCGACGCAGGCACCGCAGGTGGTGCAGGACCACAGGACGTCCGGGTCGATGACGCCGTTGTCCTCCAGCGTGCCGACCAGGGGGCGCTCGGCCTCCGCCAGCGCCGACGCCGGCACGCCCGCCAGCTGCTCCTCCGACGCCTTCTCCTCGCCCTCCATCGTCTTGCCGCCGCCGGCCAGCAGGTACGGCGCCTTGGCGTGCGCGTGGTCCCGCAGGGACATGATCAGCAGCTTGGGGGAGAGGGGCTTGCCCGTGTTCCAGGCGGGGCACTGCGACTGGCAGCGGCCACACTCGGTGCACGTGGAGAAGTCCAGCAGGCCCTTCCAGGAGAACTGCTCGACCTGGGAGACGCCGAAGACGTCGTCCTCGCCCGGGTCGGTGAAGTCGATCGGCTCGCCGCCGGAGGTCATGGGCTGGAGCGCGCCGAGCGCCGTCCCGCCCCTCGCCTCGCGCTTGAACCAGATGTTCGGGAAGGCCAGGAAGCGGTGCCAGGCGACACCCATGTTGGTGTTCAGGCTGACCGTGATCATCCAGATCATGGTCGTGCCCAGCTTGATCATCGCGAAGAAGTAGACGAGGTTCTGCAGCGCCGCCACGCTCAGGCCCTTGAAGGCCAGGACCAGCGGGTACGAGGCGAAGTACGCGGCCTCGTAGCCGTCCACGTGGTGCAGCGCGCCCTCCAGGCCCCGCAGGACGTAGATGGCCAGGCCGATCGTGAGGATGACGTACTCGACGAAGTACGCCTGGCCCATCTTCGAGCCGGCGAAGCGGGACTTGCGGCCCGGGCGCGACGGCAGGTTCAGCAGGCGGATCACCATCAGCGTGGCGATGCCGAGCGTGGTCATGGCCGCGATGAACTCGATGTAGAGCTCGTAGGGGAGGAAGCCGCCGAGCACCGGCAGCGTCCAGTCGGCCTGGAACAGCTGGCCGTACGCGGTGATGATCGTCGGCGGCAGCGTCAGGAAGCCGATCGCCACGAACCAGTGGGCGATGCCGACGATGCCCCACCGGTTCATGCGCGTGTGGCCGAGGAACTCCTTCACCAGGGTCACGCTGCGCTGGTAGGGATTGTCGGTCCGGGTACCGGCGGGCACGGGCTGGCCCAGCTTGAAGTACCGGACGAACTGGCCGATCGCGCGTGCGAGCAGCGCGACGCCG
Source organism: Streptomyces coeruleorubidus (assembly GCF_028885415.1). Lineage (GTDB taxonomy): Bacteria > Actinomycetota > Actinomycetes > Streptomycetales > Streptomycetaceae > Streptomyces > Streptomyces coeruleorubidus_A. The sequence continues at coordinate 5,295,768 of NZ_CP118527.1, forward strand.
ACCACGGTCAAGACCAGCGACACGATGATCGCGGCGAGTTGCATGGGGGCTCCTCGGGCCTGCGAGGGTTTGTCGGGGGAACCTGTCCCTCTGGAGGGTTCCCCGAGATTACTGAGCGGTAACTTATGCAGTCCGTCTGAGACTACCCCTATCCTCCGCCGCACTGTAGCCGGGTGGGCAGTGATCTGAATCGCTGAGGGTTGCCTCAGGAGCTCGTGTTATTCGTACCGAATTGTCATAGTGACGCCTAACTTATATCCGTGCTCTACGGGATCGTCGCCGCCGCCACCGCCCTTCTCCTCACCGCCCTGCTCGCGGCCCTGCTCCGGGCCCCCGCCCTGCGCCTTCGTGTCCTCGACCGGCGGCGGCAGCGGGAGGTGCCGTTGTCCGGGGGGCTTGCCGTCGTGCTCGTCGTGGGGTCGGTCGTATGGGCGGGGGAGTGGATCGGGGTCGCGCCGCCCATGGGCGACGGGGCCCGGGAGTTGCTCGTCGCCGGCGGTGTCGTCGCCGTGCTCGGGCTCGTCGACGACGTCTGGCGGTTGCGGCGGCGGGTGCTCGTCGCCGGTACGGCCGTGGCGGCGGCGTGCGTCGTGCCGTACGGCGAGACCGGGATCGGGGGCGGGTTGCTCGCCGCAGGGTGGATCCTGGGGGTGACCTTCGCCTTCCGGGGGCTCGATCACGCCGACGGGCTCGCGGGGTCCATGGGGGTGCTGACCGCCTTCGGGGTGGCGGCCTGCGCGGCCGTGGAGGTGATGGACGGGATCGCGGTGCTGATGAGCGTGCTCGCCGCCGCGCTGACCGGGTTCCTCCTGCACAACTGGCATCCCGCCCGGGCCGCGCTCGGGGCGTGCGGGTCGATGTCCGCGGGGTTCGTGCTGGCCGCGGGGGGCGTGTACACGCGGGCCGGGTTCGGGGTGGGGGAGAGCGCCGGGGTGCTGTTCGCGCTGACCGCCGTGGTGTGCGCCGACGCCGTGCTGGTGCTGCTGTCGCGGCGGCTGGGCGGGCGGGCCGTTCTCCGGAGCGGGCCCGATCATCTGGCGCACCGGCTGCGGCGGCTCGGGCTGACCGTGCCGGGGGCGACCGTGCTGCTGGGGGCCGGGGCGTTCTCCGGTGTGCTCGTCGGGGTACTCGCGCACGCCGGGTGGGTCGGGGGCGACGCCCTGTGGTGGGTGGCGGGAGTGGCTCTCGTGGCCGTGTTCGCCCTCTCCCGTGTTCCCGTATACGCCGATCGGCGCACCGAATCGCCGCAGGTCAGAGCGCCGTTGCGTGTAAGGAACGGATAAGACTTGAGCCCAGTCGACTCAGCTCTGTTGACCGGTTGGGAGGCGTCGTGCACACTTGAGTCCGTTCCACTCAAGTCAGCTGGAGGAATCAACCATGGCACGTGCGGTCGGCATCGACCTGGGCACGACTAACTCCGTCGTCAGCGTTCTGGAGGGCGGCGAGCCCACCGTCATCACCAACGCCGAGGGCGCCAGGACCACGCCGTCCGTCGTCGCCTTCGCCAAGAACGGTGAGGTGCTCGTCGGAGAGGTGGCCAAGCGTCAGGCGGTCACCAACGTGGACCGGACCATTCGGTCGGTCAAGCGGCACATGGGCACCGACTGGAAGATCGAGCTGGACGGGAAGCCCTTCAACCCGCAGCAGATCAGCGCCTTCGTGCTGCAGAAGCTGAAGCGGGACGCGGAGTCCTACCTGGGCGAGAAGGTGACCGACGCGGTCATCACCGTCCCGGCGTACTTCAACGACTCCGAGCGCCAGGCCACGAAGGAGGCCGGCGAGATCGCCGGTCTGAACGTGCTGCGCATCGTCAACGAGCCCACCGCGGCCGCGCTGGCGTACGGCCTCGACAAGGACGACCAGACCATCCTGGTCTTCGACCTCGGTGGCGGTACGTTCGACGTCTCGCTGCTGGAGATCGGCGACGGTGTCGTCGAGGTGAAGGCCACCAACGGCGACAACCACCTCGGTGGTGACGACTGGGACCAGCGCATCGTCGACTACCTGGTCCAGCAGTTCCAGTCCGGCCACGGCGTGGACCTGGGCAAGGACAAGATGGCCCTGCAGCGTCTGCGCGAGGCCGCCGAGAAGGCCAAGATCGAGCTGTCCTCGTCCACCGAGACCTCGATCAACCTGCCCTACATCACCGCCTCCGCCGAGGGCCCCCTGCACCTCGACGAGAAGCTCACCCGCGCCCAGTTCCAGCAGCTGACCGCGGACCTCCTGGAGCGCTGCAAGACGCCGTTCCACAACGTCATCAAGGACGCCGGCATCTCCATCAGCGAGATCGACCACGTCGTCCTGGTCGGTGGCTCGACCCGTATGCCCGCCGTCGCCGAGCTCGTCAAGGAGCTGACCGGCGGCAAGGACGCCAACAAGGGCGTCAACCCGGACGAGGTCGTCGCCATCGGCGCCGCCCTCCAGGCCGGTGTCCTCAAGGGCGAGGTCAAGGACGTCCTGCTCCTCGACGTCACCCCGCTGTCCCTCGGCATCGAGACCAAGGGCGGCATCATGACCAAGCTCATCGAGCGCAACACCACGATCCCGACCAAGCGGTCCGAGATCTTCACGACGGCCGAGGACAACCAGCCGTCCGTGCAGATCCAGGTCTACCAGGGCGAGCGCGAGATCGCGGCGTACAACAAGAAGCTCGGGATGTTCGAGCTGACCGGTCTGCCCCCGGCGCCCCGCGGCGTCCCGCAGATCGAGGTCTCCTTCGACATCGACGCCAACGGCATCATGCACGTGACCGCGAAGGACCTGGGCACGGGCAAGGAGCAGAAGATGACCGTCACCGGCGGCTCCTCGCTGCCGAAGGACGAGGTCGACCGCATGCGCCAGGAGGCCGAGCAGTACGCGGAGGAGGACCACAAGCGCCGCGAGGCCGCCGAGTCCCGCAACCAGGGCGAGCAGCTCGTCTACCAGACCGAGAAGTTCCTCAAGGACAACGAGGACAAGGTCCCCGGCGACATCAAGACCGAGGTCGAGGAAGCCGTCGCCGAGCTGAAGGAGAAGCTCAAGGGCGAGGACACGGCCGAGATCCGCACCGCCACGGAGAAGGTCGCGGCCGTCTCGCAGAAGCTCGGCCAGGCCATGTACGCCGACGCGAACGCCGCGCAGGCCGGCGGCGCCTCCGCCGGAGCCGGTGCGGACGCCGGTGCCGGTGCCGGTGACGCCAAGGCCGACGACGACGTCGTCGACGCCGAGATCGTGGACGACGAGCGGAAGGACGGTGCCGCGTGACGGAGGAGACCCCGGGCTTCGACGAGCAGCAGCCCGACGTCCCTTCCGGCGCCACCTCCGACGACGCCGAGCCGAAGGCCGCCGACTCCCCCTCGACGGAGGAGGGGGCGGCCCCGGCCGGGGACACGGGCCAGGACGTGGCTCTGGTGGCCCAGCTGGACCAGGCACGCACGGCGCTCAGCGAGCGCACGGCGGACCTCCAGCGCCTCCAGGCCGAGTTCCAGAACTACCGCCGCCGGGTCGAGCGTGACCGGATCGCGGTCAAGGAGATCGCCATCGCGAACCTCCTGACCGAGCTCCTGCCCGTACTCGACGACATCGGCCGCGCGCGGGAACACGGCGAGCTGGTCGGCGGCTTCAAGTCCGTCGCCGAGTCGCTGGAGAGCACGGCGGCCAAGATGGGCCTGCAGCAGTTCGGCAAGGAGGGCGAGCCCTTCGACCCGACGATCCACGAAGCCCTGATGCACAGCTACGCACCGGACGTCACCGAGACGACGTGCGTGGCGATTCTGCAGCCCGGGTACCGGATCGGCGAGCGCACCATCCGCCCCGCGCGGGTGGCGGTGGCCGAGCCCCAGCCGGGGGCACAGACGGTCAAGGCGGACGAGACCGCCGAAGCCGACGACAAGGAGAGCGGTGGCCCGGAAGAGGGCTGACGACATAGCGGACGAAGGGAAGGAGGGGCGTCGAGGATGAGCACCAAGGACTTCATCGAGAAGGACTACTACAAGGTCCTCGGCGTCCCCAAGGACGCCACCGAGGCCGAGATCAAGAAGGCGTACCGGAAGCTCGCCCGCGAGTACCACCCGGACGCCAACAAGGGCAATGTCAAGGCGGAGGAGCGCTTCAAGGAGATCTCCGAGGCCAACGACATCCTCGGCGACCCCAAGAAGCGCAAGGAGTACGACGAGGCACGCGCCCTCTTCGGCAACGGCGGCTTCCGCCCGGGGCCCGGCGCGGGCGGCGGCTCCTTCAACTTCGACCTGGGCGACCTCTTCGGAGGCGCCCCGGGCGGCGGCCAGGGAGCCGGCGGTTTCGGCGGTGGACTCGGTGACGTCTTCGGGGGCCTGTTCAACCGTGGCGGCGCGGGCCCGGGGACGCGCACGCACCCCCGGCGCGGCCAGGACATCGAGTCCGAGGTCACGCTGAGCTTCACGGAGGCGATCGAGGGCGCGACCGTCCCGCTGCGGATGTCCTCGCAGTCGCCCTGCAAGGCCTGCTCGGGCACCGGCGACAAGAACGGCACACCGCGCGTGTGCCCGACCTGCGTCGGCACCGGGCAGGTCGCCCGGGGCAGCGGCGGTGGCTTCTCCCTCACCGACCCCTGCCCGGACTGCAAGGGCCGCGGCCTGATCGCGGAGAACGCCTGCGAGGTCTGCAAGGGCAGCGGCCGGGCCAAGTCCTCGCGGACCATGCAGGTGCGCATCCCCGCGGGCGTCAGCGACGGCCAGCGGATCCGGCTGCGCGGCAAGGGAGCGCCGGGCGAGCGCGGCGGCCCGGCGGGCGATCTGTACGTGGTCGTGCACGTCGACTCCCACCCGGTCTTCGGCCGCAAGGACGACAACCTCACCGTCACCGTCCCGGTGACCTTCACCGAGGCGGCCCTCGGCGGCGAGGTCCGGGTGCCGACGCTGGGCGGCCCGCCCGTCACGCTGAAGCTGCCGCCGGGCACGCCCAACGGCCGCACCATGCGCGCCCGGGGCAAGGGCGCGGTCCGCAAGGACGGCACCCGCGGCGACCTCCTGGTCACCGTCGAGGTGAGTGTTCCGAAGGACCTGACGGGGAAGGCTCGTGACGCACTCCAGGCGTATCGCGAGGCGACCGCGGGTGAGGATCCGCGGGCGGAGCTGTTCCAGGCCGCGAAGGGAGCATGAGTCAGATGGACGGTCGTCGACGCAACCCGTATGAACTGACCGAGGAGACCCCGGTCTACGTCATCTCGGTGGCGGCCCAGCTGTCCGGCCTGCACCCGCAGACCCTGCGCCAGTACGACCGTCTGGGCCTGGTGTCTCCGGACCGCACCGCGGGCCGGGGCCGCCGCTACTCGGCCCGGGACATCGAACTGCTGCGTACCGTCCAGCAGCTGTCGCAGGACGAGGGCATCAACCTGGCGGGCATCAAGCGCATCATCGAACTGGAGAACCAGGTCGCCGCGCTCCAGGCCCGGGTGGCCGAGCTGGAGGACGCGCTCGACGGCGCGGCGGCGGCCATGCGCCAGCGCGAGGCGGCGGTGCACGCGTCGTACCGCCGCGACCTCGTGCCGTACCAGGAGGTCCAGCAGACCAGCGCGCTGGTGGTGTGGCGGCCGAAGCGGCAGCAGCAGTCGGACTGACGCGCGTATGCCTGTGAAAGGGGCCGGGAGGAGACTCCCGGCCCCTTTCGTAGGTCCTGGGCCGTTTCCGCCGGGTCTCCCGTGGATGACTGGATGGTGCATGTCACTTGGAGACGATTCCGCAGAGCCTTCACAAGGCTCGCGGAGCGTGGTGTTGTCATCTCGTTAAGTGGTTCCGCTTGACGCTGGGGGCGCGTCCGCGTTGGCTTTTCAGTCACATGGGCCACAAAGGTGTGCCCACGTCCGAATCACACGCGAAGTGAGCACCCGCATGCGTCGTCGTATCTCCATATCCGTGGCCGCGGCCACGATGTCCGTCACGCTCGCCGGCTGCGGCGTGCTCAACGCGACCGGGAGCAGTGACGACGCGAGCCCGACCAAGGGCAACGACATCACGGTGGGTCTGCTCCTCCCGGAGAAGGCGAACACGCGGTACGAGAACTTCGACTACCCCATCATCAAGACGAAGGTCGAGTCCCTCACCAACGACCGGGGCCGCGTCGAGTACGCGAACGCCGAGGCGAGCGCGGACAAGCAGGCCGACCAGTTGCAGAAGATGATCGACGACCGTGTCGACGTGATCCTGCTGGACGCCGTCGACTCGCACGCCATCGCGAGCGGCGTGCAGAAGGCCAAGGACGCGGGCATCCCGGTCATCGCCTACGACCGGCTGGCCGAGGGCCCGATCGACGCGTACATCTCCTTCGACAACGAACTGGTCGGCGAGGTCCAGGGCCGCACCCTGCTGGAGGCCATCGGCGAGAAGGCGAGCCTGTCCGACAAGATCGTCATGATGAACGGCTCGCCGACGGACCCTAACGCCAAGCAGTTCAAGGCCGGTGCGATGTCCGAGCTGAACGGCAGGGTGACGATCGCGCAGTCCTTCGACACCAAGGACTGGAAGCCGGAGAACGCGCAGGCCAACATGGCCGAGGCGATCGAGAAGATCGGCAAGGACAACATCGACGCGGTGTACTCCGCCAACGACGGCATGGCCGGCGGCATCGTCAAGGCCCTGGAGGCCGCGGGCGTGACCGAACTGCCGCCGATCACCGGCCAGGACGCGGAGCTCCCGGCCGTGCAGCGGATCATCACCGGTGAGCAGTACATGAGCGTGTACAAGTCGTACCCGCAGGAGGCCGAGAACGCCGCGGAGATGGCCGTGGCCAAGGTCCAGGGCCGCGACATCCAGTTCGCCGCCCTCGCCCGCGACAGGGTCGACAGCCCCACCCACAAGGGCATCCCCGCCCAGCTCGTGCCCGTGGTCGCGCTGACCCGGGAGAACATCAAGGACACGGTGGTCGCGGACGACGTCTACAAGCTGTCGGACATCTGCACGGCGAAGTACAAGGCGGCTTGCCAGGCGATCGGCCTGAAGTAACCGTTCCGTTCGTCGTCTTCCGCTCTCCCCGGATGCCTCCTCCTCACCCCGGAGGGATCCGGCGGGATCCGGTGGTCACCGGTGGTTTCCGGCGAGGGCGGCGCGGGGAGCCGTGTTGCGGAGCAGGTCCCGTCCGCGCATAGTTGCGCTGCGGAGGACGGCGAAACCGGGGGTGGGATCGGCGATGGCCGGGCACGGGGCGGAGGAGCATCCACATGGTGCTGACCGACTGTGCGAGGCCGGGGATCGCGTGTATTCCCGGGCCGTACGGCGGGGCCGCGTGCCGCGCCGGGACGCGGATCCGGTGCCGTGCCTGCTGGAACTCGCCCTGCTGCACCCGGACCCCGACGACATGGACTGGCTGGTGCCGACCTCTCCGCAGGAGGTCATGACCCGGCTGCTGCGCGGCATGTACGACGAGGTCAGCGCGAGTCAGCGGCGGGTGGGTTCGGCCGTGGCGGCGTTCGAGTGGTACGCCGGGCTGGGGCGCCAGGTGCAGCCGGCCCCATCGGCGAGCGAGGGCTCGGCGATCCGGGTGCTGGACGGCCTCGCCCGGATCCAGGCCGCGATGGACGAGGCGACCCAGGCGTGCACGACCGAGGTGCTCACGGTCCAGCCCGGCGGTATCCGGCGCGAGGCGGAACTCTCCGAGGGCCTGCACCGGGCGCTGGCGCTGCGCGGCCGTGGCGTGCGGATGCGGGACCTGTACACGCATGTCGCCCGGCACGGGCAGGGGCTGCTGAACTATCTGGAGCTGATGGGCGACGCGGTGGAGGCGCGCACGCTGGACGAGGTGATCGACCGGCTCATCCTCTTCGACCGGACGGTGGCCTTCATCCCCGCCAACACCGACCGCACGATGGCCCTGGAGCTACGGCACCCGGCGCTCATCGAGTACCTGGTCACGGTGTTCGAACGGCTCTGGCGCCTGGCCATCCCGCTGACCGCCCCGCTTCCCGACACCGGCATCGAGGGCATCTCCCACCGGGAGCAGTCCATCGCCGCGCTGCTGGCGGAGGGCCACCAGGACGCGGTGATCGCGGAACGGCTGGGGATAAGCGTGCGGACGTGCCGGGCCCATATCGCCCGGCTGTCGGAGACGCTGGGGGCGGCGAGCCGTACGCAGTTGGGTGTGCGGATCGCCCAGGTGGGCCTGGACGGACAGCCGCGCTCGGCGGCGTCCCTCAGCATCCCTGATCAAGAATCCCCGAGCGTGCGATGAGGAACCCGAGCTGCGCCCGGCTCTGACTGCCCAGTGTCGCCGCGAGCTTGGCGATGTGGACGCGGGCGGTGCGGATGTTCATGCCCAGCCGGTCGGCGATGACGGCGTCGGTGTGGCCTTCGACGAGGAGGGTGGCGATGGCGCGTTGGCGGGGGGTGATGCCGTTGTGGGAGGGCTGGGGGGTGGCTTCGGGGAATACCGGGGTGGCGAGGCGCCAGAAGCGGTCGAAGGTGGTGGACAGGTATCCGACGATGGCCGGGTGGCGTACTTCCAGGGCGAGGTCGCCGTTGCCGTCGGCGGGGAGGAAGGCGACGACCCGGTCGACGATGATGAGCCGGTCGGTGAGCTCGTCGAGAGCGCGCGCCTCGATGTCGCCCCTCAGACGTTCATGGTGCGCGACGGTCAAGGGGGAGTGGCGGAGGGTGTGCTGGTACAGGGTGCGGATGCGGCCGCCGCGATCCAGCAGAGCCTGGTCGCGGTCCGTGGCGACGGCATAGGCCGCCTCGACCCGTTGCCTGGTGAGCCTGGTGTGGGGCTGGATGGTGAGCAGCTCCCTGGAGGCGTCCGCCATGGCCTCGGTGATGGCCTTGTTGATCCGCTCCTTCCCGCTGAGGAGCGTGAGCGTCGGTGTGGTGGCCGCAGCCGCGCGATGCCCTTCGACGGCCATGAGCGGCTCAAATGTCTCAGCGAGCCGTTCCTCGCGTCGTCGTTCGCGCGCGATCCGTTCCCCGGAGGTCCGCAGCAGGCGGTGGAGGGCGACGGCCGGCGCCACGGGCTCGAGCCGGTGCAGGTCGTCGACGGCGGGGTGCAGCAGGCCGAAGTCCATCAGGCAGGGCGCGGCGTCGGCCGCGTCGGCGGGTACCTGCCCTTCGCGCAGGGCTCGTTCGTACAGCTCCGTCCCGGCACGGCACAGTTCTTCCGCGTTGTGCATGGGGTGTGGCGCCGACGTCACTCGGGACTTCCTCCTCTTCAGTGGTCCTGCTGCAGGATCCCCGACTGCGCTATGAGATATCCGAGTTGGGCTCGGCTGCCACTGCCCAGGGCCGACGCCAGCTTGGCGATGTGAGCACGGCAGGTGCGTACGTTCATGCCCAGGCGGCGTGCGATGGCCTCGTCGACGTGCCCCTCGACCAGAAGCTTGGCTATGGAGTGCTGGACGTCCGTGATACCGCCGGTGGCCGCTTCGTACGGGGTGCCGGTGCTCAGCGGGACCGCGCGGTCCCACAGGTATTCGAAAAGCTTGATCAGATAGCGGACGAGGCCGGGGTGGCGCAGCTCCAGGGCGACCTGCTGGTCGTCCCGGGCGGGGATGAAGGCGACGGTCTGGTCGCAGATGATCAAACGTTCCACCAACTCGTCTATGGTGCGGTACTCCGCCTTGCCGTCGGAGAGCCTGGCCGCATAGGCCAGTTGCTCGGGGTTGTAGCGGGCGGTGTGCTGGTACACCGTACGGATCCGCACACCGCGTTCGATGAGTGGCTTGTCGCGTTCCAGCCCTCTCAGGAGGCTGCGTTCGGACATGCGGTCGCTCGGCTGGAGGGTGAGGACCTCGGTCCGGCACTGGACGGTGGCCATGTTGAGTGCGGCGTTGATACGTTCACCGCCTTCCAGCACGGTGATGGAGTCACTTACCGTTGCGATCTGGGCGCCCAGGGCCATGAACGGCTGAAAGGTCTCCGCGAGGTCGACGGCCAGGCGCCTACGCTCCGCGATCTCGTGTTCCAGGGGGTTGAGTTGCCGGGAAAGGGCGACGACCGGGGCCACCGGGCGCAGCCAGTCGGGATCGTCCGGATCGGGGTGGAGGAGGGCGAACTCCATCAGGCAGGGGGCCGGTTCCACGTCCGCGCGTGCGATGCGTCCCGTGCGCAGAGCGGTGGCATACAGACGTCCGCCCTCCTCGCACAACTCGGTCATCGCATGGGGATGTGTCCCTTTTGTTCGATCTGTTGTCAAATCTCCACCCCCCAGGGTCCTGAACATGCAGGAACATGATGCATCGATTGTGTGGCCATGACGTGCCCGAATGAGCCATCGTCGTACTCGACGGGGGAAAAGGGGACCTTCAAGTGAGGACGAAGCCGACTATGCGGAACAGAATGCTTCGCTCGGTGCTTGTCGCCGCCTTCTCCGTCGTTGTAACCCTCGGCGCGCTGAGTGGCTTCTCCGATGAGAAGGGCGATGTTCGGGCGAACACCAGTTGGCCGGCGGTTGCTCAGACCAGCTACGGCGTGAACAACACCAGTTGGCCGAGTTCCGCGACAGCGGGATCCGGGAGCTGACCGTGACCACTCCACCCGACGACCGCTCCTTCCGCCGCGAAATGGCCACCGCCTACCGCTCGGGCTGGCACTTCATCGACCTGGTCACCGCCATCCCCCACAGCGGCGACTCGTTGATGGTGACCGTTTTCGGCGAGCCGGTGGTCGTCACGCGGGACGAGGACGAGGACGTACGGGCTTACCGGTGTCTGCGGCGGCCTCGGGGGGCGCCGCAGCCCGTACGGTGTGCCGTACGGTACGGAATGATCTTTGTGAACCTGGATAAAAGGGACCACGAGCAGGTGGAGGCCGACTCTCCTGCTCCGAGGACCATCTCTGCCACCCCCCGCAGTGCCTGACGCGATTCCCCCGTCGTAACAGATCGCTCAGGTGCTTCCCCCCGCAGCGGCGTCACCGTGACCTGAACACGGTGACGCCGCTGCAGTTTCTGGGGATATTTCCGGTTATCGCCCCAGTCGCACGGTGGCTGATTCCAGTCGATCACCGGTGTGGATTTTCACTCGGGTCAACCTCGCCCCATCGCCCGCGTCAGTTCTATCTCGATCACCACGCGTGCGGGGTTCGGTGAAGGGGTTCGCCCATAGCGCTCCGCGTAGCGGCGCTCCGCCTCCGCGACCCGGTCCGGTTCGGCGCGGACGAAGGCCCGGCCTTCCAGTGTCGCCCAGCGCTTGCCCTCCATCTGGCAGACGGCGACCGCAGCCCCTTGTTCCCCCGCGGCCAGCACGTGCCGCGCCTTGGCGCTCGCCTTGTTCGTGATCACCCGAGCCAGCCGGGCCGCGGGATCGTATGTGACCCCGACGGGTACCACGTGCGGAGTGCCGTCCGGGCGGGGAGTCGTCAGGGTGCACACGTGCCGTTCCCGCCAGAAGCTGAGATACGGCTCGTCCGGAGCGCCCGGATCAACGGAGTACTTGGTCGCCATGCCCCGGAACTTAGTCCCTGTGACCCTCCCCGAACCGGCCTTGAGTGGAATAGACTCAACTTTGTGCAAGCTGTTCGGGTCAGTGCAAGGAGGAGAACGCGAACGTGGACGCCGAGCTGACCAACCGGAGCCGGGACGCGATCAACGCGGCCAGCAACAGGGCGGTGACCGAGGGGCACCCCGACCTCACCCCCGCCCACCTGCTCCTCGCGCTGCTCCAGGGGCAGGACAACGAGAACATCACCGATCTGCTCGCCGCGGTCGACGCCGACCAGGCGGCCGTACGCGCCGGAGCCGAGCGCGTGCTCGCCGGGCTGCCCAGTGTGACCGGGTCCACCGTGGCGCCGCCCCAGCCCAACCGCGAGATGCTCGCCGTCGTCGCCGACGCGCAGGCCCGCGCCAAGGACCTCGGGGACGAGTACCTCTCCACGGAACACCTCCTCATCGGCATCGCCGCGAAGGGCGGCGCGGCCGGCGAGGTACTGTCCCAGCAGGGCGCCGACGCCAGGAAGCTCCAGGACGCCTTCCAGAAGACGCGGGGAGCGCGCCGGGTGACCACGGCCGACCCCGAGGGCCAGTACAAGGCCCTGGAGAAGTTCGGGACCGACTTCACCGCCGCCGCGCGGGAAGGCAAGCTCGATCCCGTCATCGGGCGGGACCAGGAGATCCGGCGCGTGGTGCAGGTGCTGTCCCGGCGGACCAAGAACAACCCCGTCCTCATCGGTGAGCCCGGCGTCGGCAAGACCGCCGTGGTCGAAGGGCTCGCCCAGCGGATCGTCAAGGGGGACGTGCCGGAGTCCCTCAAGGACAAGCGGCTCGTCGCGCTCGACCTGGGGGCCATGGTCGCCGGGGCCAAGTACCGGGGCGAGTTCGAGGAGCGGCTGAAGACCGTCCTCGCCGAGATCAAGGAATCCGACGGGCAGATCATCACCTTCATCGACGAGCTGCACACCGTCGTCGGGACGGGCGCCGGCGGCGACTCGGCCATGGACGCGGGCAACATGCTGAAGCCCATGCTCGCCCGCGGTGAGCTGCGCATGGTCGGTGCCACGACCCTCGACGAGTACCGGGAGCGGATCGAGAAGGACGCCGCCCTGGAGCGGCGCTTCCAGCAGGTGCTGGTCTCCGAGCCGACCGTCGAGGACTCCATCGCGATCCTGCGCGGGCTCAAGGGCCGCTACGAGGCCCACCACAAGGTGCAGATCGCCGACAGCGCGCTGGTCGCCGCCGCCACCCTCTCCGACCGGTACATCACCTCCCGCTTCCTGCCCGACAAGGCCATCGACCTCGTCGACGAGGCGGCCTCCCGGCTGCGCATGGAGATCGACTCCTCCCCTGTCGAGATCGACGAACTCCAGCGCGCCGTCGACCGGCTGAAGATGGAGGAGCTGGCGATCGGCAAGGAGACCGACGCGGCCTCCCGAGAGCGCCTGGAGAAGCTGCGCCGCGACCTCGCCGACAAGGAGGAGGAGCTGCGCGGCCTCACCGCCCGCTGGGAGAAGGAGAAGCAGTCCCTCAACCGCGTCGGCGAGCTGAAGGAACGCCTCGACGAACTGCGCGGCCAGGCCGAGCGCGCCCAGCGCGACGGCGACTTCGACACCGCCTCCAAGCTCCTCTACGGCGAGATCCCCGCCCTGGAGAAGGAACTGGAGGCCGCCTCCGAGGCCGAGGAGGCGTTGACATCTTCCGCCTCCGGCGGGGGCGCCAAGGACACCATGGTCAAGGAGGAGGTCGGCGCCGACGACATCGCCGACGTCGTCGCCTCCTGGACCGGCATCCCCGCAGGGCGCCTGCTGGAGGGCGAGACGCAGAAGCTGCTGCGCATGGAGGACGAGCTCGGCAAGCGGCTCATCGGCCAGACCGAGGCCGTGCGGGCGGTCAGCGACGCCGTGCGGCGGTCCCGCGCCGGGATCTCCGACCCCGACCGCCCCACCGGCTCCTTCCTCTTCCTCGGCCCGACCGGTGTCGGCAAGACGGAACTGGCCAAGGCTCTCGCCGACTTCCTCTTCGACGACGAGCGGGCGATGGTCCGCATCGACATGTCGGAGTACAGCGAGAAGCACAGCGTGGCCCGGCTGGTCGGCGCCCCGCCCGGATACGTCGGCTACGAGGAGGGTGGCCAGCTCACGGAGGCGGTGCGCCGCCGTCCGTACTCCGTCGTCCTGCTGGACGAGGTGGAGAAGGCCCACCCCGAGGTCTTCGACATCCTGCTCCAGGTGCTCGACGACGGGCGTCTCACGGACGGCCAGGGCCGCACGGTCGACTTCCGCAACACCATCCTCGTCCTGACGTCGAACCTGGGCAGCCAGTTCCTGGTCGACCCGATCACCAGTGAGGCGGAGAAGAAGGAGCAGGTCCTGGAGGTGGTGCGGACCTCCTTCAAGCCGGAGTTCCTCAACCGCCTGGACGACCTGGTCGTCTTCTCGGCCCTGACCAAGCCCGAGCTGGAGCGCATCGCGAAGCTCCAGACCGAGAGCCTCGCCAAGCGCCTCGCCGAGCGGCGCCTCACCCTGGACATCACGCCCGAGGCCCTGGCCTGGCTCGCCGAGGAGGGCATGGACCCGGCGTACGGCGCGCGTCCGCTGCGCCGCCTCGTCCAGACCGCCATCGGCGACCGCCTCGCCAAGGAGATCCTTTCCGGCGAGATCAAGGACGGCGACACGGTACGGGTGGACCGCTTCGGCGACGAACTGCTGGTGGGACCGGCGACTGGCAAGACGCTGTAGGACCTCACATGGTGAACGCCGAGAAGCGCACCCGCGCTGTCTCGGCGTTCTCGTACTCCACCCGCACCTGCACCACGTGTGCCTCGGCCGTGGCGGGCAGGCCGTCCTCGTGGCTCACGTCGAGACAGAGAGCCCCGCAGGAGGCATCCGAGCGGGCCTGAGGCGCGTTCGGATACGTCTCGTGCAGCCAGTCGCGTACGTCCTCGCGCGGCATCCGCAGCACCGCCGCATACGCGGTGTCGATGCCCTGCTGCATGGTGCAGTTCCCGACGTGGGCGTGCGCCGGGGACGAGGCACCGCCGAAGGCCAGTGCCTCGGCGCAGGTCACCTTCTTCAGGGCCCCCGCGCGTGGGTCCCCCTCGTCCGACAGGGCCCATATGAAGAGGGCGGCGATCAGGAATCCGAGGACGAGCACCGGCACGGCCAGGACGGGCAGGATCATCCGCCACCGCGTGCAACCCCTGCCCGGTTCCGCCACTGCCGCCCCCTCCGTCCGCTATTCAGGAGGACGGCGTGCGGCACCTGGAGGTTGCGGTTGACCGGATCGTGTCAGCCATGGGCTTAGAGGGTCTGTCGGGGCTTGCCACCCCCCTCCCCGCATGGGGGAGGATGGCGGAATCCGTACGAAGGGAAATTCACGGTGACCATCGACCCGTCCTCGATTCCGAACTTCGGGGGCCAGCCCGAGCCGCAGCCGCAAGGACCGGCGGGCCCCGTCGTCCCGGATCAGGACCTCGTGAAGCAGCTCCTCGACCAGATGGAGCTCAAGTACGTCGTCGACGACGAGGGAGACCTCGCGGCGCCGTGGGAGCAGTTCCGCACCTACTTCATGTTCCGAGGTGAGGGAGACCAGCAGGTCTTCTCCGTGCGGACGTTCTACGACCGGCCCCACGAGATCGAGGCCAAGCCTCAGATCCTGGAGTCCATCGACGACTGGAACCGCCGCACCCTGTGGCCCAAGGTCTACAGCCACACCCACGACGACGGCACGGTCCGCCTGATCGGCGAGGCCCAGATGCTGATCGGCATGGGCGTGAGCCTGGAGCACTTCGTCTCCTCGACGGTCAGCTGGGTGCGGGCCGCGATCGAGTTCGACAAGTGGCTCATCGAGCAGCTCGGTCTCGAGGAGGAGATCAACGAGGCGGAGAAGCCCGAGGACGAGGAGTAGGCCCAGCGCCAGGGCCCCGCGCGGCGCGTCGGCGCGTACGAGCAGGTACGTGCTGTACGCGCCGTTTTGCTTTTTCGCGCCCGAGCAGACCCCACGGGTGGATCCAGCCCTGCGCCGCTGTTTCCGATGAGTAGAGTGAACGGCTGTCTGAAGATCGTAAGAGAAGGGAGTATGGGGTGCGCCGGTTACTGGGCGTAGCGGTTGTGGTTGCGGGGATGGCTCTCGCGTTCTGGTTGGTCTTGGGGCCTTCAGCTGATTGGGAGGGCGGTGCGAGGTTCGGGCGCTTCGCCCTGTTGCTGAGCTGCTTCCTGGTGATCGGCGGTGGCGTGCGGTTGATCTACCCCGACAAGCCCAAGGACGAGCCGACCGAGGTCGCCGGGTAATCCCGTACTGTCCCGCTACGGTTTGTTGGTTTGTGGATGCCCGGGACTCAGCCCAATCGCCCGACCACCTCGATGGCCGACCGGCCAGGACGCAGGCCCAGACGAGTGACGTCCTGGCCGGATGAGGTGGCCGGCGTCGGGGAGCGAGAGACCTGCTCGCAACTCCGGCGGATCCTCACCGCGGTCCGAGGTGCGGTGGAGTGCGGATGCCGAACTCGCGACGGAGGGCGGACAGTGCGGCAAGGTAACCCGACATGCCGTGAACGCTTGGCCCGGGCGGCGTTGATGCGGAGCACATGTAGACACCGGTCAGCGGGGTGCGGTAGGGATCAAAACGTGGAACAGGGCGCATGACGGACTGCCAGAGAGTCATTGCACCTGCTCCGATGTCCCCGCCCACGTAATTCGGGTTGTATGCGTGGTAGTCGGCACCGCTGATCCCGCGTCGATGGATCACCGTGTCGGCGAATCCGGGCGCGTAGCGCTCGATGCATGCCGTGACCATTGCGGTCGGGTCCACCGCGTCCCCGTTCGGGACATGCGCATAGGCCCACACAGGACGTCGCCCCGGTTTGGCGCGGCTCGGATCGGCCGAGGCGGGGTCGACCAGCAGAACGAACGGTTCCTCAGGGTGGATGCCGACGGCAGCCTTGGTCTCGGCTTCGAACATCTCGGCCTGGGTTCCCCCCAGGTGAACGGTTGCGGCCTGCCCTACGCCAGGGTTGG
This sequence comes from Streptomyces coeruleorubidus, assembly GCF_028885415.1. GTDB lineage: Bacteria > Actinomycetota > Actinomycetes > Streptomycetales > Streptomycetaceae > Streptomyces > Streptomyces coeruleorubidus_A. The sequence continues at coordinate 5,312,150 of NZ_CP118527.1, forward strand.
CCCAGGGAATCGGCTCAGAGACGAGGAAGTCCACCTTGGCCGCTGCCGGCCCGTACCGGAACCGTGCCAGGCCTCGCTTGTAGCCGGCCGGAAGCCGGTCGGCTGCGATCTCCGTGAACGTCTTGGGGCTTGTGTCGAGAAGCACCAGTTTCGCTCGGGGAAGTTCGTCGAGGCTGGTCACGTGGTGATCCGTGTGGAAGGTCCCCCCGTGGGCGGTGATGTCGTCGGCAAGCGCGTCGGCGATGCGAGCGCTGCCTCCCTCGGGGATCGGCCAACCGCTGGCGTGTGCGAGGTGTCCGAGGAGCATTGCGACTGCGCTGGAGGCAAGGGAAGGAAGTTTGCCGACTGCGTGCGCCGCCACCCCGGTGAGGAGCGAGCGGGCTACTTCGGTGCTGAAGTGGTGGGGCGCCAGCGCAGTACCGTGGGCAAGCATGCGGGGAGCCAGTAGCGCTGGGACGGCAAGGCCTCGCGGGAGACGTCTTTGCCCCGACAGGATGAAGTCAACCAGTTCCTGGGAATGGTTGACCAACGGCTGCATGAGACGACGCCAGCGCTCACCGTCCGGACCGAGATGGGCGCAGGTCGCTTCCAGATCCCGGTAGGCAAGGCCGGCGAGCCCGTTTTTCAGGGGGTGAGCGTAGCTGACGGATGGATACAGCATGTTCACCCCCCGGGATGCCAGGTCGAACTGACGAAAAAAAGGGGACACAACGGCCATAGGGTGAACGGCGGAACAGATGTCGTGGTCTATCTCGGCATCGAAGAGCGGCTCCGTCCGCAGCCCGCCTCCGATGGTTGTCCGGGCCTCGTACAAGGCGACCTTGAGCCCTGCCCGCCCGAGAGTAACCGCAGCGGCAAGGCCGTTCGGGCCGGTTCCTACCACAATCGCGTCGGGTTCCATGCATCCTCCGTAAGTTTTAGGGGGACATACCAATACAGCCAATGGGGCGAGCGCTTCCGGAATGTTTAATTCCAGACCCCTGTGATGATCATCACGTGACCACTCCTTGAGATGCCCGCGTCAATCTCCATAAGATCATCATCAATCGCGGCGGGCATTGGGACTCGACTTGAAAAAACAAGTTGACATGCGGAGCGCGTGCCGCAAGAAATCTTCCGTCTCCGCCGGAAGTCTGATTCGTCCACGGGGGGCGAGCGGTCGAAGATGCCTGACCTGCATCTTCAAACATGCCGCTGTTGATGTCTGACCAACATCTCAGGTGTGCCGCCGCTCTCGCCTCAGGCGATCAGGTTGTAAACAATAGAGGGGAAAAATGAAGAAGAAGAATGCCGCTGCCGTCATCGGCGTGGCCATTGCCGGCACGTTCTTGACCGTGTCGATGCAGGGTTCCGCTCAGGCCTCCACGCCGCCGCAGGCGACCGCGGCCCTGAGCGCTCAGGCCACCACCGAGGACGCTCCGAAGGCGCCTCAGGCCCGCGCTGCCGGCCGGGCTGCCGTGGCGGCCGGCCGGGCGGCCGGCCGGGCTGCCGCTCGGGCCACCGTTCACGCAAAGGCCGCCGCGGGATCCCTCGCCAACCAGGCGGGACAGGTTGCCAACAACTTCAGCCTGTTCGCCCCGCCTGCGAAGGTGTCGGGTGACGGCGCCTCTGCTGCGGCGACTGTTTTCGACAGGTGACAATGCGCCATCGGCGCATCCAGAGGGCGGCACTGTTGGCTGGTGCCGCCCTCCTGGGCGCCCACTTCTCCCTCGCGGCGTTCTCTCAGGCGCCACTCAGCCCAGCCAAGATTCAGCTGCATGGAGTGATCAGCGGCTACCTGGAGCCGTACTTCACGCAGAACTGGAGTCTGTTTGCTCCTGATCCGACGAAAGATGATCAAGGGATAGTTGCGCGCGCGAAGTGCGCCGACGGTGCGGTCACGGATTACTACGATGTGACCGGACCCTTGATCAAGGAGACCCAGGAAGACCGATTCTTCCCTTCTCGTACGGTACGGCTCGTAAGTAACGGACTCAATCAGCTCAACGATTCAGATGACCTGTTGTGGCGTCTCCGTCAGAAGCAGGAAGAGGAGAACAGCGAACGCTCAGAGGCGAAAGACGGAAAGCGTGATCGTGGCATCCCTCTGACGCCCTATGAGAAGAGTCAGCACAAGGGCGCTGAGCGCTCCTTGTCCCGTTTCGCGCTGACCCAGATACGCAACGTCTGCCCCGATGGCACGGGCCCGACCGCCATCCAGGCGCGCATGTATATCAAGAAACTGCCTCCGTGGTCACAGCGAAACAACTCAAAGGCGAAGAGCAAGCTGGACATTTACGACTTGCCGTGGAAAAAGGCGGTTGAACTGCAGTGAGCATCATGAAAAAGATTGACTCAGCTGCCAGTCGACCCGTCGCCGCACTGGGAGTTTCAGGAACCCGTGCACTGCTCGGCTTCGTCGGGCTCATGTACTACCTGAGCCACTACGGCGATCGGAGCTACCTCTTCGGCCCGGGAGCCGATTCGGTTCTGCCGCACCGCCTCTTCGTCGAACAAATCCAGGAGAAGGGAAGTTTCAGCCTCTACGCCTGGAGTACTTCCGACGTCTGGTTCGAAGCGATCTTCCACCTCGGCGTGCTCGCCGCTCTGGCCGTCACCGTGGGAGTGGGAGGCAGAGTTGTTCTCGCGGCGCACGGAATCCTCCTCTGGTCGCTCTACGAACGGCAGTCAGCCTTTCTGGACGGGGGAGACAACCTCGCCCAACTCGTCATCCCCATGCTGCTCCTGACGAACTGCTACCAGAACTTCTCGTTCTCGAGCGGAGTCGCCGACCGTGTCATCGGACGACTCCCGGGGAGCGTGCGCTCTCTCGGTGTTCCACTGCACAACCTGGGCGTAGTGGCGATCGCCGTGCAGATGTGTCTCGTGTACGTGGTGAGTGGTCTGTACAAAGTGCAGGGAGAAGTGTGGCAGGACGGCACCGCGCTCTTCTACATCATGCGCGTTCCCGAGTTCGAGCTGCCAGGTCTGTCCAACCTCGTCTACAACAACGACGTACTCGTCTTCCTCGGCACCTACAGCACCACTTTGTTCCTGGTGTACTTCCCCATGGGGATCCTGGTGCCCAGCTTGCGCCCGTGGACGGCAGTGGCCTCCATCGCGTTCCATGCATCCATTGGCGTGTTCATGGGCCTCACCGCGTTCGCCCTGACGATGATCGCCTGCGACCTCATCTTCCTCTCCTCTGCCCTGTCCCGCGCTCGCCGGATGGCACGGAAGATCAGCAAGAGCTGGACGCAGAAGCAGCCCGAGAGTATCCCGGCGGTCACCGACCAGAGCGCACCGGAAAGTGACACCCCGGCCAATGCCCCCGTTCCCCAAGCTGCAAGGTGAGGGCCATGCGCAGCGTCCCCACCTGCATCATCGGCAGCTCCCACACCGATCCGATCGTCACCGGCGAACACGATCCCGACAAGTACGCAGAGGTGGGCTCCTTCACCAAGGTCATCACCGGAACCATCCTGGAGCAGCTGGCCAAGCAAGGTGTCCTCACGGTCGACGACCCCGTCGAACGCTGGCTCGACGTCCCGTCAGGAACCGGCATCACCCTGCGCCACCTCGCCGAGCACACCTCGGGTCTGCCTCGCCTCCCCCCTGGCACCTCTCGCCTCGACCCGTACCGGAATTTCACCGCCGACCGGCTGCACCAACTGCTCGCCGGTTTCGACCGACTCACCGAACGTCCCGCCGGCACGCACGAGGAGTACTCCAACTTCGGCTACGCGGTGCTCGGGGCGGCGCTGACTGCAGCGACTGGGCAGGAATACGACGAGCTCGTCGCCGTGCACGTGCTGTCCCCGCTGGGCCTGCCGCGAGAAGCCATGAGTGCCCGGCCGCCACAGCACAGCGCCTTGCTGCCGACCGGATGGTTCGGCCGCAGGGTGAAACCGTGGACCATGACGGGAGCCATCTTGCCCGCAGGCGGCCTGTGGGCAAGCCCCCGCACGCTGTCACGTGTGCTGACCGGTCTCGTACTCGACCGTTCACTCGGGGAACCCGGCCTCGGCTGGCAACGTTCGGGGCCGCTGCCCCTGATCTGGCACAACGGGGCGACAGGCACGGCGTCTGTGTTCGCCGGCGCCGTGCCTGACGGCCGCTGGACAGTAGTCCACCGTCTGAGCGGCTCGAACGACGTGACGGACCGCACCGGCCTGGAGTACCTGCGCACAGCGCATCCCCAGTGAGTCGAGAAAGGGTCACGGCCGACTCGGTGCCATCACCTGAGCATCGACCGGAGGCACCGCCCAAGACGTCATGGCCCCATGCCAGTTCCTTGCACACCCGCCGCCCCATCGACAGTCGAACGCGACGCTTCGACCCCATCGCAAGGGAGTCAACGTGATGCATGCACATATCCGAGCTGCTGCCATAACGGGCATCGGTGCCGTCGTGCTCGGCACGGCCGCACCGGCTGTCGCCGCGGAGAGCGCCAGAGAAGCGGGCCCTGTCCCCTGGTCGGCCGCGCACGCCACCGCTTCCGCCTCAGGTGAGCGGTGGACCGAAGGCACAGGCCCCACACCGACCCTGGTGATCAAAGGGAAGCTGTCGAACTCCGCCGAGGGCTGCTACTCACTGTGGACGAAGTTCAATGCTGACCTCGTGCCGGGCGTTCCACGCAAGCAGGTGGAGCTGTGCGGTCCGGGCAGTGTCCCGGTCGAGGTGCGGCGGTCTTACTCATTCACGACCACCGGCAGCCTCACCGTGTGCAAGGGGACACAGAACACCAGTCAGTGCGGCCCCTGGCAGAGTGTGACCTCATGGCCTGTCACCAGGCCGACCGTGAGTGACGTCAGCGAGGAAATGAAGTCCGCTCAGTTCCGATGAGCAAGACGCCGGGCGGTCGTCCCCATCGTGAGGACAGCTCCGCCCATACCGTCTTGCCCACCGGGCGGCGGGGCGCCGGCCCCCGGCGCACGGCCAGGGCGTCCACCAGGAGCAGCCCCCGGCCTCCCGCAGCACCGCCCGTGCCTTCTCCGCACGCTCGTTTCCGTGTGTCTAGAACGCCGCCCCGAGCCGCTTCGCCGCCTCCTCCAGCACGCCCGTCCGCTTGCAGAACGCGAACCGTACGAACGGCGCGCCCTCCTCGCGGTGGTCGTAGAAGACCGCGTTGGGGATCGCGACGACACCGGCGCGTTCCGGCAGGGCGCGGCAGAAGGCGAAGCCGTCCGTCTCGCCGAGGGGGCGGATGTCGGTGGTGACGAAGTAGGTCCCCGACGGGCTGAAGACCCGGAACCCGGCCTCCTCCAGGCCCGCCGCCAGCAGGTTCCGCTTGACCAGCATGTCGTCGCGGAAGGCCGTGAAGTACGACTCCGGCAGCGCCAGGGCCTCCGCCACCGCGTACTGGAACGGCCCCGACGCCACATACGTCAGGTACTGCTTCGCCGAGCGCACCGCCGTGACCAGCTCCGGCGCCGCCGTCACCCAGCCGACCTTCCAGCCGGTGAACGAGAACGTCTTGCCGGCCGACCCGATGGTGACCGTACGCTCGCGCATCCCCGGAAACGTCGCCGGCGGCACGTGCTCGGCGTCGTCGAAGACCAGGTGCTCGTACACCTCGTCCGTCACCACGAGCAGGTCCCGCTCCACCGCCAGCTCGGCGATGGCGGCCAGCTCCTCGCGGGTGAGGACCGTGCCGGTCGGGTTGTGCGGGGTGTTGATCAGCAGCAGGCGGGTGCGGTCGGTGACGGCGTCGCGCAGTTCGTCCAGGTCCAGGCGGAAGCTGCCCTCGTGCGGGCGGAGCGTGACCGGCACCCGGCGCCCGCCCGCCATCGCGATGCACGCCGCGTACGAGTCGTAGTACGGCTCCAAGGCGATCACCTCGTCGCCGGGCTCCACCAGGGCCAGCAGCGAGGCGGCGATGGCCTCGGTGGCCCCCGCGGTGACCAGGACCTCCGTGTCGGGGTCGCAGGACAGGCCGTAGCGCCGCTGCTGGTGGGCGGCGATCGCGGTGCGCAGCTCGGGGACGCCGGGGCCCGGCGGGTACTGGTTGCCCAGGCCGTCCCGCAGCGCCCGTACGGCGGCCTCCCTGACCTCCTCGGGGCCGTCGGTGTCGGGGAAGCCCTGTCCGAGGTTGATGGCGCCGGTGCTCAGGGCCAGGGCGGACATCTCGGCGAAGATCGTCGTCCCGAACTCGGCGAGCCGGCGGTTGAGGAGGGGGCGCGCGCTGGAGGTCATGCGGGTCATCCTCCGCCGAAGCTCTGGAGTTCCTCAACTCTGCTTTGGGTCGTGCGAGGGGCGGGCATCCCCTGTTCACGCAAGAGCGAGGCGCCCACGGGGGGCCGCTTCGGGGGAACGGAAGGAGGGTGACGCCATGGTCGTCGGCATCATCCTGGCGGTGATCGGAGTCGTCCTGGTCGGGGCGCTGGTGTCCAAGGCCCGCAGCGGCGGATCCGGACGGACGACCCGTCGCGGGGCGGGGGCGTCCACCGGATCGCGCCACGACAGCGGCGGCAGCTGGTGGGCCGGGGGCTCAGACTCCGGCTCGTCCGGCGGACACCACGGGGGGCACTCCTGCGGCGGCGGTTCGTCCTGCGGAGGCGGGTCGTCCTGCGGCGGGGGTGGAGGAGGAGGTGGCTGCGGCGGAGGCAGCTGACCTAGGTCGGCCGCGCTCCCGACGGGGGAGTCGCAACCACCGAACGCGGGGTCCGCACCTGGGGCGGGCCCCGCGTTTCCGTGCCGGCCGGAGGTCCTGGGTTCCCGTCCGGCGGATGCGTCGAATGTCTGTCGGGCAACTCGGAGTGCGTACCGGCAACTTCGCATGCCTGTAGGGCAACTGCCGCCGAGGAGTGACGGACCAGGGCGTGACTCCGGCAACTGCGCGCGTCAAACAGGTACTTCGTCCCGGCTCCGGGCGTGAGCCACGGCGCACCGGCGCACGCCTCCCTGGCATCGGCGCACGCCATGGTTGAACAGTTGAGCTGTGGAGCCCTCTGAGGGATGGAAACCCTACGAACTTGGGTAAAGACGCTGTTGCGGCGCCACAGTTCATGATTCCCTCTAAAACACCAACGCAGCCTCTCGGACGTTCTGCGGACACCTTCCCGAAACCGGCCGACCGGTTTACCCCGGGCCGAATCCCCCGGTGCGACCGGGGTGCAGCGGACCCATCTCCCTTTCCTTGTGTGCTTGCGGAGCCGATCCATGCTCACGACCCTGAACACCTCCTACACCGACACGCGTGCGGCCGATCTCGCCTGGGCCCTGGGGCGCGAGCCGCTGCCCGCACTGGCCACCCTCGACCTCGAACTGGCGGGCAGCAGCCTTCAGTTGCGACTGCTCGGCGCGTCCCACCAGGTCCTGCTGGAGGAGGAGAGGGGCGTCTGCTCGGAGACGGTGGCGTGCATTCCGGGCAGCAGCATGCCGCTTCCGCTCGGCGTCGCCACGCGGGTGGGCGACTGGGAGTACGAGTTCGCGGCCCGGGTCGAGGTCCTCTCGCCTGGCTCCTTCGCTGGTCGCGCCCAGGAGTTGCTGGCCCTCGTCTCCGACCATCCGCACGGCCTGGCCGGCGTCTTCCCCGGCAGCCCGCACGCCTTCACGGCACTGCTGGCCCAGCACCACGAGGGACAGGTGCACTGGCGGACCTGGCACGCGTACCCGCAGGACGGACAGTTGGTGGCGACCCGCACGAAGGTGGGCGTACGGGTGCGGGAGTCGGCCGCTGCCGCCAACTGAATCTCTCCGGCACCTCACTCACTCGGCGAACCGGAGCTCATACCGTCATCGCGCCTCTGTAAAGCAGCATCACACGTGTGGGTGACGAACCGCAGTGGAGGAGTGACGTAACGTCGCAGCGTGATCGAGCCGCACGCGCCCGCCCCGCCCGGTTCCCCGCCGCCCTGGAGCGCCCCGGGCGGCCCCGGCGGCCCGGCGCGACTGCCCGTCCGGCCGGGCACCGGGCGGTTCCTGGTCCTCGCGGGCGTGTTCGTCTGCGCGGCCTGCGGACTGGTGTACGAACTGGAACTCGTCGCTCTGGCCTCGTACTTGATGGTCGACTCCGTCACCCAGGCGTCCGTCGTGCTGTCCGTCATGGTCTTCGCGATGGGCATCGGCTCCCTCGCCGCGAAGCGGCTGCGCGGGCTCGCCGCGGCCGGCTTCGGCGCGGTCGAGGCGACCCTCGCCCTCGTCGGCGGGTGCAGCGCGATGGCCTTGTACGCGGTCTTCGCCTGGACCGGCGACTGGGGCGGGATGTGGGCCAGCGGGCCGCGCTGTCTCCTGGTCGCCTTCTCCCTCGCGACCGGGCTGCTCATCGGCGCCGAGGTCCCGCTGCTGATGGAGCTGATCCAGCGCATCCGCCGCCAGGACCCGGGCGGCGCGGTGGCCGACCTGTTCGCCGCGGACTACGTCGGTGCGCTCGTCGGCGGACTCGCCTTCCCCTTCCTGCTGCTGCCGTTCCTCGGCCAGATGACCGGCACGCTGATCACCGGCGCCGTCAACGCGGTCGTCGGGGGCGCGCTGGTGCTCGGCCTGTTCCGCCGGGACCTGACCCGGCGCGCCCGCTGGCTGCTGCTGCTCGCCAACGCGCTCGTGCTGGCGATCCTCGCCTCGGCCGCCGTCCTCGTCGACGATTTCGAACGGGCCGCGCGGCAGGCGGTGTACGGCGGGGACGTACGGGTGGCGCTCCAGACCGGCGTGCAGGAGGTGGTCCTCGCCGGGGGCACGCACGGGCGCCCCCTCGACCTGTTCCTCGACGGCCGGCTGCGGGTCAGCGGGCGCGACGAACTGCGCTACCACGAGGCCCTCGTCCACCCGGCCATGACCGGACCGCACGCGCGCGTGCTGATCCTCGGCGGCGGTGACGGACTGGCGGCCCGCGAGGTGCTGCGGCATCCCGGGGTGGACCGGGTCGACGTCGTCGAACTCGACGAGGAGGTGGTGCGGCTGGCCCGCACCGACTCGGCCCTGTCGGCGCTGAACAAGCACGCGTTCGGCGACCCGCGCGTGCGCGTGACGACGCAGGACGCGTTCGGCTGGCTGCGCGGAGCGCCCCCGGCGGCGTACGACGTGGTCCTCTCGGACCTGCCGGACCCGGGCATCACGGCCAGTACGAAGCTGTACTCGCAGGAGTTCTACGGCCTCGCGCGGCGGGTGCTCGCCCCCGGCGGCCGGCTCGTGGTGCACGCCGGGCCCGTCGCGTCCAGCCCGCGCGTGTACTGGACGGTGGACGCCACCCTCCGCGCGGCCGGCTTCCGCACCGCCCCGTACGGCACGGGCGGGCGCCGCGCCTGTTTCGCCGTCGGTCCCGACCACACCCCCGCCGACCGCTCCCGGGCGCCCCGGGACTGGGGTTTCGTCCTGGCCGCCCGAACGGAGCCGCGACCCCGACTCGACCCGGACGGTCCGCGCCCGCACGTCCTTGACGACGTGTCCCTCGCGGTGGGGGAGCGGGCGGCGCGGGGCACGCGGATCGCGGGGCTGCCCGCGTCGACGCTGGTGCATCCGCGCTACTGAGCGGGCCCGGGGCTGCCCGGTGAGGGCCGGTGAGGATACGCCTGGCGGGGCGGATCGGGGGCGAATTCCGAAGGCGGGGGTGCGTTTCGGCCCGGGCTGGGTAGAGTCCGTCGACATGGAGCACGAGGTGTTCGTTCCGGTTCCGGCCGAGCGGCTCAGGGAGGTGCTGGACGACCCCGCGCGGGTCGCCCGGGCGGTTCCGGGGCTCCAGCAGGACGCCGGCGCCGAGCCCGTCACCGGACGGCTGAAGATCAGGGTCGGCAGCCACTCCGTCACGTACCGGGGTGCCGTACGGGTGTCCCGGGGAGACGACGGGGCCTACGCCGTCGAGGGCGAGGCCACGGAGGCCCGCGGCACCGGCTCGGTGAAACTCGCGCTGCGGATCGCCCTGCGGGACGCGGAGGACGGCACGACGATCGTGTTCGGCGGTACGGTCGCAGCGGACGGACGGATCAAGGACCTCCCGTCCGACGCGGTGGAGGGCGCCGTCACCCGCCTGCTGGACCGTTTCGCGGAACAGCTGGCCGGGGCAGCCCCGGAAACCACCACGCCCCTCGTCACGCAGGACTTCGAACCCCGCGCCACGACCGACTACGAGACGACCCCGGACGCGGACGACGCGGCTCCGCCGCCTCCGGCGAGGGCCGAGGGGAGCGCGAGGGCCGAGGCCGACGAGGAGGCCGGGACTTCGGGGACCGCCGGGGAGACTTCCGCCCCCGGACCCGACGACAAGACGCCGGCCTCCGGCCACACCGCCGATGACGCTCGTGCCTCAGGGGGCACCGACGAGCCCTCGGCTCCGGGGAGCGCCGACGAGTCCCCTGGCCCCGCAGCCGACGACGCCCCCGCCCCCGAGCCCCCCTCCGTCTTCGAGACCGATACTCCGCCGTCCTCTCTCGGGCCCTCGGACGAGGACATCGAGGACGACGCGAACGACGAGAACGACAAGAACGACAAGAACGACAAGAACGACGAGGGCATCGCCGAGGCGGCGCATGCGCGGCGGACGATGATCGGGCGCAGTGCCGAGGAGGTCGATCACGCGCCGCCGAGAGGGCGGTACGCGCCGGTGCCCGCGCCGCAGACCGTGATGCCTCCGGCCCCGCTGCGCTGGGCGGCCCCCGCGGCGGCGCTCGCGCTGGCGTCGGCCATCGTGGCGGTCCGGGCCCTGCGCAGACGCCGCTGAAAACGCCCCGTACAGGGTGAGGCCCTCTTGATCACCCCAGTAGGGTCGTCCCGTGAGTGACGAAGACATCACGCTGACCGCGGGCGACGCGGAGGTGACCGTGCAGCCGGGCAACGGCGGCCGGGTCGGAGGGCTGCGGATCGGCGGCGTGGAGCTGCTCCGGCAGGGGGAGCGGTTCGGCTGCTTCCCGATGGTGCCGTGGTGCGGGCGGATCCGTGACGGGCGCTTCCTGGACGGCGCCGTCGTACGGCAGATGCCCCTCAACGCCCCGCCCCACGCCATCCACGGCACCGCCCGCGACGACGCCTGGCGCACCGCCCGCACGAGCACGGACGAGGCCGTCATCACCTACGAGCTCGTCGACCCCTGGCCCCACCCGGGCCGCGTCACCCAGGTCGTCGCCCTCGCCGAGGACGCGCTGACGCTGACCATGTCCGTGGAGACGTACGAGTCGTCGTTCCCGGCGCAGATCGGCTGGCACCCGTGGTTCAACCGGAACCTCGGCGGCGAGGACGTACGCCTCGACTTCCACCCCGCCTGGCAGGAGGAACGCGGCGACGACCACCTGCCCACCGGCAACCGCGTAGAGCCGAAGCCCGGCCCCTGGGACGACTGCTTCGGGATGCCCGGCGGCGTCGACGTGACCCTCACCTGGCCCGGGCAGCTGGAGCTGAAGGTGACCAGCCGCCAGGAGTGGGTCGTCGTCTACGACGAGCAGGAGGCCGCCGTGTGCGTGGAGCCGCAGACCGGCCCGCCCAACGGGCTCAACACCCTGCCGCGCCTGGTCACGCCCCTGGAGCCGCTGGAGGCCACCACGACCTGGAGCTGGCGCCGCCTCTAAGCTGGGCGGCATGACGGACACACGTGGCGCGCTGCTGCGACAGATCAAGGACAAGGCCGTGGTGCACGGCAAGGTGACCCTGTCGTCGGGTCTGGAGGCCGACTACTACGTCGACCTGCGCCGCATCACCCTCGACGGCGAGGCCGCGCCGCTGGTCGGGCAGGTGCTGCTCGACCTGACCGGTGACTTCGAGTTCGACGCGGTGGGCGGGCTCACCATGGGCGCCGACCCCGTCGCCGCCGCCATCCTGCACGCCGCCGCCGCGCGCGGGCGGCGCCTGGACGCCTTCGTCGTACGGAAGGCCGCGAAGGCGCACGGCCTGCAGCGGCGCGTCGAGGGCCCGGACATCGCGGGCCGCCGTGTGCTGGTCGTCGAGGACACCTCCACCACCGGCGGCTCCCCGCTCACCGCCGTCGAGGCCGTGCGCGAGGCCGGGGCCGAGGTCGTCGCCGTCGCGACCATCGTCGACCGGGCCACCGGCGCCGCGGAGAAGATCCAGGAGGGCGCCGGGGTGCCGTATCTCTTCGCGTTCTCCAAGGACGAGCTGGGCCTGGACTGAGCCCCGACCGACCAGGGCGTGGACGGTGGCCTGGACCTTCCGGCCAAGTCTGGAAAGATGGGGCCGACGATGACGTCGCACCCCAAGGTCTAGGTCAGGGCCGAGAACGCAGTACGCCAACCCGCAGATACAAGGAGCGGACGCATGCCCATCGCAACTCCCGAGGTCTACAACGAGATGCTGGACCGGGCGAAGGCAGGAAAGTTCGCCTACCCGGCCATCAACGTGACCTCCACCCAGACCCTGCACGCGGCCCTGCGCGGTTTCGCTGAGGCGGAGAGCGACGGCATCGTCCAGATCTCCACGGGTGGCGCCGAGTTCCTGGGCGGTCAGTACAGCAAGGACATGGTGACCGGCGCGGTCGCCCTTGCCGAGTTCGCGCACATCGTCGCCGAGAAGTACCCGGTGAACATCGCGCTGCACACGGACCACTGCCCCAAGGACAAGCTGGACGGCTACGTACGTCCGCTGCTGGCGCTCTCCAAGAAGCGCGTCGAGGCCGGCCTGAACCCGCTGTTCCAGTCGCACATGTGGGACGGCTCCGCCGAGACCCTCGCCGACAACCTCTCCATCGCGCAGGAGCTGCTGGAGCAGGCCCGCGCCGCGAAGATCATCCTCGAGGTGGAGATCACCCCGACCGGTGGCGAGGAGGACGGCGTCTCCCACGAGATCAACGACTCCCTCTACACCACGGTCGACGACGCGATCCGCACCGCCGAGGCCCTGGGCCTGGGCGAGAAGGGCCGCTACCTGCTCGCCGCGTCCTTCGGCAACGTGCACGGCGTGTACAAGCCGGGCAACGTCGTCCTGCGCCCCGAGCTGCTGAAGGAACTGAACGAGGGCGTCGCCGCGAAGTTCGGCAAGGCCTCCCCGTTCGACTTCGTCTTCCACGGCGGCTCGGGCTCCTCGGAGGAGGAGATCCGGACCGCGCTGGAGAACGGCGTGGTCAAGATGAACATCGACACGGACACCCAGTACGCCTTCACGCGCCCGGTCGCGGACCACATGTTCCGCAACTACGACGGCGTCCTGAAGGTCGACGGCGAGGTCGGCAACAAGAAGACCTACGACCCGCGCACCTGGGGCAAGCTGGCCGAGGCCTCCATGTCCGCGCGTGTCGTCGAGGCCTGCGGCCACCTGCGCTCGACCGGCACCAAGATCAAGTAAGTCCGTTCCGGACCACGCGTTCGAGCCCGGCACCTCTCCTGGTGCCGGGCTCTTCCGTATGCTCCCTGCATGCCCGATGTCCGGTTGGCCTCACCGCAGGGCAGGTGGATCCTGCTCACCACCGTCCTCGGCTCCAGCATGGCCCTGCTGGACTCGACCGTCGTCAATGTGGCGCTGCCCCGCATCGGCCGTGACCTCGACGCGGACATGGCGGCCCTCCAATGGACCGTCAACGCGTACATGGTCACGCTGGCCGGGCTGATCCTGCTGGGCGGGGCGCTCGGTGACCGTTTCGGGCGCCGGAAGGTGTTCGTCGTCGGTGTGGTGTGGTTCGCGGTGGCGTCCCTGCTGTGCGGGATCGCGCCGAACGCCGGGGTGCTGATCGCCGCGCGTGCCCTGCAAGGGGTGGGCGGTGCTCTGCTCACACCGGGGTCGCTGGCGCTGATCCAGGCGTCCTTCCATCCCGACGACCGGGGCCGCGCGGTGGGCCTGTGGTCCGGTTTCGGCGGGGTCGGGGCGGCGGTCGGGCCCTTCGTCGGCGGCTGGCTGGTGGACGGGCCGGGCTGGCGGTGGGTGTTCCTGCTGAACGTTCCGCTGGCGCTGCTGTGCGTGCCCGTGGCGCTGCGGCACGTGCCCGAGTCGGGCGGCGAGGGGGCCCGGGGCCGGTTCGACGTGCTGGGGGCGGTGCTGGGAGCGTCGGCGCTGGCGCTGCTGACGTACGCGTTGATCGAGGCGACCGGTGCGGACAGTCTGGTGGTGGCGGGTACGGCGGTGGCGGGGGCGGTCGCGGCCGTGGCGTTCGTGGTCGTCGAGCGGCGGCGGTCCGAGCCGATGATGCCGCCGGACATCTTCTCTTCCCGCCAGTTCACGGCGGTCAACCTCGTCACGCTGTGCGTGTACGCGGCCCTCGGCGGGTTCTTCTTCCTCGCCGTGCTTCAGCTCCAGGTGGTCGTGGGCTATTCGGCCCTCGCGGCCGGTACGGCGTTGCTGCCGACGACCACGCTGATGCTGCTGCTGTCGGCACGGTCCGGTGAGCTGGCCGACCGGATCGGACCGCGACTGCCGCTCACGGTGGGGCCGCTGCTGTGCGCCGCGGGGATGCTGCTGATGCTGCGGGTCGGGCCAGGGGCGTCGTACGTGGCTGACGTGCTTCCGGCGCTGTTGGTGCTCGGACTGGGCATGGTCACGCTGGTGGCGCCGCTGACGGCGACCGTGCTGGGGTCGGTGGATGTGTCCCGGGCGGGCCTGGCCAGCGGGATCAACAACGCGGCGGCCCGGGCGGCGGGGCTGGTGGCGGTGGCGGCGTTGCCGTTGCTGGCGGGGATGGGGGAGGAGGCGTACCGGGAGCCGGGTGCGTTCGATCTCGCCTTCGGGAAGGCGATGGCGTGGTGTGCGGGGGCGTTGGTGGTGGGGGCCGTCCTCGCGGCGGCGGTGGTGCGGAGGCCGCCGCCGGGCTGCAAGCGGCCGGAGTGTCTGAGGCAGGGGGGTGTGACGGCACCGGCGCTGGAGGGGGAGCCGGTGCGGAAGCGGTTGTCGTAGGGGCCCGGGGGGTTGGTGCTGAGGCCGGGGGCGTTGCGCAGCCCGGCGTTGCGGGGTGCGCTGCGCCCACCCGTGCCGCCCCAGCGGCACGATTGCCCGCAGCCAGGTCGGCGCGACTGCCCGCAGGTCGTGCCTGCGGCAGACTTGGGGCATGTCCATTCACGAAAACCTCCTCGGGGGCCCGCCCCCGACCCACCTCCCCGACGACCCCGGGCCACGGGAAATGCTCGCGTCGGGTACCTCCCCGGTCGACGTCGCCGCCGCACACCCCACCTCCTCGCTCGCCTGGGCGCAGCTCGCCGACGAGGCGTACGAGCGGGGTGCGACCGTCGAGTCGTACGCGTACGCCCGCACGGGCTACCACCGCGGCCTGGACGCGCTGCGTCGCAACGGCTGGAAGGGCCACGGCCCGGTCCCGTGGGAGCACGAGCCGAACCGCGGATTCCTGCGTGCCCTGCACGCCCTCGCCCGTGCCGCACAGGCGATCGGCGAGCAGGAGGAGTACGAGCGCTGCTCCCAGTTCCTGAAGGACTCCTCGCCGACGGCGGCGCAGGTCCTGGGCTGACGGCGGTCCGTGTGCGCGAGGCCCGTCCGCCGAGCGGGCGGGCCTTGCGGTTTCGGGGGACGATTGCGGAGTATGCCCGTGGGGACCGGGGCCCCCGTGCCGGCATCGGCAGGGGCGGACCGCTACCCGGAGTTACAAAGCAGGAGACAGCGATGTCCCACGAGGCTCACGAGCCCGAGACCCCGCATCTCGATTTCCACGGCACGACGCCGTACGAGGACTACGTCAAGGCGGACGTCCTCACCCACCTCCAGCACACCCTCTCCGACGACCCCGGAGAGATGGTCTTCCTGGTCACGACACAGGTGATGGAGCTGTGGTTCACCGTCATCGTCCACGAGTGGGAGACGGCGGCACACGCGCTGCGCGGCGACGACGTACCCTCCGCGACCGCCGCGCTGAAGAGGTCCGTACGCGAGCTGGAGGCGCTCAACGCCTCCTGGAAGCCGCTCGGCCAGCTCACGCCGGCCCAGTTCAACTCGTACCGGTCCGCCCTCGGCGAGGGCTCCGGTTTCCAGTCGGCGATGTACCGGCGGATGGAGTTCCTGCTCGGCGACAAGTCCGCGTCCATGCTGGTGCCGCACCGGGGCGCGCCGCGCGTGCACGCCGAGCTGGAGAAGGCGCTGCACGAGCCGAGCCTGTACGACGAGGTGGTGCGGCTGCTCGCGCGGCGCGGGTACGACATCCCGCAGGCCGTGCTGGGGCGTGACGTGTCGCTGCGCTACGAGCCGTCCCCGGAGGTGGAGGCCGCCTGGACGGCCGTCTACTCGGGCGACGAGAGCGACGAACTCGCCCGGCTCGGCGAGGCGTTGAGCGATGTCGCCGAGCTGGTGTGGCGCTGGCGCAACGACCACCTCGTCGCCACTCGCCGTGCGATGGGCGCCAAGACCGGCACGGGCGGCTCCGCCGGGGTGGCCTGGCTGGAGAAGCGGGCGCAGAAGCAGGTCTTCCCCGAGCTGTGGACGGCGCGGTCCCATGTCTGAACTCGCGATGCGTGCGGAGAAGCTGGACGCCGCCGACGATCTGCGCGGTCGGCGGGACGCCTTCCTGCTGGACGACGTGGTGTACCTCGACGGCAACTCGCTCGGCGCGCTGCCGGCCGTCGTCCCCGGGCGGGTCGAGGACGTCGTACGCCGCCAGTGGGGCGAGCTGCGCATCCGGTCCTGGGAGGAGAGCGGCTGGTGGACCGCGCCCGAGCGGATCGGTGACCGGATCGCCCCGCTGGTCGGGGCGGCGCCCGGGCAGATCGTGGTCGGGGACTCCACAAGTGTCAACGTCTTCAAGGCACTTGTGGGGGCGGTGCGGATGGCCGGGGAAGGGCGCGACGAGATCGTCGTCGACGCCACGACCTTCCCGACCGACGGGTACATCGCCGAGTCTGCCGCCCGGATGACCGGCTGCGCGCTGCGGCCGGTGGCACCGGCACAGGTGCCGGGCGCGCTGGGCGACCGTACCGCCGCCGTCCTCCTCAACCACGTCGACTACCGCACCGGCCGGCTGCACGATCTGCCGGCGCTGACGGCCGCCGTGCACGGGGCGGGCGCGTACGTCGTCTGGGACCTGTGCCACAGCGCGGGCGCGCTGCCGGTGGGGCTGGACGAGCACGGCGTGGATCTGGCGGTCGGCTGCACCTACAAGTACCTGAACGGCGGGCCGGGGTCACCGGCGTACCTGTACGTGCGCCGGGAGCTTCAGGACCGCTTCGACTCCCCGCTGCCCGGCTGGAACTCCCACGCCGAGCCGTTCGGGATGCGGAGCGGGTACGAGCCGGCCCCCGGTGCCCTGCGCGGCCGGGTCGGCACGCCGGACATCCTCTCCATGCTCGCCCTGGAGGCGGCCCTGGAGGTGTGGGACGGGGTGCCGGTCGAGGCGGTGCGGGCCAAGTCGCTCGCGCTGACGGACCTCTTCCTGGAGTGCGTGGCCGCGTACGTGCCCGAGGGCGGGGTCGAGTGCCTGACGCCGGTGCCGCACGCGGAGCGGGGCAGCCAGATCGCGCTGCGCTGTGACGGTGCCGGTGATGTCATGAAACGGCTGATCGAGCAGGGCGTGGTCGGCGACTACCGGGCGCCGGACGTGCTGCGCTTCGGCTTCACACCGCTGTACGTGGGCTTCGCCGACGTGGAGCGGGCGGCGCGGGTGCTGGCTCGGACGCTGGGGTGAGTTCCCCGGGACGAACGGCCCCTGCCGCCACGGGGGCCGTTCGGTCTTCACCCAGCGTGACATCCCCGTGTCCGCCCACGTCACCTGCCTGATACCGTCCCGGCCAACGGCCGGATCCCCACCTGGTCCGCCATCTACGTTCGATCGCTGAGAGGTTGGAGCATGACGGACGACGTCGCAGCAGCACGGGCCGCCGCCGAGGAGAAGTCGGCGTTCTCCCACGCGCCCGTCGACCCCGACGTGACCGCTGCCTACGGTGACCATCCCGACCAGGTGATCGACTTCTACGCCCCGCGCGGCGAGGGCGGCCCGGGCGGGCCCGCCCCGGTCGTGCTCGTGCTGCACGGCGGCGCCTGGCGGGCACCGTACGACCGGCGTCACATCAGCCCCTTCGCGGACTTCCTCGCCCGTCGCGGGTTCGCCGTGGCCAGCGCCGAGTACCGGCGCGGCGGTGACGACGACTCCGTCGCGGGCCGCTGGCCCGACACCCTCGACGACGTCGCGGCCGCGCTGGACGCCCTTCCGGCGCTCGTCCGGGAACTGCTGCCGCAGGCCGACCCGCGCCGTACGGTCCTCACCGGTCACTCGGCGGGCGGGCACCTCGCGCTGTGGGCCGCGGCCCGGCACGTCCTGCCGGCCGGCTCGCCCTGGCGCGCCGACAGCCCGGCGGCCCTGCGCGGTGTGGTCGCCCTCGCCCCGATCGCGGACCTCGCGGTCGCCGACAAGCTGGACGTGTGCAGCGGTGCCGTACGGCAACTCCTGGGCGGGGACGAGCACTTCGCCGAGCGGCAGCCGTACGCGGACCCGGCGCTGCTGCTGCCCACGGGCATCGCCACCACCCTCGTCCAGGGGCGCACGGACCTCGATGTGCCGCAGGTGGTCGCCGAGTCGTACGCGGAGGCGGCGGCGAAGGCAGGGGAGATGGTGGGAGTGACGCTGCTGGAGGACGTGGGGCACTTCCCGCTCATCGACCCGGCGGCGGACGCGTGTGCGGTGGTGGTGGAGGAGATCGCGCAATTGGCCTGGTGAGTGGCCTTTCCGGGGTGCCTGAGCGGCCCTGCTTGGGTGCCCGTAGGTGTGGTCCCCGGTCATCCCGTAGGTCGTACCCGTAGTACCTGAGAGCCAGGCCGCAGGTGAGCTCCGCGGTGTGACGCGGACGACGCGTTCCGCTCCGTAACTTCCCTTCCACGCGGACCCGATGGCCGGGTGCGCTGGAGGGGGACGACCATGGGGTGGGCAGCGAAGTACCGCCGTGCCGACGGCGGTCGGCGCCGCGGCGGCCGATGGCGTCGAGCCGTGCTCGCCGCCCTCATCACCGGTGCGGTGGTGTTCCCTCTCTCCGCGGCGGGACGCCCGGAGGTCCCCGCGCCCGCACCCGCCTTGCTCGCTCCGCTCAGCGCGTCGACGCTCGACGAGGCGTACGCGGCCAACCGTGCCAACGCCGCCGAAGCGACCCGGACGGCCGCTGCCCACCAGGACCGGGACCGTGCCGCGACCGACCGTGCCCTGGCCGCCCCGGCCCGGCGTCTCCTCCGCTTCGACGGCCGCGGCTCCGGCCGGGTGACGGAAGTCCTGGGCGACCTCGCCCGCGCCGACCGCATCGCCGTCCTGGTCCCCGGCTCCGACACGAGTCTCGACACCTACGGCCGGTTCCACGCGGCCGCCGCCGCCCTGCACGTGCAGCTCCTCCGGCAGGCCCCCGCGGGCACGCGCACGGCGGTCGTGGCCTGGCTGGGCTACGAGACGCCGGGCACGGTCAGCGCGACGGTCACGACGACCGGCAGGGCGGAGCAGGCGGCCCCGCACCTGCGCGCGCTCGTCACCGACCTGCGCGCCATAGCGGGCGGCGGACCGCGCATCGCGCTGCTGTGCCACTCGTACGGCTCGGTCGTCTGCGGCCGTGCCGCCGCCGGGCTCGCCGTCGATGACATCGCGCTGGTCGGCAGCCCGGGCACGGGCGCGGACTCCGTGGCCGCCCTGCGCACTCGGGCCCGCGTCTGGGCGGCCCGCGGCGGCGACGACTGGGTGGAGAACGTCCCGCACCTCAGCGCGGACCTGTTCGGCACCACCGTCGGCTTCGGCACCGACCCCGTCTCCCCGGCCTTCGGCGCCCGGGTCTTCGCGGCCGGCGACGGCGGCCACAGCGATTACTTCAGCCCCGGCTCGACCTCCCTGACCAACCTGACCCGGATCGTCCTGGGCGAGACCAAGGCGGTGACTCATGACTGACGTCGGAGTACGGGGTGCCCGAGATGCAGTGCGAGGTGTCCGGCATGCCGTGCGCCGTGGCGCCGAACGCGTCGGTGCGGCCACCCCGGCCGGCCGCGACCGGGCCGTGGACGCCCTGCGCGCCGCCGCGGTCCTCGGCGTCGTCCTCGGGCACTGGCTGGTCACGGCCCTGGTCGCCGACAGCGGCACCCTGCGCACGGCGAGCCCCCTCCAGCACATGCCCTGGTTGACGCCCGTCTCCTGGCTGTTCCAGACGCTCGCCGTGTTCTTCCTGGTCGGCGGGCATGTCGCCACCCGCGGCCTGGCCTCGGCCCGGGCCCGTGGCATCCCGTACCACCGCTGGCTGACGGCCCGTCTGTCCCGGCTGTTCACACCGGTCGCCGCCGTCCTCACCCTGTGGACGGTCGCCGCGCTCGCCCTGCTGCTGTCGGGCGCCGAGTTCGGTACGGTCCGGACGTTGGTGAAGCTGGCCCTGTCCCCGCTGTGGTTCCTCGTGGTGTTCGCGGCCCTGACGGCGGCGACCCCGCTGCTGACCCGGCTCCACCCGCTCTGGCCGCTGGCCGTCGTACTCCACGTGGACCTGCTGCGCTTCGGCCTCGGCGGCCCCTCCTGGCTGGGCTGGGTGAACGTGGCCGCGGGCTGGCTGGTGCCCTACACACTGGGGGCGGCCTGGACCCGGGGCGAGCTGGAGCGCCGCCGCGCGGGCTGGATCCTGGTCGCCGGCGGTGCGGCGGCGACCACGGGGCTCGTCGCGTGGGCGGGCTATCCGGCGTCGATGGTCGGGGTCCCGGGGGAGGGCATGTCCAACCTGGACCCGCCGACGCTGGCCGTCGTCACCTTCGGGCTGGCCCAGTGCGGTCTCGCCCTGCTGCTGCGCGAGCGGCTGCGGCGGGCGATGCGCCGACCGGTGGCGTGGGCGGCGGTGGCGCTGGTCAACCTCTCCGCGATGACCGTCTTCCTGTGGCACCAGACGGCCCTGATGGCCACGACGGCCACCGGCCTCCTCGCGGGCCGGCTCCCCGGCCTGCACACGCTGCCCGACAGCCTCGGCTGGGTCGGGGCCCGGCTGCTCTGGCTGCCCGTGTTCGCCCTGGCCCTCGCCGCCTGCTGGGCCGCCTTCCGGTTCTTCGAGCAGGGCGCGGGCGGCCGGGGCCGCAGGTCGCGGGTGGTGCGGGCGCATCGTCCGTCCGACCGGGGGACGGCGGTGGAGGCGCGCCATGTCTAGGCTGGGGCGCGTGACGGACACGGGGGTGGGCCGCGCGCATCGAGCGCGCGTCGGGGGCTGGCTGCGGGTGCTGCGCGAGGACCTGTGGACCTTCCGGGCGGATCCGCTGCCGCCCTCCGTGTGGTTGCGCTGGTTTCCGCACGGCTCGCTGTGCCTGGTTGCGTTCGGGGTCACCTTTGGCGCGGTGGCGCAGCTCGTCGACAACGGCGGGGTGGGCCCGCAGATCGCCTTCCTGCTCGGGCTGGCGCAGGGCGGTGCCGTGGTGCTCGCGCTGTGGCGGCCCGTCCCGGCGTGGTGGCTCTCGACGGCGACCATGGTGGGGGGCGCCCTCGAGGTGCGCCGCCAACTGCTGGCAGGCGGCGCCCACGACTTCACCTGGCCCTGGACGTCGGCGGGGATCATCGGACACATGGCGGTGTTGCTGCTGCTCGCCCTGCGCGTGCGTACCCGGGTGTCCGCGGAGGCGCTCGCGCTGACCGTGCTCCTCACCTACGTCGTACAAGGACTGCTGGGCGCGGCCGGCTATCAGCCCACCGGGGTCCTCGCGGTCACCCTGTTCGCCGTCGTCGTGGTCGTCGGCACCGCCCTGCGCGGCCGCCGCGAGGCCCGCGCGGAGCTCGTCGAGCAGACCACGCTCACCGCCGAGGAGCGCACCCGGCGCACCCTGCTGGAGGAGCGCAGCCGCATCGCGCGGGAGCTGCACGACGTGGTGGCCCACCACATGTCCGTCATCTCCATCCAGGCTCAGGTCGCCCCGCACCTGGTCGAGAACCCGCCCGACGAACTCAAGGAGAACCTCGCGGGCATCCGGCAGAACGCCCTGGAGGCGCTGACCGAGCTGCGCCGGGTGCTGGGCGTGCTGCGCTCGGAGCACCCCGGGCCGGGGGAGCCCGCCGGCCCGGACGGCGACACCGCCGGCCACGCCCCGCAGCCCACCCTCGACCGGCTCGACGCGCTGGTGGAGAACACCCGGGCCGCCGGCCGCGAGGTCATCACCGAGATCAACGGTGAGCGGCGGCCGCTGCCGCCCGGCGTGGAGCTGTCCGCGTACCGGATCGTGCAGGAGGCGTTGAGCAACGTCCTGCGGCACGCGCCCGGCGCGAGAGCCACGGTCCGTCTCACGTATCAGCCGGACGGGCTGGAGGTGGAGGTCGTCAACGGCCGGCCGACCGGGCCCGCGCCGCCGTCGACGGGAGCGGGGCACGGACTGCTCGGCATGCGGGAGCGGGTCGCGATGCTCGGCGGCACCATGACGGCGCACCCGTGGCACTGGGACGGCTTCAAGGTCACCGCGTTCCTCCCGGACACCCCGCCCGCCGACGCCCCGGGCACCGCCCGTTCCACCGACCGCACCACCGATCCCCGGGGAGGGACCCCATGACGAGCAGCTCCGGCCGACCCATCCGGGTTCTCATCGTCGACGACCAGGCGATGGTCCGGCAGGGCTTCACCGTGCTGCTCGGCACCCAGCCCGACATAGAGGTCGTCGGCGAGGCGAAGGACGGGGAGGGCGGCATCGAGAAGGCCGCCGAGACCGCCCCGGACGTCGTCCTCATGGACATCCGCATGCCCGGGATCGGCGGCATCGAGGCCACCGAGCGCATCACCACCGCGAACCCGGACATCAGGGTGCTGGTGCTCACCACCTTCGACCTCGACGAGTACGTGTACGACGCGCTGCGCGCCGGAGCCTCCGGGTTCCTGCTGAAGGACGCGTCGTCGGAGCAGCTCGCCGAGGCGGTCCGGGTGATCGCGGCCGGCGACGCGCTGCTCGCCCCGGTCATCACCCGCAAGCTGATCGCCGAGTTCTCCCGGCTGGACGGCCGGCCCCGCGCCCCGCTCAAGGAGCGGATCGGTGACCTGACCGAGCGGGAGACGGAGGTGCTCGCCCTGATCGCGCAGGGCCTGTCGAACGCGGAGATCTCCAAGCACCTGTTCGTCGCCGAGCAGACGGTGAAGACGCACGTCGGCCGGATCCTGGTGAAGCTGGGCCTGAGGGACCGGACACAGGCGGCGGTGTTCGCCTACGAGTCGGGGCTGGTGCGCCCGTCGGGGTACTGAGGCCGGGCCCCCGGGGACCCGTAGTACCTGAGAGGGACGCCGGGGAACCCCTCTCACTGGGGACGACCGCGACCCGGGGGTGCGCATACCGTTCTGTACGTGACCGAGACGACTCACCAGATGACGCCGCCGGGGGACGGGGCCAAGCCGCGCAGCCCCGAGTACCGGGTGGCCGTGGACTCCCTGCGCGGGCTGCGGCAGGACCTCATCCACGACGCGTTCGCCTACCGGCCGCTGCCGCGCAGGAGCCCGGACGGGCGGATCGTCCGGCAGTTGCCCGGCCGCCTCCGGGAGTACGCGACCTGGACGCCGCACGCCCTGATAGCCATGGCGGCCCTGTTCACCCTGATCCTCTCCGGCGTCGACACCGACGGCGAGGTGCTGCTGGTCGCGCCGCTGACCGTGCTTCCGGTCCTGCTGACCATGATCCGGCCGGTCGGAGCGTTCTGGGCGTCCATGGCCTGCACTCCGCTGGCCGCCGTGTTCGGCAGCAATGGCGAATGGCCGTGGGCCCCCGGCAGCTTCGCCTGCCATCTGACCGTGCTGACGGTCGTGGCCATACGCACCAGGCCGCGCGCGGCCGGCTGGATGTGGGCGCTGACGGCGCTGTACGCCCTGATCGCGGACAGCGGCATCGGCCCGACCTACCTGTACGGCACCAACTCCGCCCCCATGCTGGTCTTCTCGGCCATGATCCTGCTCTGCGTCACCGTCTGGCACATCCGTCGCCACGCGGAGCAGGAGGTCACCGCCCAGCAGACGGTCACCGCGCACGAGCGCTCCCGCCGCACCCTGCTGGAGGAGCGCACGACGATCGCCCGCGAGCTGCACGACGTGGTCGCCCACCACATGTCGGTGGTCGCCATCCAGGCGGAGGCCGCGCCCTACCGGGTGGAGAACCCGCCGCCGGAGCTGGAGAAGGCCTTCGCCACGATCCGGGAGAACGCGGTGGCGGCCCTGACCGAGCTGCGCCGCGTCCTGGGCGTCGTCCGCGCCGAGGACTACGAGGCCCCGGACGCCCCGCAGCCCACGCTCGCCGACCTGGACGGGCTGCTGGCCAATGTGCGGGAGGCCGGACTGGGCGTCGAGAAGGTGGTGACCGGTGCGGTGCGCGAGCTGCCGCAGGGCGTGGAGCTGTCGGCGTACCGGATCGTGCAGGAGGCCCTGAGCAACACCCTGCGGCACGCGCCGGGTGCGAGCGCCCGCGTCGAGATCGGGTACGTTCTCGGGGGCCTGGGCCTGCGCATAGTCAACGGCCCGCCGCCGAACCCCGGCCTGATCAAGCCCTCGCCGGGCGCCGGGCACGGCATCACGGGCATGCGGGAGCGCGTGACGATGCTGAACGGCGAGATGACGGCGGGCCGGACGGACGACGGAGGCTACGAGGTGGCGGTGTTCCTGCCGGTCGCCCTGCCGGACGAGGATGACGCATGACCATTCGCGTGCTGATCGCGGACGACCAGATGATGGTGCGCGAGGGCTTCTCGGTCCTGCTGAACGCGATGCCGGACATGGAGGTCGTCGGCGAGGCGGTGAACGGCCGGGAGGCCGTCGCGAAGGTCCGCGAACTCGCCCCGGACGTCGTGCTGATGGACATCCGCATGCCCGAGCTGAACGGCATAGAGGCGACCCGCGAGATCGTCGCCGCCGACGGCGCGGCGAAGGTGCTGGTGCTCACCACCTTCGACCTCGACGAGTACGTCTACCAGGCGCTGCGCGCGGGAGCCTCCGGCTTCCTCCTCAAGGACGCCTCGGCCCGCCAGCTCGCCGACGGGGTGCGGATCGTGGCCGACGGTGAGGCCCTCCTGGCCCCCTCGGTGACCAGGCGCCTGATCACCGAGTTCTCCAAGCTCTCCGAGACCCCGCGCCTCATGCCCTCCGCGCAGGCGGCGTACGGCGACCTCACCGACCGGGAGACGGAGGTGCTGGTCCTCATCGCACAGGGCCTGTCGAACGCGGAGATCGCCGAGCGGCTGGTGGTCGCCGAGTCGACGATCAAGACGCATGTCAGCCGGATCCTGGTGAAGCTGGGGCTCAGGGACCGGACGCAGGCGGCGGTGTTCGCCTACGAGGCGCGGCTGGTGACGCCCGGCTAGCCGGGGACGCCGCCCCGCAGGCCCTCGGGCCCGGGGGCGACGGGCCGGATCAGTCCAGCTGCATCGGCACGCAGTCGCTCACGTACGACTTGTCGACCCAGCCGGTGGTGCCCTCGGCCAGCCCGCACGCACAGCTTAACGATCTTGATCTGGATGGCTGACCCCGCCTGTCCTGCCGGAACACCCCTGGTCAGATGGGCGGATGTGGGGCTAGCGTCCGTCCATGGCAGCTGCTTTTGACCTCGCGTTCGACCCGTGGGACTCGGCGTTCCTCGCCGACCCGTACCCCGCCTACGCCGAGCTGCGTGCCCGGGGCCGTGTGCACCACTACGAGCCCACGAACCAGTGGCTCGTCCCGCACCACGTGGACGTCTCGGCGCTGCTGCGGGACCGGCGTCTGGGCCGGACGTACCAGCACCGGTTCACGCACGAGGAGTTCGGCCGCACCGCGCCCCCGCCGGAGCAGGAGCCGTTCCACACGCTCAACGACCACGGGATGCTCGACCTGGAGCCGCCGGACCACACCCGGATCCGGCGCCTGGTGTCGAAGGCGTTCACGCCGCGCACGGTGGAGCGGCTGAAGCCGTATGTGCGGGGCCTGGCGGACGAGCTCGCCTCGGCCCTGGTCGAAGAAGGTGGCGGCGACCTGCTGAAGGACGTAGCCGAGCCCCTCCCGGTGGCGGTGATCGCCGAGATGCTCGGCATCCCGGAGTCCGACCGGGCACCGCTGCGTCCCTGGTCGGCGGACATCTGCGGGATGTACGAGCTGAACCCGTCCGAGGAGACGGCGGCGAAGGCGGTCAGGGCGTCGGTGGAGTTCTCCGACTACCTGCGCGAACTGATCGCGGCCCGCCGCGAGGAGCCGGGCGAGGACCTCGTCTCGGGCCTGATCGCGGCCCACGACGAGGGCGACCGCCTCACCGAGCAGGAGATGATCTCGACGGCGGTCCTCCTCCTCAACGCCGGCCACGAGGCCACGGTGAACGCCACGGTCAACGGCTGGTACGCCCTGTTCCGCAACCCGGCCCAGCTGGAGCTGCTGCGCGCGGACCACACGCTCATCCCCTCCGCCGTGGAGGAACTGATGCGCTACGACACCCCGCTCCAGCTCTTCGAGCGCTGGGTCCTGGACGACATCGAACTCGCCGGCACGACGATCCCGCGCGGCGCGGAAGTCGCCCTGCTCTTCGGCTCCGCCAACCACGACCCGACGGTGTTCGAGAACCCGTCCGCCCTGGACCTGACCCGCGCCGACAACCCCCACGTCTCGTTCAGCGCCGGCATCCACTACTGCATCGGCGCACCCCTGGCCCGCATCGAACTGGCCGCGTCGATGGGGGCGCTGCTGGAGAGGGCACCGACGCTGCGACTGGCCGCCGAGCCGGTCCGCAAGCCGAACTTCGTGATCAGGGGGTTGGAGGGGCTGGCCGTCGAGGTGGGCTGATCACCCGATCGGATGATCAGGAAGCGTACCGACCCGTTGTCCGAGCGGGCCTCGCCACACTGGCCACAACCTGAGAGGGGGTGCACCATGACGGTTATGGCAGAGCGCGGCTTGCAGACGCCCCAGATGTCGGTCGAGGAGTTCGAGAGGATCGCTGCCTTCGCGGCCAAGGAGACCGACGACGCCGTCAGGTTGGAGTTCATCAACGGACGGATCGGGGTCAAGAAGGTGGCCGACGGGGACCACGACACCATTGTCGTGTGGCTGAGCAAGCGCTGCATGCAGGTTCGGCCCGACCTCGATCTTTACCAGGGACGGGGTCTGCACGTGGAGAAGTACCGCGAGGGCCGGGCCCGCCCCGACGCGGTGCTCGTGCCCGAGGAACACTTCGCGGGGCACGGCGAATGGGCCGATCCGAGCGGGGTGCTCCTGGTTCTCGAAGTCACGTCGCACGACTCCGACACGGATCAGCGCGACCGCCAGGACAAGCCTGTCGCATATGGCGCCGCCGGCATTCCCTTCTATCTGCTGATCGACCGGGACGCCTGCGCGGTCAAGCTCTACAGCGATCCGGACCCGGGCGTCGGTTACGGCAACTGCCGCACCGTGCCCTTCGGAGCCACCCTGCTGCTCCCCGATCCCCTCGGCATCGAACTCGACACCGAGAAGCTCAAGCAGTACGTCGACTGATCACGTGGTCATGTCCCGCCTGCACAACCCCGCAAGCCCCCCTGCAGCCAGCACCGCCGCCAGCCCGGTCAGGACCCCCACCGGCCCCCACTCCATGGATCCTCCCGGCAACTTCGGCAGATGCCCGAACGGCGAGAGATCCAGCACCACCTGCGGCACATCCAGCGCAGGCCCGACCCAGCCGATCAGCAGCACCGCACCGGCCACGCCCCATGCCGCCACGGCCCCCCGGGGCAGTACACCGTGCAGCAGCACCGCCACCCCGCCGATCACCCACACCGCGGGAAGCTGCACCAGGCACGCCCCCAGGATCGGGCCGGTCTCCTTGCCGTAGCCGGCGGCCAGGCCGAGGCCGGCCAGGAGCATGATGAGCGCCGAGCCGCCGAAGGCGATCACCAGGTGGCCCGCGGCCCACCGCAGGCGCCCGACCGCGTTCGCCAGGACCGGTTCCGCCCGGCCCGAGGTCTCCTCGCCGTGCAGGCGGAGCACCGACGCCACGATGTACAGCGCGGCGACCAGGCCGAGCATGCCGACCATCGACGCCAGGAACGCGTCCGTCAGGCCGGACCGGCCGCCCATCCGCTCGAAGATCCGCCGGGCGTTGTCGTTGTCGCCGACCAGGTCGGCCGCGCCCTCGGTCATGCCGCCGTAGACGACCCCGGCGAGGAGGAACCCGATGCTCCAGCCCAGCACGCTGCCCCGCTGCAACCGCCAGGCCAGCGCGCCCGCACTGCCCAGGCGGCCGGTCGCCGGGCCCGGCCGGGTGGGCAGGAAGCTCATGCCGAGGTCCCGGCGGCCGACCAGCCCGTACGCCACCGCGCCCTGGAGGAGGACCGCACCGGCGAGCAGCGCCAGTACCCACCAGCGTTCGTCCGCGTACGGCCGCAGGTTCTCCAGCCAGCCGAGCGGCGACAGCCAGGTCAGCACCGACGAACCGTCGTCCGTCGCCGAGTCGCCCGCCGCGCGCAGCACGAACGCGGCGCCCAGCACCGCCGCCGTCAGACCACGGGCCAGCCGCGCGCTCTCCGTCAGCTGGGCGACGATCGCCGCCATCGTGGCGAAGACCATGCCGACCCCGGCGATGCCGAGGCCGAGGGCCAGTGCCCCGGCCGCCCCCTGTCCGGCCAGGCCGGCCGTCAGCAGCAGCGCCAGCACCCCGTTCGCGACCGCCGCCGCCAGCAGGGCCGCCGTCAGGGAGGCCCGGCGGCCCACCATCCCGGACGCCACCAGCTCCTGACGGCCGCTCTCCTCCTCGTCCCGGGTGTGCCGTACGACGACCAGCAGGCTCGTCACGGCCGCCAGGGCGCCCGCGTAGACGCCGGCCCGCCAGGCCGTCAGCGCGCCCAGCGAGTCGCCGAAGACCGGGCCGACCATCGCGCGCAGCGAGGAGTTGGTCTCCATCTGCCGGATCAGGTCGGCGCGTTCGGCCGGGGTGCCGTAGAGGCCCTCCAGCGTGCCCGGCATGGAGAGGACCATCAGGGCGTTCACCGCGATCCACACCGGGATCATCAGCCGGTCCCGGCGCAGGGCGAACCGCAGCAGCGTGCCCGTCCCGGCCAGCTGGCGTGAGCTGCCGGGCCTCACCGCGAGGGCCGTCATCGGGTAGCCGCCTCGTCCTGGTAGTGCCGCAGGAACAGTTCCTCCAGCGTCGGCGGCGTCGACGTCAGCGACCGTACGCCCGACTCGCTCAGGGACCTCAGGACGGCGTCCAGCCCGTCGGTGTCGACCTGGAGCCGGACCCGGCGCCCCTGCACGTCGAGGTCGTGGACGCCGGGCAGGTTCGCCAGCCCGTCGGGGGAGGCCGCGAGTTCGGCCGTCACGCTCGTCCGGGTCAGATGGCGCAGGTCGGCGAGCGAACCCGACTCGACCGTGCGGCCCTTGCGGATGATGCTCACCCGGTCGCACAGCTCCTCGACCTCGCTCAGGATGTGGGAGGAGAGCAGGATCGTGCGGCCCCGGTCGCGATCCTCGGCCACACAGCGCTGGAAGACCTCCTCCATCAGCGGGTCCAGGCCCGAGGTCGGCTCGTCCAGGATCAGCAGGTCGACGTCCGAGGCGAACGCGGCGACCAGGGCGACCTTCTGCCGGTTGCCCTTGGAGTACGTGCGGCCCTTCTTGGTCGGGTCGAGTTCGAACCGCTCGATCAGCTCCGCGCGGCGCCTGGGGTCCAGCCCACCGCGCAGCCTGCCGTACAGGTCGATGACCTCGCCGCCGGAGAGGTTGCGCCACAGCGTCACGTCCCCGGGGACGTAGGCGATACGGCGGTGCACCTCCACCGCGTCCGACCAGGGGTCGTGGCCGAGCACCTGTGCGGCGCCCGAGTCGGCGCGCAGCAGACCGAGCAGGACCCGGATGGTGGTGGACTTGCCCGAGCCGTTGGGGCCGAGGAAGCCGTGGACCTCGCCGGAGGCGACCTCCAGGTCGAGCCCGTCCAGCGCGTGGGTCCGCCCGAAGGACTTGTGCAGTCCGGAGACGGTGATGGCCTTCGTCATGCTTCAGAACGTACGCTTCCTTCAGAAACTTGTGAAGTTAAGGAAGCGTATAAATCGCCGATAGGATGGGCGCATGACGGAATCAGCCGGGGCGGACCGGAACGCGCAGGCCGTGTCGCGGTTCGTCGAGTCCTTCGCGGCGCAGCTCGTCGAGGCCGGGATGCCGCGGATGCCCGCCCGGGTCTTCGCCGCTCTCCTCTCCTCGGACGAGGGCTCGATGACCTCCGCCGGACTGGGGGAACAGCTGCGCATCAGCCCCGCGGCGGTGTCCGGGGCGGTGCGCTACCTGGCCCAGACGCACATGGTCTCGCGCGAACGGGAGCCCGGCTCCCGCCGGGAGCGCTACCGGGTGCACGGCGACCAGTGGTACGAGGCGCTGACCAACCGCGACGCCGTCCTCAAGCGCTGGGAGGCGGCCCTGCGCGAGGGCGTCACCAGCCTCGGCGCCGACACCCCGGCCGGCCGCCGCATGTCCGAGACGCTCGCCTTCTTCGAGTTCCTGGAGAGTGAACTCGCGGAGCTGATGGAGCGCTGGCGCGTGCACCGGGAGAAGGCGTTCGGGCAGGAATGACGCGCGGGTGCGGTTCACGGCGCCGCCGGCACCGTCAGCCCCCAGGCCCCCTCCCGGACCACCCACGTCCGGGTCCGTACCGGCCCCGACACCACCGTGTCCGCCCGGTAGCGGAAGTGGGCCCCCGACACCGTCACCGTCCGGCCCTCCGCGAGCAGGGGTGAGGCCTCGGCGCCCACCGACACCGGGCGGACCTCCACCGACGCCACACCGGAGGCCGAGGGCGACACCGACACCGCCTCGACCGGCTGGTTCAGGTCGACGAGGGTTTCGCCGTCGACCTCGACCCGCAGCCGGGAGGGGCCGGGCTCGGGAGCGGAGGCGAGCCGGGACGGGCGGGAGGCCGGGACCAGGGTGCGTATCAGGGACTGGCAGGTCCGCAGCCAGGGGCGGCCCGGCTCGGCCTCGGGGTCCGGTTCCTCGGGGTCGGTGCGCACCGGCGGTATCCGCAGTGCGCCGAGCACCACCCCGTCGCTGTCGTCGACCATCAGGTCCATCCGCCGCTCGACCCCGTCGAGCACCGCCCGCGCCGCCGCCACCGTCCCCGTCGGCACCCCCAGCGACCGGGCCAGGGACAGCACACCCCCGACCGGCACGACCGACAGCGCACATCCGGCCAGCTCCCGATGCCGGTGCAAAAGCGACACCGCGCGGATCAGGGCCCGGTCGTCACCGACCACGACCGGGCGCCGCGAGCCCCGCCGGGCCAGCGCCCGGGCGAACTCCTCCGGCCCCTCCGGCAGGCACAGCTTCACGGCCGCACCCGCTCCGAGCACGTCTTTCGCGATCCGTACGGACTCGCCGTCGGACCGACGGGCGACCGGGTCGATGACCACCAGCAGCTGCTCGGACGTCGCGGAAGTCGCCACCTCGGCCATGCCTCGCTTCCTCGGGTAGCATCTTTGTGCAAGAGCCCCTTGCGCTATTGCGCCAGGGGCTTCGTCTATTCCGGGGCATCCGGTCCGACGGTTGGCGGCCAACGGCGGTCGCGGTGCACGCGGCGGAGATCCTCCGCGTTCGCCCTCGACCATGGACATGCCCCGCCCGGAAGGGGTGTACGCGCGTGCCCGCACTTGTGCTGCTCGGTGCTCAGTGGGGTGACGAAGGCAAGGGAAAGGCCACCGACCTGCTCGGTGGCTCGGTGGATTATGTAGTGCGCTACCAGGGCGGCAACAACGCCGGCCACACCGTGGTCGTGGGCGACCAGAAGTATGCCCTCCACCTCCTCCCTTCCGGAATCCTGTCCCCCGGCTGCACGCCGGTCATCGGTAACGGTGTCGTCGTCGACCCGTCGGTCCTGCTCTCCGAGCTGAGCGGTCTGAACGAGCGTGGTGTCGACACCTCCAAGCTCCTCCTCAGCGGAAACGCGCACATCATCACGCCGTACAACGTCACGGTCGACAAGGTGACGGAGCGTTTCCTCGGCAAGCGGAAGATCGGCACGACCGGACGCGGCATCGGGCCGACCTACGCCGACAAGATCAACCGCGTCGGCATCCGCGTGCAGGACCTGTACGACGAGTCGATCCTCACGCAGAAGGTCGAGGCGGCCCTCGACGTCAAGAACCAGATCCTCACCAAGCTCTACAACCGGCGCGCGATCGCCGTCGACCAGGTCGTCGAGGAGCTGCTGGGCTACGCCGACAAGCTCGCGCCGTACGTCGCCGACACCGTCCTGGTCATCAACCAGGCGCTGGAGGAGGACAAGGTCGTCCTGTTCGAGGGCGGTCAGGGCACGCTCCTCGACATCGACCACGGCACGTATCCGTTCGTCACCTCCTCGAACCCGACCGCGGGCGGCGCCTGCACGGGCGCGGGTGTGGGCCCGACGAAGATCAGCCGCGTCATCGGCATCCTCAAGGCCTACACGACCCGCGTCGGCGCGGGCCCGTTCCCGACGGAGCTGTTCGACGAGGACGGCGAGGCCCTGCGCCGCATCGGTGGCGAGCGCGGTGTCACCACCGGCCGTGACCGCCGCTGCGGTTGGTTCGACGCGGTGATCGCCCGCTACGCGACCCGGGTGAACGGCCTGACCGACTTCTTCCTCACCAAGCTCGACGTCCTCACCGGCTGGGAACAGATCCCGGTCTGCGTGGCGTACGAGATCGACGGCAGGCGCGTCGAGGAGCTCCCGTACTCCCAGACCGACTTCCACCACGCCAAGCCGGTCTACGAGATGCTGCCGGGCTGGAGCGAGGACATCAGCAAGGCCAAGTCCTTCGCCGACCTGCCGAAGAACGCCCAGAGCTACGTCAAGGCGCTGGAGGAGATGTCCGGCGCCCCGATCTCCGCGATCGGCGTGGGCCCGGGCCGGGACGAGACGATCGAGATCAAGTCGTTCCTGTAGCCGGACCGAGCGGCATACACCCTGCGTCCCGGCGACCCTCGTGGTCGCCGGGACGTTCCGCTGTCTGCTCCTGATGGAGCAATCAAGGGGCTTATAGGGCAAATCGGGCCATACGCTGAGCTTGCGATTAGCAGCAGACACCACCCCGACGAGACAGACACCACCCCGACGAGACAGAGGAAGTGAGTGCTATGCGCGTGATGCTCAAGGCGACGCTGGACACGGAAAAGGGCAACGAGGCGATCCGGGGCGGCAAGATGCCGCAGCTCATGCAGGAGGCCGTGGAGAAGCTCAGGCCGGAGGCGGCCTACTTCGGCCCCGAGGGCGGTCGCAGGACCTGCTTCATGGTCTTCGACATGCAGGACAGCTCCCAGATGCCTCCCGCGCTGGAGCCGTTCTTCACCGGCCTCAACGCCGAGGTCGAGGTGTTCCCGGTCATGAACAGCGACGACCTGCAAAAGGGGCTGTCCCAGCTGCGCTGACGCTCAGCTGAAGACGATCATCGACCCCTGGGCCAGACTCCGTGTCACGGCCGCGTGCAGGCCGAGCCAGACGTGGCGCTCCCTGGCGAAGGGGCTGGGATCGTAGGGGGCCGGGACCGCGGGTTCCTCCAGTTCTGTGGGCACGAGCGGCGGTTGGGGCGGCGCCGGCGGATTGGCCGGGTCGATGCCGATGGCCGGCGCGACCAGCTCCAGCTCCCGCAGCAGGGCGTGGGAGGAGCCCAGCGGACCGCCGCCCGCGAGGAGCTCGTCGTCGGCGAGCGGGCTGGGGAAGTCGACGGGGACGTACGCGCCCGCGTGGTCGTAGTGCCAGACGAGGTGCGACTGCTGGGCCGTCGACTCGAACATCTCCAGCAACTGCTCGTAGTCGCCGCCGAGTTCGTCCACGGGCGTCACCGGCAGCCCGCACACCTGGAGCAGATAGGCGCGGCGCAGGAAGTGCAGCGCGTCGTAGTCGAAGCCCGCCACCGGGGCGACGTCGCCCGACAGGCCCGGCATGTACTGGTACACCGGCACCGGCGGCAGCCCGGCCTCGGCGAGCACCTTGTTGTATTGCGCGAGTTCCTCGGCGAACGGGTTGTCCGGCGTGTGGCACAACACGTCGACGAGCGGTACCAGCCACAGGTCACAGGCCAAAGAAGGCTCCTCGCTCAGCTCGTTGGTCGGGTGGCGCGGTGGTCAGGGAAGGGTATCGGTGCGGCACGAAAAGCGGCTCCTGCCGTGCATGTCCCATACCCATACGAACACAAGCGACGCGGGTCATCCTGAGGCGAGGCGCTCGATCAGGGCGATGGAGTGGGCGTTGTAGCCGGCGATGATCGACCGGGCGGTGTCGTTGTCGCGGGCGATCAGGGCGTCGACCAGTTCGGTGTGACCGGCCCACAGCTCGCCGCGCAGGTCGGTGAGCCGGCGCAGGTACTGCACCGCGCAGACCCAGCTCTGAACGCGCAGCCGGTTCAGGAAGTCGGCGAGGTAGGGGTTGCCGAAACAGGCGCCGAGCTCGCGCCAGAAGCGCAGGTCGTAGCCGATGAGGACGGTGAGATCACCGGCGGCGGCGGCCCGCTGCGCCTCCTCGCCGCGCCTGCGGACCCCGGCGACGACGGCGGCGGCCCGGGGGTCGTCGGGCCGCACGGCGCCGGGGTGCCCCTCGCTCAGCGCGAGGAACATCCCCTCGATGACCAGGCCGCGGGCCTCGATCATGCCGCGGAAGTCCTCGACCGAGTACTCGTGGACGCGGAAGCCGCGGTGCTGGTCGGCGTCGAGGAGCCCCTGCGCGGAGAGGTCGACCAGCGCCTCGCGGACCGGAGTGGCGGACACCCCGTACTGCTCGGCGATCTCCTTGACCGTGAACTCCTGCCCCGGCTGGAGCCGTCCCGCCAGCACCTCGTCACGAAGCGCGTCGGCGATCTGCTGTCGCAGGGTGCTGCGCGTCACGGCGCCGTTGCCGGAGCTGCGGGGCATGGTCAGAGCGTCTCCCTCGTCGCGTTCGGGGGCGTGCACGTCTATGTCTACGGGCACGCCACCTTACGCGTTCGGACGAGGGGCGAGATGGTCGGCTACTGACGGGTTGTGGTCGGCTACTGGCGGGATGACGGCTGTTTACTCCGTGTATTCGTCCGCCACCGAGAGCGCAGCGTCCAGGGCCGCGAGCCCCTCCTTCAGCTCCGCCTCGGTGATGTTGCAGGGCGGCACCACATGCGTCCGGTTCATGTTCACGAACGGCCACAGCCCTCCCGCCTTCGCGGCGGCGGCGAAGGCGGCCATCGGCGCGTTCGCCTCCCCGGCCGCGTTGTAGGGCACCAGCGGTTCCCGCGTCTGCCGGTTCCGGACCAGCTCCAGCGCCCAGAACATGCCGACGCCGCGCACCTCGCCGACGCTCGGGTGCCGCGCGGCCAGCTCACGCAGTTCCGGCCCGAGGACGGACGCGCCCAGCCGGGCCGCGTTCTCCACGACGCCCTCCTGCGCCATGACGTTGATCGTCGCGACGGCCGCGGCGCACGCCAGCGGATGCCCGGAGTAGGTCAGACCACCGGGGTAGGGACGCTTCCCGAAGGTCTGAGCGATCGCGCCGGAGATCGCGACACCGCCCAGCGGCACATACCCGCTGTTCACGCCCTTGGCGAAGGTCAGCAGGTCGGGCGTGACGTCGAACAGGTCCGCCGCGAACCACTCACCGGTCCGCCCGAACCCGGCCATGACCTCGTCCAGGACGAAGACGATCCCGTACTTGTCGCACAGCTCCCGCACCCCGGCGAGATAGCCGGGCGGCGGGACCATGATTCCGGCCGTCCCCGGGATCGTCTCCAGGATGATCGCCGCGACGGTCGCGGGCCCCTCGAAGGCGATCGTGGTCTCCAGGTGCTCCAGTGCCCGCGCGCACTCCTGCTCCTCGGTCTCCGCGTAGAAGCGGGAGCGGTAGAGGTAGGGCGCCCAGAAGTGCACGACCCCGGCCGTGCCGCTGTCGGAGGCCCAGCGGCGCGGGTCGCCGGTGATGTTGACGGCCTGCTGCGTACCGCCGTGGTACGAGCGGTACGCCGAGAGCACCTTCGGGCGGCCCGTGTGCAGCCGGGCCATCCGGATCGCGTGCTCGACGGCGTCGGCGCCGCCGTTGGTGAAGAATATCTTGTTCAGGTCGCCCGGGGTCCGCTCGGCGATCAGCCGGGCCGCCTCCGACCGCGCCTCGACCGCGAACGCGGGCGCGAAGGTCGTCATCGTCGCCGCCTGCTCCTGGATCGCGGCGACGACCGCGGGGTGCTGGTAGCCGATGTTCGTGAAGACGAGCCCGCTGGAGAAGTCGAGGTAGCGCCGGCCGTCGTAGTCCCAGAAGTAAGACCCCTCCGCCCCGGCGACGGCGAGCGGGTCGATGAGCTCCTGAGCGGACCAGGAGTGGAACACGTGGTCACGGTCGGCGGCCTTGACGGCGGCACCGGCTTCGGGGTTCGGCTGAGGGGTCATGCGGGCGAGCGTAGGTGCGGGGGAGAGGGCGGTGAAATCGGCGGCCTGTCTGCCGTCGGCGGCATTCCGCGACAGGTTGTACAGGTGAGGCGTCGGATGTTGACAGGGTGCTGTCTAAGTGTCAGGATGCTGTCATAGCCACTTCGGGTGGGAGCTCGGGTTTCAGGAGGAGCCATGAACGCCATCGCAGACCGCAAGCCCGTCCATCTCGCCGTCTACGACACCCTCGCCGACTGGGAGACGGGCCACGCCACGGCCCATCTCGCCCGCGCCGGACACCGGATCCGCACCGTCGGCCCGTCCACGGAGCCGGTCACCAGCATCGGCGGACTGCGCATCCAGCCCGACACGGCCCTGGACGAGGTGCGGCCCGAGGACAGCTCCCTGCTGATCCTCCCGGGCGCCGACCTCTGGGACACGGGTGACGACCTGGCGCCCTTCGCCCGCAAGGCCCGGGCGTTCCTGGCGGCGGGCGTGCCGGTCGCCGCGATCTGCGGGGCCACCGCCGGGCTCGCCCGGGAGGGCCTGCTCGACGACCGGTCCCACACCAGCGCGGTCTCCTTCTACCTGGCCGCGACCGGCTACGCGGGCGGCGAGCGCTACGTCGAGGCCGACGCCGTCACCGACGGAAACCTCGTCACCGCGGGCCCGACCGAGCCCGTCGCCTTCGCCCGGGAGATCTTCCGGCTGCTCGGTGTGTACGAGGGCGAGGTGCTCGACGCCTGGTACCGGCTGTTCCACGACTCCGACGCGGCGGCGTACGCCGTGCTGGAGAAGGCCGGGGCGGCATGAGCCGGGAGCGTCAGGACCTGCTCAGCCGCAGCGCCCTCGGGGTGTTCCGGCTGAACGGCCAGTTCCTCGCCGTCGCGGAGGAACTGGCCCGGCCGGCCGGGCTCACCGCCGCCTGGTGGCAGGTGCTCGGCGCGGTCCTCGGCGAGCCGCTGCCCGTCTCCGGCATCGCCCGCGCCATGGGCATCACGCGGCAGAGCGTGCAGCGCATCGCCGACCTGCTGGTGGAGCGCGGGCTCGCCGAGTACCGGCCGAACCCCGCGCACCGCCGCGCCAAGCTCCTCGCGCCGACCGAGCAGGGGCGTGCGGCGATCGCCCGCATCGACCCCGGGCACGCGGCGTTCGCCGACCGGCTGGCCGAGGCGTTCGGGGAGGCGGAGCTGGCGGAGGCGGTGCGGGTGCTGGAACGGCTGTCGAAGGTGCTCGACCAGGAGGGGCTGCCCGTCCCGCCTGTTACGGAACCGTAGACATCGCCCAGGTCACCCCGCCCGGGCCCCGCACTATTCTCGATCCGTTGCTCACGTGTGGGGGGAAGGCGGCTGAGCGATGGAGAAGCTGGGGCCCGGGGATCCGCAGCATATTGGTGCTTATCGGCTGCTGGCGCGGCTCGGTGCGGGTGGCATGGGGCACGTGTATCTGGCCCGCTCGGAGCGGGGTCGTACGGTCGCCGTGAAACTCGTGCGCGGGGAGCTGGCCGCGCAGGAGGAATTCCGCGAGCGGTTCCGGCAGGAGGTGCAGGCCGCGCGGCGGGTCGGCGGGTACTGGACGGCGCCGGTGCTGGACGCGGACACCGAGGCGGCGGTGCCGTGGGTGGCCACCGGGTACGTCGCCGGGCCGAGCCTGCAGCAGGTCGTCGGACACGACCACGGCGCCCTGCCCGAGCGGACGGTCCGCATCCTCGCGGCCGGGCTCGCGCACGCGCTGAAGGACATCCACGCCGCGGGCATCGTCCACCGCGACCTCAAGCCGTCCAACGTCCTGGTCACCATCGACGGCCCGCGCGTCATCGACTTCGGTATCGCCCGGGCCCTGCAGACCGTGACGGACGTCGGGCTCACCCGCACCGGCGCGCTCGTCGGATCGCCCGGGTTCATGGCGCCCGAGCAGGTGCGGGGCGCCCGCATCACCCCGGCGTGCGACGTCTTCTGCCTCGGCTCGGTCCTCGCCTACGCCGCCACCGGCGCCCTGCCCTTCGGCACCGCCAACAGCGGCGTGCACGCCCTGATGTTCCGCATCGCCCAGGAGGAACCGGACCTGGAGGGCGTCCCCGAGGGCATCGCCGACCTGGTCCGTGACTGCCTGCGCAAGGACCCCGCCGCACGCCCGTCCCTCGACCGCATCCTGGAGCGCACCGGAGCGGACGACACCGTCTCCGACGGCCGCGCCGTCGACCCCTGGCTGCCGAGCGCCCTGGTCGCCCAACTCGGGCGGCACGCGGTGCGGTTGCTGGACGCGGAGGATCCGGAAGGGGAGGCCGCAGGGGAGCGGGCCGGTGGCGCCGGCCTCCCGGACCTCCCTGTGGAGCAGCGGGGTTCCGGTCCTGACGAGAGCCCCGGCCCCGACCCGACACCCGAGCACGCCCCCGCCGCCGACGAATCGTCCCCGGGCCCCGCGCTGCCCCCGGCCCCCGCGACGGCGCCCGCCGCGCCCCCCGGCCCGCCCCCGCCGGGCCGCCCGGGCGAGGGCCCGCCGCTGAACCATCTGCCCACCATGGTCGTCGGCCCGAGCACCGCCCCGGCGCCCCAGCAGGCCCCGGGCGCCCCGTCCCACCCGCAGGCACCTCCGCCCCCGTACCCGGCGTACGGCTACCCCCAGCAGCACCCCCACCCCGGCGCCCCGGGCGCCGCCCCGCCGTACCACCCCGCCTACGGCGGTCTCGGCTCCACCCCGCCCTACGGCCCGCCGCCGTACGGCACGAGCCCGCCCTACGGCACGACCCCGCCCTACGGTCCACAGGAGCCGGCACGGAGAAACGGCCGTTCCACCGCACTGCTCGTCGTGATCGCCCTGGTCGTCGCGCTGGCCGCGGGCGGCTCGGTGTACGCGCTGATGCAGGGCGGCGACGGCGACCGGGCCGGCGGCGACCCCACCCCCACGCAGAGCACCGGCGCGCCCCCGACCACGCCGGGCCCGTCCCCGACGACCTCGGCGCCGGACACCTCCGCCTCTCCGACGGACGGCTCGATTCCGACGGCGTACCTGGGCACCTGGACCACGACCATCGACAACGCCGACGGCCGGCACACCCGTCGGCTGACCATCCAGCAGGGCGAGCCCGGCGACACGGTCCTGTCCCTCGTGGCCGACGGCCCCACGAAGGGGGGCGGCAGCTACCACTGCGTCTTCGAGGGCGAACTGACCGACGCCCCCGATGCCGACGGCCCGGTGAGGATCGGCCCGTCCACCGTGACCGTCGGGCAGCCGCGCACCGCCTGCACCCCGGGCGCCGCCACCGAGATCACCGTCCTTTCGGACGGCACGCTCCAGCGCGTGAACTCAAGCAGCGGGGAGCGGCTGACGTACACGAGGCAGTGACCGGAGGCGACGACCGAGCTTCCCCCCGCCCTCTTGTCGAGACTTGGCGTGTCCACAACCATGTTGCGGAGTCGGCCGGCACCCCAGCCCCGGGAGGACGCATGCGCCCCAGCAGAAGAACGGTCCTGACCGCGACGGCGGCGTTAGGAGCGGCAGGGGCGGCGGCGGGCACGGCCGAGGCCGCATCGCAGCCGGAAGCCGGGCGCCCCCCTGCCACGGCCCAGCGCCCCACCCGCGAACTCCGCGCCCTGCTGCGGGAGATCGACCCGGCCCGCATCGAGCGGACGGTGCGGCGGCTCGTCTCCTTCGGCACCCGCCACACCCTCTCCTCCCAGGACGACCCCGCCCGCGGCATAGGCGCCGCCCGGGACTGGCTCCTCTCCGAACTGCGCACGTACGCCGCCGCGTCCGGCGGTCGGATGACGGTGGAGCTCCAGTCGTACGTCCAGGAACCTGCCCCGCGCATCCCGGCCCCCACCCGCATCACGAACGTCGTCGCCACCCTCCGCGGCTCGGTCACCCCCGACCGCGTCTACGTCGTCGCCGGGCACTACGACTCCCGCGTCACGGACGTCATGGACGCCACGTCCGACGCACCCGGCGCGGACGACGACGCCTCGGGCGTGGCCGTGGTCCTGGAACTGGCCCGGGTCATGGCCAGACGCCGCCCGGCGTCGACGATCGTCTTCGCGGCGGTGGCGGGGGAGGAGCAGGGCCTGTACGGATCGGGCCACATGGCGCAGCAGCTCAAGGCCGCCGGGGCGGACGTCCAGGGGATGTTCACCAACGACATCGTCGGCAGCTCCACGGCCGACGACGGAACGCGGGACCCGTACACGATCCGCCTGTTCGCCGAGGGCGTCCCGTCCTCCGAGACCGGGGAACAGGCGGCGATACGCCGCTCGGTGGGCGGCGAGAACGACTCCGCGACCCGCCAGCTGGCCCGCTTCGTCCGCGACGTGGCCGACAACGACGCGACCGGCATGCACGTCCGGGTGATCTACCGCCGCGACCGCTATCGCCGGGGCGGCGACCACATCCCGTTCCTCGAACGCGGCTACCCGGCCGCCCGCTTCACCGAACCGGCCGAGGACTTCGCCCACCAGCACCAGGACGTACGCGTCGACGACACGGGCAAGCAGTACGGCGACCTGCCGGAGTTCTGCGACTTCGGCCTCATCGCGAGAGTTGCCCGGGTCAACGCGGCGACCCTGTGGACCCTCTCCCAGGCCCCCGGCACGCCGAGGGACGCGAAGATCGTCACGTCGACCCTCACGAATTCCACGGAGCTGGTCTGGACCCGGGGCACGGAACCCGACCTGGTCGGCTACGAGGTGGTCTGGCGCGAGACGACGACCCCCGAGTGGACCCACGTCATCCCGGTGGGCGACGCGACGACCCACGAGGTGGACCTGTCGAAGGACAACGTGTTCTTCGGCGTAAGGGCGGTAAACCGGGCTGGTCTACGCAGCCCCGTGGCGTTTCCCGACCCCGCTTGACCGCGGGCATTCAGCAAACCAACGCCCGCTCACCGCGGCTCCGGCGGCCGCTGCCGAGGCATGTTCGGCCTCGCACCACCCCCCGGCGGCACGGAGAACCGCCCATGGAAGCCCCCCGCCTCGCCCCCGCGCCCACCCCCCGAGAACACCACCGCCTGCAACCCCACAGGCGCACCCCCGCTCCTGAACTCCCCCACCCACTCCGCCGTCTCCCCCCGCACCAGCTCACTCACATCCTCGGAGAACCTCCGCAGCACCCCGAGACACCGCTCGGCCGCCTCGCTCGCCGTCCCCTCCGCCGGCCCCAGAACCTCCCGTACGCACTCCGCCGCCCAGTCGAACTGAAGCGCCTGCAACCGCCGCTGCACGGCCTGCGCGGTAGCCACATCCCGCATCCACCCCGACGTCACCCCGAA
Source organism: Streptomyces coeruleorubidus (assembly GCF_028885415.1). GTDB lineage: Bacteria > Actinomycetota > Actinomycetes > Streptomycetales > Streptomycetaceae > Streptomyces > Streptomyces coeruleorubidus_A. The sequence goes on from NZ_CP118527.1 coordinate 5,353,463, forward strand.
GTACCGGTCGACGGCCACACACGCCACCCCCAGCAGCAGCGCCAGACACCCCCAGGGCGCGATCCCGCCCGCGACCCCGGTCAGATCCAGCAGGGGCAGCGCGACCCCGGTGACCGCCCCCACCGCGGCCCCACAGCGCAGCACCCGCGCGCACCGCCGCTTCCACACCCGGTCCTCGAGATACCAGGCCGCCGTCTGCAGCGCCCCGCGCTCCACCCACCGGTACAGCTCGTCCAGCCGGACCGCCGGCTCCCCCCAGTCCCCGAGCGGAAAGGCCCGCCCGGCCAGATCGCCCGGCCGCAGCCGGGCCGCCCCCTCGCCCCGTCCGTCCTGAGGCGGCCCCTCGGGCTGCATCTCCGGCTGACCCACCCGGCACTCCCTACTGACCACGCTGCGTGACAAGCGACACACACGACGCACACGCGCCGGATCCTTCCTACCCCCCAATGGGTGGCGAGATGTAGCTTTCGCCGCTTTTCCGCCCGGAAGTATTCCTTGATCAGTTATAGGGCGCGAGCGGAACTCACTCGAAAGAGTGCCGGGGCGACGGCAGGCCCGACCACGTAGGCTCGTGCCGAACGGGAAAACCCGTACCGAGCAAGGAGCTGATCGTGATCCCCGGTGGTGGCCAGCCCAATATGCAGCAGCTGCTCCAGCAGGCCCAGAAGATGCAACAGGACCTGGCGCGGGCGCAGGAGGAACTGGCGCAGACGGAGGTCGACGGCCAGGCGGGCGGCGGCCTCGTGACCGCGACCGTCACCGGCGCCGGAGAGCTGCGCAACCTCAAGATCGACCCGAAGGCGGTGGACCCGGAGGACACCGAGACCCTCGCCGACCTGGTCGTGGCGGCTGTGCACGCGGCCAACGAGAACGCGCAGGCGCTCCAGCAGGAGAAACTGGGCCCGCTCGCGCAGGGGCTGGGCGGCGGCGGCATCCCCGGTCTGCCGTTCTGAGACGCTCACCGCCTTCCTCGGACAGGCGGCTGACAACTACGGTACGTACGGGAAGGCCGTACGGCACGAACGACCTCGATGACCCAGGAAAGGCAGTCCGTTGTACGAAGGCGTGGTCCAGGACCTGATCGACGAGCTGGGGCGGCTGCCCGGCGTCGGTCCGAAGAGCGCCCAGCGGATCGCCTTCCACATCCTGCAGGCGGAGCCCACGGACGTACGACGGCTCGCCCAGGCCCTCATGGAGGTCAAGGCCAAGGTCCGCTTCTGCGCGACCTGCGGCAACGTCGCGCAGGAAGAGCTGTGCAACATCTGCCGCGACACCCGCCGCGACCCCGCCGTCATCTGCGTCGTCGAGGAACCGAAGGACGTGGTGGCGATCGAGCGCACCCGTGAGTTCCGGGGCCGCTACCACGTCCTGGGCGGCGCGATCAGCCCGATCGACGGGGTGGGGCCGGACGACCTGCGGATCAGGGAACTCCTGGCGCGCCTGGCCGACGGCACGGTCACGGAACTCATCCTCGCCACGGACCCGAATCTCGAAGGCGAGGCGACGGCGACGTACCTCGCCCGCATGATCAAGCCCATGGGCCTGAAGGTCACCCGCCTGGCCAGCGGCCTCCCGGTGGGTGGCGACCTGGAATACGCGGACGAGGTGACCCTCGGTCGCGCCTTCGAGGGGAGACGACTCCTAGATGTCTGACGCCACGCTGCACGCGACCGACCAGAACCCGGACGACTTCGCCGTCCAGATCGCGGACCAGGTCGAGAGCTTCCTGGTCGCCGTCACGGAGATCGCGAAGGCCGACGAGCCGGAATCGGCCGTCCCCTTCCTGCTCCTGGAGGTCTCCCAACTCCTCCTGGCCGGCGGCCGCCTCGGCGCGCACGAGGACATCGTGCCGGACGAGCGCTACGAGCCCGACTCGGGCCCCGAGCCGGACGTCGACGAGCTCCGCGAGAACCTGGCCCGCCTCCTCGACCCCATCGACGTCTACTCGGAGGTCTTCGACCCCTACGAGCCCCGCAAGGCTCCGGTCCCGGCCCGTATCTCCGACGACCTCACCGACGTCATCACCGACCTGCGCCACGGCATGGCCCACTACCGGGCGGGCCGCACCACGGAGGCCCTGTGGTGGTGGCAGTTCTCCTACTTCTCCAACTGGGGCTCCACCGCCTCCGCGACCCTGAGGGCCCTCCAGTCGGTCCTCGCCCACGTCCGCCTCAACCAGCCCCTGGCCGAACTCGACGGTCTGGACACGGACCAGGCCATGGGCGACGACACCCTGGAGATCGAGGCGGGCAGGGTGATGGTGGAGGAGATCGCGGAGCCGCTGGGCCTGCGGCCGGCCAAGTAGCCCACCGGCCCGCCACGGCCGCCGCGCGGCCGTGACGGCGCCGCGACGTCACCGGCCCACGGCGGTGGCCAGCGCCTGCGCGTCGACGTAGGGAGCGGTCGGCGTGGGCTCGCTGTACCACCTGAGCGGCCAGGTGTTCCCCTCCAGTGCCGGGATCCCGATGTACGTGACCGTGACCGTACGCGGATCCCGCCCGCCCAACTGCTGCACTCCGAGCGGCCAGTGGTGTCTGCGTACCGCCCCGGGCGCCAGCAGGAAGTACACCCACCGCGGCCCACTCGCCTCGCACACGATCGGCCCCGCGTCCCCGTCCGTGGCCTCGATCAGCCACTCGGCGACCAGTTCACCCCGCACGCCTTCGGCCCGGACCGCGTCGAAGTGCACACCCACGATGTGGAGTTGATGACCTGCCGCCGGGACCCACTCAGGTCGGTGATTGCGTTCGTCATGACCACACACTCGTGCTCGGGCGGCTACTTTCGGTAGCGACTGTCGTGGTCCACGCCGTGGTGTAACCGTCGGAGGTGGACGCTGTGTCGGCCCAGTACAACTCCAATTCCCAGCCGCCGGTCGCCTGGCGCTACAGCGGGAACCAGATGAAGCGCTGGCGCATGAAGGCGAACATCAGCCGGGAGGAACTGGCCGCCGCCAACTACTCCCTGGACACCATCAAGTCCATGGAGCAGGGCGTACGCATGCATGTGCCCGGACTGCCGCGCCGAGTACGAGGCGGACCTGGCGGCCGAGGCGGCCGGAGAACTGGACGCCGGGTACATCCCAGACACGTTCCTGGCCGACCCCAGTCCCGTGTACGAGGTCGTGGACGTCGCCCGCCCGCGGCCGAGGTACGGGCCGCGGGCGGCCTGCGCTCGAAGGCCGAGAGGGCGCTGTGAGCGTGCAGGAGGCCCCGGCCAGGGCACCATGGAGTCAAGGGAGGCGACGCCATGACCCCGAGGACCGAGCACCGGCCGCAGATGACTGTCGAGGAGTTCGAGGAGCTCGAACGCCATGCCCCGGAGACCGTGCGGCTGGAGTTCATCAATGGGAAGGTCGTGGTCAAGCCCATGACGGACGGCAACCACCGCGAGATGATCGCGTGGCTGCAACCAGTGTGCATGCAACATCGCCCTGATCTGTGGCTGCACGCGGAGAGCGGGCTGAAGACGGAGCGTTACCGCAAGGGGCGCGCTCGTGCCGACGGAGTGCTCGTCCGGGTGGGTGGGCTCAAGGGCCAAGGGGAGTGGTCGGAAGCGGACGGCGCCCTGATGGCGGTCGAGATCACGTCGTACGACTCCGACACGAACCAGCGCGACCGCGTCGAGAAGCCCGACGGCTACGCGGCAGCCGGCATTCCCGTCTACCTCCTCATCGACCGGGACGACGCATCGGTCGTCGTGTTCAACCAGCCCGAGAACGGCCGCTATCGCCACGAGGAGAAGCTGCCCTTCGGCGCCACCGTCAAGCTCCCCAAGCCGGTCGACTTCGCCCTGGACACCGAGCCGCTGAAGGAGTTCGTCGACTGAGGCAGGCGCATCTCAGAGCCGTACGGCCGCGCCGGTCACGCCGATCCCCGTGCCCGCCTCCGCCGGTACCGTCACCGTGATCGTGCTCGGCCGTCCCATGTCCACGCCCTGGTGAACGGTCACTGTCGCGGGGACCGGGACGAGCCCGAGTTCCCGCAGGTAGCCGCCGAACGCGGCCGCCGCCGCACCCGTGGCCGGGTCCTCGACCACACCGCCGGGCGGGAACGGGTTGCGGGCGTGGAAGACCGTGGGGGACTCCCGCCAGACCAGGTCGATCGTGGTCCAGTCCTTGCGGGCCATGAGGGCGCCGAGCGCGGCCATGTCGTAGTCCAGGCCGCCGGCCAGCCGGTCCCGGCTCGCCGCAGCGATGACCGGGTGCCAGGCTCCGCCGAAGGCCGCCCGGGGCGGCAGCGCCGGGTCCAGGTCCCCGGCGGACCAGCCCAGAATCCCCAGCAGCTCGGCCAGGTCGGCTTCCTCGAGCGGTGCCGTACGCGGTGCGACGCTCACCAGGGTCGCCTCGAGGGTGCCGTCCGCCGCCCGGTCGGTGGTGACGGTGACAGGGCCCGCCGCCGTGCGCAGCCGCAGGCGTCCGGTGCCGTGCCGCTCCGCGTGGGCGACGGCCGTGGCGATCGTCGCGTGGCCGCAGAACGGCACCTCGGCGAGCGGGCTGAAGTACCGCACGTCCAGGGAGCCGTCGCCGGACTCCGTCACGAACGCCGTCTCGGAGTAGCCGACTTCGGCCGCCGTCGCCAGCATCGTCGCGTCGTCGACCCCGGTGGCGTCCAGCACCACCCCCGCGGGGTTGCCGCCCTTGGGATCCGTGCTGAACGCCAGGTAGCGCAATATCTCCATGCCCAGACGGTAACGTCCGGCTCCACGTCACGCCGCGTGATTTGGAGGCTCCTTGTACGGCCCCTGTACGTGAGCTGCACGGCCGCTAACCGGTGACACGCGAGTCTGGAGTCACTTCCACCGCAGAGGAAGCGGAGGCAAGTCAACTCCCCTCGATGTCACTGGAGATGTCATGAACCGTCGCCCCGTACGCCGTCGCATAGCCGTCGCCACCGCTGTCGCCGTCCTGGCCGCCGGCACCTTCGCCGTCGGTGCCGGGGTCGCCGGAGCCGACTCGCGCGGCACGTCCGAGACGAAGTCCGCCAAGATGGCCACCGAGGCGCAGGTGCTCGGGCTGTTCGACCAGTGGAACGCGGCGCTGCAGACCGGCGACCCGCAGCAGGTCGCCGACCTGTACGCCAAGGACGCGGTCCTGCTGCCGACCGTCTCCAACAACGTCCGTACGGACAGAGCCGAGATCGTCGACTACTTCGAGCACTTCCTCCAGAACAAGCCGCACGGCACGAAGGTCGAGTCGATCGTCAGTGTTCTCGACAGCGACACCGTCATCGACACCGGTGTGTACGAGTTCGCGCTCACCGACCACGCGACGGGCGCGAAGAACACCGTCAAGGCCCGCTACACGTACGCCTATGAGAAGCAGTCCGACGGCAAGTGGCTGATCGTCAACCACCACTCCTCGAAGATGCCCGAGAGCTGACCGCCCGGAGGGTGATGGTCACGCACAGGCCGCCCCCGGGAGCGTCCGTCAGGGCCACGGTCCCGCCGTCGTCCGTCGCCAGTTGCTTGACGACGGCGAGACCGAGACCGGAGCCGCCCTTGCCGGTCAGGCCCTGGCCGCGCCAGAAGCGGTCGAAGGCACGGGACTTCTCGGCGTCCGACATGCCCGGTCCCTCGTCCAGGACCGACACCCCCACCACATCGCCCAGGGGGTCCACCCGCACGGTGATCGTCCCGCCGTCCGGTGAGACCTCCAGGGCGTTGGAGAGCACGTTGTCCAGCATCTGGTCCAGATGACCGGGACTGGACAGCACAGACGGCCGGCCGTCGATACTCCCCCTGAGCGCGATGGTGACTCCGCGCTCGTCGGCGGCCGGTCTCCACACGGCGAGCCGCTCCCGCACGATGTCCAGCAGCGGGAGCGGCTCGGCAGCAGACACCTTGGCCTCGGCCCGGGCCAGCACCAGCAGGCCGTTGACCAGGCGGTTCATGCGCACGACCTCGGCGGTGGCCTGCTCCACGTCCTCCCGTACGAACTCGTCGTCCACACCGTCGGCGATGTTGTCCAGGGACAGCCGCAGGGCCGTGAGCGGGGTGCGCAGCTGGTGCGAGGCGTCCGCCACGAAGATGCGCTGGGCCGCGATCAGGGTGTCCAGGCGTTCCGCGCCCTGGTTGAGGGTGCGGGCCAGCGTCTGGGTCTCCGGCGGGCCCGTCACGGGGGAGCGGGCGGTCAGGTCGCCGTCGCTGAACTTGCTCGCCATGTCGTTGAGCTGGCGCAGCGGACGGGTCAGACGCCGCGCCACCCCCGCGCCGAGCAGGGCGGCCACCACGAGGACCAGCACCGCGAGGACCGCCCGGAAGCCCCAGATCGTCCACAGGCGGTCGGTCATCTCGTTCGTCGAGTAGACGATGCGCACGGCACCGACGGGGCGGTCTTCGCCGGCCGTCCTGGCGGGGACAGTGATCACCAGCTCGGGGCCCCAGATGAAGGAGGAGCCCCAGTCGGTCGTGGGCTTGCCCCGGTCGAGGGCCGTGGTCAGGGCCGCGTCCTGCCTCGGGCGGAGCAGGCCCGGCGCGCAGCCCGGGGCTCCGGCCACCTGGACGTCGCCGGGTGTCCCGGCGGCGTACGCGATGGCCATCTTCTGGAGCGCCTCGCACGAGGTGGAGTCGCCGTTGGCCAGCAGCAGCGCCATGGTCTCGGCCTCGCGCACCACGGAATCCTCCGTGTCGCCCCGCAGCTGGGAGGTGAGCGAGAAGGCCACCGGCACCGTGAACAGGGCGATGGCGATCGCGACGAGGAAGATGTAGCTGCGGACGAGCTGGCGGATCATGAGGCGTCGCTGTCCGTGTTCGTGCCGCCGCCGTTGTCCTCGCCGCCGCCGTCCTGGACGATCTCCAGCCGGAAGCCGACCCCGCGCACCGCCTCGATCGTGATCGCGCCCGCCAGCTTCCGCCGCAGCGCCGCCACGTGCACGTCCAGCGTCTTCGTCGGCCCGAACCAGTTCGCGTCCCAGACCGCTTCCATGATCTGCTCGCGCGACATCAGCGCCCCGGGCTCCTCGGTGAGGAAGGCCAGCAGGTCGTACTCCTTGGGCGCGAGGGCCACCTCCTCGCCGTCGAGCCGCACCCGGGCCGCCTTGCGGTCGACGGTCAGGCGGGGGCCGTAGCGGTCGGGGCCTTTCTCGGGCGCAGCGGCGGCGGGGGTGCGGGGCTGCGCGCGGCGCATGACCGCCCGGATGCGGGCGATGACCTCCCGGACGCCGAACGGCTTGGAGACGTAGTCGTCCGCGCCGATCTCCAGGCCCACCACCCGGTCGGTCTCGTCGCTGCGGGCGCTGATCACGATGATCGGGACGTCGCCGCGCTCGCGCAGCACCTTGCAGACGTCGAGGCCGTCGGTGTCGGGCAGGCCGAGGTCGAGCAGGACGACGTCGTAGGGGTCCGTGTGGTTCAGCGCCGCCTGGCCCGTGGCGACCCACTCGACCTCGAAGCCGTAGCGCTTCAGGCCGCGTCTGAGGGACTCGGCGACCGGTTCATCGTCTTCCACCAGCAGTACGCGCACAGGCGAACCCTAATGCTTGAAAGTTGGCTCACAGGGGCGAGCCCACGTGCGATTGTGACGCCGGGCACTTTCTCGCGTGGCCTGTGCCCAGATGGGCATGAGCAGCTCTGGACGAGTGCCCCGGAAATCTCAGCATGCGATATCGCGGAAGGGTTTTTCGGACGCTCGTTAGACTGAGCCGACCGCAGTACGAATGCGTATGAGCGGATAGAGACGGATTGAGCGAGGAGCGCACGTGGGCCTTGTCGTGCAGAAGTACGGAGGCTCCTCCGTAGCCGATGCCGAGGGCATCAAGCGCGTCGCCAAGCGGATCGTGGAAGCGAAGCAGAACGGCAACCAGGTGGTTGCCGTCGTTTCCGCGATGGGCGACACGACGGACGAGCTGATCGATCTCGCCGAGCAGGTATCCCCGATGCCTGCCGGGCGCGAGCTCGACATGCTGCTGACCGCCGGAGAGCGGATCTCCATGGCGTTGCTGGCCATGGCGATCAAAAAGCTGGGCCACGAGGCCCAGTCGTTCACCGGCAGCCAGGCAGGTGTCATCACCGACTCGGTCCACAACAAAGCCCGGATCATCGACGTCACGCCGGGCCGGATCAAGACCTCGGTGGACGAGGGCAACATCGCGATCGTGGCCGGTTTCCAGGGCGTCAGCCAGGACACCAAGGACATCACCACCCTCGGCCGCGGCGGCTCCGACACCACCGCGGTGGCCCTCGCCGCCGCCCTCGACGCCGATGTGTGCGAGATCTACACCGACGTCGACGGCGTGTTCACCGCCGACCCGCGCGTGGTGAAGAAGGCCCGGAAGATCGACTGGATCTCCTTCGAGGACATGCTCGAACTGGCGGCGTCCGGGTCGAAGGTGCTGCTCCACCGCTGTGTGGAGTACGCCCGCCGGTACAACATCCCGATCCACGTCCGGTCCAGCTTCAGCGGACTTCAGGGCACATGGGTCAGCAGCGAGCCACTCGTTCAAAAGCAAGGGGACAAGCAGGTGGAGCAGGCTCTCATCTCCGGTGTCGCGCACGACACCTCCGAGGCCAAGGTCACGGTCGTCGGCGTGCCGGACAAGCCGGGCGAGGCGGCCTCGATCTTCCGCACGATCGCCAACGCCGAGATCAACATCGACATGGTCGTGCAGAACGTGTCCGCCGCCTCCACGGGCCTGACGGACATCTCTTTCACGCTGCCGAAGACCGAGGGCCGCAAGGCCATCGACGCGCTCGAGAAGAACAAGGCCGACATCGGCTTCGACTCGCTGCGCTACGACGACCAGATCGGCAAGATCTCCCTCGTCGGCGCCGGCATGAAGACCAACCCGGGCGTCACGGCCGACTTCTTCCAGGCGCTGTCCGACGCGGGCGTGAACATCGAGCTGATCTCGACCTCCGAGATCCGCATCTCGGTCGTCACGCGCGCCGACGACGTGCCCGAGGCCGTCCGCGCCGTGCACACCGCTTTCGGACTCGACTCCGACAGCGACGAGGCCGTCGTCTACGGAGGCACCGGCCGCTGATGCCCGGTCTCCGACGGGCCGACCGGTCCGAGCGCCCGACGCTCGCCGTCGTGGGAGCGACCGGGGCCGTCGGCACGGTCATGCTCCAGATCCTGTCCCACCGTGCGGATGTCTGGGGCGAGATCCGACTGGTCGCCTCCCCGCGCTCGGCCGGCCGCAAGCTGGCCGTGCGCGGCGAGGAGACCGAGGTCGTGGCGCTCACCGAGGAGGCCTTCGACGGGGTCGACGTCGCCATGTTCGACGTCCCCGACGAGGTCGCCGAGCGGTGGGCGCCCCTGGCCGCCGCCAAGGGCGCGGTGGTGGTCGACAACTCCGGCACGTTCCGGATGGACCCGGACGTGCCACTCGTCGTGCCCGAGGTCAACCCGCACGCCGTCCGGATGCGCCCGCGCGGGATCATCGCCAACCCCAGCTGCACGACGCTCTCCATGATCGTGGCCCTGGGCGCGCTGCACGCCGAGTTCGGGCTGCGCGAGCTGGTGGTCTCCTCGTACCAGGCGGTCAGCGGCGCCGGCCGCGCGGGCGTGGCGACGCTGCGGCAGCAGTTGTCCCTGGTCGCCGGCACGGAGCTGGGGACCAGCCCCGGTGACGTGCGGCGGGTCGTGGGAGACAGCACCGGGCCGTTCCCGGAGCCGGTCGCGCTGAACGTCGTGCCGTGGGCCGGGTCGCCGCGTGAGGACGGCTGGTCGTCGGAGGAGCTGAAGGTCCGGGACGAGTCCCGCAAGATCCTCGGTCTGCCCGCCCTGCCCGTGGCCGTGACCTGTGTCCGCGTCCCGGTGATCACCACGCATTCGCTGACCGTGCACGCCCGCTTCGAGGGCGAGGTCACCGTCGACAAGGCCCGCGAGATCCTCGCCACAGCACCCGGGGTCGTGCTGTTCGACAACCCGGCCGCGGGGGAGTTCCCGACCCCTGCCGATGTCGTCGGCACCGACCCGACGTGGGTCGGGCGGGTGCGGCGGGCGCTGGACGACCCGACGGCGCTCGAACTGTTCGTCTGCGGGGACAACCTGCGCAAGGGCTCCGCGCTCAACACCGCCCAGATCGCCGAACTGGTGGCCGCCGAGCTTTCGTGACGTGCCGAGCCGGTGGCCGCCGCCGGGTTTTCGTGAGGTTGCCGAGTTTTCGGGAAGTTTCGGACGCGGAAAACCCCCGACCGGTGTCATAGGCGGTTTGTAGGATCTGTGTACGACATGTGAGCCGGTCGATGGTCCGGACCACTTGTCCCGAACCCCATCGGCATCCGAGGATTTACCTCCCCGCCCTCCGCAACCGTGCGGAGGGCGGGGAGCGTCTTTGCGGTCGCCCTTCCGGGCCGTGGGACACCTTCAGGCGTGGGGACGCCTGGAACCGGGCGTGGGGACGCCCGTTCACATCTGGACATAGGGGAAGAGCGGGACGCATGAGGGCATTTGATGCACCATCGGTTGTGCTGCCTGACGCGGGTAGACCTTCGGCGGCGAAGGTCGGCGTGAAAGTGATGCCCGGCACGTACAACCCTCACAGGGGTGAGCGTGTCCAACAGGCGTGGCAGAGGTACTCGACTTCAGCGCGGCACGCGGCACGGTCCTTCGACCGCCCCGTCCGGCGGCTCTACGACCCCGCATGGCCGGTACTTCCGGTGGCATGCCGGTGATCGCGCCCGTGCCCGCAGCGCGGCCGGCCCGCATCCCGAACCAGCGTGACGGCGCCGAGGACGGTGTCGCGGCCGGGACCACGGTCGACCACCTCACCGAGACCTACCGCGCGCACTACCGCTCGCTGCTCGGTCTCGCGGCGCTCCTCCTCGACGACACGGCCTCCTGCGAGGACGTCGTCCAGGAGGCCTTCATCCGCGTCCACTCGGCCCGCAAGCGGGTCCGCGACCCCGAGAAGACCCTGGCGTACCTGCGCCAGACGGTCGTCAACCTGTCCCGTTCGGCGCTGCGCCGCCGCATCCTCGGCCTGAAGCTGCTGTCGAAGCCCATGCCCGACATGGCGAGCGCCGAGGAAGGCGCCTACGACCAGTTGGAGCGCGACTCCCTCATCAAGGCGATGAAGGGCCTGCAGCGCCGCCAGCGCGAGGTGCTGGTGCTGCGCTACTTCGCGGACATGACCGAGGCCCAGGTCGCCGAGACCCTCGGCATATCCCTGGGCTCGGTCAAGGCGTACGGCTCGCGCGGTATCGCGGCGCTCCGGCTGGCCATGGAGGCGCCGGTATGAGCGACGGCGCGCGCCGTGACGGGCGCGACCGGCACGAGCCCTTCGAGTGGCACGAGCCGACAAAGCTGCACGGGCAAGATCCGAAGCAATCGCACGCTGGGAACGGAACTGTGAACCACGGCCTGGACGAAAAGGGCCCCAAGGGGCTCGAGTCGGACGAGCTGGACCTGCGCAGGATGCTGCACGAAGCGGTGCAGGAGGTGGAACCGCGCGACGGCACGCTGGACTATCTGCGCAAGGCGGTGCCCCAGCGGCGGACCCGCAAGCGGCAGGCCGTCGTCGGTATGGCAGCCGCCGCGCTGTTCATCGGCACGGCCATCCCCGCCCTCGTGCACGTCTCCAACTCCACCGGCTCCGAGGCCAACCCGTCCGCGATCGGCCACGCTTCCGAGGCACAGGGCGGCGCGGGCCAGGGCAAGGGCCCGGACGGCGGCGAGAGCTCCGCGGGCGGCTCCCCCGGCAAGACCGAGGGCAAGGAAAAGGGCGAGAAGAAGCAGAAGGACAAGGAAAGCAAGGGCCCCGGCGCCTCGGCCGGAGCGTCCCAGGGTGCCGGCCCGTCCTCCACCGCCGCCGCGGGCATCCAGGCGTGCACCGCCGCCCAGCTCGGCCCCGCCGCCGGAAGCAGCGTCGCCCCCGACTCCACCGGCGCGGTCTACGGCACCTTCCGTGTCACCAACGTCTCCGCGGCGAGCTGCACGGTCACCGACCCCGGCTCGGTGAGCGCGCTGGCGCAGGGCGCGGCCGACGTCAGCAAGGTCGGTGCGGTCCGGCACACGGCCGGGGACGCGGCGGCCGGCCTGCCCGACCCGTCCCTGGAGGCCACCCAGCTGGTGCTCTCGCCGGGAGCCGCCTACGACGTGAAGTTCGCCTGGGTCCCCAGTGAGACCTGCCCCGCCCCCGGCGACCCCGACCCCGACCCCGACCCCACTCCCGACCCCACTCCCGACCCCACTCCGACGGAGGACAGCGCGGCCGCGGGCGGTACCTCCACCGGCGGCGACACGGGCACGGGCACGGCCCCGCAGCTGGCCACGGAGGACGGCACGGCCGACGGCAGCGTGGCGGTCACGTACACACCGGCCACCGGCTCGGGCGCGGGCTCGGTGACGGTGCCCAACGCGTGCGCGGGGACGGTCTACTGGACGGGCGTACTGGCGGCGTCGTAGTTGTCCTAGCTGCGGGCAGTCGTGCCGCTGGGGCGGCACGGGTGGGCGCAGCGGCATCCCGCTACGCCGGGCTGCGGACCCACTGGGCCTCAGCAGCGACGCCGCTCACTTGGCACCGGCGTCCGCAGCGACAGGCTCCTCCTCCGGCACCAACCCCAGCTCCGCATCCCGCGCGAACTCCACTTCACGCCGCAGCAACCGGAACCACATGAAGATCACGAACCCCACGAAAGCGAACCACTCGGCGGTGTAACCGAGGTTCTGGAACGCCTTCAGGTCCAGCCCGGTGTCCGGCGGCGCACTCGCCGGCACCGCCTTCATCCCCGAGTCACCCTTCGCCAACGTGACCCACGCGTCGTACACGTCGTACGGCACCAGGTTCACCAAGGACGCCGCACTGATCGCCGCGGTCTGCCCGGCCGGCAGCCCGCCCTGCGCACTCACGCCGTTGTCCCCCGGCGTCTCGGACGCCTGGAGCGCCCCCGTGACCGTGACCTCACCGGCGGGCGGCGCGGGCGCCTTCGCCGCGTCGGCGGCACCCGGCAGCCACCCCCGGACCACCGGCAGCGCCTCGCCCGAGTCGGTGCGCAGCAGCGTCAGGACGTAGAAACCCTGCTTGCCGTCGAGCTCCCGGCCGGGCACCAGCAGCTGCCTGCCGTAGCGACCGGTCGCGGTGACCTGCTTGCCGGACGTCGCCTTGGTCACCGGCAGCATCTCCCCGAGCGGCCGGGGCGCCTCGTGCCGGGCCTCGGCGACCTGCTCGGTGGCCGTGCGGTGGTCCTGCACACGGTCCTCGAACCGGCCCAGCTGCCAGGACCCCATGAAGATGCAGAAGGGGATGGACAACAGCACGAAGACGTTGATCCCCCACCATCGGGGCGTCAGCAGAAACCGGTACACACCCTTACGGTACGGGGCTGCCGGGCGGGTCCGGCCTGCGGGGTCGGCACGACTCGGTACCGCTTCGTCAGTCCTTGCGGGCCCGGATCGAGTACATCAGCGGGATCCGCGGCCGGTCCGCCGGATAGCGGAAGTAGCCGTCCCGCCGCTCGAAGCACCCGAACCGCCGGAACAGCGAGACGTCGTGCTCGCGCAGGAACTCGATGCGCAGCCCGGCCGCCGCCAGCGCCGAGACGACCTCGCCGACCGGGTGTTGCCACTCCACGCGCCGGTTGTGGACGAAGTCGGCGCCCTCGGCCGCGTACGAACCCGGACTCTCCTCGATCCAGGCGTCACGGGCGAAGTAGTCGTACGTGATCCGCGAGCCGGTCTCGTCGTCGAGGACGTCGGTGAGCGGATGGAACTCGCAGAGGTACAGGAACCCGCCGGGCGCCACCAGCGAGGCCGCCGTCTCGGCCCAGCGCCCGATGTCGGGCAGCCAGCACAGCGCGCCGACGCCGGTGTAGACGATGTCGTACGACGGGTCCGGGACCGCGCCGGCCGCGTCGTACACGTCCGCCGCGACGAAGGCCGCCCGGTCCTCGCCGAGGCCGAGGTCGCGCGCGAGGCCGCGGGCGATGTCGACCGCCGGTGCGGAGAAGTCCAGGCCGACGACACGGGCGGCGCCGTGCCGGGCCCAGGAAAGCGTGTCCAGGCCGATATGGCACTGCAGGTGCAGCAGAGAGCGGCCGGAGACGTCGCCGACCTCGGCGAGTTCGAAGTCGCGCAAGGGGTCCTGGCCGGCCCGGAAGGAGTCGAGGTCGTAGAAATCGCCGGCGGCGTGCAGGGGGACGCGTTCGTCCCAGTGGGCGCGGTTGGCCTCGTGCCAGTCGGCCGGGGTGGGGGAGTACATGGGGGTCACTCCTGACCTGCTCAGAAGGGGGACCGGTGGAGGTTATCCACAGGCTGGGGACCTCGCCAGCGAATTGTCGGCGGGGGGAGGCACTATGGGGCCATGACTGAGAGCAACGGATCCGACGCGCGGGATCAGCGGGATCAGCGGGACCAGCACGAGCAAGAGGTACAGGCGGGGCAGCAGGAGCGGATGCCGGACTGGGAGAAGCGCTTCCGGGCGCCCAGGGTGTCCCTGCCCGACTGGGCGGAGGACGCGCCGGACCGCTCCCTGTTCGTGTCGAACGCGACGGGGACGTACGAGCTGTACGCCTGGGACCGGTCGACGGGCGAGCAGCGCCAGGTGACGGACCGGCCGAACGGCACGACGGACGGCGTGCTGTCACCGGACGGCGCCTGGATCTGGTGGTTCGACGACAAGGACGGCGACGAGTTCGGAGTCTGGCGCCGCCAGCCCTTCACGGGCGGCCCGGACGAACTCGCCGCCGAGGGCCTGGACGCCTCCTACCCGGCGGGCCTCGCCCTCGGCCGAGACGGGCGCACGGCGGTCGTCGGCCGCTCCACCGACGAGGACGGTACGACGATCCACCTCGTCCGCACCGGCGGGGACCCGGTGGAGATCTACCGCCACCGCGAGTCGGCCGGCGTCGGCGACCTCTCCCACGACGGCTCGCTCATCGCCATCGAGCACACCGAGCACGGCGACGCCATGCACTCCGCCCTGCGCGTCCTGCGCACCGACGGCACCCCGGTCGCCGACCTCGACGACACCGAGGGCGGTACGCGCGAGCTCGGCCTGGAGGTCCTCGGTTTCGCCCCCGTCGACGGCGACACCCGCCTTCTCATCGGCCACCAGCGCCGGGGCCGCTGGGAGCCCCTGGTCTGGGACGTCGCCTCCGGCGAGGAGACGGACCTGGCGCTGGAACTGCCGGGCGACGTCAGTGCCGAGTGGTACCCGGACGGCAGCGGCCTGCTCATCGCGCACAGCTTCGAGGCCCGCAGCGAGCTGTTCCGCTACGACCTGGCGAGCCGCGCCCTGACCGAGATCCCGACCCCGCCCGGCACGGTGTCCGGCGCCACGGCCCGGCCCGACGGCAGCGTGGAGTACCTGTGGTCCTCGGCCGCCGAGCCGTCGGCCGTCCGCTCCACGGCCGGCGGTGTCGTGCTCGACCCGCCCGGCATGAAGTCGCCCGGCTCGGTGCCGGTGGAGGACGTGTGGGTGGAAGGGCCGGGCGGCCTCATCCACGCCCTCGTCCAGAAGCCGAAGGGCACCACCGGCCCACTCCCCACGGTCTTCGACATCCACGGCGGCCCGACCTGGCACGACAGCGACTCCTTCGCGGCGGGCCCGGCGGCGTGGGTCGACCACGGCTACGCGGTGGTCCGGGTCAACTACCGCGGCTCGACGGGCTACGGCCGTGCCTGGACCGACGCCCTGAAGCACCGCGTGGGTCTCATCGAACTGGAGGACATCGCCGCGGTCCGCGAATGGGCCGTCACCTCCGGCCTCGCCGATCCCGACCGCCTCATCCTCACCGGTGGTTCCTGGGGCGGCTACCTCACCCTCCTCGGCCTCGGCGTCCAGCCCGACGCGTGGGCCCTGGGCATCGCGGCGGTCCCCGTCGCCGACTACGTCACGGCGTACCACGACGAGATGGAAGCGCTGAAGGCGATGGACCGCACACTCCTCGGCGGCACCCCCGAAGAGGTCCCCGACCGCTTCGAGGCCTCCTCCCCCCTCACCTACGTCGACCAGGTCAAGGCCCCGGTCTACATCTCGGCCGGCGTCAACGACCCCCGTTGCCCCATCCGCCAGATCGAGAACTACGTCAAGCGCCTGGAGGCGAGAGGCGCGGTCCACGAGGTGTACCGCTATGACGCCGGGCACGGGTCGCTGGTGGTGGACGAACGGATCAAGCAGGTGCGGCTGGAGCTGGAGTTCGCGGAGAGGTATTTGAGCCGACGGTCGTGATGCGCGGGGCGCCGCCGCTGACGCGTGACTCGCGGGGCGCGGGGGCTCGTGATCCGCGGGGCGCGAGTGTTCCTGATCCGCGGGGCGCGAGTGCTCGTTACCCGCGGGGCGCGAGCGTTCGTCCCCCCGTGGCGCGGGGGCCCGTCACCCGGGGGCCGGGGTACCCGTAACCCGCGGGCAGTCGTGCCGCTTGGGGCGGCACGGGTGGGCGCGGGCGGCACCCCGCTGCGCCGGGCTGCGCAACGCCCCGGCCTCAGCTCGACGCCGCGCACCTCGTAACGCCGGGCTGCGCAACGCCCCGGCCTCAGCTCGACGCCGCGCACCTCGTAACGCCGGGTTGTGCAACCCCCGGCCCAGCCCGACCCCCCGCACCTCGTGACGCCGAGCCGAGAACCCCACCGCTCGGCGTCTACGCCCCAGCCCGCTCCCGCCTCCTCCGCCCCAGCAACTCCGCCAACCCCCGCCGCGTAGCCGCCAGCACCACCCGATCATCCGCCCCCAGCACATACGTAGGAGGCAGATCCCACACCAGCCCCGAAGCCGGCGCCCCTTCCTCCTCCGGACTCTCCCCCTCACCCCGCCGCCCCCCAGGACGTGCCGTATTGAGCGCCAGCACCCGCCACGCCCCCGCCCGGAACGCCTCCCTCACCGTCCGCCCCTCCAACTGCGGATGCCCGGCCACCTCCACCTCCGCGAACAGCAACACCCGCCGCTCGACCGGAATCGCCCCCAGAATCTGCCGCCCCATCATCGCTCCGGCGAACGCGGGCGCGGCCAGATGGGACACACTCCGGCTCCGGGTGAGGGCGAACGGATGCGCGGCCCGCAGCGTCCGGTACACCGCGGTCGCGAAGTCGTCGTCGTACAGCCGCAACACCACCCGCAGATCAGGCCGCACGGACCGCGCGTACAACGCGGCCTCCAGATTCGTCGTGTCCGCACTGGTCAACGCCAGCAACGCATGCGCCCGATGGATCTTCGCGGCCTCCAGCACCCCCTCCTGCGTGACATCTCCGAGCACCACCGGCACCCGCAGCCGCCGCGCCGTCGCCATCCCCCTGGCCTCCGGATCGGACTCGACGCACACCACGGGAATGTGCAGCTCCCGCAGCCGCGTCAGCACCCGCGTCCCGATCTTGCCGAGCCCGAGCAGCACCACATGCCCGCCGAGCCCCCGCGGCGGCTTGCGCAGCGCAGACGCGCTGCGGAACGTGCCCAGTGCCTCCAGCACCGCGGCCAGCAGCACCGGCAGCAGCAGCAACCCGACCAGCCCGGACAGCAGTTGCAGGACCTGCCGCCCGGTCGACTCGTGGAACGCGGGATCGTTGATGCCGAACAGGTCGAGGAGCGTGACGTACGTGGCGTACAGCGGATGCTCCCCGGTCACGAACATCAACGCGACGGCGAGCGCGAGCACACATCCCACCAGCCCGGCCAGCGACCACCGCAGCCGGCGTGAGAACAGCGAGGCGAACGGCGGCACACCGCCCCGCCCGGAGGGCAGGGACGGCCCGGAGTACGACACCTGCTCCAGGACGACGGTCCCGCGCCCGGTCGCCGACGCCACCGCCGCCTCGTCCGGCAGCAGTTGCGGGCCCTGCTCCCCGCTGCTCTCGGAACCGTCCGCGCCGGCCGGGTCGTTGCTCGTCGCGGACAGCAGCGCCAGGGTGCACAGACCGGGGTCGGCCACCTCGCCCGGCCGCGGTGGCTGCCGCTCCACGGCACGCAGGACGAGCCCTTCGGTCTGGACGACCTTGCTGGTCCCGACGAGGGCGGTGGCGGCCAGCGCGGGCGCGGCCGTGTCGGCGTCGGACAGCACGGTCGTCGACGCGTCCAGCCCTCCCGTGCCGGGCCCCGTGCCGGAGGCCACCGCCGCCGTCTGGTCGAGCAGTTCCTCGATGTGCTGGCCCAGCCGCCGGTTGTACAGGCGGAGTACGAGCCTGAGGCGGGGGTTGAGCCGGCGGGCGGTGAGCGCGGCGCGGATGTTGGTCTCGTCGTCGTCGTACACGAGCGCCAGGGCCGCCGCCCGGTCGGCGCCCACGTCGGTGAGCACGGCCTCGGTGACCTCGGCGGCCTCCACGACCTGCTCGTTCGCGGCCGGTTCGGCGCCGCCCGCGCCCGTCCGGTTGACCGCCGCGCTGACCCGGTCGAGCAGGGCCGCCGAGGCGGCCCGGGCCCGTCCGACCACCGGCTGCCGCACCCGGCGCCCCGAGGGCGGCACCACGAGCGTGACCTGTTCGCCGTACACACCGCGGAGTTCGGCGGCCAGCCGGTGCGCGAGTCCGTCGTCCCCGCACACGATCATGTGCGTGGCCGGATCACCTGGCAGACCTTGGTTCGGAACGCTCACCACAAGGGAGAAGACTGCCTCACCGGGACGGCTGGTTCCAGAAAGGAACCGCAGTGGCTGAACGCCCGCCGTGGACGGGGCGTACAGAAGGGGAGGCAATGCCCGTGCGCACGACCGGAGGTACCGGGCCGGTGGCCACCACGAAACCCGCTCCGCAGGAGACCGACGAGGTCGACAAGGCCGAAGCGGCCGACGAGGTCGACGACCTCGGCCCGGACCCGGACGAAGCCCGCCACCTCAACTCCCCCCTCCTGCTCACCCTCCTGCTGCTCACGGCGGTGATGCTCCAGGACCCGATCCGCGGGGCCCTGTCCGCACCGGTGATGCAGAGCTGGATGACCGTGTTCGTCGCGGTCCTGGTCCAGGCGCTGCCGTTCCTGGTGCTCGGCGTGCTGCTGTCGGCGGCGATCGCGGTGTTCGTGCCGCCGTCCTTCTTCGCCCGGGCCCTGCCGAAGCGCCCGGCCCTGGCGGTCCCGGTCGCGGGCGCGGCGGGCGCGGTGCTGCCGGGCTGCGAGTGCGCGTCGGTGCCGGTGGCCGGGGCGCTGGTCCGCCGAGGGGTCACACCGGCGGCGGCGCTGGCGTTCCTCCTCTCGGCGCCCGCCATCAACCCGATCGTGCTGACGGCGACGGCCGTCGCCTTCCCCGGCGACCCGGAGATGGTCCTGGCCCGCTTCGTCGCGAGCCTGCTGGTGGCCTGCGCGATGGGCTGGCTCTGGCACCGCCTCGGCCGCACGGACTGGCTGCGCCCGCCCGACAGACCCTCGTACGACGGCCGGGGCAAGGGGGCGGCCTTCTGGGGCTCGGTGCGCCACGACGTGATGCACGCCGGCGGTTTCCTGGTGGTCGGTGCGATGGCCGCGGCGACGCTGAAGGCGGTGGTGCCGGAGGAGTGGCTGCGCGCGGCGGCCGGGAATCCGGTGCTCTCGGTGCTGGCCCTCGCGGTGCTCGCCGTCCTGCTGTCCATCTGCTCGGAGGCGGACGCGTTCGTGGCGGCGTCCCTGACCCAGTTCTCCCTGACGGCCCGTCTGACGTTCCTGGTAGTAGGGCCGATGATCGACCTGAAGCTCTTCGCGATGCAGGCGGGCACCTTCGGCCGTGCCTTCGCCCTGCGCTTCGCCCCCGCGACGTTCGCCCTGGCCGTCGTCGTGTCGGCCCTGACCGGAACGGTCCTGCTGTGAACCGCCTGGCCCAGACCGCCCTCCTCTTCCTGCTCGGCGCGACACTCCTGCACGCCGGCCTCACCGACCTCTACCTGCGCTACGTCAAGGCGGGCCTGCGCCCGCTGGTCCTGCTGGCGGGCGTGGTGCTGATCGCGACGGCGGCGGCGACGCTCTGGTACGAACGCCGCCGCGCACCCGCGCGACAGCACCACCACGAGCCCCGCATCTCCTGGCTCCTCGCCCTCCCCGTCCTCGCCCTGATCCTGGTCGCCCCGCCGGCCCTGGGCTCCTACAGCGCGGCCCACACGGGCACGGCCCTGACCAAGCCCTTCGGCTTCCCGGACCTCCCCGCAGGCGAACCCCTCCGACTCGGCGTGGCCGACTACGCCGGCCGCGCGGTCTACGACGACGGCCGCTCCCTCCGCGACCGCGAGCTGAAGATCACCGGTTTCGTCACCCTGGACCGGGCGGGCGCCCCCTACCTGGTCCGCATGGGCCTCAACTGCTGCGCGGCGGACGCCCAGCCGGTCAAGATCGCCCTGACCGGCAACATCCCCCCGGTCCTGAGCCCGGACACCTGGCTGGAGATCACCGGCCGGTACACACCCCGCCGGACCAAGGACCCGGTCAACGACGGCCCGATCCCGTACCTCGAGGTCACCAGCGCCAGACCGGTACCGGCACCGGCCGACCCGTACGACGAGACGTGGAACAACTGAGACCCGCGGAGTACGCGTAGTACTCGCACTCCGCGTACTCCGCGTACTAGAAGAGCCACTTCCGGGTACTCGGGAATGCCGCTGATGAGCGAGGGGGAGGTATGACCACACCGAGCGGCGAGACCGGGACCGGGACCGGGACGCAAACCGACCGTGCGGCGGAACTCACCCGGGACCTGCTGACCGAGGCCCGCGAGCGACTCGCGAAGGCCGACAGCAAGGCCGGACTGACGCTGGCGACCCTGGGCGCGGCCCTGACCGCCCTGCTCGGCGCGATCGCCGGCGGCCTCATAGCGCCCGGCCAGTACGCCGTCGTCCCACAGCTCCTGGTCTGGGCCGGCTGCGCCGCCTGCGCCCCGTCCCTCGTCCTCCTCGGTCTGGCCGTCTCCCCCCGACGCCCCTCCCGGGCGCCCTCCTCCGGCGACGCGACCCAGCTGGAGATCCTGTCCCGCACCGCCTGGATCAAGTACCGCTGCATACGCCGGGCGATGGCCTGGGGCGCGGTCTTCCTCACGCTCACACTGGCGGGAACGCTGGCGGGGGTGCTGTCCTAGCAGACCGCGTGGACAGCCTTGACGACCCTCACGCTTCCCGAAGACCTCCGACAGTGAAGGCATCACCGCGGCCGTTGAAGGTGTGGTGAATGACCCGGTACCGCGACGTCGTCACATCGTCCCGCAGGAGCACGCGCTCGTCCGCCGACGCCTCAGGTCAGTTTCCTTCCCCCGCGCTTCTCGGCACGGGACAGCACCTCCCACGGCAGCAACGGCATCACGTTCCGGTCGGCGGAGAGATAGGCGAGATGCAGGACGCGCGCCGGCCCGTCCACGCACACGAGCCAGTGCGCGACGTCGATGCGGCCGAGTGGCGCGCCGGCGCGGCGGAACACGCCGTCCACCCACTGGAGGTATCCGCCGGGCATGAGCCGCCGGATCCGCCGCGGCTTCGTGCTGGGCAGGAGGCTCACGACCACGTGCAGGTCGTCACCGAACCGCCGCCCTTCCCCGTCCCGGGCCCCGGCGACGAACGCCAGCGCGTCCTCGTCCGCCAGCCGCTTCCACCCCGGCCGCCGGGTCAGGGCCATTCCGGTGGCCTCGACCCTGACCATGTGCTGGGGGACGACCCGCCGTATCCAGGGGCTGACCTCACCGTCCCTCTCCAGCCGGAGCACGAGGGCGTGCGCCACCGACTCGGTCGGCTCGGCCGCCGGATAGGTGGTCACCCGCGCCCCGGTGAGGCCGTCACCGGAATCCCTCTCGATCGAGTCGACGAGCTCCTGGATCTCACCGACGTCGAGGTCGTCCCCCTGATGCAGTATCAGCACTCGCTCCGCGCCCATACGGGCATGGCACCACACCGACCACGGGACCGGTCCTACGACCGGTCCCGCGACCCGTACCGGCCGACGGCCGGGACCGATGGCGCAGGGTCCTCAGACCGAGCGGCTGGCCTTGAAGCCGTAGGTGCGGACGTCCTTGCCGTCCTCGTCCCAGTTGAGACGCAGGGCACCGTCGGCGTACGCGCTCTTGCCGCCGACCTTCTTCTTGATCGTGGAGGAGGTCCACGAACCGTTGCCGCTGCCGTCCATGGCGGCCAGCTTGGACTTGATGTCGAAGTCCCTCTTCAGCAGGACTGTGTCCGCGCCCGCGTCGGAGTGCATGAGGTACAGCCGGAAGTGGGCGCTGTCGAAGGTCTCCGACAGGTCCGTCCCGGAGTACCACGGGGGAGCGTCCCAGCTCGCCTTGGCCTTGGCGTAGACGTAACTGCCGGACCGGGCAACGCAGTTATTGACGGTGAAGTCCCAGTTGTCGCCCCAAGGCCCGCTGTATCCCGCGTCGTCGCTGGTCTTGGTGCTTTCCTTGCACTTCCAGCTCAGTGCGGCCGCCGGCGAGACGGACAGCACGGACACGCCGACGACGGTGGCACCGACCAGTGCCATCGGAGAGGCGAAGGTCGGCGATGACGCGGAAGCGCTCCAGAACAGCCGGCGTCGTGTCGTCGACGGCAAAGTCGGGGTCCTCCAAGGCCGTACGCATCTCCTCGCTGTGCCAGAACCGCTCGTGGCCTTCGCGCCACTCGGCCACGCTGGTGTGCCCTTCGCCCTCGTCTGTTACGTGCGCAAGATCCACCTGCGCCAGTGGGACGACGCGCACGCTGGTCACCTCGATGACCGCAACCGGACGATGGTCCGAGTCGATGACCACCGAACGGTTCCCGACTTCCGGCAGGGGCTCTCCCTCGTGCTCGTAGTCGACGACGAGTCCTGTTGTGGACGTCTTCGAACCGTTGAGGATCGCCGCGACGAGCTGGTCGCGCAGTGTGCCAGGGAAGGCGAACTCGGTCCTGGGCATCGACGCGATGTCTGCGGGTGAGATGGAGTCGGGCGTCATGCGATCACCGTAGCGACCCACCCCGTGCAAGTCAGAGTGTTAAGGCGCCCACGCGGTCGGCGGAACGACTTTGGCCGGGAGCTGCTTCGGCAACCTGCGCGACATGTCCCCCGTGACCCCGTGACCCCCGTGGTGGTCCGGGAGCACCTCCCTGCCGCAGCGTCTCCGTCGAACGGAACCCGCAGCGCGGCCCAGCGCTGCTCGTACTCCTCCCGCTGCTCGCTGTGCTCCTGCTGCTCGCCGGCAGGCTCAGCAGCGCACCCGCCCCGTAGCCCGCGGCGCAGGCTCCGCGCTCGCCGAAGCCGTGGTCCGGGCCGCCAGTGCACGGGCTGTCGCGGCCGGCAGACGGACGTGGTCCTCCAGCGCGGCATTCACCACCTCTCCGATCTCCGTCATCTCCGCGTCGTGGGCAACCACTCCCGCGGCCCCGCTGCGCAGCGCGGAGCGGTACGCGTCCGTTCCCGGGTCGTCGAGCAGGGCGATGACGGCTCGGGAGGGCCATGCTCTCCTCAACTCCACGATCAGTGACATGTCCGACGGCCCAGGGGACAGGAGGCAGGCACTGTTGAGCGGCGTCGGACGGCCCAGGGACGGCCCGCCTCTCGCTCATAGGCCCGCCGCGGAGGCGGTGTCGTTGGTCGCTGTGCCTCTCTGGTGCGACCGCATTGCGGTTCGCAGAGCTTCGAGTTCGTTTCGTGGAAACGGCCGGCCCCATTGAGCCTCATAGGCTTCTTCGCCCTGCTCGTGATCGATTCGGTCGAAGGCTCGGACGGCGGACCGTGCGAGTGCCGTGATTGTGTGGCGGCCCGACCAGAGAACTTCCCCTGATCTGTCCGGAGCTTGGGCGCCGTCGGCCAGGACCAGGCGGACGTCGACCACAGATTCGTCTCTGTGGAAGAACCACCGGTACACCTGTGGCTCTCCCTCCAACGCGGCGCGTGTTTCCTCGTCACCGAGGACGAGCCGGGCAACGGCGTAGAGGAACTGCTCGGGTCCGTCGGCAATGTAGGAAGCGATGGCCTCCGCCTCGCCGTGATCATCAGCCACCTTGACGACGGCCCAGCCTTGACTGCCCAATGTCCACGTGATCGCTAGAGACGACATCTCGCCCTCCTCCGGGGTGACTCTATGGACTCAGGCGCTGTGCGGCCGAACCCTCAGCTTGGGAAGCTCGGGTTCCCGGTGGGAGGCTGCTTGGCTGAACTGCGGTGGAGCGGGCGCGGGGCCTGACTGACCGGCGGCCTGGTCCCCGTCATTCCCCGTGGTTCCCCGCACGATCTGGCACGTTTCTGGCACGGGCGCGGCCGTCCGATCTGTGCGTCTGCCGTGAGCCACGGGCTACTCGTAGGTGGTCGCAGCTCGTAGAGCTCGTGCGAAGAAGCTCCAGTCACCGGCGGGCAGATTGCGGGCGGCGTTGTCGTACCAGCCGTCCGCGTCGTCGATCCATGCTGCCAGCGCCTCCAAGAAACTCGCGAGGTCCGCGTTCTCCCATGAGTGGCCCTCCTCGGTGTGGCTCCGGTGGAGGGCACGGACGAAGGCAGCCAGGTCTTCTCTGCTGTCGACGTGCTCAGGAGAAGTGGTCATGAGAGGCACCCTACTTGGCATGTCCGCGGTAGGGCCGAGCCTGGTGAGCACCGCTTTAGGAGTTCGATCCGCCCTCGGCCAGCCTGCCTCGTGTACCGGTGCTACGACTGGCCGCCGTCTGTTGTGGCCGTCCGGGGGCGTTGATGTCAGCGGAACAGTTCCGGCACGGGGCAGACCTCCAGAGGCTCGTCCGGCCGGTCGACCCAGCACCACCAGACATGCCGACTGGTACACCTCCATAGCGTCCGGCAGGTCCGTCGGCCATCTTCCTCCGGCTGAGATAGGACGAAGCCGCCGGACCTCATCGGCTGGCTGCACTCGGGACAGGCCGGGGCGTCGGTCATGCGGCGCACCCTAACGGAGCGCCCTCTTCGTCACGAACTATCGGCTGGTTGGCCATTGCCGTCCAGGACACGACTGGGCGATATCAGCCCGCTGACGTGCCGCCGCCACAGCGGCGCAGGCCCCCAGGCAGCGGATCGGGCCTCCGGGCGGCAGAACGATGAATCGATCGACAACATATGCCGGTCGCTGATATATATAGGCGGCATGAATGAGCGACCGCTTCAGGAGCCGACGCTGCTCCTGCTCACTGCCCTGGCCGACGAGCCCAGGCACGGCTATGGACTGATTCAGGAGATCGACGCGATCTCCCAGGGCCGTGTGCGGATGCGCACCGGTACTCTCTACGGCGCGCTGGACCGGCTGGTCCAGCAGGGCCTGATCCGGGTCGAGCGCGAGGAGGTCGTGGACGGTCGGGCGCGCAAGGTCTACGCCCTCGCCGAGGCCGGCCGAGACGTGCTGGCCGCCGAGACGGAGCGGCTGCGTGCTGTCGTCGCCGAGGCGGAGCGTCGACTGGCCGCCCGTCGCGCCCACGCCATCCGCCCGAAGGGGGCCCTGGCATGACGCAGCAGCACAGCTCACTCGCGTTCCGCTGGGCACTGCGCCTCCATCCGGCCGCCTACCGCGCTGAGCACGAAGCCGAGTTGACCGCGATCTATGCCGAGGCGACGCAGGATGCCGGCCCGCTCGGTCGGCTGCGCGAGGCGCTCGATGTCGCCGGCCATGGCCTGCGGCGGCGCACCGGCCTGGGCTCCGACCGGATGGCGGGTCAGGTCCTTGCGCAGGCGGCCCCGCTGGCTATCGCCGTGGCGACGGGTAGCTTCGTGGCGGGCCTGTTGTGGCTCTTCGCCCCCGGCGTCCGGACCTTGCCGGCGTCCTCGCTCCCGAATGTGCTGAGCCTGGCCAACACGGGCCTCACGCCGCTGCTCTGGCTGGCGACGCTCGCGGCTGTCTGGACCGGGCGCTGGACCGTGGCCCGTGCACTGGTCGTGCCGCCGATGGTGCTGTGCCTGGCCGACGTCCTGCTGGCGGCGTTCACCTCCTCCGGCTTCCACGGCACCCCCTCGATCGCAGTGATTCGACTGGCCGTGCCGCTGCTCACCGGCGCCGTCGTCCTCGCCGCACCCAGGGATCTGCTCGGCCCCTCCCTGTCACAACGTCGCACGATCATGGGAACCACCGCCCTGGCGGCCGTCCTGGTGTCGGGCGGGCAGCTCGTCGACATGTACTACCCCTTTACGCTGGGCGTTCTCAGCGTCATCGGCCCGCTGTGGACCGGGGTCCTGTGGGCCGGGGTCCTCGCGATCGCCCTGCTCTTCGGCACGCGTAACCGGTTGACCGTCGCGGGCGTGGCGGTGGCCGTGCTGCCCACCACGCTGCAGGTGACGGTCCAGCTCACCCCTGCGGGCGTGGTTGTCCTGCTCCTGGTCCTGCTCAGCAGCACGGTGCCCTTCCTCCGCGCGCGCCGGCGCCACTTCCAGTCAACCCCGCCAAGCCGGATGCGATCTTGAAAACCGTCGTGGCAGCGATGTCACCGTGAGTTCAAATCCCACACCCACCGCAGATGAATGGCCCCTGACCAGGTAATTCGGTCGGGGGCCGTTCTCCTGTGCGTTGTCCATCGGTCACCGTGGTTCCTCCTAGTTCCCGGTCGATCGGGCACGGCAGGGGCACGGGGACCTTCTGATCCGTAGCTCTACAGAGATCGGTCATTGAAGGTCATACAGGCTGCCGGGAAGCCCATGAGGGGCGGCGTGGGGCGCTGCCGGTGGCTGGGGTTGCTGTACCTCGCTGCTGTACCTCAGCAGGGTCAGCAGCGCCGTCATCCGCAGCCCGAGTGCCGCCACGCGCTGACCCTGCGTGTCCGCCACCACCAGATGCGCTGCGTGGTCGGCAGGTATCTCGTGAGCCGAGACCCGCAGCCTCATCTCAGGGCCGGGATGCCCACGGGGGATGCCCAAGACTGAAGGCCCGTTCACCCTGAAGTCGGCGATGTGCTCGCCGGGCACCTCTACCGAGTCACCGAAGGCGATGGCACGCTCCCACGCGGGTCAGGGCCTTGTCCACGGCGACGTTGCCCGCACGACGCCTGGGGTGGGTCGCCCTCCGTGCCGGTACCGCGAGCGCGGATGGACGCAAGGTCGCTGGCGAATCCCGCACCAGGGGATGGCCGCGATCAGTTGGCACCACGCCGGAAGGTCGCGCGGTAGTCCCTTGGGCGTTGTCCGGTGTGCTTGGCGAAGAGAGCGGCGAAGGTCCCGGGGTCCTTGTATCCGACCGTGGTGGAGATGCTGGCGACGGTTCGATCCGTGGTCTCAAGCAGGTGGCGGGCACGGCGGACGCGCGATGACTGTAGGTACTCAAGAGGACTCCGGCCGGTCTCGTCAGCGAAGCGCCGCAACAGCGTCCGAGTGCTGACCCTGAACGCGTCCGCCAACGCCGCGAGGTCGTATCGGGCGGCGAGGTCCTGGTCGAGTCGTCGCATGACCCTGCGGGAGAACTCGTTTCCGGGATGCGGAAGAAGTCGCGCGTCGACGTATGGAGTCTGGGAGGACCGCGCGTCGTCGACGAGCGCCACCCGCGCGGTTGCCCGTGCCACGTCAGCACCGCTGTGTTGGCGGATCAGTTCCAGCGCGAAGTCGTACATGGCACTGAAGGCCGCGGTCGTCGTCACCCCCTTGTCGGTGACGACCAGACGTTCGGGGCGGACGTCGGCTTCCGGACAGCGTTGAGCCAGTTCGTCGGCGAGAAGCCACGCCGTCGTAGCCCGGCGCCGGTTGAGAAGCCCTGCCTCGGCGAGCAGGAAGGCGCCGACACAGATCGAGACGACGGCGTTACCCGCAGCGGTGTGTGAGCGGATCGCCGCAATCTCAGGGGCGAGGGCCGTGAGTTTCGCGTCCACGTCGAGACCCGGCACCAGCTCGAATCCCGGCACGACAAGAACGTCGACCTCGCGGAGCGGAGCGACGGCCAACGCCACACCGCCCGATGCGGTGATGCGACGACGAGGTGAAACGACCGACACCTCGTAGCCCGAGCGGTCCGGACCGGCAACGTGCGTGGCCATCGTCAACAGGTCGGGCACGCCGAACACCTCGGACGCGAAGCAGCCCGGGTAGGCCAGAACGCCAACCCGCAGCGCGCTCATGGTCGCCTCCTGACCACCACGCCCTGTGGCGAGATCGCCCCTCTATATGGCGATCCAGCCTATCGCCTTGTGCGGGTTCATCAGTCCACGCTGTCGCCATGACCGCTTCCAACGGACGTCTTGGCGACGCGATCACGGACTTCTCCCACCGGCTGGTCGACGTGGCCGGGGTGGTGAAGACGGTGCATGTCGCCGGTTCTGGGCCGGCCGTCGTATTGATGCCGGAGATGCCTGGTATCAGCCCCGACGTCCTTCGGCTGGCGCGGTGGGTGCGGGATGCGGGTTTCACCGTGTACCTTCCCTCGCTCTTCGGGACCGACGGTGCCCATCCCACGGTCGAGGGTGGGCAGGAGGTGATTCGCCGGGCGTGTGTCAGTGCCGAGTTCAGTGCCTTTGCCGGGGGTGGTACCAGCCCTGTCGTGGCGTGGCTGCGTGGGCTGGCGAGCCAAGCCCACGCCGAGTGTGGCGGTCCCGGAGTCGGTGCGATCGGACTGTGCTTCACGGGCAACTTCGCACTCACCATGGCGATTGAGCCTGCCGTCATCGCGCCGGTGGTCAACCATCCATCACTGCCGTTGGACGATCCCGCCGGACTGGAGATGAGCGAAGAGGACGCGCACGCGGTCCAGGAGCGCGTTGCACGCGACGGACTGAAGGTCCTCGCCTACCGCTTCGACAACGACCGTTGGTGCACCGGGCAGCGTTTCGCCGCGTACGGAGCCCTACTCGGCGACGCCTTCGACGGCCGCGTCCTTCCAGGCGTTTCTGCGAACACGAACCCGCCCCCGTTCTTCCGTGATGTGGTGGGGTCCCCCCACAGCGTGGTTACCGCCCACCTCGTGAACGAGGACGGACACCCCACACTGAAGGCCAGAGACGAGATCCTCGCCTTTCTGACCGAACGGCTGAGCCGGACCGGGCACTCGAAGGTCAATCGTCAAGGGCTGTAGGCAGGTGACGGCCCGTCTCAGGCTCGGCCGGTCCACGGTGTACGACCTGATCCGTACGCGGCAGCTGCCCTCGGTCACCATCGGCCGATGCCGGCGCATCCAAGCTGTCGCTTTGCGTGACTTCATTGCGGGACATGGAGCGTGCGGCCTGATGACCAAGCGCCGGAGCCGCGGAGATGGCGGCCTGCACTGGGACGAGAAACGGCAACGCTGGATCGCCACGGCGAACCTCGGCTTCGATCCGAGCGGCAAGCGGATCGTCAAGCGGGGGAGTGGCAAGACTAAAACGGAGGCGAAGAACAAGCTCAAGGAGGTGTTGCGGGACCACGAGGACGGCCTCGCGATCGCGCCTACCAACCACACGGTCAAGGACGCGGTGACGGACTGGCTCACCTACGGCCTGGCCGGTCTCGACCCGCGCACCGTCGAGACCACGACGCTGCTGAGCCAGAAGCACGTCATCCCGTCACTCGGCGCACGCAAACTCCGCGACCTCAGCGCGGAGGACGTAGATCGCTGGCTGGCTGCCAAGGCGAAGATGCTCAGCACGCGCACTCTCCAGACGATCCACTCGTGCCTCAACCGTGCGGTCAAGCGGGCCATGGCTCGGGACAAGGTGAAGCGGAACGTCGTCGAGCTGTGCTCGGTGCCCCAGGGGCAAGCCGGGCGCCCCTCCAAGGCGCTCACCTTTGCTCAGGCCGAGGCCGTGCTCAAGGGTGCCGAGGGGACCTCCATGTACGCGTACATCGTCGTTGCCCTGCTGACGGGTGCCCGTACCGAGGAGTTGCGGGCGCTCACCTGGGACCACGTCTTCCTCAAAGGCAAGCCGGATGCGGACCCGCCGCAGCCTCCGCACATCGCGGTGTGGCGCTCGGTCCGGCGGGGAGGGGACACCAAGACCCGGAAGTCCCGGCGCACGCTGGCTTTGCCGGCGCGCTGCGTCGAAGCCCTCTGGCAGCAGTTCGAAGATCAGAGATGGGATCGGCTGGCGGCCGGCGACAAGTGGGAGGAACAGGGACTCGTCTTCTCCTCGGCCGTTGGCAAGCCACTGGACGCGTCCAACGTCCGCCGTGCCTTCCGCCAGGCGCTCAAGGGCATCGACGGGATCGATGCCAACGAGTGGACGCCTCGGGAGCTCCGGCGCAGCTTCGTGTCGCTGCTGTCCGACCGTGGCGTCCCGCTGGAAGTGATCTCCCGGCTCGTCGGGCACTCAGGGACGGCCGTGACCGAGGAGGTCTATCGGAAGCAGATCCGACCCGTGATCCAGACCGGCGCCGTGGTCATGGACGGGATCTTCGGCGCTGATCCGCAGCGGCCGTAGACACGCGGGAATCGGTAGTCACGCAGATAGACACGCACGCGAAAACAGATGAGCACCTCCGAAATTTCGGAGGTGCTCATCTGCTGTTTCACTGTCGGGGTGGCGGGATTTGAACCCACGACCTCTTCGTCCCGAACGCGATGTGACCTCTGCATAGCCCGGCTGAGCTGCCCTTTTAGCTCCTGGACTGTCCAGGACTGTCCACACCGGTCTCGCCGCGTCTGCCTCGTTTGGCCCCCCGTTTGGCCCCCCGATGCGGGCCCCGACGACTCGGAGAGCGCTGCCGGCATCGTGCTATTGCTGCTGCGACAAAGGAGAACCTCCGCGCTGGGGCCTCTGAAAGCTCTTGACTCCTCAACACTGTGAGCCCGACACTCTTTCACCTAGGTCGTACTGCAAGGTTCCCCCGAAAGGGTCCAGATGCCCCGCAGCAGCCCACTTCGCCGCTTCGTGAATCTGTTTCGGAGTAGCCCCAGCGTTCAGAAGGGGGAGCGCGGGAATATCAGAAGGGATACCTTCCGGCCCGTTGCAATTCTAATCCACGGCACTTTCGCGGCGAAGGCTACATGGATTGAACCCGACAGCGAAATCGGGGAATACCTGTCTAGGAGCGGGATTCGAGTAATTCCTTTTAGGTGGTCGGGAAAGAACTCTCACCTCGAGAGAATCCGGGCGGCAAATGACCTTTCTGGACTGGTCCAGAAGACCCGGGCGCAGGGGGACTGTGGGCCGATCTGGCTCGTCGCGCACAGTCACGGCGGGAATGTCGCCGTAATGGCAAGAAATGTTCTACCTGCCCGGTCGGTGCAAGTAATTACGTTGGCGACACCTTTCATTTGTGCGTCTGAACGTAAGGACTCGAAAACGCGGCTTCCAAGCGGGTGGGAGATGCGAATTCAAGAGTATATGGCAATGGCCTTCATTACGGGTACCCTCTATGCCGCGTTTGAGAACCCGGGTGCACTCGTGCGATGGATCTTTCTCTCCGCTCTGGCTATGCTGAGCGTGGGGATGTTGGTGTATTACCTGGGCTCTGTGAAGTCCAAGCAAGTAATCGCAGAAAATCGGAAAATGTTCTGCCCGGATCGAGTCCCTGACGGAGACGTTCACGTCATCAACTTGCCCCGAGATGAGGCGCGCATGGGGATCGGCATGGGGCAAACGATGTCCTGGCTAGCAAAATTGACATCGAGCACCCTTCATCGGGCTCCTTTCTTCAGTGCAGCGATTTTCCTAGTTTTGGCAACTGCGATAGCTTCGCTAATTGAGTTCGACCTGATAGGGAATGCAGCGCTCTGGTTCTTCGTCGTGGTTTCCGTGGCAGGGGTGCTCGCCACGTACGTCCTGATTTGGGCCGACCTGTGGATGTTGGTTTACGGGCTCGACGGCCCTTACGCTGCAATCAAGTTTCATGTATCTGTAGAGCAATGCCCTTTCGGAAGTTCGACGATTCATCAATTGGGAATCGGGTATCGCAGTTCATTAATGGATAGTAAAGGGATGATGCATACGCGGATTTATGAGGAAGTTAGCGTGGTTCGCTGTGTAGTCGACATCATTTTGGGGCGTCCTCTATTGGCGTTTAGGTCGTCGCCGATCTAAGGTCTCAGATTGGTGCCCCAGACGTTCAACGGCGATCTTCGCGACGATTAGGCGCGGCGAAGCCTCCCTCCGGTCAAGGTTGACGCGGAGGGAGGTTGATTGGCGTCAGCCGTGTTGCCTCTTGGTGGGAGTCATTTGCTCAGGTGATGCTACGCAGCGAAATCCCGTGTCGTCATCGTGCATCGTGTCGCTGATCGTTCGTTGCAGCGGGCGCCCCTCGGAATAGCGGACTAGTAAAGGCGCTGCCTCGAAGTTCGTATCTCCCGGGGGTGGTCGGTGAGGCTAACCATTCCCATACGTTTCCCACCATGTCGTAGACCCCGTAGGGCGAAACGCCGCTGTGGTACCGGGAGACAGACGTCGTGCATTCGACGCCGGTCTCTCGGACGTTGCACTTAGCGGCGGTCTTCTGGTCGCCCCACGGGAAGACGCGGCCGGCGGTTCCGCGGGCTGCCTTCTCCCACTGCTCGGCAGTGGGCAGCGCCTTCCCGGCCCATGCCGCGTACGCGTTCGCGTCTTTCCAAGTCACGTGCACCACAGGGTGGTCGTACAGCTCGCGGGGGCATCGCCCGTTCTCCCAGTGCTGCGGCACGGGATGGCGGGTGGCGGCGCAGAACCGCGCATAGTCCGCGTTGGTCGTCGGGAAGGTGTCGATGTGGAACTCATCGACCCATACCGGGTAGTCGTCCTCGCCCGACAGGAAGATTCCTTCCGGGACGTGGGCCATGAGCTTCCCGTCGCCGGGGTGCTTCACGTACTCGCCGCTGAGCGGCTGGTCTTCGTCGGGCTCGATGATGGCCTGAGTGGGAATGTCGTCGGCCGCGAGGATGCCCACAAAGCGCCCCTGAGCGTCCTGATCGGCTTTGGCGAGCAGGGTGTCGAGGGCAGCTTGATTCACCATACGCAGGGTGGCTTGCTCGCCGTCTCCCTCCCACCGGGAAACGATGCGGTCGGAGACTCCGAGCTTCTCGGAGAACTCCATCAGGCTCATGCGCGCGGCTTGGCGCAGCGCCTTAACTTCACGGCCGGTCCATTTCGTAACGAGTGGCATCGGTACCTCTGTCGTGAATCGCCGCCCCTCGGAGGGGCGGCGGTACGCGGCTACAGGCGGTCGCCGGGGATCCCGGCGTAACTGTCCCTCAGTGCGTCGAGCACCGGGTGGTTCTGCGGGAACTTCACGTCGTCGAGCGCGCTCACGGCACGCACCCCGATCGTCGTGTTCGTGGCGAACGCGATCGGGCCTGCTCGTGACCTTGCCGTGGGGTACTGACGTGCCCGTTTCGGCTCCGGCGTCGTCCACTACCGTCCGGGACGGTCTGGGTTCGGCCGCATCGTTTGGCCCCCTGTTTGGCCCCCCGGCTGTGCGCTTCAGGGGCCCGTCCTGGACGGTCCGTCTTCAGCACACTCCCTGGCTACTTCCCTGGGCGACACCGCTCAAGGTGGTTGCAGGTGTGTGATCGGCGGTTATAAAATAACCGCTATGCTCACACCTGAAGACGCGTCATTTATCACGGCCGCAACCGAGGGCCTCTCTGAACCTCTCTACGCTGCGCTTGACGATGGCTACACAGCGGCGCACGCGCACTTCGACGAGCACGGCATGGTGGGAGACGGGTACTCGAAGGGGCGAACTGACCTCGCTCGGGACCATGCGCGTCGGTACGTGGAGCGTCTCCACGGTGATCGGAAGCACCTCGGTGGGTGGGAGCCAATCAACGGTTCCAGCGGGCGGTTCCACTTGCGCAACGGCATGCTCACTCTGCGCATCCTGCATGCAACGCCCTATGACCTGATCCCTGCCCCGGGGCGCAACAAGGCTCGCATCAGCTACTACTACAATCGAGCGGTTGACCTGTTCGGCGTCGAAGCGAGTAACCTCCTGGCCGTTTGGCTGTCGCCCCGCGAAGAGGGTGGGGAGATCTCCGTGCGCATCGTGCGTCCGATCGGGGAATGGAAGCCCGGTCGGCCGCCGAAGTTCGACCTCGATTTCGAGCTGCCGCGTGAGACTGAAGCGTTCACGGACTGGGAGTTCGTGCCGGACGACAAGGGCATCGTGCTGCCCTTCGAGTTCGACGAAGATGAGCGCGAAGAGGGTGAAGGAAGTGGTGCATGATCCTGCGGAGCGGATCCGGACGCTCCGGCTCCTCATGGGGTTGACCCAGGGGGAGCTGGCTCAGGCCGCAGGCGTGTCTCAGCCGATGATCTCGCAGATCCAGAAGGGCACCAAGGGCGTCACTGACGACCTGTTGGGGCGGATCGCTGAGGCAACGGGAACACCACGCTCATTCTTCGATGTCGACCCGACCGACCTGCCGACTGACACCCTTCTGTTCCGCAAGAAGGCAAGTGCATCAGTTCGTGAGGTTGGTCGGGTCGAAGCGACTGTTCGAGAGGCTTATCGGGTTGCAGCGCGGCTCCTCACTGAGACGCGAGTGCGCCGGACAACTCTGCCTAGGGCAGAAGGGAAAGTCTCTCCTGACGCCATTGAGGACCTTGCCTCTGCAACGCGAGATGCGTTGGGTATTGGCCAGGATGGTGTTCTTGGGCACGTTATCCGATCCTGTGAGCGAGCGGGAATTCCGGTCGTGCCTCTTGTGCTTGTCGACGCTCAAGGGCACGGGGAAGATATCGTTGTCGGACATTCTGGGGTCTCCTGTTGGCGGGGGCAGGCAGAGCCTTCCCTGATCAGCTACTTCTCAGCCGGAAGTGGCGATAGGCAGCGATTCACAGTGGCCCATGAGCTTGGGCACCTGGTGCTGCATCCAGCAAGGAGAGCGGAGCTTTCCTCTAAGGAGGCAGAGGCAGAGGCTCATCGGTTCGCCGGGGCCTTCTTGCTTCCCCGCGTACGTGCTGATGAGGCGTTTTCAGGTCCTCTGATGCTTCGGGACTTCGCCGCGCTTAAGAAGCGTTGGGGTGTGTCCATCCAGGCGCTAATTCAACGAGCGTACGACCTCGGATATGTTGATAGTGATCGCCGAGAAAGTCTATACAAGCAGATTGGCGCCCGGGGGTGGCGCACCAGTGAACCTGTTGCTGTCCATCCTGAGCAGCCATCTTTGATGAGAGCGATGCTGGCTCGTCGCTACGGTGAGCCGCCTGCTGTTCTTCAAGCATCAGAGGACTTGGGAATTCACCCTGTCCTGATGAGGTCACTTGCCCCGGAAAATGCTGCTAACCCGGCTCCGAAAAAAGCGGCCAATGTCATTAGTCTAGGTGAGCGCCGTCAGCGTGTAGCACGTCTTAAAGCCTTATAGAACGGGGGCCCGCTCGTTGAGAGCGGGCCCCTTGGCGTCTTTGGCAGTAGAAGCAACCCAATTAGCGAGGCATGAAGCCCGGCTTTTGTTCGGCAAGCGAGTGAAGCCGTTCTAGGTAGCCCTGCGCCGCTGGCTCTGAGCTATACCGCCGCCTCATCTCGGCAGCGAGTTCGCGGCTCGTCATGATGAGCGACGGAACCGACTGGCGGTCCCCTTCGAGGGCCCGCTCACCCATGATGAGTGCCTGCTCCAAGTCGCCCTCACGCGCCGCCGTGACTCCGAGCGTGACCCGCGCTTCGGCGTTGCGCATCGGTGAGCGCTCGGTGCCGTCGAAGTCTGTTCCCGCCCTCAGCACCTCTTCGGCGAGCGTGCGCGCAAGCTTGTCTTCGCCGACCAGGCGGTAGCAGTCCATCGCGTAGAAGTCGAACTTGGCTGGGTCCACCACGAAGTGGTTGTCCAGGTTCTCGGGGTAGGGCATCCCTTCGAGCAACCGCCGCCCCTTGTCCAAGGCCACCTCGACCTGCCGGCGGTCCCCGATCCGCGCCCATGCCTTGGCCTCCTGGGCTGCGAGCTGCACGGCCACGCCGTGGTGCGCTGCCGTCTCGGCTCCGGCCCGCGCCGCGGCGATGACGCCGCGGTAGTCGCCGGTCGTGAGGGCGAACCATGCCCGCATCTCGTGCGCCCACCCGGCGACCTCCGCATGGTCGGCCTCCGTCGCGAGCGAGAGCGCCGCCTGGCGCGTCGACTCGGCCGCGTGACGGGCGCCTGTGTCGTACTCGACACAGCCGACCAGTAGCGCGAGCCAACCGGACAGTGCGAGAACCTCGCGGTGCTGCGCGAGCGTGAGGCTCTTCGTGTGGAGTTCGACGACACGGCGCAGCCACTGGCGCCCCTCGATGAGAAGCTGCTCGCTCGGCATGAACGGGTACTCCGAGGCGAGCCTGTCGGCCGTGATCCGCAGGGCATCAAGCGTGGCGTTGTCGACGTCGGACCGGTTGAGACGGCTCATGATCTCCAGCGTCTCCATGCCGGACGCTGCCAGGATCTCCCTGTCACCGTCCCGCCGTGAGGGCGCCGGGAAGAGCGCGTGCGTCACGGTGCCGAAGAGGGCCGCGATGATCGGTTGGTAGAAGTCGTTCGGCATCTGGCCTGACTCCCAGCGCTTCCACTGGCGAATCATGCTGTCTTCCGCGGGGAGCTCCGTGGGAGCGTGCGCCCGAAGCGCCCTTACCGCGTCACGCTGCGACCAGTCACGGGCCGCTCGTTCGGCAGCGATGCGCCGCGCCCATGCGGGCCTGTCGTCGGTCATGTGCCCTCCTCCGAGTGCCTACTCCGAGTCTCACCCGCGAGCCAGGGGGACAGGGAAGGGGACACAGGGGTGTCACTGGACATGTCCCCACCTCCGCTTCGTCGTCCCCTGGCTGTCACTTACGGCACAACTCCCGTTCCTCGCATGCTGGTTGCAGATCACGCACCACCCGGGACGGAACGCTCTTCGAGCGCTGCGACCCGTTCAGTCAACGCCTGAATTTGGGAGCGGATTTCCTTGATGTCGTCGCGCACGTCGCTGCTGGGGGAAGCCCCGTCGCTGACGAAGTTGCCGAGGTTCCCGGCCGACACGATCAGCCCTTCGGCCCGAAGTGCAGCCAAGCCGTTCTGGATGGTCTGGCTCGCGAATCCGAACCGGTCGATCAACTCGCGCTGTGACGGGAGCTTGTCCCCCGGCTTCATCTTCTTGATGTCCTCGCGAAGTGCGTCCGCGACCTGCACCGCTTTCGGCTTCGGCCCTCCTGTGACAGTCATGCTTTGAGAGTACCCACCACAGCGAACTAGCGCGCATCACCCGACCGGGGTTGTGCACCACAGCAAACTAGTGCAAGCTAGTCAACGAGCGGCCCTACCGGATCCTCGGGAAACAGCCGCTTGACCTGCACGAATGCACAGGGCGGGGACGCTGCAATCCCGCTAAAGGCCAGGTGGAACAGGGCTTTGGCCCGTACTGGCGAGGTGGCCCGGTGACCGCGAGCAACGGCCGGAGAGTGGGGACGTGATCCCCCTTGCAGTGCTTCACCCCTGTTGACCTCGCCGAAAGGACGCCTGATGTACCGACGAAGACCCTGAGCGCCACCGTTACGGACCGGTCGGCGGCGCCTGGACAGCATGCACGGTCCACCACGGCTCGCAGCACGTCACGCTGCGGCCGGCTGTCTCTCCCGCCCGTCCGTTCCGCGCTATGGGCGAGGACGTACGGGCGGGAGCGCGGGGAGCCGGAACCGACTCCAACGGCAAGCGGCTCCCGGGGGGCATCCCGGGAGCCGCGTTCGGGCCGTTCCACGCTGAGAGGAACACGACCCAATGAACCACATCGTCACACTTCAGGACGCTGTTACCGCGTTCGCACCGTGGATGGAACCGACCGACGCTGAGCTGGACGCGATCGAGCAGGAGATGCCCGTCATCCTGGCGGACGTCGACCTGTTGGACGCGCACATCACCACCCTGGACCGCGCCCCGACCGAACTGGACGAGCGGCGTATCCGCCGGGCCCGGCGCCGGGCGCTCGCCGCCCGGGTCGCGCTGGTCAACCGCGCGGCCGGTACGAGCCTGCCCGGGGGTGCGGCATGACGCTGGACGACCTCACGGTCCCCCTGCGCGCGCTGCGGCTGTTGGCCGTGGACTTCCCGCACCTGCCCGCCCCCGACGTGGATGTGTCCCCGATCTTCCCGGAATGGCTGCGGCTGTCCTTCCACGACACCTCGGGCGAGAGCCTCGCCGCGTTCGAGCAGTGGCGCACTGCCCTGCGGATCGCCCCGGAAGCGGTCGACTCCCGCACCCAGAGCGCGGGCCGCACCCGCGTCCTGAAGGCCGAAGGGCAGTTCGCCGGCGCGGGCATCGTCCTGACCGCGTATGCCGATCAGCCGGACGTCGACCGTGCCCCTGCGGGGCAGGCGGGAGGTGCCCGGTGAAGGCCAAGACCGTGCTTCCGGCTGTCGCGATGACGGCCGTGTCGATGGTGCTCACCCTCGCGGTGGTCATGATGTGGCTGGGTGCGGCGGTGCCTTGGCCGGTCGCTCTGGTCGTCGGTCTCGGTATCGACGGTGGATGGCTGGCCACCCTCGCCTACGAACGCCGCCTGGCCGCGCAGGGCGACCACAACCGCGCCGTAACGGCGGTCGGCTGGTCCTTCGGTGTCCTGGCCGCTGGCGTCCTGGTCGTCCATGCCCTCACTGCTGAGCATTCCGCCGGGGCGTGGCTGGCTGTGGCGTGGCTGCCGATCGCGGCCAAGGCCCTGTGGCTCGTGCACAGCCTCTGGGAGCGTACGGCGCTCACTCCGCTCGCGCTGGACGCGATCCGGGGAATCCAGCAGGAGGCGCGCGACGAAGCGGCCGTGGCCCGTGCCCGGCTGCGGGCGGAAGCGGCGACGGAGGAGACGCGGCTGACGGCCGTGACGGAAGCCGGGGCCCGCGTCGCACGCGTCCAAGCCGAGACGGCGCAGACCCTCGCGGGGGCGTGGTCGACGCTGGAGACGGCACGCAAGGGCGAGGAGACGGGCAGGGCGCTGACCAGCGTGACGAGCCCCGTCACGCCCGGCGTCACGCCCCGTTGGGAGCTCCCTGTGTGGGGACCGACCGATCCGGTGCCGGCGCTGGAGACGGGGGCGCCCGCGCTGTCGGATGACGCGCTGGACACGCTGGTTCACGACATCCGGCACAGCCAGACGCCGCCCCTGTCATACCGCGACATGGCCGCCCGCTTCCGCGCCGCCGGCCACT
The DNA here is from genome assembly GCF_028885415.1 of Streptomyces coeruleorubidus. Lineage (GTDB taxonomy): Bacteria > Actinomycetota > Actinomycetes > Streptomycetales > Streptomycetaceae > Streptomyces > Streptomyces coeruleorubidus_A. Next base: position 5,392,168 of record NZ_CP118527.1, read on the forward strand.
CCGCCTCTGAGGTCCGGTTGCGGGCCGCGTGGAAGCGGGTCGCCTGATGGCTGCGCTGCCGGTCTATCGGTGGCGCCTGGCTCCGGACGGCTACGCCACCCGCCGCCAACTCCGTGCCCGGGGCTTACGGCCCGGCGGTCAGGGCGTGGCCGCGCAGCTCGAACGGCCGCGCCGCCGCCGGGGGCCGCTGGTCGCCTACCTCTACCGCGTCGACCTCGCCAAGCCGGTCCGGCCGATGACGCCGGGCCGGTGGGCGGCACTCGCTAAGGCGAACGCCGCCCGCCGCCTCTGCCCGCAGTGCCGGCGCGATGCGGGCTACGTCATCCCCGCCTCGCTCGGGGCCTGCGTGCCCTGCGCCTACCCCACCCCCGCCGACTCTCCGAGGAGCGTCTGACCATGCGCAACGCCGACATCCGCCGCCTGGACAGAGAGATTCAGGCGACCACGAAGAAGCTCGAAGCAGTCCGCCGGGGTGAATGGTGGCCGCTGAACGGCAGCGAGCGCCGGGCCATGGCCCGCTCCCTGGCCGTCGGTGGCTACAAGGTGGCCCGGGGCCGCAGCGCAGGCCGTGAAGAGCAGCGCATGGAAGCCACCGGCAACTCTGCCGAGATCCGGCTGAACGCGGAGCTGACCGCCCTGCACGGTGAGCGGCAGAGGCTCATCACTGAGGCCGCCCGCGCCAAGGCCAAGAAGAAGTCGTCCGGCTGGTTCTGACCAGCCATCGCCCCGGGGTGGCCGCTCTTTCCACGGACCCGGCCACCCCGGCTCTCTCCCTTACTCGCGCCCCTGTGGGGGCAGTCAGGAGAACTTCCAGCATGTCTGAGAACGTCGTCCACCTCCACAAGCACACCGCCCACCCGACCTCCGACACGGCCCCCACCGTGCTCACGGTCGTGCCGGACGCGCCGCCCGCGCGGCCCGTGCCGCTGTGGGTGCGCTCCGGCCGTGCCATCAAGACCGGCGTCACCCACGAGAAGACCCGCGCGACGGTCCGGGCGGCGGCCCGGCACAGCCTCTACACGTTCAACGGCGGTCGGATCGTGGCCCGTCGCGCGTGGGACGGCCGTACCGGGTCCCGGTACGAGCGGATGATCCGGGCGGCGGAAGCCGCGGGAAACCTGGAGGCGGCCGAAGAGTGGGAGGAGCGGTTGCAGCGCTTCCGCGCCGCCCGCCACCACCGCCGCATGGACCTGCTCCACTCGCCGGTGGAGGCCGCCAAGGGCGTGGCCGTCGGCGCGGGCATGAGCATCGGTGTCCTGGTCGCCCTCGGCGTCGTCATGGCCATCAACACCGGCCACGTCGGCGATGTCATCACCCCGCTGTCGGCGACCATCGACTTCATCGCCCTGCTCATCCGGATCGTGCAGGTGGTGTGGGGTCCGGCGCTCACGATCGGCCCGTTCCTGGCCCTGCTGGCGCTGTGGTCGGTCGGCCGCAAGCAGCACGCCGCCCCCGCCTGGGCCTTGCCCGCCAACGTCCGGGGCAGCGAGGGTGAGCCGATCACCCCGTCCATCGTGGTCAAGGCCCTGCGTGACCTCGGAGTGCCCGCCTTGGCGCGGGCCATCAAGGAGATGGGCGACGCCGGCGCGTCCATGCTCGGGCCGATCCGGATCGCCGGATGCGGCGTGGAAGTCGACGTGACCCTTCCCTCCGGGGTGGCCACGAACGAGGTGCAGAACAAGCGCCGCAAGCTCGCCGAGAACCTCACCCGGCACGAACACGAGGTGTTCATCACCATCCCCGAGGCCGCGCGGACGGTGCGGCTGTGGATCGCCGACTCGGGGGCGCTGGACGAGCCGATCGGCCCGTCCCCGCTGGTCACCGACGAGACGCTGACCGCGAACTACAAGACCGGTCGGGCCCCGTGGGGCCAGGACCTGCGCGGGGACGCGGCTGAGCTGAGCGTGTATCAGCGTCACCTGTTGGTCACGGGCCTGTCCAACCAGGGCAAGACCGCCGCCCTGCGGGCGCTCGCCCTGTGGTTGGCGCTGGACCGTACGGTGCAGTTCTGGATTGCCGACCTGAAGGGTGTCGGCGACTGGGCACCGTTCGACGGCATCGCGAAGGTCCTGATCGAGGGGCCCTCGGACAGCCACTGCATTCAGGCGACCGAGATGGTTGAGGACGCGGTGGAGGAGATGAACCGGCGGATCGAGGCGGTTCGCAAGGACCCGTCCCTCGTGTTCCCGCCGCTAGGCGGCCCCCACCTCTCGCCAAAGAACGCGGGGCCGCCCTTGCCAGCCAGCACCATCAAGGAACTGGAGATACCCAGCATGACGCAACCCACCATCGCCCCGCGAGCCTTACCGGCGGGAGCTCCCGCCGCGAGCGGGATGCGGTTCTACCTGACCACCCACAAACGGCACTGGGTCAAGCTCACCGACGTGCCGCTGTTCCTGAAGTCCGAGCACTTCGCCGCCGCAGCCAAGCTGTACCCCGCCCGCGGCCGGTACGCGGTCGACTCCGGCGGCTTCTCGGAACTCCAGCGTCACGGATGCTGGACGCGCAGCCCACGCCAGTACGTGGACGACCTGCGCCGCATCTGGGAACACGTCGGCCCCTACGACTGGGCCGCCGGTCAGGACTGGATGTGTGAAGACCTCATCATCCACGGCGGCACAGCGGGCCCCCTCACCTTCGTCGGGACCAAGCTGAGCGTGCCGGAGCACCAGCGCCGCACCGTGCACAACTTCCTGGACCTGCGCTCCCTTGCCCCGACCCTGCGCATCATCCCCACCCTTCAGGGCCGCACCGTGGCCGAGTACCACGCGTGCGCGGACCTGTACGAAAGCTACGGCGTCAACCTGCGCCGCGAACCCACCGTCGGGCTGGGCTCCGTGTGCCGGCTGCAGTCCACCAAACAAGGGGCGGCGATCGTCACCGCGATGGCCGCCCGCGGCTACCGGCTGCACGGCTTCGGGTTCAAGATCCTCGGTCTGGAACGGGTCGGACACCTGCTTGCCTCCGCGGACTCCGCGGCCTGGAGCTACCACGCCCGCAAGCGGCCACCGCTGCCCGGCCACACCCACAAGAACTGCGCCAACTGTCTCGACTACGCCCTCAACTGGCGCCGCCGGGTCCTGGCTGCCATCCCCACCTACCACCAGACGCTGCTGACCGACGGGAGTGCGGCATGAGCGAGACGCCCTACCCCCAGCACACCGCGCTGAGCCTCGCCGCTTCCGGCGTGCCGGTGCTGCCCCTGCGGCGGGGCAAGGTTCCGTTCGGTAACTGCCCTACCTGCGCGGGCAACGCGTGCGGGGGCCGGCCAAACATGAAGACCCCGGGGCCCTGCCGGTGCCCTGGCGTCTGCCACGCGTGGGCCGCCGCCACCACCGACCCGGCAGTCATCGTCTCGCCCCCGTGGGCGGCGGCGTGGCGGCGGTCCGTCTGCGTCGCCTACCACCCCGGCGCCGCCGGGCTGACCGTCGTGGACCTGGACAACGCGGACGCCATCGCGTGGGCCCGTACCGTCCTGCCGGCCACGCGCACGGTGGCGACGACGCGCGGTGAGCACTGGATCTATCGGGGCGCCATGACTTCACACAACGCGGTCCGGCCCGGTGTCGACGTCAAGTCGTCCATGTCCTACGCCCGCTACCTGGGGCCCGGCACCGGCCACATGGTCGACCTACCGGACGCCGTGCGCGCCCTCGCGGTGAAGAAGCCTTCCCCCGTCCGGCCGGCGCCGCATGTCGGCACCCTGCCCGCAGGGTCCGGGGAGTGCCCGCACCGCACGCCCGCTTACCTGGAACGCGGCATCGCAATGGCCGAACAGCGCATCACCAAGGCGCGCAGCGCAATCCACGCGACCGTGTACCGGACGTTCCTCGCGGTGCTGTCCACACACGGCCGGTGCGACTGCCTCACCGACACCCACGTCGCCCGGCTGTTCGCCGCCGCGCAGAGCAAGGGCGAGACGGCCCGGCACTGCACGGACGCGTGGACCAACGCCCGCACCACGTTGGGACTGTGAGCCATGTCCGACGACGACAAGACCCCCGCCCGCGACGTCATCGCGGACTACGCCCAATCGCACTTCCGGTACTTCCGCACCGCTGACGGGACCGTGTACGCGCAGAAGAACGGCCACCCCGTGGCCCGCCCGATCCGCTCTCAGGGCACCTCGGGCAGCCACCGTCAGGAACTCATGGTCGGTCTCTTCCGCGACGGATACGGCGTGTTCAACGGCACCGCCTTGAAGGAGGCACTCGACTTGATCGAGGCACTCGCGCTGAGCCAGGACGTACAGCCCGTGCACATCCGCGTCGCGCCGGGGTTCGACGGGGCGACGTGGCTGGACCTGGGCCGCGACGACGGACAGTCGGTCCGTATCCACCCCACCGGATGGGACATCCGCACCCCCGACCCACAAGAGGTGTGCTGGCGCCGCACGCAGCTCACAGGCGAGTTGCCCATGCCGGTCAAGGACACTGACGGCAAGGGCATCGATCTCCTGCTCAGGCTGTGCAACTTCGCCAACGCCGAGACCGAATGCCTGGCCATCGCGTGGCTGATCGGCTGCCTCGGTCCGTCCGTGCCCGTCCCCGCCCCGTTCCTCACCGGCCCCCAGGGGGCAGGCAAGTCCACGGGCGGGCGGATGCTCGTGCGCATCATCGAGGGCATGAGCGGGGACCTGCGCCGGGCCCCCAAGGACGAAGAGAACCTGATCGCGGCCGTGGCCGCAGGATGGGTCACCGCCCTGGACAACCTCTCCCACCTCGCCCCCGACCTGTCCGACGCGATGTGCTGCATCGTCACCGGGGCCGAGACCGTCAAACGCGCCCTGTACACCGACGGGGACGTCGTCCGGGCCCGCTACCGCCGCCCCCTGCTGCTGACCGGCATCGACGTGGGCGTGATCCGGCCCGACCTTGCCGAACGGCTCCTGCCACTACGCCTGGAACGCCCCAGCGTCCGGCGGACCGAAGCGGAACTGTGGGCGGAGTACGCGCAAGCCCTGCCCGTGATCCTCGGCTCCCTGCTCGACCTCACGGTCAAGGTCCGTGCGGCAGAGGCGGACATTCCGACCGACCTGCGGATGGCCGACTTCGCCCACCTGTGCGCGCAGCTCGACGCCGCCACCGGGTTCGGAGCGCTCGCCGCCTACCGGGCCAGCCTGGACGACCTCAACGACGACGTGATCGAAGGTGACCTGCTGGCGCAGACCGTCCTGAAGCACGCCGCCGGCATCGCTCCGGGGGCGGAGGAGCGGATGACCTCTGCCGAGTGGCTGCACGCCCTCACGGGCCTCTACAGCGGCGAGGACTGCCGACCCCTTCCAAAAGGCTGGCCGACCACCGGCAAGGTGCTCTCAGACCGCCTCAAGCGGCTTCAGCCCACCCTCGCCGCCCGGGGCGTCCTCATCGACTGGGGACGCACCAAGGCGGCCCGGTACATCGAGATGGCCCGGCCCTCGGCCCCGCCGCCCGCACACGAGCAGGAACCGGCGTTCTGACCGCCGGCACCCCTGCCGGTCGCCACAAGCAAGAGGAGCACCCGCGCGCGCGTGCTCCTCTTGCTGTTCGGCGGCGGCCGCCGCCCTGCGATGGCCCCGCCGCGAAGCGGCTCCTTCTTCACGCCCTGAGCCGCGCACTACAACAGACACCTCCCCTCTCTTGTCCGAAGGAAAGAGACGCTGCGTCACCTGCGTCACCCACGGACGGCAAACGCCCCGTGACCTGCCCAGAGAGCGGTGACGCAGACGGGCGGCGGGTGCGTCACCCCGCGTCACCCGCGTCACCGGTGACGGAAGCCTGCGTCACCGGTGACGCACCCCGAAACGTCCTGCGTCACTCAAACACGCAGGTCAGCACCCCTGAATGACGCAGGTGACGCGGTGACGCAGAAATCCGAACCTCGGACAGAAGCCCAGGAGTCACTGGATGAGCACAGTCGCTGAACCTGCTGAACAGCTCCTCTACCGCCCTGAAGAGGCTGCCAAGGCTCTCCGTATTGGCCGATCGATGGTCTACGAGGAGATCCGGCTTGGACGCCTCAAGACCGTCCGCATTGGTCGCCGCCGACTTGTGCCACCTGAGTACATCGAGCGGTACGTCGAACTCCTCAAAAGCGAGGCGGAAGCCACCGGCTGAACCTCAACATCCCGACCGACAGGGCCGCGTCCTTTAGGGCGCGGCCCTGCCCCATGTGGAGGCACAACACAGCATGCCCGAGACCCCGAAGCGCGCCCAAAGGGCTGGCCACGGTGCGGACACGATCTATTGGGACCCCGCCAAGAAGAGCTACGTGGGGGCCGTTTCCCTGGGGTACGCCCCGAACGGCAAGCGCCGTCGACCGAAGGTGTACGGCAAGACCAAGACCGAAGTCCGAGAGAAAATCCGGAACTTGAAGAAGGAGATGCAGACTGGCGTCAAGGCGCCGGCCAACTACACCGTGGCGGACGCGGTGAACGACTGGTTGGAGCGCGGTCTAAAGGGGCGCGACGAGAAGGGCACCATCGGCAAGAACCGCTCGATGGCGAACAAGCACCTGATCCCGTTCATCGGCAAGGCCAAGCTGAAGGAACTCAGCGCGGACGACGTCGACGACTGGTTGGACGACAGGGCCGAATTCCTCGCGACGCGAAGCCTGCGTGACCTGCTCGCCATCCTGCGCCGCTCCATCGCGCACGCTCAGCGCAGGGACAAGGCTGCGCGGAATGTCGCCCTACTCGTCACTGCACCGGAGGGGCGCCCCGGCCGACCGAGCAAGGCACTCAACTTGGAGCAGGCGAAAGCCGTGCTCACCGCCGCGCGTCCGTCACGGCTGTATGCCTACCTCGTGCTCTCGCTCCTCAGCGGCGTGCGCACGGAAGAGGCGCGGCCCCTCACCTGGGATCACGTCTTCCTGGACACGACGGACGGCATCCCGCCTCACGTCGCGGTGTGGCGTTCCGTGCGCAAGCACGGAGAGACCAAGACCAGGAAGAGCCGCCGTACCATCGCTCTGCCGAAACAGGTGGTCGAAGTCCTCGAAGAGCACATGCGATGGCAGACGCAGGAGCGGGCAGCGAGAGGGATGGAGTGGAGCCCGACCGGCCGCGTCTTCACCACCCGGAGCGGCGAGCCGCTCGACGCGGCCAACGTCCGACGCGACTTCAAGGCCATCGTGAAGAAGGCCGGACTGAAGCCTGAGTGGACCCCGCGGGAGCTCCGGCACAGCTTTGTGTCCCTGCTCTCCGACCACGGCGTACCGCTGGAGCGGATCGCGCTCTTGGTCGGGCACAGCAGTCAGGCGACCACAGAGGCGGTCTACCGGAAGCAGCTCCGGCCCGTGATCACGCAGGGTGCCGAAGCGATGGACGACATCTTCGCCGAAGATCAGGAAGGGGAGGCTGCGGAGGACGACGAAGAGGGCGACGCGGTGGCCTGATCAAATTCGTTTGGCCCCCTGTTTGGCCCCCCAGGCACGACAGAGGCCACATACGGAAATCCGTATGTGGCCTCTGACCAGCGTCGGGGTGGCGGGATTTGAACCCACGACCTCTTCGTCCCGAACGAAGCGCGCTGCCAAGCTGCGCTACACCCCGATGCCGCTGCTGTCGCGGCGACGACGTTTACTTTAGCCCACTGGTGGCTAGAGACGAAATCCGGTTTTCCAGCGGTAGCGGGGTGGGTTCGGGCGGGCGTGGTCGAGGGCCACGAGGAGGATCGCGAGGGCGTAGAAGGAGAGGCCGAGGAGGAGGGCGTTGCCGAGGACCTTCTTGTAGCCGTCCTGGCCGACGTCCAGGAAGGGGTAGAGGTAGCGGTCGGGGGTGCCCGGGAGGAGCAGTTCGCCTCGGGTGAGGGAGAAGGCCAGGTAGGCCAGGGGGTAGAGGAGCCAGGCGCCGGCCTGGCGCAGGTGCAGGCGGCCGGGGGCCGTGAGCAGGAGCCAGTCCAGTACGGCCGCGATCGGGGTCAGCGTGTGGAGGGTGTGGTGGGCGACGGCCTGCCAGCCCGTCGGAGCGGCGGCGGCCTCGCCCGTGAGGGAGAAGGGGCTCGCCTCGTTCATCAGGAGCAGGTGGTGCACCAGGGCCGCGATGGCGACGTAGAGCAGGGTCGCGCCCAGTACGGCTCCTGGTAGCGGGCGGCCGGCTGTCCACGCGCGGCGGGCCGAGAGGGCCATGACCAGCGCGAGCAGGATGTTGCTCTGGATCGCGAAGTAGCCCAGGGTCCGGGACGGGTCGCCCAGGAGTACTTCGAGCGTGACGCCGGCGGCCGCCGCCAGGGCGACCAGCAGGCGGAACGCCGCGGCCGCCGGGCGGGGGAGCGGGGCGACGACGGCCGTGGCGGGGACGGGGGAGGGCTTCAGCGCGGGCTTGCCCGGAATCGCGGGGAGGTCCGGTATGTCCCTGGGTATAGGGGCGGTCATGCCCCCACGCTGACAGAAGCGGACATAGGGGACTATTTGGGTGGGCTGTGTGGCTTAACGGGCTCCCACCGTCTCCCGCCATCTCCCACGGGCCCCCTGCCTGCGGCAGTGACTCCCCGCTACTCCCGCCCCACCAACGTCAGCAACGTCGCCTCCGGCGGGCACGCGAACCGTACCGGTGTGTAGCGGTTCGTGCCGCAGCCCGCCGAGACGTGCAGGTACGCCGTACGGCCCTGCGCCGTGTGCGTGGACAGGCCCTTCACGCGGTCCGTGTCCAGGTCGCAGTTGGTGACCAGGGCGCCGTAGAAGGGGATGCACAGCTGGCCGCCGTGGGTGTGGCCGGCCAGGATCAAGGGGTAGGCGTCGGCCGTGAAGGCGTCCAGGGTCCGCAGGTACGGCGCGTGGACCACGCCCATGGAGAAGTCGGCGGAATCCGAGGGGCCGCCGGCTACCTGGTCGTAGCGGTCGCGCTTGATGTGCGGGTCGTCCAGGCCCGTCAGCTCCACCGAGACGCCCTCGATCTTGAGCGCGTCGCGCGTGTTGGTCAGGTTCAGCCAGCCCGCCGCGTCGAAGGCGTCCCGCAGGTCCTCCCACGGGTTATGCACCACGCCGACGGCCGGCGGGTTGCCGTTCAGGCCGTGGCGGCCCTGAGCCTTTTCGAACAGGTAGCGGGCGGGGTTGCGGAGCTTGGGACCGTAGTAGTCGTTGGAGCCGAAGACGTACGCGCCCGGGAACTCCATCAGGGGGCCGAGCGCGTCCAGGACCTCCGGGACGCCCTCCGGGTCGGAGAGGTTGTCACCCGTGTTGATCACGAGGTCGGGGCGCAGGCCCGCCAGGGAGTGCAGCCAGCGCTGCTTCTTGCGCTGACCGCTGACCATGTGGACGTCGGAGACCTGCAACACGCGCAAGGGGCGCATGCCCGAGGGCAGGACCGGGACCGTGACCCGGCGGAGGCGGAAGGAGCGGGCCTCGAAGCCCGCCGCGTACAACAGACCGGCGGCACCAGCCGCCGCGATTCCCAGGGGCACTCCGTATCGCGCGCGCATACGGCCATCGTGTCAGACCGCGCCGGTCGCCTGCGCCCGGCGGTGTCCGAAAGCCCCTGACGGCACCCGCCCTTGAACCATCCCTTGAACCGTCCCTCGGAACCATCCCTTGCACCATCTCTTGAACCGCCGCCCCACAAATCAAGGGGCGCCTTTCCGTCCGTACCTGCGACAATCAACCCCATGACCACGCTCAAGTCGAAGCTTCAGGAAGACCTCAACGCCGCGATCAAGGAGCGCGACGAGCTCCGCTCCTCGACGCTCCGGCTGACGCTCGCCGCGATCACCAAGGAGGAGGTCGCGGGCAAGGAGAAGCGCGAGCTCTCCGACGACGAGGTGCAGAAGGTGATCACCCGCGAGGCGAAGAAGCGGCGTGAGGCGGCCGAGGCCTTCGCGCAGGGTGGTCGTGCCGAGCAGGCCGAGCGGGAGAAGGCGGAGGGTGAGGTGCTCGCCGAGTACCTCCCCAAGCAGCTGTCCGACGAGGAGCTCCAGCAGATCGTGGCCCAGGCCGTCGAGGAGGCCAGGGCCGCCGGTGCCGAGGGGCCGCGGGCCATGGGCGCCGTCATGAAGATCGTGAACCCGAAGGTGGCCGGCCAGGCCGAGGGCGGCCGCGTCGCCGCCGCGGTGAAGAAGCTGCTGGCCGGCTGACCGGCCCTCCGGCGGGACCTAACAGGGGCGGCCCCCTCTTCCCTGTCGGGAGAGGGGGCCGCTCCTTTTCAGTCACGCCCCTTTTGAGTCACGCCCCTTTTGAGTCACCCCGGCGGCTCAGCCGAAACGCCCGCCGCCGTTCCCGTTCCCGCCCCCGTTGTCCTGGCCCCGGAAGAAGCCCTCGGGAATGGAGAAGGAAGGTGTCGGGAAGGGGTCATTGCCTCCGCCGCCGTTGTTGCCGCCGACCAGGCCGCCGATGAGTCCGTTGCCGCCGCCGTTGTCCCCGTCGTCGCGGCCGCCACCGTCGCCGTCACCGCGGTCCCGGTCCCGGTCGATGCCGTCGGGGATGTGGACGAGGTTGAAGTCGGGGGCGGGCTTGCCCTCCAGCGCGCCGACCATCATGTCGTGCCAGATCGGGCCCGGGACCTCGCCACCGAACACCTTGCCGTAAGAGCGGCCGCCGATGGTGATGTTCACCATCTTCCGCTTGTGCGCGGGGTCGCCGACCCACACGGCGGCGGACATGTTCGGCGTGTAGCCCACGAACCAGGCCGCGTAGCGGAAGTCCGTCGTACCGGTCTTGCCGGCGCTGGCGCGGGCGCTGCCGAGGCCGGCCTGCTTGCCCGTACCGTCCTCGACGACGCCCTTCAGCAGCGTGTTGATGGTGTCGGCGGTCTTCTCCGACATCGCACGCGAGCACGTCGACTTCGGTACCTGGAGCGACTTCGTCTGGTCGCCGACGCGCTGGGTGACCGACTCGATGGCGACCGGCGTGCAGTACATCCCGCGCGAGGCGAAGGTCGCGTACGCGTTCGCCATGGTCAGCGGGGACATCTCCTGGGTGCCGAGGGCGATGGAGGGCACCTGGGGCATCTTGTCGCCGTCGGCCCGCACGACGCCCATCTTCTTCGCCATCGTCGTGACCGGGCAGATGCCGATGTCGCTGATCATCTGCACGTAGTAGGTGTTGACCGACTTGGCGGTCGCTTCCTTCATGTCGTACGGGCCGACCTCGGACTTGTTCTCGTTCTCGAGCTTGGCGGGGTTGGTCCGGCTGTTTCGCCAGGTCTTGCCGTCGCAGACCGAGACCGGGCTCGGGTACGCCATCTGGTACGGCGACGAGTACACCTTGTTCGCCGGCATGCCGTCCTCGAGGGCCGCGGCGGCCACGATCGGCTTGAACGTCGAACCGGGCTGGTAGCCCATGCCGCCGCCCATCGACTGGTCGACGGAGAGGTTGATCTGCGTCTCGTTCTTGCCGAAGCCGTACGGACGCGACTGGCCCATCGCGAGGATCTTGCCGGTGCCGGGCTGGACGATGGAGGCGGCGGTGGCCACATCGTCGCTCTTGTAGACGTGCTCCTTGATGGAGGCCTGTGCCGAGTCCTGGGCCTGGGGATCCATGGTGGTGCGGATGGTGAGGCCGCCCTGGTTCCAGACCTTCGCCCGCTTCTCCTTGGTCTTGCCGAAGACCGGGTCGTTCAGGAAGACCTCGCGCACGTAGTCGCAGAAGAAGCCCGCGCCCTTGACTGCCGTGATGCAGCCGTTCTTGGGCTTGCTGACCTTCAGGCCCAGCGGCGCCTTCATCGCCTCGGCGGCCTCCGCCCGGGAGATGTCGCCGACGTCGGCCATGCGCCGGAGCACGATGTTGCGGCGCTTGGTGGCTTCCGCCTCGTCGTTGACCGGGTCGTACCGGCTGGGTGACTGGACGATGCCGGCGAGGAGGGCCGCCTCCTGGACGTTCAGGTCCTTGGCGGACTTGGAGAAGTAGCGCTGGGCCGCGGCCTCGATGCCGTAGGCCTGCTGGCCGAAGAAGGTGATGTTCAGGTAGTTCTCGAGGATCTTCTTCTTCCCGAGCTCCTCCTCGACCTGGATCGCGTACTTCAGTTCGCGGATCTTGCGGCCGATGGTCTGCTGGGTGGCCTGCGCGACCTTCGTCGGGTCGTCGCCGGCCTCCTCGACGAAGACGTTCTTCACGTACTGCTGCGTCAGGGTCGAGGCGCCCTGGGCGACCTCACCGCTGCGCGCGTTCTTGTTGAGGGCGCGCAGGACGCCCTTCATGTCGACCGCGCCGTGCTGGTAGAAGCGCGAGTCCTCGATCGCGACGATCGCCTTCTGCATGTACGGCGAGACGTCCTTGAGGGGGACCACCGTGCGGTCGCGCGAGAAGACGGTGGCGATCTGGCCGCCGTCGGCGTCGAGGATCGTGGTGCGCTGGCTCAGGGGCGGGGTCTTCATGTTGGCCGGGAGCTCGTCGAAACTCTCGACCGATCCCTTCGCCGCCAGCCCCAGCGCACCCACCGCGGGCAGCGCGATACCGGCTAGCACGGCTCCCGCGAGAACACTGACACCGAGGAACTTGGCGGCCTGCTGCGTGGGTGACAGACCACCGCCCGAGCGCTTCTTTGGCATGAGGGCAGCCTACGTTCTCATTCGCCGGACAGGCGTATAGGCCTTGGCCTAAGCTGCTCTCAACTGTCACAGCAGTGAGGCCACGTATCAATACGTCCGGCGACCCCGAATCGTTCCGGGTGTTCCCCAACTTTTTTGGTGGAGTCGTGTCCGAATCCGCCTTGTGTGTCACACGGCGTCCGTTGTGACGCAGGCGAACTGCCCCGGTTTGCCGGGAAAGTTACGTATGTCGCCAGCTCACTCCCCCGGGTGATCTGCCGCTTACCCATAGTCCGTTCGGGCCATTCAAGATTGGGCCCGCTGGGGGTGTTGCACTGTGCCCACCTTCCGTAACGTCCTCAACTGGCGGCGGTGAATATGCCGCTGCCGCCGTGGGGGAGCCTCGATTCGGGAGAGGACGGCGCCGGTATGGGCTGGGTAACCGACTGGAGTGCGCAGGCGGCCTGCCGCACTACCGATCCGGATGAACTGTTCGTTCAAGGAGCAGCGCAGAACAGGGCCAAGGCGGTGTGCACCGGATGCCCGGTGCGCACGGAGTGCCTGGCCGACGCGCTGGACAACCGCGTCGAGTTCGGCGTGTGGGGAGGCATGACGGAGCGCGAGCGCCGCGCACTGCTGCGCAGGCGGCCGACGGTGACCTCCTGGCGCCGGCTGCTGGAGACCGCGCGCTCGGAGTACGAGCGCGGTACGGGGGTCGTGCCCCTCGATGACGACGCGATCTACGAGAACTACGCGGCGGTGAGCTGAGGGGGTCCCTCCGGGGGCTCCTCGGGGTTTCAGTCGGGGCCCAGGCCCCCACGGAGACAGGCACGGAACATGCCGGTCGGCAGCGCCGGGTCGCCCTCAGGCACTCGCGTTGTGCTCAGGAGCACCTGTCTTGTGCCTGTGCTCAGGCGCACTCGCGTAGTGCTCAGGCACTCGCCCGGACGCTCAGGCACTCGCCTCGGGCCGGGTGCCCGCCACGGGCAGCTCGGTCTCGGGCAGTTCGCGCTCGTTCGCCGCGAGCCGGTCGCCGATGTCGCGCAGCCCAGCGAGGTCATGCACATCGCCGGGCAGCGCGCCCACTTCCGTCACGGCCACCTCGGGGTGGAGCGCGGTGAAGCGGTCACGCGTGCGTTGCTCACGGGAGAGCAACTGCATACGTTCGGCGTGCAGCCTCAGCAGGCCTGCCGCGAGCTGGTCGACGGACCGCTCGGTGTTCTCGGCGTTCTCGGCGGGGGAGCCACCGTCAGAAGCCGGAGCAGCAGCCGGAGCTGGTGTTTCGGGTGTGGGAGAGTCTGAACTGTCGTACGTGTCGGGGGAGTTACGAAGTCCTTCTTTCCCGCCCTCCTGATCCACAATGCGGGGCTCTTCAAGATTTTCCGCGGCGGCGAGCGCCCGCTCGGCCGACAGCCGGTCGGCGGCGCTGCCGTGGACCCGGTTGAGCACCAGCCCGGCGAGCGGCATGTCCTCCGCGGCCAGCCGCTCCACGAAGTACGCGGCCTCGCGCAGCGCGTCCCGCTCCGGAGCCGCGACCACGAGGAACGCCGTGCCGGGCGCCTGGAGCAGCTTGTACGTGGCGTCCGCGCGAGTGCGGAACCCGCCGAACGTCGTGTCCATCGCGGACACGAACGTCTGGACGTCCTTGAGGAGCTGACCGCCGAGCAGTTTGCCGAGGGTGCCGGTCATCATCGACATCCCGACGTTCAGGAATTTCATCCCGGCGCGGCCGCCCAGCTTCGCCGGCGCCGTCAGCAGCCGGATCAGCCGTCCGTCCAGGAACGACCCGAGCCGCTTGGGCGCGTCCAGGAAGTCCAGCGCCGAGCGGGACGGCGGGGTGTCGACGACGATCAGGTCCCACTCGTCCCGGGCCCGCAGTTGCCCGAGCTTCTCCATCGCCATGTACTCCTGCGTGCCCGCGAAGCCCGCCGAGAGCGACTGGTAGAAGGGGTTGCCCAGGATCGCGGCGGCCCGCTCGGGGTCCGCGTGCGCCTCGACGATCTCGTCGAAGGTGCGCTTCATGTCGAGCATCATCGCGTGCAGCTCGCCGCCCGCGGAGTCGTCGATGCCCTTCACCCGGCGCGGGGTGTTGTCGAGGGAGTCGATGCCCATGGACTGGGCGAGCCGGCGGGCCGGGTCGATGGTGAGCACGACCACCTTGCGGCCCCGCTCGGCCGCGCGCAGCCCCAGGGCCGCCGCGGTCGTGGTCTTGCCGACCCCGCCCGAGCCGCAGCACACCACGATGCGGGTCTTCGGGTCCTCCAGCAGCGGGTCGACGTCGAGCACGCGCGCGGGGGACAGGTGGTGGCGGGCCGCTGGGTCGTGGGTGTGGTGGTGGCGGGCCGGGTCGTGGGTGTGGGCCGGGTCCGGACGACTCATGACATCCCCTGCTTCCGACTCATGACGGGCCTTGCCTGTGTGCTGTTCCGGGGGCCGCGGCCTGCCCGGCTCATGACACGCCCTGCTCGCGCAGCTCGCGGGCCAGCTCGTACAGCCCCGCCAGGTCCATGCCCTCGGCGAACAGCGGCAGTTCGTGCAGCGGCAGGCCCAGCTCGGTGAGCACCGCACGCTGCTCGTGCTCCAGCGTGTACCGCTCGGCGTACTCCTCGGCCTGCGTCAGCAACGGATCCACCAGCCGCTCCGCGCGCCCGCCGCGCCTCGCCCCGCCGAGCCCGGCGGACGACAGCGACCGCGCAACCGTGGAACGCGGGACCGTCCGGACGAGTTCCAGGTCGGCCGCGTCCAACACCTCCGGCCGCACCATGTTCACGATGATCCGCCCCACCGGCAGCCGCGCCGACCGCAGCTCGGCGATGCCGTCCACCGTTTCCTGGACGGGCATCTCCTCCAGCAGCGTCACCAGGTGCACGGCCGTCTCCGGCGACTTGAGCACCCGCATGACCGCCTGGGCCTGATTGTGTATCGGGCCGATCTTGGCGAGGCCGGCGACCTCGTCGTTGACGTTCAGGAAGCGCGTGATGCGCCCGGTGGGCGGGGCGTCCATGACGACGTAGTCGTACGCGAACCGCCCGCTGCGCTCCTTGCGCCGCACCGCCTCGCACGCCTTGCCGGTCAGGAGTACGTCTCTCAGCCCGGGCGCGATGGTGGTGGCGAAGTCGATCGCGCCGAGCTTCTTCAGGGCCCGTCCGGCGCCGCCCAGCTTGTAGAACATCTGGAGGTAGTCCAGAAGGGCCAGTTCGGGGTCGATGGCAAGCGCGTACACCTCCCCGCCCCCGGGAGCGACGGCGATCTTCCGTTCCTCATAAGGCAGCGCTTCCGTTTCGAAGAGCTGCGCGATGCCCTGACGGCCCTCGACCTCGACGAGAAGCGTCCGCTTCCCCTCCGTGGCCAGGGCCAGCGCTAGGGCCGCGGCCACCGTGGTCTTGCCGGTACCGCCCTTGCCGCTGACGACCTGGAGCCTGCTCACGTATTCGAGCCTAACCAGTCCGTGCCCGGGCTACGCGGGAGGCTGTGGATAACCGCCGCCGAGGCGGGCGGACGACCGGGGGCGTGGTCGGCCGCATGACCCCTCTCCGGCAGCGGCTAGAGTCGGCCGCATGACCAAGTGGGAATACGCAACCGTGCCGCTGCTCGTCCACGCCACGAAGCAGATTCTGGACACCTGGGGCGAGGACGGCTGGGAGCTCGTCCAGGTCGTGCCCGGGCCGAACAACCCCGAGCAGCTCGTGGCCTACCTGAAGCGGGAGAAGCAGTGATGAGCGCCGTCGAGGCGAAGCTGGCCGAACTCGGCCTGACCCTGCCCGATGTCGTCCCGCCGCTCGCCGCGTACCAGCCGGCCGTGCAGTCCGGGCCGTACGTCTACACCGCCGGGCAGCTCCCGATGGTGGACGGCAAGCTTCCGGTCACCGGCAAGGTCGGTGCGGAGGTCACCCCGGAGGAGGCCAGGGAGCTGGCACGCACGTGTGCGCTGAACGCCCTGGCCGCCGTCAAGTCCGTCGCCGGTGACCTGGACCGCATCGCGCGCGTGGTGAAGGTCGTCGGCTTCGTGGCCTCGGCCTCCGACTTCACGGGCCAGCCCGCGGTGCTGAACGGCGCCAGCGAGCTGCTCGGCGAGGTCCTCGGCGACAAGGGCGTGCACGCGCGCAGCGCGGTGGGCGTGGCGGTGCTGCCGCTGGACGCACCGGTGGAGGTCGAGATCCAGGTGGAGCTCGCCTAGTGATCTGGTCTTGAGTTCACGTCTCGCCACGTGAGTCGTGGTTCGTTTCAGATTTCGGCTCGGGCGGTGACAGCGGCTGGCGGCTGCGGTCTGCTGGAGGAATGGGGGACAGCAGGCTGCAACCGCTGGTGTTATCCGAGGACGAGCGGCTGGTGTTGCAGGGGTGGGCCAAACGGCGGACAACCGCGCAGGGTCTGGCCAAGCGGGCACGGATCGTGCTGGCCTGCGCGGACGGGCTGAACAACACCGCGGTGGCCGCGCGGCTGGACACTGATCGGGGGACCGTGAGCCGGTGGCGGACCAGATTTCTGCAACGCCGTCTCGATGGTCTGTCCGACGAGCTGCGTCCCGGCGTGCCCCGCACCATCACCGACGCCCAGGTGGAAGAGGTGGTGGTGCGCACGCTGGAAGAGGTGCCCGAAGGCGCCACCCACTGGTCGAAGCGGGAGTTGGCCCGGCGGGTGGGGATCTCACCGACGAGTGTGCTGCGGATCTGGCGGGCCTTCGGGCTGCAGCCCTGGCGCACGGAGACCTTCAAGATCTCTCCGGACCCGCTGCTGATCGACAAGATCCGTGACGTGGTCGGGCTGTATCTCGCCCCGCCGGCGAACGCGGCCGTCTTCGCGGTCGACGAGAAGCCGCAGATCCAGGCCCTGGAACGGACAGCTCCGGTACTGCCGATGGTCCCGGGCATCCCCGAGCGGCGCAGCTTCGACTACGTCCGGCACGGCACCGTGGACCTGTTCGCCGCCCTGAACACCGCCACCGGCAAGGTGATCGGCAAGCTGTCCGCGCAGCACCGGGCCGTGGACTTCCGCGACTTCCTCGACGAGATCGACCGCCAGACCGATCCCGGCCTGGCGGTCCACGTGATCTGCGACAACCTCTCCGCCCACAAGGCGCCGGTGGTCCACAAGTGGCTTCTGGCCCATCCCCGGTTCGAGCTGCATTTCACCCCGACTTACTCGTCCTGGATCAACCAGGTCGAGCGGTGGTTCGCCGAACTACAGCGGCGCTGCCTCGAACGCGGCGTGTTCTGCTCACTCGACGAGCTCAAGACCGCCCTCGAGGACTGGATCAAGACCTGGAACGAGCAGGCCCGGCCCTTCAAGTGGACCAAGACCGCAGACCAGATCATCGACCGCATCTGCCGCTACTGCGACAGGATCTCCGGACCGGGACACTAGAGGGTGTCCGCCAGGACCCTTTCGGTGGTCCTAGCTGCGGAATCCGCCCCCAGGGCCACTCGAACATCCGCCCGTCACGGGATAGCCTCGCGCCCATGGCGAACGGTCAGTGGTACCCCCCGGAGTGGCCGGACCGCATCCGCGCACTCGCGGCCGGCACCCTCACCCCGGTCACCCCGAAGCGCGCGGCCACCGTCATGCTCCTGAAGGACACCGGCACCGGCGCCGCCGTCCACATGCTGCGCAGACGCGCCTCCATGGCCTTCGCCTCGGGCGCGTACGCGTATCCGGGCGGCGGCGTCGACCCCCGGGACGACGACCACCAGGTCCGCTGGGCGGGCCCCACGCACGCGTGGTGGGCGGACCGGCTCGGCGTCGACGAGACGACGGCCCAGGCGATCGTCTGCGCGGCCGTACGGGAGACGTACGAGGAGGCGGGCGTGCTGCTCGCCGGTCCGACGCCCGACTCGGTCGTCGGCGACACCACGGGCGCCGACTGGGAGGCCGACCGCGCCGCCCTGGTCGCCCGGGACCTGTCCTTCGCGGAGTTCCTCGACCGCCGCGGCCTGGCCCTGCGCTCCGACCTGCTCGGCGCCTGGACGCGCTGGATCACCCCGGAGTTCGAGGCCCGCCGCTACGACACCTGGTTCTTCGTGGCCGCCCTCCCCGAGGGGCAGCGCACCCGCAACGCCTCCACGGAGGCGGACCGTACGGTGTGGATCGCCCCGGGCGAGGCGGCGGCCGGATACGACAAGGGCGAGCTGCTGATGATGCCGCCGACCATCGCGACCCTGCGTCAGCTCACGGCGTACGAGACGGCAGCGCAGGCGCTCGCGGCCGCCCCGGGGCGGGACCTCACGCCCGTCCTGGCCACCGCCCGCCTGGTGGACGGCGAGATCGTGCTCTCCTGGCCGGGCCACGACGAGTTCACCAAACGCATCCCGACCGCCCCGACCGGTGGAGCCACCGCATGACGGACGCAGCAGCCCTTCCCGGCCAGCCTCGCGGCGGGGTTCTCTCGGGCCCCGCCACCGCGCGGGCCGTCAACGTCCTGGCCCCCAACCCGTCGGCGATGACCCTGGACGGCACGAACACCTGGATCCTCTCCGAGCCCGACTCGGACCTGGCCGTGGTGGTCGACCCGGGCCCGCTCGACGAGGGGCACCTGCGCCATGTCGTCGCCACGGCCGAGCAGGCCGGCAAGCGCGTCGCCCTGACCCTGCTGACCCACGGTCATCCCGACCACGCGGCGGGCGCCGCCTGGTTCGCCGAACTGACCGGCACGCGCGTGCGTGCGCTCGATCCGGCACTGCGGCTGGGCGACGAGGGCCTGGCCGCCGGAGACGTGATCACCACCGACGGCCTGGAGCTGAGGGTCGTGCCCACCCCCGGTCACACCGCCGACTCGCTCTCCTTCCATCTCCCGGCCGACCGGGCGGTCCTGACCGGCGACACGATCCTGGGCCGCGGTACGACGGTCGTGGCCCACCCCGACGGCCGTCTCGGCGACTACCTGGACTCCCTGCGGCGCCTCAGGTCCCTCACGGTCGACGACGGCGTCCACACCGTCCTGCCGGGCCACGGACCGGTCCTGGAGGACGCCCAGGGCGTCGTCGAGTACTACCTCGCCCACCGCGCCCACCGCCTCGCCCAGGTGGAGACGGCCGTCGAGGACGGCTACCGCACTCCGGGGGAAGTCGTCGCCCACGTCTACGCCGACGTCGACCGCTCCCTGTGGCCGGCGGCGGAACTGTCGGTGCGGGCGCAGTTGGACTACCTGGAGGAGCACGGGCTCATCTAGTCCACTCCGTCTTGGGCCGGAAGACCTCGGGCACGCGCGCGAGGGAGCCCCCTTCCTGCCGTGAAGGGGGCTCCCGGCGCGGCTCGTTTTCGTGCCGCGGACGACGTCGGGCCCCCTCCCGCGAGGAGACAGGGCCCGAGGACGTACGGCCAGGGGGTGCGTGCGCGTCAGCGCGAGCGCTTGGCGAGGCGTTCCACGTCCAGGAGGATCACCGCGCGGGCCTCCAGGCGCAGCCAGCCGCGCTGGGCGAAGTCCGCCAGCGCCTTGTTGACCGTCTCGCGGGACGCGCCGACCAACTGGGCCAGCTCCTCCTGCGTGAGGTCGTGGACGACGTGGATGCCCTCCTCGGACTGCACGCCGAACCGGCGGGAGAGGTCCAGCAGGGCGCGGGCGACACGGCCCGGGACGTCCGAGAACACGAGGTCGGACATCGCGTCGTTGGTCTTGCGCAGCCGGCGCGCTACGGCGCGCAGGAGAGCCGTGGCCACCTCGGGGCGGGCGTTCAGCCAGGGCTGGAGGTCGCCGTGGCCGAGGCCGAGCAGCTTGACCTCGGTCAGAGCCGTGGCTGTCGCGGTGCGCGGGCCCGGGTCGAACAGCGACAGCTCGCCGATGAGCTCGCCGGGGCCGACCACGGCCAGCATGTTCTCGCGGCCGTCGGGGGACGTGCGGTGGAGCTTTACCTTGCCCTCCGTGACCACGTACAGGCGGTCGCCGGGGTCACCCTCGTGGAACAGCGAGTCGCCGCGCGCGAGGGTCACCTCACTCATGGAGGCGCGGAGCTCCGCGGCCTGCTCGTCGTCGAGCGCCGCGAAGAGCGGATTGCGCCGCAGAACGTCGTCCACGAGTTCTCTCCTTGTCGACCTGCTCAGGGGCGTTTGCCCCCGCGTACCAAGGCACCGTGGTGCCCATTTTGCCGGACGGTCCAAACAGTGTGATCTGTCACAAGGATGCCGCACACGTGTCCCGGGGTACGCGGCAGGGGTCCAATTGGGCGCCGATCCTCGGGGTCCGGGGCGGATGTCGGTGCCGGGCCTTAGGCTGGCCGGGTGTCCAAATCGCCGGTGAGAGCACAGGCCGAGGGGGCTGCGCGGGTGGTTGTACGTCGCGATTCCGCTGTGGGCGAACAGGGCCCCGATGGCGGTAGGAAAACGGCGAAAGCGACAGGGGAGGCGGTGCCTTCCGGGAAGCCGACGCCGGCGAAGAAGACGCTTGCCAGGAAGGCCGGGGCCGCGAGTAAGCAGGCATCTGCGATGCAGGCTGCGGCTGTGAAGAAAGCCGCGTCCGCGAAGAAGGCTGCCTCTGTGAAGAAGACTGCTTCCGCGAAGAAGGCCGCGCCTGTGAAAAAGGCCCCTGCCGCCAAGAAGGTCACCGTCGCCCCCAAGAAGGCCACGGCCCGCATCAAGGGCACCGCCCCGGCCAAGACCGTCGTCCACCCCCCGAGTGGCGAGTCCCGCACCGCCCTGGTCCGCCGGGCCCGCCGTATCAACCGCGAGCTCGCCGAGGTCTACCCGTACGCCCACCCCGAGCTGGACTTCACCAACCCCTTCCAGCTGGTCGTCGCCACGGTCCTGTCCGCCCAGACCACCGACCTGCGCGTCAACCAGACGACCCCCGCCCTCTTCGCCAAGTACCCCACCCCCGAGGACCTGGCCGCCGCCAACCCGGAGGAGGTGGAGGAGATCCTCCGCCCGTGCGGCTTCTTCCGGGCCAAGACGAAGTCGGTCATAGGGCTGTCCAAGGCCCTGGTGGAGGACTTCGGCGGCGAGGTCCCAGGCCGACTGGAGGACCTGGTCAAGCTGCCCGGCGTCGGCCGCAAGACGGCGTTCGTCGTGCTCGGGAACGCCTTCGGCCGGCCAGGCATCACCGTGGACACGCACTTCCAGCGCCTGGTGCGCCGCTGGCAGTGGACCGGCGAGACCGACCCGGACAAGATCGAGGCCGCGGTCGGCGCGCTCTTCCCGAAGAGCGACTGGACGGACCTCTCGCACCACGTGATCTGGCACGGCCGCCGTATCTGCCACGCCCGCAAGCCCGCGTGCGGCGCCTGCCCGATCGCCCCGCTCTGCCCGGCGTACGGCGAGGGCGAGACCGACCCGGAGAAGGCGAAGAAGCTGCTCAAGTACGAGAAGGGCGGCTTGCCCGGCCAGCGTCTGAACCCCCCGCAGGCCTATCTGGACGCGGGCGGCAAACCGGCGCCGCCGCTGGGGGCCGGATGAGCTGCCCGAGCACCGGGACGGGCCGTCCGGGCTGCCGTACGAGCCCCTCGATCAGGGGATCGCGGCCGTTCGCGGAACGATCTCAGGGCCGCCGTGCGTTGAAAGCGGCAGGACGACGGGGGTGGCGATGACGCGGGCGAGCGACACACAGGGCGGGCCGGTGACGGTGAGCAAGGAGGGCCTGCCCGGCTGGCTGGACCCGGTGGTGCACGTGGTGGAGACGGTCCGGCCGCGGCAGCTGAGCCGCTTCCTGCCGCCGGAGGACGGCGCCGGGCGGCAGTCCGCCGTGCTGATCCTCTTCGGTGAGGGTGAGCGCGGACCGGAGCTGCTGCTCATGGAGCGCGCGCACTCCCTGCGTTCGCACGCCGGGCAGCCCTCCTTCCCGGGCGGCGCCCTCGACCCGGAGGACGGTGACCCGCGGGGCGACGGCCCGCTGCGGGCGGCCCTGCGCGAGGCGGAGGAGGAGACCGGCCTCGACCCCTCGGGCGTCCAGCTGTTCGGCGTCCTGCCCCGGCTGTACATCCCGGTCAGCGGCTTCGTCGTCACCCCGGTGCTGGGCTGGTGGCGTGAGCCCAGCCCGGTCGGGGTCGTCGATCCGAACGAAACCGCCAGGGTCTTCACCGTCCCCGTGGCGGATCTCACGGATCCCGCGAACCGAGCCACCACCGTCCACCCCAGCGGCCACCGAGGCCCGGCATTTCTGGTCGAATCGGCACTTGTCTGGGGTTTCACGGCCGGAATCATCGACCGGCTGCTGCACTACTCGGGCTGGGAGCGGCCCTGGGACCGCGAGAAGCAGGTCCCGCTCGACTGGCGCGCATGACAGGGTGGCCTCCGTGAACGTGCTGGACATCTTGTTGCTGGTCGCCGCCGTGTGGTTCGCGGTCGTCGGGTACCGCCAGGGGTTCGTCGTCGGCATCCTGTCGGTGATCGGCTTCCTGGGCGGCGGTCTCGTCGCGGTCTACGCGCTGCCCGTCATCTGGGACGCGATCACGGACAACGCCGAGGTGAACACGACCGCGGCCGTCGTCGCGGTCGTCGTCGTCATCGTCTGCGCCTCCGTCGGCCAGGCCCTCACCACCCACCTCGGCAACAAGCTGCGC
Source organism: Streptomyces coeruleorubidus (assembly GCF_028885415.1). Lineage (GTDB taxonomy): Bacteria > Actinomycetota > Actinomycetes > Streptomycetales > Streptomycetaceae > Streptomyces > Streptomyces coeruleorubidus_A. The sequence continues at coordinate 5,415,089 of NZ_CP118527.1, forward strand.
CGGCACATCACCTGGTCCCCGGCCCGGGCCCTGGACGCCACCGGCGGCGCCCTGGTCAACGTCGTGGCGATGCTCCTGGTCGCCTGGCTGATCGGCTCGGCCCTCGCGGGCACCACACTGCCGACGCTCGGCAAGGAGGTCCGCAGCTCCAAGGTGCTGCTCGGCGTCTCCCAGGCGCTGCCGGACCAGGCCGCCACCTGGTTCGCGGACTTCTCCTCGGTCCTCGCGCAGAACGGCTTCCCGCAGGTCTTCAGCCCGTTCGCGAACGAGCCGATCACCGACGTCCAGCCGCCGGACCCCGCTCTGGCGGGCAGCCCGGTGGCTACCCGCGCCCAGCGCTCCATCGTCAAGGTCATGGGCACGGCCCCGAGCTGCGGCAAGGTCCTGGAGGGCACCGGCTTCGTCTTCTCCGACCGCCGCGTCATGACCAACGCGCACGTGGTGGGCGGCGTCGACGAGCCGACCGTGCAGATAGGCGGCGAGGGCAAGAAGTACGACGCCACGGTCGTGCTCTACGACTGGCGGCGCGACATCGCCGTACTGGACGTGCCGGACCTCAAGGCGCCCGCGCTGCGGTTCACCACCGAGGACGCGGGCAGCGGCGACGGCGCGATCGTCGCGGGCTTCCCGGAGAACGGGGCGTACGACGTGCGGGCCGCACGCGTGCGTGGCCGCATCACGGCCAACGGCCCGGACATCTACCACCGCGGCACGGTCCGCCGCGACGTCTACTCCCTCTACGCGACCGTCCGCCAGGGCAACTCCGGCGGCCCGCTGCTCACACCCGAGGGCAGGGTCTCCGGCGTCGTCTTCGCCAAGTCCCTCGACGACGCCGCGACGGGTTACGCGCTGACCGTGGACGAGATCCAGGAGGACATCACCAAGGGGCGCAACGCCAACCAGCAGGTGGGCAGCGACAGCTGCGCGCTCTAGGAGTGGTGCTGGAGCGGGGCAGCCGACGGGTCACTCGCGGGGGTGACGCCTCAGTCGCGTGTGTGGCGCAGACGTACGGAGACCCAGCGGGCGCGGCGGCGGAGGATGCGCGGGATCCCGACCCTGGGGTCCGCGGTCGCCATCTGCGGTGCACCGCTTCGCTGGTGGGGGTTCGCACCGCCCGCCGAGCGGCGATTGCGGCTTGCGTCACTGTAGTCGTGCGTCCAGCCCATACCCCGACGTGTGCCCCCGCCTCATGGTCGATAACCGCCCCCGGGGCGTCCAATTGGCCTATGCGCCAGGCAATTGGCCGTTCGTAGGACAAGCGTTCACGTGCGGATACCGGCAGCGGTCACCCGGTCACCGATCGGGTTCGGGATCCTTCAGCCAGTTGATGAGCTCCGAGGAGAACGCGACCGGGTCCTCCTCGTGCGGGAAGTGGCCGAGGCCGTCGAACAGGCGCCAGCGGTAGGGGGCTTCGACGTACTCGCCGGAGCCGGCCGCGCTGCGTGTGCGCATCACGGGGTCGAGCGAGCCGTGCAGATGGAGCGTCGGCACGCGCACGGGCCGCTTCATGCGGCGGTTGAACTGGATGCCGTCCGGGCGGGCCAGGGAGCGCACCATCCAGCGGTAAGGCTCGACCGCGCAGTGCGCCGCGGAGGGGATGCACATGGCGCGGCGGTACGTCGCAAGCGCATCCTCCTCCGGCGGGCGCGGCCCGGACCAGTCCTGGATCAGCCGGGCCACGAGCTCCCCGTCGTCGGCGGTGAGCTGCCGCTCCGGGATCCAGGGCCGCTGGAACCCCCAGATGTGTGAACCGGCGCGGGTCTGCTTGACGTCTCGCAGCATGGCCGAGCGCCAGCGCCGCGGATGCGGCATGGACGCGACCGCCAGCCGCCGCACCAGCTTGGGGCGCATCGCGGCCGCCGTCCACGCGAGGTACCCGCCCAGGTCGTGGCCGACCAGTGCGGCGTCCGGCTCGCCGAGCGAGCGGATGACGCCGGTGACGTCGAGCGCGAGGTTGGCGGGGTCGTAACCGCGCGGCGTGCGGTCGCTGCCCCCGACGCCCCGCAGGTCCATGGCGACGGCCCGGAAACCCGCGTCGGCGAGCGCCACCAGCTGGTGCCGCCAGGTCCACCAGAACTGCGGGAAGCCGTGCAGCAGCAGGACCAGCGGCCCGTCGCCCAGCTCGGCGATGTGGAAGCGGGCGCCGTTGGCGGCGACGTCGCGGTGGCTCCAGGGGCCGTCCAGCCGCACGGCCGAAGCCGGTTGTGCCCAAGGTGTGGCGGGATCGGTCATGACGACGAGCGTGCCACAGCCTCGATGGCCTCGGGGACCCGGTCCTGCGCGAGCTCCGGCCGCGGGTGCGGCTTGGCCTTCTGCAGGACGCCCGCGGTCTCCTTCATCGAGGCGGCGACCTTCTGCGGGCCCTTGCTCTTCTTGGCCTTCTTCGCGAAGACCACGCCGATCAGCGCGAGCACGACCGCGACCAGTACGTTCGCCGCGAAGGACAGCAGGAAGCAGATCGCGAGGTTCCAGTCGCTCCAGGTGCGGATGCCGTACGCCAGCGCGAAGTTCAGCATCGGCAGGGAGAACAGCAGGACCGCCCCCGCCATCGAGAAGGCGCCGCCGCTGGTCGCGCCGCGCTTCACGTCCTGCTTGAGCTGTGCCTTCGCCAGCGCGATCTCGTCGTGCACCAGCGCCGACATTTCCGCCGTCGCCGAGGCGAACAGCTGGCCGATGGTGCGTTCGGCGCCGACCGGGCTGCCGTCGGGTGCGCTCATCGCGGTCTCCCTCTTGTGCGTACGGTCCGATTTCCGCGTCTTGTGCCTGACTGGCCACAGTCGTCCGACTGCGTACGGCCTGACTGCGTACGGTCCCGTCTTTTGTACCGTCCCGTCAGATCATGCCGGACGGTGGTGGTCATCGCCTGCCCCGCCCGGTACTTCGGCACGCCCGTGCCGCGCGTCTGCCTTCTCCTGGGCGATCCGGCGGTGTTCGGCGGCCTTGCGTTCGTAGACGTCGGCCAGCCGCAGGTGGTACGCCGGGTCGTCCTCCTCGTAGACGTCCGGGATGCCGTCCGCGTCCTCGTCGCGCTCCTCGTTCTCCCACAGGCGGCGGTACTTGGCGTTCCGCAGCTTCAGCAGCACGGTCGCGAGTGCCGCGGCGATGAGCGACCCGACCAGCACGGAGGCCTTGACCGCGCCGGTCATCGTCTGGTCGCCCTCGAAGGCGAGTTCGCCGATGAGCAGCGAGACGGTGAAGCCGATGCCGGCGAGACTCGCCACCGCGAACACGTCCGCCCAGGCGAGATCGTCGCTGAGCGACGCCCGGGTGAAACGGGCCGTCAGCCATGTCCCGCCGAAGATGCCGAACGTCTTGCCGACGACGAGTCCGAGGACCACGCCGAGGGTCTCCGGCGTGGTGAACACGTCGACGATCGCGCCGCCGGAGATGGAGACACCCGCGCTGAAGAGCGCGAACAGCGGTACGGCCAGGCCCGCCGACAGGGGCCGTACGAGGTGCTCGATGTGTTCGCCGGGGGAGTGGGCCTCGCCCTCGTGGCGGTGGCAGCGCAGCATCAGGCCCATGGCGACACCGGCGATGGTGGCGTGGATGCCGCTGTTGTACATCAGCGCCCAGACGACGAGCGCGAGCGGCACGTACACGTACCAGCCGCGTACGCCCTTGCGCAGCAGCAGCCAGAAGACGGCCAGGCCCGCGACGGCGCCGCCGAGCGCGGCGAAGTTCAGGTCGTCGGTGAAGAACACCGCGATGATCAGGATCGCGAAGAGGTCGTCGACGACGGCGAGCGTGAGCAGGAAGGCCCGCAGCGCGCTCGGCAGGGACGTGCCGATGACCGCGAGCACGGCGAGCGCGAAGGCGATGTCGGTGGCGGTGGGCACGGCCCAGCCGGCCAGGGAACCGCCGCCGGTGACGTTGGTGAGGACGTAGACGAGCGCCGGTACGGCCATCCCGCACAGCGCAGCGACGACCGGCAGCGCGGCGGCCTTGGGGTCACGCAGGTCGCCCGCGACGAGCTCGCGTTTGAGTTCGATCCCGGCGACGAAGAAGAAGATCGCCAGCAGCCCGTCGGCGGCCCAGTGCGCGACCGACAGGTCCAGGCCGAGGGCGGCGGGGCCCAGGTGGAAGCGGGCGACGCTCTCGTAGCTGTCGTGCAGCGCGGGGACGTTCGCCCAGAGCAGCGCGGTGACCGCGGCGGCGAGCAGCAGCACCCCGCCGACGGTCTCGGTACGCAGCGCGTCCGCCACGTAGGTCCGCTCGGAGAGGGAGAGCCGGCCGAGAACCTTGCGGGGCGTGGAGGGGCGGGGCGCGGTCACGTGGGAGACCTCCGGTCGGTGGGCAGGGCTGAACACATGCCGACCAGACTTCCCGGCGCACCATGAAGCAGTTGTTGAAGCAGTTGTTTTTCTTAGTCTAGGTAAACATCCTAGGCAAACCTATGGCCGGGCGCATCCGGTGATCAATTCCGTGGGACCCCGAAGGGGCACCCGGCCTGCCGACCGCCGGGTGCCCCTTCGTCCGCTGCGCCATGCCTGTGCGGTGATCAGTCCTCGCTGGGCGCGGCCGGCAGCTTGGCCTGGATGAGGTCCATGACCGTGGAGTCGGTCAGCGTGGTGACGTCACCGAGCTGGCGGTTCTCGGCGACGTCCCGCAGCAGACGGCGCATGATCTTGCCGGAGCGGGTCTTGGGCAGCTCGGCCACCGGCAGGATCCGCTTGGGCTTGGCGATCGGGCCGAGGGCGGTGCCGACATGGGCGCGCAGTTCGTCGACCAAGGTCTCGGTCTCGGAGGCCGTGCCGCGCAGGATCACGAAGGCGACGATCGCCTGCCCGGTCGTCTCGTCCGCCGCGCCGACCACGGCAGCCTCGGCGACCGAGGGGTGGGAGACGAGCGCGGACTCGACCTCCGTGGTGGAGATGTTGTGCCCGGAGACGAGCATGACGTCGTCGACCCGGCCGAGCAGCCAGATGTCGCCGTCGTCGTCCTTCTTGGCGCCGTCGCCGGCGAAGTACTTGCCCTCGAAGCGCGACCAGTAGGTGTCGATGAACCGCTGGTCGTCGCCCCAGATGGTGCGCAGCATCGACGGCCACGGCTCGGTCAGCACCAGGTAGCCGCCACCGCCGTTGGGCACCTCGTTGGCCTCGTCGTCCACGACCGTCGCGGCGATGCCGGGCAGCGGCGTCTGCGCGGAGCCGGGCTTGGTCGCTGTCACACCCGGCAGCGGGGTGATCATCATCGCGCCGGTCTCGGTCTGCCACCAGGTGTCCACGATCGGGGTGCGGTCGCCGCCGATGTTCTTGCGGTACCAGATCCACGCCTCGGGGTTGATCGGCTCGCCCACCGAGCCCAGCACCCGCAGGCTGGACAGGTCGAACTTGGCGGGGATGTCGTCGCCCCACTTCATGAACGTACGGATCGCGGTCGGCGCGGTGTAGAGGATCGTCACGCCGTACTTCTGGACGATCTCCCAGAAGCGGCCCTGGTGCGGCGTGTCGGGGGTGCCCTCGTACATGACCTGCGTCGCGCCGTTCGCGAGCGGGCCGTAGACGATGTACGAGTGGCCGGTGACCCAGCCGACGTCGGCGGTGCACCAGTACACGTCCGTCTCCGGCTTGAGGTCGAAGACGGCGTGGTGGGTGTAGGCGGCCTGCGTGAGGTAGCCGCCGGAGGTGTGCAGGATGCCCTTCGGCTTACCCGTGGTGCCCGAGGTGTAGAGGATGAACAGCGGGTGCTCGGCGTTGAACGCCTGCGGGGTGTGTTCGGCGCTCTGCCGCTGCACGATGTCGTGCCACCACACGTCGCGGCCCTCGGTGAAGGCGACCTCCTGGCCGGTGCGGCGCACGACCAGGACGTGCTCCACGTTGCCCGCCTTCTCGACGGCCTCGTCCACGGCCGGCTTGAGCGCGGACGGCTTGCCGCGCCGGTAGCCGCCGTCGGAGGTGATGACCACGCGCGCGTCGGCGTCCTGGATGCGGGTGGCGAGCGCGTCCGAGGAGAAACCGCCGAAGACGACGGAGTGCGCGGCGCCGATGCGGGCGCAGGCCAGCATCGCGATCGCCGTCTCGGGGATCATCGGCATGTAGACGGCGACCCGGTCGCCGGCCTGAACTCCCAGTTCCAGCAGGGCGTTGGCGGCCTTGGAGACCTCGTCCTTGAGCTCGGCATAGGTGATGGCACGACTGTCGCCGGGCTCGCCCTCGAAGTGGATCGCCACACGGTCGCCGTGGCCGGCCTCCACATGGCGGTCGACGCAGTTATAGGCGACGTTGAGCTCGCCGTCCTTGAACCACTTGGCGAACGGCGGGTTCGACCAGTCGAGGGTCTCGGTGGGCTCCTTGGCCCAGGTCAGCCGGCGGGCCTGCTCGGCCCAGAAGCCGAGCCTGTCAGCCTTGGCCTGTTCATACGCCTCCGCCGTGACATTGGCGTTCGCGGCCAGGTCAGCGGGCGGCGCGAAGCGTCGCTCCTCCTTCAAGAGGTTGGCCAGGCTTTCATTGCTCACGGCATCTGCCTTTCCCAGGGTGTCCGTTGTGTCCCAGGCCACAGCTCATCAGACCCGGGGGTGCGATGACAAGGGCCGACCACCGATTGGTTTAGACCTGTCGGGCGGTGGTGTCGGCGGCCGGCGTCATCCGTACCCACGGACGCCGACCAGGGAAAGTTCAGCCTGTGTAACGCGCGTCACCCGTTGGGCGGGGGCAGGGGTGTGGGCGAGGGCGGGGCGCGCGGGCGGTGGGGTGTGCGGCCCGCGGGCCGTCGGGGCCGTGGGGCCGTCAGGCGGTTCGGGCCGTGGGGCGGTCCGGGCCGTGGGGCCGTCCGGGCTGCACACCCGCGCACGTGCCGGGCTCACGCCGTCACGGCCTCACACCGTCACGGGCTCACGCCGTCAGGTCCGCCTCGCGTACGCGGTCGAAGACGACGCCGTCGTCCGTCTCGGTGAGCAGATAGGCCTCGGCCTCGCCCACGTGGAAGTACATCCCGTGCAGCTCCAGGGAGCCCTCGTCGAGGGCCCGGGCCACCGAGTCGTGGGCGCGCAGGTGCTCCAACTGCTGGACCACGTTGGTCAGGGAGAGCTGCTCGACCGCGTCCTCGGGCGCCCGCCCGGCCAGCCCGCCCCACGGCCGGCTGTCGTCGGCCATGCGCTCCAGGCTCGGCAGCCCGTGCCGCAGCCACCGCTTCAGCGGTGTCCGGGCGCCGCCGGGCTCGGAGTTGAGCAGCGCCTGCATGGCGCCGCAGCCCGAGTGTCCGCACGCCGTGATGGACCGCACCCGTAGCACGTCCACGGCGTACTCGATCGCGGCCGCCACCGAGTCGTCGACGCTCTCCTCGCCCGGCCGTGGGACGAGGTTGCCCATGTTGCGCACGACGAACAGGTCGCCCGGACCACTGGAGGTGATCATCGAGGTGGCCAGTCGTGAGTCGGCGCAGGTCAGGAAGAGCTGCGACGGCCGCTGCCCCTCACGCGCCAGCCGGGCCGGCTCGCTGCGCACCAGGGGCGCGGTGTCGCGCTGGAACGCGCCGATGCCACGCGCCAGTTCGTGCCCACTGGCATCGCCGGTGCCTGTCGCCTCCGGCTCGGTGCGGTCCGTCCCACCCCGGTCGTTCCGGGAAGGGGCAGTGGACTTGGGGCGGTCGCACTGGTGGTTGAGCCAGGGGGTCCAGGGCCGGCAGCGGCAGTCGGTGAAGGCCTGGGGCTCGGAGATGCGGGTGCCGGCATGCCGACCGGAGATCTCCACGGTGCCGCCCTGCGCGGTGTGCGTCTTCTGCCAGTCCTGCAACGTCTCGTACGCCGCGTGGTCCATGAACGACCCGTCCAGCTCGACGACGGTGTCGGCGCCGTGGGGTACGAGATGCAGGGCCCGGCTGAGTCGTGGCACCGCGAGGAACGTCAACTGTCCTCTGACGTGTACGTGATGAACTCCTTCCGTCTCTTCGTGTGTGATGCGGGTGCGGGTGACGCGGTGCAGGGCGACGCCGACGGCCATGGCGATGCCCAGCGCCACGCCCTCCAGGACGCCGAGGAAGACGACGCCGAGGGTCGTGACGGCGTACACCCACACTTCTCGGTGGCGCGTCACCGTGCGGATGTGGTGCAGGGACACCATCTGGATGCCGACGGCCATCACCAGGGCGGCGAGCGAGGCGAGCGGGATGAGCTCCAGGATCGGGACCATCAGCAGCGCGGCGATCACTACGAGAACGCCGTGCAGCATCGTGGAGTTCCGGCTCACCGCCCCCGCGTGCACATTCGCCGAAGTCCGCACGGCCACGCCCGCGATGGGCAGTCCGCCGAGCGAGCCGGAGACGATGTTGGCGGCGCCCTGTCCGAGCAGTTCGCGGTCGAGGTCGGAGCGCCGAACGCGGGCGGACAGGCCCGGGCGGCCTGCCACCAGTTTGTCCACGGCGACCGCGCCGAGCAGTGACTGCACGCTGCACACCAGCGTGGTGGTGAGCACCGCGGCGACGAGGCCGAGCACTGGGCCCTCGGGCAGCCCGGCCAGGGCGTGGTTGCTCCAGGACGGCAGGTCGACCTTGGGCAGGCGGACCCCGGCGAGGGCGGCGGCGGCGCTGGCTCCGGCGACGGCGACGAGCGCGGCCGGGACCTTGCGCAGCAGGCGTCCGGCCCGGCCGGGCAGTCTCGGCCAGAGCAGCAGCAGCGCCAGGGTCAGCGCGCTCACCGACACGGCCGCGGGGCGCATGTCCGCCAACTCGGCGGGCAGGGCGCGGAGGTTGTCCGGGACGGAGCTCTGCGGTGTGCCGCCGAGCACGATGTGCAGTTGGGCGACGGCGATGGTGACGCCGATCCCGGCGAGCATGCCGTGCACGATGGCGGGGCTGACGGCGAGGGCGCCACGGGCCACGCGCAGGCAGCCCAGGCCGAGTTGGGTGAGGCCGGCGAGGACGGTGATGGCGCAGGTCGTCCGCCAGCCGTAGCGCTGGATGAGATCGGCGGTGACGACGGTGAGTCCGGCGGCCGGTCCGCTGACCTGGAGCGGGGAGCCACCGAGCCGTCCGGCGACGAGCCCGCCCACGGCGGCGGCGACGAGGCCGGCCTGCAGCGGCGCGCCGGTGGCGAGGGCGATGCCCAGGGACAGGGGCAGGGCGATCAGGAAGACCGCGATCGAGGCCGACACGTCGGCACCCGCGATGCGGAAGCGGCGGGGGCCGCCCGGCGGCGGGCTGTGGGGTGGATGGGTGCGTTCGGTCCGGTTCGGATCGGCGGCACGGGTGGGGACGCAGGCTGACATGTTTTTCCCGTCTCCTCCGGGGCTGCGCGGTCGCGTAACGGGGGCTCCCCGCTCGGGGCGGGGGCCGGTCGCGGCCGTGGTCACGGTGCAAATCGGCGGGATGAATCAACGCTCGGTAAACGGATCGTAATGCAGAGTAAAGGGCAAGCATGGACCTTACGGGCAAATGGGTGAATAAATCGGCCTGAAGGGTGAAGTGGCCAGGTCATCGGCTTGTCGCACTAATTCCTTCTCTTTCTCGTGCGAATTTGGCGGCGCTGTCCGCACCCGAGAGAAGGAAGAAGGTGGGCGGAACATGGCCGCCACCCACAGGATCGCCGCGGGCTCCGTGGTCGCCGCGGTCTGTGCCGCATCGCTCGCCGGTTGCGGGACCGGCACATCGCGGCAGGAGCCCCCCACCCCGCAGAAGGCGAAGCCGGCGCACGCGCCGCAGCAGAGCGCGGTCCGGTTGATCGGAGACGGCTCCACCGCCTACACCGGTGCGCAGCCCCACCTGCCCAGACCCGAGCGGCTGCGGCCCGGCCAGAAGCCCCCGCAGTTCGTCGTCTTCTCCTGGGACGGCGCGGGCGAGGACAGCCAGAAGCTGTTCTCGCACTTCCGAAAGGTCGCCAAGGCGAACAACGCGACCATGACCTACTTCCTGAGCGGCGTGTACCTGCTGCCGAGCGAGAAGCGCGACCTGTACCGGCCGCCGCAGCACTCCCCGGGCCGCTCCGACATCGGATTCAACGACCGCCGCGGCATCGCCGCCACCGTGGAGCAGCTGCGCCTGGCGTGGCTGGAGGGCAACGAGATCGGCACCCACTTCAACGGCCACTTCTGCGGCAGCGGCGGCGGGGTCGGCGAGTGGTCCGTGCAGGACTGGAAGGACGAGATCGCCCAGGCCAAGCAGTTCGTGAAGACCTGGAAGACCAACGCCGGCATGAAGGACGCGTCCCCGCTGCCCTTCGACTACGACAAGGAGCTCATCGGCGCCCGCACGCCCTGCCTGGAAGGCCAGCGGAACCTCCTGGAGGCGGCCCGCGACCTGGGCTTCCGCTACGACACCAGCGGCGTCAACGACCAGGTCTGGCCGAAGAAGAAGCACGGCCTGTGGGACGTGTCCATGCAGCTCGTGCCGTTCCCCGGGCACTCCTACGAGCAGCTGAGCATGGACTACAACTTCATGGTCAACCAGTCGGGCACCACCACCCAGGGCAACCCCGCCATGTACGACTTCTGGGGCGACCAGATGCGCGACGGCCTGCTCAAGGGCTTCTACCGGGCCTACGACGGCAACCGCGCGCCCCTGATCATCGGCAACCACTTCGAGTCCTGGAACGGCGGCACCTACATGCGGGCCGTCGAGGAGGTCATCGAGACGGTGTGCACCAAGGAGGAGGTGCGCTGTGTCTCGTTCCGGCAGCTCGTGGACTGGCTGGACGCCCAGGATCCGACGACTCTGGAGAAGCTGCGCACGCTGAGGGTCGGCGAGGCACCGAAGCAGGGCTGGGCGTCCTTCCTCGCGGGCCGGCCCGCCCCGGCCCCGAAGGGCGTGCCCGGGGCTCCGGCGGCGAGGTAGCGGCCCGAGTGAAGATGGCCACTCCGCCGTGGGTCGGGGTCCTCGGGGTGCGTAGGGTCGTACTCATGAGTACAGCAGGCGCGACCGCCGATCCCCTCGCGGCCCTGGGGGCGCTGCCCGGGGTTGCCGATTCCGTGGAATCCGTGCGCAAGTCCGTGGACCGGGTCTACGGGCACCGGATCATGCGGCGGCGCAGCAACGCGATCACCTCCGAGGCGGCCCTGCGCGGCGCCCGTGGCTCGGCGGCGCTGGCCGGCGCGGACTGGGCTCTGGAGGAGGTGCGCCGGCGTACGGACTTCAGCGGCGACGACGAGGCCCGCACCGTGGGCGCCGCGCTGCGGCTCACCGCGGAGGCGGGCCAGCTGCTGTCCATCTGGCGGCAGTCGCCCCTGCGGGTGCTGGCCCGGCTGCATCTGGTGGCGGCGGCCGACAAGGCCGACCAGGTGGGGCGGCCGCGGCAGGAGGGCGAGCCGGTCGACGAGCCGCTCGTCGGGCTGCCGCTGCCGAGCGCGGCCGAGGCGCATGGCCGGCTGGAGGGGCTGGCCGAGCTGATCATCGCGGGCGGCACCGCGCCGGCGCTGGTGACGGCCGCCGTCGTGCACGGCGAACTCCTCGCGCTGCGTCCTTTCACGTCCCACAACGGCCTGGTCGCGCGCACGGCCGAACGCATCGTCCTGATCGGCAGCGGCCTGGACCCGAAGTCGGTCTGCCCGGCCGAGGTGGGCCACGCCGAGCTGGGCCGCGAGGCCTACCTGGAAGCCTTCGACGGGTACGTCTCCGGCACTCCGGAGGGCATGGCCGCCTGGATCGCCCACTGCGGCAGGGCGGTCGAGCTGGGGGCACGCGAGTCCACGGCGGTGTGCGAGGCGTTGCAGCGCGGAGCTGCGTGACAGCATCGCCGAGCTGGAAAAAGAAACGGGCCGGAAAAGATGATGCGGCGGTACGAGAACTCGTACCGCCGCTGGCATGAGCATCGGGGTACCAAGCGTCCTCGATATATGCCCATCAGGTCGGGAACTTTGCCCGTCCCTGGTGCGGCTGGCCCGTAATCGACGGGTCGACGTCGCGTGGGTGCCCGGTGTTCATGCTCGGTCCGTGGGGCCAAATGCGTACTTAAGGTGATCCTCTCGGATGTCCTTGGTCTCGCGGGCCGTTGAGTCCTTTGTACTCCTGACCCGGAGCAAGCGGAAGTCCAGGCTGCACTTCTTTACTTTTAGGTTCAAATAGGGCTTCGGGTCGTCCCAGGTCAAGCGACTGTCACCCGGCGCCGGTTCGCGTACCAGACGAGGCCGGCGGTGGCCGCCGCGGCGCCTATCGCGGCGACCGCGACGAGTGCCGGACGCGGCGGTACGGAGAACCGGGGGAGGCGCTGCTTGAGCCGGACCGGACGGTGGAAGTCCAGAATCGGCCACCCGCGCGCGAGAGCCTCGCGGCGCAGCGCGCGGTCCGGGTTCACGGCATGGGGGTGACCTACGGACTCCAGCATCGGCACATCGGTCGCCGAGTCGCTGTAGGCGTAGCAGCGGCTGAGGTCGTACCCCTCGGACGCGGCCAGCTCCCGGATGGCCTCGGCCTTGGTCGGGCCGTACGCGTAGTACTCCACCTCGCCGGTGAAGCAGCCGTCGTCGCCCACGACCATGCGGGTGGCCACCACGCGGTCCGCGCCGAGCAGCTCGCCGATCGGCTCGACCACCTCCGCGCCCGACGTGGACACGATCACGACGTCGCGGCCGGCGGTGTGGTGCTCCTCGATGAGGGAGGCGGCCTCGTCGTAGATGATCGGGTCGATCAGGTCGTGCAGCGTCTCGGCCACGATCTCCTTGACCTGCTGCACGTTCCAGCCGCGGCACAGCGCGGACAGGTACGCGCGCATGCGCTCCATCTGTTCGTGGTCGGCGCCGCCGGCCAGGAAGACGAACTGGGCATATGCAGTTCGCAAGACGGCCCTGCGGTTGATCAGGCCGCCTTGGTAGAACGACTTGCTGAACGTGAGGGTGCTCGACTTCGCAATGACCGTCTTGTCCAGGTCAAAGAAGGCCGCTGTGCGGGGCAACGAGTGGTTTTCCACGCCCCTGAGCATAGGGGCAGCCCATTCGGCGTAAGGTGGGGCGCGTGGGTTTGCCTGAGAGGGCTCTCGGGTACACCATGGAAGTCACGGATCGTTCGCGACCGTGCTAACCCGGCCCGACTCCTCCCCCCCCGAGTCGGCCGTGGGGACGACCCCCGCTCTCCCCCCCGGCGGGGGTCGTCGCATGTCCGGATGGGTTTTCTCCTTCTTCGCGCGGTCGGATCGCCGCTCTGTTGCCGCAGCGACGGCATTGTTGGCATGCTCATGATCTGTCACGGAGTGTGGTCATCGGACTGCTCTGTGGAAGTCGCACAGAGGGCCCGCGGGCGTCACCGGTATGGGTGACGGCGATATTCACAACCGTCGAGGCGTCCACAGTTATCCACCAAGATCCACACGATTTCCGAGATCGCTGCACCGTGATTCCAGCGCACCCCGCTCGCGGCGGGTTCATGGCCCGGCTCCGATTGCCGGGGCGCGTTTGGCCGGTTTGTGTCGGCCGTTCAAAGGGAGGCCGCCTTGCCGGTTCTTCCCACGATTGGGAATCGCGGGGCCGCAGGGGCCGTGCGAGTCAAGCAGCGAAGGGGGATGGAGACCGTGGCCGGAGCCGTCACACACGATCCGCCGCCGGCCGCCGGAGGGCGGCAGGGCGGACCGCTGATCCTCACCGAGGACACCGAACTCCTCGACGACCTGCTGCGCCTGTGCGCGGCGGCCGGCGCCACACCCGAGGTGCACCACGGGGTGCCCGACCGCAGAGGCAGCTGGGAGTCCGCGCCGCTCGTCCTCGTGGGCGACGACGCCGCGCGGCGGGTGCGCGGGGCCGCGCGCAGAAGGGGAGTCGTCCTCGTCGGCCGGGATCAGGACGACTCCGGGGTGTGGCGGAGGGCCGTCGAGATCGGCGCCGAGCACGTCCTGATGCTGCCCGACGGCGAGCAGTGGCTCGTCGACCGCATCGCCGACGTGGCCGAGGGTGTCGGCCGGCCCGCCCTCACCGTGGGCGTCATCGGCGGCCGCGGCGGGGCCGGAGCGTCCACGCTCGCCTGCGCGCTCGCCGTCACCTCCGCGCGCGAGGGACTGCGCACACTCCTCGTGGACGCCGATCCGCTGGGTGGCGGACTCGACGTACTCCTCGGCGGTGAGACGGCCGACGGGCTGCGCTGGCCCGCGTTCGCCTCCTCGCGCGGGCGGGTCGGCGGGGGTGCTCTGGAGGAGTCGCTGCCCGAGCTGCACTCGCTGCGGGTGCTCAGCTGGGACCGCGGCGACCGGATCGCCGTCCCGCCCCAGGCGGTGCGCGCGGTGCTCGCCGCGGCCCGGCGCCGGGGCGGCACGGTCGTGGTCGACCTGCCGCGCCGCATCGACGACGGCGTCGCCGAGGTCCTCACCCAGCTCGATGTCGGCGTGCTGGTCGTGCCTGCCGAGCTGCGTGCCGTCGCGGCCGCAGGACGGGTGGCGTCCGCCGTCGGCATGGTCCTGCGAGATCTGCGGGTGGCGGTCCGCCGGCCGTACCCGCCGGGGCTCGACGACCGGGAGGTGGCCCGGCTGCTCGGACTGCCCCTGGCCGGCGAGGTACCGGTCGAGCCGGAACTGCTGCGCCCGGACGAGGGCACGGCGCCACCGGGCGCCGCACCGCGCGGACCGCTCGCCCGGTTCTGCAAGGAGTTCTGGGAGCGGGCGCTCGTCGAGGTGGGTGCCGCGTGAGCACCCTGGCCGGACTCGAGGGCGCGGAACTGCTCGACGGAGTGCGGCGGTGGCTGGCCGAGAGCGGGGCCGAGCCGACCCCCGCGCGCGTGGCGCAGGCCTTGCGGGAGCAGGGCCGGGTGCTCGGGGACGCCGAAGTCCTCGGGGCCGCCGCGCAGTTGCGGTCCGAGCTGGTCGGCAGCGGGCCGCTGGAGCCGCTGCTCGCCGACCCGTCGGTGACCGACGTGCTGGTGTCGGCTCCGGACCGGGTCTGGGTGGACCGGGGCGGCGGACTGGAGCTCACCTCGGTGCGCTTCGCGGACGCGGCCGCGGTGCGACGGCTCGCCCAGCGCCTCGCCGCCGTGGCCGGGCGCCGGCTGGACGACGCCCGGCCCTGGGCCGACGCCCGGCTGCCCGACGGGACCCGGCTGCACGCGGTGCTGCCGCCGGTCGCGGTGGGCTGCGCCTGCCTGTCGCTGCGCGTCGTACGGCCGCGTGCCTTCACGCTCGGCGAACTGGTCGCGGCGGGCACGGTGCCGCCGGGCGGGGACCGCGTGCTGCGCGCCCTGCTCGACGCACGGCTGTCCTTCCTCGTCAGCGGCGGCACGGGCAGCGGCAAGACGACGCTGCTGAGCGCCCTTCTGGGACTGGTGGGGCCGGACGAGCGGATCGTCCTCGCCGAGGACTCGGCGGAACTGCGGCCGGACCATCCGCACGTCGTGCGGCTGGAGACCAGACCCGCCAACCAGGAGGGCGCGGGCCTCGTCACCCTGGAGGACCTGGTCCGCCAGGCGCTGCGGATGCGGCCCGACCGGCTGGTCGTGGGCGAGGTGCGCGGGCCCGAAGTGGTGCATCTGCTGGCCGCGTTGAACACCGGCCACGAGGGCGGCTGCGGAACCGTGCACGCCAATGCCGCCGCCGACGTGCCGGCCCGGCTGGAGGCGCTCGGTACGGCCGCCGGGCTCGACCGGGCCGCGCTGCACAGCCAGGTGGCGGCCGCCCTCTCCGTGGTGCTGCACCTCGTACGCGACCGGACCGGGCGGCGGCGGATCGCGGAGGTCCATGTGCTGGAGCGGGACCCCTCGGGGCTGGTGCGGACAGTACCGGCGCTGCGGTGGGGAGCGGAGGCCTTCGTGCGGGAGCGGGGGTGGGAGCGGCTGCGAGGGCTGCTTCGGGGTGAGGGAAGCGAGGGCGGGCCGGGTGCGGCCGCGGTGGAGGGGGCGAGTCATGACGGGGGCGGCTGAGATGTCCATGGGCGTGGCCGTGGCGTTCATGGGGGCGGCGGTCTGGCTGCTGGGTGAGCGTCATACGACGGCACGGCGGGCGCGGTTGCTGCTCGCGGGCGGCGGAACCGTCGGGAGCGGTCCGCCGGGGTGGCGGCGGATGGCCGGTGGGCTGCCGCGGGTCCGCGGGCGGCTGCGGGCCGAGTGGTGGGCGCCGGTGGCCGGGCTGGTGCTGGCGGTGCTCGGGGCGTCGGTGCTGCCGGTCGTCCTGGGAGCGGCCGGCGTGCCGCTGCTGCGACGCGTCCGGCTGGCCGGCCAGGTGCGGCGGGACCGGGAGCGGCGGGCCGACGCGGTGATCGCGTTGTGCGGGGCGCTCGCCGGGGAGGTGCGGGCCGGACGCCAGCCGGGAGAGGCGCTGCTGCGGGCCGCGCGGGACTGCGGCGGACTCGCGGACGCACAGGCGACGGTGCTGGCGGCGGCACGGTTCGGCGGCGACGTGCCGGTCGCGCTCGCGACCGCCGCCAGACAGCCGGGCGCCGAGGGGCTGCGGGGACTCGCGGCGTGCTGGCGGGTGGCCGTGGACCAGGGCGCGGGGCTCGCGGCCGGACTCGACCGGCTCGCCGCCGCACTGCGCGCCGAACGGGACCAACGGTCAGATCTGCGTGCCCAGTTGGCGGGCGCCCGGGCCACGGCGGTGCTGCTCGCCGGGCTGCCGGCCCTGGGGCTCCTCATCGGCACCGCCCTCGGCGCCGACCCCCTCCACGTCCTGCTGCACACCACGGCGGGCCTGGGCTGTCTGGTGGCGGGCGGTGTGCTGGAGGGCCTGGGGCTGTGGTGGGTGCTGCGGATCGTGCGGGGCGCGGAGGCGGCGGCATGAGCGGGGAAGTTGTCCACAGGCTGGGGGTGACGGTGGGGATGGTGCTGGCCCTCTGGTGGTCGGTGCGCCGGCTGAAGGAGGCGCGGCACCGCCGGATGATACGACGCCGACTGGCCGAGTTGTCGCCCCGTGAAGCGACCGCTGTGGCGCCGCGCCGCGCCCCGAGCCGGGCCGCGCGGAGATGGCTGGCCCCCGTGGGCGTGGCGTGCGCCGGGTGGGCGCTGATCGGCGGCCCGGTCGGTGTCGCCGTCGGACTGGCCGGCGCGGTCGGGACCTGGCGGTGGCGGCTGCGGCAGGAGGCGGCCGGTACGGACCCTCGGGCATCCGACCTCGCCGAGGCGGCGCGGCAACTGCCTCTGGCCGCCGACCTGCTGGCGGCCTGCATCGCAGCGGGTGCCGGCCCGGTGATCGCCGCGCAGGCGGTGGGAGAGGCCCTGGGCGGCCCGGTGGGCGACGCCCTCGCCCAGGGTGCGGCGGAGGTACGGCTGGGCGGTGAACCGGGCGCCGCCTGGCGGAGGTTGGCCGCCCTACCGGGCGCCGGAGGCCTGGCCCGGCTGCTCGAGCGGGCCGATGTGTCCGGCCTGCCCGCCGCCACGCCGGTCGCACGGCTCGCCGCCGAGGCCCGCGCCGACTGGGGCCGCGCCGCGACGGCCAGGGCACGCCGAGCGGGCGTCATGGTCAGCGCGCCGGTCGGGCTGTGCTTCCTGCCCGCGTTCATCGCGGTCGGCGTGCTGCCCGTGGTGATCGGGCTCGCGGGCGGGGTGCTCGGAGGGGGTGGTGGCTGAGGCGGAAACCCGGATCGGCGGAACAAGTCAGCGATGACCAACAGAAGTTCGGACTCTTTCCCACGGGGGTTGAGATGTATCAGGCGGTACGGGCACGGCTGCGTGCCCTGGTGTGCGGAGTGCGTGCGGCGCGGAGGGACGCGGGGATGGTCACCTCCGAGTACGCGATGGGAATCGTCGCGGCGGTGGCGTTCGCGGTGGTGCTCTACAAGGTCATCACGAGCGGCGCGGTCAGCGCGGAGCTCCAGAACATCGTGAAGGAAGCCCTCAATGCGCGGATGTGAGCGGGGCGCGGACCGGGGGTTCGTCACGGCGGAGTCGGCCGTGGTGCTGCCCGTGCTGGTGATGTTCGCGATGGCGCTGGTGTGGGGGCTGCTGGTCGTGGCCGCCCAGATCCAGTGCGTGGACGCGGCACGGACGGGCGCCCGCGCGGCGGCCCGCCAGGACCCGCCCGACGCGGTCGTGCGACTGACCCGCGAGGCGGCACCGCCCGGCGCGAAGGTGACCGTCGACCGGGGCGCGGAACACGTCCGGGTGGTCGTCGTGGCCGAGCCGCCGGTGCTGCGCGGTCTGTCCTTCGCGGTACGGGAGGAGGCCGTGGCGTCGGTGGAGGAGACGGTGGGGGTGGGCACGTGAGACGGGTGGAGGAGGTGCGAGGCCGGGGCCCGAGGCACCGGGACAGGGAGCGCCGGCGGAGGAGAGGTGCCGCCTCGGACCAGGGGTCCGCCACCGTCTGGAGTGTCGGGGCGATCGCCGTCCTGTTCGTGGTGTTCGGCGTCGTCCTCGCGTTGGGTCAGGCCGTCGTGATCCGGCACCGGGCAGCGGGCGGTGCCGATCTCGCGGCGCTCGCGGCGGCGGACCACTGGGCCGAGGGCGGCTCGGCGGCCTGCGCCAGGGCCGGCCGGGTGGCCCGGGCGCAGGGCGTCCGGCTCGTGCGGTGCGAGGTCGTCGGGGAGATCTCGGACGTGACGGCGGCGTCGGGCCGGGGGCCGTTCACGGCGGAGGTCAGGGCGCGGGCGGGGCCTCCGGTGGCTCCCTTGGGTCTCCGGTCGGCGGGGGCAGGGCCCGGGTAGGGGCTGGGGCGTTCATCCCGGACCTCCCGGTGGCTTCCCTGGTCTCCCGCCGGTGGGGATCGTCAGGGAGTGGGCGGGTGCTCGGGCGTCCCTCCTTGGCCTCCCGGCGGCCTCCCTTGGGCCTCCCGGCGGCGGGGATCGTCAGGGCGCGAGTGGGTGCTCGGACGCCTCTCCTGGGCCTCCCGGCGGCTGCTCCTCGGTCTCCTTCTCCTCGGGAGCCCCCTCCAGCAGCACCGTGAGCAGTCGCACCGCCCCCCTCTTGTGCAGCGGGTCGTTGCCGTTGCCGCACTTGGGGGACTGGATGCAGGACGGGCAGCCGGCGTCGCACTCGCAGGAGGCGATGGCCTGGCGGGTGGCGGTCAGCCAGGTGCGGGCGGTGTGGAAGGCGCGCTCCGCGAAACCCGCGCCGCCGGGATGGCCGTCGTAGACGAAGACCGTGGGCAGGAGCGTGTCGGGATGGAGCGGGATCGACACGCCGCCGATGTCCCAGCGGTCGCAGGTCGCGAAGAGGGGCAGCAGGCCGATCGACGCGTGTTCGGCGGCGTGCAGGGAGCCGCCGAGGATCTCCGGGTTGATCCGGGCGCGGTCGAGCTGGTCCTCGATGACGGTCCACCACACGGCCCGGGTGCGCAGCGTACGAGGAGGGAGGTCGAGTTTCGTCTCGCCCAGCACCTCACCGGTCATGAGCCGTCTGCGGAGGAAGGAGACGACCTGGTTGGTGACCTCGACGGAGCCGTAGCACAGGCGGCCGTCGCCCCAGGGGATCTCGACGTCCGTCTCCAGCACGGAGATCGACGTCGTGTCGCGGGCGACCGTGGAGTAGGACGGGGCGGCCTCCTCGACGAGGGCGACGGAGTCCTCCAGGTCCAGCGACCGCACCAGGTACGTGCGGCCCTGGTGGAGGTGGACCGCCCCCTCGTGGACGGTCGAGTGCGCGGCGCCCGCGTCGACCGTGCCGAGCAGCCGGCCCGTGCCGGTCTCGACGACCTGGATCGGGCGCCCGCCCTCACCGCGGATGTCGGTCAGGTCGGCGGCCCGTTCGCGGCGGGTCCAGTGCCAGGCCTTGGTGCGGCGGCGCAGCAACTTGGCGGCCTCGAGCTGGGGGAGGAGGTCCTCGCAGGCCGGGCCGAACAGGTCGAGGTCCTCCTCCGTCAGAGGCAGTTCCTCGGCGGCCGCACACAGGTGCGGGGCCAGCACGTAGGGGTTGTCCGGGTCGAGGACCGTCGACTCGACGGGCTGGTCGAACAGGGCCTCCGGGTGGTGGACGAGGAAGGTGTCCAGCGGGTCGTCACGCGCGACCAGGACGGCCAGCGCCCCCTGCCCGGACCGTCCGGCCCGGCCCGCCTGCTGCCACAGGGAGGCGCGTGTGCCCGGGTAGCCGGCGATGACGACCGCGTCCAGGCCGGAGATGTCGATGCCGAGTTCGAGGGCGTTCGTCGCGGCGAGGCCCAGCAGTTCACCCGAATGGAGGGCGCGTTCGAGTGCGCGGCGCTCCTCGGGGAGATAGCCGCCCCGGTACGCCGCGACACGCCGGGCCAGCGACCGGTCGACCTCGGCCAGTCGTTCCTGGGAGATGACGGAGATCAGTTCGGCGCCGCGCCGGGACCGTACGAAGGCGACCGAGCGCACGCCCTGCACGGTGAGGTCGGTGAGCAGGTCGGCGGCCTCGGCGGTGGCCGTGCGGCGGACGGGGGCGCCCTTCTCGCCGTGCAGTTCGGTCAGCGGCGGTTCCCAGAGGGCGAACACCAGTTCACCGCGTGGGGAGGCGTCGTCGGCGACCTCGAGCACCGGCAGGCCGGTGAGGCGGCCGGCGGCCACCGCGGGCTCGGCGGCGGTCGCGGAGGCCAGCAGGAACACGGGTGAGGCGCCGTAGCGGGCGCACAGGCGGCGCAGGCGGCGCAGCACCTGGGCGACGTGCGAGCCGAAGACGCCGCGGTAGGTGTGGCACTCGTCGACGACGACGTACTTCAGCGACTTCAGGAAGGAGGACCAGCGGGGGTGGGACGGCAGGATGCCGCGGTGCAGCATGTCCGGGTTGGTCAGGACGTAGTTGGCGTACTGGCGGATCCACTCGCGCTCCTCGAACGGAGTGTCGCCGTCGTACACGGCCGTGCGTACCGAATGGCCCAACGGATGTGAAAGTTCCTTCACGGAGCGGCACTGATCCGCCGCAAGGGCCTTGGTGGGGGCCAGGTAGAGGGCCGTCGCGCCGCGGCCGTTCGGGGCCTCGGCGCCGTCCAGGAGGGTGGACAGGACCGGCACGAGGTAGGCCAGGGACTTGCCGGAGGCGGTGCCGGTGGCGACGACGACCGATTCGCCGTCCAGCGCGTGCTCCGCCGCGCGCGCCTGGTGGGCCCAGGGATGCTCGATGCCCGCGGCCTGCACGGCCGCCACGACCTCCGCGCGGATCCGGTCCGGCCAGACGGCATGCCGACCCTCGCGCGGGGGCAAGTGCTCCGTATGAGTAATGCGCGAAGCCCTGCTCGGACCGGACGCGAGCCGGTCCAGGACCGCGCCCGGCGCGGGTCGGGAGGCGGGGTCCGTCGGGGTTCGATCGGATCGGTGATTCTTGGCCATCGGCACCGAGTGTGTCACTGGCGTGATGGACAATGGAGCCAAGGCGTCGTGCACGCCTGCCCGTAAGTGATTGAATGCCATCGCGGCTGGCGAACCGTCCAAGGGACGAAGCCGAGGTGCCCCAAGGGCGACCGCTCGATAGCAAGGTGCTGGAGGATCCGTGGACCTGTCCCTGTCGACCGAGACCATGGGCGATCGCACGATCGTCAGGGTCGGTGGCGAAATCGACGTATATACCGCGCCCAAGCTGCGCGAGCAGTTGGTCGAGCTGGTGAACGACGGCAGTTTCCACCTTGTCGTCGACATGGAGGGCGTGGACTTCCTCGACTCCACCGGACTCGGCGTGCTGGTCGGCGGCCTGAAGCGTGTGCGGGCCCATGAGGGCTCCCTGCGCCTGGTCTGCAACCAGGAGCGCATTCTGAAGATCTTCCGTATCACCGGCCTCACCAAGGTGTTCCCGATTCACACCTCGGTCGAGGAGGCGGTGGCGGCGACCGACTGATCACCGGACCCGGGCCCCGTGCCCGGGCCGGCCCAAGTTGCGGCAAGAGTTCGGCAGAAGTGAAGACCGAGGGGGCCCGGGCTTTCGGCGGCCCGGCGCCTCTCGACAGCACGCCCGTAGTTGCGAGGGGGATGCATGGCCACCGTTGAGCTCCGCTTCAGCGCGCTGCCCGAGCACGTCAGGACCGCCCGGCTGGTGGCGGCCGCGGTGGCGCGCAGGGCCGGAGTGGACGAGGCCGTCCTCGACGAGGTCAGGCTCGCCGTCGGCGAGGCCTGCACGCGGGCCGTCGGACTGCACCAGACCGGCGGGATCTCGGCACCGGTGAAGGTGCTGCTGATCGAGGAGGAGAAGCAGTTCTCCATCGAGGTCGGCGACGAGGCCCCGCACGCGGTCCCCGGCGAGCGTACGCCCGGCGCCGGACCCGGCGACCCCGACGGTGAGGCCGACGAGGACGAGATGGGTCTCGCGGTCATCAGCGGGCTCGTCGACGACGTCGAGGTCAGCGCGGGGGAGCACGGCGGGTCGATCAAGATGACCTGGCCGACCACTCCGCCGCCGACCATCCTGGCCTGACAAGCCACCGCGCACACCGTTCTTGACGAAGGGCCCCACACTCGTGGGGCCCTTCGTCATGTGCGGGTGGCAGTGCTCGCCTTTACAGTGGTTCCTGTGCCGTTCATCGCGTGAATTCGTTCACGATCATTCGCATGCTCCCGGGCAGTCCGAGAATGCTTTCAGGGCATTACCTCAGAAGGCCAATTCCGCTTATCGTGCTCTGTTTTGATCAGGTTCCGGTACCTACAATCCCGTCCACATCTTGAGCTCAGCCCAAGCGTCAAGGAGGACGAATGGCGGGGCTTTTCAACTCACCACAGTCGGGCCATCCCACAGACCTCGCAGCCGCCGTACTGACCGATGGCAACCGCGTTCTCGTCGTGGTCATCGCCGTCGTCGCGCTGGCGGCGCTCGTGGTCGCGGGCGTCCTGGTACGCCAGGTACTCGCGGCCGGCGAGGGCACCGACAGCATGAAGAAGATCGCGGTGGCGATCCAGGAAGGCGCGAACGCCTATCTGGCACGCCAGCTGCGCACGCTCGGCGTATTCGCCGTGGTCGTGTTCTTCCTGCTCATGCTGCTGCCCGCGGACGACTGGAATCAGCGTGCCGGTCGGTCGGTGTTCTTCCTGATCGGAGCGGCGTTCTCGGCGGCCACCGGCTATATCGGTATGTGGCTCGCCGTGCGCAGCAATGTGCGTGTCGCCGCGGCGGCGCGTGAAGCGACACCGGCGGCAGGAGAGCCGGAAAAAGATCTCACCACCGTCTCGCACAAAGCGATGAAGATCGCATTTCGCACGGGTGGCGTCGTCGGCATGTTCACGGTGGGCCTCGGCCTGCTGGGCGCCTCCTGCGTGGTGCTGGTGTACGCGGCCGACGCGCCGAAGGTGCTCGAGGGCTTCGGCCTCGGGGCCGCGCTGATCGCGATGTTCATGCGTGTCGGCGGCGGCATCTTCACCAAGGCCGCCGACGTCGGCGCCGACCTGGTCGGCAAGGTCGAACAGGGCATTCCGGAGGACGATCCGCGCAATGCCGCGACCATCGCCGACAACGTGGGCGACAACGTCGGCGACTGCGCGGGCATGGCTGCCGACCTCTTCGAGTCGTACGCCGTGACCCTCGTCGCCGCGCTGATCCTCGGCTCGGCGGCCTTCGGCGACGCCGGGCTCGGCTTCCCGCTGCTGGTGCCGGCGATCGGTGTGATCACCGCCATGATCGGCATCTTCGCGGTGGCGCCGAGGCGCGCCGACCGCAGCGGCATGAGCGCCATCAACCGCGGGTTCTTCATCTCCGCGGTGATCTCGCTCGTGCTGGTGGCCGTGGCCGTCTTCGTCTACCTGCCCGGGAAGTACTCGGACCTCGACGGCGTGACGGACGCGGCGATCACCGGCAAGGACGGCGACCCGCGGATCCTCGCGCTCGTCGCGGTGGCCATCGGCATCGTGCTCGCCGCGCTGATCCAGCAACTGACCGGCTACTTCACCGAGACCACCCGGCGTCCCGTCCGGGACATCGGCAAGACCTCGCTCACCGGCCCGGCCACCGTCGTCCTCGCCGGTATCTCCGTCGGTCTCGAATCCGCCGTCTACACCGCCCTGTTGATCGGCCTCGGTGTCTACGGGGCGTTCCTGCTCGGCGGTACGTCGATCACGCTGGCGCTGTTCGCGGTGGCGCTGGCCGGCACCGGCCTGCTCACCACGGTCGGTGTGATCGTCGCGATGGACACCTTCGGACCCGTCTCCGACAACGCGCAGGGCATCGCGGAGATGTCCGGCGACGTCGAGGGCGCGGGCGCGCAGGTGCTCACCGACCTGGACGCGGTCGGCAACACCACCAAGGCGATCACCAAGGGCATCGCGATCGCCACGGCCGTGCTCGCGGCGGCGGCGCTGTTCGGTTCGTACCGCGACGCGATCATCACCGGCGCGCGGGACGTGGGCGAGCAGTTGTCCGGGGCCGGCGCGCCGATGAGCCTGATGATGGACATCTCGCAGCCCAACAACCTCGTGGGTCTCGTCGCGGGCGCGGCGGTCGTCTTCCTCTTCTCGGGGCTGGCGATCAACGCCGTGTCGCGATCGGCGGGTTCCGTGGTCTTCGAGGTGCGGCGGCAGTTCCGCGAGAAGCCCGGGATCATGGACTACAGCGAGAAACCGGAGTACGGAAAGGTCGTCGACATCTGCACCAGGGACGCCCTGCGCGAGCTCGCCACACCCGGTCTGCTCGCCGTGCTGGCGCCCGTCTTCATCGGGTTCACGCTCGGTGTCGGGCCGCTGGGCGCGTTCCTGGCGGGCGCGATCGGCGCGGGCACGCTGATGGCGGTGTTCCTGGCCAACTCCGGTGGCGCCTGGGACAACGCCAAGAAGCTCGTCGAGGACGGCCACCACGGAGGCAAGGGGAGCGAGGCCCACGCGGCGACCGTGATCGGCGACACCGTCGGCGA
This sequence comes from Streptomyces coeruleorubidus, assembly GCF_028885415.1. Classification (GTDB taxonomy): domain Bacteria; phylum Actinomycetota; class Actinomycetes; order Streptomycetales; family Streptomycetaceae; genus Streptomyces; species Streptomyces coeruleorubidus_A. The sequence goes on from NZ_CP118527.1 coordinate 5,439,630, forward strand.
CCCCTTCAAGGACACCGCCGGACCGGCGATCAACCCGCTGCTGAAGGTCATGAACCTGGTGTCGCTGCTCATCGCGCCCGCGGTGATCAAGTTCTCGTACGGCCCGGACCAGAGCATCGGAGTACGGATCCTGATCGCGGCCCTCGCGTTCGTCGTCATCGTCGGCGCGGTGTACGTGTCAAAGCGGCGCGGCATCGCCGTAGGTGACGAAGACAACGCCGAACGGGAGCCCAAGTCGGCAGACCCGGCGGTCGTTTCGTAGGGAGGTCGTCCAAGCCCCAGCTCAAGGTGCGGGCGGGCGGCGCGCGTTGACGCGTCGCCCGCCCGCTCTGTGCGTGGACACCACCACGCCGTGAGGCTTCTCTCGCTTGGTGCAAAAGGTTACAAAAAGGTCTTAATAGTCACTCGGCGTGCGGTTGCCGTGCATCTGGCGTGTATGTTCCGGGGCCGAGAGCCATGGAAGGGACCAAACCGGTGAACAAGAAGCTCGCGGCCGCACTGTCCGGCGGTGCGGTACTGGTACTGGCGCTGTCGGGATGCGGCGGCGACGACAACGAGAAGCTGGACTCCTGGGCCAAGCAGGTCTGCGACGCCGTACAGCCGCAGGCCAAGAAGATCGAGTCGGCCAATGCCTCGATCCAGAAGGAAACCTCGGACAACAGCAAGCCGGAGGACGTCCAGAAGACCGACGCAAAGGCCTTCCAGGACATGTCCGACGCCTACAAGGCCATCGGGGCCGCGGTGACCAAGGCCGGGGCGCCGGACGTCGAGAACGGCGAGAAAAAGCAGCAGAACGCCGTCAAGGAGCTCAACACGATCTCCTCCTCGTACGCCTCCCTGAAGAAGCAGGTCGACGCGCTCGACACCAAGGACCAGGGCAAGTTCGCGGACGGTCTCAAGGACATCGCCACCGAGCTCGACAAGCTGGGCAAGAGCGGGAACGACGCGCTCCGGACCCTGGAGGAGGGCGAGGTCGGACAGGCGATGGCCCGGCAGACCAGCTGCAAGGCGGCCACGGCGCCGGCGACCCAGAGCTGAGCGAGGAGCGTTTTCGGGGCCGGCGGGACTGCTGAGCCGGCAGTGACTGCCGGGCCGGTCCGGTGAGCCGCGCCCGATACGACTGCCGGGCCGGTCCGGTGAGCCGCGCCCGATACGACTGCCGGGCCGGTCCGGTGAGCCGCGCCCGATACGACTGCCGGGCCGGTCCGCTGAGCCGCGCCCGATACCCGGCACGGGCGCGTGCGATACCGGTGCCGGCGGCCACAATGGGGGCGTGAGTAACGCCAGCCAGTCACACCTGCCCCCGCTGCCCTCCTCCGACCGCCCCGATGTCGCCGCCCGGCTCCGGGACGCCCTGCTCGGAGCCTCCTTCACCGCCGACGGGCTGCTCGAACTGCTCGGCGCCCCCGCGTACGCGGCCCTGGCCCGGAGCGAGACCGTGCCCGCGCTCCGTGCGACCCGCGGGGACACGCCGCTGGAGTTGCTCGTCAGGCTGTTCCTCCTTCAGCAGCCCGTGCCGCACGCGCGCGTGGCGGACGTCCTGCCCGTCGACGCGTGCCTGGAGAGCGGCTGGCTGACGCGCGTCGGCGGCGACGAGCTCGCCGCCACCGTGGACGTACGGCCGTACGGCGGGCCCGGCGGCGAGGACTGGTTCATCGTGTCGGACCTGGGCTGCGCGGTCGGTGGCGCCGGCGGGATCGGCCGGCGTGACGAGGGAGTCGTCCTGGGAGTCGGCGGCGCCTCCACGACACTCGCCGGCATCACGGTCCGTACGCCCGTCGCTTCCGCGCTCGACCTCGGCACCGGCTCCGGCATCCAGGCGCTGCACGCCGTGCAGCACGCCACGCGCGTGACGGCCACCGACCTCAATCCGCGCGCGCTGCACATCACCGCCCTCACGCTGGCGCTGTCCGGCACCCCGGCCGCCGATCTGCGCGAGGGCTCCCTCTTCGAACCCGTGCGGGACGACGAGAAGTACGACCTGATCGTCTCGAACCCGCCGTTCGTGATCTCTCCCGGCGCCCGGCTCACCTACCGTGACGGCGGGATGGGCGGGGACGATCTGTGCCGCACGCTCGTTCAGGAGGCAGGGGAGCGGCTGAGCGAGGGCGGGTTCGCGCAGTTCCTCGCCAACTGGCAGCACGTGGAAGGGGAGGACTGGCAGGAGCGGCTCAGGTCATGGGTGCCTCGGGGCTGTGACGCGTGGATCGTGCAGCGCGAGGTGCAGGACGTCAACCAGTACGCCGAGCTGTGGCTGCGGGACGCGGGCGACCACCGCGAGGACGTGGCGGAGTACCAGGCGCGGTACGACGCCTGGCTCGACGAGTTCGAGGCGCGCAAGGTGAAGGCCGTCGGCTTCGGCTGGCTCACCCTGCGCAGGTCGGGCGCCGCCGTGCCCTCCGTCACGGTGGAGGAGTGGCCGCATCCGGTCGAGCAGCCGCTCGGGGACACCATCCGGGCCCACTTCGACCGGCTCGACTACCTGCGCGACCACGACGACGCCGCGCTGCTCGAAGAACACTTCCGGCTCGGCGCCGAGGTCGTGCAGGAACAGGTCGGGCTGCCCGGCGCGGAAGACCCCGAGCATGTCGTGCTGCGCCAGAACCGCGGCATGCGCCGGGCCACCCGCGTGGACACGGTCGGCGCGGGCTTCGCGGGCGTGTGCGACGGCACGATGAGCGCCGGCCGCATCCTCGACGCCATCGCCCAGCTGATCGGCGAGGACCCGGTGCTGCTGCGCGACCGCACTCCGGCGCAGATCCGGCTGCTCGTCGAGCAGGGGTTCCTGGAGCCGGTCCGCTGAGGGACTCGGCAGGGGTGCCTGCCGAGTGGATGCCCCACCTGCCACTCCTCATACCCCGGGCCCCATGTCCACCCTCGCGGGCTTCGTCGAGGAAGCTCGCCAATAAATTTCGAGTCGATTTGAACACCTCGTCCAAAACGGTCCGTGAGGGGCCGGACGTCCCCGATCCGCGGCCGTGTCGCCCCGGCGTTCACCTCCGGTTCGCCTGCCCGCCGCCCACGCGTGTCAGCCTCCGGTGGCTGGGCGGACGCGGACGGGAGAAAAGGGGCGCGGCGAGCCATGGAGAGCGAACCGGCGATCTTCGCGGGAGCGGTGTTCTCCCTGTTCGGAGGCGGACTGCTGGCGTGGACCGTGACACGCGTGCGCCAGCACCAGCCCGTCGCCCAGGGCGTGAGCCCCGTCGCGTCGGCGGCCCTCGCGAGCGTGGTCGCGGTGCTCGCCCTGGCGGTCGGAACCTGGTGCTTCACCCGCCTCTGAAGCCCGTGTCGGCGACGCGCCTGGGGGTAACTGAGAGGTTGCCCTCCGCATAGGTCCGGGCTTGCTCCAGGTACTCCGGGCGGCAGGAATGGTGGTAGTCGGGTTACCGTTCGAGTGGCCGTTGCGGGCTTTTCCCGTTTGACACGGGGGCGGGATGTACCGTCACACTCCGCAGCGTCACCACGACCCGACCCCGGGAGACGAACCCTGGGGAGGCCCCAGCGTCGACCGGAGAGAAGAGCGAAGTTGTCCCCGACCAGCGAGACCGCACAGGGCGGCCGCCGACTCGTCATCGTCGAGTCGCCTGCCAAGGCGAAGACGATCAAGGGCTACCTGGGCCCCGGCTACGTAGTCGAGGCGAGCGTCGGGCACATCCGCGACCTTCCCAACGGCGCTGCCGAGGTGCCCGAGAAATACACCGGCGAGGTCCGCCGACTCGGTGTGGACGTCGAACACGACTTCCAGCCGATCTATGTGGTCAACGCCGATAAGAAGGCACAGGTCAAGAAGCTCAAGGACCTGCTGAAGGACTCCGACGAGCTCTTCCTCGCCACCGATGAGGACCGCGAGGGCGAGGCCATCGCCTGGCACCTCCAGGAGGTGCTCAAGCCCAAGGTCCCGGTCAAGCGGATGGTCTTCCACGAGATCACCAAGGCCGCGATCCAGGCCGCCGTGGCCAACCCGCGCCAGCTCAACCAGAAGCTCGTCGACGCCCAGGAGACCCGCCGCATCCTCGACCGCCTCTACGGCTACGAGGTCTCGCCGGTCCTGTGGAAGAAGGTCATGCCGCGGCTGTCCGCGGGCCGTGTCCAGTCGGTCGCCACCCGGCTCGTCGTGGAGCGGGAACGCGAGCGCATCGCCTTTCGTTCGGCTGAGTACTGGGACCTGACGGGCACCTTCGCGACCGGTCGCGCGGGAGACCAGTCGGACCCGTCGTCGCTGGTCGCGCGCCTGCAGACCGTCGACGGCAGGCGGGTCGCGCAGGGCCGCGACTTCGACTCCCTGGGACAACTGAAGAGCGCGAACACCCTCCACCTCGACGAGGCGAACGCCCGCGCCCTGGCCGCCGCCCTGGAGAACACGAGCTTCGCGGTCCGGTCCGTCGAGTCCAAGCCGTACCGCCGCTCGCCGTACGCCCCGTTCCGTACGACGACGCTGCAGCAGGAGGCCAGCCGCAAGCTCGGCTTCGGCGCGAAGGCGACGATGCAGATCGCGCAGAAGCTGTACGAGAACGGCTACATCACCTACATGCGTACGGACTCCACGACCCTGAGCGACACGGCGGTCGCCGCCGCCCGCGCCCAGGTCACGCAGCTGTACGGCGCCGACTATCTGCCGCCGCAGCCGAGGACGTACGCCGGGAAGGTCAAGAACGCGCAGGAGGCCCACGAGGCGATCCGGCCCTCGGGTGATCGTTTCCGCACTCCCGCCGAGACCGGACTGACCGGCGACCAGTTCAAGCTGTACGAGCTGATCTGGAAGCGGACCGTTGCCTCCCAGATGAAGGACGCGACCGGCAACAGCGTCACGGTGAAGATCGGCGGCACGGCGGCCGACGGCCGGGACGTCGAGTTCAGCGCGTCCGGCAAGACGATCACCTTCCACGGCTTCCTCAAGGCGTACGTCGAAGGCGCCGACGACCCGAACGCCGAGCTCGACGACCGCGAGCGCCGCCTGCCCCAGGTCTCCGAGGGCGACGCCCTGAGCGCCGAGGAGATCACGGTCGACGGCCACGCCACGAAGCCCCCGGCCCGCTACACCGAGGCCTCCCTGGTCAAGGAGCTGGAAGAGCGCGAGATCGGCCGCCCGTCGACGTACGCGTCGATCATCGGCACGATCCTGGACCGCGGCTATGTGTTCAAGAAGGGCACGGCCCTGGTGCCGTCCTTCCTGTCCTTCGCCGTGGTCAATCTCCTGGAGAAGCACTTCGGGCGGCTCGTCGACTACGGCTTCACCGCCAAGATGGAGGACGACCTCGACCGCATCGCCCGCGGCGAGGCACAGGCCGTGCCGTGGCTCAGGCGCTTCTACTTCGGCGAGGGCGCGACCAACGGCAGCGCAGCCGACGCCGGCAACGGCGACGGGGACCACCTCGGCGGCCTCAAGGAGCTGGTGACCGACCTGGGCGCGATCGACGCGCGCGAGGTGTCGTCGTTCCCCGTGGGCAACGACATCGTGCTGCGGGTCGGCCGCTACGGGCCGTACATCGAGCGCGGCGAGAAGGACACCGAGCAGCACCAGCGCGCCGACATCCCGGACGACCTGGCGCCGGACGAGCTGACCGTCGACCTCGCGGAGGAACTGCTCGCCAAGCCGAGCGGCGACTACGAGCTGGGCACGGACCCGGCCACCGGCCACACGATCGTCGCCAAGGACGGCCGCTACGGCCCGTACGTGACGGAGATCCTCCCCGAGGGCACCCCGAAGACGGGCAAGAACGCGGTCAAGCCGCGCACGGCGTCCCTGTTCAAGTCGATGTCCCTGGACACGGTGACCCTCGACGACGCCCTGAAGCTCATGTCGCTGCCGCGTGTCGTCGGCACCGACGCAGAGGGCCAGGAGATCACCGCGCAGAACGGCCGCTACGGTCCGTACCTGAAGAAGGGCACGGACTCGCGCTCGCTCCAGTCCGAGGAGCAGCTCTTCACGATCACGCTGGAGGAGGCGCTGGCGATCTACGCCCAGCCGAAGCAGCGTGGCCGGGCGGCCGCCAAGCCGCCGCTGAAGGAGCTGGGCACCGACCCGGTGAGCGAGAAGCCGGTCGTCGTCAAGGACGGCCGCTTCGGGCCGTACGTCACCGACGGGGAGACCAACGCGACCCTGCGCTCCGGCGACAGCGTCGAGACGATCACCCCGGAGCGCGGCTTCGAGCTGCTCGCCGAGAAGCGCGCGAAGGCGCCGGCGAAGAAGACCGCGAAGAAGGCGGCCAAGAAGGCCCCGGCGAAGAAGACGACGGCGGCGAAGAAGACCGCGGCGAAGAAGACCACGACCGCGAAGAAGACGACGGCGAAGAAGACCACCACCGCGAAGAAGACGGCCGCCAAGACGGCGACCGCCTCGGAGCCGGCGGAGGACTGAGGCCCGTTCAGGGCACGTTGGACCCGTTCGGGATCCGCGCGGGAATCGCTCGGGGGCCGTCCGGGATCCGTCCGGTATCCGTCCGGGACCCCTGCGGGACCCGTCCGGTATCCGGACCGCCAAGGTCCGGATCTTCGCCCAGGGTTCGGAAAGCGAACGCCCCGGCAACACTTCGGTGTCGGGGCGTGCGCATGCCAGGCCGGGCATCCCAGGGTGTCGGTGGCTCCCGATAGGCTGAATGCATGACGCGAGCCGAGCATCCAACGGCCTCTCAGCCGGCCCCCGACGACGCCCTGGTCGCGGACTCCCGCGAGCGTGCCGTCCGCGCCCTGCTGCGACGTCCGCAGTTGAAGCGGTTGTGGAGCGCACAGCTCGTGGGCGGCGTGGGCGACACCCTCGCCCTTCTCGTGCTGGTCGTCCTCGCTCTCCAAGCGGCCATCGCCGAGGGCTCGTTCGGGGGCGGCTACCGCGGCGTGGCGTTCGCAGTGGCGACCGTTTTCGGGGTGCGCATCCTGGCGACGCTCCTGTTCGGCGCCGTGCTCCTCGGCCCGCTCACCGCGCTCACCTCCCAGGACGGCCCGCTGGACCGCCGCTGGACCATGGTGGGGGCGGACGGACTGCGCGCGGCGCTGCTCATCGTCGCCCCGCTGTGGATCGACTGGACACCCGAGGACGCGCTGGCCGTCCTCCTCGTCACGGCCTTCGTGACCGGAGTCGCCGAGCGGTTGTGGACGGTGTGCCGCGAGAGCGCGGCCCCCGCGCTGCTGCCGCCCCCGCCGCCGGAAGGCGCGACGGTCCGGCCGCTGCCCGACCACATGGACGCCCTGCGCCGCCTGTCGCTGCGCACCGGCTTCGTCTCGATCCCGCTCGCGGCCGTCGCCCTCGTCGTCGCGGCCCTGTTCAACAACCTGCTGGGTGCCGGCATCGACTGGTTCGCCCAGCACCAGGCGGCCCTCGCCTCCTACGTGGCGGCAGGGCTGTTCGCCGCCTCCCTGTCCGTGCTGACCTTCCTGGAGCTGCCCGGCACGCGCACGCCGCGGGCGCGGTCGCCGCTCGAGGGGCTGCGCCGCCCTAAGACCACCGCCGGCGCCGACAAGGGCCGCACCGGCGTGCTGCCGCTGCTGGTGCTGGCCTGCGCGGCCGTCGCCGCCGCGGTGTCCGCCGCCGTCGCCGTGGCCGTGCTGCACGCCAAGGACCTGGGAGGCGGCCCGGTGCTGTACGGGCTGTTCGTGGGCGCGCTGACCGGCGGTGTCGTCGTCGGTATCCGTACGGCGCCCTCGCTGCTGCCCGCCCTGTCGCGCCGCCGGCTGCTCTCGCTGGCCATCGCCTTCACCGGTGTCGCGCTGCTGGCCGCCGGACTGGTCCCGGACGTCACCAGCGTGCTGCTGATCCTCGCGTTGGCCGGCGTCGGCGCGGGCATGTCCGCCAACATCGGGCACACCCTGCTCGACCAGGAGACCGAGGAGTACCGGCGGCCCCGTACGACGGAGCACCTGCACGCGGTCGTCCGCGTCTGTGTGGCGCTCGGCGCGGTGATCGCCCCGCTGGTGGCGGCGGGGATCGGGCCGCACCGGCTGGAGAGCGGCAAGTTCGTCTTCGCGCACGGCGGCGCGGCCTTCACGCTGATGCTGGCCGGCGCCCTGCTGCTCCCGGTGGCCGCGCTGGTCCTGGCCAAGGTCGACGACCGTTCCGGAGTGCCGCTGCGCCAGGACCTGCGCGACGCGCTGCTCCGCGGCGACGACCCGGAGCAGGCGCCCGCCGCCTCCGGTTTCTTCATCGCCCTGGAGGGCGGCGACGGCGCCGGGAAGTCCACGCAGGCCGAGGCGCTCGCCGAGTGGATCCGCGGCAAGGGCCACGAGGTCGTGCTGACGCGCGAGCCGGGGGCGACGCCGGTGGGCAAGCGGCTGCGGTCGATCCTGCTGGACGTGTCGAGCGAGGGTCTGTCGCACCGCGCGGAGGCGTTGCTGTACGCGGCCGACCGGGCCGAGCACATCGACACCGTCGTACGGCCCGCCCTGGAGCGCGGCGCGGTCGTCATCTCCGACCGGTACATCGACTCGTCCGTGGCCTACCAGGGGGCGGGCCGTGACCTGTCGCCGACCGAGATCGCCCGGATCAACCGCTGGGCCACGAACGGACTCGTGCCGCATCTGACCGTCCTGCTGGACGTCGCGCCGGAGACGGCCCGCGAGCGGTTCACCGAGGCGCCGGACCGGCTGGAGTCGGAGCCGGCCGAGTTCCACGCGCGCGTGCGGTCCGGTTTCCTGACCCTGGCCGCGGCCGACGCCGGGCGGTACCTGGTGGTGGACGCCGGCCAGGAGCCCGAGGCCGTCACGACCGTCATCCGCCACCGGCTCGACCAGGTGCTGCCGCTCTCCGAGGCCGAGATCAAGGCCCAGGAGGAGGCTCGGAAGAAGGCCGAGGAGGAAGCCCGCCGGAAGGCCGAGGAAGAGGCTGCCCGCAAGGCGGAGGAGGAGCGCCTGGAGCGTGAGCGCCAGGAGCAGCTCGCCCGGCTGCGTGCCGAGGAGGAGGAGCGCAAGCGGCGCGAGCTGGAAGAGGCGCAGCGCCGCGAGGCCGAACGGCAGGCGGAGGAGGCCCGGCGCCGGGCCGAGGAAGCGCGCAAGAAGGCCGAGGAGGAGCGGGCACGGCTCCTCGCGGAGGAGAAGGCCCGCGCCGAGGAGGAGGCCCGGCGCAAGGCCGAGGAGGAACGCCGACGCCGGCAGGCCGAGGAAGAGGCCCGGCTGCGTGCCGAGGCCGAGGCGCTCCGCCTGGAGAAGCAGCGCAAGGCCGAGGAGGCCCTGCTGCGCGCCGAGGAGGCACGGCGTCTGGCGGAGGCGGCGGCCGCTGCCGCTGAGGCCGGGCCGAAGAGCTCCGCCCCGCGGGGTGCCTCCGGTCCGACGGCCGCTCAGGAGGCGGCGACGGTGCCCACGCCCGTGGTGAAGCCGGGCGGCGCGGCGGACGACACGACCGTGCTGCGCCCCGTGCGGGACGAGGAGCAGGGCCGGGGCCGGACCGCCGGCGGGTCCGACGCCGAGGTGACGGCCGAGCTGCCCAAGCCGCCGGTTGCGCCGGGTGCGGGGGAGGAGACGGAGGTACTGCCGCCGGTTCGCCCCACCTCCGGTTCCGGGTCCGCGTCCGGTTCCCGATCCGGGGACGAGACCGAGGTGCTGCCCCAGGTGCCCTCCGGGGCGGGCGACGAGACGGCCGTACTGCCTCCGGTCCGGCCGGGGGACGCCGACGAGACGGCCGTGCTGCCGCCCGTACGCGGGGACGAACCGGCGGACCGGATTCCGCCCGGGTACTTCCGTGAGGACGCCCCGGCCCCCCGGCCCGACGGCACCGAGGACCGTACGCGGGAGCTGCCCCAGGTCGACGCCGAGGGCAGGCCCCGCCGGCGGTCCGACTGGGCCGAGGAGACGCCGCTGGACGACCTGCCCTCGCTGGCGGACGAGCTGCTCGGACCGCACGAGGACGAGCCGGACGACGGGCGGGGGCGCCGGGGGAAGGGCGGCAGGGGCCGCTGAGGCCTTCGGCGGTCCGACAGAGGGCCCGGGCCGACGCGGGAGACGGGCCCGAGCCGGCGAGATCAGGTGGCGGCCGGCGAGATCAGGTGGCGGCCGGCGAGATCAGGCGGCGACCCGCGAGATCAGGCGGCGGCAGGCGTTGTCAGTGGTCACCCCCACAATGGATCTCACACCGTGGAACGTGACGAAAGGGCGGCGTGACCCATGACCGTGTGGGACGACCTCGTCGGGCAGGAGAGGGTGAGCGCGCAGCTGGACGCCGCCGCCCGGGACGCCGACGCCCTGGTCACCGCGGCCTCGGCCGACGCTCCCCCGCCCGAGGCGTCGAAGATGACGCACGCGTGGCTGTTCACGGGCCCGCCCGGGGCCGGGCGGAACCAGGCGGCGCGGGCGTTCGCGGCGGCCTTGCAGTGCGTCAGCCCGGACCGGGCCCTCGGCGGCTCCCCGGGCTGCGGCTTCTGCGACGGATGTCACACGGCCCTGGTCGGCACGCACGCCGACGTCACCACCGTCGCCGCGGTCGGCACGCAGATCCTCGCCGACGAGATGCGCGACACCGTCCGCAAGTCGTTCACGTCACCGGCGAACGGCCGCTGGCAGGTCATCCTCGTCGAGGACGCCGAGCGGCTGAACGAGAAGTCGGCCAACGCCGTCCTCAAGGCAGTGGAGGAGCCCGCCCCGCGCACGGTCTGGCTGCTGTGCGCCCCGTCCATCGAGGACGTCCTGCCGACGATCCGCTCCCGCTGCCGCCACCTGAACCTGAGCACGCCGTCGGTCGACGCCGTCGCCGACATGCTCGTACGCCGTGAGGGCATCGAGCCGGACGTCGCCGCCGCGGCGGCCCGCGCGACCCAGGGCCATGTCGACCGGGCCCGCCGCCTGGCCACCGATCCGGCCGCGCGCGAGCGCCGTGCCGCCGTGCTGAGACTGCCGCAGCGGGTGGACGAGATCGGCAGTGCGCTCAAGGCCGCCCAGGAGCTCGTCGACGCGGCCGCCGAGGACGCCAAGCAGCTCGCGGAGGAGACGGACGCCAAGGAGACCGAGGAGCTGAAGGCCGCCCTCGGCGCGGCCCAGGGCGGCCGCATGCCGCGCGGCACAGCGGGCGTGATGAAGGACTTGGAAGACAAGCAGAAGCGCCGCAGAACGCGCACGCAGCGCGACAGCCTCGACGTCGCCCTGACCGACCTCACGGCCTTCTACCGCGACGTCCTCGCCCTCCAGCTCGGCTCCCGCGTGGCCATCGCCAACGCCGACGCCGAGGACGCCCTGGAGCGCCTCGCCCGCAGCAGCTCCCCGGAGTCCACGCTCCGCCGCATCGAGGCGATCGCCGCCTGCCGAGACGCCCTCGACCGGAACGTGGCCCCGCTGCTAGCGGTGGAAGCCATGACGATGGCGCTCAGAGCGGGCTGAACCGGCAGGGCGGCGCCGCGGCGGCACCGCCCGGCAGCGCACACGAGGTGGACGCGGAGTTGACGCCGTAACTCGTACGAGGCACGACACGCACGCAGAGCATTCATTCCGTCGCCCAGAGTTACGCTCGCTGGATGGACACAAGGCGCACTCCACGCTCCGCCTCCCGCCCCGTCTCCCGTTCCGGCGGCCTGCACCGCCGGGCCCGCAGCGGAGTCAGGACCGCGGCCGGCCTCCTCGCCACGGCCGCGCTGCTCCTCTCCGCCTGCTCCTCCGGGAGCTCGACGACGTCCGCCACTGCTGCGGCACAGGAAGCGGCACTGGTCGCGCTGCCGCGGTCCACCCCCGCGGCGCTCACGCCGTACTACGAACAGAAGCCGGCCTGGCGCGGCTGCGGCGTCCCCGGCTTCCAGTGCGCCACGATCAAGGCACCGCTCGACTACGCCGAGCCCACCGGCGCAGACATCCGGCTCGCCGTCACCCGCAAGAAGGCCACGGGCCCGGGGAAGCGGCTGGGCTCGCTGCTCGTGAACCCCGGCGGGCCGGGCGGCTCGGCGATCGGCTACGTCCAGGCGTACGCGGGTATCGGCTACCCGGCCGAGGTCCGCGCCCGCTACGACATGGTGGCGGTCGACCCGCGCGGCGTGGCCCGCAGCGAGCCCGTCGAGTGCCTGGACGGGCCGGAGATGGACACGTACACGCGGACGGACGCCACGCCCGACGACGCCAAGGAGACCGACGGACTGGTCGAGGCGTACCGGACGTTCGCCGAGGGCTGCGGCGCGGACTCGCCCCGGCTGCTGCGCCATGTGTCCACGGTGGAGGCGGCCCGTGACATGGACATCGTGCGTGCGGTGCTCGGCGACGAGAAGCTGAACTTCGTAGGCGCCTCCTACGGCACCTTCCTCGGCGCGACGTACGCAGGGCTCTTCCCGGACCGGACGGGCCGGCTGGTGCTGGACGGCGCGATCGACCCGTCGCTGCCGGCCCGGCGGCTGAACCTCGAACAGACGGCGGGCTTCGAGACGGCGTTCCGGTCGTTCGCGCGGGACTGCGTACGGCACGAGGACTGTCCGCTGGGCGGCGCGGGCACCCCGCCCGATCAGGTCGGCGAGAACCTCAAGGCGTTCTTCGAGAAGCTGGACGCGCGGCCGGCCGCCACCGGCGACCCCGACGGCCGCCGCCTCACCGAGTCGCTCGCCACCACCGGCGTGATCGCGGCCATGTACGACCAGGGCGCCTGGCAGCAGCTGCGCGAGGCGCTGACGTCCGCGATGAAGGAGAACGACGGCTCCGGGCTGCTCGTCCTCTCCGACGGCTACTACGAGCGGGACGCCGACGGCGGCTACAGCAACCTGATGTTCGCCAACGCGGCCGTGAACTGCCTCGACCTGCCGCCCGCCTTCGACACCCCCGACGAGGCGCGCAGGGCGCTCCCCGAGTTCCACAAGGCGTCCCCGGTCTTCGGCGAGGGCCTGGCGTGGGCCGCCCTGAACTGCGCGTACTGGCCGGTGCACGCCACGGGCGAGCCGCACCGCATCGAGGCGAAGGGCGCCGCCCCGATCGTCGTGGTCGGCACCACCCGCGACCCCGCGACCCCGTACCGCTGGGCGCAGGCCCTGGCCGGCCAGCTCTCCTCGGCCCGCCTCCTCACCTACGAGGGCGACGGCCACACGGCGTACGGCCGCGGCAGCTCCTGCGTCGACCGGACGATCAACGCGTACCTCCTGCGCGGCACCCCTCCCACGGACGGGAAGCGCTGCTCGTAACCGCTGCGCCCGGCCCCGGAGGGTCGCCTCCGGGGCTGGTACGGAGCACCCTCGGAAACTGTGTAGACTTACCGTCGTTGCCGATCGCACCATAGTGCGGACAGCGCGCCGCCTTAGCTCAGATGGCCAGAGCAACGCACTCGTAATGCGTAGGTCTCGGGTTCGAATCCCGAAGGCGGCTCCACTGAAGCCCAGCTCAAACCAGGTTTGAGCTGGGCATTTTCGTTCAGCGGATGCGACGGCGGGAACTCCCCGGGATGCACGGGATGGTGGCGTGGCGCAGCCACCCGGAGCCCCGCTACCCCCAGCCCGCCGAGCCACACCAGGCCGAGTCCCACCACGGCGGCTGGAAAGTAAGGGACTTCGCACCGCACCGACTGCTCTGTGCCCACCCCTCCACCATGATCGCCCCTGTCATCGAGGCGCGGACAGGGCGAGGGAGGGGAGGCGGTGAGGGGTTGGGGCGTGAGGGTACCGGCCCGCCCTACAGCACGTCCGCGGCGTGCAGCGCCGCGTAGGCCGGGATGATCAGGGCGCAGGCGAGCCACCAGGAGAACAGGCGGTAGCGGACCAGCAGGCGGAAACCGGCGATGGCGACGGCGCCCCACGCCAGTGACATCAACAGGGAGGGAATCGCGTCCTGGAACCTTTCCGCTGTCGTCCGCTCACCGAACCCCCACCCGGCGAAACTTGCCGCGACTACTGATGCAATCAGGAAGAGGCCCAGAAAGGCCAGTCCCAGCACCCAGCGAATGATCCGTATGGCGACCGTCTGCTGCTCGTTCATGTCGTCTTTCCTGTGGGATGACGGGCCGTGGACAGGCGCGGAACCTTCGGCCGAAGCCGCAGGCCCGCGCCGGTCCGCGGCGCGTACGGCGTTCTTCTCAGCGGGTGTACTGGTACTGGTGTGCCGAGCAGCCGCCCATCCAGCCCGCGAGGCACTTCGGGTCATCCAGTGGGTGATCGAAGACCAGCTTCAGGTAGTAGGTCCCGTCGGAGTACTGGTCGTAACGGTAGAACTGGTGATTCGGCATCTTGTCGTGGGCGCCGTAGATCCAGTGCGAACCGTTCTGATAGAGGTCCTGCTGGTTGTCGTAGCTGATATCGGCGATCCCGGTGCAGTACGGGTTGCCGACATTGTGCTCGATCACCGTGCGGGCATACCGGCCGTCGTTCTGCAGCGGCCGGATGATGAAGCCGTCACCGCCGGCCGTGCGCTGGGAGTCGTAGTAGTACGTGCTCCCCGCCTTCCGATAGCGCTTGGTGGGGCTGATGCCCTTCGAGGTCCAGGTCGAGGCGCTGGTCCAGTAGTGGTTGGACGCGGCCTTGGTGCGGTACTTCCCGGTGTCGTAGCCGGTGCTCCGGCCGTCGCCGGAGAACCAGGGGGCGTTGTCGTCGGCCGACTCGCAGGGGAAGCCGAAGCTCCAGCTCTCCCCCTGCAGATAGCTCATGGGGATGTACGTCTCGTACGTCGTACGGGACGTCGTCAGGGTGCGGACGTTCGCGGGCAGTGTGTCGCCGGGCTGGGCGTCGCTGGGGGTCTGCGATACGTCCGTGGTGGCCGGGGTCACCTCGACGCCGTAGGTGGAGCGGGTGACGGTGTCCGCGGTGACCTCCTCGGCGGGCAGGTCCAGCTCGGCGTCGATCGTGTACTCGGCGGTCTCGCCCAGCGCCGTCTCGGTCCGCAGCTGGACGGCGGCGGTCGTGGTGAGCTTCGTGCCGTCGGCCGTGATCTCGTAGTCGGCCGCGTCCGGCAGGGCGCCCCAGCCGAGGGTGGTGCCGGTGGGGCTGGTGACGGCGGTGAGCGGGGTCAGGCCCGAGGCCGCGTCGGGGACGGTGGCCAGCGTCTTGGCGACCAGGCGCGGGCCCTGCTCGGTCAGCGCGACGACGAGGACGGAGACGGAGGTCGGGGCCTGGACGGGGAGCGTGGCGGCGGTCTGCTCGCCGCGCCAGAGCACCTCGTGTGCCCGGTCGTCGATGACGAGGTAGGCGGTGGCGCCGGAGACGGCGGACCACCTCAGATTGATGCCGTTGTCGGTGACGGAGACGGCCGCCGGGGCCGCGGAGGTGGCGGCCTGCGTCGGCATCGCGCCGCCGAGCAGCAGGCCGGCGGCGAGCACCGGCGCGAGGAGGGAGCGGCGCAGCCGCCGGGCGGGGTGGGATCTCATGATGTCGCTCTACTCACGTTCGTTCAGGCCGTGGTGCGGGAGAGAGCCTCGCCGGTGCGGGCGTCGATCTCGACTCGGTCCGCGTCCGGGACGCGGGCCTCGGACCAGCCAGTCAGGCCACGGTCGAAGGTGACCGTCCAGCGGCTGGCGTTCCAGGTGTCGGCCACCACCGTGGCGGCCGTGGTGCGGTCGCCGGTCAGCTCGCGGGCCGTGGCCTCGGCCTGCTCGGCGGTCACCGGGAAGGCGGCGCTGTCGGCCGTGCCCCGGGCGGCGGAGAAGTAGACGACCGCGCCGGTGCGCTGGTCCAGCTCCACCGTCACCTCACGGGCGGCGTCCCGGCCTTCGGCGACGGTCCGCCAGCGCAGCAGCCGCACCGCGTCGCCCTCGACGTGGCTGACGGTCTCGTCGGTGACCAGCCGCCAGTCCGGGCCGAAGCCGGGGACGTTGGTCTGCGCGAAGTCCTGGGCGGCGGTACGGGCCTCGGCGGCGGAGAGCGTCACCTCGCCCTCGGTCGACGGGGTGCCCACGGCGTCCAGGACGGTGCCGTCCTGCCGCTGCCGGTACTGGACGCCCTGGGCGGTCGTCACATCCGTCAGCTCGACGCCGTCCGGGCCCTCGGTGGTGGTGGACGCGGCGGGGGTGAGCCGGCTGAAGTTGGTGAAGGGGAGGGTGGCGAGCGGCTGGCTGTTCAGCGGCTCACCGTTCCCGGTGGGCTTGAGATGGACGCCGGCCGGGTTGCTGACGGCGCCCCGGATCACGTAGTTGTTCCAGCCCCCGGCGCTGCCCTCCTTGGCCACCAGGTCGGTACGGGCCCGGGACAGCGCGGTGCTGATCGTCACGCCGGTCTTGGCGTGGTAGCCGAAGCGGTCCCAGAAGTAGTTGCCCGAGTAGTTGGTCGAGCTGATCGACGTTCCGGAGGAGGTCGCCGGGAAGTAGACCAGGCCGCTGAAGCTGATGACCGAGTCGACGCCCCGGGACACGGCGGCGTCGTTGAAGTTGCCCCACGAGCCGTTCAGCGAGGTGTAGCAGCCGGCCAGCACCATCAGCCGCATGTCGTCCACCTCGGCGTACGGGAAGTACTCGGAGACGAGGCGGAGGTTGGCGTACGGGCTGACCACGTCGGTGGCCGTACCGGCGGCCAGGATCTCGTCCTTGGGGTCGGTGGGACCCTCGTCGGTCTGGAAGATCCCGGCGTTGGCGTGGCCGAACAGGCCGAGGACGGCGGCCCCGCTGCCGTCGTTGAAGGTGTTCGTCGCGCTGCGGCCGCCGGTGTAGCCGAGGGCGTCGTAGCCCATCGCGGTCGCGGCGCTGGTGAAGCCGGTGACGCTGTAGCGGCTGTCCAGGCCGTCGTTGTAGCGCTGCCCGACGTTCACGCCGGACGCGGCCTGGGACGGGGACGACAGCAGCGTCGCCGACGCCACACCGGCCAGCGCCAGGGCGAGCCCGCCGCGCAGGGCGCGCGTTACGGCGCCGCTGCCCCCTCCGTTTCTGCTTCGAGCCACTGAGTGACCTCTCCTTCGCAACTGCTGCCACTGCTGGTGGCACTGTCAGCTGCTCTACGGGGAGAGGCGGGGCTTGTGTCGCACGGATTCGCGATTTTTTCGCTGCCCTCTTCGACGGCCGGCGGTGGGGTGGTGCCGGTGGCCTCGGCGGCCGCCGCCGAAGCCGCGTCCCCGGCGCCCAGAATGTCCGGCTCCGGCAGGGCGAGCCCCGTGACCTCCGGCAGCCCAGGCGTACCCGGCAACGCCGGACCGGCCACCTCCGGCAGTCCCGGTGCCCCCGGCAGCCCCTGGCCGCCGGGCTCCCCGTGGCCGCCCGGCTCCCCCTGCGTCCCTGGCACCCCCGGGATGCCCGTCCCGTTGTCGCCCGGACCCGGTAGCGCGCCACCGTAGGGCAGCCCCGCACCGGGGTCGCCCGCAGGGGTGGCCGCACCCTTCGGCGCCTCCGCCTCCAGGACCGTTTGTGCGACCGGGCTGCCCGGCACCGGGCGCCCCGGACCGCTCCCCGGCGCGGGGTCGGCCGCACCCGGGGCGAGCAGGGTCAGCCCGGCGAGCGTCAGCGTCACGGCGGCCGTCACCAGCGGCGCCGCTCCGGCCGGTACGCCACCGCCCACCCCGGTCGAGCGGCTGCCCCGCCACGGCCACAGCAGGAGGGCCAGGGTCCCGGCCAGCACGCCGCGCAGCGTCTTGCGGGCGCGGGCCAGCAGTGACTGAACCGCCTGGTAGCTGAGCCCCATCCGCTGTGCGATCTGCCCCAGCTCCAGGCCCTGTGCCTGCAGCCCGAGCGCCTCGGCCTGCCGCCCGGGCAGTTCCTCCCGGCCACGCCGGGTGAGCCAGTGCGCCTCGGCCCGGTCGCACACCCGGTCCTCGACGGTGACGTACCCGGGCAGCCCCCGCGCCGCCCGCCGGTGTACCTCCGCCTCCCGGACGACCTGACGGTGCCGGTCGACGCACAGCCGCATCGTCACCGTGGTCAGCCAGCCGCCGAGCCGTTGGTCGTCCAGCTCCGGCCGTTCCATGGCCCGCACCATCGCCTCGTGCACGGCGTCCTCGGCGTCCTCCGGGCTGGCCGACCGCCGCCGGGCCACCCGCAGCAGCGCCTCCCGGTGCCCCCAGATCCGCTGCCACCGCTCGGCCCGCTCCCGTTCCCCCGCCGCCCCCGCCTCGCCGTACGTGCTCACCGGCCCCCCTCCCTTCCGCCGCGCGTCGGCAGCGACCGTCCGTACTTCCGCACGGAACCTAACCAACCCGAAGTCGATCAGAAGGGGTGGGGCCCGGTGGGCGTCCTCCGGATGGCGGGCGGGGCAGCGCTTGCCTCCAGTCCGCCGCCGACCGGCTCGTGCACCGACATTCAACGCATCGGCCGCATTGAACGGGAGGTCGTCGCCGCGGCATCCGGCTGACGCCGCCGTACCCGCCCTACCACCGGTGGCACGGCCAACTCGCGGCCGGCCGGTTCTCACCCGAGCCGGAGAACCGGCCGCTGTTCCTTCTCAGGGGCCCGCTGTGGGCCGCCCTGCGCCGGGAGGCCGGTCGGACGGCCGGGGCTCTCCGGTGTTCCGGCTGTCGCGATCACCGGCCCCGCCGCCGACATGAGGGTCACTTGGGCTTTGGTCGTCGCGGGATTGCATCTTGAGATCTCGGCTTGCTGTCCAGAGTATGCGTCGAATCCGATTCTTTATGTTTCGACTCATTGACGTCCGTGTTGAATGTGACACACACTGCTCGGCGTCTCAGCCGATTCATGGCGGACGCAAAGGAGCCAGCGATGAGACCCCAACCCACCCGCAACCCCCGGCGCCCGGAGCTTTTGGTGACCGGCCTGTGCTTCGCGGTGATCGTGTTCGACGGATACGACCTGATCGTCTACGGCGCCAGCGTGCCGGCGCTGCTGCAGTACGAGCCCTGGGGGCTGACCCCGGCGATGGCCGGTGTCATCGGAAGCTACGCCCTCGTGGGCATGCTGGTCGGCGCGCTGCTCGCCGGCGCGCTGACCGATGTGGTCGGCCGCCGCCGGGTCATGCTGACCGGCGTCGGCTGGTTCTCGGCCGCGATGATGGGGTGTGCGCTCGCGCCCGACGCGACCTGGTTCGGCATTTTTCGGCTGCTCGCCGGGCTCGGGCTCGGCGGCGTGATGCCGACCGCCGTGGCGCTCACGGCCGAGTACTCCGACCCGAGCCGCCGCAGCTTCAACAACGCGCTGATGTTCTCCGGCTACTCCGTGGGCGGCATCCTCGCCGCGGTGCTGGCCATGGCGCTGCTGCCGGTGTAGGGCTTCCGGTTCCTGTTCGGTCTCGGTGCCGTTCCGCTGCTGATCCTGCCGCTGCTGGTGCGCCACGTGCCGGAATCGCTGGTGTTCCTGGTCGCGAAGGGGCGTCTTGAGGAGGCCGAGCGGACCGCGGCGCGCCTCGGCGTGCCCGTGCCGGAGGCCCCTCCCGCCACGGCCGGGCCGCGGCCCAAGCGGGGCCCGGCCGCCCTGTTCACCCGGCGCTACGCGCTGCCCGCCGTGCTGTTCGCGGTGGTGAGCTTCTTCGGCCTGCTGCTGGTGTACGGCCTGAACACCTGGCTCCCGCAGATCATGCGGTCCGCGGGCTACCCCCTGTCCAGCTCCCTGCTGTTCCTGCTGGTGATGAATCTCGGCGCGGTCATCGGCTCGGTGCTGTTCTCGCCGCTGGGTGACCGGTTCGGCATGAAGCCGATCACCCTGCTGTCCTTCCTGGCGGCCGCCGCCTCGATGTCCCTGCTCAGCATCGCCACCGCGGCGCCGCTGATGTATCTCCTCGTCGCCATCGCGGGTTTCGGCACCATCGGCGCCCAGATCCTGGTCCTCGGCTACGTCGCTCAGCACTTCCCGGTGGAGGTCCGGGCCACGGCGCTCGGCTGGACCCTCGGCATCGGGCGCTTCGGTGCCATCACGGGACCGCTGTTCGGCGGTCTGCTGCTGGACTCCAAGGTCAGCATCGAGTGGAACTTCTACGCCTTCGCCATCCCCGCCGCGCTCGCCACGGCCGTCGTGCTCCTGCTGCCGGGCAAGGCCACGCAGGCCTCCGAGCAGGCGGCCCAGGTGGAGGTCCGTACCGCATGAGCACGTTGTCGAGGTCGCTGACCGTCGCCGCCGTGGCCCTCGCCACGGTGATGGCCGGAGCACCGGCCGCCACGGCCGCGGAGGACACGTCGCAGGCGCGGGCCTGGCCCGGCCCGCAGATCCTCGACGAGCCCGAGGCAAAGGCGCCCCAGCTGGAGAACACCGGGATCTGGAAGGCCGATCCGACCCGCGTCTGCATGTCCAGCGCGTACCGCGAGGGCGAGTTCCTCTACCAGGGCTGCCTCTGGGACGACCACGGCGCCGGTCCCGACTACGAATGGCCGGTCAACACCCTGCTGAGGACCTACACCTACCCGACCGACCCTGCCTACCGTTCCAACGCCGCCGACCTGGTCGAGCTGCGGGCCAAGTCCCTCCAGGACGCCACGGCCTTCCGCATCACGTACAACACGATGACCGACCCGGGCCTGGTGGCCACCACCATCGCCCTCGGCGACTCGGACCAGCCGCTGCCCGCCCCGCACGGCGCGAACACCGTGATGCCGGCCCAGGTCTTCGTGACCGTGCACGGCACGACAGCCGACGTCGTGGGCGCCGCCGACGGGCGGGAGCTGGGCAGTGCCCCGGTGACCGTCGACAAGGAGCGGCGCCAGGTCGAGGTGCGGGTGCCGCACTCGGCGTACGACCCCACGGGCCACCGTGACGTGCGTATCGCCGCGGCAACCGGCCTGTGGGACAAGGAGAACGGCAAGTACCTCGTCCCGCAGGCGACCGCCGACGGGGACCGTCCGGGCGGCGCCCCGTCCGGCCTGACCAACCCCTCGGCCTTCTTCGACGTCGCCTTCCGCTACGACGAGCCGATGGACAGCGCCTGGCGGGACCGTCAGCAGAAGGCCGCGCTGCTGCAGAAGGACATCAGCCGCTTCCACGCGGACATCGACTTCACCAAGCTCGCCGCGGGCACCGACGACGACATGACCGACCAGCGGGGCGGAGTGCCGACCCACGGCTACATCCAGCGCATCTTCCCCAGCCACTTCGAGCTGGCACAGAGCCGCCGCCAGCCGGGCGACCCGGGCGCCCCGCCCGCCGGCACCTTCACCCAGCAGGGCGGACTGAACCTCACCGACGACTCCGAGCTCAGCGGCCAGTTCGGCTGGGCCTGCCGCGAGGACTGCGTCCCCGACCTGGCGGGCCGCCTCCAGCGGTACCTGATCTACGTACCGGACATCGCGGCCCCGGCGCGGGGCTATGCCTCCCTCACCTGGACGCCCGGCTACGCGCTCACCCCGAACGACCAGGTGAACGGCGAGAAGGACCTGTTCCACATGGTCGGCGACCGTCCCGACGCACCGACGGCGGTGATCGCCGTCGACGGACGCGGCAACGACAACTGGTTCTACGGGCAGAGCGGGGCGAGCGTCTTCGAGGCGATCGCCGACGCGGGACGCCACTACAAGCTCGACCCGACGCGGCGCGTCATGAGCGGCTTCTCCAGCGGCGGCTACGGCGCCAACAAGCTGGCGCTGCAGTTCCCGGAGGTCTTCAGCAAGGCGTTCGTCTGCGACGGCCTCGACCGGGCGCCCTCCTTCCCGGGCCTCAACGGCGTCGGCGACACGCTCCCGGTGGACACCATCACCCAGCACGAGCCGGGCTCCAAGCTCACCCCGCTGCTGCCCTCCCGGCGCAACCAGCCGGTGATGGAGTGGGCGGGCGCCAACGACGACTTCATCCCGTACCTCATCACCCGCGAGAGGGCCGACGCCTACGCCAGGAGCGACTTCTACGACTACGAGTTCATCAGCTGGGCCGGTGTGGCGGGCGAGCACATGGAGATGTGCAACAGCGGGCTGTGGGACGTCCTGACGGACTGGCTCGGCGACGGCTCCGGTGTCTCGGCTCCGGCGCATGTGACGTACGTGCGCAATCCACTGATGGACGACGCACGGTTCGGCCTGGTCGGCGACCGCGCCTACTGGCTGTCCGGCATCGCCACCCGCGGCACGGACGGCTCGCTCGGCACGATCGACGTCCTCTCCAAGGGCTTCGGGGTGAGCGACACGACCGCGCAGGCCAAGCAGACGACCGTCGGCGCGACGGAGGGCACCACCTCGCCGGTCAACCCCTACCTGCGGGAGTACCGGCACCTGCCCACCCCGCCGGCCGCCTCGAAGGCGAACGAGCTGGTGATCGACGCCAGGAACATCGGCGCCGTCACCATCGACCCGCAGCGGGCCGAGGTCGACTGCGGGGCGAAGCTGCGCGTGGTGAGCGACGGGCCGGTCAAGGTCACGCTCGCGGGCTGCGGCTCGCGGACGTTCGGCGGGGGGACGACCGCCGTCGGCTCCCTGCTGGGGTCCCTGATTCCGTAAAGCCGTAAGGTCGTAAGACCAGAAGCCGGGCCCGTACGACGTACGGGCCCGGCACTATTTCTGTGGCACCGGGCGGGACCCGGCCACCTCGTCGTAGAAGGACTCGGCCGCCGGACCCAGCAGTTCGTGGGCCTCCAGGAACATCTCGTGCGCCTCGTGGCCCACCCAGCCCGCCGGGAGGAGTTCGGTCGGCAGGTCGGGGTCGCGGAAGGGGAACTTGCGGTAGTCGTACGTCAGTTGCATGCGCTCGACCATCGCCTCCTCGGGGCTGAGATGCCCGGCCCGGTAGGACGCCATCCGGCCGCGGTAGGTGCGCAGCAGCTCCCGGTAGTCCTCGTTGAGGGTGGCCAGGTCCCAGCAGCGGGCGGCCATCTCGCGGTCGACGGGGAGGCCCGACGACTGGCAGCGCAGGGTGTCCAGGCGTACGGCGGGCTCGTCGGCGAACTTCTCCCTCACCTGCCGTATGCGGTCGTGCGGGGAAACGTACGTGGAGGGGGCCAGGGGGCCGAAGCCCAGCCAGGCCAGCTCCTTGCGGATGCGGTCGCGTACGCCCCGCTCGGTCTCGGGGACCGAGTAGATGACCATGTACCAGTGGCGGTCCCAGTCGGACGGGGCCGGGTCGAAGATGCGTGAGCGGCCCTCGTCGAGCAGCTGGAGACTGCGCGTGTTGAGCGTGTAGAGCGTCTCTCTGCCCTCGCGCCGGACGTCGAACCAGCCCTCCTTGCGCAGGCGTGCGAGCACCACGCGCACCGTGCTGTCGCCGACGCCGAAGCAGCCCATCAGCGTGCTGAGGGTGCGCAGCCGGGCGGCGCCTCCGCGGTAGCGGACGTAGTCGCCGAACAGGTCGAAGACGATCGATCGAGGTTTCACGGAAACCGACTATGTCATACGGACGGCCGTTGCGGAGGTGCATCGCATCAGCCGTAACGTCAGGCGGCTCGGCCCTTCATTTGCGTAACAAATGATTGACGCCCGTGTAGTGAGTGACACACAATGTCGATGTGCGGGGCGGCTCGCTCCGATACTGGACATGGAGGCACAAGCCATGGTTTCTCGGATCGCGTGCGTGGGAGGGGGCCCCGGCGGGCTGTTCTTCGCAACGCTCCTCAAGCAGGCCGATCCGTCGGTCGAGGTGACGGTCTTCGAGCGGAACCGCCAGGACGACACCTTCGGTTTTGGCGTGGTCTTCTCCGATGCGACCCTGGCCGGCATCCACGCCGCCGACCCCGTCCTGCGCACCGCTCTCGCGGAGCACGGGCGTCACTGGGACGACATCGAGGTACGGCTCAAGGGGCAGCGGATCCGCTGTGGCGGCAACGGCATGGCGGCGATCACCCGCAAGACCCTGCTCCAGTTGCTGCACCGGCGGGCGGCGGAGGTCGGTGTCGATCTGAAGTTCAGCCACGAGGTCCCCGCCGATCCGGCCCAGCTGGCCGACTACGACCTGATCGTGGCCGCCGACGGGGCGAACTCGCGCTTCCGTGACCGCCTCGCCGACGTGCTGGTGCCGGAGGTGGAGGTCGCGACCGCAAAGTTCATCTGGTTCGGCACGACGTATCCCTTCGACGGCCTGACCTTCGTGCACGAGCACGGGCCGCACGGCACGTTCGCCGTGCACGGCTACCCGATCAGCGACGGCGTCAGCACCTTCATCGTGGAGACGGACGAGGAGTCCTGGCGCAGGGCGGGGCTCGACGAATTCGACACCTCGCAGCCGCCCGGCCCGAGCGACGAGAAGACCAAGGCGTACCTGGAGAAGCTCTTCGCCGAGCAGATCGACGGCCACGAACTGCTGGTCAACAACTCGCGCTGGGGCAACTTCCGCACCCGCCGCACCCGCCGCTGGCACAGCGGCAACGTCGTCCTGCTCGGCGATGCCGCCCACACCGCCCACTTCTCCGTCGGCTCCGGCACCAAGATGGCCATGGAGGACGCCATCGCCCTCGCCGGCAGCCTGCTCGCCCACCGCGACGACCTGCCGGCCGCCCTGGAGGCGTACGAGGCGGCGGCGCGGCCCTCGGTGGAGAAGATCCAGGCCTCCGCCCGGCCGAGCCTGTCCTGGTGGGAGCACTTCGGGCGCTACCACGACGCGTTCGAACCGACCCGGTTCGCCTTCCACTTCCTCTCCCGCAGCATCGGCAAGGAACGGATCGCGCGCCGCGACCCGGAGTTCGTCGAGCAGGTCGTGGGGGACTGGCGGGCGGCGCACGAGGGGCGGGACCCCCTGGAGACGCCGTTGCGGGTGGGCGGGCAGGAGTTCGCGGGGCGGTGGGTGACCGGCGCCGACCTCGCGGGGCTTGCGTGCCTGTCGCTGACCGCGCCGCAGGGCGAGGCGCAACTGCCCGCCGTGTACGAGGAGTTGGCCAGTGCCGTGAGCGGTACGACCCCGCCGCAACTGGTCGCCGTCCACGCCGGGACCGCCCTCACCCGGCAGCTGCTCGCGGAGCAGGCCCGGCTGGTGCACGGGGTGCCCGCGCTGATCGTGGAGGACGGGATGGACGACGACCGCGCCGAGACGCTGCTGCTGTCCGGGCGCGCCGATCTGGTCGGTTCCACGGAAGAGGGGCGGGCGTAGCCATGACCACGAACCTGATGCCGCTCTTCGCCCCCGAGGGCGTGGTCGTGATCGGCGCCTCGCGGCAGAGCGGCAAGCTCGGCGCCGCCATGGCCCGTTCCCTGGCCGCCTTCCCCAGGGCCCGCGCCCTCGTCAACGCGCGCCGCCCGGACCCCGGCGAGGGTGTGTACGCCTCGGTCGCCGAAGCGGCCGAGCACGTCGGCGGACGGCTCGACCTGGCCGTGCTGTGCGTGCCGGCGGCCGGCTGCGCGGACGCGCTCGCCGAGGCGGCCGCAGCGGGCTGCCGTGCCGCGCTGATCTGCGCGGGCGGCTTCGGCGAGGCGGGCCCGGAGGGCGAGGAGTACGCGGAGGCGGTGCGCCGCGTCGCCGACGAGACCGGCATCCGGCTGCTCGGCCCCAACACCTCCGGCTTCTTCGCGCCTCATCTCGGCCTGACGGCCAGCTTCGTGCCCGCCGCCGGGCAGCTTCCCGCCGGGGACGTCGCGGTCGTCGCGGCCAGCGGTGGCGTCAACCACGCGCTCGCCTTCGACCTGGTGACCGCCGGGAACGGCATCAGCCTCGGTGTGGGCATCGGGGCGGGCCTCGACGTGACGGCGGCGGACGTACTGGAACACCTCGCCGGGGACGGTCGTACGACAGCCGTGGCCCTGCACCTGGAGACGGTTCCGGACGGGCCGCGGCTGGTGGCCGCCGTACGGCTGGTGGCCGCCGTCAAGCCGGTCGTGGCGCTGGTCGTCGGCCGCAGTGACGTCGGTGACTTCGCCCGGTCGCACACCGGGGCGCTGGCCACGAGCTGGCGTACGACAAGGGCCGCGCTGCGGCAGGCCGGGGCGGTGGTCGTGGACGACGAGCGGGAGATGGTGGACGCGCTCACCGCGCTCTCCCGGGTCCAGCTGCGTCCGCACCCGGACCCGGGGCTCGGCATCGTGACCGCCCAGGCCGGGCCGGGGCTGCTGCTGGCGGACCGGGCAGGCACGGACGGCATCCGGACGCCGGAGCTGTCCGAGGCCACGCAGCGCACGCTGGGCGGGCTGCTGCCCCCGCTCACCTACCAGCGCAACCCGGTCGACACCGGCCGGCCCGGCGAGACCTTCGCCCGCGTGCTCGACACCACCGCCGCCGACCCGGAGGTGGACCTGCTGTCCGTCTACGCCCTGACCGAGCCCGACAGCGTCGACCTCGCCTCGGCCGCCCAGGACGCCGGCCTCGGTGCCGATTCCCCGGCCGTGGTGGTCGTCGGCGGCCTCCCCGAGGACGTGGCCGAGCAGCGGGCGCGGCTGCACAAGGCGGGAATTCCGGCACTCACCGGACCGGCGTCCGCCGCCAACGCCGTACGGGCGCTGGTGACCCATGCCCGACTGCGGGCCCTGCCGGTGGACGGGGCCTCGCCGCCGCCGATCGCCACCGTTCCCCCCGGCCCGATGGACGAGGACGCCGCCAAGACCTTCCTCGCCGACCTCGGCATCCGCACCCCGGACCGTGTCGCCTGCGACACCCCCGCCCACGCCCACTACGCCCTGCGCCTGCTGGGCGGGCCCGTCGCGGTCAAGGTGCTCGACGCCGCGATCCTGCACAAGACGGAGGTCGGCGGGGTCCACCTGGGCGTGCGCACCCCCGACGAGCTGGATGCGGCGCTGGACGCCATCGGACGCGACCGGCGCTGTCTGGTCGAGGCCATGGCCCCGGCCGGTGTCGACCTCGTGCTCGGCGTGCGCCGGGACCCCGTGTTCGGGCCGGTCGTGCTGGCGGGGCTGGGCGGTACGGCCACCGAGGCGCTCGCCGACGTGGCGATCCGGCTCGCCCCGCTCCCGGTGGCCGAGGCCGCCTCGATGCCCGACGACCTGGCCGCCCGTGCCCTGCTCGACGGCTGGCGCGGCGGGCCGGTGCTCGACCGCGCCGAGTTCGGGCGGGTCGTGTCCGCCCTCGCCGCCGCCCTGGCCGCGAGCCCCGACACCGCCGAGATCGAGATCAACCCGCTGCGGCTGACTGCCGATGGACTGATAGCCCTGGACGCCGTGATCGTACGCACGGCCGACCGCACCTGAGGAGAACGACCATGCCAAGGCCGAGCAGCAACGGCGCTGTCCCCTGGCCCGCGGAGTACGCCGAGCGCTACACCGCGAAGGGTTACTGGGAGGGCCACGCCATCGGCGACCGGCTGCGCGCCGCCGCCGACGCGACTCCCGGCGCGGTCGCGCTCGTGGACGGCGACCGCCGCCTGACGTACCGGGGGCTCGCCGAGCGCGCGGACGCCGCCGCACGGCGCCTGGCCGCGCTCGGGCTCCGCCCCGACGACCGGCTCGTGGTGCAGCTGCCCAACACCGCCGAGTTCGTGATCCTCACGTACGCCTGTCTGCGCCTCGGGGTCATCCCGGTGATGGCGCTGCCGGGGCACCGCAAGCACGAGGTCGGCTACCTGGTCGAGCACAGCGAGGCGGTCGCCGTCGCCGTCCCCGACTTCCTCAAGGACCACGACCACCAGGCGATGGCGTTCGAGATCGCCGAGGAGTCGTCAACCCTCCAGCACGTCCTGGTGCTCGGCGACAAGGTCGGCGACGGCGCCGTGGACCTGCGGGAGTTGTGCGCCGCGCCCGGCACGCCGGCGGACCGGGCCGTCGTGGACGCGTACCGGCCCGACAGCCGCTCGATCGCCGTCTTCCTGCTCTCCGGCGGTACGACCGGTCTGCCCAAGCTCATCGCCCGCACGCACGACGACTACGTCTACAACGCCCGTCGCAGCGCCGAGGTCTGTGAATTCGGGGCGGACACGGTGTACTTCGCCGCGCTGCCCCTCGGCCACAACTTCCCGCTCGCCTGCCCGGGCCTGCTCGGCACGCTGCTGCACGGCGGCCGGGTGGTGCTGGGTTCCCCCAACCCCAAGAAGGCGTTCGCGCTGATCGAGCAGGAGGGCGTCACCGCTTCGGCCCTGGTCCCGGCCATCGCCCAGCGCTGGCTGGACCACCACCGCGACCACGCGGAGGCCGACCTGAGCTCGCTGCGCGTGCTCCAGGTCGGCGGCTCCCGGCTCGCCGACCACGTCGCCCGCCGCGTCCGCCCCGAACTCGGCTGCACGCTCCAGCAGGTGTTCGGGATGGCCGAGGGCCTGCTCAACTACACGCGGCTCGACGATCCCGAGGACGTCATCTGCACGACGCAGGGACGCCCCATGTGCCCGGACGACGAACTCCTCGTCGTCGACGAGCTGGGCGACCCCGTCCCCGACGGGACCCCCGGCGTGCTGCTCACCCGCGGCCCGTACACCCCGCGCGGCTACTACCGCGCCGAGGAGCAGAACGCCCGCGCCTTCACCGAGGACGGCTGGTACCGCACCGGTGACATCGTTCGGCTGCTGCCCGACGGCAACCTCGTCGTCGAGGGCCGCGACAAGGACATGATCATCCGGGGCGGGGAGAACATCTCCGCCGAGGAGATCGAGAACTTCGCCTACCAGACCCCCGGCGTCGCCCGCGCCGCCGCCGTGGCGATGCCCGACGCCGAACTCGGCGAACGAGTCTGCCTCTACGTCGTACCGGAACCGGGCCGCACGGTGACCCTCGACGACATCCACCACGTCATGGAGCGCGCCGGTATCGCGCGTTTCAAGTTCCCGGACCGGCTGGTGACGGTCCCCGAACTCGCCGCCACCAAGGTCGGAAAGATCGACAAGAAAGCGCTGCGCGCCGACATCACGCGCCGGCTCGACGCCGAAGGAACCCTCGATGACCAGTGACACCGTCATAGCCCCGGAGGAGACGGACCCCGAACTCCGCAAGCTGTACGACGGATTCCAGGCGGCCGGACTCATCCCCCTGTGGACCGAGATCGGCAACCTCATGCCGCTCACCCCGCAGCCCGAGGCCGTCCCGCACGTCTGGCAGTGGGACACCCTGCTGCCGCTCGCCCGCCGGTCCGGCGACCTGGTCCCGGTCGGGCGGGGCGGGGAACGCCGCGCGATCGCGCTCGCCAACCCCGGCCTGCCCGGACGGCCGTACGCGACTCCCAACCTCTGGGCGGCCATTCAGTACCTCGGCCCCCGCGAGGTCGCCCCCGCGCACCGTCACTCGCAGGGCGCCTTCCGGTTCATCCTGGAGGGCGAGGGCGTCTGGACGGTCGTCAACGGCGACGCGGTCGAGATGCGGCCCGGCGACCTGCTCCTCACCCCGTCGATGCACTGGCACGGCCACCACCACGTCGGTGACGCGCCGATGGTGTGGCTGGACGGCCTCGACATCCCGCTCGTGCACCGCCTCGACGCCGGGTTCTTCGAGTTCGGCGAGGACGGCGTGTCGGACCGGTCGACCCCGACCCGGTCGCGCAACGAGCGGCTGTGGGGCCGTCCCGGGCTGCGCCCGATCGCGGCCGAGGACAGCCCTGACTCCCCGCTCATGGCCTACCGTCGGGCCGACACCGACGACGCCCTCACCGCCCAGCTGGAGCTGGAGGACGAGGGGTACGCGGGGGTCATCGAGCCCGGCCACGCGGGCATCCGCTTCACCAACCCCGGCACCGGCCGTGACGCCCTGGCCAGCCTGCGCACCGAGATGCACCGCCTGCGCGCGGGCGCTACGACAGCCACCCGCCGAACCGTCGGCTCCTCCGTCTGGCAGGTCTTCCACGGAAGCGGGACCGTCACCCTCGACGACCGCGTGATCGAAGTGTCCGCCGGCGACCTGATCGCCGTCCCCTCCTGGTGCGCGCTGACCATCGCCGCGCACACCCAGCTCGACCTGTTCACCTTCAACGACGCGCCCCTCTACGAGGCGCTCAACCTCGCCCGCACCGAGACGACCGGGAGCACCCGCGCATGAAGCTCGCCACCATTCGCACTGCCGACGGCACGGCGGCCGTCCGCCTCGACGGCGACCGGGCCGTGGAGACCGGAGCCCCCGACGTCGCCGCCCTGCTGCGCCGCCCCGACTGGCGTACGTACGCGGCCGCCGCCGACGGCCCGGCCCACGACGTGGCGGCTCTCGACCTCGCCCCGGTCGTCACGACCCCGGCCAAGATCTTCTGCGTGGGCCACAACTACCGCACCCACATCGCGGAGATGGGCCGCGAGATGCCGTCGTACCCCGCCCTCTTCGGCAAATTCGCCAACGTCCTGCTCGGCGCGCGCGACGACATCGTCCATCCCGGCGAGACGGAGGAGCTGGATTGGGAGGCCGAACTGGGCTTCGTCATCGGCTCCGGGCTGCGCCGCCGGGCCACCGAGGAGGAGGCGGCGGCCGCGATCGCGGGCTACACCGTCGTCAACGACATCTCCATGCGCGACTGGCAGTGGCGCACCCCGCAGTGGCTCCAGGGCAAGGCGTGGGAGGCCAGTACGCCGGCCGGACCCTGGCTGGTGACCGGCGACGAGGTCGACGACGCGGCCGACCTGGAGATCCGCCTCGAGGTGGACGGCGAGGTCATGCAGCGCTCGCGCACGTCCGACCTGCTCTTCACCCCGGCCCACATCGCCGCTTACCTCAGCACGTTCACGACCCTGGAGCCGGGCGACCTCGTCCTCACCGGCACCCCGGGCGGGGTCGGCGCGGCCCGCGATCCCAAGGTGTTCCTGAAGCCCGGGCAGGTCGTACGGACCGTGGTCGAGGGCATCGGGGAGTGCGTGAACACGATCGTCGAGGACAAGCCGTGAAGGTCCCCGTCGCCACACTTCTGGACTGGGTCGAGGACGGGCAGCTCGCGCTGCAGCGGGCGGTCGACGCGCTGACCGCCGACGCGGTGACCGAGCCGTCCGCCCTGCCCGGCTGGACCCGCGGCCACCTGCTCACCCACCTCGCCCGCAACGCCGACGCCCTGGTCAACCTGCTGACCTGGGCCCGGACGGGGATCCGTACGCCCATGTACGCCTCGCCGGACCAGCGCGCCACGGACATCGAGGCGGGCGCCGGACGGCCCCTGGCCGAACAGCGGGCGGACGTACGGAAGTCCGCCGCCCGGTTCCGGAACGCCGCCGAGGCCCTGTCCGGCGACGCCTGGTCGGCCACGGTCGTCAGCGGTCAGGGGCGCGAGATCCCGGCCTCGGAAGTGCCCTGGCTCCGGGTCCGCGAGGTCTGGATCCACCTGGTCGACCTGGACGTCGGTGTCGGCATGGACGTCCTGCCGTCCGACCTGGCGTGGGCCCTCGTGCGCGATGTGGCCGGGTGGATGTCGGCCCGCCTGGGGGCGGACACCGGGGCCGAGCTCACGGCGGAGGGCCACGGCACCGTCGTGCTCGGCACGCCCTCCACCGGTGTCACGGTCACCGGACCGCCGTACGCCCTCGCCGCCTGGCTCACCGGCCGGGGCGGCATCGACGAGCTGCTTGTCACGGGTGAACTCCCGGGCGTTCCGCGCTGGTTGTGAATCCAGCTTTCATCATTCGATCAAGGGAGATCGGCATGAGCGAGACCTTCGTCCTGGTGACCGGAGCCTGGCACGGCGGTTGGGCCTGGCGCCCGGTCGCGAACGAGCTCAGGGCGGCCGGACACGAAGTGCACACCCCGACCCTGGCCGGTCTGGGCGCCGACGACGACCCGCGCGGCGTCACTCTCACCGACTGCGCCGACAGCCTCGTGGCATACGTCGAGAGTGCCGGACTGAACGACATCACCCTGGTCGGCCACAGCTGGGGCGGTTACGTTCTGACCGGCGCGGCCCCGAGGCTCGCTGCCCGAATACGGCGCCTGGTGTTCTGGAGCGCGTTCGTGCCGAACGACGGCGAGTCGCTGATCGACGCGTGCCCGCCGCACTACGGCGAGATGTTCCACGCCCTGGCGGCCGCCCCCGGCAACGACACGGTGACGCTGCCCCTGGAGGTCTGGCAGCAGGCGTTCATGCAGGACGCCGACGAGGAGACACAGCGCATCGTGCACTCCCTCCTCGTCCCCCAGCCCCTGGGCACCTTCACCGAGAAGCCGGACACGTCGGCGTTCACCGCGCTAGACCTCCCTACCGCCTACGTCCTGTCCACCGAGGACCTCTCCCTGCCCGGCGAGTGGGCCTGGGGCAACCGTTTCCCGCAGCGGCTCAAGAACCCGCTGATCGTCCAGACCCCGGGCAGCCACGAGGGCTGCTTCACCCGCCCCGCCGAACTGGCCGACGCCTTCGTCCGGGTCTGCGCCGCCCGGTAGCCGAGCGGCAACCCGTGCTGCGGAGCTGCCGGGTGTCCTGGGAGGCGGGGCCGGCCTTCGGCGCCACGTGGCATCCGGCGCGGGGGTCCTGGGTCCGACGGCCGAGAGGGCTGTATCTCCAGGGGCTGTTGCCATTGCTGCACGTGCCGCCGTGCTCGGTGGTGTGAGCCGTGCTCGGTGGTGCGAAGGGTGCAAGCGAGGAGCCTGCGCATCTTGACTGCCGTCTCGCCTGTGCGATCTCGACAAACTGCTTCGGCATGGTGCCACCATGGGGGAGCGCGGACGCCTGGAACCCCAGGTCAAGCCTATGGCCTGGGGGTTTTGTGCGTGCCGTCCTGTCCGGGCGGTGGTGGGTCTGGCGGCCTACGCATTGGATGTGCCGTGACCTGCTGCTTTCGTCGATTGGTTCATGCCTGGTCAGTTCCGGCTGTCGACGGGGTGCGCGAGGGGAGTGGCCGCCGGCGGCCGAGGGCTTCCCTGTTGCCGCGCGGTCGATCGTTCATACGGATCACGTCACCGTCCGCTCGGGGCGCAGGAACATGGCCAGGAGGAGGCCGAGGGCGCAGAAGGCCATGCCGGCGACCATCACCAGCGACGGGCCCGAGTGGTCGAGGGCGAGGGAGCCGAAGAGGGCTCCCAGGGAGATGGAGACGTTGAAGGACAGGACGTAGAGGGAGGTCGCCGCTTCCCGCGCGTCGGGGGCGCTGCGGAGGACCAGGGTCTGCAGGGCGACCGGAAGCGCGGAGTAGGCGAGCCCCCAGCCCAGCAGGAAGACGACCGCCGCCGGCTTCCAGGTGCCGGCGGCGAGCAACAGGGCCATCGAGCCGCCGGTACCGACGATGAGGCCGAGAACCACCGTGCGCAGCGCCGGGCCGCGGTCGATGACCGCTCCTGCCAGGAAGTTGCCCGCGACGCCGGCGGCGCCGAAGGAGAGCAACAGTATGCCGATCATGTTCGGGGCCACGCCGACGTTCCGGAGAAGGAAGGGGGTGACGTAGGTGTAGGCGGCGTAGTGGCCGATCACGACGACGGCCGTCACACCCACTGCGGTGCGCAGGTTGCCGGTCCTCATCAGGCGCGGCAGCTCGGAGAGGTAGACGCCGCCGCGCGCGGGCATCGGAGGCATCAGCACTGCGGCGGCGGTGAGCGCGACGGCGCTGCAAGCGGCCAGGGCCCAGAAGGCGGCACGCCAGTCCAGCCACTGGCCGACGATGGTGCCGAGGGGGACTCCGAGGACCGTGGCCAGGGAGATGCCGGAGAACACGACGGCCGTCGCCCGCACGGAATGGGCCGGTGGCACCAGCCGTACGGCGATGCTCGCGACGATGGCCCACAGCACGCCGTGGATGAATCCGATCAGCAGTCTGACGAGCATCAGCCACACGTAGTTCACGGCCAGGGCGGTGAGCACGTTGCCCACGACGAACACCGTGAGGATGACGAGGAGCAGCCGTCCGCGGTCGAGACGGCGGGTGGTCGCGGTGAGGACCGGGGCGAGGATGCCGGCGAACAAGCCGTAGAGGGTGACCGTCAGCCCGACGGTTCCTTCCGAGACCCGCAGACCGGACGCCATTTCGGGGAGCAGCCCGACGGGCATCGTCTCGGTGGCGGTCACGGTGAAGACGCCGAAGGCGACGGCGACGACCGCCAGCCATCCTCGGGTGGACGTGTGCGGCGGCACGGGGGGTGCCGTTGCGGTGGACGGTGATGTCTGTTGCTGACCCATGGGTGCCAACGTCGTGCTCCGGGAGGGGGGAGGGAGACCGGGGGGTGCCTCTATGTCCTTCGTCAAGCGAGGCGTGGGGTTCTGGGTTCGTAGAAGGTGCCGTCGCGGAGCATCGCGAACAGCACGTTGATCCGTTGCCGGGCGAGCCGGAGGAGGGCCTGTGTGTGGGTCTTTCCTCTGGTCCGGCACTTGTCGTAGTAGGTGCGGGAGGCGGGATCGTGCAGGGCGGCGAACGCGGACAGGAACATCGCCCGTTTGAGCTGCCGGTTGCCGCCCCGTGGGGCGTGCTCGCCGTGGATCGAGGTGCCCGACGACTTCGTGGTCGGGGCGAGGCCGGCGTAGGAGGCCAGGTGCGCGGCGGTGGGAAAGCTGGTGCCGTCGCCGACGGTGACCAGCAGCGTGGCGGCGGTCCTGACGCCGACGCCGGGCAGCGACGTCAGGACCTTTGAAAGAGGGTGGTCCTCCAGCAGGGCTGCGATCTGGGCTTCCGTCGCCCGTCGCTGTTCATGGACGGCGCTGAGCGAGCGGGCCAGCGACGGGATCACGATGTCGAGCGTGCCGGTGCCCGGAACGACGACGGTCTGCTCGTCGAGGGCCTCGAAGATGTCGTCGATCAGCCGCTTCGCCATCCGGGGAGCCTTGGGCCGGATCACCTCAACGAGCCTGCGGCGGCCGGCTTTTCGCAGCGCGGCCGGAGATCCGTAGCGTTCCAGCAGCCAGGTGACGGCCTGATGGTCGAGCCGGGGGCCGAGGACGCGCTCCAGGCTGGGGTGGAACTGGGTGAGCAGGCCGCGGATGCGGTTGCTGGTGCGGGTGGCCTCAGCCGCGAGGTCCTGGTCGAAGCCGACCAGAACTGTCAGCTCGGCGGTGATCTCGTCGCTGACCTCCAGCGAGCGCAGGGTGTGTGGCATCGTGCGGGCCGCGTCGGCGATGACCGCGGCGTCCTTCGCGTCGGTCTTCGCCTCGCCGGGGTAGAGATCGGCTATCCGGCGCATGGCGAGTCCGGGCAGGTAGGCGACCTTGCAGCCCGCGTCGCGGGCGACCGTCAGGGGCAGGGCGCCGATCGAGGCGGGCTGGTCCACGATCACCAGGACGGTGCCGAACTTGGTCTTCAGCTTGGTGAAGACGTCCCGCAACTTCGGTTCGGTATTGGGCAGCTGCTTGTCGAAGACCTTCTTGCCGGTCGGGGTGAGGCCGTGCCCGTGGTGGGCGCTCTTGCCGACGTCCAGGCCGAGGAAGACGCCTATCTCGTCGCTGTCGTTCAAGCCGTCCTCCCGAACGGGTTGGTGCGGTACTGGCCCGGGCGTTGGCGTCGTGCGCGCATCCACGTTATGCAGACCTGCCGCCTGCGAAGGGCCGGGCATTGCGCCCGGCCGGGCGGTAGTCGGACCTCTCATCAGCGTCTCCCACGGCGCCTCTCGGGCCCGGTGGCACCACCCCCCAGGTCATCCGTTCGACAGGGGGGACCAGCCATACCGGGCCCGGAGGCCAGTGGCCCTCTTGCAGGACCGCGAAGAACATAACGGGGGCGGGGAGCCCCTGGGCGGCAGCGGCGCGCAGCAGTGACTTCTCTTCCCGTTCGAAGGACTTCAACGCCCAGCGCGTTGTACACGTGCTCCACCAGCCGGTGGTCGGAGAGCCGGCCGAGAACGCGGCATCGATCGGCGTCTCCGTGGTCCACAGTCCGTGCCCTCGGCCTCCGCAACGGCGTCGCCCACACGGAACTGAAGCTCGACAGCCACGGCACCCCGAAGATCATCGAGGTCGGCGCGCGCCCGCCCGGGGACCACATCATGACCCTGGTCACGGAAGCCACCGGCATCGACGAGGCCCGCGCCTACCTCCAGACGGCCCCGGGCATGCCGCCGGACCTCACCCGGAGCCGCGACGAAGCCGCCGCCATCCGCTTCCTCCTCCCACCCCACGCGGGAACCCTCAACCCAGGTCACCGGCCTTCCCGAAGGCCCCCACGTCATCGCCACCGCCCTCACTCTCCGCCCCGGCGACCCGGTGGGCGACCCCCCGGACAACCTCCAACGCGTCGGCTGGATCACGGTGCGGGGGGCCACGGCGACGGAGGCG
Organism: Streptomyces coeruleorubidus; assembly: GCF_028885415.1. Taxonomy (GTDB): domain Bacteria; phylum Actinomycetota; class Actinomycetes; order Streptomycetales; family Streptomycetaceae; genus Streptomyces; species Streptomyces coeruleorubidus_A. The sequence goes on from NZ_CP118527.1 coordinate 5,475,274, forward strand.
GACGCGAGGGCGGCCGAAGCGTTGAGCACGGTGAGGGGGGAGGTGAGGGCGTCCCGCGACAGCTGACCTGTCCACGCCGCCCCTGCGGATAGCATCAGATCTCCGCCATGGCTCCCAGCAGAGGCGACGATCATGGATCCGGCCGCAGTGTCTCCCACCGCAGCGAGCATCGGCCTGCGTCAGTTGCTGATGGTGCTGGGGGACTCGTTGGTGGAGGTGCAGGCCGCTCCCGCCGGGCTGGACGTCGAGATCCGTGGGGTTTCGCTGCTCGATCCCGAGGATCCGCCGACCGCACAGCCGGGCGAGCTGGTTCTCGTGATCGGTGCCCGTGGCCGGGCCGCTTTTCCCGCACTGCGGGCCGCCGGGCGGGACGGAGCCGCTGCCGTGGTGGTCAAGCTGGACGGGCCCGGCCAGGCCGCGGCGCTCAGCGAGACCGCTGCCGAGGCCGGGGTCGCCCTGCTCTCGCTGCGCAGCGAAGCACGCTGGGAGCAGGTGAACGCGCTGGCCCGGGCCGCCCTCGACGACGCACCGCCGGGCGAGCCCGGCATGGGGGCCGAGGAGGGCGACCTTTTCTCGCTCGCCCAGACCACCGCCATCCTCACCAGCGGCATCGTCAGCATCGAGGACGCCGCGAACCGGGTGCTGGCCTACTCCCGCACCACCGACTCCGACGAGGCGGACGACCTGCGTCGGCGCTCCATCCTCGGCTGGCAGGGACCGGAGGGGTATCTGGCGAAGCTGCGTGAGTGGGGTGTGTTCCAGCATCTGCACTCCAGCGACGAGGTGATCGGTATCGACAGCCACCCCGAGCTGGGCATCCGCCGTCGGCTCGCGGTGGCCATCCGGTCCGGGGACCGGCAGTTGGGCACCATCTGGGTGCAGGAAGGCTCGATTCCGCTGTCCGACCGCTCGCGCCAGGCACTGCTGGGTGCCGCCCGGGTCGCGGCGCTCCATCTCGTACGCCGTCGCCGGGAGCTCTCGGACGATGTGACGCTCACCCGGACCCTGCTGGCCGGACTCCTGGACGGGAGCACCGGACCGCAGCCGCTCGCCACCCACCTGGGATTCGACGCCACCCGCCCGGCCGCCGTGCTGGGCTTCTCGTACGGGACCACGCAGGCGTACGAGACTCCGGAGGGCGTCGCCGCACCGGAACTGACCCACACCGAGGTCACCAACCTGGTCTCCGTGCACATCGCCGCCCGGCACCGCAGCGCCCTGGTCACTCAGGTCGATCCCCGTATCTATGTGCTCCTGCCCCAACTGCCCCGCGGCATCGACACGGACACGCTGCGCGGCTGGACCCAGGAGATCACCGACGCCGCACGCCGCCACCTGGGCCTGCCGCTGCGCGGCTCGGTCGGTTGCCTGGTGCCGAGGCTCGGGGACGTCCCCGAGTCACGCCGGGAGGCCGACCGCATACTCGACGCCATGGTGAGCGCCGGAGTGACCGTCGCGGTCGCCGCGCTGCCGGACATCCAGGCGGAGGTGCTGGTCAGCGAGATACTGACGTTGCTCTCCGCCCACCCCGAGATACGGGATCCGCGACTGACCGCCCTGCTCTCGCACGACAGCCGGCACCAGGGCCGGCTCGCCGAGACCCTCCTGACGTACCTGAACTCCTTCGGTGACATACGGGCGGCCGCCGCACAGCTCCATGTGCACCCCAACACGCTGCGGTACCGCCTCCGCCGGGCCGAGCAGCTGACCGGCCTCGATCTCAGCCGTCCCGACCAGCGTCTGCTGGCCATGCTCCAGCTGCGGCTGCCGCCCACCAGCTGAACCGGTTCCGCATTGGCCGCCTGTACAGCCATCGAGGGCGAGTTTGTTCAGACTTCACAAACATTTGGCCCCATGAGCCCCCATACGCTTGCGCAAATCCATTTCCGCAAGTGATGCGGCCCACCTCCCACGAGGAGACGGAGCAGTACGCGGACGTGCGGTGACGACCACGTCACCAGTACGGCATCCGGATTCCGCGAACCGCACCGTGAACGCTTCCGGGAATCGTCAGTGCCCCGGCCGTCCCTCCTGACGCACAGCACGGCACTCCCAACGACCCCATGGATGTCGACATGACTACACGTCCCCCTGATTCTCTGGCCTCCGACACCGCCGCACCCACCAGTGGTCAGCCTCCGGAGCAGCAGGCAGGTCTTCAGGCCGGTCTCAAGAACCGCCATCTGTCCATGATCGCCATCGGCGGGGTGATCGGTGCCGGTCTCTTCGTGGGCTCCGCCTCCGGTATCGCTGCCGCCGGGCCCGGCATCCTGCTGTCCTACGCACTGGTCGGCGCCCTGGTCGTCTTCGTGATGCGGATGCTCGGCGAGATGGCCGCGGCCAACCCGACCTCCGGATCCTTCTCGGCCTACGCGGACCGGGCGCTCGGCCGCTGGGCCGGGTTCTCGATCGGCTGGCTGTACTGGTTCTTCTGGGTCGTCGTACTCGCCGTGGAGGCAACCGCGGGTGCGGTGATCCTGGAAGGGTGGGTGCCGGCCGTACCGCAGTGGGCCTGGGCTCTGATCGTGATGACGGTCCTCACCGCCACGAACCTGGCCTCGGTCGGCTCCTTCGGCGAGTTCGAGTTCTGGTTCGCCGGCATCAAGGTCGTCGCCATCACGGGCTTCATCGTTCTCGGCGGGCTGGCGATCTTCGGTGTGCTGCCCGGCTCCGACCATGCCGCGACAGGATTCGGGAACCTCACCGAGCACGGCGGCTTCCTGCCGAACGGGCCGGGCGCGATCCTCACCGGCATCCTGCTGGTCGTCTTCTCCTTCATGGGCAGCGAGATCGTCACCCTCGCCGCCGGTGAGTCCTCGGACGCGCAGCGGGCGGTGGCCAAGGCCACCAGGAGCGTGATCTGGCGGGTCGGCGTCTTCTACGTCGGCTCGATCCTCGTCGTGGTCGCCCTGCTGCCGTGGAACGACCCCGCGATCCAGAAGAAGGGCTCGTACGTCGCGGCCCTCGACTCGATCGGCATCCCGCACGCCGGCGAGATCATGAACTTCATCGTGCTGACCGCCGTGCTGTCCTGTCTCAACTCCGGCCTGTACACCGCCTCCCGGATGGCCTTCTCCCTCGGGCAGCGCGGCGACGCCCCGCGGTCCTTCGTACGGACGAACACGCGAGGTGTGCCGCAGGCCGCGATCCTGGCCTCCGTCGTCTTCGGCTTCGTGGCGGTCGCCTTCAACTACCTGTGGCCGGACACGGTCTTCCAGTTCCTGCTGAACTCCTCGGGCGCCGTCGCGCTCTTCGTGTGGCTGGTCATCTGCTTCTCGCAACTGCGGATGCGGGGGATCATCCTGCGCGAGAGCCCGGAGAAGCTCATCGTCCGGATGTGGCTGTTCCCCTATCTGACGTGGGCGACGATCGCGATGATCGCGTTCGTGCTCGTCTACATGCTCACCGACGAGAAGGAGGGCGGCGGCCGCAGCCAGGTGCTGCTCTCGGTGCTCGTCGCCGCGGTGGTGATCGCGATCTCGTTGGTCCGGGAGCGGTCCCGGCGGAAGGACACCGCGGAGGCGGTCGCGCCGCGATAGTCGCCGCGGACTGCCATGAGCGGCTCTGAGTGGCTCTGAGCGGCTCGTGAGCGGCTCCGAGTGGCTCGTGAGTGGCTGGGGTGGGTGTGGGGCTTTTCCCCGAGCCCACTCCCGGCTCTGCCGAAAGCCCCAGGTCGGATCGATTCCGGCCTGGGGCCTTCGGCGTCAGCGGGTGGACTCCCGTTCCACCGGCAGCCACAGCTCGGCGTCCGCCCTCGTCCCGTCCGCCGACAGGTCGGTCCGCAGGATCTCCGGGCCGGGGCGGCTGCGGTACGGGTTGGAGGGGAACCACTCGGTGAACACGTCCCGCCACAGTTCCTGGATGGCCTGCGGCGCCGGGCCGGAGGTGGTGAAGACCGCCCAGGTGCCGGGCGGGACGGGCAGGGTGGTGATGCCCGCGGGGGCGTCCGCCGGGGCGGACGTCGCGGTGATCACCGCCTGGTAGTAGTCGAGCTCGGTGCCCTCGGCGCGGCTCGGGTCCAGGTCGTCGCAGACCGCGACGATGCCGTGCGGCTCCTGGTCCGAGAGCTTTCCGAGGCGCTCCAGGGCCTGCTTGTCGATCCCGCGGACGAAGTCGACGATCGCCTGGTTCGGGCCCGAGTGCACGAGCGGCACCCGGGACTTGAAGCCGGCGACCGTGAAGGCCGGGCGGTCCACTACTCGGTACTGCATGCTGCTGCTCCCTTCGACGGTGAGACGGAAGGTCAGCCGGGGCTGGGAGACGAGCGCGGCGCCGGTGCGCCGGGCCTCGCCCGGGCCTACGCCGTGCATCGCGCGGAACGCCCGTGCGAACGCTTCGCCCGAGCCGTAGCCGTAGCGCACCGCGATCTCCAGCAGCGTCTCGCCGCCCGCGAGCACCTCCGCGCCCGCGACGGTCAGCCGCCGGCGGCGCAGGTACTCCGACAGGGGCATGCCTGCCAGCGCGGAGAACATCCGGCGCAGGTGGTACTCCGACGTGGCCGCGATCCGCGCCAGCTCGGCGACGTCCACGGACTCGTCGAGGTGGCGCTCGATGTGCTCCATCGCCTGGTTGAGCCGCTCTGGCCGATCCGCCCGGCTCTCGCGGTCGGTCGTCGCGTCCAGTTGACGCGCTCAGTCGACCTTCACGATCGTCGCGCCAGGCCCGCGCCAGGCCCGCGGCATGTTCCCGCGCGGACACCGCACCGTGAGCCCCCGCTCTCACCCGGCCAAGTACCGGACCTGGTCCCACAGCGCCGGGTCAACCACCCCGACGCGTCTCCGGAAGCCCCACACCGGGACCTCCCGCAGCTCGTCCGTCTCCAGGAAGCTCGCGCGGCCCTGGGTGTCGCCGACCAAGCCCGGGGGGAGGGGGATCACGCCGGTGCGCTCGCGCCGGAACCGGGTGGTGATCTTCGCTACGGTCGCCCGCTCCCCGCGCACCGCCAGCACCAGGCAGGGCCGGTCCTTCGTGCGGGCCTCGTCCTCGTAGGGAACGTCGGCCCACCAGATCTCCGCCGGCTGCGGCAGGCCCGCCACCGTGGCGGTTCCCACCGCCGTCCGGCCCCGCCGCGCCACCGACCGCCGCCCCCAGCCGTCGACGAGCGTGGCGACGAGCGCGAGCAGTACCACCGCGGCGAGCGCCAGCCACCAGGACGTGTCCATACTGAGACGGTACCGGCGCCATCCCTCCCCCGCGCCCCCCTCGCAAGGATCACGCCGCGCGCTGCCAGCCGAACCGGTGACACCACAGGTGAGTTCGCCCACAACAGCCCTTGGCGGAGGAGCTACCGGAGGTTTTGCGCCTTACGCTCGACGCACCGCACGACCCCCGACGCCCCTCTCAGACTTATCCCGCCAGCGGAGGTTTCTGCTTCATGAAGCTCACCGTCGTCGGCTGCTCGGGGTCGTTCCCGTCCGCGGAATCGGCCTGCTCGAGCTACCTCGTCGAGGCCGGCGGCTTCCGGCTGCTTCTCGACATGGGCAACGGTGCCCTGGGCGAGTTGCAGCGCCACTGCGGTCTCTACGACCTCGACGCGATCTTCCTCAGCCATCTGCACGCCGACCACTGCATCGACATGTGCGCCTACTTCGTCGCGCGCTACTACCGCCACGACGGCGGCCGCTGCGATCCGCTCCCCGTCTTCGGACCGGAAGGCACGGAACACCGGCTGACCACCGCCTACGCGGACACCCCCTCCGCCTCCTCCATGAGCGAGGTCTTCGACTTCCACACGGTCAAGCCGTCCACCTTCGAGATCGGCCCGTTCACGGTGCACACCGAGCGGGTGGCCCACCCCGTGGAGGCGTACGGCATCCGCGTCGAACACGACGGCAAGGTCCTGACGTACTCCGGCGACACCGGTGTGAGCCCCGCCCTGGACGAACTCGCCCGGGACGCCGACCTGTTCCTGTGCGAGGCGGCGTTCACGCACGGCAAGGAGAGCATCCCCGACCTGCACCTCAACGGCCGCGAGGCGGGCGAGACCGCTGCCCGAGCGGGTGCCCGCCGGCTGGTCCTGACCCACATCCCGCCGTGGACGGACCCGCAGGTCAACCTGACCGACGCCCGCGCGGTCTACGACGGTCAGGTCGGCCTCGCGGCACCGCGGCAGACGTACGAGATCTAGCGGGTGTCCGCACCCCGAGCACGACGAGGCCCCGGAACCGAAGCGGTTCCGGGGCCTTCAGCGTGTGCGGGCTACTTCGCCTCCGCCTTCTGGAGCTCGGCGAGTTCCTCGTCGGACTCGCGGCCCGGCGTCGGCAGGTTGAACTTGGTGATCGCGAAGCGGAAGACCACGTAGTAGACCGCCGCGAAGCACAGGCCGACCAGGGCCAGGCCCCATGGGTTGGTCGCGATGCCCAGGTTCAGGAAGAAGTCCACCGCGCCGGCCGAGAAGCCGAAGCCGTCCTTCATCCCCAGCGCCCAGGTCAGCGCCATCGAGACACCGGTGAGCACCGCGTGGATCGCGTACAGCACCGGGGCGATGAACATGAAGGTGAACTCGATCGGCTCGGTGACGCCGGTGACGAACGAGGTCAGCGCGAGGGAGATCATCATGCCGCCGACGACCTTGCGGCGCTCGGGCCGGGCGCAGTGCACGATCGCCAGGCAGGCGGCCGGCAGGGCGAACATCATGATCGGGAAGAAGCCGGTCATGAACTGGCCGGCGCTCGGGTCGCCCGCCAGGAACCGGGCGATGTCGCCGCTCTTGCCCTCGTAGGTGCCGGCCTGGAACCAGGGGAAGGAGTTCAGCAGGTGGTGCATGCCGATCGGGATCAGCGCGCGGTTGGCGACACCGAAGATGCCCGCGCCGACGGCCCCGGAGCCCACCAGCCACTCGCCGAGGTTGTGCAGGGCCGTACCGAGGACCGGCCATATGTAACCGAAGACGATGCCGATGACCAGGCCCGCGAAGGCGGCGAGGATCGGGACCAGGCGGCGACCACCGAAGAAGCCCGCCCAGTCGGGCAGCTTGGTGCGGTAGAAGCGCTGGTAGAGCAGAGCGACGACGAGGCCCATCACCACACCGCCGAGAACCTTGGCGTCCACCGGCGCGTCCGTCATGACGACCTTGCCGTCGACGGCCGTCGCCACCTGGGGCAGGTTCGGGTCGGTGAACGTGGCCAGCACGTTCTTGAAGACCAGGTAGCCGACGACGGCGGCCAGAGCGGTCGAGCCGTCCGACTTCTTCGCGAAGCCGATCGCGATGCCCACGGCGAACAGCAGCGGCATGTTGTCGAGGATCGCGTTGCCGCCCGCGGTCATGAAGCTCGCGATCTTGGTGATGAACTCCGGGAACGACTCCCGCCCCAGCATGTCGGTGTTGCCGAGGCGGACCAGGAGCGCGGCGGCCGGCAGCACGGCGACGGGCAGCATGAGGCTGCGGCCGATGCGCTGCAGGACCGCCATCACCGCGGACCCCTTCTTCGGGCTCGCGGGCGCGGCTGTGGCTGTGGACATGAACTTCCTCCATGGGGCACGGCGCCGCCCAGGGAAGAGTTCGACGGGGGACGGCGGCGTCTCAAAAGGGGAACGCGGTTCGAAAGGGCACCGCGCGACCTCCACCAGTGAATGGTGTAGACCAGTTGTAGCACGGTAGACCGAACGAGTGGAACCCGCCAATTCCGCCCGCCTCCACCATCACCTTGGAGACGTTCGTCCGGCCCAGCCCGTCGTCCCTTTGTCGAGAGGCGGATTCTGGTGTAGACCAGTCGAACGAACGGTCGCACACTGACGTGCGCCATCCTCGGCAGGCACGACATGACCGCTCGCAAAGCGTGCCAACTGTGGGTTACTGCGACAAAGCGGTTCGGATCAGGGAGAACGAACATGGCCACCAAGGCTGAGAAGATCGTTGCCGGGCTCGGCGGCATCGACAACATCGAAGAGGTCGAAGGCTGCATCACCCGCCTGCGGACCGAGGTCGTGGACCCCGCCAAGGTCGACGAGACCGCCCTGAAGGCCGCCGGCGCCCACGGCGTCGTCAAGATGGGCACCGCCATCCAGGTCGTCATCGGCACCGACGCCGACCCCATCGCCGCGGAAATCGAAGACCTGATGTGAAGCGCGGGGATCGTCCCGGGCTTCACCCCCTGACAGACCCCCGAGGTCACCGCAAAGACCCCAGAGGTCACCGATGAGGGCCCCTTCCCACCGCGGGAGGGGCCCCTTCCGCATGTACGGATAGGCTCAGCGGCATGTCTCGAATCGACGGCCGCACCCCCCAGCAACTCCGCCCGATCACCATCGAACGCGGCTGGAGCAAGCACGCCGAAGGCTCCGTCCTCGTCTCCTTCGGCGACACCAAGGTCTTCTGCACCGCCTCCGTCACCGAAGGCGTCCCGCGCTGGCGCAAGGGCAGCGGTGAAGGCTGGGTCACCGCCGAGTACTCCATGCTGCCCCGCTCCACCAACACCCGCGGCGACCGCGAGTCCGTCAAGGGCCGCATCGGCGGCCGCACCCACGAGATCAGCCGCCTCATCGGCCGTTCGCTCCGCGCCGTCATCGACTACAAGGCACTCGGCGAGAACACCATCGTCCTCGACTGCGACGTCCTCCAGGCCGACGGCGGCACCCGCACGGCGGCCATCACCGGCGCCTACGTGGCGCTGGCGGACGCCGTCGCCTGGGCCCAGCGCAAGAAGCTCATCAAGGCCGGCCGCCAGCCCCTCACCGGCACCGTCAGCGCCGTCTCCGTCGGCATCGTCGGCGGCGTCCCCCTCCTCGACCTCTGCTACGAAGAAGACGTCAAGGCCGACACCGACATGAACGTCGTCTGCACCGGCGACGGCCGCTTCGTCGAGGTCCAGGGCACCGCCGAGGCCGAACCCTTCGCCCGCGAGGAACTCGACGCCCTCCTCGACCTCGCCGTCACCGGCTGCACGGAACTCGCCGCCCACCAGCGCACCGCGCTTGATACCGTCCTCGAAAAGTAAAGGGCGCGCCAAGACAGGTGCTCGGCACGGGGCAACCGCGCCGAGCACACTCGCGTCTGAAGGAGTACGGGCGCACGGCTCATCCCTGTGCGTCCGGCCAGCCGCACGGGCCGCCCGGGCCCGACCGACGAGAGGGACCGTTCCATGGCCGCGAGCCGCCGACGCCGCACCGCAGCCGTCGCCGCCACCCTGGCGGCCGTCGCGCTGACCGCCGGACTCACCACCGGCTGCGCCGCCGTCGACAAGGCGCTGGACTGCGTCCAGACCGCCGACGCCATCGCCGACAGCGTCACGGAACTCCAGCAGGCCGTCGACAACGCGGCCAACGACCCGACGCAGCTCGACGAGTCCCTCGACTCCATCGACAAGAACCTGACCAAGATCGGCGACAAGACCGACAACGCCGACGTCAACAAGGCAGTCGACGACCTCAACCAGGCCGTCGGCAACGTCCGTACGGCGATCAAGAACGGCGACGAGACGCCCGACATCAGCCCGGTCACGGACGCGGCGGGCGAACTGACCAAGGTCTGCACGCCGTAACGCTGACGGCCGGTGATCGACCGCGGGCCCGTCGTGGGCGCTCGCGCAGTTCCCCGCGCCCCTGACGGGGCGCGGCTGCGGCAATACTGGGGCCATGACCCGCTTGATCCTCGCCACCCGCAACGCCGGAAAGATCACCGAGCTCCGGGCGATCCTCGCCGAAGCCGGGCTGCCCCACGAACTCGTCGGCGCCGACGCCTACCCGGACATCCCCGACGTCAAGGAAACGGGCGTCACCTTCGCGGAGAACGCGCTGCTGAAGGCCCACGCCCTCGCCCAGGCGACGGGCCTGCCCGCGGTCGCCGACGACTCCGGCCTCTGCGTCGACGTCCTCAACGGCGCCCCCGGCATCTTCTCCGCCCGCTGGTCCGGCCGCCACGGCGACGACAAGGCCAACCTCGACCTGCTCCTCGCCCAGCTCTCGGACATCACCGACGAACACCGCGGCGCCCACTTCGCCTGCGCGGCGGCGCTGGCCCTGCCGGACGGCACGGAGCGGGTGGTGGAAGGCCGGCTGCGGGGCGTCCTGCGCCACGAGCCGACGGGATCGGGGGGCTTCGGCTACGACCCGATCCTCCAGCCGGACGGGGAGACGCGGACCTGCGCGGAGCTGACCCCGCAGGAGAAGAACGCGATCAGCCATCGGGGGCAGGCGTTTCGGGCGTTGGTGCCGGTGGTGCGGGAGCTGTTGGGCTGATGACGAGGCCCACCTGGCTTGCGCCGGGTGGGCCATCGATTCGAAGGTGTGCGGCCGGAGGGACTCGAACCCTCAAGGGATTTCTCCCACAACATCCTAAGTGTTGCGCGTAGGCCAATTCCGCCACGGCCGCGTCCAGGTCATGGTACCGGTCATGCGGGGCGAGGTCGGGTGGAACGCCTGCTGCCGCCTCGGCACCAGGTGCTCGTCACCGCATGGCAGTTGGGGCACAACAACCGCAGGTTCTCCAGCCGGTCGTCGCTCCAGTCACCGTTGATGTGATCCACCTCCAGCGTCATGGGCTTGCCGAGCCACTCGGGGCCGATCCCGCAGTCCGCGCACTCTTCGGGTATGCCCATCTCATGGAGCGCCCGGCGCAACACGACCGTGCGGGTCCGACGCTCGCCGTCGTGCTTGACCAGGATGTCCTCAGGACGTCTGGCCAAGGCCGGACGGCGCTTCCCGCGTTGGTGGGCCTGTCCCAGAAAGTGCTCGGTGGTGAGCTGGTCCTCATCGATCCACCGGCGCAGATGCGCGCGCTGCGTGCCACTGTCCGGGCGTCCCAGGCGGCGAAGCACCTCTGCGAAAGAGACGGACTGGGCGACCGCGACGCGCAGCTCCTGGGGAGCGGGCCGGGCCCGTCGGCTGCTCATGAGGCATGCCCCCGCGCGCGTCGTTTGCCACGCCCTCGGTAATTCTCCGTCGTCGAGTGGCAGTTGGGGCACAGGAACCGAAGGTTCTCGATCCGGTTGTCCCTCCAGCGGCCGTTGATGTGATCGACCTCCAAGGGGAGTGGACGTCCCCGCCAGACCGCCTCCATGCCACAGAGGGCGCACCGCTCCGCTACTCCGGAAACCGTCATCGCCCACTTGAGGCGGTCGCTCGGAACACGCCGGGCGCGGTCGGCCGGCTGCTCGACGAGGAAGGCGTCCGGGGTCCGCGGACGCCAGGGCTTCCCACGCCTCGTCGGCATCTGGAAGTGCGACGTGTCGATCCCATACGCCTTGATCCGGCGGCTGATGTGCGTGTGGTGTCCGCCCACCACCTCCAGCCCGAGGTGCCGCAGGACCTCGCCCATGTTCGTCGACGTCGCGACCGCCCGCTCAAGGACGTCTCTCGTCCACTTCACCCCCTCCCGCTCGAAGTGCGACACGTCCACCCCGAGCTTCTTCATCCGCTCGTGCACATACCGCCGCGTCGGCCATCGAGCCCCTCCGCCACTCCGTCCCCGACCACCCGTTCGTGATCTCGCACGGAGTAACGAACCGTTTATCGGACAGTCACGCCCGAAATGCGGAACGGCTCATACCGGACCTATCCGGTACGAGCCGTTCCAGGAGCGGAGAGGGCCTCAGATCCCCAGATCCTTGATGATCTTCGCCACGTGCCCCGTCGCCCGGACGTTGTACAGCGCGCGCTCGACCCTGCCCTCCTCGTCCACGACGATCGTGGAGCGGATGACGCCCATGTAGGTCTTGCCGTAGTTCTTCTTCTCGCCGAAGGCGCCGTAGGCGTCCAGCACCTGCTTGTCCGGGTCGGCGAGGAGGGTGACCTTCAGGGACTCCTTGTCGCGGAACCTGGCCAGCTTCTCGGGCTTGTCGGGGGAGATGCCGATCACCTCGTAGCCCGCGCCGGCCAGCAGCTCCAGGTTGTCCGTGAAGTCGCAGGCCTGCTTTGTGCAGCCGGGGGTGAGGGCCGCCGGGTAGAAGTACACGATGACCTTGCGGCCCTTGTGGTCCGACAGGGACACCTCGGTGCCGTCGGCGTCGGGCAGGGTGAAGGCGGGGGCCACGTCCCCCGGCTGGAGTCGCTCGCTCATCAGACCAGCGTAACCGGGGGTCCTGACAGTGCGATGAGCCGTGGAGCTGACAGACTGTCCGGCACAGGCTTCATACCGACTTCGGAGGCGACACGGTGGCGGACACGGCGGACACCAGAACCCCGGCGCAGATCGAGGCGGACATCAGGCGCCGCCGCGAGACCCTGGCCGAGACCCTCGACGAGATCGGGGTGCGGGTGCACCCGAAGACCATCGTCGGGGACGCCAAGGCCAAGGTCGCGTCCAATATCGATCACACCCTCGGGCGTGCGTATGTCGGGGTCAACCGGGCCGTCACCAATGTGCGGGCCCGGTTCGTGGACGAGGACGGGGCGCCGCGGCTGGAGCGGGTCGTGCCGGTCGCGCTCGTCGTCGTCGGAGTGGTCGGGCTGCTGGCCGTCAGCACGCGGCGGCGCAAGGGCTGACCCGACTGCGTACGTTCGCGGGGAAGACAGGTAGGTTTCAGGGCGTGAGCGCCAAGAGAAACGAGCACAGCACCCATCCCGACAAGCTGCCCATCCGGATGCTGCACGACCGCGTACTCGTGCGGCAGGACACCAGCGAGGGCGAGCGGCGTTCCGGGGGCGGCATCCTGATCCCCGCCACGGCGGCGGTCGGCCGGCGGCTGGCCTGGGCCGAGGTCGTCGCGGTGGGGCAGAACGTACGGACCGTGGAGCCGGGCGACCGGGTTCTGTTCGATCCGGAGGACCGCGCCGAGGTCGAGGTGCGCGGTATCGCGTACGTGCTCATGCGCGAGCGCGATCTGCATGCCGTGGCCGCGGACCGGTTCGAGGGCTCGGAGGACTCGACGGGTCTCTATCTGTAGCTCCAGAAGAGAAGAAGCAGTAGCAGCAGCGGGAGGGGCCGGTGACCATCGTCACCGGCCCCTTCCGTGTTCCCTTGTTACGTTGGAGGGACCCGACGAGACGCGCCGTACCGGGACGAAGGCAAAGACGACGCACCCGCACCGTCAGCCCGTTTCCCGGAGGTGTCCGTCATGGCCTGGGTTCTGCTCGTCGTCGCCGGTCTGCTCGAAGTCGGGTGGTCCGTCGGCATGAAGTACACCGACGGCTTCACGCGCCCGCTCCCCAGCGTTCTCACCGGTGCCGGGATCGTCGCCAGCATGCTGCTGCTGTCCCAGGCCGCCAGGACCCTGCCCATCGGCACCGCCTACGGCGTGTGGGTGGGCATCGGGGCGGCCGGGGCGGCGGTGTTCGGCATGGTCGTGCTGGGGGAGCCGGCCACCGCCGCCCGGATCTTCTTCGTGTGCCTGCTGCTGGTCGCCGTGGTGGGGCTGAAGGCGACCTCGGGCCACTGAGCCCGGCCTATTCGCGGCGCGCGCCCTGCTGGACCACGCCCCAGCCAGGGTCCGACGGCCCGCCCGTCGAGCCGCCGTCGGTCTCCTCGCCGCCGCCCTCGCTCGTGCCGCCGTCGGTCGTGCCGCCGTCGGTGGCGGTGCCGCCGTCGCCGGTCCCGCCGTCCGCGGTGCCGCCGCCGGTGGGGGACTCGCCGCCCGTGCTGCCGTCGGTGGTGCCGCCGTCGGTCTGGCCCTGGGTCTGCCCCTCGGGCGCGCTCGGGGTCTGGCCGGGCGTCTCCGTGCCGGTGTCCTGGCCGCCGGTGGAGGTGCTGCCGCCGTCGGTGGCGTCGCCCGTGGTCGGGTCGGCCGGGGGCTCGGTGCCGGGGGCCTGCGGGACGTCGGCGCCCGGCTGGAGCCTGAGGTCGAAGTCGGTGACCGGCTTGTCCTCCAGGGCGTCCCGGGTGAACTGGGCCCAGATCTCGGCGGGCGCCCCGCCGCCGTTGATGCGGTCCAGGCCCATCGCGCCGTACAGCGACTTGTGGGCGGCGGTGACCGGGTCCTGGCCCATGACGGAGACGACCGTGGCGAGGTCGGGGGTGTAGCCCGCGAACCAGGCCGCCGTGTCCTCCTCGGCGGTGCCGGTCTTGCCCGCGGCGGGTCGGCCCGCGGCCTGTGCGGCGGAGGCCGTGCCGTTCTGGACGACGCTGCGCAGGACCGAGGTGGTGGTGTCGGCGGCCTCGCGGCTCACGGCCTGCCGGGTGCGCCGCTCGGGCAGCGCGATGGGCGAGCCCGCCTTGGTGACCTTCTCGACCATCGTGTAGGTGCCGTGCCGGCCGTGGTTGGCGAGCGTCGCGTACGCCTCCGCCATGTCGAGGACGCTGGCGGTGGCCGTGCCGAGCGCGATGGCGGGGCCGTCGGCGAGGTCGGGGGTGGTCTCGGGGACGCCGAGGTCGATCGCGGTCTGCTTGACCTTCTGGGGGCCGACGTCGGCGGCCATCTGCGCGTACACCGAGTTCACGGACTTGTCGGTCGCCTCGGTGACGGTGATGTCGCCGTAGGAGACCTGGTCCTCGTTCTCGGGGGCGTACGGGTCGCCGGCCCAGCCCTGGACGGTGCGCTTGTTGGTGCCGTCGTAGATCGTGTTCGGGGTGACCGGGCGGCCGTCCTGGGTCTGCGAGCCGTTCTCGACGGCCGAGGTGAACACGAACGGCTTGAAGGTGGAGCCGACCTGGAAGTCCCTGCGGGTGGCGTTCGGGGTGTACTGCTTGACGTAGTCGATGCCGTTGTACATCGCCACGACCCTGCCGGTCTTGGGGTCGACGGCGGCGCCGCCCGCGCGGACGTAGGTGTCGACCTTGTTGTTCTTCTTGTCCAGCTTGTCCATCAGCTTGTCGTTGACGGCCTTCACGAACGCGTCCTGCTTGGGCTTCTGGAGCGTCGTGGTGATGCGGTAGCCGCCGGCGTCGAGCCGGCTCTCGTCGATGATCTTGTTCTGGGTGAGGTAGTCCTTCACGGTCCGCACGATGTAGCCGCGCTGCCCGGACATGCCGGTGGACAGGGTGGACTCCTTCGGCACCGGGAACTTCATGCCCGCCCGCTTCGACTCGCTGAGCCAGCCCTTCTTGACCATGCCGTCCAGGACGTAGTTCCAGCGGGACTCGGCGGCCTTGCGGTTCTCGGGGTGGGCGACGACGTCGTACTGGCTGGGGGCGTTGACGAGCGCGGCGAGGTAGGCGGCGCGGGCCGGGTCGAGCTCAGTGGCGTCCATGCCGTAGTAGGCCTGGGCGGCGGCCTGGATGCCGTAGGCGTTGCGGCCGAAGTAGCTGGTGTTGAGGTAGCCCTCGAGGATGTGGTCCTTGCTCACCTCGCGGTCCAGCTTGATCGCGATGAAGAACTCCTTGGCCTTGCGCGTGATGGTCTGGTCCTGGCGCAGGTAGTAGTTCTTCACGTACTGCTGCGTGATCGTGGAGCCGGACTGCTTGCCCTTGCCGAGGGCTGTGTTCCAGGCCGCGCGGACCATGGCCTTGGGGTCGACGGCGGACTCGGTGTAGAAGTCGCGGTCCTCGGCGGCCAGGATCGCGTGCTGGGCGTCCTTGGAGATCTGCGCGAGCGTGACGTTCTCCCGGTTGACCTCGCCGTCGCGGGCGATCACCGAGCCGTCCGCGTAGAGGTAGACGTTGGCCTGCTTGGTGGCGAGCGCGTTGGCCGGCGGGATCTGCACCAGCGAGTAGCCGAGGAAGAAGCCGCCGACCAGCAGCAGGGCGACGATGATGAAGGCGCCGAGCGTCATACGCCAGGTCGGGATGATCCGGCGCCAGCCGGTCCGCTTCGGTTTCCCGGCCGGCCGGGCCTCAGGCGTGTTCGGGTCGCCGTCCGCCTGCGGCTCTCTCGGTGCCCAGCCCGGTGTCGGCTGCTGCGGCTGAGGCTCGTCACTCATGTCGTGCACGGACTCCTGTTTCGCGTCGTACGTCGTTCCCGTACGTCTCTGCTCGCTCTTGCGCCCCTGTGATGAAGACTGTCCCATCCGGCGATCAGTTCCCTGACCGAGGGCCGTGTCGTGAGCCGTGTGGCGAGGCGGGCGGTGTGCGCGCGAGCCCGCGGGCGGACGCAGGGGGAACCGCGCTGTTGCGCACGCCTGCCCGAATCGCGATCTCGCCCGCGCGACAGTCGCCCGAACCTGCGCGACATTCGCCCGAAGGGGGACACGACCGTGGATGCGACGGCTCGTACGCTCCGTCCCGGCCGGCACCGCCGCCATGCTGCTCGCCCTGGCCACGGGCGCCTCGGCCCACGCGGACGCAACGGATCGTACCGTCTGGGCCGGTGCGCACACGCCCGCAGCGCCTTTGCCGCTCCCCGAAATTGCGTGGCACGCGTGATCACCGGTCCACTAGGCTCCTGCGCTTCGGTGCCGGGCGGCGAGGAGGGCTGTGGATGTGGGCTCGGGACGGTTGTACGCGGCCGTCGCGGCGGGGAGCTTCCGGCGGTACGCGACGTATCGGGCGGCCACGATGGCCGGGGTGTTCACCAACACGGTCTTCGGCCTCATCCTCGTCTACACG
This sequence comes from Streptomyces coeruleorubidus, assembly GCF_028885415.1. Classification (GTDB taxonomy): domain Bacteria; phylum Actinomycetota; class Actinomycetes; order Streptomycetales; family Streptomycetaceae; genus Streptomyces; species Streptomyces coeruleorubidus_A. The sequence continues at coordinate 5,491,628 of NZ_CP118527.1, forward strand.
TACCTGGCGCTGTGGGACGAGAAGCCGCATCTGGGAGGGTACGACCAGGCGCAGGCCGTGACCTATGTGTGGCTGGGGCAGTGCCTGTACGCGACGCTGGCCATCCAGGGCGGCGGCGCCGAGAAGGACCTGATGGAGCGCATCCGCACCGGCGAGATCGCCGTCGACCTGTACCGGCCGGCCGATCTCCAGCTGTGGTGGCTGGCGGGCGACGTGGGGCGGGCGCTGTTCCAGATGCTGGGGCGGGGCGTCATCCCGTTCGCGTTCGGAGCGGTCTTCTTCCCCATGGCGCTGCCGACGTCGGTCGTCCCCTGGGCGGCCTTCGTGGTCACGCTCCTGCTGGCGACGGTCGTCAGCTTCGCGATCCGCTACCTGGCGGCCCTGAGCGTGTTCTGGCTCATGGACGGCATGGGCGTCAACCAGGTGCTGATGATCACGGGGATCTTCTTCTCGGGCATGGTGCTGCCGCTGAACGCCTTCCCGGGCGTGTTCGGCGACATCGTGCGGGTGCTGCCGTGGGCGGCGCAGATCCAGATGCCGGCGGACGTGCTGATGGGGGAGACCGACCCGCTCGGGGCGTTCGTCTTCCAGGCGGCGTGGGCGGTGGCGCTGCTGGCGGCGGGGCGGCTGCTGCAGTCGGCCGCGACGCGGCGGGTGGTGGTGCAGGGTGGGTGAGCGGAGCGTCCTGCTGGAGGGGCTGCGGGCCTACCGTTTGATCGCCGGGATGTGGGTGCGGTCCAGCATGACCTACCGCACCTCCTTCGTCGTCACGGTGTTCGGCAACCTGATGGTGACCGGCCTGGACTTCGTGGGGATCCTGCTGATGTTCTCGCAGGTCGACTCGCTGGGCGGCTGGTCACTGCCCGAGATCGCCTTCCTGTACGGGCTGTCGGTGACGGCGTTCGGGATCGCCGACCTGGTGCTCGGCTCGATGGACGTCCTGGGCGCCCGGATGCGCGACGGCTCGTTCGACATCCTGCTCGTGCGTCCCGCGCCGGTGCTCGCCCAGGTCGGCGCCGACCGCTTCGCGCTGCGCCGGCTGGGCCGGATCACCCAGGGCGCGGTGGTCCTGGGGTGGGCGCTGGTCTCGGTGGACGTCGACTGGAGTGCGCCGAAGGCGCTGCTGGTGCCGGTGATGGTGGTCAGCGGCGCGGCGATCTTCTCGGCGGTGTTCGTGGCGGGCGCGGCCTTCCAGATCTTCGCCCAGGACGCCGCGGAGGTGCAGAACGCGTTCACGTACGGCGGGACCACGCTGCTGCAGTATCCGCCGACCGTGTTCGGGAAGGACCTGGTGCGCGGCGTGACCTTCATGCTGCCGCTCGCCTTCGTCAACTGGGTCCCGGCCGCCTATGTGCTGGGCCGGCCGTACCCGATCGAGCTGCCGCGGTGGACGGCCTTCGCGTCGCCGCTGGTGGCGGTGGCCTGCTGCGCGCTGGCGGGGATGGCGTGGCGGGTGGGGCTTCGTTCCTACCGGAGTACAGGGAGCTGAGTTGACCGGGGTGGACAGCGGGCTGACCGGGGTGGACGACGGGTCGACCGGGGCGGACGGCGGGTCGTCCGGGGTGGACGGCGGGTTCATCGAACTCGACGGCGTCGAGAAGGTCTTCGACGTGCGCAAGAAGACCGGCTTCATGAAACGGGAGCGGCGGCAGGTGCGGGCCGTCGACTCGATCTCCTTCCGCGTGGGACGCGGCGAGATGGTCGGCTACATCGGCCCGAACGGCGCCGGCAAGTCGACCACGATCAAGATGCTGACCGGCATCCTCACCCCGAGCGCCGGCCGGCTCCGGGTCGCCGGCATCGACCCCTCCCGCGAACGCATGCGGCTCGCACACCGCATCGGCGTGGTGTTCGGGCAGCGTACGACGCTGTGGTGGGACCTCCCGCTGGTCGACTCCTACCGGCTGATGCACCGCATGTACCGGATCCCGGACGCCCGTTACCGCGAGAACCTCGACCGTCTGGTCGAACTCCTCGACCTGGGCGACCTGCTGGACGTACCGGTGCGCCAGCTCTCCCTCGGGCAGCGGATGCGCGGCGACATCGCGGCGGCACTGCTGCACGACCCGGAGGTGCTGTACCTCGACGAGCCGACCATCGGCCTCGACGTCGTCTCCAAGTCCAAGGTGCGGGAGTTCCTGCGGGAGCTGAACGCCGAGCGCGGCACGACGGTGCTGCTGACCACGCACGACCTGCAGGACATCGAGCAGTTGTGCAAGCGGGTGATGGTCATCGACCAAGGGCGTCTGATGTACGACGGCCCGCTCGCCGGGCTGCACGAGGCGGGGGAGAGCGAGCGGACCCTGGTCGTGGACCTGGAGCGGGAACTGCCGCCGATCGACGCCCCGGCACCCGCCCGGGTCGTCCGGGTGGACGGTCCGCGGCAGTGGCTGGCGTTCCCGGCGGCGGAGTCGGCGGCGCCGCTGGTCGCGCGGATCGCGGCGGAGTACCCGCTGGTGGACCTGTCGGTGCGGGAGCCGGACATCGAGGCGGTGATCGCCAAGATGCTGCATTCATTGGGGGACACCCCCAAACCCCCGCCGGAGCGTGCGACCGCATAGTGCCCGGCACGGGTAACTCGTAGGCTGCTGTGTATGACCGACGACTCAGTCCCGGACCTCCGCGCCTCCGACGCCGACCGTGAACGGGTCGCCGAGATCCTGCGGGACGCCCTCGCGGAGGGCCGTCTCGACATGGCGGAGTTCGAGGAGCGGCTGGACGCGACGTACCAGGCGCGGACGTACGGGGAACTGGCGCCGATCACCCGTGACCTGCCGGCCCCGGGTCTCACGGCGCCCTCCGTGTCACTGACCAAGGAGCCCGCCGCCGGCCCGGACGGCCGGGACTGGTCCGGGCGGATCGTCGGCGGTGAGGGATCCTCGACGTGGGCCGCCGCCGTGATGTCCGGCTTCCAGCGCAAGGGGCACTGGACGATGCCCCGGCGGTTCACCTGCTTCGCCCTCTGCGGTGGCGGGGAGATCGACCTGCGCGAGGCGAGCTTCGCGGACCGCGAGGTCGAGATCAACGCGATCGCGATCATGGGCGGCGTGGACGTCATCGTCCCGCCCGGCGTCGAGGTCGTCGTCCGCGGCATCGGCATCATGGGCGGCTTCGACCACCAGGAGGAGGGCGTCCCCGGCGCCCCCGGCGCGCCGCGCGTCATCATCACCGGCTTCGCCTTCTGGGGCGGCGTCGGAGTCCAGCGAAAGCTGACCCGGGCGGAGAAGCAGCGGCTCCGGGAGGAACGCCGCCGCCAGCTGGACTGAGGCGCCTGCTGCACCGACGCCGGTGCTGGGCAGCAGGCGGCTCTACAGCTCCGCCGGCACCGACCCCTTCAGGCTCTCCAGGTCGAACGCCTCCGCCATCCGCGCATACCCCTTGTCACTGGGATGCAGATGATCCCCGGAGTCGTAGTCGGACCGCAGCCGGCGAGGGTCGTAAGGATCACGCAGCGCCTTGTCGAAGTCGACCACCGCGTCGAAGACCCGCCCCGCCCGAATCTCCGCGTTGATCTGCTGCCGCACAGCCTCCCGCGCGTCCGAGTACCCCCGGTGCCCGCCGAACGGCATCAGCGTCGCCCCCACGACCTTCAGCCCCCGCGCATGCGCCTGCCCGACCATCGTGCGCAACCCGCCGAGAATCGCGTTCGGATCCGCGAGCCGCGGATTGCGCAGGATGTCGTTGACCCCGAGGTCGATCACGACGACCTTGACGTTCGTCCGCTCCAGTACGTCCCGCGCGAAGCGGTTCAGCCCGCTGGGGTTGTCCGCCGGTCGGCCCAGCCCGTCCGTGAGGACCCGGTTCCCGCTGATGCCCTGGTTGACGACGCTGTAGCGGGGCAGGTCCCGCCCGGCGGAGATCTCCGCGCGTAGCTTGTCGGACAGGACGTCGGTCCACCTGTTGTTGGCGCCGGCGGTGGAGGTGATCCCGTCGGTGAGCGAGTCGCCGAGGACGACGACCGTCCCCTCGGACTCGTTGCTCAGCACGTCCAGCGCGGTCAGGTAACGCCAGTACATGCTCTGCTCGGTGTAGGGCGCGCCCGTCGCGTCGGCCGTGTGGTCGCCCCGGGCGACGTAGGAGATCTGCCGGGCGTGCGGGTGGTACGTCACCGGGCCGGAGCTGGTCGGCGTGTACGTGGTGATCAGGACGTCCGCGTCGGACGGGATGACGATGCGCACGGCGTCGCTCATCACCTGCCGGCCGGGCGGGATGACGACCGTCGGCGCGCCGTTGAAGGTCAGCTGCCGCATCGTGTCCGTCAGCGCCGCGGGCGTACCGCCGCCGGCGGCGACCGCGATCGAGGCCTGTGTGATGCTCAGCGGCGACTGGCCGTAGAGATTGGACAGTGTCACGCGGGCACTCGTACCGCCGACGCTGGTGTGGACGACGTTGCGCACCGAACGGTCCGCCATGCCGGTCGTCTCCGTGCCGGGCTCGGCCGCGGCCGGGGAGGTGGACCAGGTGCCGACCCAGGTGCCGGTGGAGGCGGGGGCGGCGTTGTTCGGAAGGCGGCTGTCGGTGATGGCGTTCCGGCTCTGCGTACCGTCGTCGGACGCCACTCCGACGTATATGGCGGTGGAAAGGGCCACGATTGCAGCGACCAGTCCGGCCAGAAGGGCGTAACCACGACCCCGGGTCATGCTGTGTAGTTCTCCTCGGGCGATGGGAGCCCCAGGCTCCGATCTGATGTGCCCATGATGCGTCATGGGCAGGGGGGAAGCTCACAGGACCCCCCCGTGGCATTACCCCCTCCCGACAGACGCCGGGAACTCCTGTTCCGTTCCAGGAGTCGGTCAGGAAGGGACAATGTGTGCGGGATCACCAAGCGGGTGGAGCGGATGGAACGTACGAAAGTGGAAGAAAAGGGCGCGGCTCGGGGGCAGCATGCCCGCCCGGGTGGCGTCACGAACCGTGCGATGACGACCTTCAGCCCGGCGGACGAGGAGAAACAGCGCGGCGTTCGCCGCATGAAGCTCACCGCCACCGGGCTCCTGCTGTTCGTGGCCGTGGTCTACGTCCTCGCCAAGTGGGCCCAGAACTCCGGCGCCGGACCCTGGGCGGGCTATGTCGCGGCGGCCGCCGAGGCGGGCATGGTGGGCGCGCTCGCCGACTGGTTCGCCGTCACCGCCCTCTTCCGCCACCCCCTGGGCATCCCCATCCCGCACACCGCGATCATCCCCACCAAGAAGGACCAGCTCGGCGTCTCCCTCGGCGAGTTCGTCGGTGAGAACTTCCTCTCCGAGGACGTCGTACGGCAGCGGCTGCGCGCCGTCGGCATCGGCAGCCGCCTCGGCGCCTGGCTCGCCGTCCCCGAACACGCCGACCGGGTCACGGCGGAGCTGTCCACCGCCCTGCGCGGCGCCCTGACCGTGCTGCGCGACTCCGACGTCCAGGCCGTGGTCGGCGAGGCCATCACGCGCCGTGCCAACGCCCAGGAGATCGGGCCCGGCATCGGCAAGATGCTGGAGAAGATCGTCGCCGACGGCGGTCACAAACGGGTCGTCGACCTGGTCGTCAACCGCGCGCACGACTGGCTGGTGCTGCACCGCGACGAGGTGATGGACGCCGTGGAGGGCGGCGCTCCCGGCTGGACCCCGCGCTTCGTCGACCGGAAGGTCGGCGAGCGCGTCTACAAGGAACTGCTGCGCTTCGCCACCGAGATGCGCGACATGCCCGCCCACCCCGCGCGCGGCGCCCTCGACCGCTTCCTCACCGACTTCGCCTCCGACCTCCAGTCCGACACCGACACCCGCGCCCGCGTCGAGCGGCTCAAGGGCGAGGTGCTGGGCCGCGGCGAGGTCCAGGACCTCATCGCCAGCGCCTGGACGGCCGTACGATCCATGATCGTCGCGGCCGCGGAGGACGAGCGCAGCGAGCTGCGGCTGCGCGTACGGGCCTCCCTGCTGTCGCTGGGTTCCCGGATGGCGGCCGAGCGCAAGGTGCAGGACAAGGTCGACAAGTGGGTGGAGGACGCGGCCGTGTACGTCGTCACCACCTACCGCAAGGAGATCACCTCCCTCATCACGGACACGGTGGCGAGCTGGGACGCCGAGCACACCACGAGGAAGATCGAGGCGAACATCGGCCGCGATCTGCAGTTCATCCGGATCAACGGCACGGTGGTCGGCTCGCTCGCCGGCCTGCTGATCTACACGGTGTCGCACGCGCTGGGGGCGTGAGGGGCGGGACGTGACGCACCGGTGGCGTCAGGTGTCAGGGCGTAAGCAAAACCGCTCAGGGCACTCGAACCGGGTTCTTCTCGATGAGGAGGGAGCCCATGACCACCGCCGCACAGGCCGGGACCGGCCGAACCGTGACCACCGACATCCCCGCCCGCCTCGACCGCCTCCCGTGGTCACGCTGGCACTGGACGATCGTCATCGGCCTCGGCACCGTGTGGATCCTCGACGGCCTCGAGGTCACCGTCGTAGGCAACATCGCCAGCCGCCTGTCGGAGCCCGGCAGCGGCCTGCCCATCACCTCCGGCGAGGTCACCGGCCTCGCGGCCGCCCTGTACGTGGCGGGAGCCTGCTCGGGCGCGCTCTTCTGGGGCCGTCTGACCGACAAGTGGGGCCGTAAAAAACTCTTCATGATCACGCTGGCGGTCTACCTCGGCGCCACCGCCCTGACCGCGATCGCCTTCGACACCTGGTGGTTCTTCCTCTTCCGCTTCCTCACCGGCTTCGGCATCGGCGGCGAGTACGCGGCCATCAACTCCGCGATCGACGAACTGATCCCCAAGGAGTACCGCGGCCGCGTCGACCTGATGATCAACGGCAGCTTCTGGCTGGGCGCGGTCTTCGGCTCCCTCCTGTCGATCGTCGCGCTGGACACGGACATCTTCGCCGCGAACGTCGGCTGGCGCCTCACCTTCGCGCTCGGCGCGGTCCTGGCCCTGGTGATCCTGCTGGTCCGCCGGCACGTCCCGGAGAGCCCCCGCTGGCTGTTGATCCACGGCCGCGACGACGAAGCGGAACGCATCGTCTCCTCGATCGAGCGGAGGGTCGAGCAGGAGAACGGCGAACCGCTGCCGCGTCCGGACGGCGAGATCACCATCCACCAGCGCCGCAGCGTCTCCTTCCTGGAGATCGGCCGCACGGTCTTCTCCGACTACCGCCGCCGCGCCGTCCTCGGCTTCTCCCTCTTCATCGGCCAGGCCTTCCTCTACAACGCCATCACCTTCGGCTTCGGCGCGATCCTGACGACGTTCTTCGACGTCCCGAGCGGCAGCACCGGCTACTACTTCGCGGTCATCGCACTCGGCAACTTCTTCGGCCCGCTGCTGCTGGGCAAGCTCTTCGACACGGTGGGCCGCCGGGTGATGATCTCCGGCACCTACCTGCTGTCCGGCTTGTTCCTCTTCGGCACGGCCTGGCTCTTCGACCAGGGCTCCCTGAGCGCGAGCACGCTGACGGCATGCTGGTGCGCGGTGCTGTTCTTCGCCTCGGCGGGCGCGTCCAGCGCCTACCTGACGGTCTCCGAGGTCTTCCCGATGGAGACCCGCGCCATGTCCATCGCCTTCTTCTACGCCATCGGCACGGCAGCCGGCGGCATCAGCGGCCCGCTCCTGTTCGCCGACCTCACCGGCACGGGCAAGGTCGCCGACACGGTCCTCGCCTTCCAGATCGGCGCGACCCTGATGTGCCTGGCCGGCCTGGCAGCGGCGATCCTCGCGGTGCGCGCGGAACGGCGTTCCCTGGAGGACATCGCCACGCCGCTGACGGCGGCGGCGGACCAGACGGGCCAGACGAGCCCGACGGGTCGAGACAAGGGAGACGGCGCCTACGCCTCCGGCTCCGGCTCCGGCTCCGGCTCGGCGGGGTCGAGGACGGCGACGACGTAGGGACGCACCGCATCTGGCCGGGGCGGCCAGGGCTGCCCCAGCTGCGGGCAGCGGCGGCGTGGGGCTCACCTGGCTGCGAGCCGCCCCGGCTGTCCCAAGCCGCGGGCGGCCGTGCCGACTTAGCTGCGGGCAGTCGTGCCGCTTGGGGCGGCGCCCGTCCCACAGAAAGCGGCACTCCGCCGGCGCGGGTGAGCGACCCCACCCGCGCCCGGACTACCGCCCCAGCACCTTCGCAACGTGCCGGACGCTACTCGGCCCCACCCCGCCGCACCCGATCCCGTCGCCGCAGCAACAGCAACCCACCCGCGACAGCGGAAACCCCCGCCGCGGCCCAGCCGACCAGATCGTCGGCGCCCGTAGCAGCCAGGTCACGATCCCCAGCGGGCGAGGCCGAGGCGCTCACGGCCCCCTGCGGCCGCGCACCCCCACCCGAGGCGGCCCCGGACGGACCCGCACTCGGCGCCGCCCCCGAACCCGCCCCCTCCACCCGCTCCCGATCCCGAGTAAAGGCCAGCGTGCCAAAGCCAAGCTGGTCGTAACCCCCACTGTTGGGCCCGTAATCCCCGCCCCCACCCTCCGGCGCAGCCTTGGCCGCCGCACGCGTCACATACGACGCCGACAGCCCCCGCCGCTTGGTGTAGTGGTTCGCGATCATCGCCCAGATCGGCCGAGTCATGGCCGGATCCACACCCGCGGCCTCGCTCGCGGTCTCACTCCCCGACCACCCTCCGATCGCCCCCTTCTTCCGCGTGTTGGCCGTATACGTCACATCCCCGCCCAGACTCCACTTCGCCACGTACTGCGCCCCCTTGAGGAACCGGCTGTCGTCGTACCCGTACAGATCGATCCCCTGGTTCCACGCCATCTCGCACACCGTGCCCATCAGCCCGACGCCGAGCAGCGCGTGCCCCTGGTCGCGCCCGGCCTCGACCCACTCGGCGAGCCCGTCGTCGTGCACGACGGGAATGGCGTGCTTGACGGACCCCATGCCGTCCCCGTGCTTGAAGTACTCCACGGCCCGGTCGACCACGGCACGGTCGTCACAGAAGATGCCGGTGGCGAGCACACAGGCGATGGCCGTCAGGTCCCAGTTGGGCCAGTAGTTGGTGATCACGGCGCCGTTGTGGCGGGTCAGGAAGTCGTCGCTGAGCGGATGGAAGACGTTCCGCATCACCTCCTGCGCACGCGCGAGCTCGAAGTCACCGTGATCGCGTACGAGTTCGGCGGCGTTGGCGAACTGGTAGCCGTACAGCCCGGCGGCCAGGAACCGGTCGGCGGAGCCCCGGATCGACGTCAGCTTCCCCGACCAGGCGTTGAGGATCGCCACCGCGGTGTCGGCATGCGCGGTCTCGCCGCTGACGTGGTACCGCAGGGCGTTCTGGTAGGCGGCGTGGATGTCGTTGTAGAGGACGGCGTAGTTCTGGGGCGAACCCGCCCCCCGATACACCGTGGCCTGCGGATTGGCCTGCCAGCCGCTCTGCGCGTGCCGGTTGGCGGTGAGCTTGGCGAACCCGGCGGTATAGGGTCTGGCGCCCGCCTTCACCTTGGCCGCCATACGGTCCAGGTCGGTACGGGTGTGCAGCAGCCCGGGGTGAGCGAAGGGCGCGTCGGCGGCGGAGGCCGGGGCCGCCAGCGCGGTCGTACCGACGCCGACGCCCACGCCGGCGGCTCCGGCTGCCGCGCCCGCGGCCTTCAACATGCTCCGGCGGCTGATCTGTCGTGTCACGTTGTCGTACCTCAACGTCGTAAGTCGCGTTCCTGTGGGGACGGTGAGGAGACGCCCGGACGGCGCAGCGATAACAAAAACTGGGCTATAGTTGATCTGCATCCGGTCGCCGGAACTCCGGCAGACGGACGATGCGTTGGTGGTCCAAGGAAAGACGCCCCACTTCCTGTGGGGAGATGCAGGTGCAAGGCCTGCCCGGCGCTCCAGACAAGAACCCCGGCCCTGGGTTTCAGGGCCGGGGTTCTTTGCTATGCGCGTGACACGCCCCGGACGCCGAAGGCCCGCAGCGCGGCCCGACCCACCGGAGCGCGGCCCGCCTCAGCCGCGCCGGTCGGCGACAACCCAGGACGTCACACCCACGGCCCCCGCCACCCCGAACACGGCAGGCCAGGCACCCACCTTCTTGGCCAGCGGATGGGACCCGGCGAAGGCGGCGACATACGCGGCCGACAACGCCCCCGCGGCCACCCCACCGGCCTGCTGCCGCCACTGACGCGCGGCCGCGGCCCCGGCGACGGCGAGGACGACCCCGCCGAGCGGCCGCTGCCGGGTCCAGCGGGCCACGCCGTACCCGCCCACGAGCCCGCTCGCGGCGATCACCGCACTGGGAACCTTCGCCATACCTGCCTCCTGGTCCTGCTCCTGGTCCTGCTCCTGGTCCTGCTCACGCTCCTGCTTCCGCTGCGCCTGCCCGCCGGCGATCCCTGAGGCTAACTCCCGAGGTCGGGGGCGCACGCGCCGGGGCGTATGAAGGCGCGTTGCCCAACGGCATCCGAACCTGAGTCGAGGCTTGTCAAGTTTCCGGCTCCGAGCTATATAAGAAGGCGAAGAACGTAGGGCATCGCACCGACAGCGCCTGAAGAGAGGAGTGACCAGTGATGCTCATGCGCACGGACCCCTTCCGTGAACTCGACCGGCTCACCCAGCAGGTCTTCGGCCCCGCCACGCGCCCGTCGGCGATGGCGATGGACGCCTACCGCTCCGGGGACGAGTTCTTCGTCCACTTCGACCTCCCCGGCATCGACCCCGAGACGATCGAGCTGGACGTCGAACGCAACGTCCTGAACGTCCGAGCCGAGCGCAGGTCCCCTGCCCCCGAGGGCGCGGAGCTGCTCGTCGCCGAGCGTCCCACCGGCAGCTTCACCCGCCAGCTCTTCCTCGGCGACACGCTGGACACGGAGCGCATCGACGCCTCGTACGAGGCCGGCGTGCTGACCCTGCGCATCCCGGTGGCCGAGCAGGCCAAGCCGCGCCGCATCCAGATCACGGGCGGCGACAGCCGCAAGCAGCTCAGCGGCTGACGGCACGGCACTCACCTACCCACGCACCCACGAGGGCTGTCCCGAGGACCGAGGACGTCCCACCCGCGGGACAGCCCCGCCCCACCCCCACCCCGCGTCGCCGGTGTCGTAGCCCGGCGGCGCGCGACGCAGGACCGGATCCGGAGGAAGACCCGTACATGAGCGTGACGACGGTGCCCAGTGTGACGACCACTGTCACGGCCCCGAAGACCCTGATCCCCGCCCCGCCGCGCAACCACGACACCCGAGGCGACGACAACGCCTGGACCCTCCTGATCGAAGCGGTGCGGGAATCGGGCCAGTACCCCACCAAGTCGGAGGCGGAACGGGTCACCCGTATCGTCCTGTCCGCCCTCGGCGGTCATGTGATCGGCGACGAACGGGTCGACCTCGCCCGTGCCCTGCCCGAAGAGGCCGCCCGGGTGGTCGCCTCCCAGATCCCGGCCACGCGCCGGCTGACCGCCGCGGAGTTCGTCGACTCCGTAGCGGCCCGTATCGAGGGAGCGACCCCCGCCACGGCCCGCTGGGACGTCAGCTCGGTTCTGAGCGTGCTGCCGCCCCTGGTCGGCGACGACCTGGTGACCCGCATCCTGGCCCAGCTCCCGGCCGGCTACGCCCTCCTGTTCGGCCGAGCGGACCTGAGCCCGGCGTCGTAGGCTTCTGAACCGCGTACGACGGCCACCGCCGAGGCCGACGGTGGCCGTCGGGCAGATGGCCAAGCCGCCGACAGGAGCCGCCACTTGACCCGCACGAGGTCCGCGACCCTCACCACCCCCGACGGCACGCACCTCGCCCACAGAGACCACCACCCCGCCGGGGAGCCCGCGGCCACGTCCCTCCTCCTGCACGGCCTGGCAGGCCACCAGGGCGAGTGGGACACCCTCGCCGGGCAGCTGTCGGCCGACGGCCACCGCGTGGTGACGTACGACGCCCGAGGCCACGGCGCCAGCACCCGCACCCCGGCGACCACGACCCGCGCGGCCCATGTCCAGGACGCCGTAGCCCTGATCGAGGAACTCGGCCTGGCGCCCGTGACCCTGCTGGGCCAGTCCCTCGGCGGCCACACGGCCATGCTGCTGGCCGCGGCACACCCCCACCTGGTGAACTCCCTGATCCTGGTGGAAGCGGGCCCGGCGGGCCCGGCCCCCGGCCTCCCCGCGCAGATCGCGACCTGGCTGGACAGCTGGCCGACCCCCTTCAAGTCCCTCGACGAGGCGGAAGCCTTCCTGGGACACGAGGCCTGGGTGCGAAGCCTGGAGAAACGAGAAGACGGCTGGTATCCGGGGTGGGACCGCACCACGATCATCGACACGATCACCGAACTGGCCACCACGGCCTACTGGACCGAGTGGTCCCGCATCACCTGCCCCATCCTCCTCATCCAGGGCGAACACGGCACGATGCGCCCCGACGAACCGGCCACGATGCTCACCCACCGCCCGCACACCCGGCTCACCCGCATCCCCGACGCGGCCCACGACGTCCACCTGGACCAGCCGGACCGCCTGTACGAAGCGATCAGGACCTTCATCGGCTGACCCTTGACCTCAACCAAACTCGAGGTCCTACGTTGATCGTGTCCAGGCAACCACGGGAGGGGAACGCGTGAGCGCGCACACGAAGGACCAGGACCTCAAGGAGTACACCCACGACGAGCTGGCCGCCCAGCCGATCGGCGCATGGACGGGCCAGGCCTACCGCCTGGTGGTAGGAGCCCTCCGTGCCCAACTGGCGGTGGAGGGCCTCACCCAGCCCCACTGGTGGACCCTCAACCACGCGTCCGGCGCCCCCGGCTCATGGACCCGCGCGACCCTGACCGACCGCCTGACCCCCTACGACGACCTGAACACCGACTTCGACGAGGTATACGACGACCTGATCGCCCGAGGCTGGCTCACGGAGGACGCGACGGGCGCCATGACCCTGACCGAGGAGGGCGAGGCCGGCCGCCTCCGCGCCCGGGAACGCAACCTCCGCGTCCACGAGCAGACCCACGAGGGCGTCCTGCCCGCCGACTTCGTGGTGACGGTCAACGTCCTGCGCCGGATCGTCGCCAACCTGGGCGGCAACGGAAACCTTCCCGACGACGGGAAATAGTTCGACAGTGCCCCGTCTCCCCGCCCATCCTTCGGTGGCGCACCAGCGCCCCCAACCCGCCCGAGGGAGACGACCGTTGAGCCCCGCCATCCGTCACATCACCTTCGACTGCACCGGAGAGCCCTACGAACTGGCGCGTTTCTGGTCGGAGTTGCTCGGCCGCCCGATCTCCGACGAGGACAAGCCCGGCGACTCCGAGGTACTGATCGAGTTCCCGAACGGAGCCCCCGGCCTCCTCTTCGTAAGCGTGGAGGAAGGCAAGGCAACCAAGAACCGCATCCACTTCGACCTGCAGCCCACAGGCCGCACCCGCTCCGATGAGGTCGAACGCGCCGTGACCCTCGGCGCCCGCGTCCTGACGGACCGCACCCTCCCGAACGGCAGAGGCTGGGTCGTCATGGCCGACCCCGAGGGCAACGAGTTCTGCGTCGAGCGGGGAGAACTGGATCCGGTGGAGGACCGGGTGGAGGACCGGGTGGAGGGCTGACGGATCTCGGGCGCGATCCGGCTCTGACTCCGGGAGGTAGATCCATTATCGCGGTCCAGGGAGGCGCCTGTCACCGTTCTCCAGAACGATCTTTGCACCCGATATGCGCCCATAGGGTTGCAGGCGATGAAGAACCCAACGCGCCTGACCAATCGGGGAGTTGAGAGTGACGCACGACGTTGCCGCGCTGGCGGAGGAACTCACGGCCATGGCCATGGCCGATCACCGGTCCTCGGGCCACGCGAACAGCGATGACCCCGCCGAGCAGCTGGCGTGGCGCCGGCTGACCGCACGGCACGGTGACCGGCTCAGCGAGATCATGGACGAGTACGGCTGGCCGACGGCGGAACTCGTCGGCGAGGAGGCCGCCCGCGCGGCATGGCTGATCGCCCAGCACGCCGACCGACAGCTTGACGTCCAGCGCCGCGCCCTCCACCTCATGCAGCAGGCGGTGTCGACAGGCTCGGCCGGCCCCCGCGAGCTGGCCTTCCTCCGTGACCGCACGCTCGTCAACGAGGGCCGCAAGCAGCTCTACGGCACACAGATCGCCGGCATGAAGGACGGGGCCCCGGTCCCGTGGCCCTGCGAGGAACCCGACCGTGTGGAGGAACTCCGCGCGGAGGTCGGCATCGAGCCGTTCGACGAGTACGTGGCCAAATTCTCGACGACCTGACGCCGGGCAGGGCTCCCTGGGTGGCGCCGGGAGCCCTTGAAACGGAACGCGGCCATCCAGGAACACATGTGCGAAAAGGTCTCGCCGTGCGTGGCCGGAGGTGACAGGGTCCCTTCAGCCGGCGTGCTAAAGGCCTGAGTTGGGGGATTTTCATGAGAAACGGGAGCTACAGACGTGCCACGGCGCTGCCCCTCGGACTGCTCGTGGCGGTGCTCTGCGCGGTACTGCTCACCGCCTGTGGCGGCGGGGACGACTCCGCGTCCGCGAAACCCGACCTGGCGGACCAGGACCGTTTCCTGCAGGACTACGTACAGTTCCTCAACACATCGGACGAGGACGGGCTGGCCGGGCTGCTCGACGCCCATCCCCAGGGCTCCAAGGACGCACGCGCCCGGATCAAGGCGTACGGCGGACAGGACTGGGACGTTCGGTGGACGCGCGCATCTGACTTCGCGGGCGTATGGAAAGTGGATATCACCGGCAACGCAGGTACCAAGAACCGCCCCGTCCGCGCCACCGAGACCATCACCTGGGAGGAGGGGCATTCGGTGATGGCTCCACTCCCGGGTGTCGTACCGACCCCGCCGGACGCGGCGGGCACCGAACCGCCCGGGTGAGCGCAGCAGGGCCCGGCCTTTTCGCCCAAGAGGCGTCGGGGGCTTGAGCAGGACAGTGATAGTGCCTTCTGAACTGGAACGGCAGGGCTTCTCCAAGGCTCCTGTCGTTCCAGCAGGAAGGCACTTTCTGCTCTGCGCACGAGTGGCTCCGCGCACCCACGGCTACCACTCACCAGCCACCCGGCGACGGTCCCGCACCCCGACCCAATCGGCCCCGCCGCCCCGCCCCTGGGCTGCCCCGGAACCGCCAACCTCGGAAGAACCGGGCGGCCGTGAGTACGTCACAGCCCACGTGATGGTTGCAGACCTGGTCTGTTAGGGCAGCGACTTGCGCACTGCCTCAACCAGCGAATCCGCCCGAAAATCGTCAGCCCCCTCGATGATGTGGTTCATCACGTAGCCGAAGGCAATGCCGTGTGGCCGAACGACTGCTGACCCGTTTGCGTTCGCTCGAAGGCAGCCCGATGAAGAAGTCGAGCCCCAGAGGAGCCGCGATCTCTTTGGCGAAGAAGCGCCCCGGCGTGCGGCCCGACACCCGGCGGATCACCTCACCGACCAGCCATCCCCAAGTTCTGCCGTGATATCCGTGTGCGGTGCCTGGCGCCCACAGCGGACGCTGCGAAGCCAGTGCGGCCGCCATCGGCTCCCAGGCCAAGACCTCAGACAGGGGCACCGGCCGGTCCAGAGCGGCTAGGAGCTGTCCGGCCGATCATGCGCGAAGCCGCACGCGGTGCCCTGGTCGAGCGTCACGGGGGCGGCGTGACACAGCTGCTCACGCCGGGTCCGGCAGGTTCATCCGCGCGAGCTTGGCCGGGTCGACCACGGCGCCGATGGCGGTGATGCGGCAGTCTGTGACGGTGAACGCGAGGACGGAGAGAGGGGTCCCGTCCTCGCGCCAGGAGATAACTCCGGGAAGGCCGCCCACGAGGGCTGCCCGGCCCTGGGTGGCCGCGCTGGCGGCCAGCTGCGCGCTGGCGGCGACCTTGGTGGCGCCGAGGGTGACGACCAAGCCGCCGGGGGTGTCGACGGTGAGCCGCACCTCGGGGTCGAGCACGCGTAGCAGACCCTCGAAGTCTCCACCGCGGGCGGCCGCCAGGAAGGCGGAAACCACTTGGCGCTGCTCCCGGCGTGCGCTGGCCGGCTGCTCGGTTGCCTGGACCTTTCTGCGGGCGCGGCTGGCGAGCATCTTGGCGGCGTTGGTGGATTTGCCGAGGATGCGGCCGATCTCGTCGAAGGGCACCGCGAACAGGTCGTGCAGCACGAACGCCAGCCGCTCGCTGGGCCGGAGCGATTCGAGGACGACGAGGAGTGCGAGTCCGACCGAGTCGGCGAGCACCGCGTCGTCGTCCGGGGCGGGAGCGTCGTCGAGCGTCACCATGAGGTCGGGCAGACGGTCGTCCAGGGATGCCTCGGGGCGGGCCTGGCGCGACCGGAGGATGTCGAGGCTGATCCGGCCGACCACGGTGGTGAGCCAGCCGGCGAGGTTTTCGATGGTGGTCGTGTCCTGGCGGGAGAGCCGCAGCCAGGCTTCCTGGACCACGTCCTCGGCGTCGGCGTGCGATCCGAGCACGCGGTGGGCGACCGCACGCAGCCGGTCGCGCTGGGCTTCGAACGCCTGGGCCACCGGGTCCGCCGAGCCGGTCTCGAACATGTTGTTACCTTCCCTGAATCCGCTCCGTCATGAGTGATGACGGGCCCGGAGGGGCCCAGGTAACCGCTGAAGGAGCACCATGCTGACGAACATCATGTACGTGACGCTCTATGTCACCGATCAGGAGCGCGCGCTGAGGTTCTACACGGACCAGCTCGGCCTGGAGAAGCGCGTCGACTACCCGGGGCCTGACGGACGCTTCCTCACCATAGGCGTCCCCGGCAGCCCGCTCGAAATCATCCTCTGGCCTCACACCGCGGCCGCTGGGCAGCCGGCCGAGCTTCAGCCCGGCACCACACCCGGCCCGGTCTTCCTCGAGTCGGACGACCTGCGCGCAGACTTCGAGGTGCTCCGTGAACGCGGTGTGACGTTCGACCAGCCCGAACCGGAGGACTACGGGTACGGGGTCCGCATCGAGGCAGTGGACCCCGACGACAACCGGATCTCGCTGCGCCAGCGCGCAGCCTGGCAGAGCCGTGGCGATGGCTGACCGTTCGTAGACCCGGCGTGGCTGGCGCCGGACGGCGCCAGCCACGCCGGGCTCAGAACAACGACTGCGAGAGGCCCAACGGTGTTGACCACAGACCCTGACGGACGAGGTACTCCAGCATGCCGATGACGATCAACTCAGTGGTCGCGCGACAGCGCGTCGACGACCTGGAGGCGGCCATCCCCTTCTACGAGCGGTTGACCGGCGAGGCGGCCGACCGCTTCGACTTCGCCGGTGTGCGCCTGGCGAGCGTCGGGCCCTTCCTTCTGTTCTGCGGTCCGGACGAGGCAGTGCGCAGGATCGCCCAGGTGAGTGCCACCCTGGCGGTCTCAGATCTGGCCGCCGCCGTCGAAGAAGGCATTGCAGCCGGTGCCACCGTGGTGATGCCAGCGCAACCCACCCCCAACGGTCACCGAGCAGTGCTGCGGCACCCTCACGGGGGCGTGTACGAATACGTCGGCCCCTGAGCTAGCTCAGCAGGTGGGGCAAGGCGTCCCACCCGCTGAGCTTGCGAGATGAGGGGTCTACTGCTGGGTCGCATAGGAGTTCATGTTCGGAGCCAGATGGCGACCGCCGCCGCGGTGGCGGTGCCGAGGAAGACGTAGCCGCGCTTGTCGTAGCGCGTGGCGACCGACCGGGACTGCTTCAACCGGTTGATCGCCCGCTCGACGGTGTTGCGCTTCTTGTAGCGGTCCTCGTCGAAGCCGGGCGGCCGTCCACCGCGTGCGCCTTTGCGCAGGCGGGCCGCCTGGCTGTCGGTCTTCTCCGGGATGGTGTGCCGGATGCCCCGCCGTCGCAGGTACTCACGGATGAGGCCGTTGCTGTAAGCCTTGTCAGCCGCCAGGCTGTCTGGCTTCCTGCGGGGCCTTCCCGGCCCGAAGCGGGGGACGCGGATCTTCTCCAGGACGGGCATGAACTGGGTGCAGTCTGCCCGCTGACCTGGAGTGACGATCAGGGACAGCGGGCGGCAGCGGCCGTCCGCGCTCAGGTGGAGCTTGCTGGTGAACCCGCCCCGCGAGCGGCCCAGGCCCTCGCCTCCCGCACCACCTCCACCAGGCGGGCGACCAGGCTCTGCCATGGCGTCCCGGTCTGGTGTTCTACCCCTGAGGCCCCCTTTGGTCCCGGGGCCGGCGGTGGGTCGGTGCGGGCGCCGGCCGCATGCTGATGCGCGCGGACGATGGTGGAGTCGACCGAGATGTCCCAGTCGATCTCACCTGCGGCGTCGACTGCGGCCTGGACCTGCTGGAGCAGGTGTTCCCAGGTGCCGTCGGCCGACCACAGGCGGTGGCGTTCGTAAACGGTCTTCCACGGCCCGAAACGTTCGGGCAGGTCACGCCACTGCACCCCGGTCCGCACCCGGTGAAGAATCCCGTCGATCACCTGCCGGTGATCCCGCCACCTGCCACAACGCCCGTTACTGACCGGCAGGAAAGGCCGAAGCCGTTCCCACTCGGCATCACTCAGATCACCCCGCCCCATGCCCACAGGAACGACTCGGGCACGGAGTAGTCACATGATCGACCGGACAAGTCCTAGGCCAGCCTGATGAGCCAGCAGCCAGCGCACCGGGAGGTCCGCCTTGCCGTTCGCGGCGAACTCCGGCCAGTACTCGGCCACGGGAGCGTCCAGGTCCAGCACGCCGCGCTGGACCAGCAGATGGGCTGCGGTCGCAGTCGCCCCCTTGGTCGCCGAATAGACGAGCTGCAGAGTGTCCCG
This sequence comes from Streptomyces coeruleorubidus, assembly GCF_028885415.1. Classification (GTDB taxonomy): domain Bacteria; phylum Actinomycetota; class Actinomycetes; order Streptomycetales; family Streptomycetaceae; genus Streptomyces; species Streptomyces coeruleorubidus_A. Next base: position 5,510,229 of record NZ_CP118527.1, read on the forward strand.
CGCCCACGGGCGACCGGTGTCGACGTCGGAGACCCCACCCCACAGGTCCACCACCGGCCGGCCATCGCGATACACGCAAACCGCTGCTCCGATGTCCCTGTGCCGTACGAAGTTCGCCGCGAACGCCTCACGTACCGGTTCAAACCCGGCCGCGACATCACCGTGGATCGTCGTCATGCCGTCCATCCTGGCGTGCTGCGGTGTGCTCCGAGGAACAGTTATTGGGGGAGACGCCCCATGTCAGGGCTATCAACTGGGCAGCGACAGACCAGGCATGTTCGGGTGCCGCAGGAACTGCCCACCGCCCCACACGTGCAGCGTGAACGTCTCAGGCCCCGGTCGGCCCGCGCCATCGAAGGCGTCTAGAACTCCCTCGACGCGTTCCCACAACTTCACCGGACCGCCCTCACGTACATCCCAAACACCGTCGCCAGGCGTGAGAGTGGCTGCGGAGCCACTCACGACATCGACCAGGTGTACCACCTCGCCAACCTTGACCAACTGGGCGCCTGAAACGGCACATTGTGCGAGAAACCGCAGATGGAACGCCTCCTTCGTCGCGGCCATGAGGCGATCTGGGCCGTGCCGGGCCGTCCTGGGCTTGTCCGGCAGGCCGGCGGACCAGTGGGCAGGGTTGCCGAACGACGGTGCGGCATGGGTTCGGGCAGCCATGAAGGAGACCGTGCCCGGCAGCAGCGCCCCCTCCGCCGTGCCGTCCCCGGCGACGGTCAGCAGGACACGGGCGTACCCGTAAAGCCATCCCGACAGGGTGAGCAGGATCTTTCCGCCTGGCCGAGTCTGGGTGAGCAGTGCGGGCGGGACGGTGCGGAAGGAGCAGGCAGCCACGATGCGGTCGAAGCGGGCCTCGGGCCAGTACCCGTACAGCCCGTCCGCCACGGCGAGGGTTGGGTTGTAGCCGCAGCCGTACAGCGCGTCTGCTGCCGACTCCAACCGCCGGGGGTCGACCTCGATGCTGGTGACATCTCCGGAGTCGAGGCGTTCGCAGGCCAGCGCCGTCGAGTAACCGGTCCCGGTACCGATCTCGAGCACCGTGTGACCCTCGGTTACTTCCGCCTCAGCCCACATGCGCACCACCAGGGACGGCAGCGTGGATGACGAGGTGGGCGCACCACCACGCCGGACGACCGGGGCCTTCCAGTCGGGCTCCTCCCCGTCGAACTGGGTGATCAGCGTCGTGTCGGAGTACGCGCCGGCCAGCCACCGCCCGTAGTCCAACTCGGCGGTGACCGGTTCCCACAACGTAAGTTCTTGCTCGTCGCGCTCGTCGCGCTCGTCGCGCTCGTCGGCGGGCAGGTAGAAACCGGGCACAAACCGGTGTCGCGGCACTGCTGCGACTGCCGTTCGCCAGGCCGGGTCTACCAGGCCACCGTCGCGGGCGAGGACGTCCGCCATGGCTTCGCGCAGGCGGACCGCGTCGGTCTCAGGGTCGGGGGGCATCGCCATGACCTGCTGTTTCCTTCCTTACTCCGGTGCTCAGAGTGTCGGCGAACGCCTCGGCGATGTCCGCGGCGTCCGGAAGCCAGCCCCATTGCCCGTTCCAGCACGCCCGGTCCTTCCTCTTCGGTGATCACCACGCTAGGCAGCGCGCACCCTGCCGCACCCGACATCCCGTGCCCGATCCGGTCGGGTGCCACCTCCACCGGACGGCGTAGACGCATCGCCGTCCGGCAGGCGTACTTAAAGGGTCCTTATCGTGAACGGCTAGCATCGCCCGTCAACCCGTCAGTTGCCGACCGGGACGAGGTGAGGACATGGGGGCGCCCAGGATCGCCGTCGCCGTGGTGACGATGGGCAACCGGCCCGAGGAGGTCGACGCGCTTCTGCGGTCCGTGGCCAAACAGGACGTGCCGCCCGAGCGGATCGTGATCGTCGGCAACGGCTGCCCGCTCCCCGAGTTCGCCCGGCGGCTGTCGCTGCCCGGCGAGGTCACCCCGATCGAGCTCGACGAGAACCTCGGCTGTCCCGGCGGGCGGAACGTGGCCCTCGCGCGGCTGCGGGAGTTCGGCGACATCGACGTCGTCGTGGATCTGGACGACGACGGGCTGCTCGTCGACGCCGATGTGCTGCGCCGCGTGCGGGAGTTGTACGCCGCCGACGAACGGCTCGGCATCGTCGGTTTCCGCATCGCCGACGAACTGGGCGAGACGCAGCAGCGGCACGTGCCCCGGATCGGCAACTCGGACCCCATGCGGGGCGGTTACGTCACCGGGTTCCTCGGCGGCGGGCACGCGCTGCGGATGGCCATGCTCGACGAGGTCGGCGACTGGCCCGCCGAGTTCTTCTTCGCACACGAGGAGACCGACCTGGCCTGGCGCGCGGCCGACGCGGGCTGGCGCATCCTGTACGCGCCCGAACTGCTGCTCCAGCATCCGAGGACCTCGCCCGCCCGGCACGCCATCTACTACCGCGTGAACGCCCGCAACCGGGTCTGGCTGGCCCGCCGCCGGCTGCCGTTCGCGCTCGTGCCCGTCCACCTGGGCGTCTGGGTGCTGCTCACCCTCGTGCGGAACCGGTCGCGTGCCGGGCTGCGGGCATGGTTGGGCGGGTTCGTGGAAGGCGTACGGGAGCCGGCGGGTGAGCGGCGGCCCATGCGCTGGCGGACGGTGTGGCGGCTCACGCGGCTGGGGCGGCCGCCGGTCATCTGACGCCGAGGGGCGTGCGCCGGGTGGCCACAAGCTTGGTAGTCGGAAGCTCGGTGGCCGGAAGTTTGGTGGCCGGAAGTTTGGTGGGGCCCCGGCCGTTCACCTCCGCCGACCGGGACCCGGACCCGGCCGCGGCGGCGACACTCCCCCGAGTTGCGCGTCCAGACGCGCGCGCCGCCGGGCCAGATCCGACGTAGTGATCACATCAGGTTTTGCCAACAGATCGCTAACATGTGGCCAATGGTTCGCCGTTGCGTCGTCTGCCGATTGGCGTGAAGTCGCCGAACCATGACGGGTGACGGCCTGTGCGGGGCTGTTCCGGCGGAGAACGTGAAGACGAAGGTGGCGGAAAACCGCTGCCTCGAGGGCGGAAACACGTCAACGGCGGAATCTCGTCAAGGGCAAGGGCAAGGGCAAGGGCAAGGCGGTGGCGCGGGGGGATGGGGGCGCGATGGGGGCATCTGCCTGCTCGGGCAGCGAGGACGGTTCCGGGGAGCGGAGCGGGCTGCGGTTCGGGCTGCTCGGGCCGCCGGTGCTGTACTACGGCGTCAGCCGGTGCGGCCGGAGTGAGGCCCGGGGTGTCGCAAGCCCCAAGTCCCGTGTGCTGCTGGCCGCGTTGCTGCTCGACGCCGGGCGGGTCGTCTCCGTCGAGTCGCTCAAGGACGTGCTGTGGGGCGGGGCGCCGCCTGTTTCCGCCCAGGCCTCGCTGCACAACCACGTAGCCCGGCTGCGGCGGTTGCTCGACGAGCCCGAGCGGCTGCGGACCGTGCCGTCCGGGTATGTGCTGCGGGTCGACGAGGGTGAGCTGGACGTCCATGTGTTCGACGCCCATGTCGCCGCGGCGCGTGTGGCGCACGCCGGGCAGGAGTGGGAGCGCGTCGTGCGGGAGTGTGCCGCCGCGCTCGCACTGTGGCGGGGCGCACCGCTCGCCGGGCTGCCGCCCGAGGTGGGCGGATACGCCTTCGCACGGCGGTTGCGCGAGGCCCGGCTGCTGCTTCTGGAGTGGCGCTACGACGCCGAGTTGGCGCTGGGCGGGCCGCGCCTGGACGAGCTCGTGCCGGAGCTGGCGGCGTTGACCGCCGAGTATCCGCTGCGGGAGGTGTACCACCGCCAGCTCATGCTCGCCCTGCACCGCACCGGCCGCCAGGCCGAGGCCTTGGCCGTCCATCGCGATCTGCGCACCCGACTGGTCGACCAGCTCGGCATCGAGCCGGGGCCCGGGGTGCGGGAGGCGCATGTGGAGGTGTTGCGGGGGGCCGTGGGGAGCGGTGGTTCGGGGGGGCTTCGGTGACGGTTCCGGCGAGGGCTTCGGTGACGGGGATTCCTCTGCCGCCGCTTCTTCCGCGCACGTCGGCACGCCGTCCGGCGCGGCGCCGCCATGGTCTGCTCAGCCACCGCCTGCTCAACTTCCCCCGCCGCCCGCGCATTTCACGGGGCGCACCGCCGTACGCGACTCCTTGCGCCGCACACTGACGACACCCGAAGCGTTCCCGACCGCCCCGACCTACCCCGCCACCGCCGTCGTCAGCGGCATGCCCGGCGTCGGCAAGAGCGCCCTCGCGCTGCACGTCGCGCATGAGCTGGCGGAACGTTTCCCCGATGGGCAGCTCTACCTCGACCTGCACGGTGCGACCCCCGGCATGACCCCTCTCACCCCTGGTCAGGCGCTCACCGCACTGCTGCGTTACCTCGGGGCCGAGCCCTGCCGTATCCCCGAGCGCCCCGACGCGGCATCCGCTCTGCTGCGCTCGCTGCTCGCGCCGACCCGCACGCTCCTGGTGCTGGACGATGCCGCGAGCGCCGCGCAGGTACGGCCGCTGCTGCCGGGCGGTGCCGGGTGCGCGGTGATCGTCACCAGTCGTTCGCCGCTCACCGCCCTCGACGGTGTCGCCCGCTTTCCGCTCGGCCCGTTGTCGGACGAGGAGAGCGCGGCCCTCCTGGTCGCGGCGTCGGGCCGTGACGGACTGGACGGTTCGGACGCCGCCCGTCGCCTCGCCGAACTCACCGGCCGCCTCCCTTTGGCCCTGCGCGTCGTCGCCGCGCGGCTCGCCGCCCGGCAGGCCCTCACCCTGGACGTCCTCGCCGGGCAACTGGCCGAGACGGAAGGGCGGTTGCGGCACCTCGAGTACGACGACCTGAGCGTGCGCCGCTCCCTGGCCGTCGCGCACGACGCGCTCGCCGCCTCCGAGCGCGAGGCCGACCGGGACGCCGCCCTCATCCTCCGCCGTATCGGCGCGCTCGATCTGCCCACCTACGGCGCCCCCCTGCTAGCCCGCCTCACGGGCACCGGCGAACGCCGCACCGAGGCCGCCCTGGACCGCCTCGTCGACGTGGCCCTGCTCCAGGAGCCGGCATACGGCCGCTACGCACCCCACGACCTCGTCCGCGACTTCGCCCGCGAGCTGGCCGGGGAGCGGGGCGGGGAGGGTACCGGTGCCTCCGACACTGCTTGTGGACGGGGCGAGGGGCGGGTTGCGGGCGGCACGGATGCTTCCGGAACTGCCCGTGCGCGGGCTGGGGGGCGGGACGCGGACGGCACCGGCACTGCCCGTGACCTGGCTGGGGAGCGGGGTGTGGATGGCACGGGTGTCTCGGGCACTGCCCGTGAGTGGGCTGGGGGGCGGGACGCGGACGGCACCGGCACTGCCCGTGACCTGGCCGGGGAGCGGGACGCGAGCGGCATCGGCGCCTCCGGCACCACCCGTGGACCGGGCGGAGTGCGGGATGCTGACACCATCGGCCCCTCCGAGGTGCGGGACGTCGGCGGCGCCCGCGCCTGCGAGACCGCCCGCGGCCTGGCCGTAGTGCGGGACGCCGAGACCGCCCGCGCCTCCGACACCGCCCTGCGCTGGTACGCCGCCGTCGCCGAGCGGGTCCTCGCCGCGATCGTCGAGCCCGGGCCCGACCAGGACGACCGTCGTCGCGCCACCGCGGCCCAGCCACCCGGTCACACCGCGCACGTCGACACCGTCACCTCCTTCGGCAGCCCCGAGGAGGCCTTCGCCTGGGGCGACAGGGAGTTGGCGAACGTCGTCACCCTGGTCGAGCGGCACGCGGACGACCCGTGCCGGCAGCGTGCGGGTCTCGTCTCCACTCTCGTGCGGCTGATCTTCCCCTACGCCCACCGCAGGGGCCGCGTCGCCGAGATGGAGGTGCTCGGCCGGGCCGGCCTCGGCGTGGCGCGGCGGCTCGGGGACGAGGCGGCGGAGGCGTACGCGCTGGTCGACCTCGCCGGACTGCACTTCCTGACCGGCCGCCAGAACGACGCCCTCGACCTCAACGACCGCGCGCTGGCCATCTGGCGACGGCTCGACGACCCGTCCTGGATCCGCCGCTGCCTCAACAACCGCGGCCTGCTGCTCGACGGACTCGGCCGGCACGCCGAGGCAGGCGAGGCGCTGACACGGAGCCTGGAGTACGCGCGGCAGCTGAACGACCCGTACGGTGAGGCCGTCACCCACAGCCACCTCGGCAACCTCTACGAGCACACCGACCCGCGGGCCGCCATCGAGCAGCACCGGCGTTCGCTCGCCATCGGGGACGAGATCGGCGCCGTGGTCGTGCGGCACCGCGCGCACTGCAACATCGGATACGCCCATCTGCGGCTCGGCGAACAGGCCGCCGCCCTCCCGCACTTCGAGGAGAGCCTGCGCATCCTCGGCGGTCAGGGCGACTGGCACGGCGAGTCCCAGACCCGGCTCGGCCTGGTCCGCGCGCTGCGTCTGCTGGGCCGCACCGAGCGGGCCGTACGCGAGTGCGCCGAGCTGCTGGAGCGGGCCGACGCCCGCGCCGACCGCTACACCGGCGGTCTCGCTCGCCACCAGCACGGGCTGCTGTTACGGGAACGGGGGCATGTCGCAGAGGCACGCGAGGAGTGGGGCTCTGCTCTCGCGGCGCTGGAGGGGACGGACGAGCACGCGGTGGTCACGGAACTCCGCGAGCTGCTCGCTCCCACCGACTGACACCGCCTACTTGGCGTCCGCATAGCACTCCACCACCGCCGTCGTGAACGGAAACCGCACCGGCGTCTCCCCGAAGGTCAGCCGTCCGGCCAGGGCCGCCGCCTCGCGGATCGCCGCGACGACCGTCTCCGTCTCCTCCTCGGGGCAGTGCACGATCACCTCGTCGTGCTGGAAGAAGACCAGCTCGGCCGCCATGTCCGCGCAGGATCTCCGCAGGGCGGCGAGCAGGAGCAGGGCCCAGTCGGCGGCGCTGCCCTGGACGACGAAGTTACGGGCGAAGCGGCCGCGGGCGCGGGCGTTGGTGGAGGCGTACCCGGGTACCCACTGTCCACTGTCAGGCTGCTCCTCGTCGGTGGCCGGGATGCCGGCCTCCTCGGTCGCGTCGTCCGTCCCCCGGGCCGCCGGCGGGCAGGTCCGGCCGAGCCACGTCCGCACGAGCCGGCCTTCCTCGCCGGCGCGGGCCGCATCGTCGACGTACGCCACCGCCTTGGGGAAGCGGCGTCGAAGCGCGGCGAGGTTCTTCAGCCCGTCGCCGGAGGTCTGGCCGTAGACCGCGCCGAGCACGGCGAGTTTGGCCTGGGCGCGGTCACCGGAGAAGGCACGGTCGGAGACGGACTGGTACAGGTCGGTCTCCCGGCCCGCCACCTCCATCAGGCCCGGGTCGCGGGAGATCGCGGCGAGGACGCGCGGCTCCATCTGGTCGGCGTCGGCGACGACGAGCCGCCAGCCGGGGTCGGCGACCACGGCCCGCCGGATCACCTTGGGGATCTGGAGTCCGCCCCCGCCGTTGGTCACCCAGCGCCCGGTCACCGTCCCGCCCGCGAGGAACTCGGGCCGGAACCGCCCGTCACGCACCCAGTCCTGGAGCCAGGACCAGCCGTGGGCGACCCAGATGCGGTACAGCTTCTTGTACTCGATCAGGGGCTTCACGGCCGGGTGGTCGACGGACTCGAGCTCCCAGCGGCGGGTGGAGGAGACCTTGATGCCGGCCTGGGCGAAGGCCTTGACCACGTCGGCGGGCAGGTCGGGGCGGACCCGGCGGCCGAACGCGGCGGACACCTCGTCGGCCAGCTCGGCCAGGCGGCGTGGTTCGCCGCCGCCCGCGTACCGCTCGCCCAGCAGGTCGTGCAGCACCGCGCGATGGACCTCGGTGCGCCAGGGCAGCCCGGCGCGGTTCATCTCGGCGGCCACCAGCATGCCCGCGGACTCGGCGGCCGTCAGCAGGCGCATCCGGTCGGGGTGTTCGGCCCGCTCGTGCCGCCGCTGCTGCTCGGCGTAGACCGCGAGGAGGTCGGGCAGGGGCAGGTGGACGCCCCGCGGTTCGAACAGTGAGGACTGGGAGCCCGGTTCGGCGGAGCGCTGCGGCGGATCGGGCGGCACGGGGCCGCCGCGCAGCCGGGCCAGGGCGGCCGCGGCCGAGCGTGGTTCCCCGTACCGCCCCTCGTGGCCGAGGAGGAGCGTCTCGGCGGCCTCGATGTCGTAGCACCGCTCGACTCGCACCCCCGTGGCGAGCAGGCGCGGGTAGACCTCGGCGGTGGACCGCCACACCCACCGCGTGACGCCGGGACGGCTCCGCACGGCCTCGGCGGGATCCGCCTCCCGCCGCACCGGCCCGGCGGGCAGCCCGTCCGGACCGAGGGGGGCGACGTCCACGCCACCGTCCTCGGCCGGAGCGATCGCCCACCGGTCGGCCATGCTGCGAGTGTGCCAGGGGGGTCTGACAACGCCCCCCGATCGCCGTTCCGGTCTCGGCCCGGGTCCCGGTTCCGGTCCCGGTCTCGGCCTAGGTCTCGGTCTCGACCTCGGTCCCGGCCTTGGTCCCGGTCGCCGTCCCGGCCCCGGCCTCAGTCCCGGCCCTGGCCTCAGTCCCGGCCCTGGCCTCAGTCCCGGCCTCAGTCCCGGCCTCAGTCCCGGCTCCGGTCGCCGTCCCGGTCCCGGCCTCAGTCCCGGCCCCGGTCGCCGTCCCGGTCACAGTCCCGGTGCCGGTCGCCGTTCCTCCCCGGCCTCGGCCCCGGCCTCGGCCCCGGCCTCGGCCTCGGCCCCGGCCCCGGCCCCGGCCCCGCCCCGGCCCCGCCCCGACCCCGGTCGCCGTCCCGTCACGTCGCCGTCTCGGTCACCGCCGGGCGCCCTCAGGCCTCGTCCAGCGTCTCCTTCTGCGCCTGCACGATCTTCTCCAGCACCTCGGCCACGTACCGCTCGGTCCGCTCCTTGCCGATGCCCAGGCCGCTGAGGACGCCCTGGCCGTTCTCGTGCTCCAGCAGGGCGAGCAGGATGTGCTCGGTGCCGATGTAGTTGTGGCCGAGGCGCAGGGCCTCGCGGAAGGTGAGCTCCAGGACCTTCTTGGCGGCCTGGCCGTACGGCACCAGCTCCGGGGCCTCCTCGACGGCCGGCGGCAGTGCGGCGGTCGCCGCCTCGCGGACCGTGTCGAGGGAGACGCCCTGCTCGACGAGCGCCTTCGCGGCGAGACCCTCGGGCTCGGCCAGCAGACCGAGGACGAGGTGCTCGGGCACGCCCTCGGCGTTGCGCGCGGACTTGGCGGCGTTGTGCGCGGCCATCACCGTGTTGCGGGCGCGGGGCGTGTAGCGGTTGAAGCCCTGGCTCGGGTCGAGGTCCGCCGACTCCTTCGGCACGAAGCGCTTCTGCGCGGCCTGCCGGGTGACCCCCATGCTCTTGCCGATGTCCGTCCAGGAGGCGCCCGAACGGCGGGCCTGGTCCACGAAGTGGCCGATCAGGTGGTCGGCCACCTCGCCGAGGTGATCGGCGGCGAGCACCGCGTCCTGGAGCTGTTCGAGGGGTTCCTGGTGAACCTTCTTGATCGCCGCGATGAGGTCGTCGAGGCGCACGGATGACGTGATGTTGGGGTTCGTCGTCATGGTGTCAACCGTAGGTTGCGCTCGCCAGGGTGTCAACCACGAGTTGACACCCTGCGACACCCTGCGACACCCTTCGGTGCCCGGCTTGCGAGCGGCTAGGAACACCGTGCGCGTGCCGGGCCGCCCCTGCCGGCGTGGCACCATCGGCCCGTGAGTACGCCCACCACCGTCGACCGCGCGTTCGAGGCCGCCCTGTACGACAGCAGCGAGACGGCCCTCGACACCGGCGCGTCCCTGCTCGCCTCCGACCCGGCTGCGGACGCCGAACTCGCCCGGCGCGGTGAGGAGTTCGTGGCGGCGGCCTGGCGGCGCGGCTGGCAGCCGGCCGATGTCGTGCGGACCGTCCGGCGCGAGCTGGACGACGTGCACGTACGCCTGGTGGCGGCGCTGATCCGCGCGCAGGCGCCGCACGACCGTCCGCGCGGCCGCCGCTGGAGCGCGCAGCTCGCGGAACTCCCCGCCGACCCCCCGCCCCGCAGCGACCGCTTCTCGTACGCCACCGCCGTGCTGGAGCTGTACCGCCTGCTGCTGCGCCTGCCGGCCCTCGAGGCCCTCGACGAGTCCGCCGGGGAGCCGAAGACCGAGTCCCGGATGTTCGGCCGCATCCGAGCCCTGCTCGCCAAGGCGGAGGCCACCGGGTTCCCGGAGGAGGCGGAGGCGCTCAGTGCCAAGGCGCAGGAGCTGATGGCCCGGCACAGTGTCGACGAGGCGCTGCTAGCGGCCCGGGCACCCTCGCCCGAGACGCCCGGGGCCTGCCGGATCGGTGTCGAACCGCCGTACGAGCAGGCCAAGGCGGTACTGCTGGACGCCGTCGCCGCCGCCAACCACTGCCGGGCGGTGTGGAACGAGCCCTTCGGCTTCTCCACCGTCGTCGGCTTCGAAACCGACCTGGAAGCGGTCGAACTCCTCTACACCTCACTCCTCGTGCAGGCCACGACCGCGATGACCAAGGCGGAGGCCGCCCAGCGCGCGGCCGGCCGCAAGCGCACCAAGACGTTCCGGCAGTCCTTCCTCGCGGCCTATGCCCACCGCATCGGCACCCGTCTGGCGGCAGCCGCCGAGACCCAGGTGTCGGAGGACCTGCTCCCGGTCCTCGCCTCCCGCGACGTGGCGGTCACCGGCCGGCTGGACTCGATGTTCCCGGAGACGACCACGACCCGTCTGCGCGGTGTGCGCGACGCGGCGGGCTGGACTCAGGGCGCGCAGGCGGCGGACCGCGCCCAGGTCGGACACCGCCCGCCGTTGCGCTGACCTGCCGTCAGTCGCCCGAGGACTGGAAGCCGCTCACCGAGGCCTGCGCCGCGCCGCCGCTGCCGCTCCCGTCCCTCCTGGCGACCTCGCCGTACGACCACGTCAGGTCGTGCGCGTCCTCGCCGGCGCCGGGCAGGGTGAAGGACGCCTTCCGCACGGCAAGGCTCTTCGCGGAACCGGCCTCGCCCCGGACGTAGGTGATCGTGAAGGACGTGGTGCCGCCCTTCCCCAGCGTGAGCGGCTGGGCCTTCGCGCCCTCCTCCGGGGACACGGACGTCGTGCTGTCCTCGGCCGCGAGGTCCACGGCGGGGAAGCCCTTCAGGGCGCACGGGGCGCCGTTGTTGGTGAGGGTGACGGTGACGTTGCCGGTGTCCCCGGCCGCCGGGGCGGCACCGGCCCCGACCTCCACGCCCAAGTCGCCGATCGAGCAGGCCGAACCGCCCGGCCGGTCCGCCTTCTTGGCGTCGTCGGCACTGGTCTTGGCGTCGTCGCAGGCGGTCAGCAGGAGCGTGGCCGCGAGGGCGGCGGCCAGGGCGAGGGGAGGAAGGGGGCGCATGGGGTCCTCTGGTGCGTGATGGCGATGGGCGGTTCGGACGCATGGATCATCTCGGACGCAGGGACCGTCACGCACCGGGGCAGGCCACCCGCCGGAACAGCCTCTGAAACCCCCCGGGCCCCTCAAACCCCCACGCTCCTACCCGAGGCCCCCCGTCGGCAGCCCGGTCGGCAGTTTCCCGCCCTCGGCCTTGGTGTACGTCTCCGCGCCGAGGCCGCCCTCCCAGGTGACCTTGAGGCTCTTGCCGTTCACGGAGTCGACCGTGCCGATCGCCCGGTCCTTGCTGCCGTCCGTGCACTTCAGGCGGATCATCCGCGTCCCGGACTCCTCGCCCGCGGTGCCGGTGCACACGCTGCCGCCGGTGGCGAAGACCGCGGCCTGCTTACCGGTGATCACCAGGGCCACGGCCTTGCCGCCGGTCGTCGCGAGCCAGCTGCCCTCGAGCCCCCCGGCGTCCGACCCGTCGGAACCGGAACCGGAGCCGGAACCGGAGCCGGAACCGGCGTCGGAACCGGAGCCGGAGTCACCGCCCGTCCCGGCGGACGCCGCGGCCGACGGGGCCGGGCTGGAGGCCGAGTCGTCCCCGGAGTCGCCGGCACCGCTGCACGCGGACAGCACGAGCACGCCCGCCAGGCCCGCGGCCGCCGCCGCGACCCGCGCGCGCCGACGGGGTCCCGGGCGACACGCTCCCGGGCGACGCGAGAAGATCACCGAAGTCACTGCAAGCCCCCAAGCTGTAGCCGGCCGACGGCCCCGGTCGGAGCCCGCCGACCCATGCCGGAACGACCGCAGCAAGCTACCAGGGCCGGTCAAGAGGCCCAGGGGCGAACCCCCAGGGGCCTCTTACCGGCCCGCCGGCGCCGGGAAACCCCGGCTCACCAGGACGACTTGCGCACCCCCGGCAGGTACCCCGCATGCGCCTGCTCCCGCAGACTCACCCGGGACAGCCCGAACGTCCGGAAGTAACCGCGCGGCCGCCCGTCCACCTGGTCCCGGTTGCGCACCCGCGTGGCGCTGGCGTCGCGCGGCTGCCTGCGCAGTTCCGCCTGCGCGGCGAGCCGTTCGGCGTCCGTGGACGAGGGCCGCCGGATGATCTCCTTCAGCTCGGCCCGCCGGGCGGCGTACCGCGCGACGATCTCCTGCCGCTTGTCGTTCTTCGCGATCTTGCTCTTCTTCGCCATCAGACCTTCACTCCCCGGGCGCGGATCCGGGCGACGGCCGCCTCGACTCCGATCGTGTCGATGGTCTTGATCGCCCTGGCGCTCAGCCGCAGGCGTACGTACCGGCCCTCGCTCGGCAGCCAGTAGCGCTTGGTCTGGATGTTGGGGTCGAACCGGCGTGACGTGCGCCGGTGGGAGTGCGAGATGCGGTTGCCGAAGCCGGGCTGGGTGCCGGTCAGCATGCAGTGGGCGGACATGTGGTGACGTACCTCTCTGGCTCAGGAGATGTAAATGGAATTCATTTTCAGTAGCATAGCGGCATGGCACGCAACGAACTCCGACCGGTCATCAAACTCCGGTCCACGGCCGGGACCGGCTACACCTACGTGACCCGCAAGAACCGTCGCAACGACCCGGACCGACTGACCCTGCGCAAGTTCGATCCGGTCGTCGGCCGCCACGTCGACTTCCGAGAGGAGCGCTGACCATGCGCAAGGGCATCCACCCGGACTACGGTCCCGTCGTCTTCCGTGACCGTGCCGCGAACTACGCCTTCCTCACCCGCTCGACCATGACGAGTGAGAAGACCGTCGAGTGGGAGGACGGCAACACCTACCCGGTCGTCGACGTCGAGATCTCCGACGTCAGCCACCCCTTCTACACCGGCACGGCCCGCGTCCTGGACACCGCGGGACGCGTGGAGCGCTTCGAGCGCCGGTACGGAAAGAAGGGCTGACCCCGTGCCCGAGCTCTCCGTCGTCATCGTCGGCGGGCTGCACGCCGACGCCCGCAAGGAGGCCGTGGCCAGGCTGCTCGCCGACGTGCCCGGCAGCGTCGCACTCCATCACGACCTGGCGACGGCCGCGGCCGGCACGGTCGTACGGACCGTCCGGGACGCCACGGGCGTCCTGGACGCGGGAGAGGCGCCGCTCGTCAACGACTGTGCCTGCTGCGCCCTGCGCGAGGACCTGGTCCCGGAGCTGGAGCGGCTCGCGGACGCCGGGCAGGCGCCCCTGGCCGTCGTCGAGCTGTGGGACTCCGTCGAGCCCAAGGCCATGGCCGAGGTCGTCACGGCCGGCGGGCTGACCGTCACCGGCGTGATCACCGCCGTCGACCCGGCCCTGGTCCTGCCGTACCTCGGCAACGGCGACGACCTGGCCGACGGCGGCCTCGCGGCAGCCGCCACCGACCAGCGCACGGTCGCCGACACCTTCGCCCGCCAGCTGGAGTACGCCCCCGTCCTCGCGATCGCCGAGTCCCCGGAGGCCGACGACGAGGACCGCGAGCTGCTCGCGCAGCTGCACCCGACGGCCCGCCAGGTCCCGATCGGCCACGGCGGCCTGGCGGGCGCACCCGCCCCCGGCGCCGTCACGGCGGACACGGCTGACGGCCTGACCGTGCCGGCCCCGCGCCGACGCCCGCTGTCGCCGCTGGCCGCGGCCGCCCTGGCCGGCTTCGACGTGGAGTCGGCGGCGGCCGCCCAGCACCCGGCCTGCGCCCTGCTCCCCGCCGAGGCCGACGCGCACGGCGTCTCCACCCTGGTCTGGCAGCAGCGCCGCCCCTTCCACCCGGAGCGGCTCTACGCCGCCCTGGAGGACCTGACCTGCGCGGCCGCCCGCAGCCGGGGCCGGTTCTGGCTCGCCGACAAGCCCGACACGCTGTTCCACTGGGACGCGGCGGGCGGGGCCCTGTGCGTGGAGAGCGTGGGGCCGTGGCTCGCCTCGCTGCCGGACGCGGCCTGGGAGATGGTCCCGCCGGTGCGCCGCGCCGCTGCCGCGCTGGACTGGCACCCCGAGCACGGTGACCGCGGCCAGCACCTGGTCTTCACCTCGCCCGGCCTCGACCGGGACGGCCTGGAGCGGCTGCTGGAGTCCTGCCTGCTGACCGACGCCGAGTACGCGGCCGGGCGCGACGCCTGGCAGCGGCTGCCACACGCCTTCGACACCCTCCTGGAGGTCTGACCCGAGATGCCCCGCAAGATCGACCGCAAGCCCGTCAAGAACCGTCCCAACCCCCTGGACCAGGCCGGGATCGAGTACATCGACTACAAGGACACCGACCTGTTGCGGAAGTTCATCTCCGACCGCGGCAAGATCCGCAGCCGCCGGGTCACCCGGGTGTCGGCCCAGCAGCAGCGGCAGCTGGCCCGGGCGATCAAGAACGCGCGCGAGATGGCGCTGCTGCCGTACGCCAGCCGGTGAGCCGTACGCCGGCTGTTGAGCCGCACTCCAACCGCTGCTGCCGTACACCGCGGCCGCTGCTGCCGTAGACCGGCCGCTCCTGCCGCGCACCGGCCGCTGACGCCGTACGCCGGCCGCTGAGCGCATCCGGCCCGGGTGAGGTTCCCCACGCTTGACGGGTGGGGAACCTCATGCCTTGGTCGCGACGCCGCACGGGGCGCACGCCGGGCGGTTCGTCAGGGCCGGGTGGCCGACTGCCTGTCCGGCGATGGTCCGACCCCGGCACCGGCCCGCAGGAGGACGTCACAGTCCTCCGCGCGGCCCATTTCTTCCCGCCCCCGCTTCCTGCGGCCGTCCTCCGCATGGAGCCCGTCCGGCCCTGCCCGAAGCCCCGGACCCCACGCCCCAGCTCCCGCTTCTCCGGTCTCGCTGCCGTCCCGGCGCCCGTCCCCGCCGCCGAGCGGATGCTCCGCCTCCACGACACCTCCGCCGGACCCGACGACTTCGTCACGGGCGCCCGGGAACGCGCGGCGGTGGAGGGCCGTCAAACAGGCAAGAGCTTTCGGTAAAGCGGTCGTCAAAGCTGTAACCGGACGCCCACCCGGCGTGCACGTGCATCTGCCCATGCATCTGCACATGAACAGGGCTATGATCCGGGTCAGTTGACCACCGCATCAATGGCCACACAAGCCAGTGCACCACCGGGGAGCGACCTGTGGACCACGACGTGTACAACGGTATGGCGGCCGCCGGGCTGCGCGGTGTGGCCTGGCAGAAGAGCCGGCACAGCAACTCGCAGGGCTCGTGCGTGGAGTTCGCCCGGCTGCCGGGCGGTGACGTGGCCGTCAGGAACTCGCGCTTCCCGGACGGTCCCGCGCTGGTCTACACCCGTGCGGAGATAGAGGCCATGCTGCTGGGTGTGAAGGACGGCGAGTTCGACCACCTGGTGGGGGGCTGACACCCCGACAGGCCCCGCTGTAAAACGGGGCAATCAGTACTTCTACGCGCCGCGACGCGCGTAGAACCGCGGCGCCAGGAAGCGCCGCGGTTTCTCATTCCGCGTTCGGCCCCGAACCGGGCCGCGGCAGCCGGAACAGCGCCCAGACCACCTTGCCGCTGAGCGCGCCGGCGAGCGGGTGCCAGCCCCAGCTGTCGCTGAAGGAGTCGACGAGGAACAGCCCCCGGCCCGACTCGGCCGAGAAGTCGTCGCTCTCCCGGGCGACGGGACTGTCGTGACTGGGGTCGCGCACCGCGCACACCAGCCGCTCGGTCCACCGCATCAGGTGCAGCCGTACGGGAGGTTCCTGACCGGTGGCGCAGCGAGTGCTCGCCGGCAGACCGTGCCGCAGTGCGTTGGTGACGAGTTCCGAGACGACCAGGCAGACGTCGTCGAAACGGTCGCCCATGTCCCACTGGTCGAGCGTTCTGCGGGTGAACCGCCGCGCCTCGCGCACCGCTTCGTAGCGGGCGGGCAGGGCGCAGGAGGCGGCGTCGGACACGGCCGCGGGATCCAGCGGCGGAAGGCCCTGCCGTAACGGCTCGAGCATGGTCGATCCATTCGTCCCCATGCGAGGCACTCCCGGGAATTCGCGGTCGGTGCGATGCGGCGGTGGTGCGGGACCATGGTTTCGGATGCGTACAGCAGATGCAAGGGCAGATGCACGTGCACGTGACCGGAATGAGTCGTCCCGTACCGCTTGTTGGTCAATTTTTCCGTCATCTTCGTGCTGCCGTCCGCCCGTTTCCTTGCCTCTTTCTTGATGAGCGCGCGCGTGCGTCCCCCGGCTCGATTCCGTTTCCGTAACCGGACGAGTACTGCTCGGAGTGTTTTAGTGGCAGACTTCGGCCCCTGAAGACGTTGGGGAGGCTGGCGAACGTGAGCGCGGGAGAGCCGGGATCGGTGGTGCGGCGCATGCTGCTCGGATCACAACTCAGGCGACTGCGTGAGGCGCGGGGCATCACGCGCGAGGCGGCGGGCTACTCGATCCGCGCCTCCGAGTCGAAGATCAGCCGGATGGAGTTGGGCCGGGTGAGCTTCAAGACCAGAGACGTCGAGGACCTGCTGACGCTGTACGGCATCACGGACGAGCAGGAGCGCGCCTCCCTGCTGTCCCTGGCGAAGGAGGCCAACGTAGCGGGCTGGTGGCACAGTTACTCCGACGTGCTGCCCAGCTGGTTCCCCACCTACGTCGGCCTGGAGGGCGCCGCCTCGCTGATCCGGGCGTACGAGGTGCAGTTCGTGCACGGCCTGCTCCAGACCGAGGCGTACGCGCACGCGGTGGTCCGGCGGGGCATGCAGGGCGCGAGCGAGGCCGATGTGGAGCGGCGTGTGGCGCTGCGTCTGGAGCGGCAGAAGTACCTCGTCGACGAGAGCGCCCCCGACTTCCACATCATCCTGGACGAGGCCGCCCTGCGCCGTCCGTACGGGGACCGCGAGGTGATGCGCGGCCAGCTCCAGCACCTCATCGAGGTCTCCGAGCGGCCCAACGTGCGCCTTCAGGTGGTGCCGTTCAGCCTCGGCGGCCACTCCGGCGAAAGTGGCGCGTTCACGATCCTCAGCTTCCCGGAGTCCGACCTCTCGGACGTCGTCTACCTGGAGCAGCTCACCAGCGCGCTGTACCTGGACAAGGCCGAGGACGTCGCCCAGTACGAGAAGGCGCTCAAGGAACTCCAGAGCGACAGTCCGGGCCCTTCGGAGAGCCGGGATCTTCTCCGGGGACTCCTCCAACTCTCCTGAGACCGCCAACTCTCCCGAAACATAAGTACGATGACGTGTGATCAGATCGTGAAGGCGCGATCGAGGGTCTGCTAGGGATCGAGGGATCACATGTCGTCGTCCTACTTCACCGACCTTGCACAGCAGTACATCGACGGTGAGTGGCGCCCGGGTACCGGTTCCTGGGACATCATCGACTTCAACCCGTACGACGACGAGAAGCTGGCGTCGATCACGATAGCCACGGTCGACGAGGTCGACCAGGCGTACCAGGCAGCGGCCCGTGCCCAGCAGCAGTGGGCCGCGACCAACCCCTATGCCCGCCGTGCCGTCTTCGAGAAGGCCCTGAGGCTCATCGAGGAGCGCGAGGCCGAGATATCCGAGGCGATCATCGCCGAGCTCGGCGGGACGCGTCTGAAGGCCGCCTTCGAACTGCACCTCGCCAAGGAGTTCCTGCGCGAGGCGGTCCAGCTGGCGCTGCGCCCCGAGGGCCGGATCCTCCCCTCGCCGGTCGACGGCAAGGAGAACCGCGTCTACCGCGTCCCGGTCGGGGTCGTGGGTGTGATCAGCCCTTTCAACTTCCCGTTCCTGCTCTCGATCAAGTCCGTCGCCCCGGCGCTCGCGCTCGGCAACGCCGTGGTGCTCAAGCCGCACCAGAACACGCCGATCGTCGGCGGCTCACTGGTCGCGAAGATCTTCGAGGACGCGGGGCTGCCCGGCGGTCTGCTGAACGTCGTCATCACCGACATCGCGGAGATCGGCGACGCCTTCCTCGAGCACCCGGTGCCCAAGGTCATCTCCTTCACCGGCTCCGACCAGGTCGGCCGGCACGTGGCGACCGTCTGCGCCCGGCTGTTCAAGCGCTCGGTCCTCGAACTGGGCGGCAACAGCGCGCTGGTGGTCCTCGACGACGCCGACGTCGACTACGCGGTCGACGCGGCCGTCTTCAGCCGGTACGTCCACCAGGGCCAGGTCTGCATGGCCGCCAACCGCGTCCTGGTCGACCGGTCCGTCGCCGAGGAGTTCACCGAGAAGTTCGTCGCCAAGGTGAAGACCCTCAAGGCGGGCGACCCGCGCGACCCTCGGACCGTCATCGGCCCGCTCATCAACTCCTCACAGGCGGACGCCGTCTCCGGCGCGGTCGAGCAGGCCCTCGCCGAGGGCGCCACGGCCCTGGTGCGCGGCGGGCGCACCGACAACCTCGTCGAGCCGTCCGTCCTGACCGGCCTCCCCGCCGAATCCGCCCTGCTGCGGCAGGAGGTCTTCGGCCCGGTCGTCTTCCTCGTCCCGTTCGACGGCGAGGAGGAGGCCGTACGCCTCGTCAACGACACCCCGTACGGCCTGAGCGGCGCCGTCCACACCGGTGACATCGAGCGGGGCGTGAACTTCGCCAAGCAGATCGACACGGGCATGTTCCACGTGAACGACGGCACCGTGCACGACGAGCCGATCGTGCCCTTCGGCGGCGAGAAGCACTCGGGCCTGGGCCGGCTCAACGGCGAGACGATGCTGGACTCCTTCACCACGCTGAAGTGGATCTCCGTGCAGCACGGGCGCAGCGGCTTCCCGTTCTAGGCCTCGTACGAGACGGCGGGCCCTTGCGGACAGAACCTGACCGCAAGGGCCCGTAGCTTCGTCGGTGTCGGGGGAGAGGCCCCCGGATCCGGCGAAAGGCGGCGGTCATGGTCACTCACGTTCCCGCGGAGGCACACGGCGACGAGCGCGGAGCGCTGCTCTCCTTCATCGAGGAGCAGCGCGGCGGCATCCGGCGGGCGGTGCTGGGGCTGACCGACGAGCAGGCCGTGAGCACGCCCAGCGCCAGTGAGCTGTCGCTCGCCGGGCTGCTCAAGCACGTCGCCGAGGTCGAGCAGGGCTGGATCGCCCGCGCCAAGGGCGAGCCGCCGGCCGTCCACCGGGACGAGTCGAACTGGCACGAGTGCTTCCGGCTGACCGGCGACGAGACCGTGGCGTCGCAGCTGGCGTACTACGAGAAGGTGGCCGCCGAGACGGAGGCTTTCATGCGCGCTGTGCCCAGCCTCGACGACACCTTCGAGTTGCCCGCGACCTCCTGGAATCCGCGGGACGAGCGGCTCTCCATGCGCTGGCTCTGTCTCCACCTGATCCGCGAGACGGCCCGGCACGCCGGCCACGCCGACATCATCCGCGAGTCGCTGGACGGCGCGACGGCCTTCGAGCTGGTGGCCGAGGAGCAGCAGGTGGCGGTCGCGTCCTAATCTGGACCGCATGTCAGCGATCCGTCTCCTCGTGCTCGGCGCGGTCCGCATGCACGGGCGGGCCCACGGCTATCAGGTCCGCAACGACCTGGAGTACTGGGGCGCACACGAGTGGTCCAGCGCCAAGCCCGGCTCGATCTACCACGCCCTGAAGCAGATGGCGAAGCAAGGGCTGCTGCACGCGCACGAGGTCGCCCCGTCCACGGCTGGCGGCCCGCCGCGCACGGAGTACGAGATCACGGGACAGGGGACCGAGGAGTACTTCCGGCTGCTGCGCGAGGCGCTGGTCACGTACGACCAGCGGGGGGACGTGAAGACGGCCGCCGTCGGTTTCGTCGTCGACCTGCCGCGGGCGGAGGCGGTCGCGCTGCTGAAGGAGCGGACCCTGCGGATCGAGCAGTGGCGGGCCTCCGTCCTGGAGCACTACGTCCCCGAGGAGGGGCCCGGACAGCTGGGCCACATCGGCGAGATCATGAACATGTGGGTCCACACGGCCGACTCCGAGGCCGAGTGGACCCGCGGTCTCATCGAGCGCATCGAGGGCGGCGCCTACACCTTCGCCGACGAGGGCGACCCGTTCGTCGGCGTGCTGGCCGAGGGTGAGGAGAACCCGTACGCGACGGGGGAGCGGCACCCCGGGGACGACCACTAATCAAATTTGACGAATGAATGGCGCCGGGTTACCTTCGAGCCTGTAGTCAAGTTTGACTAGCGAGGGGGTGTCTGTGGCCGACACGGTGATCACCGTCGAAGGCGCGGAGAAGAGGTACGGCGAGAAGAAGGCGCTGGACGGGCTCGACCTGCGGGTCGCGCGCGGCACGGTGCACGGGGTGCTCGGCCCGAACGGCGCGGGCAAGACCACCTTGGTGAGGGTCCTGTCCACGCTGCTGCGACCCGACGCGGGCCGGATCGAGGTGGCCGGGCACGACGTGGTGCGCGAGGCGTACGCCGTGCGGCTGCGCATCGGTCTGCTCGGCCAGCACGCCGCGCTCGACGAGGAGCTCGGCGGCCGGCAGAACCTGGAGCTGTTCGGCCGGCTGCACCACCTGGGTGCGAGGCGGGCACGCGCGCGTGCCGACGAGCTCCTTCAGCGCTTCGACCTGGCCGGCACCGGCCGCAAGGCGGTCCGGCAGTACAGCGGCGGCATGCGGCGCCGCCTGGACCTCGCGGCCAGCCTGATCACCGGACCGGAGGTGCTGTTCCTGGACGAACCGACCACCGGCCTCGACCCGCGCGGCCGCGCCGAGGTGTGGGACTCCGTCCGCTCCCTGGTCGGCGGCGGCACGACGGTCCTGCTCACCACGCAGTACCTGGAGGAGGCCGACCAGCTCGCCGACCGCATCTCGGTCGTCGACGCCGGACGGGTCATCGCCGAGGGCACGGCGGACGAGCTGAAGGCACAGACCGGCGGCGACCGCATCGACGTGGTCCTGCGGGAGGCGGGCCAACTGGGCGCGGCCGTCGCTTTGCTGCCGCTCGCCGGAGTCACCGTCGACACCGACCGCCGCCTGCTGAGCGCCCCGGTGACCGACCGCATGGAGGCGCTCGCCGGGGTCGTACGGGCCTTGCAGGAAGCGGGAATCGAGGCGGAGGACGTCGCCCTGCGCCGCCCGACGCTGGACGAGGTGTTCCTGCACCTCACGGGAGACGACCGCCGAGTGAAGGAGGCCGCGTGACCGCCCACGCCCTGACCGACTCCTGGACCATGACCCGCCGGGAACTCGCCCGCTGGGCGCGGCAGCCGGTCCAGCTGGTCGTCAACCTCGTCTTCCCGGTGATGCTGCTGCTCATGTTCGGCTACCTGATCGGCGGTGGCCGGGGCGTGAGCGGCGAGTACCGCGACTACCTGATCCCCGGCATGCTCGCGCTCACCATGGCCTTCGGCCTGGAGGGCACGATGATCGCCGTCACCCGGGACCTCGACAAGGGCGTCATCGACCGCTTCCGCTCGATGCCCATGGCCGACGGAGCGGTACTGGTGGGCCGTTCGGCCGCCGACATGCTCCAGTCGGCGCTGGCCCTGGTGGTGCTCATCGGCGTGGGCGCCGCGCTCGGCTGGCGGGTCCAGGGTGGTCCGGCGGCCTTCCTGGGAGCCGTGGGCCTGCTGCTCCTGTTCCGGTTCGCCATGCTGTGGATCGGCATCCACCTGGCGCTGGTGGCCGGGAAGCCGGAGATGGTCCAGGCCGTGCAGATCCTGGTCTGGCCCATCGGCTTCCTGTCCAACGCCCTGGCCCTCCCCGGCACCATGCCCGGCTGGCTCGGCACGGTCGTCGAGTGGAACCCCATGTCCCACACGGCCACGGCCGTACGGGACCTGTTCGGCACCCCCGGCGCGGAGTCCGGGCACGTGTGGGCGGCGGTCGTCTGGCCCCTGGCCCTGCTGGCGGTGTTCTTCCCGCTGGCGGTAGGGAGGTTCGGGCGGCTGAGCCGCTAGTGATGGAAGCCGGTGGCCGCGTCCTTGTCCCGCGTGAAGGGGCGTGGCTGCCGGCGCAGCTCCGGCAGCAGCCGTTCCAGGTCCTGCGCGAGCAGCTCGGCGAGGTCGGCCGAGAAGCCGTTGCGGCACACCACCCGCAGCACGGACAGGTCCTCCCGGTGCGGCGGGAATGTGTACGCGGGCACCAGCCAGCCGCTCTCGCGCAGCCGCCGCGAGACGTCGAAGACGTCGTACGCCGACACGTCCGGCGCGGTCGTGAAGGCGAACACCGGCAACTGGTCGCCCCGGGTCAGCAGCCGGAAGTCACCGAGCGCCTCGATCCGCCCGGCGAGCCCCGTGGCCACGTCCCGCGCGGCCTGCTGCACGGCCCGGTAGCCGTCCCGGCCCAGCCGCAGGAACGTGTAGTACTGCGCCACGACCTGCGCGCCCGGCCGGGAGAAGTTCAGCGCGAACGTCGGCATGTCGCCGCCCAGGTAGTTCACCCGGAACACCAGCTCCTCCGGCAGCGCCTCCGCGTCCCGCCACAGCGCCCAGCCGACGCCCGGGTAGACGAGCCCGTACTTGTGCCCCGAGGTGTTGATCGACGCCACCCTCGGCAGCCGGAAGTCCCACACCAGGTCCTCGTCGAGGAACGGCGCGATCATGGCACCTGACGCCCCGTCGACATGCACGGGGATGTCGAGCCCGGTCCGCTCCTGCACCGCGTCCAGCGCCGCGCACAGCTCGGTGACCGGCTCGTAGGACCCGTCGAAGGTCGAGCCCAGGATCCCGACGACCCCGATGGTGTTCTCGTCGCACAGCTCGGCCGCGGCCTGCGGGTCCAGGTGGAACCGCTCGCCCTCCATGGGCACCAGCCGGGCCTCCACCTCCCAGAAGTTGCAGAACTTCTCCCAGTAGACCTGCACGTTGACGCCCATCACCAGATTGGGCCGGGCCCGCGGGTACCGGTCGGCGTTGCGCCGCGCCCAGCGCCGCTTCAGCGCCATCCCGGCGAGCATGCACGCCTCGCTCGACCCGGTCGTCGAACAGCCCACGGCCGCCGCCGGGTCGGGTGCGTGCCACAGGTCGGCGAGCATCGCCACGCACCGCCGCTCCAGCTCGGCCGTGCGCGGGTACTCGTCCTTGTCGATCATGTTCTTGTCCCGGCACTCCGCCATCAGCACACCGGCCTCCGGCTCCATCCAGGTGGTGACGAAGGTGGCGAGGTTCAGCCGCGCGTTGCCGTCCAGCATCAGCTCGTCGCGCACCAGCTGGTGGGCGGTCGCCGGTGCCATGGGCTGCTCCGGGAGCCGGTGCGTGGGCGGGGCCTCGGCCATGTCGCCGACCGGGTTGGCGGGGCCGTAGAAGGGGTTGACGGCCAGGCGGCGTTCGCCGGGCTGACGGGGGCCTTCGTTGAGCGGCAAGGGAGCCTCCAGGGGGTTCGAGAGAGGTGTCAGCGGACGGGTGTGCCGTCCGGGTGCAGCTGCATCTGCGGGCGGCCCGTGACCAGCAGCCAGGCCGGCAGCGAGGCGACGCAGAGCAGGGCGAGGATCCCCGGCGAGGCGACCAGCACCGCGGCGACGAAGAGGCTGATCCAGCCCTGCCGGGTGATGGCCAGCAGCATCCCGAGCACACCGGCGGACACACCCACCGACGGATGCACACCGGACACCAGGGCGTGCGCGCACAGCCCGAGGGCGGTGCCGGCGAACACGGCCGGGAAGATGCGCCCGCCGCGGAAACCGCAGGACGCGGCGACGAGCAGGGCGGCCAGCTTCACCACCGTCAGGACGGCGAACTCCCCGGCCGACCGGCCCTGCGGGTCGTGCGCCAGCTCGGCGATCTCGTCGAGCCCCTTGAACAGCGTCAGATGGCCGCCCAGGGCCGCGAGACAGCCCAGCACGGCCCCGCCCGCCGGGAGCATCAGCATCGGATGCCGCAGCCGGCGGAACGCCGCGTGGACGTAAGGGAAGGCGCGCACGGCGCACATGCCGAGCAGCGCGCCCGCCGCGGCGACCACGAGCGCCGCGAGCAGGTCCGCCCAGCCCGGCCGGCCGAAGGACGGCAGGTCCAGGTCGAAGCTCGGGTGGTCGACGAGGGTCGCGGTCAGGGCACCGGCCGCGGCGGCGGTCAGCGGCGCGAACAGGTTGTCCCACAGCAGCCCGCGCGTCTCCTGCCGGGCCAGCACCTCGGAGATCACCAGGGCCGCGGCCACGGGCGTGCCGAACAGGGCGCCGATCGTCGCCGCCTCCGCCAGCGCCGGCCAGACCCGGCCCGGCGCGCGGGGCAGGGCCCGGCCGCCCAGCCAGACCGCCAGGCCGACGTTCACGGCGATGATCGGGTTCTCGGGGCCCAGGCTCGGCCCGCCGGCCAGCATCAGCGCGGTCGCCAGCAGCAGCCCCGGCAGCACGACGGGCGGCAGAACCGGGGCGTCCAGCCCGACCGTGGCCGGATCGGGGCCCGCGTGCCCCGGCACCTTCCACACCACCAGCCCGACCGCGACACCCGTCGCGACGAGCATCACGAACATCCACGCCACCGAGTACCGGCCGATCCCCAGCGCGTCCGGCACCGTCCGCCACAGCACGCCCTGCAGCTCCTCGGTGGCGACTTCCACCCCCACCAGCAGCAGGCTGGACACCACCCCCACGGCCACGGCGGGCAGGATCGAGGGCAGCAGGACGCGGGCGGGAGTCGCGGGGGTGACGGAGGGCGCCTGCCGCGCGGAGTCCTGGACCACGGGCACACGATAAACGGGCCAAAGGGGACAAAGGGGAAACACGCTTGCACCTCACGTGGCGTGAGGCCCCACCGTGAAGCACGGAAGAAGAAGGGAGCGGAAGTGAGCTACTCCGTGGGACGGGTCGCGGGCTTCGCCGGCGTCACGGTGCGCACGCTGCACCACTACGACGACATCGGCCTGCTCGTGCCCAGCGCACGCAGCCACGCGGGTCACCGGCGCTACAGCGACACCGACCTCGACCGGCTGCAGCGGATCCTGTTCTACCGGGAGCTCGGCTTCCCGCTCGACGAGGTCGCCGCCCTGCTCGACGACCCGGACGCGGACCCGCGCGCACATCTGCGCCGGCAGCACGAGCTGCTGACCGCCCGGATCGAGAAGCTGAAGAAGATGGCGGCGGCCGTGGAGCACGCCATGGAGGCACGCAAGATGGGCATCAACCTCACGCCCGAGGAGAAGTTCGAGGTCTTCGGGGACAAGGATCCGGAGCAGTACGCCGACGAGGCGGAAGCGCGCTGGGGCGGCACGGCGCAGTACGCCGAGTCGCAGCGCCGCGTCGCCCGCTACACCAAGGAGGACTGGCAGCGGATCCAGACCGAGACGGCCGACTGGGGCGAGCGCTACGACGCCCTGATGGCCGCCGGTGAACCGCCCGCCGGCGAGGCGGCCATGGCCCTGGCGGAGGAGCACCGGCAGCACATCTGCACCTGGTACTACGAGTGCTCCCACGAACTCCACCGCGGCCTCGGCGAGATGTACGTCTCCGACGAGCGCTTCAAGGCGTTCTACGACTCGATGCGCCCGGGTCTCGCCGAGCACCTGCGCGACGCGATCCAGGCGAACGCGGACCGCCACCAGGCGTGACGCCCGCCCGGCCGGCGGTAGGGGGCCGTCGGGCAACGCGCCCTACCGCCGCGCCAGGCAGAAGGTGGTCACCCCGCGTCCTCGGGCTCGATCACCACGGCCGTCCCGTACGCGCACACCTCCGTGCCGACGTCCGCCGCCGCCGTCACGTCGAAGCGGAACGCGAGCACACCGTTGGCACCACGCGCGCGTGCCTGTTCGACGAGTCGCTCCATGGCCTGGTTGCGGGTCTGCACGAGCGTCTTGGTGAGACCGCGCAGCTCGCCGCCGACCATGGACTTCAGACCGGCGCCGATCTGGCTTCCCAGGTGCCGGGAGCGGACCGTCAGGCCGAAGACCTCGCCGAGCACCTCTTTCACGCGGTAGCCGGGTACGTCGTTCGTGGTGACGACGAGGACGTCGGGCTGGGGGCCCTGTCCGCCGCCGAATTCATCGATGCCCATGGTTCACAGCTTTCTCCGGGACGGCCGACAGTGCATCCTGAATACCCCCATGGAACCTGGGCCATCACGGCTGCGTTGATACTTTGAGGCAGTCAGCCCCAGCCCGTACCCCCAGCAGCAGGAGCCACATCCCCGTGACCACGCTTGCGCTCGGCCCCGAGTGGCTCGACCCGCACTATCTGATCGAGACCTTCAGCCTGCCCGGCATCCTGCTGATCGTCTTCGCGGAGTCCGGCCTCTTCGCATTTCTGCCCGGTGACTCGCTGCTGTTCACGGCGGGTCTCTTCGTGGCCGAGGGCACCTACATCACGCAACCCCTGTGGCTGGTCTGCACGCTGATCGTGATCGCCGCCGTCGTCGGCGACCAAGTGGGCTACATGATCGGCAAGTTCCTGGGCCCGAAGCTCTTCAACCGTCCCAACTCCAAACTCTTCAAACAGGAGAATCTGGACAAGGCCCACGATTTCATGGAGAAGTACGGCCCCAAGGCGATCGTCCTGGCCCGCTTCGTCCCGATCGTGCGCACCTTCGCCCCCATCGTGGCCGGCGCCGGCCGTATGAAGTACCGCACGTTCGTCACGTACAACGTCATCGGCGGCATCGCCTGGGGCACCGGCGTCACCGTCGCCGGCTACTGGCTCGGCCAGATCGACTTCATCAAGAAGAACGTCGAGTCGATCCTCATCCTGATCGTCCTGCTCTCCATCGTCCCGATCATCATCGAGTACCTCCGCGACCGCTCCAAGAAGAAGCGCGCCGCGTCCGAGACCCCGGCGGCCCAGCCCCACCCCCCCGTCATGGACGACGCGACGACCCAGCTCCGCCGCATCACCCCGGACGACCAGCCCCACCAGCAGCCGCAGCAGCAGCCCCCCTACGGCAACCAGAGCGGCTACAACGACCAGCAGTACTACGGCCAGTACCCCCAGGCCCCGGGCTACGGCCAGCAGCAGCCCTACGGCACCCAGCAGGGCGGGGGCCAGCAGCCTTACAACGGCGGTTACTGACAGACAACCCGCGGCCGCCAGCGGTCAGGGAGCCCCGAGCCCATAGGCAAAGGACGCTAGAAACCCCTGGTCCGCTTGGCGGCCCGCCGCTTCTCCGCAGACCCGATCCGCAGGAACATCCGCGAGATCTCGGACCCCAGATTCACCCCGATGGCGATCGCCATGGCCAAGGCCACCGCCTTGGACAGCGACACCAGCCCCTCGTCCACCTTGTTCTGCGCGATCGCCAGCAGCCCGAAGTACGTCGCGGAACCCGGCAGCAACGGCCCGATCGCCGCAGTCGTGTACGGCAGAGCCGACGCGAACTGGTACCGGGACAGCAGCTGCCCGAACAACCCCACCAGCCCGGCCGCAGCCGCCGTGGACGCCACCGGCGAGATGTCCCCGGCGTAGTGCATCGCGCCGTACACGATCCACGCGACACCCCCGTTCAGCGTCACCCACACCACGGTGGATCGTTCCTGCTGAAGCAGCACGGCGAACGCCAGTGACAGCAGCATCGACGCACCGATCAGCAGCGCCGGCTCGTCGGAGGCCCCGAGCGCCGCGTCCGGGTTCAACCGGGCCCCCAGCTGCACGCCGAAGTACAGCACCACCAGCACACCCGCGACGATGCCCACGAAGAAGTACAGGACCTCCAGCAGACGCGCGGACGCGGTGATGTAGAAGCCGGTCAGCCCGTCCTGCACCCCCGCCACCAGCGCCCGCCCGGGCAGCAGCGCGAACAGCCCACCGGTGATGACCGCGGAGGCCTTCACGTCCACATGGCCGAGCGTCAGCGCGACCCCGATCGCGGCCGGCGGCGTCGCGGCCACCGTGAACTGGTAGAACTCCGGCAGCCCGCGCCCCGCGCACAGCCACGCCAGCCGGTCGCCGAGCATCGCGCCCAGCGCGGCCGCGACGAACACGATCAGATCACCGCCGACGAGCACGGAGGCCGCACCCGCCAGCAGCCCGCTCGCGCCGGTCAGCGCCCAGCCGGGGTAGGGGTGCCGGTTACGACGGATCTCGGCGAGCCGCCGGTAGGCCTCCTCCAGGGAGACCGCCGTCTCGTCGTCGCTGAGGTCGTCCACCAGCTGGTACACGGCAGCCAGCCGCGTGTAGTCGGTGCCCCTGCGGCGTACGGTCCGCGACGCCGTGACCGGGTCGTCGACGAGCGACGGCTGGTACGAGATCGCCAGCAGCGTGAAGGTGACGTTGGGCTCGCAGCGGTCCAGGCCGTACGACCGGCAGACGGCGAACATGGCCGCCTCCACGTCCTCGGCGCCCTCGCCGCCCGCCAGCAGCAACTCGCCGATACGCAGCGTCAGGTCGAGCACGCGCGGCACGGCCGGCCCCGAGTCGTCGCCGCCGCGCTGGCTCGGCTCCGGCGCCGGCCGCTCCGCCACCGGCATGCGCAGCATGGTGCGCATCCGGTCCTGCCAGGGCACGTCCTTGGTCAGGCTGACCACGGGGATCCCGCTCGGCGGGGTGAACGCCGACGGGGCGTGCTTCGCGCTGTACGTGCTCGGCGGGGTGAACGCCGACCCCTCCGGCTCCGCCGAGGGCACCTGCGAGACGTCCAGCCCCTGCGGCAGGGCGAACTCGGACGTCACCTCGCACTCCGCTCCGGTCACCCTGGGCGCGGCGAGGCCCTCGGGGATCGCGAACTCCGACGTCGTCGACATGTCCCCGTCGACGGCGGCCCCCGCCGGAGGCAGGAATGTGCTCCTCGCCTCGTCCGACTTCGGCTTGCGGTCCTCCGCGTCCGTCACTGCCTGGCGCTCCCTGTACGACACGTCAGCCTCAGTACCCCCCAGCCTCAGTATGCGCACATACAGGCGAACGGGCCGCACGCGCAGGCGTACGGCCCGTGAGTATCACAAGGGTCAGTGACCGCCCTGGTCCTTGAAGCGCTTGTACGACCGCTCGATCTCGGCCTCGGCCTCGGTGCGGCCCACCCAGTCGGCGCCCTCGACCGACTTGCCGGGCTCCAGGTCCTTGTAGACCTCGAAGAAGTGCTGGATCTCCAGGCGGTCGAACTCCGACACGTGGTGGATGTCCCGCAGGTGCTCCACACGCGGGTCCGTCGCCGGCACGCACAGCAGCTTGTCGTCGCCACCGGCCTCGTCCGTCATCCGGAACATGCCGATCGCCCGGCACTTGATCAGGCAGCCCGGGAAGGTCGGCTCGTCCAGGATGACCAGCGCGTCCAGCGGGTCGCCGTCCTCGCCGAGAGTGTTCTCGACGAAGCCGTAGTCGGTCGGGTAGGCGGTCGAGGTGAAGAGTCGCCGGTCCAGGCGGATACGACCGGTCTCGTGGTCCACCTCGTACTTGTTGCGCGAACCCTTCGGAATCTCGATCGTGACGTCGAACTCCACCGGTGGCTCCTCCATGATCAACACATAGTTCTGGTGGTTAAGTGTCCCTCACGCAGGTGTGTGATCGCGAAAGGGGCTGGTGGTCGTGCCGGAGCTGCGTCCTTGGCGGGCCGCGAGACCGCACGTGGTGCGGATCGCGGATGCCGTACGACCGCGCCTGGCCAGGGCCGCCGCGGCCGCGAAACCACGGATCGCGCGGCTCGCCCGAGTCGGGAAACCGCAGGTCGCGCGGGTCACACGGTCGAAGACCTGGCAGTACACCGCGGGCGCCACCACCGCCGGTCTCGCACTGGCCGCCGGTGTGGTGACCGCCGCCGGCCCCTGGGACTCCTCGGGTCAGCGTACGGCCGAGCGGGACCGGGCCGCGGCCCTGGGCCGCGCGGGTGGCACAGATCACGGCCGCGCCCCCGGCGCGCCCGCGCAGCCCCGGCCCGCCCCCAGCGCCGGGCCCGTGCTGACCGGCCTGGGCGGCGTCAGCACCGTGAAGTCCGCCCCGGACGGCAAGGCCCTGGCGAAGACCCTCACGCCCCTGCTGAAGGACCCGGAGCTCGGCCCCCGGCCCGCGGCGGCGGTCGTGGACGTCACGACCGGCAGGCGCCTGTACGGCACGGGCTCGGACGCCGCGCTCACCCCGGCCTCGACGACGAAGATCGCCACGGCCGTCGCGGCGCTGTCCGCGATGGGCGCCGACCACCGCCTCACCACCCGCGCCGCCCTCGAACCCGACACGAAGGAAGTCGTCCTGGTCGGCGGCGGCGACCCCACCCTCACGGCCCGCGAGGCCTCCGACGGCTCGGCCGGCCTGCGCGCCCTGGCCGACAGGACGGCCGCGGCCCTGGCCCAGCGCGGCATCCGCGACGTGACGCTCTCCTACGACACGACCCTCTACGCGGGCCCCCAGAAGCACCCGATCGGGGTCAACCCCAACCTCGCCCTCGTCAGCCCCCTGATGGCCGACGAGGGCCGCACGGACGACTCGACGAGCGGCCCGGTCACCCGCGTGACCGACCCGGCCGCGGACGCCGCCCGCCGCTTCGGGGACCTCCTGAAGTCCCGCGGCATCAAGGCCACGGCCCCCGGCCCGTCGAAGGCCACGACCCGCGCGAAGACCCTGGCCACGGTCTCCTCGCCCCCGCTGTCGGCCCTCGTCGAACGGATGCTGACCAACAGCGACAACGACATCGCCGAGGCCCTCGCCCGCCACACGGCGATCGCCACGGGCCACCCGGCCGACTTCGCCGGCGCAGACCGGGCTATCAACGCCCGGCTCCGCGAGCTCGGCCTGCCCCTCAAGGGCGCCGCCTTCAAGGACGGCAGCGGCCTGAACCGCGCCGACAGACTGACGGCCGACCTCCTCACCGCCCTCCTGGCCAAGGCGGCCGACCCCGCCCACCCCGAACTCCGCCCGGCCCTCACCGGCCTCCCCGTCGCCGGCTTCACCGGCACCCTGACCACCCGCTACACGGACGGCGCAGCCGGCGTCGTCCGCGCCAAGACAGGCACCCTGACCGGCGTGAACACCCTCGCAGGCACGGTCGTCGACCAGGACGGCCGCCTGCTCGCTTTCGCCTTCATGGCCAACGACACGAGAAACCCGGAGGCGGCCCAGAAGGCCCTGGACAAGGCGGCGACGACGCTGGCGGCGTGCGGCTGCCGGTAGGCACCGCCGTGGGCAGTCGTTCCGCTGGGGCGGAACGGGTGGGCACGGCCTGCAACGCCGAGTACCGGCCAAGACACCCCAGCCCCTGCCGACCTCACACACCGGCCACACCCCACAGCACCCAGGAAGCGAACCCGGCATCCCCCAACCCTCGCCGCCCTGCCCCAGCGGCCAGCGCTCACGTACGGTTGACGCATGACGAGCATCGGTGGTGCTTCAACCGGCATGGTCGACTGGAATCTCGCGGTCGCGACCGCGACCCGGCTCGTACGGCCGGGCCCCGACGTCAGCCGCGACGAGGCCCGGGCCGTCGTCGCGGAGCTGCGCCGGCACGCCAAGGCCTCGGAGGGACACGTCCGGGGCTTCACCCGTCTGGGCACGGAGGCCGGCCACGACACCCCCGTCCTGGTCGTCGACCGCCCGGGCTGGATCCGGGCGAACGTCGCCGGCTTCCGGGAACTCCTGAAGCCCCTGCTCGACAAGATGCAGGACCGGCGCGGCAACACCCCCGGCGGCGCGGTCATGAGCGCCGTCGGCGGCAAGGTCACCGGCGTGGAGCTGGGCATGCTCCTGTCCTTCCTGGCCTCCCGCGTCCTCGGCCAGTACGAGACCTTCGCCCCCGCCACGCGCCAGCTCCCGGCCGGGGAGAACGGTGGCGGCCGGCTCCTGCTCGTCGCCCCGAACATCGTGCACGTGGAGCGCGAACTCGACGTCGACCCGCACGACTTCAGGCTCTGGGTGTGCCTGCACGAGGAGACGCACCGCACGCAGTTCACGGCCGTGCCCTGGCTGCGGGACCACCTCGAGGGTGAAATCCAGTCGTTCCTGGGCGAGACCGACGTGGACCCCATGACCGTCCTGGAACGCGTACGCGAAGCCGCCCAGAGCCTCGCCGGGGGCCGCCCCGAGGCCGAGGAGGACGACGGCGGCCGCTCCCTCGTCGAGATCGTGCAGACCCCCGCCCAGCGCGAGATCCTTGGCCGCCTCACGGCTGTGATGTCCCTGCTGGAGGGCCACGCGGACTTCGTGATGGACGGCGTCGGACCGGACGTCGTACCGAGCGTCGGGGAGATCCGCGAGAAGTTCCAGCAGCGCCGCGCCAAGGGCGCCTCCCGCCTGGACCTGGCCCTGCGCAAGCTGCTCGGCCTGGACGCCAAGCTCCGGCAGTACCGGGACGGCGAACGCTTCGTACGGGCCGTCGTCGACGAGGTCGGCATGGACGGCTTCAACCGCGTGTGGACCTCGCCCAACACCCTCCCCACCAAGACGGAGATCGCCAAACCGGCGGACTGGATCGCGCGGGTGCATCGCAGGACCGAGTAGTGAACATCGAGGGAAGGTCGTGAAGGAAAACGGGCCGAGGGCAGGCGAACGCCCCTCCAATCACCCGTCCGAGGGACCGTGAGCCAGGGGTAGGCGTGCAATGCTCGGGGAACGGCCCGGTTCTGTCACCATCTACACACTCTGCGTGACCGACACTCGGGTTCACCCCCCGAAAACTTCATGAAGGGAACCGGACATGGGTCCCCATCCTGCGGTCGCGGCGATACGCCTGGCGGTCCGCCGCGTCCTCCATGACCTCCTCACCGAACACCGCACCACCGCCGCACTCCCGCACGCCCCCTCGCACGAGCCGCCGCCCCCGCCGCTCGTGCTCGTGGCATGCTCCGGCGGCGCCGACTCCATGGCCCTCGCCTCCGCCCTCGCCTTCGAGTCGCCCAAGCTCGGCATCAGAGCCGGCGGCGTGACCGTCGACCACGGTCTCCAGCCCGGCTCCGACGTGCGGGCCGCGGAAGTCGTCCTGCGCCTGCGCGAACTCGGCCTCGACCCCGTCGACTCCGTCGCCGTGACCGTCGGCCGCGCGGGCGGCCCGGAAGCCGCCGCCCGCGACGCCCGCTACGCCGCACTCGACACCGCGGCCGAACGCCACGGCGCCGCCGCGGTCCTGCTCGGCCACACGCGGGACGACCAGGCCGAAACCGTCCTGCTGGGCCTCGCCCGGGGCTCCGGCATCCGCTCCCTGTCCGGCATGGCCGCGGTCTCGGGGGCGGGCGGCCGTTACCGGCGGCCCTTCCTGGAACTCGACCGGCAGACCGCCCGCAAGGCCTGCATGGTCCAGTCCCTGCCCGTCTGGGACGACCCGCACAACGTCGACCCGGCCTACACCCGCTCCCGGCTACGCCACGAGGGCCTGCCCGCCCTGGAGAAGGCCCTCGGCAAGGGCGTCGTCGAAGCCCTCGCCCGTACGGCCCAGCTCTCCCGCGACGACGCCGACGCCCTCGACTCCTGGGCCATCCAGGCCGAGGCCACCGTCCGCGACGCCGCCGGGCTCCTGGAGTGCGTGAAGCTCTACGCCCTGCCGCCCGCCGTACGCCGCCGCATCCTGCGCCGGGCCGCCATCGCAGCCGGTGCCCCCGCCGGTTCGCTGTTCGCCCGGCACATCGAGGAAGTCGACCGGTTGATCACCGGCTGGCGCGGTCAGGGTGCCATCAACCTCCCCGGCAAGGTCGTGGCCCGGCGGCAGGGTGGCAGACTGGTGATTCGGCAAGGCTGAATCACGACCCCTCCGGGCAGTCGGTGGAGGGGCCGCTCAGTCAGGGACGACCGAAAGTGATGCGGGTGGACGCGAAAGACATGGGTGCCGAGCTTCAGCAGGTGCTCATCACCAAGGAAGAGATCGACGCCAAGCTGGCCGAACTGGCCGCGAAGATCGACGCGGAGTACGCGGGCAAGGACCTGCTGATCGTCGGCGTCCTCAAGGGCGCGGTGATGGTCATGGCCGATCTCGCCCGGGCGTTGTCCACCCCCGTCACCATGGACTGGATGGCCGTATCCTCGTACGGGGCGGGCACCCAGTCCTCCGGTGTGGTGCGGATCCTCAAGGACCTCGACACCGACATCAAGGGCAAGCACGTCCTCATCGTCGAGGACATCATCGACTCCGGCCTGACCCTGTCCTGGCTGATCTCCAACCTCGGCTCGCGCGAGCCCGCCTCCCTCAAGGTGTGCACGCTGCTGCGCAAGCCCGAGGCCGCGAAGGTCGCCATCGACGTGGAATGGGTCGGGTTCGATATCCCCAACGAGTTCGTCGTCGGCTACGGCCTCGACTACGCCGAGAAGTACCGCAACCTCCCGTTCGTGGGTACGCTCGCGCCCCACGTGTACGGCGGCTGAAACTCCGGCCGGGGTGCCGTGACGGTGATCGGGAACCCCAGCGTGCTTCCCGCCGTTGGAGCATGCGTAGACGGATCGCCAGTCGTCCCGCGCGGCTTCAGGTGACAATGCTGGGGTACCGTCCGAAGAACAGCCTTTATCAAACTCACTATGGCAGGAGGGACGGGGCGGCACCGCTCCGTATGGATGGACGTGAAGCGATACTTCCGTGGGCCGGTCATGTGGATCGTGCTGGCCGTCCTTGCCGTGGTCGTGTTGATGCAGGTCGTCGGCTCGTCCGGCGGCTACAAGACAGTGGACACCGGCCAGGTCGTCCAGGCGATCAACCAGAACAAGGTGGAGTCGGCCAAGCTCACCACCGGCGATGACGAGACCATCAAGGTCACGCTCAAGAACGGCCAAAAGATCGAGGGCAGCTCGAAGATCCAGGCGAGCTACATCGGCAACCAGGGCGAGGACATCGCCAACACGCTGCAGAACAAGTACCAGAACAAGCAGATCCCGGACGGCTACACGGTCTCGCCGTCCAAGCAGAACCCGTTCATCGGGATGCTGATCTCTTTCCTGCTCCCCTTGATTCTCATCGTGGTCCTCTTCCTGTTCCTGATGAACCAGATGCAGGGCGGCGGCTCTCGCGTCATGAACTTCGGGAAGTCCAAGGCCAAGCTCATCACCAAGGACACCCCCAAGACGACGTTCTCCGACGTCGCCGGTTCGGACGAGGCCGTCGAGGAGCTCCACGAGATCAAGGAGTTCCTCCAGGAGCCGGCCAAGTTCCAGGCGGTCGGCGCCAAGATTCCCAAGGGCGTGCTGCTCTACGGGCCTCCCGGTACCGGCAAGACCCTGCTCGCGCGTGCCGTCGCGGGCGAGGCCGGTGTGCCGTTCTACTCGATCTCCGGTTCCGACTTCGTCGAGATGTTCGTCGGTGTCGGTGCCTCCCGAGTCCGTGACCTGTTCGAGCAGGCCAAGGCGAACGCCCCGGCGATCGTCTTCGTCGACGAGATCGACGCGGTCGGCCGCCACCGCGGCGCCGGCCTCGGCGGTGGTCACGACGAGCGCGAGCAGACGCTGAACCAGCTGCTCGTCGAGATGGACGGCTTCGACGTCAAGGGCGGCGTGATCCTCATCGCCGCGACGAACCGGCCCGACATCCTCGACCCGGCGCTGCTGCGCCCGGGCCGGTTCGACCGGCAGATCGCGGTCGACCGCCCGGACATGCAGGGCCGTCTGGAGATCCTGAAGGTTCACCAGAAGGGCAAGCCGGTCGCTCCGGACGTCGACCTGTCGGCCATGGCCCGCCGTACGCCCGGCATGACGGGTGCCGATCTGGCCAACGTGCTGAACGAGGCCGCCCTGCTGACGGCCCGCAGCGACAAGAAGCTGATCGACAACCACATGCTGGACGAGGCGATCGACCGTGTGGTCGCGGGCCCGCAGAAGCGGACCCGGATCATGTCGGACAAGGAGAAGAAGATCACCGCGTACCACGAGGGCGGACACGCCCTGGTCGCGGCGGCCTCGCCGAACTCCGATCCCGTCCACAAGATCACGATCCTGTCGAGAGGCCGCGCCCTCGGCTACACGATGGTGCTGCCGGACGAGGACAAGTACTCGACCACGCGCAACGAGATGCTGGACCAGCTGGCCTACATGTTGGGCGGCCGCGCGGCCGAGGAGCTCGTCTTCCACGACCCGACGACGGGTGCCGCCAACGACATCGAGAAGGCCACGGGCCTGGCCCGGGCGATGGTCACGCAGTACGGCATGACCGAGCGTCTCGGCGCGATCAAGTTCGGCGGCGACAACACCGAGCCGTTCCTCGGACGTGAGATGTCTCACCAGCGCGACTACTCGGAAGAGGTCGCGGCGCTGGTCGACGAAGAGGTCAAGAAGCTCATCGAGACCGCGCACAACGAGGCGTGGGAGATCCTGGTCGAGAACCGCGACGTCCTCGACAACCTCGTGCTGCAGCTGTTGGAGAAGGAGACGCTGGGCAAGGAGGAGATCGCCGAGATCTTCGCCCCGATCGTCAAGCGCCCGCCGCGGCCTGCCTGGACGGGTTCCTCCCGCCGCACGCCGTCCACCCGCCCGCCGGTCCTCTCCCCCAAGGAGCTGGCCCTGACGAACGGGGCGAACGGCGCGACGCCGGCCATCACCACCGCGAAGAGCACCGCGGCGGAGCCCGCCCCGGCGCCCGAGCGAGCCCCGGAGGAACGCCCCGAGAGCTGACCGCAGCTCCCGGCGGCCCCACCGGGCCCGGAATGGATGCCGCGCCCCCCAGGTTTTAGCCTGGGGGGCGCGGCTTTTCGCCATCTGCGCAGGCCGCCCCCTGATGGACACAGGAACGAGGCACCAGATGACCGACCCCGTGACGCTGGACGGCGAGGGCCAGATCGGCGAGTTCGACGAGAAGCGGGCCGAGAACGCCGTACGGGAGCTGCTGATCGCGGTCGGCGAGGACCCCGACCGCGAGGGGCTCCGTGAGACGCCGGCGCGGGTGGCGCGGGCGTACAAGGAGATATTCGCGGGGTTGTGGCAGAAGCCCGAGGATGTGCTGACGACGACGTTCGATCTCGGGCATGACGAGATGGTGCTGGTGAAGGACATCGAAGTCCTGAGCTCGTGTGAACATCACCTCGTGCCGTTTGTCGGAGTTGCCCATGTTGGCTACATTCCGTCCGTCGAGGGTAAGATCACCGGCCTCTCCAAGCTGGCGCGGCTCGTAGACGTGTACGCACGGCGTCCGCAGGTGCAGGAACGACTCACCACGCAGATCGCGGACTCGCTGATGCAGATCCTGGAGCCGCGCGGGGTCATCGTGGTCGTGGAGTGCGAGCACATGTGCATGTCGATGCGCGGGGTCCGGAAGCCGGGTGCGAAGACCATTACCTCGGCGGTCCGCGGCCAGCTCCGTGATCCGGCGACCCGCAATGAGGCCATGAGCCTGATCATGGCGCGCTGACGCCGGGGTCACACGGTCGGAGCCGCTCCCGCGCCGTCGTGTTCGTCGTCCTCCGGGAGCTTGCAGACGCGCTCCAGGAAGATGGCGGCCGCGATGACGCCGATGCCCGCGAGCACCGAGAAGCCGGCGGAGATGGCCTGGTCGCGGCGGGCGGGGTTGTCGAGGGACTCCAGGAGGAAGACGCCGGTGCCGCCGTACATGCCGGCGACGAGGGCGGCGACGAGGGCGCTGGCCTGACCGAAGACGACCGCGCGGGCCGCCATCATGGGGTCGACGCCCTTGGCGTCGGGCTGCCGCTCGCGCTGGGCCTTCAGGCGGGCGCGGAGCGAGAGCGCGGTGGCCAGCAGGACCACGGTGATCAGAGCCAGGACGATGGGGGCGGCCAGGGGGACACTCGGCAGGGTCCCGACCGAGTTCCACAGGCGGGCGCCCGCCCAGGACAGCACGCCTGCCACGACGAAGACGCCGGCCAGCACCCTGATGCGCAGCTCTTTCACAGTGTCCCTTCGGTTCCCCCGGCTCCGGCCTGGTTGTGCAGCCGTCTCGACCTTAACGGCTACTCGGGCAGCCGGAGTTCCAGGTCCGCGCGGGGCGCCACGCCTTCGCGGGTGACGGACTCCAGCAGACCGGTGACCGGGCCGCGGCCGGGCAGCTGCGCCTCGGGGTCCAGGTCGTGCCAGGGGGCCAGGACGAAGGCGCGCTCATGGGCGCGAGGGTGGGGGAGGGTGAGCTGCGGGTCCTCGGAGACGACGTCGGCGTAGGAGACGATGTCGACGTCCAGGGTGCGGGGGCCCCAGTGCTCGTCCCGGACGCGGTGGAAGGCCTCCTCGATCGCGTGTGCGCGCTCCAGCAGCGAGGACGGCGGGAGGGTGGTCTTCAGTACGACGACCGCGTTGAAGTAGGCGGGCTGGCTGCCGGGCTCCACGCCCCAGGGCTCGGTCTCGTAGACCGGGGAGACGGCCTTGATGCGGACGCCGGGGGTGTCCTCCAGGGCGTCGATGGCTCCCTGGAGGGTCTCCAGGCGGTTGCCGAGGTTGGAGCCGAGGGCGACCACGGCCCGTTTTGGATTGCTGAGCGTGGTGTCGGCGGCGTCGACCTTCTCGACGACGGAGGCGGGTACCGGCTGTACGGTCGGGTCGCTGGGACCCTTGAGGAAGGGCGCAGTCATACTCGGCTCCGGGTGATGGTGACGGTCACGTCGTCGAAGGGGACCGTGATCGGGGCGTCCGGCTTGTGGACGCAGACCTCGACCTGCTGAACCCCGTCGTGCTTCAGACATACCTGGGCGATGCGCTCGGCGAGCGTCTCGATGAGGTTGACGGGCTCGCCCTGCACGACGGCCACGACCTCCTCGGCCACGATGCCGTAGTGCACGGTCTTCGCCAGGTCGTCGTCGGCCGCGGCCGGTCGGGTGTCCAGGCCGAGGACGAGGTCCACGATGAAGGTCTGGCCCTCCTCGCGTTCCCTCGGGAACACACCGTGGTGCCCGCGGGCCTTCAGGCCGCGCAGCGCGACACGATCCACGCGAATCACTCCTGCAATCGTCGGTCACGGCCGGTCCGTGCCGTGTGCGGTCGGCACACCGGCCTCAGTCGAATCTACCTGCGAGCCCGGACGGGGCCGGGCCACGGGGCGTGGGTCCGGGCCGGGCCCGGCAGGATTCATCCGGCGTTTCCCCTGGGGAACCCGGCGGCTCACGGGTTGGTAGCCGCCCATACCCGCGGGTCCGTGATTCCAACCACTTCCTGGCACGTACCCACTCAGGTGGGAGTGTCGTCCTGTTCGTCCTCGTCGGTTTCGGCCAGAACGGGGGAAGCGTGGTGCGACCAGAGTTTCCACCCCACGGGCGTGCGCCGGAACACGTTCGTGGCGACCACGAGCTGTCCGACGAGCGGGCCGAGCTCCTCGTCGCCCTCGGGGGCGGGGCCGCCGCTGAGGATGTTCTCCGTGCAGGTCACCAGGGCGGTGTCGCCGGTGACCGAGACGTGCACGTCGGTGAGGAAGAACTGGATGTAGTCGGTGTTCGCCATGATCAGCGCGTACGACCTGAGGACCTCGCCGCGGCCGGTGAGCACCGGCCAGCCGGGGTGCACGCAGGAGACCACGCCGGTGTCGGCCGGGTCGTGGTACGTCTCGTCGACGCCCAGGTCGGAAGGGGTCAGCCAGAGCGACGCCAGTTCCTCGAAGTCGCCTCGTTCCAGTGCCTCGTAGAAGGCGGTGTTGGCGGCCTCGACCTGTTCGACGTCGGT
This sequence comes from Streptomyces coeruleorubidus, assembly GCF_028885415.1. Classification (GTDB taxonomy): domain Bacteria; phylum Actinomycetota; class Actinomycetes; order Streptomycetales; family Streptomycetaceae; genus Streptomyces; species Streptomyces coeruleorubidus_A. The sequence goes on from NZ_CP118527.1 coordinate 5,549,696, forward strand.
GTGCGGGGCGCTCACCGGGTTCCTTCTGCGCCGGTGCGTGCCTTAGCGATGGCGTGGGCGACGCGTACGGCGTCCGCCGTGGCGCGTACTTCGTGCACGCGTACCGCCCACGCGCCGGCGTGCGCCGCGAGCGCGGAGACGGCAGCGGTGGCGGCGTCGCGTTCGCGTGCGGGCGGGGGCGGGCCGTCCGGGCCGGCGAGGACCCGGCCGAGGAATCGCTTGCGGGAGGCGGCGACGAGCAGCGGGTGGCCGAGGCCGAGGACCCGGTCGAGGCCCGCGAGGAGCGCGAGGTCGTGCTCGGCGTCCTTGGAGAAGCCGAGTCCGGGGTCGACGACGACCCGGTCGGGAGCGATACCGCCCGCCAGAACGGCCTCCACGCGCGCGTGCAGCTCGTCGACGACCTCGGTGACGACGTCGGCGTACTCGCCGCGGACGTTGCCGCCCTGGAGGAAGCCGCGCCAGTGCATGACGACGAAGGGGGCGCCGGCGTCGGCGACGGCCGGGATCATGCGGGGGTCGGCGAGGCCGCCGCTGACGTCGTTGACGAGGGCGGCGCCCGCCGCGAGGGCCCGCTCGGCGACGGACGCGCGCATGGTGTCGACCGAGACGGTGACGCCCTCGGAGGCCAGGCCGTGCACGACGGGGACGACACGGCGGAGTTCCTCGGCCTCGTCCACCCGGGTGGCGCCGGGGCGGGTCGACTCGCCGCCGACGTCGACCAGGTCCGCGCCCTCGGTGACCAGGTCCAGGCCGTGCTTGACGGCGGCCGTGGTGTCGAAGAAGCGGCCGCCGTCGGAGAAGGAGTCGGGGGTTACGTTCACGACTCCCATGACCGCGCAGCGGTCCCATTCCGGTAGGCCCGCCACGCGCCCGCGTCCGCTCTGGTTGCTCATATGTTCAGCGTAGGCCCAGGGGACGGCCGTCAGGCGCTGCGGCCCGGGTCGGCCCGGACAGGTCACGCCGTTCTGACGCTCCGTTCCGTCGTCGTGCCGTGCGCGCACGGGCGGCGGCCCGACGGGCGTCGGCGGCGCAGGAATCGCGGCAGGGGGAGGGCGAGGTTGACGAAGCCCTCGGCCTGCATGGCGGCGAAGCCGATGCGGGGCAGGTCGCCGGAGGCCCGGTAGACGACGAAGCGGGGTTCCCAGCGCGGCTGGAACTTGGCGTTGAACTTGTAGAGCGACTCGATCTGGAACCAGCGGGAGAGGAACACCAGCAGCCCGCGCCAGGCGCGCAGCACCGGGCCGGCGCCGATCTTCTCGCCGCGGGCCAGCGCCGAGCGGAACATGGCGAAGTTGAGGGAGACGCGGGCGATGCCGAGCTTCGGGGCGGCCTGGAGGGCGGCCACGATGAGCAGTTCGTTCATGCCGGGGTCGGCCGAGCGGTCGCGGCGCATGAGGTCCAGGGAGACGCCGTCGGTGCCCCAGGGCACGAAGTGCAGGATCGCCTTCAGGTCGCCGTAGGGGCCGGGGTGGTCGTCCTGCTTGTGGGCGGTGGCGATGAGGCAGTCGCCGTCGGCGGGGTCGCCGACGCGGCCCAGGGCCATGGAGAAGCCGCGCTCGGTGTCGGTGCCGCGCCAGTCGTCGGCGGCGCGCCGGATGCGCTCCAGTTCGGCCTCGCCGACGTCACGGACACGTCGTACCCGGGTCTCGTAACCGGCGCGCTCGATGCGTTTGACCATCTGGCGCACGTTGCGCATCGCGCGGCCGGCCAGGGAGAAATCCGCGACGTCCACCACCGCCTCGTCGCCCAGTTCGAGGGCGTCGAGCCCGGTCTCGCGGGTCCACACCTCGCCCCCGGTCTCGGAGCAGCCCATGACGGCCGGTGTCCAGGAGTGGGCCTTGGCCTCGTCCATGAACCGTTCGATGGCGCCGGGCCAGGCCTCGACGTCGCCGATCGGGTCGCCGCTGGCGAGCATCACGCCGGAGACGACGCGGTACGTCACCGCCGCCTTGCCGCTGGGGGAGAAGACGACGGCCTTGTCGCGGCGCAGCGCGAAGTGGCCGAGGGAGTCGCGGCCGCCGTGCCGCTCCAGCAGGGCGCGCAGCCGGGCCTCGTCCTCCTCGGTGAGCTGGGCGGCCGGGTGTTCGGGGCGGAAGGCCAGGTAGATGGTGGTGACGGCGGTGAGCAGGCCGAGGGCGCCGAGCGAGAAGGCGACCGTCCAGGAGGTGTTGCCCTGGTAGTCGACCGGGCCCTCGAAGCCGAACAGCCCGTAGATGACGTGGGTGATGCGGTCGGCCAGGCTCGGGTCGCCGACCATGCGCTCGCCGTGGACGCTGACGATGAACAGGCCCAGCAGCAGCGAACCGGCGCTCATCAGCACGAAGTTGGCGAGCGCCCGCCAGCGGCTGCGCGGGTCGGGCAGGGCCGAGAACTGGTCGCGGTGGAGCAGCAGGGGCGCCAGCAGGGCCAGTGAGATGAGCACGCCCACGATCGAGTGCCGGTACGTGAACTGCGCCACGGCACCGGCCGGCAGCAGGGCCACGGCCGCCCGCCACGCCCGGCGCTTGCCGCGCTTGAGGCCGTGGGCGAGCAGCAGCAACAGCACTCCGGCGCTGAGGGACAGGGCGGCCGCGAACGGGCCGAGCGCGCCGGGCAGGACCTCGGCGATGGCGTGCATGCGGCTGTGCCTGAAGCGCGGGAAGACGCCCGCGGCGATGTCCAGGACGCCCACCAGCGCGCAGGCTCTGCCGACCAGGACCGGGACGGCCTCGGGGCGTGGTCCGGGCAGCCGGTGGCGCACTCGGCTCATCAGGCCCGTACCAGCCGTGGCGCTTCCGTGACTCGGAACCTCGCCCGACATTTCCTCATCTGTCCTGACAGACATCGCATCCCATAGTTCCGCGAGAGACCTTGGATCCGGTGCCGATTCGGGCATCCGGCGACATTGCGCCCTCTAGGACGGTGTCTCGGAGGGAGAGGTTCACTCCCTTCGTCAAAGCCATTTCAAAGGCCAAGGAAAGTCCGGGACAAGCCCTCGCAAGGTGTGAGTGCGGTGAGAGACCCCGGACGGAAAGCGCGGACAGGTAACCACCGATGGGTCTGGGTCTCACGAGCAACAAGGTGCTGGTGCTGGCGGTACTGTCCGCCGTGCTGCTGTTCGCCGGCACGGTCTGGCTGTGGCCGCGGCTGGCCCGGCGGAGTTGGCGGGCCGTGGGCGGGCGGGTCGGCCTGCTGCTCGCCACGCAGGTGGCGCTGTTCGCCGCGGTGGGCCTCGCCGCCAACCAGGCCTTCGGTTTCTACGCCAGCTGGGCGGACCTGTTCGGGCAGGAGAAGGACCAGGGCGTGGTCGTGGACCACACGCCGGGTGGCGGCCCGTTGGAGGTGGTCGGCTCGCGCCGGGTGCCGGGGGCGGGCGGGGTGAGTCCCCGGGCGGGCGGCCGGATCCAGCAGATCGACATCGTGGGGCGTACGACGCGCATCGCCACGCCCGCGTACGTCTATCTGCCGCCGGAGTACTTCCAGCCGCGGTACCGCACCCGTACGTTCCCCACGGCCGTCGTGCTGACCGGTTACCCGGGTACGGCCTCGGCGCTGGTGGAGAAGCTCCACTATCCGCGTACGGCACTGGAGCTGGCCCGGGAGGGCCGGATGCCGCCGATGATCCTGGTGATGCTGCGGCCCACGGTGGCGCCGCCCCGGGACACGGAGTGCGTGGACGTCCCGGGCGGTCCGCAGACCGAGTCGTTCTTCGCCAGGGATCTGCCCGACGCGTTGCGCACGCACTACCGGGTGGCCGAAAAGCCGGGCGGTCTGGGCATCATCGGCAACTCGACGGGCGGCTACTGCGCCTTGAAGATCGCCATGCACCATCCCGGTGTGTATGCCGCCGGGGCGGGCTTGTCCGCGTACTACAAGGCGCCGATCGACGCCACGACGGGCGATCTCTTCCAGGGCGACAAGGGGCTCCGGAATCGCGCCGACCTGTGGTGGTACCTCAAGCACAGGCCGGCTCCCGACACTTCACTGCTCGTCACCAGCAGCAGGTCCGGTGAGTCCAACTACCGGGACACGCTGCGGTTCATAGAGCGGGTGCAGGCGACCGGGCGGACGCGGATCTCGTCGATCATCCTGGAAAGTGGCGGGCACAACTTCAACACCTGGCGGCGCGAGATTCCGGCGACGCTGGAGTGGATCGGCGGGCGGCTGAACGGCCGTTGAAAATGATCTTGGGAATTGGGGTGAGGGCCGATTCCGCTTCTTCCCGAGTTCCCATGCCGTGTGAACGCTTCGGTGTGGCTTTCTTTTTGCGGGGTGGGTCACCATGATTCGCCTACGCGCGGTAAGTTTCTGGCCATGCCACGTGGACGTCACCGCCATTCCCCGCCCTTGCACAGGCTGCTGCCCCCGTCGGCGATCGCAGGCGTCTCCCTCGTCTGCGCCCTGGGGCCCTGGGTGTTCACGGAGCCGATGGTGCTCCGCGGTCTGGCCGCGGCCGCCGCGGCGACGGCGGTCGTCGGCGCGGTCGTGCTCCGCCGCTGGGACACCCAGGCGGGCAAACGCGTCGCCGATCTCACGCGCGCGCGTGCGAGCGACGAGTGGCGCTTCGAGGAGCGGGTCGCCGAACTGGAGGCCGACCTCGAGGAGTCCCGCGAGCTGCGCGTGAAGCTGGAGCAGCGGCTGCGCGCCAAGCGCACGGAACTGGCCGGACTGCGCAACGAGCACGCCGCGCTGCTGCGCCGGTACGCCACCGCCGAGACCGAGCGCGCGAGCGCCCTGGAGGAACGCCGGGTGCTCGAGATAGAGGCGACGGCTCCGGTACGGGCCGCGCTGCCCGCGGGGGCGTCTCGGACGGCGGATGCCCCGGCGGACGCGGACGAGACGGCTGCCGCCGAGGCGCCGGCCCTTGCCGTGGAGGAGCAGACGGCGATCCCCGCGGTGTTCTCGCCGGAGGGCTCCCGGCTGTTCCGGCGTGCCGCGGCGGCGCTCGCCCGGCTCGACGGCGACTTCGCCCCGGCCCCTGACCCGGACGGGGGCGGCGACGGCGACGGCGTACCGAAGGGCGACGACGCGGAGCCCGCGCGGGACGACCGGAAGGGCGACGACGCGGAGCCCGCGCGGGACGACCGGAAGGACGACCGGCGGGAGCAGCCGCAGGAGGACGAGGCGCAGGGGCAGTCCGAGGCGGTCGCCGGGCACGAGCGCGCGACCGCCGGCACCTCCACCGCGGCCGAGGCCGAGCGACTCCCGCAGCCTGCCTCCTCGGGGCACTACACCGTGCCGACCGCTGTGGCCGTGGCGCCGCAGACGCCGGTGCGCCGTCCTGTGTCCGAAGGCGGGTTCGACTTCTTCGGTACGAAGCAGGGGACGTCCCGGGCCGCCCTGGACGCCGTGCAGAACGAGGACCTGGCCGATGTCGTCGGCCAGGAGGCCCTCGCGCTGCACAAGGCCGAGACCGAGGCCCGGTTCAAGCCGGCGGACGAGGAGTCGCGCGGGATCGGCCAGGTCATCGACCTGACGGCGCACGACGAGACGGAGCAGATCGACGTACAGGGGCTGCGGAGCGCGGTTTCCTGACGCCCACGCTGCCCAAAAGGCCCCCCGGCCCGGCCGGGGGGCCTTCGGCTTTCCGGTGGGTCCGGCGGGTCACGCCATCCAGCGGTCCGGCCGCGCGTCCCTGCGCCCGGTCCGTGACCGCTCCGCCTGTGCCTGCAGCAGTTCACGCGCTTCGGCCGCGTCCCGCAGCCGTGCCCGCACCGTCTTGTTCGCGCCCGTGTCCACACACACGTCGGCCACGCCCCGGGCCCGCTCCCACGGCCCCTGCGTCATCCGTACGCTCTGCACCTTCGCGTGCGGCACCAGCGCGAGGCTCCGCCGCAGCAGCCCCGACCGCGCCGCGAACACCGCGTCCGTGACGGCGAGCCCGTACCCGCGCCACCACACCGGCACGCACCACCGGGCGCGGCGCGGCGACGGCGACAGGGCCGCCTGCTCCGGCACGGTCACCCCGGGCAGCACGCGCGCGACGACGACCTCCGCGATCTCGCGCGGGGCGACCGGCACCAGCACGGAGTTGGAGGAGCCCGCCACGTCCAGCTCCACGCGCACCCAGCCGCGCCGCCGCCACAGCAGCGGCTCCACGATCCGCACGGTCTGCACCCGCCCCGGCGGCACCGTCTCGTGGGCGCGGTCCAGCAGACCGTGGTCCAGGCGCAGCCCGTCGGGCGACTCGGCCACCGTCCAGTCGTACTCGCGGACGAACCGCCCCACGCTGCTCGCGCCCGCCGCGCCCAGCAGCGGCAGGGCGACGGCCAGGACCGTCCACACGCTCTCCGTGGCCAGCCACAGCACCGGCGGCACGACGAGCGCCGCGGCCAGCGACGCCCAGGTCGCCCCGCTCAGCACCAGCGACATGGCGAGCACGCCGGGCGGCACCCGCAGCATCTGCCGGGACGGCGCCTCCCCGACCTCGTGCGCGGTCTCGGGCGCGAATCCGGCCGCGCGGGCGAGCAGTTCGGCCCGCAGCGTCCGCGCCTCGTCCGCGCCCAGGAAGGCCAGCTCGTCCTTCTTGTCGGTGCCTATGACGTCGAGTTTGAGCTTGGCGACGCCCGCGACCCGCGCGAGCAGCGGCTGGGTGACGTCGACGGCCTGGAGCCGCTCCAGCCGGATGTGCGCGGTGCGCCGGAACACCAGTCCGGTACGGATGCGCAGTTCGGTCTCGGTCACCGCGAAGTGCGTGAACCACCAGGAGCAGAAGCCGTACAGGGCCGCGGCCGGGACGATCACGGCGAGGCCGATCAGCAGCGTGGTCGTGTTCAGCCGGGTCAGATGGCGCTGCGCCCCGTCGGGGTCGTGCACCGCCCAGCCGATCACCACGGCGACCGGCGCCCAGGCCCGCCTGAGCGGTGTGACGGGGTGCAGCCGCCGCTCGGCGATCCCGTTGTCGGCCTCGGCGGTCCGGGCGGCCTCGGGGGCCTCGGCAGCCCCGGCGTCCCCGGCCGCCTCGGGGGGCGTCACAGCCCCGCCGATCGGGCCTCGCCCAGCTCGGTGAGCCGGTCTCGCAGCCGCTCCGCCTCGGCCGGGTCCAGGCCGGGGATGGTCGCGTCGGTCCAGGCGGCGGCCGTGTGCAGCTGCACGCTGGCCAGCCCGAAGTGCCGCTCGACGGGCCCGGACGTGACCTCGACCAGCTGCATCCGCCCGTACGGCACGACCGTCTCCTCGCGCCACAGCACACCGCGGCTGATCAGCAGGTCGTCGGCGCGCTCGGCGTACCGCCAGGAACGCCAGTTGCGCTCCAGCATCACCCAGCCCCAGGCCATCAGCGCCAGCGGCGGCAGTGCGAAGGCGGCCCAGGCGGGCCCGGCCAGCAGGCCCGGCACCAGCCCGGCGGCCAGGCTGATCAGCCCCAGCCACACCACCAGCAGCAGCCGCCGCATCTTCAGCAGTCCGGGCGGCAGCGCGATCCACACCGGCCCGTCCTCGACGGCCCCCGCCGCGCCCTGTGTCCCTGCGGCGCCCTGCGTCTGCGCCGCGCCTTGTGTCCCCGCCGGCCCCGTGTCCTGCGGGCTCCCCGTCTCCATGAGGCCAGCGTACGTAGGAGAGACTGTGTCCATGACTCCTACGACGGAGACCATGGTCGGAATCGGCGGCGCCGCGGAGAGCACCGACATGGTGCTCAACATCGGGCCGCAGCACCCGTCCACCCACGGCGTGCTGCGGCTGAAGCTCGTCCTGGACGGCGAGCGCATCACGCACGCGGAGCCGGTGATCGGCTATATGCACCGCGGCGCGGAGAAGCTGTTCGAGGCGCGCGACTACCGCCAGATCATCATGCTCGCCAACCGCCACGACTGGCTGTCGGCCTTCTCCAACGAGCTGGGCGTGGTCCTCGCCGTGGAGCGGATGCTCGGCATGGAGGTCCCCGAGCGCGCGGTGTGGCTGCGCACGCTGCTCGCCGAGCTGAACCGGGTGCTCAACCACCTGATGTTCCTCGGCTCGTACCCGCTGGAGCTCGGCGGGATCACGCCGATCTTCTACGCCTTCCGGGAGCGCGAGGAGCTCCAGCACGTCATGGAGGAGGTCTCCGGCGGGCGGATGCACTACATGTTCAACCGGGTGGGCGGCCTCAAGGAGGACCTGCCGGCCGGGTGGACCACGCGCGCACGTGCCGCCGTCGCCGACGTGCGTTCCCGGATGGACCGCTTCGACGACCTGGTGCTGGGCAACGAGATCTTCCGGGGCCGCACCCGGGGGGTCGGCACGCTCGCCCCGGAGGCGGTACACGCCTACGGCGTCAGCGGGCCGATCGGGCGCGCCTCGGGCGTGGACTTCGACCTGCGCCGGGACGAGCCCTACCTCGCCTACGGGGAGCTGGGCGACGTCCTGAAGGTGGTGACCCGGCAGGAGGGCGACTGCCTCGCCCGCTTCGAGTGCCTCCTGGAGCAGACGCACAACGCGCTGGACCTGGCCGACGCCTGCCTCGACCGGCTCGCCGAGCTGCCGCCCGGGCCGGTCAACCAGCGGCTCCCGAAGGTCCTGAAGGCACCCGAGGGCCACACGTACGCCTGGACCGAGAACCCGCTCGGCATCAACGGCTACTACCTGGTCAGCAAGGGCGAGAAGACGCCGTACCGGCTGAAGCTGCGCTCGGCCTCGTACAACAACATCCAGGTGCTGACGGAGCTGCTGCCGGGGACGCTGGTCGCGGACATGGTGGCGATCCTGGGGTCGATGTTCTTCGTCGTGGGCGACATCGACAAGTAATCGACAAGTAGGGGACTTTACGGACATCCCCTAGAGCGGATCCCCGATCCCGACCGGCTGTACCAGCCACCCGAAGTCGCCCAGCCCGCCCGACGCGGTGAGCTCGGCGGCCTCCCCGGCGCTCGCGAGGGCGCGTACGTAGGCGGCGGGGGCGGTGGACGCCAGCGTGAGCGGGGGGCGTGCGCCGGTCACGCCCAGGGCGCGCAGCGCCTCGCGCTGCGGGAGCAGGCGCCCGCCGGGCAGCGCGCACGCGTCGAGCGCGACATGCGCCGTGATGTCGCACGAGCCGTCCGGCACGGCCGCCGTCTCGCGGCCCTCCCGGAAGCCGGTCAGCGTCCCGAACGGCGGCCGTGTGTCCGCCGTGTGCGCGTAGTCCACGGCGACGGCGAGCCCCCGGTCGAGCGTGGCGACCGCCGAGGCCCAGGCCTCGTCCCTGGACAGGCCGATCTCGGCCCGCAGTCCCGCCTCGCCGGACAGCGGCCACCAGCGCGCCAGCCACCGCGCCTGCGCCCCGTCGACCGGCTCCCCGAGCCGCTCGGTCCCGTCCTCCCTGACCAGCACCAGCCGCGCCACGCCCGCGGAGTCCACCTCCGCGACGTCCACCGGTACGTTGTCCAGCCACTCGTTGGCGAACAGCAACCCGGTGATGCCCTGCGGCGGCTCGGCCAGCCACTCGATCCGGTGATCGAGCCCCTCGGGCCGCTCGGCGACTTCCACGGCGTACGCGCGCGTGCGGGCCGCCACGTCGGCCGGGAGCGCGGCGAGCACCCCGCCGGCCAGCTCGCCCCGCCCGGCCGCCATGTCGACGAAGTCCAGCGTCGTGGGCCGCCCCAGCGCCTCGTCGACCCGGCACAGCAGCCCCGCCACGGCCCCGGCGAACAGCGGTGACGCGTGCACGGACGTCCGGAAGTGCCCGGCCGGACCCTCGGCCCGGCGATAGAAGCCGCCCGGCCCGTACAGGGCCTCCCGCACGGCCGCACGCCACCCGCGCCACTCGTGCCCGTCGTGTTCCACGGGTCCCTTGCCCCTCGTCGCTGCTGTCACCGGGCCAGGCTAAGGGCACACAACGAACGCAACTCCACCTTGCGGAGTACGCGCGCCCGGTGCGGATCGGTCCTCCGGTTGACCCCTGCACCTATCCCCCTTCCCTACGCTGGGTTACGTGCAGCGTCTCTATGACTTCCTCCGCAGGCACCCGATGTGGGTCGACGGCTCCTGGGCCGTGGTCCTCCTCGGGATTTCCGTGGTCGGCGGAGCGTCGGGCGGATTCGGCCCCCCGGCCGTCGCCGTTCCGCTCGCGATGCTGCTGTGCCTGGTGGTGGCGCTGCGCCGCCGCATGCCGGAGAAGATGCTGCTGCTCGCGACCGCGGTCGGTGTGGCCCAGCTGATCACCGATGTCGAGATGGGCCCCCACGACTTCGCCATGCTGGTGATCGTCTACACGGTCGCGGCGGAGGGTGCCCGCTGGGCCTCCCGCTTCGCGCTGGCCGCCGGCCTGTGCGCGGCCCCCGTGGCACAGCTGCGCTGGCCGAACGATCAGACGGGCGTCTTCGGCGACATGGTCCTGGCGGTCTTCATGACCGTGCCCTTCGCCCTCGCCTGGGTGCTCGGCGATTCCATCCGCACCCGCCGCGCCTACTTCGCGCAGCTGGAGGAGCGGGCCGCCCGTCTGGAGAGGGAGCGCGAGGCACAGTCCAAGGTCGCCGTCGCCGCGGAACGCGCTCGGATCGCCCGCGAGTTGCACGACGTCGTCGCGCACAACGTCTCGGTGATGGTGGTGCAGGCCGACGGCGCCGCCTACGTCCTCGACGCCGCGCCCGACCAGGCGAAGAAGGCCCTGGAGACCATCTCCTCCACCGGCCGCCAGGCCCTCGCCGAGATGCGCCGCCTGCTCGGCGTGCTGCGCACCGGGGAGCACGAGGAGGCCGGCGAGTACGTGCCGCAGCCCGACGTCCAGCAGATCGAGGACCTCGTCGAGCAGTGCCGCGGGCACGGACTGCCCGTCGACTTCAAGGTCGAGGGCACCCCCCGCCCGCTGCCCAGCGGCGTCGAGCTCACCGCCTACCGCATCGTGCAGGAGGCGCTCACCAACACCCGCAAGCACGGCGGGCCGGGCGCGGGCGCGAGCGTGCGCCTGGTGTACTTCGACGACGGCCTCGGCCTGCTCGTCGAGGACGACGGCAAGGGCGCCCCGCACGAGCTGTACGAGGAGGGCGGGCTCGACGGCCAGGGCCACGGCCTGATCGGCATGCGGGAACGGGTCGGCATGGTCGGCGGCACCCTGGACGCCGGCCCGCGCCCGGGCGGAGGGTTCCGCATCAGTGCCCTCCTGCCGCTCAAACCCGCTCACTGACCTCCGCACACGCCCCTCGCTGACACCTGTAACGACAGACATGGAAGAGGCCCCGATGACGATCCGCGTGATGCTCGTCGACGACCAGGTGCTGCTGCGCACCGGGTTCCGGATGGTGCTCGCCGCCCAGCCGGACATGGAGGTCGTGGCGGAGGCGGGCGACGGGGTCGAGGCCCTCCAGGCGCTGCGCTCGACCGAGGTCGACGTGGTGCTGATGGACGTCCGTATGCCGAAGCTCGACGGTGTGGAGGCGACCCGTCGGATCTGCGCGGACGCCGACCCGCCGAAGGTGCTCATCCTGACCACCTTCGACCTCGACGAGTACGCCTTCTCCGGGCTGAAGGCGGGCGCCTCCGGCTTCATGCTCAAGGACGTGCCGCCCGGGGAGCTCCTCGCCGCGATCCGCGCCGTGCACAGCGGTGACGCGGTCGTCGCCCCCTCCACCACCCGGCGGCTCCTGGACCGCTTCGCGCCGATGCTGCCGGGCGCGAAGCAGCCCCAGCACCAGGAGCTGGAGCGGCTCACCGGACGCGAGCGCGAGGTCATGGTGCTGGTCGCGCAGGGCCTGTCCAACGGCGAGATCGCGGCCCGGCTGGTGCTGTCCGAGGCGACCGTGAAGACGCACGTGGGCCGCATCCTGACCAAGCTGGGGCTCAGGGACCGGGTGCAGGTGGTGGTGCTGGCATACGAGACGGGGCTGGTGCGGGCCGGCGGGCTCGGCTGAGCGGCGCACGAGGGCCGGCTACCTGAGGATCCCTTCCAGGAACTCGCTGCCGAGCCGGGCCACCACCGTCACGTCCAGCTGGTGCAGGACGTAGCGCCCGCGGCGACGGGTGGTGACCAGGCCCGCCTTCTTCAGCACGGCCAGATGCCGGGATATCTCCGGGGCCGTCATGCCGTGCACCTGCGCCAGCTCACCGGTGGTGTACGCGCTGCGGGCCAGATTGCGGCACAGGCGCATCCGCACGGGATGGGACAGCGCCGTCATGCGCAGGGCCAGCTGCTCCAGTGTGGGCGGGGCGGCGAACTCGGGGGAGCCGACCGGGTAGTGCAGCACCGGCTGCCAGCCGTACCGGTGCAGGACCATCAGGTGCGGCCAGCCCAGGCTCGTCGGGACGAGCAGCAGGCCGTGGTCGCCCGTGGCCGTACGGCCGTCGCCCAGCTTGTCGACCGTGATGCCGGCGGCGGCCTCGTCGAGCGTCACCGCCGGGGACACCGCGGCGAGCGCCTCGGCCAGGCCCCGGTGTCTGAGGAGGTCCGTTTTGTGGCGGGCGTCCGCCGCGAGCTGGTGACGCAGCCGGGACCACGCCTCCGCGAAGAACGCCTCGTCGCAGTCCTGGAGGAACTGCCGCAGCCAGGCCCGGATCCGGGGCGGGTCGGCCAGCAGCCGCTCGCTGAACCGCAGCTGCCGCGGCCCGCGCGCGGCGGCCAGGTCCAGCGAGCGGCGGCGCACCTCGGGGTCGGACAGCGCGGTGGGCCCGCACGTGCCGTACCAGACGGCACAGGTGAACTCCAGCGCCGCGTCCACGAACTGTTCGTCCGTCAGCTTGTCCAGCAGGTCCAGTTCCTCGGCGAGGGTGGTGCACGGCAGCGTGCCCGGGCCCGGGATGCCCGCGTACGGCAGGAACAGGTCCGAGAACGTCGTCCGCCACAGGAAGTCGGCCTCGCACATCCGGTCGGCCAGATGCGGGTCGAGCCGGGCGGTCACGCCCGTCACCCAGCCCTGGAGGCCCGGGTGGTGTCCCGGCTCGGACAGCGCGTGCAGCGCCATGCCCAGCTCGGCCAGGGGCGAGGGCACGACGGCGACCTGCTCCGGCCGCAGCCCCGCGATGTCGATGTGCACGCTCATGACCTCATGGTGCACCCCGCCACTGACAACGCCCCCGTCGATTGACGGGCCTCGTCAATCGACGCGACGCCGCCCTCGGCACGGGCTCACTGAGGCCCGTGCATCGTGAAACGTGCAGGTGAGGTGGGCTGGTGTGCGGACGAGTTGCCGTGCTCGTACTGGTCGGCGGCGGGTGTCCATGGTGAAGATCGTCTGCCCTGTCGGCTGAGGCGGTTCTCGGGTTCCGCTGCGCTCGTCGCGGGACCGCTCCTACGATCCGTGACCGGGGCGGTACGCGGTGGGATCGCGGGAGGGTGCAGGGTATGAGAGACCTGGAGCGGATCATCGCTCGCCGGAGCGAACTGGACGCGCTCGCCGAGGGGTTGGCCAAGCAGCTGCAGGAGGTCCAGGCCGAGCGGGAGGAACTGCTGGTCGCCGAGCGGGTCCTGAACCGGCTGGCCGAGCGGGACCGGGCCGAAGCGGAGACAGCCGTGGTCGCCTCACCGGTGCCCGCCCGGGTGGCGGGAAGGGCGGTCCTGTTGATCCCGCACCGCGGCGAGGTCCTTGACGAGGCCGCGCTGCCCGCCGATTACCGCAAGATCCTGGCGATCGTGCGGGCCGAGGACGGCCCGGTGCAGGTCAGGGCGGTGGGCGAGGAGATGGGACTTGAGGTGGCGGTGCGCGGGAAGCTGGAACCGCTGCGGGCGAAGATGACCAAGCTCGCCGATCGTGGCTGGCTGCACAAACGACCCGACGGACGGTTCACCGCCCGCCGGTAGCCACACCGGGACCGGAGAGCCGGGGCGTAACCGGCGGGCCCCCGACGGCAGGTGACGTGTTTTGTGAAGAACAACCCCAGCCCCGTCGAGGGCCCTGACGACCTTGTCTACACCGCCCGCCTGCCGCTGTCGAGCGCCACCCTGAACTACCTCGCCACCGTGATACGCGGCCACCTGAAGAAGATCGGCTCGCGGTGGCGGGCCCTGCCCGCGGGGAAGATCGCCGGCATCGTGCTGGCGGTGCTGCGCTGTGACCAGCGCCCCGGCGACCTCGCCGGCGGGAACGGAGTGCACCGCACCACCGTCACCCGGTGGGTACGCGAGGCCGTCGGCCTGCTCGCCGCCCGCGCCCCGCGCCTGGACCGCGCGCTCAAGAAGATCGCCCGGACGGGTGGCGGGGTGGTCCTCCTCGACGGCACCCTGATACGGACCCGGCGGCGCACCGGCACGGCGAACCGGAAGAACTGCTCCGGCAAGCACAAGTGCCATGGCCTGCTGGTGATCGCGCTCACCGACGACCGGGGCCGCCTGCTGTGGGTCTCGGCGGCCCGCCCTGGACGATCCTCGGAGATCACCGCCTGCCGCCACGACCTGCTCACCGCGAAACTGCGGGCGGCCGGGCTCGGCGCCATCGCCGACCTGGGCTTCGTCGGCCTCGACGACAGCGGCCCGGACATCGACCCAGCGGTGATCACCGGCTACAAAGCCGCCCGCAACCGGCCCCTGACCCGAGGGCAGAAACTGTCCAACAAGGCGCTCGCCGCCGTCCGGGCGCCGGTCGAGCACGGCTTCGCCCATCTCAAGAACTGGCGGGTCCTCGGCAAGGTCCGCACCGACCCAAAGTGGGCAACAACCCTGGTCAGGGCCCTGCTGGTCCTGACGAACCGCGAAGTCTCCCGCTGACCGACGATCTTCACCGAAGTCACCCACCCGCGACCAGCCCGAGCATCGAGAACCCCGCGCACACCAGAACCGTGACCTGCAACTTCACGATGCACACTGCTCACTGGTGGCCACTGTCACCCCAGATGCCTATGACGGCATGGGGTCGGCGTCATGGATCTGAATCGCTGACGTGCCGGACTTCGATCACGGGGGAGGAGCGCAGTTCGCTCCTCCCCGATCCGAACCCTGCCGGACCGCGACTCCATCAAGTTCGGGTGTCAGAGGTTGCTGTGCTGGAAGCCCTTGACGACGGCCTCGGCGCCGAGAGGCAGTGGTGCCCGTTGGCCCTCGCCTGCACCTCGTCGGCCTGCGGCATGCCCAGCTCCCGGTAGATCACCAGCGCCTGCTGCCAGAAATCGCGGCTCACCTCGTGCTCGCCGAGTGCGGCGTGGATGTCACCGATGCCCGCAAGCGCGTGGGCCCGAAGGTCGCGTTGACCAGACCCGACATCCACGTTCAGCGCCTCCTCGTGGAGCCTGAGCGCCTCGCTCGGGTTCCCCGCAGCAGCGTGCGCCTCGGCCAGCGCGCTGAGCGTTGCCATGACCTCCTCCAGGTCGCCCACGCCCTGAGAGATCTGCAGTGCGGTGTCGAGACGGCGTATCGCCGACTCGTGATCCCCCTGGCAGCGGTGCACGACGCCGAGCGTCCGCATGGCGGTGCCTTCGAGGCTGCGGTGACCGGCGTTGCGCGCCTTCGCCAGGGCACGATGCGCGTAGTCCAGCGCCTCTCGGTGACGACCGGCCGCGGCGTTCACTTCCGCCAGACCGCACAGCGTGTTCGCCTCGCTCCCTCGGTTCCCGTTCTCTCGCGCGATGGCCAGCGCCTGCTCGAACAGTTCGAGTGCCTCGTCGGACCTGCCCAGGATGTGCAGGATACGTGCGAGGTTGTTCGTGGCCGGCGCGCGCATGCGCTGGTGGACGCTGAACTCCTGGTAGAGGGCCAGAGCCTGGCGGAAGCAGTCCGCTGCCGCGACCAGGTTCGACCGCCGCCAGTTCCCGACGCCGAGGTTGTTCAGGGTCGCTGCCTGCAATGATCGGTCGCCGACCTGCCGGTACAGGGCCAGTGCCCGCTCCAGGTGAGCGACCGCCGGTGATACGGCTCCCGTCCTGAGTGCCGCAGCCCCGAGTACCCGCCGGGCATTGGCCTCGGCCTTGACGTCGCCCAGAGCCTCGGCGGCATGGAGTGCGCGTGTATGCAACACCATGGCGTCGTCGTGGTATCCGCCGATGTTGAGGTAGCGCCACACCGTGTCGGACATCCTGATCACGTAGTCCGGCTCGGCGTGTTGTGTGGCGACGAGCAGGTGGGTGCGTTCGCTGTCCAGCCAGCCGAACGCCGCGTGGTAGTCGCCGAATGCCGGTGTCTCGGCGTCCGGCGCGGGGACATCGGGCCGGCGTTCGGCCTCGTGCGGGACGATGGCGTCCATGGCGGCGGCCGCGGTGGCGAGGTAATAGTCGAACAGCCGGGTCAGCGGTCCCGTGTCGTCGCCGGCGGTCTCGGCAAGCTCGGCGGCGTAGACACGCAGCAGGTCGTGCAGCTGGTAGCGGCCGCCGGGAGTCTGCTCCACGAGGTGGGCACGGACCAGCACGTCGAGCGCCTTGCGCGTGTCCCGCAGCCCGGTCCCGGTCATCGCCGCCACCGCGTAGGCGTCCATGCCGTGTCCGGGATGCACGCCGAGCAGCCGGAAGGCCCGCGCCACGGGCGGGGCGAGCTGCCGGTACGACCAGGAGAACACCGCGCGCACCGCCGTCTGCGGGTCTCCCTCGACCTCCAGCAGGTCCAGGGCGGCCTGCTCGGCCAGCTCCTCGGCCAGGTCGCCGATGGTACGGGCCGGTCGTGAACGGACCAGTTCCGCCGCGATCCGCAGGACCAGCGGCAGTCTTGCGCACCGCTCGACCAAGGAGTCGATCGCGGCCGGTTCGGTGTCGGCGTACGCGCCGAGCAACGTGCGCAGCAGGCCGGCGGCATCGGCCTGCGGCAGCCGGTCGAGCCCGATGCGGTGCGCGCCCTCTCTGGCGACGAGCCCGGCCAGCGATTCACGACTGGTCACCAGGGTGAAGCAGGACATGCCGGCCGGCAGCATCGGGCGTACCTGGTCCACGGTACGGGCGTTGTCGAGCAGAACCAGCATCCGGCGCCGGCTGACCAGCGACCGGAAACGGGCCGCGCGCTCGGCGAGATCTTCGGGGATCGCGGCGCCGTCCAGCCCGAGCGCGCGGAGAAAGCCGGCGAGCGCGTCGGCCGCCGACACCGGGTCGTCCGTGCCGTAGCCACGCAGGTCCACATAGAGCTGGCCGTCCGGGAAACGGTCGCGCATCCGATGCGCCCACCGCACCGCCAGTGCTGTCTTGCCGACCCCGGCGGTGCCGACCACGATGGCGATGACCGCGGGTGAGCCGGCGGACAGCAGGCCGTCCAGCTCGTCGAGCTCAGCGTCCCGGCCGACGAAACCCCGGACGTCGAGGGGCAGGTGGGACGGGATCGCGCCGGTGCGGTCGGCGGCGGCGCCCACGCCGGGCGAGGCAGTGGCAGGTGCAGCTGCCGGTGCCGAAACGACCGCCGGTGGGGGCCCCGGGCGCATGGTGGGGCTCAGCTTCGTGTCCCCGGCGAGGATTGCCTCGTGCAGCCGCTGCAGGTCACGGCCGGCGTCGACGCCCAACTCCTCGGCGAGGATGCCGCGTACGTGCCGATAGTGGGCGAGGGCGTCGGCCTGCCGACCGCAGCGGTACAGGGCGAGCATGTATTGCGCGGCCAGCCGCTCGTCCA
The DNA here is from genome assembly GCF_028885415.1 of Streptomyces coeruleorubidus. Classification (GTDB taxonomy): domain Bacteria; phylum Actinomycetota; class Actinomycetes; order Streptomycetales; family Streptomycetaceae; genus Streptomyces; species Streptomyces coeruleorubidus_A. Next base: position 5,567,067 of record NZ_CP118527.1, read on the forward strand.
TCGGATGCGCTGCGCAGTGCTCGGCCAGTGTGGCAAGCAGTGCGGCGTGTTCACCGAACCGCAGCCGCAGGTCGTTGCAGTCCAGTTCGGCCGCCCACCGCTCCTTGCGGAGCGTGTTACGGGCCGTGTTGAACCAGGGGGTGTCGGCGCTCGCGAACGGCTCTTCCCGCCACAGTGCCATCGCCTCCTCGAACAGTGCCAGCGCCTGCGCGTCGTCGTCGGCCCGCCGCGCCAGCACGAGCAGCCGGCGGAACCGGTGCATGTCAACCTGCTGCTCGTCAGCGGTGAGTACGTACCCTCCGCCAGCCCCCCGGGCGATCACCCCCGGCAGGAGGCGGCGCAGCCGGGACACATACCCGTACAGGGTCTGCGTGGCACGCAGCGGTGGCTTGTCCCCCCACACCCGGTGCACGAGCTGTTCGACCGTCACCGGCCGGTTGACGTCCACGAGAAGAGCAGCCAGCACCGTCTGCTGCCGGGCAGGCCCGAGCTCGACCGGTCCGGTCGCCGTCCGTGCCTCAACACCGCCCAGCAGCCGAAACTCCATACCCAGCCCCCGCCTGTGCCGCTCGGCCGCAGACACGGCCGTACCTGTGGATTCTAGGTTCCCTGCAGGGTTGTTGCACGACGGCTCGTCAGGGTTGTACCTGCCGCCGCGGACACCGGCAGCCGTCCATGTCCTGCCTGACCGGGGGGGGGGGGCAGGCAGGCCCGCGTGCCCGCGCGGCACGTACTCAGTGGACAAGGCCGAGGAGTTGATTCGTTGTGCGTGCTCAAGTGAAGGTGGCCAAGCGGATGGCCGTTGTGGCGACAGCGGCTGCCGCGCTCACCGCTGCTGGGCTGGCCACCGCCCCCACCGCCTCGGCCGGGGACTACAACGGGTGCGGCTGGCCTCGCGTCTGCTTCTACCTGACCAACAGTGACTGGAACAACGGCCGGCCCACGGCCGCGTACCAGGACGTCACCAGCTCCTACCAGGACCTCGGATCCAAGAGCTACGGCGCCAACTATGTCCGGAACACCCGCAACGACGACCGGGTCTACCTGCGCGTCTACGACAAGTACAGCGTGACCTACTACTGGTGCCTGCCCCCCAACAGTACGTTCCACTTCAGCGACGACGTCAGGGTGAGCGGCATCAAGATCCAGACCCAGTCCACCTGCCCCTCGACCTGAAACTCACGCTCCACAAAGCCCGGGGCTTGACACCCTCGGGCTGCCCGACTGTCAAAGAGCCCTCGGGGCTCAACCCTGAATGGTTGTAGGTTCCCAGTGCGCCGAAAGACCTTCAGGCTGTCCAGACACACCTGCCGCACCCGCGGCGCGCACACAATCCATGGGGGAGCACGTGAAGAAGAAGATCCTTGCCAGCCTTGCCGTCCTGGGTATTGCGCTGACCGCATCCACTGTTCCTGCCGAGGCCAAGACATCGGACGGATGGATCCGCGGATACGACGGGTACGGCGACGATCTGGACGACGAGGGGATGCTCAACACGTACACCTTCGAGAACTCCAACGCCACCTGCTTCTGGCAGAAGATCCTGTGGGCCATGGGAGCCGAGTACGACAGGGACGGCAGCAAGTTCACGTACAGGATGGCCGACGGCATCTTCGGCCCGAAGACAGCGCAGGCGACCAAGGACCTGAACTACCGGATTCGGAAGGTGAGCAGCTCCGACGCCACCAAGGAAATCTTCTACTACATGGGAAATCGACTCGTGAAGACCGGCGGTTCGACCGCTCGCGGCAAGGATCTGTACCTGGAGTTCCGGGGCGAATCCTACACATTCAGGATCAAGCGGAACTCGGAAGGCAAGTACACCTTCGACGACCGGAACGGGAATCACGTACAGGCGGGATACCGCTACCGGACCTGCCAGTAGTCCGCCGACAGGGCTACAGCAGATGATCGGCCCTGCCCGCCTTGATCTCCGTGATCAGGACGCGCAGGGCCTCGCTGCTGTCGGTGAGGTGCACGTCGTCCTGCCCGGCGGCGGCGATGCAGCCGTTGTGATCTGACGCGACCGGGACTGCGGCCCCGCGGATGGCCCGGTGAGGGTTGGCGTCCGCCCATTCCGCTGCAGCTCGGCGCGCGACGAGCGCAGCGGAACCCGAGAACCGTCTCAGCCGACAGGGCAGACGATCTTCACCATGGACACCCGCCGCCGACCAGTACGAGCACGGCAACTCGCCCGCACACCATCCCACCTCACCTGCACGTTTCACGATGCACGGGCCTCACTGTGGGACCACCGGGGCAGCCGCGGAGCCTTCGGACCTCCATCACCGCGTCCCGCAGAGGCGATTGACCATGAGCATCACGCAGCAGCACCTTCTCGACACCTACCGCGCCCGGCAGCTCGGTGAGTCCGCCCCGCCCGCCCCCGGCACGCACGACTGGCAGGTCGTGCGGGAATGGCGCGACGAACGGCAGTTCCGGGCGGTCCTGGCGGGCCGCCCGGCCCGCCCTCGGTTCCGGGACGCCCTGAACCGGTGGCGGCGGCGCCCTACCTGACCTCCTCCGGCAGCCGGGCCACGAACTCCGCCACCGCGCTCTTGACGTCCTCCGCGGTCCACTCCAGCCCGGGGGACCGCACATGCACCTCCGTGACCGCCAGACCCGGACCGCCCCGGTCCCAGGCGGAGCCGAACAGGACGGAGCGCGTCTCCTCGGCCGCCCGGACCGCCGCCTCCGCCAGGACGTCGGCGTCGTAGGGGAGCCACACCCGGAAGTCGTGGGTGTGCGGCACCTCCGGGTGCACGCGCACCCACGGCACCCCGGCCGCCGCGAAGCCCTCGCGCAGGGCGGCGGCCACCACGCGCGCGTGGGCGACGTATTCCGGCAGCCGGGGCAGCTCCCGCTCCAGTCCGGCCAGTGCCGACAGGACCGTCGGGAACTGCTGGAAGACCTGGCCGCCGTACCGGTGCCGCCAGGCCTTCGCCTCCTCCACCAGCTCCCTGGGCCCGGCGAGTGCCGCGCCGCCGAATGCCTCCAGGGACTTGTAGAACGACACGTAGACGCTGTCGGCCAGGCCCGCGATCTCTTCCAGGGACCGGCCGAAGTGGACCGTGGACTCCCACAGGCGGGCCCCGTCGAAGTGCACCACCGCGTCCCGTTCCCGCGCTGCCGCCACCACCTCGGTGAGCTCCTCCCAGGAGGGCAGCACGAATCCGGCGTCCCTCAAGGGCAGTTCCAGCATCAGCGCCCCGAAGGGCTCCTCGAAGTCGCGCACCTCGGCGGCGGTGGGCAGCCGCGGCTCGCCCGTCACGCGCACCGGCCGCAGTCCGCCGATCTCGCTGAACGCGTTCCGCTCGTGCACCTCGGGATGGCTGAGCGCGTGCAGGGCGACGGTCGGGTTGCCGGTGCGGCCCGCCCAGCAGCGCAGCGCCACCTGCTGGGCCATCGTGCCCGTCGGGAAGAACGCGGCGGCCTCGGTGCCGAGCAGTCCGGCGACCTTCGTCTCCAGCGCCTCGACGACGCCGTCGCCGTACACGTCGGCCAGCTCGTCCAGGTCGTACAGGCCCTCCGCCCCGCCCAGCTCCGCCAGTCGCTCCCGGAGCGTCTTGTGGAAGCCGAAGCGCGCGAACACCCGCCGTGCGCCCCGGTGGGCGGCCAGACGCCGCTCACGGAGCCGTGACCTGCGGTCCTCGTCCGACAGTTGCCCGGTCGCCTGCTCGTCCTGTTCCGCCGTGTCGCTCATGGCCCGGATCATCCCGCGCGCGTGTGCGGACGGGCACCCGGTTTTCCATGCGGGATGCACACCCTTTTCCGTACGGGAATGCACACCCTGTGGACAACCGAACGCCCCTCGAACCGATCGCGTTAACATGACGAGAAATCGTCCGGTACCCGGAGCGGACTGGAACGGGAAGGCCGCCGTCGAGTGAACACAACCCCACAGCCAGACCCCAAGGACCGCCCCGCGCGGCTCACCGTCGGCGTCGTCGGCGCCGGTCGCGTGGGACCCGCACTGGCCGCGGCCCTCGAGCTCGCCGGGCACCGCCCGGTCGCCGTCTCCGCGGTCTCCGACGTCTCCCGGCGCCGCGCCGCGCAACTGCTGCCCGACGTGCCGGTGATGCCGCCCGCCGAGGTGCTCCAGCGGGCCGAGCTGGTCCTGCTGACGGTTCCGGACGACGCCCTGCCCGAGCTGGTCACGGGCCTCGCCGACACCGGGTCCGTACGACCGGGACAGCTGCTCGTGCACACCTCCGGGCGGTACGGCGCGCGGGTGCTCGACCCGGCCCTGCGCGCGGGCGCCCTGCCGCTCGCCCTGCACCCCGCGATGACCTTCACCGGCACGCCCGTGGACGTCCAGCGACTGGCCGGCTGCTCCTTCGGCGTCACCGCGCCCGAGGAACTGCGGCTGGCCGCCGAGGCCCTGGTCATCGAGATGGGCGGCGAGCCGGAGTGGATCGCCGAGGAGAACCGGCCGCTCTACCACGCGGCCCTCGCGCTCGGCGCCAACCACCTGGTCACCCTCGTCGCCCAGTCCCTGGAGCTGCTGCGCACGGCCGGTGTCGCGGCCCCCGACCGGATGCTCGGCCCGCTGCTCGGCGCGGCCCTGGACAACGCCCTGCGCTCCGGCGACGCGGCCCTCACCGGCCCGGTCGCGCGCGGGGACGCGGGCACGGTCGCCGCGCACGTCGCCGAGCTGCGACGGCACGCCCCGCAGACCGTCGCCGGCTACCTGGCGATGGCCCGCGCGACCGCCGACCGGGCCCTGGCCCACGGACTGCTGAAGCCGGAGCTCGCCGAGGACCTCCTTGGGGTACTCGCCGACGGGACCGACGGCACCGAAGGGGACGCCCGATGACCATCACGCTGCTGAGCACCGCCGGTGAGCTGCACGCACGCGCGCGTGGGGGCCGTCGCGCCGTGGTGATGACCATGGGCGCGCTGCACGAGGGCCACGCCACGCTGATCCGCACCGCACGCGCCATCGCCGGGCCCGACGGCGAGGTCGTCGTCACCGTCTTCGTCAACCCCCTCCAGTTCGGCGAGGGCGAGGACCTCGACCGCTACCCGCGCACCCTGGACGCCGACGTGAAGCTGGCCGGGGAGTCGGGCGCGGACGTCGTGTTCGCCCCGGCCGTCGACGAGGTCTACCCCGGCGGCGAGCCCCAGGTCCGTATCACCGCGGGCCCCATGGGCGAGCGGCTGGAGGGCGCCTCCCGCCCGGGCCACTTCGACGGCATGCTCACGGTCGTCGCCAAGCTGCTGCACCTCACCCGCCCCGACGTCGCCCTGTACGGCCAGAAGGACGCCCAGCAACTCGCGCTGATCCGCCGCATGGTGCGGGACCTGAACTTCGGCGTGGAGATCGTCGGCGTCCCCACCGTCCGCGAGGAGGACGGCCTGGCCCTGTCCAGCCGCAACCGCTACCTCTCGCCCGCCGAGCGGCGCACCGCCCTCGCGCTGTCCGGTGCCCTGTTCGCTGGCCAGGACCGGCACGCCGCGCAGGAGGCGCTGCGCGCCCGGGCCCGGGAAGTGCCCGCCACACGCGCGCGTGCCGAGGCCCTCAGCGCCATAGGGGAGTCCCGCGCGGCGGCGGACGCGCACGCCGTCGCGACGGCCGTTCCGGGCGGCCCGGCCGCCGTCCGCGCGGCCGCCCGCCAGGTCCTCGACGAGGCCGCCCGCCTCGATCCGCCGCTCGTGCTGGACTACCTCGCCCTGGTCGACCCGTCCGACTTCACCGAGATCGGGGACGACTTCACCGGCGAGGCGGTCCTCGCCGTCGCCGCCCGGGTCGGGACGACCCGGCTGATCGACAACGTCCCGCTCACCTTCGGAATCCTCGGAGCCGCCTCGTGACCACCACAGGCATACGACTGCACGCGCCCGCGCCCGGGTGGTCCATCTCCGCGGACGTGGTCGTCGTCGGCTCCGGCGTCGCCGGCCTCACCGCCGCCCTGCGCTGCGAGGCGGCCGGCCTCACCACCGTCGTCGTCACCAAGGCCCGCCTGGACGACGGCTCCACCCGCTGGGCCCAGGGCGGCATCGCCGCGGCCCTCGGCGAGGGCGACACCCCCGAACAGCACCTGGACGACACCCTGGTCGCGGGCGCGGGCCTGTGCGACGAGGAAGCGGTCCGCATCCTCGTCACCGAGGGCCCCGACGCCGTACGCCGCCTCATCGAGACCGGCGCCCAGTTCGACGAGTCCTCCGAAGGCAGCCTGGAACTCACCCGCGAGGGCGGCCACCACCGCCGCCGCATCGCCCACGCCGGCGGCGACGCCACCGGGGCCGAGATCTCCAGGGCCCTGGTCGAGGCGGTACGCGCGCGTGGTCTGCGCACGGTCGAGAACGCGCTCGTCCTGGACCTCCTCACGGACGCCGAGGGCCGCACGGCGGGCGTCACCCTGCACGTCATGGGCGAGGGCCAGCACGACGGCGTGGGCGCGGTCCACGCCCCCGCGGTGGTCCTGGCCACCGGCGGCATGGGCCAGGTCTTCTCGGCGACGACCAACCCCTCCGTCTCCACGGGCGACGGCGTGGCCCTGGCGCTGCGCGCGGGCGCCGAGGTGAGCGACCTGGAGTTCGTCCAGTTCCACCCGACGGTCCTCTTCCTGGGCGCCGACGCGGAGGGCCAGCAGCCCCTGGTCTCCGAGGCGGTACGCGGCGAGGGCGCCCACCTGGTCGACGCCGACGGCGTGCGCTTCATGCAGGGGCAGCACGAACTGGCCGAACTCGCCCCGCGGGACATCGTCGCCAAGGGCATCACGCGCCGCATGCAGGAGCAGGACGCCGAGCACATGTTCCTCGACGCCCGGCACTTCGGCGCCGACATGTGGGAACACCGCTTCCCGACGATCCTCGCCGCCTGCCGCGCCCACGGCATCGACCCGGTCACCGAGCCCATCCCGGTCGCCCCGGCCGCCCACTACGCCTCCGGCGGCGTCCGCACCGACTCCCACGGCCGTACGACCGTCCCCGGCCTGTACGCGTGCGGCGAGGTCGCCTGCACCGGCGTGCACGGCGCCAACCGCCTGGCCTCCAACTCCCTCCTCGAAGGCCTCGTCTACGCCGAGCGCATCGCGGCCGACATCGCGGCGAACGGCCTCGACGCGCGCGTGCCGCAGCCACTTGCGCACCCGGAGACCCCCGAGCACCCCCTGCTCACCCCAGAGGCCCGCTTCACGATCCAGCGGATCATGACCAACGGGGCCGGCGTCCTGCGCTCGGCGGAGTCCCTCACCAAGGCCGCCGACCAGCTCCAGCAGCTGCACACCGACGCCCGCGACGCCCTCGCCGAGAACGGCAAGACCGCCGAGGCCGGCGTCGACACCTGGGAGGCCACCAACCTGCTGTGCGTGGCCCGCGTCCTGGTCACCGCGGCCCGGCTGCGCGAGGAGACCCGGGGCTGCCACTGGCGCGAGGACCGCCCCGAGCGCGACGACACCACCTGGCGCCGCCACATCGTCGTACGCCTGAACCCCGACCGCACGCTGGCCGTGCACACCACCGACACCACTCACTTCCCTTCGACTCTTCCTCCCCAGGCCCCCCAGGAGCTGTGACCGACGTGAGCACCCCCGACCTTCCCCTCGCCTCGTCCGGAGGCTGCGGCGACGGCTGCGCCTGCGGCGCGGACGGCGAGGCGTACCTGGAGTGCGGTCTGGACCCCGCACTCGCCCAGCTCCTGGCCGACGCCGGCCTCGACCCCGTCGAGGTCGAGGACATCGCCAACGTGGCCCTCCAGGAGGACCTGGCCCACGGCGTGGACGTGACGACCGTGGCGACGATCCCCGAGGACGCGGTGTCCACCGCCGACTTCACGGCCCGCGAGGCGGGCGTGGTGGCGGGCCTGCGGGTCGCCGAAGCGGTGATCTCCGTCGTCTGCGAGGAGGAACTCGCGATCGAACGCCACGCGGAGGACGGCGACCGCGTCGAGGCGGGCCAGAAGCTCCTCTCGGTCACCACCCGCACCCGCGACCTCCTCACGGCCGAGCGCAGCGCGCTGAACATCCTGTGCCGCCTGTCGGGCATCGCGACGGCCACGCGCGCGTGGGCGGACGTCCTGGACGGTACGAAGGCCAAGGTCCGCGACACCCGCAAGACGACACCCGGCCTGCGTTCCCTCGAGAAGTACGCGGTCCGCTGCGGCGGCGGCGTCAACCACCGCATGTCCCTCTCGGACGCGGCCCTGGTCAAGGACAACCACGTGGTCGCCGCGGGCGGCGTCGCCCAGGCCTTCACGGCCGTACGCGAACGCTTCCCCGACGTCCCGGTCGAGGTCGAGGTCGACACCCTGCACCAGCTCCGCGAGGTTCTGGACGCCGGCGCCGATCTGATCCTCCTGGACAACTTCACGCCGGCCGAGTGCGCGGAGGCGGTGGCCGTCGTCCAGGGCCGCGCCGCCCTGGAGGCCTCGGGCCGCCTGACCCTCGACAACGCCAAGGCGTACGCCGACACCGGCGTCGACTACCTGGCCGTCGGAGCCCTCACCCACTCCTCGCCGATCCTGGACATCGGCCTGGACCTGCGGCCGGCGGAGTAGGGAGCGGGTACGGGCCATGCTGCTGACGATCGACGTAGGCAACACCCACACCGTCCTCGGCCTGTTCGACGGCGAGGACATCGTCGAACACTGGCGCATCTCCACGGACGCGCGCCGCACCGCCGACGAGCTGGCGGTCCTCCTCCAGGGCCTGATGGGCATGCACCCGCTCCTCGGCGACGAACTGGGCGACGGCATCGACGGCATCGCCATCTGCGCCACCGTCCCCTCGGTCCTGCACGAACTCCGCGAGGTGACGCGCCGCTACTACGGCGACGTCCCGGCGGTCCTGGTCGAACCGGGCGTCAAGACGGGCGTCCCGATCCTCATGGACAACCCCAAGGAGGTCGGCGCGGACCGCATCATCAACGCGGTCGCGGCGGTCGAGCTCTACGGCGGCCCCGCGATCGTCGTCGACTTCGGCACGGCGACGACGTTCGACGCGGTCAGCGCGCGTGGCGAGTACGTCGGTGGCGTCATCGCCCCCGGCATCGAGATCTCCGTCGAGGCCCTAGGCGTCCGCGGCGCCCAGCTCCGCAAGATCGAGGTGGCCCGGCCCCGCAGCGTCATCGGCAAGAACACGGTCGAGGCGATGCAGTCGGGCATCATCTACGGCTTCGCCGGCCAGGTCGACGGGGTCGTCAACCGCGTGGCCCGCGAGCTGTCCGACGATCCGGACGATGTCACGGTCATCGCGACGGGGGGTCTCGCACCGATGGTCCTGGGCGAGTCGTCGGTCATCGACGAACATGAGCCGTGGCTGACGCTGATCGGGTTGCGACTGGTTTACGAGCGGAACGTGTCACGTATGTGAGCCGCTGCTCGGCGTTGTCGCTGGGGGGTGGGTGCGCAGCCCGGCGTAGCGGGGTGCCGCTGCGCCACCCTCCCCCAAGCTCTCGGCTTCTCCCCCAAGTTCTCGGCTTCGCTCGAACAGGGGGGACCCCCATGAGCAGGGGGACCTCCATCGCCCCAGCGGCACGACTGCCCGCAGCTCAGCACGCCCGAATACCCCGACGCGGCCCCGGCCCACCACCACCGCGCAGGCGCAGGCGTTTCGCACCCCCGCCCACCTGGGTGGTTCCCCGCGCCACACCCATCAGCTATGCGTAATTTGTCTGATTAGCGCGTATCGTCGCCACATGCCCACGCCATACGGATCCCGCGGCGGCATGGCGTTCGGCGTGGAGGAGCTGCGTGTGCTCCGCCGCGCTCTCGCCCTCGCCCTCCACCCCACCTCCGCCTCGGCCGACGACGTCCAGGACTGTCTCCGCCTCGCAGAGTCGCTCGACGAGGCGATGCGGGAGGGAGCCAGGCTGCGTGCCTTCCTCGTGGCCGACCTCGGCCGGTACCGCGCCGCCCTCCCCGGCACCGCCGCCGGTTACCTCACGCTCCTGGACGAGGCACTGGGCGCCGGGTACCGCCCCCACCCCGACGACCTCTCCGCCCTCCGTGCCCTGCGCGGCAACCCCGCCGCCGCCGCCCTCCTGGACCGCTGCGACCTGCTCACTCCGGCCGCTCACGCGGCCGCAGTCGGCACCCCCACCGTCCCCGCCTCCCGCATCCGCACCCGCCTCCGTCTCCTGCCCCTCCCCGGAGGCCTCTCCGGCACCGCCGAGAACACCCCGGAGAAACAGCCCGAGAAGAAGCCCGCACGAAAGCCGGCGGCCCCGAAGCCCGCCCCCAAGCCCACGCCGGCCCCCGCCCCGGGCACCCCGAAACCCACTCGCCCGATCCCCACCCCGGGCGAGGTCTTCCCGCGCCGCAAACCCACCCCGCCACCCCCGGCCAACCCCCAGCAGCTCGCCGCGGGCTGACGTGGCTACTCTGGATCCATGGACTACGTCTCCGCGCTCCTGCCCCCGGTCGTCATGGCCATCTTCTTCATCGGCGTGATCCGGGTGATCGTGAAGACACAGGGCGGCGCCAACAAGGCCAAGGAGGACGCGGCGGTCGACGCCGCCCTCGCGCGCGCGGAGGGTGCCCGCCAGTCCTCCGTGACGCCCCCGAAGGCCGAAGCCTGACCCGACCGCTGTCGCCCTCCCGGCACAGCGCTCCGACGGCGTACGACTCCGTGCGGCCCGCCTCCGGCGAGGCTCGCACTTTGGAGTCGTACGCCCTTTTTGCTCCCGTTCGCCGGTGAAGCGCACGTCCGGCACGCGATTACCGAGATCTCCCACTATTGTTCTGAGCTGTGCCTCGCCCATTGGGAGAACTCGAAGACGCGGTCATGTCGCGGGTGTGGAAGTGGAACCGCCCGGTGACCGTTCGAGAAGTCCTGGAAGATCTTCAGAAGGAGCGGTCCATCGCCTACACCACCGTGATGACCGTTTTGGACAATCTCCATCAGAAGGGCTGGGTGCGCCGTGAGGCGGAAGGCCGCGCCTATCGATATGAGGCGGTCTCCACACGCGCCGCCTACGCCGCCGCCCTGATGAACGAGGCCTGGTCGCAGAGCGACAACCCCGCCGCGGCTCTCGTCGCCTTCTTCGGCATGATGAGCGAGGAACAGCGAGAGGCTCTCCGCGATGCCGTACGCATCGTCCAGGTCCCGGAAACCCAGAAACCGACCGAACCGTCGGAACTGGCCCGTCCGCCGGAACGAACGGAACCGCCGGAACGAACCGAACCTGCGGAACGAACCGAACCGGCTGAACCACCGGAGAACCCCGCCTCTGCTCAGGACCCCGGCGGACGATAGCGTCCCGGCATGTCCGCGAAGAGCCCTGAAGCCCCCGCAAAAGCCATCACCGTCCGACGGGCCCGCACCAGCGATGTCCCGGCCGTGCGCCGCCTCCTTGACGCCTACGTCCGCAGCGGCATCCTGCTCGACAAAGCAACGGTGACGCTTTACGAGGACATCCAGGAGTTCTGGGTCGCGGAACGGGACGACAACGCCGAGGTCGTCGGCTGCGGTGCCCTGCACGTGATGTGGGAAGACCTCGCGGAAGTGCGCACTCTCGCCGTGAAGCCCGGCCTGAAGGGCGCGGGCGTCGGACACCAGTTGCTGGAGAAGTTGCTGCACACCGCCCGCTGGCTCGGCGTTCGCCGCGTTTTCTGCCTGACCTTCGAAGTGGACTTCTTCAGCAAGCACGGCTTCGTGGAGATCGGCGAGACGCCTGTCGACACGGATGTCTACGCGGAGCTGCTGCGTTCCTATGACGAGGGTGTCGCGGAGTTCCTCGGTCTCGAACGAGTGAAACCGAACACCTTGGGCAACAGTCGGATGCTTCTGCATCTGTGATCGCCGGGCGGGCACACAAGCCAGTTGCAAGCCGGTCGCAAGACCGCCCGGCCGGTTCGTCAAGACATATTCCGCTCCGCCGCCCTGCCCAGGTGCCCTATGTCCGAAACGCGCATGTTTCCGGACGGAGGCGGGGCTGTCGGTCTCTGCCGAGGGTTTGTGTTTTTCCGGCAAAAGCGGTTTGCTTTCCGAGGTACTGCAGTACTGCATATAACAGGGGACGGCGATACGGCGGACGCCGGCAGACCCCGGCCCTGAAGATATCGATGAAAGGAAATCCGGTGGCACAGAAGGTTCAGGTCCTTCTTGTCGACGACCTCGACGGCGGCGAGGCGGACGAGACCGTGACGTTCGCGCTGGACGGCAAGACGTACGAGATCGATCTCACCACCGCCAATGCGGACAAGCTCCGCGGCCTTCTCGAGCCTTACGTGAAGGGCGGTCGTCGTACCGGAGGCCGTGCTTCGGGCGGGCGCGGAAAGGCGCGCGCGGCTTCGAGCGGCAGCCAGGACACCGCGGCCATCCGCGCCTGGGCGAAGGAGAACGGCTACGAGGTCAACGACCGCGGCCGTGTTCCCGCGACCATCCGCGAGGCCTACGAGAAGGCCAACGGCTGAACAGCGGCACTACCGACCCTGCGCACGCAAGGCCGGCGGCTGTGCGCTCGCGCGCCGCAGCCGGAGCCGGTGGCACTGCGTGGCCACCGTGTTCACCAGCCGCACGAGATCGGGGGCGTCCCCAACGCCCCCCAAGGCCGACAACGTCGGCAGCGAGGCCTCGACCTCGCATCCCGGCTCGGGGGGCCGCAACCACACAGCGGCCCCCTGGGAACCGAACCGGACCAGGGGAAGCGGCCGGCCACGGGATGAGCCGGGCGCGGGGGCCGATTCACCGTGCGTCTCGCGGACCGACTGCGCGACCGCCTGGCGAGGCAGCAGCCCGCCCCACTCGACGGCCGACGCCGCGAAGCCCACGCAGGGCAGCGGCCCGCCGCTCTCACCCGATACCGAGCCCTCCGCCTCGCGCAAGAACGACGCGCCGGCCTCGCAGGGCAGCGACCTGCCCGTCTCGCCAGACAGCAGCCGGTCTGTCTCCCGCGGCATCAAGCCGCCCGTCCCGCAGATCAGCAGCACTTCCCTCTCGCGCGACACCGAGCCCTCTACCTCGCGGGGCAACAGCCCGTCCGCCTCGCAGCCCAGCAGCCCACCCCACCTGCGCGGCATCAAGCCGTCCGTCTCGCGGAACAGCGGCGGGTTCGTCTCGCGGGGCAGCTGCGCACCTCTCTCGTGCGGCATCAAGCCGTCCGTCTCGCGGAACAGCGGCGGGTTCGTCTCGCGGGGCAGCTGCCCACCCCTCTCGCGCGGCACCGAGCCGCCCGCGTCGCGGGGCAGCAGCCCGTCCGCCTCGCAGCCCAGCAGCACACCCCTCTCGCGTGCCGACGGCACACCCATCCCGGGCGGCCGCGGCGCCTCCATCGCACCCCCCGCCCCGATCGCCGTCAGGTCGAGCGGCAGCGTCCCCCACTCCAGCCACTCCAGCAGGCCGGGCAGTTCCTCCGCGGTGCCCGGGGCCACCAGGAGCCGCATCCGGTCGCCGAGTACGGCGACCGGAGAACCCGGTGCCAGGCGCCGCAGGGCCGCGTGTCCCGCCTCGGCAGGCACGTCCAGGACGTCGTAGCGCACCCCTACCACCAGCCGCAGAGGATCGCCGGGCACCGTCGGCCAGCCCAGTTCGTTCTCGTACCACCGCCGGACCGGACAGCTCGCGTCGAGCGGCCGGCGGGGCAGCGGGACGGGTCGAGGGGCGCCGAACATGCCAAGTGCAACAGCCGGAAGGGCGTGCGGGTTACGCTGGGTGGCGCGGCGAGCGCACAGAGTGTCGAAACGGGGGCGTGTGAGGGGTGCGGGGAGGCGCAAGGTTGTTCGCCCGTAGCGGAGGGAAGGGGGGTGCTCGGCATGGACTTCCGGTCCGTACGGGTAAGACATCCCTAGTGGGAGGGGGCGACACGCAGAAACGGCAGTCTCACGTTCGCCATGGGCGTACTGGCGAAGGGGGTAACTGCCTGGCCTGCGGGAACATCGTCTCGCACCATCGGGTTGGAGCAGATGTCGGCGTTCGGGGTCAGGAGGCCAAGGACGGTGTCGGCAGTTGGAATGAGCGGTCCCCGCTCGCGGGACTAAGCTGCGGAAGGACAGGGAGGGGAAGTTCCCCCCACTGCCTGACCGCTCTGAGGAGCGATTAACGATGTTCGAGAGGTTCACCGACCGCGCGCGGCGGGTTGTCGTCCTGGCTCAGGAAGAAGCCCGGATGCTCAACCACAACTACATCGGCACTGAGCACATCCTCCTGGGCCTGATCCACGAGGGTGAAGGTGTCGCCGCCAAGGCCCTTGAGAGCCTCGGGATTTCGCTCGAGGCGGTCCGCCAGCAGGTGGAGGAGATCATCGGCCAGGGCCAGCAGGCCCCGTCGGGTCACATCCCCTTCACCCCCCGTGCCAAGAAGGTCCTGGAGCTGTCGCTCCGCGAGGCCCTTCAGCTGGGCCACAACTACATCGGCACGGAGCACATCCTGCTCGGCCTGATCCGCGAGGGCGAGGGCGTCGCCGCCCAGGTCCTGGTCAAGCTGGGCGCAGATCTGAACCGCGTGCGGCAGCAGGTGATCCAGCTGCTCTCCGGTTACCAGGGCAAGGAGACCGCCACCGCCGGCGGTCCTGCCGAGGGCACGCCCTCCACGTCCCTGGTCCTCGACCAGTTCGGCCGGAACCTCACCCAGGCCGCTCGTGAGTCCAAGCTCGACCCGGTCATCGGGCGCGAGAAGGAGATCGAGCGGGTCATGCAGGTGCTGTCCCGCCGTACGAAGAACAACCCGGTCCTGATCGGTGAGCCCGGCGTCGGCAAGACCGCCGTCGTGGAGGGCCTCGCCCAGGCCATCGTCAAGGGCGAGGTGCCCGAGACCCTCAAGGACAAGCACCTCTACACCCTGGACCTCGGCGCGCTGGTCGCCGGCTCCCGCTACCGCGGTGACTTCGAGGAGCGCCTGAAGAAGGTGCTCAAGGAGATCCGCACCCGCGGCGACATCATCCTGTTCATCGACGAGCTGCACACGCTGGTCGGTGCGGGTGCCGCCGAGGGCGCCATCGACGCGGCTTCCATCCTGAAGCCGATGCTGGCCCGCGGTGAGCTGCAGACCATCGGTGCGACGACGCTGGACGAGTACCGCAAGCACCTGGAGAAGGACGCGGCCCTGGAGCGCCGCTTCCAGCCCATCCAGGTCGCGGAGCCGTCCCTGCCGCACACCATCGAGATCCTCAAGGGTCTGCGCGACCGGTACGAGGCGCACCACCGCGTCTCCATCACCGACGAGGCGCTGGTCCAGGCCGCCACCCTGGCCGACCGGTACATCTCGGACCGCTTCCTGCCGGACAAGGCGATCGACCTGATCGACGAGGCCGGTTCCCGGATGCGCATCCGCCGGATGACCGCGCCGCCGGACCTGCGCGAGTTCGACGAGAAGATCGCCGGTGTCCGCCGCGACAAGGAGTCCGCGATCGACTCGCAGGACTTCGAGAAGGCCGCCTCCCTGCGCGACAAGGAGAAGCAGCTCCTCGCTGCCAAGGCCAAGCGGGAGAAGGAGTGGAAGGCCGGCGACATGGACGTCGTCGCCGAGGTCGACGGCGAGCTGATCGCCGAGGTCCTCGCCACGGCCACGGGCATCCCGGTCTTCAAGCTGACCGAGGAGGAGTCCAGCCGCCTGCTCCGCATGGAGGACGAGCTCCACAAGCGGGTCATCGGCCAGAACGACGCCGTCAAGGCGCTGTCGAAGGCGATCCGCCGTACGCGTGCCGGTCTGAAGGACCCGAAGCGTCCCGGTGGCTCGTTCATCTTCGCCGGCCCGTCCGGTGTCGGTAAGACCGAGCTGTCCAAGGCGCTCGCCGAGTTCCTCTTCGGTGACGAGGACGCGCTGATCTCCCTCGACATGTCGGAGTTCAGCGAGAAGCACACGGTGTCGCGTCTCTTCGGTTCGCCCCCCGGTTACGTGGGCTACGAGGAGGGCGGCCAGCTGACGGAGAAGGTCCGCCGCAAGCCGTTCTCGGTCGTCCTCTTCGACGAGGTCGAGAAGGCCCACCCGGACATCTTCAACTCGCTGCTGCAGATCCTGGAGGACGGTCGCCTGACCGACTCCCAGGGCCGGGTCGTGGACTTCAAGAACACGGTCATCATCATGACGACCAACCTCGGCACCCGGGACATCTCCAAGGGCTTCAACCTGGGCTTCGCGGCCTCGGGTGACACGAAGACCAACTACGAGCGCATGAAGAACAAGGTCTCGGACGAGCTCAAGCAGCACTTCCGGCCCGAGTTCCTCAACCGCGTCGACGACGTGGTCGTCTTCCCGCAGCTGACCCAGGACGACATCCTGCGGATCGTCGACCTGATGATCAGCAAGGTGGACGAGCGCCTGAAGGACCGGGACATGGGCATCGAGCTCGCCCAGTCCGCCAAGGAGCTGCTCGCCAAGAAGGGCTACGACCCCGTCATGGGCGCCCGGCCGCTGCGCCGGACGATCCAGCGCGAGATCGAGGACAGCCTGTCGGAGAAGATCCTCTTCGGCGAGCTGCGCCCCGGTCACATCGTGGTCGTGGACACCGAGGACGAGGGCGAGACGAAGACCTTCACCTTCCGGGGTGAGGAGAAGTCGGCCCTGCCGGACGTCCCGCCGATCGAGCAGGCGGCCGGTGGCACGGGACCGAACCTGAGCAAGGACGTGTAAGCGTCACGACCGAGTGAGAGGGGCCGGTGCTGAAAAGCACCGGCCCCTCATCCATGCCCCGGGGCGGTGTGCGCTCCCGCGTTACCTGCCGTTCTGTCCGACGGCCGGAAGATCAAGGCCAGAGGCGGTCAAGCACGCCCGCACCTTCGCCAAGGTGGACCGCGCTCTCCCGTCCTCTCAGGTCTGGTCCCGGTAGTGGAGCGCCGGTAAGACGGGCACACGTGCCCGCACAGCGTGGTGAAGGCCCTGGCCTTCAGGCCAGGGAGCACGTCAAGACAGCTGCCCGTCGTAGTCCGGCAGCTTGTACGTCTTCTCGGCATGGCCGCCGGAGAGGTCGGTGGCGCTGTTGCCGATGTTCGCGATGATCGTGTAGCCCTTCTTCTCGACGTCGACGCGCTGGGCCGTCTTGTACTCGGCGACGTTCTTGAAGAGGTCGATGAAGTTCCGGACGTAGAGGCCGGAGACCTGGTAGCCGGCCTGCTTGAGGTTGTACTCGGTGAACGAGTAGATGATGTCCGGGCGGGCGGTCACGAAGAACAGGGCGACGCCGCGCTCCTGGGCGTATCTGGCGGCCTCCAGGACCGGCTTGTTGGCCGGTTGCGGGTAGCTGAAGCCGAAGTCGGTCTCCAGCGTGGTGTTGTCGATGTCGAAGACGATCGCCTGCTTCTCGCCCGGCTTGGCGGCCGCGATCCGCTGCTTCAGATAGGGCAGCGCCTGGTCCATCACCGCCTGGCAGTCCTTCTGCCAGGTCGCGTAGTCGACGTCTGCGGCGGCGGCCGTGGTGACCGCGGTGGCGGCACCTGCGGGGGCCGCGGCGTCGGCCGGTGCGGCCATCGCCACGAGGGCGGCCGCCGAGACGGCGGTCACTGATGCGCGGCGCAACCAGGGGCGTCGGGTCTGCATGTCGTGGGGGTTCCTCTCACGTCCGTGACGCTTCCAACATGTCGTGTGCATGTTCGTGGGCGAGGGTGGCGCGAGGGGAACCGTAGGGTTACCGAACAGTAGGCGCATAGAGGCGTGCGCCACATTTCCGGAATGGCCGAAGAGGGCCTCCGGTGACATGCCGCACAGGCGATATGTCCGTTACTAGGCGGAATAGTGCTGAACGGGTCGGGGGGAAAGGGATTCTTGCCCCGTGGAGCAGGCCGAAGTGCGGTGTAATGCGCTGTTTCGTCCCTAATGGGCGCCATGTCAAGAGACGTAGAACACTGAACGAAATTACTAACTTCTGTCGTAGATCACCATTTTGGGAGTTTGTCGGACTTCGGGTTACCAAGGGATGGCCATTCGGCGAGCGACTGTGCGCCGGGTGGTTTTCTCCGTCCCCTTCCCCATGAGGTTTCGATGTCCCAGCGCGTCACGTCCCGTTCTTCCCGTACGTCCCAGCTCCGCACCCGTGCGACCGTGCTGGCCGCCGGCATAGGTGTCTCGGTCGCACTGGGAGCCGGGGTCGCGTCCGCCGCCGACACCACGGCCGCGTCCGGTGCCGCCAGTGCCGTCCAGGCGCAGGCCGCCGCCCAGGCCAACGCCGCCCAGGCCGAGGCCGCGAAGGTTGAGAAGGCCGCCAAGGCCGCCGCCGCGAAGAAGGCGGCTGCCGCCAAGAAGGCCGCCGTGCAGAAGGCCGCCAAGAAGGCCAAGCCGTCCTGGGTCGACCCGGTGAAGAAGTACAGGCTCTCCGCGAGCTTCGCCCAGAACGGCGGCATGTGGCAGTCCACCCACAGCGGGCAGGACTTCGCCGTGCCGAGCGGCACCCAGGTCGTCGCCGCCCACGGCGGCACCGTCGTCAAGGCGGGCGGCAACGGCGCCGGTGACGGCCCCGCGTACGGCAACGCCGTCGTGATCAAGCACGGCAACGGCACGTACTCGCAGTACGCCCACCTGTCGACGGTCAAGGTGAGGATCGGCCAGGTCGTCAAGACCGGCCAGGAGATCGCCCGGTCCGGCAACACCGGCAACTCGAGCGGTCCGCACCTGCACTTCGAGATCCGTACGACCCCGAACTACGGCTCGGCGGTCGACCCGGTGAAGTTCCTGCGCGCCAAGGGCGTCAAGGTCTGACGATCCGGACGGATTCCGGACGGCCCCCGAGCCCGCTAGGAGCCCTGCGCTCCCCGGTGGGCCTGGGCCACCAGGTCCGTGGCGACCTCGAGGACGGCTTTGTTCTTCTCCTCGGGGTCGTCTCCCATGTCCTGGAGCAGGAACATGCCGGCGTGCAGCGTGAAGATCGCGCTGGCGCAGCGGACCTGGTCGACCAGGTCCGCTTCCGGGTCGACGATGATGTCGCGCAGATTGTGGATGCGCGCCTTGAAGGAATCGCCGATCCGCAGGTCCCGCACCGTCGCCTGGTTCTCGTGCATGAAGCGGAACAGCGGTGCCGCCTGGGTGAGCGTGTCGGCGTACCGGCGGACGATCTCCTGCTTGGTGGCGAGGGTGGGCGGCTGCTGCCGGCCCCAGTCGATCAGGTCCTCGATCGGCTGCGTGAGGTCCTCGAAGATGCTGACGAGGATCTCTTCCTTCGTCTTGAAGTGGTAGTAGAGCGCCGCCTTGGTGACGTCCAGGTGCTCGGCGATCTCGCGCAGGGAGGTCTTCTCGTAGCCCTGCTCCGCGAAGAGTTCGAGGGCCACGTCCTGGATGCGCCGGCGGGTGTCCCCGCGGCGTCGCTGCCTGGTGCCGTCCATGGTGCCGCCCATCCTCCTACGCCGCTCCCTTTCCATAAAACTTACTTGACGCCCGGCTAGTTCCGCGGCTAGCTTCCGAGTGTAGTCACTAGCCGGTCGGCAAGTAAGTAGCGGTAGCTGGGGAGTGGGAAAGCGATGGCGGACACGACGGAGACACCGGCGGTCGGCGCCGACACCGACACCGGCGGGAAACAGCCGAAGAGCGTGCGGGTCGTGCTGCTCGCGCTGATGATCGCGATGATGCTCGCGATGCTCGACAACATGATCATCGGTACGGCGATGCCGACGATCGTCGGTGACCTGGGCGGCCTCGAACACCTCTCGTGGGTGGTCACCGCCTACACGCTCGCGACCGCGGCCTCCACCCCGCTGTGGGGCAAGCTCGGCGACATGTACGGCCGCAAGGGCATGTTCATGTCGTCCATCGTCCTCTTCCTGATCGGCTCGGCGCTCAGCGGCATGGCCCAGAACATGGGCGAGCTGATCGGCTTCCGGGCCGTCCAGGGGCTCGGTGCCGGCGGTCTGATGGTCGGCGTCATGGCGATCATCGGTGACCTGATCCCGCCCCGGGAGCGCGGCAAGTACCAGGGCATGATGGCCGGCGTCATGGCGCTGGCGATGATCGGCGGCCCGCTGGTCGGCGGCACGATCACCGACAACTGGGGCTGGCGCTGGGCGTTCTACATCAACCTGCCGCTCGGCGTGGTCGCGCTGGTCGCCGTCAGTGCGGTGCTGCACCTGCCCAAGAAGCGGTCCGAGGCACGGATCGACTACCTGGGCGCCGCCCTGCTGACCGTCGGCATCACCGCGATCGTGCTCGTCACCACCTGGGGCGGCACGGAGTACGCCTGGAGCTCCGCACGGATCATGGAGCTGATCGGCATCGGGGTCGCCGCACTCGTCGGGTTCGTGTTCTGGCAGACGCGGGCCGCGGAGCCGGTCCTGCCGCTGCACATCTTCCGCAGCCGGAACTTCACGCTGATGTCGGTCATCGGCTTCATCACGGGCTTCGTGATGTTCGGCGCCACGCTGTTCCTGCCCTTCTACCAGCAGGCCGTACAGGGCGCCTCCGCGACCAACTCCGGGCTGCTGCTCCTGCCGATGCTCGGCGCGATGCTCGTCACGTCGATGGTCGCCGGGCGGGTGACCACGAACACCGGCAAGTACAAGGTCTTCCCGGTGCTCGGCAGCGTGCTGATGATCGTCGGCCTGTACCTGCTGTCCACGATGGACACGGGGACCTCGCGGTTCACGTCCGGCGTCTCCATGGCCGTGGTCGGCCTCGGCATGGGCTGCCTGATGCAGATCACCATGCTGGTCGCGCAGAACAGCGTGGAGATGAAGGACATGGGTGTCGCGTCCTCGTCCACCACCCTCTTCCGCACCCTCGGCTCCTCCTTCGGCGTCGCGATCATGGGCGCGCTGTTCAACAACCGCGTCCAGGACGTCATGGCCGAGCGGGCCGGGGCGCTGGGCTCCAAGGTGACCGAGCAGTCCGCCCAGCTCGACCAGGCGGGCCTGGCCAAGTTGCCGGAGGCGGCCCGCGAGGCCTACCAGCACGCGGTCTCCGCCGGCACGCACTCGGCGTTCCTGCTGGGAGCCGTGGTGGCGGTGGTCGCCCTGGCAGCGGCCGTGTTCGTCAAGGAGGTCCCGCTCAAGGGGGCGGGGCCGAAGGCGAAGGACGAGCCGGACACCCCGGCGGCGCAGCCGCCCGTGGTGGAGGCCGTCTGACCGGACCGTACGAGGCCCCCCGGGGTGTGTCGCCCCGGGGGCTTTGTCATGCCCGGCCGCACACGTCCCATTGTCAGACCCCCGTGCCACCATCGATCGCATGGACAAGATGCGCCAGGTGCGCCTCGCCAAGGACGCCATGGACCGGGACTGGGACGATCCGGAGCTCGACCTGGGCGCCGTCGCCGCGCACGCCGGGTACTCGCGGTATCACTTCATCCGCGCCTTCAAGGAGGCGTACGGCGAGACCCCCGGGCAGTACCTCACGCACCGCCGCATAGAACGCGCCGAGGACCTGCTGCGCACCGCGAACCTGTCGGTGACGGAGATCTGCCACCTGGTCGGCTTCAGCAGCGTCGGCACGTTCTCGGCCCGCTTCAAGGCGTGGACCGGCCTGACGCCCAGCCAGTACCGGACGAAGCACGTGGGGCGCGGAGCGGCCCTCATACCGGGCTGCTACGCCATGCTGTGGGCCGGCGGCTTCCGACCGCCACCTGGCTCCGGCTCCGGCACGGGCCCCGGCTCCGGCAAGCAGCGCAATTCCGGAGAAGCGGGCTGACACCCCCGCTGCCTACGGTGGCAGGGCAAGCATCAACCGGCCGCCGAGCAGCAGGAGCACGCCATGATCAAGGGTCTCGCCATCTCGACCGTCTGGGTCCTCGACCAGGACCGGGCCAAGGAGTTCTACACCGAGAAACTGGGCCTGGAGGTCCGTAGGGACATGCCCATGGGCGAGGGTGGCATGCGCTGGCTCACCGTCGGCTCGCCGAACCAGCCCGACGTCGAGCTCACGCTGATGGTGCCCGGCGGTCCCGCGATGGACCCCGAGTCCGCCGAGATGCTCCGGAAGCTGGTGACGAAGGGCGCGCTCGGCGCCGGCGTGCTGACCACCGACGACATCCACGGCGACTACGAGAAGCTCAAGGACCGGGGCGTGGAGTTCCTCCAGGAGCCGCAGGAGCGCCCGTACGGCACGGAGGCGCTGTTCCGTGACGACTCCGGCAACTGGTTCTCGTTCACCCAGCCCCGGGAAGGCGGACTCGACCTGGACCAGGACTGGACCTGCTGACCACCCTGAGGGACTACGTCCCCGACCCCGGCAGCATCGGATAACTGCCCGTGTTCGTCGGCGCGTGCTCCGGCAGCCACAGCACGGCGACCGCGCCCTCGGCGGGCAGCTGCTCCGGTGTCCCGGGCGTGCGCACGTTCCGGAAGGTCAGCCGGGCGCCCAGCACCCGGGCCTGACCGGCCGCGATGGTCAGGCCGAGGCCGTGGCCGTGCCCGGCCCGGTCCTTGCTGCCGGTGCGGAAGCGGCTCGGCCCCTCGGCGAGCAGGTCCTCGGGGAAGCCGGGCCCGTGGTCGCGGACCCGGATGACCCGGCCCTCGACGGTGACCTCGATGGGCGGCTTGCCGTGCCGGGCCGCGTTGGCGAGCAGGTTGAACAGCACCCGCTCCAGGCGCCGCGGGTCGGTGGTGACCTCCGACTCGTGCACGATCCGCACCTCGACGTCCGGGTCCTTGGCCGCCACCCGCCGGGCGACGAACTCGCCCAGCATGAGGTCCTGGAGTTCCGCCCGCTCCGAGGCACCGTCCAGCCGGGCCACCTCCAGCACGTCCTCCACGAGCGTGCGCATCGCCTTCGCCCGGTCCAGCACCAGTTCGGTCGGGCGGCCCGGCGGCAGCAGTTCGGCGGCGGTCAGCAGCCCGGTCACCGGCGTGCGCAGCTCGTGCGCGATGTCGGCGGTGACCCGCCGCTCGGCCTCGATCCGCTGCCGCAGCGTGTCCGCCATGGCGTCCACCGCGCTCGCCAGGTCGTCGGTCTCGTCCCGGACGACCCCGCCCATGGCGTCCCGTACGCGCACGTCCGTCTCGCCGCCCGCCAGCTGGCTGGCCGCGACGGCCGCCTTGCGCAGCCGCCGCGAGAGATGCCCGCCGATGAGCACACCGAGCGCGCTGCCGCCGAGGACGACCGCGATGGAGCCGATGATCAGGGCCTGGTCGAGGTCCTGGAGGATGTCCGAGCTGCGGTCGGTGAAGCCCGAGTGCAGGGACATCACCTGCCCGTTCTTCAGCGGCACGGCGGCCCATATGTCCGGCGCGCCACCGGGCCGGTCCGCCACGTACGTCGCCCGCTGGCCCGCCTCCACACGGTCCCGCAGCGCCGACGGCAGGTCCGGGTCGTCGATCTTGGCGTTGGGGAAGTTCATCCGCCCGGACAGCTCGAAGTTGCGCTGGGCGATCAGGATGCGCTCGTCGGCGAGGTCACGCGCGTTGTCCAGCATCGACACCCGGGCGGCGTTGTGCACGACCAGGCTCAGCGCGACCGCCACCAGCGCCCCGACCAGCGCGATGGCCGCGCTCAGCTTCCATCTGAGGCCCGTGCGGATGCCCGCGCGCTCCAAGCCCGTGGCGACCAGGCGCCGGAAGTGCCCCCTCATAACCCCTGCTCAGGCCTTCAACTTGTAGCCGAAGCCGCGGACCGTCTCGATCCGGTCCTGGCCGATCTTCTGCCGCAGCCGCTGCACGTGCACGTCGACGACGCGGGTGTCCCCGCCCCAGCCGTAGTCCCACACCCGCTCCAGCAGTTTGTCGCGGGAGAGCACCGTGCCCGGCGCCGTGGAGAACTCCAGCAGCAGCCGCATCTCGGTCGGCGTCAGCGCCACCGGCTGCCCGGCCCGGCGGACCTCCATGCCCTCGGTGTCGACCGCCAGGTCCCCGAAGGTCAGCACCCCGCCGTTCGCCGGGGAGGCCGGCCCCTCGGTCCGGCCGCCGCCCGCGTGCCCGAACCGGCGCAGCACCGCGCGGATCCGGGCGACCAGGACGGCGCCGTCGAACGGCTTGGTCACATAGTCGTCGGCCCCCGCCTCCAGGCCCAGCACGACGTCGATGGAGTCGGCCCGCGCCGACAGCATGATGACCGGCACGGTCGACTCGTCCCGGATACGGCGGCACAGGCTGACCCCGTCGAGGCCGGGAACCATGACGTCCAGCAGCGCGATGTCGGGGCGGTCCGCCCGGAACGCCTCCAGGCCCGACAGCCCGTCGGGCATGGCGGTGACCACGAAGCCGTCCCGTTCCAGGGCGAGCTGCGTGGCCTCACGGATGACGTCGTCGTCCTCGACGAACAGGACGTGGGTCTGGTCTGCCATCCCGGTGCTCTCAGTCCTCGTGTGGTTCGTGGGGTGCGTTCTGTCGCGTTCCCTCTGGGGGACGCACGGTCCGTGTGACGCGTTCACCGGTGGATCGCTCCGAGCGGCCCGATCGGTTCACGCGCCCTCCGCCCGCGTCAGCTCGCGGACTCCGGCGTAGGGGTGTCGCCGACGACTTTCCCGTAGTCGTTGTGCGTGCGGTACTTCTCGTCGAACCGGCCGGAGACCCATCTGTACGTGATCACGTTCTCCCCGGAGGGACTCGACACCGGGTCGCCCTTCTCGTACACCTGCTTGGTCACGACCAGGTCGCCACGGTCGATCTCCGCGTAGACCGGGGTTTCCTCGGCCTTGAACACATTCTCGTACGAGCCGTCCTGCTCGCGATACACGTAACTGCCGACACCCACAGCGTCACCGCAGGTCAGCACGTTGACGACGACGTCGTCGGCCGCCCCGCCGGTCAGGTCGCCGTAGGACACGTCGACGGGGTACTCGTCGGCGACGCACGGCTTCAGCTCGCGCTTCACCTCGGGGGAGACCTTCGGGTCGTCCTTGACGAGCCGGACCGCGTCGACCGTGTCGGGCGTCTTCGAGGGCGCGGCGGACGGTGTGACGGCGGCGCCCGCCACCGAGTCGGAGTGCGCCGGGCCCTCGTCCCGGGCGCCGGTGCCGCCCGCGCCGCATGCGGACACGAAAAGGGCGAGGGCGGTGAGCACGGCCAGGGCCGTACTCACCGCCTGGATGCCGCCCCGGGTCCGTGCAGACCCCTCGCCGGTCAGGCCGCGCACCGCTCCCGCTCCTCACGCTCCAGCGCGCGTGCGTCCAGATCGCGGGACTCCAGCTCCTCGCGGAGCCGGGCGAGCGCCCGGTGCAGCGTGCTCTTGACCGTTCCGGCCGACATGCCGAGGGCGGCGGCCGTCTCTTCTGTGGACATCTGCTCCCAGTGTCGCAGTACGACGACACTGCGCTGCTTCGGGGCGAGCACCTTCATGACGTCCATCAGCAGGGCGCGGTCCGCGTGCTGCTCGGTGGAGTCGTCGACCGAGGCGTCCGGGAGCTGCTCGGTCGGCACCTCCTCCAGCTTGCGGGCCCGCCACCACTCCGTCCGCGTGTTGATCATCACCCGGCGCAGGTAGGCGTCCGCCAGCCGCTTGTCCTCTATGGTCTCCCAGCGGCCGTACGTCCGTACCAGCGCCGTCTGCAGCAGGTCCTGCGCGTCCGTCGGGTCCGGGACCAGACGGCGGGCACTGCGCAGCAGCGCGTCCTGCCGCGTGCGGACGTACTCCTCGAACTCGAGCACCTCGCCCTGCGCCATGGTGAACCGCCTCCCGCTTCCCCGTTACGGGCCGGCTCCGCGCCGCCCGTGTACTGCCTGTGTTCCGTGCTTGTCCCGTGTCTTCCGGGAACGGAATTGAAGGTACGGAGGCGTTGTCACGGCACTGTCCGAAGCAGCCTTCGGCTAGCACTCGGCTGTCCGTCGGTTGTGTAACGGACGTCGGAACGGGGTAGAGCGGTGGGCGTGTTGGGGTGGATTAAGGGCGATCTGTCCACCCCGATCATTGTGACGGGCGGTGACCCGCGCCTGTGACCTGCCTGTACGTCAGGTCAGCGGCAGCCGGTACAGCCCGTCCGCCAGCGGCTCCACCAGACCGTCGGCGACGAGGCCGTCCAGGGCGCGGGCCCGTTGCACCGGCTCGTGCCACACCCGGTCCAGGGCCGACTGCGGAACCGGACCGTGCGCATCCCGCAGCACGGCGAGCAGCCGCCCGCGCACCTGCCGGTCGGTGCCCGCGTACGTCTGGCCGCGACGCGGCGGCCCGTCGTGCTCCGGCTTGCCCGCCAGCCGCCACGCGCACTGCGCGGCGATCGGGCAGCGGTGGCACGACTCGCTCTTGGCCGTGCACACCAGGGCGCCCAGCTCCATGGAGGCGGCGGCCCAGCGCGCGGCGGTCGGCTCGTCCTCGGGCAGCAGCGCGCGGGCGAGCTTGCGCTCGGCGGCGGTGGTGGCGTTCGGCGGGTACTGCACGCCGGTGACCGCGCGGGCGAAGACCCGGCGCACATTGGTGTCCAGCACCGGATGGCGCTGCCCGTAGGCGAAGGAGGCGACGGCGGCGGCCGTGTACTCGCCGATGCCGGGCAGCGCCAGCAGCTGGGCGTGGTCGGCCGGTACGTCACCGCCGTGCCGTTCCGTTATCGCGACGGCGGCGCCGTGCAACCGGAGGGCGCGGCGCGGGTAGCCGAGCCGGCCCCAGGCGCGGACCGCCTCGCCGGGCGCCTCCTTGGCCAGGTCGGCGGGGCGCGGCCAGCGGGCCAGCCACTGCTCGTAGACGGGCAGGACGCGGTTCACCGGCGTCTGCTGGAGCATGAACTCACTGACCATCACACCCCACGCCCCGGCCTCGGGGCGCCGCCACGGCAGGTCACGGGCGTTCTCGTCGAACCAGTCGATGACGGGGGAGTGCAGGCTCCCGCCGGGGGGCGGGCCGGACGCGGGGTCGGTGGGGCTGGTGTGCGGGGGCTTCGTGGGAGCAGTCATGGCCATTCGATCCTGCCACGCGGGGGCCGCGATCCGGGCACACCACCACCCAAGAGGGACAGGCGTACCTGACGATCGGCAGCGGTGCCGCCCCGCCGTCCGCCGATAGCGTCGGGCGAATGCAACGTCCTCGCCTCGCCCGGCTCGGCGGCTGCGCCCTGCTCTGGGCGGCCCTCGCCCTGCCCGCGCTCACGGCGGACCGGATCGGGCTGAACGAGCCGCGTCCCCTCTGGCAGCAACTGGCCGGTGTGACGGTCCTGGCGGTCGCGGCCGGCCTGTCCCGGCGGCTGCCGCTCGCGGCCTTCGGGCTGGCGGCGGCCCTGAGCCTCGCCGCCACCCCGTCCCTGTTCACCGTCTCCTACGGCCCGGCCCTCGGCGTGTTCGCGCTGCTGCTCGGGCTGCGGGCGGGCCGGGCACGCCCCGCGGCGCTGTGCTTCGCGGCCGTCGGCTGCGCCGGCACCGCCCGGATCGTGCTCGTCGGCGTCGACCCGGCCCCCGAGTGGCTCGTCATGACGGGCACGCTGCTCTTCGGCTGCGTCTTCCCCTGGCTCGGCGGTCGCTACTGGCGGCTGAGCCGCGAGCTGGCCGAGGCGGGCTGGCTGCGCGCCGCCCGGCTCGAGGACGAGGCCCGCTTCGCCGAGGAACGCGCCCGGCTGCGCGAACGGGCCCGGATCGCCCAGGACATGCACGACTCCCTCGGCCACGAGCTGAGCCTGATCGCCCTGCGCGCGGGCGCCCTCCAGGTCGCCCCCGGACTCGCCGGCGAGCACCGGGCCGCGGCGGCCGGCCTGCGCGCGGCGGCCGCCGACGCCACGGACCGGCTGCACCGCATCATCGGCGTCCTGCGCGAGGACGACGACGAGCCCGTGCCGCTGGCCCCTGCGGGCGAGACCCTGGAGCAACTCGTCGCCCGGGCCGCGGAATCGGGCCTGCCGGTGCGCTGGGAGCCCGCCGGGCAGGGCCCGGCCGCGGCGCCCGGCGGGGTCGCCGAACGGCTGCTGCACCGTGTGGTGCGGGAGGCACTGACCAACGCGGCACGGCACGCACCCGGCGCTGCCGTGACCGTGGCGGTGACGGGGCGGGCCGCGGGGGCGTCCGTCGTCATCACCAACGGCCGGGCCACCCAGGACTGTTCCCGGCCCTCCCGGGGCGGCACGGGCCTGCTCGGGCTGCGGGCCGCCGTGACCGCCGTCGGCGGCACCTTCGAGGCGGGCCCGTACAAGGAGGGCTTCCGGGTCCGGGCGTACGTCCCCGAGCAGCAGACCGCGGTCAGACCGGCAGGCCCCGTCCGCGCGCCGTTCACGCACGCCCGGCGTCGCTTCGCCGTCGGCCTCGGTACCGCGGCCGGTGTGGGTGTCGTCCTCGTCGGTGCCGCCTTCGGCTGGTACGCGTACGCCGAGACGCACTCGGTGCTCGAACCCGCCGCGTACGCGAAACTGCGCCTCGGCGCCCCGGCGGCCGACGTCGAGCGCGTGCTGCCCGAGCGTGACGTGAACGACCCGCCCGACGACCGGGCCCCCGCCCCACCCGAGGGAGCCGACTGCCGCTACTACCGCGCGAGCGGCGAACTCTTCGTCTCCGTCGAGCACTTCAGACTGTGCTTCGCCGCCGGGCGGCTGGTCGCCAAGGACGTGGTGCCGACCATCAGCCGGTCCGGCGAAGGCCGGGAAGAACACGAGGAGTTCGCACGATGAGCGAGGTGAGCACGGCGATCCGCGTGCTGCTGGCCGACGACGAGGCCATGGTCCGGGCCGGAGTACGCGCCATCCTGGGCAGCAGCGGCGCGACGGAGGTCGTCGCCGAGGCGGGCGACGGCCGCGAGGCGGTCGAGCTGGCCCGCGCCCACCGCCCGGACGTGGCCCTGCTCGACATCCGCATGCCCCGCCTGGACGGCCTCACCGCGGCGGAGGAGATCGTACGAACCGTGCCCGGCACGGCCGTCGCGATGCTCACCACCTTCTCCGAGGGCGCCTACGTGACCCGCGCCCTCGGCGGCGGCGCCACCGGCTTCCTGCTCAAATCCGGGGACCCGTACGAACTCATCGCCGGCGTACGGGCGGTGGCCGCCGGCGCCGCGTTCCTCTCGCCCAAGGTGGCCCGGTACGTCATCGACGAGGGCCTCGGTGGCGGCCGGCTCACCCGTGAGGCACAGGCACGCGCGCGCGTGGCCGTGCTGAGCCCCCGCGAACGCGAGGTGCTCGGCCTGGTCGGCGCCGGCCTGTCCAACCCGGAGATCGCCGCCCGGCTGCACCTCGTCGAGGGCACGGTGAAGGCGTACGTGAGCGCGGTCCTGGACCGGCTGGGCGTGCGCAACCGGGTGCAGGCGGCGATCGTGGCGTACGAGGCGGGGCTGGTGGAGTCGTGACGGCCCGGGCGGCGCAGCGGTGGGGGCGCGTCCCGGCTCGGTGATGCGCACACCGGTCGGCTCAGCGCCGCGCGTGCGAGCCGTACGACGCGACGGGCGCCGCGCCCGGCCCGGTGAACCACCGCACGGCCGGCGCCGACGAGGTGCGCATCGCCTCGGCCAGCCGCGTAGCCGGGCCCGCACCCAGCCGTACGGCGACGAGAACGACGAGCGTGCCCAGCCCCAGCCCCGCGACGACGTCGTGCGGATAGTGCACGCCGACGAAGACCCGGGAGAAGGCCATGAGCAGGGCGAGCGGGGCCGTCAGCCACAGGAGCGCGCGCCGGACCAGGGCGAGGGCGACCGCCGCTGCGCCCGCGATCGTGGCGTGGTTGGACGGGAAGGACCAGTCGCCGTGCGGTGGGCATTCGGCGAGGGACGCGGCCGCACCGG
The DNA here is from genome assembly GCF_028885415.1 of Streptomyces coeruleorubidus. Taxonomy (GTDB): domain Bacteria; phylum Actinomycetota; class Actinomycetes; order Streptomycetales; family Streptomycetaceae; genus Streptomyces; species Streptomyces coeruleorubidus_A. The sequence continues at coordinate 5,596,472 of NZ_CP118527.1, forward strand.
CGACCGCCCGGCACGGACGCTCCTGTGCGACCACGGACTTGAGCACCTCGCTGCACACGTACGCCACGGCCGTGGCCAGAGGTGCAAGGGCCGCGATCGCGAACGCGTGGGCAGTGTCGCGGCGGGCACGCCACCAGGCGGTGGCGAACAGCGCGACGAAGACCAGCAGTCCGGCCTCCGTCCATATGCCGGCCCCGTGCTGTACCCACATCGGGGTGTCATGGGCGAAGTCGGTGATGTCGCGGTAGAGCGCGCTGTCCTCGAAGTTCATGGTCACGGACGGTAGGCGGCGGGCCGATACCGTCACACCCAGCGATCGTCGCGTGCCGTACCTGTCGAAAGACAGGGGTGGGGCGGTGGTTTCCGGGATGATGATCCGGAAAAGTTGTGGTCTCGAGCGGCGGGTGGGACAAGCGAACGCGCCGATCTCTCGTAAGGTTTGCGCCGTGGGATCTCTGCGCAATCCGGTCGGGCCGCTTCCCTCCTCCATCTACTGGCGTCGGAGGGTCGTACTGGTGTCTGTGGTCGCCCTGTTGGCGCTGCTGACCACCTGGATCGTGACCATGGGCGGCGGGGACGGCAAGGACCACGACAACGACGCCAACGGCAAGAATCCCGCGCCCTCCATCACGCCCGGCCCGTCGAGTTCGGGTCCGGCCATCAGCCAAGCGCCCGGCGGACGCGACGAGTCGGGCGGCGGGGGCTCCGGCGGTTCGTCGTCCGGGTCCGGGGACGGTTCCGGCGACGGCTCGGGTGACGGCTCCGGGGACGGTTCCGCCGCGGGCTCCGGCGGCGGTTCCGGCTCGGGCGGGTCCGGTGGGGCCGGCGGATCGGGCGGCGCCGGTGGTTCCGGCGGCGGTACCACGGTGGGCGGCGTCGGCGTGGGTGACACGCTGCCGGCCGGTTCCACGCTGCCCGACTGCACCGCCAGCGCGGTCAAGTTCAGCCTGCGCAGCCGGCACAACACCTACGACCCCGAGCAGGCGCCCACGTTCCTGCTGACCGCGCGGAACATCTCCGGCAGCGACTGCAAGATCGATCTCGGGCCGAAGAACGCGGTGTTCACGATCACCCCGGCGAGCTCCGACGACGCCTACTGGTCCTCCAAGGACTGCCCCAAGGCCGCCGCGCACCAGCTGTACCGGGTGCCCGCGGGCAGCGGCATCACCTACACCGTGAGCTGGGACCGCAAGCCGAGCGTCCCCGAGTGCGCCACGCCTCCGGCGGGCTCGGCCGGGACGGGCACGTACCTGGTGGAAGCGAAGGCTCCGAGCTTTGCGAAGGTACAGACGTCGTTCGTGCTGTCGGCCGACTAGAACCCGGCGGCTCTGACCTCGGCGGCTCAGACACCTGAGGGCGGTACCCCTTGCCGGGTACCGCCCTCACGCACTTTCGCCACAGGGGTCCTAGACGTACCGCTCCAGGATCGACGACTCCGCCAGTCGCGACAGCCCCTCCCGGACGCTGCGCGCCCGGGCCTCGCCGACGCCGTCCACCGTCTGGAGGTCGTCGACGCTCGCGGCGAGCAGCTTCTGCAGGCCGCCGAAGTGCTCGACCAGGCGGTCGATGATCGCGCCGGGGAGCCGGGGCACCTTGGCGAGCAGACGGAAGCCGCGCGGCGACACCGCCGAGTCCAGCGTCTCGGGCGAACCGGTGTAGCCCAACGCCCGGGCCACCGTGGGCAGTTCGAGAAGCTCGGCATGAGTGAGGGCGTCCAGCTCGGCCAGCGCCTCGTCGACCGTGCGGGAGCGCTTGGCGGTGGGCTCGGGGACGTAGTCCCGGACGACCAGCTCGCGCTCGGGCTCCACACCGGCGATCAGCTCGTCGAGCTGGAGGGCCAGCAGTCGGCCGTCCGTGCCCAGCTCCACCACGTACTCGGCGATCTCCGTGGCGATACGGCGCACCATCTCCAGCCGCTGGGCGACCGCCGAGACGTCCCGGACGGTCACCAGGTCCTCGATCTCCAGCGCCGACAGCGTGCCCGCGACCTCGTCGAGGCGGAGCTTGTAGCGCTCCAGGGTCGCCAGGGCCTGGTTGGCGCGGGACAGGATCGCCGCCGAGTCCTCCAGGACGCGGCGCTGGCCGTCCACGTACAGCGCGATCAGCCGCATCGACTGGGAGACCGAGACGACCGGGAAGCCGACCTGCTTGCTGACGCGGTCCGCCGTGCGGTGCCGGGTGCCCGTCTCCTCCGTGGGGATCGTCGGGTCGGGGACCAGCTGCACGCCCGCGCGCAGGATCTTCGACAGGTCCGAGGACAGCACGATGCCGCCGTCCAGCTTGCACAGCTCGCGCAGACGGGTCGCGGTGAACTCGACGTCCAGCACGAAACCGCCGGTGCACAGCGCCTCGACCGTCTTGTCGGAGCCGAGGACGATGAGTCCGCCGGTGTTGCCGCGGAGCACGCGCTCCAGGCCGTCACGCAGGGCGGTTCCGGGTGCCACGGCGCTCAGCGAGGCGCGCATCAGGCCCTCGGTACCGGCACTCCCGCCGGACTTTCCGGGAGCTGATGCCCGGTCGTTGGCTGCCACTGCACTCCTCCGGTCGCAGGTTCTGGGGCGCCCCCGTGTCGCACACCTGGTTCGCACGGACGGGCGAGACCAGGGCAAAGTCTACCGGCGACCCTCCTCGTCCCGTGGGGCCTCTCTGCGACGGGACCGGGGGAGGACCCGCAGGGCGTCCCCTATGTCCGCGACTTCCAGAACCTTCATACCCGAGGGGATCTTGCCCGGGTCGCCCGGTACGAGGGCGTGTGTGAAGCCCAGACGGTGGGCTTCGGCCAGCCTGCGCTGCACGCCCGTGACCCGTCTCACCTCGCCCGCGAGGCCGACTTCCCCGATCGCGACGAGGTTCTTGGGGAGAGGTGTGTCACTCGCAGCGCTGGCCAGCGCGAGGGCGACGGCCAGGTCCGCGGCCGGTTCCGAGAGCTTCACACCGCCGACCGTCGCGGAGTAGATGTCCCTTTTGCCCAAGGCGCTGATCCGTCCGCGCTGTTCCAGCACCGCCAGCATCATCGAGACCCGGGAGGTCTCCAGGCCCGAGGTGGTGCGGCGCGGGGAGGGGATCTGCGAGTCGACCGTGAGCGCCTGGACCTCGGCGACCAGCGGGCGGCGGCCCTCCAGGGTGACGGTCAGGCAGGTGCCCGGGACCGGTTCGGCCCGGCGGGTCAGGAAGAGTCCGCTCGGGTCGGTCAGGCCCGTGATGCCCTCGTCGTGCAGCTCGAAGCAGCCGACCTCGTCGGTGGTGCCGTAGCGGTTCTTGACGCCCCGGACGAGCCGGAGGCGGGCGTGCCGGTCGCCCTCGAAGTGCAGGACGACGTCCACCAGGTGTTCCAGCAGGCGCGGGCCCGCGATGGCGCCGTCCTTGGTGACATGGCCCACGAGCAGCGTGGACATGCCGCGCTCCTTGGAGGCCCGGATCAGGGCCCCGGCGACCTCCCGCACCTGGGCCATGCCGCCGGGCGCGCCGTCGATCTCCGGGGAGGCCACCGTCTGCACCGAGTCCATGATCAGCAGCGACGGCTTCACCGCGTCCAAGTGGCCCAGCACCGCCGCCAGATCCGTCTCGGCGGCCAAGTAGAGGTGGTCGTCGATGGCGCCGATGCGGTCGGCGCGCAGCCGGACCTGGCTCGCCGACTCCTCGCCCGTGACGTACAGCGTGCGGTGCTCGTCGCTCGCCGACTTGGCCGCCACGTCGAGCAGCAGCGTCGACTTGCCGACGCCGGGCTCGCCCGCGACCAGCACCACCGCGCCGGGCACGAGTCCGCCGCCGAGCACGCGGTCCAGCTCGGGCACGCCGGTGGAGCGGGCGGTGGCCTGGCGACCGTCCACCTGGCCGATGGGCACGGCGGAGGTGGTGACCCGCCCCGGTGTCGTCGTACGGACCGCGGGCGTGCCGTACTCCTCGACCGTCCCCCAGGCCTGGCACTCGGGGCAGCGGCCGAGCCACTTCGCCGTCTGCCAGCCGCACTCCGTGCAGCGGTAGGACGGGCGGTCCTTGGTGGTCTTCGTACGGGCAGCCATGGGCGAAACCGTAGCCGCAGGCACTGACAACGCGGGGACCGACCGGGTCGGCCACCTGCGCGCCAGGGCTCCGCCACCCCGCGCCAGCGGCGGAACCACTGGTTCATGTCCCCATTTGAGGGATCGTTTCACCCGTACGGATTAAATGTGCTCAAGCCGCCGGAAGGTACCACTCCCGGCCCCCTACGGTCGCCGAATGATGAGCAGTACTCCGGAGATCTCGACCCGCTCGACCCGCTCGACCCGCACGGCCGGCCCGCACAGGGCGCACCGGGAAGCGCGTGACCGAGGGGCGGCGCGCACGCTGGCGCAGCGGCCGCCCGCGCGCTACGAGCCCTACCTGGACGGCCTGTTCACGTACTGCCTGTCCGTGCTCTGCGACCACGACGCCGCGACCGCCGCCCTGGGCAACGCCCTCGCCCTCGCCGAACGCCGCGGCAAGCACGTACCCGACGCCCCCGCCGACCGCAGGGCGTGGCTGTACGCGCTGGCCCGCTGGGCGTGCCTGCGCAAGCTGGCCGAGGCCAAGCAGAAACGTCTGAGCAGCCACGCGGCGGGCCGTCCGCAGCGCGCCGACCGGCCGGCCGGTCCGGCCGTCTCCGAGGAGGTCCGGGAGCGGCGGCGGCGCGAACTGGCCCTGCTGGCCTGGCCGGAGGCCGCCGGCACCACCCCGGAGCAGCGCGAGGCGCTCGAACTGGCCGTGCGCCACCACCTCGCCGCCCAGGAGGTCGCCGCCGTCCTGGGCATGGACCCGCCCGCCGCCCGCGACCTGCTCGCCTCCGCCGCCTGCGAGGTGGAACGCACGCGTGCGGCCCTGGCCGTGGTCGAGACCGGGGCGTGTCCGAGCGTCGCGCACCTCGTCGGCGACGACCGGCCCGTGCTCGGCACGGCCCTGCGCCGCGAACTCGTCCGGCACGTCGACGACTGCCCGCGCTGCCGCCGCACCGCCGAGCGCGCCGTCCCCGGCCGCTGGCCCGGCACCAGCGTCACACCCGCCGAACTGCCCGTCCTGCCGGCCCCCCGCGCGGCCCTGCACGTCGCCATGGCCCACCAGCCACGCGCGCGTGGCGCCGGACCCCGCTTCGACCGGCGCGGCTTCCCGATGGACCCCAAGGACCGCGCCGCCCGAAGGGACCGCCTGCGCGCGCGTGCCGTCACCACGACCGTCGTCGCCACCGTCGTGGCCGCCCCCGTGCTCGCCCTGTGGGCCGCCTACCGGGGCACCCCCGTCGGCGAGGGCCAGGACGTCCGCTCCGCCTCCGCACGCGAGGCGGACGACCCGTTCGGCCTGGACGGCGAGATGGCCGGCGGCGGCTACGAGAACACCGGCAACGCGAGCACCAGACCCGGCCCCCGCTTCGGCAAGAAGGGCAAGGCCGACGTCTCCGTCGAGGTCATCGGCGTCGCCGGCGCCGGCAAGAGTGCGGCCGGCCTGGAGGTCACGGCCGGCAACAGCGGCGACACCACCCTCGTCACCCTGAGCGCCACGGGCCCGGCCCCGGTCCGCTGGGCCGCGTCCACGGGAGCGGACTGGCTCTACCTGAGCCAGTCCTCGGGAACGCTCCGGCCCGGCGAGTCGTTGACGATCAAGGTGTACGTCGACCATCTGCGGGAGCCCTCCGGCCCCTGGCGCGCGCAGGTGGCGGTCGCACCGGTGGGCGCCGTCGTCCACATCGAGGGCTTCGGCACCGCGCCCAGCCCGTCCGACCCCGGCCCGCGTCCGGACCCCCGCCCCGGCGGCCCGGGCGACCCGCCTGAGACCCAGCCCGACCCGACGCCCACGACCTCGGCCCCACCGGACCCGACGCCGACCACCCCGCCCCCGTCACCCGACCCGGACCCCACACCCACACCAACGAACCCGGACCCGGACCCGGACCCGACGGGCTCGACGCCCCCGCCCTCGGACGGCGGCGACCCGAGTCCGTCCACGTCCTAGACGGCCGTAGCAGCCCCGAAAGCCCCGAAAGACCTGCACGCCCTGAAATCCGAAGTGGTCGCGGACGTCAGTCGACCGGATCCGCCGGATGCGGCGCCAGCAACGGCAGCTGCGAGGCCAGCCGCTCCTCGCACAGCTCCACCAGCCGGTCGTAGCCGGCCTTGCCCATCAGCTCGATCAGCTCCGGCCGGTAGGAGACGTACACCGGCTCGCCCGCGCCGTGCGCCGAGGTCGCCGAGGTGCACCACCAGTGCAGGTCGTGGCCGCCCGGCCCCCAGCCGCGGCGGTCGTACTCACCGATCGACACCTGGAGCACACGCGTGTCGTCGGGCCGGTCGATCCACTCGTAGGTCCGCCGCACCGGCAGCTGCCAGCACACGTCCGGCTTGGTCTCCAGCGGCTCGCGGCCCTCCTTCAGGGCGAGGATGTGCAGCGAGCAGCCCGCGCCGCCCGCGAAGCCGGGCCGGTTCTGGAAGATGCACGAGCCCTGGAAGGGACGTGTCTGCCGGTCGCCGTCCTCGTCCTCGGAGATCCAGCCGTTCCTCGTGCCCTCGCTGTGGTGCTGCCAGATGTCCGGCGTGAGCCTCGCCACATGCTCGGCGACCCGCTTCTCGTCGTCCTCGTCGGAGAAGTGGGCACCCAACGTGCAGCACCCGTCGTCCGCGCGGCCGGCCTGGATGCCCTGGCAGCCGCTGCCGAAGATGCAGTTCCAGCGAGAGGTCAGCCATGTCAGATCGCAGCGGAAGACCTGCTCGTCGTCCGCCGGATCAGGAAACTCCACCCAGGCACGGGCGAAGTCGAGGCCCTTCTCGTCGGACCGCGGGACGGCCGGTGATTTGTCGCGCTTCGCCTTTTTCGTCTTTGGCACGGGTCCAGGGTACGGGCCTTGTGCCCGCACCGAGGACGGCGGACGGCACGGCTGGCAGTAGCGTTCCGTACATGAGACTCGGTGTCCTCGACGTGGGATCGAACACGGTGCATCTGCTCGTGGTGGATGCGCACCCCGGCGCGTGCCCGTTGCCCGCGCACTCGCACAAGGCGGAACTGCGCCTCGCCCAGCTCCTCGACGACGACGGCGCGATCGGCCCCCAGGGCGTCGACCGGCTGATCTCGGTCGTCCAGGAGTCGCTCCAGGCCGCCGAGGACAAGGGCGTCGAGGACCTCCTGACGTTCGCCACCTCCGCCGTGCGCGAGGCCCGCAACGCCGATGACGTCCTCGCGCGCGTGCGCACCGAGACCGGCGTCGAGCTCCAGGTCCTCACCGGCGAGGAGGAGGCCCGCCTCACCTTCCTCGCCGCCCGCCGCTGGTTCGGCTGGTCGGCCGGGAAACTGCTGGTCCTGGACATCGGCGGCGGCTCCCTGGAGATCGCCTACGGCATCGACGAGGAGCCCGACGCGGCCGCCTCCCTGCCGCTGGGCGCCGGCCGCCTCACCGCCGGCTGGCTGCCCGGCGACCCGCCCGCGCCCGACGACGTCCGGGCCCTGCGCCGGCACGTCCGGACCGAGATCGCCCGCACGGTCGGCGAGTTCAGCCGCTTCGGCGGGCGCGACCACGTCGTCGCCACGTCCAAGACCTTCAAGCAGCTCGCCCGCATCGCCGGAGCCGCCCGCTCCGCCGAGGGCCTCTACGTCCAGCGCGAACTCAAGCGGGAGTCCCTGGAGGGCTGGGTCCCGAGGCTGGCCGGCATGACGGAGGCGGAACGAGCCGAGCTCCCGGGCGTCTCGGAGGGCAGGGCGGGCCAGCTGCTGGCGGGCGCGCTGGTGGCCGAGGCCGCGATGGACCTCTTCGGCGTGGAGCGCCTGGAAATCTGCCCGTGGGCGCTCAGGGAGGGCGTGATCCTGCGTCGCCTGGATCACATGGAGTCCGTTTAGGGGGCCTTGCACCATGCCCGCCCGTGGCAAACACCACAACGGCCAACAGGCACCCCGCTCCACCCCGACCACACCCCGTAATCTGTCCTGCATGGCAGAGCCAGCCGTAAAGATCCCGGACGCGAAGGTCGCCCTGTCGACGGCCTCGGTCTACCCGGAGTCGACGGCCACGGCCTTCGAGATCGCCGCGCGCCTCGGCTACGACGGAGTCGAGGTCATGGTCTGGACCGACCCCGTGAGCCAGGACATCGAGGCCCTGCGCAGACTCAGCGACTACCACCAGATCCCGGTCCTGGCCGTGCACGCCCCCTGCCTGCTCATCACGCAGCGCGTCTGGTCGACGGACCCCTGGACCAAGCTCCAGCGGGCCCGCGCGGCGGCCGAGAAGCTCGACGCGAGCACCGTCGTCGTCCATCCGCCCTTCCGCTGGCAGCGCCAGTACGCCAGGGACTTCGTCGCGGGCATCTGGCGCATGGCGAACGAGACGGACGTACGGTTCGCCGTCGAGAACATGTACCCCTGGCGCTACCGCGACCGCGAGATGCTCGCGTACGCCCCCGACTGGGACGTGACGAAGGACGACTACCGCCACTTCACGATCGACCTCAGCCACACCGCGACGGCCCGCGCCGACGCGCTGGACATGGTCGACCGCATGGGCGACCGCCTGGGCCACGTCCACCTCGCCGACGGCAGGGGCTCGGCCAAGGACGAGCACCTCGTGCCCGGCCGCGGCACCCAGCCCTGCGCCGAGGTGCTGGAGCGGCTCGCCCTGACCGGCTTCGACGGGCACGTCGTGATCGAGGTCAACACCCGCCGCGCCATGTCGAGCGCGGAGCGCGAGGCCGACCTGGCGGAGGCGCTGGCCTTCACGCGCCTGCACCTGGCCTCGGCGGTGAAGGTGCCGAGGCGATGAACGAGGGCGCCGAGCCGACGACCGAAACGGCGAGACGATGAGTGACCTGCCCCCGGGCGGGCCCCCGGCCGGCACGGGGATCACCGCCCGCCGCCGCGGCCGCCCCCCGCGCACGGAGTCGGCCGACACCCGTGACCGCATCCTGACCGCCGCCCGCGACGAGTTCTCCGAACGCGGCTACGAGAAGACGTCCGTGCGCGGCATCGCCAAGGCGGCCGGGGTCGACTCGGCGCTCGTGCACCACTACTTCGGGAAGAAGGAGCAGGTCTTCGAGGCGGCGATCACCCAGTCCTTCGGACCCGCCCTGCAGGCGCCGAAGGCCATCGAGGAGGGCCCGCTCGACGGCGTGGGGGAGCGCCTGGCCCGCTTCTTCTTCGGCGTCTGGGAGAACCCGGCCACCCGCACGCCCCTGCTCGCCGTCGTCCGCTCCGCCGTCACCAACGAGACCGCGGCGGCCGTCTTCCGCCGCATCATCGCGACCCAGGTCCTGCGCCGCATCGCCGTACGACTGGACCTGCCGGACGCCGAACTGCGGGCCGAGCTCGCCGCCGCCCAGCTCGTGGGCACCGCGATGCTGCGGTACGTCATCAAGGTCGAGCCGCTGGCCTCGGCGGACCCCGAGCAGATCATCGCGCGGCTGGCACCCGTCGTACAGGGCCACCTCACCGGGCCCTGAACCGCCGTCGGCCGAGATGGGCATCCCGTATTCCGGACACTCCGTCCCGACCTCTGGATGACCGGCGTACGCTCGGTAGCAGTCAGAAATCTCCGAATCATCTGACGCAGTCTCTGAAGGAGCGAGCGACGATGCCCGAGCTGAGGTCCCGCACAGTCACCCACGGCCGCAACATGGCGGGCGCCCGCGCCCTTATGCGCGCCTCCGGTGTACCGGGTGCGGACATCGGCCGCAAGCCGATCATCGCGGTCGCCAACAGCTTCACGGAGTTCGTGCCCGGCCACACCCACCTCCAGCCGGTCGGCCGGATCGTCAGCGAGGCGATCGTCGAGGCCGGCGGTATCCCGCGCGAGTTCAACACGATCGCCGTCGACGACGGCATCGCCATGGGCCACGGCGGCATGCTCTACAGCCTCCCCTCCCGCGACCTGATCGCGGACAGCGTGGAGTACATGGTCGAGGCCCACTGCGCCGACGCCCTGATCTGCATCTCCAACTGCGACAAGATCACTCCGGGCATGCTCAACGCGGCCCTGCGCCTGAACATCCCGACGGTCTTCGTCTCCGGTGGCCCGATGGAGTCCGGCCGGGCCACCCTGGTCGACGGCACGGTCCGCACGCTCGACCTGGTCGACGCGATCTCCGACGCCGTGAACGACAAGATCTCGGACGAGGACATCCTCCGCATCGAGGAGAACGCCTGTCCGACCTGCGGCTCGTGTTCCGGCATGTTCACCGCCAACTCGATGAACTGCCTCACCGAGGCCATCGGCCTCTCCCTCCCCGGCAACGGCTCGGTGCTGGCGACCCACACGGCCCGCAAACAGCTGTACGTCGACGCGGCCGACACGGTCATGGACATCACCCGCCGCTACTACGAGCAGGACGACGAGACGGTCCTGCCGCGCAACATCGCCACCTTCGCGGCCTTCGAGAACGCCATGGCCCTCGACATCGCGATGGGCGGCTCGACCAACACGATCCTGCACCTGCTGGCCGCGGCCCAGGAGGCCGGCGTCCCCTTCGGCCTGGAGGAGATCGACGCGGTCTCCCGCCGGGTCCCCTGCCTGGCCAAGGTGGCGCCGAACGTCGCCAAGGACCGCACGTACTACATGGAGGACGTGCACCGCGCCGGCGGCATCCCCGCCCTGCTCGGCGAGCTGCACCGCGGGGGCCTGCTCAACGAGGACGTGCATTCGGTCCACAGCCCGTCCCTGGACGACTGGCTGAAGACCTGGGACGTGCGCGGCGGCTCCCCGTCCCCCGAGGCGGTCGAGCTGTGGCACGCGGCCCCCGGCTGCGTCCGCTCCGCGGAGGCCTTCTCCCAGTCGGAGCGCTGGGAGGCCCTCGACGAGGACGCCGAGGGCGGCTGCATCCGCTCCGTCGAGCACGCGTACTCCAAGGACGGCGGCCTCGCGGTCCTCAAGGGCAACCTCGCGGTCGACGGCTGCGTGGTGAAGACGGCCGGCGTCGACGAGTCGATCTGGACCTTCGAGGGCCCGGCGGTCGTCTGCGAGTCGCAGGAGGAGGCCGTCGAGAAGATCCTGCTGAAGCAGATCAAGGAGGGCGACGTCGTCGTCATCCGCTACGAGGGCCCCAAGGGCGGCCCCGGCATGCAGGAGATGCTCTACCCGACCTCGTACCTGAAGGGCCGCGGCCTCGGCAAGACCTGCGCCCTGATCACCGACGGCCGCTTCTCCGGCGGCACGTCCGGCCTCTCCATCGGGCACGCCTCGCCCGAGGCGGCCGGCGGCGGCACCATCGCCCTCGTCGAGGACGGCGACCGCATCCGCATCGACATCCCGAACCGCTCCATCGAGCTCCTCGTCGACGACGCCGAGCTGGCCCGCCGCGATCAGGCGCTGAACGGCGTGTACGCCCCGAAGAACCGCGACCGCAAGGTCTCGGCGGCGCTGCGGGCCTACGCGGCGATGGCGACCAGCGCGGACAAGGGCGCCGTGCGCGACGTGACGATGCTGGGCTGAGCGCTCCACGCGGCAGGGCCGCCCCCGGTCTCCCGGAGGCGGCCCTGCCGCGTACGCTTCCGTCGCCCTACCAGCCGGACGGGTCACGCCCGTTCACGGCGAAGACGGTCCCGTCCGGCGCACCGGCGTAGACGCGGTCGTTCACCAGCAGGGGCTCGGGGAGCGCGGCCGGAACCCGGTCCGACCGGTCGCCCAGCCGCACAGACGTCTCGCCGACGAGCTTCCCGCGCCGCGCGTCGACGGCGAGCAGCCGCCCGTCCGGCACGGTCACGTACACGTACCGGTCGCTCGCGACCGGCGTCGACCCCCGCACGACACCCGTCTCCAGACTCCACCGCTGCCTGCGCGCCTCCAGGTCGACGGCGACCAGCGACCCACCCGTCGCCATCAGATGAACGACGCCCCCGCGCACACTCCCCTCCACCTGCTGCAACGGAATCCGCAACGGCACCCGCACACTCGCCCGGCTCTCCGGGTCGTAGCGGACCACGGCCCGCGCCTCCCCGCGCACGGCGTCGACCGCCACGAACACGACAGCCCCGTCCACAGCCCCGAGAGGCTGCAACGCCCCCTCCAGCCGCGCGTCCCACCGCACGTCGCCCGTGCCCGGATCCACCGCCGTGACCTTCGTGCCGGACCCGTCGCCCGACACGCTCGCCGCGTACGCCAGCGGATCACCGGGGAACGAGACGAAGTACGGCGCGTCCTGTCCCGGAATCCGATGACGCCACTTCACGTCACCCGAGGCGCTCTCCACGCCGGTGACGGTGCCGTCGGCCGCGGTGAGCAGCAGCATCCCGCCGACGGCCCGCAGCCCTCCGTACCCGGGCAGCTTCTGCCGCCGCTCCACGTCACCCGAGCCGGGGTCGAGCATCGTCACCCGCGGCCCCTGGCCCAGCCCGGCCGGCACCAGCCCACCCGACACGACCGGAGCCCCACTCGGCGGCCCGCTCGCGGCGACCCCGTCCAGAGGATGCCGCCACAGCAGCCGCCCGTCGACAGGATCGAGAGCGAAGACCAGCCCGGTCTGCGCACACAGCAGCTTCCCCGCCGCGTACGAACACCGAGGCGTGCCCTTCCCGGACAACGGCTTCGCCTCCCACCCGGTGAACGCGGCCGACGTGGTCCGCGGAGCGGCGACCTCGGGCGCCGGCCCGCCACCCCCCAGCAAGCCAACCGACACCAGCGCACCGACGACGGCCAGCCCGAGGGCCCCCGCACCGAGAGCCGCCCGCTTACCGAGCCGCACCCTGGACCGGCGCGACGGCTTCCCACCCCCGGACACACCGGGCGCAGGCCCCCCGCCGACCTGCTCCGCAGCCGCTGCCTGTTCCTCTTCCTCCGCCGGAGCGTCGTCCACCCGCTGCGCCGGTATGAACGCCTGCGTGTCGTACGAGGCCGCCACCGAGCGCAGTTCCCGCATCAACTCGTCGGGGGAAGGCCGGTCCTCGGGCTCCTTGGCGAGACACCGCAGCACGAGCGGCGCCAGCTCCTGGGGTACACCGGCCAGCTCGGGCTCGTCGTGCACGACCTGATAGGCGACGACGTACGGACTGTCGGAGTCGAACGGCCCGCGCCCGGTCGCCGCATGCACCATCACGGACCCGAGGGCGAACACATCGGCGGCGGGCCCCACTTCCCTGGGCCGCCGGAACTGCTCGGGCGCCATGAACGGCGGCGTACCGATCAGCTTCCCGGTCTCGGTCCGCAGTTCGCTGTCCTTTGGCCGGGAAATGCCGAAGTCGATGACCTTCGGCCCGTCCTCGGCGAGCAGGACATTGCTCGGTTTCAGATCCCGGTGCACCACCCCGACCCGGTGGATGTCACGCAGCGCCTCCGCGAGCCCGGCCATCAGCCGACGCAACTGCGCCGGGGCCAAGGGCCCGTTCCGTTTCACCTCCTGGGCCAGCGTCGGGCCCGGAATGAACAGCGTGGCCATCCAGGGCCGTCCGGCCTCGGGATCGGCATCCACGACGGGCGCGGTGAAGGCCCCGCTGACCCGCCGCGCGGCCCCGACCTCCTGCCGGAAACGCCCCCTGAACTCGGGGTCCTTGGCGAACTCCGCGTGCACGACCTTCACGGCGAGCTTCATCCCGGAAGTGCTCCGGGCCAGATGAACGACCCCCATGCCGCCCGAGCCCAGACAGGACTCCAGCCGGTAGTGACCGGCGTACTCAGGAAGTTCCGCTTCCAGGTCCGCTCCGACGTTTCGCTGTGGCGCCATGGGACCACCCCCGTGCTGTTCGTCCGCGCGCGCGACGCACGGAGCCTAGTCGATGACTCGTGCGAGGCAGAGGCGGCTTGCTAGCCTCCGCTGGCGAGTTGCGCACAGGTGTTTGATGGCGTGATTCAGGGGAATCAACGGGACCCCATGGAAGCCATGGGGTGCAACGGGGGAGGTTTTCATGTCAGTCGAGCCTGTCGAAGAGACCGAGCGCGGCACCCACGAGCCCGGCATGCCGCTGGTCACCACACTGGCCGCGGCGGCCACGTACTTCTCGATCGCACCGGGCGTCCGCCTCAACGTCCGCAGCGGTCCCGGCACCGGCTACCCGATCGTCAAGATCCTGCCCGAGGGCTCCCGAGTCCCGATCCACTGCCAAACACCCGGCACCTGGGTCACGGGCCCGTACGGCACGACGAACATCTGGGACAACATCGCGAGCGGCCAGTACGTCTCGGACGCCTACGTGAACACGGGCAGCGACGGCTACATCCGCCCACGCTGCGGCTGACCTGCGGTAGTCGGGCCGGGGTTCTTGCCGTTGCTCGGCGTTGTCCTGAGGCGGGGTGGGCGCGCAGCCCGGCGGAGCGGGGTACCGCTGCGCCCACCCGTGCCGCCCCAGCGGCACGACTGCCCGCAGCTGGGCGGACCCGCACCCACCACCACGGCGCAGGCGAAGGCGCGCACCCCCACCGCACCCGCGCAGGCCGCCGCAGGCACACCCCACCCCCACCCCCCATCCCTCGAGCCATAATCGACCGGTGAGCGCAGAGAACGGCCCCCTCGGCCCCCACCCCGAGCCAATCCGCTTCTTCGGTACGACCTGGCTGAACCACGACAACGGCTACACAGCCCGCCGCATCGGCGTCGCCATCGGCTCACTGGCCACCGCAGTCGTCTCCTGCCTCGTCCTCCGCCTCGCCTACCAGGGCCTCCAGATCGCCGCGATCGGCAGCTTCGTCACGCTCCTCATGGTCGTGATGTTCGCGATCTGCAGCGCGATGGCCTTCCGCCACACCTGGGACGGCTTCACCCGCCGCCCCGACCCCGACCGCCAGGCATCCCTCCGAGGCCTCCTGACCATCGGTTTCGTCGGCTCACTCCTCGCGTACTTCTTCCGCTCCCTCACCGAGGCCCCCGGCGAAAAGCTGCACCGCGAGGAATACGAGGCAGCCCGCAAGCACCACGAGCAGCGCACGACCCGCCGCTCCGGCAACCCGTCGAAAAAGCGCCGCCGCACGTAACCCGCCGGCCTCTCACCGAGATCTCACCACCCCCGCCCCCACCCCCGGCCACCATGGCCGTATGACCACACACCCCTCCACCCCCCACCCCACCGGAGCCGAAACCACCCCCGAACCCCCAACCACCGAACCCCCACCCCAACGCCGCCCACCCCAACACCCCCCACCCGCACCGCCCGCGCCCACTCCTTCAACACCGCCGCAGCCCAATACGCGGCCAACCGCCCCTCCTACCCCCAACCCTCTTCGACGCGATAGAAGCCCTGGCCGACCGCCCCCTCCCCGGCTCCCGCGTCGCAGACATCGGCGCCGGCACCGGCATAGCAACCGCCCTCCTCCACGCAAGAGGCGCGAACGTCATCGCCGTGGAACCCGGCGACGGCATGGCGGCCCAGTTCCGCAGCACCCTCCCCGACATCCCGATCATCCGGGGCACCGGCGACGACCTCCCCCTCGCCGACGCCTCCGTCGACCTCGTCACCTACGCCCAGGCCTGGCACTGGACCGACCCCGTCCGATCCGTCCCGGAGGCCCTCCGCGTCCTGCGCCCCGGCGGCGCCCTCGCCCTCTGGTGGAACACCGACGCCCTCGACGTGCCGTGGATCGCCGAGGCCGCCGCCCGCACAGAGCGCCACTTCGGTATCGACGTCGCGGCCGAGAAGCGGAACGTCGACGCCCGCGCCGCCGACCCCACCGGCCGCCTCGACTTCACCCGCCGCACGGTCCGCTGGAGCCGCCGCATCCCCGTCGACACCCACCTAGCCAACATCGGCAGCCACTCGGTCTTCCTGGTACACGGCGAGGAACACACCGCGGCCTTCCTGGCCGAGGAACGCGAGCACCTCCTCAAGGCCTTCCCGGACGGCATCGTCGAGGAGGTCTACGAGGTGGTCCTCCTCCTCGCGAAGAACCCCGCTTGACGCACCCCCGCTTGACGCACCCCACCCCCGGGAGCATTATTCATCACATGATGAATAATGCTCCCGACCCGCCACGTCCCGACACCACCCAGCCCACAGCCATCCACGCCGAGAACCTCACCGTCGCCCGCGGCCCCCGCACGGTCCTGCGCGACCTCGGCTTCACCGTTCCGCGCGGCCAGATCACCGGCCTGCTGGGCCCCTCCGGCTGCGGCAAGTCCACCCTGATGCGCGCCATCGTCGGCACCCAGGCCAAGGTCACCGGCACCCTGGACGTCCTAGGCCGCCCCGCCGGCCACCCCACCCTCCGCACCCGCATCGGCTACGTCACCCAGGCCCCGTCCGTCTACGACGACCTGACGGTCCGTCAGAACCTCGACTACTTCGCCGCGATACTCGACCCCGGCCGCCCCGCCGCCGAACGCCGCCACGACAACGTCACCCGCGCGATAGCCGACGTCGACCTCACCACCCACGCCGACGCCTTGGCCGGCAACCTCTCCGGCGGCCAGCGCAGCCGCGTCTCCCTGGCCGTAGCCCTCCTCGGCACCCCCGAACTCCTGGTCCTGGACGAACCGACCGTCGGCCTCGACCCGGTTCTGCGCCGCGACCTCTGGACCCTCTTCCACGACATCGCGGCGAGCCGCGGTGCGACACTCCTCGTCTCCTCCCACGTCATGGACGAGGCAGAACGCTGCCATCGCCTCCTCCTCATGCGCGAGGGCGAACTCCTCGCCGACGACACCCCGGAGGCCCTGCGCACCCGCACCGGCGCGGAGACGGTCGAGGAGGCCTTCCTGCACCTGGTGGACGAGGCAAAGGCGGCAACCCGCACAAAGGAGACGACGCGATGACCCCCACGCCTACGTCCACGACCACCCCCGCGACCACCCCCACCCCACCGCAGGCCCTGAACATCTCCCGAACCACCGCCACAGCGACCCGCGTCCTGCGCCAGCTCGCCCACGACCCCCGCACCATCGCGCTGCTGATCCTCATCCCCTGCGTGATGCTGCTCCTGCTGCGCTACGTCTTCGACGGCAGCCCGCGCACCTTCGACAGCATCGGCGCGTCCCTGCTCGGGATCTTCCCGCTGATCACGATGTTCCTGGTGACCTCCATCGCCACCCTGCGCGAACGCACCTCGGGCACCCTCGAACGTCTCCTCGCCATGCCCCTCGGCAAAGGCGACCTCATCGCCGGCTACGCCCTCGCCTTCGGCACCCTCGCGATCATCCAGTCCGCCCTGGCCACGGGCCTCGCCGTCTGGTTCCTCGGCCTCGACGTCACCGGCAGCCCCTGGCTCCTCCTCCTGGTGGCCCTCCTCGACGCGCTCCTCGGCACGGCCCTCGGCCTCTTCGTCTCGGCCTTCGCGGCCTCGGAATTCCAGGCGGTCCAGTTCATGCCGGCGGTGATCTTCCCCCAGCTTCTCCTCTGCGGCCTGTTCACACCCCGCGACAACATGCACCCGGTCCTGGAGACCATCTCCGACGTCCTCCCCATGTCCTACGCGGTGGACGGCATGAACGAGGTCCTCCGCCACACGGACATGACCACCACGTTCGTACGCGACACCCTGATCGTCGCCGGCTGCGCCCTGCTGGTCCTGGCCCTGGGCGCGGCGACACTACGACGCAGGACGGCATAAGCCGGACCCGCCGGTCGCGGCCCCCGACATCCCGCCCAGCGGACACCCCAACCCCCGAGTCCTCCCCGGTGCGAGGATGTACTCCGGACGACGCACCCCCGGAGGCACCCCGCGCCATGACCCAGAAAGTCGCAGTCCTCGGCACCGGCAAGATCGGCGAAGCCCTGCTCAGCGGAATGATCCGAGCCGGCTGGACCCCGGCCGACCTCCTGGTCACCGCCCGCCGCCAGGAACGAGCCGAAGAACTCCGCACCCGCTACGGCGTCACCCCGGTCACCAACCCGGAAGCCGCGAAGATCGCCGACACCCTGATCCTCACGGTCAAACCGCAGGACATGGGCACCCTCCTCGACGAACTCGCCCCCCACGTCCCCGCCGACCGCCTGGTCATCAGCGGCGCCGCCGGCATCCCCACCGCGTACTTCGAGGAACGCCTCGCCCCCGGCACCCCGGTCGTCCGTGTCATGACGAACACCCCCGCCCTGGTCGACGAGGCGATGTCCGTCATCTCCGCCGGCACCCACGCCACCGCCGACCACCTCGCCCACACCGAGGAGATCTTCGGCGCCGTCGGCAAGACGCTCCGCGTCCCCGAGTCCCAGCAGGACGCCTGCACGGCCCTCTCCGGCTCCGGCCCGGCCTACTTCTTCTACCTGGTCGAAGCCATGACCGACGCCGGCATCCTCCTCGGCCTGCCCCGCGACAAGGCCCACGACCTGATCGTCCAGTCCGCGATCGGCGCCGCGACGATGCTCCGCGACAGCGGCGAACACCCCGTCAAGCTCCGCGAGAACGTCACGTCCCCCGCCGGCACGACGATCAACGCCATCCGCGAACTCGAGAACCACGGCGTACGAGCCGCCCTCATCGCCGCCCTCGAAGCCGCCCGCGACCGCAGCCGCGCCCTGGCCTCCGGCAACAACAGCTGAGCAACGCGGGCGTCGGGAGGAACCCCCGACGCCCGCACCACCTCACACCCTCAGCACGGCCCCACCCGTGTCCGCCGCCTCCGGCACGGCCGGCAGCAACCCGATCGCCCGATAAGCGGCATCCACGGTCGGCCGAGCCATCCCCCGAGCCCGCTCCGCACCGTCCCGCAGCACGCGCTCCACATGACCGGGATCCGCACACAACTCCTTGTGCCGCTCCTGCACGGGCCTGAGCACCTCCACCACGGCCTCCGCGGTGTCCTTCTTCAAGGCCCCGTACGACGTATACGCCCCGCTCAGCTCCTCAGGACTCCCACCCGAGCACGCGGCGAGGATCTCCAGCAGATTCGCGAGCCCCGGCCGGGCCTCCCGGTCGTACACGACCTCCCGCCCACTGTCGGTCACGGCCCGCGTGACCTTCTTCCGCACCACGTCCGGCTCGTCCAGCAGATAGACGATCCCCGGCCCGACGTCGTCGCTCTTGCCCATCTTCGACGTCGGATCCTGCAAGTTCATCACCCGCGCCGCCACCCCGGGACGCGTGGCCCGTGGCACCACGAACGTATGCCCATACCGTTGGTTGAACCGCACCGCCAGATCCCGCGTGAGCTCCACATGCTGCACCTGGTCGTCCCCGACCGGCACCTCGTCGGCCCCGTACGCCAGGATGTCCGCCGCCATCAGCACGGGATACGTCAACAGCGACAGCCGCACACTCCCGCCCCGCCGCTGCTCCCGCGCGGCCTTCTCCTTGTACTGGATCATCCGCCGCATCTCACCGTCGGTGGCCACGCACTCCAGCACGTACGACAGCCGGGCGTGCTCATCCACATGACTCTGCACGAACAGCGTGCAGAGCTCCGGATCCAACCCGGACGCCAGCAACAAGGTCGCCGCCTGCCGGCTCAGCCTGCGCACCCGCGCGGGATCGTGGTCCACCGTCAGCGCGTGCAGATCGACGACGCAGAACAAGGCGTCGGCCTCGTACTGGTCGACGGCAGCCCACCGCCGCATGGCTCCCAGGTAGTTCCCCAGCGTCAGATGCCCCGTCGGCTTGACCCCGCTGAAGACCCGTGTCATCTCTCCTCCACCTCCTGGCCGGGACCGCCGCCCGGCGGCCGCCCCTCGGTGGTCTGGAGGGAGAAACAAGAACGGCCGCCGAAGCGGCGGCCGTTGAGTGCATACGTGAAGACGGCCGCCGTCAGGCGGCCCGCCACAGCTGGGTACACGTACGCGTCGTCATGCACCTCAGACTACGCCCCCGGAGTGCAGTCCGCCCTTGAGTTGACACGCCCAGACCCGATCCGTAGTGTTCTCCGAGTTGTCCGACGTGAGCGCCGACTCCGGTCGGTCCCCGGACAGCCACTCCGCAGGTACCAACCACTACTCGACGCAGTAGCTCTGTTGTCGTTTCATTGGCATGCGTATTTACGGAATGAGGAATCCCCGTTCGAAAGGACGCGGCCCCCGATTGGCTCGGGAGCCAGGGAATCCGCTAAAGTCTCACTCGTCGGAACGGCCCAACAGCCGCGAAGACAAACCCTGCTGACAGGGAATCGGAACCGAAAGGATCTGATAGAGTCAGAACCGCCGGAAAGGGAAACGCGGAAGCGGGAACCTGGAAAGCACCGAGGAAATCGGGTCGAGAAAAGATCTGATAGAGTCGGAAACGCAAGATCGAAGGGAAGCGCCCGGAGGAAAGCCCGAGAGGGTGAGTACAAAGGAAGCGACCGTTCCTTGAGAACTCAACAGCGTGCCAAAAGTCAACGCCAGATATGTTGATACCCCGTCTCCAGCATCAGCTGGGACGAGGTTCCTTTGAAAAAACACAGCGAGGACGCTGTGAACGGCCGGGCTTATTCCGCCTGGCTGTTCCGCTCTCGTGGTGTTGCACCGGATTACCGGTACACATTCACGGAGAGTTTGATCCTGGCTCAGGACGAACGCTGGCGGCGTGCTTAACACATGCAAGTCGAACGATGAACCACTTCGGTGGGGATTAGTGGCGAACGGGTGAGTAACACGTGGGCAATCTGCCCTGCACTCTGGGACAAGCCCTGGAAACGGGGTCTAATACCGGATACTGATCATCTTGGGCATCCAAGGTGTTCGAAAGCTCCGGCGGTGCAGGATGAGCCCGCGGCCTATCAGCTTGTTGGTGAGGTAATGGCTCACCAAGGCGACGACGGGTAGCCGGCCTGAGAGGGCGACCGGCCACACTGGGACTGAGACACGGCCCAGACTCCTACGGGAGGCAGCAGTGGGGAATATTGCACAATGGGCGAAAGCCTGATGCAGCGACGCCGCGTGAGGGATGACGGCCTTCGGGTTGTAAACCTCTTTCAGCAGGGAAGAAGCGAAAGTGACGGTACCTGCAGAAGAAGCGCCGGCTAACTACGTGCCAGCAGCCGCGGTAATACGTAGGGCGCGAGCGTTGTCCGGAATTATTGGGCGTAAAGAGCTCGTAGGCGGCTTGTCGCGTCGGTTGTGAAAGCCCGGGGCTTAACCCCGGGTCTGCAGTCGATACGGGCAGGCTAGAGTTCGGTAGGGGAGATCGGAATTCCTGGTGTAGCGGTGAAATGCGCAGATATCAGGAGGAACACCGGTGGCGAAGGCGGATCTCTGGGCCGATACTGACGCTGAGGAGCGAAAGCGTGGGGAGCGAACAGGATTAGATACCCTGGTAGTCCACGCCGTAAACGGTGGGCACTAGGTGTGGGCAACATTCCACGTTGTCCGTGCCGCAGCTAACGCATTAAGTGCCCCGCCTGGGGAGTACGGCCGCAAGGCTAAAACTCAAAGGAATTGACGGGGGCCCGCACAAGCGGCGGAGCATGTGGCTTAATTCGACGCAACGCGAAGAACCTTACCAAGGCTTGACATACACCGGAAAACCCTGGAGACAGGGTCCCCCTTGTGGTCGGTGTACAGGTGGTGCATGGCTGTCGTCAGCTCGTGTCGTGAGATGTTGGGTTAAGTCCCGCAACGAGCGCAACCCTTGTCCCGTGTTGCCAGCAGGCCCTTGTGGTGCTGGGGACTCACGGGAGACCGCCGGGGTCAACTCGGAGGAAGGTGGGGACGACGTCAAGTCATCATGCCCCTTATGTCTTGGGCTGCACACGTGCTACAATGGCCGGTACAATGAGCTGCGATACCGCGAGGTGGAGCGAATCTCAAAAAGCCGGTCTCAGTTCGGATTGGGGTCTGCAACTCGACCCCATGAAGTCGGAGTCGCTAGTAATCGCAGATCAGCATTGCTGCGGTGAATACGTTCCCGGGCCTTGTACACACCGCCCGTCACGTCACGAAAGTCGGTAACACCCGAAGCCGGTGGCCCAACCCCCTTGTGGGGAGGGAGCTGTCGAAGGTGGGACTGGCGATTGGGACGAAGTCGTAACAAGGTAGCCGTACCGGAAGGTGCGGCTGGATCACCTCCTTTCTAAGGAGCACTTCTTACCGATCCCTTCGGGGTGAGGTCAGAGGCCAGTACATCAGCGAGTGTCTGATGCTGGTTGCTCATGGGTGGAACGTTGACTACTCGGCACACTTGATCGTCTTCTCCTTCTAGTACTGCTCTTCGGAGCGTGGAACGTCGAGGGGAGCGGGGAGTGTGTCGGGCACGCTGTTGGGTGTCTGAGGGAATGGATTTTTCCTCAGCGCCGGCCCCAGTGAACTCGCCTGTGTAGGGCGGGGTGATGGGTGGCTGGTCGTTGTTTGAGAACTGCACAGTGGACGCGAGCATCTGTGGCCAAGTTTTTAAGGGCGCACGGTGGATGCCTTGGCACCAGGAACCGATGAAGGACGTGGGAGGCCACGATAGGCCCCGGGGAGTCGTCAACCAGGCTTTGATCCGGGGGTGTCCGAATGGGGAAACCCGGCAGTCGTCATGGGCTGTCACCCGCTGCTGAACACATAGGCAGTGTGGAGGGAACGCGGGGAAGTGAAACATCTCAGTACCCGCAGGAAGAGAAAACAACCGTGATTCCGGGAGTAGTGGCGAGCGAAACCGGATGAGGCCAAACCGTATGCGTGTGAGACCCGGCAGGGGTTGCGTATACGGGGTTGTGGGATCTCTCTTTCATGGTCTGCCGGCCGTGAGACGAGTCAGAAACCGTTGATGTAGGCGAAGGACATGCGAAAGGTCCGGCGTAGAGGGTAAGACCCCCGTAGTCGAAACGTCAGCGGCTCGTTTGAGAGACACCCAAGTAGCACGGGGCCCGAGAAATCCCGTGTGAATCTGGCGGGACCACCCGCTAAGCCTAAATATTCCCTGGTGACCGATAGCGGATAGTACCGTGAGGGAATGGTGAAAAGTACCCCGGGAGGGGAGTGAAATAGTACCTGAAACCGTGTGCCTACAAGCCGTGGGAGCGTCGGAATGAAGACTTGTCTTCATTCTCGTGACTGCGTGCCTTTTGAAGAATGAGCCTGCGAGTTTGCGGCGTGTTGCGAGGTTAACCCGGGTGGGGTAGCCGTAGCGAAAGCGAGTCCGAATAGGGCGGTTGAGTAGCACGCTCAAGACCCGAAGCGGAGTGATCTAGCCATGGGCAGGTTGAAGCGGAGGTAAGACTTCGTGGAGGACCGAACCCACCAGGGTTGAAAACCTGGGGGATGACCTGTGGTTAGGGGTGAAAGGCCAATCAAACTCCGTGATAGCTGGTTCTCCCCGAAATGCATTTAGGTGCAGCGTCGTGTGTTTCTTGCCGGAGGTAGAGCACTGGATAGGCGATGGGCCCTACCGGGTTACTGACCTTAGCCAAACTCCGAATGCCGGTAAGTGAGAGCGCGGCAGTGAGACTGTGGGGGATAAGCTCCATGGTCGAGAGGGAAACAGCCCAGAGCATCGACTAAGGCCCCTAAGCGTACGCTAAGTGGGAAAGGATGTGGAGTCGCAGAGACAACCAGGAGGTTGGCTTAGAAGCAGCCACCCTTGAAAGAGTGCGTAATAGCTCACTGGTCTAGTGATTCCGCGCCGACAATGTAGCGGGGCTCAAGCGTACCGCCGAAGTCGTGTCATTGCAGTAATACGGCCAACGCCGGCTGTGATGGGTAGGGGAGCGTCGTGTGCCGGGTGAAGCAGCACCGGAAGGTAGTTGTGGACGGTTCACGAGTGAGAATGCAGGCATGAGTAGCGATACAAACGTGAGAAACGTTTGCGCCGATTGACTAAGGGTTCCTGGGTCAAGCTGATCTGCCCAGGGTAAGTCGGGACCTAAGGCGAGGCCGACAGGCGTAGTCGATGGATAACCGGTTGATATTCCGGTACCCGCTGTGAAGCGTCAAACATCGAATCCAGTGATGCTAAGCCCGTGAAGCCGTTCCGGACCCTTCGGGGAAAGGAAAGTGGTGGAGCCGGTGACCCAAGTTGGTAGTAGGTGAGTGATGGGGTGACGCAGGAAGGTAGTCCATCCCGGGCGGTGGTTGTCCCGGGGTAAGGGTGTAGGCCGTGCGATAGGTAAATCCGTCGTACATGTGGCTGAGACCTGATGCCGAGCCGATTGTGGTGAAGTGGATGATCCTATGCTGTCGAGAAAAGCCTCTAGCGAGTTTCATGGCGGCCCGTACCCTAAACCGACTCAGGTGGTCAGGTAGAGAATACCGAGGCGTTCGGGTGAACTATGGTTAAGGAACTCGGCAAAATGCCCCCGTAACTTCGGGAGAAGGGGGGCCACGCCTGGTGAGGGGACTTGCTCCTCGAGCTGGGGGTGGCCGCAGAGACCAGCGAGAAGCGACTGTTTACTAAAAACACAGGTCCGTGCGAAGCCGTAAGGCGATGTATACGGACTGACGCCTGCCCGGTGCTGGAACGTTAAGGGGACCGGTTAGCTCCATTTCGGTGGGGCGAAGCTGAGAACTTAAGCGCCAGTAAACGGCGGTGGTAACTATAACCATCCTAAGGTAGCGAAATTCCTTGTCGGGTAAGTTCCGACCTGCACGAATGGCGTAACGACTTCTCGACTGTCTCAACCATAGGCCCGGTGAAATTGCACTACGAGTAAAGATGCTCGTTTCGCGCAGCAGGACGGAAAGACCCCGGGACCTTTACTACAGTTTGATATTGGTGTTCGGTTCGGCTTGTGTAGGATAGCTGGGAGACTGTGAAGCGCTAACGCCAGTTAGTGTGGAGTCGTCGTTGAAATACCAGTCTGGTCGTGCTGGATGTCTAACCTGGGTCCGTGATCCGGATCAGGGACAGTGTCTGATGGGTAGTTTAACTGGGGCGGTTGCCTCCTAAAGGGTAACGGAGGCGCCCAAAGGTTCCCTCAGCCTGGTTGGCAATCAGGTGTTGAGTGTAAGTGCACAAGGGAGCTTGACTGTGAGACCGACGGGTCGAGCAGGGACGAAAGTCGGGACTAGTGACCCGGCGGTGGCTTGTGGAAGCGCCGTCGCTCAACGGATAAAAGGTACCCCGGGGATAACAGGCTGATCTTCCCCAAGAGTCCATATCGACGGGATGGTTTGGCACCTCGATGTCGGCTCGTCGCATCCTGGGGCTGGAGTCGGTCCCAAGGGTTGGGCTGTTCGCCCATTAAAGCGGTACGCGAGCTGGGTTTAGAACGTCGTGAGACAGTTCGGTCCCTATCCGCTGTGCGCGTAGGAGTCTTGAGAAGGGCTGTCCCTAGTACGAGAGGACCGGGACGGACGAACCTCTGGTGTGCCAGTTGTTCTGCCAAGGGCATGGCTGGTTGGCTACGTTCGGGAGGGATAACCGCTGAAAGCATCTAAGCGGGAAGCCTGCTTCGAGATGAGGACTCCCACCCACTTGATGGGGTAAGGCTCCCAGTAGACGACTGGGTTGATAGGCCGGATATGGAAGCACGGTAACGTGTGGAGTTGACCGGTACTAATAGGCCGAGGGCTTGTCCTCAGTTGCTCGCGTCCACTGTGTTGGTTCTGAAACCACGAACAGTCCCATGCCATGGTCACGGTATGGTGCGGCTGACAGTTTCATAGTGTTTCGGTGGTTATAGCGTAGGGGAAACGCCCGGTTACATTCCGAACCCGGAAGCTAAGCCTTACAGCGCCGATGGTACTGCAGGGGGGACCCTGTGGGAGAGTAGGACGCCGCCGAACAATTCTTGGGAAAACCCCCGCATCTTCGGATGCGGGGGTTTTTCTGCGTTTAGGGTCGAGCCATGCGCTATGACCTCGTGATCTTCGACAACGATGGTGTCCTCGTCGACAGTGAGCCCATCTCCAACCGGCTCCTGGCCGCCTATCTGACCGAGCTCGGGCACCCGACGTCCTACGAGGACTCCCTGCGCGACTACATGGGCGCTGCCATGCACCGCGTACACGACCTGGTCGCGGAGCGGACCGGGCGGCGGCTGCCGGTGGACTTCGACGACGTGTTCCATGCCCGGGTCTTCGCGGCCTTCGAGCGGGACTTGAAGCCGGTGGCCGGCGTCGAGGAGGTCCTGCAGAAGCTTGCCGCCGACTCCGTGCCGTACTGCGTGGCTTCGTCCGGGAGTCATGAGCGGATCCGGGTGGGGCATCGGACGACCGGGCTCGATCGGTGGTTCGACGAGGGGCGGATCTTCAGCTCGCAGGACGTGGGGAAAGGGAAGCCGGCTCCCGATCTGTTCCTGTACGCGGCTGAGCGAATGGGGGCCGCGCCGGAGCGGTGTGTCGTCGTCGAGGACAGTCCGCTGGGGGTGCAGGCGGCGGTTGCGGCCGGGATGGACGTGTACGGGTTCACCGCCATGACGCCGGCGGAGAGGCTGGCCGGAGCCGGGCGGATCTTCTCCGACATGGGGGAGCTGACAGACCTGCTCATGTGTGGGACGTAGAAGCTGAACCGAATTCATCTTTGGCGGGATCTACCCACGGGTAAGCCGGGGCCCTACGCTCGCCGCCATGACTGATGTGCTGCGGCGCGGCAGGGGCTCGTTGGCGTTCAGCTTCTTGGTGCAGGGGGTCGCCTTCGCTCTGCTCGTGACGCGGATTCCGGCCATCCAGGACCGGTACGGGGTCTCCGACGCGCTGCTGCCCGCCTTCCTGGCCGCTGTGCCGATCCTGGCCGGGGTCGGGAGCGTGAGCACCGAGCGGCTGGTGAGGCGGGTGCCGCCGAGCCGGCTGTTGCGGTGGTCCCAGCCCGTGGTGCTGTTGGCGCTGCTCGGGGTCGGGGCCGGGGAGCGGATGGTGGAACTGGGCGTCGCGCTCGCGGTGTTCGGGCTGGCCGTCGGGGTGCTGGACGCGTCGATGAACATGCTCGGGGTGAGCCTTCAGCGGTCGTACGGGCGCAGCATCATGCTCAGTTTCCACGCGGCCTACAGCCTGGGCGGGATCGTAGGGGCCTCGCTGGCGTGGGCGGGGGCGCACTGGGATCTGGCGTTGTGGGTGTCGTATCTGCCGGTCGTGGCGGTGCTGCTGCCGGCTGTGCTGGTGGGGAGCCGGTGGTACGTCGACGACCGGGACGCGGCCCCCGCGGCGGAGGGGAAGGCTGCCGGGGAGGGCCAGGCCGTCGCCTTCAAGTGGCTGCTGCCGTTGTGTCTGGTGATGACCGTCGCCTATATCGGGGACTCCACGGTCTCCAACTGGAGCGCGAAGTACCTGAAGGATGTGCTCGGGTCTTCGGAGCAGATGGCGACCGTCCCGTACAACGTGTACATGGTCACCACGCTGCTGGGGCGGGCGATCGGGGACCTGGGGGTGCGGCGGTTCGGGGCCGTGGCCGTCGTGCGGGGTGGGGCGCTGGTGGCGGCGGGCGGGTTCGCCGTGGTGGCGGGGGCGCCCGGGGCGTGGGTGGGGATGCTGGGGTTCACGCTGCTGGGGCTGGGCTTGTGCGTGCTGGTGCCGCAGACGTTCGCGGCGGCCGGCCGGCTGTTCCCGGGGGCTTCGGATGCGGCCGTCGCGCGACTGAATGTCTTCAACTATGTGGGGTTTTTGATCGGTTCGCCGTTGGTCGGTGTGCTCGGGGACCTGTGGAGCTATCGCGGGGCCATGGTCGTGCCGATGGTGTTGGTGCTGGTGACGCTGGTGTACGCCCGGTCGTTCGCGACTCAACCGGACCGATACGGTGGCGGGCATGAGCGGCCGCGCACAGCTGATGTGGGACGAGGCAGTAACGGGCTATGACTTTGGTCCCGGGCATCCGATGGACCCGGTCCGGCTCGCCCTGACCCGGGGACTGGTCGATGCCTTCGGGCTGGACCGTGAGGTGGAGGTGGTCGCCGCGAAGGCGGCCGGGGAGTCGACGCTGCGGCTCGTCCACCGGCAGGACTACATCGAGGCGGTGAAGGCCGCGTCGGTGGATCCGGGGGCGGCGGACCAGTCGTACGGGCTGGGGACGATGGATGATCCGGCCTTCGCCGGGATGCACGAGGTGTCGGCGCTGATCGCCGGGCAGTCGGTGGGGGCCGCGGAGGCCGTATGGCGGGGGGAGGCGCTGCACGCGGTGAACTTCGCGGGCGGGCTGCACCACGCGATGCCGGGCGGGGCGTCCGGCTTCTGCATCTACAACGACGCGTCGCTGGCGATCGCCCGGCTGCTGGAGCTCGGGGCCGAGCGGGTGGCGTACATCGACGTCGACGTACATCACGGGGACGGGGTGCAGGCGGCGTTCTGGGAGGACCCGCGGGTGCTGACGATCTCGCTGCACGAGCATCCCCGGACGCTGTTCCCGCAGACCGGGTGGCCGGAGGAGACCGGGGCGGACTCCGCGGAGGGCTCGGCGGTGAACGTGGCGCTGCCGGCCGGGACGGGGGACGCCGGGTGGCTGCGGGCGTTCCACGCGGTCGTGCCGGAGCTGATCGCCGACTTCCGGCCGCAGGTGCTGGTGACGCAGCACGGGGCCGACACGCACTTCGAGGATCCGCTGGCGCATCTGGCGGTGTCGCTGGACGCGCAGCGGGCGGTGCAGGTGGCCTGTCACGACCTGGCGCACGAGTACGCCGACGGGCGGTGGGTGGCGCTGGGCGGGGGCGGCTACGCGGTGGTGGACGTCGTGCCGCGGTCGTGGACGCATCTGGTCGGGATCGCGGCGGGCCGGGCCGTGGCGCCCGAGGCGATGATTCCCGAGGGCTGGCGGCAGGAAGCGTTCGCCCGGACACGGCAGTTGGCCCCGGCACGGATGACGGACGGGCGCTGGCCCGTGGCCTTCCCCGGCTGGGGGGAGGGCTACGACCCCGCGGACCGGCTGGACCAGGCGGTGCTGGCGGCTCGGCGGGCGGTGTTCCCGCTGCGGGGGTTGCTGGCCTGACCGGGTGGGCCCTCTCGTAGGCCGACCGTGGGGTGTTCCCCGGTTCACGGGACACCTGGGGCCTGTGTCGCGCACGATCTCCTCGTGCTGACCCCCGAAGCCCTTCGTGCGCACCTGGTGGGCGCACGCCTCGCCGGGACCGTGGCCACGTCTCGTGAGGAGAGCCTGCGGAGTTACCGGCTGTTCGCCGCCCGGGATCCACGGGTGCTCCTCGGGCTGGATCCCGAAGGGCCCTGGAGCCAGTGGGATGTGATCGAGCTGATGGCGGACCGGTGCGGGGTTCCGGCCGATCGCCGTCGGGTTTCCGGCCAGGACGTGATCGATCCGGGGCGCACCCTGGCCGCGCTGGACGCCTTCGCGGGGCGCCTCGCCGAGGCCGCCCGGCGGAGCGCACCGGTGCTCCTCGGCACCGGGCACCCTCACCGGCTGCTCGGTTTCTACGCCGCTTTGGCAGACGCGCTGTCGGCGGCGGGGTGTGAGATCCTCACCCCCGCGCAGGGTCGCTGTGTCGACATAACGACCCGGTTCGGCCTACGTACGTACAACCTCGACTACGTACGAGGAGTCGCGCTGGTGCGGGGAGCCGGGGTGGAACGCCCCGGTTGTGAGCCCGGCGCACATACGCACTCACCTCTCCCGGTTCGTACCGTGTTGGCCGCTGCCGCGGAGGCCGGCGGGCCCCTTCCCGAGCTGGTGATCGGGGACCACGGGTGGGTCTGCGGGGCAGGTCAGCTGGGGTTCGAGGCCGTCGGGCCGGCCGATACGGACGACCCCGCCCCGTTCGTCGGGGAGGCGGAGGGGTCCGTCTCCGTCGTCGTTCCACTTGATGACGGAGTGCGGTCTGATTACTACCTGCCGCTTACCCGCTACGTACTCAATCGGGCGTGTCTGTCACAGTAGGCCGCCGATGGGTGCACCTCTTCCCCACTCGCATCACCCGCCCCTACATTGGGGAGTGAGCACGCAGCGACGAAGAGTCACCGGAAGGGGAAGCCGGTGGCCGTCGAGTGCGGAAGGTTCAGGTGTGTCATGGCTGCAGCTGGCGAGAGGCCTCTGAACGAGGTTCAGTTCCTTACCGTGGCGGAAGTCGCCTCGGTGATGCGAGTGTCGAAGATGACCGTGTACCGGTTGGTGCACAGCGGTCATCTGCCCGCGATCCGTGTGGGGCGGTCCTTCCGCGTCCCGGAGCAAGCGGTTCACGAGTACCTCCGCGAGAGTTACGTGGGGGTGGAAACCGCCTGACGGCTGGGGCGGGGTGGTCCCTCACAGGGCACTCGGGATCACCCTGGCCCCCTCGATTACGACCTCAGCGCTCGGGCGGGTAGGCTAGCCCCTCGTAGGTCGTGTGGGCCCATGGCGCCCAAACAACCGAGTGATGAGAAGTGAGCGAGGGTAGTCGTGGGCTCTGTTATCAAGAAGCGGCGCAAGCGGATGGCCAAGAAGAAGCACCGCAAGCTGCTCAAGCGCACGCGCGTTCAGCGTCGCAACAAGAAGTAAGTTCGCGACGCGGACGCCGCGAGAGCGTTGCTGTGGCCCCCCACCCACCGGTGGGGGGCCACACGTGTTCCGGCTCGTACGTCCGGCTGCTTGTCGTCACTTCGCGCATCGGGCGGTCATCACAGCGCAACGCCGACCCGCTAAGTTGGCCCCACGGGGGAACGCGGCGGGGGCAAGAGGTTTTCTGGAAGGAAGGCGCTGATCTTGGGCAAGGTCGTGCTCGTGACCGGTGTGGCCCGCCAGCTGGGGGGCCGGTTCGTACGGCGGATCCAGCGTGACCCCGAGGTGGACCGGGTCGTCGCCGTGGACGCGGTGCCGCCCGAGCACCACCTGGGCGGCGCGGACTTCGTCCAGGCCGACATCCGGCAGCCCACCATCGCGCGGGTGCTCGCCGAGACGGGCGCCGACACGATCGTCCACCTGGACGTGACGGGCACGCCGCTGGGCAGCGGCAACCGGGCCTCCCTGAAGGAGACCAACGTCATCGGCACGATGCAGCTGCTCGGTGCCTGCCAGAAGTCACCGAACGTGCGGCGGCTGGTCGTGAAGTCCAGCACGAACGTCTACGGCTCCGCGCCGCGTGACCCGGCCGTCTTCACGGAGACGACCCCGCCCAAGTCGCTGCCCAGCGGTGGCTTCGCCAAGGACACGGTGGAGGTCGAGGGCTATGTCCGCGGCTTCGCGCGGCGCCGGCCCGACGTGGCCGTCTGCGTGCTGCGGTTCGCCAACATCCTCGGCCCGACCGCGGACACCCCGCTCGTCTCGTACTTCTCGCTGCCGGTGCTGCCGACCGTGTTCGGCTACGACCCGCGGCTGCAGTTCGTGCACGAGGACGACGTGATCGAGGTGCTGCGGATCGCCTCGCACGAGCCCACGCGGGGCACGCTCAACAGCGGCACCTTCAACATCGCCGGCGACGGTGTGCTGCTGCTCTCGCAGTGCTCCCGGCGCCTCGGGCGCCCCACCGTGCCCCTGCTGCTCCCGGCCGTCACCTGGGCGGGCTCGCTGGTGCGTACGCTGGGCATGTCGGACTTCTCGCCCGAGCAGATCCGGCTGCTCACCCACGGCCGGGTCGTGGCCACGGGCCAGATGCGCGAGACGCTGGGATTCCAGCCCAAGTACACGACCGCGGAGACGTTCGCGGACTTCGCACGCAGCCAAGGACCCGGACTTCTCCCGCCGGAGGCCCTTGCGGGGGCCGTCGACCGGATCGCCGCGCTGCCCCTCGCGGGCGGCGGCCACCCCCCGACGCAGAGCGCCAACTGAGGAGCGCATCAACGATGGCGGATGCCAAGGTCATTCCGTTCGACGACGACCGGTCCCGCGGGGGCGCCGTGCAGCGTCCGCAGCGGCGCCGGAGCGCGGGGAGCCGGCGCCCGGGCACGGACTCGGGGCCGGTCCGTGAGGTACAGCCCCTGCCCACCAGGGCTGTTCCGCAGGATGATGTTCCTGTGACGTCTGAGGAACAACCCCCGGAGGGGCCCCAGGGCGGCGACGGCGGCCTGGAGCGGCGTATCGCGGGCGGCCTGGCCTTCCTGCGCCGCCGCCTCACCGGGGACTACGAGGTCGACGACTTCGGCTACGACGAGGAACTCACCGACCAGGTCCTGATGTCCCTGCTGCGCCCGCTGTACGAGAAGTACTTCCGGGTCGAGGTGAAGGGCATCGAGAACATCCCGTCCGAGGGCGGCGCCCTGATCGTCGCCAACCACTCCGGGACGCTGCCGATGGACGGCCTGATGATGCAGGTCGCCGTGCACGACAACCACCCGGCGGGCCGGCATCTGCGGCTGCTCGCCGCGGACCTGGTCTTCATGCTGCCGGTGGTCAACGAGCTGGCCCGCAAGCTCGGTCACACCCTGGCCTGCGCCGAGGACGCGTCCCGGCTGCTGGAGCAGGGCGAGGTGGTCGGGGTGATGCCGGAGGGCTTCAAGGGCCTCGGCAAGCCCTTCGCGGACCGTTACAAGCTCCAGCGCTTCGGCCGTGGCGGTTTCGTCTCGACCGCCCTGCGCACCGGGACGCCGATCGTGCCCTGCTCGATCGTCGGGGCCGAGGAGATCTACCCGATGATCGGCAACGCGAAGACGGTGGCCCGTCTGCTGGGCTTCCCGTACTTCCCGATCACGCCCACGTTCCCGTGGCTCGGGCCGCTCGGGGCGGTTCCGCTGCCGACCAAGTGGACGATCCAGTTCGGCGAACCGATCCTCACGGACGGCTATCCGCCGGAGGCCGCCGAGGACCCGATGCTGATGTTCAACCTGACCGACCAGGTCAGGGAGCAGATCCAGCACACCCTGTACAAGCTGCTGGTGCAGCGCCGGTCGGTCTTCTTCTGAGGCAGTGCGTTACGGCTGAGGCCGTTCCTGCCTACGACGATGGGGGCGCCCCTTCTCAGGGGCGCCCCCACTGTCGTACCGCCGGCTAGTCGGCGTCCTCGCTGTTGATGCCCAGACCGGGCAGCAGATCGGGCAGGAGCGGCGAGAGCGTCACGTCCGGCTCGGGGATGGGCGTGTCGCCCTCCGCCGACGGCGAGGTGCTCGCGTCGCTGTCCTGCGGCGGGTCGAGCAGGCCGCCGGTGTTGCCGCCGAGCAGGCCGTCGCTGTCGCTGCCGGAGCCGGCCGAGCGGCTGGGACTACCGGAGCCGGCGTTGCCCTCGTCGTCGGAGTGGCCGCGGCCGCTGTCGCTGGGCCGGGCCGACCGGTCGGTGGCGGAGGAGCCGGTGGAGGCCGACTCGGAGGCGCCCTGCCGGTTGCCGTCGCCGCCGCTCCTGGCGGGGGGCTCGGGCAGCAGGGACCGCAGCGGGGCGACGTCCTCCTCTATGGCGTCGAACACCGACGACACCTGCTCGCTGACGTCCCCGAGCTGGACGGGGAGCCTCTCGCTCAGTTCGCCCCAGGCCTCGCGGTGGGAGTGGGAGAACGAGGAAAGGGCCTGGATGGGGTCCAGGGAGTCCGGGTCGCGCTCGTATGCCTCGCTCAGCAGCCGGTGGCCTTCCGACGCGTCGTGCCGCATGCCGGACAGGGCGCGGCGGATCTCGCCCAGGGACTCGTGGTCCAGCGGGCCGCTGCGGCCTCGCTCCATCAGGCGGCGGGCTTCGCTGAGCCGGGTGGAGGCGTGGTCGAGATGGACCCGGCCGCGCTCGTCGACTCCGTCGGCGAGGCCGAGTTTGACGTCCTCGATGCCGCGCTTGAGGCCGTAGAGCGAGTCGCCGGGCAGGGCGTCGGAACTGGCGGCGGCGACTCCGCCGAAGGCGCTCGCGGCCACGCCCACGCTGAGCCCGCCCGCAGTGAGACCCTTGGCGAGGCGGGAACGGGGCCGGAACTTCTTCAGTGGGCTCGCGCGGTGGGCGCCACGGGCCCTGGGGGAGCGCTGCTCGGGGACTGCGCCGTCCGTCGCCCCGCCTCCCGCGGTGCCCTCCTGGAGCATGGCCTCGAAGGCGGCCACCAGCTGGGCCCGCTGGACGACCTTGACCTCCGGGTCGAGCTCCGGCTTGGGCAGCGCGCCGAGACCGGAGGCGAGCGCCAGCAGGCGTGCCTGTTCGGTCCGCTCCGCAGCGGCCGGGGCCGGTGCCGATCCTTCGGACTGCTCGGCCGCCGTGCCCTGCTCGGACTGCTCCTGAAGGGCCTGGGCGAAGGCGTTCGCCCGCCGGTGCGCCGATACGTTCGCGATCACTGGCGGCACCTCCTCTCGTCATGACGGTCGACTCCCCAGGGGGTCCTGAGGGTTGCACACCCTGACCACGACCACACGATCGAGTGATCGGAGCCGGTCAGGGGGTGACCACAGGGAGCCTGCACCCCGCACAACGAGCGGCGCGGCAGTTGGGTTACGGACGCCGGATGATCGGATGCGGAAGTCAACCGACTTTCACGGAACGTGAGTTGACCGTCGCCGAGCGTAGGGTCCGGTCAGCGGGTGTCTTCCGGGAGGAGCCGGGCGAGGGTGCGGACGGCCCGGTACTGGAGGGTCTTGATGGCGCCCTCGTTCTTGCCCATCACGCGGGCGGTCTCGGCGACGGAGAGGCCCTGGAGGAAGCGGAGTGTCACGCACTCCTGCTGCTGGGGGTTGAGTCGCCGCACGGCGTCGAGCAGGGCGGCGTTGGAGAGGGACTCCAGGACGGAGTCCTCGGGGGAGCGCTCGACCTCGTTGGCGTCGAGCATCTCGCCGGTGGTGACCTCGAGGCGGAAGCGGCTGGACTTGAAGTGGTCGGCTACGAGGTTGCGGGCGATGGTGACGAGCCAGGCGCCGAAGTCCCGGCCCTGCCAGGTGAACGTGCCGATGCGGCGCAGGGCGCGCAGGAAGGTCTCGCTGGTGAGGTCTTCGGCGGTCGCCTTTCCTCCGACCCGGTAGTAGATGTACCGGTAGACGGTGTCGCTGTATTGGTCGTAGAGGCGGCCGAAGGCGTCGGACTCGCCGGCCTGGGCGCGCTCCACGAGGTCCATCATGCGGGCGCTGTCGCTGTCCGCCGCCGGCCGTCGGGCGGTGGCCGCGCCGGACGGGCGCCCTCGTCTGCCGACCGCGGCGCTGCCGTCGGCCAGTGCGTAGCACGGGCCTACGGGCGCGGCGGTGGCGAATGCGGGGCCGGCGTACGCGGTGGGGACGAAGCCGCGCAACAGGTCGAGGACCGTTGCGCGCAGCGTAGCCAGGCCCGAGGCGTCAACCCCGACGTGTGGGTACACGGGACTCCCAGAGGCAGAGCTTCCATCACGTGCAGTGCGGGACCGTTCACCCGTCGTAGCGACGGAGGGGTACCGGTTTGCGTCTGAGGAGAATAACGCTTCGTGTAGGCCCTGCTACACCGAGTTGCTCAAATCATCGATTACGTCGCTTCCGTAACCCATTGACGCCGCATCAAGTGCCGGAGCATGAACGATTGTTGACCGGAAAGGTTCGGATTGAGGCTGAGTTCAGGGCGTGTTGTGGCCGTGTGCAGCCAAGAGGACTGGATACGAGGTTGTGGGGGTACGCCAGTTGGATTTACGGGGTTGGTCATCCCGTAAACGAAGGTGTCCCGGATTGATCGGCCGTCGGCTTGACCGGTCGTCAGCGACGGCGGCGGTGCAGGGCGATCGCCGCCGCCGTGCCGCCGGCCACCGCGCCCACGCCGGCCGCGGCCGGGATGCCGACCTTGGCGGCCTTGCGGCCGGTGCGGTAGTCGCGCAGGCGCCAGTCCAGCTCGCGGGCGTGCTTGCGCAGCTTGGAGTCCGGGTTGATGGCGTAGGGGTGGCCGACCAGGGACAGCATCGGGATGTCGTTGTGCGAGTCGCTGTAGGCGGCGCAGCGGCTGAGGTCCAGGCCCTCGGCCGCGGCCAGGGCACGGACCGCCTCGGCCTTCGCGGGGCCGTGCAGCGGTTCGCCGACGAGCTTGCCCGTGTAGACGCCGTCGACCGACTCGGCGACCGTGCCCAGGGCGCCGGTCAGGCCCAGGCGGCGGGCGATGACCTGGGCGATCTCGACGGGGGCCGCCGTGACGAGCCAGACCTTCTGGCCCGCGTCCAGGTGGGCCTGGGCCAGGGCGCGGGTGCCGGGCCAGATACGCTCGGCCATGTACTCGTCGTAGATCTCCTCGCCGATCGACTGGAGCTCGGCGACGCGGTGGCCCTTGACGATCGACAGGGCCGAGTCGCGGGCCTCCTGCATGTGTTCGGGGTCCTCGACCCCGGCCAGCCGGAACCACGCCTGCTGCCAGGCGAACTTCGCGAGGTCGCGCGTCTCGAAGAACTTCCGCTTGTACAGGCCCCGTCCGAAGTGGAAGAGGGCGGCGCCCTGCATGACGGTGTTGTCCAGGTCGAAGAAGGCGGCGGCCTGGTCGTCGCCGTGGACCGGGAACTGCGGTTCCTCGGTCGTGCCGGCGGCCTCCTGTGAGGACTTGCGGGCAGCCTCCGCCGAGGCCTCGCCTGCCAAAACGCTCCGCGCCGTGGCGGAGCGCCTACGGGGAGTGAGCCATCCGAGAGCGGCCATGGCGTGAGCATAGCCAGTTTGTTCGGGGGTTCCGGAGTCGAGAGGTTTGGAGCCTGTGAACTCTCGGCGAGCGTGTCGTTAAAGATGTCGCTCGGGGCGGACGTGGTCGGCGCGTCCTCTGGCGCTTTCGTGAGGGTTCCCCTTGTTCGCCGGCGCGCGACAATGGCCGACATGAGTCCCCTCTTTCGTCGCAGGCCCCCTCGGGACCGGCTCGTCACCCTGATCCGCAAGCCCGGCTGTCATCTGTGTGATGACGCACAGGTCGTTGTGGAGAAGGTGTGCGGTGATCTCGGAGTCCCCTGGGAGCAGAAGGACATCACCGAGGACCGGGAACTGCACGACCAGTACTGGGAGCAGATCCCGGTCGTGCTGGTGGACGGCAGGCAGCACACGTTCTGGCGCGTGAACGAGGACCGTCTGCGCAAGGCGCTGACCGAGTGATCCCGGCCGGTCCCGCAACTGACCGACCAGTCCAAAGAGGCCGGAACGTCGCTTAGGATCGACGGTGGCTGGTCTCGGGGGCGGGATACACAGAGGAGAGTGTGCGGTTTTGCCCCCAGAAGTGAAGGAACAGTGGTGCGTGCGCGCCGGTTCCCCGGGAGTGCGCCGGGGGCGCGTGACCCCGGTCACGTTGGCCGGGCAAATCGGACACCATCTTTGTGCACGCGTTCACAAAGACATAGCCTGCTTTCGACGGGGCGGTCATGTAGGGACGTATGACCGCCTACAGCCCCGCTCTACCCGCAGGAGCACCGTGGCAACTGGCCGAACTCACCGACCGGCGACCCGCAGCCGAGGGATTCCCGAGGCCACCGTCGCCCGGCTTCCGCTGTACCTCCGCGCTCTGACCGCGCTGTCGGAACGCTCGGTGCCCACGGTCTCCTCCGAGGAGCTCGCGGCCGCGGCGGGGGTCAACTCCGCGAAGCTGCGCAAGGACTTCTCCTACCTCGGCTCCTACGGGACCCGGGGCGTCGGCTACGACGTCGAGTATCTCGTCTACCAGATCTCCCGCGAACTGGGCCTCACCCAGGACTGGCCGGTCGTGATCGTCGGTATCGGCAACCTCGGCGCCGCCCTCGCCAACTACGGCGGGTTCGCCTCCCGCGGCTTCCGGGTCGCCGCGCTGATCGACGCCGACCCGGCCATGGCGGGCAAGCCCGTCGCCGGGATTCCCGTGCAGCACTCCGACGACCTGGAGAAGATCATCCAGGACAACGGCGTGTCGATCGGGGTCATCGCCACCCCCGCCGGTGCCGCCCAGCAGGTCTGCGACCGGCTCGTGGCCGCCGGCGTCACCTCCATCCTGAACTTCGCGCCGACCGTGCTGTCCGTCCCGGACGGCGTCGACGTGCGCAAGGTCGACCTCTCCATCGAGCTGCAGATCCTCGCCTTCCACGAGCAGCGCAAGGCCGGCGAGGAGGCCGCCGCCTCCGACGGCGGTGTCCCGGCCGCCGCCGCGCGCAGCGACTCCGCCGACCAGGGGCCCGACGGGGACATGCCCGCCGTGATGCCGGCATGAGCCTCCTCGTCGTCGGACTCAGCCACCGCAGCGCCCCGGTCAGCGTGCTGGAGCGGGCCTCGCTCACCGCGGACGCGCAGGTCAAGCTGCTCCAGGACACGGTCGCCGCCGAACCGGCCGCCGAGGCCGCGCTGCTCGCCACCTGCAACCGCATCGAGCTCTACGCCGACGTGGACAAGTTCCACGCCGGTGTCGCCGAGCTGTCCACGCTGCTCGCCCAGCACAGCGGGGTCGGCCTGGAGGAGCTCACTCCCTATCTCTACGTGCACTACGAGGACCGGGCCGTCCACCACCTGTTCTCGGTGGCCTGCGGGCTGGACTCGATGGTCGTCGGCGAGGGGCAGATCCTCGGCCAGATCAAGGACTCCCTGGCCCGCGCGCAGGAGCTGAACTCCGCGGGCCGGCTGCTGAACGACCTGTTCCAGCAGGCCCTGAGGGTCGGCAAGCGCGCCCACTCCGAGACCGGCATCGACCGCGCCGGCCAGTCCCTGGTCACCTTCGGCCTGGAGCAACTGGCCGCGGGCGGCGACGTGCAGACCTGGGCCCGGGGCAAGAAGGCCCTGGTCATCGGCGCCGGGTCGATGTCCTCCCTGGCCGCGGCGACGCTCGCGCGGGCCGGGGTCGCCGAGGTCGTCGTCGCCAACCGCACTTGCGACCGCGCCGAGCGCCTCGCGCGGATCCTCACCGAGGGCGACGACACGGACGTGCTGGCCCGCGCGGTCCCGATGGAGTCGGTGCCCGTCGAGCTGACACGTGCCGATGTCGCCGTCTCCTGCACCGGCGCGACGGGCCTGGTCCTGACGGCCGAGTCGGTCGCCGCCGCGGTGGAGGGCCGTACGGCCGCGCCGTCGGTCGCCGACGGCGACGGACCGCCCGCACCGGACGGCGAGCCGGGCCGGACGGCGGCCACGGGAGCCCAGCGGGGCAACCTGCCGGCCACCGGCCTCGGCGGCGAGGACGGCTGCCCGCTGGACCTGCCCGCGGTGCAGGGCACCGCCGGATTCTCCGTGCTCGGCGAGGCGGCCGTGGCCGGTATGGCCGCCGCCGACCTGGAGCAGCACGCGGCGTGGGTGGACAACGGCACGGTGGGCGGCGCCCAGCGCGCGGCCAGGCCGAGGACGGCCGGCCCTCTCGACCCCGCCTCGGACGCCGACGCCATCGCCGCGCTCGCCGCGACCGTGGCCACCGTCGGGCGGATCCCCGAGCGGCGCAGGCCCGAGCCGGTCGACGAGCCGCCGCGGCCCGAGCCCGTGCTCTTCCTGCTCGACCTGGCGATGCCGCGCGACATAGACGCGGCCGCGCACCGGCTGGGCGGGGTGCGGCTGGTGGACATCGAGTCGCTGGCGGAGGCCTCCGCGGGCGCTCCGATGGCTGCCGATGTGGACCAGGTCCGGCGTATCGTCTCCGACGAGGTCGCGGCCTTCGGGGCGGCACTGCGGGCCGCGCACATCACGCCGACCGTGGTCGCCCTGCGCACCATGGCCGCCGATGTCGTGGCCAGCGAGATCGCCCGCCTGGACGGGCGGCTGCCCGGCCTCGACGACAAGCACCGCGCGGAGATCACCCAGACCGTGCGGCGCGTGGTGGACAAGCTGCTGCACGCGCCGACCGTACGGGTCAAGCAACTCGCGGCCGAACCCGGCGGCGCCGGGTACGCGGACGCGCTGCGGACCCTGTTCGACCTCGACCCGGAGGCGGTTGCCGCCGTCTCCCGGGCCGAGGACAGCACAGAGAAAGACCGAGGCCCGGCATGACCGACAAGACGCTGAGGCTCGGTACCCGGCGGAGCAGGCTCGCCATGGCCCAGTCCGGGCAGGTGGCCGAGGCCGTGAGCCGGGTGACCGGGCGGCCCGTGGAGCTCGTCGAGATCACCACGTACGGCGACGTCTCGCGAGAGGCGCTCGCCCAGATCGGCGGCACGGGTGTGTTCGTGACCGCCCTGCGCGACGCGCTGCTCAAGGGCGAGGTCGACTTCGCGGTGCACTCGCTGAAGGACCTGCCGACCACGCAGCCCGACGAGCTGGTGGTGGCCGCAGTACCCGCGCGGGAGGACCCGCGGGACGTGATCGTCGCCCGGGACGCGCTGAAGTTCACCGACCTGCCGAGCGGGGCCCGCATCGGTACCGGTTCGCCGCGCCGCATGGCCCAGCTCAACGCGTACGCGCGCAGCCACGGCCTGGACATAGCGACGGTCCCGATCCGCGGCAACGTCGACACCCGGATCGGATACGTACGGTCCGGTGAGCTCGACGCCGTCGTGCTGGCCGCCGCCGGACTGAACCGGATCGGCCGGGGTGACGAAGTGACCGACTTCCTGTCGGTCGACACGGTTTTGCCCGCCCCCGGCCAGGGGGCACTGGCGATCGAGTGTGCCGCGGGCAACGCGGACCTCCTCGCCGCGCTCGCCGAACTCGACGACCCGTTCACGCGGATCGCCGTGACGGCCGAGCGATCACTGCTCGCCGCCCTGGAGGCCGGTTGCAGCGCCCCTGTGGGCGCGCTGGCCGACCTGTTGGCCGACGGGCAGATTGTCAAGGAAATGCGCCTGCGCGGCGTCGTCGGCACGACCGACGGCTCGCGGATGGTGCAGCTGTCCACCACCGGTCCCGTGCCCGAGACGCACGACGGGGCAATGGCGCTCGGTCGCGAACTCGCGGCCGAGATGCTCGCCCAGGGCGCGGCCGGTCTGATGGGGGAGCGAGCACATTGAGCCCCACCACCCTTTCCGCCGGTCCTGAACACGGGCACGTCACCTTCCTGGGTGCCGGACCCGGAGATCCGGGACTGCTTACTCTGCGCGCCGTCGAGGCGCTGGCGCACGCGGACGTCCTCGTCGCCGAGCACGAAGTGCTCGACGTCGTACGTCAGCACGCCAGGCAGGGCGTCTCCGAAGTGCACACGGACCCGGATCCTTCCCAGGATCCGACGCCGGGCACAGGAGCGCCCCAGCTGACGGTAGTTGACGGCACGTCAACCGCCGTCGCCGCCCCCGCGGTGCGGGATGCCGCACATCTTGTCATGGAGGCCGCGCGGGGCGGCAGGCGGGTCGTGCGTGCGGTGTCCGGTGACCCCGGACTCGACACGTACGCCGCCGAGGAGATGCTGGCGTGCGCCGCCGCCGGGGTGCCCTTCGAGGTCGTCCCCGGTATCGCGAGCGCCGTCGGTGTGCCCGCGTACGCCGGTGTGCCGCTGCGGGACGCGCAGGGCGCGGACGTGCGGTTCGTCGACGCGCGCACGGCGTCGGACCGGTGCTGGACGGAGGTCGGGGCGTCGGACGGCACGGTCGTCGTGTCCACCACCCTGGACTCCGTCGCCGCGGCGGCCGGCGAGCTCGTCTCCGCGGGCCGCAAGCCGGACACCCCGCTGACGGTCACCGTCGCCGGTACGACCACCCGGCAGCGCACCTGGACCGCCACGCTCGGCACGATCGCGCAGACGCTGAAGCAGGCCAAGGTGCTGCCCTCGCCCGACGGGGGCCGGCCGGTGATAGCCGTGGTCGGTGAGCGTTCCGCCGCCGCCCAGCGCGATCAGCTCGCGTGGTTCGAGTCCAAGCCGCTGTTCGGCTGGAAGGTGCTCGTGCCGCGCACCAAGGAGCAGGCGGCGTCGCTCTCCGACCAGCTGCGGTCGTACGGGGCCGTGCCGCACGAGGTGCCGACCATCGCCGTCGAACCGCCGCGCACGCCCCAGCAGATGGAGCGGGCGGTCAAGGGGCTCGTGACCGGCCGCTACGAGTGGATCGCCTTCACCTCGGTGAACGCGGTCAAGGCCGTGCGGGAGAAGTTCGAGGAGTACGGGCTCGACGCGCGTGCCTTCGCGGGCATCAAGGTCGCGGCCGTCGGCGAGCAGACGGCCAAGGCGCTGATCGCCTTCGGCGTGAAGCCGGACCTGGTGCCGAGCGGGGAGCAGTCCGCGGCGGGGTTGCTGGAGGACTGGCCACCTTACGACCCGGTCTTCGACCCGATCGACCGGGTGTTCCTGCCGCGTGCCGACATCGCCACGGAGACGCTGGTCGCCGGGCTGATCGAGCTGGGCTGGGAGGTCGACGACGTCACGGCCTACCGGACCGTGCGGGCCTCGCCGCCGCCGGCGGAGACGCGCGAGGCGATCAAGGGCGGCGGGTTCGACGCCGTGCTGTTCACGTCGTCGTCGACCGTGCGGAACCTGGTCGGTATCGCGGGGAAGCCGCACAACGTCACCGTGATCGCCTGTATCGGCCCTGCCACGGCGAAGACCGCCGAGGAGCACGGGCTGCGGGTGGACGTCATGGCTCCGGAGCCGTCGGTGCACAAGCTGGCGGAGGCGCTGGCCGACTTCGGCGCGAAGCGGAGAGCTGCCGCTCTCGAGGCCGGGGATCCGGTGACGCGGCCGAGCGAGAGGCGGCCGGGGGCTCGGCGGCGGCGGTCGACGACCTGAGGGTCGGCCGAGGATGTCGGCTGCGGCTACGCGGGGGTCACCGCGTGGCCGTAGCGCAGCAGGTTGTCCGGGTCGTAGGTGGCCTTGTCGTGGCGTAGGCGTTCGTAGACCTCCGGGGTCCAGGCGCGGGCGCGGTCCTGTTCGTCGCCCGGGGTGCCGTGGATGTTGACCATGGTGCGGCCCGTGCCGTAGGGGGCCATGGCGGTGTAGAGCTGCTGCGTCGCCTGTTCGATGGCCTCGGCGTCGGGTGGCGCGGCCAGGATGCCGACCGAGTCGATGAAGTACAGGGCGTCGCGGGCGCAGACGGCGTCCTCGACGGGGGACGGGCGGGACAACGCGCCGCCCATGTGGCGTATCTCGACCATCAGCAGGGGG
Source organism: Streptomyces coeruleorubidus (assembly GCF_028885415.1). Taxonomy (GTDB): domain Bacteria; phylum Actinomycetota; class Actinomycetes; order Streptomycetales; family Streptomycetaceae; genus Streptomyces; species Streptomyces coeruleorubidus_A. Next base: position 5,638,813 of record NZ_CP118527.1, read on the forward strand.
TGGTCGACGCCGGCCGCGGGACCGGCCTGGTCCAGGAACGCGCGGATGGCGTCCGGGGCCAGGTCGCGCAGGAGCAGGCAGGATTCCCTTCCGGGGAGCGGGTCCTGCGGTTCCATGTGGATGCGGTCCAGGGCCGCGTGGTCCATCACCTCGACCGTGTCGAAGGCCACGGGAGCGGCTGCGCGCAGCGGTGCGATCAGTGCCTCGCCCCCGGCCGGGAGGCCGGGCCAGGCGAGCGCCACGCGGGCCCAGAAGCCGCCGCGCAGTGGCTCCGGGATCTGGGGGATGGGCGGCAGGCGCAGGATCGTGAACGCGCTGCACATCTCGTCCGGGACGGTGTGGGTCCAGTCCGCCCAGGTCTGGAGCAGGGCCTCGGTGTGTTCGCCCGGGCAGTAGATGCCGCCGCCGTAGAGGCGGGGGAGCGACAGCAGTTCGGTGACGAGTGAGGTGACGACGCCTACGTTGCCCTTGCCGCCGCGCAGGGCCCAGAACAGTTCCGGTTCGTGCTGGGGGTCCGATTCGCGCAGGTGGCCGTCCGGGGTGACGACCTGGAAGGAACGGACCAGGTCGGCGGCGTAGCCGTAGGCGCGGCCGAGGACGGGGAGTCCGCCGCCGAGGGTGTAGCCGATGACGCCCGCGTCCGTGGAGGTGCCGCACAGGCCGGCGAGGCCGTGGGGGGCGGCTGCGGCCATGACGTGGCTCCACTTCGCGCCCGCGGCGATGGTGGCTGTGCGGGTGGTGGGATCCACCTGGACGTCGGTCATGCGGGACGTGTTGATCAGGAGGCCCTGTTCGATGGGGAAGTTGGCGCCGTGGCCGGTGGCCTGGACGGCGACGGGGGTGTTGGTGGCCTTCGCCCAGCGCATGGCGGTGACGATGTCGTCCGGGCCGGCTGCTCCGATGACCACGTCGGGGGTGTGGAGGGCGGCCAGGTTGAAGCCGGTGACCTCGTCGGCGTAGGCGGGGTCGCCGGGGCGTAGGACCGGGCCGTGGATTTCCGAGAGGGCGAAGATGTCGGGCGTGTCGTGGCGGGCGGTCATCGCGTCCTCCGTGGGTGGCGTACGGAGGGACGGCGGCGGCGGGGGTGGTGTTGGCCGTCGGGGTCCTTGTCCTTAGGTGTTGTTTTCAGGATGGACCTGGGGGGTGGTGGGCGCATTGTGGGGCTGTGGGGTGCTGGTGCTTCGCGTGGGGGCTGGGGCCGGGGGTGCGCAGCTCGGCGCGACGAGGTGCCGCTGCGCCCACCCGTGCCGCCCCTGGCGGCACGCATGGCCGCAGCTGAGTTCCGACAGTGCGTCGGCATCGGGGCGTATGGGGCGGGCGTAGCGTAGGTGGCATGACGACGTACGGATCTTTTCCCGGTACGCGGCCGCGGCGTTTGCGGAGCACTCCCGTCATGCGTCGGATGGTGGCCGAGACCCGGTTGCACCCTGCCGATCTCATTCTTCCGGCCTTCGTGCGGGAGGGCGTCAGCGAGCCGGTGCCGATCGCGGCCATGCCGGGGGTCGTGCAGCACACCCGGGACAGTCTGAAGAAGGCCGCCGCGGAGGCCGTCGCGGCGGGGGTCTCCGGGATCATGCTGTTCGGCGTGCCGGAGGAGTCGAAGAAGGACGCGCTCGGGACGCCGGGGACCGACCCGGACGGGATTCTCCAGGTCGCCATCAGGGACGTGCGGGCCGAAGTCGGTGACGACCTGCTCGTCATGTCCGACCTGTGTCTCGACGAGACCACCGATCACGGGCACTGCGGGGTCCTGGACGACCAGGGGCGGGTCGACAACGACGCGACCCTGGAGCGGTACGCCGAGATGGCCCAGGTGCAGGCGGACGCCGGGGCCCATGTGGTCGGCCCCAGCGGGATGATGGACGGGCAGATCGGCGTCGTCCGTGACGCCCTCGACCAGATCGGGCGGGAGGACGTCGCCATCCTCGCCTACACCGTCAAGTACGCCTCCGCCTTCTACGGGCCGTTCCGGGAGGCCGTCGGCTCGTCCCTGCAGGGGGACCGGAAGACCTACCAGCAGGATCCCGCGAACGCGCGTGAGTCCATGCGGGAACTCGCCCTCGATCTGGAGGAGGGCGCCGACATGGTCATGGTCAAGCCCGCGGGGCCCTACCTGGACATTCTCGCCCGGGTCGCGGACGCCGTGGACGTGCCCGTCGCCGCCTACCAGATCTCCGGCGAGTACTCGATGATCGAGGCCGCCGCCGAGAAGGGCTGGATCGACCGGGACCGCGCGATCATGGAGAGCCTGACCGGTATCCGGCGGGCGGGCGCCCGGAGCATCCTCACCTACTGGGCCACCGAGGTGGCCCAGCAGCTCAAGGGTCAGTAGGACAGGGCCTGCTCCATGTCCCGCAGCCAGTACGTGACGGTCAGCGAGCTGTCGTAGTACACGCCCTCGGCGGGCAGCTGCGGGAGTGCCGAGGGGCCGCCGCCGCTGTGCGGCGTGCGGCCCTGGAAGCCGATCGTGAGCTTGCGGCCGGTGGCGCCGCCGGCGCCGCTTCCGTCGGCCGCCGACAGCACTACGCTCGCGTAGCCGGACTCTCCGGGTGCCAGGGTCGTCACGGCCTGCGGCTTGGATTCCGCGATCGGCTGCGGGGCCCACTGCATCTCGTCGAAGCGCAGCACCGGGTAGTAGGTGAGGTCGCACGTCTTCGAGCCGGTGTTCTTCACCGTGATCAGCATGTGGTTGAGGGGGCGGGGGACCCGCTTGGCCGTGACGGTGGTGTTGGCACCGTTGCAGGAGACACGGGCGGCGGGGGCGGCGGCCGTCCCGGGCTTCTTGCCCTTCGCGTTCGTGTCCTTGGCGTTCGTGTCCTTGGCATTTGTGCCCTTCGTCTGCGTGGCCTTGGTCTGCGTGGCCTTCGCGTTCGTGGCCGTGTCGGCAGCCGTGTCGCTCGCCGTGTCGGCGGCCGCGGTGGTGGGCGCGGTGCTCGTCGTCGCCGTCAGCTGCGGCTTGGCTGCACCCTCGTCCTGAGTGCCCGTGCCGTCCTGGCACGCCGTCAGGGCGAGGGCGGCCAGGAGGGCGACGGGGAGAGCGTGGTACTTGCGCATGGGTGGTTCCCTTTCGGACAAACGTTGTCGGCACGAAGGCCTGAGCGAGCCGCTCTACCGGTCGGCCGGGAGCGGCGTGCTTGGATGACCAGAGCTTGTGCGGTGATCCGTCCCAGCCGCCACAGCCGGCGGACGATCAGGGACGCTGGAACGCCCGCACAGGCGTTGACCAGGGGAAACGACCCTCCCTTGGAACGGGGAACGGGACATGGGGGATGGAGGAACGGTGTCGGAAGACACGGCCGCGGCAGACTTCGCCGCGTTGCTGGGGGAGTTGAAGGAGCGGTCCGGGCTGAGCTACGGGGTGCTCGCCAAGCGGCTCCACATGAGTACGTCGACGCTGCACCGGTACTGCAACGGGGATGCCGTACCCACCGACTACGCGCCTGTGGAGAGGCTCGCCCGGCTGTGCAAGGCGTCGTCCGAGGAGCTTGTCGAGCTGCATCGGCGGTGGGTGCTGGCGGATGCGGGCCGTGGGCGTAAGGTGACCGCCGCCGCTCCGGCCGCCGGGGCTGTGACCGCGGAGACGGTGACCGCCGAGGCGGTGTCCGAGGAGGCGGTGTCCGAGGTGGAGGCTCCCTCGGAAGCAGGCCTTCCGGAGGAGGCGGGCGAGGTTGTTTCCGGGGGGCCGGTGGGCCGCCGCCCGCGCCGGCCCCGCCCCGCCCTGCTCGCTGTCGGCGCCGTAGCCGTGGTCCTGGGTGTGGTCGGGATCGCCGTGGCCGTTCCCTCCGGCGGGGCGGACGAGGACGGGCGTCGTGGTTCGGCGGCGGTCTCCGACGGCAACCGGCAGCAGCCTGATGGCGGAACGGCGGCATCAGCGTCGCCCTCGGGCAGTTCCTCCCCCGGCAGCGGCAAGAAGAAGGGCGGTGGGAAGGACGCCGCCTCCGCGACGCCCAGCTCGTCCGCCTCTGCCACCGGCACCGGAACCGGCACCGGCACCGGCGCCGACCGCCCCGGACGGGACCCCGCCGCCTCCTCGCGCCCAGCCCCCCTCACCGTGAACACCGAGCCGCACGCCTGGGAGAGCCCCTGTTCCCAGCGCTACCTGGTGAACCGGCCGCCTGGGCGGGTGGGACCGCCGCCGCTGGAGCAGGACGCGCCCGCCTGGGTGGGGGCGATGGGTGCCGTGCCGTCGGGGCAGCAGTATCTGAAGCTGACCGTGCAGGGCACCGGCAAGGAGACGGTGGTCGTCGACGGGCTGACGGTCCGTATGGCAGGCAAGCGTGCGCCGCTCGCCTGGAACGACTACGCCATGGGCTATCCGGGCGTCGGCTGCGGCGGCAACGTCCCGACCCGCTCCTTCACGGTCGCCCTAGACGCCGCGCGTCCCGCCGTTGTCCCGGAGGCGGGGCACGACGACTTCCCGTTCTCGGTGAGCGAGTCCGACCCGGAGGTCTACTACATCCGGGCCGACGCCTCCGCGTACGACGTCAGCTGGTACCTGGAGCTGAGCTGGTCCAGCGGCGACCGGAGCGGCACGCTGACGGTGGACGACCGGGGCCGGCCCTTCCGGACGAGCGGGAACAACGGGCGTCCGGCGTACGAGTTCCCGCTGGGCGGCGACAAGTGGGTCGAGGCCGGGAGCACCGACTGACTCAGTGGAACTCGTGAAGTCGGTTGCTCCGGAAGCCGGGGCGGCCAGGCCCGCCAGTCGAGCTCCCGTACCAGGTCCAGCTCCTTGGGACCGGTGGGGCGCCACAGGGTCGTCGTAGGCGGCTGGTCGGGCTGCATGGGCACCATCAAATCACCTGAACCGTTAGGTTGTTGACCGCCGAAGTGGTTGCTGATTGAACCACCTACTCTTCAGGGAGACGTCCATGACCGGTGACGCCCTCAGCCAGGATCCCGCCGAGCTGCAGAGGAGGATCGACAGCAGCAAGGCGCACCCGGCCCGGGTCTACGACGTCTTCCTCGGCGGCAAGGACCACTACCCGGCCGACCGGGACGCGGCCGCCGCCGCGCTCGCCGCCAACCCGCGCGGGTACCTCGACGTACGGCACAACCGCGACTTCCTGCGCCGCGCGGTGACCACACTGGTCGAGCAGGACGGCATCCGGCAGTTCCTCGACATCGGCACGGGACTGCCGACCGCCGAGAACGTGCACCAGATCGCGCAGCGCATCACGCCCGACTCGCGGGTCGTGTACGTCGACAACGACCCGGTCGTGCTCGCGCACGCGCGGGCCCTGCTGACGAGCGGGCCCGAGGGGCGTACGGACTACATCGACGCCGACCTGCGGGATCCGGCCCGCATCCTCGACTAGGCCGCCAAGACCCTGGACTTCGACCAGCCGGTCGCCCTCTGCCTGGTCGCCATCCTGCACTTCGTCGCGGACGAGGAGGCGTATCCGCTGGTGGGCGAGCTGCTCGACGCGCTGCCCGTCGGCAGCCGGCTGGTGCTCAGTCACCTCACCGAGGACCTCAACCCCGAGAACATCCGGGCGGTCCAGCGGACGTACACCGAGCGGGGGTTCACCTTCGTGCTGCGGTCCCGGGCGGAGGTGGAGCGGTTCTTCACGGAGAACGCCCTGGAGATCGCCGACCCGGGGGTCGTGCCCGCGCACCGCTGGCGGCCCGACAACGCGGCTCCCGTCCCCGAGCAGCCGGAGGAGTCGTACCTCGCCGGTCTCGACGACATCGAGAAGGTCCGCTACCGCGACATCAACGACGTCACGGACGCGGACATCAACGTGTATGCGGGGTTGGCCGCCAAGGGCTGAGCCGTGCCGTGTCCGGATCGCGGAAATGTGTTTGTAGGCGGCAAGTACTTCTCTAGGCTGCGGCGCACCAGCCGTCACCGCAGTCGAAGGAGCCGTGTCATGACCGTCACCGAACCCGAGCCCGAGACCGAGACCGCGCCTGCCCACTCTCCCGTGCCGCCGCTCGCCGCGCGGGCGCGATCGGTCGGCGGTTCTCCCGTGCGGGACATCCTCGCCGTCACCGCCCGCCCCGAGGTGATCAACTTCGCGGGCGGGCTGCCGGCGCCGGAGCTGTTCGACGCGGAGGGCATCGCGGCCACGTACCGGGCCGTCCTCGCCGAGGAACCCGCGCGGGCGCTGCAGTACTCCACGACCGAGGGCGAGCCCGTGCTGCGGGCCGCGCTCGCCGACCGCACCACGGCACGCGGACTGCCGACCGGTCCCGACGACCTGCTCGTCACCACCGGCTCCCAGCAGGCCCTCTCGCTCCTTGCCACCGCGCTGCTCGAACCCGGCGACACCGTCCTCGTCGAGAACCCCTGCTATCTGGCGGCCCTTCAGGCGTTCGGCTTCGCCGGAGCGCGGGTCGTGGCCGTGCCCGGCGACGAGCACGGTGTCGATCCCGAGGCGCTGGAGGAGCTCGTGGTGCGCGAGCGGCCCAAGCTGCTCTACACCGTGCCCACCTTCCAGAACCCCACCGGCCGCACGCTGCCCGCCGAGCGGCGCGCCGCCGTGGCCGCCGTCGCCGCCCGGCGCGGGCTGTGGATCGTCGAGGACGACCCCTACGGGGAGCTGCGCTACGAGGGCGAACGCGTGCCGTGGATCGCCTCCCACCCGGGCGCCGAGGACCGTACGGTCCTGCTCGGCAGCTTCTCCAAGGTCATGGCGCCCGGTCTGCGGCTGGGCTGGCTGCGCGCGCCCGGCGAGCTGCGGCGCGCCTGTGCCGTCGCCAAGCAGGCCGCCGACCTGCACACGCCGACCGTCAACCAGCTCGCCGCGGCCCGGTACCTCGCCGACCACGACCTGGACGCCCACGTCACGCGCGTCGCCGGCGTGTACCGCGAACGCCGGGACGCCATGCTCGCTGGGCTGCCCGGTGCGCTGCCCGAGGGGTCGGTCTGGACCCGGCCCGAGGGCGGCATGTTCCTCTGGGCGCGCCTGCCCGAGCCGTACGACACGACGGCCCTGCTGCCGCAGGTCGTGCGCTACGACGTGGCGTACGTCCCGGGCGCCCCCTTCTACGCCGGCACGCCCGACCGCAGGACCCTGCGACTGTGCTTCGTGACGCAGACGCCGGAGGAGATCGAGGAAGGGCTGCGGAGGCTCGGGAAAGGACTGCGGGTCGGCACGCCGGGGGACTAGGACCAACGGCGGGGGTGCGGTTCCGGCTGTGGACTGCGGGCGGCCGGGACGGATCTGGTTACGGTGACGTCATGCTCGACTCCCTACAGTTCGACCTCGACGCGTATCTCCGGCGGATCGGATGGGAGGGGGAGCGGCGGGCCGACGCGGCCACCCTGCGCGGTGTGCATCTGGCGCACCTGCGGGCCCTCCCGTTCGAGAACCTCGACGCACTGCGCCGCAGGGCTCCCTCCCTCGATCCGGCCGACCTCATGGCCAAGCTGGTCCACAGCCGGCGCGGCGGCTACTGCTACGAGCACAACACGCTGTTCGCCCGAGCGCTGGAGGCGCTGGGTTTCCGGGTGACCCTGCTGGCCGCGCGGGTCGCCTTGGGCGCCGACAACATCGCGAGCCGGCCGCGCACGCACATGGCGCTGCTCGCCGAGGTCCCCGGCGAACCACGGCCGTACCTCGCGGACGTCGGCTTCGGGGCGATCGGTTCGCTGCTGGAGCCGGTGCCGCTGTTGGCGGACGTCGAGTTCGCCGGGGCCGGACGGCGGCACCGCCTGGTGCACGTGCCGCACGACGGTCCGCTGGAGATGTGGCTGCTCCAGGCCCACGCCCCGGGCAAGGACGACTGGATCGGGCAGTACGCCTTCACCCTGGAGCCCTTCGAGAAGCCCGACTTCGACGTCATCAACTGGCACGTCGCGACCAACCCGCGCTCGCCGTTCACCCAGCGCCCCTACCTCCAGCACCTCAGTTCCACGCGGCATCTCCTGCTCGACGGCCGGCTCCTCAGGGAGACCCACCCCGACGGGACCGTCACCGAGCGGGAGGTGACCGGTGAGGCGGAGGCGCGACAGCTCCTGGACGAGGAGTTCGGCATCACCGCGCCGCAGGAGATGACGCTGCTGACCGGCTGACGGGCCGCGTCAGTCCCACCAGAAGTGCCAGACCGGCTGGTCGAGGACCTGGTGCTCGGCGTAGGCCCGCACCGTCGGGTCTGTGCCCTGCCAGACGTTGTCCGGGCAGAACGCGAAGTGCTCGGCGGCGACGGCCTCCGCGTCGGCCAGGGTGACGGGCGGGGCGGCGACCGACACCAGCAGGTGATCGAAGCCGAGCGCCACGACCCGTATGCCGAAGCGGTCCTCCCAGGAGCGCAGCACCGCGCTGAGCCGGGCCGTGTCGCCCTCGTGGTTCGCCGGGCCCGTCCAGCCGATCGCCGTCGGGATGTCCGCGCTGCGGCGGGCCGGGACGAGGGCGAGGCGGGGATCCTTCAGCGGGCCTCCGCCGTCGAGCAGCGAGTCCGCGACGCCGGCGGCGACGACGTCAGGGTCCTGCTGGAGCGGGGGCGGGCCGGCCGGCCCGGGCCATGCGTCGCCCTCCGGGGCGTACTCCTCCCAGTACTCCGCGAGCACCTCCTCGGCGTCGTGGTCCCCGGGATACGACACCCCGCCGGGCATCAACTCCCAGCGGTCCGGCCCGCCGTGCCCGTCGCCCACATCGAGCAGGACCGGCAGCAGCCCCGTACGACGGGCCGGCTCCAGTGCTGCCCAGCCACCCGGCAGGGCCCGCTCGTCCGCGCGCCACAGCAACGGCTCGTGCCAGGGGCCCTCGTCGGTGGTGTCGACGAGCGCGCCGGCGGGGAGTTGGAGCCCGAGCGCACGACCGCGCGGGTCGGCCGCGAGTGCGGGCAGCGGGTTGGGAAGAGTCGCCATGGTGGTGACTGTAGAGCCGACCACTGACAGTGGCATGAGCGGACCACTGACACAGGCATGGGCCGAGCAGGTCAGCGGACAGGATCCGACCTACATGCTCCCTACGGTCGTCCCATGACCACTTCCCCGGAGAAGACGGACCTGTCGCAGGCGCTCGCGGAGCAGCGGGAGTTGCTGCTGATCACCGTGCGCGGACTCACCGACGCGCAGGCCGCACAGCGTACGACCGTCAGTGAGCTGACCCTGGGCGGGATCGTGAAGCACCTCGCCCAGGGCGAGGAGGCATGGACGCGGATCATGGTCGAGGGAGACGGTGAACTGCCCGACGGCATGCTGGACATGGGGCAGTACCGGATGGCCGAGGGCGACACGCTCGCCGGGCTGCTGGAGCGGTACGCGGCGGCCGCCCGGGCCACCGACGAGGCCCTGGCCGGGCTGCCGGACCTGGGACGGAACGTGCTTCTGCCGACGACTGCGTGGTCGCCGCCCGAGCCCGAGTACTGGTCGGCGCGCCGGATCCTGCTGCACCTGATCAGGGAGACGGCCCAGCACGCCGGGCACGCGGACATCGTCCGGGAGGCACTCGACGGCGCCGGCACCACGGCCCGGCGCTGACCCGGCGGCCGGTCAGACGCGGGCGTCGAAGCACTCGCGGCTGCCTCCCGTCACCGGGCGGAAGCAGGCCCGGACGGTCGTGCCGGGCCTGGCTTCGGTCATGGGCGTGTAGACGTAGGACAGTGCGGCGACGTCGTCCGTGATCTCGGCGGAGTGCGGGCGGCCTCCGTCGGGCCTGTTCAGCTCCAGCCGGTCGCCGATCCGCGTGCCCCACATCCGGGCCCAGCCGGCCTCGCACTTCTCGCTGTAGCGCAGTTCCAGGTGGGCTCCGGTGGACGTGCGGTGCGAGGCGAGCGTGAGCGGAGCCACGCCGCAACTCATGTGCACCGGACTCCTGCCCTCGCAGGTGGCCCCACGGCAGCGGGGTGCCGGCGCGGAAGGGGACTGCAGGGGCGGCGGGGACGGCCGGGGGTCGCCGGACTGGCCCGCGAGGAGGACCAGGGCCACGGACAGGCCGCCGGCCGCTGTCGCGCACACCGACGCGAGGATCGCCAAGACCGCGCCCCGGCCGCCGGCGGCAGGTCCGACGTCCGGCTCCGGGCGCGCGGGCGGGTCCGTATGCGCCGTCGGCACCGCCCGGCCGCTCCACTGCGACTCCGCAAGCTCCCACAGCGCGAGACACCGGCCCTCCGGTTCGCCCGCCAGGCGGCACAGCTCCTGTACCGCCTGGCGCGGCGGGAGCGTCTTGCCGTTGAGGTAGCGCTCCCAGGACGACTTGCTGAAGGTGGTCTTCGCCGCGAGAGCCGCCAGGCTCAGGCCCGTACCCGCCTTCAACTCCCTCAGTACGGAGGCGAGCCGCGAGCGTTCGGGCGGCAGCGCACCGGGCGAGGGCCGCGTCATTCCCGCAGGGCCTTCCAGGTGTGCGGGCCGATGATCCCGTCCACGACCAGGTTCGCCCGCTTCTGAAGGGCCCTGACGGCGCGTTCCGTGTTCGGGCCGAAGATGCCGTCCACGGCGCCCGGTGAGAGGCCCGCCTCGCGCAGCAGGCACTGTGCCTCGGCCACCTCCGGTCCGGCGTGGCCGTTCGCCAGGACGGCCTTCTGGGTGCGGCTGTTGCCCGCGTACCAGCGGCCGTCGATCCGCTCCGACCGGCAGGTGTACCGGGGTCCCTGCGACTCCTTGGGCGACCCCGGTGCCGTCGTGGCGGAGGCGGTGAGGCCGGCCGCGGCCGCTTTGCCCTCGCCGTCCGTGAGCCGTACGGCCAGCAGGACCGCGGCGGAGACGGCCAGCACCAGCGCCACCGATCCGGCTGTGAGCGTGATGCGCAGTGCCCGGCCGTGGGGCCGGGGTGTATCGGGCCTGACCGGTGTTCTCTGCTGCTCCGCCGCCTCGCCCCACGCCTCCGCGGCGACCTCGTGCAGTGCCAGGAGCCGGGTCGGGTCGTCACCGCCGAGCCGGGCCATCGCCTCGACGGCCTGACTGGGCGGCAGCGACCTGCCGGCCAGGTAGCGCTCCCAGGACGACGTGCTGTACCCCGTCTTGGCCGCGAGCTGGCGCAGGCTCAGTCCGCTGTGGTCCTTCACCCGGCGTAATCGCACCACCAACTGCCGTACGCGCGGGTCCAGTTCTTCGGGCAGCCCTTTCCAACGCGACATGTTCCCCCCACTCGCGTTCGTGGACCGTGGTCAGCGGTCCCCGTTACCGCCGCATTCTGCACCAGCATCCACGCGGTGCCCCATACATCGGTTCCTTTCTCCCGGCCGCCCCCTACTGTTTTGGCCACACCCCACCGCGACCGTCCCGCCGCGTCGTCCCGGCGTACGGCATCGCCGCAGGTCAGCGCGTGGGACGTCCCGCGCGTACGTCACTTCGGAGGCGACTGTGGCGGACCCGGGTCCCCGGGCCGCAGTCTCGTTGCCGAGCCGGCCGGTGCGGTCGGCCCGCCCACGAAGGGGGAAACAGCATGCGTATGACCAGGAAGCTCGCCGTCATGACCGGGGGCCTCGCGCTGACCGGTGGTCTGCTGGCCGGCGGCGCGGGTACGGCCGGTGCGGCCGAGGTCGGGCCGCAGGCCGCGTCGGACTGTCCGTCGGGCTGGTTCTGCGTCTGGGCCGGACAGAACTACACCGGCCGCATGCAGAAGGTCGCGGGGACCAACAAGGACCTGACCAAGTTCGCTGTCTTCCAGAACTTCCGGTCCTGGTACAACCACGGCGCTTCCTGCGACTTCCAGTGGTTCTCCGAGAAGAACCACCGCGGGAGCGACGGCATCATCCCGAGGGGAAACAAGGCGACCGACAGCAAGGGCCACTACATAAAGTCCAACAAGTGGGTCAACTGCAAGTGACCTGCGCCCCGTAACAACCGAGGGCGGCACCCTACGGGGGGTGCCGCCCTCGGCCTGTTTCACGGCAGGGCCGGGCTCAGAGCCGCTCGGGCGTCCGGATGCCCAGCAGGGCCATGCCCTGGTGGAGCGTGCGGGCCGTGACGTCGCAGAGGAACAGGCGGTTCTCGATCTGCTCGGGCGACTCGGCCTTCAGCACCGGGCACTTGTCGTAGAACGTCGTGTACAGCGACGCCAGCTGGTACAGGTACGCCGTCATCTTGTGCGGGGCGTACTCCTTCGCCGCCTCCGCCACCGTCGCCCCGAACGAGTCCACGTGCATGCCCAGCGCGCGCTCCGCCTCGTGCAGCTCCAGCTCGGGGTGCGCGGCCGGGCGGGACTCGCCGGCCTTGCGCAGGATCGACTGGATACGGGCGTAGGCGTACTGGAGGTAGACGGACGTGTCGCCGTTCAGCGAGACCATCTGGTCCAGGTCGAACTTGTAGTCCCGGTTCGCCGACGTCGACAGGTCCGCGTACTTCACAGCGCCGATGCCCACCTGGGTGCCCCGCTCGGCGATCTCCTCCTCGGAGAGGTCCTGCGCCTTCTCCCGGACCACCGCCGAGGCACGGTCGATCGCCTCGTCGAGCAGGTCGACCAGGCGGACCGTCTCGCCCTCACGGGTCTTGAACGGCTTGCCGTCCTTGCCGAGGACCGTGCCGAAGGCGAGCTGCACCGCGTGCACGTCCTCGTTCAGCCAGCCCGCCCGGCGGGCCGTCTCGAAGACCATCTTGAAGTGCAGCGACTGGCGGGCGTCCACCACGTACAGCAGCGTGTTCGCCTTGATGTTGAAGACGCGGTCGCGGATCGCCGAGAGGTCGGTCGCCGCGTAGCCGTAGCCGCCGTCCGACTTCTTGACGATCAGCGGGACCGGATTGCCGTCCGGGCCCTTGACGTCGTCGAAGAAGACACAGAGGGCGCCCTCGGAGCGGACCGCGACGCCGGACTCCTCCAGCAGGCGGCAGGTCTCGTCGAGCATGTCGTTGTAGCCCGACTCGCCGACGATGTCCGCGTCCCGGATCTCCATGTCCAGCTTCTCGAAGACGGAGAAGAAGTAGATCTTCGACTCGTCCACGAACTTCTGCCACATGGCGAGTGTGTGCGGGTCGCCCGCCTGGAGGTCCACCACCCGGCGCCGGGCCCGCGTCTTGAACTCCTCGTCGGAGTCGAAGTGCCCCCGCGCGGCCTTGTAGAGACGGTCCAGGTTCGACATCGCCTGCTCGCCGGAGGCCTGGAGGTCCCCGCCGTCCCTGTGGTCCAGCTCGTGCGGGTGCTCCTCCAGGTACTGGATGAGCATGCCGAACTGGGTGCCCCAGTCGCCGATGTGGTGACGCCGGACCACGCTCTCGCCGGTGAACTCCAGCAACTGCACCACCGAGTCGCCGATCACCGCGGAGCGCAGGTGACCGACGTGCATCTCCTTCGCCACGTTCGGCTGGGCGTAGTCGATGACCGTGGTGCCCGGGTGCTCGGCGCGCGGCACGCCGAGGCGGCCGGTGTCGTCCGCGTAGCGCGCGGCGAGGTTCTCCGTGATCGCCCGGTCCGTGATCGTGATGTTCAAAAAGCCGGGGCCGGAGACCTCGACATCCTTGATCACGTCACCCGACTCGACCCGCGAGACGACCTGCGCCGCCAGCTCCCGCGGATTCGCCTTCTCCTTCTTCGCGAGGGCCAGGATCCCGTTGGCCTGGAAGTCGGCCCGGTCGCTTCGTCGCAGCAGCGGGTCCGCGGAACCGGCCTGCGGCAGGGCTGCCGACAGGGCCGCCGCGAGGCGCTGGTGGACGGAGTCGCTGAGGGACGTGACCGAGGCCATAGGAAAGGGTGCCGTTCTCCTCGAGGGAATGGATAGACACGGCCAGTATCCCATGGGGGTAAAGGCGTTTTTCCGGGCGCACGCAGGTCTGGGACAATGGTGCGGTCAGCCGTGCGACCGTACCGGCTGCCCGATGCAGAAAGAAGGACGTGCCGATCGTGGCTCAGAGCACCGAGACCACCGACTGGGTCTCCCGTTTCGCGGATGAGGTCATCGAGGAGTCGGAGCGTCGGGCCCCGGGCAAACCCGTCGTCGTCGCGTCCGGCCTCTCGCCGTCCGGCCCCATCCACCTCGGGAACCTGCGCGAGGTCATGACCCCGCATCTCGTCGCCGACGAGATCCGCCGCCGGGGACACCAGGTGCGGCACCTGATCTCCTGGGACGACTACGACCGGTACCGGAAGGTGCCCCAGGGCATCGCCGGCGTCGACGAGTCGTGGGCCGAGCACATCGGCAAGCCGCTGACGTCCGTCCCGGCGCCCAAGGGCTCCTCGCACCCCAACTGGGCCGAGCACTTCAAGGCCGCGATGATCGAGTCGCTGGCCGAGCTGGGCGTGGAGTTCGACGGGATCAGCCAGACCGCCCAGTACACCTCCGGCGTGTACCGCGAGCAGATCCTGCACGCCATGAGGCACCGCGGCGACATCGACGCGATCCTCGACCAGTACCGGACGAAGAAGGCCCCCGCCAAGAAGCAGCAGTCGCAGAAGCCCCTCGACGAGGCCGAGCTGGAGGCCGCCGAGGGCTCCGGCGCGGCCGGCGAGGACGACGGCAGCTCCGGCTCCGCCGGGTACTTCCCGTACAAGCCGTACTGCGGCAACTGCGAGAAGGACCTCACGACCGTCACGTCCTACGACGACGACTCCACCGAGCTGACGTACGCCTGCACCGCGTGCGGCTTCTCCGAGACGGTCCGGCTGAGCGAGTTCAACCGCGGCAAGCTGGTCTGGAAGGTCGACTGGCCGATGCGGTGGGCGTACGAGGGTGTCGTGTTCGAGCCGAGCGGTGTCGACCACTCGTCCCCCGGGTCGTCGTTCCAGGTCGGCGGGCAGATCGTCGGGATCTTCGGCGGGAAGCAGCCGATCGGGCCGATGTACGCGTTCGTCGGAATCTCCGGCATGGCCAAGATGTCCTCCTCGCGGGGCGGCGTGCCCACGCCCGCCGACGCCCTGAAGATCATGGAGCCGCAGCTCCTGCGCTGGCTCTACGCCCGGCGCAGGCCCAACCAGTCCTTCAAGGTCGCCTTCGACCAGGAGATCCAGCGGCTGTACGACGAGTGGGACCGGCTGGACGCCAAGGTCGCCGACGGCAGCGCCCTGCCCGCCGACGCCGCCGCGCACTCGCGCGCGGTGCGCACGGCCGCCGGTGAGCTGCCGCGCACGGCCCGGCCGCTGCCGTACCGGACGCTGGCGTCCGTCGCGGACATCACCGCCGGGCACGAGGACCAGGCACTGCGGATCCTGAGCGAGCTGGACCCGGAGCAGCCGCTGACCTCGCTCGACGAGGTCCGGCCGCGGTACGACAAGGCCGAGGCCTGGATCAACACGCATGTGCCCGCCGAACAGCGGACGATCGTGCGGGACGAGCCCGACACCGAGCTGCTGAAGTCGCTCGACGACCAGGGGCGGGAGTCGCTGCGGCTGCTGCTCGACGGACTGGCCGACCACTGGTCGCTGGACGGGCTGACGCACCTCGTCTACGGCGTGCCGAAGGTGCAGGCCGGGTTCTCGGCCGACGCCACGCCGAAGGAACTGCCGCCGGAGATCAAGACCGCCCAGCGGTCCTTCTTCGCCCTGCTGTACCACCTGCTGGTCGGGCGGGACACGGGGCCGCGGCTGCCGACGCTGTTGCTGGCGGTGGGGCAGGAGCGCGTGCGGGCCCTGCTCGGGGAGTAGTCGCCGGTGTGAAGGGAGGGGCTCTGCGCGCAGGGCCCCTCCCTTCATGCTTCATGCGATGTGCTCTTCTTCCAGTTCCTTGTAGTGGCGGCTGCTGAAGCGGTCGACCATGCGCTTGGCTTCCGTGGTGTCGATGCGGATGCCGTATTCCGCTTCCAGGTTGTCGACGAGCTGGTTCGGGGTGGGGTAGCTGCCGTTGATCGACTGCTTGAAGACCTGGTAGTAGGACTCCTCGTCCGGCTCCGGTGAGGGCGGGGTGCCGCCGCCCTCGCCGAGTTCGCGGGTGCGGTTGGGGCCTACCGGGATGGGGAAGCCGCCGGTGTCTTCCGGCGTGGGTTCCTCGCGAGGCTGGTCGAGGTACTGCTCGGCATGCTGTTGCTCGGCGATCCACTGGGCGTACTGCTCGGGGTCGTAGGCCGGGTCGTAGCCGCCCTGGTACTCGACCTCACGCGGGGCGTTGAACCAGGGGCTCTGGTCCGGCTCCGGGATGTCGTCCGCTCGCTCGGCGTTGTGGTTGCTCTCGAGTTGTGGGCGCTGCTCGCCGGGAGGTGCCGCTTTCTGCGGGCCGGGTGCCGCCCCGGTGGTACGACTGCCCGCAGCCGGATCGGTCTGCGGCGGCGGGGGTATCAAGGCCGGTTCTATGCCCGCCGCCGCCAGCCCCGCCGGGGCCGTTTCCGCCAGGGGGACGCCGTAGCGCGCCAGCCGTAGCGGCATCAGGGACTCCACCGGGGCCTTCCTGCGCCACGCCCGTCCGAAGCGGGAGCGCAGCCGGGCCCGGTAGACGAGACGTTCCTGCTCCAGCTTGATGACCTGGTCGTAGGAGCGGAGCTCCCAGAGCTTCATGCGGCGCCAGAGGAGGAACGTCGGGACGGGGGAGAGCAGCCAGCGGGTGAGGCGGACGCCCTCCATGTGCTTGTCGGCCGTGATGTCGGCGATCCGGCCGATCGCGTGGCGGGCCGCCTCGACCGCGACCACGAACAGGATCGGGATCACCGCGTGCATGCCGACACCGAGCGGATCCGGCCAGGCAGCAGCGCCGTTGAAGGCGATCGTCGCCGCCGTCAGGAGCCACGCCGTCTGGCGCAACAGCGGGAAGGGGATCCTGATCCAGGTGAGGAGCAGGTCCAGGGCCAGCAGGACGCAGATGCCCGCGTCGATGCCGATCGGGAAGACGTAGGAGAAGTTCCCGAAGCCCTTCTTGAGGGCCAATTCGCGGACGGCCGCGTACGAACCGGCGAAGCCGATGCCGGCGATGATCACGGCACCGGCCACGACCACACCGATGAGAACGCGGTGCATCCGAGTCAGCTGAAGTGGCGCGGCCACCCGTACTCCCCTCCCCTTGCGTGTTGTTGCGCGCAACAGGGTGGCACATGTGTGCGGAGGACGGGTGGCCGGTTCCCGTCGGGCTTGTTCAGCTCTTCGAAGCGGGCTTCTTGGACGGCGACTCCGACGCGTCGTTCGAGGGCTCGTCCGAGGGGGCCTTGGACGGGGACTTGGACGGGGCGCCGCTCGCCTTGGCGCCGCCCGCGCCGTTCGCCTCGGACACCGCCGCCACCGCCTCCTTGGCGGCCTTCTTCGCGTCCTTCATCAGGTCGTCGGCGCTCGGGCTCTTGTCGCCGGCCAGGCCCGCGCCGTTGTAGTCGAGGGTGACGACGACGTTCTCGACGCGTGCCACGACCGTCTGCTGCTTGAAGGTGCCTTCCTTCTTCTTCAGCTCGTAGCGCACGGCCGTCGCCTCGTCGCCCGTCCCGGGCACCGGCTCCGACTTGGCGCTCTTGGCACCGTCCACGGCCTGGGCGTCCTGGACCTGCTTCTCGAAGTACTCCTGGGCCAGCTTGTCGGCCGGGCCGCGGGTGACGTCCGACTCGAAGCGCAGCATCGACACGTTCAGCCAGCGGAACTGCGAGCCCTTGACGCCGTTGTTGTCCAGGCTGTTCCAGGAGCAGTTGCCGCGGGTCGAGATGTCGTCCGACTTGCCCTCCTTGCCCGACTTGCCCTGCGGGACGAGGTCCTTCAGCGTCTTCTTCGACAGCACCTTGCAGGGCTCCGGAAGCTTGCCGTACGCCGCCGCCTGCACGGTCGGCGACGGGCTCGCGGACGCCGAGGCGGCGGCCTTCGCGGCCTTGTCCGTGCTGTCGCCGGAGCCGGAGTCCGAGGAGCAGCCGGCGGCGACCAGCATCACGGGGACGGCGGCCGCGCAGACAAGGACGCGGTTGAGTCGCTTCACTCGCTGGTCTCGGTCTCGCTGTGCTCGTCGCTGCATGGTTCCTTCACTCATGACGCTCGTGGTTCCTGCGGTCGGAACGGGTCCGAGTGGTCACGGTACGCGGTGAGGCTGCTGTGTGTTCTTCCTTCGGGTGCTTTGCGCGGGCGCGTGAAGGGCGCGTGAAGGGGTCTCAGTCGCTCAGCGAGTCGGCCAGCTGCGAGGCCAGTTTCCGGGCCCTGTCCTGCATTTCCTTGCTGTCCGGGACGACGCCGACGGTGGCCGGCTGCTCGGCGTACTCGATGGTCACGATGACGTTCGACGTGCGGAATGCCACAGTCACCGTCCGCTGCTTGGCCGTCGAACCGGAGCTGCTCAGCTCGTCGTCGAGGAAGGCCTCGTCGCCGACGTCCTCCAGGACGCGGGGCTGGAGATCGGTCGAGGCGGCGGACGCCGAGGGGGACGAGGTGCCGGACGGGGACGGGGAGCCGCTCGGGGCGGTGGAGGAACTGCCGGTGGGGGTGCTGCCGGCGGCCGTCGACTCGGTGGCGGTCGACTCGGTGACGGTCGGCTCGGGCAGGTGGGCCGCCGCCTCCTTCTCCGCGAAGAGCTGCTCGGCCTGACTGTCGTCGCTGACCGCGCTGTCGTAGGAGACGACCCGTTCGAAGTCGACGAGCAGATGGTCGGTGGCCTGCTGTGAGTCGACCTTCCACTGGCAGCCGACCTTGCGGTCGGTGTCGTACGTGACCGTCGCCTCGCCCTCGTACGCCTTCTCGCGCTGTTCCCCGTCGGTGATCTGCCGGATACCGGGCAGGAGTTCGTCGAGGGAGCTGTGGCCGACGGCGCCGCAGGGCTCGGGCAGAGTGCGGTACCGGCCCGGCTCGGCGGCGGCCGAGGCCGTGCCCGTGCCGCCCCGGTTGGAGTCGTCCGTCGGGCCGTCGTCGCCGGAGCCGCCGGTGCAGCCGGCCAGCAGGGCCGCGAGGAGCGCGGCGATGCCGGGTGCGTACGCCTTCCGTTGCACGTGGTGGCTCCTCTCGACGCGGATATTGACTTGCCGCCGCGGGGCGGCCGGTGAACACAATGTGTATCGCACGCACTGCCGTGGACGCCGGTCCGGATTCCCTTTCGTAGACCTTGGCTCCGGTATTTGCTGTTGAGGACTTCTGTTCGTTCACGGGGGATTGAGGACGCTATGTCGTATGTAGAGATACCTGGTGCGAAAGTACCGATCCGGATGTGGACCGACCCGTCCACGGTCGAGGGCTCCGCACTCCAGCAGCTCCAGAACGTCGCCACGCTGCCCTGGATCAAGGGCCTGGCCGTCATGCCCGACGTGCACTACGGCAAGGGCGCGACGGTCGGCTCGGTCATCGCCATGCAGGGTGCGGTGTGCCCGGCGGCGGTGGGCGTCGACATCGGCTGCGGAATGTCGGCGGTGAAGACGTCCCTGACGGCGAACGACCTGCCCGGGGATCTGTCCCGGCTGCGGTCGCGGGTCGAGCAGGTGATTCCGGTGGGGCGGGGGATGCATGACGATCCCGTCGACCCCGGGCGGTTCCATGGGGTGGCCACTGCCGGGTGGGAGGACTTCTGGGGGCGGTTCGAGGGAGTGGCGGAGGCGGTCAAATTCCGTCAGGAACGGGCCACGAAGCAGATGGGAACGCTCGGCGGGGGCAACCACTTTGTCGAAATCTGCACGGATACAACCGGTTCTGTCTGGTTGATGCTCCACTCCGGTTCCCGCAACATCGGCAAGGAACTGGCCGAGCACCACATCGGCGTGGCCCAGAAGCTCCCGCACAATCAGGGCCTGGTCGACCGCGACCTCGCCGTCTTCGTCGCGGACACCCCGCAGATGGCGGCGTACCGCAACGATCTGTTCTGGGCGCAGGAGTACGCGAAGTACAACCGCTCGATCATGATGGCGCTCCTGAAGGACGTGATCCGCAAGGAGTTCAAGAAGGCGAAGCCGACCTTCGAGCCGGAGATCAGCGCGCACCACAACTACGTGGCCGAGGAGCGCTACGACGGGATGGACCTGCTCGTGACCCGCAAGGGCGCGATCCGGGCCGGCTCGGGCGAGTACGGGATCATCCCGGGCTCCATGGGCACGGGTTCGTACATCGTGAAGGGCCTCGGCAACGACAAGTCCTTCAACTCGGCCTCACACGGCGCGGGCCGGCGCATGAGCCGCAATGCGGCCAAGCGCCGCTTCTCGACGAAGGACCTGGAGGAGCAGACGCGGGGCGTGGAGTGCCGTAAGGACTCCGGCGTCGTGGACGAGATCCCGGGCGCCTACAAGCCGATCGAGCAGGTCATCGACCAGCAGCGGGACCTGGTGGAGGTCGTGGCGAAGCTGAAGCAGGTCGTGTGCGTGAAGGGCTGAGCCCCCTCGGGTGAGGGGCTGCCCTTTCACTCGGGTGCGTGCATCACCGCGTAGATCATGACGAACGCCACGATGTGGATGCCGAAGAGGAAGTAGGCGAGCCACCACCACATGTGGCGTTCGTTCTTCGTCTCCTGGGCGAGGCGCCGTTGTTCCAGGTCCTGGTCCCGTTCGGCCTCCGGCATCACAGGTCCCGGTGGACCTTCGTGTTGGAGGCCTGGGCGCGGGGGCGCAGGACCAGGAGGTCGACGTTGACGTGGCTGGGGCGGGTGACCGCCCAGGTGATGGTGTCGGCGACGTCGTCGGCGGTGAGGGGTTCGGCGACGCCCTCGTAGACCTTGGCCGCCTTGTCCTCGTCGCCGCCGAAGCGGGTCAGGGCGAACTCGTCCGTCCTGACCATGCCGGGGGCGATCTCGATGACGCGGACCGGCTGGCCGACGATCTCCAGGCGCAGGGTCTCGGCGAGGACGTGCGCGCCGTGCTTGGCGGCGACGTAGCCCCCGCCGCCCTCGTAGGTGCCGTGGCCCGCGGTGGAGGAGACGACCACGACCGTGCCGTCGCCGCTCGCGATCAGCTTGGGCAGCAGGGCCTGGGTGAGGTTGAGCGTGCCGATGACGTTCGTCTCGTACATCTGGCGCCAGTCGGCCGGGTCGCCGGTCGCGACCGGGTCGGCGCCGAGCGCGCCGCCCGCGTTGTTGACCAGCACGCCGATCGTCTTGAAGGCCGTGGCGAACTCGTCGACCGCCGCGCGGTCGGTGACGTCGAGGGGGTACGCCGTGGCCTGGTGGCCGGCCTTGGTGATCTCCTCCGCGAGCGCCTCTATGCGGTCCTTGCGGCGGGCGGTGAGGACGACGCGGTAGCCCGCGGCGGCGAGCTGCCGGGCCGTGGCGGCGCCGATTCCGCTGCTCGCACCGGTGACGACGGCGATGCGGGAGGCGGCGGACGGGGCGGCGGTGGCCATGGGAGCTCCTCGGGCGTGGTGGACGGGCCGACTTCTGTGCGAAGGCCTCCGGCCAGGATAGGTGGGCTCCGCGGTGGGAGAATGGGGACGGGTGATCCTCCTGTTCCCTCTGGAGGTTGGACATGGGAGAGGCACGCCAGGTCATGGACCGGCTCACGGACGCGGTCACCACGCACGCCGATCTGAACGTCATCAGCGAGCTGTACGCCGAGGACGCGGTCGCCTTCACCCCCGACGAGGGCGAGCTGCACGGGCGCGACGACATCGTCGAGTACTGGCGGACGATGACGGAGGCGCTCCCCGAGGCGACGTTCCAGACGTTGCACTCCTACGAAGTCGGCGACACCGCCATCGACGAAGGGATCTTCAGCGGACGGAACACCGGGCCGCTGCAACTGCCCAATGGTGAGACGCTGCCCCCGACCCAGAAGGAGATCAGGATCCGCGGGGTGGACATCGCCACCGTGAAGGACGGCCGGATCGTCGACTACCGCCTGTACTTCGACGAGATGGACTTCCTGGGGCAGCTGGGGCTGCTGCCCGACGAGCCGTCCTGAGCCCTCGGCCCAGGAGGCCGGTCAGTTTCCTCGCGGGGTGTACATGATCACTGCCATGCCCGCGAGGCAGATCAGTGCGCCCGTGATGTCCCAGCGGTCCGGGCGGTAGCCGTCCGCGATCACGCCCCAGAGGATCGAGCCGGCGACGAAGATCCCGCCGTACGCGGCGAGGACGCGGCCGAAGTGGGCGTCGGGCTGGAACGTCGCGACGAAGCCGTAGGCGCCGAGGGCGAGGACGCCGCCGGCCGCCCACAGCCAGCCCTTGTTCTCGCGCACGCCCTGCCAGACCAGCCACGCGCCGCCGATCTCCAGCAGGGCGGCGAGGACGAAGAGGGTGGCCGAACGCAGGATCTGCATGCGGGCAGCTTCGCACGCCCAGGTGGGACGCAAGGGGTGCGGTGCTACCTGTTGGACGGCGCCTGGGGGGCGCTGCGCGTGGGATGTATCGGGGTGTCCCAGTGGTGGTTGTTCCGGCGTGTGAGGAGCGGGCGGTACGGGGAGAGTGCGGGTTTTCGCCGTGCGAGCTCGCAACCACGGGCCCCCGGCGCCGCCGGAGGTGGTGCCGGCGCTCGACACGGTGTGGGTCGGCGGGGCGGTGGACCGCGTCCGGTGCGACGAGCGGCAGCGGGTGCTCGTCCTGGACACGGGGGACCCCTACCACTTCTGACACCCGGCGGTATGGTTGAAGTGTAAACAACCTGGAGGGTGAGCGACCATGCAGTTCGGGATCTTCAGCGTCGGCGACGTCACGCCCGACCCGACCACCGGCCGGACACCGACCGAACGCGAGCGCATCAAGGCCATGATCGCCATCGCGCTGAAGGCCGAGGAGGCCGGCCTCGACGTCTTCGCCACCGGCGAGCACCACAACCCGCCGTTCGTGCCCTCGTCCCCGACCACCATGCTCGGCCACATCGCCGCCCGCACCGAGCGGCTGATCCTCTCCACGGCCACCACCCTCATCACCACCAACGACCCGGTGAAGATCGCCGAGGACTTCGCGATGCTCCAGCACCTGGCCGACGGCCGGGTGGATCTGATGCTGGGCCGCGGCAACACCGCCCCCGTCTACCCCTGGTTCGGGCAGGACATCCGCCAGGGCATCCCGCTCGCGATCGAGAACTACGCCCTCCTGCACCGGCTGTGGCGCGAGGAGTCCGTCGACTGGGAGGGGAACTTCCGCACGCCGCTGCAGGGCTTCACCGCCACGCCCCGTCCGCTGGACGGCGTACCGCCGTTCGTCTGGCACGGGTCGATCCGCTCCCCGGAGATCGCCGAGCAGGCCGCGTACTACGGCGACGGCTTCTTCCACAACAACATCTTCTGGCCGGCCGACCACACCGAGCGCATGGTCGAGCTGTACCGGACGCGGTACGCGCACCACGGGCACGGCACGCCCGAGCAGGCGATCGTCGGGCTCGGCGGGCATGTGTTCATGCGGCGGAACTCGCAGGACGCCGTGCGTGAATTCCGGCCGTACTTCGACGTCGCGCCGGTGTACGGGCACGGGCCGTCGCTGGAGGACTTCATGGCGCAGACGCCGCTGACCGTCGGCTCCCCGCAGCAGGTCATCGAGAAGACGCTGGCCTTCCGCAGTTACGCCGGCGACTACCAGCGCCAGCTGTTCCTGGTCGACCACGCCGGGCTGCCGCTGAAGACCGTGCTGGAGCAGATCGACCTGCTGGGCGAGGAGGTCGTGCCGGTGCTGCGCAAGGAGTTCGCCGTGGGCCGCCCGGCGGACGTGCCGGACGCGCCGACCCACGCCGCCCGGCTCGCCGGGGCCCGAGGGTGAGAGGACGGTAGTCACCGGGCCGGTGGTTGCGTGGCCCCCGGTGAGAGGGCAGTAAGAAGGACGCTCCGGCACAGCTCATCCGGTCCCGGAACCCCGGCGGCGGGGCACACTGGACGCGTGTCCCAAACAGTGCTGCTCGCCGAAGACGACCGCGCCATCCGCAACGCCCTGGAGCGTGCCCTGACCCTGGAGGGTTACCAGGTCATGGCGGTCGCCGACGGTGTCGAGGCACTGGCGCAGGCCCACCGCAACCGTCCGGACGTCCTCGTCCTGGACGTGATGATGCCCGGCATCGACGGGCTCCAGGTGTGCCGCGTGCTGCGCGCCGAGGGCGACCGGACGCCGATCCTGATGCTGACGGCCCTCGTGGAGACCGCCGACCGGATCGCCGGCCTGGACGCGGGCGCCGACGACTACGTGGTGAAGCCCTTCGACGTGGAGGAGGTCTTCGCACGGCTGCGCGCCCTGCTGCGCCGCACCAGCCCGGTGGGCGTCGGCGGCGCACCCGTGGCCGAGGCGCCGAGGCCCGTCCCCGAGCGGTTCATCGAGGCGGCCGGCATCCGCATGGACCCGCAGGCGCGCCGGGCCTGGCGCGGCGCCCGCGAGCTGGAGCTGACCCGCACCGAGTTCGAACTGCTGGAGCTGCTGGTCCGCAATGCGGGCATCGTCCTCGACCACTCGACGATCTACGACCGCATCTGGGGCTACGACTTCGGCCCCGGCTCGAAGAACCTCGCCGTGTACGTCGGCTATCTGCGCCGCAAGCTCGACGAGCCGGACGCGCCGCAGCTGATCCACACGGTACGTGGCGTGGGTTACGTGCTGCGGGAGGACTGAGTGGGCCGCCTCGGCCGGCTGCTGGACGGGCGGCGGCCGAAGCTGGTCTCGCTGCGCACCACCTTCGCGGTGTCGTTCGCGGCGGTGACGGCGGCCGTGACGATGCTGGTCGGCATCCTGTCGTACAGCGCGGCGGCCCGGCTGGTGCGGGTGGACCAGCAGACCGTGTTCGCCGAGGTCGTGCAGGACCTGCGCGACGAGGTGCGGGAGAACCGCATGACGCCCGGCGACTTCTCGTCCGCCGCGCCGGGCCACGACCTGGTCCGGCCCGCCCGGACGGATGTGCAGGTGCTGGGCCCGGACGGGCATGTCGTCGACCGGGGCAGTCCGGGGCTGCCGGTCACCGGCGCCGACGTACGGATCGCCGGGGCCGTGACGTCAGGGCGGGTGGCCGAGCACAAGGACGTCGACGTGGGCGACGACGTCTACCGCGTCGCGACCGTCTCCCTCGGCGGCGGCCGGGGCGCGGTGCAGGTCGCGCAGGAGTTCAGCGACGTCGAGGACCTGCTGCGGGCGCTCCAGCGGCGGACGCTCCTGCTGATGGCCGCCGTCGTGATCGCCGCCGGCCTGTTCGGCTGGTGGCTGGCCCGGCGGATCACGCGCCGCCTGGTCGTGCTCACCGACGCCGCCGAGGACGTCGCCCGCACCCGCCGGCTCGGTATCCAGGTGCCGGTCGCCGGGCACGACGAGGTGGGCCGGCTCGGCCGGGCCTTCGACCGCATGCTGGGGCGGCTCGCCCAGTCCGAGGAGGACCAGCGCCGACTGGTGCAGGACGCGGGCCACGAGCTGCGTACGCCGCTGACCTCCCTGCGTACGAACATCTCCCTGCTCCGCCGCATCGACGAACTCCCGCCCGAGACCCGCGAGGAACTGGTCGCCGACCTGGGCCAGGAGGCCCGCGAGCTGACCGACCTGGTCAACGAGCTCGTCGACCTCGCGGCCGGGCAGTCGGACACCGAGCCGCCGCAGCGGGTCGACCTCGCCGACATCGCGGAGGAGGTGGCGGCCCTCGCCCGGCGCCGCAGCGGCCGGCGGATCCTGCTCCGCGCGAGCGGCGACACCACCACCGACGGGCGGCCCGGGATGCTGACCCGGGCGCTGTCCAACCTCGTCGAGAACGCGGTGAAGTTCGACCAGGGCGGCATGGCCCCCATCGAGATCGTCGTCGCCGGGCCCGCCCGGCCGGGCACCATCCGCGTCGAGGTCCTCGACCGCGGCCCCGGCATAGCCGACAAGGACCTCGACCGCGTCTTCGACCGCTTCTACCGCGCCGCCGACGCCCGCTCCCAGCCGGGTTCCGGCCTGGGCCTGTCCATCGTCCGGGAGGTGGCCCTCGCGCACGGGGGAGCGCCGTTCGCGTTCCGGCGGGACGGGGGCGGGACGGTGATCGGGTTCACGGTGGGCGGGGGGCTCGACTGACACCGGCGGGCTCCGCGTGAGGCCGGGGACGGGCTCCGCCTCCGGCCGCGTCGGTCACCTGGCAGGATCCCGCCGCAGGGTGCGACACAGGTGAAACCGCCCACCATGCGTGAGACGCACCCCCGGCGTCCCCGAGAACAGCTCGTGGCCCTTGTCGTGATCCCCGGCCTCGGCGGCCTCCTGGTGGGCCTCGACGCTCGTCCACTCGGTGTAGAGCAGCACGCGGCTGCCGTCGGCGCTGTGCAGGAAGTGGGCGGAGATCGCCCCGGGGTGGCCGCCTTCGCGCGGCTGGGCCTCGATCACCGCGTCGGTGAAGGCGCGCTGCCGCTCGGGCCCGTCGACATCGAAGGCGGCGGTGATCAGACACCCCGGGACGCGCGTCTCGTGCTCCTCGGCGAGGCTGCGGTAGAGCCGGTAGCGGGGCGGGCCGGCCGGCGGAACCGTGGCGTCGTCGGTCCACTGGGCGAGCGTCAGCACCGTCTCCCCGTCCGTACTGAGGAACCAGCTGACGGCGGCCGGCCCGGCAGGTGAGGACCTCAGTGAGTCGAACTCGGCGTCCACGACCGCCTGTTGCTGGTCCAGACCGTCGGCGTACTGCGTGCCGATCACCAACGTGCCGGGGACGGTCAGGTCCGGGAAAGGGGCTGAGGGCACGGACGGAACTCCTTCGTGGACGGGAGCGGAACCGTGATCGTGCCCGAGGGCGGCAGGGAGCCGTCAACTGCTTTACAGCGCCAGCCACACCGCCTGATCCGGTTCCAGCCGGCCGTTCTTCAGCGGGCCACCGGCCAGGAGGAGCTCGGAGTGTGCGGGCAGTTCGTACGGCTCGGCGGAGAGGTTGACCACGCACAGGAAGCCCGGCTCGCGAGTGAAGGACAGCACCCCTTCCGGGGCGTCCAGCCACGTCATCGTGCCGTCGCCGAGGGCGGGGTGGTCGCGGCGGATGCGCAGGGCCGTGCGGTAGAGCTCCAGCATGGAGGCCGGGTCGCCGGTCTGAGCCTCGACGCTCAGTGCGGCCCAGTCGCCGGGCTGTGGCAGCCAGGGGTCGGCGGTCGCACCGGCCGGGCTGAAGCCGTAGGGGGCCGCCTGGCCCGACCAGGGGATCGGGACGCGGCAGCCGTCACGACCCCGGTCCGTGTGCCCGGAGCGTTCCCAGGTCGGATCCTGGAGGGCGGATTCGGGCAGGTCCTCGACTTCGGGGAGGCCGAGTTCCTCGCCCTGGTAGACGTAGGCGCCGCCGGGCAGGGCGAGCATCAGCAGGGCGGCGGCGCGGGCGCGCCGGGTGCCCAGGACGAGGTCGAGGGGGCCTTCGGGGCGGTAGCTCTCGTTGGCCACCCAGCGCCTCACCGACCGGCGGCCGTAGCGGCTGGGGTGGCGCATGACGTCGTGGTTGGACAGCACCCAGGTGGCGGGTGCGCCGACCGCGCCGAGCATGGCGAGGGAGTCGTCGATGACGGCGCGCAGGCCCTTGGCATCCCAACTGGACATCAGGAAGTCGAAGTTGAAGGCGGTGTGCAGGCCGTCCCGGCGGACGTACGCCGCCAGCCGCTCCGGCGTGTCCGCCCAGGCCTCGGCGACGAAGCAGCGGTCGCCCGGGAACTCGTCGGCGACCCTGCGCCAGGCCCGGTATATCTCGTGCACCTCGTCCCGGTCCCAGTGCGGATGATCGACGTGGTGCCGGACCGGCCCGACGGCGTCGGCCTCGTCCCGGCGGGGCGGCAGGTCGGGCAGCTCCGGGTGTTTGACCAGGCCGTGGGCGACGTCGATGCGGAAGCCGTCGACGCCCCGGCTGAACCAGAACCGCAGGATCGACTCGAACTCGGCCCGCACCTCCGGGTGTTGCCAGTTGAGGTCGGGCTGCTGGGGTGCGAACAGGTGCAGGTACCAGTCGCCGTCGGGCAGGCGGGTCCAGGCCGGGCCGCCGAAGCA
The DNA here is from genome assembly GCF_028885415.1 of Streptomyces coeruleorubidus. Taxonomy (GTDB): domain Bacteria; phylum Actinomycetota; class Actinomycetes; order Streptomycetales; family Streptomycetaceae; genus Streptomyces; species Streptomyces coeruleorubidus_A. The sequence goes on from NZ_CP118527.1 coordinate 5,666,361, forward strand.
GGAGACCCAGTCGTTGGGGGGCTCGGTGCCGTCGGGTCCGCGGCCGGGGCGGAAGACGTAGCGCTCGCGTTCCGCACTGCCGGGACCTGCCGCCAACGCGGCCTGGAACCAGGCGTGCTGGTCGGAGGTGTGGTTGGGCACGATGTCGGGGATGACGCGGATGCCGTGCTCGTGCGCCTCGGTGATGAGCCGCTCGGCGTCGGCGAGGGTGCCGAAGCGTGGGTCGATGGCGCGGAAGTCGGCGACGTCGTAGCCATGGTCGGCCATGGGGGACTTGTACCAGGGGTTGATCCAGATGGCGTCCACGCCGAGGGACTTCAGATACGGCAGCCGGGAGCGGATGCCGGCGATGTCGCCGACGCCGTCGCCGTTGTGGTCGGCGAAGCTGCGGATGTAGACCTGGTAGATGACGGCACTGCGCCACCAGGGTGTGGTGGGGGACACGTGACTCCTTGTGGAAGACGGGGGGTTACTTCGCCGCGCCGGCCGTGAGCCCGGCGACGATACGGCGCTGGAAGACCAGCACCATGACCACCAGCGGGACGGTGACGAGCACGCCCGCGGCCATCTGGCTGCCGAACGGGGTCTCGTAGGTCGTGGCGCCGGTGAACTTGGAGATGGCGACGGTCGCGGTCTGCATGCTGGGCTTGTTGGTCATCGACAGGGCGATGAGGAACTCGTTCCAGGCGGCGATGAAGGTGATGATCGCGGTGGTGAAGATGCCCGGCGCGGCGAGCGGCACGATGACTTTGCGGAAGGCCTGGCCGCGGGTGCAGCCGTCGACCATGGCGGCGTGTTCCAGCTCGTCCGGCATCTGCCGGAAGAAGGTGGTCAGGTTCCACACCGCCAGCGGCAGGGCGAAGGACATGCTGGGCACGATCATGGACTGGTAGGTGTTGATCCAGCCGATGTCGGTGAACAGCTTCAGCAGCGGGACGACGATCGACACCACCGGGAACATCGAGGTGGCGATGATCAGCGTCAGGATCAGCCGCTTGAAACGGAACTCCAGCCGGGCCATCGCGTACGCCGTGAACGTGGCCAGCATCAGCGCCAGTACGGTCGTGATCCCGGCGACGACCAGGCTGTTGAGCAGCGCGCGCCCGAAGCCCTGCGTGGGGTCGAAGACGGCGCGGTAGTTCTCGAAGGACAGCGGCGACGGGACGAGCGTGGTGTCGAAGATGTCGCCGGTGCGACGGAGGCTGGAGACCAGCATCCAGTAGAACGGGGCCAGACAGTAGGCCACGACCGCGACGACACCCGCGTACGCGAGCCCGCTGCGCCACTTCGTCGAGAGGGTCGTCATGCCGTCGCCTCCCTGCGGCGGAAGAGGCCGCCCCGCCGGCGACCGCCCGCGGCGCCTGCGCCCCCGACCAGGTCGGTGCCGAGCAGCCGGACGAAGGCGAGCGCGATCAGGAAGACGTAGAGGAAGAGGATCACCGCGTACGCGGAGGCCGGTCCGAAGCGGACGTTGGACGCCTCGTTCTGCGTGAGCATCGACAGCGTCTCCACCGAGTGCTTCTGCGCGCCCACGAGGATGTAGGGCAGGTCGAACATCCGCAGCGCGTCCATGCAGCGGAACAGCACCGCCACCAGCAGCGCGGGCTTCACCAGCGGCAGCGTGATGTGCCAGAACCGGCGCGCGGGGCCGGCCCCGTCCATGCGGGCCGCCTCGTAGACCTCCTTCGGGATCATCTGCAGGCCGGCCAGGACCAGCAGCCCGATGAAGGGGGCGGTCTTCCACACCTCGGCGACGATGACGGCGACCTTGGCGTGGAAGCCCTCGGTGGTCCACAGGATCTGCCGGCCCAGCAGCGCGTTGGCGACGCCGTCGCTGTTGAAGACCCACCGCCACAGCAGTCCGGAGATGGCGGTCGGCACCGCCCAGGGCACCAGGATCCCCGCCCGCACCAGGGCCCGGCCCCGGAACGCCTGGTGCATGATCAGCGCCATGGCGACACCGATCACCGTCTCCAGACCGACGGTGACGACCGTGAAGAACGTGGTGTTCCAGAAGGCGTTCCAGAACCGAGCCCCGGCCTCCCCGAAGATCTCGGCGTAGTTCCGCAGCCCGACGAACGGCTCGGTGGCGCTGATGAACCCGGTCTCGGGGTCCAGCCCCTTCGGCCCGTACAGCGACTCCTTCAGCGCCATGAGCGTCGGGTAGAGCACGACGATCGTCAGCACGAGCAGCGCGGGGGAGACGAGCAGCGCGGCCAGCCGTCCGGCACCGGCGGTCGCCCGGCCCCGCTCCACCGGCCGCTGAACCGCAGGACGGGCGTCGGCCTCCGGCGGAATCTCCGTCATGGTCCCGGCCCTCACCGCGCCACGGCCTTCCGCAGCGTCTTCTGAAGGTCCTTCAGTGCCTGCGCGCTGCTCTTCTCCCCGGTCAGGGCGGCGTACGCCTCCTGCTGGACCGCCGAGGTCACGTCCCCGTACTGCACCACCCGCGGACGCGGCACGGCCCGCAGGATGGACTCCTTGAGCACCGGCAGGTACGGGTACTTCTCCACGAGCGCCCTGTCGTCGTAGAGCGAGGCGTACGGCGGGGCGGCGGAGGCGTCCCGGAGCAGGGTCCTCGTGTTCTCCTCGCTGGTCATGAACTTGATGAAGTCCAGGGCCGTCGCCTTGTTCTCGGCGGACGAGGACACGGCCATGTTGTGACCGCCGAGACTGGAGGATCCGGGCCCGTCGAGGCCGGGCAGGGGTGCGACGGCGAACTTGCCCTTGATGGCGCTCTTCTGGGCCAGGGAGTACACGTACGGCCAGTTGCGCAGGAAGATCAGCTTGCCTGCCTGGAACGCCTGGCGGCCGTCCTCCTCCTGGTAGGTGACGGCCTGCTCGGGGATCGTCCCGTCCTTGAAGGAGCCGGTGAGGAAGTCCAGGCCCTTCCTCGCCTGCGGGGTGTCGACGTTGGGCCTGCCGCTCGCGTCGGTGACCTGGCCGCCGGCGGAGTGCACGGCCTCGGCGAAGTTCACCGTCAGGCCCTCGTACTTCTGGAACTGCCCGGCGTAACAGGACATGTTCTTCGCCTCGGGAAGCTTCTTGACCTTGGCGCAGGCGGACTTGAGAGCGGCCCAGGTGGCCGGCGGCTCGCTGACACCGGCCTTCTTCAGCAGATCGGTGCGGTAGTAGAGCATTCCGCCGTCCGAGCTGCCCGGCACCGCATACAGGTCGCCGCGATACCGCGAGGTCTCCACCACCGGCTTCAGCATCTTCTCCAGCGGGAACCGCTCCTCGGGCAGCCGGTCGATCCACCGGTGGGCGGCGAACTCCGAGGTCCACACGGCGTCGAGGGACAGCACCGTGTAGGCGTCGGACTTCGTCTCCGCGTTCTGGATCATCTGCTGCCGCTGGGCGTCCGCGTCCGTCGGCAGCTGGATGAAGGTGACCTTCTCCTTCGGATGCGCCTTGTTCCAGCGGTCGAGCATCGGCTGGACGGTGCCGGTGGTGTCCTTCCCGGCCACGTACGTGATGGGGCCGCGCCCCTCGAACGACGGTGTTCCGGCCTGCCCTGAGCCGCTGCCACAGGCGGCGAGGAGAAGCCCGGTGGCAGCGAGCGCGGCCGCTGTCGTCTTGGATCTGGTCGTCACTGTCTCTCCTGGTCGTGCGGAACCGGGGTTGCGGCTTCTGAGACTGCGTTGTCACGGAACCTTTTGGATAAACGCGCAGGTCATATGTCTGGCAATAGACCCGATCGAAAGATCTCCGAGGCCGTCGGGACAACGCTTGCAAGCTAGGGGCGTGCTTTGTCGAAGTCAATGCGTTACGTCGGAGTAATCGGCTGACGGTTCACGGCGGGCAGGCGTGAAAGCGCTGTCATTTTCCGGGGTCGGGGAGTGAATCCCTGTGCTACCGTCCGCTCATGCCTCCAGCTCAACGGCACCCCACGATGGCCGACGTCGCCGAACGGGCCGGGGTCTCCACATCCACCGTCTCGCGCACGCTGCGCGGCCTGTCCACGGTCTCGCCGGAGGTGCGGGCCCGTGTCGAGAAGGCCGCGCGCGAACTGAACTTCGCCGTGTCCCGGCAGGCCGCGAGCCTGGTCACGGGCAGGACCGGGACGGTGGCGGTGCTGGTCCCGACGCTCAACTCCTGGTTCATGGGATCCGCCCTGTCCAGCCTGGCCCCGCTGCTGCGGGCGGCGGGCATGCAGCTGAACGTCTACGAGATCCCCGACCTGGCCGAGCGCACCGCGTTCTTCGAGCACCTCCCGGCACGCCGCAACGCCGACGCGCTCCTGGTGTTCTCCTTCGACCTCACCGACGAGGAGACCGCGCGGCTGGACGACCTCGGCATGCCGGTGATCTATGTCAGCCAGCATGTCGAAGGACGCCCGAGCATCTACGTCGACGACGTGGCCGGAGCCCTGCACGGCACCCGGCACCTGCTCAACCTCGGCCACCGCCGGATCGCCTTCGTCCAGACCGCGGGCGCCAGCGGCTTCTCCTTCAGCTCCAACGAACGTCTGCTGGGCTACCAGCAGGGGCTCACCGAGGCGGGAGTCCCGCTCGACGACGACCTGGTGGTGTCCACGCGGGTCGGCGACAAGCGGGCCGCCGCCGAGGTGCTCGGCATGCTGCTGAGCCTGCGCGAACCGCCCACCGCCGTCTTCGCCGAGCAGGACGAGGTCGCCGTCGCCCTCATCTGGAACCTGCGCAAGACGCAGATCGCCGTACCCGAGCGGATCTCCGTCCTCGGCTTCGACGACCAGCCGCTGGCCGACTGGTTCGACCTGTCCACGGTCGCCCAGTCACCGTCGGACATGGGTCGGGAGGCCGGCGAGCTGGCGCTGAAGCTCATCGAGGACTCCGGGGCCGATCACGAGCGGCATGTCGTGCTGCCGACGTATGTGATCCCGCGGGCTACGACCGCGCCGGTGGCCCGGGCCAGGGCCTCGGGCGAGGGGGAGCGGGCCGGCGAGCCGACACCCGGTTGACCCGCGGGGCGGACGCGCCTGGGCCGGCGTGTCAGCTCTCCGCGAGGGCGAAGAACCGCATCGGGGAGTTCGCCTCGAAACCGATGCGTGGATACACGGGCGCTCCGGCGGCGGTGGCGTGCAGGGTCGCCCGGGTCAGCCCGGTGGCCCGGCCACCCTCGTACAGGGCCTTCCGTGTCACCGCTTCTCCGTATCCCCGGCGCTCCCACGCCGGATCGGTGGCGACGAGGAGCACGAAGAGGCGGCCGTCGGCCTCGACGGTGGCGGCGCAGCTCACGGGAGTGCCGTCGCCCCGCACGCCCAGGTAGGCGTACACCCGGGTTTTCCACAGGGAGGAGCGGCCGAGACCGTCCCGGCCGTCCTCCAACGGGAACCCGTAGGCACGCGAGTTGATGTCGGCGAAGGCGCGCAGCTGGTCGTCCGTGGTCACGCGTAAGAACGTCAGCTCGGGATGGGTGGGTTCGGGAAGGGGCAGCAGATCCCCCGCCATGCCCGTCCCGGCGAAGGCGTGCACGAGCCCGGCTCGCTCGGCGGTGTCCCCGAGCCCCGCGCGCGCCTCGTCATCCAGCAGATCCTCGAAGACCCAGAGAAAGCCGGGGTGCTCCTTCGACCGCATGATCTCCGCGACCTCGTTCAGCCGCTGCTTCGCCAGCCCGGCGGTCGTGCCGTGTTCGGTCAGCGTGACGCAGTTCCAGAAGGCGAACCGGCAGTCGGCCCAGCGGACGGCGATCCCCGGCAGGTCGCGGACGTCCGCGTGCGGATCCCGGTCGAGCACCATGACCCGCCACACCGTGGCGAGCTGCTCCACCGATTCGATCGAGCCCGCGAGATCGCGCATGAGAACCCCTCAGATAGGCGGCGGGACAAGGGAGTTGTCCGCACTGCACACACTGCCCTCCACGGACCTTCCGCATCCACACCCCGGAACCTTTGCGATCATGAACTGCGGCGTGCTCACCCCTACACTGTCAGCACCCCCGACGCGAGGAACGCCAGGATGGACGACGAACCGCTGAGGGACTGGGCGGACCGCCGCGACGCGAAGATCGGCCGCCTGCGCGCCATGCCGGTCGTCTCCGGCGACGGTCCCAGGGGGTCCCACCTGTACCCGGAGACCCCTCGGGCCATCGAGCGTTGGAACGGCCACGCGTGGGAGCCGTACGGCTTCGCCGCCGACTTGGATGAGACCAAGGCCGTCCTCTACCCGGAGGCGAGCCGGCCTCCGTCTCCGGAACCGGTGTCGAAGCCCCTCGGTACCGGCACCGGCAAGCACCGCAAGCCTCCGGCGCCGAGGTAGTAGGAGGACCCGGGAGGCTCAAGTCCGCTCCCGCGCCCCGTAGATCGCGTGCTCCGCGCCGGTGGCCAGGGCCCAGTACCGGTCGCCGTACGACCAGTGCCACCACTCGGTCGGGTAGTTGACCAGGCCCGCGGCGGTCAGCGCGTCGCCGAGCAGCCGTCGGTTGTCGCGTGCCTGGGGCGGGATACGGGGGGCGTCCGTGTAGCAGGCGCCGTCGCTCTCCTCCGGGTTGGCGTTCACCCGCGTCCCCATGTCGAGTTCCGCCCCGTCGGCGGACATGAGGGTGAGGTCGACTGCCGCGCCGGCGCTGTGGGGAGCGATCTCGGGCGGCGACACGTAGCGGCTGGCGGCCTCCCGCACCTGTTCCGCCGACCAGCCCGGATGGTCCGCCCGCAGTGCGTCGGAATACTGCTCGAAATAGCGGCGCTGGAGGGCGGGCGGCCGATATCCCTCGACGAACAGCAGCCGCACGCCGTCCGGCAGCAACTCCTGAGCCTTCAGAAGGCGGGCCAGAACACCCTCCCGCAGGTGCGCGAAGTCGCCCCTCTCGTCGTCCTTCCGCGAGTCGACGGCGATGGACTCCCGCGCCCTGACGTCGAGCAGCGTTTCACCGCAGTCGGCCACGGGGACCGCAGCGATCCTGGGATCTGACATCAGCACGATCTCGGTCATGCCCTGATCATGACGCAGGGCCCGAGAACAACGAGGGCGAAGCGGGCCGGTGCCGTTGCGCGGAAGCCGGGGCGGTCAGTGATCTGCCCGGACGAAGACCGGCTTGAGGTGTTTCTCCGGCAGTGCGGCCGGCAGGTCCTCCCAGTCGATCGGTGGTGACTCGATGAGGGCCTGATCAGCGTTGCCGCCTCCGGAGTTCCTGCAAGGGCGGTGCGGTGGGGGCTCGGCAGCGTGGCGAGCGACAGCGACCCCCCTGACTCCACAGCACAGGGCACATCAGTGCCCTTCTCCAAACCCATGTGCCCTCAACGTGTCCTGACCGCCTGGCGGCCTCACCCCGCACATGACAAAGGCGGGGCCCGAAAGCCCCGCCCGAACCCCATGAAGCCCCAGCTCAGGGCCAAACCAGGCAATACGGCTGATGCCCCGCCTCATGAAGCCGATGCGAGAAGTCCTGCCACTCATGCAGCAGTTGGTACACATTGAACGCGTCCCGAGGCCCGCCCCGGTCCGGCACCGTCGACCAGATGAAGGCCGCCGCGCCCACCGCCTCCTCGCCGATGCCCCGCAGAGGGTCGACGACGGTCATCGGGAGTTTCACGACCGCGTAGTCGGGGTGCAGGACGACCAGTTCCAGGGGCGGCACCTTGTGCAGGGGGACGCCCTCGATGCCCGTCAGGACCATCGCCGCCATGGTCTCCGGCTTGATCTTCGTGAACATGCCGTTCATGCCGAGCTCGTCGCCGCCGAGTTCCTCCGGACGCATCGAGATCGGGACGCGGGCAGCGGTCGCGCCGTCCGGCGCGCCGAAGTACTTGTACGTCACCCCCACCCGACCACCATTCCTGCTCCCGGCCCGAAGATCTTCCACCCGGCGTTCAGTACGTCCGTCGAGCCGCTCCGGTTCACTCGGTAGTCCCTGGGTCCGACGTGCTTCCTGCGTGTCCTCCGCCTCGCGCCGGTGCCTTCCCCGCCGGGCACGTCGAGGACCCAGGCCATCAGTCCCCTCGCCCAGTCCGCCACCGCGATGCATATCTCCACCCGACTGCTTTTCTAGGACGCGTCGCCCCCGCCGCGCAACCCGATCATCGTGTCAGTGACCTCCCCCGCGGCCGCTCGCCGAAACGTGCGTCGAAACATCTGCCCGCAGGATCTTCGCAGCCTCCGACCACCCTGGGCCGTTTGAGCTGTGTGTATCACGTCCCAGTCTCGCAGACGACGGAGGTTCGGGTACCGGTTGCAGGGCACTGTCCTACCCTGAACAGGTCACTCACACCCGGAGTCCGACGTCGTCGGAGAAGGTCGGAGAAGTCGCAGGTCATGAGCGAACTGGCATATCCGTATGAAGCACCGGCCTCGCAGGCTCTGTTCGACCGTGCGGCGGCCGTCACACCCGGTGGCGTGAACTCGCCGGTGCGGGCCTTCCGCGCCGTCGGCGGCACGCCGCGGTTCATGGTGTCCGGCAAGGGGCCGTATCTGACCGATGCCGACGGGCGGGAGTACGTCGACCTGGTGTGCTCCTGGGGGCCCATGATCCTCGGGCACTCGCACCCCGAGGTCATCGCCGCCGTGCAGGACGCCGTCGCCCGCGGTACGTCCTTCGGCACGCCCGGTGAGGGCGAGGTCGCACTCGCCGAGGAGATGGTCGCGCGGATCGAGCCGCTGGAGCAGGTGCGGCTGGTGTCCAGCGGGACCGAGGCGACCATGTCCGCGATCCGGCTCGCGCGCGGGTTCACCCAGCGCAGCAAGGTGATCAAGTTCGCCGGGTGCTACCACGGGCACGTCGACTCGCTGCTCGCCGCCGCCGGCAGCGGCGTCGCGACCTTCGCGCTGCCCGACACCCCCGGTGTCACCGGCGCACAGGCCGGTGACACCGTCGTCCTGCCGTACAACGACCTCGACGCCGTACGCGCCGCCTTCGCCGCCCACCCCGGCGAGATCGCCTGTGTGATCACCGAGGCCTCCCCGGGCAACATGGGCGTCGTACCGCCCGCGGACGGCTTCAACCAGGGGCTGAAGGACCTCTGCGCCGAGAACGGCGCCCTCTACATCTCCGACGAGGTCATGACCGGGTTCCGGACCAGCCGGGCCGGGTGGTACGGGATCGACGGGGTCCGGCCCGACCTCATGACCTTCGGCAAGGTCATGGGCGGCGGGTTTCCGGCGGCGGCCTTCGGCGGGCGTGCGGACGTGATGGCTCATCTCGCTCCGGCCGGGCCCGTCTACCAGGCCGGCACCCTCTCCGGGAACCCCGTCGCCACCGCGGCCGGCCTCGCCCAGCTGCGGCTCCTGGACGACGCCGCCTACGACAAGGTCGACGCCGTGTCGCAGGAGATCCAGGGGCTCGTCACCGAGGCCCTGACGAAGGAGGGCGTCGCGCACCGGCTCCAGAACGCCTCCAACATGTTCTCCGTGTTCTTCACCGACCGGCCCGTGCGGAACTACGAGGACGCCAAGGCGCAGGAGTCCTTCCGCTTCACCGCCTTCTTCCACTCCCTGCTCGCGAGCGGCGTCTACCTGCCGCCGTCGTCGTTCGAGTCCTGGTTCGTCTCCACCGCGCACGACGAGCGGGCGGTGCAGCGGATCGCCGACGCCCTCCCGGCGGCGGCCCGGGCGGCCGCGGAGGCGACGGCATGAGCGACCAGAACAGCGGCGACATCACCGTCGTCCACGTCATGCGGCACGGCGAGGTCGCCAACCCGGACGGCATCCTCTACGGGCGGCTGCCCGGCTACCACCTGTCCGAGCTGGGCCGGCGCATGGCCGACCGGGTCGCCGAGCACCTCGCGGCCCGTGATGTGACGTACGTCGTCGCCTCCCCGCTGGAGCGGGCGCAGGAGACGGCGGAGCCGATCGCCAAGACGCACGGACTGGACGTCGCCAGCGACGAGCGGTTGATCGAGGCCGGCAACATCTTCCAGGGCAAGACGTTCGGAGTCGGGGACGGGGCGCTGCGCAGGCCCGGCAACTGGAAGCACCTGCTCAACCCGTTCCGGCCGTCCTGGGGCGAGCCGTACGTCGACCAGGTCGTGCGGATGATGAACGCGCTGAGCGCCGCGAAGGACCGGGCCCGGGGGCACGAGGCCGTCGTGGTCAGCCATCAGCTGCCGATCTGGATCGTGCGGTCGTACGTCGAACGGCGGCGGCTCTGGCACGACCCGCGCAAGCGCCAGTGCACGCTCGCCTCGCTGACGACCTTCACGTACCAGGGCGACCGGATCGTTTCTGTCGGCTACACCGAGCCGGCCCGCGATCTCGTCCCGGCGCATCTCCTCGCCGGTGCCAAGCCGGTGAAGGGGAAGGACAAGGCGTTCGGCGCGTAGGCCCTTTCTGTTCGCTTCTGACGCCTCCGTTATGGAATCGGCAAATATCAGCGGAACCTCCCCGTTCGTCACGTCCTCTGACTGGGTGACCACCAGAGAACGTGACGAACGGGGATGCAATGCGCCCTTACTCCCGCAGGGGAATGCTCGGAATCGGCGCGGGTGCCGCGGCCGCCGTCTCGCTCGCCGGGTGCGGCGGACTCACCGGGTCAGATGGGTCCAGCCACTCCGACGGTTCCGGAGACTCCGTACAAGGCGGCTCCAAGCCGAAGCCGGCCGCCCGGCCCATCGGCGACGGCTCCACCGCCTACACCGGCAAGCAGCCCCACCAGCCCGCAAAGCCCGAGCCGCTGGAGCCGGGTCAGACCCCGCCGCAGTTCGTCGTGTTCTCCTGGGACGGCGCGGGCGAGGTCGGCAACGGGCTCTTCCCACGCTTCCTGGACCTCGCCAAGGAGCACGGCGCGAGCATGACCTTCTTCCTGTCCGGGCTGTATCTGCTGCCCGAGTCGAAGAAGCGCCTCTACGACCCGCCGAACAATCCGCGCGGCGCCTCCGACATCGGCTACCTCACCGACGAGCACGTCAAGGACACGCTGAAGAACGTCCGCCGGGCGTGGCTGGAAGGCCACGAGATCGGCACCCACTTCAACGGGCACTTCTGCGGCGAGGCCTACGGCTCGGTCAAGAACTGGACGCCCCGGCAGTGGCGCAGCGAGATCGACCAGGCGAAGTCCTTCGTGAAGGAGTGGCGCACCAACACCGGCTGGACCGATATGCCGTCGCTGCCGTTCGACTACGACAAGGAACTCGTCGGCGGCCGCACGCCCTGTCTGCTCGGCCAGGACAACCTCCTGCCCACCGCCCGCGAGCTGGGCTGGCGCTACGACGCCTCCTCGCCCGGCGGCCGTCAGGTGTGGCCGGTGAAGCGGCAGGGGATCTGGGACCTGCCGTTGCAGCAGATACCTTTCCCCGGCCGTGGCTTCGAGGTCCTCTCCATGGACTACAACATGCTGGCGAACCAGTCCATCAGCACCACGAAGGCCCCGGCACACAACTACCCGGGCTGGCGGGAGCAGTCGGCGCAGGCGTACATCCAGGGATTTAAGCGGGCATACGAGACGAATCGGGCGCCCTTCTTCATCGGCAACCACTTCGAGCAGTGGAACGGCGGCATCTACATGGACGCCGTGGAGGAGGCCTTCAAGTACATCGCGCGCGAGAAGGAGAAGGGTGCGGATGTGCGCCTCGTCTCCTTCCGGCAGTTCGTCGACTGGCTGGACGTGCAAAAGCCCGAGGTGCTCGAAAAGCTCCGCACGCTCGAGGTCGGGCAGCAACCGGCCGGTGGGTGGAAGGGGTTCGTCGAGAAGACTCCGGGAGGTGCCGGTACGCCCTCCCGAAACGCCGCCTGAAATGCGGTTTTCCGCCCGCAAGGGGGGTGGGCGAGATCCCCAGAACGGACATGCGAAACTTTTCACATGAGTGCCGCCAGCCGCGCCCCCCTGCGCTCGAACCGCTCGATCCGCACGGCCCCCTCGAACCGGGTCCGTCGCCGCGCCGCCCTGACCGCCGGTGCCGCCGTGGCCGCGCTGCTCGTCACCGCGTGCGGCTCCGGCGGCACCTCCGGCGGGGGCGGCAACACCAACTTCGTCACCGGCACCGACGGCATCGCCACGGTCGCCGAGGGCGAGCGCACCCCGGCACCCGACCTGTCCGGCAAGACCATCGCCGGCAAGACCCTGGACGTCGCCGACTACAAGGGCAAGGTCGTCGTCCTCAACGTGTGGGGCTCCTGGTGCAACCCCTGCCGCGCCGAGGCCAAGTACTTCGCGAAGGTGTCCAAGGAGTACGCCGGCAAGGGCGTGCAGTTCGTCGGCATCAACACCCGCGACACCTCCACCGGCGCCGCGCTCGCCTTCGAGAAGGACTGGGACATCACCTACCCCAGCCTCTACGACCCGACCGGCAAGCTGCTGCTGCGCTTCGACAGGGGCACCCTCAACCCGCAGGCGATCCCCTCCACCCTGATCCTCGACCGGGACGGGAAGATCGCGGCCCGCTCGCTGTCCGCCCTCAGTGAGGAACGGCTGCTGAAGATGCTCAAGCCGGTCGTCGCCGAGAAGTGAGCGGAGAAGTGACGTGAGCGCGCTCACCCTCGCCGCGGTCGCGGACCCCAACGGCACGGTGCTCAACGGCGCCCTGCTGGTGGCCCTGCCCATCGCACTGCTCGGCGGACTCGTCTCCTTCTTCTCGCCCTGCGTGCTGCCGCTCGTTCCCGGCTATCTGTCCTACGTCACCGGAGTCAGCGGCACCGACCTGGCCGAGGCCCGGCGGGGGCGGATGGTCGCCGGGGCCTCGCTGTTCGTGTTCGGTTTCACGGCCGTCTTCGTCTCCGGCGGGGCCTTCTTCGGGTACTTCGGCCAGACGCTCCAGGACCAGCGGGGCGTGCTGACCAAGGTGCTGGGCGTCTTCATGATCCTCATGGGCGTCTTCTTCATGGGACTGATGCCCTGGCTCACCCAGCGCGAGTTCCGTTTCCACAAGAAGCCGGCGACCGGTCTCGTCGGCGCCCCCGTGCTCGGCGCGCTGTTCGGCATCGGCTGGACGCCCTGCATCGGCCCGACGCTGGCCGCCGTGCAGACACTCGCCTGGCAGCAGGGAACCGCCGGTCGTGGGGCGATACTCACCTTCGCGTACTGTCTGGGCCTGGGCGTGCCGTTCGTGCTCGCCGCGGTCGCCTTCCGCAAGGCCCTCGGCGCCTTCGGGTGGATCAAGCGCCACTACGTCTGGGTGATGCGGATCGGCGGCACCATGATGATCGTGACCGGTCTGCTGCTGCTGACCGGCGCCTGGGACCGCATCGTGCAGGAGATGCAGGTCTGGTCCGACGGCTTCACTGTGGGGATCTGATCGATGAGCAAGACCACCGCCTCCGACCCGGCCCCGACCGCCGCCGAGGACCGGGAGCTGGGCGACGCCGGCTCCCAGCTGTCCACCGCCCCCACGGAGGATGCGCCCAACCTGCCCTCCCTGGGTGTCATCGGCTGGGCCCGTTGGTTCTGGCGGCAGCTGACCTCCATGCGGGTCGCGCTGTTGCTGCTCCTGCTGCTCTCCCTCGGCGCGATCCCCGGCTCGCTCATCCCGCAGTCCGGCCAGGACGAGACGAAGGTCGCCGACTTCCGCAAGGCCAACCCGACCCTCGGGGACGTCTACGACAAGCTCGGCCTGTTCCACGTCTACAGCTCGGTGTGGTTCTCCGCGATCTACATCCTGCTGTTCATCTCCCTCATCGGCTGCATCGTCCCCCGCACCTGGCAGTTCGTGGGCCAGCTGCGCGGCCGCCCGCCGCGCGCGCCCAGCCGGCTGAACCGGCTGCCCGCGCACACCACCTGGCGCACCACGGCCGAACCCGAGCAGATCCACCGGGCCGCCCTGGCCCTGCTGAAGAAGCGCCGCTTCCGCGCCCACCTCGCCGGTGACGCCGTCGCCGCCGAGAAGGGCTACCTGCGCGAACTGGGCAACCTCGTCTTCCACATGGCCCTCATCCTGCTGCTGATCGCCTTCGCCTGGGGGCAGCTGTACAAGTCCGAGGGCAACAAGCTCGTCGTCGAGGGCGACGGCTTCTCCAACACCCTCACCCAGTACGACGACTTCAAGTCCGGCAACCTCTTCACGTCCGACGACCTGGTGCCGTTCAGCTTCAACCTGAAGAAGTTCACCGGCACCTACGAGCGCACCGGCCCCAACAAGGGCACCCCGCGCGTCTACCAGGCCGACCTCACCTACAGCGCGGGCCCCTACGGCAAGGACGAGAAGACCACCGTCAAGGTCAACCACCCCCTGGAGATCGGCGACTCCAAGGTCTACCTCGTCAGCCACGGCTACGCCCCGGTCATCACGGTCCGCGACGGCAAGGGCAACGTCGTCTACGACGACGCCGTACCGCTGCTGCCGCTCGACGCCAACGTCACCTCCTCCGGCGTCGTCAAGGTCCTCGACGGCTACCGCAACCCCGAGGGCAAGAAGGAACAGCTCGGCTTCAACGCGTTCTTCGTGCCGACCTTCGGCGGCGCCGCCAGCGGCACGATGCTCTCGCAGTTCCCCGCGCTGGACCATCCGGTGCTCGCGCTGTCCGCCTACCACGGCGACCTGGGGGCCGACTCCGGCATCCCGCAGAGCGTGTACCAGATGGACAAGACCAACATGAAGGAGTTCAAGGACTCCCAGGGCAAGCTGTTCAAGAAGCTGCTGCGGCCCGGCGAGACCATGAAGCTCCCGAACGGCGCCGGTTCGGTCACCTTCGGCAAGGACGTCAAGGAGTGGGCCGGCTTCCAGGTCGTCCAGGAGCCCGGCGGCGGCTGGGCCCTGGCCGGGGCTCTCGCGGCCATCGGCGGCCTCGCCGCCTCCCTGTTCATCCAGCGCCGCCGCGTCTGGGTGCGCGCGGTCAGGGGCGCCGACGGCGTCACCGTCGTGGAGATGGCCGGCCTCGGCCGCAGCGAGTCCGCCAAGGTCCCCGAGGAACTCGGCGACCTCGCCGGGAGCCTCTACGACGAGACATACGACGAGACACCGGCCGCGCCCGGCCCCGACGACCCCGCAGATTCCCCCGACACCGACCAGGAGCCGGGTACCGAAACCCCCGTACCTGCCGAAGGGGCTGAGAAGTGACTCTCGCCGCCGCCACCAACGAAAACCTCGCGAACATCAGCAATGTGCTGATCTACTCCGCGATGGCCGTCTACACCCTGGCGTTCTTCGCGTACATCGCCGAATGGCTCTTCGGCAGCCGCAGCAAGGTCGCCAAGACCGCCGCCGCACTCACCGCCAAGCCGGCCGAGAATAAGAAGGCGCCCGCCGTCACCGTGAACCAGGCGGGCGGCACCGCCGTCCTGGAGCGGCCGAAGGTCACCGTGCGGGCCGCGGCCGGTCAGCGGGACGTGCCGGACGGGCCCGGGGCGCACGGCGGTGACGAACAGGGCGACCTGTACGGCCGGATCGCCATCTCCCTCACCGTGCTCGCCTTCCTCATCGAGCTGGGCGGCGTCGTCGCCCGCGCGGCCTCGGTGGAGCGGGCGCCGTGGGGCAACATGTACGAGTTCAACATCACGTTCTCCACGGTCGCCGTCGGCGTGTACCTCGGGCTGCTGGCGCTGAAGAAGAACGTGCGCTGGCTCGGCCTGTTCCTGATCACCTCGGTCCTGCTGGACCTGGGCCTGGCGGTCACGGTCCTCTACACCGCCAGCGACCAGCTGGTCCCGGCCCTGCACTCGTACTGGCTGTACATCCACGTCTCCACGGCGATCTTCTGCGGCGCGGTCTTCTACGTCGGCGCGGTCGGCACGATCCTGTACCTCTTCAAGGACTCCTACGAGAACAAGCTCGCGAACGGCGGCACGCCCGGCACCTTCGCGACGTCCGTGCTGGAGCGGCTGCCCTCCTCCGCCTCCCTCGACAAGTTCTCCTACCGCGTCAACGCGGCCGTCTTCCCGCTGTGGACGTTCACGATCATCGCGGGCGCCATCTGGGCCGGCGACGCCTGGGGCCGCTACTGGGGCTGGGACCCGAAGGAGACCTGGTCCTTCATCACCTGGGTCGCCTACGCCTGTTACCTGCACGCCCGCGCCACCGCCGGCTGGAAGGGCCGCAAGGCCGCCTACCTGGCCCTCATCGCCTTCGGCTGCTGGCTGTTCAACTACTACGGCGTGAACATCTTCGTCTCCGGCAAGCACTCCTACGCGGGCGTGTAAGCCCCCGACACCCCCACTCCGGCGGGCCGGCTCCTGTGATTCCACGTCACGGGAACCGGCCTTCGTCGTCTCGGGGTGCTCAGTTGACGCCGGCCGCGGTGAGCCGGTCCAGGTAGGCGTGGAGGGCGCCCGCGCCCTCGACCATGACCCTGGAGCGAGCCGTCAGGGCCTCCCCGCGCGCCGCGATCGCCGCCCGCAGGGCCTCGCTGCTGCCCTCCCGGCGCAGCCCCTCCAGCACGGGCCGGATCTGGTCGAAGAGATAGTGACTGCGGCGCAGCGTGTGCACGAGCCGGGCGTCGCGCACGTCGGCGGGTTCGTAGACGCGGTACCCCGTGCCGCGCTCGCGCCCCGGCGTGAGCAGCCCGGCTCCCTCCCACACCCGCAGCGCGGACGTCCGTACGCCCAGCAGCACGGCCACCTCTCCGATGCGCAGTCCGCCGGACCGCGGCAGCGGGGCGGGCGGCTGTGCCGCCAGCAGCTCCAGGGCCTCGCTCGCCGCCCGCAGGGAGACCCGCTCCTCGTGCAGGGCGGCATGCGCGGCGTCGACCAGCGCGAGTGCGCCCGGGACGTCCCCGTCGTGCAGGGACCGCATGATCCCCGTCGCCTTCGCCGGTCCGTACCCCCGCATCAGGGCCCGGTACGCCAGCAGCGCGCTGCGGTGCACGTCCCCGAAGACGCGGTAGCCGGACGCGGTCCGCGCGGCGGGCGGCAGCACGCCGGCGTCCTCGTAGTTGCGGATCTGCTGCGTCGAGACACCGGCCAGCCGGGCGAGGTCGACGGGACGGAGACGGGGTTCGTTGGTCATCGATTTGAAGGTTACGGCAGGAGATGCACCGCTGATGCCTGGAAAGTCTCAACAGGGCACTTCAATGGAAGACTTGAAGGAATGGACAACAGCATCCGGGTCACCGGCGCCCGCCTCCACAACCTCAGGAACGTCTCCCTCTCCCTCCCGAAGAACAAGCTGGTCGTCCTGACCGGCCTGTCCGGCTCCGGCAAGTCCACGCTCGCCTTCGACACCCTCCACCGGGAGGGCCAGCGGCAGTACCTGGAGTCGCTGGGCATGGTCACCGGCTTCGTCAGCAAACCCGCCGTCGACTCGATCAGCGGCCTGTCCCCGTCCATCAGCGTCGACCAGCACCTCACCAACCGCAGCCCGCGCTCCACGGTCGGCACGGTCACCGAGGTGTTCACGTACCTGCGGCTGCTGTGGTCGCGGATCGGGACCCGCCCCTGCCCGGGCTGCGGCAAGAGCATCCCGCCGTCGTACGCGAATGCCACCGAGGCCACCGCGGCCGACGAGGACGCCGAGGGGGAGCAGACCCCCTGCCCGCACTGCGGCACCCTCGTGCCCGAGCTGGTGATGGGCTCCTTCTCCTTCAACAAACCCGCGGGCGCCTGCCCGTCCTGCACCGGCCTCGGCGAGGTGATCCGGCCCGACGTACGGCGTCTGGTCGACGGCTCCCGCTCGCTCGCCCAGGGCGCGGTACGGGGCTGGAACCCGAAGCTCACCGAGTGGAACCTCACCGCGCTGCGGGCCGCCGCCCGCCACTACGGCTTCACCTTCGACGCCGACCGCCCCTTCGACGAACTGGACGAGCCCCAGCAGGACTTGCTGGTCCACGGCGTGGAGAGTCCCGAGTTCCGGCGGCACTTCCCGCAGACCGACCCGCCGACTTCCGTGTCGTCCGGCCGCTTCGAAGGAGTCGCGACGGCACTGCTGCGGCGCTACACCGAGCGCGCCGACGACCCCGAGTACCGGGAACGGGCCGAGAAACAGGGCCTGGTGAAGCAGCCCTGCGGTCAGTGCGAGGGCACCCGGCTGCGGCCGGAGAGCCGGGCGGTGACCGTGCGCGGACTGACGATCGTCGAGGCGGCACGACTGCCGCTCACCGAACTCGACGGCTGGCTGGCCGGCCTGAAGGAGCGGTCGGCCGGGGACGAGTGGCTGCTGGTGGAGCCGGTCGTCGCCGACCTGGAGGAGCGGGTACGGCGCCTGGTGGACGTCGGAGTCGGCTACCTCAGCCTGGAGCAGTCCACGCCGAGCCTCTCCGCCGGGGAGACCCAGCGGCTGCGGCTGGCCGCCCTGCTCGGCTCCGGTCTGACCGGTGTGCTGTACGTCCTCGACGAGCCGACCATCGGCCTGCACCCCTCGGACACCGCCCGCCTGATCGGCGTCCTGCGCCGCCTGCGCGACCTGGGCAACACCGTGCTGGTCGTCGAGCACGACCTGGACGTGCTGCGGGCGGCGGACCACGTGGTGGACGTCGGCCCGGGGGCGGGCCGGGACGGCGGCCGGATCGTGGCGGCCGGGACGCCGCAGGAGGTGGCCCGGGCCGAGGGCTCGGTGACCGGCGCGTATCTGTCGGGCCGGCTGCCCGCGCCCGAGTCCCGTGGACGCGGCGACAGCGACTCGGCCGTCGTGATCCGCGGGGCCCGCGCCCACAACCTCAAGGACGTGACCGTACGGATCCCGCTGAACCGCCTGGTGACGGTCACGGGCCCGTCCGGCTCCGGCAAGTCGACGCTGCTGCTGGACATCCTGGGACGGGCCGCACGCCGGCACTTCCACGGGGCGGGGGAACTCCCCGCCGAGCACGACGGCATCGACGGCTGGGAGCACCTGTCCAAGGCGGTCCTCATCGACCAACAGCCGATCAGCCGCGTCCCGCGCTCCAATGCGGCGACGTACTCGGACGTCTTCACCCCCATCCGGGAGGTCTTCGCGGCCCGCAGCGAAGGCCGCCTGACAGCGGGGCACTTCTCCTTCAACGTGCCGGGCGGACGCTGCGAGGGCGCGGGCGTGCTCACCGTCCGGATGCACTTCCTCCCGGCGGTGGAGGTGCGCTGCCCGGCGTGCCGGGGCCGCCGCTTCCGGCCGGAGGTTCTCTCGGTCCGCCACGAGGGCCACGACATGGCCGAGGTGCTCCAGGCGACGGTGGAGGAGGCGCTGACGGTGTTCAAGGACGTCCCACCGGTGGCCACCCGGCTGAAGCGCATGGCGGACGTCGGCCTCGGCTACCTCCCCCTGGGCCAGCCCGCCACCACTCTCTCCGGCGGCGAGGCCCAGCGCCTGAAGCTCGCCAGGGAGCTGGGGCGGCGAACGACCGGACGCGCGCTGTACCTGCTGGACGAGCCGACGACCGGCCTGCACGCCGCCGACACCGCCCGCCTCCTCGACGTCCTCCAGCGCCTCGTCGACGCGGGCCACTCGGTCGTTACCATCGAGCACAATCTGGATGTCGTGCGGGCCTCCGACTGGCTGATCGAACTGGGGCCCGAGGGCGGCGCGGCCGGGGGACAGCTGGTGGCGGAAGGAGCACCGGGGACCTGAACCTTTCCGGACCCCCGCACGTCTTCGTTCCGTATCCAATGAGCCGGAGCCCAGGCTCCAGAAGGAGTCGTACCGATGAAGACGCCACTCCAGCGCGGCAGACGCGCACCCGCGTGGGGGCTGCTGGCGGCGACCGTCGCCTCGGTGTCCGTGGGCTGCACGTCGGAGTCGTCGTCGGACGACGGCGACGGCGCGCGGCCCGCGGCGTCCTGCGCGTACGTCGTCGAGTACGACGGCCGCAGGTACCTGGGCAGGGACGAGACCGACGTCCCCGTGGGGAAGTCGCTCGGCCATGCCACCCGCCCGGCGTGCGACGACACTCCGGGCGACGGCGACGGCGACGACGGGGAGGGCCCGGCCCTGATGACCGCGTTCGCCGTGCGGGGGGTGGATCCCGGCGTCGCCATCGCGGTGGCGGAGGACACCGACCACTACCGTCTCGTCGTCGCCGACACCGTCGAGGAACTCCCGCCCGAGCTGAAGAAGCTGACCGACCGTTCCTGACGCCCGACCGGGCCTCAGCCTCGCTTCTCCAACACCGCGTAGTCGGCGAAGCTGCGGCGGTAGCGCAGGTGCCGGGTCTGCTGGGTGTGCCTGCGCTGCCACTCCTCGACCTCGCCGGGCGCCTGACACGGCCCGGAGGTCGCCCCGCAGTCCGCGTCGTCGCCGGAGACGCAGTACGCCTGGTACTCGGGCAGGGCCGAGGCGTCCTGCACGATCGAGTAGGGGACGTACCGGAAGATCCGGCGCCCTGCCGGTTCCCCGCCGTGCACCTCTCGCTGGTGCTGGCGGAGCAGGACGTTCGCGTCGGTCACGGCGCTCGCGTCGAACGCGGCACGCGCCTTGTCGCGCCGGGCGGCGAGTTCCTCGCATGCCGCACACCCGGGTACTGGTGCGGGAGGCCGGGTGGGGTCGGCCGACAACCCTTCCCTGGAACGGTCGTTGGCCGCGCGTACGCCCGCCCTGAGCCGCTCCTCCAGCGTTGCGACCCGGATCCGCGCCGGGTCGGCCTGCCACTCCCGACCGCCGCCGACCGGGCGCAGCATCACGTACGGGCCGGTCTTGTCCTGATACTCGCCGACCTTGCGCGTTTCAGGGTCGTAGACGAGCGTTCCCGGTTCCATTCCCTGCACCTCCGTAACTCTGGGTGTATCGAGCGTTGCGCAGGGGAATGGGCCGGTTCAATGCTTGGCGTGTGACACCGGTGCACTGTCACGGAGGGGGAGGCCGTGAGTCGACGGAACGGCGGGGCGGAGTCGGGGGCGAGCACGGCCGCCGTGTTCGGGGAGGTGCTGCGGCATTTCCGCGAGGCGGCGCTGCTCACGCAGGAGGGTTTGGCGAGGCAGATCCCGTGCGACCGCTCGCACGTGGCGCGGGTGGAGGCGGGAACGAGGGTCCCGCAGGAGAGTTTCGCGAAGAAGTGCGACGAACTTCTTGATACGGGTGGGGTGTTGCTGCGGTTGTGGGGGCGGATCGACTGGTATCCGCAGGTGGAGCATCCCGATTGGTTCCGGCGGCGGGCTGAGATGGATGAGGTGGCCGTCACCTTGCGGGAGTACCAGGAGCGTGTCATCCCGGGCTTGTTGCAGACGGCGGACTACGCCCGTGCGTTGTCCTCGCGTTATGTGAGCGGGGTGGAGCTGGAGGAGCGCGTCCGAGCCAGGATGAGCCGACAGCAGCGCTTCCTCACCGATGGCGGTCCGCTGTACATCGTCGTGCTCGACGAGAGCTGCCTGCGCAACGTGGTCAGTGGTCCGGCTGTCATGCGGGACCAGTGCGCGCACTTGCTGAGCGTCGCGCAGCGCCCCAACATCCGTATCCAGGTCGCGCCCGCAGGCCCCCTCGAAATCGTCCGCCCCAGTGGCTCCATGTCGCTGATCACGCTGCCCGAAGGGCGCCAGTGGCTCTACTCGGAGTCCCTCAACCGTGGCCACTTCACCAACGATCCGACCGTCTACGAGCGCTATAACCAGTTCTATGATGTGCTCAGGGCGGACGCCCTGTCAGCTCCCCAGTCCGCCGCTCTGATCCACGAGGCGATGGAGAGGTACGAGCACTATGGACCGGAACGAGCTCGGCACGTTGACCTGGGTCAAGAGCAGCTACAGCGACGGCAACGGCGGCAACTGCATCGAAATAGCCCCCGATACCCCCGGCGTCGTCCCCATCCGCGACAGCAAAACCCCTGACAGCCCGATCCTGCTCGTCACCCGATCCGCCTGGTCCGCTTTCCTCGCCGGCGTCTGCTGAGGGCGCTGAACTACTGCCCGCTCAGCATCTGCAGGATCCGGTTGGCCGCCTCCGCCACCGGCTGGCTCACGGCCCCGACGGCCGCGGCGATCGCGGCGACAGCCATCAGCGCACGGTGCCGTTCCTCGGGAGGCGCGGCGTCAGCCGACAGCACCGGCAGGGACTCGTCGATGAGCTGCGCGCTGGGCTGCGGAAGCTGGTCGCGCAACTCGCGTACTCCCTGGAGCAGTTCGGCGATGGCCAGCCGCAGGGTGGGATCCATGGCGTCGCCGGTCGCGCCGTTCTTCACGATGCCCGTGTTGCCGCTGCCGCCGTGCATGGTGACGTTGTCGCCGTAGTAGTAGTTGTTGCCGCTCATGCCGCGATCCCCACGTTGCCGTTGCCGCCGTACATGTTCACGTTGTCGCCGAAGTAGTAGTTGGTGGGCGAGCTGATGGTGAGACGCTCGACCGTCACATGGAACTCGGTGTCTGGGTTCTCCAGCGCGCCGGCGACGTAGCCCACGAGCTGGTCCAGATGCTGGGGGTTCCGGCTGGTCACCATCGCGGTGGAGGGGCCGGCCGTCTCGATGGCGAGGACGTAGTGCGACTGGGCGGTGACGACGGAGAGCATGTCCACGAGGAAGTAGATCAGCGCCGCGCCGGAGCCGAGCCACACGAAGGTGAGGAGCCCGTTGCCCGTGGACCTGCTCGCGAGGAACGTCACGCTGCCGATGATCGACAGGCCGATGGCCACGGCAAGGGTGATCCCGGTGCGTGCCAGGAAGCGGATGACCGCCTCCTTGCGCCTCGGGTGGAGGGTGAAGGTGTACACCCGCGCGATGTTCCGCAGCGGGTAGGCCGCGCCGCCGACCCATAACAGCCGCTTGCTGACGCGCAGTTCGATGTTGGTCATGGCCTGGGGCGGAGTGGCGGGCGGGGGCGGGACGTCCCACTGCCCAGGAGGCTGCTGGGTCTCCATGAAGTCCTTCTGAGGGCCGACGAGTTCCAAGTGACAGCCGTAACTGTCTGAACACTATTGACGACCATGCGTTGCCCGAGAGCAAGTCGTTTGCGAAGTGCAGAGAGCGCCGGTAGAAGCGGCTGAGCTGCACGACCCCAGGCGCCGATGCCGTAGGCGGCGACGATTGCCGCGCCGGCGTCGCTCAGGGCTCGTCCCGTTTGGGGTCGTCGTCCCGCTTCTCCTCGTCGAGGGACTTCAGGAAGTCGGGGTTGTCGTCGGGCGCCACCCACTGCCGGGGACGCGGACTGCCTCCCGCCACACCACTCCGCTTCTTGCCGGCGATGAGCCAGGAGATCGAGCCGACGAGCGGGAACAGCAGCACGAGGATCGCCCACAGCGGCTTGGGCATGTGACGGATGTCGTCGTCCTTCGTGCTGATGCAGTCGATGAACGCGTACACGCTCAGCGCCAGCGGCACGAGGAGCATCAGTACCCGGAGCATGCGCGGCCTCTCAGCGAAAGCGGGTGGGCGGTTCAGGGCCAGGGTAGCCGCTCGGGGATACTGGACCGCATGGCTTACGACGATCTTCGCTCCCTGCTCAGGGCTCTGGAGCGCGAGGGCGACCTCAAGCGCATCAAGGCCGAGGTGGACCCGTATCTGGAGGTCGGAGAGATCGTCGACCGGGTGCAGAAGGCCGGCGGTCCCGCGCTGCTCTTCGAGAACGTGCGCGGGTCGAGCATGCCGCTCGCGATGAACGTGTTCGGCACGGACCGGCGCCTGCTGAAGGCGCTGGGCCTGAAGTCGTACGGCGAGATCTCGGAGCGGATCGGCGGGTTGCTGAAGCCCGAGCTGCCGCACGGGTTCGTCGGCGTGCGCGAGGCCTTCGGGAAGCTCGGCGCGATGACGCACGTGCCGCCGAAGAAGGTGAAGGACGGCCCGGTGCAGGAGGTCGTCCTGACCGGGGACGACGTGGACCTGGAGCAGCTGCCCGCCCTGTTCACGTGGCCGAAGGACGGCGGATCCTTCTTCAACCTGGGGCTCACGCACACCAAGGACCCGGAGACGGGCATCCGCAACCTCGGGCTGTACCGCCTCCAGCGCCACGACAAGCGCACGATCGGCATGCACTGGCAGATCCACAAGGACAGCCGCAACCACTACCAGGTGGCGGCCAGGCGCGGGGAGCGGTTGCCCGTCGCGATCGCCTTCGGGTGTCCGCCCGCCGTGACGTACGCCTCCACGGCCCCGCTGCCCGGGGACATCGACGAGTACCTGTTCGCCGGGTTCCTCGCGGGCAAGCGGATCGAGATGGTCGACTGCAAGACCGTGCCGCTCCAGGTGCCGGCGCAGGCGGAGGTCGTGATCGAGGGCTGGCTGGAGCCGGGCGAGATGCTGCCCGAGGGTCCCTTCGGCGACCACACCGGTTTCTACACGCCGCAGGAGCCCTTCCCCGCCCTGAAGATCGACTGCGTGACGATGCGGAAGCGACCGCTGCTTCAGTCGATCGTCGTGGGCAGGCCCCCGACGGAGGACGGGCCGCTCGGCCGGGCGACGGAACGCTTCTTCCTGCCCCTGCTGAAGATCATCGTGCCGGACATCGTGGACTACCACCTGCCGGAGGCGGGCGGTTTCCACAACTGCGCGATCGTCTCGATCGACAAGAAGTACCCGAAGCACGCGCAGAAGGTCATGCACGCCATCTGGGGCGCGCACATGATGTCGCTGACCAAGCTGATCGTGGTCGTCGACTCCGACTGCGACGTCCACGACCTGCACGAGGTCGCCTGGCGGGCGCTCGGCAACACGGACTACGCCCGCGACCTGAGCATCGTCGAGGGGCCGGTCGACCACCTCGACCACGCCTCGTACCAGCAGTTCTGGGGCGGCAAGGCCGGTATCGACGCGACGAAGAAGTGGCCCGAGGAGGGCTACACGCGCGACGGCGGCTGGCCCGACATGGTGGAGTCCGATCCGGAGACCGCGGCGAAGGTGGACCGCCGCTGGAAGGAGTACGGCCTGTGACTTCCGCTTCCGCGGCGATCCCCCAGCCGGGACGCACGAAGGCCTTCCTCCGGCTGGTGATGATCGAGCACTCGGTCTTCGCGCTGCCCTTCGCCTACATCGCCACGCTGACGGCCATGTTCCAGTGGGACAAGAACATCCACTGGGGCCGGCTGCTGCTGGTCACCGTCTGCATGGTCGGCCTGCGCACCTTCGCGATGGCGGTCAACCGGATCATCGACCGCGAGATCGACGCGCGGAACCCGCGCACGGCGCACCGCGAACTGGTGACCGGCGCGATGTCGGTCCGGCACGCGTGGACGGGCGCGCTGATCGCCCTCGTCGTCTTCCTCGGCGCGGCGGCCCTGCTCAACCCGCTGTGCCTGGCGCTGGCGCCCATCGCGGTGATCCCGATGGTGGTCTACCCGTACGGCAAGCGGTTCACGAACTTCCCGCAGGCCATCCTCGGCCTCGCGCAGGCGATGGGCCCGGTCGGCGGCTGGCTGGCCGTCACGGGTTCCTGGTCCTGGGACGCGGTGATCCTCGGTCTCGCCGTCGGTATCTGGATCGGCGGCTTCGACCTGATCTACGCCTGCCAGGACGTCGAGACCGACCGCGAGATCGGCGTCATGTCCGTCCCGGCCCGCTTCGGCATCCCGGCGGCCATCTGGGGCGCGCGGGTCTGCCACACCCTCACGACGGCCCTGTTCGTCTGGTACGCCCTGGCCACCGACGCCGGCGCCTTCTTCTGGCTGGGCCTCCTGATCGTTGCCGCCGCGTTCCTCTACGAGCACACCATCGTCCGCCCCCACGACCTGTCCCGAGTGAACAGGGCGTTCTTCAGCGTCAACGGCTTCATCGGGATTGCCCTGTTCGTGTGTGCGCTGCTGGATCTCTTGGTTCGGGGCCTGACCGTGTAGCTACGGTGCGGCCTACCATCGAGGGCAGGACCCCAGGGAGGCCACCGTGACCGTCTCGGGCATCGACCGCCTGCACTCGCAGCTCAGCAAGCTGGAGGACATGTTCCCCGGCTTCCTGACGGAGATTGTCGAGGGCAGCATCGTGATGAACCCGGTCAGGCCGTTCCACGGGAAGACCATCCAACGGCTGTGGTCCATCGTCGAAGGCCAGTTGCCGGAGGGATGGGCCCTCGTGAGCGATGTCGCGTTCCCCTTCGACGACGCCAATGAATTCTGCCCCGACCTCGCCGTCATTCCGGCCGAGGCCGAGGCCGAGAACCGCAGCGCGTACCCCGCCGACCTGATCGAGCTCGTCGCCGAGGTGGTGTCCCCGGAAAGTGTCCGCCGTGACTACGAGATGAAGCCCCGGTGGTACGCCTCGCGGGGCATCGCCAACTACCTCGTGCTCGATCCGCTCAAGGGCCACGTCGTGACCATGTGGAACCCAGGCCCCGACGGCTACCGAGGCCGCGACACCATCGCGTACGGCCCCGAACTGACCGTCGACTCCCCGCTCGGCAAGCTGTCGATTCCCACCGCCCGGCTCCCGGTGGACCCGAAGGCACGCCACTAGGCCCTGTCGTCAAATTCCCGCCTGCCCCGCGACGCCATGCACGCACTCTCGCCGCACCGGGCACAGACCCACGTACAACCAGTACGAGGGCCTGCGCCCGGCACGGCGAGAGCACGCACCTGACGCCGCGGGGCCCGCCCTTCGGGCGGACGACGGAATTTGACGACAGGGCCTAGTGCGCGAGCGCTCGGCTCGCTGCCCGGCGGCGGAACACGAACGCAGCCGCCACGCCCGCCAGCAGGCCCAGCAGGTGACCCTGCCAGCTGACGCCCGTCTGGGTGGGGGCCAGGCCCGCCAGGATCGAGCCGCCCCAGATCGCGGCGATCAGTATGCCGACCAGGACGCCCCAGGGGCGGCGCTCGACGAAACCGCTGACCAGCAGGAAGCCGAAGAGGCCGAAGATCAGGCCGGAGGCGCCCGCGGTGTTGGTGTGTGGCGGGGCTATGAGCCATACGCCCAGGCCGTCGACGATCACGATCAGCGCGCAGACCAGCAGGAAACGGCGCAGGCCCGCCAGCGCGGCGAGGAAGCCGAGGACCAGCAACGGCACCGTGTTCGCGGCCAGATGGGCGAAGCCGAAGTGGATGAACGCCGAGGGGACGACGTCGACCAGCTCGGACGGGGTGCGCGGGGTGACGCCCAGGCCGTCCAGCGCGTGGCCGCTCACCACGTCCACCACTTCCAGCAGCCACAGCAGCGCGATCCAGGCCAGCATCAGCTTGCCCGCGGCCATCGCACGGCCGCCGCGTGACCACCCGGCTCCCACACCCGACATGGCGACCCCCAGCGCTCGCTCGTCCCCTCCGGGGAACGCCCGGCCCCCCTTGGCCGGTTCCCACCCTGCGACGCCGGATAGGCTCGGTGTTGTGAACCCAGTCAAGCCAGGCGAGACACCGCGTACGCCTTGGATCGTAGGGGTGTCCGGCGCCTCCGGCACCCCGTATGCCGCTGCCGTGCTGCGGGCCCTCCTCGCCGCCGGCGAGAGCGTCGACCTCGTGGTGTCCCGGGCCTCCCGCCTCACCCTGCTCGACGAGACCGGGATCTCCTTCCGGGACGCCCACTGGCAGGACGACCTGCGGGAATGGCTGTCCAGGGGCGCCGACGGCAAGCCCGGCACGTTCTCCGTGGACATCGACGCCGTACGGCACTGGAGCGCCGGCGACCTGGCCGCCGGGCCCTCCTCGGGGTCGTACCCCACCAAGGGCATGCTGATCGTGCCCGCCTCGACCGCGAGCGTGGCCGGGGTCGCGCTCGGGCTGTCGAAGGACCTGTTGCAGCGGGCGGCGAGCGTGACCCTGAAGGAGGGACGCAAGCTGATCGTGGCCGTACGCGAGACCCCGCTGAACGGCCAGACCCTGCGGCACCTGGTCACCCTCGACGACGCGGGCGCGACCGTCGTGCCCGCCTCACCCGCCTTCTACGCGGGCGCGACGCACATCCAGGACCTGGTGGACTTCGTCGCCGGACGCGTACTCGACGCGGCGGGCGTGCCGCACCGGCTCTACCGCCGTTGGCAAGGTGAGCTCGGCGGCGGATCACACCGCGCCGACTGAGCCACACCCCCTGCACGGCATCTGTACGTCATCACAACCACAGACTTTTCAGACAACTTCAGCGGAAGGCTTCGATCGCAATGGACGCGGTGGACAGGCAGCTCATCCAGGCCCTGAGGGAGAACGGCCGGGCCTCCTACGCGGAGCTGGGACGCCTCGTCGGACTGTCGGGACCCAGCGTCACCGACCGCATCAACCGGCTGGAGGCGGCCGGTGTCATCACCGGCTACCGGGCCACCGTCGACGCCGCCTCGCTCGGCCTCGGTGTCACCGCCCTGATCGGCATCTCGCTCTCCGACGCCACCGACCACGAGGACGTGGCGCAGCGGCTGCGGGACCTCTCGGAGATCGAGGACTGCTGGTTCATCGCGGGCGACGACTCGTACATGCTCAAGGTGCGGGCGGAGAACGTGGACGGCCTGGAGAAGATCATCCGGCGGCTCAGCGGCACGAAGGGCGTCTCGCGGACGCGTACGACCATCGTGCTCTCGACGAAGTGGGAGAACCGGGTCGGGGAGTTGCCCGAAGAAGCGTAGTCGTACGGTTGGGACGTCGTCGTAGAAAGGTGTGGGCATGGATCTCGGGCTCAAGCGCGAGCTGGAGGAGAAGGTCAGGGCGGGTGTACGCCTGACCCGTGAGGACGGCATCGCGCTGTACGAGTCGGACGACCTGGCCTGGCTCGGCGGCCTGGCACACGAGGTGCGCACGCGCAAGAACGGCGACGTCGTGCACTTCAACGTCAACCGTCACCTCAACATGACCAACGTGTGCACGGCCTCCTGCGCGTACTGCTCCTTCCAGCGCAAGCCGGGGGAGAAGGACGCGTACACGATGCGCATCGAGGAGGCCGTCAAGCTCGCGAAGGCGATGGAGGGCGAGAACCTCACCGAGCTGCACATCGTCAACGGGCTGCACCCGAACCTGCCGTGGCGCTACTACCCGCGCTCGCTGCGGGAGTTGAAGGCCGCGCTGCCGAACGTCTCGCTGAAGGCCTTCACGGCGACCGAGATCCACCACTTCGAGACCATCTCCGGGATGAGCGCGTCCGAGATCCTGGACGAGCTGATCGACGCGGGGCTGGAGTCGCTGACCGGCGGCGGTGCGGAGATCTTCGACTGGGAGGTCCGGCAGCACATCGTGGACCACCGCACCCACTGGGAGGACTGGTCCCGTATCCACCGGCTCGCGCACGAGAAGGGTCTGAAGACCCCGTGCACCATGCTGTACGGCCACATCGAGGAGCCGCGGCACCGGGTGGACCATGTGCTGCGGCTGCGTGAGCTCCAGGACGAGACCGGGGGTTTCCAGGTCTTCATTCCGCTGCGGTACCAGCACGACTTCGTCGACGTGCAGGACGGCAAGGTGCGCAATCGCCTTCAGGCGCGGACGCAGATGGCGACGGGGGCGGAGGCGCTGAAGACCTTTGCCGTGTCGCGGCTGCTGTTCGACAACGTGCCGCACGTCAAGGTCTTCTGGGTCATGCACGGTGTTCAGACCGCGCAGCTTGCGCTTCAGCACGGCGCCGATGACATGGACGGTTCGGTCGTCGAGTACAAGATCACGCATGACGCGGACAACTTCGGGACGCCGAACAAGCTGACCCGTGAGGACCTGCTGGATCTCATCCGCGATGCCGGGTTCCGGCCGGTGGAGCGGAACACGCGGTACGAGATCATCCGGGAGTACGAGGGGCCGGACCCGGAGCGTCGCGAGTCGCCGCAGCCTATGCGCGTGTGATTTCGGGTGCGGGTACGCGGGGGCTGGTCGCGCAGTTCCCCGCGCCCCTTGGGTGGGTACCCGGCTGGCATGGTTGCCATCAAGGCGCCTGAGGACGCCTATACCGCTGAACCCTTCGTTCCCGAGCGCGGTGGGTTGACCGCTCTGCGGCGGGCCGCTGCCGAGTGCCGGGGGTGCCCGCTGCACCGGGACGCCACCCAGACCGTGTTCGGGGCCGGAAACAAGGACGCTCGCGTCATGCTCGTCGGGGAGCAGCCCGGGGATCAGGAGGACCGGCAGGGGAAGCCGTTCGTCGGGCCCGCCGGGCGGCTCCTGGACCGGGCGCTGGAGGAGGCGGGGATAGACCCCTCCGAGGCCTACGTCACCAACGCGGTCAAGCACTTCAAGTTCACCCAGGCCGAGCCGCGCAAGCGCCGGATCCACAAGGCGCCCACCCTGCGGGAGATGACCGCGTGCGGGCCCTGGCTGGCCGCGGAACTCGCGGTCGTGGAGCCGGAGCTGATCGTCGTCCTGGGGGCCACCGCCGGGAAGGCGCTGCTCGGGTCCTCGTTCCGGGTCACGCAGGTGCGCGGCACGGTACTGGAGGAGGAGATCCACGGCCGGCCGGAGCGGCTGGTGCCGACGGTGCACCCGTCGTCGGTGCTGCGGGCGGACGACCGGGAGGCGGCGTACCGGGGGCTGCTGTCGGATCTGAAAGTGGCGGCACAGGCACTGGGGTAATAGCTACAATCGCTCCATGCCCCTTACCTTCACCTTCGATCCTGCCGTCACGCCCGACCTGCGCGACGGCATCCTCGACCTGTGGGCCGACGTCTCCAACGCCGGCGGGGCCGTCGGCTTCGTGCCACCGGTGACGCGGGAGGACGTCCGACCCTCGCTGGTGCAGCACTTCGCGTCGATGGCGGAGGGCCGGGTCAGGCTGCTCGTCGGGCACGACGAGGAGGGGCGCGTCGCGGCGACCGCGTTCCTCACCCTCAACACGCACCGTCTGATGACGCACTGGCTGTGGCTCTACACGGTGATGGTGCACCCGCGTCATCAGGGCAAGGGCTACGGGCGTGACCTGCTGGCCGCCGCGGCGGACGCGGCCCGCGGACTCGACGGGATCGAGGCGATCCGCCTCACCTGCCGGGGCGGTCTCGGCCTGGAGCGCTTCTACGAGTCCTGTGGCTACAAGGAGGTCGGCCGCATCCCCGGCGCGATCCGGGTGGCGCCCGGCGACGACCGGGACGACGTCATCATGTTGCTGCCGCTGAACTGAGCCCCGCGGTCCCGTACCCCCCTGCAAGATCGGCCGTCCGGCGTGCTTCACTGGACGGTGCCCCTTTGGGTGCGTTCTGGCCGTTCGAACCGGAAGAGTGTATTGAGATGCTCCGCTACACGCTGATGCGCCTCGGGATCTTCGCAGGCTGCCTCGTGGTCGTCTGGGGCCTCGTCTACTCCGGCCTCGCTCCGCGCGGCCTCGGCGCCAGCAACGGCCTGTGGATCGTCATGCTCGCCCTGCTGCTC
Organism: Streptomyces coeruleorubidus; assembly: GCF_028885415.1. Taxonomy (GTDB): domain Bacteria; phylum Actinomycetota; class Actinomycetes; order Streptomycetales; family Streptomycetaceae; genus Streptomyces; species Streptomyces coeruleorubidus_A. Next base: position 5,697,196 of record NZ_CP118527.1, read on the forward strand.
TCCGCGCCGATCAGCTTCGTCGTGCTGCGCAAGGAGCGGGACCGGGCGTCCGTGCAGATCGTGCAGCGGGTCGACCGGATGAAGGCCAACCTGGAGGCCAACCGCAGCCAGGAGGACGTCGCCGACGACACGTCCCGGGCGCAGGGGCAGACCTCGTAAGGTCCCCGCATCGGCGTACAGCGCCCCGTTTCCGTAATTGCTCGGAAACGGGGCGCTTTGTCTTGTGTGGGTGGAGTCGTATTTCAGCCTGTCAAAGCCAGGCTTTGGGGTCCTCAAAGCTCAGGTGTTAAGGTCGATGCCATGAAGTCAGCAGTCGCGCCCTCCAAGCCCCTGAGCGTTCTGCTCGTGGCGCGCCTGCACGTGGATCTCTGTCGGTGCGCGTCCGCTATCTGCCGTCCCTGACGTAACGCAACCCCCCGTCGTCTCCCACGTCAGTCCCTACGCGTCCCCCCAACGGAGCCAGTCCGTGTCCTCACACACGAAGTCCTTCAAGGTGCCCTTCTGGGCCCAGATCATCGCCGGTCTCGTCCTGGGTGTGCTGCTCGGCTGGCTCGCCCGCAGCCAGGACCTGTCCTGGCTGGTCACGACCCTGGAGAAGGTCGGCGACACCTTCATCGGCCTGCTGAAGCTCGCCGTCGCCCCGCTCGTCTTCTTCGCGATCCTGGTCTCGATCACCAACCTTCGGAAGGTCAACAACGCGGCCCGCCTGGCCTCGCGCACCCTCCTGTGGTTCATGGCCACGTCGTTGATCGCGGTGAGCATCGGCCTGGTCATCGGCCTGGTCACCAACCCGGGCGCCGGCACCGGTCTCACCCCCCAGGACGGTGCGAAGCCCAAGGACACCGGTTCCTGGATCGACTTCCTGACCGGCATCGTGCCGACCGACGTCATCACGCCGTTCACCGAGCTGAACGTGCTGCAGATCGTCTTCATGGCCGCCGTCGCCGGTATCGCCGCCCTCCAGCTCGGGGAGAGGGCCCAGCCGATCCTCACCCTCAGCGAGTCCGTGCTCGAACTGCTGCAGAAGGCGCTGTGGTGGGTCATCCGGCTCGCCCCGCTCGGCACCGTCGGCCTCATCGGCAACGCCATCGCCACCTACGGCTGGGACCTGATCGGCAAGTACGCGACGTTCACCGCCGACATCTACGTCGGCTGCCTGATCGTGCTGTTCGGCGTCTACCCGACGCTGCTCGCGACCGTCGCCAAGGTCAACCCGGTCCAGTTCTTCAAGGGTGCCTGGCCCGCGATCCAGCTGGCCTTCGTCTCCCGCTCGTCCGTGGGCACGATGCCGCTGACCCAGAAGGTCACCGAGCGGCTCGGCGTGCCGAAGGAGTACGCCTCCTTCGCGGTGCCGTTCGGCGCGACGACCAAGATGGACGGCTGCGCCGCGGTCTACCCGGCCATCGCCGCGATCTTCGTCGCCCAGATCTTCGACATCCAGCTGGGTGTCGGCGACTACCTGCTGATCGCGTTCGTCTCGGTGGTCGGCTCCGCCGCCACCGCCGGTCTCACCGGCGCGACGGTCATGCTGACCCTCACCCTCTCCACCCTCGGCCTGCCGATGGAGGGCGTGGGCCTGCTCCTCGCGATCGACCCGATCCTCGACATGATCCGCACCGCGACCAACGTCGCCGGTCAGGCTCTCATCCCGGTCCTGGTCTCCGCCCGGGAGAACCTGCTCGACCGCAACGCCTACGCCACGGCCGACGGCTCCTCCCTGGACGGGCCGCGCGACGCACAGCCCGAACAGGTCCCCGCAGCGGCCTGAGCGCCGACGCCCTTCCCTGGCCGGTCCTCCTCGGTTTCCCGACCGAGGGCCGGCCGGGGGGACCGTACGCTAAGCGGTATGGGTGCCGTGAAGACCAAGCGGATGCCGCGTGCGGTCCGTGAGCAGCAGATGCTGGACGCCGCCGTGCAGATCTTCGGACAGCGCGGCTACAGGGCCGCGTCCATGGACGAGATAGCCGAACTCGCGGGCGTGTCCAAGCCGTTGGTCTACCTGTACCTGAACTCCAAGGAAGACCTCTTCACCGCCTGCATCCGCCGCGAGGCCAAGGCACTCGTCGAGGCGGTGCGGGCCGGTGTCCGGCCCGATCTGCCCGCCGACCGGCAACTCTGGGAAGGGCTCGGGGTGTTCTTCGCGCACACCGCGCGCAACCCGGACGCCTGGGCGGTCCTGCACCTCCAGGCCCGTACGCACGGCGAGCCCTTCGCCGCCGAAGTCGCCGCGATGCGCGAGGAGATCGTCGCGTTCGTGACACAACTGATCCTCGCCGCAGCACGCGAGGCGCACCGCGACCCCGACCTGCCCGAACGCGAGGTCGCGGGCCTCGCCGAGGCCCTGGTCGGCGCCGCCGAGTCGCTCGCCGCCTGGGCCAACGCCACCTCGGGCGTGACGGCCCGCCAGGCCGCCGCCACGATGATGAACTTCGCCTGGGCGGGCCTGGGCGACCTCATGGCGGGGCGGCCGTGGTCACCGCCGGGGGAGCAGGCGGGCCCTCAGGTGGGATAGACGTCCCCCCCGTAACGTGGATCCGGCCGGAGGAGCAGGCGGGCCCTCAGGTGGGATAGACGTCCCCCGTCACGTGGATCCGTTCCTCCCGGCCCCGCAGTTCGAAGCGGCCGTCCACCGCCGCGTACGTGACCGTACCGGGCAGCAGGACCGGCGCCCGGAACTGCGCGCGTACGCGGCAGGAGTCCGGTGTGCCGTGCGCGGCGAGACAGCGGGCGACGGTCCACATGCCGTGCGCGATGGCCCGGGGGAAGCCGAACAGGCGGGCGGTGAGCGGGTGGAGGTGGATCGGGTTGCGGTCGCCGGACGCCGCCGCGTACCGCCGTCCGACGTCCTCGGCGAGGCGCCACTCGGCCACGGCCGGCAGCGGCTTGCGTACCTCCTCCCGGGGAGCCTCGGCGGGCAATCGCGTGCGGTGCCGGGCGAGGTACGTGCTGCCCGACTCCCATACGAGGTCCCCGCCCTCCCGCACCTCGGTGACGACCGTCGCCTCGGTGCCGCGCCGGTGGGGCGCCAACCCCTTGACGTACACCGCGAGTTCGTACGCTCCGGTGGCCGGCGTCGCCCGGTGCCGGGTGATCGTGATCGACGTGTGGACGAGGCCCAGCAGCGGCAGCGGAAAGTCCCGGCCGCTCATCAGCCGCATGGCCAGGGGGAATCCCAGCACGTGCGGATACGGCAGCGGCAGCGCGTCCTCCCCGGTCGGGAACCCGCAGACCCGCTCGTACGCCGCCAGCCGCGCGAGGTCGACGCGCAGGCCGGGCAGGACGAGCCGGGTGCGCGGGAACTGCGCGTCGGGGGCCGGGCGTTTGAAGGGGGACAGCAGGGCGCCGCGCGCGAGGAGCGGGGCGAGGGAGGGGGACCCGGTGAGGACGAGAGCGGCGTCGGCCATCACGCCCCCAGCAGGCTCTGGCCGCATACGCGTACGACCTGTCCGTTGACCGCGCCCGAGGCCGGGTGCGCGAGCCAGGCCGTGGTCTCGGCGACATCCACCGGCAGACCGCCCTGCGCGAGGGAGTTCATGCGGCGGCCGGCCTCGCGGATGAACAGCGGGACGGCGGCCGTCATCTTCGTCTCGATGAAGCCCGGCGCGACCGCGTTGACCGTCACCCCGTGCTCGGCGAGCGCGCGCGGCGCGAGGGAGCGGACCAGGCCGACGATGCCCGCCTTGCTCGCCCCGTAGTTGGTCTGGCCCGCGTTGCCGGCGATACCCGCGATCGAGGCGGTCGCCACGATCCGGCCGCCCCGGTTCAGCGTCCCGGCCTTCAGCAGCGCGTCCGTCGTGCGCAGCACACTCGCCAGGTTCACCTCCAGCACCGGGATCCAGCGCTCGGCGGGCATGTTCACCAGTCGCCGGTCCCGCGTGATGCCCGCGTTGTGGATCAGCAGGTCCAGACCGTCCGGCAGGGCCTCGGCGATCCGGGCGCCCGCGTCGGCGGCCGTGATGTCGAGGAGCAGCGCGGTGCCGCCGAGCCGGTCGGCGACGCGCCGGGCGTCCCGCTCGGCCTGCGGCACGTCGAGGACCACGACCCGGGCCCCGTCCCGGGCGAGCGTCTCGGCGACCGCCTCGCCGATGCCGCGCGCGGCACCGGTGACCAGGGCGGTGCGGCCGGCCAGGGGGCGGTTCCAGTCGACGGGGGCGGAGGGCTCGTCGTCCGGGGCGGTCTCGCCCGACGCCGTCTCACCCGCCCCGACCTCGATCACCTGTCCACTCACATACGCCGACTTGGGCGACAGCAGGAAACGGAGAGTGGATTCGGCGGCCGCCGCGTCCGTGAGCCGGACCAGGTTCACGGTCCTGCCCCGGCCGATCTCCTTGCCGAGGGAGCGCGTGAAGCCCTCCAGGGCCTGCTGGGCGGCGGCCTGGTGATGGTCGGCGGGGTCGAGCGGCGCGCCGAGCAGGAGCACGCGCCCTCCCCCACTCTCGGCTGCGCTCGAGCGGGAGGTGCCCCCAGCGGCGACCGACCGCACGACGGGGTGCAGGGCCGCGTGCACCTCGGCCAGGCCCTCGACGTCCCGCACCCCGCTCGCGTCCAGGACGACGGCCGCCGCCCGGTCGGAGCCGGCCGGGCCGATCCCCGTACGGGCGAGGACCGGCGCCAGATCGAGGCCGGACCTGCCGGCGGTGAGGTGGAGCAGGCCGCCGTCCAGGGTGGGCCGCCCGGGAGACCAGCGGGTCAGCGCCGCGGGCTGGGGCAGGCCGAGCCGGCGGGTGAGGAAGCGGCCGGGCCCGGTGGCGGTGAAGCTCAGATAGCGGTCGGCCATGGCGACTCCCAGCTCGGATGACGGCTCACACTTGCTTACTCTGGAGTAAGGTTACCGTAGGTAAGGCTACGTCACAGACGAGGAGCGGGTCGAGATGAGCCCCCAGAAGATGTCGGTGCGGCGCGTGGCGGTCGTCGGCGGAGCGCGCATCCCGTTCGCCCGCTCCGACGGCCCGTACGCCACCGCCTCCAACCAGCAGATGCTCACCGCCGCCCTCGACGGCCTGGTCGAGCGGTACGGGCTCCAAGAGCCGGGCGCGGTCGGCGAGTTCGTGGCCGGCGCGGTCCTCAAGCACAGCCGCGACTTCAACCTGGCCCGCGAGACGGTCCTCGGCTCCCGCCTGCACCCCACCACCCCCGCCTACGACATCCAGCAGGCCTGCGGCACCGGACTCCAGGCCGTCATCGCCGCCGCCAACAAGATCGCTCTCGGCCAGACCGAGTCGGCGGTCGCGGGCGGCGCCGACACGGCGAGCGACGCGCCCCTGGGCGTCAACGACACCCTGCGCCGCGTCCTGCTGGAGGCGCGCCGGGCGAAGTCCCTGGGCGGGCGCGTGAAGGCCCTGGCGAAGGTGCGTCCGGGCCACCTCGTCCCTGACATCCCGCGCAACGCCGAGCCGCGCACCGGCCTGTCCATGGGCGAACACGCCGCCGTCACCGCCCGCGCCTGGGGCATCGGCCGCAAGGCGCAGGACGAACTGGCGGCGGCCAGTCACCAGCGGCTGGCGGCGGCGTACGAACGCGGCTTCTTCCAGGACCTGGTGGTCCCCTTCCGAGGCCTGGCCCGCGACCAGAACCTGCGCCCCGGCTCGACCGCGGAGAAACTCGCCTCCCTCAAGCCGGTGTTCGGCCTCGACCACCCCGACCCGACCATGACGGCCGGGAACTCGACCCCGCTGACGGACGGAGCCGCGACCGTCCTCCTGGCGAGCGAGGAGTGGGCCCGCGAGCGCGGCCTGGAGCCACTGGCGTACCTCACCGCGTACGAGACGGCGGCCGTCGACTTCGTCGGCGGAGACGTCGCCGGCGGCGAGGACGGGCTGCTCATGGCGCCCGCGTACGCCGTGCCGCGCATGCTGGAGCGGGCCGGGCTCGGCCTGGCCGACTTCGACCTGGTGGAGATCCACGAGGCCTTCGCCTCCCAGGTGCTGGCGACGCTCGCGGCCTGGGAGAAGCGGGGCCTGGGCACGGTGGACCGCGCCCGGCTGAACGTCGCGGGCTCGTCCCTCGCCACCGGCCACCCCTTCGCCGCCACCGGCGCCCGGATCGTGGCGACCCTGGCCAAGCTGCTCGCCGAACGGGACGCGCCCGCCCGCGGGTTGATCTCCATCTGCGCGGCGGGCGGGCAGGGGGTGACGGCGATCCTGGAGCGGGCCTGAGGGTGACGGCGGACCGAACCTGAAGGACCCTCACCTAACCCCCGAGAATGCACAGGCCTGGCTCCGGACCATCCCCGAACCCGCACAAACCCGCCACGTGAGGCCCGTACGATCCCGTTCCTACCGCCAGTAACCCCTTTCTGGGGGTTCAACCGGTTGAGCGCCTCGGCGTGCGAGGCACGTACGTATCGCAGCAAGCAGTTCCTTCGCTGCGCGCCCCAGGAGCCGCCCGTGTCCACTGCCCATCCCTCCTCCGCCTACGGTGACATGTACGGCGGACCGGTCCTGGTCGAGCCCGAGACACGGCGGCTGGACGGGGCGGTGCGCGAGGCGTCCGTACCGCCGCTGGCACCGCCGTGGACCCACGGGTCGCTCGCCGACCTGCCGTTCGACAACGCGAGCGCGCACCCGGACGCCGTGGCGCTCAGCCGCAAGGACGCCGACGGGCGCTGGAGCGACGTCACGGCGGCGCAGTTCGCCGACCAGGTGCTGGCCGTGGCGAAAGGGCTGATAGCCGAAGGGCTGATGCCCGGCGACCGGATCGCCGTGATGGCCCGCACCATCTACGAGTGGACGGTCCTGGACTTCGCGGCCTGGGCGGCCGGTCTCGTCACCGTTCCGATCTATCCCACGTCCTCCGTCTTCCAGGCCCGCTGGATCCTCCAGGACTCCGGCGCGGTCGCCCTGATCACCGAGTTCGCCGGGCAGGCCGCCGCGCTCGGCCCGGAGCGCGACCGCCTGCCCGACCTCAGGCACATGTGGGTCGTGGAGAAGGGCCACGTGGACCGGCTGGCGGAAGCCGGAGCCCACCTCTTCGACCATGAGGTCGAGGTGCGGCGCGGCATGCTGGGCCCCGACACCCTCGCCACCCTCGTCTACACCTCCGGCACCACGGGCCGCCCCAAGGGCTGCGCGCTCACCCACGGCAACTTCTTCGCCGAGGTCGACAACGCGATCGAGCTCCTCTACCCCGTCTTCAGGGCCAGGACCAGCGAAGAGGCCTCGGTCCTGCTGTTCCTGCCCATGTCCCACATCTTCGGGCGCATGGTGGCGATCGCCTGCGTCCGCGCCCGCGTACGGCTGGGCCACGCGCCGAGCATCAAGGCGGAGAACCTGCTCCCGGACCTGGCGAGCTTCCGGCCGACCTGTCTGCTCGCCATCCCGTACATGCTGGAGAAGGTCTTCAACTCGGCCCGCGCCAAGGCCGAGGCGGGCGGCCGGGTGACGTCGTTCGACCGTGCGGTGGCGGTGGCGCAGCGCTACGGGGAGGCGATGGAGGCCCAGCAGACGGGCACCGGCCCCGGCCCCTCCCGCGCCCTGAGAGCCGCCCGGGTCTTCTACGACCCCCTGGTCTACCGCCGTATCCGCAACGCCATGGGCGGCAGGGTCCGTTACGCCATCTGCGGCGGCTCACCCCTGGGCCGCCGCCTCGCCGCGTTCTACGCCGGAGCCGGCATCGAGATCTTCGAGGGCTACGGCCTGACGGAGACCACGGGCGCGTCGACGGTCACGCCGCCCCTGAAACCCCGCCTGGGCACGGTCGGCTGGCCCCTGCCCGGCACCCGTGTCCGCATCGCCGCCGACGGCGAGATCCTCCTCGCCGGCGACCACGTCCTGCGCGGCTACTGGGACCCCCAGGCCGGTGGAGTCGTACCCGCCGCCCCCGACGGCTGGCTCGCCACCGGCGACATCGGCGAACTGGACGACGAGGGCTATCTGACGATCACCGGCCGCAAGAAGGAAATGCTGATCACCGCGGGCGGCAAGAGCGTCGCCCCGGCACCCCTGGAGAACTGGCTGCGCTCCCACCCGCTGATCTCCCAGTGCCTGGTCCTGGGCGACGGCCGTCCCTTCGTCGCGGCCCTGATCACCCTGGACCCGGCCGGCATCACCCACTGGCGCCGGATGAACGGCAAACACCCCGTACCGCCCAAACTCCTCGTCGACGACGAGGAACTCCGCGCCGTCCTCCAGCGTGCCGTCGACGAGGCCAACAAGATGGTCTCCCGGCCGGAGTCCATCCGCCGCTTCGCGATCCTCCCCGAGGACTTCTCCGAGGAGGCGGGCCATCTGACCCCGTCGATGAAGCTCCGCCGCGAGGCGGTGATGCGCGCCTTCGCGGCGGAAGTGGAGGGGCTGTACGCGCGGTGAGGCACCTTTGCGATCTCTTCACACGGGGTTCTTGACGCCGCAAGGCGTCTGCCCTTTGGCTTTCAGCCACCCCGTCGCGATGCTCCCCCCCATCGGAAGGCACCACCAGTGAAAGCGCGTACCACCCGTCGGCCCGCTGTGCGTCCCCTCTCCATAGCCCTGGCGGTCACCGTGTCGGCCCTGTCCCTCACCGCCTGCGGCGGCGGGAGTGACGACTCCGCGGGTGTGAAGAAGGGCAACGACATCACGGTGGGCCTGCTGCTGCCCGACCGGGACACGGCGCGCTTCGAGAAGTTCGACTATCCCCTGATCAAGGAAGAGGTCGCCTCCCTCACCGAGAACCAGGGCAAGGTCAAGTACGCCAACGCCGAGGCGAGCGTGTCCAGACAGAGCGAGCAGTTCCGGAAGATGATCGACGACAAGGTCGACGTCATCCTGGTGGACGCGCTGAACTCCAAGACCATCGCCTCGGACGTGCAAAAGGCCAAGGACGCCGGCATCCCGGTCATCGCCTACGACCGGCTCGCCGAGGGGCCGATCGACGCGTACGTCTCCCACGACAACGAACTCGTCGGGCAGGTGCAGGGCCGCGCCATCGTCGGGGAACTCGGCGAGAAGGCCGAGAAGAGCAAGGTCGTCATGATGAACGGCGACCCGGCCGACCCGAACACGGCACGGTTCAAGCAGGGCGCGCTGAGCGAGCTCCAGGGGGCGGTCGACATCGTCGAGCAGTACGACACCAAGGAGTGGAAGCCCTCGATCGCCAAGGCGAACATGAAGAAGGCGATCCGGGCCGTCGGCCTGGACAACATCGCCGCCGTCTACTCCGCCAACGACGGCATGGCGGGCGCCGTCATCGAGGCGCTGAAGGAGGCGGGCGCGACCAGGATCCCGCCGGTGACCGGGCAGGACGCCAACCTGGACGCGGTGCAGCGGATCGTGTCGGGGGAGCAGTACATGACCGTGTACAAGTCGTTCCTGCTGGAGGCGACGAACGCCGCGAAGATCGCGGTGGCCAAGGTCCAGGGCCGCTCGATCGAGTTCGCCGCGCTGACCCGGGATACGGTCGACAGCCCCACGGAGAAGGACATCCCGGCGATGCTGGTGCCGGTGGTCGCCCTCACCAAGGACAACATCAAGGAGACGGTGGTCACGGACGGCGTCTACACCGTCAAGGACATCTGCACGGCCAAGTACAAGGCGGACTGCGAGGCGATCGGCCTTGAGTAGAGCCTCTTGACTTCGCTGGGCGCCCGCGCGACATTCCCCACCCCTTGAATCCTGTCGCGCTGGAGAAGTCATGGCCACTGACATGAACTCCGCACCATCCGCTGTCTCCCCTGGTTCCCCTTCCCGAAGACGAGTGCTGACCGGTGCCGCGGGTGCCGGGCTCGCGGTCGCCGCCGGAGTGCAACAGGGCGCCCACGCCGCCGACTTACCCCCGCTCGGTACGTACGACGTCGTCGTCATCGGCTCCGGCGCGGCCGGGATGACCGCCGCGCTGACCGCCGCCGGGCAGGGGCTGAGCTGCGTCGTCGTGGAGAAGGCCCCGGCCTTCGGCGGCTCGACCGCCCGCTCCGGTGCCGGGATCTGGATCCCGAACAACCCGGTGATCCTCGCGGTCGGCGTCCCCGACACCCCGGCCAAGGCCGCCGCCTACCTCGCCGCCGTCGTCGGCCCGGACGTCCCCGCCGACCGGCAGCGCGCCTTCCTCGCCCACGGCCCGGCGACGATCTCCTACGTCATGGCCCACAGCCCCCTGCGCTTCCGCTGGATGGAGGGCTACAGCGACTACTACCCAGAACTGCCCGGCGGCCTGGCGAACGGCCGCTCCATCGAGCCCGACCAGTTCGACGGCAGGATCCTCGGAGCCGAACTGGCCCGCCTGAACGCGCCGTACATGGACGTCCCCGCCGGCATGGTGGTCTTCGGCGCGGACTACAAGTGGCTGGCCCTGGCCGCCGTGAACGCCGAGGGGGCGGCCGTGGCCGCACAGTGTCTGGCACGGGGGACGGCGGCGGCCCTTCGGGGCGAGAAGCCCCTGACCATGGGCCAGGCCCTGGCGGCGGGCCTGCGGGCGGGGCTGCGGTCCGCGGGCGTACCGGTCTGGCTGAACACGGCGCTGACGGATCTGCACCTCGAGAACGGCACGGTCACCGGAGCCGTGGTCACCCGCGACGGCGCCCTGGGCCTGATCCGCGCCCGCCGGGGCGTGATCGTCGGCTCCGGCGGATTCGAGCACAACGCGGCGATGCGCGACCGCTACCAGCGCCAGCCCATCGGCACGGACTGGACGGTCGGCGCCAAGGAGAACACCGGCGACGGCATCCGGGCGGGGGAGCGGCTCGGCGCGGCGCTCGACCTGATGGACGACGCCTGGTGGGGCCCGGCGATCCCGATCCCGGGCCAGCCGTACTTCTGCCTCGCCGAACGCACCCTCCCGGGCGGGCTGCTGGTGAACGGATCGGGCAGGCGCTTCGTCAACGAGGCCGCGCCCTACAGCGACGTCGTCCACACGATGTACGACGTCCACACCACCGACCCCGCCATCCCGGCCTGGCTGATCGTGGATCAGAACTACCGCAACCGCTACCTCTTCAAGGACGTCCTGCCGGCCCTGCCCCTCCCCGACGCCTGGTACGACTCGGGCGCCGCACACAAGGCCTGGACCCTGGACGCCCTGGCCACGTCGATCGGCGTCCCGCCGGCGGCCCTGCGCACGACGGTCGACCGGTTCAACTCCCAGGCACGGCGGGGCGAGGACCCCGACTTCCACCGCGGCGACAGCGCCTACGACCGCTACTACACCGACCCGTCGGTCCTCCCCAATCCCTGCCTGGCCCCCCTCCGGCTCCCCCCGTACCACGCCTTCCGCATCGTCCCCGGCGACCTCGGCACGAAGGGCGGCATGCGAACGGACGCCCGGGCCCGCGTCCTGCGTCCCGACGGCTCGGTGATCCCGGGCCTGTACGCGGCGGGCAACGCCAGCGCTGCGGTGATGGGCCACAGCTACGCGGGCGCGGGCTCGACCATCGGGCCGGCGATGACGTTCGGCTATATCGCGGCGAGGGATATCGCGGGGGTGTTGTAGGGGGCGGCGTACCGGGGGCCGGGCGGGTACGCGTGTCGCCGGTACGCCGCCGGTACGCCTAGGACGTCGGCTTCGTCGGCTTGCGGGCCACCAGGCACGCCTGGGGGACCGGCTCCCCGAGTTCCTCGTCGGGCTCCCGGACGGTCCGGGAGCGCAGGACGAAACCGGCGGCTTCCAGCAGGGCGGCGATCCGCTCCGGCTGCCGCCGCCGGAAGGTCAGCGCCACCTGGTGCCCGAAGGCCTCCTCGTAGCGGCGGGGCTCGTCACCGGCCTGGAAGCCGAGAAGCAGATGCCCTCCGGGCCGCAGGACGCGGCCGAACTCGGCGAAGACGTCCGGCAGCCGGTCGAGCGGGGTGTGGATGGTCGAGTACCAGGACACGACCCCGTCGAGCGAGCCGTCGGGCAGGTCCAGCTCCAGCATCGAGCCCCGCTCGAACCGCAGACCGGGATGCTCGCGCCGGGCGATCGCGAGCATCGACTCCGACAGGTCCAGCCCGAACACGGACAGCCCCCGTGACGCCAGGTACGCCGTCACCCGCCCGGGCCCGCACCCCAGGTCGGCGACCTCGCCCCCCTCACCCACGAGCTCCGCGAAGCCGTAGAGCAGTCCCAGGTCCAACGGCGTGGCCACGGGCGGGTCACCGAAGTGGACGGCGTAGTCCTCCGCCACGGCGTCGTAGAAGACACGGGTCTCGGTCAGGAAGTCGGCTTCGGTCATGGCCCGACCCTAGGGCGTGGCACTGACACCCCTGTTGCGAGGCACTGTCACCGCCGGCCCGCGCTCGTAAAAACCCAGCCCTACCGCGCAGGCCCGTCTCCCCGGCCCTCGCCCGTCTGCCGCCCCCAGAGCCCGGCCCCCGCACCGACCGCCGTGCCCAGGCACATGCCCAGGGCCAGGGCCAGGCCGATGTCGTCGAAGACGGTCATGCCGAGGACGAGTCCTACCGCCGTGCCGAGGGACAGACCGAGAGAGAGGCCCGACGCCAGGCGCTTGTCGGCGGGGGTGCCGCTGTCTTCCCCGTCGTGGTCCGGGTCTGTCTGCATACGGTCATCCTCCAAGGGACCACGGGCGGAATTCGCCGGAAATTCACCGGGGCGTAAGGAGAGGCGTAAGGGGCGAAAAGGCAGGAGCCCCGCCGCCTGACGGCGCGGGGCTCCTTGGGTACTACTGATCAGACCGGCGTGACGTTCTCAGCCTGCGGGCCCTTCGGACCCTGCGTGACATCGAAAGACACCTGCTGGTTCTCCTCGAGCGAGCGGAAGCCGCTCGCGTTGATCGCGGAGTAGTGGACGAAGACGTCGGGGCCGCCGCCCTCCTGGGCGATGAAACCAAAGCCCTTTTCGGCGTTGAACCACTTCACGGTTCCGGTAGCCATAAGCCCTCCTTGGGCCCAAAAGGGTTGCCCTGCTCCAGAACCAGCAAGTGTGAAGATGAATTCTGCACAACTGCATACGTCTGAGAATGACGAGAGCCCGCGGTCACATGCTCCGCAGGCTCTGTACTGCAAGGGAAACCAAACTGCAACTTGCGACGAGCCTAGCACGCAGTCCCCGGAATGCAATAGGGGTCAAGATCACGTCACCCGAATGTTTGAACATCCCCCCGCCGGCTGGCGGAGAGCGTGCCGGCCGCCGGTCACGGGCCCACCGCGGGGCCGGACGCGGGCCCGTACGCCATGAGGGCTAGCCTCACGATGTGGACAATCCTCGCACCCGGCCGCGCGTCGGCCACATCCAGTTCCTGAACTGCCTGCCCCTGTACTGGGGGCTCGCCAGAACGGGCACGCTCCTCGACTTCGAGCTCACGAAGGACACCCCGGAGAAGCTCAGCGAGAAGCTGGTGCAGGGCGAGCTCGACATCGCCCCGATCACCCTGGTCGAGTTCCTCAAGCACGCCGACCAACTCGTCGCCTTCCCCGACATCGCCGTCGGCTGCGACGGCCCGGTCATGTCCTGCGTGATCGTCTCGCAGGTCCCGCTGGACCGGCTGGACGGCGCCCGCGTCGCCCTCGGGTCGACCTCCCGCACCTCCGTCCGCCTCGCCCAGCTGCTCCTCGCCGAGCGCTACGGCGTACGGCCCGACTACTACACGTGCCCGCCCGACCTCAGCCTGATGATGGGCGAGGCCGAGGCGGCCGTCCTCATCGGAGACGCGGCACTGCGCGCGAACATGCTCGACGGCCCGCGCTTCGGCCTGGACGTGCACGACCTGGGCCAGCTGTGGAAGGAGTGGACCGGGCTGCCGTTCGTCTTCGCGGTCTGGGCGGCCCGCCGCGACTACCTGGAGCGCGAGCCGGTCCTCACCCGCAAGGTACACGAGGCCTTCCTCGCCTCCCGCAACCTCTCCCTGGAAGAGGTCGACAAGGTCGCCGAGCAGGCCGCCCGCTGGGAGGACTTCGACGAGGAGACCCTCGCCCAGTACTTCACGACGCTCGACTTCCGCTTCGGCGGCCCGCAGCTGGAGGCGGTCGCCGAGTTCGCCCGGCGCGTCGGCCCGACGACCGGCTTCCCCGCGGACGTGAAGGTGGACCTGCTCCAGCCGTGAGCGGGCCGGTGCTCCCGCACTACTCTGCTGGGGGAGCGCGCGTACGGGGGCCGGCGAGGCCTGCGGGCGCCTACGGGGGAGGGGTGACGCCATGCGGCCGCTCGAAGTCGACGAACCCACCGTCGTGGGGCCCTACCGGCTGCTCGGCCGGCTGGGCTCCGGCGGCATGGGCCGGGTCTACCTGGGCCGCAGCGCCGGCGGCCGCACGGTCGCGGTGAAGATCGTCCATCCGCACTTCGCCCTGGACGAGGAGTTCCGGGCCCGCTTCCGCCGCGAGGTCGACGCCGCCCGACGGGTCGGCGGCGCCTGGACGGCACCCGTCCTGGACGCCGACCCGGACGCGCGGGTGCCCTGGGTGGCGACGGCGTACGCGGCGGGCCCCTCGCTGTCGGCCGCGGTCGCCGAGGGCGGTGCGCTGCCGGCCCACACCGTACGGGTGCTGGGGGCTGGGCTGGCCGAGGCGCTGGCGGCGGTGCACGAGCTGGGCCTGGTGCACCGGGACGTGAAGCCGTCGAACGTACTGCTCACGCTCGACGGCCCGCTGCTGATCGACTTCGGGATCGCGCGGGCCACGGACGGTACGGCGTCCCTGACGTCCACGGGCGTGTCGATCGGCTCGCCCGGCTACATGTCACCCGAGCAGATCCTCGGCAAGAGCGTCACGGGCGCGGCGGACGTCTTCTCGCTCGGCGCGGTCCTGGCGTACGCGGCGACCGGCGAACCGCCCTTCCCCGGGGACTCCTCGGCGGCCCTGCTCTACAAGGTCGTCCACGAGGAGCCGGAACTCGACGGGCTGGACGGGCAGTTGCGGGACCTCACGGCGGCCTGCCTGACGAAGGACCCGGGTGCGCGGCCCGCCCCCGCCGAGGTGGCCAGGCGGCTGGCTCCCGAGGGCGCGGCCCGGCTGGTGGCGGGCGGGTGGCTGCCGGGGGCGCTGGTGGAGCAGGTCAGCCGGAGCGCCGTGCAGTTGCTGAATCTGGAGGCGACGGCGCCGGGGGCCGGGGCGCCTTCCGGGCCGGTCGGGTTCAGCAGCCCCTCGGTGGGGGTGCCGGAAACGACCGGCGGCGAGGTCGCCGGGGTGTTCGGGCCGCCGCCGGTCATGCCCCATCCTCCGTCCGCTGCCGTCCCCGGACCTCGCGACGGCGACCCACCGGACGCCGTCACATCCACCGGCCGCCCCGGCAAGATCTCCGTCTCCGTGGCGGCCACCTCCACGCCGGAGGGGGGCGGGCGGGTGCGCAGGCTGAGCTGCACCGTGGCGCTGGCGGTCGCCGGGGCGATGGCGGCCGTGACGATCGGCTCGGTGTTCGTCTTCGACCTGCTGCCGGACCGGACCTCCGACGACGACACGAGCGACTCCGGCGCGGGCCCCGGCTCTCCACCCGCGGCGACCGCGAGCTCCGCCCCTTCCGGTGCGGTACCCGCCGCCTACCTCGGCACCTGGGAGGGCCAGGGCAGCGCCCTCGACGGCAGGCTGCCCCTCGGCACCTTCCGGATCACCGTCGAACGGGCCGCCGTCGGCAAGGAGTTGGGCCGCCTGCGCCAGACCGACCAGATCGGCGGCGTCTGCGTCGACGTACTCACCCTGAAGCAGGTGACGAAGAAGGAGCTGGTCGCCACCTCCGTGGGCGCGAAGACCAACCACGGCGGCTGCAACCCGGCCCCCACGACCGTGCGGCTCACGCCGGTGGGCGACGACCTCCAGTACCGGTCGGAGAGCGAGGACTCGGGTCGTCCTCAGGCTCGGATGTCGAAGGTGCGGTAGCAGACGACCTGCGGACGTGCCGGGCGAACAGGCCGATGAGGAGCGTGATCATCGCGAGGGTGGCGGCCAGGCCGACGGCCCACAGCCACGGGTAGTGCACATGCACCCAGCAGGGCCCGCCCTCGCTGTAGCAGTCGTAGTCCCAGTCACGGCGCCGCTTGGGCCGTGCGGTCGTGCCGATCACCCCGGCGACCAGGTAGCCCGCGGCCAGCCCGGGTAGGGACGCGACCGCCCAGGCCAGCGAACGCGGCTTGCTCTTCTTCCAGTTCATCCGGGTCAGCGGCGCCACCCAGGCGAGGAAGACCAGCGGGACCAGGGCACCGACCGTGCCGGCGAAGGCGTACGCACCGCCGGGCCACGGGGGCGAATTCGCCCCAGAGCTCGTGACCCCAGTACCACTCGAAGAGGACCAGCGGCGTCAGCAGGACGAAGCAGCCGGGGATCACCACGCAGCCCCAGGCACAGCTCCAGTCCCGCTTCTTCGCCTCGCCGGCGTTCGGCCGGCCGGGCCGGTGCTCGTACCGCAGCGCGGCCCCCGCCGCCTTCCTCCGCTTCGGCTTCGCCGAACCCCTGGTCAACGCCTCACCCCGGGACGACGACCGTGCGCAGCTCCCCGTCGCCGAGGTGCAGCATGCCCTTGCCGGGGGCGACCTGGCCGCCGACCATGCTGCGGGACAGGCGGACGCCGACGAGGTCGCCGCTGGAGGACTCCTGAGGCGAGAGGAGGATGCCGCGGCGGGCCTTCTTCGCGTCGACCTGCCAGCCGGAGAAGCCGCTGCACACGTCCTCCTCGTCACCGGCGATGACGAGGGCGAGGCCGCGCTCGGCGCCCCGGGAGACCAGCTTCTTCAACTGGCTCTCGGCGTCGCAGTCCTCCAGGATCTCGCCGTCGTCGATGAGGACCGCGATCGGCTCCTGAAGGGACGCCTGGTCGACGAGCTCCTCGAACTCGTCCTCGTCGATGTCGTCGCCGGTGAAGACCTTCAGGACGCCTTCCGTGCCGTCGAGTTGGCGCAGCGGCGACTGGCGCGGGGCCGCGACGACCAGGCGCGTGCCCTGGGCCAGGAAGGAGTGGGCGAAGTTCAGCAGGACCGTCGAGCGGCCCGACTTGGCCGGGCCCGCGACGACGAACGCCGGTACGCCCTGCGCCAGATCGGGGCCGAAGCCGACGATCTCGTCGCCGCCGATGCCGACCAGACCCCACAGGCGCGAGCGGGACGCGTCCGGGTCGCGCAGCTCCCAGGCCTCCGGGAAGGAGATCCGGCTGGGCAGGCTGTCGACGCGGAACGGGCGGCGCGAGCGCGGCACTTCGACGTAGCGGGCGGTGGCCGCCTCACCGATCGCCGCCAGCGCCGCGGCCTGGCCCTGGCCGCTGGTGTCCTCGGCGAGCAGCGCGAACTGCGTCTCCGTACCGAACTCGTTGCGGAACGCACGCCCCGGCGGGATCTCCTCCGGCACCTTGCGGACCGGGATGCCGAGCGCCGAGAAGTCGCTGCGGTCGGCCAGCCGCAGACCGTACTTGTCCTCGGTGAGGGTCGCGATACGGCCGACCAGCAGGGTCCGGTCGCCGGTGAGGACCAGGTGGATGCCGACGCTCGCGCCCTCGCGCATCATCGTCTGGAGCTCGTCGGTGAGCGAACCGTGGTCGATCTCGCCGAGCGTGGGCACCCAGCCCTCCCAGCGGTCCAGCAGCACGACGATGTGCGGCAGCCGCTCGTCCTCGGAGACCGAGGCCCGCTGCTCGCCGATGTCCGCGAAGCCCTTGTCCGACAACAGGTCCTGACGGCGGCCCAGCTCGCCCTTGAGCCGGTTGACGAGCCGCACGACCCGCTCGGTCTGGTTACGGCCGACGACCGCGCCGCAGTGCGGCAGCCGGGTCAGGGCGTTCAGCGCGCCGTTGCCGCAGTCGATGCCGTAGAGGTGCACGTCGGCCACGGAGTGGGTGCGGGCGATGGAGCCCGCGAGAGTGCGCAGCACCTGGGAGCGGCCGCTGCGCGGGGCACCGCCGATCATCAGATGGCCGAAGGAGGAGAAGTCCACGACGACCGGGCGGCGGGACTGGCTGGCGGGCAGGTCCTCGATGCCGTACGGCGCCGGCGGCAGCTTGCCGGGGCCGCCGGCGAACGCGGGCACCTCGATCTCGTCCAGCAGCAGAGTCTCGTCGAGGGCGGGCAGCCACGGGCTGTGCTGGGGCGGGATGCCGAGCGAGCGGTTGGCGTCGCGGATGGTGTCCACGAGGACCTTCAGGTCCGTGATCTCCTCGTCCTCACGGGCCTCGGCCTTCGGCTTGGCAAGCGCCGCCCGCCCGAGGTCCTCCCAGGTCAGCGGGCCCACCCAGGGCATGAGCACGGCCGGGTCGGCCGCACCGGGCCGGCGACCGCCCACGCGTCCGGACTGGAAGGGGACCAGGGAGGCGTGCCCGAGCCGGGCGTAGGCGCGGCCCGGGGTGTTCTTGGAGATGTGCCCGGCCTCCGGCGAGTCGATGACGTCGGTCGACTCGCCGCCGTCCGTCACGCGCAGGGCGATACGGAGGTTGGTGTTGGCGCGGATCTCGGGCGACACGACACCGCTCGGCCGCTGGGTGGCCAGCAGCAGGTGGATACCGAGGGACCGCCCTCGCTGGGCGATGTTCACGAGCCCCGTCACGAAGTCGGGCAGGTCACGCACCATCGACGCGAACTCGTCGATGACGATGAGCAGCCGGGGAACCGGCTGGTGCGAAGGATCCCGACGCACGAGATCCTGATAGTCCTCGATGTCCTTGGCGTCGGCGGCGGCCAGGATGTGCTCGCGCCGGTGCAGCTCGGCACCCAGCGACTCCAGGGCCCGCTCCACCAGGTGGGCGTCGAGGTCGGTCACCATGCCGACGGTGTGCGGCAGATGCACACAGTCCTTGAAGGCCGCGCCGCCCTTGTAGTCGACGAGCACGAACGTCATGTTCTCGGGCGTGTTCGCCACCGCCAGCGCCGCCACGATGGTCTGGAGCAGCTCCGACTTACCCGAACCGGTCGTACCGGCGATGAGACCGTGCGGACCGTCCTTGCGGATGTCGATCCCGAACGGCCCGTCGTACGACTCACCGATGACGGCCAGCGTCGACTGCCCGCCCATCCGCCACCGCGCCGTGATCGCGTCGCTCGTCGGCGGCTCCAGCTGGAGCACGTCCAGCAGCCGGCTGGAGCCCGGCAGGGCCGAGTCCTCGGTCTCGCCGCTGATGTCCCGCAGCGGCGACAGCGACCGGGCGAGCCGCAGACACCAGGCGGGGGAGACGAAGTCGGGCCGTACGTCCTTCAGGCGCTCCGCACCGGCCTCCTCCACCCGCAGCCGCAACTTCTCGGTGTGGCCGCCCTGTTCGGGCTGCGGGTCGGTGGTGTGCCAGGCCTGGAAGGAAGGGAAGGCACCCGCGACCTGCTGGGACTGCTGCTGGACCTGCTGGGCCTGCTCGTACTCCTCGGCCTTTGGCTCGGCGACGACGTACGCCTGGCACTCGCCGGGCAGGAACCGCTCCTCGGCGTCGAGGCAGAGGGCGAACATGGAGACGGAGGGCCCTTCGCGCAGCAGCCGTACGACGCCGGGGAGGGACCGCAGCCGCCGCGATCCGTCCCACACGACGACGATGTCGGGGTCGCTGAAGCTCGAACCGCCCTGCGACTTGTTCTGCTCGGCGGCCTTCTTGCGCGCGTCGAGGATCTGCGTCAGCTCGCCGATGCGGGCGCCGACGGTCTCGGCGTCGGTCCCGATGAGCACGTTGACGTCCTGCCCGCCGGACGGCCGGGCGTGCGGCAGCCAGCGCACCCAGTCCCAGGACTCCTGCGCGGCGTTGTCGCTCAGCACGTAGAACTGCACGTCCATCGGGCTGTGCAGCGCCGCGGCCTGCGCGACGGCCCACCGTCCGAGAGCACGGGCGGAATCCCCGGGCCCGGCCATGCCGATGACGCCGAGGGTGCGCAGGTGCAGCGCGACCGGGGCGTCCTCGATCTTCCAGGTCACCTGGCGACGGTGGTCGTCCTGCTCGGGGTCGTCGAGCACGACCTCGGAGGGCAACTGCCCGGTCCCCACCCGCAGGAGGAGATGGTCGCGGTCGGTACGCCGCCGCTCCCACAGACGGGTACGCGGCCCGGTCCCGAGGGCGAGGACGGTGGCGGGGTCGGGAATGGCATGCCGCCGGTCGTTCCGCTCGGTGACCAGCGCGTCCTGCGCGTCCTTCTCGATCCGCTCCTTCTGCTCCTCGTACTCCTGCACCTGCTTGGCGTGCGACTTCCGCCCGTGCTTCTTGTCGTTGTAGTAGTTCGCGAAGAGCAGGAACGGGCTCAGCGCGGCCATGATCAGGTAGTACCAGCGCTGGAAGATCATCACCGACACGACGGCACCGACGAGCGGCGTCAGCGCCATCAGCCAGGGCAGCGGCCGGGCCTCGTACTCACGCGGCGGCGACGGCAGCCGGAAGTTGGTCTGCCGCTCGGGCGGACGCAGCCGCGGGGGCCGGTTGTAGTCGAGGCCTATGCCGTCGTCGGACCACTTGAGGGCGGCGTTGGGGGGTGTGTAGCGGGTGAGTTCGAGGAGGGTGTTGCCGATGCCGATCTGAGCACCGAGGGGCCAGTCGGTGGGGCCGCCCTTCTTCTCGTCCCTCTTGTTGCCCTGGTCCTTCTTCTTGCCGCTCTTCTTCTCGCTTGTCTTCTTCTTCTCGCCCTGGTCCTCTTTTTCGTCCTCGGCGAGGGACTTGCCGTCGAGGGTGACGTGCTCCTGGTCCGTGTGCACGGCGACCTGGCAGGTGCCGTCGGTGGCGACGGAGAGGGTGAGGGCCCGGGCGTCGACCTCGGGATCGTCGATACGGACGTACGAGGCGGCCCCGCTGCCGATGTCGTACCGCCCGACGCCGAGACGGTGCACGAACCCGGCCGCGGGCCCACCCACGACCCGCAGCTCGACGAGCCCGGTGGGCTCACCGGGCAGACACCCGGAAGGATCCTGGAGGCTGACGACGGCGCCGTCGCGCAGGGGCGATCCGACGACGGTGGCGTTCGGGTCGACGGCGTACCCGTCGACGTACACGAGGGGCGCGTTGTTGGCCGGCACCTGACGGTGCTGTCCCAGCGGGATGATCTGCGCGCCGCTGTGCCCGACCTGCTTGGCGAGCTCCTGGGCGATGTCTCCCACGGTGGACTCAGGATCGGCATCGAGCACCACGTCGGCGGTACCACCGCCGTAGGGGTCGACGACGGTCAGAGTCAGGCGCACGACTAGTCCTCCCCGTGCCACTGGGCCGGTGTGGCCTTTGTGGTTGCCGTGGCCGCTTCCGCAACGCGGGCCACAGTCTTAGCGACGATATCCGTTCCAGGTTGGGGCGGGGCAGTGGGGAGGCCTCATGACGTTCCCGATGGCAACGTCGTACACGACTTCATGACGGCTCGTTCACAAGCCGGGGATGTGGCACCACAGGCCACACCCGTAAGCTGCTGACGCAAAGAGCGGACGATCACACCGGTTGCGACCCGCGACCGGCAACTCGACCTGAAGGCCGATGAGTCCGCAAACAGGGAGCCACGGGGGTTGGCCCTGCGGCGTTGTGAAAGGGAGCGGCTTCATGGCCAAGGACCTTGACATCACATATCAGGACATGCGGGAAGCTGCCAAGCATGTCGTGAAGGAGAAGGAAAAGCTCCAGGAGAAGCTCGAGGGCCTCCGCAAGTACATCAACAACCTCGTGCAGTCCGGCTACGTCACGAAGAGCTCGTCGAAGGCGTTCGACGAGAACTTCGACGAGTTCGTGCAGGGCACGAAGACGACGCTGGACGGTCTGGATGGCATGGGTGACTACCTGACCATGGCTGCGGACAAGTTCGAGCAGATTGATGAGGAGCTGGCGAAGCAGGCTCGTAAGTAGCCGGACGATGCCTGCCCGGTGCGGCAGCGGATGCTGAACGCGCCGGGCAGGCGCCCGGCTGGCCGAGGCCCGTCAGCTGTCGGGGAGGGGCTGCCGGAGCACGTACATGTGAAGATCGCTGCGGAGTTCTTCCGTGTCGACGCGCAGCCAGGATCCGTCGCGGAAACGTATGAGCAGGATGCTCGTCTCGAACTCGCCGGAGAAGGGGTCGACGAGGGTTGCTTCGGAGGCAGGCAGGCGGGCGACGACCTGCATGCGCTTCTCCCGCCCCACACTGACGCGCCGCGGCGGAGCCGCCAGGACGATCCCCTCCCGGGTCGCAAGCAGCATGCGCTCGTGGTGGGTGGAGTGGCTGTACCAACGCAGCAGGAACTGCCCGGCGTTGCCGTGCCAGTTGCCGTCGAAGACGTTGTCGAGGTCCTGTTGGGCGATGGCGGCGTCCCGGCGCTTGTCCTCTTCCTCCTTGGCACGCCGCTGCTCCTTCTCTTCCTTCCTGTCGAGGGATCGCTTGACGGCTTCTTCCGCAGCGGCCAGAAGGCGCAACAACATGAGGAGAGGTATGAACGGTGCGCAGAGCACCATGCCGATCATGCTCAGTGGAGGCAGTCTGGCAGGGCGGAGACGGGGGTTGCCTGCGGCCTGGAGTACGTCGGCGGGTGGCTGCGGGATCTTGCCGATCCAGCACCAGTCGCCGGCTTCGGCGTGGATGCCTAGGCGGTCCATTGCCACGCGCTGCTTGTCCGTAGGTGTCACGTCAAGACTCTCCTCGCCGACGCGGAACGGGATTGGTGTATCGAGAGCGTATCTCGTACGGGGCGCCAGGAGGAGTGAGGGAGTCCGCAATCGCGCCCGCGCTCGTCAGATGCACATCGAGAGAAGTTGTAGAGCCATAGAGAGGCATCGCTGATGGGGGACCACATAAAGGCGGATCTCGCCGCCATCAAACAGTGCTCACGAGACCTGACGAAGATTCATGGCGAGTTCGAGCGGAACGGCAATCCTGCGGACGAGTACGGTCAGGCGGTAGGCCATGGTGGGCTCAAGGACGCCTTCGGGGAATTCGGGGACACCTGGAAGAAAACGCGCAAGAAACTGATGAAGGAACTTGAGCAGCTGGCCGAATTCACGCGTACCGCCGCCAAGGCGTACGACGAGATCGACCAGGAACTGGCCAGGGCCATACGTGATGCCAAGGCGCAGAGCAAGGGGAAGAAGTGAGCAGGACCGACGCCGACTGGCCGCCTCTGTGGCATGACGACCCGACACCGGGTGACCCGGAGGAAGTCGCCGAACTGGGACGCAAGTTGCGCAAGATGGCCGACATGATCCAGGAGCAGTCCCGGGTCATCAAGGCGCTTGCTTCGGTGGAGGGTTGGGACAGTGAGGCCGGAAAGGGCTTCCACGAACTGGCTGGCGGCACGGCGGACAAGCTGAAGAAGTCCTTCGAGCGCTATGACGAGGCGGCCAAGGCCATCGGGGAGGACGTGCGCGAAGGCAGCTCCGATCAGTTCGCCAGTGAAATGCGCCGCGCGCAGCGGAAGGCGGACAAGGCGCTCGCCGACTACCGTGAGGCCAAGGCCGATCATGACCTCGCGGACGACGAGGTGAAGAAGTTCACCGAAAAGTATCCCGCGCAGAACATTCCCGCCGCGGACAAGGAAGAGTGCGAGCGCTGGGTCAAGAAGCGTGACGAGGCCCTGCATCGCATCGGCGATGCACGCAGGGCGGTGAAGGACGCCAGGGAAATCTACGACGACGCGGGGGACAAGGCGGCCCGTCATATCAGGAACGTCGTGCACCATGATGCGGTCCGGGATCCGGGCGGTTTCATGAACCTGCTGGCGGACTGGGCGGATATGTTGTCGAACATCTCGGCCGTCCTGTCCGTGCTTGCGGTGATCTGCGCATTCGTCCCGCCCCTTCAGTTCCTGGCTCCCATATTCGCGGCCCTTGCCGTGGTGACCAGCGCGGCTGCGCTCGCCGGCCATGCATACGACATGACAGTGCGTGGCGGGAAGGTCGATTGGATGAAGCTGGGAGCCGATGCGCTGGGAGTGTTCCCCGGACTCGGCGCCCTGAAGGGGATCAAGGCTCTCAAGGGTGTCAAGGGACTGGCGAAGCTCAAGGTGGGAGGCTCCGCCGCACTCCGCGGTGTGGGAGACAACTTTATGAACGGGATCGCCGTCAAGGGCGTCAACTGGGTTCTGGGCAAGGCAGGCCGCAGCGCGATAGAGGGCAGGAAGATCACGGGAGTGATCAAGGGGGCCGGTCTCGGCAGCGCCCTGCACAGGATGCTCAGCGGCGAGAACGGCGAGAGGACCGGTTACCAGGAGCCTGCCGCCAGTACACCCACACCCACGCCCACACCTGTGCCGTCGCCTTCGCCCGGTCCCGCTCCGAACGTTTCGCCGAAGCCGTTCAATGCGGCCCTGGCGGCCTAAGGCTTGGAATCCGTTCAAGGAGGACAGAAACCATGAGCGAGGACAAGCGGAACCTCGGGCCGCGGGAGTTCATCGGCCGGCGGGGTGGTGACGTGGCTACGTTGGTCGAGAGCTCGGTGATCGCTTCCGTGCCCGAGGCGAAGCGGGCCGCGGAGGAAGCTCGACGAGAGCTTCGGTTCGACTTCCTGGACGACCGAGCGGTGCTCGAACTGCTGCGCTGGCGTCATGTCGACGAAGAGGACATGTTCAACGCAGGGTTCAAGCACGGAGTGCCGCTTGCGCTCGTCGGCTTCGGGGCCGTGACCTATTGGGCCGGCGTGGCTCAGTACTGGGAGACCGCAGCAGCCCGCAACGCCTATCTGGCGGTCGCCGGAGCCGTCCTGGCGCTTGAGATCTTCTTCTTCGTGCGAAGCGCGATTTCACAATGGGGCGATCCGGTCCGGCAGAACCTGCGGGCCCGGGCGGCGAAGTACCGGCAGATCGCCCACGTCGCTCGTCGGGGAGGAGCTGACATCCCCGCTCACTACCCGCACTACGGGCCCTACCCCTTCGCCGCGAGATTCCGTCCCGAAGTGGCTGATCGCGAACAGTCCGAGAGCAAAGGCGCAGATGACCACGGACACCGTTGACGAAGCCCAGCGCAGCCTCACAGAAAGGGGCGGCATAGAGGTTCGCTGGATCATGCCGGAGGGCTTCCTCGAGCTGCCTTTCGAGGCTGATGACTTGGAAGAGCTGGGTAAGCAACTGCTCGAGTTGGCCAAGCAGGCGCTGCCCGGTGCCGACGAGGAAGTGCAGGTGCAGTACGCCGCGATGTGCGTGGCGCACTACGACGAGTTCATCGAGGCGGGCGTGCAGTACGCGGGCTTCGTCACCACGGAGGTCGACGGTGTCCGCTGCACAGCGACGGTGAACGTCAGCCTGCTGGACCTCGATGAGCGGGCCGGCAGCAATCCGGTGGGCTTCATCGCCACCACGATGCGGCACCTGGAGCTCGGACAGATCGGTGAAGTGCAGCTGCCCTGCGGCCCGGCAGTGACGTGCGTCGGCAACCGGTCGTCCAGCATCGACGGGAGCCTGACGCAGTCGGGGCAGGACGAGTCGATCTGGACGTCGTTCATACAGGTCCAGATTCCGCTGACCAACGGGACCGTGCTCCTGCTGGAAATGGGCACATCGACGGTCGAAGGGTGGGACGTCTTCTCCGCCATGTTCGCCGGCATCGTGAAGAGCGTCCGCTTCTTCGACAGCGACGGAGCCCCGCTGGTGATGCCGGGATGAAGGAGGCGGCACCAGGCGACGCGTCACCGACGGTGGGGGTGCCCAGGGACTATCGGCTGCTGGTTCCGCGGGAGTGGTTCCGCATCGACCTCATGCAGGATCGCTGGCGCGCTCAACTGAAGACGTATGTGGACCGGCAGGCAGAGGGCCGACGCGTGCCCGCGGAGCTGCAACAAGACGTGTGGGCCACACTGCGCAACACCGCCGAAGCCGGCCGCGCGCGCGGTGCCATGGAGTTCTTCCTCCTCACGACCACACGGAACGGCGGCCTCCCGGCCTCGCTCCTCGTGTCCTTGATCCCGCTGGGCAACACCCCTGCTGATCCCGAGAAGTACGCGGCCTGGCTCGAGCTTCGGGAGCCTGAAGGCCCAGGGCGGCGACACGTGTCGGTGGTGGATCTTCCCGCGGGTGCCGCGGTGCGCGTTCACGGTGCCACGACGTTGGACGTACATGCCCTGATGCCCGGCGGGGTGGGTTACCTGACGCTCTCCTTCTCGGCCCCGCTCACCGGGATGTCCGGCCCGATGGAGCAGTTGTGTGACGCCATCGCGGGTTCTCTGCGGTGGGTCGTATGACGCGGGCAGGAGCTCTGCGAGGCGGCCTGGGGATGGTCGGGGTGATTCTCGGGCTGGTCGTCGGCGCGGGCGTGATCCTGCTGGTCATGGGCCTGGGGAAGCGATTCGCCCGTGAGGCCGTTCCGGTGTTGGTGGACCTGCCCGGTGGCGCCTGGACGTTTGGTGGCGGCCTCGGTGTGGTCACCGTGCTCGGGGTGGCCGGCTGGCTGCGGTGTGCCTCCGGGCTCTCGGACCGGACCCGCCTGGCGCGAGGCCTGCACGCCGTCGGCACGGCGGTCTGCTGCGCGGCGGCGTTCGGGCCGTTCTTCCTGCTGCTGAGCGGACTGCCCGGCAGGAACTGCCGGTCGGAGAGCTGCGCTTACATCCCCGGGACCGGCAGCGCGTTCCTGGCCTATGCCCTCAGCGCCGGTCTGGTGGGCTGGTCCGTCCACCGCTGGACCGGCGCGCGGGCTGCGGAGCAGGCGGCGCGGGAGCGGGAACGGATACGGAGGCTTCGGAAGAAGGGCAAGGGGAAGAGCCGGGCGGCGCGTCAGGGATAGCGGGGAATCGCGTACTCACGCGGAATTGTCCGCGGTTTCGATACGCAGCGGTCTGTTCACCAGCACTTCTCCGCCTGGGTCTCGACGAACACCTTGGCAGGAGGCGGAATCGGTCTGAGAGCGTCACTGGCACTTCTCCGCCTTGGCCTCTACGAACACCTTCGATGCCTGCCACATGCCGTCACCCGTGGGGAACTTGACCATCACGACCTTGAAGTAGTCGAAGTCAGCGATGCTGGGCTTGCTCCTCAGGATTTTCTCAGTCCTGACCTCTTTGCCGTAGAACTTGCTTGAGTCCACGCAGAACGCGACTTCCACTGAGTTGCCGTTCGGGGCAGACCGCGTGGTGGCTAGGTAGTGGCGCCGGGTGCCGGTGGCCGTCCAGCCGCCGTCGACCCTGCTATCGATCTGAGTCTTTGCGTAATGCAGCCCATCGCCTGTGGAATAGGCTGTCACGGCCGCGTCGTTGGACGTGCGTTTGTAGACGCCCCGGTAGATGGCACGGACGAAATTGGCGGCATCGTCCATCGCAGCCGCTTCGTTCCTGTCCTTCGGCTTGTCCCAGTCGAAGACCAGGTTCATGTCCTTGGGCAGGGACACGTCGACGCCATCCGGCTTGTCCTCTGCCTGTGCCGCCGACGGTTCCGCAGACTCCTTCGGCGTCTCCGACCCGCGGTCGGCTCCGGCGCTCTTGTCGTTGCCGCTGGGCTTGTCGTCCCCGCTACCGCAGGCCGTCAACAGCAGTGCCGCCGTCGCCGCAAGCGCGGCAGCAACGGACAATGGGCGGCGCTTCACAGTGGCTCCCCGTGAGAAACAGAAGTTCAGTTAGGGCACAGACGGTACCGGTGAGGTTTCCGGTTTCACCAGAGCGAATTTCCGCAAGGTCGTGGGTAATTCGGGATGTATGGGACTCTCACAGAGATGGCTGGGTCCCGATCGTGCCCCCACAGTGGACGGCCCGGATACCACCGTGTAGGGCGACAGGGAGCCCTGGTGCTGGGAACGATTCGCTAGTCCTTCCCGTGCCAGTGAGCCGGTGTGGCCGCGGCGATTGTAGGGGCGGCTGTAGGGGCCGCATCGGCCGGACCGGTCACCCCCGTAAACTGCTGACGCCGCGCGGCGCCTGTTCACGGGTGCCGCGCCGCGCGGCTGGGTGACGAGACTTACCTCAGGGATCACTGAGCGGGGGCCTGAGTCGAGTCGAGCCGGCTCATCGTGTGCCTCAGTAGACCGTCAGGGCTCCGTCGGCTGAGTGGCCTCTTCGGCCTCCGGGCGTCGGCGGTCGTTGATGACGAAGGCCGCGCGGATGAGCGCTGTGATCGTGACGATCGTGGAGAGCAGTCCCACTGCCCAGAGCCACGGATAGTTGCTGAACACCCAGCTTGGTGCGGTGTCGCGGCCGCGGCCCCACTTGCCGGTGTCCTGGGCGTTGAATACGAGGCTCACGTAGGGCACGAGCGCGGCTGCGGATGTGACACCGAGGCCCGTGCGGACCAGCGTGCGGGCGGGGTGGGCCTTCCAGGACTTCCATTTCATGCTGCTCAGCGACCATACCGAGAGAAGCACCATGCACGGGGCCAGGGCCCCCAGGCATGCGGCGAAGACGTAGGCCCCGCCCGGCCACGCCTCTGCTGCCCACTGCCAGGTGTCGTCGCCCCACAGCATGTCGACGACTGCCAGGAGGACGATGCCGCCTGTGATGCAGAGAAAGACGAGGCAGCCGAAGACGAACTCGCCCTTCTTCTTCGCGTCCTTGTCGCTGGTACGCCGCTTGCCCGCATGTCGCTCGTACTGCAGCGAAGGGGCAGATGCTTTGCGGCGTCGGGGTTTGGCTGTGCCTCCCACGCTTTCCGTCTCCTTCTCGCCCGGTCACCTGTTGACGGACAGTCGTGATCTGCTCACCGGCACTTCTCCGCCGCCGTCTCGACGAACACCTTGGATGCCTGCCACAGGTCCGTACTTGTGGGGAACTTGACCATCACGATCTCGAAGTAGTCGAAGTCCTCGAGGCTGGGCTTGGTCTTGAGCACCTTCTTGGTCTTGATTTCCTTGCCGTAGAACTTCCCTGAGTCCGCGCAGAACGCGACCTCTACCGACTTGCCGTTCGTAGTGGACCGCGTGGTGGCGTCGTAGTGGCGCAGCGTTCCGCTGGCAGTCCAGCCGCCGTCGATCCAGGCATCGATCTGAGTATTCGCATAGCGCAGCCCATCGCCGGTGGCGTAGGTGGTCACAGCCGCGTCCATGGTCGTGCGCTTGTCGACGCCCCGGTAGATGGCACGGAGATAGCTCGCGGCGTCGTCCATCGCCGCCGCTTCGTTCTTGTCCTTCGGCTTGTCCCAGTCGAAGACCAGGTTCATGTCCTTGGGCAGGGACAGGTCGACGCCGTCAGGCTTGTTCTCTGCCGGTGTCCCCGATTGTTCCGCGGACTCCTTCGGGGACTCCACTACCTGGCCGGCGCCTGCGGTTTTGTCGTTGTCGCTGGACTTGTCGTCCCCGCTACCGCAGGCCGTCAACCCAGTGCCGCCGTCACCGCCAGCGCGGCAGCAATGGGCAAAGCGCGGCGCTTCACAGTGACTCCCCGTGAGACAGAAGTTCAGTCAAGAGCACCGACGGTATCGCTGAGGTTCTTGGTTTCACCAGTGCGAACTTCCGGGAGCGCAGGGGCCATTCGGGAAGTATGGGTCTCTCGCAGGGCTGGTTGTGTCCTGATCGTGCTCGGCGCTGGTCGACTGGTCTGGGCGCGGTGACTCTAGCGGTTTGGGTCACATCAACCAGCATGACCAGACAACGACATCACCGATCAGCCGTCACAACCTGAGGCTGTAGTACTTGGCGTCCTGGACGGGCATGCGGAATGCCGCTCAACAATGCTCACTGCTTGAATTCGCCCAGGCGGCGTCGGTCAATGGGCCGTGCCGGGAAGTCGGAGCGTCCGCGCGAAGTCGTCCAGTGCCTCCATTGCCGCGGCGATCACTTCCGGATCGTCGTGGTGCCCGCGGAGGCACACGTCGGGGATGCCAGGCCGGGTGTGCCAGTGATAGGTCACCGAGGTCATCATGATGGTGCTGTCCGCCGGGTAGGAGCGGATGACCCGGACGCCGTCCTCGCCCAGATGCGGGGAGGCGAAAGCAATGCTGCCGGTGCGTTGCTGCCACTCGGGGATGTCCGGGTGCGGCACGGACGGCGCGCTGATCCCCTCGCAGGAGGCCGCGTCAGGGGTTTCGCACTGGATGCGGGTGGCGTGCATCACCAGGGGCATGTAGGTGAGTGGGACGGGGTGGTAGATGAACGCCTCGTCGGCCTGGAGCTTGTCCCGCAGGATGCCAAGCGTCTGCTCGTAGAAGTTCTTGTGGAATCGGCGGAGCTTGCGGGTGAGTTCAATGTTGTGAATAGCGGCCAGGCCGGTCAGATGCTGGTCCAGCCATTCCTTGAAGGTCCGTCTGTCGATCTGGAGATGGAAATAACCCCAGAGGCCCGGGTCGGCATCTGTGTCGATGTGGAGCGGGGCGCCGAGGTCGGCGCTCCAGAGGGTGCCGTCTGACATGAGCGGTCTCTTTCGTCGAGGCGTGGACAGTGGGGTCAGGTCCTCAGGAGTAGCTCCAGCGGAAGGTGCTCATGACGGCGTCGAACAGCTCCACGAGGGTGTCGTAGAAGGCGGGATCCGACCCGGGCGCGATCAGCGCGCTGTAGGAGAAGGTGAGGTACTTGTCAGGCGTGCTGTCCGGAATCGGCACGAAGTACTCGACCCGCCGGTGAGCGACCTCGACGCCCTGTTCCGGGTCGGCGGGTACCTCTCGTTCCGAACGCAGGGCCGCGGTCTCGTCGAGCTCGCGGGTCTCGGCTCCGGGGGTCTCGGAGGCGAGCGCGGCAAGGACCGCTTCCGGGCCGCTCTCGGGCCTGACCCGCGGAATCTCGATCGGCTCGGAGGCCACGATCGAGACGGGCAGCGCGATGCCGTGGAGGCGTTCTGTGGGGAGGTAGAGGGTCATTCCCCCCTTGGCGCTGGCCCGGCGGACGACCTTCTTCAACTCCTGGGTGAGCTTCAGCCGGGCCTTCGAGATGTCGTCCTTGGGAAAGCCTACGGGCAGTTGCGCCACGGCCTTGCGGACGATGCGATCCATCGCTTCCCGGGTACCCGAGTGCAGCGGAATAACGTCCCAGCCGGGCGGCGGCACCAAGTTGAAGCCGCTCGGAGCGTGGCGGTGCTCAACGGTGGTCATTGCGCCCCCGCGTCAATTCCACGGCATAGGAAATGCCTACGAAAAGTGCCCACGCCGGGGCGGCGATCATGCCCGGCCAGAAGCCGAAGAATAGCGAGGGCAGGAAAAAACCGCCACCCATGGCCAGATCTCTGGTGAGGTAGGGGGGACGGCTCGCATGACGCGGGTACTTCGCGAATACCCAGACGTAGTGCAGGAGGCAGCCGACGATCCCGGCCTCATAGACGAAGAGCACGTCATTCATCAGGGATTTCGGCACCAGGATCATAATTCCCAAGACCGGCAGGAACAGCGGCATTCCGATGAACAACGTCAGTCGAAGCCGCCGGTTGGGGCCGGTGCCGATGCCAGTGCGGGCGGCTTCGGCCTCGACAATGCGTTGCGCCGAGTACAGGTCCATGGCCATTCCTTACCAGTGGGTGTCGGGGGCGGGCTTCAACGTGTTGTCCTTCCAGTCCGAGTACGCCGCGTTGTACGGCTTCTCGCCGCTTCCGAACTTCTCGTTGGTCAAGCTTGTCAGGTCGCTCTTCCCCAGCGCCTTGTCCATGACATCCATCCCCATGCCGGTCCAGGCGATGCCGAGGCCCACTTGGTAGGCCTTGTACGCCTTGTCCGCGGCGGCCCCAGCGGCCTCCGGGAAGACAGCCTTGTTCGCCTGCAGCATCTTCGCCATGCCGGCCATCTCCTTGTCGCCGAGGTGCACCAGCGTCGACAACGGGCTGACCCTCAGCGGACCTTTGGCGACCAGGCCGACGTTCTGTGAGATGGACTTGCGCATCGCGTTACGAGCCGCTCCGAGGGCCTGCTGCCCCGGTCCCGGCGGCACTTTGGTCATCAACCGCCCGGTGTCGTCCATGATGCTCTTGACACCCCTGAGCCCTTTGCTCAGGCCGGCGGTCCGGGCCGCCTGAGCGGCGCCCACGGTGGCCTTGGCGCCGCTGGCGAGCTTCGCGGCGGCCCCGAGACCGCCCACGACGAGCAGCCCACCCACGACGTCGAAGATGACATCCGTCCAGGTGGCGTCGCCGGATGCCACCAGCAGGAGTCTGAGCAGGATGGTGAGGCCCGCGATGCCTAGTACGAGCATGTTCAAGCCGGGGATGGCGAGCGCCAGAAAGCCCGCGAACGTCGCGACCCAGCCGAGAACATCGATGAAAGCCTTGATCCCGTTCGCATGGTCATGGACCCAGCCCTTGACGTCGTCCCACCACGAGTCCTCGATCACGTCTTCGATCTCGGCGCGGATCTTCCCCGCGTAGTGGTTGGCGCGAGTGCTCCGTTCGCCGGTGAGAGTGTGCAGACGGGTCCGGTAAGGCTGCAGGGGATCGTCGGCGGGACTGGTGCCGCTGGTGGACGGGTGCGGGACGTCCTTGTCCTCCGAGGCGGCCTTCTTGGCCTTGTCGGCCTCGACCTCCTCCTGCTTCTCCTTGGTCTCGCGCAGGAGTTTGTCGGCGTCGCTCTGGAAGTCCTCCAGCTCGTTCGACCACTTGGTCAGATGGCCGTGCACACGCTCGTACCGGCTGGCCACCTCCCGCATGTGCTTCTCCAGCGTGCCGGACTCCTCGCGCAGGCGTTTGACGTACTTGCCCTTGAGGGTGTCCTCGTCGCTGATCGCCTTGAGGTTCTTGGCCTGGTCCCGGAGTTTCTTGGCGACCGAGACCATGTGCTTGACCTCGGCGCGGATCTCCTCCGGATCACCGGGCACGGGGTCGGAGTCGCACAGCGGCTGCCAGTCGACCGGACGGCGCTTGGATGTAGGTGTCACTTTTTCTGCTTCTTCTTGCCCTGCTTGGCCAACTGCTCGTCCAGGTCCTCGAACGCCTTCTTGGTTCCGGCCACCATCTCGCCCACCGACTTGAGTGACTCGACGAGCCGGGTGCGGTAGTCGTCCCAGTTGTCGACGAAGTCCTCCATGACATCGGCGATGGCACCGGAGCCCCAGTGCTTGTCCATGTCGTCGCGACGGTTCTCGATGTCCTCGAAGGTCTTCTTGAGCTGCCCGAGCTTGCGTTCGCAGTCCGCGAGGAACTCGTAGTCGACCGTCAGGTCCGAATCGCCCATGAATGCCCCTCCCCCCGTGCGTGGTCTCGCTGCTGTCGGTTCACCGGTTGACGGCCTGGATCTCCTGGACGGTCACCGCCTGGTCGTTGCCGAACGTCCCGTCGGGCAGGTCGCCGCCCGCGCCGCCGGTGCCGGTCCAGGCGATGTCCCAAGTGATGGTGGCCTGAAGCTTGTAGGTGCCGTCGCCGGAGGAGCGGAGGTACTTGATCCCGCACGGCGGTGTCTCGTCGGCCTTGCCCTGGGCGTAGGGCTCGCCGATGGAGTTGTCGGCGTTGATGGTGCACTCGCCGGAGGCCGGGTAGGTCTCGGCGTCCTCGGTGCCCGGCTCCAGCTTGAGGGACACCGGCTTGGCGGTGGTGGTGGCCTGGATGTTGAAGCCGGGGACGTTGATGGCCGCCGTGGCCTGGACCTCGTCGAAGACGGCCTTGTCGAGCCAGGCCCAGGTTGGCAGGTTCACCTTGGTGTTGGCCTCGGGAGCGAGGGTGACCTTGGTGTCGGGGAGCTCCATGTGCTGGTAGGCGAGAGCGGCGAGTATCTCAGGCTTGATGGCCTCTTCGTACTGGGGCGGTGGCGCCTCGCCGTTCTCCACCCAGAAGGGGAGGTCCGTGCACGACGTCCGCTTGAGATAGTCCGGCTCGTTGGGGTTCTCGACGCCGGCCCAGAACATTCCCTTGCCGTCGTTCTCGACGTTGTAGTCCTTGTAGCCGGGACTTCCGGTCCAGCCGAACCCGTCTTCGTAGTGGCGCTTCGTCTCACCGATCGCGGCACCCGCGGTCCCGCCCATGCCGGGTGCGTTCAGCTGGCTATCGATGTGCTTGGACATCTCCTTCTTGAAGTCCTTGGCGCCGAGGTAGGGGGCGTACCAGCAGGGAGGTGGTGTCCAGTTGACGTCCGAGGACGTCACGTTTCCGGTACCGCCGTCCTTGGCGACGGATCCGGAGTACTGGATGCGGGCAGCGGCGTAAATGCCTTTGCCGTCGCCGCCGCCCTGCTGCTCCGCGTTGGCTCCCTTGCCGGAACCCACCGGCTTTGCGGCGTAGGCGGGTTCCGTGAGGACGAGGGTGCTGAGGGCCAGAGTCAGTGCTGCGGTACCGAGGAGTACGCGCCGTGATCCGTTCACTGGCATTTCGTCGCCTTCGTCTCGACGAACACCTTGGATGCCTGCCACAGGTCTGTACCCGTTGGGAACCTGACCATGATGATCTTGTAATAGTCGAAGTCCTCGAGGCTGGGCTTGGTCTTGAGGATCTTCTCTGTCTTGATTTCCTTGCCGTAGAACTTCCCTGCGTCCGCACAGAACGCCACCTCCACCGACTTGCCGTTGGCAGAGGACCGCGTGGTGGCGTCGTAGTGGCGCAGCGTCCCTGTGGCGGTCCAGCCGCCCTTGATCCATTCGTTGATCTGTACCTGCGCGTAGTGCAGCCCGTCGCCGGTGGCGTACGCGGTCACCGCCGCGTCCTTGGTCGTCCGCTTGTCGACGCCCCGATAGATGGCACGGAAGAAGTTCGCGGCATCATCCATCGCAGCCGCTTCGTTCTTGTCCTTCGGCTTGTCCCAGGCGAAGACCAGATTCATGTCCTTGGGGAGGGACACGTCCACGCCGTCCGGATTGTCCTCTGCCGGTGCTCCCGAGGGTGATGCCGACTCCTTCGGCGCCTTCGCTCCCTGGTCGGCGCCGGCGATCTTGTCGTTGTCGCTGGACTTGTCGTCCCCGCTACCGCAGGCCGTCAACAGCAGTGCTGCCGTCGCCACCAGTGCGGCAGCAACGGGCAATGGGCGGCGCTTCACAGTGACTCCCCGTGAGACAGAAGTTCAGTTAGAGCACTGACGCTACCGGTGAGGTTTCCGGTTTCACCAGAGCGAACTTCCGCGAGAACAGGGGTAATTCGGGATGTATGGGCCTCTCGCGGGGCTGGCTGTGTCGTGATCGTGCTCATACAGGCGACGGCGCCGGATGCCGCCGTGTCCGGTGTCCGGCGTCCTGATGTTCCGAAGGCCGATTCGCTAGTGCGGGTGTCGCTGTGCGCAAGGGCAGCCAGCCCGGCTCCAGAAGAAGCAGGCTCGTGACTAGGCCGGCCTCCGGTCGACCGAGGCAAGTCCGCTGCGGGGAAAGGGCTGTCGGGGCACGTACATGTGAAGATCGCTGCCGAGCTCTTCCGTGTCGACGCGCAGCCAGGATCCGTCACGGAAACGGATCAACAGCATCCTCGCCTCGAACTCGCCGGAGAAGGGGTCGACGAGGGTTGCCTCGGAGGCGGGAAGGTGGGCGACGATCTGCAGGCGCTTCTCACGCCCCACGCTGACGCGCTGCGGCGGAGCCGCCAGGAAGATCCCCTCCGGGGTCGCAAGCTGTCGCCTGCGGAACGAGCGGTATAAACAGGGCCTTCGGGCCAGCCTCCAAGTTCGTTCTGGATGTCATTGCGCTCGGTGTCACGGAACCAACGCCTGCCCCTGACGCGCATCGCCTCACCAGTGGCGAAGGTGACGGGAACTCGGGCGAGGAGTGTCTCCTCTGGGGCTGGCTGCCAGACGTTCATGCAGGTCACTCCGGGGTTGGGTTGAGCCAGGTACTGCGACGGTCAGCCGCGATGTGCGATCGGGCCAACCGTCCG
Organism: Streptomyces coeruleorubidus; assembly: GCF_028885415.1. Taxonomy (GTDB): domain Bacteria; phylum Actinomycetota; class Actinomycetes; order Streptomycetales; family Streptomycetaceae; genus Streptomyces; species Streptomyces coeruleorubidus_A. The sequence continues at coordinate 5,732,513 of NZ_CP118527.1, forward strand.
CCGCTGCAAGCAGTTTGGGTAGCGGTAGGGCTCGCAACTGCGTGCTCCCTCGTCGTTCAGGAGCGGCGTTCTTCTGGAGTGTCACCGCAGTCATTCTTTTGAAGAGGGGCGGGAGAACTTCCATTGAGCAGCTCGACCAACTCGGTGGTGTGGGCGGAGCTGCGTGTGGTCAGCCGAGCCCACGAGCCGTCGCGAAAGCTGAGCCGGAAGTCCCGGCGGCCGAGGCTGAATCGTCTGACGGCCGCGGCGGCGACGTTCTCGCGTTCTGTCTCCCACAGTGTTGTGCCGGAACCGACGACGAGGAGACGTCGCGTAGTCACAACGATCTCGGTGACGTACCGGGGCGGACACCGGGAAGGGTCCAGCTGCCAGGGCAGAGTGCGGGCGGTGTCTTCGGGGTCGGCCCACATGACCGGGAAGTCGTCGACTTCGTCTTCCCGCTCCTCGAGCTTTCCACGGCCTGGCTCGTAGTCGAGCGTGGCACCGCCCAGCAGGTCGGAGAGGATCCCCCAGGCCGCGGCGAACACGCCGGAGACGGTCTTACGCAGATGCACGCCGATCCTGCCGGGCAAGCGGCGAACGGCGAAGGTGTTCCCTTCCGGCCAGCCGGGCAGTTCGGCCTCGATGTCGTTGCGTCGGCGGTCGCGAAATGAGCGTCGTCCATCCACGGTGGCGGCGGTGCCGGTCGCAAACGACCCGGGACAGCGCGCCAGTGGGGTCTCGCCGAGCTCTGGGTGGCAGTCCACAGGTCCTATTTGACGGCGTTGCACAGAAACTTCCCTTGAACCCAGTTATGAATCAGCGGACGATGTCTCGGCCAACGCATCGGCCGGATCGGCGAAGGACACCGTCTGAAGGATTGCCTCCATCAATTCGCAGAACTGTGGCCAGTGGTCGACGTATGCCGTCAAAAGCGTGAAGACTGCGGTGAACGGCCCAGTCGGAAAGGGGACATGCACCTGTAGTTGCGCGGTGACGAGCTCCTTCGCATCACCGTCTGCTGTCATTTCGGAGTTGACCTGGAACTGGCGCCAAGTGGCGCAGGCCACCGCCGGCCCGCACGGCAGGTCGAGCCAGTGGACCTCGTTGTAAGGGTCCTGGGAGAGGGTCGCGAGGATGCCCTGAGCCACTACGTCCGTGTCCACGCCGGCGTGGTCCGTCGGGACGGCGGCCAGGGTGAAGGCGCACTGGGCAGCCCCCTCCGAGAGGTCGTGCCTGGCCACGGCGCCCTCCGGCGTGCGCTCCTCCTCGGAAGTGGAGAACAGGCCTATCGCGGCGTAGGACACGCCGGTGTCCACCAGGAGCTCCGCCACACCTGCGTAGTAGGGGGAGGCGGGATTCCAGATGCTTTCGTCCCCGCGTGAGTACAGAGCACGTACGAAGGAGTCGGCGCGCTGTGCGCGTTCCTCGGGCGTGGCGGCGAGAGGGAGGGAGAAGAAGCCCTCGGGGGTGAGGAACCAAATAGGGGGTGGGTCGTCCGGCGGAGCCGGTGGGAGAAGTGGTGCGGTCGAACCAGGAGCGGGTGTCATGGGGGCGGGGCCGTTCCAAGTGTGTGAGGAGATGAGGTCAGAAGTCCTCGGGAAGGTAGTCGCCGATGTCAACCCTTGTTCCGTCGGGTTCCATGGTGATGTTCACTTCCGAGGCTCCGAAAGCAGATGTGTATCTGCTCGGGAGCAGGATCTCGACACGAATGCGCCCTGTCGGGTTTCGAGTGATGATGGGAGAGACGGTATCCGGAATCTCCTTCTCCGTGGTGAAGTCCAAAACGGTGGCTCGCTGCTGCGGAGTCAGGGCTTCAAGAGGGACCAGCTCGCGTGGGGGCGTGAGATAGCGAGTGAGCTTTCGTCGGGCCTGGCAGCGCAGTCTGCACCACGAGCCGTCCGCGAAGACGACCTTGAAGTCGTTACCGTCCTTGAAGTTCTTCAGTTCCACTCTGCTGATGTCGGAGCGAGGGCACTGCCAGATCACCTCGTCGTCGATGACCTTCAGGTCCTTCTTGTCAAAGGGAAGGTGAACGATGACAATTCGGCGGTCGGTGACAATCAGATGCGTGAGATGGTGCTTCTGATCCGCACGGCCGGGATCCAGTTGCCATGGCAGCGTGCGGGCGATCGTCCCGGGCCCGGCCCACATGACTGGGAAGTCCTCGACCTCGTCGGCCGGGTCGTCGGGAGTGTCGGAGCCCTCGTCATGAGACCTGCTGCCGCCGCTCACGTTACCGCCGGCTGAGCTGAGGAAAGCCATGACTGCGACGCCTGCCGCCGCTGCGGCGCCCCGCAACGACTTGTTGGCGACCGCGCCGCTCATGGAACGGGCCGTATAGGAAGGCCCCTCGGGCCAGCCCGGCAGCAGGTGTTGAATGTCGTTGCGCTCAGGGTCACGGAACCAGCGCATACCCCTGACTCGCGTGGCAGCGCCTGTGGCGAACGTGACCGGAGCGCGGGCAAGAAGCGTCTCTCCCGGGTCGGGCTGCCAGATGCTCATTGCAGTGCGGCCTTCCTCATGTAGAGCACTAGGTTCTGTGATCAATCACCGGACAGTGCCTGGCCGATGTGTGCGCCAACCTTAGGTGCGATCTTGAAACCTCCATCGATCGCCCTCCCCAGGCCGCTGAGGGGATCCATGTCGCCCTTGAACAACGTGTTGATTCCTCTCGTGCCCAGCCACTGGCCCTGTTCATAACCGGCACTCACAAGACCGCCCATACGTGACATCATGCCGCTGCTTGCATGCGAGACCTCGTAAGCATGTTCGGACATACCTCCGATCTTTATCAAGCCAGCTTTTCCGAACCCCTGTGTGAGATCTTCCGAAGCCTTTCCGAAGGACAGCAGAACCCGTGACGGGCCGATGTCCTTGTACTGGAATCCCTTTCCGAGCAGCTTCGATGTGGCCTTGGCGGCGCCTTCGGCCGCGTCCGCTGTCTTGCCGACGACCTTGACGCCCTTGCCGAACATTCCGATGCCCGGCATCAGGCCCAGTGCGTCCAGCCCGAGCGTGGCCCAACTCACGTCCGCGCCGGACCCCTTGGCGATGCCATGGGTTGCCAGGGTGAGCCCGCCGCCGATGAGCGCGGCCGTACCGAAGATGGCCGCGAGCGGCGGGAACGGGAGCGTGACGATGGCCAGCATGCCCAGCACCGCGGTGATGTCGCCGAGCACGTCACCGATCGCCTTGATCAGGTCGGCGTGCTCCTTGAGCCAGTCGCCGGTGGCGTCCCAGGCGTCCGCGATGCCCTGGCCCAGCTTGTCCCAGAAGCCAGGTTCGTCGGGGGCGATGTCGGCGGCCTTGTCCAGCTCCTTGCTGATCTTTGCCGCGGCCTGCTTGTAGCGTTCCTCGAGGTCGTGCAGCTTGCCGAGAAGGCCGGTCACGTCTCCGGAGGCCTTGCCGTACTCCGGGGTGCCTTCCTTGGCCTCGGCTCTGGCGTCGAGTTTCTCTCCGGCTGCCTTTTCCAGCCGGTCCGCCTCGTCCTGGAAGTCCTGGAGGTCGTTGGCCCAGCGGTGCAGCGCCCGTGATGCCTTGTCGAAGGACTCGTGGCTCTTGCGGATGAGCGGGGTGACGTCCTGTCCTATGTACTCGGTGAAGGCGAGCGCGGTCTTGCCCTTCCAGGCACCGCACTCGATTCGCTCCAGCTCGCGTACCGCTGTGCCCAGTTCGCCGGCCAGCTTGCCCAGCCGTTTGGCGAGTTCCCGGGTGTCCTCCACGCTGCCCGGAGTGGGGTCCCGGCCTATGTGCGGAAACGGGGGCCGCCGCCCAGTCACGTCACTTGCCCTTCTTCTTGGCCTTGAGAGATTCGGCCAGCTCCAGATCGAGCCCGTCGAACGTCTGGCCGATCTTGTTGATCATCTTCACCGCGCCGTGGGTGTGCTTGCCGAGCTGCTTGATGCCGTAGCCCCAGTCGTCGGCGAAGTCCTGTACGTCTTCGATGAGTTGGCTTTCGCCGACGGCAGATGCGTCAGTGCCTCGAAGGCTGCGGCGGGCGTCCTCCATGCGGTCGCTCATGGAGGAGAAGGTCTTCTTCAAGTGCTCGAATACGGTGTCTTCGAGGCGCAGATCACTCATGTGGGGGTTTTCAGTCTTCCAGTGGCTTGGAGCGTGATCGGCGGCCCGCGGGTGGGGGAACCGCAGGCCGCCCGCGCCGGGTCAGCGGTTGACGGCTTGGATCTCCTGGACGGCGATGTCTTGGTCGTTACCGAAGGTGCCGTCGGGCAGGTCTCCGCCAGCACCGCCAGAACCGGCCCAGGTGATGTCCCAGGTGACGGTGGCCTGGAGCTTGAAGGTTCCGTCCCCTGAGGAACGAAGGTATCGGATGCCGCACGGAGGCTGCCGGTCGGCCTTGGCTCGTTCGTAGGGTTCGCCGATGGAGCCGTCGTCATTGATCGCGCACTCGCCGGACGCTGGGTAGGTCTCGGCGTCGGGTGTGCCGGGTTCGAGCTTGAGTGAGACCGGGGCGGCGGTGGTCTGGATGTTGGAGCCGCCGGCTCACTTTGGCGGTCGGCAACTGGATGCGGTTGTAGTGGGGTTCGGCAAGAATCTGCGGAGTTACCGCGTTCTGGACGGGCGGGGCGTCACCTTTTCCACCAGTGTCGATTCCCTGAGAGGACCGAGTCCTGATCGGGTGGCCGCCGGGGACTCGTAGGGTGTGGATGTGCTTCGGGCTGAGCGCGTGAAGATCGATACAGGGACGTTCCCCACGGGTGACGCCGCCCGGGCGTGAATGCTGCGGAGTCCAGGCAGCCGGATGGTTGCCATCGAGGCTGACTGCATACGCTGCCGCCCATGGCCTTCATCCCCCTCGTGCCCTCCAGAGAAGTCGCAGTCACCGTCTGGCGGTTGGCGTCAGGCTGCTGATTTTCTTGCTGGTCTTTGCTGTGGTCCTGACGGGCCTTGCCGTTGCCGGTCAAAGGCTGGAGTGGCTGGCGCGTCTAGGGGCCGGGGCCGTGTCCTCGTGGTTGCTTGTGTGGTGGTGTGCCCGGTACTGGTACGCGGCCTTTTGTGAGGGGCGGCGGGATGAGCCGGTCGCCGAGCCCGATCCTTGGCCCTGGCTGCTGCCGCCGCTGTTGATCGGCGCCGCGGTGGGGTTCTTCGGGGTGCGGCAGGTGGCCCGGGGGGACAGCAGCGGGTGGTTCGGGGTGGGGCTGGCCGTGGTGTTCGGCGGGCCTGCGGCCGTGACGGTCGTCGTGCTCGTGGCGTCCTGGATTTCCGACCGGCGGAGGCGGAGCCCGCCGGCGCCTGCCGCGCCGGTGGAGCCGCCGCGTCCGCGGCGTGACTGGGCGTCCATCGGGAGGTGAGGGTGGGCTGGCTCAAGCACACCTCGAAGCAGTCACCGCGGAACGCGGCGATGCAGGTGCACGGCTTGTGGTTGGCCTCGGTGATGGTGTGTCGCACGGCGCGTGAAGAGGTCTTCGCAAAAACGCTACCTGGGCGCATCTGCCTCATGGGCTACTTCGTTCGGTGCCTGCTGCTCATGGGATCATCCCTTGGCACGCCGATCACCTATCACGAGGACGAGCCTCATGCTGACCACGCGACGGAGGGCGGCCGTTGCCTCCCTCCTTGCTGTTCTCACGCTGTCCATGACCGGTTGCAGCAGCGACTCCGACGACGGATCGGGGGAGGACAAGATCGCGGGGGCCGATACAGGGAAGGCCAGCACCTCCACTCCGTCGCCCTCTGCGCCCGCTGAGAAGAACGCGCCGAGCTTTGACTTCCCCCCGGACATCAAGGTGTCGGTGGATCGGAAGTCGTCAGGTGACCCGACCAAGGACGCCATCCTGCGGGACACGGCGTACGCGGCCCAGGCCCGCGTCGAGGCTTTCGCCAAGAGCGACAGCCGGACGGCCAACATGAATCGCTATTTCGCAGCCAACGCCCTTTCGTTCTGGGGCAGCAGGGTCGAGACCTTCAAGAAGGACGGGCTGACCGTGACGGGCGACTACCGCTACTTCGACTTCGAGGTTACTGACGTCGCGGACGGCAAGGCGGCGGTTCGCTACTGCGAGGACCAGAGCAAGGCGTACAACAAGAAGATCAAGACGAACAAGGTGCAACGCACCCAGCCGAGCGACAAGAGCTTCGTCTTGTACACGGCCCAGACGGCGCGGGATTCGGCGGGTGACTGGCAGGTGACGCAGCAGAGTTGGGAAAAGGGGGACCCCGCATGCGTGCAGCGGTAGGCGTGTGCAAATCACGTCCGGCTGTTTGGACAGCAGCCGCAGTGGGCCTTGTTGTGGCGCTGGGCACGGGATGCCCGGCGTACGCGGACGAGTCCACAGGTGGTGACCAGACGACCACTCAACCCGACACTGGCTCCGGTCAGCCCGACACCGACTCCGGCGCCGAATCCGGCAGTGGCTCCATCGGCGCCCACATTCGAATCAACCAGAGCGCCCCCGCCTCCAGCCGTTCCACCGCGTCCGCCACCTCTTCAGACGCCAGCTGGGAACCTCCGGTGTGCTGGTACGAGCCCATGTACACGCCGGAGGAGTACGAGAAGTTCATCAAGGGCGCGTATGGCGGCGCTCCAGGGGGAAGCCCGGCTGAGGATTACGCGAAGAAGCGGGAGAAGGAGAAGTACCACAAGGGGGACGAGGGCCTGTGGTGGCAGGTGCAGTTCCGCGATGACAACTACGACAAGGCCTGCCCCGTCACCACGGACAACTGGGAGATCTGGGTTCCTCCGGCCGACCCGCAGCCGGACCCCAACAAGGTGACTCCTGAGATTCTCTCCGAACTGGCCTTCAACTCGACCAAGTTGCCTACCCCGCCAGTGGAGTTGAAACCGCGCGCCGACCGGCTGCTCGTGAACCTCGGTACGCGGGTGGCGTTCAAGGGCGATCTCGACCGCGTGTGGACGACCGCCAGCATCAACTACAAGGGCGTTCAGCTGGCCGCGACCACCGTCGCCACTCCCGTTGCGCTCAAGGTCGACGCCGGTACCGCCGACGCCGATCCACAGAGCTGCACGTACGACCTGGTCAAGGGCAAGGCCGGTTACACAGCCGACAGCGGGGCCGGCGCCGGTTGCAACGTCACGTATCTCCGTTCGTCAGGCAGCGGCACCTACCCCTTCAAGGCGTCGATCACCTGGAAGGTGACGTGGACCGATTCGGCCGACCCGGACGGGCCGCCGCAGCAGCCGGGTCTGCCCGACGGGTTGTCCACGTTCGAGCAGGACGTGACCGTCAAGGAGGCCCAGGCCGTGAACCGAGCAAGTGGCATAAGCCATGGCTGAGGGCGTGGTTCGAGCCGGGCGGGGTGGGCCGGGGGTTTGGTGGCGAGCCGACGTCCTCCGGTGGTCGGTGTTCAACCTTGCTTGCGCTGGTGGCTCCTTGGGGCTCGCCTGGCTCGGCCCCGTCGTGCCGTTGTGGGCGCCGCTGCGCTCGGTGGCTCTGCTCCTCGCCTGGATCGTGCTGCCGCTGGCATCGGTTCTCGTGCCGGTCCTGCTGCTGCGGAGGGTTCCGCGCAAGCAGCGAAAGGTCGCCTGGCAGCTCGTCGTTCCCGTCGTCGCGGGAGTGGGGCTGGGTGTATTCGGTAACGGGGCCGGTGATCAGGTTGCCCTGGCGGGGCGGGGCGAGTGGGCCGACGCCGTGGTCGTGCGCAAGGACAGCGGCAAGACCAACTACTGTGACCTGCGGACGGTCGGCGGCCGCGAGATCTCTCCCGCGCTCTCGGAAGGCGATGGGTGCAGGGACTGGGTGGAGTCGGGCTACAACCTGCGTGTTCGGTACGACCCCGCAGGCGTCGCCAGTCCGACCGCCGACGTGGAGCGCAGCTCGAACGCCGGTTTTCTCGCGGTCCTCTTCGGCCTCGCGGTCGTGATGGGAACATGGGGCGGCGTGCGGCAGAGTCGGTGGGACAGGGAGTACGTCCCGGCATGAGCGGACGGACCCCGCGCTCAGTACATCGCCTCCTTCGGCACCTCGATCTGCCTGAGCTCCACCCACCGCCCTAGCCGTTCACAACGCCCTGCCACCACGAACAGCACGTACGGGGCCGGAAGGCCGACCAGGGCAACCGCCCACTCCGGCAGGAGCCAGCCCAGTTGGGACACGCACAGGCAGCAGGTCAGCATCGCCGCTGCCGTGCGGGCGAATGACTTGGCGTCGTCGGTCATCCTGCGGCGGCTGTCCGCCGAGTTCGTGATCAGGGCGCCGGAGCGCATGCCCAGGGCGGCGCCCGCCAGCGCGCCCCAGAGGAGGCCGCCCGGCAGGAACATGGCCGGGAAGCCGTCCTGGGGGAAGTCGAAGGTGAAGCCCACGGTCAGGCCCGTGACCGCGCCGATGAACGTGCAGCAGAGCACGGTGACGGCAGCCAGTTGGTCTCGGATCTGCGCGGCTGGAGTGCTGTCGCCGTTCCGTACCTGACGGAACACCCCGCCCGAGGCCACCACGAACAACGGCGGGCCGATCACCATCATGATCGCCGCGCCGAACCAACCCCCGGTCTTGCCGGGCGCGTCGGTAGCGGGAAAGAAGCCCTGTACGTTCCACGCCACCCCTGCGGTCACCACGACGTACAGCCAGTAGGCCGCGATCAGTGCCCAGCCGGCGCCGATCCTGGCACGTCGTGCGAGTGCCAGAGGAGTGTGCAGGAGGCCGGCGACGGGGATGGCGATCAAGGCCCACACGAAGATGAAGGCCTCTGAGGCGCGATCCTCGGCGCGGACCCTCTCGAAGAGTTCCGGGGAGGGCGGGAGACCGAATCGTTCCGGGGACGACGTCAGCAGAAGTGCCATGACCAGGGCGGCTACTGCTGCCGTGACGCCCGCCGCGATCCGCGCGGCCTTGGCGCGCGGTGTGGATGTCTCGCTCGTCGTTGTGCTCGTCCCCGCGGCCATCCGTCCCGTCCCTCTCTCAGTGAAACCCGCACAGCCCGCACAGCCCGTAATGCCTGTGAAGCTGTGAAGCTCGCCGTTCCGCCCATACGGCCAGAGCTCCGAAACTACACTCGCGCCCCATGCGTAACTCCCGCAGCGTGAACACGAAGAGCGTGTCCGGTTCGCACGGAGGCTCTGACGAAGGCCTCTGGAGAAGACGGCCCGCGCCAGGCGCGGGAGTCAGCGCGTGGTCGGAGCCCGGGGGCGGTGACGTCCCCTGACCCCCGCCAAAGCCCCCCACAGGCCGGCCCGCCGCAACAAAGCCCGTCACAAACAGTCCCGAGACCCCCGCGCCCACTGGCTGTTACTCGCCCTCACCCTCCCCCTCGTCTTCGCCCTCCTGATCTTCGAGGGCTGGACCCAGCACGAGGTCGACGCCGCGAAGACGCGGACGCCCTGTGCCTCTCCCGTGCCGGAGGCCGTCGCGAAGGGCGGGCCTGTGATCGGGATCAACCGGGACGGGATCCGGTCCGGTTCGATGCCCGCCCGGACCGTCGCGCTCACCTTCGACGGGGGGCCCGACCCGGTGTGGACCCCGCGGCTGCTGGATCTGCTGCGCCGCAATCAGGCACGCGCGACCTTCTTCGTGCACGGCGCCCGGGCGGCCCGGCATCCGGAGCTGATCCGGCGCATCCGTGCCGAGGGGCATGAGATCGGGTCCAACACGTACACCGGTGCGGTGTTGGGCGAGTCGTCCGCGCCCCGCTTCCGGTCCGAGCTCGAACTCACCCAGAGCGCACTGGCCGGCGCCACCGGAGTGCGCACCAATCTGCTGCGGATGCCGCGGACCACCACCCCCGACACCCTGTGCGGGCGCGAGTGGCAGGCGGCGCGGCGGGCCACCGGGTACGGGTACGTGCTCGTCGCCGCCGACAAGGGGGCGCGCAAGCCCGCGCAGGGGATCGTGCGGCAGCTCAGCCAGACGGAGAGCGCCTATGTGGAGGCGCGCAGGCTGCTGAAGAACCGGGCCGTCGACCGGTTCACCACCGTGTCCGAGGGGCTCGGGCTGGTTCCGTACGCGTCCCCGTCCGTCGTCGAACGGTGGCTGGGCGCAGGGCTGATCCAGGTCACGCGTCTCGGGCAGGCCTTCTCCACCGCCATGATCTGGGTCCTCGGTGTCGCCGGCGGGCTCGGCGTGCTGCGGCTGTTGCTGCTCGCCCTGTTCGCCCGGGCACATGTGCGCCGGCTGGAGCGGTTCCGGACCGGGGCGCCCTGGATGCGTGAGGTGTCCGGGCCGGTGACCGTGCTCGTCCCGGCGTACAACGAGGAGGCCGGGATCGGGTCGACCCTGCGGTCGCTGCTCGACTCCACCCATCGGGAGCTCCAGGTCATCGTGATCGACGACGGGTCGAGCGACCGGACCGCCGACATCGCCGAGAACATGGGGGACGCGAGAGTGGAGGTCGTCCGCCAGCCCAACTCCGGCAAGGCCGCCGCCCTCAACACCGGGCTCGCCCACGCGCGGTACGACATCGTCGTCATGGTCGACGCCGACACCGTCTTCGAGCCCGATGCCATCGAGCGGATCGTCCAGCCGCTCGCGCATCCCGCCGTGGGGGCCGTCAGCGGCAACACCAAGGTCGGCAACCGGCGCAGTCTGCTGGCCCGTTGGCAGCATCTCGAGTACGTCTTCGGGTTCAATCTCGACCGGCGCATGTTCGAGGTGCTGGAGTGCATGCCGACCGTCCCGGGCGCCATCGGGGCCTTCCGCCGGGACGCGGTGATCGGCGTCGGCGGGGTCAGCGAGGACACCCTCGCCGAGGACACCGACCTGACGATGGCCCTGTGGCGGGCCGGCTGGCGGGTGCTGTACGAGGAGTCCGCCGTCGCCTGGACCGAAGTGCCCACCACTCTCAGGCAGTTGTGGCGGCAGCGGTACCGGTGGTGCTACGGCACGTTGCAGGCGATGTGGAAGCATCGCGGGGCGCTCGTCGGGACCGGTCCTGCCGGGCGGTTCGGGCGGCGCGGGCTGACCTACCTCGCGCTCTTCCAGGTCGCCCTGCCGCTGCTCGCGCCCGTCATCGACGTCTACGCCCTGTACGGCGTGCTGTTCCGCGACCCGTGGGAGTCGGCCGCGGTGTGGTTCGCGTTCCTCGGCGTGCAGATCGTCTGCTCCGGCTACGCGCTGAGACTGGACGGCGAGCCGGTCCGGGCCCTGTGGTCGATGCCGTTCCAGATCGTCGTCTACCGGCAGTTGATGTATCTCGTCGTCATCCAGTCGCTCGTCGCGCTGCTGCTCGGCAGCCGGCTGAGGTGGCAGCGGATGAAGCGCTCCGGGACGGCCGCTGAACAGATCGGCGGGCCCGTTCCGTATAGGAGCGTGCCCATGCGTTGACCCCCACTGAACCAGCGGGAAGGGCCGATGAACGACTGGACCGACCCTCCGGGAGACCACCAGGCGGGGCAGGACCCGAGAAGCGTCCCGCCCCCGTCCCTCCTGGCACCTCCGCCGTCGACCCGCACGGCGCCCCTGCCCGGCATGCCCTCGCCGGCCGCGCCCGGCCGCTACGACAGCAGCGTCCACGAGCGTGGGCGGCGGGGTGGCAGCAGGAACCCGCGGCGCCGCGCCGGCAAGGGCCGCCGGTTCCTGCGTACCGCGGCTGTGCTCTCGTCCGTCCTGCTGCTCGCCGGTGCCGGTACGTACGTCTGGGCCGACACCCGGCTCAACCAGCAGGTCGACCTCGACACGCTCTCCGGCCGGGTGCCGCGCGGCGAGGGCACCAACTACCTCGTCGTGGGCTCCGACAGCCGCGAGGGACTGTCGCAGCAGGACCGGAAGGACCTGAACACCGGCTCGACCGACGGCCGCCGTACCGACTCGCTGATCCTGCTGCACACCGGGGCGAACGGCACCACCATGCTCAGCCTGCCGCGCGACTCGTGGGTCACCCTCCCGCCCTACGTCGATCCCGACACCGGCCGCAGCTACCGGGCCGCGCCGGACAAACTGAACGCGGCGTTCTCCCTGGGCGGTCCCGACCTGCTCGTGCGGACCGTGGAACGCAACACCGGTGTGCACATCGACCACTACGCGGAGATCGGCTTCGCCGGCTTCGTGGGGGTGGTGGACGCGGTCGGCGGCGTGGACATGTGCCTGGACAAGCCCGTACGGGACGAGGACTCCGGCGCCGACCTGCCCGCCGGCTGCCAGACCCTCGACGGCGCCGAGGCGCTGGCCTTCGTACGGCAGCGCAAGCAGGAGGCCGAGGGGGACCTGGGCCGCACCCGCAACCAGCAGAAGTTCCTCGCCGCCCTCGCCCGCAAGGCGGCCACCCCGTCCACCCTCGCCGATCCGTCCAAGTCCTTCCCGACCCTGCGCGCCGGCCTCGACACGCTCATCGTGGACGAGGGCACGGAGCTGCCCGACCTCATGTCGCTGTTCGAGGCCATGCGCAAGGCCGCGTCGGGCGGGGGCAGACAGCTCAATGTGCCCGTGGCCGACCCGGACCTGCGTACGTCCAAGGGCAGCGCGGTGAAGTGGGACGACCGGCGGGCCCGCGCCCTGTTCACGGCATTGCGGGAGGACCGGCCGACCGGCTGATCAACCAGTCCTGGCACGGCGGGTGTTGAAACCGGCCAGAGGCGACATCAGCGAGCCGTACCCCGTCGCCGCCCACACGCTCCGCCCGGCCGGCAGCTCGAAGTAGGGCACGGTACGGCCGTCCTCGTCCGTGTCGGTGAGCACCTCCGGCGCCCGGCGGCCCTGCAGCGCGTCCGCGCACTCCTGGCACACCGCCACGTCGAGCCGCTCGCGGTGGCCGAGCCGTCGCCAACCGGTGCGGAGGGCGGCGCGGCCGTGCCGGGGGTCGAAGAAGCAGAGGGGGAGGCCGGGGGCGCCGGCGAGGGCGTCGCGGCCCTCCTGGGCCAGGGCCAGGACGCCCGCCAGATCCGGCAGGCCCCGGGCCTCGTCGAGGACCTTGCCGGCGGCGGCGTACGCGTCGAGGGCGCGCTGGAGGTCGGGTGTCGTGGTGTCGGCGGCGGCCTGGGTCGCCTCGCCGAGTGCCAGCACCTCCGCCTCGGCCTGCCGCCGCAGCCGCGCATCCTCGGCGGCCCGGGCCGTCGCGAACACCAGCTGGGGGACGGCCGAGGGGGTCCTGCGGGAACGGGCCAGGGCGCGGGTCGCGAGGGCGGTCAGGGCCAGGGCGGGTACGGCGATGAGCGGCCAGAGCCACCATCCCCCGGTGCTGTCCGAGGACGACTCGGACGCCGGTGACTCGGAGGCCTGCGCGTCGGGGGTTGCCGAGCCGTCCAGCTCCTTGATCGCCTCCTCGTACCGTTGCCGGCCCTTGCCCTCCGCCACCAGGTCCACGGCCTTCGCGGTCAGGTCGGCCAGCCCCGCGTTCCGCATCTCGTCCAGGAATCCGGTGGCGGCCACGGCGTCACGCGCCTGGTGGGTGTCGGCGGGCCACTCGTAGCCCTCCAGGGAGTCGGGGAAGTCGCTGTCCGTCGTGATGACGATGAGTTCGCGCTGGTCCGGGAACCGGTCACGGACGATTCCCGCCAGCACCTCGGAGTCGCCGTCGAACTCGTCGCCCTTGGTGAGCGGTGTGAGAACGACCTTGATGGGCAGGCCCGTGCTGCGGATCCGGTCCGCCAACTGCCGCTGCCGGGACGGTGGTACGGCATCGGTGTAGGCGTCGTCGACGTAGACGGGGGAGGTGCGCAACGCGCTCGCGATGCGCTGCCCGGCGCTCGGGCCGTCGCCGTCGCCTTCGGCCGCCCGGGCGGTGGCCGTGGTGAGCGCCGCCAGCAGCAGCGCCGCGAGGACGGTGATCAGGCGCTTGACGTCAGTGGACACCTGCGGTCTCCCTCACCTTGTCGACGAGCCGGGCGATTCCGTGGGGCAATGCGGTCAGCGGGCCGTCGGTCACGTCGTAGTACGGCAGGCGGTTGTTGCCCGAGGACGGGTCGGGCAGCTTCAGCAAACTGCCCGGGATGCCGCTCGGGTCGGCGATGGCCGTGTTGCGGCAGAACTCGCAGACGGGGAGCAGGCGGCGGGCGACACCCTCGGTCGAGACGCGGACGTGGTGGCGGCTGACGCCGGGCCCGTGCAGGGGGTTGACGCCGCAGCACAGGTCTGTCGTGTCGCCGGCGAGCGCGGCACGGCCCGCTCGAGCGAGCACGATGACCGCGACCAGGGTCGCGGGGTCGGTGCCCGACTCCCTGACCTGGTCGAGGTCGCCGTCGACGAGGAGCAGCGCCGTGTCGAGGTGGTCCCAGGCGGGACCGGGTTCGTCCCGGTCGGCGAATTCCTCGGTGAGGGTGGTGAGTTCGGCGTAGGCGGTTCGCCGGAGGTAGGACGCCGACGGCTCGGTCGGGGCCGTGAGGGGCAGGCGGTGGGTCGGCTCGGGGGCGGGAGAGCGCCACCGCAGCAGGCCGCCGAAACCCCACGTCAGCCCGGCCGCCACACCGGACAACAGGAGTGCAGCGAAGGCGCCCACGAACAGGCCGGGCCAGAAGTCGGTGGCGAACAGGGGAGGGAGGGTGTTCTCGTCGGCGGCCCTCGGGGCGGGAGCCGGGGCGGACTCGGATTGCGGCCGGTCCGTGCGCGGGGTCTTGTCGAGGAACGTCATCAGCGTGTCGAGGCGCTCGCCGAGGAGGTGGTCGTCGGCCTCGTCCGCCCTGCTGTCGCCCAACGTGACGGAGTCCGGCAGGTCGAAGGACAGGCGGTTGGAGTCCAGCCGCAGCCCGTGGTTGTAGACGTCGATCGTGCCGTCGTCCGGATCGGCGACGACGTACACCCCGTCCTCGCCCACCTTGGCGTGCACCGCCGCGGCGAACAGCCCCGAGTCGCCGGCCGACTCGCTCTCGGGCGTCTGCGGCACGAGGGAGACGTATACCGGGCCGCCGCCGTCGGAGCGCCGGAAGTCCCGGATCCGGTCGTGCAGCCGGTCCAGTTGGCGGGAGTCGAGCACGCGAGGGCTCTCCGGGTCGGCGTAGACGGGGTCCTGCTTCAGACCCGCCGCGACGCGTTCTACCCGGGCGGACAGATCGGCGGGGGTCGGCGGCTCGGCCGCGCTCGACTTGGTCTGGTCGAAGACGACGTGAGCGGTGAGGGCGATCGCCGCGGCGGTGAGGACGGCCGCTCCGGGCACGACCCACCGGGGGACGCGCCGCTCGGCCCCGGCACGCCGACGCCGGCGCCGCACGTACCCGGCCCCCAGCACGATCAGCAGTGGTACGCCGGTCAGCAGGCCCCCGGTGAGGAAGGACTGGTTGCGGCGGTCGGACGGGCCGATGTGCATCTCGGCGGGTTCGTCGTCCCGGTACTTCTCGCGAGCGGCCTCGGCACGGGCGGTGGCCTTCTCGCCGCCCTGCGCGATGACGTCGACGAAGCGCTCGAAGCTGCGCAACGGGCCCGCGTCGTAGGGGAGTTCGTACAGAGCGACAGTGGCGGCGGCGTCCGCAGGGGCGCGGACGCCGTAAGCCGTGGCCTCCGCGAGATCCGTCCCCTCGAACAGGACGTACAGCCCGTCGCGCCCGAGCCGGTCGTGCACCGCGCCGAGCAGCTGCTTGCCGTCCGTGCCGCTCTGCACGGGCAGGACCAGGACGTAGGTCGGGACGCCGGTCTTCTTCGCGAGCCTGGCGAAGTCGGGGGCGGTGGACCGTGGGACCTCGCGGGGGAGTTGGTCGGTGACGTGGACCGGGTTCTCGCGGAGGCGGTCGGCGAGGTAGGCGGCCTGGGTGGCGGGGATCGTGTCCGCTGCTCGCGCCGGGGTGGCGGTCGCGAAGACGGCCGTCAGCGCCCAGAGGGCGAGAAACAGCCGGAGGGCACGGGTTCGGCCACCGCTGCTGGCCCATGTCTGCCCTGCGTAGGACTCGTTTGCCGTGACTGCCCTCACCGGTGTGGCCCCCCGCGGTCCGATCACTGTCCGCGCCGCACTCTACTCGGGGCTTCGCGAGTGCTACAGGTCGGCTGGTTGCGGCGCGGCCCGATCCCGGGTGGCGCCGTGAGGGGCGAGGACTGGTGCCGGTGGCTGAGGATTCGTAGGGGCGGCCGGCCTCAGCCCAGCTTCGCGTTCTGCGCCTTCACGATGTTCGGGGGGATCTTGGCGTCGCTGGGCCGGATGCCGTCGGCGATGGCGAAGCCGTTCGCCGAGAAGTAGACGGCGAGCACGTCGCCGTGGCGGACGGCTTCGGTGTGCAGAGTGTGGGTGACACCCCGGAACGTCATCGTCGACCGGAAGGCGACAGCACCGGTCGTCATGCCCTTCTCAGCGGTCACCGAGTCGTAGGCCGAGGTGTTCTTGCCCGCCTTGGCGGTGAAACCGTCGCCGCACTCGGACACGGCCTTCGCCAAACC
This sequence comes from Streptomyces coeruleorubidus, assembly GCF_028885415.1. Classification (GTDB taxonomy): domain Bacteria; phylum Actinomycetota; class Actinomycetes; order Streptomycetales; family Streptomycetaceae; genus Streptomyces; species Streptomyces coeruleorubidus_A. The sequence continues at coordinate 5,748,694 of NZ_CP118527.1, forward strand.
GGCCAACACCGACTCGGCCTTGGCCGCCGGCTCGTACGAGGCGAGAGTGATGGACGTGATCTCCTTGCCGTAACCAGCCCCGGCACTGTGCGTGAGGTCGGCCTGCGGTTCACCGAGTGGGAGTTGGTTCATCGCGTAGGCCAGCGGGGTGCAGCCGGGCTTGTCGACCGTGACCTCGTCCGAGGACTTGGCGAAGGCGTACTGGGCGTCGGGCTTGGACACGTTGTAGCCGGGCAGGTCGTCCTTCGTCACCATGACCTTCGCCAGCCGCTGCGCCGGAGCGACCGGCTTGGCCTTCGGCGCCGACGGCGAACTGGCGGGCGCGTCCTCGCTGCCGGAGCAGGCGGTCAGTGCGGAGGCCGAGGCCAAGAGGGAGACGGCTGCCAGGGTGACGCGCTTCACGGGGGGACTCCTCCTGGGGGGATGGTGACCGAGATGAGGTCGCCGCCGCACTCTACTGAACCCACTGTCCGCTCCCGACTGGGAACCTCCCGCCTTGTGTGTGAATCGTGCAGGCATGATGGCCGGGAGGTGTTGACCGCCCCAGGGTGGGTGCGCACCCGCTGCCGCGGCGAGTTCGCTGCAGCACACTGACCTGATAGTTCGGCCCTTTGTCGCAACGGGCGTTTGCCTGCCAGAAGTTGCAGATGGATAACGGTGCGGTTGGTGCGTTCTCTGAGTTCGGACGCGCCTTGAGGGGCTTATGTGCGGCTGATACGGTGCCATGGCTTGACACTCACTTCGGCGCTGGCTATTCGGCCAGCTCAGGCACCAATCCAACGGGCCGAGAAGTGCGAAGTGTCCTATTTGGTAAATAACTTCTTGGGTGTACGGGGAGCGGTTGCGTGAAGATCCAAGAGCGTACGGGGGCGGGCGCCGGTCGTTCCGCCGCTCCGGCTCAGCCGTCGGTCGGTGACCGGCTTCCCACACCACCTCGCGAGCGCAAACCGGCACTGGCCGCGCTCGCGGTGCTGCTCATCCTGGTGGGTGCGCTGGGGGCGACGATGCTGGTGCTCCAGGCCGGTGACCGGATCGAGGTCGTCAAGGTGACGAACGAGGTCCAGGCCGGGGAGTCCCTCAAGGACAGCGACGTGACCTCCGTCATGGTCGCCGCGGACGAAAGCATCCACTACGTCGAGTGGTCGCAGCTGAAGACCATCCAGACGTACAAGGCCAAGTCCACGATCTACCCGGGGACTCTCGCGGTCGGTGAGATGTTCGCCAAGAAGGCGAGCCTGCCCGCAGGCAAGGCCGCCGTCGGCCTCGCCCTCAAGGAGGGCCAGTACCCGTCCGACATCAAGGCCGGTGACGTCGTCTCCGCCTACCGTGTCAGCACCAGCGGCTCCCCCTCGAACAGCACCGACGACAGCACCAGCTCGAGCGGCACCTCGTCCTCCGGCGGCGCCATCGTCGACAACGCGCGCGTGAACACCGTAGAGGACGACAGCGACGCCACCGTGAGCACCGGCAACCTCTCGCTCACCGTCCTCGTCGACGAGGCCGACGCGGCCGCGCTCGCCTCCGCGGCGGCCGCGAACCAAGTCGCCATCGTGCACGTCCCCGGCAACTAGAAGGCGGCACCCACCCCATGGCGCTCATCGCTCTCGCCGCCGACAAGGGTTCCCCCGGCGTCACCACCGCGGCCGTCGCACTCTCGGCGGTCTGGCCGCGGCGCGTCCTGCTCGCCGAGACGGACCCGGCGGGCGGTGACCTCGTCTACCGCAGTGCCGCCGCGCACGGCGGACCGCTCAACCCCAACACCGGCATGCTGTCCATCGCCGCGACCGCGCGCCGCGGACTCGTGCCGGACCAGCTCTGGGACCACGTACAGCCGTTGAGCGGGGGACTGGAGGTGCTCGTCGGGCTCGGCATCGCCGAGCAGGCCGCCGGGCTCGCGGGGCTGTGGCCCACCCTCGGGCACGCCTTCGCCTCCCTCGCCGACTCCCCGAACGCCGCCGCCGACGTCATCGCCGACTGCGGACGCATCAGCGGGGACACCCCTGCCGTCGAGCTGTTCCCGCACGCCTCGCTCGTACTGCTGCTCTCCCGCACCGAGCCGGAGGCCATCGCCCGGGTCCGCGACCGCGCCGCCGCCCTGGCCGGCAAGCTGCACGGCGGCCCGCGCGGTGCCGCGAGCCTCGCCAACCCGGTGATCGGCGTCGTCCTGATCGCCGACACGGGCACCGCGGGCAAGCTCGCCTCGCAGGTCAACGACATGCTCGTGCACGCCCAGACCGGCGCCCGCGTCGTCGGCACCATCGCCGACGACCCGGCCGGCGCCGACCAGCTGGCCGGCCGCAAGCGCGGACGTCTCGACAAGTCGCTGCTGATCCGCTCGGCCCGCAAGGTCGCCGCCGACCTCTACCAGCAGTACGGCGCCGCCTGGGCCGCCTCCGCCCAGGCGAACCAGGCCCACCAGGTTCAGCAGGCCCACCACGTCCAGCACAACCACCCGGGCCAGATGCAGGGCCACGCGGGGGCAGGCACATGACCGCTGTCGACCACCAGTTGGTCAAGCGGTTCCGCCAGGACGCCGGCGACCGCATCGCGGAGCAGCGCCGACAGGACCAGATCAACAACGTCACTCCGATGTCCACGGAGGACGAACGGCAGTACGCCCGTGCCGTCATAGCCCAGATCCTGGAGGAGTACGCCCGCGCCGAGATCAACGCGGGCCGTACGCCGCTGGACGCCGAGACCGAGGAGCAGTACGCGGCCGCCGTGCACGCGGCGCTGTTCGGCGTCGGCCGGCTCCAGCCGCTGCTGGACAACCCCGAGGTCGAGAACATCGACATCAACGGGTGCGACCAGGTGTTCGTCGGCTACGCCGACGGGCGTGAGGTGAAGGGCGACCCCGTCGCCGAGACCGACGAGGAGCTCATCGAGCTCATCCAGGTGCTGGGTGCGTACTCGGGTCTGTCCTCCCGTCCCTTCGACTCGGCCAACCCGCAGCTCGACCTCCGACTCCCCGACGGCTCGCGTCTGTCGGCCGTCATGGACGTCGCCCGGCGCCCCGCGCTGTCCATCCGCCGTGCGCGCATGGGCAAGGTGTTCATCTCCGACCTCGTCGGCAACGGCACGCTGACCCCCGAGGTCGCCCACTTCCTGGCCTGCGCGGTCCGCGCCCGCAAGAACATCATGATCGCCGGCGCCACCAACGCCGGTAAGACGACGCTCCTGCGCGCCCTCGCCAACGAGATCCCGCCGCAGGAGCGCCTCATCACCGTCGAGCGGGCCCTGGAGCTCGGGCTCGACACCTTCCCCGACCTGCACCCCAACGTCGTCGCCTTCGAGGAGCGCCTGCCCAACTCCGAGGGCCAGGGCGCCATCTCGATGGCGGAACTGGTGCGACGCTCGCTGCGTATGAACCCCTCCCGCGTCATCGTCGGTGAGGTCCTCGGCGACGAGATCGTCACCATGCTCAACGCGATGTCGCAGGGCAACGACGGCTCGCTGTCCACGATCCACGCCAACAGCTCCAGCGAGGTCTTCAACCGTATTTCCACCTACGCGTTGCAGGCCTCCGAGCGGCTGCCCATCGAGGCCAGCCAGTTGCTGATCGCGGGCGCGGTGAACTTCGTCGTCTTCATCCAGCGGCGCAACGACTTCGGCAACGGCGGCCGTCTCCAGCGCATGGTCACCTCCGTCCGCGAGGTCAACGGCGTCGACGGACGCGTCCTGTCCAGCGAGGTGTTCGCGGAGGCCCCCGACGGCCGGATCGTGCCGCACGCCCCCCTAGCCTGCCTGGAGGAACTGATGGCACACGGCTACCGGCCGTCCGGGACCTGGGGGTGAGCCGGGGATAAACACGACTCTCGCAGCACTCGGCTCGCTCGGCTCCATGGGCGGCCTGTTCTCCACCACCGTCCTGTACTCGATAGGAAGTGGCGTCGCCGTCGGCGGCGGCCTCGCCCTTCTCCTCGTCGCCGTACGCGGACTGCCCGTCAAGCCCGACCACGAGAAGCAGAAGGCCGCCGAGCGGTGGGGCGAACTGATCCGCTTCGCCGGCCAGCGCGGCTCGCTCGCCGCGATCGTCGGCCTGGTCGTCCTCGTCCTCACCCGCTGGGCGGTCGCGGGCATCGCGGCCGGCGTCCTCGTCTTCTTCTGGGACCGCCTGTTCGGCGGCGCCGGCGAGGAGCGGGCCGCCATGCGGCGCGTGGAGGCCCTGGCCTCCTGGACCGAGTCGCTGCGCGACACCATCGCCGGCGCGGTGGGCCTGGAGCAGGCCATCCCGGCCTCCGCCCGCGCAGCCGCCCCGGTCCTGCGCCCCCACCTCGACGCCCTCGTCGACCGCCTGCGCGCCCGCACCCCGCTGCCGGAGGCGCTCCAGCACCTCGCCGACGAGATCGACGACGCCTCCGCCGACATCATCGTCGCGGCCCTGATCCTCAACGCCCGCCTGCGCGGACCCGGTCTGCGCCAGGTGCTGGGCGCCCTGGCGAAGTCGGCGCGCGAGGAAGTGGACATGCGCCAGCGGGTGATGGCGCAGCGCGCCTCGACCCGCCGGTCCGTGCAGATCGTCGTGGCGGTCTCGATCGCCTTCGTCCTCGGCCTGTCGATCTTCAACCGTGACTTCGTGGAGCCGTACGGCACCGCCGCCGGCCAGCTCGTCCTGGCCTGTGTCTGCGGCCTGTTCGCGCTCGGCTTCTGGTGGCTGCGCAAGCTGTCCACCATCGAGACGCCCGAACGCTTCCTGGTCCGCGACGAGGCAGCCGTCCAGTTCGTCCGTCCCAGGACGCCGTCGCAGCAGTCCCAGCAACAGCTGCCGCAGGAAGAGGGGGCACGCCGGTGAACCTCACGATGCCGCTCGTCGTCGGCGCCGTCATCGGCCTGGGCGTCTACGCCCTCGTCCGCGCCCTCATGCCCAGCAAGCGGAGCGCGATCTCGCAGGTCGCGCGGATCGACGCGATGCGGGCCCGCGGCTCGGCCTACGAGTCGGCCCGCACCGAGCGGGAGAAGGGGCGCTTCGGCGCGCTGCGGGCCGAAGTCGGCCTGCGCGTCTCCGAGTTCTACCTCCAGCAGGGCTGGGAGCAGCGCTCGCTGCGCGCGGACCTGGCGGTCCTGGACCGCAGCTGGGAGAAGTTCCTGGCGACGAAGGTGCTGCTGGGCGTGGCCGGCCTGTTCTTCGGCCCGTTCCTGTTCGCCATCGTCTACACGCTCGGTGTCGGCCGGAGCCCGATCATCCCGGTGTGGCTGGCGCTGCTCTTCGCGGTGATCTTCTTCTTCCTGCCCGACCTCGAGGTACGGCGGGACGCGGCCCAGAAGCGGCGCGACCTCAGGCGCGTGATCGGCGCGTACCTCGACCTGGTGTCGATGAGCCTGGCCGGCGGACGCGGTCTGCCCGAGGCCCTGATGGCGGCCGCCGAGATCTCCGACGGCTGGGCCAACCAGCGCATCCGCAACGCCCTGTCGGACGCCCGCATCACCGGCATCAGCCAGTGGCAGGCGCTCGGCCAGCTCGGCGAGGAGATCGGCGTCGAGGAACTCAAGGACCTCTCCGCCTCCCTGGCCCTGGTCGCTGACGACGGTGCGAAGGTGCGCGAGTCCCTCGCGTCCCGGGCCGAGACCATGCGGCACCGGGAGCTCGCGGAGATCGAGGGCAGCGCGGGTGAGAAGTCCCAGTCGATGCTCGTGGCGCAGCTGTTGCTGTGCGCCGGGTTCCTGGTGTTCCTGATCTTTCCGGCGGCGATGCGGGTGTTCCAGGTGCAGTGAGCCGTGCAGTGAGCCGACCTTCACAACTCCAGAACTTCCCGGAACCGATTTCGAAAGGACAAGACGTCATGAACGGACGCAACTTCCACACGGGCATCCCGGCCGTGGACTTCCTGGTCACCTTCCTCCAGGCCCGTACCGAGCGCGCCCGCTCCGGCGAGCTGGACCGCGGTGCCTCCGCGGTCGAGTGGGTCATCATCTCGGCGGTCGTCGTGGCGATCGTCGGTGTCGTGGCCGCCATCATCAACGCCGCGCTGAGCGAGGGCGCCAACAAGGTCGGCGACTGCATCAAGGGCGCGGACGCGGGCAAGACCTGCTGACCGTCGCAGGAACAGGCGCAGGGACAGTCACAGGACAGTCGTACGGACAACGGGGTTCACGGGGATGCCGGCAGACGTGAGCAGACGGATACGCCGCAGGGTGCGGGCCGCGCGGAGAGCGGCGGCCGCCCGCGGCGACTCCGGCATGACCGCGATCGAGTTCGTGCTGCTCACTCCCGTACTGTTCTTCATGATCTTCGCGACCGTGCAGTTCGCCCTGTACTTCTTCGCGGACCACGTCGCCCAGGCGGCGGCCCAGGCGGGAGCGCGCAAGGCGCGTGCCACGGCCGACGAACGGCCGGGCGCGTGGCGGGGCGAGGCCCAGGACGTGGTGGACAGCTACATCCGCCAGCTGGGCCCGCAACTGGTGCTGGCGCCGGACGTGAAGATGCTCCAGCCGGACCAGAACACGGTCGGTGTGGAGATCGCGGCCCGGGTGCCGACGGTGTTCCCGGGGCTGGACCTCACGGTGCACGCGCAGTCGGCCGGCCCGGTGGAACGGTTCGTACAGGAGGAGAACTGATGACTCCGTCTCCTCCGGCTCTTCGGAAGGACAGCGGTCGGGCCGACGACCGAGGCCTGTCCACGGTCGAGGTCGTGATCCTCGCGCCGGTGATGATCCTGTTCATCCTCGTCCTGGTCGCCTTCGGCCAGCTCGTCGACGGCCGCGGAGCGCTCGACGGAGCGGCTCGGGACGCGGCCCGCGCGGGCTCGATCCAGAAGGACCACGCCACCGCCATGGCCGAGGCCGAGAAGGCCGCCGAGGCGAACCTGGCCGACGTCTGCTCCGGCCCCGTGTCGGTCGTCCAGACGAGCCAGGGCTTCGAGCCCGACACGATCTTCACCGTCGAGGTGAGCTGCCAGGTGCGGGGCCTGGCCATGCTCGGCCTCGACGTCCCGACGACGCTGACGGCGAGCTTCAGCTCCCCGCTCGACCCGTTCCGGAGGTCGGCGTGAGACACCTCCCGCCCTACTGGCGGTCGTGGTGGGCGGACCGTCGCGCACACCTGGACGACCAGGGCTCCGGTGCCGGCGCGGTCATCATCTTCGCGCTGGTCTTCCTCTCCCTGTCCGCGTTCGTCATCGACGGCGGCCTGTCCATCTCCAAGCGGGAACGGGCGGCCGACATCGCGGAACAGGCGGCCCGTTTCGCCGCCCAGGACATCGACCGCGACGCCCTCTACGAGAACGAGGGCGGCCTCGCCCCGATCAACTTCGAGAACTGCAACGCCCGCGTGAAGGCCTTCGCCCGCGAGATGGACATGACGGGCGCGGACATCGCGGCGACCCACTGCGTGGCGGCGGACGCCCAGCAGGTCCAGGTCGAGGTGCAGCTCACCTACTCCCCGGTCTTCACGGGCATGTTCTACGGCGGCGACGTGGTCGTCCACGGACAGGCGGTGGCGGAGAACGAGGTCGGCTGATGCCCGCCGCCCCCGTCGCCCGTCCCTCTCGGCTCCGCTGAGCACGATTCCCCCACTGGAGGTACAACCCCATGCGCACACGCACGACCACGGCGGCCGCGACCGCCCTGACCGCGGCGGTGGCGCTGCTGCTGACGGGCTGTGGCGGCTCGGACTCGTCGGACCCGAAGGACTCGGACAAGATCGCGGGAGCGGAGTCGGGTTCGGGGTCTACGAAGCCGTCGGCGTCCGCCCCGAGTGACGACATCGAGCGGCCGGAGATCAAGCTGCCGTCCGACGTGAAGAACGTCTTCGAGGGCGGTACGACCGGGGATCCGGCGAAGGACGCCGTGCTGGCGGACAACGAGCGGATGATCAACTCGATCGACGAGGCCATCACCGTGGACGCCGACAAGCACCCGGCGCTGAAGTTCTACAGCAAGGACGACGCCCTGCTCGCTGCCGCTACGTACGTCAAGTCCTTCTACGACTCCGGAAAGACGTGGACCGGCGTCACGCGCTACTACGACCGCGAGGTCACTCTGGACGGCAAGACGTCCGCCACAGTGACGTACTGCGGCGACGAGACGAAGTCGTACAGCAAGGACCGCGAGAGCAAGCAGGTCAAGAGGGCGCCTGGTGACGCGGACGACTACGTCTCCTACACCGCGCGCATGGCGAAGAACGCCAAGGGCGTCTGGCAGGCCCTGAAGGTGACTTCCCAGCGAGGAGCGGAGCAGTGCCGGCCGTGACCTGCATGCGCAGGCGAGTGCAGATCGCCACCCTGCTCGCCCTGCCATTGGCCCTCGCGCCGACGATGGCGCAGGCCGGAAGCAAGACGGACGACGGAGCCAGCCTGGGCGACGCGCAGGGCGGCAGGAAGGGCCAGAACATCACCGTCCGGACCAAGGTGCGCACGACGGTCAACGGTGCCTCCAGCACTGCCAAGACCGGCTCCCTGTCCTCCACCAACAGCAACTGGACGCCCCCGGCCTGTTGGTACGAGCCGGCATTCTCGCCCAAGGAAATCGAGGCCACCGTCAAAGCGTGGCGGGACATGGACGGCATCGTGTTCCTCGACGGCATCGGGGACTTCATCGGTAAGGCGCTGGACCACCGGTACAAGGACGGGCACCCGTACAAGAACTACAACCTGGACAAGCAGGGCGAGGGCATGTTCTGGGCGGCCGCGGTGAACCCCAACCGCAAGGATGAGCCCGAAGCCATGTCCTGCGACAAGTCGCCCTTCTGGGTCGACGAGGGCGAGCCCCCCAACGAGCCCCTGGCCGTCTCCCCCCAGGTCCTCGCCGAATACGCCTACGACGAACTCCCCGTCCCCGACACCGAGATCGAGATGGCTCCGACGGGCAAGTCGACCGTCAACCTGCCCACCTGGATCTGGCTCGACAAGGCCAAGTTCAAGAAGCTCTCGGTGACGGCGAGCCTCCCCGGCACGGGCCTGTCCGCGACCACCACCGCCGAACCCGTCTCCCTGCACATCGAGCCGGGCACGGCCGACGCCCAGACGTACCCCGCCTCCGGGGAATGCGCGATCAACGAGGACGGCAGCATCGGCGCACCGTACGCGAAGGGCAAGGCCGACCAGACCCCGCCCTGCGGCGTCAGCTACCTGCGCTCGTCCGGCTCCGAGGGCCCCTACCCGCTGCGTGCCACGGTCACCTGGAAGATCAGCTGGACGAGCACGAACGGCGAGGGCGGCGACCTCCCCGACGGCACATTCGGTACCACCCAGGACGTGACGGTGCAGGAGATCCAGTCGGTGAACCGCTGATCCGGAACATTCCACGGATCTGCACACCGTTCATCGCGAGGTCGTGACAAACCAGGGCAGGAACTGAGCACCACTCACCTACCCCGCCGTGCATTGCACACCGGTACCGCGCAGTGGCGGAACATGTGAAGGCGACGGGCCTTTCGGTGACCGAATGGTCACAGACATGAATTCGGTCACCGAAATCCATCGCACCCCGATAACCACTGACTGGCCGACCCTTCCTCCGACGTGCTTTGATCGGTCCCGCTCGAGCACTTCGAATTATTGAAACGAAGGGAACCGCCTTCCATGGCCTTCACCCCGCAGATCCAGACCGCCCACATGTCCGACGCCGAGCTGGACACCATCGCCGGCGGCCAGGCGGGCGGCACCGCGGGTGCCGGCGCCGCAGCCGGTCTCTACGTCGAGACGTCGGCCGCCGGCGTCAACGCCGGTGTCGGCGGCGGCGTGGGCCTCGCCGCCTCGCCCCAGGGCATCGCGGCGGACCTGCACCTCAACACCGCGATCGCTTCCTGACCCAGGCGCGCGAAAGGCCCCGGATCTCCGGATCCGGGGCCTTTTCACGTCAGAGGCGCGGCCTTACTTACCACCGCCGCCACCGTTCCCCTTGCCACCCTTCCCGCCCCGCTTGTCCTCGGTCTTCATGGCATCGTTGACCTGCTTGGCAAGCTCGTCATCAAGCTTCTTGAACTCACGGACGACGGCATCGGACATACTCGCCAGCGCATCGAGCTGCTGCGTGATGTCCTCGCGCCCGTCTTCCCAGTTGGACTCGAAATCCCCGAGCGCGTCATTGACGCTGCCGTCGCCGATGTCGTCCTTGTAGGACTCGAAGAGCTTCTTGGTGTGATTCAGACGGGTCTTGATGGAACGAAGCCGGCGACCGTAGCCCTCCAGCTCGCTCAGCGGGAGTGCGAGGTCGCTCTTGCCGTTGCCCATGTGGCAGCCCCCAACGTCCAACGCCCTGATCTCATCTGAACCGTACCCCGAGCCGATCTTTCCGTCGAACGGTTGTGCCTTGTAAGTTCACGTGTGCATACGGTTGTTGACGTTGGTGTGCTCGTGACGGGGGTTGCGGTATGGCGGGGCACAGGCCTTCGGACTGGCATGTCCTGGACTTGGACAAGGATCCGACGCCTGGTGATCCGCAGCGGGTGCGCACGCTCGCGAAGCAGTTGCATGACTTCGCTGATGACGTCTCCGATGCGCTGCGTCTGGTCAAGGGCATGGCGGGGGAGGGCACGCTTCTTGAGTGGGCGGGCAAGTCGGCGGACGTCTTCAAGGAGGACTTCGCGGATGTCCCGAAGAACCTCAAAAAGCTGAAGAAGTCCTACGAGATGTGCGGGGACGCGCTGGCGGACTTCTGGCCGAAGCTGGAGCGCGCCCAGTCACTCGCCGACAAGGCTCTGGTCAAGGGCCGTGAGGCCCGGGACAACCTCTCCTCGGCCCAGTCCCGTCTCACCTCGGCCGACTCGTGGGTGACGCGGGCCGGCAAGGAGGCGGACAAGTACAAGGACGACCCGACCGGCAGGAAGTCCGACGCGGACAAGCCGGACGAGGCGAAGGTGCGTGCCGCGACGCGGGATGTGCAGCACGCCAAGTCGGCGCAGTCCAAGGCTCAGTCGGACGTGTCCGACGCGCAGGATGCTCTCGCGGCGGCGAAGAAGATGGCCGAGGACGCGCGCAAGATGCGCGAGGAGGCGGCCCGCGAGGCGAAGTCGAAGATCGACGAGGCCTCGGACGCGGGTATTCAGAACCGGTCGTGGTGGGAGGAGGTCGGCGACTGGTTCACGGACAACTGGGGCAGCATCGTCGCGGTCTGCAAAGTTGTGGTCGCGGTCGTCGGTATCGTCGCGATGATCATCGGTGGTCCGATCCTCGGCGCGATCGTGCTGATCGCCGCCGCGGTCGTCCTCGCCGACACGCTCTACAAATACTCCAAGGGGCAAGCGTCCCTATGGGACGTCGGGTTTGCCGCGCTGGACTGCATACCGGGCATGAAGGGCCTGACCACCATGGGCGGCCTCGCCAAGGGTGTGAAGGGTCTTGCCAAGGCCGGTCTCAAGGGCATGGCCAAAGGGCTCGGCAGTAACCTGCGCAAGAGCGCCCTGAGCATGCTGAAGCGCACGTGCAAGAGCGATCCGATCGACGTCGCCACCGGTGAGATGGTTATGTCCGAGGACGACGTCTTCCTGCCGGGCGTCCTCCCGTTGATTCTTCGGCGACACTACGTCACGGATCAGCGCGCCGGCCGCTGGTTCGGGCGTTCATGGACCTCGACGTTGGACCAGCGGTTGATTCTGGAGCAGTTCGGTGTCCGTCTGGTTACCGAGGACGGCATGGTCCTGGAATACCCCACCCCTGAGCGGGACTTGGCCGTCATGCCGGTCGAGGGGCCGCGCTGGGAGCTCTCCTGGGACGGTACGGCCGCCAGTCCGATGGTGGTCCATCAGCCGGAGATCGGCCAGGAACTCCACTTTGCCCAGGTCACCTCGGACCGGCCGGCCGAGCTGTCCCTCGTCGCCATGACAGACCGTCACGGAAACTCGATCGAAGTCTCCTACAGCGAGCAGGGCGTGCCCCGGGGTGTCTCGCACAGCGGTGGGTATCGCATCGACGTGTTGGTCGTGTCAGGCCGGATCAGCGAGTTCGCCCTGGCGAGTGCGCCTGGTGCTCCGACGCTGTGCCGATACGGGTACGACCGGAGGGGGCGTCTCACGCACGTCCATGACGCCTCCGGCCACGCGGAGAAACTCTTCTATGACGACGAGAACCGCATCAGCGGCTGGGAAGACCGCGTCGGGACGGTGTTCCGCTACACATACGACGCCCAAGGCCGCTGCTTGCGGACGACCGGCCCCGACGGCCTGCTCAGCAGCACATTCCAGTACGACGACGTGGCTGGACGGACCGTGTACACCGACTCGCTCGGGCACTCCACCACGTACGAACTGAACGATCACCTCCAAGTGGTCAGCGAGATCGACCCCTTGGGTGGAACGACTGTGCGTGAGTGGGACAGGTACGACCGGCTGCTGTCCGAGACCGACCCCCTGGGCCGCACCACCTGCTACACCTACGACGGACGGGGCGACCTCATCGAGGTACGCCTGCCCGACAACTCCACCGTGCGGGCCGAGTACAACGAGGAGCACCAGCCCGTCACCCTCGTCGAAGCCGACGGTGCGTGCTGGCAACGCAGCTATGACGAGCGTGGCCGCCTGTCACGGATGGTGAATCCGCTCGGAGCCACGACCCGCTACGCGTACGACGAGAGGGGCGCAAGGTCACTGATCACCGATCCTCTGGGCGCTTCGTATCGGATCGTCAACGACGAAGCGGGCCTACCCGAAACCGTCACCGATGCCCTCGGCCACACCACGCACTATGAACGCAACGCGCTCGGACAGGTGGTCCGCATCACCGACGCCGGCGGGGCGGTCACCTCGCTCGCGTGGACACCAGAGGGCAGACTGCTGGAACGACGGCTGGCAGATGGCTCGGCCGAGTTCTGGCATCACGATGCGGCAGGAAACCCGGTCTCCTTCACCAGCGCGGCAGGCGCCGTCACGCGCTACGAGCAGGGTCCCTTCGGACTTCCCGTCGCCCTGACGTGCCCGGATGGATCACGTATCGAGTATGCCTACGACACGGAGCTCCGGCTCACGGCTGTCACAAACGCCCTCGGCCTCAGTTGGCTGTACAGCTATGACGCGGCCGGCCGTCTGCTGTGCGAACGTGATTTCAGCGGCAGTGAGACAACGTACGGATACGACGCGGCAGGGCAACCCGTCGAGCGGATCAACGGAGCTGGGCAACGGCTCGTCTGCGCCTTCGACTCTCGCGGGAACCTCCTGAGCCAGGTGACGGACGACGGAGTGATCCACTATCGATACGATCGGGCCGGCCGCCTCATGGAGGCAGCAGGCCCGGACGCCGTCATCACCTACGAGCGGGACGGACTCGGCGCGGTTCTCCGGGAGACGTGCAACGGCCGGTCGCTGGAACTCGACTACGACATCATGGGGCGCCGGGTACGCCGCCGAACCCCCTCGGGGGCCGTGACCGCGTGGGAGTACGACGCGGGCCACCGGCTGACAGGGCTGCACACCCACGGCATCAGTGTTCAGCTTGCTTACGACTCCATGGGGCGCGAGACCGAACGTGTGCTGGGCGCGGGGGCCTTGCTCCGCCAGTCGTGGGACGCCGTCGGCCGGACCACCGGTCAGGTCCTGCACTCAGTCGGACGTACACCCGGCAGTGAAGGCCCGGGCGGCGAGGTCTGGCGGCGAACCTATGGCTACCGACCTGACAACTTCCTGACGGACAACGACGACAGCGTCCAGGGGCGTCACCGGTTCACCCTGGACGCCCATGGCAGGATTCTCACCGTGACCTCTCCGCGTAGGCAGGAGCACTACGCGTACGACGCCGCCGGTAACCTCGCCAACAGCCAAGGGGTCCCCGAGCAGGGAGGACGAGTCGGCGCGCCTTCCGTGGACCGGGACTACGAGGGACTGCTGTTGCGCCGCAGCGGGCGCACCCGTTACGCCTACGACGGCCAAGGTCGAGTCGTGTCCGTCACGCGGCGCCTGTTGTCGGGCGGGTCCCGGACGTGGCAGTACCGCTGGGATGCCTTCGACCGCCTGACCGATGTCGTCACTCCTGACGACCGTCGCTGGCACTACCTGTATGACCCGCATGGTCGCCGCATCGCCAAGCGGTTGTTGACGCAGGACGGCACGGTCATCGAGCAGACCGACTTCGCCTGGGAGGGAACCCGCCTCGCGGAAAGGATCCAGCCGCGGGGCGACGGCGCGGCGAAGGTGACCACATGGCACTGGCAGCCAGGCGAGCATCGCCCACTGGCGCAGACCGAGCGGGTGTTCGCGGCGTCCGACGGGATTGCGGAGGACCAGGAGGAGATCGACGCCAGGTTCTACGCCATCGTCACCGATCTGATCGGCACACCGACCGAACTCGTCGATGATGACGGAAGCATTCACTGGAGGCGCCAGACCTCCGTCTGGGGGGTGCCCTTCGACACCGTGGGGGAGGAACCAGCGTGCCCGCTGGGCTTTCCCGGCCAGTATCACGACCTCGAGTCCGGGCTGGATTACAACGTCCGGCGGTACTACGACGCGGAGAACGCCCGATACGTATCACCGGACCCACTCGGACTGAACGCGGCTCCCAACAACTATTCCTATGTCCCTAATCCGTTCACGTGGAGCGATCCCTTCGGCCTGGTCTGTACAGACCTCGGTGGCTGGTACGGGAGGCTTTCGCCCGCGCGTAAGGGCAATGAGATCAACCACATACCGGCCAAGGCGGCGTACGCTCACCTCAGCCTGACCGAGCATATGGGTCCTGCCATTCGCATGGAGCGGCGTGATCACCGCCTCGTCTCGAGTACGGACTCGCGTGGCTACTCGGCCACACCATGGCGAAACGCACAGCGCGATCTCGTCGACCAGGGAAAGTTCGACGAGGCCATGAAGATGGACATCGACGACATCCGAGCGCGATTCGGCACGAAGTACGACCAGCACATAGCCGATATGGTCGCCAGCTTGAAGGACAACGCCGGGCTGCAGAAAATGCTGTCCGATAACGGCTGGACGATCAATTACGACCTGCTGAAGTGAGGCAAAAATGGACATCATCCTGGACCCTCCGAACGGCGTTCCGCCGGTGACCATGGGGATGCCGTTCGAGGAGGCGGTGAAGGCTGCTGCTTCCTGGGGTGAAGTGCGTGTGATGGGGCCGTTCGACCACGATCCGACGGTGCAGATCCAGGCCATGGGGGACGACTTCGACATCATCGTCATCCTCAAGGACCAGAAAACGGTCAATGCCGTCGATGTCTCGGCTCCCGAGGAGGAAGACTCAGACCTGCGTGTCCTGTGGCGCGGATTCGATGTCTTCCGGACGCCTGCTCGCCAATTGCTCCAGGCGTTCTCCGAGGCGGGATACCGAATCGACGACTCCAACCCGGAGGAACCCGTCGTGCTCGACCTGACGATCGCCTTCAACCGCTGGACATCACAGGAGGTTCCCCTGGACCCCCAAGACGGGCTGCCTCTGTACTTCACGGCGGCGCTGGTCTCCAACGAGAACCCGTCCGTCTGACCGCCTGGGCCACTCGCTGTCGCGCTCCATGTGAAGTTCAACGCGGAGCGGGCAGGCCACCCGACAAGGACGACCTCAGGAGCAGCCGCCCCTGTCCCCACGCACATGCGCGGTCTGCCACACGTCTTGGGCGTTCTTGCGCAGCGACACCTGGTAGAAGACCTCAGGGTCCGTCCCCGCGGGATTTCCCACGACCTCGCCGGTCTCGCGATGCTTCGTGTACGCCTTGCTTTCGTCCGTGCAGTAGCTGAGCAACGCCGTCACCCCGTTGTCGCCGACCGCGACTTCGGGACCGAAGACGGGCAGCTTGCCGATGACGTTGACGTTCTTGTCCGTGTAGGACCTGATCCACTGCGTGCTCTGCCCGCGGGCCGCTTCGGTTTCGTAGAAGGTCACCGCTTCACTGTCGGGATCGTTCGCGATGATCGCCGCGTACCCCGCCCGGAGATCCTCCCTGCCGTCATGGAGCACGGCCTGCTCGACGGGGTCGCTGCTCTGCCAGTCCTCGAAAGTCAGCTGAAAGCTGCTGGGGAGGGTGATCTTCGGGCGTACGTGCTCGGGTGACGCCTGTGCGGGTGCGGAGGTGGAAGGGCTGCTCGGCTCAGGAGTTGCCCTCACCTTCTTGCTCGACGGTTGTCCGTCGACCCCGCCACAACCTGTGAGCAGGAGAGTCGCTGCTGAGGTCAGGGCGGCGGCCGTAGTGGTCAAGCGGTAGCGGGGCACGGGGGTCTCGTTCTTCCGGTTGTGCGGTGCGGGCGTCGCGTCAGCGGTTGATCGACTGGATCTCCTGGACGTTCATGTCCTGGGTGGTCTCGAAGGTGCCGTCGGGGAGGTCGCCGCCGGTGCCGTCGGAGCCTTCCCAGGTGATCTGCCAGGTGACGCTGGCGGAGAGCTGGTACGGGGTGCCGTTCGTGGCGCGGAGGTAGCGGATGCCGCAGGGCGGGGTCTTTTCGGCGTTGCCCTTGGTGTACGGGGTGCCGATCGAACCGTCGTCGTTGATCTCGCAGTCGCCGGAGGCGGGGAAGACCTCGGCGTCCTTGGTGCCGGGCTCCAGATGGAGGGCGATCGGCTTCGCTGTCGTCTCGGCCCACAGGCCCGTTCCGGGTAGCTCCGCGCGGACCTTGCCCTCCTTGAAGGTGCCCTTGTCCAGCCAGACCCAGGTCGGCAGATTCACCGTCGACCTGGCCGCCGGCTTCAGCTCCACCTCTGTCTCGGGGACCTTGACCTTGTCGTAGGCGTAGTCGGCGAGGGTTTCCGGCGTGGGGGCGTTGGGGTCGTCGGGGATCTCTCCGGCGTCCTGCCAGAACATCAGCCGACTGCACAGTGAGGTGTCGTCGAGGGCGTTGAAGTCCGGAGCGACCCCGCGCCAGAAGTAGCCGTCCTTGCCGAGGTTGTAGTTCTTGTAGCCCTTCACGGTGGACGGTTTGGTGAAGATGGTGTTCGCGTCTTTCCCGTCCCTGAAGTGGTCGGTCCAGAGCTTCGATCCGTACCAGCCGTCGCGCAGGCCTGCGTCGCCGTTTCCGTCGTTCTCCGCGAAGTTCTTGAGCTGCTCAGGTGTGAAGACCGGCTCGTACCAGCACGGCGGCGGCTTCCAGGTCACGTCCGTTGGCGCGACAGTGCCCTGCTTTCCGCCGGTGGGGCCGCTCACTTGGGTGACCTTGATCCGGGACTGCGAGGCGGAAGCGGAGATCTCGTTGGCCTTGGCTCCGCCGCCGTAGCTGCCTTCGCCGCCGAGGGCGATGGCAGGCACGGGCGCGAGGAGGGCGACGGTGAGCGAGATGACCGTGAGGGGCCGGGAGGCGTGTGAGTACCTCATTGTGCGCAGCCACCCCTCTCCGAATGGGCGGACACCGCCTGCCACACACCCTGGGCGTTCTTGCCCATGGAAATCACGTAGAAGACCTCGGGGTCCGTGCCCGCCGGGTTTCCTTTGACCTCGCCCGTCTTGCGGTTCTTCGTCGAGGCTTTGCTCTCATCGGTGCAGTAGGAGAGGGACGCCGCTGCCTTGTCCTTGGCGAGGGTGACCTTGGGGTCGAACACTGGCAGCTTGCCGATGACGGTGAGGTTCTTGTCCGTGTAGGTCCTGATCCACAGCTGGCTCTGCAGGAAGCCGGCCTTCGTGTCGTAGAAGGCGCGGTCCTTGCTGTCGGGGTCATTCTCGATGATCGCCTCGTACCCCGCCCGGAGTTGTTCCTTGCCGTCGTTGAGTACGGCCTGCTCGACGGGGTCGCTGCTCGTCCAGTTCTCGAAGGTCAGCTGGAAGCTGCTGGGAAGCTTGATCACCGGGCGCTTGACCTCGGGCGCCGCAGCCGACGTCGAAGCGGGGGTCGAGGGGCTGCTCGACCCGCTGTCCGCCCCCTTGATGTCGTCCGATGGCGAATCGCCACCACCACACGCGGACAGAAGCAGCGCCGCTGTCGCGGTCAGCGTGGCGGCGGTGGTGGTCAGAGCGCGGCGTGCCACGGTTCGTCTCCCCCGGTGTTCGGCGTATGCGACTGTTCGGCGTATGCGACAGGGAACGAAGTTATCAGGGGCCGGTGAGGGGGCCCTTGAGAGGCAGTGGGTGGATTGTGTGGGGAAGGTGAGGCGTGAACCAGGTGAAATGCGCGGGTCGGCAATGCGAGGCATGAGCTAGTGGCTGGTCAGGTTGTTCGCGTTCCGGAAGGCGCGCTGGCGCGGGAGATCTTCGGGCCGCTCGGCGGGGTCGTGGAGGTCGGGGCCGTGTCGGCGACCGGCACCTGGAGTGTCGGCGCGGTCTCCGTCGGCGAGTTGGTGAGCCGTCGGCGTGACGAGGTCGGCCGGTTGCTCGAACTCGTCCGTGACATCGGTGGCTTCACCTCGTCCGCGATGGCCGTCGCCGATGAACTGGGCTATCTGCGGGAGCACGAGGTGACGGCACCCTCCTTGCTGCTGTGGTCGGGTGCGGTCGAGGAGGTTCCGTCCCGGCTCGAGGACCTCGGACGGCCGGACATCGTTCGTCGCATGTGCCACATGGCGGCCGACCTGCAGCTGACGTACTTCCTGCAGGCCCTGATCACGGCTGCCGTCGCGGCGGGAGGGGAAGTCCGCCCGGGGGCAGCCCGCATCGCCGAAGCGCTGGCGATCGCGTCCGGCATCGCGGACGCCACGGGACGGAGCGCACCAGCGCTGGTCTTCAGGATGTGGCGAGTTGCCTGCCTCCCGGGCCTGCTTCGGCCCGAGGCCGACATGCCCCAGCACGGAAAGGCCGGGTTCCGGGCCTATGACCGGGCGCTCGACGCCCTGCTCCCGGTGGACGGCCGCGCTGATGCTCCCCGTCGCGTCAGCGGTTGATCGACTGGATCTCCTGGACGTTCATGTCCTGGGTCGTTTCGAAAGTGCCATCCGGGAGGTCACCGTTCGCGCCACCCGTGCCTTCCCACGAAATCTGCCAGGTGATGCTGGCCTTCAACTGGTACGGCTCACCGTTCGTGGCGCGCAGGTACCTGATGCCGCAAGGCGGGGTCTTGTCGGCGTCGCCCTTGGCGTAGGGGGTTCCGGATCGAGCCGTCCTCGTTGATCTCGCAGTCACCGGAGGCCGGGAAGGTCTCGGCATCGTCCGTGCCCGGTTCCAGGTGCAGGGCCACCGGCTTGGCCGTCGTCTCCGTCCACAGCCCCGTGTCGGGAAGCTCGGCCCGGACCTTGACCTCCTTGAAGGTGCCCTTGTCCAACCACACCCAAGTGGGCAGGTTCACCGTGGACTTGGCCTCCGGCCTCAGCGTGACCTCGGTCTTGGGCACCTCGATCTTGTCGTAGGCGTACGCCGCAAGCGTCTCAGGAGTCGGCGCGTGCTCGTCGTCCGGGATCGTGCCGGCGTCCTGCCAAAACATGATCCGGCCGCAGTCCCAGGCCTTGCTGTCGTTCTCGTGGCCCTTGCGGACAACACTGCGCCAGAACATGCCCTTCTTGCCGATGTTGTAGTTCTTGTACCCCTCGGCGGTGCTGTTGGTGGGTGACTTGAGATCGAAGTTGTCCTCCGGTCCACCCTTGTCGTAGTGATCGACGAAGATGCCCGAGCTCCACCACTCGTGGGCGTTGACGGCACCCATCCCGCCGTTCTTCTGCAAGTCCTCCACCGCGGATTTGAGCCCGTCCGGAGTGAAGACCGGCTCGTACCAGCAGACCGGGGGCTCCCAATTGGGGTCGACGGACGTCAGCTCGTCCATGGAACCTTGTTCGGTTCGGCCGTCGGGGTGGCTGACCTGGATGCGGGATTGCGAGACGGACGCCAGCAGGGTGCGACCGTTGAAGTCACCGGAGGGCTTCTCAGCAGGCTGACTGGGCGTCGTGGGCGCCGGTACTTCGTCGGCGAAGGCTGCGCCCGACGAGCACAAGAGCACGGTGGCGGTCAGCGCGGCTGTCCATGCTGCGCTTCGTCCGGTCCCGTCACTGCTGACACTCCGTGGCCTTGCCCGCGACCTCGATCTGCTGCGCCTGCCAGATGCCGGGGGAGTCGGCCGAGGGCTGCATCAAGATGCGGTACTTCAGGTAACTGTCGAGGCTTTCCTTCGTGTAATGGATCTTGTTGGTCTTGATGTCCTTGCTGTACGACTTGGCCTGGTTACGGCAGAAGGTGACGAGGACGGCTTTCGCGTCCTCGGACTTGCTCGTGGCGGCGTCGTAGTACTGGTCCTCGCCTGTCGGGGTCCAGCCGCCCTTCACCCACGCCTCGATCTGCGACTTCGCGTACTTGGCAGCTCCGGCTCGGGCGTAGAACCTGTAAGCCGAGTCGTTCGGGTTCTGGGCGACGATGGCGTGCTTCAGCGCGCGGATGAAGTTGGCAGAGTCGTCCAGCGCAGCCGCCTCATCGCTGTCGGACGGCTTGTCGAAGTCGAAGACCATCTTCAGGTCCTTCGGCAGGCTGAGATCGGGGCGGTCCGCATCCGCGGCCTTCGACGGTGAAGCCGACGGACTCCTCGCCCCCTGCTCCGCCCCCTCGATGCCGTCCGAAGAGTCTCCGCCACCTCCGCCGCAAGCGGTGAGCAGAAGCGCCGCTGTCGCGGTGAGTGCGGCGGCGGTGGTGGTCAGGGCGCGGCGCGCCACGGTTCGTCTCCCCCGGTGTTCGGTGTATGCGGCAGAGAACGAAGCTATCAGGGGCGGGTAATGGGCCCTTGAGAGGCCGTAGGGGATTACGGGGGGAATGTGAGGGGCGTGCGTGGCAATTGCGAAGGGAGCGAACCCTGCCGCCCTGTCGCAGACCGCAAGCGCATGCCACTACGAGGGCAAAACGGACGTCAACGACGTTCGTTCCCCACGCCCTTCGACGACCGCAATAAGAGTCAATAAGATCTCTGTAGGCTCAGCACACCTCTCGGACCACAGCTCGCCTCACCGTTCGCCTCACCGCACTCCACACACGACCCCAGGACACCCGCCATGCCGCGACGCCGCACCTCAAGCTCGTCAAGCTCGACGGGAAGTACGCCGGGAACGACGGCTCCGAGGAATCGGACGCCGCAGCCGGTGAGGATCCGGCGGCGGTCGTTCGGGGACTTCGTCAAGGCGTTCTTCGCGTTCGTCGCCCTGGCCGTTCTGCTCGTCGGTGTGCCCGGCGCGCTGGCCACGCAGATCGGGTGGCCGTTGCCGAACGGGGTGCCGAGCCTCGACTGGCTTCAGCAAGAGATCACCGTCGACACGTTTCTGAACATCCTCACCGTCGTGGTGTGGCTCGCGTGGGCCCAGTTCACCGCCTGCGTGCTCGTGGAGATGAAGGCCGCGCTGTCCGGTGTCGGTGTGCCGGGGCGGGTGCCGGGGGCCGGGCCCAGTCAGTTGCTCGCCCGGCAGCTCGTCGCCGCGCTGCTGCTCGTCGGCGCCACCGCGGCGAGCTTCGCGCCCGGGCTGTCGCAGCTCGGGCAGAGCGGCTACGACGCCAATCAGAAGCCCGCCGCCGCGGCGGCCCAGCAGACCCCGGGGCTCTTCGCCCAGCAGCAGGAGCAGGCCGCCGACACCGCCGCCGCCCTCGCCGAGCAGGCCTCGCACGCCGCCTCGCACGCCGACGCCGGCGGCAGCACCGCCAAGCAGGGCGACACGAAGTACTACCGGATCCAGCCGCCCGAGGGGCGTCACCACGACTCCCTGTGGGAGATAGCGGATCGACACCTCGGTGACGGGCGTCGCTACAAGGAGATCTTCGAGCTCAACAAGGACCGCATCCAGCCGGACGGGTCCAAGCTCTCCGAGGCCAGCCTCATCCGGCCCGGATGGATCATGGAGATGCCCGGCGACGCGCGCGGCGGCGAACTCGTCGAGATGCCCGACGAGGCTCCCAACGTGTCCCCGGACGTGCAGCAGCAGATCAGCGACTACGCCCTGACCGGCGATCACGCGCAGGGCGGCGGCGCCGGAGGCAGTGGCGCCCAGGGCGGCGGGCACGAGCACGCCGGTGGTGGTCCCTCCGCCTCCCAGGTCTCCCTGCCCGAGCAGCGGCCCGCCCCCGACTCCGGCCATCAGCAGGCCACCGGCGTCGGCGCCGAGTCCGGCAGCTCCTTCGGTCTGCCCGAGGCCCTCCTCGCCGCACCCCTCCTCGCCGCCGGTCTCCTCGGCGCCCTGGGGCGGCGGCGCCGGCAGGCGCTCTGGCAGTCGGCGTTCGGGGCCGTCGGCGGGCGACGCGGTATGGAGCCGCCCACGCCGAGCGGGGACGCCCAGGACGTCCAGGACGCGCTGCTCGTCGGCGCCGACCCCGAGGGCGTGCGGCTGCTCGACCGGAGCCTGCGCGGTCTCGCCGCCTCCCTCGCCGAGGAGTCGCGGGCCCTGCCGGTCGTGTATGCCGCCTGGCTCAGCAACGGCGACCTGCACCTCCAGCTCGCCCAGCCCGCCGGGAAGCCCCCCGCCCCCTGGCAGCAGGGGCAGGACCAGACGTTCTGGATGCTGTCCCGGACGGACGCCGAGCGCTACGAGGACGTCGACACGGCCGCGCCCTATCCGGGGCTCGTCAGCCTCGGCACCATGGACGACTCGCGGCTGCTGCTCAACCTGGAGGCCGTGCCCGGCATCGTGTCGCTGAGCGGCCGGGAGGCCGACCGGGCCGCCGTCTTCGCGTCCGTCGCCGCCGAGTTGGCGACCAACGGGTGGTCCGACCGCATGACCATCACGCTCGTCGGCTTCGGGCAGGACCTGACGCCTCTCGCCCCGAACCGGATCCGGCACCTCGAGGACGTCGAGGCACTCGTCGAGACCATGGAGGCCGAGACGCGGCAGCGGCGGGGCGCCCTGGGCGCGGCCGGGCACGACTCGGTCCTCACCGGGCGCACCGGGCCCGCCCAGCACACCCGTTGGGCCCCGCACCTCGTCCTGCTCGCCGCCCAGCCGTCCGCCGAGGACGCCGTCAAGCTCGCCGAACTCGCCGCCGACGCCGGCCGTCTCGGCATCGGCTACCTCGTCGGCACCGAGACCGGCGACCTGCCGGGCGCCGCCTGGGAGATGGAGATCACCGGCCAGGGCAAGCTGCTCGCGCCCCTCCTCGGCCTCGAACTCGACGCCCAGCTGCTGCCCGCCGCCCAGCAGCGGGCCGTCGTGGAGCTGTTCGTCGACGCCGACCCGGAGAACCGGCCCGAGGGCGGCCCGGCCAACAGGCCGCCGTTCCTCGTCGACATCAGCGAGCAGGGGCGGCCGGCCGTCTACGCCCGGCTCGTCGGGCCGTACGAGATCATCGGCCTCGACACCCCGGACGGGGAGCGCAGCGCCCTCCTCCACGAGGCGCTCGCCCTGCTGCTCCTGCACCGCGAGGGCGTGCACCCGCGCGTGCTGTCCTCCGCGCTGTGGCCGCGCGGCGTCACCGACGACGTACGGGGCGCGCTGCTGGACCGGCTGCGCGACTGGCTCGGCGCCGACCCCGACGGCACTCCCCGCCTCGGCACCGACAGCAGCGGCCGGCTCACGCTCGCCAAGTCCGTCGTCTCCGACCTGGACGTCCTGCGGTCCCTCTACCACGAGGCCACGCAGGGCAAGGGCGTCGAAAGCCGGGCCGTGCGCGGGCGGCTGCTCACCGACGCGCTCGTGCTGGTGCGCGGGCCGCTGCTCGCCGACCGGCCCGAGGGGCGCTACCGGTGGCTCACCCACGAGATCGTCGACGCCCAGCTGCCGCTGCTCGTCGCGGACACCGGGCTCGCGCTGTGCGAGTTCCACATGGAGAAGAACCGCGCGGAGAAGGCCATCGAGGCCCTCAACGCGGCCCTGCGCACCGCCCCGGCCGACGAGCGCCTGTGGCACGAGCTGCTGCGCGCCACCCACGCCACCGGCGACACGTCCCGGCTGACCGCGCTCGCCACCGATCTCATCGGCCGCAGCGGGGCCCGCGGCCTGCCGCCGCGCACCGAGGCACTGCTCGACGAGCTGCTGCCGACGTGGCGCGACGCGATCGCCGCGGTGGGATGAACACCGGGACGCTGGTCATCGCCGCCGCGCTGTGGGGCGCGGCGGCGGGTGCGTTTCTGCCGCGGGCGGCCTACCGGTTCTCGGCTCCCTCGGGGGTGCCCTGGCGGGAGCAGTGCCCCGGCGGGCACGCCCTCAAGGGCTGGCTCGGGCGGGCCTCGTGCCCGGAGTGCGCGGAGCGCGAGGAGGCCGGATACGGGCCGCGTACGACCCCCCTGGTGATCGCCACCGCCCTCGTCTGCGCCGCCCTCGCCGCAGCCACCGGCACCCGGCCCGAGCTCGGGGTGTGGCTACTGCTAGCGCCCGTCGGGGTGCTGCTGACGGCCGTCGACTTCCGGGTGCGGCGGCTGCCCGACCCGCTCACGCTCCCGTTCGCCGCGGCCGCGCTCGCCCTGCTCGGCCTCACCGCGCTCGTGCCCGAGCACGCGGGGGAGTGGACGACCGCCCTGCTCGGCTCGCTCGCGCTGGGCGGCGGCTACTTCGTGCTGTTCCTCATCAACCCCGCGGGGATGGGATTCGGCGACGTCAAGCTCGCCCTGGGCGCGGGGGCGGTACTCGGCTGGTACGGGTGGCCGACGGTGATGCTCGGCACCTTCGCCGGGTTCGTGCTCGGCGCGCTGTACGGCGGTGCCCTCGTGGTCGCGCGGCGTGCCGGGCGCAAGACGGCCATCCCCTTCGGGCCGTTCCTGATCTCCGGCGCCTTCCTCGGGCTGCTGGCCGGGGCCTACGCGGCCTGACGTGCTCAGGGCCCCAAGGCCTGACGTCCAGCGGCCCGAACGGCTGGCGTACGCTGGGCTGGTCCGTCCACAACCCTTACGAAAGGGACGCCCGGTGACCGAGAAGGCCGACCTTCAGCCCATCCTCGACCGTGCTGCCGCCGGTGGGCGGATCACCCCCGACGAGGCGCTCGCGCTGTACCGGGACGCCCCGCTGCACGCGCTGGGCGCCGCCGCCGACGCCGTACGCCGCCGCAGGTACGCGGGCACCGAGCACATCGCGACGTACATCATCGAGCGCAACATCAACTACACGAACGTCTGCGTCACGGCGTGCCGCTTCTGCGCCTTCTACGCCGCCCCCAAGGACACCGCCAAGGGCTGGACGCGCGACCTGGACGACATCCTGCGCCGGTGCGCCGAGACGGTCGAGCTGGGCGGCACCCAGATCATGTTCCAGGGCGGACACCACCCGGACTACGGCGTCGAGTACTACGAGAAGCACTTCTCCGCCATCAAGCAGGCCTTCCCGCAGCTGGTCATCCACAGCCTGGGGGCGTCCGAGGTCGAGCACATGGCCCGGATCTCCAAGGTCAGCGTCGAGGAGGCGATCCAGCGCATCCACGCCGCCGGGCTCGACTCCTTCGCCGGTGCCGGTGCCGAACTGCTGCCCGAGCGGCCCCGCAAGGCCATCGCCCCGCTGAAGGAGTCCGGCGAGCGCTGGCTGGAGATCATGGAGATCGCGCACGGGCTGGGCGTGGAGTCCACGTCCACCATGCTCATGGGCACCGGCGAGACCAACGCCGAGCGCATCGAGCACCTGCGGATGATCCGGGACGTCCAGGACCGCACGGGCGGCTTCCGCGCCTTCATCCCGTACACCTACCAGCCCGAGAACAACCACCTGAAGGGCCGGACGCAGGCGACCCTCTTCGAGTACCTGCGGATGATCGCGATCGCGCGGCTGTTCATGGACAACATCGCCCACATCCAGGGCTCGTGGCTGACCACGGGCAAGGAGGTCGGGCAGCTCTCCCTGCACTACGGCGCCGACGACCTCGGCTCGATCATGCTGGAGGAGAACGTCGTCTCCTCCGCGGGTGCCAAGCACCGCTCCAACCGGATGGAGATCATCGACCTGATCCGGAAGGCCGGGCGGGTGCCCGCGCAGCGGTCGACCACGTACGAGCACCTCGTCGTGCACGACGACCCGGCGAACGACCCCGTCGACGACCGCGTGGTCTCGCACATCTCGTCCACGGCCATCGAGGGCGGTACGGCTCACCCCGAGCTGAAGCTGCTCGCCCCCAACTGAGTCGGCGCGGAGAGGTAGTTGGAAACCATTCACACGGCCGACGCCGTCCGCGTCACCTGGGACTCCGAGCCCGTCAAGGGTGGTGCCGTGGCCGTCGGACGGGACCGGATCGGTGCCGTCGGAAAACTCGACGACGTGCGCGAGGCGTTCCCACGCGCCCGGGTCCGCAGGTGGCCCGGGACCCTCGGTCCCGCCCGGGTCCACGAGGGTCCGCTCCCGGACGCCCCGAGCCCGCGCGAACGCGTCCACGAGGTGCTGAAGCTCGGCGCGGTCGCGGTCCTGGAGGAGTACGTCGACTCGCCGGAACTCCGGTCCGCCGCCGAGCGCAACGACGTCGTCGTCCTGCCGAGTGCGCGCCACACCGCGATCGTCCCGACCGGCCGCGCCGACCTCGCCGTCTTCGACGAGGCGGGGGAGTGCGTGGCGACGGTGTGTGCGGGGCGGCTGGTGCACCGGCGGCGCTGACAGCGCCTTTCGAGGAGCCTTTCGAAGCGGGCCTTTGAAGGGCCCTTTTCGAAGCGCTCTTTTGATGCGCCTTTTTGAAGTGCCCTTTTGATCCGTCAGCCCGCGAACGCCTCCCCGAACGCCCCCGAACTCTGCCTCACCCCACTGCAATCGGTCGCCGGCTGATCCGGCTCGGAGCCCTGCGCGCACTGCCGGTCCCGCGCGGCCGACCACATCGACACCCACCCGATGCCCTTCTCCTCGGCGAAGGCACGGACTTCGGCCGCGTCGGCGAGCGTGAACGTCTCGCCGTCGACGTCGTTGACGCCGATCATCGAGGTGAGCGCCATGCCCTGCCAGGCGGCCGCGTCCGAGGTGCCGAAGACCTTCTTCAGCTGGGTGTGCGCGGCCTTGGCGGCCGTGCGGGCGTAGCCGCCCATGTCGCCGTCGTACGACGTGCCGTAGTTCATCGTCATCAGGTTGACCGTGGCGACCCGTACGCCGTTGTCGTCGGCGGAGCCGAGCAGCGCCAGGCTGTCCTTGCCCAGGCCCGAGGGCATGACCGGGAGCGTGAAGGAGACCTCCAGATCCGTACGCTCCTTCTGCAGCAGCGCGATCGCCTTCGAACGCAGGGCGACGGAGGCGGAGTCGGCCAGTTCGTCGCCCTCGACGTCGAAGTCGGCCCGGGTGGCACCGGCCGCGTCGAGGGCCGTGCCGTACGCCGCCGCCAGTTCCGTCGCGCTGTCGCAGGCCGCCGCGAGTTCCTTGCCGGAGGCGCCGCCGAAGGAGACCCGGACCTGGCCGCCGTTCTCCTCCAGCCGCGCTATACGGGACTTCACCGCCGAGTCGCCGATCGCGTGGGTGCCGTTCCAGCGCGGGGCGCAGTCGTCGCCGTCGGCCAGGACGAAGGCCAGGTTGTACGTCCTCGGTGAGCCGGCGGAGTCGGTGCCGGCGGCCTCCGTGGCACTCACGTACGGGGCGTACGCGGGACCGGACGCGGCAGGGGGCGAGGAGGCAGGAGGCGAGAACGCGGGGGGCGAGGACGCGGGGGGCGAGGTGCCGGGCGCGGCCGACAGCGAGGGTGCCGGGCGTGCCACCTCGCCCTGTTCGGAGCACGCCGTGGTGACCAGGGCGATCAGGCAGCCCAGTCCGACCGCCGCCGGCTTCCGGTAACTCCTCATGACGCGCGCTCCCGTTCTCGTGAGACCTCAGGGGTACGCACACCGAGTACGTTTCCCGGCAGCAAACGTCTCACCAGGTCGGGCGCTCATGTCCCGATGCGCGGGTGTTTGCGAGAACTATCAGAATAAGGACCGGCGTCCTGATGTCCGGGGAGGGCATTCCGAGCCTGCCATCGAAAGCCACGCCATGCGCGGTCGCCGCAGCAAACGCGGCAACGAGAGCGCCGGGGCCGTCTGTCCGGCATACGCGGCCGTGCTCGGCGCGGCCGTCATGGTCTCGGGCACCTCGCTCACGCCGTCGCAGTTGCTGCCGTTCGCGGATGCGGGGCCCGGTGCCGGCCGGCCGCGGGGCGAGGGCCCCGGCGACCCGGACGCAGCCCCGCCGAGCAGCGCCCCGTCGGCTCCGCCCCAGGCCGCCGGAAGCGGCGCCGCCGGTCCCACCACGACCACGTCCCCGTCCACCTCCTCGTCCCCCTTCGGCCTCCGCTTCCGCGGTCGCCGACCGACCGGGGGCCGCCGTATGTCCCCCTCCCGCGGCCGCCACCGCGCCCCCTCCCGGATGGAGCGGGCCTCACCGACCTGGCGGCGTTCCTTTTCTGCCGGCTCCTCGGCTCGCGCACCACGACGACGTCCCGGCTCGGCTGAAGCCCGCCGCGGTGGTCCCGCTCGCGGCTGGGCGCCCTCGCGTACGGCGGCTGGTACGTCCGGCGACTGGACCGCGTCGTGACTGTCTCCAACGCCCGGGCGGTGACGATCTGCCTGCGGCGCGAGATCGCGCCGATCCTCGCCGTAGCGCTGATCGACCGGTCCCGGGACGTGCCCGCGTTCGAGGCCTGTCTGCGCCGCGGCTTCTCCCGGGCGGGCGTGCTGCAACAATGGGCCCGTGACCCGCGCATCCCTGGACAAGCAGCCGCACGAAGTCGCCTCGATGTTCGACGACGTGGCGGAACGGTACGACCTGACCAACGACGTGCTGTCCCTCGGCCAGGACCGGCGATGGCGCAAGGAGGTCGCCAAGGCGGTCGACGCGCGCCCCGCGCAGAAGGTCCTCGACCTGGCGGCGGGCACGGGCACGTCCTCGCTGCCCTTCGCCCGCACCGGCGCCTACGTCGTCCCCTGCGACTTCTCCCAGGGCATGCTCCGGGTCGGCAAGCAGCGGCAGCCCTGGCTGCCCTACACCGCCGGCGACGCGACGCGGCTGCCCTTCAAGGACGACACGTTCGACGCCGTCACGATCTCCTTCGGGCTGCGCAACGTGCAGGACACGGACGCCGCCCTGCGGGAGATGTACCGGGTGACCCGGCCCGGCGGGCGGGTCGTGATCTGCGAGTTCTCGCACCCCACCTGGGCGCCGCTTCGCACCGTCTACACCGAGTACCTGATGCGCGCCCTGCCGCCGGTGGCGCGGTCCGTTTCCTCCAACCCCGACGCCTACGTCTACCTCGCCGAGTCCATCCGGGCCTGGCCCGACCAGCCCGCGCTGGCCGAGCGGTTGGGCAAGGCCGGCTGGTCGCGGGTGGCCTGGCGCAACCTGAGCGGCGGCATCGTGGCCCTGCACCGGGGCTTCAAGGAGAGCTGACCGACAGGCCCTAAGGGGAGCTGAGGGCCATGTACGGGTCGCCGGGCTCGTCCAGCTCCCGCTGCAGCCCGCCCCTGGGCGGTCTCGGGATCCGCGGCTCGTGCACGCCCCCGCCGCCCTCGCCGGGGCCGAAGTCGAACCACACGTAGACCATCGAGTCCCGCGGCACCTCGGCACCGGCCTGCGGGTACTGGCGTACGACGTAGTCGACGACGGCGAGGTGGAAGTCGGGCCGGTCCGGTGCGTTGAGGAGCAGGCCCTGTGCCCGGGCCGTCTCCCGCGCGTCCACGGCCATCAGGCCCACCAGACGCGGTACACGCACTTCGGGTGTTTTGCGGGATATGTGCACAGATGTCACCCCCAGCGGTACGGGAAGGGTAACTCCCGCTCCACACCGGCCGGAAGCGACAGATGTCTTTCTGTGACAGTCGACTACGCAGCGTCAGCGGACGGTCGGGCCGGCGCTGGCGGGCGGTGAGCTCCTCGTGGACCGACAACTCGGCGGTCCTGCCGCTCTGGAACTCAGTTCATGGAGGCAGCCCTTCGGCCGGTGATGAATGCCGCTGCATAGACTGCCCATGTCCTGTGCCGGTCGGCACGCAGATTTCGAACTTGGGGAGATCCCGCCGTGACCGTCGTGACCGAGCCGCTCTCCGAGAACACCGCCGATGTGATCGTCGTGGGCGCGGGGCCGGCCGGCTCCACGACCGCCTACCACCTCGCCAAGGCGGGACTCGACGTCCTTCTGCTGGAGAAGACCGAGTTCCCGCGCGAGAAGGTCTGCGGCGACGGCCTCACCCCACGCGCCGTCAAGCAGCTGGTGGCGATGGGCATCGACATCTCGGAGGAGGCCGGCTGGCTGCGCAACAAGGGCCTCAGGATCATCGGCGGAGGGGTGCGGCTCCAGCTCGACTGGCCGGATCTCGCCTCCTTCCCCGACTACGGCCTCGTCCGCAAGCGCGACGACTTCGACGAGCAGCTCGCCCGGCAGGCCCAGAAGGCCGGCGCCCGACTGTTCGAGCGCTGCAACGTGGGCGCGCCGATCCTGGACGACCGCACCGGCCGTATCACCGGCGTGCACGCCAAGCTCGGCGAGGAGAAGCGCGAGGTCACCTTCCGCGCCCCGCTCGTCGTGGCCGCCGACGGCAACTCCACGCGCCTGTCCCTCGCGATGGGCCTGCACCGCCGCGAGGACCGCCCGATGGGCGTGGCCGTGCGGACGTACTTCACCAGCCCGCGCCACGAGGACGACTACCTGGAGTCCTGGCTGGAGCTGTGGGACCGCCGCGGCCCCGTGGACCGTCTCCTGCCCGGCTACGGCTGGATCTTCGGCATGGGCGACGGCACCTCGAACGTCGGCCTGGGCGTGCTGAACACCTCCGACTCCTTCAAGGAACTGGACTGGCGCGAGGTCCTGAAGGCCTGGTGCGCGTCCATGCCGGAGGACTGGGGCTACACCCCCGACAACATGACCGGGCCCATCCGCGGCGCAGCGCTCCCGATGGCCTTCAACCGCCAGCCCCACTACACCAAGGGGCTGTTGCTGGTGGGCGACGCCGGCGGCCTGGTGAACCCCTTCAACGGCGAGGGCATCGCCTACGCCATGGAATCCGGCCAGATCGCCGCCGACGTCATCGTCCAGGCCCACGCCCGCGCCACGCCGTCCCAGCGCGAGACGGCCCTCCAGCGCTACCCGCGCGTCCTCAAGGACACCTACGGCGGCTACTACACGCTCGGCCGGGGCTTCGTGAAGCTCATCGGCAACCCGAAGGTCATGCAGATCGCCGCCCAGCGCGGTCTCACGCACCCGCTGCTGATGAAGTTCACGCTGAAGCTCCTCGCGAACCTCACCGACCCGACCGGCGGTGACGCGATGGACCGCATCATCAACGGCCTGAGCAAGGTGGCGCCGAAGGCCTGATCAGGCACGCGGGCAGGCGGGCCTTCGGCACCGTAGGCCCGCCTCAGCCGCTCAGAGCCGCGACGTTGGCGGCCCGGCGCGCGAACACCGCCTCGCGCCGGCCCGCCATCTGCCGCAGCGCATCCTTCCGTTCCCGCCCGGACAGCCGGTCCAGGTACACCTGCCCGTTCACATGGTCGGTCTCGTGCGCCAGGCAGCGGGCGAAGTAGCCCGTGCCCTCGATCACGAGCGGTTCGCCGTCCCGGTCGTACCCGCGCACCACGGCCCGGTCCGGACGCGGTACCTCCATCGTGGCGCCCGGCACCGACAGGCACCCCTCGCCGTCGTCGAGCAGTCTCCTGTGAGCGGCGTCGAGCGGCTCCAGCACCGGGTTGACGATGTGCCCGACGTGCCGCACCCCGTCGTCGTCCGGACAGTCGTACACGAACAGCCGCAGACCGACACCGACCTGGTTCGCCGCGAGCCCGGCTCCGTCCGCGATGTACATGGTCAGGAACATGTCGTCGATCAGCGCGGCGAGGTCCGGACCGAACTCGGTGACGTCCCGGCACGGCTTGTGCAGGACCTCCTCACCGACCTCGGTGATCCGCCGCACCTGCCCGCGCCGGGCCTCGGGCGCGAGCCGCGGGTACGAGTCGACGGGTCGTCCCTGTACGAAGACGCTCGGCATCTGCTGTCTCTCCCTGTGTTTGTGAGGATGCTGTGGGTGGCGGGAACCGGGCTACCGGCATCGGACGCCCCTGCCTACCCTCCGGGACTCATGACAACAGAACACGCGCAGCAGTCCCAGGAGCAGTCCGGCCACACCCGCAGACGCTTCCTCACGGCCACCGGGGGAGCCGCCGGGGCCGTCGCCTTAGGGTCCGGCGTCGCGGCTGCCGCACCCGCCTCCGGCGGCGGCAGACGCGTCGCCGTCCTCGGCGGTGGCATCTCCGGCCTCAGCGCCGCCCACGAACTCGCCGAGCGCGGCTACGCCGTCACCGTCTACGAGTACTACGACGCCCTCGGCGGCAAGGCCCGCTCGATGGACGTCCCGGGCACCGGCACCGGCGGGCGCAGGCCGCTCCCCGGCGAGCACGGCTTCCGCTTCTTCCCCGGTTTCTACCGGAACCTGCCGGACACCATGCGCCGCATCCCCTTCGCCGGCAACGCCGACGGCGTCCGCGGCAACCTCCGCTCCGGCACCGAGGCGCTGTTCGCCCGCGGCTCGGGCCGGCCGGACCTGCACTTCCCCCTCAGACGCGCCACGACCCCGCCACGCCCCGGCGACCTCACCCCGTCCTGGATCCGCGACCAGATCCTGTCCGCCCTCGACCTCGGCACCCGCCTGCCCGCCCACGAGGCCGCCTACTTCGCGAACCGTCTCCTCGTCCACCTCACCAGCTGCGAGGCGCGCCGCGAGGGCCAGTGGGAGCAGGTCGCCTGGTGGGACTTCATCCGCGCCGAGGAGATGAGCCAGGAGTACCGCACGGTCCTCGGCATCGGTCAGACCCGCAACCTCGTCGCCACGCGCGCGGAGGTGGCCTCCACGAGGACCGTCGGCCGCGTCATCATCGAGGCCCTGCTGCTGTGGGGTCTGCTCGGCCGGGGCATGGACGGCCCCGATGCCGACGTCGACCGCGTTCTGAACGCCCCGACGAGCGAGGCGTGGATCGACCCCTGGGAGACGTACCTGCGCTCGCTCGGTGTGCAGTTCGTCCTCGGCACCCAGGTCCACGAGGTCCTCTGCGACGGCGGTCGCGTGACCGGCGTACGCGTCTCGGCCCGCGACGGCGGCGGGGAACGCATGGTCACCGCCGACCACTACGTCAGCGCGCTGCCCGTCGAACACGCCCGCCTCACCTGGGGCCGGGCCCTGCGCACCGCCGACCCGCAGCTCGCCCGGTGCGACGCGCTCCAGACCGACTGGATGACCGGCGTGATGTTCTACCTGCGCACCCCGACCCCGGTCGTGCACGGCCACGTCAACTGTCTCGACTCGCCCTGGTCGGTGACGGCCATCGGCCAGGCCCAGTTCTGGGACGTACGGGACTTCCCACGCGACTACGGCGACGGGCAGGCCCGCGACTGTCTCTCCGCGATCATCTCGGAATGGGACAAGCCCGGCATCCTGTACGGCAAGACGGCCAAGGAATGTACGACGGAGGAAGTCGTCGCCGAGCTCTGGACGCAGTTGAAGGACGGGCTGAACGACGCCGGGAAGACGATCCTGCGGGACGGGGACCGGCTGGGCTGGTTCATGGACCCGGCGGTGACGGGCCTGGGCGGCCCCGACCCGCAGAACCGCGAACAGCTCCTCGTGCACCCCACGGGCACCCTCGGCAACCGCCCGACCGCCCGCACGAAGGTGCCGAACTTCTTCCTCGCGGGCGACTACGTCCGCACCGACGTCGACCTCGCCTCCATGGAGGGCGCCAACGAGTCCGCGCGGCACGCCGTCAACGCCCTGCTGGACGCGGACGATTCGGACGCCGAGCGCTGCCGGGTCCAGGAGCTGTACCGCCCGCCCGAGCTGGAACCCCTCAAGCGCGTCGACGAACTGCGCTACCGGCTGGGCCTGCCGAACACGTTCGACCTCGGATAGGCCGGCCCGGCCGGCGTCCCCGGACAGGCCGGGAGGGCCGCTGCCCCCGAAAGGCGGCGGCCCTCAAGCCCGTATGCCTGACGTCAGAGGACGCGCACCGCGCCCGACGCCGGGTAGCCCGACAGGTCCTGGATGACGACGCCCTTGGACGGGTTGGCCGCGTCCAGGTACTGGCCGTCTCCGATGTAGACACCCACGTGGTACGCGGAGCCCTTGCCACCCCAGTACAGGATGTCGCCGACCTGGATGTCGGACAGCGGGACGTCCGTGCCGGCCATCGACTGGTCCTGCGAGACACGCGGCAGGTCCACACCAACCTGCTTGTACGCGGCCTGCACGAGGGAGGAGCAGTCCCAGGCGTTGGGACCGGTGGCGCCCATGACGTAGGCGTCGCCCACCTGAGCCTTCAGGAAGGAGATGACGGTCGCGACGCTGCCGCTGGCGGGCGCCGACACCGACGTGGAGGCGGACGCGGACGCGGAGGCGGAGAGCGTGGCGCGCTCGGCGTTGCGCGTGGCGCGCTCGGCTGCGGCCTTGCGGGCGGCCTCGGCGGCCTTCTTCTTGGCCTCCGCCTTCTTCTTCGCCTCGGCGAGGTCCTTCTTGGCCTCCGCGGCGGCCTTGGCGGCGGCGGCGTCACGCTCGGCGCGCAGTTCGTAGTTCGCGGCCGCCTGCTGGGTGGCGGCAGCGGACTGGGAGACCTGTGCGGACAGGTCGGCCGTCAGGGTGGGCAGTTCGATGGTCTGGGTGACCGGCTCGGCGGCGCTCGCCGAGGCCGAGGCACCCGCCGCTGCCATGCTGAGAACGCCACCGGCAACTCCGGCACGCACGGCGATCGCAGAGGTCGCGTTGCGGCGGGGTTTCCGGTGGCTGCGTATGTGAGCGGTGTGGGACATGGGAACAACCGGTACCAGGGGCTCCTTCATATCTTCAAGAAACGTGTGCTGCGCCACAGTTGTTCAATCGAGCCCCCAAAAACCCCGCGCGAGACCCTTTATTGACGCCGTAACGGACATTACGGGCGCCCCGTAACCGGCCTGTGATCACGGCCTTTGATCAATACGCCCGAATTGCCCCGCACTTACCATCGGTTGGGTTGATTGGCCAAGCCCCGTTCTCATGAGCCTCTCATGCGTGTGACGGAGGTCACGGAACGGCTGCCGTGGCGGACGCGTCCGGCGTCGTAGATCACGGCCGGATCACGGCCTCGCGAAGATCGTGAACGAATGCACGCGTCCACACCCCGCTCCGCGCGACCTCTGATGTGTGAACGCGCCTCTATCAAGAGATCGAGTCCATCGCGAATTTGCATGCAAGGGAACCCTCTTGATATGGAGACGCCCCCCTCCGGCCTGCACTGACGAGCCAAAATGTCACCTCTGGTGATCACTCGGACGCTTCGGGTGTGAAGATCACCGCTCATCCGACTTCATGATCGATCGTCAGGTGGTGGAGATCACAAAGCTTGTGCAATACCTCGTGTCGCAGATCACAGAGCGTCGGGCATAAGATGCACGCGGTTGGGCTTGTGACCTGCTTCACATGTTCCCGATCTTCGCCGGGACCGGCGGGGTTCGAGGGGCCGGTGGGGCGGATGTGAGCTCGACGCAAACCGCCAGCAGTCAGTGCCGACTGAGAGGAGCGAGGAGCGGTGAACGCTTATGCGCCCATCCTCGTACTGGGAGCCCTCGGGGCAGGCTTTGCGATCTTCTCCGTGGTCATGGCCACGTTGATCGGGCCGAAGCGGTACAACCGCGCCAAGCTCGAGGCCTACGAGTGCGGTATCGAGCCGACCCCCACGCCGGCCGGCGGCGGGCGCTTCCCGATCAAGTACTACCTGACGGCGATGCTCTTCATCATTTTCGATATCGAGATCGTCTTCCTCTACCCCTGGGCCGTCACCTTCGACGCCCTGGGGATTTTCGGGCTCGTGGAGATGCTGCTCTTCGTGCTCACCGTCTTCGTCGCGTACGCGTACGTATGGCGGCGCGGCGGCCTGGAATGGGACTGAGGGGCCACAAGTCATGGGACTCGAAGAAAAGCTGCCGAGCGGCTTCCTGCTGACCACCGTCGAGCAGGCCGCGGGCTGGGTGCGCAAGTCGTCCGTCTTCCCCGCCACGTTCGGCCTCGCGTGCTGTGCCATCGAGATGATGACCACCGGCGCCGGCCGCTACGACCTGGCGCGCTTCGGCATGGAGGTCTTCCGGGGCTCTCCGCGCCAGGCGGACCTGATGATCGTCGCCGGCCGGGTGAGCCAGAAGATGGCGCCGGTGCTGCGGCAGGTCTACGACCAGATGCCGAACCCCAAGTGGGTGATCTCCATGGGGGTCTGCGCCTCCTCCGGCGGCATGTTCAACAACTACGCCATCGTCCAGGGCGTCGACCACATCGTGCCGGTCGACATCTACCTCCCCGGCTGCCCGCCACGGCCGGAGATGCTGATGGACGCCATCCTCAAGCTCCACCAGAAGATCCAGAGCTCCAAGCTCGGCGTGAACGCCGAGGAGGCGGCCCGCGAGGCGGAGGAGGCGGCGCTCAAGGCCCTGCCCACGATCGAGATGAAGGGGCTGCTGCGGTGAGCGACGCCGACAACAACGGGGTCAACCCCGAGAAGGACCTCAGCGCGTCGAACCTCCCGGGCCAGCGCGGCCAGGGCGGTGAGGAGATCCGCGTCCAGCGCGGCATGTTCGGCGCGACCAACGGCGGCGACACCTCCGGCTACGGCGGCCTGGTCCGCTCGGTCCGGCTCCCGGGACCGGCGACCCGCCCCTACGGCGGCTGGTTCGACGAGGTCGCCGACGAACTGGAGGGCGCGCTGGAGGAACAGGGACTGCTCCCCGGGAACGCCATCGAGAAGACGGTCGTCGACCGCGACGAGCTGACCTTCCACATCGAGCGCGAGCACCTGCTGATGGTCGCCCGCACCCTGCGCGACGACCCGGCCCTGCGCTTCGAGCTGTGCACCGGCGTCAGCGGTGTCCACTACCCGAACGACAAGGGTCGCGAGCTGCACGCCGTCTACCACCTGCGTTCGATCACCCACAACCGGCTGATCCGCCTGGAGGTCAGCTGCCCCGACAGCGACCCGCACATCCCGTCGCTGTTCTCCGTCTATCCGACGAACGACTGGCACGAGCGCGAGACGTACGACTTCTTCGGCATCGTCTTCGACGGCCACCCTGCCCTGACGCGGATCATGATGCCGGACGACTGGCAGGGCTTTCCGCAGCGCAAGGACTACCCCCTCGGCGGCATCCCCGTCGAGTACAAGGGCGCCCAGATCCCGGCTCCGGACCAGCGGAGGTCGTACTCATGAGCACGTCGCACGCCTCCCCTCGTGAGACCACCGAGGGCACCGTCTACACCGTCACCGGCGGCGACTGGGACGAGGTCGTCCAGTCCGCGGCCCGCACCGACGACGAGCGCATCGTCGTCAACATGGGCCCGCAGCACCCGTCCACGCACGGCGTGCTCCGCCTGATCCTGGAGATCGACGGCGAGACCGTCACCGAGGCCCGCTGCGGCATCGGTTACCTGCACACCGGCATCGAGAAGAACCTCGAGTACCGGACGTGGACGCAGGGCACCACCTTCGTGACGCGCATGGACTACCTGACGTCGTTCTTCAACGAGACGGCGTACTGCCTCGGGGTCGAGAAGCTCCTCGGCATCGAGGACCAGATCCCGGACCGGGCCTCGATCATCCGCGTGCTCCTGATGGAGCTGAACCGGCTCTCGTCGCACCTGGTGTGCATCGCCACCGGCGGCATGGAACTCGGCGCCACCACGATCATGATCTACGGATTCCGTGATCGTGAACTCATTCTCGACATCTACGAGCTGATCACCGGCCTGCGGATGAACCACGCGTACATCCGCCCCGGTGGACTCGCCCAGGACCTGCCGCCCGGCGCGGTGGACCAGATCCGCGAGTTCGTGAAGAAGATGAAGAAGAACCTCCCGGAGTACGACAAGCTCGCCACCGGGAACCCCATCTTCAAGGCCCGCATGCAGGACATCGGCTACCTCGACCTGGCCGGCTGCATGGCCCTCGGCGCCACCGGCCCGATCCTGCGCTCCACCGGCCTGCCGCACGACCTGCGCAAGGCGCAGCCCTACTGCGGCTACGAGACCTACGACTTCGACATCCCGACCGCCGACACCTGCGACGCCTACGGCCGCTTCCTCATCCGCCTCGAGGAGATGCGCCAGTCGCTCAGGATCGTCGAGCAGTGCCTGGACCGGCTCCAGCCCGGCCCGGTCATGGTCGCCGACAAGAAGATCGCCTGGCCGGCCCAGCTCGCCCTGGGGCCCGACGGCCTCGGCAACTCCCTCGACCACATCAAGAAGATCATGGGCACCTCCATGGAGGCCCTGATCCACCACTTCAAGCTGGTCACCGAGGGCTTCCGCGTCCCGCCGGGACAGACGTACGCGGCGGTCGAGTCGCCCAAGGGCGAACTCGGGGTGCACGTCGTGTCCGACGGCGGCACCCGCCCCTACCGGGTCCACTTCCGCGACCCGTCCTTCACCAACCTGCAGGCCATGGCGGCGATGTGCGAGGGCGGCCAGGTCGCCGACGTCATCGTCGCCGTCGCGTCCATCGACCCCGTGATGGGAGGCGTCGACCGGTGACCACCTCTTCTTCCGAGCGGGGCGTCAGCCTGGGTATGCCCGAACTGCCCGCACCCGCCTACCCGGACGACGTCCGGGCCCGTCTGGAGACCGACGCGCGCGAGATCATCGCCCGCTACCCGGACTCCCGGTCCGCCCTCCTGCCGCTGCTGCACCTGGTGCAGTCGGAGGAGGGGCACGTCACGCGCACCGGGATGCGGTTCTGCGCGGACATGCTCGGCCTGACCACGGCCGAGGTCACCGCCGTCGCCACCTTCTACACCATGTACCGGCGCCGCCCGAGCGGTGATTACCAGGTGGGGGTGTGCACCAACACCCTGTGCGCCGTCATGGGCGGGGACGCGATCTTCGAGGAGCTCCAGGAGCACCTGGGCGTCGGCAACGGCGAGACCACCGACGACGGCAAGGTCACCCTGGAGCACATCGAGTGCAACGCGGCCTGCGACTTCGCGCCGGTCGTGATGGTCAACTGGGAGTTCTTCGACAACCAGACCCCGACGAGCGCCAAGCGCCTCGTCGACGACCTGCGCGCGGGACGGCCGGTCGCACCCACGCGCGGGGCGCCCCTGTGCACCTTCAAGGAGACCGCCCGGGTCCTGGCCGGTTTCCCCGACGACCGGGACGGGGCCGTCGAGTCGGGGGGAAGCGCGGGACCCGCCTCCCTGGTCGGTCTGAAGCTCGCCAAGGGCGAGTCCGCTCCCGCACGCGTGGTGCACCCGCGCGGTGAGGCGGCCCGGACCGGGGCACCGCACGAGCCCTCACCGACGGAGCACTTGAGCTCGCACGACGCGCCGCAGGACACGTCGGCCTCCGACCCAGCCCACCCGGCCGGGCCTGCCGCCGAGGAGGGGGAGTGATGACCTTGGCACCCGAGCTGAAAGACATGAGCCCCGAGAAGCTGCTCGCACCGGTGCTGTCGGCCTTCTGGGACGAGGACAGGTCCTGGACGCTGGACGTGTACCGAAGGCACGACGGGTACGAGGGGCTTCGCAAGGCGCTCGCCATGTCGCCGGACGACGTGATCGCGTACGTCAAGGAGTCCGGTCTGCGCGGGCGCGGCGGCGCGGGATTCCCCACGGGCATGAAGTGGCAGTTCATTCCCCAGGGGGACGGAAAGCCGCACTATCTGGTTGTCAACGCCGACGAGTCGGAGCCGGGGACGTGCAAGGACATCCCGCTCCTCTTCGCGAACCCGCACAGCCTCATCGAGGGCATGATCATCGCGTGTTACGCCATCAGGTCTTCGCATGCCTTCATCTATCTGCGTGGTGAAGTCGTCCCAGTGCTGCGGCGGTTGCACTCTGCCGTGCGCGAGGCGTACGAGGCGGGCTTCCTCGGCGAGAACATCCTGGGCAGCGGACTCGACCTCGACATCACCGTGCACGCGGGCGCGGGCGCGTACATCTGCGGTGAGGAGACCGCACTGCTGGACTCGCTCGAAGGCCGCCGGGGTCAACCGCGGCTTCGTCCCCCCTTCCCTGCTGTCGCGGGCCTCTACGCGTGCCCGACTGTGGTGAACAACGTCGAGTCGATCGCGTCGGTTCCCGCGATCATGCATCGGGGCAAGGAATGGTTCCGGTCGATGGGGAGTGAGAAGTCGCCCGGCTTCACGCTCTACTCCCTCTCCGGCCATGTGGCGAGCCCCGGCCAGTACGAGGCGCCGCTCGGGATCACGCTCCGCCAGCTCCTCGAGATGAGCGGCGGCATGCGCCCCGGGCACCGCCTCAAGTTCTGGACGCCGGGCGGCTCCTCGACCCCGATGTTCACCGACGAGCATCTCGACGTCCCTCTTGATTACGAAGGAGTGGGCGCCGCGGGTTCCATGCTCGGCACAAAAGCTCTCCAGTGCTTCGACGAGACGACCTGCGTGGTGCGGGCCGTGACGCGCTGGACCGAGTTCTACGCCCACGAGTCCTGCGGCAAGTGCACGCCCTGCCGCGAAGGGACGTACTGGCTCGTGCAGCTGCTGCGCGACATCGAGGCCGGCAAGGGACGGATGTCCGACCTCGACAAGCTGAACGACATCGCCGACAACATCAACGGCAAGTCCTTCTGCGCCCTCGGCGACGGCGCCGCCTCGCCGATCTTCTCCTCGCTCAAGTACTTCCGCGAGGAGTACGAGCAGCACATCACGGGCCGGGGATGCCCCTTCGACCCGGCCAAGTCGACGGCCTGGGCCGACCGCACGGAGGTGAACGCATGACCGTGACCACCAACGCTCCCTCAGGCGGGGGGCAGGCGGCGGTCCCGCCGGAGGACCTCGTGACGCTGACGATCGACGGCATCGAGATCAGCGTGCCCAAGGGCACCCTGGTCATCCGGGCCGCCGAACAACTCGGCATCGAGATCCCCCGGTTCTGCGACCACCCCCTCCTCGACCCGGCCGGCGCATGCCGCCAGTGCATCGTCGAAGTCGAGGGCCAGCGCAAGCCCATGGCGTCCTGCACCATCACCTGCACCGACGGGATGGTGGTCAAGACCCACCTCACCTCCCCGGTCGCCGAGAAGGCCCAGAAGGGTGTGATGGAGCTCCTGCTCATCAACCACCCGCTGGACTGCCCGGTCTGCGACAAGGGCGGCGAGTGCCCGCTGCAGAACCAGGCCATGTCGCACGGCGACGCCGAGTCCCGCTTCGAGGGCCGCAAGCGGACCTACGAGAAGCCCGTGCCGATCTCCACGCAGGTGCTGCTCGACCGCGAGCGGTGCGTGCTGTGCGCCCGCTGCACCCGGTTCTCCAACCAGGTCGCGGGCGACCCGATGATCGAGCTGGTCGAGCGGGGCGCGCTCCAGCAGGTCGGCACCGGCGAGGGCGACCCGTTCGAGTCGTACTTCTCCGGCAACACCATCCAGATCTGCCCGGTCGGCGCGCTGACCTCGGCGGCGTACCGATTCCGCTCCCGCCCCTTCGACCTGGTCTCCTCCCCGTCGGTCTGCGAGCACTGCTCCGGCGGCTGCGCCACGCGCACCGACCACCGGCGCGGCAAGGTCATGCGGCGGCTCGCGGCCCACGACCCCGAGGTCAACGAGGAGTGGATCTGCGACAAGGGGCGGTTCGCGTTCCGGTACGCGCAGCAGCGGGACCGGCTGGAGACGCCGCTCGTGCGCAACGCCGAGGGCGAGCTGGAACCGGCCTCCTGGCCCGAGGCGCTCCAGATCGCCGCCCAGGGGCTGCTGGCCTCCCGGGGGCGCACCGGCGTCCTGACCGGCGGCCGGCTCACCATCGAGGACGCCTACGCGTACAGCAAGTTCGCGCGCGTGGCGCTCGACACCAACGACATCGACTTCCGCGCGCGCGTGCACAGCGGCGAGGAGGCCGACTTCCTCGCCGCCCAGGTCGCCGGGCGCGGCCGGGACCTCGACGGTACGGGCGTCACGTACACCGCACTGGAGAAGGCACCCGCCGTCCTGCTGGTCGGTTTCGAGGCGGAGGAGGAGGCGCCCGGCGTCTTCCTGCGGCTTCGCAAGGCCTGGCGGGGGCACGGGCAGAAGGTCTTCTCCCTGGCCACGCACGCCACGCGCGGTCTGGAGAAGGCCGGCGGGACGCTGCTGCCGGCGGCCCCCGGCACCGAGACCGAGTGGCTGGACGCACTCGCGAGCAACGTCGGCCTGGAGGACGACGGCGCTCTCGCCGCCGAGGCGCTGCGCGCCGAGGGTGCCGTGATCGTCGTCGGCGAGCGGCTGGCGGCGGTGGCCGGCGGCCTGACCGCCGCCGCACGCACCGCCTCCGCCACCGGAGCGCGGCTGGCGTGGATCCCGCGCCGGGCCGGGGAGCGCGGTGCCATCGAGGCGGGCGCGCTGCCTTCGCTGCTGCCGGGCGGGCGCCCGGCCACCGACCCACGCGCGCGTGACGAGGTCGCCGACGTCTGGGGCGTCGCCGGTCTCCC
The DNA here is from genome assembly GCF_028885415.1 of Streptomyces coeruleorubidus. Lineage (GTDB taxonomy): Bacteria > Actinomycetota > Actinomycetes > Streptomycetales > Streptomycetaceae > Streptomyces > Streptomyces coeruleorubidus_A. Next base: position 5,790,700 of record NZ_CP118527.1, read on the forward strand.
GCACCGCTACGGCCGTGACACCGGCCAGATCGTGGAGGCCGCCGCGACCGGCGAACTCCAGGCGCTGCTGGTGGCGGGCGTCGAGATCGCCGACCTGCCCGACCCGGCACGCGCGCGTGCGGCACTCGACGAGGTCGGCTTCCTGGTCTCGCTCGAACTGCGGCCGGGCGAGATCACCCGCAAGGCCGACGTGGTCCTGCCCGTCGCCGCGGTCGCCGAGAAGGCCGGCACCTTCCTCAACTGGGAAGGCCGGGTCCGCTTCTTCGAGGCCGCGCTCAAGCCCGACCACATGACCCGCCGCCTCGCGCCCACCGACGCGCGCGTGCTGCAGATGGTGGCCGACGCCATGGACGTCCACCTCGGACTGCCCGATCTGCGCACCGTTCGGGCGGAGATCGACCGGCTCGGCGCCTGGGACGGCCCGCGGGCCACCGAACCCCTGGAGACGGCGGGCGCCCTGCCCCGTCCGGCCGCCGGCGAGGCCGTGCTCGCGGGTCACCGGCTGCTGCTCGACCAGGGCGTCCTCCAGCAGGGCGACGAGGCTCTCGCCGGCACCCGGCACGCCGCACGCGCGCGTGTGTCCGCCGCGACGGCCGCCGAGGCGGGCGTCAAGGACGGCGACCTCCTCGCGGTGACCGGCCCCCAGGGAGTCGTCGAACTCCCGCTCCAGATCAGTGAGATGCCCGACCGGGTGGTGTGGCTCCCGCTGAACTCCACCGGTGGCGGCGTCGCCTCCGACACCGGGGCGCGGCCCGGCTCCCTCGTCCGCATCGGCCCGGCGACCCTCGCCGGCGAGGCCCCCAAGGAGGTGGAGGCATGAGCCCGTACCTCGCCGCTGAAGACCTCTCGATGTTCGGCCACGACCCGTGGTGGCTGGTCGTCATCAAGGCGGTGTTCTGCTTCGCCTTCCTGATGGTGACCGTGCTGATCTCCATCGTCATGGAGCGCAAGGTCGTCGCCTGGATGCAGCTGCGCATCGGCCCCAACCGGCACGGCCCCTGGGGCATGCTCCAGTCGCTCGCCGACGGCATCAAACTGATGCTCAAGGAAGACGTCATCGTCAAGCGCGCGGACAAGGCGGTGTACGTCCTCGCGCCGATCGTCGCGGCCATCCCGGCCTTCATGGCGATCGCGGTGATCCCCTTCGGCCCGGCCGGCAACGAGATCTCGATCTTCGGCCACCGCACCACGATGCAGCTCACCGACCTGCCGATCGCGATGCTCTACATCCTCGCGGTCGCCTCCGTCGGCATCTACGGCATCGTGCTGGCGGGCTGGAGCTCCGGATCGACGTACCCGCTGCTGGGCGGCCTGCGCTCCTGCGCGCAGATGATCTCGTACGAGATCGCGATGGGCGCCGCCTTCGCCTCCGTCTTCCTCTACTCGGGGTCGATGTCGACCTCGGCGATCGTGGAGCAGCAGACCGACCGCTGGTACATCCTGCTGCTGCCGCTCTCCTTCGTCCTCTACATCGTGACGATGGTCGGCGAGACCAACCGCGCGCCCTTCGACATGCCGGAGTCCGAGGGCGACCTGGTCGGCGGCTTCAACACCGAGTACTCGTCGATCAAGTTCGCGATGTTCATGCTCGCCGAGTACGTCAACATGGTGACCGTCTCGGCCGTCGCCACCACGCTGTTCCTCGGCGGCTGGCGGGCCCCCTGGCCGGTCAGCACCTTCTGGGAGGGCGCGAACCACGGCTGGTGGCCGATGCTCTGGTTCACGGTCAAGGTCCAGTTGCTGCTGTTCATGTTCATCTGGATCCGCGGCACGCTCCCACGCGTCCGCTACGACCAGCTGATGAAGCTCGGCTGGAAGGTCCTCATCCCGGTCTCGCTGGTCTGGCTGATGCTCGTCGCCACCGTGCGGGCCTTCAGGAACGAGGGCTACGACTTCGCCGACATCGCCCTCTACGTCGGCGGCGGCGTGCTGGCGCTGCTGGTGCTCTCCTTCGTGGTCGACATGTTCCGCGAGAAGTCGAAGCAGGCCGAGCCGCCGGCCGAGACGCCGGCCGCCTTCGACCCGATGGTGGGCGGATTCCCCGTACCGCCATTGCCGGGACAGGAGCTCCCACCGGTCCCGCGACGCCGCTCGCGCCGAGAGCGGGAGCTGATTGTCAGTGGTGGGCCCGATACTCAGAGTGACGAATCTCTGGGCGGAACTACGGATGGAAAGGAGGCGTCCGATGGCTGAGGAACCGAAGGACACCAAGCCCGGTTTCCAGAACCCGGTGGCCGGCTTCGGCGTGACCTTCAAGGCCATGTTCAAGAAGCGGCTGACCGAGCAGTACCCGGAGCAGCAGAAGACCACGGCTCCGCGCTTCCACGGACGGCACCAGCTCAACCGCCATCCGGACGGCCTGGAGAAGTGCGTCGGCTGCGAACTGTGCGCGTGGGCGTGCCCCGCCGACGCGATCTACGTGGAGGGCGCGGACAACACCGACGAGGAGCGCTACTCGCCGGGCGAGCGGTACGGCCGCGTCTACCAGATCAACTACGCCCGCTGCATCCTGTGCGGCCTGTGCATCGAGGCGTGCCCCACGCGCGCGCTCACGATGACGAACGAGTTCGAGCTGGCCGACTCCAGCCGGGCCAACCTCATCTACACCAAGGAGCAGCTGCTCGCCGGTCTGGAGGAGGGCATGGTCGACACGCCCCACGCCATCTACCCGGGCACCGACGAACAGGACTACTACCGCGGCCTGGTCACCGAGGCCGCACCCGGTACGGAGCGCCAGGTCGCCCACTCCAAGGGCGAGGTCGTGCAGGAGGCCGACTCGACCTTCGGCGGGACGGAACCGGCGTCGAAGAAGGTGATCGACCGATGACCACCCAGCTCGCCGCCTACTCCACCTCCACCGGAGAGGCCGTCCAGTTCTGGATCCTCGGCACGATCGCGGTGATCGGCGCCCTGTGCACCATCCTCATGAAGAGGGCCGTGCACAGCGCGCTCTGCCTCGCCGGCACCATGATCATCCTGGCGGTGTTCTACCTCGCCAACGGCGCCTACTTCCTGGGCGTGGTACAGATCATCGTCTACACCGGCGCGATCATGATGCTGTTCCTGTTCGTGGTGATGCTCGTCGGCGTGACCGCGGCGGACTCCTTGAAGGAGACCATCAAGGGCCAGCGCTGGCTGGCCCTGCTGTGCGGGCTCGGCTTCGGCGTCCTGCTGATCGCCGGCATCGGCAACGCCTCCCTCAGCGAGTTCAGCGGCATCGGCCAGGCGAACGCCGGCGGCAACGTGGAGGGCATCGCCGCGCTCCTCTTCACCAGATACGTCTTCGCGTTCGAGATCACCGGCGCCCTGCTCATCACGGCCGCCGTCGGCGCCATGGTGCTCACGCACCGCGAGCGCACCGAGCGCGCCAAGACGCAGCGCGAACTGTCCGAGGAGCGGGTCCGCGAAGGCAAGCAACTGCCGCCGCTGCCGGCCCCGGGTGTGTACGCCCGGCACAACGCGGTCGACATCGCGGGCCTGCTGCCCGACGGCACGCCCTCCGACCTCACCGTCAGCAAGACGCTGCGGGAGCGGGGCCAGATCCGGGACGTGTCGCAGGAGGCGCTCAACGACCTCAAGGCCCTGGAACAGCGGTCCGAGGAGCGCCTGGAGCGCAGGGCGGTCGGGCCGGCGAACCTCAAGCGGCCCGAGGAGGCGTCGAAGTGAACCCGGTCAACTATCTCTATCTCGCGGCCCTGTTGTTCACGATCGGTGCCACCGGCGTGCTGATCAGGCGCAACGCGATCGTCGTGTTCATGTGCATCGAGCTCATGCTCAACGCCTGCAACCTCGCGTTCGTCGCCTTCTCCCGGATGCACGGCAACCTCGACGGCCAGATCATCGCCTTCTTCACGATGGTCGTCGCCGCCGCGGAAGTCGTGGTCGGGCTCGCGATCATCGTGTCCCTGTTCCGTGCCCGCCACTCGGCCTCGGTCGACGACGCCAGCCTGATGAAGCTGTAAGGGGTCGGAAGAATCGTGGAGAACCTGATTGCGCTGCTGGTGGCGGCGCCCCTGCTCGGAGCGGCGGTCCTGCTGTGCGGCGGACGCCGGCTGGACGCCGTCGGCCACTGGATCGGCACGCTGCTCGCGGCCGCCTCCTTCGTGCTCGGCCTGGTGCTGTTCACCGACATGCTCGGCCAGGACGCCGAACACCGCGTCATGACCCAGCACCTGTTCAGCTGGATCCCGGTCGAGGGCTTCCAGGCGGACGTCGCCTTCCAGCTCGACCAGCTGTCCATGACGTTCGTGCTGCTGATCACGGGCGTCGGATCGCTGATCCACCTCTACTCCGTCGGGTACATGGAGCACGACGAGCGGCGCCGCCGCTTCTTCGGCTACCTGAACCTGTTCCTCGCGGCGATGCTGCTGCTCGTCCTCGCCGACAACTACCTGCTGCTGTACGTCGGCTGGGAGGGCGTCGGTCTCGCCTCCTACCTGCTGATCGGCTTCTGGCAGCACAAGCCCAGCGCCGCCACGGCCGCGAAGAAGGCCTTCCTGGTCAACCGCGTCGGCGACATGGGCCTGTCCATCGCGATCATGCTGATGTTCCTCTGGTTCGGCACCTTCGCCTTCGGGCCGGTGCTCGGCAGCCACGAGGAGGCCGGGCTCGCCGGAGCCGCCGGTGAGGACAAGCTCACCGCGATCGCGCTGATGCTGCTGCTCGCCGCCTGCGGCAAGTCCGCCCAGGTGCCGCTCCAGTCCTGGCTCGGGGACGCGATGGAGGGCCCGACCCCGGTCTCGGCCCTGATCCACGCCGCGACCATGGTGACGGCGGGCGTGTACCTGATCGTCCGCTCCGGAGCCGTCTTCAACGGCGCCCCCGACGCGCAGCTCGTCGTCACCATCGTCGGTGCCGTCACGCTCCTGTTCGGTGCGATCGTCGGTTGCGCGAAGGACGACATCAAGAAGGCCCTGGCCGGCTCGACCATGTCGCAGATCGGCTACATGATCCTCGCCGCCGGCCTCGGCCCCATCGGCTACGTCTTCGCGATCATGCACCTGGTGACGCACGGCTTCTTCAAGGCTGGGCTGTTCCTCGGCGCCGGTTCGGTCATGCACGGCATGAACGACGAGGTCGACATGCGCCGCTACGGCGGACTGCGCAAGTACATGCCGGTCACCTTCGTCACCTTCGGCCTCGGCTACCTGGCCATCATCGGCTTCCCGGGCCTGTCCGGCTTCTTCTCCAAGGACAAGATCATCGAGGCGGCGTTCGCCAAGGGTGGCACCGAGGGGTGGATCCTCGGCGCCTGCGCCCTGCTCGGCGCGGCCATCACCGCGTACTACATGACGCGCGTGATGCTGATGACGTTCTTCGGCGAGGAGCGCTGGCGCAACGCCCCGACGCCGTCCCCGGCCGAACCCGACGTGGAGCCCGCCGCCGAGACCCGCGGCGCGTACACCCCGCCGCACCCGCACGAGTCGCCCAAGGTCATGACGATCCCGATGATCGTGCTGGCCGTCGGGTCGGTGGGCGGCGGTGCGTTCTTCAGCATCGGCGACCGCTTCATGCACTGGCTGGAGCCGATCACCGGACATGACCACGGCCACCCGCCGATCAGCGCCCTCACGGTCACGCTGGCCACGGTCGCCGTGATGGTCCTCGGTGTCGCCGTCGCCTGGGCGCAGTACGGCCGCCGCCCGGTCCCGGCCGTCGCCCCACGCGGCTCGCTGCTCACCCGGGCCGCCCGGCGCGACCTGCTCCAGGACGACCTCAACCATGTCGTCCTGGTCCGCGGCGGCGAGCACCTCACGCGGTCCCTGGTCTACGTCGACCACACCCTGGTCGACGGCGTCGTCAACGGCACGGCGGCCTCGGTCGGCGGCCTCTCCGGGCGGATGCGCAGGCTGCAGAACGGCTTCGCCCGCTCCTACGCGGTCTCGATGTTCGGCGGCGCGGCGGTCATCGTCGCCGCGACCCTGCTGATGAGGGCGGTCTGATACCGATGTCCTTTCCTCTGCTGACAGTGACAGCGGCGCTCCCGGCCGTCGGGGCGATCGCCACGGCCGCCGTACCGGCCGCGCAGCGCACCGCCGCCAAGTGGCTGGCGCTGCTCTTCTCGCTCGCCACGCTCGTCCTGGCGATCACCGTCCTGGTGCGCTTCGACCCGGACGGCGACCGCTACCAGCTCACCGAGTCCCACGCCTGGATCGCGGACTTCGGCGTCCGCTACGAACTGGGCGTGGACGGCATCGCGGTGGCGCTGATCGCGCTGACCGCCCTGCTGATCCCCTTCATCATCCTCGCGGGCTGGCACGACGCCGACCCGCTGGAGACCGGCAGCAGGCGCTGGCGGCCCACCCAGGGCTTCTTCGCCCTGATCCTGGCCGTCGAGGCGATGGTGATCCTCTCCTTCGAGGCCACCGACGTCTTCCTCTTCTACATCTTCTTCGAAGCCATGCTGATCCCGATGTACTTCCTCATCGGCGGCTTCGGGGACCGTGCCCACGAGCACGGCGAGAAGGCGGCGGCGACGCAACGGTCGTACGCGGCGGTGAAGTTCCTCCTCTACAACCTGGTCGGCGGTCTGATCATGCTGGCCGCGGTGATCGGCCTGTACGTGGTCGCCGGGAACTTCTCGCTCACGGAGATCGCCGAGGCCCGCGCCAACGGCTCGCTCTCCATGGCGACCAGCACCGAACGCTGGCTGTTCCTGGGCTTCTTCTTCGCCTTCGCGGTGAAGGCGCCGCTGTGGCCGCTGCACACCTGGCTGCCCAACGCGATGCAGGAGTCCACCGCCCCGGTCGCGGTACTGATCACGGCAGTCGTCGACAAGGTGGGCACCTTCGCGATGCTCCGCTTCTGCCTCCAGCTGTTCCCGGAGGCCAGCAAGTGGGCGACGCCCGCCATCCTCGTCCTGGCCCTGATCAGCATCATCTACGGGGCGCTGCTCGCGGTCGGCCAGCGGGACATCAAGCGGCTGATCGCCTACGCGTCGATCTCCCACTTCGGCTTCATCATCATGGGCATCTTCGCGATGACCAGCCAGGGTCAGTCCGGGGCGACGCTCTACATGGTCAACCACGGCATCTCGACCGCCGCGCTGATGCTGGTGGCGGGCTTCCTGATCTCCCGGCGCGGCTCGCGGCTCATCGCCGACTACGGAGGAGTGCAGAAGGTCGCCCCGGTGCTCGCCGGCACGTTCCTGATCGGCGGCCTCGCGACCCTCTCCCTGCCGGGACTGGCGCCGTTCGTGAGCGAGTTCCTGGTCCTGGTCGGCACGTTCGCCCGCTACCCGGTGATCGGCATCATCGCCACCTTCGGCATCGTGCTCGCCGCGCTCTACACCCTCGTCCTCTACCAGCGGACGATGACGGGCCCGGTGAAACCGGAGGTCGCGGCGATGCCGGACCTCAGGGTGCGTGAACTCGTGGTCGTCGCCCCGCTGGTCGTACTGCTGATCTTCCTGGGCGTCTACCCGAAGCCCGTCACGGACATCGTCAACCCGGCGGTCAAGCAGACCATGTCCGACGTACAGAAGAAGGACCCCCAGCCCGAGGTGGAGGCGGCCAAGTGAGCGCAACAGCCGTCCACAGCCTGTGGACAACCGCGGCCGAACCGATCACCAAGATCGACGCGCCGAAGTTCGAGTACGGACAGTTGGCGCCCACCCTTATCGTCGTCGGAGCGGCGATCGTCGGGATCCTGGTCGAGGCATTCGTACCGCGCAAATCTCGTTATTACGTCCAGATGTTCGTGTCCGTCGTCGCGCTCGCGGCCGCCTTCGCCGCGGTCGTCGCACTCGCGGCCGACGGATACGGCACGACCAAGGCGCGCATCGCGGCGATGGGCGCGATCGCCGTCGACGGACCGGCCCTCTTCCTCCAGGGCACGATCCTGCTGGCGGCGCTGGTCGGCCTGTTCACCTTCGCCGAACGGCGGCTCGACCCGGTGGTGCACGGCAACCGCGTCGACTCCTTCGCCGCGCAGGCCGCGTCCGTACCGGGCAGCGAGAGCGAGAAGGCCGCGGTCAAGGCAGGGTTCACCACCACCGAGGTGTTCCCGCTGCTGATGTTCGCCGTCGCCGGCATGCTGATCTTCCCGGCGGCCAACGACCTGCTGACGCTCTTCGTGGCGCTGGAGGTCTTCTCGCTCCCGCTGTACCTGCTGTGCGCGCTGGCCCGCCGCAAGCGGATGATGTCGCAGGAGGCGGCGGTCAAGTACTTCCTGCTCGGCGCGTTCTCCTCCGCGTTCACCCTGTTCGGCATCGCCCTGCTGTACGGCTACGCGGGCTCGATGTCGTACGCGACGATCGCGCAGGTCGTCGACGGCACTGTGCAGGACATCAACCCGGCGCTCGCCGACACCATGGGCAACGACGCGCTGCTGCTGGTCGGCGCCGCGCTGCTGGTGATGGGCCTGCTGTTCAAGGTGGGCGCCGTGCCGTTCCACATGTGGACGCCGGACGTGTACCAGGGCGCGCCGACGCCGGTGACCGGTTTCATGGCGGCGGCGACCAAGGTGGCGGCCTTCGGCGCGCTGCTGCGGGTGCTGTACGTGGTCCTGCCGGGCCTGCGCTGGGACTGGCGGCCGGTGATGTGGGCGGTGGCGATCGTCACCATGCTGGGCGGTGCGATCGTCGCGATCACGCAGACCGACATCAAGCGGCTGCTGGCGTACTCGTCGATCGCGCACGCCGGGTTCATCCTCGCGGGTGTCATCGCGACCACGCCCGACGGTGTCTCGTCGGTGCTGTTCTACCTGGCCGCGTACTCGTTCGTGACGATCGGCGCCTTCGCGGTGGTCACGCTCGTGCGCGACGCGGGCGGCGAGGCGACGCACCTGTCCAAGTGGGCGGGGCTCGGCCGGCGTTCGCCGCTGGTGGCGGCCGTGTTCGCGGTGTTCCTGCTGGCCTTCGCGGGCATTCCGCTGACGTCCGGCTTCGCCGGGAAGTTCGCCGTGTTCAAGGCGGCGGCGGAGGGCGGGGCCGCGCCGCTCGTCGTGATCGGTGTGATCTCGTCGGCGATCGCGGCGTTCTTCTACATCCGCGTCATCGTGCTGATGTTCTTCAGCGAGCCTCGGCCGGAGGGCCCGACGGTGGCCGTGCCGTCACCGCTGACGATCACGGCGATCGGGATCGGCGTGGCGGTCACGCTGGTGCTCGGTGTGGCGCCGCAGTACTTCCTGGATCTGGCGGGGCAGGCGGGGGTGTTCGTGCGCTGACGCTCCGCTTGCTGCGAGACAGCGGCCCGGTTCCCCTCAGGGGGTGCCGGGCCGCTGTCCTGTGCGTCGTGGCTCTTACTCGCCGCTCCGGCGGCGCGGTTTGATGCCGGTGAGATCCAGATCCACGGGGAACGGGGCGCTGACCTTCATCCGCTCACGGAAGATCCCGGTGCTGGTGTACGCGCCGGTGGTGGGCTCCAGCTCGAAGGCGTGCACGGCGGCGAGGCCCTTCTCGTTCTCCACGCGCCAGTAGTGGGGGATACCGGCCCGGGCGTACTTCAGCGGTTTGGTCTCGCGGTCCCGGGAGACGGAGTCCGCCGAGACGACCTCGATGGCGAGCAGGACGGACTCCGCTGGGTAGCGGGTCTGCTCAGGATCGTCCACTACTTCGCCGCGTACCACGATCACATCCGGCTCAGGGCGGTTCTGGCGGTCGATGTCGATGGTGAACTCGCGGACGACCTCGAATTCCGCCGGGGCCAGGGACTGAAGCTGCCAATTGAAGAAATCAACCGCACGCGAGTGGAAAAGAGTCTGAGGACTCACGAAGACCAGGCTCCCGTCGATCAGTTCCGTGTGCGGAGGCAGATTCGGGAGGCGGTCCAGGTCGTCGGCGGTCCAGCCGCCTTCCGGCGGGGTCGGCCAGGTCGGCGTGGACGCCTTCGGTGCGACGCTCATCAGTGCTCCCATGGGACGGAGTCTCGCCGGGTCTTTCAGACTATCGGGCGGAAACGGGCGGGGTCTCCCGCGAACGTGTGAACGACGGTCGTGTCCTTGACGCAGGCGTTCGGGGCGGCCTGTGGATAACTCCGGGGCTGTCGGTGCGGGCGCCTATGGTGGACGCAGTGGTCGAGGCGCGACGCACGGGGGACGGAACGATGGGCGCTACTGGCGGGACGGGTGTGATGACGGAACTGGACGCGGTGACCGGGAACGGGGGTGGTGCGGGCAGCGGCCTCGCCGGGCCCCTCGGCGCCGACGCGAGCGAGGCGCTGGTCGCGCTGCACCGGGTCTTCGGCTACGAGGCCTTCCGCGGTGAGCAGGAAGCCGTCATCGACCACGTCGTGGCGGGCGGCGACGCTGTCGTGCTTATGCCGACCGGCGGCGGCAAGTCGTTGTGCTACCAGATCCCGGCCCTGGTCAGGCCGGGTACGGGTGTGGTCGTCTCCCCGCTCATCGCCCTGATGCAGGACCAGGTGGACGCGCTGCGGGCGCTGGGTGTGCGGGCCGGGTTCATGAACTCCACGCAGGACTTCGACGAGCGGCGGATGGTGGAGGCGGAGTTCCTCGCCGGGGAGCTGGACGTGCTGTACCTGGCGCCGGAGCGGCTGCGGCTTCAGAACACGCTCGACCTGCTCTCACGCGGGAAGATCTCCGTCTTCGCGATCGACGAGGCACACTGCGTCTCCCAGTGGGGCCACGACTTCCGGCCGGACTACCTGTCGCTGTCGCTGCTCGGCGAGCGCTGGCCGGAGGTACCGCGGATCGCGCTCACGGCGACGGCCACGCACGCGACGCACCAGGAGATCACCGAGCGGCTGAACATGCCGTCGGCCCGGCACTTCGTGGCGAGCTTCGACCGGCCCAACATCCAGTACCGGATCGTGCCGAAGGCGGACCCGAAGAAGCAGCTGCTGAGCTTCCTGCGCGAGGAGCACGCTGGCGACGCGGGCATCGTCTACTGCCTGTCGCGCAACTCGGTCGAGAAGACCGCCGAGTTCCTCAGCCGCAACGGCATCGAGGCGGTGCCGTACCACGCGGGCCTGGACTCGGGTACGCGCGCGGCCCACCAGTCCCGCTTCCTGCGGGAGGACGGCCTGGTGGTGGTGGCGACCATCGCCTTCGGCATGGGCATCGACAAGCCGGACGTACGCTTCGTCGCCCACCTCGACCTGCCCAAGTCGGTCGAGGGCTACTACCAGGAGACGGGCCGGGCGGGGCGTGACGGGCTGCCGTCGACGGCCTGGATGGCGTACGGGCTGAACGACGTCATCCAGCAGCGCAAGCTGATCCAGTCGGGCGAGGGCGACGAGGCGTTCCGGCGGCGGGCCCAGGCCCACCTGGACTCGATGCTGGCGCTGTGCGAGACGGCCCAGTGCCGCCGGGGCCAGCTCCTCGCCTACTTCGGCCAGGACCCGGACCCGGCCGGCTGCGGCAACTGCGACACCTGCCTGACCCCGCCGGAGACCTGGGACGGCACGATCGCGGCGCAGAAGGTGCTGTCGACGGTGGTACGGCTCCAGCGGGAGCGGGGGCAGAAGTTCGGCGCGGTGCAGATCGTCGACATCCTGCTGGGCAAGCGGACCGGCAAGGTGATCCAGTTCGACCACGACCAGCTGTCGGTGTTCGGCATCGGCGACGAGCTGACCGAGGGCGAATGGCGCGGTGTGATCCGGCAGTTGCTGGCCCAGGGACTGCTCGCGGTCGAGGGCGAGTACGGCACGCTGGTGCTGACCGAGGCGAGCGGGGAGGTGCTGCGGCGGGAGCGGGAAGTGCCGCTGCGGAAGGAGCCGAAGCAGCCGGTGACCTCCCGGTCGGGGGCGTCGGGATCGTCGGGCTCCGGGCGGGGCGAGCGCAAGGCCAAGACGGCCGCGGCCGAGCTGCCCGAGGAACTGCTGCCGGCCTTCGAGGCGCTGCGCGCCTGGCGCGCCGAGCAGGCTCGCGAGCAGGGCGTCCCGGCGTACGTCATCTTCCACGACGCCACGCTGCGGGAGATCGCCACGGTGTGGCCGAACTCGGTGGCCGAGCTCGGTGGGATCAGCGGGGTGGGCGAGAAGAAGCTCGCGACGTACGGGGAGGGTGTGCTGGAGGTCCTCGCGTCACTGGGCGGGCCGCAGGGCGCGGCTCCGGCGGTCGGCTCGGCTGCGGAGGCCGGCTCGACGGTGGCTGAGGTGCCCGGCCAGGGCGCGGGCGGACCGGAGGATTGGCCGGAGCTGGACGGGGAGCCGGAGCCCGACTGGATATAGGGCCGAGCTCCCGCAGGGGCAGGGGCAGGGCATCGACAGAGCTGGGCGTTGGTCCGGCCTGGGCATCGGCCTGCTTTCCCGGCCGGTGCATCGGCAGATCTGGGCGTCGGCCCGGCCTGGCGTAGACCCGCGATCCCGGCCGGTGCATCGGCAGAACTGGGCGTCCGCCCGCCCGGGCGTCGGACTGCGCCCCCGGCCGCGCCGCGCAGCGGATCGTCACAGTGCCGTGCCGCGTACGCCCGGTCATAGCCCTACGGGCCCCTGGGCGCCCGGCCGCCGGGAACGGGCGCGGTGCGGGGCAGCCAGCGGGTGAGGGGGCGGCCCAGCAGCTCCACGACCGCGGAGGCGGCCCGGCCGAGCCCGCCGACGGTGACCATGCCGGCGCCACCGGCCGCCCGGGCCGGCAGGGCTACGACAGGGCAGTCAGCCCCGGCGCGAACACGATCAGCAGGGGCAGCAGCGGTACCAGCGCGGCCGTGGTGGTCGTCAGGGCCCGGTGCCGGCGGCCCAGCCGGGGCGGCGGTTCCAGGAGCCGGTCGACCCGCTCGCCCAGCAGGCGGTGGCTGGAGGCGCAGGACAGGACGCCGCGGTGCTGGTTGAGCTCGATCAGGGCCAGGGCCGTGGTCAGGTGGCCGCAGCGGCGGGAGGCCGTGTCGTCGGCGGCCAGTTCGACCAGGCGGTGCGTCTGGTCGCAGAAGTGGGCGAACAGCGGGATGCGGGGGAAACCGGTGGCCAGGGCGGTGGACAGGTGCAGCAGCCAGTCGTGGCGGGCGCGGGCGTGGCCGCGCTCGTGGGTGAGGACGGCGTCGAGCTGGTGGTCCGTGAGGCGGTGCAGCGCGCCCGTGGTGACGATCAGCTGGGGCGGGTTGCCGGGCATCCACCAGGCGTCGGGGTATTCGTCCTCCAGGACCAGGAGGGGGCCGCGGGCGGCGGGCAGTCCGGCCGGCAGGTCGGGGGCGCGTTCGCGGAGGTGGGCGCGGGCCTGGCCGCGACGCCGGCGCGCCTCGACGAGTTCACGCGCGAGCATCGCGGTCGTCCAGGCGGCACCGCAGGCCAGCAGCAGGGTGAGGGCGGCGGCCCCGGGCGGCGCCGTGGACAGGTCGTACGCCGCCGTCACCGCGGGCGGAGCCGGGGCGAAGAGCTGGGCGCGGACGGTGCCGAAGACGGCGGCGGCGCCCAGGGCGAGTGCTGTCACGCAGCAGAGCAGGACGGTGGCGACCAGGCACTGCCACACCCACAGCGCGACCACCGGTTCCCGCTCGGGCCAGGCGGCCCGGGTCAGCGCACGGGGAACGGGTACGGCGGCCGTCACGGCGACAACACTCAGCAGGAGCAGGCAGACGGTCATTGCCACGGGCTCCGGTTCCTGGTCGGAAGAAGGGCGGCTACGGGTCGTGCGAGGGAGGGCGGCTGCTGTGCGCACCGGTGACGCGGTTGACGTACACACCGACGACGCGACGAACGCGACGAACGTGCCGTGCACAGTGCGCGTGCGGGCACACCGCCCGACGCCCAGTATGACGGTGCCGGGCGGTGTGGGTCAGGGTTCCAGCGGCATCAGAAGCGCCGGGAGGGCGAGTGTCGGCCAGATCCGGGCCGTGGAGCGCCGTCAGGCCGGCACCACCCGCCCCGTCACCTCGCCCAGCCCCACCCGCACACCGTCCGGCCCCGGCGCCCAGGCCGACAGGGTCACCACGTCGCCGTCCTCCAGGAACGTCCGCTTGCCGTCGGGGAGTTCGAGCGGGTCGCGGCCGTTCCAGGTCAGTTCGAGGAGGGAGCCGCGCTCGCGGTCCGCCGGGCCGCTGACCGTGCCCGAGCCGTACAGGTCGCCGGTGCGCAGGGAGGCGCCGTTGACGGTCATGTGGGCCAGCTGCTGGGCGGCCGTCCAGTACATGGTGGAGAAAGGCGGCTCGGAGACGACGTGGCCGTTCACGGCGACGGCGATCCGCAGGTCGTAGCCGCCGGGTTCCTCGTCGCCGTCGTCCAGGTAGGGCAGCAGCTCGTGCGTCCGGGCCGGCGGGGCCACCCGGGCGTCCTCCAGGGCGTCCAGCGGGGTGATCCACGCCGACACCGACGTGGCGAAGGACTTGCCGAGGAACGGGCCGAGCGGGACGTACTCCCAGGCCTGGATGTCGCGCGCGGACCAGTCGTTGAGGAGGCAGAGACCGAAGACGTGCTCGCGGAAGCCGTCGAGGGACACCGGCTCGCCCATCCGGGACGGCACGCCGACCACGAAGCCGACCTCCGCCTCGATGTCCAGGCGGACGGACGGGCCGAAGACGGGAGCCGGGTCCGTGGGCGCCTTGCGCTGGCCCGCGGGGCGTACGACGTCCGTGCCCGAGACGACGACCGTGCCGGAGCGGCCGTGGTAGCCGATCGGCAGGTGCTTCCAGTTGGGGGTCAGGGAGTCCTCGGCGTCGGGGCGGAAGATCCGGCCGACGTTCCGGGCGTGGTTCTCGGACGCGTAGAAGTCGACGTAGTCCGCGACCTCGAAGGGGAGGTGCAGGGTCACCGAGGACAGGGGGTGGAACATCGGTGCGACGGTCTCGCGGTGGGACGGCACGGTCACCCATGCCGTCAGCGCCCGGCGTACGTCCGACCAGGCGGTGCGGCCCGCGGCCAGCAGCGGGTTGAGGGTCGGCCGCGCGAGCAGGGAGGCGTACGGGGAGCCGAGGGCGTGGGCCGCCGCGCCGGCGTCCAGTACGTGGTCGCCGAGCCGGACGCCCACGGTCCGGCGGGAGGAGCCGGGGAGGGAGAACACGCCGTACGGCAGGTTGTGCGGACCGAAGGGGTCGCCCTCGGGGACATCGAAGGGGGGCATCGGGTGCTGCCTCGCTTTCGGGTGTGCCGTGTCGTCGCCACGTGTTCGTGGTCGTGCCACACGTTACGGGTGGCACACCGGTCCTGGGCAGTGTCCGAGGAGGCGGATACGGGCGAACGGGGCAGGTGGGCCGCGGTGGGACCGGACGGTGGGGCTCCGGCGCGGCGGACGGGACGCCCCATTCGTACGTGCCGGAAGTTATCCACAGGACGCGACGCAATCTTGACGGAGCGGTGCGAACGGGGCGACTCTGGGCGGGTGCCGGAAGGCCTCGGGGAGGGGGCGTTCCGACGGCACACCTGGGGGGGCGGATGGCCATTGGGGAGGCCGGTCCGGGCTCGGTACGGCGTGGTTCGCAGCTCAAGCGGCTGGAAGAGACCATGCGCGTGCGGCTCGGCCGGGAATGTGTGTATGTACCGTCGTGCCGTTTCGGGCTGTACGTGGCGCTGCGCCACTGGTGCCCGCCCGGCGGCCGGGTGCTGATGTCGCCGGTCAACGACGACGTCATCTTCTTCGTCGTGCTCGCGGCCGGACTGCGTCCGGTGCAGGCGCCGTTGAACCCGCTCGACGCGTCCATCGACATCGATGCCGTGCCGGACGAGACCTGGAGATCGGTGTCGGCCGTGCTCACGACGAACCTGTACGGGAATCCCGACCCGGCGCCGCGCCTCAGGCAGAAGTGCGACGCGCTGGGGATCCCGCTGTTCGAGGACGCGGCGCACGCCATCGGCAGCCGGGTGGGGGACCGGCCGGTCGGGGCGTGGGGCGAGGCCTCCGCGTTCAGCCTGTCCAAGCACGTCGGGGCGAAGGCCGGGGGCATGCTCTCCCTCGCCGACCCAGGGCTGCGGGACGCGGTGGAGAAGACCTGCGCGGGACTGCTCACGCCGCGCCGGCCGGGCTCCGAACTCGCCTACGCGATCCGGCCGTACGCGGAGGCGGCGGTGCGCGGGCTGCGGCTGCGGCGCGCCGCCTGGGCCGCGATCCGGCTGCTGGGGCTGGCCGACCGCGAGGAGATCCGGATGCCGCTGCGCCCGGACGAACTCGCGCGGGCCGCCCGCCGGGCGCCCGGGCTCGACGCCCACCACCCCTGGGTACGCGTCGACATGCACGACTACCGCCAGGAGTCCGGCCGGCTGCGGCTGCGTCGCATCGGCCGCAGGCTCGACCGGCTGGACGACGTGCTGGACTCCTGCCGGGCGGGCACGGAACTGCTTCTGTCCACGCCCTGGGCCAAGCCGCGTGACGCGTACGGCACCCAGCCGTTGTTCCGCGTCCCGCTGTTCGTGGCGGACCGGGACGCGGCTATCGCGGCACTGGCACGGCGGGGCGTCGTCGTCGGCTACCTCTACGACCCGCCCCTGGACGACTACGCCGGCGCGGAGTTCACCGACCCCTCACCGGCCCCCGAGGCGGCCCGCTGGTTCGCGCGGCACGCGCTGCCCGTGGACCCGCTGCGGGCCCGGACGGTCGTCGAGGTGCTTCAGCGGTCCGGGGCACGGCCGGTCCAGGCACCGGGAGAGTCACCCCGCAGCAGTCCGGAACCGGGAGGGCTGGGTCAGTCCCGTGGCTGAGATCCAGGTGCACGAGCCCGCCACCACGCGCGCCGACGGCGGCGGACCGAAGCCTGCCGCCGCCGACGAGCACACGCACGACTCGCTGTTCAAGAACGCCTACTTCCTCATGCTCAGCACCGGCGTCTCCGCCGTACTGGGCCTGGGATTCTGGCTGGTGGCCGCCCGCTACTACTCCGAGGAGGCCGTCGGCCAGGGCTCCGCCGCCATCGCCGCGATGCGGCTGCTCGCCAGCATCACGGCGACGACGATGATCGGCGCCGTGGTCCGTTTCGTCCCGCGCGCGGGACGGGAGACCGGACGCCTCGTGTGGGGCACGTACGCGGCCAGTTCGCTGATCGTGGCGCTCGCCGCCGCCGTCTTCCTGCTCACGCTCGACGCCTGGGGAGCGTCGTACGCCCCCCTGGGCACGCCCATGGCGGGCGCGGTGTTCGTCGCGGCGTGCGTGGCCTGGGCGCTGCTCACGCTCCAGGACGGGGTGCTCACCGGTCTGCGCAAGGCGGAGTGGGTGCCGGCCGGGAACGCGGTGTTCTCGGTCGGGAAACTGGCCCTCCTGGCCGTCTTCGCCGGCACGCTGCCCGTCCTCGGCATCTTCGTCTCCTGGGCGGTGGCGATCGCCTTCTCCACCCTGCCGCTGGGCTGGCTGATCTTCCGCCGGCTCATCCCGCGCCAGGCCGAACTCGAGCGCGAGAAGGAGCCCCCGAAACTCCGCGACATGGGCCGCTTCCTGGCCGGGGACTCGCTGGGCGCGCTGTTCAGCCTGGCGATGATCAACCTGCTGCCGGTGATGGTCGCGGTCCGCTTCAGCGCCGCGGAGAACGGCTACTTCTACGTGGCGTACACCGTCGGCGGCACGATGGAGTTCATGGCCATCAATATGGCCTCGTCCCTCACCGCGCACGCCTCCCACGACCCGCGACAGCTCGCCGACGGCGTCCGGGGCGCCCTGCGGCGCATGACGCTGCTGCTGGTCCCGGTCGTGCTGGTGCTGGTCCTCTTCGCCCCCTACATCCTCACGCCCTTCAGCCCGGACTACGCCGAGCACGGCTCGACCGTGCTGCGGCTGCTCGCCCTCGGCGCGCTGCCGCGGGTCGTGGTGGAGCTGTACATCGGCGTACTGCGCGTGCAGGGGCGCACAGGTGTGCTCGCCGCCCTCCAAGGCGCCATGTGCGCCCTGGTGCTGGGCAGCGCGGCCGTGCTGTTCACCCCGGCCGGGATCGCGGGCGCAGGCTGGGCGGTGCTGCTGAGCATGACGCTGATCGCTGTGGTCTCCACGGCCGGGCTGCGAGCGGCACTGCGGCACAACGGCAGCACGCCCGCGGCCCGTACGCCCGCCGATCCCTCCCATCCCTCCTACGGCACCCGCTGGGCGAAACTGAACGCCACCGCCGGGTACGGCACGACCTGGGCCCGACGGGCCGCGTACCAGCCCAAGGACGGCGACGAGGACACGGTCACGTTGTTCATAGGGCGCCCCGGATACGAACGCGAGGCGCTCCAGGCGGACACGCTGGCGCTGATCGTGCGGCCGCATCGCCCGGACGGGCAGCAGCATCCGGACGCCGCGGAGAAGGGGGCGAGCGCCGAGGCCGTCGAGACGGCGGATACGAGCGAGGACCACGACAGCCACGGGGAGCCGAGAGCGCCTCAGCGCGCGGGAACCGCCGACTACGAGGACACCGCCGGGCACGAGGGGCCCGCCGAGGCCGAGGACGAAACCCGGGAGCGGCGGCTGAGAGGCGCCCTCTGGAGCCTGCTCGGCGTCGCCACCGTCTTCTTCTGGGCGCCGTTGCGCGACCTGCCCTGGCTCGACGGTGCCACCCAAGCGGCACTGACGGGGCGTCAGCTGCTGGAGGGTCTGCCGTTGCCGTCGCTCACCGCGGGAGGCCTGCTGCTCGTGGTGTTCGTCGCCGCCCTCACGCTGTGCACCCGGCGCGACCCGTGGCTGCCCGGCACGGCGCTGTACGCCGCCCTGCTCGCCCTGTACGCCGCACCGGTCGCCCTCGGGCGGGAACCGCGGCCGGTGGACGGGGCGTTGTATGTGAAGACGGCCGGCTTCCTCGCGGACGCGGTGGGGCTCGACGGGCCCGAGCCGCTGCTGCGCTGGGCGCCGCCGGTCTGCCAGCTGCTGTGTCTCGTACCGCTGTGGCTGCTGCTCGCGAGCGCGGGCGGACGGCTGACGTGGCCGGGGCGCTGGGGGGTTCTGTATCTCGTCGCGGTCGGCGGCTGGGTGTGGCGTGCGGCGCTCGCACCGGTCGCGCCGCCCCTGCTCGCCGTACTTGTCGTACTCGTCCTGCTCCTGCCGGTCTGCCGCCGTGCCGCGTCGGCCATGGGGCTACCGCACCGCAGAAGGTCGGCCATGGGACTGCCGCACCGCAGAAGGCCCAACGGCCGATCCAGCGCCTGATCAAGCTCCAGAGCCGAACAGAGCCAACAGAGCCGAACCGCCAGGGGGGAACCACCGTGCGTCCGCCAGTAACTCCGAGGGAGAGACCCACGCCAGAACCCACACCCGCACGGGACGGCGCGAGCACCCCCGGCAGCAGCCCCGAAGCCTCCAGCCAGTCCGCCAGCCCCTCCTCCTCGGAGTCGTCGAGCCCCGCCCATGAGCCCGTGACGGACCTGTCCGACCTGCCCCCTGCCCCCTCGGGGCGGCGCGCGCCGGCCTGGCCCGGCGTTCCGCTGCTCGTCGCGCTCGCCCTGTGGGCGTACGCCATGCGGCACACCGACGTCTCGCGGCTCGACGACTACGGGCTGGTCACCGCGCTGCACCCGACCTTCTGGGCCGGCCTCGTGGTGCTCACGACCGGGTTCTGGTTCACGGTCCGCGATCCGCGCCGGCCGGGTGCCTGGGCAGCGGCGTACGTCCTCGGGCTGCTGGTGATGGAGCGGGCCACGCAGGCCGTGCTCTACCCGACCCCGCTGTACGCCTGGGCGTGGAAGCACGAGGCGGTCATCGACCATCTGCTGACGGCGGGCGGTCTGCAAACGGCCGACCAGGTCGGCGACATGGCGGTGTACGACCAGTGGCCCGGCTTCTTCGCCGCGCAGGCCGCCCTGATGCGGCTGCTGGGCGTGGACTCGGCGGCGATGTTCATGGCCTGGTGGCCCCTGGTCTCCAGCCTGATGCTGCTGCTCCCGCTGCTGCTGATCTACCGCACCTTCACGGAGGACCGGCGGCTGATCTGGACCGCCGTCTGGCTCTTCTACGTCGCCAACTGGGTCGGGCAGGACTATTTCTCCCCCCAGTCCGTGGCCTACGCGCTGCACGTCGGCGTCCTGGCCCTGGTCCTGCGCCGCTTCGGCCGGTCCGCCGGGCGGCGCGGGCGGCCCCGGCAGGCGGTGTGGACGGTGGTGCTCACCGTCATGCTCGTGGCGATCGTCATCTCCCACCAGCTCACCCCGGGCATGCTGGTCGTCTGCCTGATCGCCCTGTGCCTCAGTCGCCGCTACCGAGACTGGGTCCCGGCGGTCACGACCGTCGTGATCTTCCTGGCCTGGTGTCTCACGGCCGCGCTGCCCTTCCTGTCCGCGGCGATGCCGGACATGATCCGCTCCGTCGGTGACGTCGGCGCCAACGTGGAGACGGGATACGGCGCCACGCCGACCGGCGCCGGAGCGATAGCGACCTCCTGGGCGGCCCGGCTGCTGTCCGGCTCCGTCCTGCTGCTCGCGGCCGTCGGCGTCCTGCGCCAGCGGGTGCTGCGGCACCGCGCCCGCCCCCTGGTGCTGATCGCGGCGGCCCCGCTGCCGATGTTCGCGGCGAGCAGCTACGGCAGCGAGATGATCTTCCGGGTGCTGCTGTTCATGCTGCCCGGCGCCGCGTTCTTCGCCGCCGCCGCGCTGCTGCCCAAGGTCCGTACGCTGGCCGCGGACGCCGCGGCGCAGGAGGCCGGCAGCCGGCAGGCCGCCCCCGTGAAGTCCCGCGGACGAGGGCTCGGTGCCTGGGTGGGGTTGGCCGCACTGCTCGGCGGAACCCTGGCTTTCGTCCCGGCCTACTCGGGCAAGGACCGGATCAACTACTTCCCGCCGCAGGAAGTGGCCCTCGTACGGCAGCTCTTCGACCAGGCGCCCGACGGCTCGCTCGTCGTGGCCGCCAACCGCAACTACCCGCTGGCGTACGCCTCCTACTGGAGCGTCGACCACTACTGGTTCCTCGACGACGCCCGCAGCCACGTCGACCGGATCGTCGAGAACCCGGCCGGCACCCTCGCCGGTGACATGGCCGGGGTGGAGCGGCCGGCCCGGGCCTACTTCCTGCTCACGCAGGGGCAGTTGGCCAACTCCGAGATGAACGGACAGCTCGACAAGACGCAGCTGGAGCGCATCCAGAAGTCCGTCGCCGCCTCACCACGGTTCCAGCTCGTGGCGGAGAACAGCGCCGGATGGCTCTACGTACTGAAGCAGGCGCAGGGAGCGCAGCGATGACACCGCAGGAACTCGTGGTCCGGATGCTGCCGCCGTTCGGCGGCTGGCTCGCGCTCGCCGCCCTCGCGCTGCCCGGCGGATCGCCGCTGCGGGGCGCCGCCGTCGCCCTCTTCCTGGCGGCGGGCCCGGGCGCGGCCGTGGTCAGAGTCTGCGCCCCCGCGCTCAGGGCGCGGCCCGCCGAAGGGCCCGTCGAGCGCCGGGACCCGGACTTCGCCCGCCACTCCGACCTGCTGGAGCGGCTGATGCTGATGCTGTTCCTGAGCATCGGCGCCGTGATGCTCGTCGCGACCGTGCTGATCGCCACGCACACCTTCAGCGCGCAGCGGGTGCTGCTGACGCTGACGCTGCTGACCACACTCGCCGCGTTCTGTCCGCCGCTGCGCGCCTCCCCGCCGCCGAGGACGACTCCGAGGACACCGAAGGGTTCTGCTCCGTGAGGTTCAACCGTCCCCACCGTCCCTTTCGCCGCAAGCCGACCACGACCGGACAGCACCGCAGGAGGCCACAGCCGCACGAGGAACAGCCGTCCGCCGGCCCGTTCACATCGAGCCGGCGCCGTCTGCTGATCACGTCCGCCACGATCGTCAGCGCGGTCCTGGTCGGCGCACTCGCCCTCCGGAACGCCTCCGGGCCGGACCCGGGAGCCACCGGTTCCAAGGCGGACTGCCGCCCCACGGCGCTCCTGGAACCGCCCTGCGGCGCCTGGTTCGGGGCGTTCGTGCCGCACGAGCGGGACGACCTGCCGGAGAAGGTGCGCGCCTACGAGAAGCGCGTGGGCCGCGAACTCGACATCGTGTACACGTACCACGACATGTCCCTGCCCGAGGGCACCCGCCGGGAGGGCCAGCTGCTCACCCCGGAGGAACAGCGCGTCGGCGAGGACCATCTGCTGCTGCTGTCCTGGGAGAGCAAGTGGTGGGGCGGCACGAAGCAGCAGCAGCCGACCTGGAAGCAGATCGCCTCCGGCGAGCTGGACGAGGCCGTCATCGACGTCCAGGCGAGGCGCATCAAGGACTACGGCAAGAAGGTGTTCCTCTCCTTCGACCTGGAGATGGACACCCGCACCCCGGACAACGGCACCCCCGCCGACTACGTGAAGGCCTACCGGCACATCCACGACCGGTTCCGCGAACTGGGCGTCGACAACGTGGTGTGGACGTGGATCACCACCGGCTACCTCGACCACGCCGACGAGATGAAGCGGATGTATCCCGGCGACGAGTACGTCGACTGGATCGGCTACAACCAGTACAACTACTACCGCTGCCACAAAACCGGCTGGCTCACCTTCGCGCAGACACAGCACGCCGCGCACGACTGGATCCGTAAGAACATCTCCGACGACAAGCCGCTGATGCTCTCCGAGTTCGGCACGGCGGCGGACTCGGCACGCCCGCAGCGGCAGGCCGAGTGGTACGCGCAGGTGCCCGGGGTGCTGAAGGGCCTGAAGGGCGTCAAGGCCGCCCTCCAGTGGAACTACCGCGACCCCGGACCGCACTGCAACCTGGCCCTGGCGAACGACGCGGCCTGGGACAGCCTGCGCAAGGCGGTCGCCGACCCGTACTTCAACCAGCCCCTCAAGTAACTCGGGCAGCGATCAGCCCGCGAACTCGGGCCCGCGCACCACCGCGCGGGCCCGCCGGTACCACCGCCACGCGATCGTCTTCGGCCCGTCCCGGTACGGCGCGACCCGCGCGCCCGCACCCGCCAGCCAGCCCTCGACGTCGGCGACGGTGTGGGTACGCCGGACGATGAGCCGGGCGATGCGGTAGCGCTCGTCGCGGTCGGAGCTGAGCGCGTGCCGTACGGCGGTCGCCGTCTCGTAGCCGGCCCGGGCCGACATCGCCCGCACACGCGGGCTGTTGTAGCCGTGCGGATAGGCGAGATGGCGGACCTCGTGCCCGAGGGCGTCCTCCAGCACGGCCTTCGACGAGCGCAGTTCGTACGCCAGGTCCTTGCCGGACAGGGTGTCGAGCTGCGCGTGCGTGACCGTGTGGCTGCCGATCTCCATGCCGTAACGTTCCAGCTCCGCCGCCCGGTCCAGGGTCATCATCGGCGCGGGCGGCAGCAGACTGCGGCCGCCCGGGGCGATGGCGCCGGTGGTGAGATAGGCGGTGGCGGGCAGCGCCCGCTCGGCCAGCGCCTCGGCGGTGGGGCCGGGCAGATCGGCGAAGCCGTCGTCGAAGGTGAGCAGCACGGGCCGGGGCGGCAGGGGAGCCCGACCGGCCAGATGGTCGGCGATCGCGCTGATCGTGACGGGCGTACGGCCGCTGCGGACCACGGCGTCGAGATGCGCGGCGAACTGCTTCGGCGTGACCGTGAACTCGGCGATCCAGTCGGGCGGATCGTCCATCACGGAGTGGTACAGGAAGACCGGGATGGCCGGGGAGCCGACCGCACCCGGGAGTGATATCGGCCCCTCACCGTCCCGCGTACCCCGCTCCGCCCGGCCTCTGCCGTCCCCCTGCCCCTCACCACGCGTACGTGCAGACGTCCTCATCTCGCCCCCTCAACACGCGCGCGCAGCGCCCGCCGCGCACGCAGATAGCCGACAGGCCCGTACACCATCCCCCTGCGCTGCAACCGCGACAGCCGCCGCGGCCACGGATGCGTCCGCACGTCGTGGTCGCCCGGCGCCCCGCCGCCCTCCGTCTCGCGTACGGCGGTCAGCGCGCGGGCGTGGACGAGGCCCCGGGGCAGCCGCGCGAGGAACGCCGGCAGCAGCGCCGGGCGGTTCACGAGCACCGCGGTGAGATAGGCGGTGAGTCCGGCGCCGTAGCCGTACGCCTGGGTCTCCAGATCCCGCCAGGTCTCCCGGTGGTGGTGCCACACCAGGGCGTACGGGGTGTAGCGCAGCCGGTGGCCCTCGGCGAGGACGCGGACGAAGCCGTAGAGGTCGTCGCCGCCCCGGGCGGCCGTGCCGGCACCGGTGGCCGGGTCGAAACCGCCGACGGACCGCAGGGCGGCCGTCCGGAAGGCCATGTTGGCACCGGAGCCGAACCGCCCCGCCGTGAACGGGAACAGCGGTTCGTCTCCCGGCGGACGCGCCGGGTCGTACGTCCTTGGAGTGAAGCCTTTCGCGAAGCCGCCGTGGCTCTCCAGCAGCACCTGGGCCGGGGTGGTCAGCCGCGCGGGCAGGATCAGCCCGGTGCTGCACCCGAGTCCCGGGTCGGCGGCGAAGGGCGCGGTCAGCTCGCTCAGCCAGCGCGGGTCGGCGACCACGTCGTCGTCGGTGAAGGCGACCACCTCGCCCCGCACGGCCGCGAGCCCCGTGTTGTGCGCGACCGCGAGGCCGGGCACCGGCTCGCAGACGTAGCGCACGCGCTCGGCGTACTTCCGCTCGACCAGCTCCCGCGTCTCGCTCGTCACGGGAGCGTTGTCCACGACGACGACCTCGAACCGCGGATGGTCCTGCGCCAGCAGCGAGTCCAGCGCCCGGGCCAGCTGCCCGGCACGCTCCCGGGTGGCGATGACGACACTCGTGTACGGCGGCTCACCGGCTGCTCCGGGTCCACGAGCCTGCGCGGGCCCCGGCGCACACTCCGCCCGCGCCCGCGCCGCGAGCACGGTCTTCGCATCCGCCCCCTCCGGCACCCGCCCCAGCAGCGTCCCCACGGGCCACCCACCCTGCCTGACCAGCACGAACACCTCGCCGTGCGTCACCGGCGGACTCCCCGGGCCCGGTCTGAGCACCGCCTCGTCGCCGTCGAGGTCCAGTTCGGCGACCTGCACCGCCCCGATGTCCAGGAACCGCCGTATCTCCTCCTGCGCACGTGCCGATCGGGCCATGCGCCCTCCCCCCTCGTCGTCAGGTACGGCGCAGCCGAGCCGCGCCCTTCAGGGTCCGCGCGGCCAGCGACGCGAGCCGTGGCCTGCCGCGGACGAAGCTGTGCGCGCGGCGCGCCGGCTCGCGGCTCAGCCAGTGCAGCGCCGCGCCCGTCCCCGGACGCGTCACCGCACCCTCGTACACGGGCAGTTCGCCCGTCTTCAGCGCGTCCTTGTACTCGGCCGCGCCCCGCCCCAGGTCGAGCATGCCGATACCCGCGGCGGCCGCCGCCTCGGCCATGCGCAGGTGCAGCACCAGACCCGGTGAGTACTTCGCGAACTCCGGGTCGTAGGCCGGGAACCAGCAGGCCAGGACCGAGGCGGAGCGCAGTCCGAAGTGCGCGGCCAGCGGCCGCTGCCCGGCGTACAGCACGGACAGCGTGCCGCTGCACTCCGGTGCCCGGGTGTGGGCCAGCCGCCTCACGAGCCGGGTGATCCACTCCCGGGCGAACCGGTCCCGGCGGCCCGTCCTGCGGTACTGCGCCGACTTCCACTCCATCAGCGTGCGCAGCGCGGCCGGATCGCGCTCGTCGAAGACGAACCGCAGCTCGCCGACCTGCCGGCCCAGCCTGCGCTCCTTGGCCAGGGTGGTCTTCAGGAACTTCGGCGACTGGGCGCGCAGCACCGACTCGTACGTCTCGTAACCCTTCTCCACGTCGATGACGTAGGTGGCGTGCTCCTCGGCCGCGTACCGGACGAACAGCCGCTGCTCGGCCTCCAGGTTGTCGAAGGCGAAGCTCGACAGCGCGCAGGCCCGCAGCAGTTCACCCGTGTCCAGATCGAGGCCGGGCCGCAGGATCGCGCCCTGCGCGTCCGAGACGCCGAGCCCGATCGCCCGGCCCTGCCCCAACGGGCCCCGCTCATGGGGCAGGAAGCCGGCCGGCTCCAGCCCCTCGTACACCACCGCGACCCGCGCCTGCGGCCTCACCAGGCCGACGGCTGCGGTGAACTCCGGTTCCATGAAGGGGTTGCGCGGTGTCTCCGACGCCGCGCGCAGCGCGCGCCAGCGCTCCCTCTCCCCCTCGCCGAGCTCCCCGGGCCGAGCCACACGTATGCGCCCACTGCTCAACCTGACCCCCCGATCAAGTCCCCCCTGGACACTTGGAAGGTACCGCCCGAGACGGCCCCACGGGTAGGTAGCGGACCATGTTGTTGCCAACTGGTGCAGAGGCCTTCAACCGGGCAATCGGCGTCCGCCGCACGGTGAAACGAAAGGGCGCGCTGTCCGTATTCTCTGATCATGGCCGCACCCATCGCATATTCACTCATCGCCACCGACCTGGACGGGACGCTGCTGCGCGGCGACGACACCCTGTCCGACCGGTCCCTCGCCGCGCTCGCGCGGGTGGCCGACGCCGGCGCCCAGCACCTCGTGGTGACGGGCCGGCCGGCGCCGAGGGTGCGGCCGCTCCTGGACGACCTCGGCTGTACGGGGCTCGCGGTGTGCGGGCAGGGCGCGCAGGTGTACGACGCGGGCGCGGACCGGCTGCTGTGGTCCATCACCCTGGACCGGGAGCTGGCCGAGACCGCCCTCGGCAAGATCGAGGCCGAGGTGGGGCAGGTGTACGCCGCGGTCGACCAGGACGGGGTCGACGGGCTCACGCTCATCGAGCCGGGCTATCTCATGCCGCACCCGACCCTGCCCGCCGTGCGGGTCGACCGGCGCGACGAGCTGTGGGGCGAGCCCATCAGCAAGGTGCTGCTGCGCCACCCCTACCTGAGCGACGACGAGTTGGCGGCGACGGCCCGCTCGGTGGTCGGGTCGCTGGCGACGGTGACGATGTCGGGGCCCGGCACGGTCGAGCTCCAGCCGTGCGGCGTCACCAAGGCGACGGGGCTGGCGCTGGCCGCCGAGCACCTGGGGCTGCGGCCGGCGGACACCGTTGCCTTCGGTGACATGCCCAACGACATCCCGATGTTCGACTGGGCCGCCCACGGCGTGGCGATGGCCAACGCCCATCCCGAACTCAAGGCCGTGGCCGACGAGGTCACCCTGTCGAACGAGGACGACGGCATCGCCGTCGTCCTCGAACGACTGCTGGGCGGGACGGCTCAGTACGGGCCGTTGACGTTGTCGATCGAGCCGTAGCGGGCGGCCGCGTAGTTGCAGGCAGCGGTGATGTTGGCGACCGGGTCGTACGGGTCCCACGACGTGCCGTCCACGTGGTAGGCCTGGAAGGTCGGGTCGATGGTCTGGAGGAGGCCCTTGGACGGGGTGCCCTTGGCGGCGTTCGAGTCCCAGTTGTTGATGGCCTGGGGGTTGCCCGACGACTCGCGCATGATGTTGCGGTAGATGCCGTCGTACGAACCCGGAATCCCCTTCTGCGCCATGATGTCCAGCGCCTCGCGGATCCAGCCGTCCAGGTTGTTGGCGTAGGTCTTCGCGGAGGCCTGGGTGGCCTCGGCGACGCCGCCGGCGGGCTTCGCGGCCGGCTTGGCGGGGGCGGAGGACTTGGTCGCCGTCTTCTTCGCGGCGCCCGCCTTGGCCGTCTTCACCTTCAGCTTCAGACCCGGGCGGATCAGCCCCGGGTCGTCGCCGACGGCGGCGCGGTTGTCCTTGTAGAGCTGCTTCCAGCCGCCCGACACGTCGTACTTGTCCGCGATGCGGTACAGCGTGTCGCCCTTGGTCACGGTGTACGTGAGGGACTTGGCGGGCTGGGCCGCCTGCGGCACGGACTGTGCGGCGGCGGACGCGCTCTGGGCCGGCTGGGCGGCGCTGGCGTGCGTCGCGCCGAGGAGCGGGAGGGTGAGTGCCGCTCCGCCTGTTCCGGCGGCTACGACACGACGGGTGAGCGCGTTGGTTCTGGGGCGACGGTGCTTGCCTCGGGGCATGGCGATGTTCCTCTCCGGCGCCTGCGAGGTGAGCTGTCGGGTTCGGGCCGGGAGGTGCCCGGCCGCCCACGGCGCTGTGCGCCGTACGCGGCTTCACCCCGAGCCGTTCCGCTGCGCGGACCGGCGACTTACCTGGGTCCCCCGCTCCTGCCCTGCGTGAGTGAGTGGGTTTGTGGGGAGTCCGGGCGGTGGCAGGATTCGGCGTCCGCCGGACTGGCCCGGAACGTATGCGAGAGCACATGTCGGGAACAAGCACCGGAGTCACACATCGCGCCGTTCGACCTTGGTCAGGGGCATATGAGCCGCTTGATCCTTTGCGGGGGCCAAGGCTCAACTGGCGTTCGGCGGAAGGAGGTACGGGCCGGTGTCGGAGTGGGGCGTCACAGGGGATAACGTGATTCAACTCACTGATCACGAGTCCATGGGGCAATTTCCACCAAGGGGAATTTGCTTACTCAACACGGCAAATCGTGCATACCCCTCTACCTCCTGGTAAGTCGATAAATGTCTGTTCTTATGAGCTGATCGAAAACATTGCGGTCGTGATCGGATACCACCCGGCCTGTAACCATGGGCGCTGGCGGTGATCGAAACGTGACCGGATACGCTGACTCGAGTGATGGCAGCGACCTATCGACAAACCGCGTAATCACCGGCAGACACCAGCAGACAGGAGACCCCTCGTGACCGACGTCGGGCCGTTCGGGCTGAGCGTGCGGGACCAGGCTCTGGAAGCCGATGTCCAGGCCGGATTGGCGGCTGTCGAGGAAGGCTTGCTCGAGGCCACCAAGAGTGAGGTGCCCTTCATCACGGAGGCCGCCCAGCACCTGGTCCGGGCCGGCGGCAAACGGTTCCGTCCGCTGCTCGTGATGCTCTCCGCCCAGTTCGGCGACCGGCACGCACCCGGGATCGTGCCGTCGGCCGTCGTCGTGGAGCTGACCCACCTCGCCACGCTGTACCACGACGACGTGATGGACGAGGCCGCCGTGCGCCGCGGGGTGGCGAGCGCGAACGCCCGCTGGGGCAACTCCGTCGCGGTCCTCACAGGCGACTTCCTCTTCGCCCGTGCCTCGCACATCCTGGCCGACCTCGGCCCGGAGGCGGTGCGGGTGCAGGCCGAGGCGTTCGAGCGGCTGGTGACCGGCCAGATCCTGGAGACGGCCGGACCGCAGGACGGCCGCGACCCGGTCGAGCACTACCTGGACGTGCTGGGCGGCAAGACCGGCTCGCTGGTGGCGGTGTCGTGCCGGTTCGGCGCGATGATGTCCGGCGCCGACGAGACGGTCGTGGACGTGCTGACCCAGTACGGCGAGCGGCTCGGTGTCGCCTTCCAGCTCGCGGACGACGTCCTGGACATCGCGTCCGACTCCCACGAGTCCGGCAAGACCCCCGGCACCGACCTGCGCGAGGGCATCCCCACGCTGCCGGTGCTGCGGCTGCGCGAGCGGGCCGCCCGGCTCGGGCTCGCGGACGACATCGCCCTGTGCGAGCTGCTGGACTCCGACCTGACCGACGACGACCGGCACGCCGAGGCCCTGCGCCTGCTGCGCGCCCACCCGGCGCTGGAACAGGCCCGCCAGGACACCATCCGCTACGCCCAGGACGCCCGCTCGGCGCTCGCGCCGCTGCCCGAGTGCACCGCGAAGACGGCGCTGGTGGAGCTGTCCGACGCGGTGGTGCACCGGGCCGGCTAGCGCATCTTCCCCGCATGACCCCTACGGGTCGGGGGAGAAGCAGCCCTCTCGTGTCATACCGCAGCAGTACGTGGAGTTGAGCCCGGAGTCTGACGTATCTCCCTGGCCGATTTGGTCAGATGGACACCACGGAAAACACCACTCCTCACCACTTCGGGTGAGAATGGCGGCACAGGGACGAGTGCGTGGACGACACGGACAGCCGCCGCCGACCACGGAGGTAGGGCACACATGGCACCGTACGCATCCGACGACAGCACGACCGGCGGGGAGGTCGACGAGCAGCGCTCCGGGCGGCGCAAAGCCGCGCGGTACGTCGTCCCGGTCACGGTGATGGGGGTGGCGGCCGCGACGATCGGGCTGGTCCCCGCGCTCGCCGACTCCGGTGACCCCGACCTCCCGAAGATCACCGCACAGCAGCTCATCGAGAAGATGGCCAAGTCGGACGTCCAGCAGCTGTCCGGCACGGTGAAGATCAGCACGGACCTCGGCCTGCCGGACCTCGGCGGGCTGGAGAGCAGCCTGATGTCCGGTGCCGCGGGCCAGGGCGAGGGCGGCTCCTCCGCCGACCCGACGGCCAAGCTCACGGAACTGGCCTCCGGCACGCACACCCTGCGCGTCGCGGCCGACGGCCCGGACAAGCAGAAGCTGTCGCTGCTGGAGAACGCCGCCGAGTACAGCATCGTCCACAACGGCAAGGACGTCTGGGGCTACGACAGCAAGTCGAACGAGGTCTACCACGGCACCGCCTCCGACAGCCCGGAGCACGCGAAGGAGCAGCCGCCGGCCACGCCGAAGGACTTCGCCGAGGAGGCCCTGAAGGCCGTCGACGACACGACCTCCGTGACCGTGGACGGCACCGCCCAGGTCGCCGGCCGGGACGCCTACAAGCTGCTCATCGAGCCGAAGCAGTCCGGCACGACGGTCGGTGCGGTCACCGTGGCCGTGGACGCGAAGACCGGCATGCCGCTGAAGTTCACGCTGACCCCGGCGAGCGGCGGCGCCGCCGTCGTCGACGCGGGCTTCACCCAGGTCAGCTTCGCCAAGCCGGCCGCGTCGACCTTCGACTTCACCCCGCCCAAGGGCGCGAAGGTCACCGAGGAGAAGGCCTCCGACAAGGCCTCCGACAAGGCCTCTGGCAAGGGCTTCGACAAGGGCGAGGCGCGCAAGCACGCCCCGAAGTCCGGGGAGGACCTCGGCAAGGGCCTCGACGGCATGAAGACCATCGGCGAGGGTTGGAACGCCATAGCCACGTTCGACACCGGCGGCGAGGGCATGCCCTCCGGCGAGGCCGGCGGCGACCTCGGCGGCTTCGTGAACTCGCTCGGCGACAAGGTCACCGGCAAGTTCGGCTCGGGCACGGTCTTCTCCACCCGCCTGGTCAACGCCCTGATGACGGACGACGGCAAGGTCTACGTGGGCATGGTCACCAAGGACGCGCTCGTGAAGGCGGCCGACGCCGGGAAGTAAGTCCGGTACTCCTACGGGACTTGGAGAAAACGAGGAAGCCGATGGGCGAACCGTCCGCCGCGGAGCCGGAGCACAGCGACGTGCGGGCCGAGGCCGGGGAACCGGTCATCGCCACCCGCGCGCTCACCAAGCGCTACCGCGGCGGACAACTCGCCGTCGACGGCCTCGACCTGACCGTCCCGGCGGGCAGCGTCTTCGGCTTCCTCGGACCCAACGGCTCCGGCAAGACCACCACCATCCGCATGCTGATGGGCCTCATCGAGCCCACCTCCGGCACGGCACGGGTGCTCGGGCAGCCCATGCCCCGGGCCACCCGCGCCGTGCTGCCGCACGTCGGCGCCCTCATCGAGGGCCCGGCCCTGTACGGCTTCCTCTCCGGCCGCGACAACCTGATCCGCTACGACTGCGCCGACCCGGCCGCCGATCCGCGCACCCGCAAGGCCCGGGTCGCCGCCGCGCTGGACCGGGTGGGCCTGACGGCCGCCGCGGGCAAGAAGGCCAAGGCCTACTCGCTGGGCATGAAACAGCGCCTGGGCCTCGCGGCCGCGCTGCTCCAGCCGCGCCGGCTGCTCGTGCTCGACGAGCCGACCAACGGCCTCGACCCCCAGGGCATGCGCGAGATCCGCACCCTGATACGGGAGCTGGCCTCGGACGGCACGACCGTCTTCCTCTCCTCCCACCTGCTCGACGAGATCGAGCAGGTCTGCACGCACGCGGCCGTGATGACGCAGGGCCGTCTGATCACCCAGGGCGCGGTCGCCGAGCTGTCCGCCGGAGCGCGCGGCCGGCTGGTCGTCACCACGCCGGACCCGGCGGAGGCGGCCCGGGTGCTGAAGGAGCAGGGCGTCGGCGACGTCGTCGTCACGGACGACCGGGTGACCGGCGAACCACCGGAGAGCGACCTCGCCGACGTGAACACCGCGCTGGTGACGGCCGGTGTGCGCGTACGCGGCTTCACGGTCGAACGGACCTCGCTGGAGGACGCGTTCGTCGCGCTGACCGGGGAGGGCTTCGATGTCGCGGGCTGAAGTCGGTCGGACCGTACGGCCGGTGAGCCCGCTGTGGACCTTCGGGCTGCTGCGCAGCGAGCTCACCACCACCTTCCGGCGCTGGCGCACCCTCGCGCTGCTGGCCGTGCTGGCGGGCGTGCCCGTCCTGGTCGGCATCGCCATCAAGATCGAGACGAGCGACGGTTCGCCGCCCGGCGGTGGCGGCGGGGGAGGACCGGCCTTCATCTCGCAGATCACCAACAACGGCCTGTTCCTCGTCTTCACCGCGCTGGCCGCCACCCTCCCGTTCTTCCTGCCGATGGCCATCGGTGTCGTCGCGGGCGACGCGATCGCCGGCGAGGGACACGCCGGCACGCTCCGCTATCTGCTGGTCGCCCCGGCCGGCCGCGGCCGGCTGCTGCTCACCAAGTACGCGACCGTCGTCATCTTCTGCCTGGCCGCCACCCTTGTCGTGGCCGTCTCCGCGCTGACGGTCGGCGCGCTGCTGTTCCCGCTCGGCGATCTGACGACCATCTCCGGCACCCGGATCAGTTTCGCCGAAGGCCTGGGCAGAGCCCTGCTGATCGCCCTGGTCGTCGCCGCGTCACTGATCGGCGTCGCCGCGCTCGGGCTGTTCGTCTCGACGCTCACGGGCAGCGGCATCGCGGCGATGGCGACCACCGTCGGCCTGCTGATCACGGTCCAGATCCTCGACCAGATCCCGCAATTGCACGCCCTCCAGCCGTACTTCTTCTCGCACTACTGGCTGTCCTTCGCCGACCTCATGCGCGAGCCCGTCTACTGGGACGACCTGGCGAAGAACCTGGGCCTCCAGGCCCTGTACGCGGCGGTGTTCGGCTCGGCGGCCTGGGCCCGCTTCACGACGAAGGACATCACCGCCTAGCGCACAGCCCTCGCGCAGGGCCAGCCCTGGCAGCGCTCAGTACTCGTACACGAACCGTGCGCAGCCGGCCCGACCAGTGGTCCAGGTAGCGCTTGGTGTGTGCGGAGACCGAGTACCAGTACAGGGGCGAGGCGATCACGATGTCCGTGGCCGCGAGGGTGGCGTCGAGCAGCAGGGCCAGGTTGCCCTCGGTCGGACGGACGTGGTCGCTGTCGTGCCGCAGGTCCTCGAAGTCGGGCACCGGATGCTCGGTGGGGTCAGGGCCGCCGCCCGTCATCCGCCAGGGCCCGCCTCATCCGTCAGGGCTGCCCGCCAGCTCTCGATGCGCACCTCCGCCTCCCGCGCCACGCCCAGCAGCAGCACCTCCCGGCCGTGCGGCGCCACCAGTTGCAGCCCGGCCGGGCAGCCGTCACCGCCGAAGCCCGCCGGGAGGCTCAGCGCCGGGTGTCCGCTGAGGTTGAACGCCCAGGTGAGGGAGGTGGAGTAGCGGTCGCCCGGGCCGTCGTGCCCGTGCGGTGCGGTGGGCGTGGTCGGCGTCAGCAACAGCTCCGCTTCGGCGAACAGTCCGGCCAGCCGCCGGTCGTTCTCCGCCCGGACGCGGTGGGCCTCGCCCGGATCGGCGCCGGTTGTGCGCAGGGCGAGCCAGGCGGGCCCGGGGTCCGCGAGCCGTAACGGCACCCGCGGCCGTACGAGCCGTACGACACCCGCCGCCACGAGCCGGTCGACCGCCGCCCGCGCGAGCGCGACGGGCTGCGGGTCGGGCTCGGCGAAGCCCAGGTCGGACGACCAGACGGCGGTGACGGGCAGAGGCGTGCCGGCGGGCACCGGTTCCTTCGACACCACCCGCCACCAGCTCGCCGCGTCCGATGCCGAGCGGGCGAGCACGCCGGGGACGGCGAGCCCCGTGCGGTCGGCGGAGGGCAGCCGTCCGGCCGTGGTCTTCAGGCCGGTCACCCCGCACCACGCCGCCGGGATCCGCACCGACCCGGCCCCGTCGCCACCCGTCGCCAGCGGCACCAGCCCGGCCGCCACCGCCACCGCGGCCCCGGCCGACGAACCGCCCGGCGTACGGTCCGCCCGCCACGGGTTGACGGTCCGGCCCCGGGCGCCGAGACCCCAGGTCTGCCAGGGCGTCCCCGGCCCGGGCACGGAGGTCGCACCCACGGCGACACACCCGGCCGCGAGCAGCGGCCCCGCCGCCCGCAGCCCGTGCCGCCCCTTCACGGCGATCGGCACCCCGGCCAGCGGCAGCGCTTCCTCCTTTCGGGGGACATTCCCGGCACGCCGGCCGAGTCGCGCGTCCACCTCGCCCGCCCGCCGCAACGCCTCCTCGCGCCACACCTCGACGAACGCGCACAGCTCCGGATCGGCCCGCTCGATCCGCTCCAGCGCCGCCGCGACCACGTCGACCGCGCGCAGTTCACCGGCCCGTACGCCCGCCGCGATCTCCCCGGCCGACCGGGCCACCGCCGTCAGCGCGCCGCTCCCGTCAGCCGGACCAGGGCCGATGTCTCGCGCGGCGGACGCCCCAGTTCGCCCAGCCGCCAGGCCGGCACCCACGGCACGCGGTACACGTCGATGACCGACTCCAGGGACTTGACCCGCTGGGCGAGCGGACGCGGCAGCCGGCCAGGAGCGTCCGCCACGAGGACGACGGCGTCGAGGTCGAGGCCGGGCGGCGCCTGGCCGCGCCGGAAGATCTCCACGGCCCCGGCGATCGTGTCCAGCCCGGCCGCGTGCGTCCGCGCGACCAGCAGCACGGACGGCGGGTCGTCCGGTCCGGGCCAGGCGCGGCCGCTGTCATGGCCGCCGTAGACCGCGGCGAGGGTGGAGACGCCCGCGCCGCCGTGTGTGCCGACCCAGGAGAAACGCCGCGTGGCGGCATGGGTGTGAGCGGGCCCTGGCGGCCCCGGCTCCCGCGTGGTCGTCACCGGGCCGCGGATCCAGATCTCCGGTCCCTGCCGCATGCCTGTCTGCATGCCCCTCTCCTCCCTCGTACTCTCGATCCTCATGCCAACCGGAACGATCCATGCCGGGTCCCGGAACCCTTGGGACGAGCCTGTGACACCGCGGTGACGTGAGAAACGGATGCGAGCGGACACACTCGACAGTAGGTACGACGCCGATTGAGGGGACGATGTCTCGACTCAGCCGCGAGAAGAAGCGGGAACAGAAGCAGGCCGCACACGCGGCGACCCCGGCGGCGCCGATCGACGTCCGTGTCCCCGGGGCCGGAACGGACCCGGCAGGGGCGGGGCCGGGAGCAGGCACGGGGGGTGTCTGTGACGGTGCGTCGGTCGGCGGTGTCCCCGTCTTCGCGGCCCCCGGCGAGGAGATCCAGCAGGCCGTGCTGAACCGCCTTCACCGCATCGCCCTCGCCACCGGCCATCCCGTCCTCGCCACGGTCCACGACGAGCGCATCGGCTACGTCGTGCCGCTCCAGGTCGACCCGGACGGCTCCAGCCGCTTCACCGCCGAGCCGGTCCGCACGGCCCCGCCAAAGGACGCCGTCGCCAGGGAAACTCCTGCGGCCGGCGCGGTGACGGAGCCGCCCGTTCCGCCGCCCGGACCGCCGCCGCCCGTTCCGCCGCCCGGACCGACGCCGCCAGCGCCGGAGCGGCAGCACCCGCGGGGCGACAGGGCCACGCACGTCCTGCGCCCCGTACCGGAGCCGGGCCGTGGCACGCCACCGACGTTCCCGCTGAGGGCGGTGCCCGAACCGCAGCCGGCCGATCGGCTCCCACCGACGTTCGAGCCGCGACCCGTGCCGGAGCCGCCGCAGAGCGAACCGGAAGACGCACCACCGGTCTGGCCCACGCCCCCCGACGCGCCCGAGCCGTCGGGCACGCCCACGCCGTCCGGCACGGCCACGCACTCGGGCACCTCCACGCCCCCGGGCCCGGTCACCCCTCCCGGCACCGTCGCACCCCCCACCGGCGAGTTCGGGCCGCCCCCGCTCATGGACGCCAGGCCGCTCCCCCTCCCCGGAACCGGGCCTGGAACCCACCGCAGGCGGGAGCCCGAGCCGATGTCCGAAGCGGAGCTGCTCGCGGCCGAAGCCGACGCCAAGCCGACTCCCGCCCGGGGCTTCGACGCCGTCGCGGAGGCCGTGCTCGGCGACGAACCCCTCGGCGCCCCGGGCGACCCCGCCGCACCCGCCCTCCTCGCGGAGCCGATCGCGCGGATCAACGAGGCCGTCAAGGAAGGCCGGATCGACACGGCGGCCGGACTGGCGGACCAGACCGTCGCGGAGGCGTCCGGGACGCTCGGGCCGGAGCACCCCGAGGTGCTCCGGCTGGGCGAACTCACCGCGTACATCGCCTATTTGGCGGGTGAACCGGTCCGGGCCTTCCGGCTGTCCCTCGACCTGGCCGGTGCCCGCCGCCGCACGGGCGACGCGGAGGCCGCCTACGGCAACGTGCAGAGCGCGGCCACCGCCTGGCGCGCCGTGCGCGACCCCGCGGTGGGACTGGAGCTGGGCCGGGACCTGATCGGCCTGTGGAGCGAACTCGCCGCCGAGGACGGCCCCGCAGCCGAGGAGATCGAGCAACTGGAGTCGGCCCGTGCCCGCATGGGCCGCCTGACCGAACGCGCCCGCAACCAGTAGGCGCCGTTACCGCGACAACTCCCACACCGCGTACGCGACGGCGTCGCTGTTGCGGTCGAGGGCGGTGTCGTCGATGTTGGCGGTGGTGTCGCAGGAGGAGTGGTAGCAGCGGTCGAAGGCCCGCCCGGCCGTGCCGCCCCACTTGGCCGCCTGCGCCGCCGTCTTGGTCCTGCTCGCCCCGCTGAACAGGCCGCCCACCGGCACGCCCGCGCTCTTGAAGGGCGCGTGGTCGGAGCGGCCGTCGCCCTCGGTCTCGATCTCGGTCGGGACGTCGAGGCCCGCGAAGTACTCCTTGAAGGTCTTCTCGATCGCCGGGTCGTCGTCGTAGACGAAGTAGCCGGGGTTCGGGGAGCCGATCATGTCGAAGTTCAGGTAGGCGCTGATCCTCGAACGGTCCCCGGTGGCCAGCCGGTTGACGTAGTGGCGGGAGCCGACCAGGCCGACTTCCTCCGCGCCCCACCAGGCGAACCGCAGGTGCCTGGTGGGCTTGTACTGCGCCCGTGACACGGCGAGGGCGGTCTCCAGGACGGCGGCCGAGCCGGAGCCGTTGTCGTTGATGCCGGGCCCGGAGGAGACGCTGTCGAGGTGCGAGCCGGCCATCACGACCTGGTTGGCGTCGCCGCCGGGCCAGTCGGCGATCAGGTTGTAGCCGGTGCGGCCGGAGGCGGTGAACTGCTGGACCGTGGTGGTGTACCCGGCCGCGTCCAGCTTGGCCTTGATGTGGTCGAGCGAGGCCTTGTAGCCGGGGCGGCCGTGCGCGCGGTTGCCGCCGTTGGCGGTGGCGATGGACTGGAGCTGGGACAGGTGGGCCTTGACGCCCGCCAGGGGCAGGTCGGGCGCGGCGGCCGGTCTCGGGGGAGCGGACGCGGCGTCCGCCACGGCACCGCCGGTCAGGAGCACGGCGGTCGCCACGGCACCGGCCGCCACGGCACGCGCGGAAACGGAGAGCTTCATGTGGGGGCTCCGGATTCACAGGTGAATGGGGTGCCTGGATGGTGGAGCCCCGGCTGAATCGCCGTCAAGGGCGGTAAGCAGCCAGACAGTTGGGTTGACGCCGCGCTAGTGCACGCAGAACTCGTTTCCCTCCGGATCCTCCATCACGACCCATGCCGTGCCCTGGTCCGCCACCCGCCGCAGCACGCTCGCCCCGAGCCCCTCCAGGCGTACGACCTCGTCCTCGCGCGTCCCTCGATCGGGGTGCAGGTCCAGGTGGAGCCGGTTCTTGACCGTCTTCGGGTCCGGTACGCGCTGGAACAGCAGCCGCCGTCCCAGCCCGGTCCCGCTCTCCTTGTCGTACGGGTCGTCGGGATGCCGTACGGCGACCAGGTCCCGGAAGGCGTGCCGACCGTGGAACTCGACGGTGAGCTCGGCCGGTACGGCGCCGGAGTCCAGCAGTCTCTCGATGAGCGCGTTGTTGTCCTCGACCTCGTAGTGCAGCGCGGCGGCCCAGAAGTCGGCCTGTGCGTGGGGGTTCGCGCAGTCGATGACGATCTTCCAGTGGAGGGGGTGCGGAGCGTTGTCTGCCATGTAACCACTTATATTGGTTACGTGAACGAGCGCGCAACGGAAACGCCGGGCCTGACGCTGACTTCGTACGGGGGAAGAACCTTCCGCTTCGACCCCGGCGCCCTGTGCCTGGAACTGCAGACGACGGGCGGCCCCGGGGAGTTCGCGCGGTACGAGGTGCTGCACGAGCCCGTCGACCTGGTCGCCTGGACGGCGCGCAGCCGCCTCCCGGACGACCTTGACATCACCGTCACCGAGGGCGAGCTGGAGCGCGTCCGCGCCCTGCGCGACGTCGTGTTCCAGCTCGCCGCCGACCGCGCCCACGGCCGCCCGCTGCGAGCCGCCCACCTGGACGTCGTCAACGCCGCCGCGGCCGGGCCCCCGTTGGTCGCCCGCATTGAGCCGGACGGCACCCGCGCCTGGGCCCCGGGCGCCACCGGAGCCCACCTGCTCTCCACGATCGCCCGGGACGCGATCGACCTGTTCACCGGCCCCTACGCCCACCGCGTCCGCGAGTGCGGCGCGCACAACTGCTACCTGCTCTTCGTCGACACCTCCCGCCCGGGCCGCCGCCGCTGGTGCGCGATGGAGCACTGCGGCAACCGCGAGAAGGCCCGGGCACACCGGGCCCGGGCCTTCCCTAGGAAGCCGTAGCCCGCGCCTCGCGGGCGTCGTACGCGCTGCGGGCCGCCGCGATCTCCTCCTGGTGCCGCTCCGTCCAGGTCACCAGGGACTGGATGGTGGTGTGCAGCGTCCTGCCGAGGGAGGTCAGTTCGTACTCGACCCGCGGCGGCACCACCGGGTGCACCGTCCGCTTCACCAGGCCGTCGCGCTCCAGCGACCGCAGGGTCACCGTCAGCATCCGCTGGCTGACCCCGTCGATCTCCCGGCGCAGTTCGGTGAAGCGCAGCCGCCGGTTATCCAGCAGCGCGATGACGAGCAGCGACCACTTGTCGGCGATCCGGTCGAGGATCTGCCGGACCTGGCAGTCCTCGCGGGTGTCCCACTGGAAGGGATCCGCGTCGCCGTAGTCCACGGTGCTCTCGCAGTTACTCGGTGACTTCGAAGTGCCTTCTTCCATGTCTGTCGATGCTGCCGCAGGGTGGTCTTGGTTACAAGAGGGAACCGACCCTCATTTGCGTAACCGGACTTGACCAGAGGAGTGTTGACTCATGGGCACGCGTGCCTGGGCGTTGCTGCTCGTCCTGTGCGGGACGATCTTCCTTGAGGGCGCCGACGTCGCGATGATGGCGGTGGCGATCCCGGCCATCCGCTCCGATCTGGGCCTAGCCACCGGCACGGCGGCCTGGGTGCTGAGCGCCTACGTGCTCGGATACGCCGGCTTCACCCTCCTCGGCGGCCGGGCCGCCGACCTGCTCGGCCGGCGGCGGATGTTCCTGCTCTGGCTGACCGTCTTCCTCGCCTTCTCCGGACTCGGCGGCCTCGCGACGGACGGCTGGATGCTGATCGTCGCCCGGTTCGTCACCGGCGTCGCCGCCGCGTTCATGACCCCGGCCGCGCTCTCCCTGATCACCACGTCCTACGAGGAGGGGCCGAAGCGCAACAAGGCCGTGCTGGTCTTCGCCGGGACCGGCGCGGCCGGCTTCTCCCTCGGCCTGGTCATCGGCGGCCTGCTCACCGAGCTCGGCTGGCGCTGGGTGTTTTTCGCGCCCGTGCTGCTGACCGCCGCCCTGCTCGTCGCGGCGGTGCGCCTGGTGCCCCGGCAGGACGCCCCACCCGCGCGGGGACGCACCTTCGACCTGCCCGGCGCGATTACCGCCGCGGGCGCCATGCTGCTGGCCGCCTACACCGTCGTACGCCTGGAACACGGCCTGCACGATTGGCCGCTCACCCTGGTCTCGGGGCTCGCGGCCCTGCTCCTGGCCGGTGCCTTCGTCGCGTTCGAGCGTCGCTGCCCGGACCCGCTCGTCCGCCTCGGGATCCTGCGCCAGGGCCCGGTCGTGCGCGCCGACCTGGGTGCGCTGCTCTTCCTCGGCGCCTTCTTCGGCTTCCAGTTCGTCGTCACGCTCTACCTGCAGGAACTGCGCGGCTGGTCGTCCCTCCAGACCGCCGTCGCCCTGATCGTCATGGGTATCGACGCGGTCCTCGCGCCGACGCTCACCCCGAGACTGGTCGCCCGCTTCGGCAACGCCCGGGTGATCCTCGGCGGATTCCTCCTGGCGGTGGCCGCCTACGCCCTGTTCCTGCCGGTGGGCATGGACTGGTCCTACGCGATGATGTTCCCGACGCTGCTGCTGTCCGGCCTCGCCTTCGCCCTGGCCTACGGGCCGTTGACGATCGCCGCGACGGACGGGGTCGCCGAGTCGGAGCAGGGCCTGGCCGGCGGGCTGCTGACCACCGCCACGCAGTTCGGCTCCGCCATCGGCATCGCGGCGGTGACCGCGGTCTACGGCCTGGCGTCCACCGGGTCCGGCCCCGAGGCCACGCTGTCGGCGTTCCGGGCGGCGCTGATCGTGCCGGTGGCGTTGGTGGTGCTGGGCGCGCTGATCTCGCTGGTGAGTGCGCGGGAGGCCCGGCGGGCGGTGCGCAGGGCGTCCCAGGTGAGCAGTGTCAGTGCCAGCCACACCAGTGCGAACCCGGCCCAGCGCTCCGGCGGCATCGCTTCGTGGAAGTAGAAGACGCCGAGCACGAACTGGAAGACCGGCGTCAGGTACTGCAACAGACCGATCGTGGACAGGGGCACGCGGATGGCCGCCGCGCCGAAACAGACCAGGGGCAGGGCGGTGACGATCCCGGCCGAGACGAGCAGCGCCGCGTGCCCCGCGCCCTCGGTGGTGAAGGTGGAGTCGCCCCGCGCGGTCAGCCACACCAGGAAGCCGAGCGCGGGCAGGAACTGGATCACGGTCTCGGCGGCCAGCGACTCCACGCCGCCGAGGTTCAGCTTCTTCTTCACCAGCCCGTACGTGGCGAAGGAGAAGGCGAGGCCGAGGGAGATCCATGGGGGCCGGCCGTAGCCGACGGTCAGCACGACGACCGCCGCGGCGCCGGTCCCGACCGCCAGCCACTGCACCGGCCGCAGCCGCTCCTTCAGCAGCAGAACACCGATCGCGATGGTGACCAGCGGGTTGATGAAGTACCCGAGTGAGGCCTCGACGACGTGGCCGGAGTTCACGGACCAGATGTACAGGCCCCAGTTGAGGGTGATGAAGGTCGCGGCGACCGTGACGAGGCCCAGCCTGCGCGGCTGCCGCAGCAGCTCGCCGGCCCAGGCCCAGCGGCGCAGCACGAGCAGGGCGGCGCCCACGAAGACCAGCGACCACACCATCCGGTGGGCCAGGATCTCCACCGCACCGGCGGGTTTCAGCAGGGGCCAGAACAGCGGGACGAGCCCCCACATCCCGTAGGCCGCGAAGCCGTTCAGCAGTCCTATGTGCCGCTCACCCCTCGGCTTGCCGCTCACGGGCCCCTCCTCCGTACGTGTGTTCCGCGTTCACGACGGTAACGCCGAGCGCCCCCGGCTGTCATGCCCGTATCGGCATACGGTCATGACAGCCGGGGGTGGGGCGGCTCAAGGGCCCGCCGGGGGAGTTCAGCCCTTGAGCGCCGCGGCGATGGCCTCGGAGAACGGAGTGGTCGGGCGGCCGGTCAGCCGGGACAGGTCGCCGGTGGAGACGACCAGCTCGCCCTTCTCGATGGAGGCGTCCACGCCCGCCAGCGTCTGCGCCAGCGGCTCGGGCAGGCCGGCGCCGGTCAGGATCCCGGTGAGCACCTCGGTCGAGACCGGGTTGTAGGTGATCTCCCTGCCGGTCTGGCGGCTCAGCTCGGCCGCGTACTCGGCGAAGCTCCACGGGGTGTCGCCGCCCAGCTCGTACGTCTTGTTCTCGTGCCCCTCGCCGGTCAGCACGGCGACGGCGGCAGCGGCGTAGTCGGCGCGGGCGGCGGAGGAGACCTTGCCCTCGCCGGCGGCGGCCACGACCGCGTTGTGCTCCAGCACCGGGGCGAGGTTCTCGGTGTAGTTCTCGTGGTACCAGCCGTTGCGCAGCAGCGTGTAGGGCACGCCGGAGTCCAGCAGCAGCTCCTCGGTGCCGCGGTGGTCGTCGGCGAGCGCGGCGGTCAGCGTGCCCGGGGCGCTGGTGTAGGCGAGCAGGGCCACACCGGCCGCCTTGGCGGCGTCGATGACGACCTTGTGCTGCTGCACACGGCCCTTGTCGAACTCGTTGCCGGAGATCAGCAGCACCTTGTCACCGGCGGAGAACAGGCCGTCGAAGGAGGCGGGCGCGCTGTAGTCGGCCAGCGCGATCCGTACCCCGCGGTCCGCGAAGTCGGCGGCCTTCTCGGCGTTGCGCACGACCGCGGTGATCTGCTCGGCGGGGACCTTCTCCAGCAGCTGCTCCACGACGTGACGGCCGAGGTTTCCGGTGGCTCCGGTGACGACGATGCTCATGGTGAGAACTCTCCTTGTGGGGTGCGATGGCACTAACCTTAGGAGAGGCGCTAACTCTTGGAAAGTACCCACTTTGAAGTAAGGTACTGGCATGGCAGTAAGTGATGGTGAGGCCCTGTGCCCGTACCGGCTGGTGCTGGAGCACGTCACCAGCCGCTGGGGCGTGCTCGTGCTGATCGAGCTTCTGGACCGGCCGTACCGGTTCAGCGAGCTGCGCCGGGCGATCAGCGACTACGGGGGCCGGGGCGTCAGCGAGAAGATGCTCACGCAGACGCTCCAGACCCTGGAGCGCGACGGCCTCGTCCACCGCGACGCCAAGCCGGTGATCCCGCCCCGCGTCGACTACTCCCTCACCGA
This sequence comes from Streptomyces coeruleorubidus, assembly GCF_028885415.1. Classification (GTDB taxonomy): domain Bacteria; phylum Actinomycetota; class Actinomycetes; order Streptomycetales; family Streptomycetaceae; genus Streptomyces; species Streptomyces coeruleorubidus_A. Next base: position 5,833,240 of record NZ_CP118527.1, read on the forward strand.
CCTGGGCCGCGAGGCCGCCGAGCAGGTGCGGGCCCTCTCGCAGTGGACGCACCGGCGCATGGACGACGTGGAGAAGGCCCGCCGGGCATACGACGAGACCCGGGCCGCCTCCTAGCAGTCCCGGGCCTCGATGCCGTACGGCGTGGTCGTGCTCAGCCGACGACCGTCCAGGTGTCGCCGCCCGCCAGCAGCGCGGCCAGGTCGCCCTTGCCGTGCTGCTCGATCGCGTTGTCCAGCTGGTCGGCCATCTGCGTGTCGTAGACGGGCCGGTCGACGGAGCGCAGCACACCGATCGGCGTGTGGTGCAGGGTGTCCGGGTCGGCGAGGCGGGACAGTGCGAACGCCGTGGTCGGGGACTCGGCGTGCGCGTCGTGGACGAGCACCTGGTCCTCGTTGTCCGGCGTCACCGCGACCACCTTCAGATCACCGGTCACCGGGTCCCGTACGACACCCTTGGCCAGGTCGCTGCCGAAACGGATCGGCTTGCCGTGCTCCAGCCGGATCACGGCGTCCTCGGCCTGCTGCTTGTCCTTGAGGGCGTCGAAGGCGCCGTCGTTGAAGATGTTGCAGTTCTGGTAGATCTCGATCAGGGCTGTGCCCTGGTGGGCGGAGGCCTGCCGCAGCACCTCCGTCAGGTGCTTGCGGTCGGAGTCGACCGTCCGCGCCACGAACGACGCCTCCGCGCCGATCGCCAGCGACACCGGGTTGAAGGGCGCGTCCAGCGAGCCCATCGGCGTCGACTTGGTGATCTTTCCGACCTCGGAGGTCGGCGAGTACTGGCCCTTGGTCAGACCGTAGATCCGGTTGTTGAACAGCAGGATCTTGAGGTTGACGTTGCGCCGCAGCGCGTGGATCAGGTGGTTGCCGCCGATGGACAGCGCGTCGCCGTCACCCGTGACGACCCACACCGACAGATCGCGGCGGGAGCTGGCCAGACCGGTGGCGATGGCCGGGGCGCGGCCGTGGATGGAGTGCATCCCGTACGTGTTCATGTAGTACGGGAAGCGGGAGGAGCAGCCGATGCCCGAGACGAAGACGATGTTCTCCTTCGCCAGCCCCAGCTCGGGCATGAAGCCCTGCACCGCGGCGAGGATGGCGTAGTCGCCGCAGCCGGGGCACCAGCGCACTTCCTGATCGGACTTGAAGTCCTTCATCGACTGCCTGCCCTCGGCCTTGGGGACGAGGGAAAGCGCCTCGATGGTGCCCGTGCCTTGTGTGGACGTCTCAGCCATCGATGGCCTCCTTCAGCGCCGCGGCGAGCTGCTCCGCCTTGAACGGCATGCCGTTGACCTGGTTGTACGAGTGTGCGTCCACCAGGTACTTCGCCCGGATGAGCGTGGCGAGCTGACCGAGGTTCATCTCGGGGATCACCACCTTGTCGTAACGCTCCAGCACGGAGCCCAGATTCCGCGGGAAGGGGTTGAGGTGGCGCAGATGCGCCTGCGCGATCGACTCCCCGGCCCGGCGCAGCCGCCGCACCGCGGCCGTGATCGGCCCGTACGTCGAGCCCCACCCGAGGACGAGGGTCCCGGCTCCGTGCGGATCGTCCACGTCGAGGTCCGGGACCTCGATGCCGTCCACCTTCGCCTGCCGGGTGCGCACCATGAAGTCGTGGTTGGCCGGGGCGTAGGAGATGTTGCCCGTGCCGTCCTCCTTCTCGATGCCGCCGATCCGGTGCTCCAGACCCGGCGTGCCCGGGATCGCCCAGGGGCGGGCCAGGGTCTGCGGGTCGCGCTTGTACGGCCAGAACACCTCGGTGCCGTCGTCGAGCGTGTGGTTCGGGCCCTGCGCGAACTGCACCCGCAGGTCCGGCAGCTCCTCCAGGTCCGGGATGCGCCACGGCTCGGAGCCGTTGGCCAGGTAACCGTCGGAGAGCAGGAACACCGGCGTGCGGTACGTCAGCGCGATCCGGGCGGCCTCCAGCGCGGCGTCGAAGCAGTCCGCCGGCGTACGCGGCGCGACCACCGGGACCGGAGCCTCGCCGTTGCGCCCGTACATCGCCTGCAGCAGGTCCGCCTGCTCGGTCTTGGTGGGCAGACCGGTCGACGGGCCACCGCGCTGGATGTCCACGATCAGCAGCGGCAGCTCCAGCGAGACGGCGAGACCGATCGTCTCCGACTTCAGCGCCACACCCGGGCCGCTCGTCGTGGTCACGGCCAGCGAACCGCCGAAGGCCGCGCCCAGCGCCGCCCCGATACCGGCGATCTCGTCCTCGGCCTGGAAGGTCCGCACCCCGAAGTTCTTGTGCTTGCTCAGCTCGTGCAGGATGTCCGACGCCGGAGTGATCGGGTACGACCCCAGGTACAGCGGCAGATCCGCCTGCCGGCTCGCGGCGACCAGCCCGTACGACAGGGCGAGGTTGCCGGAGATGTTGCGGTAGACACCCGGCGGGAACGCCGTGGCCGCCGGGGCGACCTCGTAGGAGACGGCGAAGTCCTCGGTGGTCTCGCCGAAGTTCCAGCCCGCCCGGAAGGCGGCGATGTTGGCCGCCGCGATGTCGGGCTTCTTCGCGAACTTCGATTTGAGGAATCTCTCCGTGCCCTCGGTGGGCCGGTGGTACATCCAGCTCAGCAGGCCCAGCGCGAACATGTTCTTGCTGCGCTCGGCCTCCTTGCGAGTGAGGTCGAACTCCTTCAGCGCCTCCACGGTGAGCGTGGTCAGCGGCACGGGGTGGACCTGGTAGCCGTCCAGCGACCCGTCCTCCAGCGGACTGGTCTCGTAGCCGACCTTCTGCATCGCCCGCTTGGTGAACTCGTCCGTGTTGACGATCACCTCGGCGCCGCGCGGCAGGTCGCCGATGTTCGCCTTCAGCGCGGCCGGGTTCATCGCCACCAGCACGTTCGGCGCGTCGCCGGGCGTGAGGATGTCGTGATCGGCGAAGTGCAGCTGGAAGGACGACACGCCCGGCAGGGTCCCGGCGGGCGCCCTGATCTCGGCCGGGAAGTTGGGCAGCGTCGACAGGTCGTTGCCGAACGACGCGGTCTCCGAGGTGAAACGGTCACCGGTGAGCTGCATACCGTCACCCGAGTCCCCCGCGAACCTGATGATCACCCGGTCGAGGCGACGAACGTCCTTCGCGCCCGCCGCTTTGCGCTGCTCTCCTAGGACTGCTTCGTCGGCCTGCTCCGCTGGGCTACTGACCTGGCTGGTCACTGAACTGGACCTCCCTCGAGGCGGCTGTCCGGGAGGGCCTTCCCGCAGGCCTTCCCAGGATCAACACTACGACCGCAAGGGTCGCCTTCTGCGGGTCATTCGCATGTTGGACACGACTTTGAGACGATCGGGCACCCTGACGGGCATGTCAGGAGTTTCATGAATTGAGGTACGTCAGCACGGCCAGGACCCGGCGGTGGTCCCCCTCGCTCTGGGAGAGCCCCAGCTTCAGGAAGATGTTGCTGACGTGCTTCTCGACCGCCCCGTCGCTGACCACGAGCTGCCGGGCGATCGCCGAGTTCGTCCGCCCCTCGGCCATCAGCCCCAGCACCTCCCGCTCCCGCGGGGTCAGCCCCGCGAGCACGTCCTGCTTACGGCTGCGGCCCAGCAACTGCGCGACGACCTCCGGGTCGAGCGCCGTACCGCCCTCGGCCACCCGCACCACCGCGTCCACGAACTCCCGCACCTCGGCCACCCGGTCCTTCAGCAGATAGCCGACACCCCGGCTGGACCCCGCGAGCAGCTCCGTGGCGTAGCGCTCCTCCACGTACTGCGACAGCACCAGCACGCCGAGCCCCGGGTGCGCCTTGCGCAACTGCACCGCCGCCCGTACCCCCTCGTCGGTGTGCGTCGGCGGCATCCGTACGTCGGCGACCACGACGTCCGGCAGCTCGCCCTGCGCGTCCAGCTCCGTGATGGTCTTGATCAGCGCCTCGCCGTCACCGACCCCGACGACGACCTCGTGCCCCCGGTCGGTCAGCAGCCGGGTCAGGCCCTCCCTCAGCAGCACTGAATCCTCGGCGATGACCACCCGCACCCTGTCCTCCACGATGTTCGGCCCCCCACAGCCCGACGCCGCCCGTCCGCAGCCCACAACGGCTCCGCGCCCACCCGTGCGACGGGTCCAGCATTTCAGGATCGGGCACTGGATGGGGGTTGGACCGGCTTGTTGTCCGATCGTTCCGGCCGATCCGGCCGATTCGGGTGGTGGGGGAGGCTGGTGGATGATCGGGAAGGCTTGCGGGTGGTGGGGGGCGAAGGCCGGGGTCCAGGGGGCGGAGACCCAGGCCGGGCACAGCCCTCGGGGGAGGGGCTTCGCCCCCGCCCTCTCGACCGAAGGTCACCTCACGTGAGCGCCCCGCCACGGCAGCTCCGCGGTCACCCGGGTCGGCCCGCCCGCCGGCGAGTCCACCACCAGGATCCCGTCCACCGCGTCCAGTCGCTCCGCCAGCCCCGCCAGACCGGATCCCCGGGACGTGTCGGCCCCGCCCACGCCGTTGTCCACGACCTGGAGCATCAGCCGGTTCTCCGTCCGCCACACCTCCACGCCGGCCCAGGTCGCCCGCGCGTGCTTGCTGACGTTCTGGAGCAGCTCCGACACCGTGAAGTAGGCGATCCCCTCGATCGCCGGCGCCGGCCGCTCCGCCAGGTCGACCTCGACCTGCACCGGCACCGTGCACCGCGACGCCACCGCCGACAGCGCCGCGTCCAGCCCGCGGTCCGTCAGCACCGCCGGGTGGATCCCCCGGGCCAGGTCCCGCAGCTCCTGGAGCGCCGTCTTCACCTCACCGTGCGCCTCGTCCACCATCCGCGCGGCTGTCTCCGGATCCTCCTGGAGCTTCTCCTTCGCCAGCCCCAGATCCATGGCCAGTGCCACCAGCCGGGCCTGCGCCCCGTCGTGCAGATCCCGCTCGATGCGCCGCAGGTCGGCCGCCGCCGTGTCGACCACGACGCCCCGGTCCGACTCCAGCTCCACCACCCGCGAGGCCAGCCGCGACGGCCCGAGCAGTCCGTGCACCAGCAGCCGGTCCACCATCGTCAGCGCCCGCACGATCCACGGCGTGGCGATCGTCAGCAGCAGACCCACCAGCGCGGTCACCGTGATCTCGAAGGGGTTGTCGAGGTAGACCCGGTGCGTCTCGTCGCCGTACAGCTGGATCCCGTCCTGGCCGGCGTACATCGGGAACACCCAGAACCACAGCGGGTACGTCAGCAGCGCCCAGCCCAGCACCCAGACGTTCACGGCGACGACGAACGAGAACACCGCCCACGGCAGATGCAGCACCGCGTACAGCAGCGCCCGCCACGAGGCGCCGCTCTTGAGGACGGCCCCCATCCACGCCATGGCGCCCGGCCTCTTCATCCGCAGCGGCTCCGGGTCGGCCACCTCCATGCCCAGCAGCGCCCGCGCCCGCAGCCGCTCCAGCGCCCCGAAGCCACGGCACCCGGCGAGCGCCGCCGCCAGCACCGGTATGCCGAGGAACGTCACCAGCAGTCCCGCCCCCAGCGACACCATCGTGACCGCGTAGGTGAACAGCAGGATGCTGATCGGCAGGCTGAGCAGCACATATCCGAGCTCGCGCCAGGTGCGGCCCTCGACCGGCGCCCGCAGCGCGGCGGGCAGCCGGTGCCGCCGCTCGGTGCTCCCGGGGAACCCGGGCCCGCCGTCGAGCCCGTACCCCTGTCCGTACTCCGTGGCCATCGGCGTCGTCCTTCTCCTCGTCCTGCGGCTGTGTTCCCGTACCTCCACCCTGCTCCGCCGCAGGTCGGCGGACCATGGAGTCCGTCGGCGTCTTGGACGGGGGGTTTTCCCTACCTCGCGTGTGTGGGCTTGGCTTCGCGCGTGTGGGCTTGGCTTCGCGCCTGCGGTCTTCGCCTGGCGCTCCGGCCTTGGGCTGGTGTTCGCGGCCTTGGTCCGGCGTGTGCGGGCACGGTCCTGTGCTGTTGCCAGGGGTCCTGCGTCTGCGGCCTTGGCTTCGCGCCCTGGCCTTGGCCCGGCGTGTGTGGGCACGGTTCCGTGCTGTTGCCAGGGGTCCCGCGCCTCGGGCTTCGCCCCCGCCTCGGGCTCCCCCTCTACGCCTCGGCATTCGCCCCCGACTCGGCGTTTGCCCAACGCCCCGGCGTTCGCCCTGCGCCCCGGCATTCGCCCCACGCCTCGTGCTTCGCCCCGCACCCCGGCCTTCGCCTCGCGCTCGCGGCCGCGGTCCGGCCTCCTCCGGCCACTGGCCTCCTCCGGCCTTCGGCCCCGCCCGCCTGGGGGCGACAGGACCTGGTCGGTGGCGGGACCTAGCGGTTGTTCGCGTCGGAGGCGTCCGTGCGGTCGCGCCAGGGGAGTTCCGCCGTGATCGTCGTCGGGCCGCCCTCGGGGGACTCCAGGACGAACAGCCCGTCGACGGCGTCCAGGCGCTCGGCCAGGCCCTTCATCCCCGTACCGCCGTCGAGACTCGCGCCCCCGCGGCCGTCGTCCCACACCTGGATGAGCAGCCGGTCGTTCGTCCGCCACACATCAACCGACGCCGACTTCGCCGCGCTGTGCTTGCTGACGTTCTGGAGCAGCTCCGAGACGGTGAAGTAGGCGATACCCTCGATGGCCGCGGCCGGCCGGGCCGGCAGGTCGACCGTCACCTTGACCGGGACCGTGCAGCGCGAGGAGACCGCGGACAGGGCCGCGTCCAGACCACGGTCGGTCAGGACCGCCGGGTGGATGCCGCGGGCCAGGTCGCGCAGCTCCTGGAGCGCCAGCTTCACCTCGCCGTGCGCCTCCTCGACCATCGCCGCCGCCGCGTCCGGGTCCTCCAGGACCTTCTCCTTCGCCAGGCCCAGCCCCATGGCCAGTGCCACCAGCCGGGCCTGCGCCCCGTCGTGCAGGTCCCGCTCGATGCGCCGCAGGTCGGCGGCGGCCGTGTCGACCACGACCCCCCGGTCCGACTCCAGCTCGGCGATGCGCCGCTCCAGCTCGTCGGAGGGCGACAGCAGCGCGCGCACCATGGCCCGGTCGGCGTTGGCCAGGCCCCGCGCGATGAACGGCAGCACCGGCCACAGCACGAACAACGAGGTCAGTGTGATGGCGAAGGTGAGGACGCCCCACGGCAGCCGTATGAACTCGTACAGCACCGTGCGCCAGCCCACCGGGTCCTTCAGCGACATCCACAGCCGCGGGAGCAAGCCGCCCGCGCCGCGCAGCGGCAGCCGGCTCGGTTCGTCCACCCGCACCCCGAGCAGCGCCCTCGCCCTCGCCCGCTCCATCCGGCCCAGCAACCGCGCGCCCATGAGCGCGGCCGCGAGCAGCGGGAACCCGATCACCGTGATCGTCAGCCCCAAGCTCGTGAACAGCGCCGTCACGACGTAGGTGAATCCGAACAGCGCGACCGGAAGGTTCGCCAGGAGGTGCGCGATCTCCTTCCAGGTGTGCCAGTCGTAGGCGAGACGGGGCGGCGGCGGACGGTCGTCCTGCCCGGCCGCCGCGGTGGCCGTGCTCGTGCCGGAGGACGGAATGCGTTCGGTCATATGCGTCAGCGTGCCCGGCGGCGGGCACCCGCGCCATGAGGCAGACCGCCAGGATCAACTGAGGTAAACCCCACCCCCGCATGCCAGGGCGTGACGGGCTGCTTACCCTGCCTTTATCAGGGCCTAGACTCCCGTGCGTACAGATCGTCGAACGGCGACGTCCGTTGTTCGTCGAACGGCGGCGTCCGTTGTTCCCGGCCGTGCCCCGGAGCCGCGGAACCGTCGCAGGATCCAGTCCGAGTTTCAGGGAGCGAGGGACGGACGTGCCGGAACCGACCGTCGTCACCACGACCGTCGTCGCGGCGGACTACTTCCAGTCCTATTCGGTCGTCGGGCTGCTCGCCGTCGTCGGCGTGCTGTTCGTCGCCGTCGCCTTCGGTGCCGGCCGCCTGCTGCGGCCCGTGGTCCCCACACCCGAGAAGCTCCTGACGTACGAGTGCGGCGTCGACCCCGTCGGCGAGGGCTGGGCCCACACCCAGGTCCGCTACTACGTCTACGCCTTCCTCTACGTGATCTTCGCCGTCGACTCGATCTTCCTGTTCCCCTGGGCGACCGTCTTCGCAGCCCCCGGCTACGGCGCGACCACCCTGGTGGAGATGTTCATCTTCCTCGGCTTCCTGGCCGTGGGCCTGCTCTACGCATACAAGAAGGGCGTGCTGGCATGGACGTGACCCCCTCCAGCCCCGAGCCCGTGCTGCTTCCGGAGCCGAAGCGGCTCGGCGCCCTCGCGCGACTCGCGCCCGAGCCGATGAAGGTGATCCTGAACTGGGGCCGCCGCTACTCGCTCTGGGTCTTCAACTTCGGTCTCGCCTGCTGCGCGATCGAGTTCATCGCGGCGTCGATGGCCCGCCACGACTTCATCCGGCTCGGCGTCATCCCCTTCGCGCCGGGCCCGCGCCAGGCCGACCTGATGGTGGTGTCCGGCACGGTCACGGACAAGATGGCGCCGGCGGTGAAGCGCCTCTACGAGCAGATGCCGGAACCCAAGTACGTCATCTCCTTCGGCGCGTGCAGCAACTGCGGCGGCCCCTACTGGGACTCGTACTCCGTCACCAAGGGCGTCGACCAGATCATCCCCGTCGACGTCTACGTCCCCGGCTGCCCGCCCCGGCCCGAGGCGCTGCTCCAGGGCATCCTCAAGCTCCAGGAGAAGATCGCCCGCGAGTCGCTGGGGGAGCGGTACGGCAGCGGCGCCGCCCGTCCTTCGGCAGCGGCGCTGCAGAGCGGTCTGGTGCAGCCGCCGGCCCCCGCCCCGGGCACCGACTCGACGCCGGGGGAGGGACGATGACCGCGGCCGGCTGGCTCCCCGCCGACGTCGAGGAACTCTTCGGCACGGACGCCACGGCCGAGGAGTCGTACGAGGTCCTGACCGTCGACGTACCTCCGACGACCTGGATCTCCGCCCTGGAGACCGCACGCGACCGCCTGGGCTGCACGTACTTCGACTGGCTGAGCGCGGTCGACGAACCGGGCACGGGCTTTCGCGTCACGGCCCACGTCGCGGCACTGTCCCCGCTCCGACGTCTCCTCCTGCGTACGACCGTCCCGCACGAGGCCCCCGCCCTGCCGTCGGCGGTCGGCGTCTACGCGGGCGCCGCCTGGCACGAACGCGAGACGCACGAGATGTTCGGCATCGCCTTCGAAGGCCACCCGGCACTGGACCACCTGCTCCTCCCCGAGAACTTCGAAGGCCACCCCCTGCGCAAGGACTTCGTCCTGGCCGCACGCGTCGCGAAGGCCTGGCCCGGCGCGAAGGAACCCGGCGAGTCGGAACACGGCGGCCCCAAGCGCCGCCAGATGCTTCCCCCCGGCGTCCCCGACCCGAACGAATGGGGCCCCCTGAAGGGCCAACTCCCCCCGGCCCCGGCCCGCGGCCCCGGCCGCACGCCAGCCGACCGCCCTCCCCGAGGCACAGCCCGCCCCGCGGGCGAACGCCCGGTCCGGCGAACCCGCTCGGTGGCGGAGGGCTCGGCGAGCCAGGCCGCTGCCGGTGACGCGGGTGCGCCGTCTCCGACGACCCCGCGCCGCAGCCGCTCGGCGGCGGAGGGTTCGGCCAGTCAGGCCGCTGCCGGTGATGCGGGTGCGCCGTCTCCGACGACCCCGCGCCGTGCGCGAACGGCCGTGGAGGACTCCGGGAGCCAGACCGTGCCCGGCGAGTCGGCTGCTCCGGCTTCGACGGGGCCACGCCGTGACCGCTCGGCGGCGGAGGGCTCGGCGAGTCAGGGGACGACGGGCGATACGCCTCCCTCGTCCCCGGCCGCCCCGCGGCGGACCCGTACGGCGGCGGAGGGCTCGACAAGCCAGACGTCCACCGGTCCTGAATCCACCACCTCCGGTCCCGAATCCCAGGCCACCGAAGCCGAACCAGCGGCGGCCGCGACCGGCTCCCAGCCACCGGACACCGAGCCGGAGTCGCCGGACGCCGAGCCCGGAACCCCGGCCACCTCGACGGCGCCGCGTCGGGCGCGAAGCGCGAGTGACGGCTCGGCGTCGCAGCGGACACAGCCAGGTGCCTCTGCCGGCCCGCGCCGTGCGCGCACCGCATCGGAGGGCTCCGCCGGCCAGCGGGCCGCGTCCGAATCCGGAGACAGCCGGCCGGGCAGGGCATCGCGCCCCCCGCGCAGCACGGACGCTCCCTGGCACCATGCCCGCCCGGCCTTCGAAGAACCGGCTCCCGAACCGTCGCCCGAAGCCGGACCGTTGCCGACTCCCGAGCCGTCGGGTGACCCGAAGACCCCGAACAGCACCTCGGAGTCACCGGGCACCCTGAAATCGACGGACGGTGCGAAGTCGCCCGACAGCACGGAGACATCGCGCAGTCCGGAGTCTCCCGAGCCTGCGGAGTCTCCCGAGCCCTCGGACACCCCCGACACCCCCGACACCCCCGACACCCCGAAACCGGCGAACAACCGGCAGCCCACCGACAACCCCGAAGACCCCACAGGAGGCCCGCGGTGAACGACGTGCTCGACGTCATCCTGCGACTCCTGATCGTGTTCGTCGTCTTCCTCACCTTCCCCCTGATCATCGGTCAGACCGAACACAAGGTGATGGCCCACATGCAGGGCCGCCTCGGCCCCATGTACGCCGGCGGCTTCCACGGCTGGGCCCAGCTGATCGCCGACGGCGTGAAGTTCGCGCAGAAGGAGGACGTCGTCCCCGCGGGCGCGGACCGCCGTATCTTCCAACTGGCCCCCGCCGTCGCCCTCCTGCCCTACCTCCTCGTCCTGCTCGCCATCCCCATCGGCCCGGACGAGGGAGCCGTCGGCCAGGTCATCGACGCCGGCGTCTTCTTCGTCCTGGCCGTCATGGGCGTCGGCGTCCTCGGCTCGCTGATGGCCGGCTGGGCGTCCGCGAACAAGTTCTCCCTCCTCGGCGGCCTGCGCACCGCCGCCCAGCTCCTCGCCTACGAACTGCCGATGCTCCTGACCGCCGCCTCGGTGGCGATGGCGGCCGGCACCGTCTCGATCCCCGGCATCCTCGACGCCTTCGAGTGGTGGTGGCTGCCCTGGCAGATCGTCGGCGCGATCGTCTTCTTCGTGGCCGGCCTCGCCGAGCTCCAGCGCCCGCCCTTCGACATGCCCGTCGCCGACTCGGAGATCATCTTCGGCGCGTACACCGAGTACACCGGCCTCCGCTTCGCCCTGTTCCTCCTCGCCGAGTACGCCGGAATCGTCGTCCTGTGCGGCCTGACCACCGTCCTCTTCCTGGGCGGCTGGCACGGCCCCTGGGGCGCCGACGGCCTCGGCTGGGTCTGGACCCTGCTGAAGACCGCCGTCCTCGCCTTCATCGTGATCTGGCTCCGCGTCACCTACCCCCGCCTGCGCGAGGACCAGCTCCAGAAACTGTCCTGGACCCTCCTCGTCCCCCTTTCCCTCGCCCAGATCGCCCTCACCGGCATCGTCAAGGTGGTGATCCAGTAACCATGGCCCCCATCCCTGGCAGTGGCCTGGCCAAGGGCCTGGCCGTCACCCTCCGCACGATGACGAAGAAGTCCGTCACCGCGCAGTACCCGGACGCCCAGCCCGACCTCCCGCCCCGCACCCGCGGTGTGATCGGGCTGTTCGAGGAGAACTGCACGGTCTGCATGCTGTGCGCCCGCGAGTGCCCGGACTGGTGCATCTACATCGACTCCCACAAGGAGACGGTCCCGGCGGCGACCCCCGGCGGCCGCGAACGCAGCCGCAACGTCCTCGACCGCTTCGCCATCGACTTCTCCCTGTGCATGTACTGCGGTATCTGCATCGAGGTCTGTCCTTTCGACGCCCTGTTCTGGTCCCCGGAGTTCGAGTACGCCGAGACCGACATCCGCGACCTCACCCACGAGCGCGACAAGCTCCGCGAGTGGATGTGGACCGTCCCGGCCCCGCCGGCCCTCGACCCCGGCGCGGAGGAACCGAAGGAACTCGCCACCGCCCGCAAGACCGCCGACAAGCTGGCCGCCCAGCAGGCCCCGCCCGCCACCGAACCGCACGCCGACGAGCAGGCCCGGGCAGCCGAGCGACCGACCCGCCCGCAGGGCGACTCCAAGCAGCAGACCGACCAGCCGAAGCCAGATCAGCCGGCGCCGGGGCAGGAGGGCCGGGAATGACCCTCGCCACAACCACTGGCCTCCTCATGGCCGGCCCGGCCACCGACGCCGCGGCCGAAACCCACGGCTTCCTCTCCCCGACCGGCGTCGAGATCGCCTTCCTCCTCGTCGGCCTGGTCACCTTCGGCGCCGCGCTCGTCACCGTCACCACCCGGCAGCTGGTGCACGCCGCCCTGTGGCTGGTGGTGACCCTCGGCGGCCTGGCCGTCGAGTACCTCCTGCTCACCGCCGAGTTCATCGCCTGGGTGCAGGTCCTCATCTACGTCGGTTCCGTCGTCGTCCTCCTCCTGTTCGGTCTGATGCTCACCAGGGCCCCCATCGGCCGCTCCCCGGACGCCGACTCCGGCAACCGCTGGGCCGCCCTCACCGTGGCCGTCGCCGCCGCTGCCGCCCTGGTCTGGGTCGTCGTCGACGCGTTCCGCACCACCTGGATCGACCTGGACGGCCCCGCCGCCGGCTCCACCGAGGCCACCGGCGCGAGCCTCTTCCAGAACTGGGTCCTCCCCTTCGAAGCCCTCTCCGTCCTCCTTCTCGCCGCCCTGGTCGGCGCGATCGTCCTGTCCCGCAAGGCGAAGGCCGCCGCGGCGACCGCGGCTGGGAGCACCCCGGCCACCGGGAACGAGAAGGAAGGGGCCCGCTGATGCACCTCGCCTATCCCGCCGTCCTCTCCGCCCTCCTGTTCTGCACGGGCCTGTACGGCGTCCTCGCCCGCCGCAACGCGATCCTGGTCCTGATGTCGGTCGAGCTGATGCTCAACGCCGTCAACCTCAACCTGGTCGCCTTCGACGTCTGGCTCAGCAAGACCGCCGAGGAGACCCTGCACTCCGGGCAGGCCCTCACCCTGTTCACCATCGCCATCGCCGCAGCCGAGATCGGCATCGGCCTGGCCATCGTCCTCGCCGTCCACCGCAACCGCGGCACCGCGGACATCGACAAGCTCCGCGACACCGCCGAACGGCACGACCCCGACGGCACCGACCACGACGCCCTCACGGCCGAGCAGCCCGGCGAGGCCCAGAAGGCTGAGGCCACCGCGTGACCACGACCACCCTCGCCGTCCTCGTCCCCCTCCTTCCGTTCCTCGGCGCCGTCGCCGGCCTGCTCCTGGGCCGCACGGCACCCGGCTTCGTCCGCCCGCTCGCCGTCCTGCCGACGCTCACCTCCCTGGTGCTCGCCGCGCTGGTCGCCGTGCGGCAGGGCGGTGACGCGGCCGTCAACGCGGCCACGGAACTCACCCCCACCGGCTCGGTCCCGGTCGAACTCGCCCTGCACATCGACGGCTTCGCCGCCCTCGTCGCCGTCCTCGTCGGCCTCGTCGCCTCCTGCGTGCAGATCTACTCGACGGGCTACCTGCGCGACGACCCGCGCTACCCCTCGTACGCCGCTCTCGTCTCCCTGTTCACCTCCGCGATGCTCCTGGTCGTCTACTCCGGCGACCTGATCGTGCTGCTGGTCGGCTGGGAAGTCATGGGCATCTGCTCCTACTTCCTGGTCGGCCACTACTGGGAGACTCCGGAGGCCCGCGCCGCCTCCCTCAAGGCCTTCCTGGTCACCAAGCTCGGCGACGTTCCCTTCCTCATCGGCCTGTTCGCCCTGGCCACCGACGCCGGTTCGTTCCGCATCACCCGGGTCCTGGGTGCCGTGGCGAGCGGCTCGCTCGACCACCCGACGCTGATCGCCCTGCTCCTCCTGGCGGGCGTGGCGGGCAAGTCGGCGCAGTTCCCGCTGCACACCTGGCTCCCCGACGCGATGGCGGGCCCGACCCCCGTCTCCGCGCTGATCCACGCCGCGACGATGGTCGCCGCCGGTGTCTACTTCATCGCCCGTCTCCTGCCGCTGTTCGAGGCCTCCCAGGCCGCGATGGTCGTCCTCGCCGTCATGGCCGCCGTCACCATGGCCGGCTCGGCCCTCGCCGCGCTCGCCCAGGACGACATCAAGCGCGTCCTCGCGTACTCGACGATCGGCCAGCTCGGCTACATGTCCGGCGCCCTCGCCGTCGGCGACCGCGGAGCCGCCGTCTTCCACCTCCTGTCCCACGGCGCCTTCAAGGCGCTGCTGTTCCTCGCGGCCGGCGTGATCATCCACGCCGCCGGCACCAACTCGCTGGCCGCCATGTCCCGCATGCGGAACCTGCGCGACCGCGTCCCCGACGCCTACTGGACGATGACCGTGGCGCTCCTCGCGCTCGCCGCGATCCCGCCGTTCAGCGGCTTCTTCTCCAAGGAGGCCGTCCTCGGCGTCGCCGAACACGTCGTCACCGGTCACACCGAGCACGCCCCCGCCGCCGCGGGCTGGATCGTCCTCGTCGCCGGCCTGCTCACGGCCGTGCTCACCGCCGCCTACGCGATGCGCCTGTGGCTGCTGGCCTTCCGAGGCCGGGGCGCCGAAGCCCCCGACCACGGCAGGCAGCCACTGACGATGACCGTCGTGCTGTGGGTGCTCGCCGCCCCATCCCTCGCCCTCGGCGGATTCGCGTTCCGCCTGCTGCCCGACTGGTTCGACGGCCGCGACCTCAGCCCGACCCTCACCACCTCCGTCCTCGGCACGGGCGTGGCCCTGGTCGGCGGCATCGTCACCTACGGCGCCTGGCGGCACACCACCGCTCTCACCGCACGCGTCCCGCTGGGCGCGGTCGCGGCCCACCCCGAGGGCGACGCCGCCCAGGTCGAGGCGGAAGCCATCGCCACCCACAAGCCGGCCTACGGAGACATCGCCTACGCGCCCGACCCCGCCGACCCCGGACGGCTCCTGCTCGGCCCGCTGCACCGCCACGCGGCCGCCGGCTTCCACATGGACGCCGTGTACAGGGCCCTCTTCGTCCGACCGGTCCAGGCCGGGGCGAGCCTCGTCCGGTTCCTGGACCGGGAGGTCGTCGAGACCTACGTACGCGGCGCGGGTGCGCTGCCCCGCTGGCTCGGCGCCGCCGTACGGCGCGCCCAGACCGGCAACGTCCAGACCTATGTGAGCGCGCTGCTCGCCGGCACCGTCGTCCTCGCGGTCGCCGTCGTCCTCGTCGCCACGGGAGCGTGAGCAGGCGTGATCGATATCAACGAGTCCGTGATGCAGTTCCTTCTGGCGTTCGTCGTCGTCGGGCCGCTCCTCGGCGCGGCCGCGGCTCTCCTGCCGGCCCCGCCCGGGCTGAAGGGGAAGTCACCCGAGCAGGCCGTGCTCCGGCACGGCGTCACCGTCACCGGCGCGGTCCTCATCGCGGCGATCGTCCTCGCGCTCGGCTTCGACCACGACCAGCCGTCGAAGATGCAGGCCAGCACGGACATCAGCTGGATCCCCGCACTCGACGTACGCATCCACCTCGGCATCGACGGCATCTCCCTCCCCCTTCTGGTCCTGACCGCGCTGCTGACCTTCCTCTGCGCGCTCTACTCGTACTTCAAGATGCCCGCGGGTCCGACCCCGAAGGCCTTCGTCGCGCTGCTGCTCGTCCTCGAGTCCGGCACGCTCGCGACCTTCGCCGTCCTCGACCTGCTGCTGTTCTTCCTGGCCTTCGAGATGGTCCTCATCCCGATGTACTTCCTCATCGCCCGCTGGGGCGGCGAGGGCCGGAGCCAGGCCGCGTGGCGGTTCATCCTCTACACGCTGCTCGGCTCCGTGGTCATGCTGCTCGGCCTGCTCCTGATCGGGATCAAGGCGGGCACGTTCGACATGATGGCACTCGCCACTGACAACGGCCGGTCGCTGACCACATCCGTGCAGGTCATCGCCGTTCTGGCGATCGGGATCGGCCTCGCGGTCAAGACGCCGATGTGGCCGCTGCACAGCTGGCTGCCCGACGCCCACACCGCCGCGCCGACCGTCGGCTCGGTCCTGCTGGCCGGTGTCCTGTTGAAGATGGGTACGTACGGGTTCGTCCGGATCCTCCTCCCCATCACGCCGGACGGCTTCCGCACCTTCGCGCCCTACCTCGCAGCGCTCGCCGTCGTCGGCATCATCTACGGATCCCTGGCCTGTCTGGCCCTCGCCAAGCAGGGCGCGAAGGGCGACCTCAAGCGCCTCATCGCCTACTCCTCCGTCGGCCACATGGGCTTCGTCCTGCTCGGCATCGCCACGATGACCCCGACCGGCGTGAACGGCGCCCTGTTCGCCAACATCGCCCACGGCCTCATCACCGGCCTGCTCTTCTTCCTGGTCGGCGCGCTGAAGGACCGCACCGGCACCACCGACCTCGACACCCTCGCCGAGGAGACCGGAGCCGCGCTCTACGGCAAGGCCCCGCGCCTCGGCGGCCTGCTCGCCTTCGGCGCGGTCGCCTCGCTCGGCCTGCCGGGCCTGGCCGGGTTCTGGGGCGAGATGCTGGCGCTGTTCGGCGCCTTCCAGCCCGCAGCCGGCCTCAGCCGTCCCGCGTTCCTCACCTTCATGGCGATCGGCGCGTTCGGCACACTGCTGACGGCCGCGTACCTGCTGATCGTGGTCCGCCGCGTCTGCATGGGCGCCCTGCCCCAGGGCGCGCCGAAGCTCACCGACGTCCGCTCGTACGAGTTCGCGGCCTGGGCCCCGCTCGTCGTCCTCACCGTCGTCGCGGGCCTGTGGCCCAAGGCCCTCCTCGGCCTGAGCGACCCGGCCGTCCAGCAGCTCCTCGCAGGAGGCACCCGATGAGCTCCCCGGCCCAGCCCCTGGCCGCGTCGCTGGTCCAGTCCGTCGACTGGCTCGCGATCGCACCGCCCACCATCGCGGCGGTCGTCGGACTCGTCGTCCTGGTCGCCGACCTGTTCGTCGCCGAGAACCGCAAGACGCTGCTCGGCTGGACGTCCGTGGCCGGCCTGGCCGCCGCCACGCTGATGCTGCTGCCCCTCCTGGACGGCGACCGCAGCACCTTCTGCCTGACCGGCGACGCCACCGTGTGCAGCTACACGGCCGACCGCTTCACCCTGGTCATCCAGTTCCTGGTCCTCGGCGGCGCCCTCCTCGCCGCCCTCCTGTCGGTCACCGCCCTGAAGGACGCCCGCAAGGAGCTTCCCGAGGGGGAGTACTGGTTCCTGCTGCTGTCCTCCGCGGCCGGCGCCGCCCTCCTGCCCGCCTCCCGCGACCTGGCGACCCTGATCGTCGCTCTGGAGGTCGCCTCCCTGCCCGCCTTCGCGCTGGTCGGCCTCAGGTACGGCGACCGGAAGTCCTCCGAAGCGGCCCTGAAGTTCTTCCTGTCCTCGGTCACCGCGACCGCGGTCAGCCTGATGGGCATCAGCTTCGTGTACGCCTCCACGGGCACCCTCTACCTCACCCAGGTCGCCGACCGCATCCAGAACGTCGACGGGCAGCTCCACACGCTCGCCCAGACCGGCGTCGTCCTCACCCTCATCGGCTTCGCCTTCAAGACGGCCGCCGTGCCCTTCCACTTCTGGGTGCCGGACACCTACGTAGGGGCGCCCTTGCCCATCGCCGCCTACCTGTCGGTCATCGGCAAGGCGGTCGGTTTCAGCGGCCTGATCCTCGTCACGGTCGTGGCCCTCCCGTCGTACGCCGACGTCTGGGGCCCGGCCCTGGCGGCCCTGGCCGCGCTCACCATGACCGTGGGCAACGTCGGAGCCCTCCGTCAGCAGGCCACGCGCGCGTACAGCGCGGTACGCCTGCTCGCCTGGTCGTCCGTCGGCCAGGCCGGTTACCTCCTGGTGCCGATCGCGGCCGCCGCGTACTCCGGCGACGCCGAGAAGTCGGTCGGCTCCACGGTCGCCTACGCCCTGATGTACGGCGCCGTGAACCTCGGCGCCTTCGCCGTGGCCGCCCTCGTCGGCCGGTCGAAGTCCCTCAACCGCGTCTCCGACTACCGCGGCCTGTACGCGTCGAGCCCGCTGTCCGCGCTGCTCCTGGCGTTTTTCCTGCTCTGCCTCGCCGGGCTGCCGCCGGGCATCATCGGCCTCTTCGCCAAGGTCACCGTCTTCTCGGCGGCCGTCGACGCCGGCCTCGGCTGGCTGGCCGTGATCATGGCCGTCAACGTCGTCATCGCGCTGTTCTACTACCTCCAGTGGACGGCCCTGCTCTTCCGCGCCCCCGAGGGCGAACCCGAGAAGCACCGCGTCCCGGCCCCGCTCACCGCCGCGATCGCCCTGACCGGAGTCCTCGGCATCGTGTTGTCCGGCGCACCCCAGCTGGTCCTGCGCTTCACCGACACCTCACTGTTCTGAACAACAGGCGCATTCGCCACGCGCGCGTGGGGCACCCGGCCCTCCACGCGCGCGTGCCGCTTTCCCGGCGCCGTTCACCCGGACGGTCCACAGCCCCCGCCGCGCGCACAAGGGAACTAGTGCTTCCCGCCTGGCGTTGACCAGTACGGGAAGGTCCACTGGACGTGAACATCACGGCACCAGTGGCACCGCAGAAACAAGCAAGGGTCCCCTGCCGCACCACTTGGAGGGCGTACCGTGCACCGCCGGCACAACGGGCTCAGGACAGCAGTCCTCCTCGGGGGACTGTCCGCACTCATCATCGTCATCGGCAGCTTCTTCGGCCGCATGGGGCTCGTCATCGCCGTCCTGGTAGCGCTGGCCACCAACGCTTACGCGTACTGGAACAGCGACAAGCTGGCCCTCCGCGCGATGCGCGCCCGCCCGGTGAGCGAGTTCGAGGCCCCCGGGCTCTACCGCATGGTCCGCGAGATCTCGACACAGGCGCGCCAGCCCATGCCGCGCCTGTACATCTCCCCGACGGAGGCGCCCAACGCCTTCGCCACGGGCCGCAATCCACGCAACGCCGCCGTGTGCTGCACCGAAGGCATCCTGCGCCTCCTGGACGAGCGCGAGCTGCGCGGCGTCATCGGCCACGAGCTCAGCCATGTCTACAACCGCGACATCCTCATCTCGTCGGTCGCCGGCGCCCTCGCCTCCGTGATCATGTTCCTGGTCAACTTCGCCTGGCTGATCCCGATCGGGCGCTCGGACGACGACGACGGCCCCGGCCTGCTCGGCATGCTGCTGATCATGATCCTGGGCCCGCTGGCCGCCTCCGTCATCCAACTGGCCATCAGCCGCTCCCGGGAATACCAGGCGGACGCCTCCGGCGCCCAGCTCACCGGCGACCCGCTCGCCCTGGCCAGCGCTCTGCGCAAGCTCGAACTGGGCACCAAGCAGCTCCCGCTGCCGCCCGAGCCGCGCCTCGAGACCGCCAGCCACATGATGATCGCGAACCCGTTCCGGCCCGGCCAGGGGCTCTCGAAGATGTTCTCCACACATCCGCCGATGGCGGACCGCATCGCCCGGCTCGAGAAGATGGCAGGTGGGAACCAGTGAAGACCGTCCTGAACGTCATATGGCTCGTCCTGAGCGGCTTCTGGCTCTTCCTCGCCTACATGGCCGCGGGCCTGCTCCTCTGTATCACCATCATCGGCATCCCGTTCGGCATCGCGGCCTTCCGCATAGGCGTCTACGCCCTGTGGCCCTTCGGGTACGCGACGGTCGAGCGCCGCGACGCGGGCGCGCCGTCCTGCGTCGGCAACGTGCTGTGGCTGGTACTCGCGGGCTGGTGGCTGGCCCTCGGCCACATCGTCACCGGCATCGCGCTGTGCGTCACGATCATCGGCATCCCGCTCGGCGTCGCCAACTTCAAGCTCATCCCCGTTTCGCTGCTCCCGCTGGGCCGCGACATCGTCCGGACGAACGAGCCGTTCGCGGTGCGCTGACGGCGGGGCCACACCGCCTGGTTTCCACAGGTCACGGGTTATCCACAGCCCCGCCCGGCTGTCGGTGGCGGCCTGCATCATGAACCCATGACCGCGATCGAGCAGTTGCCGACCCGAGCGACGGCCAAGTCTCACAACGCACGCCGCCGCAGTTGGACTTCACATCCCGAGCGGGCCGACCCGATGAAGGCCCTTGACCGACAGCAACCGAGCGGGCTCTGGCAGCAGCCAATAACCGGGACCGCAGCAAAAGGCCCCCGACCACGGCAAAGAGGGCAGCTCTACGCCCTCCCCGCCCCCGCCCGCACCACCCGCCGCACGCCGTACGCAACCGCCCCCACCACCAGCACACCCGCGCCCACGACCACCGAAACACCCGGCAGCGCGAACGCCAGTACCGCACACCCGACCAACCCGACCACCGGCACCACCCGTGCCGCCGGCGCCGAATCCAGCGTCCAGGCCGACGCGTTGGCCACGGCGTAGTACGCCAGCACCCCGAAGGAGGAGAACCCGATCGCGCCCCGGACATCCACCGTGGCGGCCAGGACCGCGACCACCGCGCCCACGGCCAGCTCCGCCCGGTGCGGCACCTGGAAGCGCGGATGCACGGCCGCCAGCGCGCCCGGCAGATGCCGGTCCCGGGCCATGGCCAGCGTCGTCCGCGAGACGCCCAGGATCAGGGCGAGGAGCGACCCCAGCGCGGCCACGGCCGCACCGATCCGCACCACCGGCACGAGCCAGGGCATCCCGGCCGCCCGCGCCGCGTCGGCCAGCGGCGCCGCCGCGTCCCCGAGACCATCCGACCCCAGCACCGAAAGGACAGCCACCGCCACACCCGCGTACACCACCAGCGCGATGCCCAGCGCCAGCGGGATCGCGCGCGGAATGGTGCGCGCCGGGTCCCGTACCTCCTCACCGAGGGTCGCGATCCGGGCGTACCCGGCGAACGCGAAGAACAGCAGACCAGCCGCCTGAAGCACACCGCCCGCACCGTCCGAGGCCCCGATGTCCAGCCGCCCGGCATCGGCCTCGCCCGACACCAGACACCCGACCACCACGGCGGCGAGGACAGCCAGGACCACCGCCACGATCACCCGCGTCAGCCACGCGGACTTCTGCACACCGCCGTAGTTCACCGCGGTCAGCGCCACCACGGCCGCGACCGCCACCGCGTGCGCCTGCCCCGGCCAGACGTACGTGCCCACGGTGAGCGCCATCGCCGCACAGGAGGCCGTCTTCCCGACCACGAACGACCAGCCCGCGAGATACCCCCAGAACTCCCCGAGCCGCTCACGCCCGTACACGTACGTACCGCCCGAGGCCGGATACAGGGCGGCGAGGCGCGCGGACGACATGGCGTTGCAGTACGCGACCACGGCGGCGACGGCGAGCCCCAGGAGCAGCCCGGAGCCGGCCGCGTGCGCCGCGGGCGCGAGCGCGGCGAAGATCCCGGCTCCCACCATCGAGCCGAGTCCGACGACGACGGCGTCCCCGACGCCGAGGGTGCGGCGGAGTTCGGAAGCGGAGGCTGACATGCGTCGCACCTTACTGATCAGCGCAACCGGCAGGCACCGCCAGGGCGTCCTCCCGACCAAGACGGCGTGAACGCGCGCGGCAAGGACGATGCACGCGGTACGCCCGGCGTACGACGCATAACGCACAACGCACAACGCACGAGCAACGGCCTGCCGGGAGCAAGATCACATGGCCGGAACAGTGCGGGCACAGCGTGAAAGGGCAGGTTCACGGCATGACCATCATCAGCTGGATCATCCTGGGACTGTTGGCCGGAGCCATCGCGAAGTTCCTGCTGCCGGGGCGCGACCCGGGCGGCCTCATCGGTACGACCCTGATCGGCATCGCGGGCGCGTTCATCGGCGGCTGGATATCGGCCCGCTGGATGGACCACCCGATCACCAAGGACTTCTACGACGGCACGACCTGGGCCGCGGCGATCGGCGGATCGCTCGTCCTCCTGATCGCCTACCGCCTCCTGTTCGGCAACTCACGCAACTGACCGCACCCACGGCCCACGGCCGGTATGCGCCCACGGCCACGACCGGTATGCACCCACCGCCCGCGGTCGGCAGGCGCCACCCACCGCCCGCGGCCGGCACGCGCCACCACACGGCCCGTGCCCGGCACGCCCCATGGACCGCAGCCAGCAGGCGAGAAGGGTGGGCACCCGGCAGGGGCCCACCCTTCTCGTAACCATGCAGACCGGGAGCCCGCCCGTGCAGACCGGAAGCCCGAGGACCCGACCGGACCTACCGGTAGTTCACGAACTGCACGGCGAAGTCGAAGTCCTTGCCCTTCAGCAGGGCGATGACGGCCTGAAGATCGTCACGGCTCTTGGAGCTCACCCGCAGCTCCTCGCCCTGCACCTGCGCCTTCACGCCCTTCGGGCCTTCGTCGCGGATGATCTTCGCCACCTTCTTCGCGTTCTCCTGGGAGATGCCCTCCTTGATCGACGCGAAGATCTTGTATTCCTTGCCCGAGAGCTGGGGCTCGCCCGCGTCCAGAGCCTTCAGCGAGATGCCACGCTTGATCAGCTTGGACTGGAAGACGTCGAGGACAGCCTTCACCCGGTCCTCGGAGTTCGCCTCCATGAGGATGTTCTCGCCGGACCACGAGATCGAGGCACCCACGCCCTTGAAGTCGTAGCGCTGCGAGATCTCCTTGGCGGCCTGGTTGAGTGCGTTGTCGACCTCCTGCCGCTCGACCTTCGAGACGATGTCGAAACTGGAGTCGGCCATGTCCTGTGGCTCCTTGTATCGGGGTGCGTATCGTGCGTACCGGCGTACGTGGGCGGCCGCCGGGTCTGTTCAGATCCCGGGCCGCATCCGGACAAGCCTAGCCACCCCCCGCCCTCCGGGCGCCGATCAATCGGGTGGCGAAGCACCCCTCCACATCAGGTATTGTTTACGTCGTTGCCACGGAGCACCGCCGAAGAAGGCGGTTCGACGGGCAGTAACCCCGGCGGTGTGCCCGAGCGGCCAAAGGGAGCAGACTGTAAATCTGCCGGCTCAGCCTTCCCAGGTTCGAATCCTGGCGCCGCCACACTGGGGAAGACCCCCTCTCAACTGCGGAGACGCAGTTGAGAGGGGGTCTTTCGTATGTGGTGGCTCGTATGTGATGCCAGTCCGGGAGCCGCCCCGGGCAGGGTGACGTGTCTCACGGACCAGGACGACGCGTGCCGGTGCCGGGGCACCAGCCGGGACTCAGGTGAGACACCGGCCGGACACCCTGGCTACGGCGCCGGTGTGTAGGTGACGACCGCGTCCGGGCAAGCCTCGGCGAGACGGGCCAGGAACTCGCGTTCCTCGGTGTCCGCGGTGAGGCTCCAGCGGAGTTTCACGGCCGTCCATTCGATGACGTAGCGGCACGTGGCCTTGGTGTTGGTCGGCAGCCACTGGTCGGGATCCTGGTCGGCCTTGCTCCGGTGCGCCGCGGCGGACACGGACACCAGGGTGCGTGGGTCGGCGAGGTCGTTGGCGTAGGCCTCGCGGCGGCCGTCCACTGGGAGGCGCCGGAGTCCCAGGCCTCGGGCAGCGGCACCATGTGGTCGACGTCCATGGCCGCGGCGGAGGTGATCTGGAGGCCGTCGTCTTAGGACGACCAGGTGCCGCCCTTCAGCTTCCAGTCCGGGCCGGTGGCCGGTGCCTCGATCGCCTCGGCGATCAGCACCTCGTCGCGGGTGTCGCACCTGTCGTCGGGATGGGCGTCGGCGTTCCAGTACGTGAAGCTGGTGCGCTCGTAGCCGTCCCGGGACTCGGCGGCCCGGGGCAGGGCGGCGACGGCTTGGTCCAGCGGCAGCGATTTCGCGGCGTGGGCCGGGCTCGCGGCGTGGGCCGGGCAGGACAGGGCGAAGGTTCAGGCGGTGCCCAGCAGGGCGGCAGCACAGGCGCGTGCCAGGGAAACGATCAGGCCCAGCAGCATTGAGTGAACGGCTGCCGACCGGGCCGGTGGGACGCGAGGGACGGTGCGGGGATCACCCGGCGGCCGTATGCAGAAACGATGCCGCTGGTGCCGAGCGTCAGCCTGAGGTTGACGGCGGCGGCAGTAGCGGCCGGTCCCGGCACGCGCGTACAGCGGTTTGACCACGGCTGTCGCCCCCCCCAACCCGTCGGTGGCATGGCCCGATTGTCGGCTAGGTGCACCGTAGTAGGGCTGGTCCGGCCAAGTGATCTTTCCGCGGGCGGTGCGCTGCTGCTTCGCCAGGGTGTGGGGCCACCGCTTGACTGAGGCGGGTGCGTGACCAGGCAGCGATGCCGAACGGGATCCCCTTTCGCAGTCTTGAGGAGCAGTGCATGTCGCAGATCACCGACTCGGCTCCGGGCGGCACGTTTCCTCGCCTGGGTTGGGTTGACGACCTACTGAATCCCGCCCTCCGCTCGGCCGTCGCCGCACTGCCGACGGCCGAGAGCCGGGTGGCCGGGTACCACCGCGGCTGGTGTGAGGCCGACGGCACACCGATGGCGACGGTGTCCCGGAAGGGCAAGTCGGTCCGCCCGGCCCTGGTGCTGCTGTCCGCGGCGGCGGTCGGGGGCAGTGCGGAACTCGCCGTACCGGGCGCGGTTGCGGTGGAGTTGGTGCACGACTTCTCCCTGCTGCACGACGACGTCATCGACGGCGACGCCCTGCGTCGGCACCGGCCTGCCGCCTGGTCGGTGTTCGGCACCCCGGCGGCGGTGCTGACCGGCGATGCCCTGCTGGTGTCGGCGCTGCGGGCGCTGGCGGACGTACCCCGGAGGCAGGCTGCCGAAGCGGTGAAGGAGCTGGTCACGGCCCTTCTGGAGCTGGTCGAGGGACAGAGCCGCGATGTGGCGTTCGAGAAGGCGCCGGAGGTGTCGGTGGCCCAGTACCTCGCCATGGCGGAGGGCAAGACGGGGTCGCTGATGGGGTGTTCGTGCGCCCTGGGCGGCGTACTGGCCGGAGCGGACAGCGAACGGGTCCGCGGGCTGCGGGAGTTCGGTCGGCGACTGGGCGTGGCCTTCCAGTGCGCCGACGACGTCCTGGGCATCTGGGGCCGGACCGCGCGCAGCGGCAAGCCGGTGGGGGCCGACCTCGCGGCACGGAAGAAGTCGCTGCCCGTCGTGGCGGCGCTGAGCGGGGAGGGCGCGGCGGCCGAACGGCTTGGCGCGCTGTACGCCTCCACGCGCCCCCTTGACGAGCAGGACGTCGCCCTGGCGCGCGAGCTGGTCGAGGAGGCCGGTGGCCGCCAGGCCGCCGAGCAGGAGGCCCGCCGCCAGGTGTCGGCCGCGCTGCGGGCTCTGTCGTGGGCGCAGCCCACCCCCGACGCCTACCGGCAACTTCACGACATCGCCTGGGCGATGACCCTCCGCGAGTCCTGACCCCGTCCACACGAGTCCTGTCCCCGTCCACGCTGGCGGGCCACGTCCAGGTCCTCGGACACGCGGCCGGCGCCCCGCAGTTGAGGACCCGCGTCGGCTACGTCACCCAGGCACCGTCGGTCAACGCGGACCTGACGGTGCTGGAGAACCTGCGCTACTTCGCCGCCCTCGGTATGCGGGGCTGGCACCGGGAGGACGCGGTCGTCCGGGTGGTGAAGGAGGCGATCTGGCCTCCTACGCCGACAAGCTGGTCGCCCGTCTGTCGGGCGGGCAGTAATCGCGGGTGTCGCTGGCCGTCGCGCTGCTGAACAAGCCCGACCTGCTCGTGATGGACGAGCCGACCGTCGGCCTGGATCCCATGGTGCGCCGGGAGCTGTGGCTGGTGTTCCAGCGGCTGGCCGAGGAGGGCACCACGCTGCTGGTGTCCAGCCATCTGATGGACGAGGCCGACCGCTGTGACCGGCTGCTGCTGATGCGGTCCGGACGGCTGCTGGCCGGAGCCGACCGGGGCACGCTGCTGGAGCACACCGGCTGCGACGACGTGGAAGAGGCGTTCATGCATCTGGTGCAGGCCGCGTCCGACGCCGAGGAACGCGCGCGACGGCGGGCCGCGGAGAAGAGCCTGCTGCCGCTCTGCCGGGGCTCCTCGACCAGGCCGGCGCACCGGAGGCGGAACGGGCCTACTTCGCCGCGGACACGGTGCGGTGAGCGGCGTCCGAGTGGCCGAGCGGCTGCCGTGCTCGCCCACCATCACGGGCGCGACCGCGGTCCGGGTGCTCCAGCAGATCTCCCGGGACAAGGGCAGTACCGCACTGCTGCTGGCCATCCCGTGCATGCTCATGGTGCTGCTGAAGCTGATGTTCCATGACTCCGAGGCCACCTTCGAGCGGGTCGGGCCCCAGGTCTTCGGCATCTTCCCGGTCATCGTGATGTACCTGGTGGCGTCCGTGTCGTCGTTGCGGGAACGCACCACCGGCACCGCCGAGAGACTGCCGACGATGCCCGTGCAGCGGCTGGACATCGTGCTGGGCTACAGCCTCGCGTTCGCCTTCCTGGCACTGCTGCAGGCGGTGCCCTCCACCCTGCTGTCCAGCGGCCCGCTCGGCCTGGACATCAAGGGCCCCGCCCATCTGCTGATGGTCATCGCCATGCTCGGCGCGCTGCTGGGACTTGCGCTGGGGCTGCTGGTGAGCGCCTTTGCGCGCAACGAGTTCCAGGCGGTGCAGTTCCTGCCCGCCGGGGTGCTGCCCCAGTTCCTGGTGTGCGGCCTGTTCGTGCCGCGCGAGGAGATGCACGGCGCCCTGTCGGCCGTCGCCAAGGTCATGCCGATGACGTACGCCGTCCAGGCCGCCGGCGAGGCCGCCACGCACACCGGGATCACCGGACTGTTCGTCCGCGACGCGCTGCTCATCCTGGCGTGCGTGGTCCTGGTCCTCGTCGTCAGCGCGACCACGCTCAAGCGCTGAACAACCGGCCGGACCCGCACATGACCGAGGGCCGTCCCCGGCCGGTGACGGCCCTCGACGCGAGCAACTGCCGGCAGTCCCGCACACCCCAGGAGAAGCCGCCCGAAACGGAGCCGTACCGGGGGAACTCAAACGGGCCGAAGTGCAGCGGCCCGTCGTGGTGGCCGCCGTGGCCGCCTTGACCGCCGCCGAATTCGTCGGCGCCGGGGTTGACGACGGTGGTGAGAGCCAGCGCGGCAAGCGACACTACGGCGATGCGGCGAACCCGGCAGCGCCATGATAAACCTCCGGAAGAGAAAGGAAAGGAAGAGCGGGGAAGGAGTGAATGAGCGCATCCCAGCCTAGTCACCAAGGTCATCCGAAGCGGTCCGAGAAATTCCGTGTTCAATGCCGTGTTTCCCCGAACGAACGGCTGAGCACGACAGCGGGAATAAATATGAGTACGGTGTGCACTGAAAAAGATACCTCCAGCCTCCCCGGGACGACACCGCGTACTCCTCTCCGGAGAACTCCTGCGGCGACGCGGCGGCCGAGGTGGTCGCCGTCGTCAACCGTGATGCCGTATCGCAGCCCCTGGAGGTAGGTGGCGAGTTCCAGGCCGGCCGTCGAGCGGACACGGTCGTGGAGCTCGAGGAACCGCAGCAGTACGCGGTCCCGCAGCCCGTTCGCGACCTCTACCGCGTGGTGCAGCGGGAGGTCCCGCTCTTTGGTCGCCGTATCGGTCTCGCACGCCGTTGCACCTGGCAGGCCGTTGCGTTGAACTGCGCCGGGCGCGTGCTGAGCGGTCCCTGGTCGCAGCATGCGTCGTCGAAGCCGAAACCCCAGTACACCCACAGGGCCGTCGCCAGCAGCCGGTCGTCGTCGGCGACCGGGGCGAACCGGCCGTAGAAATCGGTGCTGTGTGTGGCGACGACCCAGGCCTTTTCCTCTTCGGGGGCGCACATACCGCTGCTGCCGATCCACTCCACGGCGCGTTTCTCGATCTGCCGGACACGCGGGTGAAGGGCGGATTCCAGAGGGCAGAAAAGAGGCGGAAGTGCCACCTCGGAGACATGAGATCCCATGGGGACGATCATCTGGGACCTGATGCGCCGATGCGAAGGGAGCGCCCGCTCACGCGGAAAGACAGGCAGGTTGCAGAAAGCAAGAAAGCAAGAAAGCAAGAAAGAAGGAAAGAAGGAAAGAAGGAAATGGGAAAGGAGGGAAATGGAAAAGGCAAGGAGATCATCTCTCCTTGCCACTCTCAACTTATAGCGCGAGGGGGGCCTTGCGGCAAGGCCCTCTTCGCCCCGCAGAATCACCGGCCGAAGCCGAAATCGCGGAAATTGGGGGCTGTGGTGTTGGACGTGATCGTGGTCGGCGGGGGACCGACCGGGATGATGCTGGCCGGCGAGCTGCGGTTGCACGGGGTGCGCGTGGTCGTGCTGGAGAAGCTGGCCGAACCGACCGGGCAGTCCCGCGCGCTCGGCATCCATGTGCGCAGCATCGAGCTGATGGACCAGCGCGGACTGCTGGAGCGGTTCCTGCCGCTCGGCCGGAAGTACGAGACGGGCGGGTTCTTCGCCGGGATCGGCAAGACGTGGCCCGCCCGGATGGACACCGCGCATTCATACGTGCTCGGCATCCCGCAGAGCGTCACCGAGCGCCTGCTGACCGAGCACGCCGCCGAGCTCGGCGCCGAGATCCGGCGCGGCTGCGAGCTGGTGGGACTGAGCCAGGACGACGACGGTGTGACCGCGGAGCTGGCCGACGGCACGCGGCTGCGCTCGCGCTACCTCGTGGCCTGCGACGGCGGCCGCAGCACCGTGCGCAAGCTGCTCGGCGTGGGCTTCCCCGGCGAACCCGCCAGGATCGAGACGCTGCTGGGCGAGATGGAGGTGGGCGTGCCGCCGGAGGAGCTGGCGGCCGCGGTGGCCGAAGTCCGCAAGACGCAGTGGCGGTTCGGGACCATGCCCCTCGGGGACGGGCGGTACCGCGTCATCGTGCCTGCCGAGGGGGTGACGGAGGACCGGACGGTGCCGCCGACCCTGGAGGAGTTCAAGCAGCGGCTGCGGCACTTCGCCGGCACCGACTTCGGCGTGCACTCGCCGCGCTGGCTGTCCCGCTTCGGCGACGCCACCCGGCTGGCCGAGCGCTACCGCGTCGGCCGGGTGCTGCTCGCCGGCGACGCCGCGCACATCCATCCGCCGACCGGCGGGCAGGGGCTCAACCTCGGCATCCAGGACGCGTTCAACCTCGGCTGGAAGCTGGCCGCCGAAGTGCGCGGCTGGGCACCGGAGGGGCTGCTGGACAGCTACCACACCGAACGGCGCCCGGTGGCCGCCGCCGTGCTGGACAACACCCGCGCGCAGACCGAGCTGCTGAGCTCCGAGCCGGGGCCGAGGGCCGTGCGCCGGCTGGTCGAGGAACTGATGGACTTCGAGGAGGTGAACCGGTACCTGATCGAGAAGATCACCGCGATCTCGGTCCGCTACGACTTCGGCGAGGGCCACCAACTCCTCGGCCGGCGCCTGCGGGACGTGACGCTGAAGCGGGGTCGCCTCTACGAGCTGATGCGCGGGGGCCGCGGACTGCTGCTCGACCAGACCGGCCGGCTGTCGGTGGCGGGCTGGGCGGACCGGGTCGACCACGTCGTCGACGTCAGCGAGGAACTGGACGTCCCCGGGGTGCTGCTGCGGCCGGACGGCCACGTGGCGTGGGTCGGCGAGGACCAGCGGGAACTGCTCGACCGGCTGCCGCGGTGGTTCGGCGCGGCGACAACCGGCTGAGCGGGTCCGGCGCGACCGGCGGGGCTTCTCGCAGCAACGTCGTCGCTGGTCGCTGGTCGCTGGTCGCCACGACGCGGAGCGGCGTCGACGGGCGTACGCCTTCTCCGACGTGGACACCTGCACGCCGGGCCGCGGCTCCAGCTCGACCCGGGTGGTCCCGGCTGCGCCGATCTCGACGACCTGGGCCAGTGGGCGCAGGGAGGAGACCACGGGGGCGTGGAACCACGGAGTGGGGGACAGGCGTACGCGAGTCGCCCGCGCGGCACACTGGCCCCATGTCCTCCCGTCGCAGAACCTGCCCCGAGTGCCGTCGCGAGATCGCCGTCGTCGCCGGGCGGTACGCGCGCCACGACCCGCCCGGCGCCCGGGAACACGGCGAGCTCACCTCATGCCCGGGCTCCCGCCGCCAGGCCCGGCTCGGCCCGGAACAGCCCTCCCTGGACGGCTACGCGGTCCCCGACTTCCCGGGCCAACTGCCTTTGTTCTAGGAACGGTTCCCCGGCACCGTCAGTTCCCCGCCACCGCCTTCACCGCCACGGACACCGGAGCCGGCCCGCTGATCAGCTCCAGAGTGAGACCGGCCGTCGCGGGGGTGTCCACCAGCTCCGCCAGCACGGCGGCCACGTCGTCGCGCGGAATCGGCCCGCGGCCCGTGTGCGCCTCCAGGCGTACCAGGCCGGTGCCGGCGTCGTCGGTGAGCTGACCGGGGCGCAGAATCGTCCAGTTCAGGGCGTCCAGACCGCGCACGTACGCGTCCGCCTCGCCCTTGGCGCGCAGGTACACGTCGAAGATCTCGTCGCCCTGGTGCTGCGGATCGGCGCCCATGGACGACACGATCACGAAGCGCCGCACGCCCGCCTTCACCGCCGCGTCCGCGAAGAGAACCGCCGCGGCCTTGTCCACCGTGTCCTTGCGGGCCGCCCCGCTGCCCGGGCCCGCGCCCGCCGCGAACACCGCCGCGTCGGCACCCCTGAGCCGCCCCGCGACCTCGTCCACGGACGCCGACTCCAGGTCGAGCACGACCGGTTCGGCACCGGCCTCCCGCAGATCGTCGGCTTGTTCGGCCTTGCGGATGATCCCCGCGACCTCGTCTCCGCGCGCGGCGAGCAGCCGCTCGAGCCGCAGCGCGATCTGACCATGACCACCAGCGATGACAGTACGCATGCCTTCGACCGTACGCCCGGACAGCACCGTCCGCCGCACGACTTCAGCCACGCCCCGACGCCCCACCCGCCCCGCGCCCTACGACAACTGCCCCCGCCCCTGCCGCGGCAGCCCCAGCTCCGCCGAAGCCGCCGAACTGCAGAACTCCCGCACCGCGCTGGTCCGCGCCACCACGCGCCCCCGGTGCACCACCACCCGGCTGTACGCCAGCGAGAGCGCCCCCGCCAGCCGGTCCCCGCGCACCGCGAGCAACTCGGCCGGGAAACCCGCCTCCACCCGCACCTCCGGCAGTCCCAGCACGGCCCGCGCCGAGGAGCTCACCGTGTCGTACGCCTCCTCGGGCGAGAGGCCGTAGCGCGAGGCCAGCAGGAAGGCCGCCTCCAGCGGGTCGCCGCGCCCCACGGGGTTCGACACGTCCCGCAGCGCCCCGCTCCCGGCGGCCACCCGCACCCCGGCCGCCCGCAGCAGCCGCACCGGAGCCGCCCCCCGCCGGTCCACGCCACCGCAGCCGCCCTGCGGCAGGCACACCACCGTCACCCCGGCCGCCGCCAGTTGGTCCGCCGTCCGCGAGGCCACCTCGGAGGGCAGCCGGCCGAGATCGCCGCACGGGCTGAGGGTCACCCCGGGACGCAGCCCGCCCGCCATCGCCGCGAGCCGGGCCAGCCGCGCCGGATCCCCGGCGTCCGTGTGCAGGTCGACGGGACAGCCGTGCTCGGAGGCCACCTCCAGGACCGCCTCCACGTACCCCGCCGGATCCGGGTCGAGATCCGGCCGGCCGCCCACCACCGAGGCGCCCATCTTCACCGCGTCCCGCAGCACCGCCAGCCCGTCCGCCCCGGCCACCCCGGTCAGCACCCGGGGCATCGCCACCGTCGTCAGCTCGGCCAGCCCCCGCAGCGCCCGCCGCGCCTGCAACACGGCCGCCAGCGCGCCCAGCCCCTGGACGTCCCCCACGCGCACGTGGGCCCGCACCGCCGTCGCCCCGTGCCCGAGCTGGAGCAGCGCGGCCTCGGTCGCCCGGCGCTGGACGTCCTGGGGCTCGTACGAGACCGGGCCCTGGGCGTCGGCCGACAACGCCGTGTCGGCGTGGGCGTGCGGCTCGGCCGGGGCCGGCAGCAGCAGGTAGCCGCCGAGATCCACTCGCGCCCCGCACGCGCGCGTGCCGCCCGCCGCCAGGCTGCCGGCCGTGCCGACCGCCTCGATACGCCCGCCGCCCAGCCGTACGTCCACGGTCCGGCCGTCGGTGAGCCGCGCCCCGCACAGCAGCAGCGACGACGGGTCGGCCGGACCCGGCGAGGACGACGGGGGCGGTGGCTGCGGCTGGCTGTCGGGCATCGCGCTCCTGGGGCTCGGCTGCGCACGCGAGGACGCATGATCACTCAGAGTGAGTCGAGCCTAGGACGGCCTCCCGCCCGTCGCGGGGAGGAGCGCAATAGTCGTACCGGCGTGGCCCGTCGTACGGAACGCTAGGCACGCACGAGGCTGCCGGGAGGACGGTGCGCGCGTCCCGGGCGGGGTACCCGAAACGGATTTGGGCGAACGGCGGCGGAGCGTGTAATGTCTTCATCGCTCGCCCCAATAGCTCAGTCGGCAGAGCGTCTCCATGGTAAGGAGAAGGTCAACGGTTCGATTCCGTTTTGGGGCTCTGGTGTGAACGGTTCCCGTCGCGAGGCGGGGCCCGACCACATCAAAGCGGTGTAGCTCAGTCGGTAGAGCAAGCGGCTCATAATCGCTGTGTCACCGGTTCAAGTCCGGTCACCGCTACTGACAGTAGCCGATTGTGGGGTCGGTCCTTCGATCGGCTACTCTTCTTGCGTTAAACAGTCCATCCGTTCGTCTTAGGAGCACTCACGTGGCTGCCACCGACGTCCGCCCGAAGATCACGCTGGCCTGCGTGGAGTGCAAGGAGCGGAACTACATCACCAAGAAGAACCGGCGTAACAACCCGGACCGTCTTGAGATGAAGAAGCACTGCCCGCGTTGCAACGCGCACACCGCGCACCGCGAAACGCGATAAATCAGGCTCGTACGCGAGGCCGTTCCCGAGTGATCGGGGGCGGCCTCGCGTCGTTGAGTGACCCGTACCGTTCAGTAGCGCAACCAGGAGGTGCCGGGCCATGGCGCTCGACCAGTCCTTCGTGGGGCGGACGTACCCGCCCACCGAGCCCTACGAGGTGGGCCGGGAGAAGATCCGTGAGTTCGCCGAGGCGGTCGGGGACACCAACCCGGCGTACACGGACGCGGAGGCCGCCAAGGCGCTCGGCCACCCCGATGTGATCGCACCGCCGACCTTCGTCTTCTCGATCACCTTCAAGGCCGCCGGACAGGTCGTCCAGGATCCCCGGCTCGGCCTGGACTACAGCCGCGTGGTGCACGGCGACCAGAAGTTCGCCTACCGCCGCCCGGTCCGCGCCGGCGACCGGCTCACGGTCACCTCCACCATCGAGGCGATCAAGTCCCTGGCGGGCAACGACATCCTGGACATCCGCGGCGAGGTCCACGACGAGGCCGGCGAGCACGTCGTGACCGCCTGGACCAAGCTCGTGGCCCGCGCGGCCGAGGAGGCGTGAGCGATCCCATGACGGCGAAGATCTCCTACTCCGACGTCGAGGTCGGCACGGAACTGCCCGCGCAGACCTTCCCCGTGACCCGGGCGACCCTCGTCCGGTACGCGGGCGCCTCCGGTGACTTCAACCCGATCCACTGGAACGAGAAGTTCGCCAAGGAGGTCGGCCTGCCGGACGTCATCGCGCACGGCATGTTCACCATGGCCGAGGCGATCCGCGTCGTCACCGACTGGGTCGGCGACCCGGGCGCGGTCGTCGAGTACGGCGTCCGCTTCACCAAGCCCGTCGTCGTCCCGAACGACGACCGGGGCGCCGTGATCGAGGTCGGCGGCAAGGTCGCGGCCAAGCTCGACGACAACACCGTCCGCGTGGACCTGACGGCGACGAGCGCCGGGCAGAAGGTGCTGGGCATGTCGCGTGCGGTCGTGCGGCTGGCCTGAGACGGCGGACGGCAGATGTCAGGTAAGGGGCGCTCTCCATTGTGGGGTGCCCCTTACTCGTATGCGAGCAGCGGCACCCGCTTGACGTAGTTAGTGATTGAGTACTAACTTTCTTGCATGGTCAGGATGAGTGCAGAGGAGAGGCGCGAGAGCGTCATCCGCGCGGCGACGACCGAGTTCGCGCGCGGCGGCTACCACGGCACGTCGACCGAGGCGATCGCCCGGCGGGTCGGCGTCTCGCAGCCCTATCTCTTCCGGCTCTTCCCGGGCAAGAAGGCGATCTTCCTGGCGGCGGCGGAGCGGTGTGTCGAGGACACCATCCGGACGTTCGCGGAGGCTGCCGAGGGACTCGAGGGTGACGAGGCTCTCCATGCCATGGGTGGTGCGTACGTCGAGACCATCTCCGAACAGCCCGACCGGCTGATGATGCAGATGCAGATGTACCTCGCCGTGGCGGCCGCCGAAGAGGAGGGGGATCACGAGTTCGGCGAGGCCGTGCGCGCCGGCTGGATGCGGCTGTGGGACACCGTCCACCTGCCGCTGGGGGCCGACGTCGACAAGACGACGACCTTCATCGCGCAGGGAATGCTCATCAACTGCCTGGTGGCCATGGGCTTCCCGGCCGACCATCGGGTCTGGGCGGGGCTGAACCCGTCCGCGCCCAGCAACTGACGACAAGGGCCAGGGTGCTGCGCCTTTTCATGTTCGCGAAAGTTAGTAATCAATAACTAACCAATCGGAGAAACATCTCTGGGGGAGCGATGTCACAGCAGACCGCACGTCGCGGAGGGGCCGCCTGGGCCCTCGTCATCACCAGCGTCGCCGGATTCATGGCGGCTCTCGACAACCTCGTCGTCACCACCGCCCTGCCCTCCATCCGCGAGGACCTCGGCGGGGGCCTGCACGACCTGGAATGGACGGTGAGCGCCTACACGCTCACCTTCGCGGTCCTGCTGATGTTCGGCGCGGCCCTCGGCGACCGGTTCGGCCGCCGCCGGCTCTTCATCGCCGGGCTCACCGTCTTCACCGGCGCCTCCGCCGCCGCGGCCATGGCGCCCGGCATCGACTCCCTCATCGCCGCCCGCGCCGTCCAGGGCGTCGGCGCGGCGGTGATGATGCCGCTGACGCTCACCCTGCTCACCGCGGCCGTGCCCGCCGCCAAGCGGGGCATGGCGTACGGCATCTGGGGAGCCGTCAACGGGCTCGCCGTCGCCTCCGGGCCGCTGGTCGGCGGCACCCTCACCGAACACATCTCCTGGCAGTGGATCTTCTGGCTGAACGTCCCGCTCGGTCTGGCCCTGCTGCCGCTCGCCCGGCTGCGTCTCGCCGAGTCCCACGGCACCGGCGCCCCGCTCGACGTCCCCGGCACCCTGCTCGCCAGCGGCGGCTTCTTCGGCATCGTCTACGGCCTGGTCCGCGGACCCGTCGACGGCTGGACCGGCTCGCTGGTCCTGACGGGCCTGTTCGCGGGCTCCGCGCTGCTCGCCGGGTTCGTCCTCTACAGCACGCGCGCCGAGAACCCCATGCTCCCGATGCGGCTCTTCCGCTCCCGGGCCTTCTCCGGCATCAACGCGGCGAGCCTGCTGATGTTCCTCGGCATGTTCGGCTCGATCTTCCTCCTCAGCCAGTACATGCAGGGCGTCCTCGGCTACTCGCCCACCGAGGCGGGCCTCAGGATGCTGCCCTGGACCGGCATGCCGATGCTGGTCGCCCCGATCGCCGGCATCCTCGCCGACCGCGTCGGCGGCCGCCCGGTCGTCGCCGCGGGCCTGTTCCTCCAGGCCCTGGGCCTGGGCTACACGTCGGTGGTGGCCACGGTGGACGCCTCCTACGCCGCCCAGCTGCCCGCCCTGATCGTCAGCGGCATCGGCATGGCCCTGTTCTTCGCCCCCGCCTCGCACCTGGTGATGTCCAGCGTCCGGCCCCAGGAGCAGGGCATCGCTTCCGGCGCCAACAACGCCCTGCGCGAGGTGGGCGGAGCGCTCGGCATCGCCGTCATGGCGTCGATCTTCGCGGCGCAGGGCGGGTACGAGACCGGCCAGACCTTCGTCGACGGCATGCGCCCCGCGCTGGTGACGGGCTCCGCGCTGGTCGCCCTCGCGGGCGTCGCGGCCCTGCTGATCCCGACCCGGCGACGCGCCGAGCGACAGGCCGCCCCGGCCGAACCGGCACCCGTGCTGGAGACGGCTGCCCACTGATCCCGAGACCGGAAGGACCCCGACACCCAGCAGATCCGAAGCCCGGTCTACCTGACGACCGGAACGACCCCGACGACGACCCGAAGGAGGAGCGGTCATGCCCACCCTTCCCTGGACCGTCCCGAACACCCCGCCCCGCGACACCGAGGTGTACGTTTTCGCCTCCCGGTTCGAGACCCGCACCCTGTGGGGAGCGCTCAAGTTCCTCGCCGGTACGCCCGCAGTCTGGCGGCAGGTGCGCCGCAGCCCCGGCGTCTACGGAGCGACCCTGAAAGCGGAGCCGTTGCGGCGGACCTTCTGGACGCTGTCCGCGTGGGAGTCGAAGGCAGCGCTCGACGACTTCACCCGCTCGGGCGCCCACAGGCCTGCCGCCCGGGGCCTGGCCCCGCAGATGGCGGACGCGACCTTCACCACATGGCAGGCGAGGAGCGACGACCTCCCGCTCTCCTGGTCCGAGGCGCTGCGTCGCCTGTCCTGAACGACACCACGCGCGCGTGCGGCCCTCCTCTCCCGGACGGGGCCGCACACACGCGTGCCGGAGCCCGTCAGTGCCGTCTCGTACTCTTGAGCCCGTGCAGGAACTCCACGACGCCCCCCTCGCCCCGCTGACCACCTTCCGGCTGGGCGGCCCCGCGACCCGGCTGGTCACCGCGACGACGGACGACGAGGTGATCGCCGTCGTACGCGAAGCCGACGAGGCGGGCACCCCGCTGCTGCTCATCGGAGGCGGGTCGAACCTGGTCATCGGTGACAAGGGCTTCGAGGGCACCGCCCTCGTCATCGCCACCAAGGGCTACTCCCTCGACGGCACGCGGCTGGAGCTGGCCGCCGGCGAGGTGTGGACCGACGCCGTCGCCCGCACGGTGGAGGCGGGCCTGGCCGGCATCGAGTGCCTGGCCGGCATCCCCGGCTCGGCGGGCGCTACCCCCATCCAGAACGTCGGGGCGTACGGCCAGGAGGTCTCCTCGACGATCACCGAGGTCGTCGCCTACGACCGCCGGACCGGCGAGACGGTCACCCTGGCCAACGAGGACTGCGCCTTCTCCTACCGCCACAGCCGCTTCAAATCCCACCCGGAGCGCTACGTGGTCCTGCGCGTCCGCTTCTCCCTGGAGGACGCCCACGGCCTCTCCGCCCCCCTCAGGTACGCCGAGACGGCCCGCGCCCTCGGCGTCGGACCGGGCGACCGGGTCCCGCTCGCCTCGGCCCGTGACACCGTGCTCAAGCTGCGCGCCGGCAAGGGCATGGTCCTGGACCCCGAGGACCACGACACCTGGTCGGCCGGCTCCTTCTTCACGAACCCGATCCTCACGGACGCCGACTTCGCCACGTTCCGCGCGCGTGTGCGTGAGCGCCTCGGCGAGGGCGTGGAGCCGCCCGCGTACCCCGCGGGGGAGGGCCACACCAAGACCTCCGCGGCCTGGCTGATCGACAAGGCCGGCTTCACCAAGGGCTACGGCGACGGACCGGCCCGCATCTCCACGAAGCACACCCTGGCCCTCACCAACCGGGGCACCGCGACCACGGAGGACCTGCTCGCCCTGGCCCGCGAGGTCGTGGCCGGCGTCCGCGAGGCCTTCGGGATCACGCTGGTCAACGAGCCGGTGACGGTCGGGGTCAGCCTCTAGTAGGCGAGCCCCACGCCCTGCTTCACGGTGGCCGCGTCGTCGACCATGCCCAGCATCGCGTGTGCCACGTCGGCGCGTCCCAGAGAGCGGCCCTTCGGCGGGGTCCCCCCGACGACCGCCCGGTACACCCCGCTGACCGGCCGGTTCAGCAGCCTCGGTGGCCGCACCACGGTCCAGTCGGTGGAACTGCGGGCGATCTCCGCCTCCATCGTGCGCAGGTCGGCGTAGACGTCCTTGAAGATCCCGGAGACGACGCCGCGTGCGACACGGTCGAGCGCCCCGTCGCCCTCGGGCACGGGCCCGATCGGGGCGGCGCTGATCGCCAGCAGCCGCCGAACCTCCTCCGCCTCCATGGCGCCCAGCACCGTGCGCGTCAGCCGGGTCGCGTCTCCGGCGTGCCCCCGGCTGCGGGCACCGAGCCCCGACAGCACGGCATCCCGCCCGGCCACCGCCGGACGCACCGCCTCCGCATCGGCCAGGTCCGCGCGGAAGACGTCCAGTCCCGGGCCGGTCACGGTCAGCCGGGCGGGATCGCGTACGACGGCCGTGACCTGGTGACCCGCCCCCAGTGCCTGCCGCACGATCTCCTGCCCGACGCCGCCGGTGGCACCGAAAACGGTCAGCTTCATGCGAACCTCCCCTGTCGATAGGCGGGTGAGTGCTTACTCACCTCCACTGCCTCCCCTAGGGTGAGTAAGTACTCACCCACCCGTCAAGCGCCTGAGGAAGCAGCCATGCAGCCACCGGCCAGGGAGCGCGTCCTGGACGCCGCGCACCAGTTGATGCTGACCGTCGGACTCGCCCGTGCCACGACGAAGGAGATCGCCCGGGCCGCCGGTTGCTCCGAGGCCGCGCTGTACAAGCACTTCTCGAGCAAGGAGGAACTGTTCATCCGCGTCCTCGCGGAACGGCTGCCACAGATGGCACCGCTGCTGCACGAGCTGGCCGCCGAGCCGGGCCGGGGTGCGCTGGAGGCGAACCTCACGGAGATCGCCCGGCAGGCTGCCCTGTTCTACGAGCAGAGCTTCCCGATCGCGGCGTCGCTGTATGCCGAGACCC
This sequence comes from Streptomyces coeruleorubidus, assembly GCF_028885415.1. GTDB lineage: Bacteria > Actinomycetota > Actinomycetes > Streptomycetales > Streptomycetaceae > Streptomyces > Streptomyces coeruleorubidus_A. The sequence continues at coordinate 5,871,539 of NZ_CP118527.1, forward strand.
AGTTGAAGCGGCGGCATGACGAGGCGATGCGGGAGATGGGGAAGGGGCCGCATCTGCCGATCGAGGGGTTGGCCGCGTATCTGCGGGCGGAACAGGACGCCGGGCGGATCAGGGCGGATGCGGACACCTTCGCGGCGGCCTCGCTGCTGATGGGGGCGTGTGCGCAGCGGGCGTTCGCGTACGACGCGACGGCGGAAGGCCGGCCCTCCGTGGACACGTTCGCCGCGAGGCTGGCCCGCACGCTGCTGGCAGGCATCACCGACTGACCGGCGCACTTCCAGGTGCTCGGCGTTGTGGCTGGGGCGGGGTGGGTCCGCAGCCCGGCGCTGCGGGGTGCCGCTGCGCCCACCCGTGCCGCCCCAGCGGCACGACTGCCCGCAGCCAGGCGGGACCGCCGGCCCACAGCGCGGCGGCCTGGGGGGCGCCCGCAGCGGTTGGCGCGTCAACGGACGGTGAGTCGGTGTCCGAGCCCATCGCGCCGTTCCGAGGACGGACACCCCCGACACGTCCCCGACCCACCACCACCCCGGTGGGCGCTACGACAGCAACCAGTCGTCCACCCCGGCCAGCAGCTTCGTCTTCACGTCCTCCGGCGCCGCCGACCCCCTCACCGACTGCCGCGCCACCTCCGCCAGTTCCTCGTCCGTGAACCCGTGATGCCGCCGCGCGATCTCGTACTGCGCCGCCAGGCGGGAGCCGAACAGCAGGGGATCGTCCGCGCCCAGCGCCATCGGGACACCCGCCTCGAACAACGTCCGCAGCGGCACGTCCTCCGGCTTCTCGTACACCCCCAGCGCCACGTTCGAAGCCGGACACACCTCGCACGTCACACCCCGCTCGGCCAGTTGCCGAAGAAGTCGCGGATTCTCCGCCGCCCGCACGCCGTGCCCCACCCGGTCCGCCCCCAGGTCGTCCAGACAGTCCCGCACCGACGAGGCACCCGCCAGCTCACCCCCGTGCGGCGCCGACAGCAGCCCGGCCTCCCGCGCGATCGCGAACGCCCGGTCGAAGTCCCGCGCCATGCCCCGTCGCTCGTCGTTCGACAGCCCGAACCCGACGACCCCCCGGTCCGCGTACCGCACAGCCAGCCGCGCCAGGGTGCGCGCGTCCAACGGGTGCTTCATCCGGTTCGCCGCGACCAGCACCCGCATACCGAGCCCGGTCTCCCGCGACGTCGTCTCCACCGCGTCCAGGATGACCTCCAGCGCCGGGATCAACCCGCCCAGCCGCGGCGCGTACGACATCGGATCGACCTGGATCTCCAGCCACCCCGAGCCGTCCCGCAGATCCTCCTCCGCGGCTTCCCGCACCAGCCGCTGGATGTCCTCCGGCTCCCGCAGACACGAGCGCGCCGCGTCGTACAGCCGCTGAAAGCGGAACCAGCCCCGCTCGTCCGTCGCCCGCAGTCTCGGCGGCTCCCCGCCGACCAGCGCCTCGGTCAGCGCGTCGGGCAGGCGCACCCCGTGCTTGTCGGCCAGTTCCAGCACGGTCGTGGGCCGCATCGACCCGGTGAAGTGCAGGTGCAGATGGGCTTTCGGCAGCTCAGAGACATCACGTACACGCTCCATTCCAGGATCCTGCCGTACGCCCCGGCCGTCCCGAAAGCTGTTTCCTCTTTCGTGGTCTTGCTCGCACAAACAAATGGGGCACATACCGAATTCGGTATGTGCCCCAGGCCGGGAGGCCGACGAAGCGGACGTCAGTCCCTGGCCTCCGCCAGCAACTTCTGCATCCGGCTCACACCCTCGACGAGATCCTCGTCACCCAGCGCGTACGACAGCCGCAGATACCCGGGCGTACCGAACGCCTCACCCGGCACCACCGCGACCTCGGCCTCCTCCAGGATCAGCGCGGCCAGCTCCACCGTGTCCTTGGGCCGCCGGCCCCGGATCTCCTTGCCGACCAGCGCCTTCACCGACGGGTACGCGTAGAACGCGCCCTCCGGCTCCGGGCACACCACACCGTCGATCTCGTTCAGCATCCGCACGATGGTCTTGCGACGCCGGTCGAACGCCTCGCGCATCTTCGCCACGGCGACCAGGTCACCGGAGACGGCGGCCAGCGCGGCGGCCTGGGCGACGTTGGACACGTTCGACGTGGCGTGCGACTGGAGGTTCGTCGCGGCCTTGACCACGTCCTTCGGGCCGATGACCCACCCGACCCGCCAGCCGGTCATCGCGTACGTCTTCGCGACACCGTTCACCACGATGCACTTGTCGCGCAGCTCGGGCAGCACCGCCGGCAGCGACACGGCGGAGGCGTCGCCGTAGACCAGGTGCTCGTAGATCTCGTCGGTCAGCACCCACAGACCGTGCTCGACGGCCCAGTGGCCGATGGCCTCGGTCTCCTGCTCGCTGTAGACCGCGCCGGTCGGGTTCGACGGCGAGACGAACAGGACGACCTTCGTCTTCTCCGTACGCGCCGCCTCCAGCTGCTCGACGGTCACCCGGTAGCCGGTGGTCTCGTCGGCGACGACCTCCACCGGGACACCCCCGGCCAGCCGGATCGACTCGGGGTACGTCGTCCAGTACGGCGCGGGCACGATGACCTCGTCGCCCGGGTCGAGGATCGCGGCGAAAGCCTCGTAGATGGCCTGCTTGCCACCGTTGGTGACGAGGATCTGCGACGCGTCGACCTCGTAGCCGGAGTCGCGCAGCGTCTTCGCGGCGATGGCGGCCTTCAGCTCGGGCAGGCCGCCGGCCGGCGTGTAGCGGTGGAACTTCGGGTTCTTGCAGGCCTCGATCGCGGCCTCGACGATGTAGTCCGGGGTCGGGAAGTCGGGTTCACCTGCGCCGAAGCCGATCACCGGCCGCCCGGCGGCCTTGAGGGCCTTGGCCTTGGCGTCCACGGCGAGGGTGGCGGACTCGGAGATCGCGCCGACTCGGGCGGAGACCCGGCGCTCGGTGGGAGGGGTTGCAGCGCTCATGGGCCCCATCGTTTCAGACCGGAAACGTGCGTGGCACGTGGGTTTCACAGACTGAACAACGCCGGGCAAACCCCTGAACAACAGTCCGGATCGGCCGCACGGCCTGGGCGATCTTCAGTCGGAGCCCGGCCGTCCGCATCCCGCTCCGCAGGCGATCTTCCGCCAACGAGGCCTTCCCGGAGCCCTTTCTGTTCGACGACCGGCCGCAGACCACGTACACTCTCACCTCGTTGGCCTTCACCAGGCCGCGCCCGTTCGGTGCACACCAGGCATCCGGACGGATGCGGTACGTTGGGGGACACACAAAGGGTCGTAGCTCAATTGGTAGAGCACTGGTCTCCAAAACCAGCGGTTGGGGGTTCAAGTCCCTCCGGCCCTGCTACACACACCTTCGCCAGGATGTGTGCGCATGTACGTACAGCAATGCACCGCCGTGCGGCTCAGACCGGGCGCGGCACGGCCACGACCCGGAATCAGGTGAGGACGAGTGACGGACGCCGTGGGCTCCATCGACATGCCTGATGCCCAGGACGAGGCGCCGGAGTCCAAGAAGACCCGCAAGGGCGGCAAGCGCGGCAAGAAGGGCCCGCTGAAGCGGCTTGCCCTCTTCTACCGCCAGATCGTCGCGGAGCTGCGCAAGGTCGTCTGGCCGACCCGCAACCAGCTCACGACGTACACGACCGTGGTGATCATCTTCGTGGTCATCATGATCGGCCTGGTCACCGTGATTGACTATGGACTCAGCAACGCCGCCAAGTACGTGTTCGGCTGAGCCGCCAGCGAAGAGCGCCGAGGTACCCGGCGCTCCTTTCGCATGTTCCACCCCTATGTATCCAGGAAGAAGCAGCCACCGTGTCTGACCCGAACGTGAACGACGCCATCGAGCCTGTCGAGTCCGTCGAGGACGAGCTCGACGCCGTCGAGGGCGCGGACAGCGAGGACACCGAGGCCTCCGCCGAGGTCGAGGCTGCCGACGCCGTCGCGGACGACGCCGCCGAGGCGGAGACCGAAGCCGGTGCAGAGGCCGCGGAAGAGTCCGAGGAAGAGCCCGAGGACGACCGCGACCCGATCGAGAAGCTCCGCGAGGAACTGCGGGTCCTGCCCGGCGAGTGGTACGTCATCCACACCTACGCCGGCTACGAGAACCGCGTGAAGACCAACCTGGAGCAGCGCGCCGTCTCGCTGAACGTCGAGGACTACATCTTCCAGGCCGAGGTGCCGCAGGAAGAGGTCGTCCAGATCAAGAACGGCGACCGCAAGACGATCAAGCAGAACAAGCTCCCGGGCTACGTCCTCGTCCGCATGGACCTGACGAACGAGTCCTGGGGTGTCGTCCGCAACACCCCCGGTGTCACCGGCTTCGTGGGCAACGCCTACGACCCGTACCCGCTGACGCTGGACGAGATCGTCAAGATGCTCGCCCCCGAGGCCGAGGAGAAGGCCGCCCGCGAGGCCGCCGAGGCCGAGGGCAAGCCGGCTCCGCAGCGCAAGGTCGAGGTCCAGGTGCTGGACTTCGAGGTCGGCGACTCGGTCACCGTCACCGACGGCCCGTTCGCCACGCTCCAGGCGACCATCAACGAGATCAACCCGGACTCGAAGAAGGTCAAGGGCCTCGTGGAGATCTTCGGCCGCGAGACGCCGGTCGAGCTCTCCTTCGACCAGATCCAGAAGAACTAGCAACACCTCGACTTCCGAGCAGGTCAGACGGGCTCCTGGAGTCTGCCTGACCTGCTCGGTTTTTGGCCGCACATGGATACCCGTTATCGTTGTGCGGTATGCCTCCATCCGGATGATCCGGATTGGACGGTGGAAAACTCTCACTAGGACCCGGAGAGAGCACATGCCTCCCAAGAAGAAGAAGGTCACGGGGCTCATCAAGCTCCAGATCCAGGCCGGTGCCGCCAACCCGGCCCCGCCGGTCGGCCCCGCGCTGGGCCAGCACGGCGTCAACATCATGGAGTTCTGCAAGGCCTACAACGCCGCGACCGAGTCGCAGCGTGGCTGGGTGATCCCGGTGGAGATCACGGTCTACGAGGACCGTTCCTTCACCTTCATCACCAAGACCCCGCCGGCCGCGAAGATGATCCTCAAGGCCGCGGGCGTGGAGAAGGGCTCCGGCGAGCCGCACAAGACCAAGGTCGCGAAGATCACGCGTGACCAGGTCCGCGAGATCGCCACCACCAAGATGCCCGACCTCAACGCCAACGACCTGGACGCCGCCGAGAAGATCATCGCCGGCACCGCCCGTTCCATGGGCGTCACGGTCGAGGGCTGAGCCCCAACCCCATCAGCAGAAGTGGCAGGGCCTGCTCGGCCCGGACCACGACTCCTAAGAATCCACAGGAGCAGTAGTGAGCAAGCGCAGCAAGTCCCTTCGCGCTGCGGACGCCAAGATCGACCGGGAGAAGCTGTACGCCCCGCTCGAGGCCGTCCGTCTCGCCAAGGAGACCTCCACGACCAAGTTCGACGGCACCGTCGAGGTCGCCTTCCGTCTGGGTGTCGACCCGCGCAAGGCCGACCAGATGGTCCGTGGCACCGTGAACCTCCCGCACGGCACCGGTAAGACCGCCCGGGTCCTGGTCTTCGCGACCGGCGACCGTGCCGAGGCCGCGCGTGCCGCGGGCGCCGACATCGTCGGCGCCGACGAGCTGATCGACGAGGTGTCGAAGGGCCGTCTGGACTTCGACGCCGTCGTCGCCACCCCGGACCTCATGGGCAAGGTCGGCCGCCTCGGCCGCGTGCTCGGTCCGCGTGGTCTGATGCCGAACCCGAAGACCGGCACCGTCACCCCCGACGTCGCCAAGGCCGTCACCGAGATCAAGGGCGGCAAGATCGAGTTCCGTGTCGACAAGCACGCGAACCTGCACTTCATCATCGGCAAGTCGTCCTTCGACGACACCAAGCTGGTGGAGAACTACGGCGCCGCGCTGGAGGAGATCCTCCGCCTGAAGCCGTCCGCCGCCAAGGGCCGGTACATCAAGAAGGCCGCCATCACCACCACGATGGGCCCCGGCATTCCGGTCGACCCGAACCGCACCCGCAACCTCCTCGTCGAGGAGGACCCGGCCGCGGTCTGAGCCTGACGGCTCACCCAACCGGTCACGGGCCCCGCACCTCTCACAGGTGCGGGGCCCGTTCCCTTTTCCGGTACGTACGCCGGTGGCCTGGGTTAACGTGCGGGAACCGGATGGGAACGGGGGGACGTATGCAGGGCACGACCGTGCGCCGCGTGGGCCTGGGGCTCGCGGTGGCGACCGCGCTGACGGGGGTGGCCGCCTGCACCTCCCCGGACTCCTCCGGCCGCCCCGGCAAGGACGACCGCGCCGCGCACGGCAGGTCCGTCGCGGCCCTGCGCTCCGCCGAGCGCGCCACCCAGCGGGCCGAGTCCGCCCGGGTGGAGTCCACGACGACCATGGGCTCGCTGATGTCCATGACGGCCGACGGCACCCTCGGCTGGCGTGACGGCATCACCGGCACCCTGACCATCACGTACACCGGCGGCACCCTGGCCGACACCATGCGCCGGCTCGGCAGCACCTCCATGGAGGCCCGCTACCTGCCCGACGCCTACTACGCGCGCATGGGCGAGAAGTTCGCCCGGCAGGCCGGCGGCAAGCACTGGATCCGGTACGCCTACGAGGACCTGGAAGCCCTCGCCGGGGGCTCCGGCGCCCACCTCGGCGACCAGATGCGCACCACCACGCCGAACCAGTCCGTGAAGCTCCTGCTGGCCTCCGGGGACGTCAGAAAGGTCGGCGAGGAGTCCGTGCGCGGCCGTCCCGCCACGCACTACTCCGGCACCGTGACCGCCGCGGACGTCACCGACGCCGCCCTGAAGAAGCAGCTCACCGAGGCCGGTGTCACCACCGAGACCGTCGACATCTGGATCGACGAGCGGAACCTGCTGGTCAAGAAGGTGGAGAAGGCGCGGATGACCACAGGCCTGATGACCCAGACCGCGCACTACCGCGACTACGGCGTGCGGGTCCGGGCCGAGCGGCCCCCGTTGTCCGACACCGGGGACTTCGAGGACCTGATGCGGAAGAAGGCCGGTACGTCCTGAGGACCCCTGAATTCGCATAGATCACTTGTGCCCCTCTGGGATACGCCCACGGCCTTGCTGTTCAGCAAGCGTGTATTCCTTGGGGGAATCAATGAGGACATCCATACCTGTCGCCGGGCTGGGCGCTCTGCTTCTCGCCGCCGGTGCGGTCGGCTGCGGTTCCGAGCAGTCGCCGGAGATGACGCCCGCGGCCGCCGTCGCCAAGGCGGCGAAGAACACGGAGGCCATCACGTCCGTCCGGTACCGCATGAGCGGTGCGTCGCCGGAGTCCGGCAAGGTCAAGGGCGAGGCGTCGATGCGCCTGAAGCCCACGATCGCCTCGACCTGTCCGGCTCCGACGCCGGCAAGGAGCTGGACCAGCCGGGGTCCACGAGCCAGGCCGAGCAGAACCCGGCGGCGGAGTCCACCTTCCTCACGAGCGCCAACGACGTGAAGAAGGTGGGCACCGAGAAGGTCGAGGGCGTTGAGACGACCCACTACACGGGCACGTTCACCCTCGCCGAGCTCCGCGCCTCCCTGAAGGGCAAGGACGCGAGCATCCGCAAAAACCGCGAGAAGAGCATCAAGCAGTACGAGAAAATGGGCGTCGAGAAGTTCACGATGGACACGTGGATCGACGGCGACGACCGCACCAAGCAGTTCCGGATGAAGGGCCAGGCCGACAAGGGCCCGCTCGACATGACCATCACCTTCCTCGACTACAACAAGCCGGTGAACGTCACGGCCCCGCCGGCCAAGGACGTCGCCGACCTCGCCGAGCTGTTCAAGGAGCTCGACGCGAGCTGATCCGTCGTACGGGCGGATTTGCTTGACAGCGATCCGTTCCCGTACCCTCCTACAGAAGCCAAAGACCGCTGGTCGTTACCGCGCGCTCGAATGAGGGTGCGGTGGCCGAAGGATCCGCTGAACGGCGGACGACCCGCGCAGGTGACACTTGGAGAAGCTCCCGGAGTCCGCCGCCCCGTGCGTGCGTGCAACCGGTCGAGCTACGCCCCGTGCGCCTGCGCCGGGGCGTTTCGTTTTCCCCAGTCCTCCTTCGGGTCCGCGCGGTCCGAATCACCCGGAAGGAGGCCGAGGCTCATGGCGAGGCCTGACAAGGTCGATGCCGTCGAGGAGATGCGGGACAAGTTCCGCAACTCGAACGGCGCCGTCGTCACCGCGTACACCGGTCTCACCGTCTCGCAGCTCCAGCAGCTGCGTCGTTCACTCGGTGAGAACGCTAACTACCGTGTGGCGAAGAACACCCTGACCAAGATTGCGGCCAATGAGGCCGGGATCACCTCGATCGACGACCTCTTCACGGGTTCGTCGGCCGTCGCCTTCGTGACCGGTGACCCGGTCGAGGCGGCGAAGGGTCTGCGTGACTTCGCCAAGGACAACCCGAATCTCGTCATCAAGGGCGGCGTCCTTGACGGCAAGGCGTTGTCCGCCGATGAGATCAAGAAGCTTGCGGACCTCGAGTCCCGCGAGGTTCTGCTCTCCAAGCTGGCCGGTGCCATGAAGGGCAAGCAGTCCCAGGCTGCCTCTGTCTTCCAGGCGCTGCCGTCGAAGCTCGTCCGCACCGTGGACGCGCTCCGTGCCAAGCAGGACGAGCAGGGCGGTGCCGAGTAACTCGGCTCGCATCCCGGCCGCCGCTGCCTGAACGCGGAGGCCGTAGCGGGCCAGACGTACGCCCGCCTCACATGTACATCCGGCACCTGCCGAATTAGTGGAAGGACCGCCATCATGGCGAAGCTCAGCCAGGAAGACCTGCTCGCGCAGTTCGAGGAGATGACCCTCATCGAGCTCTCCGAGTTCGTGAAGGCGTTCGAGGAGAAGTTCGACGTCACCGCCGCCGCGGCCGCCCCGGTCGTCATGGCCGGTGGCGCCGGTGCCGCCGCCGGTGCCGAGGCCCCGGAGGAGAAGGACGAGTTCGACGTCATCCTCACGGGTGCCGGCGACAAGAAGATCCAGGTCATCAAGGTCGTGCGTGAGCTGACCTCCCTGGGCCTGAAGGAGGCCAAGGACCTGGTCGACGGTGCGCCGAAGCCGGTTCTGGAGAAGGTCAACAAGGAGGCCGCCGACAAGGCCAAGGAGTCCCTCGAGGGCGCCGGTGCCTCCGTCGAGGTCAAGTAAGACCTCCCGGATCCGCCAGGATCCACGACGCGTCCCACTGGGCGTGTAACGCGTAAGCGCTCGAGAGCGATCATCCATCCGGGTGGTCGCTCTTCGGCGTTTCCGGGGTCCGGCCACGGTTGCCTTGCACCCTCTGTGGCGGGGGGTATGGTGATCTTCGTCGTGTCTCTGGGCGGGCCCCGGTTCGGGCAGGGGGGCCTTGACGAACCGCACGCAGCGCGCAATTCTCAGGACGCGTCGTCACAAGGATCCGAATCCGAGGTATGGATCGGCGACGAAGAGGGCAGTATCAACGTGCGTTGAGGGCAGCGCCTTGTCGCAGGAGTGGAACAACGAGGGTGAACACGGGTTTCAGAACCCGCACTGGACATCAGTGTGCCGGGTGGCTACACTGACCCTTTGCGCTGCCTGTTAGCTGTCCCCTGCCCGTCACCAGGGGTCTGCCCTCGCCCGAGCATCGACGACAAGACCTGTCTGACCTGGCTTTTCGGCCGGACCGACATAGCTTGTCTCTGTGTACGGGAGAGGGGCCGGTACGCGCGTAGTGAGTCCGAGCCCTCGGAAGGACCCCCTCTTGGCCGCCTCGCGCAACGCCTCGACCGCGAATACGAACAACGCCGCCAGCACTGCCCCGCTGCGCATCTCTTTTGCAAAGATCAAGGAGCCTCTCGAGGTTCCGAACCTGCTCGCGCTGCAGACCGAGAGCTTCGACTGGCTGCTCGGCAACACCGCCTGGCAGAGTCGGGTCGAGGAGGCTCTCGAGAACGGTCAGGACGTCCCCACCAAGTCCGGGCTCGAGGAGATCTTCGAGGAGATCTCCCCGATCGAGGACTTCAGCGGGTCGATGTCGCTGACCTTCCGCGACCACCGCTTCGAGCCGCCGAAGAACTCGATCGACGAGTGCAAGGAGCGCGACTTCACGTACGCGGCCCCGCTCTTCGTCACCGCCGAGTTCACGAACAACGAGACCGGCGAGATCAAGTCCCAGACGGTCTTCATGGGTGACTTCCCGCTCATGACGAACAAGGGCACCTTCGTCATCAACGGCACCGAGCGTGTCGTGGTGTCGCAGCTCGTCCGCTCGCCGGGTGTCTACTTCGACTCCTCCATCGACAAGACGTCCGACAAGGACATCTTCTCCGCCAAGATCATCCCGTCCCGGGGTGCCTGGCTGGAGATGGAGATCGACAAGCGCGACATGGTCGGTGTCCGCATCGACCGCAAGCGCAAGCAGTCCGTCACCGTCCTGCTCAAGGCGCTCGGCTGGACCACCGAGCAGATCCTCGAGGAGTTCGGCGAGTACGAGTCCATGCGCGCCACCTTGGAGAAGGACCACACCCAGGGCCAGGACGACGCGCTGCTCGACATCTACCGCAAGCTGCGCCCGGGCGAGCCCCCGACGCGTGAGGCCGCGCAGACGCTGCTCGAGAACCTCTACTTCAACCCCAAGCGCTACGACCTGGCCAAGGTCGGCCGCTACAAGGTCAACAAGAAGCTGGGCACGGACACCCCGCTGGACGCCGGGATCCTGACCGTCGAGGACATCATCGCGACGATCAAGTACCTGGTGAAGCTGCACGCCGGCGAGACCGAGACGGTCGGTGACAACGGCACCTCCGTGGTCGTCGAGACCGACGACATCGACCACTTCGGCAACCGCCGCCTGCGCAGCGTCGGCGAGCTCATCCAGAACCAGGTCCGTACGGGTCTGGCGCGTATGGAGCGTGTCGTCCGCGAGCGGATGACGACCCAGGACGTCGAGGCGATCACGCCGCAGACCCTGATCAACATCCGGCCGGTCGTCGCCTCCATCAAGGAGTTCTTCGGCACCAGCCAGCTGTCCCAGTTCATGGACCAGAACAACCCGCTGTCGGGTCTGACGCACAAGCGGCGTCTGTCCGCGCTCGGCCCGGGTGGTCTGTCCCGTGAGCGGGCCGGCTTCGAGGTCCGTGACGTGCACCCCTCGCACTACGGCCGCATGTGCCCGATCGAGACCCCTGAAGGCCCGAACATCGGTCTGATCGGCTCGCTCGCCACCTACGGCCGCGTGAACGCGTTCGGTTTTGTCGAGACCCCGTACCGCAAGGTGTTCGAGGGCCAGGTCACCGACCAGGTCGACTACCTCACGGCCGACGAGGAGGACCGCTTCGTCATCGCGCAGGCCAACGCGCCGCTGACGGACGAGCTCCGCTTCGCCGAGGCCCGCGTGCTGGTCCGCCGTAAGGGCGGCGAGGTCGACTACGTCGGTGGCGAGGACGTGGACTACATGGACGTCTCGCCGCGCCAGATGGTGTCGGTCGCGACCGCCATGATCCCCTTCCTGGAGCACGACGACGCCAACCGTGCCCTCATGGGCGCGAACATGATGCGCCAGGCCGTTCCGCTGATCCAGGCGGAGTCCCCGCTCGTCGGCACCGGCATGGAGTACCGCTCCGCGGTCGACGCCGGCGACGTGGTCAAGGCCGAGAAGGCCGGTGTGGTCCAGGAGGTCTCCGCGGACTACATCACCACCGCCAACGACGACGGCACGTACATCACGTACCGCCTGGCCAAGTTCGCCCGTTCCAACCAGGGCACCTCGGTCAACCAGAAGGTCATCGTCGCCGAGGGCGACCGGATCATCGAGGGCCAGGTCCTGGCCGACGGTCCGGCCACCCAGCGGGGCGAGATGGCGCTGGGCAAGAACCTGCTCGTGGCGTTCATGCCGTGGGAGGGTCACAACTACGAGGACGCGATCATCCTGTCGCAGCGCCTCGTGCAGGACGACGTCCTCTCCTCGATCCACATCGAGGAGCACGAGGTCGACGCCCGTGACACCAAGCTCGGCCCCGAGGAGATCACCCGGGACATCCCGAACGTCTCCGAGGAGGTCCTCGCCGACCTCGACGAGCGCGGCATCATCCGCATCGGTGCCGAGGTCATCGCCGGTGACATCCTCGTCGGCAAGGTCACGCCCAAGGGTGAGACCGAGCTGACGCCGGAGGAGCGCCTGCTGCGCGCGATCTTCGGTGAGAAGGCCCGTGAGGTCCGTGACACCTCGCTGAAGGTGCCGCACGGCGAGACCGGCAAGGTCATCGGTGTGCGCGTCTTCGACCGCGAGGAGGGCGACGAGCTTCCCCCCGGTGTGAACCAGCTGGTGCGCGTCTACGTCGCGCAGAAGCGCAAGATCACCGACGGTGACAAGCTCGCCGGCCGCCACGGCAACAAGGGCGTCATCTCCAAGATCCTGCCGATCGAGGACATGCCGTTCCTGGAGGACGGCACCCCGGTCGACATCATCCTCAACCCGCTGGGTGTCCCGTCCCGAATGAACCCGGGACAGGTCCTGGAGATCCACCTCGGCTGGCTCGCCAGCCAGGGCTGGGACGTCTCCGGCCTGGCGGACGACTGGGCGCAGCGCCTGCAGGCCATCGACGCCGACCAGGTCCCGCCGCGGACCAACGTCGCGACGCCGGTCTTCGACGGTGCGCGCGAGGACGAGCTGGCCGGTCTGCTGGAGCACACCATCCCGAACCGCGACGGCGAGCGCATGGTGCTCCCGTCCGGCAAGGCGCGGCTGTTCGACGGCCGCTCCGGTGAGCCGTTCCCGGAGCCGATCTCGGTCGGCTACATGTACATCCTCAAGCTGCACCACCTGGTCGACGACAAGCTGCACGCCCGTTCGACCGGTCCGTACTCGATGATCACCCAGCAGCCGCTGGGTGGTAAGGCCCAGTTCGGTGGCCAGCGCTTCGGTGAGATGGAGGTGTGGGCGCTGGAGGCTTACGGCGCCGCGTACGCCCTCCAGGAGCTGCTGACCATCAAGTCCGACGACGTCACCGGCCGCGTGAAGGTCTACGAGGCCATCGTCAAGGGCGAGAACATCCCCGAGCCCGGCATCCCCGAGTCCTTCAAGGTGCTCATCAAGGAGATGCAGTCCCTGTGCCTCAACGTGGAGGTGCTGTCCTCGGACGGCATGTCCATCGAGATGCGCGACACCGACGAGGACGTCTTCCGCGCTGCGGAGGAGCTTGGCATCGACCTGTCCCGGCGTGAGCCGAGCAGCGTCGAAGAGGTCTGACGGGAGTTCGGCGGCCTTCGTCATGAAGGCCGCCGGCCCCAGGACCCCCGTATCAGACCCCATGACTTACAACCCTGAGAGGGATTGACGCATAGTGCTCGACGTCAACTTCTTCGACGAGCTCCGGATCGGTCTGGCCACCGCTGACGACATCCGTCAGTGGAGCCACGGCGAGGTCAAGAAGCCCGAGACGATCAACTACCGCACGCTCAAGCCCGAAAAGGACGGACTCTTCTGCGAGAAGATCTTCGGTCCGACCCGGGACTGGGAGTGCTACTGCGGCAAGTACAAGCGTGTCCGCTTCAAGGGCATCATCTGTGAGCGCTGTGGCGTCGAGGTCACGCGCGCCAAGGTGCGCCGTGAGCGGATGGGCCACATCGAGCTCGCCGCGCCCGTCACGCACATCTGGTACTTCAAGGGCGTTCCGTCGCGGCTGGGTTACCTGCTCGACCTCGCCCCGAAGGACCTGGAGAAGGTCATCTACTTCGCGGCGTACATGATCACGTACGTCGACGAGGAGCGCCGCACCCGCGACCTGCCCTCGCTGGAGGCCCACGTCTCCGTCGAGCGCCAGCAGATCGAGCAGCGCCGCGACGCCGACCTGGAGGCCCGGGCCAAGAAGCTCGAGACCGACTTGGCCGAGCTGGAGGCCGAGGGCGCCAAGGCCGACGTGCGCCGCAAGGTGCGCGAGGGTGCCGAGCGTGAGATGAAGCAGCTGCGCGACCGTGCGCAGCGCGAGATCGACCGGCTCGACGAGGTGTGGAACCGCTTCAAGAACCTCAAGGTCCAGGACCTGGAGGGCGACGAGCTGCTCTACCGCGAGCTGCGTGACCGCTTCGGCACGTACTTCGACGGCTCGATGGGTGCCGCGGCGCTGCAGAAGCGCCTGGAGTCCTTCGACCTCGACGAGGAGGCCGAGCGCCTCCGCGAGATCATCCGGACCGGCAAGGGCCAGAAGAAGACCCGTGCGCTCAAGCGCCTGAAGGTCGTCTCCGCGTTCCTGCAGACGTCCAACAGCCCCAAGGGCATGGTGCTGGACTGCGTGCCGGTCATCCCGCCGGACCTGCGTCCGATGGTGCAGCTGGACGGTGGCCGCTTCGCGACCTCCGACCTGAACGACCTGTACCGCCGTGTGATCAACCGGAACAACCGACTGAAGCGGCTTCTCGACCTCGGCGCGCCCGAGATCATCGTGAACAACGAGAAGCGCATGCTCCAGGAGGCCGTCGACGCGCTGTTCGACAACGGCCGTCGCGGTCGCCCGGTCACCGGTCCCGGTAACCGCCCGCTGAAGTCCCTCAGCGACATGCTGAAGGGTAAGCAGGGTCGCTTCCGTCAGAACCTGCTCGGTAAGCGTGTGGACTACTCCGCGCGTTCCGTGATCGTCGTCGGTCCGCAGCTGAAGCTGCACCAGTGCGGTCTGCCGAAGGCGATGGCGCTGGAGCTCTTCAAGCCGTTCGTGATGAAGCGCCTGGTCGACCTGAACCACGCGCAGAACATCAAGAGCGCCAAGCGCATGGTCGAGCGCGGCCGCACGGTCGTGTACGACGTGCTGGAAGAGGTCATCGCGGAGCACCCGGTTCTGCTGAACCGTGCGCCCACGCTGCACCGCCTCGGCATCCAGGCCTTCGAGCCGCAGCTGGTCGAGGGCAAGGCCATCCAGATCCACCCGCTCGTCTGCACCGCGTTCAACGCGGACTTCGACGGTGACCAGATGGCCGTCCACCTGCCGCTGTCCGCGGAGGCGCAGGCCGAGGCCCGCATCCTGATGCTGTCCTCGAACAACATCCTCAAGCCCGCCGACGGCCGCCCGGTGACGATGCCGACCCAGGACATGGTCCTCGGTCTGTTCTTCCTCACCACCGACGGCGAGATGCGCGAGCTCAAGGGCGAGGGCCGTTCCTTCGCCTCGGTCGCCGAGGCGATCATGGCCTTCGACGCGGGCGAGCTGTCGCTCCAGTCGAGGATCGACGTCCGCTTCCCGGTCGGCACCATCCCGCCGCGTGGCTGGACCCCGCCGGCGCGCGAGGAGGGCGAGCCGGAGTGGCAGCAGGGTGACAGCTTCCGGCTGAACACCACCCTGGGCCGTGCGCTCTTCAACGAGCTGCTGCCCGAGGACTACCCGTTCGTCGACTACGAGGTCGGCAAGAAGCAGCTCTCCGAGATCGTCAACGACCTCGCCGAGCGCTACCCGAAGGTCATCGTGGCGGCGACGCTCGACAACCTGAAGGCGGCCGGCTTCTTCTGGGCGACCCGTTCCGGCGTCACCGTGGCCATCTCCGACGTCGTCGTTCCCGAGGCGAAGAAGGAGATCGTCAAGGGTTACGAGGCGCAGGACGAGAAGGTCCAGAAGCAGTACGAGCGCGGTCTGATCACCAAGGACGAGCGCACGCAGGAGCTCATCGCGATCTGGACCAAGGCGACCAACGAGGTCGCCGAGGCGATGAACGACAACTTCCCGAAGACCAACCCGATCTTCATGATGGTGAACTCGGGTGCACGAGGCAACATGATGCAGATGCGTCAGATCGCCGGTATGCGTGGTCTGGTGTCGAACGCGAAGAACGAGACGATCCCGCGTCCCATCAAGGCGTCCTTCCGTGAGGGCCTGTCCGTGCTGGAGTACTTCATCTCCACGCACGGTGCCCGTAAGGGTCTGGCGGACACCGCTCTGCGTACCGCCGACTCGGGTTACCTCACCCGTCGTCTGGTCGACGTCTCCCAGGACGTCATCATTCGCGAGGAGGACTGCGGCACCGAGCGCGGTCTGCGTCTGCAGATCGCGAGCCGGAACGCCGAGGGCACGCTGCTCAAGGCGGAGGACGTCGAGACGTCCGTGTACGCGCGCTGCCTCGCCGAGGACATCGTGGTCGACGGCAAGGTGCTCGCCCCGGCCGGTACCGACCTCGGCGACGTGCTCATCGACGAGCTGGTCCGCCACGGCGTCGAGGAGGTCAAGACCCGCTCGGTCCTGACCTGCGAGTCCGCCGTCGGCACCTGCGCGATGTGCTACGGCCGTTCGCTGGCCACCGGCAAGCTGGTCGACATCGGTGAGGCGGTCGGCATCATCGCCGCCCAGTCCATCGGTGAGCCCGGTACCCAGCTGACGATGCGTACCTTCCACACCGGTGGTGTGGCCGGTGACGACATCACCCAGGGTCTGCCGCGTGTCGTCGAGCTCTTCGAGGCCCGTACCCCGAAGGGTGTCGCCCCGATCTCCGAGGCCTCCGGCCGCGTGCGGATCGAGGAGACCGAGAAGACCAAGAAGCTGGTCATCACGCCGGACGACGGCAGCGACGAGACGGCGTTCCCGATCTCGAAGCGCGCCCGACTCCTGGTCAGCGAGGGCGAGCACGTCGAGGTGGGCCAGAAGCTCACCGTGGGTGCCACCAACCCGCACGACGTGCTGCGCATCCTGGGCCAGCGTGCCGTCCAGGTCCACCTGGTCGGCGAGGTCCAGAAGGTCTACAACTCGCAGGGTGTGTCGATCCACGACAAGCACATCGAGATCATCATCCGGCAGATGCTGCGCCGTGTGACGATCATCGAGTCCGGCGACGCCGAGCTGCTGCCCGGCGAGCTGGTCGAGCGCTCGAAGTTCGAGACCGAGAACCGTCGTGTGGTCCAGGAGGGCGGTCACCCGGCCTCGGGTCGTCCGCAGCTGATGGGTATCACCAAGGCCTCGCTGGCGACGGAATCCTGGCTGTCGGCCGCCTCCTTCCAGGAGACGACCCGAGTCCTGACGGACGCGGCGATCAACGCCAAGTCCGACAGCCTCATCGGCCTCAAGGAGAACGTCATCATCGGTAAGCTCATCCCGGCCGGTACGGGTCTGTCCCGCTACCGCAACATCCGGGTCGAGCCGACCGAGGAGGCCAAGGCCGCGATGTACTCGGCCGTCGGCTACGACGACATCGACTACTCGCCGTTCGGCACGGGCTCCGGCCAGGCCGTGCCGCTGGAGGACTACGACTACGGTCCGTACAACCAGTAAGGCGTACGTCTGAAGCACTGAAGGGCGGTCACCTCTCGGGGTGGTCGCCCTTCGGCGTGTCCGCGGGGACGCGCCGGTGCCAGGAGGGCCGCCAGGGCGCATCATGGAGGGACTCCGGCGTACGGGGAGGTGCCTTACGTGTCCCAGCCGCCCTATCCCTCCTGGCAGCCCTGGCAGCCCTGGCAGGGCCCCGGTGGCCCGTCGATGCTCGCCTCGCATGCCGACCGTGAGCGGGCCGTGGACGTGCTCAGAGCCGGGTACGGCGAGGGGCGGATGGAGCACGACGAGTTCGAGAAGCGGGTGGCGCGGGCGTATGCGGCGCGGACCGTGGGGGAGCTGGCGGTGCTCGTCGCCGATCTGCCTCAGGGGCCTGTGCCGCAGTCTGCCGGCGTCGTGCCCGTGCCGCGGACGTTCCTGCCCGTGCCGCGGCCGCAGACGAACGGGAAGGCGGTGGCGGCCGGCGTGTGCGGGCTGCTGTGTGTGCCGACCATGGGGCTGACCGGGATTCCGGCCGTGGTGCTGGGGCACGTGGCGCGGGCCGAGATCCGCAGCCGGGGAGAGCTGGGGGACGGGCTCGCGCTGACCGGTCTCGTACTCGGGTGGTTGTCCACGGTGGGCTGGGCACTCGTCCTGGTGTTGCTGACGGTGGTGTCCATCGCGGCCGGGTGACGATCCGGCAGCAAGAAAGATGCTCAAATCGGACAGCCGTCATCGAATTGAAGATCGACAACGGCCGGGGCTCTTGACATGTCCCGCATGGCGATGCGGGCGGCACCCATTTGTTTTGACCGCAGCGAATGCGATAGGTACGCTCAGACCTTGTGCCTGGGGTGTGCCCTGGCTCTCGTGCGTGCCATCAACCGCACAGCGAGCTGACACCGGCCACCGTAATCCGCGCTTATTTCTGCCTGGCGGCGGGAGTCCGCGGGATTCGACACACCCGACCGCGTGGGTCGGCGACGTTCCAGGTTAGCTTCACCATCGGCACACAGAAACCGGAGAAGTAGTGCCTACGATCCAGCAGCTGGTCCGCAAGGGCCGGCAGGACAAGGTCGAGAAGAACAAGACGCCCGCACTCGAGGGTTCCCCTCAGCGTCGTGGCGTCTGCACGCGTGTGTTCACGACCACCCCGAAGAAGCCGAACTCGGCCCTGCGTAAGGTCGCGCGTGTGCGTCTGACCAGCGGGATCGAGGTCACCGCTTACATTCCGGGTGAGGGACACAACCTGCAGGAGCACTCCATCGTGCTCGTGCGCGGCGGCCGTGTGAAGGACCTGCCGGGTGTTCGCTACAAGATCATCCGCGGCTCGCTCGACACCCAGGGTGTCAAGAACCGCAAGCAGGCCCGCAGCCGCTACGGCGCCAAGAAGGAGAAGTAAGAATGCCTCGTAAGGGCCCCGCCCCGAAGCGCCCGGTCATCATCGACCCGGTCTACGGTTCTCCTCTGGTGACCTCCCTGATCAACAAGGTGCTGCTGAACGGCAAGCGCTCCACCGCCGAGCGCATCGTCTACGGCGCCATGGAGGGCCTGCGCGAGAAGACCGGCAACGACCCGGTCATCACGCTGAAGCGCGCTCTCGAAAACATCAAGCCGACCCTCGAGGTCAAGTCCCGCCGTGTCGGTGGTGCCACCTACCAGGTCCCGGTCGAGGTCAAGCCCGGCCGTGCCAACACGCTGGCGCTGCGCTGGCTGGTCGGTTACTCCCGCGCCCGTCGTGAGAAGACCATGACCGAGCGTCTGCTCAACGAGCTCCTCGACGCCAGCAACGGCCTGGGTGCCGCTGTGAAGAAGCGCGAGGACACGCACAAGATGGCCGAGTCCAACAAGGCCTTCGCGCACTACCGCTGGTAGTCGCAGACCCCATCGAGACCGAGAGAAGACTGAAGCCTTATGGCTACCACTTCGCTTGACCTGGCCAGGGTCCGCAACATCGGGATCATGGCCCACATCGACGCGGGCAAGACGACCACCACCGAGCGGATCCTGTTCTACACCGGCGTTTCGTACAAGATCGGTGAGGTCCACGACGGCGCTGCCACCATGGACTGGATGGAGCAGGAGCAGGAGCGTGGCATCACGATCACGTCTGCTGCGACCACCTGTCACTGGCCGCTCGAGGACAACGACTACACCATCAACATCATCGACACCCCGGGGCACGTCGACTTCACCGTCGAGGTGGAGCGCTCCCTGCGTGTGCTCGACGGTGCCGTGACGGTGTTCGACGGTGTCGCCGGTGTCGAGCCGCAGTCCGAGACGGTGTGGCGTCAGGCCGACCGTTACGGCGTGCCGCGTATCTGCTTCGTCAACAAGCTGGACCGTACCGGCGCCGAATTCCACCGCTGCGTGGACATGATCTCGGACCGCCTGGGCGCGCAGCCGCTGGTCATGCAGCTGCCGATCGGTGCGGAGGCGGACTTCAAGGGCGTCATCGACCTCGTGACGATGAAGGCCCTGGTCTGGTCGGCCGAGGCGACCAAGGGCGAGATGTACGACACCGTCGACATCCCGGACACCCACGCCGAGGCTGCCGAGGAGTACCGCGGCAAGCTGCTCGAGGCCGTCGCCGAGAACGACGAAGAGCTGATGGAGCTGTACCTGGAGGGCACCGAGCCCACCGTGGAGCAGCTCTACGCCGCGATCCGTCGCATCACCATCGCGTCCGGCAAGGGCGGCGGCACCACCGTCACCCCCGTGTTCTGCGGCACCGCGTTCAAGAACAAGGGCGTTCAGCCCCTGCTCGACGCGGTCGTGCGCTACCTGCCCACCCCGCTCGACGTCGAGGCCATCGAGGGCCACGACGTCAAGGACCCCGAGCAGGTCATCGCGCGCAAGCCGTCGGACGACGAGCCCCTCGCCGCGCTCGCGTTCAAGATCATGAGCGACCCGCACCTCGGCAAGCTCACCTTCGTCCGCGTGTACTCCGGCCGTCTTCACTCCGGCACCCAGGTGCTGAACTCCGTGAAGGGCAAGAAGGAGCGCATCGGCAAGATCTACCGCATGCACGCGAACAAGCGTGAGGAGATCGAGTCGGTGGGCGCCGGCGACATCGTCGCCGTCATGGGCCTGAAGCAGACCACCACCGGTGAGACGCTGTCCGACGACAAGAGCCCGGTCATCCTGGAGTCCATGGACTTCCCGGCGCCGGTCATCCAGGTCGCCATCGAGCCCAAGTCGAAGGGCGACCAGGAGAAGCTCGGCGTCGCGATCCAGCGCCTGGCCGAGGAGGACCCGTCCTTCCAGGTCCACTCGGACGAGGAGACCGGCCAGACCATCATCGGCGGCATGGGCGAGCTGCACCTCGAGGTGCTGGTCGACCGTATGCGCCGTGAGTTCAAGGTCGAGGCCAACGTCGGCAAGCCGCAGGTCGCGTACCGCGAGACCATTCGCAAGGCCGTCGAGAAGGTCGAGTTCACCCACAAGAAGCAGACGGGTGGTACCGGCCAGTTCGCCCGCGTCATCATCGCGGTCGAGCCGATCGAGGGTGGCGACGCCAGCTACGAGTTCATCAACAAGGTGACCGGTGGCCGTGTGCCGAAGGAGTACATTCCTTCGGTGGACGCCGGTGCGCAGGAGGCCATGCAGTTCGGCATCCTCGCCGGTTACGAGATGACCGGTGTCCGCGTGACGCTGCTCGACGGTGCCTACCACGAGGTCGACTCCTCCGAGCTCGCGTTCAAGATCGCCGGCTCGCAGGCCTTCAAGGAGGCCGCGCGCAAGGCCAGCCCCGTGCTGCTCGAGCCGATGATGGCCGTCGAGGTCACCACGCCCGAGGACTACATGGGTGAGGTCATCGGCGACATCAACTCCCGCCGTGGTCAGATCCAGGCCATGGAGGAGCGGGCCGGTGCCCGCGTCGTGAAGGGCCTCGTGCCCCTTTCGGAGATGTTCGGCTACGTCGGCGACCTGCGCAGCAAGACGTCCGGCCGTGCCAGCTACTCCATGCAGTTCGACTCCTACGCCGAGGTTCCCCGGAACGTCGCCGAGGAGATCATCGCGAAGGCCAAGGGCGAGTAACGCACCGCGTCTACACGCCGTAGGCTTGACTCCGGAGCCTTGAGGGGCATTCCGCCGCAATCATGGTGAGAATGCCCCGGGGCCCGGGCTTTCCAGCAAAGATCACCTGGCGCCGATGAGTAAGGCGTACCAGAACCACTCCACAGGAGGACCCCAGTGGCGAAGGCGAAGTTCGAGCGGACTAAGCCGCACGTCAACATCGGCACCATCGGTCACATCGACCACGGTAAGACGACCCTCACGGCCGCCATTACCAAGGTGCTGCACGACGCGTACCCGGACCTGAACGAGGCCTCGGCCTTCGACCAGATCGACAAGGCTCCTGAGGAGCGCCAGCGCGGTATCACCATCTCCATCGCGCACGTCGAGTACCAGACCGAGACGCGTCACTACGCCCACGTCGACTGCCCCGGTCACGCGGACTACATCAAGAACATGATCACGGGTGCGGCGCAGATGGACGGCGCCATCCTCGTGGTCGCCGCCACCGACGGCCCGATGCCGCAGACCAAGGAGCACGTGCTCCTGGCCCGCCAGGTCGGCGTCCCGTACATCGTCGTCGCCCTGAACAAGGCCGACATGGTGGACGACGAGGAGATCCTGGAGCTCGTCGAGCTCGAGGTCCGTGAGCTCCTCTCCGAGTACGAGTTCCCGGGCGACGACGTTCCCGTCGTCAAGGTCTCCGCTCTGAAGGCCCTCGAGGGCGACAAGGAGTGGGGCAACTCCGTCCTCGAGCTCATGAACGCCGTCGACACCGCGATTCCGGAGCCGGAGCGCGACGTCGACAAGCCGTTCCTCATGCCGATCGAGGACGTCTTCACGATCACCGGTCGCGGTACGGTCGTCACCGGCCGTATCGAGCGTGGTGTCCTGAAGGTCAACGAGACCGTCGACATCATCGGCATCAAGACCGAGAAGACCACCACCACGGTCACCGGTATCGAGATGTTCCGGAAGCTCCTCGACGAGGGCCAGGCCGGTGAGAACGTCGGTCTGCTCCTCCGTGGCATCAAGCGCGAGGACGTCGAGCGCGGCCAGGTCATCATCAAGCCGGGCTCGGTCACCCCGCACACCGAGTTCGAGGCGCAGGCCTACATCCTGTCCAAGGACGAGGGTGGCCGCCACACGCCGTTCTTCAACAACTACCGCCCGCAGTTCTACTTCCGTACGACGGACGTGACCGGCGTGGTGACCCTCCCCGAGGGCACCGAGATGGTCATGCCGGGTGACAACACCGAGATGAAGGTGGAGCTCATCCAGCCCGTCGCCATGGAGGAGGGCCTGAAGTTCGCCATCCGTGAGGGTGGTCGGACCGTGGGCGCCGGCCAGGTCACCAAGATCAACAAGTGAGTCTTCGGACTGGCTTGAGGGTCGACTGACCTGAGTGGCTCGAAGGGGCCCGTACGACTTCGGTCGTGCGGGCCCTTTTGCTGTGTCCGATGCCCGTCCTACGACGGCTGGGGAGCCGTCCGGGACGGGCCGAGGGCGAGGAGAACCAGGACCGTCACCCGCACGATGACGCCGCCGAGCAGGGCGGCGAGGAAGCCGTCGACGTGGAGGCCGTACTCCATGTCGGAGCCGAGCCAGGACACGAGCAGCCAGATCAGGGTGTCCTGAGCGATGCCGACCACGCCCAGGAGCAGCAGGAGGATCGGGGGAGCCGTCCTGATGTCGTTCGGGTAGCTGTAGATCAGCTGGTTCACGATGAGGAAGACCGCGCCGGCGAGGACCACCTCCCACGGGGGTGAGTCGAGGATCGTGCTGATGCCCGGGAGGAGCACGGTGGCCAGTGTGACCCCGAGAAAGGTGCCGAGTACGCGTCTTCGCTTGTCCATGGGGCGAGATCATGACTTAGGGCATGTCTGGGGACAAGGTCCTGGCGTGTGCAGGTTCCGGCATCATGGCCGTGATACGCGTTTCGTCCAGTTGGTCAGAAGCCCAGGTAGGTGATCTGGACGACGTAGAGCCGCTCGCTACGGACGACGACCTGATACGTGAACATGCCGCCGGGGACGATGATGTCGCCGCCCTTCGGGTCGACACCGTCATGGGCCTGTCCGTGGACATGGAAGGCCTCGGCTGCCCTGACCAGTTCGTCCGCCTTGCTTTCCACCTCGGTGAGGAAGCTGGTGGGAGCGGTTCGGGCCGCTTCCTCCGCGCCGAAGGCGTACTCCCATTTCCAGCTCACCCGCGGACTGCCTTCATGGCTTCGTCCAGGACAGCGCTCAGTTCACGCAGGGCCTCCTGGGCGATGGCGGGGTCATCGTGCTCCAGGTTGCCTTTCGCTCGGGTGTAGCGGGTGGACAGATCGGGGCGCCGGGCGATCTCGATGTCCCTGGCCCAGGTCAGCACCCAGCTCTGCACCGGGCTCAGCGACTGCCACTCGACCGCCTTGGCGAAGGCGTCGTCCTTGGTGCCCTGCATCTCTTCCAGGCGAGCCGGATCGACGACGGCGAGGGCCGCGCGCAGGGCGTCAGGAGTCTGCTGAGGGCGGGGGATCAGCTCATGTCCGTGGTCGGCCTGAGTGCTCATCGTGTCCACCTCCAGGGAGTGCCTCGGCCAGGCTATCCCGCCCGTGTTGCCGGTGAGCGCGGCGAGGTGTGCGGCAGTTGCTCTTCTCATGCGGCTTCCAGAAGCTCGGCCCGGTCGGGTCGGCAGTCGTGGCAGCGGCCGGGGGCGGGTGCGCGGAAGGCTCGGTCGCAGCCGTCGCAGGTCTGGAACGGGTGACGGACTGCCGGCGGGGGTGCGGGTGCGCGGAACGGGGGCGGGGGCGGAAGTTGAGCCGTGAGGCGGTGGGCCAGGAGGGCGGCTGGGCGGCGCAGGGCCTCGGGCGGGAGGTCGGTCGTCAGGGCGTGTCGTACGGCGGTGGGGGAGACGTCGCGTTCGAGCCAGGCGGCGACGCCGGGGGCGAGGTGGGCGGTGTCGTGGGCGGAGAGGAGCAGGCGGGGGTCGTGGCGGCGGAGGCCCGCTAGGAGGTCCGCGGCCTGCTGGAGGAGGGTGGGGGAGGGGCAGGCGGGAGCGGGGACGGTGGGGAGGGGCTTGCGGGGGTCCGCTTTCTCGGGGCGTGCGCTCGCCGTTCCGGGGCGTGGGTGTCGTCCCTGTGGGGGCCGGGCTGGTTGCAGGAGATCGTGCGGGTGACGATCCGGCCGCCGGGGACACGTTCGCGCTCTCGCCGCAGATAGCCGTGAGCCTCCAGCTCGCGTAGAGCGGCGGCGATCCGGGTCGTGCCTTCGGGGAAGCGGGCGGCGAGGGACTCGATGTCGACTCGGGCGCCCGCTGGGAGCGACTGGATGTGCACGGCCAGCCCGATCGCGAGGAGCGACAGCTCCGGGTGCTGGGCGAGGTGGTTGCCGATCACCGTGAAGCGGGTGGTGTGGCGGGTGTTGTCGTGAACCAGGCCGGTGTGGGGGTGCCGGTTCGGGTGCTTCTTCCCGGTTACGGGGGCGTGGGCGTGCGAGGGCACGTTAGGGTTCTGCGTATCCATCGGGAAGCTCTCTCTTCCTCGGTGGTCAGGCCCTCGCACTGGGATGCCAGTCCCGGCGAGGGCCGTCGCATGTCTGCGGTTGTGTTGCGCTGAGCGTAGGGCAGGCAATGGCTCCCGAAGCCAGCTGAGTTGGCGATGTTCACTCGCGTGAGTGAGGCGGCGGCCTGGGCGGGAGGGGTGGGGCTTGGTGGGGGTTCTTTCACCCTCGTAGTACTTGGGGAGACCGCCTGCGGCACCGGAGCGCGAGGTGTCGGGCGCCGGTCAGAGAGCGAGTTCTGCCCAGACGGTCTTGCGCGGCGGCAGGCCGTGGGTGACGCCCCAGCGGTCGGCGAGCGCGTCGACGAGAAGCAGGCCACGGCCGGACTCGGACTCCGGGGTGGGCAGTTGGGGTGTCGGCAGCTGGTCGTCGCGGGTGTCCGTGACCTCGATGCGGAGGGTGTCGGCCACGACGTAGAGGAGCAGGCGGAAGTCGCGGCCGGGGATGCGGCCGTGGGTCGCCGCGTTGGTCGCCAGCTCCGCGACGATCTGCTCCGCCGGGTCCAACGGCAGTCCCCAGGAGCGGAGCTGCTCGGTGGCCAGGAGGCGTGCGAGACGGGCTCCGCGTGGGGTGGGGGACAGCTGGAGGCTGAAGTTGCGGATGGTGGAGCCGAGTTCGGGGGATTTCTGCGTCACGTCACTCAGCGTGGCGGTCCGTGCTTACTGTGAACAGTGACTCAGCGGGTGCGTACGGTGACTGTCCGGAGCTTGTCCGGTCGTGTCCGGGCTGTCGGGACGGGGCGTACGGGTAGGGCGCTGGGCACGGTCGTACGACGGAAGGGTGCGGGATGACGGCGGTCGAGGCGGACGCGGGTCGGCTCAAGGGCGAGGCGGACGAGCCGGGTTGGGAGGTGGACCCGGACGACGAGTGGGGCGTCGCGGTCATCGCCACCGTCGGGCGGCAGCTGAAGCTGCGGCGGGAGGCGGTGGGGATGCGGGCCGCCGAGTTCGGTACGGCGGTCGGGTACGGCGAGGACATGGTCTACAAGATCGAGGGCGGGAAGCGGATTCCTCGGCAGGACTATCTCGTCAGGGCGGATGAGGTGTTGGGGGCGGGTGGGCTGATTGCGGCGACGTGGGAGGACGTGAAGAGGGTTCGGTATCCCAAGAAGGTGCGGGAGCTGGCCAAGTTGGAGGGGCAGGCGGTTGAGATCGGGGTGTACGAGTGCAACAGCGTCCACGGGCTGTTGCAGACGCCGGAGCACGCGCGTGCCTTGTTCGAGGCGGCGCAGCCCCCGTATTCGCCGGACGATGTGGAACGGATGGTGGCAGCCCGGATGGCCCGGCAGGCGGTCTTCGAACGCGATCCGGCTCCGTCGGTGCACTACGTCCTGGAGGAGGCGGTGCTGCGCCGACGGGTCGGGGGCACAATGGTGTGGCGACAGCAGCTCGAACACCTGCTGGAGGTGGGGAGGTTGCGTAGCGTCACACTTCAGATCATGCCGACGAACACCGATGCCCACCCGGGGGTAGACGGCAAGATCGAGCTGCTGAAGTTCCCGGACGGATCGGCGGTAGGGCGTTCCGACGGTGCGTTCAGCGGGCGGCCGACTACCGATCCGAAGCAGCTCCGCATCCTTGAGCTGCGGTATGGCACCATCCGAGCGCAGGCACTCCCACCGCGGGAGTCGCTGGCCTTCATCGAGCAAGTGCTGGGAGAAACATGATCCGTAACGCTTCTGCCGGGGACACCTCCGAACTGACTTGGTTCAAGAGCAGCTACAGCAGTGGCACGGACGGCAACTCCTGCGTCGAGATCGCGATAGTGCCCCGCACAGTGCACGTCCGCGACTCCAAGCAGGCAACAGGCCCCCGACTCGCACTCGCGCCGGAGGCCTGGTCGGACTTCGTGGCGTCCGTCTAGGGCGTGTTTCGGAAGTTGAAGTTGCTGGATCGTTTCGAGCCTGACGCGGGTTCAGACGGGTTCGGCGAGAAGGGCGATCACGGCGTTGAGGACCATTCCGATGCCGATTCCCCCGACGGTCCAGCCGAGCGCCTTGGCGCTGTTGCGGGTGAACCAGTCGTTGATCCGCTGTAGCACTGGCTCGGCCCGGTCGTGCGCGGCGATCCGGATGGCGCCGAGGAGGACCGCCGGGAGGATCATCACGACGCAATAGCCGGCCAGCGCCCCGCCGATGACCTGCCAGGTCAGATCGGCGTTCGCGAGTAAGCCCACGGCCGCCAGGTAGGGCACCATTGTGACGATCTCCAGCGCCGTGGCCACCAACGCGAGGCTCATCAGGCCGCGCACGCCTCCGCCCCGCGTGTCCCGGCCGTCCAGACCTCCGCCGTCCGGCACGGCACCCGACATCGCCGCCGCCCGCCAGCGCTGCAGTCGGCCCGGTCTGCCCGACCGGCTGCGGGCGCGGGCCTCCAGCCGGTAGCTCAAGGCGATGACGATCAAACCGAGAACGAGCTGCCCGATCCGCAGGTGCGTCGGGGCAACGTCGGCGAATGCCGCCCGGACGGACTCCAGCACCGCATCGGCCCCCAGCACCAGGAGAACGCCAACGCAGAAGTAGAACGTCGCAACCGTAGCCAGGTAGACGGCGATCCGGCCTGCGCGCACCCGCCCCGGGGCGAGCAGCAGCCAGATCGGGATCAGCAGAGTGCCGAAGCTCGTGCTGTCCAGCAGCCCCAGTCCGACCAGCGCCAGCGCCAGCGTCGCGCTCATCAGCCGAACAGCCGGTCGACGTAGGCGTCCAACGCGGCGCTGATGCGGGACGCGCCGAACCCGTCCCCGGTCGCCGCGTGGTGCAGGCACAGCCCGTCCACGAACGCGACCAGCGCCGCCGCCTCCGCCTCGGTGTCGACGTCCGCGGCGAGTTCGCCGGCCCGTTGCGCGCCCCGCAGTGCCTCCTCGACGCCCCGCAGGAGCCGCACGGTAGCGTCCCGGTGGATCGCAGCCATGTCGGCGTCGGTAAGCGACGCCTGCACGAAGCTCAGCCAGACCCGCAGCTCGGCGCGCTGCTCGGCCGTCAGCGGCAGGAAGGTCTCCATCAACCGCACGACGAACTCCCGGACCGGCGGCTCGACCGGGATGGCGGCGATGCGCTCCTCCGCGCGCCGGTAGACATACTCGATGCCGAACCTCAGCAGCTCGTCCTTCGAGCGGAAATAGCGCTGGACGAGTCCCACGGACACACCTGCCGTGCGCGCCACGTCAGCGAGGGTGGTCCGCGCCAGTCCCCGTTCGGCGACCACGCTCATCAGCGCGGAGGCGACCTGGCCGCGTCTCGTGTCAGCGTCGGCGTGCTGCGTCATAAAAAAATAGTACCGCAATATTATCTTGGCGTTGGCCGCCGACCAGGACGAGTCGGACATCGGCCTTCAGCGTCTGGATGCCGACCAGGACGGTAGGGCGTGCTTTCCGTTTCACAAGCGGGCGTGTCCCCCTGGCCACAGCCGCTCAGCCCCCGCGGCCGGCTCGCAGGTCTTCTCCAGGAGGGTGAACGACTTGGGTGCACCGCCCGGCTGCGGCTTGCCTGCCTTGTGGCCGACAACCCGGTAGCCGGCGTTCAAGTAGTAGGTGTTCAGACGCTCGTTGTCGGCCAGGCAGTCCAGACGCACGAGCGCCCGCCCCGCCGCCGCAACGCGGCGCTCCGCAGCACGCAGCAGAAACCGCCCCGTCCCCGGCTGGGCGCTGCTGCGGTCCACCATCAACCGATGCACATAGCCGGCCACCGGCGGCTGGGGTCCCCAGGCGTCCTCGTCTTCCCACCACAGTTCCCATGCCCCGGCCACGCGGCCGTCGGCCTCGGCGAGCCAGACCTCACCACTCGCCATGATCTTGCGGAAGTGGTCCTCGTCCAGCTGGCCGGGCTGCCACTGGCCGGTGATGCCATGGGCGAGCATCCAGAGGGCAGCATCGTCACGCAGACGAACGAGAGTGGCGAGGTCGGTGTCCTCGGCGAGGCGCAAGTGTAAATCCATCACGTCGCGATCATCGCACGGCTCGCACGGGTGCTCGACGCTGTCCCTCCAGTCACAATCGAGCGCCAGCGCTGTCAGTTCTCATCGACCTCTTCGAGCTGCCCGATCGCCAAGTGCTGCCAGAAACCGTCGACAGGCGTCGCTCGCTCCCGCTTACGAAACCGAACCCAGAGGCCCTCGCCCCGTTCAAGGCCCGGCCAAGGCGTGTCGCCTGTCACCAACGCCCCCGAACAGCACACCTAGGAGGACGAGGCGATACGCCTCTGGGCCCGTGCCGACGCGGACATCGACTTCAGCACGCTCCCCGTGCGACCGGCCCCGCCGAAGGACTCACCGTTCTGGACGATGGAGGAGTAGTGGCACGATGTGCGCACGAGTGATCGAGTGATCGTGTGGTCGAGCGAACGGGGAGGCCGGCGTCATGGCCCGCTACATGGAGGCACTGACCGTCGAGAGGGGCGGGTTCCGGATCAAGGTGCCGGAGTCGTGGTGGGAGTTCGACGTACGGCCCGAGTCGCGGGACGACTCGATCCGGCGGATGGTGAACGAACGGGTCCGGCAGCGGCCGGAGTTGGAGCAGTACCGCGACACGTACGTCGACTTCCTCAAGAAGGCCGCGGCGGACGCCTGGAAGTCGGGCGCGATGTACTGCGGCTGCATGGCGGAGAGCTTCGACGGGGACACGCCGATCACGGGGTCGGTGACCGTCTCCCTGGTGGGCGGGCGCAACCAGCGCGGTGAGCCGCTGTCGAACGACCCGGCCGTCATCGCGAGTCAGCTCGCGGTCAAGGAGGCCAAGCGGGAGGGGGACTCCTGGCGGAAGGTGACGACCGTCGACATCCCCGGAGTCGGCCCGGCGGCACGGACGTTCGGCATCGAGGACATCGCCGTACCCGGTGACGCGCTCAACCGCACGATCCGGGCTGTGCTGATGCAGACGTACATTCCTGTGCCGGGGCAGGAGGGCAAGGTGGCCCTGGTCGCCGGCAGCAGCCAGGTCCTCGACCTCGCGGACTCCTTCTTCGACATCTTCGACGCGATCACGTCGACGTTCCGGTTCACGGGCTGACCTTCCTCTTCACGAGGACGGCCGGGACATCGAGCAGGAGAGCCGCCGCTGTGCGCCTGGTGATCACCTCGCAGAAGACCGACACGCTGGACAGGTGGCAGCGCGTCTTCGAGGACTGCCCAGACGTCATCTGGCAGCGGGGGCTGCGCGCCGAGACTCCGGTCGACGCGGTACTCATGGCCGGAGTCTTCGCCCTCGAACGGTACGGCGGGCGCCCCGGCGTCCAAGAGGCTCAGATCCTGGAGAACCGGCGGAGCGACGGCTGGCACAACCTCATCATCGTGCCGCCCGGCAGGCCCATGACCAGGGACGCCCAGGGAGACTGGAGAGTCCAGGCCGCATACGCGCACATTCAACCCGCCTATTTCGCGGCGTCGCGCTCTTTCCGCGCAGTCGAGGAGTGGAATGCTCACCACGTCGAGCGGAAGATCTCCGTGGTCGAGATCAACCTCCCCCTGATGGACATGGACAACCCGGTGGACGACTCAAGCCCGCAGTCCTTCAGGAAAGCTTTCAAGGAATATCGCGAGGGGCGCCTGGGTGACGGGTGAGTGCTTCGGCGGTGTATGTCGGCCTAACTGTCGAGCACGAAGTGCTCAAGTCGGCTGACCTGCTGGCTCAGCACTGTTTCTTCGACCCCGCCCGCAATGCCTACGTCGACGAGAACGACAAGGTGATCGCTGGTCGAACCGAACCCTGCGGTATGTTCGCCCTGGCCAATTTCGCCCTGCTCGAGAGTCAGGTGGACGACGCCCTGGCCGGTCGGCTCGCACCGGCGCCATCATCGGCGGCATAGCAACCGACGCTGACGGCACCGAATCGGAGTAAATGTGATCTGGCGCGAGCTCGTCGAATCGTTCCCCTCGGCGGAACTCCGTGACCCCGTGGACCCCGGCACCCTCGACCGCATCGAATCGATCCTTGGTCAGCGGCTGCCGGATGACCTCAGCTCCTTTCTTCTGGGGAGCGATGGGCTGGTCGATGAATACGGCACCGACGTCATCTGGTCGGCCGAGCGGATCCTCGGCGACAATCTCTCGTTTCGCAGCGACGAACAGTACAAGTCCCTGTGCATGGAGTTCGATTCGCTCATGTTCTTCGGAGACAACGGCGGGGGAGACCAGTTCGCCTTCGTCCGGCGCCCCGAGCGCCACGAGGTGTTCGTCTGGGACCATGAGACGGACAGCAGAACCCTCGTGGCACCGAGCCTGGAGCGCTATGTGCGCAGCTCGTTGGAGAGCGACGGCGAGGATTGGTACCGGTAGGGATACTGCTCATGGCGTCGGATCGTGACTGGGAAAGCGGCAAGGGCCTGCTGGGCATCGACGACCCCGCCGAGTGGGATGCCGCGTGGGAGCGCGGTGAGAGTCGTCTCGGTACAGCGGCGATCGGGTTGGCGCTCCAGTGTTCACTGGAGGAGGCCTCGCCTCGGATCGTGAGGGCGACGCAGTTGCCGCACCCCGAGCAGCGGGGGGTACGCCTTCACCGCAGCGGGTACCGCAGCGCGACTCAACCGGGAGCTGACGCCGGAGCTGTACGCGGTGCTGCGCGTGGAGGGGCCCAAGGGCCTGGCCGAGGACGCCATCAACGACACGCTGAGCTTCGTGCCGTTCCGCAAACTGCCGTTGTGGTTCAAGTGGCGGTGGGTGCATGCGACGGTGCGGAACAAGCTGGAGGGCTGGTGGCTGTGGTCCGAGGACGCCGTAAGGGAGGCGTGGCGGGCTGGGCGCGGGCGTCGTTCCTGACACTGATCCTTTCCAAGCCTGGATCTGCGCCCATACGGCTTCACTTCGCGGCCTGCGATGCCGCGCGACGGTTTCTCTTAGCGCGCGTCCTGGCGGCGAGTCGCGCACAGGGACCGTTCGCGGTGTCGGACCTCGCGTTTACCTCGAACGATTGTGCCCTGTAAGTTCACGTGTGCATACGGTTGTTGACGTTGGTGTGCGCGTGACGGGGGTTGCGGTATGGCGGGGCACAGGCCTGCGGACTGGCATGTCCTGGATCTGGACAAGGATCCGACGCCTGGTGATCCGCAGCGGGTGCGCACGCTTGCGAAGCAGTTGCATGACTTCGCTGATGACGTCTCCGATGCGCTGCGTCTGGTCAAGGGCATGGCGGGTGAGGGGACGCTCCTTGAGTGGGCGGGCAAGTCGGCGGATGTGTTCAAGGAGGACTTCGCCGACGTCCCGAAGAACCTCAAGAAGCTGAAGAAGTCCTACGAGATGTGCGGGGACGCGCTGGCGGACTTCTGGCCGAAGCTGGAGCGGGCACAGTCGCTGGCGGACAAGGCGCTCATCAAGGGGCGTGAGGCGCGGGACAACCTCTCCTCGGCTCAGTCGCGGCTGACGTCGGCCGACTCGTGGGTGACACGGGCCGGCAAAGAGGCGGACAAGTGCAAGGACGACCCGACCGGCAGCAAGAACGCCGAGAAGCCGGACGAGGCCAAGGTCCGTGCCGCGACCCGGGATGTGCAGCACGCCAAGTCGGCCCAGTCCAAGGCGCAGTCGGACGTCTCCGACGCCCAGGACGCCCTTGCCGCGGCGAAGAAGATGGCCGAGGACGCGCGCAAGATGCGCGAGGAGGCCGCGCGGGAGGCGAAGTCGAAGATCGACGAGGCCTCCGATGCCGGGATCCAGAACCGGTCGTGGTGGGAAGAGGTCGGCGACTGGTTCACGGACAACTGGGACACCATCGTCGCAGTCTGCAAGGTCGTCGTCGCCGTCGTCGGGATCGTTGCGATGATCATCGGGGGACCGATTCTCGGCGCGATCGTGCTGATCGCCGCGCTCGTGGTGCTGGCCGACACGCTCTACAAGTACTCCAAGGGCCAGGCGTCGCTATGGGACGTGGGGTTGGCGGCACTCGACTGTATCCCGGGCATGAAGGGCCTGACCACTCTGGGCGGACTGGCAAAGGGGCTGAAGGCCTTCGGGAAGGTGGGCCTCAAGGGCATGGCCCAGGGCGTCAAGGGGCTCGGCAGGTCCCTCAGAGGCGGTGCGGGCAACCTGGTCAAGCGGGCCAAGGCGCTTGCGGGAAGATGCCCCGGCGGTGACCCGATCGACATGGTCACCGGTGAAATGCTGATGTACGACACGGACGTCGAACTTCCCGGGATCCTGTCGCTGGTGCTGAAGCGCGCCCACATCTCCACATACCGAGAAGGACGGTGGTTCGGCAGGTCCTGGGCATCCACGCTGGACGAACGAGTCGAACTCGACGATCAGGGGGTGCTGTTCGCCGCGGAGGACGGCATGATCCTCGCGTATCCCGTGCCCCACCCCGGCGAGCCGACCATGCCGCTGGAAGGCCCGCGCTGGCCCCTGGCGTGGGACGGACCGCAACACGGCACACTGCGCATCCACGACCCGGCCCTCGGCGTCACACGTCACTTCGCGGCGGTCCGCGAGCCGCTGCCGGACATGCCGTACACCCTGGCGCTCTCCGCCATCACGGACCGCAACGACAATCGGATCGACATCGACCGAAGTGCTGACGGCACCCCGACCGCGGTCCGGCACTCAGGCGGGTACCACGTCGAGATCGAGACGACGGACGGCCTGGTGACGTGTCTGCGCCTGCGGAGCAGAGCCGCTGACGACGGCACCACAACGCTGCTGCGCTACGCGTACTCATCCGACCGGAACCTCACCGAGATCTACAACTCCTCCGGACTGCCCTTCCGGTTCGAGTACGACGACCACGCCCGCATCCTCTCCTGGACCGACCGCAACGGCAGCTGGTACCGGTTCACGTACGACAGCGAGGACCGCTGCGTGGCGGGTCAGGGCGCCGACGGGTTCCTGAACTGCGACATCGCCTACGACCCCGGGCAGCGCCGCACGACGTACACGAACTCGCTCGGGCACGCCCTTCGGTACGAGTACAACGAGTTCCTGCAACTCGTACGGGTGACCGACCCCCTGGGGCGGCACGAGACGCTCGAATGGGACCGCCACGGCCGGCTGCTCAAGCAGATCGACCCAGTGGGGCGCGAGACGGCGTACACCTATGACGAAGCCGGGAACGTCACCTCGATCACTGGTCCCGACGGCCGCCGGGCCACCGCCGAGTACAACCAGTGGCACCTCCCCGTCGTGACCGTCGGTGGCGACGGAGCCGTGCGCACCTACGCCTACGACGAGCGTGGGAACCGTACGTCCGTGGTCGAGCCGCAGGGCGCGGAGACCCGTTTCAGCTACGGTCCGGGCGGTGCGCTCACCGCGATCACCGACCCCCTGGGCTCGACCATGTCCATGGTCACGAACGCCGCCGGGCTTCCGGTGCGGGTCACGAGTGCTACCGGTGCGGTCGTCGAGTATTCCCGGGACGCGTTCGGCCGCATCGACACCGTGACGGATCCGCTGGTCGGCGTCACCCGTATCTCCTGGACCCCTGAGGGCAGGAGGAGGGAGCGGGTCGCAGCCGACGGGAGTGTGGAGTCCTGGACCTGGGACCCGGAGGGAAATGTCCTCGTGCACACCGACGCCGCGGGGGCGACCACCAGGTCGGCGTACACGCACTTCGACCTCTTGGTGAGCAGAACCGATCCCGCGGGCGCGACTCTCCGCTTCGACCACGACACCGAACTGCGGCTCACCGCAGTCACCAATACCTATGGCATGACCTGGAGCTACACCTATGACGCGGCCGGTCAGCTCGTCGCCGAACAGGATTTCGACGGGCGCTCGCTCACCTATGTCCACGACGAGGTGGGCCGCCTGGTCCGGCAGGTCAACGGTGCCGGAGAGACGGTCGAATACCTGCGCGACGTGATCGGCAACGTCGTCGAGAAGCGAGTCGGAGACTCGACGACCGTATTCCGCTACGACGACGCCGGGCTGCTGAAGGAAGCGCTGTCGCCCGGCGCCCGCCTCGCCTTCAAGCATGACGACTACGGCCGTGTCACGGAGGAAACCGTCAACGGGCGGACCAGCACCTTCCGTTACGACCTCGCCGGTCGCCGCACGACACGCCTCACTCCGTCCGGAGCGCTGAGCATCTGGTCCTATGCCCCGGATGGGCTGCCCCAGGAGTTGGCGGCCTTCGATCACTCCCTGCGCTTCGCACACGACTCCGCGGGCAGGGAGACGGAGGTCCGGCTGGACAAGGCGCTCTCGGTGCGGCAGGCGTGGGATGCGATGCACCGGATGCGCAAGCAGACGGTCCTCCGGGGTGGCACCGCGGACCACGCCGTCCCGCGGACGACGTTCGTGGACCGCCGGTACGTCCACGGTGCGGCCGGTCCCGTCGAGACGATCGACAGCCAGGAGGGCAGGAAGCTCTACGAGCTGGACGCGAAGGGCCGGACCACCGGAATCCGCGCGGAGTCGTGGACCGAGAGCTACGCGTACGACTCCGGCGGACGGCTGGTCTCCTCCCACCGGGAGCAGGGGGAAGGTCCCGGGGACGAGTCCTCACGACGCTACGAGTACTCCGGAAACCGCGTGACGAGGGCCGGCCGCACCAGCTACGCGTACGACGCCCAGGGCCGGGTGGTCCGGCGGACGCGGAGAACCCTCTCGGGCCTTCGGAAGAGCTGGACCTACACCTGGAACGCCGACGACCGACTGACCAGCCTCGTCACCCCCGACGGAACGACCTGGCGCTACACCTACGATCCCCTTGGACGCCGGATATCCAAGGAGCGCCTGGACTCGTCCGGAGAAGTTGCAGAGGCCGTCTTCTTCGTCTGGGACGGCACTCGGCTGGCGGAGGAGATACGCGACTCCGGGTCCGGTAACCGCACCACCATCACCTGGGAGTACTCGCCCGACAGTCACCGCGCGATAGCCCAAAGCCGTAGTGAGTGGCTTCGCGATGCGCCGCAGGACGAGGTTGACCGGAGATTCCGTCTCATAGTGAGCGATCTCGCGGGAAGCCCGCTGGAGATGCTCTCGCCGGACGGCGGGACGACCTGGAAGAACAGATCGCAGCTGTGGGGCGCGCAAGAAAGTGCGCAGACGCCGGAAGAAGACTGCCGTCTTCGATTCCCCGGCCAGTACTTCGATGCCGAGAGCGAACTCCACTACAACTTCTTCCGCTATTACGATCCGCACTCGGCCCGGTACGTCTCGCCCGACCCGCTGGGGCTCACGGCTGGTCCGGACCACTACGCGTACGTGGTCAACCCCCTGGTCTGGTCCGACCCCCTGGGGCTCCAGTCCTGTCCCACCTTCAAGGGGCTCGCCTGGCTGACCGAAAAGATGCTGAAGCGTCCCTCGTTCAAGTATCAGCGCGTCGTGTCCGGCGTGGACTACGAACAAATTTGGAAGCTCTCCGACGGCCGCGCGGTGCACATGGACGGCGGCCCCACGAACGGCTGGATCATGGAAGCCAAGTTCACGGGAGGACGTGAGAGCGAGTGGGCCAAGTCCGCCTACAATCCAGAAAGCTCTCTCTGCAACGAGAAGAAGATCACCGACCAGGCTGCCAAGCTTCTGCAAATGAATGAGGAGCTGGGTGGAAAGGGCGTGCGTTATGCTATTTCGAATGAGGCGGGCGCGGCCCATTTCCGCGAAGTGCTCGGCACTCATTTCCCGGAAGCAATGGCAAATGGTACGCTGGCGGTCTTTCATGTGCCCGGCAATGGTATGAGCGGAATGAGTAAATGGTTGACGTAAGCGCGGAATTGGGTCAGCTGTCCGAACTCGACGAACTCACCGGTCCGGCGGCAGCCGCCGTCCTCGACGCCTCGGGCTGGGAAGGCGAGCGCAGGAATCCGGCGAAGGAATGGGCGACGACGTGGCGTCGCGACGACGCGCACGCCTGGATCCAGGGCGACGGTCCGGTAGAGGTGGAGTTCACTCTCTGGTACCGCGAGGTCGAGGACGAATGGCCGGACCCGGACACCTACATCGACGACTTGTACGAGGCCGCTTCCGCCGAGCTCCCTCGTGTTGTCGCCCAGTTGGAATCCGGAGCGCTCGGGGCGCGACTCGAGACCGTCGACGAGGACCTGACAGGCGGGGCGGACTACATCGACCACACCGCGTGGCGGATCTCGGACAAGGTCCTCCTGGCAGGCGTCAAGCATGACGACACCGAGACGCCCGTTCAGCTGGTTGTCGTGGTGCGTGAATACAGCGCGGGCGAGCAGAACGACGAGGGGGAGTGGCTCTGACGCACCCCCATGGGCGTCATACGGCGGATCCGCAGTGGGTGACGGCTACACGCGGGGCTGGTCCCCGCGGACCGAAGAAATGCTGCGCCGCGCAGGTTGGCGCCCCGGCCGTTCGGTTCCGACAGGCACCTGGGAGTCGATCCTGCGCGAGCGTGGGTCCTTCGTGACCCACGATGCCGCGCGCCGGTTCCTCTCCGAATTCGGGGCTCTGGTGACGTACGGCTGGCCCGCCGACACGATCACCACGTCGTCGGCAATCCGTTTCGATCCCCTGAAGGCCGGTTGGCAGGACGAGCGGTTCGCGTGGGCGAGCCGGGAAGCGGGGGCATCCCTCTATCCCGTTGGCACGGCCGACCAAGGTGCCAGCTTCCTCGGCCTCACCGAGGACGGGGCGCTCCACCTCGTAAGAGACCGCGTGGAACTGCTGGCCGAGACCACCGACCGGGCGCTGGACCGCCTGGTCGAGGCGCAGGCGGCCCGGTCTGCCCTCTGGACGCCCGGAGTACCAGCGGCCGAGCACCGTTTCTGGCGGCGACTGCACACCGTGGAGACCGGCCCGGACGCCGGGCTGCGCTGGCCCGAGGAGACGGACCGGGTACTGCGGGCCGGCGGCTGGTTTCCGGGCCGGTCGGTTCCCACGGAGACCTGGGAGAGCATCCTTCTGCAGACCGGCGAGTTCGAGATACACGACGCGGCACGGCGCTTCCTGGCGGAGTTCGGCGCCGTGGGCGTGTCCTACCGCGAGCCGTGGGACTCGATGCCGTGGATGGGGTTCTCGCTGGACCCGCTGCTCGCGATCTGGGACGCGGAGATCATCGACGACCTCGCAGAGCAGGCCGGCGTCGATCTTTACCCCATCGGCATGCGCGACCGGGGGAACCAGCACCTGGCCATGTCGGAGGACGGCTCGGTCTACGCAGGCATGGACAGCGTCTGGCTGCTCGCCCCGACACCCGACGAGGCATTGCAGAAGCTCACCAGCAGGATCCAGCCGACAGCTATGTGACGCCCGGCTGCTGCTCGCTGCCGAAGCCCGATCAGCGGGGGGTACGCGATCATCGCCTCCGAGCGCCCCTCAGGCACGCGCTGGCGTTCGTGCCGTTTCGCAAGGTGCGACCGCGGTTGAAGTGGCGTGGGCGCTTTTGACTGTGTGGAGCAGGCTGGAGGGCTGGTGGCCGCGGCCCGAGGACGGGGTAGCGGATGCCGCGGGCCTTGCGCTGGCGCCGCGCATAGGGCGATTCGTGCTTGCTGTCGCCTGACTAGTTCTGGATGTGTCCGTGTTCTCCGGTTGCACAGTCATCCGCGTCCGCCCCCTGCCACATGTGTCAGCGCCTGGGGAAGTCTAGATGCGTCCTGAGCACGGGGGCGGGTTGTTCGCATACCGCCTGGAACGGATGACATGCCTGGAGGGGCGAGGTCAGCGTTTGCGGGTTCGGGTTCGGGTTCGCAGGTCGGACCTCCAGTGAGGACCGCCTGCCGACCTTCCGGCTGGTCTTCCTTGCCGATCTTTCATCGAATGGTTGTGCGCTGTAAGTTCACGTGTGCATACGGTTGTTGACGTTGGTGTGCTCGTGACGGGGGTTGCGGTATGGCGGGGCACAGGCCTTCGGACTGGCATGTCCTGGACTTGGACAAGGATCCGACCCCTGGTGATCCGCAGCGGGTGCGCACGCTCGCGAAGCAGTTGCATGACTTCGCTGATGACGTCTCCGATGCGCTGCGTCTGGTCAAGGGCATGGCGGGGGAGGGCACGCTTCTTGAGTGGGCGGGCAAGTCGGCGGACGTCTTCAAGGAGGACTTCGCGGATGTCCCGAAGAACCTCAAAAAGCTGAAGAAGTCCTACGAGATGTGCGGGGACGCGCTGGCGGACTTCTGGCCGAAGCTGGAGCGCGCCCAGTCACTCGCCGACAAGGCTCTGGTCAAGGGCCGTGAGGCCCGGGACAACCTCTCTACGGCTCAGTCCCGTCTGACTTCGGCGGACTCGTGGGTGACGCGGGCCGGCAAGGAGGCGGACAAGTACAAGGACGATCCGACGGGCAGTAAGTCGGATGCGGACAAGCCGGATGAGGCGAAGGTCCGCGCGGCGACGCGGGATGTGCAGCATGCCAAGTCGGCGCAGTCGAAGGCACAGTCGGATGTCTCGGATGCGCAGGACGCCTTGGCGGCGGCGAAGAAGATGGCCGCGGACGCGCGCAAGATGCGTGATGAGGCGGCTCGTGAGGCTAAGGGCTCCTTGCAGAATGATCTTCTTGTGGCACGGTGGAGAAGTATGTGATCCCGTGCGTGCTCCTTGGGGGTGACCCTGGTGCGGCGCAAGCCGTGGGAGGTCAGTGACGAGCTGTGGGCGGTGATCGAGCCGCTGCTGCCGAAGCATGAACGGCGGTTCCGGCACCCGGGGCGCAAGCGGATCGATGACCGCAAAACGCTGCAGGGTGTGCTGTTCGTCCTCTACACCGGAATCCAATGGGAGTACCTGCCGCAGGAGTTGGGGTTCGGTTCCGGTCCTACCTGCTGGCGGCGGCTGGCCGAATGGCAG
Source organism: Streptomyces coeruleorubidus (assembly GCF_028885415.1). Lineage (GTDB taxonomy): Bacteria > Actinomycetota > Actinomycetes > Streptomycetales > Streptomycetaceae > Streptomyces > Streptomyces coeruleorubidus_A. The sequence goes on from NZ_CP118527.1 coordinate 5,910,892, forward strand.
GAGGCCGGGGTGTGGGAGGAACTCCAGCGGGTGCTGCTGGACCGGCTGCGGGCGGCAGACCGCCTGGACTTCTCCCGCGTCACCGTTGACGCCTCGCACGTGCAGGCCAAGCGGGGGCGAAGCAGCCCAAAAGTCGGCCCGAGCCCGGTTGACCGTGCACGGCCGGGCTCGAAGCACCACGTGTTGACCGACGCGCACGGCACCCCGCTGCGGGTGTCGTTGACGGGCGGGCACCGAAACGACGTCACCCAGCTCCTTCCGCTGGTCGACGGCCTGCCGCCGGTGCGGGGCAAGCGGGGCCGGCCCCGGCGCAAGCCCCGCACCTTGTATGCCGACCGTGGCTACGACCACGACATCTACCGCCGTCGGCTACGTGAGCGTGGCATCGTCCCGAAGATCGCCCGGCGCGGTCAGGCGCATGGCTCCGGCTTGGGCCGTGTGCGGTGGGTTGCCGAGTCCGCCATCGCCTGGCTCCACGGCCCTCGCCGCTTACGCACCCGCTGGGACGCCCGAGACGACATGCACGACGCCTTCCTGCAGCTCGCCCACTGCATGACCCTCGCCCGCAAGCACCCAGCATTCTGAAAGGACCCCTAAGTCGAAGATCGACGAGGCTTCGGATGCGGGTATTCAGAATCGGTCGTGGTGGGAGGAGGTCGGCGACTGGTTCGTCGACAACTGGGACACGATCGTCGCGGTGTGCAAGGTCGTCGTGGCGGTCGTCGGGATCGTGGCGATGATCATCGGGGGGCCGATCCTGGCCGCGATCGTGGTGGTAGCGGGACTCGTCGTCCTTGCCGACACGCTCTACAAGTACTCCAAAGGCCAAGCCGGGTTGCTGGATGTGGCCTTCGCCGCGATGGACTGCATACCCGGCATGAAGGGCCTGACCACCCTCGGCAAACTCGCAAAGGGCATGAAGGCGCTGGGCAAGGGCGGTCTCAAGGCCATGGCCAAGGGGCTCAAGAGCGGTCTGCGCAGAGAGGCGGACGACGCCCTGGCCAAGAGTAAACCGGCGGAGGGCCGGTGCAAGGGTGGCGACCCGGTCGACATGGTCTCCGGCGAGATGCTGATGGAGCACACCGATGTCGAGCTGCCAGGTCTCCTGCCGCTGATCGTGCGCCGCACCCATCTGTCGACCTACGCCTCGGGGCAGTGGTTCGGTCCCTCCTGGGCCTCGACACTGGACGAGCGACTGGAACTCGACAGCGGGGGCGCCCTGTTCGCCGCTGAGGACGGGATGGTGCTCCTCTATCCGGTCCCCGCCCCCGGGGAGTCGGTAGTCCCACTCGAAGGACCCCGCTGGCCCCTCGACTGGGACGGCGAGCCCGGCTCCCCGATCCGCATCACCGACCCGGCCACAGGGCGCACCCGTCACTTCACGTCGACCGTCCAACCGCCGCCCACTGCAGAGGTTTTCACTCTCCCTCTCGCCGCAGTGACCGACCGCAACGGGCACCGGATAGACATCGACCGCGATGAGCGTGGTGTCCCGATAGCCGTCCGCCACTCGGGCGGCTACCACCTGCACGTGGTCACCGACGGCGCCCGCATCACCCAGCTGCGACTGCGTGACCCGCAGGCCGGAGCCGACGGGGTCACACTGCTGCGTTACGGCTACAACTCCGACGGGCACCTCGCCGAGATCTACAACTCGAGCGACCTGCCCTACCGGCTCACCTATGACGATCGGGGACGTGTCACTTCGTGGACCGACCGCAAGGGATCCTGGTATCGCTACACCTACGACGACCAGGACAGGTGCATACGAGGTGAGGGGGCAGAGGGCTTCCTCAACTGCGCCATTTCCTATGACACCGATGCCCGCGAGACTCGCTACACGAATGCCCTCGGGCACACAACGGTCCACCGGTACAACGAGTTCCTGCAACGTACGGAAATGATCGATCCGTCGGGCCAAGCGGTTCGCACGGAGTGGGACCGATACAACCGGCCGCTGTCCTATACGGACGCGCTGGGCCATACCACCACTTTTGAGTACGACTCGCGCGGCAACCTCGTGGCCGTCACGCGTCCCGATGGTCTCCGAACGACGGCTGACTACGACGATCTCGATCTTCCCATTCGTCTGGTCGAGGCGGACGGGGCCCTGTGGGAGCAGTCTTTCGACAGGTGTGGAAACAGGCTGAAGATCGTCGACCCATCGGGAAACTCACGCCAGTACAGCTACGACGAGCAAGGGCGTACCACCGCGGTCACCGATGTCCTCGGTCATGTGACCCGTATCGAGTGCAATGCAGCCGGACTCTCGGTCCGAGAGACCGACGCTCTCGGACACACGACCCACGCTGAACGCGACGCCTTCGGCCGCGTGGTGAGGGTCGTCGATGCCGAAGGTCGGGTCGAGGTCATGGGGTGGACTGTCGAGGGGCAGCCGGCGTGGCGACTCGCTGCCGACGGTTCCCGGGAAAGCTGGGAATGGGACGGCGAAGGAGATCTGGTCGCCCACACGGACCAGCTCGGCAGGCGGTCCCTCATCGAGACCGGCCCCTTCCACCAGCCGACCAGCCGCATCGACCGCAGCGGCAGCGAGTACCGGTTCACGTATGACTCCGAAGTGAACCTGACCGAGGTCATCAACCCTCGGGGCCAGGTTTGGAAGTACCTGTACGACTCCACCAACCGCCTGATCGCCGAAACTGATTTCGAAGGGCGCTCGCTCACCTACTCCTACGATGCGGCCGGCCGCCTGGCTCGTCGTACGGATGGCGACGGCCAGGAGACCATCTTCCTGCGCGACGAACTCGGCAGGATGGTCGAACAGCACACGGGCGACCAGGTGTCGCGCTTCACCTACGACCCGGCCGGGCGGCTGGTTCGAGCGGTGAGCGACACAAGCACCCTGGAGTGTGCCTACAACTCCTCGGGACGCTTGGTGCGCGAGGTACTGGACGGTGCTGAGACGACCTACGCCTATGACGCGCTGGGCCGTCGAACGGCACGCCGCACGCCCAGCGGAATCACCTCGACTTGGAGCTATGACGCTGTTGGCCGCCCTGCCTCCCTGCAAGCGGGAGGGCAGACGGTCACCTTCGGTTTCGACGCCCTCGGACGGGAGCGGATCCGGAAGTTCGGGTCGTTCGCCTCACTCACTCAGACTTGGGACGAGCGCGGGCACTTGGTCGGACAGGAGCTACGCGGTACCGGAAGCCGCGGCCGAGAGCTCCTGCAGAATCGCACTTACTCCTACAGGCCGGATGGTCTGCTCTCCGGAATCAGCGAACTCACCACGGGACAGCGCAGGTTCGCCCTCGACGCAGTTGGCCGCGTCACAGCGGTACACGCGCGGGACTGGACGGAGAACTACGCATACGACGCTCTCGGTAACATCCAAGAGTCGACCGCGCCCTCTTCGGGGGATCGTCCGACCACGCGTGAGTACGCCGGGACGCGGCTTCGTCGATCCGGCCGTACCAGCTACGAGTACGACCAGCGGGGGCGGCCCGTCCGTGCCGTCAAGCGGCTCCTGAACGGGCAGAAGCGCGTTGCCACCTACGCCTGGGACGCGCAGGACAGGCTCACCGCTGCTGTCACGCCAGACGGCGACCACTGGCGCTACCGCTACGACCCCACGGGACGGCGCCGCGCCAAGGTGCGGTTGGGGGCAGACGGCACGGTGGTCGAGGAAACGCGGTTCACCTGGGACGGCACTCGCCTCGCCGAGCAGATCAACAGCTGTGGAGAAGCGACTACTTGGGACTACTTTTCCGGCACGCATCGCCCGCTGACGCAGATACATCGAGGGGCGGACGGCGTCCGATTCAACGGCGTGGTCACGGACACAGTCGGAGCTCCCACGGAACTCGTCGACGCCGAGGGCGCCGTGGCGTGGCATCGCAGGACCGAGCTGTGGGGCCGAGAGCTGGAGCAACGCCCAGCGAATGTGGGCTCCGACACGCCGACCGACTGCCCACTGCGGTTCCCCGGCCAGTACGCCGACGCCGAGACCGGCTGGAACTACAACCACGCCCGTTACTACGACCCCGACAACGGCCGCTATCTCACCCCCGACCCGTTGGGTCTTGCCCCGCAGCCGAATCACTACGGATACGTCCCGAACCCCTTCTGCTTCATCGATCCGCTCGGCCTGGCGCAGCCACGCGGCGGAAACGGAAGGTGGGTACGGGATCCCGATGCCCCGGAGACCCGCCACAACCGATCTTCGGAATACCCTCACAAGTACTGGGACGAGACGCACGAGGACATGGTCACCCGGTTCACCGACGAGGGCCGTGCAGCGGGTGGTTGGCCTCTCGATCAGAATGGTAACCGCATTCCACGGGATCAGCTCACATGGCGAAACAATGCGGGCGAAGTAATTCCGGCGGATTCGAGGATCCTTACCTACGACCACAATCCGCGAGTTGTCGAACACTGGAATGAGACGGGTTACAATACGAATTATCCGGAACGTGAGGCTTGGTACAATGACACGACCGATATGGAGCCCATGACGCGGGCGGACAATGGCCGGGATGGTGCGCGCGCCCCCAGGTACCGTCAGGACACCGGGCCCAACTATTCATGCAAGGGCGCATAAGGGGAGGTCAACATGGATCCGGCTGCTGTAGTTTCGGCATTTCCCGGGGTGGAGGAGTTCGAGGGGATCCCTGATGCCTGGCACTGGTCCCCTGTGCCAGGCCTGGACTTCGCTGCAGCTCTTAGTGCTGATGGGCGCCATCTCTTCCAGGTGAATGCTCGCGACACGTACGACCAGGCACTGGTGGGTGCGCTTCTCCAGGCTGCACGCGAAAACAGTTCGCTGTTGCTGGAAAAAGGTGCGCTGCTGAGCACTCTCCAAGGCTTTCGTCACCCCGGGCGAGACTTCGAAGTCCTCGCGGTCGCACGGCCCGGGGTTCATCGCTACCATGAAGTTCAGCAGCCCGAGCTCCAGCAGGTCACATGGGCAGTCTTTCCCGGCTATGCATGTGAATTTGCGGACCCGAGCCGCTACTCACTCGAAGACGCACGGGAGAGTTTCATCCGGTTCCTCTCGCCGGCCAATCTCAACAGGGAACCCGTGCCGTTTCTCAGGCTTTGGTACGACAACACGGTCACTAAGGGGGGAACTGACGGCCCGGACGGAATCCTCGCAGCGGAGACCACGCTGTACCGGGAGATCAAACTACTTGAAGGCGCGCCGGGCAGTTTCGTCCGGTTCGAAAACTTCCGAGGGCGCGTTTTCCGTATCGAGTGGGACTCGGAGCGAACCTGGACTCTCGCCGAAGAGGGCAGCGGTCCGGACGCTCTCGCCATTTCTGACATGTTGTCGTTCGTGGAGCAGTCCCTGCGATGACGCAGCCCCGCCTGCGGGTCACCGTGGCCGACGACGAGGTCTGGGACGACCCATCCGACTGGCAGATCAAGCGGCTTTTCGCCGGGCTCAACGCGCGTCGGCACTTCCTCGTGCTCGAGCGACTCGACGTGCCGGAGGGCGAGTTCGGGCAGCACTACCTGCAGATCGCGCTCCGTGACGATCTGACGCTGCTGCTCGAATATCGAGACGGAAGCGCCGCCGCGCACTATCGCGCGGAAGTGAGCGTGCCGTCGGACCAGGGAGGCGCCGATCTGGTGATCCCTGTCATGCTGGAATGGGCCGCCCGCCGACCGGGCTGGCGTACGGCATTGCCCTGGGTGCGCTGGGATGCGGACCGGGAACGTGCCTGGGACGACCGGCCGTGAAGCCGCATCAGCCGGGTGTCGGAACGATCTGCGAGTGAGCGTTCGGCAAAGGTTGGGTCGGGGCTGGTCCTGGCAGACCGAAGAAGTGCTGCGCCGCGCGGGCTGGCGCCCCGGGCGTTCGGTGCCGACCGAGACCTGGGAATCGGTCCTGCGTGAACGCGGCGCCTTCGTCGGCCACGAAGCCGCGCGCCGGTTCCTCTCCGAGCTCGGCGACCTGGTGACGTACGGATGGCCCGCCGGCTCGATCACTACCTCGTCGGCCGTCCGGAGCGGGGCGTCCCTCTACCCGTGGGCCCGGCGGACGAGGGCGCCGGCTTCTTGGGTATCACCGAGGACAGGGCGCTCCACCTCGTGCGGGACCGCGCGGACTGCTGTCCACGACGACCGACCAGGCGCTGGACCGCTTGGTGGCAGTGCACAGTGCCCAGTCACTCCTCTGTGGGACTGGCGGGCCGGCGGCGTGGGATGTCGCTTTCGAGCGGGGCGCACACCATCTCGGAACAGCAGTGATCGGGTTGGCCTTCAACTGTTCGCTCGAGGAAGCGTCGCCTCGGATTGTCCGGGCGACGCAGCTGCCGGACGTCGCTCAGCGCGCGTTCGCTTTCACCGCCGCCGGTACAGCGGCACGGCTCAATGGCGCCTTGACTCCAGAGCTGTACGCCGCGCTGCGGGCGGAAGGCCCCGGCCGCAAGAGCATCGCCGTGAACGCCATCGACGACACCCTCGACCATGTGCCGTTCCGGCAGCTGCCGCAGTGGCTCAAGTGGTGGAAGATCGCGTCAAAGGTGCGGGACAAACTGGAGGCCTGGCGACTGGAGGCGACCTACGCGATCAGTGACGCCTGGAAGGCGCTGCGCCAGTGGCGCTGAGGGAGGATCTCGGCTGTCGCGGCCGAGCGGGACGCCGCACACGAGCCCGACCGTGAGAGCCCTTGTTTGACCTACGTCACCCCCGGGGTATTCTCTCCGGCTCGATTGGCGTCCGCCACACCCCGTATGGCAGACTGTCCGAGTTGCTCGGTCGAGTGTTGATGCTGCGCGCCTCCCGCCGGGAGGACCGAAAGCGAGTCCCACAGTACTCGTCGTCCCAACTGCCACACGGCAGCGCTGGGGCGGACGTACGGGAATCTTTCGGGAAGCGTCAGTGCGGCACCGGCCAGGCACCCGGTGGGCCTTCCGCCCCTGGCTCGCGGTTCCGGCAGGGCCGTGTGCAATCCCGCAGGGATGTTCGAACAAGGGACATCTGTGTCAGCGGGAGCGCGACACGCCCGACCGCGTGGGTCGGAGAACGAAGGGCATGGAACCACCGGGTTCCAGAGCGTTACGAGAGACAGGACTACTGAGTAGCCATGGCGGGACAGAAGATCCGCATCCGGCTCAAGGCCTACGACCACGAGGTCATCGACAGCTCGGCGAAGAAGATCGTCGAGACGGTGACGCGTACTGGTGCGTCGGTCGCGGGCCCGGTGCCGCTGCCCACTGAGAAGAACGTGTACTGCGTCATCAAGTCGCCGCACAAGTACAAGGACTCGCGCGAGCACTTCGAGATGCGCACGCACAAGCGCCTGATCGACATCCTCGACCCCACCCCCAAGACCGTTGACTCTCTGATGCGACTCGACCTCCCGGCCGGTGTCGACATCGAGATCAAGCTCTGAGGCCGGTGATCTGAGAGATGGCTAAGCAGATCAAGGGCATCCTGGGCGAGAAGCTCGGCATGACGCAGGTGTGGGACGCGAACAACCGCGTCGTCCCGGTCACCGTCGTCAAGGCCGGCCCCAATGTCGTCACCCAGGTCCGTACGAACGATGTCGACGGCTACGAGTCCGTCCAGATCGCTTTCGGCGAGATCGACCCGCGCAAGGTGAACAAGCCCCTCAAGGGCCACTTCGCCAAGGCCGACGTCACCCCCCGTCGCCACCTCGTCGAGATCCGCACCGCGGACGCCTCCGAGTACACGCTGGGCCAGGAGATCACCGCTGAGGTGTTCGAGGCCGGCGTGAAGGTCGACGTGACCGGCAAGAGCAAGGGCAAGGGCTTCGCCGGTGTCATGAAGCGCCACAACTTCCGTGGCCTCGGCGCCGGACACGGCACCCAGCGCAAGCACCGCTCTCCCGGTTCCATCGGTGGCTGCGCCACCCCGGGCCGTGTGTTCAAGGGCCTCCGCATGGCGGGTCGCATGGGCAACGAGCGGGTCACCACCCAGAACCTGACCGTCCACGCCGTTGACGCGGAGAAGGGTCTGCTGCTCATCAAGGGCGCGGTTCCCGGTCCGAACGGCGGCCTCGTCCTGGTCCGCACCGCGGCCAAGGGGGCCTGAGGTAATGAGCACTGTTGACATCCTTTCGCCGGCGGGCGACAAGGCCGGTTCCGTCGAGCTCCCCGCGGAGATCTTCGACGTCGAGAAGGTCAGCATTCCGCTGATCCACCAGGTCGTCGTCGCACAGCTGGCCGCTGCCCGCCAGGGCACGCACAAGACCAAGACCCGTGGCGAGGTCCGCGGCGGTGGCAAGAAGCCGTACCGCCAGAAGGGCACCGGTCGCGCCCGTCAGGGTTCGACCCGCGCGCCGCAGTTCGCCGGTGGTGGCGTCGTGCACGGTCCCGTGCCGCGCGACTACTCGCAGCGGACGCCCAAGAAGATGAAGGCTGCCGCGCTGCGTCACGCCCTCACCGACCGGGCCCGTCACAACCGCATCCACGTCGTCTCCGGCGTGGTCGAGGGCGAGACCCCCTCCACCAAGGCCGCCAAGAGCCTGTTCGGCAAGATCAGCGAGCGCAAGAACCTGCTCCTGGTCGTCGACCGCTCCGACGAGGCCGCGTGGCTGTCCGCCCGCAACCTGCCCCAGGTCCACATCCTGGAGCCGGGCCAGCTGAACACGTACGACGTTCTCGTCTCGGACGACGTGGTCTTCACCAAGGCCGCTTTCGAGTCCTTCGTCGCCGGCCCGAAGGCCAACGACACCGAAGGGAGCGAGGTCTGATGGCCATCCGTCACCCCGCTATCGCCTCGAAGGCCGCGAAGAAGGCCAAGGAGGCTCGCGTCAAGAAGGCGCGTCGCCACGCCACCGAGGGCAAGAACACCGTCGAGACCCCGCTGAGCAAGTCCTTCACGGACCCCCGTGACGTGCTGCTCAAGCCGGTCGTCTCGGAGAAGAGCTACGCGCTCCTCGACGAGGGCAAGTACACGTTCATCGTCGACCCGAGCGCCAACAAGACCCAGATCAAGCAGGCCGTTCAGGCGGTCTTCTCGGTCAAGGTCACCGGGGTCAACACGATCAACCGCCAGGGCAAGCGCAAGCGGACCCGCACGGGCTTCGGCCAGCGCGCGTCCACCAAGCGCGCGATCGTGACCCTCGCCGAGGGCGACCGTATCGACATCTTCGGCGGTCCGACCGCGTAAGCGGTCAGGATCGTCCGGAATCGGACGAGGACTGAGAAATGGGTATCCGCAAGTACAAGCCGACGACTCCTGGCCGTCGTGGTGCCAGCGTCGCCGACTTCGTCGAGGTCACGCGGTCCACGCCGGAGAAGTCGTTGGTCCGCCCCCTGCACAGCAAGGGTGGCCGTAACAACTCCGGTCGTGTGACCGTCCGCCACCAGGGTGGTGGCCACAAGCGCGCCTACCGCGTGATCGACTTCCGTCGTCACGACAAGGACGGCGTGCCGGCGAAGGTCGCGCACATCGAGTACGACCCCAACCGCACCGCGCGCATCGCGCTGCTGCACTACGCGGACGGCGAGAAGCGCTACATCCTCGCGCCGCGTGGCCTGTCGCAGGGCGACCGCGTCGAGAACGGTCCCGGGGCCGACATCAAGCCGGGCAACAACCTTGCCCTGCGCAACATCCCGGTCGGTACCACGCTGCACGCCATCGAGCTGCGTCCGGGCGGCGGTGCGAAGTTCGCCCGCTCCGCCGGCGCCTCCGTGCAGCTGCTCGCGAAGGAGGGCTCCATGGCCCACCTGCGCATGCCGTCCGGTGAGATCCGCCTGGTCGACGTCCGCTGCCGCGCCACTGTGGGCGAGGTCGGCAACGCCGAGCAGAGCAACATCAACTGGGGCAAGGCCGGTCGTAAGCGCTGGCTGGGCGTCCGCCCGACCGTGCGTGGTGTGGTCATGAACCCGGTTGACCACCCGCACGGTGGTGGTGAGGGCCGTACCTCCGGTGGTCGCCACCCGGTGTCCCCGTGGGGCAAGAAGGAAGGCCGTACTCGTTCGCCCAAGAAGGCGTCGAACAAGTACATCGTCCGCCGCCGCAAGACGAACAAGAAGCGCTAGGAGCGGGTTTAGATGCCGCGCAGTCTCAAGAAGGGGCCCTTCGTCGACGACCACCTGATCAAGAAGGTGGACGCCCAGAACGAAGCCGGCACCAAGAACGTCATCAAGACCTGGTCCCGTCGCTCCATGATCGTGCCGGCCATGCTCGGCCACACGCTCGCGGTGCACAACGGCAAGACCCACATTCCGGTGTTTGTCACCGAGTCGATGGTCGGCCACAAGCTCGGCGAGTTCTCGCCGACGCGCACCTTCCGGGGTCACGTCAAGGACGACCGGAAGTCGAAGCGCCGCTAAGCGCGGGGTGGAATGACCATGACAGACACTGGAAGGACAACCATGGAAGCCAGGGCCCAGGCGCGGTACATCCGCGTCACGCCCATGAAGGCCCGCCGAGTGGTGGACCTCATCCGTGGCCTGAACGCCACGGAGGCTCAGGCGGTCCTGCGTTTCGCCCCGCAGGCCGCGAGCGTGCCGGTCGGCAAGGTGCTGGACAGCGCCATCGCCAACGCCGCGCACAACTACGACCACACCGATGTCGACAGCCTCTACATCTCCGAGGCCTACGTCGACGAGGGCCCGACCCTGAAGCGGTTCCGTCCGCGCGCCCAGGGCCGTGCCTACCGGATCCGCAAGCGGACCAGCCACATCACCGTGGTCGTCAGCAGCAAGGAAGGAACCCGGTAATGGGCCAGAAGGTAAACCCGCACGGGTTCCGGCTCGGTGTCACGACCGACTTCAAGTCGCGTTGGTACGCCGACAAGCTGTACAAGGACTACGTCAAGGAAGACGTCGCCATCCGTCGGATGATGACGTCCGGCATGGAGCGCGCCGGCATCTCCAAGGTCGAGATCGAGCGCACCCGTGACCGTGTGCGTGTGGACATCCACACCGCGCGTCCGGGCATCGTCATCGGGCGCCGCGGCGCCGAGGCCGACCGCATCCGCGGTGACCTGGAGAAGCTGACCGGCAAGCAGGTCCAGCTGAACATCCTCGAGGTCAAGAACCCGGAGACGGACGCTCAGCTGGTGGCCCAGGCCGTCGCCGAGCAGCTGTCCTCCCGCGTCTCCTTCCGCCGTGCCATGCGCAAGAGCATGCAGTCGGCGATGAAGGCCGGCGCCAAGGGCATCAAGATCCAGTGCGGTGGCCGCCTCGGTGGCGCCGAGATGTCCCGCTCGGAGTTCTACCGTGAGGGCCGTGTGCCCCTGCACACGCTCCGCGCGAACGTGGACTACGGCTTCTTCGAGGCCAAGACGACCTTCGGCCGCATCGGTGTGAAGGTCTGGATCTACAAGGGCGACGTCAAGAACATCGCCGAGGTCCGCGCCGAGAACGCCGCTGCCCGTGCGGGTAACCGCCCGGCCCGCGGCGGTGCCGACCGCCCGGCCCGTGGTGGCCGCGGTGGCGAGCGGCGCGGTCGCAAGCCGCAGCAGGCTGCCGGCGCCGAGGCCCCCAAGGCCGAGGCTCCCGCGTCCGCCGCTCCGGCTGAGAGCACCGGAACGGAGGCCTGACCGAAATGCTGATCCCCCGTAGGGTCAAGCACCGCAAGCAGCACCACCCCAAGCGCAGTGGTATGGCCAAGGGTGGCACTGAGGTCGCGTTCGGCGAGTACGGCATCCAGGCGCTGACCCCGGCGTACGTGACGAACCGTCAGATCGAGGCCGCTCGTATCGCCATGACGCGTCACATCAAGCGTGGTGGCAAGGTCTGGATCAACATCTACCCGGACCGCCCCCTCACCAAGAAGCCGGCCGAGACCCGCATGGGTTCCGGTAAGGGCTCGCCGGAGTGGTGGGTGGCCAACGTCAAGCCCGGACGCGTGATGTTCGAGCTGTCGTACCCCAACGAGAAGATCGCGCGCGAGGCCCTGACCCGTGCGGCTCACAAGCTGCCGATGAAGTGCAAGATCGTCAAGCGCGAGGCAGGTGAAGCGTGATGTCGGCCGGTACCAAGGCGTCCGAGCTGCGCGAGCTGGGCAACGAGGAGCTCCTCAACAAGCTCCGCGAGGCCAAGGAAGAGCTGTTCAACCTCCGCTTCCAGGCGGCGACGGGCCAGCTCGAGAACCACGGTCGGCTCAAGGCCGTCCGCAAGGACATCGCGCGGATCTACACCCTGATGCGTGAGCGCGAGCTGGGCATCGAGACGGTGGAGAGCGCCTGATGAGCGAGAGCAACGTGACTGAAGAGACCAAGACGGACCGCGGTTTCCGCAAGACCCGTGAGGGTCTGGTCGTCAGCGACAAGATGGACAAGACCGTCGTCGTCGCCGTCGAGGACCGCGTCAAGCACGCGCTGTACGGCAAGGTCATCCGCCGTACGAACAAGCTCAAGGCGCACGACGAGCAGAACGCCGCCGGCGTGGGCGACCGGGTTCTCCTGATGGAGACCCGCCCGCTCTCGGCGACGAAGCGCTGGCGCGTCGTGGAGATCCTCGAGAAGGCGAAGTAATCAAGCGGGGGCTCCGCTCCCGCTGACCCCCGCCGGGGGCTCCGCCCCCCGGCCCCCGGGCCGACGGCTCGCCGTCGGCCTCGGCCGCGGCGGCCGTGCGGCCCCCGGCGGAGGTTGTCGCCTACTGAGGCTTAAGTAATTCCTTCGGGGGCTACCCCGCAGGACAGTTCCGCCAGGCTCTCCGGCTCAACCTCCGGAGGGAACCGGCAGACAACCAGGAGATAGACGTGATCCAGCAGGAGTCGCGACTGCGTGTCGCCGACAACACGGGTGCGAAGGAGATCCTCTGCATCCGTGTGCTCGGCGGCTCCGGTCGCCGCTACGCGGGTATCGGTGACGTCATCGTCGCCACCGTCAAGGACGCGATCCCCGGTGGCAACGTGAAGAAGGGTGACGTCGTCAAGGCGGTCATCGTTCGCACCGTCAAGGAGCGCCGCCGTCCGGACGGCTCGTACATCCGCTTCGACGAGAACGCCGCCGTCATTCTGAAGAACGACGGCGACCCTCGTGGCACCCGTATCTTCGGCCCGGTCGGCCGTGAGCTGCGCGAGAAGAAGTTCATGAAGATCATCTCCCTCGCGCCGGAGGTGCTGTGAGCATGAAGATCAAGAAGGGCGACCTGGTCCAGGTCATCACCGGCAAGGACAAGGGCAAGCAGGGCAAGGTCATCGCGGCCTTCCCCCGCGAGGACCGTGTCCTGGTCGAGGGTGTCAACCGGGTCAAGAAGCACACCAAGGCCGGTCCGACGGCTCGCGGTTCGCAGGCCGGCGGCATCGTCACCACCGAGGCGCCGATCCACGTCTCCAACGTCCAGCTGGTCGTGGAGAAGGACGGCAACAAGGTCGTGACCCGCGTCGGTTACCGCTTCGACGACGAAGGCAACAAGATCCGCGTTGCCAAGCGGACGGGTGAGGACATCTGATGACGACCACCACCAGCCCGCGTCTGAAGCAGAAGTACCGTGAGGAGATCACGGGCAAGCTGCGTGACGAGTTCAAGTACGAGAACGTCATGCAGATCCCCGGTCTCGTGAAGATCGTGGTCAACATGGGTGTGGGCGACGCCGCCCGCGACTCCAAGCTGATCGAGGGCGCCATCCGCGACCTCACCACGATCACCGGTCAGAAGCCGGCCGTCACCAAGGCCCGCAAGTCCATCGCGCAGTTCAAGCTGCGTGAGGGTCAGCCGATCGGTGCCCACGTCACGCTCCGTGGCGACCGCATGTGGGAGTTCCTGGACCGCACCCTGTCGCTCGCGCTGCCGCGCATCCGCGACTTCCGCGGCCTGTCCCCCAAGCAGTTCGACGGCCGTGGCAACTACACCTTCGGTCTCACGGAGCAGGTCATGTTCCACGAGATCGACCAGGACAAGATCGACCGCGTCCGGGGTATGGACATCACCGTGGTCACCACGGCGACCAACGACGCTGAGGGCCGCGCGCTCCTTCGTCACCTCGGCTTCCCCTTCAAGGAGGCGTGAGCGAGATGGCGAAGAAGGCTCTGATTGCCAAGGCTGCTCGTAAGCCCAAGTTCGGTGTGCGTGGCTACACCCGCTGCCAGCGCTGCGGCCGCCCGCACTCCGTGTACCGCAAGTTCGGCCTGTGCCGCGTGTGCCTTCGTGAGATGGCTCACCGTGGCGAGCTGCCGGGCGTGACCAAGAGCTCCTGGTAATCCCCCCAATCAGGGATTAGCAGGGCTCTCGGTAAGCATCTGGGGCGGCAGGACGTCCAGCTCGCATGCCTTAGGCTTGTGGGGTTGGGCGTCTGCCGCCGCCCTTACGACTTACTACGCCGTAGGTCCACCGCGCCGCACCCGTCCCGTCTCGGATCGGGGAGAGGGATGGCGCACCAGGAAACCCCGGCGAGAGAGGCCGAAGGCCAATTCATGACCATGACTGATCCGATCGCAGACATGCTGACGCGTCTGCGGAACGCGAACTCGGCATACCACGACACCGTGGCGATGCCGCACTCGAAGATCAAGTCGCACATCGCGGAGATCCTCCAGCAGGAGGGCTTCATCACGGGCTGGAAGGTCGAGGACGCCGAGGTCGGCAAGAACCTCGTCCTGGAGCTGAAGTTCGGCCCCAACCGTGAGCGCTCCATCGCGGGCATCAAGCGGATCTCCAAGCCCGGTCTCCGGGTGTACGCGAAGTCCACCAACCTGCCGAAGGTGCTGGGCGGCCTGGGCGTGGCCATCATCTCCACGTCCCACGGTCTCCTGACCGACAAGCAGGCGCAGAAGAAGGGCGTGGGTGGGGAAGTCCTCGCCTACGTCTGGTAGTTCGGGAACGGAGGAGAGACACAATGTCGCGTATCGGCAAGCTCCCCATCCCGGTTCCCGCCGGCGTGGACGTCACCATCGACGGCCGTACGGTCGCGGTCAAGGGCCCCAAGGGCGAACTGACCCACACCGTCATCGCGCCGATCGACATCGCCAAGGCCGAGGACGGCACCCTTCAGGTGCTCCGGCCCAACGACGAGCGGCAGAGCAAGGCCCTGCACGGCCTGTCCCGCACGCTGGTGGCGAACATGATCACCGGTGTGACCCAGGGATACGTCAAGAAGCTCGAAATCAGCGGTGTTGGTTACCGCGTCCAGGCCAAGGGCTCCAACCTGGAGTTCTCCCTGGGCTACAGCCACCCGATCCTGGTCGAGGCCCCCGAGGGCATCACCTTCAAGGTGGAGTCCCCGACCCGTTTCTCGGTCGAGGGCATCGACAAGCAGAAGGTCGGCGAGGTTGCGGCCAACATCCGCAAGCTGCGCAGGCCCGACCCGTACAAGGCCAAGGGCGTCAGGTACGAGGGCGAAGTCATCCGCCGCAAGGTCGGAAAGGCGGGTAAGTAAGCCATGGCATACGGGCAGAAGATCCTGAAGGGCGACGCCTACAAGCGCGCCGCGATCAAGCGCCGTCACACCCGGATCCGCAAGCGGATCAACGGTACGGCGGAGCGTCCCCGTCTGGTCGTGACCCGCTCCAACCGCCACATCGTGGCGCAGGTGATCGACGACCTGAAGGGCCACACCCTGGCATCGGCGTCCACCCTGGACAGCTCGATCCGCGGTGGCGAGGGCGACAAGTCCGCGCAGGCCAAGCAGGTCGGCGCCCTGGTCGCCGAGCGCGCCAAGGCCGCCGGTGTCGAGGCCGTCGTGTTCGACCGTGGTGGTAACCAGTACGCGGGGCGCATCGCCGCCCTGGCGGACGCCGCCCGCGAGGCCGGACTCAAGTTCTGAGTCCTGGTTCCGTAGCTAGCGGAGACAGAGAGAGGTAATTCCAATGGCTGGACCCCAGCGCCGCGGTGGCGGTGCCGGTGGCGGCGAGCGGCGGGACCGGAAGGGCCGTGACGGCGGCGCAGCTGCCGCCGAGAAGACCGCGTACGTTGAGCGCGTTGTCGCGATCAACCGCGTCGCCAAGGTTGTGAAGGGTGGTCGTCGCTTCAGCTTCACCGCGCTGGTCGTGGTGGGCGACGGTGACGGCACCGTGGGTGTCGGATACGGCAAGGCCAAGGAGGTGCCGGCCGCCATCGCCAAGGGCGTTGAGGAGGCCAAGAAGCACTTCTTCAAGGTCCCCCGGATCCAGGGCACCATCCCGCACCCGATCCAGGGTGAGAAGGCTGCCGGCGTCGTCCTGCTCAAGCCCGCGTCGCCCGGTACCGGTGTTATCGCCGGTGGTCCGGTGCGTGCTGTGCTCGAGTGCGCCGGTATCCACGACGTGCTGTCGAAGTCGCTCGGCTCCGACAACGCCATCAACATCGTGCACGCCACCGTGGAGGCCCTGAAGGGCCTGCAGCGTCCCGAGGAGATCGCGGCCCGCCGTGGTCTGCCCCTCGAGGACGTCGCTCCCGCGGCTCTCCTGCGTGCGCGTGCCGGGGCGGGTGCGTAATCATGGCGCAGCTCAAGATCACGCAGGTCAAGTCCTACATCGGCAGCAAGCAGAACCACCGTGACACCCTGCGCTCCCTTGGTCTCAAGGGCATCAACACGCAGGTCGTCAAGGAGGACCGCCCCGAGTTCCGCGGCATGGTGCACACCGTCCGCCACCTCGTGACGGTCGAGGAGGTCGACTGATCATGGCGGAGAACAACCCGCTCAAGATCCACAACCTCCGTCCCGCCCCGGGCGCCAAGACCGCCAAGACCCGTGTCGGTCGTGGTGAGGCGTCGAAGGGTAAGACGGCCGGTCGTGGTACCAAGGGCACGAAGGCCCGCTACCAGGTTCCGGAGAACTTCGAGGGTGGCCAGACGCCGCTCCACATGCGTCTCCCGAAGCTGAAGGGCTTCAAGAACCCGTTCAAGACCGAGTACCAGGTCGTGAACCTCGACAAGCTGGCCTCCCTCTACCCCGAGGGTGGCGAGGTCACCGTCGAGTCGCTGGTGGCCAAGGGCGCTGTTCGCAAGAACAGCCTCGTCAAGGTCCTCGGCCAGGGCGAGATCTCCGTGGCGCTGCAGGTGACGGTCGACGCCGTCTCCGGCTCCGCCAAGGAGAAGATCACCGCCGCCGGCGGTTCCGTCACCGAGCTCGTCTGAACACCACAGGCGTCTCGATGACCTGAGCGATCCCGACCGGGGATACTCCGCAAATGGGGTATCCCCGGTTGGTCGTTCCTAGGGCGGCAGTCTCGCCGGTAAGGTGGCCTGCACTGCCCTCTTTTCACAGGGTGCTTCACTTCGGGCACTCTGAGCGGCAGTTGACCGTTACCTATTCGTCGAACCTCAAGACCGTCACCCTTGACGCAGTTGCGCGGGGGTCGCAGGAGGCACCGTGCTCACCGCGTTCGCCCGGGCGTTCAAGACGCCCGACCTGCGCAAGAAGCTGCTCTTCACGCTCGGCATCATCGTGATCTACCGGGTCGGTACGCACGTCCCGATCCCGGGTGTCGACTACCGGAACGTTCAGACCTGTATCGACAATGCCCAGGCCAACCAGGGCCTCTTCGGTCTGGTCAACATGTTCAGCGGCGGCGCGCTGCTCCAGATCACGATCTTCGCGCTGGGCATCATGCCGTACATCACGGCGAGCATCATCCTGCAGCTGCTGACTGTGGTGATCCCGCGCCTGGAAGCCCTGAAGAAGGAGGGCCAGGCCGGTACGGCGAAGATCACGCAGTACACCCGTTACCTGACGGTGGCCCTCGCCATCCTCCAGGGCACCGGCCTCGTCGCCACCGCCCGCAGCGGCGCTCTGTTCCAGGGCTGCCCGGTGGCCAGCCAGATCGTCCCGGACCAGTCGATCTTCGTCACCATCACCATGGTCATCACCATGACCGCCGGTACGGCGTTCGTGATGTGGCTCGGCGAGCTCATCACCGACCGCGGCATCGGCAACGGCATGTCGATCCTGATGTTCATCTCGATCGCCGCCACCTTCCCGTCCGCCCTGTGGGCGATCAAGGAGCAGGGCTCCCTGGCCGACGGCTGGATCGAGTTCGGCACGGTCATCGCGGTCGGCCTCGTCGTGATCGGCCTGGTGGTCTTCGTCGAGCAGGCTCAGCGCCGTATTCCGGTCCAGTACGCGAAGCGCATGATCGGCCGCCGGTCCTACGGCGGTACGTCGACGTACATTCCGCTGAAGGTCAACCAGGCCGGCATCATCCCTGTGATCTTCGCCTCGTCTCTGCTCTACATCCCGGCGCTGGTCGCGCAGTTCGCCGGTGGAAACTCCGACTGGAAGATCTGGATCGAGAAGAATCTCGCGCTGCCGGACGCTCCGATGCACATCGTCCTCTACTTCCTCCTGATCATTTTCTTCGCCTTCTTCTACGTGGCCATCTCGTTCAACCCCGAGGAAGTCGCCGACAACATGAAGAAGTATGGTGGCTTCATCCCGGGCATCCGGGCTGGCCGACCGACCGCTGAGTACCTGTCGTACGTGCTCAACCGGATCACCTGGCCGGGTTCGCTGTACTTGGGACTGATCGCTCTCGTGCCAACGATGGCGTTGGCTGGTTTCGGGGCAAACCAGAACTTCCCGTTCGGCGGGACCAGCATCCTGATCATCGTGGGTGTCGGTCTCGAGACGGTGAAGCAGATCGAGAGCCAGCTCCAGCAGCGCAATTACGAAGGGTTCCTCCGCTGATGCGTATCGTCCTCGTCGGGCCGCCGGGTGCCGGTAAGGGAACGCAGGCCGCGTTCCTCGCTCAGAACCTGTCGATCCCGCACATCTCCACGGGCGACCTGTTCCGGGCCAACATCAGCCAGCAGACGGAACTCGGCAAACTGGCGAAGTCCTACATGGACGCGGGCAATCTCGTGCCCGACGAGGTCACCATCGCGATGGCCAAGGACCGGATGGAGCAGCCGGACGCCGAGAACGGCTTCCTGCTGGACGGCTTCCCCCGCAACGTCTCCCAGGCCGAGGCGCTCGACGAGCTGCTCGAGACCGAGAGCATGCAGCTCGACGCGGTGCTGGACCTGGAGGTCCCCGAGGACGAGGTGGTCAAGCGGATCGCCGGCCGTCGCGTCTGCCGCAACGAGTCGGCGCACGTCTTCCACGTGACGTACAAGCCGCCGGCCAAGGAGGGCGTCTGCGACGTCTGCGGCGGCGAGCTCTACCAGCGGGACGACGACTCCGAGGAGACCGTCCGCAAGCGGCTGGAGGTCTACCACACGCAGACCGAGCCGATCATCGACTACTACAAGGCGCAGGGCCTGGTGGTCACGATCTCGGCGCTCGGCAAGGTGGAGGACGTCACGACGCGCGCCATGGAGGCGCTCAAGCGTGACGAGGACGACAAGTAGTCGTTCCTGCGCAGCCACGGCCGCGGTTCCCCCCCGGGGGAGCCGCGGCTGCTGTGTGGGCGGGGTCCTCGCGCGGCCCCGTATCGTTGAAGGCGTTCATGTCTCCGAAGGTCCAGAAAGGCCGTAGCCCCCATGGTGCAGATCAAGACCCCCGAGCAGATCGCCAAGATGCGTGAGGCGGGGCTGGTCGTCGCGGCCATCCACGCGGCGACCCGCGAAGCCGCCGTGCCGGGGGCCACGACGAAGGATCTGGACCAGGTCGCCCGCAAGGTGCTCGCCGAGCACAACGCCAAGCCGAACTTCCTCGGGTACGGCGGCTTCCCGGCGACGATCTGCACGTCCGTGAACGAGGTCGTCGTGCACGGCATCCCCTCCGACGACGTCGTCCTCAAGGACGGGGACGTGATCTCCATCGACTGCGGCGCGATCATCGACGGCTGGCACGGCGACGCCGCGTACACGGCCTTCGTGGGCTCCGGTCACGCTCCGGAGCTGGTCGAGCTCTCCCGGGTGACCGAGGAGTCGATGTGGGCCGGCATCGCGGCCATGAAGCAGGGGAATCGTCTGGTCGACGTCTCCCGTGCCATCGAGACCTACATCCGCCGGCAGCCGAAGCCCGGCGGTGGTCGCTACGGGATCATCGAGGACTACGGCGGCCACGGCATCGGCACCGAGATGCACATGGACCCGCACCTGCTGAACTACGTCGACCGCCGGCGCGGCAAGGGCCCGAAGCTGGTGCCGGGCTTCTGCCTCGCGATCGAGCCCATGGTGTCCCTCGGCACGCCGAAGACCGAGGTCCTCCAGGACGACTGGACGGTCGTCACCACGGACGGCACGTGGTCGTCCCACTGGGAGCACTCGGTGGCGCTGACGGAGGAGGGGCCATTGGTGCTGACGTCTCCCGACGGGGGGAAGGCGAAGCTGGCGGAGCTGGGGATCGTTGCCGCGCCTGATCCGCTGGGCTGAGCGCCTTCCGGGGAGGGATGCGCTGACGTTCGGCGGCTGCGGGCGCGTCGGGGCCGGTCGCGCAGTTCCCCGAGCCCCTTTCGGGGCGCTTAATGATCTGTCGACCGGGGCAGACTTCCTCGATTCGTGTTTCCGAGAGCCCTGACGTAGACTGACTCGTCGGCTCTTGTGCATCCGCATGTCTGCATGCGCTCGCACTGAGTCGATCAAGGTAGTCGATTCGAAGGGCGAAGCGTGGCCAAGAAGCAAGGTGCCATCGAGATCGAGGGCACTGTCGTCGAGTCTCTTCCGAACGCCATGTTCAAGGTCGAGCTCCAGAACGGCCACCAGGTCCTGGCACACATCAGCGGCAAGATGCGCATGCACTACATCCGCATCCTCCCTGACGACCGGGTCGTGGTGGAGCTGTCTCCGTACGACCTGACGCGTGGCCGGATCGTCTACCGCTACAAGTAGATCTTGCCCGCGCCCCGGCTTCCGGGGTGGTGGCACTGACCCGGAGAACCTCACCCATGAAGGTCAAGCCGAGCGTCAAGAAGATCTGCGACAAGTGCAGGGTGATCCGCCGTCACGGCCGGGTCATGGTCATCTGCGACAACCCGCGCCACAAGCAGCGCCAGGGCTGACGCACGACCGCACCTCTGCATACGCAGAACTTCGCGCGACGCAAGCTGAATATGTTCATACGCAGGACCCAGACCTCCGGGTCTGACACCCCCGGTCGGAGGCCGGGGACCCAGTTCGTACCTCGTACGGCGGCTGGGAGTCGGTTCTGTGGAAGACCTCCGTCAAGTAACTGGAGCCATTGAATGGCACGCGTTTCCGGTGTTGACATCCCGCGCGAAAAGCGCGTGGAGATCGCCCTCACCTATGTGTTCGGCATCGGCCGGACCCTCTCGCAGCAGACGCTGGCCGCCACCGGCGTCGACCCGAACACCCGCGTTCGCGACCTCTCCGAGGAGCAGCTCGTCGCGATCCGCGAGTACGTCGACAACAACATCAAGACCGAGGGTGACCTCCGTCGCGAGATCCAGGCCGACATCCGCCGCAAGGTCGAGATCGGTACCTACCAGGGTCTGCGTCACCGCCGCGGTCTGCCCGTCCGCGGTCAGCGCACCAGCACGAACGCTCGTACCCGCAAGGGCCCGCGTCGCGCCATCGCCGGCAAGAAGAAGCCGGGCAAGAAGTAGTCCGCAGCGGACTCGCCGTCCAGCGGTCTTCGCTGTAGGACCGACCACCTCCCGTAGGAGTTATAGATGCCCCCCAAGGGTCGTCAGGGCGCTGCCAAGAAGGTGCGCCGCAAGGAAAAGAAGAACGTCGCTCACGGCCACGCGCACATCAAGAGCACGTTCAACAACACGATCGTCTCGATCACGGACCCGTCCGGCAACGTGATCTCCTGGGCCTCCGCCGGCCACGTCGGCTTCAAGGGTTCCCGGAAGTCCACGCCGTTCGCCGCGCAGATGGCCGCCGAGTCGGCTGCCCGCCGCGCCCAGGAGCACGGCATGCGCAAGGTCGACGTGTTCGTGAAGGGCCCGGGTTCCGGTCGTGAGACCGCGATCCGCTCCCTGCAGGCCACGGGCCTCGAGGTCGGCTCCATCCAGGACGTCACCCCGACCCCGCACAACGGTTGCCGTCCGCCGAAGCGCCGTCGCGTCTGACGTTTCGGTCCACGGGCAGCGGTTTTCGGGCGGTACGGCTCTGTAAGGGCCGTATCGCCCGTACCCTTGCAGTACCCGTCCCTTTTCGTCGGGGACGGTTCAAGTCGGGCGTCATATAGCGGGCGCCCCCGACTGAAGGATCTGATCCACACATGCTGATCGCTCAGCGTCCCTCGTTGACCGAAGAGGTCGTCGACGAGTTCCGCTCCCGGTTCGTGATCGAGCCGCTGGAGCCGGGCTTCGGCTACACCCTCGGCAACTCCCTGCGCCGGACCCTCCTCTCCTCGATCCCGGGTGCGGCGGTCACGTCCATCCGCATCGACGGTGTCCTGCACGAGTTCACCACCGTGCCGGGCGTCAAGGAGGACGTCACCGACCTGATCCTCAACATCAAGCAGCTGGTCGTCTCCTCGGAGCACGACGAGCCGGTCGTGATGTACCTGCGCAAGCAGGGCCCGGGTCTGGTCACCGCCGCCGACATCGCGCCGCCGGCCGGTGTCGAGGTGCACAACCCCGACCTCGTCCTCGCCACGCTCAACGGCAAGGGCAAGCTGGAGATGGAGCTCACGGTCGAGCGCGGCCGTGGCTACGTCTCCGCCGTGCAGAACAAGCAGGTCGGCCAGGAGATCGGCCGGATCCCGGTCGACTCCATCTACTCGCCGGTGCTCAAGGTCACGTACAAGGTCGAGGCCACGCGTGTCGAGCAGCGGACCGACTTCGACAAGCTGATCGTCGACGTCGAGACCAAGCAGGCCATGCGTCCGCGTGACGCCATGGCGTCGGCCGGCAAGACCCTGGTCGAGCTGTTCGGTCTGGCCCGCGAGCTCAACATCGACGCCGAGGGCATCGACATGGGTCCGTCCCCGACGGACGCCGCGCTCGCCGCGGACCTGGCTCTGCCGATCGAGGAGCTGGAGCTCACCGTTCGGTCGTACAACTGCCTCAAGCGCGAGGGCATCCACAGCGTGGGTGAGCTCGTGGCTCGTTCCGAGGCCGACCTCCTCGACATTCGCAACTTCGGTGCGAAGTCCATCGACGAGGTCAAGGCGAAGCTGGCCGGGATGGGTCTCGCCCTGAAGGACAGCCCGCCCGGATTCGACCCGACCGCGGCCGCCGACGCCTTTGGTGCGGACGACGACGCGGACGCGGGCTTCGTGGAGACCGAGCAGTACTGAGTCTCTGCTTCCGGGGTTCGCGTCAGCGGACCCCGGATCTCCGACGGGCAACCGCTCGCTCGGATACTGACCCCGGTACCTGATACGGCCGGGGCAGACACCTAGGAGAAACACCATGCCGAAGCCCACCAAGGGTGCCCGTATGGGCGGCAGCGCCGCGCACGAGAAGCTGCTCCTCGCGAACCTCGCGAAGTCGCTGTTCGAGCACGGTCGTATCACCACCACCGAGGCGAAGGCGCGCAAGCTGCGTCCGTACGCCGAGCGTCTGGTCACCAAGGCGAAGAAGGGCGACCTTCACAACCGCCGTCAGGTGCTCCAGGTCATCACGGACAAGAGCGTCGTCCACACGCTCTTCACCGAGATCGGCCCGCGCTACGAGAACCGTCCGGGTGGCTACACCCGCATCACCAAGATCGGTAACCGCCGTGGCGACAACGCGCCCATGGCTGTCATCGAGCTGGTCGAGGCGCTGACGGTGGCTCAGGAGGCGACCGGCGAGGCCGAGGCCGCGACCAAGCGTGCCGCGAAGGACGCCGAGGCTGCTGAGGCTCAGGTCGATGTGACCAAGGCTGATGACGCCGAGGAGTCCAAGGACGCCTGAGCGTCTGCCGGGGGCTGTTTGCTGGCGGCTGCGGATTCGTTGTGGTTGTTCGCGCAGTTCCCCGCGCCCCTTGAAGGGCGTTGGCGGGTCCGTTCCTCTATGAGGGGCGGGCCCGCTTTTGTGTTGCTGAGAGGATCTGTACGTGAGTGATGAAGCAGCAGCGGGTTACGCGCGTGTGCGGCTCGATCTGTCGTACGACGGGAGCGAGTTCTCCGGGTGGGCCAAGCAGGCCGGGGGGCGGCGGACCGTGCAGGGGGAGATCGAGGACGCCCTGCGGACCGTGACGCGGTCGGGGCAGACGTACGAGCTGACCGTGGCGGGGCGTACCGACGCCGGGGTGCACGCCCGGGGGCAGGTGGCGCATGTCGATCTGCCGCGTGAGGTCTGGGCCGAGCACAACCAGAAGCTGCTGAAGCGGCTCGCCGGGCGGCTGCCCAGGGACGTCCGGGTCTGGGCCCTCAGGGAGGCGCCCAGTGGCTTCAACGCGCGGTTCTCGGCGATCTGGCGGCGGTACGCGTACCGGGTCACCGACAATCCCGGGGGCGTCGATCCGCTGCTGCGCAACCATGTGCTGTGGCATGACTGGCCCCTGGACGTCGACGCCATGAACGAGGCCGCGCGGCGGCTGCTCGGCGAGCACGACTTCGCCGCCTACTGCAAGAAGCGGGAGGGCGCGACGACGATCCGTACGCTCCAGGAGCTGAGTCTCGTGAAGGGCGACGACGGGATCATCACCGCGACCGTGCGGGCCGACGCCTTCTGCCACAACATGGTGCGTTCGCTGATCGGGGCGCTGCTGTTCGTGGGCGACGGGCACCGGCCGCCGGACTGGCCCGCGAAGGTGCTGGCGGCCGGCGTACGGGACTCGGCCGTGCACGTCGTACGGCCGCACGGGCTGACGCTGGAGGAGGTCGGCTACCCGGCCGACGAACTGCTCGCCGCGCGCAGCAAGGAGGCGCGGAACAAGCGGTCGTTGCCGTCGGCGGGGTGCTGCTGACCGGCTTTTGCCGTTCCTCACCGGCGGGCGGAGTTCCAGGTCGTGACCAGCCCTGAGAGGGCCGTGGCGGCGGCGTCGGCGTCGTTGCCGTCGCCGCGTGCCTTGGGGGAGAGCTCCACGTGGAGGAACTTGGCGTGGTGGCGCTCCGCGGCCTTGCCCTGGACGTTCGTGGTGCCTTCCAGGGGGCAGCGGGCCGACCAGCTCCGGCAGACCCGCAGCCCGTCGGCCTGCATGGCGTCGGCCAGGGCGGCGGCCTCGGTGAAGGTGCTCCGCGCGGCTCCGGTGGAGAGGACCGCCTCGTAGGGGCGGTCCGAGTCCTTGGCGAAGCCGTGCAGTTGCACGCCCGGGACGTCGCGTTTCTGGAGCTCCACGACGATGGCGTGGAAGACGCTGTCCGCCCTGTGGGCGACGTCGGCGGCGTCGCCCCGGCCCGCCTCGCGGTGCGCGCCGGCGAGGACCAGGGAGCCGCCGGGGTTGTCCTCCAGGAGCCGCACGCCGAGGCTTTCGGTGTCCCGGTCGGAGACGGGGTGCGGTACCTGGGCGTTCCAGCGGACGTCGGAGTCGGCGGTCAGGTAGAGGCGTCCCCAGCGTTCGGCCCGGCCGGGGCGGGCGGCGGCGATCTCGTCGTACCTGCGGCCGGACTCCGTGTCGGTGAGGCGGGTGAGCTTCAGGCCGAGGGGGTCGAGCAGTCGTTCGGCCTTCGTGGCGTCGCCGTCCAGGAGGTGGCCGACGCTCTCGGCGACGCGCTCGCGCTGGGCGTCGTCCGGTGGGGAGTACGCGGCGTCGGGCTCCAGGTCCGCCGTGTACGCGAGGATCCTGTTGCGGAGGTCCACGAGCTCCCGGGCGCCCGGAGTGGAGTCGTCCGTTGACCGGTCTGTGGCCGACTGGCAGCCGAACAGGGCGAGGACAAGTCCGATTTGGACCAGAATGCGAGTCAAATGTGACTGTCTTGTGACGGTAACTTCCGTGGTGCTTGTGTGCTCCATGTGAATATGATGCGGTGACACTTCGTAATCCTCTCCGGATCGCCCGGGCGGCAACCGCTTTCGCGGCCACCGTTGCCGTGACGACCGCGTGCACCTCCGCGGCATCCGCACCGCAGGTGAAGCCGGGTGGCCGCTCGTTCACCGTCGCCGCCGCCGGTGATGTGCTGATCCACCCCGAGCTGGTCGACCAGGCCGCCAAGGATGCCAAGAAGACCGGCGAGGGAGAGGCCGGGCTGGACTTCGGGCCGCTGCTCGCCGGGGTGAAGCCGGTCGTCAGTGAGGCCGATCTTGCGATCTGTCACATGGAGACGCCCGTCGGGAATCCGCGGGGTCCCTTCGAGGGGTACCCGGAGTTCCTCGTCCCGCCGCAGATCCTGACGACGCTCAAGGGTGTGGGCTACGACACCTGCTCGACGGCCTCCAATCACACCTACGACCACGGCCTCGGGGCCGTGCGGCGCACCTTGAACGCCATGGACAAGGCCGGACTCGGGCACACCGGCTCCGCTCGCACGCCCGAGGAAGCGGAACGGATCAACATTCGTGACGTCAAGGGAGTCAAGGTCGCCCACCTCTCGTTCTCCTGGATGTCGTTCCGCCACCCGACGCCGGAGAAGGAGAAATGGGCGTTCAACGAGCTCGACGCGGAGGCGATCAAGGACGCCGAGGCCCGGGCCCGTGAGAAGGGTGCCGAGGTGGTCATCCTGTCGGTGCACTGGGGGGCCGAGCACTACAACGAACCGAGCGTCGCCCAGCTGCGGTTGGCGGAGCGGCTCAGTGAGGAGACCGGGATCGACCTGGTGATCGGGCACCACTCCCACGCCGTGCAGCCGATCCAGAAGGTGAACGGCACCTGGGTCGCCTACAGCCTGGGCAACCAGGTCGCCCGACACTCCTCGCCCACCGGGGTCACGGAGGAGGGCGCGATCGGCTGGTTCGAGTTCCGTGAGACGACCGACGGCTGGGACGTCTCCGCCCGCTACGCCACGACGCTGGTGGACATCCCGCCCGAGGTGGAGTCCGGTGAGAAGCCGCCCGCCGGCGCGGTCGAGGACCACCGGGTGGTCGACGTGCGCCGGGCCCTCGACGCGCCGGGCGACCTCTCCGAGGAGCGGCTCGCCCGTTACCGGCTGGCGGCCGACCGCACACGTGGCTTCCTGTACAACCGCGGGGCGCCGGGGGGCGACGGCCTGAAGGAGCTCACGCTGGAGCGTGACTAGCGCCACAGCGCGTACGGGGCGACCGGCACAACTTCGGCGCTCCCCAACAGTCTTGTATACGGCGGTCCGTTACCTCTCCGCGGGAGCGGTGTTCTGTGCGGCCGTTCTTCACCCAGAGAGGCCGGAGGAGACCACCGGTGACACCCACCCGAGCCGCGCGCCCCGTGAAGGGGGGACGGCGGCGCAGCCGAAGACGTGCGGACATGCCGCTGCTGGGCGGCGTCCGTCCCCCGATCGCGCTGCTGTGCGTGTTGGTGCTCGCCCTCGCCGGCCTCACCGCCCAGGTGCTCGGACCCGCCGGTGAGCAGCCCGTACCGCAGGCGGTGCTCTCCTCGCAGCAGCACTTCGCCGAGGACGGCGCCATCGCCCTGCGCGCCTCGATCGACGAGCGGGTCACCGACCTGAACCGCACCGCCGCCGCGCTGAACGCGGGGTCGCCGGTGAAGCCCGAACGCGTCCTGTCCGACCTGGGGAAGACCTATCAGAAGTGGACGGGCACCACGGTCCTGGACCTGGAGAGCGGCAAGGTGCTGGCCGCCAGGGGTGAAACGATTCCCCTCGGGTGGCTCGACAAGGACGTCCTCACCGGGGACACGGCCCTCAAGCCCCGCATGGTGCGGCTGGAGACCGGCGACGTACGCCTGATGACCATGGCGGTCCTGGACTTCGAGGACCGGCCGCAGCAGCTGCTGCTCGCCTCCAACAGCCTGTCCGTGCCCGCCATCAACCTGGGTCAGTTCCGCTCCATGGCGGTCGTCGCCACCGGCGGGGAGATCCTCGCCACGGCAGGCTTCGAACAGTCCGAGGCGCTCAACACCGACCAGGAGCGCAAGGAGCTGGCCTTCCTCCAGAAGCAGATGAGCGGGCTGTCCGCCAAGGCGGCACGGGAGACCGAGCAGGACCCGGTCAGTGCCAGGGAGCCGGGCTCCCGCGGCTACCCCGGGGTCAGCGGGACCCTGGTCGGCGGGAGCTACAACGGCCGTGTCACCACGGCCGGTTACGCCTCCCTCTCCTCCGCCGACCCGGAGGAGAAGAAGAGCGTCGGCGCGGGCCTCGGGCTCACCGTCGTCGCCCTGCTGCCCGTGGTCGAGCAGCAGGCCGCCGCTCCGGACCGGGAGCTGTACGGGCTGCTGGCGGCCGGAGCCCTGGTGGTGCTCGGACTGCTCGCCGCGGCCGTGCTGTGGGCGACCGTGCAGCGGCCGCTGCTGCGGCTGTTCCTGGAGTCCCGCCGACTGGCCCGGGGCGACCTGACCCGCCCGGTGGACGTGCCCCGCTGGGGTGAGGCCGCGCGCATCGGCTCCGCACTGGAGAGGCTGCGCGCGCAGTTGGGCGGCCCGGCCGATGATCCCGGCGGGCGCCAGCGCGTCAAGGGACGGTTCGGGGTGCGCGGGCCGCTCGCGCTGACCGCCGTACTGCTGTTGCTGTGGTGCCTGCCCGTCGGCCTCCTGCTGAACCGCACCGACGACTCCGTCAGCATTCCGGCCAGCATGGTCGCGGACCAGCGTGACCGCACCGACCTGGTCGCCGACCGGGTGCGCCGGGCGCTCAACGAGGCGCAGGCGGACCTGGTCTCCGCGTCCCGGCTGATCGACCCGGACGACGCCGACGCCGGCCGCGCTCTGCTTGAGGAGACCCTGCGCGAGCACACCCGCTACCAGGCGCTGTACCTCCTCGACGAGGACGGCGAGGTCGTCGCCCGCGCGGGCAAGGAGCCGCGCGCCGGTTTCGCCGACGCGGACGAGCTGCCGCTGGTCCGGGTGGCCGGCGAGGGCGCGAAGAAGCCGGTCGTCCAGGCCGGGGCGCCGGTGCCGGGCCGCAAGGGCATGGCCCTGGTCGGCGAGATCCGGGTCGAGTTCCTCAACTCGCTGCTGAAGCGGCCCGGGCTCGGCGAGGTCCGCGTGGTGGACTCCAAGGCGCGGACCATCGCCGCCGGCGACGGCTTCCTGGCCTTCGAGGAACTGCCGCGCGACGCGCTCACCGACCTCGTCCGGGCCGGCAGCGTCCACGTCGGCGCCGGTCCCGTCGAGAACGGTCTGCTGATCCGCGAGGGCCGCGGGGTCACCGTCGCCGCGGCCGCCCCCTTCTCCGGCGGTGGTGTGGCGGCCGACATCGGCTGGACCGTGGTCAGCTGGCAGAACGCCAAGGACTTCCAGATCACCCCGTACCAGCGCGAGGACCGCAGCGTCCTGGCCGGACTGCTCGGTCTGGCCCTGATCGTCGTCTGCCTCGGCTGGGTCCACCTGGTCGTGGCCCGGCCGATGCGGGCCCTGGCGGCCGGCGCGGAGAAGCTGGCCGACGGCGACCTCAAGTCCGTGCTGTACCCCCGCTACCAGGACGAGGTCGGCGCCGTCGTGCGCAGCCTCGAACTGCTGCGCCAGCAACTCCAGGCCCGTAAGCAGACCCAGGCGCGCCGGCTCGCGGAGCCGGAAGCCGGCGTTCGGGGAAGGTGACCCAGCCGTGCTCTATCTGTACTTCGTCCTGCTCACCGGCAGCGTGCTGCTGCTCGTGGCGGGCATCGTGGAACAGCGCCGGCATTACGCCAGCCTGCACAGCATCCCCTCGCGCGTGCTCGTGAACGGCATCCGCGGCAAGTCCTCCATCACCCGGCTGTGCGCCGGGGCGCTGCGCGGCGGCGACCTGGTCACCGTGGCGAAGACCACGGGAACGGCGGCCCGGTTCATCCACCCGGACGCCACCGAGGAGCCGGTCTACCGCAAGTTCGGCATCGCCAACGTGGTGGAGCAGATCGGCATCGTGCGCCGGGCCGCCACCTACCGGCCCGACGCCCTCGTCATCGAGTGCATGGCCGTCATGCCGGCCCTGCAGGAGGTGAACCAGAGCAAGCTGATCCGCTCCACGATCGGCGTGCTGTGCAACGTCCGCGAGGACCACCTCGCCGAGATGGGGCCCACCCTCGACGACGTGGCGCGGTCCCTGTGCCGCTCCATGCCGGAGGACGGCATCTGCGTCACCGCGGAGAAGGAACGCTTCCACATCCTCCAGGAGGAGGCCGACGCCCGTAACTGCCAGTTGATCTACGCCGACCCGGAGACCGTCACCGACGAGGAACTGCGCGGCTTCAGCTGGTTCACCTTCAAGGAGAACGTCGCGATCGCCCTCGTCGTGGCCGAACTGCTCGGCGTGGAACGGCGGGTCGCCCTGCAGGGCATGTACGACGCCCCGCCGGACCCGGGCGTCCTGTCCGTCGAGCGCTACCTGGCGCCCGAGGGCAAGCGGCTCGCCTTCGCCAACGTCTTCGCGGCCAACGACCCCGAGTCGACGCTGATGAACATCAACCAGCTCCTCGACCTCGGAGCCATCCACCGGCCGCTGAACGTCGTGATCAACTGCCGGCCGGACCGCGTGGAGCGCAACGGCCAGATGGGCGAGATCATCCCCGACCTCCAGCCGGACCACGTCTTCGTCATCGGGCACCCGGCCAAGAGCGCGATCGACGCCATCCCCGCCGAGTGGCGCGACCGCGCGATCGACCTCGGGGGCGAGCGGCGGTCGGCCGAGGAGTTCATGCCCGCCCTGCTGGAGCGCCTGTCCGCCGACTCCTCCCTGGTCGCCATCGGCAACATCCACGGCCAGGGCGAGGAACTGCTGGAGTACCTGGCCGAACTCCCGGCGGATGAGTCCGCCACCGCCGACGCCGCGCGGCCCTCGGCCACGCCCACGCCGGTCCAGCCGGCGCGCCTGGACCCCTACGCCTCGTACCCCATGGCCTACGAGGAGCGCTACCAGGCCTCCCGTACCCAGGAGATCCCGGTGGTCCACATCCCGGCCCAGCCGTCGGGGCCGTACGCCGACGCCGGATATCCCGCCCCGGCCCCGTACCAGCAGGTGCCGTACGCCGACCCGGCCGAACAGCCATGGCGGTACGCCGACGACCCCTACGGGCACTCCCCGTACCCGACGGCCGACGGCGGGGGGCAGCCTCCCCGTTCCTGACGTCCACGGGCGGGACCCACGCCCGCCGCTCGCCCCGCACCCGCACCCGTGCCCGGAGACCCCGTTGACCACCGCCGCCCTGACCCCCGAGATGGCCGCCCTCGGCATCGCCATCGGCCTGTTCTTCTCGTTGTTGTGCTACCTGACCACCAACCTCTCGCCCGGTGGAATGATCACGCCGGGCTGGCTCGCCCTGACCCTCATCGAGGACCTCCAGCGAGCCGCGATGGTGGTCGGCGTCACCGCCCTCACCTATGCGGGCACCAAGGTCATGCAGCGGCTGGTGATCCTCTACGGCAAGCGGCTGTTCGCCGCGGTCGTCCTGCTGGGCGTGCTGCTCCAGGCCACCGTGATGATCGTGCTCTCGATCGAGTTCCCGCTGCTGTACGGCAACCAGACCCTCGGATTCATCGTGCCCGGCCTCATCGCGTACCAGATGGTCCGCCAGCCCAAGGGGCCGACCCTGCTGGCGACCGGCACCGTCTCGCTCATGGCCTACATCGTCGTCGCCGCCGGACTGCTGCTCGGCATCATGCCCACCGTCTGAGAACCGGCGCACCCAGCGGCCGATAACCAGGAGACAACACATGGCAGGAAAGAAGAAATCGCGGCCGGTCCTCTCCGGCCTCGTGGTGCTGGCGCTCGTGGCGACCTCCGGCTACCTCACCGTGGAGCTGCGCAAACAGGAGGACAAGGGCGTCCCCGCGATCACGAACGTCGGCGTGCTGGACGGCTCGGACCGGGCCGACGGCGCGACGAAGACCCGCGACAAGGGCCCGGAGAGCTGGTCCCGGCTGGAGAACCCGGCCCGCTCGGTGCTGCGCGGATCCGACGGACAGGTCAAGGCGGTGTTCACCGACGGGGCGCGCACCGCGACCCTGACCGGACCGGCCCGCACCTTCGCCGAGCCCTCGTCGACGAGCTCCAAGGTCTCCACGACGGACTGGGTCCGCCTCATGCCCGAGCCCTGGAAGAAGGGCGCGGAGAAGCAGAAGTGGTTCAAGGACTGGTACGCCGAACTCCAGGGCAGCAAGGAGGACGACCTGATCGCCGTCGCCTTCCAGTACGTCGCGGGCGCCAAGGAGAAGAAGGACGCGCAGGGCAACGTCTACGCCGGTGACGCCAACTTCGGCCCCCTCAACGCGACCGGTGCCGAGGGCGGCGACCTGCGCCTGGAGCAGTCCGACTTCTACGACTACCTGGGCGTCCAGTACCCGTTCCGGGACGGCGTGATCGGGCAGCCGGAGACCGCGCGCGCCAAGTCGATCGACTGCTCGGGATACATGCGGATGGTGTTCGGCTACCGCGCCCGCTACCCGCTGATGTCCTCGGACGACTCGGGCGACGGCCTGCCGCGCACCGCCAACGGCATGGCCCGCTCGGACCAGGGGGCCGACGTCCTGCCGCTGACCGGTGTGTCGCCAAAGAACCGGCCCACCGGCATCGACCAGCTCCAGCCCGGAGACCTCGTCTTCTTCAAGCTCGACGCCCGGACCGGGCAGCGCCTGGACCACGTCGGCATGGTGCTCGGCTACGACACCGAGGGCCACCTGCTCTTCATCTCCAGCCGTGAGGAGGTCAACGGCCCGACCATCGGCGACGTCGGCGGAGTGTCCCGGCTGGACGGCAACGGCTACTACGCCAAGACGCTGCGCAGCGCGAAGAGGCTGTGACCGGGCGGGCGGCGGCCGGTCACTCGTCGGCGGCGGCCGACGCCTGGGCCTGGCCGCGGCGGTGGATCTGGTCGAACGCGAACTGGGCCAGGTCGTTGCCGGTCTTGAAGACCGCGGTGTCCTCGGGCGTCACGTCCTTGCCATTGGTGAAGCCGGCGTTGGTGAAGTAGGCGTAGCGACCGTAGGAGTTGCTGGTCGTGCGGCAGAACCCGGCCTCGCAGAAGGGCTTCACGCCGCCGCCGGAGAGTGACTTGACGAAGCTCCGCTTGTTGGTCTCGCCCTTGGCCTTGTCGGCCTGGGCCTCGGTGTCGAAGACCGCCACGCCGACCGTCACCGCGATGCCGTCCTTGACGTACGTGGCACGTATCAGGCGCGTGCAGTCGTTCGCGGTGAGGACCTTGGGGAGCGTGCCGCCGGCCGCCGAGGCGCAGTTCCTCGTGTCGGCCGTGGGGCCTTTCTTGTACAGCGTCCCGCCCATGGTCAGCTGGGTGCCCGAGAAGAGGGTGTCCGGGCTGAGCGGAGCCGTGTCCTTCTTCGCGCTGGCGATGAAGTCCTTCGGGTCCAGCGGGGGCGGGGCGCTGGTCGGGGCGAACGACGGGGCCGAGGCGGACTGGCTCGGGATGTCGGCCGAGGGCACCTGGGAGGTCGGACTGTTCGCCTGGTTGTCGCCGCCCGCCGAGACCACGGCCACCGCGACGGCAGCACCGATCGCGACGGTGGCGAGCGCGCCGCCGCCGACCAGGAGCAGCCGGCGTCGTTTGTTACGGGCCTCGGACGCCTCGGCGAGCGCGGCCCAGTCCGGAGACTGGCCGCCCCCGCTGCTCCAGGGCTGCTGCGACTGCGGTTTCCATGGATCCCACTGGGACTGGGGTCCCCCCTGCCCAAAGCTCATGGGGCGCATCTTAGACGGGACAAGTGGCGTGCTGGTCCGCCTGGATGGGCCCTGGAGCCCCTAGCGTTCCTCTCATGCGGACGGGCAAAGGCGACATCTGCGGGTGGTTGGGGCGAGTGCTGCCGGCCGTGGTGCTGCTGGTGTGCCTGTGGTCCTGGCCGGCGACCGCGGTCGGGGTCTGGCCGACGGTCGCGGTCGGGGTGCTGCGGGCGCTCCGCCGTCCGCGCGGGGGCGGCTGCCTGCCGCGGTGGGGCGTCGCCGTGGTCGTCGATGTGCTGTCGTCGTCGGTGTTCCCGTACGTGCGGCCGGTGCGGCGCCGGACCCTGAGGAGGGCCGTGACTTTCTGTGCCGGCCTGTGCGTCTCCGTGACCGGCCGTCGTCGATGATCCCGCGTTTTGACCCTTGCGGTGAGCCCCGGTATTCTGCTCTTTCGTTGTGTATTGGCTTGCTCATTCTCACGGGACGGGCCCTTACACCGGTCCACCGGGCCGATGACCAGCGACCAGCACGCGGTTTGCGTCACCGCTGTGCGGTCAAGGCTGTCGTGATCGTTTCGGTGACCTGTTCAGGACCATTCACTCGAAGCGAAGGCTACGAACCGTGCGTACGTACAGCCCCAAGCCCGGCGATGTGACGCGCCAGTGGCACGTCATTGACGCTCAGGACGTTGTCCTGGGTCGTCTCGCCACCACCGCAGCGACCCTCCTCCGGGGCAAGCACAAGCCGATCTATGCCCCTCACGTCGACGCTGGTGACTTCGTCATCATCATCAACGCGGACAAGGTGCACCTGTCCGGCAACAAGCGGACCCAGAAGATGGCGTACCGCCACTCCGGCTACCCGGGTGGTCTGCGCTCCGTCCGTTACGACGAGCTGCTCGACAAGAACCCCGAGAAGGCCATCGAGAAGGCCGTCAA
The DNA here is from genome assembly GCF_028885415.1 of Streptomyces coeruleorubidus. Lineage (GTDB taxonomy): Bacteria > Actinomycetota > Actinomycetes > Streptomycetales > Streptomycetaceae > Streptomyces > Streptomyces coeruleorubidus_A. The sequence continues at coordinate 5,945,093 of NZ_CP118527.1, forward strand.
GGGCATGCTCCCCAAGAACACTCTGGGCCGTCAGATGCTCTCGAAGCTGAAGGTCTACAAGGGTGACCAGCACCCGCACGGCGCGCAGCAGCCGCAGCCGTACGAGATCACCCAGGTCGCGCAGTAAGTCCGGCCACCCCCTAAGACTGAAGAGAATCTGAGGAGAATCGTGGCCGAGACCACTGCCGAGCAGCCGCTCGAAGAGCTTGACATCGACAGCTACACCACCGAGTCCGAGGTCCCCGTCGAGGGTGAGTACACCTCGGAGTCCATGGCCTCCCGCTTCGGCGAGCCCCAGCCGGCCGCCGGCCTGGGCCGTCGCAAGAACGCCATCGCCCGCGTCCGGATCGTCCCGGGCACCGGCAAGTGGAAGATCAACGGGCGCACCCTCGAGGACTACTTCCCGAACAAGGTGCACCAGCAGGAAGTCAACGAGCCCTTCAAGGTGCTCGAGCTCGAGGGCCGTTACGACGTCATCGCCCGCATCGCCGGTGGCGGTGTCTCCGGTCAGGCCGGTGCGCTCCGTCTCGGTGTCGCCCGCGCGCTGAACGAGGCCGACGTCGACAACAACCGTGGCGCCCTCAAGAAGGCCGGCTTCCTCCGCCGCGACGACCGTGCGGTCGAGCGCAAGAAGGCCGGTCTGAAGAAGGCCCGCAAGGCCCCGCAGTACAGCAAGCGCTAATCGCGTAGCTGTCCTTGCGACTGTCTTCGCAACGATCGCCCCGGCGGCACCTTCCGTGCCGCCGGGGCGTTCACGTACACAACCCCTGCGGATGCCGGACGGTCCCGGGGGATGTACTGGAGCCGCACTCTCTCGCAATTCGGAGGACACCACAGTGGGACGACTCTTCGGCACGGACGGCGTGCGCGGTGTCGCCAACGCGGACCTGACGGCGGAGATGGCCCTCGGCCTCTCCGTGGCTGCGGCGCACGTACTGGCCGAGGCGGGCACGTTCGAGGGACACCGGCCGACCGCGGTGGTCGGGCGTGACCCGCGCGCGTCCGGGGAGTTCCTGGAGGCCGCCGTGGTCGCGGGCCTCGCCAGCGCCGGCGTGGACGTCCTGCGGGTCGGCGTGCTGCCGACGCCGGCGGTGGCGTACCTGACCTCGGAGCTCGGCGCCGACCTCGGTGTGATGCTCTCCGCGAGCCATAACGCCATGCCCGACAACGGCATCAAGTTCTTCGCCCGCGGCGGGCACAAGCTCGCCGACGAGCTGGAGGACAGGATCGAGTCCGTCTACGAGGAGCACCGCACCGGCGCCCCGTGGGACCGGCCGACCGGGGCCGGAGTGGGCCGCGTGCGCGACTCCGAGGAGGGTGCCGACCGGTACGTCGCGCATCTGCTGCGCGTCCTGCCGAACCGGCTCGACGGGCTGAAGGTCGTCCTCGACGAGGCGCACGGCGCCGCCTCCCGGGTCTCGCCCGAGGCGTTCCAGCGGGCCGGTGCCGAGGTCGTCACGATCGGGGCCGAGCCGGACGGGCTCAACATCAACGACGGGTGCGGCTCCACGCACCTGGACAAGATCAAGGCCGCCGTCGTCGAGCACGGGGCCGACCTGGGCATCGCGCACGACGGCGACGCCGACCGGTGCCTCGCCGTGGACCACACCGGCGAGGAGGTGGACGGCGACCAGATCCTGGCCGTCCTCGCGCTGGCCATGCGGGAGGCCTCCATGCTGCGGGCCGAGACGGTCGTGGCGACGGTGATGTCCAACCTGGGCTTCAAGCTCGCCATGGAGCGCGAGGGCATCCGGCTCGTGCAGACCGCCGTGGGCGACCGGTACGTGCTGGAGGAGATGAAGGAGCACGGGTTCGCCCTCGGGGGCGAGCAGTCCGGGCACGTGATCATTCTCGACCATGCGACGACCGGCGACGGCACGCTGACCGGGTTGCTGCTGGCGGCGCGGGTCGCGCAGAGCGGGCGTCCGCTGCGGGAGCTGGCGTCTGTGATGGAGCGGCTGCCGCAGGTACTGATCAATGTGCCGGATGTCGACAAGTCCCGCGTGACGACGTCGGTCGAGCTGTCCGCGGCGGTCGCCGATGCGGAGCGCGAGCTGGGAGCCACCGGGCGGGTGCTGCTGCGGTCCTCGGGGACCGAGCCGTTGGTGCGGGTGATGGTGGAGGCCGCGGATATCGAGCAGGCTCGGTCTGTGGCCGGGCGGTTGGCCGATGTCGTGAAGTCTGCGTTGGGGTAGTCGGCTGTTCCTGGTTCGGGGTGGGGGCTGCGGTTCGTTGCGGGCTGACCGTTCGTTGTGGCTTGTCGCGCCCACGCGGCGGAGCCGCACATAGAGACAGCCCCGCGCCCCTTAAGGCCTGCTGACCTGCCGGCGTTGTTTGGACCAGAGCCATTTCTGTACCAGCAGGGTCAGCGTGCCGGCGACGATGATGCCCAGCAGGTTCAGCAGGAGTTGTTCCGTGGAGCCCTGGGTCTGGCGGGTGTCGCCGTAGCTCAGGGCCACTGCCGCGTTCGCGGCGGCCGGGATCGTGGTCACCGAGATGGCCACGCCCACCAGGGCGCCCGACTTGGCGGAGGTCAGGGACAGGGTGCCGGCGACGCCGGCCAGGACCGCCACGACGAAGGAGAACCAGTCGGGGGCGTAGATGAAGCCGGTGTTGGGGCGGTCGCCCTCCAGTTTGGCCTCAGTGAACAGCCCGACGGCGTCCATGAAGAGGCTGAAGCCGACCGTCACCGCCATCGCCACCGCGAAGCCCACCAGGAGGGCGATCAGCGAGCGCAGGGCGAGGCGTGCTTTGCTGCGGACGATCGCGGTGCAGATGCCGGCGAGAGGGCCGAACTCCGGGCCCACGGCCATGGCGCCCACGATCAGGATCGCGTTGTCCAGGACGACACCGCAGGCCGCGATCATCGTGGCGAGAGTGATGAACGCGAGATACGTGGCGGAGAGGGTCGACTCCTCGTGCGTCGCTTCGGTCAGCTGCTCCCACAGGACCGCGTCCGCTCCCTCGCCGGGTGCGTCGGCCTCTGCCCTGTCGGCCCGCTCGGACAGCGACAGGTCGATGGCCTCGACGGCGATGGAACCGCTCGTGTCGATGCCCAGCTCCCGCAGGCCGGTGAGCAGTTCGTCACCCGCCTCGCGCGCCACGTCGCACATCACGACGTCCCCGGCGGGGTCGCGGGCGGAGTCCGGCAGCACGACGAGGTGGGTGGTGCCGACCGTCTTGTCGATCAGTCGCACCACGTCGTCGGTCTTCCCGGACGGCGTGATCAGGCGCAAGTGGAGCATGACGGCTATCTAACCGGTCTTTCCCCGCGCGTCACAGCTTGCGCAGGCTCAGCCGCTGCACCTTGTGGTCCGGGCCCTTGCGCAGGACGAGGGCGGCGCGGCCGCGGGTGGGGGCGATGTTCTCGACCAGGTTGGGCTGGTTGATCGTGCGCCACATCGTCCGGGCGTAGTCGAGGGCCTCCTCCTCCGAGACCTGGGTGTACTTGCGGAAGTACGAGGACGGGTTCTGGAAGGCGGTCGCGCGCAGCTTGCGGAAGCGGTTGAGGTACCAGTGCTCGATGTCCTCGACACGGGCGTCGACGTAGACGCTGAAGTCGAAGTAGTCGGCCAGGCCGACCCTGGTGCGGCCGTCCTTGCCTGGGAGGGCGGGCTGGAGGACGTTCAGGCCCTCGACGATCAGGATGTCGGGGCGGCGGACCGTGAGCTTCTTGCCGGGGACGATGTCGTAGATCAGGTGGGAGTAGACAGGAGCTGTCACCTCGCCTTTGCCCGCTTTGATGTCGGCGACGAAGCGGGTGAGCGCACGGCGGTCGTAGGACTCGGGGAATCCCTTCCGCGACATCAGGCCGCGGGCCTGGAGTTCCTTGGTGGGCAGCAGGAAGCCGTCGGTGGTGACCAGCTCGACGCGCGGGTGTTCCGGCCAGCGCGAGAGCAGGGCCTGCAGGAGCCGGGCGACCGTCGACTTGCCCACGGCGACCGAGCCGGCGACTCCTATCACGAACGGGGTGCCGGACTGGGAGCCCTGCTCGCCCAGGAAGGTGTTGAGCGCGCCTCTGAGGCCGTCCGTGGCACCGACGTAGAGGTTGAGAAGCCTGGACAGCGGGAGGTAGATGTCCCGCACCTCGTCGAGGTCGATGACATCGCCGAGACCGCGCAGCTTCTCGACCTCCTCGGCCGTCAGCGGCAGCGGCGTCTTGTCACGCAACGCGCTCCACTCGGCTCGGGTGAGGTCGACGTAGGGAGTCGCCTCCGGCCGCTGCCGGTGGGCGCTCCGGGGTATCGAGGAGACCGGAGAGATCACAGTCCATTGTTACGGGCGTACGAACGGACCGTGAGGTGGGATCCGTCACCCCAGACCCTCGGTTCCTCCCATTCGGGAGAAAACCGGCCAAGGGGAGGAATGTCAGTGGTGTGCGTCACAGTTGTGGGAGAAATGGGCCCAGGCCGGGGTCCAGGAACGCCGAGGGGTGACCCATGACGTATGCGATAGAGGCGGAAGGCCTGGTCAAACGGTTCAAGGAGACCGAGGCGCTGGCCGGTGTCGACCTGGCGGCCCGCAAGGGCACGGTGCTCGGGCTGCTCGGCCCCAACGGTGCGGGCAAGACGACCGCGGTGCGGATCTTCGCGACGCTGCTGCGCCCGGACGGGGGCAGGGCCCGGGTGGCCGGCCACGACGTGGTCCGGGAGGCCGGGGTCGTGCGGGCCATGGTCGGGCTGACCGGGCAGTACGCGGCGGTCGACGAGAACCTGACCGGCACGGAGAACCTGCTGCTCATCGGCCGGCTGCTCGGCCTGCCGAGGCGGGAGGCGAAGGCACGGGCGGGGGAGCTGCTGGAGCGTTTCCAGCTGACGCACGCGGCCGGCCGGGCCGTGAAGACCTTCTCGGGAGGCATGCGCCGGCGCCTCGACCTCGCGGCCAGCCTGGTGGGGCGGCCCCGCATCCTCTTCCTCGACGAGCCGACCACGGGCCTCGACCCGCACAGCCGTGGTGAGCTGTGGGACCTGCTGCGCGGCCTGGTCGCGGACGGTGCGACCGCCCTGCTGACCACGCAGTATCTGAACGAGGCCGATGTGCTCGCCGACGAGATCGTGGTGATCGACAAGGGCCGGGTGATCGCCGAGGGCACGCCGGACCGGCTGAAGGCCCAGGTCGGCGGCCAGGTGCTGGAGCTCCGGCCGATCCTCGGGCAGGACCTCGCGCGGGCACACGCCCTGGTGGCCGGGGCCGCCGGCCCTCAGGCCCGGATCGAGGGCGAGATGGTCACCGCGCCGGTGAAGGACCCCGAGCTGATGCCGGCCGTCGTGCGCGCGCTGGACCGGGAGGGGATCGCGGTGGGCGAGCTGGCCCTGCGCCGCTCCTCGCTCGACGAGGTCTTCCTCGCCCTGACCGGCCACCGGGCCGAACCGGGCGAGCCCGAGCAGGACGGCGGTGCGTCCGTCCGGGACGAGGGCGAGGACGAGGACGAGAGGGAGAAGGCGGTGAGCCGGTCATGACCGCCACCACCATCACCGCGCCGGTCACCGCGTCGGGCCGCGTGCCGCCGCTGGCCGGGCTGCGGCAGACCTTCACGATGGCCTGGCGGAGCCTGGTCGCCGTCAAGCACAACCCGCTCGAACTGGTCGACTACAGCATCACGCCGATCATGTTCGTGTTCCTGTTCACCTATGTGCTGGGCGGGCAGATGGCCGGATCGCCCGACGCGTATCTGAAGTACGCGCTGCCCGGGATCATCGTGCAGAACACACTGTTCATGACGATGTACACGGCGATGGCGCTCAACACCGACCTCACCAAGGGGGTCTTCGACCGGCTGCGCAGCCTGCCCATCGCGCGCTCCGCCCCGTTGATCGGGCGGATCACCGCCGACCTCGCCAAGCATGTGTGGGCGATGCTGCTGATGATCGGCCTCGGACTGGCCCTCGGCTTCCGCATCACCGGCGGGTTCGGCGGGTTCCTGCTCGGCGCGCTGCTGCTGGTGGTGTTCGCCGCGGCCGTGTCCTGGAGCGCGGTACTGATCGGGATGCTGGCCGGTGACGCGGAGAAGGTGCAGGCGTTCGCCTTCACCCTCATCTTCCCGATCACCTTCACCAGCAGCGCCTTCGTCGTCGTCGACACCATGCCGGGCTGGCTCCAGGCGTGGAGCGATGTCAACCCGGTCACGCATCTGTCCGACGCCTTCCGCGGGCTGCTGCTCGGCGGGGCGGTGGCGGAGCCGGTGCTGTGGTCGCTGGTGTGGGCGGCGGGGATCGCGCTCGTGTTCTATCCGCTGGCCATGAGGGCGTATCGCGCGAAGGTCTGAGAGCGGGGGGGCTTCGTACCCCGGAGGTGAGGTCTTTGGTCTTCGTACCCCGGTGGGAATTTCCGATTTCGGGCACGCTGCGGCCGGTTCGGCGCGGGAATCGACCCTAAGCTGCGGCCCATGTGTGGAATCGTGGGATACGTGGGTCTGCAGTCGGCGCTCGATGTCGTGATGGCCGGGCTGAAGCGGCTGGAGTACCGGGGGTACGACTCGGCGGGCGTCGCCGTGCTCGCCGACGGCGGGCTGGCGACGGGGAAGAAGGCCGGGAAACTCCTCAACCTGGAGAAGGAACTGGACGGCCGGCCCCTGCCGGCCGGCACGACGGGCATCGGACACACCCGGTGGGCCACGCACGGCGGACCGACGGATGCCAACGCCCACCCGCACATCGACAACGCCGGTCGGGTCGCGGTCGTGCACAACGGCATCATCGAGAACTTCGCCCTGCTGCGGGCCGAGTTGGAGGAGCGCGGGCACGAGCTGGCCTCCGAGACCGACACCGAGGTCGTCGCGCATCTGCTCGCCGAGGAGTTCTCGTCGTGCGCGGACCTCGCCGAGGCGATGCGGCTGGTGTGCCGGCGGCTGGAGGGTGCGTTCACGCTGGTCGCCGTGCACGCCGACGAGCCGGACGTGGTGGTGGGCGCGCGGCGGAACTCGCCGCTGGTGGTGGGCGTCGGAGATGGCGAGGCCTTTCTCGCCTCGGACGTCGCCGCGTTCATCGCGCACACGCGGTCGGCGATCGAGCTCGGACAGGACCAGGTGGTGGAGCTGCGCCGGGACGGCGTGACGGTGACCGGCTTCGACGGCCGCCCGGCCGACGTCCGCTCGTACCACGTCGACTGGGACGCGTCGGCCGCGGAAAAGGGGGGCTATGACTACTTCATGCTCAAGGAGATCGCCGAGCAGCCCAAGGCGGTCGCCGATACGCTGCTGGGCCGTATCGACGGCTCCGGTTCGCTGACCCTGGACGAGGTGCGGATCCCCGCAGGGGTGCTGCGGGAGATCGACAAGGTCGTCATCGTCGCGTGCGGTACGGCCTTCCACGCCGGGATGATCGCGAAGTACGCCATCGAGCACTGGACGCGCCTGCCGTGCGAAGTGGAACTGGCCAGTGAGTTCCGGTACCGGGACCCGATCCTGGACGCGCAGACCCTCGTCATCGCCATCTCCCAGTCCGGCGAGACCATGGACACGCTCATGGCGCTGCGGCACGCCCGCGAGCAGGGCTCCAAGGTGCTGGCGATCTGCAACACCAACGGCTCGACGATCCCGCGCGAGTCGGACGCGGTGCTGTACACCCACGCCGGTCCTGAGGTGGCCGTCGCCTCCACCAAGGCGTTCCTGACGCAGCTCGTCGCGTGTTACCTGGTCGCCCTGTATCTGGGTCAGGTGCGGGGCACCAAGTGGGCTGACGAGATCCGGGCGGTGATCCGCGACCTGTCCTCGATCGCCGGTGCGGTGGAGCAGGTCCTCGGCACGATGGAGCCGGTGCGGGAGCTGGCGCGCACGCTCGCCTCGAAGAACACGGTGCTGTTCCTCGGCCGTCATGTGGGGTATCCGGTGGCGCTGGAGGGCGCGCTGAAGCTCAAGGAGCTGGCCTACATGCACGCCGAGGGTTTCGCGGCGGGGGAGTTGAAGCACGGGCCGATCGCCCTGATCGAGGAGGATCTGCCGGTGGTCGTCGTGGTGCCGTCGCCGCGCGGGCGGTCCGTGCTGCACGACAAGATCGTGTCCAACATCCAGGAGATCCGGGCGCGGGGTGCGCGCACGATCGTCATCGCGGAGGAGGGGGACGAGGCGGTGGCGCCGTACGCGGACCACTTGATCCGGGTGCCTGCCACGCCGACCCTGCTCCAGCCGCTCGTGGCCACGGTGCCGCTGCAGGTGTTCGCGTGTGAGCTGGCGACGGCTCGCGGGAACGAGGTGGATCAGCCTCGGAACCTGGCGAAGTCGGTGACGGTGGAATGAGGAAGAGGGGCGAACGGCCGGTCGCTGTTCGCCCCTTGAGCAGCCGGTCAGGCCGTCAGGCGCGCAGGCTCAGATGGGCAGGCAGGTCGCCGGGACCCAGCCTTCCACGCTGGTGCTGTTGGGGCCGCCGAAGTACCACTTGTTGCTCTTCTTGCCGCAGGCCTTGTAGCTGCCCCCCGTGACGGGCTTGCGGTCGCCGAAGCAGACCCCGCCCTTCTGGCCCTTGCCCCAGGTGCCGAGAGCCGTGGCGCTCGTCTTGGGCGCGCTGCGGATGTTGACGGTTGCCTTGGGCTTCACGTTGACCAGCGCGCTGCTGCAGTCCGGCTTCGTCGCCGCGGCGGCGGTGCCGGCGGTGGCGACGGCGCCGGTGAGGGCTGTGGCTATGAGGGCCGCTGTGGTCAGTGCGGTGCCCAAAGACTTCAACTTCAAAGCTGTGTCCTCCCGTTTGGTGCGATGCCGTTTGCTCATCGCGGTCATCGCGAACTGTACAAGGGGGAGGGCGAGTTCAGGTTCGCGGGGCAATCCGCTGGGAGTTCGGTGCGGAGGGCTTCTGTGAAGCGGGAGAAGGTTGCTGTCGGGAAGGTGAGTGCGCGAGGGGCGTCAGTACGGGAAGGTCCAGGGCGCCGGCGGCCTGGGGCTGTACGGGAGCTTGGTCCAGCCGTCGGGGGTCACCTGGTAGAAGTCCCCGTTGTCGCCGTCCATCCGCGAGCTGCCGTGCACATGCACGATGTCCGCGTGGAGGCGGTAGTGGAATCCGCCCATCATGCCGACCACCCGGAAGAAGATCCGCACATCCAGACCCTCCGTCAAGGGGGACAGCGGTGGCAGCAGATGCTCGGTCTCGTCGAAACAGCTGCCGGTCCGCTCCCGCAGCATCGCGTGGAAGTGGCGCTCCAGCACATCGGCGGGGGAGGGTAGCTGTCGCACCGCGACCGGCTCCAAGAGCTCCAGCAGATGCGTGTGCCCCCGCTCCCGCGCGATGTCCACGGGTCGCCGTCCGTCCCGGGCGCGCTGCGTGCGCCAGGCGCCGTGCGCGATCAGCCGGGAGACGACGGCGATGTCGGCTCCGTGCCAGGCGGCCTGGTGCAGCGGGGCGAATCCGCTGCGGTTCCCGGGCCGGGGGAGATTGACCCACCCGGGATTCTTCCCGAGCTCCCCGGACACGCCGTCCCAGTCGGCGTCCCGGGCCAGGTCCGAGAACCGGTCCCGCTCCTTCAGATACCAGTCCCCGTAGCGCTCGCGGTCGGTGAGGCCGTCCCATTCCATGCTGATCATGCTAGTCACCACCGGCGAGGCCATGGACGGCAGCGGGTGGCCTCGACCCTTCCGGAAAACACCGAGGCGTCGCCGTAGGGTGCTGCGCATGAGCATCATCGGGGTCGGGATCGACGTCGCCGAGATCGATCGGTTCGCGGCGTCGCTGGAGCGTACGCCCGCGTTGGCCGGACGGCTGTTCGTGGAGCGGGAGTTGTTGCTGCCCAGCGGGGAGCGCCGGGGTGTCGCCTCGCTGGCTGCCCGGTTCGCTGCCAAGGAGGCCCTGGCCAAGGCGCTCGGGGCTCCGGCCGGGCTGCTCTGGACCGATGCCGAGGTGTGTGTCGAGGACAGTGGGCAGCCCTGGCTGCGGGTAACCGGGACCGTGGCGGCGCGGGCCGCCGAGCTGGGGGTGCGGTCCTGGCATGTGTCCCTCAGCCATGACGCGGGTGTCGCCTCGGCCGTTGTGATCGCGGAGGGGTGAAGGGTGGGGCCGGGGAGTTACGGTACGGACCACAGGAGCGTGGCCGTGCCGATGAAGCCCGCGGCGCCGAGAACGCCGCCCGCCGTCGCGGTCCACATGCGGCCCGTGCCCCGGCGGGCGTAGTGGATGCCCATCACGCCGAACGTGATGGCAAGGGCGCCGGCTATCACCGTCCAGGGGATCAGGAACATCCAGGTGCCCACGGCGGAGAAGATGCCGAGGACGAGTGCCGTGGGGCCGAGGGCGGTGGCGGGTGTGTCGGTTTCCATGGGTGCGGGTGATTCGGCCATGACGTGGTCCCCCTTTTTGAACGAGTTCAAAATGTTCCTCGATAGTACCGCGTCGGAGAGGGCTTGGCATGATCACGGTGAAGGGCGTCGATCCTCGCGGTACGCAGCACTGCGAGACGTCGGCTCTGGGAGTGTTGCTGCGGCACCAAGGACTCGATCTGTCCGAGCCCATGCTCTTCGGCCTGGGGTCCGGCCTGTCCTTCATCTACTGGGACAGCAAGAACATGGACTTTCCCTTCCTCGGCGGGCGGGTCAAGCCCTTCGAGCTCACCAGGAACCTGGCCGCCGGGCTGGGACTGGAACTCGCGGTTCAGGAGACCGGCTCCGCCCGTAAGGCATGGGAGAACGTGGCGACCGCCATCGACGCCGGCCGTCCCGTCGGGCTGCAGCTCGACAGCTACCACCTGGACTACTTCACCTCGAAGGTGCACTTCGGCGGTCATGTCGTCGCCCTGTACGGCTACGACGAGCACGACGCCTACCTGGTGGACACCGACCAGCAGGGCGGAGCCGTGTCCACCAGCCTGAGCAGCCTCGCCCGGGCAAGGGCCGCGCGCGGACCGATGACCGCCAGACACCGGTCCTTCACGCTCACCGCCGCGGGACGGGTGCCCGACCCGCGGAGCCGGATCGTTCCCGCCATCACCGCCTGCGCCGACGCCTTCCTCGACCCGCCGATCGCCAACCTCGGCCACCGGGGCATCGAGAAGGCCGGCAAGCTGGTCCGCACGTGGCTCCGGCGCACCGACGACCCGCAGCGGGATCTGCCGCAGGCCGCGCGGCTGATGGAGCAGGCCGGCACCGGCGGCGCCCTGTTCCGCAACCTGTACCGCGACTTCCTCGCCGAGTGCGCCGAGTGGCTCGACAGCAGTCATCTGCGTACCGGGCGCAGGCTGTACGCCGAAGCGGCCGGCTTGTGGACGGACGTCGCGGGGCTCATCACGAACGCCGGTGAGTCGGGCGACGAGCAATACCTCGGACGGGCAGGCACCGTCCTCTGCGACATCGCGCGCATCGAACGCGATGCCATGGAGGCGCTGAGCCGCCTGCGCGGTGAAGCCCCCGCCGGGTGAGGGCGAGGGCTTCGCGGGCGGGCGTCAGCAGATCGACTGGCTGCTGTTCACCCGCGTGATGTTGCGGAACGTCGTGTTCTCGCCGCAGGGGCTCTCCCTGATGGCCGAGTTGGTGACCGTCAGGTTCTGGATGGTGATGTCCTTGTTGTTCGGGAAGTCCGAGCGGGCGGCCAGGCGCAGTTCGCCGCCGCCCGTGATCGTGCCGCTCTGGGCCGCGAGGTTGACGTTGTAGCAGTTCTCGATCAGGACCGAGTTGTTGCCGGTGTTGGAGAGCGTCACCTTGTTGATGACGGCCCCGCCGCTCTCCGAGACGCAGAACACCCCGCGTCCGCCGCCGCGTGCGATGACCTCGCCGACCCGGATGTTGGTCGGGTAGCCGCTGCCGACCCGGCCGTTGCGGTTGGCCATGCGGAAGGCCGCGTAGCCGGTGCCCGTGCCCGCGTTCTCCGCGTCCACCTTGGTGACGTTGGCGTTGATGGTCTGGTTGAGCAGCAGGCCGGACTCGCCCACGTTGCGGGCGGTGACCGTGCCGATGGTGATGCCGTCGACGCCGTAGGTCTCGACCGCGTGGCTGGACGCGCCGGAGACGTAGACGTTGTCGATGCGGACGTTGCGCGTCCACTGGCTGGTGTCGCCGCGGTTGTCGATGCGGACGCCCAGGCCGCGGGAGAGGCGCATGTCTATCTGGCCGAGCACGACGTTCTGGACGTTGCGCATGAAGATGCCGTAGAGCGGGGTGCCGGTGAGCTTGAGGTTCTGGACCTCCACGTCGCGGGTGCCGCGGGAGTAGACCGGCGCCTGGTCGCCGGAGCCGCTGCCGGTGACGTTGATGGTGCCGCAGACGTCGAGGACGGTGTAGCTCGGGAGCGAGATGCGTGAGCCCGCCGAGATGGAGCCCGAGCCGCGGAGCACGACCCGTTCCTTCGACGTACGGCCGGCCTTGAGGCTGTTGACGGCCGCCTGGACGGCGGCACGCATGTCGGTGCCGGTGTAGACCGTGCTGCCGCCGCGCCGGGCGGTCCAGTTGCTGCCGCTCTGCACGGCCTCGGCCTGGTAGGAGCCGTCGCCGCAGGCCGTCGCTCGCGTGGGGGCGGCGGTGGCGGGGGCGGTCAGGGTGCCGGCGGCGGTGAGGACGGCGGTGGCACCGGCGGCGGCGAGGAAGGCGACTCTGCGTCCCATGGGGGCCTCGGTTTCGTCGAACGTGGGGGGTGTGCAAGCGCTTTCTGCGCGGCCGGTGAGTCTGGCAAAGGGCAGGCAAAGCGTCAATGGATGCGACACGGTTCGGAGTTGCGCGAGATACGGGGGAGTGGTCGGGCGGTCGTACGGGAAACTCGACCGCATGCGTAGTGCGTACAGCGTGGAGACGGTCAGGACCGCCGAACGGGAGCTGATGGCGCGGCTGCCGGAGGGGGCGCTGATGCAACGTGCCGCCGCCGGACTCGCCGCGGCCTGCGCCGACCTGCTGGGGCGGGTGTACGGGAGCAGGGTCGTGCTGCTGGTCGGGAGCGGGGACAACGGGGGTGACGCGTTGTACGCCGGGGCCCGGCTGGCCCGGCGGGGGGCCGGTGTCACGGCCGTGCTGCTCGCACCGGAGCGGGCTCACGCCGGGGGGCTCGCGGCGCTGCGGCGGGCCGGGGGGCGGGTCGTGGGCGCCGATGGCACCGAGGGTGCCGGCGGGGGCGCGCGGGGCGTCGAGGAGCTGGTCGAGCGGGCGGATCTCGTCGTCGACGGCATCGTCGGGATCGGCGGGAAGGGCGGGCTGCGGCCGGACGCGGTGCCGCTGGCCGCCGCCGCCGAGCGGTCGCGGGGCGCCGTCGTCGCCGTCGATCTGCCGAGCGGGGTCGACGCCGACACCGGGGAGGTGCGCGGCGCCGCGGTCCGGGCCGATCTGACGGTGACGTTCGGGACGCACAAGCCGGGGCTGCTGATCGATCCGGCGCGGGAGCACGCGGGGTCGGTGCGGCTGGTCGACATCGGGCTGGAGCTGCCGGCCGAGCCGGAGCTGGAGGCGTTGCAGCACGCGGACGTGGCGCGGTTGCTGCCGGTGCCCCGGGCCGAGAGCGACAAGTACCGGCGGGGTGTCGTCGGCATCGCCGCCGGGTCCGCGCGCTACCCCGGGGCCGCCGTGCTCGCCGTCGCCGGGGCGCTGCGGGGCGGGGCCGGGGCCGTGCGGTACGTCGGGCCGGCCGGGGACGCCGTGATCGCACGGTTCCCCGAGACGCTCGTGTCGGACCAGGGGCCGAAGCATGCCGGGCGGGTGCAGGCGTGGGTCGTCGGGCCGGGGGCCGGGGACGACGCGGCGACGGTGGGGGAGGTGCTGGCGGCGGATGTCCCGGTGCTGGTCGACGCGGACGGGTTGCGGCTGGCCGAGGCCGGGGTCGTACGGGCGCGGCGGGCGCCGACGCTGATGACACCGCATGCCGGGGAGGCGGCGGCTCTGCTCGGGGTCGACCGGGGGGAGGTCGAAGGCGGGCGGCTGGCGGCGGTGCGGGAGCTGGCCGGGCGGTACGGGGCGACCGTGCTGCTGAAGGGCTCCACGACGTTGGTCGCCGACTCGGGGGGCGGGGTGGTGCGGGTGAATCCGACGGGGACGTCCTGGCTGGCCACGGCGGGGAGTGGGGACGTGCTGTCGGGGCTGGCGGGGTCGTTGCTGGCGGCGGGGCTTTCGGCGGTGGACGCGGGGAGTGTGGGGGCGTATGTGCACGGACTGGCCGGGAGGCTGGCGGCGGACGGGGCGCCGGTGGGGGCGCATGACGTGGCGGAGGCCGTTCCGGAGGCTTGGCGGAATGTTCTGGGCTGAGTGAGCGGGTGCTCTCGGCCGACTGAGCGGGTGTTCTCGGCCGAGTGAGGGGATGTTCTCGGCCGAGTGAGGGGGAGGGCGGGGGTTGCCGTGGAGGTGGGTCGCCCCCTCCTCCCCTTCCCGTCCCGAGTCCGGGGGCTGCCGCCCCCGGGGCCCCCGCTTCGGCCTGGACGGCCTCGTCCTCAAGCGCCGGACGGGCTGTCAGCGGCTGAGCGCCGCCGTCAGGTGCGGGCCGTCCGGGGGACCCGGCCGCGCGGCAACCCGGGGCCGCCCCACCACCCCGTTTCTCTGATCACATGACCAGCAGACGTATCGCCGGGCACGCCCTCGCCCTCCTGCTCGCCGCTGTCACCGCCCTGCCCGTCGGTGTCGCCGGTGCCGCTCCCGTACCGCCCGCTCCGGGGCCCCTGGGCGAGCTGGTGCCGGGGGTCGCACCGGGGCCCGCGCAGCCCTGGTCCGTCGACACGCCCGACCAGGCGCTGCCGCCGGTGCTGTACAAGCCGTCCGCCGAGGAGGAGGCAGTCGAGCCGCGCAGGGCGGTGGAGGGCACGTACGCGCTCGTCGAGTACGTGCCGTTGGGGGAGGCGGTCGCGCGGGTGAGCTGTACGGGCAAGACCGGGCCGTATCAGCGGCAGGTCGAGCGGTGGCTGGGGCTGAGGGTGGACGGGACGCAGTCGGCGGCCGACTGCCGGGCCGTCCGGGCGTTCCAGGTGAGGCAGGGGATCAAGCCGGCCATCGGGTTCGCCGGGCCCGTGACGTGGGGCCGGATGCAGTATCTGTCGGCGCGCCGGAACCCCAATGCCGCCGGTCGCTGCCCGGTGCGGAGCTACCCCGTGGCGTGTGTGGATCTCAGCCGGCAGCTGACCTGGGTGCAGAAGGGGCGGAAGGTGGTGTTCGGGGCGGTGCCGATCCGCAGCGGGCGGGCCGGGTACCGGACCCGGGCCGGGTGGCACAAGGTCTACTGGCGGCACAAGAACCACTGGTCGACGCTGTACAACACACCCATGCCGTACTCCCAGTTCTTCAGCGGCGGGCAGGCCTTCCACGGCGTCTACGGCAATCTCAACACCACCGTCGGCTCCATGGGCTGCGTCAATCTGTCCGTCCCCGACGCGCGGAGGCTGTGGAGCGTGCTGAAGAAGGGTGACCGCGTGTTCGTGTGGGGGCGCCGGCCCGGGACCTAGGCCTGCCGTTTGGATCAGGTCGCAGACGCGGGGCCTGGCACGCGCATCTGCGGCGTTGTCGTCGGTTGCCGATGCTCCGCATCGCCGCCCTCCTCCGCCTTGCAACTGCACGCACCAGGCCCCGCTCACCGGCGCTGACGAGATGCCGTCGATTCCCTGCGGCCTGATCCAAACGACAGGCCCTAGCTCTAAAACTGACGGACGTCATTGACAGGTGGGTCTCCCGTCCCTAGGAGACCCCCATGACTGAACGCGAGCTCGCAAGACGCGCCCGCCATCGGCTCGCAGTGCTGCGCCACGCGGAAGAGGTGAGCGGCAACGTCGCCGCCACCTGCCGCTACTACGGCATCAGCCGCCAGTGCTTCTACACCTGGCGCCGACGCTACGAAGCCGAGGGCCTGGACGGCCTCAAGGACCGCTCCAGCGCTCCGCACCACACTCCGCGTGCCACGACGGCCGACGTGGTGGAGAAGATCCTCTGGCTGCGTCGGCAGTACCACTTCGGCCCGGCGAAGATCGCCATGTATCTGCAGCGCTACCACGACGTCGCGATCAGCACGTCGGGCGTCTGGCGGATCCTGAAGAAAGTTGGATTGAACCGGCTGCCGGCCTCGCAGCGCTACAAGCGCCGCTCCATCCGCTGGAAGCGCTACGAGAAGCAGCGACCGGGCCACCAGCTGCAGGTGGACGTCAAGTTCATCGAGCCGCTCGGCCAGAGCGGACGGAAGAAGCGCTACTACCAGTACACCGCCATCGACGACTGCACCCGCCTGCGAGTGCTGCGCGCCTTCCCCCGCAACGATCAGAAGACCGCAATCCAGTTCATCGACTACGTCCTGGCCAAGCTCCCCTTCGCGGTCGATCAGATCCAGACCGACAACGGCCAGGAGTTCGGCCAGACCTTCCACTGGCACCTGCTGGACAAGGGCATCGGACACGTCCGCATCAAGCCTCGCACCCCGCGGCTGAACGGCAAGGTCGAGCGATCCCACCGCATCGACTCGGAGGAGTTCTACCGCCTGCTGGAGGGCCAGGTCATCGACGACGTCAACCTCTTCAACAGCAAACTGCAGGAGTGGGAGGACTACTACAACTACCATCGCCCCCACGGCGCCCTCGCCGGCCAGACCCCTTACGAACGCCTACGACAGAAAGCCCAAGACCCACTGTCATAGGCGTCCGTCAGCTGCACACCTAGCCGGGCTGCCGGCGCGGGCCGCAGCCGGGCCGGCGGCAGGGGCCGCAGCCGGGCCGGCGGCAGGGGCCGCAGCCGAGCCGTCGGCGGGGGCCGCTGCCTCGGGCGTGTCGGGCCCCTCTGAGACACTGGGCGCGATGAGCGAGAGAACAGCCCTGCGGACCGCGTCGCCGCTGCGCGCCCGTGCGGAGATCGACCTGGCCGCCCTGCGGGCCAATGTGCGGGCGCTGCGTGCCCATGCGCCGGGCGCGGCCCTGATGGCCGTGGTGAAGTCCGAGGCGTACGGCCACGGGGCTGTGCCGTGTGCCCGCGCGGCCGTCGCCGCGGGGGCGGACTGGCTGGGCACGGCGACGCCCGAGGAGGCCCTCGCCCTGCGGGCCGCCGGGCTGCCGGGCCGCATCATGTGCTGGCTGTGGACGCCCGGCGGACCCTGGCGCGAGGCGATCGAGGCGGACCTCGACGTGTCCGTCAGCGGGATGTGGGCCCTGGCGGAGGTCACCGAGGCGGCCCGGCTCGCCGGGCGGCCCGCGCGGGTGCAGCTCAAGGCCGACACCGGGCTCGGGCGGGGCGGCTGCCAGCCCGGGGACGACTGGGCCGAGCTGGTCCGGGAGGCCCTGCGCGCCGAGACCGAGGGGCTCGTGCGGGTCACGGGACTGTGGTCGCACTTCGCCTGTGCCGACGAGCCCGGCCATCCCTCCATCGCCGCCCAGCTCGGCCGCTTCCGGGAGATGGTCGCGTACGCCGAGGAGCAGGGCGCCCGCCCCGAGGTGCGGCACATCGCCAACTCGCCGGCCACGCTCACGCTCCCCGAGAGCCATTTCGACCTGGTCCGGGCCGGCATCGCCACGTACGGCATTTCTCCCAGCCCCGAGCTCGGCACCCCGGCCGACTTCGGGCTGCGCCCGGTGATGACGCTGTCCGCCTCACTCGCCCTGGTCAAGCACGTGCCGGGCGGGCACGGCGTCAGCTACGGCCACCGGTATGTGACGCCCGGCGAGACCACCCTCGGCCTCGTCCCGCTGGGCTACGCCGACGGCATCCCGCGGCACGCCTCCTCGGCCGGGCCGGTCCTGGTCGAGGGCAAGTGGCGCACGATCGCGGGGCGGGTCGCCATGGACCAGTTCGTGGTCGACCTGGGCGGCGACGAGCCCGCGCCGGGCGCCGAGGCGGTGCTCTTCGGGCCCGGGGACCGCGGCGAGCCCACCGCCGAGGACTGGGCCCAGGCGGCCGGAACCATCGCCTACGAGATCGTGACCCGGATCGGAACGCGCGTTCCTCGCGTCTATGTGAATGACGAACAGGACGGGTAACTCGCACCGAGGACCGGTCACGCGAAGAACAACAGGCACCCTCGCAGCACCAGCACCAGCACCAGCACCAGCACCAGACCAGCAGCATCGGCAACAGCACCCCGGCGAAGAGGAGTAGTACGTGAGCGAGAGCAGTGCGGAGGTCGTCGCGAACGCCGCCACCGCGGCCGTCGCGGCCTCCGCCGCGGGGGCGGCGGGGGGCTGGCGCCGGGCGACCGGCATCGCCGGTGTCGCGATAGGCGTGATGGCCGCGGGCGCGGCCGCCGGTGTCGCCCTGGAGCGGATGACGGTCGGCCGGGGCATGCGCCAGAAGGCCCGGCTCGCCCTCGACTCCGCGGGACCCTACGGCTCGCTGCGCGGCATGCCGGGCAAGGCGTTCTCCGACGACGGTACGGAGCTGTACTACGAGGTCGACGACCTCGACCCGGAGGCCGCCCCGGCTGCCCTCGGCCCGCGCCGCCGACGGCTCTTCGGCCGCAAGGCCCCCGCCCCCGTCACCGTCGTCTTCAGCCACGGCTACTGCCTCAACCAGGACTCCTGGCACTTCCAGCGGGCGGCGCTCAGAGGCGTCGTACGGACCGTCCACTGGGACCAGCGCAGCCACGGCCGGTCCGGGCGGGGCGTGGCCCAGGGGCGGGACGAGCCGGTCACCATCGAGCAGCTGGGCCGCGACCTGAAGGCCGTCATCGACGCGGCCGCGCCAGAGGGGCCGATCGTGCTGGTCGGGCACTCGATGGGCGGCATGACGGTGATGGCGCTGGCCGACCAGTACCCCGAGCTGGTCCGGGAGCGGGTCGTCGGGGTGGCCTTCGTGGGGACGTCGTCGGGGCGGCTCGGCGAGGTCAACTACGGGCTTCCGGTGGCCGGCGTCAACGCGGTGCGGCGGGTGCTGCCCGGCGTGCTGAAGGCGATGGGGCAGCGGGCCGACCTGGTGGAGAAGGGGCGCCGGGCGACCGCGGACCTGTTCGCCGGGATCATCAAGCGGTACTCGTTCGCGTCCCGGGACGTCGACCCGGCCGTCGCCCGGTTCGCCGAGCGGATGATCGAGGGCACGCCCATCGACGTGGTCGCCGAGTACTACCCGGCGTTCAACGACCACGACAAGACCGACGCGCTGGTGCACTTCGCGGACGTGCCGGTGCTCGTCCTGGCCGGGGTGCAGGATCTGGTCACGCCCAGTGAGCACAGTGAGGCCATCGCCGATCTGCTGCCGGATGCCGAGCTGGTGCTGGTGCCGGACGCGGGGCACCTGGTGATGCTGGAACACCCGGAAGTGGTCACCGACCGCCTCGCCGACCTGCTCACCCGCACGGGTGCCGTGCCCGCAGGAGCTACCGTGAAGGGTTATGGAAGCACCAGCAGCACCGCACAACCCGGCTGAGTCCGGATCGGTCCAGATCGTCGTCACGTCCCCCGAGCAGATGCGGGAGCTGGGCCGCCGGCTCGCGAAACTGCTGCGCGCGGGTGATCTGGTGATGCTCAGCGGAGAGCTCGGGGCGGGCAAGACGACACTGACGCGTGGGCTGGGCGAGGGGCTCGGCGTACGCGGGGCCGTCACCTCGCCGACGTTCGTGATCGCCCGAGTGCATCCGTCGCTGGGCGACGGGCCGCCGCTGGTCCATGTCGACGCCTACCGGCTGTCCGGCGGGCTGGACGAGATGGAGGACCTGGATCTCGACGTCTCGCTGCCCGAGTCCGTGGTGGTCGTGGAGTGGGGCGAGGGCAAGGTCGAGGAGCTGACCGAGGAGCGGCTCCAGGTGGTCATCCACCGGGCGGTGGGCGACACGAGCGACGAGGTCCGGCGGATGACGATCACCGGTCTGGGGGAACGCTGGGCGTCGGCGGACCTGAGCGTGCTCGCGGCGTAGCTCCCGCAGCGTGGTGTTTTGATGAACGTTCCGACAAGGCGTCGGCAAGATGTTGCGTTCGGCGTCTTGTGCGTGGTCACATGGTATCCAGTCCGTAGTTAGGTGTACCTAACTACGTCCGCCCCGCCTTCGGGAGGCGTCCATGTCGGCTACAGAGAGCAAGGGGCAGCCGCTGCCGTTCGCGGTCGCCGGGGTGTCCATGCGTGACCTGCTGGCGGCGGGCGAGGCGGCGGCGCTGATCTCCACGCCACCGCGCCCTCCGGAACTCGCCGAGCCGGCCGAGCGGGCAGCGGACCACCGGGAAGCGGCCTAGTGCCGCATCAGGCAACGTTCGTCCCGTCGACGCCCCCACTCGAAGCTGTTCCACGGCGCGTGCTGCTAGGGGTTGGCCTGCATCACGTGGGCCCGTTCACCCCCAATGGCGGTCGTACACACGCTGGATCGCCTTGTCCAGCTTGACGCGGAGAGGTGCCTGCGCCGCCCACGCCTCAGCGCGTGCCTCGGGGGTGGGTAAGAGGCCACGCGAGATCTCATTCCCGACCTCCCGCGTGGTGTCCTCGTAGCGCCGCATAATGCCTTCCGCCAGACGCCCTACCTCGTTGGGCCCGACTTGGCTGACCACGTGAGCAGCGTTGTGAAGATCATGCATGGCGTCGTTCAGCTCTTCCAGTACCACTTCGCTGGCCAAGAGGGAGCGACGAAACTGAGCCAACGCCTTCTGGAAGAGTCCATATGAGGTATGGCGGGCATCAGCCAGCCACCGGGCACGCTCCACCCTCAATGGGGCACGCATCTGCCAACGGGCGATCACGACGCTGACGGGAATGCTGCCGAGCGCAAGGGCTGCAATGACCTCAGAGGTGTCCATGACCAATCATGATGACCGTCCTGGCTCCAGGGGGTAGTCAACAGGGCGAACGTTGCCTGCTGCGGCACTAGGCCGGATCCGAACGGCAGGTCCTAGCGGACGACCACGACCTTGCGGCCGATCGTCGCGAACGTCCACATCGCCTCGCCGTCCTCGCGTGACTCGCGGATGCCGCCCGTGCGTACCTTCACCTTCGGGGCCGGTGCGGCGGTCGAGTCGTCCACGGCCGCGCTGAAGCCGATCACCACGTCGTCCACGCTGGTGAAGCGCACGACGTGCTCGACGGGGACGCCGTCGGAGCCGGTGACGGCGTTCGAGCGGGACGTGACCGAGTAGCTGCCCGGGGCGGGGTCCACCGCGCTCGGGTGAACCTCGAACGTGCGGGTGACCGTCTCGTCCTCGCCGACCAGCCACACCCGGTCGCCGCGCAGGGAGTACACGACCCGCGCGCCCTTGCCGGACCCGCCGGGCAGCGCGGCGGGATCCTTCCTGGCCCGGGGTGGCGCCTTCGAGACGCCGGCCGCCGGCGCGACGTCCGCCTGTGTCCGGCCGAGGCCGGGCGGGAGGGCCTGTGATGCCTGGTGGGCGAGGTAGCCGACCGTCGCGAGGGCCGCGGCGGTGAGCCCGGCCACGATCCCCGAGCTGCTGACTGCCACCGGCGCCCACCTCCGCGTCGTACGTTCCTGTCGTGCACGGTGCGCATACCGCGCCGTGACGGTAGGTGACGGTAGCAGCAGGTGACGGCCCGACAGGTGCGGCCGTGCCGGGCCCTGTGTCCCGTGTCGGACCTCCCGCCCGCCCCGCGACGCCCGGCACGCGTTCCCCCGGGTTCCCGGCTGCGATCGCACGCCCCCGAAGCCCTCGGCCTCGCCCGAGCCGGGGCACCCCCATGACACCGCGGGGCCCGTCCTGCGGACGACGGTGCGGCCGTGCCGGGCCCCGGGGAGCCGTAGGCTGTTTGCGTGCTCTTGCTCGCTCTGGATACCGCCACACCCGCCGTCACCGTCGCGCTGCACGACGGCCGGGACGTCATCGCCTCGTCGAGTCAGGTGGACGCGCGCCGGCACGGGGAACTGCTGCTGCCCGCGATCGACCGGGTGCTCGCCGAGGCCGGTCTGAAGCTCGACGCCGTCACCGGGGTCGTCGCCGGCATCGGGCCGGGCCCGTACACCGGGCTGCGCGTCGGTCTGATGACCGCCGAGACCTTCGGGCTCGCGCTCGGCGTCCCCGTGCACGGCGTGTGCACGCTGGACGGCCTCGCCTACGCCGCCGACCTTCAGGGCCCGTTCGTCGTGGCGACCGACGCCCGCCGCAAGGAGGTGTACTGGGCGCGCTACGCCGACTCCCGCACCCGCGTCACGGACCCGGCCGTCGACCGGCCCGCCGACATCGCCGAGCAGGTCGAGGGGCTGCCCGCGGTCGGCGCGGGCGCGCTGCTGTACCCGGACACCTTCCCCCAGGCGCACGAGCCCGAGCACGTGTCGGCCGCGGCGATCGCCCGGCTGGCCGCCGAGAAGCTGGCGGCGGGCGAGGAACTCCCCGCGCCCCGGCCGCTGTATCTGCGCCGCCCCGACGCCCAGGTCCCCAAGAACTACAAGGTGGTCACCCCCAAGTGACCAAGCCCGAGACGTGTGTGCTGCGCGAGATGCGCTGGTGGGACATCGACCGTGTGCTGGAGCTTGAGCGGGACCTGTTCCCCGACGACGCCTGGTCGCGGGGCATGTTCTGGTCCGAGCTGGCCCATGCGCGCGGGCCGGAGGCGAGCCGGAAGTACCTCGTGGCCGAGGAGGGGGAGCGGATCGTCGGGTACGCCGGTGTCGCCTCCTCCGGCGAGCAGGCCGACATCCAGACCATCGCCGTCACCCGCGAGTACTGGGGCACGGGGCTGGGCGGCCGTCTCCTCACCGAACTGCTGCGGGCCGCGACCGCCTTCGAGTGCGCCGAAGTGATGCTGGAGTGCCGGGTGGACAACGTCCGCGCGCAGAAGCTGTACGAGCGCTTCGGCTTCGAGGCCATCGGCTTCCGGCGCGGCTACTACCAGCCGGGGAACGTCGACGCCCTGGTGATGCGACTGACCACGAAACCCGACAGCGGCTCCGCCGCGGGTTCGGCTCCCGTACAAGGAACCCAGATCAATGACTGACTCACGCGACGAGCCTCTCGTTCTCGGCATCGAGACCTCCTGTGACGAGACCGGCGTCGGCATCGTCCGCGGCACCACCCTGCTCGCCGACGCCGTCGCCTCCAGCGTCGACGAGCACGCCCGGTTCGGCGGTGTCGTGCCCGAGGTCGCCTCCCGGGCGCATCTGGAGGCGATGGTCCCCACCATCGACCGCGCGCTGAAGGAGGCGGGAGTCAGCGCCCGCGACCTCGACGGCATCGCCGTCACCGCCGGTCCCGGCCTCGCCGGTGCCCTGTTGGTCGGCGTCTCGGCGGCGAAGGCCTACGCGTACGCGCTCGGCAAGCCCCTGTACGGCGTCAACCACCTCGCCTCGCACATCTGCGTCGACCAGCTGGAGCACGGCGCGCTGCCCGAGCCGACCATGGCGCTGCTGGTCTCCGGCGGCCACTCCTCGCTGCTGCTGTCCTCGGACATCACCTCCGACGTCCGCCCGATGGGCGCGACCATCGACGACGCGGCCGGCGAGGCCTTCGACAAGATCGCCCGCGTGCTGAACCTGGGTTTCCCGGGCGGCCCGGTCATCGACCGCTACGCACGCGAGGGCGACCCGGACGCGATCGCCTTCCCGCGCGGCCTGACCGGTCCGCGCGACCCGGCCTACGACTTCTCCTTCTCCGGGCTGAAGACGGCCGTGGCGCGCTGGATCGAGGCCAAGCGGGCGGCGGGGGAGGAGGTCCCGGTGCGGGACGTGGCGGCCTCCTTCCAGGAGGCGGTCGTGGACGTGCTGACCCGCAAGGCCGTCCGGGCCTGCAAGGACGAGGGCGTCGACCACCTGATGATCGGTGGCGGTGTGGCCGCCAACTCCCGGCTGCGCGCCCTGGCCCAGGAGCGCTGCGAGGCGGCCGGGATCCGGCTGCGGGTGCCGCGGCCCAAGCTGTGCACGGACAACGGGGCGATGGTCGCCGCGCTGGGCGCCGAGATGGTGGCCCGCAACCGGTCCGCGTCGAGCTGGGACCTGCCGGCGGACTCCTCGCTGCCGGTGACGGAGCCGCACGTACCGGGCCACCACCACGGCCACGACCATGTGCACGAGATCAGCAAGGAGAACCTCTACTCGTGACGGTCGCCCTGATGTGGGAGGCGCGGGCGGTGCCCGGCCGGGGCGAGGAGCTGCTGGCCTGGGCCCGGGGGCAGGAGCTGCCCCGTGAGCCCCTGCGCCGGGAGACCCTGCGCGCTCCCCAGGACCGGGTCCTGGTCATCACCTGGTGGGACGCCCCGTACGACGCCGAGCTGCCGGAACTTCCCGAGCCGGACGGGGAGTTGGTCATGCGGGCCGTTCACCGGTGGCGGTTCGAGTCGGTGGGCGCCGGCTGACCGAGAGCTCCCAGGGCCTGCTGCCGACGTGACCCCGCCACAGCAGCAGGTCGTGCCTGCGTTCCCAGTGGGCGGCGACCGCGGCCTGGCCCAGCCAGTCGAGAGCCGACCACAGGGGGATCACCGCCGTCCACGGCTCCCACAGGGCCAGCGGCACCGCGAACAGCGTGTACAGCACGAACATCCGCGGGCTGAACGGCCGGTCGCGCAGGAAGCGCTCTGTGGCCGGGGCCGGGTCGGTGCCGTCGAGCCGTACCGCCTTCTCGAAGTCCCGTACCTCGCTGAACCACTTGATCCTGGTGGCCTTGAGGAGCGTCCACACCACGATGGAGCCGAGCACGGCGGCGGCGTACAGCCCCAGCCGGCCGGGTTCGGACGGCGGGGAGAAGCCGCGGGCCAGGCCCACGGTCGTCAGGACGACGGCCGAGGCGGCCAGGACCGAGACGACGGCCCGTAGTTCGTGGTGCACCAGTCTGTCCATGCGCTTCCCCCGGCATCCCCCGCGCGGAGGCTCACCCCGCCCCCGACACCTCCGTCTCGCACCGCAGCCGCCGGTCGGCGCCTAGCACCCGGGCCGGGCCCGTGAGGGTGAGGTGGGCCGTGTGGCGTACATCCGTGCTGGACGCCGCCAAACGTAGTTCCAGGGCGCCCGGTTCGACCACCCTGTGGCCGGAACGGTCGGTGAACGCCGAAAGGTCCGTGTGGAAACGGAACAGCACCCGGGCCGCGTCCCCCGGCGCCAGCCGCACCCGCTGGTAGCCGATCAGCCGCATGTCGGGCCGGGTCACCGACGCCACCGGGTCGTGCAGATACAGCTGCACGACCTCCGCGCCCTCGCGGTCGCCCGTGTTGCGGACGGTCACCGAGACGTCGTACGTCCCGTCCGTGCCGATCTGCGCCGGCTCCTCGCCGCCCGTGCCGTCCTCCCACGCGAACGTCGTGTACGAGCGGCCGTGCCCGAAGGCGTACAGCGGGGTCGGGTCGAGGTTGCTGACCTCGCCCGCGAGGCCGAGGGGCGGCTGGAGGTACGTCCAGGGCTGGCCGCCGGGGGCCTGCGGGACGCTCACGGGCAGGCGGCCCGAGGGGTTCACGCGGCCCGACAGCACTCCCGCCACCGCCGGGCCGCCCTCCTCCCCCGGGAAGAACGCCTGGACGACCGCGCCCAGGCGGCCGTGCCAGCGGCCGAGAGCGTAGGGACGGCCGGTCAGCAGCACCAGCACCACGGGGACGCCCGTGGCGACCAGCGCGTCCAGCAGCTCGCCCTGGGCGCCCGGCAGGGCGAGGTCCGTCGCGTCACAGCCCTCGCCCGAGGTGCCGCGGCCGAACAGGCCGGCCCGGTCGCCGAGGACGGCCACGCAGACGTCCGCCTCGGCGGCGCGGGCGACGGCCTCCTCGAAGCCGGAGGTGTCCGGGTCCGTCACGTCGCAGCCCTGCGCGAACGTCACCTTGGCGTCGGGGAGTTCGGTGCGCAGGGCGTCGAGGACCGTCGGGATGTCGATGCCGGTCGGGACACCGGGGTGGTGGGTGAGGACGTGGGAGGGGAAGGAGTAGCAGCCCAGCATGGCCAGGGCGTCGGCCGCCCGGGGGCCGATCACCGCGATCCGGGTGTCGGGGGCCAGCGGGAGCAGGCCGTCGGGGTTGTCGAGCAGGACGACGGACTCCTCGGCCAGGCGGCGGGCCAGTATGCGGTTGCCCGTCGAGTCGAGGTCGACCGGGGCGGCCGGCTCGGGGGTCCAGTCCTCGTCCAGCAGGCCCAGTTCGCACTTCTGGAGCAGGACGCGGCGGGCCGCGCGGTCCACGAGCTCCTCGGGGATCTCGCCCGAGCGGACCGCGTCCACCAGCGGATCGCCGTAGCACTTCAGGCTCGGCAGTTCGACGTCGATGCCGGCCACCAGGGCCGCGTGGGCCGCCTCGGCCGGGGTGCCGGCGATCCGGTGGAGGGTCTGGAGGAAGCCGATGCCGAAGTAGTCCGCGACGACCGTGCCGGTGAAGCCCCACTCCTCGCGCAGGAGTCCGGTCAGCAGCTCGGGGTCCGCCGAGGCCGGGACGCCGTCCCGCTCCGTGTACGCGGCCATCACCGAACGGGCCCCGCCCTCGCGCAGCGCCATCTCGAAGGGCGGGAGCGTGACGTCCGCGAACTCGCGGACGCCGGCCCGTACGGGGGCCAGGTTGCGGGCGCCGGCCGAGGAGGCGTACCCGGCGAAGTGCTTCAGCGTGGCGACGACCCCGGCCGACTCAAGGCCCCGCACATAGGCCGTGCCGAGGGTGCCGACCAGGTACGGGTCCTCGCCGATCGTCTCCTCCACGCGGCCCCAGCGCGGATCGCGTACGACGTCCAGGACGGGCGCGAGGCCCTGGTGGACGCCGGCCGAGCGCAGGTCGTCGCCGATGCGGCGGGCCATCTCCTCGACCAGCGGGGGGTCCCAGGTCGCTCCCCAGGCCAGCGGGACCGGGTAGGCCGTGGCCTGCCAGGCGGTGAAGCCGGCCAGGCACTCCTCGTGCGCGATCGCCGGGATGCCGAAGCGGCCGGCCTCGGTGATGCGGCGCTGGGCGCGGGCCAGTGCCTGCGCGCCCAGCGCCGGGTCCACGGGGGCGGTGCCGAAGGAGCGCGTGAGCTGGCCCAGGCCGCGGGTGATCAGCTCGTCCCACTCGTAGTCCACGGTCATGTCGTGCTGGTGCGGAGCGACTCCGTCGCCGTCCGTCGCGGCGCCCACCCACACGCCGTACAGCTGGGCGGTCTTCTCCTCCAGGGTCATCCGGGAGAGCAGGTCGTCGACGCGGGCGGTGGCGGGCAGGGCGGGGTCACGCCAGGGCGCGGTGGTCATGAAGCTCCTGTCGGGTGGACGGACGGCCCTCTCACGAACGGTGCTCACGAGCGTCTTTCACGCCCGCTTCAACGAATGTTTCGATAAGTATGTCGAATGTTCCGGGAACCTATGGCGCGACGGGGACTTCGTCAAGGGGGCCCGCAGGGATACGATCGCCGCCATGACATCCCCGGAGCCGGTTGAAAGCCGGACGCAAACCCGGACGCAGGGGCGCAGCGCGCAGACCGCGACGCTCGCCGAGATCGCCCGTGAGGCCGGTGTGTCGGCACCGACTGTTTCGAAGGTCCTCAACGGCCGGGCCGACGTCGCCCCCGGCACCCGGGCCCGCGTCGAGGACCTGCTGCGGGCCCACGGCTACCGGCGCCGCCGCGCGGAGGCGACCCGCTCACCCCTGATCGACCTGGTCTTCCACGAGCTGGAGAGCGCCTGGGCGCTGGAGGTCATCCGGGGCGTGGAGAACGTGGCCCGGGACGCGGGGCTCAGCGTGGTGCTGTCCGAGAGCGCGGGGCGGCTCACGCCCGGGCGGACCTGGGCCGACCAGGTCGCCGCTCGCCGCCCGCACGGCGTGATCCTGGTCCTGTCCGGGCTCGACGAGTCGCAGCGGGCGCTGCTGACCAGCCGCGCCATCCCGTTCGTGGTGATGGACCCGGCCGGCGACCCGGGGGCCGACGTGCCGTCGATCGGCGCGACCAACTGGCAGGGCGGTCTCGCGGCCACCCGGCACCTGGTCGAGCTGGGGCACCGCAGGATCGGCGCGATCAGCGGGCCGACGCAGATGATGTGCAGCCGCGCCCGGGTCGACGGTTACCGGGCCGCGCTGGAGACGGCCGGACTGCCGGTCGACCCCGGGCTGATCGCGAACGGTGACTTCCACCACGAGGCCGGCTACCGGCTGGGCCTGGAGCTGCTGCGCCGCCCGGACCGGCCGACCGCCGTCTTCGCCGGGAACGACCTCCAGGCGCTCGGGCTGTACGAGGCCGCGCGCGAGCTGGGGCTGCGCATCCCCGAGGACCTGAGCGTGGTCGGGTTCGACGATCTGCCGGTGGCGCCCCTGGTCGGGCCGCCGCTGACGACCGTACGGCAGCCGCTGACGGAGATGGCCGAGGCGGCGGCCAAGCTGGTCCTCGACCTCGGCCGCGAGGCGGGCACCCCGGCGGCCACCCGGGTGGAGCTTGCGACGAGCCTGGTGGTGCGCAGCAGTACGGCGCCGCCTGCGGACGGCTGACCGCTGTTGCTGTATTGACGGGTGTTCCCGGCGCCTCCACACTGCACCGAAGCCAATCGGCTGCAGCACCGAAAGTTTCGGAGGCACCCGCAATGAGATCGATGAGATCGGGCTTACTCGCATCCCTGCTGGCCGGCGTCGTCGCGGCCGGCTCCCTGCTGCTCGCGGCCCCCGCGTCACACGCCGCCGACGCCCCCCTGCGCGACTTGGCCGAGGCCAAGGGCAAGGTCATGGGCACGGCGGTCACCGGATCCAAACTCACCGGCACCTACGGCGAGATCGCCGGGCGCGAGTTCAACTGGCTCACCCCCGGCAACGCCATGAAGTGGGGCTCCGTCGAGCCGAGCCGGGGCAGCTACGACTGGGCCGAGGCCGACCGGATCGTGGACTTCGCCGAGGCCCACGACCAGCAGGTGCGCGGCCACACCCTGCTCTGGCACCAGCAGAACCCGGCGTGGCTGACGAACGGCAGCTGGACCCGGGACCAGCTCAGCGCCATCGTCCAGGACCACATCGCCACCGAGGTCGGCCGCTACAAGGGCCGGCTGGCCGCCTGGGACGTGGTGAACGAACCCTTCAACGAGGACGGCACCTACCGCCGGACCCTCTTCCACGACACCCTCGGCCAGGACTACATCGCACAGGCCCTCACCTGGGCCCGGGCCGCCGACCCGAGCGCCAAGCTGTACATCAACGACTACAACGTCGAGGGCGTCAACGCCAAGAGCACGGCTCTCTACAACCTGGTCAAGTCGCTGAAGGAGCGCGGAGTCCCGATCGACGGGGTCGGGCTCCAAGCCCATCTCATCGTCGGCCAGGTGCCCTCGACGATGCGGCAGAACATCCAGCGCTTCGCCGACCTGGGCGTCGACGTGGCGATCACCGAGCTGGACATCCGGATGCAGCTGCCGGCGACGCAGGCGAAACTGACCCAGCAGGCCGCCGACTACAAGGCGGTCATGAACGCCTGCGTGGCGGTCGCGCGCTGTACCGGCGTCACCGTCTGGGGCTTCACCGACTCCGACTCCTGGATCCCGGACACCTTCCCCGGCCAGGGCGCGGCGACGCCGTACGACGAGAACTACCAGCCGAAACCGGCGTACCACGCCATCGCGGAGGCCCTCGGCGGGACGACGGCCCCGCCGCCCACGGGCGCCTGCTCGGCGACGTACAGCGTCACCGGTCAGTGGAGCACGGGCTACACGGGCCAGGTGCGGATCGCCTGCTCCGGGGCCTCGCTGTCGTCGTGGAAGGCGGACTGGACGTTCGGCGCAGGGCAGCGGATCGGGCAGGCCTGGAACGCGAACTGCACGCAGTCGGGGGCGGCCGTGAGTTGCACGAACGCCTCGTACAACGGGTCGGTGCCGGACGGCGGTTCGGTCACGTTCGGCTTCAACGGCTCGTGGAGCGGGAGCAACCCGGTGCCTGTGGTGACTCTGGGATGAGACCGGACCGGAAGTCTGAGAATTTCCGAAGAAAATCGCCC
The DNA here is from genome assembly GCF_028885415.1 of Streptomyces coeruleorubidus. Taxonomy (GTDB): domain Bacteria; phylum Actinomycetota; class Actinomycetes; order Streptomycetales; family Streptomycetaceae; genus Streptomyces; species Streptomyces coeruleorubidus_A. Next base: position 5,974,684 of record NZ_CP118527.1, read on the forward strand.
GGGGGGTCCTGCTCGTAACAATTCGGACTTATGTTCCTGCCCGTGACGGGACGTGACGGGAACGGGGACGCGGGCAGAGCGGTGGGCCGGCGGTCGAGAGCGCTGCGGATCGCCGGACTCGCCCTCGCGGGTGCGCTGGTGCCGTGCATCGGGGCGGCGGGCTGGGCCTACTGGCACCTCAACAACAACATCACCAGCGTCGACATCAACAACGCGCTGGGCGACAACCGCCCGCCGAAACCGGCGGTCGCACCGTCCCCTTCCGCGCCGGCCCTGCCCAGCGGGGCCCTCAACATCCTGGTCCTTGGCTCCGACTCGCGCAGCGGCGAGGAGAACCGGAGGCTCGGCGGCGGCGACAGCTCCGGTGCCCGCTCCGACACGGCGATGGTCGTCCACCTCGACGCCGGGCGCACCAGCGCGACGGTGGTGAGCATCCCGCGTGACACCCTGGTCACCCGCCCCTCCTGCCCGCGTCCGTCCGGCGGGTCGACGGCCGTGGCCTACAACTCCATGTTCAACAGCGCCTACGCGGTGGGCGGTCCGGTCTGCGCGGTCAAGACGGTCGAGGCGGTCACCGACGTCCGTATGGACCACTACATCGAGATCGACTTCTCCGGCTTCGCGAAGCTCGTCGACGCGCTCGGCGGCGTCACCGTCACCACGGAGAAGGACATCGCCGACGACGACAGCCATCTGCACCTCAAGGCGGGCACCCACCACCTGGACGGCACGCAGGCCCTCGCCCTGGCCCGCACCCGGCACGGCATAGGCGACGGCAGCGACCTGGGCCGCATAGGCCTCCAGCAGAAGCTGGTGAAGGCACTGCTGGAACAGATCGCCGCACAGGACCTGCTCACCGACCCGGCGAAGCTGTACCGGGTCGCGGACGCGGTGACCGCCGGCCTCACCACCGACACCGGCCTGGACTCCCTCGGCGAGCTGACCCGGCTCGGCCAGAGCCTGAAGGGCCTGTCGGCGAGCGCGGTGCGGACGGTGACGATGCCGGTGGTGCGGGCGCCGTCGGATCCCAACCGGGTGGTGGCCGAGGAGCCCAAGGCGCGGGAACTGTGGGAGTCGCTGCGCTGACGGTGTGCCGTGACGGCGTGCCCTACCGGTGTCCGAGCAGACCGTCCACCACCGCCGCCAGCTGTGCGGCCACGTCGTAGTCGCCGGTGATCTCCTCCCACTGCTCCGACAGGGCGGCGAGGCGCGGCAGTTCGGCGGCGTCGGCCGGGGTGACGAGGCTGGGGAAGAAGGGCCTGCGGCCGGGATCCGACGCGGCGCGGCGTTCGTCGGCGCGGCGGAAGACCAGGGTGCCGTGGACGACGTACCAGACGGTGCGGTAAGCGTGCACCGCCTGGCGGGGCGTCAGGCCGCAGCGGATGGCGCAGTCGATGATCTCCTCCGTCATCCACAGCGCGCCCTTGTCGGTGAGGTCGCCGAGGCTCAGCACATCGACGACCCAGGTCATCTCGCTGAGCACCGCGTACATATGGACGGCGGTGGCCAGCAGGCGGTCGCGCGGCTCCTCGGGCAGGTCCGGGCGCGGGACCTGCGCCGCCATGCCGGACAGCACGAGCATCAGCAACTGGTCCTTGTCCCGCACATGGTGGTAGAGCGCCATCGGCGTCGCGCCGACCTCCTTGGCCACCCGGCGCATGGAGACCGCCTCGACACCCTCCTCCTGGATGATGCGCCGCGTCACGTCGACGATCTGCCCCGCCTCGATGCGCCGGGGGCGGCCCACGGCCCGCTTCTGTCCTCCACCTGTCACGCGAGCATTCTCCATCGGCCGGTCCTGGCGCGCGCACTGCTGTTTTCCGTACGCGTATAGCCATTTTCTGTACACGTATATTAATCTTCCTGACATGGTGAACTCGCAGACGACCCTCTCCCGTTGGTTACTGCCGGTGCTGCTCACCGTGCAGTTCCTCGTCTCCCTCGACATCTCCGTCGTCAACGTCGCGCTGCCGGACATCGACAGCGGACTGCACTTCGATCCCGGCTCCCTGGCCTGGGTCGTCAACGCCTACGCCCTCACCTTCGGCGGGCTGCTCCTGCTCGGCGGACGGCTCGCGGACGTGGCCGGGCGGCGCCGGGTGCTGGTGGCCGGGTTCGTCGTGTTCGGCGTGGCGAGCCTGCTCGGCGGACTCGCCCAGACACCCGGGCAGTTGATCGCGGCACGGGCCGCGCAGGGCGTCGGGGCCGCCGCGCTCGCGCCCGTCGCGCTCGCCCTCATCACGGTCAACTACCCGCAAGGCGCGCCCCGTTCGCGCGCCCTGGGGCTGTGGGGGGCCGCGGGCGCGGCCGGCGGTGCGGTCGGTGTACTGGTCGGCGGACTGCTCACCGACTGGACCGGCTGGCGGTCGGTCATGCTGGTCAACGTGCCCGTCGTGGCCGCCGCCCTCGCCGTCGTACGGCCCGCCGTGCCCGCCGACGACCGGTCCGCGGGCGGTCCGCGGCCCCGGCTGGACGTGGTCGGCGCGCTGCTCGCCACCGCCGGGACCGCCCTGCTCGTGCTCGAGCTGGTACGGACCGAGTCCCACGGCTGGACGTCCTGGCAGACCGCCGGAGTGCTGGCCGCCGCGGTGGTGCTGCTCGCCGCCTTCGCGGTCACGCAGACGCGGGTACGGCAGCCCCTGCTGCGGTTCGGGCTGCTTCGGAGCGGCCCCGTGCTCGCCGCGAACGTCTTCGCGCTGCTGATGTCGGCCGGGCAGTTCGCCGCGTTCTACTTCACCTCCCTCTACATGCAGCAGGTGCTCGGCTACGGGCCGACGGCCGCCGGCAGCGCCTTCCTGCCGTTCTGCGTGGGTGTCGTGGCCGGCTCGGTGATCGCCACCCGTACGGTCGGCCGGGTCGGCCCCGGCGCCCTGCTGGTGGCGGGCGGGCTGCTCGGCGCCGCCGGGTTCGCCTGGTTCGCGGCGGCGGTGGCGGTGGACGGCGGTTTCCTGCTCACCGTCCTCGGACCGTCGGCGGTGTCGAGCGTGGGCACCGGCCTGTGCTTCGTCCCGCTCGGGACGGCCGCCACGACGGGCGTCCCGGCAGCGGACACGGGCATGGCCTCCGGGCTGCTCAACAGCTCACGGCAGGTGGGCGGTGCGGTCGGGCTCGCGGTGCTGGTCACGGTGGCGGCGCAGGCCGGGGGCACGGGGGCGCGAGGGCTGGTCGACGGGTTCGCGGCGGCGTACTGGGTGTCGGCGGGACTGCTGGCGGTGGCGGCCGTGGCGGCCGGGCTGCTGTCCGGGAGAAGGCCGCTGCCTGCGGAAACGTCCGCCGGGAAAAAATCTTCGAAGAAATCCGTTGCGGGTGTCGATCCGGACGTCTCCCGATCGACGCAGGGGTGAGAGCGAGGAAAGGCCTCGCTCCGCGGAGCCCCGAGGAGTCACCATGCCGCGCTTTCTCACCCTGATCCGCATCGACGAGAAGAACGCCCCCGCCGAGGGCCCGAGCCCCGAACTCCAGGAGCGGATGGGCCAGCTCCTGGAGGAGATCACCAAGGCCGGGGTCATGCTCGACACGGCCGGGCTCACCCCGACCGCGGACGGCAGCCGGGTGCACTGGGAGGACGGGAAGCTGTCCGTCACCGACGGGCCGTTCACCGAGTCCAAGGAGGTCATCGGCGGCTACTCGATCAGCCAGTGCAAGGACAAGGCCGAGGCGATCGAGTGGACCAAGCGGTTCCTGTCCCTGCACGAGGACTACTGGACGATCACCGCGGAGGTCCGGGAGATCGCCGAGGGCTGACCGGTTCTCCTTGGCCGCAAGGCGCCAGGGGTGTCTGATGGTGGGCTGTGACCCCGCAGCCCACCGCCGACCCGGGCGGTACCAACGCCGATACGAGCGGCATCACCGCTGATCCGAGCGGCACGACGGCCGACCCGAGCGGCATGACGGCCGATCTGTGCGCTACCACGGCCGACCCGAGCGGCATCACCGCTGATCCGAGCGACACCACGGCCGACCCGAGCGGTACCGCCGTCACCGCTGATCCGAGCGGCACCAACACCGCCATCGAGACAGTCTTCCGCATCGAGTCGCCCCGCATCATCGCCGGCGTCGCCCGGATCGTCCGGGACGTCGGCATCGCCGAGGAACTCGCCCAGGACGCGCTGGTCGCCGCGCTGGAGCGGTGGCCGCGGGACGGGGTGCCCGACAACCCGGGCGCCTGGCTCATGGCCACCGCCCGCAACCGCGCCGTCGACCTGGTCCGCCGCCGCGAGAACTACGCCCGCAAGCTGGCGGAGATCGGCCGGGACCTGTCGACGGTGTCTGCCCCGGAGGAGCCCGCCGACCCGGACGACATCGACGACGACCTGCTCCGCCTGGTCTTCACCGCCTGCCACCCGGTCCTGTCCACCGAGGCCCGCACCGCCCTCACCCTGCGCCTGCTGGGCGGCCTCACCACGGCCGAGATCGCCCGCGCCTTCCTGGTCCCGGAACCGACCATCGCCCAGCGCATCGTCCGCGCCAAACGCACCCTGGCGACGCGGAACATCGCCTTCGAGGTGCCCTACGGCCCCGAGCGCGAGGCCCGCCTCGGCTCGGTCCTCGACGTCATCTACCTCGTCTTCAACGAGGGATACGCCGCCACGGCCGGCGACGACTGGCTCCGCCCGTCCCTGTGCGAGGACGCCCTGCGCCTGGCCCGGGTGCTCTCGGCCCTCATGCCGAAGGAACCCGAGGTGCACGGCCTGACCGCGCTCCTGGAGCTCCAGGCCTCCCGCACGGCGGCCCGCACGGGCCCCTCCGGCGAACCCGTCCTCCTCAAGGACCAGAACCGCGCCCGGTGGAACCGCATGCTCATCGCCCGCGGCATCGCCGCGCTCGGCAGGGCCGAGGCCGCCTCCTCCGGCGCCCCGGGCCCGTACCTCCTCCAGGCCGCCATCGCCGCCTGCCACGCGCACGCGTACACGTACGAGGAGACCGACTGGTCCCGCATCGCCACCCTGTACGGCCTGCTGGCCGCCCGCTCCCCGTCCCCGGTCGTGGAACTGAACCGCGCGGTGGCCGTCTCGATGGCCGAAGGCCCGGCCCCGGCCCTGGCCATCGTCGACTCCCTGACGGACGACCCCGCCCTGCGGGACTACCACCTGCTGCCCAGCGTCCGCGGCGACCTGCTGTCCCGCCTCGGCCGCACGACGGAGGCCCGGGCGGAGTTCGAACGGGCGGCGTCGCTGACGCGCAACGAGCGTGAGAGGGAGCTGTTGTCGCGGCGGGCGGCGGAGCAGTCCTGACGGCTCCTGCCTACGCGGGATGCCCGATGAGCATGGCCGGGGCTCCCGCGACCCGGGTCAGGAACACCGTGGCCGAGTGGGGCCCTTGGGGCTTGACCTTCCTGCGGAGCTCCTCCGGCTCGACCGCCGAGCCCCGCTTCTTCACCGTGAGGCTGCCGACCTGCCGTTCCCGCAGCAGGGCCTTCAGTTTCTTGACGTTGAAGGGGAGATGGTCGGTGATCTCGTAGGCGGTGGCGTACGGGGTCGGGCGCAGTGCGTCGGCCGTGACGTACGCGATGGTCGCGTCGAGCAGTCCGCCGCCGACCTCGTCGGCCACCTCGGCGACCAGGTGGGCCCGGATGACGGCACCGTCGGGCTCGTACAGGTAACGGCCGGGCGGGCGGACCGCCGGGTCGGGCAGGCCGCGGGAGAGCAGCGTACGGGGGCCCGGCAGCAGGGTGGCCCGTACCGCCCCGGGCTCGGTGCCGAACCACAGCACCGCTTCCTTCACGTCGCCGCCGTCGGAGATCCACTCGGCCTCGGCGTCCTCCGGGACCGCCTCGTGCGGGATGCCGGGGGCGATCTTCAGCGCGGCAGCGCGAGGTGCCCGGCGGGCGGCGGAGACCGCCCAGGACAGCGGCGGCGAGTACGCCTCGGGGTCGAAGATCCGGCCCCGGCCGCCGCGCCTGGCCGGGTCGACGAACACGGCGTCGTACCCGGCCGTGTCCACCTCCGTGACATCCGCCTCCCGCACCTCGATCAGGCCGGCCAGCCCCAGCGCCTCGGCGTTCGCCCGCGCCGCCGCGGCCGTCGCCGGGTCCCGGTCGACGGCCAGGACCCGGATCCCGGCCCGGGCCAGCGCGATCGCGTCACCGCCGATGCCGCAGCACAGGTCGGCGACCGAGGTCACGCCCGACTCCGCGAGCCGCCGCGCCCGGTAGGCCGCCACACTCGCCCGGGTCGACTGCTCCACCCCGTTCGGCGTGAAGAACATCCGCCCCGCGTCCTCGGCCCCGAACTTCACCACCGCCCGCTGCCGCAGCCGCGCCTGGCCCAGCGCCGCCGACACCAGCTCGGCGGGATGCTCGCGGCGCAGCCGGGTCGCGACGGCCAGCTCCCGCGCCGGATCGGTGTCCCGCACCTCGTCGAGGAGGGCGCGGCCTTCGGGCGTGAGGAGGAGGGCGAGGTCGTTCACCGGATCATTGTCGGCCACGGGGCGGGGTGGGCGGTGGCGCGGTCTGGGCTGGGGCGCGGGTTGGTCGGGGTGTGGGGTGCGGGGCGGTCGGGTGTGGGGTGCGGGTCGGTCCGGGCCCGGGACCCGGACCGGTCCGAGCCCGGGGCCCGGGTCGGTCCGGGGCCGGGCGGCGGGCGGCGGGCTCCTGCCTCCGCGGGCGTCCGCCGCTCCGGCGGCGCCGGGCGCGGCGTCGGCTCCGGCATCCTGCCGCGCCGCCGGCTCGGGCATCCTGCGGCGCCGCCGGAACAGGGCGGCCGGCCCGGTGGTCCGTCGTGCGGAGGCCGGTACGGCCTGGCCGGGCGGCGGGCCGTGGTCCCTCTGTGTGCGCGCGGGAGGTGCGGCCCCGGTCCGGGTGGGCCGACGGTGGTCCGTCCGTGTGCCCGAGGAGTCGGACCGTGTGTGGGCCACTCGGTGGATGGCGCGCCGCCGGTCGCGGTGTCGAGGCCTATCCGGGAACGCCGGCTGCGAGGATCCCGCACCATGCGAGCAGTCGTACAAAATGACAAAAGCCGGGCATCTGGCGGCGTGCGGATCGGCATCGCGGTGCTCGCCCTCGCGGCCATCGCCTCGGGCTGCGCGCAGGGCGACGGCGGCCGGATCACCCCGGCCGGCGGCCAGCAGCCCCTCGACGCGCCCCCGGCCCGCGCGCTCGACTCCTACGCCTCCAAGCTGCGCGCCGCGCACGCCGCCCGGATCGTCGCGACGCAGCGCTGGGGACTGAGAAGGGTCCCGCTGACCGCCCCGCCGGCCCCCGCGAAGAAGCCGAGGATCAGGACCCGCGAGGGCTTCGAGGTGGACGGCCACCGCAGACTGAACCTGCCGCCCGTCTTCACCACGATCCCCACCCGGGACAAGGTCGTCTTCCTCACCATCGACGACGGCGCCGAGAAGGACCCGGCGTTCCTGCGGATGATGAGCGAGCTGGAGGTCCCCTACAGCGCCTTCCTCAGCGGCTATCTGATCAAGGACGACTACCGCTACTTCGAGAAGATGCAGGACGCGGGTGTGGTCCTGAACAACCACACCCTCCGCCACCGCCATATGCGGGGCCTGCCGTACCGGGCGCAGAAGCGCGAGATCTGCGGCATGCAGCGCCTCATCGAGAAGCGCTACGGCAAGCGCCCGGCCCTCTTCCGCCCGCCCTTCGGCAGCTACGACAGGGCGACCCTGCGCGCCGCCAAGGCCTGCGGCATCGAGTACGTCCCCCTCTGGAACCAGGAGGTCTTCGCCGACCGCTGGGAGTACCGCGAGTGGGACCGGAAACTGCACCCGGGCGACATCGTCCTCACCCACTTCCGCGGCCGCGGCCAGTGGCCGGGCACGATGCCCGACATGATCCGCCGCTTCCTGGACGAGGTCACGGCCGAGGGATACGCGGTAGGGCGGCTGGAGGACTACCTGTGAGGCGGCGGGCGCCGGCCGCCGTGGTGTGCGCGGGGGTGATCCTGCTGGCCGGCTGCGCCGGGGCCGCGGAGGAGCGGACGGGGGCGGACGACCGGGGCCAGTCCCCGGCGCACGCGTCGAGCGGCGTCCGCGGGCCAGACCCGGACGACCGAGACGATCGAGGTGACCGACGCGGTCTCCCGCCCGTCGTGGACCACGTCCGCACCCGCGACCGGGTGGTCTTCCTGACCTACGACGACGGCGCCGAGCGCGACCCCCGCTTCGTCGGCCTCGTCCGCGAACGGCGGCTTCCGGTCAGCATGTTCCTCACGGACAGCGTCGTAGGGCCCGGCTACGGCCACTTCGCCCGCCTGCGCGCGGTCGGCGCGTCCATCCAGAACCACACCCTCGACCATCCCGCCCTGCGCGGCCTGCCCTACGCCGGCCAGCGCGCCGAGATCTGCGGCCAGCAGCACAAACTCCGCTCCCGCTTCGGCATCCGCCCCCGCCTCTTCCGCCCGCCCTACGGCACGTACGACACGACGACCCTGCGCGCCGCCGCCGACTGCGGCATCACGTCGGTCGTCCTCTGGCGGGCGTCCCTGGGAACCGACGGCGATCTGACCTACACCCGTGGTGAGCCAGGCCTGCGCCCCGGCGACATCGTTTCGGTGCCGTCGGGCGAGCCCGCGTCCCTGACCCTGACGGAACGGACGGTGAGGCTGCTGCGGGAGGTCGAGGGCAAGGGGCTGCGGGTGGGGCGGCTGGAGGACTACCTCTGACGTCCCGGTCGGCGGTTTCGTCGGCCGGGAGGCCGCGCCGGGCACCTGCACAAACGTACGGCGACCTCGGGACCTGGCCGACGCGCCGCCGGTAATTGGCACTCCGCTTGACCGAGTGCTAATCGCAGTCATAGTCTCGGCCTTGGCACTCCCCCCTGGAGAGTGCCAACACAGCGACGGGCAGGTCCGGCACCCGCGACGACGGATCCACCTGGTCGCCACCTCAGACAGTTAACCCCGTGAGATCTCCGAAGGGGGAGGTCGGATCGTGACGACCACCAGCTCCAAGGTTGCCATCAAGCCGCTCGAGGACCGCATCGTGGTCCAGCCGCTCGACGCCGAGCAGACCACCGCCTCTGGCCTGGTCATCCCGGACACCGCCAAGGAGAAGCCCCAGGAGGGCGTCGTCCTGGCCGTGGGCCCGGGCCGCTTCGAGGACGGCAACCGTCTTCCGCTCGACGTCTCCGTCGGCGACGTCGTGCTCTACAGCAAGTACGGCGGCACCGAGGTGAAGTACAACGGCGAGGAGTACCTCGTCCTCTCGGCCCGCGACGTGCTCGCGATCGTCGAGAAGTAATTCACCCCAAGCACATTGCTTTGAGCTGCGCCCCTGGCCCCCCGCGATCGATAAGAAGCCGGGCGCCCGGGGCGCAGTGCCGTTAACCCAGATTCCGGAAGAGGGCTCACGCTCCCATGGCGAAGATCCTGAAGTTCGACGAGGACGCCCGTCGCGCCCTCGAGCGCGGCGTCAACAAGCTTGCCGACACGGTCAAGGTGACGATCGGCCCCAAGGGCCGCAACGTCGTCATCGACAAGAAGTTCGGCGCCCCCACCATCACCAACGACGGTGTCACGATCGCCCGCGAGGTGGAGATCGAGGACCCGTACGAGAACCTCGGTGCCCAGCTGGTCAAGGAGGTGGCGACCAAGACCAACGACATCGCGGGTGACGGTACGACCACCGCGACCGTGCTCGCCCAGGCGCTCGTGCGCGAGGGCCTGAAGAACGTCGCCGCCGGTGCCTCCCCGGCCGCCCTGAAGAAGGGCATCGACGCCGCCGTCGCCGCGATCTCCGAGGACCTGCTGTCCTCCGCACGCCCGATCGACGAGAAGTCCGACATCGCCGCCGTCGCCGGGCTGTCCGCCCAGGACCAGCAGGTCGGCGAGCTCATCGCCGAGGCGATGGACAAGGTCGGCAAGGACGGTGTCATCACCGTCGAGGAGTCCAACACCTTCGGTCTGGAGCTGGACTTCACCGAGGGCATGGCCTTCGACAAGGGCTACCTGTCGCCGTACTTCGTGACGGACCAGGAGCGCATGGAGGCCGTCCTGGACGACCCGTACATCCTCATCACGCAGGGCAAGATCTCCTCCATCGCGGACCTGCTGCCGCTGCTGGAGAAGGTCATCCAGTCCAACTCCTCCAAGCCGCTGCTGATCATCGCCGAGGACGTCGAGGGCGAGGCCCTGTCGACCCTCGTCGTGAACAAGATCCGCGGCACCTTCAACGCCGTCGCGGTGAAGGCCCCCGGCTTCGGCGACCGCCGCAAGGCGATGCTCCAGGACATGGCGGTCCTCACGGGCGCCACGGTCGTCTCCGAGGAGGTCGGCCTCAAGCTCGACCAGGTCGGTCTGGACGTCCTCGGCTCCGCCCGCCGCGTCACCGTCACCAAGGACGACACCACGGTCGTCGACGGCGCCGGCAAGACGGAGGACGTGCACGGCCGCGTCGCCCAGATCAAGGCCGAGATCGAGACCACCGACTCCGACTGGGACCGCGAGAAGCTCCAGGAGCGCCTCGCGAAGCTGGCCGGCGGCGTGTGCGTCATCCGCGTGGGTGCCGCCACCGAGGTCGAGCTCAAGGAGCGCAAGCACCGTCTGGAGGACGCCATCTCCGCGACCCGCGCCGCGGTCGAGGAGGGCATCGTCTCCGGTGGTGGCTCCGCCCTGGTCCACGCCGCCAAGGTCCTCGAGGGCAGCCTCGGCAAGACCGGCGACGAGGCCACCGGTGTCGCGGTCGTCCGCCGCGCGGTCGTCGAGCCGCTGCGCTGGATCGCCGAGAACGCCGGCCTGGAGGGCTACGTCATCACCTCCAAGGTCGCCGAGCTCGACAAGGGCCAGGGCTTCAACGCCGCCACCGGCGAGTACGGCGACCTGATCAAGGCCGGCGTCATCGACCCGGTGAAGGTCACCCGTTCCGCCCTGGAGAACGCCGCCTCCATCGCCTCCCTCCTGCTCACGACCGAGACCCTGGTCGTCGAGAAGAAGGAAGAGGAGGAGCCGGCCGCCGCGGGCCACGGCCACGGCCACGCCCACTGAGGCACCGACCTCGCAGCAGAAGCCCCCGTCCCGCCTCGTGCGGAGCGGGGGCTTCTCCCGTATGGCCTGCTCCCGTGTCGCCTGCGCGGGTCACAACTCCAGCGGGTCCAGCGCCCCGAGCTGCTGCATCAGCCCCAGCCGGTCGTACTGCCACCAGCCCTCGGCGATCTTCCCGTCCGGCGTGCACCGGTGGATGGTCGTCCCGGTCATGGTGACGTCCTTCCCGGTCGGCGGGATCCCGAGGAAGTCGCCCTTGTGCCTGCCGTGGAAGGTCCACCGGGTGCACACCCGGTCGCCCTGCGCGAGCTGGTCCTCGATCGTGAACGAGAAGTCGAACCCGCCTCGCCAGACCTCCACCTCGCGCCGCACCGCGTCCAGCCCGATGACGTCCTGCGCATTGGCGGGATCGTGGTCGTGGTAGCCCTCGATGAACACGTCGTTGAACGCGGGCGCCGCACCCTGCCCGGGCGCCAGCTCGAAGAACCTGCGCGCGGTGGCCGAGTTCAGCTGCTCGTCCCGCACCACGTCCAGGTCCGTGAACGTCGGCGTCTCGTCGCAGAGCGCCACCATCTCCTGGAAGATCCGGTCGGTCTCCGGAAGCCCGGAGTTCCGCATCGCCTCCTCGTACGACGGGAACTCCACGATCTCGACGATGTGCGACGCGTCGGCCCGGTCCTTCGCCACCACACTGTGCGTAGCGGTCCGCTTTCCCTTGGTCTGTTCGACCCATCTGTCCATCAGCCGGTTCATCTCGTCGAGCCGACTGGTCCTGCATTCGATGAGCTGTACGAACGTCATGCTCTCGCCTCCGGCCCCCCTGGGTCCGGCTGAACAGCTCCATTGTCCCCACGAGAGCTGCTCGTCGCCTCCCGGCCGAGCTCCGGTATGCAGGGCAGCCGCGGACCGGCGGGGAGCGCCGAGCCGGACCTACTGCGGACCGTACTTCCGCCCCGTCCTGGACGAAACCGCCCCCAGCACCCCCCGCGGCACCAGCTTCGCCGCCCCCATCAGCGCCTTGTAGCGCGGGTCCGGAATGGACAGCGTCTTGCCGCGCGCCAGGTCGTGCAGTGCCGCCGCGACCAGCTTGTCCGCGTCGAGCCACATCCAGCCCGGGATGTTGTCCGTGCCCATGCCGGCCCGCTCGTGGAACTCGGTGCGCACGAAACCGGGGCACAGCGCCATCAGCCGTACTCCGCTGCCGGCCAGGTCACGCGCGGCGCCCTGGGAGAACTGCACGACCCAGGCCTTGGACGCGCCATAGGTGCCCCGCGGGACGAACGCGGCCACCGACGCGACGTTCACGACACCGCCGCGGCCGCGCTCCCGCATGGCCTCCGTCGCCGCCGACGTCAGCCGCAGCACCGCCTCGCAGTGCACCTTCAGCATCCGCAGCTCGTCTGCCATGGGGACGTCGAGATAGCGGCCCTTGTTGCCGAAGCCGGCGTTGTTGACCAGCAGGTCGACGGGGTTCTTGCGGTCGCCCAGCCGGTCGGCCACCGACTCGATGCCCTTGTCCTCGGCGAGGTCGGCCGTCAGCACCTCCGCCTCGATGCCGTGCCGGTCGTGCAGCTCGGTCGCCTGCTCCCTCAGCCGCTTGGTGTCGCGGGCCACCAGCACGAGGTTGTGCCCGTCCGCCGCCAGTCGCCGCGCGAACGCGGCCCCGATGCCTGCCGTCGATCCCGTAATCAGAGCCGTTGTCATGGCAGAAGGTTAGTGACCTGGAGCATGTGCATCCGCTTCCGTGCGGGGACCTCACCGGTGAAGGGTCGGTGGAGGCCGCACGGTGAGCCCGCCGTCAGGCCCCGTGCTTCTGCGCGTACTCCCGCGCCAGCCTCAGCGACTCCGGGTGCAGCGCCTCGCCCGCCGCCAGCAGCCTCGGCAGCAGCGTCCGCTCGGTGGTCACCGCCCGGAACTGGAGGGCCACGGTCACGTCGTGCTCCGGCCGGTGCACGATCTCGACGGGGTCGCCCGCCCGGATCTCACCGGGCTCGATCACCCGCAGATACGCCCCGGGCGCGCCCCGCTGCGTGAACCGCTTCACCCAGTGCTTCTCGCCCAGATGGCCCTGGAACGTGCGGCACGGGATCCGCCCGCAGGTGACCTCCAGCACCACCGCGGACCCGACGCGCCAGCGCTCGCCGATCCGCGCCCCGGAGACGTCGAGGCCCTCGGTCGTGAGGTTCTCGCCGAACGCCCCGTGCGCCAGGGGCCGGCCCAGCTCGCGCTCCCACGCGTCCAGGTCCTCGCGCGCCATCGCGTAGACCGCCTGGTCGTCGCCGCCGTGGTGCTCCAGCTTGCACACCGCGTCCCCGGCCAGCCCGCTCCCGCCGACGCCCTTCGGCCCGGGCGCCGACACCCGCACCGGCCCGTCCACCGGCTGCTTGTCGATTCCGGTCACACCCTCCGGGTTGTCCGTGTACGGCACAGCCTTGGCTCGGCCCAGATTCACAGACAGAAGCTTCATGCCCGCACGGTAGGGGAACCGGTCCCAAAGCGTCGACGCATTATTCGGAGCGACTTCAAAGGGTCGCTTATTCTCGAAGGGTGATCGAAGCTCGTCATCTCCGTGTACTGCGCGCCGTCGCGGCCACCGGCTCCTTCTCCGCCGCGGGGCGCGAACTGGGCTGCACCCAGCCCGCCGTCAGCCAGCAGATGAAGGCCCTGGAAGCCTCCGTCGGCACTCCTTTGCTGATCCGCACGGGACGCGAGATGCGCCTGACCCAGGCCGGCGAGGCGCTGGTGCGGCACGCCGCCGGGATCCTCGCCGGGCTCACGGCCGCGGAGGAGGAGGTCGCCGCCATCGCCGGGCTGCGGGCCGGGCGGGTCCGGCTCGTCTCCTTCCCCAGCGGCAGCTCCACCCTCGTGCCGACGGCCCTCGCCGCGCTGCGCGACGCACACCCCGGCACCCGGGTCTTCCTGGAGGAGGCCGAACCGCCCGCGTCCGTCGGCATGCTGCGCGAGGGCGACTGCGATGTGGCGCTCGCCTTCCGCTACGAGGGGGCGGCGGGCGCCGAGGAGTGGGAGGACCTCGTCGTACGGCCGCTGCTGACGGACCGGCTCGTCGCACTGGTGCCGGAGCGGCACCGGCTCGCGGGCGCGCAGTCCGTCTCGATCGGCGAGCTCGCGCGGGAGCCGTGGATCGCGGGCTGCCCGCGCTGCCGCGGCCAGCTGGTCGAGGTGTGCGCGGCGGCCGGCTTCACCCCGCGCATCGACTTCGCGACCGACGACTACCCGGCGGTCGCCGGCCTGGTGGGCGCCGGTCTCGGCGTGGCCGTGCTGCCCCAGCTGGCCGTCGAGTCCGTACGGCCCCGGGGGGTACGGGCCGTGACGCTGGAACCGGCGGTGCGCCGGGAGATCGTCGCGCTCACCCTGCCCGACCTCGCACAGGTCCCGGCGGTGGCGGCGACGCTCGACCAACTGGCACGGGCGGGCCACCGCTAGCCACAGCACAACGGCGTCAAAAACCAACGGCACGCGTGTGCGTGCCTGTCTCGCAGAAACGTTCCTTCAGTTGTTCGAGGCGGCGTGCCCGCCAGATGTCGACGCCGACACCAGCCGGTTGCGCGCCCGCCCCATCAGCTCTTCGCGCTCGTCCTCGGTCAGCCCGCCCCACACGCCGTACGGCTCACGCACCGCCAGCGCGTGGGCGGCGCACTCTGCGCGCACAGGGCATCTCATGCAGACCTCTTTGGCCGAGTTCTCGCGAGCACTCCGAGCCGCACCGCGCTCGCCCTCCGGATGGAAGAAGAGCGAGCTGTCCACCCCGCGACAGGCAGCCAGCAACTGCCAGTCCCATAGGTCCGCGTTCGGTCCGGGAAGGCGGGAGAAATCTGCCATTACGTGACCCCTTGTAGCCGTTCTGGGCGGATCCGGTGTCCACGACCGTACAACTACGATCTAAGGAGATGAAAATATGACTCATTGCGAATCTAGCTCCAGACACTGGCAAAGCGGAAGAAAAGGGTCTGAATGGGGCATAGGTTGTGATGAAAGTTCGAGGGTCTGTTGCGCATGTCTGCATCGTGTCCGGCCCCTCACGTAGAGTGCCGAAGATGTCAGCCGACCCCGTAACTCTTTCGAGTGACCGTCGTTGAGAGTGCGAGGCGGTTGAAGGAACAAGCGCTCGGGCAGGCGTCCGAGGCGGTCGACCGCACAGGTGACGATTTCGTACCAGCCTGGAGGCTCAAGGTGACGCGCATCAGCTGCGGAGGGCGGCCATGACTTCCGTCCTCGTCTGCGACGACTCCCCGCTTGCCCGAGAGGCGCTCCGTCGCGCGGTCGCAACCGTGCCCGGCGTAGAGCGCGTGACGACGGCGGCCAACGGCGAGGAAGTCCTCCGCCGCTGGGGGGCCGACCGCTCGGACTTGATTCTGATGGACGTACGCATGCCCGGCCTGGGTGGCGTCGAGACGGTCCGGCGGCTGCTGTCCGCCGACCCCGGTGCGCGCATCATCATGCTCACCGTCGCCGAGGACCTGGACGGTGTTGCCCTCGCGGTCGCCGCCGGTGCCCGCGGCTATCTGCACAAGGACGCCTCCCGCGCGGAGCTCCGCGCGACGGTGACGCAGGCCCTGGCCGACCCGACCTGGCGGCTCGCCCCGCGCCGGCTGCGCTCGGCCGAGATGGGCGCCGCGCCGACGCTCACGGCGCGTGAGATCCAGGTCCTCGAAGGCATGAGCCACGGCCGCTCGAACGCGGAGATCGGCCGCGAGCTGTTCCTCTCCGAGGACACCGTCAAGACGCACGCCCGGCGCCTGTTCAAGAAGCTCGGCGCCTCGGACCGGGCCCACGCCGTGGCGCTCGGCTTCCGGTGGGGTCTCGTGCGCTAGGGGTGTCCTTCGGATCGGGCCGGCTTCCACGCGCGGCATCCGGAGCGGGCCGCAGAGCGGGGGCATGCGGATGTCCCCGCGCGAGCCGCACGAGCGCGTGTGCAGGCCGGCAGCCGATGACGACGCCGGTGGGGGTCCCGTCCTGCCCGAGAGAGGTCGGGAGTCCGGGAGGGCGCGTCCGAGGACCCACGTCCCCGGGATGATCCGAACGACACCCCCCAGGGGCGATCGCGGGTGTGGCGGTGGTCGCAATGTGGGCACGGAAAGCCAGGTCGGCGGGGGCGGACCGGGAGTCCGCCGGGTGCCCGCTGCTCGTTTCGCCGCGGATGCCGCATCCTTGAGGGTGTGGAGTTCCTCGGGGACGATTCGGTCGAGCGGAAGGGGAGGGCGCAGGGGATGAGTGCCGGCGCACCTGCTCATAACGCTTCGGTGCACAACAACGGGCGCGGTGCCACGGACCCGGCGGCCGCAAGGCACCATGGACCGATGCGCGACGACGAGGCGGTCAATGCCCAAGGGGCGATCGGCGCGCTCGTCCACCGCGCCGTCGACGGGGACGAGCAGGCCACGCACGACCTGCTCGCCCATGTCCACCCTCTGGCCTTGCGCTACTGCCGTACGCGTCTGTCCCGCCTCCCGGGCGACGCCCGGCACTTCGTGGAGGACCTCGCCCAGGAGGTCTGCGTGGCGGTGCTTCTCGCGCTGCCCCGCTACCGGGACACCGGGCGTCCCTTCGAGGCGTTCGTCTTCGCCATCGCCGCGCACAAGGTCGCCGACCTCCAGCGCGCGGCGATGCGGCACCCGGGCTCGACGGCCGTCCCCTCGGACGAGATGCCCGAGCGGCCCGACGACTCCCTGGGCCCGGAGGAGCGCGCCCTGCTGAGCAGCGACGCGGAGTGGGCCAAGAAACTCCTGGCCAACCTGCCCGAGAACCAGCGGGAGCTGCTGCTGCTGCGGATCGCGGTGGGGTTGACGGCGGAGGAGACGGGTCAGATGTTGGGAATGTCACCCGGCGCGGTCCGTGTGGCCCAGCACCGGGCACTGAGCAGGCTGAGGGCGCTCGCTGAGCAGTAGTGCCTTCGTTGAACAGGGGATGCGCTCGTTCCGTACGAAGATACGAAGCCCCCGGTCAGGCGGAACACTGGAATTCGGGCTCCCTGCTTCCCGTTAGCATGGACATCCGCACCGATCAAGGCCATTTGGGGAAGGTGTCATGACTGCCAACGTCGACGGCGTGCCCGAGAAATTCGCGACACTCGGGCTGACCTACGACGACGTGCTGCTGCTGCCGGGTGCATCCGAGGTGCTCCCCGGCGCGGTCGACACCTCGTCCCGCATCTCCCGCAACGTCCGGGTGAACATCCCGCTGCTCTCCGCGGCGATGGACAAGGTCACCGAGTCCCGCATGGCGATCGCCATGGCCCGCCAGGGCGGCGTCGGCGTACTGCACCGCAACCTCTCCGTCGAGGACCAGGTCAACCAGGTCGACCTGGTCAAGCGCTCCGAGTCGGGCATGGTCACCGACCCCATCACGGTGCACCCGGACGCGACGCTGGCCGAGGCCGACGCCCTGTGCGCCAAGTTCCGCATCAGCGGCGTCCCGGTCACCGACCCGGCGGGCAAGCTGCTCGGCATCGTCACCAACCGCGACATGGCCTTCGAGACCGACCGCTCCCGGCAGGTGCGCGAGGTCATGACCCCGATGCCGCTGGTCACCGGCAAGGTCGGCATCTCCGGCGCCGACGCCATGGAGCTGCTGCGCCGCCACAAGATCGAGAAGCTTCCCCTGGTCGACGACGCGGGCGTCCTCAAGGGCCTCATCACGGTCAAGGACTTCGTCAAGGCCGAGCAGTACCCCAACGCCGCGAAGGACGCCGAGGGCCGTCTGATCGTCGGTGCCGCCGTGGGCGCCAGCCCCGAGGCGCTCGAGCGGGCCCAGGCGCTGGCCGAGGCCGGAGTGGACTTCCTGGTCGTCGACACCTCGCACGGCCACAACAGCAACGCCCTGAGCTGGATGTCGAAGATCAAGTCGAGCGTCGGTGTCGACGTGATCGGCGGCAACGTCGCCACCCGCGACGGCGCCCAGGCGCTGATCGACGCCGGCGTCGACGGCATCAAGGTGGGCGTGGGCCCCGGCTCGATCTGCACCACGCGGGTGGTCGCCGGTATCGGCGTCCCCCAGGTCACCGCCATCTACGAGGCGTCCCTCGCGGCCCGTGCGGCGGGCGTCCCGCTGATCGGCGACGGCGGTCTGCAGTACTCCGGCGACATCGGCAAGGCGCTGGCCGCCGGCGCCGACACGGTGATGCTGGGCAGCCTCCTCGCCGGCTGCGAGGAGTCGCCCGGCGAGCTCCAGTTCATCAACGGCAAGCAGTTCAAGTCCTACCGCGGCATGGGCTCGCTCGGCGCGATGCAGTCCCGGGGCCAGGGCCGGTCGTACTCGAAGGACCGCTACTTCCAGGCCGAGGTGGCCTCCGACGACAAGCTCGTGCCCGAGGGCATCGAGGGCCAGGTGCCCTACCGCGGCCCGCTGGCCAACGTGCTGCACCAGCTCGTCGGCGGTCTGCGCCAGACCATGGGCTACGTGGGTGCCGCCACCATCGAGGAGATGGAGAGCAAGGGCCGCTTCGTCCGGATCACCTCGGCGGGCCTCAAGGAGAGCCACCCGCACGACATCCAGATGACGGTCGAGGCGCCGAACTACAGCCGCAGCAAGTGACGGCCACGCGCGCGTGAGGCACAGCGAGGGCGGCCCCGGAGCATCCGGGGCCGCCCTCGTCGTGCCCGTCGGCGATACTGGAAGACGCTGAAACGCAACAGGGAAAGGCCACCAACGTGACTGAGATCGAGATCGGGCGCGGCAAGCGCGGCCGCCGGGCGTACGCCTTCGACGACATCGCCGTCGTCCCCAGCCGCCGTACGCGGGACCCGAAGGAGGTCTCGATCGCCTGGCAGATCGACGCCTACCGCTTCGAGCTGCCGTTCCTGGCCGCTCCCATGGACTCGGTCGTCTCCCCGGCCACCGCCATCCGCATCGGCGAGCTCGGGGGCCTGGGCGTGCTGAACCTCGAAGGTCTGTGGACGCGTTACGAGGACCCGCAGCCGCTGCTCGACGAGATCGCCGAGCTGCCCGCCGAGGCGGCGACCCGGCGCCTCCAGGAGATCTACGCCGCGCCCATCAAGGAGGAGCTGATCGGCGCGCGGATCAAGGAGGTGCGCGACTCGGGCGTGGTCACGGCCGCGGCGCTCTCCCCGCAGCGCACGGCCCAGTTCTCCAAGGCCGTCGTCGACGCGGGCGTGGACATCTTCGTCATCCGCGGTACGACGGTCTCCGCGGAGCACGTCTCCGGTTCGCACGAGCCGCTGAACCTGAAGCAGTTCATCTACGAGCTGGACGTCCCGGTGATCGTCGGCGGCTGCGCCACGTACACCGCGGCCCTGCACCTGATGCGCACGGGCGCGGCCGGTGTGCTGGTCGGCTTCGGCGGCGGCGCCGCGCACACCACGCGCAACGTGCTGGGCATCCAGGTCCCGATGGCGACGGCGGTCGCCGACGTGGCCGCTGCCCGCCGCGATTACATGGACGAGTCCGGCGGCCGGTACGTGCACGTGATCGCGGACGGCGGTGTCGGCTGGTCCGGCGACCTGCCCAAGGCGATCGCCTGCGGCGCCGACGCGGTCATGATGGGCTCCCCGCTCGCCCGCGCGACCGACGGGCCGGGCAAGGGCAACCACTGGGGCATGGAGGCCGTGAACGAGGAGCTGCCGCGCGGCCAGAAGGTCGACCTCGGCACGGTCGGCACGATCGAGGAGATCCTCACGGGCCCGTCCCACACCCCCGACGGCTCGATGAACCTCTTCGGCGCGCTGCGGCGGGCGATGGCCACGACCGGGTACAGCGAGCTGAAGGAGTTCCAGCGGGTCGAGGTGACGGTGGCGGACTCGCAGCACCGGCGGTAGTCCGTAGTCCCCAGGACGGGACGAGGAAGGGCCTGGTCACTCGGGTGAGTGACCAGGCCCTTTCGCGTGTCCAACTGGCCCTGGCGGGGCGCGTGTTGGCGTATGCGGGCGCGTGGTTGCCTTCGGGCCGGATGGCGCGGTGGAGGGCGGTTCCGAGGCGCTAGTGTCCGTGATCGGCGCCCCAGGTTTCTTCTGGGTGCCCCCTTCCAAGGACACGGTTCCGGACCCCGGCCCCTCGGGGCCCGGCCCGATTCCGAGGTGGATCTTGCGACTTTTCGGATGGTGAGCGGCCGCCCCCACGAGACCTAGGGGCGGACACTCCGTGATCCATCCAGGAGCCTGCCGCAGTGGCCACTGCGGTGGGCTCCACCTTGCTTCGGATGGTGAGCGGCCGCCCCCACAGAACCTAAGGGCGGACACACCGTGATCCATCCAGGAGCCTGCCGCATTAGCCCCTGCGGTGGGCTCCACCGTCTCCCAAGGTACTGGCGGCGGGGTGCCCCGCGCCACCAGCCCAGGGGGCTCAGCGCGCCCACGCGCCCCTCTTCACAACCGATGCGCCGCCCCCGTGGGCGCCGCCCCCCGCGTGTCCAGCAGCAGCTGTGCCTTCACCGACAGGCCTTGCAGGTCGTACGTGCGGTGCTGCTGGAGGAGGATGGTCAGGTCCGCGTCGGCGACAGCCTCGTAGAGGGAGTCCACGCGGGGGACGGGGCGGTCCAGGACGCTCCAGGCGGGCACGTGCGGGTCGTGGTAGCTGACCGACGCGCCCAGTTCCATCAGGCGCAGGGCGATCTCCTGGGCGGGCGTGCCGTGCAGGTCGGCGAGGTCGGGCTTGTAGGTGACGCCCAGGAGCAGCACGCGTGCGCCGCGGGCCGACTTGCCGTGTTCGTTGAGGAGCGTGGCGGCGCGCTGGACGACGTAGCCGGGCATGCGGTTGTTGACCTGCTGGGCCAGTTCCACCATGCGCAGGGTGCGGCCGCCGTGGGCGGTCAGGTCCTGCGGGACGGCGTGGCCGCCGACGCCGGGGCCGGGGCGGAAGGCCTGGAAGCCGAACGGCTTGGTCTCCGCGCAGCGGACGACGTCCCACAGGTCGACGCCCAGGTCGTGGCAGAGGACGGCCATCTCGTTGACGAGGGCGATGTTGACGTGCCGGTAGTTGGTCTCCAGGAGCTGCACGGTCTCCGCCTCGCGGGGTCCACGCGCGCGCACCACCTTGTCGGTGAGCCGTCCGTAGAAGGCGGCGGCCGACTCCGTGCAGGCCGGGGTGAGGCCGCCGATGACCTTGGGGGTGTTGGCGGGGGTGAAGTCGCGGTTGCCGGGGTCGACGCGGCTGGGGGAGTAGGCGAGGTGGAAGTCGCGGCCCGCGCGCAGACCCGATCCCTCTTCCAGGAGGGGACGCAGGAATTCCTCTGTGGTCCCTGGGTACACAGGTGACTCCAGGATCACAGTGATGTGGGGGCGCAGGTGGGCGGCCAGGGTGCGGGCGGCCGCCTCCAGCTGGCTCAGGTCGAGTCCGCCGTCCGCGCCCCGCGGGGTCGGTGCGCAGATGACCGCGGTGCGCACCCGGCCGAGCTCGGTGGCGTTCGTGGTCGGCCGGAAGCCCCCCGAGAGCATCCGGCGCTGTTCGGCGGGGCTGAGGAGGCCGGCCTCGGGGCCGGTCCGGTAGCCGATGGTGGCGACGCCGGCGGCGACGGCGGCCTGGGCCAGGGGCAGGCCGTACGGGCCGAGTCCGATGACGGCGAGATCTGCGGGCATGGCGTGGCCGTCCTTCCCGATAGCCGAAGTGGGACAGGTGCGCAAGCCCTGTGGACAGGACAGGCGAGCGCAATGTCAGACTAGGAGTAAATATGACCGATATGCGGGATTGCTCGCCCGAGTTTCGGTGAGTGTTCCGTGGGCGTTGTCCACAGGCTGACGGCCCGTGGTGGCTGAAGTCGGGCAACACGGTCAGAATTTGGGCATGGGGGATACGGACGGGGTCTCACCCGACGGGTGCGGCCGGCGCGACCGATGAGCGGGAGGCAGCGGTGAGGACAGCGACACTCGGGCCGGCGCAACGCGCCGAGTCACTCGCATCTATGGCCGAGCGCGAGCTGGACGTGCTGGTGGTGGGCGCAGGCGTGGTCGGTGCGGGCACCGCCCTCGACGCCGCGACCAGGGGCCTGTCCACGGGCCTGGTGGAGGCGCGTGACTGGGCGTCCGGCACCTCCAGCCGGTCCAGCAAGCTGATCCACGGCGGCCTGCGCTATCTGGAGATGCTCGACTTCACGCTCGTACGGGAGGCCCTGAAGGAACGCGGCCTGCTGCTGGAGCGGCTCGCGCCGCATCTCGTGAAACCCGTGCCGTTTCTGTACCCCTTGCAGCACAAGGGCTGGGAGCGCCTGTACGCCGGGTCGGGCGTCGCGATGTACGACGCCATGTCCATGGCCCGAGGTCATGGCCGGGGCCTGCCCATGCACCGCCACCTGACCCGCTCTCACGCCCTGCGCGTGGCGCCCTGCTTGAAGAAAGACGCGCTGGTCGGGGCGCTTCAGTACTACGACGCCCAGATGGACGACGCCCGGTACGTGGCGACCCTGGTGCGCACGGCGGTGGCGTACGGCGCGAAGGCCGCCAACCGCGCCCGTGTGACGGGCTTCCTGCGTGAGGGCGAGCGGGTCGTCGGCGCGAAGGTGCAGGATGTCGAGGCGGGCGGCGAGTACGAGATCCGGGCCAAGCAGGTCGTCAACGCGACCGGCGTGTGGACGGACGACACCCAGGCGATGGTCGGGGAGCGCGGCCAGTTCCACGTACGGGCGTCCAAGGGCATCCACCTGGTCGTACCGCGCGACCGGATCCACTCCACGACCGGGCTGATCCTGCGCACGGAGAAGTCCGTGCTGTTCGTCATCCCCTGGGGCCGGCACTGGATCGTCGGGACCACGGACACCGACTGGGACCTCGACAAGGCCCACCCGGCCGCGTCCAGCGCGGACATCGACTACCTGCTGGACCATGTGAACTCGGTGCTCGCGGTGCCGCTCACGAGGGACGACGTCCAGGGCGTGTACGCGGGCCTGCGGCCGCTGCTCGCGGGCGAGTCGGCCGCCACCAGCAAGCTGTCGCGCGAGCACACCGTCGCGCATCCCGTGCCCGGGCTCGTCGTCGTGGCGGGCGGCAAGTACACCACCTACCGGGTCATGGCCAAGGACGCGGTGGACGCGGCGGTGCACGGGCTCGACATGCGCGTCGCCGAGTGCGTCACCGAGGACGTGCCACTGCTGGGCGCCGAGGGCTACCGGGCGCTGTGGAACGCGCGGGCGCGGATAGCGGCCCGGACCGGACTGCATGTGGTGCGGGTGGAGCACCTGCTGAACCGGTACGGGACGATGGCCGAGGAACTCCTCGCGCTCGTCGCCGAGGACCCGTCCCTGGGTGAGCCCCTGCCGGCGGCCGACGACTATCTGCGCGCCGAGATCGTGTACGCGGCCTCGCACGAGGGGGCGCGACATCTGGACGACGTGCTGACCCGGCGCACGCGCATCTCCATCGAGACCTTCGACCGGGGCACGCGCAGCGCTCGCGACGCCGCCGAGCTGATGGCGCCGGTCCTCGGCTGGGACAAGGACCAGATCGAGCGCGAGGTCCAGCACTACGAGAAGCGGGTGGAGGCGGAGCGGGAGTCGCAGCGCCAGCCGGACGACCTGACGGCGGACGCGGCGCGGCTGGGGGCGCCGGACATCGTGCCGCTGTAGGCGACTGCTCCCGCGAACCGAGCGAGGCTGCCGGCATCACTCGAACGAGTGTCGTGAGTGGGGATCCCTGTTCGGGGCCCGTCCGTTCTACGAGGTGCGGGGGCAGAACTCGGCCGTGAGCACCGCGGGTTCGAGACCGGGATCTGCGATCGCGTCCGTGTTCACGCGGAAGGTGAGGACACGCCGGCCGTCGACGGTGGCCGCGCTGCGCACGTAGCTGCCGGATATGTGCCCGTTGTGCCCCCACACCGTGGTGCCGCACGGAAGTTTCTCGGGGAACAGCCCCATGCCGTACGCGCCGTGTGCGGCACGGGTGTCGAGCATCTCGCGCAGCCAGCGCGAGGGCAGCAGCCGCCCGCCGAGCAGGGCCGAGTAGAAGCGGTCCAGATCGGCGAGCGTGGTCACCAACTCGCCCGCGGCGCCGGCCACCCGCGGGTCGAGATCGGTGACGTCGGTTCCGTCGGCGGCGTAGGCGCGGCCGTGCGGAGAGGGCAGCGAGGAGCGGGATCCGGGGAAGGAGGTGCCCGTCAGATCCAGGGGAGTGATGATGCGGTGCTCGGCCTCGGTGGCGTACGAGTGGCCGGTGACCTGCTCGACGACCAGGCCGAGCAGGACGTAGTTGGTGTTCGAGTAGGAGAAGCGGCCGCGTTCGGCCGGGGGGTGGGTGAGTGCGATGCGTACGGCCTGAAGGGGTGTGACGGGTGCGGTTCCGCCGGTGGCCGCGGTGTAGTCGTACAGGCCGCTGGTGTGGGTGAGCAGGGCACGCAGGGTCAGCGCGCGGCCGTCGTTGCCCGCTCCCCGCACCAGGCCCGGCAGGTGCTGCTCCACGGTGTCGGACAGTGACAGCCGGTGCTCGGCGGCCAGTTGCAGCACGACCGTCGCGATGAACGTCTTCGTGACGCTGCCGGCGCGGAAGTGGTCCGACCGGGCGATTCCGTGCCCGGCATGGGCATAGCGGGTGGTGGCTCCCTCCCGGGCCAGCAGGGCCGCGGCGGGTGCTCTGCCCTGGGTCACCAGCAGCGGGAGCACCGCGTTCGTGGGCGGAACGGACAGAGCCGACGAGTCGGAGGGAGGCAGGCCGAGGAGGGCGACGGACACGGGCAGGGCCAGCAAGGCCCGAAAGGGCGGCACGCGGGCTCCTCCCTCGTCGGGGCGTCGGGGGCCCATCATGCAAGGCGGCGCGCGGTGTGCCGCACCCGGGTTCCGGATGGGCGGGCCCGTGGGGGCGTTTGGCCAGGGGCCCCCTGCCCGGCGCCCAGGGGGCCCCTGGGCGCCGGGCACTTGTCGGGTGAGAGACAATGGAGGCTCTGTCAGGGCGGGTTGTATGAGGGGACGCATGTCGGAGGCGGAGCGGGCGGGCACATCTCGTCAGGACACTCGTCAGGACAACAGGGAGCGTCTCCTCGCGGGGCGTTACCGGCTGGGCAAGGTGCTCGGCCGCGGGGGCATGGGCACGGTGTGGCGGGCCGAGGACGAGACCCTCGGGCGGACGGTCGCCGTCAAGGAGCTGCGGTTCCCGTCGAACATCGACGAGGAGGAGAAGCGACGGCTGATCACGCGGACGCTGCGCGAGGCCAAGGCGATCGCGCGGATCCGCAACAACAGCGCCGTGACGGTCTTCGACGTGGTCCAGGAGGACGACCGGCCCTGGATCGTGATGGAGCTCGTCGAGGGCAAG
Organism: Streptomyces coeruleorubidus; assembly: GCF_028885415.1. Taxonomy (GTDB): domain Bacteria; phylum Actinomycetota; class Actinomycetes; order Streptomycetales; family Streptomycetaceae; genus Streptomyces; species Streptomyces coeruleorubidus_A. Next base: position 5,999,816 of record NZ_CP118527.1, read on the forward strand.
TCGCTCGCCGAGGTCATCCGGGAGGACGGCCTGCTGGAGCCCAGGCGTGCGGCGGAGGTCGGGCTCGCGATCCTCGACGTGCTGCGGTCCGCGCACCGCGAGGGCATCCTGCACCGCGACGTGAAGCCGTCGAACGTGCTGATCGCCGAGGACGGCCGGGTCGTGCTCACGGACTTCGGGATCGCCCAGGTCGAGGGTGACCCGTCCATCACCTCGACCGGCATGCTCGTCGGCGCGCCCTCCTACATCTCCCCTGAGCGGGCGCGCGGGCACAAGCCGGGCCGGGCGGCCGACCTGTGGTCGCTCGGCGGGCTGCTGTACGCGGCGGTGGAGGGCGCGCCGCCGTACGACAAGGGATCGGCCATAGCGACCCTCACGGCCGTGATGACCGAGCCGTTGGAGGAGCCGAAGAACGCCGGCCCGCTGAAGGACGTCATCCACGGACTGCTCACCAAGGACCCCGCCAAGCGGCTCGACGACGCGGGCGCCCGGGCGATGCTGAACGCGGTCATCCACGCGCCCGAGAAGGCCGAGCCGGAGCCCCTGGACGCGACGAAGGTCGTGCCGCTGCCGGCGCAGCCGGACAAGTCCTCGCGCAAGGGGAGTTCGGCGGGTTCCGGGAGCAAGCGGGGCGAGGAAGCCGGGGAGCGGTTGCGCGGGGCGCTGCGTTCCGTGCGCAAGGGCGCTGCGGGAACGGCCGGGGCGTCGGCCGCGTCCCGGACGGAGTCCGACGGCGCTGCGGCCTCGTCCGCGCCGGAGGGCGGGAAGGTCGGGTCCGGGGACGCGGGTGCGTCCGTGTCGAAGCCGGGTTCGGCGGCGGACCCGGGGGCGGCTGCCGGGGCCGGTGAGCGGGGTGCGCAGGGGGCGAAGACGGCGTCCGCGGGCCGGAGTTCGGGGTGGCCCGTCATGACGCCGCCGGACCTGCCGCCGCGGCCCGCGCCGCCCAGGGCGCCGCTCACCGACGTCGTGCCGCGGCGGACCTTGATGATCATCGCGATGGTCGTGGCGCTCGCCGTGATCGGCACCGTGCTCGCCATCGCGCTCAGCGGAGACGACAAGGACTCCAAGGGGGCCTCCGGCGAGAGCGGCGGCAAGACCGTCGCCACGGCGTCGAGCGGCGCCGACACCAAGGGCGACGAGAGCGACGGCACGCGCACCGACGGCGCGGCGACACAGCCCGCGCCGTCGAAGCCCGCCTCGAACAGCACGCCCGGCGACCGGGCGAGCGGGTCTTCCGGCGGCGGCAAGGGCACCGCCGCGGTCTCGACGCACCAGGGCAGCCAGGGGTACTCGATCGGACTGCCGAAGGGGTGGAAGTACCAGTCCACGGGTGCCGCGGGCGACCGGTTCACCGGGCCCGACGGACAGAAGCTGCTCATCGCCTGGACGTCCACGCCCAAGGGCGACCCGGTGGCGGACTGGAAGAGCCAGGAGCGCTACATGCAGCGCGCGCAGTACAAGAAGATCCGAATAGAGCAGGTGGACTACCGCGGCTGGAACACGGCCGACTGGGAGTTCACCTACGTGGACGGCGGCACCAAGTACCGGACCATCGACCGCGGTTTCGTCGTCGACGACCGGCAGGGCTACGCGCTGATGTACACGGCGAAGGCGGCCGACTGGGACGGTGAGCTGCGCAAGCAGACCTGGCGGACACTGACGAAGACCTTCGAACCCAAGTCCTGAGCATGAGCGGCCCCGGGTTTGGGGAGTGAGATCTGGCATCCCCACATTGCGGGTTGTCTGCGGCACGTATCGTGAATGTTTGCGGACCGTACGCAGCCGGAACGGACCGTGGGGCGAACGGATGTGACCGACCAGGCTGCCGGGGGAGGCAACGTGGACGACTATGCGGGACGGGTGCTCGCCGACCGCTACCGCCTGCCGCTGCCGCCGTCGGACGAGTACGAACTCACCGAGTCCCGGGCCTTCGACACCTACAGCGGACAGGAAGTCCTGGTCAGGCAGGTGCCGTTGCCGGAGGTGGTCGAGGCGGAGGTCCTCGACGCGGAGGGGCTGCCCGACGGCTTCACGGCACGTGACGGCGGGGCGCGCAGGCCCGGCGTCCGTCCGGGCACCCGGCGGCCCACGGATCCGGTGGTACGGCGGGCGGTCGAGGCCGCGCAGGCCGCGGCGGCCATTCCCGACCATCCCCGACTCGACCAGGTCTTCGACGTGTTCGCCGAGGGCGGTTCGCTGTGGATCGTCAGCGAGCTGGTGTCCGCGCGTCCGCTGGCGGCGCTGCTCGCCGAGAAGCCGCTGACGCCGTACCGGGCGGCCGAGGTGGCCTCCGACGTCCTCATGGCGTTGCGGGTGCTGCACGCGCACGGCTGGGTGCACCGGAACATCACCGCGCGCACGGTCCTCGTCTGCGACGACGGCCGGGTGATGCTGACCGGGCTGGCGGTGGGTGCGGCGGAGGAGGCGCTGTGCGGGTACGACCCCGTTCCGGCTCCGGCCTTCGACGAGCCCGGCCGGGAGACCGGCGGCTCCGGGCCGGTCGATGGCGGCGGTGGTCCGGGTGGTGCCGGCGGCCCAGGAGGCGTCGGTGGCGCGACTGATCCCGAGGCCGCGCGGCGGGCCGCCATAGAGGCCCGGGAGTCCCGTGGGCTGCCGACGGCCGGAGCCGACACGGGGAGCGGGGGTTCGGCCGTACCCGCCCGCAGGAGCGTGGAGGACAGCGAGGACCCGCGGGCGGCGCGAGCCGGGGCGATCGCGGCCTACCGGGCGGGTGCCCGGGCCGCCGCCCGGATCCAGGAGACGCAGCAGAACGGCCGGGCGGCACTGCCCGGCGCCCGCCCCGCCCCGGACGGCGGGCCCGGGCCGCACAGCAACGGCTCGGCGCAGTCGCCGTACGTCCCCGGGCAGAGCACGGGGCCCGGCGCGGCCCCGCCAGGGCGGATAGCCGACCCCTACGGCGTGGGCGGCGGCCCCCGCACGACCGCCTGGCACGGCGCCACACCCCGCGGTGGAACCGGCGGCGCGCCCTCGCCGCAGGGACACGAGCAGACGGCTCTCCCCCCGGCCCCGGACCCCGCTGCCCACAGCGAGCCCACCCAGTGGGACGACCTGGTCGCCCACACCCCCGCACCCCGGCGCGGCCCGGCCACGGCGCTGGCCGCCGAGCGGGCGCGGCAGGCTCGGATGGCCGTGGTGGGACCCGTGACGGAGCGCTGGGCGCCGGAGCAGGCCGGACCCGTGCACGAGAACTGGCAGCTGGCCGCGCCGATCGGTCCCGCCACCGACCTGTGGGCGCTCGGCGCCCTGCTCTTCAGGGCCGTACAGGGGCATGCGCCCTACCCGGAGGAGTCGACGGCCGAGCTGGTGCAGATGGTGTGCGCCGAACCGCCCGCGTACGCCGAGGAGTGCGGGCCGCTGAGGCCGGTGGTCGAGTCGCTGCTGCGTCAGGACCCGACCGAGCGCCTCGACTTCGAGGAACTGCGCGGCTGGCTGCGCTCGCTAGTCCGCTCGGCGCCCGAGCCGGAGGCCGGTGTGCACGTCGTCGCGGCGCCGCCCGTCGACGCGAGCCGGCTGCCCGTCGTACGGCGCCGGGGAGAGCTCGTGCGCAGGCGGCGGGCCGGGCTGCCCGCGCACCACGGGCGGCACAAGCGGGCCAAGAAGGAGTCGCGGTCGCCGCACCGCCTCGGCCGCACGCTGCTCCTGCTCGTCCTGCTCGCGATGGCCGCGGCGGTCGCCTACGCCATGCTCTTCATGCCCAAGTCCCAGACCGACGGCGCGCAGGGCACGGACCGTACCGGTGCCGCCGGTGAGGTCAGCCAGGCGCCCGAGCCGGACGCCAGCGGCGAGCCCCGGACCGAGCAGACGTCGCCCGAGCCGGAGAAGAGCCCGTCGACGTCGGCCGGTTCCACTCAGGCGCAGACCACCGGCCCCGAGGTCGCCGACGGCTTCACCCTGCGCAAGGACTCGGCGGGCTTCCAGATCGCCGTCGCCGAGGGCTGGGACCGCACCCCGCGGAACGGCAGCGGCCAGGTCGTCTACGCCAAGGGCGACTTCGAGCTCATCGTCGTGCCGGGCCGGGACAGCGCGGCGGAGTACGGCAGCGATCCGATGGCCTACCAGCGGGAGGAGGAGCGCGAGTTGCAGCCGTACCGCGACTCAAGCTGGGCCACATCCACGGGACTGAAGACGATCGAGGTGGGCGGGCGGACCATGGCCGAGGGGCAGTTCACCTGGACCGGCGACGACGGCGGCGAGCTGTACGTGCGCAACCTCGCGATGCTGGTCGACGGGCGGTACCACGTGGTCCAGGTACGCGGCCCGGAGTCCGAACGGGACGAGGTGACGCGGCTGTACGAGCAGGCGGCGGCGACGTACCGGGCGACGAAATGATCTCCTGACCCGACTGCCGTGCACTGGCGTTCACCTCGTGGTTCCCTCCTGTCCCAGTCGGCTGCAACCGTCACAGTGCGGTCACCGTGGTACCCCGCTTGTTCCCTGGGGGAGGGCGGGTCCTTACGCTGGCCCTGTCAAGAACATTGCGGGGCAACGTGAATCAGATGCAGGGCCTGCTCGTCGCGGGCCGCTACCGGCTTGCCGACTCCATCGGCAGTGGCGGTATGGGCCGGGTATGGCGCGCACATGACGAGGTGCTGCACCGGTCCGTCGCCATCAAGGAGCTGACGGCTGCCCTCTACGTCTCCGAGAGCGAGCAGGCCATCCTGCTGGCGCGCACCCGGGCCGAGGCCAGGGCCGCCGCGCGGATCAACCACTCCGCGGTCGTCACGGTGCACGACGTGCTGGAGCACGACGGCCGCCCGTGGATCGTGATGGAGCTGGTCGAGGGCCGCTCCCTGGCCGACGCGGTCAAGGAGGAGGGACGCGTCGAGCCGCGCGAGGCGGCGCGCATCGGCATGTGGGTGTCGCGGGCCCTGCGTGCCGCGCACACCGCCGGCGTCCTGCACCGCGACGTCAAGCCGGGCAACGTCCTCCTCGCCCGGGACGGACGTGTCCTGCTCACCGACTTCGGTATCGCCCAGATCGAGGGCGACACGACCATCACGCGCACCGGAGAGGTCGTCGGCTCGGTCGACTACCTGGCGCCCGAGCGTGTGCGCGGCCACGACCCGGGCCCGTCCTCCGACCTGTGGGCGCTCGGCGCGACGCTCTACACGGCGGTGGAGGGCCGGTCGCCGTTCCGCCGCACCACACCCCTGACCACCATGCAGGCCGTGGTCGAGGAGGAGGCCGCCGAGCTCCAGCACGCGGGTCCTCTCACGCCCGTCATCACCGCCCTGCTGCGCAAGGATCCGGCCACCCGGCCCGGGCTCGCCGAGGCCGAACAGATGCTCGCCGAGGCGGCGGAGGGACGGCGGCCGAGCGGGGCGCAGGCGTATGTGCCGACCCAGTACGGGGGGTCGTCGCCGTACCGGGACGTGCACAGCGGCACGGGCGCGTCCGGCTCGAACCCGTCCGGCTCGAACCCGTCCGGCACGGGTACGTCCGGCACCGGCACGGCCGGTACCGGCTCGGGATCGCACACCGGGACTCCGCTCCCGCCGCTGGCCGGGACGCCGGCGGCCGGGACGCCGACGGCCGGTGCATCCCAGGCCGGGACTCCCGCAGCCGGGGCCTTTGCCACCGGGCGCGGGACGACCGGTCCCACCACGGTCGGCCCGATGGCGACGGGTCCGCAACCGACCGGTTCGGGTCGACGCCGCCGGCTTCGGACCCTCGCCCTCGTGGTCGCGCTCGCGGCCATCATCGGCGGAGGCACCGCGGTGGTGCTCCAGCAGTGGAACGAGAGCCGGCAGACGCCGGGCGCCTCCGGCTCGGCCGGTCCCACGACCGCGGAGCAGCCGAGGGATTCGGTTCCCGCAGGCTGGACCCGCCGTGACGACCCCGCGGGTTTCAGCCTCTACCTGCCCAAGGGCTGGAAGCGCAAGACCTTCGGCCCGCAGGGCGAGCTCAAGCAGATCGACTACACGCCCGACGGCGGCCGGCACTTCGTCCGGATCGCCGTCGACACCTCCCCGGACTTCGCCGACCCCTACGCCCACCAGCTCGACCTGGAGCAGCAGTTGCAGGATCTGGTCGATTACAAGCGGCTGAAGCTGGAGCGCAACGTCTACCGTGACCGGGGCGGCGCGCTGTGGGAGTACACCTGGACCGCGCAGGCGAAGGACACCAAGTTCCCCGGTCCGCGCAGGGCCATCGAGGAGACGTACGTCGCCCGCGACGGCACCGAGTACGCGCTCTACATGTCGGCGCCCGCGCAGGACTGGGCGAAGGCGCGCAAGCAGTTCACGTCGCTGTTGCAGGGCTGGCAGGAGAAGACACCCTGACGTGGGCAGGCCCCTGACACAGGGCCATGTGTTTCGGCCACCCGCGGGCCGCTGCCCCGGAGCCCGTCCCTCCGGTGGGGCATGATTGCCGCATGGGGACCGAGGGGCACAACATGCGTGTCATCGCGGGCCGTTACCGGCTCGAGGCGAGGCTCGGGCGCGGTGGCATGGGCGTGGTCTGGCGGGCGACCGACCAGCTGCTCGGCCGGGGCGTGGCCGTCAAGGAACTCCCCTTCGACGAGTCGCTCTCCGCGGCCGAAGCGCGCAGGCAGCGGGACCGTACGCTGCGCGAGGCGCGGGCCGTCGCCCAGCTGAGCCACCCGCACATCATCGTCGTCCACGACGTCGTCGAGGACGACGAACGCCCGTACATCGTCATGGAGTTGATCGAGGGCGGCTCGCTCGCCGACCGGCTCACAACCCTTGGCCCGGTCGACGCCGACGAGGCCGCGCGGATCGGCATCGCCCTGCTCGGCGCGCTGCGCGCCGCGCACGCGGCCGGGGTGCTGCACCGCGACCTCAAGCCCGACAACGTGCTGCTGGAGGCCGGTACGGACCGGATCGTCCTCACCGACTTCGGCATCGCCCAGGTCGCGGGCGCCCCCACGCTCACCGAGAACGGTTCCTTCGTCGGCTCGCCCGAGTACACCGCGCCCGAGCGGATGTCCGGAGTCAGGACCGGCCCCGAGTCCGACCTGTGGTCGCTGGGCGCGCTGCTGTGCGCGGCCCTCAGCGGCGAGTCGCCGTTCCACCGCGACTCGCTGGGCGGCGTCCTGCACGCGGTCGTCGTCGGCGACATACGCCCGCCCGCGCAGGCCGGGCCGCTGCTGCCCGTCGTACAGGGCCTGCTGGAACGCGATCCGGACCGGCGGCTGGACGCGGACCGGGCGGAGCGCATGCTGCGGGCGTTCCGCGAGACGGGCAGGACGCCGCAGACGCCGCCGCCCGGGTACGCGCCGACGGTGCGGGGTGCCGCGCACGGACGGCCGCAGGACAACGCCGAGCGGCAACCGCCGGTGCCTTCGACGGACATGCCCGGCCCGAACGAGCAGCACGAGCAGTTGATCCGGCAGCCCACGCGCCGGGTGCTCGTGGCCGCGCTGCTGGTCGCCGCGATGGCCGGGGCGGGTGTGTCGGCGGCGGCGCTGCTCATGGACGAGGGCGGCGGGGACGGCGGCCGTACGCCGAAGAGTTCGGCGCCGAAGACGCCTTCGGCCGGCCCGTCCTCCCACGGCACGCGCGCTCCGAGCACTCCCGCAGCCACCAGCGCCACCACCACGGCCGCCGCCACCGCCGCCGCCTCGCCCTCGCCCTGACACGGCGTGTGGCCGATGAGCCCCGTACCGGCATGAAGAGGAGATAAGCCCCGGATCGCGTCACGGGTCTGTGACCGGGACGCGTCCGTGCTGGATGCGCAAGCGCTTGGCGCGATATGGATGAACCCATGAGCAGCAACGGGGGAGCCCGATCCGGGGCCGACGAGCCAACGAGTTTCGCTCTGCAACCACCCAACTCGCCGCAACAGCCGGTGCCGGTACCGGGCAACCCGTACGCGACGCCCACCGAGGTCGTGCCGCCCCAGTCGGCGGCAGCGGTCCAGGATCCCGGTGCCGGGCGGCTCATCGCCGGGCGTTACCGGCTGATCGCCAAGCTCGGGCACGGCGGCATGGGCACGGTGTGGCGCGCCAAGGACGAGACGGTGGACAGGGAGGTCGCCGTCAAGGAGCCCCGCGTCCCGGAGCATCTTCCCGAACGCGAACGTGTCAACGCCTTCGAGCGAATGCGCCGCGAGGCACGTGCCGCGGCCCGGCTCGACCACCCGGCGGTGGTCGGCGTCCACGACGTCGCGGTCGTGGAGGGACAGCCGTGGATCGTGATGGAGCTCGTGCGGGGCCGTTCCCTGGGCGACGCCCTCCAGGAGGGCACCCTGTCCGCGCGTGAGGCGGCCCGGATCGGCCTGGAGGTGCTCGGGGCGCTGGAAGCCGCGCACGCGGCGGGCGTCCTGCACCGGGACGTGAAACCGGACAACGTGCTGCTGGGCCGGTACGACCGGGTCGTCCTCACCGACTTCGGCATCGCGCAGATCGAGGGCGAGACCAATCTGACCGACACCGGCGGCTTCGTCGGCTCGCCCGAGTACATCGCGCCCGAGCGCGTGCTGGGCCAGCGCCCGGGCCCGGCCAGCGACCTGTGGTCCCTGGGCGTGGTGCTGTACGCGGCGACGGAGGGCGTCTCGCCGTTCCGCCGCAGCAACACCCCCGCCACACTCCAGTCCGTCCTGAACGCCACGCCCGCGCCGCCCGCCTCCGCCCAGGGCCCGCTCGCCGAGGCCATCACGGGCCTGCTGCACAAGGATCCGGCCCGCCGCCCGAACGCCGCCCGGGTGCGTGCCCTGCTGGAGGCCGCCGCGAGCCCTCAGGCCGTCCAGCCCACGCGGATCGTCCAGGTCACGGGCGGTGCGGGCCGAAGACTCCGGCTCGGCCGCAAGGCGTGGACCGGGCTCGGTGCGGCGGTCGTCGCGGCGGCGGTGACGGCGTACCTGGTGCTCGCGAACCCGTTCGCCGGGCCGCTGCCCGAGGGGTGGAAGACCCGCCAGGAGAAGGGCCTCGCCGCATCGCTGGCCGTCCCAGCCGACTACCAGCGGACCGTGCCCGACCGGGAGTCGGACCAGGGGCACCGGGTCACGTACACCGACTGGAGCGGCAGCATCTGGATCGGTCTGACCCTCGACAAGAAGGCGGAGGACACCGGCAACACCATCGCCGGTTCCGCGGCCGCCGAGATGTACGACGACGACAGTGGGTTCAAGGACAGCGGCAGCTACCCCCTGGACATGCCGGAGAACCCGACGACGGACCCCAAGGTGACCACCTACAGGGGCAAGAAGGCCGCCGAGAACACCGTCACCTACGACACGGACGACAGCGACGACCCCCGTCCCCGCGAGCTCAGGATCTTCTACTTCAAGACCTCCGGCGGCGACATGTACGAGCTCACCGTCAGCTACCCGGGCAAGGGCGACTTCACGGAGCGCGGTCGTCAGGTGGCCGACACGGCGATCGCGAACCTGGACATCGACGGGACGTGAACCGGTGTGCGGCCACTGCCTCGCGTCGACAAGCGGCCGCCCCGCGGGGTACTGATGGGGCATGAGCAACGACGGGGGCGGTACGGTCGCCCAGGGCCGGTCGGTCGGTGGGCGGTACCGGCTGATCGAGCGCATCGGCTCCGGCGGAATGGGCACCGTCTGGCGGGCCTACGACGAGCTCGTGCAGCGTGAAGTCGCCGTCAAGCAGCCCCGGTTGCCGGGCGACCCGGAGGACGAGAGCCACCGGCGTGCGGCCCACCGGCTCTACCGCGAGGCCCGCGCCGCCGCCCGCGTCGACCACCCCGCCGCCGTCACCATCCACGACGTGGTCGTCGAGCCGGAGCAGCAGCCGGACACACGCGACGGGCGGATCGATCGCCACCGGCCGGTCGGACGCGACGGGCTGAACGCGGTCGACGCGGCGCTCGACGGGCTCCCCTGGATCGTCATGGAGTTGGTGCAGGGCGAGTCCCTGCACGAGGTGCTCCGGCGCGGCCCGGTCGACGCGCGTGAAGCCGCCCGGATCGGCGTCGCCGTCCTCGGTGCCCTGCGCGCCGCGCACTCCGTCGGCATCGTGCACCGGGACGTGAAACCGGCCAATGTGCTGCTCGGCCCGCACCAGCGCGTCGTCCTCACCGACTTCGGCATCGCGCACGTGCAGGGCGAGGAGTCGCTCACGGCCGACGGCGAGTTCGTCGGCTCGCTGGAGTTCGTCGCCCCCGAGCGGATGTCCGGCCGCATCGCCGGGCCCGCCTCCGACCTGTGGTCCCTGGGCGTCCTGCTGTACGCCGCCGTCGAGGGGGCGTCCCCGTTCCGCCGGACGACGCCTCAGGCCACGCTCGCCGCGATCCTCGCCGCCGAGCCGCCCGAACCGAAGCAGGCCGGACCCCTCGGGCCGCTGATCGCGCGACTGCTGGTGCAGGACCCCGAACAGCGGCCGGACGCCGAGGAGGTCGCGAAGGCGCTGGAGGCGGCGGTCGGGCAGTGGTCGGCGGCGGAGGAGATACCGCAGACCCAGGAGGCCGCGGACATACGGGAGACCGCGGAGGACGACGCCTGCACGCTCCGGCTCGCAGACGTCACGACCCCACCGCCGGCGGCCCCCCGCCCCGGCCCCGTGACGCGGAACTCACCGCCGGAGGGCCCCCGCCCCGGCCCCGTGACGCGGAACTCATCGTCGGAGAGTCCCCGCCCCCGACCCGTGACGCGGAACGACCCCGTCCCACCGAAGCGTCACAGCCTCCTCCGCCCCGGCTCCCTCGCCCTGATGAGCGCACTGCTCGTCGGCGGCATAGGCGCCGCCACCCACCTCGGCGACGCCGACGACAAGGACGCCAACAACGGCGACACCACCGAAGAGGCCTCCCGCGGAACCCCGGCCCCCACCACCCCCGCTCCGAGCCCCGACGACTCCTGGACCCCCCACCGCGAGCAGGACTTGGCGGCCGTACTCCGCCTCCCGAGCGACTACCGCGAACTCGACAAGGTCGGCAGCGCGACCGACCAGCCCCGCATGGCGCTCTACGGCAGCGAGCGGGGCGGCTCGATCCAGGTCCGCCTCCTCCTCTGGGACAAGGCGCCGGGCTCCCCGATGGACCAGGCCAGGAAGGCGCAGGTCGTCTGGGGCGGGGACGAAGAGGACGCGCACACGCAGTACACGCGCACCAGCGTCCAGGGCTACGAGGCCGCCCTCGCCGACACCACCTACAACCTGGACGAGGACCCCAGGCGGGTCATGCAGGTGATGATCCGCACCGACGACGACCGCATGTACGAACTGCGCGTCGACATGCCCAAGGGCACGCCCGAGGAGAAGGAGGGCACCTCGGTGTTCAAGGGTGCCCGGGACCGGCTCGGGATCGTAAAAGGCTGAATCACGCCAACCGGTCACCGCTCAACGCCCTGATCAGGGCATTCGTTGCCAGCAGCCACTGGCGCCGTGTGTGCACTCGGTGAAGCCGTATTACCGACGGGTACCCAAAGGCTCCGCCGGGGCATAACCTGCGCCACATGACGGACGCGCACGCCCCGGAGAAGACCGGCACGAATCCCCTCGCCCCCGCCCCGGAGGGCGCCCGCACCGCCGCCGACGTGGTCACCCCCGAGCTGGTCGCCCAGCTCACCAAGGGCGTTGCCGGCTCCGGCCGGACCGCCAACCACACGCCGTTCACCGGCGAGAAGCTGGCCGACCTCCCCGAGTCGACGCCCGAGGACGTGGCGAAGGCCTTCGAACTGGCCCGCGCCGCCCAGGCCGTGTGGGAGCAGACCCCGGTACGGCAGCGCGCCGCCGTCCTGCTGCGCTTCCACGACCTGGTGCTGGAGCGCCAGGCCGAGGTGCTCGACCTGATCCAGCTGGAGACCGGCAAGGCCCGGCTGCACGCCCACGAGGAGGTCCAGGCCGTCGCGGTCGCCGCCCGGCACTACGGCCGCAAGGCTCCCGCCTACCTCCGTCCGAAGCGGCACGCCGGTGCCATGCCGACCCTGACGAAGGTCGTCGAGCGGCGCCACCCGCGCGGCGTCGTCGGCCAGATAGCCCCCTGGAACTACCCCCTTGAGCTGTCGGTCGGCGACGCGCTGCCGGCCTTCGTCGCGGGCAACGCGGTCGTCATGAAGCCGGACACGGAGACCTGCCTCACTGCCCTGTGGGCCCGTGACCTGCTCATCGAGGCCGGCCTGCCCGCCGACGTCTTCCAGGTCGTCCTCGGCGACGGCCCGGTCGTCGGTCCGGAGGTCGTCCGGCACGCCGACTACGTCTCCTTCACCGGCTCCACCCGCACCGGCCGCGAGGTCGCCCAGGGCGCCGCCGCCCGGCTGGTCGGCGTCTCTCTCGAACTCGGCGGCAAGAACGCCATGCTGGTGCTGGAGGACGCCGACATCGAGAAGGCCGCGGCCGGTGCCGTCCGCGCCTGCTTCTCCTCGGCCGGTCAGTTGTGCATCTCCATCGAGCGGCTGTACGTCCACGAGTCGATCGCGGACGCCTTCCTGGAGCGCTTCGCCGCCCGCACGAAGGTCATGCGCCTCGGCACGTCCCTGGCGTACGGCGCCGACATGGGTTCCCTGGTCGGCGAACGCCAGCTGGAGACCGTCACGCGGCACGTGGAGGAGGCGGTCGCCAAGGGCGCGAAGGTCGTCGCGGGCGGCGTGGCCCGGCCGGACATCGGCCCGTACTTCTTCGAGCCCACGATCCTCGACGGGGTCGCCACGGACATGTCCGTCTGCGCGGAGGAGACGTTCGGCCCGGTCGTGTCGGTCTACCGCTTCAAGAGCGAGGACGAGGTGATCGAGCGCGCCAACGCCACGGCGTACGGCCTGAACTCCTCGGTGTGGACGAGGAACGGGCGACGCGGCCAGGAGGTCGCGGCCCGCCTGCGCACCGGCACCGTCAACATCAACGAGGGCTACGCCCCCGCCTACGGCAGTGTCCAGTCGCCGATGGGCGGCATGAAGGACTCCGGCCTCGGCCGCCGGCACGGTGCCGAGGGCATCCTCAAGTACACCGAGGCCCAGACGGTCGCCCACCAGCGCGTGCTCCCGATGGCCCCCGCCCTGGGCATGGACGACGAGAAGTACGCCCAGTTCATGACCAGGAGTCTCCGCCTGATGAAGGCGTTCCGGTTCCGGTGACTCAGCGAGGAGAACACGTGCCTCAGGACGCTTACGACTACGACGTCATCGTGGTCGGTTCCGGCTTCGGCGGCTCGGTGACCGCCCTGCGCCTGACGGAAAAGGGCTACAAGGTCGGTGTCCTGGAGGCCGGCCGCCGCTTCACCCGCGAGTCCCTCCCGAAGAACTCCTGGGACCTCAAGAACTACCTCTGGGCGCCAAAACTCGGCATGTACGGCATCCAGCGCATCCACCTCCTGGGCAACGTCATGGTCCTGGCGGGAGCGGGCGTGGGCGGCGGCTCCCTCAACTACGCCAACACCCTCTACGTCCCGCCCAAGCCGTTCTTCGAGGACCCGCAGTGGCGGGACATCACCGACTGGCAGGAGGAGCTGAAGCCGTACTACGACCAGGCCCGGCGCATGCTCGGCGTCCGGCTGAACCCGACCATGACCCCGTCCGACGTGCACCTGAAGGCCGCGGCGGAGCGCATGGGCTGCGGCGACTCCTTCCACCTCGCACCGGTCGGCGTCTTCTTCGGCGACGGCGAGGACGCCGACGGCACGGTGAAGGCCAAGCCGGGCCAGGAGGTGCCCGACCCGTACTTCGGCGGGGCGGGACCGGCCCGCAGGGCCTGCGCGGAGTGCGGCGAGTGCATGACCGGCTGCCGCCACGGCGCGAAGAACACCCTCAACGAGAACTACCTGTACCTCGCCGAGAAGGCCGGCGCGGTCGTGCACCCCCTGACGACGGTCGTCTCGGTCACCGAGGACTCGCGCGGCGGGTACGCGGTCGCCACCCTGCCCACCGACGACCGCCGCAAGGCCAAGGGCCGGACCTACAGGGCCCGCCAGGTCGTCCTCGCCGCCGGCACGTACGGCACCCAGACGCTGCTGCACCGCATGAAGGCCGGCGGACAGCTGCCGTACCTGTCGGACAAGCTGGGTGGACTGACCCGCACCAACTCCGAGGCACTGGTCGGCGCCCAGACCGACGACCGGCGCTACCGCAAGGCGCACGGCGCGCCGAAGGCCGACTTCACGCGGGGCGTGGCCATCACGTCCTCGATCCACCCGGACGAGAACACCCACATCGAGCCGGTCCGCTACGGCAAGGGCTCCAACTCGATGGGCAGCCTGTCGATCCTCCAGGTCCCGTACGCCGGGAACGACTCGGGAACCTCGCGGGTCCTGGGCTTCCTCGCCCACGCGGCGAAGCACCCCTTGCTGGTGCTGCGCTCCCTGTCAAACCGCCGCTGGTCGGAGCGCACCATCATCGGCCTGGTGATGCAGTCGCTGGACAACTCCCTGACGACGTACCTGAAACCGTCGGGTGTCGGCCGTGGCCTGCTCACCGCCCGCCAGGGCCACGGTGCCCCCAACCCGAAGCAGATCAAGGCGGCCACACAGAGCGCGTCGGCACTCGCCGCCGAGATCAACGGCTTCGCGGGATCGAACGTCGGCGAACTGATGGGCACCCCGCTCACCGCCCACTTCCTGGGCGGCTGCCCGATCGGCGACTCCCGCGAAACCGGCGTGATCGACCCGTACCACCGCCTCTACGGCCACCCCGGCATCTCGGTCGTCGACGGCGCCGCGGTCTCCGCCAACCTGGGCGTCAACCCGTCCCTCACCATCACCGCCCAGGCCGAGCGGGCGATGTCGTTCTGGCCCAACAAGGGTGAGCCCGACCCGCGCCCGAGGCAGGGCGCGGCCTACGAACGTCTCCAGCCGGTCGAGCCGAAGTCCCCGGCGGTCCCGGCGGAGGCGTTCGGTGCGCTGCGGCTGCCGTTCCTGGGCATGCCGGCCGTGCCGCCGAAGAACTGACCGGCAGCGGACAGCAGAAGAGGGACCTGCGCCCCCCTCCGAGCGCAGCTCCCTCTTCTGCTTGTGCAACGGCCTGCCGGCCGCTGTGACTTACGCCTGGGCGCCGGCCTTACGGCGACGCACCACGAAGATCGCACCGGCACCGGCGACGACCGCGGCACCGCCGACGAGGCTGATCACCGGCAGGGCGGAGCTGGAGCCGGTCTCGGCGAGGCTGCCGGTGACCTCCGGCGTGTTGCCGCTGGGCTTCTCGTCGGTGACGGGCGCCTTGCCGCCTTCGGTCGGCTTCGTGCCGTCGGTGTCCGTACCGGCGGAGACGATCTGGAACTTGTACGAGATCTCACCGAAGCCGGTGCACTCGTCGTCGTCGTCCCCGTAGATCGTCGCGCCGAGCGAGAACCCGGCACCGACCGGGGCGGACGGCTTGACGTTGAGGCGCAGCGGGATGTTGACCTGGTAGTCGGGCTTCAGCTCGTCGGTGTAGCCGACGTAGCCGGCCGCGTAGCCGCCCTCGTTGAGGTCGAACCAGATCTTGTCCTGGGGGTCCCAGGCCTGGAGCTGAACCTTCTTGCTGGAGAACAGCTCCTCCCAGTCCTTGTCGGCGGAGGCCCCGGCGAAGAAGCCGAGGTCGTTGAGCGTGGAGTCGGAGTTGTTGGCCACGTTCAGCGAGAACTTGTGCCAGCCGCTGCCCGCGGCGATCTTGCCGGGCAGGCCGGTGATGGTCACGTCGACCTTGGTGTCCTCGCACACGGAGGGCTCGGGGTCCGGGGTCTCGGACTCCTCGGGCGCCGACGTGCTCGGCTCCGGGGCGGACTCGCTCACGGAGGTGCTCGGCGAGGGCGACGTCTCCGGGGCGGACTCGCTCACGGAGGTGCTCGGCGAGGGCGACGTCTCCGGAGCGGACTCGCTCACGGAGGTGCTGGGCGTCGGCGACGTCTCGGGAGTGGACTCGCTCACGGACGGGCTCGGGGTGGGAGTCGTTTCGTCGGTCGCGTACGCGGCCGGTGCCGCGAGCAGTGCCACCGGGGCTATGACCGCCGTTGCGGCCGCTGCTGCCATTGCGCGGCGAAGCTTCATGAAGACCTCGGAGAGTCCGGCGTACCGCGGGATGCGGTACGAACGTTGGGGGAGGCCTCCGCGTGTGGGGCGCGGGAGTGGCCCGTGGTTCGGCAGGTTTGATCCGTGAAACCTGTGAATGGTTGTGCTGGCATTCACAGAATTCTTATGTGGGCTGGGTCACATCCAAGACCTTCTTGTGAAGGCGCTTCGCATCCGCTTAGATCTGGACTTTGTGTCTCAAAAACCGTCCGATGATCAGCCGTCGGCCTCGGAGATC
Source organism: Streptomyces coeruleorubidus (assembly GCF_028885415.1). Taxonomy (GTDB): domain Bacteria; phylum Actinomycetota; class Actinomycetes; order Streptomycetales; family Streptomycetaceae; genus Streptomyces; species Streptomyces coeruleorubidus_A. Next base: position 6,015,971 of record NZ_CP118527.1, read on the forward strand.
CCCGACGACGTCTGGGAGCAGTTCACCCGCGACAGCGAGCGGGACATCCACACCTCCGCCCCGAAGGAACCGTCCGCGCGGGCGCGCATGGTGACCGAGCGGCTGCGGCAGCAGGAGGCCCGGGGGGAGTCGCCTACGGGGTGGCGAACGGGCCCGGCCGTGATGAACGGCCGTGCGGCACGGCGCCGCAAGCTGTGGGCCGTTCTCGGTGTGCCCGTCGCCGTCGCCGTGGCCGTGGTGGCGCTGAAACCGTCGCTGCTGCCCGGCGACCCCTTCGGCACGGACGAGACGCGGGCCGAGGCCTCGCCGCTGCCCGTCGAGACCGCGGCCCCCACCGCCGCGCCCGGGGCGTCGGACCCCGAAATCCCCACTCTGGACGAGCCGTTCGCCGGCTCCCCGGCACTGCGCTGGGCCGACGGCGAGGCCGGCATCGTGCTCCCCGAAGCCAAGGCCGTCGGTTCCGTCCCCAAGGACCGCGTGGAACAGGCGCTGAACCTGACGAAGAAGCTGCTGGTGGGCGCCAACCTCGACCCGAAGACAGTGCGCGGCGCCCGCCCCGAGGCCGCGCTCTTGGTGCTCGACCCCAAGCAGCCGAAACTCCTCGACGAACTCGACACCGCCCTGCGTTCCCCGAGCGGGACGCACGACCCCGTGACGCTGTTCAGCCGTTTCCACCCCGACGAGGTGCGTCCGGTCGGGGACGTGATCAAGACGCGTGGGCACATGACGTTCAAGAAGGGATCGCACGGGGGCGTGGCCGTGCGCGCCGACTACACCTTCGTCTACCCCGTCGTGCGGGCCGACGGTCCCACCGAGGTCACCCGCACCATCGTGCGCCGGGTGCTCGAAGTCGAACTCGCCGACCCCGCGCGGTACGAGGTCACCCCGGGCCGGCTGCTGCTCATGGAGTACGACCAGGAGATCGGCAACTCCTCCTGCGATGTCCACGACGGCTATCTGCACCCGGAGTTCTCGTCGAGCGAGCCCACGGGCACGGCGCCGAGCGGCCCGACGACCGATCCCTACGACCGGAGCAAGGACATCGACCGCGACGTGGACGAGTGCGGATCGGTGTCGCGCACCTGATACGGCCCTGGGGGGACACCCTAGGGACGAGTGCCGACACAGAGCGAAGGGCCCCGCGGGGTGGAGCCGCGGGGCCCTTCTTCTCGTCAGCACCGACGTCAGGGCAGCGCCGGTGCCTGGAAGCGGCGCCGGGGGGTTGCGCCGCTGGTCTCGACCGGACCCGACCGAGCCATTGGTCTCGACCTCTGGCAGTCGGGCCATGCGGGTGTCCGCGAGGGGGACTTGGGCTGTGTACGCATCGTGCTGGATGAACGCGGCGCCCGCAACCGTTTGACCCAGCCTTGTACGTTTTTGCAAGATCCGCCGGTCGGCCCCGGGCGTCCCCGGAGCCGACCGTTCTCTTGGGTGACCGGGCTGCTGTCCCCTGCCGTCCGGTCACTTCCCTGGAGCGAGGTCCCACGACGCACGGCACGATCCGTACGTCTCATCGCTCCAGCGAGCCACGCGTGGTTCTCTCGGGCCCGCGCCTGGCTGGCACGGGCACCGGGACCAACGAAGCGGCGCGCGGGACGGTCACGCGCCGTACGGGTGAGAAGGGGGCGCACGTCTGTACCGGGAACGCGGATTCAGATCCTGCCGCGGCACAGCTCCAGCAGGGTCATCGCGAGGGCCGTGCCCGGTTTGCCCAGCTCCTGACGGTAGCGGCCGAGGACCTCCATCTCGCGGGAGAGGTTCACGCGCCGGCCGCCGGAGGAGATCCGGGCCTCCTGGATGACGGCGGAGACGGCCGCCCGTTCCTGGATCAGGCCGATGATCCGGTCGTCCAGCGCGTCGATGCGCTCACGCGCGCCGGTGATCACGCCGGCGGCCTCGGGAGTACGGGCACCGGTCACGTCGGTGGCGTTCATGGGGGCTCCTTGTCGTCGAGGGGTGCCCCGGAGCGGCAAGGCCAGGACGACGACAGGCGCCCCGGACCTTGTCGGCCCGGGGCGCCTGGGAAGTCGCTTGTCAGTTGCTCAAGCAGCACGACCATGGCAGCCGGCGGGCCGGATGCCATAGGTAAAGACGTACGTCTGGTGCTGGAGCATGGGGCAAGTATGCCCCGCTCCCCTGGGGTGTCCAACACGGTTCGCATCCTGAGACGGCCCCGGTCCCCGGCGCACGGACGGTGCCCGGCGGCACCCCGGTAGAATCGGGTGGCACAAGACCCCCGCCCCACCGCCGGAAGGCACCCTGTGTCATCAGCGACTCCCGCTGCCAGCGCCACCGACACCGTCCTGGTCGTCGACTTCGGCGCGCAGTACGCCCAGCTCATCGCCCGTCGTGTCCGCGAGGCGCGGGTCTACAGCGAGATCGTGCCGAGCACCATGCCGGTCGCCGAGATGCTCGCCAGGAACCCCGCGGCGATCATCCTCTCGGGCGGCCCCTCGTCGGTGTACGAGGAGGGTGCCCCGAGCCTGGACCGCGAGATCTTCGAGGCCGGCGTCCCCGTCTTCGGCATGTGCTACGGCTTCCAGCTGATGGCGCGGACCCTCGGCGGCACCGTCGACAACACCGGAGCCCGCGAGTACGGCCGCACCGACCTGCACGTCTCCAAGTCGTCCTCCACCCTCTTCGAGGGCACGCCCGCCGAGCAGGCCGTCTGGATGTCGCACGGCGACGCCTGCTCCGCCGCTCCCGAGGGCTTCTCCGTCACGGCCTCCACGGACGTCGTGCCGGTCGCCGCGTTCGAGAACGACGAGAAGAAGCTGTACGGCGTCCAGTACCACCCCGAGGTGATGCACTCCACGCACGGGCAGCAGGTGCTGGAGCACTTCCTGTACCGGGGCGCGGGGCTGACCCCGTCCTGGACCACGGGCAGCGTGATCGAGGAGCAGGTCGCCGCGATCCGTGAGCAGGTCGGCGACAGGCGCGCCATCTGCGGGCTGTCCGGCGGCGTGGACTCCGCCGTCGCCGCCGCCCTCGTCCAGAAGGCCATCGGCTCCCAGCTGACCTGCGTGTACGTCGACCACGGCCTGATGCGCAAGGGCGAGACCGAGCAGGTCGAGAAGGACTTCGTCGCCGCGACCGGCGTGCAGCTGAAGGTCGTGGACGCCGAGGAGCGGTTCCTCAAGGCGCTCGCCGGGGTCTCCGACCCCGAGGAGAAGCGGAAGATCATCGGCCGCGAGTTCATCCGCGTCTTCGAGCAGGCCCAGGCCGAGATCATCGCTGACGAGGGCCCGGCGGTGGAGTTCCTCGTCCAGGGCACCCTCTACCCGGACGTGGTGGAGTCCGGCGGCGGCACCGGCACCGCCAACATCAAGTCCCACCACAACGTGGGCGGCCTGCCCGAGGACCTCGAGTTCCAGCTGATCGAGCCGCTGCGCAAGCTCTTCAAGGACGAGGTCCGCATGGTCGGCCAGGAGCTCGGCCTGCCGGACGAGATCGTCCAGCGCCAGCCGTTCCCCGGCCCCGGCCTCGGCATCCGTATCGTCGGCGAGGTCACCAAGGAGCGCCTGGACCTGCTGCGCGAGGCCGACGCCATCGCCCGCGAGGAGCTCACGGCGGCCGGCCTCGACCGGGACATCTGGCAGTGCCCGGTGGTCCTGCTCGCGGACGTCCGCAGCGTCGGCGTCCAGGGCGACGGCCGTACGTACGGCCACCCGATCGTCCTGAGGCCCGTCTCCTCCGAGGACGCGATGACCGCCGACTGGTCGCGCCTGCCGTACGACGTCCTCGCGAGGATCTCGACCCGGATCACCAACGAGGTGCGTGACGTCAACCGCGTCGTCCTCGACGTGACCTCGAAGCCGCCGGGGACCATCGAGTGGGAGTGACCCCTACGTGCGCTTGATCGTGCGCAGCGGCTCGCCGGGCTTCCAGACCTGGACGACGAGGTATTTGTCGTCCTCGACGTAGGTCCGTACGACCTCCGTGAGCTCGGTGCGGAAGAGGTGGAACGGCTCCGGCGGTTCCACCTCTTCGACGTATCCGGCCTTCGTCTCCACGTCGTCGACCTCGATCGCCCGGCCGCTGATCCGGACGTCGCCGCCGCCCATGCCGGTGCCCTCCCCGGGGTTCGCCTGGAGCGCGAAGCGCGGGTCGCGGCGCAGGTCGAGCGCCTTGAGCGAGTCGGGCATCATGCCGAGCCACAGTTCGCCGTTCAGGAACCGCACCTCCAGGCCACTGGTGCGGGGCGAGCCGTCCTTCCGGAGGGTGGCGAGGACATGATGGGTGTAGGCGCCGAAGCGCTTCTCGACGGTGCCGGCCAGATCCGGTTCGGCGGTGGCGAAGCCTCCCAGTTCGCTGTCATACGTCAGAGTCTGGCGCCGAAACCCGACATCCTCTGTCGGCTATTCGTGGGATGGGGGAGACCGGGGGCGAAAGGGGTGCGCACGGGTGCGCACGGGGCGTTCGCCGGGGCACTCGTCTCATCTTTACGAAACGGTTCTGTTCTTCCCCGCCCGACCGGCGGTAGCTTCCGCCCCGTACGTAGAACCAGCGCTGGAGGACCTATGCACGGGCCCACCCCGCCCCTGCCCCTGCCCACCGACCGGCTGCGGTTCGCGATGCCGCCGATGCACGAGTCGGTCGAGGACGAGCGCCGGCACCGCAAGGAACGGCTCGCCGGCGCCCTGCGGATCTTCGGGCGGCTCGGCTACGAGGACGGCGTCTCCGGGCACATCACCGCCCGCGACCCCGAGTACAGCGACTGCTTCTGGGTCAACCCGTTCGGGATGCCCTTCCGGCACGTCACCGTGAGCGACCTGGTCCTCGCCAACCAGGACGGACAGGTCGTCGACGGCGCCTACCACGTCAACCAGGCCGCCTTCACCGTGCACGCCCAGGTCCACGCCGCCCGCCCCGACGTGGTCGCCGTCGCCCACTGCCATTCGGTGCACGGCCGGGCGCTGGCGGCCCTCGGCGAGCTGCTGGAGCCGATCACCCAGGAGAGCTGCGCCTTCTACGAGGACCACGTCCTCTACGACGCCTACACCGGCGTCGCCGTCGATGCCGAGGAGGGGCGGCGCATCGCGGCCACGCTCGGCTCCCGCAAGGCGCTCGTGCTGCGCAACCACGGGCTGCTGACCGTCGGCGACTCGGTGGACGCGGCCGCCTGGTGGTTCGTGTCGATGGAACGGTCCTGCCAGGTGCAGCTGACGGCACAGGCGGCCGGGCGGCCGGCCCGCATCGACCACCGGATGGCGGTGGCGACGCGGGAGCAGTTGGGGGGCGACCTGGTGGCGTGGATCAACTACCAGCCGATGTGGCAGGAGGTCAGCCGGAGTGAGCCGGATCTGCTGAGCTAGGGCCTGTCAGAAGCCGCGGAGCACTGCTGCCTTCGTCATGGCGAACTCCTCGTCGGTGAGCACGCCGTCCCGGTGCAGCTCGCCCAACTCGCGCAGGCGGCGCAGCAGTACGTCGTGGTGGTCGGCGGCCCGGCGCGCCGCGGGCGGTACGGCGGGTGCCGGGCGGGGGCCGTGCGCGTCGGCCTCGTGGTGGTCGGCCTCGTGGTGGCCGGCCGCGGCGCGGGTGGACGGGTGCGGCAGCCGGGCGGTGACCGCCGTCGCGACGAGCGCGGTCAGCAGGTCGCGGCGGGCGCTGCCCCACAGGGGTTAATCGGCCGCTTTTTTCCGCCCGGATCCCCCCGGGGGGTGCCCACCCCTGGCCGGCTCCTTCGGGATCTGGTCGAGAAGCAGCGCGCGGCGGATCTCCTCGGCGACGTACTCCGCGACCCCAGTCCGGTCGGCGTCCACCGCCAGCCGGTACGGATCGGCCGCGTCCGGCAGCCGCCCGCCGGTCGCCTGGAGCAGCGGGTCTGCGCCCTCCCGCAGCCGCAGCCGCAGCCGCAACCGCAGCCGTCCGCGCTTGCGTTCGGGTTCGAGGACGACACCCGAGACCGCCTCCAGCGGCACGGCGATCTCTCCGTACGTCTGCCGGAACAGCGGCACGGAGCGGTGCAGACCGGGCGTGATCCGGATCGTGCTGCCGTCGAAGGCCCAGGTCCCGTCACGCTGGATGATCTCGGCCATTAGGGAATTCTCGCAGCCGGGTCAACAGTGCGCGCCGAAGTTCACCCGTGCTGACCGGACCGGGCGGACGCGGACCGGGTGGTGAAGGGATAATCCGCTGTCGTCGCACGGGAGTTGTACAGCGGTGTTTCCGGGGTCCGGAAGACCGACGGTGGTTGGGTCGCGGGAAGGCGGGCGTCGGGCGTGACGGTGCGCGAGACGGGACAGGGCGGCGCGGACGCGAGTGCGTATGCGGACGCGGGTGCGTATGCGGGGCGGTACACCGATGGGGCCGCGGGTGCGTATGCCGGTGGGTATGCGGGCGGGCACGGCGGTGTGCACGGAGGCATGCACGCGGGTGCGCCCGGAGGTGTGCACGGCGGCGTGCATGGAGGCGTGTGCGCCTGTGGGGACTGTCCGCACGGGGCGCGTGAGGGGCACCGGCGGGCTGTCGCCGCGTTTCTGCGCAGGCGCGAAGAGTTCGCGGCCGGGCAGGGGCTGCCGGCCGCGTTGGCGCACTCCGCCTCGGCTTCCCGCCAGTGGGTCTCGGAGGAACTGGCGCAGTCCGCGGAACTCGTCGCCGAGCGCGGCCGGGCCGAGGGCCAGGCCTGGCTGGCCGGCCTGTGGCGCCGCACGGCGGGCGTGGTGTGGGCGGCCGTCGTGCTGCTGCTGCTCGGGCAGTCCCTCACCGCGGTCGGCGCGGGCTGGACGGCGGCCCGTACGGCCGGGCTGGCCGCCGCGCTGGTGGTCGCCGGGGCGCTGACGGCGGCGTCGTGGTTCCACCGGGCGAAGGGTGGTGCGCTGGCGCCCGTCATCGGTGAGGACAACCGGCTGTCCACCTCCCGTACGGTCGCCGGGGCGTGGGTGCTCTTCGTGGCCTACTCGGTGCTCGTGCTGGCCGGACGGCTGGCGGGTGCCTCCCGGCACGCCGACCGGGACGCGCTGCTCTCCGGGCTGGAACTCGCCCGCGGAGCAGGGGTCGTGACCGTGCTCGCCGTGGTGTGCGGGATCGCCGTCCTCGTGCGGCGGGTGGTCGGGCTGCGGGTGCTGGGGCAGCGGCTCCAGAAGGTGCCTGCCGACCGGCCGCGAGCCGCCGACCTGCTGACCGACGACGCGGGCCGGGGCACCTTCGCCGACATCCAGTACGTCGTGATCAGCGCTGTCGCCCTGGCCTTCGCGGCGGTACGGCTGGCCAGGCGGCCGGACCAGTTGCCGGATCTGCCGTGGGGGCTGGCGGTGGTGGTCCTGGTGTCGGCGGCGACGTACCTGGCCGGCAAGTACGCGGAGGGCGGCCGGCCGGTCATCCTCTCCGTCGTACGGTCGCGGGAGGCGGGGGACCTGGACGGGCCGATCCGCACGGGCGACGACATCGAGATCCGGGGTGCCGGGTTCGTGCCGCCGGGTGCGCAGGGGGCGGACCGGCTGGCCCGCATGGTCGTCCGGGTCGGTGCCGTGCATGTGCACGTCCCGTTGGTGCCGGTGCCCGGGGGTTTCAGCAACCCGACGGACACGCTGCTGACTGTGCCGGTGCCGGCGGATGTGGAGCCGGGGCGGGTCGAGGTGCAGGTGGTGACCGCGGCCGGAGTGGAGACGAACCGGTACGCGGTTGATGTGACGGAGTGAGGGCCGGCTGTATCTGCTTCTGTCTGAGCCTGGGCGGTGGTGGTGGGTCGGGGCCGCGCGTTGACGCGCCAACCGCTGCGGGCAGTCGTGCCGCTTGGGCGGCACGGGTGGGCGCAGCGGTACCCCGTTCCGCCGGGCTGCGGACCCACCCGGCCCCACCACAACCTCCGAGCACCCGGAAACGCCGGGTGCCCGGCTCCCCGGTAACAAAAGCCGCCGCACAGGATTGAGCCGGGCAGGTTTGTCGTACGTATGGTCTGTTGAGGGGGTCTGGGCACCGGCGGGCGAGAGGCGGCTAGCAGCGATGACTCACGGTATGAGAACGGACACGCACACCCCCCACTTCGGCCGGGATGGAGACTGGCGGGACACCGCCGTCCGCTACGCCCTCCTTCCCCTACGGGTCTTCCTCGGTGTCACCTTCATCTACGCCGGCCTGGACAAGCTCACCGACAGCGCCTTCATGAAGGACGCCGGTTCCGGCTCGGTCGGCGACATGATGCGTGCCGTCCGCGACTCCTCCGCCATCCCCGCCCTGGTCGACCTTTCTCTGAAGAGCCCCGTCGGCTTCGGCTACGCCATCGCCTTCGGAGAACTGGCCGTCGGCATCGGCACCCTGCTCGGTCTGCTCGCCCGTCTCGCCGCACTCGGAGGCGCGCTGATCTCCCTCAGCCTGTGGCTGACCGTGAGCTGGGCCTCCGACCCGTACTACTACGGCAACGACCTCGCCTACCTCATGGCCTGGATCCCCCTCGTGCTCGCGGGTGCTCCCCTGCTCTCCGTGGATGCCGCCTTGCGGTCACGGCGACGGGAGAGGGCAGGGGGTTACAGGTAGCGAGCGACAGTGGGCTGAGCGGCGGGCGTCGCCCGTCGTCAGGCGGCCGTGTCCGGGCCGGGCTCGTCGGTGGTGGTACGGCCCGACGTGCGGCGTCGGCGTATACGGCCCGTCAGGAACCCCACCACGCCGGCCAGGCACAGCCCGCCCGTGACGAGGGGTATCGCCGCGAACCACGGGGTCTGCCAGGCGCCGCCCGCGTCACCGGCATAGAGGACGCCCGCCAGGACGAGGACGGTGCCGGCGACCAGCTTCCCGGGTTGGAGTTCATGACGCAGCACGGGCCACCTCCGCCTGTCCCATGCCGACCTGGAGGTCCAGGTCGACGGTGCCCGACCTCTTGACGCCCTGGGCGGGGGAGAGGGTCATCTCCTGGTGCTGGCCCGGCTTCACGTCCACGTCCTTCTTGTCGTCGCCCGGCAGTTGGAGGTCTCCGATACCCACCTCGACGTTCAGCCGCACGGTCACGCCCTCGGGCACGAGCACCTTCACCTGGCCCATGCCGACGTCGGCGCGTGTCGTGACGGTCTGGCCCCGGTCTACCTCCAGCCTCGTCAGGTCCAGCGTGCCGACGCCTGTGCCCAGGTCGTACTGCCGGCGCACGTCCGCCACTGTGGTGGGCTGCCAGGTCGTGCGGGTCCAATGCGTGCCGATGTCCTTGGGCACTGCCGCCGAGCCGGCGAGCAGGCCGGCCGTGATGATCGCCAGGAGGATCGATCCGGCGCCGGTCCGCCCCAGGAAGGCGCTGACCGCTATGCCCAGCCCCAGGACGGCGAGTGCGCAGGACAGGCCGGTCTGCAGACTCGTGCCGAGCGGGTGCCGGTCCCAGGTCAGGCTCGTGCCCAGGGCACCCGCCAGCAGGGCCAGCAGGAAGACCCAGCCGCCGATCCAGCGGGGGCCGCGCGGCTTGGGCGGCCGGGTGTGCGGGGCGGGTATGTCCTCGCGGTCGCGGGACTGGACACCGAGGCTGATGTTGATGGCTGCCGCGACGTCCATGTCGCGGGAGTCGCGGGGGCCCCAGAGATAGCCCGTGCCGCCGATGTGGGTGCCGTCCTTGACGATGGGGTCGCGCCACCAGGAGGGGGACGTGAGGAAGACCGGCGGCGCCTGGGGTTCCGGCGGGGCGTCGGCGACGGCCTGGGCGGCCAGAAGGTCGGGGCTGGGTGCGCCGCGCTGGCGCGACCAGTAACCGGCGCCCGCGAGGAGGAGGGACAGGACGACGGCGAAGGTCAGCACCCCGCCGTTGCGCAGCATGGTCAGGAACACTCCGCAGCCGACCAGCGCGAACAGCACGGCCGTCAGGGCCTGGCCGTCGACGCGGCCGGTCAGCAGCTTGCGCACCTCGTTCTCGTCCTCGTCGTCGTACGAGACGAAGAGCCAGGCGAAGCCGTAGAAGAGGAGGCCGATGCCGCCGGTGGCGGAGAGCACCGCGAGGGTGATCCGGAAGATCACCGGGTCCATGTCGCACTGCCGCCCGAGCCCGGCGCAGACGCCGGCCAGGACCTTGTGGCGGCGGTCGCGCCGGAATCTGTGCGGTGGTCCGGGCGGGATGGCTCCCCCTGCCGGGTCGGTCGCGTCGGGCGAACCTCCACGCTGCTCTCCCGCGTCCGCGTGCCCGTGCGCGCCCGGGGGCGCGGAGGAGCCGGCGGGGGCGGCGTCCGCGGCGGGCGCGGCATCCTGCGGCCCGGCGCCCGGTGCGGGGCGCGGGCCGGAGCCGGGTCCCGGACCCGTCGCGGCGTGGTCGTGATCGGTCATGGGTCCATGGTGACGGGCGCGGCGGTGCGGCGGCAGTCGGAACGACCCTGGCCGGACCCTGATATCGGCCCTGAGGGACGGCTCGGGAAGCGTTCGAGGGCCGGGGTCCGGAGATCAGGGGAGTATCCGGGGTCGACCCTGATGCTCCGGTCTTCCGGCCGTGTGACCATCAATGGCATGTCGGAAGCCGCAGCAGCGCCACTCGCCGAACCGCGGCCGCCGCGCAAGCTCTACCGCAGCAGTGACGGACGCTGGCTCGGTGGTGTGGCGCGGGGGCTCGCCGGACACCTCGGGCTCCCGGTGATCTGGGTACGGCTGGTCTTCGTCGGCCTGTTCATGGCCGACGGCCTCGGTGCGCTGCTGTACGCCGCGTTCTGGTTCTTCGTCCCGCTCGGCGTCGGCGGGGTCGAGGCGCAGAAGCCGCCGTCGCTGGTCTCTTCGGAGACGTCTCCCGACGGCCGACGCAGACTCGTCGCCCGCAGGCCCGACAAGGGCCAGATGGTGGCCCTGCTCCTGATGGTCGTCGTGGCCATGGTGTTCGTGGGCAATGTGAACCTCAGCGGTGCGGCCAGGGCCTATCTGTGGCCGACGGTGCTCGTCGGCGCGGGCGTCGCCCTGGTCTGGCGGCAGGCGGACAACGCCCGCCGGGCCCGCTGGGTCGAGGTCGGCCGCCGCCGGCGCACGGTCACGCTGCTGCGCTCGGTGGGCGGTGTGCTGCTGGTGACGGCCGGCGTCTCCGGCATCTTCGTCCTGCAGGGCTCCGCCGCCCACCTCGGCTCCGTCCTGCAGGCGGCGCTCGCGGTCCTCGTCGGGATAACGCTTCTCGCCGGGCCGTATCTGGTGCGCATGACGCAGGACCTCTCCGAGGAGCGCCTGATGCGCATCCGCGCCCAGGAGCGGGCGGAGGTCGCCGCGCATGTGCACGACTCGGTGCTGCACACCCTCACCCTGATCCAGCGCAACGCGGAGAACGCGAACGAGGTGCGCCGCCTCGCCCGCGCCCAGGAGCGCGACCTGCGCACCTGGCTGTACAAGCCGGAGGGCACCGGCAAGGACGAGGCCGACGAACCCACCACGCTCGCCGACGCCGTGCGGCGCAACGCGGCCGAGGTGGAGGACAAACACGGCGTGCCCATCGAGGTCGTGGTCGTGGGCGACTGCCCGCTCGACGAGAGAATCGCCGCACAGATGCAGGCCGCGCGCGAAGCAATGGTGAACGCCGCCAAGTACGGTGGCGAGGGCGGCGCCGTACAGGTCTACGCCGAGGTCGAGGGCAAGACGGTCTTCGTGTCCGTGCGGGACCGCGGCCCCGGCTTCGACCTCGACTCGATACCCGCCGACCGGATGGGTGTCAGAGAATCGATCATCGGCCGCATGGAGCGCAACGGCGGTACGGCGCGGCTGCGCGCGGTGCCGGACGGCGGCACGGAGGTCGAGCTGGAGATGGAGAGGGCGGAGAAGACGTCATGAGCGACCCGACCGAGGCGAACAGTACGGCGGGATCGGCGGAGGCGGCCGGGCCCGCGGAGTCGGGCGGCGGCCCGGGGCGTCGCGTGCGCGTGGTCCTCGTGGACGACCACCGCATGTTCCGTACCGGGGTCCAGGCCGAGATCGGCCAGACCGAGCAGACCGGTGTCGAGGTCGTCGGCGAGGCAGCGGACGTCGACCAGGCGGTCACGGTCATCACCGCGACCCGGCCCGAGGTGGTCCTCCTCGACGTGCACCTGCCGGGTGGCGGCGGTGTCGAAGTGCTGCGCCGCTGCGCCCCGTTGATGGCCGACGCCGAGCAGCCCGTCCGCTTCCTCGCGCTGTCCGTGTCGGACGCGGCGGAGGACGTGATCGGCGTGATCCGCGGCGGGGCCCGCGGATACGTCACCAAGACGATCACCGGCACGGACCTCGTCGACTCCGTCTTCCGCGTCCAGGAGGGCGACGCGGTCTTCTCCCCGCGGCTGGCCGGGTTCGTCCTCGACGCCTTCGCCTCCACGGACGCGCCGCCGGTCGACGAGGACCTGGACCGCCTCACCCAGCGCGAGCGCGAGGTGCTGCGGCTCATCGCCCGGGGGTACGCGTACAAGGAGATCGCCAAGCAACTGTTCATCTCCGTGAAGACGGTCGAGTCGCATGTCTCGGCGGTCCTCCGCAAGCTCCAGCTCTCCAACCGGCACGAGCTGACGCGGTGGGCGACGGCTCGTCGGCTGGTGTGACGCCGCACCCGGTCAGACCACCCGGGTGGCGCCCGTGAACGGCATCTCGTCGAGCGGGGCGACCCGGACCGGGGCGGAGGGGTTCGGGGCGTGGATCATGCGGCCGTTGCCCACATAGATGCCGACGTGACTGATGCCGGCGTAGAAGAACACCAGGTCACCGGGGAGCAGTTCGGAGCGGGAGACGCGGCGGCCCGCGTCGATCTGGGAGTACGTCGTGCGGGGCAGGGAGACGCCCGCGGAGCGGTACGCGGCCTGGACGAGGCCCGAGCAGTCGAAGGCGTTCGGGCCGGTCGCGCCCCAGACGTAGGGGCTGCCGAGCTTCTGGTAGGCGTAGGACACGGCGGCGGCCGCGCGGGCGTTGGGCGCCTGGGCGGCGGCGGATCCCGGGGCGGCCAGGGTGTCGCGCGGGCCCGTGGAAGAGCGTGAGGCGCGGTCCGTGCCTGGCGCTTCGCCGAGCCCGGAACGTTCCTGCACGCTGAGCCGGGACAGCAGCTGCCGCGCGGAACCCAGCTTGCCGGTGACGGTCTTCTTGTGCCGCTTCAGTTCCGTCTGCCGCGACTTCAGGGACGTCAGCTCGATGTGGGCGGCGCCCCGCAGCTGTTCGATCTCCCTCAGCTGCTTGCGTACGCGTGTGACGGCGGCGTTCTGCCGGTTTCCGGCCCGCTCGACGAACTCGGCGTTCTGGAGGTACCGGTCGGGATCGTCGGACAGGGCGAGCTGGAACGCGGGGTCGAGGCCGCCCACACGGTACTGGGCGGCGGCGACCGAACCCAGTGCCTCGCGGGCGGAGTTGAGCCGTTCCTCCTTGCGTGCCGCCTGGTCCTGGAGGTCCTTCAGCCGCCGTCCGGCCGCCTCGGCCTTCTCCTTCGCGCCGTTGTACTTCTCGGTGGCGACCTCCGCCTCCCGGTACAGCTTGTCCACCTCGGCCTTGACCTGGCCCGGGGTGAGCTGCGGTTCGGCGTGCCCGGTTCCGTCGAAGCCCGTCGCCGTCGCCGCGCCGGCGAAGGCGATCGTGGCGGCCGTACGGGCCTTGCTGCCACCCATCGAGCGCTGTCGGGACTTGCGGTGTGCTGCCAACTGGAGGACACGTCCTTTCCTCGGCCGCCGGTGGGTGCGTACGGCCGCCTGGGGGAGCGGACAGCGGCCTGCGCGCGTCCGGCGACGGCCCGCACAGGGGAAGCGGACCGCCGCCGGACCTTTCGACGGTGGTGTCCGACTGCCGCCCCTGGCCCGGGCGGCGGTGGAGAGCCGGGCACCTGGTGGAGGACGCTAAACCTCGCCGCGGCGGCCCGGGGGCGGGTGCGCGGAAGTGTCCCGAGAGGACCGACGGTGACCGTATGCGACCGCGATCTCGTCTCGCCGCCTTCGGCTTAACTCAGCGTGATGACCGATGCGCCGAATCATGGGCGCGGGACGGCGGGCGGGTGCTATGGGGCGCATATCTGCATCCGACGGGCCGGTGTCGGGGGGCTGGGGAGCGCCTGATTAGGCTCCGGCCTCATGGACGTACTCATCCACCTCTTCGTCGGCCTCCACATCATCGGCATCGCATCCCTCCTGGGCGGTTTCCTCACCCAGATGAAGGCGATGGGCGAGGGCACCGCCCGCTACACCCCCGCGATGCTGCACGGCGCGCTGACGATGCTGGTCACCGGTGTGATCCTGGTCGGTCTCAACCAGGCCGACGACCAGTCCGTGAACAACATCAAGATCGGCGTGAAGCTGGCGCTGCTGATAGTGATCCTCGGCCTGGTCTACGTGAAACGGGACGACGAGAAGGTGGACAAGGGTCTGTTCGGCCTGGTCGGGGCGCTGACCACGGCGAACGTCTTCATCGCCGTTCTCTGGACCTGACCCGGCCGGGCGGGACGTAGGCCCGGGCCGAGGCGACCGCCCAGGCGGTGGCCCCGACCCACGCGGCCACCGCGACCCACAGCAGGACCTCCCCGAGGCCGTCGAGCCAGGAGACGTCGAGGGTGGCGGCGACGGCCAGTGCGGCCGCCGCCGTCTCGGCCCAGGTGAACACGGTCGCCCAGCGGCGGATGTCGGTGCGGGGCCGGGGCCGTAGGAACTCGGCGGCGAGCAGGACGGCGTAGCAGGCCAGGGCGAGCACGAGCAGCACGGCGGTCACATGGCGCAGGACGCCGCGGTCGTCGTCGTTCCACAGGTACAGGCGTGCGCTGTCGGAGCTGATCAGCCGCGCCCCGGCCAGCGCCGAGATGGCGAGCGCCCCGCCCGCGAGCCAGTGGTCGCCGCGCCCCTCGGCCACCTGCCGCACATCGAAACGGGCCAGGGCGAGGGCGTACAGCACGAGCCCGAGCCAGAACAGCACCAGCGCCGCGTGCGCGAGCCAGGCCGCCGACTCGGCCGCGGCGAGCGTGGCGGCGAGCACGGCGAGGCCCTGGGTGGCCATGCAGCGCGCGAACACCGTCCCGGGCCCGCGCCGCTCCCCGTCCTGCGCGGGGAGGGCGAGCGGCAGCGGCCAGAGCAGTGCGGCCAGGACCAGCAGTGCGGCTGCCAGAGACTGCGAGCCGGACGCCGAGAAGCCGGTGCCCAGGACGGCCGTCGCCGCCACGGTGGTGAGGGCGGCCGTCGCCACGGTGTCCAGGAGGCCCGGCACCCCCGCGTACGCCCGCCACCTGGTGCCGGCGAGCAGCAGCCGCAGGGTGAAGTCCGAGGCGAGCATCAGCCAGGCCGCGCAGGCCAGGCCGAGGGCGATTCGGGAGAGGACGTCGTACCCCGCCAGATCCAGACCGACCGACAGGGTGCCGGTCGCCAGCACGGCGGCACTGGCGGACGGCGCTCGCTGCGCCCACCAGGCGGTGGAGGGGGAGGGGCCGGGCATGGGGCCAAGGCTAGGAGGCGCCGCGCGCGTTGCGAGCGGGGCACGCGCGCGTGCGCCTCGAAAACGCGCGAGTACCCCCACGCGCGCGTGCCCTCGTTGACGTACGGGCCCTCAGGCCGGCCGCACCACGCTGTGGATCGACGACTCGCCGTCGTAGTAGATCGACTCCTCGCGCACGTAGGTGCCGGGCTTCGGGGCGTGGATCATCATGCCGTTGCCGATGTAGATGCCGACGTGCGTGATGTCGTCGTAGAAGAAGACCAGGTCACCGGGCTGGGCATCGGCCAGGGAGACCGTGGTGCCGGCGTTGACCTGGTCGTACGTCGTGCGCGGCAGGGTAACGCCCGCGGCCTTCCACGCGGCCTGGGTGAGGCCGGAGCAGTCGTAGGACCCGGGGCCGACGGCGCCCCAGACGTACGGCTTGCCGATCTGGGCGCGGGCGAAGGCGAGCGCCTTCTCGGCCTTGGTGGCGTACGAGGAGTCGGCCGGGGCCGTGGAGGTGGACGAGCCGGAGCCCGCCGACGAGGAGCCGCTGTCCTGCTGCTGGGCGGCCTCCTCCTGCGCCTTCTGCTGCGCGGCCTGCTGCCGGGCCAGCTCTTCGGCCTTGCGGGCGGCCTCCTGCTGCTTCTCCCTCTCGATCGCCGCGAGCCGCGCCTTCTCCTCGGCGGTCAGCTTCGACAGCAGTTCGCGCGCGTCGGCGAGCTTCCTCTGGACGGTCGCCTTGGCCGTCTTCAGGTCGCCCTGCGTCTCGTTGAGCGTCTCGAGGCTCTCGGTGGCCTCCTGGCGCTTCTTCATCGTCTCGGACTGCTGCGTGACGTAGTCGTCGACCGCGACCTTCTGACGGCCGGTCATCCGGTCCATCAGCTGGGTCCGGTCGAAGTAGTCCTGCGGGGTGTCCGCGAGCAGGAACGTCGCCGTGTCCGGGGCGGAGGCGCCGGTGCGGTACTGGGCGGCGGCGAAGGAACCCAGCTTCTCCCGCGCCTCGTTGAGCTTCTGGGTGCGCTGCGCGACGCCGTCGAGGAGGGTGTCGACGCGCTTGCGCTGCTTCGCGGTCTTCTCCTTGGCCGCGTTGTACTTGTCGGTGGCCGACTCGGCCTGGCGGTAGAGGTCGTCGACCTTCTTCTCTACTTCCTCCAGGCTCGGCTTGTCGTCGGCCTCGGGGGCGGCGTTGGCCGACTGGGACAGCAGGGCCACGGACGTGAGGGCCGCCGTTGCGAGGGCGGGGGTCCGTATGCCTGCGACGCGCGTACCCGCGGGACGCGACTTGCGGTGCGACGCCAAGGGAGGCGACTCCTTCCATGCTCCGCCTACCGGGTTAGCTGTCGGGTTCGGGCGGGTACATCGGAAGGGTTGCCCTACGGCCGTCTCCGCAAAGGGAGTCGGGCCGATTCACCCCAGAGTTCTCGGTTGGGTCCCCGGCTCCGGCTGCCGCTAGGGCACACCGGACTCGGCGGAGGCCGCGCGGCCCGGCGACGTTCGCCGGTGGGGGTCGTGCGGCCTGCCCGCACGGTAGCCAACTCGTGTGGCCCTTGTGAAGGTTGATGGGCGATATGCCCGATACATTTTCGTGACCTTACCCGAGAGCGTCGCTGAGGGTCATCGGTGGAGGGGGGTTGGTCATGACTTCGTCATAATCGTGACGGCCATAGCAGGCTGTGATCATGCGGGGATGCAGGGTGACGAGGGGGTCATTTCGGCGATGTTCTCAGGGCGGCGGCGGGCTGTCAGTGGGGCGCCCTAGACTCGGAGAGCGATGAGCAGCCTCTTTGACGACAGCTTCCTGGCGGACCTCCAGGCCCAGCGGGGCCCTGCGGACGAGCCCCCGCCGCCACCCGAGGACGATCACTCTCCGGAGCCGGTTCCGGACGATCTGTTCGGCGGGAAGTTCGACGTGCCGCCGGACCGGGACGCCTACTACCGCGACGGCGCCCCGCGCCCGGTGGTGGACACCGCCGCCCTCCTGGAGGGGCTGAACGACAACCAGCGCGCCGCCGTCGTCCACTCCGGCTCCCCGCTGCTCATCGTGGCCGGCGCCGGCTCCGGCAAGACCCGCGTGCTCACGCACCGCATCGCCCACCTGCTCGCCGAGCGGGGCGTGCACCCGGGCCAGATCCTCGCGATCACCTTCACCAACAAGGCCGCCGGCGAGATGAAGGAGCGCGTCGAGCAGCTCGTCGGCCCGCGGGCGAACGCGATGTGGGTGATGACCTTCCACAGTGCGTGCGTGCGCATCCTGCGGCGGGAGAGCAAGAAGCTCGGCTTCACATCCTCCTTCTCGATCTACGACGCCGCCGACTCCAAGCGCCTGATGGCCCTGGTCTGCCGTGACCTGGACCTCGACCCCAAGCGCTTCCCGCCGAAGTCCTTCAGCGCCAAGATCAGCAACCTGAAGAACGAGCTGATCGACGAGGAGGACTTCGCAGCCCAGGCCTCCGACGGCTTCGAGAAGACCCTCGCCCAGGCCTACGCGATGTACCAGTCGCGGCTGCGCGAGGCGAACGCCCTCGACTTCGACGACCTGATCATGACGACGGTCAACCTGCTCCGCGCCTTCCCGGACGTCGCCGAGCACTACCGCCGCCGCTTCCGCCACGTGCTGGTGGACGAGTACCAGGACACCAACCACGCCCAGTACGCCCTCGTCCGGGAGCTCGTCGGCACCTTTGAGCACTCCGTCGACGTACCGCCGGGCCCGGAGGACGTCCCGCCCGCCGAGCTGTGCGTGGTGGGTGACGCCGACCAGTCGATCTACGCCTTCCGCGGCGCGACGATCCGCAACATCCTCCAGTTCGAGGAGGACTACCCGGACGCGACGACGATCCTGCTGGAGCAGAACTACCGCTCCACCCAGACGATCCTCAGCGCGGCCAACGCGGTCATCGAGCGCAACGAGTCCCGCCGCCCCAAGAACCTGTGGACCAACGCGGGTGCGGGCGCCACGATCACCGGCTACGTCGCCGACACCGAGCACGACGAGGCGCAGTTCGTCGCCGACGAGATAGACCGCCTCACGGACGCCGGCGAGGCGAAGGCCGGCGACGTCGCCGTCTTCTACCGCACCAACGCCCAGTCCCGTGTCTTCGAAGAGGTCTTCATCCGCGTCGGCCTGCCCTACAAGGTCGTCGGCGGCGTCCGCTTCTACGAGCGCAAGGAGGTCCGGGACGTCCTGGCCTACCTGCGCGTGCTGGCCAACCCGGAGGACTCGGTGCCGCTGCGCCGGATCCTCAACGTCCCCAAGCGGGGCATCGGCGACCGAGCCGAGGCGATGATCGACGCCCTCGCCCAGCGGGAGAAGATCAGCTTCCCGCAGGCACTGAAGCGCGTCGACGAGGCGTACGGCATGGCCGCGCGCTCCACCAACGCCGTCAAGCGGTTCAACACGCTGATGGAGGACCTCCGTACGATCGTCGAGTCCGGCGCCGGACCGGCCACGGTGCTGGAGGCCGTCCTGGAACGCACCGGGTACCTCGCCGAGTTGCAGGCCTCCACCGACCCGCAGGACGAGACCCGGATCGAGAACCTCCAGGAACTCGCCGCCGTCGCCATGGAGTTCGAGCAGGAGCGCGGCGAGGACGAGCAGAGCACGCTGTCCGACTTCCTGGAACAGGTCGCACTGGTCGCCGACTCCGACCAGATCCCCGACGAGGAGGACGGCGACGGCGTCATCACGCTGATGACCCTGCACACCGCCAAGGGCCTGGAGTTCCCGGTCGTCTTCCTGACCGGCATGGAGGACGGCGTCTTCCCGCACATGCGCGCCCTCGGCCAGACCAAGGAGCTGGAGGAGGAGCGGCGCCTGGCGTACGTCGGCATCACGCGCGCGCGGGAACGGCTCTATCTGACGCGGTCCACCCTGCGCAGCGCCTGGGGCCAGCCGTCGTACAACCCGCCCTCCCGCTTCCTGGAGGAGATCCCGCCGGCCTACGTGGAGTGGAAGCGGACGGGAGCGACCGCGCCCGCGTCCTCCGGTCCGGTCTCTGGGGTGGCGGCCTCGCTGTCGTCGTCCCGTTCGCGTTCGTCGGCGTCGGGCGCGTCCGGTTTCGCCACGCGCCGGACCTCCGAGAAGCCGGTCGTGTCGCTGGCGGTCGGAGACCGAGTCACGCACGACCAGTTCGGGCTCGGGACCGTCGTGGCGGTGAAGGGCACGGGCGGGAACGCCGAGGCGACCATCGACTTCGGGGACACCAAGCCGAAGCGGCTGCTGCTGCGGTACGCGCCGGTGGAGAAGCTGTAGCCGAATGAGATCAGCCCCCGTTCGCCCGACGGGCGGGGGCTGCCGGGACGTTACGTCGGGTCGATGCCGTGGCTGCGCAGCCACGGGAGCGGGTCGATCGCCGAGCCGCCGGCCGGGCGCACCTCGAAGTGCAGATGAGGGCCGGTCGAGTTGCCGGAGTTGCCGGAGCGCGCGATCGGATCGCCGGCCTTCACGGTCGTACCGGAGGGGACCGTGTAGGTGGAGAGGTGGCAGTACCACGTCTCCGTGCCGTCCTTCGCGGTCACGATCATCATGTTGCCGTACGCGCTGTTCCACTGCGTGCGCACGGTGCCGTCGGTCGCGGCCATCACGGTCGTGCCGTACGAGACGGGGAAATCGATGCCGCTGTGCAGGGACATCCAGTTGATGCCGGACTGGCCGTAGTAGGCGCTGAGCCCGTGCCGGGCGACCGGCAGGGCGAACTTCGGGCGCAGCCGTTCCTTGCGGGCCGCCTCCTCCGCCGCGCGCTTGCGCTCGGCAGCCTGCTGGGCCTTGAGGTCGATGCGCTCCTGCGTACGGCTGGCCCGGTCGGCGAAGTCGTCGGCGCCGGCGGTGAGGCTCTGAAGCTGCGTGTCCAGTTTGTTGTTGGCCGCGGCCGGTTTCACCGGCTGCGCGTCCGCCGCGGTCGTCTGCGCCTCCACGGCGCCGTCCTCGGTGAGGCTGCCGACGGAGGCGGCGGCGATCCCCGCGACGCCCATCACACACGCCGAGGGCACCGCGATGGTCAGCAGCGCCGAGCGCTTGGGGGGCGTACGGCGGCGGGAACGGGACCCGGCGCGCGAGGCCGCCCGTGAGGCGGCGCGCGGGCCGGCCTCTTCCTGGTCGTCCAGGAGCGGGGCGACGGTGGGCAGTTCGCCGGTGGCGGCCGGCTCGCCGCCGTCCTCGGCGGGGTCGTGATAGGCGGCCCCGGCGGCTTCGTCGTAGGCGACCTGCTCGAACGTCGCGGTCTCGTGCTGCTCGAAGGTTTCGCCGTGCTGCTCGTAGGCATCGGGGGCCGGCGCGGCGGCGCCGTCGGTGTTCCACTGCGTGGCGTCGTAGGCGCCGGTGTCGAAGGCCTGCGTGCCCCATTCCCACTGCTGGGTCTGGTCGGCCGGATTGCCGGACTGGTCGGGCTGGAGCCAGGCACCGGCGTCCCACTGCCCGGTGCTGTCCGGGGAGGTGGCCTGCGGCGGGATGACCGAGAGCGGCTGCTGCTCGGCCGTCCAGGACGTCGTGTCGTAGACGCCGGTGTCGTAGGCGGCGTGATGCTGGGCCGCGTACGCGTCGTAGTGCGGGTTCTCGTGCGCACCCGTGGGCCAGTGGCCGGTGTCGTACGTGCCCGTGCCGTGGCCGCTGCCCGGCATGTCGCCGAAGAGGGGATCGGTGGCGAAGGTCGCGGTGGTGTGGCCGGTGGCGGCGAAACCGGTGCCGTCGGTACCGGTGGTGTCAAATCCAGTGGCGGCGTAGTCGCTGTACGTGGTGAAGTCGCCGTACTGGGCTTCCTGGGTGCCGTACGACGCGTAATGCGCCGAGTCGGCGTCGGAAGCCGGAGCCGGGGTCATGGTCCCCGACGGGTGACGGTCGTTCACCAACTTCTCTTTCGCCTCGACAACAGGGGCTGCCAGAGCAGTGCGGCGACTGTACCCGGCGGTACGCGGGCACGACAATCTTCGGCAGGTTTCGCGCGCGCAGGAAACGGGCATTCGGCCGTGTTTTGGCGGACTGCGGGCACGGGTTTGGCCCTGTGTTCGAAGTTTGTTCGAGGCTGATCGGGGCTTCGACGCTGTGTGCCGGCTGTATGACGAGTCTCAGGCCACCGTCAGACCGCCGGTCCGGCCGGCGGACGGTTCACCCGGGCGGGCCGTGTCGAGAACCTGCCGTATTCCGTTGGCGACGGCGGGGTGCACGGGCAGGGCGAGATGGCCGATGCCGGTCACGCGCACGTTCTCAACCGTCAGATCGGGATGGTCGATACAGGCCGTCTCCAGCGGATCCATCACGTGGTCCAGGTCGCTCCAGAAGCTGACGAAGTGCGTACGGCAGCCCGGGGCCGGCCGAGTGAGCTCCTCGAGCACCGGTGAGCCGGGGCGCATCTGGCGCACGATGGGGTGCGCGTTGGCCAAGGGCACCACCCGGGTGCCCGAGTGCGGCGTGCCGAGTGTCACGAGGGTCCGCACGCGCGTGTCGCCGCCGAGCCGCTGCACGTAGTAACGCGCAATCAGACCGCCGAGGCTGTGCCCGACGACGTCGACCTGCGGGGCGCCGGTTCGCTCGCAGACCTCCTCTATATGCCGGCCGAGCAGCTCGGCCGCGGCGCGTATGTCGCAGGTCAGCGGCGAGTAGTTGAGGGACTCGATCTGCTGCCTGCCGTGCTGGGCGAGGCTGCGGCGCAGCAGGACGAAGACCGAGCGGTTGTCGATGAAGCCGTGCAGCAGGACGACCGGGGGCTTGGCCTCCGTGGGCAGTTGGGCGGCGCCGCCCGTGGGCAGTGCCGGGGCGGGGGTCCGTCGCTCCTGGGCGATGCCGGAGGGATAGAGGAGGAGATGCCCGGCCAGGATCGCGAACTCCAGGGCCGTGGCCTTCAGGAGCGCCAGGGAAAGTCCCGCCAGGCGGCTCGGCAGCAGGCGCTGGCAGAACGGAAGAAAGGGCAGACCTGCCCTGGTGACCTTCATGGCCGACCTCCTGTCGGCACGCGGGAGGACAGCCGCCCCCCGTGTGCCCTCGTGGAAAGCAGCGGCGAAGACGGCCGATGACTGCGTGAGCGGCGTGAGCCGCGGGGACTGAGCGCGGCTAGTGGCGCGTGTGACGCCGGTGGTTCGACGGGATCTCCTGTCGGTGCGACGAGGCTCCCCGCTGGTGCGCCGTGTCTGCCCTGCGTGCTGTGCGTGCCCTGCGTGTCCCGCGTTCCTTCGCCGAAGCGCCGTACCGCCGCTGTGCGTGGTGGGTGGGGCGGCGGTACGGCAACTTCGTCGCGGCTCCCCTTGCGCTTGTCCCATCGTGTGATTTCCCCCTCGGTCCCCACCGCGAAACTGCCGGTCGCGGGATCCTGGAGATAACGTTCGTTCACTTGCCCGGACGGTTCGGGGCGGGGTGTCCGTGCTGTACGACGTGCACGATGTGTGCGGTACTTGTCGGTACGGATGGATGTAGTCGCTTCATGGAGGCAGTGATGGGTGTGGCAGCCGGTCCGATCCGCGTGGTGGTGGCCAAGCCGGGCCTCGACGGCCACGATCGCGGGGCCAAGGTGATCGCGCGGGCCCTGCGTGACGCCGGTATGGAGGTCATCTACACCGGGCTCCACCAGACTCCCGAGCAGATCGTCGACACGGCGCTCCAGGAGGACGCCGACGCGATCGGGCTGTCCATTCTCTCCGGCGCGCACAACACGCTCTTCGCGGCGGTGATCGACCTGCTCAAGGAGCGGGACGCGGAGGACATCCTGGTCTTCGGCGGAGGAATCATCCCCGAGGCGGACATTCCTCTGCTGAAGGAGAAGGGCGTCGC
Organism: Streptomyces coeruleorubidus; assembly: GCF_028885415.1. GTDB lineage: Bacteria > Actinomycetota > Actinomycetes > Streptomycetales > Streptomycetaceae > Streptomyces > Streptomyces coeruleorubidus_A. The sequence goes on from NZ_CP118527.1 coordinate 6,038,994, forward strand.
GGAGATCTTCACGCCCGGCGCGACGACGGCGTCGATCGTGGACTGGGTCCGGGCGAACGTACGCCAGCCGGCCGGGGCGTAGGCCTCCGGCGGTGGCGCCGGCTTCTGCGCCGGTGACCCGGGGTGTCGTCGACGGGTGATTGCCCTCCGCGGTGACGGCAACACGCTCGGCCGCCGCGGCTCGTGTCGGCTCCGTGGCGCAGGCCGGGGTCAGGGAGTGTTCAGCTCCTCGGTCATCGCCGCGCGCAGGCGCAACGTCGTGACCAGGCGCTGGAAGGCCTCCGCCCAGTAGCCCCCGGCGCCGGGTGAGGCGTTCTCCGGCTCGTCCGGTACGGCCAGCAGGGCGTCGAGGCGGCCGGACTCGGACGGGTCCAGGCAGCGCTCGGCCAGGCCCATGACTCCGCTGAAACTCCATGGATAACTCCCCGCGTCCCGCGCGATGTTGAGCGCGTCCACCACCGCCCGGCCGAGCGGCGGCGCCCACGGCACCGCGCACACCCCGAGCAGTTGAAAGGCTTCGGACAGGCCGTGCGTGGCGATGAAGCCGGCCACCCACTCGGCCCGCTCGGCGGCGTCCAGCGTGCCGAGCAGCTTGGCGCGTTCGGCCAGGGACACCGCGCCCGGGCCGCCCGCCTCCGGCGCCGAGGGCTCCCCGAGCAGCGCGCGCGACCACTCGGCGTCCCGCTGGCGTACCGCGGCCCGGCACCACGCCGCGTGCAGTTCGCCCTGCCAGTCGTCCGTGACCGGCAGCGCCACGATCTCCCTGGGCGTCCGCCCGCCCAGCCGCCGCGACCAGGTCCCGAGCGGGGCCGCCTCCACCAACTGGCCGAACCACCACGACCGTTCACCCCGTCCGGCGGGCGCCTTCGCCACGACGCCGTCGCGCTCCATGCCCGGATCGCACTCGTGCGGCGCTTCGACGGTGATCGTCGGCGTGGCCACAGTGGCTCCCGAAGCCGCAGCAACCCCCGCTGCCCGGGTGGGCTGCGTGTGGTCGATGGCCACGCACGCCTCCGCCCTGACCGCCATCCGCGCGGCGAGCGCCGAACCGGGCAGCGCCGACAGCAGTTCCGCCGCCGTCGCCCGGACGTTGCGGCTGCGGTCGGCCAGGGCCTGTTCCAGGAACGGCTCGTCGTCCGGGCCCAGGCCCGTGCGCAGGGAGTCCAGGAACATCAGCCGGTCCTCGGCCCGTTCCGTCGTCCAGGTCGTCGCGAGCAGTTCGCGCGCGGCGGCGGGTTCGCGGGAGCGCAGGGCGGACAGGAGGGCGACCCGTTCGGCGAACAGGCCTTCCTGCCACAGCTGCCGGACGCTGTCGTCGTCCTCGAGATGCGGCAGGGCCGCTCCGCCGCCCGGTGTCGAGCGCAGGGCGAACCGCCAGTCCGGGTTCAGCCGCGCCAGCCACAGGGCCCGCGGCCCCGCGAACTCCAGTGCCGCCGGACGCAGGTCGGTACGCCCCCGGGCCGCGTCCAGCAGCGCGGGAAGCACCTGCGGAGGCGGTGCGAAACCACGGGCGTTGGCCGCCGCGAGCCACTGGGGCAGCAGCTCCGTCAGGTCGGGCGCGGTGCCCCGGCGGCCGCCGCCGGACCCGCCGGGGCGGTCGGCCAGCAACAGCGCGAGTCTGCGGGCGGCAGCCGGCGGCAGAGCCGGACGCGGGTCCTCCGGGGCCGGTTGCGGACGCTCCGCCGCCCGCGCCGGACGCAGACCGGCCCGTCGTCGTACGGTCTCCACGGCCGCCGCGTCCAGCAGGGCCACCGGTGCCTGAGGGCCCGGGCCGGTGCCCGGTGGGGTGCGCCGGTCCGTGCCCAGCAGTGCCGTGGTGACGAGCCCCTCCCAGGCGCCCGTCGCGGGCGCGGCCACAGGAGCGGAGGTCCTGTTCATGAGCTTCCTTTCCGTGGGGCGCCCGGAGGTGGTTGAAGGCTCACCCTTACCGGTTGTCCCGGGATGCCTGAAAGATTCGTGGATTTGAGAGAAGGGTGGGTCGGGTCGGAAAGGCCAGGCCGCCGGACTTGGCTTTGGCGTCTGCGTTGGCTTCGGAGTCGGCGTCGGCTCAGCAGTCGGCGTCGGCTCAGCACAGGGCTATCGCGTCGCCCGGGCCCTCGGACCAGGCCGTCAGCGGAGTGAAGCCCTGGTGGCCGCATTCGCCGAAGACCTTGACCGGGGCGCCGCCCGACAACGCGACGAGCCGCCACAGGCCCGGCCGGGAACGCGCGGCGGGAGTGAGCGGCAACGCCGCGTCCTCGTCCGCGTCCGCCAACTGCCAGGAGTTGCCGTCCGGGGTGGGGACGACCCGGTCCAGCGTCACCGGGACGGACTCCAGCCATGGATCGTCGCGCAGGGCGTCGCCGTAGCGGGCGGCCGCCCGGGACGTCGTCACCCCCTGCGGGCGTATCGCCGTCGGCGCGGGCGGTGCGAACTGTTCGCCCAGGGCCACCCGCAGCTGCCCGGCGCCCGGGTAGGCGGACACCTCGGCCTCCAAGGTCAGGCCCACCGGCAGCGCCAGCTCGGGGGCGCGGCCGGCGGCGCCGTAGGAGAGGAGCAGCACGGTGCGGTCCGAGTCGGCGCCGTACAGCCAGATCCGGCGGGTCGTCAGGCGCGTGTCCGCCGTGTCGTACTGCGCGAGCACCAGCCAGCGGTCCCGCACCGGCGGGCCGTCCGAGGAGGCCGGCAGGCCGATGCGGGAGCGGATCGTGGCGGCGAGGGCATCGGGCAGCCGCTCGCGGCGCAGCCAGCCCTGCCCGAGGAGATGCAGCAGCGCACACTCCTCCAGTAGTCGCACCGGCCAGCCCGGCCCGGTGGACGGGATCGCCCCCAACTCCCGGACCCGGCCGGCCAGGCCCTGCGCCTGGGCGTCGACCATGCGGGCCGCCGTCTCCTCCCACAGGCCGTAACCCGACTGCTCCGCCGTCGCCAGACCGCCGCGCAACAGATCCGCCAGGCGCTGCTCCAGCTCCACCGCGCCCGCCGTGACCCGCTCTGCCCGCCGCTCCGCCCGGCGCCGCGCCGCCTCCGGATCAGCGGACCCGGACGGCGAACCGGAACTGTCCCCGGCCTTCATCTCCTCCGCGCGCTTACGCCGCCCCGCTATCCACTGCCCGGCCCACTCCGGCGCCTCTCCCGTCGGCACCGCCGCGTCGCCGCCCGACCAGAGCAGCAGCAGCCCGAGCGCGTGCTTGCACGGGAACTTGCGGCTCGGACAACTGCACTTGTACGCGGGCCCGGAGGCGTCCGCGACGTCGACGATCGTCTGATACGGCTTGCTTCCGCTGCCCTTGCACAGCCCCCACACCGTCCCCTCGTCGGAACTCCCCGCCTCGGACCACGGCCCCGCCGCGCCGAGTTTGCTCCCCGCTTTGCGTGATGCCGCGTCAGGCGCCAGTGCCAGCACCTGGTCCGCGGTCCAGCGCACCCCCTGCTGAGTCATGCCATCGAAGGTAGATCCCACCACTGACAATCGGGTCCGCGAGCGGCTGCGGTCGGGCGTTTGCGCAGGTCAGAACGCATTGTCAGTGGTGTGGTGCAACGTGGATGCCAGATCCGAACCGGCCGAGCTGGAGGGGGACTCAGCCATGCCTGTGTCCGTAGAACCGACGTCCGTCGACCCGAGCCAGAACGGGTCCGCGCCCGCGAACGCGGGGGCGGGCGCACCCGCGGACGTAACCGAGGCGGAAGCACTGCGGCCGCACGCCGAGGACGCCTTCGCCGGCGAACTCGCGGCGTTGGCCGCGCAGGACGACCGTCCGCGTCCGGCGCGCTGGAAGCTGTCGCCGTGGGCCGTGGCGATGTACCTGCTCGGCGGGACGCTGCCGGACGGCACGGTGATCACACCGAAGTACGTCGGCCCGCGCCGCATCGTCGAAGTCGCCGTCACCACGCTCGCCACCGACCGCGCCCTGCTCCTGCTCGGCGTGCCCGGCACGGCGAAGACCTGGGTCTCCGAGCATCTGGCCGCGGCGGTCAGCGGCGACTCCACGCTGCTGGTGCAGGGCACCGCCGGCACACCGGAGGAGGCCATCCGGTACGGCTGGAACTACGCGCAGTTGCTCGCCCACGGCCCGAGCCGCGACGCCCTCGTGCCCAGCCCGGTCATGCGGGCCATGGCCGAGGGCATGACCGCCCGGGTCGAGGAGCTGACCCGTATCCCGGCCGACGTGCAGGACACGCTCATCACGATCCTGTCGGAGAAGACCCTGCCGATACCGGAGCTGGGCCAGGAGGTGCAGGCGGTCCGCGGCTTCAACCTGATCGCCACCGCCAACGACCGCGACCGCGGGGTCAACGACCTGTCCAGCGCCCTGCGCCGCCGGTTCAACACGGTGGTGCTTCCGTTGCCGGAGACCCCCGAGGCCGAGGTCGACATCGTCTCGCGCCGCGTCGACCAGATCGGCCGCTCCCTCGACCTGCCGGCCGCGCCCGACGGCCTCGACGAGATCCGCCGGGTCGTCACGGTCTTCCGCGAGCTGCGCGACGGGGTCACGGCCGACGGCCGGACGAAGCTGAAGTCACCGAGCGGCACGCTGTCCACGGCCGAGGCGATCTCCGTCGTCACCAACGGGCTCGCCCTGGCCGCCCACTTCGGCGACGGCGTGCTGCGGCCGGGCGACGTGGCCGCGGGCATCCTCGGCGCGGTGGTCCGCGACCCGGCGGCCGACCGCGTCATCTGGCAGGAGTACCTGGAGACGGTGGTCCGCGAGCGGGACGGCTGGAAGGACTTCTATCGCGCCTGCCGGGAGGTGAGCGTGTGAGCGACGCGGGGCGAGGGCTGGCCGCGGGGCCGGGTATGGGATGGGAGGGAAACACATGACGGGCGTACAAGAGGCTGAAGGCCGGGCGGCCGGGGCGGGGCCGTTGTTGCTCGGGGTGCGGCATCACGGGCCGGGGTCGGCGCGGGCGGTGCGGGCGGCGCTGGAGGAGGCCCGGCCGCGGGTCGTGCTGATCGAGGGGCCGCCCGAGGCCGATGCCCTGATTCCGCTCGCCGCCGACGAGGAGATGCGGCCGCCGGTCGCCCTGCTCGCCCATGCCGTGGACGAGCCCGGCCGCTCGGCGTTCTGGCCGCTGGCCGAGTTCTCCCCGGAGTGGGTCGCCATGCGCTGGGCCCTGGAACACGACGTCCCGGCCCGTTTCATCGACCTTCCGGCCACGCACACGCTGGCCTGGGGAAGGCAGGAGGACGAGGCGGCAGTGGAGGGGGACCCTCCTGCGGACGCCGAGACGGCGGACAGCGAGGGCGCCCCCGGCCCCGGCCCCGACACCGCCGACCTGCGGATCGATCCGCTCGGGGTGCTCGCCGAGACCGCCGGTTACGACGACCCGGAGCGGTGGTGGGAGGACGTCGTGGAGCACCGGGGCGTGGGGAAGGGCGACGCGTTCGCGCCGTTCACCGTACTGGAGGAGGCGATGGGGGCGCTGCGAGAGGCCTACGGCAGCGCGGGACACGACCAGGACCTGGTGCGCGAGGCGTACATGCGGCTCCAGGTGCGGGCCGCACAGCGGGAGTTCGAGGACGGCGTGGCCGTCGTGTGCGGGGCGTGGCATGTGCCCGCCCTGCGGCGGAAGAGCCCCGTCGCCGCCGACAAGGCGCTGCTGAAGGGGCTGGCCAAGGTCAAGACGGACATGACCTGGGTGCCGTGGACGCACCGCCGGCTGTCCCGGATGAGCGGTTACGGCGCCGGTATCGACTCGCCGGGCTGGTACGGGCACCTGTTCAGCGCCCCGGACCGGCCGGTCGAGCGATGGATGACCAAGGTGGCGGGGCTGTTGCGCGCCGAGGACCGGCTCGTCTCCTCCGCGCACGTCATCGAGGCCGTACGGCTGGCCGAGACGCTCGCCGCGATGCGCGGCCGCCCGCTGCCCGGCCTGAGCGAGACGACCGACGCGGTGCGGGCGGTGATGTGCGAGGGCTCGGACGTGCCGCTGGCGCTGGTACGGGACCGGCTGGTCGTGGGGGACGTGCTGGGGGAGGTGCCGCCGACGGCGCCGGCGGTTCCGTTGCAGCGGGACCTCGCCCGGCTCCAGCGCCGGCTGCGGCTGAAGCCGGAGGCGCTGGAGCGGGAGTTGGAGCTCGACCTGCGCAAGGAGACCGACGCCGCCCGCAGCAGACTGCTGCACCGGCTGCGGTTGCTCGGCCTCGCGTGGGGTGAACCGGCCGCCTCGCGGGGCAGCACGGGCACGTTCCGGGAGACATGGCGGCTGCGCTGGGAGCCCGAGCTGTCCGTGCGGGTCGCCGAGGCCGGGGTGTGGGGGACGACCGTCCTGTCCGCCGCGACCGCCAAGGCCGAGGCGGACGCCGTCGCCGCGCAGGGTCTCGCCGACGTCACCGCACTCGCCGAGCGCTGCCTGCTGGCCGAACTGCCCGACGCGCTGCCGACGGTGATGCGGATCCTCGTCGACCGGGCGGCTCTCGACACGGATGTCGGCCAGCTGGCCCAGGCACTGCCTGCCCTGGTCCGTTCCCTGCGCTACGGCGATGTGCGCGGCACGGACACCGGGGCCCTGGGAGAGGTCGCGGCGGGTCTGGCCGAGCGGGTCTTCGTCGGCCTGCCCCCGGCCTGCGCCGCGCTCGACGCGGACGCCGCCGAGGAGATGCGGCGTCATGTCGACGCCGTGCACGGGGCCGTGGGGCTCCTAGGGGACGCACCCGCAGCGGGACAAGGTCACTTGAGAGCCCGTTGGCAATCGGTGCTGCGTGTGCTGTGCGCGCGGGACACCGTGCCCGGAGTGATCAGGGGACGTGCCGTCCGGCTCCTGCTGGACGACGGCGAGTTGGCGCAGGACGAGGCGGCTCGCCTCATGGGGCTCGTCCTGTCCCCGGGCACGCCACCGGCGGACGCGGCCGCGTGGATCGAGGGCTTCGTCGGAGGAGGCTCCGGGGGCGGGATGCTCCTGGTGCACGACGAGCGGCTGCTCGGGCTGGTCGACGCGTGGCTGACCGGGGTGCCGGCCGAGGCGTTCACGGACGTGCTGCCCCTGCTGCGGCGGACGTTCTCGGCGTACGAGCCCGGGGTGCGGCGGACCCTCGGCGAACTGGTCCGGCGCGGGCCGGGGGCCGGGAGCAGTGCGGCAGGAGCCGGCTCCGGCATACCCGGCTTCGCGGCGGAGCTCGACACGGTGCGCGCGGACGCCGTGCTGCCGGTCGTGCGGCTGCTGCTCGGGCTGGACGAGGGGGAAGAGCAGATCGGCAACGACCTGGTGGGGGTGACGGGGTGACGACCGACGGACTGAAGCGGCCGGCTCCGAGTGCGGAAGCGGGAGACACGATCAGGAACGGGTCGCCGGCGGAAGTCCGGCCGACGACGGCCGTGCCGGTGATCCCGCTGTGGGAGCGGCCTCGCAAGGGAGGACGCGGATGACGGCCGAGGTGACGGACCCGGCGCGGGAGCGGTTGCGGCGGTGGCGGCTGGTGCTCGGGGGCGACGCGGCGGACGGCACCGGGTGCGAACTGTCCGGGCGGGACGCGGCGATGGACGGAGCGCTCACCGCGCTCTACGGCAAGGGGGAGAAGCCACAGGGGGGCCGGGACCGTTCGGCGGGGCTCGGGGCGTCGGCGCCGTCCGTGGCGCGCTGGCTAGGGGACATCCGGACGTACTTCCCGTCCACCGTCGTGCAGGTCATGCAGCGCGACGCCATCGACCGGCTCGGTCTCGCCACGCTCCTGCTGGAGCCGGAGATGCTGGAGGCGGTGGAGGCCGACGTGCACCTCGTCGGCACGCTGCTGTCGCTCAACAAGGCCATGCCCGAGACGACGAAGGAGACGGCACGGGCCGTCGTGCGCAAGGTCGTCGAGGACCTGGAGAAGCGGCTCGCCACCCGCACCCGGGCCACCCTCACCGGCGCTCTCGACCGCAGCGCCCGCATCAACCGGCCCCGCCATCACGACATCGACTGGAACCGCACGATCGCGGCCAACCTCAAGCACTACCTGCCCGAGTACCGAACGATCGTGCCGGAGCGGCTCATCGGGTACGGGCGGGCGTCCCAGTCCACGAAGAAGGAGGTCATCCTCTGTATCGACCAGTCGGGATCCATGGCGGCATCGGTCGTGTACGCATCGGTGTTCGGAGCGGTGCTCGCCTCGATGCGGACGATCTCCACGCGACTCGTCGTCTTCGACACGGCGGTCGTCGACCTCACGGACCAGCTCGACGACCCCGTCGACGTCCTGTTCGGGACACAGCTGGGCGGCGGCACGGACATCAACCGGGCACTCGCCTACTGCCAGTCGCAGATCACCCGGCCCGCCGAGACGGTGGTCGTGCTGATCAGCGACCTCTACGAGGGAGGCATACGGGACGAGATGCTCAAGCGGGTCGCGGCGATGAAGGCCTCGGGGGTGCAGTTCGTGACGCTGCTGGCGCTGTCGGACGAGGGGGCGCCGGCGTACGACCGGGAGCACGCGGCCGCGCTCGCCGCGCTGGGGGCACCGGCGTTCGCCTGCACGCCGGATCTGTTCCCGGAGGTGATGGCGGCGGCGATCGAGAAGCGTCCGCTGCCGATACCGGATGCGGCGTGACATGCCGAGGGCCGTGGTGGTGAGGGCGGCCAGATGGCGACTTGTCGACGCATCGTCGTCCAACTTCGTTCGGCAAAAGGGATATGACTGACCATCAGCGGGGAAGGGCTTGCGCAAGCTCCGCACTCCCGTGCGAGGATCGGCGCCTGCTCGGCGGTGTGTCGCGCCGCGCCGGGCAGTGCCGCGTTGTGCCGACTCGTTGCTCGTAACGCGTGATGCGTTCCGCACTTGTTCCGTAGCACGGGAGGAAGCTCCCCCTCTTGACCTGGTCAGCAGCCCTGCCCGGTGCCGCTGTGCGCGTGTTGCGCACAGCGGCCGGGTGGCGTGTGCTCCAAGTGGCGCTGCTGGTGGGCGGGGTGCTCGTCATCGGGCTCCTGTGCGGGGAGCGGGCGCATGCGGCGGACGGCGTACGGGCGCTGACGCACGTCACGGCCGGGCGGATCGACTCGCCTGGGCCTCACTCCGTGTCCGGAGTCGGCAGCGCTCCCCTCGCGGGGGCCGTGGGTGAGCGGGTCGTGCGGGCGGCTGGTGATACCGGCGAGGCGGTGAGCAAGGGGCTGGGAGCGGCGCAGGCGAAACAGCGGTCCTCGTCTTCTCCGTCGCCGCTGCCCACGCTGCCGGCCATGCCCACGCTGCCGGCCATGCCCAAGCTGCCGCCGCTGCCCAAGCCGCCGGCGCTGTCCGAGCTGCCCCCACCGTCCGGCCCGCCAACGGCCCCCAAGCCGCCGACGCTGCCGGTGCTGCCGGACGCGCCCGCACTGCCCAAGCTGCAAGACCTCCCAGACCTCCCAGAACTCCCGGACCTCCCGGACCTCCCGGACCTCCCGGACCTCCCGGACCTCCCGGACCTCCCCGACCTGCCGAGGCCGTCGGACCTCCCGCCCGCACCCCCCGCCGGTGAAGTCACGCTCCCGGGAGCGCCCGCCCTTCCCGGGCTTCCCGGCCTCCCCAACCACCCCCCACTCCCGAACCACCCCCTCCCCACCCCGAGCCACCCCCTCCCCACCCCGATCACGACCGACCCGCAGCCGTGCAGGACGGCACCGACCCCGGCCGACCCCCCTGCCACCGTCGGACGGACCAGTGGGGCGGAGTCAGTCGCTGCGGAGTCGGACACCGTAGTGCGCGGCGCCGAGCACCACGCCGCCGGCCGCACAGAGAACGCGGGCCACGCCGGCCACGCAAAGCACGCCGGCCACACCAGACGCGCAGAGCACGCCGGCCCGTCCGCCCACGTCGGACCTGCCCCGGGCGGCCACGGGCCCGCAGGCCGGCCTGACGGCACGCTCGGCAACCGGTCCACGGCCGACCACAGCACATCGCGCCACGGCGACCCGCACGCCGTCACGCTGAGCCATCGGGCCCCGCTGAGACTCCTGCCCGGTGTCGCGGCCCGCTCCTGCGCGGCCGGCACCCGGGACAGTCACCGGGACATCCCCGTCTTCCCCGGTTAGCACGGGGAGACCGCCGCTCCCCGGCGCCGCTCCGCCGATACCGCTCACGGTTTCTCACCATCGCCCTCACCCCACCGACTCCACGAGGCATCGCCTCCGGACGGCCGAAAACCGTCGGTCGCCCGAGGCCGAAAGCTCGTGGATGGGGTCGGGTGGTCCCCATTGGGGTGGGGACCAACCACCCCGCGCCCCGGAGAGCCGGGCCCTGAACAGGGCCTTTGCGCACCTTCGGGGGTGCCACACGGGCCTCACCGGGTCAACCCCAGCCCGGTGAGGCCCCTCACCCCAGGCACGCCGTGCCAGAGAGCGCGGCATCATGTGACAGGTATCACCGCTCAGGTGTGACCCTCGATTTAGAGGCCCCCCGTAAGCAGCGATAACCTGCGAGACGGACATGCCGCGCGCTCGGACACCGTGTGCGCCTCCCTTGTGACAGACAGCGGACGTCACGTTGCCCTCGCGGCACGCCCACGCAGACAACGAACCGCGAGATCACTGATAGGGACGGAAGCGCGTGGACCTGTTCGAGTACCAGGCGAGGGACCTCTTCGCCAAGCACGATGTACCGGTGCTGGCCGGTGAAGTCATCGACACGCCTGAGGCGGCCCGCGCAGCCACCGAGCGCCTCGGTGGCAAGTCCGTCGTCAAGGCCCAGGTGAAGGTCGGCGGCCGTGGCAAGGCCGGCGGCGTGAAGCTCGCCGCCACCCCCGACGAGGCGGTCGAGCACGCGACCAACATCCTCGGCATGGACATCAAGGGCCACACGGTCCACAAGGTCATGATCGCCGAGACGGCCCCGGAGATCGTGGAGGAGTACTACGTCTCCTTCCTCCTGGACCGTGCCAACCGCACCTTCCTCTCCATCGCCTCCGTCGAGGGCGGCATGGAGATCGAGGAGGTGGCGGCCACCCGCCCCGACGCCGTCGCCAAGACGCCGATCGACGCCAACGAGGGTGTCACCGAGGCGAAGGCCCGCGAGATCGTCGCGGCCGCGAAGTTCCCGGCCGAGGTCGCCGACAAGGTCGTGAACGTCCTCGTCAAGCTGTGGGACACCTTCATCAAGGAGGACGCCCTCCTGGTCGAGGTCAACCCGCTGGCGAAGGTCGCCTCCGGTGAGGTCATCGCCCTGGACGGCAAGGTCTCCCTCGACGAGAACGCCGAGTTCCGTCAGCCGGAGCACGAGGCCCTCCAGGACAAGGAGGCGGCCAACCCGCTCGAGGCCGCCGCCAAGGAGAAGAACCTCAACTACGTCAAGCTCGACGGCGAGGTCGGCATCATCGGCAACGGCGCGGGTCTCGTCATGAGCACCCTGGACGTCGTCGCGTACGCCGGTGAGGCGCACGGTGGCGTCAAGCCCGCCAACTTCCTCGACATCGGCGGTGGCGCCTCCGCCGCCGTCATGGCGAACGGCCTGGAGATCATCCTCGGCGACCCGGACGTCAAGTCCGTGTTCGTCAACGTCTTCGGCGGCATCACCGCCTGCGACGAGGTCGCCAACGGCATCGTGCAGGCGCTGCAGCTGCTCAAGGACAAGGGCGAGGAAGTCACCAAGCCCCTCGTCGTCCGTCTCGACGGCAACAACGCCGAGCTGGGTCGCAAGATCCTCTCCGACGCCAACCACCCGCTGGTCCAGCGCGTGGACACCATGGACGGCGCGGCCGACAAGGCCGCCGAGCTCGCGGCTGCGAAGTAAGGGACGAGGGACTAAACAGCCATGGCTATCTTCCTCAACAAGGACAGCAAGGTCATCGTCCAGGGCATGACCGGTGCCACGGGCATGAAGCACACCAAGCTCATGCTGGCCGACGGCACCAACATCGTCGGTGGCGTCAACCCGCGCAAGGCGGGCACGTCGGTCGACATCGACGGCAACGAGATCCCGGTCTTCGGCACGGTCGCCGAGGCGATGGAGAAGACGGGCGCGAACGTATCCGTCCTCTTCGTCCCGCCGGCCTTCGCCAAGGCCGCCGTCGTCGAGGCCATCGACGCCGAGATCCCGCTCGCGGTCGTCATCACCGAGGGCATCGCGGTCCACGACTCGGCCGCGTTCTACGCGTACGCCGTGTCCAAGGGCAACAAGACCCGCATCATCGGCCCGAACTGCCCCGGTCTCATCACGCCGGGCCAGTCGAACGCCGGCATCATCCCGGGCGACATCACCAAGCCGGGCCGCATCGGCCTGGTGTCGAAGTCCGGCACGCTGACGTACCAGATGATGTACGAGCTGCGGGACATCGGCTTCTCCTCCGCCGTCGGCATCGGTGGCGACCCGGTCATCGGGACGACGCACATCGACGCCCTCGCCGCGTTCGAGGCCGACCCCGACACCGACCTGATCGTCATGATCGGTGAGATCGGCGGCGACGCCGAGGAGCGGGCCGCGGCCTTCATCAAGGAGAACGTGAAGAAGCCGGTCGTCGGCTACGTCGCGGGCTTCACCGCGCCCGAGGGCAAGACCATGGGCCACGCCGGCGCCATCGTCTCCGGTTCCTCCGGCACGGCCGCCGCGAAGAAGGAGGCCCTCGAGGCCGCCGGCGTCAAGGTCGGCAAGACGCCGACCGAGACGGCGAAGCTGGCGCGCGCGATCCTGGCCGGCTGAGCAGGGTCAGCGCCCTACGGCTCAGTCGCACAGCACAGCTCATAGGTGGGCCCGCTCCCCGCACGGGGGCGGGCCCACCGCCTTTCGGCGGAAGCAGGCGTCAGCGTGGCTGCGGCATCAGCCGGACCGGCCCGCGCAGCTCCTCCTCGCGCAGCTTCGCCCGCAGCTCCCGCTCCGACTCCGACAGCGGTCCGGGTGCGACCGGTGGCGGCACGCCCTGGACGGTCTCGCCCGGCGGCACCGGTGGCTCGTAGTGCGTGGGGGCCGTGCGGGCGGTGAGGGCCGTGGCTGCGATCAGGGCGATCGTGAAGGCGATGGCGGCCCGGGTCCAGAAACGGGCCCGGCGTTCCCCGGTCCGGCGCACGTCCAGTGGTTTGGCGGCCCGCAGCCGCTCGATGGAGGCCAGTTCGACCAGCCGCCAGTGGAGCACCTCCGGGTCCGCCAGCTCCGGCAGCCGCTCGGCGACCGCCTCCCGCGCGTGCATCAGCCGGTTCGCGGCCGCGCGGCTGCTCGCCTCCGTCTCCGCCGCCGTCTCCGGCAGGCCGAGACCGACACCGTCGTACAGCAGCAGCGTGCGGCGGTACGAAGGCGGCAGCTGCAGCAGGGTGTCCAGCAGCGCGCGGTCGAACGCGTCGGAGGGCGGCGGCTCGGGGTGCCGGAAGCGGGGGCGGAACCGGTGCCACGGGGAAAGGGCACAGTCGTACGCCACCGCCCGCACCCAGCTCGCCGGATCGCGGTCGCGGGCCACCTCGGGCCAGCGCTGCCAGGCGATGTGGAAGGCCCACTCGACCGCCTCCCGCGCCAGCTCACGGCGGCCGGTCAGCAGGTAGGCCTGCCGGACGAGCGCGGGCGCGCAGAACGCGTACAGCGCGTCGAAGGCCTGATCGGGGGTCAGAGCGGCGGTCGAGTCGTCCGGCCGCCGCGGGGTTGCTGCCCGGGCGGGGACGGGGTGCCGGTCGGTGCCGGTGGTGTGGCCCCGGTCGGCGACGGTGGTGTGGCGGTGGTCGGCGACGGGGGTGCGGCCGCGGTCGGTGCCGATGGCGTGGTTCCGGTCGGCGACGCGGCTGCGTTCGGTGGTCGAGGCCCGGCTTCGGTGGCCGGCTGTGGTGCGGTCCTGGTCCGTGACGGAGGTGCGGCCCCGGTTCCTGCCGGAGGCGCGGCCGCGGTCCCCGGCCGAGGGGCGGCTGCGATCGCTCGCGGCGGCGGCCTTGCGCTCCGCATGAGGCGGTGTCACTTCCGCCTGGCCGCCCAGTGAGTTCAGCAGCTTCGCGTACTTCTCCGCTTTCCGGCCGCGCGGCGTCGAGCGGCCGGTCTCCCATCCGCGCACCGTCTCGCTGGTGACACCCACCCGGGAGGCCAGTTGAGCCCGCGTCAGCGAGGCGGCCTCGCGCAGGCGCCGGCGTTCCTTGGGCGGGGGAAGCGGGACGGCAGGGCTCTGTGTCACAGGCCGCCCCTTCGTACGGAAAAGTACATAAACGTATATTGAGCGACACAACGGTGGTTCGCCTGTTACGACGGGAAAGCGCGTGTCGTTGGGAGCATGGCGGCGTGATCGAGATGACAGCTCGCCGCCGTCCGCCGTCGCCCCTGCTCACCCGGATGCGCGACCGTTCGCCCGGACTGGTCGGTGCCCTCGTGGAGGGTGCGGTCGCGGCGGGCCTCGGGCTCGCGTCGTTCGCCGTGCTGGTGATGATGCTGTGGATCACCTCGCCGTACCCCGACAGCGGGCCCGGCGGCGCGCTGCACGTGGCGGCGGCGCTGTGGCTGCTGGCCCACGGAGCCGAACTGGTCCGCACCGACACACTCGCCGGCGTCCCGGCCCCCGTGGGCGTCCCGCCGCTGCTGCTGCTCGTCCTGCCGGTATGGCTGCTGCACCGGGCGGCGCGGGACGCCACGGACGGGGGGGCGGTGGACGGGGACGACGGCACCGGCGACGGCTTCGACGCGGGCGTCGAGGAGGTGCAGGGCATCGCGATGATCGCGGAACCGTTGCTGGTCTCCGCCCGTACCGCCTGGACGGGCGTCGTCCTCGGTTACCTCGCCGTCGCCGCGCCCGCCGCCCTGTACGCCGCGGGCGGTGCGCTGCGGCCGTCGTGGGTGTGGACCGGGATGTGCGTGCCGCTGGTCGCCGTCGTGGCGGCGGGGGCGGGTGTGTGGTCGGCGTACGGCCGTCCGGGCGGGCCGTTGCGGCGGCTGGTGGGCGTGCTGCCGGTGGGAGTACGGCCGCTGCTCCTCGGGCCGGGCGGGCGCCCGGGTGTCGCCGCCCGGGCCGCGGCGGCCGGGGCTGCGGTGCTCCTCGGGGGCGGTGCGCTGCTGGTGGCGTTGTCGCTGGTGGGGCACGGCGCGGCGGCCCAGGCGGCGTTGCTGCGGCTGACGGAGGGGTGGTCGGGTCGGTTCGCGGTGCTGCTGCTGTGTGCGGCCCTGGTGCCGAACGCGGCGGTGTGGGCCGCCGCCTATGCCCTCGGCCCCGGCTTCGCGCTCGGCGCCGGTCACGTCGTCAGCCCGCTGTCCTCCGCGCCGGCTCCGTTCCTCCCGCCGTTTCCGCTGCTGGCGGCGGTGCCGGAGGCGGGGGAGGGGCGGTTGGTGCACTGGGTGGCGGCCGGGGTCGTGCCGGTGGTCGCCGGGGTGGTCGTCGGCCGGGTCGTGGCGAAGAGGGCGGCTTCCGGAGAGCGCGGCGGTACGCGGCCGGGCGGCGGGGGCGATGTCGTCTGGTCGCCGGGGCGCACCGCCCGTGCCACCGCCCTCGCGGCCGTGCTGTGCGCGGCCGTACTGGCGGGGCTCGCCGCGCTGGCGGGCGGGCCGCTCGGGGTCACGGTCCTGGCCCGGTTCGGGCCCGTGTGGTGGCAGGTGGGTGCGGCGACGCTGGCGTGGCTGGTGCTGGTGGCCGTCCCGACGGCGGTGACCGTACGGGCCTGGCGGTGCCGGGCGCCTCAGGCGGACGGGCCGACCATCGGCAAGCAGCGGGAGGGCCCGGCCGCGGGCGCCCGAAAGGTCAGCCGACTGCGGAAGGGCTCGCGCCCTGGCCGGAGCTGGTTCACACGCACCGGGATCGCCGGGATCGCCGGAGTCGCCGGGGATGCAGGGAGCGCCGGGCTCACCGGAAGCGCTCCAGCCGCCGGAGGCGATGTCTCCCCGCCCGACGGGGACGCGAAGCCGAAGACCTCACCCCCCACACCGGACGCCCCCTACGCCCCCTTCGGCCACGACTCCCTGTACGACCTCCAGGACCAGGACGACGCCACATTCGAACCGTACGACTTCCTGCCCCCGCACGACCCGGTCCCGAAGCCGGACAGCCCCTGAAGCAGCGCGGCAGGCCGCCCGTCAGCCGTTGTCCCCCAGCAACCCACGCAGCTCCTTCGGCAGAAGTTCCGTGCAGGACTGCTTGGCCTTGTTCGTGAGGGCGTCGTTCATGCAGGTGTAGTAGTCGCGGTAGACCAGCTGGGCCGTGAAGGACGCGGCGACCAGGGCGATGGCCAGGGATGCCGTGACCAGGCCGCTCACCGCGGCCGTCGTGTGGGGGCGGCCCGGCTGCTCGGAGACCGGGGAGTCCGGGTCGGCCCTGCGGGGCTTGGCGCGCAGGGCGCTGATGCCCCAGTAGAGGGAGAGCGCGCCGAGCAGCAGTGCCACGTACGGCCAGCTGAAGAGGGCGAAGAAGAAGGCCCACATGCCCGAGAGCAGGGCATAGCGCGCACGGCGCTGGGCGGGGTCCGTCGGGTCCCAGCGCGGGTTCTGGCCGCCCTGGGGGCCGCCCGGGCCCTCGGGGCCGCCGCGGGGGCGGTCGCCGAAGCCGCCGGAGGAGCGGCCGGGCTGCCGGTCGCTCCACTGCCCGCCCCACGGCGCGCGGTCGCCCTCGCCGCCGTCCCGGGAGTCGTCACCCGACGGACGCCGCGGCTGCCAGGGCCGGTCCGGGGTGCCCTCGGGCGGCGGGGCGAACGGGTTGTCCTCCTGGGAGCCGCGCCCTCGCTCGTCGCCGCGGTCGCCGTCCGAAGGCGCGTCGGGTGGTGAGCTGGGGCGCTCCCGCAGCAGCACGCTGCCGCGCTCCCCTCCCTGCGCCGAGAGCTGGGGGAACGTGAGGAGTCGCATGCTGCGGTCCGGCATCAAGTGAGCGTCTTCCCGTTGATGAGGAGGAATGAGTCGGTGGGCAAGAACGAGTGGACAGAACTGAACGGTGTCGGACCCGGGTCCGCCATCTCTTGAACGCATCGCGTCCGGACGGCGTTCCCGAACCGGCTCCGCCCAGACGCTACCTTCCGGCCATGCCCCCGTCCCGTGGGGGCTGCCCGGTGTGCCGGTATCGTTGCTGTCGGTCGGCCGGTTCGTAGGCTTCCCCGTATCCGGGGGCGCGAAGCATTCGTATGAATGTACAAACGCCACAGGCCGGCCGCCTGGACAGACGCTTCCCCGAGAAAGGCCCCGACCGTGGCCGCCAAGCCCGTGGCCCAGCGCGCCAAGCGCCTCGTCGTGCTGGTCTCCGGATCCGGTACCAACCTTCAGGCGCTCCTCGACGAGATCGACGCCGCCGGTGCGCAGGCGTACGGGGCCGAGATCGTGGCCGTCGGCGCCGACCGTGAGGGCATCGAGGGGTTGGCACGCGCCGAGCGCGCCGGGCTGCCCACCTTCGTGCGCGAGGTCAGGGACTACGGCAGCCGCCAGGAGTGGGACGCCGCCCTGGCCGAGGCCGTCGCCGCCTTCGAGCCCGACCTCGTCGTCTCCGCCGGGTTCATGAAGATCGTCGGCAAGGAGTTCCTCGCGCGGTTCGGCGGGCGGTTCGTCAACACGCACCCCGCCCTGCTGCCCAGTTTCCCCGGCGCCCACGGCGTGCGGGACGCGCTCGCGTACGGCGCGAAGGTCACCGGCTGCACCGTCCACTTCGTCGACGACGGCGTCGACACCGGACCGATCATCGCCCAGGGCGTGGTCGAGGTCCGGGACGAGGACGACGAGAGCGCTCTGCACGAGCGCATCAAGGAAGTCGAGCGAAGGCTGCTCGTCGAGGTCGTGGGGCGGCTCGCCCGCAACGGCTATCGCATTGAGGGACGAAAGGTAGTTATCCAGTGACCGCCGAGAGCAACAAGCGGCCCCTTCGCCGGGCGCTCGTCAGCGTCTACGACAAGACCGGGCTGGAGGAGCTCGCCCGCGGCCTGCACGAGGCCGGTGTGGAGCTCGTCTCCACCGGGTCCACGGCCGCCCGCATCTCCGCCGCCGGCGTCCCGGTCACCAAGGTCGAGGAGCTCACCGGCTTCCCCGAGTGCCTGGACGGCCGCGTCAAGACGCTGCACCCCCGGGTCCACGCCGGCATCCTCGCCGACCTGCGCCTGGAGGACCACCAGCGGCAGCTCGCCGAGCTGGGTGTCGAGCCGTTCGACCTCGTCGTCGTCAACCTCTACCCGTTCCGCGAGACCGTCGCCTCCGGTGCCACCCCCGACGAGTGCGTCGAGCAGATCGACATCGGCGGGCCCTCGATGGTCCGGGCCGCCGCCAAGAACCACCCCTCGGTCGCGGTCGTCACCAGCCCCGCGCGCTACGCCGACGTCCTGTCCGCCGTGCAGAACGGCGGCTTCGACCTCGCCACCCGCAAGCGGCTCGCCGCCGAGGCCTTCCAGCACACGGCCGCGTACGACGTCGCCGTCGCCTCCTGGTTCGCCTCCTCCTACGCGCCCGTCGACGAGTCGCAGTTCCCCGACTTCCTCGGCGCCACCTGGGAGCGCGAGCACACCCTGCGCTACGGCGAGAACCCGCACCAGCCCGCCGCCCTGTACGTCTCCGGCAGCGGCGGCCTCGCCGAGGCCGAGCAGCTGCACGGCAAGGAGATGTCGTACAACAACTACACGGACACGGACGCCGCCCGCCGTGCCGCGTACGACCACGCCGAGCCCTGCGTCGCGATCATCAAGCACGCCAACCCCTGCGGTATCGCGGTGGGCGCGGACGTCGCCGAGGCGCACCGCAAGGCGCACGCCTGTGACCCGCTGTCGGCGTTCGGCGGCGTGATCGCGGTCAACCGCCCGGTGAGCAAGGAGATGGCCGAGCAGGTCGCGGAGATCTTCACCGAGGTCATCGTCGCGCCGGACTACGAGGACGGCGCCCTGGAGGCGCTCACCAAGAAGAAGAACATCCGCGTGCTGCGCTGCCCTCAGGGCCCGTCGAACCCCGTCGAGGTCAAGCCCATCGACGGCGGCGCGCTGCTCCAGGTCACCGACCGGCTCCAGGCCGACGGCGACGACCCGGCCAACTGGACGCTGGCGGCCGGCGAGGCGCTGAGCGCCGAGGAACTGGCCGAGCTGGCCTTCGCCTGGAAGGCCTGCAGGGCCGTCAAGTCCAACGCGATCCTGCTCGCCAAGGACGGGGCCTCGGTCGGTGTCGGCATGGGCCAGGTCAACCGCGTCGACTCCGCGAAGCTGGCGGTGGAGCGGGCGGGCGCCGAGCGTGCGCAGGGCTCCTACGCGGCCTCCGACGCGTTCTTCCCCTTCCCGGACGGCCTGGAGATCCTCACCGAGGCCGGTGTGAAGGCCGTGGTCCAGCCCGGCGGCTCCGTCCGTGACGAACTGGTCGTGGAGGCCGCGCAGAAGGCCGGCGTCACGATGTACTTCACGGGGACGCGGCACTTCTTCCACTGAGCCGCGTCGCAATGACATGGACGGGCCTGCCGGTTGTCAGCCGGCGGGCCCGTCCGCGTTCGCGTTGCGGTAGGGCTACCGTCAGGGCACCGTTGGAGCACCGTTGAGAACGCCCCTCATCTTCCGCTGGGAATACGAGCCGGACTGAACCGGCCCCCTGCCTACGTCGAACTGCGCAGCGCCGCCCAGGTGTCGGGTCCCACCTGGCCGTCCGCGGAGAGGCCCTTGGCCCTCTGGAACTTCTTGACGGCGGCTTGCGTGGCGCCGCCGAACTGCCCGTCCACGCCCGCGTCGCCGACCTTGAAGCCACGCTGGGCGAGCATGCACTGCACCTGGACCACGCGCTGCCCCTTGTCACCGCGGACGGTGAGCTCGGTGCCGGAGTAATACGTGCACCGGGAGATCCAGGGAGGGGCGCCGGGCGCGGTAGCCGTCTTGGTGGGTGCGGCGGTCGGGTCGCCTCCGTCACTGCCCCCGCCGTCTTCGCCACCGTCCGGGGCGCCGGAGGTCTCGCCGGTGGGTTCGGCCCGGGTTTCGCCCCCGTCTGTCCTCGGGTCAGTTGACGCCTCGTCCGCCCGCGCCCCCGACGCGCCTTGCTTCTCCTCCTTGCCGGCTTCCTTCTCCTGGGCGCCGGAGGGTGATACGGACGAACCGGGCGGAGGGGCGGTCCGGGCGTCGTCGCCGGTGCTGGTGGCGACCGCTGTCGGCACTGTCGAGGCGGTGTCGCCGACGGACGGACGGGAGAGGAAGAAGGTTCCTGCAACAACGGCGCACACGGTGAGACCGGCGGCGACGGCGAGGTACACCTTCCGCTTCGTGCGCCCGCCGCCGCTGTCCCTCGTGGGACTCTGCTCGGGGCCAGGGCCAGGGCCAGGGCCAGGGCCAGGGCCAGGGCCAGGGCCAGGGCCAGGGCCAGGGGCAGGGGCAGGGGCTGGAATTGCTGTGCCCTGGGCCGCCGGCCCACGTAGCTGGACGGTCTCGTGAGCGGCCTTCGGTAAGGTGAAACGTTCCAGTACGTCGCAGGCCTGCTGTCGGACGAGCAGCCGGCCGCCCAGCGGCTCGTGCCAGGAGGCGGCGTGGGGGTCCCCGGCGGCCTCGGCGGCCTCGGTCAGTTGCCGAGGCGTGGGACGGCCGGCGGGATCCTTGGAGAGGCAGGCGGCAAGCACTGCGGCCAGTCCGGCGTCCCGGGCCGCCAGTCCGGCCATGATCTCGGCCTTGGGCTCCTCGAACGCGACACGGTGCATCACGTCGACGCCCGTCCCGTCACCGAAAGGAGCGCGCCCCGTGGCCGCGTAGATCAGGCTTCCCGCGAGGGAGAAGACGTCGGAGGCGGTGTCGCAGTGGCCCTCGCGCAGATACTCGGGCGCCATGAACGCGGGCGTGCCGACCCGGTTCCCGGTCGAGGTGATCACGCTGCTGTCGGTGGCCCGCGCGATACCGAAGTCGATGATGTGCGCGCCCTGCTGGGAGAGGATCACATTGGACGGCTTGAGATCCCGGTGCACCACACCGGCGGCGGCCAGCGCTGCCAGAGCCTGCCCGAGATCACCGACCAGCCGCCACACCCCGGCGACGTCGAGAGGGCCGCACTCGCGGACGGCGTCGGCGAGGTTGAGGCCGGGCAGATACTGCGTCGCCATCCACAGCAGGGAGTCGTCGAATCCCGTGCCCAGCAGCTGGGGCGCCCGCGCTGTACGAACCCGGACGTGCAGGGCGGCCTCCCGCTCGAAACGCCGCCGGAAGCGGGGGTCCTCGGCGTACTCGGGGCGGATCACCTTGACGGCGGCGAGGCCGGGGGCGTTGTCGGCGGGGCGGGCCAGATACACCCTCCCCATGCCGCCGCTGCCGAGCCTCCCCAGGGGGATGTACGGGCCGATGCGCCCGGGATCGGCGGGCTGCAGCGGGGTGGTGCCGGCCTGCTCCAGGGCGCCGTCATCGAACGCCGCGTCGGCAGGGCCGGGCCACCGATGGTCTGTCATGGGTCCCCCGACCTGCTTTCCTTCTCAACGTGCTCTCATGTCACGCCAGTTGGCTGATGAGAGGTTATCGTCCCGGCGCCGGGGGTGTTCCGGATGCGGCAGGAAGGGGGCGGGGGCGCCGTAGGACTGTGCGACGGGGAACAGGATCTGGAACACGCGGGCTGCGGGATGCATGTGCGGGGAACTCCACTGCGGCGGGCCGGGAAGAGGGGCGGGACAGCCGCGGTGAGCGTGGAAAGGTGACGCTCACCGCGGCGGTGCGCCCGGGCTCGACCGCGCACCCCTGTCCACGGTCTCCTCCCTCGGCTGTGCCGACTCCCCCCGAGTGATCTCGTGGATCCTCGTCAGCCGATGAAGCTACCGGGCAGGCAACTGCGCCCGGGGTCGCCGTTGCGGTAGAAGTACCAGTCCATCGCCTTGCGGGTGTCAGGGCCGTAGATCCCGTCCACGCCGATCTTCGCGTCCCTTTGCACCGCCTTGACGGCCTCACGTGTCTTGTCCCCGTAGATGCCGTCGATCCCGCCGGTGCTCAGGTTGTGGCAGTGGACCAGGTTGAACTGAAGCTCCTTGACAGCCGAGCTCTCGTTGCCGTACTTCAGGATGCAGTTCCTGGTGCCGTTGCCCTTGTAGTACGGCTGATTGACGGTGTCCGTCCCACCGGCCTTCACCCTCGTGACGCCGTTGCACGTCGGATACGAGGCGGCGAACGTGGACGGTGCGGCAGCGATCACGCCGCCCAGGAGACTTGCCGTAAGAACTCCTGCGAAAACGGCTGCCCGGGTGCGGAGCGGGCGGTTCTGGATCATGTGGTTCTCCCTACGATGTGCGGGTTTCTGCTGGCTTGTCCGCGCCGCAATCATGGTTTAGGGCAAAGGGTTGGGTGAACCTGAAATGTTTCAGGGTCGTCATGGGAGAGGCTCACCTGGCACCACACCGTCTTGCCGCCAGGCGACAGCGGTACCCCCCAGCGTCGGGCGACCGCGTCGAGCAGGAGCAGGCCGCGGCCCGTCTCGTCGTCCTCGTCCGGGTGGCGGGTGATGAGCCAGGCGTGCGGGTCGGGGTCGGTCACCTCCAGTCGGGTACGGCCGTCCGGGGTGCGGAACAGGTGGACTGTCACCGGGGTGCCCTCGCCGACGTGGGCGATCACGTTCGTCAGCAACTCGCTCACACAGAGCTGAACTTCGAGGCAGGGCCCGCCCACGTGGTCGCGTACGGCTCGGCGTACCTCGGGTACGGCCTTGGGGAGCGCGGGCAATTCGAGGACGAGGGGTTCGTGGGCGTGGGGGCGGGGGTGCATGGGAGACGCCTCCATGTGCGCTCCGCGATGAGTCGCTCACACACTGACGTCGAGTTGCGTACCGTGAAAGGGGTTTCGGCTGTGCACGAGCAAGTGAGAAACGACGGTGGTGGGTTGTTCCCGCGAAGAAGGACCCTGACGCGTCGACGAGTGTTCCCTGCTTCTACGGCGCCGAGTTGCGTTATAGGAGGGAGCAAGCGGGGCTGACGCTGGAGCAGTTGGTGGAGGGGAGTTTCCGGGGGATCTCGTTCCTCAGCCAGATCGAGCGGGGGGAGCGGGGGATGCCGTTGGACCTGGCCCGGCACGTGGACCAGAAGCTGGGAACAGACGGGTTCTTCGAGCGGCGGTGTGAGGACGCGGCCAAGGCGCGGCGGGTGGGGCACGCGTGGTACTACGCGGACGTCCCGGACATGGAGAAGCGGGCGCTGTCGCTGGAGGAGTGGGCTCCCAACGTCGTTCCGGGTCTTCTGCAGACCGGAGCTTATGTTCGGGGGCTTATTCAGTACGTGGAGCCGGAGGTGCCACCGAAGGCGGTTGAGGAACGTGTCAGCGCACGGTTGGCGCGTGCGGAGTTGTGGAAACGCGAGGACCGGCCGAGCTATTGGGGGATCCTGAGCGAGTCGGTGATCCGCAGAACGCCGCTTTCTCCGGCGGTGATGGCCGAGCAGTTGGACCACATCCTCGACGTGATCCGGTCCACACGGAACGTTCTTCAGATCGTTCCGGAAACAGTCCCCTGGCACCCCCTCGCGGGTGGCATGGCCAAGATCATGACCTTTCCCGACGCTCCGCCGTTGGTATACACCGAGGGCGATTTGACTGGCCACATCGTCGATTTCCCGGCCCAAGTGAAGGAGTTCCGTCGTAGATACGATTGGCTCAGGGCCGTCGCACTGTCACCCGAGGCGTCCCTGGCCTTGATGGACGACGCAGCGAGGATCTACAGAGATGAAGCGCAGCAAGGGGATTTGACCTAGGTTCCGTCGCTTGGCGCAAGAGCAGCTACAGCAACGCCGATGGCGGCGACTGCGTCGAAGTAGCCGACAACCTCCCCGGCACCGTCCCCGTCCGCGACTCCAAAAACCCAGAGGGCCCCGCCCTGGTGTTCCCCACCCGAGCCTGGGCCCTCTTCATCAAGTCCCTGTAGCCCGGCCCCTCACCACGGCGTCAGAACATCCACCACCGCCGTGAACGACGAGCAACTGTCGATCAGCCGGTGCGAGCGCGGCGCATACGTGCCCGCCAGGTTGCCCATGCTGTTCACCGCGCTGCACCCGGTGCGCTGCGCCAGGCGGCGGCGGTCCGCGTCCGCGGGGGAGAAGTCGGTGCCCCGGAAGTAGGCGACGGCACTCTCCTCATGGCTGTCGTCGATGTTGTTGAAGATCGAACGCACCGGGGCGTCGGCGGCCCAGGTGCAGGTGTCCTTGCCCGACTGCCAGTCCGGGTCGTCGCCCTGCCAGACGCACATGTCGCCGTTGCCGTTGTGCTCGTGGAAGAAGCAGACACTGTCCTCCGGGCAGCGGTGGTAGCCGTAGACCACCTCGCCGCGCGCATTGGTGGGGAAGGCCAGCTCTCTGGGCAGGGCCGCGTACACCGGCGTTCCATCGTCCGTGGTCACATGACGGTAGGCCGAGACCGTCGACGTCGTCGTGATGAGCAGGGCCAACGTGAGCGTTGCCGTGAGTACGGGGCGTCGCTGCCAGAAGCGGGGGCGCAGTCGGGGCAGTCGGGCCGGTGTGACGACGCCCGCGGCCTTCGTGACGCGGGGCAGCAGCGCCGCCGCGGTGGTGCGCTCGGCGTGTGTGCGGGCGAGACAGTCGGTGATGATCTCCCGCCAGCCCTCGGGTAGTTCAGGGGACAGGCGCAGTTCGTCCGTGCCGCGTGCGTAACGCGTCGCCGCGTCGATGCGGCCCTCGGTCGTCCCGCCCGGCAGCGGAAACTCTCCGGTCAGGACGACATGGGCGAGGACACCGAAGGCCCAGATGTCGGCGGTCGGGCGGATGCGCGTGCCGCGTTCGTCGACCTCGGGCCAGAGCAGCTCGGGCGGGGTGTAGTCGGGTGTGGCGAAGGCGGGCGCGTAGGCGTGGGTGCCTTCCAGTTCGGCGGCCATGTTGAAGTCGGCGAGCCGTACCGAATCGTCTTTCATGAGCAGGACGTTGGCCGGCTTCAGGTCGCCGTGGATCCAGCCCGCGTGGTGCAGCTGGTGCAGGCCCTCGCAGATCTGGGCCAGCAGGGCCGGGCCGGACTCGGGTGTCGGGTCGTGTGCCAGTACGGCGTCCAGGGAGGTCTCGGCCCGTTCCAGGACGATGACGGTGGCGCCGTCCAGCTCCGGGTGGTCCGGGTCGTCGACGGTCAGCGTTTCGTGCATGCGGATGAGGCGGGGCGCGCGCAACCGGCCCAGCAACTCGACCTCCCGCTCGGCCAGTTCGCGTAGATGGCGCAGCTGGCGTGGGGTGCGGGTGCCGGTCGGCAGGAACTTCAGGGCGGCCCGGCGGGGCAGGGCCGGATCCGCCTCGCCGGTCGGCCGGCCTGCATACACGGTCGCGAAGGCACCGGACCCGAGAGGCTCCCGCACCTCCCAGTGGCCTACGCGGTAGCCCTGCGGTACGGGCACCGCGTGCGGCTGCTGTCCGGACGCGCTGTGCACGGATCCGTCCCCTCCCCCGAAAATCGAGGACCACCCTCGCCCCGCCAACGAAGGGCGGAGCGAGGGCGTTCCAGAAGTACGGCTCAGCCGTCCACCTCGTACTGGCCCATCTCGATGAAGTACCGCAACTCCTCCGGCGTCCCGTCAATGGCGTCCTCCGCCGCGGCCCGCAGCGCGTCGCTGATCGTCGGGTCGGCGAGGATGCGGGCGACACGGACGCGGTCGTCCTCGGCGACGGCCAGGCGGTAGCCCGTCTCCAGGAAGGCGCGCAGGGCTTCCGGGGTGTTGGCGTCGAGGGCCTCGTTGGCCTCCCGGATGACCGCCTTGTCGGTCTTGGGGTCGGCGGAGGCGAGGATGCGTGCTATGGCGACGCGGTCGTCCTCGGCCTGGGCGATCCAGCGGCCGGTCTCCAGAAAGTACCGCTGGTCCTCGATGGTGCCGTCCAAGGCCTTCTGCGCGGCGGCGTAGACGGCCCTGCCCGTGGTGGGGTCGGCGAGGATGCGCGCGATCGCGCCCCGGACGTCGTCGTCGGACATGTCACCGACGCTTGAGCCGGCCGTGTCGGAAGCGGTCGCCGCGGTGGTGGCGGACGACGGGGACGACTCGGCGGCGAGGGCCGGGCCGGCCAGCAGGAGCGCGGGGGTCAGAGCGACGGTTGTCACGAGGGTCAGGGCGGTACGGGTTGGTCTCACGTGTGAACCTTCCTCGGGTAGGTCAATCGCGCAGGTGAAGTGCCGGTGTGTTCATCATCCTTGCAACCGCGCCCGAACTCACCGCGATAACTCCCCCTGGGGCCCGTCCTTTCCGCACCCATCCTGAAACCTTTGAGGGTCACACAGTGCCTCCTCCGTGTGACTCTGCACATGGCCAACACGACCCGAGGGGGAGCACATGAATTTTCTCAGGAAGCGTTCACGGGCAGTGGCGGCGGTCCTGGGCGCCGCCATGGTGACCACGCTGGGACTGGCGGCATCACCGGCCTCGGCGAAGGTGTCCGACGGGTGGATACGGGGGTACGGCAAGTTCTCCGACGACTGGGACGACGAGGGTGAGCTGTCCCGCACGTCCTGGCGAAGCTCCAACGCGACGTGCCTGTGGCAGCGCATCCTGTGGGCGGAGGGAGCCTACGCGACGAACTACGACGGCAAGATCTTCGAAGAGGGCCACATCGACGGGGACTTCGGGTGGCGCACCCTCTATTCGACGATCGATCTGCAGAAGAAGCTGGGGGAAACCGCGGACGGCATCGTGGGCGAAAAGACCTTCAGCCGGGTCAACAAGCACATGTACAAGATCGGTGGGTCGACCGACAGCGAGAGGACCCTGTATCTGCGGTACGAGGGCAAGAAGCACACCTTCGATCTGCGCCGCAACACCGAGGGGAAGTACGTTTTCCCCGACCGCAAGGGCGACTCGCGTCAGGCGGGGTACAAATACCACTCCTGCGGCTGACAGGCAGCCGCGCGGGTTGTGGGGAAGGTCAGACCTCGTCGGCCTTCCGCAGCGCGCTCCACGTCCGCGCGTCCACCACCCCGTCCGACTCCAGCCCCTCCCGCTTCTGGAACGTCATCACCGCGTCGTGCGTCAGCGGGCCGAAGTCCCCGTCGACCTCGCCGACCGCGGTGATGCCGTGCAGATAGCGGAGCAGGCACTGCGCCTCACGGACCTGGCTGCCGCCCTCGCCCCGCTTGACGGTGAAGTCCCAGGTGCTGTTCCAGCCCGCGGTGTAGCCGACGCCGTGCTCCTCGTCCTCGTACACCGCCGGCTTCTCGCAGCTGGGCGGTGCCGCGGCGGCCGGGGGATCGTCACGGAGAGCGTACGTCACCGCGGTCCCGCCCAGCACCGCCGTCGCCGCGAATACCGCGACCAGCACCGGACGCCGCCACCCCCGGGGCCGCAGCCTCGGCAGGCGGGCGGAGGGGGAGGTGCCCGCGGCCTCCTCCACCCGGCGCAGCAGTGCGCCGGTGTCAGGAACCCGGGCGGCGCGCGCCGCGTGCGTGGGGGCCAGGCAGTCCCGGACGATCTCCCGCCAGGCGTCCGGGAGTTCGGGAGACAGGCGCAACTCCTCGGTACCGCGCGCGTACCGCGTCGCCGCGTCCGTGCGTGCCTGAGTGCTTCCGCCCGGCAACGGGAAGGAGCCCGTGAGGACGACATGGGCGAGCACGCCGAAGGCCCAGACGTCGGCGGAGGGGCGTATGCGGGTGCCCCGCTCGTCGATCTCGGGCCACAGCAGCTCCGGTGGTGTGTAGTCGGGCGTGGCGAAGGCGGGTGCGTAGGCGTGCGTGCCCTCCAGTTCCGCCGCCATGTTGAAGTCCGCCAGCCGGACTGAACCGTCTTCCATCAGCAGCACGTTGGCGGGTTTCAGGTCGCCGTGCACCCAGCCCGCGTGGTGCAACTGGTGCAGGCCCTCGCAGATCTGGGCGAGCAGGGCCGTGCCCGACTCCGGCTGCGGCTCGTGTTCCAGTACGGCGTCCAGGGAGCCCTCGGCCCGCTCCAGCACGAGCACCGTGGCGCCGTCCAGCTCCGGATGCCCCGGGTCGTCGACCGTCAGGGTGTCGTACATCCGGATCAGCCGGGGCGCTCGCAGGCGGCCCAGCAACTCGACCTCGCGCTCGGCCAGTTCCCGCAGGTGTCGCAGCTGGCGTGGGGTGCGGGTGCCGGTGGGCAGGAACTTCAGGGCCGCCCGACGGGGCAGCTCCAGGCCCCCTTCCCCGGCGGGCCGGGCCGCGTACACGGTGGCGAAGGCGCCGGAGGCGAGGGGTTCGCGCACCTCCCACCGGCCGACGCGGTAGCCCTTCGGGACGGTGACGGCGTACGACCGGCCGGTCATCGGACCACCTCGCCGGCCGGGGCGGCCAGCACCACCAGGTCGTCCTCGCGGACCAGGTCGAAGCGGAGCGCGAGCGAGACCAGTGACTCCTTCTTGCCGTTGACGCGTTGACCGGGCTCGGCGGTGTCGGGGCCGGGGCGCAGCCGCAGTTTGAGGGTCAGGTAGTCGATGTTCCAGTACACGGCGGACCGGGTGACCGTCGGCCAGACGCCCCGTAACCGCTCCACCAGCTGCTCCACCGCCGGCAGCGACGCGTGCGGCTTCCCGCGCAGCCGGGGCTCGCACAGGGCGGCCAGCACCGCGAAATAGCGGCTGGTGCGGTCCAGAGCGAACGCCGGTGCCGTGGCGGCGCCGGGGAGTCCCCGGCGGTCGACGCTGCGGAAGGCGTGGCGTGGCGCCCACACGTCGAAGGTGAGCAGGTCTCCCGCGGCGGGCAGGACCACCCGCGAGAACTCGAACGGCACCGGGGCTTCGACGCGGCCCGGCGCGATCTTGAGGTGTTCTCCCGCGCCCTCCGGGTTCTCCACCACGTAGGTCTGGTCCTCGCTGAGGTTGCTCAGGAGCCAGAAGGACCGGTGTGCCGTGATCTCTCCGGCGACCCGGGGCACCCCTTCGTGGTCGATCAGGAGTCCGCCGTCCGTCCCGGCCCTGCCGAACGTCAGCCGTTCGCCCGCGGCGATCCTGACCTGTCCCTCCGCGCTGCCGTACATCGGTGGTACGACGATGACGCTGTACATGGAGTCGTCCCCCTCCTCCTATGACGCCAGGGGGGCACAGCCCCCGGTCTGACGAGTGGAAGGGTATGGGACGGTTTTGAACGAGTACGAAGCATCGCGCCTGATACAGCGCGCCTGTGAAGGGTTTGTGAGAGAAATCGGCGCCGGTGCGGCGGCCTCCGGCCCTCCCCCGAGCGGGCCGGAGGCCGCTGGTCGTGCCACCCGCAGGTGCACGGCTTCCACCGTGCCGGGACCGGGACGACGAGGAAACCTCAGACCTCTCAGGGTCACTTCTTGCCGGGCGGGGCGTACTCCTTGAGGTAGTGGGCGACGCGGGCGGCGTAGGCGCGGTACTTCGGGGGAACGCCGCCCGCGTCGTTCACCGTCTTGTACGACGTCCGGTACGCGGCGGCGACCAGCACCCGGCGGTCGCCGCGCAGTCCGGTCTCCAGGCGCGGTTCGGCGAAGCACAGGTAGCGGGCCATGGCCGGGACGGACTCGGAGGGCGTGAGCGGCGGCCTGGGGGTCTCCTTCGCGGGGACGCCGTCGGCTCTGATCCACCAGCGCAGGATGCTCGGGGTCCAGCGGGCGATGCCGTACTCGCCCTCCTTGCCCGCGTCCGGGTCGGAGAGATCGGGGTCGAAGTCGCTCTCCACCTTCAGCATCGCGGCGATGAGCGCCGGGGTGATCTCCGGCTGGACGCAGTCGTGGGCCGAGTCGACGATGAGCCGCCGGTAGGCGACCGGGACGCCCTTGTCGGTGCGCAGTTCGGAGGCGCCGTAGGTGGCGGGCGTCACCTTGCGCGTCTCGCCGGCTTTGCCCCCGCCGCCGTCGCCGGGATCGGCCCAGGTGGCGACGCCGTAGCCGAGGGCGGCGAGGGCGACACCGGCCGCCAGGACCGCCGTACGGCGGGAGCGGTGGCGGGCCGGGCGCAGGCGGGGCAGGCGGAAGGAGCGGTGGCCCGTCCCGGCGGCCGCCCGGACCCGGCCGAGCAGGGTCTCGCCGGAGATGCGGTCCTGGTGGGTGCGGGTCAGGCAGGCGGAGATGATCTGCCGCCAGTCATCGGGCAGTTCGGGCGACAGACGCAGCTCGTCGGTGCCGCGGGCGTAGGCGGCGGCCGCGTCACGGCGGGCCGTCGGGGTCGAGCCGGGCAGCGGGAAGGAGTCGGTGAGGACGAGGTGCGCGAGGACGCCGAAGGCCCATACGTCGGCGGACGGGCGGATCCGGCGGCCCCGTTCGCCGATCTCGGTCCACAGGAGCTCGGGCGGGGTGTAGTCGGGGGTGGAGAACGCCGGGGTGTAGGCGTGGGTGCCCTCCAGCTCGGCGGCCATGTTGAAGTCGGCGAGGCGGACCGAACCGTCGCCCATCAGCAGCACGTTGGCCGGCTTCAGGTCGCCGTGCACCCAGCCGGCGTCGTGCAACTGGGCCAGGCCCTCGCAGATCTGCGCGAGCAGCGCGGGACCGGCCTCGGGCCGGGGCGTGGCGGTGAGCAGGGCGGACAAGGAGCCCTCGGCCCGCTCCAGGACGAGGACGGTGGCGCCGTCCAGCTCCGGGCGGCCCGGGTCGTCGACCGTCAGCGTCTCGTACATCCGCACCAGCCGCGGCTGCTTCAGCCGCCGGTACAGCTCGACCTCCCGCTCGATCAGCTCGCGCAGATGGGTCAGCCGGCGGGGCGTGGCCGTGCCCGTGGGCAGGAACTTCAGGGCGGCCGTCGCGGGCAGTTCCGTGCTCTCCCCGGTGCGCCGGGCGGCGTACACACTGCCGAAGGCGCCGGTCGCGAGGGGCTCGCGCACCTCCCAGACGCCGATCCGGTAACCCTTCGGCACCGCAACGGCGTACGGCTCGGTCACCGGGTCACCCGGCCCGACGGGCCGGCCAGGACGCCCAGGTCGTCCTCGCGGACCAGGTCGAAGCGGAGCGCCAGGGAGACCAGGGACTCCTTCTTGCCGTTGAGCCGCGGGCCGGTGTCCGCGCTCTCCGGGCCCGGCTTGAGGCGCAGTTTCACGGCGAGGTAGTCGATGTTCCACTGCACCGACGTGCGGGACGCGGCCGGCCACGTGGGGCGCAGGCGGTCGGCGACCTGGTCGATGGTGGGCAGCGGGGCGTGCGGGGTGCCGCGCAGGCGCGGTTCGCACAGGGCGGCCAGGACCGCGAAGTAGCGTTTGCTGCGGTCGAGGGAGAAGGCCGGTGCGGTCGTGGCGCCGTCGAGGCCGCCCGTGCCGCTCAGGTAGTCGTGGCGCGGCGCCCAGACCTGAAGCGCCAGCAGGTCGCCGGCGGCGGGCAGCACGATCCGCGAGAACTCGAAGGGGATCGGCGCGTCCAGCCGCCCGGGCGAGACCTTGATGTGTTCGCCCGCGCCCTCCGGGTTCTCCACCACGTAGGTCTGTTCGCGGCTGAGGTTGCTGAGGATCCAGAAGGCGCCCTGCGCGGTGATCTCACCGGCCCGGCGGGAGACTCCGTCGTGGGTGATGCGGAGGTCGTTGTCGGACGCGGACCGGCCGAACGTGAGGCGTTCGCCGGGCGCGAGTCTGATCTGGCTGCGGTCGCGCTCGTCCTCCGTGGTCGGCGGAGGTACCACGATGATGCTGTACAAGGTGCTCTCCCCGTGCCTGACGGCTACCACCGCCAGACTAGGGCGACGCACCAGGGCCGTGCCTCCCCTCGTACGGGTGAGACACGGCCCTTGGATGTGATTGGCGTGAACTGGTCCGCTCGCCGGGTCCGTTCAGTAACGGGGGCGGTTGAACCAGGCCTTGCCGTTCGCGTTGCCGACGAACACCGCGACCAGGATGGCCAGGACGGTGTGCACCAGACCCACGAGGATGAACGGGTAGATGCCGAGGACGGCGGTGATGATGGCGAAGACCAGGATGGTGACGCGGGCGCCGTTGCCGCCGTTCTTGAACTTCGTCGCCAGGACGGCCGCGAACACCAGCCAGGCCAGGCCGAACACCACGTAGCCCCAGATCACGCCGGTCGACTGGCCGACCAGGTCCTGGAAAGCGACGTTGTCCTTGAGGGACTCGTCGTCCTTCGCGGCGTTGAGGGCCACGGCGGCGAAGGCGAAGAACGCCACGCCGAGGACCTGCAGACCGACGATCACCCACATCATCACCTTGGCCGCGCCCACCGAGCCCGGCATCGTCGTCGGCGCGGCGGGCCCGCCGTAGGGGGACACCGGAGGGGCCTGCGGGTAGCCGTAACCGGGGGCCTGCCCCTGCTGCTGCGGGTAGCCGTAGCCCGGCTGCTGCGGCTGCTGCGGCTGTCCCTGGGGAGCGCCGTAGGGGTTGTTCGGGTCGCCGTAGCTCATGGGGGCTTTCCTCCGTTGGTCCGAGTGCGGGGACGACGCGTGGCATCCGTACGGAGGTGATGTCTTCAGATTGCGGCCGTCCCCCCGTTGAGCTGCCCGCGGCACTTGTCAGGTCATCGTTCTTCACCACTGACGGGCTTGTCCAGCCGCATTCCCGATGTGTTGTGCAAGTGCAACATCACTGATCATGGGCGGATACGGGAGGACGGGCCCCGCGGTGCCCGGATTGCGGCCGGATTGGAACCGCGGGCGGGTCATCCGCGAGGATGGGGCCATGACCGCCCAGATTCTCGATGGCAAGGCCACCGCAGCCGCGATCAAGTCCGATCTGACCGCCCGCGTGGCGGCGCTGAAGGAGAAGGGCGTCACGCCCGGCCTCGGCACGATCCTGGTCGGGGACGACCCCGGCAGCCAGAAGTACGTCGCCGGCAAGCACCGTGACTGCGCGCAGGTCGGCATCGCCTCCATCCAGCGCCAGCTGCCGGCCACGGCGACGCAGGAGGAGATCGAGGCGGCCGTCCGCGAGCTGAACGAGGACCCGGCCTGCACGGGTTACATCGTGCAACTGCCGCTGCCCAAGGGCATCGACGAGAACCGCATCCTGGAACTGATGGATCCGGACAAGGACGCGGACGGCCTGCACCCGATGAACCTCGGCCGCCTGGTCCTGAACGAGCCGGCCCCGCTGCCCTGCACCCCCAACGGCGTGCTGACCCTGCTGCGCCGCTACGGCGTGGAGATCAAGGGCGCGGAGGTCGTGGTGGTCGGCCGGGGCGTGACCATCGGCCGGCCGATGCCGCTGCTGCTGACCCGGCGAAGCGAGAACGCGACCGTGACCCAGTGCCACACCGGCACGCGTGACCTGTCGGCGCACCTCAAGCACGCGGACATCATCGTCGCCGCGGCCGGTTCCGCCCACCTGATCCGCGCCGAGGACGTCAAGCCGGGCGCGGCCGTCCTCGACGTCGGCGTCTCCCGCAGCGCCGAGGGCAAGATCGTGGGCGACGTCCACCCCGACGTGGCCGAGGTCGCCGGCTGGATCTCCCCGAACCCCGGCGGGGTCGGCCCGATGACCCGCGCCCAGCTGCTCGTCAACGTGGTCGAGGCGGCGGAGCGCAGTGTCGGCTGAACGGGACGCGCGCAGCGCGGGCAGCGCCTCGGGCGCCGGGAACACGCAGAGTGCCCCGGCCGGCCGGAGCGCGCAGGACGGTGCGGGCGCGGAGGGTGTCACGGCCGTCCGGAGCGCGCAGGCCGTACAGAGCGAACAGGACGCGCCGAGTGCGCGCGACGGTGACGCCGAGCCGGCGGTGCGGGACGAGGACAGCGATCTCACCGTGCGGGATCCCGTCAGCGCGCCCGATGCCGAGGGGCGGCCGCGGCGGGTCACCCGGCGGTTTCCGTTGTTCACCAAGGACACCGCGCGGCCCGAGGGCGGTGGCCGGGCCGCGTCCGGGGACGCGTTCGCGCCGGCCCGGCAGTGGCCCGTCCTCGCCGTGCTGGGGCTGGTGGGACTCGGGCTGCTGGTGACCGCGTTCGGTCAGTTCCGGCTCGGGACGCTGCTGATCGGCATCGCCCTGCTGGGCGGTGGCGTGATGCGGTGGCTGCTGCCGGACGTCGGCATGCTCGCCGTCCGCTCCCGGTTCACGGACATCGTCACGTACGGCGTCATGGGCCTGGTGATCGTCCTGCTGGCGATGATGGCGCAGCCGAAACCCTGGCTCCAGATCCCGTTCCTGAAGGACACGCTGCACTTCACGGTCACCAGCGAGTGACCGGACGGCGGTCCGTCCTCTCCCCCGAGGAAGGACGGGCCGCCGCCACGGCCCACCTTCCTGCACGGCGAAGAGCCTGTTCAACGGCTGTCAGAGCGCTGTGGCACGGAAGTGACGGTTCCGGTACTGGTTGCGGTACTTCCTTCGGCAGATTCGGCACGAAGTGGTGCAACCACGGGGTTGGCATGGACAATCGGGACGGTCCAGGGTGTATCGCGCGCGGCTCCCGTGCTTCTGTGCGCCCCCGCTCAGGGAACTGAGATCCTGAGTGGGCGCATCCCTGTGGGTAGCCAGAACGGGGACTCGGCCAAGGCCGCCAACGCGCGGGGCGAACAGCGCGGGAAACAAAAGCACGACCGGGGGGAAGAGGGGGGAAGCAATGCCTCGTTGGAGGGCCTTGCCGGATGAGCTCGATCCGCAGATCAGGGAGTTCACCAGCCAGCTGCGCAGACTCGTGGACCGCAGTGGTCTGAGCATCGCGTCGGTGGCGGACCGCACGGGTTACAGCAAGACGTCGTGGGAGCGCTATCTGAACGGCCGGCTGCTCGCGCCCAAGGGCGCGATCGTGGCGCTGGCCGAGGTGACCGGGACCAACCCGATGCACCTGACCACCATGTGGGAGCTCGCCGAGCGCGCCTGGAGCCGCTCGGAGATGCGGCACGACATGACGATGGAGGCCATACGGATCTCCCAGGCGCGCGCCGCGCTCGGGGAGTTCGGAGGGCAGGACTTCGGGAGCCCCTCGGCCGGCTCCAAGGGCGACGGCAAGTCGGCCTCCGCGGGCGGCGGCCGGCCGGCCCGCAGAAGCGGCAGCGCCACGGCCACGCCGGGGATCGCGGGCCCGGCCGGCGTCGCCCCGACCGTGCCGCCGCAGCCGACGGCTCCCGAGGTCCAGGACTCCACGGGCAGCGGTGTACGGGAGGACGGCGGCGGCCGGGGCGGTGCGACCGGGGCCAACTCGTGGGGAATGGCCGGGTACCAGGGCCCGTCCCAGGGCCGCGGGCATGCCGCCGGCACGGGAACCGGAACCGGCCGGACGTCGGGTGCCGGGGCGGGCTTGTACGGCGCACCCCCGCAGGACGCCGTCCCGGCGGGCGCCGCTGGTGCCGGCGGTTCTGGTGGCACTGGTGGGTTTGGGGGCTCTGGGCGCTCTGGGCGCTCTGGCGGCAAGCGGCGGACCGCGACGTTCCTCGCGGGTGTCGTGGGTGTGCTCGTGGTGATCGCCGGTGCGTTCTACCTCACCGGTGGCGGTGGCGGCGACGAGGCCAAGGGCGGCACCAAGTCGCCCGCGCCGACCGCCAGCACGAACCCGGATCTGCCGCCCGGCGTGAAGTGCAGCGGCGACAGTTGCACCGGCAAGGACGCGGAGAGCATGGGGTGCAGTGGTGACCTGGTGACCACGGCCCAGACCGCGACCGTCGGCACGACCGTCGTCGAGGTCCGCTACAGCGAGACCTGCAAGGCTGCCTGGGGCCGTATCACCCAGGCGGCACAGGGTGACGAGGTCCAGGTCAGCGGGGGCAAGGCGAAGCAGACCGGAAGCATCACCGCCGCCGGCGACACGATCGCCTACACCCCGATGGTCTCGGTGAAGAACGCCACCGACGCCAAGGCCTGCGCAACCCTGGCCTCCGGCCAGCAGGGCTGCACGGAGTAGACGGAACAGGACGACCGCACCGAGTAGGAGGGCTGCCTGGCCCTGGTGGGGCGCGTGGGTGTCGGCCGGGGGCAGTGGAATCCGGTCGGTGCCTGGCCCTGGCGGGGCGTTTGGCTTCCGGAGGGAGCCTGGCCTCCGGCCGGGGCTGGGATTCGGCGGGTGCGGGCATGTGGTGGGTGGTCTGGTGCCTGGCGGGTGTGTGGCTTCGGGTCGGGGGAGTGGGATCCGGGGGTGCCCGGCATGTGGCGGGTTGTCTTGCACCTGGCGGGTGCCTGCTTCCGGCACCCAGAGGCCCGGGAATCGGCGGGTGCTGGCATGCGGTGGGTGGCCTGGCGCCCGGGGTGTGTGGCTTCGGGTGTGCCTGGCACGTGGCGGGTCGCCTGGCACCCGGCGGGTGGCCTTGCGCCTGGCGGGCCGCGTGGCTTCCGGAGGGAGCCTGGCCTTCGGCCGGGGGCGTCGAATCCGGGGGTGCTTGGGATGGGGCGGGTGGCCTGGCGCCTGACGGGCCGCGTGGCTTCCGGAGGGAGCCTGGCCTTCGGCAGGGGGCGTCGAATCCGGGGGTGCTTGGGATGGGGCGGGTGGCCTGGCGCCTGACGGGCCGCGTGGCTTCCGGCCGGGGGACTGGGATTCGGCCGGGAGGGTGGGATCCGGGGGTGACCGGCATGCGGTGGGTCGCCTTGCCCCCGGTGGGTGTCTGGCTTCCAGGGCGAGGTGCCGGGATCCGCGGCACGCTGCGGGTCGCTCGCGTTCGGGGGGACCCGCAGCATCTGGCCGTAGCGCCCGGGGCGGGCTGTCCAAGGCGCCGGAGGCGGTGGCAGGAGGCCCGGTCGGGAGGGAATTTCGGGGAGGGAGGATTGCCCGGCGGAATCGGGGGCACGCGAACCGTACCCCCACGGGAGTCCGGCTTGGTCGGTTCCCCCCCGGCGGCCGCCTTCGTCCACCTCTCCCGGACGGGCGGCCGCCTTTTGTACGGGTGCGGGGTGAGTTGTGGGGTGGGCCACACCGACCCGGCCGTCCGGGATCCCGGATGCGCGATAGCCTGACCGCTGGATGGATCTCTTGACGCCAAGAGATCGATCAAACGTCCGGGGCAGGGACGCCCCACCGCCAGCTGTCATACGGAGAACGCCATGACCCGCACTCCCGTGAACGTCACCGTCACCGGCGCGGCCGGCCAGATCGGTTACGCCCTGCTCTTCCGCATCGCCTCCGGTCAGCTGCTCGGCGCGGACGTGCCGGTGAAGCTGCGCCTGCTGGAGATCACGCCCGCCCTGAAGGCGGCCGAGGGCACGGCCATGGAGCTGGACGACTGCGCGTTCCCGCTCCTGCAGGGCATCGACATCACGGACGACCCGAACGTCGCCTTCGACGGCACGAACGTGGGCCTGCTCGTCGGCGCCCGCCCCCGCACCAAGGGCATGGAGCGCGGCGACCTGCTGGAGGCCAACGGCGGCATCTTCAAGCCGCAGGGCAAGGCGATCAACGACCACGCCGCGGACGACGTCAGGGTCCTCGTCGTCGGCAACCCGGCCAACACGAACGCGCTCATCGCCCAGGCCGCCGCGCCCGACGTACCGGCCGAGCGGTTCACCGCGATGACCCGTCTGGACCACAACCGCGCCCTGACCCAGCTCGCGAAGAAGACCGGCTCCACGGTCGCCGACATCAAGCGGCTCACCATCTGGGGCAACCACTCCGCCACCCAGTACCCGGACATCTTCCACGCCACGGTCGCCGGCAAGAACGCCGCCGAGGTCGTGAACGACGAGAAGTGGCTGGCCGAGGACTTCATCCCGACCGTCGCCAAGCGCGGTGCCGCCATCATCGAGGCCCGTGGCGCCTCGTCGGCCGCCTCCGCCGCCAACGCCGCGATCGACCACGTCCACACCTGGGTCAACGGCACCGCCGAGGGCGACTGGGTCTCCATGGGCATCCCGTCGGACGGCTCCTACGGCGTCCCGGAGGGCCTGATCTCCTCCTTCCCGGTCACCTGCAAGGACGGCAAGTACGAGATCGTCCAGGGCCTGGAGATCAACGAGTTCTCCCGCGCCCGGATCGACGCCTCCGTCAAGGAGCTCGAGGAGGAGCGCGAGGCGGTCCGCGGCCTCGGCCTCATCTGAGTCGTAGGACTCGTCCGTCTCCTCCGACCGGAGTCTCTCCGCGTTCCCTCGCAGGCCCCGCACCGGTTCCGTCCGGTACGGGGCCTGCGGGCGTTTTTCGGAGTCGGTCCTCGCCGAGCGGCCGGGAGCGACGCCGGCCGGCTCGCCGCGTACACCACCGGCGACGGCCGGTCCCCGAGCGTGCGGCGCCCGCTCGTCGACCTCGCACGATCCGACCTCGCACGATCCGACCTCGCATGATCCGACTTCGCACCATCTGACGTCGCCACGCCTGATCCGCGCCTGCTTTCACCCTGATTGCCCGCATCTCCAGTGACACAGCGCACTTTCGGCCATCGATCGCGCATGCATCCGGGGGACCAGGGCATGCGCACTCGGTCTCTTAGTGACACGTCTGTGACACAGGGGCGCTGATCAGGAACGGAAGGCGAAAGCGATCATGGCGGAAAGCAACGAACTGCAGGCGCGCAGCACCATCCACGCGGGAGGGGAATGGCGTGCGGCCGTCTCCGGCGCCACGCGCGAGATCCTCGACCCCGCGGACGCCCTGCCGTTCGCCGTGGTCGCGGAGGGTGACGAGAAGGACACCGATCTGGCGATCGCCGCCGCCCGGCGCGCCTTCGACGAGGGGGAGTGGCCGCGCACACCGGCCGCCGAGCGGGCCGCGCTGCTGCGCCGCGTCGCCGACCTGCTCGTGCGCGACCGCGAGCAGCTCGGGCTGCTGGAGAGCCGTGACGCCGGCAAGACCGTCGAGGAAGGGCGCGTCGACATCGACTGCGTCGCCGACGCCTTCCGGTACTTCGCCGACCTGGTCGCGGCCGAGAGCCCCGGCCGGGTCGTGGACGCCGGCTCGCCCGACATCCACAGCGTCGTCGTGCACGAGCCCATCGGCGTCTGCTCGATGATCACGCCGTGGAACTACCCGCTGCTCCAGGCCAGTTGGAAGATCGCCCCGGCCCTGGCCGCCGGCAACACCT
Organism: Streptomyces coeruleorubidus; assembly: GCF_028885415.1. Taxonomy (GTDB): domain Bacteria; phylum Actinomycetota; class Actinomycetes; order Streptomycetales; family Streptomycetaceae; genus Streptomyces; species Streptomyces coeruleorubidus_A. Next base: position 6,077,478 of record NZ_CP118527.1, read on the forward strand.
TGGTCGTCAAGCCGAGCGAGATCACCCCGATGACGACCATCGCGCTGATCGAGCTGCTCGTCGAGGCCGGATTGCCCGCCGGAGTCGCCAACATCGTCACCGGGCCGGGTCATTCGGTCGGCGCGCGGCTCTCCGAGCACCCCGACGTCGACCTGGTCTCCTTCACCGGCGGCCTGATCAGCGGCACCAAGGTGGCCCAGGCCGCCGCGCCCACCGTCAAGAAGGTCGCCCTCGAGCTCGGCGGCAAGAACCCCAACGTCGTCTTCGCCGACGCCTGCGCCACCGACGAGGGCTTCGACACCGCCGTCGACCAGGCCCTCAACGCCGCCTTCATCCACAGCGGCCAGGTCTGCTCGGCCGGCGCCCGCCTCATCATCGAGGAGTCCGTGCGGGACCGGTTCGTCGCCGAACTCGCCCGCAGGGCCGAGAAGATCCGGCTCGGCCGCGGCACCGAGGACGGCGTCGAGTGCGGCCCGCTGGTGTCCGAGCAGCAGCGCGCCAAGGTCGAGATGTACGTCGAGTCCGCCCTCAAGGAGGGTGCCGTGCTGCGCTCCGGCGGCAAGCGCCCCGCGCCCTCCCCGCAGCGCCCGGAGAACGGCTACTTCTACGAGCCGACCGTCCTCGACCACTGCCACCGCGAGATGCGCGTCGTGCGGGAGGAGGTCTTCGGGCCGGTCCTCACCGTCGAGACCTTCCGTACCGAGGACGAGGCCGTCGCCCTCGCCAACGACACCGAGTACGGCCTCGCGGGCGGCGTCTGGACCGCCGACGCGGGCCGCGCCCGGCGCGTGGCCGGCCGGCTGCGGCACGGCACGATCTGGATCAACGACTTCCACCCCTACCTGCCGCAGGCGGAATGGGGCGGTTTCGGCAAGAGCGGTGTGGGCCGCGAACTCGGCCCGGCCGGTCTCGCCGAGTACCGCGAGACCAAGCACGTCTACCAGAACCTCGCGCCGAAGCCGGTGCGCTGGTTCGCGGGCTGACCTCCTCCACCCGGACCCGCCGGCCTCACCACCCTTCGAGCCCGGCCCCCTTCGCCCCCCTCTGGTTCATCCCCTCTGGAGCAAGCACGCCATGTCCCACACCAGTCACGAGTACGACTATGTCGTGATAGGCGGCGGAACCGCCGGTTCCGTCATCGCCTCCCGCCTGACCGAGAACCCCGACGTCTCCGTCGCCGTCATCGAGGGCGGCCCCAGCGACGTCGGCCGCGACGACGTGCTGACCCTGCGCCGCTGGATGGGCCTGCTGGGCGGCGAGCTCGACTACGACTACCCCACCACCGAGCAGCCACGCGGAAACTCGCACATCCGGCACAGCCGGGCCCGGGTGCTGGGCGGCTGTTCCTCGCACAACACGCTGATCGCGTTCAAGCCGCTGCCCGCCGACTGGGACGAGTGGGAGGCCGCCGGCGCCAAGGGCTGGGGCGCGGTGCAGATGGAGGCGTACTTCGCGCGCCTGCTCAACAACATCGTCCCGGTCGACGAGCGGGACCGGAACGCCATCGCCCGCGACTTCGTCGACGCGGCCCAGGCGGCGCTGGACGTGCCGCGCGTGGAGGGCTTCAACCAGAAGCCGTTCACCGAGGGCGTCGGCTTCTTCGACCTCGCCTACCACCCCGAGAACAACAAGCGGTCCTCGGCGTCGGTGGCGTATCTGCACCCGGTGATGGACGAGCGCCCCAACCTGACGATCCTGCTGGAGACCTGGGCGTACAAGCTGGAGCTGGACGGCAACCGCGCCGAGGGCGTGCACGTGCGCACCAAGGACGGCGAGGAGATCCTCGTCAAGGCCCGGGGCGAAGTCCTGCTGTGCGCCGGCGCCGTCGACTCGCCCCGGTTGCTCATGCACTCCGGCATCGGCCCGAAGGCGGACCTGGAGAAGCTCGGCATCCCCGTCACGCACGACCTGCCGGGCGTCGGCGAGAACCTGCTCGACCACCCCGAGTCGGTCATCGTGTGGGAGACCAACGGCCCCATCCCGGAGAACTCCGCGATGGACTCGGACGCGGGCCTGTTCGTGCGCCGCGACCCCGAACTGCCGCACCCCGACCTGATGTTCCACTTCTACCAGATCCCGTTCACGGACAACCCGGAGCGACTGGGCTACCAGCGGCCGGAGTTCGGCGTCTCGATGACCCCGAACATCCCCAAGCCGAAGAGCCGCGGCCGGCTGTACCTGACCAGCGCCGACCCCGAGGTCAAGCCCGCCCTGGACTTCCGCTACTTCACCGACGAGGACGACTACGACGGCCGCACCCTCGTCGACGGCATCAAGATCGCCCGCGAGATCGCCAAGACCGAACCGCTGGCCGGCTGGCTCAAGCGCGAGGTGGCCCCCGGTCCGGACGTCACCGGTGACGAGGAACTCGGCGAGTACGCCCGCAAGGTCGCCCATACCGTCTACCACCCCGCCGGCACCTGCAAGATGGGCGACGCCGACGACCGGCTGGCCGTCGTCGACCCCGAGCTGCGCATCCGCGGCCTGGAGGGCATCCGGATCGCCGATGCCTCCGTGTTCCCCACGATGACCACCGTCAACCCGATGATCGGCGTGCTCATGGTCGGGGAGAAGGCCGCCGAGCTGATCGGTGGTGGTTCCAAGTGACCGCGACCCTCGAACCCCCCACGGAGCAGACCATGGACACCACCCCCGTCTTCGCGGTGGAGGGCCTGTGGAAGGTGTTCGGCCCCAAGGCCGACCGCGTTCCCGGCGACCCCGAGCTCACCGCCCTCGACCCCGCCGAGCTGCGCGCCCGCACCGGCTGCACGGCCGCCGTCCGGGACGTCAGCTTCGACGTGCGCAAGGGCGAGGTCTTCGTCGTCATGGGCCTGTCCGGCTCCGGCAAGTCCACGCTGGTGCGCTGTCTGACCCGGCTGATCGAGCCGACCGCCGGCACCATCGCCATCGACGGCGAGGACGTCCGCGCCATGGACCGCTCCCGGCTGCGCGAACTGCGCCGCCACCGCGCCGCCATGGTCTTCCAGCACTTCGGTCTGCTGCCGCACCGCACGGTCCTCGACAACGTCGCCTACGGCCTGGAGATCCAGGGCATGGGCAAGGCCGAGCGGCGCGAACGGGCCGCCGAGGTCGTCGCCAAGGTCGGCCTGGAAGGCATGGAGCAGCGCCGCCCCGGCCAGCTCTCAGGCGGTCAGCGCCAGCGCGTCGGCCTCGCCCGCGCGCTCGCCGTCGACCCCGAAGTCCTGCTGTTCGACGAGCCGTTCAGCGCGCTCGACCCGATGATCCGGCGCGACATGCAGGAGGAGGTCGTCAGGCTGCACCAGGAGGAGGGCCGCACGATGGTCTTCATCACCCACGACCTCAACGAGGCCCTCAAGCTGGGCGACCGCATCGCCCTGATGCGCGACGGCCGGGTCGTGCAGCTCGGTACGCCCGAGGAGATCGTCGGCTCGCCCGCCGACGACTACGTCCGCGAGTTCGTCCGGGACGTCCCGCGCGAGCAGGTCATGACCGTCCGCACGGCCATGCGCCGCCCGTCGGCGGACCAGGACGGCAGCGGACCGGCGGTCCGGCCCGAGGCGACGGTCTCCGAGGCGATCGAGGCGGTCGCCCGCGCCGGCGCCCCGGCCCGTGTCATGGACGAGGGCCGCTGCGTGGGCATGATCGACTCCGACACCCTGCTCGGCGTCGTCGCCGGCACCGAGCAGCCCGCCCCGCCGGGGACCGAGCAGCCCAAGGAGGCGGTGTGATGGCGACCATCACCGCCTCCCCGCCCCGTATCGGCCTGCCCGGACTCCTCAGGCACCCGGCTGTCCGCAAGCTGCTGCTGCTCGCCCTGGCCGCCGCGATCCTCGTGCCGCTGGCCGACGCCCGCTGGGCGAGCGGCGCCTGGCCGAGCGCACTGACCGTCGACTTCTCCGAGCCGCTCGCCAAGGCCAGCGACTGGATCATCGACAACCGCGACAGCCACCCGCTGTTCCTGTACTTCTTCGGCCACGTCAGCAACGTCGTCGTGATCGCCGTACGGGCCGTCTACCTCACCCTCCTCGCCATCGGCTGGGCGGGTGTCACGGCCCTGGGCGCGCTGGTCGCCTGGCGCGTCGCGGGCGTCCGGCTCGCGCTCGGCACGGCCGTCGCGTTCCTCGCCTGCGGCCTGCTCGGCATGTGGGTGCCGACCATGCAGACGCTCGCCCTGATGGTCGTCGCGGTCGTCGCGTCGGTCGTCGTCGGCATGCTGCTCGGGCTCGCCGCCGGTCTTTCCGACCGGATGGACCGCGTCCTGCGCCCGGTCCTGGACACCATGCAGGTGCTGCCCGCCTTCGCCTACCTGCTGCCGGTCGTGCTGGTCTTCGGCATCGGCGTCCCGGCGGCCGTCCTGGCCACCGTCATCTACGCCGCCCCGCCCATGGCCCGTCTGACCTCGCTCGGTCTGCGCGGCGCCGACAAGGAGGTGCTTGAGGCCGTCGAGTCGCTCGGCTCCACCGCACGGCAGCGGCTGCTGACCGCCCGGCTCCCGCTGGCCCGCAAGGAACTCCTCCTCGGCGTCAACCAGACGATCATGATGGCGCTGTCCATGGCCGTCATCGCCGCCGTCATCGGCGCGGGCGGTCTCGGTGACCGCGTCTACCAGGCACTGGCCTCGGTCGACGTCGGTGCCGCGCTCGCCGCCGGTATCCCGATCGTGCTGCTGGCCGTCGTCCTGGACCGCGTCACCGGAGCGGCGGGGGAGAAGCTCGGTGCCGAACCGGAGCCCCGCAGCGGACTCGGCTGGCTCCTCGCCCTCGTCGGCGTGGTCGCCGTCGCGGTCGCCGGGCGTTTCGCGGGCCGGCTCGACTGGCCCGAAGCCTGGATCGTCGGCATCGCCGAGCCCGTCAACCGCGCCGTCGACTGGATGACCGCGCACCTGTACTCCGGCGTCCCCGTCATCGGCGGCACCGCCGACTGGGCCGGCCACTTCACCACCTGGGTCCTCGACCCGGTGCGCGGCGGCCTCCAGTGGCTGCCCTGGTGGTCGGTCCTGCTGATCGTCGCCGCCCTGGCCTGGGTGATCGGCACCTGGCGTACCGCGCTCACGGCCGTCCTCGCCATGGCCGCGATCGGCGTCCTCGGCGTCTGGCAGCCGTCGCTGGACACCCTGTCGCAGGTCCTCGCGGCCGTCGCCGTCACCCTCGTCGTCGGCTTCGCCACCGGCATCGCGGCGGCCCGCAGCGACCGTCTCGAGCGGCTACTGCGCCCGGTCCTCGACGTCTTCCAGACGATGCCGCAGTTCGTGTACCTGATCCCGGTCGTCGCCCTGTTCGGCGTCGGCCGCGCCCCGGCCGTCGCGGCCGCGATCGTGTACGCGCTCCCGGCCGTCGTCCGCATCACCACCCAGGGCCTGCGCCAGGTCGACCCGGCCGCGCTGGAGGCCTCCGGCTCGCTCGGCGCGACCAGCTGGCAGCAGCTGAAGCAGGTCCAGCTCCCGCTGGCCCGCCCGGCCCTGCTGCTCGCCGTCAACCAGGGCCTGGTCCTGGTCCTCGCCGTCGTAGTCATCGGCGGCCTGGTCGGCGGTGGCGCGCTCGGTTACGACGTCGTCTTCGGCCTCGCCCAGGGCGATCTGGCGACCGGTCTGGTGGCCGGCGCGGCGATCGTCTGCCTCGGCCTGATGCTCGACCGGGTGACCCAGCCCACCGAACGCCGCGCGAAGAAGGGAGCGTGACATGCGAGTCCGCAATACGGCCCTCGTCGCCGCTCTGAGCTCCCTGGCGCTGCTCACCGGCTGCGGTGCCGCCGACATGACCAAGCAGGCCTCGCCCTTCGCCAACGCGCAGGGCGCCAAGACCGTGACCCTGTCCGTGCAGTCCTGGGTGGGCGCCCAGGCCAACGTGGCCGTCGCCCAGTACATCCTGGAGCACGAGCTGGGCTACCGCGTCGACACCGTCCAGGTCGACGAGGTGCCCGCCTGGGACGCCCTCAGCCAGGGCCGCGTCGACGCGCTCCTGGAGGACTGGGGCCACCCCGAGCAGGAGCAGCGGTACGTCAAGGACAAGAAGACGATCGCCCCCGGCGGCGAACTCGGCGTCACCGGCCACATCGGCTGGTTCGTCCCGACGTACCTCGCCAAGCAGCACCCGGACATCACGAACTGGAAGAACCTCAACAAGTACTCCCACCTGTTCCGCACCCCGGAGAGCGGCGACAAGGGCCAGCTGATGGACGGTTCGCCGTCCTACGTCACCAACGACAAGGCGCTGGTGAAGAACCTGAAGCTGGACTACCAGGTGGTGTTCGCCGGGTCCGAGGCGGCGCAGATCACCCAGATGAGGCAGTTCGCCAAGGAGAAGAAGCCCTTCCTCACCTACTGGTACACGCCCCAGTGGCTCTTCAAGAAGGTCCCCATGACCGAGGTGAAGCTGCCGCCGTACAAGGAGGGCTGCGACGCCGACCCGGAGAAGGTCGCCTGCGCCTATCCGCACACGCCGCTGCAGAAGTACCTGAACTCGGGCTTCGCGAAGAACGGCGGCAAGGCGGCGGCCTTCCTGAAGAAGTTCAAGTGGACGACCGAGGACCAGAACGAGGTCTCCCTGATGATCGCCGACAAGAAGATGACGCCGGAGGAGGCGGCGAAGAAGTGGGTGGACAGCCACCGCTCCACGTGGAAGAAGTGGCTGTCCTGAGCGTTCCTACGGTCGCAAGCCGGCGGCGATCTCCCGCAGTGCGCGGGCGGCCTGCCGCTGGAGTCCCGGCCCGAAGGTGATCCGGGTGGCCCCTCGCGCGCCGAGTTCGGCGGGCGAGGGGCCGTGGCCCGGGACGGCCACGACGTTGATCGGCCCCTGGATCCCGGCCCGCAGCAGCGGCAGCACCTCCGGCGGGGCCTTGATCGGATAGACACAGTCGGCGCCCGCAGCTACGTACAACGCGGCCCGCTCGATGGCCCGTTCTGGGTCGGTGACCCCGCGGGCGAAGGTGTCCACGCGCGCGTTGACGAAGAGCCGGCTACCGGCCGCGGCCCGTACCTCGGCCAGCCAGTCGGCATGCTCGTGCGGGTCCCTGAGGACGCCGTCGACGGAGTCCTCCAGGTTGCAGCCCACCGCCCCCGTCTCCAGCAGCCGCTCCACGAGTTCCTTCGGCGCGAGCCCGTACCCGCCCTCCACGTCCGCCGACACCGGTATGTCGACGGCCCGGACGATCCGGGCGACCGCCGCGAACATCTCGTCGGCCGGGACCTGCCCGTCCTCGTAGCCGAGGCAGGCGGCGACCCCGGCACTGGGCGTGGCGAGCGCCGGGAAACCGGCCTCGGCGAACACCCGGGCACTGGCCGCGTCCCAGGGGCCGGGCAGCACCAGGGGATCGCCGGGCGCCCGGTGCTGGTGCAGAGCGCGGAACACCGCGGCCTTGCTCATGGCGTGTAACCCCCCGGCGGAATCCGGCGGCTGACCATCACCCGGTTCCAGTTGTTGATGGCGACGATCAGGCCGATCAGATGGGCGAGCCGGGCCTCGTCGAAGTGCTTGGCGGCCCGCTCGTACACCTCGTCCGGCACGAACCCGTCCGTCAGCAGGGTCACCGCCTCCGTCAGCGCCAGCGCGGCCCGCTCCCGCTCGTCGAAGACGTCCTCGGCCTCCTCCCAGGCCGCCAGCAGGTCGAGCTGCTTCTCGCTCACCCCGTACTCGCGGGCGATCGCGAGGTGCATGTCCAGGCAGAACGCGCAGTGGTTGAGCTGCGAGGCGCGGATCACCACGAGTTCGGCCAGGGCCGGGTCGCCGAGGCCCTTCTTCGCCGTGGCGCTCAGAGCCGACATGGCCCGGGCGACCGCCGGGTCGAGCACCCGCGTCCGAGCCGTCACTTGTACTGGCCCGGCTGGTAGTGCCCCGGCGCCATACGGCAGGTCACCCCGAACCGGTTCCAGGCGTTGATCGCCGTGATCGCGGCGATCAGCTGCGCCAGCTCGGCCTCCTCGAAGTGCCTGGCTGCGTTCTCGTACACCTCGTCCGGCACGAACCCGTCCGTCAGGACCGTCACGGCCTCCGTCAGCTCCAGGGCCGCGAGCTCCTTCGCGGTGTAGAAGTGCCGCGACTCGTCCCAGGCGCTGAGCTGCACGATCCGCTCGAGGCTCTCGCCCGTCGCGAGGGCGTCCTTGGTGTGCATGTCGATGCAGAAGGCGCAGTGGTTGATCTGGGAGGCGCGGATCTTCACCAGCTCGTACAGCCTGTGGTCGAGGCCCTGCCGGGCGGCCATCTCCAGCCGGACCATCGCCTTGTAGACCTCGGGCGCGTGCTTGGCCCACTCCAGGCGGGCGGGCTGCTCGGGGGCGTACTCCACGGTCGTCGTGTCAGGGGTGTGCGTCGTCATGCCCTCGACCCTAGGACGGAAGCAGCCCAGGGGTATGGTCCATTTCCATGGCGGAACAGTGGGCCACTTTGGGCATCGACCTGCACCTGGAGCCGACCGGCCCGGGCCTGCGCCGCGGGCTGACCGACGCCCTGCGCGAGGCGGTGCGCTCCGGCCGGCTGGCCTCCGGCACCCGGCTGCCCTCCTCCCGCGCGCTCGCCGCCGACCTGGGCATCGCCCGCAACACGGTCGCCGACGCCTACACCGACCTGGTCGCCGAGGGTTGGCTCACCGCCCGGCAGGGCTCGGGGACCAGGGTCGCCGACCGGAGGGTCGTCCCGCCGGCCGGCACGGCGCCCCACCCCCGCGAACGCACCCGCCCCGCCTACGACCTGCGCCCCGGCAGCCCGGACCTGGCCTCCTTCCCGCGCGCGCAGTGGCTCAAGGCCGCCCGCCGCGCCCTGACCGCCGCGCCCCACCACGCCCTCGACTACGGCGACCCCCGCGGCCGCCCCGAGCTGCGCGCCGCGCTCGCCGGCTACCTCTCCCGGGTCCGGGGCGTACGCGCCGACCCCGAACGGATCGTGATCTGCGCCGGGTCGGCGCACGGCCTGAAGCTGCTCGGCACGGCCCTGCGGGCGCGCGGGGCACGGACGGTCGCCGTCGAGTCGTACGGGCTCGATGTGCACTTCAGGCTCCTGGCCGCGTCCGGTCTGCACACGGTCCCGCTGCCCTTCGACCGGCTGGGCACCGACCCCGGCGCGTTGTCCGCCGCCGACGCGGTCCTCCTCACGCCCGCCCACCAGTTCCCCATGGGCGTCCCCCTGCACCGCGACCGCCGAGCGGCCGTCGTGGACTGGGCGCGCCGCACCGGCGGGCTGGTCCTGGAGGACGACTACGACGGCGAGTTCCGCTACGACCGTCAGCCCGTGGGCGCGCTCCAGGGCCTGGACCCCGACCGGGTGGTCTACCTGGGCACCGCGAGCAAGTCCCTGGCCCCCGGACTGCGGCTGGCCTGGATGGTGCTCCCGCCGGACCTCGCGAAGGAGACCGCGGCGGCCAAGGGCGGGGTCGACACCTGCGGGGTGCTGGACCAGCTGACCCTGGCCGAGTTCCTCACGTCCGGGGCCTACGACCGCCATGTCCGCGCGAGTCGCCTGCGCTACCGGCGCCGCCGGGACGCCCTGGTCGCCGCCGTCGCGGCCCGGGCCTGCCGAGCCCGGGTCACCGGCATCGCGGCCGGCCTGCACGTCCTGCTGCGGCTGCCGCCCGGCACCGAGCGGTCGGTGCTCCAGGCGGCCCACTGGCAGGGCCTGGCGGTCCACGGACTGACCCGCTACCGGCACGCCGCCTCGGTCGTGGAGCCGGCCGACGCCCTGGTCGTCGGCTACGGGACACCGCCGGACCACGCGTGGTCGGGGGCGCTGGACGCGCTGTGCGCGGTACTGCCCGGATAATCGCGCGAATTTCCCTCCGGAATGCCGTGCAACGGATATGGTCACCCCATGAGTGAAAGCACTTCCCTATCCCGCGTGGCCCTGAAGAAAACAACCCCCGACGTCTCCGCCGCGATGGGCTCCCTGCACAGCGCCGCCGTTTCCGCGGCCCAGGACGCCGAACTCGAACCGGAACTGCTGGAACTGGTCAGGATTCGCGCCTCGCAGATCAACGGCTGCGCGTTCTGCATCGACATGCACACCAGGGACGCCCGCGCCCAGGGCGAGACCGAGCAACGCGTCTATGCGCTGAACGCCTGGCGGGAGACGCCGTTCTTCACCGAACGCGAGCGCGCGGCACTGGCGTTGACCGAGGCGGTGACGCTCGTCCACGACGGTCGCGTCCCGGACGCGGTGTACGCCGAGGCGGCCGAGGTGTTCGACGAGAAACAGATCGCGGCGCTCATCTGGTCGGCCACCGTCATCAACGCGTACAACCGGATCGCGATAGCGACGCGTATGGCGCCGAAAAGCTGAATCAAATACGGAAGAAGGCAGCGTAAAGCGCGCCGGGTCGAATTCGACCCGGCGTTTCCATTTCCTCGATTCAGTCGGCCGGCAGCGGCTCCATCATGCTGTCCAGCCAATTCCGCCATTCCCCGGCCCGTTCCGCCGGAGGCACCCGCATCGACCGCCCGATCCAGGCCGTGACGGGCCGGATCCCGTGCAGCGCGTTCGTCAGCCACACCTCACGGCCGTCCAGCTCGGCCACGGTCCGCTCCCGGTGCGCGATCCGGATCCCGGACCGCAGCGCCCGCTCCTGGACCAGCCCGGCCGTCACACCCGGCAGGACGGGCAACCGGGGTGGCGGCAGGCACAGGGTGTCGTCCTCCCACCACAGCACGCTGGCGGTGGCCGACTCCAGCACCGTGCCCGAGGGCGCGATCAGCACCGCCTCCTCCGCGCCCTCGCCGTGGGCCCGGCGGCGCACCCGGGCCAGGGTGTCCAGGTCCGGGCCCTTGCGGCGGGGTACGGTCCGTGGATCGGACTGGCCCGCCGCCCACAGGCGCACCCCCGTGCCGAGCGGCGGAGCGGGCCGCAGCAGCAGCCGCAACTCCAGGGAGCCCGCCGCGAGTTCCACCCGCGGGAACCACTCGCCCGTGCGCGGCAGCAAGGCGGTCACGTCCTGCCAGAACGCGTCGAGCCGGCGCCGCTCCGGTCCGCCGCAGTCCCCGCAGGCCCGCGCGAACCGCTCCCGGTGCCGGGCAGGGGCCCGCACCCGGCCCTCGCGCACCAGCCACGAGTCCGCGGCGAGCAGCCGCCCCCCGGCCGCCTGGTCCGGGGCCGGGGCCAGGCCACGGCCGGGCGTCCACGTCCACAGGCCTTCCGCCACCGCCGGTCTGGTCACCAACAGCCTCCTCAGTACTTGCGTCCCGCGACGGCCGGTGCCCCGTGCCGGGGTCCGTACGGCGCGTGCTCCAACCACGACCCGCACCACGGCAGCACCGGCGCCAGTGCCGCCGCGGCCCGCTGCCTGACGCGGACGGTCCGGCGGCGCGGCCGCAGATGGTCCAGGGCGGCACCGGCGGCGGCACTGTTGAACAGGGCCGCCGCCCGCCGCACGTCGGCGAACCCGGCGACCGCCTCGCCGGTCCCCGCGGCGATCGCCTCGGCGGCGGCCGCCGCGTCCGCGATCCCGCTGTTCATCCCGCGCGCCCCGAACGGCGGAAACAGATGCGCCGCCTCGCCTGCCAGCAGCACCCGCCGGTGCGGATCGGTGAACGAGGCCGCCACCTTACGCAGGAAGCGGTACGTCGACACCCACAGGATCCGCTCGCCGTAGCCGTCCCCGACGACCGAGGGCAGCCAGCGCCGTACGGCCTCCTCGGTGCCGAACTCCTCCTGCCGGTCGTCGTCCCGGCACTGGAGGTCGACCTGGAAGCCCCCGGTGAACGGCACCCGCATCACACTGCGCCCGCCCACCCCGGGATGCTCGTAGTGGAAGACCCGCTCCAGCGGCAGCTCGGCGCCCGGCACGTCGGCGACGTCCACGACGACGTGGAAGCCCTCGCCGTGCGTGCCCTCCAGGGCGATGCCCAGCTCGCGCCGGACCGTGGAGCGGGCCCCGTCGGCGGCGATCGCGAACGCGCCGGTCCACACCCGCCCGTCCTCACCCGTCAGCCGGACCTCCGTACCGGTGGTGCGCACGCCCGTCACGCGCGCGCCCCACACGAACTCCACCCCGGCCTCCGCACAGGCCGCCCGCAGGAACCGTTCGGTGTCCGTCTGGCGCAGGCTGGTGAAGGGCGGCGGGCCGGACGGGGGCGGGAAGGTGCGGGAGTAGACCTCACGTCCCCGGTAGAGGGTGCGCCTGGTGTGCCAGGTCCGCCCGTACGAGGTGATCTCGGCGGCGAGGCCGGGCCGCATCGCGTCCAGCAGGCCGAGGGTCTCCCGGTGCACGAACAGGGCCCGGCTGCCCGGCCGTTCACGGTCCTTGGGCTCCGCCTCCAGGAGGACGGCCGGCAGGCCGTGCGCCCGCAGCGCGAGCGCAGCCGACAGGCCTACGGGACCGGCGCCCACGACCATGACCGGGGTCATGCCCGGACGCCTTCGGTGAGCATCCGGGCGATCTCCACCCGCTTCACCTTCCATGTCGCGGTCATCGGCAGGTCCTCGAACCGCCACTGCCGCGGCTCGGCCATTGCCGGCAGCCCCGCCGTGGCCCGCCGCCAGCGCTCCGGGTCCAGGGGCCGCTCGCCGCGTACGCACACCACCGGTACCGGCTCGCGGTCCGCGCCCGGCACGATGACGACCTCGCGCAGCTCCTCCAGCCGGGACATCAGCGTGTCCTCGACCTCCAGATTGCTGTGCACGGCGTCGATCTGGTCGACTTCCCGGTCGATCAGGTACAGGGCGCCCAGACGGCTCCGGTAGCCCATGTCGCCCATCTCCCACCAGCCGTCGGTGAGCTGACGGTCGTAGCGCTCCGGCATGCCGAGGTAGGTGAGGATCCGGCCCCGGGTGCGGGCCTCGATCCGGCCCCGGGTGCCGGGCGGGACCCGCCCGCCCCCGGCGTCGGTGACCCGGACCCGGGTGAAGCCCGGTATGCCGAACCCGACCCGGCGGCCGTCCGCGCGGGCCGCGCTGCGCCGGGTCACCACCTGGAACGCCACCGGACCCGTCTCGCTCTGCCCGTACAGCTGGACCAGCCAGGGCGTGCGGCGCCGTGAGGCGCCCAGCAGCCGCCGTACGGTGCGCGGATGGATCGCGTCGAACGTGGAGCCGTACGCCCGCACCCGGGACAGCGGGGCACCGGGCGCGTCGGCCAGCTCCTCCCACAGCACGAACGTGTTGGGGTGCGTCTCCACGATGCCGGGCCGGTGCCGGACCAGCAGCGGGCCCACCGCCGCCGGATCCGGGTCGGTGATCAGCACCAGCGGGCTGCCGAAGTGCAGCAGGACGCCGAGCAGATGGTAGAAGCGCGAGTGCACGAACGACATGTGCAGCGCCGCCGGCTCGCCCCGCGTGGGCCAGCCCAGCGCCTGCTGCGGCACCAGCCGGTTCCACATGGTGTGCGCGCAGTGCACGGCCAGTTTGGGGACGCCGGTGGTGCCCGAACTGTGCGTGATCAGGGCGGGTTCGCGCGGATGCAGCCGGACCGGCGGGGGCGGCTCGGCGCCGGCGTACTTCGCCAGGGACTCCGCCCCGGCCGTGTCGTCCACGCAGAGCGTCCGCCGCACGAGCCCGGACAGGGGCAGCTCCCGCAGGCCGTCCAGGGTGGCGCTGTCGGTGACCAGCCAGGGCCGGCGCAGCCGTTCGAGCAGCTGCCCGGCCACGGCGGGGGCCAGCGCGGGCGACAGCAGCACCGGCACGGCGCCGATACGCGCGACGGCGCAGGTCAGCAGCATGATGTCGACGTTGTCCGCCTTGTGCACGACGACCTGCTCCGAGGGCCGCACCCCGGCGTCCCACAGTCGGCCGGACAGGTCCTCGACCAGGTCGGCCAGCACGGTGTAGCTCAGGTCGACCCCGAGGGAGGGGGCCACGTCCAGCGGCCGGTCCAGGGTGACGAAGACGGCACCGTGCCGGTCGGCCGCACGCCGGAAGACCGGTCCCAGATAGAAGCCGCGGTCGGCGAGCAGAGACTGTCGCATGGGGTGGTTCCTTTCCGAGAGGTTCACCAGGCGCCCCGGCGCACCAGATGGCGGCGGAGCTTCCCGGTCGCCGTGCGCGGCAGCGACGGGACGAAGCTGACGCCGCGGGGGACCTTGAACGCGGCGAGGCTCTCCCGCGCCAGGCCGATGAGCTCGTCCGCCAGGCCGTCCCGCACCGGCGACGCGGGGACCACGAAGGCCCGCAGCCGGCTCGCGCCCCGCCCGTCGGGCACGGCCGCGACGGCCACCTCCCGCACCCCCGGATGGCCGCGCAGCACGGCCTCCACCTCCAGCGGGGAGACGGTGATGCCGCCGACCATCTCCATGTCGTCGGCCCGGCCCAGATGCCGGTAGGAACCGTCCGGTTCGCGGCACGCCCGGTCGCGGGTGGCCAGCCAGCCGCCGGCCAGGGCCCGGGCGGTCTCCTCGGGCCGGTTCAGATAGCCGGGCGTCACCGTCGGCCCGCGCACCCACATCTCGCCCTCCTCGCCGTCCGGCACCGGGTGGCCGTCACGGTCCCGCAGCTCCACCTCGAAGCCGGGCACGGGACGGCCGACCGTGCCCGGGTGGTTGTGGGCGAAACCGTTGGCGCAGAACGCGTGGCCGGCCTCCGTGGAGCCGATCTGCTCCAGCACGGGCGCGCCGAGCAACGCGGTCACCTGCCGTGCGAGCCCCTCCGGCAGCCCCTCGCCGGCCGACACCGCGGCCCGCACCGAGGCGAAGCAGCCCTCGTGCCCGTGGCCCCGCTCGGCGACCAGCGCGGCGTACGCGGACGGCACGGAGTACAGCAGCGTCACCCGGTGCCGGGCGACGAGTTCGTCGATGGTCGCCGGGGTGGGACGCCGGTCCACCAGCACCGCGGACGAGCCGGAGAAGAGCGGGAAGACGAAGGCGTTGCCGAAGCCGTAGGCGAAGAACAGCTTCGACACCGACAGGGTGACGTCCTCCGCCGTGATCCGCAGCACCCGCCGGCCGACGAGGTCGTGGTACGTCCGTGGATCGCCGTGCGTGTGCACGACGCCCTTGGGGCGGCCCGTGGTGCCGGAGGTGTACTGGACGTAGAGCGGGGTGTGCGCGTCGACCTGGTGGGCGGGCGCGGGCGAGGCGGCGGGGGCGAGCGCCATGAGCTGGTCGGCACCCAGGCGGGCCCGGCCGGCGAACCGCTCCTCCAGGCCCGGCCCCGTCACACAGAGCACGGCCCCGGTGTCCTCGGCCAGGAACGCGTGGTCGGCCGCGGGGAGTTCGGGGTTGACCAGGACCGCGACGGCGCCGAGACGGGCGGTGGCGAGGAACGCCGTCACCCAGGCGAGGGAGTCGGGCAGCGCCAGCAGCACACGGTCCCCGGGGCGCACGCCCTGCCCGGCGAGCACGGTGGCGGCCCGGGCCGCGAGGCCGTGCACCTCGCCGTGGGTCCAGGCCCGGTGCCCCTGGTGGAAGGCGGTCCGCCCGCCCCACCCACGCCGCTCGGCGAGCTCCGCGAGCTGGGCCGCGAGGTTCCCGGGCGCCTCGGCCTCGGCGGGGTGCAGCACGGCCTGCGGACTGGTCATCGCCGCGCCTCCTCGGCCGCCCCGGCCCGGTCCCCCGGCGGGGCCTGCCGCCGGATCCGGTCGGCCGTGTGCTGGTGCAGGGCCCGCATCGGGGCCGCCGTCTTCAGCAGCATCTCCTCGTACTCCGCGTCCGGATCGGAGCCGAGGACGATCGCTCCGCCCGCCCCCAGGTGCATCTGGCCGTCGGCGAACACCGCGGTACGGATGACGATGCTGAGATCCGCACCGCCGCCGCACCCGAAGTAACCGAGGGCGCCGGAGTACACGCCCCGCGCCTCGGACTCCAGCGAGTCGATGATCTCCAGCGTGCGCAGCTTCGGCGCGCCGGTCATCGACCCGCCGGGAAAACAGGCCCGGACACAGTCCACCGCGTCCGTGTCCGCCCGCAGCCTGCCCTCCACGGTCGACACGAGCTGGTGCACGGTGGCGTACGTCTCCGTGGCCATGAGCTTGGAGACCCGCACCGACCCCGTCCGGCACACCCGCCCCAGGTCGTTGCGGAGCAGATCGACGATCATCAGGTTCTCGGCCCGCGTCTTGTCGTCCGACGCCAGCGCGTCCCGCAGCCGGGCGTCCTCCTCCGGCCCGTCGCCCCTGGGCGCGGTCCCCTTGATGGGCCTGGCCTCGGCGGTGCCGTCCCGCCCGATCCGCAGGAACCGCTCGGGCGAGGACCCGGCCACCTCCAGCTCCCCGAACCTCAGGAACGCCGCGTACGGGGCCGGGTTGTCGCGCCGCAGCGTCCGGTAGAACTCGAACGCGTCGGTCGGTGCGGGTAACCGAGCGGCGTTGGTCAGGCAGATCTCGTAACTGGTGCCCGCCCGCAACTCCCGCTTGCACGCCTCGATGTCCGCGAGATACGTCGCCCGGTCGCGCACCAGCCACGGCTCGGCGGCGCCGGGGTCCGCCGGACCCGTCGGCACGGGCAGGGGCGGCCGCTCCGTCGCCACGCAGGTGAGGTCGGCCAGCGCGCTCTGAAGCCAGTCGGCGGCCTCCCGCGCCGCCTGCGGGGTGTCCTCCGCCAGGCAGACGGCGTACGTGAAGCCCTCCTGGTGGTCCACCGCGATCACCCGGTCGGCGAACAGCCAGGCGGCGTCCGGGACCGGGGAGCGGTGACGGTTGGGCGACCCGCAGTCCGCCTTCACCTCATAGCCGAAGTAGCCGACGTAGCCCCCGGTGAAGTCGAACGGCAGCCCGGTCGCGTCCACCCGGCGGCTGGTCAACTGCCGCTTGAGATAGTCGAAGACACTGGCCGCGACCTTCCGCACCGGCCGCCCCGCCCGCTCGATCTCGCAACGCCCGCTGCCGACGTCGTACCGCACGAACTCCGCGAGCGGACCCCTGTCGTCCCCGAAGAACGAAAACCGCGACCGCCCCGGCTCCACCAGCGAACTGTCCAGCCAGAACGCCCGCGAGGACCCCGCGTACATCCGCGCAAAGGCAGCCTCGGCATCCACCGCCCCGACGATCCGCCGACTGTGCAGCCGGTACCCGACGCGCTCGGGGCGACGGGGGCGGGGGATGGTGGCGGTGGGCGGGGAGACCGCGTCGGATCGGGTGCGGGTGATGGGCAGGTCGGCCTCGGCGAGCGGCTTGTGCCCTGCGGGCGGCGCGGCCTGGCCGGGCATGTCGGCGTCGGCGGCCGGACCGGCCGGGCCGGACCAACCGGCCCCTGCGGACGGGCCCGCCCCGGGGGACATCCCGTCGTCGGCGGACGGACGGGCCCCGGCGGTTGGACCGGCCGCGATCGAGGGCACATCCCCGTCCGACGGCACATCCCCGTCCGACGGCACAACCCCGTCCGACGGCACAACCTCGCCCGACGGCACAACCTCGCCCGACGACACGGCCCCGCCGGCCCAGGCCGCCCCGCCCGACGGCAGCACCGCTCCCCAGGGCGCGGCCGCGGGCCGACGGTCCGCTGCCGGTGACCGGGAGACCTCCGCCTCGCACTCCGGTACCACCACGCGGCGCCGGGCCGGTGACTCGTGCGACGGCACCGCCGTGTTCTTCGCCCGCAGCTTGCCGGCCCGCTTCGCGGTCAGGTTGCGGAAGTTCACGAGCATGCGGTGGCCGAACTCCGTGAGGACGGACTCGGGGTGGAACTGCACGCCCCACAGCGGCCGGTTGCGGTGCCGCAGGCCCATCAGGACGCCGTCCTCCGCCCAGGCCGTGGCCTCCAGCATCTCCGGCAGCGGCTCGCGCACGGACAGCGAGTGGTAGCGGACGGCGGTGAAGTTCTGCGGCAGGCCCTGGAACAGGTCGCGTTCGTCATGCCGGATCGTGGACAGGTGCCCGTGCCGCGGCTCCGGAGCGGGCCCCACCACCGCGCGCTCCCCGAGCGCGATGCCCTGATGGCCGAGACACACGCCGAGCACGGGAACCGGGGAGGTCGCGACCAGCCTGGCCGCGATGCCGAAGTCGCGCGCGTGCGCCGGGTGCCCGGGGCCCGGGGAGACCACCAGGTTGTCGAACTCCCTGAGATCCGGAACCCCGTCGACGGCGGCGTCGTTGCGGACGACCACCGGCTCCTCGCCGTTGACCTCGGCGATCAGCTGGAACAGGTTGTACGTGTACGAGTCGTAATTGTCGATGAGCAGGGTCTTCACCCGCCCACCTCCCTCTGTTCGTTCGCGGGCCTACGTGGCCCGGCGTTTGTGCCGTCCGCGGAGCGCCTGGAGCGACGGGTACAGCCATTTCCTGAAGAAACGCTGGAGCCGTGGCATGAGGATCCAGGTGACAAGGGCGGTTACACACAGACACAACAACAGTGTGCGGATCAGTGCATTGAGGTCACCGAGATAGGGAAGCACCGTCAGATTGAACAGGAGAACCGGCGGAAAAACCGCGCTCATATTCACGAACCACAATTTCCATTTCGACGGCGGAGCCGGCGGCGCCGGTGTCAGGGTCTGCGCCTCGAACCAGGCCCGGGCGCCCCGTACCCTCCTGCGCTCCGCCTCCCGGGCGAGCCCCTCCAGCCGGGCGTCCCACTGTGCCCGGGAAGGCGATTTCTCCCAGGCCAGGGCCGAACCCTCGCTGGCGAAGCGATAGACGACATGCCACTCCGCCCCTCCGTCGACAAGTACCCCACCCCCCAAAAAACCCGGTTGCCGAGCGGTCGCGCCCAGCATGGCCCACCCCCAGGAGTGGAAGTCGGCCGCCCGGCCCGGCATCACCCGATAGGCCACGGTGACCGTGACGGGATTACTGGTCACGCCGTCCCATACGGAAAGCGGTTCACGCGCGTTCAAGATTCAACAAACAATTTTCCGATCGTCCGGAACGTGAAGCTTTTCGGCAGATGGGAAACATCCCCGATCACCTGGGCGCAAGCGCGCTCCCCGTGTGCTCCACCGGCGCCTCCCCGAAGCGCGACAACGCCAGCGCCCCGGCCACCGCCACCGCGAACCCGAGCACCGCCGGCCAGCCCAGCCCCGGCCGCGTACGGTCCCCGAGCCACACCACACCGATCAGCGCGGGCGCGACGGTCTCCCCGAGCACCAGTCCGGCGGTCGCCGTGGTCACCGCCCCGCGCTGGAGGGCGGACGTCAGCAACAGGAACGCGGCCCCGCCGCCGAGCAGCAGCGCGTACGCCGCCGGGTTCGTGAAGAGCGCGCCGGGCGTCAGACCGCCGACGAGCCGCACCGCCACCTCCACCACCCCGAACCCGAGCCCGGCACCCAGCCCGAGCGCGAGCGCCCGCCCCCGCTCCGGCAGCCGTCCACCCACCGCCCCGAGCAGCAGCACCCCGCCCGCCGCGGCGAGCATCGCCCACTTCAGCCGGGCCGGCCCGGCCTCCTCGCCCTCCGCCCCGGACGCCGACCCCAGCAGCGCCAGCCCGGCGCACACCACCCCCACCGCCGCCCACTCCGTGCGGCTCAGCCGCACCGTGAGCAGCCGCGCGGCGACCACGGCCGTCACCGCGAGACTCGCGGCCAGCGCCGCCCCCACGGTGTAGATCGGCACCGACCGCAGCGCGGCGATCTGGAGCAGGAAACCGAGCCCGTCCATCCCGAGCCCGACCAGATACCGCCACTGCTTCAGTGCCCGCCAGAGCAGTGCCACGTCCCCGCCCGTGCCGGTCGCCGCCGCCCGCGCGGCCATCGCCTGCAAGACCGTCGCCGTACCGAAGCAGACCGCCGCACCAAGGGCGCACACCATTCCAAAGATCACAAAAGGACAGTAGGGGAGGGGGCGTGAGCCGGGGGGCCATGCGCGCGTCTTCACACCGGTCTCTAGGCTGACCGCTCGGCAGTACATGACAGGACACGCAGTACACGACGGGGACACGGGGAGACACGGATGGCTGAAACACGGCGACGGCTGCGCTCGAGCACGGTGGTGCTGGGCGGCATGGGTGTCCTCGCGGCGGCCCTGTCCGCGTGCGGCTCCGACCCGGACCGCCGCTGCGTGGACCGGGACAGCTACGACTACATCAACGGTTACAAGATCGTCGCCGACAAGAACTGCAAGTCCGGCTCCACGTCCTCCTCCTACGGCAAGGGCCGCAAGACGACCGGCAAGACCAAGAGCACGGACGCCGACTGGTACTACGACGCCGACGTCAGCGGCCGCTACGCCGACAACGGCACCTTCAGCCGCAGCGAGGCCGTCGACCGGGGCGGCTTCGGCTGCTCGGGCTCCGGCAGCAGCGGCGGCTGACCGGGCCGTACGCACATGGAACGCCGCACCATCACCCCGCGCCCCGGCTGGCAGCAGACCGTCGAGGAACAGGGCCTGATCTACCCCCTGACCCGCTACCCCGACGACTCCCTGCGCCCCTACTGGGACGAAAGCGCCTACTACGTCTTCGCCCTTCCGGAGATCGAGGCCCTGGAAGAGGTCGTCGAGGAACTCCACCGCATGTGCCTGACGGCGGCCGAGCACATCGTCGGCGAGGACCGTTTCGCGGACCTGGGCATCACCGACCCCCGCGTGGCCCAGGCGGTTGCCGAGTCCTGGCACCGCCGCGCCGAACTCCCCTCCCTCTACGGCCGTTTCGACCTCCGCTACGACGGCACCGGCCCGGCCAAACTCCTGGAGTACAACGCCGACACCCCCACCTCACTGGTGGAGGCCGCGTCCCCCCAGTGGTTCTGGATGGAGGACCGCTTCCCCGGCGCCGACCAGTGGAACTCCCTCCACGAACGCCTGATCGACGCCTGGCGGAAACAGGCCGCTCTCCTCCCACCGGGCAGCCCGCTGTACTTCGCGTACTCCTCCGCCGACGAACTCGGCGAGGACCTGATGACGGTCGCCTACCTGAAGGAAACAGCCGAGCAGGCGGGCCTGGCCACGGACTGGATCTCCATGGAGGAGATCGGCTGGGACCGCCTCTCCGGCCGCTTCGTCGACAACCGCCTCCGCTTCATCCGCAGCGTCTTCAAGCTCTACCCCTGGGAGTGGCTCACCACCGACCGCTTCGCCGACCACGTCCTGGACACCCTCGACAACGGCGGCGGCACCGGCTCCACCCTCTGGATCGAGCCGGCCTGGAAAATGCTCCTCAGCAA
The DNA here is from genome assembly GCF_028885415.1 of Streptomyces coeruleorubidus. Taxonomy (GTDB): domain Bacteria; phylum Actinomycetota; class Actinomycetes; order Streptomycetales; family Streptomycetaceae; genus Streptomyces; species Streptomyces coeruleorubidus_A. The sequence goes on from NZ_CP118527.1 coordinate 6,098,399, forward strand.
CAAGGCGCTCCTGGCCATCCTCTGGGAGCTGTACCCCGACCACCCCAACCTCCTGCCGGCCTACCTGGACGGCCCCCGGGACCTGCCGGGCTGGGTCGCCAAGCCCCTCCTCGGCCGAGAGGGCGCGGGCGTCACGATCCACGAGCCCGGATCCCCCCGGACCCTCCGCGACGAACCCTGCTGCTACCAGCAACTGGCCCCGCTCCCCACCTTCGACGACAACCACGTGGTCCTGGGCGCCTGGGTGGTGGAAAACGAGTCGGCGGGCCTGGGCATCCGCGAATCATCGGGCTTGATCACGGACGAATACGCCCGCTTCCTACCCCATGTGATCCTTTAGAAGGGCTTGAGGGGAATTGCCTGTCAGGGGTGCGGGGAACTGCGCGACAAGCCACAACGGAACCCGCACGCATGGTCCGGTAGGCTGATCACCGGGCCGTGACTGGCGTGCTGGGATGGGACCGACCATCGGGAAGCGGCCCCCGGACCCGGCTGACCCCCGGGGACCGGAACCGTGCCGTGCGCCTGGGCCGTACCGTGAACGCTGAACGCAACGTCCGGAGGTCCCACATGCCAGCCGAGCCCCTCTCCACCGCTTCCACCGCCTACCGCGCCGCCCTCGACGTCATCCGCGCCGTGGAGCCGCGCGTGGCCGACGCCATCGGCCAGGAGGTCGCCGACCAGCGCGAGATGCTCAAGCTGATCGCCTCGGAGAACTACGCCTCCCCGGCCACGCTGCTGGCGATGGGCAACTGGTTCAGCGACAAGTACGCCGAGGGCACCATCGGCCGCCGCTTCTACGCCGGCTGCCGCAATGTCGACACCGTCGAGTCCCTCGCCGCCGAGCACGCCAAGGAACTCTTCGGCGCCCGCCACGCCTACGTCCAGCCGCACTCCGGCATCGACGCCAACCTCGTCGCCTTCTGGTCGGTCCTCGCCCAGCGCGTCGAGGTCCCGGCCCTGGAGAAGGCCGGCGCCCGCCAGGTCAACGACCTCTCCGAGGCCGACTGGGCGGAGCTGCGCCGCGCCTTCGGCAACCAGCGCATGCTCGGCATGTCCCTGGACGCCGGCGGCCACCTCACCCACGGCTTCCGCCCGAACATCTCCGGCAAGATGTTCGACCAGCGCTCCTACGGCACGGACCCGGCCACCGGCCTGATCGACTACGAGGCCCTGCGCACCTCCGCCCGCGAGTTCAAGCCGCTGATCATCGTCGCGGGGTACTCGGCCTACCCCCGTCTGGTGAACTTCCGGATCATGCGCGAGATCGCCGACGAGGTCGGCGCGACGCTCATGGTCGACATGGCGCACTTCGCCGGCCTGGTCGCGGGCAAGGTCCTGACCGGCGACTTCGACCCGGTCCCGCACGCCCAGATCGTGACGACGACCACCCACAAGTCGCTGCGCGGCCCGCGCGGCGGCATGGTCCTGTGCGACGACTCCCTCAAGGACCAGGTCGACCGCGGCTGCCCGATGGTCCTCGGCGGCCCGCTCCCGCACGTCATGGCCGCCAAGGCGGTCGCCTTCGCGGAGGCCCGCCAGGAGTCCTTCCGCGACTACGCCCAGCGCATCGTCGACAACTCCCGCGCCCTCGCCGAGGGCCTGATGCGCCGCGGCGCGACCCTCGTGACCGGCGGCACGGACAACCACCTCAACCTGATCGACGTCGCCACGTCCTACGGCCTCACCGGCCGCCAGGCCGAGGCCGCCCTGCTCGAGTCGGGCATCGTCACCAACCGCAACGCGATCCCCGCCGACCCGAACGGCGCCTGGTACACCTCCGGCATCCGCATCGGCACCCCGGCCCTGACCACCCGCGGCCTCGGTACGGCGGAGATGGACGAGGTGGCGGCCCTGATCGACCGCGTCCTCACCACGACGGAGCCGGGCACCACCAAGTCGGGCGCCCCCTCCAAGGCGGCCCACGTCCTCGACGCGAAGATCGCCGACGAGATCAGCCACCGCGCGACGGACCTGGTGGCGGGCTTCCCGCTCTACCCGGAGATCGACTTGGGCTGACGCCCTGGCAAGGGTCACAGACCAACCTCAGCCGGCCACTCACAGGTCGATGAGCACCTGACGCGGCTCCTCCCGCTGCGGTCCGGCACCCGACCGGACCGCAGCGCGGCGTATCAGCACTGCGCCGCCACAGCCGGCCGCGAATCCCACGCCCAGCCCGGGCAGCGCCCACCATGCGCTCGCCCCACCCCGTCGTCGGGATTCCCCAGCCTCCGGCCCGAGCATTCCCTGCCCCTGAAGTTCCTCGAATACCGAGCGCGGGGCCCGGTGCCAGCGGATGTCGTCGTCCGGAACGTCCACCGCATAGTCCGTACGCACCCAGGGCGTGCCGTCCTCCGCGACGACGATCTTGTCCTGCCGTTCGATGGCGATGTCGCCCCCGGGCGGCCTGACCGTCTCCGGCCAGCCTCCGATGCCAGTCAGCCCCCAGACCACGGTGGCCCGCACTGGCGGGAAGCGCCCTCGAGCCACGTCTCGGGGACGCCCTCCGTCCCCGTGTACGTCGGCCCGATCAACTGCCACAGTCGCGCGAAGCCCCGCTCGCCGGAGCGCAGCGCCGTGCTCCACCCTTCGGCGCCCGCGATGACCATCGACCAGAGTCCCGCGCCGCCGCATCTGCCTGGGGCGCCTGCCCTGGCCCCTCATACACCCTTCAGCTCCTGGCGAGGACCCGGCTGCCGCCGCAGGCGGGCGAGCGGTGCCGCCTGGGGCAGCCGCAGTGCAAGGGGGCGCAGGACCAGAGCCAGCACGGCTCCGGCCGCCGCACCCGGCAGCGCCCACCACCAGCCGGTGTCGTCGCCCGGGCGGGGCGGGGAGGCCGCGGCCGGCGCTGTCGTCGGCGACGATTCGTCCGTGACGGACCCGGAGGGCGCCGTCTCGGAAGGGCTCGCCGAGGCAACCGAAGTCTTGTCCATCACTCCCAGCTTCTTGAGCAGGGCCCGCAGCTCCTCCGGCCGCTCCGCCTTGTGCCATACCCCGTTGCCCGGCTTCTGCGGATTCAGCTTGGTGTGGATCCAGACCGCCCGTGTCTCGGGCACGGTCGGGTAGACGTGGTCCACCCGCCAAGGCGTGACGTCATGGGCCATCCAGGTGACGGTGACGTGGTGGCCTGTGGTCTCGTCCAGTGTCGGCGGCTGCTCAGCTGCCCCGTCGAGGTCGCCGCCCGCGTGGGCGAGCAGGGCCTGGAGGCGGGGGTAGGCCGCGTCGTCGTGGTACAGCGCCGTGCTCTGCCAGCTGGTGGGCGAGACCACCAGCACGCTCGTCCCTCCGCCGGCCGTGGCGGACGGCGCCCCCATCAGTACCAGGGCTAGGGCCACCGCCAAGCCCGTTGTCGCCGCGGCCAGTTCCCGGATCACGCGCACTTCGACACCCCCCATCGAATCTGGTGCGGCTCGTCCGCACCCGGTGTGTCACTCCTGGTACACCGCTCGAGCCGCCGGGGTTCCCAACCCACCGCGACGAACTTCCGGATCCACACCCGGCGGTCTCCCGCCCGCTGGCTACCGCCTGGCGATCTTCCGCCCACTTGGCTCGCTCTCGGGCGGCTTCTACTCGCTTGGCTCGCGCCTGGCGGTCTCCTGCCCCCTCCCTTCCGCCCAGCGGCCCCTTGCCAGCTCCCGCCCCGCGGTCCGCTCGCCGCCCCCCCAGCGGCCCGCCCGCCCCCCAGCCGTCCGCCCGCTGGGAGGCACCCGCTCACTCACCGCCCCAGCGACCGCGCGACCTCCACCGCCCGCGCCTTCGACGCCACGCCCTCCAGCCGCAGCGTCACATTCCCGCCGGAGCCCGAGTGGGTCCACAGCAGTGTCGGCCCGGACGTGCGCTCCTCGCGTGTGAAACGGTCACCGTTCGCGTCCTCCAGCCAGAAGCTGAGCAGGTGGGGCCGGGGGAACCACAGGGCCGGGTTGGGGGTGCCCCCGGCCGAGGCGTCGTCGCCCAGCGGCACCCACTGCGGGTACTCGCGCACGGTCTTGGCGAAGCTGGTGTCCAGGCGGGCCCGGAACTGGTCCAGCCGTACCGTGCCCCGCTCCTCGCGCCAGCACAGGCTGACCAGGAATCGGTGGTGCGGCAGGCTGCTCACCGTCACCGCATCCGGTGTCCCCAGAGCTTTTGGCACCAGCGGCTCGAACCCGGCCCGCCGCTCAGCCTGGGCGAGCGACACCGACCGGCCGCAGCCGGGCACCTCGGCGTCCGGCGAGGGCACCGCCGACCGGTCGTACTGCACCTCCACACCCCCGAACCCGAACCAGTCGAAGACCGCCGCCCGCACCGGGGGCGTGAGCGCGAGGACCGTCAGCAGACCGCACAGGGTCGCCGTCAGCGCGCGCCACCGCGTCCGCGTCCAGCGCCTGGCCGCCCGCAGCCGCTCCCCGGTCCTCGGCGCCTCGGCCACCGGAACCGGTACCTGCTCGGCGAGGATCTGCTGCAACACCCGTTCGACCATCGTCTCCGCCCCGGCGTCACCAGGGGCGTCCATCGACCGCCCGAGAGCCCGCAGTTCCTCCGGCAGCCGGGAAGTCTCGTCGCGTCGGCGACCCGCGATGCCGTCACCCTCGTACGCATCCCGTCCGTCACTCATGCTCATCACCCCCTTCCCGCGGCTCTTCCCCCGGCTGAAAATCCGGCAGCAAACAGGCCAGCCTGCGCAGTGCCCGACTGAGCCGGGACTTCACCGTCCCCCGAGGCCAGCCGAGGGCCTGGGCCGTCTCAGACTCGTCCATCTCCAGCAGATAGCGGTGGGTGACGACCAGGCGGTGCTCCTCGCTCAGCTGCTCCAGGGCGGCCAGCAGCGCCGCACGGCGCTCCGTCCGAAGCGTCGCCGCCGCCGGGTCCGCCGACTCCGGTATCAGCGGTTCCGCCTCCACGAACGCCGCCTCACGGTCGGCGAGCGTGCGCTGCCGCGCCGCCGTACGCACCGTGTTCCTCGTCTCATTGGCGACGATCGCCAGCAGCCACGGCTTGAACGCCGTGCCGTCCCTGAACCGGCCCAGCGCGCAGTACGCCTTCACAAAGGCCTGCTGCACCACGTCCTCCGCGTCCGCCCCCGCCCCGAGCGCGGTGGCCGCCCTGAGCGCGATTCCCGTATGCGTCCGCACCAGCACCGCGTACGCCTCCGGCTCTCCGGCGCGTACGCGTGCGATCACCGCGGCCTCATCGACGATGCGGCCCCCCTCCCGCGTCCTCACACTCTTGTTACACCGCCGAACAGGGATCGGTTCCCACCTGTTTCGGACCAGTTCCGGATCGCCCCACGGGACCTGAGAGAATGGTGAGCATGGCCTCTGACCGACCTCGCGTGCTCTCCGGGATCCAGCCCACAGCCGGCTCGTTCCACCTCGGCAACTACCTCGGCGCCGTCCGCCAGTGGGTGGCCCTCCAGGAGACCCACGACGCGTTCTACATGGTCGTCGACCTGCACGCGATCACCATCCCGCAGGACCCGAAGGACCTGCGGGCGAACACGCGCCTGGCCGCCGCCCAGCTGCTCGCCGCGGGTCTCGACCCGGACCGCTGCACGCTCTTCGTCCAGAGCCACGTCCCCGAGCACGCCCAGCTCGCCTGGGTCATGAACTGCCTCACCGGCTTCGGCGAGGCCGGCCGGATGACCCAGTTCAAGGACAAGGCCGCCAAGCAGGGCGCCGAGCGCGCCTCCGTCGGCCTGTTCACGTACCCCGTCCTCCAGGTCGCGGACATCCTGCTCTACCAGGCGCACGAGGTCCCGGTCGGCGAGGACCAGCGCCAGCACGTCGAGCTCACCCGCGACCTCGCCGAGCGCTTCAACGGCCGCTTCGGCCAGACCTTCACCGTCCCGAAGCCGTACATCCTCAGGGAGACGGCGAAGATCTACGACCTCCAGGACCCGTCGATCAAGATGAGCAAGTCGGCGTCCACGCCGAAGGGCCTCATCAACCTCCTCGACGAGCCGAAGGCCACGGCGAAGAAGGTCAAGAGCGCGGTCACCGACACGGACACGGTGATCCGCTACGACGTCGAGAACAAGCCGGGCATCAGCAACCTCCTCACGATCTACTCGACCCTCACCGGGGAGGGCATCGCGGAGCTGGAGGAGAAGTACGCGGGCAAGGGCTACGGCGCGCTCAAGACGGACCTCTCCGAGATCATGATCGAGTTCGTGACGCCGTTCCGGGAGCGCACCCAGCAGTACCTGGACGACCCGGAGACCCTCGACTCGATCCTGGCCAAGGGCGCCGAGAAGGCCCGCGCCGTCGCCGCGGAGACCCTCGCCCAGGCGTACGACAAGGTCGGCTTCCTGCCCGCCAAGCACTGAACCCGCTCCCGCGCACAGCCGTACCACCGCACAGCGCTGTACATCACTTCGGTTGCGCCTGCCTGTAACCGGGTCGTGGCCGTACAGTCGATAACCGGGTGGTCGTATCAGCGGCCACTCCCGCTCGATCCGGCAGGACTCGCTCCGGCAGGACGGGTCTCACCAACTGAAACGACAGGAGACGACGTGGGGACCGTAACGATCGGTGTCTCGATCGCGGTCCCGGAGCCTCACGGCAGCCGGCTTCAGCAGCTGCGCGCGGGCTTCGGCGACGCCGCGGCTCACGGCATTCCCACGCACGTCACCCTGCTGCCGCCGACGGAGATCGACGAGTCCGCCCTGCCGGCCGTCGAGGCGCATCTGACCGAGGTCGCCGCGTCCGGCCGGCCGTTCCCGATGCGGCTGTCCGGTACGGGCACCTTCCGGCCGCTGTCGCCGGTGGTTTTCGTCCGGGTCGTCGCGGGCGCGGAGGCCTGCACGCGGCTCCAGGAGCAGGTCCGCGACCCCGCCGGGCCGGTCGTACGCGAACTGCAGTTCCCGTACCACCCGCACGTCACGGTGGCGCACGGCATCGAGGAGGCGGCGATGGACCGCGCCTTCGAGGAACTCGCCGACTACGAGGCCGAGTGGCCGTGCACGGGCTTCGCCCTCTACGAACAGGGCGCCGACGGTGTCTGGCGCAAGCTCCGCGAGTTCCCCTTCGGCGGCTCGGTGGTCCCCCCGCAGGCCGGCTGTGTGGAGCGCGGCTCGGTCCCCATGCGCTGATCCGCCCGTAGGTCAGATCGGCAGCCGCCGGAACACCCCGCGCGGCAGGTGCCGCAGTGCCGCCATCACCACGCGCAGCGCGCCCGGCACCCACACCGTCTCCGAGCGGCGCCGCAGCCCCAGCTCGACGGCCGTCGCCACCGCCTCGGGGGTGGTCGCCAGGGGCGCCTCGGGCAGCCCGGCGGTCATCCTTGTCCGGACGAAGCCGGGGCGTACGACCATGACGTGCACGCCGGTGCCGTGCAGCGCGTCGCCCAGGCCCTGCGCGAAGGCGTCGAGGCCGGCCTTGCTGGAGCCGTAGATGAAGTTCGCGCGGCGGGCCCGCTCGCCCGCGACGGAGGACATGACGACCAGTGAGCCGTGCCCCTGGGACTGGAGCGCGCGGGCGCACACCAGGCCGGCCGAGATCGCGCCGGTGTAGTTGGTCTGCGCGACCCGCACCGCCGCCTCCGGCTCCCGCTCGTCGCGGGCCTGGTCGCCGAGGAGGCCGAAGGCGAGCAGCACCATGTCGATGTCGCCCTCGGCGAAGACCTTGCCGAGGACGGCCTCGTGGGAGGTGGGGTCGAGCGCGTCGAAGGCGACGGTGTGCACGTCGGCCCCGAGTCCGCGCAACTGCCCTGCGGCCTCCTCCAGTGCGGGCGACGGGCGGCCGGCCAGCCAGACCGTGCGGGTGCGGCGGGCGATCAGCCGGCGGGCGGTGGCCAGCGCGATCTCCGACGTACCGCCGAGGACGAGCAGGGACTGGGGGAGACCGAAGGCGTCCTTCATGACAGCTCCTAGAGGTTGCCTGGTGTGCCTGTGCCTGTGCCTGTGCCTGTGCCTAGAGGCTGAGGCGGCGGGACAGATCGGACGTGAAGACCCCGTGCGGGTCCAGTTCCGCCCGCAGGGCCCGGAAGTCGTCCAGCCGCGGGTACATGGCCGCGAGCAGTTCCGGGCGCAGCCGGGCGTCCTTGGCGAGGTAGACGCGTCCGCCGGCGGTGGCGACCTCCTCGTCGAGTTCGTCGAGGAACGCGCCGAGGCCGGGCAGGCCCGCCGGGATGTCCAGCGCCAGCGTCCAGCCCGGCACCGGGAAGGACAGCCAGCCCGGGTCGGACTCCCCGAAGCGCTTGAGGACGGCCAGGAAGGACGGGCAGCGGCGTTCGGAGATACGGCGCACGATGCGGCGCAGGGCGTCCTCCTGGCCGTAGCCGACGACGAACTGGTACTGCACGAAACCGCCCCGGCCGTAGACGCGGTTCCAGTGGGGCACGCCGTCCAGGGGGTGGAAGAAGGCGGAGATGCGCTGGAGTTGGCCGGCACGCGCGCGGGGGGCCTTGTGGTACCAGAGCTCGTTGAAGAGACCCACGGTCGTGCGGGTGAGCAGGCCCTCGGGCAGGACCGCGGGGGCGGACGGGAAGCGGGAGGTGCGGAAGGAGAGCGGGTTGGCACGCGTGCGTGCGGGCAGCGCGTCCAGGGGCGCGTGGTCGCCCCGGGTGAGGACCGCGCGGCCGGTGGACGCGCCCCGGGCCAGCAGGTCGATCCAGGCGACCGAGTAGCGGTAGCGGTGATCGGTGGCCGCCAGCCGGGCCATCAAATCGTCGAGGTCCGTCGCGCGTTCGGTGTCGACCGACATCAACGAGGTCTCGACCGGCTGGAGCCGGATCGTCGCGGTGAGGATCACCCCGGTCAGCCCCATGCCGCCCGCGGTGGCGTCGAACAGGGGCGTGCCCGGGATCACCGTGCGGATCTCGCCGTCGGAGGTGAGCAGTTCGAAGGCCAGCACGTGGCGCGAGAAGGAGCCCGAGACGTGGTGGTTCTTGCCGTGGATGTCGGCGCCGATCGCCCCGCCGACGGTGACGTAGCGCGTGCCGGGGGTGACCGGCACGAACCAGCCGAGCGGCAGCAGCACCTCCATCAGCCGGTGCAGGGAGACGCCCGCGTCGCACAGCACGGTGCCGCCGTCGGCGTCGATCGCGTGGACGCGGTCCAGGCCCGTCATGTCGAGCACGGACCCGCCCGCGTTCTGCGCCGCGTCCCCGTACGCCCGTCCCAGGCCCCGGGGGATCCCGCCGCGCGCCCCGCAGTCGCGGACGGCCGCCGCGGCCTCCTCGTAGGTCTGGGGGCGGATGAGCCGGGCGGCGGTGGGAGCGGTGCGGCCCCAGCCGGAGACGGTGGTGTGGTCCAGGCCCATGACGTCCGGGACGGAATCGGTGTCGGCAGACATGTCTGTGACCGTATCGCCCCAATGTGAGCTATTAGTTAGAGAACATGGCGCCCCTCCCCGAAACGGGTGATTAATGGGATGTCGCTCAATATTGCCGGAGTTCAGGCCAGGTGGGCGTGAACAGTGAGTCCACATGGACGACCTCGACGACCTGCACGACATGGATCACCGGATCGTTTCGGCCCTCAGGGCGTGCGGCACCGACCCGCGCGTGGCCGGCGCCGCGCGTGCCCTGTCCCGGGCGGGGGAACACGCGGCGCTGTGGCTGGCGGCGGGGCTCGCCGGAGCCGCCGTGGACGGCAGACGGCGCGGCGCCTGGCTGCGCGGCACCGCCCTCACCGTGGGGGCGCACCTCGTCAGCATGGGGGTGAAACGGGTCGTGCGCCGACCGCGCCCCGCGCACGTCGAGCCCCTGGTGCGCACCGCCGGCCGGCACTCCTTCCCCAGCTCGCACGCCACCTCGGCCGCTGCCGCCGCCGTCGCCTTCGGCGCCCTGGGAGCGCGCGCCGTCCCACCGCTCGCCGCCGCCGTGTGCGTCTCGCGGCTGGTGGCCGGCGTCCACTACCCCTCGGACGTCGCGGCGGGCGCGGCCATCGGCGCGCTCACGGCCCGGCTCGGCGCCCGCTGGATGAGGGGAGAGGTCCACCATGACTGAGACGGCCGTCCTGCGGCAGCGCACCCCCCAGGGGCGGTCCGCGCCACCCCGCAAGGGCAGTCTCCTGGCCGGTCTCGTCCGGACCGCGCGGCCCAAACAGTGGGTGAAGAACGTCCTGGTGATCGCCGCCCCGGCGGCCGCCGGCGAGCTCTTCTCCCGGCACGCCCTGACCCAACTCGCCCTCGTCTTCGTCCTCTTCACCGCCTGCGCCGCCGCCGTCTACCTCGTCAACGACGCCCGCGACGCCGAAGCCGACCGCGCCCACCCGACCAAGCGCCACCGCCCGGTCGCCGCCGGACAGGTCCCCGTGCCCGTCGCCTACGCCGTCGGCGGCTGCCTCGGCCTGCTCGCGCCCGCCGTCGCGGCCTGGCTCTGCTCCCCGGCCGTCGCCGCCCTGCTGACCGCCTACCTCGGCATGCAACTGGCCTACTGCGTCAGCCTCAAGCACGTCCTCGTCGTCGACCTCGCCGTCGTCACGACCGGCTTCCTGATGCGGGCGATGGTCGGCGGGATCGCCCTCGGCATCCCGCTGTCACGCTGGTTCCTGATCACCACCGGGTTCGGCGCGCTGTTCATGGTGTCGGCCAAGCGCTACTCCGAAGCCGTGCAGATGGCCGGAAAAGCGGGCGCCACCCGCGCGTTGCTCACCGAGTACACCACCGGCTACCTCCGCTTCGTCTGGCAGCTCGCGGCCGGTGTCGCCGTCCTCGGCTACTGTCTGTGGGCCATGGAGGAGGGCGGCGTCCCGCACACCAGCGTGCTGCCCTGGCGGCAACTGTCCATGGTCGCCTTCATCCTCGCCGTCCTCAGGTACGCCGTCTTCGCCGACCGCGGCACGGCCGGCGAACCCGAGGACGTCGTCCTGCGCGACAGGGCGCTCGCCCTCATCGGCCTGGTATGGGTGGCGATGTACGGCCTGGCGGTGGCCAATTGGTGACCACGCGCGCGTGGTCGAGCCCCACGGCCCCCGGCCGCCGGGAGCTCCTGGGTTTCGCCACCGTCGGTCTCCTCGCCTACGCCGTCGACCTGGCCCTGTTCACCTGCCTGCGCGGCCCCGCCGGACTCGGCCCGCTCACCGCCAAGGCCCTGTCCTTCGTGGCGGCCTGCTCGGTCGCCTACGCGGGCAACGCCCTCGGCACCTACCGGTCCACCCGGATCCGGGGCCTGCGCCCGTACGCCACCTTCTTCGCGGTGAACCTCGCCGGTGCCGCCGTCCAACTGCTCTGCCTCGCCGTCAGCCACTACGGCCTCGGGCTCACCTCGCAGCGCGCGGACACCGTCTCCGGCGCGGTCATCGGCATGGCGCTGGCCACGATTCTGCGGTTCTGGGGTACCCGTACATGGGTCTTCCGGGCGGAGGGCAGAGTCGGATCATGGACTGGCTGAAAAAGCTCCCGGTCGTCGGGCCGTGGGCGACACGGCTGATGATCACCCACGCGTGGCGGTCGTACGAGCGGCTGGACCGAGTGAAGTGGACGCGGCTGGCCGCCGCGATGACCTTCACGAGTTTCGTGGCGCTGTTCCCGCTGCTGACGGTGTCCGCCACCATCGCCGCCGCCACGCTCAGCACGGAGCAGCAGGACAGGCTCCAGGACAAGATCGCCGAGCAGGTGCCCGGCATCTCCGACCAGTTGGACATCGCCGGGCTGGTGGAGAACGCCGGCACGATCGGCCTCATCGCGGGCGCCCTGCTGCTGTTCACCGGCATCAGCTGGGCCGGTTCGATGCGCGAGTGCCTGCGCGCGGTGTGGGAGCTCGACGACGAGGAGGAGAACCCGGTCCTGCGCTACGCCAAGGACGCGGGCGTCCTGATCGGCCTCGGCGGCGCGCTCCTGGTCACCATCGCCGCCTCCGCCGTCGCCTCCGCCATGGTCGGCTGGATCACCGGGCAGCTCGGCATCGACGAGGGCGGCTGGAGCGGTGTCCTGCTGCACATCGCCGCGTTCCTGATAGCCGTACTCGCCGATTTCCTGCTGCTGCTCTACGTCCTGACGCTGCTGCCCGGCGTCGAGCCCACGCGCCACCGCCTGGTCGTGGCGGCGCTGACCGGCGCGGTCGGCTTCGAACTGCTCAAGCTGCTGCTCAGCGGCTACTTGCAGGGCGTGGCCGCGAAGAGCATGTACGGCGCGTTCGGCGTGCCCGTCGCGCTGCTGCTGTGGATCAACTTCACCTCGAAGCTGGTGCTGTTCTGCGCCTCCTGGACGGCGACGCAGAGCAAGGAGGAGGAACTCCCGGGCGTCACGGACGAGTCCGGCGGCGCACCAGATCCGGCAGCGGCCAACGGCGGTTGACCAGGAACGCGCCGCCCGCGAGCAGCACCAGCACACCGCCGGTGATGCCGAGCGCGATCCCGATGCCGCTGGAGCCGCCCGCCGCCGGGGCGCTGGCCACCGGCTTCGAACCGGTCCCGGCCGTGCCGCCCGCGCCGTTCCCGGAGCCACCGGCCTCGCCGGAGGGGTTCGCGCCGGGCTGGGCACCGGACTGCGCGGCGCTCTTCGGCGGCACCAGCTCGCCCACGGGCTGCACCTTCCCGGCCGCCTGGAAGCCCCAGTCGAACAGCCGCGCGGTCTCCTTGTAGACCTCGTTGGGCTCGTCCTTCTCCGGGTTCATCACCGTGACCAGCAGCACCTTGCCGTTCCGCTCGGCGACACCGGTGAAGGTGGCGCCCGCGTTGGTGGTGTTGCCGTTCTTGACGCCGGCGATGCCCTGGTAGACGGGCAGGCCCGTGTCGCCGCTCAGCAGCCGGTTGGTGTTCTGGATCTCGAAGGACTTGCGGACCGTCTTGCCCTTCTTGTCCTTCTTCGTCTCACCAGGGAACTTCGCGCTGACCGTCGAGGCGTACTCGCGGAAGTCCTTCTTCTGCATCCCGGAGCGGGCGATCAGCGTCAGGTCGTAGGCGGAGGAGACCTGCCCTTCGGCGTCGTAGCCGTCCGGGCTGACGACGTGCGTGTCGAGGGCCTGGAGCTCCTCGGCGTGCTCGTTCATCTCCTTGACGGTGTTCTCGACGCCCTTGTTCATCGCGGACAGCACGCGCACGGCGTCGTTGCCGGAGCGCAGGAAGACGCCGAGCCACAGGTCGTGGACCGTGTAGGTCTCCTCCTCCTTTATCCCGACCATGCTGGAGCCCGAGCCGATGCCCGCCAGGTCGGAGGGAGCGACCTTGTGCTCGGCCGTCCTCGGGAACTTCGGCAGCAGCGTGTCCGCGAACAGCATCTTCAGCGTGCTCGCCGGGGCCAGTCGCCAGTGCGCGTTGTGCGCGGCCAGCACGTCACCGGACTCGGCGTCGGCGACGATCCAGGAGCGGGCGCTCACGTCCTTCGGCAGCACCGGCACGCCGCTCGCGAGGTTCACCTGCGTCCCCGGCTGCCCGAGCCGGGCGCCGCCCACGGCCGACATCGACGCCGGGGGAGTGACCGAGGGGCTCGCCGACGGGCTGCCCGAAGGGCTCGGGGCCGCGACGGCGGCGGGTGCGGCCAGGGCGAGGGACGACAGGGCGGCGGAGGTGACCAGCAGGGATCGCCTGGCGGTCTTTTTCGGAACGGGCACGATCGGAAACGTACATGCCGTACGGGGGGAAGTCCCGCCGGTGCCCCCACCCCGGGAACGGAACCGGACAGCCTCTGGCGATACTGGTCTGATGAAGCTCACCCGCCCCGTCTCCTGGTTCCTGCTCGCCTTCGGGGTGTGGAGCTGGGTCATCTGGATCACTTTCGTCAAGAACCTTGTCAAGGACAGCAGCGGGCTCGCCTTCGACGACGGTCATCCCACGGCGTACTTCTGGGTGCACCTGCTGCTCGCCGTCGTTTCCTTCGTATTGGGGACGGCCATCGGGGCCATCGGGTTGCGTGGTCTGCGCGCACTGCGCCGGACGTCATAACGGAAATCGGGAGACACGACACCGTGCCCATCGTCTTCGTGCTCGTCGCGACCCTCGTCCTGGCCGTCATCGTGACGGCCAACTGGTACGTGTGGCGCCGCCTGTTCCGCGACACGACCCGCGGCCCGGGCCTGACCCGCCGCGCGGGCGCGGTCCTGATCGCCGGTGGCTGGACCCTCGCGATCACGGCCCTGGTCGCCGAACGCTCGGGCGCCCCGTTCTGGCTCCAGCAGGTCCTCGCCTGGCCGGGCTTCCTGTGGCTGGCCCTGTCGATATACCTGCTGCTGGCGGTGGTGGCGGGCGAGGTCGTACGCCCTGTGCTGCGGCGGTTCCTGGAACGACGGGCGAGATCGACGACGGGGCCGGGCCCGCATCCCGACATGACAGCCGACCCGGAGGGGAACGGCAGCGCGGGCGCGCCCGCCGGGGCAGCCGCCCCGCAGACCTACCGGGACGATGCGGTGCCCGCCGGCGCGGCGAGCGCCGGGCCGCAGGGGGAGGGCGGCGCGGGTGCGCCCCGGGGGGCTTCCGCCGTCACGACGGTGGCCGCCTCGCAGGGGGACGGTGACCCGGGTGCGCCGCGTGCTGCGACGGCAGCGGCCTCGCAGGTGAACCCGGGCGGAGCAGCGTCTGCTCCCGCGTCGACCGCGGGCCCGCAGGAGGACGGCGACGCGGGCGGGCCCGCCGGTGCACCGGCTGCCGCGACGGCAGCGGCCTCGCAGGTGGACCGGGGCGATGGAGTGGCCGGACCGCACGAGGACGGCGGTGCGGGTGCGTCCGGCGTGGTAGCGGCGGCCGGGCCGCAGGCGGACGGCGGCGTAGTCGCGCCCGCTTCCCTCGCGGCCGCCTCCTCTCCGGGCGCTCCCCACCCGCAGACCGACAACACCCCCGAGGGCTCGTCCCAGCCGCTCACCGCACCCGCCCCCTCCGGGCCCTCCCGCCGCCTCTTCGTCTCCCGCGTCGTCGCCGGGGCCGCCGCGGCCGCCGCTGTCGGGACCGTCGGGTACGGGACGTACGGCGTACTGCGTGGGCCCAAGGTGAAGCGGGTCACCGTGCCGCTGGCCAAACTGCCGCGCGCGGCGCACGGGTACCGGATCGCCGTGGTCAGTGACGTTCACCTCGGCCCGGTCCTGGGCCGCGGCTTCGCGCAGAAGGTCGTCGACACGATCAACGCGACCCAGCCCGACCTGATCGCGGTCGTCGGCGACCTGGTCGACGGCAGTGTGAAGGACCTGGGGCCCGCGGCAGCCCCGCTGGCCCAGCTGAGGGCCCGTCACGGGTCCTACTTCGTCACCGGGAACCACGAGTACTTCTCCGGCGCCGAGCAGTGGGTCGAGGAGGTCCGGCGCCTCGGCCTCGACCCCCTGGAGAACGCCCGCAGGGAGCTGCCGCACTTCGACCTGGCCGGAGTCAACGACCTGACCGGTGAGGACGAGGGCCAAGGCCCCGACTACGCCCGGGCCCTCGGCGACCGCGACACCGCACGTGCCTGCGTGCTCCTCGCCCACCAGCCCGTGCAGATCCACGACGCCGTCGAGCACGGCGTGGACCTCCAGCTCTCCGGCCACACCCACGGCGGCCAGCTCTGGCCCGGCAACCTCCTTGCCGCCGCCGCCAACCCGACCGTCGCGGGCCTGGAGCGCTACGGCGACACCCAGCTCTACGTCTCACGGGGCGCGGGCGCCTGGGGCCCGCCCACCCGGGTGGGGGCACCGTCGGACATCACGCTGGTCGAGCTGGCGTCGAGGCAGGCCTGACCCTGTGTGAGCGCTGTGAAACCGGACCGAAACGACCATCGGTAAGTTCTTTCCCAACTCGGCAGATCTCCCTTCCGCCAGGTCAAACACCTGTGATTGGGTGAGGCCGCCGCAAAAGGGTGTGGCACTGGCACGAGGGCCCAAGGGCCTCGGGAGGGCAAGGCCGATGCGATCGGTTCGCATGCGGATACTCGCGGGACTGCTCGTCCTGGCAGTCGCGGGGGTGGGAGCCTGGCAGCTCGTGCCGTCGAAGAAGGACGGCGGGACCATCACCGTCGGCACGACGGACGCCGTCACGTCCCTCGACCCGGCCGGCGCCTACGACGCCGGTTCCTGGGCGCTGTTCAGCAACGTCTTCCAGTCGCTGCTCACCTTCGCCCCGGGCGGCACCACACCCGTACCGGACGCGGCCAGGAGCTGCGCGTTCGCCGGCGGCGATCTGACCACGTACCGCTGCGAACTGCGCTCCGGCCTCACCTTCCCGAGCGGCCGGAAGATGACCGGCGAGGACGTGAAGTACTCCTTCGACCGGATCATGAAGATCAAGTCCCCGGTCGGCCCGGCGCCCCTGCTCGACACCCTCCGTTCCGTGGACGCCGACGGGCCGACCGTCACCTTCCACCTGTCCTCGCCCGACGCCACGTTCCCGTTCAAGGTGGCCACCGGCGCTGGCTCGATCGTCGACCACACCGCGTACCCGGCCGACAAGCTGCGCACCGGCGACGGTGTCGACGGCACCGGCCCGTACACCCTCACCTCCTACACGAAGGACGACAAGGCGGTCCTCGCGCCCAACAGCCGCTACCAGGGCGCCGTCAAGGGCGGCGCGGACCGGCCCGTCGAACTGCGCTACTACGCCACCCCCGACGCCCTGGACACCGCCTGGAAGGACAAGCAGGTCGAGGTCGCGACCCGCCAGCTGCCGCCCGATGTCCTCGCCGGCCTGAACCCGAGCGACCCGACGCAGCGCGTCTTCGAGGAGGACGGCTCCGAGACCCGCAACCTGTACTTCAACACCCGCGCGGGCAAGCCCCTGCACGACGCGAAGGTCCGGCAGGCCATGGCGTGGCTGGTCGACCGCGAGCGGCTGGCCGCCACCGTCTACGACGGCACCGTCGACCCGCTGTACTCGCTGATCCCGGCGGGCATCACCGGGCACACCGCCTCATTCTTCGACGACTACCCCGGCCCGGACCCGAAGAAAGCGCGGCAGTTGCTCACCCGGGCCGGCGTGAGCCTGCCGGTCCGCTTCACCTACGGCTACGCCAAGGGCCGCGGCGCCGGTGCGCAGGAGGCCGCCGAGATCAAGCGGGAGCTGGAGGCGAGCGGCCTGTTCAAGGTCTCCCTCCAGGGCTACGAGTGGACCGACTTCCAGAAGCGGTGGGCGAGCGGCGAACTCGACGCGTACGCCGTCGGCTGGGTCGCCGACTTCCCCGACCCGGACACCTTCGGGGCCGCGCTCGTCGGCACCGGCAGCGCCATGAACACCGGCTACAGCAGCAAGACCGTCGACCGGCTCATCCAGGACAGCCAGCGCTACGCCGACCGCGGCGAAGCCGACCGGGACTTCCGCTCGGTGCAGCAGACCGTCGCCAGGGACGTGCCGGTGCTGCCGCTGTGGCAGGCCAAGGAGTACGTCGTCACCACCGAGGACGTCGGAGGCGGCCAGTATCTGTCGGACGGCACGGGCGTGTTCCGCCTCTGGAGCCTCGCCGGAATCTGACGCCGTGCTTCGGGCGCCGTGCTTCGGGCGCCGCGCTCAGGCGCCGGTGCGACGCGGTGCCGCCGGATCCGGGATCGCCCGCGTCATCCCCGGCAGGAAGTCCGTGAACAGCTCGTGCACCTCGCGCACGAGAGGCCGCAGCACCCGGAAGCGGGCCAGGGCGACGCCCCGCGCGGTGAGCCGGGCACCGCGCTCGGCCAGCCGGTAGCTGCGCTCCCGTCCCTCCGTCCGGTCGAAGATCCAGTACAGGACGAGCCCCATGTGGGACAGCCACATCAACTCGGGCAGGATGTCCCGCAGTTCGTCGGGCACCTTGCTCTTCGTCGCCCCGGCCAGCACCTCCCGGAGGACGCTGATGGCCTCCTCGCGCGCGTGCTCCGACTCCGGGGAGAAGGGGCTGAGCGGGCTGTCCGGGTCGGCGGCGTTCTTGAAGAACTGCACCGCGAACTCGTGGTACGGCGCGGCGATGTCCAGCCACGCCCGCAGCACGCCCGCGAGCCGGGCCTCCAGATCGGTCTCCCGGTCCAGGATCTCCCGGACCGCCACCTGGTGCTCGGCGGCGATCCGGTCGTAGAAGCCCTGGATCAGGTGCTCCTTGCCCTCGAAGTAGTAGTACGCGTTCCCGACGGAGACCCCGGCCTCCTTGGCGATGGCCCGCATCGTCGTCTTGTCGTAGCCGCGCTCCTGGAACAGCCGCATGGCCGTCTCCAGGATCAGGGCGCGGGTCTGCTCGGACTTGGTCGGGGTGGCGCCGTCGTCGGGGCCGTCGTTCTTCGCGGGCACGGAAAGAGAGCCTAACGTCAGCGCCTCGGCACCCGGCGCGCGGCGCAGGTGCCGTCGGCGCAGCTCGGCGCGGTGCAGGATCAGCCGGGGTCCGGGTCGTACGCCCACCCGTCGGCCCGCCGGTACACCCGGCCGCCCCACTGTGCCCCGCCCCGCTGCCCCCGGTTCCACCGCCTGATCCGGCTCAAGGCGTTGCCCGACGGCTTCGACGTACTGATTGAGGGCGTTGATCGAAGGCGACGGATGGCTCTCAGTGAGTAACGATCACTCCGCTGATCCGGGGTTTTTGCGCCGGTTGGCATTGAAGCGCGCTTTCTTCTGACGATTCCCACACGTGTTCATGTCACACCATTTGCGGGTGCGACTTTGGCTGGTGTCGAAGAACGCGGCTTGGCAGGTTGGCGATGCGCACAAGGCCAATTTTCCGTCTCGTTCGCCTGCGATGATGCTGATCGCGTCGGCGGCGATCACGCTGAGGGCATCCTCCACGCAGGAAGCCGAGCTGAGCCGCCATCGCCGCTTGCCCTCGGGCGTCAGGATGGCCGCGGCCCGCCCCTGAGCGCTGCAGTCATTGATGACTTGGACGGCAGACGCAGGGAGAGCGTCCTGGAGCGCGGCCGCTGTCGCGGCGGCGTGGATCGACTCCCGCAGCTCCCGCGCGAGGTCGAGCTGGGCAGTGGTGCAGGAGTCCACGGCGAGGCCGTTCACTGCCAGCCAGTCGATGAGTCGGTGCGGCGTGGGAATGCGCTCCACGGCGTTGCCGTGACGCTCCGACAGAGTCCCCGTGAAGCTGGTCGCCAGCACGTTACCGAGGCGGAAGTCAGGGAAGGCAGCACACATGGAACCACCTTAGCCGGTTGCAGCGTGGGTCGGAGAACTGTTAGAACCTTCTTAGCCGGTTCGCGATGGATCGTGGCCGGTTCCGCGATGGCCAGGAGGTCTCATGCCCCGTCCAACCAGCGACGTGCAAGCATTTGAAGCCCACGCGACTGACGCTGACCTCGACGATCTGCGCGCGCGACTAACCGCGGCGCGACTACCGGAGGCTGAGACGGTCTATCGCGCCGCGCCCGACCCTCGCCGATGGGAACAGGGCGTTCCTCTCGCCGACCTCGTCGATGTCGTGAACTACTGGCGCACCGGGTACAACTGGCGGTCGTTCGAAGAGCGCCTCAACCGGATCGGCCAGTTCCGCACGACCATCGATGATCTGGGAATCCACTTCCTGCACCGCCGATCCGCGCGCGCAGATGCCACTCCTCTGATCTTGACGCACGGCTGGCCGGACAGCATTGCCCGGTTCATCGATGTAGTGGACGAGCTGGCAGATCCGAAAGATGCAGACGCGCCTGCGTTCCACGTCGTGGTCCCGTCGCTACCCGGCTTTGGTTACAGCGACAAGCCGGCCACCACCGGGTGGGGAACCGAAAAGATCGCGGCCGCATGGGTGGAACTGATGGGAAGGCTCGGCTACAGCAAGTTCGCAGCCCACGGTGGCGACTGGGGAGGCAATATCACCACGGTTCTCGGCGGCAGGTTCCCGGCACACGTGCTCGGCATCCACACAACGTTCGCAGAGGGACCGCCCGGGTTGTCAACGGACGGGCTGACGGCGGTCGAGCGCGAGTGGACCGAGGAAACCCGTGATTTCTGGCACCGACGCGCGGCGTACGCGAAGCAGCAGGCGACCCGACCGCAGACCATCGGCTACTCGCTCGTCGACTCACCGGTCGGGCTTCTTGCCTGGATCCTTGACAAGTTCGCCGAGTGGTCAGACACCGAGGACAGCCCGTTCGAGACGATTTCCAGAGACCGGGTTCTTGACGACGTCACCCTGTATTGGCTGACGCGGACCGGCGCATCGGCGGCCCGCATCTACTACGAAAGCCACAACTCGCTGGACCCCGAACTTCGGGTCGACGTCCCGTCAGCCCTCACTATGTATCCCCGCGACGTCGAGAAGTGTCCGCGCCCCTGGGCACAGGAGCGGTACCGGCAAATCGTCCGATGGAGGTCGCCCGAAAGCGGGGGACATTTCCCGTCGCTGGAGGTTCCCGAGTATTTCGTCAAAGATCTGCAGGAGGGCCTCGCGGCAGTGCTGGCCGCTAATCGGTGAACGCGGCCCGGCGACCCGCGGTGTCACCAGCAGCAGGTCGGCAGACCGTTCGCCCATGAAGTGGGCCGGGCCCCGCTCCGGCTCGAAACCGGCAACGGGGCCCTCACAGTCGTACGGCAGACGACCTCAGTAACGGCGCGTGATCAGCGCCCTCTTCACCTCGGCGATCGCCTTCGTGACCTCGATGCCGCGCGGGCAGGCGTCCGTGCAGTTGAAGGTCGTGCGGCAGCGCCAGACGCCGTCGCGGTCGTTGAGGATCTCCAGGCGCTGCTCGCCCGCCTCGTCACGCGAGTCGAAGATGAAGCGGTGCGCGTTGACGATGGCCGCCGGGCCGAAGTACTGGCCGTCGTTCCAGAAGACGGGGCACGAGGTGGTGCAGGCCGCGCAGAGGATGCACTTCGTCGTGTCGTCGAAGCGCTCGCGGTCCTCGGCCGTCTGCAGACGCTCGCGCGTGGGCTCGTTCGTGTCCTTCGTGATGAGGAAGGGCATGACGTCCCGGTACGCCTGGAAGAACGGCTCCATGTCCACGACCAGGTCCTTCAGGACCGTCAGGCCCTTGATGGCCTCGACTGTGATCGGCTTCTCGGGGTTGATGTCCTTGATCAGCGTCTTGCAGGCCAGACGGTTCTTGCCGTTGATCCGCATCGCGTCCGAGCCGCAGATGCCGTGGGCGCAGGAGCGGCGGAAGGTGAGGGAGCCGTCGAGTTCCCACTTGATCTTGTGGAGGGCGTCGAGGACGCGCTCCTTCGGGTCGATCTCCAGCTGGAAGTCCTCCCAGCTGGCCTCCGCCGCGACCTCCGGGTTGAACCGGCGGATACGGAAGGTGACCGTGATGTAGGGGGAGTCGGCGAAACCGGGCTCGGGCTTGCCGGCCGCGTCTTTCTTGTCCAGAACAGGGGTAGCCATCAGTACTTACGCTCCATCGGCTGGTAGCGGGTCTGGACGACCGGCTTGTAGTCGAGACGGACGGTTTCGGAGCCGTCGGCGCCGACCTCGCGGTACGCCATGGTGTGGCGCATGAAGTTGACGTCGTCGCGGTTCGGGTAGTCCTCGCGGTAGTGACCGCCGCGGGACTCCTTGCGGGCGAGCGCGGAGACCGCCATGACCTCGGCGAGGTCGAGCAGGTTGCCCAGCTCGATGGCCTCCAGCAGGTCGGTGTTGAACCGCTTGCCCTTGTCCTGGATGGACACGTTCTTGTAGCGCTCGCGCAGCTCCGCGATCTTCTCGACCGCCGTCTTGATCGTCTGCTCGGTGCGGAACACCATGACGTTGGCGTCCATGGTCTCCTGGAGCTCGCGGCGCAGCGTCGTCACGCGCTCGGTGCCGGTGGAGTCGCGCAGCATCTCCACCTGCTTGATCACGAACTCGGCCGGGTCCTCCGGCAGCTCGACGAAGTCCGCCGTCTGGGAGTACTCGGCCGCGGCGATGCCGGCCCGCTTGCCGAAGACGTTGATGTCCAGGAGCGAGTTGGTGCCGAGGCGGTTCGCGCCGTGCACCGACACGCAGGCGACCTCGCCGGCCGCGTACAGGCCGGGGACCACGGTCGTGTTGTCGGCCAGGACCTCACCCTCGACGTTCGTCGGGATGCCGCCCATGGCGTAGTGGGCCGTGGGCTGGATCGGGATCGGGTCCGTGTACGGCTCGATGCCGAGGTACGTACGGGCGAACTCCGTGATGTCGGGCAGCTTGGCGTCCAGCTGCTCCGGCGGGAGGTGGGTGAGGTCGAGGTAGACGTGGTCGCCCTCGGGGCCGCAGCCACGGCCTTCCCGGATCTCCGTGTAGATGGAGCGGGACACGACGTCACGGGACGCGAGGTCCTTCATGACCGGCGCGTACTTCTCCATGAAGCGCTCGCCGTCCTTGTTGCGGAGGATGCCGCCCTCACCACGGGCGCCCTCCGTCAGCAGGATGCCCATGCGCCAGATGCCGGTCGGGTGGAACTGGAAGAACTCCATGTCCTCCAGCGGGATGCCCCGGCGGTAGACCGCCGCCTGGCCGTCACCCGTCAGCGTGTGCGCGTTCGACGTCACCTTGAAGAACTTGCCGCAGCCGCCGGACGCGTAGATCACGGCCTTCGCCTGGAAGACGTGGATCTCGCCGGTGGCCAGCTCGTACGCCACCACACCGGCCGACCTCTTGACGCCGTCGACCTCGGTGATCAGCTGGTCCAGGACGTAGAACTCGTTGAAGAACTCCACGCCCTCCTTGACGCAGTTCTGGTACAGCGTCTGGAGGATCATGTGGCCGGTGCGGTCGGCCGCGTAGCAGGAGCGGCGGACCGGGGCCTCGCCGTGGTTGCGGCTGTGACCGCCGAAGCGGCGCTGGTCGATCGTGCCGTTCGGGGTGCGGTTGAACGGCAGGCCCATCTTCTCCAGGTCGAGGACGGAGTCGATGGCCTCCTTCGCCAGGATCTCGGCGGCGTCCTGGTCGACCAGGTAGTCACCGCCCTTGACCGTGTCGAAGGTGTGCCACTCCCAGTTGTCCTCCTCCACGTTGGCCAGCGCGGCGGCCATGCCGCCCTGCGCGGCGCCCGTGTGGGAGCGGGTGGGGTAGAGCTTGGTGAGCACGGCGGTGCGGCTGCGCTTCGTCGACTCGATGGCGGCGCGCATACCGGCGCCACCGGCGCCGACGATGACGGTGTCGTACTTGTGGATCTTCATGATTCTCGCAGCCCCGTGCCTAGCGGATGTTCGGGTCGAAGGTGAAGATCACCAGCGTGCCCAGCAGGATGGTGAACACCGTGGCGGTGTAGAGCAGGCCCTTGAGCCACAGCCGGGTGTTCGCGCGCTCCGCGTAGTCGTTGATGACCGTGCGCAGGCCGTTGGCGCCGTGCAGCATCGCGAGCCACAGCATCAGCAGGTCCCAGACCTGCCAGAAGGGGCTCGCCCAGCGGCCCGCCACGAAGGCGAAGCCGATCTTGGAGACACCGCCGTCCAGCACGAGCTGGATCAGCAGGTGGCCGAGGACCAGCACGACCAGCACCACGCCCGACAGGCGCATGAACAGCCAGGCGGCCAGCTCGAAGTTGCCCCGGGTGGTCTTCGGGGTCTTCTTGGTGCGCTTGCGCGGGGCCTCGATGAGGGGCGCCGGGTTGTCGACGGTGTAGACGGCGCCGCTCTCGACGGGGCCGACGCCCGCAGCGGTCTTCTCAGTCGTGGACATTGGCGTCAGCTCCCGAACAGTTCACGAGCGGCGTGGCCGAGAACGGGGTAGATCGCCCCGAGCATCAGCACGACCCACAGGGCGACGACGGTCCAGAGCATCTGCTTCTGGTAGCGGGCGCCCTTGATCCAGAAGTCGACGGCGATGACTCGCAGACCGTTGAGCGCGTGGAAGAGGATGGCGGCGACGAGGCCGTACTCCAGCAGCGCGACGATCGGCGTCTTGTACGTGGCCACGACGGTGTCGTAGGCCTCGGGCGACACACGGACGAGTGCGGTGTCCAGCACGTGAACGAACAGGAAGAAGAAAATGAGGACGCCGGTGACTCGGTGAGCCACCCAGGACCACATTCCTTCCCGGCCGCGGTACAGCGTTCCAGCCGGCACGGAAGTTTCCTCCGGGAGCGGGGATTGGGGCCGCGCCGGCTTGGTGTGTCGGTCGGGCCCGGCCGGGTACGGTCCACCGGCCCCCAGCATCGTAGCGATGCGCTGCCGCCGGGCTGAGCCGGGGTCTGGCTGTGTGATCAAACTGGCATGCGTACGGGCTAGGCTTCGGCGGCTTCTGGGGTGGGGTGTCCTGTTATCTGCCGGGTGCGGGTTGCGTGTGGCTGGTCGCGCAGTTCCCCGCGCCCCTGAGGGTGCTGACCAGCCGCGCCCTTGCGAGGCGCCGTAGCTCTTCCGCCACCACCACGCGTTCTTCCTCCGGATCGTTGGTCAATCGTGACCGGATGCCCTCGAGGAGGTGGTCCAGACACTCGCTCTGCGGCACCCCCTCCAGGCAAATGACGAACACATGTCCGAAGCGGGCCTCGTAGGCCGCGTGGGCCGCGCTGAGGGCCGTGTGGGCCGCGGAGTAGGTGTCCGGCGGGAGGGGTGGCAGGGACTCGGCTGCCAGGGCCTCGGTCAGGTCGGGCCAGGTCAGGTCGTAGGCCGCCTCGTCCGCCGCGGCCAGCAGGGAGTTCAAGTCCGGGTAGGGGCGGTGTTCCGCGACGCGCCGCGACCAGCGGGGGCTGCGCAGGCAGGACAGGAGCGTCTGCTCCAGGGCCTCGGCGGAGGCTGCGTTGAAGTGCTCCACCGGTATGGCGAGTCGGCCGGGGAGGTCTGGGAGACGGTGCGCAGGCAGCGTGTGTCCTCGTGGGCGTCACGTGTGTCGGCAGGGCAATGTTGTGAGAGATGTGACGTCACGCTATCGAGTACGACCATGACGTGTCCGACGGATGCCCGAATTTCACCCGGGAGAGAGAGATTCGGAACGCGTGGTGGACGCGCGCCGGACGGGGCCGGGTCTTAGGTTGGCGGGTGTGAGTCAGCACAGGCGCCGGGTTCCGGCGAAGCAGACGAAGCAAGGGAAACAGCGGCAGGTACCGGTCGTGGCCATGGCCGTCGCCCTGGTCGTGGTCGCGGCCGGGGTGAGTCTGGGGCTCTGGGCGGTCTCGGGCGGCGACGGCGGGCCGGAGGCCAGATCCTCCCAGGGCCGGACCGCGGCCGCCCCGAGTCCGAGCCGCTCGTACGCCCTGTCCAAGGCGCCGCAGACCATCCCCGCCGTGCGCGAGCACACCGCGGCGCGCGGCCCGGGCTGGCGTCCCGCGAGCGGGAACCGCGTCGTCGTGGACGACCCGGCGCTGGCCGACGAGGGCCGGCTGATCGCCGGCGAGCTGGGGCTGACGTACGAGGGCGAGAAGGACGACCGGCGTGCCGGGGACCTACGGCTGACGCTGAACGAGGACAAGGGCGCGAACCCGGAGTCGTACGTCATGAATGTGCGCGGCGGGCGGGTGGAGATCAGCGGGCCCGCCGACGCGGGCGTCTTCTACGGCACCCGCACCCTCAAGCAGGAGGTGCACGACGGC
The DNA here is from genome assembly GCF_028885415.1 of Streptomyces coeruleorubidus. Taxonomy (GTDB): domain Bacteria; phylum Actinomycetota; class Actinomycetes; order Streptomycetales; family Streptomycetaceae; genus Streptomyces; species Streptomyces coeruleorubidus_A. The sequence continues at coordinate 6,123,593 of NZ_CP118527.1, forward strand.
GGCACGGCGCCCGAGGGCGTGGTGCGGGACGAGCCTGCCAAGGCGCAGCGCGGGTTCATGCTGGACATCGCGCGCAAGAACTTCACGGCCGGCTGGATCGAGGACCGGATCCGGGAGCTGGGCGATCTGAAGTTCAACCAGCTCGGTCTGCACTTCTCCGACGACCAGGGCTTCCGGATCGAGTCCACATCGCACCCCGAGGTCGTGTCCCGGCAGCATCTGACCAAGGCGCAGGTCCGGAAGATCGTCGACCTCGCAGAGAGCCGGCACATCACGGTCGTGCCCGAGATCGACTCGCCCGGGCACCTCGGCGCGGTCCTCGACGCCCACCCCGACCTCCAGCTGCGCACCGCGCAGGGGTCGGCGGTGCAAGGGGCCATCGACATCTCCAAGAGCGAGAGCGCCGACATCGTCGACGATCTGCTGAACGAGTACGCGGACCTGTTCCCGGGCGGGCCGTGGCACCTCGGCGGCGACGAGTACCAGGCACTGGTGCGCTCCGACCCGGAGGCGTCGTTCCCGCAGCTGGCCGCAGCCGCGCGGGAGAAGTACGGCTCCGGCGCGACGGTCGCCGACCTGACCACCGGCTGGCTCAACGACCGGGCCGACACCGTCCGCGCCCACCAGCGCACCCCGCGCGCGTGGAACGACGGCTTCTTCCGCGGCACCTCCGTCAAGGCCGCCGAGGACATCCAGGTCGCCTACTGGACGGGCAAGGAGATCGGCGCCCGGCAGCCGGCGGAGTACCTGGCCGAGGGCCGCAAGGTGATCAACTACAACGACGAGTTCCTGTACTACGTGCTCGGCCAGCCGCAGACCTTCGTCTATCCGACGGGGCAGCGGATCTACGAACAGTGGACGCCACGGGTGCTGCGCGGCACCGCGGCCGTGCCGGAGCGCTACGACGGGCAGATCCTCGGCGGGTCCTTCGCCGTCTGGTGCGACCTCGCGAACTCGCAGACGCAAGACCAGGTGGCGGCCGGGATCCGGATGCCGCTGCGGGCGACCGTCCAGAAGCTGTGGGACCCCGACAGGCCCGAGCTGTCCTGGGCGGAGTTCCGGGCACTTGCGGACAGGCTCGGCTGACCACGCGCGAATTGGCCCGTACGGCTGCGAACCGTCGTACGGGTGTGGTGGTCTTCTGGGACGAGCCGAATCGAATATGCCGGGGGGAACCGGAGCATGGGGTACTGGGGGTACTTCGTCGTGGGCCGTGGGGAGCGGCCGCTGACGGAGCTGGACGCGCTGGCGGGGGCGACGGAGGCGATGGCGCGGCGCACCTCGGCGCCGGGCGGGTGGCAGGTCTGGGAGTACCCGAGCAGCGACGGCGACGTCGGGAACATGAACGCCCTCGCCCGGGAGACCGGGGCGCCCGCGCTCTTCGGGTACGTCATGAACAGCGAGTGCGTGGTGCTGGAGGCCGCGGCGCCGGAGAGCGGGACGTGGACGACCTGCCTCGCCCGGGCCGCCACGGCGGGGTACCTGGGGGCCGGCCGGGAGGGCCTCACGCTGGAGGACTACTTCCTCGAACCTCGCGACGCCGCCGAGCGCGCCGTCCGCTGGGCCGCCGAGGCCGGGCACGAAGTGAACGCCGACGCGCTGGTGGACGTACTCACTTCAGACCCCGATCCCCTGGCCGAAAATCTCTTCTTCCGCTTCCTCGACCGGCTGGGCGTAGTGCCCCTGTGACGTTCCGGGCCCGTTGCACGCAGTAAGGGGAAGTGCGGGTTCCGTGAGGGGTGAGGGCTGGAAGCGGCCTGGTAGGGCCCCGGACAAGGCCCGCGGAGGGAGACGTGGATGAGCCTGGTGGAGTTGATCGCGCAGGCCGACGAACGCGGGCTGGCCGCGAGCGGGCTGGCTTGTCTGGATCGCTGCGTGCCCCTGCTGGGCGGCGACGACGAGACCCTGCGGCCGCTGTGGGCGAGCCTCGCCGACGGAGCCGGTGCCGACGACTGGACCGAGCGGCTGGAGCAGACGCGCGTGAAGCTGGACGGTGCCGGCGCCGGCACCGAGGACGAGGCGGTCGTGCTCGCCCACCGGATGCTTCAGGCCGCCCCCGCCGAGCGGTCCGCCGCCGAGGTGCGGGTGTGGGCCGACGCCTGCTCCGTCGCCTCCCTCCAGATCCACCGGCTCCTCGACACCGCCGAGGACGAGGCGTCCTCGGTCGATGCCCGCCGTAAGGGGCGGACGCAGGGCATGTCCCCGCTCGTCGCCGCGGAACTGCGCCGCCAGATCACCGTCCTGGAGGTCATGGCCGGCCACGGCCCGGCCGGGCTGCGGCGGGCGGTGGAGGTGTCGACCGAGGGGCGGCGGGTGCTGCGCGCGGTCGTCTCGCGCCGGAGTCGGCAACAGGGCTGAGAACCGGGCCGCCGGGCCTCCGACCGGCCTAAACCCGCTTCCTGGGAGAGTCCTGTGACTGTCGTGAGGCCGAGGTGGGGTGGTCCTGCACCGCTTCGGCGAAGTCGACGATTCCGTGTGACGAAACGCCACGCCGCAGCGCTATCCGGGATGTGACGACTCAAGCGGAAACCAGGCCCTCGGCTGCGGCGAAGCCGTTGCGGTGGGCGGCGGACACGGTGGCGACCATGCGCGAGGGAGCACGGCTGCACCTCGACTACTCGGCACAGAGTCTGTGGAGCATCGACCGGATGATCGAGGGGATACGGCGGGAGGGCACGCCGTACGCCGCCGTGCGGGAGGTGCTGCGCGGTTTCGGGGCCTACGCCGGTGAGGTGATGGCGCGTCAGACCGGGGCCGAGTGGTGGGCGACGGGCGGCGACCACTGGATCCGCACCCCCGACGGACGCCTCTGGGACCCGATCGACGAGGCCCGCCGCTGTTACGCCGGGCACGGCTCGCTGCGCCTGCTGTGCCGGGACGCGACGAGCGCCGCGCCCCGGCGGTAGCGTCAGCGCGCGAGCACCACCGTGACGTCATCGGTTCGGGGTTCGGTCGGCTCCGGGGCCGGCCCCTTGGGTGTGGCGGCCTTCCCGGCGAGGGTGCGGATCTCGGGCAGGTCGTCGTAGAGGTTCTGTCCGGGGCACTCGGTCGGGTAGCCGTCGCGGTGGCCGGAGATGCGGTGCAGCGTGGCCTTCTGGCCCGCCTTGTACTTGCCGTTGTCGGCACCGGCGGTCAGCACCACCGTCCCGGTCGGGTCGAAGCCGTACAGGCCGAGCTTCCAGGCCGCGACCTTGGCGACCGACTCGCGCACGGCGCTGTTCGCGGTCGTCGTGTTGTAGTCGCCGAGCACCGAGATGCTGCTGGTGCCGGTGTTGAAGCCGTAGGTGTGCGCGCCGAGGACGGGCTTGTCGATGCCGCCCGCACGGCCCTCGAAGACCGTGCCGCACTTGTCGACGAGGAAGTGGTAGCCGATGTCGTTCCAGCCGTTGCTTCGCACGTGGTAGAGGAACACGCCGCGCACGATCGACGCCGACTCGGCGCAGGTGTAGTCGTTGGTGCCCGCGGTGTGGTGGACGAACATCGCCCGGGTGCCGGTGGTGTAGGTGGGCGGGTCCTTCACCAGGGACTCGTCGGCACCCCAGGCGGAACGTGAGGTGACGGCGGGACGTTCGGCGTGGGGCCCACCGGCGGCCGGCCCGACGACGCCCGGTTCGACGAAGCCCGGTTCGACGACCGTGGTGTGCACGGCGTCCGACCCGCCGTCCGGATCGACCAGCTCGACGCGCAGCCCCTCGGGCAGCCGCGCGCCCGACACCCGCACCTGGACGCCGTCCGAGGGCCCGGTCCACAGCGGCTGGGTGCCGCCGCGGACCCCGGCGCGGTGGCGGTCGGGGCCGGTCTCGGGCGTCCGGACGTCGGTGTCGAGTGCGCGCCACGTGCTCCATTGGCCGCTCTCGTGGGAGCGGGTGCGCACGTGCGCGGTGCCGTCCAGGGCCGCGTCCGGGTCGTCCCAGGTGACACCGATCATGCTGAACGGCTCGGTGGTGCGCGGGGCGAGGGACCGCTCGTGCGGGTCACCGTCCGGCACCCGGACGGTGTGTACGCCGTCGGAGGAGGAGGCCCGGGCGGGCTGGGTCAGGCCGAGCGTGCCGGCGGCCAGGGCGGTGGCGACGGCGGTGTGCAGCAGGAGGCGTGTCATTCGCGGCTCGATTTCGGTCCTCTGGGGGGCGATGGATGCGGTGATCGTCATCGTCTTTCCCCCCTGTGGAGCCGTCCGTTCGGTCTGCCGGAGAAATCCGGCAAACGGCGGAGGAGCGGCGCAGGACCGGCAGGGGCCCCGTGCGGTGCGGGGCCCCTGCATGTCGTCACCTCGGCGGGCGAGTTGTCACGGCGTCAGCGTCTGGCCCAGGTAGGCGTCCGTCGGGGTGCCCAGCGTGGACTTGCTGAAGATGACGGAGTCGGCGTAGCCGAGGCCGGTGCTGTTGCTCGGCAGGTGCAGCAGGATGCCGTCGCCCCCGTCCTCGCCCTCGGCGCCGAACGTGAGGTCCGCCCGGCCGAAGCCGGACAGGTCCGTCAGCGACACCGAAGAGCCGAAGCGGTCGCCGGTCTCCGTGGAGCCCGGGACGCCGGAGGTGTCCTGCGAGATCCCCACCGAGCCGGAGCCGGTCAGACCGGACGCGGTGCCCTTGACGAGGATGGCGTTGCCCGCGTCGGCGCGGTTGGCGCCGTCCCGGGTCAGGTCCTCGCCCGGGGCGCCCGCGAGGGCGTCCGCGTAGCCGTCGGCGTTGTAGTCGCCGACCGAGACGGAACTGCCGAGGGCGTCACCGGACTCGTTGCCGCCCGGGACGTACGCCGTGTCCTGGTGGATCACGGTCATGCCGGTGGTCGTGAAGCCCGTGGACGTGCCGGGGACCATGGTGATCTGGCCGCCGGACTGGCCGCCCGACTCGGACGTGACCGGCTGGCCGATGACGATGTCGTCGTAGCCGTTGCCGTTGACGTCACCGGCCGCGAGGGAGCGGCCGCCCTTGACGGAGATGACGCCCACCTTGGTCAGACCGGTCGCCGAGCCCGCGAAGCGGACCACGCGGCCGATGCCGCCGGTGTCGCGGTAGTTCAGGGCGATGTCCGCGTAGCCGTCCCGGTTGAAGTCGCCGGTCGCGGCGTCGAGGTAGGAGACGGCGCCCGTGGCCGTGGTGAGCGTGCCGTACTTCGTGGCGCCGCCGGTCAGCCGGGCGTTCCAGTTGCCGCCCTTGCCGGTGCCGGCGGAGAAGACGTCCGCCTTGCCGTCGCCGTTGAAGTCGCCGACGGCGACCGTGGAGCCGAGCTTGGCGCCCGTCGAGGTGACCCCTGACGTGGTGTAGGAGAAGCCGGTGTCGAGGGTGGGGCCGTACACCACCGTGACCGAACCGCGGTCGGCGTGGCCGCTGGTGTCGTCCTCGCCGGGGGCGCCGATCGCGAGGTCGGCGTAGCCGTCGCCGTTGACGTCGCCCCACGCGCTGGAGGTGCCGAAGCCGTCACCGGACTCGTGGGAGCCGGGGACGCCGGGGCTGTTCTGGGTGAGCGTCACCCTGGCGGCGGTGACCGGGCCGTCGATGCCGCCCGGGACGACGGTGACGCTGCCGCCGCCGCTCAGGGCCTTCGGCGTGCCCGCGACCAGGTCGGTGACGCCGTCCCGGTTGTAGTCGGAGGTGGCGAGGGCGTGCGAGATGCCCGGGGTCTTGGCGACCTGGGCGATCCGGGAGAGCTGGGAGTAGAGGTTCGCGCCGGGGCAGGCGGTGGCGTTGGTGTCCCGGTGGCCGAAGACCCTCGGCAGTGTGATCGAGGTGCCCTTGGCGACCTTGTTGCCGTCCTGGCCGGCCGGGCTGCCGGAGGTGAGCGTCACCTTGCCGGTCGGGTCGATGCCGTACATGCCGAACTTCCAGGCCACGAGCCGGGAGATCGCGTCGAGCGCGGCGCGGCTCGGCCGGGCCTTCTCGAAGTTGCCGATGTAGGAGATGCCGACGGTGTCGGTGTTGAAGCCGACGTCGTGGGCGCCGGTGACCGGCAGGTCCATGCCGCCGCTGCGGCCCTCGAAGATCTGGCCGCACTTGTCGACGACGAAGTTGTAGCCGATGTCGTAGTAGCCGCGCGCGAAGTGCTCCTGCTGGATGGAGCGCATCCGGGCCCGTGACTGGGCGCAGGACAGGGTGTTGTCGCTGTCCATGCCGGTGTGGTGGACGACGGCGGCCTTGATCTCGGTGCCGTAGGCCGGTGTGCCGTCGTAGTCCGTGGAGGCGCCCCACTCCGCCTGCGTGATGACCGGCGGCTTGACGACCGTGGAGGGGCGGGGCGCGGGGACCGTGGGGGTCGGGGAGGGGGAGGCCGTCGGGGACGGGGAGGCGGGCGTGGACGGGGACGCCGTGTCGCCGGGGGTGCCGGTCGGCTGGGCCGTCTCGGTGGGGGTGACCGTCTCGGCCGGGGGCTGGGTCGGGTCCGTCGGGTCCGTCGTCGGCGGGGCGGGGGTCGTCGGCTCGGGCGTCGGGGAGGCGGTCTCCTCGGCGTAGGCCGCGGGCCGGATGCCGCCCTTCGGGTCGGTGCCCGGGTCGAGGAGCTTCACGTCCATGCCGGCGGGCTGGCCGCCCGCCTCCGTGCCGTCCGCGTTCACGACACGCACCTCGACGCCGTCCGCGTCACCGGTCCACAGGGACTCGGTGCCGCCGCGCAGCGCGGCCCGCTCGCCCTCCGCGCCGTCGGCCTGACTCGGTTCGGCGGACAGCTTCTGCCAGCCGGACCAGCGCCGGCTCTCCAGATCCCTGGTCCGCACCTGAGCCGTGCCCCGGACCGGGGCGTCGGGGTCGTCCCAGGTCACCAGCACCGCGCTGAACCGGTCCGTGTCCTGCTTGGCCAGGCCCTTGCGCCCGGAGCCCTTGTCCTTGAGCTTCACGGTGTGGACGGCCGGCTTGCGGCTCTGGGACGCGCCGTCGGACCGGCCGGGCGGATCGGCCACCGCGTACGTGACGACCCCCGCTCCGCTCAGGACGACCGCGCCGATGGTCAGCCACGCCCGTCTTTTCAGACTGAGCGGTTTGTACGCACGCGTGCTGCGAGGACTCAACTACCCCACCCCTAGAACTGGACACATTCGCACCTGGCGTCACACAGGTGCCACTCACTCAGCGCACATCTGTGGCCAAACGTCACCCGGTTGTGCCCCTGCCGCCGTGCTCGCGGTACCGACCGGTGCATGCCGCACGGCACGGGCGCCTGCCGCACTGCTGTGACGTTTCTCCGCGGCTCGGCGCTGATCATCATGGAGGACGTGGCATGGACGCGTTCCCCGCGGTGCGGGCGCACCGGGCAGGGCACTCCGGGCATCCGGGATGTTCCGCCCGGAGCGGATCGCCGGCGAACTCGGTACGGACGAGGACGGTTCTTGGGCCACGGAGGGGAACCCCGGCGCGCGCAGGCGCGCGACGGGGAACTGGGCGCGGCCGTCGAGCGGGCCCAGAGCGGTGACGAGGCGGCCTTCGCGGTCGCCTACCGGATCGTGCAGCCCGGACTGCTCGGCTATCTGCGCGGACTGGTCGGGGAGGACGCGGAGGACGTGGCCTCCGAGGCCTGGCTGGAGATCGCCCGGGACCTGGGGCGGTTCAAGGGCGACGGGGCCGGGTTCCGGGGCTGGACGGCGACCATCGCCCGGCACCGGGCGCTGGATCATCTGCGCCGCCAGCGCGTACGGCCGAGGTCGTCCGCGCTGGAGCAGGACGTCCTGGACCTGCCGGGGCCGCACAGCACCCACGACCAGGCGCTGGAGGCCATGTCCACCGAGCAGGCCCTGCGGCTGGTCAGCGGCCTGCCGCAGGACCAGGCCGAGGCCGTGCTGCTCCGCGTCGTGGTGGGGCTGGACGGACCCGCCGCCGCCCGCGTCCTGGGCAAGCGGCCCGGGGCCGTACGGACAGCCGCGTACCGGGGCCTGAAACGCCTCGCCACCCGGCTGGGCGCGGAAGGTGTGACGGATGAGGCTCCCAGGACGCTGGGGGAGTCGAATGAACGATGACGGCGGGCCGGGCGGAACTCCCGGGCCCGGTGCCCTGAACGGGGCGGATGAGCGAGACGTATGGATCGGGCCCGGAACGCCGGGCCGGTCGGCCGGGCCGGCCGGGTCGTACGGACACGGCGGGCACCGTGGGACGTGTGGATCGAGCAGGGACGGAACAGAACATGGGTGAACATCAAAGCGACGGCGGATTTCCGGGCCGCCGACGTGTGCACCCTGGGTGTTCCGCGTACGGCCACCGGGCGGCGCGGGACGCCGACGGCCGGCTGCCCGGCCCTCACGGAGCCGGCCTCGACAGCCCGGGCTTCGGCTCCCGCCGCGTCCTCGACGAGGCAGAGCTGGAGGCGCTGCTCGTGGCCGCCCTCATCCGGGACCGGATCGACGCCGAGGCCGAGCAGCGGGCCGTGGCCGCGTTCCTGGCCGCCCGGGACGCCGGCGCCCATCGCGCCCGCACCCGCCGCCGGGACGACTGGCGGTCCAAGGAGCGGCGGCATCCGGGGCGTTCGCTGAAGGCCACGCTCTCCGTGCTGCTCGCCAGTCTCACGCTGGGCGGGGTCGCGGTCGCGGCGATCGGCTCGGTGGGCTCCACGGACGGCGCCGACGACCGCGGTCGCCCGCCCGCCCCCACGCGCTCTTCCGGTTCCTCGACGGACGGGCCCACCGGCACCGCACCCGGTTCCGCGACCGGCTCTCCCTCCGCGCGCCCGGACCGCCCCGCCCCCTCCCGGGACACCGAGGCCCACTGCCGCGCCTACGAGCAGGTCGACGGCCGGGGCTCCGCCATGGACGCGACGGCCTGGAAGCGCCTCGTCGAGGCCGCGGGCGGTGAGAGGAACGTCACGGCGTACTGCGCCAGGCAACTGGCCGAGGCCGAGGCGAAGCCCGGCGGCACCGCCAAACCGGAGAAGAGTGCGAGCGCCCCCGGATCCGCGGGCGTCGACAACCGCTCGGGCAGCGCGGACAATGGCGCCGGCAACGCGGACAACGGCGCCGGCAGCGCGGACAACGGATCGGGTGCCGCGCAGAGCGGCGGGGACGGCGCTGCCGACGGTGCCTCGTCCGGGGACAAGGGCAAGCCCGCCCAGCCCAACGACCGCCGTCCGTAGCAGAATTCGGCAACAGGAGCCAGAGAGCCACGTGTCCACGCCCGGCTGCACCGCCCAGGTGCCTGGCCGCACCGTCAGGGTGCCTGGCCGCATCTCCAGGATTCCGGTGGGTCCCGCCTTGGCAACGGCCGGGGCCGCCACCCCCCACAGGAGAGGCCCCGGCCGTCGCGCGGCACGGGCCGCGCGGCGGCCCGTACTACCTACAGCGCCTCGGGTGCGTTTTCTGTCACACCCCACCGTGTCACGGCTTAGTTGCATCCTGGGCGGACATGGACGGGGAGTGGTTTCAGGTCGTAACGTGCCATTCGCGCCAACGCGGAGGCACCAAGACCACCGCAACCACCTGCGGTCCTGCTACCGCAACCACCTGCGGTCTTGATAACCGCAACCATCAATTGAGGAACCACGACGGCGAGAACCCGGTCCGCGAAAGCGGCGCCGGCTCAGGCGCAGAAAGGCGCGCGGTGCTGGGGGACGACGCGGAGCTGACCGCCGCGGTGCGTGCGGCACAGGACGGAGACGAAACCGCGTTCCGGACTGTGTACCGGGCCGTGCACCCGCGGCTGCTCGGGTATGTACGGACGCTGGTCGGCGACCCCGACGCCGAGGACGTGACGTCCGAGGCCTGGTTGCAGATCGCCCGGGACCTGGAGCGGTTCACCGGTGACGCGGACCGCTTCCGCGGCTGGGCCGCCCGTATCGCCCGCAACCGCGCGCTGGACCACATACGCATGCGCGGACGCCGCCCCGCGATCGGCGGCGACGAGACGGAACTGACCGGCCGGGCCGCCGAGTCCGACACCGCCGACGAGGCCATCGAGGCGCTCGCCACCGACGGCACGTTCTCCCTGATCTCCCGGCTGCCGCAGGACCAGGCCGAGGCGGTCGTGCTCCGGGTGGTCGTGGGGCTCGACGCGAAGACCGCCGCGGAGACCCTCGGCAAGCGACCGGGTGCCGTCCGTACCGCGGCCCACCGCGGCCTGAAGCGGCTCGCCGAACTGCTCGGCGACGATCCGGAGGCCGATCCGGAATCGGCCGGGGTGCTCGACGCCCTGCCGCCCCAGCGAGAACCGCGCGGCGGTGCCATGGCGTCCGCACGTGTGACGCACAGCGTCGCGCGGACGCAGAAGGATGTGTGATGGCCGACGAGCAGTACTGGTGGCTTGACCGCGAAACGGCGGAGCGTTTGCTGAGCGGAGAGCCACTCGAAGCTGTCGACGGCGCCGCGCCGGGCGAGGCCGAACGACTTGCCGCAGCGCTCCGCGCACTGTCCGTCTCACCCCCGCCGACCAGCGAGGAACTCCCCGGTGAGGCCGCGGCGATGGCCGCCTTCCGCACGGCGCGCGCGGAACGCGCCGACACCGGAGCGGCCGCTGCGGCCGACGGCGGACAGGCCGGCACCGAGGTCGCCGACGCCGGGCTGGTCAGGATCGGAACCACGCGCGGCAGCGGCTCCGGCGACGTCCGGCGGCCTCGCCGGGTCCGTGCCGCGCGGCTCGCCCTGGCCGCCGTGCTGGCCGTCGGCATGGCCGGAGGTGCCGCCCTCGTGGCCGGAACCGGAGCCCTGAGAGCACCGCTCGGCAACGACGAGCCCCACCCCGGCTCCTCGGTCTCGGCCGCGGTCACTCCGCCCGAGCGCCCGCTGGTGTCGCCCTCGCCGAGCGACTCCGGGCAGGGCGGGGCCACGCCGGACGACGCCCCGAGCGGCGGCTCGACCGGCGGCGCCGACGACCCCGGACGGGACGCGGCAGGCGACGACCCGTCCCCGAACCCCGGCTCGGGCGACCGGGGAGACCGCCCCGGCGACAGCCGCAGGGACATCGCTTCCGCCTGCCGCGACCTGCGCGACGGCAAGCGGCTGGACGCCGACCGCAGGCGCGCCCTGCGCGACGCGGCGGGCGGCTCCCGGGTCTGGAAGTACTGCAAGGGCGTCCTGCCCGGGGCCGGCGGCCGCTCGGGTGAGCGGCAGGACGAGGACACGGACCGGCGCGAGAGCGAGGACAGGTCCGGGAAGCAGGACCGGAAGCGGGACGAGGCCGAGCGGAAGGCCGAGAAGCGCGCCGAGAGGCGGGAAGGCGACGACGACCACGCGGACCGCGGCCGGTCCGCACGGTCTCTCGCACCGCTCCGACCTGCAGTTTCGTACTCCGTGAAAAACTCCTCGCCGAGGGTGTGACGTTTTCGGCCGCCCCGGCGCAGTAATGAGTGAGCCGACTGGTCATCGGCCGTCGCACAGAGCCGGGGTTCCCCCCGTACCTACGGCTCGTGCACCTGAGCGCGGGCGGGACACGTTCCCCCGGTCCCGCCCGCGCCCCACTTCCCTTCCGCGTCCTCACCAGGACACGACGACCTTGTCGCCGTCGCGGACCTGCGCGTACAGCTGGGCGATCGCCCCCTCGTCCCGTACGTTGACGCAGCCGTGCGAGGCGCCCGCGTAGCCCCGGGCCGCGAAGTCGGGGGAGTAGTGCACGGCCTGGCCGCCGCTGAAGAACATCGCGTAGGGCATGGGCGAGTCGTAGAGCGTCGACACATGGTCGCGGGACTTCCAGTAGATGGAGAACACACCCTCCCGGGTCGGTGTGCCGCGTGAGCCGAAGCGGACCGCCATCGTCGACACGGTCCGGCCGTCGATCATCCAGCGCAGCGTCCTGCTGGTCTTGTCGATGCACAGCACCCGCCCGGTCGTGCAGCGCGGATCGGGCGGATCGGCCGGCTGGCCGCCCATGAGGTACAGCTCCCAGGTGCCCGGCTCGCGGGTCATCCGCAGCAGCCGCTGCCAGGTGACGGTGTCGGTCCGCCCGGTGCGCGGCAGCCCCCGCTTGCCCTGGAAGCCGCTGACCGCCCGCTCCGTCGACTCGTCGTACGTCCCGGTCGGCCCGTCGAAGAGCCAGGCGACCTGCCGCAGCCGGGCCTGGAGCTCGCGGACGTCCCGGCCGGTGTGACCGCGGGACCACAGCACGCGGGGCGGGACGGGAGCGGCGCTCGGCTTGTCGTCGCCGGGCGGGGCCGCGGGAGCGGTGCCCGGTCCGCCGCCGTCGCCGTCGGGGCTGCGGGCCGGGGACGGGGTGTCGCCGGGTAACTCGATGTGCACCGGTGAGCGGCGCTTCCCGTCGCCGTCGGGGGCCTGCACGCTGCAGCCGGCCAGCACGGCCGCCCCGGCGACCGCCACTGCGATCGCTGCTCTCCCCATGCCCGTGGTACGCACGCGGCCCTCCGTCGTCTCACCGGTGTGCCCGGATGTCACCTGAGATGTTCCCCGGAGGTGACCCGTCGCGAACCAAGGGGCATGGTGGTGAGCGAGGTCCCTACAGTCCGTCCTGCGGGAGGCATCAGACCATGACGCGCGAGTCGGAGTCGGGACTGCCCATCGAACCGGTCTACGGGCCGGACGACCTGCGGGACTGGGACCCGGCACAGAAGCTGGGGGAGCCGGGGGCGTACCCCTTCACCCGTGGCGTGTACCCGACCATGTACACCGGCCGGCCCTGGACGATGCGCCAATATGCGGGCTTCGGCACGGCCGCCGAGTCCAACGCCCGCTACCGGCAGCTGATCGCCCACGGCACGACGGGCCTGTCGGTCGCCTTCGACCTGCCCACCCAGATGGGCCACGACTCCGACGCCCCGCTCGCGCACGGCGAGGTCGGCAAGGTGGGCGTCGCCATCGACTCGATCGACGACATGCGGGTGCTGTTCGGCGGCATCCCGCTGGACCAGGTCTCGACGTCGATGACGATCAACGCCCCCGCGGCCCTGCTGCTGCTCCTCTACCAACTGGTCGCACAGGAGCAGGGCGTCAGCGCCGACCGGCTCACCGGCACGATCCAGAACGACGTGCTGAAGGAGTACATCGCCCGCGGCACGTACATCTTCCCGCCGAAGCCCTCGCTGCGCCTGACCGCGGACATCTTCAAGTACTGCCAGGCCGAGATCCCGAAGTGGAACACGATCTCGATCTCCGGTTACCACATGGCCGAGGCGGGCGCGAGCCCGGTGCAGGAGATCGCCTTCACCCTCGCCGACGGCATCGAGTACGTCCGCACGGCGGTGGCGGCCGGCATGGACGTCGACGACTTCGCGCCGCGCCTGTCCTTCTTCTTCGTCGCCCGTACGACGCTCCTGGAGGAGGTCGCCAAGTTCCGCGCCGCGCGCCGGATCTGGGCGCGGGTGATGAAGGAGGAGTTCGGCGCCGAGAACCCCAAGTCGCTGATGCTGCGCTTCCACACGCAGACGGCGGGCGTCCAGCTGACGGCCCAGCAGCCGGAGGTGAACCTGGTCCGCGTCTCCGTCCAGGCCCTGGCCGCGGTCCTGGGCGGCACCCAGTCCCTGCACACCAACTCCTTCGACGAGGCGATCGCGCTGCCCACGGACAAGTCCGCGCGCCTTGCCCTGCGCACCCAGCAGGTCCTCGCCCACGAGACGGACGTGACGGCGACCGTCGACCCCTTCGCGGGCTCCTACGTCGTCGAGAGGATGACGGACGAAGTCGAGGCCGCGGCCCTCGAGCTGATGGCCGAGGTGGAGGCGCTGGGCGGCGCGGTCGACGCCATCGAGCGCGGCTTCCAGAAGAACGAGATCGAGCGCAGCGCCTACCGCATCGCCCAGCAGACCGACTCCGGCGAGCGGGTCGTGGTCGGCGTCAACCGCTTCCAGCTCGACGAGGAGGAGCCGTACGTGCCCCTGCGCGTCGACCCGGCCATCGAGGCCCGGCAGGCCGAACGCCTGGCCAGGCTCCGCGCGGAACGCGACCAGCCGGCGGTGGACACGGCCCTGGCCGCCCTGAAGAAGACCGCCGAGGGCGAGGACAACGTCCTGTACCCGATGAAGGACGCCCTGCGCGCCCGTGCCACGGTCGGCGAGGTGTGCAACGCCCTGCGGGAGGTGTGGGGGGCGTACGTTCCGGCCGACGCGTTCTAGCGTGCGAGTCTCTGCGAGACTCCTGTGCATGTTCGGTGTCATCGACCTTCCCACGTATTTGGCAGGACTCGTCCTGATCGTCCTGCTCCCCGGGCCCAACTCCCTGTACGTCCTGTCCGTCGCAGCCCGGCGCGGAGTGCGGGCCGGATACACCGCGGCGGCCGGAGTCTGGTGCGGGGACACCGTGCTGATGACGCTGTCGGCGGCCGGGGTCGCGTCCCTGTTGCAGGCCAATGCCGTGCTGTTCGGGATCGTGAAGTACGCCGGGGCCGGGTATCTGACGTGGCTGGCGCTCGGGATGCTGCGGGCGGCGTGGGGGATGTGGCGGACTCGGCGGGAGAAGGCCGTCGACGCGACGCCGGACGCCGTCACCGACGAGCGGCCCTACCGCCGTGCCTTCGTCATCAGTCTCCTCAACCCCAAGGCGATCCTGTTCTTCGTCGCCTTCTTCGTGCAGTTCGTCGACCCCGGGTACGCCCACCCGGCGCTGTCGTTCGTCGTCCTCGGGGCGTTCGCGCAGCTCGCGAGCTTCCTGTACCTCAGTGCGCTGATCTTCAGCGGGACGAGGCTGGCGAGTGCCTTCCGGCGGCGTCGGCGGTTGTCCGCGGGGGCGACCTCGGCGGCGGGCGCGTTGTTCCTCGGGTTCGCGGTGAAGTTGTCCGTCGCGAGTGCGTGACTAGAGACCGGCGCGCGCCAGGTACCGCCTCAGTCCGTCGCCCGTTTCGCCCGCCCAGCCCACATAGCCGTCCGGCCGTACCAGGAACAGGCCCTTTCCGTACGTCGCCTGCTCCGCCCCGCCGACCCCGTGCACCGACTCAGGCAGCGCCGGTGCCTTCGTCCCCACCGCCACCAGCGTCCAGTGCGGTCCCCGGAAGGCGTCGAAGAGCCGTACCCCGCCCAGCGTGCCGTCCGGGGCGCGGTCGCCGGCCCGGAGGGCGCCCGGGGCCGTACGCGTCTCCTCAGTGAGTGACGACTCCCGGTATCCCAGCGCCAGTTGGCGGGTCGCCTCGCCGCGCCGCGTCTCCCCGCGGTGGACGCTCGTCGACAGGCCCAGCATGTCCGCGGCGATCGGGCGCCGTTCCTCCTCGTAGGTGTCGAGGAGCGACGCCGGCGCACCGCCCGTCAGCACCGTGCCCAGCTTCCACCCCAGGTTGTAGGCGTCCTGGACGCTGGTGTTGAGGCCCTGGCCGCCGGCCGGGGAGTGCACGTGCGCCGCGTCGCCGGCGAGGAGGACCCGCCCGGAGCGGAAGGGGTCCGCCAGGGCCGCCCGGGGGCGGAAGTCCGAGGCCCAGCGCACCTGGGTCACGCCCTCCGGCGTGAGGTGCGAGCGGGCGGCGACGACCTTCCTGATGCCCTCCAGGGAGAGGTCCGGGGTCGTCCCGTCCGGGAACCGTGCCACCAGCTGGAAGTCCTCCGTGCCGGCCAGCGGGCAGATCGCGAGGAAGCCGTCGCCGTCCCCGCCCGGCGGGAAGATGTGCCAGTGGTCCCGGTCCAGGCCACTGATCCGGACATCCGCCACGAGCGTCGGCTTCGGGTCGACGGTCTCGCCCGTCATGCCGATGCCGAGCAGTCGGCGTACCGTCGAGCGGCCGCCGTCCGCAGCGACGGAGTACCGGGCGGTGACAGGCTCACCGGAGGCGAACTCCGCGCGGACCCCGTCCGCGTCCTGCGTCAGGCCGACGACCTCCCGGCCGAAGGCCACCGCCCCTCCCAGCTCCGCGAGCCGTGCCCGCAGGATCTGCTGCGTGCGCCACTGCGGCACCATCCACGGCTCGGTGTACGGCGAGTCCTCGCTCGTCTCGGCCGGGTCGAACATCCGGTGCTCGCCCGCCCGCCTGCCGTCCTGCCAGATCATCCCCACCGGGTAGGGACCGCCGCCGCGCGGATCGCGCCGAGCACGCCCAGGTCGTCGAAGACCTCCATCGTGCGCGGCTGGATGCCCTTGCCGCGCGAACCGGGGAACAACACCTCCGCCCGCTCGACCACCAGCGCGGCCAGGCCACGCCGGGCGAGATCGATGCCGAGCGCCAGACCGGTCGGTCCCGCGCCCACCACCAGTACGTCCGTGTCCATGAGCCACCCTCTCCTTAACGCTGTTAAGTGACCTCTGCCCGAGCGTCGCCTTAACGGTGTTAAGTTGTCAGGCGTGAGTACGGAACGACGCGAGCCCCTGGACCGCCGACGCGTCGCGGACACCGCGCTGCGGCTGTTGAACGAGGTGGGCCTGGACGGCCTGACCCTGCGCGCCATCGCCCGGGAACTGGACGTGAAGGCACCCGCCCTCTACTGGCACTTCAAGGACAAGCAGGCGCTGCTCGACGAGATGGCGACGGAGATGTACCGCCGGATGGTCGCCGGGGCCTCGCTCGATCCGGCCGACACCTGGCGGGAACGGCTGCTGAAGGCCAACCGGGGGCTGCGTGCCGCCCTGCTGGGCTACCGGGACGGCGCCAAGGTGTTCAGCGGTTCACGCTTCACGGGCATCGAGCACGCCGGGCAGCTGGAGGACAATCTGCGCCTGTTCACGGCCGCCGGCTTCACCCTCGCCCAGGCGGTCCGCGCGCTCACCACGACGTATCTGTACACGCTGGGTTTCGTCACCGAGGAGCAGGGCGTCCAGCCGCTGCCGGGCGAGCGCCGCGAGGGCTACGACATGAACGAACGCGCCCGCCTGATGGCCGACTTTCCCTTGTCGGCCCAGGCGGGCGCGGAGATCTTCGAGGACTACGACGGGCACTTCGAGGAGGGGCTGGCGCTCGTGATCGAGGGGATCGGGGCGCGCTACGGGGTCGCGTGACGCCCCGGGGTCTCATCCCCGCTTCGCGCGCGCCCGCCGCACGGCCCGGGTGACCACGGGGGGCAGCAGGTCCTTGGCGAGCCGGCGGGCCCGGGACGGGGCGGGCCGGGCCGGGCGCGCCGCGCGGGACTCGGTGGCCTTGGGAGCGGGGGCCGGTGCCGGTGCGGGCTCCATGTAGTGCCGGGAGGGCGGGAAGGGCGGCGGCTTCATGCCCTTGGACCGGGCGCGGACCAGCCGGTGCCCGGCCGCCTCCTGCACGCTCAGCCCGCAGTCCGTGCGCTGCCGGAGCATCTCGAGCAGCTCCTCCTGGAGCGGCTCGGGGTCGCCCCAGGTGCCGTACAGCTTCTGCGTGCTGAGGCAGACCGGGCGCAGACCCCGGTTGAGGACGGCCTCCCAGGCGGCGACCGAGACGCCCGGCGTGTGCTCGGAACGGAAGTCGTCGAGGACCACGATGCCCTCGGGCACCAGGATGTCGTGGGCCGCGCCGATGTCGCCGTGCACGTGCTCGTACAGGTGCGAGGCGTCGATGTGGACGAAGCGGCAGCTGTCCGGGGCCACCTTGTCGGCCACAACCGAGCTGGGGGCCGCGATCACCGTCGGCAGCGTGTCGTGGAAGGACAGGTAGTTCCGCTCGAAGGCCTGCTGGGTGAGCGAGGCGTACGACTTCGTCGACTCCGCCTTGTTGGCCTCGTCCGGGGCGTCGCCCTCGAACAGGTCGCAGACCGTGAACTGCTCGCCGTCCTGGAGGTGGTGGCCGAGGAGGATCGCGCTCTTGCCCATGTAGACGCCGAGTTCCAGCAGGTCTCCGCGCATCCCCTGCTTCTGCTGCCGCTCCAGGAACCAGGTGAACAGCATCTGGTCCAGCGGCGGGAACCAGCCCGGGACGTCGGCGAGTTCGCCGGGGTACGTGTCGGTCGCTTGTGCGTTGGTCATGAGACGAGCCTTCTCCCTGAGCGGTGCTGAAACCGACGGTTGGTTGAACGTCCCGTGAACAGCTCAGCGGGCCTTGGCCAGCAGGGTCCGCAGCCGTGGGGTCAGCGGCTTCTCCACATACTGGTTCAGCAACCACGCAAGCAGCAGCATTGAGGCCACAGTCAGTGCGAATGTCGCCGCGGACGGCAGATCCAGGCCGCGGTGCAGGGCCTGGATCACCACCCAGCCGAGGTGTTCGTGGACGAGGTAGAACGGATACGTCAGCGCCCCCGCCACCGTCAGCCAGCGCCAGTTCGCCCAGCGCAGCCAGCCCAGCGCGATCGCCGCGACCGCGACGAAGCCGAAGGTCACGACGAGGACGATGCCGAGCGAGGAGCGGTACGAGAAGCCGCCCGCGTCGGGGGCGTGCCACAGCCCCTGCACCGCGAAGTGCTGACCGATCAGCCAGCTCACGGCGACGATGCCCCACCCGTAGGCGTCCCGCCGGTCCAGGTGGACGAGGTAGAGGCCGACACCGCCGATGAAGAAGGGGGCGTACTCCGGCATCACGACGATGTCGAGCAGCGGCATGTTGGCGTTCGCCGCGATCACCGCCGCCAGCATCCAGCCGGCGCAGAACATGATCACCCGGCGGCGGTTCGCCCCGGGAAGCACCACGCACAGCGCGAACAGCGCGTAGAAGCGGACCTCCGCCCACAGCGTCCAGCACACGCCGAGCACGCGGTCCACGCCCAGGGGCATCTGAAGCATGGTCAGGTTCACCAGCGCGTCGCTCGGCGAGACGGCCTTGTAGGCCACCATGGGCAGCGCGAAGACCGCGGTCACGAGCGCGACCGCCACCCAGTAGGCGGGCAGCAGCCGGGAGGCGCGGGAGGCGAAGAACGACTTCAGGGGCCTGCCCCAGCCGCTCATGCAGATCACGAACCCGCTGATCACGAAGAAGACCTGGACGCCGAGGCAGCCGTAGGCGAAGTACTCGTGCAGGGTCGGGAACTGCTCCTTGGGAGAGCTGCCCCAGGCATGGGAGACCTCACCGTCGCGCCCGCCGTAGTGGTACGCCGCCACCATCAGCGCGGCCACCAGCCGCAGCCCGTCCAGGGCGCGCAGCCGGCCGCCGGAGTTCTTCCGGCGCGGTGGGACGGTCGTGGCGCCCGGTGGTTCGACCAGCACGGTGACTTCGGGCCGGGGTTTGGGGGTGCTGACGACCGTCTCGGTCACGCTGAAAACCTCTGTAGTAGCTCGTATGTCCTTCACCTGAGCCGCCGTGGGCGGGCAGGGCGCCGGTTGTCACCCTAGGGCGGAGGTTGACGCTAAAACGTTCGACGGAGTCAGCCTTCGCCTGCCGGTCTCCACGGGTTCATCTGGATGTCGCCGAGCCAGGCCGCCGGGCGGAGCTCCTCGGCCGCCGGGCGGGGCCTGCCTCAGCGGCGCACCGCCTTGCGCAGCGCCCGCGCCCGCCGCACCACCCGGCGCGCCGTGGAATTGCGGGGCAGGAACGCCAGCCGCTGCGGAATACCGCCGGGCAGTCCGAGCGAGGTGAGACGGCGCTTCTTGAAGTAGCGCCGGGTGCGCGGACCGAGATGGCGGGAGAGGAACGCCTCCGCCTGCGGGCGCAGGTCCGGATAGATCTGCGGCTGCATGGTGAACCCGACGGCGGTCACCAGGTCGGACAGCAGCTCGGCCGGCAGCAGGTCGCCGTCCTTGCCGCCGTCGAGGTCGGGCAGCAGCGCGTCCGCCAGGGTGGTGGGGACCCGGTTGCTGTTCTGGTACGGCGTCAGCCGCTCCAGCAGCAGCTCGGTGCCGATGCGCGCGACCGGCAGCTCGTAGAACACCGAGGCCGTGAACAGCGCTGTGGAGAAGCAGCCGACGACCAATGCGGGCCGGGCCCGGTCGAACAGCACCTCGGCGAGCACGGGCGTGTCCAGCACGGTGAGGTCCACGCCGAGCTTCTCGGCCTCGGTCTCCAGGGCGCGGCTGTAGCGGGCCGGTGCGGTCGGGTGCGGTTTGAAGACGACCGTGCGGTGGCCGCGGGCGACCGCGCCCCGCATCATCCGCACGTGCAGGTCCTCTTCCTCCTCGGGGGAGAGGATGTTCAGCGCCGACAGGTACTGGCCGAGCAGCAGTGCCGCGTCGCCCGGCAGGTCGGGCAGCTCGGGCACGGTCTCGGTGACCTCGCCCAGCACCTTGAGGAACGCGGGCGACGGCACCAGCCGCGCCGGCACCTCGAACTCGGTCAGCAGCATCGGCGTGAGCCCCGGCACCAGATCGAGGTGCAGCAGCCGCCGCACGCGCGTGCCGACCAGCGGGTCGAGCTTGTTGCGCGTGGGGCCGTAGCTCATCAGCCCGTCGGCGTAGACGTCGATGGGGGCGTCGGTGAACAACTGCGCCACCGTGAGCGCGGGCGCGACCTGGATGGACTCCAGGACCAGTCTCACCCGGTCGTCGCCGAGGCCCCACAGCATCCGCAGATAGCGCTCGAAGAGCGGGATGTCGTCGGAGCGCGGCGTCCAGGCCCCGGGGTGGAACGGGCGGATGGCGTCGTTCCAGGACAGCACGTCGTCGAAGTGCTCGCGCAGCGGAGCGAAGCCCGGCATCTCGTCGAGGGCCGGGGTGGTCTCCGGGTTCGCGGAGTTGTTGAACACCAGCAGCACCCGGCGGTCCGGCTCCTCGAAGAGGTCGGAGTCGATCGCGGCGGCCAGGGTGGCGACGCCGTACAGCGTCGAGGCGCAGAAGATCTGTGTGGTCCCGGGCATCAGACGGCCGCTCCCGCCGGCGTGACCCTGCGCCGCAGCCGCCGCAGCTTGGACGAGCGGTCCATGTCCATGGCCTCCAGTGCGTCACCGAGCGCGTCCTGCGGCATGCGCTTGATGGCCGCCGCGCTCATCGACCGCAGCTGCCTCGCCACGGCCGGTTCGAACCTGTCTTCATTGGAAAGGTGGTGCGCGATGATCGCGCAGTACGTCCGTACCGCCTTCGGCAGCAGCCGGTCGGCCTCACGGTCGGCGGCCGTCTCCTCGATCACCTGGTCGAAGGCGCGGATGAAGTCGAGCTGGCGGACATCCCCGATCTGGGTCAGGGACGAGGCGACCCCGCGCCGGTAGAACACGCCCAGCAGGCTCACCACGGCGAACGACTCCGCCTCGCGGTGCAGCTTCCAGATCCACGGCCGGTCCTCGGCCGTGCGCAGCCCGTCGGTGAAGTGGAGCACGCCCCTCTCGAGGAGGCGGCGGTGGTAGGCGCCGGCCCAGGCGTAGGCGTAGTCCACCGAGGTCGAGCGGTGGGAGGGGAGGATCGCGTCCCGCGGGTCGAAGGCCTCCCAGCGCCGGCCGACCGGGACCCGGGAGACGGAACGGGCGCGCGCGGTGGCCTGCACATGGTCGGTGCGGATGAAGTCGCAGCCCAACTCGTCCAGGGCGGACACCAGTTCGGCGAGGTAGCCGGGGGCCAGCCAGTCATCGCCGTCCAGGAACGTCAGGTACTCGCCCTGCGCCGCGTCCAGGCCGGTGTTGCGGGCGGTGGCGAGCCCCCCGTTCTTCTCGTGTCGGATGTAACGCACTTGCGCGACATCCGAAAGGTCCTCGGTCGCCCGTTCGAGAATGGCGGGCGTTTCGTCCTTCGAATGGTCGTCGACCAGGATGAACTCGAAATCGCGGTCGGCGTTCAACCGAAGGCTTCTGAGGGTGTCCGGGGCGTATTGCTGCACGTTGTAGAACGGCACGATCACGGAAAGCTTAGGCACCCGCAAAACGTTAGGAGCCTGTCCGGCTCCGCAACTTTCCGGTGAACATACGGTGGGTGAACTCAATGTGTCAGAACGGTGCACCCCGTGTACTTCCCGGTTCGCCACGGGCCAGTTCGGCTCCCGGTGGGGTGTTGTTAACTTTTCGTTGAGTCGTGGTTCCGCCATACCTAGGAATTGCTTCCTAGCGTCTTCGATGTGCCAGCAAGTACACCGAAGCGCCCGCGAATCGCCGTCCTCGCGGACTCCGACACCCGCTGGAAATGGGGTGCGCTCACCGCGCACCGCATCGCCCCGGGACAGTCCATGGAAACCGGACCGCGCGAAGGCGCGCAAGTCGGCCCCGCCCTCGACGGATTCCTGCTGCGCGGCCGGGCCACGCCCACGCCGCGCCAGCTGGAGGAAGTGGGCGTGCGCGCCGACTCGCTGCGGGAGGTCACCGCCGTCGAGTTCCTGCGCACCATGGCCGACCAGTCCTACGACGTCCTGGTCCTCTCCCTCGTCGGCGGCGGTGTGCAGGCGATGCTGCACGGCCTGCGGCGCGTCTGGGAGAACCGGACTTCGCGGCCCGTCGTCGTCACCGGCTACGTCGGTGTCGTCTACGAGAAGCTCGCCGACGGCCTGCTGCTGCGGCACGGCGCGGACCTCGTCCTCGCCAACTCCCGTCAGGACGCGGACCGTTTCCGGGCCGTGTACGAGGGAGTGGGAGCCGACGCCTCGTCGGTGACCGAGGTGGCGCTGCCGTTCCTCGGCGGCGCGCCGTACGAAGGTGAGCGCGACCCTTACACGGTCGTCTTCGCCGCCCAGCCCTCGGTCCCCGAGAGCCGCAAGGACCGTACGTACCTGCTGAACCGGCTGGTCCAGCACGCCCGCAAGCACCCCGAGCGCGAGGTGCTGCTGAAGCTGCGGTCCAAGCCGGGCGAACACACCACCCACATCGAGGAGTTGCCGTACCAGAAGCTGGTGCAGCGCCTCGATCCGCCCGCCAACTTCCGCCTGGTGTACGGCAACATGGGCGAGGTCCTCGACCGCACCGACCTGCTCGTGACGGTCAGCTCCACGGCCGCCCTGGAGTCGCTGCACCGCCGTATCCCGACCGTCGTGCTGACCGACCTCGGCATCCGCGAGTCGCTCGGCAACCACCACTTCGTGGGCTCCGGCTGCCTCGCCTCCTGGGACCAGCTCGACGCCGGGCACCGGCCGGCGCCCGACGAGGAGTGGGTGGCCCGGCAGGGTGTGGTGGCGGACGGTTCCTACGAATCCGCCTTCGACGCGGCGCGCGAACGCATCGCCAAGCTGCTCGACCGGCCGGGCGGCCTGCCGCCGCTGACCCCGTACTACACACCCGCCACCGCGCCCGGCTATCTGCCCGGGATCCTCGCCCGCCACCACCTCGGCCCGGACGGCACCCCGCTGCCCGGCGCGCCGGCCGCCGACAAGGAGCCCGGCCCGGTCCGGCAGGTCGTGCGCCGGGCGGCGCGCGGCGCCTACCGGCACGGCGTGCAGCGCGTGGCGCCCGTCATCCGGCGGATGGGGGAGCTGTGAGCCGCCCCGAGCCCTCCGCCCAAGGAGCCCAAGGAGTAGACCCCATGTCCCAACCGGAAGCGAGCCGAGGCGCCTCGGTGCGC
This sequence comes from Streptomyces coeruleorubidus, assembly GCF_028885415.1. GTDB lineage: Bacteria > Actinomycetota > Actinomycetes > Streptomycetales > Streptomycetaceae > Streptomyces > Streptomyces coeruleorubidus_A. Next base: position 6,146,652 of record NZ_CP118527.1, read on the forward strand.
CGCGTGCTCGCGGTGATCCCCGCGCGCGGCGGCTCCAAGGGCGTGCCCGCGAAGAACCTCCTCCCCGTCGGCGGCGTCCCGCTGGTGGCGCGGGCGGTGCGCGAGTGCCGCGCCGCCCGGCTCGTGACGGACGTCGTGGTCTCCACCGACGACCAGGCCATCGCGGCCGCCGCCCGCGAGGCCGGCGCCGAGGTCGTGCTGCGGCCCGCCGCCATCGCCGGCGACACGGCCACCTCCGAGGCCGCCGTCCTGCACGCCATGGACGCGCACGAGGCCCTGCACGGCGCCGTCGTGGACGTGGTGCTGCTGGTGCAGTGCACCAGCCCGTTCATCGCCCGCGAGGACGTGGACGGAGTCGCCGCGGCCATCGTCGAGAACGGCGCCGACACGGCCCTCACCGTGGCCCCGTTCCACGGCTTCGTCTGGCGCGACGCCGAGGACGAGGTCGCGGCCGGCACCGTCGCGGAGGCCGACGCGGCCGTCGGCGGCGGCTACGGCGTCAACCACGACAAGTCCTTCCGCCCCCGCCGCCAGGACCGCCCCCAGGACCTGCTGGAGACCGGCGCCGCCTACGCCATGGAGGCGGTCGGCTTCCGCAAGCACCAGCACCGCTTCTTCGGCCGGACCGAACTGGTCCGCACCGACGCCGCGCGCGTGCTGGAGGTCGACGACCCGCACGACCTCGCCCGCGCCCGGGCCCTCGCGCCGCTCTTCGACGCGGACCGCCCCGGCGCCCTGCCGACCGCCGCCGACATCGACGCGGTCGTACTCGACTTCGACGGCACCCAGACCGACGACCGGGTGCTGGTCGACTCCGACGGACGGGAGTTCGTCTCCGTGCACCGCGGGGACGGACTCGGCATCGCGGCCCTCCGCAGGAGCGGCCTGAAGATGCTGATCCTGTCCACGGAACAGAACCCTGTGGTCGCCGCCCGGGCCCGGAAGCTCAAGCTCCCGGTGCTGCACGGCATCGACCGCAAGGACCTCGCGCTGAAGCAGTGGTGCGAGGAGCAGGGCATCGCGCCGGAGCGCGTGCTCTACGTCGGCAACGACGTCAATGACCTCCCGTGCTTCGCCCTCGTGGGCTGGCCCGTGGCGGTCGCGAGCGCCCACGACGTCGTGCGCGGCGCCGCACGCGCGGTCACCACCGTCCCCGGTGGCGACGGCGCGATCCGAGAGATCGCCAGCTGGATCCTCGGCCCCTCTCTCGATTCCCTCACCAAGTAAGGACATCTCCTGCCATGAGCACCAACTCCCGTATCCGTCAGTTCGGTTCGCGCGAGGTCGGCCCGGGCAAGCCCGTCTACGTCTGCGGCGAGATCGGCATCAACCACAACGGCGAGCTCGAGAACGCCTTCAAGCTGATCGACGCGGCCGCCGAGGCCGGCTGTGACGCGGTCAAGTTCCAGAAGCGCACCCCGGAGATCTGCACCCCGCGCGACCAGTGGGACATCGAGCGCGACACGCCCTGGGGCCGGATGACGTACATCGACTACCGCCACCGCGTGGAGTTCGGTGAGGACGAGTACCGCCAGATCGACGAGTACTGCAAGACCAAGAACATCGACTGGTTCGCCTCCCCGTGGGACACCGAGGCCGTCGCCTTCCTGGAGAAGTTCGACGTCCCCGCCCACAAGGTGGCGTCCGCCTCCCTCACCGACGACGAGCTGCTGCGCGCCCTGCGCGCCACCGGCCGCGCGGTGATCCTCTCCACCGGCATGTCGACCCCGAAGCAGATCCGCCACGCGGTCGAGGTCCTCGGCTCCGACAACATCCTGATGTGCCACGCCACGTCGACCTACCCGGCGAAGGCCGAGGAGCTGAACCTCCGCGTCATCAACACCCTGGAGCGGGAGTACCCGAACGTCCCGATCGGCTACTCCGGCCACGAGACGGGCCTGCAGACCACGCTGGCCGCGGTCGCGCTGGGCGCGGTGTTCGTCGAGCGTCACATCACCCTCGACCGCGCCATGTGGGGCTCGGACCAGGCCGCCTCCGTGGAGCCGCAGGGCCTCACCCGCCTCGTCCGCGACATCCGCACCATCGAGGCCTCCCTGGGCGACGGCGTGAAGAAGGTCTACGAGTCCGAGCTGGCCCCGATGAAGAAGCTGCGCCGCGTGGCCGGTGTGGTCGCCGAGGCGGAGATCGCCGACGCGGCGGGCGAGCCGGTAGGCGTCTGAGCCCTCAACCCCCACAACCCCCCTTACGACGGGACGGTCGTACGTCGATGAGCCCCCGCGCCGGGAATGCCGGCCCCCACACTCTCGCGTTCGTCGAGAGTCCGGTACAGCTGCTGAACGTGCTGGAGTGGGCGCACGCGCATGCGCCCGGCGTGGGGCTCACCCTCGTGGTGCTGTCGCCCGTCGACCCGATGACGCGCGGCCAGCTGCGGCGGATGTCCGACCTGGCCCGCGACGAGGGGCACGAGGTCCGCTGGGAGGAGGCGCGCGGCGGCCCCATGGCGCCCTTCCAGACCATCGGAGGCCTGGCGCGCCTGCTCCGCAGGGCGCGCCGGATCGTGCTGGGGGACCCCTTCTCCCGCTACGTGCAGCTGCTGCTGACGATCACCCGGGCCCGTGACCTGGTCGTCGTCGACGACGGCACGGCGACGATGGAGTTCGTCGGCCAGCTGGCCCGGGGGGAACGGCTGGTGCGCTGGCACCGCAAGGGCGGCCGTCCCGGTCCGCGGGACCTGATCTTCGCGCCGGTGTCGTCCGCGGCCCGCCGCCGCCTGACCCCCGGCGGCGACCGCCGCGTCGAGATCTTCTCCTCCATGCCGATGGAGGAGACCCCGGCGGGCGTCACCGTCAGCGCCAACGACTTCGCCTGGACCCGGGCCCGCTTCGGCCCGCCCCGCATCACCAAGGGCGCCGACATGGTCGGCACGTCCCTGGTGGAGACGGGCGTGGTCGACGACGACCGCTACCTGGACGCCGTCCGCACGCTGGCCAGGGCCCACGGCGCCACCCGCTACTTCGCCCACCGCCGCGAGAGCACGGACAAGCTCCACCGGCTCGCGGTCGAGACCGGCCTGGAGATCGTCCGCCCCGAGCTCCCCCTGGAACTCATCGCCCGCCGCGGCCCCATCGGCCGGACGATCCTCAGCTTCCCCTCCACGGTCGTCCACACCCTCCCCCTCGCCCTCTCCGGCACCGAGGTCCGCGTCGCGGTCTGCGACATCGACCCGACCTGGCTGACCGACCACGCCTCCCCTCGCGCCCAGGGCTTCCTGTCGGGGGTGACGGGGGCGGCGCGGGATGTGCATCGGTTGTCCACGGCGGGGGCGGGGGCGGCGGGCCAGGAGGGCCCGGCGAGTACGGCGGGTCCGACCGGTACGGCAGCCCCTGGGGGCCCGACCGGTCCGACGGGTACGGCCGACCCGGGGAGCATCACGGGCACGACGACGGGCACGACGGGCTCGGCCGGGCCAGCGGGGTCGGCGAGCATGGCCGGCTCGGCTGGGGCGGCGGGGTCGGCAGGTGTGGTCGGCTCGGCTGGGGCGGCGGGTGCAGTGGCTGCGGGCTGACGGGTCGGAGGTGCCTTGGAACCGGCGGGTCCGGCGGTCCGGGGAGTGGCCGGGCGCGGCGGACTCGGCGAGCACGGCGGGCCCGGCTGTGGCAGCGGGTGCTGCGGACGCAGTGGCTGCCGGCTGACGTGCGGGAGATGCCCTGGGAACCGGCGGGGCCGGCGAGGTCCGGTGGGTCCGGGGAGTATCACGGGCGCGGCGGGTTCGGGCGGTATGGCGGGCTCGGCGAGCGCGGCGAGCCCGGCCGGGGCGGTAGCCGCTGAGGGCGGGGTGGCTGTCGGCTGACGTGCCGCAGGCGCCTCGGAAACGGCGGGGTCAGCCGGCTCAGGCGGCGCCGGCCGCTCAGGCGGACCTCGCGGACCTGGCGTTTCAGGCAGGCCAGGCGGCGACGGACCCACGACTCGCGGCGGGCTCACGCGTCGGCAGAATCGGCCCACGCCCAGACCGCAGCGGCTCACCCCCCCAGACCGCAGCGGCCCACGCCCAGGCCGCAGCGGCTCGCGCACAGCTCGGGTCGGGCCCACTCAGCCCACCGGAGCGGACTCGGGCCCAGACCGCGGCGGGCTCACGAACAGATCGGGGGCCGGGCTCGCGCACGGTGGGCTCGCACCACCAACCCGGAAGAGGAGGCTCACGCGTCGGCGGACGCCGGCTTGCGTGCCAGCAGGAACGCCCGAGGACGCTGCTCCTCGCCCTCGGGCTCCCGCAGCACACGGGCGTGGAGTTCCAGGCCGGCCTTTGTGAGGTGCGCCGCGACGGTCTCCGGGGTGCGCCAGTAGTAGTCGAGCGAGATCTCCTGCCCGAAGCGCTCGGTGAGGTGCGCACGGCCGTCCTCGGCACCGGACTGGAATCCGAGCAGCACGGGCGCGCCCGGCACCAGGACGCGGTGGAACCCGGCGAAGACCGAGGGCAGATGGTCGTCCGGCACATGGATGATCGAGTACAGCGCGACGATGCCGCCGAGCGTCTCGTCCGGCAGGTCCAGGGCCGTCATCGAACCGACGTGGAACCGCAGCCGAGGGTGCGCCCGGCGGGCCAGGGCCACCATGCGGGGTGAGACGTCCACCCCGAACACCGGCAGCCCCAGGTCGTGCAGCCGGGCCGCCACGTGTCCGGGCCCGCTGCCGATGTCGGCGACCGGCGGCTGCACCGGCGCCGCCCCGGGGGCCCGCACCAGGTCGACGAAGGCCGAGAGGAGCGCCCGCTCCAGCGGTCTCCCGACGAGACTGTCCGGGAACCCGGCGGCGTAGTCCTCGGCGATGGCGTCGTACGAGGCCTGGGTGGACTGGACGAACTCGGGGCTGTCGGCGCGCACGGGGCGCACACTATCGGGGCCGGGCGTCCGCCAGACGAACAAGGCCGTGTTCCCCGCGCAGGGCGTGGTATCCGTGGAGGAGGATGGATGGATACCGGCGCCGTGAGCCAGGTGTGGCTGATGTCACATTCCGTGGGTCATGGTGACCGGCTCGGCCCAAAAGGCGGGCGAGTGTACCCATCTCAGTTGATAGCTATGCGTTCGGCGGTCATATTTTCTTCCCCGAACGGGTTGAAGTTTTGTTGATCGAGGGTCGGACGACCGCCCTGGCGCCCTACCCTTCAGAGGGTGAAGCAATTGATGTCATTGGAGTCCGAGGTCGACCTTCCCGGGGGAGCCGTGCTTCCCGGCGCGCTGCCCGACGCTCTGCGCGCCGAGCTCATCGCGTTCCGACGCGACCTGCACATGCACCCGGAGCTGGGCAACCAGGAGTTCCGCACGACAGCCGCGATCAAGGAGCGGCTCGAGCAGGCCGGCCTCAAGCCGCGCGTACTCGCCGTCGGGACAGGACTCGTCTGTGACATCGGCGTAGAGGGCGAACAGTGGGCCGGGGGACCCAGCATGCTCGCCATGCGGGCCGACATCGACGGCCTGCCCATCCCCGACATGAAGAGCGACTGCCCGTACCGCTCGACCGTGCCCGACCGCGCCCACGCCTGCGGCCACGACGTGCACACCACCGTCGTCCTCGGCGCCGGTCTCGTCCTCGCCGAACTGCACAAGCAGGGCCGGCTGCCCCGCCCCGTCCGGCTGATCTTCCAGCCCGCCGAGGAGGTACTGCCCGGCGGTGCCGCCGACGTCATCAAGTGCGGGGCGCTCGAAGGGGTCGGCGCGATCGTCGCCGTGCACTGCGATCCCCGGGTCGACGCGGGGCAGGTCGGACTCCGGGAGGGTCCCATCACCTCCGCCTGCGACCGGCTGGAGATCGCCCTGGACGGCCCGGGCGGGCACACCGCACGCCCCCACCTCACGACCGACCTGGTCACCGCGGCCGCCCGCGTCGTCACGGACGTACCCGCCCTGGTCGGCCGGCGCTTCGACAGCCGGAGCGGGCTCGCCATCACCTGGGGCCGCGTCGAGTCCGGGCACGCGCCCAACGTCATCCCGCAGCACGCCGAGCTCTCCGGCACCGTGCGGTGCCTCGACATCGAGGCGTGGCGGCAGGCGCCCGACGTCGTGGTCGCGGCGATCGACGAGGTCGCCAACCTGTACCGCGCCAAGTCGGAGATCAACTACGTCCGCGGCGTCCCGCCCGTCGTCAACGAGCCCGGCGTGACCGAGCTGCTGCGCGACGCCATGATCGCCCGACGCGGCGTCGAGTCGGTCGTCGGCACGGAGCAGAGCCTCGGCGGCGAGGACTTCTCCTGGTACCTGGAGCACGTCCCCGGCGCCATGGCCCGCCTCGGTGTACGCACCCCCGGCGAACGCCAGGTGCGCGATCTCCACCAGGGCGACTTCGACGTGGACGAGTCCGCGATCAAGGTAGGCGTGGAACTCTTCACCGCCGCGGCCCTGGTCGACGGCCTGCGCTAGGCCAGGTGCCGTGACCGCCCGGCGGGCGGTCACCTGTGGTCACGGAGGAAGGCGGGGATCTCGCCGCGGGTCGGGTAGTTCGGCAGCGGTGCGGGCTCGTCCTCGAGGAATGCGGTGACGACGGCGGCGGCTCGGTCGTTGTTGTCGTCGAGGCCGTTCCACATGTGGTGTCCGACGCCGGGCACGTACTGCGTGCGCTGGACGGCGGGGTCTTCGGCAAGGACGGCTGTCGCCCATTGACGGACCTGTGAGGAGCACTCGGCGATCATCAGCATCGCGGGGGTCCGGGAGTGCCTCAGCCGCGGGGCGATGGAGGGAGAGTCCTTGATCGTCTGCTGGATGCGGAGGCTGGCGGCGGGGCTGAAGGAGAAGTTCTCCGCCGTGTCCTCGACGGGGATGCGGTGCGCGTCGCGCGCGCAGTAGCTGGATGCGGTGTCGCTGCCGAGATCGGCGGCGGTGAGCGCGTTGTCGCCCTCTGCCTGTCCTATCAGCCCGGTGTCGGGGGTCAGGAGCCCGAGTCGCATGAGGCCCAATGTGACGGCGTACCGGGGAACGCGCGTCGACCGCGGTCCGGTCAGGGCCGGCGCGAGGTCGCGCGCGGATTCCCGGCCCTTGTGCCCGGCGATGCGCGCGGTGGGGCCGTCCATCGGGCCGGGCTCGGCGATGATCGCCCGGTGAAAGCGCTCCGCGACGCGCGGATCGGCCAGGGCTCGCGTGAGCACGACCCCGCCTGAGGAGAATCCGAGGACGTCGACCCTGCCCTTGCCCAGGCGATCGACGAAGGCGGCGAGATCGCGGACCGACCTGGAGATCGTGTACTGGCCCATGGGGAGCAGGTCGCTTCGGCCCCCGCCGGCCTGCTCGTAGGCGTAGACGTCGTAGCCCTGTCGCGCCAGGAGCTGCAGGAACTTGTGGTCGAGCACCGAGATGCCGCGAACCGGTCCGCCGTGGAGGTACACGAACGGAACGGGGCGTCGGGCGACGGTGTTGGCGGGCGGGTAGTGATAGACCGCCACCCGGCTGCCGGTGGCCAGGCTCCAGTGCTGCGTGGCGACGAAAGGCAGGTCGGGCGGGTACTGCCGTTCCGTGGGAACGGTCGGGACGCACACCGACGCCGTCAATGCAGCCGCGACGACCACCGGCAGGAACGGCATGAGCCGCGCCGACTTGGTACGGCGCCGGCCCCGCCACAGTGCGGCGGCAGTCGCGATTCCCAGGGCCGTCAGCCACGCGGGGAGCCCCGAGCCCGCCCCGTCCGTGAGGACGACGAGCGCCAGGAAGAGGATCACTGAACCCGCGATGGCAGCCAGGGCCAGCACCAGGCGGCCGGCTAAGCGGACCGAGCGTGACACGGACGTCGGCATGAGGATCTCCCGTAGTTTCAGAACAGCATTCCATAACGCTGTTTCAGAACGACGTTATCAGTAGCGGTAGGCTTTTGGGTGTGGGTAGGCCGAGAACGAACGACGAGACCGTCAAAGAGCGGCTCGTGGCATGCGCGATCGAGATGCTCGCCACCCGTCCGCGGGAGTCGGTCACGGTCCGTGCCCTGGCTACTGCCGCCGGGACGTCGACGACGGCGGTGTACTCCCTGTTCGGCGGCAAGGACGGGCTGATCGGCGAGGTGCGCAACAGAGCCGTGGCCGGCCTGTTCCAGGAAGTGGCCGCAGTGCCGACCTCCGCGGACCCGCTCGCCGACCTCTGTGCACTGGCCGCCGCGTACCGTCGATGGGGACGCGAGCACAGCCACCTCTACACGGTGCTGTTCGGCGGTGTGCAATCCTTCGACCCGTCCGGCGCGGTCGGCGCCAGTGACCCCGTCCGGCCGCTCCTCGCGGCGATCGATCGCGGCTTGACGGAGTCCGTCCTCGCCGGCGATGCGACGTCCATCGCTCTCTCGGTCTGGGTGACACTGCACGGGCTCGTCACGCTCGAACTGGCTGGAGCCTTCGACGCCGCCACGGCCGAGGCCACCTTCCGATCGACGATCCACGCGGCGCTGCGCGGCTGGACGCCCCCCGCGGTGTTCAGCGGTCTTCGGCGCATCGAGCCCTAGTTGATCTTCCCTCGGGCCGGCCCGGCTGCGGCCCGCCGCCCGCCCGGCGGAACCTCCCCCCGGCCCGGCGGAGCCTCCGGTTGCGGCCGGAGCGCCCCAGCGGCAGCCTGGTGCGCGTGACGAGCAGGCATGCGCCGTGTCCCCGAGTACACCTTTCGACCCCGTTCGATCCCGTGGTTCACAAGGGCGTAACCGGCCATCGGCACGAATGGATAACGGCCCCGCAGCGACCCGTTCCCAGGAGTGTCTACGCGCGTTAATGTGCGCCGAACCGAGCACCCGCTGCGGGGCCTTGGAGAATGGGGAACTTCACGATGCGTCGGATTTCCAAACTGACCCGCGTCGCGGTGGGGGTCGCGTCGCTGGGCCTCGTCGCCACGGCCTGTGGCGGCACCAGCGGTGAGAGTGGTGGCGGCGACGGCAACGACCGCGGTCTCGCCATCGCCTACGACATCGGCGGCAAGGGGGACCAGTCCTTCAACGACGCCGCCTACGCCGGCCTGACCAAGGCCAAGGACGAGTTCGGCTACAAGACCGCCGACATCGAGCCCACCGAGGGCGAGACCGACGCCGACAAGGAACAGCGCCTGGCCTCGCTCGCGAAGCAGGGCTACAACCCGATCATCGGCGTCGGCTTCGCCTACGGCCCGGCGATGAAGGCCGTGGCCTCCAAGTACCCGGACACCACCTTCGGCATCGTCGACTCCGTCGTCGAGGGCAAGAACGTCGCCTCCCTCGTCTTCGCCGAGGAGCAGGCCTCGTACCTCGCCGGCGTCGCCGCCGCCAAGGCCACCAAGTCGAACACGGTCGGCTTCGTGGGCGGTGTCGACATCCCGCTGATCCACAAGTTCGAGGCCGGCTACAAGCAGGGTGTCGAGGACACCAGCGGCGGCAAGGTCAAGGTCGTCTCCCAGTACCTGACCCAGACCGCCGAGGAGGGCGGTTTCTCCAGCCCCGACAAGGGCAAGGCCGCCGCCGAGGGTCAGATCGAGAAGAAGGCCGACGTCGTCTACCAGGCGGCCGGCCTCTCCGGTCAGGGTGTCATCGAGGCCGCCGCCAAGGCGAAGGTCTGGGCGATCGGCGTCGACTCCGACCAGTACAAGCAGGCCGCCCTCGCTCCGTACAAGCGGTACATCCTCACCTCCGCCCTCAAGGACGTCGGCGGCGCGGTCTACGCGCTGGCCAAGTCCGTGCACGACGACAAGCCGCTGACCGGCACCCAGACCTTCGACCTGAAGGTCAAGGGCGTCGGGCTCTCCGAGGCGAACCCGGAGTACGGCAAGATCGCAGGGCTCAAGGACGCCGTGGACAAGGCCAAGGAAGGCATCATCGACGGCTCCATCAAGGTCAAGACCGAGTAGACGCACCGTCAGGACGACAGCCGGAGCGGGCGGGCACCCACGGTGCCCGCCCGCTCCGCCGTTCCCGGGCCCGGTCGCCCGGGTCACCCAGCGCCACCCTCCGTTCGCGGTCGGCAACGCCCCGGCCAAGGCCGGGTGATGGCTTGGGCACGGGCGCATAACAAGGTGGACAGAAGGGGTTTTCAGGCAGGTCTACGCGCGTTAATCTGCGGCGAAACCAGCGCCGCAGCCGAACCGTCCGGCGCTTGTACAAGCTTGTACGACAGGAGCCCCACACATGCGCCGGATTTCCCGGATCACGGTCGCAGGCGCAGCGACCGCCTCCCTGGCCCTCGCCCTCGCCGCCTGCGGCAGCACCTCGACCTCCGGGTCGTCGGACTCGAAGGGGAACAAGGGCCTCGCCATCGCGTACGACGTCGGCGGCAAGGGTGACCAGTCCTTCAACGACGCCGCGTACGCGGGTCTGGAGCAGGCGCAGAAGGAGTTCGGCTACGAGACGGCCGACGTGGAGCCCACCGAGGGCGAGACGGACGCCGACAAGGAGCAGCGCCTGGTCTCGCTGGCCAAGCAGGGCTACAACCCGGTCATCGGCGTCGGCTACGCGTACGCCTCGGCCGTCAAGGGCGCCGCGGAGAAGTTCCCGAAGACCACCTTCGGCATCGTCGACGACGCCACGATCAACACCAAGAACGTCGCCGACCTCGTCTTCAGCGAGGAGCAGGCCTCGTACCTGGCCGGTGTCGCCGCCGCCAAGAGCACCAAGTCGAACGTCGTCGGCTTCGTGGGCGGTGTGGACATCCCGCTGATCCACAAGTTCCAGGCGGGCTTCGAGCAGGGCGTCAAGGACACGAACCCGAAGGTCAAGGTCCTCTCGCAGTACCTGACCCAGACGGCCGAGGAGGGCGGTTTCTCCAGCCCCGACAAGGGCAAGACGGCCGCCGAGGGCCAGATCGAGAAGAAGGCCGACGTGGTCTACGCGGCCGCCGGCCTGTCCGGCCAGGGCGTGATCGAGGCCGCCGCCGCCAAGAAGGTGTGGGCCATCGGTGTGGACTCCGACCAGTACAAGCAGGCCGCCCTTGCCAAGTACAAGGACTTCATCCTCACCTCGGCGATGAAGGACGTCGCCAAGGCGGTGTACAACCTGGCGAAGTCGGTCGAGGACGGCAAGCCCGAGACCGGTATCGTTCGTGGCGATCTGAAGACCGGCGAGGTGAGCCTGTCGGACTCCAACCCGAAGTTCGCGGACGACGCCGAGCTCCAGGAAGCCATCAAGACGGCCAAGGAGAAGATCATCAGCGGCGAGATCAAGGTCAAGAGCAGCTGACGACCTACTGCTGAGCAGGCAGTAACCCCGGGGTTACGTCCGCTCAACGGGGTACGGGGAGGCTGCTCCTCGTACCCCGTTGTCGCGGTGCGTCGGCCCCTTTGTATGCCGTAGGGGCGCTACGCGCGTAGACGACCCCCGTCCCCAGGAGAGTGCGCCATCAACGCGTCCAGCAGCCCTCCGGCCGGAGCGGCGGTCCAGGAATCGGTGACCGCCGTCGAGCTCGCCGGGATCACGAAGCGTTTCCCGGGCGTCGTGGCCAACCACGACATCCACCTCAGCGTCCGCAAGGGCACCGTGCACGCCCTCGTCGGCGAGAACGGCGCCGGCAAGTCGACGCTGATGAAGATCCTCTACGGCATGCAGAAGCCGGACGAGGGCACCATCGCCGTCGACGGCGAGCAGGTCACCTTCTCGTCGCCGGCCGACGCCATCGTCCGCGGCATCGGCATGGTCCACCAGCACTTCATGCTCGCCGACAACCTCACGGTCCTGGAGAACGTCGTCCTCGGCAGCGAGAAGCTGTACGGCATCGGCGCCAAGGCCCGCCGCAAGATCAAGGAGCTCTCCGAGCGCTACGGCCTCGGCGTCAAGCCCGACCTCCTGGTCGAGGAGCTCGGCGTCGCCGCCCGCCAGCGCGTGGAGATCCTCAAGGTCCTCTACCGCGGCGCCCGCATCCTCATCCTGGACGAGCCGACCGCCGTGCTCGTGCCGCAGGAGGTCGACGCGCTCTTCGCCAACCTGCGCGAACTGAAGTCCGAGGGCCTGTCGGTCATCTTCATCTCGCACAAGCTCGGCGAGGTGCTCTCCGTCGCCGACGAGATCACCGTCATCCGCCGCGGCACCACCGTCGGCACGGCCGTCCCCGCCGAGACCACCCCGCGCCAGCTCGCGGAGATGATGGTCGGCAGCGAACTGCCCACGCCCGAGACGGCCGAGTCCACGGTCACCGACCGCCCGGTCATCAGCGTCGACAAGCTGCGCCTGGCGGCCCCCGGCGGCAAGGCCCTCCTCGACGACATCAGCTTCACCATCCACGCGGGCGAGGTCCTCGGCATCGCGGGCGTCGAGGGCAACGGCCAGACCGAGCTGGTCGACGCGCTCATCGGCCTCAGGCACGCCGACTCCGGCACCATCCGGCTCGCCGACGAGGAGATCACCGCCTGGCCCACCCGCAGGCGCCGCGAGCAGGGCGTCGGCTACATCCCCGAGGACCGTCACCGTCACGGTCTGCTCCTGGAGGCCCCCCTCTGGGAGAACCGTATCCTCGGCCACGTCACCGAGAAGCCCCTGGCCAAGGGCGTCTGGCTGGACCCGAAGGCGGCCCAGGAGGACACCCGCCGGATCGTCACGGAGTACGACGTCCGCACCCCCGGCATCGACGTCACCGCCGCCTCCCTGTCCGGCGGCAACCAGCAGAAGCTGATCGTCGGCCGCGAGATGAGCCACAAGCCGCGCTTCCTGATCGCCGCCCACCCCACCCGGGGCGTGGACGTCGGTGCCCAGGCCGCCATCTGGGACCACATCCGCGAGGCCCGCCGCGAGGGCCTGGCCGTGCTGCTGATCTCCGCCGACCTGGACGAGCTCATCGGCCTGTCCGACACGCTGCGCGTGATCTACAACGGCAAGCTGGTCGCGGACGCCGACCCGGCCACCATCACCCCCGAGGAGCTCGGCTCGGCCATGACCGGTGCCGCCACCGGGCACCTCGAGCACCAAGAGACCCCCGAGATCTCGAAGGCCGACGCCCCCGAGTCTCCGGAAGACGAGGCCCGCTGATGAAGAAGTTCGACAGGGAGCGCGTGCTCCTCGCGGTGGCCGGACCGGTCATCGCGCTCGCCGTGGCCTTCGTCCTGAGCGCGATCGTGCTGGTCGCGTCGGGCAAGAGTCCCGTCGAGCCGTTCGCCCTGATGTTCGAGCAGATCGGCTTCTCGGACATCCAGGTGCTGGTCATCAACCAGGCGTCGATGTACTACATCGCGGCGCTCGCGGTGGCCATCGGCTTCCGGATGAACCTGTTCAACATCGGCGTCGACGGCCAGTACCAGCTCGGCGCGATGCTGGCCGCGATCGTCGGCGCCCACGTCGCCCTGCCGGCCGCCCTCCAGGTCCCGCTGCTGCTCCTGACCGCCGTCCTCACCGGCGCCTTCTGGGCCGGCATCGCCGGTGTCCTCAAGGTCACCCGCGGCGTCAGCGAGGTCGTCGCCACGATCATGCTCAACGCGATCGCCACCTCCGTGATCGCCTACCTGTGGCTGCCGAACGTCTTCGGTGTGAAGGTCGGCAACAACAACACCACCGGCGAGATGCACGAGTCCGGCTGGATCCCCGGCATCGGCATGGGCGCGGCCGGCGAGATCTACGGCCTGGTGCTGCTCGCCGTCCTGCTCGGCATCGGCTACTGGGTCGTCCTCAACCGCACCCGCTTCGGCTTCGACCTGCGCGCCTCCGGCGCCTCGCAGACCGCCGCCGCGGCCAGCGGCGTGGACCCGAGGCGCATGGTGCTCAGCGCCATGCTGATCTCCGGCGGCATCGCGGGCCTCGCCGGCCTGCCGATCCTGCTCGGCGACACCCACACCTACAGCCTGAACTTCCCCACGGGCATCGGCTTCCTCGGCATCGGCATCGCCCTGCTCGGCCGCAACAGCCCCGTGGGCATCGCCTTCGCCGCCCTGCTGTGGGCCTGGCTCGACAAGGCCTCGCCCGAGCTGGACTTCCACGGCTACGACAAGGAGATCGCGGTCATCATGCAGGGCCTGATCGTGCTCTCGGTCGTCGTCTCCTACGAGGCCGTCCGCGAGTGGGGCCTGCGCCGCCAGCAGCGCCGGGTCGGCGCCGAACTGGCCGCCGGTCACGTCCTCGGCAACAACAACACCACGAAGGAGGTGGCTGGCCGATGACCACCGCGACCGACCTCAACCAGCCCACGCTGCAGCCCGCGGCGCCGACCGGCCGCCGCCTGTCGCTGCCCGTCCTGCTGCTGATCATCGCCGGCGGCCTGGCGCTCACCTCGATCGTCCGCCTCATCACCGGCGCCGACGGCATCACCAACGTCAGCCAGATGTCCACCGCGCTCCAGCTCGCCGTGCCGATCGGCCTCGCCGGTCTCGGCGGCCTGTGGGCCGAGCGCGCGGGCGTGGTCAACATCGGCCTCGAGGGCATGATGATCCTCGGCACCTGGTTCGGCGCCTGGGCCGGCTTCCAGTGGGGCCCGTGGACCGGTGTCCTGGTCGGCATCCTCGGCGGCGCGATCGGCGGCCTGCTGCACGCCTTCGTGACCGTCACCTTCAACGTCAACCACATCGTCTCCGGTGTGGCCATCAACATCCTCGCCCTCGGCGCCACCCGCTACCTCGCGCCCCTCGCCTTCGAGGGCCACACGGGCGGCTCCGCCAAGCAGTCCCCGGCGGTCGACTCCCTCGGCAGCTTCACGGTGCCGGGACTGTCCGACGCGCTCAGGGACCTCAACAACCAGGGCTGGTTCTTCGTCTCCGACATCGCCGGCCTGCTCGGCGGTCTGGTCACCAACGTCTCCTGGCTGACCCTGATCGCCGTCGCGCTGATCCCCGGCACCTGGTGGGTGCTGTGGCGCACCGCGTTCGGCCTGCGGCTGCGCTCCTGCGGCGAGAACCCGGTCGCCGCAGAGTCCCTCGGCGTCAACGTCTACAAGTACAAGTACATCGCCGTGATCATCTCCGGCGGTCTGGCCGGCCTCGGCGGTGTCTTCCTGTCGATCGTCGCCAACCCCTTCTATCTGGAGGGCCAGGTCAGCGGCCGCGGCTTCATCGGCCTCGCGGCGATGATCTTCGGCAACTGGATGCCGGGCGGCCTCGCCCTCGGCGCAGGGCTTTTCGGCTACACCGACAGCCTCAACCTGCGCGGCGGCTCCGCCAACGTCCACGCCCTGCTGTTGCTCGGCGCCCTGCTGCTGGTCATCGGCGCGATCTGGCTGGTGATCCGCAAGAGGTACGTCCCGGCCGTGTGCACGCTGGTCGCCGGCGCCCTGGTGTTCACCTGGTACGCCACCACCGACGAGGTCCCCAACCAGGTCGTCTCCGCCACGCCGTACGTCATCACCCTGGTGGTCCTCGCCCTGTCCGCCCAGCGCCTGCGGATGCCCAGGGCGAACGGCATGCCGTACCGGAAGGGGCAGGGCAAGTGACCGACGCCGGCCCGGACGTCGACTGGGAGAAGCTGCGCGCGGTGGCCCGGGACGCCATGTCCCGGGCGTACGCCCCGTACTCCGGCTACCCGGTCGGCGTGGCGGCCCTGGTCGACGACGGCCGGATCATCTCGGGCTGCAACGTCGAGAACGCCTCGTACGGGCTGGGCCTGTGCGCCGAGTGCGGCCTGGTGTCGGAGCTTCACAACACCGGCGGCGGCCGGCTGACGCACTTCACGTGCGTCGACCGGAACGGCGAGACGCTCGTCCCGTGCGGCCGCTGCCGCCAGCTGCTGCACGAGTTCGGCGGCCCGGACCTGCTGCTTCAGACCCCGGCGGGCATCCTGCCGCTGTCGCAGATGCTGCCCCAGGCCTTCGGCCCGGAGCACCTCAGCAAGTAACTCCCGTGCGGCCCTCCTGAGTTGCTCACGCGACCGGCTCAGGGGGGCCGTACGGCTTCTGGAACCCTCGGAAGGAAGCCAAGCCATGGCCATGGACGCCATCTCCGTCATCCGCACCAAGCGGGACCGCGGCGAACTCAGCGACGAGCAGATCGACTGGGTCATCGACGCGTACACCCGCGGGGAGGTGGCCGACGAGCAGATGTCGGCCCTCGCGATGGCCATCCTGCTCAACGGCATGAACCGCCGCGAGATCGCCCGCTGGACGGCCGCGATGATCGCCTCCGGCGAGCGCATGGACTTCTCGTGCCTGTCCCGCCCGACGGCCGACAAGCACTCCACGGGCGGCGTCGGCGACAAGATCACGCTCCCGCTGGCCCCCCTGGTCGCCGCCTGCGGCGCGGCGGTCCCGCAGCTGTCGGGCCGCGGCCTCGGCCACACGGGCGGCACGCTGGACAAGCTGGAGTCGATCCCCGGCTGGCGTGCCCTGCTCTCGAACGAGGAGATGCTGTCCGTCCTGGACACGACCGGCGCGGTGATCTGCGCGGCGGGCGACGGCCTGGCCCCGGCCGACAAGAAGCTGTACGCCCTGCGTGACGTCACGGGCACGGTCGAGGCGATCCCGCTGATCGCCTCCTCGATCATGTCGAAGAAGATCGCGGAGGGCACGGGCTCCCTGGTCCTGGACGTGAAGGTCGGCACCGGCGCCTTCATGAAAACCCTGGAGGACGCCCGCGAACTGGCCTCCACGATGGTGGGCCTGGGCACCGACCACGGCGTGAAGACGGTCGCGCTCCTCACGGACATGTCGACCCCGCTCGGCCTGACGGCCGGCAACGCCCTGGAGGTCCGCGAGTCGGTGGAGGTCCTGGCGAGCGGCGGCCCGGCGGACGTCGTCGAGCTGACGATCGCCCTGGCCCGCGAGATGCTCGACGCGGCGGGCATCAGGGACGCCGACCCGGCGAAGGCCCTGGCCGACGGCTCGGCGATGGACGTCTGGCGCCGCATGATCACGGCCCAGGGCGGCGACCCGGACGCGGAGCTGCCGGTGGCCCGCGAACAGCACGTGATCAAGGCCCCGGCCTCGGGTGTCCTCACCCGCCTCGACGCCTACGGCATCGGCGTCGCCGCCTGGCGCCTGGGCGCGGGCCGCGCCCGCAAGGAGGACCCGGTGCAGTCGGGCGCGGGCGTCGAGATGCACGCCAAGCCGGGGGACACGGTGCGGGAGGGCCAGCCCCTGCTGACTCTGCACACGGACACGCCGGAGCGGTTCGCGTACGCGCTGGAGGCGGTGGCGGGCTCGTACGACATCGCCGCGCCGGGGACGGACTTCGAGGCGTCGCCGGTGGTGCTGGAACGTATCGCCTGACCAGGCGGTTTGTCGTTTGGGTGAACGGGACCGGTATACCTCCGCCGGTCCCGTTCGGCGTGTTGAATGGCGCCATGAGCGTGCTGGACGGCGATTACATCCTGACTGACAACGAGTGGGACGAGCTGGTCTGGATCTGGGAGCAGACGGATGCCCCCAAGGGGTGCAAGGTGGAGATCATCGAGGGGCTCGTCACCGTGGCACCCCTTTGCACAAACAAGCATCACCGCGTCGTCGAACATGTCCAGCGCCGCCTCTTCGAGGTGATCCCCAGCCACTGGAACATCTTCCAGCGGCTGGGCACGGCCGTTCCGGCGCGGCTCGGGCTGTATGTGCCCGACCTCGTCGTCGTACCGGACTTGCCGAACGAGGGCGGCGACCACTTCGTGCCCGCTTCCGCTGCCCAGCTCGCGGTTGAGGTCACCTCGAAGGCCACCGCCCGGCATGACCGCGGCGCGAAGGCCATGGGGTACGCCGAGGCGGGCGTGCCGCTCTATCTCCTGGTCGACGGCCTGGCGCCCGGCGGACCGACGGTGACGCTGTACGGGGAGCCGAAGGAAGGCGTGTACTGCCTCCTGCGCGCAGGCAAGTTCGGAGAACGGATCACGCTGCCGGAGCCCTTCGGCCTGGAACTCGACACCAGCGAGTTCCCGGAGAAGTGAGTCACCCGAGAAGCGCCGCCACCACCACCAGAACCGGCACCGCCAACACCGTCGACAACAAGATCGCCTCCCTCGCCAGCACCTCGCCCACCCGATAGCTGCTCGCGTACGTGAACAGGTTCTGCGCCGCCGGAAGCGCCGACGTCACCACCACGTCGAGGAGCAGGGCCCCGCGGAGGCCGAAGACACCGGCTGCGAGGGCCCAGGCGACCAGGGGCTGGACGACCGACTTGAGGGTGACGGCGAGGAGGACAGGGGCCCGTTCCGCGCCGCGCAGCGGGAGCGTGCTGCCGCGCAGGGAGATGCCGAAGGCCAGGAGCACCGCCGGGACCGACATGTTGCCGATGAGGGTCAGGGGGTCCATCAAGGGGCCCGGCACCGTGAGGCCCGACGCCGAAGCCGCCACGCCGGCCAGGGAGCCCAGGGCTATCGGGTTGCGCAGGGGCGTGAGCAGGCGCTGCCGCAGGGGCCGCTTCTCCCCACCGCTCGCCAGGTCCAGGACCGTCAGCGCCACCGGCGTGACACCCACCAGCTGGAACAGCAGCACCGGCGCGACCAGTGACGCGTCGCCCAGCACGTACACCGCGATCGGGATGCCGAGGTTCCCCGAGTTGACGTAGCTGGAGCACAGCGCGCCGATCGTCGTCCGGCCCACACCCCAGCCGCGCGCGGCACCCACCGCCACGAAGACACCCGCCGCCGCTGCCGTGCTCATCGCCGTGACCAGCAGCCGGTCGGAGAAGATCACCGACAGGTCGGCCTGGGCGAGGGTAGTGAAGAGCAGGGCGGGAGACGCCACGTGGAAGGCCAGCCTGGTCAGCACCTCGCGCCCGCCGTCGCCCAGATATCCCCGGCGACTGATCAGATAGCCGACCCCGATCACGACCGCGATGACCGCGAAACCGCTCAGCACCCCCTGCACGGCGCCCCCTCACCGGCGACGCGGGCATCGGACAGCGCGGGAGGGGCAGATGCATGGGGCATACAGCCAACCCTCCGGGGAAGGCCGTACCGAGGTCAATGTGATCCTCACGGCGCCGAAAGGACGGACAGCCGCGATGAGTTACCGCCGCCGGCCCGGTCTACCGATCGTGGACGCCATGACACCCCCCGTGCTCGTGCTCCCCGGCCCCGTCGCCCGGGACGAGGTGAGCGGACTGAGCGACGACGTGAGGGCACTGCTGCACGCCGGCCGTGCCCGGGTCGTGGTGTGCGATGTCGGAGGCCTCGGGCCGCCGGGGCTCGCCGCCGTCGACCTGCTCGCCCGCCTCCAGCTCGCCGCCCGCCGGGCCGGAGGGCGGATACGGCTGCGCGACCCCGACCCGGCCCTACGCGCCCTGCTCGACCTGGTCGGTCTCCGCTTCGAGGTGGAGGGGCAGGTCGAAGAGCGGGAACCAGCGCTGGGTGTCGAGGAAGCAGTGGAACCCGGTGATCCGGCCGTCTGAGATCTCCAGTACCTGGACCGCCCACGGCGTGAAGCCGCCCTTCTCCGGGTCCGGCTTGTACTGCGCGAACCCCGGCAGGCCGTTGACCTGGACCGGCACCAGCCGGGAGCCCGCGCAGGGCGCGCCGAGGGTGGTCATGAAGCCGGTGATGTCGCCGACGCCGGTCAGCCACAGGTCGAACGGCGGCATCGTCATGACCGCGTCCTCGTGCAGCAGGGCCGTCAGCGCCGTCATGTCGTAGCCCTCGAAGGCCGCCACATAGCGGTCGAGCAGCTTCTGCTGGTCCTCGTCCAGCGGGTCGGAGACGGTCGCGTCGGCGCCCGGCTCCTTCCGCTCGGCCAGGGTCGCGCGGGCCCGCTGGAGGGCGCTGTTGACCGACGCAACGGACGTGCCCAGCAGCTCGGCGACCTCGCTGGCCTTCCACGCCAGCACTTCGCGCAGGATCAGCACGGCCCGCTGCTTGGCCGGCAGCTGCTGAAGAGCGGCCATGAAGGCGAGCCGCACGGACTCCTTGGCTATCGCCGCCTCCGCCGGGTCGTCGGTCGTGGGCAGCACACGGGCGTCCGGCATGGGCTCCAGCCAGGTGTTGTCCGGGCGGGGGGAGAGGGCCGCCTGGGCGAGCGGGGTGGACTCGGTCAGGTCCATGGGCCTGGCGCGCTTGTTGCCCGCGGTCAGCATGTCCAGGCACACGTTGGTCGCGATGCGGTAGAGCCAGGAGCGGAGGCTGGAGCGCCCCTCGAACTTGTCGTAGCTGCGCCAGGCGCGGACCATCGTGTCCTGCACCGCGTCCTCGGCCTCGAAGGAGGAGCCGAGCATCCGGTAGCAGTACCCCGTCAGCTCGGTCCGGTGGGCCTCCAGCCTGGTGTCCAGATCTGTTGGTGTCGCCGTGCCGTTCGTCATCGTCCACCCACCCCTGTGGAATTTCTGTCACGCGCCATCGCGCCCAGCACTTCGGAAGCTACCGCAGCCCACTGACAACGGCCCTCCGAGCGCACAAAAGCGCAGGCAGGCGCGGTGCTTCACACCAGCTGTTTCACCGACATCAGCAGATGCCGGTGCTCTCCGGCCGGCTCCCGGGCCATCTCCCCGGTCCCCTCGGCGGCCCCGTCGCCCGGCACCGCGTGCAGCAGCGCCCGCTGCCCCGCACCCAGCATTTCCAGCCGCACGCGCGGGCTCTCGAAGGACGTCAGCGCGTCCAGCAGATAGGCCGGGTTGAAGGCCACCGGCATCTCGTCGGCGCCGCTCAGCGTGGCCGGCAGCCGCTGGACCGCCACGTCGTCGCCGTAGCCGGCGCGGAGCATGACGGACCCGTCGGACGAGAAGTCCAGCCGCACCGGACTGTTCGCCTCCGCCACCACCGCGACCCGCCGCACGGCCTCGGCGAGCCCCTCGCACGCCACCTCGGCGACCGCGGCCCCCGCCATGTCGAACAGTGACTTGTACGTCGGCAGCCGCCCGTCCAGCAGGCGCAGCGCCGTCCGTGTCCGCCCGCCCTCGAAGCCGATCAGCCCGCCGCCGGCGGCCGGGTCCCACCCGATCAGCACGTCTGTGCAGCGCCCCAGCGACCGTGCGACATCCAGCAGGCGCCGCGCGGGCAGCAGCGCTTCCACCACACCGTCGGCCGCCGCCCCCGGCTGCCACTGAAGCCGCCGCACGGCGTACCGGTAGCGGTCGGAAGCGGCGAGTGTCATCTCCCCGCCGTCCAGGCGCAGTTGGACGCCCGTCAGCAGCGGCAGCGTGTCGTCGCGCCCGGCCGCGACGGCGACCTGGGCGACGGCCGTCGCGAACGCGGCGCCGTCCACCGTGCCGTACGGCGCGGGCGGCACCGGCAGCGCCGGGTACTCGGCGAGGGGCAGCGTCGACAGCCCGAACCGCGTAACGTCCGATTCCACCGCGAACCGCGACGCCTCCAGCGCACAGCTCACCGGCCCGTCCGGCAGCACCCGGCAGACGTCCAGCAGCCGCCGCCCCAGGACGAGCACCCGCCCGGGCACCGCGGTCTCGGCGTCTGCCTCGACCCGTACCGCCGCCTCGAAGTCGAACCCGGTCACGGCCAGCCGTCCCGCGTCCGCCTCCAGCAGCAGGCCGCCCAGCACCGGCACCGGCGTCCGCGCGGGCAGCGCCCGTACCGCCCGGCCCACGGCCTCGGCCAACGCCGTACGGTCGATGCGGAACTCCATGAAATCCCCCTGCTCGAATCCGGTGGTCAGCGGAGGCGGACGTTATCCGCACCCACTGACAACCGGCCCCGACCAGGGGGAACGGCCCGGGCCCCGGGCTCAGGCGGCCGTGGCCAGGCGTCGCTGCATCCGTGCCGCCCGCGTCCCGAAGACCGTGATCGTGACGACGCCCAGGACCGCCAGCAGGCCGACCCCGACGGTCCCGGCCCAGCCGCCCGCGTGGAAGGCGATCGCGCCGACCGTGCTGCCCGCGCTGGAGCCGATGTAGTACGCCGACTGGTAGAGCGCCGAGGCTTGTGCGCGGCCGGTCGTGGCCGTCTTGCTGACCGCCGAGGACGCCACCGCGTGGCCCGCGAAGAAGCCCGCCGTGATGAGGACCAGGCCCAGCAGGATCAGTGGGAGGGAGCCGGCCAGGGACAGCAGCAGACCGGCCGCCGTCGTACCGCCGCCCGCGTACAGCGCGCCGCGGCGGCCCAGCCGGCCCACCAGGCGGCCGGCCGTCGACGCCGACACCGTACCGACGAGGTACACCAGGAAGACCGAGCCGATGATGCCCTGCGGCAGCGAGAACGGCGCCTCGGTCAGCCGGTAGCCGATGACCGTGTACACGCCGCCGAACACCGTCATGAACAGCGCGCCGATCGCGTACAGCCGGCACAGCAGCGGGTTGGACAGGTGGTCACGGACCGTCCGGACCAGCACGCCGGGGCGCAGCGAACCCGCCCGGAAGTTCCTCGGCGCCGGAAGCAGCGCCCGGAAGGCCACCGCACACGCCACCGCGAGCGCGCCGATCACACCGACGGCGACCCGCCAGCCCCACTCCTGGGCGACCCAGCCGGTGATGACCCGGCCGCTCATCCCGCCGACGCTGTTGCCCGCGACGAACAGTCCGATCGCGGTGACCAGCGCCTTGGGGCTGACCTCCTCCGCGAGGTACGCCGTCGCCGACGCGGGCAGCCCGGCCAGGGCCGCGCCCTGGAGCGCCCGCAACGCGACCAGGACACCCAGCGACGGGGCGAAGGGAACCAGCAGTCCGACGGTCACCGCCACGGCCAGCGAGGCCGTCATGACCGTACGCCGCCCGAAGCGCTCCGACAGCGCGCTCATCGGCAGGACGAACAGCGCCAGCCCGCCCGTCGCGGCGGCCACCGTCCAGCTCGCGTCGCTCGCCGCCACCCCGAACTCGCCGGAGATCAGCGGGAGCAGCGCCTGCGTGGAGTACAGCAGCGCGAAGGTGGCGACACCCGCGAGGAAGAGGGCGAGGCTCATCCGGCGGTAGCCGGGCCCGCCCGGGGACATACGTGAGTCGGCGGCAGGGACAGAGGCATCGGCGCCCACGATCGTGGACGCCCCGGTACTGGCGGGAGACATGCTTCGAACCTACGTACGTGCCCACTGATCCGTCCAATGCATGGATCGGTCATAATCGTTCCCATGGCGCATCAACACAGCTCAACGGCTCGGCTGTCACCGTCCAGTGACACAGAAGACATGGCGGAGATGTCGAAGGTGCTGGCGCCCCGCCTCGCGTACTTCGCCGGGGTCGCCCGCACCGAGCACGTCACCCGCGCCGCCCAGGAGATGAACGTCCCCCAGTCGACCCTCTCCCGGGCCATGGCCCGCCTGGAGCAGGACCTCGGCGTGGACCTCTTCGCCCGCCACGGCCGCACGGTCTCCCTCACCCCGGCCGGGCGCACCTTCCTCACCTCCGTCGAGCGCGCCCTGGCCGAGGTCGAGCGCGCCGCCGAGGAGGTGCGGGCCGACGCCGACCCCGCCACCGGCAAGGTCGCCTTCGGCTTCCTGCACACCATGGGCGCCGAGACGGTCCCGGGTCTCCTCCAGGCCTTCCGCGCCGATCATCCGCGCGTCCGCTTCAGCCTCGTCCAGAACTACGGCGAGGCCATGCTCGAACGTCTCCGCGCCGGCGAACTGGACCTGTGTCTGACGTCCCCCGTCCCGGACGCCCCCGACCTGGTAGCCCGCCGCCTCGACGAACAGAAACTCCGCCTGGTCGTCCCCGCGGACCACTCCCTCGCGGGCCGCCGCCGCATCCGCCTCGCCGAGGCCGCGGACGAAATGTTCGTCACCCTGGAGCCCGGCTACGGCCTCCGCCGTATCACCGACGACCTCTGCCAGGAGGCCGGCTTCAAGCCCCGCATCGCCTTCGAGGGAGAGGAGGCGGAAACCCTGCGGGGCCTGGTGGCGGCGGGCCTGGGCGTCGCCCTCCTGCCCCCGCCCGCCGTACCCCGCCCGGGGGTCGTCGAACTGACGGTGACGGCTCCACGCGCGGCCCGCGAAATCGGCGTGGCCTGGCTGAACGGCCACCCGGACACACCCCCGGTAGCAGCCTTCAAGAAGTTCCTGCTCTCGAGAAGGGGCAGTTTGCTGCCGACCTAGGGGCGCGGGGAACTGCGCGACAAGCCACAGCGGACCTGCACACGCCCATGGACAATCACCCCCGCGGCGCTATCGCCTCGAAGGACTGAACCCCGCAGCCAACGGCATCCGCAACCCCAACGGCGGAGGCGCGGCCAGCGCATCCCGCACAGGCCGGGACACGGCCCGCCCGAACAACGCCCCCATCACGAAGTCCTCGGCCAGCGCGAGCACTTCGTCCCGGTACTGACTCAACCCGTGCCCGTCCGCGTGCACTTCGAACCGGCACACATCCCGATTCGCCTTCTTCGCCCGCGCCGCCAGCCGGAACGACAACTCGGGATCCGTCCGCTCGTCGTTCGTGCCGTGCACGATCAGCACCTGCCTCCCCACCAGCTGTTTCACCGGTTCGGGTGGCGCGGCCACATCCTCCTCCGGCAGCCAGGGAGCGAGCGCCAGCACGGAGTTGACGGCCTCGTGCCCACCCGCCCGCAACCCGGCCCGGCCGCCCATGCCGATGCCGGCGAGGCAGACGGGAACGTCTCCGTAACGCCGTACGACCTCGTCGGCCGCCCAGGCCGCGTCGGCCGCGAGGTTGGCCTCGCTGCCGTTCCAGCCGCGGTAGCGGTAGTGCACCACGTGCGTGACGAGACCCTCGTCCCGGCCCGCACGGGCCAGGCGGCGCCCCAGGGCGCGTACGGAGGCGGTCGCCACCATGGGGGACGGCCTGCGGCCGGAGACCTCGTCGCCGCCGGGGAGCAGCAGCACCACGCCGCTCACCGCTGACGGATCCGGACCGAATGTCCTGCCCAGCCGGGCCCTGCGAACCGGCGTCGGTTGGTGTGCCATGACAGAACAGTGTCAGAAGCGCGGGTGTACTCGAACCGTCCTCGGGGTCACCGTTACGTATCGACGGAAACGTAAAAGACACGAGGGCGCGCCATCTACGCGCGTAGGAGTTAGAGTGCGGAAATGACGAGCCAGACCATCGCGAACACCCCGACACCGGAGCAGATCCACCGGGCGCCCAAGGTTCTGCTGCACGACCACCTCGACGGCGGACTGCGCCCCGGCACGATCGTCGACCTCGCCCACGCGACCGGCTACTCCCAGCTCCCCGACGCCGACCCGGAGAAGCTCGGCGTCTGGTTCCGCGAGGCCGCCGACTCCGGTTCCCTGGAACGGTACTTGGAGACCTTCTCCCACACCGTCGGCGTCATGCAGACCCGCGACGCCCTGGTGCGGGTCGCCGCCGAGTGCGCCGAGGACCTCGCCGAGGACGGCGTCGTCTACGCCGAGGTGCGCTACGCCCCCGAGCAGCACCTGGAGGGCGGGCTGAGCCTCGAAGAGGTCGTCGAGGCCGTCAACGAGGGCTTCCGGGAAGGGGAGCGCCGCGCCCGGGACAAGGGCCTGCGCATCCGCGTCGGTGCCCTGCTCACCGCCATGCGGCACGCGGCCCGCGCCCTGGAGATCGCCGAACTCGCCAACCGCTACCGGGACCTGGGCGTCGTCGGCTTCGACATCGCCGGTGCCGAGGCCGGCTACCCGCCCACCCGGCACCTCGACGCCTTCGAGTACCTCAAGCGCGAGAACAACCACTTCACCATCCACGCCGGCGAGGCCTTCGGACTGCCCTCGATCTGGCAGGCCCTCCAGTGGTGCGGCGCCGACCGGCTCGGGCACGGGGTGCGGATCATCGACGACATCCAGGTCCACGAGGACGGCAGGGTCGAACTCGGGCGGCTCGCCTCGTACGTCCGGGACAAGCGCATCCCGCTGGAGCTGTGCCCGAGCTCCAACCTCCAGACCGGGGCGGCGGCCTCGTACGCCGAGCACCCCATCGGACTGCTGCGCCGACTGCATTTCCGTGCCACGGTCAACACGGACAATCGTCTTATGTCGCACACCAGCATGAGCCGGGAATTCGAGCACCTGGTCGAGGCGTTCGGCTATACGCTCGACGACCTGCAATGGTTTTCTGTCAATGCTATGAAGTCGGCGTTCATTCCTTTCGATGAACGGCTGGCCATGATCAATGACGTGATCAAGCCCGGATATGCCGAGCTGAAATCCGAATGGCTGTTCCGGCAGACCGCCTCCACCAGCGGTTCTTCGCCTTCGGAGAGCTGATCCGAGGGGTATCGGCGCACAGGGAATGCGGGCGGTGTTCACAATCCGTCCGCATTTCGATGTTTGCGGCTGATGGCGCCGCCTCAATACGGTCGCTGCACCGCTCACACACCCCGTCATCCCATTATGAGGACGCATTTCATGAAGCAGTCTGCTGCCAAGTCCCTCGGTGTCGCCGCTCTCGGTGCCGCCTTCGCCGTCGCCGGTGCGGGCGCCGCCAACGCCGCCTCGGCCCTCCCGGACACCGCTCAGACGCTGGAGACCGTCACCCAGGCGCTCCCGGCGGAGCAGCTCTCCCAGACGCTGCCGGGCTCGGGCGATGCGCTGGGCCAGGGGCAGACGGCGACCGGTACCGGTCTGGCCGCCGCCCAGCCGGTCACCGAGCAGCTGCTCGCCGAGGGCCCGACCGGGCCGGCCGCCCAGCTGCTCGGCGGTCTGCCGATGGAGGGCCTGCCCCCGCACGGCCTCCCGGTGAACGGCGTTCCGGTCGGCTGAACCTCCCGCCCGGGCGGACCACACACCGATGGGGCGCACCCCTGGACCCAGGGGTGCGCCCCATCGGCGTTCTCGTACAGGTCGTTACCAGGCCGTCTGTGCCTTGTTCTGCACCTTGCTCTCCGAGGGCAGCAGGATCCACAGCGCGATGTACAGCAGGAACTGCGGTCCGGGCAGCAGGCACGAGACCAGGAAGATCACCCGCATCGTCGTCGCGGTGGTGCCGAAGCGCTGTGCCAGCGCGGCGCACACTCCGCCGATCATGCGGCCGTGGGTGGGGCGGGCGAGGCGGGACATGTGCGGCTCCTTCGTGAGGCGTCGGTGTGAGGTCTCTCGTCTCTCGTCCGAGTACCCCATCTGCACTCCACGCTACGGGGACGAAGGGGGCAAAGCGTCGCCCCACGGGGCGATCCCGACCCTGGGAATCGTCGGGGTCCGACCCTGAGCCGGCTCCTCGGGGGGAACGGGCGTACCGGTAGGGCGCGCGGTGGTGCGGCGGCGCAGCCAGGAGCGGCCGGCGGGGACGAGCGCGAGATGCGCGAGGGCCACGCCCGCGGTGTTCAGGAACAGTGAGTCGACGTCGACGACCTGACCGGGCACGCCGGTCTGGAGCAGTTCGATGCCCAGCGACAGCAGGGCACCGGCCGTGACGGTGCGCAGCAGGGACGCCAGCGGCGAGACGACCAGTCTGCCGCTCACGGTGGGCAGCAGCACGCCCAGCGGGGCGAGCAGGGCCAGCTTCTCGCCGATGTGACGGGCCGCCTCGGGCCAGCCCAGGGCGAGATCGGCCCGGATACCGTCGAACGGCCGCAGATTGGCGGGCATCACCCAGGGCACGTCCAGCGGCCGCAGCGTGAACCAGGCGACGAACGCGAGGTGTGCGACGAGGAGGACACCTCCTGTCACACGGATGCGGAACGCGGCGCTGCCGCCGATGGAGCCTTGACGCTGCACGATCCCCTAGACGCGGCCTCCGGCGGAATCGGTTCCGGGATGCCCCCGGCACGCCTGTGAGGCATGCGCCACAGCCCGGCGGAGTCCGGGCCCGCTCACTCCCCGGCCACGTCCTTGGACGGCGGTTCCTTGCTGCCCGGGCGGGCCCGTACCTCGTCGGTGCACTCCCAGCGGCGCGGGGGCTCGGCGCCGGGGCCGCCCAGGACCACGGAGCCGTCGCCCTCGGCGGCCGCCGAGTCGGCGAAGGTGCAGACGATCTGGGCGAGGGCGTAGGAGGTGAGGCTGTCCGGCGCCATGCTCAGCCGCAGCGTGTCCTCCGGGTCGCCGGGCCGTGGCCCGCCCACGGTGATGCCGCCGCGTACGTCCGTGCCGTAGCCGGCCTCCTTCTCGGCGGGCGACGGCGGCGTCGCGAGCTGGTCCAGCAGGCCCTGCGCCACCAGCATGCGCCGCTCGGAGTCGGCCGCGCCGTCCGGGACCCGTACGGTCCGGTCGACGGTCACCAGCGACGACCCGCACAGCAGGAACACCTGTACCGGCAGCCCCCGGGCGGTCTGCTTCGACACGTCCGGCTCGGCGAGCGAACAGCGCACCCGCGAGGGCGCGGGCCCGAAGTTCGTCGGCACCTCCGTGGCCCGGATACCGCAGCCGGCGAGCAGCAGGGTGAGCACGGACACGGCACCGATCCGGGCCACGGACACCAGACGTGTGGTCATCAGGCCTCCCCCTTCGAGTCCTCGCCCTGGTCCTGGGCGGTGTCGTCCTCGTGCTTCCGCTCGCCCTCGGCGGGCTGTTCCCCCGGCGCGTAGGTGTGGCGCGGGAGGCGCAGGGTGAACACCGCGCCCGAGTCGGGCGAGTTGGCCGCGGTGATCTCGCCGCCGTGGATGTGGGCGTTCTCCAGGGCGATGGACAGGCCCAGGCCGCTGCCCTCGGAGCGCGGCCGGGAGGCGCTGGCCTTGTAGAAGCGGTCGAAGACGTGCGGCAGGACGTCCTCGGGGATGCCGGGCCCGTGGTCCTGCACCTCGATGACGATCGAGTCGTCGGCCTCGCGGACGGACACCCGCACCGGGGAGCCGCCGTGCTTGAGCGCGTTGCCGATCAGGTTGGCCAGGATGACGTCCAGACGGCGCGGATCGAGGCGGGCGTGGATGCCGCGCTCGGCGTCCAGCTCGACCGCGTCCAGCCAGGCGCGGGCGTCGATGCACGCGGTGATCTGGTCGGCGATGTCGACGTCGTCCAGGACGAGCCGGGCCGTGCCCGCGTCGAAGCGGGTGACCTCCATCAGGTTCTCGACCAGGTCGTTCAGCCGCCGCGTCTCGCTGACCACCAGCCGGACGGCGGGCTCGATCATCGGGTCCATGCTGCCGGTCTCCGCCTCCAGCTCCTCCTCCAGCACCTCCGTCACGGCGGTGATGGCGGTGAGCGGCGTACGCAGCTCATGGCTCATGTCGGCCACGAACCGCCGGGACGCCTCGTCCCGCGCGGCCATGTCGGCGACCCGCTTCTCCAGCGCCTCGGCCGCGTTGTTGAACGTCCGGGACAGATCGGCGAGTTCGTCGGTCCCGGACACCCTGAGCCGGGTGTCCAGCTTGCCCTCGCCGAGCCGCCGCGCGGCCGTCCCGAGCCGCTGCACCGGCTTCAGCACCGTCGTCGCGGCGGCCTGCGCGAGCAGCGCCGAGCCGATCAGCGCGAGGCCCGTGGCGATCCCCAGCGACCAGGCCAGCGAGTTGAGGTCCTTCGCCTCCGGCTCCAGCGACTTCAACATGTAACCGGTCGGACCGCCGCCGATCACCCGCGTCCCGGCCACGAGGTACGGCGTGTCGTGGTCGACGACCCGCTGCCAGTACAGGTGGTGCGGATGCTTGTTGGCCCCGTCGACCTTCTGCGTCTTGTTCACCGCCGTGCGCAGCGAGACCGGCACGTCCTGCAGGGAGAAGCCGCTCAGCCCGCCGGAGCTGCCGAAGACGGTCCTGCCGTCGGCGTTGCTCGCGACCAGCAGCACGCTGAAGCGCTGGTCACTGCCCGCCATCTGGCCCGCGGTGTGCTGGAGCTCGTCCTGGGTCGGCTGCTCGGGCAGCGCACCCGCCCGGTTCTGCATCTCCTGCTCGAAGTCGCGCAGCACGGCGTCCTGGGCGCGGGTGAGCACGGCCTCGCGGTTGAGCCAGTACGCGATGCCGGACGCGGACACGGCGGCCGTCAGCGCCACCAGGCCGAAGACGACGACCAGCCTCAGTCGCAGGCTCGTGAAGCGCAGCCGCGACAGAACTCCCTTGCGCGCCGCGGTCCAGCCGCGGTCCCCCCCTTGGTGGTGCCGCTGTGTCACTGAGGCGGATCCAGCCGGTAGCCGACACCACGCACGGTACGGATCAGCGTCGGGGACGACGGCACGTCCTCGACCTTGGCGCGCAGCCGCTGGACACAGGCGTCCACCAGCCGCGAGTCGCCCAGGTAGTCGTGCTCCCACACCAGCCGCAGCAGCTGCTGCCGGGACAGCGCCTGCCCCGGCCGCCGGCTCAGCTCCAGCAGCAGCCGCAGCTCGGTCGGCGTCAGCTGGAGGTCCTCGCCGTTCTTCGTCACGGTCATCGCCGAGCGGTCGATGACGAGGCTGCCGAACGTCGCCGCGTCGTTGGACTCCCGCTCGCCGCGCCGCAGCACGGCCCGGATCCGGGCGTCCAGCACCCGCCCCTGCACCGGCTTGACGACATAGTCGTCGGCGCCGGACTCCAGCCCGACGACCACGTCGATGTCGTCGCTGCGCGCGGTCAGCAGGATGATCGGCAACTGGTCCGTGCGCCGGATGCGCCGGCACACCTCGAACCCGTCGATGCCGGGCAGCATCACGTCCAGCACGATCAGATCCGGGCGCTGCTCGCGCAGCAGCTTCAGACCGTCCTCACCACTGGCAGCGGTCGCCACCCGGTGACCCTGGCGCGTCAGTGAGAGCTCCAGGGCCGTCCGGATGGCGTCGTCGTCCTCGATCAGCAACAGGGAAGGCACGGGCTCATTCTGGCCCATGGAGGGGTTGGGGTTCGACCTGTGGGCCGAGATGGTCGCCGTACCTGCCGCCGACGCCTGTGTGCGAGGTGTGTCCGCCATGTGGCCGAGCCCTGTGACAGGTCTGTGACAGTCGGCGGACACGGCCATGAAAGTGCCGCGGCAAGCTTTTCGGCACAAGCAGGAAAGCCCGCCCGACCGGCGGGCCGCACACCGGAAGTCCACGACGGGGGGCGCGAGATGAACACGCTGCACGGCACCAGCACCAGCGCTGTGATCACGCGTCTGCACGACGTGAGCCGGGGTTCCGAGAAGTCCGGTGCCGTGAGCGGGCGGGGGTGCGCTCGCGGCACCGGGCGTCAGCACACCGCGATCATGACGGTGGTTGACGCACACACGGGGGAGAGCAAGGGGACGGGGGCGGCTCACGGGGGAGCCGCGTACAGGGAGGACTCGGGGGAGCGCCGCTCGCTGTCGGAGGCGGAGTTCACCGCCTACGTCCAGGAGCGCCGCGCCTCCCTGTACGCCACCGCCTACCACCTCACCGGCGACCGCTTCGAGGCCGAGGACCTGCTCCAGAGCGCGCTGTTCTCGACGTACAAGGCGTGGGACCGGATCAGTGACAAGGCGGCGGTCGGCGGATACCTCCGCCGCACCATGACCAACCTGCACATCAGCGCCTGGCGGCGCCGCAAGCTCAACGAGTACCCGACCGAGGAACTGCCGGAGACGCCCGGCGACACGGACGCGATGCGCGGCACGGAACTGCGCGCGGTCCTGTGGCAGGCGCTGGCCCGGCTGCCCGAGCTCCAGCGCACCATGCTGGTCCTGCGCTACTACGAGGGCCGCACGGACCCGGAGATCGCGGAGATCCTCGACATCAGTGTCGGCACGGTGAAGTCCAGCATCTGGCGGTCGCTCCGCCGGCTGCGCGAGGACGAGGTCCTCAGCTTCGGCCGTGACGAGGAGGACGCCTTCGGCGAGCTCGTCGCCTGAGGCTGGGGGAAGCATCAAAAGGGGGCCCACGGGGGAACTGCGGAGACGCTGGGGGGCGTCTCCTCAGGAGAGTGGGGGGAACTCGGGGGAGGACAACGGGGGAGCACAAGAGCGGGACTGGAGGGCCGGGGGGTCCATCCGGTCCCGCTTTCTTTTGTCCCTCTGTTCGTCTGTTCCTCGTTCGTCCCTCAGGCCGCTGTACGCAGGCTCGCGCACCGGCCCGCCGCCGCGGACGCCAGCCGCCCCATCGCCTCGTCGCGGTCGCAGGCGTGAGCGCCCAGTGCTGTCTGGCGGGCGACGATCGAGCGTTCCTGACGCATCAGACGCCAGCCGCGGCGCAGCAGGAACGGCACCGACTTGCGGCCCTCCTTCAGATCCCGCAGGAAGCGGCGGCGGAAGGTCTTCACCGGGCCGCGGCTCAGGCACAGCGCGTCGGCGAGGACGCCGAGCTCCTGGCAGCGGGTGACGATCTCCGCGGCGAAGATGCCCTCCGCGATGAACAGCGGGGTCCGCCCGATGTCCACCGTCTCCGTGCCCGTGCGGGCGCTGAGTGCGATGTCGTAGACGGGGACGTCCGTACGGCCCGTGCGGCACAACCGGGTGATCGCGGCGACGGCCGTGTCCGCGTCCCACGACTCCGGATGGTCCCAGTCGATGTCCGAACCGCCCGCCACCAGCGGCAGCGTCGGGTCGTCGCCCTCCTTGTAGAAGTCGTCGAGCCGCAGCACCGGGAGGCCGGAGCGGGCCGCGAGGAGGGACTTGCCGGAGCCGGAAGGGCCGCAGAGCAGCACGACTCGCGTCGGTATGGGCAGAGGGGAACTCACGGGACACCAGTGTGAGGCATCCATCGGTGGCCGTACGACCCCGCGGGTCGCCTTTGATGCGCGCGTCACACCTCAACTACCCTTTGTGTCGAATCGATTACCCATTGCATCAGAAGGTGGCGGCGATGGCCCGACACATGGTCAACAGCCGCCCCACCTCCCTCGGCAGGATCGACCCCCAATGACGTCCTGGGCGCTGACGGGGACGGTGGCACAGGCGCAGTCGATCGAGAGCGTCCCGGTGGTGGGGCAGGCGGCGGGGCTGCTGTCGCCGTAGGGCCCGTACGGCGACGAGCGCGCACGAGAGAAGCCCCGGCCCTCCCGGACGGAGGAGGGCCGGGGCTTCTCGCTGTGAGGGGCGTCTAGTACGAGGAACCCGACGCGCCCAGTGACCCCGTGGGGTGCCAGACCGTTTTGGTCTCCAGGAACGCCGTCATGCGGTCGATGCCGGGAGGCTCCGTGTAATCCACAGGCTGTGGACGGAGGACGCGCTTGAGGTTGTCGGCCGCGGCGATCTCCAGTTCCTTCGCGAGGACCTCGTCGGCGCCCGCGAGGTCGATCGCGTTGACGTCCTGGTGGGCTGCCAGCGGGGTCGCGATCTCCGTCGTGCGGCCCGAGAGGACGTTGACCACGCCGCCGGGGACGTCCGAGGTGGCCAGCACCTCGGCGAGGGACAGCGCGGGGAGCGGGGACTTCTCGCTCGCCACCACGACCGCCGTGTTGCCGGTCGCGATCACCGGGGCGACGACCGACACCAGGCCCAGGAAGGACGACTGCTGAGGGGCCAGGACCGCGACCACGCCCGTCGGCTCGGGGGAAGAGAGATTGAAGAACGGACCCGCCACCGGGTTGCCGCCGCCGACCACCTGGGCGATCTTGTCCGTCCAGCCCGCGTACCAGACCCAGCGGTCGATCGTGGCGTCCACCACCGCCGCCGCCTTGGACTTCGACAGCCCCTCGGCGTCGGCCACCTCACGCGTGAACTGGTCGCGGCGGCCCTCCAGCATCTCCGCGACGCGGTAGAGGACCTGGCCGCGGTTGTACGCCGTCGCGCCGGACCAGCCGCCGAACGCCTTGCGGGCGGCCACAACCGCGTCACGGGCGTCCTTGCGGCTCGCCAGCGGCGCGTTCGCCAGCCACTTGCCCTTCGAGTCCGTCACCTCGTACACCCGGCCGCTCTCGGAACGCGGGAACTTCCCGCCGACGTACAGCTTGTAGGTCTTCAGGACGGTGAGCCGATCAGACATCGAGGTACGCCTCCAGGCCGTGGCGGCCGCCCTCGCGGCCGAAGCCCGACTCCTTGTAACCGCCGAACGGCGAGGTCGGGTCGAACTTGTTGAACGTGTTGGACCAGACGACACCCGCGCGGAGCTTGTTCGCGACCGCCAGGATGCGGGAGCCCTTCTCCGTCCAGATGCCGGCGGAGAGGCCGTACGGCGTGTTGTTGGCCTTGGCGACCGCCTCGTCCGGGGTGCGGAACGTCAGGACCGACAGCACCGGGCCGAAGATCTCGTCGCGGGCGATGGTGTGCGCCTGGGTGACGTTCGTGAAGAGCGTCGGGGCGAACCAGTAGCCGCTTTCGGGCAGTTCGCAGGCCGGCGACCAGCGCTCGGCGCCCTCCGCCTCGCCCTGGTCGACGAGGGAGGTGATGCGCGTGAGCTGTTCCTCGGAGTTGATCGCGCCGATGTCGGTGTTCTTGTCGAGGGGGTCGCCGAGGCGGAGGGTGGACAGGCGCCGCTTCAGGGACTCCAGCAGCTCGTCCTGGATCGACTCCTGGACCAGCAGGCGGCTGCCCGCGCAGCAGACCTGGCCCTGGTTGAAGAAGATGCCGTTCACGATGCCCTCGACGGCCTGGTCCACGGGTGCGTCGTCGAAGACGATGTTGGCGCCCTTGCCGCCCAGTTCGAGCGTGACCTTCTTGCGGGTGCCGGCGACCGTGCGGGCGATCTCCTTGCCGACGGCCGTGGAGCCGGTGAAGGCGACCTTGTTCACGTCCGGGTGGGCCACCAGCGCCGCGCCCGCGCCGCCGTAGCCGGGGAGGATGTTGACGACGCCCTTCGGCAGGCCCGCCTGGCGGCAGATGTCCGCGAAGAAGAGCGCCGAGAGCGGGGTGGTCTCCGCCGGCTTCAGGACGACCGTGTTGCCGGTCGCGAGCGCCGGGGCGATCTTCCACGCCAGCATCAGCAGCGGGAAGTTCCAGGGGATGACCTGGCCCGCCACGCCCAGCGGCCGCGGGTTCGCACCGAAGCCGGCGTGGTCGAGCTTGTCGGCCCAGCCGGCGTAGTAGAAGAAGTGCGCCGCGACCAGGGGGAGGTCCGCGTCGCGGGTCTCCTTGATCGGCTTGCCGTTGTCGAGCGTTTCGAGGACGGCGAGCTCGCGGGAGCGCTCCTGGATGATCCGCGCGATGCGGAACAGGTACTTGGCGCGCTCCGAGCCGGGCAGCGCCGACCACTTCTCGAAGGCCTTGCGGGCGGCCTGCACCGCGCGGTCGACGTCCGCCTCACCGGCCTGGGCGATCTCGGAGAGGACCTCCTCGGTGCTCGGCGAGACCGTCTTGAAGACCTTGCCGTCGGCCGCCTCCACGAACTCGCCGTCGATGAACAGGCCGTACGAGGGCGCGATGTCGACGATCGAGCGCGACTCGGGGGCCGGGGCGTATTCGAATACCGATGACACGTTTTCCCTGTTCATGGGGCTCAGTCCACCGTCACGTAGTCGGGGCCGGAGTAGCGGCCAGTGGCCAGCTTCTGGCGCTGCATCAGCAGGTCGTTCAGCAGCGAGGAGGCGCCGAAGCGGAACCAGTGGTTGTCCAGCCAGTCCCCGCCGGCGGTCTCGTTGACCAGGACGAGGAACTTGATGGCGTCCTTGGAGGTGCGGATGCCGCCGGCCGGCTTCACGCCGACCTGGATGCCGGTCTGTGCTCGGAAGTCACGTACCGCCTCCAGCATGAGGAGCGTGTTCGCCGGGGTCGCGTTGACGGCGACCTTTCCGGTGGACGTCTTGATGAAGTCCGCGCCGGCCAGCATCCCGAGCCAGCTCGCGCGGCGGATGTTGTCGTACGTCGACAGCTCGCCCGTCTCGAAGATGACCTTCAGCCGCGCGGACGTGCCGCAGGCCTCCTTCACGGCGATGATCTCGTCGTACACCTTCAAGTATCGGCCCGCGAGGAACGCCCCGCGGTCGATGACCATGTCGATCTCGTCGGCGCCCGCGGTGACGGCCTCGCGGACGTCGGCCAGCTTGACGGTGAGCGGGGCGCGGCCGGCCGGGAACGCCGTGGCGACGGAGGCGACCTTCACGCCGGAGCCGGCGACGGCCTCCTTGGCCACGGCCACCATGTCGGGGTAGACGCAGACCGCGGCCGTCGTGGGCGTCGTACGGTCGGTCGGGTCTGGCCGGACCGCTTTCGCGCCGAGCGCCCGGACCTTGCCCGGGGTGTCCGCGCCTTCCAGCGTCGTCAGGTCGACCATCGAGATGGCGAGGTCGATGGCGTACGCCTTCGCGGTCGTCTTGATCGAACGGGTACCGAGGGAGGCCGCACGCCCCTCCAGACCGACCGCGTCGACGCCGGGGAGCCCGTGGAGGAAGCGGCGCAGCGCGCTGTCGGACGCGGTGACGTCCTTGAGGGGGTGAGCTGCGGTGAGTGCAGAACTGGGCATGGTCACCAGACGAGCATATCTACGCGCGTAGCGGCTGTACAGCCCCCGGGTTTGCCCGGGTGGGGTTGGGGTGGTCGACATACGGTCCGGCAGAATCGAGGCATGACGAGCCCCGAGTCCCAGTCGCCCGCGCCGCAGCCTCCGGAGCCCGAGTCCAAGGACCGGGTGTACCGGTCGGTTCCGGCCATCGCCGGCGGCGTGCTGCTGCTCGCCATCGCCGGGTGGCTCGGCATCGACGCGGTGATCTCGGGCGAGGGGCGCACCCCGTGGATGGCGCTCGCCGTGCTGATCCTCATCGTGCCGCTGGTCGTCGCCTTCACGCTGCGGCCCGCGGTGTACGCGGGCGACGACCGGCTGCGCATCCGCAACCCGTTCCGGGTCATCGTGCTGCCCTGGGGGCAGGTCGCCTCGCTGAAGTCCGCCTACTCGAACGAGGTCCTCACCGAGTCCGGCGCCAAGTACCAGTTGTGGGCCGTCCCCGTCTCGCTGCGCGCCCGCAAGAAGGCCGCCCGGCGTGAGATGCGGGCGACCGCGCAGGCGCGGCGGGAGATGGGCCGGGACGAGGGGCGCGGCAGTGCGCTCGGGATGCGTGCGGGGCTGGGGCAGGGCCTTGGTGGAGGCCCGGTGCCGGACGGGCCCGTGCGGGCGGAGACCGACCGGATCATGGATGAGCTGCGGGGGCTGCACGAGGCGCGGCACCGGGCGGAGACGGCGCAGGGGGAGGTGACCGTTCGGTGGGCCTACGAGGTGGTCGCGCCGGCGGTTGCGGGGGCGCTGTTGGTGTTGATTCTGCTGGTGGTGGGCTGACGGGTCGGCTCCGGGGCCTGGTAGGGCCCGCCGGGGGCCGGTTCCGTCAGGGCCGGCCGGCCGGCTCGTCCAGCGGCCTCGTCGTCGTGGGTGACCCCGGAAAAATCTGTGGAGCCGGGGTGGTCCCCGCGCCTACGTTCGGGGGATGAGCGCTCGTACCTTCCGGGTCACCGTGCGTGGCGTCTTCGACGGGCTGAGCGCCGAGCAGCGGGCCGGGCTGCTGGAGCGTGCCGCTGAGCACGACGTGCTGCGCGCGGCCTTCACGCCCGAGGGCAACCTCACGTACGACGTGGCCGTACGGCCCGCCTTCACCTTCCGCTTCCTGGACTCCGGGGAGGCGGAGGAGGACATCCTCGAGGCGACCGAGCGGGCCGAGGAGGCCGCGCGGGCCTGGCTGGACCAGCGCGGGTACGGCTACAAGAACGTCAACTACCCGTCGCTAAAGCGACGGGCTTGCACAACGGGCGCCACTGGCTGTGGTTCTGCGTTTGCGTCCTGCCCCTCCGGCCGACTTCGCGGTGGGGCTGGGGCCGTTGACTGGGCCCCGCGTCGCCACAACTCCCACGCGCGGGCGCGGATGTTGCGGGAGCCGTTCCGGTCCGCGTGCGCAACGACGCCGCAGGACCGGCACGCGAACCAGGCCTGGGAGACCCGGTTCGCCCTGTCGATGTGACCGCACTCGGCACAGGTACGGGAGGTGTACGCCGGATCGACGTGCACGACCGGGACCCCGGCCTTGCGGGCCTTGTACGTGATGAACTGCCCCAGCTGGTGAAAGGACCAGCTGGTGTGGGCGGCCCGTTGGGGCTTCCTCAGCCGTACCCGCTCGCGGATGCCCGTGAGGTCTTCAAGGGCGATTCCCCGACCGGTGCGTTCAGCCTCGGCCACCACATGCTTCGCGATCTTGTGGTTGATGTCTTTGGCCCGCCGTGCTTCCTTACGGCGGCGCTTGTTCAGCCGCCGCCTCGCAGACGGCGTGTTCTTCTTCTGGAGCTTGGTGCGCAGGCCGCGCTCGCGGACCCGGGTCCGGTTGAGCTCACGCCCGGCCATGATCTCGCCGTCCGAGGTGGTGGCGATGTTCACAATGCCCAGGTCGATACCGAGGAAGTCCACCGGTTCGGTGTTCGGCTCGGCCTCGGGGATTTCGCAGGTGGCGTTCAGGAACCACATGCCGTCCCGGTGCACGAGATCGGACTCGCCCCTGCGGTACAGCGCGAGCGTGGCCAGCTGCTCGACAGATGCCGTGAAAGCCACGTTCTTCATCCGCCCGCCGGTGGTCCAGACCGACACCGTCCGCCCGGCGATCTGCCACGACAGCATCCGGTCGTCATAGGGCTGAGCACCAAAGGGGCGGAAGGCAACGGGCTTTTGCGTGGCGCGGCGGTAGCGCGCTGAGCCGGGACGACCCAGACGGCCCGCCCTCAGGTTCGCCTTCAGCGTGGCGTACGCGTCACAGGTCTTCTTGATCGTGTGCTGGGCCGCCTGAGCACCCAGGTTCCAACGCGACTTGACCTGGTCGTAGGTGAGCTTGCGCAGAGCGAAGTTCTTGAACTCCCCACGCTCGAAGGCGACCCCGCTCACCCAGGTGGCAGCCTCATTGCAGGCACGCAGGGTCGCCTCCAGAGCCGCCGCCTGCACGGCCGTCGGCAGCAGCCTGACCTGCACCACCAGCTTCACGATCAGCGATCGTAGACACCCGCACGACACCCCGCCACATGTTCCCCACCGCTCACCCCATCGAGTGACCCGTGCGCACCTTGTCCTGACGCGCCGGGTCCCGAGTGATACCCGGCCGCTACGCGGCCGGGCAGACACAGCGATACCGCGGCGCTCCGCGCCGCGAGCCCGAAGATGCGATTACTCCCGGAGCTGAAGCCCCGGGGTTCCTCGCAAGAACAGGCTGAAGTCATCGGCCGAGGATCTCTCCCAGGCGCCTCTGGGCAAGCGGCAGCGTCGTGAGGTTGCCCGGAAGAGTTCCTGAGTCTTCGTGGGTGCGGTTGTCGCTGGTGCGGTTGCCGCGGATTCGGTCAGATGCCTGCCGCCGTCGACAGGTCGCGCTTGATCGACTCCAGTAGGTCCGTCGCCTGTGCGCGGGCCGCGGGGAGGTCGGCGTGGGTCGCGACCGGGACCACGACCTCCAGGTAGCACTTCAGCTTCGGCTCCGTGCCGCTCGGGCGGACGATCACCCGGGCGCCGTCGAGGGTGTAGCGCAGGCCGTCGGTGGGCGGCAGGGTGTCCGTGCCCTGGGTGAGGTCGTCGGTGCGGGTGATCGGCAGGCCGGCGAGTCGGGTCGGGGGCTGTTCGCGCAGGCGGCGCATCGCGGCCGCGATGAGGGAGAGGTCCTCGACGCGGACCGAGAGCTGGTCCGTGGCGTGCAGGCCGTGTTCCACGGCCAGGTCGTCGAGGA
Organism: Streptomyces coeruleorubidus; assembly: GCF_028885415.1. Lineage (GTDB taxonomy): Bacteria > Actinomycetota > Actinomycetes > Streptomycetales > Streptomycetaceae > Streptomyces > Streptomyces coeruleorubidus_A. The sequence goes on from NZ_CP118527.1 coordinate 6,185,625, forward strand.
GGTCGAGGAGGGTGCGGCCCTCCTCCTTGAGCTGCGAGGCCAGTTCGGTGATCAGGAGCGCTGCCGTGATGCCGTCCTTGTCGCGTACGCCGTCCGGGTCGACGCAGTAGCCGAGGGCCTCCTCGTAGCCGTAGCGCAGGCCCTCGGCGCGGGCGATCCACTTGAAGCCGGTGAGGGTCTCGACGTGGGGGAGGCCCGCCTTCTCGGCAATACGGCCGAGGAGGGAGGACGAGACGATCGACTCGGCGAAGGTGCCGGTCGCTCCGCGGCGGACCAGGTGGGCGGCGAGGAGGGCGCCGACCTCGTCGCCGCGGAGCATGCGCCAGTCGTCGCCCTCCTGCACGGCGACGGCGCAGCGGTCCGCGTCCGGGTCGTTGGCGATGATCAGGTCGGGGGCCGGGGTGGTCGCGCGGGCCTTCGCGAACGCCAGGTCCATCGCGCCGGGCTCCTCCGGGTTGGGGAACGCGACGGTCGGGAAGTCCGGGTCGGGCTCTGCCTGTTCCGTGACGAGGGCCGGTTCCGGGAAACCGGCGCGGGCGAAGGCGGCGAGGAGGACGTCCTTGCCTACGCCGTGCATCGCCGTGTACACCGTGCGGGCGGTGCGGGGGGAGTCCTTGGCGAGTACGGCGTCGGTGCGGGCGAGGTAGGCGTCGAGGACGCTGTCGTCGAGGGTCTCCCAGCCTTCGGTGGGGCGTCGGACGGTGGCCAGGGACGGGACGGCGGCGATCTCCGCCGCGATGTCGATGTCCGCCGGGGGGACGATCTGGGAGCCGTCGCCGAGGTAGACCTTGTAGCCGTTGTCGCGGGGCGGGTTGTGGCTGGCGGTGACCTCTACGCCGGCGACCGCGCCCAGGTGCCTTATCGCGAAGGCGAGGACGGGAGTGGGGAGGGGGCGGGGGAGGACGGCGGCGCGGAGGCCGGCGCCGGTCATGACGGCGGCGGTGTCGCGGGCGAAGTCGTGCGACTTGTGGCGGGCGTCGTAGCCGATGACGACGAGACCGGCACCTCCTTCCCTCTGAGGGGGACCCTGCTTCTTGAGGTAAGCGGCGAGGCCGGCGGCCGCGCGGATGACGACCGAGCTGTTCATGCGCATGGGGCCGGCGCCGAGTTCGCCGCGGAGGCCGGCGGTGCCGAACTGGAGGGTGCCGCTGAAGCGGGCGGCGAGTTCGGCGTGGTCCTGGGTGTCGATGAGGCGGGCGAGCTCGGTGCGGGTTTCCGGGTCGGGGTCCTCGGTGAGCCACGCCTGGGCCTGTGCGATGAGTTCGTCGTGCACGGTCTGTGTCAGCCTCTCCGATTGTGTTTTGCGGGGGGTGCCTGCGGCGGCCTGTGGCGGCCTGTGGGGGGCCGTGGGGGTTCGCGTAGCGCCTACGCGCGGGCTGTGGGTCGGGGCCGCGCCGGGGGGTGTCCGTCCTCGGAACGGCGCGAGGGGGTCGGATACCGACTAACCGTCCGTTGACGCGCCAACCGCTGCGGGCGGACACCCCCCGACACGTCCCCTTCTCGCCGTGGGCGGGTGCGGCTGCGTGGGACGCGCGGCTCGCCGCCCTACCCTGCGGGCCGCGGTCCCGCCTAGCTGCGGGCAGTCGTGCCGCTGGGGCGGCACGGGTGGGCGCAGCGGCATCCCGCTCCGCCGGGTTGCGGACCCACCCCACCCGAGCAGCGACGCCGAGTCGTTTACAGGCGTCCCAGGACCTGCGCGAGCAGTGAGCCCATCCTCGTCGCGGAGTCGCGGCCGGCCTGGAGGACCTCTTCGTGGTTGAGGGGCTCCCCGGTCATCCCCGCGGCCAGGTTCGTCACCAGGGAGATGCCCAGAACCTCCGCACCCGCCTCGCGCGCGGCGATCGCCTCCAGGACCGTCGACATGCCCACCAGGTCCGCCCCGATGACCCGGGCCATGCGGATCTCGGCCGGTGTCTCGTAGTGCGGGCCGGGGAACTGGGCGTAGACGCCCTCCTCCAGGGTGGGGTCGACCTCCTTGCACAGGGCCCGCAGGCGCGGGGAGTAGAGGTCGGTGAGGTCGACGAAGTTGGCGCCGATGATCGGGGACGTCGCCGTGAGGTTGATGTGGTCGCTGATCAGGACCGGCTGGCCGGGGCGCATGCCCTCGCGCAGGCCGCCGCAGCCGTTGGTGAGGACGATCGTCTTGCAGCCGGCCGACACGGCGGTGCGGACACCGTGGGCGACGGCTGCCACGCCGCGGCCCTCGTAGTAGTGCGTGCGGCCGAGGAAGACGAGGGCGCGCTTGTTGCCGATCCGGTACGAGCGGATCTTGCCTCCGTGGCCCTCGACCGCCGGCGGCGGGAAGCCGGGCAGCTCGGTGACCTGGAGCTCTGCCTCGGGGGCGCCGAGGGCGTCCACGGCCGGGGCCCAGCCGGAGCCCATCACGAGGGCGACGTCGTGGGTCTCGGCGCCCGTGAGTTCGCGCAGGCGGGCCGCGGCGGCGTCGGCGGCGGCGTGGGGGTCGCCCTGGATGTCGTCCGGAAGAAGAGATGCGTTCACGCCGACGAGGGTAGCCGGTGATTGCCTACGCGCGTAGATGGCGGAGCTCACGGGGCGGCGATCGTTGTCTTGTCGTTTCCGACGAAGTAAGGGTCAGCAGGGGCGCTTGCGGAGTTCCATCACATAGTCGTGGGGGGCGCCGGCCGATTCCGCCGCGTCGGCGATCTCGCCCAGGTTGCGGGCGGAGGGCAGGCCGCCCTCGTAGGCGTTGAGGGCGAAGGCCCACGCCTGCTCGTCACCCTCCAGGGTGTGGACCCGTACGCGCGTACGGCGGTAGATGTCGAGTCCCACGCCCTCCCAGCGGTCGAGCGACTCCTCGTCCATGGGGGCGATCTCGTACAGCGCCACGAAGACCTGGCAGACGGGGTCCTCGACGATCGTCGGCAGAGCGCCCTCCCAGCCCATGTGCTCGCCGCCGAAAGTCAGCCGCCACCCGTTCAGCCAGCCGGTGGCGCGCAGCGGCGAGTGCGGGGCGCGGCGGGACATCAGCCGCGCGTCGAGGTTGCCGGCGTACGCGGCGTAGAGCGACATGGGGAGAGCGTACGGCAGGTGCCCCGGGGTCACTCGCGTAACGGAGCCGCATCGGCGGCGGCCCCCGGGGCGGTGCCATGTTGATGGGTGCGGGACAATGGGGTACGTGACTCGGATCGTGATCATCGGTGGCGGACCCGGCGGATACGAAGCGGCGCTGGTGGCCGCTCAACTCGGCGCGGAGGTGACCGTCGTCGACTGCGACGGTCTGGGCGGGGCGTCGGTGCTCACCGACTGCGTGCCGTCGAAGACCCTGATCGCCACGGCCGAGGTGATGACCACCTTCGACTCCTCGTACGAGGAGCTGGGAATCATCGTCGCGGACGACACCCCACCTCTGGAGCAGAGTGCCCGGGTGGTCGGGGTCGACCTGGGGAAGGTCAACCGGCGTGTGAAGCGGCTCGCGCTCGCCCAGTCGCACGACATCACGGCCTCCGTGACGCGTGCCGGGGCGCGTGTCCTGCGCGGGCGCGGGCGGCTGGAGGGCATGCAGGCGCTCGACGGGTCGCGGAAGGTCGTGGTGCGCGCCGCCGACGGGAGTGAAGAGACCCTCACGGCCGACGCGGTGCTCATCGCCACCGGCGGGCACCCCCGTGAGCTGCCCGACGCCCTGCCGGACGGTGAGCGGATCCTGAACTGGACCCAGGTCTACGACCTCGACGAGCTCCCCGAGGAGCTGATCGTGGTCGGGTCGGGTGTGACCGGTGCCGAGTTCGCCGGCGCCTATCAGGCGCTGGGGTCGAGGGTGACGCTCGTGTCGTCGCGGGACCGGGTGCTGCCCGGTGAGGACCCGGACGCGGCCGCCGTGCTGGAGGAGGTCTTCCGGCGGCGCGGAATGAACGTCATGGGGCGTACCCGGGCGCAGTCCGCCAAGCGGGTCGGGGACCGGGTCGAGGTGACCCTCTCCGACGGGCGGGTCATCACCGGGTCGCACTGCCTCATGGCCGTCGGTGCCGTTCCGAACAGCTCGGGCATGGGGCTGGAGGAGGCCGGGGTCCGGCTGCGCGAGTCCGGTCACATCTGGACCGACAAGGTGTCGCGTACGACCGCCCCGGGCGTGTACGCGGCCGGTGACGTGACGGGCGTGTTCGCCCTCGCCTCCGTGGCCGCCATGCAGGGACGTATCGCCATGTACCACTTCCTGGGCGATGCCGTGGCCCCGCTGAACCTGAAGACCGTCTCGTCGAACGTCTTCACCGACCCGGAGATCGCCACCGTCGGCTACACCCAGGCCGATGTCGACGGCGGGAAGATCGACGCCCGGGTCGTGAAGCTGCCGCTGCTGCGCAACCCGCGCGCGAAGATGCAGGGCATCCGCGACGGCTTCGTCAAGATCTTCTGCCGGCCGGGGACCGGGATCGTGGTCGGCGGTGTGGTCGTGGCGCCGCGTGCCTCGGAACTGATCCACCCCATCTCGATCGCGGTCGACAACAATCTGACAGTCGAACAGATTGCGAACGCCTTCACCGTCTATCCCTCGTTGTCGGGCTCGATCGCCGAAGTGGCACGGCAGTTGCACACCCGGAAGGACACCGGCGAGGGCTGAGACCGGATCCGGCTCCTCGCTGGTCACGGGCCGTGTTCGACCATGCGCACGGCATAGGCGGGCGGACTAGGCCCTATACCACTTCCCGCAGCTCCGTGCGAACATCTTCTGCTATTCAGCGCAAACTGCTGAAAGCAGACGGTCGCTGGCGTTACTGTCAGTTTCGTGTTCGCTGCAGAACGTCGCCAATTGATCCTCGAAATGGTGCGAGCGAACGGGGCCGTGTCGCTCCGTGAGCTCGCCCGCGTCGTCCAGACCTCCGAAGTGACCGTACGGCGGGACGTGCGCGCGCTGGAGGCAGAAGGACTCCTCGACCGCCGGCACGGCGGTGCGGTACTGCCGGGCGGTTTCACGCGGGAGTCCGGCTTTCCGCAGAAGTCTCACCTCGCGACCGCCGAGAAGACCGCCATCGCCGACCTCGCCGCGAATTTCGTGGAGGAGGGCGAGGCGATCGTGGTCGGGGCGGGTACGACGACCCAGGAGCTGGCACGCCGGCTCGCCCGGGTGCCCGGGCTGACCGTCGTCACCAACTCACTGCTGGTCGCGCAGGCGCTGGCCCATGCCAACCGGGTCGAGGTCGTGATGACCGGCGGTACGCTCCGCGGCTCGAACTACGCCCTGGTCGGCAGTGGTGCCGAGCAGTCCCTGCACGGGCTGCGGGTGTCGCGGGCGTTCCTGTCCGGGAGCGGTCTGACCGCGGAGCGCGGGCTGTCCACGTCCAACATGCTGTCGGCGTCGGTCGACCGGGCGCTGGTGCAGGCGGCCGCGGAGGTCGTGGTGCTCGCCGACCACACCAAGCTCGGGACGGACACGATGTTCCAGACCGTGCCGACGGACCTCATCACCCGCCTCGTGACGGACGAACCGCCTGCCCACGACGACCGTGCGGCGACGGAGCTTCAGGCGCTTGCCGATCAGGGAGTGCAGATCGCTGTCGCGGGGGCGCCGGGGGGTTCGGCTGGGACGGGGAGCCCCGGGGGTGATGCCGTCCCGGCTCGTCAGCAGCGTCGGGATGTGCCGTTGCCCGGGCCGCGGAGGCAGGTGCCGGGGGTGGGGAGTGGGTTGCGGCCGACCTCGATGCTCGGGGAGCAGAGTCCTGGGGCGGAGCGGGGCAGGGTTGCGGATCTGCGGCGGCGTTGAGCCGACGGTGTGGGTCGAGCTACTGCCGGTTGCCCAGGTGCTCGGCGTTGTTGCCCTGGCCGCGGCGTTGCCCAACCCGGCGCTACGGGGTGCCGCTGCGCCCACCCGTGCCGCCCCAAGCGGCACGACTGCCCGCAGCCAGGGCGGCTACCACTGCCCGTGGCTGAGCGGAGACACCCCGGCGCGGCCCCGAGCCGGGGCCGCGCCGTAGGCGTCTGTCCGTTTGACGACGTCAGTCCTTGATCTCGCAGATGGCCGCGCCGGACGTCACCGACGCGCCGATTTCCGCGCTCAGGGCCTTGATCGTGCCGGACTTGTGGGCGTTCAGGGGCTGTTCCATCTTCATGGCTTCGAGGACGACGACCAGGTCGCCCTCCTTGACCTCCTGGCCCTCCTCCACCGCGACCTTGACGATGGTGCCCTGCATCGGGGAGGCAAGGGTGTCGCCGGAGGCGACGGGGCCCGACTTCTTCGCCGCGCGGCGCTTGGGCTTGGCCCCGGCCGCGAGGCCCGTGCGCGCCAGGGACATGCCCAGGGACGCGGGGAGGGAGACCTCCAGGCGCTTGCCGCCGACCTCGACGACCACCGTCTCGCGCCCCGGCTCCTCGTCCGCCTCCAAGGCGTCCGCAGCCGCCGCGAAGGGCTTGATCTCGTTGACGAACTCCGTCTCGATCCAGCGGGTGTGGACCGTGAACGACCCGTCCTGACCGTGCACCTCCGGCGCGAACGCCGGGTCCTTCACCACGGCACGGTGGAACGGGATCGCCGTCGCCATGCCCTCGACCTGGAACTCCTCCAGGGCACGGGCGGCCCGCTCCAGCGCCTCCTTGCGCGTGCGGCCGGTGACGATCAGCTTGGCCAGCAGGGAGTCCCACGCCGGGCCGATGACCGCCCCGGACTCCACGCCCGCGTCCAGCCGCACGCCCGGACCGGACGGCGGGGCGAACGTCGTGACCGTGCCGGGAGCCGGGAGGAAGTTGCGGCCCGGGTCCTCGCCGTTGATGCGGAACTCGAAGGAGTGACCCCGCAGCGCCGGGTCGTCGTAGCCGAGCTCCTCGCCGTCGGCGATGCGGAACATCTCGCGGACGAGATCGATACCGGCGACCTCCTCGGTGACCGGGTGCTCCACCTGGAGGCGGGTGTTGACCTCCAGGAAGGAGATCGTGCCGTCGTTGCCGACGAGGAACTCCACCGTGCCGGCGCCGACGTAGCCGGCCTCCTTCAGGATCGCCTTGGAGGACGAGTACAGCTCGGCGATCTGCTCGTCGGACAGGAAGGGCGCGGGCGCCTCCTCGACCAGCTTCTGGTGCCGGCGCTGGAGGGAGCAGTCACGGGTGGAGACCACGACCACGTTGCCGTGCTGGTCGGCGAGGCACTGGGTCTCCACGTGGCGGGGCTTGTCGAGGTAGCGCTCGACGAAGCACTCGCCCCGGCCGAAGGCCGCCACGGCCTCGCGGACCGCCGAGTCGTACAGCTCCGGGACCTCTTCCAGCGTCCGCGCGACCTTCAGACCGCGGCCGCCGCCACCGAACGCCGCCTTGATGGCGATCGGCAGTCCGTGCTGCTCGGCGAAGGCGACGACCTCGTCCGCACCGGACACCGGGTCGGGCGTGCCCGCCACCAACGGGGCGCCCGCGCGCTGCGCGATGTGCCGGGCGGCGACCTTGTCGCCCAGGTCGCGGATCGCCTGCGGGGGCGGGCCGATCCAGATCAGGCCCGCGTCCAGGACCGCCTGCGCGAAGTCCGCGTTCTCGGAGAGGAAGCCGTAGCCGGGGTGGATCGCGTCCGCTCCCGACTCTCGCGCGGCCTTCAGCACCTTCTCGATGTCGAGGTAGCTGGTGCCCGGCGTGTCACCGCCCAGGGCGAACGCCTCATCCGCGGCGCGGACATGCAGAGCGTCCCGGTCGGGGTCGGCGTAGACGGCCACGCTCTTGATGCCGGCATCCCGGCACGCCCGGGCCACGCGGACAGCGATTTCGCCACGGTTGGCGATGAGCACCTTGCGCACGATGAGGCTCCCTCCTTGAAACAAGCCGAGTTTAGGGACTGCCGACACGGCACTTCGACCCGTCCCCAGTGGTGAGCTTGCCCACACGGAGCGTGATGCGAGGCTCGCTCGACCCGCGAAATCCCTTGTCGCACCGCGGTACGCAGTACTCCTCCGGCAAACCCTAGCCGTCCCCTGTGGTCAAGGTCTCTGTCATCACGTGCTGCGGGCCACTCGGTTTCTTTGTGGAGTCCCTACGAATGGCCCAATGATTCTTTGCCCGCCGCAGAACCCTTGTCCAAGGGTTTACCGGTTAGTAGCGTTCGCGATGTCTCGAACCGTACTAGGGGTAAGTGGGTGGGCCCGGTGGTGCGCAGGCCGGTGGCGTGGATCGCGGCGGTGGTGCTGTTCGGAGAGGCGCTCGGCATCGCCGCGCTGAACTGGATCCTCGGCCTCGCCGTCGACCGGCAGGACATGTCCCTGGCCGGACTCGACCCGCACCTGATGTCCGTGTCGTCGAAGATCGGCGGGATCGTCTTCGGCCTCTACTTCGCGCTGTGCGGCCTGGTCGCCCTGCTGGTGGCGCTGCGGGACCGGCCCGCGGCGGGCTTCGGCCGGGTGCTGCTGATCAGCGCGGCGGTCGTGCACGGGCTGCTCGGCGCCTTCACCTGGGGACTCGTCGGCTGGCCCGCGTTCTTGTTCATGATGCTGGTGCTCGGCCTGATCGTGCTGCTGCTGATGACGTACGACCGTCCGGCCGAGCCCGCCGACGCCGCGCCCCTGGACGGGACGGGCGACGGCGGGACCCCGGTCACTTCTCCGCCGGCTCCCACAGCTCCGTGATGCCGACGCCCAGTTCGGCGAGCAGTCGCCGGACGAGGGGCAGGCTGATGCCGATCACGTTGCCGTGGTCGCCGTCGATGCCGTCGATGAACGGGGCCGAGCGCCCGTCCAGCGTGAAGGCCCCGGCGACGTAGAGGGGTTCGCCGGAGGCGACGTAGGCGGCGATCTCCTCGTCGGTGGGTTCGCCGAAGTGGACGACGGTGGACGCGGTGGCGGAGGCGTAGCGGCCGGAGAGCGTGTCGTAGACGCAGTGGCCGGTCTGGAGTGTTCCGGCGCGCCCGCGCATCGCCTTCCAGCGGGCGGTGGCCTCCTCGGCGTCCGCGGGCTTGCCGAGCGCCTGGCCGTCCAGGTCGAGCACCGAGTCGCAGCCGATCACGAGCGCGCCCTTGGCCTCCGGCCGGGCCGCCACGACGGAAGCCTTCGCCTCGGCCAGGGCGAGCGCCAGCTCGGCGGGGGTGGGTGCGGTGACGGCGTCCTCGTCCACCCCGCTCACGATCACCTCGGGGGCGAAACCGGCCTGGCGGAGCAGTCCGAGCCGGGCGGGGGACTGGGAGGCGAGGACGAGTCGGCGGCGCGGCTGATCAGTCATGCGTTCAGCGTATCGGCGTCACCTGAGGCGTCTCACCTCACGCCGATCACGATCATCGCCAGCACCATGGCCAACGCCATGAGAACGCCCAGCCGCCGAAGCATGTCCTGCGTGTCCCGCAGTTCTTTCGGCGGTTCGTTCTCGGGGTCGGACCACAGCATGCCTTCCATCGTCGGACGGGGGGCGGGGTGGCGCCTGAGTACGAGTACTCAACTTGCCCCAGGCGCCACCCCTAGGGGTCAGCCCGGCCAGTACGTGCGGCCCCATGCCGCCGGGCCCGGCTGGGGCAGGCGGTGGGCTGCGATGCGGGACGGGTCGGACCAGGAGTCGCGGGTGGCCGGCGCGCCGGGCGGCGTTGCGGCTGCCGCCGCGGCGCGGGCCCTGACCACCGCCAGAGCGGCGGCCAGCTCCTCCGGGGTCGGGTTGCCCCGTACGACCTTGATCGTCATGTGAGCCTCCTGGGCTCGCCGGTGCCAGAGGGTGATGTCGGTGCTAGTGGGGTGATGCCGGTGCTAGAGGGGGATGTTGCCGTGCTTCTTCGGAGGGAGGGATTCCCGCTTCGTCCGCAGTTGACGCAGACCGCGTACGACGTGCCGGCGGGTGTCGGACGGCATGATCACCGCGTCGATGTAGCCGCGCTCGGCCGCGACGTAGGGGTTGAGGAGGGCGTCCTCGTACTCCTGGATCAGCCGGGCGCGGACCGCCTCCAGATCCTCGCCGCCCGCCTCGGCCTCCGCGATCGTGCGGCGGTGCAGGATGTTGACCGCGCCCTGGGCGCCCATGACGGCGATCTGGGCGGTGGGCCAGGCGAGGTTGAGATCGGCACCCAGGTGCTTGGAGCCCATGACGTCGTAGGCGCCGCCGAAGGCCTTGCGGGTGATGACCGTGATGAGCGGGACGGTCGCCTCGGCGTAGGCGTAGATCAGCTTGGCGCCGCGCCGGATGATGCCGTCGTGCTCCTGGTCGACGCCGGGCAGGAAGCCGGGGACGTCGACGAAGGTGATGACCGGGACGTTGAACGCGTCGCAGGTCCGCACGAAGCGGGCCGCCTTCTCGCTGGCCTTGATGTCCAGGCACCCGGCGAACTGCATCGGCTGGTTGGCGACGATGCCGACCGGGTGGCCCTCGACCCGCCCGAAGCCGGTGACGATGTTCGGCGCGTACAGCGGCTGCGTCTCGAAGAACTCGGCGTCGTCCAGGACGTGCTCGATCACCGCGTGCATGTCGTACGGCTGGTTCGCGCTGTCCGGGACGATCACGTCCAGCTCGCGGTCCTCGTCGGTGACCTCGAGATCGGCCTCCTCTGGGAAGGCGGGCGGCTCGGAGAGGTTGTTGGACGGCAGGTACGACAGCAACTGCTTGACGTACTCGATGGCGTCCTTCTCGTCGCCCGCCATGTGGTGGGCGACGCCGGACGTCGAGTTGTGGGTCCTGGCTCCGCCCAGCTCCTCGAAGCCGACGTCCTCGCCGGTGACGGTCTTGATGACGTCGGGCCCGGTGATGAACATGTGCGAGGTCTGGTCGACCATGACCGTGAAGTCGGTGATCGCGGGGGAGTAGACGGCCCCGCCCGCGCACGGGCCGACGACCAGGCTGATCTGCGGGATGACGCCCGACGCGTGGGTGTTGCGGCGGAAGATCTCGCCGTAGGCACCGAGGGAGGCGACGCCCTCCTGGATCCGGGCACCGCCGGAGTCGTTGATGCCGATGACCGGGCAGCCGGTCTTCAGGGCGAAGTCCATGACCTTGACGATCTTCTGCCCGTACACCTCGCCGAGAGCCCCGCCGAAGACGGTGAAGTCCTGCGAGAACACGGCGACCGGGCGGCCGTCGACGGTTCCGTAACCGGTGACGACCCCGTCCCCGTACGGCCGGTTCTTGTCGAGGCCGAAGTTGGTGGAGCGGTGCCGGGCGAACTCGTCCAGCTCGACGAAGGAGCCCTCGTCCAGCAGGAGTTCGATCCGTTCACGGGCCGTCAGCTTGCCCTTGGCATGCTGCTTCTCGACCGCCCGTGCGGAGCCGGCGTGCGTCGCTTCCTCGATGCGGCGTTGCAGATCCGCGAGCTTGCCCGCGGTCGTGTGAATATCAGGCTGCTGCTCTTCCGGCTCGGACATCGGGATGCGGCTCCCTGCCTGCTCAAAAGGGGGGACGGTTACTCATCCGTAGACTAGTGGGGTGCCTCCGCTTCGGCAGTGCGGCGTTTACCACACCTAGGGTGGCTTGCATGACGCCGCGAGATGCATCAGAGCCGAACGGTAGCCGGTGGTCGGACCTGGACCGTCCGCCCCTCAACATCACCGCCCTGCGCCGGGGGCTGGTGCGTGAGGGCGGGCTGTGGTCCGAGGTGGACGTGGTCCAGCGCACCGGCTCCACGAACTCCGACCTGGTGGCCCGGGCGGCCGAGGGCAGGGCCGCCGAGGGCGCGGTGCTCGTCGCCGAGGAGCAGACGGCCGGGCGTGGGCGTCTGGACCGGCAGTGGACGGCGCCTCCCCGCTCCGGCCTGTTCTTCTCCGTGCTGCTCACGCCGAGCGAGGTGCCGGTGGCGCGGTGGGGGTGGCTGCCGCTGCTCACGGGTGTCGCGGTGGCGACGGGGTTGTCGCGGGCGGCGGGTGTCGACACGGCGCTGAAGTGGCCGAACGACCTGCTGGTCACCGTGCGGGGCGAGGAGCGCAAGGCCGGGGGCATTCTGGCGGAGCGGGCGGGCGACGACGGTGTCGTCATCGGGGTCGGTGTCAACGTCACGCTGAAGGAGAACGAGCTGCCCGTGCCTACGGCGGGGTCGCTGGGGCTGGCCGGGGCCGTGAGCACGGACCGGGATCCGCTGTTGCGGGGGGTGCTGCGGTCGCTGGAGGAGTGGTACGGGAAGTGGCGTGCCGCGGGGGGTGACGCGGGCGCCTGTGGGTTGCACGAGGCGTATGCGGCGGGGTGCGCGACGCTCGGGAGGGAAGTGCGGGCGGAGTTGCCGGGGGATCGGGCCGTGGTGGGGGAAGCGGTTGCGGTGGACGGGGACGGGCGGTTGGTGCTGGCTACGGGGGAGGGGGTGCAGGAGCCTGTGGGGGCGGGGGACATCGTGCATCTGAGGCCTGCTTGACGGTTGCCCGGCGTTGTCGCTGGGGTCGGGGCGTTGCGCAACCCGGCGGAGCGGGGTGCCGCTGCGCCCACCCGTGCCGCCCCAGCGGCACGACTGCCCGCAGCTGGGTAGCCCGTCCGGCGATTGAGGACGAGGCCGTTCAGGCCGAAGCGGGGGTCTGGGGGCGGCAGCCCCCAGGGAGGCCGGGGCTCCAACGCCGAGTGCCAAGCAGACGCCGGGCACCTCACCCCTCCGCTGAACCTAACGGAGTGAGCTGGCGCACACCTGCCGTAGAGTTGAGGCCGGTCGATACATGACCGTGACAGATCGGAAGGGCAGCACGCGTGACCGTCGACGACTCGGGTTCCGGCACGGACGCGCAGGGCGCCGACCCCGGCGAGGATCCGCTCGCCCTGCGTCTGGAACAGCTGATCCTGGGGGCCGAGCGCCGCTACACCCCGTTCCAGGCGGCCCGCAGCGCCGGCGTCTCCATGGAACTGGCCTCCCGCTTCTGGCGGGCGATGGGCTTCGCCGACATCGGGCAGGCCAAGGCGCTCACGGAGGCGGACGTACTCGCACTGCGGCGCCTCGCCGGTCTCGTCGAGGCGGGGCTGCTGAGTGAGGCGATGGCCGTACAGGTGGCCCGGTCCACCGGGCAGACCACCGCGCGGCTCGCCGAGTGGCAGATCGACTCCTTCCTGGAGGGGCTGACCGAGCCGCCAGAGCCGGGCATGACGCGCACCGAGGTGACGTACCCGATCGTCGAGCTGCTCCTGCCCGAGCTGGAGGAGTTCCTGGTCTACGTCTGGCGGCGGCAGCTCGCCGCCTCGGCCGGACGGGTCGTGCAGGCCGCGGACGACGAGGAGATGGTGGACCGGCGGCTCGCGGTCGGCTTCGCCGATCTGGTCGGGTTCACGCGGCTGACCCGCCGGATGGAGGAGGAGGAGCTCGGCGAACTGGTCGAGGCCTTCGAGACCACCGCCGCCGACCTGGTCGCCGCGAACGGCGGCCGGCTGATCAAGACTCTCGGTGACGAGGTGCTGTACGCCGCCGACGACGCGGGCACGGCCGCCGAGATCGCCCTGCGGCTGATCGAGACCATGGCGCACGACGAGACGATGCCGGAGCTGCGTGTCGGCATGGCGTTCGGCACGGTGACCACCCGTATGGGTGATGTCTTCGGTACGACCGTGAACCTGGCCTCCCGGCTCACCTCGATAGCTCCGAAGGACGCCGTACTCGTCGACACAGCCTTCGCCGAGGAGCTGATCCGCACGCAGGACGCCCCGGCCTCCGAGGCGGAGGCGGCCGAGGAGGCCGCCGCGGCGGAGAAGGAGGGCGAGGAGCCTCCGACGTACCGGTTCGGGCTCCAGCCGATGTGGCAGCGGCCGGTGCGTGGGCTGGGCGTCGTGGAGCCGTGGCTGCTCACGCGGCGGGACGGCGGCTGACGGGGCCGACCGCGGGTTTCCGACCGGCCGGGGCTCTCCGGCCGGGGCTCTCAGCCCGGCGGGTCCACGCACAGGTCGATGACCGGCACGCACAGGCCCGGGTCGTGTGGTTTCTTCGGCTTCTCGGGCTCGGCTGCCGGGGCGGGTGCGGTCCGGCTCGGCGGTAGGGGCGTGGTCGGGGCCGGGCGTGGGGCCTTGCCGTTGCCCGTGGCCGTCGGAGCCGGGGGATTTGTCGTGTCGGCGGTGGTCGCGGGCCGGGGAGTCGCTGCCGTATCCCCCCCTCGGGTGTCGATGGACAGGGACGCGGACGGGGTGGGTGCGGCGGCGGCCGGGCCGCGGGTGCCCGGCGACGGGGTCAGGCCGCCCAGGGCGGCGGGCGACGAGGGACTCGCCTCGGGGGCGGTGGCGGCGGTGTTCGCGGCCTCGTCCGTGCCGGTCGAGACCCGGTCCGGGCTGGGCTCGGCCTCGACGGTGCCGACGCTGTCGGTGCCGGGGCCGGAGGTCAGGCGTACGAGGCTCAGGGCGCCGGCTGCCAGGGCGAGGCCGCCGGCGGCGAGCAGGGCCTTGCGGGGGCGGGGCTTGCGGTGCCGGCCTCGGGGGCGGGGGGACGAGGGGCCGGTTTCCGTCGGGTCCGGTTCGTAGGGCGTGGCCGGTTCCCAGGGCGTGCCTGGTGCGTAGGGCGTGTCCCGCTGCGGCTTCGCCGGCGTGTTCGTCGTCGTCATGGTTCCTCCCCGGTACGCACGCGCCCCCAGTGCGCCGCGGCGGATGCACGCTATGCGCTCCCATGGGCGATCGGACCCGAGTTGGGGTGATGTCACCCGAACGGGTGGGCGGAGTGGCGGTGCGGGCACCGGACGCGTCCGCTCTTTCGCGGGTGGGGTGGGGCTGCGATGATCGGGGCGGTGAGGTTGTTAACCCGCGTTAACCGGAGGGTGTCATGAGTGAGGAACGGTTCGGGGAGTTCGTGCTGGTGCGGCGGCATGAGCAGGGGCATGTCGCGGAGCTCGTCCTCGACCGGCCCAAGGCCATGAACGCGGTGTCGACGCAGATGGCGCGGTCCATCGCCGGGGCGTGTGCGGCGCTGGGGGAGGACCGGGACGTACGGGTGGTCGTCCTGACCTCGACGCATGAGCGGGCGTTCTGTGTCGGGGCCGATCTGAAGGAGCGGAACTCGTTCAGTGATGCGGAGCTGGTGCGGCAGCGGCCGGTGGCGCGGGGGGCGTACACCGGGGTGCTGGAGTTGCCGGTGCCGACGGTGGCGGCGGTGCACGGGTTCGCGCTGGGGGGCGGGTTCGAGCTGGCGCTGGCGTGTGACGTGATCGTGGCGGACCGGACGGCGGTGGTGGGGTTGCCGGAGGTGTCGGTGGGGGTGATTCCCGGGGGCGGGGGTACGCAGTTGCTGCCGCGGCGGGTGGGGGCGGCGCGGGCGGCTGAGCTGATCTTCTCGGCGCGGCGGGTGGAGGCTGTCGAGGCGGGGGAGTTGGGGCTGGTCGATCAGGTGGTGGAAGAGGGGCGGGATCGGGAGTCGGCGTTGGCGCTGGCTGCTCGGATCGCCGGGAATTCGCCTGTGGGGTTGCGGGCGGCGAAGCGGGCGTTGCGGTTGGGGCAGGGGTTGGATCTGCGGGCCGGGCTCGAGGTGGAGGATGCGGCCTGGCGGGCTGTGGCGTTTTCGGGGGATCGGGCGGAGGGGGTCGCTGCGTTCAATGAGAAGCGGAGGCCGCAGTGGCCGGGGGAGTGAGCTGAGGGTTGGTTGCTGGGTGCTCGGCGTGGGGGCTGGGGCCGGGTGGGGCCGCAGCCCGGCGTAGCGGGGTGCCGCTTCTTCGGGGCGGGCGCCGCCCCGAGCGGCACGACTGCCCGCAGCTAGGCGGCTTCGTTCTCCCCGTTCGCCCCGTCAACAGAACCAAATGGCTGGAAACTGCCTAGCCTGGGGTGATGGGTGAGGACAGACGGCTCGTGGCTGTCGTCGCGTTGGCTCAGGGGATGGCGGCCGCGCACGGGTCGCGTGAGGCGTGGCGTGCGGCGGCTGTCGGGGCGTGCCGGGCGCTGGGCGGGAGCTTTGCCGCGCTGTCGGTGTGGGAGCGGGAGCTCGGGCGGCTGAAGGTCCTCGTCAACGTCGGTGAGCTGGCCGACGGGGAAGAGGAGTTCCCGGAGGACGAGTCCTACCCGGTGCACCAGTTCGCCGAGATCACCGAGTTCCTGCACGAGCAGTGGGCCGGCGGCGGGGAGCCGGACGCCTGGGTGGAGACGGCCGAGGGGCCCGCCGCCGGGCGGCGTCCCGGCTACTGCCACCAGCGCGTCGCCGCCCTGCGCCGCCGTGGCCGCGGCTGCTGCGTGGTCGCGCCCATCGTGCTGCACGGCCGGGCCTGGGGCGAGCTGTACGTCGCCCGGCCGGCCGGGGAGCCCGTCTTCGAGCGGGCCGACGCCGACTTCGCCACCGTCCTGGCCGCCGTCGTCGCCGCCGGCATCGCCCAGACCGAGCGGCTGGAGGAGGCCCGGCGCCTCGCGTTCACCGACGCGCTGACGGGGCTGGCCAACCGCCGTGCCGTGGACGTACGCCTGGAGCAGGCGATCGAGCGGCACCGCAGGGACGGAGCCGTCGTCAGCCTCGTCGTCTGCGATCTGAACGGGCTCAAGCGCGTCAACGACACCCACGGGCACGCCGCCGGCGACCGGCTCCTGGAGCGTTTCGGCTCCGTGCTGTCACTGTGCGGGGCCATGCTGCCGGGAGCCCTGGCGGCACGGCTCGGCGGGGACGAGTTCTGTCTGCTCGCGGTCGGGCCCCCCGCCGACCAGGTCGTGAAGGCGGCCGGTGAACTGTGCAGCCGGGCGGCGGAGTTGGAGCTCGGGGACGGTGTGGCCTGCGGGGTCGCCTCCACCGAGGATCCGATCGGGCCCGTGAGCTCCGCCCGCCGGCTGTTCCGGCTCGCCGACGCGGCCCAGTACCGGGCGAAGGCCGAGCGGGCCACCCGGCCGGTCGTCGCCGGGCGGGCCGGGCCCGACGATCCCGTGATGCGGCTCGCGGACGAGCCGTCCCAGGAGGCCGACGGCGAGCGCCGGCGGTTCCGGGGCCGGCACGCGCCCTGACACGAGCCCCGGGCGGTGTGACATATCGGTAAGGGGCGAACCCCGCCCCCAGTGGTGACATCATCGAATTCACTGCGTACGCTCCTGAATATGGATATGCACACTGTGGTGGTGGGGACGTCCGGGGTGACCGCGTCCGACGTGCTCGCCGTGGCGCGCGGCGGCGCCCGCGTCCAGCTCTCCGAGGAGGCCGTGGCCGCCCTCGCCGCGGCCCGCGAGATCGTGGACGCGCTGGCGGCCAAGCCCGACCCCGTGTACGGCGTGAGCACCGGCTTCGGGGCCCTGGCGACCCGGCACATCAGCCCGGAGCTGCGCGCACAGCTCCAGCGCAACATCGTCCGCTCGCACGCCGCCGGCATGGGGCCGGCGGTGGAGCGGGACGTCGTACGCGCCCTGATGTTCCTGCGGCTGAAGACCGTCTGCTCCGGGCACACCGGCGTACGGCCCGAGGTCGCGCAGACCATGGCCGACCTCCTCAACGCCGGTATCACCCCGGTCGTGCACGAGTACGGCTCCCTCGGCTGCTCCGGCGACCTCGCACCGCTGTCGCACTGCGCGCTCGCGCTCATGGGGGAGGGGGACGCCGAGGGCCCCGACGGTGTCGTGCGCCCGGCCGCCGAACTCCTCGCCGCGCACGGCATCCAGCCGGTCGAACTGCGCGAGAAGGAAGGCCTGGCCCTCCTCAACGGCACCGACGGCATGCTCGGCATGCTGGTCATGGCCCTGGCCGACCTGGACACGCTCTACCGGTCCGCCGACGTCACGGCCGCCCTGTCGCTGGAGGCCCTGCTCGGCACCGACAAGGTCCTCGCCCCCGAGCTGCACGCCATCCGGCCGCACCCGGGGCAGGCCGCCAGTGCCGCCAACATGTTGGCGGTGCTGAAGGGTTCGGGCCTGACCGGCCATCACCAGGACGACGCCCCGCGCGTCCAGGACGCCTACTCGGTGCGCTGCGCCCCGCAGGTCGCCGGGGCCGGGCGGGACACCATGGCCCACGCCCGGCTGGTCGCCGACCGTGAGCTGGCCTCCGCCGTCGACAATCCGGTCGTGCTGCCCGACGGGCGCGTGGAGTCCAACGGCAACTTCCACGGGGCGCCGGTCGCCTACGTCCTGGACTTCCTCGCCGTCGCCGTCGCCGACCTCGGCTCGATCGCCGAGCGGCGCACCGACCGGCTGCTCGACAAGAACCGCAGCCACGGCCTGCCGCCGTTCCTCGCCGACGACGCCGGTGTGGACTCGGGCCTGATGATCGCTCAGTACACCCAGGCCGCGCTGGTGAGCGAGCTGAAGCGGCTCGCCGTACCGGCGTCCGCCGACTCGATCCCGTCATCCGCCATGCAGGAGGACCACGTCTCGATGGGCTGGTCGGCGGCGCGCAAGCTGCGCACGGCCGTCGACAATCTCACCCGGGTCCTGGCCGTCGAGCTGTACGCCGCCACACGCGCGATCGAACTGCGCGAGGGACTGACCCCGGCGCCCGCGACGCGGGCGGTCATCGACGCCCTGCGGGAAGCGGGAGTTCAGGGCCCGGGACCGGACCGGTTCCTGGCGCCCGACCTGGCCGCGGCGGACACGTTCGTGCGCGACGGGCGGCTGCTGGCAGCGGTGGAGACGGTCACCGGCCCGCTTCAGTAGACGGCGCTTCAGTAAGAGAAGGACTGCGTTTCGGTAGGAGATGACGGGCCGGTGCCCTGCCGGCGGCAGGGCACCGGCCGCGTGACGTCAGAAGCCGAGCCGTTCCCGGCGGACCGAGTACGCGACGAAGCCCGCGCCCAGCGTGAGGAAGAGCGTGCCGCCGAGGACGTACGGCGTGCTGTCGAAGCTGCCCGTGTCGGCGAGGCGGGTGCCCGTGACGGTGTCGCCCGCGGTCGTGGCCGCGATCCGCGCCTGCTCCGCGACCTGCGGCGACGGGCTCGCCGCCACCGCGTCTCTCACCGGGGAGTCCGACGTCGCGTTGGCGGACGGGACGAACCACAGGGCGCCCAGCAGGGTCGCCGCGGCAGTGGCGGTCAGCAACGGACGGCGAGCGGATGACACGGAATATCGATCCCCTTGTGGCGCTGGCGAATTGGCCGTGTGGGGCGATGTTAGTGAAAGTCGCGGGTCACGGGAAAGTCACGGGAGGTCCTCGACGTACGCTCGCGCCATGAGCACTCCAGAGACATCACGTTTTGTCCGGCTTCGGGTGGAACTCGTTCTCGAAGTCGAGGACGCGGACGCGATCACCAAGGCCGCGCTGCGCCGGATCGCCGACGACGGTGAGATGCCGGCGGCGGAACGGGTCCACGCCGAAGGCGCTGTGACGGAAGACACGGCGGAGGCCCTCGCCTACCTCGTGGACCCTTTCGACCTGGTCAGCCAGGTGCCGGGGGTGGAGCTCCAGCAGGCAGGCTGGAGCAGCGAGCGGATCGACTACGACCCCGATTCGCCGGACTGGGACCTCGACGAGGATGATGTCGACGACGACAGCGACAGCTGAGGCACTTGGGAAAATAGTGACCCCGGGCGGCAACCGTCGTCCGGGGTCTTGGCGTCTCAAGCGGCGCACCCACCTCAGCCGCACCGTTCGCGCCCGTGTGCTGCGGACGGACGCGGACGTGGTGATCCCCACACGTGCGCGACATGGGGAACCGGACGAACCGGTCGTAGCGTTGAAAGTTCTCGTCGAGGACTCGCGAGTCCTGACGGGGGCACTTGGACTTTTGACGGGGACGTTCGGGGTTTTGGGGAAATCGGCAACGATGGAGAAGCGTGTGATGACGATCAGTAAGCGGCGCAAGGGCCTCACGGTCGCGTCCGCACTGCTCGGCGGAGTGCTGGTGCTCTCGGCCTGTTCCGGCGGCGGTGACAGCGCCTCCGGGGGCGACGGCGGCGACAGCTCCCAGTCGAAGGTCGACGAGGCCGCGGCCAAGAAGGCCTCCAAGGCCCAGATCAAGATCACGCCCGAGGACGGCTCCGACAACGCCTCCATCAACAACTCCGCCACCGTCACCGTGAGCAAGGGCACGCTCACAAGCGTCAAGATGACGACGTCCGACGGGGCGGAGGTCAGCGGCGAGATATCCGCCGACAAGACCAGCTGGAAGCCCAGCGCGCAGCTGGAGCGCTCCACCACCTACAAGCTGGCGGCGGAGGCGAAGGACTCCGAGGGCCGCGTCGCCCACGAGAACGCCTCGTTCACCACGGTCTCCCCCGCCAACAGCTTCATAGGCAACTTCACCCCGGACGACGGCACCACCGTGGGCGTCGGCATGCCGGTCTCGATCAACTTCGACAAGGCGATCACCAACAAGGCCGCCGTCCAGAAGGGCGTCAAGGTCAGCACGACCAGCGGCCAGGAGGTCGCCTGCCACTGGTTCAACGCCAACCGCATGGACTGCCGCCCCGAGGACTACTGGAAGGAAGGCTCCACCGTCACGCTGAAGCTCGCGCTCGACGGTGTCGAGGGTGCCGAGGGCGTCTACGGCGTCCAGCAGAAGACGGTCACGTTCAAGGTCGGCCGCAACCAGGTCTCGTACGTCGACGCGAAGACCAAGCAGATGAAGATCACGCAGGACGGCAAGGTCGTCCGGACGATCCCCATCTCCGCCGGCTCGCCGGACAACAAGACCTACCAGGGCATCATGGTGATGTCCGAGAAGTTCAAGGAGACGCGCATGAACGGCGCGACCGTGGGCTTCACGGACGACGACGGCAAGGGCGAGTACGACATCAAGGACGTGCCGCACGCCATCCGCCTGTCCAGCTCCGGCACCTTCATCCACGGCAACTACTGGGGCGCGAAGTCCATCTTCGGCAACGTGAACACGAGCCACGGCTGCGTCGGCCTCCAGGACGCGAAGGGCGCCGACGACCCGAACACCCCGGGCGCGTGGTTCTACAACAACTCGATGATCGGTGACGTGGTGGTCGTCGAGAACACCGGCGACAAGACCATCGCGCCGGACAACGGACTCAACGGATGGAACATGAGCTGGGCCGACTGGAAGGCCGGTTCGGCGCTCTGACGACCCCGTAGCCTCACGTGAGGGAGCCGCCGCTCTGCCCCGATTCCGGGGCGGGCGGCGGCTTCGGTATTCTCTCCCCTTCTTGTGTCAAGGGGAACACGCGTGCGCAATGGTCCTGCCCTGTAACGGAGTTCCGGCAGCCGTGTAACAGCCTGTCGACGGATCTCTTACCTTCCTCTCATCTATTGAGTGCCTGATCACCCCTCGGCATACTGCGTGTTCCGGGGGGTGTACGTCCATGCGTACGAGACCACCCCCGGCCGGGTGAACGGGGAATTCACCCGGTACTTCTGCAAGGGGGAAACTTGCGCAGACAAGTGAAAAGAGCGTGCGCGGCCACGGTCGCCACAGCGGCAGCCGTGGCCCTGGCGGCGGGTATGACCAGCCCGGCGTCGGCGAACGGCGAGCAGACGACCGCAGCCGCGAAGCAGGCGTCGGTCACCGCCAAGCACCGCATCACGCTGATCACCGGTGACCGGGTCGTCCTGGACGCCAAGGGCCGTGTCGTCGGCCTGGAGCGGGCCAAGGGACGCGAGGACATTCCCGTCCAGGTCCGCAAGCTCGACGGCCACACGCTCGTGATCCCGGCCGACGCGGCCCGCCTGGTCGCCACCGGCAAGCTCGACCAGCGGCTCTTCGACGTCACCGAGCTCAACAAGTCCGCGACCCGCAAGGCCCAGAAGAAGGGCCTGAAGGTCATCGTCGGCTACCAGGGAAGCGCCGCGGCCACCAAGGCCGACGTCCGCGACGCGGGCCGGCTGAGCCACTCTCTGAAGTCCGTGAACGCGGACGCGGTGCAGACGCCCAAGGAGGACGCGCCCGAGCTGTGGGACGCGGTCACCAACGGCGACAAGACCGCCTCCGGCATCGCGCACGTCTGGCTCGACGGCGTCCGCAAGGCCAGCCTCGACAAGTCCGTCCCGCAGATCGGCGCCCCCAAGGCATGGGCGGCCGGCTACGACGGCAAGGGCGTGAAGATCGCCGTCCTGGACACCGGTGTCGACGCCACCCACGCCGACCTCAAGGGCCAGGTGATCGGCGCCAAGAACTTCACCACCTCGCCCGACACGACCGACAAGGTCGGCCACGGCACGCACGTCGCCTCCATCGCGGCCGGTACCGGCGCGAAGTCCGGCGGCAAGTACAAGGGTGTCGCGCCCGGCGCGAAGATCCTCAACGGCAAGGTGCTCGACGACGGCGGATTCGGCAGCGACTCCGAGGTCCTCGCCGGCATCGAGTGGGCCGCCGCGGAGGGCGCCGACGTCGTCAACATGAGCCTGGGCGGCGGCGACACGCCCGCGATCGACCCGCTGGAAGCGGCGGTGAACAAGCTGTCCGAGGAGAAGGGCATCCTGTTCGCCATCGCGGCCGGCAACGAGGGCGACTTCGGCGAGCAGACCATCGGCTCCCCGGGCAGCGCCGCCGCGGCCCTGACCGTCGGCGCGGTCGACGACAAGGACGTGCTGGCCGACTTCTCCAGCCGTGGCCCCGGCATGGACGGCGCCCTCAAGCCCGACGTGACCGCGCCCGGCGTGGACATCACCGCGGCCTCCGCCCCCGGCAACCAGATAGCCGGCGAGGTCGGCGAGAAGCCGGCCGGCTACATGACGATCTCCGGCACGTCGATGGCCACCCCGCACGTCGCGGGCGCCGCGGCGCTGCTGAAGCAGCAGCACCCGGAGTGGAAGTACCCCGAGCTGAAGGGCGCCCTCACCGGCTCCACGAAGGGCGGCAAGTACACGCCGTTCCAGCAGGGTTCGGGCCGTATCCAGGTCGACAAGGCCATCAAGCAGTCCGTGATCGCCGACCCGTCCTCGGTGAGCTTCGGCGTCCAGCAGTGGCCGCACACCGACGACAAGCCGGTCACCAAGGAACTGACGTACCGCAACCTCGGTACGAAGGCCGTCACGCTGAAGCTGACGTCGACCGCCACCAACCCGAAGGGCCAGGCCGCCCCGGCCGGCTTCTTCAAGCTCGGCGCCACCTCGGTGACCGTTCCGGCCGGTGGCAAGGCCTCCGTCCCGTTCACCGTGAACACCAAGCTGGGCGGCACGGTCGACGGAGCCTACTCTTCGTACGTGACGGCGACGGGCGGCGGCCAGACCGTCCGCACGGCCGCCGCGGTGCAGCGCGAGGTCGAGTCGTACGACGTCACGCTGAAGTTCGTCGGCCGTGACGGCAAGCCCACCAAGAACTACAGCGCCGACCTGGCCGCCGTCTCGGGCCTCGGCAAGGGCAAGTTCTTCTCGCCGTACGACGAGGACGGCACCGTCACCACCCGTGTGCCCAAGGGCGGTTACGTCCTCAACACCAACGTCTACGTGGGCGACGACCCGGAGAAGTTCCAGGGCGCCGACTGGCTGGCCCAGCCCAAGCTGAGCGTCACCAAGAACACGACGGTCACGCTGGACGCCCGCAAGGCCAAGCCGGTGAACGTCACCGTGCCGGACAAGGCCGCCAAGTCGGAGTTCGCCTATGCCGACTACACGGTGGAGACGAAGGACTCCAGCTACGGCTTCGGCTGGATGCTCGACTCCTTCGCCGACATCCGCACCGCGCACGTCGGCCCGCAGATCACCGACGGTTCGGTGACCCAGCAGTGGGACGGCCACTGGTCCAAGGGTGCCAAGGAGCAGTACGACGTCACCGGCGGCGGCAAGGTCAAGCAGCTCGCCACCGGCTACACCAAGCACTACAAGGCGAGCGAGCTCGCCACGGTGAAGGCGGGCCTCGGCGCCGCGGCGAAGGGCAAGAAGGGCTCGCTCAGCGCCGTGGGCTGGCTGCCGTGGAGCAGCGGCGCCTCCTCGATCGGCATCGAGCAGTCTCTGCCCGGCACGCGGACGCTGCACCTGTCCGCCACGGGCGGCGTGCAGTGGCAGCTCGACTTCTCCCAGTACGGCGGTGTCGACGCGGACGGCTTCCCGGTCGACGAGGCCGGCTACACGCTGGACACACAGAAGTTCGCCGCCGGCAAGACCTACTCGAAGACCATCAACACGGCCGTCTTCGGACCGCGCATCAACAGCGATTTCGGGCTCTTCCGTGAGGGCAACGAGCTCTACGGCTCCCTGCCGCTGTTCGCGGACGGCAAGGGCAACGCGGGCTACTCGAAGTTCTCCGCGGTCGACACGACCCTGTACCGCAACGGCAAGAAGGTCGGCAGCAACGACGACCCGCTGTTCGGCGAGAAGAAGTTCAAGGTCCCGGCCGGTGACGCCGAGTACAAGCTGACGACGTCGGTCAAGCGCAGCGTCAAGGTCGCGGCGGCCTCCACCCGCATCGACGCCAGCTGGACGTTCCGCTCGAAGGAGACCTCCGGCCTCAAGCAGCTGCCCGCCTCCACGGCCCGCTTCAACGCGGTCACGGGGCTGGACAGCAAGGTCCCGGCCGGCAAGACGGTCAGCATCCCTGTCACCGTCGAGGGCGCGGCCAAGGGCAGCAACCTGAAGTCGCTGGCGGTGTACGTCTCGTACGACTACGGCAAGACCTGGAAGAAGCTCACCGTCAAGAAGGGCAAGGTCAGCTTCAAGAACCCGGCGAAGGGGAAGGCCATCTCCTTCCACGCCAAGATCGCCGACAAGAAGGGCAACAAGTCGACGATCTCCATCTACAACGCGTACTACGGCAAGTGAGCCGCAGGGCTCGCCCGCAGGGTGAGCTGTAGGACTCGTCAGCGAGCGGCCCGTCGGAAGCCTCGGCTTCCGGCGGGCCACTCGCGTTCACTGAGCCGGGGTACCGGTCCCCGCCCGGGTCGCGTCCGCCCCCCAGCTCGCCAGCAGCCGCAGCGCCTCCGCCGACGGGGAGCCCGGCTCCGCGTGGTACGTGAGCAGGGACTGCTCGGCGTCGTCGACCAGGCGGAACGTCTCGAAGGACAGGGTCAGGTCGCCGACCAGCGGGTGCCGCATCCGCTTGACGCCGTAGCTCTTCTCCTTGACGTCGTGCGCGGCCCACAGCCGGCGGAACTCCTCGCTCTTCACGGAGAGTTCGCCCACCAGGGCGGACAGCCGCGGGTCGTCCGGATGGCAGCCCGCGTCCATGCGCAGATAGCCGACGATGTCGGACGCCTTCTGGTCCCACTCGACGAACAGCTCGCGGTAGTCGGGCCTGAGGAACACCAGCCGCGCCCAGTTGCGCTCCGCCGCCGGCAGCTCCGCCCAGTCGCCGAAGAGGGCCGCGGCCATCCGGTTCCAGGCCAGGATGTCCGAGCGGCGCCCGACGACGTACGCCGGGACGGTGTCGATCGAGCCCAGCAGATGCCGCAACGCCGGCCGTACCTGCTGGGCCCGCGCCGTCTGCTTCTTCTTGTGCTGCTTCGGCTTCGCCAGGTGCATCAGGTGGGCGTGCTCGGCGCCGGTCAGCCGCAGGGCGCGCGCGATCGCGTCCAGCACCTCCGCCGAGACGTTGCGTCCGTTGCCCTGCTCCAGCCGTGTGTAGTACGCCACGGACACCCCGGCCAGCTGTGCCAGCTCCTCACGGCGCAGCCCCGGAACCCGACGCCGCCCGAAGTCGGGCAGCCCCACGTCCTCCGGCTTCAGCCGGGCCCGCCGGGTGCGCAGGAACTCACTGAGCTCGGCACGCCGGTCCAGGCCCCCGCCGGTCTGCGGTGCGGGCTCCTGTACGGCTTCGGGCTGTTCGTCCATGCCCTCCAGTATTCACGGTCGTACGCACACGAGCCTGACCCCGCCAGTGGTATGCACGCTGTGCGTACGCAAAGCCGTGGTCTGGGTAGCCGCTCGCGGACCCGGCACGCTGGTGATCGTGCCCGGTCAGAACATCCAGAAGGCAGCCGGGCACGGAACCCTGCTAGGAGAACCCCCGGCATGACCACTGTTGCTGCGTACGCCGCCCCCGCGCCCAAGGCTCCCCTGGAGCGCACCACCATCGAGCGCCGCGAGGTCGGCGAGTTCGACGTCCTGATCGACATCAGGTTCGCCGGTATCTGCCACTCCGACATCCACCAGGCCCGCGAGGGCTGGGGCGAGGGGATCTTCCCGATGGTCCCCGGCCACGAGATCGCCGGTGTCGTCTCCGAGGTCGGTCCGGGCGTGACGAAGTTCGCCGTCGGCGACCGCGTGGGCGTCGGCTGCATGGTCGACTCCTGCCGCGAGTGCGAGAACTGCAAGGCCGGACGTGAGCAGTACTGCGTGAAGGGCAACGTCCCGACGTACAACGGCATAGGCAAGGACGGCGAGCCCACCTACGGCGGCTACTCGCAGAAGGTCGTCGTCGACGAGAACTTCGTCGTCCGCATCCCCGACGGCCTCTCCCTCGACGTCGCCGCGCCGCTGCTGTGCGCCGGCATCACCCTCTACTCCCCGCTCAAGCGCTTCGGCGCCGGCCCCGGCAAGAAGGTCGCGATCGTCGGCCTGGGCGGCCTCGGCCACATGGGCGTGAAGATCGCGCACGCGCTGGGCGCCGAGGTGACCGTGCTGTCGCAGTCCCTGCGCAAGCAGGAGGACGGCCTGAAGCTGGGCGCGGACCACTACTACGCCACCAGCGACCCGAAGACCTTCGAGGAACTGGCCGGCACCTTCGACCTGATCGTCTCCACGGTCTCGGCGCCGCTGGACTTCGGCGCCTACCTCTCGCTGCTGAAGACCGAGGGCACGCTGGCGAACGTGGGCGCCCCCGAGGAGCCCATCGCCCTCAACCTCTTCTCGGTGATCGGTGGCGGCAAGACCCTCGCCGGCTCCATGATCGGCGGCATCGCGCAGACCCAGGAGATGCTGGACTTCTGCGCCGAGCACGGCCTCGGCGCCGAGATCGAGCTGATCCGCGGTGACGAGATCAACGAGGCGTACGAGCGGGTGGTCGCCAGCGACGTGCGCTACCGGTTCGTGATCGACACCGCGACCATCTGAGACCGGACGGTTCGCATCCGCCCTGAGGGCCCCGGCGCGCTGCCGGGGCCCTCAGGGCGTTCGTGATGCACGAGGAGGTGCCCGCGGGGTACACGGGGGAGTGCACCAGGGGGTGCCCGGTACGTCAGGGGAGGCCCACCATGACCGTGCAGCTGAACCACACCATCGTCGCCGCGCACGACAAGCGCGTCTCGGCCCGGTTCCTCGCCGACATCCTGGGGCTGGACGTGAGCCCGCCCTACGGCCCGTTCCTCCCGGTCGAGATCCCCAACGGCGTGACGCTCGACTACATGGACAGCCCCGGCGCCATCACGCCGCAGCACTACGCCTTCCTCGTCTCGGAGGACGAGTTCGACCAGATCTTCGCCCGGATCCAGCAGGCCGGTCTGACGTACTGGGCGGATCCGTTCCACAGCCGTCCCGGCGAGATCAACCACCACGACGGTGGCCGCGGCGCGTACTTCGACGACCCCGACGGCCACCGCCTGGAGATCATCACGCGGCCGTACGGCAGCGGCGGCTGAGCCCTCGCATCCCCGCTCGTCACATCTTCGCGCCGCCTCTCGTCATACCGGCGAAGGCGACATCAGAAGGCGAAGAGCTGGGGAGCAGCCATGACATCACCGATCCTGGTCACCGGCGGCACGGGCACTCTGGGCGGCCACGTCCTGCCGCTGCTGCGCGCGTCCGGCCACGACGTGCGGGTCCTCACCCGGCACGCCCGTCCCGCCACGGACGGCGTCGAGTACGTCACCGGTGACCTGCTGAAGGGCGAGGGCGTCGAGGCCGCCGTCGACGGCGTGGAGACCGTGCTGCATCTGGCGGGCGGCCCCAAGGGCGACGACGAGGCGACCCGCACCCTGGTGCGCGCCGCGTCCCGGGCCGGCGTACGGCACCTGCTCTACATCTCGGTCATCGGCGCGGACCGGGTCCCGCTGGCCTGGATGCGGACGAAGCTGGAGTCGGAGCGGGCCGTCGCCGACTCCGGCATTCCGTGGACGACGCTGCGCGCGGCCCAGTTCCACGACCTGGCGCTGACCATGGTCGAGAAGATGGCGAAGCTGCCGGTCTTCCCGGTACCCGGTGGCCTCCGGCTTCAGCCGGTGGACTCGCGGGAGGTCGCCGCCCGCCTCGCGGAACTGACCCTCGGCGCCCCGTCCGGCCTCGTCCCGGACCTGACCGGCCCGCGCCTCTACGACCTCGCCGCCCTGGCCCGCCCCTACCTCGGCCTGCGGGGCCGGCGCCGCCCGATGCTGCCGGTGCGGATTCCCGGGAAGGCGGGGCGGGCGTACCGGGCGGGGGCGAACCTGACGCTGGTGGGGGCGGAGGAAGGGAAGCGGACCTGGGAGGAGTTCCTTCAGGAGAGGCTGGGCCAGGGGGTGGACGTCACCCCGAGCGACTCGGCCGGTCCTGGTCTGTGAAGGTCCACACGGCACGCGGCCCCGGGCCGACGACGAGGGCCGAGTGGCCGATCCGCTCCTCGTGCCGGTGCGACACGGCCCTGTTCAGCGACATCTCGACCTGCCGCAGTCCCACCTGGTCGAGGGGCACGGCGTCGAACCGCAGTGTGGTGCCGCCGCCCTGTGCGACGGCGCCCCCGCCGGGCAGGGACCGCACGGCGAAGCCGCCGGCCTTCAGCAGCGGCAGCGTGCCTGCGAGGTCCCGGGCGGTCACCGCGAGCCGGATGCCGGTCACGTCCCGCATCAGGTGGTCGCGGTAGGCGTCGGACAGGTAGCGCTCCCGGCCCACGTCACCGGGGTGTGCGGCGGGCTCGGTGTTGCCGCGCGGGTCGGCGAAGTACTCCGGCCGGTACTCCATGCCCCAGGCGCCGAAGAGGTCGTACTGGTCGGTGGTGAAGACGGCGTCGAACCAGGGCACCGGGACGCCGTCGCCGAAGTCGCGGGTCTGCCGGAACTCGACGGGGTCGCTGATCCCCAGCTCGCGCAGCCGCGTGATCACCCTCGCCAGGTCGCCCTCCCGCTCGGTCGAGACGCCCATGCCGCCGGCGCCGAGGGTGCCGTCCTTGCCGGGGAGGTCGCCGGTCCCGAACAGCTCGATGTAGGTCTCGCGGCCCATCAGATAGCGGCCGGTCCAGGTCTGCCCGCCCGAGCCGGTCGTGGTGCGCACCTGGAAGTTGGCGAAGTCCCTCAGAAAGGCGGAGTGCTCGATGGCGTCGGCGGTCTCCCGGTCGAGCACGCCGTAGGCGTGGTTGTAGAACAGGAGCTGCCGCCCGCCGTCCCTGGCCCGCGCGGAGCTCAGCCCGCTCTGGACCGCCCCCGCGAGGGCCAGGGCGACGACCATGATCACCTGTAATGCTCGTCTGACCGTCATGCGCAGGAGCGTAGAGCGGGAGGAATCGCTTCCGCTGGGGATTGAGGCCTTTGTCAAAGGCCCTTGGTCAGGGGGCCCTTGGTCAGGGGCTCTTGGTCAGTGGCCCTTGATGAGGGGGTTCCTGTCCGCCCGAGTCGAGGCGGAACGGCGGGTACTGGTCGGTCATCAGGGCGGCGTACGCGGTCACCCGGGCACACCAGCGGGCGAGGCCGACCAGGAAGTCGAAGAGGTGCCGCGGATAGCGGGCGGTGAACAGCAGGACGACCACCGCGACCAGCGAGAGGAACGGCATCAGCCCACTGCCCCGCCAGCCGTCCCCGTCGCCCCAGCTCCAGCCCCAGCCACCGCCCACGAACATCGCGACGACGATGTACTGCGGGATGGCCAGCAGCCACCACTTCACCAGCACCAGTCCGCGCGAGAGCCGCTCGGGGTAGGCGACGTCGAAGCGGGCCGGATAGTCGGGCACGTCGGAGAGGGTGAACGGCGGGTATCGGTCGGTGCCGAGCGCGGTGTGGGCGTAGTAGCTGACCCGCCAGTTCCACCGCAGCACGCCGACGTTGAAGTCGAAGAGGGACCGGGGGTACCGGGCGGTGAACAGGATGGCGAAGAACGCGACGACGCTGACGAGGACGAACGCGATCCACAGGAAGCACAGCACGATGTAGTGCGGGATGGCGAGCAGCCACTTCACCAGCCACAGCCATCGGGACAACCGGGCGTCGACGGACGCCTCCAGACGTACGGGCGACGCGGTGACAGGAATCATGGGGCGGAACTCCCTTCGCTTGCAGGTTCGCAAGCGAGAAGGAGCCCCGCGAGCTGGGCTGGGCCGTTGGCGTCAGGGGCCGTTTCGCGTCCGGGGCCGTTTCGCGTCCGCGACCGTTACGACGGAACGGGGGCGGCGCTGTCCGGCTGGTCGGTGTCGTCCGGTTCCTGCGGCGGATCGCCGAGCTGTTCGCGCACGTAGTTCCAGACCACCGCGATCAGCGCGGCGACGGGGACGGCCAGCAGACTGCCCACGATGCCGGCCAGACTGCCGCCCAGCGTCACCGCCAGCAGCACCACGGCCGCGTGCAGGCCGAGCCCACGGCTCTGGATCATGGGCTGGAACACGTTGCCCTCGAGCTGCTGCACCACGACGATGACGGCCAGCACGATCAGCGCGTCCGTCAGGCCGTTGGAGACGAGCGCGATCAGGACCGCGACGAAACCGGCGAACAGGGCGCCGATGATCGGCACGAACGCGGAGACGAAGGTCAGCACCGCCAGCGGGAGCACCAGCGGTACGCCCAGGATCCACAGGCCCAGTCCGATCAGCACGGCGTCCAGCAGGCCGACGGCCGCCTGGGACCGCACGAAGGCGCCCAGCGTGTTCCAGCCGCGATCGAACACGGTCGGGAGGTCGGTGGCGAGCCGGCCGGGCAGCTGACGGGAGAGCCACGGCAGGAACCGCGGGCCGTCCTTGAGGAAGAAGAACATCAGGAAGAGGGCGAGGACGGTGGTGACCAAGCCGTTCACCACGGTGCTCACGCCTGTGACGACAGCGCCGACCATGCTGCCGAGGCCCTCCTGCGCGCGGGCGACCGCGGTGTCGAACGCCTTGTTGATCTGGGCGTCACCGATGTTCAACGGCGGCCCGGCGGCCCACTCGCGCAGCTTCTGGATGCCCTCGACCACGCCGTCGGTCAGCTGACCTGACTGGGACGCCACCGGCACGGCGATCAGCGCCACGACACCCACGGCGACCAGCAGGAACAGCACGGTCACGACTGACGCGGCGAGCGCGGGCGGCCACCCGCGACGACGCAGGAAACGGGCCACGGGCCAGGTCAGCGTGGTCAGCAGCAACCCGACGACGAGCGGCCAGACAACCGACCACATCCGGCCCAGCAGCCACAGGGCCACCGCCAGCATGGCCAACACCAGCAACAGCTCTGCGGAGACGCGTGCCGTTATCCGGAGCGCGTCACGGGTCTTCGTGGAACTCAAGGGCGCAGTCACGTCAGGCACCTTATTGCCCCGGCGCACCAGGAGTTCCAGTGGTTCCGCGGTTTTCCAGCTCGTCAGAGGCCGGCAGGGTGGCTGGAGAGCCAGGCTGCATGCCGGTCGCGAAGCTTCGTCCCGCTCGGTGGGCGTGGCGAGGATGACGTCTGCGCCGCCGTCGTACGGATGGTGGATGCGCCGAAGTCCCGTGTCGGTGATGAACACCTCGACGAGCGCCTCGTCGGCGACGGCGCGCAGCAGGTCGTCAACGCAGCCGTGTCGCCACCGGCGCCGATCGGCGTAGAGGCGCGTGTGGATGCGGAACTCCGGGGCCGGGTCGTCCTCATCCGTTTGTGACGCTCCAGCACGATCGCGTACTCGTCTTCCAGCCGGGGAGGCTGTGGAAACGCACCCAGTGGTCCGCGTACCTATTGCGGAAGGCATGCGCGATGGGCGGGCCCGACGGTCGTCGTTCCCGCCACAGCGCAGCGAGCAGGTCGGGCGTGACGCCGGAGCTCACCCCTCGGCCTTCGCCACGCCGATCGGGCAGGACACGCCCGTACCGCCGATGCCGCAGTAACCCGCCGGGTTCTTGTCCAGGTACTGCTGGTGGTAGCCCTCCGCCGGGTAGAACGGGCGGCCCTCCGCCGGGACGATCTCCGTGGTGATCTCGCCGTACCCGGAAGAGGTGAGGACCTTCTGGTAGGACTCGCGGGAGGACTTGGCGGTGGCCGCCTGCTCGGGGGTGTGGGTGTAGATCGCCGAGCGGTACTGCGTGCCGACGTCGTTGCCCTGGCGGAAGCCCTGCGTGGGGTCGTGGGACTCCCAGAACGTCTTCAGGAGGCGCTCGTACGAGATCAGCTTCGGGTCGTAGACCACGCGGACGACCTCCGTGTGGCCGGTCAGGCCCGAGCAGACCTCCTCGTACGTGGGGTTCTCCGTGTAACCGCCCTGGTAGCCGACCAGGGTCGTCCACACCCCTGCCGGGAGCTGCCAGAACTTGCGCTCGGCGCCCCAGAAACAGCCCAGGCCGAAGTCGGCGCTCTCCAGGCCCTCGGGGTACGGGCCGAGCAGCGGGTTGCCGAGGACGGTGTGTCGGTCGGGGACCGTGAACGCCGGCTCCGGGCGGCCGGGCAGCGCCTGCTCGGGGGCCGGCAGCTGGGGCGTACGGCTGTGCAGGAACATGCGGTCTCCAATCGGCGCGACACCCACGCGGGGCGACGCCACGTTCAACGTGCGGATGCCGGCGGGAATTCCGGCCGGGGCCGCGCCTCGGGGCGGCGGGAATTCGGTGTCTCGGGCGGTTGGGGCCCGCGTTTCGGGGTGGCCGGAGCCCGTGCCTTGTGCGGTGGGGGCCGGTGTTCGGGTGGTCGGGGTTGGTGTTCCGGGAGGTCCGGCCCGCGCCTCGGGGGCGCCCGGGCCAGCGCTTCGCCCGGTCGGGATTCGGTGTCTCGGGCGGCCGGGCCCGCGTTTCGCCGGCGGGACTCGGTGTCTCGGGCGGCGCGAGCCTGCGCCTCACGCGGTGGTGGCCGGTGTCTCAGGCGGCCCGAGTCGGCGTCGGGGCGGCCCGAGCCGGCGTCCGGCGGCCGAAGTCGGCGTCCGGGCGGCCGGAGTCTGCGTCGGATCGGCCGGAGTCGGCGTCGGGGCGGCTGGCATCGGCGACTCGGTGCACCCG
Organism: Streptomyces coeruleorubidus; assembly: GCF_028885415.1. Classification (GTDB taxonomy): domain Bacteria; phylum Actinomycetota; class Actinomycetes; order Streptomycetales; family Streptomycetaceae; genus Streptomyces; species Streptomyces coeruleorubidus_A. The sequence goes on from NZ_CP118527.1 coordinate 6,218,222, forward strand.
AGCTGGCATCCAGGGCGGCCGGAGTCGCGTCTCGGGCGACCGGACCGACTCTCGGTGCGGCCGAGCCCGCGTCTCCGCGCGCCCCAGCCCGCGTTTCCGTGCACCCCAGCCCGCGTCTCAGTGCGGCAGGCTCGCCGGGTTGCCGCCGTTCGCCTCATAGCCCGCCACCGCCAGTGCCCGGTACACGGCGAACTCCGCCGCAGGGTCGGCGGACAGGGTCCAGGGCAGGGCGCCGACGTGGCCGTCGATGTGCACCAGTTGGTTCATGGCCTCCGCCCAGCGCTCGCTGCGGACCAGGAAGAAGACCAGCATGTGCCGCACGTGCGCCAGCATCGGGTCGTCGGGGCGGGCCGAGTGCACCGCGTGCAGCGCGCCGTGGACCGCCTTCGTGACGACCTCGGTCTGCCAGAAGCTGCTGACCAGGGTCACCTCGGGGAGGTGCTCGAACACCGCGAACAGGGGCATGGCCGCAAGCAGGGAGCCCTTGGGCGCGCGGGCGGCCGCGGCCTCCGCGAACTCGTACGCCAGCTCACGCGAGCCGTGCCACTTCTCGCACCAGTAGTGCAGCGCGGCCAGGTGCGCTCCCATGTGGGCCGGGGCGCGGTCCAGGATCTTCAGCCAGACCTGCTCGAAGTCCTTCTGGGAGTAGCCCAGCCCGCGGGCCACCGACAGCTCGACGATGTACGGGATCGGGTCGCCGGGGGCCAGCAGCGCCGCCTCGCCGCACGCCGCCTTCGCCTCCTCCATGATGATCCGGAACTCGTCCGTCCCGGGCGTCGCCGTCCGCCACGCCTGCTGCACCAGGAACTCGGCGTGCACCGCGGCCCCGCCCGCGTCCTTGGGCGCCTCGGTCCGCCACACCCGCAGCCACTGCCCGCCCGGCGCCTCGCCCACCCCGCCGGGCCGCTGGGAGAGCTCCAGCGAGGCAGCGCCCGCGAAGGCCTGCACGCGCTGCCAGCGCCGCTCGCCCTCCGTCTCCGTCCCGGCGAGGAGCTGCTGCGCCGCGCGGTAGTCCTGCGTGCGCTGCACCACGTCCAGGACGTCCAGCAGGTCCTGGTCGGGGCCGGGCATGCGGATGTCCAGCTCCTCCTCGCGGACGAAGCCGTAGTTCGCCGGGTCCGCGGCGTCCGGGTGGTCGGGCGAGACCAGCCCGATCGCGCCCCCGCGCCTGCGCCGCAGGAAGGGAAGCAGCACGAAGCCCAGCATGACCAGTGCGATCAGGACCCAGAGAATCTCCATGCGACAAGCGAACCAGACCGCGCCGACAATTGGCCAACCTGATCCGCGAACCTGTGGAAACCCCGCCGAGCGGCACCCGTCGCCGTGCCCGTCGCCCTGTGGAAAACCCGGTTCCGTGGCCCGTGTGGCCTCGTCCCCCGGCACTCAGCGCGTCGGCGCACTACCCTCGGTGCCCATGAGCGACAGGCATATCAGTCAGCACTTCGAGACGCTCGCGATCCACGCGGGCAACACCGCCGACCCCCTGACGGGCGCGGTCGTCCCGCCGATCTACCAGGTGTCGACCTACAAGCAGGACGGCGTCGGCGGCCTGCGCGGCGGCTACGAGTACAGCCGCAGCGCCAACCCGACCAGGACCGCTCTGGAGGAGAACCTCGCCGCCCTGGAGGGCGGCCGCCGCGGTCTCGCGTTCGCGTCCGGGCTGGCGGCCGAGGACTGCCTGCTGCGCACGCTGCTCAGCCCCGGCGACCACGTGGTCATCCCCAACGACGCCTACGGCGGCACGTTCCGCCTGTTCGCCAAGGTCGTCGCCCGCTGGGGCGTGGAGTGGTCGGTCGCCGACACGAGCGACCCGGCCGCCGTACGGGCCGCCATCACCCCGAAGACCAAGGCCGTGTGGGTGGAGACCCCCTCCAACCCGCTCCTCGGCATCACGGACATCGCCGCCGTCGCTCAGATCACCCGGGACGCGGGCGCCCGCCTCGTCGTCGACAACACCTTCGCCACGCCCTACCTCCAGCAGCCGCTCTCGCTCGGCGCGGACGTCGTCGTGCACTCGCTGACCAAGTACATGGGCGGCCACTCGGACGTCGTCGGCGGCGCACTGATCACCGGCGACGCCGAGCTGGGCGAGGAACTGGCCTTCCACCAGAACGCGATGGGCGCGGTCGCCGGGCCCTTCGACTCCTGGCTGGTGCTGCGCGGCACCAAGACGCTCGCGGTGCGCATGGACCGGCACAGCGAGAACGCCGCCAAGGTCGCCGACATGCTCACCCGGCACGCGCGCGTGACGAGCGTCCTGTACCCGGGCCTGCCGGAGCACCCCGGTCACGAGGTCGCCGCCAAGCAGATGAAGTCGTTCGGCGGCATGGTCTCCTTCCGCGTGGCGGGCGGCGAGGAGGCGGCCGTCGAGATCTGCAACCGCGCCAAGGTGTTCACGCTGGGGGAGTCCCTGGGCGGCGTCGAGTCGCTGATCGAGCACCCCGGCCGGATGACGCACGCCTCCGCGGCCGGCTCGCTCCTGGAGGTGCCCGGCGACCTGGTGCGGCTGTCCGTCGGCATCGAGAACGCCGACGATCTGCTGGAAGACCTCCAGCAGGCGCTGGGCTAGGACGCCCCCGGCGGGGTCACCAGCCGGTGAGGGGTGGAGTCGTGTCCGACGGCGGCTCCACCCACGGGCGGGCCGTCAGAGCCCACACCGTGAATCCCACGGCCGCCGCGAACATCAACAGCCACAGCAGGCGCCGCGCGACCGTCCTGCGCCGCAGCATCCGGCCGCCCCGGCGCACCGCCTCCGCCTGGATCTCGGCCGGCACGGACCGCGACGACCCCTGCTCCAGCAGCCGCCGAACGGCCGCCTCACGGTCGTTCCCGACAGGGCTCCGGCCGGGAGGGCTCTGGTCCGGCGGTCTCATGACGGCACCGCCTTCGCGGCCGTCGCTGCCGGTGCCTGGCCCCGTGAGCGGTGCAGCAGGGTCGTCGTCGCCCGGTGGCAGATGGCCCGTACGCGCTCCGTGGACAGGCCGAGCAGGGCCGCCGTCTGCTCCTCGGCGACGCCTTCGTAGAGCCTGAGCACCAGGATCAGCCGCTCCTGCGGGGTGAGCGGGGCCAGGGGACTCGCCGGGTGCGGTCGGGAGCGGCCGAGACCGCGGTGGTGGTGCCACGCGCCGCGCGCGAAGCGGGTGGCCAGGTACTGCCGTGTGCGGTCGTACGGATCCTCGCCGCGCAGCCGGTCCCAGCACGCGTACGTGTGCGCCAGCGACAGGGTCAGCAGGCGTCGCGCGCGGGGGTTGTCGTCCGGGGCCTCCGCGGTGAGCAGGGTCGCGGCGTGCAGCAGCCGCCCGGCCGCGCCCGCGACGAACGCCTCGAACTCCCGGGCTCGACGCGTCGCCTGGGACGCATGCCGTTGTCGCACCGCGCCTCCCGCCGGACGGCGACCTGAGGATGCGGGCCCGGCCGGGTACGGGCGCGACGGCCGCGCACGACGGGGACCCGGTCTCATATCAGGCCAGGGGCGGCCCCGCGGTCAAGAGCCGCGCACCGGCTCGGGACGGCGGACGACCCGGCCGGCGCGGGCGGCCCCGTGACCAAGTGCCCCACCCGGGCGCGGCCGGCCACTGCCCGCGTGTGCCTCGCCCCTGTACCCGCCACGCGCGCGTGCCGCGCACACGTCGTACGGCGCCCCCGGAGAGCGAACGGCGCTCAGAAGCCGCGTCGTACGGCGCTCAGGACGGCGACTCCGCCTCCGGCGCCGGTACCCCGGACGCCGCCATGCGGGCGGACAGCGCGCTGTTGAAGCGCGTGAGGAGCGAGCAGAACGCCTCGCGCTCCGCCGGCTCCCAGTCCTCGGTCAGCTCGGCCATCAACTGCCGCCGCGACGAGCGCACTTCCTCCAGCCGCGCCTGCCCGCGCGGGGACAGCTGGAGCACCACCGCCCGCCCGTCCTCGGGGTGCGACGTGCGCTTGACCAGGCCGGTGTCGACGAGCGGAGCCACCTGCCGGGTGACCGTCGAGGAGTCGATCCCCATGCTCGCGGCGAGCGCCTTGACGCCCATCGGGCCTTCTTTGTCGAGACGGTTGAGCAGCAGGTACGCGGCGCGGTCCATGGAGTTGCGCACCTGCCCGACCCCGCCGAGCCGCGTCTGTTCGGCACGGCGGGCGAACACCGCCACCTCGTGCTGGAGGGTGTCGAGAAGACCGGTGTCACCGACGGTCGTCATGTCCATCGACATTTCAGGTGTTGTGGGCATGGCCGGGGGCTCACTTCGTGGAGGGCTGGCTGATTGGGGGACAGGGTACGCGGCCGGGGCGCGGGCCGTACCGGCGCTGCGCAAAGCGGGTCTCGGAGGTTGGTCACAACGGCCGTTCCCGCCCGTGAACTGCGATGCTGGAGTCATGAGCTACAGCACGGCTGACTCCTTGCTGCCCGTCACCCTCGACGACGTGCGCGGCGCCCAGAAGATGCTCTCGGGCGTGGCACGGGTGACCGCGCTGGAGGGCAGCAGGCACCTGTCCCAGATGGTCGGCGCGCCGGTGCACCTCAAGTGCGAGAACCTCCAGCGGACGGGTTCGTTCAAGCTGCGCGGCGCCTACGTCCGGATCGCGGGCCTGCTGCCCGAGGAGCGCGCCGCCGGGGTCGTCGCCGCGAGCGCCGGCAACCACGCGCAGGGCGTCGCCCTGGCGTCCGCGCTGCTCGGCGTGCGCTCCACGGTGTTCATGCCGAAGGGCGCCCCGCTGCCCAAGGTCAGCGCCACCCGGGACTACGGGGCCGAGGTGCGGCTGCACGGCCAGGTGGTCGACGAGACGCTGACCGCCGCGCAGGAGTACGCGGCCGAGACCAGCGCGGTGTTCATCCACCCCTTCGACCATCCCGACATCATCGCGGGCCAGGGCACGGTCGGCCTGGAGATCCTGGAGCAGTGCCCGGAGGTACGCACGATCGTCGTCGGCATCGGCGGTGGCGGGCTGGCCGCCGGGATCGCCGTGGCGGTGAAGGCCCTGCGGCCGGATCTGCGGATCGTGGGTGTCCAGGCGGAGGGCGCGGCGGCCTATCCGCCCTCGCTGACGGCGGGCCGGCCCGTCACGGTCGAGAACCCGGCGACGATGGCCGACGGCATCAAGGTCGGGCGGCCCGGCGACGTGCCGTTCGGGATCATCGGCGATCTGGTCGACGAGGTGCGCACGGTCAGCGAGGACGAGCTGTCCGCCGCGCTGCTGCTGTGCCTGGAGCGGGCCAAGCTGGTCGTGGAGCCGGCCGGGGCGAGCCCGGTCGCGGCGCTGATGAGCCGGCCCGGCTCCTTCGAGGGCCCGGTCGTCGCGGTGCTGTCCGGCGGCAACGTCGACCCGGTGCTGATGCAGCGGGTGCTGCGGCACGGCATGGCCGCGCAGGGCCGCTACCTGGCCGTCCGGCTGCGGCTGACGGACCGGCCCGGCGCTCTGGCCACACTCCTGGGCGTGTTGTCAGTGGTCGACGCTAACGTCCTCGATGTGAGCCACGTACGAACCGACCCGCGGCTCGGGCTCACGGAGGCGGAGGTCGAGCTGCACCTGGAGACGAAGGGCCCGGCGCACTGCGCCGAGGTGGGCCAGGCACTGCGCGAGGCGGGCTACACGGTCATGGGCTGACCGCCTCCGGAGCCGGGTTCAAGATCCTTTCGTCGCGAGAAGCGCAACACGGAAAACCTCGTTGTGAGACGCGATATATCGCGTTATGGTGTGTCTGTGCGAAACCTGATCCATCCTGTCCGGCGATTCCCGAAGACGTGGAGACATTTATGCCAGGCGCCATCTATGCCGAAGGTCTGGTCAAGACCTTCGGTGACGTAAGGGCCTTGGACGGCGTCGACCTCGACGTGCCCGAGGGCACGGTCCTCGGCCTGCTCGGGCCGAACGGCGCGGGCAAGACGACCACCGTCCGCTGCCTGACCACCCTGCTGCGCCCCGACAGCGGACGGGCGGTCGTCGCGGGCATCGACGTGCTCAAACAGCCCGACGCCGTCCGCCGCTCCATCGGCCTGTCCGGCCAGTTCGCGGCCGTCGACGAGTACCTGACCGGCCGCGAGAACCTGCAGATGGTCGGTCAGCTCTACCAGATGAAGGCCAAGGCGGCGAAGGAGCGCGCGGCCGAGCTGCTGGAGCAGTTCCACCTCACGGACGCGGCCGACCGCCCCACCAAGACCTACTCCGGGGGCATGCGCCGCAGGCTCGACCTCGCCGCGGCCCTCGTCGTCTCGCCGCCCGTGATGTTCATGGACGAGCCGACGACCGGCCTCGACCCCCGCAACCGCCAGCAGCTGTGGGAGGTCATCAAGCACCTGGTCTCCGGCGGCACGACGCTGCTGCTGACCACGCAGTACCTGGAAGAGGCCGACCACCTGGCGCACGACATCGCGGTGGTCGACCACGGCCGGGTCATCGCCAAGGGCACCTCCGACCAGCTCAAGGCCCGCACCGGCGGCGAGCGCGTCGAGGTCGTGGTGCACGAGCGCGAGCACATCCAGGCCGCCGCCGAGGTGCTCGCCGGCTTCGGCAAGGGCGACACCACGGTCGAGGAGCACATGCGCAAGCTCACCGCGCCCGTGACCGGCGGCGCCAAGCTCCTCGCCGAGGTCATCCGCGAACTGGACACCCGAGGCATCGAGATCGACGACATCGGCCTGCGCCGGCCGACCCTCGACGACGTCTTCCTGTCACTGACGGGACACGTGGCCGAGGCGAAGAACGAGGAGACCGACGAGGAGGCCGCGAAGTGAGCGCCGTCACCGACACCGTGCGGGTCGCGCCGGCCGCGAACCCGGTCAGCCAGTCCATCCGCGACTCGATGGTCGTCGCGAAACGCAACCTGATCCGCATGTCCCGGATCCCGGAGATGATCATCTACGGGCTGATCCAGCCGATCATGTTCGTGGTGCTGTTCACCTACGTCTTCGGCGGCTCCATGCAGATCGGCAGCAGCACCAGCGCCGTCGACTACAAGAACTTCCTGATGGCGGGCATCTTCGCGCAGACCGTCACGTTCGCCACCGCCAGCTCCGGCGCCGGTATCGCCGACGACATGCACAAGGGCCTCATCGACCGTTTCCGCTCCCTGCCCATGGCACGCGGTGCTGTCCTCACCGGGCGCACCCTCGCCGACTCCGTGCAGACGGCCCTCACCCTGGTCGTCCTCGCGGTGGTCGCCCTCCTGGTCGGCTGGCGCGTCGGGTCGGACGGCGACACCAACCTCGGCAAGGTGCTCGGGGCCTTCGGCCTGCTGCTCCTGCTCGGCTACGCGTTCACCTGGATCGGCGCCCTGATCGGCATGTCCGTCCGGACCCCGGAGGCGGCCACCTCCAGCGGGCTGATCTGGCTCTTCCCGGTCACGTTCATCTCGAACGCGTTCGTGGACACCAGCCACATGACCCCGTGGCTGCGCCATATCGCCGAATGGAACCCCTTCAGCGCCACGGTCCAGGCCTGCCGCGTGCTGTTCGCCAACCCGGGCCAGTCGCAGTCGGACGCCTGGCCCATGCAGCACCCCGTGTGGGCCTCGCTGATCTACTCGATCCTGATCCTGGTCGTCTTCCGGACGCTGGCGGTGCGCAAGTACCGTTCCGCGACGGCATGACATTGCCCCCGGCGCCGCGAGGCTGCCGGGGGCAGGTCAAGACGTCGGCTGTATCAGCCCTCGTACGGCTCGGCCTTGAGGATCTTCACCGAGGCCTTCTTGCCGTTCGGCAGCTCGTACTGCGCGTCCTCGCCGACCTTGTGGCCGATCACGCCGGTGCCCAGCGGGGACTGCGGGGAGTACGTCTCGATGTCGGCGCTCGCGTACTCGCGTGAGGCGAGCAGGAACGTCAGCGTGTCGTCCTCGTCACCGTCGAACGCGATCGTGACGACCATGCCGGGCGCCACGGCGCCGTCCGCCGCGGGGGCCTCACCGACCTTGGCGTTCTCGAGGAGCTGGGTGAGCTGGCGCACACGGAGTTCCTGCTTGCCCTGCTCCTCCTTGGCTGCGTGGTACCCGCCGTTCTCACGCAGGTCGCCCTCCTCGCGTGCGGCGGCGATCTTCGCGGAGATCTCCGCCCGCGCGGGACCAGTAAGGTACTCAAGCTCAGCCTTGAGCTTGTTGTACGCCTCCTGGGTCAGCCAGGTGACGTTCTCGCTGGTCTGGGTCACAGGTGCTCCTCGTAGGTACTGGGAATACAAAGCATCGCCCTACCCAGAAGCATGTTCCTTCACGGATGGGCGAAACCACGAGCCTAACAATTCAGGAGCAGAAGGGGGAGGACATAAGCCACCAGTTTCGCGTCAACGCAGGTCAGCGCCTACGTATTGCAGGTGACTCCGGCGGGGTCTCAGCCGGTGTGGCAGCCCAGCAGCTCGGCCGTCGTCCCCGGGGAGGTCGTACGGAGCGTGACGACCTTGTCGATGCGGGTGGCGTCCCCGTCGAAGCGGAAATCGGCCCGGCCGACCTCGGCACCGTTCTCGGCCTGCGAGCGCACGGTGCAGTAGCCGTCGGTGCCGGCGTCCTTGCGGACCTCCAGGTGCACCTGCACGGAATCCTTGCCGGGCTCGAAGCTGATCACCTCGGCGCTGATCTCGCTCTGGGCGACGTAGTGGTAGCCGAACCAGCCGACGAGCCCCAGCAGCGCCGCCGCGAGGACAGCGCCGACGACCTTGAGAGTGCGGTCGGCGCGCTCGTCCGAGGAACGGCCGTAACGTCCCTCGGGCAGTCGCGTGCTCGCCGTGCTCATGATCGTCCTCCAGACAGGGCCGGGACGAACGTCCCATAAGGGGGCCCGGGACCCGGTCCCGGAATTATTCGCCCCCCGATTCGGTCACTATAGAAGCCGCTGATTGCGCCGACGCACACAGGGCGCCGACTTACTGAGGATTGAGTCTTGACTGACCAGTTGCGACTGATGGCCGTTCATGCCCACCCCGACGACGAGTCGAGCAAGGGCGCGGCGACCATGGCGAAGTACGTGTCCGAGGGGGTGGACGTGCTGGTCGTGACCTGCACGGGCGGGGAACGCGGCTCCATCCTCAATCCGAAGCTCCAGGGGGACAGGTACGTCGAGGAGCACATCCACGAGGTACGCAAGAAGGAGATGGACGAGGCCCGGGAGATCCTGGGCGTCAAGCAGGAGTGGCTCGGCTTCGTCGATTCGGGCCTGCCCGAGGGCGACCCGCTGCCGCCGCTGCCGGAGGGCTGCTTCGCCCTGGAGGACGTCGACCACGCGGCCGGTGAGCTGGTGCGGAAGATCCGCTCCTTCCGTCCCCAGGTGATCACCACCTACGACGAGAACGGCGGCTACCCGCACCCCGACCACATCATGACCCACAAGATCTCGATGGTGGCGTTCGAGGGGGCGGCGGACACCGAGAAGTACCCGGAGGCCGAGTACGGCCCCGCGTACCAGCCGAAGAAGCTCTACTACAACCAGGGCTTCAACCGCCCCCGCACCGAGGCGCTGCACCAGGCGATGCTCGACCGGGGCCTGGAGTCGCCCTACGGGGACTGGCTCAAGCGCTGGGACGAGTTCGGCATGAAGGAGCGCACGCTCACCACGCACGTCCCCTGCGGCGACTTCTACGAGATCCGCGACAAGGCGCTGATCGCGCACGCCACGCAGATCGACCCCGACGGCGGCTGGTTCAAGGTCCCGATGGACATCCAGCAGGAGGTCTGGCCGACGGAGGAGTACGAGCTGGCGAAGTCCCTCGTCGATACCTCCCTCCCCGAGGACGACCTCTTCGCGGGCGTCCGCGACAATGCCTGACATGAGCGCAAGCGCAAGCCTGGCAATGACGCACCTCGTCTCCTTCGCCAAGGAGGTCGACGAGGACAAGGTCACCCCCGGCGTTCTCGGCTTCATCGTCTTCGCGGCGATGGCCCTGGCGGTGTGGGCCCTGATGAAGTCGATGAGCCGGCACATGAACAGGGTCGACTTCACCCAGGTCCCGGACCCCAAGGCCGAGCAGGCGGAGTCGGAGCCCGCGGACGCGGAGGCCTCCGGCCAGGCCAAGCAGCAGGGCTGACGCCCCCTCCCGGGGCGACCGTCTCTCCCCGGGGGCGCCCGTCGGCGGCCGTTCGCCGCCGACGGGTGTCGCGTGCCCTACGGCTTCGACTCCACCGCCACCCCCATCACCTCCCGCGCATGCCGGTTCGGCACCATGCCCAGGCGCCAGGCCTGCCAGCCCGCCTCCAGGGTCACGCCCCGTTCCAGCAGCAGGGCGTACGCGTCGAGGTAGTCGTCCAGCTTCTGGTCGCGCAGCGGATGGCTCGCGCGGGACAGCTGGGCCAGCTCCTCCTGGGCCACGGCCGTGCCGACCTCCATGCCGCCGGGGGCCGCGTACGGCAGTAGCGTGCAGCGCAGGAAGCGGGCCCAGTCCTCGCCCCGGCGGTCGCCGTACGACGTGAAGAGGTTCGCCGCCTCGTCGACAAGCGTCAGCGCCTGCTGGGTGCGGGCGTTGCCCGCGTCCACGACCGCCAGTTCCAGGCAGGTCCACGCCTCGCCGTGGGCGACGCCGATGCGCTGGAAGTCGGCTCGGGCGTCGACCAGGAGCTGGCGGGCGAAGCCCGAGTTGCGCAGCGAGCCCGTCTGGGCCGCGCGCTGGTCGCGGGTGACGCGCGCCGAGTGGTGGCGGGCGCAGGCCAGGCCGTAGACGTCCCGCATGCGGGAGAACATCGTGCGGGAGCGTTCCAGTTCGCGGACCGCCTGGTCCAGATTGCCCGTCTCCTCCAGGGCCTGGCCCAGGTAGTACAGCGTCCACGCCTCGCCGCGGGCGTCCTCGTTCTCGCGGTGCCGGGCGGCGGCCCCGCGCAGTTCCTCCACGGCCGGGGACGCGTCACCGGCGACCAGCCGGGCGCGGGCCAGCTGGGTCAGGGCCCAGGCCTCGCCGCGGGCGTCGCGGGTGCGGCCGTACAGCTCCAGGGCCGCGCGCAGCTCTGACTCGGCGCGCGGGACGTCGCCCATGCGCAGGCCGAGCTGGCCGAGCTGGAAGTGGGCCCACGCCTGGCCGTGCACGGATTCGCCGGCGCGGTGCAGCACCAGCGACTCGGTGAGCAGGTCCAGCGCCTCGGCGACCCGGGCGCGGTCCCGCTCCACCGCCGCCAGGGCGTGCATCGTCCACGCCCGGTCCGTCGCCAGCTCGGGGGAGGACTGCAGGGCCAGGGCCTCGCGGAGCTTCGCCGACGCCTCCGTCAGATTGCCCTGGTGGTGCAGGGTGATGCCGAGGGAGCACAGTGCGCGGGCGGCCCCCGCGTCGTGATGGGCCTCCCGGTAGAGGTCCACGACCGAGGTCAGGGTGGTGCGGGCCTTGTCCAGTTCGCCCAGCTGCCGTGCCGCGATGCCGGTGCGCCACTGCACCGAGCGGACCAGCAGGCCCTGGTCCACCGCCTGGGCCAGCTCGCTGATCTCGCCCAGGCGGTAGAGGTCTCCGCGCAGCAGGCAGTAGTCGCACAGGGCGCCCAGGAGGTTCAGGACCGCCGCCTGGTTCACGCCCTCGGCGTGCCGCAGCGCCGCCGTGATGAAGCTCGACTCGTCGTCCAGCCAGCGCAGCGCCTCGTCGAGGGAGGGGAAGCCGTAGGGGCTGAAGCGGTTCGTGCGGGTCGACATGTTGCCGTCGACCATGCGCAGCACCGAGTCGGCCAGCTCGGCGTAGTTCACGATCAGCCGTTCCTGGGCCGCCGTGCGCTCGGCCGGTTCCTCCTCGTCGAGGAGCCTGGCCTGGGCGAAGGAGCGGACCAGGTCGTGCAGCCGGTAGCGGTCGCCCCGGACGTGGTCGATCAGCCCCGCGCGGGTCAGGGCCTGGAGATGGCGTTTGGCCTCCGCCTCGTCGGTGGCCAGCAGCGCGGCGGCCGCGGCGGCGCCCAGCGAGGCCCGGCCGGCCAGGGCCAGGCGGCGCAGCAGCCGCCGTACGGGCTCCGGCTGGTCGGTGTAGCGCAGCCACAGGGCGCGTTCGACCGGCTCGACCGGGCCGTACGCGCCGAGGTCCGTGGCCAGCGCGCGCGGCGAGCGCGGGCCGAGGCACGAGCCGGCGATGCGCAGCGCCAGGGGCAGCCCGCCGCACAGCTCCCGGACCCGGTCGGCGGACTCGGCGTCGTACGGACCGGACCGGTCCTGCGCCGCCGCGCCCAGCAGTTCCTCCGCACCGGCAGCGTCCAGCGGCTCCACCGTCAGCTGATGCACCCGCGCGGGCAGACCGCCCAGCTCCAGCGGGCCCCGCGCGGTCACCAGCACCAGGCTGTCGGACCGCTCCGGGACCAGGGCGCGGACCTGCTCGGCGTCCGAGGCGTCGTCCAGGACGACCGTGACCGGCAGGCCGGTCAGATGCTGGTGGTACAGCTCGCTCAGCCGCTTGACCTGCTGGTCGGGGGAGGAGCGCTCGCGGAACAGCAGTTGCTCGCGGGGCGCGCCGAGCCGGTTGAGCAGGTGCAGCAGGGCGTCGCGGGCGGACAGCGGGGACTCGCCCGGGCTGTCGGAGCGCAGGTCGACGACGCAGGCGCCGCGGAAGTAGTCCTTCAGATCGTGCGTGGCGTGCACCGCGAGGGTCGTACGGCCGCTGCCGGGCGTGCCGTGCAGGACGACCACCGTCGGCTGGGTCTCCGTACTCGCCCGGGCCGCCTGCACCCACTGCCGGATCTGCGCCAGCTCGTGCCGCCGCCCCGCGAACGGCTGAGCCGGTTCCGGGAGCTGCGCGAAGGACTGCTCCAGCACGTTGCGCCCGCGCGCCGCCGCGCTCTTGTCGGCGCCCCGCAGCCGCGGCCCCGTCTGCTTCGGCCCGGTGGAGGCGGCGAGCACCCGCTGCTGGTCCAGGAACGGCCTGATACCGCGCACCTCCAGTGCCGTCAGCCACTGCAGCCGCAGCTGTTCGGGCCCGCCCGGCTGGCTCACGGCCCCGGCCCGGTGGTGTGCGGCCGGCAGGTGCGAGCCGACGACCTTCACGACGGTCGCCGCGGCGCCCACGACACCCACGGTCACGCCCGCGCCCAGCGCCGTCCCGGTACTCGTGCCCAGGGCCATGTCGGCGACGACGGCCGCGACCGCCGCGACCCCGGCCACCAGCAGCGGTGTTCCGGCGCCCTCCCGGGCGTAGCGCTGACCGAAGGTGAGCTGCCCGGCCGCCGCCTCGTCCAGGGCGCGCGTGTAGGCCTCGTACTCCTCGGCCGCGCTCTGCGCCATCGCGTCGAGCGCCCCGCGCGCCCGCGCGAGCAGCACCTTCCCGTCCGTGCGCCCGCCCGTGCGGCGTACTTCCTCCTCCACGGCCCGTGCCAACAGCCGCTCGGCCTCCGCCCGATGACTGTCCCGCATGTCACGTCCCCCTCCGGCGGCAACGGCGTGCTCGCTAGTCACCTCGGTCGATCCCTCGGTCGTTTCCTTGGTCAAGTGTGCTGCCGACGGCGCATCGGGGCGAGGGGGCGTGCCCCGCCCGATTCTGTGAAGACACGGGCCCGTTGGTGTACGGCGCACCCGGCGGGCGTGCGCCGGGCGCGGCGCCCGCGCGACGCCTGCCGCGTGCCGGGCCGGGTACTGCGGCAGGATGGACACCATGCCGAACCGACTGGCGCACGAGACGTCCCCCTACCTCCTTCAGCACGCCGACAACCCCGTCGACTGGTGGCCCTGGTCGGCGGAAGCCTTCGAGGAGGCCCGCAAGCGGAACGTGCCCGTGCTGCTCAGCATCGGCTACAGCAGCTGCCACTGGTGTCACGTGATGGCCCACGAGTCCTTCGAGGACCAGGAGACCGCCGACTACCTCAACGCGCACTACGTGAGCGTGAAGGTCGACCGCGAGGAACGCCCGGACGTCGACGCCGTCTACATGGAGGCCGTGCAGGCCGCGACCGGGCACGGCGGCTGGCCCATGACCGTCTTCCTCACCCCGGACGCCGAGCCGTTCTACTTCGGCACGTACTTCCCGCCCGCCCCGCGCCAGGGCATGCCGTCCTTCCGGCAGGTGCTCCAGGGCGTCCACCAGGCGTGGGAGGAGCGGCGGGACGAGGTCACCGAGGTCGCCGGGAAGATCGTCCGCGACCTGGCCGGGCGGGAGATCTCCTACGGCGACGCCCAGACCCCCGGCGAGCAGGAGCTCGCGCAGGCGCTGCTCGCGCTCACCCGCGAGTACGACCCGCAGCGCGGCGGATTCGGCGGGGCGCCGAAGTTCCCGCCGTCCATGGCCTTGGAGTTCCTGCTGCGCCACCACGCCCGCACCGGTGCCGAGGGCGCACTCCAGATGGCGCAGGACACCTGCGAGCGCATGGCCCGCGGCGGCATCTACGACCAGCTCGGCGGCGGCTTCGCCCGCTACTCCGTCGACCGCGACTGGATCGTGCCGCACTTCGAGAAGATGCTGTACGACAACGCCCTGCTGTGCCGGGTCTACGCCCACCTCTGGCGCGCCACCGGCTCGGAGCTGGCCCGCCGGGTCGCCCTGGAGACCGCCGACTTCATGGTGCGCGAACTGCGCACGAACGAGGGCGGGTTCGCCTCCGCGCTGGACGCCGACAGCGAAGAGGAGGTGCCGCGCGAAGCGCGTCTTCAGAAGGGTGGTGGCGGGCGCCGGGAGGGCGGCACCGGCAAGCACGTCGAGGGCGCGTACTACGTGTGGACGCCGGAGCAGCTGCGCGAGGTCCTCGGCGAGCAGGACGCCGAGCTCGCCGCCCAGTACTTCGGCGTGACCGAGGAGGGCACCTTCGAGCACGGCCAGTCCGTCCTCCAGCTGCCGCAGCAGGACGGCCTGTTCGACGCCGGGAAGATCGCCTCGATCCGGGAGCGGCTGCTGGCGAAGAGGGCCGGGCGTCCCGCGCCCGGCCGGGACGACAAGGTCGTCGCCGCCTGGAACGGCCTCGCGATCGCCGCGCTCGCCGAGACCGGCGCCTACTTCGACCGGCCCGACCTCGTCGAGGCCGCCCTCGCCGCCGCCGACCTGTTGGTCCGGCTGCACCTCGACGAGCAGGCCAGGCTCACCCGCACCAGCAAGGACGGCCACGCCGGCGCCAACGCGGGCGTCCTGGAGGACTACGCCGACGTGGCGGAGGGCTTCCTCGCGCTGGCGTCCGTCACCGGGGAGGGCGTCTGGCTGGAGTTCGCCGGGTTCCTCCTCGACCACGTCCTGGCCCGCTTCACCGACGAGGAGTCGGGTGCCCTGTTCGACACCGCCTCCGACGCCGAGCGGCTGATCCGCCGCCCGCAGGACCCGACCGACAACGCCGCCCCGTCCGGCTGGACCGCGGCGGCGAGCGCCCTGCTCGGCTACGCCGCGCACACCGGGTCCGAGCCCCACCGCACCGCAGCCGAGAGGGCTCTCGGCGTCGTCAAGGCGCTCGGGCCGCGCGTGCCCCGCTTCATCGGCTGGGGGCTCGCCGCCGCGGAGGCCGCGCTGGACGGGCCGCGCGAGGTCGCGATCGTGGGACCGTCCCTCGACCACGAGGGCACGAGGACCCTGCACCGCACGGCACTGCTGGGCACCGCGCCCGGCGCGGTCGTCGCCGTCGGGGCCCCGGACAGCGACGAGTTTCCGCTGCTCAGCGACCGTCCACTGGTCGGCGGTGAACCGGCCGCGTACGTCTGCCGTAACTTCACATGTGACGCCCCGACGACCGAGGCTGAAAGGTTGCGTGCGGTCTTGAGCGGCTGAAGTCGGGAATCAACGGAAACACGCTCTTTATCTGAACAGCCCCCAGACTTCACAGTTCCCCCATAACCTCTGCACAGTGCCGTGACGGATGAGGTGAATCGCCACGGCGGGGGGTTCTGGGATCTGGGGGGATCTGTTTGCTGACGTCTGTCTTCATCGCTGCCGTTTCACTGGCCCTGTTCTGGATGGCGGCCTTCACCCTGTGGTGGCAGATGCACGCCTGGCGTACGCCGGAAGTGCTCGCCTCCACGCGGTTCAGCAGTCCGGACGGGGACGAGCACGTCTCCTTCTCGCTGCTGCTGCCGGCCCGGCACGAACAGGCGGTGCTGGACCACACGATCCAGCGGCTGCTGGAGTCGAGCCACACCGACTTCGAGATCATCGTGATCGTCGGGCACGACGACCCGGAGACGACCGCCGTGGCCGAGCAGGCCGCGGCATGTGATCCACGGGTCCGTGTCGTCGTCGACACACACGAGAAGAAGAACAAGCCGAAGGCCATGAACACGGCCCTGCCGCACTGCCGCGGTGATGTCGTCGGTGTCTTCGACGCGGAGGACCAGGTCCACCCCGAGCTCCTCGCGCACGTCGACCACGCCTTCCGCACCACCGGCGCGGACGTCGTCCAGGGCGGCGTGCAGCTGATCAACTTCCACTCCAGCTGGTACAGCCTGCGCAACTGCCTGGAGTACTTCTTCTGGTTCCGCTCGCGGCTCCACCTGCACGCGCAGAAAGGTTTCATTCCGCTCGGCGGCAACACCGTCTTCGTCCGCACGGACGTCCTCAGGGAAGCCGGCGGCTGGGACCCGAACTGCCTCGCCGAGGACTGCGACCTGGGGGTGAGGCTCTCCAGCGTCGGCAAGAAGGTCGTCGTCGCCTACGACTCCGACATGGTGACCCGGGAGGAGACCCCGGGTTCACTGGTGTCCCTGCTGAAGCAGCGCACCCGCTGGAACCAGGGGTTCCTCCAGGTGTACCGGAAGAAGGACTGGAAGCAACTGCCCACCCTCGGGCAGCGGTTGCTCGCCCGCTACACCTTGATGACGCCGTTCATGCAGGCCTTCACCGGCCTGATCATCCCGCTGAACGTGGCGATCGCGCTGTTCCTGGACGTGCCGGTCGGCATCGCGTTCATCACCTTCCTGCCGGCCGTCACCGCCCTGGTCACCTTCGTCTTCGAGATCGTCGGACTGCACGACTTCGGCAAGCAGTACGGGCTGCGCGTGCGGTTCGCGCACTACCTGAAGCTGATCGTGGGCGGCCCCTTCTACCAGGTCCTGCTCGCCGGGGCGGCCGTGCGTGCCGTGTGGCGTGAGCAGCGCGGCCGCAACGACTGGGAGCTGACGAGCCATGTCGGCGCGCATCTCGACGGGACGGCCGTGGCCCGGCAGGACGTTCCCGTGGCCCGGCAGAACGTTCCCGTGACCCGAGAGGACGTTCCCGCGTGACCTCCACCCTTCCCGCGGTGACCACTGCCAAGGTCCCCGCGCAGCGCCGGCCTGCGCCCGGCACCGGTGCGCACCGACGCCCGGAGCCGCCGAGCCGGCTGCGTTCCTCCCGCCCCGACCTGCTCCTGTGCGGTGTCCTCCTCGTGGCGATCCTCGTCGTGCAGGGCTGGAACATCGCCGACTACCCGGCCCTCAGCGACGACGAGGGCACCTACCTCGCCCAGGCCTGGTCGGTCCAGCAGGGCAACGGCCTCGCCCACTACACCTACTGGTACGACCACCCGCCGCTGGGCTGGATCCAGATCGCCGTGCTGACCTGGATACCCGCGCTGATCAGCCCCGAGTCGATGACGGTGGGCACCATGCGCGCCGCGATGCTGGTGATCAGCGGCATCAGCGCGGTCCTCGTCTACGTGCTGGGCCGCCGCCTGGCGCTGCCCCGCTGGGCGGCCGCGCTCGGCATGGTGTTCTTCGGCCTCTCGCCGCTGGCGGTCGTCCTCCAGCGGGAGATCTTCCTCGACAACCTCGCGGTGATGTGGACGCTGCTGGCCTTCACCCTGGCCGCCTCCCCGAGCCGCCACCTCTGGCACCACTTCGGCGCGGGGATCGCGGCGGCGACGGCCGTCCTCACCAAGGAGACGATGCTCGTCGTCCTGCCCGCCCTGTTCCTCACCATGTGGCGGCACAGCCACAAGGACACCCGCAAGTTCGCCCTCACCGGAGCCGTCACGGCCTGCGCGCTGATCGGCTTCGCGTACCCGCTGTTCGCCCTGCTCAAGGGCGAGCTGCTGCCGGGCAGCGGGCACGTCTCCCTCTGGGACGGCGTCAAGTACCAGATGACCAGACCCGGTTCGGGCTTCATCCTGGACCAGGGCTCCGGCTCCTGGGGCGTGCTCCAGTCGTGGCTGTACTACGACAAGGTCCTGCCCCTCGGCGGCCTCGCGGGCGCTCTCCTGCTCCTCGTCACCTGGCGCTGGTCCGTCACCGCCCGGGCCCTCGCCGGACCGGCCCTGGCCGTCGCGGTCTTCGCCGCGCTGGCCCTGCGCCCGAACGGCTACCTGCCCGCGATGTACGTCATCCAGGCCCTGCCGTTCCTCGCCCTCGTCCTCGCCGGAGGAACCGCCTCCGTCGCCCACGCCGTGCTGAGCCGCTGGCGCTCCGAGGCGGAGAAACGGTACGTCAGCGTGGGCCGGTACGCGCTCGCCACGGTCCTCGCCCTCGCCGCCGGCGCCTACGTCGTACCGCACTGGTACGACGGCGCCCGCACCGCCGTCACCACCGACGCCAACGCCCCCTACAAGGCCGCGTCGAAGTGGCTGGCCACCGAGGTCGAGAACCCGGAGCGCACCCGCGTACTGGTCGACGACGCCCTCTGGCTCGACCTCGTGCACCAGGGCTACCGGCCGGGCCTCGGCGTCATCTGGTTCTACAAGGCCGACCTCGACCCGGCGGTGACGAAGACGATGCCGCGCGGCTGGCAGGACCTCGACTACGTCGTCGCCTCGCCGACCGTGCGACGGGACGCGGCCGACCTGCCCAACGTCAAGGCCGCCATGGAGCACTCGGCCCCGGTCGCCACCTTCGGCACCGGTCCCGACCGCATCGAGATCCGCCAGATCCAGACCACCGCCGGAGGCGCGCGATGAGCCAGGAGTCCACCGTCCCCGGCGAGGTCGTCGAGACCGCCGAGATCCCCGAACCGGGCGCCGTCACCATCGTCGTACCGACGTTCAACGAGTCGGCGAACGTACGGCAGTTGCTGCGCCAGATCACCGAGGCCGTGCCGGCCCGGCTGCCCTGCGAGGTCGTCTTCGTGGACGACTCCACCGACGACACGCCCGAGGTCATCGAGAAGGCCGCGCAGGACTGCCCGTTCCCGGTGACCGTGCTGCACCGCCAGGAGCCGGTGGGCGGGCTCGGCGGCGCGGTCGTCGAGGGACTGAAGGCCGCCACGTCCGACTGGATCGTCGTCATGGACGGCGACTGCCAGCACCCGCCGTCCCTCGTGCCGGACCTGGTCGCCACCGGCGAGCGGGCGAACGCCGGGCTGGTCGTGGCCTCCCGGTACATCAAGGGCGGCAGCCGGGCCGGGCTCGCGGGCAGCTACCGCGTGGCCGTCTCGCGCGGGGCGACCTGGCTGACCAAGGCGCTCTTCCCGCGCCGGCTGCACGGCATCAGCGACCCGATGAGCGGCTTCTTCGCGATCCGCCGCAGCGCGGTCACGGCCGAGGTGCTCCAGCCGCTCGGCTACAAGATCCTCCTCGAACTCGCCGTCCGCAGCCGCCCGCGCCGGGTCACCGAGGTGCCCTTCGTCTTCCAGGACCGGTTCGCCGGGGAGTCCAAGTCGACCGCGCAGGAGGGCTTCCGTTTCCTGCGCCACCTGGCCGGGCTGCGCGCCGCCTCGCCGGTCGCGCGCATGGTCGGCTTCGGCCTGATCGGGCTCACCGGCTTCGTACCGAACCTGCTGGGCCTGTGGGCGCTGACCGCCGTCGGCATGCACTACATACCGGCGGAGGTCCTCGCCAACCAGCTCGGCGTCGCCTGGAACTTCCTGCTCATCGAGCACCTGCTGTTCCGCGAGCGGCGCCGGCACCGCCGCTGGTGGGACCGGGCCGGCCGGTTCGCGCTGCTCGCCAACGCCGATCTGGTGCTGCGCATCCCGCTGATCGCCCTGTTCGTGCACCAGTTCCACCTGGGCGTGCTGTCCGCCACCGCGCTCGCGCTGGTGACGACGTTCGTCCTGCGCTTCGCGGCCACCGAAGCGCTGGTCTATCTGCCGCGCCGGGGCCCCGACAAGCCCGTGCGCGAGAGCCGCACCGCGAGGAGAGCCGCGTGAACAAGTACCGGAGAAGGACCGCACTCGTGGGCGTGGGCGCGCTCACGGCCGGTCTCCTGCTGACCGCGCCCCAGCCCGCCTCCGCCGCCAACCTCATCAGGAACCCCGGCTTCGAGACCGCCGGCACCGGCGACATGCCGTACTGCTGGGAGAAGTCCGGCTGGGGCGACAACGACTTCACCTTCACCACCACGACCGACGCGCACAGCGGCGGCAAGGCCATGAAGGTCGAGCTGACCCGCCGCGCCGACGGCGACCGCAAGGCGTTGATCACCGAGTCCGCCGAGTGCGCGCCGGTGGTGACGCCGGGCAGGCAGTACGACCTCGGCCTCTGGTACAAGACCACCACGCCCGACGCGTCGATCACGCTGTTCCGGCACGACGCGACGGCCGGCTGGCAGTACTGGACCGACCTCAAGACGCTGGACCTGGCGGGCGACTGGACCGAGGCCACGGTCCGCACCCCCGAGGTCCCTGCCGGCACCGACCGCATCTCCTGGGGCGTCTCCGTCTACGGCACCGGCTCGGCCACGACCGACGACTACACGATGGACCAGGTCCCCGACCCGGTCCTGCCGCCGGAATGCACGGGCACGGCCGAACAGTGCGCGAACGGGAAGTGGGACGTGCTGCCCACCAAGAACCCGGTGCGCTCCATGCACTCCGTCGTCCTGCACAACGGCAAGGTGCTGCTGATCGCGGGCTCCGGCAACGACGAGTCGATGTTCAAGGCGGGCACGTTCACGTCCGCGGTCTACGACCCGTCGGACGGCTCCTACGAGGTCATCCCCACACCGAAGGACATGTTCTGCGCCGGCCACGTGCAGCTCCAGGACGGGCGTGTGCTGGTGATGAGCGGCAACAAGGGCTACCCGTCGGGGGACGGCCGCGTCGGCTACCAGGGCTACAAGGACTCGTACATCTTCGACCCGGAGACCGAGACCTACACGAAGACCAACGACATGAACGACGGTCACTGGTACCCGTCGGCCACGATCCTCGGCAACGGTGACGTCATCTCCTTCGGCGGCCTGAAGGAGGACTCCACCGGCTCGGTCACCGCCGAGCTGTTCTCCGAGGCCGAGCAGCAGTGGCAGCCGACCTGGAAGGTCAACCAGACCTGGTCGTACTGGGGCCTGTACCCGTCGATGATCCTCATGCAGGACGGCCGCCTCTTCTACTCGGGCAGCCACGTCTTCGGCAACAACATCCCCGGCACCGGCTCGGCGATCTACGACTACGGCGCCAACACCATCACCCAGGTGCCGGGCCTGCAGAAGAAGGACGAGCGCGACCAGTCGGCCAGCGTGCTGCTGCCCCCGGCGCAGGACCAGAAGGTCCTCACCCTGGGCGGCGGCAACATCGACTCCAACCCGGAGGCGAACCGCCTGACCGACATCATCGACCTCAAGCAGCCCGACGCGTCCTACGTGGCCGGGCCGCCGATCCCGCAGGGCACGGTCGACCTGGGCGACGGCCCGGTGCCGCAGACCGGCGACCAGGGCAAGATGTACCTCTCCGCCGTGCTCCTGCCCGACGGCAAGGTGCTGGAGACGGGCGGCGCGCTGCACAACCGTGCCAACCCGGTCTTCGAGACGTCGATCTTCGACCCCGGGACGGAGACCTTCGACCCGGTGGCCGTCGACCCCGAGGCGCGCGGCTACCACTCCTCGGCGTTCCTGCTCCCCGACGGCCGCGTGATGACCACCGGCGACAACCCGGGCAACGGCTCCTGGAACCACGACGTGTCGGTCTACAGCCCGCCCTATCTGTTCAAGGGCCCGCGTCCGGAGATCACCTCGGTGATCGACACCGAGTGGAACTACGGCGACACCCAGCGGATCACCGTCGACCGGCCCATCGCCAAGGCCGAGCTGATCCGCCCGGCCGCCGTCACGCACTCCTCCGACCCGAACCAGCGGTTCGTGGACCTGCCGCTGTCCGTCGACGGCGACAACGTCGACCTGAACGTGACGAGCAACCCCAACCTGGCCCCGCCCGGCTGGTACATGCTCTTCGCGGTGGACGCGAACGGGGTGCCGTCGGTGGCGAAGTGGGTGCACCTGAAGGGCCCGCAGGCCCTCAAGGCGACGGACGCCTCGGCGCACGTCCACGACTTCGCCGACGCGCCCGAGGGCAAGGTCGCGGGGCCAGGCAAGAAGCGCACGTCGCAGAAGGTCAGCCCGACGATCTCCGGCTGCGACCGCCACTACGGCTCGATCAACGTCTGCGTGCCGACCGACTTCCCCGCGGAGGTGAAGAAGTCGACGGCGGCGCGCTGTGAGTGGCTGAAGGCGAACGACTACGGCCGGCTGAAGGTCAACGGCAAGGACGACCCGCTGCGCCTGGACCGCAACGGGGACGGGATCGCCTGCGGCAAGGCAGACGTGAGAAGGGGTTAGCTTCCGAACTCGGCGAGGGCGCGCTCCACGATGGCCTCCAACTGCTCGTGGTGCGCGCCCTTCCAGTACGCCCGGCCGCACTCGGCGCACTGCGCGAACACGTCGTACGTCGCGTGCGTGCCGTGCTTGAGCTGGTCGGCGACCTCGTCCTTGGTCGCCTCGCGGAGCAGCCCGTTGCAGGCCGTGCACCGTGTCCAGGGCCGCAGTTCGGGCTGGAAGCGGTCCAGGACGTCCCGCAGCTGCTCCTCCGGCCGGGTGCTGTAGACGAACGCCCCCGCCCACAACTCGCGGCGCCGCAGCAGCCCTCGGTCACGGCTCAGCATGACCCGCTGCTCGGCCGCCGAGCGAGCGGCCAGCGCCGGGTCGCCGATGTCGGTCGACTCGTAGGCCGTGTCGACACCGAGCAGCCGCAGCCGGCGGGCCAGCGTGCCGAGGTGTACGTCGAGGAGGAAACGCAGGGGAGCGCCCGGCACCCGCTGGGGGCGGGCGACGGTCCGTACGGTCACCGACTCGCCGACCGCCGGGACGTGCGAGACGGGCACCTCGCGGCCGTCCACGACCAGGGCGCCCACCTCGGTCAGCGGCACACCCAGCGACTCGACGACGTGGCCCAGGCTGGAGACGCCGTCCGTGGTGGCCCGCAGGGCGCCCGACCGCCGGGCCTGGGGGACGAACACGTACAGCTCGGGGGCGAACTCGACGCGGATCTCGGGACCGTTCACCCGGTCAGGATGTCACGGCGGCGGGCGCCGGCCTCAGGGTTTTCCGGTCGGCAGGCCGTGCTCCAGGACGTCCAGGGCACGGTCGACGAGCTCCCGGATGTCGTCCCGGTGGCCGGTCTCGGCCCAGTAGTGGGAGACCTCCATCAGTCCGCCCATCACGGACATGGCGAAGACCCGGAGCTCCAGGCTGTCGGGGTCGAGCCCGGAGCGCTCGGCGAGGGCCTCGCGGAGCAGTCGGCCGGTCGCCGCCATGCTCTCCATCATGCGGGCGCGGACGGCGGGGACCTCGACCCCGAGCCGGGCCCGCAGCCGGGTCACCTCGGGTTCCTCGGCGAGGCTCAGGTCGAGGGCCGTGCGCATCACGTGCCGCAGGACGTCGGCCCACGACTCGTCCTCCGGGCGGGCCCGCAGCTCCGCCGGCATCACCGGGTCCCACTCGTCGGTGATGACGATGTCCTCCTTGGTCGGGAAGTACCGGAAGACGGTCGACGGCGACACCTCGGCCCGGTCGGCGATCTGCTCGATCGTCGTGGCGTCGTAACCCTGCTCCTCGATCAGCGCGTAGGTCGCGGCGCGGATCGCCTGGCGGGTCTTGATCTTCTTCCGCTCCCGGAGTCCCAGTGGGGGCCGGTCGGCGGGGGTGACACTAGCCATGAATCGACAGTAACTCTCAGTCGTCACCCACTGTCAATTTCTCCTCGGGTGCAAAGAAAACGGCCACGGCCCGAAAGCCGTGGCCGGGAAGGTCGGGCGGGTTCTACCCGTGCTGGTACGCCACCAGCGAGATCCCCACGTAGTGCGCGATGAAGGCCGCCAGGGTGAAGGAGTGGAACACCTCGTGGAAGCCGAACCAGCGCGGTGACGGGTTGGGTCGCTGGATCCCGTAGATCACGCCGCCCGCGCTGTAGAGCAGGCCGCCGACGATGACGAGGACCAGGACGGCGACGCCGCCGGTCCGCATGAAGTCCGGCAGGTAGAAGACGGCCGCCCAGCCCATCGCGATGTAGCACGGCGTGTAGAGCCAGCGCGGGGCGCCGACCCAGAAGACGCGGAAGAGGATGCCGGCCGCCGCCGCGGCCCAGATGCCCCACAGCAGCCACTCGCCCTTGGCCCCCGGTAGGAGCAGCATGGCCAGCGGTGTGTAGGTGCCCGCGATGATCAGGAAGATGTTGGCGTGATCCAGGCGGCGCAGGACGCCGTCCATGCGCGGACTCCAGTCGCCCCGGTGGTACAGCGCGCTCACACCGAACAGCAGGCACGCCGTCAGCGCGAAGATCCCGCAGGCGATGCGCCCTCTGGTCGAGTCGGCGAGGGCGGTCAGTGCCAGGCCCGCGACGAGGACGGCCGGAAACATACCGAGGTGAAGCCAGCCGCGCAGCTTGGGCTTCACCGGGTGCGGCAGGGAGAGCGCCGTCGGACCGCGGCCGTCGGCCGGCGTGTCCGTAGGCGCGTCGGGGGCGAACGCAGTCATGGCCGAATGGTAGCTACGGAACCGTAAGTGACCTATCGGTCCGGCCGATTGGCCGATGAAGAGTGGCCATCCTCTCACTGTGGCCAAACGATGGTTACGCAAACGGACGGTCAGGTGAACCCAACGTGCACGTAAAGGGGCGCGAGAAACCGTGGCGATCCTCACGTTGCTCACCTGTGCGCTCCTCTGGACAGATGGGCGCGCGCGTCGGATGATCAAATGAGTGCGGTCGGCACCGGATGAGCGCCAAGTTTCACCGTGAAGCATCCGGGTCGCAGCCCCCACGGGGCCTCCACATCAAAAAAATCCCTCATTTAGGAGCAATCGTGGCGCGCGACATCGCGGCTCCCACCGTCCCCACCACCCATCAGGGCCTGATCTCGTGGGTGCACGAGATCGCCGAGCTGACCCAGCCGGACAACGTGGTCTGGTGTGACGGATCCGAGGCCGAGTACGAGCGACTGTGCGAGGAGCTCGTCCAGAAGGGCACCTTCCGGAAACTCGACCCGATCAAGCGCCCCCACTCCTACTACGCGGCCTCCGACCCCACCGACGTCGCCCGCGTGGAGGACCGGACGTTCATCTGCTCCGAGAAGGAGCAGGACGCGGGCCCGACCAACCACTGGAAGGCCCCCGCCGAGATGCGGGAGATCTTCCAGGGCTCCGGGGGTCAGGGCGGCCTGTTCCGCGGCTCGATGCGCGGCCGGACCATGTACGTCGTGCCGTTCTGCATGGGCCCGCTCGGCTCGCCGCTGTCCGCGCTCGGCGTCGAGATCACCGACTCGGCGTACGTCGCCGTCTCCATGCGCACCATGACCCGCATGGGTCAGGCCGTCCTGGACGAGCTCGGCTCCGACGGCTTCTTCGTCAAGGCCGTGCACACCCTGGGCGCCCCGCTGGAGCCCGGCCAGGAGGACGTCCCCTGGCCCTGCAACACGACCAAGTACATCTCGCACTTCCCCGAGGACCGCGAGATCTGGTCCTACGGCTCCGGCTACGGCGGCAACGCCCTGCTCGGCAAGAAGTGCTACGCCCTGCGCATCGCCTCCGTGATGGCGCGTGACGAGGGCTGGCTGGCCGAGCACATGCTGGTCCTGAAGCTCACCCCGCCGCGCGGCGAGTCCAAGTACGTGGCGGCGGCCTTCCCGAGCGCCTGCGGCAAGACCAACCTCGCCATGCTGGAGCCGACCATCCCCGGCTGGACGGTCGAGACCATCGGCGACGACATCGCCTGGATGCGCTTCGGCGAGGACGGCCGGCTGTACGCCATCAACCCCGAGGCCGGTTTCTTCGGGGTCGCGCCCGGCACCGGCGAGCACACCAACGCCAACGCGATGAAGACGCTGTGGGGCAACGCGGTCTTCACCAACGTGGCGCTGACGGACGACGGCGACGTCTGGTGGGAGGGCATGACCGAGGAGCCGCCCGCCCACCTCACCGACTGGAAGGGCAACGACTGGACGCCGGAGTCCGAGACCCCGGCCGCCCACCCCAACGCCCGCTTCACCGTCCCCGCCGCCCAGTGCCCGATCATCGCGCCGGAGTGGGAGGACCCGAAGGGCGTGCCGATCTCGGCGATCCTCTTCGGCGGCCGCCGCGCCACCGCCGTACCGCTGGTGACGGAGTCCTTCGACTGGAACCACGGCGTCTTCCTCGGCGCCAACGTGGCCTCCGAGAAGACCGCCGCCGCCGAGGGCAAGGTCGGCGAGCTGCGCCGCGACCCGTTCGCGATGCTGCCGTTCTGCGGCTACAACATGGGCGACTACATGGCCCACTGGATCGACGTGGCCAAGGACAAGGACCAGTCCAAGCTGCCGAAGATCTACTACGTCAACTGGTTCCGCAAGGACGACGAGGGCAAGTTCGTCTGGCCCGGCTTCGGTGAGAACTCCCGCGTCCTGAAGTGGATCGTCGGACGCCTGGAGGGCACGGCGAAGGGCGTCGAAACGCCGATCGGCGTTCTGCCGACGAAGGACGCCCTCGACACCGAAGGCCTCGAACTGTCCGACTCCGAGCTGGACTTCCTGCTCACCGTCGACAAGGAGGTCTGGCGCGAGGAGGCCGCCCTGGTCCCCGAGCACCTCAACACCTTCGGCGACCACACGCCCAAGGAGCTTTGGGACGAGTACCGCGCGCTGGTGCAGCGCCTGGGCTGAAACAGCCCTCCACCGACGCCGCGGCCGGCTCCGATCGTGCCCTGACCAGCAACATCGTCACGGCCGGCCGCGGTGACAGCACCATGGAGGCAGGGGTTCGCACAACGGCGTGCGGGCCCCTGCCGCCGCCGTTTCCGTCACGCCTCCTTGCTCGCAGGATCTTCACGCCTGTTTCATGCTCTCTACGGCGAGGCGCCACGAGGTGACCCACGCGGTCAGCTGTGTACGTCAGGCGCTGAACCCGCCCGCCTCCGGCCCGCCCCGGTCCTGAAGGTACCGGGTGACGGACTCCTGACGGCGGGCCTCGGTCTCCCGCAGTCCCGCCGCCAGGCGCTCGGCCTCCTCGCGCAGCAGCTCGAGCTGACGCTCCAGATGACGCTCGGGTGCTTCCGCCCCGGGCGTCAGCCGCGACCACCAGCGGGTCCGGACGAAGGCGTCGACGGCCTCCGGCAGGTCCCGGCGCACGGTCCGGGACAGCGTGTGCACGCCCTCCGGGTCGTGTGCGAGCAGCTCCGTGGTCCAGCCCGGGTCCAGCAACGCGGCCAGCAGGTCGGTCAGTTCGTCGAGCCGTGCCGTGGTGGCGGGCGGCAGGTCGACGTCGGCCAGGTAGGAGCGCAGCCTGCCGAGGTCCGCGCGCACCTCGTCGAGCTGGGCCGACGGGTCCGGGAAGGCGGGCGGGTCCGGCCGTTCCGGCGGGGCGATCAGTGCGCCCGCCCCGTACAGACCCGCGACGACGACGGGCCAGTACGGTCCCGCCACGCCCGCGAAGGTCAGGGCGAGGCCCGCGACTCCGCAGGCGCTGCCGGTGATGTTCTTGCGGGACTCCAGGTAGCGGACGAAGCGGTCGGACCTACTGGTAGCCACGGATCTCCTCGAAGGCGCCGTCGAGCGAGCCCTTGCGGGCGTCGAAGAGCCGGCCGCCGGTCAGCTCGGCGATGTGCTCCAGCTCCGCCCGGTCGGAGTCGCCGAACAGGATGGGGAACACCGGGATCTCGGCCCGCTCGCGCGGCAGCCGCTCGTAGAAGTCCTCGAACTGCCCGGCCTCGGCGCCCGTGGTGTTCTCGCCGTCCGTCATCAGCACGATCGACCTGAAGGTGTCCGGGCCGGTGCCGAGATGGTCGTACGCCTTCTCCAGGGAGGTGTAGATCGCGGTCTCGCCCTGGGCGGTGAGCCGGGCGGTGTCCGCGCGGATGGCGTCGAGCCCTTGCCGGGGCCGGGCCGGGTCCACGACGTGGGTCCGTACGCTCTTCACCTGCGAGCCGAACGGCATCAGCGTCACCTCCTCCCGGTCGCGGAAGTCCCCGGTGAGGCCGGTGAGCGCGGTCTTCAGCCGCTTCAGCCGGTCGCCCCGCATCGAGCCGGAGGTGTCGAGGACGTACACCGTGCGGGACGGGCGGCGCAGTTCGTTCTGGTACGAGTCGAGCAGCCCGTCGGCGACGGAACGGCTGCCGGGGAAGGGCAGTTCGCGCCGACGGCCGGTGTCGAGACCGGGTGCGGGCGGGACGGATGCGACGACGGGGCGGCGGTGGGTGCGGCGGGTGATGTCCCGCTGGGCCTCGGGTGCGCGCAGCGCCTCGGTCAGCCGGCGGACGTCCTCGCGGGTCGCGGCCGGTGTGGAGGCGAGGGTGGAGAGCGGGTAGTCGGCGGTGACGACGCCGTCGCGGGGGCGGATCACGGTGAGTCCGGGGATGCCCTTGAGCACGGACTCGTAGTTCAGCACCGCGTCGACGTTCCCGCGCCGCTGGTAGGCGGCCGCGAGCCAGCCCGACGAACCCGACGTCAGCTGCTGCCCCCGGAAGAACTCCTTGAGCCGGGGCGCGGCCTCGGTGACGTCGGCGTCGGTGAGGGCGGACTGGGCGCCGGAGAGGGCGGAGGCGACCGAGACCAGGGTGGCGAAGCCGGAGTTGGAGCGGGCCGGGTCCGTCATGCCGTAGGTCAGCCTGCCGTCCCGGACCGCCCGCTCGACCTGGGACCAGGTGACGTCCTGCGGCTTCCAGCCCAGCTCGCGTACGGTGGCCGCCTTCACGCCGATGGCGACCGGGCTCGTCATGACGGGTGTCTCCGACAGGACCTTGCGTGCCGCGTCGGGGCGCAGCCGCAGATAGTCGTTGGACGACAGCCACACGGCGTCGTACGTCCCGTCCGCCGCGCCCTTCGCCAGGAGTTCGACGGCGTCGAGGGTGCCCATGTAGGTGGGGCGGACCGTGATGCCGGTGTCCTCGCGGATCCGGTCCAGGACGGGGGCCATGTCGCTGAGCTCGCTGGAGGCGAGGACGCGCAGGGTGCCCGGCTCGGCGGCGCCGGACGGAGCGGACCGGTCCCGCTGCTCGGCCGTGCAGGCCGCCGTCAGCACCGTGACCGCGGCGAGGGCTACGGCGAGGCCTCGTCGTCTCATGGCCGTCCTCCCTCCAGCGTGCCCTGCGCCCGGCTCCGCTCCAGGTACGTGTTCGCCTGCTGGAGTTCGGAGGTCAGGGACTCGACGGTCACCGCCATCGCCTCGGTCGCCTGGACCTTGTAGGTGTCGATCGCGTCGAGCGTGCGGTAGATCTGCTGGAACGCCGACCGCAGGGTCTCGGCCCCGACCGCCGGGTCGGCGGCGATGCGCTGGATCTCGCCGCTCTGCGTGGCGAGCATCTCCGCGTTGCCCCGGATCAGGTCCTCGGTGGTGCCGCGCAGCGCGTTGACCTGGCCGACGACCTTCTTCTGGTTCTCCAGCGCGGAGGCCAGCATCACGGAGATGCGCAGCGCCGAGACGGTCGTGGTGGCCGCGCGGTCGACGCCCTTGATCAGCTCCTCGTTGTTGCGGCGTACGACGTCCATGGCGAGGTAGCCCTGCGCGCACACCGCGAGCTGGGTGAGCAGGTCCTGGTGCTTCTGCCGCACCGGGAACAGCACGTCGGCGCGCAGCGTGCCGGCCTGGGCCGGGTCGGTCGCCTCGACCCCGGCGACGTGCTCCTCGACGGCCGTGTCGAGGGCCTCGGTGAGTACCACGTACTCCTGGAGCTTGCCCATGGTCTCCCACAGCCGGACCCGCTCGGTCTGCAGGGCGGCGTTGTCGCGGCGCAGCTCGTCCTGGCCGCCGCGCAGCGAGCCGACGATCCGGTTGAGGGTGCCCTGCGCGGAGGCGTACTTGGCGACGTGGTCGCGCAGCTTGTTGCCGCCGGGCAGCCGGGAGAGGAACTTGCGGCCCTTGCTCGCCGGGAGGTCGCGCGGGTCCAGGTCCTCGACCACGCGCCGCAGCTCCACGAGCGAGCCCGCGACCTGTGACTGGGCGTCGCCGCCCCGGTCCGGCAGGCTGTGCACGGTGCGTTCCAGCATGCGGTTGGACTGGGCGGCGGCGGACCGCATCTCGCCCGCGCCGAGGGCGGTGATCTCCCCGACCTTGCCGGCGAACTCGGGCGAGCGGGCGTCGAGTGCGGCGAGCCCCTCGACGTAGGCGGCGGCCTTGCGGGCCATGTCCGTGCGGACGGTCTCCTCGACGGGGACGAGCCCGCCCGCCTTCTCCCGGGCCACGGGCGTGACGGGTTCCGGCGGGGTGAGCGTGAAGTCGGAGTCGTTGCTGGTCACGTGCTGTTTCCCCCTGTCATCCGCGTGCCCGGCGCGCCATCTCGTGCAGCACCTCGGAGGTGGGCACGGGCGCCTGCCGGACACCGGTCAGTTCCTGCTTGAGATAGGTGGCGGCCGAGGGGAACCCGGCGGCGGCGCCCTGCGGCCGGAATCCGTGCCGGACGGCGAGCTCCCGCACCTTCGGGTCGCTGCTGAGCAGTTCGCCGAGCGCCCGCCCGGCTTCGCTCAGTGCCACGACCGTGTGGTCGCTGTTGACGGTCGTGTCGGGGTAGAGCACGACGAGGTCGCCTGGCTGCTGCCCGCCCGCGAGGAGCGCGGCGACCTGCGACTCGTAGACCAGCACCAGGGGGTTGCCCGCGCCGCTGACGAAGTCCCGGAACACCGCGTCCGAGCTGGACTGCTGCGCGCCCTGGACGGTGACGAGCTTCTTCAGCAGGGGTGCGGTGCGGTCGAGGTCGGCCTCGCTCGCGACCACCCGGCCGCCGTTGGCGACGACGGAGGCGGCGGCGAGGTACAGGGCGCCGGAGTTGGAGGTCCGCGGGTCGGTGCTGGAGATGAAGAGGGTGCCGCTGAGCTCCCCGTGCCGGTCCGCGCCCTTGAGCTGCTGCCAGGTGCGGTCGTCCCGGGCGGCGTCGAGGTAGGCGCCCATCCTGAGCGTGCCGCGGTTCTCGGCGTCCAGCGTGGCGAGCTTGTTCGCGGCCAGGACCTCGGCGGCGGCGCGATGGGCCACGACGACGAGGGGCGAGTAGAAGGGGCGGGGCAGCGTACCGCGCACCTTGAACCGTCCGGCGAGTTCGACGGCCGGGGCCTGGCTGGACGGGAAGGCGAGGTCGAACCCCTTGAGGTCCAGGCCCTCCATGGCCCAGGACCCGGAGGTCTCCGCCTCGACGGTGTAGCCCTTGGCGGCGAGGGCTTTCACCACGTCGGGATCGGCGAAGAACTCCGCCTTCTCCGATCCGATCACCGCGCGCACGGTCTTCGTTGCCGTGCCCGTGTCCTCTCCTTGCCGGCCGGCCACGACGGCTGCCACCACTCCGCCGATCAGCACGACCGCGAGGACGATTCCTGCGATACGTCTCACACCGGGAGCGTGCTCCTGGAACCCAACGTTCCTGGACGGTCCGGGTGAACGGGGGATGACCGGGCGATCCCGGTATGCAACGGGAATGGAGGGCTCCGGATGTGGTACCCGAGGGCTCTCACGAAGGGGTTCCGAGAGTCCCCGCGAAGGGGCC
The DNA here is from genome assembly GCF_028885415.1 of Streptomyces coeruleorubidus. Taxonomy (GTDB): domain Bacteria; phylum Actinomycetota; class Actinomycetes; order Streptomycetales; family Streptomycetaceae; genus Streptomyces; species Streptomyces coeruleorubidus_A. The sequence goes on from NZ_CP118527.1 coordinate 6,249,641, forward strand.
CGAGGGCCCCCGCGAAGGGATTAGTGGCGCCCGGTCCGCGCGTCGCTGCGGGTGCGCGCGGACCGGGGCCGTCGGGGGGAGCCCCTCAGGGGCTCAGCGGGACGCGAGTTCGCGCGGCTCCAGAGCCGCAGCGTGCGCGTCCATCCGCTCGGCGGCCAGGATGGCGGCCGCCGTGTCGGCGCGGGAGGCGGCGACGACCAGCGCGCGGCCCGCCAGGGCGTGCGCCCGCTGGTGCAGGGCCGTCGCGCTGCGCTCGCGGCGCGTGCTGCTCATCGGCGCGCGGACCGGCGCGCGCCCTCCGCGCAGCCGGCCCACCTGCTCCGCGAGCCGCTCCGCCGCGGTGTCCAGATCGGCCGAGGTCCCCGTCGCACGCAGCTCGTCCGTGACGGCGAGCAGGGCGGCGAGATGGCCGGCGAGCTGGATGTCCAGCTCTTCCTCGCGGGAACGGTGCGGGAAGTCGGGGTCGGGGCCGTCCACCGTGCTGTGGACCGACTTGGTGCGGATCGGTTCGTACATGGGAGGGCCTCCTGAGTGCTTACAGGAAGCCATCCTAGCTTAGATTTCGTCTAAAGTTGAGTTGTTCACAAATCCGGACTGGCTGCACACGTACGGTGAGCGAGGTGTCCCGTCAGGCCTGGCTGTAACCGTCCAGGAAGTGCCCGATCCGGCCCACCGCGTCCCGCAGGTCCCCGACCGTCGGCAGGGTCACCACCCGGAAGTGGTCCGGCTCCGGCCAGTTGAAGCCGGTGCCCTGGACGACCATGATCTTCTCGCGCCGGAGCAGGTCCAGGACCATCCGCCGGTCGTCCTTGATCTTGAAGACCTTGGGGTCGAGGCGCGGGAAGAGATACAGCGCCCCCTTCGGCTTCACGCAGGTCACGCCCGGGATCTGGGTCAGCAGCTCGTAGGCGACGTCCCGCTGCTCGCGCAGCCGCCCGCCCGGCAGGACCAGGTCGTTGATCGTCTGGCGTCCGCTGAGCGCCGCGACGACGCCGTGCTGTCCCGGCATGTTCGCGCACAGCCGCATGTTCGCCAGGATCGTCAGGCCCTCGATGTAGGAGTCGGCGTGCGCGCGGGGCCCGGAGATCGACATCCAGCCGACGCGGTAGCCGGCCACCCGGTAGGCCTTCGACATGCCGTTGAAGGTGAGGGTCAGCAGGTCGGGGGCGACGGCGGCGGTCGGGGTGTGCGTGGCACCGTCGTAGAGGATCTTGTCGTAGATCTCGTCCGAGCAGACCAGCAGGTTGTGGCGGCGGGCGATGTCGGTGAGCCCCTTGACCATCGCCTCGTCGTAGACGGCCCCGGTCGGGTTGTTGGGGTTGATGATCACGAGTGCCTTGGTGCGGTCGGTGACCTTGCGCTCGATGTCGGCCAGGTCCGGCATCCAGTCCGCCTGCTCATCGCACCGGTAGTGCACGGCGGTGCCGCCGGACAGGGAGACGGCGGCGGTCCACAGCGGGTAGTCCGGGGCGGGCACGAGCACCTCGTCCCCGTCGTCCAGCAGGCCCTGCATCGCCATCACGATCAGCTCGGAGACGCCGTTTCCGATGAAGACGTGCTCGACGTCCGTCTCGATGCCGAGGGTCTGGTTGTGCATCACGACCGCGCGGCGCGCGGCCAGCAGTCCCTTGGCGTCTCCGTACCCGTGCGCCGAGGACACGTTCCGGAGGACGTCCTCCAGGATCTCGGGCGGACACTCGAAGCCGAACGCGGCCGGGTTGCCGGTGTTCAGCTTGAGGATGCGGTGACCGGCGGCTTCCAGCCGCATCGCCTCCTCGAGCACCGGGCCCCGGATCTCGTAACAGACGTTGGCGAGCTTGGTCGACTGGATCACCTGCATGTCTGGGAGCTTACGGCCCGGTAATGCGTCACGGGTCGTGTTTTCCGCCACGTGAGACGCGACGGTTTGGGCGGATATCGCCCGCGCACTGTCCCACCAGCACCATCGGTGCCTAGAATTCGCCGCCATGTTCAGGCCATCCGAGTACGCCGACGGAGCGACGAACGGTGAGTCCCAGGGTCCGCCGAACGTGTACGTGCCGCAGGCCGTCCCGCCCCCGGCCTATGACGCGTACCCCGATCCCGCGGCGGCCCACGGATGGCAGGACGTGTACGCCCCCACGGACGCCCGGGACGCCACACTCGGAATGGGCGACACGCGCGAGCTGCCGCCGGTGCCGGCACCCGGCCGGTCCGGTGCGGGCCGCCACTCCCGGCGCGGACGGGGATCCTGGCGTGCCCGCCGCGTGGCGGTCGTCGCCGGAGTCGTGGGCGCCGTGTCGGCGGCCGCGCTGATCGCCGGTCTCGGCTTCTCGGGCGCGCCCTCCGGCGGGACGCGCGAGGGCGGCGGCGGCCGGACGGGTCCGACGGCGGGGGAGTCGCCGACGGCGCCGTCCAGCGGCACCGGTCGGGCATCGGCTCCCACGGTCCCGCTTGTCGACCGGCCGTCGCACAGTGACGAGCCGTCCGGCGCCGCGTCCGCGAGCCCGTCCACCGCGGCGAGCCCCACCCCGTCCGAGTCCGGGACGGACGCCCCGAGTTCCTCGGCCGGCAGCCCCACGGCCGACCCCCCGACGACCTCCGCTCCCGCCGCCGCGTCGCCCCCGGGCAAATCCGAGGGAAAGCCCGGACACGGTCCCGGCGGCATCAAGGGCCCCAAGTAGTCCGCCCGTCAGGGCCGTTGAGTAGGGTCGGGCCCAACTGGCGGGTCTCGCGCGCAGAACAACTCCTTGCCCCACCCGCCTTGCGGCGATCACAATGCGCATGACAACACCGCAGGCGGCCGGAAGATTTCCGGCCGCCTCCGTCGCAAGAGGGGACCCCCCATGAGAAAACCTCTCGCAGCCGCGTTCTGCGCCCTGGCGATAGCCGGGGCCGGCGCGGCTCCCGCGACCGCTGCCGAGGCCGCCCCCACGGGCGTCGGCAAGGTCGCGGACACGGGCTCGGCCACGTCCGCCGTCTCGGACGTGGTCACGTCCGTGGAGCAGACGCTGTCCGGGCTCAACCCGTCGGCCAAGGCCGTGAACCTCGCCGGCACGGTCGCGCTCAGCAACTGCTCCGGCTCCGTCGTCCGCATGCCGGACTCGGAGGCCGACGACCCGGCGCTGGTGATGACCAACGGCCACTGTCTGGAGTCCGGCTTCCCCGGCCCCGGCGAGGTCCTCGTCGACAAGGCGTCCAGCCGCACCTTCAGTCTGCTCAACGCCTCCGGCTCGCGCGTCGCCACCCTGCGCGCCGCCAAGCTCGCGTACGGCACGATGACCGACACGGACGTCGCGTTCTACCAGCTCACCACCACCTACGGGCAGATCAAGAGCTCGTACGGCATCAACCCGCTGACGTTGAACGACACCCACCCGGTGGCCGGCACCGCCATCAGCATCCCCTCCGGCTACTGGAAGCGCGTCTACAGCTGTGACATCGACGGGTTCGCGCACACCCTGAAGGAGGGCGACTGGACCTGGAAGGACTCGGTCCGTTACACCTCCGCCTGCAACACCATCGGGGGCACGTCCGGCTCGCCCGTCGTCGACGAGGCCACCGGCAAGGTCGTCGCCGTCAACAACACCGGCAACGAGGACGGCGAGCGCTGCACGGTGAACAACCCCTGTGAGGTCGACGCGAACGGCAACGTGACGGTCCGCAAGGGCATCAACTACGGCCAGGAGACCTACCAGATCCCGGCCTGCTTCGGCATCGACAACAAGCTCGACCTGAGCGCGAGCGGCTGCACCCTGCCCAAGCCGTAAGGCAAGGGCAGCGCCCCGGGTCGGGCGGTCACGCGGGAGTCCTGCGGACCGCCCGGCCCGCCAGGGCGTCCGTGCGACGCCCGTCCTCGATCACGAACCGCCCGCCGACCAGTACGTACGGGATGCCCGTCGGGAGCACGCGCGGCGCGGCGAAGCTCGACCCCGCCGCGACCGTCGCCGGGTCGAAGAGCACCAGGTCGGCGACGTACCCCTCGCGCACCAGGCCCCGGTCCGGCAGCCGGAGCCGGGCCGCCGGGCGCGAGGTGAGGTGCGCGACGCACTCCTGAAGCGACAGCACCCCCAACTCCCGCACGTAGTGGCCGAGGTAGTGCGGGAACGTGCCGTACGCGCGCGGGTGCGGCTTGGCGCCCTGGAGGATGCCGTCCGAGCCGCCGGTGTGCACGCGGTGGCGCATGATCGCCCGGACGTTCTCCTCGTGGCCGACGTGCTGGAGGATCGTCGGGGCCAGCCGGTCGGCCAGCAGCAGCCCGCGCGCGGTCACCCAGGGGGCCTCGCCCCGCACGTCCGCCGACTCCTGCACCGTATGGCCGACGAACCCGGCCAGCGCCGGATCGCCCACGCCCGAGATCTCGATCGTGTCCCACTCGATGGGCACGCCGTGGCAGCCGTCCGAGCCGGTGACCTCCAGGTCGTGGCGGATCCGCTCGGCCGTCCCCTCGTCCGCCAGCCGCTCGACGACCCGCTCGGGGCCGCCCTCGCTCGCCCAGCTCGGCAGCATGGCCGCCAGCGTCGTACAGCCCGGGGTGTAGGGGTAGGTGTCGAGGCTGATGTCCGCCCCGGCCGCCAGCGCCTCGTCCAGCAGGGCCAGCAGCTCGGGCGCCCGGCCCTTGTTCACGCCGAAGTTCATGGTGGCGTGGGCGAGATGCAGGGCGCAGCCCGCCTGACGGGTCAGCGTGACCATCTCCTGGTACGCCTCCAGGGCGCCCGCCCCGTAGGAGCGGTGGTGCGGGCAGTAGTAGCCGCCGTACGACGCCACCACCCGGCACAGCTCGGTCAGTTCGGCGTCCTTGGCGTACATGCCGGGCGTGTACGTCAGCCCCGACGACATGCCGACGGCGCCCTGCTCCATGCCCTCGGCGACCAACCGCCGCATCCGGTCCAGCTCCTGCGGGGTGGCCTCCCGGTCCTCCCAGCCGACGACGAGCGCGCGGACCGTGCCCTGGGGGATGAGGTAGGCCGCGTTCACGGCGATCCCGCGGTCGAGGCGGTCCAGGTACTCGCCCACCGTCCGCCAGTCGAAGTCGATGTCGTCGCCGGAGCCGTTCCACCCGGCGATCGCCCGGCGCACCTCGCCGAGCGTGCGGTCGTCGACGGGCGCGTACGACAGCCCGTCCTGGCCGATGACCTCCAGCGTGACGCCCTGCGCGGCCTTGGCACTGTGGTCGGGGTCGCGCAGCAGGGCCAGGTCGCTGTGGGCGTGCATGTCGACGAAGCCGGGGGACAGGACGAGGCCCTCGGCGTCCAGCTCCCGGCGCGCCTTCGGCCGCTGGCAGCCGGCCGCGGCGGCCTCCTTGACGATGGACACGATCCGGCCGCCGTCGACCACGACATCGGCCCGGTACGCGTCCGAGCCGGAGCCGTCGACGACATCCGCGTCCCGGATGACGAGCTCCTCCATCGCGCCGGCCTCCTAGAAGAACGTACGGACGTAGTCGACAACCGTGCCGTCCGCCTCGGCGAGGGGGATCAGCGGCCACTTGTCGAACGACGTGCACGGATGGGACAGACCCAGACCCACCCAGTCACCCACCTCCAGATCCGCCTCCGGCGTGGTGCTCAGCCAGGCGTGCTGGTCGGACACGGCCGTCACCGACACGCCGGTGGCAGGGCGCTCCGTGCCGTCGCGGCGGATCACCTGGGCGAAGGGCAGGTCGAGGTCGTACGCCGCGTCCCGCTTGCCCGCGTTGACGAAGGCCTGCTCGGCCGAGGGCCGTGACACCACCTGCGTCCACAGCCGGAACGCTGGCTCCAGGGCGCCCTCCTCGGGCACCCGGTTGAACGGCGTCAGCTTGCGGTAGTGGCCGTCGTCGTGCGAGACGTAGGCGCCCGAGCGCAGCAACTTCAGGACCGGCAGGGAGAGTTCGGGGATCTCCGCGAACACGTCGGCGACCGCGTCGAACCAGGCGCTGCCGCCCGCGCTGACGACGATCTCGTCCACACCCGAGAACCGTCCCGCCTTGTCGAAGTCCGCGGCGAGCGCGACCAGCCGCCGCAGCCACGCCGTCACCCGCTCCGGGTCCGCCTGCGGCACCTCGCCCTCGTAGCCCGCGACGCCGACCAGCCGCAGCGACCGCGTGCCCGCCACCGCGTCCGCGACCGCCGCGCACTCCGCCTCCGTCCGCACACCGGTACGGGCACCCTCCCCGGCGGCGAGTTCGACGACGACGTCCAGCGGGCGCCGGGCACCGCTCAGCGCGGCGTCCATCAGCTCCACCCCGCGCACCGAGTCGACGTAAGCGACGAAGCGGAACTCCGGGTCGGCGTCGAGCTCGGCGGAGACCCAGCGCAGGGCCGCTCCGTCGACCAGCTCGTTCGCCAGGAACACGCGCCGGGTCCCGAACGCGCGCGCCACCCGCACCTGATGCGGCACCGCCAGCGTGATGCCCCACGCCCCGTGCTCGATCTGCCGCTGGAACAGCTGCGGCGCCATGGAGGTCTTGCCGTGCGGAGCGAAGGCCAGGCCATGCCGGTCCGCGTAGGTCTCCATGAGCCTCAGATTGTGCTCCAGGCGCTCGGCGGACAGCGCGAGCACGGGCGTGGCGAAGCCGCCGGTGAACAGGTTCCGGTGCTGAGCGGCCAGCTCGCCCACCGTGAGGCCGTCGGCGTCCGGCGGGAGGCCCTTGAAGCGGTGGTCGACGCGCTCGGCGGCGAGCCGGGCGAGGGACTCGGCGGCGGTAACGGCTGTCATGGAGCCTCCCTGATCAGGGCTGTTGCAATCACTGCAACATTCATTGCGTATATCGCTCAATGCTGTCTAACATCTCGGCCACCCGGGGTCAACGAAAGCGGCCGCCCCCGCCGCCCCCGCCGAGCAAGCAGGAGCTACGAGCATCGTGACCCCCACCGGACCCTGCAACGCCCCCGACGTCGTGGACGTCGTCGCGCTGGGCGAGTCCATGGTCACGTTCCTGCCGTCCCGGCCGGGCCGGCTCGCCGACGTCCCCTCCTTCGACCGGGGCATCGGCGGCGCGGAGTCCAACACGGTGTGCGTGCTGGCCGCCGCCGGGCATTGCGTGCGGTGGGTCAGCCGGGTGGGGAACGACCCGTTCGGCGACCATCTGGTCGAGGCCATCGGCGGGTACGGGGTCGATGTGGCACACGTCCGGCGCGACCCCGCCCGCCCCACCGGCGTCTACTTCCGCACCGCCGGGGACCGGGCCACCGACGCGCACGAGGTGGCGTACTACCGGGCCGGGTCCGCGGCCTCGGCCATGTCGGCCGGCAACGTGGACCTGGACGCGGTCCGCGCCGGCCGTGTGCTGCACCTGTCCGGGATCACGGCCGCGCTGTCCGGGACCTGTCTGGACCTGATGCGCGAACTGACCGCGCGCCGGCCCGGCCGCCCCCTGGTCTCCTTCGACGTCAACCACCGGCCCGGACTGTGGCAGGACACGGACGCTCCGAAGGTGCTGCGGGACCTCGCGCGCGGCGCGGACCTCGTGTTCGTCGGGCAGGACGAGGCCTGGGGGCTGCGCGGCGCCGAGGCCGTCCGCGCCGCCCTCCCCGAACCCGAGGTGCTGGTCGTCAAGCAGGGCGCGGCGGGAGCCACCGTCTTCGACAAGCGGGACGTCACCTTCGTGCCCGCCCCGCGGGTCGACGTCGTCGCCGCCGTCGGTGCCGGGGACGCCTTCGCCGCCGGGTTCCTCTCCGCCACCCTGCGCGGGCTGCCCGTCCGGGACCGGCTGCGGCACGGGCACCTGCTGGCCGCCGCCGCCCTCACCGTCCCCGGCGACCTCGCCGCGCCGCCCGCGCGGGAGCACGCCGACCGCCTCGCCGCCCTGGACGACGCGGCGTGGGGGAGACTGCGACTCGGCCCCGGCTGGACGCGAGCCGTCGACCACGCCGTCGCACGGGCCGAGGAGGAGGTACGTACGCCATGAGCCAGACCGTCGACCGCGCGCTCAGCATCCTGCCGCTGCTCGCCGAGGGCCCCGCCGACCTGGGGCAGGTCGCCGACCGCCTCGGCGTGCACAAGTCCACGGCCCTGCGCCTGCTGCGCACCCTCCACGAGCACGGTCTCGTCTACCGCCAGTCCGACCAGCGCTACCGCCTCGGCGCCCGCCTCTTCGCGCTCGCCCAGGAGGCGATGGAGAACCTCGACGTCCGCGAGATCGCCCATCCCCACCTGGTCCGCCTCAACGAGAGCTGCGGGCACACCGTGCACCTCGCCGTGTACGAGGAGAACGAGGTCCTCTACATCGACAAGGTCGACAGCCGCTACCCGGTGCGGATGTACTCCCGCATCGGCAAGCCCGTCGCCATCACCGTCGCCGCGGTCGCGAAGCTGCTGCTGGCCGACCTGCCCGAGCACGAGCGGCGGGCGGTGGCGGAGAAGCTCGACTACCCCGCGTACACGGCCCGTTCGACACCCGACGCCACCGCGTTCCTGCGCGAGCTGGAGAAGGTGCGCGAACAGGGCTGGGCCACCGACCTCGGCGGCCACGAGGAGTCCATCAACTGCGTCGCGGCGCCCATCCGCGGCGCCGACGGCCGGGTCGTCGCCGCGATGTCGGTGTCCGCGCCGAACGTCGTCGTCACCGCCGACGAACTCCTCACCCTCCTGCCGCTGGTGCGCCGTACGGCGGACGCCATCAGCGGCGAGTACTCCGGCAGAACACCAGTGAAGGGCACCGAATGACGGACAAGACCGCACTCACCCCCAAGACCCACACCACCCCGCCGGCGAAGTTCTCGCACGGTGTGAGGAAGGGCAACATCCTCCAGGTCGCCGGCCAGGTCGGCTTCCTGCCCGCCGAGGAGGGCAAGCCGCCCACGCCCGCCGGGCCGACCCTGCGCGAGCAGACGCTCCAGACCCTGGCCAACGTCAAGGCGATCCTTCAGGAGGGCGGTGCCGGCTGGGACGACGCGATGATGATCCGCGTCTACCTGACGGACGTGGCCCACTTCGCCGAGTTCAACGAGATCTACGACGCGTACTTCGAGGAGCAGGGCCTGACCCAGCCGCCCGCCGCGCGCACGACGGTCTACGTCGGCCTGCCCGCGGGTCTCCTCGTCGAGATCGACGCGCTGGCCGTCCTCGGCTGACCCACCCCCACCTCGCTGTCGAGGCGCGGCGCCACCGATGCGCCGCGCCGCGCTCCCCCCTACCCAGAAGCTGCATGCATTTACGCAGAGGACCCCCGAATGTCCCATCCGCTCGCCGCGTCCGCCCCTGCCGAGACCCCACCCCACACCGGAGGCCTGCTCCTCCTGGTCGACGGTACGGCCGGACTCCTGCTCACCGCCGCGCTCGGCATCGCCCTGCTGCTGTTCCTCATCATCCGGATGAGACTCCAGCCGTTCGTCGCGCTGCTCGCGGTCTCCATAGCCGTCGGCCTCGCGGCCGGCCTGTCGGTCACCGAACTCTTCGGCACGGTCCAGAAGTCGGACGCCGTCTCCACGATCGAGTCCGGCATGGGCGGCATCCTCGGCCATGTCGCGATCATCATCGGCCTGGGTACCATGCTCGGCGCGATCCTCGAAGTCAGCGGCGGCGCGGAGGTGCTGGCCGGTCGGCTCCTCGGCATGTTCGGCGAGCAGCGCGCCCCGCTCGCCATGGGCCTGACGGGCCTGATCTTCGGCATCCCCGTCTTCTTCGACGTCGGCATCTTCGTCCTGGCGCCCATCGTCTACGCCGCCGCCAAGCGCTCGGGCAAGTCGATCCTGCTCTACTGCCTGCCCCTGCTCGCGGGCCTGTCCGTCACCCACGCCTTCCTGCCCCCGCACCCGGGCCCGGTCGCCGCCGCCGGTCTCCTCCACGTCGACCTCGGCTGGGTCATCCTCATGGGCATCGTCTGCGGTCTGCCGGCCGTGGTGGCCGCGTGGGCGTACTCGGCGTGGATCGGCCGCCGCATCTTCGTCGCCGTGCCGCAGGACATGGTCGAGGCGGCGGAGGAAGCGAAGCAGGCGGTGATCGACGAGCAGCGGGCGGCCGGCACCGAGCCGCGCGAGCAGCCGGTCTCCCTCGGCACGGTCCTCGGCATCATCGGCACCCCGCTGGTCCTCATCCTCGCCGCGACCTTCTCCTCGATCGCCCTGGACCCCTCCACGCTCCGCTCGGTGATCGAGTTCTTCGGCAACCCCTTCGTGGCGCTCACCCTCGCCCTGTTCCTCGCGTACTACCTGCTCGGCATCCGCCGCGGCTGGTCCCGCAAGTCCCTGGAGACGGTGTCCACGGCGTCCCTGAAGCCGGTCGGCAACATCCTGCTCGTGGTCGGCGCGGGCGGCATCTTCGGCGCCGTCCTCAAGGCCAGTGGCGTCGCCCAGGCCCTCTCGGACACGTTCAACGGCGTGGGCCTGCCGGTGATCGTCCTCGCCTACCTGATCTCCGTGGTCCTGCGCGTCGCCCAGGGCTCGGCGACGGTGGCGATCGTGACGACGGCGGGCATCGTGGCGCCTCTGCTCTCCGAGGCGGACCACTCCCAGGCCTTCGTCGCCCTGGTCATCATGGCCATCTCCGCGGGCTCCATCTTCGCCTCGCACGTCAACGACGGGGGCTTCTGGATGGTCGCCAAGTACTTCGGCGTCAGCGAGCGGGACACGCTCAAGACGTGGACCGTGCTGGAGAGTGTGCTGTCGGTGGCGGGGTTCGTGGTGGCCGCGGTGTTGAGCATCATCGTGTAACGATGCGGGGGCCGACTGTGTGCGGCACAGGTTCGTCGACCATACTGCTCCGCTGTGGAGCAGCGCATAGGTTCGAGCAGCCAGCCCCTTAAGGCCGAGCCCGTGAAGGGCGCCGGATTCGACCCGGCCTTCATCCCCGGGCTCACGTCACCCGCGTCCGGCCGGACGGAGGACGACGGGCCGGAGAAGGAGCCCGAGGTCGCCGAGGTCGAGGAAGCCGAGGATGCCGCCCCCGAGCCGGAGGAGACGGCGCAGACGTCACCCTCCGAGCCGGAGGAGGCCGAGGCCGACGTCGACGGCCCCGTCTTCGAGGCGTCCGATCGCCGCGCGCGGATAGTCGCCGACCACAGAGGCGTACGCCTGTCCCTGGACGACCAGGAATGCGAGTTCCGCTGGGACGAGATCGGGGCGGTCGAAACGGAGACCGCCCGCTTCGGCAAGCGCTACACGGTCACCGTCCACACCCCTGACCGGCGCTGGTACCCGATCGAGATCGAAGCGCCGGCCAGGAGCCGTTTCACGGAGTGGGACGAGCAGTTGGACGCGGTACTGGACGCCTACTTCGAGGAAGACGCCGAGTAGCTATCGGCAGTACTGGGTTTCCTTGCCGATCGACCGGTACATGCAGTCCGCGTTCTCCAGCAACTGCAACACCGCGTCCCGGTTACGGGAGGTCTCCCGCTCGATCACCTCGTCGGGCGGGTAGAACCCACCACCGCCGGACCTCGGATACATCTCGAACGTGTACCCGAAGATCTTGTGTGTGCCCCAGAGGTAGTCGTCGATCGACCCGTCCGTGATGTACAGGTCGCTGGACTGCTCCGCCGTGTACCCGTTGCTCGCGGCCATCTTCTGTCCGACGGCCTTGAACGCCGCGTTGTCGTCGGCCGTCATCCCGGTCGTCGTGTCGGAGTTGGTGTAGCCGAACGGCCACAGCACCAGTTCGCTGTACGTGTGGAAGTCGACCCCGGCCTTGATCTGCTGCTTGCCGCCCACGACCCGGCTGCGCACGAAGTCGGCGACGACCTTCACCTCGGGCGCGGACTCGGGCGCGGAGCCCCGGTAGGTGTCGGAGGACGTCGAGCCCGAGGAGCCGCCGCAGCAGCCCCAGCGGTAGTTCCAGTTGCGGTTGAGGTCGGTACCGACGTACGAACTGCCGCTGTTGGGCTGGCGGTTCTTGCGCCACGAGCGGTACGACCCGGTGGCGATGTCGTACTCGCCGCCGTCCGGGTTGATGTCCGGGACGATCCAGATCTCACGGTTGTTCACCATGCTGGTGACGCGCGAGTCGGAGCCGTAGTCGGAGGTCAGCTCGCGCAGCAGGTAGAGCGCCATCTCGACGGTGAGGTGCTCGCGGGCGTGCTGGTGGTGCGTGAACAGCACCTCCGGCTCGGACTCGTCGGCGCCCACGTTGTCGCTGATCTTGATGGCGACGATGTTCCGGCCCTGGTACGACTTGCCGATGACGCGCTGGCTCGCGATGGAGGGGTTGGCCGAGACGATCGAGTTGATCTCGCTCGTCATCTCCGCGTAGTTGTGGTAGCGCGAGTCGGCGGACGGGAAGTCGTGGATCCGGACGTCGTCCTCGCCGGCGGACCGGTCGGGGACCGCGCCGAGCGGGGTGACCTCGTAGCCCAGCGCGCGCAGCTTCTTGATCTGGTCCGCGCGTCCGGAGACGACGACACCGTGGCCGTGGGCCTCGTCCACGGTCACGCCGGTGCGCTGAAGTGCCGTGCGGTCCTTTGCCGTCGAGTGCATATGGATCTCGTACTGCCGGACGTCGTCGGCCGACGGAGCCGCCTTGCGGGCGCTGTCGGCGGTGGCGTGCGTCGTCGTCGCGGTCAGGGGCGCCGCGAGGGCGAGCGCGAGGAGGGCGGCGAGGGCGGCGGTGCGTCTGCCGGTGCGGGCACCGGAGCCTCGTATGCGGAGTCGCATGAAATCTCCTTGTGGGAGGTGGGGTTGTTCACTGCGACGTACGTGGTGCGGGTGGCGCACATCGTTCTGCCAATGGCATGAGCAGGTCAAGACCGAAAGCGGACGCGCAGTGTACGCGTGCGGCGTGGCGGTCGAGCTGTCCCGGCGGAAGTGCACCCACGGGTGTGACCCGGGCGTGCATATATGTACGTGGCGGGGGAGAGTGAGGGTCCGCGCAAGAGGAGCCGGAGTGCCCGGATCCTCGGAGAACACCCCCCAGAGGACTGGCTGCTCATGGGCGGATCAGCGCCACGACGGGACCACCAGCTGCCGGTCGAGACGACCAGTTTCGTCGACCGGCGTGGCGAACTGACCCAGGGCCGCGAGCTGTTGGCCCGCGCACGGCTGGTGACGCTGACCGGGCCGGGCGGCGTCGGCAAGACCCGGCTCGCCGCGCGCATCGCGGCCCGGGTGCAGCGGGCCTTCCCGGACGGCGTGCGCTTCGTGCACCTCTCCGGGCTGCACGACCCGGCGCTCGTGCCGCTCGCCGCCGCCGACGCGCTGGGGCTGCACGACCACTCCGCCCAGCCGCCGCTGGACGCCCTCGTCGAGCAGGTGCGGGACCGGCGGCTGCTGCTCGTCGTCGACAACTGCGAGCACCTGGCGGGCGCCTGTGCGCACCTCGCCGCGGCGCTGCTGCACGGCACCGGGGGTGTCCGGATCCTCGCCACCAGCCGGCACCGGCTCGGCCTCACCGAGGAGCACCTGCTGGAGGTGCGGCCGCTGCCGGTGCCCGACCCGGACGGCGACCTCTCCGCCGCCGAGGCCTTCCCGGCCCTCACGCTCTTCGCCGACCGGGCCGCCGCGGTCACCCCCGGCTTCCGCCTCACCCCGGACAACCGCGCCTCCGTGGCCCGTCTGTGCCGCCGCCTGGACGGCCTCCCCCTCGCCATCGAACTCGCCGCCGTCCGCATGCGCGTCCTCGACGTCGACCAGCTCCTGGACCGCCTCGACGACCGCTACCGCTTCCTCACCACCGGCAGCCCCGCCGCCCTGCCCCGCCACCAGACCCTGCGAGCGGCGGTCGCCTGGAGCCACGACCTGTGCACCGCCTCCGAGCAGGCGGTGTGGGCCCGGCTGTCGGTCCTGGCGGGCAGCTTCGACCTGGAGACGGCGGAGGCGGTGTGCGCGGACGACACCGGGGAGCCGGAGGCCGGGTGGGGAACGGGCCTGGCGCCGACGGAGGGTCTCGTGCGGGGTGGCGGAAACCTGGCCGGCGGGCCGTTCGTGGGTGGCGTCCAGGGCGGAGCACCTTCCGCCGTGCCGTCGGGCGGCGCCCGGTTCGCGCGCGGCTCCGGTGAACCTACCCGGCCCGCACGAGCGCTCGCCGGGACCCTGACACTGCCCCCGCTCGACGGGGGTCCGGGGAACGCGGTGCCGCCCGTGCCGGGTCCGCCCGGCGCGCCCGTGCCGTTGCCCGTGATGCGCCCCGAGTCCCTCATCGCCTCCCGCCCCGAGGGCAGCACCGTCGACGGGCTGACGCTGCCCACGCCCGTGCCCCACCCAGGCGGCCTCGCCTCGCCCCCGCCGCCCGCAGACACCGCAGGCGCCCTGGCTGCCCGATGGCCTGCCCCGGCCCTTCATGCCGACGACGTGCTCGACGCCGTCGCCGGGCTCGTGGACAAGTCCGTGTTGTGCCGGGAGCCGGGGCCCGGTGGGGTGCGGTACCGGATGCTCGACACGCTGCGGCAGTACGGGCTGGAGCAGTTGCGGCCGGCCGTCGGGGAGGAGGACGCTGTCCGGCGGCGGCAGCGGGACCGGATGCTGCGGTGGGTCGAGGAGTGTGAGCGCGGCTGGTTCGGGCCCGGGCAGCCGGAGACCGTCGCCCGGCTGCGTGCCGACCGGGACAACCTGCGCGCCGCCCTCGACTTCAGCCTCTCCACGCCGGGCGAGGCACTCGCCGGGCTGCGGCTCGCCGGCACCCTCTGGTTCTACTGGCACGCCTGCGGCGCCCCGCGCGAGGGCCTGTACTGGCTCGACCGGGCCCTGGGCGCCAACCCGGAGCCGACCCCGGAGCGGGCCCGCGGCCTGTGGGTCGCCGGGCTGCTCGCCGCCGCCACCCAGGACTTCCCCCGCGGCCGCCGGCACGCCAGGGACGCCCTCGCCCTCGCCCGGCTCCTGGGCGACGCCGCCGAGGCCGCCCACGCCGAGTACGTCATCGGCGTCCTGAGGCTGTTCGGCGACGACCTGCCCGGCGCGCTGCGGCACTTCGAGACCACCGTCGCCCGCGGCCCCGTGCCCGGCCAGCACCTCAGCGTCGTAGGCCTCGGCCAGGTCGAACTCGCCTGCGCGCTGGGGTTCCTGGGCGAGGCCGACCGGGCCGTCGAGGTGTGCGAGCGGGCCCTCGGGCTGTGCGAGCGGCACGGCGAGCAGTGGGTACGGTCGTACGTGCTGCGCATGCTCGCCCTCGCGCACAGCGTGCGCCGCGACTGGGCCCGGGCCGAGCGGCACGCCCGCGAGGCCCTGCGTCTCAAGCTCGCCGTCCACGACGTCATAGGCATCGCCCTCACCCTGGACCTGCTCGCGTCGATCGCCACCGAACGCGGCGCCCACCGGCACGCGGCCGTGCTGCTGGGCGGCGCCGACCGCGTCTGGGCCGACATCGACGCCGCCCGCTGGGGCGCGCACACCCTCAACTCCGTACGCCGGGACAGCGAGGAGCGGGCCTGCCGGGCCCTGGGACGGGAGGCCTTCGAACGGGCCCACCGGCGCGGCGGGAACCTCGGCCTCGCCGAACTCGTCGGCCACGCGCTCCAGGAACCGGCCCGCCCGCACCCCGGTGGGTCCCGGGCCCCGCACGACGACACCGCGGTCCGTCTCACCCGCCGCGAGACCGAGGTCGCCCGGCTCGTCGCCGAAGGCCTCGCCAACCAGCAGATCGCCGACCGTCTGGTGATCGCCCGCCGCACCGCCGAAGGCCATGTCGAACGCATCCTCAGCAAGCTCGGCTTCAGCAACCGCAGCCAGATCGCCGCCTGGGTGACGGCACAGCGCTGACCCGCCCTGCCGCAGAACCCCGCCCGTACCGCAGACCTCGAGGGGAACCCATGACCACCCGACAGCCCCCCACGCCCGCCGCGTTCGACCACCGCATGGCCGTCTTCGACACCGACGACGACTTCGTGGCCGCCGCCCTGCCCTTCCTCGGCGAAGGCCTCGCCGCTCCGGACGAACCACCCCCCGTGGCCATCGCCGACCCCCGCAACCTGGACCTGCTGCGGGACGCCCTCGGCGGGGACGCGAAGGACGTCACCTGCATCCCGCACACCGACTGGTACACCGGCTCCGCCGCCAACGCCGTCGCCCAGGCCGCCTCCTACCTCACCGCCCACGCCGCACCCGGCGGCCGGATCCACCTGCTCATGGAACCCGTATGGAGCGGCCGCGCCGGCCGCTCGGCCCGCGAGACCACCGAGTGGATCCGCTACGAGGCCCTCGCCAACCTCCTCTTCGCGCCCATGGCCACGACCGCCCTGTGCGCGTACGGCATCCGCACCGCCGGGCCCGCCGTCGTCGCCGCGGCCCGCCGCGCCCACCCCGGCACGGAGGTGTACCAGGACCCGGTGCGGCTCGCGGCCGAACTCGACGCCGTACCGCTGCCGCTGCCCCCGGCCGGCGCTGAGCCCCTGGCCGAGCCGCGCGCCGCGGCCGTGCAGGCCTGGGCGGAGGGGCGGGGGCTGCCCGCCGCCGACGCCGAGTTGTTCGCCACGGCCGTCGCTCAGACGGCGGCGGCCCTGGCGCCCCTCGACGGCACCGCCCTGCTGTGGGGCGAGGCGCCCGCCTGCGTCTGCGAACTGCGCTCGGCCCGCCCCGTCGGCGACCCGCTCGCCGGCTTCGTCGCGCCACCGCCCACCGGCCCGGAACCCGGCCCGGGCCTGTGGTACGCGCGCCAGGTCTGCGCGTACGTGGACATCCGCGACGACGCCGGGGGAGCCACGGTCCGCCTCCAGTACGGGTGACCCCACCCGCACATGCAGGTAGGGGATCGGGTAGTCCTCCCCCTGTGCCGGGCCGGCCCCCGGGACACCCTGGAGCCATGCTGCAATTCTCCGGGCCCCACCTCCCGGACCCCGACGCCAGGCACGGCCCGTTCCCGCAACCACCCCTGGGGGCAGGCCACCTGAGCGTCGAGTACGCCCCGGAGCCCTGCGCCGTCCGCGAGGCACGCGCACAGGTGCGCAGGCAGTTGGAGGGATGGGGGCTCGCGGAGCGCGGTGAGGTGGCGGACGTGGCTGAACTGCTCGTCGGCGAACTGGCCACCAACGCCCTGGTGCACGCCGAGAGCCGCTTCCGGCTCATACTCTTCGCCGCGCACGGCGTACTGCGCTGCGAGGTCGCCGACACCGAACGCCGCGTCCCCCGGGTCCTGGACGCCGGCACGGGGGAGAGCGGCCGCGGGATGTTCCTGGTGGACGCGCTGGCCCAGCGCTGGGGCTGCCACCGGGACGGGCCGGGCAAGACCGTGTGGTTCGAGCTCGGCACGTGCGGATCGGACGGCTGTGGTCGGCGACAGCCGTGACGCTCCGCTGGGCAGGACCCCAGGCCGGGCCCCGGCGGTGTGCCCAGCCGGGGCCTGTCCCGGGCCCCGTTCGGGAAGGTGCCTTGTACGCGCATCACGTGAAGATCCGGTCACGCCCTCTTGTCCCACAGGCGCCTTTGGGCTTTCTTGACCTGCATGGCGGACACCACGGGAAACACCACGGACCACGAGGCGTCGCAACACCCCCCGCAGCGTAAGGCGAGTTGGAAGTACATCGGCCCGGGCATCGTCGTCGCGGCGACCGGTGTCGGCGCCGGCGACCTGGTCGCCACGCTGATCGCGGGCAGCAACTTCGGTTACACCCTCCTGTGGGCCGCGATCATCGGCTGCCTGGTGAAGATCTCGCTGGCCGAGGCGGCGGGCCGCTGGCATCTGTCCACGGGCCGCACCCTGTTCGACGGCTGGGCCAGCCTCGGCCGCTGGACCACCTGGTTCTTCGCCGTCTACGTCGTGGTCTGGGGCTTCGTCTACGGCGCGGCGGCGATGTCGTCGAGCGCGCTGCCGCTCCAGGCGCTGTTCCCCGACGTGATGGACCTGAAGTGGTGGGGCATCGCCTGCGGTCTGGTCGGTCTGGTCTTCGTCTGGTTCAACAAGTACGCGGTGTTCGAGAAGGTCATGACGGTCCTGGTGGGCGTCATGTTCCTGGTGACGGTGTACCTGGCGATCCGCGTCACGCCCAACATCCCCGACGCGTTCGCGGGCCTGCTGCCGGTGCTGCCCGACGAGAAGGACTCGATCCTCAACACCCTGGGTCTGATCGGCGGCGTCGGCGGCACGATCACCCTCGCGGCCTACGGCTACTGGGTCAACGCCAAGGGCTGGACCGATACCGGCTGGATGAAGGTCATGCGCCTGGACAACCGCGTCGCCTACGCCACGACCGGCATCTTCGTGATCGCCATGCTCTTCGTCGGCGCGGAGCTCCTGCACTCGGCGAACATCGCGATCGCGAGCGGCGACAAGGGCCTGATCCAGCTCGGCGACATCCTGGAGAAGGAGTACGGCACGGCGACGGCGAAGTTCTTCCTGATCGGCTTCTTCGCCACGTCCTTCACCTCGCTGATCGGCGTCTGGCACGGCGTGAGCCTGATGTTCGCCGACTTCGTGGCCCGGCTGTCGGGCAAGGGACAGGCCAAGGGCGAGGAGGTCGCCTCGGGGACACGCGAACGCTCCTGGCCCTTCCGCGCCTACCTGCTCTGGCTGACCTTCCCGCCCATGATCCTCCTCTTCGAGGGCCAGCCCTTCCGGCTGATCATCATCTACGGCGTCCTCGGCGCGGCCTTCCTGCCCTTCCTCGCCGGCACGCTGATCTGGCTCCTGAACTCCCCCCGCACACCCAGGGAATGGCGCAACGGCCCGCTCAGCAACGCGATGCTCGGCGTCGCGGGCCTGCTGTTCCTGATCCTGTGCGTGAAGCAGATCTGGGACCAGCCGTGGGGGGAGTTCTTCTAGAGACGCGGTGCGAGGAAGGAGTACGACGTCGAGGCCGCCAGGCCGGTCACCGTGGCGGACGTGCGAGACCGCCGCCACCTGCGTGCCGTCGCGGTAGACGGTGTAACCCGTCGCGCCGGAGACCGCGTTCCACGCCGACGACACCGACGAGGACGTCGTACCCGAGACGTTCAGACCGCTCGGCGCGGCCGGGATCCGTCGGGCCCGGGTCCGTGCCGCCGCCCCCGTCGGGGCCGAACACCGACACCTCGTCCGCGTAGTACGCCGCCGTGCATCCAGACCGACACCACTGTCAAGAGGCCCAGACCAACCTGTCCAGCAGCAGCCCCATCGCACACCCCGCCAGCAGCACACCCGTCGACATCCACAACGCCGGCCCCGCCGGGTCCAGCACACCCGGCCGCAGCGCCAGCAGCAGCACCTGCGCCGCCGCCGGAACCGCGCACGCCGCCGCCAGATGCCGCACCGGCATCTGACGCCACGGCTCCGGATGCACCCGCGCCGCCGCCCACGTGGCGAGCACGACACACACCAGGTTCGGCAGGTGCACCAGCGCCAGCGCGGCACCGAACGAGCCGACGCCCCGCGGGCCGACCAACGGGCCGTACACCAGAGTCATCTGGACGTACTCGCTGACGACCAGGACCACGATGCCGACGGCCCAGCAGCGGACGAGCGCCATCAACCGCTCCCGAAGATCTCGAAGTAGAGCAGGACCGCGAAGCCCAGCGCGGCCATGCCGCAGCCCGCGACCAGGGCGAGAGCCTGGAGCACCGGGGACCAGCTGCCCCGGCCCGCCACCGTCGCCGTGCCCTGCGGATCGCGCGGGTCGTAGGTGACGGTGACCCGGGTGCCCTTCGTCGTCGACCAGCCCGCCAGGTCCTCGAACTCGACCGGCGTGCCGTCGGCCGTACGGAAGGCGAAGAAGTGCCGCCTGGCGTCCGAGCGGTGGTACGGCTCCGTCTCCACCCGGACGCACTCGCCCTCCGCCCGCACCCCGCCCCGCAGTACCCGCGTCACCGTCACCAGCCGCCGCGCGTACTTCCACGACAGCGCGCCGAACAGCGCCACGAGCAGCGCGAGTACGACGTAACCGGCGCCCGGCACCTCCATGGCTAGTGCACCTCGACCGAGTCGATGATCCGGTCCAGGTCCCCGTCCGGCAGGGAACCCCGCTGCGCGTCGATCCGGACCGCGAAGGCGGAGTCGGTCGAGTCCAGCCCGGCCAGGATCACGCCCCCGACCGGGGTGCCCTTCGGCGGGCCGCCGTCCTCGCCGGTCGCCTTGAAGGTGAAGTCGATCCGCTTCGCCTCGTCCGCGCCGGCCAGCTCCACGTCCTTGTGGCCCTTGACGTCCGCGCCCATCTGGATGCCCGCCTCGGCGGCGATCGCGGCCTGCTCGGCGGAGTTCGCCTCGGTGAAGCCGAGCTGCACGGTGATGACCGAGACCTTCCTGCCGCCTTCCGTGCGCACCGCAGCCGCCGCGTTGTGCCTGCCGCGTTCGCCGGCGCCCTGCTCCTCGTAGCCCTTCGGGTACGAGACGTCGACGCCCTTGGTCCTCAGGGTGCCCCAACCGTCGGGCACCGAGCCCGCCTCGGAGCTCGCGCAGCCGGTCAGGGCCACGGCGGTCGTCAGCAGGGCGGCGGCCAGATGGGCACGGCGGGTCTTCATCGGCTTGGGCTCCGTCTCGTCAGTTCGCACAGTAGCTGTAGGGAAGATAGGAGCGACCGTCCCCGCGGGGCGCACCCAGGAACTGGGCGTCGGTCAGTGTCTCCGACTTCTTCTCCGTGCTGATCGTCATGCCCAGACTGAGCCCGAGATTCAACTCGAATCCGTACTCGGCCGCGTTCACCTCGCCGGTGTACGTCATCCGGCTCGACCTGCCCTTGTCGAACATCAGCTGTCCGAAGGGGTCGCCGGCGCCCGGGCGGGTCGTCGGCGCGTGGTCGTCGAACATGTACTGGAAGGGCGTGGCGACCTGCTCGTTGTTGCTGTCCAGCCACCGCTCGGCGACCGCCCGGTCCGCGTCGCCCTCGGGGCCGGGGTCGAAGCTGACGGAGTTGGTGACGATCTCGATGCCGGTCTGCGAGTCCGTGCCCTTCACACCGGCGTTCCCGCCCCGCTTGTCGCCGTCCTTCCTGCCGTTGTCGCCGCCGGCCTTGGCGCCGTCCTTCTGACCGCCCTCCTCGACGGTCCGGGTCATGTCGACGCGGACCAGCTTGTTGGTCTCCTTGTCGTAGGTGACCGTGATGGTGCCGGTCTGCGTCGTGTTCGCCGCGTACTCGCCGCTGAGCGGGCCCGCCTCGTAGCCCACCTTGGAGCCGTACTCGATGGACGAGGAGTACGTGTACGACTTGGTGTTCTTGTAGGCGTTGTCGGTCCAGGTGACGTCGGGGGAGTACTTGAAGGTGCCGCCGAGCGCGGCGCCTAGCTTCTTCTCGTCGCCCGCCGAGATCTTCAGGCCCGCCGACGCCGAGGCCTCCAGACCCACCTTGCCGTAGGTGATCTTCCGGTTGTCGCCGAGGTTCTCCTTGATCCGGTTCTGGGTGTCCTCCTCGTCCTTGAGCGGCCCCTTCCCGAAGAGATAGGCGATGCTGTCGCCGAGGCTCGCCTCCGCGCCGCCCGGCATGGTCCGCCGCATCTCGTACATCTGGAGCTTCTCCACGTCGTCCCGGAACCGCTGGGCCTCCTCGGGGCTCTGGAAGACCCAGGTGTCGCCGTTGGTGACCTTGATCCCGAGCCCGAGCTCCACCTTGTCGGCGCCGAACCGGCCCACCTTCATACCGGGTTTGAAGTCCTTCTTCGCGGCGACGGACGCGGCGTCCGTGAAGGTCAGGTAGACGAGCTGGTCCTCGTCGTCGACCTTGCCGTCGCCGTTGACGTCCGTGTTCGCCTTGATGTGCTGCTCCTGGAAGCCGTACTCCTTGCCGATCTCCCAGAAGAAGATCTTCGCCTTGGAGCCCGCCTTGTCGGTGACGGAGGAGACCTGGCACAGCGCCGGTTCGAAGTCGGCGTCGGTGAGGGGCTTGCCCGGCCCGGTCCCGCCCGGCCCGCAGTTGCCGTCGCCGGCCACCCTGCAGATCTGCGCGGCGATCTTGTCGTGGATGAGCTGACCGACGCCGGTGGCCGAGACGGCCAGGACGATCGCGGCGCTGACGACGACCATGCCGAGGTACTCGGTCCCGGTCGCGCCCCGGTCATCGAAGACCGGTCCGTGTCCGTACGTCCGTATGCCGCCCCCGCGAGCCATACGGCACCCTCCTTGCCCGAGCCGCGTGCCTTGGACGGCGAGCGTAGGTACCCGTCGCTCCGGATGGCGTGGGCCTCAGGGCCCAAACGGAGACCCACCGTCAACACTGGGCCCTCTGAGTCCCCCGCCCGGGACCGCCCGCGCCGCGCCGACGACCGGCAAGATGCTCAACCTGCCCCGTTTTGGCGCATCTTGTGCAACGGCAGTTGCTCTCCAGCTACACAAACGCTGTTCTCCGGTCACAGAGCCGTGGATACAGTGCTGAGGTAGTCACGCAGTGAAGTCACCGAGGCGTGCGGGAGTAACACCCGGCGCGCCGACGGGCATGGGGAAACGGGGAGCTGCGCGTGCCAACTGCCATTGCCGTGACCAGTGCCGACATGGCACTGCCGCCACAGGACGAACGCACCCTGCCCGCCGTCGTGCTGCGGGACGTCGACCGGCGCCCCCTGGAACAGGCGCTCGCCGAAATGCAGGCCCTGGTCGAGCACCACGGGCATGTGATCGTGGTCTGCTCACAGGCCGCGCCCACCGCCGTGCAGCGACGGCTGCACACCCTGCGCTCCCTCATGGAGAGCGACCGGATCGCCCTCTTCCGCCCCGACCTGCCCCCGCTCGGACTCGCCGTCCTGGCCCGCCAGTTACGACAGCTCGCGTCCTGCGACATCAGCCCCGGCGTGCTCGCCTCGGCCGGGCGGCTGCTCGTCCACTACATCCACGCCGGGGCGCTGCTCAACTCCGTCGCCCGGCTCGACCACGTCCCCGTCGGCCTGAAGGCGCACGCCAAGTCCTGGGTGCCCGGCAGCCAGTTCGGCGTCCTCGCCCACCCCGAACCGCAGCTCGTCAGGATCACCCCCGAAGCCGCCCTCCCCGGCCCCGAGTTCGGCACCTGGATGCTTCTCGCCAAGGGCCAGCTCCAGTCCGACTGGGTCACCGGCACCCTCGCCCCGTCCTGGAAGGTGCAGGGCCTGCGCGAGACCCCTCTCCCGGCCGAATCACCCGGCTGGTGGGGCACCGGCAAGCTGATCGAGTTCTGCAGCTACCTGCCCGACCTGTCGGTCCTCTACCAGCTGGTCACCTCCGTACGGCGGACCCGCTGCCACTGGTGCGGCATCGACGTCATCGGCGACCGCTGCGTGTTCTGCTCGGCCACGCCGCCCGTCCACGACAGCCCACCCCTCAAGCAGCTGGAGAACCGAACGGCCGTCGGATGAGCCCTGACCGCCCTGACAGCCCTTGCACCGCTCGTCAGCACTGCTCCGTTCCCGCTCGACCGATATCCCCAACGAGGTTGTACGGTTCATGAATTCCCGTCAGCGCCGCGGCGTGATTCTCCTGCTCCTGTCGGTCGTCTGCGCCCTCGGCGCCTTCACCGGCGTGCTGTCCGTCATCAGTGACGTGAAGTCCAAGGTGGGCCCCGAGGTCACCGCCTACCGGCTGAAGTCCGACGTGCCGCCCTACACCACCCTCAGCACGGGCCAGTTCGAGAAGATCAAGATGCCCGAACGGTGGCTGTCGGACAACGCGGTCACCGACCTGCGCGAGATCCAGGGCAAGATCGCCGTGACCAGGCTGCAAGCGGGCTCCCTGCTCCAGTCCGACATGATCGTCCGCCAGCCGGCCCTCCAGCCCGGCCAGCAGGAGGTCGCCATCATGATCGACGCGGCGACCGGCGTGGCCGGCAAGATCACGCCCGGCTCCTCGGTCAACGTCTACGCCACCTTCGAGGGCGAGCGCGAGGGGGACCCCGACCAGTCGAAGATCATCGTGACCAACGCCAAGGTCATCGACGTCGGCGAGCTCACCGCGCTGAAACCGGACGAGAACAACCGCACCCGGCAGGCCACCGACGCCGTCCCCATCACCTTCGCGCTGTCCGCCCTCGACGCCCAGCGCATCACCTACGCCGAGTCGTTCGCCCAGCGGGTCCGGCTCGCCCTGGTCGCGCCCGGCAGCGACACCACCGTCCCCGAGCAGGACCGGACGTACGAACTCGCGAAGGACAAGTGAGAGGCTCGCATGCCCACGAGGATCCTCCCGGCAGTCGGTGACGCGGACGCGGTCCGGTCGATCACGACGCTGCTCAGCCAGCTCCCGGACGCCGAGCCGGTGGCCCCGGTGGTCGACTCCACCCAGCTCATCGACACCCTCGCGCGGCTGGCCGCCGAGTCCGTCGACGAACTGCCCGAGGTCGTGGTCGTGCACGAGCGCATCGGCCCGGTCCCCGCGCTGGAGCTGATCCGCGAAGTCGCCCTGCGCTTCCCGGCCGTCGGCGTCATCCTCGTCACCTCCGACGCGAGCCCCGGCCTCTTCCAGGCAGCCATGGACTACGGCGCCCGCGGCCTCGTCGCCCTCCCGCTCAGCTACGAGGAACTCGCGAGCCGCGTCCAGGCGGTCGCCCAGTGGTCGGTCGGCGTACGACGGCACCTGGGCGCCGGCGGCGACGTGTTCACCGGCGTCGGCGGAACGGTCGTCACGGTCAGCGGCGCCAAGGGCGGCGTGGGCGCGACCCTGACGGCGATCCAGCTGGCCCTCGCCGCCCAGGCCTCCGGCCGCAGCACGGCCCTGGTCGACATGGACCTCCAGACCGGCGACATCGCCTCCTACCTGGACGTCCAGTTCCGCCGCTCCGTCGTCGACCTGGCCGCCATCACGGACATCTCCCCGCGCGTCCTGGCCGACGCGGTCTTCCGCCACGACACCGGCGTCGCACTGCTGCTCGCCCCCGCCGAGGGCGAACGCGGCGAGGACGTCACCGACCGCGCCGCCCGCCAGATCGTCAGCGCCCTGCGCTCCCGCTACGAGGTCGTCGTCATCGACTGCGGCGCCCAGCTGAGCGGGGCGGGGGCGGCGGCCGTGGAGATGGCGGACAGGGCGTTGCTGATCACCACCCCGGACGTGGTCGCGGTGCGGGGTGCCAAGCGGGCGGTGCGGATGTGGGACCGGTTGCAGATCCGCAAGGCGGAGGAGACGACCGTCGTCGTCAACCGGCACAGCCGCGGTACGGAGATCCAGCCGCCGCTGATCCAGAAGATCACCGGCACGGCGGTCGCGGCCACCGCGATCCCCGCCAACTTCAAGGAACTGCAGAGCGTCGTGGACGCGGGCCGGGTTCACGAGCTGGAGAGCAAGAGTGCGGTGAAGCAGGCGCTGTGGGGCCTGGCGGGCGAGCTGGGTCTGGTCAAGGTCTCCGAGGGGGCACAGAAGGCGGGGAGGTTCCGGGGTGGGGACCGGGGGGCTGTGAGCTTTCGGCGGAGGAGGGACGGAGGGGGATGAGGATGCGGGCGCCCTTGGCGCGGGAGCGGGAGCGGGAGCGGGACCGGGGACAGGTCACCATCGAGTTCCTCGGTATGACACCGACGATCATCGTGACGCTGGTGGTGCTGTGGCAGCTCGTGCTGGTGGGATACACGTTCACGCTCGCGGGGAATGCCGCGGACGAGGCGGTGCGGGCGGCGACGGCGGCGGAGTACGACCGTGAGGGCAAGTGCCAACAGGCGGGACTGGACAAGCTGTCGGACGCGTGGCGGTCCGGCGCCGAGGTGAGCTGCGGGGGCTCCGGCTCCGGTTACCTCACCTCCGACGTCAAGCTCCAGGTCCCCGTCCTCTTCCCGGGCACGATCGCCTTCCCGTTCACGGTCAAGGGCCACGCGGGTGCGGTCGAGGAGGCGAAGTGAGATGTCGTACGACCGTAAAGTGCGCGATCGCGGCCAGGTCGCCCTCGAGTACCTCGGGTTCCTCCCGATCCTGCTGCTCGTCGCCATGGCAGCCGTACAACTCGGCCTGATCGCCTACACGGCGCAGCAGGCGGGGACGGCGGCGCGGGCGGGAGCGCGCAGTGCCTCGCTGGACCCCGGAACCGCGCAGCAGGCCTGCGCGAACGCGGTCAGCGACTGGCTGGCCGACAGGACCTCCTGCTCGGGTGCGGAGTCGGGCGAGGAGGTCACGGTCACCGCCACCGTCACCATCCCCTCCCTCGTCCCCGGCTGGGAATTCGACCCGGCGCGCAAGACCGCCACGATGCCGCTCGACCACTGACCATCGGCGAACGAGGAGCACCGGACCCATGAGCCTGCGAGCACGCATCAACTCCCCGGAGGAGAACGGAAACCGGGGCGAGGACGGCCACATGGTCGCCTCCTACCGGGCCAAGCTCCTGGAGGAGATCGACCTCGCGGAGATGAGTTCGCTGGCCGCCGCCGAGCGCCGGGCACGGCTGGAGCGGGTGCTCGGGCACATCATCAGCCGCGAGGGCCCGGTCCTGTCGACGGTGGAGCGCTCGCAGCTGATCCGCAGGGTGGTCGACGAGGCGCTGGGCCTGGGCATCCTGGAACCGCTCCTGGAGGACGCCTCCATCACGGAGATCATGGTGAACGGCCCGGACGCCATCTTCGTGGAGCGCGGCGGCCGGGTCGAGCAACTGCCCCTGCGCTTCGCCTCCAACGACCAGCTCATGCAGACGATCGAGCGGATCGTCTCGACGGTCAACCGGCGCGTGGACGAGTCGAACCCGATGGTCGACGCCCGCCTCCCCTCCGGAGAGCGCGTCAACGTCATCATCCCGCCCCTGTCCCTGACGGGTGCCACCCTCACGATCCGCCGCTTCCCCCGCTCTTTCACGCTCCAGGAGCTGATCGGCCTCGGCTCGCTCGACGAGCACATGCTGTACCTGCTGGCGGGCCTGGTGCAGGCGAAGTTCAACGTCATCGTCTCGGGCGCGACGGGCACGGGAAAGACGACCCTGCTGAACGCGCTCTCCGGACTCATCCCCGAGGGCGAACGCATCATCACCATCGAGGACTCCGCCGAACTCCAGCTCCAGCAGGCCCACGTCATCCGCCTGGAGTCCCGCCCGCCGAACGTCGAGGGCAAGGGCCAGGTCACCATCCGCGACCTGGTCCGCAACTCCCTCCGTATGCGCCCCGACCGCATCGTGGTCGGTGAGGTCCGCGGCGGCGAGTCGCTGGACATGCTCCAGGCGATGTCGACGGGCCACGACGGCTCGCTCGCCACCGTCCACGCCAACAGCGCCGAGGACGCGCTGATGCGGCTGCAGACCCTGGCGTCCATGTCGGACGTGGAGATCCCCTTCGTGGCGCTGCACGACCAGATCAACAGCGCGGTGGATGTCATCGTGCAGCTGACCCGGTTCGCGGACGGCGCCCGCCGTATCACCGAGATCGCGCTGCTCGAAAGCCACGGCAGCGAGCCGTACCGACTGGTCACGGTCGCCCGCTTCAATGCCCAGCCGATGGCGGCGGACGGGCGCATCTACGGGGCGTTCGCATACTTCCCGCTCCCACGCCGCATCGCCGACCGCCTCTACATGGCGAGTCAGCCCGTCCCCCAGGCCTTCGGCATCGCCCAGTCCGCGGACGAGCTGGCCACCCGAGAAGCCAGGTAGGAGAAGAGAGCCGCCCCCATGGATCTGCAATCCCTCGTCACGCTCACCACCGGCATCACCCTGCTGACCTGCGTCCTCGCGGTCGTGGGCCTGCACTCCTACGCCATGGGCAAGGCACAGCGGCAGGCGCTCGTCGACCGTCTGTCGGCCACCGGCCAGATACCGGTCGGCGGCCGTCGCCGCCACTTCCGCAATCTGGACCGCCGCCTGCGCCGCACCAAGCTGGGCAGGAAGCTCGAACTCCGCCTGGCGGCGACGGGCCTGGACATCACTCCGGGCGAGTTCTTCGTCTACATGCTCGCCACGGTCGCCGGCCTGTGGCTGATCGGCCAGGTGGCCCTGGCCCCCTTCTTCGGCCCGCTCGCGGGCCTGCTGGGCATCTGGGTGGCGGTGCAGTTCCTCAACTGGCAACGCCAGAAACGCATCGAAAAATTCATCAACCAGCTCCCCGAGCTGGCGAGGATCCTGGCCAACGCCACCCAGGCCGGACTGGCACTGCGTACGGCGATCGGGATGGCTGCGGAGGAACTGGAGGCGCCCGCGGGCGAGGAACTGGGCAAGGTGGCGGCCCAGTTGGCGGTCGGCGCGTCGATGGACGACGCACTGGGCGAGCTGGCGGACCGCCTGCCGTCCCGCGAGCTCGTCGTCCTGGTCACCACGCTGGTGCTGTCGAACCGGGCGGGCGGTCAGGTGGTGAGCGCGCTGCGGAACCTGACGGAGACGCTGGAGGAGCGCAAGGAGACGCGACGGGAGGTTCGGACGCAGTTGTCGCAAGTGAACATGACGTCGTACGCGGTGCCGGTGCTGGGCGTGGGCGCCTTGTTCTTGTTGAACGCCATCGAGGACGGAGCGCTGGACCGCATGACCGGGTCGCCGGTCGGTCAGGCCTGCGTGATCATCTCGTTCGGCCTCTACGCCATCGGGTTCTTCCTCATCCGCCGCTTTTCCCGCATCGACGTCTGAGCCACCGAGTCACTGGAGAAGGAGCGCCGCGATGGGACTTCTGCTGGCACTGGTCATGGGCCTCAGCGTGTGGGGCATCTTCGCCGGCCTCCGCATCTACCGCGCAGAGGCCAAACTTCCAGGCGACCTGGCGGTGGCACTGGAGGTCGGTTCGTCCCGCACCAGCGCCGTGGGCTCGCTCGTCGATCGGCTCGGCATGCGGTACGCGCCTGCCGTCCTGCGTCTGATGGGCCCCAAGCAGGTCGCCAAGTACCGCCGCAAAATCGACCTCGCCGGCAACCCCGGCGGTCTCACCATCGACCGCTACGCGGCCCGGCGCGCGGTGTACGGGGCGATCGGCGGACTGGGCGGTCTCATCGCGCTCAGCGAGGGAAGCCTCTTCAGCGCGCTGATCATGTTCGCCTTCGCGGCATTCTGGGCCGAGGTCGGCATCTGGTCGGCGATCCGGATCCGCAAGGACGCCATTGAGCGGACACTGCCGGACTTCCTCGACGTCCTTGCCGTCGTGGTCAGCGCGGGACTCGGCTTCCGCCAGGCGCTGGACCGCGTCGCGTCCAAGTACGAAGGTCCGTGGGCCGACGAACTCCGCATCACCCTGCGTCAGATGGACCTCGGCATGAGCCGCCGTGAAGCCTTCGCGGAGCTGCGGCGACGAAATGACTCGGAGCAGGTGGCCATGTTCGTGACGGCGCTGCAGCAGGGTGAGGAGCTGGGCGCCCCGATCGTGGACACCCTCGTCGCGCTCGCCCAGGACATGCGCCGCACGGATGCGCAGAGCGCCCGCCGAAAGGCCGCACGCGCGGTTCCCAAGGCCACGTTGATGATCACGACGTTCATGGTCCCGGCCACGATGATCCTCCTCGGCGCGGGGATGCTGCTCGGTTCCGGCACGGACTTCAGCACGATCATGGGCGAGTAGGGCGGGGGGCGACAGGATGTCGACGACGAGGGAGCGGACCAGGCTGCTGCGCCGCCGTCCGAAGCCATCGGAGATCACGACACCTCCGGCGGGCACGGTCCTGCCGGATCACGTGAGGACGGGAGCCCCGGACATCCCGGTGACGTACGCGACACCGGCCCTCCCACCGGGGTGGGTCCCGGCAGACGCCCCGGCCCCCGCGGACGCCGTCCGGCCCGACGGAAGCGGGGATGCCGTCCCCGAGCGGACGGTGCGGATCAGGCGGGGGCTTCGGCGGGAAGCGGCGGCGGCCCGGACGGACGCCACGCCGCCGCCCACACAGCGTCCGACGGCGGTACCGGCGAACGACCGGCCGCCGACGCGAACCAATGACCGGGCGACGGCGGACAGGCACCACCGGCCGGCGGCGGATGCGCGGGGCGGCCTGGCGGCGGATGCGAAGGGCGGGCCGAGGGCAGCGGCGAACGGCGGGGCGGCGACACACGCAAACGGTGCGGGGGGCGACGAACGCGCTCAACCGCCCCAGGCGCCGCGCATGCCCGGCCACGAAGGCCGTAGCGGTGCGGACAGGAACCCGGATCCGGCCGATGGCCGGGCGTCCCACCCCGTACCCGCCGCTCAAGACACCCCCGCCATCCCCATCCAGATCAACGCCCTCCAGGCCATGTGCCGCCAGGTCTTCGGCTTCCGCCTGGCCATGATCGCCCTGGCTGCCCCCGCCGCACTGCTCAACGCCAACCCAGGCCTGCCCACCCGGCTGGTGGCCGCCGCAGTGGTCGTCACCTTCATGGGCTCCTACGTTCTCTTCCGAGACTGGGAACGATTCGGCCCCCTCCTCCTGCGCCATCCCTCGCTCCTGGCCGTGGACACCCTCTTCGGCTCCCTGCTCCTGATCTCCGCGGGTCCCGACACCACGCTCGCCTACGTCAGCGTCTGCACCCCCCTCCTCGCCGGCCTCGTCTACGGCTGGCGAGGCGCGGCCGTCTTCGCCTCGCTCCAGTCGCTGATTCTCCTGCTGGTCTACGCAACCGCTGCGAACCTGCACGCCGGCATCGCCGAGGCGTCTCTCCTCCCAGGCCTGTGCGTCATCGCCGGAGCTGTGGGCTCGAGCCTGCGCAACCTCATGCTCCGCTTCGGCGCAGCCACACAGGCTCTGACGACGGTGCAGGCGCGACTGGCCGTGACCGAGGCCGTCAGCGCCGAACGTGCCCGCCTGGCCCGTGAGATGCACGACTCGGTCGCCAAGACCTTGCACGGCGTGGCCCTCGCCGCCGACGGCCTGGCAAGCTCAGCCGGTGCCGACCGTATGGATGCGGACCTGGTGAAACAGCAGGCCGAACTCGTCGCCCGCTCCGCCCGCCGCGCTGCCGCCGAGTCCCGGGAACTCCTCGCCGACCTCCGCCGCGACTCCGACCCCGACCACGCCACGGATGTACTCGTGGAACTCGCGGCCCGCACCCGAGACTTCAGCAGCCGCACCGGCCTGTCCGCCGTCTACCGCCCAACTGGCGATGAGGCCGTCCCTCCAGTCCCACCCGCCGTGGCCCGCCAACTCCTCACCATCGCCTCGGAGGCCATGGAGAACGCCCACCGTCACGCGCAGCCCACTCGTGTCGACGTCCACGCGGGTGTCCACGGCGACCTCCTCCGTATCAGCGTGTACGACGACGGTCGAGGTCTCCCGCCGGGAACGACCCTCGAACAGCTGCGTCGGGCGGGACACTTCGGACTGGTCGGCATGGTCGAGCGGGCCGCTTCGGTGGGCGCCCGGATCCGCATAGGCCGCGGCAGCCACCCCAGAGGCACGGAGGTCCGCCTGGAACTTCCACTGGCGGCTCTGACGACATCGAACGCACAGCGATCAAACAACGCCTGAGTACGCCGCAACCGTCCCCACATCACGAGAGGAGGCCGCACCGATGCCGGACCCGACTCCCCGCCCCGACTCTCAGCAGCCACTCCAACCGCCACTGAACCCGTTCGGCGACTTCCCACCGGCCCAACGAGCCGCCGCGCTGCGTGTTGTCGTGGCGGACGACAATCCCGTGGTCCGCGCCGGCCTCACCGCACTGCTCTGCGGCCGCGAGGACATCACGGTCGTAGCTGAGGCAGCCGACGGCCGCCAGGCCTACGAGGCCGCCCACCGGCATCGCCCGGATGTCGTCCTCCTCGATGTCCGCATGCCCGGCGTGGACGGCATCTCGGCCCTCCCGTACCTGGTGCAGATCGCCCCCGTCGTGATGCTGACGTACAGCAGGGAGTCGGAGATCGTCCAGGAGGCACTCCGCCGAGGGGCCGGCGGCTACCTGGTCCACGGCGAGTTCACGGCCAACCAGCTGGTCGAGGCCGTACGGGACATCAAGGAGGGCCGGGCCCACTTCACCCCCACGGCGGCGGGCGCCCTCCTGGCCCAACTCCGCCAGGACCAGGCACCGACTCCGCCCCTGCCGGAGGGGCTGGGCCGGTCATCGAGTGCGACTGCATATGGAATTTCCGAGTCCGCAAAATCGCATACTCAATCCCAACAAGCCTCATCGCCTGCACCTTTGCCGTTGCCCGGAATTCCATCTCCACCCAGTTCTTCAGAAAATCTTTCGCAAGTGCAACCATGTGTGGGACAGTCTTCGTCTGGGTGGACGAGCGGCCCTCCGGCCGCTCCCGACAGGTCGCGGTTCCAACTCAGCACGAGGGAGGCGGAGATCATGGACCACATCGCGTCCGGCATGACCAACCAGCAGATCGCCGCCACCTGCTTCATCAGCGAGAAGACCGTCAAGAACCACATCAACCGCATCTTCGCCAAGCTCCACAGCACCAGCCGCTCCGAGGCCGCCGCCAAGTGGCTCGGCACGGCACCGGACTCACGTAGAGGACTGGGGTGACCTGCGGTGACGGACTGGGGGGAGAGCCGGTTCGGCCCGCGCGATTGGGCCCGGAATTGGGCCCGGGGGCCCTCTGGCGGACGGGTCGTCCAGGCGTACGTTCCTCATGCCGAAAGCGACACCGCCGAAACCGGAGGGGAACATCATGAGCGACTTGATGCTGAAGACCGCCGTTGCGACCAAGGTCCGCGTCAACGGCTGGAAGAACACCACGGTCGAAGCCATGCAGCGCCGTGCCGGCGACAAGGGGCAGACCGCGGTCGAGTACCTGGGCATCATCGCGGTGGTCGTGGCGATCGTGGTGCTGATCGCCGGGACGAACATCGGTCAGACGATCGTCGACAAGCTGACTGCGCAGATCGCCAAGGTCGCTCCTTGATCCGACCTCGTAGGTTCGGCGACGCAGGGCAGGTCTTCCCCATCTACCTCGTGGTGGTGGGGGGCCTGCTCTTCCTCGCGTTCGCCTACTTTGCGGTCGGCCAGGCCGCGGTGAATCGGAACGGAGCCCAGACGGCCGCCGACGCGGCGGCCCTCGCGGCGGCCCAGGACACCCGGGACAAACTTGCGGGCAAGTGGGTTGAGGAAGTACTCGACCCGTCCAAGTGGCGTGACATCTTCAATGGTGACGGGGTGGAGTTCGACGGCTGTTGGCGCGCGTATCAGCTCGCATCGCAGAACGGCGCGCATGTGGATGACAACGCCGGTGGCTGTGAACCGCAGCTCGCATCCCTCAGTTACACGGTCCATGTCCAGGCCGACGAGCCTGTCGGAGACTCGATCCTCCCTGGCACGGAGAACAGGCATGCGAGTGCCTCCGCCACTGCCGTGATCGAGCCGCGCTGCGACTTCAAGCCCCCGGCCGAGGACGCCGGGGACGACGTGCTGCCGCGGCTCGTCTGCCAGGACGACAAGGACTGGAACCTGCGCCCGGACGATCTCACCGATCTCCCGAAACCCGAGGACCTCTTCGACGTCCATCTGGCCGACTCACAAGCGAACGACGAGTGAATGAAGGAAGCAGAGTCATGAGTATTCGGTTCACTAGGAAGGCCCGCAGGGGGATGGTCGCGTTGACCGTTGCGGCCGGACTGGCCCTCGGCGTGGCGGGATGCGGTGGGGGCGGTGACGACGACAAGCCGGAATCGTCGCCCTCCGCTTCCCGGAGCAGTGGGTCCAACCCGAGTGCTCAGGAGGGGCAGTCCAGCAAGCCCTTGGCCGAGTTGAAGGGGCCGAACGGCCTGCTCCTCCAGATCACCTCTGCTGTGCGTGACTCCGGTGGGTTCGTCACCGTGAACGGCGATCTGAAGAACGACGGCTCCGAGGTCGCTGTGATTCCGGCGGCGCTGAGTGGCAATGAGACCGAGATCATGAACAACGGCAGGTCACTCGGTG
Organism: Streptomyces coeruleorubidus; assembly: GCF_028885415.1. GTDB lineage: Bacteria > Actinomycetota > Actinomycetes > Streptomycetales > Streptomycetaceae > Streptomyces > Streptomyces coeruleorubidus_A. The sequence continues at coordinate 6,283,029 of NZ_CP118527.1, forward strand.
GTGCCACGCTCGTCGATTCCAAAGGCAAGAAGCGGTATTACGTGTTGCGTGACACGGATGGGCGCCCGCTGACGACCACGGGGTTCACGTCCATCAAGCCGGGCGAAACGATGGACGTGTTCCTGCAGTTCCCGGCACCGCCGTCGAGCAGCACCGAACTCAGCTTCCAGCTCCCGCTGTTCGCCAGCGCGGCCATCCAGATCTCCGGGTGAGGCCACCGTGACTCACACCCACACCCGCTCCTCAGCGCGAACGGCCGCAGCGCGCCTCGCCCTGCCCATCGCCGTCGTATCGATCATGGTGACAACCAGCATCTACGGCGCCGCGCCCACCCACGCCGACGAAGGCCCCAGCGTCCCCCCTGGCACCGAGCCCTCCGCCTCCGCCCCCGTCAAGGTCGACCCCAACGACCCCGACCTCAAACTCCCCGAGGGCGCCACCCTGGCCGCCGCCAAGGTCCTCGACATCAAACAGGTCGTAGAAGACCAAAGCGGCGACGAACGCCGAGAAGACACCAACGCCGACGTCAAGTTCGCCCTCCAGGCCGAGGTCCTCTTCGGCAAGGACAGCGCGAAACTCAGCGCCGAGGCGAAGGCCCGTATCTCCACCATCGCCGAGGAGATCAAGACACAGAACGCGACGAAGATCCGCGTCTTCGGCTTCACGGACAACCTCGGTTCCTCCGCCCACGGCGACGTCCTGTCCAGGCAACGCGCCGACGCCGTACAGAACGTCCTGGACCAGGAACTGAACGACTCCAACGTCACGTACGAGGTCCGCGGCTACGGCGAGCAGTACCCGATCGCGGACAACTCGACGGAATCCGGCCGCAAGAAGAACCGCCGTGTCGAGGTCTCCTTCCCGCGCACGGAGAGCTGAGCGCCGCTCGGACGCCGGGGGCCCGTCCCGTACAACCGCGAACAGGGGGGCTTCCGGCATGCGCGGCATGGACAGAAGCGCTCGGCGTATACGTCACGTATACTCTCGGCATGTCCGACGTCATGATTCGTGTGCCCGCCGAAGTCCGTGACCAGCTCGCCGCCGTGGCGGAGGCGCGAGGGACCAGCCTGCGCGCCCTCATGCAGGAGATAGCTGCTCAGACGCTGACTCCCGAGCAGATCAAGGAACGGGCCGAGCACACCCGCGCCCTGCTTGCCGAGCGGTTCGGGCATTATGTGACGGACGAGGAGTCTGCGGAGATGCGACGCAAGATGCGTGAAGCCACTGCCGCTCATCGGGCTGCGCTCGCCGAGGCGGAGTCGTCGCGTTGAACCTCACTGAACACTATGTCCTCGACACTGCCACGCTCCTGGCAATGGGAGGCAACAAGCAGGTCTCCGGTCTCATCCATGCGGCGGCGGCCAGCGATGACGTGCGTCTGTGGGTGCCAGTGCTGTGCCTCCTTGAGGCTGAGCGCGAGCGTGGGGGGATCGTCGCTCACGCCGGTGTGCTGCTGGACGTACTCCGTATCGTCGATGACGACTACGCGATGGCTGTGACCGTTGCCGAGCTGTGCCGCGACGGTCTCGGCTTCGGCGTCGCGGCAGCCGTACATACTGCGCGGCCGAACCCGATGCTCCCCGACGGAGGGCTCGTGACCACTGTCGCGCCGGAACTTTATGCCGGGCTCGGGGTCGGGGTCATGGACCTGAACCGCTGACCAGCCCGACTCAGGGCGCCGCAGGCAACGCCTACAGCAGGTGGTCCGCCTTACGGGCTTTGATGTCCGTCTCGTGACGCCGGCGAGTCGGGCGACTTGGCGTGCCACCCGTCCATGTACGCACGGTGCTGGGAGAGCTGTGCCTCGCCGTGAGTGAACTCGGGGGCAACTGCGGTTCAGGCGGGCCCAGGGCTGGGCCCAGGGGCCCATGTGTCAGTAATCGATTCTCATTAGCCTCGGCCGGGCGTCCGCCTTGAATTGCCGCCCGCGAACTGAGGTCACGTATGTCCGGCTCCGGTAGCCCGATACCCCCGAGCGGGATTTGGGGTGCGCAGAACATTCCGTCGTGGGGCCGGCGTTCGCCGTTGCCACGGGAACTGGGCTGGGCGCAGGTACTGCTGTGGGTGCAGTTCGCGCTGACGGTGTCGTACGTGGTCACCGTGCTGTCGGTGGTGTCGTACTACTCCGGGGAGATCTTCGGGATCCTGGTGTACGACTCGCTGCCCAGCGTGGCCGGGGTCTGTCTGGCCCGGCGCCTGTGGCGGGGCGGGGTGTGGACGAGCCGCGCACTGATCGCCGTGCAGGCATGGATCGTGTGGCTGTCGTTCGGCACGCTGATGCACGGTGATCTGCGGGGCATCACACAGGCGGCGATGCCGGTGGCGGTCATCGTGCTGTTGCGCCGGGCCCGGTCGCGTGAGTGGTTCGAGAGCGCTCCGCAGGACAGGGAGGAGCGCCGGGCGTTCAGCCTGGCGAGGATGATCCGCTGGCGGCGGGACGAGGGCCAGACCGCGGTGGAGTACGCGGGGCTCGTCGCCGTAGTCGCCGCGATCATCGTCGCCCTGTCGGTGGGCGGCCTCGGCGGGCGCATCGCCGACGGCATCCAGTCGGCGGTCTGCTCGGTGACGGGCACGGCCTGCCCCGCTCCACAGGGCGACGGTACGGAGACGGGTGCTGCCGGGGACAACGACGCTGCGCAGCAGGATGGTTCGGAGGCCGGCGCCGACGGCGGGACCGGCGCAGGCCCGGACGGCGGTGCCGATGCGGACGGTGAGGCGGGGGCAGACGGCGGTTCGGGCGCGAACGGCGACTCGGGCACCCAAGGCGACTCGGGTACCCAGGGCGGTCCGGGTGGCGGCCAGGGAGGCACGGACGCCGGCGGTGGCACGGGCACGGGTGGCGCTACGGACGGCAGCAACCGGGGCGGCGGTAGCCCCACGTCGGCCCAGATCATCACTTATGACGGCGCGGGTCCGGGCGACACGGTTCCGCTCGCTCCGGGTCCTTTCGACGACAAGTCGCTCTGCGACGACGTACATGACCAGGAACGCCACGACAGGACGTTCATGGACCATGTCCGTGGCTTCTTCGTGGCCCCGACAAAGAGCTTCCTGGCCAGCACCATGGACGTCGTCAGCGACCCCGTCGGCTCGATCAAGGACACCTGGAACGGCCTGAAGGGCTACACCACGAACTGGTGGGGCGACAAGGCCGACGAGCTGGGCAAGGAGTGGGACGAGGGGAACTACGTCTCCTCCGTATGGGGCTGGGTCAACTCGCCCGAGGACTTCGTGTCCGACCTGGCGATCGACACGCTCGTCGACAAGGAGAACTGGGAGCAGGGCAACTACGGCGCCTCCATCGGCAACACCGTGGTCAACGGCGTCGGCATCTTCAGCCCGAAGACCATCACGAAGTTCACCAAGCTCAAGGAGCTGGCCGAGGTCGGTGAATCCCTCGACAAGGCGGCCGACGCGGCCGAGAAGGCGCGCAAGGCGGCTAAGGCGGGCGACTTCGACGGCGCGAGGAAGGCCGCGGACGAGGCGCAGAAGCACGCCGACGAGACGAAGAAGAAGGCCGAGAAGAATGGCAGCTGCACGATCGCGATCGGGCGCGTCCCGTACGGCGGTGGGAGCAGCCTGCGCGGAGTTCCGGGCAACGGCACCGGCGTCCTGGCGGCCCCGCAGGGCGGCCGGATCGTCGTCGCCGCAGGAGGCGGCAAGGAGTGCACGGGCGACGACGCCGACGACGCGCGCCAGGCCCAGCAGGAGGCGCTGGACGCACGGGTCGATCTGCTGCGGGAGCAGATCAAGGCGTACAAGCGGCTCCCGGGGGACGAGAAGGTCAACCTGCAGGAGCCCCAGCTCGAGAACCTGCTCAGTCGGGCCAAGGACGACGTCGACCCGAACTCCAAGGACATCAGCAAGAAGGAGGCGGCGGACGCCATCGCCGACGTCTCGGAGCTGGTGAACCAGAAGAACATCCACAACACCAGCAGGGAGAAGCTCGCCGCCAAGGTGCTGAACTCCAAGACCAAGGACCAGCTCGCCGAGAACCTCGCCGAGGTGAACGCTACGAAGCGTGTGGCGCAGGACGAGGCGGCGGATGGCAGCACGGTGTACTCGGACATCGGTGACACGAAGGAGCGGCGGGACAAGGGCGAGTCACCGGTACGTCCCGACGGCCGGGGCGGCGAGATCGACGTCACCGGCATTCCTGACGCCGACGTGGCCTACCGTGGCAGGGACGGCAAGGTGCACGTCGTGGAGGTCAAGAACACGGGGAACGCGACGACCAAGGACTCCGTCGCCACCCAAGTGAAGAGGTTGGGCGAGTGGCAGAAGGCGGAGCCGGGACGCGTTGCCCGCTATGAGATCGCCTCCACCAGGGGGTGGCAGAAGATCTTCGACGGGTTCAAGCCCAAGAAGCGGGGCGAGGTCCCTCCCGAAGGAACGCCGGCCTCCAGCATGGCGGACAACGAGGTCGGCGCCCGCATCGCCGGCCAGGACGTGACCCCCGCACAGCTCAGGGCGATGAACGATGCCTGGAATGCCAAGAGCGAGGCTGAGAAGTACGACGCTCTACGCTCCGGCAAGATGAAGGATCCGAGGACCGCGATGGAGCACCTGGGAGTCTCATGACGTACGACGAGGACCATGCGGAGGTTCCCGAGGACCGTGCAGCTGCGCTCCTCGGAGAGTTGGAGGTGGCGATCGCCGCTGCCCCGCCGAGAACGAGCGGCTGGCCGGACGAGCTGGAGGACCTCTGGGATCGGGCCCAGGAGGAGCCCGGCCTCCCGCTCACCGACGAGCAGCGTCAGCACTTCGAGGCCCGGCGGGAACGCTGGGAGGCTTCGTTTAAGGTGCAGCGGTTGCTGCGGTCCCTGCAGGAAGCCGTGCGGCGAGGTGGGCTCCTGGACGCCTCCCGGGCCGCTGCGCTTGCGGAGGCGTGCGTACACGCCCGTCTGGGTGTCCACAACGACATCTGGCTGCTCCGCGATCTCGGCCGCCCGCACGGTGAGCAGGCGCTGGCGCGCCTCGTACAGGACGAGTCGGTGGACGAAGGCGACCGTCGGGAGGCCCGCGAGTGGCTCGCGAAGCTGCGTGAATCGGAGTACAAGACGCGGGCGGCTCATCCTGTCAACGGCGAGGAACTGCTCCTGCCGCAAGTGGTACGCGATCTGACGACCGGCCGGGCCTGCGGCTGGGAGATCGAGAACGAGCCGACTCCGGAACGCTTCGCCCAGGCCCGGGCGGTTCTCGAAGCGCTGTTGCCTGACAAACGGTTGGCGTCGGAGGAACCTCCCGAGTGGGGTGGGGATTGGCTGGAGGATGCGGATGACCGGCCCGCGTGGCTTGAAGTCGAGATGGTGCTCCAACCCCTCGTCCCGGACGCGCGATCGGTCACACGGGAGCGCCTGATCTGGGGCTGGCATGAGTGCGAGCGACTCGGCATCGACATGGAGGACACGGATCCGGATGCTTTCGCCGACCGCTGGGCAACCCGGATCGCCGCATTTCTGGCACGGGGAATGCTCGAATGGCTGTGGCGCGAGGACTGCTTCGCTCCCTGGGCCCTGGACCTCGCCATGCGCTACATCGACCGGAACGTCGCAGTGGCCGAGGCGACGCGACTGCTCACCGAGGCGGCGGAGGCCGGCTCGCAGTGGGGGCCAACAGCAGGTGGTCGGCCTGGCCCGCCTTGATGTGCCGGATGAGAGCGTACGGAGGGCACCGCGGCTGTCGGTCACGTGGTGCTCCTCCTGCCCGGCGACGGCGATTCCAATGCGGCTGCTGAGTGCTCTATTGGCTGGCTATTGACCCCGACCCCGACCCCGCCCCCGGCTGCTTTGCCGACTGGACGGTGAAGTCGGCCGAACGTTGCGTGATGCCGCCGCCGGGAAGTTCTTGCTTCGGCGCAGCTGAGCGCTGCGGTCCGGAGCACCAAAACGCCACCGGGCCGTTCGCTCGCTGGGGTGACCGATTCCGCGGAGGGGTTTCCCGAGTAGCTGCGGGAGCCGGCGAGTGACGACAGCGACACGAGGGAATACTGCCTGCCGAACACCGGAACCGAGGCACGCACGCCGGAGCACAGCACACGGGGGAACACCATGGCCGGGACGAAACCACGCGGATTGCGCGGAACCGGAGTTGTACTCGTCGCGCTGATCGCCCTGACGGCGGCGGCCGGCTGTGGCAGCGACTCGGACGAGCCCGCGAAGGCGTCGTCCCCACCGGGGGAGCGGCCGTCGAAGGCCGACCCCCCGGAGCGCCCCAAGCCCAAGCCCAGGCCCTCGGTGTCGGCTGCGGACGGCCGTGACATCACCGCCTGCGCGGACGGCAACTGCGAGATCGCGGTCTCCGAGCCGGTGGAAATCCCCTTCAAGGGGCCGCGCGGCCCGGCCACCCTGTCCGTCACCGAGGTCGGCTCGAACGCCATCGCGTACACGGTGAAGTCGGGCACCGGCCAGTCCAAGGGCAGCGCGAGCGGCCCGGGGCAGGGCTGCATCACCGTCCTGCGCAGCAACGGCAGCGGAAACTCGTGCCGTGGCCTGGGAGCCGCCGGGCGGCCGAGTCCCCAGCCGGGCGCGGTGGTGATCCAGGCGGCGACCGGGAAGGACGGTACGGCCGTCCTCCAGCTCGTGTCGGACCGATGACCGTGCGGCTTCCGCGCTTCATGCTGAAGGCCTTGCTGGTCTGGGCCGCCCGGCGGCCGAACGTACGCGTGTTCCGGTTGAACTCCCTCCTCCTCCGGGCTGCCTTGGACCACGGGAAGCGTGACCAGTTGCGAGGGATTCTGGAGTGGTCGGCCCGGCAGGAGAGCAGACAGAAGCCTGACCGGGCCCTCTTCGGCTACCACCTCGCCGCCACCTACGGCTACGAGCAGGTGGATCTACGGCTGACGGCGACCGAGGGGAGCCACCGTCTCCTGCGGGAAGCAGCGAGCCATGACCCCGTCCGGCCCGCCGTGACCCAGACGGATCTGTCCCGTGCCCGGGCCGATGTGGCGAAGGCACTTCTCGACCGAGCCCGCCGGTCCCGCGAAAGGGGCGGCCTCGCCGACGCCCGCCGCGACTACCGGGCGGTCATCGACAAACGGGAAGGCAGTACGTCGGGCAAGGCCGCCCACGAACTCGCCGAGGTGACCGACGACGCCGATGAGGCGATCGAACTGTGCCGCACGGCGCTGCGCTTCGGCACGGAGGTGAGCCGCAAGGGACCGTCCGCGCTCCTCGCGCAACTCCTCCAGGACTCCGGGGACACGGCCGGAGCAGCGGCGGCCCGAGCACACCTCGACATCCCGCGGAAGCTGCACGAGGCGGATGCCGAGGCGGCCCGCGAGTACGGCCCAGGCTACGTCGAGCGCGACTCCGATCACTCGAGGCCCGGCTTCGCCGACGTATTCGCGCCCCTCGTGGTCGCGGTACTGCGCGACGGCGAAGTGGTGGAACACGTACGACACTCCGCCCTGCGCATGCCCTACGACCCGGCACGGCCGGACCATTACGGGTGCCTCGTCCTGACCGACCAACGCCTGCTCTTCCTCAAGGACAGGGAACCTCCCGCCTGCGAAGCGCTGGCGGTCGACCGCAGCGCCCTGATCAGCGTCAGGGCGGCCGAGCGGGACGAACGCGGGCGGACGTGGATGGACATCCGCGCCGTCGGAGCGGAACAGGTGAGCGTCAGGACGGGCCGGACCCCCGACACCTGGCTGACGGGCCTGGGACGCTCCTACAGCTGACCCGCCCCTTTGGGCCCGGGAAGCTGCCGGGGCACGGACGGAGAGCGACTTGTGGACACCTACCTGCTGCCCGCTGCCATGCGCGAGCTGCCACCGCCTTGGCACGATCTGACATACCGCAGGTCTCAGACTCTGGAGGCACTTGCCCCCACGGAGGAGAGACGAGAGCAGGCCCGGCACGTGCTGCGCGCCTGCCTACCCGACCGACGGCAGAGTGTGCACGACTGGGACGAGGAACTACGGGACTTCTACGACGACCGCGATGACCACACCTTGGACGAGGCAGATGCGTGGTTGACCCGAATCATGCCGACCACGTCCCAGGTCACTCGGGAGCGGGTGGTGCAGGTGGTCGGAGCCTGGGCTGACATGGGGATCCCCACGGTGCCTGAGTCACCGACTGAACAGTGGGTCGACAGGGTGGCGGCGGAGTGGGCCGCCTCGGTGCGGCAGGCGCTGGCGTACGACGCCTTCGCTTTCATCGAGCGTGCAACCACCGCCGGATTGCTGAACGATGCGGAGGCTGAAGACGCTGCGCTGCTCGCAGCCGCGTTCGTACGGGTCGGCGTGGCGGTCGAGGCGGCGGTGCGCATGCTCGTCTCGCTCGGTCGTCCGCGCGGCGAACAGGCCCTGATGGAGCTCGTACACGACGACGAGGTCCGGGACTTCCGCCCGTATGTGCGTTCCCGGCTTCTCGGGCTGCGCCGTTCGGTGTACGAGGTTCGGGCACGGGAAGTCACCCGCGACGAGGAGCCGCTGCTGCCCGAAGGGCTGCAGGGCCTTCCGTATTCCTGGCAGAACGACTTCGGCTGGGGCGCTACCGCGCCGGATTCCCACAGCCTCGCCCGGGCGCGTTCAGCACTGGAGGCGTGTCTGGCTGTCGAGCGGGCGCCGGATGACGCGCAGATGTGCAGCGACGCCCCGGCGGACTGCAGTGCCATCGCTGAGGTGGTGCGCGCCCTGATGCCGTACCCACGGCTGGTCACTCGCGAGCGAATGAACGAGGCGTGGCACGAGTGCCAGTCGTTGGGGTTCGAATTTCAAGGCACGGACGCCGAGGCCTTCGCCAAGGTCTGGTGCACGAGGATCGCTGACCGGATCACCGCAGCCGTCTTCCGCTGGCTCGCTGAGCTCCCGCAAGGCGGAGGAGCGGCAGGCGACAAGGAACCGGCTGTTCTGTCGACAACGGCCCTCTGGGCTGCGGAACTCGCCGAGCGGTGCGCCCGGTGCGGCAGCGCGGTACAGGAAGCCATCTGGTTCCTCCACCGCACGGATGACGTGCCGGGCAGCCGTGAAGCCCGGGCGCGACTGGCCTTCGACCCGGACCTGCCGGTCACGACGAGGAAGACCGCCCAGCAGTGGGCGCCATGATGCCCCTGCAGCACCGGCCGTGGCCGACGGCAGAAGGTGTACGACGGGACGTACAAGTGATCGGTAACGCTCTTCAGTGTTGCGGAACTGTGGGCCGTCCTGCTGGCGATCCACGGCGTGATCGCCGCGCTGGCCTCCGACGAGTCGACGCCCCGCCGCTTCCGCTTCCTGAGCCGGCGCGGATTCGGAACCGAATGCCGAGTGATGTGGGACCCGCAGGTGGCGCGGTGACGTGATCCGGAGGGTGACCACGTCCTGCCCCACGCTCTTCGGTCCCTGCCACAGCCCTGGGACGAGTGCGACTGGAGGCGGGCCGCGGAACTGCCCGGCACCGACGAGCGACTGGCCGAAGCCCGGCGCGTGGTGACCTGATGTGGCACGTGTGGGAGGAGTTCCACCAGGCCGTCGGGAAGAGCATCTGTCGGCGAAGCCGGGCGGTGCGGCCTGTCCCCCCTACAGCAGGTGATCGGCCTTCCCTGCCTTGATCTCGAGAATCAGCGCACGGAGGGCGTCCCGGCTGTCGGTGAGGTGGTGCTCCTCCTGCCCGGCGACGGCGATGTAGGCGTTGTCTTCGGAGTCGGTGCCTATGCGGAAGCAGTTGTTGCCTTCGGCGCAGAAGGGCTCTTCCCAGGTGATCTCGGCCATGGTGACTCTCCTCAGAGTTGGCGTGCGATGTTGTGGATGAAGTCGCGTGATGCCTGCGAGTCCAGTGACTTCTCGTGCCACCAGTCCATGTGGGCACGGTACTTGGCGAGCTGAGCTTCAGCGTGAGTGAACTCCCCGCCATGGGCGGAGTCCAGCTGCACGGTGTCCAGTTGTGGGACCGCGCCGCTCGCATACAGCACGGCGTGCCCCGCCCCGGGGAAGGCGTCGGCTTCGACGGTCAGTACCCGCACCTCGATGTTGTCCCGCTCGGACATCTCGCACAGGAATTGGAGCTGCTCCCGTGCCGTGCGCTGTCCTCCGAAGTGCATGCGCAGCGCCCATTCGTGGACGTATGCGATGTAGTCGACGGGCGTCTCGCGTTCCAGGACCTGCTTTCGCTGCATGCGCTGGGCCACTCGCAGCTCCACCTCCGACGTGGGAAGCGGAGGCAGGGCCGAGTCGAAGATGGCGCGGGCGTATCCGCTCAGTTGCAGCAGCCCAGGGACGTGCACCGTCTGAAGGGTCCGCAACCGCGTGGCGTACCACTCCAACTCGGACACATCGAGCAGCCCTTGGGGCAAGGTCCCTCGGTACTGTTCCCACCAGCCCCGCTGCCGTGGCTCGGCCATGGCGACCAGCGCGTCGACGTACGCCTGGTCCGCGCAGTCGTAGTTGCTGGCGAGTATCCGGATGCGCTCGGGTGAGGTGGCGCGGATGCCCGCCTCCATGTTGGACACCTTCGTTCGGTCCAGTCCGAGCAGTCCGGCGGCGTACTCGGTGGTCTTGCCCGCCGCGAGCCGCATCCTCCGCAGCTCGGCACCCAGGCGCTGCTGGCGCTCCGTCGGCGTGGGCCGTGTCGGCATCGGCACCGTCCTCCCCTTGGTCGAGGTAAGTCTGCCCTCGCTCCCACCACTGGTCCAACTCGAAGGAGGCAATGATTGGCGAATAGGTGGCACGTGTGCCACAAGCTCCTCTGCAGTCAGTGACAGATCGACTACGAAATCCGCCGCCGAAAACGGAAGCGCATCACGCGAGTCCACTCACACACTCCTGCCCTGGGAGGAGTGGGCCCGTGTCAGGGAGACGAGCCACCCGGCGGAGACGGAACCCCCCCGTCAACCAAGGGAGTTGCCATGCCCGCGCCCGCGACCACCTGCTCGTCCCCGACCGCCACCGCAGCCACCGCCTCCACACCCCCGACCCCCGAAACCCTCGCCTACAGCTTCACGCTCCCGGCCGCACTCCAGAGCCCGGCCATCGCCCGCGCCGCGACCCGGACGATCCTGCGAGCCCACGGCCTCGGAGACCTGACCGACGCGGCGGTACAGGTGGTGAGTGAACTGGCGTCCGGCGACGCCGCTGCGGCGCTGGAAGGCAAGGTCGCGAACGCTTCCGACGCCAACAAGCTGGCGGAAGCGCGTGCGGAGGTGAACGCCGTACGACGCGCCGCCGACGACGCGGCACCCGGCTCCCAGGTGGACGCCGGTGTCGGCGGCAAGATGAACCGGAAGGAGGCCGACCTGGGCGACGGGGAGAGGGTAAATCTGGACGAGATCCCTGATGCCGACGTGGTCTACAAGGACAGGAGCGGCACCGTCCACGTCAAGGAGGTCAAGAACGCCGGCTCGGCCACGCGCAAGGCGGACTTCGCCAACCAGGGTCGAGCGGCTCAGGAAGTGGGCGAGCAAGGAGCCCGGCCGCAAGGCCACGGTGGAGATCGGGACGGCGGATCGCTGGGCGTCGATCTTCAGCGAGTTCAAGCCCGCCCGGAACGGCAAGCCTGCGCAGGACACCCGGACGGCGGCCGGTGAGATGGCGAAGAACGACGTGGACGTGAAGGTGGCGGGCCAGGGACTGTCCGCCGACCAACTCGGCAGGATGCAGCGTGCCATCGACGAACGGACGGCGAACGGCACGATGGACTGGTCGAAGATGAAGGACCCGGGGAGCGCCAAGGCGTACCTGGGCATCGACTGAGTGGACGACGGAGACGAGACGTTGGTGGATGGCAGGGATGAGTGAGTCGGGGACGGAGCCGAATGCCGAGGAGATGTGGGATCCGCAGGTCGCGCGGTGGCGCTATCCGGAGGGTGACTACGTCCTGCCCCGCGCTCTGCGGTCCCTGCCACAGCCCTGGGACGAGTGCGACTGGAGCCGGATCGCGGAACTGCCCCGCACCGACGAGCGACTGGCGGAAGCCCGGCGGGTGGTGACGGTACTCCTGGAGGACCCGGAATTGGCTCCGCATGTGCCTCGGCCGCCGTCGCCGGGCCTGTTGTGGCACGTGTGGGAGGAGTTTCATCAGGCCGTCGGGAAGGACATGCCCCGCACGAGCCTCGTGACGTGGTCCGGTGTGGACGAGCTGGTCCGCGCGTGGCGGGGCCGACCGCAGCTGTATCCGTTGCAGCGGCACGTCGTGCGGCACGTCGAAGCGGCGATGCTGGCCATGATCCCGTCGCTGCGGGACGACATCGCCGACTCGGTGTTCCGCTGGCTGGCTCTCGATCCTGACCCGGGTCGCTTCGCAGACTGGGCGGTGGGCCTGGCCGAGTGTTGCGTGATCGAGGACATCGGTGCCGACTCGGCCATCGAACTGCTGGGCGCGACGGGCAGCCCGGAGGCCAGGGCGGCACTGGAGCGCCTGTCGGTGAAGCCGGGTGGTCCGGCGAGCTGGGAGAACGCGGAAGCGGCACAGAGCATGCTCTTCGACCGGTGGAGCGAAGGAACCAGCCACTGACAGCACCAGATCCAGCCCACGTCCCGCACGGCATTCCTTGTCCCTGCAGCAGGAGATCGGCCTGGCCAAGGCCGGCGACGTGGAAGCCGCAGCAGGCGGCGGAGGAGTCCGACGAGGATGACGAAGAACCCGCGCTTCGCCAACAATCCCCAGGCCGTGGCCAAAGTCAAGAAGGTGTACGACGGGACCTGCCGATGATCTATGACCTGCTGTTGGCCGGGCCGCCGGTTCCGCCCACGTCGCTCGCCGAGGCCCTCGCGGAGGCCGTGAGGACCGAAGGCGCCGACGTGGACGTGGCCGACCGGGACGGCGACCAGAACGGACGCGACTGGACCGCACCTGTCCTGTGCGGCTACATCAGGCTGCGCGGCGATCTGTCGTTGGCCCTCGACCTCTACGTGGAGGACGCCCTGGTCAACGAGGCACCGGCTGAGCCGGAACTCGCTCGGCGCCTGGCCATGGCGTTGGGTGTTCCCGTTCTCTATCCGGCCGAGGAGGACCTTCCGTCGGCTCACTGGCTGGCAACCTCGTCAGGAGAGTCCGTCCGCGCCCGGTTGTATGCGTCGGACGACGAACCACCCGTGCACACGATCGACGCGGTCGAGTCCGCGGTCGCCCAACTACCGCACATTCGTGTCAGTGACCTGCCGGAGATCGCCCGCGAAAAGGGTGACGGGCAGTGGCGCCGTTGAGCCTTGTCCGTACCTCGGCCCAGGATCGGCCGGGCCTGTGCCAAGCAAGTCGCGCCGAGGGTGACATCGACTCTCCCGGCGTGAAGGGAACGGGTCTCCGCTAGGTGATGACCTCGACAAACGCACCCTCCCGTACTCCCCACCCCGCCATCACCCCTGCCCCCGCCTCCACCACATGCCGGGCCCGCAGCCGCGGCATCCCCAACCGCCCCGGCGGCATGGTCCGCACGGCGATGACGCGAAGGCCACGATCGAGATAGGCGACGTCGATCGGCATGCGCATCCGGAAGGTGTGCACGCTGTTGGCGGGCGAGAGCAGAATCGCCCCCTCGACGGCATCCCGCCCCAACAGCCCTCTCGTACGGGCCCGATAGGAGGTGGCGATCTCCAACGGCACACGGACGGCCGGCCCATCACCACTCTCGTGCACGACCAACTCCCCGCGCCCGTCCCGCCACTGCCGCCCCATACCGGCCACCTCCGACCGTCACCTGCACCTGACCTGCCACCGGTTGTCCGAACCCGAACGTATCCGCAGGCAAGCAGCCCTTTGCTGGTTCAGGACTGAAACGCCCAACTCCTGAAGAAGGGATTGGCGCGTTACGCAACCGTTACGGCTGGAACTGGTCGACGAATCGCTGATTCCTCCCCATACAGCCCGCCAGTTGACAACCTTCACCCTGGTGCACCTCCACACCGCTGTATAGCTTTGGTTCGCTCAAGAGAAGCCTCGCCTTTTACCGGGAGCCGACCGTGAACCGCCGCCCCACCCTCCTCGCAGCGCTCACGCTGACCGCCGCTGCGGCCCTGACGCTGTCCGCGTGCGGGAGCGATGACAGCTCCAAGAGCAAGGACAACGACAAGATCGCGGGAGCCGATACGGGCGACAAGCCGTCGCCCTCGACCAGCCCTACCGCATCGGATTCCGCCGACCGTCCGAAGATCACCTTCCCCTCCGACGCCAAGAATGTCTTCGCGTACCAGAAGACAGGCGACAAGGTGAAGGACGCGGTTCTCGCGGACAGCACACGAAGTGTCAACTCCGTGGACGAAGCGATCTTCGAGGGAAGCACCGACACGAAGGCGCTCGGCTTCTACAACACGGGCAAGGCCTTGGAATCGTCCATCACGTACGTCCAGCGATACATCGACGACGGCGACACGTGGGTGGGGCAGACGCGCTACTCCAAGTACAAGATCACTCTTTCCGGAGACAGCAAGGCCTACGTGACCTACTGCTCCGACGAGAGCAAGTCCTTCATCAAGAACAGGAAGACCGGTTCTGTCGACAGGTCGCCGGCGACCGCGAACGCCTACGTGCTGTACAACACCGTTCTCACCAAGAATGCCGAAGGCGTCTGGCAGACCACGAACATCGCGTCGAACAGGGGGAGCAAGGCGTGCCAGCCCTAAGGAACTCGGCCAGAACCGCAACGGTTCTGGCACTCGTGTGTTCTTCCCTTCTCGTGGCCCCGACAGCCTTCGCCGAGCGTGACGAGCACGGCAGCAACGGTGATGAGCAACAGGGCGCCAACGCCGGCAAAGACGGCACCGTCTCCGTCACCGTAGGCGGCGTCGTCTTCGACCGTTCCAAGAACGGCAGCGGCAACTCCGCAGGCGCGCTGACGTCGGCCACGTCCTGGACGCCTCCACCCTGCTGGTACGCCCCTAAGTACACCCCGGAACAGCTGCAGAACTACCTGGAGCCGACCTGGGAGGCCGGTTCGACGGGTTACGAGTGGGACGCCAAGCAGCGGGACCGTTACGTCAACGGGCACCCCTACAAGGACTTCAACAAGGACAAGACCGGCAAGGGATACTTCTGGGACTCCTTCGTCAACAGGGACTTCCCCCCGGGCTGGGACTCCTGTGACGAAGAAATCTTCTGGGTGGACCAGGGCGACCCTCCGCCCGCCAACATCGAGAACGCCGTCACTCCGCAGATCCTCGCCGAACTCGCCTACGCCGAGATCCGCGTCCCCAGCACCAAGGTGACCCTGGCCCCCGCCGAAGCGACCAAGGTCAACCTGCCGACCTGGGCCTGGCTTGACGGCGCCGACTTCAAGCCTGTCTCCGTCACCGCGTCGGTACCGGTGATCGGCATCCAAGCGACCGCGACGGCCGAACCGGTGTCGCTCAGGATCGAACCGGGCACCGAGGACGCCGTGACCTACCCGGCCTCCGGCGTCTGCGAAATCAACAACGGCCGCATCGGCGAGCCCTACGCCAAGGGCAAGGCGGACCAGACCCCGCCCTGCGGAGTGAAATACCTGCGCTCCTCGGGCAACGGCACGTACCCGCTCCAGGCCACCGTCACCTGGAAGATCGAGTGGACCGGCACCGGCGGCGCGGGCGGCGACCTGCCCGACGGCAACTTCGGCGCCACACAGGATGTCGTCGTGCAGGAGATCCAGTCCGTCAACCGATAACGCCCAGGTGGATACTGCTGGGCGACTGCTCCCTTGTCAGCGGCCGCCCAGCAGATGCATGCGCTGAGCGGGTAGAGTCGCCGACTCGAACTGCAACGAGGATCAGGGAGAGGAAGCCGACGCATGGCGGAGCGGTTAGCCGTTGACGGCGATGAACTTGCGTGGTTCATGAAGCAGTTGAGGAAGTCGACAGAGTCGCTTGAGGGCGTCCGCAGGGCACTGTTGGACGCGAACGTCGTCGGGCTCGGCACCGATGACTTGGACTCCGCATGCGAGCAGTTTCAGGACGACTGGGAATACGGAACCAAAGAGATCGGCAAGCAGACAGAGGACCTCGCCAAGATCATCGGAAAGAGCAAAGACAGCTATCTCGAAGTCGACAAGGCCCTCGAAGAGGCCTTGAGGAAGGCCAAAGAGGGTAAGGCCGGGGACAAGAAGTGACCTACACTCCTGGAACGGAACGATCCGGTGCTGCCCCTGACCCGCAGTCCCGCTCGGACCTCAGTAAGCCTCAAGGGCTCAAGTCGGCGCCGGACATTCCCAATCCCCACTATCCCCACCTTGGCTTCAACCCGGTGCCAGGCGACACGGAGACCGTGCGCGGCCTGCACAAGAAGCTCTCCGGGTGCGCGAAGGTCATCCAAGACACCCACGACCTGGTCACCAAACTTCTGGACGGCAGTTACTGGGAGGGCGACGCGGCCGTCGCCTTTCGCGAACAGCTTGACGGTGGTCCGCTGCCGCTCAACCTGAAGAACGCCGCCCACTCCATCCGTAAGGCGGCCAGGCAGCTCGCGCGCTGGGAAGGAGAACTTGACGACTTCCAACGGCGGGCCAAGCGTCTCGAGGAGGACGCCAAGGAAGCCCAGGCTGCGGTAGACCGCGCACAAGGTCGGGCGAGCGCGGCAAAGGACAGCCCTGACCTTCACGAGAAGGGGTCCCACCACGACGCCGCGCAGAAGGCTTTGACCCGTGCGAACAGTGCCGTCGAAGAGGCTCAGGCCGAACTCGACAAGATCATCGGAAAGGCGAAGAAGCTCGCTGAGGAACATGAGCACCAGGCCGCGTACCGGGCGGGCAAGATCCGCGACGCGACGAAGAAGCTGGCACCGCAGGAGCCGGGCTGGTTCGACAAGACGCTTGACTGGTTGGGTGACAACCTCCCTGACATTCTCAGTTTTACGGCCGGTCTGATCGCTGTTGCAGCACTACTCCTTGCAGGGCCGTTGGGGTGGAGCCTGGCGATGGTGGCGGGATTGATGCTTACGTCTTCGGCGATCAGCCTGACAGCCTTCTCGCTGAGGGTTTCAGATGCCGAAACATGGGCGTCTCTGAAAGACGGCTTCACCAAACAAGAGTTCGATGCCGACTTCTGGAGCAATTTGGTTTCGGTCGGCGCTGATTTTGCTGGGGCCTTGCCTGGAGTGGGAGCTGTTGGTAAAGGTGCGTACACCGGACTCCGGGCCGCCATGCGCAGCGCGGAGGCTTCTGGCTTCGTGGAGAGGGCCGCTCTCTACGGCGCGAAGACGATGGACGAGGCGAAGGCGATCGCGCGATTGGAGAACCCTCTCATCGCGCGTGCGGTAAGGGGTCTGAGTGATCCAGAAAAGGCAGCCAAGGCCGTCGCGGCAACTTCCGGCCTGGTTGGCGTGGGTACCGGAGGCTTCGGCCTCTACAACAAACTGGTGGACGCAGACGACGATGGGATCAAGGACGGCACAGTCGCTGGCATCGACGGAACACGTCTCATCGTAGATAATGGCGGGATTTTCGGCCTCGTTGGTCATGTCTTCTGACACATCATCCATGGATGGGAGATTCGTGAATCCCACTGACTACCCCACCGCCTGGGGCCACCCACTTACTCGCCGGGCCTGGGTGCAGCACATGGCCATGAACGTTGCAGGCCTTGTCGGCTGGATTGTCGCCTGGTTCGGCCAACTTTATGTGCTGATTGTTTTCCTGTCTCGTGGATTCATCTTTGTTTTCGCGTTGACGCTTCTCTATGCGTTTTACCGCGCAATCATCCAGTTGCGTTATTTCCCAACGGCCTTCCATATTCGGCGCGTTCTTCAGGAATATCCGTGGCAAATGCTCTACAACGTTCCTCGTGGCATCGATGAGCATCCTGACGCAGAGGACAGCAGTATCTGGATCGAGCTTCCCGACCCCACAGGCCGGTCGGAGAAGGGAGTGCCGCTTACCTTCGTCAAGCACCATCGCGTCTCCTGGTGGTTGAGGCATATCGGAGGCCCACGCACCAAGCCTGAGCGTAAGGCCCAACTGGAGCCGCTTTGGTTCGCCGGCGACCCACGGTTCCTCGGTGTCGTCGCGGTTTCCACAAGAAACGGACGTGCTCCCCGGAGGCTGCATTTCCTCTATCGTCCCTCTGCCTTCGACAGAGGAGCTGTAGGCAGGCAATGGGAAAGCGTCGATGCCGCTGACCTCGAGCGGGCACGCCGGGCAGGAGCCCGGTTCACCGGTGCCACCGCGGCCCCTCACTGACCTCTGCTACCGCTACCAGGCAGGAACCATGGGTACCCCAACCATCATTCTTCACGACTCATTCAGGGACCCGCAGGCAGAACTCTGGTTCATCGAGCCGCCCGGTTTCACCACTCTTCCTCTCGATGCGCTTCTCCCGGAGCCTGGCTCGCCGGCCGCCGACGAACTTCGTGCGGTCGCTGCTCCCTTCCTGGACTCGGCGCCGAACGAAATGTTCCGCCAGCAGTTCATCGCGAACTTTTCCTCAGCCCAGAAGTTGCTCGCTGCATTGCGCGACGTAGGCATGGTGCACTGCTCGATCGGCATGCACCATGACGACACCGACAAGGCAGGATCCAACAACGGGCAACCGCTGCTTTCCTGGTTCACCGTCTCCTGGCTCGAGACACCCGTTTCTCCGCGTGGCGTCATGGCAGCCCGAGCCTTGACGTCCTCCGCACCGTCCAGCGGCAGCGAGTACCTCGAACTCGCTTGTGGACCAGCGACGTTCAGTGAAACGGTCATCACACCGCCTGCGGACAGCGGTCTTCCGCTGCAATCCTTGCTGCAGATGCGCGTCCACCTGCCCCACCCTGACTGCAAGCGCTTGGCCGTCCTCACAGTCAGCACAACGGCTACCTCTCATCGCGAGGAGTACCGCGCGATTCTGCGGCAGATCGCCGAGTCGGTCAGCTTCGATAATCCCCTGGAGGAAGACCCGATCCGAGAACGCGATACGGAACGTTAATGTCCGGTCCCCGCCAGCCCAGTGCGCGACCAGTTCCTCGCACCGAAGCAGGCCCCCACGTACCCATGCCGCGCACCCATTGCTTGTTCATGACGGAAAGAGTCGACAACCTTCACTCTGGTGCGGCTCTGCACCGCTGTATAGCTTTGGTTCGCTCAAGTGAAGCCTCGCCTCTTACCAGGAGCCGACCGTGAACCGCCACCCCATCCTCCTCGCAGCGCTCACGCTGACCGCGACTGCTGCGCTGACGCTGTCCGCGTGCGGGAGCGATGACAGCTCCAAGAGCAAGGACAACGACCAGATGGCCGGGGCTGACGGCAGGGGTGATACCTCCACATCGCCCACCGAATCGGCCCCGCAGGCCGCCGGTCGACCGGAGATCAAGCTGCCGTCCGACCTGACCATGAACTTCGAGGGCGGCAAGACGGGCGATGCCGTCAAGGACGCCGTACTTGCTGACAACGCCGAGCGTATGCGTGCGGTCAACGCGGCAATTGCCGGAACGGACCCCGCCGCGAAGGCAATGAACTTCTACAACACCGGCAGGGCATTGGAGGCGGCCGGCGCCTGGGTGGAGAAGTTCAAGAAGGCCAACCTTGGTATCACGGGAACCATCCGGTACTACGACCGGACTGTGACGCTCGACGGCAGCAAAGCGGCGTCGGTCGTGTTCTGTGCCGACGAGAGCAAGGGGTACGCAACTGACCTCCAGACGAACAGGCCCAAGGTCACCACCCCCTCCGATGAGGACTTCATCCTCTATAACACTCGGCTGGAGAAGAACAGTGACGGGGTCTGGCAGACGACGCGTATTGCTTCGGCCGCAGGAGTGAAGGAGTGCCTGAGATAAGAGAGCTCATATGAACCCCACGGACCATTCCATTGCTTGGGAGCACCCGCCGACCCGGCGCGCCTGGTCGAAGCAGTTGGCTGCGAACGCGATCGCTCTCCTCGGCTGGATCGCCCTGTGGGCTGCCCTGCTGGCGATCCTGGTGGTGTTCCTGTCTCCCGGGTACACGATCATCTTCGTGCCGTTCTTGCTGTACAGCTTCTACCGCGCGTTCCTCCAGCTCTTCGTCCTTCCGGCCGTCTTTCGGATGAGACGCGTCCTGCAGGAATACCCGTGGCGCCTGTACAGCGACGCCCCGCATGGACTTGCCGACCGGCCCGACGTCGTCGGTAGGCAGAACGGGTGGTTCGAGTTCCCGAACCCGGCCCGCCCGGAGGAGCTACTGCCCATGGTGTTTCCCCGACACTGGGGAGTGGGCTGGTGGAACGGCCGGATGGCCCCTCGCGCGAAGCCTGAACTGAAGGCCCAGATCGGCGTGGTGTGGCTCGCGGGTGACCCTCGCTTCATCGGCGTGATCGCTGCGCCGGCCTCCGACGCGTCGACGCCCCGTCGCTTCCGCTTCCTGAGCCAGCAGACGGGATCGGACGGAGGTCGCCGTTCTGTCGCGGACTGGGGAGCCACCGCCGAGGACATCGAACGTGGTTGCCGCGCCGGCGTCCGCTCGGCCCGCACCTGATCCTTCACCCGGCCAACCATCAAGAAATGCCACCACATGACATCTCACGTCGTCATCGATGATTCCGGCTCCGGGAAGCGCTCACTCCGCTGGTCGAAGCCATTTCGGACGGCGTCACCCGTCAGCAGTTCATCGCCCAGTTGGCATCGGGCCGGCAACTCCTACACGCACTGCGTGAGGTGGGCACGGTCCATTGCTCCATGGGCGTGCACCGCGACGACGTGGACGGCGGCAGCGGAGGAATCCTCCACTCACTCTTCACGGTGTCCTGGCGAGACATCGCCTGGTCCCCACGGTCGGTGAGTGCGGCGCGGGCAGTGGCCACAGCGGAGCAGCACTCCCACATCGAGTACTTGGACCTGCCCAGTGGTCCCGCGTCCATGGGCGAGACGGTGCGTACGCCGACTCCTGAATCCGGCCTTCCGCCGACCCCATTGCTCCAGATCCACGCCTACCTCCCGCACCCGGACTGCAAGCGCATGGCGGTCCTGATGATGAGCACGCCGGAGGTCGGGCGGCGCGAGCAGTACCGCGAGATCCTGCGGCAGATTGCGGAACTCACGAGCTTCGAGTCGCCGCTGGTCGATGCGTAGGACAATTGGACCAGCACGGCGTTGCAGCACTGGATGGGGGAGGTGACGGGGGCGGCGTGCTGGCGGGCGCGACGGGGCCGCGTTCGCTGCGGCTCACCGGGGAGGCCGTTGACGGGACCGTTCTCGCCGCCGCCACCGATCCGGGGGGCCCGGGGTCGGCAGCGTGTTCCTGCGGCCCACCGATGACGAACCGGACCCCGAGGGTTTCGTACCTTTCGCCGCCGAGGAAGTGCGGCCGCTCGTGCCGTAGGCCTGGGCCATGGCGGCTCCCACAGTCGCATTGTCAGTGCCCGATGCCACACTCGCCGGCATGAGTATCGAAGACGTGTGGCTGCGTGACGTCGTGGAGAGCGATCTCGACGCGTTCTGCGCTTACGAGCAGGATCTCGAGGCTGTCCGGCGGTCGAGGTTCACGCCCCGGCCGCGGGAGGCGTTCATGTCCCACTGGAAGGAGCGGGTCCTCGGGGACGACAGCTGCTTCGTGCAGACCGTGATCGTGGGCGGTGACGTCGCCGGCAACTTCGTCGCCTGGTGGGACGGGGACCGCCGCTTCCTGGGGTACTGGCTCGGGCGCGCGTACTGGGGGCGCGGCATCGGCAGCAGGGCCCTGGGACTCTTCCTGGAGCGGGAGAAGAACCGGCCCCTGCACGCCGACCCCTTCAGCGGCAACACCGGTTCCGTACGTCTCCTCGAGAAGCACGGCTTCCGTCCCGCCGGCACCGTCCGGTACGGAGACGACGAGCATGTTCTGTTCGTTCTGACATGACAGGCAGACCGCACCGCTCCTTCGATTCCTTCGATTCTTTTGAATCCTTCGAAGACCTCGTCGCCGAAGGCGCATCCGTCCCAACAGAAGGCTGGGACTTCTCCTGGTTCGAGGGGCGGGCCACCGAGGCGCGGCCCTCCTGGGGGTATGCGATGTCGATGGCCGGGCGGCTGGGGCGGGCGAGTGCCGTGCTCGACATCCAGACCGGCGGCGGGGAAGTACTGGACTTCGCTCTCGACCAGGCCCCGAAGCGGCCCCTGCTCGCCGTCGCCACCGAGGGCTGGCCGCCGAACGTCGCCAAGGCGACAGCCCTGCTCCGTCCGCGCGGGGTCCCGGTCGTCGCCGTGCCCGAGAACGACCCGCTGCCCTTCGCCGAGGCGGCCTTCGACCTGGTCGTGAGCCGGCATCCCGTCCGCCCGCACTGGGACGAGATCGCCCGCGTCCTCCAGCCCGGAGGGACGTACTTCGCCCAGCACGTGGGGCCGGGCAGCGTCTTCGAACTCGTCGAGCACTTCCTCGGTCCCCAGCCCGACGAGGTAGGCGGCGGTCGCCATCCCGAGGTCGAGCGGGCCGACGCCGAGGCCGCGGGGCTCGACGTGGTCGATCTGCGGGCGGAGCGGCTGCGTATGGAGTTCAGCCGATTCCCCGCAACCGATTCCCGTGTGCATCTTCAGACGAGGTTTTTCACATCGTTATCGCCTGCGGCTCGCCTCCGTGCCACGCCTCGCGTAAGTTCAGACCAAGGTAATTCGCGTGAGCAAAGAGTGACTGCGCGGGCGGTACCGCGCAGTGGAGGGGGCTGCGCGGTGCCAGGGCCTGGGGTCGAGACGGTGCGGGAAGTCAAGCGGGCGTTCTGTGGTCGGGGTCACCCGTTGGGGGGATACGGGGCAAGTCTGCGAATGAGCCCCAAGTGGTGGCAAATCTGCAGGACCCCGCCTCAGGGTGCACGATTCCCTGCGTATGGGCTGCATATGGGCTGCGTACGGGCTCCGTGAGGGCTGCGTTTCGGCCAGGAGCGAGCCGTGAACGAGAGGTTCCGCGGACATCGCCGCGTCGCTGGGTGACTCCGGAGAGTAGTTGTGACACGCCGATGCACGCAGCATCACTTACGAAGGGTTATGGTGGAAACCCCCCCTCGGGCCGGTCCGTCTCCCCCCCACGGACCGGCCCGTTTTTTTGTGCCTCGGGCGCGGCTTGAAGCACCGGCCGGAATTCTGCGTTCCGCACCCGTGGGCGGCCCACGGCGGCAGCGGGGGTAGGCTTCGCCCCCGGGGACTGCCACACGGACAGGGACCGCCCGCGGCCACGACCGGGCCGCACGCCGCGGCCTGTCCGATCCGTACGGAGGGGCTGACAATCACGTGAACCTGCGCGACAAGCTGCGTGGCCTGCTGGTCAGGCTGTACGCACGCCGGGTGGAAGGCCACCTGGACCACGCTCAGGTGCCCAAGCACATCGGCGTCATCATGGACGGCAACCGGCGCTGGGCGAAGGCCGCCGGTTCCAGCACCGTCCACGGTCACCGGGCAGGTGCCGAGAAGATCGAGGAGTTCCTCGGCTGGTGCGCCGAGACGGACGTCGAGGTCGTCACCCTCTGGCTGCTGTCCACGGACAACTTCGACCGGCCGCAGGAGGAGCTCGTCCCGCTGCTCGGCATCATCGAGGACGTCGTGCGCACCCTGGCCGCAGACGGCCGCTGGCGCGTGCACCACGTGGGCACGCCCGACCTGCTGCCCTCCGGGATGCAGACGGTCCTGAAGGAGGCCGAGGAGACCACCGCGCACGTCGACGGAATAGTGGTCAACGTCGCCATCGGCTACGGCGGCCGCCAGGAGATCGCCGACGCCGTGCGCTCCATGCTGCTCGACGCCCAGGACCGGGGCGCCTCGATGGAGGACCTCGCCGAGGCCGTCGACATCGACATGATCGGGCGTCACCTCTACACGAGCGACCAGCCCGACCCCGACCTGGTGATCCGCACCAGCGGCGAGCAGCGGCTGTCCGGATTCATGCTCTGGCAGACCGCGCACTCCGAGTACTACTTCTGCGACGTGTTCTGGCCGGCCTTCCGCAAGGTCGACTTCCTGCGCGCCCTGCGCGACTACGCCGCCCGCCACCGGCGCTACGGCGGCTGAGCCGCACGAGCCGGCAGGAGCCGCACGAGCAGCACCCCGGCGCACTGCGTCCGGCGCGAGGACCTTCGCGCGGCCCCGCAGGCCGCCGGGCACCGCGGTCACCGCACGTCACAAACCTCCCCGGTGCGTCGCAGTCCCCCCCGGTGCGTCGTAGTCCTCCCCGGTGTGTCGTAGTCCTTCCCGGTGCGTAGCAATCGTTTCCGGTACCCCTCCGAAGACGCGCGTAACACGGAGTTCACCGGACCGCCGTCATATGCCGTGGCATGGCGACGCTCGTTCGAGGGCATAAGCCAGTCAGGTCGACGCCCGAACCCCGGGTGTCGGATCTCAGCGGACGGCACGGGGCCGTCCGCCCGGGAGGCCCTTTGCACCAGCCCGATCGTGCGGTCACAGCACGGACGAAGAGGCGGAGGGCCGGTTCTCGGCCCGCGCAGGGCGGCCGACGACCGGTCCAGCTCCATTCCGTCGCTCCCCGACCTCATCCGAGGGGGTACGTCCTTCCGTGGTGACCAGCACAAAGCGCCACAAGCCCGACCGGCGCACCTATGTTCTCGACACCAGCGTCCTGCTGGCCGACCCGAACGCCCTGAGCCGCTTCGACGAGCACGAGGTCGTGCTTCCCATCGTCGTGGTGACGGAACTGGAGGCCAAGCGGAACCATCCCGAACTCGGCTACTTCGCCCGGCAGGCCCTGCGCCTGCTCGACGACTTCCGGGTGCGGTACGGCCGCCTCGACGACCCCATCCCCACCGGGGACCTCGGCGGAACCGTCCGTGTCGAGCTCAATCACTCGGACCCCAGCGTGCTGCCCAGCGGCTACCGCCTGGGGGACAACGACTCCCGCATCCTCGCGGTCGCCCGCAATCTCCAGGCCGAGGGGTTCGACGTCACCGTCGTGTCGAAGGACCTCCCGCTCAGGATCAAGGCGTCCTCCGTCGGACTCCTCGCCGAGGAGTACCGCGCGGAACTCGCCATCACGGACTCCTCCGGCTGGACCGGAATGTCCGAACTGACCCTGCCCGGCGAGCAGGTGGACATCCTCTTCGAGGAGGGGCACGTCTACGTCCCCGAGGCCGCCGACCTGCCGGTGCACACGGGCCTGATGATCCAGTCGGAGCGCGGCAAGGCGCTCGGGCGGGTCACGCCCGAGGGCAACATCCGTGTCGTACGCGGGGATCGTGAGGCGTTCGGCATCAAGGGCCGCAGCGCCGAGCAGCGGATCGCGCTGGACCTGCTGCTCGACCCGGACGTCGGGATCATGTCCATGGGCGGCCGGGCCGGCACCGGCAAGTCGGCGCTGGCGCTGTGCGCGGGTCTGGAGGCGGTGCTGGAGCGCCGTCAGCACCAGAAGGTGATGGTCTTCCGTCCGCTGTACGCGGTGGGCGGGCAGGAGCTCGGCTATCTGCCCGGCACCGAGGCGGAGAAGATGAGCCCCTGGGCGCAGGCGGTGTTCGACACGCTGTCGGCGGTCACCAGCCGGGAGGTCATCGAGGAGGTCACCGCCCGCGGGATGCTGGAGGTACTGCCGCTCACCCACATCCGCGGCCGTTCGCTGCACGACGCGTTCGTGATCGTCGACGAGGCCCAGTCGCTGGAACGGAACGTACTTCTTACCGTTCTGTCCCGTATCGGGGCCAATTCACGGGTGGTTCTCACCCATGACGTGGCTCAGCGGGACAACCTCAGGGTCGGCCGGTACGACGGTGTCGTCGCCGTCGTCGAGAAGCTGAAGGGGCATCCGCTGTTCGCGCATGTGACCCTGACGCGGTCCGAGAGGTCGCAGATCGCCGCTCTTGTGACCGAAATGCTCGAAGACGGGCAGATCTGACCGTCCTGCCCCAAACGGGGGCGGTTACGCAGTAGTTGGCGCCGTCCGGAAAGGCGAAGAGCCTAGCCGGGCGGCGCCTTCGCATGTGGCAGTTCCTGTGAATCTCCCGCGTCAAACGGGATGTGAGCTTTCACACGCAACTGGGAATTGCCTTGCCCCGTCGGGTTACGGCAGAGTCTCACTCCTGTCAGGCCCCGCATACGACACACCTGTACCCCCAGCGGTACGGCACCACTAAGAGCACAGCGTCAACTGCATAGCGATGTCGTATGCCGCCCGAGCACTACGCGGCACTCCCCACGCGGGAGTTGCCCACCGGGCCCGCGCCTCCCGTGACCCCGCAGTTGGGGAGGCCAGTGCCAGGGGCACGATTGCGTCCGCGAGGGTCACCGAAGCGGGCGATGCTGGAAGGAAAACCGTGTGAGCCGGATCTCGGTCCGGGGATTCGCAGTGGCTTCGGCCACGGCGGTCACCGCTGTCGGAAGCGTCGTCGGCGTTGCCTCTGGCAGCACCGCGCAGAACAACGACGCCGAAGCGACGGCCAGCGGCACCACCCTGCTCGCGGACATTCCCGCGGGCCAGCAGGCCCAGGTGCAGACGGCGTCGCTGACTCAGCAGGCCGACGCACAGGCCATCGCCGCCGACGCGAGCGCGAAGAAGGACGCCGAGGAGGCCGCCCGCAAGGCTGCCGCCGAGACGGCCATCGCCAAGAAGAAGGAAGCCGCCGAGAAGGCCGCCGCGGCCGAGAAGGCCGCCAAGGAGCGCGCGGAGGCCAAGGAAGCCGCCAGCCGCTCCAAGGACATCTCCGACTTCCCCGTCGCGACCTCCTACACCATCGCGCAGATCCAGGCGATGGCGCGGCAGATGGTGCCGGCGGGTCAGTTCCAGTGCTTCAGCAACATCGTGGACCACGAGTCCGACTGGAACTACAAGGCGGTCAACCCTTCCTCCGGGGCCTACGGCATGTTCCAGGCGCTGCCCGGTTCCAAGATGTCGTCCGTCGGTGCCGACTGGCGGACCAATCCGGCCACCCAGATCAAGTGGGGCCTGAACTACATGAACGACCGCTACGGCAGCCCGTGTGATGCCTGGTCGTTCTGGCAGGCCAACAACTGGTACTGAGCCCGCGGCCCTGAGCCGCAGCCACTCCTCAGCGCGAGCCCCTCACCGTCGTACGGTGAGGGGCTCGCGCCATGTACGGTCTTGACGGACGACTCCAGGTGGGGGAGTGGTGCGGAGAGACGGGGGAAAAGGACGGATCATGTCGCGAGTGCCAGGGTGGCTCGGCCGGCTCGGTGCCGGACTGACCGAGATGAGCGAACGGTGGAACGAACGCCGCGCCGAGGCCGAACGGGAGCGGGACGAGACCGAGTCCCGGGCGTCGTCCGACGAACAGGTGCCGCCGCCCCCGGACTACGCGCCCGACATTCCCGCCCGGCCCGATCCCGCGCTGGCCGTGCCGTGGGGCGTGCGGGTCGCGGCGGAGGCCGGCTGGCGGCTGCTCGTCCTCGCGGGCACGCTGTGGGTGCTGACGCGGATCATCAGCGCCGTCCAGCTGGTGGTGCTGGCGTTCGCGAGCGCACTGCTCATCACCGCGCTCCTCCAGCCGACTGTGGCGCGGCTGCGGCGGCTGGGAGTGCCACGTGGGCCGGCCACGGCGCTGACCGCGATCCTCGGCTTCGTCGTCATGGGGCTGATCGGCTGGTTCGTGACCTGGCAGGTCATGGAGAACATCGACGACCTCTCGGGCCAGATCCAGGACGGCATCGACGAGTTGCGGAACTGGCTGCTCAACAGCCCGTTCCACGTCACGGACAAACAGATCAACGAGATCGCCAAGAACCTGCGGGAGGCGGTCGGCGCGAACACCGACCAGATCACCTCGGCCGGGCTGGAGGGCGTGACGGTCGTCGTCGAGGCGCTGACGGGGATCTTGCTGGCGGCGTTCTCGACGCTGTTCCTGCTCTACGACGGCAAGCGGATCTGGCAGTGGACGCTGAAGCTGGTGCCGGCGGCGGCACGGCCGGGCGTGGCCGGGGCCGGGCCCGCGGCGTGGCGGACGCTGACGGCGTATGTGCGGGGCACGGTGATCGTCGCGCTGATCGACGCGATCTTCATCGGGCTGGGGATCTACTTCCTCGATGTGCCGATGGCCGTGCCGCTGGCGGTGTTCATCTTCCTGTTCGCGTTCATCCCGCTGGTGGGTGCGGTGGTGTCCGGAGCGCTGGCGGTGGTGGTCGCGCTGGTCACCCAGGGGGTGTTCACGGCTGTCATGACGCTGGCGGTGGTGCTGGCGGTGCAGCAGATCGAGGGCCACATCCTGCAGCCGTTCATTCTGGGGCGGGCGGTGCGGGTGCATCCGCTGGCCGTGGTGCTGTCGGTGGCGTGCGGGGGGATGGTGGCCGGGATCGGGGGCGCGGTGGTCGCCGTGCCGTTGGTGGCTGTGACGAACACGGTGGCGGGGTATCTGCGGGCGTATTCACGGCAGTCGGCGTTGCGGCATTCGGTGCGGCCTCGCGGGGCGACAGCAGCGGGGGCGGCGGAGCAGCCCGGCACTTCCGAGGCGCCGTCGGAGTAGCCCGGGCTCCACCCCCTGGCCCCCCGGACTCGTGCCCACGCGCCGCCCGACACGGTCGGACAAGACGCCTGGCTCGAAATGCAACAGGGCCCCGCCCACCTGTCGGTGGGCGGGGCCCTGTAACTCAAGGCGTACAGCCGAGGGTTACTCGGACAGCACCGCCTCGGCGTCCAGCGTCACGCCGACCGCCTGGATCACGGACGCGATCTTGAACGCCTCCTGGACGACCTCGCGGTCGAGGCCGGCCTTGCGGAGGACCTGCTCGTGGGAGTCGAGGCACATGCCGCAGCCGTTGATGGCGGAGACCGCGAAGGACCACAGCTCGAAGTCGACCTTGTCGACGCCGGGGTTGCCGATGACGTTCATCCGCAGGCCCGCGCGCAGGTTGCCGTACTCGTGGTCCGTGAGGAGGTGCCGCGTGCGGTAGAAGACGTTGTTCATCGCCATCACCGCGGCGGCGGACTTGGCGGCCGTGTACGCCTCCGGCGACAGGTTGGCCTTCGCCTCCGGCTCCAGCTCGCGCAGCACGATCGGGGAGCGCGAGGCGATCGCGGTCGCCAGCACCGTGCCCCACAGCTGCTGGGCCGGCAGGTCGGAGTTGCCGATGACCGAGCCCAGGTTGAGCTTCAGGTCCTTGGCGTAGTCCGGTACGCGGGACTTCAGGGAGTCGAGGGACATGCCTCACTCACCAGCCAGCAGCTTGACGGGGTCGAGGGTCTCGTCGCCCTTCGACCAGTTGCAGGGGCACAGCTCGTCCGTCTGGAGCGCGTCCAGGACCCGCAGGACCTCCTTCGGGTTACGGCCGACCGAACCCGCGGTCACCATCGAGAACTGGATCTCGTTGTTCTGGTCCACGATGAACACCGCGCGCTTGGCGAAGCCGTCCTCGTCCTCGATGCCGAGGTCGCGCATGAGCTCGTGCTTGGGGTCGGCCATCATCGGGAACGGCAGGTCGCGCAGGTCCTCGTGGTCCTTGCGCCAGGCGTGGTGGACGAACTCGGAGTCGCCGGAGAAGCCGAGGACCTGGGCGTCGCGGTCGGCGAACTCGTCGTTCAGCTTGCCGAAGGCGGCGATCTCGGTCGGGCACACGAAGGTGAAGTCCTTGGGCCACGCGAAGATGACCTTCCACTGACCCTCGTAGGTCTTGTGGTTGATCTGCTGGAACTCCTTGCCCTTCTCCAGCGAGACGCAGGCGGTCAGATCGAACTCGGGGAACTTGTCACCGACGGTGAGCACACACTCTCCTTGCAGCGAAGAAACATCCGGATTGCGGGTGTTTCCCATGGGTTGGACGTTATTGATGTTGGCACAGGGAGGATTGATTACGGAAATAGCTACACTCGGTCGAGTTGATCGGAGGTAGTTATCAGTGACTGTGGGTAATAAGCGCAGGCAGCCCAGCCTCGCCCAGCTGCGGGCCTTCGCGGCCGTCGCCGAGCACCTGCACTTCCGGGACGCCGCCGGGGCGATCGGCATGAGCCAGCCCGCCCTCTCGGGGGCCGTCTCGGCGCTGGAGGAGACACTCGGAGTGACGCTCCTGGAGCGTACGACCCGCAAGGTGCTGCTCTCGCCCGAGGGCGAGCGGATCGCCGTACGGGCCAAGGCGGTGCTGGCCGAGGTGGGCGCCCTCATGGAGGAGGCCGAGGCGGTCCGGGCCCCGTTCACGGGCGTGCTGCGGCTGGGGGTCATCCCGACCGTGGCGCCGTATCTGCTGCCCACCGTCCTGCGGCTCGTCCACGAACGGTATCCGCACCTCGATCTCCAGGTGCACGAGGAGCAGACCGCCAACCTGCTCGACGGCCTCACCGACGGCCGGCTCGACCTGCTGCTGCTCGCCGTGCCGCTGGGCGTGCCGGGCGTGGCCGAACTGCCGCTGTTCGACGAGGACTTCGTGCTCGTCACGCCGCTCGACCACTGGCTCGGCGGCCGCGAGGGCATTGCGCGCGAGGCGCTGCGGGAGCTGAACCTGCTGTTGCTGGACGAGGGGCACTGCCTGCGCGACCAGGCACTCGACATCTGCCGGGAGGCCGGCCGCGACGACGCGCCGGTCACCACGACCGCCGCCGGGCTGTCCACACTGGTGCAGCTCGTCGCGGGCGGGCTCGGCGTCACGCTGCTGCCGCGCACCGCCCTCAAGGTCGAGATCTCCCGCAGCAGCCAGCTCCTCACCGGGTACTTCACCGACCCGGCCCCCACCCGCCGGGTCGCTCTGGCGATGCGGGCAGGGGCCGCGCGCGGCGCCGAGTACGAGGAACTGGCGGCCGCGCTGCGGGAGGCGCTGCGGCCGTTGCCCGTAAGGGTCCTGGACCAGGAGGCGTGACGCGGCCCTTGTGGCGTCCTACTCGGTCCGCAGCCCGTCCGGCCGCATCAGCTTCAGCAGCGGCGGCAGGCTCAGCAGGGTCACCACGAGGACGACGCCGGCGCCGATGCCGGTCATCGACAGCACGCTCTCCCAGTCCACGACCACCGGTTCGTCCGTCATCTTCAGCAGCACCGCGCCCAGTGTGAGCCCGACCGTCGTGGCCAGCGCCAGTCCGAGACCGATCGGGATCGCCGTCTGCCACAGCACGGACAGGGTCAGCGTGCGGCGCCGGGTGCCGAAGGCGATCAGCGACGACAACAGCTTGCGGCGCTCGCGCAGCTGCTCCAGCTGCGACACCAGCAGACTCGCGCCGATCAGTGCCAGCACGCACGCGGCGCCGACGAACAGGCCGGTGCGGATGGAGTCGTAGGTGTCCGTGCGCTTGCTGGACACCCACGCCGTCGGATCGGTGGGCAGGCCGAGACGGCGGGCCGTGTTCCGCGCGTACTCGGGCGCGTCCGCCATCCCCTGGTCGAGCGCGAGGTAGACGTGCCCGGAGACGCCCCGCGCGGCGCCCGAGGGCAGCGCGCCCGGCGTCAGCAGGAAACCGCTGCGCTTGTACCCGGTCGGGTCCTTGATCGACCGCGCCTGCTTCACGTCGGCCGGTACGGTCCAGGGCGCCGGCCTGTGAACGAACTCGTCGCCGTCGATCGAGTCGAACCACAGCGTGCTGCCGGGCTTGGACATGCCGGGCGCCGCCTCGTCGTCGTCGCCACCCCGGACGACGAAGGAGTCACCGTCCTCGCAGGAGGGGAGGGAAGCCACCTGACGCAGGGACGCGCAGTCGGCGATGGTGACCTGGGCGGAGTACTCGGCGAACTCGCGCCGGTCGCTGATGAAGCCCTCGTCGTAGGCGTAGACCTTCTCGACGCCCTTGGTCGCCTTGAAATCGGCCGCCGCCCGGGCGAGCGGGACCTCGTCCGGCAGGGTCGCCCCCATCTGAGCCCGGGTGAGGTCGTTGGCGGAGTGCCTGGTGTACTGGCCCGCCAGCCCGGAGAACAGCATCTGCAGGGCGATGGCGCCCGCCACGGCGACCGCGATGCCGTTGACCATGCGGGCGGCCGTGCCGCTGCTCAACTGAAGTCGGCGGACGGCCAGTTGCCAGGCGACCCCGCCGGAGTCGAGTCGGCTCACGACCGTCTCCACGACCCACGGCAGCAGCGCGGTCACCCCGACGAGGAGCAACAGAACGCCACCGGTGACCTGGTACTGGTTGAACTCCCCGCTGTGCCGGCCCTTGCCGATCATCGGGGAGAGCAGTCCGAGCCCGCCCAGCGGCAGCAGCAGCCGCCACCACAGCCGACGCCGTGGGGGCTTCGCGGTGCGCACCACGCCGAGCGGCTCGATCACCACGCCCCGCAGCGCGAACAGGGTGACCAGCACGGCGGCCGCGGGGACCGCGACCGCGACCAGCAGGGCGAGCAGCGGGGAGGGAGTCAGATAGCTCGGGAACACGCTCACGTCGAACAGGTCCACGGAGCCGGCCATGTCCCGGGCGATCAGGAAGAAGACCGTGCCGAGGACCAGGCCCGCCACGGCGCCGGCGAGGGCCTCGCCCGCGGCGATCCGCCGGGTCATCCGGGTGTCCGAGCCCACCAGCCGCAGGGCCGCGAGTCGCCGGTCCCGGCGCTCGCCGCCGAACCGCACGGCCGCGGCGATGAAGACACCGACGGGCATCAGCAGCACCAGGAACACGACGAGGGTGAGCAGGACCAGGACGGGGTCCGTCTTCTCCGGGGTCGGATGGGGGTCGCCGAACCGGTCGATGCGGGCGACCAGGCCGTACCCCGCCTTGACCACGAGGTCGTCGGCGCCGCGGTAGAAGGCGAGTTCCTGGGAACCGATCAGTCCCGGCTCGGCGATGGTGCCGACGATCCGGTCCGGCAGCCGCTCCCGCAGCAGCTTCCCCTCGCCGGACTCCAGCAGCCGCTTCAGCGCGGGGGAGACCACCATCTCGCCCGCCCCCGGGAACCTCGAGACCCCCGGCGGCAGGGGCGCCTCGGGGCCCTCGGGCTGCAACTCCCGCCCGCGCACGTTCTTGTCGTGGAAGGCAGTCCCGGCCTCGCCGACCATCAGCGTGTCGTCCGCTTTCCGCATCGGCGGGTTGTTGTACGTGAGGTCGGTGCGCGCCTCCTCCCGGTCGTGCCGGGCGGCCAGCGCGTTCGGGACCGCGGTGGTGATCAGCAGCAGTGTCACGCCGAGCCCCACGCCGACGGCGGTGAGCAGCATGCGCGTCCACCCCTCGCGCCCGCCGGCGAAGGCGAACCTGGCTCCCATGCCCAGGTCGCGAGACCACTGGCGCGCTTTCATATGACGCGCTCCATGTCCCGGGACTTGCCGTCCCGTACGACGATCTCGCGGTCGGAGTACGCGGCGACCCGCGCCTCGTGCGTGACCAGCACGACTGCCGCGTTGGTGGACCGGGCGGCTTCCGTCAGCAGCCCCATCACGCGCTCGCCGTTGAGCGAGTCGAGCGCGCCGGTCGGCTCGTCGGCGAACAGCACCCGCGGGTTGGTGACCAGCGCCCGCGCGACGGCGACCCGCTGTCCCTGACCACCGGACACCTCACCGGGCCGCTGCCTGCGCAGGTGATCGACCTCAAGCCGTTCCATCCAGCTGAGGGCGGCACGCTCGGCCTCCTTGCGGGAGGTGCCGTTCAGCCGCAGCGGCAGTGCCACGTTCTCCACGCAGCTCAGCTCGGGCACCAGTTGACCGAACTGGAAGACGAAGCCGAACTCTGACCGGCGCAAGGCGCTGCGTTTGGCGTCGCTCATGGTCGCCAGGTCGCGCCCGTTGTACGTGATCGACCCGGAGTCCGGCGTCACGATCCCGGCGAGGCAGTGCAGCAGCGTCGACTTCCCGGAACCGGAGGGGCCCATCACGGCGACGACTTCACCGGGGTGGATGGAGAACTCGGCGCCGTCGAGCGCGGGAGTCGGCCCGTAGGCCTTGCACAGGTTCTCGGCGGTGAGCAGGGAACCGGGAGGGAAGCTCATGCGGACACCGCCTCACGCAGCTTGTCGAGGCGCGCCGCGGTCAGCTCCAGCCAGCGCAGGTCCGCCTCCAAGTGGAACAGTGCGTGGTCGCAGATGAGCTGGTCGGCGAGGTCGCCCTTGCGCTTGCGGTCGGTCAGGATCCGCATGCTGCGCAGATGCTCCGAGCGCTGCGTGTCGAGGACGTCGCCCGCGTTCCGCTCCGTGAGCAGCGCGAGGACGACCTTGGTGTACAGGGTCGACTGGAGGTACGGCTCCGGCTTCTCCGGCGTGGTGAGCCAGCGTGCGACGTCGGTGATACCGGCCTCGGTGATCGCGTACCGCTTGCGCTCGGGCCCGCCGCCGGCCTCGATGCCGTCGACCTCGACGAGCCCGTGCTTCAGCAACCGGGACATCGTCGAGTAGACCTGGCCGTAGTGCAGGGGCCGGTCGTGACCGAACTTCTCGTCGAAGGCGCGCTTCAGGTCGTAACCGTGACGCGGGCCGGACTCCAGGAGTCCCAGGAGAGCGTGACCAATGGACATGACCGGAACTGTACACCGGGTGTATACGCATGATGTATACGCGGTGTGTCCAGGTCATGGCCGGGTGTGTGGAAGCGCAGGTCGGGCGTGGTCGTCACGGTTCCGCAACAGCGGCTTTCCGTCGCGGGGCCGGGCAGCGGTCCCCACCCGGCCGACGCCTGAGGGTGAGGCCGCTCAGGACGACGGGGGCCGGGGAGGGGAGTCACCGGGCGGCCGCCCACGCCGGGGCAACGGCCCGGTCTCCCGCGGCAGGCGCCCCGCCTCCGCCAGTGCCTTCCGCAACAGGAACTCGATCTGCGCGTTGGCCGACCGCAGTTCGTCCCCGGCCCACCGCGCCAGCGCCTCGTACACCGCCGGGTCCAGCCGCAGCAGCACCTGCTTGCGCTGCTGCTGCGGCCGGCGCCGCGAACCCGGACCTTCGGAGGGCACCGTCACTGGTACAGGGATCCGGTGTTGAGGACCGGCTGCGCGGCGCGGTCCCCGCACAGCACCACCATCAGGTTGGAGACCATCGCCGCCTTCCGCTCGGAGTCCAGCTCCACGATGTCCCGCTCGGTGATCCGGGCGATCGCGGCCTCGACCATGCCCACCGCCCCGTCGACGATCTGCCGCCGGGCCGCGACGACCGCTCCGGCCTGCTGCCGCTGGAGCATCGCCGAGGCGATCTCGGGGGCGTACGCGAGGTGCGTGAAGCGCGACTCGATGATCTGCACCCCGGCCGCCTCCACGCGCGCGTGCAGTTCGACCGCGAGCTTCTCGGTGATCTCCTCGGCGTTGCCGCGCAGCGAGAGGCCGTCCTCCTCGTGGGCGTCGTAGGGGTACTCGATGGCGATGTGCCGCACGGCCGCCTCGGTCTGCGTGGAGACGAACTCGACGTAGTCGTCCACCTCGAAGATGGCCTGCGCGGTGTCCTCGACCCGCCACACCACGACCGCGGCGAGCTCGATCGGGTTGCCGTAGGCGTCGTTGACCTTCAGGACGGCGGTCTCGTGGTTGCGCACGCGCGTCGAGATCTTGGTGCGCGAGGTGAGGGGGTTCACCCAGCGCAGGCCGTCCTGCCGGATCGTCCCGCGGTAGCGGCCGAAGAGCTGGACGACCCGGGCCTCGCCGGGCGCCACCATGTTCAGCCCGCACATGGCCAGGAACGCCGCGAGCCCGACCAGGATGCCGCCGGTGATCAGGGCGGCCTTCGCCCCGCCCCCGTCGACCGAGGTGGCGGCCGCGATCAGCCCGGCGCCGGCCAGCAGGCCGAGCAGGCCGAGCAGCAGGGCGAGTCCGCCGCCGATGCTGTGCGCGGCGACCTCCCGCACGCGGGGCGCCGGCATCTCGGGCACGTCGGCGGTGACCTGCGGTTGGTGTGTGGACATGGGTGATCCCCCGTTCCTCCCGGGAAGCCACACCTGCATAGCTTCCATCTATCTA
Organism: Streptomyces coeruleorubidus; assembly: GCF_028885415.1. Lineage (GTDB taxonomy): Bacteria > Actinomycetota > Actinomycetes > Streptomycetales > Streptomycetaceae > Streptomyces > Streptomyces coeruleorubidus_A. The sequence continues at coordinate 6,318,543 of NZ_CP118527.1, forward strand.
AGTGATATCACTTTTCCGCGCCATGGCAACCCTACGCGTGTCTCGAACGTCGGTTCCGTTGGGATGGGTGCTGATTGTCACGCCCGCAAAGGGCTGGATCGGCAGCCCTATCTCATATCTCCCGGTGTTAGCTTTCTGAGCTGACCTGAGCGGCGAACCCGTGTGACATGTGAGCACACATGAACGAAGCGGAGCGGATCGGACCCATGGGACGAGCGGAAGAGAGACGCGCCCGACAGCGCGGTGGGCGCCGGGCGGCACCCAAGCGCCGCCGTTCGTCGGGCGCGGCCGGGAAGAGCGGCATACGCAGGCTCTTCACCTGGAAGAAGCTCCTCGGCACCTTCTTCGGCCTGTGCCTGCTCGGCATGGGCGCCTTCATCGTGCTGTACATGGTGATCGACATCCCCGAGGGGAACGCCGACGCCAAGCGGCAGAGCAACATCTACAAGTACGGCGACGGCACGATCATGGCCCGCGACGGCAAGGTCAACCGCGAGGTCGTCGATCTGTCCAGGGTTCCCAAGGACGTGCGGCTCACCTTCGTAGCAGCCGAGAACAAGACCTTCTACAAGGACGCCGGCGTCGACCTCAAGGGCACCGCCCGCGGCCTGCTCAACACGCTCTCGGGCAGGGGCGCGCAGGGCGGTTCGACGATCACCCAGCAGTACGTCAAGAACTACTACCTGACGCAGGAACAGACCGTCTCGCGCAAGCTGAAGGAACTGGTCATCTCGCTGAAGCTGGACCGGGAGAAGTCCAAGGACTACATCCTCGCCGGCTACATCAACACCAGTTACTACGGCCGCAACGCCTACGGCATCCAGGCCGCCGCCCAGGCCTACTACCACACCGACGCCGAGAAGCTCACGGTCGCGCAGGGGGCCTACCTCGCCGCGCTGCTCCAGGCCCCGAGCGAGTACGACTGGGCGGTCGCCTCCCCGACGGGCAAGAAGTTGGTGAAGGCCCGCTGGAACTACGTCCTGGACAACATGGTCGAGGAGGACTGGCTGAGCCGGTCCGAGCGTGACGCCATGAAGTTCCCGGTGCCGAAGGAGCCCAGGCCCGCCCCCGGCATGGAGGGCCAGAAGGGCTACCTGGTCAACGCGGCCAACGCGGCACTGGAGAAGCAGCTCGTCGCCGAGGGCACCGCGGGCAGCACCAAGGAAGCCGAGGCGATGGTCAACGCCGGCGGTTGGACCGTCACGCTCAACATCGACAAGAAGAAGCAGGCTGCGCTGGAGAAGTCCGTCAAGCAGCAGCTGACCAGCAAGCTCGATCCGGACAAGCGCAAGGTCGACGGGGACGTCCAGGCCGGTGCCGCGTCCGTGAACCCCAAGACGGGCGCCGTGGTCGCGATGTACGGCGGCGTGGACTACTTCAAGCACTACACCAACAACGCCACCCGCTCCGACTACCAGCCCGCCTCCACCTTCAAGCCGGTCATCCTGGCCGCGGCCCTGGAGGAGCAAGCGGAGACGCAGGACGGCAAGCCGATCACCGCCAACACGGTCTACGACGGCACGAGCAAGCGTCAGGTCGTGGACAACGGCAGCAAGGTCGGCTTCGCCCCCGAGAACGAGGACGACGAGAACTACGGGAAGATCACCGTCCAGACGGCGATGAACAAGTCCGTCAACTCCGTCTTCGCGCAGATGGGCGTCGACGTCGGCATGACCAACGTGGTGGACGTCGCCGGCAAGCTCGGCATGGACACCAAGAACATGGAGGCCGTGCCCGCCCAGACCCTGGGCAGCATGGGCGCCAGCCCCCTGGAGATGGCGGGTGTCTACGCGACCCTCGCCAACCACGGCAAGAAGGTCACCCCGGCCCTCGTGAAGTCGGCGGAGCACCTGAACAAGACGGTCACCATGCCCGACCCGGTCGGCGACCAGGCCATCAGCCGCGAGGCCGCCGACTCGGTGACCTCGGTGCTGACCGGCGTGGTCGACGACGGTACGGCGCAGGAGTCCGTGCGCAACAACCCCAAGCGCGACGGCCAGCAGGTCGCGGGCAAGACGGGTACGTCCGACAACAACAAGTCGGCCTGGTTCACCGGCTACACGCCGAACCTGGTCACCTCCGTCGGCCTGTTCGGCGAGGACGCCAAGACCCACGCCCAGGTCCCGATGTACAAGGCGGGCGGCGAGCCCCGGGTCAACGGTGGTGGCTTCCCGGCACAGATCTGGGCGGCGTACACCTTCGGCGTGATGGGCGACGTCACCAAGTTCGACCTGGACACCACGCAGGGCGCGGCGGTCAAGCCGACCTGGTCGCCGACCCCCACGCGGGAGCCGACCAAGGAGCCGACGCAGGAGCCGACGACCGAGGAGCCGTCGTCGTCACCGCCGCCGACGACGGAGCAGCCGAGCAGCTCACCGCCGCCGACTCCGTCGACGACACCGCCCACCTTCACTCCGCCGACGGCCCCGGAGACGACACCGCCGGACGACGGCGGCGGCGGCGACCCGTTCGACCCGGTCAAGCCGGGCGACGAGGGGTAGGGAAGGCGAGAGGGCGGCCGGTGCACACCGGGCGCCCTCCTCATGCCGGGCGGAGCAGGAAGTTCACCCGATGTTCACCCGAATGTCACTATGACGGGCCCGGTCAACGGCACCGGCTTATGGTTGAGCGCATGCTTCAGTCCCGTTCCCGGTGTGCCGGCCGGCACGCACATGGAAGGTGCACGAGCGATGGACAATTCTCTTCGAGAACTCGGCGAACGCGACATCGGCACGCGCGACTTCAACCCGAAGATCCCCCTGACCCGTCTCGATCGTGCTGCCGGGATTTCGGAAGCCGAGCTGGAGACGGAAACGTCCGATGAGCGCTGCGCTTCGCTGTACGACGCCATACGGGACATGAGTGCGTATGGATCGAGAAGAGAAGTAGAAAAGCACAGGGACGACGGTGACGGCCTCTTGCGCAGTCCGTAAGGAGGTTGGTGCTACAAAGACGGAGCCGCACAGGGCGGCTCGGTGAAAGCGGCCGCCAGTGGGTGGGGCTTTGATGGGCACGGAAAAGCGGACAGACTTCGACTCGTACCCGGAGGAACCCAGTGGGCGCACCCTGGGCGACAAGTACTTTAAGGAGTTCACGAGTCTCGTGCACGTGAGTCTGAGGAGTTGGTGGTGGGGGGAGCCGCTGGGGGCGATCCTCGGCGGGGCGGGGGGAGCCTGGCTCGGTCATGACGACGACTTGCCGCTGCATGAGGTGCTGGGCGTCGCCGTCTCCATGGTGGGTGTCATCATCGGGGCCGTGTTCGCCATCCTGGCGATGATCACCCGTGCCTGCGACAACACTTTTCTGCGGAAAGCGAGAAAAGCACGCATTCTGCCCATCACTAATTACCTGTGGCCGTTCTTCACCATTATCGCCATGGGGGTGTTGTCCACTATTTTCCTCCTGATCGTGGCCGGAATTTCCGAGGATGCCCCGACGATTTTGCGCATGATGGCCGGGGCGGCAGCGGGATTCTGCATCCTGTGGACGCTGGCGAGCCTCCTTCCCGCTCTGGGAGCCCTCGTCGTCTTCACCCGTCTCATCGAGAAGACCTCTGGTATCAGTGAATGAATGCAGTCGAAATGACGCCGGTGCGGGGGCGCGAATCGCGTCCCCGCACCGATTGAGTGTGTCCCACGTCATTCGTCGACGTTGAGCTCCAGGTGGACGTGCCGACCGTCCAGGGTGATGTAGCCGTCACCATAGGCGGAGCGGTAATGGCCGGTGCCGCCGATGATGGCGGTCTTGGCCGTCACACGCTTGCAGGGGTGGTACGTGATCATGTCGCTGAGTGTCAGCGTCCCCTTCTTCAGGCGCAGAACGCGTGTGCACTGGGCCGTCAGCCGCTTTTGGTCGGTCAGGGGATCGGTGTCGACGTGGACCGCGCTGCACTCCGACTCACCGTCACCGGCGTACCGCAGCTGCTTCTTGTTCGACTTCTTGACCTTCTTGCCCGTCTTCTTCTCCGGGGTGTACAGCGCCAGGTGGGTCGTCCAGCTGTCACCCTCCACGAAGCGCGAGGGTGATGTGTCGAGCTTGCTGATGCCGGTCAGCTCGAGCCTCTCGATGTCGTTGTCCTTGTCCTTCCCCTCGGCGTGCGCCAGCGTCGGAAGAAGGGCCAGCGTCGTGGTGAGGGCGGTGACGGCAACACCACGGACAGCCGATCTGATCACGGAACCTCCAGGCCGAACAGGGTGCCCCAGGCCTTCCGGAGCATGGGCGAGTCATTCCACGAAGTTCGTTCCTGCCGGGCGAAGCGCCCCGCGTGGCCGGAGCACACGGACCCGTCGTGCGGCAAGACGTCCGGCATGTCGCCGGGGGAGGGCCACCGGTCAGTCATCGATGTAAAGATCGAAGTGGACGCGGCCACCCTCCAGGGTGATGTAGCCCTCTCCCTCGGCGTCGTTGTAGATCCCCGTGCCGCCCGCGATGGCGGTCTTCGCCGTGACGGGCTTGCCGCCCTCGCGGGTGATCATGTCGTGAAGAGTGATTTCCCCGTCCTTCAGGCGGAGCACCCGCGTGCACTGGGCTGTCAGCCGCTTGCCGTTGGCTTCGACGGCGGTGCACCGCGAGCTGGCATCGCCGGCGAACTTCTTCTTGGGGGTGTACAGGGTCAGGTAGCTGACCCAGCTGTCGCCTGGATCGAGCCACCGCTCCTGCGTGTCGATCGCGGTGATGCCGGTGAACTTGACCCGCACGACGTCTTCATCCCCGACATCCGCCGTGGCCGTCGCGGTCAGCGAGAGGGTGACTGCGGCGGTCAGGGCGCCGGCGGTCACGGCGCGGCGGAAAATGGCAGAGGGCATGCATCCTCCTGGGTGTGGCTGTGGGTGCTCGGCCTTCAGGGGGGAGCACTGGCGAGTCATTCCAGGCGCAGGAATCCCGCCGTGCAACGCGCCTTGCGCAGCAGGCCGCAAATGCCACTCGAACAGGGGGGCGGTTCATGCCTGCTGCGCGGCCATCCGTGGAACGCGGACGATCCGCTGTCCGCCGGGTCCGCACCGCCGGCCAGAGAGCCGGGGCCCGGCCCTCTCGCACGCACCGGCCGGTGACCGGAGGCGGACGGAAGGGGTGTCCGGAGCCGATGGGCGTGCCGGGGCCGAGGCAGACCGCCTCGCGGGCGGAGAGCCGGGTCGTCCCCTCCCGGCCATGCCGTTCACCAGGTCGGCAGGCGTCCGCCGGATGGGGGCGGGCGCCTGCCGGAAGCTGGTGGCAACTTCCGGGCGGCGGGCTCGCCGCCCGCGCCCGGGCGCCCGGGCCGGGCGCGCGCCGACTGCGGGTTCGGTGGGGCGTCCTCCGCAACCGCCCCGGCGGGTCAGCTGCGGTTGAGCTCGAACCACACCACCTTGCCCGTGCTCAGCCGCGTCGCCCCCCACCGCCGTGCCAGCCGGTTCACCAGGTACAGCCCGCGCCCGCCCTCGTCCGTGGCGCGCGCCTGCCGCAGCCGCGGCAGCTGCGGTACGTCGTCGCCGACCTCGCAGCGCAGCACGTCGGTGCGCAGCAGGCGGAGGGTGACCGGGCGGGAGGCGTAGCGCACGGCGTTGGTGACGACCTCGCTGACGAGCAACTCGACGGAGTCGCTGAGCTCCTCCATGCCCCAGCGCGACAGCGCGCGCCTGGCCAGGCGGCGGGCCCGGCCGGGTGCCGCGTCCTCCGGTTCCAGGAACCAGTACGCCACGTCGCTCGGCGCGATGCCGTCGAAGCGGGCGGCCAGCAGCGCGATGTCGTCGTCCCGGTCGCCCGGGCCGAGCATGTCGAGCACCTCGTCGCACAGCGCTTCCAGGGGCGGCGGATGGTCCGGCCCGGTGAGCTGCGCGGTCGCGGCGAGCTTCTCCCGCAGCTGCTCGATGCCGGTCCACACGTCCCGCAGCCGGGACTCGACCAGGCCGTCGGTGTACAGCAGCAGGGTCGCGCCGGCGGGCGCGTCCAGCTCCACGGCCTCGAAGTCGACGCCGCCGACCCCGATGGGGGCACCGGCCGGCACGCGCAGCACCTCGGCCCGGCCGCCCAGGTGGAGCAGGACGGGCGGCGGATGGCCGGCGTTGGCGATGGTGATGCGGTGCGATACCGGGTCGTAGACCGCGTACAGGCAGGTCGCCATGCGGTCCACGCCGAGGCGCTGGGCCTGTTCGTCGAGGTGGTGCAGGACCTCCTGCGGCGGCAGGTCGAGACCGGCGAGGGTCTGGGCGGTGGTGCGCAGCTGGCCCATGATGGCGGCCGAGGTCATGGAGTGGCCCATGACGTCGCCGACGACCAGGGCGACCCGGCTGCCCGGCAGCGGGATGGCGTCGTACCAGTCGCCGCCGACCCGGGCGGTCTCCGCGGCCGGCAGGTAACGCGAGGCGAGCCGCACGCCCGTGGGGCGGGGCAGCGTCTCGGGCAGCATCGTGCGCTGGAGCTCGTCCGCGATGTAGGCCTCGCGGCCGTACAGCACGGCCTTGTCGATGCCCAGGGCGCTGTGCGTGGCGAGCTGCGCGGCCACCAGCAGGTCGTCCGGCTCGAAGGCGATGCGCTCGGGACGGCGCAGGAACAGGGCGGCACCGATGACCCGGCGCCGGCCGCGCAGCGGGGCGAGGATCGCGCGCTGTCCGTCGGGCACGGCGAACTCGCCGTCGTCCCCGAGCAGTTCGGGCAGCGCGGCGCGGGCCGCGGGGGCGTCGGTGAAAACCGGGCGCACGCCCCGCAGCACCTCGGCCAGCGCGCTGCCGGGCCGCACCTCGCACAGCTCGGCGCCGACCGTGTCCAGCTCGTTCGGCTCGGGCTGCGCGGCCGGCAGGAAGCCGTTCTCGGTGTCGCGCTCCGCCGGTATCCGGTCGGTGCGGCGCAGCCGCAGCACCAGCGGGCCGGTGGGCCGCTCGTCGCCGACGGGCAGCGGGTCGCGCAGATAGACCAGGATCGCGTCGGAGAACGTGGGCACGGTGGCCCGACACAGGCCCATCACGATCTCGTCGAGATCGATGCCGCGGGCGATCCGCCGGGTGGCGGCACCCACGAAGCGCAGCCGGTCGCCGTCCCGCCGCATCGGCGTGGGCCGGCCGGGCGGCAGGCTCTGGCCGCTGCGGCGCTCCTGCCCGTCGGGACCGGGCGTCGGCCGGTCCTGTCCGTCGGCCGGCTGGACCGGAATGCCCTCGGGGGCGGGCCGAGGCCGAGGAGTGTCGCGCTCGGCGGTCTGCTCGGTGCCCGGCTGGGAATGCTCGGAGGCGGGGTCGCTCACGGTGTCCTTGCCCTTGCCGAACGGCGTGGAGGTGCCCGGCTCCGACGTGCCTGGCGTGGTGTGCGCCGTCGTGAGCGGAGCGCTGACGTCGCCGCCGCAGCGGCCCTGTACCGGTAAGGCGCCGGCGTCCGGCGCATGCGCCGGTGTCGAGGTATGCACGAGCGCCCCGCGGGGGTCCGCGGGGTCGACGCCCGGCTGCGGGCGCTCGAAGGAGGTCGGCTGCTCCGTCACGCGTGTCGAATCCATCCGTCCGGGGCTGCACGCCAGAGGTGCAGTTGGTCCCGCCGAAACTCCGATACCCGGAATACGTGTCCCAGGAACGGAATTCCCGCGTGGTCAGAGGTTGTTCCTGTGCCACCGGCGGACCGTCTGCGGTCCTGGGGGCCTGTGGCGCAGGCCCTGCCGGTGTTGCCCTCGTACCCCTCGCTCACGTCCTGCCGCCCCTCGGTGACGATCTGTCAAGCCCAGCGCGTGCTCCGTCAGTTACCGCCGCGCGCCCTTGCGGAGGACGATCCTACGTTTCTTGCCCGGGGGCGCAGCAAGGGTCTCATGAGGACACATGCGCGGGCGTACGATCCCAGTCCTCCGGCAGTGACGGTACCGTCCAGGACGGATCCGGGCGCCAGTGCTGCCAGCCTTCCGAGAACGGCGGCCCCCAGGCGCGGATCACCTCCACGGCGGCGCGCCCGGCCGCCCGCACCTTTTCGGCCTGCCGGTCGTCCATCAGCCCGTCCCGCAGAGCCTGGGCGAACTCGTCCTCGTCGCGCCATTGCCAAGTGCGGTCCGGGTGCACGGAGATGTCCAGGAAGTGGTCGACGGAGTCCACACCGCCCTCCCAACGGGTCAGCGGCTCCTCCAGGTTCACGTACCAGTTCTTGAACCGCCAGCCCGGCTCCCAGAACAGCCACACCGACCAGGGCTCGCCGGGCCGGGCCAGCTTCAGCACGCCCGTGCCGAACCAGCGGTCGCGCTGCACGGTCCGCGGCTTGGTGTAGCGGGACTCCAGCGGCTCCAGGTGCACGGGGGTGCCGTCGGCGAGCACGGGCCGCACGCACTGAGTGCCGGGCGCCAGCCACACGGCGAGCAGCTCCGCGTCGTCCCGTACGACGGTGACGGGACGCGCGATGTGGAAACGCGCGCCGCCGTTCTCCCGGTACCGCCACAGGATCTCGCTCCCGGGCTCCCAGAAGCCTGCCGCACCACCCGTTTCCACGCGTCTCACCGCTCCACCGTCTGCCATGCACAGATATTAGGTGCCATAGGCATACGACGCTGCGGCGCGTGTCACGGTTCACGCGCCGGGCGTACCCGCTCGACGAACCGTCACGGGTGCGTCATCCGCAGGACATCCAGGGCCTCGTCGAGCTGCTCCAGGGTGAGGTCCCCGCGCTCCACGTACCCGCCGTCCAGCACGACCTGACGGATGGTCTTCAGCTCGGCCAGCGCCTTCTTGGCGACCTTGGCGGCCTCCTCGTAGCCGATGTACTTGTTGAGCGGCGTGACGACGGAGGGCGAGGACTCGGCGTACTCCCGCGCCCGTTCGCGGTTGGCGGTGATGCCGTCGACGGTCCGGTCGGCGAGCAGCCGCGTGGCGCCTGCGAGCAGCCGGATCGACTCCAGCACGTTCTTCGCGATAACGGGCAGCATGACGTTGAGCTCGAAGTTCCCGGCGGCGCCGGCGGTGGCGACGGTGGCGTCGTTGCCGACGACTTGCGCGCACACCATGAGCACGGCCTCCGGAATGACCGGATTCACCTTGCCTGGCATGATCGAGGAGCCGGGCTGGAGGTCGGGCAGGGCGATCTCGGCGAGGCCGGTGCGCGGCCCGGAGGACATCCACCGCAGGTCGTTGGCGATCTTCGTCAGCCCGACCGCGATGGTCCGCAGCTGCCCGCTGGTCTCGACGATGCCGTCCCGGGCGCCCTGCGCCTCGAAGTGGTTCCGGGCCTCGGTGAGGGGAAGCCCGGTCGCGTGGGCGACCTCCTCGATCACGGCGGCGGAGAAACCGGGCGGGGTGTTGATACCCGTGCCGACGGCCGTACCGCCGAGGGGCAGTTCGGCGAGCCGGGGCAGGGACGCCTCCAGCCGCTCGATCCCGTACCGCACCTGTGCGGCGTACCCGCCGAACTCCTGCCCCAGCGTCACGGGCGTGGCGTCCATGAGGTGAGTCCGCCCCGACTTCACGACATCGGAGAACTCCTCGGCCTTGCGCTCCAGGGAGGCGGCGAGGTGGTCCAGGGCGGGAATCAGATCACGGGTGACGGCGGCGGTGGCGGCGATGTGAATGGAGGACGGAAACACGTCGTTGGACGACTGGGAGGCGTTGACGTGGTCGTTCGGGTGAACGCTCTTGCCCAGCCGCTCGGTGGCGAGGGTGGCGATGACCTCGTTGGTGTTCATGTTGGACGAGGTCCCGGACCCGGTCTGGAACACGTCGACGGGAAAATGCGCGTCCCACTTCCCCTCCGCGACCTCGCCGGCGGCCTCCTGGATCGCCCCGGCGACGTCCTCGTCGAGCACCCCGAGCCGCGCGTTCACCTTCGCCGCGGCCCCCTTGATGCGGGCCAGGGCCTCGATGTGCGCCCGCTCGATCCGCTGCCCGGAAATCGGGAAGTTCTCGACAGCACGCTGCGTCTGAGCCCGCCACTTGGCGTCGGCGGGGACACGTACTTCGCCCATGGAGTCGTGCTCGATGCGGTATTCGTCGCTCATACCGGCTATAGCGATCGAGGGGGCGGTGATGTTCCTGGGTGGGGCGAATGGGGGGCTGACGGTCGATGAGGGACCCGACTGCCCGGGGCGCCGAGCCGCTGGGCCGGGGCGGCCCTGAGGTCCCATGAGGCGGCGGGGCCGGGAGACACGTGAGGGGGCGTGGCCTGAAGGCTCATGGGGGGTTCCGGGGGGCTCCGTGAGGGGGGTGCCTCTATGTCCTTCGTCAAGCGAGGCGTGGGGTTCTGGGTTCGTAGAAGGTGCCGTCGCGGAGCATCGCGAACAGCACGTTGATCCGTTGCCGGGCGAGCCGGAGGAGGGCCTGTGTGTGGGTCTTTCCTCTGGTCCGGCACTTGTCGTAGTAGGTGCGGGAGGCGGGATCGTGCAGGGCGGCGAACGCGGACAGGAACATCGCCCGTTTGAGCTGCCGGTTGCCGCCCCGTGGGGCGTGCTCGCCGTGGATCGAGGTGCCCGACGACTTCGTGGTCGGGGCGAGGCCGGCGTAGGAGGCCAGGTGCGCGGCGGTGGGAAAGCTGGTGCCGTCGCCGACGGTGACCAGCAGCGTGGCGGCGGTCCTGACGCCGACGCCGGGCAGCGACGTCAGGACCTTTGAAAGAGGGTGGTCCTCCAGCAGGGCTGCGATCTGGGCTTCCGTCGCCCGTCGCTGTTCATGGACGGCGCTGAGCGAGCGGGCCAGCGACGGGATCACGATGTCGAGCGTGCCGGTGCCCGGAACGACGACGGTCTGCTCGTCGAGGGCCTCGAAGATGTCGTCGATCAGCCGCTTCGCCATCCGGGGAGCCTTGGGCCGGATCACCTCAACGAGCCTGCGGCGGCCGGCTTTTCGCAGCGCGGCCGGAGATCCGTAGCGTTCCAGCAGCCAGGTGACGGCCTGATGGTCGAGCCGGGGGCCGAGGACGCGCTCCAGGCTGGGGTGGAACTGGGTGAGCAGGCCGCGGATGCGGTTGCTGGTGCGGGTGGCCTCAGCCGCGAGGTCCTGGTCGAAGCCGACCAGAACTGTCAGCTCGGCGGTGATCTCGTCGCTGACCTCCAGCGAGCGCAGGGTGTGTGGCATCGTGCGGGCCGCGTCGGCGATGACCGCGGCGTCCTTCGCGTCGGTCTTCGCCTCGCCGGGGTAGAGATCGGCTATCCGGCGCATGGCGAGTCCGGGCAGGTAGGCGACCTTGCAGCCCGCGTCGCGGGCGACCGTCAGGGGCAGGGCGCCGATCGAGGCGGGCTGGTCCACGATCACCAGGACGGTGCCGAACTTGGTCTTCAGCTTGGTGAAGACGTCCCGCAACTTCGGTTCGGTATTGGGCAGCTGCTTGTCGAAGACCTTCTTGCCGGTCGGGGTGAGGCCGTGCCCGTGGTGGGCGCTCTTGCCGACGTCCAGGCCGAGGAAGACGCCTATCTCGTCGCTGTCGTTCAAGCCGTCCTCCCGAACGGGTTGGTGCGGTACTGGCCCGGGCGTTGGCGTCGTGCGCGCATCCACGTTATGCAGACCTGCCGCCTGCGAAGGGCCGGGCATTGCGCCCGGCCGGGCGGTAGTCGGACCTCTCATCAGCGTCTCCCACGGCGCCTCTCGGGCCCGGTGGCACCACCCCCCAGGTCATCCGTTCGACAGGGGGGACCAGCCATACCGGGCCCGGAGGCCAGTGGCCCTCTTGCAGGACCGCGAAGAACATAACGGGGGGCGCGGCCTGAAGGCCCATGGGAGTATCGGGGGCCCCGTGAGGGGGGCGGCCTGAAGACCGATGGGGGTTCCGGGGCTCTATGAGGGGGCGGCCTGAAAACCCACGGGGCGCCGAGGACCCCATGAAGGCGCGGGGGCCTGAAAACCCACGGGGCGCCGAGGACCCCATGAAGGCGCGGGGCCTGAAGACCCATGAGGCCGCGGGGGACCCCCATAAGGGCGCGGGGCGCCGAGACCCACGGCGGACGTGGGGGCCGATGAGGGGTGCAGGGGACGCAGTCCCCGCCGGGGCCCGGGGCTCTTGTCCGACCGTGTCGGGCGGTGGGTGGGCAAGGACCGGGGGTCCAGGGGGCGGAGCCCCCTGGCGGGGCCGAAGGGGCGGAGCCCCTGGGATGGGACGGGTAGGGGCGGCGGGGGCGAAAAACCACCCCCGCCGCACCCCGGGCACTACGCCAGCCCCGGCCCCCGCACCGGAATGCTCGTGAACGTCGGCGCCGGCGCCGGATCCTGGAAGAAGTCGTTGCCCTTGTCGTCGACGACGATGAACGCCGGGAAGTCCTCGACCTCGATCTTCCAGACGGCCTCCATGCCGAGCTCCTCGTACTCGACGACCTCGACCTTCTTGATGCAGTCCTGGGCGAGACGGGCCGCCGGACCGCCGATGGAGCCCAGGTAGAAGCCGCCGTGCGACGCGCACGCGTCCGTGACCTGCTTGCTGCGGTTGCCCTTCGCCAGCATCACCTTGGACCCGCCCGCCGCCTGGAACTGCTCGACGTAGGAGTCCATCCGCCCGGCCGTCGTCGGACCGAAGGAACCCGACGCGTAACCCTCGGGCGTCTTGGCCGGACCGGCGTAGTACACCGGGTGGTCCTTCAGGTACTGCGGCATCTCCTCGCCCGCGTCCAGCCGCTCCTTGATCTTGGCGTGCGCGATGTCACGCGCGACGACGAGCGGACCGGTGAGGGAGAGCCGGGTCTTCACCGGGTACTTGGTGAGCTCCGCCAGGATCGTCTCCATCGGCTGGTTCAGGTCGATCTTCACGACGTCACCGGCCTCGTCCAGCTGCTCGTCCGTCGTCTCCGGCAGGAACCGCGCCGGGTCCGTCTCCAGCTGCTCCAGGAAGACACCCTCGGCCGTGATCTTCGCGACGGCCTGACGGTCGGCGGAGCAGGAGACCGCGATGGCGACCGGACAGGACGCCCCGTGCCGCGGCAGCCGCACCACGCGCACGTCGTGGCAGAAGTACTTCCCGCCGAACTGCGCCCCGATCCCGATCCTCTGCGTCAGCTCGAAGACCTTCTGCTCCAGCTCCTTGTCCCGGAAGCCGTGCCCCAGCGCCGACCCCTCCGCCGGGATCTCGTCCAGGTAGTGCGCGGAGGCGTACTTCGCGGTCTTCAGCGCGTACTCGGCGCTCGTACCGCCGACCACGATCGCCAGGTGGTACGGCGGGCAGGCCGCCGTACCCAGCGAACGGATCTTCTCCTCCAGGAACTTCATCATGGAGGACTCGTTCAGGACGGCCTTCGTCTCCTGGTACAGGAACGACTTGTTGGCCGAGCCGCCGCCCTTCGCCATGAACAGGAACTTGTAGGCGCCGCCGTCGGTCGCGTACAGCTCGATCTGCGCGGGAAGGTTGGAGCCGGTGTTCTTCTCCTCCCACATGGTGAGCGGAGCCATCTGCGAGTAGCGCAGGTTGAGGTTCTGGTACGCGTCGTAGATGCCGCGGGACAGGGCCTCTTCGTCGCGGCCCTCCGTCAGCACGTTCTGCCCGCGCTTGCCCATCACGATCGCCGTGCCCGTGTCCTGGCACATCGGCAGCACGCCCGCCGCCGCGATGTTCGCGTTCTTCAGCAGGTCCAGCGCCACGAACTTGTCGTTGCCGGACGCCTCGGGGTCGTCGATGATGCGGCGCAGCTGCGCGAGGTGGGCGGGGCGCAGATAGTGCTGGATGTCGTGGATGGCCTCTTCGGCGAGCTTGCGCAGCGCCTCCGGCTCCACCTTGAGGAAGGTCCGCCCGTCCGGCCCCTCGACCGTGGAGACACCCTCGGACGTCACCAGCCGGTACGGCGTGGTGTCCTCTCCCTGAGGGAGCAGATCGGTGTACGCGAACTCAGGCATCTCAGCCCATTCCTCACTCGACAGACGGCGGCCCGCCTCCTTTGGCGAGCGCCAACCAGCGTAGAACCTGCCTCCGACAGCGAGCTTGTGAGGTAAGGCTCAGTTCGCCGGAGGTAAGGCTCGGTTCGAACACCCGGCCGCGACACAGGGGGTGTCGCGATCTATCGTGTTTGGGTACGCTGCTGTCGTGGACCTTCAGAAGCAGACCGCGCCCGCCGTCTCCGAGCTCCGCGCCTCCGACGCCGAGCGCGACCGCATCGCCGACATCCTGCACGACGCCCTCGCCGAGGGCCGTCTCGCCGCGGACGAGCACGCCGAGCGCGTCGAGGGGGTGCTGCGCGCCAAGACGGTCGGCGAACTGGACGTCTTCATACGGGACCTGCCCGCAGCCCACCGCCAGAGCCCCGGCACCTCGCCGGCCCCGGCCCCGTACCGCCCCACCGCCGGCGCCATCCCGATCGACCCGGACGACAGCGTGGTCGCGATCTTCAGCGGCGCCGTCCGCAAGGGCCGCTGGCGCGCGGGCCGCCGTATCCACGCGTACGCGATCTTCGGCAGTGTCGAGATAGACCTCAGCGAGGCGCTCTTCGACCACCAGCAGGTCATGATCAAGTCGTTCTCGATCTTCGGCAGTGTCGAGATCCGCGTCCCGGAGAACGTGTCGCTGCGCGGCATGGGCGGCGGCGTGCTCGGCAGCTTCGAGGTGGACACGCTCGACTCGGGCGAACCTCAGGCCCCGATCGTCTACGTCGACGGCTGGGCCGTCCTGGGCAGCATCGAGGCGCGACCCCGGCGCGGCAAGGTCGTCGCGGACATCCTCGACCGGGTGCAGCGCAAGGTCGACAAGAGTTTGCGCAAACACCTGAACCATTGACAGTCGCGAATCGATCGGGATCCGGAGCAAATCGGTCCACCGGTGACGCCGCTCCATGGAACCCGAAAACGGGGGCGAAACCAGCGCTTCGGAACTCAGTGCATAGGCGCGCGCACAGCGGGTAGGCCTTGCTGCATCGTCTCTCGCTCGCGAAGCCGTCGTCAGGAGTAGACCGTGCTGCAACCGCCGCATTCGTCCCTGGTAGCTGCCGTTCCGGCCCCGCGGGTGCCAGCGCGAGACAGGGACCAAGACGCCCCGTGGCACACCGAGGCGGTGTGCCGGCGTGACGAGGCGGGGCTGTTCTTCGCCCCATCCAAGGAGCCCACCGCCGCCCGGCTCTCCCGGGAGGAGGCGGCGAAGCGGGTCTGCGCCCGCTGCCCGGTGATGGTCGAATGCCGCGAGCACGCCCTGCTCCAGCCCGAGCCCTACGGCGTCTGGGGCGGCCTCACCGCCGCCGAACGCCGCGTGGTCCTGGCCCGGCGCCGCCGCCGCGACCTGGAACTGAAGAAGGCGGCCCGCTCGGCGAGCACGATAGCCGCGGCAGGCTGACCGGCACGCACGACGAAAAGGGCGCCCCCACCGCACCGGGGGCGCCCTTTCAACGCTGGGCGAGCTGCCCAAGCCAGGGGCGCGGAGAACGACGCGACAAGCCACACACGACCCGCAGCAGCCCACGCTCCGCAGCCCCCACCCCGATACGCGCTACTTTCCCTTGTCGAAGTCGATCGCGCTGTAGGCCCGCAGCTTGCTCAGCCGGTGCTCGGAATCGATCCTCCGCACCGTCCCCGACCGCGACCGCATCACGATCGAGTCGGTCGTGGCGGTCTCGGCCCGGTAGCGAACCCCCCGCAGCAGCTCCCCGTCGGTGATCCCGGTCGCCACGAAGAACACGTTCTCCCCGGTGACCAGGTCCTCGGTCGTCAGCACCCGGTCGAGATCGTGCCCCGCGTCGATCGCCCGCTGCCGCTCCTCGTCGTCCTTGGGCCACAGCTTGCCCTGGATCGTGCCGCCCAGGCACTTCACCGCACAGGCCGAGATGATGCCCTCGGGCGTACCGCCGATGCCGAGCAGCAGATCGACCCCGGTGCCCTCCCGCAGCGCCAGGATCGAGCCGGCCACATCGCCGTCGGAGATCAGCTTGATGCGCGCACCGCTCTCCCGGATCTCGTTGATGATGCCCTCGTGCCGCGGCCGGTCCAGGATCACCACGGTCACGTCCTCGGGCGCGGACCGCTTGGCCTTGGCGACCCGGCGGATGTTCACCGACACCGGCGCGTTGATGTCGACGAAGTCGGCGGCCTCGGGGCCGGTGACGAGCTTGTCCATGTAGAAGACGGCGGACGGGTCGAACATGGACCCGCGCTCGGCGGCGGCCAGCACCGCGATCGCGTTGGTCATGCCCTTCGCTGTCAGCGTGGTGCCGTCGATCGGGTCGACGGCGATGTCGCACTCGGGTCCCGTCCCGTCGCCCACGCGCTCCCCGTTGAACAGCATCGGGGCCTCGTCCTTCTCGCCCTCGCCGATGACGACGACGCCGTTCATCGAGACGGTGGAGACGAGGGTCCGCATGGCACGCACCGCGGCACCGTCGGCGCCGTTCTTGTCACCCCGTCCGACCCAACGGCCCGCGGCCATCGCCGCCGCCTCGGTCACCCGGACCAGCTCCAGGGCGAGGTTGCGGTCGGGGGCCTCGGAGGGCACATCGAGTTCGGACGGCAAGTGATGATTCTCGGTCATCGGAGCGCACCTTTCTGTACGACGACGGCCGGATGAGGGTGTTGTCGTCCGACTCTATCTCCGAGCCCGCAAAATGAGCAGGGGACCCCACGGATGAGCGCACCGGAGACCTGCGACGATAGGGGGCGTGGCAGGCACGAACGGCAAGCAGAAGACGGTGCGGGACATGATCCTCTCCATGGGGGTCATCGTCCTCGTGGCGGGCGTCATATACCTCTTCATCCCGCACGACGACAGCGCGCCCGACATCAAGCGCGTCGACTACCGGGTCGAACTGCTCACGGCACGCCGCGCCGCCTCGTACCCCGTGGCCGCGCCCCAGGGTCTGCCCGACGCGTGGAAGGCGACCTCCGTCCGTTTCCAGGGCGACGAGTTCGACGCCTGGCACCTCGGCTTCCACGACCCCGAGGGGGAGTACGTGGCCGTCGAGCAGTCCACGCAGCGGCGCCCCGTCTTCGTCGACGAGGCGACCCAGGGCGCACGGGAGACCGGGAAGACCGAGAAGATCGACGGCCGGACCTGGACCCGCTACGAGGGCGGGCGGTACGACGCGCTGGTCCTGGAGGGCACCAAGGGCTCGACGACGGTCGTGACGGGCACCGCGTCGTTCGCGCAGCTGACGAAGATGGCGGACGCGCTGAAGACGGAGTGAGACTTCGTGCACACGGAGTGCACACGGAGTGCATATGGAGTGCACATGGAGAAGGCCCCCGGCGCGTGCCGGGGGCCTTTCTCGTGTCCGTCGGTCAGACGGTCGTGACGACCTGGTCGAACTCCAGGCGCGGGGAGCGCGGGTACCAGGCGTCCGGGCCCGGCCGGCCGATGTTGACGACCATCAGCGGGGTGTGGTCGTCGTCCAGGAACTCCTTGCGCACGCCTTCGAAGTCGAAGCCGGTCATGGGGCCGGCGGCGAGACCGGCGGCGCGGACGCCGACGATGAAGTACGCGGCCTGGAGGGCGGCGTTGAGCGTGGCGGCGTTCTCGCGGACCGGGCGCTCGGCGAAGAAGAGATCCTTCACTTGCGGCATGGCCGGGAAGAGGTGCGGAAGCTCCTCGTGGAACTCGTTGTCCGCTGAGAGGATCGCCACCAGCGGGGCGGCGGCCGTCTTGGGCCGGTTGCCCTCGGCCATGTGCCGCACCAGGCGCTCGCGGGCCTCGGGGGAGCGGACCAGGGTGATGCGCAGCGGGGTCTGGTTGAAGGCGGTCGGGCCGTACTTGACCAGGTCGTAGATCGCCTGCACCTGCTCGTCGGTCACCGGCTCGTCGGTGAAGGTGTTGGCGGTGCGGGCCTCGCGGAACAGCAGGTCCTGCGCGGCAGGGTCAAGGGCGAGAGACATGGATGAACCTTCTGAACCTTCTTGAGCGGGTACGTCTGATGCCTCCGACCGTACGCGAGTAAAGTTCAACGTTCAACCAAACCTGGGGTGTCGTGCCTCACCTCACAGTGAACGGCCCGTACTACTCCGCGTCCGCCTCGCCCGCGGTCTCCTCCGCCAGCGCCGCGTCCAGGCGCGCCCGCGCCCCGTCCAGCCAGCGCCGGCACACCTTGGCCAGCTCCTCGCCGCGCTCCCAGAGCGCGAGGGACTCCTCCAGCGTCGTACCGCCCGCCTCCAGACGGCGGACGACCTCGATCAGCTCGTCCCGCGCCTGCTCGTACCCGAGCGCCTCGGTCATGCCCGGTGTCTCATCAACCTCGCTGGTCATCCACCCACCCTATGTGTCCACTCGTACGGAGAACTCACCCTCGGAGACCCGCGCCCGCAGGGCCTCGCCGGCCGTCACCTCGCCGGGGTCGCGGACGGCGCGCCCGTCCGCCTTCTGGAGCACGGCGTACCCGCGCTTCAGGGTCGCGGCGGGGGAGAGGGCCACCACGCGCGCGTGCGTGTGCGTCAGCTCCGAGTCGGCCCGGTCGAGCTGGTGCCGCAGACAGCGCCGGCCCCGGTCGAGCAGGTCCGCCACATGGTCGGCGCGCTCGTCGATCATCCGGTGCGGATCCTCTATCGACGGCCGCGCCAGCGCGTGGGCCAGCCCGCGCTCCTCCCGCTCCACCAGCGCCGCCACGCACCGCCGCGCCCGGTCCCGCAGGAGCCGCACGCGCTCGTACTCCTCACCGACGTCCGGCACGACCTTCTTCGCGGCGTCGGTCGGGGTGGAGGCGCGCAGGTCGGCGACGTGGTCCAGGAGGGGGTTGTCGGGCTCGTGCCCGATCGCGGACACCACGGGCGTACGGCACTCGGCCACCGTCCGGATCAACTGCTCGTCGGAGAACGGCAGCAGGTCCTCCACGCTGCCGCCACCGCGCGCGACGATGATCACGTCCACGTCCTCGATCGCGTCCAGCTCCTTCACGGCCTGCACGACCTGCGGCACGGCGTGCACGCCCTGCACGGCGACGTTGCGCACCTCGAAGCGCACCGCGGGCCAGCGGTGCCGGGCGTTCTCCAGGACGTCCCGCTCGGCGGCCGAGGCCCGTCCGCAGACCAGCCCGACCAGCTGCGGCAGGAAGGGCAGCGGCTTCTTGCGCTCCGGCGCGAACAACCCCTCGCGCGTGAGGGCCTTCTTCAGCTGCTCCAGCCGCGCCAGCAGCTCACCGACCCCGACGGGCCTTATCTCGGCGGCCCGCAGCGACAGCTGCCCCCGCGGGGCGTACCACTCGGGCTTCGCCAGGACGACGACCCGGGCGCCCTCGCTCACCACGTCCGCGACGGCGTCGAACACCTGCCGGTAGCAGGTGACGCTGACGGAGATGTCGTACGAGGGATCCCGCAGCGTCAGGAACACCACACCGGCGCCCGGCCGCCGCGACAACTGCGTGATCTGCCCCTCGACCCACACCGCCCCGAGCCGGTCGATCCACCCCCCGATGAGCCGCGACACCTCACCGACGGGGAGCGGGGATTCCGGAGACGTGTTCACAGCCATGCCCGCGAGCGTAGTGGCCACCGCCGACAACACGGCCGACCCGCCCGGCGACGCCGTTTCCCGGACGCCGGACCCGGCCCGGGCGCCGGCCTGGCCATCCGGCCCAGTGTTCCGCCTTCGCACCCGTCACTCACATCGCGCCCCGTCTGTCTTCCCGGGGACTCCACACGGATGCGATCTTCGACCCGCCGGGCGCGGCCTTACGATGGGACGCATGTCTGCTTCGCCTGGCCGCCGTGTCCTGCTCGCCGCCCCCCGTGGCTACTGCGCGGGTGTGGACCGCGCCGTGATCGCCGTCGAGAAAGCGCTGGAGCAGTACGGCGCTCCGGTCTACGTCCGGCACGAGATCGTCCACAACAAGTACGTCGTGCAGACCCTGGAGAAGAAGGGCGCGATCTTCGTCGACCGGACGGAGGAGGTCCCGCCCGGCAACATCGTCATGTTCTCCGCGCACGGGGTGGCCCCCGTCGTCCACGAGGAGGCCAAGCAGGGCCGCCTCGCCACCATCGACGCCACCTGCCCGCTGGTCACCAAGGTCCACAAGGAAGCCGTCCGCTTCGCGGGCGAGGACTACGACATCCTCCTGATCGGCCACGAGGGCCACGAGGAGGTCATCGGCACCTCCGGCGAGGCCCCCGACCACATCCAGCTCGTCGACGGCCCGGGCGATGTCGAGAAGGTCGAGGTCCGCGACCCGTCCAAGGTCGTCTGGCTCTCCCAGACCACGCTGTCCGTCGACGAGACCATGGAGACCGTCGACGCCCTGAAGGAGAAGTTCCCGCAGCTCATCTCCCCGCCCAGCGACGACATCTGCTACGCCACGCAGAACCGCCAGCTGGCCGTGAAGCAGATGGGCGCCGAGTCGGACCTGGTCATCGTGGTCGGCTCCCGCAACTCCTCCAACTCCAAGCGGCTCGTGGAGGTCGCCGAGATCGCGGGGGCGCGCGCGGCGTACCTCGTGGACTTCGCCGACGAGATCGACGAGGCCTGGCTGGAGGGTGTCTCCACGGTCGGCGTCACCTCGGGCGCCTCCGTCCCGGAGGTCCTGGTCGAGCAGGTCCTGGAATGGCTCTCCCGGCGCGGCTTCGAGGACGTCGAGATCGTCAAGGCGGCCGAGGAGTCCATCACCTTCTCGCTGCCCAAGGAGCTGCGCCGCGACCTGCGCGAGGAGGCGACGGCGCTGGCCGCCGAGCGCGGCGGTGCCGGAACCGGTGAGGATTCCGGGGAGTGATCGGGGAGTCGCGGGGCGGGGTTCGCCATCCGGCCGGTGACTGACAGTCCCTCGTCGTAACGTAGGGCCATGCAGATCTTCGGCGTGGACATCGGCGGTTCCGGGATCAAGGGTGCCCCGGTGGACCTGGACAAGGGCGACCTGGCGCAGGAGCGCCACAAGGTCCTCACCCCGCAGCCGGCCACGCCCGACGGGGTGGCCGACGGCGTCAAGCAGGTCGTCGACCACTTCGGCTGGACGGGCCCGGTCGGGGTCACGTTCCCGGGCGTGGTCACCGACGGAGCCACGATCCGGACAGCGGCGAACGTCGACGACAGCTGGATCGACACCGACGCGCGCGTGCTGCTCGGCGAGCGGCTGGGCGGACTGCCGGTGACGGTGGTGAACGACGCGGACGCGGCGGGCGTCGCCGAGATGAACTTCGGCGCCGGCCGCGGCCGCCGGGGCACGGTGATCGTACTCACGTTCGGTACGGGCATCGGCAGCGCGGTCTTCGTCGGCGGCGTCCTGGTCCCCAACACCGAGCTGGGCCACCTGGAGCTCGACGGGCACGACGCGGAGAAGCGGGCCTCCAGCAAGGCCCGGGAGGACCACAACATGACGTGGGAGTACTGGGCGGTGCACCGCGTGCGCAAGTACCTCGCCCACGTCGAGATGCTGTTCTCGCCGGAGCTGTTCATCATCGGCGGCGGCGTCAGCCGCAAGTCACAGAAGTTCCTGCCGCACATCGAGGGCATCAAGGCGGAGATCGTTCCGGCGCAGTTGCAGAACAACGCGGGGATCGTTGGGGCGGCGATGCGGGCGGCGGGACACTAGGGCACAGCCGGGCGGGGCCCGGCTGTCACACCGGAGGACGGGCCCCGGCCACCGCCCGTCGCCGGCGCACCAGCCGGATCCGCCGGGCGATCACGATCAGCCCGGCGATGAGCGTGCCGCCGTACAGCCACCCGGCCTGCGTGGCGAGCGCCGTCACCAGCCCCATCAGCTGGCCGTCGGTCCCACCGTCGCCGTCCGCCACCGGCAGCAGCCCCACGGCGAACGCGATCGGCACGACGACGGGCGCGGTCATCAGATCCCCGCGGCGCACCCAGACGGCGGTCAGCACGCACACCGGCAGGAACAGCACCCCGTACGCCGTCAGCGACGCCCCGAACAGCACCGCGCAGAGCCCGCCGAGCAGGAACATCACCAGCGCGCAGAACAAGCCGCTGCCCAGTCCGGTCAGCCGGGGGTTCGGCATCCTCGCCGCGGCGGGCGCCGGCGCGGGGGCCGGCCGACGGACCGCCGCCGGGCGGCGCTGCGGTCCCGGCTGCCGGACCGCTCGCACCGCCCCGCCGCTCGCTCCTCGTCCCGCCTGCGGCGGCAGGGACGATCTCGGCCGGTCACGTCGCGGTCCGTACTGGGCAGGTCGCGTCCTGTATTGCTCCACTGCACCAACTTAGGTCGTTCAATATGCCGAATAGGCCATCAGACACGCCGTGGGCCGAGGCTTGTCCAAGCGTTCGATACGCCGCCGGGGCGGTTCCGGGTACGCCGTAGACTGGTGGATCGGCCGGTCCCCTGGCCCCCTGGCCCTCTCCACTCACGGGAAGTCGCAACGTGTCGCTCACGATCGGAATCGTCGGTCTGCCGAATGTCGGCAAGTCGACCCTGTTCAACGCCCTGACCAAGAACGACGTGCTGGCGGCCAACTACCCGTTCGCCACGATCGAGCCCAACGTCGGCGTCGTCGGCGTCCCCGACCCCCGCCTGACCAAGCTGGCGGAGATCTTCTCCTCGCAGCGGGTCCTCCCGGCCACGGTCGACTTCGTCGACATCGCGGGCATCGTGCGCGGCGCCTCCGAGGGCGAGGGCCTGGGCAACAAGTTCCTCGCGAACATCCGCGAGTCCGACGCGATCTGCCAGGTCATCCGTGCCTTCAAGGACGAGAACGTCGTGCACGTCGACGGCAAGGTCTCACCCAAGGACGACATCGAGACGATCAACACCGAGCTGATCCTGGCCGACCTCCAGACGATCGAGAAGGTCCTTCCCCGGCTCCAGAAGGAATCGCGGATCAAGAAGGACGTGGCGCCCAAGGTCAAGGCGGTCGAGGAGGCCAAGGAGATCCTGGAGAAGGGCGACACGCTCTTCGCGCACGGCATCGTCCAGGGCAGCGAGCGCGCCGAGCTCCTCCACGACCTGCACCTGCTCACGACCAAGCCCTTCCTCTACGTCTTCAACGTCGACGAGGACGAGCTGGTCGACGAGGACTTCAAGGACGAGCAGCGCGCCCTGGTCGCCCCCGCCGAGGCGATCTTCCTCAACGCCAAGCTGGAGGCGGACCTCGCCGAGCTCGACGAGGACGAGGCCCTCGAACTCCTCCAGTCCGTCGGCCAGGAAGAGCCCGGCCTCGCCACCCTCGCCCACGTCGGCTTCCGCACCCTCGGCCTCCAGACCTACCTCACGGCCGGCCCCAAGGAATCCCGCGCCTGGACCATCAAGAAGGGCGCCACGGCCCCCGAGGCCGCCGGCGTCATCCACACCGACTTCCAGAAGGGCTTCATCAAGGCGGAGGTCATCTCCTTCGACGACCTGGTGGAGACGGGTTCGGTGGCGGAGGCCCGTGCGAAGGGCAAGGCCCGCATGGAGGGCAAGGACTATGTGATGCAGGACGGGGACGTCGTGGAGTTCCGCTTCAACGTCTAGCGAGCGACTCGCATCATCTTCACGGCTTGGGCCTTCAGTGCCAGCACCACATAAATACCTGGACGAGCTGCGCTGCGGAGCGTGAGAGCCTCAAGCGGAACGGCTTCGGTGCCGGGCCCGTATGCCGGTTGCTCGGTTGCTCGGTTGCTCGGTTGGTCGGAGTCGCATCACTACGCCCGCAAGCAGCGGCCGAAGCCGGCCCGGAGGCTCCGTGACGAGTAGCTCATGCTGCTGGGCGGTGGGTCGTGCGCGGTGGGCGAGTGCGGCATACAGGGTGCGGCCAAGGGTTTGGCCGGCTCCGCCGAGGCCGACACAGCCGTCCCCGGGCGAGGGGCAACGGTCGCTGTGCGCGCTGCGGCGGCTTCCGTGGCGGGGAAGGGCATCGTCGGCGGGAGGCGGGCCTGCCAGCCCCTGGGCACCGGTCGCCCCGGCGCTGATCCGTCCCCGGCCCGTCCGCGTTCCTGCCGACCGGACCGGAGGCCGGATCACCTGGCGACGAAGACCACTCGGAACATCTTCGGCCACCATTTGCCGGTGAGCAGGAACTCATCGGTGCCGGGGACGGCGGCGATGCCGTTCAGCACCTCGGCGTGCTGTTGCTCCTTCGAGGTCAACAGACCTGAGGCATCGATCTGAGCGGTCACCGCGCCGGTGCCCGCGTCGACGCGCACGATCCGGTGGGAGGGCCAGACATTGGCGTACACACTGTCGCCCACGCATTCCAGCTCGTTGAGCTGCGGCACCGGACGGCCGTGGAGGGTGACGACGAGTTCACCGGTCGGGGCCAGCGTCCGCGGGTCCCGGAAGGTCAGCCGGGCGGAACCGTCACTGGTGACCAGCCGCCCGCGCCCCGGCTGGTGGCATACCCCCCAGCCCTCCTGCGCGTAGGGGAGACGACGCAGCTCGGCCAAAGTTCCGGCGTCCCGTTCGATCGCGATGTGGTTCCGCCAGGTCAACTGCCACAGCGTCGGTCCGAGGACGGTGATCCCCTCTCCGAACAGCGGTGCCGGCAGGTCGGCGCGGACGGTGGGAGGCCGGCCGGGCGGGCCCCGGCGGATCGACGACTCGCCGGCCATGCCCGTCCCCTCGTAGAGCGTTCGCCCGGCCATCTCCAGGCCCTGCGTGTAGGCCTTCGGGTCGTGGGGCAGGACGTCGAGGACCCTGACCCCGAGTTGCTCGACCCGCCCCGCGGCAGACCCGGCCGCGGCCTGCCCTCGCACCGGTGAGCGGCCGTCAGCCTCACACGAGGTAAGGAGTATCGCGCCCGCGAGGGCCGCGGCCGCGATGGCCCGGAGCGCCAGGAGCGCACGCATCCGCGCGGAACAGGGCATCGGCCGGGAGACGCGAACCGCCGCTCCGGATCCCCGGCGCCCGCGGACGCCGGGCCGGTGGCGCGACGCCTGCCGGATGCCGACGCCCGGATCGGCCACACGGTCCTCTGCGTCGGTGGCATCCCCCATTCGCTCAGTGATGCTCTCCGCCGTCCTTGGCAGCCGCCGGGGCGGTGTCCTTCCCCGCCGGCGCGGTCGGCGCGGGGAAGGTACCGATCGTCGCGGGCCTGTCGCGGCGGATGCGGCGGCGGAGCCGGATCCGGAGCCAGTCCCGGCGCCCCGACGTCCTGGGCCGGTACTCGTACCCGTAGCCGTACTGCTCGCTGTCGCGCTTGGCGGGCATCATGTTGAGGACGCTGCCGAGCACAGTCGTGCCGACGTCGTGCAGGGCGCGCACGGCGTCGGTGAGCTGGCCCCGGGTGCTCTTCGCGTACCGGGCCACCAGCAGGTAGCCGTCGACCGCCGAGGCCATCGCCGGTGTGTCCGCCACCGGGAGTACCGGCGCGGTGTCGATCACCACGTGGTCGAACCTGTCGGCGAGCGAGCGCACCACGGTGCGGAACTGGGCCGAGCCCAGCATCTCCGCCGGGTTCGGCGGCAGCACCCCGCTGGCCAGCACCGAGAAGGAACCCGCCGACTGCATCACGTCCCCGGCGTCCGCCTGGCCGATCATCACGGTGGTCAGTCCGGCGTCCTGCACCAGGCCGAGCGTATGGGCCACGCTGGGGCGCCGCAGGTCCGCGTCGACCAGGCAGACCGAGGAGCCGAACTCGGCCAGGGCGGACGCCAGGTTGATCGAGATGCTCGTCTTCCCCTCGCCGGGCACCGCACTGGTGACCGCGATGACCTTGGGTGGGGCGTCGATGTCCACGAATTGGAGGCTGGTGCGCAGCCGTCTGAAGTCCTCAGCCCGCCGACCGAACGCGTCGTCGTCCGTGGCCACCGGGTGTCGGGAGACGCGCTGGTCGAGGACGACGCTGCCGAGTACGGCCGGTCCGCCGGCGGCGGCGAGACACCGGGTCAGGTCGCTGCGGCTGCGCACCGAGGTGTCCAGTGACTCCCGCGCGGCCGCCAGGCCGGTACCGAGGGTCAGGCCGGCGACGAGCCCGAGTGCGAGGTTGAGCGCCAGGTTCGGGGAAGTCGGCGCGTTAGGGGTGTTGGCGGGCTCGGTGATGCTCAGCCGGACGGGCGAGAGCCGGGCGCCCTCAGGTCGCTCGATATCGCCGATGATCTCGGCGAAGCGGTGGGCGATCGCGTTGCTGATCCGGGCCGCCCGGGACGGTTGGGTGTCCGTGACGGTGATCTTGAGAAGTACCGTTTCGAGGGGTACCTCCGTGGTGATCTTTCGGGCCAGTTGTGAGGGCGTCATGTCCAGGCGCAGAACCTTGGCGACCGGCTTGGTTACGTAGGGGCTGGTGACCACTTCCGCGTAGGAGCGGACGCGAGCCTGGGCGAAGCTGTTGCCCTGATTGAGCTTGACCGTGTCGTCCCAGTCCTGAAGAGACACGAAGAGCGTCGAGGTGGCCCGGTACTGCGGTGTGGTGGCGTTGGTGACGAACACGCCGACCGCTGTTCCCAGCAGGCCCAGCGCCGCGATGGCGCGCCAACGCCTGACCAGGAATCGAAGGTAATCGGACAGATTCAAGGTATCCATCCCAGGTGTGCAAGTAGGCAGCAATATGCGGCATTCACTAACTTAGTGATCATATCCGTGACATTCGGTGAAAACATGCAGGAGTGACGGCCTACCGCTGAGATGACCGGAGTCGCGTACAGCCATCTTTCGCACGGGTTCCGTCGGCCGTGTTGTGGCGTGCCGAGGGCGATGGAGGGTCAGCCGGTCCGCGCGGCGGCGGCGATCCTCTCCATCGACTCCTCGACGTGCAGCGCGAAACACCTGAAGCAGGCTCATCCCTACGAAGCGGTACAGGAGCTTAGATACGCGACATAACGTCAATATCCATGCCGCCGCGGAGGGGGATCAGCCGACGCACGGACCGTTCGGGAGCACCGTGGCCCGCAGGGGACGCACCAGCGGCTGACGCAGCACGAAGGGAGGACGGTCCCCGGGCCGCTCCAGCAAGTGGAGTACGAGGGTGCGCGTGCCGCGCGCGGGCAGCTCGACATCGAGGGTGAAGACCGGATGGCCCCGCTCGGCGCCGTGGCTGACTTGAGTGGGGCGGCCGTCCAGGGTGGCACCGGACAGGGTGGCCTCCGCACTGGCGTAGTAGGACACCAACAGGCGGTTGTCACCTGGCCGGGTGTCATAGCGGGGGGCGTCCACCCGCTGGACGACGTACGGCGGCAGTCCCCGCACCGGAGCCCGGTTGGTCAGGCGGACGGTCACGGTGACCTCGCGTTGGCCGTCTACGCACCGGCCCGGTGCCCACACGAGTTGGCGGTCGAGGTAGTAGTCGAGCTTCGTACCCGCCGCGTTGTTGACGACCAGTCCGGCCAGCGGAGCGGATCCTTCGGGCAGCGCTCCGCCGAACGACCGCGCCAGGAGCTCGCGCTGCTCCGCCGAGTGCCCGCTCCACACCTTGATCCGTCCCTCTCCCAGCTGCCGGTGCAGCGCAGAGAAGAGGGCGGTCCGGCGCGCGGGGTCGGTCGAGGCACCGAGCAGCCGGATGGCCACCGCGCGCGCCACGTCGAGGAAGTACGCCTTGCGCCGCTTGAAGTCCGGGTGGAGCGCGTAGCTGGCGCGCTCGCTGAGATCCACGACGTTGCGGGCGGTGACGGCGCTCCCGTCGGGCAGCCGGGCAGGACCGGAGGCGGCGAGCAGCCCGGAGACCGCACCGGGGTCCAGGCCGAAGGCACCGTCCACACGCTGGCCACTGTGCCGCTGCCACGCCGCGGCCCAGATCCGCGCCGCGTACGGGAAGTGCGGGCTCATGTTGGAGTTCACCCAGGTCCGGGTCGGGGCGCTGGGGCCGTAGAGTCCGTCGAACTCCGCTCCCAGGTCGACGTCCGCATACGCCTCGCTCAGTTCGATGTCGTTCCCGAAGTACTCGAAGCTCAGTCGGCCCCGTTCCGCCCTGAGCACCGCGAAGGCTCCGGGCAGTCCGCCCGTTCCACGAGCCTCGGCGGTGTTCTCGAACACCGCCAGGTACCGCCGCGGTCCGTCCGCTCCGAGCATCGAGGGCATCAACCTGGCCGCCGCGGCGGCATCGTGGGTGAGAGGGGCGATCCGATCGAGCTGTCGGGCGAGTTGGGTGCGCGCCCGGTCGGTGGCCGGCAGCCAGGTGCCGTGCGGGAGGGCGTCGACATCGGTGCGTACCCCCGACGCGCTGCGCGAGGCCTGTTCGAGAAGGGGAGCCACACGGCGCAGCGCGGAGAGGTTCAGGTGCCGGCCGTCGTCCGTCCCGGTCGATTCGAGCTCCGCGACGGTGCGCGACAGGGGAGACAGCACGTCGTGGGTCAGCCGGTCGGAGGCCTCCGCGATACCGCGTACGGTACGGAAGGGGCCGCCGAGAACGGGCAGGTGGGCCGCCGGGAACCAGGCGGGGCCGGTGGTGAGCCGATGCGCCCGGGCGGCATGGCCGGCGGCACTGCGCACCGCGTCCTGCGCTGTTGCGGTCCGCGTCGCCGGCGGGCCGGCCGCGGTGGCCGGGGCCGCTGTGGGCTGCGCGACGTGCTGCCGCCGCAGCGCCTCCAGACTCCGCTGGGCGGCCAGCAGTTCGTTGCGGGCGAGCACTCCGGTGACCGCGATCCAGGCGGCACCGGCCAGGAGCAGTCCGGCCGCGGCGTACAGCGGCATCCTGACGCGACGGTCGCGCAGCCGACGGACGATGACGACGGGCAGCACCCGCTCCTTCCACCGGCGCGGAATCCGCCAGGCCCGCTCCGCTCTGGGCGGGGGGTCCTGCACACGCGACGTACCACGACGAGTCTCGGACATCTGGTGTCACTCCCTGGCTGATCTCGTTCGCTGGGTCCCATGGCCCCCGCAACGCCCCGCGGGGGCGCCGGGCGCGGAGGCGGGTCCCTCCGTGCGACGCGCGGGCGCCGGCTCAGTAGGCGCCGTCACCGCGCAGCACGGCGGGGAGGGTCCGCCAGAGGATCGCCAGGTCCAGCCTGATCGACCAGGTGTCGACGTACTCCAGATCCAGGCGCAGGGCGTCCTCCCAGGCGAGGTCGGACCGTCCGCTCACCTGCCACAGTCCGGTGATCCCGGGCCGGACCAGCAGACGGCGGCGGGCCTCCCCGGTGAACGCCGAGTCCACGACCGGCAGCGGACGGGGACCTACCAGGGACATCTGTCCCCGCAGCACATTGACCAGCTGCGGCAACTCGTCCAGGGAGTAACGGCGCAACCACCGCCCGACCGCGGTCACCCGCGGGTCCTCGCGGATCTTGAAGAGGTGCCCGTCCGCCTCGTTGCGCCCCTCCATGGCCGCGCGCAACCGCTCCGAACCTAGGCGCATGGTCCGCAACTTGAGGACGTGGAACTCCTTGCCCTGCCAGCCGGTGCGGCGCTGGCGGAACAGCAGCGGGCCCGGGGTGTCGAGCTTCACCGCGACGGCGGCGGCGAGGAGCACCGGAGCCACCAGCAGGAGCAGTACGGCGGCCCCCACACAGTCGATGGACCGCTTGGCCGCCCGGACTCCCCAGTGCGCCCGCCCACACGGAGCCGGCCGGTGATGAGCCGCCTTCGCAGTGGATACCGGCATTCCGCATCCCTTCACCTTCTGCGGCAGAACGGGTGAAACGTGCCCCTGGCTAGGGGTATTGCGAGCCGCATGACGTCTCAAAAGGTCTATTTCTGACTAATAAATAGAAACACGACATCGCTCTGAGCTTCGGCAATGACACCGAAGCTCGCCCTCGTCCACCAGCCTGGACGGGGCGGCCGAGAGGACCTGCATGCGTGCAGTAGTGACGGGTGGGGCCGGGTTCCTCGGCTCCCATCTGTGCGAGCGGCTGCTTCAGGCGGACCACGAAGTCGTCTGCGTGGACAACTTCCTGACTTCCAGCCCCGAGAACATCGAGCACCTCATGGGCGCCCGGCACTTCCAGTTCCGCCACTGGGACATCACCCAGGGCATGGACGAGCCGGGGCCGGTGGACGCCGTCATTCACATGGCTTCACCGGCTTCGCCCGCGGACTACCTGAGACTGCCTCTGGAGACACTCCGAGTGGGCTCGGCCGGCACCTGGCACGCCTTGGACCTGGCCGCCGCAAAGGGCGCCCGCTTCCTGCTGACCTCCACCTCCGAGTCGTACGGCGACCCCCTGGTCCATCCTCAGCCGGAGAGCTACTGGGGACATGTGAACCCCGTGGGCCCGCGTTCGGTGTACGACGAGGCGAAGCGCTTCGGTGAGGCACTGACGATGGCGTACCGCAGGAGTCGCGGTGTGGACGCCAAGATCGTGCGCATCTTCAACACCTTCGGGCCGCGGATGCGCCCGGACGACGGACGGGCGATCCCCACCTTCATCCGCCAGGCGCTGAGCGGGGACCCGATCACGGTCAGCGGTGACGGCAGCCAGACCAGGTCCCTGTGCTACGTCGACGATGTGGTCGAAGGCCTGCTGCGCATGCTGGCCGTCGACCACTGCGGACCCGTCAACCTGGGCAATCCCCACGAGGTCTCCATGCTGGAGCTGGCGCAGTGGATCGGCAAACTCACCCGGTCCCGCTCCGAGATCACGCTCACTCCCCGTCCCCAGGACGACCCCGAGCGACGGCGTCCGGACATCACCCTGGCCCGCGAGCTGCTGAACTGGGAGCCCACGACTCCCCTGGAGCGCGGCCTGTGCGACACCATCACGGACTTCCGCCGGCGTCTGACCCCCGGGGAGTTCGCCGGGAGCGGCACGCGGCCCGCCGGGTCCACGCCGAGCTGTGAAGCCGCCCGCTCATGACCGCCCCTGCTAGCAGTCGGACGGCATCGGTGGCGGCGGCCCCCGTGGTCGAGTGCCTCGGTGTGCCCATCACCGCGCACACCCGCGACAGTGCGGCCCGCCATGTCGTGCACCTGGCCGGTCGGATGCGAGAGGCACGCCATGGGCTCACCGACGGAGCCGGCGCCAACGGCATCCGGCGCGGCAGTGACGTACACCTGTCCAACGCCTACACGCTCGCCCTGGCCGACCGGGATCCCGAGCTGCGCGGCATCCTCCGCTCGGCCTCCCTCAACCTCCCCGACGGGCAGCCGGTCGTGTGGGCCAACCGACTGCTGCACCCGAGCGCCGCACTGCCGGGCACACGTGTCTACGGCCCCGACCTCCTCATGGATGTCTTCGCCCTGAGTCAGCACACCGAACTGAACCACTACCTTCTCGGCTCCACCCCCCAGGTGCTCGACGCACTGCACCGGGAGCTGCGGCGGCGCTATCCGGGGGCGCGGATCGTCGGCACCTGCTCCCCGCCCTTCCGGCCCCTGACCGTCCACGAACGGCGGCAGCATGTGGAGGAGATCCGTTCCGCCGCGGCGGACATCGTCTGGGTCGGACTCGGCACCCCCAAGCAGGACCGCTGGGCCGCCGAACTGTGCGACGCACTGCCCGTGGTGGCCGTGGCCGTGGGCGCGGCCTTCGACTTCATCGCCGGAAACAAGCCGCAGGCACCGCACTGGATGAGGCACAACGGCCTGGAATGGCTGTTCCGTCTCGGCTGCGAACCACGCCGCCTGTGGCGCCGGTACCTGTTCGGCAACGCGCGCTTCGTCCACGGGGTGGTGCGCCAGGTGACACGCCCGGTTCGAGCGGACAGCGGTGCGGTGCACGCGGCATCCGATCGCCTGAATTCGGGCCGACTCGTCGGCCAGGGCCGGGAAAATCCCGACATCGTTCCTAACGTACGCCCATGACGATCACACCGGTCAAACCCTCGATGGGGGCCCTGCAAGAGCGCGAGCACGGAGCCGGGCACGACTACGCGGCGGGCTCCCCCCACATTCGCCACCACACGATTCGCGACCGGCTGATCGGAGACCTCCACACCCTGGTCCAACAGGTCACCGACCGGAACGGGCAGTGCCGGGTGCTCGAACTGGGAGCCGGGCACGGCACCTTCACCGATCATCTCGTGGCCGCGGGCGCGCAGGTCACGGTGACGGAGATGAGCGAGCCGAGCGTCCACTTCCTCCGGAGCCGCTTCCACCGCAATCCGCATGTCACCGTGATCCACGACAAGGACGGCACCGCGGCCTGCCAGGCCGGTCCGCTCGACGCCGTGGTGTGCATCTCCGTGCTGCACCACATCCCGGACTACCTGGGCACCGTCAAGCAGCTCATCGAGAGCATCGTTCCCGGCGGCGCGTTCCTCAGTGCCCAGGATCCCCTGTGGTACCCGCGCCGGTCGCGGGTGTCGCTGAGCCTGGACCGGAACGCGTACTTCCTCTGGCGCCTCGGCCAGGGCCGGCTCCGCCGCGGCCTCGCCACCCGCCTGCGCCGGCTACGCGGCGTCTACGACGACGCCAATGAGGCCGACATGGTCGAGTACCACGTCGTCCGCGACGGTGTCGACGAGGAAGCCCTGCGGGACCTACTCGCACCGGCCTTCGCAACGGTGGAGGTCCGGCCTTACTGGTCCACCCAGTCGGGGTTGCTTCAGGCCGTCGGAGAGCGCCTTTTCCCGCCGACGACCTTCGGCCTCGTCGCCACGGAACGCGTGTGACGCACATGGCGGCGACACACCTCACCCGGCGGATCAAGCTGAAGACCGCGGAGGCCGTCGTGCCCTGGCTGACCCGGATTCTCCCGGCTCACGGTCTGGAGCGGTTCGGCAGCACATACGGAGGGTGGTGGGTTCCCACCGACCTGATCGGCGAGGATTCCGTCGTCTACGCGGCAGGTGTCGGCGAGGACGTCAGTTTCGACCTCGCCCTCATCCGGCGCTTCGGGTGTGAGGTCTGGGCCATGGACCCCACCCCCCGCTCGGTCGCCTTCGCCGGAGGAGTCACCGAACCTCGATGGCATTTCCTCCCCTTCGGGTTGTGGAAGGAGGACGCGGTGCTGCACTTCCATCCACCCGCCGATCCCGCGCACGTGTCCCACTCCGCGACCGAGGTCCGTGGTCAGGGGCCTGGATTCGACGCCCAGTGCCACACATTGACCACCTTTATGAGGAAGCTGGGACACCAGCGGGTCGACCTGCTGAAAATGGACATCGAAGGAGCCGAGGAACAAGTGCTTGACCGGATTCTCGCCGAGGGCACACTGCCACGAGTTCTCTGCATCGAATTCGACACTCCGCAAAGCCCCTGGTCCCTGCGCCGACGACTCCGCCGGCTGGAGGAAGCCGGTTACGTGGTGCGCCACGCGGAGGCCCGCAACTACACCCTCACGCACGGCTGATGGCTCCCGGCAGGGCTTTGCCGCACGGCTCCTCGCCCTTGCGCGTCGCCGTGGTGCACAGCTTCTACAGCTCGGCCACTCCCAGCGGCGAGAACCAGACCGTGGCCGATCAGCTGGCAGCGCTCGCCAGAGCGGGTCACGAGGCACACCTCGTGGCCGCGCACACGGACGAACTCGGCCGCTCCCCGTTCTACCCGTTGCGTGCCGCCGTCACCGTGAGCAGCGGGCGAGGCCGTTCCCCCGTGGCCGACCTGCGGAGGCTGCGCCCGGACGTGGTCCACGTGCACAACCTCTTCCCCAACTTCGGCAGCTCCTGGCTGCGGTGCTGGCAGGGCCCCATCGTCGCCACGGTGCACAACTACCGGCCGCTGTGCGCCGCCGCCACGCTGTACCGGCACGGAGCGATGTGCACCCGGTGCCCCGACGGCGACCGGTGGGCCGGCCTGCGGAACGGCTGCTACCGCGGCTCGTCCGTGGCCACCGCGCCACTGGCGTGGGCCGGGCGCCGCGGAGCCGCCGCCCATCCACTGCTGCGTCGCGCGGACCGTGTCGTGGTGCTGTCCGCGACCAGCCGCCGCATGTACATCCGTGCCGGGATCGAACCGGAACGGCTGGACCTCGTGCCGAATTCCACAACCGAGGCCGCACTCCCGGCCCCCGCGGAGACGTTCCGGCACCGTACGGGCACCAACGAGGCCGCCTGGGTCTTCGCCGGGCGTCTGAGCCCGGAGAAGGGCCTGATGGAGCTGCTGGCCCGCTGGCCGGAGGGAGAGGCGCTGGACGTGGTGGGCGATGGCCCTCTGCTCGACGACTGCCGCCGGGCCGCACCGCGGGCGGTCCGCTTCCTCGGAGCGCTCGAACACGGCGAACTCCGGCAGCGACTGTCCTCCTGGCGGGGTCTGGTCTTCCCCAGCCGCTGGCTGGAAGGCGCCCCCCTGATCTATCCCGAGGCACTGGCCGCCGGACTCCCGGTGCTGGCGTTCGCCGGTTCAGCCGTCGCGGACTCGGTGCGGGAACAGGGCACGGGCACGGTGGTGCACTGGAACGAACCACTGGACGCCGCGCTCCGCCGCGCCGCCGAGTGCTTCCCATCGCTGCGCCCCCACTGCCGGGAGGTGTTCCTGCGTCATTACACGCAACAGGTCTGGGCGGAGCGCATCGAGGCCGTGTACGCCGCCGCTCTCGCGCACCGTGCCGCCGCCCGGCACGCCCCGGCCCTCGTCGGCCGGGCGAGCACAGCGAGGGACACGACGTGCTGAAGGCCGGACACCACCCGAGGATCGTGATCGTCCAGCCCTACATCCCCAGCTACCGGACCGCATTCTTCGAACGTCTCAGGAGTGATCTCCAGGCCGAAGGGTGCGCCCTGGACGTGCTGCACGGTCCTCCGCCCCCCTCTCACGTGGCACGACAGGACGCTTCGCACTGCTCGGGCGCGATCGAGGTCCCGGTGCGCCGTCTCGGCGTACCCGGAGGCCGGTCACTCGTCTGGCAGCAGGTGCAACGACGAGCGGTCTCCGCCGACGTCGTCGTACTGGAACAGGCGTTGCGCAATCTCGAGGCCTATCCACTCCTTCTCCGGCAGCAGTTGGCGCGCATGACCGGTGGTCTCACTCCGCGCGTCGCGCTGTGGGGCCACGGCCGTACGTACACCAAGCCGGTGAGCCGCATCGAGACCGCCGCCAAGGACGCCCTCACCCGGCGCGCCTCCTGGTTCTTCGCCTACACCGAGGGCGGAGCCGACCACCTCGCCTCCGGCGGCTTTCCGCGCCGGCGCATCACCGTGGTGCGCAACTGCGTGGACACCGTGGCGCTCGCCGAGGCCCGCGAGCGCGCGGGAACGCCCGGGACCCAGGAGTTCGCCGAAGCGGCCGCCCTGCGGTCGCGCCACGGGTTGCTGCCCGGACGGACAGCCCTGTTCGTGGGCGGGCTGGACGCCCCCAAGCGAATCCCCCTGCTGCTGGAGTCTGCTGGGCGCATCGCCCGCGTCCTGCCGGGATTCCGGCTGCTAGTGGCGGGGGACGGTGCCGATCGGCCCTTGGTCGAGGCCATGGCCTCCACGGCCAAGAGCCCGGTGGTCCCCTTGGGGCACATGACGGGAAGGCAGGTAGCGCTGCTCGGAGCGGTGTCGGACGTCATGCTGATGCCGGGCAGGGTGGGGCTGTGCGCGGTGGACTCGTTCGTTCTGCGGACACCTGTCGTCACCACGGACTGGCCATGGCACGCTCCCGAGTTCGAATACTTGAGGAACGGGCGCAACGCCGTCATCACGTCCGACGACCCGGCGGTGTACGCGGCGGCGGTGCAAGCACTGCTGACCGACCAGACCCGCCTGGCCTCCTTCCGAACGCGCTGCCGGGAGGACGCCGCCGCCTACACGACCGACGCCATGGCCGCACGTTTCTGTGAAGGGCTGCTCCAGTTGCTCGGCGAGACGCGAAAGCACGCGGCGGACAAGCTGCGGTGAGGCAGTGAACCCACCCACAGGCTGCGTGCCGGACGACTGGGCGGGTGATGCATGCCGCATGCTGGGTGTGGCACCAAAGCCGCTCCGAGGCAGCGCTGTAGCGTCGCTCGCGTGTCCGTTGCGAAAAGCCTTGCCAAGTCGGTCATCGGCACCGTCAACCGCCCCGTGGCCAAGGCCCGGTTCGCGCATGCGGCCAGGTCATCAGGGCCCCTCCTCAAGATCGAAGTGGGGAGCTACCGGAGTCGTCGGCCCGGCTGGATCTGCACCGATGTCTGCTGGCACACGCGGTCTTATCTGGATGCCACCAGGACGTGGCCCGTCCGATCCGGCTCGGCGAGTCACATCTACTCCGACAACATGATCGAGCACATCCGCCTCGAGCCCGCCCGCCGCATGTTCCGTGAAGCCCGGCGCGTTCTGGCACCTGGCGGGCGCATCCGGCTGTCGACACCCGATGTCGAGCACGCTGTGCGGCTGTACCTGGCACGTGACGACGAGACGCGACGGGAGATGGAGGAGTGTCGGCGGAGGGGGTACCAGGCTGAGCATCCGGTTGACCTGCTGCGCATGACCTTCCAGGACTGCGGCCATCACGCCGGATTCCTGTGGGACTTCGAGGCGGTGGAGGCGGAGCTCCGGTCAGCTGGTTTCTCCGCCGTCCGCCGTTACGCACCCGGCCAGAGCGATGACCCTGAACTCCGAGATCTGGAGTCCCGATCTCAATTCGCCTTGATCGTCGAGGCGGCTGTCGACTGAGCTCTTAAGCGTTGCCGCTCCAGAGCGAGGACGGCTGCGGCGATTGACGACACGATTCGGGCTGCATCGGGCTTTGCGGAAGATCCGCCACGACTTCAGTCGTGCGACACCGCGCTCGACCGGCGCCCGTGCGGCGGACAGCGCGCGGTTGACGGTCTGTTGGGTGGGTGTGAGGCCACGGCCCGGTGGGCGTCTGATGGGCGTCGTCACCCACGGTCCGGCTCCCATGTAGGCGCGGTCGGCGAGAACTGGAACGCCCTGACGTTCGCAGATCCGGATGATCCGGTGGGTGCGGGCCGCGGTCAGGTCGTGCGTGCGGCCGGACAGCGCGGGGAGATCCACAGCAGCCGGCCATCCGGATCGGTCACCAGCTGCACGTTCACGCCGTGCCGACGGTGTTTGTGCGAGTAGTCGGCGCGGCTGTCGCCGACCCGGTCGCATTCCGCCAGGGTGCCGTCGAGCAGCACGTGGTCTCGGTGGGCCTCGCGCAGAGCGCGCAGCAGGCCGGGCGCGCGGTCGGCGAGAGGTCAATGACAGCCGCGGTGTAGGCGTGGGCGGTGCCGACGGCGATGCCGAATCCCGCGGCGGATCTGCGTGAGGGGGTCGTCTCTGCGGAGGTACACCAGGCCGACCAGAGCACGTTGGTGCGGCGGGAGTTTGCAGCGACGGTCACCCTCGCGGGTGACGATGAGCACCGTGACCCACTCGACCAGGGCGTGAGGCAGGTCGAGAGCGGCAGGACAGGAAACCAACGCGGCTCCTTGAAAGAGCTCAGTGAGCCACATTCCGACAGCGCAACGACGCCGGGAAATCCGCCACCCAACGGAAACTCGGCGCGTGCGTCAGGATCATTCCATACGACCGTGCCAGACTGGCCGGGGCTTGGGATTCCATACGCCCCGGAGGAGGAGCTGTGAAAAGCGGAGTGGATTTGCAGCGCGCCGCGATGGCAGAAATCTGCAGCACCCGGGACGACTGGTCCTTCCACGTGACCAGCGATCCGCTGACCCGTTTTCTGCGCGACCGGCGGATGCAAACCGCGCTGCGCATGCTGCGTGTTCGAGGACTGCTCGATCCAGCGAAACAGAGCGTGCTGATCGTCTGCGGCGGTGTGGGCGGAGAGGGCGTCTTCCTGAGGCGTTACGGCTTCACGGACATCACGGTCAGTGATCTGTCCGAAGAGGCACTCGCCGTGTGCCGCGGCCTGGAACCGAGACTTCGAACCATGTCGCTGAACGCAGAGAACATGGCCGACATTCCGGATTCCAGTTACGACCTGGTCCTTGTCCAGGACGGGCTGCACCACTTGCCGCGACCGGTTCTGGGTTTCACCGAGATGCTCCGGGTGGCCCGGAGAGCCGTCATCGTGATCGAGCCGCACGAAGGTCTGGTGGGAAAGCTCATCGGCACCGAATGGGAACGGCATGGCGACGTCGTCAACTATGTCTTCCGATGGAATCGCTCGATCCTGGACCAGGCCACCCGCAGCTATCTGTTGTGCAAGCAGACGATCGTGCTGCCGCGCAGGATGTGGGACCACAACGTGGTGGTCGGAAAGCTGGCACGCCGCTTCCCGGAGCGTTGGCGCCTGCCGGTGGCGAAAGTCGTCTACCAAGTACTGCGGCCGGTGAACCGGCTCGGCAACATGATGGTCGCGGTGGTGGTGAAGCCGGGCGGCAACCCGGCACATCGGAGCGGACGGTGAACCTTTCACAGCGGGCCTGCATCAGGGTCGGTGCCGCTTTGCCTGCCGCGATCTCCTTCCGGACGGATCTGCTGATTCCAAGCCTGAGCATGCCCGAACGGGGGCCGTTCAACGGGCAGCTCAGGCGACAGGACCCCGCGCTGCTCTTCTATCTGGATACTCACTGGCAGGAGGACGTACCTCGCTACCAGGAACTGGAGATCATCGAGGCGCGCTGGAGCAGATCGGCCGTGGTGAGGAAGGCCTTCTACCGGAAGAGCGATTCGGCCGAGGAGACCGTCGCGAAGCGGGGATGCATTGTCCTGGCGAGCCCTGAGATGGCCCTGGCCGTGGACGCGTTCTCCAGCCTGCGCGCGGGCGAACTCACCCGGCAGACCACCTTGAACGGCTGAACTCCAGGACATGTCAGCGGCTCACCGTGCGACTGTCTCCGCCCAGCATCGATCTTCGGAAACCGCAGCACGGTCAGCCATGATCAGCCTGCGCTGGAACATCGCCGGCTCCGTGGTGGTCGTGCTGCTTCAACTCGGCTATACGGCCTACACCGCCCGCGTCGTCGATGCCCGTGCCTATGGCGCTTACGCCATCGCGCTGACCGTAGTGCCGTTCTTCGGCTACTTCGCCAACGCCGGACTGTCCGCCTGCGTGCTCCGGTCAGAGCGCCTGACGCTGCCCTTCGTGCGCGCCGCCCGGCATCTCGGAATGATCTCCGGCGCCGTGTGCTTCCTCCTGGTGGAAGCGGTGGCCCCGGTCTTCGGCTCCTTCTTCCACATGCCGGACGTCACCGTCATGGCGCGCCTGCTGGCATGCATGTTCCTCCTGCAGCCGAGCGCCAACGTGACCGTCACGGCCATGCGTCGCGCGGGTGCTGCCCCGGTGGCGGTGCTGGCCGAGTCGCTGGGCCAGGCGGTGGGTGTGGCAACGGCGACAGGTCTGCTCGTATGTGGCTGGAGCCCCTTCGGGCTGGCTCTCGCACAGCCGGTCGCGGCGGCCGTGTCCCTGTCCGTGGGCACGGCCTGGATTGCTCGTCGGCCGCTGCCTCCCGGGCCACCGGTCAGGGCTCGCGACCTTCTCGCCCCTTCGGGATTCATGACGAGCCACAGCCTGGGGCAGTTCGTCACCAACAACATCCCGCTGTGGGTTTCGGGCCGGCTGCTCGGCCCGGGCGCCGCGGGACCGTACTCCCGAGCGTCCCTGTTCACCGGACTGCTTCTGACGTTCTTGTACCAAGGGATCAACTGGGCCGTGACTCCGCTGCTCGCCGAGCGGCGCGCCGAAGGTCTCCGTTTCGGCCAGGACGTGGAGCGAACGCTGTGTGCGGCGTCGGCCGTCGCGTTCATCGGGTTCGGCATCACGGCAGGCATCGGGCCGGCGGCCCTTGGCATGCTGCTGGGGCCGGGCTGGGAGCAGGCCGTGGCACTGGTGCCTGTACTGTCCGCGGGGGCGGCCATGACCTTGCTGGGCTATTGCGGAGGGTTGATCGACCAGGTACGGGACGCGCCACGGGCCCTGCTCGGCACGCTGACGGCCACGGTCGTCGCGACCGTGGCGGGAGTTGCCGCGGCCGCGTTCGCGCGAGACCTTCTGCTGGTGGCGGGTGCGGCCGCCGTGGGACAAGTGGTGGGCCATCTCGTGCAGTTGGCAGCCTGGCACCGCTCCGGTCTGATGCGTGCCGGCGCCGCCCTGCGTATGCACGGGGTGCACCTCGCCGTCGGGGCGGCACTGGGCGGCGCTGCCGCGCTCGGCTCTGCGGACCGTCCCGCGGCAGCGGCCTTGGGCCATGGCCTGGTCGCCATGGTGCCGGTCGTGCTGGTGTGCGTGATTCTGCGCGGCCGGATTCCCGTCTTCAGGGTTGCTGTCGCCACCGGTCTTCTGCGGAGCCGGAGACGGCGCACTTCCCCTCTCCGGTCGTCTGCAGCCGCGGATCCGTCCGACCGACCGCGTTGATCACGGGCGGCCAAGTGCCCCGTCATGCGTGCTGCCGCGTCGTCCCGCCCGAGCGCCTTCACGAAGGAACACCACGTCGCACTGCAACATCTGCCCGGTCCGGCTGTCGCTGAAGCCGGGCACCAGTGCCGCCAGGGTCATCCCGTACCGGCGCTGCGCGATGCCCAGTGCGTCTTCCAGGAGCAGACCTCCCTCGTACAGCGGGACACACGAGACTTCCATCTGCAGTCCGGTGCACTGGCCGACGCGGTCCGCGGCTCCTTCCAGGACGGCTCCTTCATATCCCTGGACGTCGAGTTTCAGGAACACACGCTCGTCGGGCCCGGCCACTTGCGGCCAGACGGCGTCGAGGCGAAACTGCTCGGCTTCCTGGACGTCCACGTAGCGGGATTCCGGGCAGGCATCTGCGTGCCTGGACAACATGGGCAGCACCGAACTGCTGGCACATCCATTGCCGGCTACGTTGACGTTCACGGTGCGATTCCTGTCACCGAGGGCATATGGAAACACCTTCCACAGCGGGTCCGCCGCAGCGCGGCGGCGCAGCGTCCGCAAGGGTTCGTGGAGCGGCTCGAACGAGACGATCCTTCCCCGGTATCCGAACCGCCGCAGCATCGCTCCGTACTGACCGCGGTTCGCCCCCACATCGAGCACCACATCGATGCGGCTGCGGTGAATCAGTTGCACGACGCGGTAATCGAGTGAGCACTGCGGAAACCGGTTCACATCAAGGCCGATGCGCTGTGCGGCGAGACGGACGCGATGAAGGAGAGTCATTGCCCCATTGTCGGGGTTACATCCGTTTCTTCATGGTATTCACCATATTCCTGATTCACCTCTTTCTTGGCTGTGTCACCCCTCTGCTGGGTGACAAGCGGTTTCCTCCGCACATCGCTGAACCGGCCTGCCGCGTCGGCACGCAGCTGCCACACACACAGCCCGAGGAGGATCCCCTGCTCGGGGAACGGAGAGTACGAGACGAAGAGTACGAGCTGGGAGACGACCACCAGACGCAGGGCCGGCGAGCCGTTCCCGCCGCTGCCGAGCCGCTGCCATACGAGAACGTACAAGGCCAGCAGCGTGAGCAGTCCGACCGCGCCCAGGCGAAGCGCGACGTGCAGGTAGTAGTCGTGCG
This sequence comes from Streptomyces coeruleorubidus, assembly GCF_028885415.1. Lineage (GTDB taxonomy): Bacteria > Actinomycetota > Actinomycetes > Streptomycetales > Streptomycetaceae > Streptomyces > Streptomyces coeruleorubidus_A. Next base: position 6,359,370 of record NZ_CP118527.1, read on the forward strand.
GGGAGACGGAGATCACCACGCCTCCGACCCACCGGTCGTAGCCGGAGCCGAACGGACTGCCCAGCAGCCATTCGGTCAGGGTCTTGGATCCGTCCATCAGCTCCTGCCAGCCGAGAACCCGCCAGGAGAAGGTGCTGTTCGCGCCCTGAGTCTCTGCGAAGGAGTCAGCGAGGACGCTGCCGACCTCGCCGAACATGCCGACGGCGAACGTCAGCGCGGCCACGCACGACGACACCACGGCTGCTGCCGCGGAGGCCAGGCGTTGACCTGCTCGGGCAGGAATCAGCGCCCACCACACGACCGCCATCACGATGGTGGCCGCCCAGACGGTCCGGTGTTGCAGCAGCACCACGAAGACCAGACAGAGCAGCGCCGGCAGGATCTTGCCGCGGCCGCCGTCTGGCCGGCCTTTCCGCCCCCGCCGGTCTCTTCCCGGGCTGTTCTCCGCGGTTATGGCCGGGGCGGACGAGTTCCCGCCCCATGGGCACAGCAGGAGCACCGCGCTCTGCGCGAGGACCAGAGCCGACCTGGCCGGCACCGGCCTGGGGTCGTACACCTGCCCTCCTACGGTGGCGGCGTCGACGACCGAATGCAGTCCGGTGTTCAGCCATCCGACCAGGCTCAGTGCGGCGTACGCGGCGGCTGAGACCAGCCACAGCCGCACGATGGCCCTGGCCCTGCCGGCGCGCAGGGGCGCGGTCGCCACATACAAGGCCGAGGCGAAGACCTGCCAGAAGTAGACGCGGGCGTCATTGGCGGCGGCGGGCAGACCCCATGCACCGATTCCCCGCTGGATCGACCATGCGATCAGGAACATCACCGCCAGTACGAGCAGCAACTCGGCCCGGGGCGACACCCCCCGCCGCAGCAGCCGGGCGCCGGCCACCAGCATGGCGCAGGCGGCCAGCAGATCACTTGGGTGGATGTTGACGCCGACATTGAAGAGCGGGATCTCACCATCCGCGGCGATCGCCCACACCTGTACGCCCAGGAGGAGGCCGATGGCGGTGTTGCAGTGCTGTGTGAAGATCCACAACAGGACGGCGAAGACCGCCAGTCCCATGAAGAGGGTCTGAGTGATGTCCGAGGCGACGGCTAGGTCGTGCACCGTTGGTCCGTCCTGGGGAGTGGTGAGCCGGAGGCGGAAGCACGGGGCAGCACGCCGTGGCTGTGAAGGGGCGCTTCAGAGGGGCAGGCGATCGTTCGTCACCGGCTGTGGGGGTGGCGGCGCGGGCCCGCCGCCGGCCGGAGAACGTCTCGTCCGCACCGCGGTGACCAGTGTCTTCGCATACGGGGAACAGAAGACGAGCGGCGACCAGACCCCGAAATGCCGACGGCAGAAGCGCCACCATGGCCCGAGGGGCTGTTCCCGCACCGATGTCGCCCGGCGCAGCGCCGTGCCTACCGTGATCCCGGCGGCCCGCGAAGTGCCGGGAGCGCGCGGCGGATGGTCGTCACAGACACCCACGTGCCCCGGAGCCAGCAGAACCGGGATGCCGGCCTTCCGTGCCCGCAGTCCGTAGTCGCTGTCGCCCATGCGGTGCGGGAAAGCAGGGTCCAAGTCTCCAAGTGTCCGTCGTGCCGCATGGGTGACCAGAACCGCGTTGCCGTTGCAGGAGTCGCAGGCCAGGGGCCGGTGGGGGTCCGGTTCAACCCGCTCGAGACGCGGTGGGCGACCGGGGGCGCGACGGAGCCGGTAGCCGCCGTAAGTGGTGCGGCTCCCGTCGGCGGAGAGCATGGCGCCGACGGCCACGGCCGCCCGTTGGAGCGGGGCGGCGGTGCGCAGCAGCACGGCGAGCGCGTTCGGCGCGAGGACCACGTCGTCGTTGAGCCACAGCACGTGGGCGCCGGGGTCCGCTCGTGCCGCCGCCATGGCCGTACCCGTACCCCAGTACACATCGGGACCCGCCCTGACCACATCGGTGCCCGGAAAGGCGGCGCACACAGCGGCGCCGGTTCCGTCGGTGCTTCCGGCGTCGACGAGGTGCACGGTCAGGGCCGTCCCGGGCGGCAGACCGGTCTGCCTGTCCAATGACCCCAGGGCCGCCAGAGTGCGCTCCCGGCGATTGTGACAGGTCATCAGAACGGCCACCTTCTGTGGAGCCGGGCTCCCTGTACGCATCACTGCCCGACCAACGCCGGCGCCGTAGGAGCGGCGGGTGCACCGACGGAAGCGGCAGGCGCCGGCGACAGGGCCGCGATCTCGGCGTCGACCATGAGGCGGGCCAGTTCCGGGGCTCGCACCTTCGGGCGCCATCCCAGGAGCCGCTCGGCCTTGGAGGCGTCTCCGACGAGGTCGTCCACCTCGGTCGGTCTCAGGTATCGCTCGTCGAACCGCACGTGGTCGCGCCAGTCGAGGCCGACATGGGCGAAACACTGCTCGACGAAGTCGCGCACGCTGTAGCTGACGCCGGTGGCGACCACGTAGTCGTCCGGTTCGTCCTGTTGCAGCATCCGCCACATCGCCTCGACGTATTCCGCCGCGTATCCCCAGTCCCGTCGGGCGTCGAGATTGCCCAGGTAGACGACGTCCTCGAGGCCGGCCTTGATGCGTGCGGCCGCCGTGGCCACCTTGCGGGTGACGAAGGTCGGGCCACGGCGAGGGGACTCGTGGTTGAACAGGATGCCGTTGACCGCGTACATCCCGTACGCCTCCCGGTAGTTGCGCGTCGCCCAGTACGCGTACACCTTGGCGACCCCGTACGGGGAGCGCGGGTGGAAGGGGGTGCCCTCGTGCTGAGGCGGCGGGGAGGCGCCGAACATCTCCGAGCTGGAGGCCTGGTAGAACCGGCAGGGCAGGCCCGTCGTCCTGATGGCCTCGAGCAACCGCGTGGTGCCCAGCCCGGTGGAGTCCCCGGTGAACTCCGGCTCGTCGAACGACACCCGTACGTGGGACTGGGCGGCCAGGTGGTAGACCTCGTCGGGCCGCAGCCGCTCGAGCAGTCCCGCGATCCGGGTTCCGTCGGTCAGGTCGCCGTAGTGCAGGAAGAGGCGCGCCTCGGGGTCGTGCGGATCCCGGTAGAGATGCTCGATGCGTTGCGTGTTGAAGGTCGAGGCGCGGCGGACGATTCCGTGCACCACGTACCCCTTCTGCAGCAGCAATTCTGCGAGGTAGGAGCCGTCCTGGCCGGTGATGCCGGTGATGAGCGCGGTCTTGTCCGTCATGCGGATTCCCTTTGCTGGGCTGTGAGGGGTGGAGAACGCACTTGAGCGGGGAGGGTGGCGGGCACGGCTCACTTCCTTGCGACCAGTGACTTGGGAAGTCCGGCGAAGCGTTCGAACCAGATGGTGGAAGCAGGGAAGTAGGACCGCATCTCGGCCGCGGACAGCAGCTCGACCTCCTGGACGTCGCGGGTGGCCTGCGCATGCCCGGCGCTTGGAACGTGACCGTGCGGCCAGTGCCGGGAGACGGCGACGCGAGCCCGGAACGGGAGCCATTGCAGCCCTGGGAACAGCCAGTGGGGTTCGACGGGGAAGTAGCGGTAGGGGGTCTGCACCCAGTGGTGGTCCGCGTGGCTGTGCACCGTGTCGGCGAACTGCTGCCGCCGGTAGTGCCCTCCCACGTGCTCCAGGACGGAGTTCGAGTACACGAGGTCGAATCGCCGGGTGACCATGTGCGTCGGCAGCGAGAGGCTGCACGCGTCCGCGACGACCGGCGTGATCCCGGACTCGGCATGCCGGGCGGTGCGCGGGTCGAGATTGACGGTCACCACGTGCGCCGGCCGGACAGGTGCGCCACGCCAGGAGGTCGGGGTGCCGCCGAGGTCGAGAACGTGCATCTCGGCCAGGTCGGGAAAGCATCGCAGCAGTTCGTCCCAGCGCTTGGCGCGAGCCGAGTGGGCAAGGGAGCCGGGCCTCGTGGGATCGGCGATCTTCGTCTTCAACATGCTGCTGCTTCCTCTGGGCCACGTGTCGTGCGGCGCTGCCCGTCTCGACGGCCACGCGCCTTCTCTTTCGGCCGAGCTGTCAGGACGGACCGGATGCGACCCCGAACTCCGGCACCTCCGGCACCTCCGGAACCTGGGCACTCGCCAAGAATACGGATATCAGCGCTATCGTCCGTATTATGGCGTTGTGTCGCTTTTCAGGGATTGCATGCCTGCGAAGGAGGACGTCGAGGTCCATGGCCGCCTGTACTGATACCGGTGCCCCAGCCCCGGTCGCCTCGGCGGTGAACGCGCCTGCCGCGGTGCGCGACGACAGGGTGCACCGCCCCCTCGACCGCTCGGCGCGCGTGTTCGTGGCCGGGGGCTCGGGGCTGGTCGGTTCGGCGGTGCGCAGGGAGCTTCGCCGTGAAGGGTTCACTGATGTGGTCGCGCCCGGCTCGGCGGAGCTGGACCTGAGGGAGCGGCAGGCGGTGTTCGACTGGTTCGCGGCCGTGCGCCCGGACGTGGTGGTGCTGGCCGCGGCACGAGTGGGCGGGATCAAGGCGAATACCACCCGGCCCGCCGAGTTCCTCTCCGACAACCTGCGCATTCAGGTCAACATGCTGGACGCGGCCCTGGAGCACGGGGTGGAGCGGCTGCTGTTCCTGGGTTCCAGTTGCATCTACCCGAAGTTCGCCGAGCAGCCCATCCGCGAGGAGGCGCTGCTGACGGGTCCCTTGGAGCCGACCAACGACGCCTACGCGATCGCCAAGATCGCCGGCATTTTGAACGTGCGGGCGGTACGACGCCAGTACGGCCTGCCCTGGATCTCCGCCATGCCGACCAATCTGTACGGGCCGGGCGACAACTTCCACCCCGAGCACTCTCATGTGCTGCCGTCCCTGATGCGGCGCTTCCACGAGGCTAAGGAGTCGGGTGCGCGGCGGGTGGTGAACTGGGGCAGTGGCGCGCCTCGTCGGGAGTTCCTCCATGTGGACGATCTGGCACGGGCGTGCCTGCATCTGATCGAGCACTACGACGGGGACAGTCCGGTCAACGTCGGCACCGGCACGGACCTGACCATCCGGGAACTGGCGGAACTCGTCGCGGACGTCGTCGGGTACCGCGGGAGCGTCGAGTGGGACACGAAGCAGCCGGACGGCACCCCACGCAAGCTCCTTGACGTGTCCCGGCTCATCGCGCTCGGCTGGGCGCCCCGTATCGGCCTGCGGGAAGGAATCGCCCGGACGTACGCCTGGTACGTGGACAATCTCGAGTCCGGCACGCTGCGGCACTGACAGACTCCGTTCAGGGTATGCCGCTGCCGCGAGCATGTGCCCGTCGCCTACGTCGAGGTTGGGCTTGTTCAGGCGGTCATGGCGGCAGCGGCCGACAGCGGGTACCCCGACGACGACGTGAGGTCATGCGTCGGGAGATCCGCTGTCGGCCGCCGGTACTGCTGAGGCTTCGCAGCTGCCCGATGGAGCGGGGCGGTCAGTTCTGCTTCCGCCGACGGACGGCCATCATCGTGCCGGCTCCGAGCGCCAGCAGCCCTGCGGCTCCGCCCAACAGAACGGGCGTCCGGTCCTCACCGGTGTCGGCGAGGTGAGGCTTGTGCGAGTTTACGGTGATCTTGGCCGAGAGCTTCAGTTTCGATTTCTCTCCCTTGAGAAGGAAGATGTGCTTGCCCGGATCGGTCCATTTGGGGATGGTGACGGTACCCTCCACCGTGCCGTTTGCGTCGGCGGTGAAATGGCCCAGCTTGACCGGCTTCGAGAAGAGCAATGCGTCCACCCCCTCGTTCGGAGTGAACCCGGTCCCTGTGAAGGCGAGGTCGTCTCCTGCGTCAACGGTGGTGGCGCTGAGGGTCAGGCTCGGGGCATCGGGTGGATACGGCTGGGAGTGGGCAGGTTGGGCCCCTACGACTGGGACTGCGGCCAGGACAGCGGAGGCTGCTGTGGCCGCGAAGGCGGCACGACACTTCGATGACGCCGTCATCGCATTCACACTCCTCAAATGGAATCGGGCGACGGCATGGTCCGGCCCGCGAGTACTGTATGTGCATAGATAGCGCCGAATAGCGCATGTTAAGCACTTTCGGGAGGCAAAGCGCTGTATGGCGTATGCAGATCACCGGATTGGCCGCTAGTTCCCGGATGTGAGGAGCGAAGGCGCCCGATATGTGCCATGCGGTTGGTCCGCCTCGTGGCGGCTGCCCTGACCAGTGATTCCGCGCTCTTTCAGAGGCGCTGGTGTACCGCAGGCGCCCGGGCCGCGACGCTCACCCGACGGCCGCTGCTTGACCGGATGGCGCGATCCTGAAACTCGGTCCGAGCACCACAGCCGGGAAGAAACGCTCTTTGAAGTCCTCACCCGGTGGAGATGTCGGATGAATACTGACATCGCGCCGCACGTCTTGGTCTCCTTTTCTTCCCCTCCTGGAGGGTGTGTGCCCCCGTTCCGCGTACTTGTGGTGTGCACCGGCAACGTCTATCGCTCTCCGCTTGCCGAGTGCCTGCTCAGGCACCAACTGCTCGAGTATCGGCAAATGATCCATCTGAGCAGTGCCGGCACCCGGGCCGTCGCGGGTATGCCAATGGCGGCTGTTGTCGCCTCCTTCCTCCTCGGACGTGGCGTGCAGCCCTCCGGGATGGGCTCCTGCCGACTGACCAAGGAGATGGTCGAAGACGCGGACCTGGTACTGGGCGCTGCGACGGAGCATCGTGAGGCCGCTGTGCGGCTGTCCCCTGTGCGTGCGCTGTCCCGTGCGTTCACCTTCCGTGAGTTCGCCCGGCTGGTGCGTTCAGAGGACGCCGCAGGCGTGGTGGATCCGGCCGCACGGTTTGTGACCCTCGTCCAGGGGGCGGCCGCTCGCCGTGGTGCCGTGTCGACACGCATGGGTGACGTAGACGTGAACGACCCTCTTGGCGTACCTCCATCACAAGTGCACGAGTGTCTGGTTCAGATCGAGGAGATCGTTGAGCGGATCGCCGCCGCCATGCGGACCAGTTAGCATCCGTCTTCGTCAGCTACGAGGTGAGGGTCACTCGGCGCTCGTCTGGTTACCGGCGCCGTCGTGGGCGTAGCTCTCGGTCCAGCCCCGCGCGGTGACGCCCGTGACCCGTCCCGCGGCGTCCAGATCGAAGTGGCTGCTGCCGTTCAACCTGTCGTCCGTGCGCAGCAGGCGGCCGGCCTCGTCATAGGCGTTGTGCACGGTGATCAAGTACGCGCCCCGCGCGGTCGTACTCGATGTTCCGGTGGCGGCCCGGCCTCCCTCCGGTGGGGAAGGGAAGGGGAACAGGGCGGGAAGATGGCAGTACACAGTGGCGTGTATGTGTACACACTCCCCGAGAAGCTCGCAGTCGAGGCTGCTCCTGGTGATGCCGAGTCACCAACTCGTGCGAAGAGGTGCCGAGTTGGGGTTTCGCATCTGGTCGGTATGGGATCCGTCGCAGCTGGAGGCCGACTTGGCGCCGCGCGTCGAGGAGGTCTCCGAGGAGCTGCTGCTCACGGATTTCACCGACGAGACCGGGCTGCGCGAGGTCATCGCGCGGACCGCGCGGCGCCATGACATCGACGCCGTGCTGCACTGCGGACACGGCGACTCCGTCCTGCCGGTGGTCCGGGAGGCATGGCGGCTGGGCCTGTCTCCGAACCCCCCGGCGGTGTACGAACGGCTCCAGGTCTGCGAAGAGGGCGACCGGGCCCCTGCCGAGGCTCCCCGGGTGAGTGTCGAGACGCTGACCGTGAACGGGACCCACCACGTCGTGGGGATGACGGCTCAACGCACCACGGGGCCGCCGGACTTCCTCGTGACGGGCTACCTCCATCCGGCGCCGTTGACCGACGACGAACGAAAGATCATCGGGGCGGCGGTCGAGGAGCGGCTGACGGCGAGCGGATACCGTTTCGGCCCGGCCCACACGCAGGTGGCGCTGCTGCCCGACGGGCCGCGGATCGTGTCCTGCCGCGCGCACCTGGGCGCCGACCGCATCCCCCTGCTCGTCGAGATCGCGCGCGGGTTCGACCTGGAGGCAGCGGTCTTCACGGCCCTTTCGGGAGGTCGCCCCGTCGTGCCGAGCGCCTCCCGGTACGCCGAGGTCGGTTTCTTCCTGCTGCCCGAGGGGCGGCTGGAGACCTACACGGGCACCGAGGACATCGCCGTGACCCCCTGGGTCCGTGGAGCCCGCTTCCCGTACGCCGTCGGCGACTGGATCGCGCCCATCGGCGACCCGCGTGCCCGTCGCGCCTACGTGGTGGTCGAGGGGGACACACCGGAACTCACCCGCGATCGCATCGCCAAGGCGCGAGTGGACCTCGTCGCCGATATCCGGCCAGCCACCCGATGACGCGCGCCGGGTAGTTATGTTTTCCTTCTGGGCGAGGCGAAGACACGGGGGGACGGGACGCGGGATCGAGCATGCTTGGTGCATGTGCTCCGAGAGATGATCTACTCTCGCGGCGACGTGTGTCCCATCTCATCGCTGACGGGGGAGGGTAAGGTGCGGGCCGCGACATCGAAACACATTCAAGACGAAACCAGTTCCGGACTGGAATTCGCCGTTCTCGGATCTCTGGAAGTCCGCAACGGCAGCGAACCCGTATCGGTCAACGGGGCTCTGCAACGGCGCGTTCTCGTGATGCTGCTCCTGGAGGCCGGGCGCGTCGTGCCCGTCTCCCGTCTGGTGGCGGCCGCATGGAACGAAGAACCACCGGACAGCGCCGAGCACCAGGTGCGCAAGACGGTTGCCAAACTGCGCAGCCGCATTCCGCACGGCCCCGACATCATCGTGACCGACGGGCCCGGATACCGCGCGGTCGTCGACACCGACCAACTCGACCTGCTGCGCCACCAGAAGCTGTTGAGGCAGGCCAGGGAATCACTCGACGCGGGGGAGCCGGAGCGGGCCGCCGCACAATTGCGTGAGGCGCTGGCGCTGTGGCGAGGGCCGGTGCTGTCCGGTTCCGGCGGCCGTGTGGTCGACGCCGCCTCGACGGCTCTGGAGGAGCAGCGGCTCAGCGCTGCCGAGCAGCTCTACGATCTGTGCATCGACGCGGGCGAGGCCGCCGAGATCACGGGTGAGCTGCGTGTCCTCGTCGACGAGCATCCGCTGCGCGAGACGCTGCGCAGCCGGCTGATGCTCGCCCTCTACCACTCCGGCCAGCAAGCCGCCGCCCTCGACGAGTTCGCCCGTGCCCGAGGTCACCTCGCGGACGAACTGGGCATAGACCCCGGCACGGAGCTGACCGGACTGCACGAACGCATCCTGCGCCAGGACCCGTCGCTCACTCGTCCGGAACGCTCCGCGTCCCGTGTCCCGCACCAGGTGACCGAGGCTCCGTACGCGCTGCCGTTCGACGTGCCCGACTTCTCGGGCCGCAGCTCCGAGCTGAAGTGGGTCTGCGACACGGCCAGGTGTGCCCAGGCCGGGGCACCGACGGTCCTGGCCCTCGACGGCATGGGCGGCGGCGGCAAGACGGCCCTGGCCATCCGCGCCGCCCACGAACTGGCCGAGCAGTATCCGGACGGCAGTCTCTTCATCGACCTGCACGGCTTCACACCGGGCCAGACGCCGCTCAGCGCGTTCCACGCACAAGGAGACCTGCTCGCCGCCGCCGGCATCCCCAGCGACGAGATACCCACGGTGCCGGCGGGACGTGCCGCGCGGTGGCAGTCCTACATGCGGGGCCGTCGCATGCTGCTGGTCCTGGACAACGCCGCCGCGTCCGAGCAGGTGCGGGCGCTGATCCCCGCCTCCTGCGACAGTCTGGTACTGATCACCAGCCGCCCGCGGCTGACCGGACTGGACGGAGCCGAGTGGCTCTCCGTCGGCGCCCTTCCGGAGCAGGACAGCCACCAGATCCTGCGGAACACCCTCGGTGCCGAACGCGTCGAGAAGGAGCCGGACGCGGCCCGTGAGCTGCTGCGGCTGTGCGGAGGTCTCCCGCTGGCGGTCAGGATCGCCGCCGCCCGGCTGGCGAACCGTCCGCACTGGACCGTCCAGCGACTCGTCGAACGGCTGCGGGACCACGACCGGCGCCTGGACGAACTCACCAGCGAGGGCAGGGGGGTCGCTGGCGCGCTGCTGCTGTCGTACCAGTCCATGCCCGACGACCAGCGAACGGCCTTCCGGCTTCTGGGCCACCACCCCGGACGCTATCTGGACGCCGAAGAAGCCGCCGCGCTGTTGGACACCGATGTCCTGACGGCCGAGGACGTGCTGGAAGAACTCGTCGACGTACGGCTGTTGGAGGCCAGGGAACCGGGGGTGTACGCCCTGCACGACCTGGTGCGCAGCTTCGTGCAACGGGTCGCGCAGGGGCAGCAGGCGCCGGAGGACGGACAAGCGGTGCGGCGACTGCTGGATCACTACCTGAACACGGCGGAACGCGCGTGCGACACGCTGTTTCCCGGACGGCGCCGCTTCTCGGACCGCGACGAAGGAGGCCGGGCACGCGAGGAGTTCGACCACAAGGACAAGGCGCTCCAGTGGCTCGACCAGCACCGCGACAGTCTGCTGGCGGCGGTGGACGCCGCGTATCACGGAGGGCTGCTCTGGCACGCCGCGCGGCTGCCGCGTGAGCTGGGCTTCCACTCCAGCATCCGCGGCTACGACGCCAGCGCGAACGCGGCGCTGGAGAAAGGTGTCAGCGCGTCGCGACAGCTCGGGGACCAGCCGTTGACCCGGCTGAACCTGATGAATCTGGCCATGGGCAAGTGGCGGCTGGGGCAGTTGCGCGACGCGGTCGCCCGGCTGGAGGAAGCCGTGGCCCTGTCCCGGCGGATGGAGGACGTGCACAGCGAGGCGGAGTGCCGGGCCCGGCTGGGACAGGCGTGCAACAGCATGGGAGAGCTGGAGCGCGCGCTGCACCTGTGCCAGGAGGCCAACGAACGTGCGCAGGAGCTCGGCTTCACCCGGCTCGACGGCTCGTCGCTGAGCACGCTGAGCCTGATCCAGGTGCGGCTCGGGCGGTTCGAGGAGGCGGCTCAGTCGGGGGAGCGGGCGGTGGCCATCTTCGACTCGATCCAGGAGGTACAGCTCTCCGTGGACGCGCTGAGCAATCTCTCCCAGGCGACCGAGGGCCTGGGCCGCTTCAAGGAGGCGCTCGCTTGGGCCGACGCGGCGCTGGAACGGTGCCAGCGCATGAGCATGCCCTCCGTGTTGCCGCTCGTGCTCGCCCGCAGAGCCGACGTGCTGGTGCGTATGGGCGAGCTGGAGGAGGCGGCGGACAGCGCAGGCCACGCACTCGCCAAGGCCACCAGGAGCACCGACGACATCCACCGTGCCACCGTGCACCTCTCGGTGGGGCGCGTGCGGTACGCGCAGGGGGACCTGGACACGGCGAAGGCTCAGCAGCTTCTGGCCCACGAGATCGCCTGCCGTATGGAGTTGCGCTACGACGAGGCGTGCGCGCTGTGGGGCCTTGCCCGTACCGCCGAGGCCCAGGGACACCCGCAGACGGCCCGGCGGCACCGCTCGGCGGCGGACAACCTCTTCTCCCTCATGAAAGTGCCGGAGACCGCACGGTGAGTCCTGCGTGCCGGGCGGCCCGCGACGCGGGGATCGGGCGGGTGTCCAGAGGGGAACGGGCCGGGAAGGCGAATCGGGAGCATCAGCGGAGTCGAAAAGGCCTCCCTTTCCAAAGGAGCTCACTCATGCGCGTCATCCCCATCGCCGCCTCCGTCATCGCTCTCGGGGCTTTTCTGGGGGGACTCACTGCCTCCTTTGACGCCGACGCGCCGGAGAGGGTCCAGCAGCGCACCGTCGCCTCCGCCCCTTCGACGGACGTGGTCGTTCCCGGGCTGCGTGACAACAACGGCAACGGCTGAGCAGGTGGGCCGCAACCGCTGGTCGCGGCCCGCTCAGTAGGTGACTTCCGGGGCGAGCCTCGCGATTTCCGCGCGCCGCGATCCGGTTCGGGACAGCGAGGCTGCTGCCCAATTCTTATCGAGGGGGAACACAATGACCATTCGAGTGCTCATCTGTGACCAGCTGCCCGTTATCGCGGACGGTCTTAAGACCCTCCTCGACGCGGTGCCGGACATCGACGTGATCGGCACCACGCACAACGGTATGGAAGCCATCGTTCTCGTGCGCACCACGCGGCCCGATGTCGTGGTCACGGATCTGAACCTCCAGACCATCTCCGGCCTTGAGATGATCCGCAGGCTCGGCAAGGAGGACGAGCCGCCCAACGTCGTCGTGTTCACCGCGTCCGACGCCGACAAGACGGTGAGCGACGTGCTGCATGCCGGCGCGAGCTGCCTGCTCGGCAAGGACGCGAGCCCGCAGGAGCTGATCACCGCGATCCAGGCGGCAGCCGCCGGGCAGACCATGCTCGCGCCGAACATCGCGCAGCGCCTGGTCACTTGGTTCCGTGCGCAGCCGGAGCCCCAGGAGTCCGCGATGTGCCCGGAGGTGACCGAGCTGACCCCGCGGGAACGGGAAGTGACCCGGATGGTGGCGCAGGGCATGTCCACCGAGGAGGTGGCCCGCGAACTGATCATCGGCGAGGCCACGGTCCGTACCCATCTCTACCGCGTGCGCACCAAGCTCGGCGTCCGCGACCGCGCCGAGCTCGTGTCACTGGCCTACCGGACCGGGCTCATCCACTCGGCCGGACAGCCCCTCGGCGACGAGAGGGTCCTGTCGCCGGTGGGCCTGCGCGCGAGTTGACCTCCTACGTCCGAGCCGTCGCCGCGACCGGAAGCTCCGTGCCGGCCGCGGCGCGCCGGGCCGTTCGCAAGCGGTCGGCGCCGACCATCCGCCACAGCGCGGCGGGATCGCCGTACCGGGCGGACTCGGCCGCGGCCAGTCGGAAGTACCGGTGCAGGCCCAGTTCCGCCGTCATCGCGCGAACCCCGCAGCTCTGCATGCTCAGCCGCACCACGTCGCGCGCGGTCTCGGCGGCCATCGCCAGCGCCATGACCGGCGCGGTGCCGACGGCGTCCGGCTCGGAGTCGACCAGCCAGGCCCCCCGGTACACCGCCGCCCTGGTCGCGCGCAACGCCACCATCGCTCGCGCCAACGGGAACGAGACCGCGGGCAGATCACGCAGCCTGGTGCCGAACTGCCGCCGGAAACCGGCGTATCCCACCGCGATCTGGTGCGCGCCGTCGGCGATGCCCAGCAGGTAGGCAGCCTGTCGCAGCCGCGCACGCGCGAGGGGGCCGGTGGGCGAGTCGTCCAGAGTCCCGACCACGTCCGCCGCGGTGACCGGCGTGGCATCGAACCGGACGACCGGCGGCCAGCACGCGCTCTCCGTGATGCGGCCGGTCGCCCCGCGCTCCACCGCGACGAGCACCGACTCGCCGCCTGTCCTGGTGGCCACCAGAAGCGTCCCGGCGTTCACGTCGTCGACCGTGGCCGCGCCGGTCAGCTCCCAGCCACCGGCTCGCGCGGTCGCGGTGACCCCACTGCCGACCGGCAGCGCTTCCAGTCCGGCCAGTGCCGCGCCCGCCGGGGCGCCCATGCCGGCCGCCATCGCGTCGGCCCGGTAGGAGTTTCCGCGTGCCGCGCGGCCGAGCTCCTCGCTGACCAGCACCCCGGCCGTCAGGCCCAGGTCCAGGCCGCCGACGGAGGCCGGCCGTTCGAAGTCGGACGCGCCCAGTTCGTCGAGCACCGTCCGGGTGGGTCCGAAGGCTCCGTCGGCCACCGGCGCGCCGTGCAGCTCCATCCGGGCGGGGACGCCGGCAAGGCCCGTACGCAACGCCTTGCGCAGCTCGATGACGAGCGGATCGGGGGTGAGGTCCATGTCAGTGCTCTTCCTGTCCGATGGAGTCGAACGCGGCGGCCATGATCTGGAGCATCACCTCGGAGGTCCCTGCCGACAGCGTGAGCCCCGGCGCCTCTCGGTAGGCGGAGTCCAGGGTCACAGCCGCCCTGGTGCGGTTCGCCCGCTGCTCGGGGCCGGGGATGTCGGCGGCCCACGCCGCGACGCTCTGGGCGAGTTCGCTGCTGTGGTACTTGGCGACGGCGGTCGAGACCTGATCGACCTGGTCCGACGCAAGGCCGGTGAGCACCTCCCAGGCGAGGACGTGGTCGGCCGTCAGCGCGCCGTGCCAGCGGCCGATCTGCTCGAGGTGGGCGTCGTGCGGGGAGTGCGGGTCGCAGTCGATGAGTGCGTCCAGCGCGGCATCGAGCCAGTGCTCCGCCTTGAGGTAGTAGTCAAGACCGGTGCGTTCGATGGCCAGTGCCTCGTTGAGCAGCGGCCACCCCTCGTCGCGCGGACCGAGGAGGTCGCCGCCCGACACCGGAACCGAGTCGAGGTCCACCCGGTGGAAGTGCTCGTCGCCGACGCCGGGTATCAGCGACACCGTCACACCAGGTGCGCCCATGTCGACCAGGAACAGACTGATTCCCTGGTACTTCCCGGCACTCGGCGTCGTACGGGCCGCGCACAGTCCGAGGTCGACGAACCGTGTCTTGAGGCTGAACACCTTCGTGCCGGTGATGCGGTAGCCGTCACCGTCCGGTTCGGCCACGGCCCGCAGTGCACCGAGATCCGATCCCGCGTCCGGTTCGGTGTAGAGCACCGAGGCGAAACTCTCACCGCGGGCCAGTGCGGGCAGGTACCGCCGCTTCTGCTCGTCGCTGCCCGCCATCAGCAGGAACTGGCCGACGATCTGGATGGTGTTGACGTGCAGGGTGTCCGGCACTCCCGCGCGCACCAGTTCCTCGGCGACGATCGCGGCATCGGTGAGCGGACGCCCTTGTCCGCCGAACTCGGCGGGCCAGTGCACGGCGAGCAGTCCCAGCTCTCCGAGCAGGCGGTAGAGCGGGCGCGCGTCCGGCTCGACACCGTCCGCGCCCGTGGCCTGTGCCGCCGCGGCACGCACCTCGGCGGAGCGCAGCGTCGTGCGCACGCCCGCCCGGAACCGCTGTTGTTCCTCGGTGAATCCGAACCGCATGTACGTCTCCTCAAGACGCGAGCGTCTCTTCGATCGCTGCGACGACCCGGCTCAGCGCCGGTTCTGTGAACAGGGTGTAGTGGTCGCCGGGCACGCTTTCGGCCCGGAACGGACCCGTGCACACCGTCCGCCACTGCTCTTCCATGGCGATGTGCGGCGAGGCGGTGAGCACGGTGACCGGTCCGCCGTACGGGCCCGGTGGCCGGTACTCCTGCATCGACAGGGCGGAGGACCGGAAGGTCTCGAAGCGGGAGGTCAACTCCTGCTCGGTGAGCTCCAGTTCGACGCCGAGACCGGTCAGTGTCTCCCTGACGTCGGCCACGCCGGCGGCCGGGTCGTCAAGGACCGCGCGCACCGCCTGGCCGTCGCGTCCCGTCAGCCTGGCGACGTCGTGCACGAACCGCTGCCGCACCGTCGGCTCGTCGAGTGGGACGGTGTCCTCGTCGTAGGCGGCGTCCAGCAGAACGACCGGCGGCCGTTCTCCGGTCTTCTGCTCGATCTGCCGGGCGACCTCGAAGGCGAGCACACCGCCGTAGGACCAGCCGGCCAGGCAACACGACGTCGGCAGGCCGCTCTCGATCAGGGCCTGCGCGATCCTGGCGGCGGTCGCTGCCATCGCGTCCCGCGGGGCCACGGCGGCGTCCCGTGGATCGGCGGCGAAACCGGCCACACCGATGTCCTCGCGCAGTGCCCTGGCCAACGGTATGTAGCAGAACAGCTCACCGCCTGACGGGTGCAGCAGGATCACCTGCGCCGGGCCCGACGAACGCATCACCACCGGTGCCCGGTCCCCACCCGGCGCGGCAGTCCGGGCGGGGTCCTGCCCGGACAGGCTCGCCAGCGCGTCGAGCGGATCGTCGTCATCGCGCTGTGCGGCGCGGACGGTGTCGATGGTGGCGGCCAGGTGTGCGACGGTGGGCGAGACGAAGAAGTCGCCGAGGGCGATCTCCACCCCGAACCTGCGGTTGATCGCCGACATCAGCTGAACGGCCTGGAGGCTGTTGCCGCCCGCCAGGAAGAAGTCGTCGCGCACGCCGAGCCGGTCGTCGCGCAGCAGGGGAGCGAGCACGTCGCGCAGCAGCCGCCGTTCCGTCGCGGTGAGCGACTCGTCGCTGTACCCCTCGCCCGCACGGCTCAGGTCCGGCGCGGGCAGCCGGCGCCAGTCGACCTTGCCGCTGCTGGTGAGCGGCAGCTCGTCGAGGACCACGAAGTACGCCGGGATCATGTACGACGGCAGGAGCGTGCCCAGATGCTCGCGCACCGCCGGCACCTGCTGTTCGGTGACCCCGGTCAGATAGCCGACGAGGTGCTTGTCCCCGTTGTCGTCGGTCCACGCCTGTACGCTGACCGGACCGATTCCGTCGAAGCCGGTCAACGCCGACTCCACCTCGCCCAGTTCGATCCGCAGTCCGCGGATCTTGACCTGCTGGTCGATCCGGCCGAGGAAGACAAGCCGTCCGTCGGCCAGTCGCTTCACCAGGTCTCCGGTCCGGTACAGCCGTCCACCGGGCGCGGTGCCGAACGGGTCGGTGATGAACTTCTCCGCGGTCAGCTCCTCCCGGTTGAGGTAGCCGCGCGCCAGCCCGCCACCGCCGATCACCAGTTCACCCGGCACACCGACCGGCACCTGGCGCAGGTCGCGGTCCAGCACGTGCGCCACGTGGTTGGCCATGGGCAGGCCGATCGGCGGCGAGGCGTCCCAGGTGCCGGGACACTCCTCCACGATCATCGTCACCGTGCACTCGGTCGGCCCGTAGCCGTTGAACAGCCGCCTGCCCGGGTTCCACCGGTTCACCAGCTCACCGCTGAACGCCTCGCCGCCGACGAACGCGATCCGCAGGTCGGTGAACTTCTCGGGCGCCAGCAGCGGCATGACGGTCGGGGGCAGGTCGATCACGGTGATGCCGGCCTGTTCCATCAGCGCCTGGAGCCGGTCGATGGACAGCCGTTCGTCGTCGGTCGCCAGGCACAGGCGCGCTCCGGTCAGCAGCGCCGAGAACGTCTCGAACACGGAGACGTCGAAGGTCACCGAAGCGAACCCGAGCACCCGGTCGGCCGGTGTCAGGTCGAACAGGTCCCGCGTGGAGTCGATGAAGTTGACCACGCCGCGGTGTTCGAGCAGCACACCCTTCGGCTTGCCGGTGCTGCCGGAGGTGTAGATGACGTACGCGACGTCGCCGGGCTTCGCCGCGAGCGGCGGATTGTGGCCGGGCATAGTCGCCAGTTCCCCGCGGACGT
The DNA here is from genome assembly GCF_028885415.1 of Streptomyces coeruleorubidus. Taxonomy (GTDB): domain Bacteria; phylum Actinomycetota; class Actinomycetes; order Streptomycetales; family Streptomycetaceae; genus Streptomyces; species Streptomyces coeruleorubidus_A. The sequence goes on from NZ_CP118527.1 coordinate 6,376,386, forward strand.
CGTCCAGCGTCACGACGGGCGCGTCGACCTCGCTCACGGTCTTGCCGGCCTCGGCGTGTGCGATCACCGCGCGCACACCCGCGTCGGCGGCGATCTCCGCGACCCGCGCGGGGGGATGCGCCGTGTCGAGCGGCACATAGGCCGCGCCGGTCTTCAGCACCGCGAGGATCGCGGTCGTCAGATCCAGGTTCCTGCGCAGACACAGGCCGACCCGCGTGCCCGGCTCGACGCCGCGCTCGCGCAGCAGTGCGGCGAGCCGGTTCGCACGGGCGTTGAGTTCGGCGTAGCTGGTCTCGACGCCGGAGACGACGACCGCCACGCTGTCCGGGGACTCCTCGACGCGCGCCTCGAACTCCTGAACGACGGTGGACTCGCGTATCGGGCGCATCGGTCCCTTGCCGACCTCGGCCAGGAACTCCTTGTCCGCCGGGCTCAGCACCTCGGCGGCGGACAACGGAGCGTCGGGGGCCGCCGTCAAGGTGGTGAGCAGTCCGTCGTAGTGCCGGGCGAACCTGGCGATGCTCTCGGCGTCGAACAGGTCGGTGTTGAACTCGATGGCGAGGCGTGCGTCGGCGCCGGGAGCCGCCTGCTCCGTCAGGTTCCAGCTCATGTCGAACCGGGAGGTGCCGGTCCGGACGGCCTCCTGTGAGGTGGCGATGCCGGGCAGGCCGGTCGTGGTGGCCGCGTTCTCCACGCCGAACACGATCTGGAAGATCGGTGAGCGTGAGGGGTCGACGACCGGATCCACCGCGTCGACCAGCTTGTCGAACGGCAGCCCGCCCTGCTCGCAGGCCTCGGACGACACACGCCTGACCCGCTGCACCAACTCGCGGAAGGTCGGGTCGCCGGAGACGTCCGCGCGCAGCACCCGCATGTCGCTGAAGAGCCCGATCACCGATGACACGGCGTCGTGCCCCCGGTTCGCATCCGGCGAGCCGATCACCAGGTCGTCCAGGCCGCAGTAGCGGTGCAGCAGGGTGAAGAACGCGGCAACGAGGACGTCGAACGGGCTCGCGCCCTCCTTCCGGGCCAGTTCCCCCGCCCGCTTCAGGCCCTGGTGCCCGACGGTGAAGCTGCCGCTCCCGCCTGCGAAGGTCCGTGTGTCACCACGGGGCCGGTCGGTCGGGAACTCCAGCACCTCGACGCCCGCCAGCTTGTCCCGCCAGTACGCGGCCAGCCTGTCCAGGTCGCCGCCGCGCAGTCGCCGGCGTTGCCACACCGTGTAGTCCGGGTACTGCACGGGAAGGTCGGGCAGCCGCGGTGCGTCGCCGTCGCGCAGCGACCGGTAGCACTCGGCGAGTTCACGGATCAGCACGTTGCGCGACCAGGCGTCGCACACGACGTGGGGTACGTCGAGCAGGAAGAGATGGTCGTCCGGCGCCACCCTGACCAGCGCCGCGCGCCACACCGGCGTCCTGGTCAGGTCGAACGGTGCCGCGCTCCGCCTCTCCACCAGGGCCCGCGCGGCGGCGAGCCGCTGCTCGTGGTCGTCGCCTTCGGCCTCGATCAGCGGCAGCTCGATGGGGACCTCGGGCACGACCACCTGCATCGGGCCGCCCTCGCGCTCCACGATCACGGTCCGCAGCGCGTCGTGCCGGGCCACGACCGCGGCCAGCGCCGAGCGCAACACGTGCGCGTCCAGATCGCCCCGCAGGCGCAGGCACAGCGGCATCCCGGCGACAGCACCGTCCGGCGCCGGGCGGTCGAGGAACCTCAGGCTCTCCTGCGCGTGCGACAGCGGTACCGGCCCCGTGTCACCGCGCGGCGTCGGGCCTCGCCTCGCCGCGGCGTGTGCCTGCTCCCTCAGCCGCGCGAGGAACCGCGCGCGGCGCTCCGCGGGCAGCGCGGCCAGGCGCTGGGTCATGTCGGTCACCTCAGACTCCTTACGGGCTGCGGAGCGTCGATCACCCGCTCGTCCGAGCGCACGGGCAGGTGTGCCAACTCCGAGATGGCGATGGTCAGCACGTCGATGCCACGCATGTAGTCCGACAGCACGATGTGCTCGTCGTCGGCGTGATCGAGACTGCTGTCGCCCGGGCCGTAGGTCGCCATCGGGATGTCCCAGACCTCGGCGAGGGTGTTCATGTCCGAGGTCGCCGTCTTCACCACCAGCCGTGGCCGGGCGTGCAGTTGCCGGATACCGGACACCAGCGCGCGCACCGCCGGGTCGGCCCGGCCCACCCGGCAGGCCGCCACCGAGTTCAGCACTTCGAGGTCGCCGGCCGGCAGCCTCTCACGCAGCCCGCGCACCAGCTCGTCGACGTCGAACCCCGGTGGGATGCGGACGCTGAGGTCCGCCGTCGCCGTCGTCAGATCGGCGTTGAGCTGGCACAAAGTCGCGCCCGGCTGGTCGAACACGCCATGGCTCGCGTCCGGCCCGAGCAGATCGACCAGCGCGTCCCAGCAGGCGACGGCCAGTTCGGACGCCTTCGGTGCCGGGTTGCTCGGGTGCGTGGCAGGACACTTGACGGTGTAGCGCAGGTCGAGCTTGCCCTTGTAACCGAGCACGACGCTCGACCAGCCGCTCGGTTCGCCGATGATCAGCGCGTCCGGCCGGTCATGGGTGGCTCGGATCGCCATCGCCCCACGGGAGCGCGGAGTCTCCTCCTCGACGACGCCGATCACCACGATCCGGCCGGGGAAGTCCACCGCGCCTGCCGCGGCACAGATCATCGCCGCGAGCGGTCCCTTGGCGTCCACCGCGCCGCGGCCGTAGAGCTTGCCGTCCTCGGAGCGGACCGGGAACTGGCCCGAGACGGTGTCCATGTGCCCCAGCAGCATCAGGGTCGGGCCCACGCCGCGCTCGATCACGCCGATCACATTGCCCACGCCGTCGATGTGCGCCTGATAGCCCAGGTCCGCCATCGCTTCGGCCAAGTAGTCGGCCAGCGCACGCTCTTGGTAGGAGGAGGAGGGGATCTCCAGCATCTTGCGCAGCAGTCCGGCGGCGTACGTCTCGGTGACGTTGCCCGACGAAGTGAACGCCCAGTTCATCGTTGCGCTCGTTCCAGTAGATGGTCGACGATGTGGTCCGCGACATCGACCCGGTCGCCGAGTGCGGATTGGAAACCGGTGAACTCGACCCGGTGATTGACCTCCAGGACCAGCAGCCGGCCGTCGCGGTCCTCGATCAGATCGACACCGGCGATGTCGGCGCCGACGGCGGCGGCCGCGTCCAGGGAGAGCTTGGTGATCTCCGGCGTCACCTCGCACGGCCGGGTCTGCCCGCCGAGCGCCACATTGGTACGCAGGGACTCGCCGGTCCGGTAGACGGCGCCCAGCACCTGACCACCGACCACGATCACCCTGATGTCCCGGTCGGGCTTGTCGATCAGCTCCTGCACATACCCGAGGTGCGACTGCGGGCCGGGCAGCGCGGCGGCGTACTCGAGCACACCTTCCGCACTGGCGCGGTCGGGCAGTTGAACCACCAGCCGGCCCCACGAGCCGACCAGCGGTTTGATCAGCGCCGGGTAGCCGATGGAGTCCAGGGCGGCCAGCGCGGCCTGCGGAGTGAGGGCGAGCGCGGTGCGCGGTGTCGGCACCCAGGCCGCCTCCAAGGCCATGGTGGTGCGCCACTTGTCGCCGCACACCTCGGTCGCGTCCGCGCTGTTGACCACTTCGACTCCCGCCGCGGTGAGACAGCGGGCCGCGTACGCCGCGCGGAACTGGCCGATCTCCCGGTTCAGCGCGAGACTCCAGGGCAGGTCACGCTGACCGGCGAGGAACCATTGCCGACGGGTGTCGACGTGGTCGAAGGGGACACCGCGCCGGTCGAATGCGTCGAACAGCCTTTTCTCGTCCGCACCGACCCGGCTGGCGAGTATGGCGATCCTGCAGTCACCTGGGCGCTCTGGTGTCGCTGACACGTGACCTCCGTATGAGAAGCACTGATTGGCCGGACGGCATAACCGGCCTGCCGCGTGAAAAAGAAACTACGAGCATGCCGGCACCGTGCGCGTCCGCGACAAGTTCATGCCCGGGGACGCATCGTGTTGACTTTCATCCCCGGTGACTGCGAAGCCTGCTTACCCGTCCCCGGCGGCCGCTGTGTCACTCTTGACCGGATTCGAATAACCGCCACAAGAGTTCACTGTCGCCCAAGAAGAGGGGGAAATCGTGGGACACACATCGGAGCGGATACCGGTGCTCGCTTTGTGGAGCGCGCCGCGCTGCCGCTCCACCGCGTTCGCGCGGATGATGACGGAGCGCGACGACCGCGTCGTCGTGCACGAGCCGTTCTCCCGGGTGGTCGACTTCGGTGAGGTGGAGGTCGGCGACCGGGTCGCGCACACCGAGCAGGACGTGCTCGCGGCGCTGCGTGCCATCGCGGCGCACAAGCCGGTGTTCTTCAAGGACACCACGGACTTCCACTACCCGGCGCTGCTCGCCGACGAGGCCTTCCTCTCGGCCGCGACGCACACCTTCATCATCCGCGACCCGGCCGAGGCCATCGCCTCGCACCACGCGCTCAACCCGGACCTCGGCCGCGACGAGATCGGCTTCGCCCGGTTGCACGAGATCTTCACCGCCGTACAGGCCGCCACCGGCACCACGCCGGTCGTGATCGACTCCGACGACCTGCTCGACCGGCCGGCCGAGACCGTGCGGGCGTACTGCGCGGCGGTGGGCATCCCCTTCGTTCCGGACGCGCTGAGCTGGAAGCCGGGCATGCGGTCGGAATGGCAGTCGACCAGCAAGTGGCACAAGTCGACCAGTGAGACCACCGGCTTCACGCGGAGCAAGAGCGGCGGAGCCGAGGCGGTCGCGGCGGACCCGGTGCTGCGGGCCTACCGCGACTACCACCTGCCGTACTACGAGAAGCTGCGCGCCGTCGCGCTCCAGCCGTGAAGCCGTGACCGGTCGGCCGGAATAGTCGCCAGGATTACCCGGCGCATACCCCGGTAATCGCGGGACGGACGAACAGCGCGATCCAGCGGTCTAGGTTTGAAATGCAAAACTGCGCTTCAGTGAGGTGGATCACTTGACGGGCATTTCGGTGTCCTCCGCCAGAACCCGGCTGTGCGATCCGGTCGACATATCCGGCCATCGCAACAACACGGCCATCTCCGCGGCGACGGAGACCAAGGCGGGGGCCTTCAATGTATGGGGAAACTCGTTTGCGGCCGAATACCTGCCCGAAGGCAAGAGCCTCGTCCACGTGGACGGTGTTCCCTTCGAGTTTCCTCCGGTCTGCGACGGACCGGACAATGTCCGCTGTGCCGGACAGTTCATCCGCGTCCCCGAGGGCCGCTACGACTGGATCCATGTCCTGGCGGCGTCCGAACGGCGCTGCGAGGAGACCGTCGAGCTGAACTTCGCCGACGGCTCGGTCGACGCGGAACCGCTGCGGATCTCCGACTTCTGGTCGGCGCCCGCGTGGTTCGGTGAGGTCAAGGCGTTCGAGAGCCTCGTCATGCACTACCCGCACCACGTGCAACGAGGCGTTCCGGCGGTGATGTGGGCGCAGCGCGTGCCGGTCACCCGGCGCGCCGGCCTGACCGGCATCCTGCTGCCCCGCAACGTCGCGGTGCATGTCTTCGCGGTCACCCTCCAGCGGACGGAGCCCTGACATGACCGTCGACGTGACGGCACGGACGTACATGATCACCGGACCGGAACCCGAGTGGTGGTACCGCGACCTCGTCAGCTGCCTTCAGTCCACGTTCGGTTCACTCCTGATACGGGAGGGCGCCGACCCGCTGTCCGTGCTCGGCGCGGGCTGGCGGTTCCTGCACCTGCCGGGCGACGTCAGGTCCGAGGAGTTCTACTACCCCTGCCCCCCGGACGAGTCCGGCGGCGCAGACCTCGGTGCCGCGCTGGCCCCGCACCACGCGCTGCGCGCGCGCTGGTGGCAGCCCGCCGACGAGGACGACGTGTGGCGGGAGGTGCGCGAGACGCTGGCCGACGACCGGCTCGTCATCGCCGCCGTGGACAACTACCACCTGCCGTTCCGGCCCGCGTACGGGGACGTGCACGCCGCGCACCTCGTGGTGGTCTACGGCCTGGACGAGACCCGCGGGGTGGTCTACGTCTCGGACGCGATGCCGCCCGCCTTCCGCGGTGCCGTCCCGATCGAGGAGTTCCTGCGGAGCTGGGGTTCGGCGAACCCGACCGACGTCCAGGACGCGTTCTTCAGCGACGCACGGATCGGCAGACGCTGTCTCGACGTCCGCCTCGACGCCCCGCCCGCGCCCCTGACGCCCGAACTGCTCGGCGGCTTCCTGCGCACCGACGTCGACGGCTTCACCACGGCCGGCTCGGCCCGTACCGGTCTCGCCGGATACGACGAGTTCGCCGCGGAACTCCTCGACCGGTGCCGGGCCTCGGACGCCGGCGCGCTGCGCGAGCTGTATCCGTTCGGCTGGGGCATGCAGGCGCAGGCGTCACTCCACGGTGAACTGCTGCGCCGCTGCGGCCGCCAGTGGGACGATCCGGCGCTCGCCGGAGCGGGACGCGCGGTCGAGGCCGTCGCGCACGCGTGGACCGGACTGCGGTTCACCGGTGCGCACGGGCTCGAGGACCCGCGCGCGGTCGCACCCGACATCGCGCACCACGCGACGCTGCTGCGCGGCGCGTACGCGCGTGCGGTGGACGCCGTCGGCGCGGCGGCGGCGCGGCTGTGACCGCGCAGGCATCGACCACCGTGACCGGAGTGGAGTGGAGAGTGATGAGCAAGCTGGCAGCGTTCGGCGGTACGGCGACCGTACCGAGGGACCGGCGCCGTGTGCAGTGGCCGTTGGTCGAGGAGGAGGACCGCAAGGCCGTCCTCGACGCGCTCGACGGCGCAAGACTGGTGTCCGATACGGACGGTGTGAATCCGGTGTCCGTACTGGAGGAGAACTGGGCCCGGCGCTTCGGCTTCGAGCACTGCGTCGCGGTGTCCAACGGCACCGCGGCCCTGGCCCTCGCGCTGGCCGCGCTCGGCGTCGGACCGGGGGACGAGGTGATCGTGCCCGCGCTCAGCTTCATCGCCACCGGGCTCGCACCGGTGCACCAGATGGCCGTTCCCGTGTTCGCCGACATCGACCCGGTCACCTTCAACATCGATCCGGACGACGTGGAGCGCCGGATCACGGACCGGACCAAGGCGATCATCCCCGTGCACCTGCACGGCGCGCCCGCCGACATGGACCGGATCACCGAGATCGCGCGCAAGCACGGCATCGCGGTGATCGAGGACGCCGCACAGGCTCCCGGGGCGACCCACCGCGGGCGGCCGGTCGGCGGCATCGGCGACGCGGGTGCCTTCAGCCTCCAGGTCAGCAAGAACATTCCGACCTGTGGTGAAGGCGGCCTGCTGGTGACCCGCGACGCCGGGCTGGCCGAGGCGATGCGCAGGGGCCGGCAGTTCGGCGAGGTGATCGAGAGCGGTCGCGAGCGCGACTACGTGTCCTACGGTCTGGGCTGGAACTACAAGATGAACGCCCTCCAGGCCGCGTTCACCGACGCACAGCTCGCCCGGTTCGACGGGTACGAGCGCGCGCGGCAGCACAACGTCACCGAGTTCCTCGCGCGGCTCTCGCAGCTGCCCGGCCTGCAAGTGCCGACCGCGCTGCCGGACACCACCCACGCCTGGCACATCCTGCGGTTCCGGTTCGACCCGGCCGCGTTCGGTCTGGACGGGGTGCGACCGGAGGCTCTGCGCTCGGCTCTGCGGCGACTGCTGCGCGCCGAGGGCGTACCGATGTCGCAGTACCAGCTCATGCCGCTGCCCGACCAGAAGGTGTTCGTGGACCGCGTCGGCTTCGGCTCGGGCTACCCGTGGTCCGTGACCGGTGCGCCCGCAGCGGTCGCGGGCGAGGACTACCCGGTGACCCGCGCGGTCATCGCCGACTCCCTGACCATCCAGAAGCGCCACCTCCACCCGGGGGCGGGCGAACTGCTCGGCCTGTACGCGGACGCCTTCGAAAAGGTGTGGGCGAACAGGGACATGGTGGCCACGCTCGCGAAGGCGGCGTCATGACCGCCACCCAGGTCCTGGAGCGGGACACCCTGGACTCGGTCGCCGCACGCATCCGCTCGCACGTCGTCGACATGTGCGCGGGGCCCGAGGGCGGCCATCTCGGCGGCGCGTTCTCCTGTGCCGACGTGCTCGCCGCGCTGTACTTCTCGGTACTGAACGTGGACCCGCAGCGGCCGGACGACCCGGATCGCGACCGCTTCCTGCTCAGCAAGGGCCACGCCGCCGTCGGCCTCTACGCGACGCTGGCCGAACGGGGCTTCTTCCCGGTCGAGGAACTCACCGGATACGGACGCCCGGGCAGCAGGCTGATGGGCCACCCGGTGCGCGCGGTGCCCGGTGTGGAGATGCCGACCGGATCGCTCGGCCACGGACTCGCCCTGGGCTGCGGATTCGCGCTGGCCGCCCGGTACGCCGGCCGTGACGCGCGCAGCTTCGTACTGCTCGGCGACGGCGAGCTCCAGGAGGGCTCGGTGTGGGAGGCGGCCATCGCGGCCGCGTCGCTGCGCCTGGACCGGCTGGTGGCGGTGGTGGACCGCAACGGACTGCAGCTGACCGGCTCCACCGAGGGCATCGCACCGATGGAACCCCTGGCCGACCGCTGGCGCAGCTTCGGCTGGGCGGTCCGCGACGTGGACGGGCACGACCCGAGCCAACTGGCGGACCATCTCGGCGCCACGCCGTGGGAACCGGGCAAGCCGAGCGTGCTGATCGCCCGCACGGTCAAGGGCCAGGGGCTCCCGTTCCTCGCCGGCCGCAGTGCCAGCCACTACGTGACGCTGTCGCCGCGCAACCACGCACGGGCGGTCCGCGCCCTACGAGCCACGGAGGCCACCGGATGAGCCGCGCGACCCGGGAGGCGTACCGGGACAGCCTGCTTCCCCTGCTGAAGCAGCATCCCGAGCTGATGTGCCTGGACTCCGACACCGGTCTGTTCAACGCCGAGTACGCCGCGACGGCCGGCGACCAGTACCTCAACCTCGGTATCGCCGAGCACAACTTGATGGGCATGGCCGCCGGGATGGCCGCCTGCGGGCGGGTCCCGTTCGTCAACACGATGGCCGCCTTCGCCACCTCCCGGGCACTGGAAGCGATCAAGATCGACATCGCCTACAACCGGTTGCCGGTCCGCATCATGGCCACCCACGGCGGTCTCGCCGCGGGCCACCTCGGTCCGACGCACCAGGCGCTGGAAGACCTCGCCGTGATGCGGGTACTGCCCGGCATGACCGTGGTGGTGCCTGCCGACGCCGCCGCCACGGAAGCGTTCGTCGAGCAGAGCCTGAACCTGTCCGGACCGCTGTACGTCCGGCTCGGCCGCAAGCCGTCACCGCCGCTTCCCGCAGCCCCGCCACCGGTCATCGGGCAGGCACAGACGCTGCGGCAGGGCGGCGACGTGGTGCTCGCGAGCTGCGGTCCGTACCCGGTGCTCGCCTGCCTCGCCGCGGCGGACGTCCTCGCCGGGCAAGGCATCGAGGCCACCGTGCTGAACATGCACACCCTGCGGCCGTTCGACGCGGAGACGCTGGTGGCCGCGGCCCGGCCGGCCTCGCTCGTGGTGACGCTGGAAGAGCACTGGCGCAGCGGCGGCCTCGGCGGCGCGGTGACCGAGACCCTGGCGGAGGCGGCGCCCACCCGGGTGCTGCGGCTGGGCATGCCGGATCAGTTCGTCGACGAGGTGGGCAACCAGGAACATCTCGTCGCGCATTACGACCTCACCGCGGAGCGGGTCGTGAAGACGGTCCGTACCGCCCTCGACACGGCGGCCCGTTCCGGGCGCCCCGATCGGGAAGTCGTCACCACATAGCTGACGTCACGGGTCGGGCGATTGCCCGACCCGTACGTGCATGCCGAAACCACATCGAGCCTCTTTCATCCCCGCGGGAGTCGTTGTTCACGCGGGGATGAAAGAGGCTCACACGTCTCTGTCGATCGGATCACCTGGGGGCGGTGCCGGCGTCACGTCTGTGGTTGTGCCGTGATGCGGTAATCGAGCGTGCTGAGGACGGTCGCCACGCGGGCACGCAACTGGCTCACGGAATCGGCGGTGACCGTGAAACCGAGGAAGAAGTTCTCCTGCTCCAGGCTGCTGACCTGGTAGCCGTTGATGACGTCCGCGTTGACCACACCGGGTAGTTCACGCAAGTCGTCCTCGCCGGTGCTGATCTCGACGGTGCCGAGCTCGTCGGCCTCCACGTAGACCAGGCCGGTGATCGGCTGGTCGCCGACCGGGTCCACCTGGTCCGGTGGCATGGTGAATTCGCCCAGCGACATCGAGATGAACGCCTCGATCGGGTCGATCCCGCCGGGTTCGTGGATCGCCGGGAAATGCATGCCGCGACCAGGTCGTGGATTGATCTCCACGAGCTCCGTCCGGCCGTCCTCGGTGCTCCGGCCCTCGACGTGCAGCCAGAGCTGGTCGAGGCGGAGGTCGGCGCAGAGCGTGCTGATCGCCTCGCTCAGAGCACGCACACCGTCACGCACGTGGTCCTGCTGAGGCGGATGGAGATTGATCCCCGCGTCGTGGTGCCTGCTTTCGTCGAGGTCGGGCTTCTCGCCGGCCAGGACCGGATGGAAGCGGCCGGCGACGACGGGGCCGTCCACGGTGAACTCGGTGCCGGGCAGGTACTCCTCGACGATCAACCGGGTGTCGCCGAGGCCGAGTTCGGTCAGATAGCGCTCGTAGGCGAGGAGCTCGGCAGGCTCGTCCACCCGGCGAACCAGCCGCGACGCCCCGGACTGATCCGCGGGCTTGACGATGGCGGGGAAGAAGTCCACCTCCGCGGGATCCCCGGAGAAGCGCATGCCGGACAGCCCCAGGGTCCGCATGCGCTCTCGGACCAGCGTCTTGCTGAGCAGCACATTGCGGCCGGCGTCAGCACCCGGAAGACCGTAGTGCGTGGCTATGGCGATCTGCCAGGGCATCAACGCTTCGAGCATGTTGACGACAGCGATGGGGTCGATGCCACGGCGGTCGAGCCGGGTGGTCAGCGCGGGCAGGTTCTCGCTGTCCCAGTCCATCAGGACGTGGTCATCGCATGTGTCGCGGTTGCGGTCGTCAGGAAGATCGGAGATCAGTACCGGACGCAAACCGCGGGCTCGCAGCCGTGCGACAGCGGGGGCCACGCCGCCGGCATTCCATTTGGAGAGAATAAGTACGGATTTCAAGCCGCGACCTCCAGAACTGTATTTCAGGGCTTGCACCAAGAAAAATCCGGACCAGCTTCAAGGGTGACACCGACCAGGGGCGCGCGGGAGTAAGCGAGATGATCAGCCTCGGGAGAGAAAGGTCAGCGCAATGTGTCGCCGTGAATGAACTTGTCGCGGACCCGCATGACGTGGGCGCGGTCGTACCTTCCTATTCGACGCGCCCTCGATATGGCGGTCCGCTCCGGAACAACCGATTGAAAGGAAACCGTCACATGACCACCATGCAGGCCTGCCCGGAGTGCGAGGAGCAGGTACAGATCAGCGATTCGGTGCGACTCAACGAGATTCTGGAGTGCGTGGGCTGCCGAAGCGAACTGGAGATCATGGCGCTGAGCCCCACGGTGCTCGCCCTCGCGCCGGAGGTCGAGGAGGACTGGGGCGAGTAGTCGCACCGGGACGATCACGGCGAGAGCGCGACCCGCAACGTCGCGCTCGCCGCCACTCCAACTCGACACCTTCATGGCCGGCGGCGGCACCGTCGTCACGGACCTTCTGCTCGGTGACAACCACACGCGACGACCCAGCAGGACCCGGTCCTCCACGGGCAGGCTCTCAGAGCCGGCCCCTGCGGACCGGGTCCGCTTCCTCGTGGCGGCGATCATCCGTCGCGTCCCCGGCCCAGCTCACCGCCGGCTCCCGCTGACGTCACCAGAGCCCCCACATACCGCTGCGCGGCCATCACACGGATGACGAATCCCGTGGATGCCGCGCAGTCGCAGCTGTTTCCTCCGCAGACTCCCAGGGCCTGTCGTCAAATTCCCGTCGTCCGCCCGAAGGGCGGGCCCGGCGGTGTCTGGTGCGTGCGATCGCAAGGCGCCGCCGGGCAGGCGGGAATTCGACGACACCCCGGGGTGTCCGCAATGTCAGGGCAGCCGCCCCCTTTTCGGGCCCCGGCCGCGTGCTGGTGGCAGCCCCGGACACCCCCTAGCGGGAGCTGCCGTCGTAGAGATAGTCCCGTTCGATCTCCCGCAGCTTCTGATAGTCGGCGCGAATCTGCGCCGGATCCTCGGAGATGAGGAACACGTATCCCGGCTGAGTGGCGACATCGATCGTCCGGGAAAGCGACTGCCCTTCCGCATGCCGCATGACGGTGAAGACGTGCGACGGCAATGCGCGGATGGCGGCCATCGCCTCGTGGGACGGGATGACGCCGTGCTCCCTCGGATTGACGAGATGCACGAAACGATGGTGCTGCAGCAACTGGTACGCGGTGGTGGGCAGCCGGTCGAACTCGTCCGGCTGCGCCACCGACAGAGCGAGGAGCTCCACCTGGTTGGTGCCGAAGCAGCGGTTGTTGATCTCCAGGACCTGGCCACCGCCCATGCGTGCGGCACTCTCGACGAGCACCGGTCCCCTTGAGGTCAGCATGACCTCGGTGTGAGCGGCCGCGTTGTGCACCTCCAGGGCGTCGAGCACCTGGTGGGTGTAGGCCTCCAGCTCTTTGGCGACCGGATCGTCAGGTGACAGCGGCTCGTTGTAGTCGTAGATGATGTTGCCGCCGGGGAGCCTGATCTTGAAGTACCGCCAGACCTCGACGGTGTGGTGTCTGCCGTCACGGCTGACGGTGTTGACGAAGTACTCGTCCCCTTCCAGGAACTCCTGCGCGAGCACCGTCGTGTTCGGCATTCCATGACGGTCGGTACTGGTCATGATTCTCTCGTGGACAGCGCGAACCTGTTCCGGGGACGAACATGCCACCACGTTGTCCGTGCTGGAGCTGGCGACCGGTTTCAGGATGACCGGATAGCCCACAGTCTCCTCGACCCACGCGATGATCTCGTCGGCGTCGGTGGAGACCATGCCCGCCGCGTGTGCCAGGCCGGCGTCGCGCAAGGCCAGGGCCATCTCGTACTTGTTGCGACGGGCAGTCGGCCGGCTCATCCCGTTGCCGGGCGTTCCGAGTTCGGCGGAGAGCTGGTCGGCCAGTTCGACACCCGCCTCCTGGCCGGCGATCACATGGGTGACCCCGTGCTTGCGCAGTACGGACGCCGTGGCCGTGACGTCGCCGAAATGACGGAAATCGTCGAGGAAACCCTCGGGGGCGGATGACAGGAGGACGTCGGGGTTGGGCGACCGGACATGCACGCACTCAATGTCGTACTGGGCCAGTACGGCCGGCAGGAGACTCCCTGTCGAGTAGGCGTCGACAATCGCCACCCGCTTCGTTCGCGTAACCAGGTCTGTTGACATCGTCAGTCACTTCCCTTCTGAGTTGGGCTGGTCTCTAAGAGGTGGAGCCGACGTCGCAGAAGGACATAACCGAACCTCCGCAGTAAAAATGCAACCTACGAAGCAGCCCGCACCCCGCGCGTCCGCGACAAGTTCATCCACCACGACGCACCCGACTGACATCACCCCCGCCCGACTACGCACATCGATTACTCGAGCCGAACCCCACCCGTGCCACCCTCGAAACCTGACGTCCGGTTCCGGCTGCGCCCTCCCCGCCGGACACTGGTCGCTTTCGCGTACCCGTACCGCGAATTCGCCAATGAATCGATCACCACTGCCGAACACCACACCCCGGGAGGCCGCGGCTTGAAATCCGTACTCATCTTCTCCAAACAGCACTTCGGCAACGTGTCCCTTGCCGCCGAACACGTGCGAGCCCACGGCCTGCGTTCGGTGCTGGTCTCCGAGCTACCTGACAATCGCCACCGCGACACATGCGACGACCATGTCGTGTTCGACTGGTACAGCGAGGACCTGCCCGCGCTCACAGCCCGGCTCGAACAGCGGGGCATCGCCCCCGTCGCCGTCGTCAACATGCTCGAATCATTGACGCCCTGGCAGATAGCCCTGGCCACGCACTACGACATCCCGGGTGCCGAAGAGGGTCGCCGTGTGCTGCTCAGCAAGGTGCTGGTCCGAGAGCGCATGAAGGCCCTGGGACTGTCCGGCATCCGCTTCTCCGGCGATCCGGCAACGGTGGACTTCTTCCCCTCCATCGTCAAACCCTCAACGGATTCCGGCGCCTCGTATCTGGTCAGCCGCGTGGACAGCCCGGACGAGCTTCTCGCCTACCGGCGCCGCCTGGACGAAGCCGGCTTCGCCGACACGGAGTTGATCGTCGAGGAGTATCTGCCCGGTATCGAGTTCTCCGTGGACGGTCCCGTCGTCGACGGCCGTTTCCATCCGATCCTGGCGGTCGAGAAGCCCGAGCACGACCACGTCAGGCACCACGATGCGGGACTCGAGTTCCATCCGCCCGAGCAGGACTGCGTGCGCGAGGGTGTGCGCCTCCTGTGCGAGCAGGTCAACACGCTCTGCGCCGAGCTCCGCCTCGACCAGTTCTGGCTGCACTTCGAGGGCCGGTCCACCGAGCACGGCCGGACGGAGCTCATCGAGATCAATACGCGCCCCGGCGGCGGCATGATCCCCGCCGCGGTCCGCGAGATCAGCGGGATCGACCCGATCGGCGCCTATGTCTCCATGGCACTGGGTGAATTCACGCTGGATGAGCCGATTCCGTTCCGCGACCGGCCGATCGTCGGCTGGATCGACATGGAAGGCGACGAGCTCGGCACGGTCGAGGTCAGCACCACGGAGGATGACCTGCGCGCACTGCCCGGCGTAATCGGCGCGCAGATCACCAACGGCTACCGGATCACCGACTTGGAGCGGGAGAACTTCTTCCTCCGCTTCGCGGTCACCGCCGATTCCGTGAGTCAGTTGCGGGACCGTGTGGAGACCGTCCGGAACAAGGTCGATTACCGCATCACAGCGGATCCGGATGCCCCGCTCGCGCAGCCGGACCGGGAAGTAAGCGAAATCCACAGCGACAGCCGGCAAAAGTCAACGTGATGCGTCCCCGTCTCTGCGCTTGTCGCGGAGGTGCGCCGTGCCGGCGTGCCCGTAGTGTCCCTCCGACGCGGCACACGGATTGTGCGCACGGCACGCGTGGCCGCTCTTATGAACTCCGAACAGGAAAAAACCGCCAACGAGGTGGAGGAAAGGAGGGCGAGTGAGCACTGACACGACGAACTGGGCGTACACCGGTCGGCGATACACCATGTATCGCTTCCCGGCGGACGTGGCACGCGACCTGAAGGCGTTGAACACACCTGACAATTGGCATGCACTGCTGGCGTGGTTCGAGGACCTGGTGTGGATGGCCGGCTGTGTGCTGCTGTGCGTCTACGGCTCGTACTGGTTCTATCCCTTGGCAGTCCTCGTCATCGGTGCCAGGCAGCGCGGTCTGTCCACGATTCTTCATGACTGCGCGCACGGGGTGGGCATATCGAACCGCAAGCTGCAGATGGCCGTCGGTACCGTGCTGACCGCATACCCGATCTTTCAGCAGCACTACGCGTACAAGGTGTCGCACGTATACACGCACCACCCGCGCCTCGGCAGCCCTGACCTCGATCCCGACCTTCGGTTCTTCATCGAGCAGGGGGCCTACGAGAAGGCCCCGGCACCGACGTACATACGGCGGGTGGTGCTCATGCCGCTGCTCGGCTCGCAGACGTGGGCCTATGTCCGCTATCTCATCCGCAATCGCTACAGGGTGCTCACAGGGGCGGCGGAGAAGTCGTCCGCCCCCGCGAATCCTGTGCAACGGCAAAAGCGGATACTCGACGGGCTCGGCTTCTGGGCATTCTGGGCGACGGTCGCGGGAATGTCCTGGTACGGAGACTGGTCCATCGAACTGCTGCTGTTCTGGATCATCCCCTACCTGACCAGCTTTCAGATCCTGGGTTGGTACATCGAGTTGTCGGAGCACACCCCTCTGGTGCGGGACTCCTCGGTGGACCTCTACATGACACGCAATCGCAAGAGTCGCCTCTGGGAGCGACTGCTCACCGGGATCCACAACGACCACTACCACCTGGAACACCACCTCGACCCGCGCACGCCCTTCTACAAGCTGCCCCAGGCACGCGAGATACGGATGCGCGACCCCAAGTACGCAGAGGTGGACGCCCAGTTCGGCGGATTGTGGCACCGCGGTCCCCAGGGGCAGCCCAGCGCGATCACCGCGATAGTCCGCTCCATGGTCCGAGACGAGGAGGACAACGGTGTCCCGGCATGAGGTACCCGCACAGCCCAAAGCATTCCGTGCCGCGGAGACGGCGGCCATCCACGGCGGATACGAATGGCGGCTCGGCATCACACCGCCGGTCGTCACGCCGATCTACCAGACCTCCGCGTACGAACTGCCCAGCACGGCCGACGCGGCCGGGATATTCGACCTGCAGCAGGACGGACATGCCTACACACGGCTGAACAACCCCACGTGCGATGTGCTCGAAGAGCGCATGGCCGCGGTGGACGGGGCCGCGGCCGGGCTCGCCGTCGCCTCCGGGCAGGCGGCGATCTCCATCGCGCTGCTCAATCTGTGTCAGGCCGGCGACAACATCGTCAGCTCCAACGAGCTGTACGGCGGTACGTGGAACCTGCTCGCCAACACCTTCAAGCGGTTCGGGATCGAGACCCGGTTCGTCAGTCCCTCCGATCCGAAGAACTTCGCCGCCGCCACGGACGAACGCACCCGCTGCTACTTCGGCGAGACCCTGCCCAACCCGCGGCTGAGCGTCTTCCCCATCGAGGCCGTCGCCGAACTGGGCGAGCAGGCGGGCGTGCCGCTGGTCCTCGACAACACGATGGTCCCGTACGTGTGCCGGCCCATACGACACGGCGCCCACATCCTGGTCTACTCCGCCACCAAGTACATCGGGGGCCACGGATCGACCCTCGGCGGGCTCGTCCTCGATTCCGGCCGCTTCGACTGGGAGGCGCACGCGGGCCGTCACCCGCTGCTCACGGAACCGGACGCGGCACATGGCGGGGTGGTGTGGACCCGTACCGGAAAGGAGCTGGACAGTCCGCTCGGCCGGAGCAGCTATCTGCTCAAGGCCCGCGAGACCCTGCTGCGTGACCTGGGTCCCTGTCTCAGCCCCTTCAACGCCTGGCTGTTGCTCCAGGGCCTGGAGACCCTCCACCTGCGTATGCGTGCCCACGGCGAGAACGCGACCGCGGTGGCCGACTTCCTCAAGACCCACCCCAAGGTCGGGTCGGTGCGCCATCCCAGCCTCGCCACCGGCGAGGAAGCCGAGCTCGCCGCACGCTACTTCGGGGGGAACGGCGGGCCCCTCGTGCAGTTCGAGGTGACCGGCGGACGTGAAGCCGGCTGCAGGTTCATCGAGTCCCTCCGGCTGATCTCGCACGTGACCAACGTCGGTGACGTGCGCTCACTGGCCACCCACCCGGCCTCCACCACGCACGCCCAGCTTCCCGAGCAGGAGCAGCTCGCTGCCGGGGTCACCCAGGGGTCCATACGGCTGGCCGTAGGCATCGAGCACATCGACGATCTGCTGGCCGACCTCAGCCAGGCGTTGGACGGCTCATGACCCGTCCGCTCGTCGCTCTCGCATGCTCGACCGAAACATGGGACGAGGTGCGTCATGACGCGGTACGTCACGCATACGTCGCCGCGCTGGAGGAGGTGGCCGAGTGCACCGTCTCCCTCATCCCGGGGGCCGGCCACACCTTCGCCGCCCAGCTGGACCGCTTCGACGGCCTGGTGTTCGGCGGCCATGAGACGAACGTCGCCCCGGAACGCTACGCGGCGCCGGACGGGCCCGGTCCGTTCGATCCCGATCGCGACGCGCTCGCGCTCGCGGTGATCCCGGCGGCCATCGAGGCCGGTCTCCCGCTCCTCGGCATCTGCCGAGGGCTGCAGGAGCTGAACGTCGCCTACGGCGGCACCCTCCGCGTCCTGGACCCACCGGCTCATCGCGAAGACCTTTCACTCCCGCGGGACCAGCAGTACCTGCCCGCACACGGGATACGGATCAGCCCGGGCGGAACGCTGCACGAGCTGACCGGCCGCATCGGTTCGGCACGGGTGAACTCCCTCCACGGCCAGGCCGTCGACCGTCTGGGGCGGGGGCTGCGGCTCGAGGCCGAAGCCCCCGACGGCGTCGTCGAAGCGGTGTCCGTCGCCGATGGCCAGGCCTTCGGGCTCGCGGTGCAGTGGCATCCCGAGTGGTACGCCACCACGGACTGGTTGTCCAGGAAGATCTTCCGCGCTTTCGGTGACGCTGCCCGGAAACACGCGGCGGGCCGCTGACTTCTGGAGGACAAGAACTTGAACGCGTTTCCCGTCATTGAAGACCACAGGACTGTCACCTCCGGCCTTCCCGCGTCTCTCAGCCGTCACCTGAAGATCGCCACTCTCTTCACTCCGGAACATCCGCTCGTTCTGGAGTCGGGCCGTTCGCTCTCCCGCGTGCAGGTCGCCTACGAGGAGTACGGGACCCCTGCACGCCACCACGACAACACGGTGTTCGTCTGCCATGCCCTCACCGGGGACTCGCACCCGGCACGGCACGACCCGGACGACCTGCCCGGGTGGTGGGACGTGATGGTCGGTCCGGGCCGTCCGATCGACACCGACACCTTCCACGTCGTGAGCGCCAACGTCCTGGGCGGCTGCGCGGGAACGACGGGCCCGCTGTCTTCGGGGGAGACCGGCCGCCCGCTGGGTCCCGACTTTCCCGAGGTCACGGTCTCGGACATGGTCACCGTGCACCGGGCGCTCCTCGCTCATCTCGGCATCGATCGCCTGCACTCGGTGGTCGGCGGCTCGATGGGCGGCATGCAGGCGTTGGAGTGGCTCCTGCGCCACCCCGGTGACGCGGGGCGATTTGTTCTCATCGGCACGGCGGCCTGTCTCACCACCGACGGCCTGGCGGCCCACGCGGTCGGCAGAGCGGCGATCCGCTCCGACCCGCGTTTCGACGGCGGTCGTTACGTGGACGACCTCATCGGGGCGGGTCCACGGGACGGCCTGGGTATCGCGCGGATGGTCGCCCATCTCACCTACATGTCTCCCGAATCGCTGGAGACCAAGTTCGGGCGAGCCGTCCAGCCCGGCCGCGAACCCACCGGTCCGGCCCACGGTCGCTATGCCATCGAGCGCTACCTCGAACACCAGGCTCGCAAGTTCGTGAACCGCTTCGATGCCAACAGCTATCTCCATCTGACGACCGCGATGGACCGGTTCAACGCCTTCGACCGGCCGCACGCCCTCACACCGGACAACGACCCGGCAGTCCACGTGTTCAGCTTTGCTTCGGACCGGCTCTTCGGCCACTCAGTCACCAGTGAGCTCCTGGCGCAGTTGACAGCCACCGGACTGACGACGGTCACCCACCACCGGGACAGCACCTCGCCCGCCGGCCACGACGCATTTCTGCTCAACGTCCCCGGATACCTGCGCGAGATGAGCACCCTTTTCGCGCCGTCGGTCGTGTGACGCCGTCGCCCCAAGCAATTCGATCCATCATCCGCAACGTCTGTAGGGACATGCCTTGATTGACAACGCGCCGACAGTAGTGGACGCACAGGGCGGGGACTTGAGGAGTCTCCCTGACCGGGAGTATCTGGACCTGGGAACCTGCGTGAACCGCTACGGCCCTCCTCCTGCCGTGGAAGCCGCTTTGCGTTCCATCAAGCCGGAACATCTCCTCGCGCACCCCTACGGCTGTGAGGAGAGCTTCACCGAAGCCTATGCGGATTTCATGGGAGCGTCGCCGGACCGGTTGATACCCGGACGTGGGATCACCGAGTTCATCCGCGTCCTCGCACAGCTCCTTCCGACGGAGCAGGTCGCCGTCATCACGCCCGACTACACCGACACCATTCGTTGGTTCCCCACGCATCTCGACCCCCCGCCGGGAACCGTGGAAACGCCCCGGTCACGCCTGGACCGCGTCGACTCGGCGATGCGCACGCACCCGTACGTCATGCTGTCCAACCCGAACAATCCACTGGGTTTCTACCTGCACCGAGACGACCTGGTGGACATCTGCCGCGCCAACCCGGACTCGGTTCTCATCGTCGACGAGGCGTACATCGAGTTCCTGCCCGAGCACGCCGAACTCTCGATGACGCAGAGCGGCCTGTCGAACGTGGTGGTGCTGCGCTCCCCGAACAAGTTCTTCGGCATCGCCGGCACGCGTACCGGGGCGCTGTGGACGTTGAACTCCGACATCTTCCGACAGGTGGCCGAGCGCAAGCTCAACTGGACGCTCTCCCACGTCGACACCGTGCTGGCGACGGCCGCCCTGGCCGAAACCGAGTGGGCCGAGCGCACCCGGTCCGCGCTGCTGAGGAACGCCGTCGGCCTGGAGGAGATCATCGGCGACCGGTTCCCCGGCCTGGTGCGCGGTGTCCCCGTCCACTACCGCTTCATCGCCACCGACGACCCCGTCGAAGATCACCGTTTCTTCCTCGACCACGGTGTGGCCGTGCGGGCCCTCGACGGGAGGCAGCCGGGGCGGGTCTCCGGTCTGCGCGTGACGGCACCCACCGCCGCGGAGCTGGCGAATCTCAAGGACTCCCTGACCCAGCTGGAGCATGTGTGACCGGGCCGAGGCCCGGTTCTTCCCCGACGAGGTCGTGCGGCTGATCCACGGCTTCGAACCCGACAGGCGGTCCCCGGTGAGAGGGGGCCGCCTTCGTCGGTCCGCGGTCAGGACCGTCTCGGGTCGCGTGTACGTGGAGACGCGGGAGAGCCGGGGGCATCGCCGCCCCCGGCTCTCCCGGAACTGTGCTCGGACCTCACCCCACGGTCGACCTGCGCTCGTCGATCAGCGTGGCGATGTCCGCAACGCGTGAACCGCCGACCAGGTCGGCCATCTCCACGTTGACCGAGGTCTCTTCGAGGATGCGGAACTGCAGGGCGACTGCCTGCAGCGAGCCGGCGCCGAGCTCGCGCAGCGTCCGCATGTCGACGTCTTCGGACTCGGGCAGCTGCAGGACCTCCCGGACCATGGTCCGCAGCCCCGGCAGCGTGCTCATTTTCTGCACTTCGGCAACTCCTTCATGGATTCGCAACGACCTGATCTGTCGGTAAAGCTGTTCAGTCACGCGGAGTCGGCACGCAGCAGGATGCACACCCGCAGCCCGGAGACACTGGACGCCAGCAGATAGAGCCCGCCCGCCCGGATGGTGCCGGCGGAGGACCGGTCGACGAGGTTGATCAGCGGGTCCGCGGCAAAGCAGTGTCCGACCCTGGCGATGTTCGACGTGTCCAACTGGGATGGAACAAAACCGGCCTGCACTTCCTTCATCGTCACGATGGGGAGAAAGATGTTGTTGTGCAGCAGGCCGTCGATCGCCTCGATGCCGATGCCGGCCTCGGCGAACAGTCGCTGGTTGGCGATTCTGGTCAGATCGGCGCTGATCTCGTTGCCCCGGCCGAGCGCGGCCGGATCCTGAGCGGACGCGTCGGCGACCCATTCGTAGGATTCCGGAGCGCCGTCCGACCGCCGCGTGACCAGGCAACTGGCCGCACCGTCGCTGAACAGTGCGAAGTCGGAGAGCCGCTCGGATTCGGCGGCCACCCGGTCCGCTGTGATCACCAGCACGGTCCGATGGCGGCCCGCGGCAACCATCGTGGCGGCGGTTTGCAGCCCGGTGAGCATGGTCGCGCACCGGTTCAGCGTGATCCCGGTAACCGGAACAGCCCCGAGCTCCAGCCCACGAAGGACCGACCCGATCAGCTCACCGTGCGCCGTGATGTCGGCGGGAAAGGCGGTGGAGCACAGCACGAGCGCGTCGACCTCGCCCGGCTCGACGCCTGCCGCGCGCAAGGTGCGGCGGCCGGTTCGTACGGCGAGAGCGGCCGTGTCGAGTGCCGTACGGTGAACCGCACCCCACCCCCACAGCCGGGCGTCGGGCATCATCTGCCGCTGGTCGACGAAATCGGCGAATCCCTCGATCTCGGTGTGGTCGATCGAGGTCTCGCCGAGCACGTACCTGGGCGCGCGCAGAACCACACCGGTGGTTTCGTCCGGTTTCATGTCACCCCAGTCGCCGGCGCAGGAAGTCGGCGATCACGTCGAACGCGTCCCTGGCGGTGTCCAGCACGGACGCCAAGGCCAGAAAGCCGTGCGGCAGGCTCGTGTACGGGTGGTACTCCACCGGCACACCCGCGCGCTTGAGCGCGTCCGCGTAGGCTTCGCCCTCGTCGTACAGCGGGCAGTACTCGGCCGTCATCATCAGCGCCGCGGGAAGTCCACTGTGGTCGGCCGCGTTGAGCGGCGAGGCGTAAGGGGATTCGCCGTCGGCGGGATCGGCGAGGTAATGGTCCCAGAACCAGGCGGACGAGTAAGCGTTGAAGAACATCGGATCGGTGTTGTCGCGCATGGACTTCGTGTCCGCGCCGCTGCTGCGGGTGGGCGGGTAGACAAGCACCTGGGCGGAGATCGACGGTCCGTCGTCGTCCCGGGCCATCAGGGCGAGTGCCGCAGCCAGGTTGCCGCCCGAACTGTCGCCCGCCAGGCCGATGCGCCCGCCGTCGGCGCCGAGTTCGGCCGCATGCTCCGCCACCCATTTCACGGCGGCGTAGCAGTCGTCGATGGCTGCCGGGAACGGGTGCTCGGGTGCCAGCCGGTAGCCCACGGAGACGATCACGCAGGGAACCTTGGCGGACAGCGTGCGGCAGATGGCGTCCGATGTGTCCAGGGAGCCGACGACCCAACCGCCGCCGAAGAAATACACCAGCACGGGAAGCGGCCCGTCGCTCTGCGGGCGGTACACCCTGAGCGTCAGTTGGCCGGCCGGACCCGGGATGTCCAGATCGAAAACCTCTTCAGGTTGTTTGATCCAGTCCCAGTTCGTGGCTTCGGTTTCCGCGTCCGCTTTCCGGGCCTGGTCCACCGACATCGTGTAAAGCGGTGTGAAACCGGTTGCGACACGATAGTCCCTGACTCCCGCAACGGTTGGATGAAGCGGCATTCAAACTCTCCCAGTTCTTCGGTACCAACGCTGCACGGCATTTCATTTGGAGAAACCTCCGGACCAGCATCCAGAGTGGCATGGCCGGGGGCGGCGCCGGGGTAAGCGAGATGCTTAGTCGCAGGAGAGGGAAGTCAACGCGATGTGTCCCCGTGAATGAACTTGTCGCGGACGCACCTGACGTCGGTGCGGTCGTAGCGTCCTTTTTGACGCGGCAGACGGGGTGCGTAATTCTCATCTCCGATGAGCCGACAGAGCTTCGTGCTGACGTGGAGGGGAAATCCCCGCTCTCGGCGAGTTCGTCGGGTGGAAACGCAAGATAAGGAGCCACGTTGTCCAACAATGTCGTACCCACCAGCCAACGGTCCTCGGCGGTCGTGCGGAGCGCCGATGCCGAAGCGATCGCCCCCGGTGGACAGCCGGCCGCGGCGCTCCACCTGCGCACCGAGTCAGTCGCGTGAACACCGCGGCGTCGGACCGGTCGGGCGTCGACAAGCCGCGATTCCGTGAAACTCTGCGCGGCCTGCCCCGCCGGGTCTGGATCATCAGCCTGGGAAGCCTGATCCTCCAGGTCGGCAACTTCCTGCCCGTGTTCATCGTGCTCTACCTGACCCAGCGCGGCCATTCCGCCGGGGCCGCGGGGCTCGTGCTGGGCGCGTCCGGTCTGGGCAGTGTGCTCGGCCACGTCATCGGTGGCTACCTCACCGACACCATCGGCCGGCGATCGGCCATCCTGCTGTCCGTCGTGACCACTTCCGGCCTGACAGCGCTCGTGCCGTTCGTCGAACCGCTGCCGGTCATCGTCATCGTGGTCGGTCTCATCGGCGTGATGTCGCAGATCCACCGGCCGGCCATGGCCGCGGTGCTGGTCGACTCCGTGGCGCCCGAGCAACGGCTCGCCGCCTTCGGGGTGCTCCGGTTCGCGCAGAACATCGGCGCCGCCCTGGGCGGTGTCCTCGGCGGCATCCTGGCCAGCCACTCCTATGTGGAGCTGTTCCTCCTGGAGGCCGCGGCGCTCCTGCTGTTCGGCGTGATCGTGGCGGTGCTGCTGCGGGACGGGACCCGGCCGCGGTCCGACGAGGACGAGGCCGACCCGCAGGAGGACCGGACGGTGGGGTACCGCCAGGCCCTCACCGACCGCACCCTGGTGCGGTTCCTGCTGATGACCGTGTTCGGGATGTTCGTCTACATCCAGACCACCGTCGGCCTGCCCCTGCACGTCAACGACACGGGTCTGGACGAGCAGGACTTCGGTCTCCTCATGGGGCTCAACGGTCTGCTGGTGGTGCTGCTGGAGCTGCCCCTCATCAGCTTGGTCTCCCGGTACCGGCCGGAGTACGTACTGGCCGCCGGCAACCTGTTCACCTGCGTCGGTCTCACGCTGACGGGGTTCGCGACCAACATGGGCATGCTGGCGGTGACGGTGATGATCTGGACGTTCGGCGAGATGGTGTACTCCTCCATCGTCCAGGCCCACCTGGTGAATCTGACTCCGCCGGGGATGGTCGGGCGTTATCAGGGGCTGTACGGCGCCGCATACACGGCCGGCACGGGCGCCGGACCGGTCATCGGCGGTGCCGTGTACGCGTACGCCCCTTGGGTGCTGTGGACCATGACCGGCGTGCTGGGGCTGCTGAGCGTCCAGCTCAGTCTGCGGCTGCGCCCCTCGGCCCTCGCGGCCAAGGAAGCGAGTCCCTCGGCCAAGGAAGCGAGTTCCTCGGCGAAGGAAGCGAGCCCCTCGACGAAGGAAGCGAGTTCCTCGGCCGAGGAAGCGACTTCCTGACCCGCTTCCGGCCGCATGAAGCCGGCACATCCGCGCGAATCCACGACGTCACGTTGCGTCGTTTCCGTCTCCCCCATGGTCCGAAATGAACAAGGAGAGAACTAGTGAGTGACTTCGAAGGACTCGTTGCGATCGTCACCGGCGGTGCGCAGGGAATCGGTCTGGCCACGGCGAAACTGCTGCGCAGCAGGGGAGCCGAGGTTGCCGTACTCGACCTCAAGCCGGACGGACTCCCGGACGACATCATGGGCATCCAGGCCGACGTCGGCGACGACGCCCAGGTCAGTTCCGCCGTGGACGCCGTGGTCGAGCGGTTCGGCCGGCTGGACGTGGTGGTGAACAACGCCGGTATCCCCGCGGTCGGGGACGTCGCCGCGAACAGCGACGACGAGTGGCTGAACGTCCTGAACGTCAACGTGGTCGGGATGGTCAGGGTCGCCCGGCACGCGTTGCCTCATCTGCGGCGCTCGCCCGCCGCGGCGATCGTCAACACGTGCTCGATCGTGGCGTGGGCCGGACACCAGATGCGGGCGCTGTATTCCACCAGCAAGGGCGCGGTGTACTCACTGACGCTGGCCATGGCGGCGGACCACGCCCGCGAGGGCATCCGGGTCAACTGCGTCGCCCCCGGCACGACGGACACCCCGTGGGTCGAGAAGCAGCTCCAGGGAACGGCCGATCCGGCGGCCGCGCGGGAAGCGATGAACGCGTTCCTGACGCCGGGTCGTCTGGTGACCGCCGATGAGGTGGCCGGCGCGATCGCCTACCTGGCGAGCCCGTTGTCGAGCGCTTCCGTGGGCATGATGCTCGCCGTGGACGGGGGCCAGCACAGCCTGCGGCTGCGGCCGCAGGACCAGCAGCACCTCATCGGCCGCTGACCGCGTTCCGCCCAGGAGACCGACTGCCCCCATCGAGGCCGAGCAGGTGATCGACCACCTGCTCGGCCTCGGTGCTGTTTCCGCCGGCAAGGACGCACCGCGTTGACTTTCCCCGCCGCGACTGCGCATCTCGCTTAGCCGATCCGAGTCCTGCCCGTGCCACTCTTGACTTCGGGATTTCGGAAAGGGAAAGAGGGGAGCTGCGGAATATGCCACGCGACCACGCACTGACCGAGAGGTATCTGGAGAAGATAGGACGCGTCCTGGGTCCGGTGTACGACAGCGAGTTCACTCGCATTTTCACCACGGGGTCGTACGCACCCCGGCCGATGTTCCTCTCCGCGGAAGAGGTCCGGCAACTGACCCGGGACCTGGACGTGCTGCGTGGTGCGCTCTATCGCCTCCCGCATCTTCTGTTCGACGGCGATATCGCCGCGTTCGCCAGGGCGAACGGCATGGAAAAGGCACAGATATGCGCCATCGAGCGCTCCTCCGCCGCCGTGCCCAGCACTCTGACCGGCATGGGACGGGCGGATCTCTACGCCGACGAATCGGGTTTCCGCCTCATGGAATTCAACATGGGGAGCACGATCGGATGGGACAGCGGAGACATCTGCCGTGGAATCCTGGCGGACCCCGAGTTCAGCCGATTCGCCGCGGAGGAAGGACTCCAGTACGTCGACACCGCGGCGGAGCAGGTCCGCACGATCCGGCACGAGATGGGACTGGCGCCCGACGCCCGCCCCGTCATCGCGCTCACCGAATGGCCCTCGAACTTCCCGGAGATGGGGGCGTATCTGAGCGCTCTCGTGAATCTGTGGAAAGAGCACGGCCTGGAGGCGTACCAGTGCCACATCGGGCAGCTCGAGAGGCGGGACGGCAGGCTGTGGCTGGAGGACCGACCGATCGACATCGTCTACCGACAATTCATGTTGGAGGACCTGCTCGACGACAATGCCGACGCATTGCTGGAGCCCTTGCTCGGAGCGCTCGAAGACGGTGAGGTACGCATGTTCACCTCACTGGAGTCGGAACTGTACGGCAGCAAGGCGTCGTTGGCGATGCTCTCCGACCGCACGCACCGGCACCTGTTCTCGGACGAGGAACTGGACGTCATCGACCGCCTGCTTCCCTGGACTTCCTCGGTGACATCCGGACGTGTGATTCTGGAGGACGGTACCGAAGGTTCGCTGCTGGACCATGCCGTGGCCCATCAGCAGGAACTCATCCTCAAGCCCGCTCTGCTGCACGGCGGGCAGGGTGTGGTTCCAGGCTGGTCGTCGAAAGTCACCCCGGAGGAATGGCGCCGGCTGCTGCTCGAAGCCATGGACGGCCCTTACGTGCTGCAGAAGCGAATCCACGCCATTCCCGAGCTCTTTCCGGATCCGGACGGGGGCGTCCGGCCCTGGATCGTCACCTGGGGAGTGATCATGATGGCCTCCGGATTCGGGGGACTGATGAACCGTTGTGCCCCTGCCGACGGGGGCATCGAGGTGCTCAACCTCTTCCTCGGCGCGCTCATCGGGTCTGGATTCCATGTCGGCCCGAGTCCGCGTACCTGACTCTCCGACGGTTTTCCCGGAATTCCCCGACGGATGCCCGGCATAGGCGGTGCGCCCGGGCCGGTAAGCGACATGCGCAGTCGCGGGCGATCGCGGTAACCGCCATGCGTCCCGGTGGATGAACTTGTCGCGGACGCTCATCACACCGGGTGCCCGTAGCGTCCTTTCAGCGCGGCAGACCGACCTCCGAAAGGAGGCCGCCACATGGCCACACCGCAGATCCGGACCCGTCCGGAGCGTGCGGACGAACCGGAGGTCACGGCGCCCGGGCCGGCGGCGCTCGCCCTCACGCGCGAGGCGAAGAACAGTGCGAGCCGGTCGCCGAGCCGGCCATCTGAGTGAGGATCACGATGAGTTTCTCCCAAGTGTTCGATCCCGGCGTCCTGGCCCTGCCGCTGTTCGACGACGCACACCGCACCCTCGCCGACGAGATCGGGCAGTGGTGCGCAGACCGGGCCGAGGCATGGGCGAACCTGGACACCACCGATCCGGCCACCACCGCCCGGGCCCTGCTCGCCGAACTGGGCCGGTCGGGCTGGCTGCGCCACCTCGACCCCGACCAGCCCGACTCCGACGTCCGGTCCCTGTGCCTCAGGCGCCAGGCCCTGGCGTACCACGAGGACCTGGCCGACTTCAGCTACTCGATCCAGGAGCTCACCGCCGCCGCGATCACCCGCCACGGCACCGACCGGCAGCGCCGCCGCCACCTGCCCGGCCTGGCCGCCGGGACCAGCGCGGGGGCGCTGGCCCTCTCCGAGCCCGGAGCGGGCTCCGACCTGGCCGCCGTGGTGCTCGAAGCGACCCCCGACGGGGACGGATTCGTCCTCAACGGAACCAAGACGTGGATCGCGCAAGGCGACATCGCCGACGTGTGTGTCGTCCTGGCCCGCACCGGAGACGGACCTGGCCCGCTGGGCCTGACCGCCTTCCTCGTCGATTGCGGCACCCCCGGCTTCAAAGCCGAGCCCATCGGCGCGATCGCGCCCCGCTCGTGGGCCGAATTGACGTTCACGGACGTCCGCGTGGGTTCCGATGCCGTGCTCGGCGAACGCGGCCAGGGCCTCGTGGTCGCTCTCGACGTACTCGAACGCGCTCGTGCGACCGTGGCCGCCGCCGCGATCGGCTTCGCCAGGCGCGGCTTCCGGCTCGCACTCGACCATGCCCGTACCCGCAAGGCCTACGGAGGCCGGCTCACAGACCTCCAACTCGTCAGGTCCTCGCTCGCGGGCATGGACGTCAAACTCTCGGCCGCCTCACTGCTGACCGCCCGCGCCGCCTGGGCGATGGACGCCGGCCTCGACCACGCCAAGCACTCCTCGACCGCCAAGCTCTACGCCACCGAGGCCGCCGGCGAGATCGTCGACAGCGCCGTCCAGATCTTCGGCGCCGCCGGGCTCGTCTCCGGCAGCGCGACGGAGCGGCTCTACCGCCAGATCCGTTCCCTGCGCATCTATGAGGGGTCGTCCGAAGTGATCGAGATGACGATCGCTGACGCCCTGTGAAAGACCACGACCCTCCCTCCAAGCTCGACAAGGGAAGACACCCATGACGCCCCCTCACCTGTGGCTGCGCGCCGAGACCCACCCCGGCGAGCAACGCACCCCACTGACCCCTGCCGATACCGCCACGCTCGTCAAGCAGGGCGCCCAGGTGACCGTCGAGCACTCCGCCGCACGCTGCTACCCGATCGCCGACTACCTCGACGCCGGCGCCCGGCCCGTCCCCGCCCACTCCTGGACCGACGCGCCCGCCGACGCCCACGTCCTCGGACTCAAGGCCCTCCCCGAGGACACCACCCCTGTAGGCGGCCGCCACCTGTACTTCGCGCACGCCTACAAAGGGCAGCGAGGTGCTCGGGAACTCCTGGCCCGCTTCGCGACCGGGGGCGGCGAGATCCTCGACCTGGAATACCTCACCGACGCCCGCGAACGACGCCTCGCCGCCTTCGGCCGCTGGGCCGGCTACGTCGGCGCCGCGCTGGCGGTCCGGCACTGGACCGGCGACCTCGACCGCCCACTGCGACCGACCACCAAGGACGTGCTCGACACTTTCCTCGGCCCGCTGACGCGGCTGCCGCGCGTGCTCGTCATCGGTGCCCGTGGACGCTGTGGCCGCGGCGCCCGCGCCGCTCTCGAACACGCCGGCATCGAGGCGACCCTGTGGGACCTGGCCGAGACCGCCGACCTCGACCGTGAGGCGATCACCGACCACGACATCCTCGTCAACGCCGTCCAGCTCACCGAACCCGGCGAGCCCTTCCTCGCCCCCGAGCACCTGCGAGCCGACCGCCGCCTCTCGCTCATCGTCGACGTCACCTGCGACGTCGGCGGCCCCACCCATCTGCTGCCGGTCTACGACCGCCTCACCAGCTGGGACGAGCCGGTCCGTGCCGTCGCCGACGGGCTCGCGGTCATCGCCATCGACAACCTTCCCTCCCTGCTGCCGCGCGAAGCCAGCGACGACTTCTCCGCCCAACTGGCCCCGCATCTGACGCGGTTGCCCGACGGCGACTGCTGGGAGCGCAGCCGCCGAGCCTTTCACACAGCCCTGAGCGAGACGGATCTCCATGATGTCTGACCTTCCCGTCCGACCCACCGGGACCGTCCACTGGGTCGGCACCGGTCTGTCGACCGGCCGCACCGGACTCGACCTTCTCGGCGAAGAAGCCGACGTCGTCCTGTGGGGCCGCACGCGTGAACGAGCCCGCGCCCGCCTTGAGACGCTCGCCCCACAAGCCCCCGTGCAGACACGCGGCCTTGACCGCGACGACCTCGCCACCGCGCTGCGGCCCGGGGACGTTCTCGTCTCCATGCTCCCGGCCGGCCACCACCTCGACCTGCTGCGCACCGCCATCGACGCCGGCGCCCACTTCGCCTGCACCAGCTACACCTCACCCGAGATCGAGGAACTGTCGAAACAGGCGACGGCGCAGCGCCTGGTGGTCCTCACCGAAGCCGGACTCGACCCCGGCATCGACCACCTCATGACCCACCTGCTTCTCGCCCGGGCGCGCGATGCGGTCGGTGACCGCGCCGATCGCGTCTCGCTGTCCTCCTACTGCGGGGGCATCCCCGCCGAACCGAACGAGTTCCGCTACCAGTTCAGCTGGGCCCCGCTGGGAGTGCTGACCGCCCTCACCGCCCCCGCCCGGTACGTGCGTGACGGCCGGGTGCGCGAAGTCGAGCGGCCCTGGGAGGACACCGAGGAGCTCGTGCTCGGCAGTGAGGTCTTCGAGGTCTATCCCAACCGCGACAGCGTCGGCTTCATCGACCAGTACGGCTTCCCCGAAGGCTGGCAAACCGACGCCTTCGTCCGCGGCACTCTGCGTCCACAGGGGTGGAGGGCGGCGTGGAAGAGCGTGTTCGACACCGTCGCCTCCGGCGATCACGCCCGCCTCGCCGCCCTCGCCGACGAACTGGCCGAGCGGTACCCGACCACCGACACCGACCGCGACCGTGTCGTCCTCACCGTCGGCCTGGAGGTCGAACGCGACGGCCGGCACTGGTCCGGCCGCTACCGGCTCGATGTGACCGGCGACGACACCGACACCGCGATGGCCCGCTGCGTCTCGACCACCGCCGCCTCCGGCGTCGAACGCGTCCTTGCCGCGTCCTTGCCGCCCGGCCTGCATCGGGCCACCGCCGACACCGAGGAGGCGAGCCACTGGCTCGACCGGCTCGCCCGAGCCGGCCTGCCCTGCACTCTCCAGTCAACCGACCAGGAACGACAGCACTGATCCCGGCCTGCGACCAGACACCGATGGCCCGCCAACGCCAGATCCGGCAAGCGTCGTGAAACGGGCTCAACAGCCTGCACCTCCACAGGAAGGACTCGATGTGGGACCTGTACCGAAGCCAATGAGGACGTCCAGTTCCGAGCAGCCCAGTCACCTCCGGCTCGTCGGCATCGGCGCGGGCCCGGCCAACCTGAGTCTGGCCGCACTGCTGCACGGCGATCCGGAGCAGCCGAACCTCTTCCTCGACCGGAAGCCCCACTTCACCTGGCACGACGACCAGCTCATCACCGGCGCGACCCTCCAGGTGTCGATCTTCAAGGACCTGGTGAGCCTGTCCGACCCGACCAACCGGTTCTCGTTCCTGTCCTATCTGCACGAGCACGGCCGGATGTACCACTTCCTCAACGCCCAGTTCTCCGAGGTGCCGCGCACCGAGTTCCGCAACTACCTGGCCTGGGCGGCCGAGACCAACGAGAACGTGGTCTTCTCCGAGACCGTCGAACGGGTCGACTTCGACGGAGTCTTCCGCGTCACCACCGACCGTCGCCAGGTCACCGCCGACAACATCGCCGTGGGCGTCGGCACCGTTCCGTGGGTGCCCGAGTTCGCTGTCCCGCACCTGGGGGCGGGCCACTTCCACGTCAGCCAGTATCTGAGCCAGGCGAAGGAACTGGCGGGCAAGCGGGTCGCCGTGGTCGGCGGTGGCCAGTCCGGGGCCGAGGCGTTCCTCGACCTGATCTCGCGGCCCGAATCCGAGCGGCCGGCCTGGGTCTCGTGGGTCTCCAGGCGCCGCAACTACTTCCCGATCGACGACTCGACCTTCACCAACGACTTCTACATGCCGGGGTACTCCGACTACTTCTACCGGCTGTCCGAGTCCAAGCGTGCCGAGCTCAACTCGGCCCACCTGCTGAGTTCGGACGGGATCTCCGAGTCGACCCTCCGGGCGATCTACCAGCAGCTGTACCGGCTCCAGTTCATCGAGCGCGACGAGCACCGATTCGGGCTCCTGCCCAACCGGACCGTCGTGTCCGCCGACCGCACGGGCAGCGGGGACTTCGAGGTGACGCTGCGTCACAACGACGAGTCCGGCCAGAGCCAGTGTCTCCCGGTCGACGCGGTGGTGTGGGCGACCGGCTTCCGGGCCGCTCCCAAGTCCTTCCTGGAGCCCCTGATGGACCGCATCGAGACCGAGAACGGTGAGGTCCGTGTCGACGAGGACTTCGCGATCAGCTGGGACGGCCCGCCGGACCGGAAGATCTTCGTGCAGAACGCGGTGCGCGGCCAGCGAGGACTGCCCGACGTGAACCTGAGTCTGAACGCCTGGCGGGCCCAGCGCATCGCCAACCGCCTGCGGGGCTGCAGCGCTCCCGAACCGGCGATGTCCTTCATCGACTGGTCGGCCAAGAACGGACGGGGCACTCAGTGGACACGGTAGACCTCGCCATCGTCGGCGGCGGAGTCATCGGCGCGCTCGTCGCCCGCGAAGCGGTCGCGGCCTTCCCCGACGTGACCGTCGCCGTCCTGGAACGCGGCCTGATCGGCCAGGGCGCCTCCAGCCGCTCGGCCGGCGTCCATTTCCCGCGCGGCGCGACCGCACGGGTCAGGTCCATGAGCGAGCACTCCCAGCACGTCTGGGAACGCCTGGCCGCCGAACTCGACCTGCCGATCCGTGAAGTGGACGCGACGGTCGTCACGTCCGGTGACGCCGACGCGCTCTCCGCCACCTACCTACGACTCGGTGACGAGACCGCCCCGGCCGACCCGGCCCGCGGCTGGGAGGCTCCGCCGGGCGCCCGTGCGTGGACTCTGCCCGGGTGCCACTACGCCGACGTCCAAGGGGTCGCCGGCCGTGTGCTGGCCGGCGTCCGCGACCGCGTGACGGTGCTGGAGGGAACCGAGGTCACGGAACTCTCCTCCGACGGCGCCTACCACCGCCTCACCCTCGGCCAGGGCCGCGAACTGCTCGCCCGGCGGGTCGTCCTGGCCCCCGGTCCGTGGCTCGCGCACCCCGCTTGGGCCGACCTGGTCGCCCCGCTCGGCCTGCGGGTCAAGAAGGTCGTCGCCACCCATGTCGAATCGTCTCCGGCACCCGACGATCCGCTCACGATCTTCGATGACGAGGACGCCTTCCTCCTGCCGCTCCACGGGCGCGGCCACTTCCTGTTCAGCTACACGAGCGATCGCTGGGACGTCGCCCCCGACGACGCCGGACTCGTCCTGGAGCCGTCCGACCTCGACGATGCCCGAGCCGTCCTGGGTCGCTTCGCGCCCGGCCTGGTGGCCCGGTGCGACTCGGGCCGGGTCTTCTGCGACGCCTACAGCCCGAGCCGCGAACCCGTCGTCGCCGAACTGAGGCCCGGCCTGGTCTTCGCCGGAGCCGCGAACGGCTCGGGCTACCGCCTGGCACCCGCCATCGCCGCCGAGACCGTCGCCGCCCTGGATCTCACCCCGACCCGAACCCTCTCCCAGCCACGACAGAGGCAGTCATGATCCTCAACTATTACAGCGAATCCGAACTGTCCGAAGCCTTCGGCATCGACATGTCCTCGGTCGAGGGCCTGGGAGTGGGTGCCGGCTGGGGCCGTGTCGCCCCCGGCGTCACCTCTGCCGGCCACCAGCACGACGAGACCGAGTTCTTCGTCATCGTCGCCGGTACGGGCGAGCTGAGCATCGACGGTCGCACCCATCCGGCCCGGCCCGGCACCGTGGTCCTGTTCGAGCCGTTCGAGTCGCACACCATCACCAACACCGGCGAGACGGACCTGGTCTTCTTCACCCAGTACTGGCGCGACTCGGCCCGCGCTCGCGTCTCGGCGCTGTCGCGTACCCGTCCGAACCACACCGACCGGCCCCAGTTCGTCTTCTCCACTCCTCCGACCCCCAACGGCGACCTTCACCTCGGTCACCTCTCCGGCCCCTACCTCGGTGCCGACGTCTACGTCCGATACCAGCGCCTCAACGGCAACCGCGCCTGGCACCTGACCGGCAGTGACGACTTCCAGAGCTACGTCGAGGCCGTTGCCGCTCGCGAGAACTCCACCCCCGCCGAGGTCGCCGCCCACTACTCGGCCGAGATCGCCGCGACTCTCAAGGCGATGGACATCGAGGTCGACCAGTACTACGTCACCAGCGTGGACGAGGGCTACCCCGAAGGCCTCCAGCGCTACTTCACCCGCCTGGTCGATTCCGGACGCGTCAGCCCCAAGGCGACGCCTGCCCTGTCCGACGCCGAGACAGGCGAGTACCTCTACGAGGTCAACGTCGGCGGCACCTGCCCCAGCTGTTCCCACGGCACCGGTGGCAACATCTGCGAAGAATGCGGCGAGCCCAACCTCGTCGCCGACCTCGTCGATCCGTCCTCTCGCATCAGCAGCACCGCACCGAAGCACGCCGAAGTCGAGCGCTACACGCTGCCGCTGCACGAGTTCGCCGACGCCGTCGCCGACCACCACCGGCTCGGCCGGGTCCCGGCCCGCCTGCGCGAACTGGCCCGGCGCGTCTTCGCCCGCGACACGCTCGACCTGCCGGTCTCCCACCCTTCCGACTGGGGAGTGCGGCCCGCCGAGGACGACCTGGACGGCCAGGTCATCTGGGTCTGGCCGGAGATGAGTCACGGCTTCCTCCACGGCATCGAACGGCTCGGCGCCGAGCTGGGGGAGCGCTGGTCGAAGGAGGTGCCTTCCCCCGACTGGAAGATCGTGCACTTCTTCGGCTACGAC
This sequence comes from Streptomyces coeruleorubidus, assembly GCF_028885415.1. Taxonomy (GTDB): domain Bacteria; phylum Actinomycetota; class Actinomycetes; order Streptomycetales; family Streptomycetaceae; genus Streptomyces; species Streptomyces coeruleorubidus_A. Next base: position 6,410,991 of record NZ_CP118527.1, read on the forward strand.
AACAGCTTCTACCACTCGATTCTCTACCCGGTCCTGTACCGGCTGGCCTTCCCCGAGTGGAACCCCGACATCGACTACCACGTCAACGAGTTCTATCTGCTCGAAGGCCAGAAGTTCTCCACCAGCAGGCGGCACGCGATCTGGGGCAAGGAGATTCTGACTCCCGACACCGTCGACGCCGTCCGCTACTACCTCTCCCGCACCCGCCCCGAGGGCGAGCGCACCGATTTCCGCCGCGCCGAGTTCGACCGCGCCTGTGCCGGCACGCTCGTCGGACAGTGGGAGGAGTGGCTCGGCGACCTGGGCGACCGTATCGACCGTCACTTCGGCGGCGTCGTCCCTGACGCAGGCACCTGGACCAGCGAGCACACCGCCTTCCTGGCCCGCCTGTCGCTACGGCTCGACGAGATCACCGCCGCCCTCAATCCCGAAGGGTTCTCGCTGAGGGCCGCCGCGACCGTACTCGACGGCATCGTCACCGATGTGCGTGCCTTCTCCCGTCAGCAGTCCGCCTTGGCCCAGGACGACCGATGGAGCTCCGAGGCCCGCACCGCCATCGCCCTGGAACTGGCCGCGGCCCGCCTCCTCGCCACCGCCTCGGCTCCCTTGATGCCGCGCTTCTCGGCGAAACTCGCCGCCGCCCTCGGCATCCCGGCGATCGAGACCTGGCCCGACACGGCCGACCTGGTCGAGGCCGGCAGCCGCTGCACCCTCTCGGGCACCCGCTTCTTCAGCACCGGCGAGCAGCGATGACCGAATCGATCATCAACCGCATCATCGCCGCCAGGCCCGACCACGACGGTGCCATCACCGTCACCGGCCTCGGCCACCGCACCACCATGCCGCTGGCCGAGTTCCACGACCGGGCCAAGGCCGTCGCCTGTGCCCTGCGCCGCCGGGGCATCGGCGCGGGAGACCGCATCGGCATCCTCTCGGCCAACCGTCTCGAATGGGTGCTGCTCGACCTCGCCGCCCTCATGATCAAGGCACAGACCGCCGGTTTTGAACCCGGCAAGTTCAGTCCCGACAGCGATCTGATCGAGCGCTACGAACTCGACGTTCTCTACACCGACGCTCCGCTGTCCGACGATGCCCCGTCCCGAGCGATGCCGATCTCGACCATCGCCGGCGATGCGGAGGAGGCCACCGCGGCTCTCGACCCCGTCGAATGGGGCGCCACGGAATGCACCACCGTCAAGTTCACCTCCGGCTCCACCGGAGCCCCCAAGGGACTTGAAGCCACCGTCGGCAGTATCGACTCATCGCTGCACGCTGTTCAAAGCCTGTTCGACCATCGTCCGGGCGACGACATTCTTACCTTTCTGCCCCTCTCGCTTCTCCAACAGCGCTACTGGCTCTATTCGGCGCTGTATTGGGGGCACGACATCACCATCACGACCTACCAGTCCGTCTTCGCCGTGATGCCGACCGTCCGCCCCACCGTCGTCATGGGTGTCCCCGCCTTCTTCGACACCGCCAAGCGGCACCTCGAAAGCAGCCTCGCCGACGGCGTCGAACCCGCCAAGGCCGCCGCCGAACTCTTCGGTGACCGCATCCGCTACCTGTGGACGGGCTCGGCTCCCGCCGACCCGACAACGCTCAGGTTCTACAACGAAGCCGGGCTTCCCATCTACGAGGGCTACGGCCTCAACGAAACCTGTATCACCACCAAGAACCACCCCGGCGCTCATCGTGAAGGCAGCGTGGGCCGGCCTCTCCCCGGCAAGGAGATCGTCATCGACGACGAAGGCGTGGTCTGCGTCCGCAGCGACCACCCGGTCAACACCGCCTACACATACGCCGCCCCCGGTGACAGCGAACGCATGTTCAAGCCTGGCGGTGTCGTCCGTACCGGGGACCTGGGACGCCTCGACGAAGACGGCTTCCTGTACATCCTCGGACGCGCCGACGACGTCATCGTCCTCGACAACGCCAAGAAGATCATCGTCAGGCCCGTCGAGACCCGTTTCCGTGACACCGGTGCGGTGGCCGAATGCGTCCTCTACTGCCCCAGCCCAGCCGGACTGGTCGCCGTCGTCTCTCCCCACCCCGGCCCGGTCGACACCACCGCGATCGCCCAGGCGCTCGCCACGGTCAACGCCGCGTCCGAACCGGATGAGCGCATCTGCCGCGTCATCGTCGCCGACGAACCGTTCACCGTCGACAACGGGCTCCTCACCTCTCAGTTCAAACCGATCCGCAAGCGCATCGCCGACCGTTACCGCGACCGCATCGACGACCCGAAGGCAGGTATCCATGCCCACTGACCTCGACACCCTGGCCCGCGAACAGCTCTCCCAGGTGCTGCGCGACCACCCCGACCCCGTGGCCCTCGACCCCGACGAGGACCTCGTCCAGACCTATGGGATCACCTCCCTCAACAAGGTCCTGTTCCTGACCTCCCTGTGCAAGGCGGCCGAAGTCGGTCTCGACAAGTTCACCGAGGACGACCTCGCCCGCATGCGCACCCTCGGTGACGTCGTCGACGCCCTGCGGCCCCACGCCCCCCTGAAGGGATGAGTTTCTTGAGCCACACCGCCTGGAGCCAGAGCGCTTCCACGCTCCTTGCGAACGAGCACGTCGAACTCCATCCCATCTCGGAGAGCGACCGCGAACCGCTTCGCAAAATCGCATTCGATCAGCGCATCTGGACGTACTTCGTCTCCCGGGTCGAGAGCGACACCGACTTCGACACGTTCTTCGACGCCATGCTCGCCGACCAGAACAGCGGCAAGCGCGCGGTCTACGTCATCGTCGACAAGAGCACCGGACAGACCGCTGGAAGCAGCAGCTACGGCAACCTCGCCGAAGCGGACCGGCGCCTTGAGATCGGATGGTCATGGCTCGGTGTCGACTTCCAGGGAAAGGGCGTCAACCGGTGGGCCAAGTACCTGCTTCTCAAGCATGCGTTCGAAGTCATGGGCGCTGAACGTGTCGAGTTCAAGACCGACGTCCTCAACGCTCAGGCCCGGGCCGGCCTGCGCAACATCGGTGCGTACGAAGAAGGCGTCATGCGCAGTTTCAACCCCATGCCCGAGGGCAGGAGGCGCGACGCGATCTACTATTCCGTGCTCCGTGCCGAATGGCCCTCGGTCCGGGACCAGCTCAGCCGGCTCGGCAAGGCCGTCAACCCGTGCGCATGAACAGCGTGCCGCTCCTTGAGTTGTCCGGCCCGCCGCGCGCCCGCGGGATCACACACGGACGCGCGCTGGCCGGACGGCTCCGCGGCTTTCTCGACGACTCGCTCGCCCGCCTCGGCCACCTCGCCGACCGGCCGGTGGACCTCGACTCGCTGCGACCGAGCATCGCCGCCCACCGTGATGTCGTCGCCGCCGCCCTGCCGGACCTCGCCGAGGAGGTCGACGGTCTCGCCGCCGGCGTCGGAGTCGACCGCGACGCGGCCTGGCTGCTGCAACTGCGGCGCGAGGTTCTGGGGTACAGCCGTGTCACCGCCGGGGACTGCACCACCTATGCCTCGGTCCGGGGCCGGCCGGTGCTGGCACAGACAGTCGACCTGAACGGGAACCTCGACGACCAGATCGCCGTCCTCGCGGTATCCGGACCGCGCCACCGCTCCCTGGTGCTCAGCTTCGCCGGACTCCTGGGCTACCTCGGTGTCAACGACGCCGGAATCGCCATCGGCCTCAATCTCGTTCTCGGCGGTGAATGGGAGCCGGGAGTGCCGCCGTACCTGGCGATCCGGCACGTTCTGGACAGTGCCGACAGTGTCGACCAGGCCGTCGAGATACTGTGCGAACTCCCGTTGGCCAGCTCGCGATCGTTCATGATCTGCGGCGAGGAACGGGCCGTGTGCGTCGAATCTCTGGGCTCGCAGCGAAGCATTCTCGAAGATGCCGACCTGGCGCACACCAACCACTTCCTGGACCCGGATTTCGCCGAAAGAGACGAGATCAACGTCTTCGCCAAGAACTCATCAAGGCGACGTCTGGAGGCAGTTCGAGAGGCGGGCATCCCGGATGCGAGCGACACCGCGAGCCATCACCGGCTCCTTTCGACGCCACCGATCCTCGTGCCGGACAACGGCGACATCCGACGCGAGCGGACCGTCGCGGCAGTGATACTCCGCCCGGATCTGGGCGAGATTCGGCTTTGGCCGGGTGATCCGTCCACTGCCGAGGGGCAAGTTCACTCTTTGCAGCAATGGTCGGCATCCGGTTCGCATCGGTAATCGGGGTGCGTAGTCGCGGGGCGGGAAAGTCAGTCCGGTGCGTCCTTCGGAATGCGTTTGTCGCGGATGTGGGTGATGAGGGTGGGCTCGTAGTTTCCCTTCGTATGGGTGGTTGATTCGGACTGGAGGGAGTTGTCGTGGCAGGTCGGAGTGTTTCGGTGAGGGGGGCGGGGTCGTGATCCGGGTGGCGGTGGTCGGTGCGGCCGGTTATATCGGCGGGGAGTTGTTGCGGCTGTTGCTGGGACATCCCGAGGTCGAGGTGGTGGGCGCGGTCTCGTCCCGTTTCCCGGGCAAGCGGGTCGACGGGGTGCATCCGAATCTGCGGTCCGCCACCGATCTGTCGTTCTGTACGGCCGAGGAGGTCCCGGAGTGCGACGCGGTGTTCCTGGCGCTGCCGCACCGGGCCGCGATGACACAGATCGACCAGTGGATCCAGCGGTCGAAACTCGTCATCGATCTGACCGGGGACTTCCGGCTCGACGACACAGAGGTCTTCGAGCGTTACTACGGCGAGAAGCACCAGGCCCCGCACCTCCTGGACGATTTCGTGCCCGGGCTTCCCGAACTGCACCGCGACAGCCTGCGCGGCGCGGACCGGATCAGCGTGCCCGGCTGCATGGCCGCGGCGGGCGTACTCGCGCTCTACCCCCTGGTGGCCCGTGACCTGATCGATGTCGAAGCGGGAGCGCAGTTCGACGCCCGTACCGGCTCCAGCGGCTCCGGCTCAACCGCGGGCCCGGCCAACCTGCACGCCGAACGCAGCGGTGCCATGCGCGTGTTCGCGCCCACCGGTCACCGGCACGAGGCCGAGATCTCCCGGCACCTGGGCCTGCCGGCCGCGATGACCGCCACCGGCGTCGAAGCGGTCCGCGGAGTGCAGACCATCTGCCACGCCACCCTGCGCCCCGGCGTCGACAAACAGGCCGTGCGCCGGGCCTTTCGCGAGCAGTACGCCGACGAACCCTTCGTCCGCGTCGTCGCCCACCAGCGCGGCATCTTCCGCTACCCCGACCCGAAGATCCTGCTCGGATCCAACTACTGCGACGTCGGCTACGCCCTCGACGAGGACACCGGACGCCTGACCACGATCGGCGCCCTGGACAACCTCGTCAAAGGCGGCGCGGGCAACGCCGTGCAGTGCCTCAACATCCGCATGGGCCGGCCCGAGACCCTCGGCCTGACCTTCCCCGGCCTCCACCCCCTGTGAACCCCGGCCAACCGGAGAGACCGTGACCACCAAACCGCTGACCGTCGTCAAATGCGGCGGCAATCCGGCCGTGGACGCCGCGGGCATCTGCGCCGACGTCGCCCGTCTCGTCCACGAAGGACACTCGATCCTCCTCGTCCATGGCGGCTCCGGCGAGATCGGACGCCTCGCCGGCAGACTCGGCGTCGCCCAACGCACCCTCGTCGCCCCGGACAACGTGTCCACGCGCTACACCGACCCGGACACCCTCGAAGTGGTCGTCCTCGCCCTGGCCGGCGCGGTCAAGCCCGCACTCGTGGCGGAACTCTCCCGCCACAAGGTGCCCGCGGTCGGCCTCACCGGCATGGACGGCCACATGCTCCGAGCCCGCCGCAAATCCGCCGTCCGCGCCGTCGTCGACGGCCGCACCGTCCTGATCCGCGACAACCACAGCGGCCGGATCACCACGGTCCACACCGAACTCCCCGAGACCCTCCTGCGCGCCGGCTACGTACCGGTGATCTCACCGCCCGCCATCGACGAACACGACCAGCCCGTCAACGTCGATGCCGACCGCGCCGCGGCAGCACTGGCCGCCGCCCTCGGCGCCGACCAGCTCCTCCTGCTCACCGGCGCACCCGGTGTACTCGCCGACCCCGACGACCCCACCAGCGTGCAGAGCACCCACCAGATATCCCCCACCGGCCCACCCAACCCGTCCGCCACCGGCGGCATGGCGCTCAAACTCATCGCCGCACGCGAAGCGCTCACTGGCAAAGTCGCCACCGTACGCATCGCGGACGGACGCACCCCCGAACCCGTCAGCCGAGCACTCGCGGGGGCCGGCACCACGGTGCACATCTCATGCGCGGGGGCGCCGGCCCACAGCTCACGCGAAAGGGAGATCCGCACATGAGCGAACCGAATGGCACACCAGCGAAGTGGCAGGGCGGCACGGTCTGGCTGACCGGGCTGCCGAGCGCCGGCAAGACCACCATCGCGGTCGGTCTCGCCGAGCGGCTGCGCTCCGGTGGACACCGAGTCCAGGTGCTCGACGGTGACGAGGTCCGTGCCGCCCTCTCCGCGGAACTGGGATTCTCCAAGGAGGACAGGGACGCCAACGTGCGGCGGATCGGTTACGTGGCCGGGCTGCTCGCCGAGCACGGCGTCACGGTGCTGGTGCCGGTCATCGCCCCCTATGCGCCCTCCCGCGCGGCGGTCCGGGACCTGCACGCGGCGCGCGGCGTCCCCTACCTCGAGGTGCACGTGGCGACTCCGGTGGAGATCTGCGCCGACCGGGACGTCAAGAGCCTCTACGCCAGGCAGGCGGCAGGCGAGCTCAGCGGTCTCACCGGCGCGGACGACCCCTACGAGGCGCCGGTCGACCCCGATCTGCGTGTCCACACGCAGCACCAGACGGTCGACGAGTCGGTCCGGCAGGTGCGTGCGCTGCTCACGGCACGGGGTCTGTCGTGACCGCCCCCGCGCCGGCCGTGCCCACCGGCCGCCCCGGACCCCTCGGCCCGCGGGTGGACCCGGTGCCCCGGCTGACGCACCTCGACATGCTGGAGGCCGAGGCGGCACACATCTTCCGCGAGGTGGCGGGGGAGTTCGACCGGTCGACGCTGCTGTTCTCCGGCGGCAAGGACTCGATCGTCATGCTGCACGTGGCGCTCAAGGCGTTCGCCCCGGCGCCCCTGCCGTTCTCCCTGCTGCACGTGGACACCGGGCACAACTTCCCCGAGGTGATCGCCTACCGCGACCGGGTCGTCGAGAAGCACGGTCTCCGGCTCGACGTGGCATCCGTGCAGTCGTACATCGACGACGGAACGCTCCGCGAGCGGCCGGACGGCACCCGCAATCCGCTCCAGACCATTCCGCTGCTGGACGCTGTCCGCGACGGCCGCTTCGGCGCGGTGTTCGGCGGCGGCCGGCGCGACGAGGAAAAAGCGCGCGCCAAGGAGCGGGTGTTCAGCCTGCGGGACGAGTTCGGCGCCTGGGAGCCGCGCAGACAGCGGCCTGAGCTGTGGCAGCTCTACAACGGCCACCACCAGCCCGGTGAGCACTTCCGCGTCTTCCCCCTGTCCAACTGGACCGAACTGGACGTCTGGCAGTACATCGAGCACGAAGGCATCGAACTGCCGGAGATCTACTTCGCGCACTGGCGGAAGGTGTTCCGGCGCGACGGCATGTGGCTGGCGCCCGGCGACTGGGGCGGCCCCCGGGACGACGAGTCCGTGTGCGAGCGCCGGGTCCGGTACCGCACGGTCGGTGACATGTCCTGCACCGGCGCGGTCGACTCGTCCGCCTCGACGGTGGAAGAGGTGATCGCGGAGATCGCCGCGAGCCGCGTCACCGAGCGCGGCGCGAGCAGGGCCGACGACCGGCTGTCCGAGGCCGCCATGGAGGACCGCAAGCGAGAAGGGTACTTCTAGACATGTCAACGGGCGTCGCGGAAGCGGCAGATCAGACCGGCTCCGCCGGCCGGCTCTCGGGCGGCCTGCTGCGGCTGGCCACCTGCGGGTCGGTCGACGACGGCAAGTCCACCTTGGTCGGACGGCTGCTGTACGACACCAAGTCCGTCCTCGCCGACCAGGCGGCGGCCATCGAGGAGGTGTCCCGCAGGCGCGGTCAGGACGGCCCCGACCTGGCTCTGCTGACCGACGGCCTGCGGGCGGAACGGGAACAGGGCATCACCATCGACGTGGCCTACCGCTACTTCGCGACGCCCGCGCGGCGGTTCATCCTCGCGGACACCCCTGGTCACGTGCAGTACACGCGCAACATGGTCACGGGCGCTTCCACCGCGGACCTGGCGGTGATCCTGGTCGACGCGCGCAACGGCGTGGTCGCGCAGACGATGAGACACGGCGCGATCGCGGCACTGCTGCGGGTGCCGCACGTCGTGCTGGCGGTCAACAAGATGGACACCGTCGGCTACCAGGAGTCCACCTTCACCGCGATCGCTGACGAGTTCGCCGGGCGGGCGCGCGAGTTGGGCATCACGGACGTCACCGCCATCCCGATGTCGGCGCTGACCGGCGACAACGTGGTCGAGCCGTCGACCAGGATGGACTGGTACGACGGTGACACGCTGCTGTCCCACCTGGAGAACGTGCCGGTCGGAGGGGATCCGGTCAGCAAGCCGCTGCGACTGCCGGTGCAGTACGTGATCCGGCACCCCTCGCAGCAGCGGCAGGTGGTGGAGCGCTGGCCGGCCGGACAACTCGCCTCCGGCATGCTCAGGGTCGGCGACACCGTCGTCGTGCAACCGTCCGGGGCGACCAGTACGGTCGCCGGCCTCAGCGTGCTCGGCAAGGAGACCGACAGCGTGTGGGCGCCCCAGTCGGTGGCCGTCCGGCTCGCCGACGAGATCGACATCTCCCGAGGCGACATGCTGACCGCGGGCCCCGCTCCACAGATGCTGCGGCACATCACCGCCACGGTGTGCCATCTGCACGACCGTCCGCTGCGCGCCCGACAGCGCGTGCTGCTCAAACACACCACCAGGACGGTCCCGGCGATGGTGGACCGGATCGACTACCGCATGGACGTCACCGACGCCCGCCGGCTGCCCGGCCAGGACGGTCTCGGCGCCAACGACATCGGCGGGGTACAGATCCGCACCGCCGAGCCGCTAGCCGTCGACGACTACCTGGAGAACAGACGAACCGGCTCGTTCCTGCTCATCGACCCGCAGGACGGGGCGACACTCGCCGCGGGGATGGCCGACGCGCGGACGGGGGACCAGCACCTTCGGCAGTAGCGGGCCCGGTGACTGCGGCCGGCGGGGATCGGACCGAGCAGGGAGCCGCCGCCACGCCGTAGATGCCGCCGACCACTCCGACCGCCGGCGCGAGACGGTCAGCGTGTACGGGGCCGACTCGCCCGCGGGCGAGGGGCGGCATTCGAGGAGTCCACCGAGCGGGGGCTGCGGGCGCTGTTCGAGGTGCACGTCTTCGGCCCGGCCGCCCTCACCCGGGCCGTGCTGCCGTACATGCGCGAGCGGCGCTCGGGCGCGATCGTGCAGATGAGCAGCATGGGCGGGCAGCTGTCCTTCGCGGGCTTCTCCGCGTACAGCGCGACGAAGTTCGCCCTGGAGGGCATGTCCGAGGCACTCGCGGACGAGGTCGCGGAGTTCGGCGTCAAGGTGCTGATCGTGGAGCCGGGCGCCTTCCGCACGGGCCTGTTCGAGACCGGGCGGGCCGGTGTCAGTGCGGACAGCGGCGTGTACGGCAAGGTGAGCGAGACCCGCGGGTTCGTCGCCGGCGGCGACGGCACCCAGCCCGGCGACCCGGCCAAGGCCGCCGCCCTCATCCTGGCCGCTCGACGCCGACTCCACGCCCCTGCGTCTGCCCCTCGGCGACGACGGCGTCAGCGCGGTCCTCGGCCATCTCGACCAGGTGCGCGACGAGGTCCTGACGTGGGAGAAGCGGTCGCGGGCCACGGGGTTCGACGACTGACCGCCGCCCCCCGGGGCCTCGGCGGGAGACTGACCACCCGCGCACGCCGTCCGGCCAGGCAACGAGGCCTGGCTGACCTGACTGACCTGCGTGCCGCCCGCGCGAACAGGGGCAACAGCCGCCCAGTACACGCCGTGACGGGGGATAGCCGTCCGCCGTGTGCGCGTCGTGACGGGGGGCAGCCGACCGCCCCGTACACGCCGCGACGGGGGACAGCCGACCGCCCCGTGAACGCCGCGACGGCGCGGTCCCGCCGGGGCCGAGCCGCCTGCCGGCCCCGGCGGTCCTACCCCGGCGGTCGCGCCTCCCAGGGTTCGGCGATGTCCCCGCCCGGCTCCCACCCGTACCGCGCGAGCTGGGCCGCGGCCGCTTCCCGCCCCGCCCTGCGCAGCAGGTCCACAGCGCTGTGGAGGGCGAAAACGGTCCCCGACTCGCCGGCCCGCCGGCACCACGCCAACGCCTCGTCGACCTGCCCGGTCCGCTGGAGCAGTTCGGCGCCCTGGCGCAGGGCGTTGATGTCCCCGGCCTCGGCCGCGCGTTCGTACCACTCCAGCGCCTCGTCGGTCCGGCCCGCCTCCTGGCAGAGTTCCGCGGCCCAGCGCAGCGCGAAGGTGTCGCCCGTCTGCGCCGCCTGCCGGTAGCGGGCCAGGGCCTCGGAGGGGCGGCCGGTCTCCCTCAGCAGGTCGCCGGCCAGCCACAGGACGAACTCGCAGCCGGCCTCGGCCCGGGCCTCAAGCCAGTCGATCGCCTCGTCGGTGCGGCCGGCCTCCCGCAGCAGGAACGCCGTCTGCCACAGCGCGTCCACGTCACCCGCCTCCGCCGCGCGCCGGTACCAGGCGACGGCCTGGTCCTGCCTGCCCGCCTCCTGGAGCAGACAGGCCGCCTGCCACAGTGCCTCGGAGTCCCCGGCCCGCGCCGCGCGTTCGTACCACTCCAGCGCCTCGTCGATCCGGCCCGCGCCCTGCAGCAGGCTCGCCGCCTGGCCGAGCGCACTGGTCTCGCCCGCCTCGGCGGCGCGGCCGTACCAGGCCAGCGCCTCGTCCGTACGGCCCTCCTCCTGGGAGAGGAAGGCACCCTGCCAGAGCGCGTCCACGTCACCCGCTGCGGCGGCGCGTTCGTACCACTCCAGCGCCTCGTCGGTGCGGCCTTCCTGCTGGAGCAGGGAAGCCGCCTGTCCCAGGGCGTCCGCGTCCCCGGCCTCGGCACGCTCCCGCAGCCATGCGACGGCCTCCTCGGTGCGGTCCGCCTCCAGCAGCAGGTCGACGATCTGCTGCGCGCCGTCGGTCTCACCGGCGTCGACCGCCCGCTGGTACCACTCGAGTGCCTGGGCGACACGGCCCGTTCGCCGCAGGACGTCACCGGCCTGGAGCAGCGCGGACGTGTGCCCGGCGTGTGCGGCACGGGCGTACCACTCCAGCGCCTCGTCGGTGCGGCCTTCCTGCTGGAGCAGGGAGGCGGCCTGCCACAGGGCGTCCACGTCACCGGCCTCGGCCCGTTCGCGCAGCCATGCGACGGCCTCCTCGGTGCGGCCCGCCTCCAGCAGCAGGTCCACGGCCCGTCGCCGCGCACTGGTGTCACCGGTCCCGGCCCAGCCGCGCAGCCACGTTATGGCCTCCTCGCCGCGCCCCGACTCCAGCAACAGGTCAACCAGGGGGCGGCGCAGGCCGGCGTCCCCCGTCTCGACCTGTGCCGTCAGCCACTCCACCGCCTCGTCGGCCCGTCCGGCTTCCCGCAGCAGCGACACGGCCCGCAGCAGTGCGGAGATGTGCCCGGCCCGGGCCCGGGCGCGCAGGGCGTCGAGAGCGTCGTCGGTACGGCCCGCCGTCCACAGCAGATCGACCATCTGCTGGAAGGCGAAGGCGTCGTCGGTCTTGGCACGGGCGCTCAGCCAGCGGACGGCCTCCTCGGTGCGCCCCGCCTCCCGCAGCAGGCCGACCGTCTGCTGCAACGCGTAGGTGTCGCCCGTCTCGGCGGCCCGCCGGTACCAGGTCAGCGCCTCGTCCGGGGCTCCCGTGTCCCGCAGGAGGCCGGCCGCGCGGCGCATGGCGTCGATGTCACCGGCCTCGGCGGCCCGCCGGTACCACGGCAGCGCGTCCTGGGCGTGCCCCTCGGTCTGCAGCTCGAAGGCGAGCCTGCGCATGGCGTTGACGTCACCGGCCTCGGCGCGGCGGCGCAGCCAGCCGATCGCGTCCTCGGTGCGGCCCGCCTCGCGCAGCAGGGCGAGTGTCTGCTGGAGGGCTTCGCTGTCGCCGGTCTCGGCGGCCCGCCGGTACCAGCCGATCGCCTCGTCGGTGCGGCCCGCCTCGCGCAGCAGGGCGGTCGTCTGCCGCAGCGCGAACGAGTCGCCGGCCTCGGCGGCCCGCTGGTACCAGTCGATCGCCTCGTCGGTGCGGTCCGCCTCGCGCAGCACCTTCGCGGCCTGGAGCAGCGCGAACGTGTCGCCGTGCGCGGCCGCCACCGAGTAGGCGCGGACCGCGAGCCGTTTGAGACCGCGCAGCCCCGCCGAGCGCGCGATGTCGACATGGCTGCCGACGGCGGCATGGTCGACCAGCGCGTTCCACAGTCGCGGGGGCACGCCGGCGGTTCGGCGGTTGGTGCGGCCCTCCTGTTCCAGGTAGTCGGCGAGGACGTAGTGCGGCTGGGCCGGATACGCGTCGCCGGGCCGGGGCCGCATCCGGGTGAGGGGACCGCGGGCGCCGTGGCAGGGAGCGGCCGTGTAGGCCAGGGCCTGCTCCAGCCAGTCCTCGCCGAGCGTGTCCCACTGGCCGTCGGTGAGGTATCCCGGGGCGGCGGCCTCCAGCAGCGCGTGCGGGATCGCCCGGGCGTGACCGAGGCGCCGTGCGTCCATCGCCGTTTCGATCAGCGCCCGCGCCGCGGTGGGCGCCGCCCGGTATCGGTCGAGCAGGGAGGGCGCGCCCGCCAGGTACTGGGTGATCTGCCCCTGCTCGGCCTCGGCGACGGCCCGGGCCAGCCTCGGGTCGCCGCCGGCGGCGACCCTGAGCGCCTTGAGGGCCTGGCCGTTGAAGGTGTCCGGCACGGGTACGACCGTGCCGCTCAGCAGCACCCGCGCCTGCGGGTGGGCATCGGCGACCCCGGGCTGGGGCGTGCCGGTGAGGGTGGCCCAGTACTCGGGCCACATCGTGCCGAGGACGAGCACCGGGGCCCGGTCCGGCTCGGCGAGCAGGTCACGCAGTCCGGCGGCGGCGCGCTCGCCGACGGAGTCGGTGGGCGTCAGCAGGTAGTGCTGCATCTCGTTGAGCCACACCACCGTCCGTGGAGTCACCGCGTCCAGGTTCGCCAGCAGCGCCTGCGGGCGGTCGGGGGCGATCGGATGCCACAGCCGCCAGCCGGCCGGGAGTTCCTGCACGGCCTCCCAGCAGGCCCGCGTCTTGCCGCAGGAGGAGCCGCCGACCAGCACGACCATGCCGCTGACGCCGTCGGCGGCCTGCTGGACCACCTCGCGCAGCCGGACGTCGTGTCCGCGTTCGACGTAGGCCGGGAGGAGGGGCAGCGTCTCGCTCCTGCCCTTCTCCCACGGCCCGACGACCGGGGGGACTTCGATCGCCCGGTGGACCTCCAGGGAGAACGGGTCGGCGAGTTCGCCGACGGGCCGCCCGGGAGCGGCCCGGCCCTCGGGGCCCGGCAGCGGATCGGGGCCCGGGTCGCCGAAGCCGGGAACCGGCGGTGGCGACGGCGGCGTCCTGTCCTGCGATGACGCCTCGGGCGCGCGGTCGGCGGCCATCAGTGCGGACCACTGCCGTGGCACCGGGGGAGGCAGCTCGGCCCAGCGGGCCAGGATCCGCGCCACCGCCAGCAGGTGGTCGAGGTTCCGCGGCGCGTGCTTGTGGTTGAACCAGTCGCTGATCGTCTTGACCGAAACGCCGGACTCCTCGGCCAGCCTGCTCCGTACGAGGCGCAGTTCACGGTCGGCGAGTCGTGCCTCGGCTCGCCTGCGTAACCGGTCGAGCTCCTCGAGCACCAGCGACGCCACTCCACCTCCTGGGCACCGTTGGCTTTCCGGTTCGGAAATCCGAAAGGCCGCGTGGACCTTCAGATTACGCAGTCGGATTCCGAACTGTTCCGAGTTGGCTGGGAGTTGTCACCCCACCGTGGGTCAACTGGTGCGCATACGCCCCCGAAGCACGACGGCAGGAGCAGCAGATGGAGCCCGACCGCACCCGCGCACGCACCCGTGACTGGCGTCGCCTCGGCCGTGCCGTCATGTTCAGCGCGGTGCGCGGTGCGGCGGCCGCACTGGGCTCCGGCGCCGTCAGCGCTCTGTTGTGGTGGTGGCAGCGGTAGGACTCCGCCCTGCAGGGCCCTTGTGCAATTCCTGTGGAGGCCTCAATCTTTCGCTCACGCGCAGATGTCGCCCGGTGGTCGACGAGGTTGACATGACCATGACTTTCGGGTGTCCGACGGGCGTGCACCACACCCCACAGCGCACCACCGATTGAGGAGGACCCCTCAGATGGCAGTGATGCGTACTCCCCACAGACCCACCCGGCGAAGACTGGCCGCGCTCGGCGCGACGGCCACCGCGGCGCTCGTCGCGAGCCTCGTCTCCGCCCTCCCCGCCGGCGCGGCCCCGGCCGCGTCCGAGGGAAGCGTCCAGTACGAAGGCGCGGCGAACGCCGTCGCCGACAGCTACATCGTGACGCTGAAGACGCGGAAGGCCGGTTCCGCCGAGGGCCGGGCCCTGGCGCACAAGTACGGCGCCGACATCGAGCGGACGTACACCAAGGCCCTGAACGGCTACGAGGTCGAGGCCTCCGAGTCCGAGGCGAAACGTCTCGCCGCCGACCCGGCCGTCGCCACCGTCGTGCAGAACAGGACGTTCCGCATCACCGGGACGCAGCCGAGCCCGCCGTCCTGGGGCCTGGACCGCATCGACCAGAGGAACCTGCCGCTGAACAGCTCGTACACCTACCCGGACAAGGCCGGTGAGGGCGTCACGGCATACGTCATCGACACCGGCGTCCGCATCACGCACAGCGACTTCGGCGGCCGCGCCTCCTACGGCTACGACGCCGTCGACAACGACAACACCGCCCAGGACGGCCACGGCCACGGCACACACGTCGCCGGCACGGTCGCCGGAGGCGCCTACGGCGTCGCCAAGAAGGCCAAGGTCGTCGGTGTCCGCGTGCTGAACAACTCCGGCCAGGGCACCACCGCCCAGGTCGTCGCGGGCATCGACTGGGTCGCGCGGAACGCGGTCAAGCCGGCCGTCGCCAACATGTCCCTCGGCGGTCCCGCCGACACGGCCATCGACACGGCCGTACGTGGCGCCATCACCTCCGGCGTCACCTTCGTGGTCGCGGCCGGCAACGAGTCCACCAACGCCTCCACCCGGTCCCCGGCCCGCGTCGCCGAGGCCGTCACGGTCGGCGCGACGACATCGAGCGACGCGAAGGCGAGCTACTCCAACTACGGTTCGGTCCTGGACCTGTTCGCGCCCGGTTCGTCCATCACCTCGGCGTGGAGCACGAGCGACTCCGCGACCAACACCATCTCCGGTACGTCGATGGCGAGCCCGCACGTCGCCGGCGCCGCCGCCCTCCACCTGGCCGACAACCCCACGGCCACTCCCGCGCAGGTCTCCGCCGCGCTGACGGCCGCCGCCACCACCGGCGTCGTCACCAGCCCCGGCAGCGGCTCGCCCAACCGGCTCCTGAACGTCGGCGGCGGTACGACCACCCCGCCCGGCCCGCGCTTCGAGAACACCGCCGACCACCCCATCGCCGACAACGCCACCGTCGAGTCCCCGGTGACCGTCTCCGGCGTCTCGGGCAACGCGCCCTCGGCCCTCGCGGTGGAGGTCCACATCGTCCACACCTACATCGGCGACCTCCAGGTCCAGCTGATCGCCCCCGACGGCACGGCGTACACGCTGAAGTCGTACGGCACCGGCGGCAGTGCGGACAACATCGACACCACGTACTCCGTGAACGCCTCGGCCGAGGCCGCGAACGGCACGTGGAAGCTGCGCGTGAGCGACAACGCCCGCCTCGACACCGGGCGGATCGACGCCTGGGCGCTCCAGTTCTGACCCCGTCCATGACCGGCCGTCAGTCTCCTGACGGGTCCGCTACGTAGGCGTCCTCGTCCTCCGGAAAGGGCTCCGGGTCGGTGACCCGGCCCGCCGTGAGGACGAGGCGCTTGTGGATCACGCTCATCGTGGGCGGGACCAGATCGCGGGGTCTCAGCGCACCGCCCCCCGCAACTGACAGCCGAGGGCAACGCTCCGGTGCCGGTCTGGATGAGGGTGGCGCTGAAGGTGAGCCGGTCCACGATCGCCGCGAGTAAGACGGGCAAGGGCCAGCCGACCCAGGCCGGAATCTCTGGACTCCAGGCCGGGGAGCACGTCAAGATGCGCCCAGCCGTACGTCGTCGGTTTCGCACGGCCGCTCTCCCACCGCCTCAGCCAGGAGCACCGTACCCGTGTCGATACCCCCGCCCCCCGGGAACCAGCAGCCCCAGGACCCGTACGGCCCGCCGCCTGCGAACTGGCCCCAGGGAGCCCAGGGTTACGGGCCCTGGGGCAACGGCCCCGCCGGCCGCCCCTACGGCGCGCCGGTCTCCGTCAACGCGCTCGCCGTCGCCGCGCTCGCGCTCGGCGTGCTCTGCTTCCTGCCCGCCGCGGGGCTCGTGCTGGGGCTGATCGCGTTGCGGCAGATCAGGCGCAACGGCCAGAGCGGCCGGGGGCTGGCGATCGCCGGTGCCGTGCTGTCGTCCGTCGGGATCGTGCTGTGGGCGGTGACGCTGTCCACGGGTGCCCTGTCCGACGCCTGGGAGGGGTTCAAGGACGGCGCGCAGGGCAACGAGAGCCTGTCACTGCGGAAAGGCGACTGCTTCGACGCGCCCGGCGGTCTGGAGGGCGACACCCACGACGTCGACCCGGTCTCCTGTGAAGGCCGGCACGACGGCGAGGTGTTCGCGGTCGTGACCCTGCCGGGCGGCGCCTTCCCGGGCGATGCCGAGATCACCGACATCGCCGACGAGCGGTGCTACGAGCTCCAGGACCAGTACGCCATGGACTCCTGGGCGATGCCGGCCGACGTCGACGTGTACTACCTCATGCCGTCGCGGGACAGCTGGCGTTACGGCGACCGCGCGATCACCTGCATCTTCGGCAACACCGAAGCGAAGGCCAAGCTGACCGGCTCCCTGCGCGGCGACCCCACCACGCTCGACACCGACCAGGTCGTCTTCCTGTCCGTGGCCAACGCCGTCGACGCGGCGCTGTACGAGGAGCCCGAGGACACCCCCGAGGACGACCTCGCCGGCCACCGGGCCTGGGCCACGCAGGTGCACGACGTGCTCGGCGAGCAGATCGAGGCACTGCGCGGGCGCTCCTGGCCGTCCGCCGCCCGGCAGCCCGTCGCCGCCCTGGTGAAGGACATGGAGGACGCCCGCGAGCAGTGGTCGAAGGCGAGCGCGGCCGGCGACCCGGACACGTACTACACGCACTACGACAAGGCGTACGAGTACGTCGACGGCCCGGCGACCGTCACCGCGCGCAAGGCCCTCGGACTCGCGACGACGCAGCCCACCCCGGGCGAGACCGAGGGCGGGGACTCCGAAGCCGAGGTGTGACGGCGGCTATAGCGGGGAGAAAGTGCCTGCGTAAAGCCCTCGGGGCCATCATGTCATCACATCGAGTGATTCTCTGGCCTTTGCTTGCATGGCACAACCTACGGTTGCCACGCTGTTGCTGTCTGTACAACCTGATGGGAGCGGCCAGTGACATTCGGTGAGCAACCGGCGTACCTGCGCGTCGCGGGTGATCTCCGCAAGAAGATCGTCGACGGTCAGCTCCCTCCGCACACCCGCCTCCCCTCCCAGGCCAGAATCCGCCAGGAGTACGGCGTCTCGGACACCGTCGCCCTGGAGGCCCGCAAGGTGCTCATGGCGGAGGGCCTGGTCGAGGGCCGCTCCGGCTCGGGGACGTATGTGCGCGAGCGGCCCGTGCCCCGGCGCATCGCCCGCTCCGGATACCGCCCGACCGGCGGGGCCACGCCGTTCCGCCAGGAGCAGGCCGACGGCGAGGGGCGCGGCACCTGGGAGTCCAGCAGCGAGCAGACCGAGGCCAGTGTCGCGGTCGCCGAGCGGCTGGCCATCGAGCCGGGCGAGCGCGTGATGTGCACGAAGTACCTCTTCCGTGAGGGCGGCGAGGCGATGATGCTCTCCACCTCCTGGGAGCCGCTCGCCGTCACGGGCCGTACGCCGGTGATGCTGCCGGAGGAGGGCCCGCTCGGCGGCATGGGCGTCGTCGAGCGCATGCGCGCGATCGACGTGATCGTGGACAACGTCACCGAGGAGGTGGGCGCCCGCCCCGGACTCGCGGAGGAACTGCTCGTCCTCGGGGGCGTCCCCGGGCATGTGGTCCTGGTCATCCAGCGCACGTTCTACGCCTCCGGCCGCCCGGTCGAGACGGCCGACGTGGTCATCCCGGCCGATCGGTACCGGGTCGCCTACCACCTTCCGGTCAAGTAGCGAACGCTCACTTCCGTCCCGCGGCGCGCTCCCCGCGCGCCCCGCTCACTCGATCACCGCGGGAGCCGTCCCCGGCCGAGGTGGTTCGTGGCCGGTACCAGGCCGTCGTTCTCGCAGGTCGGCGATGGCGTCTGCGTTATGCATCCGACTGGATGCGTCGAGGTGCCCGGACGGCGCGTTCGTTGTCGTGCGCCCCCTGTGTACTGGCTGGTTGCGTACCTCTTTGTGAAAAGCCGTATTCGCTGCGTGAAGGTTAGGCGTACGCTCGGGCATATGCGCATTGCGGTTTCCTTATCGGGTGGGGCACGGCACAGGCCGCGGGTGGGAAGTGGAGGGGCGCCATGAACGACAGCACGATCACTCTTCCCTGGCTCGTGATACGAGAGGACGACAACGGCAACCGCTACCGGGTGGGCCGGTACGCGACCCGGGCCGAGGCCCAGAAGATCGCGGACAGCCTCGACGGCCGCGGCCACAGGCAGCTGTACTGGGTCGAGCGGCTCGGTCAGAACGGGCAGGGCGGGGCGCACGACTGACCTCGGGCGGGCCCGCGCTCCGAGCCGGTGTCCGGCCGCGCTCCCGTAGGCTCCCCGCATGAGTGAGCGGATCGTCGTCGTGGGTGCCGCGCTGGTCGACGACGGGCGGCTGCTGGCCGCCCGGCGCAGCGCGCCCCCCGAGTTGGCCGGGCGCTGGGAGCTGCCCGGTGGCAAGGTCGAGCCGGGGGAGACGGCCGACGCGGCGCTCGTGCGGGAACTGCGCGAGGAACTCGGCGTCGACGCCGAGGCCGGCGGGCGCGTCCCGGGGGAGTGGCCGCTGAAGTCGCCGTACGTGCTGCATGTGTGGACCGCGCGCCTGCGGCCCGGCTCCGCCGCCCCCAAGCCCCTTCAGGACCACGACGAACTGCGCTGGCTCGGCCCCGGCGAGGTCTGGGACGTGGACTGGCTCGACCAGGACGTGCCGGCGGTACGGCGGACTCTCGCGCACCTGGGATCTCTCGGCGGCCCCGGTACGGGAGAAGTACCCGGCGCCTGAGGCCAACCGGGGGCGTGCGAGGCCCGAAGGCGGACGTACGGGCGTCCCGTACGCCTTTCGCGCCACAGTGCGCTGCCCTGCGCGATACTCCGCCCCCGATATCGGGTATGTGCTCATTAGCCCCATTTAATGGGACATGGGTGAGCCCGCTGTCGGGGAAGTGATCGGCGTGATCGACACGGAAGGTGACCGCGCCGAGTGGACCTTTCCCGCCGAGCCGGGTGCCGTGCGCACCGCCCGCCAGGCCGTCCGCGGCCAACTCCGCGGCTGGAGCCTCGACAGCCTCGCCGACCTCACGGCGTTGTTGGTCAGCGAGTTGGTCACCAACGCCCTGCGGCACGCCACGGGCCCCATCGGCGTCCGCCTGGTCCGCCCCTCCGAACTGAACGGCGTCCTCCTGGTGGAGGTCTCCGACCCGCTCCCGGACCCGCCTCGCGAGCGCGCCGCCAGACCCGAGGACGAGAGCGGCCGCGGGCTCCAACTGGTCGCCTCCTCCTGCCGCCGCTGGGGCACCCGGCCCGGCGGCGTGGGCAAGACCGTGTGGTTCGAACTCGCGGTTCCGGAGTGAAAAATCGGTGTACGTCCGCCCTGCCACTGTCGAGCGAATGGTTCAGGCCAGTGGCGGTTGTCGGCGGACGGGATTCGACGACGTGTCCCCTGGTTAGAAGACTGGGAGTGTTCTCACGGTCCGGTCCAAAAACCATCGGGACCGTGCTGTGATCGTGAACACCGTGTTGTGCGGCACCGTAGTGCTGGATACTGCGGGCAGCCGCCCCCGGTGACCGGTGCCGGACGCGGTGAGCTGGAGGGGACGGTTCGCGTGAGCGAGATACCAGCGAAGGCCACGGAGTCCGAGGACCCGTCGGAGGGCGCGAGGGCGATGGCCGCGGACGGCCTGGCTTCCGCGGTGGGAGGTGCGCTCGCGGCTGACGGGGTGCAGCCCGGGGACGCCATGTGGCAGAGCAGTCCCCCGGGATCCATCTACGACTACATCAAGGTCGCGTCCTTCTCCATCGGCCCCGACGGGCTCGTCGACCAGTGGAGCCTGCGCGCCGAGCACCTCTTCGGCATTCCGGTCGAACGCGCCGTCGGCATGGACCCCATCGAGACGTTCATCGACCCGCGCCATCGCGAGCGGGGCATGCGCAAGATGGCCGAGATCCTCGACGGGCGCGAGTGGACCGGCGTGGTGCCCTTCCGGATGCCGAAGGACGCCGAGGGGGAGTGCGGGCGCGAAGGGCTCGCCGAGGTGTACGTCATGCCGACGCGCACCGAGGACGGCGAGAAGGCCGCCGTCTGCATCGTCGTCGACGTGCGCACCCTGCGCAGCATCGAGACGGACCTCGCCGCATCGCAGGCCATTTTCGGTCAATCCCCGTTCGGTTTCCTGCTGATCGACTCCGACCTGCGGGTCCGCCGCGCCAACCACCGGTTCGCGTCGGTCTTCGGCGGCGAGCCCGACGACCACCGCGGCAAGGGCGTCCACGACTACCTCCAGCGCGGCGAGGCCGAGCGGGTCGCCGCGACGCTGCGCCGCGTGCTGGAGACCGGCAACTCCATCACGGACATGCACGTCACGGGCTTCGTGCCGGGATCCGACGAGCGCCGCCACTGGTCCGTCAACCTCTACCGCGTGCACAGCGGTTCGGGCCGGCCCATCGGCATCGCCTGGCTCGGCACGGACATCACCTCGCGCCGCGCCGCCGCCCGCGAGGCCGCCGCCGCCCGGCGCAACCTCGCCCTGCTGAACGAGGCCGGCGCCCGCATCGGCAACTCCCTCGACCTGGAGACCACGGCCCGGCAGCTCCTCGACGTCGTCGTGCCCGGCTTCTGCGACCTGGCCACCGTCGACCTCTACCAGGGCCTGCTGGTCGGCGACGAGACCCCGCCCGGGCTCGCCGACGGCAGCGCCGAGCTGCGCCGGGTGGCCTTCGCAAGCGCCGTCTCCGACGCGCCCTTCACCGGCACCGGCGTGCCCGTCGCGGTCGGCGCGGTCCATCACTACCCGTTCAACTCGCCCTGCGCGGACGCCCTGCGCACGGCCCGCCCGCAGACCGTCCCCGGCGAGGACGGCGGGCTGGTGCAGTCCACGCTCGCCGTGCCGATGGTCGCCCACGACACCGTCGTCGGGCTGGTGCAGTTCGCCCGGACGAAGGGCAGCGAGCCGTTCGGCGACCGCGACCGGGACCTGGCCGTCGAACTCGCCGCGCGCGCCGCCGTCTGCATCGACAACGCCCGGCTCTACCGCCGCGAGCACGAACGCGCGTTGATACTGCAACGGTCCCTGCTCCCGCCCGGTGACCCGGAGGCCTCCGGCCTCGACATCGCCTGCCGCTACCTGCCCGGCAACGCCAACACCGGCCGGCCCAGCGAGGTCGGCGGCGACTGGTTCGACGTCATAGAACTCCCCGGGCACCGCACCGCGCTGGTCGTCGGCGACGTCATGGGCCGCGGCCTGCGCGCCGCCGTCGCCATGGGCGAACTCCGCACGGCCGTCCGGACCCTGGCGCAGCTCGACATCGAACCGGCCGAGGTGCTCTCCCAGTTGGACGAGATCGCCCGGGGCCTCGGCGCCCCCGGCGGCGTCCAGCAGGCGACCCGGGCGGCCCGCCGCCCCCGCGAGGCCGACCTCTCCGAGGTGTACCTCGCCACCTGCGTCTACGCCGTCTACGACTCCGTCACCCGGCGCTGCACCTTCGCCAACGCGGGCCATCTGCCGCCCGTCCTGGTCGAACCGGGCGAGCCGGCCCTGATGCTCGACGTGCCGCCGGGCATGCCGCTCGGCGTCGGCGGCGAGCCCTTCGAGGAGGTCGAGGTCGAACTGCCCGAAGGCGCCCTGCTCGCGCTCTACACGGATGGACTGGTCGAGAGCCGCGACCACCCCCTGGACGAGGGGCTCCAGGCCTTCGTCAGCGCCCTGTCCGACCCCACCCAGCCGCTGGAGGACGTCTGCGACCACGTCCTCAACACCCTCGACTCCCATCACGGCGAGGACGACATCGCGCTGCTGATGGCACGTGTACAGGGCCTGCCCACCGAGTCCGTCGGCGACTGGACACTGCCGCGCGAGCCGCGCAGCGTGGGCCGGGCCCGCGAGTACGCGCGTGCCCAGCTGCTCAGCTGGGACATGGAAGCCCTGGTCGACACCACGGAGCTCCTGGTCAGCGAACTCGTCACCAACGCCCTGCGCTACGGCGAGGGCGAGATCCGGCTCCGTCTGCTGCTGGACCGCACACTGGTCTGCGAGGTCTGGGACTCCGGCCTGGTCCAGCCCCGCCGCCGCCGCGCCCGCGACACCGACGAGGGCGGCCGCGGCCTCCAGCTGGTCGGCCTCCTCAGCGCGGCATGGGGCTCCCGCCGCACGCCCCGCGGCAAGACGGTCTGGTTCGAACTGCCCCTCCCCGGCGGCGAGACGGGCCTGACCGATCCGGCGGAGGCGCTGCTGAGCCTGTTCTGACCGGAACCGAACATCGGTACGGATCGTCCTCCCCGGCAACATCATCTGCATCACCGGGGGGAGACGGCATGGACCGCACGGAAGGCGCCACCCCGACAGAGGCAGCAGCCGCCGAAGACGCCGCGCAGGACGCTCCCGCACCCGACAGTGGAAAGGGCAGAGGGCGTCGGCGCTGGATCAGACGCACGGCACTCGCCGTGGTCCTGGTCCTCCTGGTTCCTCTCCTGTCCGTTCTGACGGCCCTCCGCATCAACTACATGGGCGACCCGGCGGACGGCACGCACACCCGGAACCGCGACGCGCTCTGGCTGGGCCACGCCTGGGTCGACGGCCGCAAGAAGGACGCCGACGTCACCGCCCTGGCCCGCCGCCTGCAAGGCACCGGCATCCGCGACCTGTACGTCCACTCGGGTCCGCTGGAACACGACGGCACGCTCCCCAAGTCGGTCTATCCGAGGGCGCGTTGGTTCATAGACGCCGTACACGAGAAACTCCCCGGCATCCGCGTCCAGGCCTTCCTCGGCGACGTCCTGGCCACCGAGGGCGCCGACGGCATGGTCCTGGAGAACCCGGACACCCGAGCCGCCGTCGTCCGCTCCGCCCGTCAGATCCTGGACACCGGCTACGAGGGCATCCACCTCGACCTGGAGCCCATGCCGTCCGGCGACCGCGACTACCTCACCCTCCTCGACGCCCTGCGCCGCGAGACCCGTTCCCGGGACGCGCAACTCTCCGTCGCCGCCCACCAGATCGACCCGCTCCCGGCCCTTCACACCGTGTTCGGTCTCTTCACCGCCCACCCCAAGTGGTGGTCCCAGGAGTTCTTCGGCCAGGTCGCCCGCCGCGTCGACCAGATCGCCGTGATGTCGTACGACACCGCGCAGCCACTGGAGAGCACCTACGGCGGCTACGTCGCCCAGCAGACGTCCCTCGCCCTGGAGGTCACCCCGCCCTCCACCGACCTGCTGATGGGCCTGCCCTTCTACTGGGAGAGCAACTTCGACCACTGGGGCCACGCCGAGACCGTCCCCGCCGCCGTCCGGGGTGTCCGCCTGGGCCTGTCCCGCACGGACGCCGACCGGGCCCGCTTCGGCGTCGCGCTGTACATCGACTTCGCCGCGACCGAGGCGGACTGGCGGGCGTACAAGGAAGACTGGGTGCGGTGACCAAGACCCGACGCCCCCTCACCCGCGCCGCCCTCGGCCCGGCCCGGTCCCTCACCGCCGTGGAACGCCTGCGCGGCGGCAGGGGCGCCTACCGCCTGACCCTCGACGACGACTCCACGGCCGTCGCCTACGTGTGGCCGGACGACGAGGACCACTGGGACCAGCCGAACCCCGACCCCCGGGACGTCTTCTCCCACGGCACCGGCCTCGGCCTGTTCACGACGGCTCACACCGACGCCACGCACACGTACCTCCCGGCTCATGGACCGGATGGCCGAACCGCTCGCCACCCTGCACGCCCACACCGGCCCCCGCTTCGGGGCACGATCCACGCCCTGGCCGCCGAGGTCCCCGCTCCCCGCCTCCAGCAGGCGCTCAGCCTGCTGAGGAGCGCCTCCTGATCTTCGAGCCCAGCCACACCAGCGGGTCGTACTTGCGGTCGATCGCCCGTTCCTTCAGGGGGATCAGCGCGTTGTCCGTGATCTTGATGCCCTCCGGGCAGACCTCCGTACAGCACTTGGTGATGTTGCAGTAGCCCAGACCGTGCTCGTCCTGGGCGGTGGTCTTGCGGTCCAGGCCGGATTCCGCCGCCGCGTCCAGCGGATGCATGTCCAGCTCCGCCACCCGCATCAGGAAACGCGGCCCCGCGAACGCCTGCTTGTTCTCCTCGTGGTCGCGGACCACATGGCAGGTGTCCTGGCACAGGAAACACTCGATGCACTTGCGGAACTCCTGCGAGCGGTCCACGTCCTCCTGCATCATCCGGTACTCGCCGGGGCCGAGGCCCTCGGGCGGCACGAAGGCCGGGACCTCCCTGGCCTTGGTGTAGTTGAAGCCGACGTCGGTGACCAGGTCGCGGACGACCGGGAACGCCCGCAGCGGCGTCACCGTGATCGTCTCCTCCCGGTCGAACACCGACATGCGCGTCATGCACAACAGCCGCGGCCGGCCGTTGATCTCGGCGGAGCACGAACCGCACTTGCCCGCCTTGCAGTTCCAGCGCACGGCGAGATCGGGGGCCTGGGTGGCCTGGAGGCGGTGGATGATGTCGAGCACCACCTCACCGTCGTTGACCTCGACCTTGAAGTCCTCCAGGCCGCCGCCCCCCACGTCACCGCGCCACACCTTGAAATGGGCCGTGTAGCTGCTCATTCGTACAGCTCCTCTTCGGCGAGGTACTTGACCAGCTCCTCCTTGTCGAAGAGGGCGAGCAGGTCGGCACGGACGGGTTCGGTGGTCTCGCGGGTGAGGGTGATCTGGCCGCGGACCGGGTCCGTCGCCGCCAGAGTGCCCGTCGGGTCGGTGAGCGAGCACAGCAGGTTGATCCGGCGCCACTTGCGGTCCATCCCCGGATGGTCCTCGCGGGTGTGCCCGCCGCGCGACTCGGTGCGCTCCAGCGCGGCCCGCGCCACGCACTCGCTGACCAGCAGCATGTTCCTGAGGTCCAGGGCGAGGTGCCAGCCCGGGTTGAACTGCCGGTGCCCCTCGACACCGGCCCGGCGCGCCCGGACCCGCAGTTCGGCCAGCTTCTCCAGGGCCTGCTTCATCTCCGCCTCGCGGCGGATGATGCCGACCAGGTCGTTCATCGTCTGCTGGAGTTCCTGGTGCAGGGTGTACGGGTTCTCCGGCGGGCCGCCCTTCGGCTCCTCGATCTCCGCCTCGGCGGAGAAGGGCCGCAGGGCCTCGGCGGCGGCGGAGTCGATCTGGCCGTCGTCCACGACCGGCCGCGCCCCGGCCAGCCCCGCCGCGTACTCGGCCGCGTGCCAGCCCGCCCGGCGCCCGAACACCAGCAGGTCGGACAGCGAGTTGCCGCCGAGCCGGTTGGAGCCGTGCATGCCGCCGGCCACCTCACCGGCCGCGTACAGCCCCGGCACCCCGCGCGCCGCCGCCGTGTCGGACTCGACCGCGACACCGCCCATCACGTAGTGACAGGTGGGCCCGACCTCCATCGCCTCCGCCGTGATGTCGACGTCGGCCAGCTCCTTGAACTGGTGGTACATCGACGGCAGTCGCCGCTTGATGACCTCGGCCGGCATCCGGGTCGACACGTCGAGGAACACGCCCCCGTGCGGGGAGCCGCGCCCCTCCTTCACCTCGGAGTTGATCGCCCGCGCGACCTCGTCGCGGGGGAGCAGCTCGGGCGGGCGCCGGTTGTGGTCCGGGTCCTCGTACCAGCGGTCGGCCTCGTCCTCGGTCTCGGCGTACTTGTCCTTGAAGACGTCGGGGATGTAGTCGAACATGAACCGCTTGCCGTCGGAGTTGCGCAGCACACCGCCGTCGCCGCGCACCGACTCGGTGACGAGGATGCCCTTCACCGACGGCGGCCAGACCATGCCCGTCGGGTGGAACTGCACGAACTCCATGTTCAGCAGGGGAGCGCCCGCGAGGAGCGCCAGCGCGTGGCCGTCGCCGGTGTACTCCCACGAGTTCGACGTCACCTTGAAGGACTTGCCGATGCCGCCCGTGGCGATCACGACAGCCGGTGCCTCCAGGACGAAGAAGCGGCCGGACTCGCGCTCGTAGCCGAAGACTCCGGAGACGCGGCCCTCCTCCTTCAGCACGCGGGTGACCGTGCACTCCTGGAAGACCCTCAGCCGGGACTCGTAGTCGCCGGTCTCCTTGAAGTCCTCCTGCTGGAGCGCGACGATCTTCTGCTGGAGGGTGCGGATCAGCTCCAGGCCCGTGCGGTCGCCGACGTGCGCGAGGCGCGGGTACTCGTGGCCGCCGAAGTTGCGCTGGGAGATCCGCCCGTCCTTGGTGCGGTCGAACAGCGCCCCCCAGGTCTCGAGCTCCCACACCCGCTGCGGCGCCTCCTGCGCGTGCAGCTCGGCCATCCGCCACTGGTTGAGGAACTTGCCGCCGCGCATGGTGTCGCGGAAGTGGACCCGCCAGTTGTCGTTCTCATTGGCGTTGGCCATCGCCGCCGCGATGCCGCCCTCGGCCATCACCGTGTGCGCCTTGCCGAACAGCGACTTGCAGATCACGGCCGTACGGGCACCCCGTTCACGTGCCTCGATGGCGGCGCGCAGTCCGGCGCCGCCCGCCCCCACCACGACGACGTCCCACTCCTGCCGGTCGACCACGGACATCAGAACGCACCCCTCATCAGAAGAACCGCGGATCGTCGAAGGCACCGGACGCGACCAGGTAGACGTAGAAGTCGGCGAGCGCCACGCTCACCAGCGACGCCCAGGCGAGCAGCATGTGCCGGGCGTTGAGCTTCCCGATCCACTGCCACATCCGGTAGCGCACGGGATGCTTGGAGAAGTGCTTGAGCTTGCCGCCGACGATGTGCCGGCACGAGTGGCAGGACAGCGTGTACGCCCAGATCAGCACGATGTTGACCAGGAACACGAGCGTGCCGAGCCCCATGTGGCCCCACTCGTAGTTCTCGTCGCGGAAGGCGAGCACGGTGTCGTAGGTGAGGATCCCGGCGACGAGGAGCGCGGCGTAGAAGAAGTACCGGTGGATGTTCTGGAGCACCAGCGGGAAGCGGGTCTCACCCGTGTACTTCTGGTGCGGCTCGGCCACCGCGCAGGCCGGCGGGGACGCCCAGAAGCCCCGGTAGTAGGCCTTGCGGTAGTAGTAGCAGGTCAGACGGAAGCCGAGCGGGAAGATCAGGATGATGATCGCGGGGGAGATCCCCCACCAGCTGCCGAAGATCTCCCAGTTCGGGCCGGCCTTCATCGGCTCGCAGTTCTCCGCCAGGCAGGGGGAGTAGAAGGGCGAGACGTACGGCGCCGCGTAGTAGTCGGCGTTCGCGAAGGCCCGCCAGGTCGAGTAGACGATGAAGGCCAGCAGACCGGCGACCGTGCCGGCCGGGGCCAGCCACCAGCGGTCGGTGCGCAGGTGCGGGGCGTCGATCGCGGCGCGCGTACCCGCCCGTACGCCGCCGCTTCGGGGATGGGGTTCTGTGGCGGGAGGTTCCGTACCAGTGGCCACTGTGACGACTCCGGTCGGTTCGGGGGAGGTGCCGGTCGTTCGACTCCTGCCCGGTCAGGGAGCGCGCCGGTCCCGGGCGCCGAGCCCCTCGTCGTCCGAGTCGACCCACAGCGACGGGTCGTACGGCGCGTCCGAGATGGTGACGAGGTCGGGGCGCTTCGGTGCGGCCGGCGTGGCGGCGGCGTCGCGCAGCAGGGCGACGCTCTCGCGCAGGTGATTGGCGTCGGCACGGACGCGGCGCATCTCCAGGCCGCCGGTGCCGAGCTGCTTCTCCAGGCGTCCCAGCGAGCGGAACAGCTCGTCGAGACTGCGTTGGACTGACGTCAGTTCGTCGTGAACGGACATGACTTGCCCTCACTTCCGCGGGTCCTTCGAGGCCCAAGGCGGCAACGTTCATGCGCCTGCGAGTGTTGCGCGTCACACCTTGTGCTGTGAAGGGATGTGCATCGATTGGCCGAGGCGTGTGGGTGCACCGCGCGGTGCGTTGCGCCACACGGGTGGCTTCCCGCCCGTGACCGCCGTGTCGCCCTGTGTTGCCGAACCCTTTCCTCTTCAGTGGCCGCATACATCAGATGAGCTCCAAATACCGCCAAAAGTGATCATAACGCCCGCGGCTTCCCGGAGGTAGCACAGATGTCCCAGCACGGCGTCGGCCCGCGTGCGGTCACGCGCTCGGTCGCCTTCCTCACCGCGGGTGTGCTCGCGGTGCCCGCGCTCGCCGGATGCGGCTCCGAGGACCCCGCGGGCAAGCCGCTCGCCGCACCGGACATCCAGCCCGCGGGCCGCGACCGGATCGCCGACGGCGGCACCCTGCGCTGGGCCGTGGACTCCGTGCCCGACACCCTGAACACCTTCCAGTCGGACGCCGACGCCACGACCACCCGCGTCGCCCAGGCCGTCCTGCCCTCGATGTTCCGGATGAACGCCAGTGGCCGCCCCGAGCGCAACCCCGCCTACCTGGAGTCCGCCGAGGTCGTCGAGACGGAGCCCAAGCAGGTCGTCCTGTACAAGCTGAACCAGCAGGCCGTCTGGAGCGACGGCCGGGAGATCGGCGCCGCCGACTTCGCCGCCCAGTGGCGCGCCCTGTCCGGCAAGGACACCGCCTACTGGACCGCCCGCAACGCCGGCTACGAGCGCATCCAGAAGATCGAGCGCGGGGACAACGCCCTGGAGGTCAGGGTCACCTTCGGCCGCCCCTACGCCGACTGGCGGTCGCTGTTCTCGCCGCTGTACCCGAAGGACGTCATGGGCACCCCGGACTCCTTCAACGACGGGGCACGCAAGAAGCTCAAGGTCACCGCCGGTCCCTTCACGGTGAAGAAGGTCGACCGCGAGGACGACGAGATCACCCTCGCCCGCAATCCGCGCTGGTGGGGCGAGCCGGCCAAGCTCTCCGAGATCGTGCTGCGCACCGTGCCGCGCGACAAGCGGGCCGCCGAGCTGGCCGCCGGCACCCTCGACGTGGCCGAGATCGACCCCTCCGCGGCCCGCCGCATCACCGTCGCCGCCCAGCCGCGCAGCTCCAGCGGCCCGGTGATGGGCCCCGGCGCCGACCGGTCCACCGCGCACGCCCTGCGCTCCTGGGCCGTCGCCAACGGCACCGACGAGGACGCCGCCGACGAGGAGACCGTCGCCCGCAAGAAGCTGCGCAAGGCGACCGCCACGTACGCCCGGCAGCAGCAGGCCCTGCGCGGCTTCGAGGTGCGCAAGTCCCTGGAACCCGCCTACACCCAGCTCGCCCTGAACGGCGCCGAGGGCCCGCTCGCCGACGAGCGCGTCCGCAGGGCCGTCGCCCGCGCCCTCGACCGCAAGGAACTGGCCGAGGCCGTGCTGAAGCCCCTGGGCCTGCCCGCCGTCCCGGTCGGCAGCCACCTGGCCCTCTCCGGCCAGGCCGCCTACGCCGACAACAGCGGTGCCCTCGGCGGCCAGGACACCAAGGAGGCCCAGGCCCTGCTCGCGGACGCCGGGTGGGTGCGCGGCGGCCCGATCAAGGAGCAGCAGAAGAAGAAAGAAGGGGAGAAGGCGGCCGGCGCCGAGGGCGAGAAAGCCGGCGCCTCCGAGGAGGAGTCGGCCGACGACGGCACGCACGGTGGCGAGGACAACAAGGCGCGCCACGGGCAGGACCCGGCCGACCACCTCGTCCAGGACGGCAAGCAGTACAACCACCCGAACCAGGGCGGTGCCCCCGGCGCGTACGCCCCCGAGGGCACCGCAGCCCCGGCGGGCCGCGAGGCCGCCCCGCTCGCCAAGAACGGCAAACCCCTCACGCTCCGCTTCGTACTCCCCACCGGGCCCGGCTCCCAGACGCTGCGCACGGTCGCCGACCGCATCTCCCGCATGCTGGAGCGCGTCGGCATCGGCACGGACATCTCCAAGGTCTCCGACGAGTCCTACTTCAAGGACCACATCGCCTCCGGCCAGTACGACCTCGCCCTGTACTCCTGGCCCGCCACCGCCTTCCCCGCCACCGACGCCCGCCCCGTCTACGCCAAGCCCGTCCCGGCCGCCGACGGCTCCCTGAACGTCGAGCAGAACTACACCCGCGTCGGCACCGACCAGGTCGACCAGCTCTTCGACGAGGCCGTGTCCACCCTCGACGAGGGCGAGTCCCGCTCCCTGATCCGCAAGGCGGACTCCCGCATCTGGGCGGCGGCCGGTTCCATCCCCCTCTTCCAGCGCCCCCAGCTCATCGCGGCCCGCAAGAACCTCGTCAACACCGGAGCGTTCGGCTTCGGCACGCCGGTCTACGAGGACATGGGCTTCCTGAAGAAGGGCGCGAAGCCGGCGGCGGGCCCGTCCGCGAAGGGATCTGCCGCCCCGTAGCTCCCTTGCCGCTGCGGCCCGGCGCCCGCACCATGAACCCACAGTGATCATGGTGCGGGCGCCGGGCGTCCGTTCACGGGGGACGAGAGCCGGCGGATGCGCGGCACGATACGGCTGACCTGCACGGCCGGGCTGGTCGTCGGGGTGCTGGTGGCGGGGCTGACGGCGTGCACCGGGGGACACGGACGGCGGCAAGGCCGACAAGGGCCGCAGGACCGACACGGCCGTGGAGACGGCCTGCGCGGACGGCACCTTCACCTGGTCCCGCGCAACGAAGTGGGCGAGGACACGACGCGGAGCGCGATGCGCCGGATCCACTCACCGCGCCCGCCCGTGCGGGCCGGCGGACCGGCCCCGTTCGCCGCGGAGGTCCTCTTCCCTCTCGGCAAGAAGACCGGCGAGATCGAATCCGACGCACGCACCCTGGCGGAGGCGGGCAAGGAAGAGGCCGGGGCGTTCACCGACGTCCACCGCCCCGAAGCTCGACCCCGACCGCCTCCCGACCGGCGCGGCGGGCGAGTTCGTCCAGTACGCCGGTGTGAAGGAAGTGGCCGCTGACTGCCCTTGAGGCCGACCGGCACTCCTGCGTCGAGGCCAGGGCCGGCACTCCCAGCCCGTCCGGCGCTTGAGGACGAGGCCGTTCAGGCCGAAGCGGGGGTCTGGGGGCGGCAGCCTCCAGGGCGGCCCCGGCATCGGCGCCGGGTACCCCGCAAACAACCCTGACCTGCACCGACGTATCCCGGCTAACCCCAACCGGAGCGGACCCGTACCATGGGGTGAGGCCGTGGCATGTTGAGCCCGGCAGGGCCCGCGCACCACCGACGTACGCGCAGGGCATTCCTCACCACTCCGGGAGTACGCCTCAATATGGCCACGCGCCACGACATCCGCAACGTCGCCATCGTCGCCCACGTCGACCACGGCAAGACCACCATCGTCGACGGCATGCTGAAGCAGGCCGGCGCCTTCGCCGCGCACCAGCTCGACTCCGTCGACGACCGCATGATGGACTCCAACGACCTGGAGCGTGAGAAGGGCATCACGATCCTCGCCAAGAACACGGCGGTGAAGTACCACCCGAAGGACGGCGGGGACCCGATCACGATCAACATCATCGACACCCCCGGCCACGCCGACTTCGGCGGCGAGGTCGAGCGCGGTCTGTCGATGGTCGACGGCGTCGTCCTGCTCGTGGACGCCTCCGAGGGTCCGCTGCCGCAGACCCGCTTCGTGCTGCGCAAGGCGCTCCAGGCCCGGCTGCCCGTCATCCTGTGCATCAACAAGACGGACCGGCCCGACGCCCGTATCGACGAGGTCGTGAACGAGGCGTACGACCTGTTCCTGGACCTGGACGCCGACGAGGACCAGATCGAGTTCCCGATCGTCTACGCCTGCGGCCGTGACGGCATCGCGTCCCTGACCAAGCCGGAGGACGGGACGGTCCCCTCCGACTCCACCAGCCTGGAGCCGTTCTTCTCCACGATCCTGGAGCACATCCCGGCCCCGACCTACGACGAGGCCGCCCCGCTCCAGGCGCACGTCACCAACCTGGACGCCGACAACTTCCTCGGCCGTATCGCGCTGCTGCGCGTCCAGCAGGGCGAGCTGAAGAAGGGGCAGACGGTCGCGTGGATGAAGCGCGACGGGTCCGTCCAGAGCGTGCGGATCTCCGAGCTGATGATGACCGAGGCGCTCACCCGCAAGCCGGCCGAGAAGGCCGGCCCGGGTGACATCTGCGCGGTCGCCGGTATCCCCGACATCATGATCGGCGAGACCCTGGCCGACCCGGAGAACCCGGTCGCGCTGCCGCTGATCACCGTCGACGAGCCGGCGATCTCCATGGTCATCGGCACCAACACCTCCCCGCTGGTCGGCCGCGGCGCCACCGGCAAGGGCGCCGACAACAAGGCGGCCGTCAAGGACCGCAAGGTCACCGCCCGCCAGGTCAAGGACCGCCTCGACCGCGAGCTGATCGGTAACGTCAGCCTGCGAGTGCTGGACACCGAGCGGCCGGACGCCTGGGAGGTGCAGGGCCGCGGCGAGCTGGCGCTGGCCATCCTCGTCGAGACCATGCGCCGCGAGGGCTACGAGCTGACCGTCGGCAAGCCCCAGGTCGTCACGAAGGACGTCGACGGCAAGGTCTACGAGCCGGTCGAGCGCATGACGATCGACGTGCCCGAGGAGCACATGGGCGCGGTCACGCAGCTCATGGGCGTCCGCAAGGGCCGCATGGACAACATGTCCAACCACGGTTCCGGCTGGGTCCGTATGGAGTTCGTCGTGCCCTCGCGCGGTCTCATCGGCTTCCGGACCGAGTTCCTGACGCAGACCCGCGGCACGGGCATCGCCCACTCCATCCACGAGGGCTTCGAGCCCTGGTTCGGCACCCTCCAGACCCGTAACAACGGCTCCCTGGTCGCCGACCGCGCCGGTGCGGTCACCGCCTTCGCGATGACCAACCTCCAGGAGCGCGGCGTGCTGTTCGTGGAGCCGGGCACCGAGGTGTACGAGGGCATGATCGTCGGCGAGAACTCCCGCGCCGACGACATGGACGTCAACATCACCAAGGAGAAGAAGCTCACCAACATGCGGTCGTCCACGGCCGATGTGACCGAGTCGATCGTCCCGCCGCGCAAGCTGTCGCTGGAGCAGTCCCTGGAGTTCTGCCGCGACGACGAGTGCGTCGAGGTCACCCCGGAGGCCGTGCGCATCCGCAAGGTGAACCTGGACGCCCGCGAGCGCGCCCGCGCCGCGAGCCGCGCCAAGCACGGCTGACGCCTGCCGTTCGACGACACCGGGCACCCCGCCTCGCGGGGTGCCCGGTGTCGTCGTGAAGCGGAGGCAACGAGAAGGAAAGGGTTAGGGAAAACCCTCGATTTGCCGGGGACGGCCGTCCGGAGCGCCCCGTTCGCACTACCCTGCTGCGGAAGTGCCGCGCCCTGCCCGCGCACGGGCCCGTACAACGGCCTTGCGGTGGAGGCTTCTTGAGCGCGTGACAGCCCCGGTGGCACCCTGCACGGCAGTCACGGTAGCCGCAAGCGGTTTATCTCACTCTCGCGTCCGGAATGCGGACACTCGCCACCGATAGATGTGTAACAAGTCCGTTTCGCAGGGATCTTTCACCAAACCCTTTGTCCGGATTTTGGAAGATGTAGGCGTGAGCTGTGATCGAACCGAGACCTCGAGAGTGTGGTTCGCTCCTGGCGTTTGGCAGATAGTTAGGCGCGTAGAGCTCGGATGAACGGGTCATGCGCTGGAGGCGGCGCCGACTCACGAGCGCGGGGGCACCTGACGATTTCCGGCACCGGCGACGGGCGGTGGCGGTGGTCTGTCTGTGCTCCCTTCGCGGTGAACCAATGACTTCATAGGAGGAACCCATGCGCGGTGCCAAGAGCGCCAAGTGGGTCGCGGGGGCGATAGTCGTCGCCCTGGCCGCCACCGCCTGCGGCGGCGGCGACAACAGTGCCGGCGACGACATGAACAAGGGGAAGGCCGACCCGAACGGCATCGTCACTGCGCAGCTGAGCGAGCCTCAGAACCCGCTGCAGCCGGCCAACGCCAAGGAGAGCCAGGGCAGCCGTGTCCTGCGCACGATCTTCGCCGGCCTGGTCGACTACGAGCCCGGCACCGGCAAGCTCGAGTACGTCAACGCCGAGTCGGTCACGCCGAACAAGGACGCGTCCGAGTGGACCGTCAAGCTCAAGCCGGGCTGGAAGTTCCACGACGGCACCCCGGTCACCGCCAAGTCCTACGTGGACTCCTGGAACTGGTCGGCCAACATCAAGAACAACCAGACCAACTCCAGCTGGTTCGCCGACATCGTGGGCTTCGAGGACGTGCACCCGGAGAAGGGTGAGCCGAAGTCCGACAAGATGTCGGGTCTGAAGGTCGTCGACGACAACACCTTCACGGTCAAGCTGACGCAGCCGGTCTCGTACTTCGCGTACAAGCTGGGCTACGACGTGTGGGCGCCGCTGCCCGAGGCCTTCTTCAAGGACCCGAAGGCGTTCGGCGAGAAGCCGGTCGGCAACGGCCCGTACAAGTTCGTCTCCTGGGAGCACAACAAGCTCATCAAGGTCCGCAAGTTCGCGGACTACCAGGGCCCGAACAAGGCCAAGAACGGCGGCATCGACTTCAAGAACTACACGACCGCCGACGCCGCCTACTCGGACCTGCGCTCCGACAACGTGGACTGGATCGAGCAGGTCCCGACCACCGCTCTGACGAGCTACAAGACGGACCTCGGCGACCGCGCCATCGACCAGCCGTACTCGGCCGTCCAGTCGATCGTCCCGGCGTTCTACACCAAGCAGTTCAAGGACATCGACCCCAAGGTCATCCAGGGTCTGTCCATGGCGATCGACCGCCAGACGATCACCAAGACCGTCCTCCAGGGCACGCGCACCCCGGCCGACTCCTACGTCGCCCCCGGCGTCCTCGGCTACAAGAAGGGCGCGCTCGGCGACATCGTCAAGTTCGACCCGGCCCAGGCCAAGAAGCTCATCCAGGAGGGTGGCGGCGTCCCGGGCAACAAGATCCAGATCCAGTACAACGCCGACCAGGACCACAAGCCGTGGGTCGACGCGGTCTGCAACTCGATCCGCAAGTCCACCGGTGTGGAGTGCACCGGCGACCCGAAGCCGACCTTCCAGGCCGACCTCGACGCCCGTGACAACGACCAGGTCAAGTCCATGTACCGCGGTGGCTGGGTGCTCGACTACCCGGTCAACTCGAACTTCATGCGCGACCTGTACGGCAGCACGGCGGCCGGTAACACCAGCGGCTACTCCAACAAGGAGTTCGACAAGCTGAGCTCCGAGGCGGACAAGGCCAGCTCGATCGACGAGACCGTGAAGCTGTACCAGCAGGCGGAGCAGCTCCTCGCCAAGGACATGCCGGCGATTCCGCTCTGGTTCTACAAGGTCAACAGCGGTCAGTCCAAGAACATCCTGGGCAAGATCGAGTACGGCCAGGACGGTGACCCGATCTTCGACACCATCCAGGTCAAGCAGAAGTAAGAAAACGACCGCAGACCGGTGCCGCCTCTCCCGTCAGGGGAGCGGCGGCGCCGGTCCGTAGGCACAGGCCTCCACCTCACCCCCTCACCTGCGGTAGATGAGTGCGCAGGCCTCGCCGACCCCTCACGGCATGGAGGCGCAAGATGGGGCGCTACGCCGCCAGGCGACTGCTCCAGATGATCCCGATCTTCATCGGGACAACTCTGTTGATCTTCCTGATGGTCCATATCCTGCCGGGCGACCCGGTCCGGGCCATCTACGGGGACAAGGCTCCCGATCCCGCACAGATCGCGCAGATCAAGCGCGAGTACGGTTTCGACAAGCCCGTCCTCGAACAGTACGTCCACTACATGTGGAATCTCCTCCAGGGAGACTTCGGCAAGAACCTGGCCGGCCGTCCGGTCACCGAACTCATGGCCGAGGCCTTCCCGGTGACGCTGCGTCTGACGCTGCTGGCCATCACCATCGAGATCATCATCGGCGTGGGCCTCGGCGCGTGGGCCGGTCTGCGGGCCGGCAGGGCCGCCGACACCGGCGTGCTGGTCTTCACGCTGACGGTGATCTCCATCCCGGTGTTCGTCCTCGGCTTCATCGCCCGGTTCATCTTCGCGGACGAACTCGGCTGGCTGCCGCCCAACGTCCAGGATTCCACGGACTTCGCGCAGTTGTTCCTGCCGGCCTTCGTCCTCGCCATGCTGTCCATGGCGTACGTGGCCCGGCTGACCCGGACGACCTTCGCCGAGAACCTGCGGGCCGACTACATGCGCACCGCGCTCGCCAAGGGGCTGCCCCGGCGCCGTATCATCGGTGTCCACCTGCTGCGCAACTCGCTGATCCCCGTGGTCACCTTCGTCGGCACCGACGTCGGCGGCTTCATCGGCGGCGCGGTCATCACCGAGGGCATCTTCAACATCCAGGGTGTCGGCAACCTCCTCTACAGGGCGATCCAGACGAGCGAGGGCTCGACGGTCACGGGTGTGGTGACGGTGCTCGTCCTCGTCATCCTCCTGATCAACCTGCTCATCGACCTGCTGTACGCGGTCCTGGACCCGAGGATCCGGTATGCCTGACGTGACCAAGGCCCAGACCACCGACTCCGCGGCCGTGGACGCCGTGGCCCCGCCGGCCGTCGACGTCCCCGTCAAGGAGAGCGGCAAGAAGAGCGACAAGCCGCGCTCCCTGTGGGGCGACGCCTGGTACGACCTGCGGCACCGGCCCATGTTCTGGATCTCCTCGGTGCTGCTGCTCCTGCTGCTGGTGATCGCCGCGTTCCCCGGCTGGTTCACCAGCGTCGACCCGCGTGACGGCGACCTCGTCAACCACTACCTGGGCAAGCCGCAGCTGGGGCACTTCTTCCAGCCGGACTGGTTCGGCTACGACCAGCAGGGCCGTTCCATCTACTCGCGGGTCATCCACGGCACTCGTGCCTCCATCCTCGTCGGCGTCGGCGTGACCGCCCTGGTCACCCTGCTCGGCGGTCTGCTCGGCATGCTGGCGGGCTACTTCGGCGGCTGGATCGACTCGGTGATCTCCCGGATCGTCGACATCTTCTTCGGCCTGCCGTTCCTGCTCGGCACGATGGTCGTCCTGAACGCCTTCACCGAGCGCAAGGTGTACGTGGTGATCCTGGCCCTGGCCTTCCTGGGCTGGACCTCGATCGCGCGCGTCACCCGCAGCTCGGTCATCACGGCCAAGCAGGCGGACTACGTGACGGCGGCCCGGGCGCTCGGTGCGGGCACCACGCGGATCCTGTTCCGCCACGTGATGCCGAACGCCATCGCGCCGACCATCGTCGTGGCCACGATCGCCCTCGGCGGGTACATCTCCGCGGAGGCGACGCTGTCGTTCCTCGGCCTCGGCCTCAGCGACCCGACGATCTCGTGGGGCATCGACATCTCCGAGGGCAGCAAGGTGATCCGGGACAACCCGCACACACTGCTGTTCCCCGCGGGCATGCTCAGCCTCACGGTCTTCGCGTTCATCATGCTCGGCGACGCGGTGCGCGACGCCCTTGACCCGAAGCTGCGCTGAGGAGGGCGTACGTGACCACCATCGAAGAGACCCGTGACGTGCCCGGGCCGCGAGGCGCGGCCGACGGCGACGTTCCCCTGCTCGAAGTGCGCGACCTGCACGTCGAGTTCCACACCCGTGACGGCGTCGCCAAGGCCGTCAACGGCGTCAACTACACCGTGAGCTCCGGCGAGACCCTCGCCGTGCTCGGCGAGTCCGGCTCCGGCAAGTCCGTGACCGCCCAGGCGATCATGGGCATTCTGGACATGCCGCCCGGGCGGATCCCCAAGGGCCAGATCCTGTACCGGGGCGAGGACATGCTCACCATGTCGGGCGACGCCCGGCGCAAGATCCGGGGCAGGAAGATCGCCATGATCTTCCAGGACGCGCTGTCCGCGCTGAACCCGGTGCTGTCCGTCGGCTACCAGCTCGGCGAGATGTTCCGCGTCCACCAGGGCCTGAGCAAGAAGGATGCCAAGGCCAAGGCGATCGAGCTGATGGACCGCGTGAAGATCCCGGCCGCGAAGGAGCGCGTCGGCGACTATCCGCACCAGTTCTCCGGCGGTATGCGCCAGCGCATCATGATCGCGATGGCGCTCGCCCTGGAGCCGGACCTGATCATCGCCGACGAGCCGACCACGGCCCTCGACGTGACGGTCCAGGCCCAGGTCATGGACCTGCTCGCGGAGCTGCAGCGCGAGTACAACATGGGCCTGATCCTGATCACCCACGACCTCGGCGTCGTCGCCGACGTAGCGGACAAGATCGCGGTGATGTACGCGGGCCGGATCGTGGAGACCGCCCCGGTGCACGAGCTGTACAAGCGGCCCGCGCACCCCTACACCAAGGGCCTGCTCGAGTCGATCCCGCGCCTGGACCAGAAGGGCCAGGACCTCTACGCGATCAAGGGCCTGCCGCCCAACCTGACCCGCATCCCGTCCGGTTGCGCCTTCAACCCGCGCTGCCCGCAGGCGCAGGACATCTGCCGTACGGACGTCCCGCCCCTGCACCCGGTCAGCGAGCGGGACGGCGGCGAGCTCGTCGGCCGCGGCAGCGCGTGCCACTTCTGGAAGGAGACGATCCATGGCTGACCTGGAGAAGACGGACGAGGCCATGGACGCCACTCCCAACGTCACCGAGGTCGAGACGGTCGAGGCCGCCACCGACGAGGAGGCCGTGGCCGCCATCGAGGCACCGGCCGAGCGCGGCGAGCCGATCCTCCAGGTGCGCAACCTGGTGAAGCACTTCCCGCTGACCCAGGGCATCCTGCTCAAGCGTCAGATCGGCGCGGTCAAGGCCGTGGACGGGGTCTCCTTCGACCTCTACCAGGGCGAGACGCTCGGCATCGTGGGCGAGTCCGGCTGCGGCAAGTCCACGGTCGCCAAGCTGCTGATGATGCTGGAGACGGCGACCGCGGGCGAGATCTTCTACAAGGGCCAGGACATCACCAAGCTGTCCGGCCGCGCCCTGAAGGCCGTACGCCGCAACATCCAGATGGTCTTCCAGGACCCGTACACCTCGCTCAACCCCCGTATGACGGTGGGCGACATCATCGGGGAGACCTTCGAGATCCACCCCGAGGTGGCCCCGAAGGGCGACCGCCGCCGCAAGGTCCAGGACCTCCTGGACGTCGTCGGCCTCAACCCCGAGTACATCAACCGCTACCCGCACCAGTTCTCGGGCGGTCAGCGCCAGCGCATCGGCATCGCCCGCGGCCTGGCGCTCAACCCCGAGATCATCATCTGCGACGAGCCGGTCTCCGCGCTGGACGTGTCCGTCCAGGCGCAGGTCATCAACCTGATGGAGAAGCTCCAGGACGAGTTCAACCTGTCCTACCTCTTCATCGCGCACGACCTGTCGATCGTCCGGCACATCTCGGACCGGGTGGGTGTGATGTACCTGGGCAAGATGGCCGAGATCGGTACGGACACGGAGATCTACGAGCACCCGACCCACCCCTACACGCAGGCGCTGCTCTCCGCGGTGCCGGTCCCCGACCCGGAGTCCCGCGAGGGCCGCGAGCGCATCATCCTCACGGGCGACGTCCCGTCCCCGGCCAACCCGCCCTCGGGCTGCCGCTTCCGCACCCGCTGCTGGAAGGCCCAGGACAAGTGCGCCCAGGAGGTCCCGCTCCTCGCGGTCCCCGAGCGCTTCAAGGGCGAGGACACCCCGGCGGCCCACGAGTCGGCCTGCCACTTCGCCGAGGAGAAGGACGTGGTCCACGCGGCCTGACGGCCCTGTACGGCGTCCCTTCCGGTTCCCGGCCCTTCTTGCCGAAGGCGCCGGGAACCGGCGTTCGAGGATCTGGATTGCTGCATCACATCGAACTCTGGGTTCCCGACCTCCCCCGGGCGACCCGCGAATGGGGCTGGCTCCTCGGCCGGCTCGGCTACGACCCGTACCAGGAGTGGGACCACGGCCGCAGCTGGCGCCTGGGCGCGACGTACCTCGTGGTCGAGCAGCCCCTGCCCTGCGAGCCGCCGAGCACGACCGCATGAGGCCCGGCCTCAACCACCTGGCGTTCCGCGCCGGGACGCCGGCAGACGTCGACGCGCTGGCCCGGGAGGCCTCCGCGCACGGCTGGGCCTCCCTGTTCACCGACCGCTACCCCCACGCCGGAGGCCTCGGGCACTACGCCGCCTACCTCACCAATACGGACGGCTTCGAGGTCGAGCTGGTGGCTGCCGAAGTGTGCACAAACCCCCGCGAACTGCGTTAACACGCAGGCAACTTCGCCGACCCGATCCCGATATACGGACACGTCAGGCTGAACAGCGTACGGCCGTGCGGGTGCCGTAAACGGGCCGGGGCGCGCCATGTCGCCCCGGCCCGTTGCATGCTCAGGCGCCGGTGATCCCCAGGGATCGCTTCAGGAAGTCGACCTGGAGCAGCAGCAGGTTCTCCGCGACCTGTTCCTGCGGGGTGATGTGGGTGACCCCGGACAGCGGCAGCACCTCGTGCGGGCGGCCGGCGGCCAGGAGGGCCGAGGAGAGCCGCAGGGCGTGGGCGACGACCACGTTGTCGTCGGCGAGGCCGTGCACGATCATCAGCGGGCGGTGCGGCTCGGCGGGGGAGGAGAGGCCGTCCGCCGTGACGAGGGAGCTCCTGGCGTACGCGTCCGGGTGCTCGGCCGGATCCCCCAGGTAGCGCTCCGTGTAGTGCGTGTCGTACAGGCGCCAGTCCGTCACCGGCGCGCCCGCGATCCCCGCGTGGAAGACGTCCGGGCGGCGCAGCACCGCTAGGCCCGCCAGCCAGCCGCCGAAGGACCAGCCGCGGATCGCCACCCGGGACAGATCCAGCGGAAACCTCTTCGCGAGGTCCTCCAGGGCCTCCACCTGGTCGTCCAGCGACAGCGTGAAGTCGTGGTGGATCCCCTTTTCCCAGGCGGGGGAGCGGCCCGGGGTGCCCCGGCCGTCCGCGACGACCACCGCGAATCCCTGGTCCGCGAACCACTGCGAGGTGAGATGCGGGTTGTGCGCCGCGAAGACCCGCTGCCCGTGCGGTCCGCCGTACGGGTCCATGAGCACCGGCAGGGGGGTGTCACCGGCGTAGTCCTGAGGCATAAGCATGGCGCACGGGATGCGGCGTGCGCCCCCCTCGGTGAGAGTCACACGGGGGGACATACCAGGATCTTCGGCGTGCGAAGGGACAACAACCGCCGCTTTTCCGTCGCGCAGTACCTGCACCCGCGCACCTGGCCGGTCCAGCGTCGCCGAGACCAGAACCGTCACGTCCCCGGCCCGCGCCGCCGAGTGCACGCCCGGCTCCTGCGACACCCGCTCCACGCCCAGCTCGTTCACCCGGTACACATGCACCTGGCCCGTCTCCGCCTCGGCGGCCTCCTGGCCCGCGGACGCGGAGATCAGCACGTCGTCGTCGGAGACGTCGAGCACGGCCCGCACATGCAACTGCGCCCCCGTGAGCGGCCGGTCCCCGACCGCCAGCACCCGCGCACCGCCCTCGTCCGCGATCCGGACCAGCTGCCCGGCCGGACTCCAGCACGGCACTCCAGGGAAAAGATCAAGCCATGTTCGATCTTCGTCGGCGTGCACCATCCGGGTCGCGCCAGACTCCGGATCCACGGCGAGAATCAGCTGGCTGCGCTGGTCGCGCGCCTGGACCAGCAGCAGCGGCGCACCCGCAGCTGACCAGTGCACACGCGCCAGATACGGGTACCGCGCCCGGTCCCAGGCGACCTCCGTGCGCGCGCCGTCCAGACCGATCACGAACAGCCGTACGTCCGCGTTGCCGGTGCCCGCCGCCGGATACGCCACCCGCTGCGGCTCGCGTTCCGGATGGGCCGGGTCGGAGATCCACCACCGCTGCACCGGCGTGTCGTCCGCGCGCGCCACGAGTAGCCGGTCCGACTCCGGGGCCCACCAGAAACCGCGCGAGCGCCCCATCTCCTCGGCCGCGATGAACTCGGCCAGTCCATATGAGACATTCTCCGACTCCGGCTCGGCGAGCGCCCGGTCGCCCTCCCCCTCGGCACCCACGACGCGCATCGCACCCTGCGCGACGTAGGCGACATGCCGCCCGTCGGGCGACGGACGCGGGTCGATCACCGGCCCGGGCGTGGGCAGTTCACGCGCCGTCCCGGCCCGCAGCTCGGCCGCGAAAAGCCGCCCTGACAAGGCGAAAGAGGCCAACTCGACGGCTGTGTCGGTGGCGTACCCGACGATGCCTGCGCCGCCCTCCCGGCTGCGTTCACGCCGGGCGCGCTCCTCGGGCGAGAGGTCCTCCGATGCGCCGCCCAGCAGGGCGCGCGGGTCGGCGGCCACGCGCTCCCCGCCCTCCTCCGGGTCGAGGACCCACAGTGAATTCGCCCGGTCCGTACCGGAACCGGAGCGCAGGAACACGACACGTGAACCGTCAGGCGCCACAGTGAACGAACGCGGCGCGCCGAGCGTGAAGCGCTGGGTACGGGCGTGCCGTCGGGGGAAGGAGTCAGGCTCGGTCGTCATGCCCTGACCATATTGGCCATGCGCCCCCTTGTGCGGCCGTGCGCCGATCGATGCGCACGGACGGATAGTTATGATCAATGTCGCATAGTGGGTATGAACCTGCTGGCTGCTGTACGGATTTGATGCCCCCCATAGTCCGACCCCCCCCGCGCCCTCGTGGATCTTTGGAGGTGAGCCGCCGTGGCACTCTCGATTTCGGCGGTGGTGCTGCTGGCGATCATCGTCTTCCTGCTCATCAAGAAGTCAGGTCTGAAGGCGGGGCATGCGATCGTCTGCATGCTGCTCGGCTTCTACCTCGCCTCCTCGACCGTCGCTCCCACGATCAACGAGCTGACGACGAACATCGCGGGCATGATCGGCAGCATCAAGTTCTGACCGCCGCGCCTTCCGGCCGGGTACCGGAGAAAGACCCGGGTCTCGGCCGGAGTCGATGCCTCGTCCGTCCCGATGTCCGGCGTCCCCGAGTCGCGTTCCGTAAGCTTGGCGAGCCGGGCATGAGCGAGGGACAAGGGGGCGGCGCGTGGACGACGAGAGCGTGGACAGGCGACTTCGGGAGCAGGCGAAGGCGTCCCCCAACTTCGGACGCCTCTACGGGTATCAGCCGCTCCTCGCCATCTACGGCTCGCAGGCCGAACTCACCGTCCTGACCAATCCGAACGCCGCCTACGTCAGCGCCGGCCAGTTCGGTGAGGTGCTGGCCGAGGAGTTCGTCACGCGGACGGGCACGCGCGTCGAGGGGACGAACCAGGTCGACCGCATCAACGCCCTCACCCGGGCCGGTGTCCTCGTCGGCTGGAGCCGCGACGCCTTCCACAAGCTGCGCCGGGGCCGCAACGACGCTGCGCACAACCACCTCTTCGACACCACCAAGGCCCTGGAAGCCCTGAAGCTCTGCTGGCAGTTGGGCGACCTCTTCGACCGGGCCATGGGCGGCACCCGGGCGGTGACCGCGTTCGTTCCGCCCACTCTGCCCGAGGAAACGCCGGAGACCGATCCCCAGGAGATCGCGGAGCTGCGTGAGGCGCTGGAAGGGCACCGGCGCACGCTCGCCGAGTCCCGCGTGAAGCTGTCGGAGGTCGGGGACCGCCTGGAAGCCGAGCGCCGGGCCCGCGCCGAGGCGGAGAAGATCATCATTAGTGCGGAACAGGCGAAGGCCACGTACACCGCGCAGATCGAGGAGTTGCAGGCACAGATCGCCGAGCTGCGGACGGCACATCAGCAGCGGTACGACGTCGAGCGGCTCAAGCCGCGCCCGGTGGCCTCCGCCGCCCGCGACGCCATCGTGGAGCGCGCCCAGCGTCCCGCTCCGCTCAACGAGGTGCAGGCGCGGAAGAAGATCGATGCCATGCTGTCCCGGGCGGGCTGGATCATTCAGGACAAGGCGGACGCCAACCCGCTGGCGGGCACGGGTGTCGCGATCCGCGAGTTCGCCCTCGCCACCGGCCGAGCCGACTACGTCCTCTACGTCGACGGGAAGATCGTCGGCGTCATCGAGGCCAAGCGCGAGGGGACCCCCCTGGCCGGGGCCCTCGCCCAGAACGAGCGGTATGCGGCGGGCGTGCTCAAGGAACACGCGATGGCGGTGTGGCGCCGCGACGAACCCTTTGCCTTCCGCTACGCCACCACGGGCACCGAGACGTACTTCCTCAACCGCGTCGACCCGGACTCCCGCTCCCGCGAGGTCTTCGCCTTCCACCGCCCCGCGACCCTCGGCGCCTGGATGCGGTACGCCGACGAGCATCCGGACGCGCCGACCTTCCGGGCGGCCCTGCGCACATTCATGCCGCTGCTGGAGACCCACGGCCTGCGCATGGCACAGGTCGAGGCGATCACCCGCCTGGAGGCCTCCCTGGCCGCCGACCAGCCGCGCGCGTTGATCCAGATGGCCACCGGAGCCGGCAAGACGTTCACGGCCGTCACTGAGGTGTACCGGCTGCTCCGGTACGCCGGCGCCCGTCGGATCCTCTTCCTCG
Source organism: Streptomyces coeruleorubidus (assembly GCF_028885415.1). Taxonomy (GTDB): domain Bacteria; phylum Actinomycetota; class Actinomycetes; order Streptomycetales; family Streptomycetaceae; genus Streptomyces; species Streptomyces coeruleorubidus_A. The sequence goes on from NZ_CP118527.1 coordinate 6,455,713, forward strand.
TCGACCGTAATAACCTCGGCCGCCAGGCCCGCGCCGAGTTCGACAAGTACCGCACCCCGGACGAGAACCGGAAGCTCACCGACCTCTACAACGTCGACATGCTGGGCCGCGGCGGTCTCCAGGAGACGTCGTCGGTCGTCATCTCGACGATCCAGCGGATGTACTCGCTCCTCAAGGGAGAGCAGTTGGCCGAGGGGGCGGAGACTGAGGACCGCGAGGACGAGGCAGCGTCGCCCCTGGACGATTCCTACGTGACGGACGAGCCGATCACCGTCGAATACAACCCCGACGTTCCGATCGAGTCCTTCGACGTGATCGTCATCGACGAGTGCCACCGCTCCATCTACGGACTGTGGCGCGGCGTCCTGGAGTACTTCGACGCCCACCTCGTGGGTCTCACCGCCACGCCCACGCGTCAGACCAAGGGCTTCTTCGACCACAACGAGGTCTCCCGCTACACCTACGAACAGGCGGTCGCCGACGGCGTCAACGTCGACTTCGACATCGCGCGCATCGTGACCGACCTGCGGGAAGAGGGCGTCGTCGCGAGGATCGAGGCGGGGACGACGGTACGGATCCGCGACCGGCAGACCCGCAGCCAGCGCTACGAGGAGCTGGACGAGGACTTCACCTACACGGCCCCGCAGATCGGCCGCACCGTCATCACGGAGGACGAGGTCCGTGCCGTGCTGACGACCTACCGGGACAACTGGCAGCGGTGGTTCCCCGGCCGGGCCGACGTTCCCAAGACGCTGATCTTCGCGGGTCCGTACGACGATCACGCCGACGAGGTGCTCAAGCAGGTCAAGCAGATCTTCGGCCGGGGCGACGACTTCGCCAAGAAGATCACCTACAAGTCCCGCGACAACGGCGACGACCCCGAGGCTCTCATCAACGACCTGCGTAACTCGCCGCGGCTGCGGGTCGCCGTCACCGTCGACATGATCGCCACGGGCACGGACGTGAAGCCGCTGGAGTGCGTGATCTTCCTGCGGCCGGTGAAGAGCCCGGTGATGTTCGAGCAGATGAAGGGGCGGGGTGCCCGTTCGATCGACGCGAATGAACTGAAGGCGGTCACCCCGGAGGCGGCGCCCGACCTGAAGAAGGACCGTTTCGTCCTGATCGACGCGGTCGGCGTCACGGATTCCCCGCTGGTGGACGCCCGGCCGCTGATCCCGGCGGGCGCGCAGCGCGGCATCCCGTTGGCCAAGCTGCTCGACAAGGCGGGCACGCGGTCCTTGACGGCCGACGAGGCGGAGACCCTGGCCCGGCGCCTGGCCCGCATCGACCGGCAGCTAGGGGACGAGGAGCGGGGCCTGATCGCCGAGACGTCCGGTGGGCCGAGCCTGGCCGACCTGGCCCGCCGCATCACGGACGCGGTGGATGTCGACACGCAAGACCGGGCCCGGTACGAGGGCGGTCCCGAGCTGGCGGAGAAGCTCGTCCAGGACGCGGTGGCCCCGCTCACCTCCCGCCCCGCGCTGCGCAAGCTGATCCTGGAGATCCGCCACCAGCAGGACCTGACCTACGACGAGACGACTGAGGTCAAGGTCACCGAACTGCGCGAGATCCCGATGGAGGAGCGTGCGCAGAAGGAGCTGGCCGAGTGGAACGAGCTGCTGGAGAAGGAGCAGCGGGACGAGAACGCGGCGATACAGGTCGCGCTGGGCAGCGGGGCGCGGCGCGCTCCGGGCGAGGCGCGGGCCGCACTGAAGGAACTCGCCGGCCGCATCAAGGCGACGAAGCGTTCGTGGACGACGGCGGTCCTGTGGGACTACTACGAGCAGGTCGGGAAGGCGGCGGCCGGTCCCGGCAAGGACGCGGGCCTCGGCGACCTGGTGCGGCTCATCCGGTACGAGCTGGGCGCGGACGACGAGCTGAGGCCGTACCGTACGGTGGTCGAGGAGCGCTTCGAGGGCTGGCTGCTGAGGCAACGGCAGGCGGGCGTGGAGTTCACCGAGGAACAGCTGTGGTGGCTGGAGCGGATCAAGAACGCCATTGCCGTCGACGTCGGCATAGAGCCCGGGGACTTCTCCGTCGCGCCATTCTCCGAGCGGGGCGGCGGCCGGGGCTTCATGCGGGCGTTCGGTGACAAGGACCGGGCGCTGGAACTGTTGGATGAGCTGAATCAGGAACTGGCTTGAGCGAGAGCGGCGGCATGGACGGGGAGAGGGAGCTTCCGGCGGGGTGGGCTTGGGTTCGGCTCGGCGATGCTGGGGAGTGGTACGGCGGTGGTACGCCGTCCAAGGGTTACCCCGAGTACTGGGACGGTGGTGAGATCCCGTGGTTGTCTCCAAAGGACATGAAGAGTGATGTCCTAAAGGGAACGCAGGACGATGTCACTCGCCGCGCCTTGGAGGAAACAGCCATCCGCTTGGTTCCACAAGGATCCGTCGCCATAGTGACCAGGTCGGGTGTCCTGGAACACTCCATGCCGGTTTCCTTGGTTCCATTCGCGACTACCCTGAATCAAGACATGAAGGCCATTGTCCCGTATCGTGGGATCCATCTGCGTTGGTTGTTTTGGGTGCTCCGAGCGCATGAAAAAGACATCCTGCGGAGGTGTCGAAAGGCGGGCACCACGGTCGCTTCGCTGTCTACCCCCGCGTTGCGGGAAATGCAAATCCCCGTCGCGCCTCTTGCGGAGCAGCGCCGAATCATCGCGACGCTCGAAGAAAAGTTGTCGCGACTGGAGGCGGCCCAGCAGTCCCTGACTCGGGCAGAGGCGATGATTCCCCGTCACAGCAGAGCTCTCAAAACGGTGGTGAGCGCGGGGCGTCTTTCTGTTGATGTGAAATCTCGGTCTTCGGTGGACATCGCTGACATCAAAACTCAGCGCCGTGCCCTCTGGGTAGAGCAGCGCGGCAGAAAGACGTACAAGGAGCCGGTCGAAGCAGACAGTGACTTTCCGCTGGAGATTCCGCCCAATTGGTGCATTGCGAGCCTTGAGCAAGTCACGGATCCAGTGCGCCTCATTCGGTATGGCATCCTCAAGCCTAAGGTTACCGACGGAGGTGTCGTTCCATATGTCGAGGTTAGGGACCTGGCTGGCTGTACGCTTTCAGGGAAGGTGTTCAATCGAACAACAAGAGAACTGGATGAGCAATTTTCAGGGGCAAGGCTTCAGCCTGGCGACTTGCTCATCGCAGTTCGAGGGTCCTACGAGCGGTCAGCTATAGTGCCTCCTGAACTAGATGGCGCGAATATTAGTCGAGATGTTGCGAGGATCTCGACGCTCTCATTCGTGATGCCCGCGTTCCTTCAAATCTACCTGCAGAGCGACATTGCGCAACGGTATCTCAAGAAGCATGCGCGAGGTGTGGCCGTAAAGGGGGTGAATATTTCGGCTTTGCGGGCTATGCCTATTCCTGTTCCGCCCATTGAGGTGCAGTGCATGCTTGCCGAGGCTGTGCAGGATCAGGATAATCTCATGAGTATCGTTTCGGGGGAGATGAGGCGCGCCAAAAGCCGCGCGAATTCCTTGTGCACGGCCTTGTTGAAAAAGGCGTTCGTTGGCGACCTGGTTCCGCAGGACCCTGAAGAGGAACCCGCCTCCATTTGTTTGACTCGTATTGCTGATGGACGGGCAATCCAGCCCGCGTCAAAGCGTCCGCGTAAGGCTACGGCCAAGAAGCTGGCCAAGGCACCCGCACCCCGAGCTGCCGAGTCACTCGCCCCGGCCCCCGAACCAACCCCCGCCCCCGCCCTCGCCGTACAGCAGGAGTTCGACCTGTGACCGCCCCCGCAGACGCCCAGCAGCCCGCCGCAGAGCCGGTCAAGACGGCCAAGGTGGTCGCGCAGACCAGCACGCTCGTCGCCAAGCTCTGGAACTACTGCAACGTCCTCCGGGACAACGGCATGTCCACCATCGAGTACGTGGAGCAGCTCTGCTACCTGCTCTTCCTCAAGATGGTCGACGAGATGGAGAACGACCCGTGGGAGGGGCGGGACATGAGCGCCATCGTCCCCGCCGAGTACAACTGGCAGTCCCTCGTCACCAAGCGCGGTCTTGAACTGGAATCGCACTATCGGGCCGTTCTGGAACACCTCGGCCGCCACCCGGACACCACCATCGGGACGATCTTCGCCGACGCCCAGAACCGGATCACCAAGCCCGCCCTCCTTGAAAAGCTGGTCGTTGATCTGATCGGCCGCGAGGACTGGATGGTCACGGGGACAGACCTCAAGGGTGACGCCTACGAAGGCTTGCTCGCCAAGGGCGCCTCGGACACCAAGACCGGCGCCGGCCAGTACTTCACGCCCCGCCCTCTCATCGACGCCATGGTCGACGTGATGCAGCCCGGCCCGGACGACACGATCACCGACCCGGCCTGCGGCACCGGCGGCTTCCTCATCGCGGCCCACGCATACATCCGCGATCACCACATGAAGACCATGTCGCTGGACGACCGCAAGGCCTACGATGAGGGTCGCAAGATCTGGGGCAACGAACTCGTCACCGGCACCGCCCGTCTCGCCGCGATGAACATGCTCCTACACGGCATCGGCAAGAGCGACGGCCCGAGTCTGATCACCGTCGGTGACGCCCTCGCCGACAAGCCTAGCGGCAAGCACGCCACTCTCGTCCTCGCGAACCCTCCCTTCGGCCGCAAGTCCGCGATCACCGTGATCGGCCAGGACGGCGACGTCGAGAAGGAGGACATCCAGTACGACCGTGACGACTTCACCGCCACCACCACGAACAAGCAGCTCAACTTCCTGCAACACATCATGTCGCTCACTGCGGTCGGCGGACGTGCCGCCGTCGTTCTGCCGGACAATGTCCTCTTCGAGGGCGGGGCCGGTGAGAAGGTCCGCCGTAAGCTGCTCGACGAGTTCGATCTGCACACCATCCTGCGGCTGCCTACCGGCATCTTCTACGCGGGCGGCGTCAAGGCCAACGTCCTGTTCTTCGAGAAAAAGCCCCCGCGCGCCGACGGCAAGCCGCACACCACCGAGACCTGGGTCTACGACTTCCGCACTGGCCAGCACTTCACGCTCAAGCAGCGCCCGCTCACCCGCGCCCACCTGGACGACTTCGTGGCGGCCTACCGACCGGGCGAGCCCCGCTCCTCCCGCGTCGAGTCGGAGGACGAGAACGGGCCGTTCAAGAGGTTCACCTACGAGGAACTGGTCGCCCGCGACAAGGTCAACCTCGACATCACGTGGATGAAGGACCCCGCCCTCGACGACGCCGACAGCGGCCTGCCGCCCGAGGTGATCGCCGAGGAGATCGTCCGCGACCTCCAGTCCGCCCTGAACGAGTTCACGGCCATCGCCCGCTCCCTGGGCGGCGACGTGGACGTACCGGAGGTCGAGGTCGAGTAGCCGTTCAGCCCTCGGACGCGTACGTCACGAAGTCGGCCCAGGCCTTTGGCGTCAACCGGAGGCGGGGGCCGACTATGTGCTTGGAATCGCGGACGTGGATGGTCTCGGGGGCGGTGGCGACCTCCACGCAGTCGCTCGGGTTACTGCTGTCGCTGTAGCTGCTCTTGAACCACACCAGCGCGGATGCGTCTTCGGTAGAGGCCTTGCGGATCATCTTTCTCCCACCAGTTGCTCGACGAAGGCCAGTGACTCCTGTGCGGTCAGAGCCTCGGCCCGGATGATGCCATAGCGCAGTTCAAGGATCCTGACCTGCCTCGGATCATGGACGGGGCGGCCATTGAACTCGTCATCCATGCGCCCAACCGCCGTACCGTCGTCGAACTTCAGCACCTGGATGCGGCCTCCGGTCCCAGGATGGTTCCAGCGGTCCGTCGGCATCACCTGGATCTCCACGTTTGGCAACTGTCCGACTTCCAGGAGGTGTTCGAGCTGACTGCGCCACACCATCTTGCCTCCGACGGGGCGCCTGAGTGTCGTCTCTTCCAGGACGAAGCTGAGCTCAGGAACTGGTGCGCGATCGAAGATCGCCTTTCGGGCCATACGCGCCGCCAGTGCCTGCTCCAACTGGTCTTCCGGGTTCACCGGCCGCCGTGTTCTTAGCAAGGCCCACGCGTACTCCTTTGTCTGGAGCAAGCCGTGCAGGTTGTGATTGCCGTACGAGAGCAGCTCTACGGCCTTGGCCTCCATCTCCGCCAGATCCCGCACCTTCTTCGGGTACCGAACCTTCTTCACGTCCTCCTTCATCGCCGCGAGCAACCCACCCGCCCCCAACACCTCGTCCGCCATGTCCAGGTACTCGGGCCGTGGGATCCGCTTCCCGGCCTCGATCTTGTACACCATGTCCTCGCCGTACCCCACCGCCTCCCCGAACTCGGCAGCCCGCATCCCCACCGCTTCCCGCCGCAGCTTCAGCTGTCGCCCAACGGTCGCGATGACGGCCAGTCCCCAGTCGTCATCCGGGTCCACCTCCCAACCCGGTTCATCCGCCTCGGTCTTGAGCCGCCTTACCTCACCGTTCACCGACATCCCGTGCCCCTCCGCTCGTACGGCCTTACCGACCCGCCTTCGTACCCGTACGGCCCGTCCCGACAAGCCCGGACACCACTGGACAAGCCGCGGGCAGTCACCGTACGCAACGGCGTCGTTACTGTTCACGGTAAGCGCACTCCGCCACGCTGAGTGACGTGAATCAAGAAACCACCACCCCCGAGGTTCAACCCGACACACCAGTCCGCGATTTCAAAGTCACCGAACTCGGGGTGACCGCCTCCCTCAGCTGCAACACCCGCACCCCAATGCGAGGCCGGCCGAGGCCTCCCGCCCGCAGCGGACCCTCACCGGTTCCCGCCGGGGCGGGAGAGCCGTGCCCCTGCATGGCCGAAACGCATACGCACCGTTGAACGCGCCTGAGAAGCCCCAGAAGATGGTCATGAGCGCCCTGCCTCACCGGTTCACGGGGGTCCGGGACGAATGACACAGTGCCGGCGTTTAGAGGCCGGTGGGAACGGAGGCTGATCGGTGCTGGCATGCGGCGGCGCGGTCGTGAGCGGTGTCCGATGAGGAACCGTATGCAGGTCGCGCTTCAGATCATGCTGGCGCTGGTCGCCTGCTTGCTCGGGATCGCTACCAACTACGCGACCAATACCGACGAGGTCCCCTGGGCGCTGGCGGCGATTCAGCGGTTCGCTGTTCCGGCCATCGGAGTGTTGATTGTGGCACTTGTGGTCGGACAGGTTGTCGTCTACCGGCTGGAGAACCCCGCACCGCCTCGGGCCGAGTGGCCGCGTGAGCGGGTTCCGTACCCGGGCCTCGACGCCTTCGACGAGGACGAGGCACCCGTCTATTTCGGCAGGGAGGCACAGGCTGCCGAACTGACGCGCAGGCTGCACGCCACCGCGACCCACCCCGCTGACCGGTTCCTGTTGCTGGTCGGGGCGTCCGGAAGCGGAAAGTCCTCGCTGGTCAGGGCAGGGGTGATGCCTCGGCTTCGGGAGCGCCGCTGGACCGTCGTGCCGGCCTTCGCTCCTGGGCCCAGCCCGCTGGGCGCCCTCGCGGGTGCGTTGGCAGCCGTCGTCGACGGGCCGGAACCGGCGAGTGCCGTACTGCGCAGGCTGCGTCAAGGGCCGGACGCGCTGCGAGCCGAGCTGTCGCGGCTGCGTGGCGGCCGGTTCCGGCGAGTCCTCCTCGTGGTCGACCAGTTCGAAGAGGTCGTCACCCTGGCGGGGGAGCGTGAACGCGTCCAGTTTCTCGAAGCGTTGCGGACCTGTCTGGAACAGGATCCGGCGGTGCGCGTGCTGGCCACCCTCCGGGTGGATCTGCTCGGCAGGCTTCTCGGCACCGGACAGGCGGAGCTCTTCCAACACCCCGTCGCCATCGGCGCATTGGGCAGAGCGCAGCTCGCCGAAGTCGTTGAGCGACCGGGCGCCCTCGTCGGGCTCGGCTTCGAGGCCGGAGTGGTCGACTCCATCGTGAGCGAGACCGGGACGGACGACGCATTACCGCTGCTCGCCTATCTCCTCCAAGAGCTGTACTTCGCCTCCGGCCCTGGCGGGACGGTGACCGAGGAGCTTTACCGGCGGCTCGGCGGAGTGCCGGGCGCGCTGGCCCGCCAGGCTGACAACACCGTGACCGGGCTCGGTGCAGGGGTGGGCATCGACGCCGTCCTCCGTGTTCTGCTCCGGTTCGTCACTATTGAAGGGCAGGACGTGGCTCGCCGCCATGTACCGCTGTCCGAACTCGACGGACAGGACCGTCACGTCGTCGATGCCTTCGTCGAGGCACGGTTGCTGCGCACCGACGTCACGGATGGCGGCTCCACAACCACCAGTGAGCCCTACGCACAGGTGACGCACGAGGCGCTGTTCCGCCAATGGGCCCCGTTGCGGCAGGAGGTCGAGGCGCGTGCCGAACGACTTCGCGAGCGCGCCGAACTGGAACGGTGGGCGGCCGATTGGGAGCGGGCCGGACGCAGCGACGACTACCTGCTCACCGGGGAACGCCTCAGCGCCGCCCGGCGCTGGCTGGAAGCGCTGGAGGAATCCGGGCAGGCGTCCCCACCCGCCCGCGCACTCGTCGAGTCCTCGCAGCGCCGCGACCTGAGCTTCCTCAGCAGGGTCTCCGACAGCATCGGGCGACAGGTCCTCCTGAGCGCGGAAGCCGAACCGGAGCGTTCACTGCTGCTGTCGCTCGCCGCGCTCGGTGAGTGCACACCCACGCCCTCGGCCAGACGTGGGCTGATGGCGGCGCTGGCGGCAAGTCACCTCCGTGCCCGGCTCGACGGACACACTGACACAGTCCGGCACATCGCCTGGTCCCCCGACGGGCGCATGCTGGCTACGGCGTCCAGGGACGGCACAGCTCGCGTCCACGACGCACCGTCCGGACGCACCCGGCTGGCGCTGCCGTGCGACGGCGTCATGGTCGAGTCCGTTGCCTGGTCGCCGGACTCGACGAGGGTGACAACCGTCGGCCGGGACCGTGTCGTACGCATCTGGGATGCGGCCTCGGGAGAGCCGATCCGGCTGCTCACCGGAGGTGGGGACCTCAACAGACAGGTGGCCTGGTCGCCGGATGGCCGGCACGTTGCGGCGAGCTCCAGGGACCGGATCGTCCGGGTATGGGAGGCCGATAGCGGTCGGGTCGTGCACGAACTGCACGGGCATAGCGAGGACGTGTGGGGTGTGGCCTGGGCGCCAGATGGCGACCGCCTCGCCTCCGCCTCTCATGATCAGACCGCGATCGTGTGGGACCTGACGACCGGGGCGGCAGCCACCACACTCAACGGGCACTCGGACTTCGTCGAGGGCATCACCTGGTCACCCGACGGACGGCACATCGCCACCGGCTCCGGGGACCACACCGCCCGTATCTGGAATGCCAGGACCGGCGACCTGCGCCTGTTGCTGCGAGGACACACCGACTACGTGTGGAACCTGGCCTTCTCGCCAGACGGGCGGATGCTGGCCAGCGCCTCCTCGGACCGCACCGTGCGCATCGTCGACACTGAGGACGCCAAGGTCCTGGCCGTACTGCGAGGCCACACGGACACAGTGTGGGGCGTCACCTGGTCGCCCTGCGGGACCATGCTCGCCACCAGTTCCACCGACGGCACTGGCATGCTGTGGGACCTGCGCCCGCGTGGCGCCGAGGTCGTACTGGCCGACGGACACCGAGGCCCGGTGAACCAAGCCGCGTGGTCCAGCAATGGCGACCGTTTCGCCACGGCCTCGGACGACGGCACCGTGCGGGTGTGGGACGCGGGCACCGGTGCTCCGGCCGGACCGGTGATCGATTGGGAGGACCGAGTTTGGTCTGTCGCCTGGGCTCCCCAGGGGGAACGACTCGCGTTCAGTACGAACGACGGACTGTTTCGGATCGTCGACGGGCGCGGCAGCACACTGTTCGAGCGAAACGGCGAGGTCATCGAGGGGTGCGCATGGTCTCCGAACGGCGGCCGGATCGCCACCGGTGGTCACGACGGCGCCGTGCGCGTCCTGTCCGCCCCGGACGGGACTGAGCTGCTGAAACTTACGGAACATCAGGACTGGGTGGGGCGCGTGGCCTGGTCGCCGAGCGGTCGGCTGCTCGCCAGCTGTTCCGATGACCGTACGTGTCGACTGTGGGACATCGGGGAGGGGCGGCAGTTCACAGTGCTGCGCGGTCACGAGAACTACGTGGAGGACGCGGCCTGGTCTCCGGACGAGACGAGGATCGTTACCGCTTCCGGCGACTGGACCGCCGCTGTGTGGGATACCGCCACCGGGCGACGTATCGAGGTGCTCAGGGGGCACGAGGGGCGGCTTCGCGCCGTCGCCTGGTCACCCGACGGCCTGCATATCGCCACAGGCGCCGACGACCGCACTGTACGGGTCTGGTCCGCCGCAACCCTTGAAGAGGTCGCCGTCGTCGGTGTGCACCAAGACAAGGTGCTCTCCGTGGCCTGGTCCCCGGACGGCACGCGGCTGCTCACGGGATCGGCCGACGGGACGGCGCGGGTGTGGAGAGCGGAGCCCGACTATGACCGGCTGGAGGCCACTGCCCGGGGGAGGGTCTTCCGTACCCTCACCCACGAGGAACGGCGGCAGCATCTGCTGCCGCTCGACCCCGTGTGACCTAGTGATCAGTAGGCCGGTTCGACCGTGCTCTCTTCGGTGCGGACAAGGTAGTCGTCCGGGTTCAGGCCCATCGCTTCGCGCTTGGGTGACGACCAGTACAGGGCGTTGCGCTCGGCGAAGGTCTCCGGGCCCTCGTAGGAGATCAGCCAGACGAACTGATTGCGCTCGCGGTCCACCCAGGCTCCTCCGATCGTGAATCCCAACTCCAGTCGCAGCGGGACGATTTCTCCCCGCCACCGCTGTACCCACTCGTCGAGCAGGCCGTCCCGGACCGTGTACGTACGCAGTTGTGTGGTCTTCGGCATGGCAGACATCCTCTCCGAGCGGCGAAAGCCGGTGTGCCGCCGGAACCCGAAAACTCGTGCTTCGGCGAAAGGGACGCTCTCTTTCCCAAGAACCACGGCGGCGAAATGACCTCACCAAACCCCACCCCTCCCGCCCGCGGCAGCTGCTCACCCGCGCGAGTGAACATCGGCAACTCGACTGGATTCCCAGCCCCTTGCTGGCCCTACGCTCGGCGCAACACAACCGCAGACATGAGACGGCCCCCGCCGGGACGGGCAATCCCAGTGCGAGGGCCTGACCACCGAGGAAGGTAGAGCTTCCCGATGGGTACCCAGAACCCTAGCGTGCCCCCGCACGCCCAGGCCCGCGTTGCGGGCAACAAGCACCCGAACCGGCGGCCCGGCGCGGCCCACCGCACCGGCGGGCTCCAGCACGACAACGCACGCCACACCACCCGCTTCACGGTGATCGGCAATCACCTGGCCCAGCACAAAGAGTTCTCGCTCCTCGCCATCGGGCTCGGCACGCACCTCCAGTCGCTGCCGAAGGGCGCTCCGGCCGACATCAAGACACTCGCCGCCCGGTTCCCCGAGGGAGCCACCCGGATCGCCGCCGCCCTCCGCGAACTGGAGGCCCACGGCTACCTGCGCCGCGAACGCGTCCGTACCTCCACCGGCCGCATCGTGACCCGCACGATCTCCTGCAATCAGCCGACGGCGGCCCGCCACCGCCCGGAGACCCACGACCACCCGGAAGCCCGAGCCGCTGCGAAACCGCAGCAGCGGGAGGCGTGCGAGGAAAGCAGGGCGCACCCCAGGCGGGCGGCGCGCGGGGAACGAGCGCCCCGCAAGCCGCTCCCGGACGTACCGCGCCCCGCGTACCCCGCCCCCGCGCTCCTCGAGGCCGCCACCGACCTCCTCGCGGACCTCCGCCGCCACGACCCCCGCTTGCTCCTCTCCGCCTGCGACACGGCCCACCTAGCCCCCGGCGTCGCCGCCTGGCTGGAGCGGGACGTCGCCCCCGCAGCCGTACGCCGCGCCCTGAGCGCCGACCTGCCGCCCGAGGGCGTACGCCGCCCCGCCGCCCTCCTGGCCCACCGCCTTGCCGCCCAGCTCCCGCCCCCGGCCCCGTTCCGGGCGCCGGCCGTCGCGCCGCCGCCACCGGCACGACACCCGATGCAGAACTGCGACGGCTGCGACCGCGGATTCCGCGCTCCCCGCCCCGGCCGCTGCCGCGACTGCCGCTCCGACCTCCAGGAGGCCGCCTAGCATGAACGTGACGATCCTTGCCCCTGGGCACAGACGACGAGGAGCGAGCGCCATGACCATCGCACCCGGCAACGCGCGGCGGGACGGCTCCCATCTGTACCGGGCCATGAGGGATGTCGTGCAGTCGATGGACGACACCCTTCCCGGGAAGTTCGAAGTCACCAAGGAAGGGATCGTGCACGACATGATGTCGCCGGGAGGCCCGCACGAGGTCACGGCCGCGCAGGTCAGCCGTCGTCTGGAGAAGGTCATGCCGGACGAGTTGCTGGCCCACAACGGCACGCCCGACGTGGAAGACGTGCCCGAGGGCATCATGCGGCACCCGGACGTGATGGTGATCGCCTGGGCCGACCTTGACGTCGAAGGCTCCGTCGACCCCCGTACGGTCGTCGCCGCCATCGAGATCGTCTCGCGGTCCAACCCGGAGAACGACTGGGTGGGCAAGATGCGCGACTACCCGCTGATCGGCATCCCGATCTACGTGATCTTCGATCCCCGTACCGGCAGCGGTGCCGTCTTCACCGACATCCACTCCACGCCGGAGGGCCCCCGCTACGCGGTGCGCAAGAACTTCGTCTACGGCGAGGACGTCACCATCGGTGAGTGGACCATCTCCACGAGTGGCCTGCCGCGCTACCAGGACGACGGCGCGGATGAGGACGAGGCGCGAGGGGCGTGATCCGGAAACGGAGGGGGCAGTTTCGGCCACCTTCGCCCGTGCCGCACGTCCTGTCTTGACCCGCCCCCCGGCGACTCCGCGATCGTGCTGGTGAAGATCGTGGCGAAGAGTGATCGTGGGGTTGCGCATGGCTGTTTCCAGACCGCAGACGCGTCAGTTCGAGGCGTTCATGACGAACCTGTCGTACGCCCGGCGCATGGTCGAGGCAGGCCGGATGCTCACGCCCTTCCGGTCGCCCACGATCGACATCGACGACTTCTACCGGGCGGCCTGGGTACAGGCCGTCGCCGCCATCGACCACTGGCTGCACGAGGAGGTGCTGCGCCGGGTGGCCGAACTGACGGCCAAGGACAGCCCCGAGATGCCGCCCCAGCTGCGGAGGTACGAACTGCCGCTGCACCGGGTCGAGGCGGTGCGGCGAGGTGACGTCACGCTCTCCGAGGCCGTCGTGGAGCACCTGCGGGAGAAACTCGCCGTACAGGCGCTCCAGCACCCCGGAAAGATCTCCGAGGTGCTCCGGCTCGTGACGGAGAGGAAAGTCTGGTTCGAGGCCGCGGGATGCATCAACCAGCATTTCTTCCAGGGGCGGACAACGTTCAACGAGAAGAAGCTCCGCAGCCGGTACCTGGAGATCACTCAGCGCCGCAATAAGATCGCGCACGACGCCGACCTGATCGACGGCGATCTCAAGCGGCGTCGTCCGATCGACGAGGCCGAGGTGACGGACGCCATCGACTGGATCGAGCGGATCGCCCTGGCCATCGCCCATGTGCTCGACGAGAAGGGGTGACGGGCGGGGGGCGACGAACAGCGGTCCGGTGCCTCATAGGGTGGTCCCATGACGGAACTGCCCGACCGGCGTCTGCTGCTGGTGCACGCGCACCCGGACGACGAGTCGATCAACAACGGCGCGACCATGGCCAGGTACGCGGCCGAGGGTGCCCACGTCACCCTGGTCACCTGCACCCTCGGTGAACGCGGCGAGGTCATCCCGCCCGAGCTCGCGCACCTGACCGGCCCCGCCCTGGGCCAGCACCGCCGCCGGGAGCTCGGCGCCGCCATGGCCGAGCTCGGCGTCCGGGACTTCCGCCTGCTCGGCGGCGCCGGACGCTACAGCGACTCCGGGATGATGGGCCTGCCCGACAACGACGACCCCGCCTGCTTCTGGCAGGCCGACGTCGACGAGGCCGCCGCACACCTCGTCGAGGTGATCCGTGAGGTACGCCCCCAGGTCCTCGTCACCTACGACGACAACGGCGGCTACGGCCACCCCGACCACATCCAGGCCCACCGCGTCGCCATGCGGGCCGTCGAACTGTCCGCCGAGGCCGGCCGGCCGATCCCGAAGGTCTACTGGAACCGGGCCCCCCGGTCCGTTGTGGAGCAGTCCTTCGCCCGGCTCCGGGAGGACCTGCCCGGCCTGCCCTTCACCAAGGCGGCCGACGTCGACGACGTGCCGGGCGTCGTGGCCGACGAGCAGATCACCACCGCGGTCGACGGCACCGCGCACGCCGCCGCCAAGGCCGCCGCGATGCGCGCCCACGCCACCCAGATCACCGTGTCCGGGCCGTACTTCGTGCTGTCCAACGAACTCGCCCAGCCGATCCTCACGACCGAGTACTACGAGCTGGTGCGCGGCGAGCGGGGCTCCGGCGAGCGGGAGACGGACCTGTTCGCCGGGATCGAGGAGGCCTCATGAGCGACCGGAGTCCGATGCTCGCCCAGCCGATGCGACCGCCCTCCGCCGGACGGGCCGCCGCCGTTGCCGGGTTCTTCCTGCTCGGAGCCGTGGTCGGCGCGGCCGGCGCGCTGGTGCAGCCCGGGTGGTTCCCGGGCGGGCTGCTGCTCGCCCTCGCCGGCGAGGCCGGGCTCGTCCTCGGTGCCGCGCGCGTCACCCGCGGGCGGGCCGGGGGTGTCGCGGCCGCCGCCGGCTGGATGCTCGCCGTGGTCCTGCTCACCGCCAGCCGCCCGGAGGGCGACTTCCTGTTCGCGGCGGGGGCCGGCTCCTATCTCTTCCTGCTCGGGGGCATCGGCGTGGCTGTGATCTGTGCCACCCTCGCCCCGAGGCGGCAACCGGACGGCGACCCCGTCCGACTTGGCAAGTGACGTACCACTTCGCCAGGACGCGCCCGTGGGGGTCCGGTGTGAGTTTCCCCAGCGGTCCTGAGATGCGGGTGAGAAGTGGCCAGTATGGTGGTGCGCGCCGCCGAGCTGCCCGCGTGAGGTTGTGTCGGGCGGCGGAGCCAACCGGGAGAACCTGCCTTGAGTCGTGAAACTGACACTCCGTCCTCCGGGCCCAACGGGCGCGGCGGAGCCGCCTACCCGTCGGGTACGCCGCCGTACGGGACCCCGACGGTCTCCGACGGCGGTACGGAAGCGGGCCGTTCGGCCACGCGGCCGGAGGAACGCAAGACCGAGACCACGCTGACGACCCGGATCCGGATCAACATCCCCGGGTCCCGGCCCATTCCGCCGG
This sequence comes from Streptomyces coeruleorubidus, assembly GCF_028885415.1. Classification (GTDB taxonomy): domain Bacteria; phylum Actinomycetota; class Actinomycetes; order Streptomycetales; family Streptomycetaceae; genus Streptomyces; species Streptomyces coeruleorubidus_A. The sequence goes on from NZ_CP118527.1 coordinate 6,470,923, forward strand.
TGGTCGTGCGCAAGCCCGTCGCGGATGCGGAGGCCTCCGGCGACACCGGCGCCGACGCCGGCAACGACGCGACGGCTCCGGGCGCCGCCACGCCCAGAGGCACCGGCACGGTCGAGTCTCCTGCCGAGCCCGCCCGGTCCGGCGAGGACAAGCCGACCAGCGACTGGTTCGCGCCCCGCAAGTCGGGCTCGGGCAAGGCCGGTCAGGGGAGCGGCTCCACCAACGGGGCCGGTCTGCCGGGCGGTTCGGGTCCGGCGGCGGGTGGTCCCGGTGCGGCTGGTCCGAGTGCCGGTGGTACCGGTTCGGGCGGCCCCGCTGCGGGTGGCTCCGGTGCCGGGCGGCCCGGAGGCGTGGTCGGTTCCATGAGCAGGCCGGGCGGCTCCCGGTCCGGCGGCACGAACGGTGCGGGGCTCCCCGGCGGCGCGACCGGCGGCCCCGTCGCGCCCGGGCACGGCGGCGGCACGGGCTCCTTCGACGTCACCGAGGCACTGGCGGCGGGCCCGCTCGGCAACGGTTCACGTCCCGCCCCGGGCAGTGACGGTGGCGAAACGCGCCGCGACGACCTGCCGTACTTCTCGGAGAACGACCGCCTCGGCGGGAACGACCAGGGCGGCTACGGCGGCCAGGGCGCTCCCAACGGCTTCGGCGACGCGGGCGGGCCCGGCGGCCCCGGCACACAGGGCCCGGCCGGCCCGACCACCGGTCCGGTCACCGGGGACGGCCCGATGGTCCCCCCGGCGGGCGGCCCCGGCGGGCCGGGCAGCTTCAACGAGCAGGGCGGCCCCGGCGGGCCTGGTGCTTTCAATGAGCCCGGTGGTCCGGGTGGGCCGGGTTCCTTCGATGAGCCGGGTGGTCCTGGTGGCCGCGGTGCGTTCAACGAGCCGGGTGGCCCCGGTGGCCCCGGCGGCTTCAGCGAGCCCGGTCGCCCCGGCGCCTTCAATGAGCCGGGTATTCCTGGCGGCCCCGGTGGCTTCAGCGATCCTGGTCGCTCCGGTGGTCCTGGCAGCTTCAACGAGCCGGGTAGGTCCGGTGGCCCCGGTGCCTTCGACGAGCCCGGTCGCCCCGGCACGCCCGGTGGCCCCGGTACGCCCGGTGGCCCCGGCACGCCGGGTGGCCCCAGCGCCTTCAACGACCCCGGTCGGCCGGGCGACCCCGCCGCACCCGCCGGTCCCGGAGCCATAGGCGGCCCCGCCGGCACGGGCGGACCCGGCGGACCTGCCGGTACGGCCAACCCCGGGCGTCCTGGCGGCCCCGGCGGTACGGGCAACCCCGGAGGCCATGGCGGCCCCGGCGCCCCCTCGGGCCCCGGTGGCCCCGGCCCCCTCGGCGGCGCCCCCGGCGCTTCCGCTCCCACCAGCCACGGCGCCGCGGGCCACGGCCCCGGCGGCGGGATGAGCGACGACACCGCCATCCTCACCCCGCAGAAGCCGGCCCCCGAGCCGCCGGAGGGCCAGGGCTACGGCCCCCGCCACGACAACGTCTCCGGACACACCGTCACCAGCGGCATCCCCGTCGTACCGCCCGGCGCGGCCTCGCCGTACGGCCCGGGCGCTCCCGGCGACGGCCCGGTGCCCCACACGGCCCCGAAGCTGCCCGAGCCGGTCTCCCCGCCCCCGGCGAGCTCCTCGAAGGCGCCGAAGAAGAAGGGGCGCAACAAGCTCGTGCTGCTCGCCGCCGGCCTGGTGGTCATGGCCGGTGGCGTCTACGGCGCCGGACTGCTGATGAACCGCACCGACGTACCCAAGGGCACCACCGTGCTCGGCGTCGACATCGGCGGCACGACCCGCGACGGCGCGGTCAAGAAGCTCGACGAGGCCTTCGACGACCGCGTCGGCAAGGAGCTGAAGCTGTCGGTGGGCGGCAAGACCGTCGCCCTGGACCCGGACAACGCGGGCCTCCAGTTCGACATGGACGCCACGGCCGACGCGGCGGCGAAGAGCGACTACAACCCGGTCTCCGTGATCGGCTCGCTCTTCGGCAACCACCGCGTCGTCACGCCCGTCATGCCTGTCGACGAGGAGAAGCTGCACGCCTCCCTGGAGAGCGCGGCCGGCGGCGCCGGCTCGGTCACCGAGGGCACGATCAAGTTCGAGCCGGGTAAGGCCGTCCCCGTCTACGGCAAGCCCGGCAAGGGCATCGACGTCGCCAAGGCGACCGCGTCGATCGAGGAGGCGTACCGCACCCAGGTGGAGACCGGCTCGGCCACCTCGGTGGCCATCCCGACGACCACCCAGCAGCCGAAGATCTCCAACGCCGAGGTCGACCGGATGATGAACAAGTTCGCCAAGCCGGCGATGTCGGGCATTGTCACGGTCGAGGCGGGTGGGGTGGAGGTCAAGTTCAGCCCCCAGAACTCCCTGTGGAGGTTCCTCCGCGTCAAGGCCGTCGACAACAAGCTGGTCGAGTACTACGACAAGGCCGCGCTGAAGGAGCTGTACGGCGGCGCCTACGACGACGTGCTGATCACGCGGGGCAACGGCAAGAAGACTCCCGTGACGCCCGACGACGTCATCGGCGCCATGCGACCGGCCCTGCTCGGCAAGACGGCGGCGGACCGCGTCGGTGTGATCGACACCAACCCCAGTTAGCCGTGAGCAGGTTGAGGGGGCGCCCCGGGTTCATGGCCGGGGCGCCCCCTCAGCCCGTCTAGCGGGAATCCAGCTGCTTTCGAATGACCGAAAATGATCCCTCCTGCTCTCGTAGGACGTGTGAGTCTTCGGGCGGCGGCGAGGCTGTTTGTACAGACTCGCGAATTACAGCGGCGGCCTGTACGACACGCTCTACAGCAAGACCAACTACAGCGGCAGCACCTATTACGGCACCGGTACGGCCCTCGACAACACCGTGTCCTCGGTGAAGAACATGGACCCCGACACATTGCTGCACTTCTACCAGCACTCCGGTTACACCGGTGCGCTCAACGCCATTCCCCCGGGCGATCACATCAATCAGGTGTCCCTGTCCCTCGACAACGCGGCGAGTTCGCACTGCTTCGGCTCGAATTCCGCCTGCCCGAACTGAACGCGACGATGCGCCCCGTTCCCGGGGCGCATCCCGTTCGGGTTCTCTCCATCGGAGGAAGCGTCTGACCTGATGCGGAAGAGCTCAGTGGCCGCCGGCGTTGCCGCCCTTTCCGTCGTGATGCTGTCGGGATGCCAATCGGGTGGCCTGACGGTGAGCGAACCCGAGATCTCTTCCTCCCCGCCCACGAAGACCGTTGCCGGTGTTCAGGTGCCGATCCTCCCCCTCGATACCTACGGCGTCAGCGCGGAGCAGCGAGCAGTTCTCGACCAGGCCGTCGACGAGCTGGCGGGGACATGCGTGAAGGCGAAGGGATACACCTGGCCCGCTCGTCTGAAGCGGCTCGGCGTACCGCGTTCGGCCAATGAGCGGCGCTACGGGGTCACCGACCCCAAAGCGCAAGGCCCTCATGACGGACGCGGTCACCAAGGCCTACACCGGCCTTGACGGGACGACGACCGCGACGAGCCGCACGGGCGGCTGCCGCGGCGAGGCCCGGAAACCGCGCGGAGGCGGTCCGAGCAGCACGGGAAAAGGGCTGGTCGTGAACAAGGCCCCTACGGCGAGCAGGCGTCAGTTGAGCATCGCCCGGGCCGCGTGAGCCTCCCCGCGCACCCGCTCGGCAGCCCCCTCATCCACTGCCCGCACCACTTCCGCGTAGGCCTCCAGCTCCACGGCCCCGCCCAGAAAATCCCCTCGCCCCACCAGCAACTGCGCCCGCTCGTACCGCAACCGAGCTGGATGCGAGGGCAACAGCAACGACAACTCGACCGCCCACAGCGCCACATCCGACCGCTCCGGCCGAGCCGCCGCCCACGCCCGCACGTTGTTCAGGATCCGCAACACCACATCCAGCGGATCGGCCGGCCGCAGCATCGACGGATCAAGCTGCGTCCCCGTCGCCCCGGCAACCATCAACTCGGCGTCCGCCCCCGTGAGTACCCGCCCCCCGTCGAACGGATCGGCCAGCACCTGCCCCTCGTCAGGTCCGAACCCGACCACGAAATGCCCGGGCAGAGCCACCCCGTACACCGGCGCCCCGGCCCGCCGGGCCACCTCCATCCACACCACGGACAGCAGGATCGGCAGCCCGCGACGCCGCACCAGCACCTCGTGGAGCAGGGAGGACTCCAGGCGCCGGTAGTCCGCCGGGGTGCCGTGAAACCCCAGCCGGTCACCGAGCAGCTCCCGCAGGGCGACCGCCCACGCCCGCGGCCCCCCGGGCCGGTACGGCAGCAGCCCGGCCAGCCGGTCCAGCTCGACCTGCGCGGCGTCCATGCCCGCCTCGTCCAGCGCTCCGTCCGCCTCCGCGCCCACCAGCAGGCACAGCGTCGACAGATCGGGCCGCTCGGACCGGGCCTCTTCGGCGAACCACCGCCGCAGCTCGGCGGAACGCTCGGGGGGCGGGGGATACGGGGGACGCATAGCTGGCTCGTGCCCTCTCACGACGATCGGTTACCGGCCAAAGGCGCGGGCATCCGGCGCCCGGTAGTGGTGGTACGCGTGGTGCGCGGCGAAACCCATCCCCGCGTACAACGCCCGCGCTCCCTCATTCTCGGCCTCGACCTGGAGCCACGCGGCCGACGCGCCCTCGTCGAGGGCCCGCCGGGCCAGCGCCGCCATCACGGCCGTGCCCAGCCCCTGCCGCCGCAGATCCGGATCGACCTCGACGGCGGCGAACCCGGCCCACCGCCCGTCGACGACACACCGCCCGATGGCGGCCGGAGCCTCGTCCTCAGCCGAACCGGTCACGGTCGCGAACCACACCGAAGGCCCGCTCCCCAGCACCCGCAACGCGACCTCGCTCACGCCCTTGCGCTGGTACCGGGCCAGCCACGCCTCGTCGGCCTCCCGGGACAGCACCACCCCCGAGGGCTCGGCGAGGTCGGCGACCGGCGCCAGCGGCCCGACCCACATCTCGGCGGTCACCTCCCGTACCCAGCCCCGCGCCTCCAGCTCCGCGCACAGCAGCTCCTGCGTGCCCTCGGCACCGGTCGCGGTCTGGACGTAGACGGGCAGGCCACGCTCGGCGTACCACCGCCGAACGGCGTCGAGGGCCTCGTCCAGGGACACGCCCGGGTCACCGAGCGGCAGCACCGAATTCGCCCGCCGTGTGAACCCGGACGCAGCCCGCAGCTCCCAGTCCCCGAGCAGCTCGCTCTCCACGGGCCGCCAGGCCCGCGCGGCGACCCGGGCCAGCTCCTCGTAGGAGGCGGCCGGACCGCGGCGACGCGCCGGTGCGGCGGGTACGACCTTGCCCGCGACCAGCGCGGATTCCACGATGCGGACGCTCTCGCCACCCTTCCGTGTGATCAGCAACACACCTTTGTCCCATGATGTGAGAACCCCGACCGTGTCGGTGAACTTCTCACCTGGAGGTGCATGTTCGATCAAGCTCCGTACGGAGACCCGTTTGCCCACGTCAGCAGCGGTGATACGGACCTCGAGTCGCCCGGCGGCAGAGATTTCCACAGGTCAGTTCACCCCTCCTGTTCGGATCATGCCCAGGAACGGAGATACTAGGGGCGGGCATCGACGACGCCGCGCTCCCGCGCGCCAGGCGGCGGAGCCTGAGGAGGCCCGCCAGCGCCCTATCGAGGAGGAACGACAGCGTGACCTACGTCATCGCGCAGCCTTGTGTCGACGTCAAGGACAAGGCGTGCATCGAGGAGTGCCCGGTCGACTGCATCTACGAGGGCTCCAGGTCCTTGTACATCCACCCGGACGAATGCGTCGACTGTGGTGCCTGTGAGCCGGTCTGCCCGGTCGAGGCGATCTTCTACGAGGACGACACTCCGGAGGAGTGGAAGGACTACTACAAGGCGAACGTCGAGTTCTTCGACGAGCTCGGCTCGCCCGGCGGTGCCAGCAAGCTGGGGCTGATCGAGCGCGACCACCCCTTCATCGCCGCGCTGCCGCCGCAGGCCTAGTCACCGCAAGCGGCCCGCACATCCGTGCCGCCTCGGTCCCGTACGGCCCGATCACGCCCTGATCGCCGTACGGGGCCGAGGCGTTTGCCGCGAAGGCTCGTACGTACCAGAAAGTGAGCCAGAAACCGTGTCCGCAGTCTCCGACCGTCTCCCCACTTTCCCCTGGGACAAGCTGACGTCGTACAAATCCACGGCCGCCGCCCATCCGGACGGCATCGTGGACCTGTCGGTCGGCACCCCGGTCGACCCGGTCCCCGAGCTGATCCAGAAGGCGCTGGTCGCCGCGGCGGACTCCCCGGGCTACCCGACCGTCTGGGGCACGCCCGAGCTGCGCGACGCGATCACCGGCTGGGTCGAGCGCCGCCTCGGCGCCCGGGACGTCACCCACCGCCACGTCCTGCCGATCGTCGGCTCCAAGGAGCTCGTCGCCTGGCTCCCGACCCAGCTGGGCCTCGGCCCCGGCGACCGGGTGGCCTACCCGCGCCTGGCCTACCCGACGTACGAGGTGGGCGCCCGCCTCGCCCGCGCCGAGTACCAGGTCTACGACGACCCGACGGAGCTGGACCCCGAGGGCCTGAAGCTCCTCTGGCTGAACTCCCCGTCCAACCCGACGGGCAAGGTCCTGGCGAAGGCGGAGCTCACCCGGATCGTCGCCTGGGCCCGCGAGCACGGCATCCTGCTCTTCTCCGACGAGTGCTACCTGGAGCTGGGCTGGGAGGCCGACCCGGTCTCGGTGCTGCACCCGGACGTCAACGGCGGCTCGTACGAGGGCATCGTCGCCGTCCACAGCCTCTCCAAGCGCTCGAACCTGGCCGGCTACCGCGCGGCGTTCCTGGCCGGCGATCCCGCGGTCCTGGCTCCCCTCCTGGAGATCCGCAAGCACGGCGGCATGATGACGTCGGCACCGACCCAGGCGGCGGTGATCGCGGCCCTCGGCGACGACGAACACGTCCGCGTCCAGCGCGAGCGCTACGCCGCCCGCCGCGGCCTCCTGCGCGAGGCCCTCCTCGCCCACGGCTTCCGCATCCACCACAGCGAGGCCAGCCTCTACCTGTGGGCGACGAGGGGCGAATCCTGCTGGGACACGGTGTCCCACCTGGCGGAGCGAGGCATCCTGGTCGCCCCCGGCGACTTCTACGGCCCGGCAGGCGCCGAGTTCGTCCGCGTGGCCCTGACGGCGACGGACGAGCGGGTAGCGGCGGCGGTACGACGTCTGTAATGGCCTGGCTGTGGGCAGACACCCCAGCCGAACCGACCCGGACAGACACAAACCGACGGGGTCCAGGGAAACTCCCTGGACCCCGTCGGCGGTGAGGACCCGGCGTCAGCCGACCGGCAGGCTCTTGACCGACAGCGAGTCAGCCGACGGCACCCCGCCCTTCGTCAGAGAGCCCGTCGGCAGGTCGCCCTGCGCCGAACCAGCCGCGTCACCGACGAGCTGCCCGGCCGAGCCCGCCGCGTCACCGGCGGCCTTCTGTGCGACCGGCGTGGTCTTCTTGACGGCCTTGCCGCTGGTCTTGCCCGCGGCCGGCACCGTCTTCTTGACGGTCTTGCTGCCGGTGTCACCGGCGGACTTGGTGACGTTCCGCGCCGCGCCGTCGACGGTGTCGCCGACGTTCGCCCCGTCCAGGGCGGTCAGCCCGCTGGGGTTCGGGGTGGCCGGCAGCTCGGGGGCCGCGCTGGCGGAGCCGGCCGCACCGACCCCGGCAGCCGCTCCCGCAGCGACGATCAACGCGGCACGGGCGATCCGGCGGGTCAGGGGGAGGGACATGGTGCTCCTTCGACGGGAGAGAACGGTGAGGTTGTGAAGTGTCCGGCCGGGTCCGGGAGTTGATCGACTGGCTGTTGATCGCCCCGGCTCGGACGCAGTGACTACCGCTCGAAGCCCGCGAAGGTTGCGGCGACGCAACGTAAAGAGTTGGCAATGCGTCGCATTATCGCCTGCGGATAAAAACGGGCAAAGAGGCTCGTGCCACAAAGCCCGCCGAATCCTTCCAGCCCTTTGTTTCCAAGGGATCTCGCGGTTTCCGCGGTGCGGGCACGAAAACCTGCGCACACCGTCGCCGCCACGCCGTTCGGGGTAACCCTCAGGGATGAAGGCCCGCACCCCTGCGCGATCTAGCGCATCGTCACAATACGGACGGCGTCCGCGTCCGGCTCCGCACCCGCGGTGCCCTGCACCGCGACGTCCCGCCACTCGCTGGCGGTGTTCCCGGCGACCCACTCCCGCCCCGCGTACGTGACGCGTGCGATGTGCAGCTCGGAGGCGTTGGCCACGGCCCAGTGCGCCAGCTGCCAGCCGCGCTGCTCCACGCTCTGCCCGGTGGCGGCACTGGTGTCGGCGGTCACCGGCAGCGTCATGGTCCGCCCGTCGGAGTCGCCCGTACCGCTCGGGGACGGCGTCGGCGAGGCCGCCGACGAGCGGCCCACCTCGGCACCGGCCGGCTCCAGCACATCGCGCCCGAAGTCCCGCACGAGCGCGGCACGCACCCCGTCCGGGCCTGTCGCCCGGGTCGCGGCCGGGCGGCCCTCACAGGTCAGCGTGGCCGCGGACTGCCCGGTCAGAGCCGCGGCGAGCAGCGCGGCGTCCGGCTCGTGCTTGGCGTAGGCCTGCGGGAAGCCGCTGCGCTGCACGCGCTGCGCGGCGACGGTGAGCGGCAGTCGCGTGTAGCCGGGCACCTTGACCAGGTGGTCGTAGAACTCGCCGGCCGAGTACGTCGGGTCCATGATCTCCTTCGGCGTGCCCCAGCCCTGCGAGGGCCGCTGCTGGAACAGGCCGAGCGAGTCCCGGTCGCCGTGGCTGATGTTGCGCAGGGCGGACTCCTGGAGCGCGGTCGCCAGCGCGATGGTCACGGCCCGCTCCGGCAGACCGCGCCCGTCGCCCACGGCGGCGATCGTCGCCGCGTTCACCGCCTGCTCGGGCGTGAACTCGTACGACGCCCCGTCGCCCTTGCCGGAGACGACTCTGCAGCCCGGTTCGCCTGTGCCTCCGGTGACGTACTGCACCACGAGGTAACCGGCGATCGCGAGCAGGATCACGAACGCGGATCCGCATCGGAAGACGCGGCCGCGACGCTTGGGAGAAGAGGACGGCTCTGGCACGCCGTACAAGGTACTGGAGAGTACGGAGTGCCTTGAGCCAGGTGTGGACAGTGTGCACAGGCCTGGCGCGTTAGGGTCGACGGCATGGCCGACACCTCACTTGACCTCACGCTGAACGCCGCGGAGCTCACCGCCCGGCTCGTCGACTTCCCCTCCGAGAGCGGCACCGAGAAGCCGCTCGCGGACGCGATCGAGACCGCGCTGCGGGCGCTGCCCCACCTGACGGTCGAGCGGTTCGGCAACAACGTCGTGGCGCGGACGAACCTGGGCCGCCCGGAGCGGGTGATCCTGGCCGGTCACATCGACACCGTCCCGATCGCGGACAACGTCCCCTCCCGGCTCGACGAGGACGGCGTCCTGTGGGGCTGCGGCACGTGCGACATGAAGTCGGGCGTCGCGGTCCAGCTGCGCATCGCGGCCACGGTCCCCGCCCCCAACCGCGACCTGACCTTCGTCTTCTACGACAACGAGGAGGTCGCCGCCGAGCTGAACGGCCTCAAGCACGTCTGCGAGGCGCACCCCGAGTGGCTCAGGGGCGACTTCGCGGTCCTCCTGGAACCGTCGGACGGCCAGGTCGAGGGCGGCTGCCAGGGCACACTGCGGGTGCTGCTGAAGACCAGGGGCGAGCGGGCCCACTCGGCACGCGGCTGGATGGGCTCCAACGCGATCCACGCGGCCGCCCCGATCCTCGCCCGCCTGGCCTCCTACGAGCCCCGCTGGCCGGTCATCGACGGCCTGGAGTACCGCGAGGGCCTGAACGCGGTCGGCATCACCGGGGGAGTGGCCGGCAACGTGATCCCCGACGAGTGCGTCGTCACCGTCAACTTCCGCTACGCGCCCGACCGCACGCCCGAGGAGGCCGTGGCCCACGTCCGGGAGGTCTTCGCGGACTGCGGCGTGGACGAGTTCGAGGTGGTCGACCACAGCTCGGCCGCGATGCCGGGCCTGTCCCACCCGGCGGCGAAGGCCTTCATCGAGGCGGTGGGCGGCACCCCCATGCCGAAGTACGGCTGGACGGACGTGTCCCGCTTCTCGGCCCTGGGCGTCCCCGCGGTCAACTACGGCCCGGGCAACCCCCACTTGGCGCACAAGCGGGACGAGCGCGTGGAGATCGCGAAGATCCTGGCGGGCGAGGAGCGCCTGCGGACCTGGCTGACGGCCTGACCGGCCGGAACGCCGTCGTGTTTACGGCGCTCGATCGCGGACATGCTCACGTCCCTCGTTCGTAACCCGCGTAGATCTACGCTGAGGCGGAACGACCGGCACGACGGAGGGAGCGCACATGGCGACCGGCAACCCCGAGGGGAAGAAGCAGCCGCCGGAGGAACAGCGCCTGGGCCCGGTCCTCCGCAGGCGGGATCAGGTGCAGGCGAGCACGACCGACCAGCGGCTGCTGGACGAGCGCGCCCCGTCCGACTGGGTGCACACCGACCCCTGGCGCGTGCTGCGCATCCAGTCGGAGTTCATCGAGGGCTTCGGTGCGCTCGCCGAACTCCCGCCCGCGATCAGTGTGTTCGGCTCGGCCCGGACTCCGGCGGACTCGCCCGAGTACGAGGCGGGTGTCCGGCTGGGGCGGGGACTGGTGGACGCGGGCTTCGCGGTCATCACGGGCGGCGGCCCGGGCGCGATGGAGGCGGCCAACAAGGGTGCCCTGGAGGCCAAGGGCATCTCGGTCGGCCTCGGCATCGAGCTGCCGTTCGAGCAGGGCCTGAACCCGTACGTCGATATCGGCCTCAACTTCCGCTACTTTTTTGTGCGGAAAATGATGTTTGTCAAATATGCCCAAGGATTCGTCGTCCTGCCCGGCGGCCTCGGCACCCTCGACGAACTCTTCGAGGCCCTCACCCTCGTCCAGACCCAGAAGGTCACCCGCTTCCCGATCGTCCTCTTCGGCAGCGAGTACTGGGGCGGCCTGGTCGACTGGCTCCGCCACACGGTCATCGCCCAGGGCAAGGCCGCGGAGAAGGACCTCCTCCTGTTCCACGTCACGGACGACGTGGACGAGGCGGTGGCACTGGTGTCGAAGGAAGCGGGCAGGTAGAGGCGAGCCGGGCTTCCTGGCCGACCGAGTCGGACGGCGGGTGGGCACAGGTCCGAGGGTCCAGGGGGCGGAGCCCCCTGGTACCTCGGGTCGACGCCCTAGGCCAGCCCACGCCGGGCAACCGCAGGCTCCCGCCACCCCGCGATCGCCCCCACCATCTCCAGCACCTGCCGCGTCTCCGCGACCTCATGCACCCGGTACACCTGCGCCCCGAGCCACGCGGACACTGCAGTCGTAGCCAACGTCCCCACCACCCGCTCCTTCACGGGCCGATCCAACGTCTCCCCCACGAAGTCCTTGTTGGACAAAGACACCAGCACCGGCCACCCCGTTGCGACCATCTCCCCCAGCCGCCGAGTCGCCTCCAGACTGTGCCGCGTGTTCTTCCCGAAGTCATGCCCGGGGTCGATCATGATCGACTCCCTGCGCACGCCCAGCTCCACCGCCCGCTCGGCCAGCCCGACCGTCACGTCCAGGATGTCGGCCATGACGTCGTCGTACTCCACCCGATGCGGCCGGGTCCGCGGCTCCGCACCGCCCGCGTGTGTGCACACCAACCCCACCCCGTACCGCGCGGCGACCTCGGCAAGCCCCGGATCGACCCCGCCCCACGCATCGTTCAGCAGGTCCGCCCCGGCCTCGCACACGGCCGCCCCGACCTCGGCCCGCCACGTGTCCACGCTGATCACCACGTCCGGGAACCGCCGCCGTACCTCCGACACGAAACCGACCGTCCGCCGGACCTCCTCCTTCGCCGTGACCTCCTCGCCCGGCCCGGCCTTGACCCCGCCGACGTCGATGATCGCGGCTCCCTCGGCCACCGCCCGCTCCACGCGCGCGAGGGCCGGCTCGTCGCGGAAGGTCGCGCCCTGGTCGTAGAAGGAGTCCGGGGTCCGGTTCACGATCGCCATGATCACCGGCTCGTGCGGCCCGAATTCCCGCCTGCCCAGCCTGAGCATCCGCTGTGACCTTTCCTGGTACGACCCCGTCTTCCGCCGCCTGCGACCCTAACTGTCAGACGCGCATGGCACGATCGGAGCCTGACACCATCCGTGTCCGAAGACACCGACACATCCGACCGTGGGGGCTCCGCGATGGTTATGTTCCTGTTCCTTGTCGTCGCGCTGGCCGTCGTGGTCGCCGCCGTGACCCTCGCCGTGGTGGGCGGCGGCGAGAACGGCCCGCTGCCCGAGGCCGGCCCCGAGCGGCTGCGGGACCCGCTGCCCCCGGACCGCCCGGTCGACCGCGCCGACGTGGAGGACCTGCGCTTCCCGCTCGCCGCCCGCGGCTACCGCATGGCGGACGTGGACGACGCCCTCAGCCGCCTGGGCGCCGAGCTCGCCGAGCGTGACGCCCGCATCGCCCACTTGGAGTCGGCCCTGGCGGGCGCCCGAGCGGCGGGCCCCCACGGCCCGGTGTCCAGGGAGAACCACACCTCAGCGGAGAACCACGTGTCCATGGACAAGCCGGCCCCGCGCCAGGAGGACCGGCCATGAGCGACGGCGCCGCCCTCGCCGGCCCGGACGGCGCGCCGCGCTGCCCCTGGGCCCTGTCCGCCCCGGAGTACGTGACGTACCACGACGAGGAGTGGGGCCGCCCGGTCCACGGCGACGACGCGCTCTTCGAGCGCCTCAGCCTGGAAGCCTTCCAGTCCGGCCTGTCCTGGATCACGATCCTGCGCCGCCGCCCCGGCTTCCGCGCCGCCTTCGCCGACTTCAAGATCGCCTCGGTGGCCGCCTTCACCGACGAGGACCGCGAGCGCCTCCTGGCCGACGCCGGCATCATCCGCAACCGCGCCAAGATCGACGCGACGCTCGCCAACGCGCGCGTGCTGGCCGAGTGGGCCCCGGGCGAACTGGACGAGCTGATCTGGTCGCACGCCCCCGAGCCGGGCACCCGCCCCATCCCCGAGGCGCTCTCCGACGTCCCGGCCGTCACCCCCGAGTCGACGGCCCTGTCCAAGGCGCTGAAGAAGCGGGGCCTGCGCTTCGTCGGCCCGACGACGGCGTACGCGCTGATGCAGGCCTGCGGACTGGTCGACGACCACCTCCAGGCCTGCGTCGCGCGTCGCACCTGACCCCGTCGCAGCAGGTCAGCGGCCCAGATACGTGGGCTTCTCCTTGTTGACGAAGGCCTGTACCGCGATCGCGTGGTCCTCGGAGGAGCCCGCCCGGGTCTGGAGCTCGTCCTCCTTCTCCAGGGTCTCCTGCAGAGAGTGCGTCAGCCCGTAGGCCATCGACTCCTTCAGCGCCGCGTACGCCACCGTCGGCCCCTCGGCCAGCCCCCGCGCCACCTTCTCGGCCTCCGCGCGCAGCTCACCGGCCGGCACCAGCCGGTTGGCGATGCCGAGCTCGTACGCCTCCTGCGCGCTGATGCTCCTCGGGAAGAGCAGCAGGTCAGCCGCTCGCCCGGGGCCGATCACCCGCGGTAGCGTCCACGAGATCCCCGAGTCGGCGGTCAGCGCCACCCCGGCGAACGAGGTGTTGAACGCGGCCGTGTCCGCCACGATCCGGTAGTCAGCCGCGAGCGCGAAGCCGAAGCCCGCCCCGGCCGCCACCCCGTTCACGGCGGCGACGACAGGCTTCGCGGCCTCCGTCAGCGTCCGCACGATCGGGTTGTAGTGCTCCCGCACCGTGCTCATGGTCTGCCTGGAACCGGTCTCCCGGTCCTCGACCAGCAGGCCGATGTGCTCCTTGAGGTCCTGTCCGACGCAGAACGCCCGGTCACCGGCGGCGGTCAGCAGTACCGCCCGTACGGCGGTGTCGTCCGCCGCGGACCGGACCGCCTCCCGCAGGGCGACCTTGGCCGCCACGTTCAGCGCGTTCATCGCCTCCGGGCGGTTCAGCGTGATCGTCGCCAGTCCGTCGCTCACCTCGTAGAGCACGGTGTCGGCCATGGGGTATCCCCTCCGTGTCGCCGCTCGGGGACGTACCGGTGGGTACGTCCCGGGTCTGAGGACAGCATGACGGAGATCGCCGACGCGTGATCGGACCGGACATGTGACCTGCGTCAAAGAATTCTCGCCCGGATCCGTTCGGTGGAAGTGTGTGCGGTGGCGGAGTATCGCAGTCACATCGCCGAATTGAGTGGTTTTGCTCGCGTGCGTTGCCCAAGCGATGCCGACTGATGTTGGTCATCGGGTCCTGAGATGCGGGATAATGGCTTGGAAGCAATGTGTTCGATGCCGGTGTCGCGTGTCCTGCCTCAAGGACAGCACTGTGCCCTTCTTCAGGGGGCCGTCGGCCTTGACGATGAGCTGGGTTTCAGGAAGGGGAACGAGCATGGCGGCCATGAAGCCGCGGACGGGTGATGGCCCGCTCGAGGTGACCAAGGAGGGGCGGGGCATCGTCATGCGCGTTCCGCTCGAAGGCGGCGGTCGGCTCGTCGTCGAGCTGACCCCGGACGAGGCCGACGCCCTGGGCGATGCCCTCAAGAAGGTCGTCGGCTGACGCGCAAGCGACCATACCCTTTCAGCTGCCCCGGCATCACATGAGGTGCCGGGGCGGCTGTTTTCTCACCGATGACTCCCGCCTGCCCCGGGTTCGGCTCCGCTAACGTGCCGCCCGGCTACCGTTTCACCGCGCACAGCAGCCCGTCGCCCACCGGCAGCAGGGACGGCACCAGCTCCTGGCTCTCGCGCACCGCGCGCAGCAGTTCCCGCAGCCGCAGTACCTCGGTGGGCTGCGGGCCGGAGTCCACCGTCCGGCCGTTCGCGAAGGCGCCCTCGAAGACGACGAGCCCGCCGGGGCGCAGCAGCCGCAACGATTCAGCGAGGTAGTCCATGACCTCCAGGCGATCGCCGTCGCAGAAGACCAGGTCGTAGCCGGCGTCCGCGAGGCGGGGCAGCACGTCCAGGGCGCGGCCCGGGATGAAGCGGGCCCGGTTGCTGGCGAAGCCGCAGGCGCGGAAGGCCTGCCGAGCGAACTGCTGGTGCTCCGGCTCGGGATCCACGGTGGTCAGAACGCCGTCGGGCCGCATACCGTGCAGGAGGTGGATCCCGGAGACACCGCAGCCGGTCCCGATCTCGGCGACGGCCTTGGCGTCGACGGAGGCGGCCAGCAACCGCAGCGCGGCACCCGTGCCGGGCGACACCGAGCGCAGCCCCGCCTCACGGGCCCGGTCGCGGGCCCAGCGCAGCGCGTCGTCCTCGGCGACATAGGCGTCGGCGAACGCCCAGCTCGTCTGCCGGTTGCCGGTAATGACCCTCTCCTGTCCCCGTGAATGCCTGGGCGTGACTGTATCCGTTGGGCCCGGGAACCCGCAGATGGGACCGGTCGTTTAAAGGGATGAGCAAGTGGCGCGGGTCGTGACGGGGGGCAGGCAGTGGATCGAGGCGCCGAGCAAGTGCCGACGCAGCAGTACGAGGCGTATCAGCGCAGATCAAATTCTCGTAAAACCGCTTATCCGGTCCTAACGGGCGAGGTGGCTATGGTAGGGGCTCCACTGGACACCACCAGAGCTGACAGGGGAGGTGCGGCTGCGCCTGTGGATAGGGGAGGAGCGCTCCGGCGCTTCTTCACATCGGCGGGCAGGCCGACATCCGTGAACGACACTGCTGACCACAGCCACGCCGCTGACTTCGCCCAGACCGCGACCTTCACCACCGACGCGGACGGGCAGGCGTGGACTCCGCCCACGTGGGAGGAGATCGTCAGCACGCACAGCGGCCGGGTCTACCGGCTCGCCTACCGCCTGACCGGCAACCAGCACGACGCCGAGGACCTCACACAGGAGGTCTTCGTCCGTGTCTTCCGTTCCCTGTCGACGTACACGCCGGGCACCTTCGAGGGCTGGCTGCACCGCATCACCACGAACCTGTTCCTGGACATGGTCCGCCGCAAGCAGCGCATCCGCTTCGACGCGCTCGGCGAGGACGCGGCCGAGCGGCTGCCCAGCAAGGAGCCCTCGCCGCAGCAGGTCTTCAACGACGCGCACTTCGACGCGGACGTCCAGCAGGCCCTCGACACCCTCGCCCCCGAGTTCCGCGCCGCGGTCGTCCTGTGCGACATCGAGGGACTGTCGTACGAGGAGATCGCCGCGACCCTCGGCGTCAAGCTCGGCACGGTCCGCTCGCGGATCCACCGTGGCCGCTCCCAGCTGCGCAAGGCCCTCGCGCACCGCTCCCCTCAGGCGCGCGCCGAGCGCCGCTCCTTCGTGCCCCGTGTTCCCGCCCTGGGAGGAGGGGGCGCGAGCGCGTGAGCGGATCACGGCCGGAAGCTTCCGAGGGACACCTCGCAGAGCAGCACCTGGGAGACCGACTCTCCGCCCTGGTGGACGGAGAGCTCGGTCATGACGCGCGCGAGCGCGTACTGGCGCATGTGGCCACCTGCCCGAAGTGCAAGGCGGAGGTGGACGCCCAGCGCCGGCTGAAGAACGTCTTCGCGGAGGCGGCCCCGCCGCCCCCCTCCGAGAGCTTCCTGGCCCGCCTGCAGGGACTACCCGCGGGCGGCGGCCCGGACGGTGATGCCACGCCGCCGGGCGGGGGAGGGCTGCCCGGCGGACTGTCCGGACGGTTCGGATCGTCCGGAGCCTTCGGAGCCAAGCGCGGCGACCGGTTCGAGTTCGGGTACGTCCCGGCCCGGCCGCACATCCCCGTGCTGCCGTCCGGCGACCGCGGCCTGCCCCCGGGCAGCCGGGGCTTCCGGATCCACGACGTCGGCCGGCACGAGCCCGACAGATCCTCCTCGCGGCTGCGGTTCGCCTTCGCGGCCGCCGGAGCCGTGTCCCTGGCCGCGATCGCCCTGGGCGGCGTCACCACCGGCACCCCGACCGACACGGACGCCCGCGGCGGCTCCGGCACGGGGAGCAACGTGACCCCGATGCGCACACAGGGCACGGCCGCCGCGACGCAGCCCGAATCCCAGCGGCGCCGCAGCACGGGGCCGTTGCTCGGGCAGGTGCACGGCCAGAGTGTGCTCGGCCACATCCCGGCCGCCCCGACCGAGGTGTCCGCACCACTACTGCCGGGTGTGCCGCATTCCGCCGCAGGGCAGCACGCCGTGCACGCGCTGGCCGCCCCGGTGATGGCCGGCGCCGCCGCCATGTCCCCGCTGATAGGTCCGCTTCAGACGGTCTCGCCGACCGCCCTGAGCCCGTGGTCCACGGTCCCCGAGATCGCGGCACCCCTGCTCGCCGTGCCCCTCCCGGACACGACCTCGTCCCCCTCTCCTCCCGCCTCCTCCCGTACGGCCCACTGACCGGCCGCTGCGCGGCGGCGAGCGAACCTGATTGAATCCGGGGATGGCGCCCGCGGCCGAGGCGTGGCCGTGGCGCCGATTCGACGAACTGCGGCTACCGCCGTCGAGCCGTGCCGCGGCTGTGGGGAGAGCATGAACGAGGGGAAGCCCACGAAGGCCAAGTGGTGGAGCCGTCCGCGGCCGCAGGGCCTTTCGGGGGAGCCGGAGAGTACGGGGCCGGCCCCGGGGGAGTTGGCTGACACCGACGGCGATTTCGAGCTGGCGCGGCCTGCCGTGCGGCAGGACGAGGACGGTGGCGACTACGAGTTGAGGCGCCCCGAGCCGGTACCGGCCGACGGCGAGCCCACCGGGGCGCCTGCCGGGGCTGCCGAGGACGGCGGGCCCGCCCCGTCCGCCGTGCCGGCCCAGGGCGGGCCCGCCGGGAGCGCTGTGGAGCCGACCGTGCCGGCTCCCACCGCAGCGGAGGCCGGGAACGCCACCTCCGCCGCGCCGGTCGACGGCGCCCCCAAGCCCCTGCACGATCCCGACCCGTACAGCACACCGCCCTACGGCGAACCCGGCCCCTGGGCGCCGGCGCCGCCGGTGCAGCATCCGGCGGCGACGCCGGCACAGGGCGTCGCGACGGCGGACCGGTCGGCCATGCCCGCCACGCCCGTTCCGCCGCCGCACGGGACACCGGCGCCGCCTCCCGGCATCCCCGCGCCTGCCGCGCCCGTGCCGCCCCCCAGCGCCCCCGCGCCGGTGCCCGCTGCGGCTGCCTACGCCGACACCCCGCCCCCGCCCTCGGCGGCTGCCCCGACTCCCGCCCCCGACCCCTGGTGGCGCTACGACCCCTGGGCAGCTCCCGTGGCCCCTGCCGGCCACGTCCCTCTCCAGCAGAACGGGGCGGGGGTGCTCAGCACGCAGCAGCGGCGTCGGCGGGGCAGGAAGGCGATCGTCGGTGGTGCCGTGCTGCTCGCGCTCGTGTCCGGGGGCGTCGGCGGCGCCATAGGGACGTATCTGGAGCGCAGCGGCGGCGTCGGGACCATCGAGTTGCCGCAGGCCGGGAAGGAGCCCGCCGGGCGGGACGCGGACAGCGTGGCCGGGATCGCCGGGCGGGCCCTGCCCAGCGTGGTCACGTTGCATGTGAGCGGCTCCGGCGAGCAGGGCACGGGCACCGGCTTCGTGCTCGACACCCGAGGGCACATCCTCACCAACAACCACGTCGTGCGGCCCGCCGGATCCGGCGGCGAGATCACGGTGACCTTCCACGGCGGGGAGACCGCCGAGGCCGAGCTCGTCGGCCGCGACAGCGGCTACGACCTCGCCGTCGTGAAGGTGAAGGGTGTGCGCGGACTCACCCCGCTGCCCCTCGGCAACTCGGACAACGTGCAGGTCGGCGACCCGGTCGTGGCCATCGGCGCGCCCTTCGACCTGGCCGGCACCGTCACCTCCGGCATCATCAGCGCCAAGCAGCGGCCCATCACGGCGGGCGGCGAGAAGGGCGACGGCAGCGACGTGTCGTACGTCGACGCGCTCCAGACCGACGCGCCCATCAACCCGGGCAACTCCGGCGGACCCCTGCTCGACTCCAAGGCCCGGGTCGTCGGCATCAACTCGGCCATCCGCTCGGCGGGCAGCGGCTCCGAGCCGGACAGCGGCCAGTCCGGCTCGATAGGCCTCGGCTTCGCCATACCCATCAACCAGGGCAAGCGCGTCGCCGAGGAACTGATCAACACCGGGAAGGCGACCCACCCGGTGATCGGCATCACGCTCGACATGGACTACACGGGCGACGGCGCCCGCGTCGCCGCCGAGGGCGGCGAGGGCGGACCGCCGGTGACCGTGGGCGGTCCGGGTGCCGAGGCCGGGATCAAGGCGGGCGACGTCATCACCGAGGTCGACGGGCAGCGCGTCCACTCCGGCGAGGAACTGATCGTCAAGACCCGTGCCCACCGCCCCGGCGACCGGCTGGAGCTGACCGTGGAGCGCGCCGGCAAGGAGCGGACGGTGTCGCTCGTCCTCGGCTCCTCCGGCGGCAGCTGAGTCGTGATGTCCGGGACTTACAGGGACGAAGAAGGCAAACATTCGGGAAAGCGCTCCCACTCCCCGCACTCGGAGGTCTCGGGACGGTACCGGTCGGACAGGATCGCCGGGTACCGTGGATCCGGCCCGGACCACGGCAAGACCCGAATGACCACCGAGGGCCGAGGACCGAGGACAGCGCAAGGAGCTTCAGGTGTTCAATGACATAGGACCGCTCGAGCTGGTGACGCTCATCGTCCTCGCCGTGCTCGTCTTCGGTCCGGAAAAGCTCCCCAAGGTCATCCAGGACGTGACGCGCACGATCCGGAAGATCCGTGAGTTCTCCGAAAGCGCCAAGCACGACATCCGGGAGGAACTCGGCCCGGAGTTCAAGGACTTCGAGTTCGAGGACCTCAACCCCAAGACCTTCATCCGCAAGCAGCTGGACAACGAGGACCTGGGGCTCAAGGAGATCCGCAACGGCTTCGACCTGAAGAAGGAGATGGCCGAGGTCACCGACGCCGTCCACAGCCGTGACTCCGACACGTCCTCCTCGTCGTCCTCCGGCTCGTCCGGCGGCCGCATCGACATGACGAAGAAGCCCGAGATCCCTGACCGGGACGACCGGCCGCCCTTCGACGCGGACGCCACCTGAGCGACACGGACACACCAGGGCGTACGCCACAGGCGCGCGTGACGCGTTTCATACTCCGGTCGGGCTGCGTACGGCCTGAACCAGGCGCCCGTGCGGCCCACGCGCCGGGCGGTTTCCCTGCTGCTCGCAGCGGTGTGGCTATGCTGCCGAGTTGATGGGCGGGCCGTAGTGGACCAGCAACGCCGCCCGAAGGGGGGCGGGCCGTTCCGGCCCGACGAGAGCGAGGAGGCGTCCGGGCACATGGAGACGACGAGTCGGGCAGTCGCACAGGCGCCGGCCGCGGAGGGCGGACAACAGGCCCCCTTCGCCCGGCGTACGGTCGACGGCTACCTGCGCGCGCCCTTCCCGTGGTACGGCCTCGACGAGGCCTTCACGGGGCCGCGCTGGCTGATGCAGGTCGGTACGACGGCCGATGGGGCCGTGGAACACGGGTCGATCGGGCACGGTGACGAGCCGACGGTGCGCAACGAGTTCGCCGCCGGAGGTGATCAGGAGGCCAAGGAGAAGTTCGCGGTCGTGGTGACCGTGGCGGCGAGTCCCTCACGGCGCAGCGCGGACGGCACGGGGTTGCTGGAGGCGACGTCGGTGTCCTCGGCGGCGTGGCTCGCCGGTGTGGGGCTGCTGTCCTTCACGTGGCCCGGGCAGATGGACCACTCCCTGCGGGACGACTGGCTGGAGCAGCAGACGGAGACGGCGTGGGTGCTGGCGGATGACCTGGACGGGTCCGACTGGTCGACGCTGTCGCTGCCGGTGGACGGGGTGCCGACGGCGTTCCATTACCGGGAGTCGGAGTTCGGGTGGGTGCTGGCCGGGTCGACTTCGGCGGGTGTCCACGTGGGCGCGTACGGGCGGGGCATGAGTGCGTATGGGCTCGGCTTCGCCGTGGTGAAGGACATCGCCGCTTACGCGTGACGTGAGTGTGGGGCGCCGTGTGTTTTCGGCGCCCCTTCGCCGTAGGGGGCAGAGCATTCAGGGGCGGCTGCGGGTCGTCTGTGGTTGTTCGCGCCCACGCGGCGGAGCCGCATGTCGACACAGCCCCGCGCCCCTGAGGGCACTGCCCCAAGGGCGTGTCGATCTAGAACTTGTTCCTCGGAGTGATCCCCAGGGACAGGCCCGACAGACCCCGCTGCCGTCCTCCCAGCTTCCCCGCGATCGCGCGCAGGGCCGAGCCCGCCGGGGAGTCCGGGTCCGTCAGGACCACCGGCCTGCCGTCGTCGCCGCCCTCGCGGAGGCGGACGTCGATGGGGATGTTGCCGAGGACCGGGACGTTCGTGCCGGTCGTGCGCGTCAGGCCGTCGGCGACCACCTGGCCGCCGCCCGTGCCGAAGACGTCGACCATCTCGCCGCAGTGCGGGCAGGGCAGGCCGGACATGTTCTCGACCACGCCGACGATCTTCTGGTGGGTCTGGACGGCGATGGAGCCGGCGCGCTCGGCGACCTCGGCAGCGGCCTGCTGCGGGGTCGTGACGACCAGGATCTCGGCGTTCGGGACCAGCTGGGCGACGGAGATCGCGATGTCGCCGGTGCCGGGCGGCAGGTCCAGCAGGAGGACGTCCAGGTCGCCCCAGTACACGTCCGCAAGGAACTGCTGGAGGGCGCGGTGGAGCATCGGGCCGCGCCAGACGACCGGGGCGTTGCCCGGGGTGAACATGCCGATGGAGATGACCTTCACGCCGTTCGCCGACGGCGGCATGATCATGTTCTCCACCTGGGTCGGACGGCCGTCGGCGCCCAGCATGCGCGGCACGGAGTGGCCGTAGATGTCGGCGTCGACGACACCGACCTTGAGGCCGTCGGCCGCCATCGCCGCCGCCAGGTTCACCGTCACCGAGGACTTGCCCACGCCGCCCTTGCCGGAGGCGACCGCGTAGACGCGGGTCAGGCTGCCCGGCTTGGCGAAGGGGACCTCGCGCTCGGTCTGGCCGCCGCGCAGGGCGGACGCCAGCTCGCGGCGCTGCTCGTCGCTCATCACGTCGAGCGTGACGTCGACGCGCGTGACCCCCTCGACCCGGGACACCGCCTCGGTCACGCGCTGCGTGATCGTGTCCCGCATCGGGCAGCCCGAGACCGTCAGGTACACGGTGACCGCGACCGCCCCGTCCGCGCCGATCTCCACGGATTTGACCATCCCGAGTTCGGTGATGGGCTTGTGGATCTCGGGGTCGTTCACCGTCGCCAGTGCCTCGCGCACCGCGTCTTCCGTAGCCATAGGGTCGATGGTACGGCGCCGTACCGTGGCGTAGGAAAGGCAGTCAGCGGTCGTCTGCGTCACGTCCCGGTGACCGTTCCGCCGGGAATACGACCGAGCCGTGACGGTGGCCGTTGTGCCGTTCCTCCAGTTCCTTGACCACGTCCTGGAGTTCCGAGCGGATCCAGTCGCGGGTGGCGACCTCGCCGAGGCCGATGCGCAGGGCGGCGACCTCGCGTGTCAGGTACTCGGTGTCCGCGATCGACCGCTCGTTCTGCTTGCGGTCCTGCTCCAGGTTGACCCGGTCGCGGTCGTCCTGCCGGTTCTGCGCGAGCAGGATCAGCGGGGCGGCGTAGGAGGCCTGGAGCGACAGCATCAGGGTCAGGAAGATGAACGGGTACTCGTCGAAGCGCAGGTCGCGCGGGGCGAGGGTGTTCCACGCCACCCACAGGATGATGGCGGCCGTCATCCAGACCAGGAACCGTCCGGTGCCGAGGAAGCGCGCGATGCGTTCCGAGAACCGTCCGAAGGCCTCCGGGTCGTACTCGGGCAGGATCCGGTGCCTGGGCACGCCCGGCTGGTCGAGACGGGTGGTGCGCGGTCGGCCCGCGGCCGTGGAGCCGGACGGAACGCGCTCGCGCAGGGTCTCGCGCTCAGGAACCATCGGTCGCCACCTCCTCCTCGTCCAGGTGGAACTCCGTCTCCCGCCAGTCCTCCGGGAGCATGTGGTCGAGTACGTCGTCCACGGTCACCGCGCCCAGCAGCGAGCCGGCCTCGTCGACCACGGGAGCCGCGACCATGTCGTACGTGGCGAAGAACCCGGCGATGGCGGGCAGGTCCGCGTCGGGGTCGAGCGGTTGCAGGTCGCTGTCCAGGATCGAGCTGACCAGGGAGGGCGGTGGCTCGCGCAGCAGGCGCTGGAAGTGGACCGTGCCGAGGTACTTGCCGGTCGGTGTCTCGTCCGGTGGCCGGCAGACGTAGACCTGGGCGGCCAGGGCGGGGGAGAGGTCCGGGTTGCGGACGCGGGCGAGGGCGTCGGCGACGGTGGCGTCGGGGCGCAGCACGATCGGCTCGGTGGTCATCAGACCGCCCGCCGTGCGGTCCTCGTACGACATCAGGCGCCGCATGTCGGCCGCGTCGCTGGGCTGCATCAGGCTCAGCAGCCGCTCCTGCTCGTCCGTCGGCAGCTCGCCCAGCAGGTCGGCCGCGTCGTCGGGGTCCATGGCCTCCAGGACGTCTGCGGCGCGCTCCTGCTTCAGCTTGCCGAGGATCTCGATCTGGTCGTCCTCCGGGAGCTCCTCCAGCACGTCGGCCAGCCGGTCGTCGTCGAGGGCGGCGGCGACCTCGGCGCGGCGCTTGGGGGAGAGGTGGTGCAGGACGTTGGCCAGGTCTGCGGGGCGCAGCTGCTCGAACGTGGCGAGCAGGCTCTCGGCGCCCTGCCCCTGCTCCTCCAGCGAGAAGCCGGTGACGGCGGTCCACTCGACGGTCAGCGCCTCGCCCTTGGCGCGCCGGAAGGCACTTCCCTTCCTGCCCTTGCGGACGAAGACCCGGTCGATCTCCCACTCCCGGCGGGCGGGCAGCTGATGCACCGACAGGTCGAGGACGGTGACCTCCTCGCCGGTCTCGGTGAGCGTGACGCGCCGGTCCAGCAGCTCCCCGAAGACCAGCCGCTCGGTGGGCCGCTGCTCGAAACGCCGGACGTTGAGCACGCCGGTGGTGATGACCTGACCGGACTGGATGGCGGTGACCCGGGTCATGGGCAGGAAGATGCGGCGGCGGGTGGCGAGTTCGACGACGAGGCCGAGCAGCCTCGGAGGTCGCTGCCCCACCCGCAGCATGACGACCAGATCGCGCACACGCCCCACCTGGTCGCCGGCGGGGTCGAAGACGGCGACACCGGAGAGGTGCGATACGAAGATCCGGGGGGCGCCCGCTGCCATGGCCGCGGCTCCTTTTCGTGCGGGGTGGTTCGTGGTCCCTGTCTGTGTGCCTGTCTTTGTCTCTGTGTCTTCCGAATTGCCTGCTCGGGTGGGCTTCAGGCTAGCCCGTCCCGATCGGGGACGCGTCGGCGGGCGGTCCGGACGGACTGGCTCCGAACGGCCCGCACGACCCCGGTACCCTGCGATACGCCGTTCAGGTCTCCCGTCAGAGAGGCAGCCCCACCTGTGACTCCGATTCGCCAGGGCCGCAACCGCAGTGCCGCGCTCGCGAGCGCGATGTGCGCACTGGCCGTGACCGGAACGGTGCTCACGGGCTGCGCGGAGGATCCGAACGAGGGCACCAACGGGGTCGGCAGACTGCCCGCCGAGAAGATCCAGGCCAAGACCCGTACGGCCGCCGAGTCCGCCGGGGCGGTCCGGGTGCACGGCAGCGTCGTCAGCGGCGGGCGTACATACGCCCTCGACATGCGGCTGAAGGACGACGGCGGCGAAGGGTCGGTCACCACCAAGGGGACGACCTTCCGGCTGCTGCGCGTCGGCGAGCAGCTCTTCCTCAAGGCCGACGCGGAGTTCTGGAGTCACGGCGCGGGCCAGGGCGAGGCCGGCGCGGCGGACGCTGCCGCGGCGTCCAAGCTCGGCGGCAAGTTCGTGAAGGTGCCGCAGGGCGACCCTTCGTACAAGAAGTTCAGCGGGTTCACGGACAAGGGAGTCCTCCTCGACGGTCTGCTGACCCTGCACGGCAAGCTCGCGACGGACGGCCACGACGAGCAGGCGGGCATCCGCACGATCCGCATCTCGGGCGACAAGGGATCCGGCGGCACCCTGGAGGTGTCCCTGGAGGGCAAGCCGTATCCGCTGCGCCTGGAGCGGGCCGGTGGGGCGGGTACCCTCACGTTCTCCGCCTGGGGGCAGGACTTCTCCCTGAGGGAGCCGGAGAAGAACGAGACGGTGGACTACGGCAGGCAGCTGCCGACGTCCTAGGACGTCACTTGCGTTTGCGCTTCTTCAGCAGCAGGCGGGGCAGGCCCGCCGGAATCGGCCGGCGGGTGATCGCCGGGGTCGGCAGCGGGGGCTCGGACAGGGAGTCGTCGGGCAGGGGTGCCGTCGCCCCGGTCGGCTCCAGGCGCAGCACCCGGCACTCACGGGCCCAGCGCTCGGTCATGGCCTCGCCGTCGGGCGCGTTGAGCCGTTTGCCCTTGAGCTCGGCGACCGCCGCGTCCCATGCCTCGGAGCCCGGTGCGAGCTGGGTGACCCGGGCCGTCCAGGAGACCAGCCGGCCCCCCTTGTCCTTGCTGCGGACGGTCACCACGGCCTCGGTCCCGTCGGCCAGGCCCGGCAGCGGCTGCTCGCCGGGCCCGTCGCCGACCAGGCACGCGGCACCCTCGTGCCACACGTGCCACAGCGCACGCGCCGGGCCGTCGGGGCCCTGGACCCACACGAGGCCGGACTTCTTCGTGGCCTCCTCGACGAGGGCCCGGTCGAGCAGCTCGCTTGTCATGGCCCCCAGCCTATCCACGCCGTTCACAGCCAGCCGTTCCGCTTCAGCGTGCGGTGGATGCCCAGGCAGATGACCACGGTGATGCCCATGATCACCGGGTAGCCGTACCGCCAGTGCAGCTCCGGCATGTGGTCGAAGTTCATGCCGTACACCCCGCACACCATCGTCGGCACGGCGATGATCGCGGCCCACGAGGTGATCTTCCGCATGTCCTCGTTCTGCGCCACGGACGCCTGCGCGAGGTTGGCCTGGAGGATGGAGTTGAGCAGCTCGTCGAAGCCGAGGACCTGCTCCTGGACGCGGGCCAGGTGGTCGGCGACGTCCCGGAAGTACTTCTGGATGTCCGGGTCGATCAGCCGCATCGGCCGCTCGCTCAGCAGCTGCATGGGCCGCAGCAGCGGCGACACGGCCCGCTTGAACTCCAGTACCTCGCGCTTGAGTTGGTAGATCCGGCCGGCGTCCGAGCCGCGCGGCGAGCCCTTGCGCCCCGGGGAGAACACCTCGGTCTCGACCTCGTCGATGTCGTCCTGCACGGCGTCGGCGACCGCGATGTAGCCGTCGACGACGTGGTCGGCGATGGCGTGCAGCACGGCGGAGGGGCCCTTGGACAGCAGCTCGGGGTCGTCCTGGAGGCGGTGCCTGAGGGCCCGCAGGGAGCCCTGTCCGCCGTGCCGGACGGTGATGAAGAAGTCCCGTCCGGTGAAGCACATGACCTCGCCGGACTCGACGACCTCGCTGTTGGCGTCGAGCTGGTCGTGCTCGACGTAGTGGATGGTCTTGAAGACCGTGAAGAGCGAGTCGTCGTAGCGCTCCAGCTTGGGCCGCTGGTGGGCCTGGACGGCGTCCTCCACGGCAAGCGGGTGCAGCCCGAACTCGCTGGCGATGCCGGAGAATTCGGCCTCGGTCGGCTCGTGCAGGCCGATCCAGACGAAGCCGCCGTCGCGGCGCACCAGGCGTACCGCCTCGTGCGGGGTCAGCGGGGTCTCGGTCTCGATGCGGCGGCCGTCCCGGTAGACGGCGCAGTCGACGACGGCGGAGGCCGTCGCGGGGCTGCGGGTGGCGTCGTACGTCCCACCGTCCTTGCGAAGCGACACGCGGGACGGACGGACGACGGCGCGCAGGTCGCGGATCATCGACATGGCGGGCTCCTTCGCGACAGGCAACGAAAGGCGCTGCACCCGACAGGTGGAACTACCCGGAATGAGGACGTTGGGACCGATGATGTTTGGCACGTCCACAAAGCGGGGAGCACCGCACCGTCGCGGTGGCGAGTCTCGTTACTGATTCAGCTTCTGAGGCAGATCAGGCAAAGCGAAACGAAGCGCTCTTCCGCGGTGAGGCGAGTGCGAGAGGTGGCGACCAGCCAGAGCCAGAACAGCTACGTCAGCGGCGGAAAGAGCGTGGTGCTACTGCACGGTCGACTTCGGTCCATTGCAGTCCCACCTCCTCCGGCCGGTCCCTCGTAAGGGAGTTCCTTCGGCGTCGGGGCTTGATCGCGACGCTTCTGCGTGCTGCCCCGAACCACCGGGCAAGAGTATCAGTCGCCCGACGTGTCAAGGCGCTTGTTTGCCCGCTACTGACGAGTTCTATGCTCGCCGCATGGCACAAGTTCTTCCTCTGGTCGAGGCCCGGTTGCTCACCGCGCTGGGCGAACCGGACGCGCGCGCGGCGGTCACGTTCCTGGGTACGGACCGCATCGAGGTGCTCCGCTTCCAGGAGGGGGACATCGTCCGCTACGCCACGCTCGGCATGTCCGCGCACCCCATGACGGACCCCACGGCGGTGGTCGCCGACCCGGTCAAGGGCCCGCGCGCCGAGCTGGTCCTCTCGGTGCGCGCTGGGTCGGCCGACACCGACAAGGTGCTCCGTCCGCTCGCCGTGCTCGCCGCGTCTCCGCAGGTGGAGGGCCTGGTCGTGGCTCCCGGAGCCTCCCTGGACGTCGGCGAACCGCTGTGGCCCGGCGCCCCCTTCACCTCGGTCCTGGTCGCCGAGCCGGGCGGCCTGGTCGAGGACCTGGAGCTCGACGAGCCCCTCGACCCGGTGAGGTTCCTGCCGCTGCTGCCGATGACTTCGAACGAGGCCGCCTGGAAGCGCGTGCACGGCGCCCAGGCGCTCCAGGAGCGGTGGCTGAACCAGGGGACGGACCTGCGGGATCCGTCCCGCAGGTCCGTCCCGCTGGAGTGAGGAAGCTCACCAACCTCTGGCCTGGAAGCGTCAGTTGGCGAAGACCGTGACGCTGTCCTCGGCCGCGTGCTTCGTCTCCAGCTCCTCGGCCTCCTCCGTGAGCGCCTCCCGCCGTACGACGACCACGAGCGCGCCCACGACCGCGGTGACCGCCGCCACCACGAACGGGATGTGCAGGTCGGTCCACTCCTCGATCTTCGGCGCGAAGTACGGGGCGGCCGCCGCCGCGAACCAGCGCACGAAGTTGTAGCCCGCGCTCGCCACCGGCCGGGGCGCGTCCGAGACGCCGAGGGCCAGCTCGGTGTAGACGGTGTTGTTCACGCCGATGAAGGCGCCGGACAGGATCGTGCAGACCACGGCCGTCGTGTGGTCGCCGTAGCCGAGCACGAGCACGTCGGCCGCGAGCAGCACCAGCGAACCGCCGAGCACCTTCAGCGAGCCGAACCGCTTCTGCAGCCGCGGCGCCACGATCACCGAGAAGACGGCGAGCAGCACACCCCAGGCGAAGAACACCGCCCCCGACCGGTACGGGCTCATGTTCAGCACGAACGGCGTGAAGGCCAGCACGGTGAAGAACGTGTAGTTGTAGAAGAACGCCGAGACCGCCGCCGAGGCGAGGCCGCCGTGGCCCAGTGCCTTGACCGGGTCCAGGAGCGAGGTCTTGCGGGCGGGCTTCGGCTGCTCCTTCAGGAACACGGCGATGCACAGGAAGCCGACCGCCATCAGGAACGCCGTGCCGAAGAACGGGTAGCGCCAGCTGGCGTCCCCGAGCAGGGCGCCCAGCAGCGGACCGCAGGCCATGCCGAGGCCGAGGGCCGATTCGTACAGCAGGATCGCCGCCGCGCTTCCGCCGGCCGCCGCGCCGACGATGACCGCTAGGGCCGTCGAGACGAACAGCGCGTTGCCGAGGCCCCAGCCGGCCCGGAACCCGACCAGTTCGCCGACGGATCCGGAGGTGCCCGCGAGCCCGGCGAACACCACGACGAACGCGAGGCCGAGCAGCAGTGTCTTCCGGCCGCCGATCCGGCTGGAGACGAAGCCGGTCACCAGCATCGCCACGGCGGTGATGAGGAAGTACGAGGTGAAGAGCAGGGAGACCTGGCTCGCCGTGGCGTGCAGGCCCTGGGCGATGGACGGCAGGATCGGGTCGACGAGTCCGATGCCCATGAAGGCGACGACCGACGCCCCGGCGGTCGCCCACACGGACTTGGGTTGCTTGAGGAGGCCGCCCGCTCCGGCGTCGAAGGGGTCCATTGCGTGCTCCCTTTCCCGGACGGAAGTAGTTGGTATATACACACACTAAGTTAGCTAGACTAAATAATGCAAGGGGCACTCGATGTGGGGGTGAAGGGTTCCGTCCGGTTGGGTGATCGTCCTTGACGCGACGGGGCGGGGGTAGGACCGTGGGGCCCTATGAGGGGCGAACCCAGTTGCCCGAAGTGCGGTGGCCGGGTCAGGGCTCCCGGCCTCTTCTCCGACTCGTGGCAGTGCGATGTGCACGGCACCGTCCACCCGGTGCAGCCCGTGATACCGCCCAGCGTCGACGCCCTCAACGTCGTGGTGCACCGCACGCACGTGCCGGTGTGGATGCCCTGGCCGCTGCCGGTCGGCTGGCTGTTCACGGGCGTGGCCTGCGCGGGGGACGACCGCACGGGCGGCCGCGCCACGGCTGTGGCCTGCACGGGGCCCGGGCCGCTCGGCGGGATGGGCGAGCTGATCCTGGTGGCGGAGGAGCTCGGCGTCGGACTCGGTGCGCGGTACGCGGGCATGGAAGGCCCGGATCCGGGGCCGTACCTGGACGTCGGGAAGCCGGCGCAGGCGAAGGTGCTGGCCGCGGGGCGTCCTACGCCCCTGTGGCATGTGTCCGGGGCGCCGGATGATCGGGTGGTGTTCGCGGGGGAGGCGCTCGGGTTGTGGCTGTGGGCGGTGGTGTGGCCCGAGCAGTCCGGGTTGCTGATGTACGACGAGCTGGTGCTGGCGGATCTGCGGGATGCCGGGGCGGAGGTGGAGTTGGTGCCGTGCGGGGCCCTGTCGCCGCGATTGCTTCAGCCGTAGCGCCCAGGGATGGGGATTCGGGTGCGCGGGGCTTCGGGGCGCGCGGGCGGCTGCGGGGGGTCTGTGGCTTGTCGCGCTTCCCCGCGCCACTTCAGGGTGTTGGCTGTAGGGGGCGCTTCATGGGTTCGGGTGTGACAGGGGTCGGTGAAAATACGGTTATCCTTGAGCAGCCCTGCTCGTCCCGTCCGTGTCTGGAGTCCGCGTCGTGCGCATCGATCTGCACACCCACTCCACCGCTTCCGACGGTACCGACGCGCCCGCCGAGCTGGTGCGGAAGGCCGCCGCGGCCGGGCTGGACGTCGTCGCGCTGACCGATCACGACACCACCCGTGGCCACGCCGAGGCGATCGCCGCGCTGCCCGAGGGGCTCACGCTCGTCACCGGAGCCGAACTCTCCTGCCGGCTCGACGGCATCAGCATGCACATGCTGGCCTACCTCTTCGACGCCGCGGAGCCGACGCTGCTCG
The DNA here is from genome assembly GCF_028885415.1 of Streptomyces coeruleorubidus. GTDB lineage: Bacteria > Actinomycetota > Actinomycetes > Streptomycetales > Streptomycetaceae > Streptomyces > Streptomyces coeruleorubidus_A. The sequence goes on from NZ_CP118527.1 coordinate 6,501,205, forward strand.
CCGAGCGCGAGCTGGTCCGGGACGACCGGGTGCCCCGGGCGCAGGGCATGATCGCCAAGCTTCGTGAACTGGGCGTGCCCGTGACCTGGGAGCAGGTGGCGCGGATCGCCGGTGACGGGTCCGTCGGGCGTCCGCACGTGGCGACCGCGCTCGTCGAGCTGGGCGTGGTGCCGACCGTCAGCGACGCCTTCTCCCAGGACTGGCTGGCCGACGGCGGCCGGGCCTTCGTGGAGAAGCACGAGACCGACCCCTTCGAGGCGATCCGGCTGATCAAGGGCGCGGGCGGGGTCGCGGTGTTCGCCCACCCCGGGGCGAGCAAGCGGGGGCGTACGGTGCCGGAGGCCGCGATCGCCGAGATGGCCGCGGCCGGGCTGGACGGCATCGAGGTCGACCACATGGACCACGACCCGGACACGCGTGCGCGGCTGCGGGGGCTGGCGAAGGAACTGGGGCTCCTCGTGACCGGGTCCAGCGACTATCACGGCAGCCGGAAGACGTGTGTGCTCGGCGAGTACACGACGGATCCCGAGGTGTACGGGGAGATCACGCGGCGGGCCTTCGGGGCGTTTCCCGTGCCCGGGGCCGGCGGAGTCTGAGGTTTCTCTCCCGTAGGTCCGTTGTCAGGCACCCGGCGCTGTCGGCTGTGCCCACCCTCCCCGTTGCGGATACCTGCTGCCCACAGCGGTTGCGGACGCCCGCTGCCCACCCTCAGAACTCCCGCAAGGCCATCACGCTCATGTTCGACCTCGCCGTTTTCGGCTCCCTGTTCCTGACCCTCTTCGTCATCATGGATCCCCCCGGGATCACCCCGATCTTCCTCGCGCTCACCGCCGGACGGCCCGCCAAGGTGCAGAAGCGGATGGCCTTCCAGGCCGTCTGTGTCGCCGGTGGCGTGATCACCGTGTTCGGGCTGCTCGGGCATCAGATCCTGAACTACCTGCATGTCTCCGTGCCCGCGCTGATGATCGCGGGCGGGCTGCTGCTTCTGCTGATCGCGCTCGATCTGCTCACAGGCAAGACCGACGAGCCGAAGCAGACCAAGGACGTCAACGTCGCTCTCGTGCCGCTGGGCATGCCGCTGCTGGCCGGGCCGGGGGCGATCGTGTCGGTCATCCTCGCCGTGCAGAAGGCCCACAGTGCCGCCGCGCAGGTCTCCGTGTGGACGGCGATCCTCGCGATCCACGTCGTGCTGTGGCTGGTGATGCGCTACTCGCTGGTGATCATCCGGATCATCAAGGACGGCGGTGTGGTCCTGGTGACGCGGCTCGCGGGCATGATGCTGTCCGCGATCGCCGTGCAGCAGATCATCAACGGGGTCACGCAGGTGATCCAGGGCAGCTGAGGCGCCACCGCGTCAGGCAGGGCGGGTGAGTACGGTGCCGATCTCCCTGGCCGGACCCGCGTGGGCGAGGTACTCGTCGATGTCATGGGCGCGGTCCCGGCCGTTCGGGACGGCCAGCTGGGTGAGCTTGCCCCACCGCTCGTCCTCCAGGGGGCAGCCGACTGCGACCGCGTCGGTGGGGGACCAGACGTTGACCCAGTCGCGCACCTTGGGCGGCCGGTGCGGGCCGCGGGCGAGGAGCCGCTCGTTGACGCCGTCCAGCCCGAGCGGACTGCCCGCGGTGACCAGCAGAACGGGGTCGAGGCCGTCCGGGAGCCGGGTCAGCAGGTCCACTCCCACGACCGTGCCCAGGCTGTGCGTGACCAGCACCAGTTCGCCGGTGGCGGGCATCGTCTCCAGGACGCTGTCCAGCACGGCCTGCCGCACGGCACCGTCGCCGAGGTACAGGTCGACGTCCCGCAGGAACGTGGCGATGGTCCACTCGTCCAGGTCGGACCGGGCGGCGAGCCAGCTCAGCGGCCGGTGCAGGGCGCCGACCAGCCCCGTGCCGAAGCCCTCCGTGGTCGCCGGCCCGTTCCGGGGCATGCCGGCCCGGGCGGCCGCCTCGTAGAGCAGCTGCTCGTAGGAGCCGGTCGGCGATTCGGCGGCGAAGACCTCGGCGGCAGCGGCGGCGCTCACCTCGTCGAGTCCGACGGCCTGGGCGGTGCTCTCCCGCCCGCTCACGAGGTCGGCCAGTCTCGTGCCGTAGAACGGGAACCACACGTCATCCGGGTCGACCGTGGGCAGTGCCGCGAGCGTGAGTCCGCGGTTCAGTCCGGACGTCCACTTCCGGCGGAGTTCTTCGGGCTCCTTGCACTGCTGGTCCCTGCCGTGCAGGAAGACCAGGTGCTGACGGCCGCCGAAGACGGTGCCGCGGGCTGGGCGTCCCTTCTTGGGGCCCTGAGCCCGGGTCTCGCTCTCGGTCATGGCCACCGTCATCGGCACGTCGGTGCCCGACGGTGCGGTGATGCCGGGTACCGCCGTTGTGGTTCGCTCCGGCTGATGTGCGGGGGCGGCCGTGCTCTGGTCCAGGCCGGAGTCCGGGCCCATCTCGGCCAGCAGCGCGCGGCGCCCGGGGTCGAGGTCCAGCCGGGCCAGATGCTTCAGGATCGAGCTGATGCGGACGCCCTCGTTGGCGACCCAGTCGATCGCGTCGTCGCCGTCGCCCTGGCGCCAGGGCTGTCCGTCCTTGCGCAGGACGCGGCCCTGGCCGTCCTTCTTCGGCACGCCGCTGTGGTGCAGGGCCACGACCTCCCACTGGTCGTTGAAGACGGGGGAGCCCGAGTTTCCGGGGCGGGTGTCGGTCCGGTAGTGGACGAAGTCGTCGAGCCGTACCAGCAGCGCGTTGTCGCGCAGAGCGATCTCCTTGAGGCGCCCGTCCGGGTGACCGATGATGTTCACCCTCTCGCCGAGCACCAGCTTGCCGAGCTGCACGCTGAGCCGGTTCCAGCCGAAGATGTCGCCCGGCTGACGGCCGTCCTGGGCGGGCGTGACCGCCACCAGGGCGAAGTCCAGCCGCCTGTCCGCGGCGAAGAAGGTCCCCGGGTCGAGCTCCATGCGGATGGCGGTGTCGGGGACGTTGTCGACCGTGACCTGGGCGTTGAACTCCGCGAAGCACCGGCGGGCGAAGCCCTCGTCGGGCAGCACGTGGTGGTTGGTCATCATCAGCCGCGGCGAGACCAGGAAGCCGGTGCCGTGCGGAAGCTCACGGCCGTCGCGGCGCAGGGTGATCCGGGCGACCGTGGCTCCGGCCCTGACCCCGCGCGGCAGGAAGCTCCAGGCCTGGAGTTCGTTCGACAGGTCGATGATGCGTTCGTTGGTGTGGGGCAGGTCCAGGGCCTCGCCGTGGATGTCCGCCACCACCGCCGAGGGCGACAGGCCGCCCCGGTCGAGGATCCGCTCGGCACGTACGGCGAGGGCGTCCGGGTTGTCCGGGAACCGCACACCGGCCGCCATCCGGCCCTCGACGCGCTCACGCTCCGCGGCGGAGTCCTCGTAGCGCTGCGCGGCCTCGGCCACGGCCTGCTCGTGCAGTTCCTCGTTCGACCGGCCCGTCACGGACATGTGCTCCACCGCCTTGTTCTCGCTCTCGCCGTCCCCCTCAGCCAGTACGCCCTCCACCAGGGAGGTCCGCAACAGCGCAGCCCCCGCACGGCCGATGCCGTGCGGGGGCTGCGAAGTGTGGGAGAGCGGCGCGCGTTACGAGGCCGTGGTCCCGGCCGGGCGGATCCAGAGGCGCTGCCCGGTGGCGGCGGCCTGCTGAACGATGCGGTTGACGGAGGCGGCGTCCACGACGGTCGTGTCCACGGGCGTGCCGTCGACGTCGTCGAGGTGCATGATTTCGAAGCGCAAGGGCTTCTCCCTTCGTCTGGTCATCCTCCTGAGGAGAACTACTGGGTGGTCGGCCCACGAGGCAGCGGTGCCCGGTGTTCCATATGAGTCAACAGGACTGCCCCGTTGAAACATTCCCTACGCTAAGGAAATTTTTCGAACGCCTAATTACCGAGCCGTAAGACTGTCGTTACGGGACCGACCGGGACCAGTTGTGTTCACAGCGTGACCGCCGGGACAATGGAGGTGATGAACGACGACCTCGCGGCCCTGAGCGCCCGCATCGACCGCACCAACGAGCTGCTCCAGCGCATGCTCGCCGAGGTGGCGAAGACTCCCTCGACCCATGCGATCTTCGTCGATGCCGGGTATCTGTACGCGGCCGCGGGCCGACTCGTCGCCGGCACGGAGGACCGCCGGGCCTTCGACCTGGACGCCGAGGGCCTGATCGACGCGCTCATCGACAAGGCCCGCACGATCTTCGCGGACAGCAGGCTGCTGCGGGTCTACTGGTACGACGGCGCCCGCCGCCGCATCCACACGGCGGAGCAGCAGAGCATCGCGGAACTGCCGGATGTCAAGGTGCGGCTGGGCAACCTGAACTCCAACAACCAGCAGAAGGGCGTCGACTCACTCATCCGCACCGACCTGGAGTCCCTCGCCCGGCACCGCGCCATCAGCGACGCGGCCCTGCTCGGCGGCGACGAGGACCTGGTGTCGGCGGTGGAGGCGGCCCAGGGGTACGGCGCCCGCGTCCACCTCTGGGGCATCGAGGCGCCGGAGGGCCGCAACCAGGCCGAGCCCCTCCTGTGGGAGGTCGACAGCCAGCGCACCCTGGACCTCGACTTCTTCAAGCCCTACGTCTCCCGCCGCACCGGCCCCGCCTACGAAACGACCACGGACCGGCCCACCCGCGAGGACGTGCGGTTCGTCGGCGCGCAGATCGCGGCGAAGTGGCTGGCGGCCCGCGGCCGGGACACACTGGTCGAGCTCCTGCCCGGCCACCCCTACCTGCCCGGCTCGGTGGACCAGGACCTGCTCGTGGAGGCGGAGGGCCTGTTGCAGTACTCGCTGCGCGGACAGGCGGACCTGCGGCGCGCACTGCGGGACGGCTTCTGGGAGCACCTCCGGACGCAGTACTAGGGCCTGCCGGTCCCGTATCAGGGCGTGCGGGTTCCGTCCCAGAAGTCGGCGAGGGCGTGGGCGGTCGGCAGGGGCTGATCGGCGCCCGGGGAGTGCTCGGCTCCCGCGACGACCGTGCGGTGCGCGTTCAGCCGTACGGCCATGTCGTCGAGGATCGTCACCGGCCATGTGTCGTCGTGCGCGCCCGACAGGACGTGGAACGGCAGAGGTACGGCGGCGAGTTCGGCGACGCGGTCCGGCTCGGTGCACAACTGGCGGCCGGTCGCGAGAAGTTGGGCGGGGCTGTGGCCCAGCCAGCGGCGGCGCAACTGCTCCGGGTCGCCGGGGCCGCGAGCGGGCCCGCCGACCTCCTCCGGCGGTCCCATGGCCTGGATGGCCTCCCACACCTCCTCCATCGACAGCACGGCGAGCGCGTCCCGCAGCAGCTTCACACGCTGCTGCTGGGAGACGGAGATCTGCGCCGGGCCGGACGACATCAGGGTGAGGGAGCGGAAGGGGGAGTGGTCGAGCAGCACGGCCGCACGCGCGATCTGCCCGCCGAGCGAGTGCCCGACGAGGTGCACGGGCACGCCGAGCGCCTCGGCCTGCGCGAGCACGTCCCGTGCCAGTTCCCGCTGGGCGTAGGCGGATTCGTCGTCCACGGGGCCGTCCGACTCGTGTTGTCCCCGCCCGTCCACGGCGACGACCCGGTACCCACGCTCTGCGAGCGGCTCGTGGAGCAGCCTGAAGTCCTCCTTGCTCCCGGTGAACCCGGGCAGCAACAGGACGACTCCCTTGACCTCCGCCCCGGCCTTCGGCGACGAGTCGACGACAGCGAACTCACCGCGGGCTGTGCGCAGAAGGTAGGCGCGGGCGCCCGGGGGCGGGGTGAAGGTGGCTTGCCTGGTCACGGGGTGAGGGTAGCGGGTGGGTGTGGTCGTGGGGCGCGACGGTGGCGTGGCGGCCGGCGCAGGTGCGGGGCGGGCCGCGCTCGGGCGAACGCCGATGGCCCGGCCCCACACGCGGGTGTGGGGCCGGGCCATCGGGGGAGTGTCAGCCCTCCGTGGGCTCCGCGCCGGCCGTGGCCTTGCGGGTGCGGCGGGCCTTCGGCTTCGTCTCCGTCGCGTCGTCCGCGACCTCGGCTGAGGCAGCGGCAGTTGCCGTCTTGCGCGCGCGACGCGGCTTGGCGGCCTCCGGCTCCTGCCCGGCCTGTGCCGGGATATCGGCGGGCTCGGTGACCTTGCGGGTGCGGCGGAGCGGCTTGGCCTCCGTGCCTTCGGCCGTGTCGGCGGCTTCGGCTGCTGCTGCGGCCTTCCGCGTGCGGCGGGGCTTGGCCTCGGCGGTCTCGGCATCCGCAGCCGCGGCAGCCGTCTTGCGCGTACGGCGCGGCTTCGCCTCGGTCGCCTCGGCCGTGTCGACGCTCGCCTCGGCCTTGGCCGTCGCCTTGCGGGCACGCCGCGGCTTGGCCTCGGCGGCCTCCGGCTCCTGGGCCGTCTGGGCCGGGATCCCGGCGGCGACGGACTCGGCGGGCTCGGCGGTTTCGACGGCCTTGCGGGTGCGGCGGCGCGGCTTGGCTTCCGTGCCTTCTTCCGTGCCTTCGGCCGTGTCGGCGGCGGTCTCGGCTGCTGCGGTGGTCTTCCGCGTGCGGCGGGGCTTGGGCTCGGTGACCTGCGCCTCGCCGGCGGCGTCCTCCGTCGCTGCCGTTGCCTTGCGCGTGCGCCTGGGCTTCGCTTCGGCGGTCTCGGCCGTGTCGACGGCGTCCTCCGCTGCGGCTGCGGCCTTGCGCGTGCGCCGCGGCCGGGTCTCCGTCGGCTCCGGAGCGGACTCGGTGGTCCCCTCGGCCGTGTCGACCGCCGACTCGGCCGCGGACGCCGCCGTGGCCTTGCGGGTGCGGCGGCGCGGCTTGGCCGCGGGAGCCTCGGGCTGTTCGGTCACCGGCGCGGCCACGACCTCCGATACGGCATCCGCCTCCGCCTCCGCCGGGGACACAGCGGCAGCCGCCGGCGTCTCCACCGGCGTCTCCGACCTGCGCGTACGGCGCCGGCGCGGCTTCGCCGCCTCCGTGCTCGTGCCCTCCGCCGTCGCTACGGCGTTCTCCGCCGGCTCGGACGCGGGGGACTCGACCGCCGCGACCGGCGCCGACTCGGCAGAGGCACCGCCGCGGGTGCGGCGACGGCGACGCGGGGTGCGCGGAGCCGTGACGGCCTCCGCCTCGGCGGAGCCGCCCGTGGCCGTGGTGTCAGCGGTGGCGGTGCCGGTGGACTCCGGCGCTCCGTCCAGCGGCGTCCCGCCTCGCATGCGGCGGCGGCGTCGCGGCGTACGTTCCGAACGCTCGCGGTCGGCCGACGGGGACTCGTCCCGGCCGCCACGACCGCGGCCGCCGCGCCCGCGCGGCCCCCGGCCGCCCGTCTCGCCCAAGTCCTCCAGCTCCTCCGCGGCCAGCCCGGCGCGCTTGCGCTCCGAGCGCGGCAGGACGCCCTTCGTGCCCTCGGGGATGCCGAGGTCGGCGTAGAGGTGCGGGGAGGTGGAGTACGTCTCCGGCGGGTCGTTGAAGCCCAGGTCCAGCGCCTTGTTGATGAGCTGCCAGCGCGGGATGTCGTCCCAGTCGACGAGCGTGATCGCGATGCCCTTGGCGCCCGCGCGGCCGGTACGGCCGATGCGGTGCAGGTACGTCTTCTCGTCTTCCGGCGACTGGTAGTTGATGACGTGCGTCACGCCCTCGACGTCGATGCCGCGGGCGGCGACGTCGGTGCAGACGAGGACGTCCACCTTGCCGTTGCGGAAGGCCCGCAGGGCCTGCTCGCGGGCGCCCTGGCCGAGGTCGCCGTGGACCGCGCCGGACGCGAAACCGCGCTGCTGGAGCTGGTCGGCGAGGTCCGCCGCGGTGCGCTTCGTACGGCAGAAGACCATGACCAGTCCCCGGCCGTCGGCCTGCAGTATGCGCGCGACCATCTCCGGCTTGTCCATGTTGTGCGCGCGGTAGATGTACTGCTTGGTGTTCGCGACCGTCTTGCCCGCGTCGTCCGGCGCCGTGGCGCTGATGTGCGTGGGCTGCGACATGTAGCGGCGGGCCAGTCCGATGACCGCGCCGGGCATCGTCGCCGAGAACAGCATCGTCTGGCGCCGGACCGGCAGCATGTTGATGATCTTCTCGACGTCGGGCAGGAAGCCCAGGTCGAGCATCTCGTCGGCCTCGTCGAGGACCAGGCACCTGACGTGCTTCAGGTTCAGCTTCTTCTGCCCGGCGAGGTCGAGCAGCCGGCCCGGGGTGCCGACGACCACGTCGACGCCCTTCTTCAGGGCCTCGACCTGGGGCTCGTAGGCCCGGCCGCCGTAGATGGCGAGGACGCGGACGTTGCGCACCTTGCCCGCGGTCAGCAGGTCGTTGGTGACCTGCGTGCACAGCTCGCGCGTGGGGACGACGACGAGCGCCTGCGGGGCGTCGGTGAGGTCTTCGGGCTTGGCGCGTCCGGCCTCGACGTCGGCGGGGACGGTGACGCGCTCGAGGAGCGGGAGGCCGAAGCCCAGCGTCTTGCCGGTGCCGGTCTTGGCCTGGCCGATGACGTCCGAGCCCGAAAGGGCCACGGGGAGCGTCATCTCCTGGATGGGGAAGGCGGTGATGATGCCGACGGCCTCCAGGGCCTCGGCGGTCTCGGGGAGGATTCCGAGCTCTCGGAACGTCGTAGTCAGGGTGCTGCCTCTTCTGTGTGGGCGGCGCGAGGCGAGCGCGGGGGTCTTGTCGGACCGTGCCGGGGACGTCGGCTGCCTACGGGCGGGCCGTAGAGCACGGGACCGCGCCGACGCTCTAGCGCTCATGCCGCTGAGGGTGTCCCTCCGGCATCCGTACGCAAGTGCCGTACGAACGGGAGGGCTGTCGGGTCGGAGCCGATCGGGCCACCGACCGGGCATCCTCATACGTGCGGCCTGTCGAGGTACGTCGACGTACCAGCAGGCGCATTACCACCATACCCCGGAATCCCGCACACGCGATGGCCGATTTGGTCACGTAGCCGTCGTCACACTGATTGACCAGGGCCTTACGCCTCCCGGCGGGCGGGCTATTGTGCGCTTCATGACGAGCTCTGACAAGCCTGAGAACGCCTCGGACACCACCGCCACCCCGGCCGAACACACCTCGGTCGCCGCCCGGGACTGGGCGACGGCCTCCGCCGACCCGCAGTACCGCGCCGCGGTAGTGGACCTGCTCGGTGCGCTCGCGTACGGCGAGCTGGCGGCGTTCGAGCGGCTCGCGGAGGACGCCAAGCTGGCGCCGACGCTGGAGGACAAGGCGGAGCTGGCGAAGATGGCGTCGGCCGAGTTCCACCACTTCGAGAGGCTGCGCGACCGGCTCGCCGAGATCGGGGAGGAGCCGACGCGGGCGATGGAGCCGTTCGTCGCGGCCTACGACGGGTTCCACAAGCAGACGGCCCCCTCGGACTGGCTGGAGGGCCTCGTCAAGGCCTACGTCGGCGACTCCATCGCCAGCGACTTCTACCGGGAGGTCGCCGCCCGGCTGGACTCCGACTCCCGCAGTCTGGTGCTGGCCGTGCTCGACGACACCGGGCACGGCGGCTTCGCCGTGGAGAAGGTGCGTGCCGCGATCGACGCGGACCCGCGTGTGGGCGGGCGGCTCGCGCTGTGGGCGCGGCGGCTGATGGGCGAGGCCCTGTCCCAGTCCCAGCGGGTGGTCGCCGACCGGGACGCGCTGTCGACCATGCTGGTCGGCGGTGTCGCGGACGGCTTCGACCTCGCCGAGGTCGGCAAGATGTTCTCCCGGATCACCGAGGCGCACACGAAGCGGATGGCTGCGCTGGGCTTGGCCGCCTAGCGCTCTTGCGCGGTGACGGCGGGCGCCGAGGGGGCCGGCTGTGTCGCGGGCTGCGGTCAGTTGCCGACGGTGCGCAGGTCACCGCGTCCCGGTCGGCTTCGGCTACGCCGTCGCTGATCGTCGGCGCAGGCGCCCCGCCGGGCGCAGCAGCAGCGACAGCGAGGCCACCGAGACGATCACGGCGCCGAGCAGCACCAGCAGCCAGTGCCCGGCGTCCAGCGCGCTGTGCATGACGAACGCCCCGAAGAGGGCGCCGGCGACGCCGGTCGACAGCACCAGGGGCCGGGCCGGGAGGCGGTGTGCCAGGCGATGCGCGGCCGCCCATGCCAGAGCCAGGCCGAGGATCGCGGAGCTCAGCGCTTCCAGGAGCATGTCGGGGTCCCTCCCACATGGCCTGCCCGAATCGGTCGTAGCCCGTCATACCCCTGACCTGCGGAATCCAATCCCCTTCTGTGGGCGAACCGTGCTCCATCCGTGGAGGAACCCGTGCGCCGCACGGGGTGCCGCACGGAAGAGGAAACGCGGACGGGGCGGGGCGGCTGACAGCCGCCCCGCCCCGTTCCACACATGTGCCTACAGAGCGCCGAAGCCCACCTTGCGCGGGGCCGGCTCGCCGATCTCGACGTACGCGAGACGGTCGGCCGGGACCAGGACCTTGCGGCCGTGCTCGTCCACGAGGGTCAGCAGCGGCGACTTTCCGGCCAGCGCCTCGGACACCGCCCGCTCGACCTCCTCGGCACTCTGACCGCTCTCCAGAACGATCTCGCGGGGCGCGTGCTGCACGCCGATCTTGACCTCCACGGCTATGTCCCTCCGACGGTCAGTGATGTGCGCGACCTTCCGCGCCGTACGCAGCACACATTAGCCCGGTGAGGGGACCGGCATGCTCCGCCCGAGAACGCCACGAGCGAACAGCGGGCGGGAACAAAGCGGCCGTCAGTGGTGCTGCTGGTCGGATCCGTGCAGCGGGAAGCCCGCGATGCCGCGCCACGCCAGCGAGGCGAGCAGCTGTACGGCCTGGTCGCGCGGCACGCTGCGGTCGCTGTTCAGCCAGGACCGGGCCACCACCTGGGCGAGGCCGCCCAGGCCCGAGGCGAGCAGCATCGACTCCGCGCGCGACAGGCCCGTGTCCTCGGCGATGACGTCGCGGATCGCCTCCGCGCACTCGTTGGTGACCTTGTCGACGCGCTCGCGGACGGCCGGCTCGTTCGTCAGGTCCGACTCGAAGACCAGGCGGAATGCGCCGCCGTCGTCCTCGACGTAGGCGAAGTAGGCGTCCATCGTCGCCCGGACGCGCTGCTTGTTGTCCGTCGTCGACGCCAGCGCGTTGCGTACGGCCTGGATGAGCGACTCGCAGTGCTGGTCCAGCAGCGCCAGATAGAGGTCGAGCTTGCCCGGGAAGTGCTGGTAGAGCACCGGCTTGCTGACGCCGGCGCGCTCGGCGATGTCGTCCATCGCGGCCGCGTGGTAGCCCTGGGCCACGAAGACCTCCTGGGCGGCACCCAGGAGCTGGTTCCGTCGGGCACGGCGTGGCAGGCGTGTGCCCCGCGGGCGAACCGCCTCTGTCTGCTCGATGGCTGTCACGCCGCCTCCCAAAGTCGTCCATGTGCGGATCTGGCCGCGTCGCCATCGTACTTTTCGGTAACCGTGGTGTGCGCGGTGAGAGCGCAGAATTTCACGGACCGGACGGTTACGAAAGCGGCTGAGAAGGTTTCAAACAGGGTCAGAGCGGGCAAAATGCGGCTCCTTTCCTGCTCGGCGATGCTCCTTGTCGCCACCCGGCGGCGTGCGTCACCGGTAGTCGTCCTCGTCGAGAGAGACGATCCGGGCCTGCTCCACCAGGTCGGCCTCGTTGGCGCGGTCGGGGTCGACGCGGGTGAGCGGGTCGTCGCGGTTCGGTGCGACGTCCGTGTGCTGCTCCGCCGCGTCGACCTCGGGGGCCTCGACGTCGTACTCCGGTGTCTCCTGCGCCTCCTCGGCCTCGAACGTCTCCGGGTCTGTGGGGTCTACGGCCATGCTGGGCTCCCTTCCTACGAACGTCCCTGGGGATGCAGGGGCTACACGCGGGTGCCCTCCCTACGAGCCTAGGAGACACCCGATCCGGACGCTATGCGATCCGCGTCCGGGGCGTGACGCAGTGCGCGTCCCGTCGACTGCTTCTCATGTGCCCTGCCTTCATGTCCTGCCTTTCCCGGGTGCCTCGCCCTGCTCGAGTGGCTTTTCTTTCTCCACGCCTTCCCCGTGTCTGCCTCATGTGCCCGCCCCACATGGCCGATTCCTGTGACGGCGAACACACGAGCCACTGCGTGATCGTCTCGTAACATTGCCGCATGTCTTCGACCGAGCTGCCGTTCGTGCCGCCCGCCAATGTGCTGCCGAAGGTGGGGACCGTCCGGGTCGCCGAGGGCGAGCGGCTCAGGTCGGTCGAGCTGCCCGGGGTCACGCTGACGGTGCGGTCGAGGCGCCCTGTGCGCAAGGGGGTGGCTCCCGCGCTGTACGTGCACGGGCTCGGAGGCTCCTCGCAGAACTGGTCGGCGCTGATGGCGCTGCTGGACGACGTCGTCGAGAGCGAGGCCCTCGATCTACCGGGCTTCGGCGACTCCCCGCCGCCGGACGACGGCAACTACTCCGTGACGGGGCACGCGCGCGCGATCATCCGGTACCTCGACGCCGCCGGTCGTGGCCCCGTGCACCTGTTCGGGAACTCCCTCGGTGGCGCCATCACCACCCGTGTCGCCGCGGTACGGCCCGATCTGGTCCGTACGCTCACGCTCGTGTCGCCTGCTTTGCCCGAAATCAGAGTGCAGCGCACCGCCGTGCCCACAGCGCTGCTGGCGGTGCCCGGTGTCGCGCCGCTCTTCACCCGGCTGACCCGGGAGTGGACGGCGGAGCAGCGCGTCCGTGGCGTGATGGCGCTGTGTTACGGGGATCCGGGGCGGGTGACGCCGGAAGGATTCAGCAACGCCGTGGAGGAGATGGAGCGGCGGCTGCGGCTGCCGTACTTCTGGGACGCGATGACGCGGTCCGCGCGCGGGATCGTCAACGCGTACACGCTGGGCGGCCAGCAGGGACTGTGGCGCCAGGCCGAACGGGTTCTCGCGCCGACCCTCCTCGTCTACGGTGGCCGTGACCAACTCGTCGGCTTCCGGATGGCCCAGAGGGCGGCCCGGGCGTTCCGCGACTCGCGGCTGGTGACGTTGCCGGACGCTGGGCACGTGGCCATGATGGAGTACCCGGAGACGGTGGCCATGGCGTTTCGTGAACTCCTCGAAGACGCCGGTGAGATGGGTGAACGGCGAGCGAGGAAGGCTCGCGTGGACGAGGCCGTCGACGCAGCAGGCACCGGAGCAGACACCGACGAGAGCATGGGGGGCTGAGGCGCGACGTGGGACGCCACAGCCGCCGTGGGCCGGTCGCCAAGAGCGACACCGCGGACACCACCGCAGTGCGGGACGGCCGGGCCGGGTCGGGACAGGGACCGGGGCAAGGGCAGGGACAGGCGCCGGACACGAGCCGGGGAGGCCGGACGGGCCCACTCCGCGACGCGCCGCAGGGCGGCTGGCCGCCGCCCGGTGCCGGCCCTCGCCGGACGCCGGGGCCTCGGCCCGCGCCGGTGGACGGGACGCCCGCGCACGGGATGCCGCGTCTTCCGGACGGCTGGCTGCCGGACGGCACGCCTGTGCACGGCGTTCCGCGCCTGCCTGACGGCACCCCGGCGCGGGGGCTGCCCCGCTTTCCCGACGGCACGCCGGCGCGCGGTACTCCGCGGCTGCCTGATGGGACTCCCGCGCACGGCGTTCCGCGGTTTCCTGAGGGGACGCCGGCGCGGGGCGTTCCGCGGTTTCCTGACGGGACGCCGGCGCGGGGCGTTCCGCGGTTTCCCGACGGGAACCCGGCGCGGGGCGTTCCGCGGCTTCCGGACGGTACCCCCGCGCGCGGGGTGCCGCGGTTGCCCGACGGCACTCCCGCGCACGGCTTTCCACAAGCGCGTGGAGGGCATCCCGAGCAGCGCGAAGCCGGGGGTGGCTGGGGCGAGTTGAGGGGCGGCGGTGCTCCCATACCGGGGCAGCGGCGGGCGTCCGTGCCCGGGCCGCGGCAGGAGTTTCTCGACGCCTTCGACGAGGAGGACGACGTCTTCGCACCCCGTACGCCCGCCTCCGCACACGCGGCGGACGCCTACGCCTCCGTCACGGACTGGAACGCCGGCGCCCCGGCAGGCATCCGCTCCGACGACGACGATGACGACGGCGCGGCGCCCACCGGTACGCCCGCGCCGGTCAAGGGCGCCAAGGGCCGTACGTTCACCGGCATCGCGGCCGCCGCCGTCACGACCGTGCTGGCCGTGGTCGTCGCCGGTCAGGTCACCGACGACCCCGGCGGCGCCGACGTGCAGTCACAGTCCGCCACCGACCAGGCCCGCGACATCCGGGACCCCTCGGCCCACGGGGACGGGCGGGCGCCGGCACCGGCTCCCAGCGCGAAGGCGGTGACGTACGACGAGAAGATGGGCAGGACGTACCCGCTCGGCGCCACGTTCAAGGGCTCGGGGAAGTTCGACGCCGTTCCCGGCATCGCCGAGGCGCCCGGTGCGGGGCAGAAGTTCACCTATCGCGTGGACGTGGAGCAGGGGCTCGGGCTCGACGCCGAGCTGTTCGCTGAGGCCGTGCACAAGACGCTCAACGACCAGCGCAGCTGGGCCCACAACGGCGCGCGCACCTTCGAGCGGATCTACTCCGGCACGCCCCGCTTCGTGATCACGCTCGCCAGCCCCGGCACGACCGCCGACTGGTGCGCCAAGTCCGGTCTGGACACCACCGTGGACAACGTCTCCTGCGACTCGGCCGCCACCGAGCGCGTGATGATCAACGCCTACCGGTGGGCGCAGGGCTCGCAGACATACGGCGACAAGATCCATGCCTACCGGCAGATGCTGATCAACCACGAGGTCGGCCACCGCCTCGGGTACGGCCACGTCACCTGCGACAAGGACGGCGGCCTGGCCCCGGTCATGCAGCAGCAGACCAAGTTCCTCGAGCACGACGGCATCCGCTGCCGGGCCAACCCCTGGCCGTATCCCGGAAGTTGACAGGCACCACAGGTGTCGGCCCGCGTAACGCGTCGACATGGCCACGAGTTCAGCGGCGGGCAGCGCCAACGCGTCGGTGTCGCGCGGGCGCTCGACCCGTACACCAGGCAGCTGCCGGCCGCCGTACCGGCGCTGGACCCGGAGTCCGCCGCAAGACGCCGGGCGGAGCGACGGGAGTCGGCCGCGGTATGACGATCCGCGTCCGGTTCATCTCCTAGCGCGACGGAACGCGATCCGTACGGGAAAGTTACGACCGTTCACCCCTTTTGGTGGCGCGACGGACAACCGTCCGTCGCGCCACCGCCTTGTCCGCATACGTTCGTCCCGCTGCGAGCCGCCGGGCAACGGCGGCTCCTGATACGGGAGATCGGGGGTGCACTCGTGCGCATCGGACTGCTTACGGAGGGTGGCTATCCGTACGTGAGCGGTGACGCCAGGCTCTGGTGCGACCGGCTGGTGCGCGGGCTCGGACAGCACGAGTTCGACGTCTACGCGCTCAGTCGCAGCCAACACCAGGAGGACGAGGGCTGGATCCCGCTGCCGCCGAACGTCCGCAGGGTGCGTACCGCACCGTTGTGGATGGCCGAGGACGACGAAGTGGTCATGGGCCGCCGCGCGCGCCGGCGGTTCACCGAGTGCTTCGGCGAACTGGCAGCCGTGCTGAGCGGGTCGTCCGGGGGTGCGCCGACCGCCGCCAAGGGGCCTTCCGAGGGTACGTCGACCCCTGAGGCGGACCGTTTCGGCAACGCTCTGTACGGGCTCGCCGAACTCGCCCGCGAGACGGGCGGGCTGGTAGGGGCACTCCGTTCCGAGACCGCCGTACGCACCCTGGAGCGCGCCTGTCGTGCGCCCGGCGCCCATCGCGCGGCGCGTGAGGCGCGCGTACCGGATCTGCTCGCCGTTGCCACACACCTGGAACGCGCCCTGCGCCCTCTCTCCCTCGACTGGTACGAGGACAACGGACTGGGCGCGGTCGACCTCTGCCACGCCGCCTCCGGCGGCCCGGCCGCCCTGCCGGGCCTGCTCGCCCGCCACTTCACCGGCGTTCCCCTGCTGGTCACCGAGTACGGCGTGCGCCTGCGCACCCACTACCTGACCGCCCCGGACGCCCCGCCCGCCGTACGGTCCCTGCTGGCGGCCTTCCACGGCAGGCTCGCGGCCGAGGCCTACGCACGGGCCGAGGTCGTCACGGCCGGCAACACGCACGCCCGCCGCTGGCAGGAGCGCTGTGGCGCCGACCGCGAGAAACTCCGCACGGTCTACCCCGGCATGGACGCCCGGCCCTTCGCCGAGGTCGGCGAGGCCCCCGAGTGCGCCGACCCGGACACGCTCGTCTGGGTCGGACGCGTCGAGCCCGCCAAGGACCTGGTCTCACTGCTGCACGCCTTCGCGGAGATCCGCAAGCGGCAGCCGAAGACCCGCCTGCGCATCGTCGGCGCCCCCGCCGGTGCCGAGGGCACGGCCTACCTCGGCCACTGCCGGACCCTGGCCGCCCAGCTCTTCCCCGACGAGGCCGAGGGCCCGCACGCCGACGGCGACAACCCGGTGTCCTTCGAGGAGATCGGCGGTCCCGAACTCCCGGACCTCGCCGACGCCTACGCCTCGGGCGCCGTGACCGTCCTCTCCAGCGTCGTCGAGGGCTTCCCGATCAGCCTCGTCGAGGCCATGCTCTGCGGACGCGTGACGGTGTCGACGGACGTCGGCGCGGTCGTGGAGGTCATCGGCGGCACCGGGCTCGTCGTGCCGCCGCGCAACCCGCGGGCGCTCGCCGAGGCGTGCGTGGCGCTGCTGCGCGACCCCGAGCGCCGTGCGCGCCTGGGTGCCGCCGCCCGCGCCCGTGCCCTCGAACTGTTCACGGTCGAGCAGAACATCGAGGCATTTCACGGCATCTACCTGGAGATCGTCTCGCGCACGCCGGTCCGCCGCGTGGTCCTCGACGAAGCGGGGGCGCCGCTGCCCTTCGCGATTCCCGCCGAGGATCACGTCCCGATCAGCTGGGCCGCCCCGTCACCCAGCCTCGTCGCCCGCGGCGGCCCCGGCTGGGCGACGAGCAGACCCGTACGCGCGACCACTGCCCTCCCCGCCCCGGAGGGTGCGCGATGACCGGCTTGGGTGAACTGGACCGCCCGGAGACCCCGGCCGGCCCGGGGGAGTGGGACGCCCGCTCGGAGCGGGCGCCGAGCCCCGCCGCCACGCCCGCGCCCGCCCCGGAGGCGGCCGCCGACCGCAAGCCGTCCGCCCCGCGGCGCGGTGCCGCCGACCCCGTGAAGGCGCTGATGCACCGTCACCGGGAGCTCTGTGACCGCGCGGTGGACCCCCTCGAGATCGCGGTGGGCCTGGAGGCGCACGGCATCACCGACCGGACCGCCGCCCGCTTCCGCCACCGGGACGTCTTCTCCCTCGCGGAGGAGATGTACGCGCGGGTCTCCCGGGACGGGGACGCACCCCCGCCCGCCGCGCCCGCCACGCCACGGGCACGCGTCGACTGGGCCCTGCTGACGCTCCTGCCGGGCACGCTGTGCGCCGCCGCCGTGGCCGCCGTGCACCTCACCCACGGCCGGTCGCGCCTGTTAGCGGCGGCAGCCGGCACCCTCGCCCTGGCCCTGGCCCTCCGCGCGGCCCTGCGCCGAGGCCCCCTGAGCAGACCCGACCGCACAGCCCCCGGCAGGGCCACGACCTGGACCGCATGGCTCGTCGCCTACGCCGTCCTGGGCGACGGCCTGCTCGACAGCGCCGTCGCCGGAGGTCCCGACGGCCTGCCCACCGGCACGGCCGACGGCCCCTGGCCCCTCACCGCCACCCCCGTCCTGGCCCTGGCCCTGGCCTGCGCGCCCGCCGCCTGGACCGCCCACCTCTTCACCGTGCGCGCCCGCCGCAAACTCGCGGCCAGCCGCGGCCTGGAGGACTTCGCCGCCGCCGTACGCCCCCTCCTGCTCGGCGCGTTCGCCCTGTTCCTGGGTGCCCTGGCGGCCCTGCTCACCCTCTGCGCCGCGGTCCTCGGCGAGCCCGCGGGCTACGCGCAGGCCCTCACCCTGGGCGCCCTCCTCTTCCTGGCCCGCCTCCTCACCACCCACGGTTTCGCCTACGCCCCGGCCGTGGTCATCACCGCCACGGCCACGATCCAGGCAGCCGCCCTCGCAGCGGTCTTCATCTCCCGCCTCCCCGGCTGCGGCTTCCTGGCCGCCCCCGTCGAAACCCTCGTCACCACCTGGGGCGCCGGCAGCGTCCCCACCCTCGCCTGCGGTGCGGCGGCCCTGGCCCTCCTGATCCACGCGACCCGCAAGCTGACCAGGGCCTCGGCCCACGCACCGCCGGAGCCCTCCCGGTGACCGCCGCTGCCACCGGCCGTCGCCGCCGGCAGCACCCG
The DNA here is from genome assembly GCF_028885415.1 of Streptomyces coeruleorubidus. Classification (GTDB taxonomy): domain Bacteria; phylum Actinomycetota; class Actinomycetes; order Streptomycetales; family Streptomycetaceae; genus Streptomyces; species Streptomyces coeruleorubidus_A. The sequence goes on from NZ_CP118527.1 coordinate 6,519,320, forward strand.
TCACATCCCTCCCTTCCCGCCTCAAGGAGAACCCGCATGACCACCCGCCCAGCAGCCCCGGCCGCCCCGGGAGCCGCGCGATGAGAGTCCTGCTGATCGGAGCCAACGGCTACATCGGGCGCTTCGTCGCCGACCGCCTGCTCGCCGACCCGGCCGTGCAGCTCACCGCCCTCGGCCGCGGCGACGACGCCGACGTCCGCTTCGACCTCGCGTCCGGCAGCCCCGGCGCCCTCACCCGCTTCCTCGACGCGGTCCACCCGGGCGTCGTCGTCAACTGCGCCGGTGCCACCAGGGGCGGTGCCCGCGAGCTCACCCGCCACAACACCGTCGCCGTGGCCACCGTCTGCGAGGCCCTGCGCCGCAGCGGCTGCGGTGCCCGACTGGTGCAGATCGGGTGCAGCGCCGAGTACGGCCCGAGCCAGCCCGGCTCCTCCACGGCGGAGGACGCAGTCCCCCGGCCCGGCGGCCCGTACGGCGTCAGCAAACTCGCCGCGACCGAACTGGTCCTCGGCTCCGGCCTGGACGCCGTCGTCCTGCGCGTCTTCTCACCGGCCGGACCCGGCACCCCCGCCGGCTCCCCGCTGGGCCGGCTCGCCGAGGCCATGCGCCGCGCCATGCAGTCCGGCGACGGCGAGCTGAAACTCGGCGGCCTCGGCGCCCAGCGCGACTTCGTCGACGTCCGGGACGTCGCCCGCGCCGTCCACGCCGCCTCGCTGTCCGCCGCGCAGGGCGTCATCAACATCGGCTCCGGCCGTGCCGTGCGGCTGCGCGACGCCGCCGCGGTGCTCGCCCGCGTGGCCGGATACGGTGGCGCCCTCCACGAACTCGACGGCCCGCCCGGCGCCCTGCGCCCGGCCATCGGCCATCCCCGCCCCGACCCGGACCACGCGCCCCCGGTCGCGTACCCGTACCCGGACGGCTGCGGCAGCTGGCAGCAGGCCGATGTGCGCACCGCCCGCGACCGGCTCGGCTGGCGCCCCAGGATCGGCCTGGAGGAGTCCCTCGCCGACATCTGGATGGAGGCGGCATGCCGCATCTGACCAGCACCCGACCACGCACCTCCGGCACGGAACTGCGCCCCGGCGTCGGCGTCCCCGGCTACGCGCACCCCCTCCTCGCCCCCACCGAATGGGGCGAACTCACCCGCCCCGGCACCCCACTGCACTGGGTGGTCCTCAACGTGGCCGACGGCCCCGGCGCCTGCCCCGACCCGCACTGCCTGGAGGCGGCCGGCCGCCTGCGCAACGCGGGCATCCGCGTCCTCGGCCACCTCGACACCCGCTACGGCACCCGGAACTTCGGCGAGCTGATCTCGGATGCCCACCGGTTCGTCGACTGGTACCAGGTCGACGGCTTCCTGCTGGACCGCTGCCCGGCGGACCACGTCGGGCTGCCCGAGGTGCGCCGTACGGTCGCCACGCTCCGCGTGATCCGTGACGATGCCCACATCGTCCTCGGCCACGGCATCCACCCGCACCCCGGCTACGCCGAGCTCGCCGACCAGCTGGTCACCTTCTCCGGCCCCTGGAGCGACTACCGCTGGTCGCAGGTGGCCGAGTGGACCGCCGACCATCCGCCCGAGCGCTTCTGCCACTTCGTCCACGGAGTGCCCCGCCCGCACCTGGGGGAGGCGCTGCGCATCGCCCGCTGGCAGGGCGTCGCGACGGTCTGGTTCACCGACCACACGGACCACGGCGGCCGCACCGACCCCTGGGAGGCCATGCCCGGCTACTGGGACGACATCGTCTCGCTGGTCGGAACAGGTGTCTCGGAATGAAAAAGCACATGGCACTGTTACGGGGAGAACAACCGTAGTGATTGACCGACCAACGGAGTCCCCGTGTCGCTGCCACCCCTGGTCGAGCCGGCTTCCGAGCTCACCGTAGACGAGGTCCGCAGGTACTCCCGCCACCTGATCATCCCCGACGTCGGGATGGACGGGCAGAAGCGGCTGAAGAACGCCAAGGTGCTGTGTGTGGGCGCCGGCGGCCTGGGCTCGCCGGCGCTGATGTACCTGGCCGCCGCAGGCGTCGGCACCCTCGGCATCGTGGAGTTCGACGAGGTCGACGAGTCGAACCTGCAGCGTCAGATCATCCACAGCCAGGCCGACATCGGCCGCCCCAAGGCGGAGTCCGCCCGCGACAGCGTCAAGGGCATCAACCCGTACGTGAACGTGATCCTTCACGAGGAGCGGCTCGAGGCCGACAACGTGATGGACATCTTCAGCCAGTACGACCTGATCGTCGACGGCACGGACAACTTCGCGACCCGCTACCTGGTCAACGACGCCTGCGTGCTGCTGAACAAGCCGTACGTGTGGGGCTCGATCTACCGCTTCGACGGCCAGGCCTCCGTCTTCTGGTCCGAGCACGGCCCCTGCTACCGCTGCCTGTACCCGGAGCCCCCGCCCCCCGGCATGGTCCCCTCCTGCGCCGAGGGCGGCGTCCTGGGCGTGCTGTGCGCGTCCATCGGCTCCATCCAGGTCAACGAGGCCATCAAGCTGCTCGCCGGCATCGGTGAGCCGCTGGTCGGCCGACTGATGATCTACGACGCCCTGGAGATGCAGTACCGCCAGGTCAAGGTCCGCAAGGACCCCGACTGCGCGGTCTGCGGCGAGAACCCGACCGTCACCGAGCTCATCGACTACGAGGCCTTCTGCGGCGTCGTCTCCGAGGAGGCCCAGGCGGCGGCCGCCGACTCCACGATCACTCCCAAGCAGCTCAAGGAGTGGATCGACGACGGCGAGGGCATCGACATCATCGACGTCCGCGAGCCGAACGAGTACGAGATCGTCTCCATCCCGGGCGCCCGGCTGATCCCGAAGAACGAGTTCCTCATGGGCACCGCCCTGGAGAGCCTCCCGCAGGACAAGAAGATCGTCCTGCACTGCAAGACGGGTGTCCGCAGTGCGGAAGTCCTCGCGGTCCTGAAGTCCGCGGGCTTCTCGGACGCGGTCCACGTCGGCGGCGGCGTGATCGGCTGGGTCAACCAGATCGAGCCGGACAAGCCGGTGTACTGACCGGACGAGCCGGCATACCGAGCCGTATCCGGCCTCCCTTCGCGAGCGGCGGGGGCTTCGCGCACCACGGGTGCCCGGAGCCCCCGCCGTCGTCATGAGCAGACCTTGCCGTCCTTCGGCACCGTCCCGTCCAGCAGATACGCGTCCACCGTGGAGTCGACACAGTCGCTGCCACTGCCGTACGCGCCATGTCCCTCGCCCCGCCAGGTGAGCATCACTCCGACGCCCTTGCCCAGCTCGTCGGCCATCCTGCGGGCCCCCTCGTACGGGGTGGCCGGGTCGCCGGTGTTGCCGACCACCAGGACCGGTGCCGCGCCGGGGGCGCTCACCTCCGGGGTGTCGTGCTGCCCGGGCACCGGCCAGTCGTGGCACCAGCCGGCCGTGTCCCAGCCGAGGAACGTCCCGAAGACCGGGGAGATCCTCTCGAACTCCGGCAGCAGCTTCCTGGTGGTCGCCGCGGTCGGCCGCTGCCTGCCGTCCAGGCACGATATGACCCGTTGCGAGTGGGTCGTCGTGCCGTAGCGTCCCGACGGATCACGCTCGTTGTAGCCGTCGGCGAGGGCCAGCAGCTCCGAGCCGTCTCCCCGCTCGGCCGCGTCGAGGGCGCTGGTCAGCGTCGGCCAGCTGTCCTTGCTGTACAGCGGCAGGATGATGCCGGTGGCCGCGAGCGTCTGCGTCAGCTTCCGCCCGGGCGTGCCCGCCGGCAGGGGCCGGGCGTCGATCCGCCGCAGCAGGTCCGCGATCTTCCGCGAGCCCTCCGCCGGGTCCTGACCCGTGGACTCGAGGTAGCCGTTCAGCGCGCGCTGGAAGCCCCTGGCCTGGTTCTTGGCATGCCCCACCGTGTCGGCGCCGGGGTCGACGACCGCGTCCAGGGTCATCCGACCCACCTTCTTCGGGAACAGGTGCGCATATGTGCCGCCCAGTTCGGTGCCGTAGGAGATGCCGAAGTAGTGCATCTTCTCGTCGCCGAGGACCTCCCGGATGCGGTCCATGTCGCGGGCAGAGTCGGCGGTCGACACGTGCGCCATCAGCTTCCCGGCATCCTTCTGGCAGCCCTTGCCGAAGTCGGCGGCGTCCTGGAAGTACGCCTTCTCCTCGGCGGGCGTGTCCGGGGTGACGTCCACCGACTCTGCCGCCTGGATCTGTTTGTCGCCGCGGCAGCGCACGCCCTCGCTGGCGCCGACCCCGCGCGGGTCCCAGCTCACCAGGTCGTAGCGCTCACGCAGCCGGGAGACGGTCGGGGCGTACGACGGCATCATGGACACGCCCGAGGCGCCGGGGCCGCCGAAGTTGAACAGGAGCGAGCCGACGCGGTCGTCACCGCGGGCCTTGGTGCGGATCAGCGCCAGCCCGATCGTCTCGCCGTCCGGCTTCGACCAGTCCAGCGGCGCTTTCAGCGTCGCGCACTGCCAGTCGCTGCTCGGCGCGGGGCCGTCGGCGGTGGCCTTGCAGCGGCCCCAGGCGAGCCCGCCCTTGTCGTCGTCCGACGAGCCGCCGCTGCACCCTGCGGCGAGCAGTGCCGAGGCGACCGCCAGAGCGGTCCACCGTGCGAAACGCGTCATGTGCCCATCCCCCCTCACTGGCCGTCCGCACCGTGCCGCGGATGGCGGTCAGGCCATGGTAGGCAGATCCCGCGCCGGCCGTCGCAGCCTGTGGATAACCCTCTGACCTGTGCGTTTGTCTAGCCCAGGGCTGATCTCAGGTGCAGACGGTCCCCGCCCGCGGCACTTTTCCGTCCAGCAGATAGCCGTTCACCGCGTCCTGCACGCACTTGTTCTTGCTGTCGTACGCGCCGTGTCCCTGCCCCCGGTACGTCAGCTCGACGCCGACCCCCTTGCCCAGCGCCTCCGCCATCTTCCGCGCGCCCTCGTACGGGGTGGCCGGGTCGCCGGTGTTGCCGACCACCAGGATCGGCGCCGAGCCAGGCGCGCTCACGACCGGGTGGTCGGCGGCGCCCGGCACGGCCCAGTCGGTGCAGGTGATCATGCCCCAGGCCATGTAGTCGCCGAACAGGGGGGAGGCCGCCCGGAATTCGGGCAGTTTCCGCTCCACGAAGGCGGCGTCGTAGCGGGGCTTGTCGTCCGCGCAGTTGATGGCGGCGTTGGCGGCGGCGATGTTGCTGTACTCGCCGTTCTCCTTGCGCCCGTTCATCGAGTCGGACAGCAGCATCAGGATGCTGCCGTCGCCGTCGTACGCCTGTTGCAGGCCCTCGGTGAGGTACTCCCAGAAGTCCTGCGAGTACAGCGCCTGCAGGATGCCACTGGTCGCCGCGGTCTGGGTCAGCTCGCGCGGGAAGACACCCGGGACCGGAGTGCGGTCGAGGTCCCTCAGCAGTCCGGCGATGCGGTCCTTCACGTCCTGCGCGCTGTCGCCGACGGGGCATTCCTCGGCCTTCGACACGCAGTCCTCGGCGAAGTTGTCCAGCGCGAGCTGGAAGCCCTTGGTCTGCCCGAGCGAGCCCTGTTCGGCGTTCTGCGTGGGGTCGACGACGGCGTCGAACACGGCGCGGCCGACCCGCTCGGGGAACAGGTGGGCGTAGACGCCGCCGAGTTCGGTGCCGTAGGAGATGCCGAAGTAGTGCAGTTTCCCGTCGCCCAGGACCTGGCGCATCAGGTCCAGGTCGCGGGCCGCGTCGGTGGTGCGTACGTGCGGCAGGATCCGCTCGGAGTTCTGCTCGCAGGCTTCGTTGAACTCCTTGGTGTTCTCCAGGAGTTCGGTGCGCTCGGCGGTGTCGTCGGGCGTGGCGTCCTGCTGGAAGTACGCGTCGAGCTGCTGGTCGTTCTGGCAGATCACGGGGGCGCTGCGGCCGACTCCGCGGGGGTCGAAGCTGACCAGGTCGTAGCGGGTGCGCAGGGTCTCGTAGTCCTCCGCGAAGGCCGGCAGCGAGGTGACGCCCGAGCCGCCGGGGCCGCCGAAGTTGAAGATGAGCGAGCCGATGCGTGCGTTCCCGGTGCCGCTGGTCCGGGCCCGGATGAGTTCGAGGTCGATGGTGTCGCCCTTGGGGTCGTCCCAGTCGAGCGGCGCCTTCATGGTGGCGCACTGCCAATCGCCGCCGTCCGGCAGCGGTGAGGGCGCGGCGCCCCCTCCCTGGGCATCGGACGGGGCCCGGCAGTCCTCCCAGCTCAGCTCCTGCTTCGTCAGGTCCTCGTCCTCGGCGTCGTCGTCACCGCAGCCGGCCAGCACGGTGGACAGCAGCACGGCGGTGGCGGTCAGTGCGGCGGCGCGCAGCCGGAGGAGGGTTGGCATGGTTCCATCCTGCGGCGGTCCGGGGCGGGGCGCTCGGGACGCGTGCCGTATGAGGTAAGAGGGTTCAGTGAGGCTAAAGGGCCTGCTTGCGAGTCAGATGGTTGAAGGCCAGCCAGCCCGGCAGCACGGGCAGCCACAGCGTCAGCAGCCGGAACAGCAGGACCGCCGGTGCCGCGACCTCCTTCGGCAGCCCGACGGCGATCAGACCGACCGTCAGGGTCGCCTCGACCGCGCCCACACCGCCCGGGGTCGGCGCCGCGGACCCCAGGGCGTTGCCCGCGAGGAAGACGACGGCGACGCTGGCGAGGCTGATCGACGTGGACTCGTCGCCGAACGCGCGGATCGACGCGTCCAGGCACATCACGAAGCAGGCGGTCAGCAGCAGCATGCCGCCGATGCCGGTGACCAGCTTCTGCGGCCGCTGGAGCACGTCCAGCATGCGCGGCACGACACCCGCGAACAGCGACCTCACGCGCGTGACGACGAACTTCCGCAGGAACGGCACCGAGGTCACCACGAGCACGAGCACCGCCACCGTCAGCAGACCGGCGATGACGGTCCGGGACGGCGACAGCGACGGCGTCTTCTCGGTGCCGGTCAGATAGCCGAAGGCCAGCAGCATCAGGATGTGACAGCCGAGCCCGAACAGCTGCGACGCTCCGACGCTCGCCACCGCGAGCCCCGGCCGCACTCCCGCGCGCTGGAGGAAGCGCGTGTTGAGGGCGACACCGCCCACCGCCGCCGGGGCGACGATCTTCACGAACGACCCGGCGACCTGCGCAGCCACGGTCCGCACGAACGGCACCCGCTCGGGCACGAACCCCAGCAGAGCCATCGCCGCCGCCACGTAGCTGCCCATCGAGAACAGCACGGCCGCGGCGACCCAGCCCCATTCGGCGTTCGCGATGAGCGGACCGAACTCGATGTGCGTGAGCTGCGTCAGCAGGAAGTACGCGCCGATCGCGCCGGCCATGAAACTGATCAGCGTGCGCGGCCGCACCCGCTCCAGCCGGGCCGGCTCGACCGGTGCCTGTGGCCTGATCCGCAGCACCTCGTGCCGGATCTGCGTGAGCAGGTCCTCCTCGCGCGCATCCTCGAGGGCCTCGTCGATGGCCCGCTTCTCGGCCCGCTGCTCCGCCCGTACGGCCTTCTTGTCGGGTTTCTCCAGCACCGGCACGGCGTCGTCCGAGGCGTCCTCCAGGCGCGCCTGCTTGGCCTGCCGGGACGCCTCCAGGACCGCCTCGCGCTCGCGCTGTGCCCGCTCCCGGGCCAGTCTGCGCAGCGTCGCGCGCGTGGAGCGGCTGAGCGCGATGGGCTGGAGCATCGGCAGACAGTCCGCCACCGCGTCCGGGCCGAGCACTTCCACCGCCGAGGCGACCGCCCGCTCGGCGCCCACCCGGAGGCCGAGGGTCACCAGCAACTGGGACGTGTCCATGCGCAGCAGCAGGTCGCCGGCCGCGATCTCGCCGACGCGCAGGTCGGTGAGGATCACCGTGCCGGAACGATCCACCAGAATCGCGTCGCCGACCAGCCTGCGGTGCGCGATGCGCCGGGACTGAAGAGCCTTCACCTGGTGCCAGGTGTCGCTCAGCAGGTCGTCGGTGATCTCCTCGTCCGGCAGCGAGTCCAGGGTGCGGCCGCCGCTGTGCTCGTAGACGAGCATCACCGCGTCGGGACCGAGCTCGGAGGTGGCGATCAGCTTGGGCGCGTTGGCACCGGCCGCGATCGCCGCGTACGCCAGCAGCGCCTCCTGCTCCAGGGCCTGGCGCAGCGACTGGAGGCTGCTGCGGGTGGCGAAGCCGCGCAGGGTCAGATTGCGCCAGGTGCGGTAGAAGAAGCCCTGGGCCTGCTGCTCCCGGTCGACCACCGTCACGTCCAGCGGCGGCCCGTCCTCGAGCGTGACGAAGTAGCGGCGGCCCCGGTCACCGGTGTCCGGGTTGTCCGAGGTGTCCTCGCGGGACGCGCTGACCGGGCGGAAGCCGACGGTCCGCAGGCCCGCCATCAGCGTCTGCCCGGTGGGCCGGACGTTGGGCGAGCCGACCGCGTAGAGCGTGCCGTAGGCCACGGTCCAGCCGATCAGCACCGTCAGGATGATCGAGAACGGTGTCGTGTACCCGGTGACGAGCATCGAGAAGGCGTCGAGGAGCAGCACGACCCACAACACCGTGCGCCATCTGGGCCTGCGCGACATGCCGACGGCCGTCATGTACGCGATGACGGGCGCCAGATAGCCGTGCACGGGGTCGGTCAGCGCGTGGATGTCACCGGGGGAGGGCTGGGTGAGCGCCTCCTGGATCGAGTCGGGGGCGGCGCGGGCGACCCACAGGTCGGTGGCGAGGGTCACACCGTGGGCCAGGACAGCCGCGAGCACACCGTCGGCGATTCTGAGCCCGTCCCGTTTGATCAGCCGCTCGATGGCGAAGGCGACCGGCACCAGCAGGATCGCGATGCTGGAGGCCAGCCCCGCGATCTTGATGAGCAGGTCGGGCGCCTGGCCCGTGCCCTTGTTGATGTCCTGTTCGAGGCCCGAGGTGGTGCCGTGCGCGAACGCGGCGATGCCGATCAGCAGCGCGACGGCGAGCACGCCCACCAGGAGCCGCATCAGATCGGACGGTCGGTGCACGCGCGCGGGGAGCAGCGGTTCGTCGCCCTCCACCTCGTCGATGTGCACGGTGTCCTCGTCCTCGGCTGCCGTCGGGGCCTTCTTGCCGGACTTCTCGGGTGCTGTCGGGGTCTTCTCGCCGGACCTCTCGGCTGCCGCAGGAGCCTTCTCGCCTGCCCCCTTGGTGGCCGTCCCCGCCTGGTCGCCGGTCGGCTCCGGGCCGTCGTCCGGGGTGCCCGGGCGCGCCGAAGCGTCAGAGGTGCCCTCCGCGTCCTCGGGGTGCGCACCCTGCTGCTTCATCGTCTCTTCTTGGTCTCGTATCACCGGTCACCGCCCGCACGATGGTGGCATGCCGCACCGACACACGGGGGCATCAGGGTGCACATGCGGGGGCGGACAGTCTGCCCGACGCGCTCCTGCCGGGTGAGGGAAACGCTCCGGAGCACGCCCGTCCCGTTGTCGGTGGGATGGGGCAGGATGGGGCGGATGAGTGAGGAGAGTCTTCCGGAGGACGCCGGCGCGCAGGGCGCCCACGCGGGGTACGACGACACCCGTGAGGAGCCCGGGGAAGCGCTGCCCGTGTACGCCGAGCGGGTCCTGGAGGTGGCCGAACTGATCCCGCCGGGCCGTGTCATGACATACGGGGACGTCGCGGAGTGGCTGGAGGAGGGCGGTCCGCGGCAGGTCGGCCGCGTGATGGCTCTCTACGGCGGTGCCGTTGCGTGGTGGCGTGTCGTCCGCGCGGACGGCGTCCTGCTCCCGGGGCAGGAGCAGCGGGCGCTCGGCCACTACCGCGCGGAGGGCACGCCCCTGAAGCAGGCGAGCCGGGCCGCCGAGGGCCACCTGCCGCGCCTCGACATGAGACGGGCGCGCTGGGACGGCGGCGAACGCGCGGAGGGTCACACCTGACAGCTTCCGCCATCGGACGCCCTTGCGTGTGACCCGTGATCCGGACGGGGGAATCGGGGCACGCCGTCGGCATGACGTACGTTCGTGAGAGCAGGGACATGAGTGCCCTGAGCGCCCCGAGTGACGGGCGGGAAGAAGGGGAAGCCCTGCTTCCGCCTCGCCCGTCGGCGTAGCGTCGGCTGCACGCGTCCCCGTCACCCCGCGGTCACCGCCTGCCACGCGCGGTGGCCCGTCAACCAGCACTTCCACCAGGACCGGCGAACCACGTGATGAGCTCCTCTTCCTCCACCAGCGGCCTGTCGCACCCTCGTGTGCGGCGGGGGAGCCGTGGCGCTTACCGACTGGTACGTACCCCTCCTGCCCGCGTGGACCCCCCTCTTTTGGACGCCTCGCAGCGCTCCGTGGTTGACCACACCACCGGCCCGCTGCTCGTTCTCGCAGGTCCGGGCACGGGCAAGACCACCACGCTCGTCGAGTCCGTGGCCGAGCGCACCGCCCGGGGCGGGGACCCCGAGCGCATCCTGGTGCTCACCTTCAGCCGCAGGGCTGCCGTCGAGCTGCGCGACCGCATGGCTCTGCGGAGCGGCGCGGCCCGCGCTCCCCAGGCGACCACCTTCCACTCGTTCTGCTATGCCCTGGTCCGCGCACACCAGGACAGCGACCTGTTCGTGGAGCCGCTGCGGCTGCTGTCCGGCCCCGAGCAGGACGTCTCGGTCCGGGAGTTGCTCGCCGGCCAGGTGGACCTGGAGCGGCTGGGCCTCGCGCACGTGCGCTGGCCGGACGAACTGCGCGCCTGCCTGACCACCCGTGGATTCGCCGACGAGGTCCGCGCGGTCCTCGCCCGCACCCGTGAACTGGGTCTCGGCCCGGACGCCCTGGACGCCTTCGCCCGCCGTACGGGACGCCCCGACTGGCGCGCCGCCGCCGCCTTCCTCGCCGAGTACCTCGACGTGCTCGACCTCCAGGGTGTGATCGACTACGCGGAACTCGTCCACCGCGCGGTGCTCCTCGCCCGCCGGCCCGAGGTCGCCGCGCGGCTCGCCGCCCGGTACGACGCCGTCTACGTCGACGAGTACCAGGACACCGATCCCGCTCAGGTGCGACTCCTGCACGCGCTGGCCGGCGGCGGCCGCACCCTCGTCGCCTTCGGTGACCCCGACCAGTCGATCTACGCGTTCCGCGGGGCGGACGTGAACGGCATCCTCGACTTCCCGCACGCCTTCCCGCGCGCGGACGGCCGCCCGGCCCCGGTCGCGGTGCTGCGCACGTCCCGCCGCTCCGGCGCCGCCCTGCTGGCCGCCACCCGGCTGCTGACCCAGCGCATGCCGCTGACCCGCCTGCCCGCCGAGAAGGTGCGCGCCCACCGCGAACTCGCCCCCGTACGGGACGGCGGCCGCGTCGAGGCGTACACGTACCCGACGGCCGGGACGGAGCTGGACAACATCGCCGACATCCTCCGCAGGGCCCACCTCGAAGACGGCGTCCCCTGGAGCGAGATGGCCGTCCTGGTGCGCGCCGGCTCCCGGACCATCCCGACGGTCCGCCGCGCCCTCACGGCGGCCGGCGTACCCGTGGACGTCGACGGCGACGACGTGCCCCTGCGCCACGAACCGGCGGTGGCACCGCTGCTGACGGCGCTGCGGGCGGTGGCCACGGCGGAGGCGGGGACTTCCGAGGCGGGATCTGCCGAGCCTCAGGACTCCGAGACGGGATCTGCCGAGCCTCAGGACTCCGAGACGGGATCTGCCGAGCCTCAGGACTCCGAGGCGGGATCTGCCGAGCCTCAGGACTCCGAGGCGGGATCTGCCGAGCCTCAGGACTCCGAGGCGGGATCTGCCGAGCCTCAGGACTCCGAGGCGGGATCTGCCGAGCCTCAGGACTCCGAGACGGGACCTGCCGAGCCTCAGGACTCCGAGACGGGACCTGCCGAGCCTCAGGACCCCGAGAGGGACACCTCCTCCGAGGACGCCCCTTCCGCGCAGCCGGACACCTGCTGGCTCGACACCGAGACGGCCCTCACCCTCCTCAGCTCCCCGCTGGCGAGCATGGACGCCGCCGACCTGCGCCGCCTCGGCCGGGCCCTGCGCGACGAGGAACGGGCCGCGGGCAACCCACTGCCGCCGCCCTCCGACGTGCTGCTCGCGCAGGCACTCGCCGAGCCGGAGCGCCTCGCCGTGCACGACCCCACATACGCGCGCGGTGCCCAGCGCCTCGGCGCGCTGCTGCGCAAGGCCCGTGAGCGGCTGGCGGGCGGCGGTACGGCCGAGGAGGCCCTGTGGGACCTGTGGGAGGGCACGCCGTGGCCGACCCGGCTGGAGCGGGCCGCCCGCCGGGGCGGCGCGGCCGGGCGCAACGCGGACCGCGATCTGGACGCCGTCTGCGCGCTGTTCGCGACCGCGGCCCGTGCCGAGGAGCGCACCGGCGGCCGGGGCGCCCTCAACTTCCTGGAGGAGATCGAGGCCGAGGACATCGCCGCCGACACCCTCACACGCCGTGCCGTACGCCCCGACGCGGTCCGCCTGATGACCGCGCACCGCTCCAAGGGCCTGGAATGGCGCCTCGTGGTCGTCGCGGGCGTCCAGGAGGGCCTGTGGCCCGATCTGCGCCGCCGCGGCTCCCTGCTGGAGGCCGACCGCATCGGCCGCGACGGACTCGCCGAACCCCTCACCCCCGGCGCGCTGCTCGCCGAAGAGCGCCGCTTGTTCTACGTGGCCGCCACGCGCGCGCGTGAACGCCTCGTCGTGACCGCGGTCAAGACCCCGGCGGACGACGGCGACCAGCCCTCCCGCTTCCTGACCGAACTCGGCGTCGAACCCAAGGACGTCACGGGACGCCCGCGCCGCCCCCTGTCCGTCGCCGCGCTCGTCGCCGAACTGCGCGCCACCACCGTCGACCCGCGCGTCTCCGACGCCCTCCGGGAGGCCGCCGCCCGCCGCCTCGCCCGGCTCGCCGCGCTCGCCGACGAGGACGGCCGCCCCTTGGTGCCGTCCGCGCACCCCTACCGCTGGTGGGGCATGTTCGAGCCGACCGAGTCCAAGGTGCCGCTGCGCGACCGCGACCAGCCCGTCGTGCTCTCCGGCAGCGCCCTCGACCAGCTCGCCAACACCTGCGCCCTGCAATGGTTCCTGGGCCGCGAGGTGAAGGCCGACGCGCCCGCGACAGCCGCCCAGGGCTTCGGCAACGTGGTGCACGTCCTCGCCGACGAGGTCGCCTCCGGGCACACCCCGGCCGACCTCTCCGTCCTGATGGAACGGCTCGACTCCGTGTGGAACGCCCTCGCCTTCGACGCGCCGTGGAAGTCGGACCAGGAGAAGGACAACGCGCGCGTGGCACTCGAGCGGTTCCTGAAGTGGCACGTCATGGACCGCACCGGGCGTACCCCGGTTGCCAGCGAGCACGACTTCGACGTCACCCTCGAAGCCGGTGACTACCAGGTGCGCATCCGGGGCCAGATGGACCGCGTGGAGGCGGACGGCGAGGGCCGTGCCTACGTGGTCGACTTCAAGACGGGCAAGCAGGCGCCCACCGGCAAGGAGGTGGAGCGCCACCCGCAGCTCGCCGTCTACCAGCTGGCCGTCCGCGAGGGTGCCGTCGACGACCTCTTCGACGGTGTGCGACCCGAGCCGGGCGGCGCCGAACTCGTCCATCTGCGCCAGGGCGCCGCCCAGCGCGACGGCGGCGAGACCCTGCCCAAGGTGCAGGCCCAGGAGCCGCTGGAGGGGGAGTGGGTCGGCGACCTGCTGGCCACCGCGGCCGGCAAGGTCCTCGACGAACGGTTCACACCGACCACCGGTCAGCACTGCACGCACTGCGCGTTCCGGTCCTCGTGCAGCGCGCGGCAGGAGGGCCGCCATGTCGTCGAGTGACTTATCGCACCACATGTGCTGACCTGCGCTTCTTCCGCCCCGGAAAGTGATCCGGCCGCCGCTGTCAGTGGCCGCCGCTAGCCTCTCTGACGTGCCAGCCCGTATCACCGATCCCGAACAGCTCAAAGAACTCCTCGGCATCCCGTTCACCCCTGAGCAGATGGCCTGCATCACCGCGCCGCCAGCCCCGCAGGTGATCGTGGCCGGAGCCGGCTCGGGCAAGACGACGGTGATGGCGGCACGCGTGGTGTGGCTGGTCGGCACCGGCCAGGTCGCACCCGAGCAGGTGCTCGGCCTCACCTTCACCAACAAGGCCGCCGCCGAACTCGCCGAGCGCGTCCGCAAGGCGCTCGTCAGGGCCGGCGTCACAGACCCGGACGCCATCGACCCGGACAACCCGCCGGGCGAGCCGGTGATCTCCACGTACCACGCCTTCGCGGGCCGCCTGCTCACCGGCCACGGCCTGCGCATCGGTCTCGAGCCCACGTCCCGGCTGCTCGCCGACGCGACCCGTTTCCAGCTCGCCGCGCGCGTGCTGCGCGAGGCCCCGGGGAGCTACCCGGCGCTGACCCGTTCATTCCCGGACCTGGTCGGCGACCTCCTCGCCCTCGACGCCGAACTCTCCGAGCACCTCGTACGCCCCGAAGCGCTGCGCGCGTACGACGCCGAACTGCTGCTGACCCTGCGCGGCGCCAAGCTCACCAACGCCGACCTGCGCAAGGTCCCCGAGGCGGCCGCCGCCCGCCGCGAACTGGCCGAGCTGGTCACCCGCTACCGGGCCGCCAAGCGCGAGCGGGACCTGCTCGACTTCGGCGACCAGATCGCCCTCTCGGCCCGGCTCGCGAAGATCCCCGAAGTGGGCCGCGTGCTGCGCGACGAGTTCCGGGTTGTGCTGCTCGACGAGTACCAGGACACGTCTGTCGCCCAACGCGTCCTCCTGGCCGGTCTGTTCGGCGAAGGCACCGGCCATCCCGTCACCGCCGTCGGCGACCCCTGCCAGGCGATCTACGGCTGGCGGGGCGCATCCGTCGCCAACCTCGACGACTTCCCCGAGCACTTCGCCCACGCCGACGGCCGCCCCGCGACCCGGCAGGCGCTCAGCGAGAACCGTCGCAGCGGCGGCCGTCTCCTCGACCTCGCGAACGGCCTCGCCGAGCCCCTGCGGGCCCTGCACGCGGGCGTGGAGGCCCTCCGCCCGGCCCCCGGCGCCGAACGCGACGGCATGGTGCGCTGCGCGCTGCTGCGCACCCACGCCGAGGAGATCGACTGGGCCGCCGACTCCGTCGCCCACCTCATAGGGACCGGGACGGCACCCGGCGAGATCGCTGTCCTGTGCCGCACGGCGACCGACTTCGCCGAGATCCAGGGCGCATTGGTCGCACGGGACATCCCGGTCGAGGTCGTCGGCCTGTCCGGGCTGCTGCACCTGCCCGAGATCGCCGACCTCGTCGCCGTCTGCGAGGTCCTCCAGGACCCCGGCGCCAACGCCTCCCTGGTGCGACTGCTGACCGGCCCGCGCTGGCGCATCGGCCCGCGCGACCTCGCCCTGCTGGGGAGGCGCGCTCGGCTCCTGGTGTCCCACGCGCGCGTGGAGGGCGACGAAGACCCGGACCGCCGGCTCGCCGAGGCCGTCGAGGGGGTCGACCCGGCCGAGGTGATCTCGCTCGCGGACGCCCTCGACACGTTCCTGGAGACGCCGCTGGACGGCCATGGGGACGACGACGGACTGCCCTTCTCGCCCGACGCGCGCGTGCGCTTCGCCCGCCTGGCCACCGAGCTGCGCGAGCTGCGCCGCTGTCTGGCCGACCCGCTGATGGACGTCCTGCACCGCGTCCTCGCCGTCACCGGCCTGGAGGTCGAGTTGTCGGCGTCCCCGCACGCCCTGGCCGCGCGCCGCCGCGAGACCCTCTCCAACTTCCTGGACGTCGCCGCCTCCTTCGCCGCCGGCGACAACGAGGCCACCCTCCTCGCCTTCCTCGGCTTCCTGCGCACCGCCGCCCAGTACGAGAAGGGCCTCGACAACGCCCTCCCCGGCGGCGAGAACACCGTCAAGGTGCTCACCGCCCACAAGTCCAAAGGCCTGGAGTGGGACGTCGTGGTCGTCCCCGGCCTGGTCACCGGCACCTTCCCCAGCAGCCAGGGCCGCGAGAAGTGGACATCCCAGGGCAAGGTCCTGCCGCACCGGCTGCGCGGCGACGCCGACACCCTGCCCGACGTGGAGTCCTGGGACCCCAGGGGCCTGAAGGCCTTCCACGAGGCCATGAAGGACCACCAGCACACCGAGGAGCTCCGCCTCGGCTACGTCACCTTCACCCGTCCCCGCTCCCTGCTCCTGGGCTCCGGCCACTGGTGGGGACCCACCCAGAAGAAGCGCCGCGGACCGTCCGCGTTCCTCCAGGCCCTCCACGACCACTGCGCGGCCGGGTACGGCGAGATCGAGGCCTGGGCGGAGGAACCCCCCGAGGACGAGGAGAACCCGGCCCTGCACCAGGCCACCGCCGACCAGGTGTGGCCCCTGCCCCTGGACGAGGCGGCCCTGGCCCGCCGCCGCGCGGCCGCCGCGACCGTCCTGGCGCACCTGGAGGACCTCGCGTCCCACGAGGACGGACACCCCGCGGCCGTGCACGACCCGGACGGGGCCGACGACCCGCAGTGGCCGCCGCCCCCCGAGGACGACGAGCCTCCGTACGACGAACCGGACCCGTTCGACGACGATCCCTTCGAGGGCGACGCCGTCGCGGAAGACCCGGCGGACCGGGACGAGTGGCCGGCCGGCCGCGACGAGTGGCCGGCGGACCGCCCCACCGTCCCGCACCAGGCGGCCCCACTGGAACTCCCCGCCGCGCGCCCACACCCGACGACGCCGGAACGCCCGCAGCTCACCCCCGAGGAAGCCCGCACCGTCGCCTCCTGGGACCGCGACCTCGACGCCCTCACCGGAGAGCTCCTGCGCGCCCGCGACAGCGTCACCGAGGTCCCCCTGCCCGCAGCGCTCACCGCGTCCCAGCTGCTGCGCCTGGCCGCCGACCCGGACGGCTTCGCGCAGGAACTGGCCCGCCCCATGCCCCGCCCGCCGCAGCCCGCCGCACGCCGCGGCACCCGCTTCCACGCCTGGGTCGAGGCCCGCTTCGAAGCGCTGACGCTGCCGTTCCTGGAGCCCGGGGAACTGCCCGGCAGCGACGCCGAGATCGCCGACGAACAGGACCTGGAAGCCCTCAAGGACGCCTTCGAACGCACCGGGTACGCGCACCGCACGCCCCACCGGGTGGAGGCCCCCTTCCAGCTCGAGATCGCCGGCCGCGTCGTACGGGGCCGCATCGACGCCGTCTACAGGGAGAGCGACGGTCAGGAGACGACGTACGAGATCGTCGACTGGAAGACGAACCGCACCCGCACCGCCGACCCGCTCCAGCTGGCCGTCTACCGCCTCGCCTGGGCAGAGCAGCAGGGCGTGCCGCTGGAGTCGGTCACGGCCGCGTTCCTGTACGTGCGCAGCGGCGAGGTCGTACGGCCGGACGACCTGCCGGACCGGGCCGCGCTGGAGCGGCTGCTGCTCGAGGAGCCGTCCGGTGAGGAACCGCACTCCGAGGACGTCAGTGCGGGCCGATAGGCTCGTGACCATGAGCCAGACCCCGGACAGTGTCGTCCGTACGTACATCGAGCAGCATCGCGCCGCCTTCCTCGACGACCTCGCCGAGTGGCTGCGCATCCCGTCGGTGTCGGCCCAGCCGGACCACGCGCCCGACGTACGACGCAGTGCCGACTGGCTCGCCGCCAAGCTGAAGGAGACCGGTTTCCCGACGGCCGAGGTCTGGCAGACCCCGGGCGCGCCCGCCGTCTTCGCCGAGTGGCCCTGTGACGACCGGCAGGCCCCCACGGTGCTGGTCTACGGCCACCACGACGTGCAGCCCGCCGCCCGGGAGGACGGCTGGGACACCGAACCCTTCGAGCCGGTCGTCCGCGAGAACCGCCTCTACGCGCGCGGGGCGGCCGACGACAAGGGCCAGGTGTTCTTCCACACCCTCGGCGTCCGCGCCCACCTCGCCGCCACCGGCCGCACCACCCCGGCGGTGCACCTGAAGCTGCTGATCGAGGGCGAGGAGGAGTCCGGCTCGCCGCACTTCCGGGCTCTCGTCGAGCAGCATGCCGAGCGGCTCGCCGCCGACGCCGTGATCGTCTCCGACACCGGCATGTGGTCCGAGGACACCCCCACGGTGTGCACCGGCATGCGCGGCCTCGCCGAGTGCGAGATACGGCTGCACGGCCCCGACCAGGACATCCACTCCGGCTCCTTCGGCGGCGCGGTGCCCAACCCGGCGACCGCCGCCGCCCGCCTCGTCGCCGCCCTGCACGACGAGCACGCGCGCGTGGCGATCCCGGGCTTCTACGACGGCGTGGTCGAACTCACCGACCGCGAGCGGGAACTCTTCGCCGAACTGCCCTTCGACGAGCGGCAGTGGCTGCGCGCGGCCAGGTCGTACGCCACCCAGGGCGAGGCCGGATACACCACCCTGGAGCGCGTCTGGGCCCGCCCCACCGCGGAGGTCAACGGCATCGGCGGCGGTTACCAGGGCCCCGGCAGCAAGACCATCGTGCCGTCCTCCGCCATGGTGAAGCTGTCCTTCCGGCTCGTGGCGGGCCAGGACCCCGACCAGGTGGAGAAGGCGGTCCGGGCCTGGGCCGAGCAGCAGGTGCCCGCCGGGATCCGCTGCGAGATCACCTTCAGCGGGGCCACGCGCCCGTGCCTGACACCGCTGGACCACCCGGCCCTGAAATCGGTGGTCCGCGCGATGGGCCGGGCCTTCGAGAAGCCGGTCCGCTTCACGCGCGAGGGAGGCTCCGGACCGGCGGCGGACCTCCAGGACGTCCTCGGCGCACCCGTGCTCTTCCTCGGCATCTCCGTCCCGTCCGACGGCTGGCACGCCCCGAACGAGAAAGTCGAACTCGACCTGCTCCTCAAGGGCGTCGAGACCACCGCGTACCTGTGGGGCGACCTCGCCGAGCACTGGCGCCATGCGCCCTGAGCGTCCCGTGCCGTCCGGACCGGCAGCGCGCGCGGGGCACACTGGAAGAGCCGCCCCAGCACCGCGAAACCCCGCCGGACCCGGTCGCCTCCCGCCGTACGTCCCGCTGATCAGCCCGCCGAACCCGACCGTTCCACCGGGGAGTTGGAAGCACCCGTGACCACCTGGACCGACCAGAACGCCGACCGACCCATCTCGCTCACCGCGCCGAGCGGCATCGACCGGGCCGCGCACCACCGGCTCGACGAGGCCTGGCTCGCGGCGGCGTGGAGCCACCCCTCCACGCGCTGTTTCGTGGTCTCCGGCGGCCAGGTCCTCATCGACGAGACGGCGGACGGGCGCACCGAACTCGTCATGACGCCCTCCTTCGAGGCCCCCCTCACCGAGGCCCACCGCTACTTCCTCGGCATCGACGAGGACGGCGTCAGCTACTTCGCCCTCCAGAAGGACTCCCTGCCCGGGCGTATGGACCAGTCCGCGCGTCCGGCGGGCCTGCGTGAGGCGGGCCTGCTCCTGTCCGCCCGGGACGTGGGCCTGATGGTGCACGCGGTCGGCCTGGAGAACTGGCAGCGCACACACCGTTTCTGCTCGCGCTGCGGCGAGCGCACCGTCATCGCCGCGGCCGGTCACATCCGCCGCTGCCAGGCCTGCGGCGCGGAGCACTACCCGCGTACGGACCCCGCCGTGATCATGGCCGTGACCGACGAGGACGACCGCATCCTGCTCGGCCGCCAGGTGCACTGGCCCGAGGGCCGCTTCTCGACGCTCGCCGGTTTCGTCGAGCCGGGCGAGTCCATCGAACAGTCGGTGCGCCGCGAGGTCCACGAGGAGGTCGGCATCACCGTCGGCCAGGTCGAATACGTCGCCAGCCAGCCCTGGCCCTTCCCGTCCAGCCTCATGCTGGGCTTCCTGGCCCGCGCCACCTCGACCGAGATAGAGGTCGACGGCGACGAGATCCACGAGGCCCGCTGGTTCTCCCGCGACGAACTGCGCGCCGCCTTCGAGTCGGGCGAGGTGCTCCCGCCGTACGGCATCTCGATCGCGGCCCGCCTGATCGAGCTCTGGTACGGCAAGCCGCTCCCGACGAGAAGCGCCGTCTGACGGGACCGCCCGCGTGTCCGACCCGTACTGGAACCACAACGTCCACCACCACCCCGAGGTGCTCGACGCTGTCCCGTACGGCTGCGGCAAGGCCCTCGACGCGGGCTGCGGCGACGGCCTGCTCACCCGCAAGCTCGCGGCGCGGGCGGCATCCGTCACGGGCGTGGACCGCTCGCCGGAGATGATCAAGCTCGCCCGCGAGCACGCGCGCGTGCCCGGCAACGTCACGTACCTGGAGGCGGACTTCCTCGCCGGTGGGTCCCTGCCCGAGGGCGCCTACGACTTCGTCAGCGCGGTCGCCGTGGTCCACCACGCGCCGTTCGAGGAGGCGGTCACGCGCCTCGCCAGACTTACCGCGCCCGGCGGCCGTCTGGTGATCGTCGGCATGGCCGCCAACCGGACGGTCCTGGACTGGGTCATCAGCGCGTGCGGCGTGCCCGCGAGCCAGTGGCACGCCCGTCGGCACGGTGGCAAGCGGAGTCCGGCCGGGATGCCCATGCAGGACGTGCACATGTCGTGGGGAGAGATCCGGCAGGCGGTCCACCGACTGCTGCCCGGCTGCGCCTTCCGCCGCACGCTGCTGTGGCGCTACGTCGTGGTGTGGGACAAACCATCGGGCACACCACCAGAAGGCGGTCCCTGAGCCGTCTCAGGAACCGCCTTCCCGGGCCAAACTGCGGCGACCAGGCGCCGATCTTGCTTCAGCCGATCTTCCGCCCTCAGCTGATCTTCTGCTTCACCTGTGCCAGCGACGGGTTGGTGAGGGTGGAGCCGTCCGGGAACAGAACGGTGGGCACCGTCTGGTTTCCGCCATTCGCCTTCTCCACGAACGCGGCGGACTCCGGGTCCTGCTCGATGTTGATCTCGGTGTACGCGATGCCCTCGCGGTCCATCTGACTCTTCAGCCGACGGCAGTAGCCGCACCACGTGGTGCTGTACATCGTCACAGTGCCCGGCATGTCTCTCGTGCTCCTTCGGTGGCTCGGGGACGGGTGGTCGCAGTGGTGGAACGTACGTGAAAGGGCAACCATTCCCGGGGTCCGTGCCCCGCCGGACGTGACGCCTGCCGCATTAGTACGACTATCAATGCCTGCCTGTGGACAACCGGCACAGCCGTCTCGCGGGACCTGGCAGCATGGCTGTGTGACAGCAGCAACGCACTCCACCCTGTTCCCGCAGGTACCGGACTCGGCCGACGCGGTGCTCGACGGGCTCGACCCCGAGCAGCGCGAGGTGGCGACCGCCCTGCGCGGCCCGGTGTGCGTCCTGGCGGGCGCCGGAACGGGCAAGACCCGGGCGATCACCCACCGCATCGCCTACGGAGTGCGCGCCGGCATCCTGCACCCCTCCAGCGTGCTCGCCGTCACGTTCACCAACCGCGCCGCCGGGGAAATGCGCGGCCGGCTGCGCCAGCTCGGCGCCGGCGGTGTCCAGGCGCGTACGTTCCACTCGGCGGCGCTGCGCCAGCTCCAGTACTTCTGGCCGAAAGCGATCGGCGGCTCCATGCCCCGGCTCGTCGACCGCAAGGCCCAGCTCGTCGCCGACGCGGCCGCCGCCTGCCGCATCCGGCTCGACCGGGGCGAGCTGCGGGACGTCACCGCCGAGATCGAGTGGTCCAAGGTCACCCAGACCGTCCCCGCCGACTACGCGCCCGCCGCCGCCAAGGCCGGCCGCGAGACCCCCCGCGACCCTGCCGAGATCGCCCAGCTCTACGCCGCCTACGAGGACGTCAAGCGCGAGCGCGCCGTCATCGACTTCGAGGACGTGCTGCTGCTGACCGTGGCCGTCCTCCAGGACCGGCACGACATCGCCGAGCAGGTCCGGGCCCAGTACCAGCACTTCGTGGTCGACGAGTACCAGGACGTCAGCCCCCTCCAGCAGCGCCTGCTGGAACTGTGGCTGGGCGACCGGGACAACCTGTGCGTGGTCGGCGACGCCAGCCAGACCATCTACTCCTTCACCGGCGCGACACCGGACCACCTGCTGGATTTCCGCACCCGCCACCCCGACGCCACCGTCGTCAAGCTGGTCCGCGACTACCGCTCCACCCCCCAGGTCGTCCACCTCGCCAACGGCCTGCTCGCCCAGGCGAAGGGCCGTGCCGCCGACCACCGCCTGGAGCTCGTCTCCCAGCGCGCCCCGGGGCCCGAGCCGGTCTACACCGAATACACGGACGAGCCCGCCGAGGCGGAGGGCGCGGCCCGCCGCATCCGCGAGCTCATGGACTCGGGAGTCCCGGCCGCCGAGATCGCCGTCCTGTTCCGGACCAACGCGCAGTCCGAGACCTATGAACAGGCCCTCGCCGACGCCGGCGTGCCCTACCAGCTGCGCGGCGCCGAGCGGTTCTTCGACCGCCCGGAGGTGCGCAAGGCGGGCGTCGCCCTGCGCGGCGCGGCCCGCTTCGGCGGCAACGACTCCCTTCTGGACGACGCCGTCGACCTGCCCTCCCAGGTCCGCGCCGTGCTGTCGGGAGACGGCTGGACGCCGCAGCCACCGGCCGGCTCCGGCGCCGTGAGAGAACGCTGGGAGTCCCTGGCCGCCCTGGTGAACCTCGCCCAGGACTTCGCCGCCGCCAAACCCGGCGCCACCCTGGCGGACCTCGTCGCCGAACTCGACGAACGGGCGAACGCCCAGCACGCCCCCACCGTGCAGGGCGTCACCCTCGCCTCCCTGCACTCGGCCAAGGGCCTGGAGTGGGACGTCGTCTTCCTGGTCGGCGTCGCCGAGGGCATGATGCCGATCACCTACGCCAAGACCGACCAACAGATCGAGGAGGAGCGCCGCCTCCTCTACGTCGGCGTCACCCGCGCGCGGGAACGACTCCACGTCTCCTGGGCCCTCTCCCGTTCCCCCGGCGGCCGCCCCAACCGGCGCCCCAGCCGCTTCCTCGACGGGCTGCGCCCGGGTTCGACGGCCACCACGGGCCGTACCGCCGCCAGCAGTGCGGGCGGCATCGAGCGCGGAACCCCCGGAACCAGGGGCTCCGCCCCGAGACGAGTCCAGCGAACGCCCGCCCGCTGCCGAGTCTGCGGCCGCACGCTGACCGACGCGGGCGAGATGAAGCTGATGCGCTGCGACGACTGCCCCTCCGACATGAACGAGGGCCTCTACGAGCGGCTGCGCGAGTGGCGTGCCGACCAGGCGCGACGCAGCGGCCAGCCCGCCTTCTGCGTCTTCACGGACAGGACCCTGATGGCTATCGCCGAGACCGCGCCCGACGACGAGCACGAGCTGGCGCGCATCCCGGGCGTGGGGATGCGCAAGCTCAACCGCTACGGAGCCGACGTACTGGCCATCTGCGCAGGCCAGTTCGCCGAACGGGACACAGATCAGGACTGACACGAACTCGTCGAAAAAATAGTTTGCGCATGCCCCAGCAATCCCCATAGGTTCTTAGGCACGAGAGCAGCGGCCTTCTCGGAGGCCCTGATTCCGTGTTGTACTTGCATATCCGTCGGACTGGTTCACCCAGTCCCCCGAGACGCCGAGAGGAGGCGAGTCCAGTGATCAGCATCAACACCAGCTCCACCAGCATCGTGAAAATGACCGATCGCTCGGCCGTCTCCGCGTGCATGCTCGGCGTTTCGAACCTGGGCACCGGTCTGTCCGGCATTCGTGCCGCGCGTCCGGCGTCCTCCTCCGTTGCCCCCGCGGGCCTTCCCGTCCGTGAGCGCAATGAGCGACCGACCAAGGCACTGGAAGCGGCAGTAGTGGCACAGGCGCAGGCCTATGCCTTTACGGCGACCGGTGCCGGATTCCGGAAGCAGACGACGCACCACCACCTGATGTGGGCCTTCCGTGGGCCAGAACCCTGGAGTGATCCAGCCTGATCGCCGATCAGGCCGGCGCCTTCAGGGCCGCGGAACCCCATCCGGGATCCGCGGCCCTTTCGTTTGTCCCCGACCAGGGACGACGGACCGAAGGAGCCTCGGGACAAGAAAAGAACCCGGTACCAGCCGCCCCTCGGCCAACAGGCCGGAACGACCAGACGAGGAAGACGAACCGTGCAACTCGAAGCGCACGCCCCGTCCGTACCGCCTTCCGAAACGATCCCCAAGCCCGGCTCCACGGAGGACTCCGCCTTGACCCCGCTCACCGCGCTCACCGCGCTCGACGACGCCATCGAGAACCTCGGCGTACCCGTCCCGTGCCGTTCCTACGACCCGGAGGTCTTCTTCGCCGAGTCGCCGGCGGACGTCGAGTACGCCAAGTCCCTGTGCCGCACCTGCCCGCTGGTCGAGGCCTGCCTCGCCGGCGCCAAGGAGCGGCGTGAGCCCTGGGGCGTCTGGGGTGGCGAGCTGTTCGTGCAGGGTGTCGTCGTCGCCCGGAAGCGGCCGCGTGGCCGCCCGCGCAAGAACCCGGTCACAGCATGAACACCGCAGGAACGATCGACCGCCCCCTCACGCACGACCCCCAGAAGCAGGCCCCGATGAAGCCGTCCACTTACGAGCCCGCAGGCTCCGCGACCCAAGACTTCACCCCCAGTGGCGCGAAGGACTCGCGTCAGAACAGGACCCGAGAGATGCAACTCATCCCAGAAGCCATGGCTCGTGCGCATATGCGCGAGCGACTGCAAGAGGCGGAGCGGGAACGCCCGGCCGTGCGCCTGGCGACCGCCCGCCGGATGCAGCGCAGGGCGGAGCGCGCCTCACGGCGTGCCCGCCGGGCGCTCGCCATGGCGGTCATGCAGTAACCGACCTCACCTGAAGCGGTGGCCTCCCGAGCCCGGGAGGCCGACCTCTCCCCGGGGGCCGGTCCGTGCCGAACGGACCGGCCCCCGGGGTGCGTTGTACCACCGGAAACCGTCGGACACGGCGATATCGTCGCCGGGTGACGAGTCCTCCCGCCGGCAGAGACGACGGCTCCGCCGCAGATCCTCAGCCGCTCGTGTGCGACCGCTGCGGCACGTCGGCCGGCGCCCTGGCCGACGGCCCGCCACTCACCTGGACCTGCTCCGTGGAGAACGGCGTCCGCCGCCACTTCTGCGAGAGCTGCTCCCGGGAGAACCTCAGGGCGATCGAGGGGCGCCTGGACTCGGACTGGTGGTGAGGCGCGGGCCCCCGGTCATCCGTGGTGCCCGTTGAGGCTCATGCCTCCGCCACCGAATCCTCGCCGTCCGCCGGATCCTCCGGCACGAACCCCGGCAGCCACTCCTCCAACTCGTCGCGCAGACGCACCGTAGCCCCCAGCTGGCACAGCACGCCGATCGTGCTCAGCGTCACCCGGTGGATCAGCAGATACGACGGGGGCAGGTTGAGCTGCTTGCCCAGCTGGTAGGCGGGGGAGCGCGGGTCCGCGACGCGGGCCGCCTGGCTGCGCATCCAGCCGCGCGTGAACGTGAACTCTTCGACCTCGGCCGGTTCGATGATCGGAAGCAGATAGTCCAGGACCGCGTCGGGATCGAGCTCTATGGTCTCCTTCACGAACCCCTCCGCGCACAGGAGCTCGTAGACCGCCTCGGCCTCCCCGTCGAGGGTCATGCGCAGGGACTCGCCGATGGTGGCCGGCAGCCCGCCCGGGAGACGGTCGACCGTGCCGAAGTCCAGGACACCCAGGCGCCAGTCGTCCTCACCGTCCGGGCCGCCGGGCAGCAGCCGGAAGTTGCCCGGGTGCGGATCGGCGTGCAGCAGGCCGGTGCGGGCGGGGCCGGAGAACAGGAAGCGGGCCAGGAGCTGGCCGGCCCGGTCGCGCTGCTCCTGGGAGCCGTCCGAGATGATCTCCGACAGCGGGATGCCGTCGATCCACTCGGTGATCAGGACCTGGTCGGACTGGTGCACCACCTGCGGCACGATCACGTCGGGGTCGTCCGTGAACTCCTCGGCGTGGGCCTGCTGGGCCTGGGCCTCCAGACCGTAGTCCAGCTCCTCCGAGACGCGGTCCTTCAGCTCCGTGATCAGCGGCTTGATGTCCATGCCGGGGACCAGCGGGCCGAGCAGGCGGGAGAAGCGGCTCAGCTGGTTCAGATCGGACAGCAGGGCCTCACCGGCGCCCGGGTACTGCACCTTGACCGCCACCTCGCGGCCGTCATGCCACACCCCTCGGTGCACCTGGCCGATCGAGGCCGCCGCGGCGGGCTTGTCCTCGAACTCCAGGAACAGCTCGTGCCAGCCCTCGCCGAGACGCTCCTCGAGCACCGCGTGCACGGTGCGCGTCGGCATCGGCGGCGCCGCCTCCTGGAGCTTGGTCAGCGCGGCCCGGTAGGGGCCGGCGACCTCCTCGGGCAGCGCCGACTCGAAGACGGACAGGGCCTGGCCGAACTTCATCGCGCCGCCCTTGAGCTCGCCGAGCACCTTGAACAGCTGGTCGGCCGTGCGCTGTTGGAGTTCGCGGCCGACGAGCTCCGCGGACTCGCCGACGATTCGCTTGCCGAATCCCCAGGTCGCCCGCCCGGCGATGCCGAGCGGGAGCGCGGCGAGCTTGGCGGTCCGGGTGACCGCCTTCCGGGGAAGATCAGACATGCGCCCTCCAAGTCCCAGCCGGCCGCTTCGCCGCTGCCTGACGGCACTGCGCCGACGGCCGTTGCACCGCCATTGTCTCGTGTGACTCCCCATCCTCCGAGGGGTGCTCCCCCTTTCCTCTCTCCGTAGCCCCACAGGGGCATGCCGGATGCGCCCAGACCGGCCGCGCATTCCAGTGGAGATCGGGCACGGAGACCTCCCAGCGTGCCCCGGCGCTCGACGGAACCCGGCCGTCCAGGAAGGCGAGCGCGTGGGCGGCGGCCAGTCCGGCCACCGTAGTGGCCAGCGTCAGGTCGCAGGGCCGCACCTGTCGTTGCCTGCCGGAGCGCCACTGGGCGACCAGGCGCGGCCAGGTCGGATCCAGGTCGGTGCGGCTTTCGTGCAGACACCCCGCGCAGCCCGTCTCCCCGGGCAGGACGAGCGGGCCGACCACCCCGGTCCCCTCCACGACCCCGGCGTACAGATGGGGTGTCCCGGAGGACATCAGTGGTTCGGCGGTCGACGCGTCGGGCGCGTGCGCGGCGACATCGTCGCGCGGGGCGACGATCACCAGCGAGAAGCCCAGGTCGCCGTCCTCGGGGGATGCCTGGGCTGCCGCGCGGCGCGGCGGCCGGTCCGGGGCCGCCCGGCGCACGGCCTGGCGGGCCGACTCGTCCCTGCGGTCGCCGACGGCCTGCGCGGGCAGCCCGCCCGGAGCGACGTCCCACGGCTCCACCCGGCCGCCGTCGCGCACGTCGACCTCGCCCACACCGGCCCCCGACAGCAGTGACGCCAGCACGGCACCCACCCGGCCCGCGCCTCGCACCTGCACGCGCAAAGAGCGCCGGGCGGCCAGCTGCCGCATCGCGTCGCCCGGTGCCGAGGTGGTCAGGGACAGCGAAGCAAGGTCGGGACGCAGCCGGTCGAGGACCTCCTTCTTCTGGCGCAGGGCGTCGGCGGCCGGTCCGCCGCCCCGTGCGTCGTCCAGGAGCCCGGCCCGGGCGAGCCGCCGCACCAGCCCGTCGACATGGCCGTCGGGCAGGTCCATACGGCGTCCCTCCTCGCGCAGCAGCTCCAGCCCTCGTGTGCCGTTCAGCAGATCGAGGAAACTGCCCGTCGCCAGGTCCATCGGGCCGAGCGTCATCGCATGCGCCGGTGTCATCCCGAACTGCACGGTGTTGAGGTCGCGCCAACCGCGCCTGAGCGCGGGTTTCACCATCGGATGCATGACAGGCCCCCCGTATGCCATAGATCGTCCCCGTATGCCGGTTGAGCGTGGCGGCCGCCCAGAACCCGGCGGCATGCCGAACTCTGCCGCACGCCGAACCCGGTCACAGGCCGGCCTGATCCCGGGCCGGGCCTGCTCGCCGCTTCGCCGACAAGAGCCAGCATGCCCAAACGCGTCCCCGGCTGCCGAAAGTTGTCCACAGGCGCGGGCATTCGTCGTACAAATCCGGCGGCCGACGGGGGGTATCGGCATCGAACCCTCTCGGAGCCGGGACTTCCCCGGGTGCAGCGGGTAACGTCGGGGCGTGCCCGCCGACCCACTGCACCGCGCCGGAAAGCCACAGCGCAGCACGACGAGCCAGCCGCCGAGCGGCTCGGGGGCGAGCTCGATCGAGGTCCGCAGGAGCGCCCGCCGACGCAGAACGGTCTCCGCGTACCGAGAGGGCGATCGCACCGTTGTGCTCATCCCCGCCCGGATGTCCGAGGCGGAGGAGCAGCGCTGGGTGAACGTCATGCTCGACAAGCTGGCCGCGCAGGAGAGCAAACGGGCCCTCGGCGACGCCGAGTTGGCCGAGCGGGCCCGGCGCCTGTCGGACCAGTACTTCGGCGGGCGGGCCCGGCCCGCTTCGGTGCGCTGGGTGACCAACCAGAACACGCGCTGGGGATCCTGCACCCCGGCCGAGGGCAGCATCCGCCTGTCGCACCGCCTCCAGGGCATGCCCGAGTACGTCGTCGACTACGTACTCGTCCACGAACTCGCCCATCTGCTCGTGCCCGGACACGGCCCCCGCTTCTGGGAGCTGCTGGAGGCCTATCCGCGGACGGAACGGGCCCGGGGCTACCTCGAAGGCGTGGTCGCGGCCGAGCGGTTGCCCCATGTGCCCGGTGCGCGGGGCGAGAGTCCCGCGGGCTGAGCGCACGGGACGAGCGCCAGTGGTGAGCTCCCGGTGCGAGCGCCTGTGGTGAACGCCTGTGGTGAACGCCTGGTGTGAGCGCCCGGTGTGAGCTCCGGGGTAAGTGACCGCTTTCCGCGCGAGAGCAGCCGATACGGCCGAGCGAGGGTTCTGTACCGGGTCTGTACCGACTGCGTCCGGTGTCCGAGTTTGCCGTTAGCCTGGCGCGACGCAATCACGTTCTGGATGGGGGACGGTCGTTACGCATGGCCAGGGAATTCCAACGCGGCCACAAGGCCAGGATCAGTGACCTCACCGCGGGCACGGATCTGTACGTAGGCGTGCAGATCTCCGGCCCCGGACTGAGCTTCGACATCAGCTGCTTCGGCCTCGACGCCGACGAACGGCTCTCGGACGACCGGTACTTCGTCTTCTACAACCAGCCGAAGTCCCCCGAGGAGGCCATTCAGCTCCTGGGCGCCCAGGCAGGCGACACGGAGTCCTTCCGCGTGACGCTCGACCGGATCCCGCCGCAGATCCAGAAGCTGTCCTTCACGGCGACGATCGACGGCGCCGGGCAGATGTCACAGATCGCCCCCGGCTACATCCGCATCGTCGCGGGCGGCGAGGAAGTGGCCCGCTACCCCTTCAACGGCTCGGAGTTCTCCACCGAACGGGCCGTGATGCTCGGCGACTTCTACCTGAAGGACGTCTGGCGGTTCGCCGCCGTCGGACAGGGCTTCGACGGTGGTCTCGACGCGCTGCTGAAGAACTTCGGCGGCGAAGTGGCCGAGGAGGAGACGCCCGCGCCGCCCGCGCCCGCCGCGCAGCAGCCGCAGTCCGGCGCCGCCCCGGCCTTCGCGCCGCCCGCGTTCGGTGTCCCCGGCACTCCGGAACCCGCCCAGGCTCCCGCCCCGCACCCGCTCCGGCACCGGCAGCGCCCCCGGCCCCCGCACCCGCCCCAGCCCGCCGCGCAGGGCTTCGCGCCCCCGCCGGGCGCCACTCCGCCTCCGGCCCCGGCGCCCGCGCCCCAGGTGCACGCCGCCCCGACCATCGTCGCGCCCGTGAACACCCCGCCGGGCAGCTCCCCGGTGCCGCCCCCGGCCCCGGCGCCCGCGCCGTACGGCCAGCCGGGCCAGCAGCCGCCGCCGTACGGCCAGGCCCTCGGTCAGACGGCCCCGCCGCCCCCCGGCTACGGCCAGCCCCAGGCACCGCAGGCACCTCAGGCCCCGGCCCCGCCGCCCGGCTACGGCCAGCCCACACCGCCCCCTGGCTACGGCCAGCAGCCGCCCTTCGGACAGCAGACCGGGCAAGCCCCTTACGGAGCGCCCCAAGGAGCACCCCTAGGAACGCCTCAAGGGGCTGCCCAGGGAACTCCCCAGGGCCCCGGGGTCGCCGCCGCGCTCCAGCAGTTCAAGGAGACCCCCACCGGGCAGCGCTGGACGCAGCAGAACAAGAAGCTCGTCCGCGTCGACCTCGGCATCGGCGGGCAGCCCGTGCTGGCCCGGCAGGGCAGCATGGTGCTCTACCAGGGCAAGGTCGACTTCAGTTACAAGGGCGCCGGCTTCGCCGGCCGGATCGTGGGCAACGCGACCGGCCAGGAGATGCAGCTGATGCGCTGTACCGGCCAGGGGCAGGTGTTCCTCGCCGAGGACTCCACGATGCTGCACCCCATCGAGCTCCAGGGCGACGGCATCTGCGTCTCCGCCGAGAACGTCCTCGCCTTCGACGAGGGCCTCCAGTACGAGGTGCGCCGCATCGAGGGACACGGCATCCCCGGTGGCGCGCTGTTCACGATGCAGTTCACGGGCAGCGGCACGATCGTCGTGAAGACCCACGGCACGCCCGTGGTCCTGCCGGTCACGCCCACCACGTTCGCCGACTGCAACGCCGTGGTCGCCTGGTCGGCCGCCGCCCAGGTCGTCGTCGCCAGCCAGGTGCGGATGCGCCGCAACGCCTACCCGGGTGACACCGGGGAGAGCGTCAACCTCCAGTTCCGGGGAGCGCCCGGGAACTTCATCGTCGTCCAGCCGTACGAGGTCTGAGGGAGCCCGTCATGACACAGCAGCTCGCGGGCCACGCCCCCGCGCCCGTCACCGCCCGCATGGAGAACCACGGCAACCACATGCTGAAGGTCGCCATGCAGACCGGAAACGACCTCCTCACGCGCGTGGGGTCGATGGTCGCCTACGAAGGGTTCGTGCAGTACGAGCCCAACCCGCCGGCCGTGCGCCAGATCGCGAAGGACTGGATGACCGGCGAGGGCGCGCCCCTGATGAAGTGCTCCGGCGACGGCCTGCTCTACCTCGCCGACTACGGGGCGAACGTCGTCGTCATCAACCTGGACGGCGACGGCATCTCCGTCAACGCCACCAACCTGCTCGCCTTCGACGCCCACCTGACGTGGGGTGTCGAGCGGGTCAAGGGCCTGGCGAAGTTCGCCGGACAGGGCCTGTGGAACACCAAGATCTCCGGTCAGGGCTGGGTCGCACTGACCTCCCGGGGCAAGCCCATCGTCGTCGACTGCGGAGGCGGCGAGGACGAGACGTACGTCGACCCCGACGCCCTGGTCGCCTGGTCCCCGAACCTCAAGGTGAAGGGCAAGCGCAGTTTCCGGGCGCAGTCGCTGATCGGCCGCGGCAGCGGCGAGGCCTACCAGATGGCCTTCTCCGGTCAGGGCATCGTCGTCGTCCAGCCCAGCGAGGACAGCACCGACCGCCTCCGGGCCCGGGGCTGAGGGGGAGCCAGAAAGCCATGCAGAGCCCGATTTTCGCCTACAACGAGCAGCAGGCCCAGGACCGCTGGAGTCTGCAGAACAAGCAGATGCTGCGCGTCGCCCTGGAGGGCCACGACGACATCCTGGCCCGCAAGGGCACCATGGTCGCCTACCAGGGACTCGTCGAGTTCGACGCCGAGTACCAGAGCAACGACCAGGCACGCTCGCGTGCGCACACCGGTGAGGGACTCGACCTGATGCGCTGCCACGGGCAGGGCACGGTCTACCTCGCCAACCTCAAGCAGCACGTCCACGTCATGGAGGTGGAGCAGGACGGTCTCACCGTCGACAGCAGCTATGTGCTGGCGATGGACTCCTCCCTGCACCACGAGGTCATCGCCGTCGACAGCCTCTACGGCATCTCCGGTTCCGGGAAGTACCAGCTCAACATCACCGGCCGGGGCAAGGTCGCCCTGATGACCTCGGGCATGCCGCTGCTGCTGCAGGTGACGCCCGACAAGTACGTCAACTGCGACGCCGACGCGATCGTCGCCTGGTCGACGAGCCTGCGCGTGCAGATGCAGGCCCAGACACACTCCTCCGGGGTGTGGCGGCGCCGCGGCAGCACCGGCGAGGGCTGGGAGCTGAGCTTCATGGGCACCGGCTTCGCGCTCGTCCAGCCCAGTGAACTGCTGCCGCCGCAGAACGCCCGGATCGGCTCGGGCCTCGCCGCGCAGTACGGCATGGGCCAGCAGGGAGCACGCGGGCAGAACCAGGGCAACGTCTGGAACTGATCGCTCCGCGGGTTCGGCCGATTGGGGCCGGGGGCTGTGCGGTCCGGCCCCGGCCGCAGGCCATCTGTGGCCGATCGCGCAGTTCCCCGCGCCCCTGAGGGGGCGCAGCCCACCGTCAGCACCGAATGTAAGGGGCGATCGTCCAGGCGGTCGCCCCTTACACATGCTCAGGCCGCGAGCCTCGCGCGTGTGGCCTCCAGCAGGCGCACGACCGACTCGTCGGCCACCTCCGCGACCTCGTCGTAGCCGAACCAGCGCACGTCGAGCGACTCGTCGCTGATCTCGTGCGCGGTGTCCGGCGGCGCCAGGACCGCGTACTGGACGTCGAAGTGGCAGTGGCACGGCGGCGGGATCGGGTGCTGGTCCAGGCGCACCGGGCCGCCCGGCAGCAGCGAGAGCCCCGAGACGCCGGACTCCTCCGTCGCCTCACGCAGGGCCACGGCCGCCAGGGAACTGTCGCCCGGCTCGCAGTGGCCGCCCATCTGGAGCCACTTCCGCAGCTTCCTGTGCAGGGTCAGCAGGACCCGGCCGGCCTCCGGGTCGATCACCAGGGCGCTCGCCGTGATGTGACCCGAGTGGCACGCCTTCCACAGGCCGTCCGGGTGCTCCGCCAGATGGTCGAGGTAGGCCTGGCGCAGGTCAGTCTGGTCCTCGTACCCCTTGAGCACGAGGACCGCGTCGTCGTACAGGCTCACCCGGCGTCGTCACCCTTGCCGTCGTCCTCGTCCTTGTCCTTCTTCCTGAGGTCGGGCTTGTCCGCCGCCTCGCCGAGCATCTTGTCCAGCTCGGAGAAGTCGATCTGCTCGCGGTGCACGAAGCCGTCCGGGTCGTCCAGGTCGGTGGCCGTCGGCAGCATGTCCGGGTGGTGCCACAGGGCGTCCCGGCCGTCCACACCGCGCGCGTCCGTGAGCGAGGCCCACAGGCGGGAGGCGTCACGCAGGCGGCGCGGGCGCAGCTCCAGACCGATCAGCGTGGCGAAGGTCTGCTCGGCCGGGCCGCCCGAGGCGCGGCGGCGGCGCAGCGTCTCGCGCAGGGCGTCGGCGGACGACAGACGGGGCTTCGCGGCGGCGTGGACCACCGCGTCGACCCAGCCCTCCACGAGCGCCAGAGCCGTCTCCAGACGTGCCAGGGCTGCCTTCTGCTCGGGCGTGTCCTCGGGCTGGAACATGCCCTGCTGGAGGGCCTCCTGGAGCTGCTCGGGATTCTGCGGGTCGAACTGGCCGACCACGTCCTCCAGCTTGGCCGTGTCCACCTTGATCCCGCGGGCGTAGCCGTCGACCGCGCCGAACAGATGCGAGCGCAGCCACGGCACGTGCGCGAAGAGCCGCTGGTGGGCGGCCTCGCGCAGGGCGAGATACAGCCGCACCTCCTCCTGCGGGACGCTCAGGTCCTTGCCGAACGTCTCGATGTTCACCGGCAGCAGCGCGGCCTTGCCGGCCGGGCCCAGCGGCAGGCCGATGTCGGACGAACCGACGACCTCGCCGGCGAGCACGCCGACGGCCTGCCCGATCTGCGTACCGAACATGGCGCCGCCCATCGAGCGCATCATGCCGATCAGCGGGCCGGCCATGGCCTGCATCTCCTCCGGCAGGACGTCGCCCATGGCGGTGCCGACGCGCTCG
Source organism: Streptomyces coeruleorubidus (assembly GCF_028885415.1). Classification (GTDB taxonomy): domain Bacteria; phylum Actinomycetota; class Actinomycetes; order Streptomycetales; family Streptomycetaceae; genus Streptomyces; species Streptomyces coeruleorubidus_A. The sequence goes on from NZ_CP118527.1 coordinate 6,552,776, forward strand.
GCGACCGGGTCGACGAGCTCCTTCCAGGCGGGCAGGGTCGCCTCGACCCACTCGGCGCGGCTCCAGGCCACGGCCGAGCCGGCGCCGGACGGCAGGGACGTGGCGTCGTCGAGCCACAGGTCGGCGAGGCGGACGGCCTCCTCGACGGCCTTGCGCTCGGCGGGGCCGACGCTGGTGTCCTTGGTGCCGTCAGGGCTGCCCTGGGACACCGTCTGGCGGGCGATCTGCTTGGCCATGTCCCAGTTCACCGGGCCGCCCTCGTAGGAGAGCATCTGGCCCAGTTGCTGGAACGCGGCGCCCAGGTCGTTGGGGTTCAGGGAGCCGAACATGGCTGCGAACGGATTGTCCGCACCGGGGCCGCCGGGGCCGCCGCCAAATCCTCCGGCTCCGGGCAGGCCGCCGAAACCGAACGGATTGGCCGGTCCCTGACCACCACCGCTCTGCTGGTCCTTCTTCTTGCCCTCGTCGCCGTCGTCCGGCTCCTCCGGCGGAAGGCCGAATCCGAATGGGGTGTCACTCACGGGATTCCTCGGCTGGTAGGGCCGCCGGTTCTTTCCGGCGGCACGGCTGCCCGACAACACCACCCAGCGTAGACACCTGGGGCGGATCGGGCCTCGGTGCTTCGCCGACTGACAGCCTGCGGCAGGATGGATGCCACCTGGTACGCACGCGTCGCTCGCGCTCGTACTGAAGACAACCGCTGGAGACGCCCGGTGAGTTCCCCAGATCCGCAGGTTCGCGCAGCGCGAAACCAGTCAACCAGTTCCGCGAGTCCCGCGGCACGCGGACCCGTCGTCGCGGTCACCGGTGCCGCGTACGGCGTCGGCGCCCTGCTCACCGAGCAGCTCGCCGCGTCCGACGAGGTCAAGCAGGTCGTGGCCATCGACGAGCGGCGCGGCGAGTGCGCCGCGGCGCAGTGGCACATCCTGGACGTCCGGGATCCGGCCATCGCGGAGAAGCTGCGGGGCGCCGACGTGGTGGTGCACCTGGCGCTGGACCTCGACCTGGAGACCGACGCCGCCGCCCGAACGGCCTACAACGTACGGGGGACACAGACCGTTCTGACGGCTGCCGCGGCGGCCGGAGTGCACCGGGTCGTGCTGTGCACCTCGGCGATGGTCTACGGGGCGCTGCCGGACAACGAGCTGCCGCTCTCCGAGGACGCGGAGCTGCGGGCCACGGCCGAGGCGACGGGCGTCGGCGACCTGCTGGAGATCGAGCGGCTGGCGCGCCGGGCGCCTCGGGCACACCCGGGGCTCAACGTCACCGTGGTACGGCCGGCCGTCCTGGTGGGAGGCACGGACACGGCGCTGACCAGGTACTTCGAGTCTCCTCGGCTGCTCGTCGTCGCCGGGTCGCGGCCCGCGTGGCAGTTCTGCCACGTCGAGGACCTGTGCAGCGCGCTGGAGTACGCCGTCCTGGAGAAGGTCGACGGGGAACTGACCGTCGGGTGCGACGGGTGGCTGGAGCAGGAGGAGGTCGAGGAGCTCAGCGGCATCCGGCGGATGGAGCTGCCGTCGGCGGTCGCGCTGGGTGCGGCGGCGCGCCTGCACCGCATCGGGCTCACGCCGTCCCCGGCCGGGGACCTGGCGTACACCATGTACCCCTGGGTGGTGAGCGGCAGTCGGCTGCACGATGCCGGGTGGCGGCCGCGGTACACCAACGAGGAGGTGCTGGCGGAGCTGCTGGAGGAGGTCTCCGGCCGGCACACGGTGGCCGGTCGGCGACTGGGCCGCAAGGACGCGACGGCCGCGGGAGCCGCGGGAGCGACGGTGGCGCTGCTGGGTGCGGCCGCGGTGGTGCGGCGAGCGCGGAAGGCCCGGCGGCGGATCTGACAGACGTCCCTGTAGGAGACTCCAAAGGCGCACGCGCGCGTGCCGGTCGATAGCTCTATTCCGCGCTGTCGGTCGCGTACGGCACGATGGAGGCATGGCATCCACGAGTGACCACCCGGGTGAGCAGGCCGCGCAGGATCCGATCAGACTGATCGGGATCCGGGAAACGGCCCTCTCCGTGGACGAGGTGTTCCGGGCCGTCGGGGACGACGCGGCAGGCGGCACGGCGCTCTTCGTGGGCACCGTGCGCAACCACGACGGGGGTGCCGACGTGGCGGAGCTGGGGTACTCCTGCCACCCCAGTGCCGAGGCCGAGATGAGGCGGATCGCCGAGAAGGTCGTCGCCGAGTTCCCGGTGCGGGCGCTGGCGGCCGTGCACCGCGTGGGGGACCTCCGGGTCGGTGACCTCGCCGTGGTCGTCGCCGTCTCGTGTCCGCACAGGGGAGAGGCCTTCGAGGCCTGCCGGAAGCTGATCGACGACCTCAAGCACGAAGTGCCCATCTGGAAGCACCAGAAGTTCTCCGACGGCACCGAAGAATGGGTCGGCGCGTAGCGCCGTCGTTGAGGGGTGGTGGCCGGGCGACGGGAGGGCGGGTCGGCGCCTGCTGAATCCGGGACGCAGCCTTCCGGTTGCGTAACCGGACCCCTGGCGTGAGCGTTGTCACTGCGGATGGTTAATCTGCTGATCAGTCAGTTGCGGACGCTCAATGGGGTTGGGAGGTCGGCATGGCGGCGCTCGCCTGGTTGCTGATTCCGCTTGTGGCTGCGATCGGCGCGGGCCTCTGGGGCAGTTGGGCCAACCGGACCCGCAAGGTCCGTGGCGACGGCCCGGAACTCATCGGTTACGCCCGCTTCCGCGAGGCCATGGAGAAGCCCCGGCCGGGTAGCTGACGGCCGGGAAAACAGCAGGTCACAGGCGTTTGAGCCCACAGGGCCGCCCCGGACGGGCGGCCCTGACGGTGCGCTGACAGGACCGTCCCGTACTGTCGAGTCATGCCACGCCGCACTGCGACGATGCTCGCCTCCACCCTGATGCTGATCGCGCTCCTGTGCGCGGGAGTGTTCATCCCCGTGCCGTATTCGGAGATGTCCCCGGGGCCGACGGTGAACACGCTGGGCGATCACGGCGGCGAGCCCGTGCTCCAGATCTCGGGGCGGAAGACATACGCGACCAGCGGCCATCTGAACATGACGACGGTCCGGGTCACCAGCGCCGACTACCGGATGAACCTGGTGGAGGCCGTCTACGGCTGGCTCGCGCATGACAACAAGGTGGTGCCGCGCGAGACGCTCTACCCGGACGGCAAGACCGAGGAGCAGTCCACGCAGGAGAACGCCGAGGAGTTCAGCCAGTCCCAGGAGAGCGCCAAGGTCGCCGCGCTGAAGGAACTCGACGTTCCGGTGAAGTCGTGGGTCATCGTCTCGACGGTCGTCAAGGGATCCCCGGCCGAGGGCAAGCTGCACGCCGGGGACGTGATCAAGGCCGTCGACGGTACGGCGGTCAAGGAGCCGGCCGACGTCGCGAAGCTCGTCACGAAGCACAAGCCGGGCCAGGACGTCCGCTTCACGATCGTGCCCGCCAAGGAGCAGGCCGCCGCGGAGAAGGAGAAGCGGACGCCGACGAAGACGCAGGACATCACCATCACCACGACGACCTCGGACGACACCGGCGAGAAGCGGGCCATCGTGGGGATCTCCGCGGGGACCGACCACACGTTCCCGTTCACCATCGACATCAAGCTGGCCGACGTCGGCGGGCCGAGCGCCGGTCTGATGTTCGCGCTCGGCATCTACGACAAGCTCACGCCGGGCAGCCTGACCGGGGGCAAGTTCGTGGCCGGTACGGGGACGATCGACGACGAGGGCAAGGTCGGTCCGATCGGCGGCATCGAGATGAAGACCGTGGGGGCGCGGGCCAAGGGCGCGCAGTACTTCCTGACGCCCGCGGACAACTGCGAGGCCGCCGCCAAGGACACCCCCGAGGGCCTCACCCTCATCAAGGTGAAGACCATCGACGACGCCCTCGGCGCTCTCCAGGACCTCCGCAGCGGCGACACCGCCGATCTGCCGACGTGCGGTATGTAGTCCGCCGGCCCGGGGACCGGCCCGGGCCGCGCGGCCGCCCGGCTACTCCTCGAACGTCGCCGCCAATGCCTCCGCCAGGCCCGGTACCAGGTCGGAGCCGGTGAGAACCTCAGTCGGGGAGTCCTTCTCGCGCAGGCGCAGGGCCGACTCGCGGGTGCCGTCCCGCAGGACCGCGACCGTCATACGGACCTCCTGGCGGTCCGGGTGGTCCGCCACCCACTTCGACAGCGCGGCTTCGTCCAGGCCCTGCGGAACCTGGGCCTCCGCGGACGGCGGCAGCATCAGGCGCTCCACGGCGAGGGCACAGCCGGCCACCGAGTCGGGCCAGGCGATGGTGGCGAGGAACTCGTCGAGCGGCTTGCCCGTTGGAACTTCGTCCTGCTCGATCGGGGTGAGGCCGGAGTTCTCCGACTCGTCGCCCAGACCGAGCCGGTCCGCGAGCGAGGGCTGTTCGGCCCGGAGCCGGGCGGTGTCGACGAGTGCGAAGAGGCGGGCGGGCTGGTCCCAGCCGAGGCCGGAGACGTACTCGTCGATCTCGAGCACGGCCCGGGTGAGCGGGCTCGCCGCCATGGGAGTGTTGGACATGGTCACAATCCTGCCTCGTTCCCGACCGGAATCGGGAACCGAGTAAACGGTGAGTAAGTTGCATAGGTGGGGGCCCACGATCACGGGGGCCGCAGACGGTCCGTGAAGACGCGGGCCTGACGAATCAACAGCGAACTTCGAGGTGCGCACCTTGGCTTTCCAGATGCCGGACCGCGGCGGAGGCCCTTCGGGGCCGCGGATCAGAGTGGGCCGCCCGTCCCGGCGTGTCCGGACCCTGCTCATGACACTGGGCGTCCTGGCCGTCCTCGGCATGGTGTTCACCATGTTCGCGGGCTTTTGGACGGACTGGCTCTGGTACCGGTCGGTGAACTACTCGTCGGTCTTCACCACCACCCTGTGGACCAAGATCGGGCTCTTCTTGGTCTTCGGTCTGCTCATGGCCCTCGCGGTCGGCTTCAACATCTGGCTGGCGCACCGGCTTCGGCCGCCGCTGAGCGCCATGTCCATGGAGCAGCAGAACCTCGACCGCTACCGGATGAGCATCGCGCCCTACAAGAAGTGGCTGCTGCTCGGGATCACGGCCCTGGTGGGCCTGATCGCCGGCGCCTCCGCGTCCGGCCAGTGGCGGACGTGGCTGATGTGGATCAACGGCGTGCCCTTCGGCCAGAAGGACCCCCAGTTCAAGCTGGACGTCGCCTTCTACGCCTTCGATCTGCCCTGGTACCGCTTCCTGCTCGGGTTCGGCTTCGCCGCCGCGATCCTGTCCGTGATCGCCGCCGCGCTCACGCACTACCTGTACGGCGGCCTGCGCGTCACCAGCCCCGGCGCCCGCGCCACGGCGGCGGCCACCGGGCACCTGTCGGTGCTCATCGGCATCTTCGTGGCCCTCAAGGCGGTCGCGTACTGGCTCGACCGGTACGGACTCGCGGTCAAGTCCAGCGACTTCAGGGCGACCGACAACTGGACGGGCCTGAGGTACGTCGACGCCAACGCATACTTGCCGGCCAAGACGATCCTGTTCTGCATCGCCGTCATCTGCGCGCTGCTGTTCTTCGCCACCATCTGGCGGCGCACCTGGCAGCTGCCCGTGATCGGTTTCGGCCTGATGGTGCTCTCCGCGATCCTCATCGGCGGCCTGTACCCGGCGATCGTGCAGAAGTTCCAGGTCCAGCCGAACGAGCAGGCCAAGGAAGCGCCGTACGTCGAGAAGAACCTCGAGGCGACGCGCAAGGCCTACGGCATCGACGGCACCAAGGTCACCGACTACACGGGCACGAGCAAGACCGAGGACAAGACCACGCTCCGCGATGACGTCGGCTCCACGGCGAGCATCCGGATCATGGACCCGAACATCGTCTCGCCGACGTTCCAGCAGCTCCAGCAGATCAGGAACTACTACGCGTTCCCGAACAACCTGGACGTCGACCGGTACTCCAAGGACGGCAAGGAGCAGGACACCGTCATCGGCCTGCGTGAGATCAACCTCGCCGGCATCCCGAAGAAGAACTGGATCAACAACCACTTCCGTTACACCCACGGATACGGAGTGGTCGCCGCCGAGGGCACCAGCGCCGACGCGCAGGGACGCCCGGTCTTCACGGAGTCCGACCTGCCCTCCAAGGGCGACCTCGGCACGTACGAGCAGCGGGTCTACTACGGCGAGAAGACCACCACGTACTCGATCGTCGGCGGTCCCCAGAAGGAGATCGACTACTCCGACGACAACGGCGAGAAGACCACCAGCTACAAGGGCGACAGCGGGGTCAACCTCTCCAACCCGGTCAACCGGGCCGCGTACGCGGTGGCGTTCGGCGAACCACAGATCCTGTACTCGGGCGCCATCGGCGAAGGTTCGCGGATCCTGTACAACCGCACGCCCAAGGAGCGCGTCGAGGCGGTCGCCCCCTGGCTGACCATCGACGGCGACGCCTACCCCGCGGTCGTGGACGGCCGTATCCAGTGGATCGTGGACGCGTACACGACGACGAACGGATATCCGTACTCCTCGCGTACGACCCTCGGTGACACGACGGCCGACTCGCTGACCGCCGCCAACAACAACCGCGCGGTGGTGGCCCAGCAGAACCAGGTCAACTACATCCGCAACTCGGTGAAGGCGACCGTCGACGCGTACACCGGCGAGGTCAAGCTCTACCAGTGGGACACCAAGGACCCGGTCCTGAAGACCTGGATGAAGGCCTTCCCGGACACGGTGCAGCCCAAGGGCGACATCTCCAAGGACCTGATGGACCACATGCGCTACCCGCAGGACCTGTTCAAGGTCCAGCGGGAGCTGCTCACGCGCTACCACGTGAGGGACGCGACGACGTTCCTCAGCGGCAGCGAGGTCTGGCAGGTGCCGGACGACCCGACGAACCGGTCGGGCAACGCGGTGCCGCCGTACTACCTGAGCATGAAGATGCCCGACCAGAAGGCTCAGTCGTTCTCGCTGACGACGACCTTCACGCCCAACGGCCGGGACAACCTCAGCGCGTTCATGGCGGTCGACGCCGAGGCGGGCACCAGTGACTACGGCAAGATCAGAATCCTGAAACTGCCGACGAACACGACGGTCAACGGACCCCAGCAGGTCCAGAGCCAGTTCAACTCGCAAGAGGAGATCGCCGAGTCCATCAGGCTCCTGAGAGGCGGCGACTCCGAAGTCGAGTACGGCAACCTGCTGACGGTGCCGCTCGACGGCGGGCTGCTCTACGTGGAGCCGGTCTACGTACGCGGTGGTGGACTGAAGTACCCGCTGCTGCGGAAGGTGCTGGTCACCTACGGAGGCCAGACCGCCTTCGAGAACACGCTCGACGAGGCCCTCAACAAGATCTTCGGGACGGAGGGACAGGCCCCGGAGCCACCGGACGAGGGTGACACCACGACGCCACCACCGACGTCCGAAAACCCGACGGTCCAACAGGCCCTGGAGGACGCCCAGAAGGCGTTCGACGCGGGTCAGGAGGCCCTGAAGGAGAACGACTGGGAGGCGTACGGCCGGGCGCAGAAGGACCTCGAGGACGCTCTGCGGCGGGCCGAGGAGGCGCAGGCCCAGGCCGGCCGCGGGGGTGCCGGGGGCGGCGAGAGCAAGCCCAGCGCCAGCCCGAGCCCCAAGCCGAGCGGCAGTCCGAGCGGCAGTCCGAGCCCCAAGCCGAGCAGCTAGGGGCCTGGCCTGGTCAAACGCCCACCCCGCGCCGTGATACGGTTGTGAACACAACGGCGCGGGGTGGAGCAGCTCGGTAGCTCGCTGGGCTCATAACCCAGAGGTCGCAGGTTCAAATCCTGTCCCCGCTACTGAAATCGCGAAGTCCGAGTGACGGAGCGACCACGAAGGCCCGGATTCCACACAGGAATCCGGGCCTTCGTGATGTGTGAACGCATGTGCTGGTGCGGGCTGCGGCCGCGCCGCCGGGGGGAGTTGGGAAATCTGTGTTTGACTTGTCTCTCTGTGGGCATGTCGACAAAACGCTGTAGTGACCTCACTGGCTGCGGTATACCAGGTGTACCCAGGTTGCAGGTGGTGCGACGATGGACGTTATGGGGGACAAGGCAACTCTGTTCGAGACAGGGCGTTTTGTGCAGCCTTCCAGCCGGGAGGACACCGACACCCCGGACGATGCCGGGGAGATCGCCGACGAGGCGGCCGAGGAGCTGCGCCAGCGGCTCGCTGCGGAGGCCGGCGACGTCGAGGCGATGAGTGTCCTCGGGGCCATGCTGCTGCGCCGTGGCGATCTCGACGGTGCCGAACCCCATCTGCGTGCCGCCACCGCCGCTGGCGACCGGGCCGCCGCCAACAACCTGGGAGTCCTGCTCCACCAGCGGGGGTACGCCGACGAGGCCGCAGGCTGGTGGCGGATCGCCGCCGTCGCCGGATCCGCGGCGGCCGCGCACGCCCTCGGCCGGCACCACCGCGAGCGCGGCGACGAACCCGCCGCCGAGTACTGGCTGCGCCAGTCCACGGAACAGGGACACACCCTGGGCGCGTACGCCCTCGCCGACCTGCTGGAGCACCGTGGCGACGCCGGGGCCGAGAAGTGGATGCGGGTGGCGGCCGAGCGCGGGCACCGGGAGGCGGCGTACCGCCTGGCCCGGGCGCTGGACCGGAAGGCCGCGCGGGAGGCCGACGGCGGCAACGGCGTCCAGGTGCTGGACGAGGTCGAGCAGTGGTACCGGCAGGCCGCCGCGCGCGGTCACCGGCGCGCCGCGCTGCACCTCGGGACGATCCTGGAGAAGCGCGGCGAGCTCAAGGAGGCCGGACGCTGGTACCTGACGTCCGCCAAGGACGGCGAGGCGCGGGCCGCCTGCGCGCTCGGTTTCCTGCTGCGCGACGCGGGCGACACCGAGAACGCCGCCGTGTGGTGGCTGCGGGCCGCCCAGGACGGCGACGGCAACGCGGCGAACGCGCTGGGCGCGCTGCACGCCGAGCGGGGCGAGACCCAGACCGCCGAGCGCTGGTACCGGGCCGCGATGGACGCGGGCGACGTGAACGGCGCCTACAACCTCGGGCTGCTCTGCGCCGAGCAGGGGCGCACGGCGCAGGCCGAGCAGTGGTACCGGCGCGCCGCCTACGCCGGGCACCGGGAGGCCGCGAACGCGCTGGCGATCCTGCTGCTGCGGGGCGGGGACGAGACGGGCGCGGAGCCGTGGTTCTCCAAGGCCGCGGAGGCCGGGAGCGTGGACGCCGCCTTCAACCTGGGCATCCTGCACGCCGGCCGGGGTGAGGAGCAGGCCGCGCTGCGCTGGTACGAGCGGGCCGCGGCCGCCGGCCACACGGAGGCGGCGCTCCAGGTCGGCATGGCCCGGCTGCGGGACGGCGACGAGCAGGAGGCCGAGCGGCATCTGCGGTGTGCGGCCGGAGGCGGCAGCGCCGAGGCCGCGTACCGGCTGGCGACCGTGCTCGACGCGCGCCGGCCGCCGGAGCCCGCGCACGAGCTCGGGGAGCCGGTGCACCGGCGGAGCGAGTGCGAGGAGTGGTACGAGAGAGCGGCCTCGCAGGGGCACCGGCGGGCGCAGGTGCGGGTGGGCATGCTCGCGGCGGCCCGGGGGGACGTCGTCGAGGCGGCTCGGTGGTACCGGGAGGCTGCCGAGGCCGGGTCCCGCAACGGGGCGTTCAATCTCGGGCTGCTGCTGGCCCGGGAGGGGAGTGAGCCCGAGGCGGCGGTGTGGTGGACGCGAGCCGCTGACGCCGGGCATGGGCGGGCGGCGTTGCGGCTGGCCCTGGTCTACGCGCGTCGGGGGGAGCTGGCGGAGGGGCAGCGGTGGGCCGATCGGGCGGTGGCGTTGGGGCCGGGGTCGGTGGCGGAGCGGGCGGCTCGGTTGCGGGATGCGCTCAGGCAGGAGCTGTCGGCGTAAGGCCGGCTGCGCCCACCCGTGCCGCCCAAGCGGCACGACTGTCCGCAGCTGGGTAAGCGATTTGCATCCGTCCTCCGCGTTGACGTAACGTTGCATTCACCGACGCGGGGTGGAGCAGCTCGGTAGCTCGCTGGGCTCATAACCCAGAGGTCGCAGGTTCAAATCCTGTCCCCGCTACTGAAGACCGAGGGCCGGAATCCGAAAGGGTTCCGGCCCTTGGTGTGTCTACCGACGGTGTCCTACCGCCACCTCGTAGTCCGTTTTCAGGGGTTTCGCCAGGTATGTGACGAAGATCTCGTTCTTCTTCGAGCAGTCGCGCGGAGTCGACGCCGCCGTTCTCCAGGTCCGTGAGGATGTCGGCGGAGTCGAGATGCTGGTAGCGGATCCGGACGGCTGCCTCCGGTGCCGCCCAGAGCGCGTGGTGGGTGCCGCTGACCATATGGCGACCCGTCAGGCACGGGAAGCGTGCGGGCAGTGGGAAGCCCTGACATGTGCGGGCATGGAGAAGCCCCGGCACCCATCGGTGCCGGGGCTCTCGTGTGCGAAGGCTAGGCGGCCGCGCAGTTCGGGCAGACGCCGCGGTACGTCACCTCGACGTCCGAGACCGTGAAGCCGAAGCGCTCCGAGTCGGGGAGGTCCGCCAGCGGGTTGCCCACCGGGTGCACGTCACGGATCGCGCCGCACTGGGCGCAGACCAGGTGGTGGTGCGGCTGGTGGGCGTTCGGGTCGTACCGCTTGGCGCGCTGGTCCGTGGAGACCTCGAGTACCTCGCCGAGCGACACGAGCTCGCCGAGCGTGTTGTAGACGGTCGCCCGGGAGATCTCGGGCAGCTTGGCGACGGCCCGGGCGTGGACCTCGTCGGCCGTCAGGTGGACGTGTTCGCCGTCGAGGACCTCGGCCACGACGCGCCGCTGCGCGGTCATCCGCCATCCGCGTCCGCGCAGCCGTTCCAGAAGGTCACTCATGACCACCAGCCTAACAGCAAAGGGGACCAGGTCGCGAACAGGTGTGAAGTTAGAGTCCTGCTTGCTTTAGACAATGTCTATTGTAGGGTCGAGAACGACTTTGGCCGAGAGACAGGAACGGTCAGGAATGGTGCAGGAGGCACACATGACGCAGGGGCCGCTCACGACGGAGGCCGGTGCTCCGGTCGCCGACAACCAGAACAGTGAGACCGCGGGTGTGGGCGGCCCGGTGCTGGTCCAGGACCAGCTCCTGCTGGAGAAGCTCGCCCACTTCAACCGCGAGCGCATCCCGGAGCGTGTGGTGCACGCCCGTGGCGCCGGCGCCTACGGCACCTTCACGGTGACCGCCGACGTCACCCCGTACACGCGTGCCGCGTTCCTCTCCGGGATCGGCAAGCAGACCGAGGTCTTCCTGCGCTTTTCGACCGTGGCCGGCAATCTGGGGGCGGCGGACGCCGTCCGCGACCCGCGCGGCTTCGCGCTGAAGTTCTACACCGAGGAGGGCAACTACGACCTCGTCGGCAACAACACCCCGGTGTTCTTCATCAAGGACGCCATCAAGTTCCCGGACTTCATCCACACCCAGAAGCGCGACCCGTACACCGGCTCGACGGAGGCGGACAACGTCTGGGACTTCTGGGGCCTGTCGCCCGAGTCCACGCACCAGGTGACCTGGCTGTTCGGCGACCGCGGCATCCCCGCCTCGTACCGCCACATGGACGGCTTCGGCTCGCACACCTTCCAGTGGCAGAACGAGGCCGGCGAGGTCTTCTGGGTCAAGTACCACTTCAAGACCGACCAGGGGATCAAGAACCTTACGCAGGCCGAGGCCGACCGGCTGGCAGGTGAGGACCCCGACTCCCACCAGCGCGATCTGCGCGAGGCCATCGAGCGCGGTGAGTTCCCGTCCTGGACCGTGCAGGTGCAGATCATGCCGGAGGCGGACGCGGCGACGTACCGCTTCAACCCGTTCGACCTGACCAAGGTGTGGCCGCACGCCGACTACCCACCGATCGAGATCGGCAAGCTGGAGCTCAACCGCAACCCGGAGAACATCTTCGCCGAGGTCGAGCAGTCGATCTTCAGCCCCGCGCACTTCGTGCCCGGCATCGGCCCGTCCCCGGACAAGATGCTCCAGGGGCGCCTCTTCGCGTACGGCGACGCCCACCGCTACCGCGTCGGCATCAATGCCGACCACCTGCCGGTGAACCGGCCGCACGCCACCGTGGCGCGCACCAACTCCCGTGACGGTCACCTCTACGACGGCCGCCACAAGGGCGCGAAGAACTACGAGCCGAACAGCTTCGGCGGCCCGTTCCAGACGGACCGTCCGCTGTGGTCCGCCACGGCCGTGAGCGGCGTGACGGGCAACCACCCGGCCCCGGTCCACGCCGAGGACGACGACTTCGTGCAGGCGGGCAACCTCTACCGGCTGATGAGCGAGGACGAGAAGGAACGCCTGATCGCCAACCTGGCGGGATTCATCGCCAAGGTCTCGCGGGACGACATCGTCGAGCGGGCGATCGACAACTTCCGTCAGGCCGACGGGGACTACGGCAAGCGGCTGGAGGCCGCGGTCCAGGCCCTGCGCGGCTGAACTCCAGCGCTGGACCGCTTGCGGCAGGGACGGCCCGGGCCCCTTCGGGGGGTCCGGGCCGTCCCTGCTGTCAGGCGGGCACCTGCTGACGCGCCGGTGCCCAGCAGCGGATGATGTCGCGGACCGAGACGATGCCGGCGGGCTCGTCGCGGTCCAGCACGATGAGGTGACGGAAGCCGCCGTGCGCCATGGCGCCGGCCGCCTCCTCCAGGGTCCAGGTCGGAGCGGCGAACACGACGTCGGTGGTGGTGTGGGCGTGGGCGCGTTCCGTGTCCGGGTCCTGGCCCTGGCCCACGGAGATGAGGATGTCGCGTTCGGTGAGGATGCCGATGCCGCCGGCGTCGGGGTCGTGGACGACGGCCGCGCCGACCTTGCGGGCGGACATCAGCGCGGCGGCCTGGCGGAGGGTGTGGGTCGGGCCGATGGTGAGGACGACGGTGGTCATGGCGTCACGGACGAGCATGGATGGAGCCACCTCCTGGGAGTGTCCCGCCGTTTGTTCATGTTTTCACAAGTTCACAAGCGGGCGGACTCTCAGAGTGGCAGGCAAAGGGAGGGTCAACAAGGGGGCGCTCGGTAACAGCGGGCCTGTTCAGTAGCGCTGGTTGAGATACCCCAGCAACTCGTCGTGCAGCAGGCCGTTCGACGCGGCCGCGTTGCCGCTGTGCGGGCCCGGGCGGGCGTCGAGTCCGGTGAAGGTGCCGCCGGCCTCCGTGACGATGATCGCGTTGGCGGCCATGTCCCAGAGCGACAGCTCCGGCTCGGCGCACATGTCGACGGCGCCCTCGGCGACCATCATGTACGGCCAGAAGTCGCCGTACGCGCGCGTGCGCCACACCTCGCGGGTGAGGTCCAGGAAGCCGTCCAGGCGGCCCTGCTCCTCCCAGCCGCTGAGCGAGGAGTACGCGAAGGAGGCGTCGGCGAGTTTTCCGACGCGGGAGACCGTCAGGCGGGTCGCCTTCGTGAGGCTGCGGCCGGAGAACGCGCCGTAGCCCTTCGCGGCCCACCAGCGGCGGCCGAGGGCGGGGGCGGAGACGACGCCGACGACGGGCTGGAAACCGCCCTCGCCGGCTTCCATCAGGGAGATGAGGGTGGCCCAGACCGGGACGCCGCGTACGTAGTTCTTGGTGCCGTCGATCGGGTCGATCACCCAGCGGCGGGGGCCGGTGCCCTCGACGCCGTACTCCTCGCCGAGGATCGCGTCCCTCGGGCGGGCGCGGGCCAGCTGGCCGCGGATGAGTTCTTCGGCGGCCTTGTCCGCTTCGCTCACCGGGGTCAAGTCCGGTTTGGTCTCGACCTTGAGGTCGAGGGCCTTGAACCGGTCCGTCGTCGCGGCGTCGGCGGCGTCGGCGAGGACGTGGGCGAGACGCAGGTCGTCGAGATAGTCGGGCATGTAACGAACCTATCTGCCGAGGTGGGGGTGGGGCTACAGGGGGCTTGTGGGCCAAGGGGCACGACTGCCCGCAGTGGCACGGCCTGCGGCGGCGGAACGGCGGCCCGGCCAAACCGCCGGAGGTATCCGCGTAGATCGGCTCAAAGGCGCCCCCGCATGCGCTCGTGAACCCTTGACAGTGGTTTCGTGCGCGTCAAATCTGGGCGCAGTGCCGCTCGCCCCAAGGGGAGGCGATGATGCCTGCAGCGCGGGAATCTCTACTGGACGCCGCTTACACGGCGCTGGCGCGCCGGCCGTGGTCCGCCGTGCGGATGGTGGACGTGGCCGCGGCGGCAGGAGTGTCCCGGCAGACGCTGTACAACGAGTTCGGCAGCAAGGACGGCCTCGCCCGGGCGCTCGTACGGAGGGAGGCCGACGGATATCTCGCCGGCGTCGACCGCGCGCTCACCGCGCACAGCGACCCGCGCGACCGGCTCACCGCCACCGCCGAGTGGACCACCGCGGCGGCCCGCGAGAACGCCCTGGTCCGCGCCATGCTCACCGGCTGCTGGAGCGAACGGCTGCCGTCCCCGGCCCTGTCGGCCGTGCCCTCCACCTCCGCCGTACCGGCCCAGCGCCGCGCCGACGGCCCACTGCCCTCACCCGGCGACTTCGTCGCCTTCGTCCGCGACCGTGCCGTCACCGCCCTGGCGGGACCCGGCACCCCCAAGTCCGACGCAGCGGACCTCGCCCGCACCTGCGAACTCGCCGTCCGGCTCGCCCTGTCCTGCGTGGCCGCGCCACCCGGCGAGGGCGGCGTCGCCGCCCTGGTCCGCAGCGCCCTTCAGCGGCAGGCGGGCTGACAGGGCGTCAGTGCGCCGAACCCGACAACTGGAGGCCGACCACACCGATGATGACGAGGCTGATCGACACGATCTTCAGCGTCGACACCAGGTCGCCGAGGAACACCATGCCGTAGATCGCCGTGCCCGCCGCGCCGATACCGGTCCACACGGCGTAGGCGGGTCCCACGTCGAGTTTCTTCAGCGCCAGGGTCAGCAGGCCGAAGCTGCCGAGGGCGAAGACGCAGAACGCGATCGTCGGCCAGAGCCGTGTGAAACCGTGCGACAGCTTCAGACACACGGCGAAGCCGGTCTCCAGCAATCCCGCCACTATGACCAGCAGCCACGCCATGAGTCGTTCCTCCCGTATCCCCACGTTCAGCGACCGCTTGGTCTGTTGGAGCGTGTACGCCAGATTCTTCAGCTTCTGGTCGGTCTTGCGTCCGGCTTGGTGCGATTATGCACTTACCGTCCGCACGCCAAGACAAACAACGCGGAGGTCAGTCGCCTTCCTTCCGCTCCCGCGTGGCCAGCAGCCGCCGCAGCGAGTACAGCCGCGCCGGATCCGCGTGTCCCTCGGCCACCCACGCGTCCAGCGCGCAGTCGGGCTCGTCATGGCTGCACGCGCGCGGGCAGCCCTCGGTGCCCGGCTCCAGGTCGGGGAAGGCGTGGATGACCTGGGCCGGGTCCACGTGGTGCAGTCCGAAGGACCGTAGGCCCGGCGTGTCGATCACCCAGCCGTCGCTGCCCGACAGCGGCAGGGCGAGCGCCGAGGTGGTGGTGTGCCGGCCGCGGCCCGTCACCGCGTTCACATGCCCCGTCGTACGCCGTTGCTCCTGTGGCACCAGCGCGTTGACCAGGGTCGTCTTGCCGACACCGGAGTGGCCGACGAACGCGGTGATCTTGCCGTCGAGCTGCTCGCGTACACGGGCGACGGCGGTGCCGTTCTGTAGTTCCTCGCGGCTGGTGACGACGTAGGGGATGTCGAGGTGGCCGTACAGCTCCAGCAGCTTGTCGGGCGGGGCGAGGTCCGACTTGGTCAGGACCAGCAGCGGGGCCAGGCCGCCGGCGTAGGCCGCGACCAGGCAGCGGTCGATCAGCCGCGGGCGGGGCTCGGGGTCGGCCAGGGCGGTGACGACGGCCAGCTGGTCGGCGTTGGCGACGACCACGCGCTCGTACGGGTCGTCGTCGTCCGCCGTGCGACGGAGCACGGACGTCCGCTCCTCGATGCGGACGATCCTCGCGAGCGAGTCCTTCTTTCCGGACAGGTCGCCGACGAGCGCCACGCGGTCGCCGACCACCGCCGCCTTGCGGCCCAGCTCGCGGGCCTTCATCGCCATCACCACACGGTCCTCGACGAGGCAGGTCAGGCGGCCCCGGTCGACCGTGAGGACGAGACCCTCGGCGGCGTCCTCGTGCTTGGGCCGGATGTTCGTCCGGGGCCGGGTGTTCCGGCGGCCGGGACGGGTGCGGATGTCGTCCTCGTCGGTGTGCTTGCCGTAGCGGCGCATGACCTGATCCCCGCGTCCTACGCCCCGAGCATCCCGGTCCACAGGTCGGGGAAGTCGGGCAGGGTCTTGGCCGTCGTCGCCACGTTCTCGATCTGCACTCCGTCGACCACCAGGCCGAGGATCGCGCCGGCCGTGGCCATGCGGTGGTCGTCGTAGGTGTGGAAGATCCCGCCGTGCAGTCGGCGCGGGCGGATGTGCAGACCGTCGGCGGTCTCCGTGACGTCACCGCCGAGTTCGTTGATCTCCTTGGTCAACGCGGCCAGGCGGTCCGTCTCGTGCAGCCGCAGATGGGCCACGCCGCGCAGGGTCGACGGGGAGTCCGCGAGGGCCGCGACCGCCGCGATGCCCGGCGTCAGCTCGCCGACCTCGCTCAGGTCGACGTCGATGCCGTGGATCGAGCCGGAGCCGGTGAACACGAGCCCGAACTCGGTCAGTTCGCAGGAGCCGCCCATCTCGGTGAAGATCTCGCGCAGCCGGTCACCGGGCTGGGTGGTGCGGGCCGGCCAGTCCGGGATGACGACCCGGCCGCCGGTCACCAGCGCGGCCGCCAGGAACGGCTGGGCGTTGGACAGGTCCGGCTCGATCGTCAGGTCGCGGCCGAGCAGGGCGCCGGGCGTGACCCGCCAGACGTTCGGCTCGCCGCCCGACTCGGGTGTGTCCACCTGGGCGCCGACCGCGCGCAGCATGTCGACGGTCATGCGGATGTGCGGCATGGAGGGCAGCGTGGCGCCGGTGTGGCGGACCTCGACGCCCTGGTTGAAGCGCGGGCCGGACAGCAGCAGGGCGCTCACGAACTGCGACGAGGAGGACGCGTCGATGGCGACCGGGCCGCCGTCCAGGGCGCCGCTGCCGTGCACGGTCAGCGGCAGCGCGCCACGGCCGTCGTCGTCGATCCGGGCGCCGAGCTGACGCAGCGCGTCGATGACTCCGTTCAGGGGACGCTCGTAGGAGCGGGGATCACCGTCGAAGCGGACGGGACCGTCGGCGAGCGCGGCGACCGGCGGCAGGAACCGCATCACCGTGCCGGCGTTGCCGACGTCGACTGTGGCCGGGCCGCGCAGGCCCGTGGGGATCACACGCCAGGCCTCGCCGGTGCCGTCCGGGCCGACCCCTTCCTCGATCTCGATGCCCATGGCGCGCAGCGCGGCTGCCATCAGCAGCGTGTCGCGGGAGCGCAGCGGGCGGCGCAGCCAGCCCGGTTCGGAGGCGAGGGAGGCGAGGACGAGGGCGCGGTTGGTGACCGACTTGGACCCGGGCACGTGGACCGTCGCGTCGACGGCTCCGCTCGCGTGCGGGGCGGGCCAGAGGGCGGTGTCTGCGGTGTTCGGGGCCATGGGCCCCACTTTATAAGGAGGCCGTCGCTCGGGTGGGGCGCCGTGGGGCCGCTCGCGCCCACGCGGCGCAGCCGCACGTCGGCACAGTCCCGCCCCGGTGCGACTGCGCCCCTTCGGGGCGCGTCACAAGTCCAGCAGCCAGCGCCCGCCCCCTATCAGGGAGCACAGCGACACCGCATGGAAAAGAAACAGCCACAACGCCGCCGGCACATGCGTCAGCCGCGACAACTGGTCCGCGTCCGAGTCCCCCGCCCCGCCCCGGGCCCGCTTGGCCTGGAGCTCGAACGCCGGACGCACCCCGCCGATCAGCAGGAACCACACCACCACGTACGCGAACGCCGCCTGGACCTGAGGGCCGGCCAGCCAGGACACCACGACGAACAGGCCGCCGGTGACGATCATGGTGAGGGCGCCGTAGGCGTTGCGGATCATCACCAGCATGGCCAGTAGCAGGGCCGTGGCCAGCCACAGCAGGAGCGTGATGCGGCCGGAGCCGAGCAGGGCCGCGCCGCCGAGGCCCAGCAGGGGCGGGGCGGTGTAGCCGGAGGCCGCGGTGAGGATCATGCCGATGCCGTACGGCTTGCCGCGGCTGACGGTCAGGCCGCTGGTGTCCGAGTGCAGCCGTATGCCGGTGAGGGTGCGGCCGGTGAGCAGGGCCACGAGCCCGTGTCCGCCCTCGTGGGCGATGGTGATGGCGTTGCGGGAGATGCGCCACAGGCCGTGCGGGATCACCACGGCGAGCGCGACTGCCAGGGTCGCGATCACGACCCACAGGTCGGGGTCGGGCTGGGTGCCGGAGACCTCGTCCCAGAGGGAGGCGAGGGAGGCGGTTGCGGTGCTGTCCATGTGCGGCGTTGGCTCCCTGTGGGCGAATGGAATCTGGCAGTGTGGCACGTATGTGCGGACGGTATGCAGCGAGTCGTAGGCCAGAGGATCTCTCAGGAATCTTTGAGATCGAGAAGTGGGAGCCCGAGGAGACTCTGGAGCCCGACTACAACGTGGCGCCCACCAAAGAGGTCTACGCCGTCCTCGACCGCCCTCTGAAAGACGCGGACGACCCGCGACCGGTTCGGCAGCTGCGCAGGCTGAAGTGGGGGCTCGTCCCGTCCTGGTCGAAGACCCCCGAGGGCGGCGCCCGGATGATCAACGCCCGCGCGGAGACCGTCCACGAGAAGCCGTCCTACCGCCGCGCCTTCACCTCCCGGCGCTGCATCCTGCCCGCCGACGGCTACTACGAGTGGGTCACCGGCGGGCAGGAGCGCGAGCTGGAGGTCGAGGGCAAGAAGAAGCGGCCGCGCAAGCAGCCCTACTTCGTGACACCGGCGGACGGGTCGGTCTTCGCGATGGCCGGGCTGTACGAGTTCTGGCGGGACAAGACACTGCCGGACGACCACCCGCAGGCCTGGTGGGTGACGTGCTCCGTCATCACCACCGAGGCCGAGCAGAGCCCGCTGGCGGTGTCCCCGGCGGACGGTCCGCGGACTCTGGCCGAAATCCACCCACGGATGCCGCTGATGCTGACACCCGAGCGCTGGGACGCCTGGCTGGACCCCTCCCGCACGGACGCCGACGACCTGCGCGAGCTGCTCGCCCCGCCGCCCGCCGGGCTGATGCGCGCCTACCCCGTCGCCACGGCCGTCAGCAACGTCCGCAACAACGGCCCCGAGCTGCTCAAGGAGCTGGAAGGGCCCGAAGAGGGCACACTCTTCTGACGTGAGTTCCGACACGACCGAGATCGTCGAGACCGACGCCGGCCCCGCCCGTATCACCTGGCACGAGGCGAAGAAGGCCCGGCTGGTGCTCGCCGTCAGCCACGGCGCCGGCGGCGGCATCGAGGCCCGCGACCTGAAGGCCCTGGCCGCCGTCCTGCCCGCCCACGGCGTCACCGTGGCCCGCGTGGAGCAGCCCTGGCGGGTGGCAGGGAAGAAGCTCGCCCCGGCGCCCAGGACCCTGGACCTCGGCTGGCGCGACGTCTGGCCCGCGCTGGTCGAGCCCGGACTGCCGGTGATCTCCGGCGGCCGCAGCGCCGGGGCCCGCGTGGCCTGCCGCACCGCCGGCGAACTCGGCGCCCACGCGGTCCTCGCCCTCAGTTTTCCCCTGCACCCGCCCGGCAAGCCCGAGAAGTCCCGCGCCGCCGAGCTGCTGGGTTCCGGGGTGCCCACCCTGGTCGTCCAGGGCGGGAACGACCCGTTCGGGAAGCCCGAGGAGTTCCCCGAGGGGCCGCACGAGCTCGTCGAGGTGCCGTACGGCGATCACGGCTTCGCCGTCCCCAAGCGCGCGGAGATCACGCAGGAAGAGGCAGTGGCGGTCATCACGGACGCGGTCGTGGAGTGGACCGGGTCACTCGGGTAAAGCTCCGGGAATGCCGGGGCGGCGAGCACTGTTGTGCGGGACGTACGTGCTGGAGACCAGCGCCGACGCCGTAGGAGAGGAAGTCCGCCGCATGGGTTCGATCTACTGCCCGAGCCGCAGCAGCCGCCCCGACCTGGACTGGACGGTGCTGCACGCGGCCAGGACCGCCCCTATTCGGGCGGCGGGCGGACCGGATCGTCGTCTATCCTCCGATTCGGGTGAGACCGGTCTCGGTCTCACGAGAACACTCGAGGAGGTGGGTCCGGTCACTGGGACCGACGCAGGGACCGAACACGGCCACGCGGAGCAGCCCGAGGGCCAGGGCGGCACGGGTGCGGAGACGGCCGCGGAGCGCAACGCGCGCTTCGAGCGGGACGCGCTCGAGTTCCTCGACCAGATGTACTCGGCCGCGCTGCGCATGACGCGCAACCCGGCCGACGCCGAGGACCTGGTGCAGGAGACGTATGCCAAGGCGTACGCGTCCTTCCACCAGTTCCGCGAGGGCACCAATCTCAAGGCGTGGCTGTACCGGATCCTCACCAACACCTTCATCAACTCGTACCGCAAGAAGCAGCGTGAACCGCAGCGCTCCGCGGCCGAGGAGATCGAGGACTGGCAGCTCGCCCGTGCCGAGTCGCACATGTCGACGGGCTTGCGCTCCGCGGAGTCGCAGGCGCTCGACCACCTGCCCGACTCGGACGTGAAGGAAGCGCTCCAGGCGATCCCCGAGGAGTTCCGCATCGCCGTCTATCTGGCGGACGTCGAGGGCTTTGCCTACAAGGAGATCGCCGACATCATGGGGACACCCATCGGTACGGTGATGTCCCGGCTGCACCGGGGCCGCCGTCAGCTGCGCGGCATGCTGGAGGACTACGCCCGTGACCGCGGGATGGTCCCGGCCGGCGCCGGAGAGTCGAACGAAGCGAAAGGCTCGGGGTCATGAGCTGCGGAGAGCCGCACGAGACGGATTGCAGCGAAATCCTCGATCATCTCTACGAGTTCCTCGACCGTGAGATGCCGGACTCGGACTGCGTGAAGTTCGAGCACCACTTCGAGGAGTGCTCGCCCTGTCTGGAGAAGTACGGGCTCGAGCAGGCCGTGAAGAAGCTGGTCAAGCGCTGCTGCGGGCATGACGACGTGCCGGGCGACCTGCGCGACAAGGTCATGGGGCGGATCGAGCTGATCCGTTCCGGCCAGGCCGTCCCCGAGCAGGACGTCACGGCCTCGCCTGCCACGCCGCAGGAGTCCTGACACTCCCGCGCTTTTCAACTACCCCGCCTCTGAAGGGGTAGTCATCCTCGAACGCATCACTCGAACGTGCTAATCCGCGGGTTATCGGCCCGCGGAGCCCCCTGTCGGCGTCCTAGGCTCCGGGCCTGACGGACATGGCCGGGGGAGGGGTGCATGGAAGCGGTACCGGTGCGGGCACGGGTGTACGTCGCCTGCGTCGCCGTCGCCGCCCTCCTCTGTCTGCTGCCGCTGCCGGACGTCCACACGCCCTGGTGGGCCGTGGTGCTGCTCGCCGCGCTGTACGCGGGCTGCGAGCGCGTCGCCCGGTCCCGGTTCGTCGGGATCTCCCATCCGGCCGGGACCTTCTCCCCCGTGCTGCTCGCCGGTGCCTTCCTGTTGCCCCCGCCCGCCGCCGCCCTGGTGGCCGTGCCCGGTGCGCTGCTCTCGCACGTCGAGCAGCGGCCCGTGGCGCTGCGCCGGGTCTGGCGGGCCGCCCAGCTCGTCCTCGGCGTATGGGCCGCGGCCCGGGTGCACTGGGCGCTCGGGGGGCGGGACGCGGTCGTCGCGGGCGACGTCCCCTACGCGCTCGGACCGGCCGGGGCGGCCGTGCTGGCGTTCTGCCTGGTGCTCGCGCTGCTGGACGGCGGGATCCTGGCCCTGGCCGAGCGGGTGCCGCTGCGGCGGGCCTGGCGGGGACTCGTGGCTCGCTCCCTCGCGCCCATCGCCGTGCACGGACTGGCCGGGCTGATGATGGCCGTGCTGTGGCGCAGCCCGTACGGTCCCGTGGCCGCTCTGCTCGTGCTGCTGCCGATGTGCGTCTCCTGGTGGGCCTTCGCGCAGTACCACCGGGAACGGGCCGCCCATCAGGCGACCATCCGGGCGCTGGTCCAGGCCGTCGACATCAAGGACGGCTACACGCGCGGGCACAGCGAGCGCGTCGGGCAGGCCTCCATGATGATCGCGCGCGAGCTGGGCATGGACGACGAGCGAGTGGAGGTGCTCCGCTTCGCCGGGATCCTGCACGACGTCGGCAAGCTGGGCGTCCCCACCCGGCTGCTCAGGAAGGACGGGCCGCTCACGCCCGAGGAGCGGCGGGTGATCGAGCTGCACCCCGAGTACGGGCACGAGATGGTGCGCGGCATCGGCTTCCTCGGGGAGGCCCGCGCCGCCGTGCTGCACCACCACGAACGGCTGGACGGCACCGGGTACCCCTACGGCCTGGTGGGCAGTCAGATCCCGGAATCGGCCCGGGTCGTGGCGGTCGCGGACGCCTTCGACGCCATGACCTCCACACGGAGCTACAGCAGGGCCCGGCCCGTCGCGGTCGCCCTGGCGGAGCTGAAGCGGTGCTCCGGCAGCCAGTTCGACCCGGTGATGGTCGCGGCTCTC
Organism: Streptomyces coeruleorubidus; assembly: GCF_028885415.1. Classification (GTDB taxonomy): domain Bacteria; phylum Actinomycetota; class Actinomycetes; order Streptomycetales; family Streptomycetaceae; genus Streptomyces; species Streptomyces coeruleorubidus_A. Next base: position 6,575,186 of record NZ_CP118527.1, read on the forward strand.
GTGGAGGCCGTCGGCCGGGCCGGGTGGCGCCCCGCCGTGACCGCCGACGACGTCCACCCGCCCCGGATTCCGCCGCCCGGCGCACCCGTCTCCAGTCGGCCGGGAGCACACCGGTGAGCGCGTACCGCCCGCTGCCGCTGTTCACCCTCGTCCACGCCTGTGCCGCCCTCCTCGCCGTCGGCTCCCTCGCCGTCACCCTCTACGACGGGCTGGAGGAACGTGGGGTCGCCCTCGCCTTCGGCGTCCTCGTCGCCGTCGGGGAGCTCGCCCGGCGCAACGGTGCGCAGGTCAGGGAGCCGGCGCCACTCGGGGCCGCCGCGGCCCTGTCGTACGCGCTGCTCGGCGAGGCCGGCGGGCGGGCCACGCACCACGGCGTCGCCCAGGTCGTCGCCGTCGTGCTGGCCGCCTCGCTGCTCGGCAGCGTGCCGCACGTGGCGCGCGGGCAGGGGCCCACGCTCGACCATCTGGCGCGCCGGGTGCTCACCGTCGGGTTCGTCGCCGTGTGCTTCCAGCCCCCCTACAACCGGGGCATGTTCGACGACTGGGGCGGCCCCGCCTACGCGCTGCTGCTGCTCGCGCTGCTGTCCCTGACCGCGCTGTGCGACGCGGTGCTCGCCGCCGCGCTGGCCCACTCCCGCACCGGCTGGCCCTTCGGGCCGGTGCTGCGGGACGAGCTGCGGGCCATCTGCGGCATCGGCTCCGCCGTCATCGCGACCGGGGCGGTGATGGCCCTGGCGGTCGCCGTCGTGGGCCTGTGGGCGCTGCCCGTCTTCTCCGTGCCGCTGCTGCTCGCCCAGATGTCGTTCCGCCGGTACGCCGCCGTCCGGGCGACCTACCGGCAGACCATCGCCTCCCTCGCCCGGGCCACCGAGGTCGCCGGGTACACCCCCTGCGGGCACGCCCGCCGCGTCGCCGCGCTCAGTCAGGCCGTGGGGCGTGACCTGGGCCTCACCGAGCCCGAGCTGGCCGTGCTGGAGTACGCCGCGCTCATGCACGACATCGGCCAGCTCAGCCTCGTCGACCCGGTGCCGGCGGGCGCCACCGCCGGTCTGCCCGCCGCGGAACAGCGGCGGATCGCGCTGCTCGGCGCAGCGGTCGTACGGCAGACGGGCGTCGACGAGGCGGTCGCCGTGGTCGTGGAGCGGCAGGCCGACCCCTACGCGGAGCAGCCGCTCGCCGCGCGGATCGTCCGGGCCGTGAACGCGTACGAGGAGAAGTCCCGGGAAGGCGGTCCCGGCGGACCACTGACGGCGCTGGAGGAACTCCGCCTCGCCACCGCCGGGGAGTACGCCCCGGAGGTGGTGGAATCGCTGGCCCGGGTACTGTCCAGGAGCAGTCTGACCTTGCCCATGACTGGGTAACCCATGGGTAATGAGCGCCCCGGAGGCCGTACGTGGTTGGATGCGAAGAAGAAGGTGTCCGGGGGCTCGAAACACAGCTACGGCCAGCCCACCGCACGGAACTGGCAGGCGGGAATCGTGAGGATCTTCGGCAAGGGACGGCACCGGCCCTCCGCCTCCTGGCGGCAGGCCACAGACCGGGCGTTCACGCTCATCGGCGACGGCCGGTACGAGGACGCCGGCGCACTGTTGACACGTGCCGCCGATCTGGAGCCCTGGCTGTCCGAGTCCTGGTTCAACCTCGCCCTGCTGCACAAGTTCCGGCACGACTGGGAGCAGGCGCGGGCGGCGGGCCTCAGGGCCGTGGCGCTGCTCGACCGGGACACCGGCGCGCCCGACTGGTGGAACGTCGGCATCGCCGCGACCGCCCTCCAGGACTGGCCGCTGGCCCGGCGCGCCTGGCAGGCCTACGGGCTGCGGGTGCCGGGGCCGGCCAACGACTCCGGTGAGCCCGTCGGCATGGACCTCGGCAGCGCGGCCGTACGGCTGTCCCCGGAGGGGGAGGCCGAGGTCGTGTGGGGACGGCGGTTGGATCCCGCGCGGATCGAGGTGCTGTCCATTCCGCTGCCGTCGTCGGGGCGGCGCTGGGGTGAGGTCGTGCTGCACGACGGTGTGCCGCACGGGGAGCGGACCACGGCCGCCGGGCACACGTACCCGGTGTTCGACGAGATCGAGCTGTGGGCGCCGTCACCGGTGCCGACGTGGGTGGTGCTGCTGGAGGCGGCGACCGAGGCGGACCGGGACGCGCTGGAGCAGCTCGCCGCGGATGCCGGGTTCGCCGCGGAGGACTGGTCTTCTTCGGTGCGGTTGCTGTGCCGGATGTGCTCCGAGTCACGGATGCCGTCCGACGAGGGCGACGGGGAGCATCTCGATCCACATGATCACAGTGAGCCGGGGCATCCCGGGCCGCTGGGGCATCGGACGGACGGGCAGCTGTGGGTTCCCGAGCGGGAGTGCGGGCTGGCCGCGCCGGCTTCCCTTGTGAGGGGACTGCTGGACGGGTGGGTGGCCGACAGCCCCGATTCCCGGGACTGGCGGGATCTCGAAGAGGTCTGCTAGGTCCTGCTTCCCCCGTACCCTGTATCAGCATCCCAGCTTGGATTTGTTCAGGAAGGCGTACGTAACGTCATGGCTCAGCAGGACACCGATCAGCAGCGCGCGGGCGTGCTCCCCGTCGATGACGAGGGGTACGTGATCGACACGGAGGACTGCGAGGAGCGCGAGGCGGCCTGGCGGGAGCGGGGGACCTCGCGGCCGATCACGGTGGTCGGGAACCCGGTGCTGCACAAGGAGTGCAAGGACGTCACCGAGTTCGGCGACGAGCTGCAGCAGCTGGTGGCGGACATGTTCGCGAGCCAGCGCACCGCCGAGGGTGTGGGCCTGGCCGCCAACCAGATCGGCGTCGACCTGAAGGTCTTCGTCTACGACTGCCCGGACGACGAGGGCGTCCGGCACACCGGCGTCGTCTGCAACCCCAAGCTCGTCGAACTGCCCGCCGAGAAGCGCCGGCTGGACGACAGCAACGAGGGCTGCCTGTCGGTGCCGACCGCGTACGCGCCGCTCGCCCGGCCCGACTACGCCGAGGTGACCGGGCAGGACGAGAGGGGCAACGCGATCCGGGTGCGCGGCACCGGATACTTCGCTCGGTGTTTGCAGCACGAGACCGACCACCTGTACGGCTACCTGTACATCGACCGCCTCTCCAAGCGTGAACGCAAGGACGCGCTGCGGCAGATGGCCGAGAACGAGCCCCGGTACCCCGTCGTCGCGAACGACTGAGACCCCACGATCACCAGGCGAACGGCGTCTGTTCAGGTTTCCCACCCTGGACAGGCGCCGTTCGCCTGCGTCGTTCGCCTGTCCGTCGCACGTTCGATCGCTTCCGCTCTCCTGGTGATCCGGTACCAGTCACTCAACGGGAGGTTCCCGGCAGTGTGGGGTAGTGAATGAAGCAAATGCGTTCCCAGAGCGGTCAGTTGTAGTGCTGAATGGGAGGAGCGGGACATGCAACGGCGCACGCCCGGCACGGAAGGAGGGGCGCCCGCGCCAACTGGCGGCTGAGAGGGGTTAGTTCGTGCATGCTTTGTCACACGGCACCACATCGACACCGACCACCATCGCAGTTCCACCGTCGCTCTCCCTTCAGGTGATCGAGGCGGCGTTTCCCCGGCAACTCCACCCGTATTGGCCGAAGTGCCAGGAGAAGACCCGGGCCTGGCTGCTCGAAAAGCGGCTCATGCCCGCGGACAAGGTGGAGGAACATGCCGACGGCCTGTGCTACACGGACCTCATGGCCGGGTACTACATCGGCGCCTCCGACGAGGTCATGCAGGCGATCGCGGACTACAGCGCCTGGTTCTTCGTCTGGGACGACCGTCACGACCGCGACATCGTGCACGGCCGCCCGGTCGCCTGGCGGCGGCTGCGGGACCAGTTGCACACGGCCCTCGACTCACCCGGGGAGCACCTGCACCACGAGGACCCACTGGTCGCGGGGTTCGCGGACAGCGTGCTGCGGCTGTACGCCTTCCTGCCGGCGACGTGGAACCTCCGGTTCGCCCGGCACTTCCACGAGGTGATCGACGCGTACGACCGGGAGTTCCACAACCGCACCCACGGGATCGTGCCCACGGTCGCGGAATATCTCCGGCTGCGCCGGCTCACCTTCGCCCACTGGATCTGGACGGATCTGCTGGAGCCGACCGCGGGATGCGAACTCCCCGACGCCGTGCGAAAACACCCGGCATATCGGCGGGCCGCGCTGCTGAGCCAGGAGTTCGCCGCTTGGTACAACGACCTCTGTTCGCTGCCGAAGGAGATAGCGGGCGACGAGGTGCACAATCTCGGAATCAGTCTCATCGCCCATGAGGGGCTGACCCTGGAACAGGCGGTCGCGCAAGTCAGGAACCGTGTCGAGAATTGCATCACGGAATTCCTCGTCGTCGAAAAGGAAGCATTACGGTTCGCCGACGACCTCGCCGACGGCACCGTGCGGGGGAAGGAACTCAGCGCCGCCGTGCGGGTCTGTCTGGGCAATATGCGGAACTGGTTCAGTTCCGTCTACTGGTTCCATCACGAGTCCGGCCGGTACATGGTCGACAGCTGGGACGACCGGTCCACGCCCCCGTACGTCAACAACGAAGCGGCAGGTGAGAAATGACCGTCGAGTCCGTGAAGCCTGAAGCACCTGTGGTTCCTCAGCTGCGTGAACCGCCCCGGGCGGGCGGCGGTGTCCCCGTCCTGGGGCACGGCTGGAAGCTGGTGCGCGACCCGCTGGCGTTCATGTCCCGGCTGCGCGACCACGGCGACGTGGTCCGCCTGAAGCTCGGGCCGAAGACGGTCTACGCCGTCACCACCCCGGCCCTCACCGGCGCCCTGGCGCTGAGCAACGACTTCATCATCGCCGGGCCGCTGTGGGAGTCCCTGGAGGGCCTGCTCGGCAAGGAGGGCGTGGCCACGGCGAACGGCCCGCGGCACCGGCGCCAGCGGCGCACCATCCAGCCCGCCTTCCGGCTCGACGCCATCCCCGCCTACGGGCCGATCATGGAGGAGGAGGCGCACGCGCTCACCGAGCGCTGGAAGCCCGGCGAGACCATCGACTGCACCTCCGAGTCCTTCCGGGTGGCCGTGCGCATCGCGGCCCGCTGCCTGCTGCGCGGCGACTACATGGACGAGCGGGCGGAGCGGCTGTGCGTCGCGCTCGCCACCGTCTTCCGCGGGATGTACCGGCGGATGGTGGTGCCGCTCGGGCCGCTCTACAAGCTGCCGCTCCCGGCCAACCGCGAATTCAACCGGGCCTTGGCCGATTTGCATCTCCTGGTGGACGAGATCGTCGCCGAGCGCCGCGCATCCGGTCAAAAGCCGGACGATTTGCTGACGGCATTGCTGGAGGCGACGGACGAGAATGGCGACCCGATCGGGGAACAGGAGATCCACGACCAGGTCGTCGCGATCCTCACCCCCGGCAGCGAAACCGTCGCCTCCACGATCATGTGGCTGCTGCATATGCTCGCGGAACACCCTGAACAGGCGGACAGGGTGCGTGACGAAGTAGAAGCGGTCACCGGTGGGAGGCCGGTGGCATTTGCGGATGTCCGAGGACTCAGGCACACCAACAATGTCGTCGTCGAGTCCATGCGTTTGAGCCCGGCCGTGTGGATTCTGACGCGGCGCGCGGTACGGGACACGGAACTCGGCGGATACCGGATTCCGGCCGGGGCGGACATCGTCTACAGCCCGTACGCGATCCAGCGCGATGCGAAGTCGTACGAGCGGAACCTGGAGTTCGACCCCGACCGCTGGCTTCCGGACCGGGTCAAGGACATCCCCAAGCACGCCATGAGCCCGTTCAGCGTGGGCAACCGCAAGTGCCCGAGCGACCACTTCTCGATGGCCCAGCTGACGCTGATCACGGCGGCGCTGGCCACCAAGTACCGCTTCGAGCAGGTGGCCGCCTCGAACGACGGCACCCGGGTCGGCATCACGCTGCGGCCGCACGACCTGCTGCTGCGGCCGGTGCCGAGGTGAGCGGGGGAGAGGGCCAGGCCGCTTCGGGGCCCCCGAAGGTCCGCCGGTAGGCGTCCGGCGTCGGGCCCACGGCCCGGACGAAGCGGTGGCGTGGCGCGGCCGCGTTGCCGAACCCTGTTCGACCGGCGAACGCGTCCATCCTCTGGTCCGTCGCTTCCAGCAGCCGCTGGGCCGGCAGCACGCGCTGGCGCAGGATCCAGCGGTGGGGAGTGATCCCGGTCTGCTGGAAGCGACGGGCGAGGTGCGCGGGTACTGCCGGGCTCAGGGAGACCCAGGAGACCCGCGCAGGTGTGTCGGCTCAGAAGTCCTCGTCCAGGTCGACGGTGCCCTCCACCGCCACTTGGTACGCGGAGGGCCGCCGCTCGAAGAAGTTGGTCAGCTCCTGAACCCCCTGGAGCTCCATGAAGGAGAAGGGGTTCTCGGAGCCGTAGACCGGAGCGAAGCCCAGGCGGGTGAGCCGCTGGTCGGCGACGCACTCCAGGTACTGCCGCATCGACTCGGTGTTCATGCCCGGCAGGCCGTCACCGCACAGGTCGCGCGCGAACTGCAGCTCGGCCTCGACGGCCTCGCGGAGCATGTCCGTCACCTGCTGCTGGAGCTGGTCGTCGAACAGCTCCGGCTCCTCCTTGCGGACGGTGTCGACCACGTCGAAGGCGAACGACATGTGCATCGTCTCGTCGCGGAACACCCAGTTGGTGCCGGTGGCCAGACCGTGCAGCAGGCCCCGGCTGCGGAACCAGTAGACGTAGGCGAAGGCGCCGTAGAAGAACAGGCCCTCGATGCACGCGGCGAAGCAGATCAGGTTGAGCAGGAAGCGGCGGCGGTCGGCCTGCGTCTCCAGCCGGTCGAGCTGGTCGACCGAGTCCATCCACTTGAAGCAGAACTCGGCCTTCTCACGGATGGAGGGGATGTTCTCGACGGCCGCGAAGGCCGCCGCCCGGTCGTCGTGGTCGGGGAGGTAGGTGTCCAGGAGCGTCAGATAGAACTGGACGTGCACGGCCTCCTCGAAGAGCTGGCGGCTCAGGTACAGCCGCGCCTCGGGGGAGTTGATGTGCTTGTACAGCGTCAGCACCAGGTTGTTGGCGACGATCGAGTCGCCCGTCGCGAAGAAGGCGACCAGCCGGCCGATCAGGTGCTGCTCGGCGGGGGAGAGCTTGGCGAGGTCGGCGACGTCCGAGTGGAGGTCGACCTCCTCCACGGTCCAGGTGTTCTTGATGGCGTCCCGGTAGCGCTCGTAGAAGTCCGGGTAGCGCATGGGGCGCAGGGTCAGCTCGAAGCCCGGGTCGAGAAGATTCTGGGTGGTCATTACTGGCAGGCCTCGCAGGACTCGGGGTTTTCCAGGGAGCAGGCGACCGCTTCGGGGTCCGGGGTGGCCTGCGCGGGGACAGCGGCCTGGGCGGCGCGGGCGATGCGGGTCGCCGGGCGCGAGCGCAGGTAGTACGTGGTCTTCAGCCCGGACTTCCAGGCGTAGGCGTACATCGAGGAGAGCTTGCCGATGGTCGGAGTCTCCAGGAAGAGGTTCAGGGACTGGGACTGGTCCAGGAACGGGGTCCTGGCCGCCGCCATGTCGATCAGGCCGCGCTGCGGGATCTCCCACGCCGTGCGGTAGAGGGCGCGTACGTCCTCTGGGATCCAGGCGAAGTCCTGCACCGAGCCGTTCGCCTCGCGCAGGGCCTCCCGGCTGCGGGCGTCCCACACGCCGAGCCGCTTCAGCTCCTGAACCAGGTAGGAGTTGACCTGGAGGAACTCACCCGACAGCGTCTCGCGCTTGAACAGGTTGGACACCTGCGGCTCGATGCACTCGTACACGCCCGCGATGGAGGCGATCGTGGCCGTCGGCGCGATGGCGAGGAGCAGCGAGTTGCGCATGCCGGTCGTGGCGATGCGCTCGCGCAGGGCCGCCCAGCGCTCCGGCCAGGCCGGCTCCACGTCGTAGTGGTCGGGGTGGAGCACGCCCCTGGCCGTACGGGTCTTCTCCCAGGCGGGCAGTGGTCCGTTGCGCTCGGCCAGGTCGGCGGAGGCCTCGTACGCGGCGAGCATGATGCGCTCGGCGATACGGGTGGAGAGCGCCTTGGCCTCCGGCGAGTCGAAGGGCAGGCGCAGCTTGAAGAAGACGTCCTGCAGGCCCATGGCTCCCAGGCCCACGGGACGCCACCTGGCGTTGGAACGACCCGCCTGCTCGGTCGGGTAGAAGTTGATGTCCACGACCCGGTCGAGGAACGTGACGGCCGTACGGACGGTCTCGTCCAGCCGCTCCCAGTCGATGTCCCCGCCGGCCTGGTCGACGAGCGCGCCGAGGTTGACCGACCCCAGGTTGCAGACCGCCGTCTCCCCGTCGCTGGTGACCTCCAGGATCTCCGTGCAGAGGTTGGAGGAGTGGACGACGTGGCCCGGCTCGGCCGTCTGGTTGGCGGTGCGGTTGGCGGCGTCCTTGAAGGTCATCCAGCCGTTGCCGGTCTGCGCGAGGGTGCGCATCATGCGGCCGTACAGCTCGCGGGCGGGCAGGGTCTTCCTGGCGAGACCCTTCGCCTCGGCCGCCCGGTAGGCGGCGTCGAACTCCTCGCCCCACAGGTCGACCAGCTCGGGCACGTCGGAGGGGGAGAACAGCGACCACTGCGCGTCGGCGTTCACCCGCCGCATGAACTCGTCGGGCACCCAGTGCGCGAGGTTCAGGTTGTGCGTGCGGCGGGCGTCCTCGCCGGTGTTGTCGCGCAGTTCCAGGAACTCCTCGATGTCCGAGTGCCAGGTCTCCAGGTAGACCGCGGCGGCGCCCTTGCGGCGGCCGCCCTGGTTCACGGCGGCGACCGAGGCGTCGAGGGTCTTCAGGAACGGGACGATGCCGTTGGAGTGGCCGTTGGTGCCGCGGATCAGCGAACCGCGCGCACGGATACGGGAGTACGCGATTCCGATGCCGCCGGCGTGCTTCGACAGCCGCGCCACCTGGTGGTACCGGTCGTAGATGGAGTCCAGCTCGTCCTTGGGGGAGTCGAGGAGGTAGCAGGACGACATCTGGGGGTGCCGCGTGCCGGAGTTGAAGAGGGTGGGGGAGGAGGGGAGGTAGTCGAGGCGGCTCATGAGCCCGTAGAGCGCGGCGACTTCGTCCAGTGCGCGAGCGGTGTCGTCCTCGGCGAGACCGGCGGCGACGCGGAGCATGAACTGCTGTGGCGTCTCGATCACGCGACGGGTGATCGGGTGCCGGAGCAGGTAACGGCTGTGGAGCGTGCGCAGGCCGAAGTAGCCGAAGCGGTCGTCGGCGGCCGTGTCGATCAGGGCGTCGAGGCGGGCGGCGTGGATGCGTACGAACTCGGCGGTCCGGTCGGCGATGAGGCCCTCCCGGTGCCCGACCGCGACGGACTCGGTGAAGCAAGTGACGCCCTGCGAGGCGGCCTCGGCGCGGATGCCGATCGTCAGCAGGCGCGCGGCCAGCCGGGAGTAGGCGGGATCCTCGGAGATGAGGCCGGCGGCCGCCTCCGTCGCCAGCTCGCGCAACTCCGACTCGTCGGCCCGCGCGGACCGGCCGCGCAGCGCGGCGGCGGCGACCCGGCCGGGGTCGGCGTCGGGGAGGTCGGCGGTCAGCTCGGTCAGGGTCCGCAGCAGCGCGGCACCAGGACCGTCGTGCTCTTTTTCGGCGGCTGAGACCGGATCGGCTGGCGCGATGGTCACGTGGGGCTCTCCCTCGCTCGGCACGGGGGCCTCGCGCAGGGCAGGGGGCAGCACACGAGCACACGCGGCGTCGCGTCCACCGGCCCATTCCACGAGGCCCGGATGTTCGGGGCACACCGGCCGGACGGCCGGGCGCGCTGTCGGCAGGTCCTCGGACTGACTCCCATACACGCATGAAGAGGCATGGGTACACCGTTGCGGGACAGTTCCGGATTCACACCGGATTCCCCTGCGGCGGCAGCGAGCATGAGCATACATCTTGTGCCGGGTGGAGAAAGCACCCCCAGATGTAGTGTCGCGATGGTTTCACAGCGTCAACTCGTAGGTGAGGAGAGTGATGTCGTCGAGCTCCGGAATCGGGTTCCAGTCCCGCTCCGGGACACGGACGAAGCCGAGACGTTCGTAGATGCGGTGGGCGGAGTGCATGGTGCGCTGCGTCGACAGGACGACGCGGACGCAGCCGTCCGTCGCGCGGGCGCGGTCGACGCAGGCGCGGACGAGGGCCTCTCCGGCGCCGCGGCCGCGGGCCTCCTGGGCGACGGCGAGCATCCGTATCTCGGCCTCTCCGGGAAGGGCGATGTCGGCCATGGGACCGCCGGCGGGGACGAAGGTGACGCCACCGAGGAGGTGTTCGCCCCGCATGGCCACCAGGACGTCCGCGGCGGCGGCCCGCTTGGCCACGTCCCTGAGTTCGCCGAGGTACCAATCGCTCTCACCGAAGTCGAGGAGGCCGTCCCTCAGGTAGGCCTGGGCGGTGATCTCGCCGAGGGCGTCGTATTCGGTGGGCTTCACTCGCCGGATGAGGATGTCCATGGCCCGAGTGTGCGGGACGGGTATGACAACGGGCCGCCGGTTTTCACCGACGGCCCGTCGTCACTTGCGACTCAGTGCGAGGTGCCCGCCGTCGCCGGCGGAAGCTCCACCTGGACCCCGGGGTCGCCCGCGTCGGCCGTGTAGTCCTCCGGCTTGGTCTCGTCGATGCCGTCGGGGGCCTTCAGGGCCTTGAGGACGAAGGTCAGGACGACGGTGACGACGACGTTCAGGACGAACGCCGTGAGGCCGATGTAGCCGATCTCGCCGATGCCGGGGATCTCCTTCGAGGAGCCGCCGAAGTGCTTCTGGGTCGGCGAGGCGACGCCGTACGCGGCGACCGTGCCGTAGATCATGCCGACCGCCCAGCCGGCGAGCAGGGCCCAGCGGTGGAACCAGCGGGTGAACAGGCCGCCGACCAGGGCCGGGAAGGTCTGCAGGATCCAGATGCCGCCCAGCAGCTGGAAGTTGATGGCGACCGTCTTGTCCATGGTGAGGACGAAGGCCAGGGCGCCCACCTTCACCAGCAGCGAGACGAGCTTGGAGACCTTGGTCTCCTGCGCCGGCGTGGCGTCGGGCTTGATGAAGTCCTTGTAGATGTTGCGGGTGAAGAGGTTCGCGGCCGCGATGGACATGATGGCGGCCGGGACCAGGGCCCCGATGCCGATCGCCGCGAAGGCCACGCCCGCGAACCAGTCCGGGAACATGGTCTCGAACAGCTGCGGGATCGCCAGCTGCCCGTTCTGCACCTTGATCCCGGCCGCGATCGCCATGAAGCCCAGCAGCGCGAGCAGACCCAGCATCAGCGAGTACAGCGGCAGGATCGTGGTGTTGCGGCGGATCACCTCACGGCTCTTCGAGGACAGCGTCGCCGTGATCGAGTGCGGGTACATGAAGAGCGCGAGCGCGGAGCCCAGCGCCAGCGTGGCGTACGTCCACTGCCCTGCCTCCGCCGGCACCAGCGCACCGCGCGGCGCGCCCGTCGCCGGGTTGGTCTGACCGTACGCCTCGCCGGCCTTGGCGAAGATCTCGTCGAACCCGCCCAGCTTGATCGGGATGTAGATGATCGCCACCGCGATGACGATGTAGATCAGGGTGTCCTTGACGAACGCGATCAGCGCCGGCGCCCGCAGACCCGACGAGTACGTGTACGCCGCCAGCACACCGAAGGCGATCAGCAGCGGCAGGTCCTTGATGAACCAGTTGGTGTCCTCGCCGCCGCCGACGCCCATCACGTCCAGCACGGCCTGGATGCCGACCAGTTGGAGCGCGATGTACGGCATGGTCGCGAGGATGCCGGTGAGGGCCACGGCCAGGGAGAGGCCCTTGGAGCCGAAGCGGCCGCGCACGAAGTCGGACGTCGTCACGTACCCGTGCTTGTGCGAGACCGACCACAGGCGGGGCAGGAACGTGAAGATCAGCGGGTAGACCAGGATCGTGTACGGCACCGCGAAGAAACCGGCCGCGCCCGCCGCGTAGATCGCCGCCGGTACGGCCACGAAGGTGTACGCCGTGTACAGGTCGCCGCCCAGCAGGAACCAGGTGATCCAGGTGCCGAACGAGCGGCCGCCCAGACCCCACTCGTCCAGGCTGTGCTCGTTCTCGGCCCTGCGCCAGCGCGAGGCGAGGAAGCCCAGGACCGTGACGAGCACGAAGAAGAAGATGAAGACGGCGAGTGCGACGCCGTTCACGCCGTCCTTCACTCCGACGCACCGCCCTTCGCGGCAGAGCGGGCGCGCTGGTCACGCTGCCACAGCTTGTAGGCGATCATCGTCAGCGCGGTGGAGATCAGCACCCACGCCATCTGGTACCAGTAGAAGAACGGGAGCCCGATGAAGGCCGGGTCGGTCTTGGCGTACGAGCCGACCCAGAGCATGGCCACGAAGGGCGCTATGAGGCAGAGAGCGATGACGACGCGCATGGGCGTCACCGTCGCCCCTCTGCTGGCTTCTGGGGCTTGCGACATCGGCGGCTCCGTCCCCTCAGTGATCACCTGTGGAATGCGCAGGCAATCTAGGTCAGGGTGTGGCGAGAACGGAACCCCTCGTCCGTAATGCGGTACTCAAAAGAAATCAGTTCCCCGCAGCGGCGCTCAGCAGCAGCGGAACCCCTGCCGGGGATCCTTCTCCTGCCGCTGGGTGCGCAGCCGCTCGAAGTCCCGGCGGGAGGGCACCTCCGCGTCCGGATGCTCCCTGCGGACGTGTGCGACATAGCGGTCGTACGCCGACTCATCGGTCAACTCCCGTACGTACCAGCGCACACCCCTATACGCGCGTCTCAGTGCCGACCGCATCCCGGGCCTCCTCCTTCTCCTCCTTCGTCGGGAACAAGCCGGCCGGAGCGACGATCCTCGACTCGACGTACGGCGCCTCGCTCAGCGACGACAGCGCAGGACGGCGTACGTGCCGGACGCACACCCGGGCCGCGTCGACGACGACGACCACGATCAGCAGGGCCAGAATCGCCGAGAGGACGCCGTCCACCGTGGAGTTGGTGACCACGGTGTGCATGTCGTCCATGGTCTTGGCGGGCGGCAGCACCTCGCCCCGGTCGATCGCGTCCTGGAACACCTGCCGCTGCTTGAAGAAGCCGACCTTGGGATCGCTGGAGAACACCTTCTGCCAGCTCGCGGTCAGCGTCACCGCCGCGTCCCAGGCGAGCGGGACCCCGGTGATCCAGGCCCACTTCAGACGGCCGCTCTTCACGAGCAGCGTGGTGCACACCGCCAGGGCGACCGCCGCCAGCAGTTGGTTGGAGATGCCGAAGATCGGGAAGAGCTGGTTGATGCCGCCCAGGGGTTCGTGGACGCCGACCCAGAGGAAGTAGCCCCACAGCCCGCACACCAGCGCGCTGGTGATCAGCAGGCCCGGCTTCCAGCTGACGTTGCGGAAGGGCCGGTAGACGTTGCCCAGCATGTCCTGGAGCATGAACCGGCCCACGCGCGTACCGGCGTCCAGCGCGGTCAGGATGAACAACGCCTCGAACATGATCGCGAAGTGGTACCAGAACGCCTTCAGGCCGCCGCCCGTGACCTGGGAGAAGATCTCCGACACCCCGACGGCGAGGGTGGGCGCGCCGCCCGTGCGGGACAGCAGGGTCGACTCCTCGACGCTCTTCGCGGCCTGGGCGAGATCCTGCGGGGAGATCTGGTAGCCCCAACTGCCCACCACCTGCGAGGCGTTCTCCACCGTCGTGCCGATCACCCCGGCAGGCGCGTTCATCGCGAAGTACAGGCCCGGGTCGATGATGCTCGCCGCGATCAGCGCCATCACCGCGACCGACGACTCCATCAGCATGGAGCCGTAGCCGATCATCCGGATCTGCGTCTCCTTCTGGATCATCTTCGGTGTCGTGCCGGACGAGATGAGCGCGTGGAAGCCGGAGAGCGCGCCGCAGGCGATGGTGATGAAGGCGAACGGGAAGAGCGAGCCCGCGAAGACCGGACCGTCGCCGCGCGAGGCGAAGTCCGTCACGGCGTCCATCTTCAGCGTCGGCAGGGTGATCACGACACCCAGCGCCAGCAGCACGATCGTGCCGATCTTCATGAAGGTCGACAGATAGTCGCGCGGCGCCAGCAACATCCACACCGGCAGGATCGAGGCGATGAATCCGTACGCCACCAGCCAGACGACCAGCGTGGATGGCGCCAGCGTGAACGTCTCGGCCCAGGACGACTCGGCCACCCAGCGGCCCGCGACCAGCGCGAGCAGCAGCAGCGCCACGCCGATCAGCGACACCTCGGCCACCCGGCCCGGCCGCAGCACCCGCAGGTAGAAGCCCATCAGCAGGGCGATCGGGATCGTCATGCCGATGGAGAAGGTGCCCCACGGCGACTGTGCGAGGGCGTTGACGATGACCAGGGCCAGCACGCCGAGCAGGATGATCATGATGGCGAACGCGGCGAGGAGGGCCGCCGCCCCGCCGAACGGGCCGATCTCCTCCCGCGCCATCTGCCCCAGCGACCTGCCGTCGCGCCGCGTGGAGAAGAACAGCACCACCATGTCCTGGACCGCACCCGCGAAGACGACGCCGGCGATGATCCAGATCGTGCCGGGCAGATAGCCCATCTGGGCGGCCAGCACCGGGCCGACCAGCGGTCCGGCGCCCGCGATCGCCGCGAAGTGGTGGCCGAGCAGGACGCGGCGGTCGGTGGGGTGGAAGTCGATGCCGTTGTTCAGCCGCTCCGCCGGGGTGGCCCGGGTCCGGTCGGCCTTGAGCACCTTGTACGCGATGAACTTCGCGTAGAAGCGGTAGGCGATCGCGTACGTCCCGAGGGCGGCGGCCACCATCCAGGCGGCCGAGACCTCCTCGTCCCGGGACAGCGCGAGCACGGTCCAGCCGGCCGCGCCGACCAGTGTGACCAGGGTCCAGACAACGACGGTTCGGGGGTTCGCGATACGCACCGGGGTGTCCTCCCGTCCATGCGGCGACGGGAGGAACGTAAAGCAGGAAAGGGAGTTGCGCTACACCGCGTGCGCTACTCGGCGGGCCTCTTGAGCCGTGCCACGAACTTGTACCGGTCCCCCCGGTACACCGACCGCACCCACTCCACCGGCTGCCCTTCCCGGTCCAGCGAGTGCCGGGAGAGCATCAGCATCGGCAGGCCGACGTCCGTGCCGAGCAGGCCGGCCTCGCGCGGCGTGGCCAGCGAGGTCTCGATGGTCTCCTCGGCCTCCGCGAGATGGACGTCGTAGACCTCGGCGAGCGCGGTGTAGAGGGACGTGTACTTCGCCAGGGACCGGCGCAGGGCCGGGAAGCGCTTCGCGCTCAGGTGGGTGGTCTCGATGGCCATGGGCTCGCCGTTGGCCATGCGCAGCCGCTCGATGCGCAGCACCCGTCCGCCGGTCGTGATGTCGAGGAGCCCGGCGAGGCGGTCGTCGGCGGTGACGTAGCCGATGTCCAGGAGCTGCGAGGTGGGTTCGAGACCCTGGGCGCGCATGTCCTCGGTGTACGAGGTCAGTTGCAGCGCCTGGGAGACCTTGGGCTTGGCGACGAACGTGCCCTTGCCCTGGATGCGCTCCAGCCGGCCCTCGACGACCAGCTCCTGAAGCGCCTGGCGCACGGTCGTGCGCGAGGTGTCGAACTCGGCCGCCAGTGTGCGCTCGGGCGGGACCGGCGTGCCCGGCGCCTGGGTCTCGGTCATGTCGAGCAGGTGCTTCTTCAGGCGGTAGTACTTGGGCACGCGTGCGGTACGAACGGGCGCCCCGCTCTCGTTCTCCGCACTGCTGATGTCGGTGCTCATGCTCCGCCTTCCCGGCTCCTGTGCCGACACGATCCCACTTGTATACCGTCGGCGCCTCTTTTGGTCTAGTCCACAACTCGAGTGGTCTACCTGGAGTATGCCGTGCCCGGCCGGGTTTTCGTCGGGTTCTTACTTAAAGGTTCCTGCATATGTAGGTCGCATAACGGCTGGTCAGAGCTCATTCCGGACCCTTGACAGGCCTGCTGGTCTGGTCCAAGCTCCCCCTACTGGTCTACACCATTGGTCCAGGGCCTGGCCCCACGTTCACCGCGGGGAGCAGGGGGGTCGGTGGCATCCCTGAGGAGGGTGGCGTGAAGCGCAAGCTGATATCCGCGATCGGTATCGCGGGCATGGTGGTCTCCATCGCGGCGTGCGGGGGCGAGGGTGGCAGCGGGGGTTCGGACAAGGGCGCGGACGCCAAGGAGCTGACCGTCTGGCTCACCGTCGACGCCCAGAACAACTGGCCGGAGCTGGTGAAGGCCGCCGACGCGGCAGTCGAGAAGAAGCACCCCGGCCTCAAGATCAACCACGAGTACTACGGCTGGCCCGACAAGAACGCCAAGCTCGACGCCGTCCTCGCCACCGACAAGGTCCCCGACGTGGTCGAGATGGGCAACACCGAGATGCTCGGTTACATGGTCAAGGGCGCCTTCGCCCCGCTGGACCCCGCCGACTTCGACAGCTCGGACGCCTGGCTGGACGGCCTCAAGGCGTCGGTGACCTACGAGGGCAAGACCTACGGCGTCCCGTACTACGCCGGCGGCCGCGTCGCCAACTGGCGGGGGGACGTGGCGGCTTCGGTCGGGGTGAAGGCGCCCCCGAAGACGTACAAGGAGCTCACCGCCGCCCTGGACAAGATCCAGAAGAAGCAGGGCGACAAGTTCAGCGCCTGGTACCAGCCGACCCGCGACTGGTACGCGGCCATGTCCTTCGTCTACGACGCCGGCGGCGCCATCGCCACCGAGTCGGGCGGACAGTGGAAGGCCTCTCTCTCCTCGCCCGAGTCGCTCAAGGGCCTGAAGGAGTTCAAGAACGTCGTCGACAAGTACATGCACGGCGACAAGACCAAGGACGAGTCCGACCGCTACATCGTCTACGGCCAGGGCAAGTCCGCCATGATCTTCGCCGCCGCCTGGGAGGGCGCGACCGCCGAGGACCCCAAGAACGACAAGAGCGGCCAGCTCAAGGGCAACCTCGAGAACTTCGTGATGCCCGGCCCGTCCGGCAAGAACATGCCCGTCTTCCTGGGCGGCTCCGATCTCGCCGTGCCCGTGAAGTCAGACGCGCCGGCGCTGGCCGCCGAGTGGATCAACGCGTTCACCGGCCCCTCCGGCCAGAAGGGCCTGATGGCCAAGGGCAACCTGCCCAACAACAAGACCGACCTCGCGACGCTGAAGAACGACCCGAAGACGGCGGTCCCCGCCACCGCGGCCGAGTCCAACTGGTTCGTCCCGATGGCCCCCGGCTGGGGCCAGGTCGAGAAGGCGCAGATCCTGCAGACCATGCTGCAGAACATCGGCACCGGCAAGAAGTCGGTCGAGGCCGCCGCCGAGGAGGCGGACGCGGCGATCGACAAGGTCATCAACACCAAGTGACCTTCGAGCGGGGCTCCCTCACGGGCGGAGCCCCGCCCTCCGTACGACCTGAGGGACCGCCGAGGAGTGCGCGATGAGTGCCGCAGACACCACCACCCCTGTCAAGGTGCCGCCGCCGCGGCAGGCACCGCCGCCACCGGGCCCGGCGGACACGCCCCGTAGGCCACGGACGTCGAGCCCGGCCGCGGTCCCCTGGCTGCTGCTCGCGCCCTGCCTGCTGATCCTGGCCCTGGTCATGGGCTATCCGCTGGCCCGTCTGGTCACCCTGTCCTTCCAGAAGTTCGGGCAGTCCCAGCTGTGGGGCTTCCAGCCGGCCGAGTCGGTCGGGTTCGACAACTTCGAGAAGGTGCTGGGCGACGGCGAGTTCTGGACCGTCGTGGTCCGCACGATCGTCTTCGCCGCCGGGGCCGTCGTCTTCACGATGGTGATCGGCATGGCGATCGCCCTGCTGCTCCAGCGGGTCTCCGGCTGGCTGAAGGTGCTCATCAACATCGTGCTGGTGGCGAGCTGGGGCATGCCCGTCATCGTGGCGACCACGGTCTTCAAGTGGCTCTTCGACTCGGACTACGGCGTCTTCAACGCGCTGCTCAGCAAGCTGCCCGGCGTCGAGATGATCGGCCACAACTGGTTCGCGAGCGGGCCCGAGGGCCTGGCCGTGATCATGCTGCTGGTCGTGTGGGGAGCCGTGCCGTTCGTGGTCATCACGCTCAGCGCGGGTCTCACCCAGGTACCGAAGGAGCTGGAGGAGGCGGCCCGCCTGGACGGCGCCGGCTCCTGGGGCGTCTTCCGCTATGTCACCCTGCCCGTGCTCAAGCCGATCATCGTGATGCTCACGACCCTGTCGGTCATCTGGGACATGGGCGTCTTCCCTCAGGTGTTCGTCATGCGGAACGGTCACCCCGAGCCGGAGTTCCAGGTCCTCAACACCTACTCCTACGACCGGGCGTTCGTGGTCAACGACTACGCCCAGGGCTCGGCCATCGCGCTGATCACCGTCCTGCTGCTGCTCGGCGTGGTCGCCGTCTACATGCGGCAGATGCTGAAGATCGGAGAGGTCGAATGAGCAGCACGCTGACCGGCCGCCGGGCGCTGAAGCTCTGGTGGAACGTCCTCGGTCTCCTGGTCTTCGTCACCGCGGGCTTCCCGCTCTACTGGATGCTCAACACGGCGTTCAAGCCCGCCGAGGACGCCATCGACCCGGACCCCGGCCTGCTGCCGACCGGCATCACCTTCGCCAACTTCGGCCGGGCGCTGGACATCGCCGACTTCTGGGGTCCGGTGGGCCGCAGCATGGTGGTGTCGCTGGCGGTGGTCGTCATCGGCATGGCCGTGGGGCTGCTGGCCGCGCTCGCCATCTCCCGCTTCGCCTTCCGCGGCCGCAAGATCGTGATCGTGGGCATCCTCGCGGTCCAGATGGTCCCCCTGGTCGCCATGATCATCCCGGTGTTCCTGCTGCTCAACGACCTGGGCCAGTACGACCGGCTGACGGGCCTCATCATCACGTACCTGACCTTCATCCTCCCGTTCACCGTGTGGACGCTGAGGGGCTTCATCGTCAACATCCCGAAGGAACTGGAGGAGGCGGCCATGGTCGACGGCTGCTCCCGCACGGGTGCCTTCCTCCGGGTGGTCTTCCCGCTCCTGGCCCCCGGCATGGTCGCCACCTCGGTCTACGGCTTCATCCAGGCCTGGAACGAGTACCTGTACGCCCTGATGCTGCTCAGCCAGAAGAACCAGACGGCGACCGTCTGGCTCGGCAACTTCACCACCAAGCACGGCACCGAATACGCCCCGATGATGGCCGGCGCCACGATGATGGCCGTGCCGATCGTCGCCCTCTTCCTCCTCGTTCAGCGCAAGATGGCCGCGGGCCTGACCGCGGGCGCCGTGAAGGGATGACCCCACCCGATGACGACACTCGCCGGCGGTACCGACACGCTCACGCGTGACGCCCTGACGGTTCTCCAGCCCGGTTTCGCCGGAACCACCGCCCCCGACTGGCTGCTGCGCCGGCTCGGCGAGGGCCTCGCCTCCGTCGGCCTGTTCGGCCGCAACATCGCCTCGCCCGCCCAACTGGCCGCGCTGACCGCGCAACTGCGGGCCGAGCGCGACGACGTCCTGGTCGCGATCGACGAGGAAGGCGGTGACGTGACGCGCCTGGAGGTGCGCAGCGGCTCCTCCTTCCCGGGCAACCACGCCCTCGGCGCGGTGGACGACGTGGAGCTGACGCGAGAGGTCGCCCATGAACTGGGCCGCCGTCTCGCGGCCTGCGGCGTGAACCTCAACTGGGCCCCGTCCGCCGACGTCAACTCCAACCCGCGCAACCCGGTGATCGGCGTCCGCTCCTTCGGCGCCGACACCGAACTGGCCGCCCGGCACACCGCGGCCTATGTGACGGGCCTCCAGTCCGCCGGAGTCGCCGCCTGCACCAAGCACTTCCCCGGCCACGGCGACACGGCCGTCGACTCCCACCACGCCCTGCCGCGCATCGACGCCCCCGCGGACGTGCTGACCGACCGCGAACTGACCCCGTTCCGCGCGGCCATCGCCGCCGGCAGCCGGGCCGTGATGAGCGCCCACATCCTCGTCCCGGCCCTGGACCCCGACCGCCCGGCCACCCTCTCCCGCCGCATCCTGACCGGCCTGCTGCGCGGCGAACTCGGCTACGACGGCCTCATCGTCACCGACGGCATGGAGATGCGGGCCATCGCGGGCACCTACGGCATCGAACGCGGCAGCGTCCTCGCCGTCGCCGCCGGTGCCGACGCGATCTGCGTGGGCGGCGGCCTGGCCGACGACGCGACCGTACGGCGCCTGCGGGACGCCCTGGTCGCGGCGGTACGCACGGGCGAACTGCCCGAGGAACGCCTGGCCGAGGCCGCGGACCGGGTACGGGCACTGGCCCGCTGGGCGGGCACGCCCGGCCGCGCCCCCGAGGAGACTCGCGGCAGCGAGATCGGCCTGCACGCCGCCCGCCGCGCCCTCACGGTCACCGTCGCCCCCGGCATGGGGAGCCCGGAGACCTTCAAGCCCCTCACCGAACCGCCCTACGTCGCCGCCCTCACCCCCGTCGCCAACATCGCGGTCGGCGACGAGACCCCCTGGGGCGTCGCCGCCGAACTCGTCCACCTCCTGCCGGGCACGGTGACGGGCAGCTTCTCTGCCGAGGTCGGCAGGGAGGGGAACGGCAAGGTGGCGGACGGCAAGGTGGCGGACGGCAAGGAGAGCGATGCCGGTGACAGCGCCGGACGGGCGGCCCTTCAGGCAGCCGGCCCCCGCCGCATCGTCGCCGTCGTCCGCGACGAACACCGCCACCCCTGGATGGCCTCGGCCCTCGACACCCTGCTGGCCGCCCGCCCCGACACCATCGTGGTCGAAATGGGCGTCCCCCAGGCCCCACCCCGAGGCGCCCTGCACATCGCCACCCACGGCGCGGCCCGCGTCTGCGGCCGCGCGGCGGCCGAGGTGATCGCCGGGTTGTAGGCGGGAGGCACGGGGAGTCGTCCAAGCGGGTCTTCCCACTGCTGCTTCCCCGGATGGTCGCGACCGGGATCATCAGCGGCGCCACCCGGGGTCTGCCCGTGCTGCGCGAGCACGTACCTCCTCATCGCCGTCCTCGTCGTCCACTGGGTCATGACAGGGGAGTTCGACCGTCAGATCCCCTGCCACTCCGGCTTGTTGGCGTAGGTGTGCCGGAAGTAGTCAGCCAGCTTCAGCTTCGACGCGGCGGCCTCGTCGACCACGACGGTCGCGTGCGGGTGGAGCTGGAGCGCGGACGCGGGACACACCGCGGCGACCGGCCCCTCCACCGTCGCCGCGACCGCGTCCGCCTTGCCCTCGCCGGTGGCGAGCAGCACCAGGTGCCGGGCCTCCAGGATGGTGCCGATGCCCTGCGTGATCACGTGGTGCGGCACCTGGTCGATGTCGCCGTCGAAGAAGCGCGCGTTGTCGATCCGGGTCTGCTCGGTCAGCGTCTTGATCCGCGTCCGCGATGCCAGCGACGAGCACGGCTCGTTGAACCCTATGTGGCCGTCGGTCCCGATACCGAGCAACTGAAGGTCCACGCCCCCGGCATCCGTGAGCGCCTTGTCGTACGCCTCGCACGCCCCCTGCACGTCCTCGGCCGTGCCGTCCGGCCCCATGAACTGGTCCATCCCGATCCCGAGCGGCTCCAGCACCTCACGCCGCAGCACCGAGCGGTACGACTCCGGATGGTCGGCGGGCAGCCCCACGTACTCGTCGAGCTGGGCTATCCGCGCCCGCGTCACGCTCACGGCACCGGAACGCACCTTGGCCGCCAGCGCCTCGTACACGGGCAGGGGCGTCGAGCCGGTCGCCACGCCGAGCAGGGCGCCGGGCTTGCGCCGCAGCAGCTGAGCCATGGCCTCGGCGATGAGCTCGCCGCCCGCCTTGGCGTCCGGAACGATGACAACTTCCACGCTGGGCCTGCCGATCTGAGAGGGATGCTCAACTGGGACTGGACCCGGGAGGGGCCGTGTGGTTTAGACCAATCTAACAGAGCGGGGGCGCCGCTCCCAGGGTGAATACCGCCGGTCCCACAGGGGCAGCCGCCCGGTGCCGACCAGGTCGCCGGCAGGTGAACAGCGCCCTTCCCGGGTGGGCGTTCCGATGTGCCGGGAAGTGGAATGGGAGTTGCATCGCGTGGGCGATCCGCGGTGCGGGGGAGTGGAATGGGAGCTGTATCTGCCCGCGCCCCCGGAAGGAACCCCGCCATGACCGCCGCCGCCACACCGGACACCCTCAGCGAGCGCCCGGGCCGGATCATGGCCCGGGAGATGGCGGAGCAGCCCGCCGTCCTGCGCCGGATCCTGGCCGACGGCGCCCCCGCCATCCGGGACGTGGCACGGCGGATCGCCGCCCGCGCTCCCCGCTTCGTCCTGCTGACCGCCCGCGGCACCTCCGACAACGCCGCCCTCTACGCCAAGTACCTCCTGGAGATCCG
This sequence comes from Streptomyces coeruleorubidus, assembly GCF_028885415.1. Taxonomy (GTDB): domain Bacteria; phylum Actinomycetota; class Actinomycetes; order Streptomycetales; family Streptomycetaceae; genus Streptomyces; species Streptomyces coeruleorubidus_A. The sequence goes on from NZ_CP118527.1 coordinate 6,597,386, forward strand.
GCTCGGCCTGCCCTGCGGACTCACCTCGATGTCCACGACCACGGCCTACGGCGCCCGGCCCGACCTCACGGACGTCCTCGTCGTCACCGTCAGCCAGTCCGGCGGCTCCCCGGACCTGGTCGCCTCGACCCGGGCCGCCCGCGAGGCCGGCGCGATCACGCTCGCCGTCACCAACAACCCGGACTCACCCCTGGCCGGCGTCTCCGAGTACCACATCGACATCATGGCCGGACCGGAGAAGGCCCTCCCCGCGACCAAGACGTACACCGCCTCCCTTCTCGCGCTCTACCTGTTCGCCGAGGTCCTGCGCGGCGGCGACGGCGCACCCGCGCACGTACTGCCCGATCTCGCCGAGCAACTGCTCGCCCGGCAGGACGAGGTGCGCACCCTCGCCGCCCGCTACCGCTTCGCCGAGCGCATGGTGATCACCTCACGCGGCTACGGCTACCCCACGGCCAAGGAGGCCGCCCTCAAACTGATGGAGACCAGCTACATCCCCGCCCTCTCCTACTCCGGCGCCGACCTGCTGCACGGACCGCTCGCCATGGTCGACAACGTCTCCCCGGTCATCGCCGTGGTCACCGACGGCAAGGGCGGCGAAGCGCTCCAGCCGGTGCTCGACCGGCTGCGCGGCCGCGGTGCCGACCTGGTCGTCATCGGCCCCAGGCTTCAGGTGGAGCAGGCGTCGGCCGGTTTCGTCCTGCCGACGGACGAGGTCGCCGAGGAGGTGCAGCCCGTCCTGGAGATCATCCCCCTCCAGCTCCTGGCCTACGAGGTCACCATCGCCCGCGGCCAGGACCCGGACGCCCCTCGCGCGCTGGCGAAGGTGACGGAGACTCGCTGATGACCGGGGCCGGGCGATGGACACTCGCTGGGACGGGGCGTGGTGACGGGAGACCCGCGCTGAGGACCAGAGCGTGGTGACCGAACTCGCTGATGACCAGGGGCGGGCCCGTGATCCCCCCGCTGCGTGCGGCGGCCTCTATGTGAGCGAACCCCCCGTCCCGCTGCGTGCGGCGGCCTCTATGTGAGCGAACCCCCCGTCGCATCGACCCAGCTCCCCGTGACCCACCGCCCCCCGTCCGAGACCAGGAACGCCACCACGTCGGCGACTTCGGCCGGTTCGCCCACCCCGCCCAGCGCCGATATCGCCGCGGCCTTCGCCCAGCCGTCGGCACTGCCGCGCAGCAGCTGGGCCGTGTTGTCCGTGTCGATGATCCCCGGCGCCACCGAGTTCACCGTGATGCCCCGAGGGCCCAGCACCTTGGACAGGTCCCGTGAGAGGACGTCCAGCGCGCCCTTCGTCATCGCGTACGCCATGTTGTCCGGCATCACCGCCGTCCGGGCCAGCCCCGAGGAGATGTTGACGACCCGGCCGCCGTCCCGCAGCCGGTTCATGCCCTGCTTGAGAATGAAGAACGGCGCCTTCACGTTCACCGCGAAGACCTTGTCGTACTCCTGCTCGTCCAGCTCCTGGATCGGCCGCGTGTTGCCGATCCCCGCGTTGTTCACCAGGATGTCCAGCCCGTCCGCGTGCCGGTCGAACTCCGCCCACAGTGCCTCGGCGTCCCCCGGTACGCCCAGCTCCACGCCCACCGCGAACGCCGAGCCGCCCGCCGCCTCGATCGCCGCGACCGTCTCCTTCGCCGCCGTCTCGTTCCTGCCGTAGTGCACCCCGACCCGCGCGCCGTCGCGGCCCAACCGCTCGGCGATTCCTCGCCCGATGCCCCTGCTCGCCCCGGTGACGAGTGCCGTCCTGCCCGTGAGCACGCCCATGGCGGCGCCCCCTTCGCATTTCCCTAGTGGTCGCTACAGAAATGACCCTACCCCAGCCCGCCGACATTTCTCTAGTGCCCGCTATAAAATGCACTCCATGGTGAACGACGACGGGACCGCAAGGGTCGCGGGGCACGGAACCGCTGGGGCCGAGAGGCCCGGAACCGCGACGGGCAAGGGCAAGGGAAGGCCCCGCGGCCGCCCCCGCTCCTTCGATCGCGAGACCGCACTGGAGAAGGCGCTCCTGGCCTTCTGGGAGCACGGCTACGAGGCCACGTCCGTCTCCGACCTCACCCGCGTCATGGACATCGGCGCCCCCAGCCTCTACGCGGCCTTCGGCGACAAGCGGTCCCTTTTCGAGGAGGTCGTGCAGGTCTACGGCACGAGGTACGGCTCGTTCACCGACCGGGCCCTCGCCGAGGAACCCACTGCCCGGGCCGCCGTCGAACGCGCGCTGCGCGAGGCCGCCGCCGCGTACACGGAACCCGGCCACCCGCACGGCTGCCTCGTCGTCCACGCCGCCGCGAACTGCTCGACCCCCGAGGTCGAACAGTCGCTGCGGGACCGCCGCAACGCCAACATCGCCGCGTTCGAAAGCCGCATCAGAGCCGATGTCGCCGCCGACGTACTGCCCCGGGGCACCGACGCCGCCGCCCTGGCCCGCCATACCGGAGCGATGATCCAGGGCATGTCGCAACAGGCGCGGGACGGGGCGAGCCGGGAGGAACTGGAGGCGGTCGCGGAAATTGCCATGTCCATCTGGCCCCGCACAGGAACCCACACGGGTTAGGCTGCGTGGAGGACGCCAGTGCGTCCCGCCAGCCGGAAAAATAACAACAACGAACAGCCTCCAACGCATGGACACCCATGAGTGGTCTAGTCCACAATGCGTTACGAGAGCGCGTGCCAAGCGCGCAGCAGCCTCCGCCTTCCCCGCACAGGAAGGCGGACAGAGGAACCGAGGCTCTCTGCCCTGACTGCCCCGGCTCCTCGCCCTTCGGCCGACCGGGACCGCACACCCCACGGCCGATACTGCTCCGGGCTGCGGTGCCGGGAGGGTTGAGGGTCCCTCCCAGGCGCCGCGGCCCGCGGGTGTTCCAGGAGCACACACCGGTCCGGACCCGCACATTTCGGAGCCGTACATTTCAGAGCCGTACAAACCCCCGGGTACGCTCGCTCACGTGCCCTCCATGAACGAACTCGTACGCCAGCACACCGCCCTCGACGACACCGATCTCGAGTGGCTCCACCTGCTGGTCTCGGAGTGGCAGCTGCTCTCCGACCTCTCCTTCGCCGACCTGGTGCTGTGGGTCCCCACCAGCGACGGCACGAGGTACGTGTCCGTCGCGCAGATGCGGCCCAACACCGGTCCGACGTCCTACCAGGACGACATGGTGGGCCACCTCGTCCCGCGTGGCCGCCGCCCGATGCTGGACGTCGCCCACGACGAGGGCCGCATCGTGCGCGAAGGGGACCCCGAGTGGCGCGAAGAGGTCCCCGTCCGGGTCGAATCGATCCCCGTACGGCGGGAGGGCCGCGTCCTCGGGGTCATCGCACGCAACACCAACCTGCTCACCGTGCGCACCCCGAGCCGCCTGGAGCTCACCTACCTCCAGAGCGCCTCCGACCTCGCACAGATGATCGCGGCCGGCGCCTTCCCGTTCGCGAACCAGCAGCTCGACATGGACGCCTCGCCCCGGGTGGGCGACGGCCTGATCCGGCTCGACGCCGACGGCATCGTCCAGTACGCCTCCCCGAACGCGCTGTCCGCCTACCACCGCCTCGGCCTCGCCTCCGACCTCGTCGGCCAGCACCTGGGCAAGACCACCGCCGAACTTGCCCCGACCCGGGGCCCGGTGGACGAGGCGCTCGCCAAGGTGGCCAGCGGCTGGGCGCCGCGCGAGTTCGAGATCGAGGCCAGCGACGGGGTCATCCAGTTCCGCGCGATCCCCCTCAAACCCAAGGGCACCCGCATCGGCTCGTTGGTCCTGCTCCGCGACGTCACCGAACTCCGCCGCCGTGAACGCGAGTTGATCACCAAGGACGCGACGATCCGGGAGATCCACCACCGGGTCAAGAACAACCTCCAGACGGTGGCGGCCCTGCTCCGTCTGCAGGCCCGGCGCATCGAATCCGACCGCGGCCGCGAGGCCCTGGAGGAGGCGGTGCGGCGCGTCGGATCGATCGCGATCGTGCACGAGACGCTCTCCCAGAACCTGGACGAGCGCGTGGAGTTCGACGACATCGCCGACCGCGTCCTGGCGATGGTCGCGGAGATCTCCCCGGGCAAGGTCACGGGCCGGCGCACCGGCCGCTTCGGCATCCTCGACGCCGAGGTCGCCACCCCGCTGTCGATGGTGCTGACCGAGGTTCTTCAGAACGCGCTGGAGCACGGCTTCCGCGAGGGCGACACCGGCACGGTCGAGGTGTCGGCGGTCCGCGGCGGTACGGCCAAGGAGGCCCGCCTGCTGGTCACCGTCCAGGACGACGGCGCCGGTCTGCCGGACGGCTTCGACCCGCAGACCGCGGGCAACCTCGGCCTCCAGATCGTACGGACCCTGGTGGAAGGCGAGTTGGGCGGCACCTTCGACATGGTCCCGGCCCCGGAGCGCGGCACCCGCGTGATCCTGGACATCCCGGTGCGGGCCCAGAAGTAGCGGAATCGGGAGCTCTGGAGAAGGGGCGCCGCAAAAGCAATGAGCCCCGGGCCATCAAGTGGCCCGGGGCTAAAGCTCGTTGCTGCTTAACTCAAGCGCATCGGGGGAACTGCGCGCTGCGGCTCGGGGGCGGGAGATGCGTACTCGCTGTACGCGCCGCCAAGCTCAGGCTGTCAGCAGGGGTGGGTTGTCAGGCGGAGGCCTGACGGGCCCGGTTGCGGGCGGCACGGCGCTTCATGGCGCGGCGCTCGTCCTCGCTGAGACCACCCCAGACGCCGGAGTCCTGGCCGGACTCGAGCGCCCACTGCAGACACTGCTCGATCACCGGGCAGCGACGGCAGACGGCCTTGGCTTCCTCGATCTGCAGCAGCGCAGGACCGGTGTTGCCGATGGGGAAGAAGAGCTCGGGGTCTTCCTCGCGGCAAACGGCGTTGTGACGCCAGTCCATGGCTGCTACCTCTCCTTGGTATTACATGCAGGGCTTGCTTGTGAATGTGAACGCTTTCACGAATCCCTCAACAAGTGAAGGGCCGACCGCCAGGTTCCCTGGCGTGGGTCCTGTGAGTTGAAGAGGGGTTCTGGTGATCAGTGGAGGCCGATGTTGCGGGCCGTCCCGATCGCCACGTAGAGACTCGCAAACCTCAGCGGCGGATACAACCCCTTCTGGAAAGTTTTTTTTGATTCTTCGGTGTCGACTAGGTCACAGCCGTACTTCCATGGGGTGGACCCTGGCCTAAACGTTCGAGTGAAAGGACTTTAGCCAGTTCTGCTCACACAATCACACGCAGTGCACGGCGTACGCCTGTGAACGTCACGCTTGTTCGCAGCCCCAGGTGGTCACCGTCCATCTGGAGGGGGAGCGGCACCTTCGAATGCAAGGTGAACTCGGTCAAATCGTGCAGAGAGGTCGCGTGCTTGCCCTGGGGCCCGCGCTCGGGGGACGAAGTGAGCAACTGGGTGCCATACCGGGCAACCGCCGCCATGGAGAGCCGGCTGAGACCGAAGAGATCGAGTCCGGTATCGAACGAGGCCTTAGGCGCCGCGTAGATCGGGCGATTCCCCAGAAACGTCCACGGGGAGGTGTTCGAAACTATGGACAGCACCAGATCGGTGACCGGATCCTCGCCGGCCCGCTCCAGCGTGATCGTCCCGTGCCGGCGGTTCGACTCGCCGAGGAGCTGGCGCACGACCTGGCGTACGTAAAGAGCGTGTGTGGATTTCCGGCCGCGCTCGCGGTGCTGCTCCACCCGGCCGACCACACCGGCGTCGAAGCCGAGCCCCGCGTTGAAGGTGAACCAGCGCGAGGGCACCGCCTCGTCCTCCGTGCCCGGCGTGCCGGCGCTCAGACCCAGGCCGACGGTCCGTTCGCTGCCGTCGCGCAGGGCGTCCAGCAGGGCGCCGGTGGCTTCCACCGCGTCGTTGGGCAGGCCCAGGGCGCGGGCGAAGACATTGGTGGAGCCGCCCGGAACCACGGCGAGGCCGGGGAGGTGTCCCGGATCGGGGCCGGCGTGCAGGAGGCCGTTGACCACCTCGTTGACCGTGCCGTCGCCGCCGAGGGCCACCACCAGGTCGATGTCGTCGCTCTCCGCCGCGTGCCGGCCCAGGTCGCGCGCGTGGCCGCGGTACTCGGTGGTGACCGCCTCCAGCTTCATCTCGCTGGCGAGCGCGTGGATCAGTACGTCACGCGTGCGCGCACTTGTGGTGGTTGCCGCCGGATTGACCACGAGAAGTGCACGCATGACTGGCAGCGTACCTACTGGGTGGTACCGGGCCCAGGCCGAGGTAGGGATCAGGTAAGAGAGCGGGGGTGAACCTCGCCACGAGGGGCGCGTAGACGAGGGCTACTCTTCAGGGGTGAGCAGTGAGCAGACCCCCACCACCCCGGACAACACCGGCCCCCGTCCGCGGCGGTTGACGTACGCCGCGCTGCTGGCCGCACTGGAAGGGCTCGCGCTGGTCGTCGGCGGCGTCTGGATTCTCGTCCTCGGCCTCACGGGCGAGCCGGACGACCGGCAGCAGGCCGTGACCGGGGGCGTCACGCTCGTCGTGCTCGCGCTGCTGCCGCTGTTCGCCGCGCGCGGGCTGCTCGGCCGTCGCAGCTGGAGCCGCGGCCCGGCCGTCATCACCCAGCTCATGGCGCTGCCGGTGGCCTACAACCTGCTCCAGGCCGACAGCATGGCCATTCCGGCCGGGATCGCCCTCGCGGTCGTGGCCGTCGCGGCGCTCGTGCTGCTCGTGAACCCCGAGACGACCCGGGCCCTCGGGATCCGCGGGCCCGGCAACGTACAGAAGTAGCCGTCACTCCTCGACGAGGAGCTTCTCCCGGAGCTGCGCCAGTGTGCGCGCCAGCAGCCGCGAGACGTGCATCTGCGAGATGCCGACCTCCTGCGCGATCTGCGACTGGGTCATGTTGCCGAAGAAGCGCAGCAGCAGGATCCGCTTCTCGCGCGGCGGGAGGTCCTCCAGCAGCGGCTTGAGGGACTCCCGGTACTCCACGCCCTCCAGCGCCTCGTCCTCCGCGCCGAGGGTGTCCGCGACCGCCGGGGACTCGTCGTCGGTGTCGGGGACGTCCAGGGACAGCGTGGAGTACGCGTTGGCGGACTCCAGGCCCTCCAGGACCTCCTCCTCCGAGATCGCCAGCTTCTCGGCGAGCTCGTGGACCGTGGGGGAGCGGCCGTGCAGCTGCGAGAGCTCGGCCGTGGCCGTGGTCAGCGAGAGGCGCAGCTCCTGGAGCCGGCGCGGGACGCGCACCGCCCAGCCCTTGTCGCGGAAGTGCCGCTTGATCTCACCGACGACCGTCGGGGTCGCGTACGTGGAGAACTCCACCCCGCGGTCCGGGTCGAAGCGGTCGACCGACTTGATCAGCCCGATCGTGGCGACCTGGGTGAGGTCGTCGAGCGGCTCGCCGCGGTTGCGGAAGCGCCGCGCGAGATGCTCCACGAGCGGCAGATGCATGCGGACCAGCTGGTTGCGCAGCTCCGCGTACTCGGGGCTGCCGCTGTTCAGGGTGCGCAGTTTGAGGAACATCTCGCGCGCCCCGCTGCGGTCCGGGGAGCCGTGCTGCGCGCCCTGTGTGTGGTGTGCGCGCGGCGCTTCGTCCTCGGACTGTCGCTCGTGCTCGCTCATCGTCCCGCCCGTCGCCCTTCCCCGAGCCCTCGCCTCCTCCGCCACTCCCGACTGCGCGCGAGTGGGGGGACCCCCCTGGGCAGGAGATGCTGCGATCCCTCCGCCGGGAGGCGCGCTCCGCACGGCACCGTCCTGGTCCGGCCGCCCGCCGCCCGGGAGGGCGGCCCCCGCGGAGTCGTCCTCGGGATGCGGGCGGGCCTGCTCGGGGATGCCGTCGATGCCGTCCGCCATGCGCCGGGTGCCGCCGGGCGCCGTGCCCGCGTCTGTGCCCGTGCCCTCGGCCGGCAGCTCTCGTGTGCCGCGCTCTTCGTCCCGCACCGGCCCGTCCTCGTTCCTCACGCCGGCCCGGGTCCCGCGCCGCGCTGTTTGTAGAGGCTGATCGAAACGGTTTTGTCCTTGTCCACGGCGGAGGAGACCTTGCCCGCCAGAGCGGACAGGACAGTCCAGGCGAAGGTGTCCCGCGAGGGGGCATGACCATCCGTGGTCGGCGCCGAGACGGTGACCTCGAGTGAGTCGTCGACGAGGCGGAAGACACAGCTGAGGACGGAGCCGGGCACGGCCTGCTGAAGCAGGATCGCGCAGGCCTCGTCCACCGCGATGCGCAGGTCCTCGATCTCGTCGAGGGTGAAGTCCAAACGGGCCGCGAGGCCGGCCGTGGCCGTACGCAGCACCGACAGGTAGGCACCCGCGGCCGGCAGCCGGACTTCCACGAAGTCCTGCGTCGCGGGCTCGCCTGCGATCTGGGACACCCTCACCTCCATGGTGGTACAAGTGTTTCAGGGCCGAGGGTCGCCCCCCGGGGTAACGCGATACATGGTTCAGCGGTGACGCTACCGCGCTCTCAACGGTCCTGTCTCCGGGACCCCAACCCCTTGCCGTCACTCACAGTAAACCTCTGTATACGCTCCGTGTCTAGAGGTTCTGCGGACCCAAATGGGAAGAGCGTGCGCCGGGTTGACGTACCCAGACGTCAGACGGTCGAACCGTCCCACGCCGGGGTCCTGTCGAGTCACACCAGGACATGATCGACGAAGCACCAGCGCCACGTCTCCCCGGGCTCATGGGTCCGCATCACGGGATGCCCGGACTCCTTGTGGTGCTCCGCCGCGTGCCGCCCCGGCGAGGAGTCACAGCAGCCGACGTGACCGCAGCTCAGGCACAGCCGCAGTTGCACCGGATCCATGCCCTCCGCCAGACACTCCGGACACGTCTCGCTGAGCGGAACGGGGTCGGGGTGCGGCAGCGCCTCGGCGTGCGTGCACTGTTTCATGATTGCCAGGTTACGACGGTCGCGCGGAAGACCGCGTCGAAAAAGAGGGCGGGGCGGGAACGATGGACGTGATGCCACTGTTGTTGCTGGTGGCGGGCAGCGCCGCGATCGCCGCGGTGGCCAGGCGCACACCCGTGCCGGCGCCGCTGCTGCTGGTGGCGGTCGGGCTGGCGGTCAGTTCCGTCCCCGGGGTGCCGGACTACACCCTCGACCCGCACGTCGTGCTGCCGCTCATCCTGCCCCCGCTGCTGCACACGGCAGCCACCGACAGCTCGTACCTCGACCTGCGGGCGCAGCTGCGGCCGGTCGCGCTGCTGTCCGTCGGGTACGTGCTGTTCGCGACCTTCGTCGTCGGCTGGGCCCTGTACCTGATCGTGCCGGACCTGCCGCTGACCGCGGCCCTGGTCTTCGGCGCGGTGGTGGCGCCGCCGGACGCGGTCGCGGCGACGGCCGTGGCCCGCCGGGTGGGGCTGCCGTCGCGGATCACCACGATCCTCCAGGGCGAGTCCCTGCTGAACGACGCCACCGCGATCACCGCCTACCGGGTGGCCCTGGCCGCCGCCGTCGGCGAGGGCGCGACCTGGGCCGGGGGCATCGGCGAGTTCCTGCTCGCGGCGGTCGGCGGCGTCGTGGTCGGCCTCGTGCTGATGGCGCCGATCCACTGGCTGCGCACGCACGTGAAGGAGGCGCTGTTCCAGAACACGCTCTCCCTGCTGACCCCGTTCGTCGCGTACGCCGTCGCCGAGCAGGTGCACGCCTCCGGTGTCATCGCGGTGGTGGTCGTCGCGCTCTACCTGGGACACCGCGCGTGGCAGGTCGACTTCGCCACGCGTCTGCAGGAGGAGGCGGTGTGGAAGATGGTCGCCTTCGTCCTGGAGTCGGCGGTGTTCGCGCTGATCGGACTCCAGTTGCCGGTGGTGCTGAGGGGCCTCGGGCAGTACGAGGGGGTCCTGGCCGCCTGGTACGCGGTCGTCGTCTTCCTGGTGGTCGTCGCGGCCCGGTTCGTGTGGGTGTACCCGGCGACCTTCCTGCCACGGCTGCTGTCGGCCCGGATCCGGGAGCGGGAGGCGAATCCGACCTGGAGGGGGCCGTTCATCGTCGCGTGGGCCGGCATGCGGGGCGTGGTCTCGCTCGCCATCGCCTTCTCGATCCCGCTCACCCTGCACGACGGCGAGGAGCCCTTCCCGCATCGCAACCTCATCCTCTTCCTGACCTTCACGACGGTCATCGGGACGCTGGTCGTGCAGGGTCTGACCCTGCCCCCGCTGATCCGTCTGCTGAAGTTCCCGGGGCGGGACACACAGGCCGAGACACTGGCCGAGGCCAACGCCCAGGCGCAGGCCTCCCGGGCCGCCGAGCGGCGCCTGGACGAACTCCTCGCCGACGAGCGCAACGCACTGCCAGGGCCGCTCGCCGACCGGCTCCGCACCGTCCTGGAGCGCCGCCGCAACGCCGTCTGGGAACGGCTCGGGCAGGCCAACCCGGTCACCGGGGAGTCCGTCGACGACACCTACCGGCGGCTGTCGCGGGAGATGATCAGCGCCGAGCGCGAGGTGTTCGTCAAACTCCGGGACGCCCGGTACATCGACGACGAGATGCTACGGACGCTGCTGCGCAGGCTGGACCTGGAGGAGGCGGCGGCGTTCCGGGAAACGGCGTAGAGGTGGGAGGGGCGGACGGCACGGACGCGCGCTGCCGGGCGTCGGGAGAGGGGAGGCAGACGTCACAGGGAGGAGCGGCAGACGTCACGGGAAGGGGCGCAGACGTCACGGGAAGGGGCGGCCGGTGACCACGGCCGCCACGGTCGTCCCGCGCGGGAAGGCGCCTTCGCCGGCCAGGGTGACGAGCCCGTACAGCAGCTTGGCGACATACAGGCGTTCCACGGGCAGTCCGTGACGGTGCTCGAAGTCCGCGGCGAAGGAGCCGAGCTCGTCGGGCACGCGCGCGTAGCCGCCGAAGTGGAAGCGGTCGTCGAGGTTCCAGGTGCCGCGCGGGCCGCCGAAGGCCTGGTGCTGCAAGGCCCTGACGTCGGCGGCCAGGAAGCCGCCCTTGAGGACCGGGACCCCGAGGGCACGTTGCCCAGGGGTGAGTCCGGCGGCCAGTCCCGCCAGCGTGCCGCCGGTGCCGGAGGCCACGGCGACGACATCGGCCCGGCCGTGCAGTTCGGCGCCGAGCGCCCGGCAGCCGCGTACGGCCTCCGCGTTGCTGCCGCCCTCGGGGACGACGTACGCCTCCTCGGCATCCGCCGCGCGCAGGATCGCGACCAGGGCCCGTGGCTCGGACTTGCGGCGGTACGTCGTCCTGTCGACGAAGTGCAGGCGCATGCCGTCGGCCGTACAGCGGGTCAGCGAGGGGTTGAGGGACCGGTCGGCCAGCTCCTCGCCGCGTACGACGCCGACCGTGGGGACGCCGAGCAGCCGGCCGGCCGCGGCCGTGGCGCGCAGGTGGTTGGAGTAGGCGCCGCCGAACGTGACGACGGTACGGCCGGCCGCCGCCGCGAGGTTCGGTGCCAGCTTGCGCCACTTGTTGCCGATCAGCTCCGGGTGGATCAGGTCGTCCCGCTTCAGCACCAGCCGGACGCCGTGGCGCTCGAACCGGTCGTCCACGACTTCCTGCACCGGCGAGGGCAGCCGGGGACGCAGAGCCGCGAGGCGGGGGGCGTCGGGGGTGTCGGGGCTGGTCACCAGGCCATTGTCACCCGGGGTGGGGGCGGCCTGAAGTGCAGCCCTGACCCGCGCCGGCCGGGCGTGCGCGCCGGGGTCGCCTGGCCGAGCCTGCACCGCGTCAGCCTGCCGTCGCCCCAGGGCCCACGGTGATGCCTCCAGCTGCGCGTCGGGGCCCGCGGGTCGCCGGAGGCCGGTCGTGCAGTTCCCCGCGCCCCTCATGGGGCGCCGCACCAGCCGACGTTCACCAACGCTGTCAGCCTGTGGTCGGTGCAGGTTCGGCGTGCTTGGTCCGGCGGCGGTCGCGTACGAGGGCGATGAGGGACGGGCCGCCCCGCAGGCACCAGAGTGCGATCACCGGGTCGCAGATCGCGCAGCCCAGGGAGGAGGTGTGGGCGAAGGGGATGATCGGGTCGCCCTTGATGTGGTGGACGATGTCCCACGCCGTGTGCAGCAGCCAGCCGATGCCGATCCACGTCCACGACTCCAGGCCGCGGAAGGCGACGTAGGTGAGCAGCGCGGTGAAGGGGAACTCCCAGGCGCCCATACCGCCGCCGCTGAGGTATGCCGCGCCGGCACCGGCGACCATGACCGCGTTCAGGCGCCGCCGGTGCGGTTCGCGGACGAGGGACATCAACAGGGCGTAGAGGATGCCGATGCCGATCGGCGCGATGTACTGCATGGTGGGGCCGTCTCCGGAGTCGGTGGAAGGAACGGATCACCACGCTAGATCCGCTCCCGCACGCTCCCCAGCGGCATTACCGACAGGTTCCAACGGGTTGTCGCCAGCCGCCCGGGGCGCGGCCGCGCAGCCCGCGAACGCCACAAAAGCGGGCCCCCTGCCCAGTCATACGAAGATCCATTCCCGCTCGTTCGTGTAATAGCACCGCGGCGTCGTGTGCGGAAGGCTTGTGCGTGCACATCGATGCCCGAGGCATATGGGCGTCGGTCACAACCGGGAGGGCAGTTTCTCTATGTCGGTAGGCGAAGAGATCCGCACGGAGGAGACCAAGCCGCAGCAGAGTCTCGGCACGGCGGCCGCGCGGAACCTGGCCACCACGACCAAGTCCGTGCCACAGATGCAGGAGATCAGCTCCCGCTGGCTGCTGCGCATGCTGCCCTGGGTCGACATCCAGGGGGGTACGTACCGGGTGAACCGGCGGCTGACGTTCGCCGTCGGCGACGGGCGGATCACGTTCGTGAAGACCGGCGACCGCGTCGAGATCATCCCCGCGGAGCTGGGCGAACTGCCGGCGCTGCGGTCGTACGAGGACCAGGAGGTGTTCTCCGAGATCGCCCGGCGCTGCGAGCAGCGGGAGATCGCCGCGGGCGAGGTGATCGCCTCGTTCGGCAGCCCGTGCGACGAGGTGTACCTGCTGGCGCACGGCAGGGTGGAGAAGATCGGCACGGGCCCGTACGGCGACGACGAGTCCCTCGGAGTCCTCGCCGACGGCGCCTACCTCGGCGACGAGGCCCTGCTGAACGAGGACGCCATCTGGGAGTACACGGCCCGCGCGCTCACCGCGTGCACCGTGCTCGTCCTGGCCCGCCAGGACGTCGAGCAGATCGCGGAGCGCTCGGACTCGCTGCACGAGCATCTCCAGCAGCGCCGCTCGATCCCCGAGCAGCGCTCCAACAAGTACGGCGAGAAGGAGATCGACCTCTCCTCCGGCCACTCCGGCGAGCCGGACATCCCGCACACTTTCGTCGACTACGAGGCCAGGCCCCGTGAGTACGAACTGAGCGTCGCCCAGACCGTCCTGCGCATCCACACACGCGTGGCCGACCTCTACAACCAGCCCATGAACCAGACCGAGCAGCAGATCCGGCTGACGGTCGAGGCGCTGAAGGAGCGCCAGGAGCACGAGCTCGTCAACAACCGGGACTTCGGTCTCCTGCACAACTGCGAGTACGACCAGCGGATCCAGCCGCACGACGGCGTGCCCAGCCCGGACGACCTGGACGAACTGCTCAGCAGGCGCCGCGGTACCAAACTGCTCCTCGCCCACCCGCGCGCGATCGCCGCGATCGGCCGTGAGCTCAACAAGCGAGGGCTCGTCCCCGAGACCATCGACATGGCCGGCAACCGCATCCCCACCTGGCGGGGGGTGCCGATCTTCCCGTGCAACAAGATCCCGGTGACCCGGGAGCGGACGACGTCGATCATCGCCATGCGTACCGGCGAGAGCGACCAGGGCGTCATCGGCCTGCGGGCCTCCGGCATCCCGGACGAGATCGAGCCGAGCCTGTCGGTGCGCTTCATGGGCATCAACGAACAGGCCATCATCAAGTACCTGGTCACGGCCTACTACTCGGCCGCGGTGCTGGTACCGGACGCGCTCGGTGTCCTGGAGAACGTCGAGATCGGCCGCTGGCAGTGACGCTTGCCGTACGCCGGCCGTGTCCGTGCCCGGCAGCGCGGGTACACCCTCGGGGTACGCGCCCAGCGGCAGCGGAAGCGCCACCGTCCGCTCAGTCTCCGAGGCGGTCCCATGGGTGAGTCCCTCACGGAGTCCAGGAGGCAGACGGCGCTGCCCGCCCCCGGCGGGCAGCGCGGTACCGAGCCCGGGCGTGCGGCCGGGGCACCGGAAAGGCGGGGGCCCATCGGGAAACAGCGGGACGGCCGGCCGGGGCCGGTCGAGGGGCACGAGGCGGTCATGCTCCTGGAGCGGGCCCGGGCGGAGGTCGACCCGGTACTGCGGGACGTGCTCGGCTCGCTGCCCGGGCCGATGCGCCGGATCGCGCTCTACCACTTCGGCTGGGAGCAGGCGGACGGCACACCCGCCGAGGGCGGCTCCGGCAAGGCGATCCGGCCCGCGCTCGTCCTCGCCGCGGCGGCCGCCCTCGGCGGACCGAGGGCACGGGCGGCGGCGCTCAGGGCGGCCGCGGCGGTGGAGCTGGTCCACAACTTCACGTTGCTGCACGACGACGTGATGGACCGGGACACCACCCGCCGGCACCGGCCCACCGCGTGGACCGTGTTCGGCGTTCCCGACGCGATCCTCGCCGGGGACGCTCTCCAGGCGCTGGCCATGCGGCTGCTCGCCGAGGACCCGCATCCGGCGGCTCCGGCCGCCACCGCCCGGCTGGCGGACTGCGTGGTCGAACTGTGCGCGGGACAGCACGCGGACACGGCCATGGAGCGGCGCGCCCCCGGCGAGGTCACGCTCGACGAGGTGCTCGCCATGGCGGAGGCCAAGACGGGCGCACTGCTGGGGAGCGCCTGTGCGATCGGCGGGCTGTACGCGGGGGCCGGGGACGCGGACGTGGCGGCGCTGGACGCGTTCGGCCGGGAGGCCGGGCTCGCCTTCCAGCTCATCGACGACGTCATCGGCATATGGGGCGACCCGTGCCGCACCGGCAAGCCCGTCGGCGCGGATCTGGCCGCCCGCAAGAAGTCCCTGCCGGTCGTGGCGGCCTTCGCCTCCGGCACGCCGGCGGCCGCGGAACTCGCCGAACTGTACGCACGACCCAGCGAGAAGGAGGACCTCGACCACATCGCCCTGACCGTGGAGCGGGCGGGCGGCCGTGACTGGGCGCAGAACCAGGCGGCCGACCGGATGGCAGTGGCGATGCAGCAACTGGCACGCGCGGTGCCGGACCCGGAGGCGGCGGGCGGGCTGCTGGCCCTCGCCGAGTTCGTGACACGGCGCAGCAGTTGACGGCCGACGGTGCGGAAATCGGCGGTCGGTAACGGCCGTCGGTGCGGCAACCGGCCGTCGGCGGCACCTGACGGACCTTCGGGTGACCGAAGGGCAGGACCCCGGAGTGCCGGGGCCGTGCGGCTCCTGACTCCGTACGGCCCCGGGCATCCGGCCAGGCGGGTCCCGCACTGCCCCACGGTGTGCGGGGCCTGCCTCCTCCTGCTTACTGCCGGTCATGACAGGCGCTTTGGGCAACTGTTCGATGAAATCCCGCCAAGCTCCTGCCCCACTCACCGGGACGGCTCCCAACCGCCCTACGATCAACGCCCGTCGGGACGAGCGAAGGGGCGGGGCATGGGTGTGGCGATCCGGACGGCCGGCGAGGAAGACCGGGAGCTGGTCGTCCGGCTGCTGGACGAGGCGTTCCAGGACGACCCAGTGAGCGGCTGGGTCTTTCCCGGGGCGGAGGACCGTCGAGCCAAGCACCCCGGGCTCATGGCCGCCTTCACCGGCATCGTGCTCGAGGCCGGGCGCATCGACCTCACCGAGGACGGTTCGGCCTGTGCGCTGTGGCTGTCCATGCCGGCCGACGACCATGACGGCGACGCCGAGGACGAGGGCCCGGCCCAGGTGCGTGAGGCCGTCGACCCGGACAACGAACGCATCGAGGCGATCGGCCGGCTGACCGCCGACATCCATCCCTCCGGGCGGGCCCACGAGTACCTGTGGATGATCGCCGTGACCCCCGGCCGGCAGGGCGAGGGCCTCGGCACGGCGCTCATCGAGTCGGTCCTCGACCGCTGCGACCGCGAGGGGCTGCCCGCGTACCTGGAGGCGAGCAGCGCCCGCAGTCGCAAGCTGTACGAGCGCCTCGGCTTCGAGCTCACCGGCCCGGTGCTCGACCTCCCGGAGGACGGCCCGACCATGTGGCCGATGTGGCGCGAGCCCCGCACCGCCGAGGCCGCGTCCTGACCTTCTCGGCCCAGACCCGGCCCTGACCGGGCGCCTGACTCTGTCTGGCCGTCCGGCTGGCTTCGGCGGATTCCCGCATCGGCAATGCCGCACCCTGATCCTCTTCGCCCGTGCCTGGCTCGACCGAGCGCGCTGGCTTTGTCCGGCCCTGCGGTCGGCCTCGGGGGAGCGCCGTATCGGCAAGGCCGCGTCTTGACGCTCTCCAGCCGTGCCCGGCCCGGCCGGCCCCTTGGCTGGTTTGGCCGTCCGGCTGGCCTCGGGGGAGCGCCGTATCGGCAAGGCCGCGTCTTGACCTCTCCGCCCGTGCCCGGCGCGACGGGCCCCTGGCTCTGCCCGGCCCTCCGGCCGACCTCGGCCTCTGACCCTCCGTCGGCCCGGCTCCAGCCTCTCCGGTCGGCCCGGCTCAAGCCCCTCCGCCCCTCCGGTCAGCCCGCCCCCGGCCGCTCCACGAGCTGCTCCCGGCCAGCCCCGGCCCCTCCGCCCAGCGCTGCCCCTCCTACCCCTCCGGCAGCACCGCCGCCACGATCCGCTCCACCAGGCCGTCCGGCACGCTCACCCCGGGCAGCACGCCCTCCAGGACACCCGGCAGGGTCAGGTGCTCCAGGAGCAGGCCGAGCATGGCCAGGTACAGCACGGCGACGGACTCGTCGCCGCCGGGGAGGCCGGCAGCTCGGTGGAACTCCATGGCCTCCTCCAGGTCGCCGCGCACCGACTTGGTGTAGGAGGCGAGCAGTTCGGGACGCCGGGTGGCCTCCAGGCGCAGCTCCATGAGGGCCAGGTAGCCCGTGCGGTCGCGGGTCGCGCGGGCCATCAGGTCGTACATGAAGGCCGTGACCAGTGAGCGGTCCTTGGGGCGGGTCATCAGCTCGGCGACCACGTCGGGGTCGGGCGCGAGCCGTGCGTGCAGCCGGGTGTCGATCTGGCGCAGCAGGTCGGCACGGCCGGTGAAGTAGTTGGAGGCCGTGCCCACGGGCACGCCGGCCTCCGCGTCCACTGCGCGGAACGTCAGCCCGCGCGCTCCCTCGCGCGCGAGCACCTCGACGCCGGCGTCGACGAGCGCGGCCCGGCGCTCGGGGTTGCTGGCCATGCGGAGTCCCTTCTCCCACTTTCGACGGCTCGCGGTTATTCCCTTGCAACCACTACACCAGGAGTACTACAACTGAAGTCGTTACAGCGGCAGCCTACGAAAAGAGACCGGCTTGCGAAAGCTCACGTACTACATCGCCTGTTCCCTCGACGGCTTCATCGGCGACCCGGGTGGCGACGGATCTGCGATGGTCCGTTTCGCCGACGAGGAGTTCGTCGCCTTCGTCAAGGCGGAATACCCGGAGACCCTGCCCACCCACGTCCGCCGGGCCCTCGGCATCGACGACCTGCCGAACAAGCGGTTCGACACCATCATCCAGGGCCGGGGCAGTTATGACGTCGCCCTGAAGGAAGGCATCACCAGCCCGTATGCCCACCTGCGCGAGTACGTCGCCTCCAGCACCCTGAAGGAGTCGCCCGACCCGAACGTCGAGATCATCGCGGACGATCTGGTCGGAAAGGTCCGCGAACTGAAGGCCGAGGACGGGGAGTTCGGCATCTACCTGTGCGGCGGCTCCAAGATCGCGGGCGAACTGCTCGACGAGATCGACGAGCTCGTGGTCAAGACCTACCCGATGGTGTACGGCGCGGGCATGCCCATGTTCGGCTCCGGGCTCGCGATCTCGGAGTTCACCCTGGAGTCGGTGCGTACGTTCGGCAACGCGCTGGTGCGCACGTACAGCAGGAAGCGCTGACGCTCCGACCGGCCTACCCTGAGGACATGGGCAGCGAAGAACACGTCTGTCCGACCTGCGGACAGCCAGTGGAAACAGTCGTCCGGCGTCACAAGACGCTGGGCGCGTGGGTCCCGCGCTGGGTGCCGGGTCCCTGCCGCAACCCCGAGTGCGCGGCCTATGACGCGGAGGTTGCCGAGGGCGGTCACGCCGGCGAGGGCACCCGGACCGCCGACCAGCCCCGGTCCGCCGAGGGCACCGCCCCACCTGCGACGACCCCGCCCGAAGACGCCCCCGGAGAAACCGTCGTGGAAAAACCCTGAGCTCGTGTCGAGAATCCCGGCCCGGCTCCGACGTCCCGTGTGAGAGCCGCCCGCCAGGGCGGTGAGAGCCGAAGGAGCGGACTGATGAAGTACCTGGTCATGGTGCAGGGCGCGCAGGCGGACTACGAAGCCATGCGCGGCAAGGCGTCGGCGAACTCCCCCGTCTGGAGCGAGGAGGAGCTGCAGGCCATGTTCGCCCACATGGGCGCCATCAACGACGACCTCTCCGAGACGGGCGAACTCGTCGACGCGCAGGGCCTGGCCGAGCCGGCGCAGATCCGGCACGTCACCCTCGGTGACGACGGCAAGGCGGTGATCACCGACGGCCCGTACAGCGAGACCAAGGAGCTGCTGGCCGGCTACTGGGTCCTGGAGTGCGAGAGCCTGGAGCGGGTCACGGAGATCGCCGAGCGCGTCGCCCGGTGTCCCCAGCCGGCCGGCGCCCCCGACTACCCGGTCGTGATCCGTCCGATCATGGACGGCTCCGGGGACATCTGAGGACCGGGCGACACCGACGGACGCGCCGGTGAAGAGCACACCCGAGATCGAGGACCTGCTGCGCCGGAACGCGCCGCAGGTCCTCGGCGCGCTGGTCAGGCGGTACGGACACTTCGACGCCGCCGAGGACGCCGTACAGGAGGCGCTGCTCGCGGCGGCCGGGCAGTGGCCCGGGGAGGGAGTGCCCGGCAATCCGCGCGGCTGGCTGATCAAGGTCGCCTCGCGGCGGCTGACCGACGCCCTGCGCAGCGAGGAGGCGCGGCGGCAGCGCGAGGAGCGGGCGGCGGCGCTCACGCCACGCGACGCCTTCACCGCCCCGCCGCCCGGGGAGCGCGCTCCCCGCGAGGACGACACCCTCTCGCTGCTCTTCCTGTGCTGCCATCCGGACCTGACGCCGCCCGCGCAGATCGCGCTCACGCTGCGCGCCGTCGGCGGTCTGACCACGGCCGAGATCGCCCGCGCGTATCTGGTGCCGGAGTCGACGATGGCGCAGAGGATCAGCCGGGCCAAGCAGAAGGTGCGGGGCGTGCGCTTCGGCCGCCCCGAGCGCTGGGAGCAGCGGCTGCCGTCCGTCCTCCAGACCCTCTACCTGATCTTCAACGAGGGTTATACCGCCACCTCCGGCACCGCCCTCCAGCGCCGCGACCTCGCGGGCGAGGCCGTACGCCTTGCCCGCACGGTCCACCGGCTGCTCCCCGACGACTGCGAGGTGGTCGGCCTGCTCGCGCTGATGCTGCTCACCGACGCCCGCCGCGACGCGCGCAGCGGACCGCACGGCGAACTGATCCCCCTCGACGAGCAGGACCGCGACCGCTGGGACAAGGCCGCGATCGAGGAGGGCGTCGCGCTGGTCACCGGGGCGCTGTCCCGGGGCCGGCCCGGGCCGTACCAACTGCGTGCCGCGATCGCCGCAGTCCATGACGAGGCACCCTCGCCCGAGGCGACGGACTGGGCCGAGATCCTCGGCCTGTACGACGTCCTCGTCCGCCTGGTCCCCGGCCCGGTCGAACGCCTCAACCGCGCGGTAGCCGTCGCCATGGTGCACGGTCCGCACGCCGGCCTGTCCGAACTGGACGCCCTGGCAGATGAGTTGAAGGGCCACCGCCTGGACGCCGTACGAGGACACCTCCTGGAGCGCGCCGGCGATCCCCAAGCCGCCCGTGCCGCCTACGAGTCGGCGGCCGCCCAGACCCTCAGCCTGCCCGAACAGCGCTATCTCCAGGCGCGGGCCGCGCGGTTGAAGGACTAGCGTGTGAGGCATGGACATGGCGGGGGAGCGGCGGCGCCGGGTGTGGCGCCGGGTGGTGATCGTGTGGGCGCTGGTCGTGGCCGTCGCGGGCGGGCTGACGCTGTGGATGCAGGACTCGACGGAGCCGCAGGGGCCGTACGTCTGGGAAAACACCGATCCCGAGGAGACGCCGGACCTGCCGCCCTGCCCGACGCCTGAGGAGGGCGGGGCGGTCCTGTGTGCGTACGCCGAAGTGGATTAGGCGCGCAGTCCGCCCGTCTCCGGATTCCGGGTCGTCAGGCAGTACGTGCCGCCCGCCGGGTCGCGCATCAGTGTCCAGCCCGAGAAGTCGGCCACGAACACAGCCCCGAGCTCCTCGTGCCACGCCCGGGTCGCCGCGACGTCCGCGCAGGCGAGGTCGAGGTGGGCGGAGGCCGGGCGTTCCTCGTCGAGGCGCTGCAGGAGCAGGCGTACCGGCAGGCCGGGCGGCGGCTCGACCACGTGGGACTCAGGGAGTGAACCGGGCCGCGACGTCCAGCCGTCCAGCAGCCCGCTCCAGAAGGCGACTTCGGCGTCGTAGGCAGACGGCGGCACGTCCACGCACACCTGGTCGAGGCGGCTGCCCCGCACCACCTCCGGCCGCGACGATTGCCCGCGCCAAGGGTCCGCGCAGAACAACTGCCCGCCGGGCGACCGCAGCACGACGAGCGACCCGAGGTCGGCCACCACACCCGCGCCGAGCCGCGTCGCCGAGTCGGCGAACTCCCTCACGTCGTCCACACAGAAGTCGAGATGCGCACCGCCGTTGTCCGATCGCACCGCCTGGACCTTCAGGCAGGCGTCGGCGTCGTCCGGGAGCAGCGTGCCGAACTCGGAGTGTTCTCCGCGCAGTTCGGAGAGCCGGGTGTCCGTGACCGCCGTCCAGAAGTCGCATGCGGTGTCGAATACCTCGCGCGGGCGGTCGATGAAGGCGTAGGTCCAGCGGATTCTCATGGTCGTGATCGTAGAGGGGCGACGCCATCGCCACCTGCGTGAACCTTGACCAGCCTTTGCCTCGCCGTTCCCCGCCTATTGGCCTGCACTTGTTTGCATTCAGGAATGGACCACATCACGTTCCTCGTGGCGGTCGTCATCGTGACGGCGCTCGCCTTCGACTTCACCAACGGATTCCACGACACGGCGAACGCGATGGCCACGTCCATCGCCACCGGCGCGCTCGCTCCCCGCACGGCGGTCCTGATCAGCGGTGTCCTCAACGTCGTCGGTGCCTTTCTGTCCACCGAGGTCGCCAAGACCATCTCGGGCGGCATCGTGGACGACACCCTCGTCACCCCGGGGATGATCTTCGCGGGCCTGGTCGGGGCGATCCTGTGGAACCTGCTGACCTGGCTGGTCGGTCTGCCGTCGAGTTCCTCGCACGCCCTGTTCGGTGGGCTGATCGGGGCCGTGTGGGTCGGGGCGGGCAGCCACGGCGTCAACTTCGACAAGGTCGTCGAGAAGGTGCTGGTGCCGGCGGTGGCCTCGCCGGTCGTGGCCGGTGTCGCCGCGCTGCTGGCCACCTACCTCGCCTACCGGCTCACCGACCGCGCCCGCAAGGACTCCGTCACCAAGGGCTTCCGGATCGGCCAGATCGCCTCGGCCTCGCTGGTCTCCCTCGCCCACGGCACGAACGACGCGCAGAAGACCATGGGCGTCATCACCCTCACCCTGATCTCGGCCGGTGCGCTCGGCCACGACGCCGGACCGCCCCTGTGGGTGATCGCGTCCGCGGGCCTCGCCATCGGCCTCGGCACGTACCTCGGCGGCTGGCGCATCATACGCACGATGGGCAAGGGCCTCACCGAGATCCAGTCGCCGCAGGGCTTCGCCGCCGAAACCGCCTCCACCACCGTCATCCTGACCTCCGCGCACCTCGGCTTCGCCCTGTCCACCACCCAGGTCGCCTCGGGCAGCATCCTCGGCGCGGGGCTCGGCCGCAGGCTCGCGGAGGTCCGCTGGGGCGTGGCGGGCCGCATGGCGGTCGCGTGGCTGATCACGCTGCCCGCCGCCGCACTGGTCGGCGGCCTGGCCGCGAGCGTGGTCCAGAGCGGCGGCGACCTCGGTACGGCGGTCGTCGCCCTGGTCGGCGCGGCCCTCGCCGCGGGCATCGTGGTCGTCTCGCGCCGCAACCCGGTGGACGCGCACAACGTCAACGACGCGCAGGAAGTCACCATCCGCAGCGAGCCGCCCGCCAAGGTCGGCACGGCCGCCTGAACCACGGGGAGTCGACATGCATCTGGACTGGACCGCACTCGGCCAGGTCACCGCGGTGAGCATCGGCGTCACCGTCGCCGTGGTCGTCGTCTTCGCCCTCGGCGTCCTCGGCCTCGCCCAACTGGAAGGCGCCCGCGAACAGCAGGGCCGCACCTTTGCCCTCGGCCTCACCCAGGCGGCGCTGTGCTTCCTCGCCTGCGCGGCCGTGGTGGCGTACGGGATCTTCCTGATCGTCCCGCAGTTCCACTGACCGGCACCGGCCGTCACTCACGACGAAGGGGCCCGGCCGGTGCTCCCGGCCGGGCCCCATCGTCTGCCCGTGATTTCAGGCCTTCTTGGTCTCCCAGAAGATCTTGTCGATCTGGGCGATGTAGTCCAGCGCCTTCTGGCCGGTCGCCGGGTCGGTCGAACCCTTGGCCGCCGAGAGGGCCTTGAGGGCGTCGTTGACCAGCTGGTGCAGCTCGGGGTACTTCTCGAAGTGCGGCGGCTTGAAGTAGTCGCTCCACAGCACGGACACGTGGTGCTTCGCGAGCTCCGCGCGCTGCTCCTTGATGGTGGTGGCACGCGCCTGGAAGTGCGGGTCGTCGTTGCCGGCCATCTTCTCCTGGATGGCCTTCACCGACTCCGCCTCGATGCGGGCCTGGGCAGGGTCGTACACACCGCAGGGAAGGTCACAGTGTGCGCTGACCTTGACCTTGGGGGCAAACAGGCGGGAAAGCATGGAGCATTCCTTCCTCGTGATCGTCTTCTCACAGGGGACATTACTCCGTGAGGGACGGCTTTTCGCGAGTGCCCCCATGGGCTTAGGACAAAAGTCCGGGGTGAGACTGAGACTGGTGGACGAAGAACTGGGGAGGTGCCGGGTGATGCCGGAGCTGTCGCAGGAGTCCGAGCGGGGGAGGTCGGCCGCGCCCTTCGGGGTGGCCGAGGTGACCGGTCCGTCCATGGTGCCCACGCTGTACCACGGGGACCGGCTCCTGGTGCACTACGGGGCCCGGATCAAGCCCGGTGACGTCGTCGTGCTGCGGCACCCCTTCCAGCAGGACCTGCTCGTCGTCAAGCGGATCGCTCAGCGGCGCGAGAACGGCTGGTGGGTGCTCGGGGACAACGCGTACGCCGGCGGCGACAGCACCGACTACGGCGTCGTGCCCGACGAGCTGGTGCTCGGCCGGGTCCGGTTCCGCTACCGGCCGCTCAGGCCCGGCCGCCGCTCGCCGTGGGCGCTGCTCGGCTGGGCGCTGTCGGCCGCCAGGCCCGTCTTCTCGGGCAGGTCGGGCCGGGCCGCCTCCAGGCGCTTGCGGGCGCGGTAGGCCGCCACGTTGGCGCGGGTCGCGCAGCGGTCGGAGCAGTAGCGCCGGGAGCGGTTGGTGGAGGTGTCCAGGTAGGCGTTGCGGCAGGGCGCGGCCTCGCACAGGCCGAGCCGGTCCACGCCGTACTCGGTCAGGTGGAACGCCAGGCCCATCGCCGCGATCGCCGCGTAGCCCGCGGTCGCGTTGGACGGATGGTCCGCCAGGTGCATGTGCCACAGGGGACGGCCGTCGTCGTCGCGGAAGTCGTGCCCGGAGATCTGCGGACTCACCGGGAACTCCAGCAGCAGTGAGTTCAGCAGGTCCACGGCGAGCGTCTCGTCGCCGGTGTCGGCCGCCTCGAAGACCGCGCGCAGCCGGGCCCGCACCGAGCGGAAACGCGTGACGTCCGCGTCGGTGGCGCGGCGGGCCGCCGACTGGTTGACGCCGAACAGATCACGGACCGCCTCGACCGACGTCAGGGTGTCCTTGCCCCGGGCCGGTTCCTCGGTGTTGACGAGGCGCACCGCATAGTCCGAGTAATAGGCCAGTTCCACTTGTAGTCCTTACGGAGGGGCTTTATGGTCGTGAGCGCGCACTCGTAACAGCTGATGGTGCTTCCAGGGTATTACGAGGGAGGGGCTCGATGACGGACGCGGACGCCACCACGGCCACCGCCGACTGGCAGGCCTGGCAGGAGAGCTGGGACCGGCAGCAGGAGTGGTACCTGCCCGACCGCGAGGAACGGTTCCGGATCATGCTCGACATGGTCGAGGCCCTCGTGGGCACCGCCCCGCGCGTGCTCGACCTCGCCTGCGGCACCGGGAGCATCACCGCCCGGCTGCTCGCGCGGTTCCCGGAGGCCACCAGCACCGGTGTCGACCTCGACCCGGCGCTCCTCGCCATCGCCCGGGGCACGTTCGCGGGCGACGAGCGGGTCGGCCTCGTCACGGCCGACCTCAAGGACCCGGACTGGCCGGCGAAGCTGCCGCACGACTCGTACGACGCCGTCCTGACCGCGACGGCCCTGCACTGGCTGCACCGGGAACCCCTCGCGGACCTCTACGGCCAGGTCGCGGGAGTGGTCCGCGACGGCGGTGTCTTCATGAACGCGGACCACATGATCGACGAGACGACGCCCGGGATCAACGCCGCCGAGCGCGCGCAGCGCCACGCCCGCATGGAACAGGCCAGGCAATCCGGCGTCCTCGGCTGGACCGAGTGGTGGCAGCTCGCCGTCAAGGACCCGGTCCTCGCCGAACCCACGGCCCGGCGCTACGAGATCTACGGCGAACACGCGGACGGCGACATGCCGTCGGCGGCGTGGCACGCGCGCGTGCTGCGCGAGAAGGGGTTCGCGGAGGCCAGGCCGGTGTGGTGCTCGCCCTCGGACACCCTGCTGCTCGCCCTGAAGTAGCACGCCGAAGGGGGGCGGTACGGAGTTCCCGTACCGCCCCCTCGCCGTGTGTGAAGTCAGAGCACCTTCGACAGGAACGACTTCGTCCGCTCGTGCTGCGGGTTCGTCAGCACCTCACGCGGGTGGCCGGATTCGACCACCACACCGCCGTCCATGAAGACCAGGCTGTCGCCCACCTCGCGGGCGAAGCCCATCTCATGAGTGACGACGATCATCGTCATGCCGGACTCGGCGAGGTCGCGCATGACGTCCAGGACGTCACCGACCAGCTCCGGGTCGAGCGCCGACGTCGGTTCGTCGAACAGCATCAGCTTTGGGTCCATGGCGAGGGCCCGGGCGATGGCGACGCGCTGCTGCTGGCCGCCGGAGAGCTGCGAGGGGTAGCTGCCCGCCTTGTCGGCCAGGCCCACCCGGTCCAGGAGCTCCAGGGCCCGCTGCCGGGCCTGGCTCCTGCTCACGCCCTTGACCTGGACCGGTGCCTCCATGACGTTCTCCACGGCCGTCATGTGCGGGAACAGGTTGAAGCGCTGGAAGACCATGCCGATGTCGCGGCGCTTGACGGCGACCTCGCTGTCCTTCAGCTCGTAGAGCTTGTCGCCCTTTTGCCGGTAGCCGACCAGATCGCCGTCGACGTACAGACGGCCGGCGTTGATCTTCTCCAGGTGGTTGATGCACCGGAGGAAGGTCGACTTGCCGGAGCCGGAGGGGCCGATGAGGCAGAACACCTCGCCGGACTTCACCTCCAGGTCGATGCCCTTGAGGACCTCTACGGGGCCGAAGGACTTGTGGACGCCCTCGGCCTTGACCATGGCGGTCATGCGGTGCCTCCCGTCGGCTTGGAGCGGCTGGACAGGGACAGCAGGTTCGCCTTGATCTTCTGGAACGGCGTGGCAGGGAGCGAATGGCTCGAACCACGCGCGTAGTACCGCTCGAGGTAGTACTGGCCGATGCTGAAGACCGACGTCATCAGCAGGTACCAGGCCGCCGCCAGGAACAGCATCTCGGCGGGGGCGCCGGAGGTCTGGCCGATGTCCTGGGCCGCGCGGAGCAGCTCGGGATACTGGACGACCGAGACCAGCGAGGTCGTCTTCAGCATGTTGATGACCTCGTTGCCCGTCGGCGGCACGATCACGCGCATCGCCTGCGGGATGACGATCCGCCGCAGCGTCTTGGCGTGGCTCATGCCCAGCGCGTGCGACGCCTCGGTCTGGCCCTCGTCGACCGAGAGCAGACCGGCACGGCAGATCTCCGCCATGTACGCGGCCTCGTTGAGGCCGAGGCCCAGCAGCGCCGTCAGGAACGGGGTCATGAAGTCCGACCACTCGTCCTTGTAGAACGGCCCGAGGTTGATGTACTCGAAGACCAGGCCCAGGTTGAACCAGACGATCAGCTGCACCAGGACCGGGGTGCCGCGGAAGAACCAGATGTAGAACCACGCGATCGACGAGGTCACCGGGTTCTTCGACAGGCGCATCACGGCGAGCAGGACGCCGCCGACGATGCCGATCACCATGGACAGCACGGTCAGCAGGAGCGTTTTGCCCACGCCGTCCAGGATGCGGTCGTCGAAGAAGTAGTCCGGGATCGCGTCCCAGTTGATCTTGCCCTGGGAGAACGCGTAGACGACCCCGACCAGCAGGGCGATGGCGACGACGGCGGAGATGTACCGCCCGTAGTGCCGGACCGGGATGGCCTTGATGGCCTCCGGCCCGGCCGGGGGCGTGTCGCCCGTCGTCTTGTCGATGTCAACAGTCACGGGTGTTGCCTTTCAGTGCCGCTGCGTCGCGGTCACTTGCCGCCGTTGATGGTGGCTTCCTTGATGGCGCCGTCCGTGACGCCCCACTTCTTCATGATCTTCTCGTACTCGCCGTTCGCGATGACGGCGTCCAGCGCGGCCTTGAGGGCGTCCCGCAGCTGCGTCTGGTTCTTGGCGACCGCGATGCCGTACGGAGCGGCCTCGACCTGCTCGCCGACCAGCTGGAAGTCCTTGCCGCCGCCGGACGTCTTCACGGCGTACGCGGCGACCGGGAAGTCGGACGAGCCGGCGTCGGCGCCACCCGCGCGCAGACGGGTCTGGGCCTGCTGGTCGTTGTCGAAGGGCTCGATGGCGATCTTCTTGCCGGCCGGGCACTTCTTCGACTCGGCCTTGGCGAGGTCCTCGGAGACCGTGCCGCGCTGCAGCACGATCTTCTTGCCGCACAGGTCGGACCAGGTCTTGATGCCCTGGTCGTCGCCCTTCTTGGTGTAGATCGAGACACCGGCGGTGAAGTAGTCGACGAAGTCGACGCCCTCACCGACCTTCTTGCCGGTGTCGGAGTCGATGCCCTCCTGGCGGTCCTTGGTGTCGGTCATCGCGGACATGGCGATGTCGTACCGCTTGGAGCGCAGACCCGTGATCAGCGTGTCGAAGGTGCCGTTTTCGAACTGGAAGTCGACTCCGAGCTGCTTGCCCATGGCGGCGGCGAGGTCCGGGTCGATGCCGACCACCTTGCCGGAGCTGTCCTTGAACTCGACCGGGGCGTACGCGATGTCGGAACCGACCTTGATGACGCCCTTGTCGCGGATCGACTTCGGCAGCTTGTCGGCGAGCGGGGCCGCGGCCGTCGCGGTCTCGCCGTCCGAGCCGGTGTCCTTGGTCTGGTCACCGCATCCGGTGAGCATCAGCGCGCCTGCGACCGCGATCGCACCGACCGCTGCTAGCCGGGAGTGCGCGGCGGTCGTACGACGGGTGGAGCTTGCGGTCATGGTGGGTTCCTCCGGCGGATGGGTGGAGTTGCCGATGGGGCGGGCGCTGCCGATGGGTTCGGCAGTGCCGTGCGCTGCCGACGGTGCCGGCAGTGCCGTGGACTGCCGACGGTGCCGGCAGTTCCGTGGGTCGACGAGAACACACGTCTTCGAGTGTCGCGACCTCGTGTGATTACGGCATCTTGCCATTCGGACTGCGGCATTCTGGGCGCCAGCCATGTCAAAATCGGATAACGGGCGACCCCCGAACCGCATCACTCCGGTACATCGCGGCCGGACCTTCTGCGGGAATCACTCCTTCCAGCCGGAAGATCTTCGGTATGTCCCGGGAATCCGATACGGGGTCCGAGGGATTCGCCGACCTTTGAACGGTTGTCGAGGATTTGTCCAGACCTTGTCCCGATATTGGACGAAGAGTCGGGGCGCCCGTGTGTGACCTTCGCGTTATGGACTCGTCGTCGACGCGGTCCGTCCGGTAAGAAGGGTCTTTACACCCCTCATCCGGGGCTCAGGGCGCGTGTGCGGCGCGCCCATCGCGTATGTGCCCGTACGTATCACGTACACAGCACGACCACGGCCGTACGCGGTCCCGCCCACGCCTCACCAGGAGTGGCCACCCTCAGACCAATGAAGATTTAAGGGGTAAAACGAAGTGGCAGCGGAGATCGTCAATCCTCGCAGCGAGAGCACGACGGACCATACGGGTCAAGAGGGCGGTGCGGAGCCCCTCGACTCCTTCGATCCGGCGTTCGCGCTCCACCGCGGCGGCAAGATGGCCGTGCAGGCCACGGTGCCGGTCCGTGACAAGGACGACCTGTCCCTGGCGTACACGCCCGGCGTCGCGAAGGTGTGCAGCGCGATCGCGGAGCAGCCGGAGCTCGTGCACGACTACACGTGGAAGTCGTCGGTCGTGGCCGTCGTGACGGACGGTACGGCCGTGCTGGGGCTCGGTGACATCGGGCCCGAGGCCTCCCTCCCGGTGATGGAGGGCAAGGCGATTCTGTTCAAGCAGTTCGGTGGCGTGGACGCGGTTCCGATCGCGCTGAACTGCACGGACGTCGACGAGATCGTCGAGACGGTGGTGCGGCTCGCGCCGTCGTTCGGCGGGGTCAACCTGGAGGACATCTCGGCGCCGCGGTGCTTCGAGATCGAGCGGAAGCTCCAGGAGCGGCTGGACATTCCCGTCTTCCACGACGACCAGCACGGTACGGCGGTCGTGACGCTGGCGGCCCTGCGGAACGCCGCGCGGCTGAGCAAGCGGGCGCTGGGGGATCTGCGGGCCGTCATCTCCGGCGCGGGTGCGGCGGGTGTCGCCATCGCGAGGATGCTGGTCGAGGCCGGGATCGGGGATGTCGCGGTGGCCGACCGCAAGGGTGTCGTGTCGGCGGACCGGGACGATCTGACGCCGGTGAAGCGGGAGCTGGCCGGGTTCACGAACAAGGCGGGTGTCAGCGGGTCGCTGGAGGCGGCGCTGGCCGGGGCCGATGTGTTCATCGGGGTGTCCGGCGGGACGGTGCCGGAGGACGCGGTGGCGTCGATGGCCGAAGGAGCGTTCGTTTTCGCCATGGCGAACCCGAATCCCGAGGTGCATCCCGAGGTCGCGCACAAGTACGCGGCCGTGGTGGCCACCGGGCGGTCGGACTTCCCGAACCAGATCAACAACGTGCTGGCGTTTCCGGGGATCTTCGCGGGTGCGCTCCAGGTGCGGGCGTCGCGGATCACGGAGGGGATGAAGCTGGCCGCCGCCGAGGCGCTGGCGGGTGTGGTCGGGGACGACCTCGCGGCCGACTACGTCATCCCGTCGCCGTTCGACGAGCGGGTCGCGCCGGCGGTGACGGCCGCGGTGGCCGCGGCTGCGCGGGCTGAGGGTGTGGCTCGGCGCTGACGTTCGCCGGTGTTGTGAGGTGGCCCTGCCCCGTTGGGCGGGGTCACTTTTTTTGCCTTCGGGTGCGGCTGTTCGGGTGGTGTGAGTGCCTGCGGCGGCCTGTGCGGGTGTGGTGGGGGTGCGCGCCTTCGCCTGCGCTGTGGTGGTGGGTCGGGGCCGCGTCGGGGGGTGTCCGTCCTCGGAGCGGCGCGATGGGGTCGGACGCCGACTGACTGTCCGTTGACGCGCCAACCGCTGCGGGCGGACACCCCCCGACACGTCCCCTTCCGTAGGCCGGCGGGTGCGGGTCCGCTGGGGCCGGCCCTAGCTGCGGGCAGTCGTGCCGCTAAGGGCGGCGCCCGTCCCAAAGAAGCGGCACCTCGTCGCGCCGAGTTGCCCACCCACCCGGGCACGGCACTGACGTCCTGTGCCTGGCAAGAGGGTGTGTCTCACAGGCCTACACGGTTCCTTCGGCCCGGCAGGGAACCTATCGTCAAGGTCATGTTCGCTGTCTACGCCGCCCGAATCGACCGCGACCAGCCACTGTCCGGCCTGGAGCTGGGAGAGCGTCCCGCTCCCGAGGCCCGCCCCGGCTGGAGCACCGTCACGGTCAAGGCCGCCTCCCTCAACCATCACGACCTGTGGTCCCTGCGCGGCGTCGGCCTCGCAGAGGACAAGCTGCCGATGATCCTCGGCTGTGACGCCGCCGGCGTCGACGAAGACGGCAACGAGGTCGTCCTGCACTCCGTGATCGGACAGAGCGGGCACGGGGTCGGCCCGAAGGAGCCCCGTTCCATCCTCACCGAGCGCTACCAGGGCACCTTCGCCGAGCAGGTCGCCGTGCCGACCTGGAATGTTCTGCCCAAGCCCAAGGAGCTCTCCTTCGAGGAGGCCGCCTGTCTGCCCACGGCGTGGCTGACCGCGTACCGGATGCTGTTCACCAACGCGGGTGTCCGGCCCGGCGACTCCGTGCTCGTGCAGGGCGCCGGCGGCGGTGTCGCCACGGCCGCCATCGTGCTGGGGAAGGCCGCCGGGCTCCGGATCTTCGCCACGAGCCGGGACGAGGCCAAGCGGAAGCGGGCCGTGGAGCTGGGGGCCGTCGAGGCCCTGGAGTCGGGGGCGCGGCTGCCGCAGCGGGTCGACGCCGTGATCGAGACCGTCGGGGCCGCCACCTGGTCGCACTCCGTGAAGTCGCTGAAGCCCGGTGGCACGCTGGTGATTTCCGGTGCAACCAGTGGTGACCGGCCCTCGCATGCCGAACTGACCCGGATCTTCTTCCTGGAGCTCAAGGTCGTCGGGTCCACGATGGGCACCAAGGACGAGCTGGAGGATCTGCTCGCGTTCTGTGCCGCCACCGGTGTGCGGCCGGTCATCGACGAGGTGCTGCCCATGGACCGCGCCCGGGAGGGCTTCGAACGGCTGGCGTCCGGTGAGCAGTTCGGGAAGGTCGTGCTCACCAATCCCTAGTCCCCGCTGAATGTGCTGACGGCCGGTCCGGGTTCGGGCCGGCCGTTTGGTTTGTCAACTGGGGTTGACGAAAGTATGGTGTCAACGTAGGTTGACGTCATGACCGAAGCAACCGATCTGGCCGAGCGTGCGGGCGACCGTGATCCACGGGTCGGCCTGCGGGCCGTCGCCGCCCTGCGCAGGCTGCTGGAGCAGCTGGAAGCCGTACAGGTGCGCAACGCGCGCAACCAGGGCTGGTCGTGGCAGGAGATCGCCACCGAGCTCGGTGTGAGCAGGCAGGCCGTGCACAAGAAGTACGGGAGGCATTGATGTTCGAGCGGTTCACGAAGGACGCCCGGAGCGTGGTCAAGGGTGCGTTCGAGTACGTGGAGGGTGGTGGGGGCGGACAGGTCGTGGAGCCGGAGCACCTGTTGCTCGCGCTGCTCGACCGGGAGGGCAGTCGTGGCTCGTTCGCGCTCGCCGCTCTCGGGCTCGGTGAGCGGAGGGAGTCCGTGCGGCAGGCGCTGGGCGCGGCGCGGCGGCGGGCCGGGCTGTCGCAGGCCGAGGCCGACGCGCTCGCCGGGCTCGGGATCGACGTGGAGGAGATCGTCGCCCGGGTGGAGGAGGTGCACGGGGTCGGCGCCATGGCCGGTGACCGGAAGGACAAGGGGTGGTGGTCGGGGCGGGCCTCCTTCGGGCGCGGCGCCAAGGACGTCCTGGAGCGCTCCTTGCGGGTCGCCCTCGCCCAGCGGGACCGGCACATCGGTGACGAGCACATTCTGCTGGCCCTGACCATGCGCCCCGGTGTGCCGGCGGAGGTTCTCGCCGACCACGGGGTGACGTACGAGTCCCTGGTGCGGGTGCTGTACGGGGGTGGCGAGGCGAAGGCCGGGTGACAGGCGGGGCGCCGGACGCTTACTTCTTCGGCGTGCGCAGCAGTGCTCCTATGTGGGCCGACGCCGTCGACAGGTGGCGGCGGGCGTCGCGCAGTTGGTCGGGGGTGACGCCGTGGTCGCGGGCCGCGTCGCGGATGTCGTCCCGGAAACGGTCGAGCAGGCGGTCCAGGTCGCGGGCCGGGTCGCCGGTGGAGTCCGTGGCGTCCTCGTGGGCCCAGGCGGGTTCGTAGGCGGCCGGGAAGTCCTCGGCGGGCTGTGAGGGCGTCGGCCGCGAGGCAGGCTTGCCGGTGCCGGTGCCGGTGCCGGTGCCGGTGCCGGTGCCGGTCCAGTCGAAGCCGAAGTCCTTGCCGTAGTCCTTGCCGAACTCGCCGACCTCTTTGGCCAGTTCGCTCAGGCCCTCGCGCAGTCCCGTGGGCCAGTCGCCGCGGGCGAAGTGGTCCTGGACCTGTTCCTGGACCCGGCGGGCGATGCGCTGCACCTGCTCCTGGGCCTGGGCGCGGGCCTGCTCCTGGGCCTCCTTCGCCTGGCGGCGGGCGCGCTGGGCGTCCTCGCGGGCGCGGCGGCTCTCGTCCTTGGCGCGGCGGGCCTGTTCCTTCCACTCCTGCCTGGCGCGCCGCATCTCCTCCTTGGCGACGCGCCAGGCCTCCTTGTCGCCGTACTGCCCGAAGTCCCCGAAGGGGACGTCCTCAGCGCCGCGGGACCTCGTGCCGGTCTCCCGGCGGGCCTCGGTCGCCGCCGCACGCATCTCGCGGCGCAGGTCGCCGGCGGCCCCGCGCACGTCGGCGCGGATCTCCGCCGCCAGTTCCGCGACCGACTCCCGGATCTCCAGCTCCAGATCGGCCAGTTCGCCACTGCGGTCGGCCAGTTCCGCGCGGCCCGCGTCCGTGATCGAGTACACCTTGCGGCCGCCCTCGGTGGTGTGGGTGACCAGGCCCTCGGCCTCCAGCTTGGCCAGGCGCGGGTAGACCGTGCCCGCCGACGGTGCGTACAGCCCCTGGAAGCGCTCCTCGAGGAGGCGGATCACCTCGTAGCCGTGTCGGGGGGCCTCGTCCAGCAGCTTCAGCAGGTACAGGCGGAGGCGGCCGTGGGCGAAGACGGGGGGCATGTCAGAGCACCTTCTTGTCGGTCGTGCCGTCGGCCGGGACGCCGGCGTCGGTGGCGCCCCGGTCGGAGACGGAATTGTCTCCCGGCCGGGCCTGCGGGTCGGCCTGCGGGTCGGCCGGCGAGCTTCCGGTGCCGGGCCGGGGCTTCCACGGCTGGTCGGGCTCGTCCTCCCTGGCGGGGCGGCGCAGCAGCGCGATCGAACCGGAGACCGTGGTGGCGCGCAGCTTGCCGTTGCCCGCGCCCAGGCGGCCGGTGATCTTGTGTGCGCCCCACTGGCCCTGCACCCGCAGATCGTCGAAGGCGTTGGAGACCGCGCCGCTCGCCGTGTTGGCCTCGACCTCCGCGTCCGCCGGGTCCGGCAGCCGGATCGCGATCTCGCCCGAGACGCTGGTCAGCCGCACGTCCGTGGGGCCGCCCGGGTCGAGGTCGACGATCATGGAGCCGCTGACCGAATCGGCCCGCACGGAGGAGCCGGAGCCCTCGACCACCGTGAGGTCGCCCGAGACGGAGTTGAACCGGAGGTCGCCGGTCACGTCCTGGGCCTCCACGCTCCCGGAGACCGTGTCGGCGCGGACCGGGCCGGAGAGTCCCACGAGGGTCGTGTCGCCCGTGACGCCCTTCACCGCCGCCGGTCCCTCGATCCCGGAGATGACGGCTGCCGCGCCGACCACCCCCACCTCCACGCGGGTGGAGGCCGGGACGGCCAGGGAGACCACCGCGCTGCGGCGCCAGCCCTTGCGGTCCAGCCACTTGAGGAAGCCCTTCCAGGGCAGGTCCTCGTAGGCCACCGTGAGGGTGCCGCCCTGCTGGGTCACCACCAGGGGCGGTCCCTCGATCCCGGAGATCTCCAGGCGGGCGGAACCCTCGTCCGTGCCCACCACGTTCACCGTTCCGTTGACGAGACGCACGTGAAGCTCGCTCACGGGCTCGTCGAAGGTGAGTTTCCTCGGCTCCGTGACAGACCACTCGGACATGGTGCAGACCTCCCCGACAGGACGCGCCATATCGCGTCTCCTCTCATTCACGATATATCGTGGTCGGGGAAAGTCAAGACACCCGTCCGGGGACATCGAGGCGTACAAAAGTCATCAAAGAGGGGTGAATCGCCCTAGCGTGTGACCATGCCGACGGAAGCCGACCGCACCGGTCCAGCCCCTGGGGCGCTGCTGTTGTGCCGGGCGGTGCCCGGATCCGTCGCCCCCGTCGCCCACCTGCTGCGGGAACGGATGCAGCTCACCCGGGCGGGCGACGAATGGAGCGTCCTCGTCCCCGAGGGCGGGCCCTGGCGGGACGCCGGTGAGCCCGTCGACCGGGTGGTCACCGGCTGGGCGACGGCCCTCGCCGTCGGCGCGCCCTGGCCCGTTCTCGCCCTGTGGTGGGACGCCGACCACGCGGGCTTCACGCTCGCGTCCGGCTTCCGCCGCCCGGTCGGCTTCGTCTGGCTCACGAGCGGCGTCCCGGTGGGGGAGGAGGAGGCGATGCGCACCTTCGCCGCGCGCGTGGGCCTCGACCCCGTCCTGGACCTCCAGGCCCTCGACCAGCTGACGAAGGCCGACTCCGCGGCCGACGCCCGCACCCGCCTGCGCGGCCTCCTGGCGGTCCTCGCGCGCGTGGGCGTCTCACTGCCCCCGGAGCTCGCCCCCGGCCAACCCGCCGACCGCCTCCGGGAAGTTGCCGCACTCCAGCCGGACAGCCTCCCGGTCGAATGGCCGGGCTGGCGCGAGGCGGTCGCGGAACGCGACACCGTCGACCACAGCCGCCTCGGCCCCTGGATGCCCTGGACCGGCGGCTCCAGGGCCCGCGCCCTGGCCCTCGCCCAGGTGGCGGCGGGCGTCCCGCTCATCGCCTGGGGGCTACGACGGCGCGGGGGCGGCTGGGGCTGGGCTACGGCTGGAGCGCTGCTCCTGGCTCATGGCGCACTGGGTCTGGCGTACGGCGTCACGCACCCGCGTGACTGATCACCGGACGGCGCCAGAGCCGGCTCCCCGCGTCGACCGATCACCGAACGGCCCGAGACCCCGCTCCCGCGCGACCGATCACCGAACGGCGCCAGACCCGGCGCCCACGCGACTCCGGCACGCCCCCTACTCGTCGGCACGCCCCCTACTCGTCGTCCTCGTCGTCCAGCCGCGCCAGCCACGTGGCCAGCCGCTCCACCGGCACCTCGAAGTCGGGGTTGAGATCGACGAACGTCCGCAGCTGCTCGGCGAGCCACTCGAAGGTGACCTCCTCCTCGCCGCGTCGCTTCTCGAGTTCCTCGATGCCTCGGTCGGTGAAGTACACGGATGCTCTCCTGGGGCTGGGCCTGGGGCCTCGGGTCGTACCTCTCCAGGTTATGCCGCCCGGTGAGGTGCCCTTACTGCGCGGATTCCCCGACCCGGGCGGGCACCGGCGGGCACAATGTGCGGGGACACGCGGCGCCGATCCCGAAGCCGCCGGCCCGGACGCCATGTGGGCCCGCAACCTCGCGCTGTACTACGACCCTCCGGACATCCACCCGACACCGGACCTGCTCTCGGTGCCCTGAGAACGGGAACGGCCCCACCACCTCGGAACGAGGCGATGGGGCCGGACCCTGCTACGAGCCGATGCTCAGCGGCGTGTCACGCGTCGAACACCTCACGCACCAACTGCTCCTGCTCGGCCTGGTGCCGCTTCGCGGAACCAACCGCCGGGGACGAGCTGTGCGGGCGCGAGATGCGGCGCAGGCGCTCGCCGTGCGGGACGTCCGCGCCGACCGCCAGGTCCAGGTGGTCGATCAGGTTGAGCGCGATGAACGGCCAGGCACCCTGGTTCGCCGGCTCCTCCTGGGCCCACAGGTACTTCTCGGCGTTCGGGTACTTCTTGATCTCCGCCTGGAGCTCGGCACCCGGCAGCGGGTACAGGCGCTCGATGCGGATGATCGCCGTGTCCGTGACGCCGCGCTTGTGACGCTCGGCCTCCAGGTCGTAGTAGACCTTGCCGGCGCAGAAGACGACCTTCTTGACCGCGGCCGCGTCCACCGACGCGTCGCCGATGACCGGCTGGAACTGGCCGGTCGTGAACTCCTCCGCCTTCGAGGCCGCCGCCTTCAGACGCAGCATCGACTTCGGCGTGAAGACCACCAGCGGCTTGTGGTGCGGGTTGTGCACCTGCCACCGCAGGAGGTGGAAGTAGTTCGACGGCGACGTCGGCGTGGCGACCGTCATGTTGTTCTGGGCGCACATCTGGAGGAAGCGCTCCGGGCGGGCCGAGGAGTGGTCCGGGCCCTGGCCCTCATAACCGTGCGGCAGCAGCAGGACCACACCGGAGGTCTGGGCCCACTTCTGCTCGGCCGAGGAGATGAACTCGTCCACGACCGTCTGCGCGCCGTTGACGAAGTCGCCGAACTGCGCCTCCCACATCACGAGCGCCTCGGGGCGGGCCAGCGAGTAGCCGTACTCGAAGCCCATCGCCGCGTACTCGGAGAGGAGCGAGTTGTAGACGTTGAGCCGCGCCTGGTCCTCGGAGAGGTACTGGAGCGGTGTGTACTCGTCGCCCGTGCTGCGGTCGATGATGACCGCGTGGCGCTGGCCGAACGTACCGCGCTGCGAGTCCTGGCCGGCCAGGCGGACCGGGACGCCCTCCAGGAGGAGGGAGCCGATCGCGAGGGTCTCGCCCATTCCCCAGTCGATCGTGCCGTCCTCGACCATCGCCGCCCGGCGCTGGAGCTGCGGCAGCAGACGCGGGTGGACGGTGATGTGGTCGGGGATGTTGACCTGGGACTCGGCGATCCGCTTGACGACCTCCGTGGTCACCGCGGTGTTCACGGCGACCGGGAACTCGGCCTGCGGGTCGGTGGGCTCCACGGCGGCCGGCTGCGAGGTGGCCTCGCGGACCTCCGTGAAGACCTTCTCCAGCTGGCCCTGGTAGTCCTGGAGCGCCTGCTCGGCCTCTTCCAGGGTGATGTCGCCGCGACCGATGAGGGACTCGGTGTAGAGCTTGCGCACCGAGCGCTTCTTGTCGATCAGGTCGTACATCAGCGGCTGGGTGAAGGCCGGGTTGTCCGACTCGTTGTGACCGCGGCGGCGGTAGCAGATGAGGTCGATCACCACGTCCTTGTTGAACGCCTGGCGGAACTCGAAGGCCAGCCGGGCCACGCGGACCACGGCCTCCGGGTCGTCGCCGTTCACGTGGAAGATCGGGGCCTCGATCATGCGGGCCACGTCCGTCGCGTACATGGAGGAGCGCGAGGACTCGGGGGCCGCGGTGAAGCCGACCTGGTTGTTGATGACGATGTGGACCGTGCCGCCGGTGCGGTAGCCGCGCAGCTGCGACATGTTCAGGGTCTCGGCCACCACGCCCTGGCCCGCGAAGGCCGCGTCGCCGTGGATCGCCACCGGCAGGACCGTGAAGTCCGTGCCGCCCTTGCCGATGATGTCCTGCTTGGCGCGGGAGACGCCCTCCAGGACCGGGTCCACCGCCTCCAGGTGCGAGGGGTTCGCGACCAGGGAGACCTTGATCTGCTCGCCGTCGAGGCCCGTGAAGGTGCCCTCGGCGCCCAGGTGGTACTTCACGTCGCCGGAGCCGTGCATCGACTTCGGGTCGAGGTTGCCCTCGAACTCGCGGAAGATCTGCGCGTACGACTTGCCGACGATGTTGGCGAGGACGTTCAGGCGGCCGCGGTGGGCCATGCCGACGACGACCTCGTCCAGGCGGGACTCGGCGGCCGAGTCCAGCACCGCGTCCAGCAGCGGGATGACGGACTCGCCGCCCTCCAGGGAGAAACGCTTCTGGCCGACGTACTTCGTCTGCAGGAAGGTCTCGAACGCCTCCGCGGCGTTCAGCCGGCGCAGGATGCGCAGCTGCTCCTCGCGCTCCGGCTTGGAGTGCGGGCGCTCCACGCGGTCCTGGATCCACTTGCGCTGCTTGGGGTCCTGGATGTGCATGAACTCGATGCCGGTGGTGCGGCAGTACGAGTCGCGCAGCACGCCGAGGATGTCGCGCAGCTTCATCATCGACTTGCCGGCGAAGCCGCCGACGGCGAACTCGCGCTCCAGGTCCCACAGGGTGAGCCCGTGCTCGGTGATGTCCAGGTCGGGGTGCTTGCGCTGCTGGTACTCCAGCGGGTCGGTGTCGGCCATGACGTGGCCGCGGACCCGGTAGGAGTGGATCAGCTCGAAGACGCGGGCGGCCTTCGTGACGTCGTCGTCGTGGCTGGCGTCGATGTCCTTGAGCCAGCGGACCGGCTCGTAGGGGATGCGCAGCGCCTCGAAGATCTCGTCGTAGAAGTTGTTCTCGCCGAGCAGGAGGTTCGCGACCTGGCGCAGGAACTCGCCGGAGGCGGCGCCCTGGATCACCCGGTGGTCGTAGGTCGACGTGAGCGTCATGACCTTCGAGATGCCGAGCTTGTTCAGGGTGTCCTGGGAGGTGCCCTGGAACTCCGCCGGGTAGTCCATGGAGCCGACGCCCATGATCACGGACTGGCCGGGCATCAGACGCGGCACCGAGTGGACCGTGCCGAGGCCGCCGGGGTTGGTCAGGGAGACCGTGACCCCGGAGAAGTCGTCCATCGTCAGCTTGCCGTCGCGGGCGCGGCGGACGATGTCCTCGTAGGCCTGCCAGAACTCGAAGAAGTTCAGCGTCTCGGCCTTCTTGATCGCCGCGACGACCAGCTGGCGGTCGCCGTTCGGCTTGACCAGGTCGATGGCGAGACCGAGGTTGACGTGCTCCGGCTTGACCAGGGTGGGCTTGCCGTCCACCTTGGCGAACGAGTAGTTCATCGCCGGCATCGCCTTGATGGCCTGGACCATCGCGTAGCCGATGAGGTGCGTGAAGGAGATCTTCCCGCCACGCGCCCGCTTGAGGTGGTTGTTGATGACGATGCGGTTGTCGAACAGCAGCTTCACCGGGACCGCGCGCACGGACGTGGCCGTGGGCAGCTCCAGGGAGGCGTCCATGTTCTTCGCGACCGCGGCGGCGGGACCGCGCAGCACGACCTGCTCGGGGCCCGAGGGGGCCTCGCCGGCCGGCTCGGCCTTCGGCTTCGCGGCGGCGGCCGGCTTGGCGGGGGCCGGGGCGGCCTTCGCCGGAGCGGCGGGCTGGGCCGGGGCCTGCGCGGCGGGCTTCGCCTGAGCGGGCGCCGGTGCGGCGGCCGCGGGCTTCGGGGCCGCCGGGGCGGGGGCCGCGGCCTGGGCGGGGGCGGCCTGGGCCGCCGGCTGAGCGGTGGTGGTCCCCGCGGCCCCCGCGGCCGCGGTACCCGCCGGAGCCGAGGCGGCAGCCGCCCCCGGCTTGTAGTCGGCGAAGAAGTCCCACCAGGCTCGGTCTACCGAATTCGGGTCCTGGAGGTACTGCTGATAGATCTCGTCGACGAGCCACTCGTTGGCACCGAACGACGCGGCGGGGTTCTTACCCGCTTGGTCGGTGTCGGTCGAGATGCTCGAGTTACTGGGGGACTGTGGCGACACGGCGGCAACCGCCCTCTTCCGCTTCACAAGATGATGGACAGCGGGAATCAAGGCTACGCCTCCCGGACCGGGTAGGTCAGGTCGGGCCCGTTCAACGTCGTGCAAGTCACATCTTGGAGCGTGTTTCGGGGCTTGAAATGGCGGGAAACAAGCGTGGTTCCGCTTAAAGAGGGAAGGGCTCGGCAGGGCCTCGTGCGCCGAAGGCGCGGGCCTGTGCCTGATCACACGTGTCCGTCAGCGCGGACGCCCATGGATCTTGTGGCTCCGCTTCGAACTTTACGTCAACTTGGCACAGATGGAAGTCCCGGAAGAGTGACAAGAATCCGGCAACCCCGCTCGGATTCAGCCACTCCGATCCGCCCGCCGTGCAGATCCACCGCCCAGCGGGCGATCGCCAGGCCGAGCCCCGTACCGCCGTCGCTGCCCGGCCCCTGCGGCCGCTTGGCGCTGCCGCGGTTGAACCGCTCGAAGACGCGGTGCCACTCGGACTTCGGAATGCCGGGGCCCTCGTCCAGAACCTCCAGCTCCAGCGACTCCGGCAGCGAGCCGCGGCGCGCCTTGACCGTCACCCGGCCGTGCGGCGGGCTGTGCTTGACCGCGTTGTCGATGAGGTTGGCGACGACCTGGTGGATGCGCTCCGGGTCGGCGTGCGCGGTCAACTCCGGCGGGTGGACGTCGAGGTGCAGATGGACGTCCGTACGGGTGTGACTGCCCGAGCCGGTGGCGATGCCCGCGCGCACGGAGGCGACCATGTTGGCCTCCTTCAGCACGCCGGACAGATACGGCCACACCTCGAACCGCCGCTGCTTCAGCGGTACGACGCCGTTGTCCAGCCGGGACAGGTCCAGCAGCGTCTCCACCAGCCGGCCGAGCCGCTCGGTCTGCTTCAGCGCCGTGCGCATCGTCTCCGGGTCGGCCTGTGTGACGCCGTCGACGATGTTCTCCAGCACCGCGCGCAGTCCCGCGATGGGGGTGCGCAGCTCGTGCGAGACGTTCGCCACCAGCTCCTTGCGCTGGCGGTCCTGGGCCTCCAGCTCGTCGGCCATGGCGTTGATCGTCACGGCCAGGTCGCCCAGCTCGTCACGGCGGTTCTCCCGCACCCGGCGGGTGTAGTCGCCCTGCGAGATGGAACGGGCCACCGCGGTCATCTCGTCCAGCGGGGCGGTGAGGGAATGGGCCACGAACTGCGTGATGAGAAGCGTGGCGATCA
Organism: Streptomyces coeruleorubidus; assembly: GCF_028885415.1. GTDB lineage: Bacteria > Actinomycetota > Actinomycetes > Streptomycetales > Streptomycetaceae > Streptomyces > Streptomyces coeruleorubidus_A. The sequence goes on from NZ_CP118527.1 coordinate 6,637,949, forward strand.
TCGAGAAGACCGTGATGAAGCGCAGCTCCGTCTTCGTGTGCACCGCGATCACCGACAGGCCCGTGGTGATCAGCACCGAGATGACGACCAGCGCGCCCAGCTTGGTCTTGATCGAGAACGGGCTCACCCCGCCCCAGGGTTCCGGATCCCCGGGGCCTCTCCGTGCTCCCGGCCCGCCGCTCATGGCGTCGGTGTCTCCAGGGCGTAGCCCACGCCGTGCACCGTACGGATCCGCTCGGCGCCGATCTTCCGGCGCAGCGCCTTGATGTGGCTGTCGACGGTCCGGGTGCCGGAGGCGTCCGCCCAGTCCCAGACCTCGGCGAGCAGCTGTTCGCGCGAGAGCACCGCGCGCGGGGTGTTCGCCAGGCACACCAGCAGGTCGAACTCGGTCGGCGTGAGGTGAACGTCCTCACTGCGCACCCGGACCCGGCGCTGCGCGTGGTCGATCTCCAGTTCGCCGAGGCGCAGGATGCCGCTGCGCGGCGTCGCGGCGGCCAGCGCGGCCCGCTCCACGCGGCGCAGCAGCACGTGGACGCGCGCCGCCAACTCCCGCATCGAGAACGGCTTCGTCATGTAGTCGTCGGCGCCGACGCCGAGCCCGACCAGCATGTCGGTCTCGTCGTCGCGCGCGGTGAGCATCAGCACCGGCACCGGCCGGGCGGCCTGCACGCGCCGGCAGACCTCCAGACCGTCGAAGCCGGGCAGCATGATGTCGAGGATCAGCAGGTCGGGCTGCCAGGCCTCGGCCGTGTCGACGGCGGCCGGGCCGTCGCCCGCTGTTTGCACGAGGAATCCCTCGGCTCGCAGGCGGGTCGCGATGGCGTCCACGATCGTCGCGTCGTCCTCGACCACCAGGACCCGGCGCTGTGCGCCCGGAGTAGCCGTCGCCGAACCGTTGTGGGAGGTGTGTGTCTGCTCCATCGCCCGCCCCTGGGGTGTGCTTTCCGGAATCAGTGGGGTGATCCCTCGGTCTGCGCATGGTTGCGATTGACGCTTGAATGATCGGCGTCAGAGGAGCAGCGTACGGGGAGTCAGCACACCTTTGCTATCCAGGGCGGATGCCGAGGTGTACGACGTCCGGAACGCCCCGGGCAACCGTGATCTCTTCGGTACGCACCTGTTGGAACCCGGCATTCCACAAGGTTTCTTCGAATTCCGGAGAGGGCTGGGCGGACCAGACGGCGAGAACCCCGCCAGGTCTCAACACCCGTGCGCAGCTTGCCAGTCCGGCCTCCGAGTAGAGATTTCCGTTGCCTTCCGTGACGGTCCAGCCGGGTCCGTTGTCGATGTCGAGGCACAGGGCGTCGTACGTGGCGGATGTCTCATTGACGTAGGCCACGAGATCGGCTTCGACGATGTGCGTACGAGGGTCGGCGAGGGCCTCGGCGGAGAACGCGCAGAGCGGGCCGTCGAGATGCCATTCGACGATCGCGTGCTCGCGTTCCACGACCGTGATCCCTGCCCAGCGCGGGTCCGCCGCCGCGTGGGCGAGGGAGAAGCCGACGCCGAGTCCGCCGATCAGCACGTCCGGCCGGTCCCGGCCGGCCAGGGCCTCCAGGGCCGCGTCGACCAGCCGCCGCTCCGAGCGGCCGTCGGAGGTGTCCATCAGGAAGCAGCCGTTCGCGATGATCTCCAGCCGGTCGCCGTGCCGTCGCAGCACGACCTCGCCGTGCGGGCCCTCGCGACGGTCCAGCACGCGGGGGATGTCGTTCGAGATGGGCATCCGGGAATCCTGGCAGGTGGGAGGTGTCCGGCGCCAAGAATTAGGGAGCGGCCGTCGGGGGACGCGGTGGGCTGCTTTCAGGTTGCTGTGAATCGGCTCTCGCGTGGCGCCCGTCACAGACAGGGAGCGGAGCTGCGCGAAGTCTGGGGCATGACGGAAGGAGCGCCCGCCGTGGAACGCACCGCGCCGGCCGACGAGACGGCCACGCCGACGCCGACGGGCGCGCCCGTTTCCGATATGCCGGGGCTGCTGGACGGGGTGCCGAGGCAGCGGGCCGGCGGCCGGGAGCCGTACGGGACCGCGGCCCCGGGCGTACCGGAGCCCACGGCAGTGGGAAAACCCCGGCCTCGACTCGGGGTGCTGCGGCCCTGGCGGCTGTTCCCCACTCCCACGGGTACGCCGTTCACGTTCGGGTACGCGGTCGTCCTCTGCGTCACCTCGCTGATCTCCGCCCACGCGGACCCCGCCCTGGTGCACGCCCTGCTCCAGGGCTCCAGTACGGATGTGGCGCACCTGGTGCGGACGCCGGAGCTGGTGCTGGTCGGCAGTGCGCTGTGGCTCGCGGGCGGGGTGACCTCGCCGTTCGCGATCGGGTTCGTGCTCGTGCTGACCGCGCTGGAACGGCGGATCGGCGGCCTGCGCACGGCCGGTGTCTTCCTGCTCGGGCACGTCCTCGCCACCCTGGCGACCGAGGTCCCGGTCGGGCTCGCGGTGCTGGCCGGGCAGCTTCCCGAGAGCTCGCTGCACCGACTCGACTACGGCGTCAGCTTCGGCGTCGCCGCCGGCACCGGCGCCCTGGCCGGTCTGCTGCGGCCCTGGCTGCGCGTGCCGCTGCTGGCCGGCTTCGGCGGGATGCTGCTGCGGGACCTGCTCGCCCTCACCGACCCGATGACGAACTGGGGGCATCTGATCGCCCTGGCCATCGGCGTCGCGACCTGGCCGGTGGTCCGGCGGTGGCGGAAGAGGCGTGCCGGCTCGGAGCTGAGGGGGAGGCCGTTCAGGTCCGCGGGCAGTGCTTCGCGCTGGTGAGCAGGGCCACTACTTCCCAGCCCAGCGCCTCGTAAAGCCCTCGCCCCGCGGGCGTACCGGCAAGGACACCGGTCCGCGCCCCCTGTCGTACGGCGGCGATCTGCAACGTCCGCATGACGAGGCTGCCGAGTCCCTTGCGGCGATGCTCCGGGGCCGTCTCGATCTGGTCGGCGACGGCGGTGGCGCCGGTCGGGGCGATCTGGCCGCGCGCCGCCAGGGAACCGTCGGGCGCGGCGATCAGTACGCGCGTCACTCCGCCGCGCGACCAGCTGCGCAGCCGGTAGCCGTCGGGCACGTCCGGGGCGTTCGCCGGGGCCGGCTTCAGCGGGACCGTCATCAGACAGCCGGGCTCGGGGTCGATCCACCAGTTGCCGTCCAGCCAGCCTGCGACCACTGACGGGTCCCGGAACGCCTTCAGCCACACCCCGGCCCCGGTCACCGCGCCGGCCACCTTGCGGACGGCCGTCTCGTCGAGGTCGTCGCCGGTCGCGCCGAACACATGCCGTGTGACGTGCCCGTTCGTCCCCACGTCGATCGTGCAGCCCCACGGCTCGGTCACGGGCGGAGCCGCCCCGCGCGACACGATCCACCCGTCCACCCACGCCTGCACGGTGCTGTCCACGCCACTCCCTGGTAATAGGCACCGGCCGCATTCATCTGTTACGTCGCTGACCCTACGGCCCCGATCGCGCCTGGCGTCACGGCCGATCGCTCACAGCGAACGACCGGTGGGGAACATCCGGCGACCCTCGCGCATTGAGTCGGCATAGCTCAACTTGACTGCCTAAGGGGAGATCATGGCTTCGACGTCCACACCGCTCACCCTGCCCGTGCTGCCGCTCGACGGTGAGGTCGTGCTGCCCGGGATGGTGGTCCCGCTGGACCTGAGCGACTCCGAGGTGCGTGCCGCGGTGGAGGCCGCCCAGGCCGCTGCCCGGTCAACGCCCGGAAAGCCCCGGGTACTCCTGGTGCCGCGCATCGACGGGACGTACGCGAACACCGGTGTGCTCGGCACCGTCGAGCAGGTCGGCCGGCTGGCCGACGGCGACCCGGGCGCGCTGATCCGCGGCCGGGGGCGGGTGAGGATCGGTGCGGGGACCACGGGTCCCGGCGCGGCCCTCTGGGTCGAGGGCACCCGCGTCGACGAATCCGTCCCGGAGCCGCTGCCCGGGCAGGTCGCCGAACTGGTCAAGGAGTACAAGGCCCTCGCCACCGCCTGGCTGCGCAAGCGCGGTGCCTGGCAGGTCGTCGACCGCGTCCAGGCCATCGACGACGTCTCGGCGCTCGCCGACAACTCCGGCTACTCGCCCTTCCTGACCGCCGATCAGAAGGTCGAGCTGCTGGAGACCGCCGACCCGGTGGCCCGGCTCAAGCTCGCCACCCAGCAGCTGCGTGACCACCTCGCCGAGCAGGACGTGGCCGAGTCCATCGCCAAGGACGTCCAGGAGGGCGTCGACAAGCAGCAGCGCGAGTTCCTGCTGCGGCGTCAGCTGGAAGCGGTCCGCAAGGAGTTGCGCGAGCTGAACGGCGAGCAGGAGGGCGAGGAGTCCGACGACTACCGCGCCCGCGTGGAGGCCGCCGACCTGCCCGAGAAGGTCCGCGAGGCCGCGCTCAAGGAGGTCGACAAGCTGGAGCGGTCCTCCGACCAGTCGCCCGAGGGCTCGTGGATCCGCACCTGGCTCGACACGGTCCTGGAGATGCCGTGGAACGAGCGCACCGAGGACGCCTACGACATCCAGGGCGCCCAGACCGTCCTCGACGCCGAGCACTCCGGCCTCCAGGACGTGAAGGAGCGGATCACCGAGTACCTGGCGGTGCGCAAGCGGCGTACCGACCGGGGGCTGGGCGTGGTCGGCGGGCGGCGCGGCGGTGCCGTGCTCGCGCTCGTCGGACCGCCCGGTGTCGGCAAGACCTCGCTCGGTGAGTCCGTCGCCCACGCGATGGGCCGCAAGTTCGTGCGCGTCGCCCTCGGCGGCGTCCGCGACGAGGCCGAGATCCGCGGTCACCGGCGTACCTACGTCGGCGCGCTGCCCGGCCGGGTCGTCCGGGCCATCAAGGAGGCCGGGTCCATGAACCCGGTCGTGCTGCTCGACGAGATCGACAAGGTGGGCTCGGACTTCCGGGGCGACCCGGCCGCGGCCCTGCTCGAAGTGCTCGACCCGGCGCAGAACCACACCTTCCGGGACCACTACCTGGAGGTCGAGCTGGACCTGTCGGACGTGGTCTTCCTCGCGACCGCCAACGTCCTGGAGGCGATCCCGGAGGCGCTGGCCGACCGGATGGAGATCGTCCGCCTGGACGGCTACACCGAGGACGAGAAGGTCGTCATCGCCCGTGACCACCTGCTGCCGCGCCAGCTGGAGCGGGCCGGGCTCGACAAGGACGAGGTCGCCGTCGACGAGGGCGCGCTGCGCAAGCTCGCCGGTGAGTACACGCGCGAGGCGGGCGTCCGCACCCTGGAGCGGTCGATCGCACGGCTGCTGCGCAAGGTCGCGGCCCAGCACGAACTGGGTGAGCGGGAGCTGCCGTTCACCGTCCGGGACGAGGACCTGCGCGCTCTGATCGGACGGCCGCACCACGTGCCCGAGTCCGCCCAGGACCCGGCCGAGCGCCGGACGTCCGTGCCGGGCGTGGCGACGGGCCTCGCGGTGACGGGCGCCGGCGGTGACGTGCTGTACGTCGAGGCGTCGCTGGCCGACCCGGAGACGGGCGCGGCCGGGCTGACCCTGACCGGTCAGCTCGGGGACGTGATGAAGGAGTCCGCGCAGATCGCGCTGAGCTTCCTGCGCTCCCGCGGTGCCGAGCTGGAACTGCCGGTGGGCGATCTGAAGGACCGGGGTGTGCACATCCACTTCCCGGCGGGCGCGGTCCCCAAGGACGGCCCCAGCGCCGGCGTCACGATGACCACGGCGCTCGCCTCGCTCCTGTCCGGCCGTCTGGTCCGCACGGACGTGGCGATGACCGGCGAGGTCTCGCTGACCGGGCGGGTCCTGCCGATCGGCGGCGTGAAGCAGAAGCTGCTCGCGGCGCACCGGGCGGGCGTCACCACGGTGATCATCCCCAAGCGCAACGAGCCCGACCTGGACGACGTCCCGGCCGAGGTGCTGGACAAGCTCGACGTCCACGCCGTCACCGACGTCCGCCAGGTCCTTCAGCTGGCGCTCGCGCCCGCCACCGCGGGCGCGGCGCCGGAGGTTCCGGTGGCCGCGTGACGGAGGCCACCGGATGAGGGAAGGCCCGGGTCCCGTGAGGGAGGCCCGGGCCTTCACCGTGTGGCGGCCCTGTGGACGCGCACCCCGTGACCTGCGGAATACTTGCCGAACTGCGGCGATGGCCGCGGATGGCGGAAAATGCAGGTAGCGGGCGACAACCGAGGCAGGACTCACGTGCACCAGGACGGCAACGACGACGGACACCGGGACGCCTCTCTGGCCGGAACCGGCGTGGATCAGCCTGCCTTTCTGGCGCTGGAGCGGGAGCTGACCGTGCTGCTGCGGCGGGCCCGGGCCAGCCAGGGCGAGATGGCCCGGGAGGTCCACCCCGACCTGGAGTCCTCCGCGTACGGCCTGCTCGTACGGCTGGACGAGTGCGGCAAGCAGCGGGCCACGGAACTCGCCGCCTACATCGGCGTCGGCAAGGCCACCATGTCCCGCCAGCTGCGCGCCCTGGAGGAACTCGGCCTGGTCGCCCGCGAGCCCGACCCCGCCGACGGACGCGCCTGGCTCGTCGCCCTCACCCAGGTGGGCCACGACCGGGTCCGCCGGGTGCGCGAGGCCCGCCGCGCCCGCTACGCCGGCCGCCTGGCCGACTGGGACACCCACGAGGTCACGGAACTGGCCCGGCTGCTGCACCAGCTCAACCGGGGCATGGAGAAGTAACAGCCGGTTCCGGGTGTTCAGAACTCGACGTACACGACCGTCGCGTCGTCGTGCGTCTTGCCCCGGCCCGGGAAGGATCTGGCCGGATCCGCTCGCTCCAGCGTCCGCACCCGGTCCACCAGCGCCTGGGGTCCCTCCTTGCGCATGAGATGGAAGCAGTCCGTCCAGTCGCCCTCCTCGAACCTCTCCACCCAGCGCGTCGCCCCGTCCGTCAGCGCGGCCAGGGCGCGTACGTCACGGCGGGGCAGGGTTCCGGTCACCGCCCGGCGGGACACCGAGGGGTCGGCCGCCGCCGTGAAGAAGCCGCCCTCCTTGTTGCGGAGCGTGGAGTCCACCAGCGCGACCGTGGCCAGGGCCGAGCGGGGGAGAAGGGCCAGCCGGTCGTCCAGGAAGGGCGTCACCACGCCGTCCGGGGACTCCACGAGGAGAGCCGAGTCCGACAGGACCAGGTACTCCACCGCCGCCGGGGACCAGCGGGCCACCACCACCGTGGCCTGAGGTGTGCGGGGGTGAGAAAGGTCACAGGTTGAGGCGTGTGCCTCGGCGGTACGCGCGATGGCACGGGACAAGGCGTCGACCAGGGGAACATCCGGGAGTGAAACGGTCAGTTCGGTCAGGGCTCCGCCGAGGCGCGCGGTGAACCAGGGGACGGAATGCAGACAACCCGTCCCGCCCTTCGGCGGCGTGACCCCGTCCAGGACGACGACCGAACCGCCCTGTCCGGAGGCCGGTAGTCCGACACTGACGAAGTCCTCGTTGGGGCGGTCCGCGTCTCCCGGTTCCGAGGCGAGTTCAGTACGCATCCAGCCAGTGTGCACGGGCCCTTCACAAGGTCCGCAAAAGGCTGGCAATGGTTGCCGGAGCGGTGCAGCCTTGCAGGTCAGACGCCCTGTTTGGGGTGGAATGCTTTGTTCCGGGAAAACGTGGTGGCGAATATTGCCATCGCCTGCCCGCGGCGTCCAACCGGCGTGCCGCGCAAGGCCGCTGCATGGGCCGGCGGAACTTGCCCCTCAACTCTCCTCCGGGGTTCACTCCTTCGGGTGGCGGGTCAGGTGATGCGCGTGCGCTGCCCACCGGCGCTGGGAGGGTCGGGAGGTGTACCTGGAGTACGCGTCAGTTGACGGAGCGTCATCCGGGCCCATGAGTTCACGAGTCAGGAATGCGAGCACCGGTGCAGAAGTCGCGGCCTCGTCGCACAGGCAAGCAGACGGCCCCCGTTCAGGGCGCTGAGCCGACGCCCCCCACCGGCAAGGGCCGCCCCACCCATGTACGCAACCGGCTCATCGTGGCCGTGGCCGTGGTCGCCGCGGCCATCGCCGGTGCGGGCACCCCGTCCGTCATCGCCGCCTCCGGGCAACTCCACGACTCGCAGGAGCTGGTGACGCTCGCCGAGCAGACGCAGGACGCGCTCGCCCTCGCGCACTCCCTCGCCGACGAGCGAGACGACGTCACCTCCTACATCGCGGCCGGCCGCCCCAAGTCCAAGGCGCCCTCCGAGCAGCGCAGCGCCCGCGTGGACCGGCAGGTCGAGGAGCTGCGCGCCGACACCGACACGCCCGCCTCGCTCCGCTCCGACCTCGACGCCATCGCGGCCGTACGCCGGGCGGCGCTCACCGGCAAGAGCAGCGCCCTGCAAGCGCACCAGGCGTACTCCACCGCCATCACCGAACTCCACCGGCTCGCCGAGCAGCTGGCGCAGCGGACGCCGCCCCGCGCGGGCTCCGGCGGCCAGGCCCTGGCCGAGCTGGACTCCGCCGTCCAGCAGGCCGCCGCGGCCCGGGGGCTGCTGCTGGCCGCCCTCAGCGTGCCGCGCGGCACCGAGACGGTCATCGACCCCGTCACCGGCCTGCCGACCGAGACCTCCTCGGACGCCGACACCCGGCAGCGCGACGCCCTGAGCGCCGCCGCCCAGCAGGCCCGGCTGCGCTCCGACGCGGCCCTGGCCGACTTCCGCGACACCGCGCCCAAGCCGGCCCGTACCTCCTTCGACAACACGGTCACCGGCACCGAGGTCAACTCCGCCGAGAAGTACCTCGCCACGCTCACCGACCAGCCGGCCCTCTCCAGCAACGAACTCTCCACCAACGCCAGGAAGCTGGACGCGGCCCTGTCCGCACGCGTCGACCTGATGCGCGGCGTGGAGTCCGCCCTCTACGACCGCCGCACCAAGGACCTGGAGGCGCTGCGCGACGACGACGTCACCGCGCTGGAGATCCGCATCGCCGTCCTCGGCGCCCTGATGCTGCTCGCCGTCGGCGTCGCCACGGGCATGGCCCGCAGCCTCACGCGCCCCCTCGCGGTCCTGCGCCTGGGCTCCAAGCGCCTGGCCGAGGCGGAGGTTCCGACGGCCGAGGAACCCGTCAGGTTCACCGGCCGCAACGACGAGTTCGCCCAGGTCGTCCGCTCCGTCAACGCCCTGCACGCGCACGCCGTCACGCTCACCGAGCGGATCGCCACGCTGGAGTCCGACCGCAAGCACCTGGTCGGCCAGCGCCAGAAGATGGCCGACGCGCGCGAGGAACTGCGCGGCGAACTCGCCGAGTCCGCCGCCCAGCTGGAGCGGCTGCGCACGGCCATCGGCGGCACGTTCGTCAACCTCGCGCTGCGCACCCTCGGCCTGGTCGAGCGGCAACTGGCCGTCATCGAGAACCTGGAGGAGCGCGAGCAGGACCCGGACCGCCTCGCCACGCTGTTCAAGCTCGACCACTTCGCGACGGTCATGCGACGGCACAGCGAGAACCTCCTCGTCCTCGCCGGCACCGAGCACGTCCAGCACGCCGCCGGGCCCGTGCCGCTCGTGGACGTCGTGCGCGCCGCGGTGAGCGAGATCGAGCGGTACGAGCGGGTCCGGATCGCCGCGCTGCCGCCGCACGCGCACATCGCCGGGTTCGCCGCGGACGACCTGTCCCACCTGCTGGCCGAACTCCTGGAGAACGCCACCTCGTTCTCGCCGCCCGACCTGCCCGTCGAGATCTCCGGCTGGCTGCTGGAGAACGGCGAGGTCATGCTCTCGGTGCAGGACGAGGGCATCGGCATGACCGAGGACCGGCTGGAGCGTCTGAACGCCCGCCTCGCCGACTTCGACCCGGAGGCGCCGTACGACCAGGAGGGCGAGGACGGTCTCGGACTCGGCCTGTACGTCGTGGCCCGCCTCGCCCACCGGCACGGTGTGCGCGTGCAGTTGCGCGAGCAGAAGCAGGGCGGTGTCGCGGCGGTCGTCGTCCTGCCCCGCACGCTGCTGGCGGCGGCCCCGGCCGCGGCCGTCCCGGCCTCCGGCCCCCTCTCCGGCACCACCCACACCGTCGCGTTCCCCGGTGCCGACGCCGAGGCCAACTCCAACGTCCTGCACGGCCGCGCGAGCAACGGCGACCCGCTGGTGGCGCTGGCGGAGAAGGCGGTACGGCGCGAGGAGGTGGCGGAGGAGTCCGCGGACCACACGGAGTCCGCGGACCACACGGAGGCCGCGGGGCGCACGGAGGCCGCGGAGCACCCCGAACCGGCACCGGCGGAAGCCCCCGCCGAGACCACGATGGAGCTGCTGGCCCCGATCCCGCAGGACGAGCCTGCCCCGGCGGAGCACGAGCCCGCGGCCGCCGACGGCGAAACGGCCCCACAGGGGCCACCCGCACCCGACGACGAAACCCGCACGGGGGGTGCGGGCGGGAACGACACCGCCGGTGGGGGCCCCACCCGCTCGAGCGAAGCCGAGAGTGGGGGAGAAGCCGAGGCGGAACACGAACGCGCACCCGACGACGAAGAGGACCGCGTCACAGACAAGGGCCTCCCCAAGCGCACTCCCAAGATCACCGCCCCGGCCCAGGCCCCGCGCCAGCGGACCGGCTCCGTGGACGCCGAAGCCCTCCGCCGCCGCCTCGGCGGCTTCCGCCAGGGCGCCCAGGCCGGCTACCGCGAGGTGGAGGCGGAAATCGCCGAACGGACGGCCTCGCACCAGCGGCCGGACACCGGCACATCAGGACCAGCTGAATCCGAAGAAGCCACGGGGGGCACAGTCGAGGAGGCAAGCAGTTGACCGCTCCCAGTACCTTCGGACTGATCGGACTGAGTAGTGAGGCCCGCAACCTGCACTGGCTGCTGACCAACCTCGTCGAGGAGGTGCCCGGCATCCTCTCGGTCGCGGTCGTCTCGTCCGACGGACTGCTCCTGCTGTCCTCCGACGACCACCGCAACCAGCAGGCCCGGGAAGCCCTCCGGGCCCGCGGGACCAAGCGGACCGGCCCGCGCGGCTCCGCCGCCGACCTGGCCACCATCGTCTCCGGCATCGGCAGCCTCACCGTCGGCGCCGCCAAGCTGATGGCCTTCGGCGGGGTCCGGCACACGATGGTCGCGATGGACGAGGGCAGCCTGTTCGTGATGTCCATCAGCGACGGCTCGCTGCTCGGAGTCCACGGCTCCGCGGACTGCGACATGAGCGTGCTGGCGTACCACATGGCGCTGTTCGTGGGCCGCGCCGGCCACGTCCTGACGCCCGAACTCCGCAGCGAACTCCGAAAATCCCTGGAGGATTCCCAGACGACGGGGAGTGCCCGATGAGCAGTACGCCGAAGCAGCACCTCCCGGTCCGCGGCGGTGACCGCAAACCCGCCCGGGTCCGCCCCTACTCGCTCACCGGCGGCCGTACCCGCTTCGGCCACGTCCTGCTGGTCGAGACGTTCGTGGCGAGCACGGCCGCGCTGGACGCCCCGGAGGAGCGCAGGGAACTGACGAACGGGTCCCTGTCCACCCGCGTGATGCCGGAGCTGCGGGCCATCGTCGAACTGTGCCGCCGGATGCGTACGGTGGCCGAAATCGCCGCGCTGCTGAAGATGCCGCTCGGCGTGGTCCGCGTGCTCCTCAGCGACCTCGCGGACCAGGGAAAGATCCGTGTGTACGGGACGGGAACCGGCCATGGCACGGGCCGCCCGGACCGAGCTCTGCTGGAAAGGGTGCTGAGTGGACTCCGTCGTCTCTGACGCCGCTCGCGGCGTCTTCGGTACATCTCCGTTCGCCCAGTCCGACGAGAGCATGCACGCCTGGGAGACGGACCGCACCCGCGCCCCCATCGCCACGAAGATCGTGGTGGCGGGCGGCTTCGGCGTGGGCAAGACCACGCTGGTCACCGCCGTTTCGGAGATCACGCCCCTGCAGACCGAGGCGCTGATGACCGAGGCGAGCGAGGCCACCGACGATCTCACCGCCACGCCGGGCAAGACCACCACCACCGTGGCCATGGACTTCGGGCGACTCACGCTCGACGACGACCTGGTGCTCTACCTGTTCGGCACGCCGGGCCAGCAGCGCTTCTGGTTCATGTGGGACGACATCGTGCGCGGCGCGATCGGCGCCGTCGTCATGGCCGACACGCGCCGTCTGAAGGACTGCTTCCCGGTACTGGACTACTTCGAGAGCTCCGGACTGCCGTACGTGGTCGCGGTCAACCACTTCGACGGCAGCGAGCTGTTCGAGCCGGAGGACGTCCGGGAGGCCTTGACCATCCCGAAACACATACCTGTCATGATCATGGACGCGCGTCGCCGGATCTCCGTGATCGAGACCCTCCTGGCCCTGGTGGGCCACGCGCTCGACGAAACCCCCGAGTAGAGGACAACCCCGCATGCGGAAGATACTCGTCGTCGGAGCCGGTCAGTCCGGGCTCCAGATCGCTCTCGGCCTCCAGTCGCAGGGGTACGAGGTCACCCTGATGTCCAACCGGACGGCGGACGAGATCCGCACCGGCCGGGTCATGTCGACGCAGTGCATGTTCCACACGGCCCTGCAGCACGAGCGCGATCTCCAGCTGAACTTCTGGGAGTCCCAGGCCCCGAAGATCGAAGGACTCGGAGTCTCGGTCGCCGCCCCCGGCTCCTGGGCCGAGGGCCCCGCGGCCCGTGCGATCGACTGGCTGGGCAGGCTCGACGGGTACGCGCAGTCGGTCGACCAGCGCGTGAAGATGGCCGGCTGGATGGAGACGTTCGCCCAGCGCGGCGGGCAGCTCGTCATCCACGGCGCGGCCGTCGGCGACCTCGACTACTTCGCCCGCACGTACGACCTGGTGCTCGTCGCGGCCGGCAAGGGCGAGCTGGTGCAGATGTTCGCCCGCGACCCGGAGCGCTCCCCCTACAGCGAGCCGCAGCGCGCGCTGGCCGTGTCGTACGTCCACGGCCTGGGCCCGCGCCCGGAGCACCCGGACACCGAAGGGGTCCGCTGCAACCTCGTGCCGGGCGTCGGCGAACTGTTCGTCATGCCCTGCCTGACCACCTCCGGCCGCGCCGACATCCTGTTCTGGGAGGGCATACCCGGCGGCCCGCTCGACGTCTTCAACGGCGTCAAGGACCCGGCGGAGCACCTCTCCCTGACCCTGGAACTCATGGAGCGGTACGTCCCCTGGGAGTACGCGCGGGCCACCAAGGTCGAACTGACCGACGCGGGCGGCACGCTGGCCGGCCGCTACGCCCCCACCGTCCGCAACCCCGTCGGCCGCCTCCCCGGCGGCGGGCTCGTGCTGGGTGTGGCGGACGTCGTCGTGGCGAACGACCCGATCACCGGCCAGGGCTCCAACTCCGCGTCGAAGTGCGCGGCCGCCTACCTCTCCTCGATCGTCGAGCGCGGCGACAAGCCGTTCGACGAGGAGTGGATGCGGGCCACCTTCGACCGCTACTGGACCACCGCGCAGCACGTCACCAAGTGGACCAACGCGATGCTCGCGCCGCCGCCGGAGCACATCCTGAACCTGATCGGCGCCGCCGGTGAGCTCCAGCCGGTCGCCGACCGGTTCGCCAACGGCTTCAACGACCCGGCCGACTTCGAGAACTTCTTCTACGACCCGGACAAGGCGCAGGCCTACCTGGTCGAGGTGTCGGGCGCGGGCGCCGCGTAGTCCGCGTAGGCCGCCTGGCTTTCGTATCCCTCGTATCCCTGGTGTCCCTCGTATCCCTCGTCCGACCCGTCCGTGGCCCCCTCGGGGAGCTCCGGTGGTTCGTAGCGCCGCAGGGGCTTCCCGTCCGGGTCCGGGCGGACGGCGCCCAGGACCGGGTTGGCCGCGATCGGTGACACCTTCACCTTCGCGCCCGGCCGGGGCGCCTGTACGACCATGCCGTCGCCGAGGTACAGCGCCACGTGCGTGGCCTCGGGGAAGTACACGACCAGGTCTCCCGGCCGCAGCTCGGTGAGCGGGACCCGCTTCAGCCGTTTCCACTGCTCCTGGCTGGTCCGGGGGATGGGCGTGCCGGCCTCCGCCCAGGCCTGCGAGGTCAGGCCCGAGCAGTCGTACGTCTTCGGGCCCTGCGCGCCCCACTCGTAGGGCTTGCCGAGCTGCCGTACGGCGTAGCGGACGGCCCGGCCGCCCTCGGCCGACGGTCTGCGGACGCTGCTGCTGCCGCCGGCGCCGCTGCTGCCGAGTGCGCCGGACGCCATGAACTTCTTCTGAGCCTTCTCGATGCCGTTCTTCTCGAACGCGGCCAGGGCGGTGAGCTGGTCGCGGCTGAGGGAGGAGAGCAGTTCCTCGACGTCGTGGAGCCGCTCGCGGACCTCGTCCCGTTCCTTCTTCCGCCGCTCGGTGAGGGCGAGCTGCTGGTCGAGGGCCTTGCGGGCCTTGCGGGCCAGTTCGTGGGCCTTCCGCTCGCTGCCGGTCAGCCGGCCGACGGTCTCGGCCCGCTCCCGCGCCAGCCGGCCGATCACACGGCCCTGGTCGATCGCGTGCTGCGGGTCGCGGGCCAGGAGCAGGCGTACGTACGGGGAGATGTCGGTGCTGCTCTGGTACTGCTGCCGGGCCAGGCGGCCGGCCGCGCCCCGGCTGTCGTGCAGGGAGAGCCGGGTGCGGGCGAGAGCGCGGTCCAGGCGGTCGGTCTCGGCGCGCTGCTTCTTCAGCTTCTCCTCGGTGGCGTTGTAGGCCTCGGTGGCCTGTTCGGCCTTCCGGTACAGCTGCTGAAGATCCGTCAGGAGGCTTGAGAGGGACGCGAGGTCCTGGGCGGAGGCGGGGTCCTGGGCGGGGCCGGGCTCCGGGGCTGCCGTGGCGGGGGTGAGGGCGAGGACGGTTGTTGCCGCCGTCGCCGCGATGCAGACCAGCCGCACGAGTTTTCCTGACATGCCATCACCTCCGATGTGAGGGCGGCCCTTCGGCCACCGGACATTCGTGAGGATCAGGCGTGCGCGCGAGGTGCGCGCGGTGGGTGTGCGCGGTTCGGCGCAACGGGGTCACCCGTCGGCGTCGTCCCGCTTGCCGGGCGGCGTGGCGTCTGGCTTCGACCAGGGCCAGTTGAGCCGGCGGGTCGGTGCGCCCTCGGGGTCGTACTCGTACTTCCAGCGGTGGGTCAGTCCGACCCTGCCCTGTGCGCGGGGCACGCGGCGGTAGACCAGGACGGTGGCCGGGCCGCCGGCGGGGTCCGGGACGGGGATGCGGTACGTCTTGGGCGGGTGGCCGGTGATGCCGAGCAGGACGGGCAGGACCCTGCCGTCCATGGGGCCGCCCTCGAAGGGGGTGTCTTCGCTCTTCACGGGACCAGTGTCAGACATCCTCGGCGAGGGCCCGGACCAGGGCGTCGGTCTGCGGGTCGCGGCGGGCGGTCACCGACAGCATGGCCAGGAACTGCTCGACGAGCCAGTCGCGCAGCTCCTCGGCGGGGGGTTGCTTGTCCTCGTCGAGCCAGATGAGCGACGACGCCTCGACGGCGGTGATCCACATCCGGACGGTCATCCGCAGCCGCGGGCCGGGCTCGGTGACCTCCAGGTGCCGGAAGATGTGCTCGGCGGCGTCGCGGCGTACGCCGTCGACGATGGCGGTGGTACGCGAGGTCTCGACGACGCTGCCGCCCTGGAGGAGGGCGCTGAAGCCGGCGTCGTGCTCGTCGACGAAGGTGAGGTAGCGGTCGAGGGCGCGGGACAGGCGGGGGAGCAGGGCGCCGTCGCGGGGCTCGTCGAAGCAGTGCCGGAGCTCGTCGGCGGCGGAGCGGAGGGCGGCCTCGTACAGCTGCTGCTTGCCGCCCGGGAAGTACCGGTAGACCAGGGGCCGCGAGACCCCGGCCGCCTCCGCCACGTCGTCCAGGGACACGTCCTCCGGGGCCCGGTGCGCGAAGAGGTTCAGCGCGGAGGTGAGGAGCTGGCTGCGGCGTTCCTCGACGCTGAGTCGCCGGTAGGCGGGGGTGGGGGCGGCTGGTGTCATGACTGGCAGCGTAATCGGGGGCGGGGGCTGCGGGTGCCTCCGGCGGTTGGGCGGGGTGCCTGCGGCAGCCTGTGCGGGTGTGGTGGGGGTGCGCGCCTTCGCCTGCGCTGTGGTGGTGGGTCGGGGCCACGCCGGGGGGCCGTCCTCGGAACGGCGCGATGGGGTCGGACGCCGACTGACTGTCCGTTGACGCGCCAACCGCTGCGGGCGGACACCCCCCGACACGTCCCCTTCCGTAGGCCGGCGGGTGCGGCTGCTGCGTGGGGGGCCGGGCCGTCCTCTAGCGGGCGTCGACGTGCTGGAAGTCCACGGCGGTGATCCGAGCCGTCTTGTCGGTCAGTTCGGCCAGGCCCTGGCCCTCGAACACGTCGGTGATGAGGGCGCCACTGGTGGCGCCGAGAGCGGACTGTTCGTCGTTGGGGACGAGATCGGCGATGGAGCGGTAGGACTCCTTCAGCAGGGATTCCTGCTTGTGGGCGGCCGGGAACAGGGCCAGGACGCCGCCGTCGGCGGTCCGCAGGGCGTACACGCTCGGGTCGGCCGGGGGCTTGGTGAAGAACTTCTCGGTGGCCTTGCCGTCGGCCGCGCCCTCGGTGCTGCTCCGCTGGTAGGTCTGCTTGGCGTTCTCGACCGGCTTCGTGGAGGCCAGGGCCTTGCCCTCCTTCTTGCCGCCGGTCTCGAGGAAGTCCTCGTAGGCGGCGCCGAGGTCGGAGGGGGCGAGCTTGCCGACCTTGGTGCCGGGGTCTACGGCCTCGGCGAGACCGTGACGGTCGACGGCGATCTCTGGGAGGGGCTCGCCGCTGTCGGCCCAGAGGGACAGCACCATCTTGTAGGTCCCGCCGACCTTGTCGAAGACCAGCAGCACGCTGTTCTTGCGGTCCACGCTGGACTTGGCCCGGACGGCGAACCAGGTGGCGGTGCCCTTCTTGGGGATCACGTACTCGCGGTCCTGGTAGGAGAAGGGCTCGGCGTAGGACTTCTGCTCCTTCTTCGGCCAGGTCTCGAAGAGGGTGTAGACGGCCTTGTCCATCGCGTAGACCTGACCCGCCTCGACCGTCCCCAGGAGCTTCTCGTCCTGCGCGGCATTGGCCTTGTTGTTGACCTCCTCGTAGCGGTCGGCGATCTTCTTGGCGGCGGCCTGGGTGACCACGCCCTGCGGGGTGTCATCGGCGCCGGAGTCCGAGGCGGCCTGGCCGCCGCACGCGGTCAGGGCGAGAGCGGTCGTGACCCCGAGGGCGGCGACCTTGAGACGCGGCAGCGGTGCGAGACGGGTGGTGTGGGGGGACATGCGGTGGTGATCTCCTTGAGGGCCACGGAGGGTGACGAGTTCAAGGAGGACAGTAGTCACCCTGCATGGACATGACCTGACCCGGGTTCGCTTTCGTGATGCGGGGATGGCCGGATCGCGTTCTTGCCGGGGACTTGCCCCGGCTTCACCCTTTCAGGGTCAGTGGTGACCATAAGGGGGGAACGTGCCATTCGGCCGAGATGACAGGGAGCTCCTTCGCCGGATCAGCGACCAGCTCAGTCACGTCACAGCCGAACTCACGGCCGTCAAACAGCAAGTGACGGACCAGCAGCACACCATCGATCAGAATCGGCAGGACGCCACAGCCGCCATCACTACCGGACTCGCGGAGATCCGGGCCGTCGCACGTGAGGCCCTGACCCGAACCAACGACATCGTCACCGGTCCCGTCGCGAACATCGGCGACGAACTCGTCGCCCTTCGCGGCTCCATCGCCCAGCTCGGAGATCAACTCCGCACGGCGGCCTCCCCGGCGGCGGAGCCGGCCGCTCCGGAACCGGTGCCGCCCTCGATCGCGGAGGAGGACAAGCGGCCCGAGCCGGTCGCCCGGCCGGAGTCGCGGATGTCGGACGACGACTCGCTGAACCCCGAAACGCTTCGGGCGGCCGCCGGTATCTCCGCCGCCGTCCTTCACGCCCACCGCGATACCTGGGAGTTCCTGGTCAAACACGCCGGGGCGGATCAGCACTTCCACATCCCCGGCGCCGTCAGCGAGACCCATGGCATCGTCATGGCCGGCCTCTCCGGGCCCAGTCTTGTCGCCATTCTCACCAGCCTCGACGATGTGAGGCACGATGCCGAAGCCGGGCGTGGTACCCAGGCCATCGCCCACCATCTCCACCAGCGCATCGGCGACATCGTCGACGAGATCGCCCGAGACCCTCACGTCGGTGGCGACTGCGACCCCGTGACCATCCGCATCGACGACCGACTCAAGCCAGAGGGCGACGGGGAAGACGAGCGGCAGTGACACCGCGACGCCCCGCCCGGACATACCGGGTGGGGCGTCCAGTCGGCCGTCCTTCTCAGGCCAGCAACCCCGACGACTTCCACAACCGCCGCCCGACCCCCCGCAACACCCCGATGTCGTCAAGGAAGTCCGTCAACCGCTTGGACCCGTTCTGCATGACCTCGCGGCGATGCCCGCTCGCCCGCACCTGCGCGAGAGCCTCCCGCTTGTCCAGGCCGACGTTCGTGTAGACCTCGGGGTTCACGAACGCCACCGAGAACACCCGGGCGAACTCCCCGGAGGTGATGCGGGTGAACTCCTGGGACCACTTGGGGGCCGTCACCATCTGGCGCCGCAGCTCCTCGCGGGCGTAGCGCACGTGGCGGGCCTCCTCCACGACATGGATGCGGGTGACGCCGCGGATGAGGGGCTGGACCCGCTCGTCGGGGAACGTCAGGCGCTGCATCCAGTCGAGGACCTCCTCGCCGAGCAGCGTGGCCGTGAAGGAGCCGGGCGTGGTGGAGATGGTCTTGAACAGGCGGCCCAGGTGCTGGTGCACGCGGCTGACCGGGTACCAGGGCGTGCCGCCGTGGGATATCAGACGGGCGAACATCTTGGAGTGCCGGCACTCGTCCTCGATCTCGGTGAGTGCGTAGCGCACGTGCGCGCTCGTGGCGGCCTTGTCGTAGATGTGCCGGACCAGCAGCTGCATGAGGATGATCTCGAACCAGATGCCGAGGGAGGCCAGCGCCGCCGCCTCGTGCTGGGAGAGGAGGATCCGCTGTTCCTCGCCCATCCGCTTCCAGAGCGGGGTGTCGTAGAGCGACACCAGCTCCGGCGGCCAGAACCACTTGCCCTCCTCGAAGGGCGCGTCCCAGTCCAGCTCCTCGTCCGGGTCGAAGGAGTGCTTGGCGGAGGAGTCGAGCAGCCGTTGGGCCACCTGTTCCCGGTCCTTGAGCAGGCCCAGGGCATCGCGCAGGCCGTCGAGCGCGTCGGCTTCCGTCAGGGTCGTCATGGCTGCCCACCTCGTTGTGCACACGTCACTGTTGCCCTTATGAGACTGCCTGTCAGCAAGGTCGTCAATCCCCTGCGCGCCACTTCTGGTCAACGACCCGGCGGTTGATCACTCGTTCGACGGGGCGAATCGGCATATTCCCCTGGGTACGCTGGCTGTGCCAGGCAGACTCCGTCACATGGGAGCAACCATGAGCGCCGCACGCGACTACGGGCTGGACGACGACTACCAGTGGCCTCGTCCGCCGCAGGGTGGCTGGACGGCGGACGACCTCGACGAGCTTCCCAACCTTCCTCCGCACACGGAGCTGATCGACGGGAGCCTTGTCTTCGTGAGTCCGCAGACCAATTTCCACTCGCGTGCCATCCGCTTGCTGGACAACGCCCTGCTGGACCAAGTGCCGGAGGAGCTCGACGTCATCCGGGAGATGACCATCAAGCTGAACGAGCGCAATCGGCCGGAACCCGATGTCCTGGTGTTCCGCGCGGGTGCCGACACAGGGCCCAGGCAGACCTGGTACCGACCTGAAGACGTCGTCATCGCCGTCGAGGTCGTCTCGGAGGACTCGGAGGACCGGGACCGTGAGGTCAAGCCGCGGAAGTACGCGCAGGCAGGGATTCCGCACTACTGGCGCGTCGAGGAGAACGAGGGGCTTCCGGTGGTCTATGTCTACGAACTCGATCCCGCGACCCAGGCCTACGGCTTGACCGGCATCTTCCACGACAAGCTCGAGCTGACCGTCCCGTTCCCCGTCGACATCGACCTCACCGCCATCAACCGCCGCCGTTGATCAACTAGGCGTCCGTTAGCGGGACTTGAGCACCGCCTCCATCACCGCCCGCGCGATCGGCGCCGCGTCGCCGCCCCCGCTGATGTCCCCGCGCGCCGCCTCCGCGTCCTCCACGACCACCGCGACAGCCACCCGCGGCGCCAGGTCGCGGTCGCCCTGCGCCCAGGAGACGAACCAGGCGTACGGCATGCCCGAGTTGCCGAGGCCGTGCTGGGCGGTGCCGGTCTTGCCGCCCACCTTGGCGCCCCGGATCGCGGCCCGGCGACCGCCGCCGTTCTCGACCGCCTCCCGCATCAGCGCGCGCAGCCGGACCGCGGTCGAGGGGTACATCGCCTGGCGGACCGCGCGCGAGCCGGATGTCGCGAGAGTGCTGCCGCTCGGCCGCGTCGTGCGCTCCACCAGGTACGGCTCCCGCAGCTGACCGCCGTTGGCGACGGCCGCCGCGACCATCGCCATCTGGAGCGGTGTGGCGCGGGTGTTGTACTGGCCGATCGACGACAGGGCGAGCTGGGCCTTGTCGAGCGAGGTGTCGAAGGTGGACCGTGCCACCGCGAAGGGGACCCTGAGCGCCGAGTCGTTGAAGCCGAAGGCCTGGGCCGTGGCCGTCATGTCCGTCACCCCCACCTCCACGCCGAGCTTGGCGAACACCGTGTTGCAGGAGAGGGTGAAGGCCTCGCGCACGGAGGCGTCCCGGCAGCCCCGGGACGCGTTCGTCAGGCGGGTCCGCGTCCCGGGCAGGGTGTACGGGTCGGGGGAGTCGGTCGGCGCGCCGAGGTCCTTGACCACGCCGGCGTCCAGCGCGGCGGCCGCCGTGACGACCTTGAAGGTCGAGCCCGGCGGATACGTCTGCCGTACCGCCCGGTTGAGCATCGGTCGGTCCCGGTCGGCGTTCAGCCGCCGCCACGCCCTGGTCGCCGCGGCCCCGTTGCCGGACAGCGGCTGGGGGTCGTAGGACGGGGCGGACACCAGGGCCAGGATCCGGCCGGTCGACGGCTCCAGCGCCGCCACCGCACCCTTGCGCCCGGCGAGTCCCTTGTACGCCGCCCGTTGTGCGGCCGGGTCGAGGGTCGTCACGACGTCGCCGCCGCGGCTGCGTGCCCGCGTGAAGTCGTTCCACAGCGGGAACGGCGCGAGCATCGGGTGCGTGCCGGACAGGATGCCGTCCTCGGCCTGCTCCAGGAGCGTCGTTCCGTACAGCTGGGAGGCGAAACCGGTGACCGGCGCGTACAACGGGCCGTCGGTGTAGGTCCGTTCGTAGCGCAGGTGCTCGCGGGTGTCCTTCGAGCCGGTGACGGGCCGGCCGTCGACCAGGATGTCGCCGCGCGGCTCCTGGTAACGGGCGATGTCGGGGCGGCGGTTGGCGGGGCTGCGGTCGTACTCGGGGGCCTGGACGACCTGGACGCGGGCGGCGTTCAGCAGCAGCGCCACCAGCAGCAGGGCGCAGAAGACGCCGGCGTGCCGGATGTGCCGCGTCACGGGGTGCCCGGCCCGTCGTACTGACGGCGTGCCGAGTCGCTGACCCGGACCAGCAGCGCCACGATCGCCCAGTTGGTCACCACCGACGAGCCGCCCTGCGCGAGGAACGGCATCGCCATGCCGGTCAGCGGGATCAGGCCGGTCACCCCGCCCGCGATCACGAACACCTGGAGCGCCACGAGCGAGGCGAGGCCGACGGCGAGCAGTCGCCCGAAGGGCTCGCGCACGGCGAGAGCGGCCCGGTAGCCGCGCTCCACCAGCAGGCCGTAGAGGAGGAAGATCGCGGACAGGCCCGCCAGGCCGAGTTCCTCGCCGGCCGTGGCCAGGATGAAGTCCGACTTCACGGCGAAGCCGATGAGGACCGAGTGACCGAGTCCGAGGCCGGTGCCGAGCATGCCGCCCTCCGCGAAGGCGAACAGGGACTGGGCGAGCTGGTTCGGGCCCTCGCCCGCATCGATGGAAGCGAACGGGTGCAGCCACGTCTCGATCCTGCTGTGCACATGCGGCTCCAGCCGGCCGACGGCGACCGCCCCCAGCGCGGCCAGCAGCAGACCGACCGCGATCCAGCCGGTGCGGCCGGTGGCGACGTAGAGGAGGACGACGAAGAGGCCGAAGAAGAGCAGGGAGGTGCCGAGGTCCCGCTCCAGGACCAGGACTCCGACGCTGACCAGCCAGACGGCGACGATCGGGCCGAGGACCCGGCCGGTGGGGAGCCGGAGCTTCCAGATGCGGCGGCCGGTGTAGGCGAGGGCGTTGCGGTTCGCGGCCAGGTACGCGGCGAAGAACACCGCCAGCAGCACTTTCGCGAACTCGCCCGGCTGGATGGAGAACCCGGCGATCCGGATCCAGATGCGGGCGCCGTTCACCGCCGGGAACAGGATCGGCAGGGTGAGCAGCACGAGCGCGGCGACGACACAGACGTACGTGTAGCGCTGGAGCACCCGGTGGTCGCGCAGCAGCAGGACGACCAGGATGAACAGCGTCACGCCGAGAGTCGACCAGACCAGTTGCGCCGGTGCCGCCCGGTCGCCCGGGGTCTCCAGGTCGAGCCGGTAGATGAGCACCAGGCCGAGCCCGTTGAGCAGCACGCCGATGGGCAGGAGGAGCGGGTCGGCGTGCGGGGCCCGCAGGCGTACGGCCAGATGCGCCAGCAGCGCGAGCACGCCGAGCCCGGCGCCGTAGCCGGCGGCACCGGGCGGGAGGGTGCCGTGCTGGGCGAGGCCGACGGCGCAGTAGCCGTACACGGACAGCAGTACGGCCAGGACGATGAGGGCGAGTTCGATGCCCCGGCGCCGGGGGAGGCGGCGGACGGCGGGCGCGGGCGGGTCCGCCGTCGCCACGGTGATTCCGGCCTTGCTCATGTCCGGAACTTACCCAAACAGTGAGTCTTGTGTGCCTTTGGGTGAGCGAAAGTCAGCACCAGCGTGGCGCGGGCCCGATGTTGTCGATGTAGCGGGCCGCGCCCCAGGCCCAGGTGCCGTCCGTGAGGAGGTACCAGAGGGGGTTGCCCTCGACGGTCTCGCCGCCGGTCTTGCAGAAGATGCTGACGATGTCGCCCTTGTGGGCGTGCCGGATGATCTGCGAGCCGCGGTTCGGGGCGCTGCGCAGCGCCAGCGTGTTCGCCGTGACGACGCCCCTGTAGAGGCGCGGGTCGTGGTGGTTTCCGTTGCCACCGCTGGGGTCGTGGTGGCCGTGGTGGTTTCCGTTGCCGCCGCTCGGGTCCAAGTCGTCGTGCGCGGCTGCGGCGGGCGTGACGGCGGCCGCGGCGGCGAGGAGTCCGGCGGCGGTTGCTATGGAGAGGCGGGAGCGCAGAGACACGGGGGTTACCTCCATGTGGGGGCGAAGGTGCCGAAGCTGACTATCCGCCACATTAGGAGCGCCCTCCTGCCGCCGCCCGTCACAGTGGGCCATAGGAGAACGCGCCCCGACCTCCCCGAGCTCTCACTCCGCCGCCAGTCTCAGGGTCGCCACCGCTCCCCCGTCCTCGGCGTTGGCGAACTCCAGCCGCGCCCCCAACACCTCGGCCTGCCCCAGCGCGATGGTCAACCCCAGCCCATGCCCCTTGACCCCGCCTTCCGTACGGAACCGCTGCGGCCCGTGCGCCAGCAGATACTCCGGAAAACCGTCCCCGTTGTCCCGAACGGTGACCACCGGCCCGTCCACCGTCAGCACGACCGGCCCCCGCCCGTGCTTGTGCGCGTTCGTCACGAGATTCCCCAGCACCCGCTCCAGCCGCCGCCGGTCCGTCTCCACGGCCACATCCCGTACGACCCTGACCTGCGTGTCGTTCCCCGCGCCCCGCACCACCCGCTCGGCCAACGGCCCCACCAACTCGGTGTCCAGCTCCAGCCGCTCCCGGCCGGTGTCCAGCCGGGAGATCTCCAGCAGGTCCTCGGTGAGGGTGCGCAGGGCCGCCACCCGGTCCCGCACCAGCTCGGTCGGGCGGCCGGGCGGCAGCAGTTCGGCCGCCGCGTGCAGCCCGGTCAGCGGCGTGCGCAGCTCATGCGCGACATCCGCGGTGAACCGCTGCTCCGCGAGCAGCTTGCCCTGCAAGGACGACGCCATGGAGTCCAGCGCGGCGGCGACCGCGGCCACCTCGTCCTGCGGGCGCGCCGGGGCCTTCGTACGCGGGCCCGTACGCGGGTCGTTCACCCGCGCGTCCAGGTCGCCCGCGCTGATCCGACGGGCCACCAGCGCCGTGGTGTGCAGCCGCCGCGTCACCCGCGTCACCGCGAACGCGCCGACCAGCAGCGTCGCCCCGATCGCCAGCCCCGAAGACCACAGGATCGCCCGGTCCAGGCCCGCGATGGTGCGGGCCTGCTGCGAGTAGTCGACCGCCACGGCCAGGGCCCGGTCGCCGTCGGCGGGCCCGGCCGCCCACATCGTGGGGCGCCCCTGGAGCTCGGCGACCATCGTGCCGCGGTCCCCGGCGACCGCCAGGTTCCGCAGCGGCCGGGGCAGGCCCGGCGGATCCACGCCGGCGCCACGCTTGAGCGAGTCCCCGGCCTCGTACCGCTCCGTCGCCTGCGTCAGCCGCTGCAACGCCTGGTCGCGGGCCTGGCCGACGGTCTGGTTCGTCACCTGTACGTGCACCAGGACGCCGAGCAGGGCGGCCAGCGCGCAGCACATCACGGTGATGAAGGCGGCGGCCTTCGCGGCGAGCGTCCCGGACCACCGGGGGAGCGTGGGTCTCATCCGGTGCTCGCCGAGGGGGAGACCGAGGGGGCGGGGGAGGGCGCGGCGGAGGGGTGCCGGGAGTGGCTCCGCGGGCCCGTGTGCACCATCTCGTCCTGCGTGAGGAGCATGGCCCGCTGGTCCCGGTCCCAGGTCCACTGGAGGCGGTACTCGTAGCCCGCGACCTCGGACGGCGAGCGGATGACGAGGGAACGCCCGGCCAGCTCGACGCCGCTCAGCGCGTCCTCCCAGGCCATCACCTGCACGAGCCGGTGCTTCTCGACGGTGTAGACGCGCACGGCGGTGGTCTTGCCGGGCAGCAGCCGGAAGCCCAGCGCCAGGTCGTCGCGCCCGTCGCCGGTCAGGTCCCGGTAGTACGGCCTGAGGACCGGGCAGCGTCCGTGCTCCGGGCCCTTGCCGCAGTCGGCCATCCTGCGGCTCGTGTCGCGGTACGGCGCCTTGTCGCCGTCGTAGTCGCCCGGGCTCGCGGCCATCTCGGCCCGGACGACCCCGACCGGGTCCACCCGGCGGATGTCGTCGCCGGGGACCTTGACGCCCTTGACCACCTCGGTGTTCACCTCACCGATCTCGAAGGCCGGACTGGACGCCGGCGTCAGCTCCGGCCAGAGCCGGGCCGGCCCGACCGCCGTAGGCGTCGCACCGGCACCCTCCAGCCCACCGGCGTCCCCACACCCGACGGCGGTCGCCAAGAGGAGACCGATGACGGCGGCACGCCGGACGCCCTTCCCGGGCCTCCGGCGACGGCTTCCGTCGGTGCCGGGCGGGTTTCCGAGGCGGGCCGGCATGTTTCCGAGCTGGCCGGGCGGGTTTTCGGCGCGGGCCGGTGAGTCTCTGAGGTGGTCGGGGCTGGTTCCCGGTGGGGTCGGCAGGGTTCCGGGGTGCCTGGGGTGGTTTCCGGGGCGGCCGAGGCGGCTTCCGGGGTCGTCGGGTAGGTCTCCGATGCGGTCGAGGCTGGTTCCCGGTGGGTCCGGCAGTGTTCCTGGGGGGTCGGGGCGGCTTCCGGGGTGGTTGGGTGGGTTTCCGATGTGACCGGGCAGGTCTCCGATGCGGTCGAGGCTGGTTCCCGGTGGGTCCGGCAGTGTTCCTGGGGGGTCGGGGCGCCTTCCGAGGTGGTCGGGCAGGTCTCCGATGCGGTCGAGGCTGGTTCCCGGTGGGTCCGGCAGGCATCCCGGCTGCCCGAGGCGGCTTACGAGGTGGTCGGGCGGGTTTCCGATGCGGCCGAGTGAGTCTCCGAAGTGGCCGAGGCCGCTTTCCGGTCGGCCTGGCAGACTTCCCGGTTGCCTGGGGAGGTTTCCTCGTTGGGCCGGCACACTTTCCGGGCGACCCGGCTGGCTGCCCTGTCGGTCCGGCAGGCTTTCCTCGCGGTCGATGCGGCGTCCCGGTCGGCCCAACAGGTTTCCCAAGCGGCCCGGCTGGCTTTCCGGTCGGCCCGGCTGGTTTCCCGGCCCGCCCCGCAGGCTTCCCGGGCGCCCGAGGCGGCTTCCGAGGCGGCCGGAAAGTCTGTCAGAACGGCCGAGAAAGCCGTCGGGGCGGCCGACAGGGCCATCCGAACCTCCGGAAGGGCGGTCCGAACCTCCGGAAGGGCGGTCCGAACCTCCGGAAGGTCCACCCGAGCGGCCGGAAGGTCCACCCGAACCCCCGGAAGGTCCACCCGAGCGGCCGGAAAAGCCATCCGAGCGCCCGGCAAGGTCATCGGGGCGGTCGGAAAAGCTGTCGACGCGGCTTCCGGGGCGGCTGACGGGCACTGCACTCCTGCGGTTCGAGGGTGATCACACGGCTCGGACCGACCGTCGGCCCCGTACACCTTATTCGTAGGGAAGTCCTATTTGCGCGCCAGGGAGTCCGTTTGCCGCCCTACTCGGTGAGCTCCTCCAGCAGCCGGGCCGTCACCAGCCCGGCCCGCAGGTATTCGACGAACAGCTCGTTGTGCAGCGCCCAGGGCGAACGGCGGTCCCGGATCAGCCGGATCGCCGCGTCGGCGGAGCTTCCCCGCCGTATCAGCGCGTGCGCGACGACGAGGCCGGAGCGGTTGTACCCGTGGTAACAGCGGACAAGGATCTTGCGGCCCTCGTCCAGCGCCTCGCACGCGGCCTCGGCCAGCCGGATCACACCGGCGAGCTGCGTCCCGTCGAGCGGCCCGTCGGGGATGGGCCAGACGTGGTGCCGGACGTCCGGATCGGGCCCGTGTCCCGGCAGCCGCAGCAGCGTCTGCACGAGGTCGAACTCGTCCCGTACGACGGCGAACTCCGGATGGCCCAAGGCGCCGGTGTACTCGTGGCCGCCCATCCACAACCCGGGGACGACCTCGCTCCAGGGACTCTCCGGAGCCGGCACATCGGGTTTCCTGCGGGTACGCAACGACGCCTCCCCAGCATCACCGCCCAACTCCTCTCAAAGGTAACCGGGTTCTTGCCCCCGCAGCACCCCGCCTGTTCCCATGGTCTGGGGTGATGGTGCATGGACGGACTGCGCGTCATACCGACCTGGCGGCACGGTCAGGAGCGGCTGTACGTCTGCCTCCCGGACGGCAGGAACATCGCCTGGTACGACCGTGAGGCGGGCCGGGTCAATCTGCTGGGCGAGGACCGTGAGGACGACGTCCTGCGAGCCCTCGGGCCCTTCATCACCGGCCCCGTGACGGTCGGGCCGCCCCCGGTGCCGACCCCCGCCGAGCTCGCCCGTCTGACCCTGCACCCCGACGACGACCTGGCCCCCAACCGCCCCGGCGAGGCCCTCATCGTCGCCCTCGACCGCGACCCCGGCCCGGCCCGCCGGCTGCGCCCCGACCCGCGCCGCCGGGCCCTGGAGGCGGAGCAGACGGTCGGGGACGCCCTGGACCGCATGGACGGTGCGGGCTGGCACGCCGTGCACTCCGTCCCGCTCCCCGGTGGCAGCCGCATCCACCACCTGCTGATCGGCCCCGGCGGTCTGTTCGCCCTGCACACCCTGTACGCGCGCAAGCAGCGGGTGACGGTCGCCGACCCCATGGTCACCCTGGGCCGCCGCGAACCGGCCGCCCTGCTCCGCCGCGTCCGCGCCGACGCCGACCGCGCCTCCTACGCCCTGACGGCGGAGGTCCGCCCCGTCCTCGCCCTGGTCGGCCCGACGGCCGTGTCGGTCCCGGCCGCACCCCGCGAGGTCCGCGTCCTCACGGACCTGGAGGTGCAGACCCTGACCCGCCAGGGCGGCGTCCTGAAACCGGCGGACGTGGAGGCCCTGCACGCGATGGCCCGGGACCGGAACACATGGACGCGGGTGTGAGGGCGTGCCGCCAGGCCCCTGGCTCAGGGCGTCCTGCCAGGCCTCCGGTTAGCTAAGGCAGCCGCCCCGCGCTGCCCGCTTCGAGGAGCGGCGCGAGCAGATCGCCGTAGTCCTGCACCCGCGGTGCGATGTCGGTGGCGTGGAAGTCCAGGCGCCCGGGCGAGCCGCACTCCTCGACCTCCCCCCAGGTCACGGGCGCCGAGACGGTCGGCTCGGGGCGGGCCCGGAGGGTGTAGGGGGTCGCCGTGGTCTTGCGCGCGGCGTTCTGGCTCCAGTCGACGAAGACCTTCCCGGGCCGCAGGTTCCTGGTCATCCGGTGCAGCGCGAGCCGGGGCATGGCCTTCTCCGCCTCGACGGCCAGCTCCTTGGCGTACTCGGACACCCGCTCGGAGGACGCCCCGCGCACGGCGGCGAGCAGATGCAGCCCCTTGGACCCGGAGGTCTTGGCGTAGGCCTCGAAGCCGTCCGCCGCGAGCCGTTCGCGCAGCCACAGCGCGACCTCGCAGCACTGCACGATGCTCGCGGGCGCTCCCGGGTCCAGGTCGAAGACGATGCGGTCGGCCTCGTCCGGCGAGTCGACGAGCCACTGGTGGGTGTGGAACTCCGTGACGAGGTTGGCCGCCCACATCAGGCTCGGCAGGTCCTGCACCAGGACCATCCGCGAGGGCCCCTCGACTCGCGGCACCTCGGCGGTGGTGACCCAGTCGGGCGTACCCGGCGGGACGTTCTTCGTGAAGAACACCTGCCCGTCCGGCCCGTCCGGATACCGCAGGAAGGACACCGCCCGATCGCGCAGATGGGGCAGCAGGACCTCGGCGACGGTCGCGTAGTAGTGCAGGACCTCGCCCTTGGTGAAGCCGGTGGCGGGATACAGCACCTTCTCCAGATTGCTGAGCGGGAGCCGTCGTCCCTCCACCTCTGTGATAGGCGCCATACGATAAGAATCCCACGCGAACTGTGACAAACACTCCCGAGAGTGACCGGAAGGGTGCTGCACGTGAGATCCATATGGAACGGCGCCATCTCCTTCGGCCTGGTCAGCATTCCGATCAAGCTGGTGAACGCCACCGAGAGCCACTCGATCTCCTTCCGCCAGATCCACACCGAGGACGGCGGCCGCATCCGCTATCGCAAGTTCTGTGAGCTGGAGGACCGGGAGGTCACCCAGGGGGAGATCGGCAAGGGCTACGAGGACGCGGACGGCTCGATCATCCCGATCACCGACGAGGACCTGTCCAGCCTGCCGATCCCGACGGCCAAGACGATCGAGATCGTCGCCTTCGTCCCGGGCGACCGGATCGATCCGCTCCAGATGGACGCCGCGTACTACCTCCAGGCGAGCGGCGCCCCGGCGGCGAAGCCGTACACCCTGCTGCGAGAGGCGCTGAAGCGCAGCAACAAGGTGGCGATCGCCAAGTTCGCCCTGCGGGGCCGGGAACGCCTGGGCATGCTCCGGGTGGTCGGAGACGCCATCGCCATGCACGGCCTGCTGTGGCCGGACGAGGTGCGCGCCCCCGAGGGCGTGGCCCCCGACACCGACGTCACGGTCCGGGACAAGGAGCTGGACCTGGCCGACGCCCTGATGGACACCCTGGGCGAGGTCGACCTGGAGGACCTGCACGACGAGTACCGCGAGGCGGTGGAGGAGGTCATCGCCGCGAAGGCCGCCGGCGAGGCCCTGCCGCAGGCCCCCGAGCCGGCCGCGGGCGGCAAGGTCCTCGACCTGATGGCGGCCCTGGAGAACAGCGTCCGCGCGGCACGGGAGTCCCGGGGCGAGGAGGCCGGCGAGCACACCGAGGTCAAGTCGCTCCCGCAGCGCAAGACGGCCCGCGCGGCGCCCAAGCAGACCGGCGGCAAGAAGTCGGCGTCCACCGCGAAGAAGACGGCGGCCAAGAAGACCACGGCATCCGCGAGGAAGTCGACCGCCAAGTCCGGCCAGGGCACGAAGAAGACCGCGTCGAAGAGCACCGCGAAGAGCACCGCGAAGAAGACGCCCGCGAAGAAGTCGGCCTCGCGCAAGCACCCGGCCTGACCCGCGGCCTTCCTCGTCCGGCCGCCGCACCTCTCACGGCGCGTAGACGATGTCCGGCCGCGGCGGCCTGGCCATCCCCGCTCCGAGGAAGTAGTCGACGTGGTGGGACTGCATGTAGCCCTTGAACGTCATGGCGTTCCGGTAGGCGGGGTTGTGGGCCAGGGTGTACAGCCGGTGGGTCGTCGGCTGGTTGGTGGTGAAGACGATCAGCTCGTCGTAGGACGCGTTCGTGTACACGGCCTCCTCGCGCCAGTCGCCGAAGAGGTCGCCGACGAGGGTGGGACCGCCCTGGGCGGCCTTGACCGCGCCGTGGTTCCAGGTGCTGACCAGCCGGGGCAGGCTGCCGCTCGGCGTCGGACGGGCCGGGTCCCACTTCTCGATCTTGCCGTCGTTGAGCAGCTCCATGGTGAGGTCGCCGTCCCACCACAGGCCCAGCTGCGGCCAGGGGCGCAGCGAGGTGTCCGGCTCGGCGAGCCGGTTGGTTGCCGCGTTGTAGAGGCCCGAGAAGGACCAGACCTCCATGCCGGTCGAGCGCGGGTCGACGTCACCCGCCATGCCGCGTCCGACGTCGGCGGGACCGCCGCCGTGCCGCCAGATCACGTTGCCGTTCGCGGCGTCGTAGTAGTACTCGAGCAGGCCGCTCGGGTTGTTCTGCTGCACACCGTAGCCCTCCAGGCCCGGGCGGCTCGGATCCATGTCGGCGATGTGGAAGCGGTCGCCGTGGACGATGCCCTTCGGCCCCATCGAGTAGCGCAGCGAACCGTTGCCGCCCAGCACGAACCCGATCTCGGCGACCTCGTCCGTCCCGTCGCCGTCGACGTCGACGGCGCGCGTGTTGTGCCCGTCGGGTGCGTCCTGGCCGCCGCGCTGCCACGTCCACTGGCGGTCCAGCGAGTCGCCGTCGAACTTCCAGGCGCCCATCATCAGGTTGAAGGCCCCGTCGTCCCGACGGTTCTTCATGTAGGCGACCAGGCTCGGCGTGGTGCCGTTGAGATACGCCACCCCCAGGCGCGCGGCCATCGGGCCGTCCGCCAGATACGTCGTGGGGACGGCGGACCAGTTGCGCAGCGCTCCGGTCCGGCCGTCGAGTACGGCCATGAACTGCCGCGCGTCGTTCTCGTGCGTCCAGGTCGTCCCGTCGCCGAACCTGACCCCGTCTGCGATCCGCAGGGCGACCTCGGCACGGCCGTCGCTGTCGAAGTCGTAGACCGTGACGCCGTCCCAGTGGCCCAGGTCGATCGCGGACGACCCCGGCTCGATGTTGTCCTGGTTCCGGCTGTTCGGACCCAGGTCGACCTCCCAGAGGAAGTCGCCGTCCCCGCTGTACGCCTCCAGCTTCTGCGGGGAGGTCTGCCGGTCGACGACGTAGTCGTACTCGCCGTCGCCGTCGAGGTCGCCGACCCAGACGAACTTCACCGCCCCGCCGGGCCGTAACGGCACGCGCACCACGGGCTCCACGGCATGGCCGGCCGACAGCGTGAAGGCAGTGCTGGGTGCCTGCTCCCGACCGCCGACGACCGGGGTCACGCGGTAGCTGTTGGTGCGTGTGAGATCGGCCGTGGAGTCGGTGTAGTTCGTCCCGCCGGTCAGTACACCGGAGTTGAGCTTCACGTACGCGCCGCCGGCCGTGGACCGGTACACGTTGAACCCGATGCCCTCCGGGTCGAGCCCCAGCAGCCGCCAGGAGACCAGCACCTGGGTGCTGCTGGAGCGCACGGCCACGACGCCGCGGCCGAGGTTCTCCATCACGCGCGCGGCCTTCACCGTCGGGGCGGGGCTCGCGGCGGCGACGGTGAGTGTGGCGCAGACGGCCAGGAATGCCGCGGTAATCCTCATGCGCATGACAACTCCGTCTCCTTCGGGCTGACCGCGTCGACCGGTGGCCGGAAGCCTCGGCGGTTAAAGCGTTTTCACAGCTGCGATGGAAGCACCGAGCTGAGTACCCGTCAATACTGGCGGAACGGCAAGACGTTCGACCGGAAACGCTTACAGGGGGCGGGGGGTCGTGGATGCTCAGTGGTGCTCGGAGACGAGTACCGCGCGAGTGCCGGGCTCCAGCGCCTGGAAGACGTGCGGGACATCGGCCGGATAGCAGATGTAGTCGCCCGGGCGGAGTTCCACCGGCTCGTCGGCGATGCCCACCAGGGCCCGGCCCGCGCTGATCACGACGTGTTCGACGACTCCGGGCGGGTGCGGCGCCGAGGAGCGCTGCGGCCCGGGCTCGGCGGCGATGTTGTAGACGTCCCGCCGGACTCCGGGCGGGGACGCGGCGAGGAGCGTGGCCCGGTAGTCGCTCTGCTCGGACCCGACGGCCGGTCCTTCCCCCGCCCGGATCACCTGCACCCGCGGCCGCTCCACGGCCACAAGCCGCGAGAAGGGGATCTCCAGGGTCACGCAGAGCGCCCACAGCGTCTCCAGACTCGGATTCCCGGTGCCCGACTCCAGCTGGGAGAGCGTGGACTTGGCGAGCCCGGCCCGGCGGGCGACCTCGGTGAGGGACAGCCCCGCCCGGACGCGTTCCGCCCGTAGCGACGCGGCGATCACCTCGATCGGTGGCTTGGGGGCGGGGGCGGCGTCGGACATGGCGTGTTCGCTCCGGGTGTTCGCTCGTTCGTCTTGACGAACACCATAACGCTGTTCAGTATAAAAATCATGCGTTCGTTTTGGAGAACACCGAATGGCCCACCGGATGGCCCACCGAATGGCCCACCGGATGGCCCACCGGATGGCCCACCGGATGGTTCCCTGTTCCGCGACATCGCGCTGGTCTGCCTGGCGGTAGGGGTGGTCGGCCTGTCGTACGGCGCCGTCGCGGTCACATCCGGGTTCGCCTGGTGGTTCCCGGTCCTGATGGGGGTGCTCGTCCTCGCCGCCTCGTCCGAGTTCCTGTTCGTCGGGATCATCGCCGCAGGGGGCAGCCCGTTCGCCGCGCTGCTGGCCGGGCTGCTCGTCAACGCGCGCCATCTGCCGTTCGGCCTGGCCGTACCCGACGTCCTCGGGCAGGGCTGGCGCCGAGCGCTGGGCGCGCATCTCATGAACGACGAGACGGTCGTCTTCGCCCTCGCCCAGGACGAGCCGGAGCGCAAGCGGGCGGCGTACTGGCTCTGCGGCGTGGGCATCCTGATCTGCTGGCCCGTCGGCGCCGCGCTGGGCGCACTGCTCGGCGGCGTCGTGCGGGACACCGACGCCCTCGGCCTGGACGCCATGTTCCCCGCGGTGATCCTGGCGCTGATCCTGCCCGCGCTGAAGGACAGGCCTCTGCGGCGCACGGCACTGGCCGGCGCGGCCCTCGCCCTGACCGTCACCCCGTTCCTGCCGGCGGGCCTGCCGGTCCTGCTGGCGCTGGCCGCCCTGCCCCTGTTCGCCGCCAGGACGAAAAAAGAGGCGATGCGATGAGCGATGCGACGAGCGTCGCCGCCATACCGCCGCTGCCGACGCTGGCGGCGATGCTCGCCCTGGCGGCCGGCACCTTCCTGCTCCGCCTCTCCGGGCCGGCCCTGCGCGCGAGATTCACGCTCCCGGAGCGCGCCGGGAAACTGCTGGAGGTCTCGGCGGTCCTCCTGCTCGCCGCCCTGGCCGCCACGTCCGCCCTCACCGAGGACCACGCCTTCACAGGCCCCGCCCGACCGCTCGGGATCCTGACCGGCGGAGTGCTCGCCTGGCGCGGGGCCCCGTTCCTCGTCGTCGTACTGGCGTCGGCGGGCACGACGGCACTACTGCGACTGGCGGGGGTCCCGTGACACTCCCTTCGGGGGACCTGGATCCTCAGGCCACGCGCCGCCCCTCCTGCTCGGACTCTCCCTCTTCCTCCTCCTCGTCCGGCAAATGGACGTCGTCGACGGCGATGTTGACCTCGACGACCTCCAGCCCGGTCATCCGCTCCACCGCGTTGACGACGTTGGTCCGGATGTCCGCGGCGGTGTCGGCGATGGCGGCGCCGTACTCGACGACCACGTCGAGGTCGACGGCGGCCTGGCGCTCACCGACCTCCACCTTCACCCCCTGGGTGACTCCACCGCCCCCACCGGGCACGCGCTGACGCACGGCCCCGAAGGCCCTGGTCATCCCTCCGCCGAGGTTGTGCACCTCGGGGATCTCCCGGGCAGCCATGCCCGCGATCTTCGCCACGACCGTGTCCGCGATCGTGGTGCTTCCCCGGGCCTCAGGGGGAGCGGTGTCTCTGCGCTGTGTGGTCTCCGTCATGGCCGTCACCTCGATGATCGGTGCGGGTATGAGCAGCGTCGTTCTTTCCACCCGTATCCACCGTAGAACAATGGTGCCTATGGGGCGAAAGTGCCGAAATCCCCCGGACGGCAGCTCACCGCAACAGCGACTCGACGTGACGCTGAAGGACGGCCGACGCCGTCTCCGCGGAGTGATGCCCCGCGAGAACGTGAACGGTGAGACCGTCGGCTACGGCGAGGAGCGTATCGGCCTCCTGGGCGGCGTCGAGATGCTGCGGGATCTCCCGGCTGTCCTGGCCGTAGCGGATGAGCCACACGACGAGGTCATGGAGCTTGCCGTACGTCTCGTGCAGGACGGCGGCGAGCCTCTCACTGGCGGGAGCATGACTGACGAAGGCCAGCCACACATGCGCCTGGGCCCTCGACTCCTCGTCCAGCAGGGCGAGTTCGGCCAGCGTGTGCGACAGCAGGGTGGACGCGGCCTGTGGGGTGGAGGTCGCGGCGATGCGCTGGTTGGCGCGCTCGCTGACGCGCTGTGAGATGTGCTCCAGAGCGAACAGCAGCATGTCCTCCTTGCTCCGGAAGCACCGCTGCACGGCCCCCATGGACACGTCCGCCTCGGCGGCGACGTCCCGAAGACTGACGGCCTCCATCCCGGAACGCGCGATCAGAGCGCACACCGCCTCCGCGATCCGCAGCCGCCGCTCCTCGTAGTCGACCTGCTTGGGCACGGGCCGCTCCTCTCCGAACCTTTTTCCGATGCGCTTGCATCATATCCGCCGACCCTGCACTATGTGATGCGCCCGCATCGAAAAGAACTCCCGGAGGGGTCCCGTCATGCCAAAGCGGCAGCTCAACACCACGAACACCAGCTCGCGTCAAGGCCTGCTCTGGCTGTTCGGCGCCATCCTGGCCATCCAGGGCTTCGGCTCGGCCATCACAGAGGCCGGCTGGAACACGAGCTTCGGCGTCGCAGGCCTCCTACGGGCAGCCCACGTCCCTGAATGGGGAACGCTCCTGGTCGGCTGCGCGGGTGCGGCCTTGCTGGCGACGGCGGCACGCCGCCACTTCGCCAAGAGCCGGGGTCGTGGCCGGCCTTGAGCGGCTCGGCAGGAATGGTTGGTGCCGCGACAATGGATCGTCAGATCTTGATCACTGTGACGCGCCGGCCGCACAGCGCAGTGAGGTTCTCGGGACCCGAGGTGAGGATCGTGACAGGTCCCGGGGCGGCGAGGGCGGTGGCGCCGAGCATGGCGTCGATGGCGTACGTGTGGCCGTGCAGCCCGGCGTCGGCGAGGAGTGCGGCGGCGTGGCGGGCGATGGGCTCTGTGATCGGTTCGATGACAAGGCGGGACAGTGTCCACTCCAGGGCCGGCCGGTTGATCCGCGGGTGGACCACCTCAACGAGGGTTGCCGCAGAGGTGATCACTCGCAGGTCGTCGGCGCGTGCGAGGGCGAGCCAGCCGGTGACTGTGCGATCGCGTAGCACGGCCTTGGCCAGCCCTTCGCTGTCCAGGACCAGGGTGCCACCGGGGGTGGCGGCAGGGCGGGTCACGCGGCGTTCGTCCCGTCCTGTGTCTGTTCCTGCCGGGCCTGGTGGAGCTGATCGCGGAGAGTCTGGATCTCCTCGTCCGTGACGGGCCCGTGCTCGGCCTCGGCGACCTGGATGAGCTCGTTGAGACTGTCGCGTTCGATCTGACGGGCCACGGCGGCGGCCACGTAGGCGGACAGCCCGGAGGGGCCGCTGCGGGCCTTGGCGGCTTCGGCGATGTCGCGCGGCATAGTGATCGAATACTTGCCGGTAGGCTCGCTCATGCTACTCATCCTACCCCTCATCCTCCCCTGGGCGCCGGAGTCCACCTGGCAGAGAGACCCCCTATGGCTCGCTTCTGTTGCGTGCAGCCTGGGCCTGAAGCGTTCATCTGGTCAGAGAGGTGGCGCGGGCCGGCAGAAACGTCTCCGCGGGAAGCGCGACGGACGCGAGGGCGCCAGCGGACGAGCTCGGCGCCGCGCTGGTCGGGCCGTCCGGCGGGGCGTCGCTGACGAGTCTGGCGGGTCGGCGTACATCGAGGCAGGCATGCAGACAGCGGGTGAGTCCCTGCCGAAACCGAAACCCGCAGGTTCTTCCACCGCCGCCAACGCCAGCTGCACATCATCTGCGGCTACTTCGGCGGCCCGCATGTTCGCTACATCCTCGAATAGAACCCATTGAGTGCCATCTGGGCGAGTTGACGCAGATCATCTGTCCCGAGCTGGTCGATGCAGTACTCGAGGACACCGGTGCGCGTCGTGGTGTACTTCGTGCTCGCCTTCGCCTTCTTCGAGCGGTCCTCCTGCCAGGCGGTACGGGCCAAGCTCACGGCCGGGCTCGGCGTCGTGCCGGTAGCGCGCCCGTGCGCCTCGTTGCTGTCGCGGGCGAGGTGCCGTGTGGGCAGCGCACCGCTGCGCCGCCTGTTCGCGATTCTTTCCGGCCCGGTCGCCGACGAGGCCAGTCCCGCACCTTCTGCCGGGGCTTGCGCCTGGTCGCCGTGGACGGCATGACGCTGCACACCGCCGCCGAGCTCGAACAGGGGTGGCCGTCGTCCTCAACGGAGTTCGGAAGTGATCACCGCTGAGCAAACCTCGGTGTCCCGCAGCGGCTTGCGGGGGGTACGTCAATCGGCGCTCGAGT
Source organism: Streptomyces coeruleorubidus (assembly GCF_028885415.1). Classification (GTDB taxonomy): domain Bacteria; phylum Actinomycetota; class Actinomycetes; order Streptomycetales; family Streptomycetaceae; genus Streptomyces; species Streptomyces coeruleorubidus_A. The sequence goes on from NZ_CP118527.1 coordinate 6,674,615, forward strand.
CCTGGCCAGGAGCGCGCCGCGAGCTCTGGTGACATCCCTGGCCTTGCTCGGCGGAAACACAGCCGGCCGTCAGACCGGTGCCGTCATCTGACGACGGGGGCTCGTCGATATTGCGGCCGGGATCTGTCCGCAATCGCCGGTAGCGTGAGATGTGGCCCTCTTCCGTCAATGTGAGGATGCTCATGCAGCAGCAGGCTATTCAGATCATCGGTGCCCGTGAGAACAACCTCAAGGGCATCTCCGTGGAGGTGCCGAAACACAAGGTCACCGTGTTCACGGGGGTATCGGGATCGGGAAAGTCGTCCTTGGTATTCGACACAATCGCGGCGGAATCCCAACGGCAGCTCAATGAGACGTTCACTGCGTTCGTGCGCAATCGCCTGCCCAAATACGGTCAGCCCGACGTGGACGACATCGCTAACCTCTCCGCTGCGGTGATCATCGATCAGAAGCGGATCGGGGGGAACGCGCGGTCCACCGTCGGGACGATCACCGACATCTACGCCTTGCTCCGGCTGCTCTATTCCCGGGTGGGCAAGCCCTGGATTGGTTATTCGAACGCCTTCTCGTTCAACGACCCCTCGGGAATGTGCCCCGATTGCGAGGGCCTCGGCCACCGGGTGCAGGTCGACCTCGACAAGCTGCTCGACAGGTCCAAGTCCCTCAATGAAGGCGCCATCCGGCATCCCGCCTTCAATGTCGGTGGCTGGTTCTGGAAGCTGTACGCCAATTCCGGCCTCTTCGACAACGACAAGAAGCTCCGCGACTACACCGAGAGCGAGTGGCAGGCGTTCCTGTACGGGGCCCAGGGGTCGATCGCTCTGGAGTGGCAGGGCGGCAAGATCAACTCCAAGTACGAAGGGCTGATGGACAAGTTCAACCGGCTCTACCTGCGCAAGGAGCCGGACGAGATGAGCGCCAAGAACCGGGTGGCGCTGGAGCAGGTCGTCACCCGGGGGCCCTGCGACACCTGCAAGGGGCAACGGCTCAGCCAGCAGGCGCTCGGCTGCCGCATCAACGGCCGGAACATCGCCGAACTAGCCTCCCTGGAGATCGCCGACCTGATGGAGGCGGTCAAGAAGGTCGACACGTCCTCCGTCTCCACCCTGACGGCCAGTCTGATCGAGCGGCTCCAGCACCTCATCGAACTGGGGCTGGGATACCTCAGCCTCAACCGTGAGACCTCCACGCTCTCCGGCGGCGAGTCGCAGCGCATCAAGATGGTGCGTCACCTGAACAGTTCGCTCGTCGACATGGTGTACATCTTCGACGAGCCCACGATCGGCCTGCACCCCAGCGACGTCCAGCGGCTCAGCCGGCTCCTGATGGAACTGGCCGAGAAGGGCAACACCGTGCTGGTGGTCGAGCACGACCGCGACATCATCGAGATGGCCGAGCACGTCATCGACATCGGGCCCGGGGCCGGGCGGCACGGAGGCGAGATCGTCTACCAGGGCGACGTCCGGGGCCTCACCGAGGCGGACACGCCGACCGGACGGTTCCTCCGCAGGATCATCCCGATCAAGGAGCGATTCCGCGAGCCCAGGGGACACCTGGAGGTGACGGGAGCCCGGATCCACAACCTCAAGGACATCAGCGTACGGATTCCGCTCGGCGTACTGACCGCCGTCACCGGACCGGCTGGCTCCGGCAAGAGCACGCTCATCCACGACGTACTGCTGCGGCAGCACCCCTCGGCGGTCGTCATCGACCAGTCCGCGGTCACCACCAACCGGCGTTCGAACCCGGCGACCTACACCGGCATCATGGACGAGATCCGCAGGCTGTTCGCCCGCGAGAACCAGGTCAGCCCCTCACTGTTCAGCTTCAACTCCGAGGGCGCCTGCCCCACCTGCCAGGGACACGGCATCATCTACACCGACCTCGCCTTCATGGATCCGATGATCACGACCTGCGAGGTCTGTGCGGGGATGCGTTTCACCGATGACGTCCTGCGCCTGACCCTGCGCGGGCAGAACATCCACGACGTGCTGTCGATGAGCGCCGCTGAGGCGGCCGAGTTCTTCACCGAACCCAAGGTCGCCAAGACCCTCCGTTCCATCAACCAGGTCGGCCTCGGCTATCTCCAGCTCGGGCAGCCGCTCAACACCCTCTCCGGCGGCGAGTGCCAGCGCATCAAGCTCGCCACGGAGCTCGGGAAGAGGGGCAGCGTCTACGTCATGGACGAGCCCACCACCGGACTCCACATGTCCGACGTCGACAGCCTCGTACACCTGGTCGACGGCCTAGTCGAGAAGGGGAACTCGGTCATCGTCATCGAGCACAATCTCGACGTCGTCAAGCACGCGGACTGGGTCGTCGACCTCGGCCCCGGAGGCGGCAGCGAGGGCGGCCGGGTGATCTTTGAGGGCACCCCCGCCGACCTGGCGGAGGCCGAGCACTCCGTCACTGGGCGGTTCCTCGCCGCGTCCCTGGCGGGCGCCGGTTCCGAGGCCGACCACCGGGCCCGGCGCTGATCCTTGACCCCGGGTGCTGAGCGGCGTCCCGTACGTGCGCGTCCGGCCGGGAACGCCGCGGCCCCGGCCGGACCCTGAGAGCGGCATGCGGATCCCTTCGAGAGGGACGCGTGCACACCCGCCATGGTTCGTACCGGGACCCTGTGGTCGTCGAGGCGGGACCTAGTGCCGGACGCCCTGCCCGGCCGGCGCACGGTGCCGGGCCGTCAGCTGTTCCAGCGTCGGCACCACCGCACCGGGTGCCGGGGTCCGCAGCATCTCCGCGCGGATCCGCGCCGCGCCCTGCCGGAAGGACGGCTCGGCCAGTACCTGAGCCAGCCTGTCCCTGACCCGGCCGGCCGAGGCGCCCTCGCCGTGCGGCGGGAGGAAGATCCCCGCGCCCAGCTTCTCCAGCTGCCCGGCCCGGAAGACGTCGTCCCACTGCCAGGCGAGGGCAAGCTGAGGCACCCCGTGCAGCGCCGCCGTCGCCCAGGTGCCGGCGCCGCCGTGGTGCACGACGGCCGCGCAGCTCGGCAGGACGACGTGCAGGGACAGGCTGTCCACCACCCGCACGTTCCCGGGCAGAGGCGGCAGGCCCTCGCGCTCCTCGGCCTTGACCGTGGCGACCACCTCGGCGTCCAGCTCCGCGATCGAGGCCAGCAGCTCACCGGCCCGGGGCAGCCCGGTGAAGCCCGTCGAGCGCTCCGTGATGCCCTGGGTGAGCAGGACCCTCGGGCGCCCCGGATCCGCCCGCAGCCACGGCGGCACCACCGCCGGGACCGGGCCGTTGTACGGGACGAACCGCATCGGCACCGTCGGGCGGGCCGTGGCGAACCGCACGCTCGGTGGCATCTGGTCGATCGTCCAGTGGCCGCTGATCACCTCGGGCCCGAAGGCCGCACCGTGCCGCTCCAGCGTCCACGTCAGCCACTCCTCCAGGGCGTCGTCCCGGCGCTCGGCCGGCACCTCGTGCAGCACCTGCTGGAACCGGTCGTGCACCCGCAGGAAGAGGTCCGGGCCCCACAGCAGGCGGGCCTGCGCCGCGCCGGTCACCTGGGCCGCCACCGCGCCGGCGAAGGTGAAGGGCTCCCAGACGACCAGGTCGGGCCGCCACCAGGCGGCGAAGTCCACCATCTCGTCGATCATGGAGTCGTTGTTGATCTGGGCGTAGAACGCCGCCGTCAGCATGGACGTGGACGCTTCGAGGAACTCCAGGTCGAGCAGCTCCGGCCGGTTCTCCAGGTAGTCCGGGTTCCGGTGCAGCGCGAACACGCCGGGCGCCATGGCCCCCATCGCCGCCTGCACCTGGTGGTCCGTACCCACCGGTACAGCCGTGAGTCCAGCGCGGGTGATGCTGTCGGTGAGAGCGGGCTGGCTCGCCACCCGGACGTCGTGCCCGGCCGCCCGCAGCGCCCAGGCGAGCGGCACCACACCGTTGAAGTGCGCGTCCATGGCGAACGCCGTCACGAGCACCTTCATGGGGTCACCCTCCCTGGGTCACTTCTGGGCCAGCCGCAGCGAGAGCGGGGCGCGGACCACAGGGGAGCGCCCGCGCCGCAGCGGATCGCCCTCGGCCCGCAGCCCGGGCAGCCGTTCGGCCACCGCCCGCAGGACGGCGGTGCACTGCACGCGGACGAGCGGGGCGACCAGCCCCAGATGGTCCCGGCCCGCCAGGGCCATGTGCGTGAAACCGGGGCTACGGGGGCGGTCTAGACGGAATCGGTCCGGGTCCTCGTACAGCGCCGGGTCCCGCTGGGCGGCGTCGACCAGCACCACCACGTGCTGGTCCGCCTCCAGCGTCTCGCCACCGATCTGAACCTCTCCCTGGGTGATCAGGCTGCGCAGCGTCACAGGCGGTGCCCAGCGGAGGGTCTCCTCGACCGCGTCCGCCGCCCTGCCGGGATCGGCCCGCAGCAGCGACCACTGCTCGTCGTGCTTCAGCAGAGCCATGACGGCGTTCGCCACGGTGGCGATCGCTGTCTCGGCCCCGACCACCGTGCTCAGCACTGCGGCCGTGACGGTGTCCCCGGGATCGCGTCCGCCGTCGGGGTCCACGGCCAGCAGGGCGCTCACCGCACCGTCGGCCGGTGCGGTGGGGTGGTTGGCCACGGCCGCCGCCATCAGCTCCCGGACGCGGCGCAGCGCCCGCGTCATCGCCCGGGCCACCGGGAGGCGCGGCGGGCAGAGGGCGGAGTCGAGCACCGGGCCGCAGGCGGCCAGCAGGTCCGGCAGTTCCGCCCGTGCTTCGTCCGGGAGACCCAGGACGGCGGCGAGCGAGCCCGCGATCGCAGGCCGGGCCAGATCCGATACCACGTCGAAGTGCGGCGGCAGGCCGTCCAGCACCCGGTGCACCGCACGCTCCGCGTCGACCTGCCACGCGGTGCACGTACGGGGCCCGAGGACCGGACCGAGCAGGGCTGCGAGACGGTCGTAGTCGGCGGCGGCCGGCGTCAGCAGGTCCTCGCCGAGCGGAGTGACGTGACAGGTCCGCCAGGTCTCCCAGACGTTCTCGAGAACGTGCTCCTGCGGGCCCTCTGAGGCGGGGTGCCGGGGACCCAGCAGCGGATCGTCCAGCAGGCGGGCCGATATTCCGCCGTCCGCCGTCACCCACGTGCCCAGCGCACTGCGGTGGAGCGGGCCCCGGTCGCGGACCTGCTCACCGAGGGACAGATGATCGGCCTCGCCGCGCAGTCGCCGGGCATAGGGGTCGCCCAGCGCGCCGAAGACGAAGTGGAAGCCGCGCACGGTCAGCAGATGGCGCCCCAGCTCGCTGTCGGTCGGGGCGGCCGGCGGCGCGGACGTGGGTGTGGGCATCGTCGTGCTCCTCACACTGTCGCGGCCCGGGTGTGGGCGCAGATGGCGGCGGCCAGCGGCTCGTGGACCGCGAGGGGCAGGGCGTGCCCCATGTTCTCGATCTCCACGACCCGGGCGCCGGGAATCCGGTCGGCGAGGTGCCGGGCGTGCGGCGGTGGGGCCGCGGGGTCGCACATCGCCTGGATCGCCAGTACCGGTGTGGTGACGCGGGACAACTCCGCCCCCCGCGACACCGGCGGTTGCGGGATCATGTGGTGCACGATCGGCTCGTCGAACGTTCCCGCGTGCCCGGCGGCCAGGAGTTCACGACGCCGGAACTCGTCGGCGTCGAAGGGCACTCCCTCCCCGTTGAGCAGGCGCCACTTCTCCACCCGGCGCTCCAGCAGTTCCTCGCCCGTCTCGGCCGGTTGCTGAAGCAGCGTCATCATGTCGAGGAACCGCCGGCTGGGCACCGGCAGTCCGCTGACGGAAGGCTCACCCTTGAGAGCCGCCTCCAGGTCGGCGTCGAAGTCGACGTCGAGCGCGCCCCCCAGCATCACGGTGAGTGTGAGGAGCCGCTCCGGAGCGTCCAGGGCGAGCAGCTGGCCGATGGTGTGGCCCAGCGACATGCCGACCACATGGGCGGCGCGGACCTGCCAGCCGTCCAGGACGGCCAGCGCGTCGGTGGCCAGCTCGTCGAAGCCGTAGGGGTGGAGCGCGAAGTCGCACCGGGAGGAGCGCCCGGTGTCCCGGTGGTCGTAGCGGATGACGAAGTGCCCGGCCGCGACCAGGCGTTCGACGAACTCGTCCGGCCACGACCTGGCCGAGAGGTTGCCCCCGGCGATCAGGAGCAACGGGGCGTCGGCCGGATCGCCGAGCCCTTCGCTCCACAGGGTCACCTCATCGTTGGTGATCATGCGTGTCGGCATTGCTGATGAACCCTTCCCGTACCTCGTGTGTCAGGCGCCGGTGGCCGCGGGGGCAAGGACGAGGAGCGAGAGGTCGTACGGGATGGTCGGCGAGGGCAGTTGCCGCACCTCCTCGACCACGAGGCCCGCCGACGCGGCCAGGCCGTCCCACTTCTCGCGGGTGCGCAGGGCACCGCCGAGGAAGACCAGCATCCGCAGATCGAGCTCTGTGAACTGTTCGTTGAACGAGTTCTCGTGGAGGTCGTCGCGCTCGTGGATCAGGATGCGCCCGCCGGGCTCCAGGGCCTCGGCGCAGCGGGTGAGGATCCGGACGGCGTCGTGGTCCGGCCAGTTGAGGAGGACGAAGGAGAGGATGATCGCGTCCGCCTTGCGGGGCAGCGGCTCGAAGAAGTCCCCCTCGACGACGTCGACACGGTCGGAGAGGCCCTCGTCCTTCAGGTAGGAGCGGGCGGTGTCCACGGTGCCCGCCATCTCCAGCACGGTGGCCGACACGTGCGGGGCCCGGCGCGCGATGGCCGCGGCGAAACCACCCTTGCCGCCACCCACGTCGAGCACATGCCGGACTTTCGTCCAGTCGTACGCGGCGGCCGGAGCGTCGAAGGCGACGTCCTGGTCGCAGGCGAGCAGCGAGTCGAAGGACGCGCGCAGGTCGGGGCGGCCGGCCAGGTCCTCGTAGAACGGCTTGCCGTAGATGGACTCGTACGTGGGGCGGCCGGTGCGGATGGCGTCGGGGAGGCGGGTGAAGGAGATGTCGGCGCGCGCCACGGCCTGCGTCAGGTCGTGCCAGGCGCGCTGCGCGGCCGGGTGGTCGTCGGCGAGCAGCTCGCCGACCTCGGTCGGGACGAACTCGCCCGGTGCGTCCTCCTCAAGCAGTCCGATCGCCACCAGGTGGCGGATCAGTCGCAGGAGTGCTTCCGGCCGGGTGTCGGTCCTGGCCGCCAGGGCCTCCACGGTGCGGGCCCCGGCCAGGATGTGGTCGACGAGCCGCAGGGTGGCGGCCGTCCGGACGACCATGGGCGTGTGCAGGCTTCCGAGGCGGATCAGGGTCCTGAGGGCGTCGATCTGCTGCGGCCGGGCCGCGACCGTCGGTTCGGCTGTCATGGTGTGTCCGTGCTCCTGTCGTGGCGTCGGCGGGGCGATGGGGGGTCAGGGGCGCCAGCCCTCGGGGGTGGGCCAGGGCTCGCCGAGCTGGCGGTAGGTGCCGAGGTAGTCGGGCCAGTCGCGGTGATCGCGGATCTTGCCGTCGACGATGCGGATGAGGTGGATCTGCTCACCGGAGAACCGGCGCCCGGTTGCCGGCATGCCGACGAGGTTGCCGACGTGCCGCCCGTAGAGGGCGAGCTTCGCCCGGACCCACGGGCCGTTCTCCTCGTACCCGATCTCCTCCAGGTGCGCCTCCTCGGAGAAGGCGTACTTGAGCCAGGTGACGGCGGCCGCGAAAGCCTCCGGGCCGCGCAGCTCCGGGTTGTGCTCCAGCGCGCCGGGGTTCAGGTACTCGAGGTGAATGAACTCCGCGACATCGTCGGTTTTTCCCGTGTTGTATGCCTCCACCATGCGGCGGACCAGATCGATCTGTGTGCTCATGGTTTTCCCTCCCGTACCGGAAACGGTGACACCAGCGGCGACCGCGTCAACAATTGTTGTTTCTCCCTGCGGCGGCGTACAAGTGATTCCGGGGCGCCTCGAACGGCACTCCACCGCCCTTCAAGTACGGGTCGAACACTGGTAAGCGGGGAAGGGCCCGAATCGCAGAGGCAGGAGCCGACGGTGCAGGATTCGTCCTACAAAGAGCAGGTAACTCAGGCCTTCGACCAGTCGTCGTCGACCTACGACCGACTGGGAGTGGAATTCTTCACGCCCATGGGTCGCCGCCTGGTGGAAATCTCGGAGCCGGTCACCGGTGAACGAGTGCTCGACATCGGCTGCGGGCGCGGCGCATGCCTTTTTCCGGCTGCGGAAAAGGTCGGTCCTCAGGGGCGCGTCCACGGAATCGACATTGCTCCCGGAATGATCGAGGAAGCTCGCAAGGAAGCCGCCGAACGCGGTCTGCGGAATATCGCCCTCGATGTGATGGACGCGGAGACGCCCGAACTCCCGGCGCGCTCCTTCGACCTGGTCATGGGGAGCTACAGCGTCATCTTCCTGCCGGACGCGGTGGGGGCGCTGGCGCGCTACGCCGGAATCCTGGACCATGGCGGCAGGATCGCGTTCACCAGCCCGGTCTTCCGCGCCGGCACGTTCCCGTTCCTGCCACCGGAGTTCACCCCGCTCATCCCGCAGGCGCTGCTGGAGCACCTGCCCGAGCAGTGGCGGCCCGAGGCGCTGGTCCGGCGGTTCAACAGCTGGCTGGAGCGGGCCGAGGATCTCGCCCGCACCCTGGAACGCTGCGGCTACACCTCGGTCGCCGTCACCGACGAGCCGGTGCGGATGACGGCCCTGTCCAGCGAGGCGTGGGTGGAGTGGTCCCACACCCAGGGCATGCGTCTGCTGTGGCAGAACCTCCCGCAGGCCCAGCGAACGGAACTGCGCGCACGGCTCGTCGAGGGACTCGACGAGCTGAGCGACGCCACCGGGGCCCTCGCCATCGACGTGCCGGTCCGCTTCGTCACCGCCCGGGTCGCCCACTGAGCACGGTGCCCTGCTCGCGCACCGCGGCCAGCGCCGCCGCCGCGGACGTCCGGTCCACCTCGGCGGTGCCGGCCCGCGGCGGCAGCAGCGGCACCACCGAGTTCTTCCCGGACCGCACCGTCGGATGGCGGCGGGCGATGGTGCTCAGCCCCTGCCCCGGCCCCGTCTCCAGGCAGACAACGCCCGTGCGGGAGCCGAGCATCGCGTCCAGTGCCGGCCAGAAGCGGACCGTCTCCACGGGATGCCCGGCCCAGTACGACGGGTCGGCGGCCAGTTGCCCGGTCACCGCACCCGACCGGTACCCGGAGCGGAGGGGGATGGAGGGCGCCGCCACGCGCGTGGATGCGAACCGCTCGGCCGCCCCCGCCGCGTATGGGGCCAGCATCGGACTGTGGAAGGCGGTCAGCGAGGGCACCTCACGGCACGTAAGCCCAGCCTCCCGCAGCGCGCGGGCGACCCCGGCGAGCGATGCGACGGGCCCGGCGAGGATGGTCTGGCGGGGCGAGTTGACGGCCGCGACCACCACCTCCCCATCCCCGAGATACGGGCCCAGCACGTCCTCGCCCGCGGCGACCGCCAGCATTCCCCCGGGCGGTGCCTGGGCCAGCCGTCGCACCCGGTCCAGCAGGAGGCCGGCCGCGTCGCGCAGCGTGAACACCCCGGCGAGCGCGGCCGCCGCCATTTCGCCGACGCTGTGCCCGAGCAGGGCCCACGGCCGGCCCGTCGTGGCCATCACCATCCGGCCGAGGGCGTAGTCCACCGCGAACAGCAACGGCTGGGAACGGGTGACGTGGTCCAGTGGCACGGCCGGATGGTCGCTCAGCCAGTCGGCACGCAGCCGCCCGCCCTCACTGTCGCCGGCGGCGTCGTACGCGTCGAAGACCTCGTCCATGGCGGCCGTGAAGGCCGGTTCGGATCCGTACAGGCCGACGGCCATCCGCGCGTGCTGGGACCCCTGCCCGGGGAACATCAGGAGAATCGCGGGCGCATCCATGACGGGCTCCTCACCGGGCGGCCGGGGCGGCCGCCCACGACGGGCGTTCCAGCAACTCCACGACGGCGCACGACCAGCTGAAGCCGGCGCCGACGCTGACCAGCAGACACAGCTCCCCCGGGGCGAGGCGGCCGGAGCCCACGAGGTGGTCGAACCCGGCGATCGGGTCACCGCCCCCCAGGTGGCCGGTCCGCCGCCCGAACTCCCAAGTGGTCCGCTCGGGTTGGATGTGCCACTTGTTGAAGTAGGCGGCGCTCACCCGGCGCCACCCCATGTGCGGCAGCACGACCCGGCTGATGTCGTCGAGCCCGGCCCCGGCCGCCTCCAGCGCGCCGGTCAGAGCCTCCTCCTGGCCCGCCGAGACCCGGGCGACGCTGAACGAGCTTCCCGCCTCGGCCACGTACGCCCGCTTGTGCGCGTCCAGGTCCACGGCCCGCTGCTCCTCGGGCGACGGCGGGCCGAACGGGTGCCCGCCCCGGTGCATGCCCTCCAGCACCGGTTCGGAGACCGTCACCAGGCTGCGCAGCCGGGCGAAGCCGCCCTGCCGGGACAGCACGAGGGCGGTACCGCCGTCGGCGTACACCGTGCCGGGGTCGCTGCTCCAGCGGTCGAAGCCCGGCGGATGCATCCGGTCGCCTGTCGTGATGAGAGCGGCCACCCGGTCCGGGGCGGCAAGCAGGTACGCGCGGGCCAGTTCCAGGGCGGCCATGCCGCCGTTGGACACCTGCCGCACCTCCATGGCGGGGCAGCGGTTCCCGACGGCCACCCGCTGGACGTAGGAGGCGGGAGCCCACAGATGGTGCCCCTGGAAGTACAGGCTGGCGTGCAGGACGAGGTCGACGTGGTCCGGTGCGACGCCGGAGCGGTCCAGAGCGGTCCGGGCCGCCAAGGCCGCCATCTCCGCCGGTGTCTCCTTGTCGGCGACCGCCACCGACAGCATCCGCGTCGAGGAGGCGAGCCTGCGGTCGCAGTGGCCGGCGGCCAGGGCCTGTTCCGTGGTCACCGGCGGGGGCAGCCAGACGCCGCAACCGGCCACGTAAAGGTCCCCGGGCGCCCCCTGCGGCACGCTCACGCCGCCCCCCGGACCACCAGAGCGCTGTTGAAGCCCCCGTAGCCGCGGGCGACGACTAGGGCCGCCCTGGCGTCGGCCAGGGACCGGGGCCGCCCCGTCACCACGTCGAGCGGCAGGTCCGGGTCGGGGTCGACGTGGGCGGTCGCCGGGACCACCTCGTCCCGCAGCGCCAGCAGCGCGGTCGCCACGTCCAGCGGCCCGGCGCCCGAGTACAGCCGGCCGGTGAGAGTCTTGGGGACGGTCACCGGGACCCGGCGCGGCCCGAAGACCGACGCCAGAGCCTCCGCCTCGGCTGCGTCCAGTTCGGGGACGGCCGCGCCGTCGGCGAACACCACGGCTATGTCGGAGCCGTCCAGCCCGGCGTCGGCCAGCGCCGTCTCGACGGCACGGGCGAGGGCGGAGGGGCGGCCGGAGCCGGGCGGCGGGTCGAAGCTCGCGCCGTACCCGGCGATCGACCCGTACACTTTCGCGCCCCGCTCGGCGGCCCGCTCCGCGTCCTCGACGGTGAGGATCGCGCCTCCCTCGCCGGGCACATGTCCGGCCGCCCGCCGGTCGAACGGCAGATACCCGGCCGTCGGGTTGTCCGAGCCGCTCAGCCGGCCGGACTTCACCTGGGCCGCCATGCCGTACGGGCACAGCGACGAGTCCACGGCGCCCGAGACGATCAGCTCGGCTCCGCCCCGGACCTTGCGGCGAGCGTGGGCGAGGGCGTCGAGGCCGCCCGCCTGCTCGGCCACCACCACGCCGACCGGGCCGCGCAGATCGTGCCGGATGGCGATCTGCCCGGTGTTGACGGCGTAGAACCAGGCGAACGACATGTAGGCGCTGACGTGGGCCGGTCCCTTGCTCCACAGGTTCTGCAACTCCCGCTGGCCGAAGGCGAAGCCGCCGGACGCGCTGGCCGTGATCACCCCCGCCTCCAGCGGCGACGACGGGGAGCAGCCGGCCTCCCGCAGGGCCCACTCGGCGGCGGCCAGCGCGTACTGGGTCATCGGATCGGTCTGCGCCAGCAGCCGCTTCGGCAGATGGTCCTCGGGGACGAAGTCGCTCATCTCCCCGGCCAGCCGGCCCAGGCGGCCGTTGCCGGTGAACCGCCGCAGCGGTCCGATGCCGTTGCGGCCGTTCAGGACGGCGTCCCAGTACGCGCCCACCCCCAGCCCGTTGGGGGCGACGATCCCGAGACCCGTCACCACCGCGCGTCCCCTGAGGCCCCGCCGGTCCGCGGGCGATGCGTGGAGCTGCGAAGACGCGGTCCGTGCCGCGGTACCTGTCATGGAGCTCACCTCTCGAAACGGCTCAGCAGCATGGCGCTCTGGAAGCCGCCGAAGCCGCTGCCCACCGTCAGCGCGTGCCGCACCCGCTTTTCTCGTGCCGTCAGCGGCACGTAGTCCAGGTCGAGTTCGGGATCCGGGTCGTGCAGATTCGCGGTCGGCGGGATCGCCCCGTACTCCACGGCCAGTGCGGTCGCCGCCACTTCGAGCGAGCCGACAGCGCCCAGGGAGTGACCGATCATCGACTTGATGGAGCTGATGGGCACCCGGTACGCGTGCTCCCCCAGGGAGCGCTTGAACGCGGAGGTCTCGTGCCGGTCGTTCTGCTTCGTCGCCGTTCCGTGGGCGTTGACGTAGTCCACGTCCGAGGGGTCGCGGCGGGCCTCGTCGAGGGCCGCGGTGATCGCCGCCGCCATCTCGGCGCCGTCTGCGCGGAGCCCGGTCATGTGGTACGCGTTGCCGCGTGAGGCGTACCCGCCGATCTCGGCGTAGATCCGCGCGCCCCTGCGCACGGCCGCCTCCGCCTCTTCCAGGACCACGATCGCACCGCCCTCGCCCAGTACAAAGCCGTTGCGGCTGCGGCTGAAGGGACGCGAGGCGGTCTCGGGGGTGTCGTTGTGGTCGGAGGTCGCCCGGATGGCGTCGAAGCAGGCCACCGTGATCGGCGCGATGGGGGCGTCCACGCCTCCCGCGACCATGGCGTCCACCGCCCCCTCGCGGATGAGCTCGCAGGCGTACCCGATGGAGTCGATCCCCGAGGTGCACCCGGCCGAGACGATGTTCACGGGCCCCTCCGCCCCGGCGAGCCAGGCCACTTCGGCGGCGAGGGAACTCGGCACGAAGTAGTCGTACAGCTCGGGCGACCCCCGGCCGGGGTCCACGACCCAGTGCGCTCCGCCCGCGCTGAGGGCGACGTACTCCGACTCCAGTTTCTGCGTGCAGCCGACGGCGGTGCCCACGCACACCCCGACCCGGTGCGCGGAGTCCTCCTCGATGCGCAGCCCGCTGTCGGCGAGCGCCTCCTGACCGGCGACCAGCGCGAACTGCCCGGCCCGGTCGAGGCGCCGGGCCTGCTCCGCGGACAGCCCCGCCGCCACCGGATCGAAGTCGCACTCGGCGGCGATACGGGAACGGAAGGGCGTGGCGTCGAACGTGCTGATGGCGCGGGTGGCGGTGGTTCCGGACAGCAGCAGCTCCCAGAACGGCTTGGTCCCGGTGGCGCCGGGAGCCACCACGCCGATCCCGGTGATGACGATCCGCCGGTTCACGTCGTCCGCCCTCCGGGCCCGCTCACGGCCGGGACGTCCGGCGCGACACGGATCTGACGGTGCCGGTACAGGGTCGGTTCGCTGGTGCTCAGGGCCCGGAGGGCGGCCGCGTGGGCCGGGAACTCCGGGTGCGCCACGGCGGCGCGGAAGGAGGCCTCGTCGTCCCAGACCGCGATGTTCACGTACTGCGGGCGGGCGTGAGCCGAGCCGGGACCGGTGTCGGTCGGCACCAGCAGGGTGTGCCAGCGGAAGCCGGGCCGGCGACACAGGAACTCGGCCGTTTCGGCGAACGCCGCCTCGAAGTCCTCGGCGGATCCGCTCAGGGTGAATCGGTTGACGAACGTCACCGACCCGGAGCCGGCGTCGTTCGGTTCTGGCAGAGGCATCGCTGCTCCACGGGTCCGTTGGTCCAGGTGTGGGGTGGACGTCGGTGAGACGGTGCGGCCGAGTCCGCACAGGTGCGGTCACGCCGGACTCCGAGGCTCTGCGGCGCCGCTCGACCCCCTCTGGAAGCCGGGTCGTCAAGCGCGGCTCGAGCGCGAGGTGTGAGGGTGGGCCCTCCGTCGAAGGGAGGACCATGTCCGACGCAGCCGACCGGGTCGCACTCGTCACCGGGGGAACCAGCGGCATCGGTCTCGCGGTGGTGCGCAAGCTCGCCCGGGACGGGACCCGGGTGTTCCTGTGCGCTCGCGACGAGAGCGCCGTCACCGGCACCGTGAAGGAACTTCAGGCATCGGGACTGGAGGTGGACGGCGCGCCCTGCGACGTGCGGAGCACCGCCGACGTCGACCGGCTGGTCCAAACGGCCCGGAACCGCTTCGGGCCGATCGACATCGTCGTCAACAACGCCGGCCGCGGCGGTGGAGGCGTGACCGCCGAGATCACGGACGACCTGTGGCTCGACGTCGTCGACACCAACCTCAGCGGGGCCTTCCGGGTCACCCGCGCCGTCCTCACCGGCGGCGGCATGCAGGAGCACGGCTGGGGCCGGATCATCAACATCGCCTCCACCGGCGGCAAGCAGGGAGTGGCCCTCGGCGCCCCCTACTCCGCCTCCAAGAGCGGCCTGATCGGCTTCACGAAGGCCGTCGCGCTGGAGCTGGCCAAGACGGGCATCACCGTCAACGCCGTCTGCCCCGGGTACGTCGAGACGCCCATGGCACAGGGCGTGCGGCAGCGCTACGCAGCCTTCTGGGGGATCACCGAGGACGACGTCCTGGAGAAGTTCCAGGCGAAGATCCCCCTCGGACGCTACTCGACGCCCGAGGAGGTGGCCGGGATGGTGCACTACCTGGTCTCCGACAGCGCCGACTCGATCACGGCCCAGGCCATCAACGTCTGTGGTGGCCTCGGCAGTTACTGACCGTCCGCGACCCGAGCTCAGGAGGGCAGATGTCCGAGTCGCCGCTTCAGCAGACCGAGCACGAGATCCACACCTCCGCCGCGCCGGACGCCGTGTTCGCCGTGCTGGCCGACGCACGGGCCTGGCCCGCCGTGTTCCCGCCCAGTGTCCACGTCGAACAGGTCGAGCGCACCGGCTCCAGCGAGCGCATCCGCATCTGGGCCACCGCCAACGGCTCGCTGCGCACCTGGACGTCGCGGCGCGAGCTCGACGAGCGGGCCCGGCGCATCCGTTTCCGGCAGGAGGTGTCCGCCCATCCCGTCGCCGCCATGGGCGGCGAATGGATCGTCGAGGAAGCCGGCGACGGCGGCACCCGGGTGCGGCTGACGCACGACTTCCGGGCCGTGGACGACGACCCGGAGACGATCGGCTGGATCCACCGGGCCGTGGACCGCAACAGCGAAGCGGAACTGGCGTCCCTGCGCACCGCGCTGGAACGACCCGACGGCACCGCGCCGACGACCTTCGAGGACACCGTCGTCGTCCGCGGCCGTGCCGAGGACGTCTACGACTTCCTCCACCGCAGCGACCTCTGGGAGAAGCGGCTCTCCCACGTCGCGCGGATCGCGGTCAAGGAGGAGGAACCGGGGCTCCAGCACATGGAGATGGACACCCTCACCGCGGACGGCTCGGTGCACACCACCGCGTCGGTGCGCGTGTGCTTCCCCGAACGCCGCGTCATCGTCTACAAGCAGCTGCGCACGCCGCCGCTGCTCGCGCTCCATCTCGGCCGTTGGTCGGTCCGTCCCGCCGACGACGGGGACGGGATCGCCGTCACGTCGGCCCACACCGTGTCCGTGGCCCGCTCGGCGATCCCCGGCGTCCTCGGTGCGGGGGCGAGTGAGACGGACGCCGTGGACTTCGTCCGCCGGGCCCTGGGCCGCAACAGTCTGCTGACCCTGGAAGCGGCCAGGCAGTACGCCGAGTCCAGCGCCTGAGGCGAGCGCCCCGAGCCCGCACGGGCCCTGTCCCGACTCCCTCGGGGCGGGGCCCGCCGCGTCCCTGGCCGGACACCCGCAGGTCGCCCTCCGGCGAGCGGAGGGCGACCTGCGGGTGTCCGGCCAGGCGAGCCTCACGTCACCGAGAGACCCCCGTCCACGGCCAGCACGGCACCGCTGGCGTACGCGGCTTCGGGATCGGCGAGCCGCACCACCCACCACGCGACGTCCTCGGGCCGGCCCACACGGCCGAGCGGGACGCGCTGCCCCATGGCTTCCAGGAACCCGTCGTACGCCTCCTGGGACATCCCCGCCCGGACCCCCGCGCCCGTCTCGATCACTCCCGGGGCGACACCGACCACGCGAATGCCGCGGGGACCGAGTTCCACGGCCCAGGACCGCGTCAGCAGGTCCAGGCCGGCCTTGGCCGCCCCGTACACCGCGTTCCCCGGCCAGGCCCGCCGGCCGAGTGCGCCCGCCGAACCGATGTTCACCACCAGGCCGGAAGCGGTCTCCAGGGGGCCGAGCAGGGCCTGGGTGAGCAGCACGGGGGCCACGAGGTTCGTGGCCACCTGTGCTTCCACCGCGGTGCGGTCCAGCTCTCCCAGGTGCCCGAAGGCGGCCGTGGCGGCATTGTTCACGAGCACGTCGACCTCGCCGCCGAGCCGCTCGCGCACCTCCCGGACGACCGCCTCCGGCGCCGCGGGGTCGGTGATGTCCACGGCCAGCGTGTGGGCGTCCTTGTGCCCGTCCACCGTCTCGGCCAGCGGACCGGCAGTCCTGCCCACGACGAGGACGCGGTCGCCCCGGGCGGCGAAGGCGCGGGCGACGGCTCGTCCGATGCCGGAGCCGCCGCCGGTCACGATCACGGATCGCTGTGTGTTCTCCATGCGGCGAGGCTAGGCACCGCCGGTGGAAGGCGACTTGAGCGCCGGGCCCCCCTCCGCCCCGCCGGCCCGGTGCTCGGCGGTCAGCCGCTCCAGCACGGGCACGATGTCGTTCGGGCTCGGCGTCCCGACGATCTCGGCGCGCACCCGGCGTGCCCCGGCGGCGTAGGACGGATCGTCGAGCAGGGCGAGGACGCGCTCGCGCAGCAGTTCCGGCGAGACGTCCCGCGCGTCCACGTAACTGCCCGCACCGCTGCGGGCCAGGCCGTGCGCCTTCTCCATGGCGTCCCACATCATGTCGGGCACGATCAGCTGCGGTATCGCGTGCACCAGGGCCGTCATGAACGTGCCGGACCCGCCGTGATGGATGATGCCCGAGCAGGACGGCAGCAGGGCGTTCAGCGGGACGAAGTCCACGGCCCGCACGTTCGCCGGCAGGGTGCCGAGCTCCTCGCGCAGTTCCCGCGGCAGGGTGGCGACGACCTCCACGTCCAGGCCGTCCACGGCCGCCAGGACGTCGGAGGCGGCGACCGTGCCGGCGCCCGTCGCCTCGCCGAGGGACACACCGAGCGTCAGGCACAGGCGCCGCGGGTGGCGGGGCGGCTCGCGCAGCCAGTCGGGGAGCAGGGAGGGCCCGTTGTACGGCACGTAGCGCACCGGCACGCAGGGCAGGTCCAGGGGGATGCGCATCGACGGCGGTGTGGGGTCGATCGTCCACTGCCCGAGGACCAGCTCCTCGCTCATGTCCCCGGCGCTGCCGCCGCACCGCTCCAGTGTCCAGGTGAGCCACTCGGCCAGCGGGTCGTCGCGCAGCTCGGGCGGTTGCCGGTCGAGCAGGGCGCGGAACGCCGTCCTGTTCCGGCCCATCTGGTCCGGGCCGAACAGCAGCCGGGCGTGCGCCGCCCCGCTGAGCCGGGCGGCCACCGGCCCGGCCAGGGTCAGCGGATCCCAGACCACGAGGTCCGGCCGCCAGTCGCGGGCGAGGCCGACGAGGTCGTCGACCATGGGCTCGGGGCACACGTTCTGGAAGACCATGGCGGTCATCGCGGTGAACATGCCGAGCGCGTGGTCCCACGGGAAGGGGTCGTCACGGGTGTTGCTCATGGCGAGGCCGCCGAGGTTGCGGTCGTCCTCGAAGCTGGCGTTGGCCTCCCGGGTCTCCTCCTCGATGTTGAGGTCCTCCCCGATCCGCACGGCGGTGAGACCGGCCCGGACGATGTCGTCGAGGACGTCGGGCTGGCTGGCCACGAGCACTTCGTGCCCCGCGGTCCGCAGTGCCGACGCCAGGGTGACCTGGGCGTAGACATGGGACCGCGCGGCCATGGTGGCGAACAGGACGCGCACGGGGAACTCACCTCCGGGGCGGGGCGGACGGCACGGCCGAGCGGGTGACGGGCGAGCCCACGGACAGGCTGTGCAGACAGGCGACCAGGGTGCGGGCCTGGACGTTGACGTAGTGGGAGTGACGCAGCAGCCCGACCAGTTGGTGGAGCGTCAGCCAGCGGTATTCGCCACCGTCCGGGATGTCACGGTCGGCTTCGACGATCATGTAGGTGTTCACCGCGTGGTAGAAGCGCCCTCCCTCCTCCGCGAGGGCGGTCGCGTAGCGCACGCGCTCGGGTGGAGCCTCCAGCACGGCGTCGAGGAAGCGGGGCCTGGCCTCGGCGGGCAGGGCGTGCAGACTGCCGGGGGTGCACTGCACGGTGGGCGCGATCTCCACCACGTCGACGTAGCCGGGCTCCACGCGCGCGTGCGCCAGGACGTGGAGAACCCCGTCGATCCGGCGGACCAGGAAGGCCGCGACCCCTTGGTCCTTGGGTTCGATCATCGGCTGGCTCCAGCCGGGCACCTCCCGCGAGGCGGCCGTCACGTCGACGGCCATCACCTCCAGGAAGCGCCCGCTCTCGTGGGCGATCGCGCCGTCCCGCTCGTACCAGTGCGGCAGCGCGTTCAGCGCGGCCGGGCGGGTGACCACGTCGGTACGGCTGCGCAGGTCGGCGATCCAGCTGACGATGTCCACGGTGCTGTGCAGGCTGCCCTCGGCCGCCGCGCACGACCGCACGAGGGAGCGGTGGAAACCGGCGTCCACCCGGCCCTCGCCGCCGTCGGGTCGAGCGGGGACCACCGGGTGGCCACCCCCGGGGCCGTCGGCTCCGGCCGGCTCCGCGTCGGCCAGCGGGTGCGCTCCCTCACTCGCGAACGGCAGGCAGGCCAGCACCGTCCTGGCGTCCATGTTCACGAGGTTCTCGACCCCCAGCAGCCGGTGCAGCTGACCCAGCGTCAGCCAGTGGAAGTCCTCGTGCAGCGGGACCTCGTCGAACACCTGGACGATCATGTTGCGGTTGCGCTTGCGGTAGAACCAGGAGCCCTGTTCGGACTGGAGCACATCGGCGACCACCTGCCGTTCGGCGGTGTCGCGGAAGTGCTCCAGGTACGGGATGGCCTTGCCGCCGTGCACCCGCGTGTAGTTGCTGCGGGTGGCCTGGACCGTAGGGGAGAGCTGAAGTCCGCCGGGGTTGCCCGGCTCGAACTTGGCCTGGACGAGGCAGTGCAGGACCCCGTGGCGCTCCTTCACCAGGAAGCCGAGGATGCCCACCTCGGGCTGGTTCACGATCGGCTGGGACCAGCGCGGCACGGGGGCGCCCGGGATGTGCACGTCCAGTCCCTCGATGCTGAAGAACCTCCCGGTGTGATGGGAGACGGTCCCGGTGACCGGGTGGCGGCTCCACCCCTTGAGGGCGTCCAGCGGAATCCGCTCGGTGCGGTGCACGACCTGCGCCGAGCGGTCGGCGTACCACGCCCAGAAACGGTCCATGCCGCCGCCCAGGCCGTCCCGGGCGAGGACGGACCGGGCGATCTGGGCGGTCATCGCGGCGCCGCTGTGCCGGCGCACCGAGAGGGCCGGGAGAGCACGCATGGTCAGTCCAGCCCGTCCCGGGTGACGGTGCGGTGCTTGACGCGCCACTCGCCCGCCTCCCGCACCAGGATGTCCGTGCACACCGTGCTGCGGCGCAACACCGGGTCGCCGTCGCGCGGCGTCTCCAGCACCACCGCGTAGCTGCGGGCCGTGACCTCGTCGGGCTTGCCGTCGACGGTCAGCATGCCGATCCAGTGCCGCCGGGTGATCCCTTCGGCGGCGAACCGGTCCGTGGTCCGCCGTGCCGCACGCGCGATGTCCGCGGCCCCGCGGACGGCCTCGCCGCCCACCTCGAAGACGCCGTCGCGCGCGAACGTGCGCGCCCAGTCCTCGGCCCTGCCGTCATCCAGGAGTTGCATCTGCCGGGCGTAGAACCGCTGTACCTGGAGGTAGATGCCGGGGTCCGCAGAATCCGCCGACTCGGTCGTCGGCGCGTCGTCCGCCGGGAGCGCGTCCATGGTTACCCCTTGGGTCGTGTGATGGCCTCGGGTGGCCCGGTCCTGGCCCGGCCGCGTGCGCCTGCCGGCCGGCGCCGTGCCCAACCTGTTCCGCGCGTCTCGAGGCAGAGCGGACAACCGCCGGTCCACCGCCGCTCCAGTACGACTGGACGTGCGGAACCGAGGGTGGTCGCCGCGGTCCCGACCGGGCCGTACACGTCGTGCAGCAACCGGTACGGAGGAGCAGGGATGGCTGAGCTCGGCCTGGCGGAACTGCGGGAGATCATGCGGCAGAGCCTGGGGGAGGACGAGGTCCCCGACCTTGCGGACGCGGACACCGTGACCTTCGAGGACCTCGGGCTCGACTCCCTGGCCGTCCTGGAAACGGTCAACCACATCGAGCGGACCTATGGCGTGAAGCTGCCCGAGGAGGAACTGGCGGAGATCAGGACGCCGCATGGCATGCTGATCTTCGTCAACGAGAGGCTGCGAGCGGCGGCATGACGGCCTCCACCCCGCACCACGGGACGCCACGCGGCGGCCTGTCGGGCCGGACGGTGCTGGTCACCGGGGCCACGTCCGGCATCGGCCGGGCGGCGGCCCTCGCGGTCGCCCGCCAGGGGGCCCGCGTCGTGCTCGTCGGCCGGGACCCCGAGCGTCTGCGGACCGTCACGAACGAGGTGGCCCGGACCGCCGGCCCGGCCCCGGACGCCTTCCGCGCGGACTTCGCCGAGCTGCGCCAGGTACGCGACCTGGGGGAGCGGCTGCGGGACCGGTACCCGCGCATCGATGTCATGGCCAGCAACGCCGGCGGCATGTTCTGGTCGCGCACCACGACCCAGGACGGGTTCGAGGCCACCATCCAGGTCAATCATCTCGCGGGCTTCCTGCTGGCACGGCTGCTGCGGGAGCGGCTCGCGGGCGGGCGGCTGATCCTCACCTCGTCCGACGCGTACACCCAGGGCCGGATCGACCCGGACGACCTCAACGGCGACCGTCACCGCTACAGCGCCGGCCAGGCGTACGGCACGTCCAAACAGGCCAACATCATGACCGCGGCGGAGGCCGCCCGGCGCTGGCCGGACGTGCTGGCGGTCAGCTATCACCCCGGCGAGGTCCGCACCCGCATCGGACGGGGCACGGTCGCCTCGTCCTACTTCCGGTTCAACCCCTTCCTGCGCTCCGCGGCGAAGGGCGCCGACACCCTCGTGTGGCTGGCGGCCGCGCCGGCCGAGGAGTTGACCACGGGCGGCTACTACAGCGACCGGCGGCCGTCCCCGGTGAGCGGCCCGACCGCCGACGCCGGCCTCGCGGCGAAGCTCTGGGAGGCCAGCGCGGCCGCCGTCGGCGACACCGCGCACTGACGGCGGCGGCCCGCCCCGCCCGCATGTCCGTCTCATCCGCGAGCGCAGACGCTCGTGTGCCGATCCATCGAAAGGAACGATTCGTGACCAGGTTCGCGCCCGGCGCCCCCGCATGGTTCGACCTCGGTTCGCCCGATGTCGCCGCCTCGGCCGACTTCTACACCGGCCTGTTCGGCTGGACCGCCACCGTGGTCAGCGACCCGGGCGCCGGGGGATACACGACGTTCAGCTCCGACGGGAAGCTGGTCGCCGCGGTCGCCCGCCACCAGATCGACACCCCCTACCACCGGCCGTACGGGCCCGGGAACGACCAGCACGGCATGCCGGCCATCTGGACCGTGTACTTCGCCACCGACGACGCCGACGCACTGACCAAGCGGGTCGAGACGGCGGGCGGCGAGGTCATCATGACCCCGATGGACGTCCTCGGCCTCGGCCGGATGGCGGTCTTCGCCGACCCCTCCGGGGCCGCGTTCGCGGTCTGGCGCAAGGGAGTCATGGAGGGCGCGGAGGTGACGGGCGTGCCCGGCTCGGTCGGCTGGGTCGAGCTGGTGACCGACGGCATCGGGGCCGCCCGGGACTTCTACCCGGCGACCCTCGGCCTGGCTCCGGCCGACACCGGCCTGAAGGGCGTCACCGACCCGGTCTGGCACATCGGTGACACACCGGTCGCCGGCACCCAGGAGCTGGGCGTCACCGGCGCGGTACGGCCGCACTGGGCCGTGCTGTTCGCCGTGCGCGACTGCGACGCGACGGTCCGGCGCGCCGTTGAACTCGGCGGCTCCGTCGAGAACGAGCCCGCCGACACGCCCAGGGGGCGGCGGGCGGACCTGCTCGACCCGCACGGGGCCGGCTTCTCGGTGGTCGAACTGCGGGAGGGGTACCCCGCGGCGGCGGGCGGTGCCTCGTGAGCGGCGAGGCGCCCCGGGTGGCCGCCGACCCGTTCGCGTGTCCCATGATGACCATGCAGCGCAAGCCCGAGGTGCACGACGCCTTCCGGGAGGCGGGCCCGGTCGTCGAGGTGAACGCCCCCGCGGGCGGACCCGCCTGGGTCATCACCGATGACGCCCTCGCCCGCGAGGTGCTGGCCGATCCCCGGTTCGTGAAGGACCCCGACCTCGCCCCCGCCGCCTGGCGGGGGGTGGACGACGGTCTCGACATCCCCGTTCCGGAGCTGCGACCGTTCACGCTCATCGCCGTGGACGGCGAGGCCCACCGGCGCCTGCGCCGCATCCACGCACCTGCGTTCAACCCGCGCCGGCTGGCCGAGCGGACGGATCGCATCGCCGCCATCGCCGGCCGGCTGCTCACCGAACTCGCCGACGCCTCCGGCCGGTCGGGCAAACCGGCCGAGCTGATCGGCGGCTTCGCGTACCACTTCCCGCTGCTGGTCATCTGCGAGCTGCTCGGCGTGCCGGTCACCGATCCGGCGATGGCCCGCGAGGCCGTCAGCGTTCTCAAGGCACTCGGCCTCGGCGGCCCGCAGAGCGGCGGGGGTGACGGCACGGACCCTGCCGGGGGCGTGCCGGACACCTCGGCCCTGGAGAGCCTGCTCCTCGAAGCCGTGCACTCAGCCCGGCGGAACGACACCCGGACCATGACCCGCGTGCTGTACGAACGCGCGCAAGCCGAGTTCGGCTCGGTCTCCGACGACCAGCTCGTCTACATGATCACCGGGCTCATCTTCGCCGGCCACGACACCACCGGCTCCTTCCTGGGCTTCCTGCTCGCGGAGGTCCTGGCGGGCCGCCTCGCGGCGGACGCCGACGAGGACGCCGTCTCCCGGTTCGTGGAGGAGGCGCTGCGCTACCACCCGCCGGTGCCCTACACGTTGTGGAGGTTCGCTGCCACGGAGGTGACCATCGGCGGCGTCCGGCTGCCCCGCGGAGCGCCGGTGCTGGTGGACATCGAGGGCACCAACACCGACGGCCGCCATCACGACGCCCCGCACGCCTTCCACCCGGACCGTCCCTCGTGGCGGCGGCTCACCTTCGGCGACGGGCCGCACTACTGCATCGGGGAGCAGCTCGCCCAGCTGGAGTCGCGCACGATGATCGGCGTACTGCGCAGCAGGTTCCCCGAGGCCCGACTGGCCGTGCCGTACGACGAGTTGCGGTGGAGCCGGAAGGGGGCCCAGACGGCCCGGCTCACCGAACTGCCCGTCTGGCTGCGCTGATCCGCCGGCCGCGACCGGCACGGGACCGCCCACCGCCCTCCGCGCGGTGGGCGGTCCCGTGCCGTGTACCCGGTGCGGACCCTCCCCGGCGCTCCCACTGTGACTTTCTCACATCGGGACGTGATGAACTAATCCCAGCAAGTGCCGTACACACTTTCATGGCGGGCATTCACTTGCGAGGATGGAGCGAGCAAACGGGGCCGCCCGAGGACATCCTTCGGCCGCCGGAAATATGCCACCTGCTGACGCGATCGGAACGCCACAGAGGGAGCACCGGCAATGCAGATCAATATGTTGGGCCCGCTCGTCGCACATCACAATGGCACGTCGGTGACCCCGATAGCCAGAAAACCCCGGCAAGTATTCTCACTGCTCGCTCTCCAGGCAGGAACCGTCGTGCCGGTGCCCGCGCTGATGGAGGAGCTCTGGGGAACCCAACCCCCGGCGAGCGCGCTGACCACCCTTCAGACCTACATCCTTCAAGTGCGCCGGGGCATCACCGTGGCCCTCGGCGCGAGCCACAACGGACCCGCCAAGGACGTGCTGCGCACCTGCTACGGCGGCTACCTGCTCGATGTGGACCCTACCCACACCGACGTGTACGCCTTCGAGCGTCTCGCCGAGGAGGGCAAGCGGGCGTGCGAGCGGGGGGAGCTCGACCTGGCCTCCGCACGCTTCCGCCAGGCCCTCGACCTGTGGCGCGGAGACGCGCTCGTGGACGTGCACGCCGGCATGCGGATCGGCATGGAGGTGGCACGCCTGGAGGAGAGCCGGCTCGGCGTCCTGGAGGCCCGCATGGAGACCGACCTGAGGCTGGGCCGGCACGCGAGCCTGCTGCCCGAGCTGTCGGCGCTCACCGCCCGCCACCCCATGCACGAGAACCTGTGGGCCCAATTCATGATCGCCCTCCATCGCTCGGGCCGCACGAGCCAGGCCCTCGAAGCCTTCATCAAACTCCGCAAGACATTGGTGAACGAGCTGGGGGTGGAACCGTCCGCCCGTCTCCAGCACCTCCAGCACGCGATTCTGCGGGCCGACCCCGGCATCGACCGGAACGGTCCGGAAATCCCGGCAGCCGCGTCCGTCGCGCTTGCCTGACCGCGCCCCGACAAGGAGTCACGTGTCCACCTACGTCTGGCAATACCTCAATGAATACCGGGAAGAACGCGCCGACATTCTCGATGCGGTGGAAACCGTATTCGAGTCCGGCCAGCTAATTCTCGGGACCGGCGTCCGCTCTTTCGAGGAGGAGTTCGCCGCCTATCACGGACTGCCGTACTGCACCGGCGTCGACAACGGCACCAACGCGCTGGTCCTCGGCCTGCGGGCGCTCGGCATCGGCCCGGGGGACGAGGTCGTGACGGTCTCCAACACCGCGGCGCCCACCGTGGTGGCCATCGACGCCGTGGGCGCCACCCCCGTCTTCGTCGACGTGCACGAGGAGAACTACCTCATGGACACCGGCCGGCTCCGGTCGGTGATCGGCCCGCGCACCCGGTGCCTGCTGCCCGTCCACCTCTACGGACAGAGCGTGGACATGACCCCCGTGCTCGAACTCGCCGCCGAGCACGACCTGAAGGTGCTGGAGGACTGCGCCCAGGCCCACGGTGCCCGCCGTCACGGACGGCTGGTCGGCACCCAGGGGCATGCGGCGGCCTTCTCCTTCTACCCGACCAAGGTCCTCGGTGCCTACGGTGACGGCGGCGCCGTCGTCACGCCGGACGCGGAAGTCGACCGGCGGCTGCGGCGGTTGCGCTACTACGGCATGGAGGAGCGCTACTACGTCGTGGACACCCCCGGGCACAACAGCAGGCTCGACGAGGTGCAGGCCGAGATCCTGCGCCGGAAACTGCGTCGCCTCGACGCCTATGTCGAGGGCCGCCGGGCCGTCGCCCGCCGCTACGAGGAGGGACTCGGTGACCTCGACGGCCTGGTGCTGCCCACGACCGCCGAGGGCAACGACCACGTCTACTACGTGTACGTGGTGCGTCACCCCGAACGCGACCGCATCCTGGAGGCGCTCACCGCCTACGACATCCATCTCAACATCAGCTACCCCTGGCCCGTCCACACCATGAGCGGATTCGCCCACCTCGGCTACGGCCCCGGCGACCTGCCGGTGACCGAACGGCTGGCCGGCGAGATCTTCTCCCTGCCGATGTACCCCTCGCTGCGTCCCGACGCGCAGGAGAAGGTGATCGACGCGGTGCGGGAGGTCGTCGGAAGCCTGTGAGCTAGGCCGGGGCGCCGTGCGCGGTCCGCCACATGCTGTGGACGGAGTCCCGCAGGCCGATGCGCGGCGCCCAGGACAGCAACCGCCGGGCCCGCCCGATGTCCAGCCGGGTCCAGTCGCCGCCCTTGCTCCGCACCGGCGCGGCCCGGCGGTCGACCCGGTCCTCCGGGAAGGCGGCGGCCTCCAGCAGCCAGCCGACCAGATCACCGATCGGCACGGCGTCCCCGCGCCCGATGTTGACGACCAGCCCGCCGACCGCCGGAGCCCGCCCGGCCCGCACCACCGCCTGTGCGACGTCCCGCACGTCGACGAAGTCCCGCCGGGCGTCCGCGACGCTCAACTCCAGCCGCCCACCGTGCGCGAGGGCCGTGGTGATACGCGCCATCAGGGCGGCCAGGAAACTCTCCTGCGGCGGGTGCGGGCCCGACATGTTCGCCGCGCGCAGCACCACCGCGTCCAGGACACCGGCCCGCGCTGCGGTCAGGACGGCCGACGAGGTCTCCAGTTTGACGCGCGCGTACGGCGTGACCGGCTCCGGCAGCAGGTCCTCGTGCAGCAGCGTGCCGGCCGGTACGGGACCGTACTCGTGCACCGACCCCAGATGGACCAGCCGGGGCCGGAACGGGAGCAGCGCGAGCGCCTCCACCAGGCGTCGCACCAGTCGCAGATGCGAGTACGTCATCTCCTCCTCGGTGTCGCCCCAGCCGCCCGCCGCGTTGACTACGACGTCCGCCGGCGGATCACCCAGCACCGTGGCGATCCGCCCGGGCGCGGCGGCCGCGAGGTCCAGCTCCGTGAACCCGCACCCGCTCAGATGCGGCGCCGGGCGGCGGGCCACCCCGTGCACGTCCCACCCGTGCGCCTGGTACGCCGCACACACCTGCCGGCCGACGCTGCCCGTCGCCCCCAGAACCACGACCCGCATGTCCGCCTCACCCGTCTCCGCGTGACCCGGCCGGCGGCCACAGCTCCGACTCGACCGCCCGGCACGCGGCGTACTCCGGAAGGGTCCCGGCGGCCCGGGCCTGCTCCAGGGGCGGTGCAGCCCGGTCCCGGCCGGACAGCACAGGCTCCAGGTCACCCGGCACGGGCAGCCCGAGGGCCGGGTCCAGCACCGACACGGCGAGTTCGTTGGCCTGCACGTACTCCCCGGACAGCATGTACGACATGACGGTGTCGTCCTCCAGGGCCACGAAGGCGTGCCCCACCCCGACCGGGAAGTACACCGCCCGGAACTCCCGCGGCTCCAGCTCGACGGCGTCCCACCGGCCGTACGTCGGGGAGCCGACCCGCACGTCGACGACGATGTCCAGCGACCTGCCACGGGCGCAGTACACGTACTTGGCCGAGCCCGGCGGCGTCACGGTGTAGTGCACGCCCCGCACCACCCCACGCCGCGACCGGCTGTGATTGGTCTGCCGCACCGGGAAGAGCGGGTGGCCGACCGCGGCCGTGAACGCATCCTCCCGGAACGGTGAGACGAACAGCCCCCGCTCGTCCGGAAACACCTCCGGCTCGAACGTGTACGCCCCCCGCACCGCCAGTTCCCGCGCCTTCATCCACGTCCTCCGACTCCAGGGATCCCGGTCCCGCGTCGCCCGCTGCTCATCGGCCCAACGCCACTTCGCTCAGGTAGTCGACGCCGTCCGTGAAGTTGTACGGATGCATGAACCCGCCCGCCCGGACATCGCGGTACAGGCGCGCCAGCGGGTGGGAGTTGCTGTATCCGGCCCCTCCCACGAGCATCAGGCAGTCGTCCACCACGCCCACCGAGTGCCGGTTGACGAGCAGCTTGGCGTACTGGAAGGGCGTCATCATGGCGCGGCCGCGGGCGGCGAGGTCGCCGCTGAGGTCGTCGGCGAGCCGGTCGGCGGTGGTCAACGCGCTCGCCACCGCCGTGTGCAGCGCGAACAGCCGGGCGTCCATCTCGGCCACCGTGGTCCGCACCCCGGCCGGCGCCCCGCCGCGCCTGCGCAGTTCCGTGAGGGCGATCCTGCGAGCGGCCTCGGCGATGCCGACGTAGATGCCCAGCATGGCGATCGAGCTGACCGTCTGCCCGGCGAGCGCCGCGTCGTCGCGGACGCCCGGCTCGCCGCGCGGCAGCACCCGGTCCCGGTCCACGGGACAGCCGTCGAAGACGATGTCCACACTGCCCGACGACCGCATGCCCATTCCGTCCCAGTTGTCCAGTACGGTCAGGCCCGGGGTGGTGCGCGCGACCACCGGCGCGGCCAGCCGGACGGGGGCGCCCGCCTCCTCCAGCCGGGTCGACACCACGTAGTGGGTGGCGATCCCGGCCATGCTGACCAGCGTCTTGCGGCCGTTCAGGCGGTAGGAGCCGTCCGTGGCGCGGGTCAGTACGGTGGTGCCGCGCACGTCCTTCACCGCTCCGCAGATCACCGCCTCGCCCGCACCCATCTGTCGGAGCAGGTCCTCCGCGAGCGGCCGCGTCGACGGTGCCCCGTGCCGCCACTCGAAGTCCAGGGTCAGACCCCGGCTGAACTGCATGTGCAGAGCCAGCGCCACGCCCGCGTCCCGACCGGCGATCCTGGCCAGGGCCAGCGCGACGTCGTGCAGCGAGTGGACGCCGAGCCCTCCGAGGTCCTCCGGGACGGTGGCCCCCAGCACGCCCTCCTTGCGCATCCGGTCGAAGAGGTGGACGGGCAGAGTGGCCTCGCGGTCGTTGTCCCGGCTCTCCGCCTCCAGGGTCGGCAGGTACCGCTCCAGAAGGTCGAGCAGCCGTCGCCCGGCCGGCGTCTTGGGTTCGCAGAGGCCGTTGTCGGCCAGGACACCGGGGTGTTCGTGCACAGATGGCTTTGTCATGACTCCTCGTAAGGATCGGAGACAACTCCTGGAGAGCAGGCTGCCGATCGGCCTTCGAGCGTCACTGGAGCGAAGGTTCCGGGCACGTGGTCCACCGGCGTTCCGCCACCGCTCGAGGGACTGCCGGTGTGCTGTGGTGGCCCGAGAGGAGCGGAGGCGACGACCATGCGGATCATCGACATCTCCAGCGCGGTGGACGCGTCGGGATGGGAACCGGACGAAGTGCGGCACGAGGTGCTCAGCCCCCGGGAGGGCGCCGTCCACATGAGCGAGGAGATGCGGCGTCACTTCGGCGTCGCGTTCGACCCCGACGAACTGCCCGAAGGCGAGTTCCTGTCGCTCGACCGGCTCACGCTCACGTCCCACACCGGCACGCACATCGACGCTCCCTCCCACTACGGCTCACGGGCGCACTACGGCGACGGCAGGCCGCGGAACATCGACGAGCTGCCGCTCGACTGGTTCTACGGCCCGGGGCTGCTGCTCGACCTCACCGGCTGCGAGGGACCGACGGCCGGCGCCGGGGACCTGGAGAAGGAACTGGCCCGCATCGGCCGGGTGCCGGAGCCGGGCACCATCGTCCTGCTCCGCACCGGCGCCTCCGAGCGGGCCGGGACCGAGCAGTACTTCACCGACTTCACCGGTCTGGACGGCCCCGCCGTCAACCTGCTGCTCGACCACGGCGTGCGGGTCATCGGCACCGACGCGTTCAGCCTGGACGCGCCGTTCGGCGCCGTGATCCGCCGGTACCGGGAGACGGGGGACCGGTCGGTGCTCTGGCCGGCGCATGTCACCGGACGACACCGGGAGTACTGCCAGATCGAGCGGCTGGGGAACCTGGCCGCGCTGCCGGGGTGCGACGGCTTCCAGGTCGCCTGCTTCCCCGTGAAGATCACCGGCGCGGGGGCCGGCTGGACCCGCGCGGTCGCCTTCGTCGACGAATGAACGTTCCGGGCGGTGGCCCCGGACCGGCGGCCACCCAGCATCGAGAGGGATCATGGAGCCGAACGAATCGACATGTCGTATCTGCGGTGGCCGAGTACGGGAGTTCTTCGACTTCGGCCGCCAGCCGCTGTCCGACTACTTCCCGTCGGAGGAGGAGCTCGACAACGAGTTCTTCTTCCGGCTCGCGGTCGGGATGTGCGTCACGTGCACCATGGTCCAGCTGCTGGAGGAGGTGCCCAGGGACCGCATGTTCCGCTACGACTACCCGTACCACTCGTCGGGTTCGGAGCGGATGCGCGAGCACTTCGCGGCGACCGCCCGCCGGCTGATCGGCACCGAGCTGACCGGGCGGGACCCGTTCTGCGTGGAGATCGGCAGCAACGACGGAGTGATGCTCCGCACGGTGCGCGACGCCGGTGTCCGGCACCTGGGCGTGGAGCCTTCCGGCGGTGTCGCCGACGTGTCCCGGGCCGAGGGCATCCAGGTGCGGACCGCGTTCTTCGAGGAGTCCACGGCCCGGGAGATCGCCCAGGAACACGGGCCCGCGAACGTCATCTACGCGGCCAACACGATCTGTCACATCCCGTACCTCGACTCCGTCTTCCGCGGTGTCGACGCCCTCCTCGCGCCGGACGGCGTCTTCGTCTTCGAGGACCCCTACCTCGGCGACATCGTCGAGAAGAACACCTTCGACCAGATCTACGACGAGCACTTCTACCTGTTCACCGCCCGCTCGGTGAGCACCACCGCCCAGCGCTTCGGATTCGAACTGGTCGACGTGGAGCGGCTCCCGGTGCACGGCGGCGAGGTCCGCTACACCATCGCCCGCGCGGGCCGGCGGCAGCCGAGCCCCCGGGTCGGCGAGCTCATCGCCGAGGAGAGCCGGCGCGGGCTCGCCGACCTGACGACGCTGGAGAAGTTCGGCGCCCAGGTCAAGCGGGTCTGCTGGGACCTGGTGGCCCGTCTGCGCGAACTGCGCGACCTCGGCTTCTACGTCGTCGGGTACGGGGCGACCGCCAAGAGCGCCACCGTGCTCAACTACGCGGGGATCGGCCCCGACCTGCTGCCGTGCGTCTACGACACCACGCCGGCCAAGATCGGCCGCCGGCTCCCCGGGTCCCACATCCCCATCCGCTCCGCCGAGGAGTTCCGGGCCCCCTACCCCGACTATGCGCTGCTCTTCGCCTGGAACCACCTGGACGAAGTCCAGGCGCGAGAGGCGGAGTTCACGAAGCAGGGGGGCCGCTGGATCCTCTACGTCCCGGAGTTCCGGATCAGCTGATCCCGGTGGCGTCGTCCCCGGACCGCCGGACAGAGAGGGCGTGCCGGAAGACGTCGTCCGGATCCCAGCGCCCCTTGACCCGCTGAAGCGCGGCGTAGTTGTCCCGGAAGTAGAGACGGTGCCAGGGCACGCCACTGCGGTTGAGGCCCGGGTCGGTCAGGTCGGCGTCGGCGTAGTTCACGAAGGCGCCCCCGTAGCCGCGGCGGGGGTCGGGCACTCCGCCGGCGTCACCGAAGAACTCCGCGTAGGACGCCCGAACCCAGTCCAGGTGGAGGGCGTCCTCCCGCTCGTCGAACCAGAACACCGACCAGTAGGTCTTGAGCACCGCGTCCCGGTGGGCCATGGCCGTGTCCGCCGGGCCGGGCCGGTTCACCTCACCCCCGTGCGAGAGCAGGTAGACCGTCGCGGCGGGGTTGTGGTAGCCGGACGTGTCGGTGAGCCGCCGGTACACCATCCGGGCTTGCCGTTCGCTCCAGCCGGTGCGCAGGAAGGCCGCCTTGGACTTGAACCGGCCCTTGATCCCGGCGAACTCGTCCGGGACGAGTGTCGCGGCGAGCCACGGCAGCGTCGTCGCCGACACCTCAGGGCGGGCGCCGACGCTCCTCGACACCTCACGGATGAACCGGTCGGTGAGCTTCTCCGCGTCGGGCCGCGTGGCGTCGACGGCCGTCTCCAGCGTCAGGGGGCCGCCGCCCGTACGGGGCAGGGCGAGACTGTTGTCGAGCCGGGCTCCCGGATCGCCGGGGGCCGCGTGCCGCTCGTGCCACGTGCCGAAGTTTCGCACGAGCGTGAGGAAGGCGGTCTCGTCGACGCTGTCCCAGTCCCAGCGCACCGTCTTGCGCAGCACCGAGCCCGGCGGCCTGGGCAGCAGCCGGCCCGGGTCCGCGGGCCGGGAGCCCGCGTCCGTGCCGGGGGAGCGGAACAGATAGCGCGTGACCAGACCGAAGCTGCCCGCGCCCCCACCGGTGTGCGCCCACCACAGGTCACGGTGCGGGTCCGACGGTTCCCGGGTGGCCCGCACCAGCCGTGCCCGCCCGCCGGAGTCCACCACCACGACCTCGACTCCGTGGAGATGGTCGACCGACAGACCGTACGTGCGCGACAGCGCTCCGCCCCCGCCGCCCGCGATGTGGCCGCCGACCCCGACCTCGGGGCAGCGTCCGGCCGGGACGGTGACGCCCCACCCGAGGTACAGGCTCCGGTACATGGTTCCGAGGGTGGCTCCCGAGTCGACGGAGAACGCGTTCAGTTCCTCGTCGAAGTACACCGACCGCATCTCGGACACGTCGATCACCGTGGTGACGGCGGGGTCGTCCACGAGCGACTCGAAGCAGTGCCCCCCGCTGCGCACCGCCAGCCGGGTACCGTCGCGCACGCTGTCCTGCACCGCCCGCACGGCCTGCTCCGCGGTGGCCACCACCCGGACGGTGTCGGGGTCGGGGGTGAAGCGGGCGTTGATGCCGCGGCTGACCAGATCGGGGTAACGGGGATCGTGCCGGCCGACGACGGAGGACGGCCGGACCTGTGCGTGCGGTGCCGAGGGAGCCTGTGGGTACCGGGCCACGGGAGACGCCCCTTCCAGGTGTCTGTGAAATCTCCGGGATGTGTCTCCGGGGACAGTAGGTGTGCCGCTCACACCCCCTCAACGACGCTCCAGCGCGGTGCGAGCGGCACTCCGGTACCTGTGTCAGTGGGCGTTCTTGTTGCGGTACAGACGCATGGTCAGCGGTGCGAAGACGGCCACCAGCCCTGCCGACACGCACAGGACCAGGCCCACGTCCCAGAAGCCGGCCGTGCCGTGCATGAGCTCGCGGGAGGCCGTCGCCGCGTGACTCATCGGGTTGGCGTCGACGATGGCCTGCATCCAGCCGGGCATCGTCTCCGGCATGACGAAGATGTTGCTCATGAACAGCAGCGGATACAGCACGATCATGCTGGTCCCGGAGACCCGTTCGGGCTCGCTGGCCACCACGCCCAGGGCGGCGAAGATCCAGCTCACGCTGAACCCGAAGACGATGAGCACCAGGATCGCGCCGAGCACGCCGAGGAAACCGCCGTCGGGGCGGAAGCCCAGCAGCAGCCCGAGGGACACCGTGGTCGCCAGGGCGACGACGTACCGGAGCACGTCACCGAGGAGACTGCCCGCGAGCGTCGCCGGCTGCCAGAAGGGGAGTGTCCGGAAACGGTCGAAGACGCCCTTGTGGATGTCCGTGTTGAGCGAGGTGCCGGTGTAGACCGTCATCATGACGACCGCCTGCACCGTCACGCCCGGGAGGTAGAACTGCAGGTACTCCTCGGTGGAGTCCGCGAACGCCCCGCCGAACAGGTACGTGAACATCAGCAGGAAGATCAGCGGCATCAGGACGATGTCGATCAGCTGCACCGGGAAGTGCTTGAACGCCATCATCGCCCGCCACAGATGGGTCAGGGTGGCGGACACCGCCGTCGCGCGGGCCGGCCGTTCACCCGCGGACAGCACCGTCCGCAGCCGGCCGCTCACAGGGGTCGTGGATTCCACGGTGCCGGGGGACGTCGTCATGCCACCTTCTCCTCTTCCGCCGCTTCTTCCGTGGACCGGTCATCGGCCGGGTGGCCGGTCAGCGCCAGGAAGACCTCGTCGAGACTGGACTGGCCGAGGGAGAAACTGCGTACCTCCAACTGCGTGCGCGACAGCTCGGCCAGGGCCCGCATGCCCTGCCGGGGGTCGTCGATCCGCGCGCTCAGCGCCGTCGGATCGGAGTCGCGGTGGACCGTGACGCCCAGTTCCGCGCTCAGCAGCCGTTCCGCCTCGGCACGCGATCGGGCGTCGTGCAGGCGCAGCCGCAGGACATTGGACCCCAGCGAGGACTTCAGCTCCCCGGTGGTGCCCTCCGCGATCACCCGGCCGTGGTCGATGACCGCGATGCGGTCGGCCAGCTGGTCCGCCTCGTCGAGATACTGCGTCGTCAGCAGCACCGTCGTGCCGGCGTCCACCAGAGCCCGCACGATGTCCCAGACCTGGTTCCGGCTGCGCGGGTCGAGACCGGTGGTCGGTTCGTCCAGGAACAGCAGGTCGGGGGTGACGACGATGCTCGCGGCGATGTCGAGCCGCCGCCGCATGCCACCGGAGTAGGTCTTCAGGAGCCGGTCGCGGGCGTCGCCCAGTCCGAAGCCGTCGATCAGTTCGGCGGCGCGCTCCCTGGCCCGGGCCCAGGAGTAGCCCTGGAGCCGGCCCATCATGACGAGGTTCTCCGTACCGGTCAGGCCCTCGTCGACGGAGGCGTACTGGCCGGTGACACTGATCCTGCGGCGGACCGTATCGGGTTCGCTCGTCACGTCGTGACCGAAGACCCGGGCCGTACCGCCGTCCGGACGCAGCAGCGTCGCCAGCATGCGGATGGTGGTGGACTTTCCGGCGCCGTTCGGCCCCAGGATCCCGTAGACGAGACCGGCCGGGACGTTGAGGTCCAGGCCGTCCACCGCCCTGGCCCCGTTGTAGACCTTGACGAGACCGGACGTTTCGATGGCCCGTGTCGGCTGCGTGTTCACAGAACGCCCCCAGTATTCGCATGGAGCGGACAAAGCGTGCACTGTAAGTTATTTCGGTCAATCGGGTTCACGTTGAGTACCGTAGCCCCCAATGAGGACACTTCATGGCCGCGATGGCCTCGTCCGCCGAGCCATTTTTCGTACGGGGCTCCACCGCGCCTCGTGACCCTTTCGAGTGGGGCGCCCGACGCTGGGGGTGCGGCAACAGACGTCGCGAACCCAGGAGGTTTGAGGTGGCCTTGACGAAGCCGGATGTCGATGTCCTCGTGGTGGGCGGCGGTCTCGGGGGGTTGTCCACCGCCCTGTTCCTCGCCCGCCGGGGGGTGCGGGTCCTGCTGGTGGAGCGGCACGCCACCACCTCGGTCCTGCCCAAGGCGGCAGGCCAGAACCCGCGCACCATGGAACTGTTCCGCTTCGGCGGCGTGGCCGACGAGATCCTGGCCACGGACGACATCCGCGGCGCCCAGGGCGACTTCACCATCAAGGTCGTGGAGCGCGTGGGCGGTCGCGTCCTGCACAGCTTCGCGGAGAGCTTCGAGGAACTGGTCGGTGCGACGGAACAGTGCACGCCCATGCCCTGGGCGCTCGCTCCCCAGGACCGGGTGGAGCCCGTCCTGGTGGCCCACGCCGCCAAGCACGGCGCGGAGATCCGGTTCGCCACCGAACTGACCTCCTTCCAGGCGGGCGACGACGGTGTCACGGCCCGCCTGCGCGACCTGGGCACGGGAGCGGAGAGCACCGTGGGCGCCCGCTACCTGGTCGCCGCCGACGGACCCCGCAGCGCGATCCGGGAGAGCCTGGGCATCACCCGGCACGGTCACGGCACCCTGGCCCACTTCATGGGCGTCATCTTCGAGGCCGACCTCACCGCCGTCGTACCGCCCGGGTCCACCGGCTGGTACTACCTGCAGCACCCGGACTTCACCGGCACGTTCGGCCCCACCGACCGGCCCAACCGGCACACCTTCTACGTCCGCTACGACCCCGAACGCGGCGAGAGGCCGGAGGACTACACACCGCAGCGCTGCACCGAGCTGATCCGGCTGGCTGTCGACGCGCCCGGGCTCGTCCCGGACATCCTCGACATCCAGGCCTGGGACATGGCGGCGTACATCGCCGACCGGTGGCGCGAAGGGCCGGTGCTGCTGGTCGGCGATGCCGCCAAGGTCACCCCGCCCACCGGGGGCATGGGCGGCAACACCGCCATCGGCGACGGGTTCGACGTGGCCTGGAAGCTGGCCGCCGTGCTGCGCGGCGAGGCGGGCGAGCGGCTCCTCGACAGCTACGGGGCGGAGCGGTCGCTCGTGTCCCGCCTCGTCGTCGACGAGTCACTCGCCATCTACGCCCAGCGTATGGCTCCCCACCTGCTCGGCAGCGTTCCCGAGGAACGCGGTACGGCGCAGGTCGTCCTGGGCTTCCGCTACCGCTCCACCGCCGTCGCCGCCGAGGACGACGACCCCGAGCCGACCGAGGACCCGCGACTCCCGTCCGGGCGCCCCGGCTTCCGCGCACCCCACGTCTGGATCGAACAGGACGGGACACGGCGTTCCACCGTCGAGTTGTTCGGCGACTGCTGGGTGCTCCTGGCCGCACCGGAGGGCGGCGCCTGGGTCCAGGCGGCCACCCGCGCCGCCGCGGATCTGGGCGTCCGCCTCGACGTCCATCTCGTCGGCCGCGATGTCGCCGACCCCTCCGGCGAACTGACGCGGACCTACGGGATCGGCCGGGCGGGGGCCGGCTTGGTGCGCCCGGACGGCGTGGTCGCCTGGCGTACGGCGGTAGCGCCGGGAGCGCAGGCCCAGGACCAGCTGAGCACCCTGCTCACCCGGCTGCTGGCCCGCTGACCGGAGCGTCCCGCGTCGACGGCGCCGCCACGGAGCGGTCCGCACCCGGCGACGCGGCTCGGGCCAGCCGCTCCGACAACTCCTGTATGTAATGAATCAGTTCAGGCGGCTCGTGCACCTCGAACTCGATGCCGAACATCCCGATGGTGAGCGCCAGCCACTCCAGCGAGTCGGCGGCCGAACGCAGCCGGCATGTCCGGTGGTCGACCGCCGTGAGGATTCCGTCGCGCGGGCGGATCCGCTCCGCTACCACCTCGACCGGCGCGTGCAGGGTGACCAGCGCCCGGTAGCTCGCCAGCGAGGACGTGATCGACTGCGCCACATAGGCCGCCGCGTCCTCGGCAGGCAACTCGCGCTGCTGGAAACGCACCCCCGTCAACAGCAGCGATTCCATGCGGTCCACGCGGAAGGTGCGCCAGTCCTGCCGTCCCATGTCCCAGGACAACACGTACCACTTACGGTTCACATGGACCAGACGGTACGGCTCCACCAGACGGCTGGTCGTCTCCCCGTCGCGCTTGCGGTAGGTGAACCTCAGCCGCTGCTGGTCGCGGCACGCCTGGGCCACTGACGCGAGGTATTCGGGGCTCACGGTCGGGGTCACCGTGAACATGGGAACGGTGTACATCTGAAGGGCGTTGACCCGGCTACGCAGCCGCTTGGGCAGCACCTGCTCCAGCTTGGCCAGCGCGCGGATCGAGGTGTCCTCGATGTCCGCCACGCTTCCCCCCGCGGCCGTCCGCAACCCGACCGCGATGGCGACCGCCTCGTCGTCGTCGAGGAGCAGCGGCGGCAGACTGGCGCCCGCTTCCAGCCGGTAGCCCCCGCCGACGCCCGGTATGGCCTGAACCGGGTAGCCGAGATCCCGCAACCGTTCCACGTCTCGGCGCAGCGTCCGCGGGCTGACCCCGAGCCGCTCCGCCAGCTTGCGCCCCGGCCAGTCCCGGCTGTTCTGGAGGAGGGACAGCAGACGGAGCATGCGGGATGGCGTCTCGGTCATGCTTCCAGGGTGGCACGAATCGCGGTCACTCTATGGCCGCGATTCCCGCCATCTTTTCTCCGGCCACACAGGCGCCCATAGCCACTCCCTGAATCACCTCTTATAGTCGTACGCAAGCTCGGTTTGCGGAGACCACGCCAGTTCCTTGCCGAGAAGACGGGGGAGTCGATGAGCAGCATCCGGTCGCGGGCCTCAGGGCCAAACTCGCCTGCCCGTTCACTCCCGGGAGAGTCCGCCTGGGCTTTCCCGAAGCGGAAGTACAGACCGGGAGGGTACCGGGAGGGTACCGGGAGGGTGGGCCGGTCCATCAAGGACTGATCGCTGCGCCACCCCGACCCTATTGCTGCACGGAATCCGCTAATCGCGATACGGCCATGTTGGCCGAAATGGCATTGCGAAGGGCGGAGTTCCATCGACGGGGGAAGGGAATGCATGACCATCCGAGTCGTGATTGCTGAAGAGCTGGAAATGGTCCGTGCCGCGCTGGTTCTCCTAGTGGAGCGTGAATCGGACATCAAAGTCGTCGCTTCCACAGGCGTCGGCAGCGAGTTGATCCGGACGGTTCTGGAGTACAGCCCCGATGTGACGGTCATCGATGTCGACATGCACGAGCGGGAGGGTCTTCTCTCCGCCATGGCGATTCAGGAGCACCTCCCGGACTGCCGCACACTGCTCACCGCGCGATTCGCCCGGCTGGCCACAGTGCGCCAGTCGCTGGCATCCGGCCTCGGCGGCCTGGTGCTGAAGAGCTCCCCCGCGGCGCACCTCAGCGATGCCATACGCAGCGTGCACGAGGGCCGCCGGGTCTTCGACACCGAACTGACGCTCGCCGCCTGGGGCAACACCGGATGCCCGCTCACGGAGCGGGAGATGGAGATACTCCAACTCGCCGCCGCGGGGGACGACATCAACGAAATCGCCGTCAAGCTGTCGCTCTCTCCCGGGACGGTCCGCAACTATCTGGCGACGACCGTCCGGAAGATGGACGCGCGCAACCGGCTCGACGCGGTACGCATCGCCAGTATGTCCGGCTGGATCTGACCCTCGGTCACTGGCGGCGCAGGGCCCGTCGGCTCAGGATCCGGTGAGCGGTGCCCACCAGGAGCGGTGGTCGCGGTACCAGGCCACTGTCTCGGCGAGCGAGTCCCGGAAGTCCCGGCGTGGCCGGTACCCGAGCAGCGCGGTGATCTTCCCGTGGTCGACGGCGTAGCGCCGGTCGTGTCCCTTGCGGTCGGCGACGAATTCCACGGAGTCCCAGCCGGCGCCCACCGCGTCCAGCAGGAGAGCCGTCAGCTCCTTGTTGGACAGCTCCGTGCCGCCGCCGATGTTGTAGATCTCGCCCGGGGAGCCTCCCTCCCTCACCAGTTCCACCGCGTCGACGTGGTCCTCGACGTGCAGCCAGTTCCGCAGGTTCCCGCCGTCACCGTAGAGCGGCACCCGGCCACCGCTCAGCAGGGTCGTCACAAAACGCGGAATGACCTTCTCCGGATGCTGATGGGTGCCGTAGTTGTTCGAGCACCGGGTGATCCGGACGTCCAGCCCGTGCGTGCGGTGGTACGACAGCGCCAGCAGATCGCTCGACGCCTTCGTGGCCGCGTACGCGGAACTGGGGTGCAGCGGATCGGTCTCTGTGCTGGCACCGACATCGACGGAGCCGTACACCTCGTCCGTGGAGATGTGGACGAAGGTCCTGGGGGCGTGGCGCAGGGCCGCGTCCAGGAGCGTTTGCGTACCCATCACGTTGGTGCGCACGAACTCCGCGGCCCCGCGCACAGAGCGGTCGACGTGTGACTCGGCTGCGAAGTGGACGATCTGGTCGTGCTCGGCGACCAGCCGATCGACGAGCGGGGCATCGCAGATGTCACCGTGGACGAAGGCGAACCGCTCGTCGCCGCGGACGGGATCGAGGTTGGCCGGATTGCCTGCATAGGTCAGGCTGTCCAGCACAGTGACCCCGACCGAGCCGTCGCCGCGCGGGCCGAGCAGGGCGCGGACGTAGTGCGAGCCGATGAAGCCGGCACCGCCTGTCACCAGGATCTTCGTGGTCATGAGGAGATCTCCACCTTGCTGTCGTCACCGAGGATGAGACGGGAACCTGCGGGTACGCGGGGGGCCGGAGCGACGGTCACGTTCCGCCCCAGGAGCGAGTGCTGGACCCGGCGCGTGCCCGTGAGCCGGGAGTCGCCCAGCATGATGGAGAACTCGATCTCGCTGTCCTCGATCGAGCAGTTCTCCGCGATCGACGTGTAGGGCCCGACGTACGATCCCGTCACCACCGTCCCGGCCCCGATGACGGCGGGCCCCACGATGCGCGACGCCCGGATCCGCGCGCCCGCCTCGATCCGCACCCGCCCCACCAGTTCGCTCGCCGCGTCGACCTGGCCCTCCATGCCCGGCTCGATCCCGTCCAGCACGGAGCGGTTCACCTCCAGCATGTCGGCGACGTTTCCCGTGTCCTTCCAATAACCGGAGATGGTGGTGGACCGCACGTCGTAGGGTCCGTCGAGGAGCCACTGGAGGGCGTCCGTGATTTCCAGCTCGCCCCGCCGTGACGGTGTGAGGGCGCGCACCGCCTTGTGCACGACCGGCGTGAACAAGTAGATCCCGACCACGGCGAGATCACTGCGGGGGTGCCTCGGCTTCTCCTCCAGCGCGACGACCCGGCCGTCACAGCCGATCTCCGCCACGCCGAAGCTGGACGGGTCGGAGACACGGGTGAGCAGGATCTGGGCATCGGGGCGCTCCGCGCGGAACTTGTCGACGAGTTCCGCGATGCCACCCACCACGAAGTTGTCCCCGAGATACATGACGAAGTCCTCCTCGCCGAGATAGTCGCGGGCGATGAGGACAGCGTGAGCCAGACCCAGGGGCGCCTCCTGCGGAAGGTAGGTGACGCGGAGCCCGAATCTGTCGCCGCTCCCGACGGCCTTGCGGATCTCGTTGGACGTCTCCCCAACGACGATGCCGACCTCGGTGATGCTGGCCTTGGCGATGTCCTCGAGGACGTAGTAGAGGACCGGCTTGTTGGCTACCGGCACCAACTGCTTGGGAGACGTGTGTGTGAAGGGCCGCAGGCGCGTGCCCGACCCCCCGGACAGGACGAGAGCCTTCATGCCGCCGGAGCCTAGGCGGCGCCGCTCAAGCCCAACTGGTGTACGGATCGCGGGCGCGGTCCCGGGGCCCGGGACGAGGGATCGTCATGGCGTCGGTCGTACGCAGCGTGCATGCGTCACGGAAGTTGATCCGGGGGCCGAGATGTGACAGCGCCCGATCCTCGTCGGCACGGTTTCCACCGGCAGGCCCTGCGACCGTTCGGTGGCATGCTTTGCCCTTGTCCTCGTAGGCGGCGTCCGCTTGCCGGGGGTGGCCGGCATCGGCCAGGCGGTCAGGCGGAGCGGGTCAGACGGTCACGCGGCCATGATTGCCGAAGGTGTTGAGTCCGGTGACCCGAGGACTTGCCCGTCCCGAGCGACGGTGCTGGTGGTCGTGGTCCTCCGCCACCGGCACTAATGCGTGGCGGTACGTGTGGTGAGGTCCTCATCCGTGATGGGGCGGACCACCCGGCAGGGGGTTCCGACCGCGACGGTCATCGGGGGAATGCTGCGACTGACGACGCTGCCGGCGCCGATGACCGATCCGTAGCCGATACGGACGCCGGGCAGGACCACCGCGTTGCTGCCGATCCACACCTTGTCCTCGATCACGATCGGTTCCGAGAACCGTCCGAAGTCAGCGCGTCGCGAGGGGTGCACCGGGTGTCCCGTCGTGGTCAGTGTCACGCTGGGCGCGATCATGACACCGTTGCCTATGCGGATGTCCACGTCGTCGACGAACGTGAGGTTCACGTTCCCGAAGAAGTCGTCGCCGATGTGGACGTTGCTGCCGAACCCGGCGTGGAACGGTGGCAGCAGCACCGTGCGTTCACCGACCGAGCCGAAGATGGCGATGAGCAGCGATCGACGTTTCTCCGTTTCGTTCGGTGGTGTGTGGTTGTACTCGAAGATCTGCTCGGTGCGGCGCCGAGGGGCCAGGAAGGCCGCTTCCGACTCGGTGTAGACGAGCCCCTTGGCGATGCGGGCCAGGACTTCTTCCCCGTGAGCATGCGTCACAGCGGAACGCTCCCTTCGTTCAATCCCTTGGGGACAAGCTCGGTGTGCCCCTGGTTGACCGCGCGTCAGGCACAAGATCATCCGGCACTCGCAGAAGTCTGCCGCACTTCACCCCGCAGCCGAGCCGTTTCACCGAAGTCATTCTGAGGGTGATCAGTTAAAGCATTGCGGGGCGCCGCCACTCCCGTCCGAGGACATGGTGATCGAGGAAGTTCAGCACCGTCTCGTACGTGATGCGAAGGTGGTTCGGCGCCCTGAGCCATTGGCCACACCTCCCCGCTGGCCGACTACTTCGTCAAGTTCATCCACGCCTATAGCGAAGCCGGCGTGCCCATCTCCTACATTTCCCCGCAGAACGAACCCATGGGCACTCCCACCTGGCCCGGGATGTTCCTGTCCGCGTGCCAGGAAGCCGAGTTGATCCAGGAGATCGGCAAAGCGTTCGAAGCCAACGGAATCTCCACGAAGATCCTGGCTTGGGACCACAACTGGGACGTGCCCTCGTATCCGGAGACGATCTTCAGCGAC
Organism: Streptomyces coeruleorubidus; assembly: GCF_028885415.1. GTDB lineage: Bacteria > Actinomycetota > Actinomycetes > Streptomycetales > Streptomycetaceae > Streptomyces > Streptomyces coeruleorubidus_A. The sequence goes on from NZ_CP118527.1 coordinate 6,716,439, forward strand.
CCCGCAGCCTCCAAGTACACCGCGGGAACCGGATGGCACATCTACAGCGGCAACCCGAACTACCAGACAGTGGTCCACAACGACTACCCGGGCAAGGAAACCTTCATCACGGAAACCACCGGAGGCGTTTGACAGGACAGCGACCAGACGGCGTTCAGCGAAGCACTGGGAACGTGGATCATCAACGGAACGCGCAACCGGGCGAACGGGGTGATGCTGTGGAACATCGCACTCGACCCCGATCGGGGCCCGCTCAACAGCGACACCGCCGGCATACCCATGCTGCGGGGCTTGCTCACGATCGACCCGGCCGACGGACGGGTGACCTGCAACGTGGACTACCACGCCCTCGCTCACGCCAGCAGGTTCGTCAAGCCCGGAGCACGCCGGATCTACTCGAACACCTTCGGCGAAGGAAGCATAGAGAACGTCGCGTTCCAGAACCCGGACGGATCGAAGGTCCTGATCGCCCACAACTCGGGCAGCGCCGCGAAAACCTTCAGCGTCGCGGACGGCACACACTCGTTCGACTACACCCTGAACGCCGGCGACGCCGTCACCTTCACGTACTCCGGGCCTGCGCAGAGCGGCCGTACCCCCGCAGCGACCAAGGTCTCGGACCCGACACACGACTTCACGTTCACGTCGGCATCCGGCCCGGTCACCGTCACGTACGATCCGGCACTCCTGCCCTACCAGAACTCCATCCGTACCGGAAACAAGCTGGTCACGTACTCCCTCCCGATCGGAGCTTCCGTCCAGACGACCGGAAGGGCGCTGAGCCGCAGCAAGTGGACCGCCACGGCTTCCGCGCAGCCGGATTGGGGCGTGGCCGCGAACGCGATCGACGGCGACATCAACACCAGGTTGAGTCTCGGGCACGGGCCGACGAGCGGCGACTGGTTCCAGATCGACCTGGGGAACCCCACGAGCTTCAACAAGATCGTCCTCGACACCGGCGTGAACGATTCGTTCGACTACGTCACCAGGTACCAGATCTACGTTTCGATCGACGGAGTCGATTGGGGCAGCGCGATCGCGAGCGGCAGCGGGGGCATCGGGAAGATAGCCGTCACGCTGCCGACCCGTACAGCACAGTACATTCGCATCGTCAGTACTGCGCCATCCGGTTTCTGGTGGGCCATCGGCGACATCGAGGTGTACGGGTCTGCGCGTGGAACCGGCTCGATCGCAGCTCCGGCAGTGATACCGAACGGCCTCCAGCTGAGGAACTGGACCAGCAAGGAAGGGGAGCAGGTCACCGTAGTATTCAACGGGACCACCGACAGCAAGAGTTTCAAGATATCCACCGACGGCTCGTACACCTATACGCTGCCGAGCGGCACCTCGGCGATGTTCACCACCAAGAAGCTGTCGAGCTTCCCATCGCCGACCTTCAGCGAATTGAAGCCGGAACGAGGAATGCCGCGCTCCAAGTTCACGATTCGCGGTTCTGGTTTCGGCGATGCACAGGGGCTGGGTACGGTGTATTTCGGATCGAGCTACGCCGAAATAGACACCTGGTCGGACACGAGCATCAGCGCCTACGTTCCGAAGGGACTTCCAGCGGGGAAGGTCACGGTTTCCGTGAAGGGAACCAGCGGAGCAGACGCAGGTGGATCATCGTTCGAAGTCATAGATCTCGGCCCTGCGCTGCCGCGGACGGGCTGGACCGCAAAGGCTTCGGACGCAAGCCAGTGGGATGCGCCCGGAAACATGCTCGATGCCAATTCCGACACCCGGTACAGCTCCGGCACAGGGCAGTATGACGGCCTCTGGACCCAAGTGGACATGGGACAAACGCAGACCTTCAGCAAGATTGTGTTGGATGTCGGCGACAGTGTCAGCGACTATGCGCGAAGCGCAGACGTATACGTATCCACGGATGGAACCGACTGGACCAAGGTCACGTCCGTAGCGGACGGCCAACGAGTCCACCTGATTTCCTTCCCGACGCAGACAGTTCGCTACATCAAGGTCGTCAATACCGGCAATGTTGCGCGTAGCTGGTGGTCAGTCGCAGAATTCAACGTCTACAACTGACCTCGGTCTCTCATACAGGGCGACCGCTGGCCTTGCCCCGACGCTGAGGAAGTGCCTCTGGCCAGCGAGGACAGGGATTGCTGATGTCCTTGTTCCCGCGGTGGCTGGAGGCACTTCCCAGATGAAGGATGCGCTCGGCTGTGACTGCCAGGCCGATACAGGGATGCTTCGCGCACAGCCGACCGTGCTCGGGCTGGTGGCCTCCGATGGCACTGGACGCGATCCGGAAGGCTCGCTGCAGCAACGGTCTGGTCACTGGGGCGGCGACGCTTCGACCTCGACCTACTGGGCTCCCTCGACGCGCGCACGAAGGAGTCCGTCGGCAGCGCCGGCCAGCCCACCGGCGAGGACTGGGACTGCCCCCCAGAACCTCCCGGTGGCCTCGGCACCCCCGCGCCCTCACCCTCAGCGCCTGGAACTACGACCACAGCGCCAGGTGTGTCGCCGCCCTGGGTCGGTGAACGCGACTCGTAACCACGCCGGGCTCGGAGCCAACCAGCCCATCGCCGTGATAACGGCACGGTCTGCACGTCAGCACAGCGTTCAGTACTGCTCGGTCTCCACGAAACCGGCGTCCGTGTCATTGTTCGCGCCGAAGGCGTCGGCAGCGTGGGTGGGGTCGAATCCGGGCGGGCTGTCCTTGAGGCCCAGGCCCAGGCCGGCCAGCTTCGCCTTGACCTCGTCGATGGACTTCGCACCGAAGTTACGGATGTCCATGAGGTCGGCCTCGGAGCGCGCCAGGAGCTCGCCCACGGAGTGGACGCCCTCGCGCTTGAGGCAGTTGTACGAGCGGACGGTGAGCTCGAGCTCCTCGATCGGGAGGGCGAGATCGGCGGCGAGGGCGGCGTCCGTGGGGGAGGGGCCCATGTCGATGCCCTCGGCGTCGATGTTGAGCTCGCGGGCGAGACCGAAGAGCTCGACCAGGGTCTTGCCGGCGGAGGCCATGGCGTCGCGGGGACGCATGGCCTGCTTGGTCTCGACGTCGACGATCAGCTTGTCGAAGTCGGTCCGCTGCTCGACACGCGTGGCCTCGACCTTGTACGTGACCTTCAGGACCGGCGAGTAGATGGAGTCGACCGGGATCCGGCCGATCTCCTGGCCGACCTGCTTGTTCTGCACGGCGGAGACGTAACCGCGGCCGCGCTCGACCGTGAGCTCCATCTCCAGCTTGCCCTTGCCGTTGAGCGTGGCGAGGACGAGGTCGGGGTTGTGCACCTCGACACCGGCCGGCGGCGCGATGTCGGCGGCGGTGACCAGACCCGGGCCCTGCTTGCGCAGGTACATCACCACGGGCTCGTCGTGCTCGGACGACACGACCAGCTGCTTGATGTTGAGGATCAGGTCGGTGACGTCCTCCTTGACGCCCGGCACGGTGGTGAACTCGTGCAGGACGCCGTCGATGCGGATGCTGGTGACAGCAGCGCCGGGGATCGACGACAGGAGGGTGCGGCGGAGGGAGTTGCCGAGGGTGTAGCCGAAGCCCGGCTCCAGCGGCTCGATCACGAACCGGGAGCGGAACTCGTCGACGACCTCTTCGGTCAGGGACGGACGCTGAGCAATCAGCACGAGGTGTTGCCTCCAGTGGTTTGGCGCCCGCTATGTGACGCCGTAGACACAATGAAGGGTACGGGCGATACGGGCGATACGGTCTCCGCAGAGGCCGAACCGCCGGTCTCCCCAACTCAGCCAGGAGGCTTCGGGCCCCCTCCCGCCCCACGGCCGTTTCTGCTTCGCTCTCGGGCGCGCAGGACGGCCAGCGCTGGGCTGTTCCATCAGTGGCAGGCCTGACAGGTTGTCAGGCCTGCCGTCCCGCGCATGTCCCGCAGAAATGAAATTCCCTATTTGCTCGTCTTGTGTGAGGTAGGTCACGACGTCTTCGGGCAAGCGCAGGGGGCATAAGGTGCGCTCTTCATCGAACAGGCAGTCGTCAGGAGTGCGCGGGACGAATGAAGTGAGCAGGTTGCGCGCCCGGCTTGGTAAGGGCGATCCCGCGCGGTGTCGGGAGCGAACGATCGTCGGCGACCGTGCCCCCACGGCTTCTCGTCCGGATGTACTGGAGCGGGTGTCCATGCCGAGTTTCGGCTCCCGGTGAGGGCTCGGCGGGAAGCACGTCACCGACGCTGGAGCCCTGCCCTGCATGATGAGTGATGCGTTGTCCGGAGAGCAGCACTCTGACGGGAGAGCGAGGAGACGGCGGCGTTGGGTCGCGGCCGCGCTCATTGCCAGAGGGCTTCCGGGCCATGAGATCTTGGGACTCCAGCCGTCGAGCGGACCTGGGGTTGGCGGAGACCGGGCAGGGGGCATGGATCATGGAAACATTCGACCTGGGCAGGCTAACGGACTTCGACTTCGAAGCCGTGTGTAAGGATCTCTTCGAGTTGGAGTTCGGCGTTCGGCTGGAGATCTTCACTTCGGGACCGGATGGCGGAGTGGACCTGCGGCACCTCAAAGGGGACGATCCCGCCCTCATCGTGCAGTGCAAGCACTTCCATCGTTCCGGCCGCGCTAAATTGCTGGAACACATGCGGAAAGTGGAAGCCCCGAAGCTCGGTGAGCTCACACCGGGGCGCTATGTTCTAGCCACGTCGGTGGAGTTGAGCAGAGCTGCGAAGGACAAACTTTATGCGCTGCTCACGCCGTTCGTCAACTCGCCCGGCGATATCTATGGAAAGGATGAACTGGACGCGCTCCTCCGTAAGCACGATCAGGTCGTCAAGCGTCATCTGCGGCTGTGGCTGACAAGCGCCACGGTGCTGAATTCACTGCTGTCCAAGAGTATCGTCACGCGCTCCCAGGACCTTGCCGAACGAGTCGACGAAACTCTGCGCACGTATGCGGAGACCGGCAGTCGTGCCGCGGCACTCCGGCTCCTCGAAGACCAACACGTGTGCGTGATTGCTGGTGCTCCAGGTGTGGGGAAGACGACTCTGAGTCACGTGCTGTGTGCCCACTATCTGAGCCAGGGCTACGAACTCGTCGAAGTATCCGAAGACGTGGAAGAGGCCAACAGGCTGTGGAACTCCGCAGCACCCCAACTCTTCTACTATGACGATTTTTTGGGTCAGACGGCGATCGACGAAAAACTGGGCAAGAATGAGGACGGCCGCCTCATTTCTCTGATGGAACGGGTGTCCCGCGCCCCCGCCAAGCGGTTTCTGCTCACCACGCGGGAGTACATTCTCGCCCAGGCACAACAACGGTACGAGCGCCTCGACAGACACCGTTTCGACATCATGACCTGCGTGCTCGACGTGACCGACTACACCTACCGGGCGAGGGCCTCGCTCCTTTACAACCACGTCTCAGCCTCGAGTTTCCCGGCCAGCACCAAGTCCGTCTTCGCGGCACCGGCCGTCTACACGCCCATTGTGGAACACGAGAACTTCAACCCGCGTGTCATCGCTGTCACCCTGGCGCAGGCCGGGCGGTACGCCAAGGGCGACATCGCGGCCGAGATCGTCGCCAACCTGAACGACCCACGTCGCGTCTGGGACCACATCGTCAACTACCAACTCGACGCGTCGGATGTGCGTCTCCTGAAGATGATTCTCTCCTTTGTGTCCCGCGTCAGGATGGACACACTGCAGGACGTGTGGATTGCGTCGGGAGGTTCGCTCCGGGACTTTCGAGGTTCGCTTAAGGTGCTGGACGGCACGATGCTCAGGAGCGCCCGGCAGGGCGAGTTCGTGTTCGCGGAGTTCCACAACCCGTCGGTGCGCGACTATATGCGGGACCATATCTCGTCGGACCCGGCCGAGATGAAGGATTTCGTCAGCGGGATGCAGTTCTTCGAGCAGGCCGAGACCCTGTGGTCCATGCTCTCGTCGGGTGGTGCGTGGGACGTGCGCCAATCCCTGTGCCGGTGCCTTCCGGATGCGGAGGGGGTGCTGGAGAGAGTATTTCGAACGAAGGTCCTCAACACGCCGGGCCACTACTATGCCCACGATGACGCCCATCGCGCCCTGATCTACATGCAGTTGGGCGCCGCACTCGAGTCGCAGCGCGTTCACGACATCGGATGGCGAAGCATCCGCGAAGACGAGGTCATCAGCGAGGCGTGGGAACACGAGACGATTGCAAAGATCTTAACCTTCCTCAGGGACTCCGAGCACTCGGAGCTCAGGAACTTCCTCCCAATCGCGGTCGATCAAGCGGCCATTTGGCTCGAGGGGACTGACCTGTCGACCTGGGGCCTCTTGACTGATGCCCTGCAATTCGCCTCACTGCTGTCCGACTACGGGGATGCCGACGACGCGTACGAGACGATCTCTCATCTCATCGACGACTATGCCGAATCAGCTCTGGTGAGTTGGGCTGAACTCGGTGAGGCATCGAGCTACCAACTGCCCGTGATGGAGGAGATCTTCCGCTACTACGAGGTGGGCAACGGCGATCGCTACAAGTTCGATGACGAGATGTACGACACGGCTCGCGCGCGGGTTGAGGCGGCTACCCCGCCAAGAACTCCCCCAGCGAACAGGCGGCGTCCCGGGGGCGCTGCCCGCTCGGCTGCTCTCAACGAGCCCGAAAAGGAGGCGGTCGCCCGGATGATGGCCACGCTCGCTCCCGGAAAGAAGTGAGGTAAGTTTCAGCATCTCGAATCCTGAGGGCTCCTCGGCGGCTGGTGCAGGAGGTCCTCGAGGAATGGCCGAGCCGAAACGGCGACGTCAGAGGTGATGACCCGAAGGCTCTCGGCGCAAGCAGCGTTACCCGTGCCGGCGGCGATGGCAGGGGAGCGGGGCACGCGCCGTCCGCCCCGCCCCGCGTCTGCCCCCTGCCTGGATTGCCAGGCGATGCTTCGCGACGTGCGGGGCCGCCCGAATGACTCGCTGCTGCTGTGAGCGCTGCGGGACTGGGCGTTCGCCCTGCCCCGGCCAGAACTGAACACGGCACGCCCCGACGTACAGCTTGCTCTGCGATGGGCTTCGAGGGTCGCCCCGCTGACCGACTTGATGGATCCGGCCGTGATGCGGGCCGTGCTGCAAGCTTCTCTGCTCCGCGCCGTCTCCTATATAGGCAGCTACCGGAGGGCATCCGGACGGCGGCTGGTCGGGCTGTTCGCCGGCATGTACTACGCCTGGCTGCGGCCCGAGGAGGCGGTCGCTGTGACTCTGCCGGACTGTGTCCTGCCTGCGGAGGGTTGGGGAACGGTGTTCCTGCACAACACTCGGCCCCGGGCAGGCAAGAAGTGGACCGACTCCGGACAACTCCGTGATGAGCGCGGTCTGAAGGGCGCCCGCCGGGGAACCCCCGCCCGGTGCCTCTTCCGCCCGGTCTGCTGGCGCTGTGGCGAGAGAGCGTCGACACCTTCGGTACGGCCAGCGACGGACGGCTGTTCTTCAACGAACGAGGCGGCTCGCCTACAGCACGTACAACCGCATCTGGCACGGAGCCCGGGAACTAGCGCTTCCAACCGCCCAGGTGAACATCCAGCTCGCGGCTAGGTCTAAAACTGACGGACGTCATTGACAGGTGGGTCTCCCGTCCCTAGGAGACCCCCATGACTGAACGCGAGCTCGCAAGACGCGCCCGCCATCGGCTCGCAGTGCTGCGCCACGCGGAAGAGGTGAGCGGCAACGTCGCCGCCACCTGCCGCTACTACGGCATCAGCCGCCAGTGCTTCTACACCTGGCGCCGACGCTACGAAGCCGAGGGCCTGGACGGCCTCAAGGACCGCTCCAGCGCTCCGCACCACACTCCGCGTGCCACGACGGCCGACGTGGTGGAGAAGATCCTCTGGCTGCGTCGGCAGTACCACTTCGGCCCGGCGAAGATCGCCATGTATCTGCAGCGCTACCACGACGTCGCGATCAGCACGTCGGGCGTCTGGCGGATCCTGAAGAAAGTTGGATTGAACCGGCTGCCGGCCTCGCAGCGCTACAAGCGCCGCTCCATCCGCTGGAAGCGCTACGAGAAGCAGCGACCGGGCCACCAGCTGCAGGTGGACGTCAAGTTCATCGAGCCGCTCGGCCAGAGCGGACGGAAGAAGCGCTACTACCAGTACACCGCCATCGACGACTGCACCCGCCTGCGAGTGCTGCGCGCCTTCCCCCGCAACGATCAGAAGACCGCAATCCAGTTCATCGACTACGTCCTGGCCAAGCTCCCCTTCGCGGTCGATCAGATCCAGACCGACAACGGCCAGGAGTTCGGCCAGACCTTCCACTGGCACCTGCTGGACAAGGGCATCGGACACGTCCGCATCAAGCCTCGCACCCCGCGGCTGAACGGCAAGGTCGAGCGATCCCACCGCATCGACTCGGAGGAGTTCTACCGCCTGCTGGAGGGCCAGGTCATCGACGACGTCAACCTCTTCAACAGCAAACTGCAGGAGTGGGAGGACTACTACAACTACCATCGCCCCCACGGCGCCCTCGCCGGCCAGACCCCTTACGAACGCCTACGACAGAAAGCCCAAGACCCACTGTCATAGGCGTCCGTCAGCTGCACAGCTAGCCCCCATGACCTGCGCCACTCGGCCCTGTCCACCTGGCTCCATGCCGATGTCGACCCAACTGAGGTCGCGGAACGCGCTGGCAACAGTGGGGAGGTCCTCATGGCCAAGTACGCCAAGTGCTTGTAGGGATGGGTCGCGATCGCCAACCAGCGCATCCAGGCACTGCTGGATGATTACGATTGAGAGCCTTTGCTCGGCACATGATCTTCTGGCCATTCGAGGAGAGCAGCTGCTCGATGTGCCGTGTGCACGAGCCGCTGGTGGGACGATGAATCGGTCGCTGTTGCGGCTCGCTAACTCGCAGGCTTCTCGTCCGGCGGACTGATCAGTTCGCGTTGCCAGTCGGCGAATCCTTCCCGCAGGGACGCGGCTTCGGTCGCGGTAAGGCCGTAGGCGGCGAACTGCTTGTCGGTATAGCGCTGGATGCGGGCGAGTGAGTCGGCGAACATCCGCGGGTCGAAGCCGTCGTCGTTCTGCTTGGCCAGCTCCATCAGGCGTTCGCGGGTGTATCCGGCCTTGAGGAGGCCATCGACGTCGATGGCGTCGCGGACCTCGGCCCGGCCGTCCAGGGCAGTGGTCTTCCCGGCGGCGACGTCGTCGGGGTGCAGGACCGGGCCGAGCTCGGAGGGCACGGGCGGATGGTTGAGGAACTCGGCGACGAGTTCCACCTTGTTCTGGATGCCGCTGGCGGGATCGGTGACGTTCAGCCGCGTGTAGGTGTGCTCGGGGTTCTGGTGGGCCAGTTCCACGGTGAAGCCTGCGGCTTCGTGGCGGCGATGACGCGTTCCGTGGCTGCTGGCATCTCCACGGTGGCCCGGTTGATCGGAGCGAAGAGGTCGACGTCGTCCCTGACCCGGTTGACGATCTGGTGGGCCTGGACGGCGTAGCCGCCCGCCAGGGCGTAGCCGAAGTCGTCGGCGAGCGCGTCGAGCCCGATGCGGATCAGTCGGCGGTGCAGCTCGTCCACTACGCTGCGGCCGCCGCAGGTGCGAGCTCGGGGAAGCGGGCCTGCCAGGCCGCACGGGCCGGAGCGGGCAGGAACAGGTCCGTCCAGTGCTGGCGCAACAGATCGGCGCTCAGGTACGCCCGCAGGTCGGCTGGGGTCTGGGCTTCCCGGATGACCCGCTCGTACATAAGGAGCATGTCGGCCTCGTCGGCGAGGTCGTACTCGTAGTGTGGGCCCCAGTCGATGTGCCGGGGCAGGATCACGGTGCCTGAGGCCGGCCCGACCAACTCGTCGAGCGACTCCGGAAGCGCGTAGATCCTCGCGGCGGCGTACCTGCTCATACGCCCAGCATGCCGTAACCGGCGGCGTCGTGGTGCCGACACCGGCATCCGCGTGGGCAGTGAGCGTCACGTTCGACGAAATGCCTGCTCACAGCCGTGCCCAGCACTGACCCGGGAAAGTCAAACGGCCTGTTCCCTCCGTATGTTTTTCGACTGTCTATGTCGGCAAATGCGCAGGTCACGGCAGGTGTCCTACGGAGTCGGCTCTACCATTCGGCTCTCCCATCCCACGCATGTCCCACGCGAGGCCGTTCCACGGGATCGGACATTTGGGATTTCGTCCGTCTGGCGCCACAAAGTCACAGCTCGAAGGCTCGCTGGGCGGAGCGGTCATGGCCAGGATGGCGGTGTGCGTTTTGGCATGCACAAATTAAGCCCTGACCCACGTTTATGCAGGTCAGGGCTTGTTTGGTGGTGCCCCCGGCAGGATTCGAACCTGCGCACACGGCTCCGGAGGCCGCTTGGGGCCCGGGCAACGCAGCAGGTCACGGCGCTGCACGTGGCAGATCAGGTGGGACGAGGCCACGGATAGTCCATGGTTGGCTGAGCAGTGCTTTTGGAGTTCGATCGGAGCCCGACCGGGCTGCCACCGCGTGCTGACACGACCGCATCTCATACTGCACTTGAGCGGCCGAAGAACCGAGACATCTTGCGGCCTAATGACTTATGAGGTGCCTGATCCCAAGGCGAGTATGCGGTAACGGAGCGGCTGGCCGACAAGGCAACGTTTCAGAGGTTCGATCCGGCCTCTGCAATGACTCAGCTGCCCATACACTGGCCTCCCACCCGTTCGGACGTGCTTAGATCGCGGAGGAGCGACAGGGCTGTGACATTGGACAACGTGCATCCGTCCCTCAACGCATCTCGTATGGAGCGTCGCGATGTCTGGCGATCAAGAGGCTTTTGTTAAAGTAAACGATTCATTGGTGCAGACGGCGCGTCACCGAACCGTCTACGACCTTGCATTGGTATTTTACGGAGTTCTGACCGTACTAGCCCTCGAACATCCTTTGACAGAGTTCGCGGAAAGCGTTGCTTCCAAACCGGCAGGCCATGGACTCGACGACTGGACCCAACGTTTGTTGACGTTGACGCTGATGGTACTGGCGGCTGTCTGGCTTCACACCCTCGTGATTTCACTAGAGCTAAATGACACTCGCCAGAACGAAAAACTATATCCCAGTGCCATCTATCAGTTTTGGGCTGGCGTTGTGATGGTGGTTATCCTGATGACTCTCGGAAAAACAGTGGAGCGCAGTACGACAGCGTTTCTCACTGCTTCGCTGGCATACCTCACTTGGGGTGTCCTGTTCGCTCTATTGAGCCTTGCAAAGGCAAGGTCAGAGGGCGCTAAAAAGACAGCGAAATATGATCTTGCGACATGTGTGGCTGGCCTGGTCATCGCGCTTCTTATGGCGATCTGGGCTTCAAGTCATCCTGGCCCCGCATGGCAGTTTACGCTGGCGTTGGCGGGTCTGTTGCTTGTACTCTTCTCGGTTACTGCTGAGTACTGTACGCAATCCTCGTTCTACAGTCTCTGACCTGTGAAATAAACTACCAAGTCAATCATAGCCGTGCATTCTTAGGTATTCCTTGACGGGCATAGTGGAGACCGATACTGCACCTTGAAGGAAGTTCTGCATTGTTGAATACTCCAAACCTCTAGTAACTCCCTCCTCTTCACCCTCGCATGCATTGAAGTACTCGCCTAGGAAAATCGATATTACGTCTGCGGGGATCGACATCTCACTTTCCTCCTGATCGCAGGCGTCCGAGTCTATGGGGAATGCGACGAGAAGTAGGGGTACTCGATTGCGGTCCGGTGACAGTCGAGGTTGCCAATAAGGCATATCCAGCACGCGGCCACGCAGCCTATCGAACAGGCGCAGACGAGCGACAGGATCACCATAGTCTTCAGCAACGGGGCTTCGATCTGGCGGTTCTATCTCGGCTATAATGAGTGCTGACTCTCTCTCAAGCGCCCAATCGGAAACAAATTTGGTCAAGCGGTAACCGATACCAGATCCTCGGAGATCTGGCCGAGTGGCCAAGTATGCAATAAGCAGAACCCGGCTATGTGGATACCATTCGCCCACGATGCCAGCGACGACATTGCGTCTCTTGTCAAGTGCTAGCACGATCCGCGGTCGGGACTCCGGCGGCTTGCTGAGTGCATCGGTGAGCCCGCGCAGTGGCTCTCTCTCGTCTCGGGGGAATGATTGCGCCAGGACACTTTCGTAGAAGTCGTGAGCCAGGCGCATGTCAGGAAACTGAGTGAGGTCGTGCATTTCGTATTCGGTTTTCGGAATGCTCTGCCCATTAGTCATTTTTCCCTCGGCTCGCGCATCGCCATTCATTCACCTCCTGGCTAGGCAAATGAAGGGCGGCGCCCAGGCTGTGCCGGTTTCAATACGACATTACAATTCTTGCGACACGCATTAATGCCCGCAACTGCGCAGGGCCAGGTGCAGTGGGAAGCTGCCTGCGGCTCGTCCCTGGCTCGCATGGACTGACCTGCGGTGGAGCGGCCATGGCATCTGGTTGGCAGACGACCTGGTCCCGCCATTCGTTCCCCGCACGACGTCGCACGTTTCTGGCCCGACCTCTTCGCGTCCTGAACTTTCGGCTGGAGGGTGACCCGAGGTCCGCTGGGCTGATGCCGGCTGTGCGGAGGGGAACAGACCGCCTGAGGTTGGTGAAGATGTGTCAGCCGAATCTGGAGTTCGATCACCGTGCGGAGCGCCGTGGTAAAACGGGGCTCCGTGGTCGCTCGTCGATCCGGTTGTGGCCGCCTCGGTGCGCCGTCGTTTGCCGCCGTTGATGTCAGGCCGACGGTCTATGCGCTGATGGGCAACTCCCGCGCTCGCTGGCGCGCCTTGGCTCTCAGGTTCTTGAGGCGCCCGTGGAACGCGTTGTGGTGGTTCTGGTCGAGGTTCAGTGGCAGGTCAAGATGAGAGATGAGCTCGGACTCCATGGCCCACGGTTCTTCTTGCTCGATCCAGCACACTCGCGCGTTCTCTGCCATCCAATGACTGAGGGTCGCCTCGCCGGCCTCGCCAAAGGTCATGCGCTTGCCGCTGCCCACGCGGCGCAGTTCGAACCCGAGCAGGCAGCCGAGTGTCAGTCGCAGCGTCGATCCGGCCGCGTTGCCCCGGTAGTGGTACCGCACACGCTTCCGCAGGTTCTGCGTGCTGATTCGGTTCGCCATGTACCGCGGGGCTATGCCGACGTACAGCAGGCGTTCGGCGTCCAGGTCGTGGTGGGGTGCCTGCTTGAAGTGCCACCCGTAGACCCCCGCCACGGCGGGAACAGGGCTCGGGCGCAGCAAGACCTCCGGCGCCGACCACAGTCGGTCGGGACGGGTGAGAGCGGTAGCTTCCACGAAGCCTCCAAGTGCGCTGATGCTTAACAGCCGCAGGCTACTGGTGGATGCCGACAGAGCATCCTGGTCTGCTGGCTCCGCGGACCCATGCCGCCAGCTCGTATCGCGAGCTGGAAGGAGGAACTCCGTAGTGCATTGGCCAAAGCTCGGAGAGACGCGTTAGGGATATGTCCAACGGATGGTCGTCGTATAACCTGTCAGGGCGTCATATGCCTGCCGTACACGGGGGACCAACACATGGACCAGCAATTCTCCGCTGCCGACGTTGAGCGAGCGGTCGGCATCTCACCGGTGTCGTACCTCGGTACGGGCACTTTCGGTGAGACGTGGAGGGTTGTCGACGGCGAGCGGGATGCAGCATACAAGATCATTTATCGTGACGATGCTGACTTGGAGCGCCTCCGCCGGGAGATCACTAGTTACCGGAGGGTAGTTTCTGAGAACGTCGTTCGCCTGGACGACGTTGTTCTGCTTGATATCGCAGGGCGGCGCAGGGTCACTCTCGTCTTCGAGTACATCGAGGGCGGTGACCTTGCCGAAGCAGTCCCCCCGGTCCGCCCGACTGCCGATGAACTCGTCAATTTGGCGAGCGGCTTGCTGAGCGGCATATCGGCGATTCATGCAGCGAACCTGTTGCATCGCGATCTGAAACCAGCCAACATCGCTCTTCGGGGCGGGGACTATGCCCACCCGGTCATCTTGGATTTGGGGCTCGCCAAGCTGATGGACGTAGAGTCCATCACCCGGTATCCGCAGCTGATCGGAACGCCGATGTACATGGCTCCAGAGCAACTTCGTGGAGAGCGGGCGCTCAAGGCAAGTGACCTGTGGGCGATCGGTGTAGTGCTCTATGAGGCAGCGACCGGTGAGCATCCGTACGTCGCGCAGGGGGAAACGCTATCGTGGGACGAATTTTTCGAGCGTATCTCCCGCAAGCCCTCAATCCCCAGCTTTGTCCCAGCTAGGGTTGCTGACTTGATTGATCGGTGCCTGTCTGAGCAGCCTCACAAGAGGGGCACCGTGGCCAGAGCTATCCGTCGCGTCAAGGGGGAGTAGACATGAGTGGTGACGATGAACTGCATTTCGTTGTGGACTCGGCGAATGCCGACTTCTCCGATGCGGAGACGATCGACGACGACCTCTTTGGCTGGGAAGCTGAGGCAGAAGCGGACGCTGAGGCCCTGGTTGACTCCGTTGATGAAGAACGCTTTGGTGCGGCGAGGGAATGCCTGGAAAGCGGCAAGCCGCTCTTCATGGTCCAGCGCAGTCATCAGCATTCATCGATTATTCCGGCGGCGTTGAACCGGATCAATGCACTGCATGGCAACTCCTTGAACCTTGGCGTAGTTGCTCCGATTCCCCGAATGCGTCCCACTGGCCAGTCCGGAATCCCTAGTTTTTTCGGTAATACCGCCATTGCGCCGATTCAGGTTGCTGATCCTGAGTGTTTCGCCAGGCCTGATTCGTTTGGCACGATGCTTGCAGATCAACGGGACGGAAAGCCCTACGCTGGAACGTCGACGTCGGGGAGATGGCCCTACTTCAATCGTGTCCTCCCCTCTGGCTGGACAGCAGAGTGGGTTGCAGAGGTGGTGCGCACCCAACGCGACCTAGGGGCAACTCTTCTCTTGACCCCCGGACTCTGGATGGACCCGGCTGACAGGGCAGGAAGCCTACGCATCCTCCGAGAGCATGTGGATTGGGCGCGTGACGAGATTCGTGATCACGAGAACCTTGCAGTCAACGTGACCATTCCATACACGTGGCTCACCACGGGGCGCCTGCGCGACGCGCTTCTCGCCGAATTACTCGACATGGACGAGGACATTTACTACGTTCGAGTTCGTTGGCCGCTCCTTGCCCAGCCTTACGGACAGCTTGCATCAACCGAAATCCTGGACGGGTATGTAGAGCTGTCGAGTGTCTGCGAGGAGAACGACAAGTTTCTGATCCTGCCCAATACTGCGCTGACGGGCTGGGTGGCGCTCGCTTGGGGAGCCAGCGGTCTCTCTACTGGGATCGGAACAGGTGAGCGTTCGTTCGCCGACACGAAGGTAATTAAGATCAAGCGCACGACCCCTAGGCCGGCGCCCACCAACAGAACGTTCCGGCGCAGTCTGCTACACGTGGTCGACGTAGACACGGACGCGTTGCTTTCATCGCTCGCTGGGCAGCGTGCATGCGGTTGCGAGTTTTGCCGAGCTCAAACGCCAGGCCTGTGGGACAAGGCAAAATCCGGTGCACACTACCTGTTGAAGACAGCTGAGATCGTGGCCGAAGCGTCGGATCACTCCCGCGGGCGAAGGGCTGGAACACGATCGATAGCTCGGGAAGCCAGAGACTTCAGGGACTCGGCGTCGCCTGTCGTTCCGCTGAATAACGCAAACGATCCAAAGCATTTGGATCTCTGGCTGGATCGACTTAAGTAAGGAGCAACGTTGACTTTCGAGGATCGTCTCCGCTGCTGGTGGTGATCAGCTTACCGAATACGTGCCCCCAGAAACCGGAATTACCTCCCGAGCCGCGAACCGCAAGCACTCGCTCCGCCACAACGAAACGCTCATTGTTCTTCGGTGACTTACGTGACGGGTTCGCGACTACCGTGAGGGGCTCTTTGAAGGGATCCGCTGAAACGGATAGGAGCCCGATTCCTGCATGTTCCAATGCGGCGCGCAAGGTGTCTTGCGTTTTCGGTAGGCGCTCCGAATCCATAGCCAAGAAAGTTTTGTTGGCGAACCTAGCGTGGGAGCTTGCTTGCCCAAGGGCTCTCTGCCAGTCAGTGCGTTTTACTTCGATCGCGTAGAGGCTTGTAGTCGGGCACTGGTAGACATGTTTGGATTTCCATTGGCCTCGGCCTGCCCGCTCAACCCACCCGTACTCCATTAGCATTGGCATCAGTTGCTGGGTGATATGCGATGGAGAGGTGAGGGTGCTTGCCGCGATTTCTGATGTCGTAGCAGCAGGCGATGAGCGGTTTCCGACCTCGCATTTATGTTGAGTCGAGGTGAGAAAAGATGCGATATCAATCGCAGACTTCGATTGAATGGGGTGCAATCCCCACCTTTTCCGCTCCTCTATTACTTGCCTGTTGAAAACGGCAAAAATGAGATCAGCGACACCCTTCGGTGTTTGAATCTCATAGAAGTGCTCCCAGGGTGTCCTAGGGGATGTGAATTTGTATCGATTTTCGGTAAGGGGTCGCAACATGTCGGCTTCCCTTTTGAATTTAGTCATGCGACGCCTCCGACAGCTTGCTTCGCGAAGCCTCCATCGTACGAGATGGAACTGACAGTGAGCGCAGCTTCGCTCCGTTATTCGAGCCGATACCGGCGCATCTGGCAGCCTCGCTGTGGAAGTCCCGGTCGAAGGCCATTGCGGTCCAGGACCCTGGGCTGTCGTCGAGCCCATTGGCGGTCGGCTGCGGCCATGGGGGCTGCTGCTCACCGAGGTCGGCGTAAGGACTTTGGCCGGGAGCTGCTTTGGCGCGAGTGATCATGGCCCCGTAAGCTTGCGGCGCGTCGGGCAGTCTGTGGACCTGCCCGGTAAAGCACGACGTTGGGGCCATGATCTTCGAGGCTCGTGCCAAAGTGGCTGGCTAAAGTCGTGGAGCCAACCGCCCCAGCCACGACGTACCTCTCCCTGGCATCAGGCGGCTGATTGCTGTGCGCGCGGCACGGGCGCCGGCCGGGCTGGAGCGGGGCGGAGACAGGAGCGCAGGCCCGGCCGGGGGCCGGGCCGCGCGCGGTGAGCGGAGCGAGCCGCCTTGAACCAGTAGAGAAAGTTGTAACTCAGTCTGTGGTGCGGGGCTTGAAGTCGTACGCGCAGGTTGGGAGTTCGACACCTTGGCGGTGGGACAACGGCAGGAAGACCACTGGCCGGATGGTCCAGGTGATGCGGGTGCTGGCGTGGGTCACGGAGACCGTGCAGGGTTCCATGCGTAAGAGGGCTCGTCGCGTATCGATGCGGCCGTCATAGAGCCAGGCCCAGGCCTCGTCGGAGGCGTCCGGATCGAGTGCTGGTGAGATCGTACGTAGGGCGACCGCTACCCATCTGTCGGCTTGTGGCGCCGAGTAGGCGTCGAAGGATCCCCGAAGTGCTGGCAACCCTGCCTCGTCGTTGACGTCTTGCGTCCAGCACTCGCACCAGAAGCCCCGCTGGGGCTTGTCCATCAGCACGGGTGTCCTCCCGGCTGGGTGTCCGTGAAGAGTTCGGCGGTGACGGTGTAGCCGCTGTGGCTGCCGTGGACGACGACCCGGTGGGCGATGACGCTGACCATGCCCAAGCCGCGGCCGTGTACCGCGTCCATGCTCGGTTGCTCGACCTTCGGGGCGGTGCCCGTTCCTCCCTCGTCGGTGACCGACAGGGCAACCACCTTGGGCGAGACCGCGAGGGCCAGGTGGAAGCTGCCTACCCCGCCGCTGGCCGTGTGGAGGATCGCGTTCGCGCTCAGCTCGCTCACGATCAGTTCGGCGTCGTCGGCCAGGGGAGATCCGCGCAGGATGTCCCGTGTCCAGCGGCGGGCCCGGCTCACCTCTTCCGGAAAACCTGGGCAAGTGAGTCCCCAGACCCGGGTGGTGCTCGTATACTCGTGCATACAAGTTCCTTCGTGCTGGTAGGCCGCCATGTGCAGCGGGTTCGGGCTAGACGAGTTTCACGCCGTCGTGGGCGCGGATGGCCGGCGGGGATACCGCGTCCAATGCGTCCAGGACGCGGATCGCGTATGCCTCGTCGGCGAGTTCGATGACCTCTTCGCGGGTGGCCCAGCGCAGTGCGCGGGTCTCGTCCCCGGTGGTGGGCGTGCCGTCGGCGGCCTCACAGCGGAAGACCATGGAGACGATCAAGCCCTTCATGTTCTTGTAGATCCCGGTCAGGGTCGCGGGAAGCGCGATCTTGATGCCGGTCTCTTCGAGAACTTCGCGCTGGAGGGCCTCGGGGATGGTTTCCTCGCGTTCGAGGATTCCGCCCGGGGGTTCCCAGTGGCCGTTGTCGCGGCGTTTGATCAAGAGGGCGCGGTCCTGGTCGTCGACGATGACTCCGGCGACGCTCACGGAGTGCGGACGGTCGGTGCTCACGTTCCTCTGCCCTCTCGGATGGCTAGGCTCTCCACCGTAGCAACAAAGCTCGCCCACTCGTCTAGATACCTAAAGGAGTACACGTGCCCTCTCTTTCCTCCGGCCTCCTCGGCGACCTCGATCCCACGAGCGATCGTGCGGTCTTCCGGCAGATCGCCGACCAGCTGCGCGAGGCCATCGACCGTGGGCGATTCAAGGAGGGCGAAAAGCTGCCCTCCGAAGCGGAGCTTGTCGAACATTACGGGGTTTCCCGTATGACGGTTCGAAACTCCTTCTCCGTCCTCCAGGGCGAGGGCCTGGTGCACGCCGAGCACGGCAAGGGCGTCTTCGTGCGACCACGCCCGCCTGTACGGCGGCTCGCCTCAGACCGGTTCGCCCGGCGCCATCGCGAGCAGGGGAAGTCCGCCTTCATCGTGGAGGCCGACGCCGCCGGCAGTCACCCACAGGTGGACAGCCTGGAAGTCAAGGAGGAGAAAGCCAGTCAGGATGTCTCCACCCGACTCGGGTCCGTGCGGCGGGTGCTGGCCCGGCGCCGCCGGTATCTGCTGGACGGGCGGCCCGTCGAGTTCGCCACCTCGTATCTGCCCCTCGACATCGCGCGCGGGACGCCGATCGCCGAGCCGAACCCCGGGCCCGGTGGCATCTACGCCCGGCTTGAGGAGCTGGGGCACCGCCTCGACCGCTTCGAGGAAGAGATCCGTGCCCGGATGCCCTCACCCGATGAGGTCCGGACACTGCGGCTGGCCTCCGGCGTGCCGGTCATTCACCTGATCCGGACCGCGTTCGACCAGGAAGGGCGGGCCGTGGAGGTCTGTGACACGGTCATGGCGGCGGACGCGTACGTGCTGTCGTACCAGCTCCCGGCGACGTGATCGCCTGATCGGCGGCGGTGCGCGGGGACGCTGCTCCGAACTCGTACACCTCAACAGGCATACTCGTATAGACGAGTGGGCAAGTTGTGTGGCAAGGTGGTTGCCGTTCCCGGGAGGCCGGGTTCGAACCCTGCATCTTGTATAGACGAGTAGATGGGAAGAAGCTTTGCGCACCATCCGTGTAGAGACCTCGGCCGCAACGATCCTGCTGACCGAGGCCCCCGAGCCCAAGGTCCGCGACCGGCAGACGGGCGAGATCGCCAAGGACGCCACCAGCGGAGAGGCACTGATGACGATCGGCGTCGTCTACCTGGAGGACGGCGAGTCGTCGCTGATCAAGGTCACCGTTCCCGAGAGCGGGGTGTCCGAGGGGCTGACGCTCGGGGCTCCGGTCTCGCTTCCGGGTCTGGTGGCCCGGCCGTGGGAGAGCGTCTTCAACGGGCAGCAGCGGCACGGCATCGCGTTCCGCGCCGCCGCCGTGACTCCGGCCGCGTTCCCGGCCGCCTCCGGAGCCGCTGCCTGATGACCGATCTGACGACGCTCCTGGAGGTGGGTGGTCCTGTCGCCGCACTCGGCGGCGGGGCCGCCTACGCCCGGGCCAAGCATCCCGGCCTGTACTGGTCCACGTTCGGCCTGCCGATATCCACAGCCCGGCTGCTCAGCTCGTACGGCTCGGTCATGGAGGCCTGCGGCCTGACTGTGGCTCCGTCCCGGCTGCGGATGCTGGCGGTCAAGGCCACCACTCGCCGTGAAGTTCGTCCCGTACCGCCGCGTCGCGGCATCATCCGCCCCACCTCGACCGGGCTTCGGCTCCGTCTGCGGCTCGCTCCGGGGCAGGAACCGGCCGACGTCGCCGCCTCGACGGAACGGCTGCGGCATGCCTGGGGCGTTCACGCCGTGTACGTGACCACGGTCAAGCCCGGTGTGGTTGAGCTGCGGCTGGTCGGCTTCGATGTGCTGCGGCAGGTGCGGATGCCGCGCAAGGTGGACGCCAAGTTCCTTCAGGTGCCGGTGGCCCTGCGGGAGGACGCCATGCCGTTCATACGCAACTACCGGACCGTGCCCCACCAACTCACCCTCGGCGCAACGCTGTCGGGCAAGTCCATGTATCTGCGGCACCTGATCGCCGGACTCGCCCCTCAGCCGGTCGCCCTGGTCGGGATCGACTGCAAGCGTGGAGTGGAGCTGGCGCCGTTCGCCTCCCGCCTCTCCGCGCTGGCGACCGAACCGGAGCAGGCAGCAGAGCTGCTGCCCGTGCTCGTGAAGGAAATGGAGGACCGTTACGACCTGATCAAGGCTCGGCAAGGCATCGCCCCGGACACCCCGGCCGAAGAGATCACCTCCGACATCTGGGGACTGCCCGAGTCCGAACGCCCCGTTCCCATCGTGCTGTTCGTGGACGAGGTAGCTGAACTCTTCCTCGTCGCCACCAGGAAGGACGAGGAACGGCGGGACGAGATGGTCACCCAGCTCATCCGGCTCGCCCAGCTCGGCCGCGCGGCGGGCATCTACCTTGAGGTCTGCGGGCAGCGTTTCGGCGCCGAGCTGGGCAAGGGCGCGACCATGCTGCGGGCCCAGTTGACCGGCCGCGTCTGCCACCGGGTGAACGACGAGGCTTCCGCGAAGATGGCGCTCGGCGACATCGCACCCGAAGCGGTCATGGCCGCCTGCGCCATCGCCCCCGAACGGCCCGGCCTCGCCGTGGCAGGTGACACCTCGGGTGGCTGGTCACGCTTCCGGACGCCGTACCTGTCACTCGGAGACGCCGCCGAGACCTGCCGCGAATACGCCCACCAGGTGCCGGACCTGCCCGTGCTCAAGCCCTTCCAGCCCGAGGTGACGGTACGGCCGGTGGAGTCCCTGGCCCCGGTCATCGAACCGCGCCCGGCAACCGGCTGACCTCCTCCACCAACCCCGGTCGGCGTGACCGCCTCACGCCAAGTCCCTACCCCTCGCTTGCCTGAATCCGGAAGGAGCCGCATCATGCGCGCCCAACTGGCCCGCGTGGACGCGGTGCTCATCCAAGCTGTCATCGCTGCCGCACTGTCCTTCGCTCACCTACACGACATCGCCTCGGCGGCCGGGCAGGACGGATGGAAAGCCTGGGCCTACCCGATCAGCGTCGACCTGTTGCTCGTCGCCGCCTGGCGTCGCCTGCGGTCCGGGGAGGCGAAAGCGGCCGGGTGGTGCTGGTTCGTCATCGCGCTCACTGCCTCACTCGGAGCCAACGTCGCCACCGCCGGCCTGCTCGACATGAACCAGGTCCCGGCCTGGCTGCGCATCCTCGTGGCGGGCTGGCCTGCGGTCGCCTTCCTCGGCGGCACGCTGCTCGCGCACTCGGCACCGACGACGGTCGACCACGCCGCCGAACCCGCCACGGACGACGAGGTTCACGACCAGGCCGAGGAACGCGAACTCCCTCCCGAGTCGCCTGCATACCCGGCCGCCGAGCACGCCCCGCCCCAGGAACCGGTCAACGAACCGGAACCGCCTGAACGTCCCGTCCTGCCCGTTCCGGCCGCCCTCGTCGCGCACGCCCGCAAGGTCGCCGCCGAACACCACACCCGCACCGGAGCACCCATCGACACCCCGACCCTTCGCGCCCGCCTCGGCGTCCCTGCACCCATGGCCGAAGCCATCGCCACCCACCTCTGAAAGGAGACCCGTGTGACCGCCAATCGCCGCTTCCGCAACGTCGTTCGCATCGGCCCTGTCCAGGTCGGCACGTACTACGACGGCCGGGGCCAGGAGAAGCACACCGCCGCCTGCACCGCCCCGCGCTGCGGCTTTTCCACCGACTACGACGGCCGCGCCGCCGCCGAGCTGGCCGCCCGCACCCACCGCTGCCCCGTCCGCTGAAAGGACCCTCACCCCGTGACCGTCAGCCTGCCGCTTGTCGTCGTCCTCGGCTTCTTCGCCTGGGGAGCAGTCAGGTTCCTCGGCGTCCGCGTCTGGATCGTCGTCCTGATCGCCCTCTTCGGCTTCTGGCTCTCCCGCACCTTCCTCGCACCCGCCATCGAGTCCGGTACGCGCTCCGGCGTGACCGTCATAAACGGCTCACACGCCTAGACGAGTAGACACGAGTAGATAAGGAGACCTGGCCCGTGTTCCTCCCGAAGTACCCCGACAGCCCGACCCCGCCGCCCGCTCACACCCACACTCCGACCGAGACGGCCTCCGTACGGCGCTCGCTCCCGTCGGTCTCCATCGATCAGAAAACCGTCGTGGCCTTGGTCGTCGGTGGAGTCGTCCTCACCGCGCTCCTGGCCGCCGTAGCCGTCACGGCCATCTCCGTTGCCGTGGCCGCCGTCGTCCTGCGCGCCATGCTCCGCGACCACCGCCGCTGAACCGCGCTGGCCTCCGGGGCGGCGGCACACGACCAAGCATTTCGCCGCCCCGGCGCCTGTTCCTCCCGACCGAGCCAGTCAGAAGGGGAAACGCCATCTTCACCCGCACCACTCCGGCCCCACTCCCGGAACTCGCGAACCTGGCCGCGCGGGGCACGTTGCCGGGTATCCTCCGCCAGCTCTCCGGACTCGGCGGCTGCACGAACCCGATCCGCCTCGACGGCCACCGCACCGAGTACGACGTCGACACCACGACCGGCGAGATCGGCAACGTCCTCCACCGCCTCGACTCGTCCAGCCTCCCGGCCGGGCAGCTCCTCGTCCGCTGCAACAACCGCCGCACGACCCGCTGCTCGGCCTGCGCCGAGGTCTACCGCCGCGACACCTTCCACCTGATCACCTCCGGCCTGCGCGGCGGCAAGGGCATCCCCGAACACGTCGCCGCCCACCCGCGCGTGTTCGCCACCTTCACCGCCCCGAGCTTCGGCCCAGTCCACAACCGCCCCTCCACCGGGCGCCCCTGCCGCTGCGGCACCCACCACGACCAGGACGACGACGTACTCGGCTCCCCGCTCGACCCGGATACCTACGACTACGAAGCCGCCGTGCTCTGGAACGCCCACGCCGGTCCGCTCTGGCGGCGCTTCTCCACCTACCTGCGCCGAGAGGTAGCCAAGCGCGCCGGCCTCTCCCAGCGGCGCTTCCGCGAGCACGCCCGCGTGTCCTTCGCCAAGGTCGCCGAGTACCAGAAGCGCGGCGCGGTCCACTTCCACGCGGTCATTCGCATCGACGGCCCCAGCGGCGGCGACACCTCACCCCCTACTTGGGCAACCGCCGAGCTGCTCACGGACGCCATCCGTGCTGCGGCCGCCAAGGTCCGCGTGGACGGCCCGGTCATCGACGGCCGCACGCACACCTTCACCTTCGGCCGCCAACTCGACGTCCGCACTATCCGCTCGGCCGACTTCAACGACGGCCAGGAACTGACCGAACGGGCCGTCGCCGCCTACATCGCCAAGTACGCCACCAAGGGCGCTGAGACCGCGACGGGAGCTCTGGACCGGCCGCTCAAGTTCGCCGCCGAGCTTGCCCAGCTCGACATCAGCGACCACGCCCGCCGCATGATCCGCACCGCATGGTTCCTCGGCGCTCGCAAGGATCTCGAACACCTCCGCCTGCGCGCCTGGGCTCACATGCTCGGCTTCCGCGGCCACTTCTCCACCAAGTCCCGCCGCTACTCCACCACTCTCGGCGCTCTCCGTGACGCCCGTGCTGAATGGCGCCGCGCCCAAGCCGCCGCAGCCACCGGCCCCGAGCCCGAGACGACGTACGTCCTCGCCCACTGGGTCTTCGCCGGAACCGGCCTGTCCGACGCCGAAGCCTGGCTTGCCGCATCCCTCGAACCCGCCCCCGGTACGGAAGGAGAACCGACATGGACCGCCGACGGGACGAACTGATGACTGTCCCGCAGATCCTCGCCGAGCTCGGTGGAGTGTCACGCCGAACCTTCTACCGCTGGCGCGAGCTGGGGCAGGCTCCGGAAGCGATCAAGCTTCCGAATGGTGAGCTCCGCGTTTGGCGCAGCGACTTCGACGCGTGGCTCCACGGGCTCGCGGAGGCGGCGTGAAGTCGCATGACGTGAGGGTGTGGGGCATCCGCAAGCGGCCGTACAAGACGCCGTCGTATGACGTGCGATGGAAGGTCGGGGATGCCCCGCCGTTCTCCGAGACCTTCCGGACGAAGGCACTCGCCGACAACTTCCGGGCCAAGCTTCTTCGGGCTGCCCAGAAGGGCGAGGCATTCGACACGGAAACCGGTCTGCCGGACTCCATGGCACCCGCCAAAGCGTCATGCACCTGGTACGACTTCGCACGGGCATACGTCGCCATGAAGTGGCCGCACGCGGCTCCGAACTCCCGCGACAGCCTGAACGAGACGATGACGCTCGTCACAACTCAGCTGTTGGGTGATCGGCCGGGGCGGCCAGCTGACGACGTCTTGCGCCGTGCGCTGCGGGGCTGGGCTTTCGTCGTCCAAGCCTCGGACGAGGAAGCTCCGCCGGTCGACATCGCCAACGCTCTTCGCTGGGTGGCCAAGGCCTCACTGCCGTTGGCGACACTCAAGAATCCGGCAGACATCCGCCGCGTCCTCGACTCGCTCAAGCTCAAGCTGTCGGGCACTCCAGCGGCCGCAGAGACGGTACGGCGCAAGCGCGCGGTCCTCTTCAACGCCCTGGCCTACGCGGTCGAACTGGGGGAGCTTCCGGAGAACCCGGTCACGCTCGTGAAGTGGAAGCCTCCGAAGGTGACCAAGGAAGTCGACCGCCGGGTCGTGGTGAACCCTCGGCAGGCACGCGAGCTCCTGGCCGCCGTCTCATACGTCGGCGGTTACCGCAGGGCCCGGGGGCGGCGCCTGGTCGCGCTCTTCGCCTGCATGTACTTCGGTGGGCTTCGGCCGGCGGAAGCTGTGGCGCTGCGTCGTCCGGACTGCACGCTGCCGGAGACCGGGTGGGGTTCCCTGATCCTGGAGAAGACCCGCCCGACCGTTGGGAAGCGCTGGACCGGGACCGGGGAGGTTCACGACAACCGCGGCCTCAAGAATCGCCCCACGAATGAAACCCGCATCGTCCCGATCCCACCTCGCCTCGTCCGCATGCTCCTCGCCCACATCGAGGAGTTCGGCACCGCCAAGGACGGGCGGCTGTTCGCCAACGAACGTGGGGGAGTGGTCGCCTCCACTACGTACTGGCGCGTTTGGGACGAGGCCCGGCACCTGGCGCTCACGCCGGAACAGGTGGCCTCGCCGCTGGCCGCTCGACCGTACGACCTGAGGCACGCCGCGCTCTCCTCGTGGCTCAACGCCGGCGTCGACCCCACCGAGGTGGCGGAACGCGCGGGCAACAGCGTCGAAGTGCTGCTGAGCCGGTACGCGAAGTGTCTCGACGGCCGCCAGGACGTTGCCAACCGCCGGATCGCCGAGCTCCTCGGTGAGGGCGACGGCCAGGAGGACGAGCCCGGCGACGGGACCTGATCCCGGCAGACCTCCGACACGCGCATCTGCGGCATGATGGCCCCTGGACTACGGTCCGGGGGCCTCGGCGTTTTCTGGTCCTGACCTGCGGATTCCTGGCCTGCGGCCAGTCCACGGATAGTCCACAGCCCCCGACATACAGCCGCTCTGAGCGGCACACGCCTGCACATACGCGAAGACCCCGTCTCAGCGAAAGCGCTGATGGCGGGGTCTTCGGGCACCTCATACAGGGTGCCCCCGGCAGGATTCGAACCTGCGCACACGGCTCCGGAGGCCGTTGCTCTATCCCCTGAGCTACGGGGGCGTGTCGTTCGCGTTGCTCGCGGCGACGGGTAGAACACTACCAGCTCCCCCGGGGTGGTCATGAACGGGTTTCCGCTGTCAGAGGCGGGGTTGCGGGTCGCCCGGTCGGGGTGGAAGTGGGGAAAACCCGGACGCGGTGGCCGGGGTCGACCTACTCTCGAGTTGTGCCAGGCGCGTCGGGCCGGGTGCTTGTTGTGGACGACAACAAGGTCATCCGGCAGTTGATCAGGGTCAACCTCGAGCTGGAGGGGCTGGAGGTCGTGACCGCGGCCGATGGTGCCGAGTGTCTTGATGTCGTTCATCAGGTGCGGCCCGATGTCGTGACCCTCGACGTCGTCATGCCCCGGCTGGACGGGGTCCGCACCGCCGCTCGCCTGCGAGCCGATCCGCGTACCCGTGACGTGCCCCTCGCCATCATCAGTGCCTGTACCCAGTACGAGGTCGAGGCCGGGCTCGAAGTGGGCGTCGACGCCTTCCTCGCCAAACCGTTCGAGCCCGCTGAACTCGTCGGGATGGTGCGGAAGTTGATCGAGCGGGAGCGGAGTGGGGGGAGGCCCGGGAGCGGTGGTGGTGCCGGTGGCGGTGGTGCGCCCGCTTACGGGTCCGTCCTCGGCGCGGGGGAGGCCGAGCGGGCCGGGAGTGCCGGCGGTTGATCCATCAGCCGCGTATGCGTGGCCGGTCCATGGCTGCGTACGGCAGCTGCGTACGGCTCAGCCGGCCCGCGTCCACATCCCGGACCCTCCTCGAAACCGGCTCGCATACCCACCCCCCTCCTCCCATACGCTTGTCCCCGTGACCCCCGTCGAGCTCTCCCGCACCGTGCTGCACGCCGTGCGTCGCGCTGTCGACGAGGGTGAGCTCAGCGTGACCGTGCCGAAGCGGGCCGTGGTCACTCCGCCGGGGCCCGGCGGCTGTGGCGACTACGCCACCAACATCGCCCTCCAGCTGGCCGGCGCGGCCGGGCAGCCGCCGCGGCGCGTGGCCGAGATCCTGAGGTCGCGTCTCGCCGGTGAGACCTCCATCGCCGATGTCGTCGTCACCGGGCCCGGATTTCTCAACTTCAGCCTGGAACGCAATGCCTCCGCACTCCTCGTCGAGGAGGTCCTGCGGCGTGGGCGGCGGTACGGCCACGCCGAGGGGTTCAGCGGGACCGTCGTGCAGCTCCGGTGCCCCGCGGAGGTCCGTGCCGTCGTCGTCACGGACGCCGTGGCCCGCGTGCTGCGCAGCCAGGGCGACTTCGTCCGCGTCATGTGCGAGGGTCGGCCCGCGCCGGAGTGGGAGACCGTCCTCGGTGGAGAAAGCAGTCATTCCGGCAGCCGCTCCGGGAGTCATTCCGGCAGCCGCTCCGGCAGCCATCCCCGTAGCCACTCCGCAGGCCCCGGCACCCTCCCCGACCTCGACGTCACCGTCCGTCCCGTCCCCGCCTCCTCCGACCCCCTGCCCCTCGGCCGCGACGCCGCCCGCTGGGCCCTGCTGTACCCGGCCGCCCGCGACCGGCCCCGCATCCCCGGTGATCATCTGGTCCAGCGGGAGACCAACCCCCTCTTCCGCGTCCGGTACGCCCACGCCCGCACCCGGGCACTCCTGCGCAACGCCGCCGACCTGGGCTTCCACCCCGAGCCCGGCCCCGTGAGCGACGCCGAGGCGCTGCTCGCCGCACTCGGCGACCACCCCCGTGTCCTCACCACCGCCGCCGCCCACCGAAGCCCCGACCGCCTGGCCCGGCACCTCGTCACCGTCGCCGACGCCACGCTGCCCCTGCTCCCCGCCGTGCTGCCCCTCGGCGACGAGAAACCCTCGGCCGCCCACCGTGCCCGGCTCGCCCTCGCCGAAGCCGCCGGGGCGGTGCTGGCCGGCGGCCTGTCCCTGCTCGGCATCGATGCACCCGACCACCTCTGAAAGAGCACGCAGAATGAGCCGTTCCGCACACCCCGCCGGGCCCCGTCACGCCGACGTCCTCCCCGAGGGCCACTACTCGGCGCCGCCCGCCGACCTCAACGTCCTGGACCCCAAGATCTGGGCGCAGACCGTGACGCGTGACGAGCACGGTGTCGCCACCGTCGGGGGGATCTCCGTCACGCGGCTCGCCGAGGAGTTCGGCACCCCGGCCTACATCCTCGACGAGGCCGACTTCCGGGCCCGCGCGCGTGCGTGGCGTACCGCGTTCGGGACCGGCGCCGACGTCTACTACGCCGGCAAGGCGTTCCTCTCCCGTGCCGTCGTGCGCTGGCTGCACGAGGAAGGGCTGAACGTCGACGTCTGCTCCGGCGGCGAGCTGGCCACCGCCCTCTCCGCCGGCATGCCCGCCGACCGCATCGCCTTCCACGGCAACAACAAGTCCGTCGACGAGATCACCAGGGCCGTCGAGGCCGGTGTGGGGCACATCGTGCTCGACTCCTTCCAGGAGATCGTCCGGGTCGCCCACATCGCGCAGAGCCTCGGGAAGCGGCAGAAGGTCCTGATCCGGATCACCGTCGGCGTCGAGGCCCACACTCACGAGTTCATCGCCACGGCCCACGAGGACCAGAAGTTCGGCATCCCGCTGGCCGGCGGACAGGCCGCCGAGGCCGTACGCCGTGCTCTTCAGCTCGACGGGCTCGAACTCGTCGGCCTCCACAGTCACATCGGTTCGCAGATCTTCGACATGTCCGGGTTCGAGGTCGCCGCCCACCGGGTCGTCTCGCTGCTCAAGGACGTCCGCGACGAGCACGGCGTCGAGCTGCCGGAGATCGACCTCGGCGGCGGGCTCGGGATCGCGTACACGAGTGATGACGACCCGCGCGAGCCGCACGAGATCGCCAAGGCGCTTCAAGAGATCGTCAGCCGTGAGTGCGAGGCCGCCAAGCTGCGCACGCCGCGCATCTCCGTCGAGCCGGGGCGCGCCATCGTCGGCCCGACCGCCTTCACGCTCTACGAGGTCGGCACCGTCAAGCCCCTCGACGGGCTGCGGACGTACGTCTCCGTCGACGGCGGCATGTCGGACAACATCCGCACCGCGTTGTACGACGCCGAGTACAGCGTCGCGCTGGTCTCCCGCACCTCCGACGCCGAGCCGATGCTCGCCCGGGTCGTCGGCAAGCACTGCGAGAGCGGGGACATCGTGGTCAAGGACGCGTTCCTGCCGGCCGATGTGGCACCGGGTGACCTCATCGCCGTACCGGCCACGGGCGCCTACTGTCGGTCCATGGCCAGCAACTACAACCACGTGCTGCGGCCGCCCGTCGTCAGCGTGCAGGGCGGCGAGGCCCGGGTGATCGTCCGCCGTGAGACGGAGGAGGATCTGCTGCGTCTCGACGTCGGCTGAGCGAGAAGCGGAAGGCCGAGGAGTGGAAGGCCGGGAAGCCGAACGCCGCGGGGCGGAAGATCTCCTGTCTGCCGCCCCGGGAAAATGAAATAGATGTCTCACGATCCGGACCGGGGGCAGAAACTCCCGTCCGGTGAGTGAGACTGGTTCCACCGTAGACGGTAATGAGGAAACGAGGTCGGATGATGCGTACGCGTCCGCTGAAGGTGGCGCTGCTGGGCTGTGGAGTGGTCGGCTCAGAGGTGGCGCGCATCATGACGACGCACGCCGACGACCTCACGGCCCGGATCGGGGCGCCCGTGGAGCTGGCGGGCGTGGCCGTGCGGCGGCCCGACAGGGTCAGGGAAGGCATCGACCAGGCCCTCATCACCACCGACGCCACCGCCCTCGTCAAACGCGGCGACATTGATGTCGTCGTGGAGGTGATCGGCGGGATCGAGCCCGCGCGGACCCTCATCACCACCGCCTTCGAGCACGGCGCCTCCGTCGTCTCCGCCAACAAGGCGCTGCTCGCCCAGGACGGGGCGGCCCTGCACGCCGTCGCCGAGGAGCACGACAAGGACCTCTACTACGAGGCCGCCGTCGCCGGTGCCATCCCGCTGATCCGGCCGCTGCGCGAGTCCCTCGCCGGCGACAAGATCAACCGGGTGATGGGCATCGTCAACGGCACGACCAACTTCATCCTCGACAAGATGGACTCGACCGGGGCCGGCTACCAGGAGGCCCTCGACGAGGCCACCGCCCTGGGGTACGCCGAAGCCGACCCGACCGCCGACGTCGAGGGCTTCGACGCCGCCGCCAAGGCCGCCATCCTCGCCGGTATCGCCTTCCACACGCGCGTGCGCCTCGACGACGTCTACCGCGAGGGCATGACCGAGGTCACCGCAGCCGACTTCGCCTCCGCCAAGGAGATGGGCTGCACCATCAAGCTGCTCGCCATCTGCGAGCGGGCCGAGGACGGGGCGTCCGCCACCGCGCGCGTGCATCCCGCGATGATCCCGCTGAGCCACCCGCTGGCCTCCGTGCGCGGCGCCTACAACGCCGTGTTCGTCGAGTCCGACGCCGCCGGGCAGCTCATGTTCTACGGCCCCGGAGCGGGCGGTTCCCCTACGGCCTCGGCCGTCCTCGGCGACCTCGTCGCCGTCTGCCGCAACCGGGTCAACGGAGCGACCGGACCGGGCGAGTCCGCCTACGCGGCCCTGCCGGTGTCGCCGATGGGCGATGTGGTCACGCGTTACCACATCAGCCTGGACGTGGCCGACAAACCGGGTGTTCTCGCCCAGGTCGCGACCGTCTTCGCCGAGCACGGTGTCTCGATCGATACGGTTCGCCAGCAGGGGAAGGACGGCGAGGCGTCCCTCGTCGTCGTCACCCATCGTGCGTCCGACGCGGCCCTCACCGGGACCGTCGAGGCGTTGCGCAAGCTCGACACCGTGCGTGGTGTCGCCAGCATCATGCGGGTTGAAGGAGAGTAACCAGCAATGACCCACCAGTGGCGCGGAATCATCGAGGAGTACCGGGACCGGCTGCCGGTATCCGACAGCACGCCGGTCGTGACGCTCCGTGAGGGCGGCACGCCGCTCGTGCCCGCGCAGGTGCTCTCCGAGCGCACGGGCTGCGAGGTCCACCTCAAGGTGGAGGGCGCGAATCCGACCGGGTCCTTCAAGGACCGCGGTATGACCATGGCCATCACCCGGGCCAAGGAGGAGGGCGCGAAGGCCGTCATCTGCGCCTCCACCGGTAACACGTCGGCCTCCGCCGCCGCGTACGCCGTGCGGGCCGGGATGGTCTGTGCCGTGCTCGTGCCGCAGGGCAAGATCGCGCTCGGCAAGATGGGCCAGGCCCTCGTGCACGGCGCGAAGATCCTCCAGGTCGACGGCAACTTCGACGACTGCCTCACGCTCGCGCGCGGCCTGAGCGACAACTACCCCGTGGCGCTGGTCAATTCGGTCAACCCGGTACGTATCGAGGGCCAGAAGACGGCCTCGTTCGAGATCGTGGACATGCTCGGCGACGCGCCCGACATCCACGTCCTGCCGGTGGGCAACGCGGGCAACATCACGGCCTATTGGAAGGGCTACAAGGAGTACGCCGCCGACGGCGTCGCCACCCGGACCCCCCGCATGTGGGGCTTCCAGGCCTCCGGCAGCGCCCCGATCGTGCGCGGCGAGATCGTCAAGGACCCGTCGACCATCGCCACCGCCATCCGCATCGGCAACCCGGCTTCGTGGCAGTACGCGCTCGCCGCGCGGGACGAGTCGGGCGGCTTCATCGACGAGGTGACGGACCGTGAGATCCTGCGCGCCTACCGGCTGTTGGCCTCGCAGGAGGGCGTCTTCGTCGAGCCGGCGTCCGCCGCGTCCGTAGCGGGTCTGCTGAAGGCCGCCGAGCAGGGCAAGGTCGACCCGGGGCAGCGGATCGTGTGCACCGTCACGGGCAACGGGCTGAAGGACCCCGACTGGGCCGTCGCCGGTGCCCCGCAGCCGGTCACCGTCCCCGTCGACTCGGCGGCCGCGGCGGAGCGCCTCGGACTGATCTGACGTGCGCCGACGCGCCGAGCGCCGGTGTAACGCCCGACACGTTCCGGCGTAAGGCGGCGCTCGCCCGGGGAGGTTCCCTACGGGGGGTGCACAGGGGGCTTACGACACGCATCGTGCGCCTCCTGTGCGCCCTATGTCGCCACAGAACCTTCCTTCGATAGGCTGTACTGAACCCGCCCGCCGCATATGCCGCGGAGCCGCGCCGTCTCCGCGGCCCCCAGGGTTCTCGTACACCATCGAATGTCCGTCCCACGTCATTCGACAATCACGCAGCTCAAGGAGAGTCATCGAGCGATGGCCGGTCCAGCGTTCCGCGCCGCCGCCGTCCGGGTGCGCGTCCCCGCCACCAGCGCCAACCTCGGCCCGGGCTTCGACGCCCTCGGCCTCGCGCTGGGGTTGTACGACGACGTGGTCGTCCGGGTGGCCGACTCCGGGCTGCACATCGACATCGCGGGTGAGGGCAGCGAGACGCTCCCGCGCGACGAGCAGCACCTTCTCGTACGTTCCCTGCGCACTGCCTTCGATCTGCTGGGCGGACAGCCGCGCGGCCTGGAGATCGTCTGCGCCAACCGCATTCCGCACGGCCGGGGCCTGGGCTCCTCCTCGGCGGCCATCTGCGCCGGCATCGTCGCCGCGCGTGCCGTGACCATAGGCGCCGAGGCCAAGCTCGACGACACCGCGCTGCTGGAGCTCGCCACCGAGATCGAGGGCCACCCCGACAACGTCGCCGCGTGCCTGCTGGGCGGCTTCACGCTGTCCTGGATGGAAGGCGGCGCGGCCCGGGCGATCAGGTTGGAACCCGCCGATTCCATCGTTCCGGTGGTTTTCGTGCCCGGAAAGCCGGTACTCACCGAAACCGCGCGCGGCCTGCTCCCGCGCTCCGTGCCGCACGTCGACGCCGTCACCAACGCGGGCCGGGCCGCCCTGCTCGTCGAAGCCATGACGCGACGCCCCGAGCTGCTGCTGCCGGCCACCGAGGACCGCCTGCACCAGGAGTACCGCGCCCCGGCGATGCCCGAGAGCGCGGCGCTGGTGGAGCGACTGCGGGCCGAGGGCGTCCCCGCGGTCATCTCCGGCGCCGGCCCCACGGTCATGGCGCTGGCCGACCCGGGCACCGCCGACAAGGTCGAGGCCCTGGCGGGCGCTGACTGGGCGGCGAACCGGCTGAGCCTCGATCCGCAGGGCGCGAGCGTGCTGCCGCTCGCGACCTCCGGTGACATTTAACAAGCGCACGGTTGCCGGATTTGGAGAGGGGGAATGTTTGTTGGATCCGGTAGTGTTAATCTCAAGTCTGCACCCGACCCCACCATGGCGAGGTGCCTCGTGTCCCCGTCCGGGACAGACATTCTTCCGGGAGCCCCCCAAGCCGCACTGTGTTCCGTACGTCGGACCGTACGTCGTACACGGACACTGAGCGGGGCGCAGGGCACGCTCCGGAACCGGTGCGACCACGCCGCGTGACACTGACACTGGGTGCCACGGCATACGGAAGCGCCATCACCAGATTCCTCCGCCGCTTAGGCGGACCACCGCCCCGGCACGGTTCACACCACACGGACCGAAGCCGGACAGCACAACCGGTCGCCGAGCCAGACAGGCCGACGTCCGCTCCAGGGAAGGACCCTTCGTGAGCGACACCACCGATCTGATGGGCGCACGTGTCGAGGAGACCGCTGCCGCGCCCGCCACGGACGCCTCCGCGCCTGCCACCGGTGCCGGCTCCCGGCGGCGCCGCGGTACCGGCCTCGAGGGCATGGTGCTGGCCGAGCTGCAACAGGTCGCATCCGGCCTCGGCATCAGGGGCACCGCGCGTATGCGCAAGAGCCAGCTGATCGAGGTCATCAAGGAGGCGCAGGCGTCCGGCGGCGCCGCTCCGGCTGCCAAGGCCGAGGCCCCCGCCGAGACCAAGCCGAAGCGCCGCGCCACCTCCCGGACCCGTACGGGGGACAACGCCGAGAAGGCGGAGAAGAAGGCGGACGCGAAGCAGGCCTCCGAGCCCCCCGCCGAGAAGGCCGACAAGGCCGAGAAGGCCGTGGCCCAGCAGCAGATCGAGATCCCCGGCCAGCCGGCTGGGGGCCCCTCCCGCGCGAGCGCAGCCGAGCGTGGGGGAGACGACGCGCCCTCCGAGCGCCGCCGTCGCCGGGCCACCGCCGACGCCGGTTCGCCGGCCGCCGCCGCTCCCGAGACGGTCGCCGCCGAGGCGAAGAACGAGTCCAAGGGCGAGTCGCAGGCGCAGCAGCAGTCCCAGAACGACGCCAAGTCCGACGCCGGCGACGGCGGCGAGGGCCGTCGTCGCGACCGTCGTGACCGCGGCCGGGACCGCGACCGCGACCGTCGTGGCAACAAGGGCGACGACCAGCAGGGTGGCCAGCGCGGCCAGCAGAACCAGCAGCAGGGCGGCGGTCGTCAGGACCGTGACCGGCAGCAGGACGACGACGACTTCGAGGGCGGCCGGCGTGGGCGTCGCGGGCGTTACCGCGACCGCCGTGGCCGTCGCGGCCGCGACGACATCGCCTCCGAGCCGCAGATCACCGAGGACGACGTCCTGATCCCCGTCGCGGGCATCCTGGACATCCTCGACAACTACGCCTTCATCCGCACGTCCGGCTACCTGCCCGGCCCGAACGACGTGTACGTCTCCCTCGCCCAGGTCCGCAAGAACGGCCTGCGCAAGGGCGACCACATCACCGGTGCCGTCCGCCAGCCGAAGGAGGGCGAGCGCCGCGAGAAGTTCAACGCGCTGGTCCGCCTGGACTCCGTCAACGGCATGGCGCCCGAACACGGCCGTGGCCGCCCGGAGTTCAACAAGCTCACGCCGCTGTACCCGCAGGACCGGCTCCGCCTGGAGACCGACCCGGGTGTGCTGACCACCCGCATCATCGACCTCGTGTCGCCGATCGGTAAGGGCCAGCGCGGTCTGATCGTGGCCCCGCCGAAGACCGGCAAGACCATGATCATGCAGGCGATCGCCAACGCGATCACGCACAACAACCCCGAGTGCCACCTGATGGTCGTCCTCGTCGACGAGCGTCCGGAAGAGGTCACCGACATGCAGCGGTCGGTGAAGGGCGAGGTCATCTCCTCGACCTTCGACCGCCCGGCCGAGGACCACACGACGGTCGCGGAGCTCGCCATCGAGCGTGCGAAGCGGCTGGTCGAGCTCGGTCACGACGTGGTCGTCCTGCTGGACTCCATCACGCGTCTGGGCCGTGCGTACAACCTCGCCGCCCCGGCCTCCGGCCGCATCCTGTCCGGTGGTGTCGACTCGACGGCGCTGTACCCGCCGAAGCGCTTCTTCGGTGCGGCCCGCAACATCGAGGACGGCGGCTCGCTGACCATCCTCGCCACCGCCCTCGTGGACACCGGGTCCCGCATGGACGAGGTCATCTTCGAGGAGTTCAAGGGCACGGGTAACGCCGAGCTCAAGCTCGACCGGAAGCTCGCCGACAAGCGCATCTTCCCGGCGGTGGACGTCGACGCGTCCGGCACCCGTAAGGAAGAGATCCTGCTCGCCAACGACGAGCTCGCCATCGTCTGGAAGCTGCGCCGGGTGCTGCACGCCCTCGACCAGCAGCAGGCGGTCGAGCTGCTTCTCGACAAGATGAAGCAGACGAAGTCGAACGCCGAGTTCCTGATGCAGATCCAGAAGACGACGCCGACGCCCGGCAACGGCGACTGAGACAGGCACGGCACAAAGGGCCGCCCCCGTTCACATGCGACGGGGGCGGCCCTTTGTGGTGTTCATGTGCATGTAGGATCGCGCTCTCTTCGAACTTGTGATCCCGAGGGGGGACATTCGTGGGTAGAACCATGCCCGGGGGCGGTCGGCACAGACGCCGGATACGTATCGCCGTTCCCGTCGCCGCGGCCGGTGTCGCCGCCGCCGTGGCCGCCGCGCTGCTGACGACGTCCGCCGGCGCGGCCACCGCACTGCCGCAGCCGACCATCAAGCCCGCCACCAGCTCACCGTCGCTCGCCGAGCTGGAGAAGCGCGTCGCCGGCGCCATGGCCGGTGACGACGTCGCCGGGAAGACGAACAAGGCCTCGCTCAGCGCGAGCACGAACACGAGCCCTTCCACCGTCGACCCGAAGGTCATCGGCGGCAACGAGACCACCATCACCTCGGCCCCGTGGATGGCGCAGCTCCACTACTACGACGACCGGGGCACCTCGGGCACGAGCGACGACATCGGCTTCTTCTGCGGCGGCGCCGTGGTCGCGCCGACGAAGATCCTCACCGCCGCGCACTGCGTCAAGGGCTACAACTGGAACGCCAACGGCGCCATCGTCACCGGCACCTCCCAGCTGCCCTCGGCGGACGGCAGCGACCTGCACGGCGGCACCGTCACCGGCGTCTGGCGGCAGTGGAACCACCCGTCGTACAACGCGACGACCATCGACAACGACATCGCGGTGCTCACCCTGCCCGTCCCGGTCAAGGCCACCCCGATCCGTATGACGACGTCCGGCGACACCACGTCGTACAAGGCGGGCACCAGCGCCAAGGTCTACGGCTGGGGCCGCACCAGCTCCACCAGCGACGCCATCTCCGAGACGCTGAAGACGGCCACGCTGCCCGTCCAGTCCGACACCACCTGCGCCGGCTACTACGGCGGGGACTTCGTCAAGGGGCACATGGTCTGCGCGGGCGAGCCCGCCACCGGCAGCGACGCCGGCACCGTCTCCGCCTGCAACGGCGACTCCGGCGGCCCGCTGGTCGTGAACAACCGGATCGTCGGTGTCGTGTCCTGGGGCGTGACGGACTGCGTCGCGAAGGGCGCCTACAGCGTCTTCAGCAAGGTCAGCTCGTACGTCGGCGCGACCTACCCGAGGGTCGACGACACCAACATCAGCGGCGACCACAAGGCCGACCTGTGGGTGCGCAACGCCTCCACCAAGACCGGCTACTCCAAGGACTCCAAGGGCACGTCCTTCGCCGCCCGCGAGTCCTGGGGCAACTGGAACGGCTTCAACGTCGTCCTCCAGACGGACCTCGACCGGGACGGCTACCAGGACCTGGTCTACCGGCGCAGCAGCGACGGCGACCTCTTCTGGACCCACTACGTGATCTCCAGCGGCACCTGGTCCACCAAGCAGCTCGCCGACAACTGGAAGACCCGCACCCGCATCATCACCCCCGGTGACGTCACCGGCGACTACCTGCCCGACCTGCTCTCGGTCGACTCCGCGGGCGTGATGTGGATCTACCCGGGCAAGGGCAACGGCACCTTCGCGCCCCGTGTGAAGGTCGGCTCCGGCTGGAACCAGTACAACTCCGTGCGCGGCCACGGCGACTTCACCGGGGACGGCAAGACCGACCTGATCGCCCGCAGCACGTCGGGCAGCTACGTGTACCTCTACAAGGGCACCGGCCAGGCCGGCTCGGGCGCCTTCTCGGCCCGGGTCAAGGTGCGCACCTGGAGCGGCTACAACGCCTTCGACGCGACCGGCGACATCACCGGCGACGGCAAGGCCGACTTCCTGGCCCGCACCCCCGGCGGCACGCTCTACCTGTACCCGGGCACCGGCAAGGCGACCAGCGAGATCTTCGCCACAAGGGTGTCCGTCGGTACCGATTTCAAGCAGTACGACATCTTCGGCTGAAACCGCAGGTGAGCGAGGTACCCCTCGCTGTGACGGACACACATTGTGCCCACCGCCGCACGCGGTGGGCACAGTCCGTTGTGCAACCCTTTCCCGAGTTTCTCCGTCTGACCAGGCGGAGCGACGATGGTGCCAGGAGCAGGTCCCCGACCGTTCACGCCTGGTACTGACCGCAGGGGGTAACCGACCGTAGACGAGCTGAGGAGCACATGTCTGCCGAGAGCACGCCGGGTCCGGGCATACCGGACGATACCGGCACCACCGGGCCGCGCCACCGCGCCAAGGGCCGACGCCGCAAGCCCAGCAAGCGGCCCAGGGGCCTGATGGCGATGGCCTGGACCGCCGCGGGCATCGTCGTCCTGGGCGGCGCCGGGGCGGGGTACATGTACTTCAAGCTCAACGGCAACCTGAAGAGCGTCGACATCGACCAGGCCCTCGGCACGGACCGCCCCAAGAAGGCCGACAACGGCTCGGAGAACATCCTCGTCCTCGGCTCCGACACCCGCGCCGGCGGCAACAAGAAGCTCGGCGGCGGCACCGACGACGGCAGCGCCCGCTCCGACACGGCGATGATCGTGCACGTCTACAAGGGCCACAAGAAGGCCAGCGTGGTCTCCATCCCGCGTGACACCCTCATCGACCGGCCCGCGTGCACGGACACCAAGGGCGACGAGCACCCCGCCGCGAACGGCGTGATGTTCAACTCCGCGTACTCCACCGGCGGGGCCGCCTGCGCCGTGAAGACCGTCGAGTCGATCACCGACCTGCGCATGGACCACTACCTGGAGGTCGACTTCGCCGGCTTCCAGAAGCTCATCGACGACCTCGGCGGCGTCGAGGTCACCACGACCAAGAGCATCGACGACCCCGACAGCCACCTGAAGCTGAAGGCCGGCACCCACAGACTCGACGGCGAGCAGGCCCTCGGCCTGGTCCGCACCCGTCACGGCGTCGGCGACGGCTCCGACCTGGGCCGCATCCAGCTCCAGCAGGCCTTCATCAAGGCCCTGGTCAACCAGGTCAAGGACGTCGGCGTCTTCACCAACCCCAAGAAGCTGCTCGACCTCGCGGAGACCGCGACCAAGACGGTGACGGCCGACTCCGACCTCGGATCGGTCAGCAAGCTCGCGTCCTTCGCGGGCGGCCTCAAGAGCATCACCCCGTCCAACATGCACATGGTCACGATGCCGGTGGCCTACGACCCGGCCGACCCCAACCGCGTCCTCCTCCAGAAGAAGAAGGCCGACCAGATCTGGAAGGCCCTGGAGAACGACAAGCCGATCCCGAAGAGCGCGACCGAGGGCACGGCGACAGGTGAAGCCAAGGGCGTCGTGAGCGGCTCCTGAGGCCCGCGCCCTCAAGGGGCGCGGGACCGTATCGATTTGCGGCTCCGCCGCGTGGGCGCGAAGAACCCCCACCGGCCCGCAGGGAATAGATCACAGCAACCCCCGGTTTTGGGGGATGGCCCCAGTCCTGGCAGACTGGTACGTCGGCCCCGGTTCACGCTCCCGCAGCCCGCGGCAGCGACCCGGCGCCCTCCCGAAACCTAGGAGACACCTTGAAGCGCGACATCCACCCCGCGTACGTCGAGACGCAGGTCAGCTGCACCTGCGGCGCGTCGTTCACCACCCGCAGCACCATCGAGTCCGGCGCGATCCGTGCCGACGTGTGCTCCGAGTGCCACCCGTTCTACACGGGCAAGCAGAAGATCCTCGACACCGGTGGCCGCGTGGCCCGCTTCGAGGCCCGCTTCGGCAAGGCCGCCGGCTCCAAGAAGTAGCGAGCCCCATTTCGCCGGTCCGCGGCGCGCCCCCTCACCGGGCGCTCCGGGACCGGCGTTTTTGGTCGCCCGCCCCTTCACCCCCCGCCAGTACACAGGAGCCCAAGATGTTCGAGGCCGTCGAGGAACTCGTCGCCGAACACGCCGACCTGGAGAAGAAGATCTCCGACCCGTCGGTCCACTCCGACCAGGCCAACGCGCGCAAGCTGAACAAGCGTTACGCCGAGCTCACCCCGATCGTCGCCACGTACCGCTCCTGGACGCAGACGGGCGACGACATCGAGACCGCGCGCGAATTCGCCGCCGACGACCCCGACTTCGTGGCCGAGGTCAAGGAGCTGGAGCAGCGGCGCGAGGAACTGACCGAGAAGCTGCGCCTTCTCCTCGTCCCGCGCGATCCCAGCGACGACAAGGACGTCATCCTGGAGATCAAGGCGGGCGCGGGCGGCGACGAGTCGGCCCTGTTCGCCGGCGACCTGCTGCGCATGTACCTGCGGTACGCCGAGCGCGTCGGCTGGAAGACCGAGATCATCGACGCCACCGAGTCCGAGCTGGGCGGCTACAAGGACGTCCAGGTGGCCGTGAAGACCAAGGGCGGCCAGGGCGCGACGGAGCCCGGACAGGGCGTGTGGGCCCGTCTGAAGTACGAGGGCGGCGTGCACCGCGTGCAGCGCGTCCCCGCCACCGAGTCCCAGGGCCGCATCCACACCTCCGCCGCCGGTGTCCTCGTCACCCCCGAGGCCGAGGAGGTCGACGTCGAGATCAACCCGAACGACCTCCGCATCGACGTCTACCGCTCCTCCGGGCCGGGCGGACAGTCCGTCAACACCACCGACTCCGCCGTGCGCATCACGCACATCCCGACCGGAGTCGTCGCCTCCTGCCAGAACGAGAAGAGCCAGTTGCAGAACAAGGAGCAGGCACTGCGTATCCTGCGCTCCAGGCTGCTCGCCATGGCACAGGAGGAGGCGGAGAGGGAGGCCGCCGACGCCCGCCGCAGCCAGGTCCGCACCGTCGACCGCTCCGAGAAGATCCGCACGTACAACTTCCCGGAGAACCGCATCTCGGACCACCGCGTCGGCTTCAAGGCGTACAACCTGGACCAGGTGCTGGACGGCGACCTCGACGCGGTGATCCAGGCCTGCGTCGACGCGGACTCGGCGGCGAAGCTCGCGGCCGCGTAGGACCCACAGGAGTATCCACAGGAGTACCGAGTACCGGAGGACTTGCGTGCAGCAGTCATTTGGGGGGCGACCCCCAAGCCCCCGCAGCGTGCTGCTCGCGGAGGTGGCCCAGGCCACCCAGCGGCTCGCCGACGCCGGCGTGCCCTCGCCGCGCACCGACGCGGAGGAGCTCGCCGCGTTCGTGCACGGCGTCAAGCGCGGCGAGCTGCACTCCGTCAAGGACTCCGACTTCGACGCCCGCTACTGGGAGGTCATCGCCCGCCGCGAGGCCCGCGAGCCGCTCCAGCACATCACCGGGCGTGCCTACTTCCGGTACCTGGAACTCCAGGTCGGACCCGGGGTGTTCGTCCCGCGGCCGGAGACCGAGTCCGTGGTCGGCTGGGCCATAGACGCCGTACGGGCCATGGACGTCGTCGAGCCGTGCATCGTCGACCTGTGCACCGGCTCCGGCGCCATCGCGCTCGCCCTCGCCCAGGAGGTGCCGCGCTCGCGCGTGCACGCCGTGGAGCTGTCCGAGGACGCCCTCAGGTGGACCCGCAAGAACGTGGAGGGGTCCAGGGTCGAACTGCGCCAGGGAGACGCCCTGACGGCCTTCCCGGACCTCGACGGCCAGGTCGACCTGGTCATCTCCAACCCGCCGTACATCCCGCTCACCGAGTGGGAGTACGTCGCCCCCGAGGCGCGGGACTACGACCCCGGCCTGGCCCTGTTCTCCGGCGAGGACGGCCTCGACCTCATCCGCGGCCTGGAACGCACGGCGCACCGGCTGCTGCGCCCCGGCGGCGTCGTGGTCGTGGAGCACGCCGACACCCAGGGCGGCCAGGTGCCGTGGATCTTCGCCGAGGACCGCGGCTGGACCGACGCAGCCGACCATCCGGACCTGAACAACCGCCCGCGTTTCGCCACGGCCCGCAAGGCACTGCCGTGAGCGCACCGGGCACCCCGCAGTCTTCGCGGACTTCATCCCAGCAGCACGTGTACGAGGAGGCCAGCTAAAGATGGCACGGCGATACGACACCAACGACGCGACCGACCGTGTGACCGGTCTGCGTGAGGCAGCGTCCGCCGTCCGCCGTGGCGAGCTCGTGGTGCTGCCGACGGACACGGTGTACGGCATCGGCGCCGACGCGTTCTCCTCGGAGGCGGTCGCCGACCTGCTCGAGGCCAAGGGCCGGGGCCGCAACATGCCCACCCCCGTGCTCATCGGCTCCCCGAACACGCTGCACGGGCTCGTCACGGACTTCTCGGAGCTGGCCTGGGAGCTGGTCGACGCCTTCTGGCCGGGCGCGCTGACGCTCGTCGCCAAGCACCAGCCGTCCCTCCAGTGGGACCTGGGCGACACCCGGGGCACGGTCGCCGTGCGCATGCCGCTGCACCCGGTCGCCATCGAGCTGCTGACGGAGGTGGGCCCGATGGCCGTCTCCTCCGCCAACCTGACCGGCCACCCGGCGCCGGAGGACTGCGACGCCGCGCAGGAGATGCTCGGCGACTCCGTCTCCGTCTACCTGGACGGCGGCCCGACCCCCGGCAACGTCCCGTCGTCGATCGTCGACGTGACCCGTGAGGTGCCGCTGCTGCTGCGCGCCGGCGCGCTCTCCGCGGAAGAGCTGCGAAAGGTCGTACCCGACCTCGAGGTGGCGAATTGACGGCCCCTGGAGCGGGGCGTGGCATAGGCAACGGGGAAAGCGCGGCGGAGATCACGACGACGTTCGTGGGGCTTCCGCGCGACAGCTTCCGCATCCTCCACGTCAGCACCGGCAACGTATGCCGCTCGCCCATCACCGAGCGGCTGACCCGCCATTTCGTGCGGGAGCGGCTCGGGATCCTGGGCGGCGGGCTGATCGTGGAGAGCGCGGGCACCTGGGGTCACGAGGGCGCCCCCATGGAGGCCAACGCGGAGACCGTGCTGGCCGACTTCGGCGCGGACGCCTCCGGCTTCGTCGGCCGCGAGCTCCTCGACGAGCACGTGATCCGCGCCGACCTGGTGCTGACCGCCACCCGGGACCACCGGGCGCAGGTCATCTCCATGGGCCATTCGGCGGGCCTGCGGACCTTCACGCTCAAGGAGTTCACCCGCCTGGTGAAGGCCATCGACCCGGCGACCCTGCCGCCCCTGGAGGAGGGCGTGGTCACCCGCGCGCGTGCGCTGGTGCGTGCCGCGGCGGCTCTACGCGGGTGGCTGCTGGCCCCGAACGCCGAGGCGGACGAGGTGTACGACCCGTACGGGGCGCCCCTGACGTTCTTCCGGTCCATCGGGGACGAGATACACCAGGCACTCGATCCGGTCGTCACGGCCCTCACGGGCGTCCCCGCAAAGACGTAACGACCGAGCGCCCCGGGGGCCCCGGGCCTACATTGGACGTACGTCACCGTCGACGCCGCCCGGAGCCCACCATGACGGTCACCCCTGCCATCGAGGCCGACCTCCTGCGCCGCCAGGACCCCGAACTCGCCGACATCCTGCTCGGCGAGCGGGAGCGGCAGGCGACCACACTCCAGCTGATCGCCGCCGAGAACTTCAGCTCGCCGGCCGTCCTGGCCGCCCTCGGCTCGCCGCTCGCCAACAAGTACGCCGAGGGCTACCCGGGAGCGCGGCACCACGGCGGCTGCGAGATCGTCGACGTCGCCGAACGCGTCGCCGTGGACCGGGCCAGGGCGCTGTTGGGCGCCGAGCACGCCAACGTCCAGTCCCACTCCGGCTCTTCGGCCGTCCTGGCCGCCTACGCCGCCCTGCTGCGGCCCGGCGACACCGTCCTCGCCCTCGGCCTGCCCTACGGCGGTCATCTCACGCACGGGTCGCCGGCGAACTTCTCCGGCCGCTGGTTCGACTTCGTCGGATACGGCGTGGAGGCCGAGTCCGGGCTGATCGACCACGACCAGGTGCGCACCCTGGCCCGCACGCGCCGGCCCAAGGCGATCGTGTGCGGCTCGATCGCCTACCCCCGGCACATCGACTACGCGTTCTTCCGCGAGGTCGCCGACGAGGTGGGCGCCTTCCTCGTGGCGGACGCCGCGCACCCCATCGGGCTCGTCGCCGGGGGAGCGGCGCCGAACCCGGTGCCGTACGCGGACATCGTCTGTGCGACGACCCACAAGGTGCTGCGGG
This sequence comes from Streptomyces coeruleorubidus, assembly GCF_028885415.1. Lineage (GTDB taxonomy): Bacteria > Actinomycetota > Actinomycetes > Streptomycetales > Streptomycetaceae > Streptomyces > Streptomyces coeruleorubidus_A. The sequence goes on from NZ_CP118527.1 coordinate 6,759,750, forward strand.
GTCCGCGCGGCGGCATGATCCTGTGCCGCGCGGAGCTGGCCGAGCGGGTCGACCGGGCCGTGTTCCCTTTCACACAGGGCGGCGCGCAGATGCACACCATCGCCGCCAAGGCGGTCGCGTTCGGGGAGGCGGCAACACCGGCGTTCGCCGTGTACGCCCATCAGGTGGTCGCCAATGCGAGGGTTCTCGCGGCCCGGCTGGCCGCCGAGGGCCTGGTCGTCACCACGGGCGGCACGGACACCCACCTGATCACCGCCGACCCGGCGCCGCTCGGCGTCGACGGCCGCACCGCCCGGGGCCGTCTCGCCGCCGCCGGCCTGGTCATGGACTGCTGCGCGCTGCCGCACGGCGACGCCCGGGGACTCAGGCTGGGTACGGCCGCCGTCACCACGCAGGGCATGGGCGAGGCGGAGATGGCGCGGATCGCCGAGCTGCTCGCGGGGGTGCTCAGGGGCGTGACGGAGACCGCGAGGGCCCGTGAAGAAGTGCGGGAGCTGGCCGGTGGATTTCCGCCGTATCCCCGCTGAGACGGGGTAAGCGCACCAGGGTGCACAGCTACTCGTGCAACCATCGTCGCTACCCGGAAGTCCCCACTCATATGCGCGCATCGCTAGGGTGTGGGGCTGTGATGGCCAGCGAGACCTGTGGGGAAGCCCGTGCGTGAATACCTGCTGACGCTCTGCATCACGGCCGCGGTGACGTATCTGCTGACAGGGCCGGTACGGAAGTTCGCGATCGTGGCCGGAGCGATGCCGGAGATCCGGGCACGTGACGTGCACCGGGAACCCACTCCGCGGCTCGGCGGGATCGCGATGTTCTTCGGCCTGTGCGCGGGTCTGCTGGTCGCCGACCACCTGACCAACCTCAGTCAGGTCTTCGAGACGTCGAACGAACCCCGGGCGCTGCTGTCCGGGGCGGCGGTGATCTGGCTGATCGGTGTGCTGGACGACAAGTTCGAGATCGACGCCCTGATCAAGCTCGGCGGCCAGATGATCGCCGCGGGCGTGATGGTCGTACAGGGTCTGACGATCCTGTGGCTGCCGATCCCGGGCATCGGCTCGGTCGCGCTCACCCAGTGGCAGGGCACCCTGCTGACGGTGGCGCTGGTCGTCATCACCATCAACGCGGTCAACTTCGTCGACGGCCTGGACGGCCTCGCGGCCGGCATGGTCTGCATCGCGGCCACCGCGTTCTTCCTGTACGCCTACCGGATCTGGTACTCGTACGGCATCGAGGCCGCCGCCCCCGCCACGCTCTTCTCGGCGATCCTGATGGGCATGTGCCTGGGCTTCCTACCGCACAACATGCACCCGGCGCGGATCTTCATGGGCGACTCGGGCTCGATGCTGATCGGCCTGGTCCTGGCCGCCGGCGCGATCTCGATCACCGGGCAGGTCGACCCGGACGCGCTCAACCTCTACGTCGGGTCGGAGAAGGAGGCCGTGCACCAGACGGTCCCCGTCTACATCCCGCTGCTGCTGCCGCTGACGATCATCGCGGTGCCGGCCGCCGACCTGATCCTGGCGATCGTGCGCCGCACCTGGCGCGGCCAGTCGCCGTTCGCGGCCGACCGGGGCCACCTGCACCACCGCCTGCTGGAGATCGGCCACTCGCACAGCCGGGCCGTGCTGATCATGTACTTCTGGTCGGCGCTGATCGCCTTCGGGGCGCTGGCCTACTCGGTCAACTCGGCGTCCATGTGGATCGTGCTCGGCATCGTGTTCCTCAGCGCGATCGGCCTGGCCCTGCTCCTGCTGCCGCGCTTCACGCCGCGCGCCCCGCGCTGGATGGAGCGGTTCGTGCCGCCCCGTTACCGGCGCCGCGGGGTCCCGGCCCTGGCACCCGAGGCCTCCACGCCGGCGTCCGCCGCCGAGCAGCCGGCCTCGCTCGCGCGTGAGAACCACGCCCCGGTCGTGTCCGGGGTCTCAGGAGTCAACGGGGCCACCGCCGTTGGTGCCCGTTCGCGGCTGGCGGACCGGCGTAAGGCCGGGACAAGGTAAGAATCTGACTAGAGCATTGCCAAGTCGTGGGGTTGCGATGGGGGAGCGAAACGCCCCAATACCAGACAAGTCGGCGGTGTTCTCGCTCAGACGCGCATGTTCACTCTCATGTGTGACTGTGCGCACACCTTCAGGTAAAGACTGCATCAAATAGTTTGTGATACGGTTCACGAGAACCCCCGGATAGAGCCGAAGGGCCGTAGTGCGACGGCCCATTGGTGTGAGGTCTCCACTCAGCCCGGGACTACGCTCGTCCATGACGACACCCCTGCCCCCTGCGAAAGCGGAGATGCCGCCATGCCGTCCAATGACGCCCGGATCTTGGCCCAGGCCGCCGTGCCCACGGCTGCCGTCGGTGCTGTTGCCGCCGTCATTAGTGGCGTGGTCGCCGGTGGCAAGGGGGCGATCGGGGCGGTCGCCGCGACGCTCGTGGTGATCCTGTTCATGGGGATCGGTCTCTACGTCCTGCAGCGCACTGCCAAATCGCTTCCGCACCTTTTCCAGGCGATGGGCTTGATGCTCTACGCGGCGCAGATCCTTCTGCTGTTCGTCTTCGTCGCCGCGTTCAAGAACACGACGCTGTTCGACCCCAAAGTCTTCGCCATCACGCTCGTCGTCGGCACCCTCGCGTGGATCGCCGCTCAGACGCGTGCCCACATGAAGGCCAAGATCCTTTACGTCGAGCCCGATTCGACGACGGGCGGGAAGCCCGAAAAGTCGGGGCACTCGTCGTGAGGGGTAGGCCCGGGATAAAGAGGCATGAGATCTCCTGCTATCGTCCGGTGCCAACTGCGGCATCGCGGGCGCGGGCATCCGAGCTGACGCCTGCTCCATCGCGAGGCGAGATGCCCCCCAGCCGCCCCCACATCCGTAACACCAGTCCCGTGCCGAACCGCGGCTCTGTGCCGCGCCGACACAACGAGGTTGCCGTACCCATGCGTCACGCCGAAGGAGCCCGCGGTGAGTGCTGACCAGACCCAGCTCGCCTTTGACTGGAGCTGTCGGATCATGTCCGACAACGGGTGTGGTTTTCCGGCTCCGGGCCTGCACTCGTTCCTCTTCAAGCCGATCGCCACGGTTGGAGGGTTCGAGTTCAACAAGGTGATGCTGCTCGCGGTCATCACCACCCTGCTTGTCGTCACCTTCTTCACGCTCGCCTTCGGCAAGGCGAAGGTGGTGCCGGGCAAGCTCCAGATGATCGGCGAGGCAGGCTACGACTTCGTCCGCCGCGGCATCGTCTACGAGACCCTCGGTAAGAAGGAGGGCGAGAAGTACGTCCCCCTGATGGTCTCGCTGTTCTTCTTCATCTGGATCATGAACATCTGGTCCGTGATCCCACTGGCCCAGTTCCCGGTGTCGTCGATCATCGCCTACCCGATGGTGCTGGCTGCCATCGTCTACGTGGTGTGGGTCTCGCTGACCTTCAAGCGGCACGGTTTCGTCGGCTTCTTCAAGAACGTCACCGGCTACGACAAGGAACTCGGCCCGGTTCTCCCGCTCGTGATGGTCATCGAGTTCTTCTCGAACCTGCTCGTTCGCCCCTTCACGCACGCGGTCCGACTCTTCGCCAACATGTTCGCCGGCCACCTGATGCTGGTGATGTTCACCGTCGCCTCGTGGTACCTGCTGAACAGCTGGCTGATCCCGGCCGCCGGTGTCTCCTTCGTCATGACGATGGTCATGATCCTCTTCGAGCTCTTCGTGCAGGCCGTCCAGGCGTACGTCTTCGTCCTGCTTGCCTGCTCGTACATCCAGGGCGCTCTCGCCAAGCACCACTGAGCCGCTCCGCCCCACAAGCCCCAAGAACGTCCGGTGGCCAACCCCCGCCGGTCCATGAAAGAGAAGGAAGAATCAGCATGGCTGCCCTTGAGACCCTCGCCGCCGTCGAAGGCAACATCGGTTCCATCGGCTACGGCCTCGCCGCCATCGGCCCCGGCGTCGGCGTCGGCATCATCTTCGGCAACGGCACCCAGGCCCTGGCCCGCCAGCCCGAGGCGGCCGGTCTGATCCGTGCCAACCAGATCCTCGGCTTCGCCTTCTGTGAGGCGCTCGCCCTCATCGGCATCGTCATGCCGTTCGTCTACAACTGACGAACGCTGACGAGCCGAACCTTTCGACGAAAGGCACTGATGTGATCGCCAACCTGGTACAGCTGGCGGCCGAGGAAGAGCAGAACCCGCTCATTCCTCCGGGCCCCGAGCTGCTCGTCGGCACCATCGCCTTCGCCATCGTGTTCTTCTTCTTCTGGAAGAAGCTGCTTCCGAACATCAACAAGGTTCTGGAAGAGCGCCGCGCGGCGATCGAAGGCGGTATCGAAGAGGCCGAGACCATGAAGGTCGAGGCCCAGAGCGTCCTTGAGCAGTACAAGGCACAGCTCGCCGAGGCCCGGCACGAGGCCGCGCGTCTGCGCCAGGAGGCGCAGGAGCAGGGTGCCGCCCTCATCGCCGAGATGCGGGCCGAGGGCCAGCGGCAGCGCGAGGAGATCGTCGCCGCCGGTCACGCCCAGATCGAGGCCGACCGCAAGGCGGCGTCGTCCGCGCTGCGCCAGGACGTCGGCAAGCTCGCCACCGACCTGGCCGGCAAGCTCGTTGGCGAGTCCCTCGAGGACCACGCCCGCCAGAGCCGCGTGATCGACCGGTTCCTCGACGACCTCGAGGAGAAGGCCGAGGCCGGCCGATGAACGGAGCGAGCCGCGAGGCCCTGGCAGCCGCACGCGAGCGTCTCGACGCGCTGACGGACTCCACGTCCGTGGACGCCGGCTCGCTCGCCGACGAGCTGGCCGCCGTCACCGCGCTGCTCGACCGCGAGGTGTCGCTGCGTCGGGTCCTCACCGACCCGGCACAGGCCGGTGAGGCCAAGGCCGAACTGGCCCAGCGCCTGCTCGGCACCCAGGTCAGCGGCCCGGCCGCCGACCTGGTCGCCGGAATGGTGCGCTCCCGCTGGTCGCAGTCGCGCGACCTGGTGGACGCACTGGAGACGCTGGCCGACACCGCCGACCTCACCGCCGCGCAGAAGGCGGGCAAGCTCGACGACGTCGAGGACGAGCTGTTCCGCTTCGGGCGGATCGTCTCCGGCAGCACCGAGCTGCGCGCCGCGCTGACCGACCGCAAGGCCACCACCTCGGCCAAGGGCGCGCTGCTGCGCAGCCTGCTCGGCGGCCGGGCGCAGGCGGCCACCGAGCGTCTGGTGACGCGCCTTGTGACCGCGCCGCGGGGACGTAGCCTGGAGTCGGGACTGGAATCCCTGTCCAAGCTCGCCGCCGAGCGCCGGGACCGCATGGTCGCCACCGTCACCTCGGCGGTACCGCTGAGCGACGCGCAGAAGCAGCGCCTGGGCGCCGCCCTCGCGAAGCTCTACGGCCGCAAGATGCACCTCAACCTGGACGTGGACCCCGAGGTCCTCGGCGGGATCCGGGTGCAGGTCGGCGACGAGGTCATCAACGGCTCCCTCGCGGACCGCATCGAGGACGCCAGCCGCCGGCTCACGAGCTGAGCAGCAACTCAATAGCAGTACGTACTTACTACGGCCCTGGTTGGGCCGTGCAGAAGAATCCTGGGGGTCCCCCCCAGACCCCCTAAGAAACTTCGGGCCCAACAAGGAGAGCAGGGAACCCAGATGGCGGAGCTCACGATCCGGCCGGAGGAGATCCGGGACGCGCTGGAGAACTTCGTCCAGGCGTACAAGCCGGACGCGGCCTCGCGCGAGGAGGTCGGTACGGTCACCTTTGCCGGCGACGGCATCGCGAAGGTCGAGGGCCTGCCCTCGACCATGGCCAACGAACTGCTGAAGTTCGAGGACGGCACCCTCGGCCTCGCCCTCAACCTCGAGGAGCGCGAGATCGGTGCCATCGTCCTCGGTGAGTTCAGCGGCATCGAGGAGGGGCAGCCGGTCAGCCGTACCGGCGAGGTCCTGTCCGTCGCGGTCGGCGAGGGCTACCTCGGCCGCGTGGTGGACCCCCTCGGCACCCCGATCGACGGCCTCGGCGAGATCGAGACCGACAGCCGTCGCGCCCTGGAGCTGCAGGCTCCGGGCGTCATGGTCCGCAAGTCGGTGCACGAGCCGATGGAGACGGGCTACAAGGCCGTCGACACCATGACCCCGATCGGCCGTGGCCAGCGTCAGCTGATCATCGGCGACCGCCAGACCGGCAAGACCGCCCTGGCCGTCGACACGATCATCAACCAGCGTGACAACTGGCGCTCGGGCGACCCGAACAAGCAGGTCCGCTGCATCTACGTCGCCATCGGCCAGAAGGGCTCCACCATCGCCGGCGTGCGCGGCGCTCTGGAGGAGGCCGGCGCGCTGGAGTACACGACCATCGTCGCCGCCCCGGCGTCCGACCCGGCCGGCTTCAAGTACCTGGCGCCGTACACCGGTTCGGCCATCGGCCAGCACTGGATGTACCAGGGCAAGCACGTCCTGATCATCTTCGACGACCTGTCGAAGCAGGCCGACGCCTACCGTGCCGTGTCGCTGCTGCTGCGCCGCCCGCCGGGCCGTGAGGCCTACCCGGGTGACGTCTTCTACCTGCACTCCCGCCTGCTGGAGCGCTGCGCCAAGCTCTCCGACGAGATGGGTGCCGGCTCGATGACCGGTCTGCCGATCGTCGAGACCAAGGCCAACGACGTCTCGGCGTTCATCCCGACCAACGTCATCTCCATCACCGACGGCCAGTGCTTCCTGGAGTCGGACCTGTTCAACGCCGGTCAGCGCCCCGCGCTGAACGTCGGTATCTCGGTCTCCCGAGTCGGTGGCTCCGCCCAGCACAAGGCGATCCGCCAGGTCTCCGGCCGTCTGCGTGTGGACCTCGCCCAGTTCCGTGAGCTGGAGGCGTTCGCCGCCTTCGGTTCCGACCTGGACGCCGCGTCCAAGGCGCAGCTGGAGCGTGGTCAGCGCATGGTCGAGCTGCTGAAGCAGCCGCAGTACCAGCCGATGGCCACCGAGGACCAGGTCGTCTCCATCTGGGCCGGCACCACCGGCAAGATGGACGAGGTTCCGGTCGCCGACATCCGCCGCTTCGAGAAGGAGCTGCTGGAGTACCTGCACCGCAAGGAGCAGGGCCTGCTGACCTCCATCCGCGAGGGCGGGAAGATGTCGGACGACACCCTCCAGGCCATGGCCGACGCCATCGCGGAGTTCAAGAAGCAGTTCGAGACCTCCGACGGCAAGCTGCTCGGCGAGGACGCCCCGGCTGCCGGCAAGTGACGACGGAAGGGACCTGACTCATGGGAGCCCAGCTCCGGGTCTACAAGCGTCGCATCCGATCCGTCTCCGCGACCAAGAAGATCACGAAGGCGATGGAGATGATCGCCGCCTCGCGCGTCGTCAAGGCGCAGCGCAAGGTGGCGGCGTCCACGCCGTACGCGACCGAGCTCACCCGGGCGGTCACGGCGGTCGCCACCGGATCGAACACCAAGCACCCGCTGACGACGGAGCCGGAGAACTCGACCCGCGCCGCGGTCCTGCTCCTCACGAGCGACCGCGGCCTGGCCGGCGCCTTCAACTCCAACGCCATCAAGGCCGCGGAGAGGCTCACGGCGAAGCTCGAAGGTGAGGGCAAGGAGGTCGTCAGCTACATCGTCGGCCGCCGTGGTCTGGCCCACTACAACTTCCGCGAGCGCAAGGTCGCGGAGTCGTTCACGGGCTTCACCGACGACCCGTCGTACGCGGACGCCAAGAAGGTCGCGGCCCCGCTGATCGAGGCCATCGAGACGGAGACGGCCGAGGGCGGCGTGGACGAGCTCCACATCGTCTACACCGAGTTCGTGTCGATGATGACGCAGACGGCCATCGAGGCCCGGCTGCTGCCGCTCAGCCTCGAAGAGGTCGAGAAGGAGGCGAAGCCCAAGGGCGAGATCCTCCCGCTGTTCGACTTCGAGCCCTCGGCGGAGGACGTCCTGGACGCCCTGCTGCCGCGCTATGTGGAGAGCCGGATCTACAACGCGCTGCTCCAGTCGGCCGCCTCCAAGCACGCCGCCACGCGGCGCGCGATGAAGTCGGCCACCGACAACGCCGGAGAGCTCATCGAGACGCTCACCCGGCTTGCCAACCAGGCCCGCCAGGCCGAAATCACCCAGGAAATCAGCGAGATCGTCGGTGGCGCCAGTGCCCTGGCCGACGCGACCGCGGGGAGTGACCGATAAATGACCACCACTGTTGAGACCGCGACGGCTACGGGCCGCGTCGCCCGGGTCATCGGCCCGGTCGTCGACGTGGAGTTCCCCGTCGACGCGATGCCCGAGATCTACAACGCCCTGCACGTCGAGGTCGCCGACCCGGCGCTCGCGGGCGAGAAGAAGACGCTGACCCTGGAGGTCGCCCAGCACCTGGGTGACGGCCTGGTCCGCGCGATCTCCATGCAGCCCACCGACGGCCTGGTCCGCCAGGCTCCCGTCGTCGACACCGGCGCGGGCATCTCCGTCCCGGTCGGCGACTTCACCAAGGGCAAGGTGTTCAACACCCTCGGTGAGGTGCTGAACAGCGACGAGACCTTCGAGGGCGAGCGCTGGCCCATCCACCGCAAGGCCCCCGCGTTCGACCAGCTCGAGTCGAAGACCGAGATGTTCGAGACGGGCCTGAAGGTCGTCGACCTTCTCACCCCGTACGTCAAGGGCGGCAAGATCGGTCTGTTCGGTGGTGCCGGTGTCGGCAAGACCGTGCTGATCCAGGAAATGATCATGCGTGTCGCCAACCTCCACGAGGGCGTCTCCGTCTTCGCGGGCGTCGGTGAGCGCACCCGTGAGGGCAACGACCTCATCGCGGAGATGGAAGAGTCCGGCGTTCTGGACAAGACCGCCCTGGTCTTCGGGCAGATGGACGAGCCCCCGGGCACCCGTCTGCGCGTGGCCCTGGCCGGCCTGACGATGGCGGAGTACTTCCGTGACGTCCAGAAGCAGGACGTGCTGTTCTTCATCGACAACATCTTCCGCTTCACCCAGGCCGGTTCCGAGGTGTCGACCCTGCTCGGCCGTATGCCCTCCGCGGTGGGCTACCAGCCGAACCTGGCCGACGAGATGGGTGTCCTCCAGGAGCGCATCACCTCGACCCGTGGTCACTCGATCACCTCGATGCAGGCGATCTACGTCCCCGCGGACGACCTGACCGACCCGGCCCCGGCCACCACCTTCGCCCACCTCGACGCGACGACGGTGCTCTCCCGTCCGATCTCCGAGAAGGGCATCTACCCGGCCGTGGACCCGCTGGACTCCACGTCCCGGATCCTCGACCCGCGGTACATCTCGGCGGACCACTACAACGCCGCGATGCGCGTGAAGAACATCCTGCAGAAGTACAAGGACCTGCAGGACATCATCGCGATCCTCGGTATCGACGAGCTCGGCGAGGAGGACAAGCTCGTCGTCCACCGTGCCCGTCGCGTGGAGCGCTTCCTGTCCCAGAACACCCACGCCGCCAAGCAGTTCACCGGCGTGGACGGTTCGGACGTGCCGCTGGACGAGTCGATCGCCGCGTTCAACGCGATCTGCGACGGCGACTACGACCACTTCCCGGAGCAGGCGTTCTTCATGTGCGGTGGTCTCGAGGACCTGAAGAAGAACGCGAAGGAGCTGGGCGTCTCCTGAGCCTCGCGCTCGACATGTGAGCCTCGTGCTCATGACGGAGGGGGCGGGCGCGTCCCGCCCCCTCCGTCACGCCTACTAGACTTGTAACCAACACCCGGCACTCCCGCCGGGTGGTGACCCGAGGAGCCACCCTTGGCTGCTGAGCTGCACGTCGCGCTGGTCGCGGCCGACCGTGAGGTCTGGTCCGGCCAGGCCACCCTGGTCGTCGCGCGCACCACGTCCGGCGACATCGGCGTCATGCCCGGTCACCAGCCGCTGCTCGGTGTGCTGGAGTCGGGCCCGGTGACCATCCGTACGAGTGATGGCGGGACGGTCGTCGCCGCGGTCCACGGCGGTTTCATCTCGTTCGCGGACGACAAGCTCTCGCTGCTCGCCGAAGTCGCGGAGCTGTCGGACGAGATCGATGTCCAGCGCGCGGAGCAGGAGCTGGAGCGTGCGAAGGCGGAGGACGACGCGGAGGCCCAGCGCCGCGCGGACGTCCGTCTGCGTGCGGCCACGGCGGCGCGCTGACCCCGCCCGCCGTGTGATGACGTCACTCAGCCGCGGCTGGTACCGGAGAGATCCGGACCCAGCCGCGGCTGAGGCGGATGTGGGTGTTTTTTACGTTCCGTTACCTAGGAGACGAGGAGGTCGGTGTCGATGGTCCTCGCTCTGACTGTGTGCGGAATTGTCGTGGCTCTCGTGGTGGTGGGACTGTTCGTCTTCGGTCTGCGCCGCCGGCTCATCCAGCGCTCGGGCGGCACCTTCGACGCCAGCCTGCGCTGGGACGCCCCGGAGCAGGGCGACGGCAACGGCAAGGGCTGGGCGTACGGGGTGGCCCGGTACAACGGCGACCGCGTCGAGTGGTTCCGTGTCTTCTCGTACTCGCCGCGCCCGCGCCGGATCCTGGAGCGTTCCGCGATCGAGGTGGCCGGCCGCCGGGTCCCGGAGGGCGAGGAGGAGCTGGCGCTGCTCTCCGACCATGTGATCCTCGTCTGTCTGCACCGGGGTACCCGGCTGGAGCTGGCCATGAGCGAGGACGCGCTGACCGGTTTCCTCGCGTGGCTCGAGGCGGCCCCGCCCGGTCAGCGAGTGAATGTGGCGTAGCCACATTCACTCGCTGGGTGGGGGTCCCCCCGGACGAAGTCTGGGGGAGCGTCGATGTCGCCTGGGTTCGTCTGTCAGTCGAGCCCGTTGTCGATGGCGGTCACCAGCTCACCATTGCCGGTGTCGCCGCTGAATTCCCAGAAGAAGGCGCCGCCCAGGCCCTGGTTCCTGGCCCAGGTCATCTTCCCGGCGATCGTCGAGGGAGTGTCGTACGACCACCAGTTGCTGCCGCAGTGCGCGTACGCCGTGCCCGCGATCGTGCCGGTGGCGGGGCAGGAGTTCTTGAGGACCTTGTAGTCCTCGATGCCGGCCTCGTACGTACCGGGAGCCGCGCCGGTCGCCGTGCCGCCGGGGGCGGACTGCGTGACGCCGGTCCAGCCGCGGCCGTAGAAGCCGATGCCGAGCAGGAGCTTGGCGGACGGTACACCCTTCGCCTTCAGCTTGGCGATCGCGTCGGCCGAGTTGAAGCCCGCCTGCGGGATGCCGGGGTACGAGGTGAGCGGGGAGTGCGGGGCGGTCGGGCCGTCCTTGTCGAAGGCGCCGAAGTAGTCGTAGGTCATCACGTTGTACCAGTCGAGGTACTGCGCGGCGCCGCCGTAGTCGGCCGCGTCGATCTTGCCGCCGGCGGAGGCGTCGGCCGTGATCGCGGCGGTGACCAGGTAGTCCTTGCCGAATTCGGCGCGCAGGGCTTTGGACAGGGTGGCGAACGCGGCCGGGCCCGAGGTGTCGCAGATCAGACCGCAGGCGTTCGGATACTCCCAGTCGATGTCGATGCCGTCGAAGACGTCGGCCCAGCGCGGGTCCTCCACGACGGTCTTGCAGGACTTGGCGAAGGCGGCCGCGTTCTGCGCTGCCTGGCCGAAGCCGCCGGAGTAGGTCCAGCCGCCGAACGAGTACAGCACCTTGATGTGCGGATACTTGGCCTTGAGCTGGCGGAGCTGGTTGAAGTTGCCGCGCAGTGGCTGGTCCCAGGTGTCGGCGGTGCCGCTGACGGACTGGTCGGCGGTGTAGGCCTTGTCGTGGGCGGCGTAGGTGTCGTCGACCGTGCACTGGCCGTTCTTGACGTTGCCGAAGGCGTAGTTGATGTGCGTGATCTTCGACGCGGAGCCGGACGTCACCAGGTTCTTGACGTGGTAGTTGCGGCCGTAGACGCCCCACTCGGTGAAGTAGCCGAGCTTGATCTTGTCGCCGGTGGGCGGGGGTTCCTGCGAGCCGCCGGTGGTGCGCACCCTCACCGCGCCGCTGACCGGGCCGGTCTGGTCGGCGGTGTCGCGGGCCTGGACGGTGTAGGAGTAGTCGGTGCCGGCGGTCAGGCCGGTGTCCGTGTACGAGGTGGACGTCACAGTGGTGACCTTCGTGCCGTCGCGCAGGACGTCGTAGTTCTTGACGCCCTTGTCGTCGGTGGCGGCGGACCAGGTCAGCTTCACCGAGGTGTCGGTGATGCCGGAGGCGGTGGGGGTGCCGGGTGCGGAGGGCGGGGCGTCGCCGGGGACGCTGCCGCCGTCGCAGCCGGCGCCGTTGAGCTTGCAGTTCGCGGGGGAGCCGGAGCCGGTGCCGTTGAAGCCGAAGGAGACGGAGGCGCCGGGGGCGAGGGTGCCGTTCCAGGACTTGTTCTTCGCGGTCCAGTGGGTGCCGGAGGAGGTGACGTCGGCGTCCCAGGCGGAGGTGACGGACGTGCCGGAGGGGAAGTCCCACTCGACGGTCCAGGAGCTGAGGGGCGTGGTCCCGGTGTTCTTCACCGTCCACTTGCCTTCGAAGCCGGAGCCCCAGTCCTGCGTCTTGGTGTAGCTCGCGGTGGCGGATGCCGCGGCCTGGGCCGGGCTCGCGAGGCCGACGATACCGGCCAGCGGGAGCAACAGGGTCGCGAACCCTGCCGCGGCTCTGTGTCTGAAGCGCATGCTGCGCCTCCTTGATGGAGTTGTGGGGGCGTGACTGAGCCTCACGCCCACTCATGGTGCGGTGAGAATAGAAAGGTCTGGACCACCGGTCAATAGGTCTGGACCACCGCGACCGTAGTGATCTGCGGCCGGGTCAGATCCCCAACTCCTGCGCCAGGACGGCCGCTTGCACCCGGCTGCGCAGCTCCAGCTTCCCCAGCAGGCGGCTGACATGGGTCTTCACCGTCGCCTCGGCCATGTCGAGCCGCTCGGCGATGCCCGCGTTGGACAGGCCCTCGCCCAGGCAGGACAGCACCTCGCGCTCGCGCCGGGTCAGCCGGTCGAGGACGGCCGGGTCGGCCGCGGACTCCCGTGTCGGCTTCGCAGCGAACTCCGCGATCAGCCGCCGGGTGACGGCCGGGGCGATCAGCCCCTCCCCGCGCGCGACCGTCCGTACGGCCTGAAGCAGGTCCTTCGCCTCGGTGTTCTTCAGCAGGAAGCCGGACGCGCCCGCCCGCAGTGCCCCGAAGACGTACTCGTCGAGGTCGAAGGTGGTCAGCACCAGCACGTCGGCGAGCCGTTCCGTAACGACCTGCCGGGTCGCCGACACCCCGTCCAGCCGCGGCATCTGAACGTCCATCAGCACCAGGTCCGGCCGCAGCTCGCGGGCCAGTGCCACCGCCTGCTCGCCGTCCGCCGCCTCGCCCACCACCTCGATGTCGGGCGCGCTGCGCAGGATGAGGACCAGGCCTGCGCGGACGGCGGACTGGTCCTCGGCGACCAGGACGCGGATCATGCGTTGTCTCCTTCGACGGTGTCGTGCACGGGGAGGGTGGCGCGTACGGCCCAGACCTTGCCGCCGGGCGAGTCCTCGGGGCCCGCTTCGAACGTGCCGTCCAGCAGGGCGGTGCGCTCGCGCATGCCGATGAGCCCCGCGCCGGAACCGGGGGCGCTCGGCTGGTCCCGGTCCCCGTACGGGCTGGTCACCGAGACGGTCAGTGCACCGTCCTGCCGGGCGAGGGCGACGGTGACCCGGCCGGGGCCGGCGTGCTTGAGGGCGTTGGTGAGGGACTCCTGCACGATGCGGTAGGCGGCGAGTTCGACGGGCGCGGGCACCGTCCCGTGGGCCGCGTCGAGGGTGATGTCGAGGCCGTTGGTACGGGCGTTCTCGACCAGGGCGCCGAGCCCGTCGAGCGTGGGGGCGGCGACCGGCTCGACGTCACCGCTCGAGTCGCGGAGGATCCCGATCAGCCGCCGCATCTCCGCGAGCCCCGCCACGCTGTTCTCGCGGATGACGGTCAGGGCCTCCTGGGAGGTCTTCGGGTCCTGGAGGGAGAGCGCGGCGGTGGAGTGGATGGCGATCGCCGACAGGTGGTTGGCGACCATGTCGTGCAGCTCGCGGGCCATCCGGGCGCGCTCGGCGGTGACCGCCTGGGTGCGGTCCATCTCGGCGAGCAGCGCGGTCTGCTCGGCACGCAGCCGGGCCGCCTCCGCGGCCTCGCGGTGATTGCGGACGATCAGGCCGGTGGCGGCCGGGCCGAAGGCCACGAGGCCGGTGACCACGCCGATCAGCAGGGCCTCGGGCTCACGCCACAACGCGAACGGCACCACGACCCCGACCAGCGAGAGCAGCCCGGTGATCCGGGGGATGCGGTGCGCCGAGGCGGGCGGGCCGTACAGGACGGCCGCGTACATGAGGTCGGTGTACATCAGGATCGTGACCAGATTGCCCTGGGTGACGGTGTCCAGGACGATCGCGGCCGTGCCGGTCAGCAGGGCCGTGCGCGGGGCGCTCCGGCGCAACAGCTCGCAGCCGGCCATGACGAGCAGCGGCACCAGGACCGGCCAGCGCCCCGGCAGCAGCACGTACACCTCGGTGCGCGGACGGGTGGCCAGACCGACGCCCCAGAGCAGCAGCCCGCCGAGCAGGCCGCCGAGCGCGACGTAGACGTCGAAACGGCGTGGGCGGGTCAGTCGTACGGCCATGACCCCATCCAACACGGCCGTCGCGCCCGGTGCGTGGGCCCCGCGAAGGGTCCCTCGCTGCATCTTTCGATGTACCGCGGGTTCGTCAGTCGCGACGACGATTCCGGCCGCTGCGCACGGGAGCCTGAAGAGGTGACCGAGAGGAGCGAATCGTGATCGTCGCCTTGATCGCCGCCTGTGAGATCGGCTTCTGGGTGCTGCTGGCGGCCGGGCTGGCCTTCCGTTACCTGCTGCGCATGCCGCGTACGGGGCTGGCACTGCTGTTGTGCGAGCCGCTGCTGGAGGTCGTCCTGCTGGTCGCCACCGCGCTGGACCTGAAGAACGGCGCGGATCCGAACTGGACGCACGGGCTGGCCGCGCTGTACATCGGCTACACCGTGGGGCACGGCCACCGCACGATGAAGTGGCTGGACGGCCACGCGGCCCACCGGTTCGGCGGCGCGCCGCCCCCGGTCAAGCCCCCGCGCTACGGCATGGCCCGTGCGCGTCACGAGGGCAAGGTCTGGCTGGGCACCCTGACCGGCGCCGCCGTCGCGACCGCGCTGCTCCAGCTCGCCATCTGGTACGTGGACGACCCGAGCCGCGTCACCTCCCTGGAGAGCTGGCGCTACGCGGCCTGGCGGGCGGCCGGGATCCACGGCCTGGTCGCGCTGAGCTATGCGGTCTGGCCGCGGAAGGCTCCCGCGGGGGAGGCCGAGGTGACGCTCGAGAAGGAGAAGGTGCACCGATGAGCAAGGCGCGCGGAAACCTGGTGGAAGGTGCCGTCACCTTCGTGATCGGCCTGGGGCTGTGGTTGTTCACCGGTGACGTGGACATCCCCGTCTTCACCCTCACGAAGGTCGGCATCGTGATGATGTGCGTCGGCGGCGTGCTGGTCGCCGCCGGGCTCTGGCAGGAGGCCCGCAGTAAGACCTAGCGCTCCCCGCCGGGCACCCACAGCACGTCCCCGACCTCCTTGTTCGCCGTCCTCGCGAGGATGAACAGGAGGTCGGAGAGGCGGTTGAGGTAGGTCGCGGTCAGCGGGTTCATCACCTCGCCGTGCACCTCCAGGGCCGCCCATGTCGAGCGTTCCGCCCGGCGGACGACGGTGCAGGCCTGGTGGAGGAGGGCCGCGCCGGGGGTGCCGCCGGGGAGGATGAAGGAGCGGAGCTTCTCCAGCCGTTCGTTGAAGCGGTCGCAGTCCGCCTCCAGCTTGTCGATGTAGAACTGCTCGACCCGCAGGGGCGGGAACTCCGGGCTCTCCGCCACCGGCGTCGACAGGTCCGCGCCCACGTCGAACAGGTCGTTCTGCACGCGGGTGAGGACCTTGACGATCTCCTCGTCCAGGCCGCCCAGCGCGATGGCCGTGCCGATCACCGCGTTCGCCTCGTTGGCGTCGGCGTACGCGGCGATCCGCAGGTCGGTCTTGGCGACCCGGCTCATGTCACCGAGGGCGGTGGTGCCCTGGTCGCCGGTCCTGGTGTAGATGCGCGTCAGATTGACCATGTGGCCAGCGTAGTTACGCTCCGGCCGTTCGGAACACGCGTGTGCCCACTGTCACGGACAGGGCCGTGAAGCCGACGGCCACCAGGACGCCGTACAGCATGTGCGCCGTGGCGTAGCTGCCGACGTAGGCGTCCCGCACCGCGTCGACCAGATAGCGGAACGGCATGAGGTGGGAGAGGACGTCCAGCCAGGCCGGGCCCAGGGTCATCGGGAGCATCAGCCCGGACAGCAGCATCGACGGCATGGTCAGCGCGTTGATCGCCGGGCCGAAGCCCTGCGGGGTGTCCAGCTTCATCGCCAGCGCGTACGACAGCGCGGCCAGCGAGAGGCTGAGCAGCGCGACGAACGCGAAGCCGATCAGGACGCCGGCCAGCGGTGCCCGCAGGCCCATCGCCACCGCCGCCAGCACCAGCAGCACGGCCTGGAAGACGAACACCGTCGCCTCCCGCAGCACCCGGCCGAGCAGCAGGGCCAGCCGGCTGACGGGCGTGACCCGCATGCGCTCGACCACGCCCTGGCCCTTCTCCAGGATGATCGAGAAGCCGGCGAACGACGCTCCGAACAGGCCGAGTTGCAGCAGCAGGCCGGGGACGAGCACCTGCCAGGAGCTGCCCCGCTCGCCGAGCGGCAGGTCGGTGAGCAGCGGGCCGAAGAACAGCAGGTACAGCAGCGGCATCAGCACCCCGAAGAGCAGTGCGAAGCGCGAGCGGAGGGACTGGCGCAGGTAGCGCCCGTAGACGAGCGCGGTGTCGTGCAACAGCATCGTGGATCCTCTGCGTCCTGTGCGTCTCATACGGCGACGGGGGCCTGGTCGGCCGGGGCGGCGCTGCGGCCGGTGATGGCCAGGAACGCGTCCTGGAGCGAGGCGTCGAGCGAGCCGCCGTACCGCAGCTTCAGCGCGCTCGGGGTGCCCTCGGCGACGACCACGCCGTGGTCGACGACGACCAGCCGGTCGGAGAGGGCGTCGGCCTCGTCCAGGTAGTGCGTGGTCAGGAAGACCGTCGTGCCGTGCTCGTCGCGCAGCCGCCGCACCAGGTCCCACAGGTCGGCGCGGCTGCCGGGGTCGAGACCGGTCGTCGGCTCGTCCAGGAACAGCACCTTCGGGCGGTGGGTGAGCGCCATCGCGATGTCCAGCCGCCGCCGCTGACCGCCGGAGAGCGCCGCGCACCTGCGGTCGAGCAGCTCGGTGAGGCCCAGGTCGCGGGCCAGTTCCTCGGCGCGCTCGGCGGCCTGCGCCTTCGTCAGCCGGTACAGACGCCCCTGGGTGACCAGCTCTTCCCGCACGCTGATCTGCGGGTCGACCCCGCCGGACTGCGCCACGTAGCCGCAGGCCCGCCGCACCCCGGCCGGGTCGGTCGCCAGGTCGTGGCCCGCGACGGTGGCGGCACCGCCGGTCGGTTCCAGCAGGGTCGTCAGCATCCGCAGGGTGGTCGTCTTGCCGGCCCCGTTCGGGCCGAGGAAGCCGAGGATCTCGCCCTCGCGGACGGTCAGGTCGATGCCGCGCACGGCGTCCACGGGGCCGCGCTTGGTCCGGAAGGTACGGGCCAGGCCGGCCGTACTGATGATTGCCATGCCCCACAGAAAAACAGAGGCTCTTAAATTTTGCAACAACCCCAAGTTTTGGGCGTCACCAGGGAAGCTAGGATTCGGACATGGCAGAGGGGCTCAGGGAGCGGAAGAAGCGCGAGACCAGGCAGCGCATCTCGGACATCGCCACCGGGCTGTTCCTGGAGCACGGGTTCGTGACCGTGACGATCGCGGACGTGGCGGAGGCGGCCGACGTCTCCGTGAACACCGTCTACAACTACTTCCCGGCCAAGGAGGACCTCTTCTTCGACCGCTCCCAGGGGGTCGTCGACCGGCTCTCCCGCTGGGTGCGCGGCCGGGACGCGGGGGAGTCGGCCACCCGGGCGGTGCTCCGCGAGCTGCGCGCCGAGATCGAGGCCGTCTCGCCCCGGATGGGCCTCATCGAGGGCTACGACCGTTTCATGCGCTGCATCGACGAGGCGCCACCGCTGCGCTCGAGGCTGTGGCGCATTCAGCAGGAGCTCCAGGACAACCTGGAGGCGACCCTCCGTGAGGAGGCGGGCGCCGAGGGCGGCGACCCGTTGCCGAGGCTGATCGCCGGTCAGATCTGCTGGGTCCACGGCACCGTCTTCGTCGCGATCGGCCGCGAGATGACCAAGGGGCGCAACCCGGACGAAGTGTCACGGGAGATGCTCGTCCTCCTCGACGACATCGAGGAGCTGTTGAGCGAGAAGGTGCTCAACTACGCCGTCCGGGGCGCGGGATGACCCCTGCCGGTGTGATGTCCGTCATGTGAGACGTGACGCGCATTACTTACTGGTCACACAGGCCCTCACGAGCGCTAGTGTCCGCCCGAGAGGCAGACATAAGCAGCGCGTCAGGGGAGTCGCACAGTGGCACGGAAGCTCGCCGTCATCGGAGCCGGCCTCATGGGATCCGGCATCGCCCAGGTCTCCGCACAGGCGGGCTGGGACGTGGTCCTGCGCGACGTCACCGACGAGGCGCTGAAGCGGGGCACCGACGGCATCAAGGCCTCGTACGACAAGTTCGTCGCCAAGGGCAAGCTGGAGGCCCACGACGCCGACGCCGCCCTGGCCCGCATCACCGCGACCACCGACCTGGACGCCGCGGCCGACGCGGACGTGGTCGTCGAGGCCGTGTTCGAGAAGCTCGAGATCAAGCACGAGATCTTCCGCGCGCTCGACAAGCTGGTGAAGGACGAGGCGATCCTCGCCTCCAACACCTCCGCCATCCCGATCACCAAGATCGCCGCCGCGACGGAGCGCCCCGAGCGCGTCGTCGGCACGCACTTCTTCTCGCCGGTGCCGATGATGCAGCTGTGCGAACTGGTCCGCGGCTACAAGACCAGCGACGAAACCCTCGCCACCGCCCGGGAGTTCGCCGAGTCGGTCGGCAAGACCTGCATCGTCGTCAACCGCGACGTCGCCGGCTTCGTGACGACCCGTCTCATCTGCGCCCTGGTCGTCGAGGCCGCGAAGCTGCACGAGTCGGGCGTCGCGAGCGCCGAGGACATCGACCTGGCCTGCAAGCTGGGCTTCGGTCACGCCATGGGCCCGCTGGCGACGGCGGACCTGACGGGCGTCGACATCCTGCTGCACGCCACGAGCAACATCTACACCGAGTCCCAGGACGAGAAGTTCGCCGCTCCCGAGTCGATGCGCCGGATGGTTGACGCCGGTGACATCGGACGCAAGAGCGGGCAGGGCTTCTACAAGCACTGAAACCGCACATGCCCCGGGGCCCATCACACCCCGGGGTGAATTCGGTATCGGTTCGCTTACAAGAAGCAACCTCTGCCCCCCTCGCACAGTCAGAGGTTGCATCACCGGCATCAGAACGCGGAGCACGAGACGCACGCACGGGGAGCGCATATGCACATCAGGGGCGACCACGCCGAGCTGGTCGTCGGGGGCCGCCTCGACGTCCGGAGCGCGGCGGACGCCCGTACGGTCCTGCACTCGGCCGTCGACGACGGCGTCGGCGACCTGGTACTGGACCTGTCCGAACTGGACTCCTGGGACGCCACCGGACTCGGTGTGATCATGGGGGCTCACCGGCGGGCCGGCCGCTGCGGCCGGCGCCTGGTCCTGCGCGGCGTGCCGCCGCAGATGCAGCGCCTGCTGGTGGCCACCCGCCTGCACCGGATCCTGGCGATCGAGGGGGGCATCGGGGTGGAGACACTGCCTCGAGTGTGACGCCTTGTGCGGGTGTGAACCGGGAGACCGGGGAGACCCGGACGGACGTCGTCGAATCGTGCGACGCGCACAATCCTCACGAGACCGTGACGTCTCGGACGACGCGGTACCCCGGACTGTCGTAGATACTGTGCGAAGGTTTAGGGTTCGGCTGCCCGCTGACTTGAAACCCTTCCAGCGGGCCCGGACCAGAAGCGACAGCGCGGTGTGCAGCAAGGCCGGGAGGGGCTTTTCAGAGCACACACACGCTTTTGGGGGGCTTTGACCTATGGACCCGAACACCCGGGGACCCGAGGAGTACGGCCACGACGGCGACAGTCAGTCGCCGCGCCAGCGCCCGCCCAGGGAATCCCTCACACCGGACTTCAGCCAGCACGCGCCCGCGCTCGCCCGCACGGTGCAGCTGGTCTCCGGCGACTTCCTGCTGACCGTCAACCCCGTCGACGGCAGCGAGATAGAAGTGTGCCCGCCCGCCGAACGGCCCGCCAGACCGTCGAAGCTCAGCACCGCGGAGCGCGCCGAGGCCGAGCGCGCGGCCCGGCCGCCCGTCCCGCCCGGCCCCGCGCAGCCCAGCCTGCCGCTGCTGGCCCGCCAGGACGAGCGCGAGCGACTGGTGCGCCTGCTCGCCCGTGGCCGCTCGGTCCGCCTCACCGGCCCCGCCGGCTGCGGCCGCACCCGCCTCCTCGACCTCGTCTGCGAGGACTGCTCCGACCTCGCCCCCGACGGCGCCGTCCGCCTGAACGGCCTCGGCCGCACCTCCGACGACCTGCTGTACGACCTCTTCTACGCGGTGTACAACGCCCCCCTGCACCGCCCGGACCGGGACGAACTGCTCGGTTACGTCCGTGAGATCGCCGCGGTCGTCGTCCTCGACGACCTCGAGTTCGGCGGCGCCGGGCTCGACGAACTGCTGGGGGCGACCCCCGAGTGCGCCTTCCTGCTCGGCGCCACCCCGGACGTGCCGGCGCCCTCCGCCGGCGCCGCCGTCGAGGAGGTCTTCCTCGGCGGCCTGGAGCGCGCGGCCGGGCTCGACCTGCTGGAACACGCCGTCGGCCGGCCCCTCACCGAGGAGGAGTCCAACTGGGCGGGTGACCTCTGGTTCGAGTCCGAGGGCCTGCCGCTGCGCTTCGTCCAGGCCGGTGCCCTGCTGCGGCAGCGCGACCGGCTGCGCGCCGGGACGAGTGCCGTCGACGAGTTCGGCGTCTTCGAGGACGCGCCCCCGGCCGACGTCAGCGAGGCCGCCGACGGCGACGACGTACCACTGCCCTCGCTCGGCGAGGCCGCCGCCCCCGCGCCGCTGCTCGCCTCCCGGCTGAGCGCCTCCGCCCGCGCCACCCTGCGGTTCGCCGTCGCGCTCGGCGGCGAGGTGCCGCACCAGGCGCATCTGCCCGCCCTGGTCGGCGACACCCACGCGGACGCCGCGCTCGGCGAACTGGCCGCCTGCGGCCTGGTCTCCCCGGTCGGCTCCCGCTACCGGCTCGCCGCGGGTGTCCTGACCCAGCTGGAGGCCGCCGGATACGCCGACGAGGCCGAGGCGGGCGCCCGCAGCGCCGCCCAGCACTACTCCTGGTGGGCCGGGCACCCCTCGGTCACCCCGGAGCGCGTGTGCGCCGAGGCCGACGCCCTCCTCGCCGCCCTGGCCCTGCTCGGGCCGCTCACCAGCCCGCCCGCCGAGGGCGAGGAGAGCCCGGCCGTGCACCTGGCGCGCACCGCCGCCCCCGCGTTCGCCGCGGGACTGCACTGGAGCGCCTGGGAACGCGTCCTGCGCACCGGCGCCGAGGCCGCCCGGCTCGCCGGGGACGTCGCCGAAGAGGCCTACTTCCACCACGAGCTCGGCATCCTCGCCCTGTGCGGCGGACAGCTCGACCGGGCCCGCGCCGAACTGGAGGCCTCCATCGGCCTGCGCGGCGCCCTCTCCGACAAGCGCGGCACCGTCGCCGGCCGCCGTGCCCTCGCCCTGGTCGCCGACCGCTCGGGCACCCCGATCGGGCTCGGGCCGACCGCGGGCGACGAGGTGCCCGACGCCCGGTACGAGGAGTCGGCGTCCCCGGCCGGTGGTGTTCCGGCGGCCTTCCCGACCCTCCAGCAGCCCCCCTCGCCGACCCTGGTCACCCGCCACGGCTCGCCCGTGCCCTCGCGCAAGGCCCGGGGCGGCCTCAGGGGCCTGGCCCGGCGCAACCTCGTGGCCGCCGGCGCCGGTGCCCTGCTCGTCGCCGTGCTCGGCACGGTGGTGACCCTCGGCGCCACGTCCGACAAGGAGACGAACCCGCCGTCCGACCAGGTCGGCGTCAACCCCTCGGCCAGCCAGGGCGTCGACGACGGCAGCCTGGGCGCCGACCGGCCGGCGAACGACGGTGACGGCGGCACGGGCGCGGCGACGAGCCGCCCGACCGACCCGGGCCCGGACGGCACGCCGGGCACCTCGGACGATCCGACCCCGACGGGCGATCCCAGCGGTTCCGCTGGCCCCAGCGACCCCGGGGCGACCTCGAAGCCGCCCACCACCTCGAAGCCGCCCACCACCTCGAAGCCGCCGGCCACGTCCAAGCCGCCGACGACGTCCAAGCCCCCCACGACGTCGAAGCCGCCGACGACGTCCAAGCCGCCGACCTCACAGCCGCCCACGTCCCAGCCGCCGACCTCGCAGCCGCCGACGTCCCAGCCACCGACCTCGCAGCCGTCCACCTCCGACTCGGCCAGCGGCCCGGCGCCGAGCGCTCCCACGAGCACCACCGCGAGCGCGCCGGAGAGCAGCCCCGACCCGGTGATCTGACACCCGTACACACAGCAGGGCCGGGTCCGTTCCTCGGACCCGGCCCTGCTCGTCTTGTACGTGCGGTGTGTCAGAACAGCCGCAGCTTGTCGTCCTCGATGCCCCGCAGCGCGTCGTAGTCGAGGACCTGGCAGCCGATGCCGCGGTCGGTCGCGAGGACCCGGGCCTGGGGCTTGATCTCCTGCGCGGCGAAGATGCCGCGGACCGGGGCGAGATGGGGATCGCGGTTCAGCAGCTCCAGATAACGCGTCAGCTGCTCCACGCCGTCGATCTCACCGCGCCGCTTGATCTCCACCGCGACGGTCTTGCCGTCGGCGTCCCGGCACAGGATGTCGACCGGACCGATGGCCGTCGGGTACTCGCGGCGGATGAGGGTGTAGCCGTCGCCGAGTGTTTCGATGCGGTCGGCGAGCAGCTCCTGGAGGTGCGCTTCCACGCCGTCCTTGATCAGGCCGGGATCGACGCCCAGTTCGTGCGAGGAGTCGTGGAGGACTTCCTCCATCGTGATGATGAGCTTCTCGCCCGCCTTGTTGACGACGGTCCAGACGCCCGCGGTGCCGTCGGAGTCACCGGGCTCTTCCTTCACCGTGCAGGGCGGCGACATCCAGTTCAGGGGCTTGTAGGCCCGGTCGTCGGCGTGGATCGAGACGCTGCCGTCCGCCTTCACCAGAATCAGGCGCGGGGCCGAGGGAAGGTGGGCGGTGAGCCGCCCGGCGTAGTCCACGGAGCAGCGGGCAATGACGAGACGCATGGTCGGCAACGCTACTCGACAGGCACCTGTCGACGCGATTCGCCCTGGAAAACACGTGTTCGGTAATGGCCGATTGTGTGCAGGGTGTGGTCATTGTGAGTGCCTCATCTGCGCATTCTCCTGGTGCCGTCACCGTCGGTTGCTTACGGTATGAACGGGAGGTCGCGACGTATGTACGCAGCGTGTCCGGTATCGCGAACTCCCTTATCTGTCCGGCAACCCCTGCCCGCCGGGCGGGGGTGCGAGAGGAGAACTCATGTCGCTCGACGTCTCACCGGCCCTACTCGAACAGGCCGAGCGAGGCGAGGTCGACGAAGCGGAATTCGTCGACTGCGTCCGGACCTCCCTGCCCTATGCGTGGGAGATGATCAGCTCCCTGGTGGTCCAGCTGAAGGTGGACGGCGGTGCGTTCGCCGACAACCAGACGCCTCCGCCGGACGAGCGGGCACGCGGTCAGCTGCTGCGTGCGCTTGCGAGTGACGCGATACGCGGCGCGCTGCAACGGCACTTCGGTGTGCGACTGGCCTTCCAGAACTGCCACAGGGTGGCGGTGTTCCCGCTTGACTCCTCGGTCGACGAGAAGCTGGGCCGCTTCACGTCGGTCCGCAGCCAGGTGCTCAACCAGTCACCCGAGTTCCGGGACTGCTGACGCGGCGCCGCTTGCTTGCCGCTCCGTACGCGGGAGGTGCAGTTTTGTACCGGAGCGGCAAGCCCCAGGAACCCCCCACGCTTTCAGACGAGTTGGGGGAGCACCTCGGACCCCAGCCGTCGTACGTTCTCCTCCGTCGCCGCCAGGTCCCCGGAGCCCTCGACGAGCAGGGCGAAGCGGGAGATGCCGGTCCGCTCGCTGGTCGCCGCCAGCCGGTCGGCGCACAACCGCGGTGTGCCCACCGGGTGCAGCCCGCAGAGCAGTTCGGTGTACGCCAGCGGGTCGCGCATCCGGCGCGTGCGCCCGTCGACCGTGACATGCGCATCCAAGCCCTGCTTCAGCCAGCCCGGCATCGCCTTGATCAGCGTCTCCGCCGCGTCGACCCGCCGGTCCGCGATCTGGCAGACGCCCGCCGACACATGGGACGCGCCCTGGATCTCCTCGGCCGGCCGGCCGCACGCCCGCGCGTGCCGCCGCCACAGGGCGACCATCTCGGCCTTCTCCTCGTCCCCGACGTGCATCCCGAGCAGCATCGACAGACCGCGCTCGGCGGCCAGCCGCACACTCGCCGGTGACGTGCAGGCGACGACGAGCTCGGGCCCCTCGATCTCGGTCAGGGCCTCCGACGGCCGGGGAACCACCGGGACTTCACGGAAGCGGAAGCGCTCCCCGTCGGCCGCCACCGACGCGTCGCGCAGCCAGCGCACCAGGACGTCCAGGGACTCCGGGAACCCTTTCTCGTACGCCTCCAGGCCCGCGCCGAACACCTCCAGGTCGACCCACGGGCCGCCGCGCCCGACGCCGAGCGTGAAACGGCCGTCGCTCGTGTGGTGCAGCAGCGCCGCCTGTTCGCCGAGGGCCACGGGGTGGGAGGTGGGCAGGACGCTGACCGCCGTGCCGACCCGGATACGGCGGGTGCGGCCGAGCAGGAAAGCGGCCAGGGTGACCGCCGACGGGCACGTGCCGTACGGCACGAAGTGGTGTTCGGCCAGCCAGACCGTGTCGAGCCCGGCCTCCTCGGCGACCTCGGCCGAGCGGACCGCGCGGTGCAGCGCCTCTCCCTCGCCCTGACCGGGGAACTGGGCCGCCAACACGAAACTTCCAACGCGCATTGCTTTCCTGCTTCCTTGGCTCCGACACGGGAGCTCCCCCACAGGGCATAACCGTCTGACACGTGCCGAGGACACGGCCGGTCGACGTATTTTGCGGATTGTCTGCAGAATGGGGCGTTCCGCGGGGAGCCCGGGAAGACCCCGACGGGGAGACCTCGGCGGACTCCGCCTCGCCCGGCGAGGGACTTGTGGCGATCGGTGGCGTACGCGTACCCCGGTCCGCGCCGCGTAGGCTGGACGGGCCCCGTGTCCTGTATAGCCCCGAGAGGTGTCCCGTGTCCCCGCGTCGCAACCGACCCAAGGGCGCTGTTTCGTCCGGCCGGAGCGCCGAGGACGACCGCCCCGGCCGCTACGGCGGCTGGCAGTCGTCGGAGAACTGGCAGGGCGAGAACTGGAGCGTGCGGCACGTGGCCGGGGCGAGCGCGCAGGGCAAGTCGTACCGCTGCCCCGGCTGCGACCAGATGATCCCGGACGGGGTGCCGCACGTGGTGGCCTGGTCCGAGCACACAGGCGTGGACGACCGCCGGCACTGGCACAAGGCTTGCTGGAACGCGCGGGACCGCCGCACCCCCGGGGTGCGGCGGTCCCGTAACGCGCCCAGATTCTGACGGACCTCAGACGTCCCGCTTCTCCAGCAGCGCGAAGGCGGCGGCGAACGCGACGGCCGTCGCGCCGAGGATGATCCACAGCGGGTCCCAGCCGGACGGGCCGGACTGGCTGAGGGAGTTGGAGTAGAAGACGCTCAGCTGGTTCGGGATCGAGTACTCGAACAGCGCGTCGCGGACGTCCTGCAGCGACTCCGAGAACATGAACAGCGCGATCACCAGCGGGGCGAGCACGGCGCCGATCATGATGGTGATGGCGCCCGCCGAATGCCGGATGATCGATCCGATGGCGAGCGAGAGCAGGCCCAGCAGCGCGACGTACGCCGCGATGCCGACCGTGCCCCTCAGCCACTCCCCGGTGGACGGGTCCTTGGCGCCCTGGCCCTCCAGCATCGCCACGTGCAGGAAGGCGACGAGGGACGCCGACACCAGCGTCACCACGAACGCGACCAGGAAGAACACGATGCCCTTCGCCGCCAGCACCCGGCCCCGGCTCGGGCACGCGACCATCGTGGTGCGGACCATGCCCGTGCCGTACTCGGAGGCCGTGGTCAGCACGCCCAGCGTGATGATGCACATGCTGCCGAGCAACAGTCCGAAGAAGCCCAGCCCGAGCGGGCTCTCGCCGGACAGGGCCGGGTCGGAGTTCGCCACCACCACGCCGGTCAGCGTGCCGATGCCGACGACGAGCAGGACGAACACGCCGAGCGTCCACATCGTGGAGCGCACCGACCTGATCTTCGTCCACTCGGAGGCGATGGCATGCCCGAGGTGCGTCCGCACGACCGGGATCGGCGAGGTGTAGCCGGGGTACGAAGAACCGGGTGCCGCCTCCCAGGTGGGTGCGGCCGGCGGCATCTGGGGCTGAGGGCTGCTCATCGGGGGTCCTCGGGCTTGGTCAGGTCGGAGGTCGGGACGGGCGCGGGCGCGGCGCTCGCCTGCGGAGCCGGCGCGGCGGGCGCCGCCGGGGACTGGGGTGCTGCCGGGCCCGCGTGCTGCGCGGGCGTCTGCGGCGCCTGACCTGCCGGCTGGGCGTACGGGTTGGGCGTTCCCGTGCCGGAGGCGCCCGGGGCGACCGGAGCGGTCCCAGGCGCACCCGGGGCCCCCGGTGCGCCGTACGGGCCGGCCGGTGCCTGGCCCGGCGCGCCCTGCGGCGGCATCGAGAAGGGCTGCCCGCCCTGCTGGGGCGGCGGCGGGGCGTACCAACCGGGCTGGCCCTGCCCGGGCACCGGCACCGGGGACTGCGCCCCGGGCGGCAGCGGCTGCTGGAGCCCTTCCTTCTGGTCGATGGTCGAGCGGTAGTCGACCGCGCCCTGCGTCATCCGCATGTACGCCTCCTCCAGCGAGGCCTGGTGCGGCGACAGCTCCCACAGCCGTACGTCGTGGTCGTGCGCGATGTCGCTGATGCGGGGGAGCGCCAGCCCGGTCACGCGCAGCGCGCCGTCCTGCTCGGGCAGCACGTGCCCGCCCGACTCGGTGAGCGCGGCCGACAGCTTCTCACGCTGCTGCGGCTCGGTGTCGGGCGTGCGGACGCGCGCGAAGTCCGCGGAGTTCGCGGAGATGAAGTCCGTGACGCTCATGTCGGCGAGCAGCTGCCCGCGCCCGATGACGATGAGGTGGTCGGCGGTCAGCGCCATCTCGCTCATCAGATGGGAGGAGACGAAGACCGTACGGCCCTCCGCCGCGAGTGCCTTCATCAGGTTGCGCACCCAGAGGATGCCCTCGGGGTCGAGGCCGTTGACCGGCTCGTCGAACAGCAGCACCTGCGGGTCGCCGAGCAGCGCGGCGGCGATGCCGAGCCGCTGCCCCATGCCCAGGGAGAAGCCCTTGGACCGCTTCTTGGCCACGTCCTGGAGGCCGACGACCCCGAGCACCTCGTCCACCCGCTTGGCCGGGATGCCCGACAGCTGGGCCAGGCACAGCAGGTGGTTGCGGGCGGCCCGGCCGCCGTGCACGGCCTTGGCGTCCAGCAGGGCACCGACCTGGCGGGGGGCGTTGGGCAGCTTGCGGTACGGATAGCCGCTGATCGTCACATGCCCGGCCGTCGGGTTGTCCAGGCCGAGGATCATCCGCATCGTCGTCGACTTGCCCGAGCCGTTCGGCCCGAGGAAGCCGGTGACCGATCCCGGCCGCACCTGAAAGGAAAGGTTGTACACAGCGGTCTTGTCGCCGTAGCGCTTCGTCAGGCCGACTGCTTCGATCATGCTCCGCACCCATCGCAAGGTTCAGGACAGCGGGGCACACGCCCCCGTAAGGGTTAGGAGGATATCGAGGCGCTGACGGTTCCGCTCAAAAGAAAGTAAAGGGTGGAGCGCGACACGCCCCGGCAGCCTCTTCCTAGGCGTCGCGCTTCTTCAGCAGCACGTACCCGCCGACCAGTGCCGCGAGCACCCACAACCCCATGATCCCGAGACCGCCCCACGGCCCGTACGGGACGTCGTCGTCGAGGGGCGGGACCACCTGCATGATCCGGCTGCCGGCCTGGTCGGGCAGAAACCGGCCGACCTTCTTCGTCGCGTCGACATTGCCCAGGACGCTGGAGATCAGGAAGAAGAACGGCATCAGGATGCCCAGCGACAGCATCGGCGAGCGCAGCATCGCGGCGACGCCCATGGAGAACATCGCGATCAGGGCCATGTAGAGGCCGCCGCCGATCACGGCCCGCAGCACCCCCGCATCGCCGATCTCGGCCCGGTGCTCGCCGAGCATCGCCTGCCCCAGGAAGAAGGCGGCGAAGCTGGTGACGAGGCCGACCAGGAGGGCGAGACCGCTGGCCACCGCGATCTTGCTGAACAGGAAGAAGCCGCGCTTCGGCACGGCGGCCAGCGAGGTGCGGATCATGCCGGTGCTGTACTCGTTCGACACCACCAGCACACCGAACACGATCATCGCGAGCTGCCCGAGGCTCATCCCCGCGAAGCTGATGAACGTCGGGTCGAACTCCGCCCGCTGCTGCGCGCCCATGGAGTCGAACTCGTTCTTGGACAGGGCCGAGATCAGCATGCCGAGGGCGACCGTCACGACCACCACCAGCGAGAGGGTCCACACCGTGGACGCCACCGACCGGATCTTCGTCCACTCCGACCGTACGACCTGCGTCGTCGCCATGCTCAGCCCCTCTTCCAGTCGTCGCCCCACTGCTGCCCCGGTGGCACGGGGCTCGTCTCGCTGTGTGCGTGGTACTCCACCGACTCCGCGGTCAGCCGCATGAACGCCTCCTCCAGCGACGCCTGTTGCGGGCTCAGCTCGTGCAGCGTGAGCCCGTGCTGCGCCGCCAGCTCGCCGACGTGCTCGGCCTTGCCGCCGTCCACCTCCAGAACCCCGTCACCGCTCTCGACGGCGACGATCCCGGCCTGGTGCAGCACATCCAGCAGCCGCTCCCGTTGCGGGCTGCGGACCCGGACGTACGACCGTGACTTGCGCTCGATGAAGTCGGCCATGGAGGTGTCCGCGAGCAGCCGCCCCTGCCCGATGACGACGAGGTGGTCGGCCGTCAGCGCCATCTCGCTCATCAGATGGGAGGAGACGAAGACGGTCCGGCCCTGCGCCGCCAGGGACTTCATCAGGGTGCGGATCCAGTGGATGCCCTCGGGGTCGAGGCCGTTGACCGGCTCGTCGAACATCAGGATCCGGGGATCGCCGAGCAGCGCGGCCGCGATGCCGAGCCGCTGCCCCATGCCCATGGAGAAACCCTTGGTCTTCTTCTTGGCGACCGCCGTCAGCCCGACCGTGTCCAGCACCTCCCGCACCCGGCCACGCGGAATGCCGTTGCTCTGCGCGAGGCACAGCAGGTGGTTGTAGGCGGTGCGCCCGCCGTGCCAGGCCTTGGCCTCCAGCAGGGCGCCGATGTACATCAGCGGGTCCTTGAGCTGCTGGTAGTGCTTGCCGTCGATCCGGACGTCGCCGGCGGTCGGGTGGTCCAGACCCAGGATCATCCGCATGGTCGTGGACTTGCCCGCGCCGTTGGGCCCGAGAAAGCCGGTGACGATGCCTGGTCTGACGGTGAACGACAGGTTGTTGACCGCCACCTTCTCGCCGTAACGCTTGGTCAGCCCCTCGAGCTCAATCATGCCGCCACGCTAGAACGGGACAAAGCCCTCTGCCACCCAAGCGGCAGAGGGCTTTGCGGAGATTCAGGCTCCGTATGCCCCGGTGTTACCGGGACTGCTGGGCCGGGACCCCGCGGGAGATCGGCTCCTCCTCGGCCGGCGTACCGGCGGCGGCCACCGCGGCGCCCGTGAGCGTGGCGAGCATCTCGCGGACGTTCGTCAGCTGGGCGTTGATGGAGTCGCGGCGGTTGGTGAGGGCCGCGAGCTCGCGCTCGGATTCCGAACGGATGCGGTCGGCCTTGGCGTTGGCGTCGGCCACGATGTCCTCGGCCTGGCGCTGGGCCGTCTCCACCGTCTGGCGGGCGCGGCGCTCGGCGTCCGTGCGCAGCTTCTCCGCCTCCAGGCGCAGCTGCTCGGCGCGGTGCTCGATCTCGGCGAGACGCTTCTCGGCCTTGGCCTGACGGGAGGCCAGATCGCGCTCGGACTGCTCGCGGCGCTTGGCGAGGTTCGTCTCGAAGTCGGCGGCGGCCTGCGCGGCCTTGGCGCGGGTCTCCTCGAAGAGGGCGTCCGCCTCCTCGCGCTTGGACTGCGCGTCCTTCTGCGCCTCGGCACGCAACTGGGCGGCGTCGCTCTTGGCCTTCTCGACGATCCGCAGGCCCTCGTCCTCGGCCTTGGCCTTGCGCTCCGCCGAGTACGACTCGGCGTCGTTGCGCACCTGCTGGGCCGCCGACTCGGCGAGCTCGCGGTGCTGCTCGGCCGCGCGCCGGGCCTCCTCGCGCAGGTCCTTCGCCTCTTCCTCGGCGAGGCGGAGGATCTTCTCCACGCGCGCGCCGAGACCCGCGTACGACGGCTCGGCGTCGCTGATCTGGGCCTGGGCGTTCTGCGTCTCGAGGTGGAGCTCCTCGATGCGCTTTTCCAGAGCGGTGATGCGGGCGAGAGCGCTGTCACGGTCGGAGACGAGCTTGGAGATACGTTCGTCCACCTGAGCGCGGTCGTACCCACGCCGCACAAGCTCGAAGCCGTAGGGGGAAGTGTCGCTCATGGGGTTCCTGTCGAATGAGACCGGTGAGGTGATAGGTGGAATCCTAGGGGCCGAAACGGTGTGTCATCGAGCGGATGCGCGTTTGGTCTGCAAAATGAGACCCCTTTTGGGTGGCTGACCGCAGGACTGCTTGCCAAAGCTTGGTCAAAGACCCCAGCACACACCGTTTTCACCCCGGTTCGCTAGCTTTCCGAGGACTTGCCACCCGAACGGGGTGCGCCGACTGTTGCGCCCGCCTTGACTCCGTTGTCCTTGGCCGGGGACGGGGCCTCGAAGGATTCCAACGCCTCCAGGACGTCCTGGACACGGGAGATCTCGGCGTTGATGTCCTCGCGGCGGCGGACCAGGACCTCCAGCTCGCGCTTGCCCTCCTCGACCGTGCGCTTGGCCTCGCGGATCGCCTCGGCCTTGAGCTCCTCGGCCTCCCGGACCAGCGTGGCCTTCTTCTGCTCGGCCTCCTTGAGCAGCCCCTCGGCCTTCTTCACCGCGGCGATACGGACCTTGCCCGCCTCGGAGTTGGCCTCCGAGACGATCTCCTTGGCCTGCGCCTGCGCCTTCGCGAGCTGCTCCTCGGCGGCCTTGACGAGCGCGTCACAGCGGTCACCCGCCGACCTCATCGCCTCCGCCGACTCCCGGCGGGCCCGCTCGTGCAGCTCCTCGATCTCCGCCGTGATGCGGTCGCGCAGCTCCTCGGCACGCTCCCTGATCTGCGTGGCGTCCCGGCGCGCGCCGACCAGCAGCTCGTCCGCGTCCGTACGGGCCTTCTCCACCCGCGAGTTGCCCTCGACCGTCGCCTCGGAAACGAGCCGGTCGGCCTCCTTGCGGGCCGCGCCCACCATCGTGTCGGCCTGCGACTCGGCCTCCGCGGTGGTCTTGTGCGCCTGCTGCTGCGCCTCGGTGAGCAGCTTGTCGGCCTCGGCCGTGGTCTCGGTGATGAGCTTGTCGACCTGCTCGGCCGCCTCGGAGCGCCGCTTGTTGGCGTCCTTGCGGGCCTCGTCCAGCGTGCGGTCGGCCTCCTCGCGCGCGGAGTTGACGAGCCGCTCCGCCTCCGCCTCCGCGTCCGCCTTGACGCGATCGGCCTCGCTGCGGACCCGCTCGGCATGCTGCTGCGCCGAGCCGACCGTCTCCGCGGCCTCGGCCCGCAGCCGCTCCGCCTCGGCAGTGGCCTCCCCGACCAGCCGCTCCGCCTCGGCGGTGGCCTCCCCGACCAGCCGGTCGGCCTTGGCGACCGACTCGGCCCGCACCCGCTCGGCCTCCGTCGCCGTCTCGGAACGCAGGCGCTCGGCCTCGGAGATGGCTTCCGTACGGACCCGCTCGGCCTCGGCGACCGTCTCCATCCGCAGCCGGTCGGTCTCCTGGACCGTCTCGGTCGTGAGCCGCTCCGCCTCGTTGCGCGCCTCGGTGATGAGGGTGTCCGCCTGCGTCGCCGCGTCCGAGCGGATGCGGTTGGCGTCCTCGCGGGCGTCCGCCCGGGTGCGCGAAGCGCTCTGCTCGGCCTCCGCGATGGCGTCCGACGCCTCCGTGCGCACCCGCTGGGCGTGCTCGGCGACGTCCGCGCGGATCCGTTCCGCCTCCGCGATCGCCTCGGACATCGTCCGCTCGGCGAGCGCCTTGGCGGCCTCGGACTCCTCGTGGGCCTCGCGCCGCAGCCGACCGGCGTCCTCGCTCGCCCGCTCCCGCTCGGCGTAGGCGTCGGAGCGGACCCGGTCCGCCTCCTCCTGGGCTTCCCGCCGCGTACGGTCCGCCGCGTGCTCGGCGGCGGAGCGCAGCCCGGCGATCTCGTCCTGCGCCTGCTCGTGCAGCCCCGCGACGGAGTCCCGGACCTGCTGCGCGTGCTGCTCGGCCGCCGACACCATCTCCGTGGCACGCCGGTCGGCCTCCTCGACCAGCCGTACGGCCTCGGTCTGCGCCTCCTCCACGCGCTTGCGCGCGGAAGCCAGCAGCTCCTCGCTCTGCTCGCGGGCCCGCTCGCGCTCCTGGTCGGCCTCCTGCCGGGCACTGCCGAGGAGTTCCTCGGCCTCCCGGCGGCGCCGGTTGGCCTCCTCCTGGGCGGCGGCCAGCGTCTCGGACGCCTCCACGGCCAGCCGCTCGGCGGCGGCCTGCGCCTCCGCGCGCACCCGGTCGGCGCTCTCCTGCGCCTCCGACTTCAGCCGCTCGGCCTCGCTCGCGGCCTCCGACCGCAGCCGTACGGCGACGGCCTCGCCCTCGGCACGCGCGGCCGACGCGTCGGACGCGGCCTCGTCGCGCAGCCGCTCGGCCTCCGCCTCGGCCTGCTGCTGGAGCGTACGGATCCGCTCCGCGGCCTCGGCACGCAGCCGCTCGTTCTCCTCGGCGGCCTCGCGGCGGATCCGCGCGGCCTCCTCCCGGGCGTCGGACAGCGCCTGCTCGGCGGCCGTCAGCCGCTCCTCCGCCTCCGTCTGGAGCCGCGTCAGCTCCTGGGCGGCCTCCGCGCGGCGGGCCTCCACGGCCCGCTCGGTCTCCTCGTGCAGCTCCCGCGCCGCACGCTCGGCGTCCGCCTTGAGGGCCTCGGCCTGCTCGACGACCTCCTCGCGGTGCCGCTCGGCCTCCTGCCGGGTGCGCTGGAGGGTCTCCTCGGCCTGCCGGCGCAGGGTCGTCGCCCGCTCGATGGCCTCCGTGCGGACCTTCTCGCTGTCCGTCTGGGCCGTCGTCCGCAGCTCGTCCGCGTCCGCCTTCGCCTTGGCGAGCAGCTCCTCGGCGGACCTCGCCGCCTCCTCGATCTGCGCCACGGCCTCCTTGCGGGCCTCGGCGCGGATCTTCTCGCCCTCGTCGACCGCGTCGGCCCGGAGCTGCTCGGCCTCGCCGCGCAGGCGGCGGGCCTCCTCCTGGAGCTCGACCGTCTTGGCGCGGTACTCCTTGGTGTCGTCCTTCGCCGCGCCCTTGAGCTCCTCGGCGATGTCATGCGCCTCGGCCCGCAGCCGGTCCGCCTCGGCCTCGGCCTCCTTGCGGATCCGCTCGGCCTCCTCGGCCGCGGCCTTGGTGGTCTTCTTGGCGTCCTCCGACGCCTTGTTGAGGACCTCCTCGGCGGTCCGGGCCGCCTTGGACAGCTGGGTAGCGGTCTCCTCGGCGGTGAGCGTGCGGGCCTTCTCCGCGGCCTCCGCGACGATCTTCTCCGCCTCGGCGCGGGCGTCCGCGACAACCTGCTCGGCCTCGGACTTGGTGTTCTCGGCCTCCTTCGTGGCCTCCTCGACCAGCCGGGCGACCTGCTCCTTGGCGGTGCGCGTGCGCGTCTCGTTCGCGGACTCCGCGCTCGCCAGGGCCTTGGCGGCGGCCTCCTTGGCCTCGGCGACCAGCTTCTCCGACTCGGCCCGCGCCTTGCGCAGCGCCTCCTCGGCCTCGGTCATCCGCTGCTCGGCGGCCTTGCTCAGCTCCTGGGCCTGACGGCGCGCGGACTCCGACTCCGTGGCGGTCGACGTCCGCAGCTGTTCGGCGTGGTCGGTGGCCTCCTGGGCCTGTGTCGAGGCGGCGTTGAGGAGCCGCTCGGCGTCCGTGCGGGCACGCCGCAGGATCTGCTCGGCCTCGGTCCGGGCCTCCTCGGCGGCGCTCGTCAGCCGCTGCCGGGCCTCGGTCGTCAGCCGCTCGGCCTCCGCACGGGCGCTGGCCAGGGCCTGCTCGGCCTCGGCGCGGGACTCGTCCAGCAGCCGGCGGGCCTGCTGCTCGGTGCGGGCCCGCAGCTGCTCCGCCCACGCCACGTTCTCGTTGACGTGCGACTCGACCGTCTGGCGGCGCTCGGCCAGCTCCTGGTCGAGCTGCTGGCGCCGGGTCACCGCCTCCTGGTGCAGCTCCGCCTGGAGCCGGGCCGCCTGCTCGGCGTGCTCCTGGAGGATCCGCTGGGTCTGGGACCGGGCCTCGCTCAGCTCGCGCTCGGCGTCCGCGCGGATCTGGTCGGCCTGCATCTGCGCGTTGCGCAGCAACTGCTCGGCCTGCCAGCCGAGGTCGCCCCCGTCGAAGGAGGGCCGGGACATGATGGTGCGGCGCGCCTCGTGCAGCTTGGCGCGCAGCACCTCGACCTGGTAGCCGAGGTCCTCGGCGTGCTGGATCGCCTTTTCCCGCTCGGTCTTCAGCCGCTTCATCTCGGCTTCGAACCGAGAGAGGTGGTCGACGTCAGCCGCCGGCTCTCGCTCCTGGCTCTCGTAGCCCCGCACTGCGCGGTCCCATCCGTCCCCTGGTCGCAACTCTCTCCAAACGAGCTCCGTCCATCCGCCGAACGGGGCCCCCGGGGAATGGTGTCAGATCATCGGCGGAGCACGGGCTGCTGCCCCGACGCTCGTCCCCCGAAACCCGGACCCCGGTGGTCCTGCCGTCGCACGGCGGGACCTCGGTC
Source organism: Streptomyces coeruleorubidus (assembly GCF_028885415.1). Taxonomy (GTDB): domain Bacteria; phylum Actinomycetota; class Actinomycetes; order Streptomycetales; family Streptomycetaceae; genus Streptomyces; species Streptomyces coeruleorubidus_A. Next base: position 6,794,830 of record NZ_CP118527.1, read on the forward strand.
ACCCTGGACTGAGCGGCGACCGCACCCAACCCTACCGGCCCCTATGTACGAGGGTCAGTGCTCAGGTGACTCAACGGGCGCCGAAGTGACCAGTTCTGTCAGTACGCCATGGCAGTCCTTGGGGTGCAGGAAGGTGATCCGTGACCCCATGGAGCCGCGTCGCGGCTCTTCGTAGAGCACGCGTACGCCCTTGTCCTTGATGTCCGCGGCCTCGGCGTCCACGTCCGCCGTGCCGAAGGCGATGTGGTGGACGCCCTCCCCGTTCTTGGCCAGCCACTTCGCGACGGTGGAGTCCTCGCGGGTCGGCTCCAGGAGCTGGAGGTACGAGGCGCCGCCGTCGGACGTATCGTTGATCTTGAGCATGGCCTCGCGCACGCCCTGCTCCTCGTTGACCTCGGAGTGGAACACCTCGAAGCCGTAGGTGGCACGGTAGAACTCGACGGTCTTGTCGAGGTCGAAACAGGCGATTCCGATGTGGTCGATTCGCGTCAGCATGGATTCAGTGCAGCGCGACGGAGGTGGTTACGCAACGTGCGCGCGATCACACCGACAGCCCGATGACGGGGTGGAGTACCGGTCAGTACATTCGAAGTAAACCCTCGTTCACTCCTCGGCTGTGCAGCCGGTAAGGGGATCGCAGCTCATGTCTTCTGGAACGTCTGGAACGTCCGGGGCCAACGGCTCCACGTCTGTGATCGTCGCGGGCGCCCGTACCCCGATGGGGCGGTTGCTCGGTTCGCTGAAGTCCTTCTCCGGAGCCGACCTCGGCGGCTTCGCGATCAAGGCCGCCCTCGACCGTGCGGGGATCGGCGGCGACCAGGTGCAGTACGTGATCATGGGGCAGGTGCTCCAGGCGGGGGCGGGGCAGATCCCGGCGCGCCAGGCCGCGGTCAAGGCGGGCATCCCGATGAACGTGCCGGCGCTGACCATCAACAAGGTGTGTCTGTCCGGTCTGGACGCCATCGCGCTGGCGGACCAGTTGATCCGTGCGGGTGAGTTCGACGTGGTCGTCGCCGGCGGTCAGGAGTCCATGACCAACGCCCCGCATCTGCTGCCCAAGTCCCGCGAGGGCTTCAAGTACGGCGCCGTCCAGATGCTCGACGCCATGGCCCATGACGGGCTGACCGACTCCTTCGAAGGCGTCGCCATGGGCGAGTCGACGGAGAAGCACAACACGCGCCTGGGCATCGGGCGGGCCGAGCAGGACGAGATCGCCGCGCTGTCCCACCAGCGGGCCGCCGCCGCGCAGAAGAACGGCCTGTTCGAGGCCGAGATCACGCCGGTGGAGATCCCGCAGCGCAAGGGCGACCCGGTGCTGTTCAGCAAGGACGAGGGGATCCGCGGCGACACGACCGCCGAGTCCCTCGGGAAGCTGCGTCCCGCCTTCGCCAAGGACGGCACGATCACGGCCGGTTCGTCGTCGCAGATCTCCGACGGTGCGGCCGCCGTCGTGGTGATGAGCAAGGCCAAGGCGCAGGAGCTCGGCCTGGACTGGATCGCCGAGATCGGGGCGCACGGGAACGTGGCCGGGCCGGACAACTCGCTCCAGTCCCAGCCGTCCAACGCGATCCAGCACGCGTTGAAGAAGGAGGGGCTGAGCGTCGAGGATCTCGACCTCATCGAGATCAACGAGGCGTTCGCGGCGGTTTCCGTGCAGTCGATGAAGGACCTCGGGGTGTCCACCGAAAAGGTGAATGTCAACGGCGGCGCCATTGCTCTGGGTCACCCGATCGGGATGTCCGGTGCCCGGCTCGTCCTGCACCTCGCGCTGGAGCTGAAGCGGCGCGGTGGCGGCGTGGGCGCGGCCGCGCTGTGCGGTGGCGGTGGTCAGGGTGACGCGCTGATCGTGCGGGTACCGAAGGCCTGAGCACCGGGTTTTTGGACCTCCCTCGTCTGAACGGAGCTGTGATGCAGGACGTCTCCACGCTGGTCGCGCAGGCCAGGGAGGGCCGGCCGCGGGCCGTGGCCCGGCTGATCTCCCTGGTGGAGGGGGCGTCCCCGCAGCTCAGGGAGGTCATGGCGGCGCTCGCGCCGTTGGCGGGCAACGCGTACGTGGTCGGTCTGACCGGGTCGCCGGGGGTCGGCAAGTCCACGTCGACGTCGGCGCTGGTGACCGCGTACCGCAAGCAGGACAAGCGGGTCGGCGTGCTGGCCGTCGACCCGTCGTCCCCGTTCTCCGGGGGTGCGCTGCTCGGGGACCGGGTGCGGATGTCGGAGCACGCGTCCGACCCGGGTGTGTACATCCGTTCGATGGCGACGCGCGGGCATCTGGGTGGGCTCGCGTGGGCCGCGCCTCAGGCCATCCGGGTGCTGGACGCGGCGGGGTGCGACGTGATCCTCGTCGAGACGGTGGGTGTGGGGCAGTCCGAGGTGGAGATCGCCTCGCAGGCGGACACGTCCGTCGTGCTGCTCGCGCCGGGGATGGGCGACGGGATCCAGGCGGCCAAGGCCGGGATCCTGGAGATCGGTGACGTGTACGTCGTGAACAAGGCCGACCGGGACGGGGCGGACGCGACGGCTCGCGAGCTGAACCACATGCTGGGGCTGGGGGAGGCCCGGGGCCCCGGGGACTGGCGGCCGCCGATCGTGAAGACCGTCGCCGCGCGCGGGGAGGGCATGGACGAGGTCGTCGAGGCCCTGGAGAAGCATCGGGCCTGGATGGAGGAGCGGGGGGTGCTCGCGGAGCGGCGTATGGCCCGTGCGGCGCGGGAGGTCGAGACGATCGCGGTGACGGCGCTGCGGGAGCGGATCGGGGACCTGCACGGGGACCGGCGCCTCGGGGCGCTGGCGGAGCGGATCGTGGCGGGGGAGCTGGATCCTTACCGGGCGGCTGATGAGCTGGTGGCGGGGTTGACGGGCACGTCCGGCTGTTGAGCGGGTGCCTCCGGCGGTCGGGCGGGGGCGTGCGGGTGCCTCCGGCGGTGGTGCGGGGTGCGTGCGGCGGCCTGCGCGGGTGTGGTGGAGGCTTGTGTCACGTCTGCGGGTCGGGGCCGCGCCGGGGGTGTCCGTCCTCGGAACGGCGCGATGGGGTGGGTGACCGGCTGACTGTCCGTTGACGCGCCAACCGCTGCGGGCGGACACCCCCCCGACACGTCCCCTGCTCGCCGTGCGCGGGTGCGGGCCGGTGGTCCACCTGACTGCGGGTGCCCCCCGCTCAGCTGCCGCAGGCCGCCGCTGCGGGCAGTCGTGCCTCCCCCAGTGCCTTAAGGGCCTGGGAGGTGCCCCCAGGGCGGCACGGGTGGGCGCAGCGGCACCCCGTTCCGCCGGGCTGCGGGCCCACCCCGCCTCAGCGCCGACGCAGAGCACCACGACGCCCCGGCGTCAGAAGTGACGCCGGGGCGGCAGGAAAGCGGCTGTAGCTGATCAGTCCTGGTCGTCGGAGTCGTCGTCCTGGTCGTCCGAGTGGTCCGCCGTGACCTTGCCCGTGCCCAGGTCGATCCTCCAGTCCTGCTCGGCGCCGCCGGACTTGTGCGTCTCGGCCTCCCAGGACTTGTTCTTGCCGTCCTCGTCCAGGTCCACGGACGTCACCGTGCCCTTGCCGCCGACGGCCTTCGCGGCCTCCTCGGCCGTCACGGAAGCACCCTTCAGCGCCGCCCGCACCTGAGCCGTGTCGTCCTCGTCGTCGGTCTCCGAGCCGAGGACCTTGCCGCTGGAGGGGTCGACACGGACGCTGTGCCAGCTGTTGTCGCCGGACAGGACGTCGACCTTCCAGATCACCTTGCCGCTGTCGTCCTCGTCGTCCAGCTCGGCGGACACGGCCGTGCCGGACGTGTGCTTCAGCGCGGAGGCGATGGCCTCGGGCGCCGTCACATCGGCGGAAGCCGCCCGCGCGGCGTCGTCGTCCCGGCCGTTGTCGTCGTCGCGGTCGTCCTGCGCGTCCGCGCCGTCCTGGTCGTCGCGGCCGTCGTCCTCCGACAGCCGGGTGTTCGCCGCCTGCCGCGCCGAGCCCTGATCGTCTCCCGTGGTCGCGAGAGCCGTGGCCGTACCGCCTCCGATCAGAGCGGCAGCGGTCACAGCGGCGATCACGATGTTGCGCTTCATGCGGATTCCTCCCGAGTCGTTTCGTTTTCGACGTGTTCCAATCTGGCCGACCGACGCTGAGAGGAACCTGAAGACCCCTGAAGGGATCTTCAGCTTGGTTTTGCCACTCTTTACCCATGCGCCTGTTGATCGTGGAGGACGAGAAGCGGCTGGCCCTGTCGCTCGCCAGGGGCCTGACGGCCGAGGGGTACGCCGTGGACGTCGTCCACGACGGACGGGAGGGGCTGCACCAGGCCTCGGAGGGCACGTACGACCTCGTGATCCTCGACATCATGCTGCCCGGCCTCAACGGCTACCGGGTCTGCGCCGCCCTGCGCGCCGCCGGGCACGAGGTGCCGATCCTGATGCTCACCGCCAAGGACGGCGAGTACGACGAGGCCGAGGGGCTCGACACCGGTGCGGACGACTATCTGACCAAGCCCTTCTCGTACGTCGTGCTCGTCGCCCGGATCAAGGCGCTGCTGCGGCGGCGCGGGGTGAGTGCCGGGGCCTCGCCCGTGCACGTACACGGGGACCTGAAGGTGGACACCGCGGCTCGGCGGGTGTTTCTGGGCGAGGACGAGGTCGCCCTGACGGCCAAGGAGTTCTCCGTGCTGGAGCACCTCGTGCTGCGGGCCGGGGAGGTCGTGTCCAAGTCCGACATCCTCGAACACGTGTGGGACTTCGCGTACGAGGGTGATCCCAACATCGTCGAGGTCTACGTCAGCACCCTGCGGCGGAAGCTGCGGGCGGGGCTGATCCGGACCGTGCGCGGCGCCGGGTACCGGCTGGAGACGTCGCCATGAGGCGGCTGTTCGGGTCCGTCCGGGCGCGGGCCACGCTGGGAGCCACGCTCGTGGTCGCGGTGGCGCTCGTCGCCGCCGGGGCCGCCGTCCTGCTGTCCTTGAAGTCCAACCTGACGGGCGAGGCCGGCACCCGGGCGGAGCGCTCCGCCCGGGCGGTCGCCTCCGAGCTCGCCGCCGGAACGCCGTACGGCAAGCTGTCCGGGCTGGACGGCGACGACGGGCCGGTCCAGGTCCTCGCCGAGAACAAGCGGCTGGTGGCGGCCAGCGAGGATCTGGAGAAGATCAGCGGTACCGACTCCGACCGGGTGAAGCCGCAGTCGCCGACGGCGCCTCGCGAGGACGATGACGACCACTCCGATGACCACGAAGAGACCCTCGAACCCGGGGAGATCGCCGGGGAGAGCACCTTCAGCAACGGGTCCGCGACGATCGACGGCGACACGGCGGACTACCGGTTCGCCGCCGTCGAGGTCGAGACCCGCGACCGGGGGCGTCTGAAGGTCTACGCCGGTGCCCCGCTGGCCGCCGAGCACGGGGCCACGCAGACCGCGCTGACGGTGATGCTGATCGGGTTCCCGCTGCTGCTCGGCGTCGTCGCGGGGGTGACCTGGCTGGTCACCCGGCGGGCGCTGCGGCCGGTGGAGGGCATCCGCAGCGAGATGGCCGCGATCACCGCCTCCCAGGACCTCGCGCGCCGTGTCCCGGAGCCGCAGACGCACGACGAGGTCGCCCGGCTCGCCCGGACGACGAACGAGACGCTCGCGGCCCTGGAGACCTCCGTGGAGCGGCAGCGGCGCTTCGTCGCCGACGCCTCCCACGAGCTGCGGAGCCCGATCGCCTCGCTGCGCACGCAGCTGGAGGTGGCCGCCGCGCATCCCGAGCTGCTGGACCTCGACGGGGCCGTGGAGGACACCGTACGGCTCCAGCGGCTCGCCGCCGACCTGCTGCTGCTCGCCCGGCTGGACGCGGGGGAGCGGCCCAGCGACGCGAAGGTCGACCTCGCCGGGCTGGCCCGGGAGGAGGCCGAGGGGCGGACGGGTGTGACGGTGGACGCGGCGCAGGTGAACGTGGCCGGATCGCGCGGGCAGTTGGGGCGGGTGCTGGCCAATCTGCTCGACAACGCCCAGCGGCATGCCCGGTCGGCCGTCGCCGTGAGCGTGCGACGGGAGGGTGAGCTGGCCGTGGTCGGGGTGGCGGACGACGGGGACGGCGTGCCCGAGGCCGACCGGGAGCGGATCTTCGAGCGGTTCGTACGGCTGGACGCCGCCCGCAGCCGCGACGACGGCGGGGCCGGGCTGGGACTCGCCATCGCCCGGGACGTCGCCGTACGGCACGGCGGCACGCTCACGGCCGGACAGGGGCCCGCAGGCGGAGCCCTGTTCGAACTCCGCCTGCCGCTTTCCTAGGACCTGCCGTCACCGGGGCCGCACGGCCCCCGGTGCGCCGTCCGGGTCACGGGCGTCCGCGCTGGCCACGCAGGTGCTCCGCAATGGGCTTGAGGGCCTTGTCGAGCTCCGTCATGGCCTCGGGGGCCAGCAGGTCGATGAAGTGCCTCCGCACGGACGCCACATGATGCGGCGCGACCTTCTGCATCGTCGCCATACCGTGCTCGGTGAGGACCGCGTAGAGCCCCCGGCGGTCGGACTCGCAGTTCTCCCGCCGGACCAGGTTCGCGTTCTCCATGCGCGTGATCTGGTGCGACAGGCGGCTCTTGGACTGGAGGGTGGCGGAGGCGAGGTCGCTCATCCGCATCCGCTGGTCCTCCGACTCGGAGAGATTCACCAGGATCTCGTAGTCGTTCATTGTCAGGCCGAACGGCTGCAGGTCCTTTTCGAGCTGGTACGTCAACAGCCTGTTGACCTCCAGGTGGGTGCGCCAGGCGCACTGCTCCGCATCGGTCAGCCAGCGGGTGGCCGTCTCGGTCTCCATGAATGAAGTCTACCTAAAAGGTTGAAAGGCGAACTAGTGAGGGTTTTCGTGTGACGGAGCGCACCCGCCGAACATCGGTGCGCAGGCGTTCGATGTCACACTCCGCAGACTACCGCTCACAGCCCGAAGCGACGCTGGAGGTCCCCCAGCTGTCCGGGAAGACGCGGTACGCCGGACTGTCCGGACTGAGTCCCGGGAGCCCCGCCGCCGGGCACGCCGGCCTGGTGCGTAACGGCCCCCGTGGCCTGCTCGGCCATGAGGGTCTCGGACGACTGGAGCAGGACCGTGCCGGCACCGACGAACTCGAACTGGTGCTCTTCCCCGGAGACCCCGCCGAGGCCCGTCAGTGCACGTAGACCGCCCATTACGCCGGTCATGTACCCGTGGTCGTAGTGGTGGCAGGGCGAGGGGCAGTCGGCCCATCCGACCAGGGCCTGGGGGTCGACCCGGATGGGGGGTTCCATGAACACCACCGGGCCGTTCGACGCGGCCACGAACTTTCCGGTTCCGATGAGGGTCAGAAAACCCGGCACGATTGATTGCTTCAGTGACAGAGTTGGCTGAAAAGCGAGGAGGTTGCCCGAGCGAATGGTCAGGTTGCCGTTCTCGAGGTCGTACGAGTTGACGTCGAAGGCCCGGTCGGCGAGGAGCATCTTGCCCGAGCCCTCCGCCACGACCCAGTCGCTCGCGTGCAGTGGCGAATGGAAGGACGTACGGACGAGACGGTCCAGCCGGCCGTGTCCGACGCCGTTGAAGTCGATCGAGCCGTAGTAGGCGATCATCTTCCCCTTCTGGAGGAACCACTGACTCCCCTTGAGTTCCACGCAGAAGGTGTACGGGTTGACGTTGTCGTCGGGCGGCAGCGTCGCCGGGTCGAAGACCGCGGGGCCGGCGCCCGGGGTTCCGTAGGTGCTCACAGCTTCTCCTCCGACGCCTGGACGTAAACCGCACCGCTGCCGCTGAGCTCCAGCTGGAACGCCTCACCCGAGCCGCGGCCCACCATGTCCCGCCAGCCCAGGGCGGTGGACAGCTTGTTGCGGACGTCGCCGTGGTGGGCGACGTAGGCCTGCGGGTCGACGTGCACCGGCCGCTGGGGCGTGATCGGGATCTCGATCACCCCGCCATGGGCCATGACCGCGACGGCCCCGCGTCCCTTGAGCGTGGTCGTGAACAACCCCTGGCCGCTGACCTGTCCCCGCACCATGCCCATGACGCCGCCCTGCGAGCCCAGGAACATCGTGCCCTGCTGGAGCGTGCCCTCGAAGGCGAGGAGGCGGTCCGCCTCGACGTACAGCGTGTCGCCGGACAGCTGGATCACCTGGACGTGATGCCCGCCGTGCCCGAAGAGGACCGTGCCGCTGCCCTCGACGGTCATCAGGGGCGTGTCCTCGTCGGCCACCCGGCGGCCGATCATGGACATCAGCCCGCCCTGGCCGCCGGCCGTGTTGGGCGTGAAGGACACCTCGCCCTTGTAGGCGAGCATCGCGCCGCGCTGGCTGAACAGCTTCTGGCCCGGCGCGACCGTCGCCTCGACCATCTTCGCGTTGATCTCCCGGAAGGCCATGTCACACGTCTCCCGCGATCGTGTTCCGCTCGCTCGGCTGCACGTACACCAGCCCGTCCCCCTCGAACCGCATCTGGAAGGCTTCGCCGCCGCCCTCCCCGAGCAGCGTGCGGAACGTCACACCGGACTGGAAGGACTGCCGCAGGTTCCCCTGGTGGGCGACGTAGGCGCCGGGGTCCACGGTCAGCGGATACTGCGGACTCACCCGCAACACCACCGCCGGGCCGTCCGACATGATCGCCGCCTGGCCGTGGCCCTCGACGGTCGTCGTGAACAGTCCGTTGCCCTGTGAGGCCCCGCGCAGGCCGGTGAACTCCGTCCCCGTGCGCAGCCCGCCGTCGGTCGCGAGCAGGTTGCTCGACTCCACGTAGAGCTTGTCGCCCTGGAGACCGACCAGGTTGATCTCGGAGGCGCGGTCCGCGAACCAGCAGGTGCCCCGCCCCTTCACCTCCATCAAGGTCATCTGCTCGCCGGTCAGCCGCCGGGTCACCATGCCTCGTATGCCCTCGCCGCCGCCGCTGAGCTTCTTGAAGGCCATCTCGCCGTCGTACGCGACCATCGAGCCGTTCTTCGCCTTCACGGCGTCTCCGGTCATGTCGACGGCGAGCACCTTGCTGCTCTGAAGTCGGAACATCGCCACGTACGCGAAGGTAGCCGCAGGCCGGGCACCACGGACAGGGCCTGTGGATGGAGAACGCCCCTGAGTACACCCCTAGGGGCCGGGCCCCGCGGCGGTTTGCCACAATGGGCGAGACCCTTGTGCGTGCGTTCACAAAGCGTCAGGCCCCAGCAAGACCGTCTCCCACCGAAGGTGACCCGTGGACCTCAAGACCGCCACCGCCATCCGCCGCCTCCGCCTGGTCTCGGCCCCCGAGGCGATCTCCTTCCTCCTCCTGCTGGTCTGCTCGGTGCTGAAGCGGACCACGGACTTCAATGCCGTGCCGGTGATGGGCATGGTGCACGGTGTCCTGTTCATCCTGTACGTGATCTTCTGGGCCGACGCGTGGAACCGGACGAAGTGGTCGGTGCAGACCGCCGCGGTGTACTTCGTGCTCTCGGTGCTGCCTGCCGGTGGGTTCTTCGCGGAGCGCAAGCTGCGGCGTGAGGCCGAGGACGCGGTCATCGCGTCCCGGGCGCGCCAGGAAGGGGCGGTGAAGGCATGATCGTCGCCTTCTCCGTGACGCCGCTGGGCGTCGGCGAGGACGTGGGGGAGTACGTCGCCGATGCCGTACGCGTGGTGCGCGAGTCGGGCCTGCCCAACCGGACCGACGCGATGTTCACCTCGATCGAAGGCGAGTGGGACCAGGTGATGGACGTCGTCAAGCGCGCCGTCGCCGCGGTCGAGCAGCGGGCTCCGCGTGTGTCCCTGGTCCTCAAGGCGGACATCCGTCCCGGAGTGACGGACGGGCTCACCTCCAAGACGGAGACGGTGGAGCGGCACCTCGCCGAGTAGGCCGCACGGACCACAGCCCCGGCTCGTGACGAGCCGGGGCTTTGCTGTGCCCATGGCGAGGCCCGATCCGCGCCGGAGCGGCACGACCTGTGCACCGGGCAGTTCCCTCTGATGACCCGTGCGGCTCGCGCAGTCCGACGCACCGACCCACGATGAGGGCTCAGGGCCGACCGCCGTCCCCCTGCCGGACACGGCGGCCGCCGTCTGCCCAGCGAAGGAAGGGCCTGCCGGTGAACACTTCGACATATACGTCCCAGTCGGCGTTCGACGGCTCCAGGCTGCGCGTCATCCTGCTCGTCGATCTCCACGAAGGCGCCCAGCAACGGTTCCTCGACGCGTACGAGTACATGCGCAACCGGGTCGCGTCGGTTCCCGGTCACCTCGGTGACCAGCTGTGCCAGTCCGTGGAGAACCCGTCCCAGTGGCTCATCACGAGCGAATGGGCGACTGCGCCGCCGTATCTCGCCTGGGTGAACAGTGAGGAGCACCTCGAGACCGTCAGGCCCATGCAGGACTGCGTCCGGGACATCCGGTCGACGCGTTACAGCGTCATCCGTGAGACCGGGCGTGCCCTCCCGCCCACCGCCGGGACCGCTGAGGAGGTCCGGGCCCCGGTGCGGGTGGGCGACGGAGTGACGCGCCATGCGCTGACGTTCACCGTCAAGCCCGGCTCCGAGTCGAAGGTCGCGGACATCCTCGCCGGATACGCGCCGCCCCAGGCCCGCGCCGACGACTCCACACGACTGCGCCGGACGACGCTGTTCATGCACGGCAACCGGGTCGTACGCACCGTCGAGGTGGAGGGCGATCTGCAGACGGCGCTGCGCCACGTCTCGCGTCAGCCGGAGGTGCGGGCCGTCGAGGAAGCCCTCAATCCACACCTGGAACAGAGCAGGGATCTGACCGACCCCGCGTCGGCACGGGCCTTCTTCATCCGCGCGGCCATGCCGGCCGTACACCATGTGGCGCGTGGCGGACCGGAGCCGGCCGGTCTGCGGCGTCACGCCCTGTACTACCCGGCCCGTGAGGGCTGCGGGATGGCGCTGGCACGGCTGCTCGCCCAGCAGGACGAGACCGCCGCGGCCGATCCCGCCGGCCCCGTGCACCGCAGCACCGTCTTCCACCGGGACGACCTGGTCGTCCGTCTCATCGACACGCGGGACCCCGAGACCGATCCGGTCAGGGCGCTCGGCATGCACGGCACGAGGAAGGCCGCCGTGCTGGCCCGCCTGCTCGACGGCGCCGCACTCGGCGTCGAGGGGCCGCTCTCCGACGACCGGGACGCCACCCGCCTCCTGGCGCACACCGACATGACGCTGATCACCGATCGCAGGGCTGCCCAGTCCTGACAGTCCATGGACGACACCCGCACATGGACGACACCGCCCCTGGAACACCCCACAGACCGATCTGGAGACGGACCATGCACAAGACGCGCCCGCGCATCGTGGACCTCAGCGAGACCGAGCCCAACCGCAAGCGTGGCGGCGACCTGCGCACCCTGCTCACGCCCCTCACGGTGGGTTCCACGAGCGGGTTCATGGGCCTGGCCATCATGCAGCCGGGTGAACGCATCAGCGAGCACTACCACCCGTACTCGGAGGAGTTCGTCTACGTCGTCCAGGGCGAGCTGGAAGTCGACCTGGACGACGTGACACACCCGATCCGCGCCGACCAGGGCCTCATGATCCCCATCGGCATGCGCCACCGCTTCCGCAACATCGGTGATGCCGAAGCCCGGATGGTCTTCCACCTGGGCCCGCTGGCCCCGAAGCCGAGCATGGGTCACGTCGACACGGAGCCCGTGGAGGGGAACACGAGCGGTGAAACGTACCCGGCCGTGCAGGGGGACGGCGCGCAGTCCGAGCGACGCGGGGTGCCCTCGTGACCCGGCGGGTGGCGGTCACCGGCATCGGTGTCGTCGCCCCGGGCGGAATCGGGGTGCCGGCCTTCTGGGACCTCCTCTCCGGCGGCCGTACCGCGACGCGCGGCATCACACTGTTCGATCCCGAGGGGCTGCGGTCACGTATCGCGGCCGAGTGCGACTTCGACCCGCTCGCGCACGGGCTCGATTCCGACCTGGTCGAACGCGCCGACCGGTACATACAGTTCGCCCTCGTCGCCGCGGCGGAGGCGGTGGCCGACTGCGGCATCGAGTTCGGCGCCGAGGACCCGTGGCGCGTGGCCGTCTCGCTCGGCAGCGCCGTGGGCGGCACGACCCGCCTGGAGCACGACTACGTCCTGGTCAGTGAGCGAGGGCAGCGCTGGGACGTCGACCACCGCGCCGCCGGCCCGCAACTGCACCGGGCCTTCTCGCCCAGCACCCTGGCGTCCGACGTCGCCGAGTACTTCGGCGCCCAGGGGCCGGTGCAGACCGTGTCGACCGGCTGCACCTCCGGACTCGACGCGGTGGGCTACGGCTTCCACACGATCGAGGACGGCCGCGCCGACATCTGCATCGCCGGAGCGTCCGACTCCCCGATCTCCCCGATCACCATGGCCTGCTTCGACGCCATCAGGGCGACGTCGCCGAACAACGACGACCCGGCGCACGCCTCCCGGCCCTTCGACGCCCACCGCGACGGATTCGTCATGGGAGAGGGCTCCGCCGTGCTCGTCCTGGAGGAGCTCGAACACGCCCGTGCCCGCGGCGCGCACGTCTACTGCGAGCTCCGCGGCTACGCCACCTTCGGCAACGCGTACCACATGACCGGACTGACCAGCGAGGGCCTGGAGATGGCCAGGGCCATCGACACCGCGCTCGGACAGGCCCGGCTGGATCCCTCACTCATCGACTACGTCAACGCGCACGGCTCGGGCACCCGCCAGAACGACCGTCACGAGACCGCCGCGGTCAAGCGGTCCCTGGGCGCCCACGCCTATGACACGCCCATGAGTTCGATCAAGTCCATGGTGGGCCACTCGCTCGGCGCGATCGGCGCGATCGAGGTCGTCGCCTGCGTGCTGGCCCTGGCCCACCAGGTGGTCCCGCCGACGGCGAACTACGAGACCCCGGACCCCGAGTGCGACCTGGACTACGTGCCGCGCACCGCGCGGCAGCGCAAGCTCGCCAACGTGCTGTCCGTGGGCAGCGGCTTCGGCGGGTTCCAGTCCGCAGTGCTTCTGACGGGGCCGACCGGGAGGAAACGATGAGTGCTCAGCCGAACCGTCGCACCGCCATCACCGGAATCGGTGTGGTCGCGCCCAACGGCCTGCAAACCGAGACCTACTGGAAGTCCGTCAAGGAGGGCCTGTCCGTACTCGACCGGATCACCCGGGAGGGATGCGGGCATCTTCCGCTCCGCGTCGCCGGCGAGGTCCGGGGATTCGACCCCACAGCACTCATCGAGGAGACCTTCCTCGTCCAGACCGACCGCTTCAGCCACTTCGCGATGGCCGCCGCCGGCGCGGCCCTGAAGGACGCGGGACTGAGCGACGCAGCCGCCGACTCCCCGTACTCCGTCGGTGTGGTCACCGCTGCCGGATCCGGTGGCGGTGAGTTCGGCCAGCGGGAGCTGCAGAAGCTGTGGGGACAGGGGTCCCGTTTCGTGGGTCCCTACCAGTCCATCGCATGGTTCTACGCGGCCAGCACGGGCCAGATATCGATCCGCAGCGGCTTCAAGGGCCCCTGCGGGGTGGTCGCGAGCGACGAGGCCGGCGGCCTGGACGCCGTCGCGCACGCCGCCCGGACCGTGGGGCGGGGAACCGACGTGGTCGTGGTCGGGGCTGCCGAAGCGCCGCTGGCTCCGTACTCGATGGTCTGTCAGCTCGGATACCCGGAACTCAGCACGGTCGAGGACCCGGCGCGGGCCTATCGCCCCTTCACCTCCGCGGCCTGCGGCTTCGTCCCGGCCGAGGGCGGTGCCGTGCTGGTCGCCGAGGACCTGGACCGCGCCCGCCGGCGCGGTGCGGACGTCCGCGCCACCGTGGCGGGCCATGCGGCCACGTTCACCGGCGCCTCGCGCTGGGACCGCTCGCGGGAGGGACTCGCCCACGCCATCCGCGGGGCCCTCGACGAGGCAGGCTGCGCACCGGAGGAGATCGACGTGGTCTTCGCCGACGCGATGGGTGTCCCGGAGGCGGACCGCGCCGAGGCCCTCGCCCTCGCCGACGCCCTTGGCCCGCACGGCACCCGCGTGCCCGTCACGGCCCCCAAGACCGGCATCGGGCGGTCCTACTGCGGGGCACCCCTGCTGGACGTCGCGGCCGCGGTGATGGCCATGGAAGAAGGGCGGATCCCGCCCACGCCCAACGTCTTCGACATCTGCCACGACATCGACCTGGTGACGTCGACGGCGCGCCCGGCCGAGCTGAGCACGGCCCTGATCCTCAGCCGTGGACTCATGGGCTCCAACGCGGCGCTGGTACTGCGCCGCGACCCGGGACCGGCCGCCCGGTGAAGCCCACAGCACCCGTACGACCCCGTACGACAAGGAGAACGCGCATGAACAGTGAAGTGACCCTCGAAGAGCTGGCCGCACTGATGAAGAAGGCCGCCGGCGTCACCGTCGACCCGCACGACCTCGAAGCCCGGGTCGACACACCCTTCGCCGAGTTCGGGCTGGACTCACTCGGCCTCCTCGGCATCGTGGGCGAGCTGGAGAACCGGCACGCCCGGGCGCTCCCCACCGACGCGGAGAAGTGCAAGACCCCCCGCGACTTCCTCGACCTCGTCAACAGCACGCTCATGACAGGAGCCTGAGATGGCAGGGCACACCGAGAACGAGATCACCATCGCCGCGCCCCTCGACCTCGTCTGGGACATGACGAACGACATCGAGAGATGGCCGCAGCTGTTCAGCGAGTACGCGGCCGCCGAGGTGCTGTCCCGGCAGGGCGACACGGTCACCTTCCGCCTGACCATGCACCCCGACGAGAACGGCAAGGTGTGGAGCTGGGTGTCGGAACGGACCACCGACCGCGACAAGCTCACCGTCACGGCACGCCGGGTCGAACCCGGTCCGTTCGAGTACATGAACATCCGGTGGGAGTACGAGGAGACCCCCGACGGCACCCGGATGCACTGGACCCAGGACTTCGCCATGCGGCCGGACGCGCCGGTCGACGACGCCGGGATGACGGACATCATCAACCGCAACTCGCCCGTCCAGATGGCCCTCATCCGCGACCGCATCGAGCAGGCCGCCGGCGAGCGGCGGACCTCCCCCGTCACGCCCGCCTGAACGGCGCCGCCGCGTAAGGAGACCCCATGCACCACGCCCTGATCGTCGCCCGGATGGCCCCGAATTCGGCTCCGGACATCGCCGAGGTCTTCGCGGCCTCCGACCGCGGCGACCTGCCCCGCCTCGTCGGGGTGACCCAGCGTTCCCTCTTCCAGTTCGGCGATGTGTACATGCACTTCATCGAGGCCGAGCAGGACCCGGGCCCCGCCATCGCGCGCGTGGCCGGGCACCCCGAGTTCCGCGACATCAGCAGCAAGCTCGAGGCGTACGTCAGCCCGTACGACCCGCAGACCTGGCGCGGTCCGAAGGACGCGATGGCGCAGTGCTTCTACCACTGGGAGAGAGACACGGCCCCGGCCACCCGGTGACGCCGACGAGAGAAGGCCGCCGCCCGTGAGGGCGGCGGCCTTCTCTCGTGCGTGCGGCCAGGAGCTAGGAGGAGCGGGCCAGTACCGGCAGCAGACGCAGGGCGTTCTCCCGGTTGATGCCCCTGAGCTGCTCCGGCGAGAGGAAGGGATCGCCGTCCAGGGCGGGTACCGCGACATCGGCGACGACCTGGGCGGGGGTGGGCGGCCAGTCCGTGCCGAAGAGGACACGGCTGGGATCCACCGTGGCCAGCAGAGTGGGCGTGGCGGAGTCGGACATGGGGCCCGCGGTGTCGAAGTAGAACCGGTGCAGGTAGTCACGGACCCTGCCCGGCTCGATCGCGGGGGTGAGGTGCCCGCCGAAGAGATCGAGCCGAGTGGCCATGTACGGAAGGAAGCCTCCTCCGTGGGGAAGGACGAAGCTGAGATTCGGATAGCGGTCCAGGGTGCCGTTCCGGATCAGGTTGATGGCCGCGCGTGTGGTGTCCATGAGGAAGTCGCACACGAAGGGCGGCATCCCCGGCAGTCCGGGACTGCCGTCCTTTCCGGCCGGCACTTCCATGGGGTGCGTGCTGACGACGGCGGACCGGTCGTTCAGCTCCTGCAGGAGGCGGTCGTGGGTGGCGTCACCGAGGTAGACACCGTCCATGCTCGTTCTCGTGCTCACCCCGACGGCCCCGAGCTCGTCGAGTCCGTAGCGCAGGCTCCACTGCGAGAGCTCCAGGTCGTCCAGGAACACAGGAGTGAAGAAGGCGAAGCGCGCGGGATGGTCCTCGACGACATCGGCCGCCGCCCGCAGGGCGATCCGCGCGCTCTCCTGGCGCTCCGCGCGCTCGCGGAACCGTCCGAGCATCGCGACGGTCATGACGGCGGTGCTGATGCCCGTCTTGTCCATGACCCCCAGAGCCGCGTCCAGGTCCCAGCGTGTCCACCAGGGCAGCCGTTCGCGGTTGATGACACCGCGTTCTTCCGCCCAGTCCAGCCAGGCTGGCGCGGTGAAATGGTGGTGGACGTCCACTCGGCCCGCGACGGGGCCGTCTTCGTATGGCATCGGCATGTCCTCGGCGTGGTCGTTTCGGTGGGTGGTGCTCAGCCGCGGCAGAGCACGGTCTGCAGCACGTCCGTCAGCACACGATCGGCAGACGGCGGGTGGGTGTGCGCACGCCATGCGACGAAACCGTCCGGGCGTACGAGGACGGCACCGTCGTCGGCGGTGCCGTGCAGCGCCGCCCAGTCGGCATCCGGCTCGGGAACAAGGTCGTGATCAGGGCCGTCTCCCACGAGATACACCTCGACCGGAACGCCCAGGTGCTCGCGGGCCCGCTCCGCCGCGCGGCGCCACTCGTGGCCTTCGGCCCCGGCGAGCACGACGAAGGAACGCTCGTACAGATCGAGAGTCGAGATCCTGGCGCCTCCTGCCCTGACCCACATATGGGGGGCGCGGCTCCCCGGCTCTCCGTCGATCCGGAAGGTTTCCGGGACGACCGGCCGCTGAGGGGAGGCGCCCACCACAGCGTTCGACGCGTACCGGTAGCAGAGCGCGACCGTCATGAGATCCGCCGCGTCGTTGTTGCGTCCCGCTGCCGCACTGAATGCGGGGTGCTGCTCCTCGGCCGCCTGCCGGGAGGCCCGCGCGCTCGTAGCGACAGCGACGGGCCGCCGTTCGCACTCGTAGGTGTCGAGCAGCGGCAGGCCGGCCCAGCCGCGGAGTACCGCGGCGAGTTTCCAGGCGAGATTGTGGGCGTCCTGGATCCCGGTGTTGGAGCCGAACGCCCCGTTGGGCGGCATTTCATGAACCGCGTCACCGGCCAGAAAGACCCGGCCCTGCCCGTAGCTGTCCGCGACTCGCTTGGAAGCGTGCCAGGGCGCCTTTCCCGTGATCTCTACATCAATGTCCGGAACACCGACGGCCGCGCGAATATGTGCCGCGCAGCGCTCGTCTCCGAAGTCCTCCAGGGATTCGCCCTGATCAGCGGACCAAGGAATATGGATGACCCACCGTTCCTCGTTGTCCACGGGCAGCAGGGCGCCTTCCCCCTGTGGATCGGTGGTGTAGCAGACGATGAAGCGCTTCGGCCCGACGTATTCCTTGAGGGTCTTGCTCCGGAACGTGACACTGATGTTGTGGAACAGGGCACCGGGTCCGGTCTGGCCGATTCCCAGACGTTTGCGAACGGGGCTTCTCGGGCCGTCGGCGGCCACCAGGAAATCAGCTTTCACCGTATAGGTCTCACCGGTGTCCCGGCGCATGACCTGCGCCTGGACTCCCTCTTCGTCCTGCGTGAAGGAAAGCAGTTCCGTACCGAATCGGATGTCTCCGCCCTGGCGGGCGCGGTTCAGCAGGACCGGCTCCAGATCGTTCTGGCTGCACAGGCACCAGTTCGAGGAGCTGACCCGAGAGACATCCATGCCTGCGGCAATGTCCTGAACGATCCAGCGGCGCTGGTCCCCGACGAGGGTGTCCACCTGGAGTACGCCGTCGTTCCCGGCGAGAGCGAAGGCGGCCTCCCGTACGCTCTGCTCGAGCCCTGCGGCCCGGAAGATCTCCATGGTGCGCACGTTGTTCCCGCGGCCACGTGGGTGAGTCGATGTCTCGGCATGCCGCTCCACGAGCATGTGCTCGATTCCGAGACGCCCCAGGAACACGGAGGTGGAAAGCCCCACCAGGGATCCGCCTACGATGAGAACTGGTACTGATTCCACTCCGCGTCCGCTCACTGGTTTCCTCGTCATCCGGCGACTGCCCAGTCCGGGAACGGTGGACTGGCCCGTCCATGATGTTTACCAAGCAGGACTTACGCCCGCGATCCGGGGCGTCCCGGGGTGCGCCGACCGGGTAACGGGAGGAATTTCTGCACGCATCCTGCGGCGCGCGAACTCATATGGCCCAGCAGCGTTTGCGGCACAGTGCCGGCCGGGAAATCGTGTGACCGACCGACGGAACTCTCGACCCCCGGGACCAGCCATGACGCAAGCGTTCGCATCCGAGGAAATGTCGTCCGAAGAGGCCGCCGCCGCGGCCTCGGCCTGCAGCCGGGAGTTTCGCGCCAACCCGCATCCCGTTTACGCCGCGCTCAGGGCGAAAGCACCCGTGTGCCCGCTGACGCCCCCTCACGGGGTCGACACGTATCTCATCACCCGGTACGACGACGCCCGTGCCGCCTTGGCCGATCCTCGGCTGAGCAAGGACATGTACGGCGCCATCGACGCCTACCACCGCATCTTCGGCGACTCGTCGATCGCCCTGGACGACAACATGCTGTTCTCGGATCCTCCGAAGCACACCAGGCTCCGCAGGATCGTCGGCACCACCTTCACCCCCAAGAGGGTGGAGTCGCTGCGTCCGAAGGTCCAGAAGATCGCTGACGAACTGCTGGACCGCTGCCCGGCGTCGGAACCCGTGAACCTCCTCCAGGAATTCTGCTTCCCGCTGCCGCTGCACGTGATCTGTGAGCTCCTCGGCGTTCCGGAGAACGAGCGCAGGCAAGCCCAGGAATGGTCCGCGACCGTCGCTCAGACCGGCTTCGGGCCGGAGGCGCGAAAGGCGCTGGAAATCGCCGAGGGAAACCTGCGCGACTATCTGGTGGACCTGATCGCGCGGAAGCGGAAGGAGCCGGACGGAGCTCTGCTCAGCGCACTCGTCACGGCGCAGGACGAGGACGGCGCGCTCACCGACCACGAGCTCGTCTCCACCGCGTGGGTGCTGCTTTTCGCGGGCCACAAGTCGACCGCGTACCAGGTCGGCAACGGCGTCTACCACCTGCTCTGCCAGCCGGAGCAGAAGCGCCTGGCCTTCCGGGACCCGGGGGCGACGGCCGCGGCCGTCGAAGAGATCTTCCGGTTCGAGACCTCGGTGGAGAACTCGACGTTCCGCTACGCGACGGAAGACATCAAGATGCGCGACACACTCATCCCCAAGGGTGCGCTCGTGCAGATCTCGCTCACGGCGGCCAACCGGGACCCGGAGATGTTCCCCGACCCGGACCGCATGGACGTCGAGCGCCCGAACGTCCAGGCGACGCACCTCGCATTCGGCCTCGGCCCGCACTACTGCATCGGCGCGCCTCTGGCACGTCTGGAGATGCAGATCGCCCTCACCACGCTCTTCGGGCGCCACCCCGGCATGACCCTGGTCGGGGAGCCGGAGAACGTGCGCTGGCTGACCGTGCCGTTCCCCGCCTTCCGGGGGCTCGCGGAGCTCCCCGTCATTCTCGACCCGTCGTGACTCAGGAGGCGCCGGCGCGGGTGCGAGTGGTTCGCCTGCTGCGCGTCCGGGAGGGAAGAGAAGCAGATTTCGTGGACGCCTACCAAGGCGTACGTGACGGCGCCATGCGGTTTCCCGGACATCTGCGCGAACAGCTCTGCCGCTCCGTCGACGATCCCGGTCGATGGCTGCTCACCAGTGAGTGGGAAAGCCTCGAAGCCGTCAAACGCTGGCGCACCGACCCTGATCACACCACCCTGGTCAGGCCGATGAACGCCTGTCTGCATGACGACCGGTGGACCGGGGTCTTCGAGATCATGCCCGAGGGCCCTGGTGACCGAAGGCCGAGACAGGGCTGACCACCATGTGACCGGCCGGTAAGGTCGGGTACGTGCCGAAGCCGCTCAGTCTCTCCTTCGATCCGATCGCGCGCGCCGACGAACGCTGGAAGCAGCGCTGGGGAAACGTGCCGTCCATGGCCGCGATCACCTCGATCATGCGCGCCCAGCAGATCCTGCTCGCCGAGGTCGACGCGGTGGTCAAGCCGTACGGGCTGACGTTCGCGCGCTACGAGGCGCTGGTGCTGCTCACCTTCTCCAAGTCCGGCGAGCTGCCGATGTCCAAGATCGGCGAGCGGCTCATGGTGCACCCCACCTCCGTGACGAACACCGTGGACCGGCTCGTGAAGTCGGGGCTCGTGGCCAAGCGGCCCAATCCCAACGACGGGCGCGGCACCCTCGCCAGCATCACCGCCAAGGGCCGCGAGGTGGTCGAGGCGGCCACCCGCGACCTGATGGCGATGGACTTCGGGCTCGGGGTGTACGACGCGGAGGAGTGCGCCGAGATCTTCGCGATGCTGCGGCCGCTGCGGATCGCCGCGGGGGACTTCGAGGAGGGGTGACCCGGGACAAGATCTCCCGGAACGGGTCGTTACGCTCGACGGCATGAAAAAGAGCGTGCTGACCCGCTATCGCGTGATGGCCTACGTCACCGGCGTACTGCTGGTCCTGCTGACCCTCGGCATGATCGGCAAGTACGTGCTCGACCTGAACGGCGCCGCCGACTTCACGCGCGTCGTCAGCATCGCCCACGGCTGGCTGTACGTCGTGTACCTGGTCTTCGCCTTCGACCTGGGCTCCAAGGCGAAGTGGCCGGTGGGCAAGCAGCTGTGGGTGCTGCTCGCCGGGACCATTCCGACGGCCGCGTTCT
Organism: Streptomyces coeruleorubidus; assembly: GCF_028885415.1. Taxonomy (GTDB): domain Bacteria; phylum Actinomycetota; class Actinomycetes; order Streptomycetales; family Streptomycetaceae; genus Streptomyces; species Streptomyces coeruleorubidus_A. Next base: position 6,815,563 of record NZ_CP118527.1, read on the forward strand.
TCGTGGAGCGCAGGATCAGCCACGAGCTCGCCGCCAGGGTCGCGGAGGACTCGCCCGCGACCGCCAAGGCGTAACCGAGACCGCCGTACGGACGAACGTACGGCGGTCTGCCATCGACATTTACTTGGACGTCCTAGTAAATTCGAGGTATGGACGCTGACGCCATAGAGGAAGGCCGCCGTCGCTGGCAGGCCCGGTACGACGCCGCGCGCAAGCGCGGCGCGGACTTCACTACGCTCTCCGGCGATCCCGTGGAGCCGGTGTACGGACCCCGGCCCGGCGACAGGTACGAGGGGTTCGAGCGGATCGGCTGGCCAGGGGAGTACCCCTTCACCCGCGGCCTGTACGCGACCGGCTACCGAGGGCGTACGTGGACCATCCGGCAGTTCGCCGGGTTCGGCAACGCCGAGCAGACCAACGAGCGCTACAAGATGATCCTCCGCAACGGCGGCGGCGGGCTCTCGGTCGCCTTCGACATGCCGACGCTCATGGGCCGCGACTCCGACGACCCGCGCTCGCTGGGCGAGGTCGGGCACTGCGGGGTCGCGATCGACTCGGCGGCCGACATGGAGGTCCTGTTCAAGGACATCCCGCTGGGTGACGTGACGACGTCCATGACCATCAGCGGACCGGCCGTGCCCGTCTTCTGCATGTACCTGGTCGCCGCCGAACGGCAGGGCGTCGACCCGTCCGTCCTGAACGGCACGCTCCAGACGGACATCTTCAAGGAGTACATCGCCCAGAAGGAGTGGCTCTTCCAGCCCGAGCCGCATCTGCGGCTCATCGGCGACCTGATGGAGCACTGCGCGGCCGGCATCCCCGCGTACAAGCCGCTGTCCGTCTCCGGCTACCACATCCGCGAGGCCGGGTCGACGGCCGCGCAGGAGCTGGCGTACACGCTGGCGGACGGCTTCGGGTACGTGGAACTGGGGCTGTCGCGGGGTCTGGACGTCGACGTCTTCGCGCCCGGCCTCTCCTTCTTCTTCGACGCGCACGTCGACTTCTTCGAGGAGATCGCGAAGTTCCGGGCGGCCCGGCGGATCTGGGCCCGCTGGATGCGGGACGTGTACGGGGCGAAGTCGGAGAAGGCGCAGTGGCTGCGCTTCCACACCCAGACGGCGGGCGTCTCCCTCACGGCGCAGCAGCCGTACAACAACGTCGTACGGACGGCCGTGGAGGCGCTCGCGGCCGTGCTCGGCGGGACGAACTCGCTGCACACCAACGCCCTCGACGAGACCCTCGCGCTGCCGAGCGAGCAGGCGGCGGAGATCGCGCTGCGCACGCAGCAGGTGCTGATGGAGGAGACCGGGGTCGCCAACGTGGCCGATCCGCTGGGCGGTTCCTGGTACGTCGAGCAGCTGACGGACCGGATCGAGGCCGACGCCGAGAAGATCTTCGAGCAGATAAGGGAGCGGGGGCTGCGGACGCATCCCGACGGGCAGCACCCGATCGGGCCGATCACCTCCGGGATCCTGCAGGGCATCGAGGACGGCTGGTTCACCGGGGAGATCGCCGAGTCGGCGTTCCGGTACCAGCAGGCGCTGGAGAAGGGCGACAAGAAGGTCGTCGGGGTGAACGTCCACACCGGGTCGGTGACCGGGGATCTGGAGATCCTGCGGGTCGGCCACGAGGTGGAGCGGGACCAGGTGCGGGTGCTCGCGGAGCGGAAGGCCGGGCGTGACGACGCGCGGGTCCGTGCGGCACTCGACGGCATGATCGCCGCGGCGCGGTCGGACGCGAACATGATCGAGCCGATGCTCGAGGCGGTACGGGCCGAGGCGACGCTCGGCGAGATCTGCGGGGTGCTGCGGGACGAGTGGGGGGTGTACACCGAGCCCGCGGGCTTCTGAGTACCTCCTGCGTCCGCCGGCGGGGTTCGGCGCCTGCACGGACGGGCGCGGCTCAGCCGGCGGCCGTGTGCGCGGCTTCCGGAGCCAGTCCCCGGAGCAGCACCAGGGTGAAGCCGCGTACCCACTCCTCGTCCACCGGCTCCCCGCTCACCAGCGTGCGGTGCACCACCGCCCCCGCCACCATGTCGAAGATCAGGTCTGCTGTGCGGGAGGCTTCGGCGGGGTCCGGTTCGGGTGGGAGTTCGCCTCGTGCCTGGGCTCGGGATCTGCCCTCCAGGACCAGGCGTTTTTGGCGGTCGACCACCGACTCGCGGATGCGTTCGCGCAGGGCGTCGTCGCGGGTGGCCTCCGCGACCACTGCCATCAGGCCGCTTTTCGCCTCCGGGCGGTCCAGGATCGTGGCGAACTGGAGGACGACGCCCTCGATGTCGGCGGCCAGTGAGCCGCTGTCCGGGAGCGCCAGTTCGTCGAAGAGTTCCGCGACCGCGTCGACGACCAGTTCGTTCTTGCCGGCCCAGCGGCGGTACAGCGTCGTCTTCGCAACCCCGGCGCGGGTCGCGACGTCTCCCAGGGTGAGCTTGGACCAGCCCAGTTCGACCAGCGCCGCCCGTGTCGCGGCCAGGATCGCGGCGTCCGCCGTTGCGCTGCGCGGGCGCCCGGTGCGGCTGGCTGGGCTGCGGCTGTGCATGTCCTGACCATAAACCGGCGGTTCCTGCGCGGCCGTGAGGGAGATCACCCGGGGGTGGTGTTCCGGCGGGTCGACGTGGCATTACGCTACGTCTCGTAGCGAAAGCCCGTGAGGGACGTACACGGGCTTCGGCGACATGGCGTGGGGTGGGGACCCGGCGCTGACGGGCACCCGACCGGCCAGGCTTGGGCATCCGGCCGGCCTGGTTTCGGGCATCCGATCGGCCCGGCTTTTCCACCGGTTTTCACACGCGCGCGCAGTACGGGGGAGGATAGACGCATGCAGCCACGGAACATGTCCATGAGCGGAGTCGTCGACCTCGCCGCGGTGAAGGCGGCCCAGGAGGCCAAGGCGAAGGCGGAGCAGGCGCGTGCGCAAGCCGCCCGGGAGGGCGGTGCGGGGGCGATCTCCCCGGCCGATCTCGTCATCGACGTCGACGAGGCGGGGTTCGAGAGGGAGGTCCTGCAGCGGTCCGCCGAGGTCCCCGTCGTCATCGACTTCTGGGCCGAGTGGTGTCAGCCCTGCAAGCAGCTGAGCCCGGTCCTGGAGCGGCTGGCCGTCGAGTACAACGGCCGTTTCCTGCTTGCCAAGATCGACGTCGACGCCAACCAGATGCTGATGCAGCAGTTCGGCATCCAGGGGATCCCCGCGGTGTTCGCGGTCGTCGCGGGGCAGGCACTGCCGCTCTTCCAGGGGGCCGCGGGCGAGGCGCAGATCCGGCAGACCCTGGACCAGCTGGTGCAGGTCGCCGAGCAGCGCTTCGGCCTGACCGGTCTCGTCGTCGACCCCGAAGCCGAGCCGGGCGGCGCCCAGCCGGCTCCCGAGCGGCCGGCCGGTCCGTACGACGCCCTCCTCGAAGCCGCCGTGCAGGCGCTGGACTCCGGTGACCTGAGCGGCGCCGTCCAGGCCTACAAGAACGTGCTGAGCGAGGACCCGGGCAACGAGGAGGCCAAACTGGGCCTCGCCCAGGCCGAGTTGCTCCAGCGCGTGCAGGGCGTCGACCCGCAGCAGGTGCGCAGGGAGGCGGCCGAGAAGCCGGCCGACGTGCAGGCGCAGATCGCCGCCGCCGACCTGGATCTGGTGGGCGGCCATGTGGAGGACGCCTTCGGCCGCCTCATCGAGACCGTGGGGCGTACGGTGGGTGACGACCGGGACACCGTACGGATGCGGCTGCTGGAGCTGTTCGAGGTGGTCGGACCCGAGGATCCGCGTGTGATCGCGGCCCGTAGGGCCCTGGCTCGGGCCCTGTTCTGACCAGTCGTTAAACACGCGGGCCTGTGGTGCCCACGTGAAAGATTTGCTGACAGAGCGTCACAGCGGCCGCACTTTGCCAAAACTTGGTAATCGCGGCCGCTGTTACTGCGAGTAAGTCGTGAGCGTTGATCTGTCGGTTTCTGTCCAGCGATCAACAGCTTTGTACCGCCGTCCGGCAGCACCCTGTGTCGTCGTCCGAGACCACGGGGTCGTTGTTCGGTTATCCCGCCGTTACTAGTCAGTAACGAACCCCCTTGTGCGGGCGGCCAGAATGGACCACGATCGGCCACGCTCGGTCCATTCCCGTACCCCGGCAGCCGGTTGGGTCGCGGGACGTCCTGGGTCCCCACCGAGCAGAGCCGGCGGCAGTGGCGCCGGCTCTTGGACAGGGGGGTCTTCGCCCACTGGGCGAAGCCTGTCCAGCAGGGTTGTGCGTGATGCGTGTCAGGCGCGACCAGTGGTTGTCGCTCGGGGGTGATCGCCGGTGATTCGGGCGCGAGTTGCGCCGCCGAGTGCAGGCGCTCTCCTTCCCGAGGACGTAGCACTTCTCCCATCCCTGCCCGGCTGAGCCGCGATCCGGGGCGAGCCAGGACAGGAGATGTACGTCCGAGAAGGAGGAAATATGGAGTCCCAGGTGCGTGGCGGGACCAGATGGAAGCGGTTCGCTGTGGTGATGGTGCCCAGCGTCACCGCCGCGGCATGTGTGGGTGTCGGACTCGCGCAGGGGGCGCTGGCCGCTTCGTTCAGCGTGTCCGGTCAGCAGTTCAAGGTGAAGGCCTCTCACCTGCACGGTGAGGGTTTCGCCCAGTACGGCGGGATCGACTCCGTCTACACGAAGACCGACGGCAAGGAAAAGACACAGGTTCCCGTCGCGATCTCGTCGTTCGACGACGCGACGATCACCAAGATGTGTCAGTCGGTCGCGACGCCGATCCCCCTCATAGGCAAGACGGTCTACCTCCGTCTTGAGGCGGGGAACAACCCCAAGAAGCCGGTCACGGCCGAGAACCTCTACATCGATGTCGCCCAGCTCGATGCCGATGCGAAGTTCAAGAACATCGACATCGGTGTGGCGGTCCAGGACAAGACGCGTGGCCCGGAGGTCAAGGACACGAAGACCACGCTGGCGGGCGGCTTCGCCCAGCAGGCCGAGTCGGCTGACCTCACCAACGTCGAGCAGACGGCGTGGGCGACCACGGCCGGTACGTTCACGCTCAACGGCCTGTCGATGCGTCTCGGCACGAACAAGGACATGGAGTGCTTCTGACAGCCTCCGTGTCACGGGTGCCGCGGGGCGGCTGAGCCGTCTCGAAGGGGCGGGGAAGCCACGGTTTCCCCGCCCCGCGGGCCCGGCCCGGCCGTCCGCCGGGCACCTTCACAGACCCACACCTTCCGGCTACTGAACGCCTACTTCCGAGCCGGTACGTACCTCCACCGGACCGAGGGAGCTGTTTTCCATGAGTGCCGAGACTCCGGTCCAGAGCGCCGGGACCTTCACCCGGCTGCGTCGGCGATTCCGTGACTGGCGGGGCACCCGGCCGTTCTGGGCAGGCCTGTTGACCATCCTCGGCGGGGTGCCGATCGCCTACTTCCCCTACGCCACCCTGAAGTTGGGGACCATGTCGCTCACCATGGCGACCACCGCGGGGGCCGGCTCCCTCATCATCGGGGTCCTGCTGATCACGCTGGGTCTGACCATGTGGTTCCAGCAGGCGACGCGGGTCTTCGCCGGTGTCGCGTCGATCATCCTCGCTCTGGTGTCGCTGGTGGTCTCCAACATCGGGGGCTTCATCATCGGCTTCCTGCTGGCGATGCTCGGCGGCGCGCTCGCCGTGTCCTGGGCGCCCGGCAAGGCGGAGGGCGCCGAGGGCGGACGGCACAAGTCCGGTCGCGGACCGGCCGGAGAGGGCGCCGTGGAACCCACGCCCCAGGGCGCCAGCGATGAGCCGGGCCCGCCGCACACCCCGTACGAGACCGGCGACGGTGGTCCGGATGACGGCGTCCGGTCCGAGGCCCGCAACGGGGGGTACCGTGTCGGCTGACGCCCGCGACCAGTTTCCCGGGACCCAGGACCGGCCGAGAACGGGGCCACGTCACGCGGCCCCCAAGAAGCCGCTGTTCACCCGGTTCCAGATGCCGGCCGGCAAGGCGATAGCCATGGCGGCGATGCCCACCGCGGTCCTCATGGGCATGGGATTCACCCCGACGCTCGCCCTCGCCGACGACCAGCCCTCGACGTCGAACAGCCTGAAGGCCGACGAGTACAAGGACTGCGTCGCGGCGCTGGAGAACGGCAAGGACAAGGACGGCGCCTCCCCGTCGCCCTCGGCGAGCGGCAGCGAGGACGACGGCAAGAAGGACGAGAACACGTCCGAGCCGACTCCCTCGGCGCCCGCGGGCGGCTCGGACGCGGACAAGGACCCTGCGGACTCGTCCGGTTCGTCGGATTCAGGTTCCGACGACACGGGCGGAAAGACCGAGCCCACGCCGACCCCTTCGCCCTCCTCAGGCACCTCGGGCGGGGACGACGCGGCAACGCCGAGCCCGTCGCCGTCCCAGAGCGACCGCAACGTGCTGGAGGACATCGGCGACGCGATCGGCGGCATCTTCAACGGCGGCAAGTCCACCGCGAGCCCGAGCCCGACGCCGTCCGCGTCGGCCTCGCCGTCCGGGGACACGGCCAAGCCGGAGGACACGAGCAAGGACGACGCGTCCGACACCGACAAGGTCACCGACACGGCGAAGGACACCGTGAAGGACACGGCCGGTACGGCGTCGAAGACGGCCGAGGACACCACCGAGGCCGCCGAGAAGGCGGCCGAGGACGCGGCCGGGAAGGCCACCGCCTCCCCCAGCCCGTCCGCGAGCCCCTCCGTGGACCCCGAGGACTGCCCGGCCGCCACGGACGCCGAGGGCGGCGTCGACAACCAGATCCTCGTGCCCGACGACCCCTGGTACCTGGAGGCCAGCTCGCTGACCCTGAAGGGTGCCGACTACCAGGGCATCGTGCAGGTGCGGACGGCGAGCGGCGCTACGAAGAAGGTCCTGAAGTACGTCATCAACGACGGCACCGACATCGGGGACCTGCACCAGCTCGTCAAGGACAAGCAGTCCGGCAAGACCCACCACGTCCAGGCGGCGAAGGGCTCGACGTCCACGATCACCGACGGCAAGACGGTGATGTACACGGAGAAGATCTCGGGCAACCTGCTCGGGCTGATCCCGGTCACCTTCGACCCGGAGCACCCGCCGCCCCTGAACATCCCGCTCATCTACTTCACCAAGGTGAAGGTCACCCAGGCCGGCCAGTTCGGCGGCACGCTGACCGTGCCGGGGCTGCACCAGTACGTCACGGACTGACGTACCCGACGGACTCGAGGGCGTCCCCTGGTCACCAGGGGGCGCCCTCTCGCGGTGGTATGGGACGCGTGTGGGGGATGATCGAGGCATGACCATCGTGGACGTGCTGACGGAGTTCGCCGAGTCCGGCGGAATCGGCGTTCTCAAACCGGGGGCCCCTCTCGCCGACGTGTCCGAGCGGCTGGGGCCGCCTCGGGACGGGGAGCACTTCCCGGGCCGGAGGCGGAAGAGAGGCGAGCCGTGTCACGTGCGCTACGGCGACGTACGTCTCGAGATCTGCTGCGACGTCCTCCGGGCGGTGGCGCTGAGTACCGGGACCGGCTCCGTCGACCTTCCGGGAGGCGTGCCGGGCGAGACGGAGGAAACGCCCTCGGAGGTGACCGCCGCGCAGCTGCGCCAGGCGTTCTCCGCGGCCGGGATACGTGCCGAGGAAAGCCCCTGGCCCGAGCCGGCGGACCAGGTCACACTCGTGGTGCGTCATGCCCCGGCGGACGTGCACTTCACCTTCCGCCGGACCGACGCGGACGAGGCCGAGGGCAGCGGTGCGGTCCTGCACAGCGCGATCGCCCGGGACACCCACCACGTCTGCCGCTGAGGCGACGGCGGGGGGGCGGTCCGCACCGCGGACCGGCCCCCTTCAGCTCTGCGTCGGTGCTAGTGTCCTGCGCCGGAGATCCGTCGGCAGAAGCGGGCGAGGGAGTCGAGGATCTCTTCGGCTGTCTTGGTCCAGATGAAGGGCTTGGGGTCTTCGTTCCAGTTCTTGACCCATGCGCGGATGTCAGCTTCGAGGGCCTGCACGTTCTTGTGTGCGCCGCGGCGGATCTTCTGGTCGGCGAGGAAACCGAACCACCGCTCGACCTGGTTGATCCAGGAGGAACCGGTCGGGGTGAAGTGCATGTGGAAGCGAGGGTGTTTGGCGAGCCACGTCTTGACCGCCGGGGTCTTGTGGGTGCCGTAGTCGTCGCAGATCAAGTGGATCTGCAGATGCGCCGGAACCTCCTTGTCGATCCTGACCAGGAACTTCTTGAACTCCACTGCCCGGTGCCGGCGGTGCAGGGCGCTGATGACCTCGCCGGTGGCGACATCGAACGCGGCGAACAAGGTGGTCAGGCCGTTGCGCACGGAGTCGTGAGTGCGCCGTTCGGGCATGCCCGGCATTATCGGCAGCACCGGCTGGGACCGGTCCAGGGCCTGGATCTGCGACTTCTCATCCACACACAGCACAACCGCGCCCTCGGGCGGGTTGAAGTAGAGGCCGACGACGTCGTAGACCTTCTCCACGAACAGCGGGTCCGTCGACAGCTTGAACGTGTCCGCCAGATGCGGCTTGAGCTGGAACTTCCGCCAGATCCGGCCCACGGTCGACTTCGACAGGCCGCTGCGGTCCGCCATCGACCTGCGCGACCAGTGGGTGGCGTTCTTCGGGAGTTGTTCCAGCGTGGTGACCACGACGGCTTCCACCTGGTCGACGCTGATGGTGGGCGGTCGGCCCGGCCGGGGCTCGTCCACCAGCCCGTCCAGCCGGTGGGCGAGGAATCGCCGCCGCCACTTGCGGACTGTGTCCGCGGTGACCCGCAGGTCCCGAGCAACCGCCACGATCGGCGGCACCTCCGGCCCCGCGCACGCCAGCACAATCCGCGCGCGCAGAGCCAGGGCCTGGGCAGACGTGGCCCGACGCGTCCACCGCTCCAACATCGCCCGCTCCTCAGCGGACAGCAGCAACGGTTCCAGCTTCGGACCCCGACGAGGAACTGACGCACCAGCAGCAGAAGTCACGCAACAACTAACGATCAACTACTGGCGCAGGACACTAGCCGACACCCTTCTGCCGGCTGATCTCCTTCAACGCGTCGATCAGGAACTTCAGTTTCGGCGCGAAGTTGGTCTTGCAGCCCCACCTCAGCGGCCGGGGCTTCTGACCGGCCTCCAGGTTCTCGTTGTACCTCTGGTTCGCGGCGTCCTGGTTGAAGATGCGCATCGCGTCCGTCGACTTGGCGATCAGATCCTCACGCAGCCGGTCGTCGTCGATGAGCGTCTGGATGACGGCGCGGATCTCGTCATGGGTGGCCGATCCCGCCTTGACGTCGATCGGGTAGCCCATGATGCCGCCCTTGACGTTGGTGGTCTGCAGCCCGACCTCCCGGCCGTTCTTCAGGTTGACGTGCGCACCCCGCTTGGTGCACCAGTCCCCGTCGATCGGCGAGATGTGGTCGATCCCGCAGAACCGCTTCTTGCCACCCGCCGCCTTGGCGGCGGCGAGCCCCTTGGCCCTGGACGACCCGGACGCGCCACTGAACAGGTCGGCGGCGTCGAGCACGCACTCGCCGAGCTGGCCCTTGCGGTACTTCTCGATGATGTCCTTCAGCCGGGCGAGGGTCTTCTTGCCCCACGCGGCCTTCTCGAAGAACTCGGCGATACCGCTGGCGACTCGGACGATCGCCTTGCCGACGGCGGGAAGCTTGCCCGCGACCAGCACGAGGGACGCCACGTCGACGAAGGACCACAGGCAGCTCTCGATGTCGTCCTCGCCGAAGCAGCGCTTGACGTTCTCGACGCCCAGCACCTCCAGCAGGATCTGACCGCCGTTGGCCTTCACCCAGTCGATGACGCTCATCGAGACGGCCGCCTGAGCGGCGCGGTAGTCGTCGACGCACTGCTGGCCGCACTGGGCCCGCAGGATAGATTCGTCGTCGGCGCTCAGGGCCGGGCCCGGATTCCCTCCGGGAACACCGGTGTCACCTGCCTCCATGGCTGCACGGCGCTGCTGTTCGAGCCGCTTGCGCTCCTCCTCTTCCGCGCGATCGGCAGCCTGGTCGGCCTCCTTCGCGGCACCGTCGGCATTCTTGGCCGCCGTCTCGGCAGCAGTGGCGTCCTGCTCCGCCTTGGTGGCGGTGTTGCGGGCGCTCGCCGCGTCCTTCTCCGCCGAGGTGGCGGCGGAGCGGGCACTGGCGGCGTCCTTCTCCGCCTCGTCGGCCTCACGGTCCGCGGCGGCGGCTTCGGACTCCGCCTCGCTCGCGGCCATCCCGGCGTAGAGGGCGTCCGTACCGGCCTGCTGGTCGTACTTCTGGGCGTTCGCGTCTGCCTTCTTCGCCGCTTCCGCGGCTGTGGCGGCCTCGGCCGCGGAGGCACGCGCGGCAGCCACCGAGGCCGCTGCCTTCGCCGCGTCGTCGGCCGCCGCGGCGGCGACCTCGGCGGCCAGCTTGGCGTCGCCCTTCGCCTTCTCGGCCAGGGCCTTGGCCTCCTTGGCTGCCCTGGCCGCCTCGTCGGCCTTGGCCTTGGCGGCGGCGGCCTGGCGTTCCGCGATCGGCTTGGACGTCTGCCCGACGAGGACCGCGAACGCGGCCGAGACATCGGTCTCCTTGTACGGGCTGCCGATGGTGATGGCCTGGTTGGCAGGCTTGATCACCTCGGCGGCCGAGTCGCGGGCGGCGGTGGCCGCCTCACCCGCCGCGAAGGCGTGACCGGCCGCGGTGGCGGCCCACGCGGCCGTCTTTGCGGCTTCGGCCTTCGCGGCCGTGGCCTCCTTGCGTGCCGTGACCGCCGCGGCGGCGGCCTTCTTGCCCTCGGCCTCGGCGTCGTCGGCGTTCTTCTTGGCCGCTGCTGCGGCGTCGATCGCCTCCGCGGCGGCGGCGTGTGCCGTGGCGGCTGCGGCGCGCGTGGTCTCGTAGGCGGACCACGCGTTGTCGGCCGCGGCACGGGAGCGGGACGCCGCGGCGTCGGCGCGCGTGGCGGCGGCCCGGGCCTTCACGGCGGCCTCGCTCGCGCCATTGGCCGCGGCCCGTGCGTCGCGGGCCTCGTCGGTCGCCTCGGTGGCGGCGGCGCGGGCCTCCGTCGCGGCCTCGCGGGCCTCACCCGCGGCAGCTGAACCCGTGGCCGCCTCGGCGGCGGCTTGCAGGGCGGCCGCCCTGGACTTGGCGGCGTCCCGCTTACGTTCGGCCGAGACGGCCAGGTCACGGGCCAAGTACGCCTGCGCTTCGGCCTCCTCGGCCTCCTGGCGCTTGGCGGCGGCGGTGTCGCCCGCCGTTTCCGCGGTGCCGCGTGCCCGGGCAGCGGCATCCCGATCCGCCTGCGCCCGCTGTTCGGCGTCCTTCGCCTTCGCCCGCTCGGCCGCCGCGTTGGCCCGCTCCCGCTTGGCGTTGTCTCGTTCCTTCTCGGCCTTGGCCCGTTCGGTCGCTGCCCTCGCAGCGCCCGTCTTCGCCGTCTTCTCGGCCGCCTCGGCCGTCGCCTGGGCGTTCTTCGCCCTCGTGGCGTTGGCTGCGGCTTCCTTGGCCAGCGCGTCCGCGGACACCCTGGCCGCCTTCGCCTGGGCGGCCGCCTCCTGCGCGGCGATGCGCCGGAACTCGGTGTTGATGGCGTGCGCCTGGGTCCGGGAGAGCGCGAACAGCGCCTTGCTGTCGGCCACCGTCGCCTTGGCGGCGTTCACCGCGGTCTGGGTGGCCTTCGCCGCCGCCTGGGCCGCGGCGTAGGAGGCCTTGGCGACCTGCACCGACTGCTGCGCGTACAGCAGTCCCCGGCCGCGCGGTGTCTTGGCGGCGTCGGCGATGGCGTACGCGTCGTTCTGCGCCGCGCCAGCCTGTTCGGAGGCCGTCTTGGCGGTGGCCACCGCCTTGTTGGCCAGGGCCAGTTGCTCGGCGGCCCGCTTCTGGGCGGTGGCCAGGTCGGTCTTGGCCTGGGTGAAGACCGCGGGCTTGGGCCGGAGGATGTCATCCTTGGGCTGGCCCGCCCAGTACTTCTGCCAGAGAAGGATCTGCTCTGCCAGCCACGCCTGCCCGATGGACTCGATCATCGCCTCGGTGGCCTTGCGGGCCTCGGCCGAAGCGGTCGCCTCGGCGGCCATGATGCGGGTCCGCGGCTTGGCCTGAGCGGCGTACTCCTGCTCCCACTCCTGATGGGCGGTCAGGACCACCGGGGTGAGGATCCGCCGTATGTCGACAGGATTGAAGCTGTCGCAGCCGCCCCAGGCGACCTTGAGGGCCTCGACCTCCATGCGGTACTCGGCGGAGCCCTCCGCCGGCGGCTTGGTGACGAGTCCGCCATGGCGCAGGAAGGAAGCGACGTCACTGCCGGTGGTCATGTTGTAGGGGCCGCGGACATCGGTTTCACCGAACATCGAGCCGATCGCGAAGTCGTTCCAGTCGTCCTGCCCCTTGATGTCGGCGGCGATCTTCTTCGCCTGGTCGACCGAGGCCTTGGTGGGCACGCTGCGCCCGTCCTGCCCGAGCTTGCCGTACAGGTCCCGCTGCGGACCGAGGGTGAAGGCGACGACTTCCTTGTCGAACTCGGGAGCGTGGTACTCGGTGCCCGAGCTCCAGCCCGTCTCTGCGTAGATCTCGTTGGCTGCCTCCCAGCGCTGCTTGCGCTTGCGGGACTGGCCCAGGTAGTCGATGACGCCGTCGTTGTCCTTGGAGCGGGCGTCGCCGAGTGTGCCGAGGCCCAGCTGGTGCCCTTCCAGGGCGGTGGCGAGTTCGGTGTCGGTACCGTTCAGGGCCTTGGCGGCCGCGGCCTTGAGCGCGGGGCCGCCGATGTGCAGGGCCATGCCGGCCACGCACCGGTCCATCCGGGCGTCCACCCCAAGACTGATCCGGGAGCTGCCGGCGTCCGGGTCCTCGGCCGGCGGACCGTCGGCCCGGGCGGGTGCCGCGTACACCAGTCCCGTCAGTACGGCGGAGGCCGCCACCAGTGCGGTACTGGCTAACCCCCTTGAGCGCAGGGCTCTTCGCATGTCATCGCCTGTCTGCTGGTCGAATGGTGAGGCCAGGAAGAGAGCAGGCGGACATGGCTGCGCGGCAGCCGTGGTGGGTCGTTGACGGGTGACGCTCGTCGAAAGAGATGTGTGCGCTGGTCAGGCGCACTCCCCCCGCACTCTCTCCCCGAGAGCGTCACAAGATTTTCACAGTCGGTCGATTTTCGGTAGGGGATTGCCCGGTGGCGAACGCCACTGAGGGCGCCCCCCGTCACAGGGGACGCCCTCAGTCGCGTGCCAAGGCCTTCATGGGTCAGCCCTTGGCGCCGCCCAGGTGGTGGACGCGCACCATGTTGGTGGTGCCGGGGACGCCGGGGGGCGAGCCGGCCGTGATGACCACGATGTCGCCCTCGTTGAAGCGGTTCAGCTTCACCATCTCCTGGTCCACCAGGTCGACCATCTCGTCCGTGCTGTTCACGAACGGCACGACGTGCGGCTCCACGCCCCAGCTGAGGGCGAGCTGGTTGCGGGTGGACTCGTCGGTGGTGAACGCGATGATCGGCTGGACCGCGCGGTAGCGGCACAGCCGGCGGGCGGTGTCGCCGGACTGGGTGAAGGCCACCAGGCCCCGGCCGCCGAGGAAGTCGGCGATCTCGCACGCGGCCCGGGCCACCGAACCGCCCTGCGTGCGCGGCTTCTTGCCCGGGACCAGCGGCTGCAGGCCCTTGGACATCAGCTCCTGCTCGGCCGCGGTGACGATCTTCGACATCGTCTTCACGGTCTCGATCGGGTAGGCGCCCACGCTCGACTCGGCGGACAGCATGACCGCGTCGGCCCCGTCCAGGATCGCGTTGGCCACGTCGGAGGCCTCGGCGCGCGTCGGGCGGGAGTTGGTGATCATCGACTCCATCATCTGGGTCGCCACGATCACCGGCTTGGCGTTGCGCCGGCACAGCTCGATCAGGCGCTTCTGCACCATGGGGACCTTCTCGAGCGGGTACTCGACGGCGAGGTCACCGCGGGCGACCATCACACCGTCGAACGCCATCACGACGTCCTCCATGTTCTGCACCGCCTGCGGCTTCTCCACCTTGGCGATGACCGGGACGCGGCGGCCCTCCTCGTCCATCACGCGGTGCACGTCCTGGACGTCCTTGGCGTCCCGGACGAAGGAGAGTGCGACCAGGTCGCAGCCCATGCGGAGGGCGAAGCGGAGGTCCTCGATGTCCTTCTCGCTCAGCGCGGGCACGTTGACGGCCGCGCCGGGCAGGTTGATGCCCTTGTGGTCGGAGATGACGCCGCCCTCGATGACGATCGTCTTCACCCGGTGGCCCTCGACCTCGGTGACCTTCAGCTCGACGTTGCCGTCGTTGATGAGGACCTGGTCGCCCTTGGTCACGTCGCCGGGCAGGCCCTTGTAGGTCGTCCCGCAGATCGTCTTGTCGCCCGGGACGTCCTCGGTGGTGATGGTGAACTCGTCACCGCGGACCAGCTCCACGGGACCCTCGGCGAAGGTCTCCAGACGGATCTTGGGGCCCTGGAGGTCCGCGAGGACCCCGATGGCCCGGCCGGTCTCCTTGGCGGCGGCACGGACCCGGTCGTACCGGCCCTGGTGCTCGGCGTGCGTGCCGTGGCTGAAGTTGAAGCGGGCCACGTTCATGCCGGCCTCGATCAGCGCGACAAGCTGCTCGTGGGAGTCGACCGCGGGGCCGAGAGTACAGACGATTTTCGAACGGCGCATGGGGGCGATCCTATCGGTTTGTTTCGCAACGGAATATTCCGTCTGGCGGAAAATACAAAAGGGCGGGATGCCGCTCAGGTGTGATTCCCCGAACCAATTACCAGCGCGTAGGTCTGTGTCGCGATCTCCAATTCCTCGTCAGTAGGCACCACCGCCACCGCGACCCGGGCACCCTCGGGCGAGATCAGCCGCGCCTCGTCGCCGCGTACGGCGTTGCGCTCGCCGTCCACCGCCAGGCCCAGCTCCTCCAGGCCCGCCAGGGCGGCCTCCCGCACGAAAGCGGCGTTCTCGCCGACACCGGCGGTGAAGGCCACCGCGTCCACCCGTCCGAGTGCGGCGTAATAGGCGCCGATGTACTTCTTCAGTCGGTGAATGTAGATGTCGAACGCCAGCTCCGCCCGCTCGTCGCCCTCGTCGACGCGGCGGCGGATCTCCCTCATGTCGTTGTCGCCGCACAGTCCGATCAGACCGCTCTTCTTGTTGAGAAGAGTGTCGATCTCGTCGGCGGACATTCCACCAACACGCATCAAATGGAAGATGACGGCCGGGTCCATGTCTCCCGAGCGCGTACCCATCACGAGCCCCTCCAAAGGCGTCAGACCCATGGAGGTGTCCACGCAACGACCGCCCCGCACGGCCGAGGCGGACGCCCCGTTGCCCAGGTGCAGCACGATCACGTTCGTCTCGGCGGGGTCCTTGCCGAGCAGCTCGGCGGTGGCCCGGGAGACGTAGGCGTGGGAGGTGCCGTGGAAGCCGTAGCGCCGGATGCGGTGCGCGTCGGCCGTCTCGACGTCGATCGCGTAGCGGGCGGCCGACTCCGGCATCGTGGTGTGGAAGGCGGTGTCGAAGACCGCGACCTGCGGCAGGTCGGGCCGCAGCGCCCGGGCCGTGCGGATCCCGGTGAGGTTGGCCGGGTTGTGCAGCGGGGCGACCGGGATGAGCCGCTCGATCTCGGCGAGCACGGCGTCGTCGATCACGGTCGGCTCGGTGAAGGACCTGCCCCCGTGCACCACCCGGTGCCCGATCGCGGCCAGCTCGGGCGAGTCCAGGCCGAGGCCGTCCTTGGCGAGCTCCTCGGCGACGGCCTTCAGGGCGGCGTCGTGGTCGGCGATCGCGCCGCCGCGCTCCCGGCTCTCACCGCCGGCCGGGGTGTGCTTCAGACGGGAGGTCTGCTCGCCGATGCGCTCGACCAGCCCCATCGCCAGCCGGCTGTGGTCGCGCATGTCGAGCAGCTGGTACTTCACCGACGAGGAGCCGGAGTTGAGGACGAGGACGCGGGTGGGGCTCACTGGGCGGTTGCCTTCTCGCTCGGGGACGGGGCGGGGGACTGGGCCTGGATCGCCGTGATGGCGACCGTGTTGACGATGTCCTGGACGAGGGCGCCCCGGGACAGGTCGTTGACCGGCTTGCGCAGACCCTGGAGCACCGGGCCGACGGCGATCGCGCCGGCCGAGCGCTGCACGGCCTTGTAGGTGTTGTTGCCGGTGTTCAGGTCGGGGAAGATCAGCACGCTCGCCTGCCCCGCGACCTCGGAGCCGGGCAGCTTGGTCGCCGCGACCGACGGCTCCACGGCGGCGTCGTACTGGATCGGGCCCTCGATCCTCAGGTCGGGCCGGCGGGTGCGGACGATCTCGGTGGCCTCGCGCACCTTGTCGACGTCGGCGCCGGAGCCGGACGTACCCGTGGAGTACGACAGCATGGCGATCCGCGGCTCCACGCCGAACTGCCCGGCCGTGCTCGCCGACTGGATGGCGATGTCGGCGAGCTGCTCGGCGTTCGGGTCCGGGTTGACCGCGCAGTCGCCGTAGACGAGGACCTTGTCGGCCAGGCACATGAAGAACACCGACGAGACGATGTCGGCGTCCGGCTTGGTCTTGATGATCTCGAAGGCCGGGCGGATGGTCGCGGCCGTGGAGTGCACCGAGCCCGACACCATGCCGTCGGCGAGGCCCTCCTGCACCATCAGCGTGCCGAAGTAGTTCACGTCGGAGACCACGTCGTACGCCAGCTCCACGGTGACGCCCCGGTGGGCGCGCAGGGCCGCGTACTTCTCGGCGAAGGCGTCGCGCAGGTCGGAGGTGGCCGGGTCGATCAGCTGGGACTCGCCGAGGTCGATGCCGAGGTCGGCGGCCTTCTTGCGGATCTGGTCGACGGGGCCGAGCAGGGTCAGCTCGCACACGCCCCGGCGCAGCAGCACCTCGGCGGCGTGCAGCACCCGCTCCTCGGTGCCCTCGGGCAGCACCACGCGGCGCAGGTCGGAGCGGGCCTGCTCCAGCAGCTTGTGCTCGAACATCATCGGCGTGACGCGGTCGCTGCTCGGGGCGGAGACGCGGCGGGCGAGACCGGCGGTGTCGGCGTAGCGCTCGAACAGGCCGAGTGCCCGCTCCGCCTTGCGCGGGGTGGCCGCGTTGAGCTTGCCCTCCAGCGAGAACAGCTGCTCGGCGGTGGGGAAGCTGGTGCCGGCCACCGACAGCACCGGGGTGCCGGGCGCGAGCCGGTCGGCGAGCGTGAGGATGTCGTCGCCGGGCACCTCGTCCAGGGTGAGCAGCACGCCCGCTATCGGCGGGGTGCCGGCGCTGTGCGCGGCGAGCGCGCCGACGACCAGGTCGGCCCGGTCGCCCGGGGTGACGACGAGGCAGCCCGGGGTCAGGGCGCCCAGGAAGTTCGGCAGCATCGCGCCGCCGAAGACGAAGCCGAGCACGTCCCGGGCCAGTCCCGAGTCGTCGCCCAGCACCACCTTGGCGCCGAGGGTGTGGCCGATCTGCGAGACCGTCGGGGCGGACAGCGCGGGCTCGTCGGGCAGGACGTAACAGGGCACGGGGAGCCGGGAGTCGAGCTGGCCGGCGATCTCCTCGCGGTCCTCGCGGGCCACCCGGTTGGTGACCATGGCCAGGACGTCGCAGCCCAGCGTGTCGTAGGCCCGGTAGGCGTTGCGCGTCTCGGCGAGCACCGACTCGACGGTCTGCTTGCGGCCGCCCACGACCGGGATCACGGACGCGCCGAACTCGTTCGCCAGCCGGGCGTTGAGCGACAGCTCGTCCGGGAGCTGGGTGCCGGCGTAGTCGGTGCCGAGGACCAGGACCACGTCGAAGTCGCGGGCGACCAGGTGGAAGCGGTCGACGAGCGTGGACACCAGCTCGTCCGTGCCGGCCTCGGCCTGGAGGGCGGACGCCTCGTGGTAGTCCATGCCGTAGACGGTCGCCGGGTCCTGGGTGAGCCGGTAGCGGGCGCGCAGCAGCTCGAAGAGGCGGTCGGGGCCGTCATGGACGAGGGGACGGAAGACGCCCACCCAGTCGACCTGCCGGGTGAGGAGCTCCATGACCCCCAGTTCGACGACCTGGCGGCCGTCGCCGCGGTCGATGCCGGTCACGTACACGCTGCGGGTCACGCGCGCTCTCCGTTTCGTCTCGAATGGGGGTACACATCAAGCCAATGGCTATCCAGCCGCGGGCACAAAAATCGCCCACCGAGGTGAGCAGAACCCTCTTGACAATACCTCCGCCGATAGATATGGCGCCCGTCACCCTCGGGGTGCGGCACCGGGCTGTCGAGCGTGAAACAATCGGCAGTGGCTCACCGGTATCAACAGCGAGCAGGAGACACAGCACGATGCGTATCGGAGTTCTCACCGCAGGCGGCGACTGCCCCGGCCTGAACGCCGTGATCCGGTCGGTCGTGCACCGGGCGGTCGACAACTACGGCGACGAGGTCATCGGCTTCGAGGACGGTTACTCGGGGCTGCTCGACGGCCGGTACCGCACCCTCGACCTGAACGCGGTCAGCGGCATCCTGGCCCGCGGCGGCACGATCCTGGGGTCGTCCCGGCTGGAGCGCGACCGGCTCCGTGAGGCCTGCGAGAACGCCTCCGACATGATCCACGAGTTCGGCATCGACGCGCTGATCCCGATCGGCGGCGAGGGCACGCTGACGGCGGCCCGCATGCTGTCCGACGCGGGTCTGCCGGTGGTCGGCGTCCCGAAGACGATCGACAACGACATCTCCTCCACGGACCGCACCTTCGGTTTCGACACGGCGGTCGGCGTCGCCACCGAGGCGATGGACCGTCTGAAGACCACCGCCGAGTCCCACCAGCGGGTGATGGTGGTGGAGGTCATGGGGCGCCACGCCGGCTGGATCGCGCTGGAGTCCGGCATGGCGGCCGGCGCGCACGGGATCTGTCTGCCGGAGCGTCCGTTCGACCCGGCCGATCTCGTGAAGATGGTCGAGGAGCGCTTCTCCCGCGGCAAGAAGTTCGCGGTCGTCTGTGTCGCCGAGGGCGCCCACCCCGCCGACGGAACCATGGACTACGGCAAGGGCGCCATAGACAAGTTCGGCCACGAGCGCTTCCAGGGCATCGGCACGGCACTCGCCCACGAGCTGGAACGACGGCTCGGCAAGGAGGCCAAGCCGGTCATTCTCGGCCACGTCCAGCGCGGCGGCTCACCGACCGCGTACGACCGGGTGCTCGCCACGCGGTTCGGCTGGCACGCGGTGGAGGCCGCGCACCAGGGGGAGTTCGGCAGGATGACCGCGCTGCGCGGGACGGACATCGTGATGGTGCCGCTCGCGGAGGCCGTGACCGAGCTGAAGACCGTGCCCAAGGACCGGATGGACGAGGCCGAGTCGGTCTTCTAGGGCGCCCTCTACTCGGTGCCGTCCTGGAGTTTCGCCCAGAAGTGCTCCACGATCCGGGCGAGGAATTCCTGGCCGGTGTCGCCCGCGTCACCGCTGCCGCCGCCCCAGCTCAGCGTGGCGGCCATGTGCCCCTGGTAGTCCTGGTGCAGGCCTTGGAGGGCGCTCTCCAGGAACTGTCGGTCCAGGGGCACGACCTTGGCCACCGGGCGTACGTAGGCCTGCCAGCGGGTGGTGACGGCGTTGCGCAGCAGTTCGCCGAGCTTGGCGTCGCGGCCCGTGACGGTGACGAAGTCGGGCAGGCCGAGGCCGAGCAGATCGGCGAGCGCGGCGGACTGGCGGTCGGTGCCGCGCCAGGTGTCGGTCTCCTCCATCCGTAGATAGGCGTGGAGTTCGTGTCCCACGGCACGGGCCACGTCCTCGGGGGCGAAGCCGCGGGCGATGCGGTGCTCGCGCAGGGTGCGCGGTCTGCCGATGAGTTCGCCGGGCGCGCACCACAACACGCCTGCGAGCGCGGTGAGTTCGGAGCCGGAAGGGGACGCGGTCCCGCGTTCCCAGGCCATGACGTGCTCCGGGGTGATGTGGGGGTGCCCGTAGGAGACGCGCATGCCGTGGGCGACGTGCTCGGGTGCCATGCCGAGAGCTGCGCGCAGGCGGCGGGCGGCGGTGGCGTTGAAGGGCGGGGGCGTCGAGGTGGCGGGCAGGGGGTGGGGGGTGGGCTGGCTCGGGCGGGCTGAAGGTCGGCGCACGGGCCACAAGCTAGGGGTGCGGGGCTGCGGTGACCACGGTCTGTTCGGCCAGGATCACGGATTGTAGGAAGCTACGGCTACCGGCGGGTTCGACCGGGGCCGAAGATCGTCTGTCGGCCGGGGCGGGGGTGCGGCGAGGATGGCGCCGGGCCTGGTGAACGCGGGCCCGGAAAGGTGGTCGGTCAGGTGAACGGCAAGCTCAACGGGCATATTCGCGAGCGTCTTCTCGCGACGAACTTCTGGCACCTCGCGACGGTGGGTGCGGACGGAACGCCCCAGGTGTCGCCCATGTGGGCGGACATCGAAGGGGAGTACGTCATGGTCAACACCTCCATCGGGCGGGTGAAGGAGGAGAATCTGCGGCGCAATCCGTACGTTTCGCTGTCCCACCACGACCCCGGGAACCCCTATGACCGGGCGGAGATCCGGGGGAAGGTCGTCCGGTTCGTGGAGGGCGAGGAGGCGGAGCGGGCGATGGACCGGCTCGCGCGCAAGTACCTCGGGGATGACCGGTATCCGTGGCTGCTGCCCGGGGAGCGCCGGGTGATGCTGCTGATCGAGCCGACACGGGTACGGAGGCTGGAGGGTGTGGAGCCGTTCCGGGCCGGGGTCCTGCCGGACGGGGCGGCCGGCTGAGGGACGGTGTGCTGGACCGGCGTCCGTAGGCGGGGCGCTCGCCATCCGTCGCCCCCCGCGGCGCGGCGGTTACGCCACTCCGGTCAAGGAGAACCGGCTAGTGCCAGAACCGGCCCAAAGCGTGGCTCCACCGACGCTCTTCGTACTTTCGGCCGGTACGCGATGCGCTTCGGCTTTCTAGCCTGAGCAGCATGAATACAGGGGTTCGGCCGGCAAGGTCGGCTGGCAGGGTGTCCGACATCGGGCTCGGCGTCGTGTTCGCCCTGGGGATCGTCTTCACGACGTTCATGCTCATGGACAGTTGGGGTGGCGGGTCCTGGGTGTTCGGCTCCGCCGTCTCGACCATCGTGGGCGGCCTCGCGTTGATGCGCGAGCGGCAGAAGGTACTGACCGCGGTCGCGGGCCTGACCGTGACGGCCGTTGCCGTCGCGGTGTCCCTGATCGCCGGGGAGGAGCTGCCGCAGGAGCCCGCCCCCATCACGGCGCTGGCCCTGTCGGTGCTCGTTGGCTCCGCGATCAGGACGCTGCCGATGGGACCGGCCGCCGGGATCGCCGTGGGCGGCGTCGTGGTGACCGGGGTCACCTGGTTCGACGGATGGAGCGGCGTGACGAACCTGGCCACGATGGGGATGGCCGCCGCCCTCGTGATGGGGCCGGTGTTGCGCGGCCTCGACCGCAACCAACGCCCCAACGTCCCGGCACCGCAGGGGCCCTGGGTTGACCCGCCGCGGTCGTAGCGTGGCCGGAGATCCGGCGAATGCGGCAGGCGCCGCCCAGCCCGCCGCAAGGACCTCGGAGCCGTCCGGCACCCCGCCCGAGGCCCCGCCGAACGGCGCGGATCGCGGGCGAGGATTCGGTAATCTGATCAACGTGATTCCGCAGCGATGGGTCGGGGCCGTCTCCGCCGTCGGGCTCGGTGTCGCGTTTCTCGCGGCGATCGCCATTCAGTCCTTCGCCCTCGCGCAGACCTGGGGGGCCGCGTCCTGGGCCCCCGGTGCCGCCACCGCCGTGATGGTGTGCGCCCTCGCGCTGATGCGCCATCGGGAGCGGACCTGGACGGCGGCCGGGGGCCTCGTCGTCACCGCGCTGGCGGTCCTCGTCCCGCTGCTGCCGGGCACCCGGTTTCCCGCCGGGCTCGGACCCGCCGTCGCCCTGGGCCTGGCCGTGCTCACCGGATCCGCGATCAGGGCGTTGCCGATGGTGAGGGCCGGGGCCATCGCGGGCGCCGGGCTGCTGGTGATCGCCGTTCAGTTCGCCGTCCGGCCGCCGTCGGCGGTTCCGGCCATCGCCGCCGCGGCCTGGCTGGCCGCCGTCGGGGTCGGGCTGGCGCTGCGCATGTTCGACGGCCGGGCGAAAGCCGCCGCCGAAGAGGTGCGCCGGGCTGAACGGCTGGAACTCGCCCGGGAATTGCACGACATCGTGGCCCACCACATCACAGGGATGGTGATCCAGGCGCAGGCCGCCCATATCGTCGTGCGGCGGGCCCCGGAGAAGGTGTCGGACTCGCTGACCGAGATCGAGAGCGCCGGGTCCGAGGCCATGGCCGCGATGCGCCGTGTCGTCGGGCTGCTGCGCGACACCGACGATGCGGCGCCCGTCTCGCCCGGGCCGGAGCGGCTGAGCACGCTGGCATTTGGCATGCCCTTATCGTGGAATTCCACGTCCTTCACAGCATCAGCTCAAAGCATGGTTCCCGTTGTCGGCGACCGTACTTTTGGCCGGGCCTGCCTGCGGCCCTGTGCCGGCAATACCGACCGCACCACAGCTGGGGCAGACTTCCCGCACACCAGTACACCTAGCGCCAGTCGGGTGCGCCCGGCATCGGCGGTAGCCGGGATTCGATCCTCGCCCTGATGTCCCCCATCACGGAGACGACGCGGGCCTCGTGCTCCGGGTTCAGCCGGGCCACCGGGACCGAGCAGCTGATGGCGTCGACGGCCGGGGTGCCGTAGCGCAGGGCGAAGCCGAAGCCGGCGATGCCGGGTACCGTCTCCTCGCGGTCGACGGAGTAGCCGCGCTCGCGGACCCTGGCCAGGTCGGCGAGGAGTGCCGCCCGGTCGGTGTGGGTGTTCTCCGTGAGCGCGGGCAACGGCCATTGGGTGAACGGCAGTTCGTCGTCGGCGCGCTCCGCGAGCAGGGCCTTGCCGAGCGCGCCGGCGTGGGCCGGGACGCGGCGGCCGACCCGGCTGATGGTGCGCAGATACTCGTGGGACTCCCGGGTGGCGAGGTAGACGACGTCCCGGCCGTCGAGCCGGGCCAGGTGGATCGTCTCGCCGAGCGTGTCCGACGCCTCGTCGAGGTACGGGCGGACCAGCCGGACATGCCGGTCCCCGTCCAGGTAGCCGGTGCCGGTGAGCAGCGCGCGGATCCCGATGCCGTAGAGGGAGCCGGTGGCGTCCGTGCGGACCCAGCCGGCGTCGACGAGGGTCTGGAGCAGCTGGTACATGCTGCTGCGCGGCACCCCCAGATCCTCCGCGAGCTCGTCGAGGCGCGAGGGCTGCTCGCCCCGCTCGGCGAGCAGTTCCAGCAGCGCGACGGTCCGGGCCGCCGACTTCACGCCGCGGACACCTCTGCTCTCCTGCATGGGCTCATCGTAGGTCCGCAGGAATCCGTGATCGCCCGGCCATTGACCCGGCACGTTCACCCACTTAGCCTCCATCTGCATACGTGGACGCTGTCTGCATATAGGGATGAGACACCGGTTCAAAGGGGAACTGCCTTGCCTCTGCTCGTAGTCGGGATCAGCGTTCTGGTTCTGCTTGTCCTCATGACCAGGCTGAGACTGAACGGCTTCGCCGCGCTGCTGCTCGTGGCGGTCGGGGTCGCACTGGTCCGGGGGATTCCGGTGGCGACCATCCCGGACGTCCTCTCCGAGGGCATCGGGGACCAGATCGGCGACACCATGCTGACCATCGGACTCGGCGCCATGGTCGGCCGTGTGATGGGGGACGCGGGCGCCGCCCAGCGGATAGCCGGCAAGCTCCTCGACGCCTTCGGACCGCGGTGGGTCCAGGTCGCCATGGTGGTCACGTCCATGCTGATCGGCGTGACCATGTTCTACGAGGTCGCCTTCGTCATCATCGTGCCCATCGCGTTCACCCTGGTCAGGGTCACCGGGGCGAAGCTGCTGTGGGTCGGGCTGCCGATGTCCATCGCCCTGTCCACCATGCACAGCTTCCTGCCGCCGCACCCCGGTCCCACCGCCGTCGCCGCGACCTTCCACGCATCCGTCGGACTGACGCTGTTCTACGGCCTGTTCGTCGCCGTGCCGGCCGGCGCGCTCATCGCCCTGACCTGGCCTCGTCTTCCGTTCGTCGCGAGGATGACCC
Organism: Streptomyces coeruleorubidus; assembly: GCF_028885415.1. Lineage (GTDB taxonomy): Bacteria > Actinomycetota > Actinomycetes > Streptomycetales > Streptomycetaceae > Streptomyces > Streptomyces coeruleorubidus_A. Next base: position 6,839,485 of record NZ_CP118527.1, read on the forward strand.
CCACCATCCCCAAGGGCCTGGTCAGCGAACGGGAGTTCACCGACGAGGAGATGCCGGGCCTGGGCTGGTCGCTGTTCGTGGCGCTGTTCCCCGTCGTGCTGATCGTCGCCGCCGCCGTGACCGACATGGCCGCCTCCGGCGAGAGCCCGTTCCTGCACTTCGTCGCCTTCGCCGGGTCGGCGCCGATCGCCCTGCTGCTGACCTTGTGCCTGGCGGTCTGGGTGTTCGGGCCGCGGATCGGGCGCAGCCTGAGCGACGTCGGGGCCTCCTGTGGCTCGGCGGCCCAGGCGATGGCGATGATCCTGCTGGTGATCGGCGCGGGCGGGGCCTTCAAGAACGTCCTCGTCGAAGGCGGGATCTCCGACTACATCAAGGACGTCACCGACGGCTGGTCCATCTCGCCGATCGTCCTGGCCTGGCTCGTCGCCGTCATCCTGCGCATCGCGCTCGGCTCGGCCACGGTCGCCGTCGTCACGGCCTCCGGGGTGGCGCTGCCGCTGCTGGCGGGCAGCGGGGTGCACCCGGAGGTCATGGTGCTGGCCGTCGCCTGCGGCTCCATCGCCTTCTCCCACGTCAACGACCCCGGGTTCTGGCTGTTCAAGGAGTACTTCAACCTCTCCGTCATCGAGGCGATCAAGGTCCGTACGTCCTACACGACGGTCCTCGCCGTGCTCGGTCTGGGCGGTGTCCTGGCGGTCGAGTGGGTCCTCGACGCCCTCAGTCTCTGAATCACCTCACCTCACCTCAGCCTTCAGAAGCCTTCAGAAGGGGCACTCGATGAGCATCGGACCGCAGCCGACCGTCACGGCGTTCGCCGTCTACCCCGTCGCGGGCCGCGACAGCATGGAGCTGAACCTCTCCGGCGCGCACGGCCCGTACTTCACGCGCAACGTCGTCGTTCTCACCGACTCTGAGGGACGTACCGGGCTGGGGGAGGTGCCCGGCGGGGAGAAGATCACGCAGACGCTGCGGGACGCCGAGCCGCTGGTCGTCGGGGCGAAGGTGGGCGACTACAAGCGGGTACTGCGCGAGATCGGTGACCGGTTCGCCGAGCGGGACGCCGGGGGCCGGGGTGCCCAGACCTTCGACCTGCGGACCACCGTCCACACGGTGACCGCGGTCGAGTCGGCGCTGCTCGACCTTCTCGGGCAGCATCTGGACGTACCCGTGGCGGCGCTGCTGGGCGACGGGCAGCAGCGGGACTCGGTGCGGGTGCTGGGGTACCTCTTCTACGTCGGTGACCCGGACCGGACGGATCTGGAGTACGTCCGGGAACCCGGCTCAGCCGTGGAGTGGTACCGGGTGCGGCATGAGGAGGCGCTGTCGCCGGAGGCGATCGTGCGGCAGGCCGAGGCGGCCTACGACCTCTACGGGTTCCGGGACTTCAAGCTCAAGGGGGGCGTGCTGGAGGGGGCCGAGGAGGTCGCGGCCGTGCGGGCGCTCAAGTCGCGCTTTCCCGAGGCCCGGATCACGCTGGACCCGAACGGGGCGTGGTCGCTGCGGGAGGCGGTCGAGCTGTGCCGGCCGCTGGTCGGCACGCTCGCGTATGCCGAGGATCCCTGCGGGGCGGAAGGCGGTTACTCCGGGCGGGAGATCCTCGCGGAGTTCCGCCGGGCGACGGGGTTGCCCACGGCGACGAACATGATCGCGACCGACTGGCGTCAGATGGCCCATGCCCTGGCTCTGCAGTCGGTCTCCATTCCGCTGGCCGATCCGCACTTCTGGACCATGCAGGGGTCGGTGCGGGTGGCGCAGTTGTGCAACGCGATGGGGCTGACCTGGGGGTGTCACTCCAACAACCACTTCGACATCTCCCTGGCCATGGTGACGCACTGCGGAGCCGCGGCGCCGGGGGAGTACAACGCGCTGGACACGCACTGGATCTGGCAGGAAGGGCTGGAGCGGCTGACCGTCGAGCCGCCCCGCATCGTGGGCGGGGAGATCACCGTGCCGGACGCGCCGGGGCTGGGTGTCGAGCTCGACATGGACCGGCTGCTGGCGGCGCACGAGCTGTACCGGGAGAAGGGGGTGGGGGCGCGGGACGATGTGGTGGCGATGCAGTACTTGGTGCCTGGCTGGGAGTTCGACGGCAAGCGGCCGTGTCTGGTGCGGTGAGCCTCCGGCGGTTGGGCGGGGTGCCTGCGGCGGCCTGTGGCTGCTTCGGTGGGGGTGCTCGGAGCGCCTGCGCGCGGGTTGTGGTTCGGGGCCGCGCCGGGGGGTGTCCGTCCTCGGAACGGCGCGATGGGGTCGGATACCGACTGACTGTCCGTTGACGCGCCAACCGCTGCGGGCGGACACCCCCCGACACGTCCCCTTCCGTGCGTGCGCGGGTGCAGGCGCGTCTCGGCCTGGGGGCGCCGCCTCGGGCTGCGGGCCGCCGGTCCCGCCTGGCTGCGGGCAATCGTGCCGCCAAGGGCGGCACGGGTGGGCGCAGCGGCACCCCGCTTCGCCGGGTTGCGGTCCCACCCGGCCCCAGCAACCGCGCCGGTCAGCCCTTCACCGCCCCGCCCAGTGCGAAGCCCCCTCCCAGGCGCCGGGCGATCAGGACGTACAGCAGGATCACCGGCGTCGAGTAGACGATCGAGAACGCAGCCAGCTGCCCGTACGCCACCATCCCCCGGTTCCCGAAGAAGTCGTTGATGCTGACGGACGCCGGCATCTGGTCGGGCGTCAGCAGGAGCATGAAGGGGACGAAGAAGTTGCCCCACATCATGACGAAGGAGAAGACCGTCACGACGGCCACGCCCGGGCCCATCAGGGGCAGCACGATGCGGATCAGGGACTGGAGGGACGAAGCCCCGTCGGTCCAGGCCGCCTCTTCGAGTTCCCTCGGTACGCCGTCCATGAAGTTCTTCATCAGCCAGATGGCGAAGGGCAGTTGGGACGCGGCGAAGAAGAAGACCGTGCCGTGCATGGTGTCGATCAGGTCCACCTGGACGAACAGCGCGTAGACCGGAACCATGATCGCCGTGATCGGCAGACTCGTCGCGAAGAGGATCGTCAGCAGGAACGGACGGTTGAAGCGGGAGCGGAAGCGGGTCAGAGGGTAGGCCGCCAGGGCCGCGCAGATGACCGTCAGCAGCGTCGCGCTGCCGCACAGCACCAGGCTGTTCAGCAGCGGCGTGAAGGTGATGTCCGAGGTCAGGATCGCGTCGAAGTTGTCCGAGGTGAGGCCGTCGGGTGCCTTGACCCGGAGGTCGGCGTGGGGGTCCAGGGAGGACAGGACCACCCAGGCCAGGGGGAGCACGAAAGCCGCGGCGACCACCAGGAGACCCGCGTCCGCCGCCAGACGGCGGGTCGTGCGGCGGGAGGCGAGTGTGACTGCCATGTGGGTCAGACCTCCGTTCGCAGCAGGCGCAGATAGACGAGCGAGAAGAGGGAGCCGACCAGGAGGAGGAGCAGGGCCACCGCCGTGCCGTAGCCGATCAGGCTGTTCTGGAAGGCCTGTTCGTACATGAAGAGCGGCAGCGTCTGGCTCTTGCCGCCGGGGCCGCCCCTGGTCATCACCCAGATCAGGCCGAAGACCGAGAGGGTCTGGAGGGTGTTGAGCATCAGGTTCGTGCCGATGGAGCGGCGGATCATGGGGAGGGTGATGTGCCACATGCGGCGCCAGCCCCCGGCCCCGTCGACCTCGGCGGCCTCGGTGATCTCCTTGGGGATCTCGTTCAGCGCGGCCGAGTAGACCAGCATGGAGAGCGCCGTACCGCGCCAGACGTTGGCGAAGGACACCGCCAGGATGGGGAGCGTGAACAGCCAGTTCTGGGAGGGCAGGTGGAGCCAGTCCAGGATGGCGTTCAGGGTGCCCTCGCGGCGGAAGAAGGCGTAGAGGAGGAAGCCGGCCACGACCTCCGGCAGCACCCAGGCCGTGACCACGATGCCGCCGGTGAGCGTGCGGACCGGTTTCGACGCGCGCCGCATCAACGCCGCCAGGGCGAGGCCGAGCGTGTTCTGCCCGACCAGTGACGACAGGACCGTGAACACCAGCGTCAGCCATACGGCGTTGAGGAACGCCTCGTCCCCGAAGGCCCGGGTGAAGTTCTCGAAGCCGACGAACGAGTCCTGGGCCTGGCCGGTGAGCTGGAGGTCGGTGAAGGCGATGTAGAAGCAGTAGGCGATCGGGCCGGCGAGGAAGAGGAGCAGGAGGACGACGGCGGGGGTGAGGGGGAGGGCGCGGACCAGCGCGCCCGGGCCCCGCCGGGGGCGGCTGGGAGCCGTGGGGCCGGGCGTCTTTCCGAGGTCGGTGTGCGGTGCCGTGGTGGTCATCCGGGCAGACCTCGCCTACCGCTCGACGACCTGGTTGTCCGTGGCGTCCTTCAGGGCGTCCACGTAGTCGCTCGTCGCCTCGTCCACCGACATGTCCCCCGTCGTCACACCCTCCATGGCCTCCTGGATGGCCGTGGAGACCTTGGGGTAGGCCGGGTAGGCGGGGCGGTAGTGGGTGTTCTGCACCAGGTCGGTGAAGAATTTGATGCCGGGCTGGGCTGTGGCGTACCCGGGGTCCTTCGCCACGTCCTCGCGGACCGCGATGCCGGAGTTGGCGACGTACCACTTCTGCGCGTTGGCCTTGGTCTGCATCGTCTTGATGAACTCGAAGGCCAGGTCCGGGTTGCCGGCCTTGGCCGGGATCGACCAGGTCCAGCCGCCGGACATGCTCACCTTGCCGGGCGCCTGGCCGTGCTGTGTGGGCATGGCGGCGAGGCCGAGCTTCTCGGGCCACTCGGGCCACTCGTGGCCGCTGCCGGGCAGCCAGTCCTGCGGCAGCCAGGAGCCGTCGAGGGCGATGCCGAGGCTGCCCTTGGGGAGCCACTCGCCGCGCACCCGGGTCATGACGTTCGGGTCGAGCGCGTCGGAGACGTCCGGGCCCAGCTTCTCCTCGTAGACCGTCTCGACGAAGGCGAGGGCGTCCTTGAAGCCCTGGCCGCCGGCGACCCACTTCTTCGAGTTCTTGTCGTAGAGGGGGTCCGTGCGGCCGTCGTTCGTGCCGTAGAGCAGCATTTCGAAGGTCTGCATGGTGGCCGCCTCGCCGACCGGTTTGCCCGTGTAGACGTTGAGCGGGATGACGCCGGGGACCTTCTGCTTGATGGTGCGGGCCGCGGTCAGGACGTCCTTCCAGGTCTTCGGCTGCCAGTCGGCGGGCAGGCCGGCCTTGGCGAAGATCCCTTTGTCGAACCAGAGTCCGCGGGTGTCGGTGCCGTCGGGGACGCCGTAGGTCTTGCCGTCCTCGCCCTTGGCCGCCGCCTTCGCCGTGTCGATGAACCGGTTCCAGTCGGGCCACTTGGCGAGGTAGGGGTCGAGGGGCTTGAGGTAGCCGCTGGTGATGTCCGAGTTGATGAGGAACGTGTCCTCGTAGACCAGGTCGGGGGCGGTCTTGGGGGAGCGGAGCATCTGCTGGAGCTTGGTGTAGTACTCCGAGTCCGGGGCCTTGATCGGGACGAGTTCGACCTTCTTGCCCGGGTGGGCCTTCTCGAACTGCTTCTTGATGTCCGCGAGATAGGTGTCCATCACCTTGATGGAGTTGTCCGTGGACTGTTTGAAGGAGACCTTCACGGTGTCGGGGTCGCTGCCGGAACCGCCACCGCAGGCGGTGAGGGCGGTCGCGGCGAGGGCCAGGGCGAGGAGAGGTGTTGAAGCGGCGGTGGGGCGCACGGCACGAACCTCCTACGGACGCACTTCGTTGTGGCCGGGACGGCTGCGTGGTGAACCTAAGTTGAGTGGTCTAGTCAGGTCAATGCGTGTGCGCCGGTTCGATCGTGGCCGGCCGTGGCCGACGGCCCGTCACTGGCCGGTGACCCAGCGGTACTGCAACTCCGGTCGCCCCACCGTGCCGTACTGCGGGCGGCGGGCCGCGCGGCCCGCGTCCACCAGGTGCTCCAGGTAACGGCGGGCCGTGATGCGGGAGATGCCCACGGTCTCCGCCACACCGGCGGCCGTGAGGCCCTCCACGCTGTCGCGCAGGGCCACCGTCACCCGCTCCAGCGTCGGTGCGCTCAGCCCCTTCGGCAGGGCCGCCGGGCCCGGGGCGCGCAGGGCCGCCAGCGCCCGGTCGACCTCGTCCTGGCCGCTCGCCTCGCCGACCGCGGCATGGAACTCGGCGTACCGCACGAGGCGGTCGCGCAGGGTCGCGAAGGTGAACGGCTTCAGGACGTACTGCACGACTCCAAGTGAGACACCCTCGCGCACGACCGCCAGATCACGCGCCGACGTCACCGCGATCACGTCCGCGTGGTGTCCGGCCGCCCTCAGGGACCGCGCCAGTTGCAGACCGTGCACGTCCGGCAGGTGCAGGTCGAGCAGGAGCAGGTCGACGGGCGTGCGTTCCAGGGCCCGGCGTGCCTCCGCGCCCGTGTGCGCCTTGCCCACGGCGACGAAGCCCGGGACCCGGCCGACGTACAGGACGTGGGCGTCGGCGGCGACCGGGTCGTCCTCCACGACCAGGACGCGGATGGCCCTCTCGGGCGTGATGTCGCTCGTCATGCGTCGCCTCCAGCGCCTGAGGGCACCGAGGCCCCGGATGTCACGCCCTCGGCCACCGCCTCCGTCTCCCGCAGTGGCAGCCGTACCTCGAACTGTGCCCCGCCCCCGTCGGCCTCCGACACCGACAGCGTCCCCTCGTGCCGCTGTACCGCCTGCCGTACCAGGGCCAGCCCCAGCCCCCGGCCGCCCGGCCTCGCCGGCTTGGTCGAGAAGCCCCGCTGGAAGACGGCCTCGGCGTGCTCCGGATCCACGCCCGGGCCCGTGTCCGAGACCCGCAGCACCAGCTCCGGGGCGTCATCGAGGGCCTCGGGGTCCTCGGTGTCCTGGGTGTACGCCGTCACCGTCACCCGTGCCCGCACACTGCCCTGTGCCGCGTCCACGGCGTTGTCGATCAGGTTGCCCAGGATGGTCACCAGGTCCCGCGGCGGCAGGGACTCCGGCAGCAGACCGTCGTCCAGGCTGCTGTCCTCCGACACCATCAGCTCCACGCCCCGCTCGTTCGCCTGGGCCGTCTTGCCCAGCAGCAGCGCCGCCAGCACCGGCTCGCTCACCGCCGCCACGACCTGGTCGGTCAACGCCTGAGCCAGCTCCAGCTCGGCCGTCGCGAATCCCACCGCTTCTTCCGCCCGGCCCAGCTCGATCAGCGAGACGACCGTGTGCAGTCGGTTCGCCGCCTCGTGCGCCTGTGAGCGCAGCGCCTGAGTGAAACCCCGCTCGGAGTCCAACTCGCCCATCAGCGACTGGAGTTCGGTGACGTCGCGCAGGGTGACGACCGTACCGCGCCGCTCACCGCCCGACACCGGCGAGGTGTTGATCACCAGTACCCGCGACGCCGTCAGATGCACCTCGTCCACCCGCGGCTCCGAGGCCAGCAGCGCGCCGGTCAGCGGGACGGGCAGCCCCAGCTCCGCCACCGACCTGCCCACCACGTCCCCGGTCACGCCGAGCAACTCCCGCCCTCCGTCGTTGATCAGCGCCACACGGTACTGCCCGTCCAGCATCAGCAGCCCCTCGCGTACGGCGTGCAGGGCCGCCTGGTGGTAGTCGTGCATCCGGCTCAGCTCGGAGGCGTTCATGCCGTGGGTGTGGCGGCGCAGCCGGGCGTTGATGACGTAGGTGCCGACGGCGCCCAGGGCCAGCGCGCCGGCCGCGACGCCGAGCAGGGCCGTCAGCTGGTCCTGCACCCGCTGGGTGATCTCCTCGACCCGGATACCCGCGCTGACCAGGCCCACGATCTTCTTGCCGTCCTGGATCGGGGTGACCGCGCGGACCGAGGGGCCGAGCGTGCCGGTGTAGGTCTCGTCGAAGGTCTCGCCCTTCAGAGCCTTCGCGGTGTGGCCCCGGAAGGGCTGGCCGATCTGGGCCGGGTCGGGGTGCGTCCAGCGGATGCCCCGTGGGTTCATGATCGTTATGAAGTCGACCTCGGTGTCCCGCATGACCTTCAGCGCGTACGGCTGGAGCTCGGCGGTCGGGTCGGAGGTGCGGGCCGCCTCCAGCACGGAAGGGGAGTCGGCGACGGACCGCGCCACCGCCCTGGCCTGGCGCCGCGCCGCCTCTTCAGCCTGGCTCCGGTCGCTGACATAAGTGAACAGCGCATATCCGGCCACGACGACAGCTATCAGTACGGCCTGCATGGCGAAGAGCTGGCCCGCCAGGCTGCGGGGACCGGGGACGGAGAAGCGCATGTCGTCAGTCTGCCTCGTGGCTGATTGTGAACTAAATGAACGGAAGGGTGACCGCGCTCACAGAGCAGGACATAGTCACGGCATTCCCCAATACGCATCTCCGGGAGCCCCCGCTCCCTCTTCCCGGACGTGAGCCGCACGCCGGTGATGCCGACGACGTCGTCAAGGAGGGCCGCCGTGACCAGCGCAGCCGATACGGCACCTGCCGCACCCAAAGCCAAGCGGGACCGCACGCACTATCTCTACATCGCGGTGATCATCGCGGTCGCCGCCGGTATCACGGTGGGTCTGGCCGCACCCGACTTCGCTGTCGAGCTGAAGCCGATCGGAACCGGCTTCGTGAACCTGATCAAGATGATGATCTCGCCGATCATCTTCTGCACGATCGTGCTGGGCATCGGCTCGGTACGGAAGGCCGCCAAGGTCGGAGCCGTCGGCGGTATCGCCCTCGGCTACTTCATGGTGATGTCGCTGGTCGCGCTGGGCATCGGCCTGATCGTCGGCAACATCCTGGAGCCGGGCTCGGCCCTCGCGATGACCGACGCGGTCAAGGAGGCCGGTCACGCACAGGTCGACCCCGAGGCCACCACGAACACCACCGACTTCCTGCTGGGCATCATCCCGACCACGATCGTGTCCGCCTTCACCAACGAGTCGGTCCTGCAGACCCTGCTGATCGCCCTGCTCGCCGGCTTCGCACTGCAGGGCATGGGCTCGGCGGGCCAGCCGATCCTGCGCGGTATCGAGCACATCCAGCGGCTCGTCTTCCGCATCCTCGCCATGGTGATGTGGGCCGCCCCGATCGGTGCCTTCGGTGCCATCGCCGCCGTCACCGGCTCCGCCGGCCTGGACGCGCTCAAGAGCCTCGCCGTGCTGATGCTCGGCTTCTACGTCACCTGCTTCCTGTTCGTCTTCATCGTGCTCGGCATCCTGGTGCGCGTCGTCTCCGGACTGAACATCCTCACCCTCTTCAAGTACCTGGGCCGTGAGTTCCTGCTGATCCTGTCCACCTCCTCCTCCGAGTCCGCGCTTCCGCGGCTCATCGCGAAGATGGAGCACCTGGGCGTCAGCAAGCCGGTGGTCGGCATCACCGTCCCGACCGGCTACTCCTTCAATCTCGACGGCACCATGATCTACATGACCATGGCTTCGCTGTTCATCGCCGACGCCATGGGCACGCCGATGTCGATCGGCGAGCAGATCCCGCTGCTGCTCTTCCTGCTGGTCGCCTCCAAGGGCGCCGCCGGTGTCACCGGCGCCGGCCTCGCGACCCTGGCCGGTGGTCTCCAGTCGCACAAGCCGGCCCTGGTGGACGGTATCGGCCTCGTCGTCGGCATCGACCGCTTCATGAGCGAGGCCCGCGCCCTGACCAACTTCGCCGGCAACGCCGTGGCCACCGTGCTGATCGGCACCTGGACGAAGGAGATCGACAAGGACCGCGTGAACCGGGTCCTCGCCGGTGAGCTGCCCTTCGACGAGGAGACGCTGCTGGACGACGGGCACGGCGGTCCGGCCGCGGACCACTCCGAGGTGCCCGAGCAGGGCGGCGAGAAGGAGCTGGCGAAGACCTGACGGCCCGCGCGCCGCGCCCCGCGAGACTCCGGGCGGCTGAGTGTCCCCCCGTCGCTCAGCCGCCCGGTCCTTGCTTTCGCGGATCAGTCATTCAGCTTCGCCACCAGCTCGGTGGCCTTCGAGGCGGGCACGCCCGCCGCGGTCAGCACCGTGACCGCGGCGCAGCGGCCCGCCTCTTGCGCTGCCACGAGCCCGTCGTTCACCGCCTCCATCAGCGCGACCAGCATCTGCTCGTGCACGTAGGCCAGGGCCGGAGCCGGCAGCGGTGAGCTGAAGACGCCCTCGTCGAGGCCGCGCCGGAGCACGCCGGTGGCGGCCTCCCGAACCGGGGCGAGCCGCTCCCTGATGCCCTGCATGGTGACCGTGCGCTGGGCGAGCGCGATCAGCAGCCGGTAGCGGTCGGCGAGCTCCCACACCGCCAGCACCGAGCGGGCCACGGACTCCGCCGGGTCCTCCACGCCCGCGCGCCCCGCCGCGTGCGCGATCGACAGGGCCTGAACCGCCTCGTCGACGAGCGTGCTGATCAGCGCCTCACGGCTCGGGAAGTGCCCGTACACCGTCCGCCGTACGACGCCCGCGGCGCGTGCGATCTGGTCCATGGAGGCGTCGGGGTCGCGCAGCAGCTCGGCGAGGGCGACGTCGAGGATGCGGCGCCGGTTGGCGTCGGCGCGGCTGGTGTTGCCCGTGGTCATGGACGCCATTGTGCCGCCCCTTCCTCGATTTGCACAGCAGTGTGCAACGGCGTACATTGCACAGCGTTGTGCAAATGCACGCCCATGTGCAAGTCAGTGAGGAAGGCGACCCCTGCCATGCGACTCGTCATGACCGAACCGGCCGAGCGGATGGACCGCCCCTACGCACGCCGCTGGTGGGCGCTCCTCGTGCTCTGCCTGAGCCTGCTGATCATCGTGATGGCGAACACCGCCCTCACCGTCGCCGCGCCCGACATGACCGAGGACCTGGGCCTGTCCAGCGCCGACCTCCAGTGGGTCATCGACGGCTACACCGTCCCCTACGCCGCGCTGATGCTGCTGCTCGGCGCGACAGGCGACAAGTACAGCCGCCGGGGCGCGCTCGTCCTCGGGCTGGTGGTGTTCGGCGGCGGTGCCGTCTCCGGCTACCTCGCCGACAGCGCCACGGCGGTGATCGCGGCGCGTGCCGTGATGGGCGCCGGCGCTGCGATGATCATGCCTGCCACGCTGTCCCTGCTCGCGGCGACCTTCCCGCGCGCCGAACGCGCCAAGGCCATCACCCTGTGGACCGCCACGGCCGGGCTCGCCATCGCGGCCGGTCCGCTGGTCGCCGGGGCGCTGCTGGAGCACCACGGCTGGTCCTCGACGTTCCTCATCAACGTCCCCGTCGCCGCCCTGGCCATCGTCGGCGCGCTCGCCCTCGTACCGCCGTCCAAGGCCGGCCACCACGGGCGGATCGACTACGGCGGCGGACTGCTGTCGGTGGTGTGGATCGGCGCGCTCGTCTACATGATCATCGAGGGTCCGCACTTCGGCTGGGGCGCCAAGGCGGTCACGGCGGCGGTCGTCGCGGGCGTCGCGCTCGTGGCCTTCGTGCTCTGGGAGCTGCGCCACCCGCGTCCCGTCCTCGACGTGCGCCGCTTCACCGACCGCGGCTTCGCGGGCTCCAACCTCGCCGTCGCCCTGTTCTTCCTGGCCGTCTTCGGCGCCTTCTACTACCTGACCCAGCACCTCCAGTTCGTCCTCGGCTACGACGCCCTGGACACGGGTCTGCGCATGCTGCCGCTGGCCGGTGCCGTCTTCGTGGGCTCCGCCCTCACCGGCTACCTCACCCCGCGGGTCGGCATGAAGTGGACCGTCACGGCCGGCATGGTCGGCGGCACCGCGGCCCTGGCGCTGCTCACCCAGATCGACTCCGGGTCGTCGTACGGCGACTTCGTCGCGCCCCTGATCGTGCTCGGCCTGGCGATCGGGCTCGCGCTGTCGCCCTGCACGGACGCGATCATGGGGGCGTTCCCGGAGTCCGAGCTGGGCGTCGGCGGTGCGGTGAACGACACCTCGCTGGAGCTCGGCGGTTCGCTCGGCATCGCCATCCTCGGCTCGCTGCTGGCGACCTCGTACTCCGGTCACCTCTCGGACGCCACGGCCGGCCGGGGGCTTCCGGCCTCCTCCCTGGAGACGGCCCAGGACTCGGTGGGGGCCGGGTACGCCGTCGCCCAGGGGCTCGGGGGCAAGGCGCGGCAGCTGGCCGAGCAGGCGGCGCACACGAATGACCCGCAGCAGGCGGAGCGGCTCAAGGCGCAGGCCGGGCAACTGGCCGACGGGGCCCGGCAGATGGCCGACGCGGTGGGGGCGTCCTTCTCCGACTCGGTCGCGCACACCAGTCTGGTCGGCGCGGTGGTGCTGGGCGTCGGTACGGTGGCCGTGGCGCTGTTGCTGCCGGGCAGGGGGAAGGCCGTCGAGGAGTCTGCCGAGGAGGGCAGGCAGGCGGAGTCCGTCGGTGCCCGCTGACGAACGGAGGGCGTATGACGGAAGGGCTCGAGATCATGAGCTCGGACGAGTACCGGGCGCGGTACGGGGCCGAGCGGGAGGCGTCGCCTCTGTCCATGGAGCAGATCAGCGGGCTGTTCCATGAGTTCCTGACGGCGGTGGCCCGGCCGAAGCGGCAGGACGGCGACGGCAGCCGGGATCTGTCCCGGCGGCTCCGTGAGCACCTGGGGTCCACTCCGGGGGACCGGCCCGTGGTCAAGGCCGCCTACCCGTCGTACGACCTGCCCAATGTCCATCTCGCGCTGGAGCGCTGGTTCGGCGGGGACGGGCGGTCGTTCGAGCTCATCGGGATGCGGGGCGCCCAGCACCACGGTGAGCTGACGCTCGGCGACATCCTCGAAGCGGCCGACCGGTACGACCGGTTCACCGTCGGGTCCGTCGACTACGCCCAGCTGCCGGTCTCGCCCGATGCCGAACTCGCCTGTGTCTCCTGCGGTTTCTACCTCGGGGCCGAGGGCGAGGACCGGTTCGCCGTGCTGTTGCGCGGACCGCAGGACGAGTACGGGCGCAACAAGGTGGAGATCGAGGTACTGGCCGGTCAGAAGGAGTTCGCCGACCGGCTGCTCGCCGAGATCGACGTGCTCGTGCGCGAGCTCAACATCTTCCGGGGGCAGATCCTGTCCTTCGAGGGCTCGGAGTTCGGCACCGGCCTCGGACCGTTCCGCTTCCACCGCAGGCCCGGACTGACCCGGGACGACATCGTGCTCCCGGACGGGCTGCTGGAGCGGGTGGAGCGGCAGGTCGTGGGCGTGGCCCGGCGCCGGGAGCAACTGCGCGCGGCCGGCCAGCACCTGCGCCGGGGCCTGCTGCTGTACGGCCCGCCCGGCACCGGCAAGACCCACACCATCCGCTACCTCCTGTCCCACCTGCCCGAGTTCACGGTCGTCGTCCTGTCCGGGACGAGCATCGAGGCCATCGGCCCGGCCTGCGCCCTGGCCCGGATGCTCCAGCCCGCGCTGGTCGTCCTGGAGGACTGCGACCTGATCGCCGAGGCCCGCGACTACGGCGGCGGCGAGCAGCCGCTGCTCTTGACGGTCCTGAACGAGATGGACGGCCTCGCAGACGACGCCGACGTGGCCTTCCTGCTCACCACCAACCGCGCCGACCTGCTGGAACCGGCCCTCGCCCAGCGCCCCGGGCGCGTCGACCTGGCCGTGGAGATCCCGCTGCCGGACGCGGACGGCCGTGCCCGCCTGCTCGGCCTGTACGGCTCCGGCCTCGGCCTGGACAAGGAGATCACCGACGAGGTGGTGGCCCGCACGGAGGGCACGACGGCGTCCTTCACCAAGGAGCTCGTACGCCGGTCCGTACTGATCGCCGCCGAGCGCGAGTCGCCCCGCACCGAGGCGCGGGACATCCGCGCCGCCCTCGACGAACTCCTCTCCGACCACGACCGGCTGACCCGGCGACTGCTCGGGGTGGGACGCGCCGAGGACGCGGAGACATCCCAGGACGGCGACACCTTCGAGTGACCGGCCTCAGGGCCCGGCGGCCTCGTCCAGACGTGCCCTTTCCTCCTGGCTGAGCGACAGGTCCGCCGCGGCCGCCGAGTCCCCGGCCGTCTCCGGCCGGCTCGCCCCCGGGATCGGGATGACGGCGGGGGAGCGCGCCAGCAGCCAGGCCAGGCCGACCTGCTGGGGGCTGACACCGCGCTCCGCCGCGACCTCGTGGAAGGCGGCCAGGCGTTCCCTGCCCTCCGTGCGCGACGGCCCGTCCAGCGAGCTGCGGGCCAGCCCGCCCAGCGGGCTCCACGGCAGGAACGCCAGCCCCAGGTCCGCGCACAGCCGCAGCTCCGGCTCGCCGGCCCGGACGGCGGGGGAGTACCGGTTCTGCACCGACACCAGCCTCTCGCCGAGGATCTCGCGCGCCCGGCGGATCTGGTCCGCGTCGGTGTTGGACAGCCCGGCCAGCCGGATCGTGCCCGCGTCGAGCAGCTCGCGCAGGGCGCCGACCGACTCCTCGAAGGGCACTTCGGGGTCCGGCTTGTGGAGTTGGTAGAGGCCGATCGCCTCCACACCGAGGCGCTTGCGGGAGGCCTCGGCGGCGGCCTTGAGGTGACGCGGGGAGCCGTTCACCGTCCAGTCGCCGCCGGCCGGGCGGCCACGGCCGCCCTTCGTCGCCACCAGCACGCCGGAGGTGTCACCGCCGTACGTGGCCAGCGCGCGGGCCAGCAGACGTTCGTTGTGGCCGGGCTCCGCGCCCGGCAGATGGTACGAGTCGGCCGTGTCGAGGAGGGTCACGCCCGCGTCGAGCGCGGCGTGCACGGTGGCCAGGGCGCGCTCCGCGTCCGGCCGGCCCTCGATGGACAGCGGCATCGCGCCGAGCCCGACCGCGCTCACCCGCAGCCCGCCAAGTGTCCTGTACCGCATGTCAGTCGCCCTTCCCGAGCGTCTCGGCGACGGCACGCGGCAGCCACTGCCGGACGTCGGTGAAGGGGAAGCCGAGCCGGGCGGACCGGGCGTTGTCCATGCCGTAGGAGCGGCGGAAGGAGAACGGGGAGACCTCGCCGACCTCGACGGGCCCGAACACGGTCCGGCCGCCCGGGACATGCGCGGCCACCGCCTCGCACAGCTCCTCGGTGGTCAGCGTCCCGTGCGAGGCGGCGTTCACCGGCCCGGTGAACTCCTCGCCCGCCGCCCAGGCCAGGAACCGGCCGATCTCCTCGACGTGGACGTAGGTGGCGGGCCGGTTCACCACCGGCACGGCGATCGGCTCGCCGGTGCGTATCCGCTCGGCGTAGTGGGCCAGCCGCCCGGTGAAGTCGTCGTCCCCGCCCAGCACATGGGCTACCCGCACCGCCGCGTACGGCAACGCCGGGCCGTCGGCCGCGAGGACCGCCTCGGCCTGCCGCTTTCCCTCCCCGTAGTTGGCCTCCAGGAACGCCGGGTCGTCCCAGGGCAGCCCGAGGTCGACGCTGACCGTGGCCGGATCGACGGCCTCCTCGCGGACGAGGGCGGGGGAGTCCTCGTACTCGTACACCTCGACCGTGGAGGTCATCACATAACGGCGGGTGCGGCCGGAGAAGACGCGGCGGGCGAGGGCCGCCTGGCGGGGTGTGTAGCAGACCTGGTCGACGACGACGTCGAAGACGCGCGAGCCGAGCGCGCCGGTCAGGGACCGCTCGTCGTCCCGGTCGGCGACCAGGTGCTCCACCCCGGCCGGCGGCGGGGAGGAGCCCCGGTTCAGCACGGTGACGCGGTGCCCTGCGGCGAGCAGCCGTGCGAGCAGACGCTTTCCGACGTAACGGTTCCCGCCGATGACCAGGACTTCCAGGGCCTTTTCCATGACCATAATTCTCCTGGCGTACATCGACGTCCTGAAGGGGGAACCATGGGAGTTCGGGCAACCGCGCCGAAAGAACCACGGCATCTGCGCACCACCGCCGACGAAACCTCGGTGGTCTTCGACGGGCTGGACCGGCAGATCCTCCAGCTGCTCCAGACCGACGGCCGGATCAAGCTCAGCGAGCTGGGCCGCCGGGTCCGGCTCAGCCCGGCGGCGGTCACCGAGCGGGTGCGGCGCCTGGAGGCGGCGGGCGTGATCAGCGGCTACGCGGCCCGGGTCGTGCCGGCCCGGCTCGGCTACGGCATCCAGGCGTTCATCCGGGTGAACCCGCACGGCGGCTACAACCTGAAGCACCCAAGGACCCTGGAGCTGATCGAGCGGCCCGAGATCACCGAAGTGCACCACGTGGTCGGGGAGGACTGCTGGATCCTCAAGGTCGCCGTCCGGGACACCGTCCACCTCGAGGAGGTGCTGGAGGAGGTCTCCGCGCTGGGCCGCACCACGACGTCGATCGTGCTGACCTCCCCGGTGGAGCGGAAACCGCTGTTGCCTTGACGTCGGCGTCAAGGACTACGTTCGGCCGTATGCGAATCGGCGAGCTGGCCGCACGGGCCAGGACCACGACGCGGACGCTGCGGTACTACGAGTCGCGGGGGCTGCTGCCCGCGCGGCGTGAGGACAACGGGTACCGGACGTACGACGAGTGCGATCTGAAACTGCTGGAGCAGATCAGGACGCTGCAGGACTTCGGCTTCGACCTGGAGGAGACGCGGCCCTTCGTGGAGTGTCTGCGGGCCGGGCACCCCGAGGGCGACACGTGCCCGGCGTCACTCGCGGTCTACCGGCGCAAGCTGGACGAACTCGACGCCCTGATCGGTCAGCTGACGAGCGTACGCGAGACGGTCGCCCGGCAGCTGGCGCGGGCCGAGCTGGCCGCCGAGGCGGAGGTTCCGGGGGGTCCGGAGCCTGATTGCGAGCTGGGGAGGCACACGTGGTGACCGACGTGACGGACGCGGACTTCGCGGCGGACGTGATCGGCGCCGACCTGCCGGTGCTGGTGGAGTTCACCGCCGACTGGTGCCCGCCCTGCCGGCAGATGGCGCCGGTGCTGAAGGCCCTCGCCTCCGAGGAGGGCGACCGGCTGAAGGTGGTGCAGCTCGACGTGGACTCCAACCCGGAGACCACCAATACGTACAAGGTGCTGTCCATGCCGACGTTCATGGTGTTCCGCGGGGGCGAGCCAGTGAAGTCGATGGTGGGCGCACGGGCCAAGCGGCGGCTGCTGGAGGAGCTCGCCGACGTGCTGTAGCCGCCGGCCCCGACAACGGCCCGGAAACGAGGAAATCCCCCGAGCAATTGCACTCGGGGGATTTCCTTGCGTATATTTGTTTGTTCGTGACTTCAAGTCGATTGAAGCCATGGTGAAGTTCAGTGAGCACAGTATATCCGGGCGGGAGCGGAATTGTCAAACACCGAATTTCCGGACGATGAATTGCGACAGGAGCAGGAATTCATCGACGGGTTGTACGCGCGCGTGGACGCACTGCGCGGCGACACCGAGACCTCCGTCACGGACGCGCTCGCGCAGGGCAACACGCCCATGCAGGCCAGACTGGAGCGGGACATCCTCGTCGCCGAGCGATCCGGGC
The DNA here is from genome assembly GCF_028885415.1 of Streptomyces coeruleorubidus. Lineage (GTDB taxonomy): Bacteria > Actinomycetota > Actinomycetes > Streptomycetales > Streptomycetaceae > Streptomyces > Streptomyces coeruleorubidus_A. The sequence goes on from NZ_CP118527.1 coordinate 6,856,672, forward strand.
TGCTCGCCGCGCTGAACGCGGTCGACGGCTCCCTGTGCTTCGGCCGGATCGACCTCACCTCGGGCGTGACCCACCACATCGGACGCATCGGCCTGCGCAGGGACGACGCCGACCGCACACCGGTCCTGATCGACTGGCGTGCCGACGTCGCCCGCCCCTTCTACCTGGCCACCGGCCACACCCCGATGAGGCTCAGGCGCCGGCGGCACATCGCCACCGACGGCCGGCGGGTCACCCACCTGCACGACGAGATCCTCGACCTCGGCGACGAGACCCGCACCGGCCACGAGGACCCGTCGGGCGACGCGGTGCTGCTCGCCGCGCTCAACTCCGCGCGCACCGGCCGGATGAGCGACATCGTGCAGACCATCCAGGCCGACCAGGACCGCATCATCCGCGCCCCGCACCGCGGCGTGCTCGTGGTGGAGGGCGGCCCGGGCACCGGCAAGACGGCCGTCGCCCTGCACCGCGCCGCGTATCTGCTGTACGAGCACCGGGAACTGCTCGCCAAGCGGGCGGTGCTGATCGTCGGCCCCAACCCGGCGTTCCTCGGTTACATCGGTGAGGTGCTGCCCTCCCTCGGTGAGACCGGCGTGCTCCTCGCGACCGTCGGCGAGCTGTTCCCCGGAGTGAAGGCGACGGCCACCGACACGCCGGAGGCCGCCGCCGTGAAGGGCCGCGCGGAGATGGCCGACGTCCTCGCCGAGGTCGTGCGCAGCCGGCAGGCGCTGCCCGACCCGGTGATCGCCATCGAGCACGAACGCGAGGTGCTCATGCTGGACGACGGCCTGGTCAACGTTGCCCGGGAGCGCACCCGCGACGCGAAACTGCCGCACAACGCGGCCCGCGAGCACTTCGAGGGGCACATCCTCAACACCCTCACCGAGCTGTACGCCGAGCGGATCGGCACCGACCCCTTCGACGGGTCCAGCCTGCTCGACCCCAGCGACATCACCCAGATCCGCGACGACCTCGCCGAGAACCCCGAGGTCTGGGCCGCGATCGACCAGCTGTGGCCGCTGCTGACCCCGCAGCGGCTCGTCGCCGACTTCCTCGCCGCACCCGAGGAGTTCCTGCCCCCCGGGGACGCCGCGGCCGTACGCCGCCCCGTGACCCGGCGCTGGACCGTCGCCGACGTGCCGCTGCTCGACGAGGCCGCCGAACTCCTCGGCGAGGACGACCGGCTGGCCCGGGAGCGCGCGCAGCGCGAGCGGGAGCGGCAGATCGCCTACGCGCAGGGCGTGCTGGACGTGTCGTACGCGTCCCGCACCTACGAGTTCGAGGACAAGGAGGAGGACGACCCCGAGTCCTCCGAGGTGCTCTCCGCGCACGACATCATCGACGCCGAGCGGTTCGCCGAACGGCACGAGGAGGACGACCACCGCAGCGCCGCCGAGCGCGCCGCCGCCGACCGCACCTGGGCGTTCGGGCACATCATCGTGGACGAGGCGCAGGAGCTGTCGCCGATGGCGTGGCGGCTGCTGATGCGGCGCAGCCCGACCCGCTCGATGACCCTGGTCGGGGACCCCGCGCAGACGGCGGAGGCGGCCGGTGTCGGCTCCTGGTCGGGCATCCTCTCCCCGTACGTCGAGGACCGCTGGGAGCACACCCGGCTGGGCGTCAACTACCGCACCCCGGCCGAGATCATGGACGTCGCCGCGGCCGTGGTCCGCGCCGAGCACCCGGAGTTCGAACCGCCGAGCTCGGTCCGCTCCACGGGCGTACGCCCCTGGGCACGCGCCACCGACGACCTCCCCGGTGCCGTCGCCAAGGCGGTCGAGGAACTCACCCCCACCGAGGGGCGGCTCGCGGTGATCGCGCCGCGCGATCTCCACCGCGGCCTCGCGGCCCGGCTGGACGGCGTGACGGCGGGCGCCGAACCCGACCTCACCCGGACGGTCGTCCTCCTCGACCCGCGCCAGGCCAAGGGCCTGGAGTTCGACTCCGTCCTCGTGGTCGAGCCCGGCCGGTACGGCACCAGCGACCTGTATGTCGCCCTGACCCGGGCCACCCAGCGGCTCGGCGTGCTGCACACCGGGGAGCTGCCGAAGGCACTGGCCGAGCACTTCGTGTAGGAGAGGTAACGGTTCGTGTCGTAGTCACTGCCTGTGCACGGCCGGTGCGGTAAGCGTTGCGGTATGGAAGCCCAGCCCTCCGCGGCCGTGCCGGCCGACAGTCCGCTCCTCGGATCCCTGCCCGTCGAGCCGCTGCTCACCTCGGAGTTCGACGCCGACCCCGGCGCGGTGTACGGGAGGCTGCGCCGTCTGCACGGGCCCGTGGCGCCGGTCGGGCTGATGGGCGTGCCCGTGTGGCTGGTGCTCGACTACCGCGAGGTCCTGGAGGTCCTGCGCAACGAGTGTCAGTGGCGGCGCGACATCCGCTACTGGCGCGCCCGCGCCCAGGGCGAACTGCCGTCCGGCTGGCCGCTGCTGGCCGGCTACGAGGTGCGGCAGACGATGTTCATGGACGATGAGGAGCACCGCGCCGCCCGCCAGACCCTGCACGCGGCGCTGCGTCCCTTCCAGGAGGCGCGCGGCCCGCAGGGCTGGGAGCTGCGGGCGGCCGTCTCCCGCTACGCGGACGACCTCGTCGCGCTGCTGGCCGCCGAGTCCGGCACGGCCGGCTTCGCCGACCTGGGCGCCCAGTACACCCGGCCGCTGCTGCTCATGGTCACCACCAGGCTGTTCGGCTGCCCGGTGGAGCTGGGCGACGAACTGGTCATGGACCTGTGGCGGATGCTCGACGGCGGTCTTGGCGCCGAGCCCGCCACCGCCCGCGCGCTGGCGGCCTTCACCCGGCTCGCCGCCCACCGCCGGGCCCGCCCCGGCGACGACCTCACCTCGTACATGCTGCTGGCCGACCCGCACCTGTCCGACGAACAGCTCGGCCGGGAGCTGTTCATGAACGCGGTCTACCTCAACGACATCACCGGCAACATGGTCCTCAACACGCTGCTGGAGGTCATCCGGGGCAACGCCACCGTCCGCCGCAGCCTGTCGGCGGGGCAGCTCGGCGAGACGGTCGAACGGGCCGCCCTCGCCAACCCGCCGGTCGCCAACATGTGTTTCCGCTTCGCCGCCCGGGACGTCCCGCTGGGCAACTACAGGATCAGGGCCGGGGACGCCGTCTCACCGTCCGCCGCTGCCGCCCACCAGGACCTGCTGGCGATCGGCACCTCCCCCCTCGTCGACCCGGCCCTCAGGACCCGCTCCCACCTGGGCTGGGGCGCCGGTCAGCACCAGTGCCCCGCCGCCGCGCGCGAACTCGCCGGTGTCCTCGTGACCCACGCGGTGGGCCGGATCCTCGACCACTTCGATGCCGTGGAACTCACCCTGCCGCACGACCAGTTGCCATGGCGGACGGGCCCGGTGGTCCGGGGCCTGCGGCTGCTGCCGGTGCGCTACGAACTGAGCCGGTCCGCCCGCTCCGCACGGCCGCACAGGGGCGGCACGGGCCAGGGCACGGACCGTCAGACCACGGGGCTGCTGGCCGGGCTCAGGAGGCTGATGTCCAGGACCCAGGGGTAGCGCCCGCCTTCCTGGCGCGGAGCTCGGTCGCGTAGCCCGCGCCGATGGCGAGCAGGGCGGCGGCCAGCGCACAGGACACGGACGCCCAGTTCATCCACACGTAGGAGGAGTCACTGGAGTAGACGGTGCCGTCGTCGCGGACACAGTCGAAGCGCAGCGGCAGGTACGAGGAGCGGTGGTGGGTGAGGCCCTGGATCGTGGCCGGGGCGAAGCCGTCGAGGCAGGCCGGAGCGGGGACCGAGGCCGCGCCGTCGCCGAACGCCTGCTCCGAGCCCCAGACGGCGAAGAACCCCAGGGAGTAGACGGACGCGGCCGCCCACGCGGCCATCCCCGCCGCACGGCGCAGCAGAAGTGGCGGCCAGGGCTCGGGCCGGCCTGGAAAGGCCATGGCGAGGACTCCCGCGGCGGCGATGAGCGCGCCGACGGCACAGACGGCGGAGATACCGAGTCCGACCAGCACGTCCGTCACTCCCCGCCGTGCGCAGGAACGGCGGGGAGCGGCACGGGAAGTGGGGTGGCACGGTCCATGCCGCCACCCCACCAGGGCCGCAGCCGACGGGCTGTGACGGAAGCCACGCCTCCCGTCACAGCGGTGTCACAGGCCGCCTACGCCGGGCGCAGCCACACCGTCGACAGCGGCGGCAGGGTCAGCCGGATGCTCGCCGGGCGGCCGTGCCAGGGCTGGGCCTCGGGCTTGACCGGGTCGGGGTTGGTGACGTCGCTGCCGCCGTAGGCAGCGGCGTCGGTGTTGACGGCCTCGTGCCAGGCCGGGACGTCCTCGGGCACGCCCAGCCGGTAGTCCTGGCGGACGACCGGCGCGAAGTTGGACACCGACAGCAGCGGGTTGCCCTCCGGGTCCAGCCTCAGGAACGCCAGGACGTTGTCGTCGGCGGCGTCCCCGACCACCCACTCGAAACCGGCCGGGTCCGTGTCCAGCCGCCACAGCGCCTCAGTCGCGCGGTAGACGGTGTTGAGGTCGCGGACCAGGTCACGCACGCCCCGGTGCTCGGGCTCCGCCCCATAGCCCGGATCGAGAAGCCACCAGTCCGGGCCGTGCGCCTCGGACCACTCGGCGCCCTGCGCGAACTCCTGCCCCATGAACAGCAGCTGCTTGCCGGGGTGGGCCCACATGAAGCCCAGGTACGCCCGGTGGTTGGCCCGCTGCTGCCACCAGTCGCCCGGCATCTTCGACACCAGGGAGCCCTTGCCGTGCACGACCTCGTCGTGGGAGATCGGCAGGACGTAGTTCTCGCTGTAGGCGTACACCATCGAGAACGTCATCTCGTGGTGGTGGTACTTGCGGTACACCGGCTCGTGGCTCATGTACTGGAGCGAGTCGTGCATCCAGCCCATGTTCCATTTCAGCCCGAACCCGAGCCCGCCGAAGCCGCTCGGGCCCTTGTGGTGGGTGGCCCGGGTGACGCCGTCCCAGGCGGTCGACTCCTCGGCGATCGTGACCACACCGGGCACCCGGCGGTACACCGTCGCGTTCATCTCCTGGAGGAACGCCACCGCGTCCAGGTTCTCCCGGCCGCCGTGCTCGTTGGGCGTCCACTGGCCCGGCTCTCGCGAGTAGTCGAGGTAGAGCATCGACGCCACCGCGTCCACGCGCAGTCCGTCGATGTGGAACTCCTCGCACCAGTACAGGGCGTTCGCGACGAGGAAGTTGCGCACCTCGTTGCGCCCGTAGTCGAACTCCAGCGTGCCCCAGTCGGGGTGCGCGGCCCGCAGCGGATCCGCGTGCTCGTACAGGGGCCGCCCGTCGAACTCGGCCAGCGCCCAGTCGTCGCGCGGGAAGTGCGCGGGCACCCAGTCCATCAGCACGCCGATGCCGGCCTGGTGCAGCGAGTCGACCAGGAAGCGGAAGTCGTCGGGCGTGCCCAGCCGGGCCGTCGGCGCGTAGAACCCGGTGACCTGGTACCCCCAGGAGCCGCCGAACGGATGCTCGGCGACCGGCATCAGCTCGACGTGCGTGAAGCCCAGGTTCTTCACATACCCCGGGAGCTGCTCGGCCAGTTGACGGTACGTCAGCCCCGGGCGCCACGACGGCAGATGCACCTCGTACACCGAGAACGGCGCCTCGTGCGCCGGTGCCTGAGCGCGCCGGGCCAGCCACTCGGCGTCGCCCCACTCGTACCGCGAGGACGTGATGACCGACGAGGTCGCGGGCGGCACCTCCGTGCGGCGGGCCAGCGGGTCGGCACGCATCGTCTTCGAACCGTCGGGGCGGGTGATCTCGAACTTGTACAGCTCGCCCTCGCCGATGTCCGGCAGGAACAGCTCCCACACGCCCGACGAGCCCAGCGACCGCATGACGTGGCCGGTGCCGTCCCAGAAGTTGAAGGTGCCGGCCACGCGCACGCCGAGCGCGTTCGGCGCCCACACCGAGAACCGGGTGCCGGTCACGCCCTGGTGGGTCGTCGGGTGCGCGCCCAGCGCCGTCCACAGCTCCTCGTGCCGGCCCTCGCCGATCAGGTGCAGGTCGAGGTCGCCCAGCGTGGGCAGGAAACGGTAGGCGTCCTCGGTGTCCAGGACCGTCCCCTCGTACTCCACGAGCAGCCGGTACTCCGGGACCTCCCGCAGCGGCAGCAGCCCGGAGAAGAACCCCTCCCCGTCGTCGTGCAGCTCCGCCCGCACCTCGCCGGCGACGACGGTCACCGACAGGGCGTACGGCCGGAACGCCCGGAACGCGATCCCGCCGGGCACGGGGTGTGCGCCGAGCACGGAGTGCGGGTTGTGATGCGTGCCGCCCAGCAGCCGCGCCCGGTCCGCCGCGCCGACGGCGGGCGAGACGGCGATCTCCATCTCCGGCGGGGCGGTCTGGGCGGGGGCTGCGGTGGCTTTCCCTGCGGTGGCCTTCTTGGCGGTGGCCTTCTTCGCGGGGGCTTTCCTGGCGGGTGGCTTGGCGGCTGTGGCCTTGGTGGCGGTGGCCTTGGTGGCTGCCGCCTTCGACGACGGGGCCTTCTTGGCGACCGCCTTCGTGGCTGTGGCCTTCTTGGCCACCGCCTTGGTGGCCGTCGCCTTGGCGGCTGTGGCCTTCTTCGCTGTGGCCTTCTTCGCGGTCGCCTTCTTGGCGGCTGTCTTCGTCGCGGTCGTCTTCTCGGCCGTGGCTTTCGTCGCGGTCGCCTTCGCAGGAGCCGCCTTCTTCGCGACGGCCTTCTCGGCGGCCTTCTTCGCGGTCGTCTTCGCCGGGGCCGCCTTCTTGGCCGCGGCCTTCGTCGCGGGTGACTGCGCGGCGGGCGTCTTCTTGGCGGCGGCCTTCTTCGCGGGGGCAGTCGCCTTCTTGGCCGCTGCCTGTTTCGGCACCGCCGTCTTCTTCGCGGCACTCTTCTTCTGGGCGGCCGTGGGCTGCTCGGGGATCTTCTCCCCGGCCGTCCCCTTGGGACGGGAACCGCTGGACTCAGGACGGGGGGTCACGGGCGGAGCCTCCAGGACGCAGGTGGGTCAGTCAGGTCAGGTCAGACGGCCGGACGAGGCGAGCCGGTCTATGGCGGCCAGGGGCACCGGCAGCCAGTCGGGGCGGTGCCGGGCCTCGTACACCACCTCGTAGATCGCCTTGTCCGTCTCGTAGGCGCGCAGCAGCACCGGATCGGTGCGCGGATCGAGGCCGGAGGCCTCGGCGTACCCGGAGCAGTACGCGGACCGGCAGGTCTCCGCCCAGTCCGGCTGGGGCGGATCGGCCGAGCGGGCCGCGTAGTCGAAGGACCGCAGCATGCCGGCGACGTCCCGCACCGCCGGCTGCGGCATGCGCCGCTCGGCCAGCGGCCGGGCCGGCTCGCCCTCGAAGTCGATCAGCCACCACTCGCCGGCCGGCGAGCGCAGGCACTGCCCGAGGTGCAGATCGCCGTGCACGCGCTGCGCGGTCCAGGTGCGGCCCTCGGCGGCCAGATCGCCCAGCGCCGTGAACGCCGACCGCAGCCCGTCGGCGTAGGGCCGCAGCGCGGGTACCGCCTGGACGGCCGCCTCCAGCCGCTCGATCATGCCGTCCACCATGAGCCGCAGCTGCATGTGACCGAGCGTGACCGTCGGCAGCGCGCGGGCCAGCGAGGTGTGCACCTCGGCGGTGGCCCGTCCCAGTGCCCGCGCCTCGGCGCCGAAGTCCTCGCCCTTGGCCAGCTCGCGCAGCGCCAGTTCCCAGCCGTCGGAGGCGCCCTGCACGAACGGCTGGAGCACCCCCAGTACGTACGGCTGGCCGGTCAGGTCGGCCGCGCCGGAGGAGATCACCGGGTCCACCGTGGGGTCGACGTCCGCGACCATCCAGGCCGTCGGCGCGGGCACCCGGGGGCAGCCCTCGCGCGCCAGCGCCAGCGGCAGCTCCAGGTCCGGGTTGACGCCGGGCACGATCCGGCGCAACAACTTCAGGATGAACGTATCTCCGTAGACGATCGACGAGTTGGACTGCTCCGCGGTCACCACGCGCGGCACCAGACCGGACCGGATGTCCTGGTCGAGGTCCCGCTCGAAGCGGAGCCCGCCGATCCGGGCCTGGGTGCGCAGCGCCTCCAAGAGCAGCTCGGCGGGCCGGGCGTCGTGCAGGGCGTCGTAGGCCGTCCGGCCGGCCAGCGGCCCCGTCGACAGGTGTCCGATCAGCGCGGGCGCCAGCCGAGGCGGCAGCGCCTCGCGCACGCCTATCAGCAGCTGGTAGCAGTCGCCGGGATGGCCGGGCGCGCCATGGGAGGGCACGAGCGGCTGGTGGGCGCGGACGAGCAGGTGGTACAGGCCCAGCTTGCCGTTGGACGGGAGCAGCTCGGTGGCCTCGACCAGCGTGAACCCGGTGACGGGACGTCCCTTGCCCGCGAACCAGCGCTGCCGCGGCAGCCACTCCCGCAGCAGCGGATCGAGGGAGGCAAGGAGGCCGGGTGGGGTGGTGACGGTGCGTGTGACGGCTTCCGACATGGCGTCGCGTCCTTTCACCCATGATTGGTGCGCCTCCGGGGCCTTCAGCAGGTGCCGGCGGCGCCCCTCCGGCTCACGCGGGTGGGCGGGGTGTTACTGATGCGTGCCCCGGGCGGGGCGGGAGAAACGCCCCGCCACGGGGGTTTGCGGCCCGCCCCGCAATTCAGGCCTCATCAGGTCGTCTCAGACCGTCTCAGGCCTCACAGGGCGTCCCTGCGCAGCCGGAACCAGTAGAACCCGTGACCTGCCAGCGTCAGCAGATACGGCAGCTCGCCGATCGCCGGGAAACGGACCCCGCCGAACAGCTCCACGGGGTGCCGCCCCTCGAAGGCGCTCAGATCCAGCTCCGTGGGCTGCGCGAAACGCGAGAAGTTGTTCACGCACAGCACCAGATCGTCCTCGTACTCCCGCAGGAACGCCAGCACCGCCGGGTTCGTCGACGGCAGCTCGGTGTACGAGCCGAGGCCGAAGGCCGGGTTCTGCTTGCGGATCTCGATCATGCGGCGGGTCCAGTGCAGCAGGGACGACGGCGAGGCCATGGACGCCTCGACGTTGGTGACCTGGTAGCCGTAGACCGGGTCCATGATCGTGGGCAGGAACAGCCGTCCCGGATCGCACGAGGAGAACCCCGCGTTGCGGTCCGGCGTCCACTGCATCGGCGTGCGTACCGCGTCGCGGTCGCCGAGCCAGATGTTGTCGCCCATGCCGATCTCGTCGCCGTAGTACAGGATCGGCGAGCCCGGCAGCGACAGCAGCAGGGCCGTGAACAGCTCGATCTGGTTGCGGTCGTTGTCCAGCAGCGGGGCGAGCCGGCGCCGGATGCCGATGTTGGCGCGCATCCGCGGGTCCTTGGCGTACTCGGCCCACATGTAGTCGCGCTCTTCGTCGGTGACCATCTCGAGCGTCAGCTCGTCGTGGTTGCGCAGGAAGATGCCCCACTGGCAGCCCGAGGGGATGGCCGGGGTCTTGGCAAGGATCTCGGAGACCGGGTAGCGGGATTCCCGCCGCACCGCCATGAAGATGCGCGGCATCACCGGGAAGTGGAAGGCCATGTGGCACTCGTCGCCGCCGCTGGGATAGTCGCCGAAGTAGTCGACGACGTCCTCCGGCCACTGGTTGGCCTCCGCCAGCAGCACCGTGTCCGGGTACTGCGCGTCGATCTCCTTGCGCACCCGCTTCAGGAAGTCGTGCGTGGCCGGGAGGTTCTCGCAGTTGGTGCCCTCCTCCTGGTACAGGTACGGCACCGCGTCCAGCCGGAAGCCGTCGATGCCCAGGTCCAGCCAGAACTTCAGCGCGGAGATCATCTCCTCCTGCACGGCCGGGTTCTCGTAGTTGAGGTCCGGCTGGTGGGAGAAGAAACGGTGCCAGTAGTACTGCTTGCGGACCGGGTCGTAGGTCCAGTTCGAGGCCTCGGTGTCGACGAAGATGATCCGCGCGTCCTGGAACTGCTTGTCGTCGTCCGCCCACACGTAGTAGTCGCCGTAGGGACCGTCGGGGTCCTTCCTCGACTCCTGGAACCACGGGTGCTGGTCGCTGGTGTGGTTCATGACGAAGTCGATGATCACGCGCATGCCGCGCTGGTGGGCGGCGTCGACGAACTCCACGAAGTCGGCCAGGTCGCCGAACTCCGGCAGCACGGCCGTGTAGTCGGAGACGTCGTAGCCGCCGTCCCGGAGCGGGGACTTGAAGAACGGCGGCAGCCACAGGCAGTCCACGCCGAGCCACTGGAGGTAGTCGAGTTTGGCGGTCAGGCCCTTCAGGTCACCGACGCCGTCGCCGTTGCTGTCCTGGAACGAGCGGACGAGTACCTCGTAGAAGACGGCGCGCTTGAACCACTCCGGGTCCCGGTCCCTGGCAGGAGTGTCCTCGAAGGTGTCCTGAACGGGTTCGTTGACGATCATGTTGTGGGTGACCCTCCGATCTGCGGGGTGGACGGTCGCAGAACCGAGAAGACATGCGCGGGCCTACGGCCCGGTTCGAGGCGCACGTAGTTGGCCCTGCCCCAGTGATAGGTCTCGCCGGTGAGCTCGTCACGCACCGGCACCGACTCGTGCCAGTCCAGGCCGAGTTGCGGCATGTCCAACGAGACCGTGGCCTCCTGGGTGTGGTGGGGGTCGAGGTTGGCGACCACCAGAACCGTGTTCGAACCCTGCCGCTTCGAGTAGGCGATCACCGCTTCCTGGTCCGCGTGGTGGAAGTGGAGGTCGCGCAGCTGCTGGAGGGCCGGGTTCTCCCGGCGGATGGTGTTGAGCCTGGTCAGCAGCGGTGTGATGGTGCGGCCCTCGCGTTCGGCGGCCTCCCAGTCGCGGTGCCTGAGCTGGTACTTCTCCGAGTCGAGGTACTCCTCGCTGCCCTCCCTGAGGGGGGTGTTCTCGCACAGCTCGTAGCCGGAGTAGATGCCCCAGGTCGGCGAGAGGGTGGCCGCCAGGACGGCCCGGACCTCGAAGGCGGGCCGGGCGCCGTGCTGGAGGTAGGCGTGCAGGATGTCGGGGGTGTTGGCGAAGAAGTTCGGCCGCATGTAGGAGGCCGCCTCACCCGACAGCTCCGTGAGGTACTCGGTCAGCTCTTCCTTGGTGTTGCGCCAGGTGAAGTACGTGTAGGACTGCTGGAAGCCGATCTGCGCCAGGGTGTGCATCATCGCCGGGCGGGTGAACGCCTCGGCCAGGAAGATCACATCGGGGTCGGTGCGGTTGATGTCCGCGATGACCCGCTCCCAGAAGACGACCGGCTTGGTGTGCGGATTGTCCACCCGGAAGATCCGCACGCCGCAGTCCATCCAGTGCCGCAGCACCCGGCAGGTCTCGGCGATCAGGCCGTCCATGTCGGCGTCGAAGGCGATGGGGTAGATGTCCTGGTACTTCTTCGGCGGGTTCTCCGCGTAGGCGATGGTGCCGTCGGGGCGGTGGTGGAACCACTCGGGGTGCTTGTGCACCCAGGGGTGGTCCGGGGAGCACTGCAGGGCGAAGTCCAGGGCGACCTCCATCCCCAGACTCCGGGCCTGCTCGACGAACCAGGTGAAGTCCTCCAGGGTGCCCAGGGCGGGGTGGACGGCGTCGTGGCCGCCCTCGGGGGAGCCGATCGCCCAGGGCACGCCGACGTCGTCGGGGCCGGGGGAGAGGGTGTTGTTCTTCCCCTTGCGGAAGGTGGTGCCGATGGGGTGGACCGGGGGCAGGTAGACCACGTCGAAGCCCATCGCCGCGATCGCCGGCAGCCTGCGGGCGGCGGTGCGGAAGGTGCCGTGGGGCTGCTGCCGGGTGCCCTCGGAGCGGGGGAAGAACTCGTACCAGGAGCCGTACAGGGCCCGCTCCCGCTCGACCAGGAGGGGCAGCGGCTCGGAGGTGGTGACCAGGTCCCGCAGCGGATGCCGGGCCAGGACCTCGTCCACCTCAGGCGTCAGAGCCGCCGCCAGCCGCGCCGCCGCCGGGCGGTTCTCGTCCCGCAGGGATGCGACGGCCGCGAGGATCACGTCCCGCCGGCCCCCCTCCTCGGGCACACCGGCGGCCGCCCTCTCGTACAGACGCGCGCCCTCCTCCAGGACGACATCCGTGTCCATGCCCGCCGGGATCTTGATCCGCGCGTGATGGCGCCAGGTGCTGACCGGATCGCCCCACGCCTCCACGGTGAACGACCACAGGCCCGGTTCCCCGGCAGTGACCTCGGCGCCCCACCGGTCCGTCCCGGGGGCCAGCTCACGCATCGGCGTCCACGGGCCGGGGCGGCCCTCGGGATCCTTCAGGACGACATTGGCGGCGACCGCGTCGTGCCCCTCCCGGAACACGGTCGCCGAGATCTCGAAGGTCTCGCCGGTCACGGCCTTGGCCGGCCGGCGTCCGCGCTGGACGACCGGGCGGACATCGAGAACGGGTATGCGCCCGACGGCGGTCGCGTCGCCCACGGGGGGTGGTGGCGCGACCTGCGGACCGGCGTCGGCCGGGCGCGCGGGGCGTGCTTCGCCGCCGGGCGCGCGCGCCCCGGTGGTGCGGCGGTTGGGGGGTGCTGGCGAATGGTGCTTGGCGGGCATGACCGCTCCTGTCCGCGTCAACGTGGGTGGGCGGATGACTGTGGGGAGGTGGGTCCTGCATGGTGCTCCTGAGAGGGGTACCCGGAGGAGCCTTCCCACCCTATTCGGGTGGGCAATCCGGCACTTTGTTAACTACTCACGCGTATGTCGACACACAAGACCGGCCTCGTCCGCGACGGACGAGGCCGGCCCCTTCACGTGGCTGCTCCTTCGCCCTAGGCGTGCGGCACCCGCAGTAACTTGTCCGGCGAACCGAGCCCCCGGCCGGAGATCTTCCCGGTCGCCGCTCCCGTGGTCAGGGCCCTGCTGACCTGGGCCGGAGCCGCCCTCGGGTGGTCGGCCAGATACAGCGCGGCCGCGCCCGCGGCGTGCGGTGCCGCCATCGATGTGCCCGAAGCCGCGGCCCGTGCCGTGTCGCTCGCGGCGGACACGGAGGTGATGTGCACGCCCGGGGCGAAGAGATCGAGGGCCGGGCCGTGGTTGGAGAAGGCCGGTTTCGCATCCCTGGAGTCGGTCGCGCCGACCGTGATCGCCTGCTTGACGCTCGCGGGGGAGTACAGGCCGGCCGGCCTGCCGTCGTTGCCCGCGGCGACCGTGTAGGTGACGCCGGAGGCGATGGAGGCGCGGACGGCGGCGTCCAGCCGTTCGTTGCGCGGGCCGCCCAGGCTGAGGTTGGCGACGGCGGGCTGCTTCGCGTGCCGGGTCACCCAGTCGATCCCGGCGATCACCCGGGCCGTGGTGCCCGCCCCCGCGGCGTCGAGGACGCGCACGGAGACGATGCGGGCCTTCTTGGCGACACCGTGGGCCGTCCCGGCCACCGTCCCGGCGACGTGCGTGCCGTGTCCGTTGGCGTCCGACGCGACCCTGTCGTTCCCGACGAAGTCCCAGCCGTGGCCCGCCCGGCCGCCGAAGTCCGTGTGCGTGGTCCGGACGCCGGTGTCGATCACGTACACCGTCACCCCGGCGCCCGCCGCCTCGGGCCAGGTGTAGCTCCGGTCCAGCGGCAGACTCGGCTGGTCGACGCGGTCCAGCCCCCAGGAGGGCGGCTCGTGCCGGGTGTGGTCCGGCCGCACGCGGGTGTCCTGGACGACCGAGGCGACCCGGGGGTCGGCGGCGAGCCGCCTGGCCCGTCTCTCGTCGGTCCTGATCGCGTAGCCGTTCAGGACGGTGCCGTAGGTGTGGCTGATGTTCACCCCGTACTGCTCGGCGAGACGCTGTCCCGCCGCCGACGGAGCCCGTGTGCCCTCCTCCAGTGTCACCAGGTAACTTCCGTGCACGGAGCCGGGTTCTCCGGCGCCGAGTATCCGCCCCTCCGGTACGGCGTGCGCGGGCGGGGTGGTGGCCGAAAACGCCGCGGCACAGATCGCCGCCGTCAGGCCCCCCGTCCAGCGCAGACGCCGTGCGCGCGTCCGTGCCATGGTCCGAGTTCCCCTCCTCGACTCGGCGTACGGCTGCCGCGCGACGCCGCGTGCGGCCGGCGCGGGCCGGTACGCCAGGGGCAGCCTCTCGTGGCGTGTGAAGCGCCACAAGGACGCCTATGGGGGCGGAATCGGCCATATCCGTGGACGGGGCGGTTCCGGACGATCGGGGATTGGGTGGCGGAGCTTCACCGGCGGCGGCACCGACGCCGGTACTGTCGTAGGTGACGTCGATGAAGCCCTGTGTCAGAACCCTGCGTCATCCTGCGAACGCGCCGAGGTGGAACCCGTGAAGGCGATCCGTCGATTCACCGTCCGACCCGTTCTCCCCGAACCCCTCCGGCCGCTCAGCGATCTGGCCCGCAATCTGCGCTGGTCGTGGCATGCGGAGACCCGTGACCTGTTCCAGTCCGTCGACCCCGAGCGCTGGGCCGCCTCGGGCGGCGACCCGGTCCGGCTGCTGGGCAGCGTGCCGCCCGCGCGGCTCGCGGACCTGGCCTCGGACCGCCGCTTCCTGCGCCGCCTCGCCGCGGTCGCGGGCGATCTGAACGACTACATGACCGGCGAGCGCTGGTACCAGGCCCAGCCCGACCAACTCCCCGCCGCGATCGCCTACTTCTCACCCGAGTTCGGCATCACGGCCGCCCTGCCCCAGTACTCCGGCGGCCTCGGCATCCTGGCCGGCGACCACCTGAAGGCGGCCAGCGACCTCGGCGCCCCGCTGATCGGCGTCGGCCTGCTCTACCGGCACGGCTACTTCCGCCAGACCCTGTCCCGGGACGGCTGGCAGCAGGAGCACTACCCCGTCCTCGACCCCAACGAGCTGCCCGTCGTCCTCCTGGAGGAGGCCGACGGCACCCCCGCCCAGGTCGCCCTCGCCCTGCCCGGCGGCAAGCAGCTGCACGCCCGGATCTGGCTGGCGCAGGTCGGCCGGGTCCCGCTGCTGATGCTCGACTCGGACGTCGAGGAGAACGACCTCGGCGAGCGCGGCGTGACCGACCGCCTCTACGGCGGCGGCAGCGAGCACCGGCTGCTCCAGGAGATGCTGCTGGGCATAGGAGGGGTCCGGGCGGTGCGCACGTACTGCCGGCTGACCGGGCACCCCGAGCCGGAGGTGTTCCACACGAACGAGGGACACGCCGGGTTCCTCGGCCTGGAGCGGATCGCCGAGCTCTGTGCCGACGGCCTGGACTTCGACTCCGCGCTGGAGGCGGTCCGCGCCGGGACCGTCTTCACCACCCACACCCCCGTCCCGGCCGGCATCGACCGCTTCGACCGCGAGCTGGTCGCCCGCCACTTCGGCCCCGACGCCGAGCTGCCCCGCATCGACGTCGAGCGCGTCCTCAGGCTCGGCATGGAGACCTACCCCGGCGGCGAGCCCAACCTGTTCAACATGGCCGTGATGGGCCTGCGCCTCGCCCAGCGCGCCAACGGCGTCTCCCTGCTGCACGGCAACGTCAGCCGCGAGATGTTCTCCGGCCTGTGGCCCGGATTCGACGCCGACGAGGTGCCGATCACCTCCGTGACGAACGGTGTGCACGCGCCCACCTGGGTCGCCCCCGAGGTGTTCCGGCTCGGCGCCCGGCAGATCGGCGCCCACCGCGCCGAGGACGCGCTGACCGTCGGCGGCTCGGACCGCTGGGACGCGGTGGCGGACATCCCCGACCAGGAGATCTGGGAGCTGCGGCGGGGCTTGCGCGAGCAGCTCGTGACGGAGGTACGGGAGCGGCTTCGGGCCTCCTGGCGGCAGCGCGGCGCCGGCACGGCCGAGCTGGGCTGGATCGACGGCGTGCTCGACCCGGACATCCTCACCATCGGCTTCGCGCGGCGCGTGCCGTCGTACAAGCGCCTGACGCTGATGCTGCGCGACCGCGACCGGCTGATGGATCTGCTGCTGCATCCCGAGCGGCCGATCCAGATCGTCGTGGCGGGCAAGGCGCATCCCGCGGACGACGGCGGGAAGCGGCTGGTGCAGGAGCTGGTGCGGTTCGCGGACGATCCGCGGGTACGGCACCGGATCGTGTTCCTGCCGGACTACGGCATGGGGATGGCGCAGAAGCTCTACCCGGGCTGTGACATCTGGCTGAACAACCCCCTTCGCCCGCTGGAGGCCTGCGGCACCTCCGGGATGAAGGCGGCGCTCAACGGTTGTCTCAATCTGTCCGTCCTGGACGGCTGGTGGGACGAGTGGTTCCAGCCCGACTTCGGCTGGGCCGTCCCCACCGCCGACGGTGTCGGGACCGACCCTGACCATCGCGACGACATAGAGGCCGCGGCGCTGTACGACCTGCTGGAGCAGCGGGTGACGCCCCGCTTCTACGAGCGCGGGCAGAGCGGGCTGCCCGACCGGTGGATCGAGATGGTCCGCCAGACGCTGAGCCTGCTCGGGCCGAAGGTGCTGGCCGGGCGGATGGTCCGCGAGTACGTGGAGCGGCTCTACGCGCCCGCTGCGCTCTCCCACCGGTCCATGGGCCCGGACGCGGCGCGCGATCTCGCCGAGTGGAAGGGGCGGGTGCGGGCAGCCTGGCCGGGCGTCACTGTCGACCATGTGGAGACGTCTGCGGCTGCGGCGCTGGCGGAGCTGGGGACGACGCTGGGGCTTCGCGTGCGGGTGGGGCTCGGGGATCTCGGGCCTGACGACGTGGAGGTGCAGGCCGTTTCGGGGCGGGTGGACGAAGAGGACCACATCGCCGACGCGGCGGTCGTTCCGTTGAAGCCGGTGGGGTCTCCCGACCAGGACGGGCGCTGGGTTTATGAGGGGCCCTTGTCTCTGGATCGCACCGGGCCTTTCGGGTATACGGTGCGGATCCTTCCCGCGCATCGGCTGTTGGCTTCGAGTGCGGAGTTGGGTTTGGTGGCCGGGCCCTCTGAGGAGCTTGTCGAGGCTGCGGGGTTGTTGATGCGTTGAGTGTCGTCTGCGGGCGCGTGGGGGGCTGGTCGCGCCCACGCGGCGGAGCCGCACATCGATACAGCCCCGCGCCCCTAGGTATCTGCGCCACCCTGCGTTGCAAGGTTCCGTAGGACGCTGCCGCACCTGCGTGCGTACGCGTGCTGGAACCCCCTGGTCGCCGGGCCGCCCGCCTTCGCGTACCACTTGGCGCCGCGGCTGAAGGCGTTCACCGTCAGCCAGACCGTGCCGTCTCCCGTGCGGTCGACGACAAACGACTCCTCGCCGCATTCCGGGTGGCCGGGCAACGTGCCGTAGGCCCAGCCCGCGCGGCGGGGTTCCTCGACCGTCCACACCACACGGCAGGGGGCCTTGATCATCCCGGCGAGGGTGACGGTGACGTCGACGCCGGGGGCGGCCCGGTCCGCGCCGGCGTCGATGCCGACGCCCAGGGCCCGGTGCATCTCCCAGGTGAGCACCGCCTCCGAGGCCCGGCGGAAGACCTCCTCGCCCTCCCCGAGGCGGGTGCGCACGTTCATGGGGTGGAAGCCCGGCGGGCAGAAGCCCTCGTCACGGGTGGCGCCGACATCGGCGTAGGTGAAGTCCTCCGAAGACATGGTCACCAAGAGTAGGGCGGTACCCGGATCCGCCTTCGCTCCGGGTACCGCCCTCGGCCGCGCTTCGGTCAGCCCACGTTGACGGCTGACCAGGCGGCCGCGACCGCCTTGTACTCGGTGCTGGACGCGCCGTACAGCGCCGAGGCCGCGTTCAGGGTCGCCGTGCGGGCGCCCGCGTACTTGGTCGTCGACGTCATGTACGTCGTCAGCGCCTTGTACCAGATCTGGAGCGCCTTGGTGCGGCCGATGCCGGTGACCGTGGAGCCGTTGGACGTCGGCGAGTTGTAGGTCACGCCGTTGATGGTCTTCGTGCCGCTGCCCTCGGACAGCAGGTAGAAGAAGTGGTTGGCGGGGCCGGAGGAGTAGTGGACGTCCAGGCCGCCGAGGCCGGCGGACCAGGCGTCGGCGGAGTCGCCGTCCTTGCTGGGCTTGTCCATGTAGCGCAGCGGGGTGCCGTCGCCGTTGATGTCGATCTCCTCGCCGATGAGGTAGTCACCGACGTCGGAGGAGTTGTTGGCGAAGAACTCCGCGCCCGCGCCGAAGATGTCGCTGGTCGCCTCGTTCAGACCGCCGGACTCGCCGCTGTAGTTGAGGCGCGCCGTGGCCGACGTCAGGCCGTGGCTCATCTCGTGGGCGGCCACGTCGAGCGAGGTCAGCGGGTGGGTGTTGCCCGCGCCGTCGCCGTAGGTCATGCAGAAGCAGCTGTCCGACCAGAAGGCGTTGTTGAAGTTGTTGCCGTAGTGGACGCGCGAGTAGGCGGCCTTGCCGTCGTTCCTGATGCCGTTGCGGCCGAAGGTGTTCTTGTAGAAGTCCCAGGTGATCTGGGCGCCGTAGTGGGCGTCGGCGGCGGCGGTCTCCAGGTTGGAGGGGTTGCCGTTGCCCCAGACGTCGTCGGAGCCGGAGAAGAGGGTGCCGGTGCCGGAGGTGCCGCGGTTCAGGTTGTACGTCTTGTTGCCGCCGCGCGTGCCGTCCGAAAGGGTGTACGACGACCCGGACTTCGTGGTGCCGATGGTGACCTTGCCGCTGTACGTGGTGTTGCCCGTGCCGGTCTCGATGCCCTGGTACTCGTAGAGCTTCTTGCCGGTGGCGGCATCGGTGATGACGTGCAGCTCGTTCGGGGCGCCGTCCTCCTGGAGGCCGCCGACGACCGTCTCGTAGGCGAGGGTGGGCTTGCCGTCGGCCGCCCAGATCACCTTGCGGGGCGCGGAGTTCGCCTCGGTCTTCTCCGAGCCGGCCGCCTTGGCGAGCGTCAGGGCCTGCTTCTCGGCCTTGGCGGCGGTGACCGCCGGCTTGAGCGAGGCGACCTTGAGTGCGGCTTTCGTGGCTCTGGTGACGCCCTTGGTCTCACCGGACTTCGACTCGTGTACGACGAGGTCGCCGCCGAGCACCGGCAGGCCCGCGTAGGTGCGCTCGTAGCGGGTGTGGACCGTGCCGTCGGCGTCCTTCACGACGTCCTTGACGAGCAGCTTCTCCTGCTCGCCGAGGCCTATCTCGTCGGCGGTGCCGGTGGCGTCCGCCTGCTGCTCCTTGATGAGGGCGGCGCGGGCGGGCGCGGTGAGGAGGACGGGGGCGGCGGCGAGCGTCGGCTTGCTCGCGGAGTCGGCGGCGACGCTGCTGCCGGAGGTCAGACCGGTGGTGAGCAGGGCGCCGGCCGCGACGGCGGTGGCGATGGCCAGCGTGGTGCGCTTGTGACGCGCGTAGAGAGGGGAGGTCACACAAGCTCCTAGGTGTGGGGGAAGTGCTGTGGTGCTGTGCGGCGGGTGGGGGAAGAGTGGCACTTGAGGCGCGTACATGTCAGGGGCACCACGTGATGTTGGCCGGAAAACGACGGCGACGTGTCGCACCGGAGGCGGAAAGCGGGCGCCGCCCCGGGGGAGTCGAACCCACCGGGGCGGCGCCCTGCCCTGGGCGGACCGCGGACGGGCCTACGGGAAGGTGAGCTTCCAGCTGTTGATGTATCCGGTGTCGCGGGCCGCGTTGTCCTGGACCCGCAGCTGCCAGACGCCGTTGGCGGCCTCGGAGGAGGCGTTCACCGTGTACGTCGTGTTGATGTCGTCCGCGCTGCCGCCGGTGCCGTAGCCCTTCAGCGTGTACGCCGTGCCGTCGGGGGCGACCAACTGCACTTGGAGGTCACCGATGTAGGTGTGGACGATGTCCACGGCGACCTGGAGGTCGGAGGGCGCGTTGCCCGTCCGGCCGGAGACGGTGACCGACGACGTGACCGCCGCGCCCCGGTCCGGGATCGCCACGTCGGCGGTGTTCTCGAAGGACGTACCGCCCCCGCCTCCACCGCCCGAGCGGGCACCGACGTTCACGCCCGCCCACGCGTCCTGGACCGCCTTGTACTCGGCGCTGTCGGTGCCGTAGAGCTCACCGGTCGCCGCGAGGGTGCCGGTGCGGGCACCCGCGTAGTTGGTGGTCGAGGTGAACTTGGTGGTCAGCGCGCGGAACCAGATCTTCTCCGCCTTGTCGCGGCCGATGCCGGTGACCGGAAGGCCGTCCGAGGTGGGCGAGTCGTAGCTGACACCGTTGATGGTCTTGGCGCCGCTGCCCTCGCTCAGCAGGTAGAAGAAGTGGTTCGCCGGGCCCGAGGAGTAGTGCACGTCGATCGAGCCGATGCCCGAGTACCAGGCGTCCTTGGAGTCGCCGTCCTTGCTGGGCTTGTCCATGTAGCGCAGCGGGGTGCCGTCGCCGTTGATGTCGATCTCCTCGCCGATGAGGTAGTCACCGACGTCGGAGGAGTTCTTGGCGAAGAACTCGACGGTCGCGCCGAAGATGTCGGAGGTCGCCTCGTTCAGACCCCCGGATTCGCCGCTGTAGTTGAGGCCCGCGGTGTTCGAGGTGAGCCCGTGGGTCATCTCGTGCGCGGCCACGTCGATCGACGTCAGCGGGTTGGCGTTGCCCGAGCCGTCGCCGTACGTCATGCAGAAGCAGCTGTCCGACCAGAAGGCGTTGACGTAGTTGTTGCCGTAGTGGACGCGGGAGTACGCGGCCACGCCGTCGCCGCGGATGCCGCTGCGGCCGTGCACGTTCTTGTAGTAGTCCCACGTCAGCGCGGCGCCGTAGTGGGCGTCGGCGGCGGCCGACTCCAGGTTGGAGGGGCTGCCGTTGCCCCAGACGTCGTCGGGGCCGGAGAAGAGCGTGCCGGTACCGGAGGTGCCGCGGTTCAGGTTGTACGTCTTGTGGTTGCCGCGGGCGCCGTCGGTGAGGTTGTACGTCGATCCGGACTGGGTGGTGGTGAGGTCGACCGTGCCGGAGTACACGGTGTTGCCGGTGCCGTTCTCGATGGCCTCCCACTCGTACAGCTTCTCGCCGGTGGTGGCGTCGGTGACGACGTGCAGTTCCTGCGGGGTGCCGTCGTGCTGGAAGCCGCCGACGACCGTCTCGTAGGCCACGGCCGGCTTGCCGTTCGCGGCCCAGATCACCTTGCGGGGCTCCCGGTTGACGGCCGGGCTCTTGGCGTCCTCGGCCTTCCCCGCAGCCAGGGCCTGCTGCCGGGCCTTCGCGGCGGGCACCGCGGCCTGAGACGTGGCCGGCTCGATCGCGGCGCGGGTGGCCTTCACGACGGATGCGGTGGTGTCCGCCTTCGTCCTCTCCACGACCAGGTCGCCGCCGAGGACCGGCAGGCCGTCGTAGGTGCGCTCGTAACGCGTGTGCACGGTGCCGTCGCGGTCCTTGAGGACGTCGCGGACGACCAGCTTCTCCTTGGCGCCGAGGCCCAGGTCCCTCGCCGTCCCGGCCTTGTCCGCGTCGGCCTCGCGGATCAGCGTGGCGCGCTGGGCGGGGGTGAGCCGGACCGACTCCGCGCCGGGGTTCGCCTTGCTCGCGGCCGTCGGTGCCGTCGTGGGGGCCGCGGTGGCGGTGCCGCTCTGCACGGCGGCGGTGATCAGCGCGGCGACGCCGGCGAGGGCCACGGCCGCGGTGCGGCGGGGGGTGTGGGGAGTGCGTCTGTGGGAGGTGCTTCTTCGCGAGGAACTGCTTCTCAACACTGGCTCCTTCTGCGGGACCGGGGGTTGCCCGGCCTGGGGAGGTGGAGGTGTTGCCGTGGGGTTGCCGTGGAGCAGTCGTGGGAAGCGTGGCAGCGGAGTGCGCTTTCTGTCAGGGGCGCGTCAAGACTATGGCCGGAAACGGTTCGTTGACCGGAAGTTCATGTTCGTTATGCGGACGGTTTCCGGGTGTCGGGCAGGTCCGCGAGGGTCCCTGCGATCAGGTCGGACTCGTGGTCGGCCACCAGGGCGCGGTCTCGGATCTGGCCCAGGGCGATGTCCTCCAGCCGCGTTCCACCCCAGGTCGCGTCCGAGGGGGTGTAACGGCCGAGGCGGTCCACCACTACCACGGCGTCGGCCGGGTGTTCCGCGACCAGGGTCGTGAGGCGGCCGAGGAGGATGCGCACGCCGGACCGGGTGGTCCAGGGATGACGGTTCGGCCGGGGCGTCTCGCGATCCGGTGTCCGGCGTCGGCGCCAGCCGCAGGAACCGTCGGCGGGGCGCGCACGTACCAGGCCGCGGCTGATCTGGTAGTCGCGGTCGACCCAGAAGGCCACGGGCCTCACCAACATCGCCACATAGCCGTACACCCACACCAATTGCCCCACGGTGATGTCCCCGCGCTCGGCCAACCAGGCCGCCGGCCACGTCACTCCGGCCAGGAACAGCGTCGGCAGCCCGATCCCGAGCGTCTGCACCACGCCGACCCGGTACCGTTCCTAAAGACTGAGCGGGAGTGAGTCCTGCTGCCAGAACCCATGCTCAGCCGGACGCCCCGAACGGTGTTGGGCATCCTGGTCCCCCGCGTTCGCTCCGCATCCGGCGCGCACGGATCGGGTCCGTGGTCCGGGAACGCGGGGACGGGATTCCTCACGCCCCCGGGCGCCCGGTCCGGCCTGGACGGTCCGATGCCCGCACCCATCACTCTGGTGGGTGCGGGGCGGTGCCGTCCGTCGCCGGATCGGGTGCCCGAGGGCGCGCCTTCCGATCGCCACCGAGGCGGCATCCTGCCGGGTGGTGGCGCGTTTGTTGCTGGTGAGGGGTTTCTGCCAGTGCTGGGCGCCCCACTTGGACGTGTATGCCGGGTCGACGGCCACGATCGTGATGCCGAGACCGGCTGCCATCGACACCAGCCGGGAGCGCAGCCTGGATACCGGCATGCCGGAGATCAGCTTGCGGAACCGCTTGCGTCTGCCGTGCTTCTCCCGGGTCTTGTCCGCTTGGAAGCCCAGGTCCTCGATCGCGATGCTCAGGCCGTGACGCTTGGTGAAGTGCAGCAGGCGGATCAGTGCCTGCCGTACCTGGGCGTCGCGGTGGGGGGTGGGTCCGTTGAGGTCGAAGAAGAACCGGCGTGGGGCGCCGATGGGGTTGCCGTGCGCGTCCAGGCGCCATGCCGCGAGGTGGTCGGCGTTGGTGTCGACGCCGATCATCCCGCCGGCGCGGGCCTGAGCCAGCGGAACGGTCTTGACCGGCGGGACCGTCCACGAGGCGGTCAGATACCAGCGCCCGCGCTGAACGTCCAGGTGGATGCGGTAGGCGACGGCCCGGTTCGCTACCACGCGGTCGGCCCACTCCTGGCTCCGGTGGTGGAAGGCGGCGGTGCCGGTGAGGAGGTATCGGCCGTGCTTGGCGTTCGCCAGATACGCGAGCGGCGCGGGGAGCTTGATACTGACCTCGCCGTCCGGCGTGAGGCGGATCGTCTCGTTCCCGAACCGCTTCCCGCTCTCGCCGTCGGCCTGGAGGAACCAGCGTGCGGCCTCCCACCGCTGCCGCCACTGGCCTCGGTGAGCTGCGCCTGGTCGAGGTGGTGACGGTTGCGTGCCAGTCGCTTCCCGCCGCGTGCCACGCGTACCCGCCCGGTTTCGCGGTCGGCGCGCTCGGCGGCCAGCCGGTCCTCAAGCATGTGCAGGCGACGTGTCTTGGCGAACCACTCCTGCCGACTCCGGTAGCCGCCCGGCGCCCGTTTGGTGCCCTTCTCGCCCACCGGAAGCGACAACCGGTGCGCGATCATCCGCACCCCGGCTTCCAGGCCCTGAATGTGGGCGAGCTGCGCACGCCGCGACAGCGCCCACTGATCATGCGTCGCCTTGGTCATACTGCCCGCCCACCGCGAGGAGGACTCCCCGCTCAGAGCACGTTTGCGCTGCGCCCACGTGTCCGCGGAGTGCTCCAGCCCCTCGGCGCAGCGCCGCTTCAGGTCGCGGGAAGCCAGCGACCCCAGATGGGCGCCGACCAGCCGCAACACCTCCTCATCCTCAGAGGTGAGGCCCTTGAGCCGGGTACGGATCGCCACCCCGGAGGGGCCAAGGACGACGAACGGCGCCGAAAGCTCACGCGGCACACTCACCCCGTCCCCCTTCCCCACACCCCGGGCGCGCCTGTCACTCACCCAACGACCACGCCCGCGAAAAGGTCACGCATTCGATCCGGGAACTCCTGTTCCCTCCCCGGAAGACGGCGCACGCCATAGTCCGCACACTCACTCACACGCGCCAGAACGCGCTCATACGCACTCAACCAGCCACAGAGATCCGCGCGGTGAGCACACCCTGCCGCTCGCGGTACTCCGTCTCGGAACCCTGTGACCGCCCGAGCAGCGGCCCGACGAGCAGGACGATGACCGGGATGCCGAGCAGGACGACCACGGCGATGAGCGGGGAGACCGAGACCAGCAGGACGGCGACCACCAGATAGGCGATGACCGCGCCGACGCCGGGGCCGACGACCGTCAGCGACTGGCTGATCGTCTGCACGTCGCCCACGCCGATCGTGACGACCTCCCCGGCTCCCATCTGCCGCGGCAGCCAGGCGCCGAGCCGCACCGCCTGGCCCACGACGACCTTCACCGTGCGGAAGTTGGCGTCCATACGGACGCGGGTCATGGTGCGGTGGCGCATGATGCTCAGCCAGGAGTTGAACGCCCCGACCGTGAACAGCGCGCCGCTCCAGAGCGCCAGCGCGCCCATGTCGCCGGGCTCCAGCCCGTCGTCGATCGCCCGGGACATCAGATACGGCGTCGCCGCCAGCAGCACCATCCACACGCTGCCGAACATCGCCCCGGCCGCACACCGCCAGGGCTGCCGGGCAACCAGCCACCACAGGTACCGGCCGCCGCTCCGGGAGTCGGGTGTGCCGGGGTCCTCGTACGCGTCGATCATCCGCCCGCCTCCGCCGCCCTTCCGCCGCCGCCCTACGCCAGGCTGTCCCGCCACGCCCGGTGCAGATCCGCGAACCTGCCCGTGCCCGCGACGAGTTCGGCCGGTTCGCCGTCCTCGACGATCTTCCCGTGTTCCATCACCAGGACACGGTCCGCGATCTCGACGGTCGACAGCCGGTGCGCGATGACCACGGCCGTACGGCCCTTCAGCACCGTCGCCATCGCCCGCTGCACCGCACGCTCGCCGGGGATGTCCAGCGAGCTGGTCGCCTCGTCGAGGATCAGCACCGCCGGATCGGCCAGCAACGCCCGTGCGAACGCGACCAGTTGCCGCTGACCGGCCGAGATACGGCCGCCCCGCTTGCGTACGTCGGTGTCGTAGCCGTCGGGCAGGGAGCTGATGAAGTCGTGCGCGCCGATCTCCTTCGCCGCCCGCTCCATCTCTTCCCGCGTGGCGTCCGGGCGGCCGATCGCGATGTTCTCCGCGACCGTGCCGGAGAACAGGAACGCCTCCTGCGTCACCATGACCACCCCGCGCCGCAGTTCGGGCACGGCGAGATCGCGCAGGTCGACGCCGTCCAGCAGCACCCGGCCGTCGGAGGGGTCGTAGAACCGGGCCAGCAGCTTGGCCAGGGTCGACTTGCCGGCGCCCGTGGAGCCGACGACCGCGACCGTCTGCCCGGCCGGGATCGTCAGGTCGAAACGGGGCAGCACCTCGCCGCCGGTGCGGTAGCCGAACCGGACGCCGTCGAAGACGACCTCGCGGCCCGGCTGTTCGCTCGCCGGCGGGGGGAGCTGCCGGGGACTCGACGGCTCGGGCACGGACGGCTTCTGTGCGAGCAGCCCGGCGATCTTCTCCAGCGAGGCCGCCGCCGACTGGTAGGAGTTGAGGAACATCCCGAGCCGGTCGATCGGGTCGTACAGCCGCCGCAGGTACAGCACGGCCGCCGCCAGCACACCGAGGGCCAGCGTGCCGTCCGCGACCCGGTAGGCGCCCCACAGCACGATCGCCGCGACCGCCGTGTTGGCGACCAGCCGCGAGCCGGTGACGTACCGGGCCATCTCCAGCAGCGCGTCGCCGTTGGTCCGCTCGTGCCGCTGGTTGAGCGCGCCGAAGTCCGCGTCGTTGACGGCCTCGCGGCGGAAGGCGCGCACCGGCCGGATGCCGTTCATGGTCTCGACGAACTTGACGATGACGGCGGCGATGGCCGTCGACCGCGCCCGGTACACCCGCCCGGCGCGCCGCTGGTACAGCCGCACCAGGGCGTAGAGCGGCACCAGGGACGCCACCGCCACGCCGCCGAGGCCCAGGTCGAGCCAGAGCAGCATCGCCGAGATGTAGACGAACGACAGGATGACCGTCACGAGCTCCTGAAGGCCCTCGTCCAGCAGCTCGCGCAGCGACTCCACGTCCGTGGTGGAGCGGGAGATGAGCCGGCCCGAGGTGTAGCGCTCGTGGAAGTCGACGCTCAGCGCCTGCGCGTGGCGGAAGATCCGGCCGCGCAGGTCGAGCAGCACGTCCTGGCTGACGCGGGCCGCAGCGGCGACGAACGCGAACTGGAGCCCGCCCGCGGCCAGCGCGCACGCCAGATAGCCGACGGCCACCGCGATCAGCGGCCCGTGGTCCTGCGCCCGGAACGCCGGCACGGCACGGTCGATGGCGTACGCCACGAGCAGCGGGCCCGCCTGCACGACGGCCTGCTGGAGCAGCAGCAGGAGCGTCGTGACCGTGACGCGGGCCTTCATCGGTGCGAGCAGGGAGCGCAGCAGGGCGGCGGTGGCGCCCGGGGGTGTGGGCAGGACGTCCCGGTCGAAGGAGTCGCCGGTGGCGGGGGTCCGAGCGTCGGGTTTGTCGTCGTCGGGTTTCTGGTCGTCGGGTTTCCCGTCGGCCGGTGCGGTGGTGGCCGCCGTCATCGTGCGTCCTCCTGTTCGACGGAATGCTCGACGGACTGTTCGCCTGACTGCTCCGCTGCCTGTTCTCCTGCCTGTTCTCCTGACATCAAATGCGCGTACTCGGCGTTCGTACGCAGCAGTTCCTGGTGGGTGCCGACCGCGGCGATCCGGCCGCCGGACAGCAGCGCGACCCGGTCGGCGAGCATCACGGTGGACGGGCGGTGCGCCACGATCAGGGCGGTGGTGTCCGCGAGGACCTGCCGCAGGGCGGCCTCGACGGCGGCCTCGGTGTGCACGTCCAGGGCCGACAGCGGGTCGTCCAGGACGAGGAACTCCGGTTGTCCGACGACAGCTCTGGCCAGCGCCAGGCGCTGCCGCTGCCCGCCGGAGAGGCTGAGGCCCTGCTCGCCCACCCGGGTGTCCGTCCCCTGCGGCAGGGCGTGCACGAAGTCGGCCTGGGCGACGGCCAGGGCGCGCTCCAGCCCGGCCGGGCCGGCCGTGTCGTCGGCGCCCATGAGAACGTTGTCGGCGACCGCGGCCGAGAAGAGTGTGGGCTCCTCGAAGGCGACCGCGACCTTGGCGCGCAGCGCCTGACTCGACAGGGCCTTGATATCGACGCCGTCGAGGGTGATGCGGCCCGAGGTCACCTCGTAGAGGCGGGGGATGAGCGCGGTGAGGGTGGTCTTGCCGCTGCCCGTCGCTCCGACCAGGGCCATGGATTCGCCGGGCCGGATGTGGAGGTCGACCTTGTCCAGGACGGGCGGGGAGTCGGGCGGGGCGTCCGGGTAGCGGAAGGTGACGCCGTGGAACCGGAGACCGGTTCCGGCTGCGGGCAGCGACGCCGAGTCACCAGGAACTCCCCGCTCCTCGACGCCCTCGTCCATCACCTCGAAATACCGCGCCGTCGCCGTCGCCGCCTCCTGGCTCATCGCCAGCAGGAACCCGATCGACTCCACAGGCCACCGCAACGCCAGCGCCGTGGACAGGAACGCCACCAACGTCCCCGCCGACAACCCCCCGTCGGCCACCTGCACGACCCCCACCACCAGCGCCGCCCCGATCGCGACCTCCGGCAGCGTCACGATGACGCCCCAGATCGTCGCCAGCAGGCGCGCCTTGCGCAGTTCCGTGCCGCGCAGCCTCCCCGACAGCTCCCGGAACGCACGGGCCTGGCTCCGGTGCCGGCCGAAGCCCTTGATGACGCGGATGCCGAGCACGCTCTCCTCGACGACCGTCGTCAGGTCGCCGACCTGGTCCTGGGCGAGCCGGGCCACCTTGGCGTACCGCTTCTCGAAGATCACGCAGGTGACCATGACGGGCACGGCGGGCCCGAGGATCACCAGCCCCAGGGTCCAGTCCTGGAGCAGCATGATGACCACGCCGACGAGAATCGTCACGCCGTTGACCAGCAGGAACGTCAGCGGGAAGGCGAGGAACATGCGCAGCAGCATCAGGTCCGTCGTCCCCCGGGACAGCAACTGCCCCGAGGCCCACCGGTCGTGGAAGGCCACCGGCAGCCGCTGCAGGTGCCGGTACAGATCCGCCCGCATGGACGCCTCGACGTGGGAGAGCGGACGCGCCACCAGCCACCGCCGCAGCCCGAACAGCAGGGCCTCGGCGAGGCCGAGCAACAGCAGGTAGAGCGCGCCGAGCCAGACCCCGCCCGGGTCCCGGTCGGCGATCGGCCCGTCCACCATCCACTTCAGGACGAGCGGGATCACCAGGGCCACGCAGGAGGCGAGTATCGCCACGAACGCGGCGGTGAACAGCCGTACCCGCACGGGCCGCACGTACGGCCACAGGCGCAGCAGCGTACGCACGGCGGAACGGTCCTGGGCGGGGGCGGGTGTCGTGGCCATCAGCAGCGAGCCTACGGATCGCCACTGACAGTGCCCACCGAGTTTCCGCCGTACCCGGGCCGGCCGTTGGTCCTGCGACCTGCCCGTTCGAGGGGTCGTACGGCGGCATCAGCCGATCGGATGATGCCCGTTCGAGCGCGACGGCCGATGTGCCGGTACCCACCGCGCCGCGACCCTCGTCGTATGCCGACCGCACCTGTCATCGAAGTCACCGAGTTGCGCAAGAGCTACGCCGGGCGTCCCGCCGTCGACGGTGTCTCCTTCGCCGTGGCGGAGGGGGAGATCTTCGGGGTCCTCGGGCCGAACGGCGCCGGCAAGACCACCACCGTGGAGTGCGTGGAGGGGCTGCGCGTGCCCGACTCCGGCCGGGTCCGTGTCACCGGCCTCGACCCCGTCGCCGAGCACGAGGCCACCCGCCGTGTGCTCGGCGCGCAGCTCCAGGAGAGCGAGTTGCAGGCCAAGCTCACCGTCCGCGAGGCACTGGAGCTGTACAGCGCCTTCTATCCGAGCCCGCTCGACTGGCGTCCCCTCGCCGAACGCCTCGGCCTCACGGCCAAGTTGACGACCCGGTTCGCGGGGCTCTCCGGCGGCCAGAAGCAGCGGCTGTTCATCGCGCTCGCGCTGGTGGGCAACCCCCGGGCCGTCGTCCTGGACGAGCTGACCACCGGCCTCGACCCGCGCGCCCGCCGGGACACCTGGGAGCTCATCGAGGACATCCGCGCGAACGGCGTGACCGTCCTCCTCGTCACCCACTTCATGGAGGAGGCGCAGCGGCTGTGCGACCGGATCGCCGTGATCGACAAGGGCCGGGTGGCCGCCCTGGACACCCCGGCCGGGCTGATCCGGCGCTCGGCGGGCGCCACCGTCATCAGCTTCACGCCGTCCGCCCCACTGGACGACCGTGACCTGAACGCGCTGCCCGCGCTCGCGTCGGTCGAGTACAAGGAGGGCCGCGTCACCCTGTCCGGCACCGACGAGACGGTCAACGCCGTCCTCACCCTCCTCGCCCGCACCCGCGTCACGGCCCACCAGCTCCGGGTCACCGACGCCACGCTGGACGACGCGTTCCTCGACCTCACGAAGGAGGCAGCGGCATGAGCACGCACCTGGTCAACACCGCCGTACTGAGGAGCGAGGTCCGCCTGTTCCGCCGGGAGCCCGGCAGCCTCTTCTGGATCCTGGGGTTCCCGACCCTGCTGCTGGCGATCCTCGGCTCGATCCCGTCCTTCCGCGAGACCGACCCGTCCTTCGGCGGGCTGCGCCCGGTCGACGGCTACGTCCCGGTGAGCGTGCTGCTCGGCCTGATCATGGCCGGGATCCAGGCCATGCCGCAGACCCTGACCGGCTACCGCGAGCGGGGCATCCTGCGCCGGATGTCCACGACGCCGGTCCGGCCCGCCGCCCTGCTGTCCGCGCAGATGCTGCTGTACGGCGGGGCCGCCCTGGTGTCGGCGCTGCTCGCCCTCACGGTCGGCCGGCTCACCTTCGGCGTACGTCTGCCGCGGCAGGCCTTCGGATACGCCCTCGCCCTGCTCCTGGCCGTGCTGGCAGCCCTCGCGCTGGGCGCGGTGATCTCCGCGCTGTCCCGGTCGACGAAGATCGCCGGCGCCATCGGGTCGGCCGTGTTCTTCCCGGCGATGTTCTGCGCGGGCGTGTGGATGCCGGTGCAGACCATGCCGGACGTCCTCGCCCGGTGCGTCGGCTTCACACCGTTCGGGGCGGCGGCCGAGGCCCTGAACCAGGCCGCGGCGGGGGACTGGCCGGGCTGGGACCACATCGGGGTGCTCGCGGCATGGACCGTGCTGCTGACGGCCGGCGCCTCGCGCTGGTTCCGCTGGGAGTAGGGAAGGAGCCGTGCAGACTGGGGAGATGACCGCGGCGGACGAGCACATCGAGCACCGTCAGAACCAGTTCCACACCTGGGGCGTCTACGGACTGCTCGCCGTCTCCGTCCTCCTCTCGGTCGCCGCGCACGAGTTGATGACGAGTCCCGCCGAGTGGTACGCGGGCGGGGCGCTGGTCGTCGCCGCGGTGCTGCTCCAGCTGTGGCACGGGCCCCGCCGCGGCCGCCGGACCCCGTCCCGGCGCGGGACCGTCTACTACGTCCTGCGCTGGGCGATCTCCTTCGCCCTCACATGCCTGACCCCGTTTTTCGGGTTCTACGCGTCCGCCGGCTACTTCGACAGCGAAGAACTGATCGCCGGAAGGCGCCGGCAGTGGCTCGGTCTCCTCGCCACCGTCGTCGTGGTGGCGGGCTCGCAGGCCGGCGGGATGCCGAGCGGCAGCCCGACCCGGTGGCTGCTGTTCGGCGTGCTGCTGGTCACGAACTTCGGCCTGGTGATGGTGGTCGGCCACATCACCCAGCAGGAGGAGCAGCGCTCCCGCGAGCGGGCCGTCACCATCACCGAACTCGAACGCACCAACGTCGCCCTGCAACAGGCCCTCGACGAGAACGCCGCCCTGCACGCCCAACTCCTCGTCCAGGCGCGGGAAGCGGGCGTCGCCGACGAACGCCGGCGGCTGGCCGCCGAGATCCACGACACCATCGCCCAGGGCCTGACCGGCATCATCGCCCAGCTCCAGGTCGTCGCGAACGCCCCCGACCTGGCCGTGGCCCGCACGCACCTCGAACGCGCCTCGGACCTGGCCCGGCACAGCCTCGGCGAGGCCCGCCGCTCCGTGCACAACCTCGCGCCCGTGGCGCTGGCCGACGCGGGGCTGCCGGAGGCCCTGAAGAAGACGGTCGCCGAGTGGGGGGAACGGACGGGCGTGCGCGCCGAGTTCACGGTCGCGGGTACCGCCGAGCAACTCCACGATGAAGTCGCGGCCACCCTTCTGCGGATCGTCCAGGAGGCCCTCTCCAACACCTCCCGGCACGCGGCCGCCGACCGCGTCGGCGTGACCCTCACCTTCCTCGGCGACGAGGTCATCCTCGACATCCGCGACGACGGCCGGGGCTTCGACCCTCTCGCCGTCCCCGAACGCACCGGCTCCGGCGGCTTCGGCGTCGACGGCATGCGCGCCCGCGCCGAACGCGTCGCCGGTGCCCTCACCATCGAGTCCGAGCCGGGCCAGGGTACGGCGGTCTCCGCTCGCGTACCGTTGGTCCGCCATGACTGAAGACGCCGCGACGGGTGACGCCGCGATCACCCTGCTCATCGTCGACGACCACCCCGTCGTACGGGACGGACTGCGCGGCATGTTCGAGTCCGCGCCGGGCTTCAGAGTCCTCGGGGAGGCGTCGAACGGCGTCGAGGCGCTCTCGCTCACCGCCGGCCTCGACCCGGACGTGATCCTGATGGACCTGCGCATGCCCGGCGGCGGGGGAGTGGACGCCATCCGTGAACTGACCCGCACCGGCGCCCGCGCCAAGGTCCTCGTCCTCACCACCTACGACACCGACTCCGACACCCTCCCCGCGATCGAGGCGGGCGCCACCGGCTACCTGCTGAAGGACGCGCCCCGCGAGGAGCTGTTCACCGCCGTACGGGCGGCGGCGCAGGGCCGTACGGTCCTCTCCCCGGCCGTGGCCTCCCGCCTGGTCTCCGCGGTCCGTGCTCCCAGGGCTCCCGGCAACGAGCCGCTCTCCGCGCGCGAACGCGAGGTGCTGGCCCTGGTCGCCAAGGGCACGTCCAACCGCGAGATCGCCCGCGAACTGTTCATCAGCGAGGCGACCGTGAAGACCCACCTCACGCACCTCTACACCAAGCTCGGCGTCAAGGACCGCGCGGCGGCGGTGGCGGTGGCGTACGACCGGGGGATCCTGGGCTGATCACTCAGCGGGATACGGCAGCAGTCCGCCCGCGATCCGCTCCCAGGACGCCTTCAGCTCAGCGAGCAACTCGGGCCGGTCCGGGGCGAGATCGGCCTGTTCGCGCGTGTCGGCGGCGAGGTCGTACAAGTGATCCTTGCCGTCGGAGTCCTGGTAGTACTTCCAGTCCCCTCGCCTGAGCGCCCGGTTGGCCCGCACGCGCCAGAACAGGTCCCGCTCGGGCAGCCGTTCGCCCCGCAGCAGGTACCCCGCGAGACTGGTGCCGTCCAGCGGGTACGCCGAGTCGGGACGGGCCCCGCCCAGCTCCAGCAGGGTCGCGGTCCAGTCGGGGGAGAAGTTCGGTGCGTGGCTGACCTGGTGGCCGTCGATCCGGGCAGGCCAGCGCAGTATGGTCGGCACCCGGATGCCGCCCTCCAGCAGCACGAACTTCTCGCCGCTGAGGGGCCAGTTGTAGGAGTAGCGCTCACCGCCGTTGTCGCTGGCGAACAACACCAGGGTGTTCTCCTCCTGGCCGGAGCGGCGCAGGGCGGTGAGCACCTCGCCGACCGCCGCGTCCAGGCTCTCCACCATCTGCGTGTACTTCGCGACCGAGCCGCCGTCGTAGTGGTTGAGCGCATTGACGATCTCGGCCTTGTTCTTCGCGGCCCGGATCCTCGCCGCGATCGCGGCGCCGGTGTCGGCGTCGTCCTCCGCGAGCCACGGCCAGTGCGGGGTGGTGAAGTTGAGGTTGAGGAGCCAGGGCCGGCTGTGGTCCCGGCCGACGTACTCCACCGCCCGCTCGGTGAGGACCGTCGTGTAGTAGCGCAGGTCCTTGTACTCCGCGTCGCCCTCGTACAGGTCGTAGTCCCCGAGCTGGCCCAGCTTGGAGAAGTACTCCAGGACGCCCCCGAAGTTGCCGAAGAACTCGTCCCAGCCGGACCTGGTCGGGCTGTAGTCGGGCAGCCAGCCGCAGTGCCACTTGCCGATCAGTGCCGTCGCGTAGCCCGCTTTCCCCAGCAGGGAGGCGAGGGTGGGGTGGTTCGGGTCCAGGCCCTGGCTCCGGTCGCCCACGGGCTCGGCCAGGCCGCCCTTCGTACGGCCCGGATACCGCCCGGTGTAGAGGCTGAACCGGGTAGGGGAGCAGGTCGCCGAGCCGGAGTACGCGTCCGTGAACCGCACCCCCTGGCGGGCGAGCCGGTCGAGGTTCGGTGTTCTGATGTGCGGGGCCCCGTAGGAGGAGAGGTCGGCCCAGCCGAGGTCGTCGCCCAGGATGACCAGGAAGTTGGGGCGTCTGCCGGACGCGGCGACCGGGCGGGCCTTGAACGGGCGCTCGACGGGTGCCGCCTCGGCGGCGGTGGCCGTTCCGGCGACGGCGGTCACGGCACCACCGCCGACCAGAGCACCGAGAGCACGGCGGGATATTTCGGGCATGCGGGATCCTGGGGAGCGGCACACCCGGCGAAGGGCGCGCAGAGGAAGGGGAGGAAAGCGGAGAAGGGAGCGCCGTGGCTCAGCGACAGACGGCGCTCGACTGACGGCACAGATCGACGTGGCGCCGCTCGACGAGCGCGACAGATGCGCACCAGTGATCAGCGGTCGGCCTCATGGCCAGGGACATTGCCAGTGAGGCAGCGGCACGGTCAAGAAGAGCCGCGCGGAGTTCACGGAGCCGAAACGAGCCGAACGAGCCGAACGAGCCGAACGATGCCTCGGTCGGCGAAACGATGCCTCAGCCCGCCACCCGCAGCAGCAGCACCGCCCGCGCCGGCATCGTGACCTCCGTCCCCGCCCGGTGCTCCACCCCCGGCGCCTCCTCCTGCTCCTCCAGGCTGGTGTCGACGACGACCTCGTACCGCTCCGCCCAGGGCGGCCCCGGCAGCACGAAGCTCACCGGCCCCTCGCCCGCGTGCAGGACGGCGAGGA
Source organism: Streptomyces coeruleorubidus (assembly GCF_028885415.1). GTDB lineage: Bacteria > Actinomycetota > Actinomycetes > Streptomycetales > Streptomycetaceae > Streptomyces > Streptomyces coeruleorubidus_A. Next base: position 6,890,607 of record NZ_CP118527.1, read on the forward strand.
AGCTGTCGTCGAGGATCTGGTCGCCGCGCTCGTCCCGGCCCGGTATGTCCCGGCCGGAGAGGTACATGCCCAGCGTGGCCGCGGGCGCGTACCAGTCCTGCTCCGTCATCTCGGTGCCCCGGGGCGTGAACCAGGCCAGGTCGCGCAGGCCGTCCGCGGTCTGGGCCCGGCCCGAGAAGAACGCCCGGCGCCGCAGCACCGGGTGCCGGTGGCGCAGCTCGATCAGCCGGGAGGTCAGCTCGAACAGCGCCTTCCAGCCCGGGTCCTGAAGCAGGCCCCAGTCCACCCAGCTGATCTCGTTGTCCTGGCAGTACGCGTTGTTGTTGCCGCCCTGCGTGCGGCCCAGCTCGTCGCCCGCGACCAGCATCGGCACACCGGTGGACAGCAGCAGCGTGGTCAGCAGGTTCCTGAGCTGCCGCCGCCTGAGCGCCCGTATGCCCTCGTCGTCCGTCTCGCCCTCGGCGCCGCAGTTCCAGGCCCGGTTGTCGTCCGTGCCGTCGCGGTTGCCCTCGCCGTTGGCCTCGTTGTGCTTGCGCTCGTGACTCACCAGGTCGCGCAGGGTGAATCCGTCGTGCGCGGTGATGAAGTTGACGGACGCCTGCGGCCTGCGCCCGCCCCAGGCGTACAGGTCGCTGGAGCCCGACAGGCGGTAGCCCATCTCCCGTACGTCCGGCAGCGCGTGCCGCCAGAAGTCCCGTACGGCGTTGCGGTAGCGGTCGTTCCACTCCGTCCACAGCGGCGGGAAGGCCCCCACCTGGTAGCCGCCCGACCCCACGTCCCACGGCTCGGCGATCAGCTTCACCCGGCGCAGCACCGGGTCCTGGGCGATCACCGCCAGGAACGGGGAGAGCATGTCGACGTCGTGCATGGACCGGGCCAGCGCCGCCGCCAGGTCGAAGCGGAAGCCGTCCACGCCCATCTCCGTCACCCAGTACCGCAGGGAGTCGGTGATGAGCCGCAGCACGTGCGGCTGGACCACGTGCAGGGTGTTGCCGCAGCCGGTGTAGTCGGCGTAGCGGCGCGGGTCGTCCTGGAGGCGGTAGTAGCCGCGGTTGTCGATGCCCTTCAGCGACAGCGTCGGCCCCAGCTCGCCCGCCTCCGCCGTGTGGTTGTAGACCACGTCGAGGATGACCTCGATCCCGGCCGCGTGCAGGGCGCGCACCATGCGCTTGAACTCGCCGACCTGCCGGCCCCTCGTCCCGGAGGCCGCGTAGGCCGCGTGCGGGGCGAAGTAGCCGATGGAGTTGTAGCCCCAGTAGTTCCTCAGGCCTCTGCGCAGCAGATGGTCCTCGTGCGCGAACTGGTGCACCGGCAGCAGCTCCACCGCCGTCACGCCCAGCTTCACCAGGTGCTCGATCGCCGCCGGGTGCGCGAGGCCGGCGTAGGTTCCGCGCAGCTCCTCGGGGATGCCCGGGTGCAGCCGGGTGAAGCCCTTGACGTGCAGCTCGTAGATCACCGAGTCCGCCCACGGCGTCTTCGGGCGGCGGTCGTCCGCCCAGTCGTCGTCATCGTGGACGACGACGCCCTTGGGGACGTACGGCGCCGAGTCCCGGTCGTCGCGCACGGTGTCGGCGACGTGCTGCTGCGGCCAGTCGCGCACGTGCCCGTACACCTCCGGCGGCAGCGTGAAGTCTCCGTCCACGGCACGGGCGTACGGGTCGAGGAGCAGCTTCGCCGGGTTCCAGCGGGCGCCGGTCCAAGGGTCCCAGCGGCCGTGCACCCGGTAGCCGTAGCGCTGCCCGGGCAGCACGCCCGGGACGAAGCCGTGCCAGATCTCGTGGGTCAGCTCGGCGAGCCGGACCCGCGACTGGTTGCCCGCCTCGTCGAAGAGGCACAGCTCGACCCCTTCGGCCCCGCCCGCCCACAGGGCGAAGTTGGTCCCCGCCACCCCGTCCGGGCCGACCCGGAACCGGGCACCCAGCGGGGTCGGCGCGCCCGGCCGGGCGGGCACCGTGGGCGGCGGCGCGGCCTGCCGTGCGCCGTTCACGGCGGCGGCCTGGCGCCCGTTCCCGGTGGCCTGATGACCGGCCACCGCCTCCTGCTCGGCTGCGCTGGACACCTGTCAGCCTCCCGCGGCTCGTGGGACGACGGGGGACAGAGGGGTGCGGCCTGTGCTCCGGCCCGGGCCGCGGCTCCCCTGCGCGTCGTCCTCCCCACTGTTCTGCCCAGAGCGTGGGTCGCACTCACGTTTCCCCGGGGGCGGGCATGGTCGTTTCCCGGGGGCGAGGCCGGTCGTTGGGCACCTCGTGAGGCACGTACAAGGGCGCGCGCGGCGCGCGAGGGCCGCGCTGGCCGCCGTAGTGACATGGGCAGGGCTCCTGACCGGGGCCACCGGCTGTACCTCGGACGACGCGGGCGGGATCGCCGGTGCGTTCGGCGCGCCCCCGGCGCCCGAGGACGTTATCCGGGTCTCGCCCGACGACGGCAGCAGGGGTGTGCGCCCAGGGCGGAAGCTGCGGGTGCATGTGCCCGACGGCAGGCTGGAGTCGGTGAAGGTCGTCCGGTCGCAGGACGCGCAGGAGTCCCGGGTGCCCGGGCACCTCTCCGCCGACGGACTGACCTGGGAACCCGACGAGAAGCGGCTCGCGCTGGCCGCCAAGTACACGATCGACGCGGTGGCCGTGGACGGCGACGGACGCCGCTCCGCCCGGCACACCACTTTCACGACGCACGTCCCAGAGGAACGCTTCATCGGCTACGTCGCCCCGGAGAACCGGGCCACGGTCGGCACCGGCATGATCGTCTCCCTGCAGTTCAACCGCGAGATCGCCAACCGAGCCGCCGTCGAACGCGCGGTGCGGGTCACCGCCCGCCCGGCCGTCGAGATCCGCCCGCACTGGTTCGGCCGGACCCGCCTCGACTTCCGCCCCGAGCGCTACTGGAAACCCGGCACCCAGGTCACCGTCGCCCTGCGCCTGCGGGACGTCGAGGGGGCGCCCGGGGTCTACGGCCTCCAGCACAAGACGTTCTCCTTCACCGTCGGCCGCAGCCAGGTCTCCGTGGTCGACGCAGCCCGGCACACCATGGAGGTACGGCGCGACGGCGAGGTGCTCGCCACCGTGCCGGTCACGGCCGGCGCCCCCAAGACCACCACGTACAACGGCAAGATGGTGGTGACCGAGATGCTCGAGGTCACCCGGATGAACGGCGCCACGGTCGGCTTCAAGAAGCGCAACGGCAAGGGCGAGTACGACATCCCGGACGTCCCGCACGCCATGCGCCTGACCGACTCCGGCACCTTCCTGCACGGCAACTACTGGGCGCCCCACACCGTCTTCGGACGTACCAACGTCAGCCACGGCTGCGTCGGACTGCGCGATGTGAAGGGCGGCGGTTCGGGCACCCCGGCCGGCTGGTTCTTCGACCGCAGCCTCATCGGGGACGTCGTCGAGGTCGTCCACAGCAATGACAAAAAGGTCGCTCCCGACAACGGGCTCGGAGGCTGGAATATGGGCTGGAAGGCATGGAAGGCGGGTAGTGCGGTGAAGTAGCCCGACAGGGGTGAGGGTTGCGTCGACTTTCCGTCGATGTTGGGACTGAACAGTGACAATCGCAGGTCGCCGGGGTGCGGCGCCTTGTGGTTAATATTCGCCGGGTGCGCGGGGGACGCGCAGGGGTGCGGGCCTGACCAGGTCCGGGGAGGGGAGAACAATTTGAACGGGCGACCGATATCGGGGGCGTCGGTTGGCGGCAGGCACGGGCTGCTCGCGCTGATACTGGGCGTGCTGCTGCTCGCCGTCACGGCGTGCGGCGGGGGGACCGGCTCCGGTTCCGGCGCGGGTGCCGGCAAGGGCAAGGACGCGGACGCCGCGCAGAGCAAGCAGTCCGAGGCCGTCGTCGCCATCACCCCCAAGGACGGCGCCAAGTCCGTCGACACCAGCGGGGCGCTGAAGGTGACCGCCGCCAAGGGCAAGCTGACCGAGGTCGTGGTCAAGGACGCCGAGGGCAAGAAGGTCGACGGCGAGATATCCGGCGACGGCGCCACCTGGGCGCCGTCCACCCATCTGGCCGCCGCCACCAAGTACACGGTCCACGCGGTCGCCAAGGACTCCGAGGGCCGCACGGCCGCGGAGGACGCGGGCTTCACGACCCTGACGCCGAAGAACACCTTCATCGGCACCTTCACCCCCGAGGACGGCTCCAAGGTCGGCGTGGGAATGCCGTTCTCCATCCGCTTCAGCCGGGGCATCACCAACCCGGACGACGTCGAGAAGGCCATCCGCATCAGGACGGAACCGGCCGTGGACGTCGAGGGCCACTGGTTCGGCAACGACCGTCTCGACTTCCGCCCCGAGAAGTACTGGAAGCCCGGCACCAAGGTGACCGTCGACCTCGGCCTCGACGGCGTCGAGGGCCGCCCCGGCGTATACGGCGAGCAGGACAAGACCGTCTCCTTCACCATCGGCCGCAACCAGGTCTCCGTCGTCGACGCCAAGAAGCTCACGATGAAGGTCATGCGCGACGGCAAGGTGATCAAGACGATCCCCGTCACCACCGGCAAGCCCGGCATGGAGACCTGGAACGGCCAGATGGTCGTCAGCGAGATGCTCACGGTGACCCGGATGAACGGCGAGACGGTCGGCTACGGCGGCGAGTACGACATCAAGGACGTCCCGCACGCCATCCGCCTGACCACCTCCGGCACTTTCCTGCACGGCAACTACTGGGCGGGCGGCGCCTTCGGCGACTACAACGCCAGCCACGGCTGCATCGGCCTGCGCGACGTACGCGGCGGCTGGGACAAGAAGGCGCCGGCCGCGTGGTTCTTCAACCACTCGATGGTCGGCGACGTGGTGATCGTCAAGAACTCCGAGGATCGCATCGTCGACCCCGACAACGGGCTCAACGGCTGGAACATGTCGTGGGAGAAGTGGAAGAAGTAGCTCTCCGCCGCTGACAAGAGGGCCCCGGTGTGACGGACCGCACCGGGGTCCTCGTCGTTAGTGGGCGTTAACCTGCTGCCTATGACCGTCTCTCTCGAAGTCGCTGAAGGCGTCGGCACGCTCCGTCTCGACCGCCCGCCCATGAACGCGCTGGACATCGCCACGCAGGACCGGCTGAAGGAACTCGCCGAGGAGGCCGCGCGCCGCGATGACGTGCGGGCGGTGGTGGTCTACGGCGGCGAGAAGGTGTTCGCGGCCGGCGCGGACATCAAGGAGATGCAGGCGATGGACCACACCGCGATGGTCCTGCGCGCCCGCGCCCTGCAGGACTCGTTCACGGCGGTGGCCCGGATCCCCAAGCCGGTCGTCGCGGCCGTGACCGGCTACGCGCTCGGCGGCGGCTGTGAACTCGCGCTGTGCGCGGACTTCCGGATCGCCGGCGAGAACGCCAAGCTCGGCCAGCCGGAGATCCTCCTCGGCCTGATCCCCGGCGCGGGCGGCACCCAGCGTCTGGCCCGCCTGGTCGGTCCCTCCAAGGCCAAGGACCTGATCTTCACCGGCCGGATGGTGAAGGCCGACGAGGCGAAGGAGCTCGGCCTGGTGGACCGGGTCGTGCCCGCCGACGAGGTGTACGCGCAGGCGCACGCCTGGGCCGCGAAGCTGGCGCAGGGCCCGGCCCTCGCGCTGCGCGCCGCCAAGGAGTCGATCGACACGGGCCTGGAGACGGACCTCGACACCGGCCTCGCGATCGAACGGAACTGGTTCGCAGGCCTGTTCGCCACCGAGGACCGCGAGCGCGGCATGCGCAGCTTCGTGGAGGAGGGGCCGGGCAAGGCCAAGTTCCTCTGAACATCCCTCCGGTGACCTGCAGTTGACGCGGTGTCTGATCCGGGTCCCTCGATAGGGCGGTTTTATGACAGCCTTGAGGCAGCCTTGAGCGTGTTTGGTCGAGGGAGTCCGTCGATTGCCGCGAAACAGGCCGTCGTCGCAGGTCGGACGGTCTGTCGGCGATGTCGAAGCGCCGCTGGCGCATGCCGTCGGCTCGCCGGTCCCCACCCCGCACCCGGGGGCGTATTCCCCGGGAACGGCCCCCGAGGGCGCTCCGGGCGGCCATGATGGGGGCATGGCGGGGCTGGAGGGTATGGAACAGCCGCGGGGACACGCACATGCGGCCGCGGCGCGCTGGTCGCCGACCGTCGAGGACGAACGCGCGCTGAAGGCGCTGGAGTTGTACGGCAACCCGGCGGAGGCAGAGGTTCCACTGCCGTCCCGCCCCGAGTCCGCGGCCACCGCCAGGCGGCTGACCCAGGTCGTCGTCCTGCGCCACTGGGGGCTCACCCCCAAGACCACCGAGGACGCGGTCTTACTCGTCTCCGAGCTGGTGGGCAACGCAGTACGCCACACCGGCGCCCGCGTCTTCGGGCTGCGTCTGCACCGGCGCCGCGGCTGGATCCGCGTCGAGGTCCGCGACCCGTCCCGGGGGCTGCCCTGTCTGATGCCGGTCCAGGAGATGGACATCAGCGGCCGGGGCCTGTTCCTCGTCGACAAGCTGGCCGACCGCTGGGGGGTCGATCTGCTGCCCCGCGGGAAGACCACGTGGTTCGAGATGCGGGTCACCGACCGCTGAGGACCGCCGCCGATCGGGCGAATCACCGGTTTCCCCGCGAAGCGGACCTTAAATGGTGCAATGCACCGCCACTTTGTGAAGAGCGCCCTTGTCATGGGCGCCGCCCTCGCCTGCCTCGCCGCCTGCGGCACCCAGGGCGGGGAACGGACCTCCGAGGCACGCGGCACCAAGGCCGCCGTGCCCGCGCCGCGCGAGAAGAAGCCCGTCCAGGGGCTGCCCGGGATGCCGCCCGTCCTCGACCCCGAGGACGTGTACGCGGCCGACCGTCCGAACAAACTGTCGCCCGTGGTCAAGGACTTCCCGTCCCGGGTCTACGTCCCCAACACCGAATCCGACACCGTCTCCGTCATCGACCCCAAGACGTACGAGATCATCGAGACGATCCCCGTGGGCCGGCAGCCCCAGCACGTCGTCCCCTCCTGGGACCTGAAGACGCTCTGGGTCAACAACAACCGCGGCCACACCCTCACCCCGATCGACCCGAAGACCGGCAAGGCGGGCAAGGAGGTGGAGGTCCACGACCCGTACAACCTCTACTTCACGCCGCACGGCAAGTACGCCGTCGTCATGGCCTCCCTCGACCGCGAACTGGTCTTCCGCGACCCGCACACCATGGAGATCAAGAAGACGGTCCCGGTCTCCTGCTACGGCGTCAACCACGCCGACTTCTCCCTCGACGGCCGCTACTTCATCGTCTCCTGCGAGTTCAGCGGCGAACTGCTCAAGGTCGACACCGAGAAGATGAAGGTCGTCGGGCAGCAGCGGCTGCCGTTCGAGGGCGCCATGCCGCAGGACGTGAAGGTCTCGCCCGACGGCAAGAAGTTCTACATCGCCGACATGATGGCCCACGGCATGTGGGTCCTGGACGGCGACAGGTTCACCGAGCCCACCCTGCTGCCCACCGGCAAGGGCTGCCACGGCCTGTACGTCAGCCGCGACTCCCGCGAGATGTACGTGTCCAACCGCGGCGAGGGCACGATCTCCGTCTTCGACTTCACCCAGGGCAAGCTGACCAAGAAGTGGCAGCTGCCCGACGGCGGCAGCCCCGACATGGGCGGCGTCTCCGCCGACGGCAAGGTGCTGTGGCTGTCCGGCCGCTACGACGCCGAGGTGTACGCCATCGACACCCGCACCGGCACCCAGCTCGCCCGCATCCCCGTCGGCAGCGGCCCGCACGGCCTCGCGGTCTACCCGCAGCCCGGCCGCTACTCGCTCGGCCACACGGGCATCTTCCGGTGAGAGCCATCCGCCATCCACCGAGGGGCAGTTGACACTCCCCTGATCGGGTGAGGGTCCCCGGCCCTGCGCCGCGAGCCCGCGATCGTGCTCCCCATGACCACCACCAGCCTGCGGCGGCGCACCGCTGCCGCCGCCCTCTCCCTCGCCGCCGTCCTCACGACCACGGCGGCCACGCCCGGCCAGGCCCCCGCGGCCTCCGCGGCTTCCGTGACGGCGGCCGCCAAGCCCGCCGCCCCCGGACCGGCCGCCTGCCCCGTCCAGTTCGACGACAAGATCAAGGCCGCCGCCGACCGCCGGGTCCAGGTCGACCGCATCACCCCCGACCCGTCCTGGCGGACCAGCTGCGGCACCCTCTACCGCGCCGACGGCCGCGGCCCGTCCGTGGTCTTCGAGGAGGGCTTCCGTCCCCGGGACGTGGTCAACGGCCAGTACGACCTGGAGAAGTACGTCCTGGTCAACCAGCCGTCCCCGTATGTGTCCACCACGTACGACCACGACCTGTTCAAGAAGTGGAAGTCCGCCTTCAACTACTACGTCGACGCCCCCGGCGGCGTCGACGTCAACAAGACCATCGGCGACACCCACAAGTGGGCCGACCAGCAGGAGGTCGCCTTCCCCGGCGGCATCGCCCGCGAGTACATCGTCGGCGTCTGCCCGGTCGACAAGCAGACCAAGACCGAGATCATGAGCCAGTGCCAGAGCAACCCGCACTACGAGCCCTGGCACTGAGCAGCACCTCCGAGCCCACGGGCCGGTAGCCGGCCGCCTGGAACGCCCGCAGACTGCGGGCGTTCCCCGCCGCCACCTGAGCCCACACCGGCGCACCTGAGGCCAGGTGCCGCGCCGCCGCCACCAGCCGCCGCCCGAGCCCCCGGTGCCGTGTCCCCTCGTCCACCTCGACCGCGACCTCCCACCGTCCGGCCACGCCACGGCCGAGCACGAGCACCCCGCCGTCCGCCGTCCACACCCGCACGTCGTCACGCCGCAGGCGTGCGGATTCCACGCGCGGATGGCCGGGATCGTCGATCTCCGCCAGCGCGACCGACGGCGCCCCGGGCAGCGCGGCACCGGTCAGCAGCACGTCGACGGTGTCGGACGTACGTCCCGTCCGGTCCATGAGGGCCGTCAGGAAGCGGGCGTTCATCGTGGCCGCGAGCCGGTCGCAGTCGGTCCCGGCCAGCGTCCGCCGCACCCAGTCGGGATCCTCGTCGGTGAAGACGACCGAGTGAGCCGTGAAGGCCAGGACCCCCGCGTCCCGGGGCGAGGGCTGCGGCACGATCGTCGTACGGCCGTCCGCCGGCGGGAAGACGCCCCGTGCCGCCGCGTCGACAATGTCCCCCAGAGTGTCCGCCACCCACGCACTCCTTGAGTCTCCACCCACTGGAAGGCCCAGACTCCCAGACATGATCGACGACGGCACCGGACTGCTCACCATCGGCGAACTGGCCCGGGTCACCGGACTGACCGTGCGCACCATCCGGTACTGGTCCGACGAGGGTGCGCTGCCCCCGGTGGCCCGCTCCGCGGGCGGCTACCGGCTGTACGACGCCGCGTCCGTGGCGCGGCTGGAGCTGATCCGGACCCTGCGCGAACTCGGCCTCGGGCTGGCGGACGTCCGCCGGGTGCTGGCCGGTGAGACGACGGTCGCGCAGGTCGCCGCCGCGCACGTGGTCGCCCTGGACGCGCAGATCCGGTCGCTCAAGGTGACCCGTGCGGTGCTGTCGACAGTGGCGAAACGTGGTTCCAGCGCGGAGGAGATGACACTCATGAACAAACTGGCGCGGCTGTCGGCGGCCGAGCGTCGACGGATCGTCGAGGACTTCATGGCCGAGATCTTCGAGGGGATCGACACGGCCGATCCGGACATCCGCAGCAGGCTGCGTTTCGCGGCCGCGCAGCTGCCCGACGACCCCACGCCCGAGCAGGTGGACGCCTGGGTGGAGCTCGCCGAGCTCATCCAGGACCCCGGCTTCCGGGCGCAGATGCGGCGGATGATCAAGTTCAACGCGGAGGACCGGGGGCCGGACGTCCCGGCCGGGTCGTCCCTGTGGTTCATGAGCCGGCTCGTCCAGCTCGCGGCCGAGGCACGTCGGCGTGGCATCGCGCCCGAGGCGCCGGAGGCCGATGACGTCCTGCGGGAACTGCTCGGCCACGCCGACCGGTCCGCCGTGCTCGAACGCCTCACGGCCGCCTCCAACGCCCGGGTCGCCCGCTACCGCGAGCTGCAGGCCATCGTGAACGGCCTCGGACCCCAGCCGACCTACGACGAGGAGTTCGCCTGGGTAGTCGCCGCGCTGGTCGCACGTACGGGCGGTTAATCTGACCTGCGTCAGCAAGACGCAGAACAGAGAGTAGGGGCGGATCGGTGGCGGACATCGAGGAAGCACGCAAGCAGTTCGAGCAGATCGATACGGACGGCGACGGATTCATCACCGCCGCCGAGTTCAAGTCCGCTCTGGCCCGGTCCGGCGACTGGAACGTGACCGAGTCGGTCGCCGAGGTCGTCATCAAGACCCGCGACCTCGACGGCGACAAGAAGCTGAGCTTCGACGAGTTCTGGGGCTACCTGAACAAGTGACGCCGGCGCTCCGGCGCTGCGAGTCGTGGGGCCCGGCCCGTCCTCGGACGGACCGGGCCCCACGTCATCCCCGTCGTGCCGTGCGTACGCTCCAGCGGCCGTCGTGCCGCTCCAGTGTCAGCGGCAGGTCGAAGCACTTGCCGAGCCGGTCGGCGGTCGGCACCCCGGCCACCGGGCCGCCCGCGAGCGCACGCCCCTCGCGCAGCAGCAGGGCGTGCGTGGTGTGGGCCGGCAGGTCCTCCAGGTGGTGGGTGACCAGGACCGTCGCCAGGTGCGGATGCTCCCGGCGCAGTTCCCCGAGCGCCCCGATCAGCTGCTCCCGGCCCGGCAGGTCCAGGCCGGTGGCCGGTTCGTCCAGGAGCAGCAGCCGGGGCTCGGGCATGAGGGCCCGGGCGATCAGAGTCCGGCCGCGCTGACCCTGGGAGAGCGTGGGCCAGCGCGCCTCACGGTGCTCGGTGAGCCCCAGCGTCCGGATCAGCCGCTCCGCCCGCTCCCGCTGCTCCGGCGCCGGACGCCACCGGGGCAGCGGCTCCACCGAGTTGGTCAGGCCGGTCAGGACGACGTCCCGTACCCGCAGCGGCGAGGTGAGCGGATGCCGCGGGTCGACATGCCCGACGTGCGCACGCAGCTCCCGCACGTCGACCCGGCCCAGCCGGTGGCCCAGCACCTCCACGCAGCCCCGGGGCGGGTGGACGAGCGCGCCGAGCAGGCCGAGCAGGGTCGACTTGCCCGCGCCGTTCGCGCCGAGCAACGCCCAGTGCTCACCGGCCCGGACGGTCAGTGACACCTCCGCCAGGATCGGCCGGCCGTCGCGTACGACGTGGACGTCCTCGGCCCGCAGGACGACTCGCGTCACCGCAGCGCCCTGTTCACCGCGGCCAGCACCGCCCGGACCGAGGCGCCCAGGGCCGAGGAGTCCCGGCCCGCGCCCCAGCACGTCCTGCCGCCGACACGGCACTCGGCGAAGGCGTTCGTGCCCTCGTCGCCGCCTGCTCGCAGAAGTCGAGCACGTCCACGGTGATCCCGGCGCCGGCCAGCGCGTCGACGAACGCGGAGACCGGGCCGCCGCCGGTGCCCTCGTAGTCGCCGGTGCGCTCGCCGGTCCGCAGCGTGCACACGAAGCGGTGGCCGCCGGTCTCGTCGCGGTGCACGGACCAGGCCTCCAGCGCCACCTCCCCGTCCTCCACCACGTACGTCGCCCGGAACAGCGCGTACAGCTCCTTCGCCGTCATCTCCCGCCCGCTGTCGTCCGTCGCCTCCTGCACGGCCCGGGAGAAGTCCGGCCGCATGCGCGCGGGGATGCCGACGCCGTGACGGGTGCGCAGCGGGTAGGCCGTGCCGCCCTTGCCCGACTGCGAGTTCACACGGATCACCGCCTCGTAGGAGCGGCCCACGTCGGCCGGGTCGATCGGCAGGTACGGCACCGACCAGGGCGCCTGCCGCTCGGGCACGCCCAGTTCCCGGGCCCGCTCTGCGTGCCGGGCCAGACCCTTGCTGATCGCGTCCTGGTGGGTGCCCGAGAAGGCGGCCGACGTCTACGAGGTCCGGATGGCGGTCGAGGTGCACGCCGCCCGGCTCGCCGCGCGCCGCCGCACCCCCGAGGACGTCACGGTGCTCCGGGCCGCGCTGGAGGGCCGCCGCGCCGCCGGCACGGCCGACGACGCCGCCTTCGTCGACGCGGACATCGCCTTCCACGCCGCCGTGGTCGCCGCCGCCCACAACCCGGTGCTCGCCGACCTGTTGCCGAGTTCACCCCCGTCCTGCGCGAGGGCCTGATCGAGCTGCTGTCCCTGACCGGCCTGCGCGCCGACGACCCGGACACCGGCGACGAGGCGCACGAGGCACTCGTCCGGGCGGTGGCGGACGGGGACGCGGAGGGGGCGGCGGAGGTGCTGCGCGGGGAACTGGAGGACCCGTTCGCGCCGGCCCGGACACCGGAATAGCCCATCCGCTCCGGAGGTTGACCCTGTTCACGAAGGCCCCGCGAGGAGGCCAAGGCGTCACCGATCCCCGGAAGGGCGAGGCGAGGACATGAAGATCGGCATCATCGGAGCCGGCAACATCGGCGGCAATCTGACCCGGCGGCTCACCGCCCTCGGTCACGACGTGTCCGTCGCCAACTCCCGAGGTCCGCACACACTCACGGCCCTTGCGGAGGAGACCGGCGCGACACCCGTGACGGTCGAGGAGGCACCCCGGGGCGCCGAGATCGTCGTCGTCACCGTCCCGCTGAAGGCGGTCCCCGACTTGCCGTCCGGCCTGTTCGACGAGGCGGCCGACGGCGTCGCGGTCATCGACACCGGCAACTACTACCCCCGGCAGCGGGACGGCAGGATCGTCGCGATCGAGGACGAGGGCCTCACCGAGAGCCGCTGGACGGAACGGCAGATCGGCCACCCCGTGATCAAGGCCTTCAACGGCACGTACGCCCAGGACATCCTGGACCGCCCGCTCCCGGCCGGCGACCCCGACCGCATGGCCCTCCCGGTGGCCGGCGACGACGAGGCGGCCAAGCGCAAGGTACGGGACCTGATCGACGAACTCGGCTTCGACACCGTCGACGCGGGCGGCATCGACGACTCCTGGCGCCAGCAGCCCGACACCCCGGTCTACGGCCTGCGCGGCGACGTAGAGGCGGTCACGAAGGCCCTGGCGGAGGCGTCCCCGGAACGCAAGCCGGAGTTCCGGGCATAAGGTCCACGGGCCGATGCGCACACGGCAGTCGTGAAGGCGGATCCGGACGACGTCTGGCGCACCCTCTCTATACCCTGGCCCCTCCTTCGCCGTGCCTCTCGCAGCCCGGCCGCCTGATCGACTGCACTCCCCCCACATACGGCACCCGGCCCCGCCCCTTGGAGAGAGCTCAACCCTTGAAGCCTCCGGGTGACGACCCGGTCCCGGGCTGCCCCCTGTTCCTCGGAGGCGCTCACGGCTTCTCGACCTACACCCTGAACTTCCCTCTTCTTCCCATCACTTCGCCACACCTGCCTCCGAGCCGAAACCCGAGCGGCGTTCCCGGAGCCGGCCCGTGAGTACGCCATGCGCGCCCGTCATCAGTACCGGCTTCCGCGCGAGGGCAGTAACGCGCCTGCTGGCGAGCGCGAGGCGCGAGGCCGAGTGACGCGTGGACCGACCCCTGTGATCCGAGCTTGCACGGTCTGATGTGCGAGAGCGTCACATGCGTTCGGCGCCCTCGCTGATCGGATGGTAGGTCGACAGGATGCAGTAGCAGGGGGAACGAAGTGCGGGTGTGTGAAGCGGGCGGGGACGGGTGGACCTGCGACCGGTCATCTGGCCGGTTTCCGCTGACGAAGGGGCTGTGCAGGACCCACTGCACCCAGCTCCGGCGAGGCAAGGTGCTGGCTCCCATCAACGTCGACCGCGCGGCCGTCGAGAGCCTGGACGTTGGGGCCGATGGCGGGATCACCGACAGGTGATCGATGGGATCCTGCATCGGGTGCGAACCGGAGTGCAGTGGCGGGATCTTCCCGAGCGGTTCGGCCCCTGGAAGACCGTCTATGAACGCCACCGACTGTGGTCGGCCGACGGGACGTGGGGGCGTCTGCTGGAGCAGGTTCAGGCCGCTGCCGATGTCGCGGGCGAGGTCGACTGGGGCATCTCGGTGGACTCCACCATCGTGCGGGCCCATCAGCACGCGGCCGGTGCCAGGACGGAACCGCCGCCGGTGCCCGCGTCAAAGGGGGCCGAAGCGGCAGAACACCAGGGCGAAACACCGTGGCAAAGCCTGCTCGCCCGGCTGGTGGAGGTGGTGCAGGAGGTGAGGGCCTGCGCCGCTCGCGGGACGGGTTCACCAGCAAACTCCACCTGAGCGCGGACGGCCGTTGGCGCCCGCTGTCCCTGGTCGTCACTGGCGGACAGCGGGCGGACTGCACCCAGTTCCAGACAGTGCTGGCAAAGATCCGCGTTCCGCGGGTCGGTCCGGGCCGGCCCCGCACGAAGCCCGACAGCGTGGCGGCCGACAAGGGATACAGCAACGGCCCGTGCCGCGAGCACCTGCGGCATCGGGGCATCCAACACACGATCCCGGAGAAGTCCGATAGCCAGGCCGCCCGCCTGCGCAAAGGCTCGCGCGGCGGACGGCCACCAGGCTTCGACGCAGAGCGGTACAAGAAGCGCAACACCGTGGAACGAGCGATCAACAGGCTGAAGCAGTCCCGGGCCGTAGCCACGCGCTATGACAAGCGCGGCTACGTCTTCCTTGGCACCGCTACAGCAGCTGCCCTTGTCATCTGGCTCCGAACATGACCGCCCGGACAGGATTCACGGTGTGCCGCCGCCTGTCCGGCTACCACCGGCGAGCTGACCCACCATCATGACAATGAGGCCGGCAAGGAGAATCGCGGCGCCGATCAGCGTTCCCGACGGCCGAGCACCGGAATCGCTGATCATCAACCCGAAAACCAGCTGCCAGCACAGCGCAAAGGCCACCACCATCTGACCCCACCCATAGATCCGCGGGGCGCGAACATGGCGCCGGTTCATGGGAAGCACCCAGCCGCTAATCACCGCCGCAACGCCGGATGCGGCGATGAGCAGCGCCAACAGGACAAGGGGCACGGCGAGGTACAGCTTCACGGGTTCTCCCCTGCGTACCGGGCCCACGCCCGACGACAGCGTGATCATGACACCCGCTGCATCGCACGTCCATATCTACGCAGGCCCGGTGATCGGCCGGACAAGCCCTAGTAGTGCTTCGTTAGGTTCTGGGCTGTCTGCGGCTTCTCCGAGGGCTGGGCAGGGGGCGTCCGCAGGTGGTGCAGGTACCGGTCCAGCACCTCAGCAGGTCCTGAAGAACGTCGAGGACCTGGTAGAAGGTCAGGCCGGTGTGCGGACTTTTGGGTCGAGTCGCCTGAGAGTGAGGAATGCCTGGGCGGCGGTGACGAGGGTGACGTGGTGGTGCCAGCCGCGCCAGGTACGACCCTCGAAGTGGTCCAGGCCGAGGCCATGCTTGAGCTCGCGGTAGTCGTGCTCGATCCGCCAGCGCATCTTCGCCCACCGCACCAGGTCAGCGGCCGGTGTGGTGGCAGGCAGATTCGATATCCAGTAGTCCGTCGGAGTGTCCTGGCCGTCCGGCCATTCAACGAGGAGTGTCTGGACGGGGAGGACTCCGTCCCACCGGGTGCGGCCGCCGCCCGCCTCCTGAGCCGCGGCGAGGGACTGCTTGCCCGCGGGCCGCACCGTCAGCACCGCGAATCGTGAGGTCATCGCTGCCCTGCTGCCCTGCCGCCAGGTCACCTCGGTGAACCGGTCGGCGCCGGCCTCCGCTGCGAGGACGGAGACGGCTCGTGGTGGGGTGCGATAGCGGGGAAGGGTGGGCGGCCCGAGTCCGCCATAAGCAGGCTGGTGCGGCTCGGCATTCTCCGGGTGGGCGACTTCCTTGCCGTTCAGGGCCAGGACATAGGACAGCCCCCGCTCCTCAAGGCCGAGCCGGAATGGGGTGCTGACGCCGTAGCCGGCGTCGGCGACCACGATCGGCGCCTTCAACTGCCAGTCGGCGAGGGTGTCCGGCAGGCCGAGCGCGAGACGCCACTTCTCCTGGTGCACCACGTCGTCGGGGACTCCTGCCCTGCGGCATCGGTCCGGTTCGTCCGTCCACTCACGCGGCAGATACAACTGCCACTGCAACGGGCACGAGGCGGTGTCGGTGGCGGCATGGACACTGACCGCGACCTGGCAGTTCGCCCGTTTGCCGACCGCTCCGCAGTACTGGCGGGCCACCCCCACCGACGCTGTGCCGCACTTGGGGAACGACACGTCGTCGATCACCCACACCTCGGGCCTGACCACTTCGGACAGCCGCTCGGCGATCCGCTGCCTGACGGGCAGCGGATCCCATGGCGACTGGTTCACGAACTGCTGCAGGGCCTGCATGTTCCCGTCCGGCAGACGCTCGGCCATCGGCTGGATCGACTTGCGCCGGCCGTCGAGCATCAGGCCCCGCAGATAACACTCGCCCCACCGCCGCTGATCCCGCCGCGGAACCGACCCGAACACATCGGCAACGAACTCCGCCAACTCGCCCCGGAGCCGCTCCACTTCCCCCAACCTCACTTCGGGAAGCTGCCCACGATCAGCCGAGATCACGCAACGTAACGAAGCGCTACTAGGCGTGTCAGGCGTCCTCGGCCCACTTCCGCAGCGCCGCCTTGTTCTCGAAGTCGGCCACGTTCTTGTCCAGCGGATCGTCGGTGTACTGGTGGAATCGCCACTTGGCCTTGATGCGCGGCTTCCCGGCACTGACGTAGTCGGCGATCCACAGGCCGTCGCCCGCGTAGGAGGTTTTGTCGATGGTCAGCCAAAAATGCCTGTTCGCATACAGAATGATCTGGTTGTTCGGCCGGAGGTCCTTCAGCTTCCGGATGAACAGGTCCTTCTCCGCGTTGCTCGCGTGCGTCCCGTTGCTGGTCGTCTCCCAGTCGACGGCGAGGATGTCGCCCGGCCGGTCCGGGGCCTTGCCGACGAAGTACTCGGCCTGGGCGGTGAGGTTGCCGGGCCACAGGAAGTGGTAGAAGCCGACGACCAGCCCGGCGTCGCGGGCCCGCTTGGTCTGGGCGGCGAGTCTGGGGTTGACGTAGGAACGCCCCTCGGTCGCCTTGACGAAGACGAAGGAGAGGCCGTCGGTGTTGTAGGAGGAGGGCTGGTAGGCGCTCACGTCTATGCCGCGCAGCATGGGGGCTCCCTGAAGTGCTGGTGGGGGAGGGGGAGTTGGTGTCTACCACCATGGCACGGGCTGCTGTGGACTGACGTGTAATTGTCAACTTGCGAATAATTGTCAACTTGCGAACGGGAACGGTGTCCGACCGAATGACGACAGCACACACCCCCGCGGCGACCCCGACGGCAGCGGACGACGGCGGCGAGACGGGGAGCAGCTCGGTGCTCTACCTCGGCATGCGGCGCTCACCCCTGGAATGGCGCGCCGAACTCGACGCCGCCGCCGCGCGGGGACTGAGCGTCCACGTCGCCTCCGACGCCGACGTCTCCCACACCGGGCTGCCCGGCCACCGGCTCGGCTCCTTCGACCGCTGCTCCTCGCTCGCGGAGCAGGCCGCTCAGGCCGCCCCGGACCAGGCCCCCGTCGCGGTCGCCTGCTGGGGCGACAAGTACGTCGGCCTCACCGCGCTGCTCGCCGAGCGGTTCGGCGTGCGCGGCATCGGTACCGACGCCGCGGCCGTCACCACGGACAAGGCGGCCCAGCGCCGGGCCATGGAGCCGTACGGGCTCAACCCGCCCTGGCGGGCGGGCCGGACACGCGACGAGCTGCGGGCCGCCGTCTCGGAGCTCGGCACCGCGGGCCGGCCCCTGGTGTTCAAGCCCGCCCACTGCTCCGGCGGCCGCGGCATGGCGCTGATCACCCAGGACACCGGCCTGGACGAGGTGTTCGCGCTCACGGCCGCCAACTACTCCAAGACCAGCGACTTCCTCGTCGAGGAGTACGTCGACGGCTCCGAGCACTCGGTCTCCGGTGTCGTCTCCGACGGCACGGTGCGGATCCTCGGCGTCACCGACAAGAGCGTCGAGGGGCCGTTGTCCCCGTCGTGGGCCACGGCTGTCCCTTCCGCTCTGGCGGAGGCGCAGGTGAAGGATCTGATGCGGGCCGCCGAGCAGGCCGTGCTCGCCGTCGGCCTCGGGACCGGGGGATTCCATGTCGACCTGCGGCTCGGCTCCACGGGCCCCGTCGTCCTGGAGGTCGGCGGACGGCTCGGCGGCGACCTGATCAACTCCCACCTCATCCCGTACGCGCACCAGGGTGCCGTCCGTCCCTACGAGGCGCTGCTCGCCCTGCTCACCGACGGAGAGCTGCCCGGCGAGACCCCCGAGCCGAGTCGCGGCGCGGCCATGGTGCTGCTGCCCCAGGACGGACGCCCGGCAGGCGAGGTGGCCGTGGCCGCGCTCGCCCGCCCCCGGGTCGTCCTCGCCGAGGACTGGCCCGGCACGGACACCGTCGTGGCGATCGTCGTCACCGAGGACCCGGCCGATCTGCCCGCGGCCGTGGCGGACGTCCGCGAGTCGGCCCGGTGACCGCCGCCCCGCTCGGCCGGGTGACTGCCGGCCCCCGCTCGGCCGTGCATCCGGTGCGGAGTTGGCGCTCCGGGTCGGCTCCCCGGGTGGCCGCCGCGAACAACCTCGGCCCTCGCAACTGCGTCCGGTCTTCGAGGAACTGAGGCCGCCTCACCGGCTCGGGCGGCCACAGCTCCTTCCGCCACGACCGCCACGACCGCGGCGACAGCCGCTCGACGCCGCCCGGGCCCCTCAGCACTCGATGATGTTGACGGCCAGCCCGCCCCGCGCGGTCTCCTTGTACTTCACCGACATGTCCGCGCCGGTGTCCTTCATGGTCTTGATGACCTTGTCCAGGGACACCTTGTGGGAGCCGTCGCCGCGCATCGCCATGCGCGCGGCCGTGACGGCCTTCACCGCGGCCATGCCGTTGCGCTCGATGCACGGGATCTGGACCAGGCCGCCGACCGGGTCGCAGGTCAGGCCGAGGTTATGCTCCATGCCGATCTCCGCGGCGTTCTCGACCTGCTCCGGGGAGCCGCCGAGGACCTCGGCCAGCGCGCCCGCCGCCATGGAGCAGGCGGAGCCCACCTCGCCCTGGCAGCCGACCTCGGCGCCGGAGATCGACGCGTTCTCCTTGAACAGCATGCCGATCGCGCCCGCGGCGAGCAGGAAGCGGACCACGCCCTCCTCGTCGGCGCCGGGCACGAAGTTGACGTAGTAGTGCAGGACCGCCGGGATGATGCCGGCCGCGCCGTTCGTCGGGGCGGTCACGACCCGGCCGCCGGCCGCGTTCTCCTCGTTGACCGCCATCGCGTAGAGCGTGATCCACTCCATGGCGAGGGCTTTGGAGTCGCCCTCGGAGCGCAGCTTGCGGGCGGTGTTGGCGGCCCGGCGGCGCACCTTCAGACCGCCCGGCAGGATGCCCTCGCGGGACATGCCGCGCGCCACGCACGCCTCCATCACCCGCCAGATCTCCAGCAGTCCGGCGCGGATCTCCTCCTCGGTGCGCCAGGCCCGCTCGTTCTCCAGCATCAGCGCGGAGATGGACAGGCCCGTCTCCCCGGCCATGCGCAGCAGCTCGTCGCCCGTGCGGAAGGGGTACTTCAGCACGGTGTCGTCGAGCTTGATGCGGTCCGCGCCGACCGCTTCCTCGTCGACGACGAAGCCGCCGCCGACCGAGTAGTACGTCTTCGTCAGCAGCTCGGCGCCCGAGGCGTCGTACGCCCACAGGGTCATGCCGTTCGCGTGGTACGGCAGGGCCTTGCGGCGGTGCAGGACCATGTCGTCGTCGTAGGAGAACGCGATCTCGTGCTCGCCCAGCAGCCTCAGCCGGCCGTCGGCCTTGATCGCCTCCACCCGTGCGTCGGCCGTCTCCACGTCCACCGTGCGCGGCGAGTCGCCCTCCAGACCGAGCAGCACCGCCTTGGGCGTGCCGTGGCCGTGGCCGGTGGCGCCGAGCGAGCCGTAGAGCTCCGCGCGGACCTTCGCGGTCGGGGTGAGCAGTTCCTCGTTGCGCAGCCGCCGGGCGAACATCCGGGCCGCGCGCATCGGGCCGACCGTGTGGGAGCTGGACGGGCCGATGCCGATCGAGAACAGGTCGAAGACCGAGATGGCCACGGGAACTCCTGACTACGGGGGTGGTGCGAAGGGGGTGGGCGCCGCGCCGCTCGTGGCCGCACGGCGCCCGAAAGGTTTCTTCGTTATGTGATCAGACCCGGGTACAGCGGGTGCTTGTCGGCCAGGGCCTTCACCCGGGCCTTGAGGGCCTCCGCGTCGTAGGACGGCTTCAGCGCCTCGGCGATGACGTCCGCGACCTCCGCGAAGTCCTCGGCCGCAAAGCCCCGGGTCGCCAGGGCCGGCGTGCCGATCCGCAGACCCGACGTCACCATCGGCGGACGCGGGTCGTTCGGGATCGCGTTGCGGTTGACCGTGATGCCCACCTCGTGGAGGCGGTCCTCGGCCTGCCGGCCGTCCAGCTCCGAGTGGCGCAGGTCGACCAGGACCAGGTGCACGTCCGTGCCGCCGGACAGGACGTCCACGCCCACGGCCCGGACGTCGTCCTTCACCAGACGCTCGGCCAGGATGCGGGCACCCTCCAGCGTACGGCGCTGGCGCTCCTTGAAGTCCTCCGAGGCCGCGACCTTGAAGGCGACCGCCTTGGCCGCGATCACATGCTCCAGCGGACCGCCCTGCTGACCGGGGAAGACAGCGGAGTTGATCTTCTTGGCGAGTTCGGCGGTGGACAGGATCACACCGCCGCGCGGGCCGCCCAGCGTCTTGTGGGTCGTCGTGGTCACCACGTGCGCGTGCGGGACCGGGTTCGGGTGCAGCCCGGCCGCGACGAGCCCCGCGAAGTGGGCCATGTCGACCATCAGGTACGCGCCGACCTCGTCCGCGATCCGGCGGAACTCCGCGAAGTCCAGCTGCCGCGGGTAGGCCGACCAGCCCGCGACGATCAGCTTGGGCCTGGACTCCTTGGCCAGCCGCTCGACCTCGGCCATGTCGACCCGGCCGTCGTCGCCGACGTGGTAGGCGACGACGTCGTAGAGCTTGCCGGAGAAGTTGATCTTCATGCCGTGGGTCAGGTGCCCGCCGTGCGCGAGGTTCAGACCCATGATGGTGTCGCCCGGCTCGAGCAGCGCGAACATCGCGGCCGCGTTGGCCTGGGCGCCCGAGTGCGGCTGCACGTTGGCGTGCTCGGCGCCGAACAGCTCCTTGACCCGGTCGATCGCGATCTGCTCGACCACGTCGACGTGCTCGCAGCCGCCGTAGTAGCGGCGGCCCGGGTAGCCCTCGGCGTACTTGTTGGTGAGGACCGAGCCCTGCGCCTCCATGACCGCGACCGGAGCGAAGTTCTCCGAGGCGATCATCTCGAGCGTGGACTGCTGCCGGTGCAGCTCGGCGTCGACCGCGGCGGCCACGGCCGGGTCGAGCTCGTGCAGGGGTGTGTTCAGGACGGACATACGGCTACGCCTCCTCAGCCGGCGGAGAACGCGGTGTACTCGTCGGCGGAGAGCAGGTCGCCCGGCTCGTCCGTGACCCGCACCTTGAACAGCCAGCCGCCCTCGAAGGGGGCCGAGTTCACCAGCGACGGGTCGTTCACGACGTCCTCGTTGACCTCGGTGACCTCACCGGAGACGGGGGAGTAGAGGTCGGACACCGACTTGGTCGACTCCAGCTCGCCGCAGGTCTCGCCCGCGGACACCGAGTCACCGACCTCGGGGAGCTGGACGAACACGACATCGCCGAGCGCGTTGGCCGCGTGCTCCGTGATGCCGACCGTCGAGACGCCGTCATCGGCGGCCGACAGCCACTCGTGCTCCTTGCTGTA
The DNA here is from genome assembly GCF_028885415.1 of Streptomyces coeruleorubidus. Classification (GTDB taxonomy): domain Bacteria; phylum Actinomycetota; class Actinomycetes; order Streptomycetales; family Streptomycetaceae; genus Streptomyces; species Streptomyces coeruleorubidus_A. The sequence continues at coordinate 6,912,290 of NZ_CP118527.1, forward strand.
ACGCAGCTGCTGGGGGTTGCTCATGGCCTGGATTCTCCTGTACGCGCGGGAGTGCTGTGGAAGGGGGACTGCTGGTGAGCTGGGAGGACGGACAGCGGGGTCGCTGCCGCGGCCCTTGGCCAGTGTCTACTTCTGGCGCTTGTAGAACGGCAGCGCCACGACCTCGTACGGCTCGTGACTGCCCCGGATGTCCACGCCCACGCCGGGCGTGCCGGGCGCGGCGTGCGCGGCGTCGACGTAGGCCATGGCGATCGGCTTGCCGAGGGTGGGGGAGGGGGCGCCGGAGGTGACCTCGCCGATCACCTCGCCGCCGGCGACGACCGCGTACCCGGCGCGCGGGACCCGGCGGCCCTCGGCGACCAGGCCGACCAGCACGCGGGGCGGGTTCTGCTCGGCGCGGGCGGCGGCCTCGCGCAGGGCCTCGCGCCCCACGAAGTCGCCGTCCTTCTCGAACTTCACCACCCGGCCGAGCCCGGCGTCGAAGGGCGTCAGGGACGTGCTCAGCTCGTGCCCGTACAGCGGCATTCCCGCCTCCAGGCGCAGCGTGTCGCGGCAGGACAGCCCGCACGGGACCAGTCCGGCGCCCTCGCCCGCCTTGGTCAGGGCCTGCCACAGCTCGACCGCGTGCTCCGGCTTCACGAACAGCTCGAAGCCGTCCTCGCCGGTGTAGCCGGTACGGGCGATCAGCGCCGGGACGCCCGCGACCGTGCCGGGCAGACCGGCGTAGTACTTCAGGCCGTCGAGGTCGGCGTCGGTGAGGGACTTCAGGATCGCCGGGGACTGAGGACCCTGTACGGCGATCAGCGCGTAGGCGTCCCGGTCGTCGCGCACCTCGGCGTCGAAGCCCGCGGAACGTTCCGCCAGGGCGTCCAGCACGACCTGGGCGTTGGAGGCGTTGGCGACGACCATGTACTCGGGGGCCTCGGCCTCGGCCAGCCGGTAGACGATCAGGTCGTCGAGGATGCCGCCGTCGGCCCGGCAGATCATGGTGTAGCGGGCGCGGCCGGGCTTGACTCCGCCGATGTTGCCCACCAGGGCGTAGTCGAGGAGGGCGGCGGCCTGCGGACCGGTGACGGTGATCTCCCCCATGTGGGAGAGGTCGAAGAGCCCGGCCCTCGTGCGCACGGCGTTGTGCTCGTCACGCTCGGAGCCGTAGCGCAGGGGCATGTCCCAGCCGGCGAAGTCGGTCATCGTCGCGCCGAGCGAGCGATGCAGGGCATCGAGCGCGGTGTGGCGCAGTGGCGTACTGCTCATCGGTCGGTCTCCAAGGGCATGACGGGCGAGGTCGTTCCTCCCCATCTGTCATCGGAACCTGAGAGGTTCGCCATGAAGGACATGGCTTGCACCTTGGGTGGGACCACCGAGGACGGCGGCCCGCTTTTCAGATGTGCCTCGCCCGCGCGGTAACGGGGCCTGAGAGATTCAAGGGAGGGACTTGCTCCTTCGGCGCCCCAGCGTCGGACGGTGCTGGGGACTCTCCCGCGCGGATTCAAACGGCCGGTATGCAGTTGGCGCGCACATCATTGCACGCATCGTCGCGGGGTGGCAGGGCAGCACCCTGTAGCAGGCCTGTTGCAGGAAGAGGACTAAAACCAGAGACATCGGGCATTACCTTCTCTTTACACTCGGCGGGGATGGGTCTTCCGTACCTGGCCCCAGGGGAGGACGATCACGGTGAACAGGACCACCGCGTACGCCACGACAACGGGCGTCGCGCTGCCCGAGCAGCCGGCCGTTCCGGCACGCGCGGGCTGCGGCCCGCTGCCGGTGCCGGTCGTCCGCGATCTGCGCGAGCGCGCCGGCCGCGGCCCGCACGCGCTGCTGTTCGGCCCCCGCGACCTCGTCGTGGTCACGGGCCTGCCCGGCAGCGGCAAGTCCACGCTGATGCGGCGCACCGTGCCCGGCCGGCGCATCGACTCCCAGGACACCCGCGACCGCTGGGACAGCCGCATGCCGCGCTTCCTGCCGTACGCGGTCTACCGCCCGCTCGTCCGCCTCGCCCACTACGCCGGGCTGCGTCGCGCCCTGCGCACCGGCGAGGGCGTCGTCGTGCACGACTGCGGCACCCAGGCCTGGGTGCGCCGCTGGCTGGCCCGCGAGGCCCGTCGCCGGGGCGGCACCCTGCATCTGCTCATGCTCGACGTCACCCCCGAGGAGGCCCTGGCCGGCCAGCGCGACCGCGGCCGCGGTGTCTCGCGGTACGCGTTCCTGCGCCACCGCGCGGCGACCACCCGCCTGCTGCGCGCCGTGGAGCGGGGCGAACTGCCCGCGGGCTGCGGCTCGGCGATCCTCGTCGACCGGGACGCGGCGGACACCCTGCGCCGGATCGGGTTCACGGGCTGACGGCCGCCGGCCGGCGAGCCGCTAGCCTTTTGAGCCACAGCAGTGGTTCCAGGCAGGCGGTAGGCATATGGACTTCCCGGCGGACTTCTCCGCGGACTTCCCGGCGCACACGCAGACCCACCCGCACGGCGGATGGCCCGGCAACGAACTGGAGGAGGTGCTCTCGGCCTCCCTCGGTGCCGGACCGTCGGCCGGCGGGCGGATCGTCGAGGTGCTCGGCCGGAGTTTCGTCTGGGTCCCCCTGCCGAGCGGCGGCGGCCCCCAAAGTGGCCCCCTGGACCTGCCCGGCATCGAGATCGAGGGCCAGGCCTACGTGCCGGTGTTCAGCTCGGAGGAGCAGTTCCGCCAGGTCGTCGGCTCCCACATGTCGTACACCATCGCGCCCGCCGTGGAGTTCGCCCGCGGCCTGCCCCCGCACGCCGGGATAGCCGTCAACCCGGGCGGTGTGGTCGGCATCCCGCTCCCGCCGCCCGCCGTGGCCGAGCTCTGCCGAGCCGGCCGGACCCCCTTGGACGGCCCCGCGAGCGGCGGCCGGGTCCGCCTCTTCGAGCCCGACTGGCAGGACGACCCGGTGGACTTCCTCGCCGCCGCCTCCGCCGAGTTCGAGGCGATCGGCGTCGTCGTCACCGCCCGCCGCTGCCTAGCCGCGATCGAGACCGCCGACCCGGTGATGTTCGTGGGTGTCGAACTCTCCCAGTGGGAAGGCGACCTGCGGGCTCTCCCCTTGGAGGCCCTGTCCCGCGCCGTCACCAAGTCCCCGGCCCCGTGGCCGGTCAACCTGGTCCTCCTGGACGTGGCGGAGGATCCGGTGGGCACCTGGATGAGGGACAGGGTCCGGCCCTTCTACCAGCGGTAGGTCAGGTACCCAAGGGGGGCGGGGCGGTGACATCATGCGGCTGCGCCGCGTGGGCGCGCCCGGCCACACCCGGCACGCACCCGCAAAGCGACACCGAGCCCCGAGCTCCCGGGCGGGCTTAGGGCTCCTTGCAGAATGATCTTCTTGTGGCACGGTGGAGAAGTATGTGATCCCGTGCGTGCTCCTTGGGGGTGACCCTGGTGCGGCGCAAGCCGTGGGAGGTCAGTGACGAGCTGTGGGCGGTGATCGAGCCGCTGCTGCCGAAGCATGAACGGCGGTTCCGGCACCCGGGGCGCAAGCGGATCGATGACCGCAAAACGCTGCAGGGTGTGCTGTTCGTCCTCTACACCGGAATCCAATGGGAGTACCTGCCGCAGGAGTTGGGGTTCGGTTCCGGTCCTACCTGCTGGCGGCGGCTGGCCGAATGGCAGGAGGCCGGGGTGTGGGAGGAACTCCAGCGGGTGCTGCTGGACCGGCTGCGGGCGGCAGACCGCCTGGACTTCTCCCGCGTCACCGTTGACGCCTCGCACGTGCAGGCCAAGCGGGGGCGAAGCAGCCCAAAAGTCGGCCCGAGCCCGGTTGACCGTGCACGGCCGGGCTCGAAGCACCACGTGTTGACCGACGCGCACGGCACCCCGCTGCGGGTGTCGTTGACGGGCGGGCACCGAAACGACGTCACCCAGCTCCTTCCGCTGGTCGACGGCCTGCCGCCGGTGCGGGGCAAGCGGGGCCGGCCCCGGCGCAAGCCCCGCACCTTGTATGCCGACCGTGGCTACGACCACGACATCTACCGCCGTCGGCTACGTGAGCGTGGCATCGTCCCGAAGATCGCCCGGCGCGGTCAGGCGCATGGCTCCGGCTTGGGCCGTGTGCGGTGGGTTGCCGAGTCCGCCATCGCCTGGCTCCACGGCCCTCGCCGCTTACGCACCCGCTGGGACGCCCGAGACGACATGCACGACGCCTTCCTGCAGCTCGCCCACTGCATGACCCTCGCCCGCAAGCACCCAGCATTCTGAAAGGACCCCTTAAGCTAGGTCACGGTCGAGGCGTTGTACGAAGGGGCGGTAAAGGTGAGCGCGAGCGGCACGGCCGCGGCCGGACAGGTCGAGCACATGCTGCGCCAGGTCACGCCCGGGCGTTACGACGCCTACGAGGCACTCCTGCGCGCGCTCGCGACCCCGCACACCGGCCAGATCTGGATGCTCCTCTGGCACGGTCAGGCGGGCTCCCCCGACGCCCAGTACGGGAACATGGAGGTCGACGGCTACGGCTACGCCCCCTGCGTGACCTCCGCCCAGGAGCTCTCGGCCAGCGGCTGGAACCGCAGTTACGAGGTGGTCGACGGAGTCGACGTCGCCCGCGCCCTCTACCCCGACCACTACGGCCTCTGGCTCAACCCGCACGCCCCCGGGGGCGGCGTCGGCATCCCCTGGCTCGACCTGCGCCGGATCGCCACGGGCCTGGACCGCCAGCCCGCCGGCCCGCTGCGGCTGTCCGAACCGGCCATCGAGATCCCCCAGTTCTACGCCCTGCTCGCGCAGAACGCCCACCGCACCCCGGCCGTCCGCTCGCTGCGCCGGGCCTGGGTGCAGCCCGCGCTCGGGGCGCCGTACCTCGCCATCGGACTGGATGTGTACGACACTTCGCCGCCGGCCGTGGATTCCGTGCGCGCGATGATGCAGCAGTCTCTCGGGGCCGTACCGGACGGGCTGCCCGTCTCGACCGTCGCCATGTCCGACGAACACGACCCGGTCGCCATGTGGCTGCGTGCGAACGCCCGTCCCTTCTACGACCGCGAGGCCCACGCCACCGCCCCTGTCCAGGCACCGGCCTCGGACTACGGCTTCCCCCCGGCCCAGGGCAGGTACTGACCCACTCCGCGGGCGTCCGCGGGTCATTGTTTCCCCACCTTCAAATGCGACAGGCTCTCAGCTCTTCGCGCGTAGATAAAGGTGAGAAGTGGGGGTATGCCCTAAAATCCACCCATCGCAGCGCGTCCGACCCCCGTTACCTGTTGTCCGGATAACGGAACCCCGCAGACAGCATCACGTTTACGCATCCTTTCACCGTCAAGTCTGGCAACAGATCGCCAAAGCGTTGAAGACTCCCCGCAAGACACGGGCCGGGTCGGTCTCGTGCACGAGACAAACAAACCGCTACAGCGGCAGCCAGGGGCTCGGCGATCGCCGGCCCGAGAGGGGTCAATCGCACCGTGACCGCACCGATCGAGACCACCGGGGCGGAAGCCGGAGCACAGCCCGAGGCCGTGCTCTCCGGGGTCAAGAAGAGCCAGATCGAAGGGCGTTCGCTCACCCAGATCGCCTGGATGCGCTTCAAGCGGGACAAGGTGGCGATGGCGGGAGGCGTCATCGTCATCCTGCTCGTGCTGATGGCGGTGTTCTCCAAGCCGATCCAGTGGATCTTCAACCTCGATCCCAACAAGTTCAACCAGGACCTCATCGACCCCGCGCTGCTCGCCCCCAAGGGCGGCTGGGGAGGCATGAGTTGGGACCACCCGCTCGGCGTGGACCCGCAGTACGGCCGGGACATGCTCGCCCGCATCATCGACGGCTCCTGGGTCTCCCTCCTGGTCGCGGGCGGCGCCACGCTGCTGTCCGTGTGCATCGGCACCGTGCTCGGCGTCATCGCCGGCTACTACGGCGGCTGGATCGACAGCGTCATCAGCAGGCTGATGGACACCTTCCTGGCGTTCCCGCTGCTGCTGTTCGCCATCTCGATCTCGGCCTCGGTGCAGGACGGTTTCTTCGGCCTCGACGGGCTGTCGCTGCGCATCTGCGTGCTGATCTTCGTGATCGGCTTCTTCAGCTGGCCGTACATCGGCCGCATCGTGCGCGCCCAGACGATGACCCTGCGCAAGCGGGAGTTCATCGAGGCCGCCACGAGCCTCGGGGCGCGCGGCCCGTACGTCCTGTTCCGGGAACTGCTCCCGAACCTCGTCGCGCCGATCCTCGTCTACTCGACGCTGATCATCCCGACGAACATCCTGTTCGAGGCCGCGCTGAGCTTCCTCGGTGTCGGTATCGCTCCGCCGCAGGCCTCCTGGGGCGGCATGCTCAGCAACGCTGTGGATCTCTACACGGCTGATCCGCAGTACATGTTCGTGCCCGGACTGGCGATCTTCATCACCGTCCTGGCCTTCAACCTGCTGGGTGACGGGCTGCGTGACGCCCTCGACCCTCGCAGCAAGTGATCCATCGAATGAGGGGGCTTCCTCAGGTGAAGACGAGAAGGGTGACCGCCGGCGTTGCGTCGGTCCTGGCACTGTCGCTGGGCGCTGCCGCATGTGGCGGCGGAGGTGACGACAACGACGGGAACGGAGGCAACGGCAAGAAGGACGCCGCGCTGACCTCGATCGTCAACCCGTCGAGCAAGAAGGGCGGGACGGTCACGTACGAGCACTCGGACGTGCCCGACTCCCTCGACCCGGGCAACACGTACTACGGCTGGGTGCAGAACTTCTCCCGCCTCTACGGCAGGACGCTCACGTCGTTCAAACCGGCGGCGGGCAAGGAAGGCCTGGAGATCGTGCCGGACCTCGCCGAGTCCCTCGGCAAGTCCAGCCCGGACGCCAAGACCTGGACGTACAAGCTGCGCGCCGGCGTGAAGTTCCAGGACGGCACACCGGTGACGTCCAAGGACGTGAAGTACGCCATCGAGCGCTCCAACTTCGCGCCCGAGGCCCTGTCCAACGGCCCGACGTACTTCAAGTCGTACCTGGAGGGCGGCGACAAGTACCAGGGTCCCTACAAGGACAAGTCCGCCGAGGGCATCAAGTCGATCGAGACGCCGGACGACCGGACGATCGTCTTCAAGCTGAAGCAGCCGTTCGCCGACTTCGACTACCTGGCCACGTTCTCGCAGACGGCGCCGGTGCCGAAGGCGAAGGACACCGGTGCGAAGTACGTGCAGAACATCGTGTCCTCCGGCCCGTACCAGTTCCAGTCCTACGAGGAGGGCCGCAGCGCCACCCTGGTGCGCAACCCCCAGTGGGACGCGAAGACGGACCCGGTCCGCAAGGCTCTGCCGGACAAGATCTCGATCAAGTTCAAGGTCAACCCGGTCACGGTCGACAACAACCTGCTCTCCGACAAGATCACGGCTGACGCGGCCGGCACGGGTGTGCAGCCGCAGACCCAGCCGAAGGTGCTGCGCGGCAAGTACGCCAACCAGACGGACAGCTCCTACGCGGGCGCCACGCAGTACATCGCGCTCAACGTGAACGTCAAGCCGTTCGACAACGAGCACTGCCGCAAGGCCGTCCAGTGGGGTCTGGACAAGCAGTCCGTCCTGGACGCGATGGGCGGCTCGCCGAAGGGCGATGTGGCGACCACGCTGCTGCCGCCGTCGGTCAACGGCTACACCAAGTTCGACACCTACGCGACCGACGGTCACAAGGGTGACGTGGCCAAGGCCAAGGAAGAGCTGAAGGCGTGCGGCAAGCCGAACGGCTTCAACACGATCCTGACGGCCCGTTCCGACCGGCCCGCCGAGATCGCTGCCGCGACGGCCACCCAGGAGTCGCTGAAGAAGATCGGCATCAACATCGAGATCAAGCAGTTCCCCTCCGGCAAGTACTTCTCCAACTTCGCCGGTGTCCCGAGCTACGTCCACCAGAACAAGCTCGGCATGCTCTCGATGGCGTGGGGTGCCGACTGGCCGACCGGCTACGGCTTCCTCGACCAGATCGTCAACGGCGCGGCCATCAAGCCCTCGGGCGGCAACAACCTGATGGAGCTGGACGACCCGAAGATCAACAAGGCCCTGACGGACGCGATCGCCAACACCGACGACGCGGCCCGCACCAAGGCCTGGGGCGAGATCGACAAGATGGTGCTCGACAACGCCTCGGTCGTCCCGCTGGTCTACCGCAAGAACCTGCTGCTCCGGCCGACGTCCGCGACCAACGTCACGGTCACGCAGGCCTACCTCGGCATGTACGACTACCTGCTGATGAGCTCCTCGAAGTAACTCAGCAGGCCGGATCCTTTCGAAAGGCAGGTGAAGGCACCGGGTGGCCGCGGCGGATGATCCCGCCGCGGCCGCCCGGGGCCGTACAGCTGTGGCTGCGTACATCCTCCGACGCGTCATGGGCGCGGTGCTGTTGCTGCTGGTGGTCAGCGCAGTCACCTTCGCCATCTTCTTCCTGGTACCCCGCCTCGGGGGCCAGACGGCCGACCAGTTGGCCACCCAGTACGTCGGCAAGGACGCGAACCCCGAGTCCGTCGCCGCGATCAAGAAGAACCTGGGACTGGATCAGCCCGTCTACGAGCAGTTCTGGAACTTCGTGAAGGGCCTCGTGGCGGGCGCCGACTACCGGTTCGGTCCCGACGCGACGCACTGCAGCGCACCCTGCTTCGGGTACTCCTTCAAGAGCCACATCGAGGTCTGGCCGCAGTTGGAGCAACGGATCCCCGTCTCCTTCTCGCTGGCCATCGGCGCGGCGGTGATCTGGGTGATCAGCGGCGTGACGATCGGTGTCATCTCGGCACTGCGCAAGGGCAAGCCCGTCGACCGCATCTCCATGTTCATCGCGCTCGCCGGCGTCTCGCTCCCGATCTTCTTCACCGGCCAGGTGCTGAACGCGCTCTTCGTCTACGAGATCCCCATCTGGGAGAGCATCGACTACGTCCCGTTCACCGAGAACCCGGCCGACTGGGCGTGGCACCTGCTGTTGCCCTGGATCAGCCTCGCCTTCCTGTTCTCCGCGCTGTACGCCCGGCTCACCCGGGCGGGCATGCTGGAGACGATGAGCGAGGACTACATCAGAACGGCCAGGGCCAAGGGTCTGAAGGAGACCACGGTCGTGACCAAGCACGGCCTGCGCTCCGCGCTCACCCCGATCGTCACCATCTTCGGCATGGACTTCGGCACCCTCGTCGGCACCGCGGTGCTCACCGAGACGGTGTTCTCCCTCCAGGGCATCGGCGCATACTCGGTCCAGGCCATCAAGGACAACGACCTGCCCATCGTGATGGGCGTGACCCTGGTCGCCGCGTTCTTCATCGTCTTCTGCAATCTGATCGTCGACCTGGTGTACGCCGCCATCGACCCCCGGGTGAGGTACTCGTGAGCAAGCTCGACAAAGCCGCGCTCGGCGAACCGGACACCACCGCCCCGTCCGTCGCGGACGACGTGTTCCTGTCCGTCCGTGATCTGCGCATCCACTTCGACACCGACGACGGTCTGGTCAAGTCCGTGGACGGCGTCAGCTTCGACGTGCGCAAGGGCAGGACCCTGGGCATCGTGGGCGAGTCCGGCTCCGGCAAGTCCGTCACCTCGCTCGGCGTGATGGGCCTGCACCGCTCGGCGCGCGCCAAGGTCTCCGGCGAGGTGTGGCTGGACGGCCAGGAGCTGATCGCGGCCGACCCCGACGACGTACGGCGGCTGCGCGGCCGGAAGATGGCCATGATCTTCCAGGACCCGCTGTCGGCGATGCACCCCTACTACTCGGTCGGGCAGCAGATCGTCGAGGCGTACCGGGTCCACAACGACGTCAGCAAGAAGGTCGCCAAGCAGCGGGCGATCGAGATGCTGGACCGCGTCGGCATCCCCGAGCCCGCCAAGCGCGTGGACGGCTACCCGCACGAGTTCTCCGGCGGTATGCGCCAGCGCGCCATGATCGCCATGGCGCTGGTGAACAACCCCGAGCTGCTCATCGCCGACGAGCCGACCACCGCCCTGGACGTCACCGTGCAGGCGCAGATCCTCGATCTGATCCACGATCTGCAGAAGGAGTTCGGCTCCGCGGTCATCATGATCACCCACGACCTGGGCGTGGTCGCCGAGATGGCCGACGACCTGCTGGTGATGTACGGCGGCCGGTGCGTGGAGCGCGGTCCCGCCGAGGACGTGTTCTCCGAGCCCCGGCACCCCTACACCGGGGGCCTGCTCGGCTCGATGCCGCGCCTGGACCGCGAGGAGACCGACCGGCTCATCCCGATCAAGGGCGCGCCGCCCTCCCTCATCAACCTCCCGTCCGGCTGCGCCTTCCACCCGCGCTGCCCGTACGCGGACATCCCGAAGGACAACGTCACCCGCACCGTCCGCCCCGAGCTGACCGAGGTCGGCGGCTCGCACTGGGCCGCCTGCCACATGGGCCAGGAGCAGCGGGAGCGTATCTGGACCGAAGAGATTGCGCCGAAGCTGTGAGCGACGAAAAAGCGGTGAGCAAACCGGACACGAGCGGGAGCACCCTCACCCAGGACACCGCCGCCGACGGCGAGGTCCTGCTGAAGGTGACCGGCCTGGAGAAGCACTTCCCGATCCGCAAGGGCCTGCTCCAGCGGCAGACCGGCGCGGTGCGCGCCGTCGACGGCATCGACTTCGAGGTCCGCAAGGGCGAGACGCTCGGCGTCGTCGGCGAGTCGGGCTGCGGCAAGTCCACCATGGGCCGGCTGATCACCCGGCTGCTCGAACCGACCGGCGGCACGGTCGAGTTCGAGGGCAAGGACATCACGCACCTGAAGACAGGCGAGCTGCGCCCGATGCGCCGCGACGTGCAGATGATCTTCCAGGACCCGTACTCCTCGCTGAACCCCCGGCACACCATCGGCACGATCGTCGGCGCCCCCTTCCGGCTCCAGGGCGTCGAGCCCGAGGGCGGGGTGAAGAAGGAGGTCCAGCGGCTGCTGTCGGTGGTCGGCCTCAACCCCGAGCACTACAACCGCTATCCGCACGAGTTCTCCGGCGGCCAGCGCCAGCGCATCGGCATCGCCCGGGCGCTCGCCCTCAACCCCAAGCTGGTGGTGGCGGACGAGCCGGTCTCCGCGCTGGACGTGTCGATCCAGGCGCAGGTGGTGAACCTGCTGGACGACCTCCAGGAGGAGCTCGGCCTGACGTACGTGATCATCGCGCACGACCTGTCGGTCGTCCGGCACGTCTCGGACCGGATCGCCGTGATGTACCTCGGCAAGATCGTCGAGCTGGCTGACCGCGACAAGCTGTACAAGTCGCCGATGCACCCGTACTCCAAGGCGCTGCTGTCGGCCGTGCCGATACCGGATCCCAAGCGCCGGGGCGTCAAGAGCGAGCGCATCCTGCTCAAGGGCGACGTGCCCTCGCCGATCGCCCCGCCGAGCGGCTGCCGCTTCCACACCCGGTGCTGGAAGGCGACGGAGATCTGCAAGACCACGGAGCCGCCGCTGGTGGAGCTGCGGGCCGGGCAGCGCGTCGCCTGCCACCACCCGGAGAACTTCGAGGACCAGCAGCCGCAGGACACCAAGCTGCTGTCCTCGGCGAAGGAGGCGTCGGTGGGGAAGGCCGCTGCCGAGGAGTCCGCGCAGAAGTAAGCACGCCGGAGAACCCCCGCCTTGTTCTGCAAGGCGGGGGTTTGCCACGGGGCGAGAATGTCCGGGTGCTCCAACAACTGTTCAGCCCCTCCGTCCAGCACACGCTCGACCTGATCGGCATCTTCGTCTTCGCGATCTCCGGCGCCCTCCTGGCCGTACGCAAGAACTTCGACGTGTTCGGCATCGCCGTGCTCGCCGAGGTCACCGCGCTGGGCGGCGGGCTCTTCCGTGACCTGGTCATCGGGGCCGTACCGCCCGCCGCCTTCACGGACCTGGGGTACTTCCTCACCCCGCTGCTCGCCACCCTGCTCGTCTTCTTCCTGCACCCGCAGGTGGAGCGCATCCAGGTCGCCGTGAACGTCTTCGACGCGGCCGGCCTCGGCCTGTTCTGCGTCGCCGGCACGATCAAGGCGTACGAGTACGGGCTCGGCCTGACCGCCTCCGCCGGCCTGGGGCTGACCACCGCGGTGGGCGGCGGTGTGCTGCGGGACGTGCTCGCCAACGAGGTGCCCTCGCTGCTGCGCTGGGACCGCGACCTCTATGCGGTCCCGGCGATCGTCGGCGCCGCCCTGGCCGCCCTGTGCATCCGCTACGACGCCCTGAACCCGTTCACCAGCGCCCTCGCGGTGATCACCGCCTTCGTGCTGCGCCTGCTCGCGATGCGGTTCCACTGGCGAGCTCCGCGGGCGTGGCACCGGCGGTCGACGGTGAGCGAGGAAGAGCAGCCCGTCCTGCCGTGACGCGGCCGCGGCCCATCACCTCCGTCAGCCAGCGGAACGCCGGGACCACCTGCGGCCGCCACAGCGCCATGGTGTGACCGCCCGCGCTCCTCGGGACGTACACCACGTGCACGGTCGTCGGCGCCTTCGCGGCCTGTTCCAGGGCGACGGCCGCCTCGTAGCCGTCGTGCGGCTGGCCGGAAAGGTAGAGCGAGATGCGCGGCGGGACGGGCGCCTTGCGCAGCAGCAGATAGGGGTTGTTCTCGGCCCGGAGGGCGGGGTTCTGCGCGGCGAGCGAGGCCCGTTCGCCGATCGGGTCGTTGTAGCCGGACAGGCTGACGGCGGCCCGGTAGCGGTCGGGGTGGGCGACGGCGAGCTTGGCCGCGCAGTGCGCCCCGGCCGAGTAGCCGGCCACCGCCCAGCCCTCCGGGGCGGACTCGGCACGGAAGTTGTCCATGACCATCATCGGCACGTCCACGCTCAGCCAGGTGTCGGCGTTGACCGTGCCCGGGATGTTGGCGCAGCCGGTGTCCACCCCGGCCAGCAGATTGGTGCGCGGCGCGACCAGGATGAACGGGGCGACCTGCCCGTCCCGCATCAGCGGCTCCAGCTGCTCGTTCACGTGCAGCGAGCCGAACCAGGCCTTCGCCTGGCCGGGATAGCCGGGCAGCAACTCCACGACCGGGAACTTGTGGTGCCGGTAGGCCGGTTCGCCGTACTGCGGCGGGAGCCAGACGTAGACCTCGGCGTTCACGCCCGAGACCCGGCCCTTGAGCTGGGTGACGCGCACGCCGCCGGCCGCGCGCATGCCGGGTCCGGTGGCCGGCCGGAAGGTCTGGCGCACCTTGGGCAGCCGCTTCAGCGCGATGCCTCCGGTGCCGTCGGCGCCCAGATTGGCCGCCTGCTGCACGTGGTCGCCGGTGCCGAGCAGGTCGGCCCAGTTGTCGTACAGGTTGTTGGCGTTGTTGACCAGCGTGAAGACCAGCGCCACTGCAGTTCCCTGGGCGAACAGCAGCATCAGCGCGCGCGTCGCGGTGCGCAGGGCGCGGGGGCCGCGGACGCGCGACCACAGGGCGAGCGGCAGCGCCAGCGCGACGATCGACAGCGCGATCAGCGTGTAGAGGAACGCAGTCCCGGTGAGGCTCATGTCTCTTCAGAGGGTCGGACGGTCCTTCGGGTTTACGGACGAGTGCGGACACTTACCGAGAAATTGCCGAGGTCTCACCCAAGCCGGAACCGACCAAAGCTACCGCTTAGTAGTTAGTTCTTGTACTGTTCAGCCATGCCAGAAGCAGCCTCCGCACCGGCCGTCCGGGCCACGATCGGCGACAGCGAGTTCGACCGCGACACCGCGCTCACCCGGCGCGCGCCCGGCGTCTACGACATCGACCTCTCCGCGGGCTGGACGATCATCAGTGCCGTGAACGGCGGCTATCTGCTGGCCGTCCTGGGCCGCGCGCTCGCGGACACCCTGCCGCACGCCGACCCCTTCACCATCTCGGCGCACTACCTGACCGCGTCACGGCCCGGCCCGGCGGTCGTCCGCACGGACGTCGTCCGCACCGGCCGGACCCTGTCGACGGGCCAGGCCTCCCTCTTCCAGTACGACGACGACGGCCGCGAGGTGGAACGCATCCGCGTCCTCGCCTCCTACGGCGACCTGGACACGCTGCCCGACGACGTCCGTACGACGGCCAGGCCGCCCGCGATCCCGCCGCTGGAGCACTGCTTCGGCCCGGAGGATGGCCCGGCCCCGATCCCCGGCAGCTCGGCCATCACCGACCGGCTGATGCTCAAGCTCGACCCGTCGACCCTGGGCTGGGCCCTCGGCGAGCCGTCCGGCAAGGGCGAGATGCGGGCCTGGTTCGGGCTCGCGGACGGCCGTGACCACGACCCGCTCTCCCTGCTGCTGGCGGTGGACGCCCTGCCGCCCACCGCCTTCGAGCTCGGGCTAAGGGGCTGGGTGCCCACCGTCGAGCTGACCGTGCACGTCCGCTGCCGCCCGGCGCCGGGCCCGCTGCGCGTGTCGATCACCACCCGCAACCTCGCCGGCGGCTTCCTGGAGGAGGACGCCGAGGTGTGGGACAGCGCCGACCGGCTGGTGGCGCAGTCCCGCCAGCTCGCCCGGGTCAGGCTCGGCTGAGCGGCTCGCGCGTGTTCTCGTCCCGCTGATCGTCCGGCAGCCCGCGCTGGGTGACGGTCAGCGCAAAACCCGGCGAGTTCCGGGTCGAGTTCACGCGGGCGGCCCCCGGTCTCGGACGGGTCCCAGGTGCCGGTCTCGGTCTGCCGGGCGTAGGCCGACAGGGCGGCCAGGGCGGGCACTTCGCGGCCTCGTCGTACGCGGCCGTCCAGCGGGGCGGGCCCGGGCCCGCCCCTGCTGTCGTTCCTGCCGGTGCGGTCAGTCAGTCCAGCCAGTGATGGCGGCCCAGGCCGATCAGTCGCATCTGGCGGGTCGCCACCTGCGTGACGCGCCGGGTTCGCTCCTCGCGCTCCTGTTCCGGCCCCTCCAGCGCCTCCAGGAAGAGCGACGCGGTGATCAGCATCTGGTCGACGTAGAGGTGCGCGAGCATCAGCAGGTCGTCCTCGGTCCAGCCCGCGGACACCGGGTCCTTGGCCAGTTCGTCCTTGACCTCCTGGGCGAACCGGGCCAGTTGGTCCCGTATGGCCTCCCGTACCGGCTGGACTCCGCCATGTCGCTCACGGGCGATGAACCGGACATGCGCGGGGTACCCGTCGACATGACGGGCGATCAGCTCGATGGTGCGCGTGATGCGCTCCTCGCTGTCGCCCGTCGTGGACACCGTCGTCCGGATCATCGGGTGCAGGCTGCCCAGCGCCTCCTCGACCAGGGCCACGCCCAGATCCGCCGTGGAGCGGAAGTGGCGGTAGAAGGCCGTCGGGGCGACACCGACGGCGCGGGTGACCTCGCGCAGCCCCAGGCTGCTCAGACTCTGCTCCTCCAGCAGCCCGAGGGCCGCGTCCAGGAGTGCCTGCCGGGTCTTCTGCTTCTGGGCCTGCCGGACGCCGAGGGTGTGACTCATACCATGCAGTTAACAACTGTTCTCTGGAATTGGAAAGTCATGAGGCGCGCTAGACTGGGAAGTCAGTGAACAAGTGTAACTACAACCGTTCACCGAAACCCTGGGGGTTGTTTCCCGTGCTGTTCATCGTCGCCGCACTCCTGCTGCTGGGTGCCGTCCTGGGCACCGTGGCCCACGCGCCGCTCACCTTCTCCGTCGCCGCGGGCGTCGTCATCGCCGTCTGGCTCGGCGTCTTCGCGCTCCGCGAGCGCCACGGCCGCCGGCGCCACCCACAGGCCCACTGATCACCGCGCGCCAAGCGAGCCCCCCACCGCCGACCCGACACCGGGAGTCGATCACCATGCAGCTCACCGCACCGGCCACGCGCCGCACCGGTATCCGCGACACCGACGGCATGGCCGTCGCGTCCTTCGTCTTCGGCCTGCTCGGCCTGCTCGTGCTGAACGTCTTCCTCGGCCCCACCGCCATCGTGCTGGCGAGCATCGCCCTGTGGCGCGGCACCCAGCGCCGCGGCCGCGCGTTCCTGGGGCTGGGCCTCGGCGTCGCCGACCTGGTGGTCCTGGTGGCGTTCATGCAGGCCGACAGCACGATCTCGTGGAGCTTCTGAGCCGTCGTAGGACAGTCCGTTGCCGACAAGCCGCGGCCGGCCCGGGGACGACGGGTCGCAGCCGCGTGGGAAAGCGGTTCACTTCGCTTCAGGTTCGGCCAACCTTGATCTGAGGACGGTCGTGGGGGAGCCGTAGAATCGGGCTCACCATGGCTTACCTCGACCACGCCGCGACCACCCCGATGCTCCCGGAGGCGGCAGAGGCGCTCACCGCCCTCCTGGGTGCCACCGGCAATGCCTCATCCCTCCACGCATCCGGTCGGCAGGCCCGCCGCGCCGTCGAGGAGGCCCGCGAGACCCTCGCCGAAGCCCTCGGCGCCCGCCCCAGCGAGGTCGTCTTCACCGCGGGCGGCACGGAGGCCGACAACCTCGCCGTCAAGGGCCTTTACTGGTCACGCCGTGACGCAGACCCGGCCCGCACCCGCGTCCTCGCCAGCCCCGTCGAGCACCACGCGGTCCTCGACGCCGTGCACTGGCTCGGCGAACACGAGGGCGCCACCATCGAGTACCTCCCGGTCGACGCCCACGGCCGCGTCCACCCGGACGCCCTGCGCGAGGCGATCGCCCGCAACCCCGACGACGTGGCCCTCGCCACCGTCATGTGGGCCAACAACGAGATCGGGACGATCCTGCCGATCCGCGAACTCGCCGACGCCGCCGCCGAGTTCGGTGTCCCCCTGCACTCCGACGCCGTCCAGGCCTTCGGCCAGATCCCCGTCGACTTCGCCGCCTCCGGCCTCGCCGCGATGACGGTCTCGGGCCACAAGATCGGCGGCCCGTACGGCATCGGCGCCCTCATCCTCGGCCGTGAACACACCCCCGTACCCGTCCTGCACGGCGGCGGCCAGGAACGGCATGTGCGCTCCGGCACCCTCGACGTGCCCGCCATCGCCTCCTTCGCGGTCGCCGGGCGGCTGGCCGCCGAGCAGCGCGAGTGGTTCGCCCGCGAGATCGGCGCCCTGCGCGACGCCCTCGTCACCGCGGTCCGTACGGCGGTGCCCGACGCGATCCTCGGCGGCGACCCGGACCCGGAGGGACGCCTCCCGGCCAACGCGCACTTCACCTTCCCCGGCTGCGAGGGCGACTCCCTGCTGCTCCTGCTCGACGCCCAGGGCATCGAGTGCTCCACCGGCTCCGCCTGCACGGCCGGCGTCGCGCAGCCCAGCCACGTCCTCCTCGCCACCGGCACCGACCCGGACCTGGCCCGCGGCACCCTCCGCTTCTCCCTCGGCCACACCTCCACTCAGGCCGATGTCGAGGCCCTGGCGAAGGCCATCGGGCCGGCCGTTGAGCGGGCGCGGGCGGCGGGGCTGACGTAGGGACCGGCGTCGGGACTGACGTAGGGACCGGCTTAGGGACTGCGAAGGGACCGGCGCGAACCTGGGGCGCGCGGCGCTCGGCGTGGACGGGGGCGCGCCCTGGTCGGCTACCTGTGCGCGCTCATGATCGTGTCCGCGGTCCTCTTCGCGATGTCGTTCCGCCGCCTCTGGCGCGGAGCGCTCGGCCAGGGGCTGGCACCCGCCGTCGCGCTCGTCGCCGTCCTGTTCTGACCGGTCAGGCGGGCGCCGTACGCGCCTCGCGCACCAGCCGCATGTACGTGTCCCAGTCCCAGTGCGGCCCCGGGTCCGTGTGGTCCGTGCCCGGGACCTCCACGTGGCCGATGATGTGCTCGCGGTCGACGGGTATGCCGTAGCGCGCGCAGATCCGGGCCGTGAGGCGGGCCGATGCCTCGTACATCTCGTCCGTGAAGTCCTGCGGACGGTCCACGAAACCCGCGTGCTCGATGCCGACACTGCGCTCGTTGTAGTCGCGGTTGCCCGCGTGGTACGCCACGTCCAGCTCGCGGATCATCTGGGCGATGTGCCCGTCCTTGCGGACGATGTAGTGGGACGCCGCTCCGTGCGACGGGTCCTGGAAGGCCCTCACCGCGCTGTCGAAGCCGCCCTGGGTGACATGGATGACGACCATGTCTATGCCGTAGTCGTCGGGCCGGTCCGCGCGGCGCCAGTTCGCGTCGGACGCGGCCACCCAGCGCGCGCCCGCGTAGTCGACCTCGCCCTGCTTGCGCGGCTTCTCGACGCCGGGCACGCGCCACCACAGACGCGCCAGCTCGTCCCGGGCCAGCATGGCGGAGCCCGCCGCGGCCACCGTGCCACCGATCAGCAGCGCGCGACGGCCGACCTTCCGGTCGCCGTCCTTCGAAGCCTTCCGCTGTCCCATGTGATCGCCAACGGATACCCGGCGGCCTTGGTTCCCGCGCCCCCTTACCCTGGAAGGGTTATGACTCACACCCCGCAGCGCACCCGTCCCCTCCGCGTCCTGGCCGCCATGTCCGGCGGAGTCGACTCCGCCGTCGCCGCCGCCCGCGCGGCCGAGGCGGGCCACGACGTGACCGGCGTCCACCTCGCGCTCTCCGCCAACCCCCAATCCTTCCGCACGGGCGCGCGGGGCTGTTGCACCATCGAGGACTCGCGCGACGCCCGCCGCGCCGCGGACGTCATCGGCATCCCCTTCTACGTCTGGGACCTCGCCGACCGCTTCCGTGAGGACGTCGTCGAGGACTTCGTCGCCGAGTACGAGGCCGGTCGCACCCCCAACCCCTGCCTGCGCTGCAACGAGAAGATTAAGTTCGCGGCGCTGCTGGACAAGGCGCTGGCGCTGGGCTTCGACGCGGTCTGCACCGGCCACTACGCCAAGGTGATCGTGCACGAGGACGGCACCCGCGAGCTGCACCGCGCCTCCGACATGGCAAAGGACCAGTCGTACGTCCTCGGTGTCCTGGACGACAGGCAGCTCGCCCACGCGATGTTCCCGCTCGGCGACACGGTCACCACCAAGGACGAGATCCGCGCCGAGGCCGAGCGCAGGGGCCTGGCCGTCGCCAAGAAGCCCGACTCGCACGACATCTGCTTCATCGCCGACGGCGACACCCAGGGCTTCCTGGCGGGCCGGCTCGGCAGGTCCGAGGGCGCCATCGTCGACGAGTCCGGCAACCGGCTCGGCACGCACGAGGGCGCGTACGGCTTCACCATCGGCCAGCGCAAGGGCCTGCGCATCGGCACCCCGGCGCCCGACGGCAAGCCGCGCTACGTCCTCGACATCTCCCCGGTCACCAACACGGTCACGGTCGGCCCGGCCGACGCGCTGGACGTCAACGCCCTGACCGCGATCAAGCCGCGCTGGTGCGGCGTCGCCCCCACCGGCCCGGGCACCTACACGGCCCAGCTCCGCGCCCACGGCGGCGAGACCGAGGTCACCGCCGAGCTGGTCGACGGCCGGCTGGAGGTGTCGTTCGCGGAGCCGGTCCGCGGCGTCGCCCCCGGCCAGGCGATCGTCCTGTACGACGGCACACGGGTGGTGGGCTCGGCGACGATCGCGTCGACCAGGCGAGCGACGGCGGGCGTGGCCTGACGCTGCGGTGACCGGGCGTCTGACGCTGGTGACCCAGGGGCTGACGCGTTGGTACTCGAGATCTGACGCGTCGGCAGCCGGGGTCTGACGCGTCGGTACTCGGGGTCTGGCGCTGTGGTGCCCCGGGGCCCGGGGCCTGACGCATCGCCACCCGGGGACTGACGCTGCGGTGCCCAGGGCCCGACGCTGCGGCCCCCGGGACCCGACGCATCGAAACCCGACGTCCGACGCTGCGGCAACCCGGGACCCGACGCATCGCCACCCGGCGCCCGACGCTGCGGCAACCCGGGGCCTGGCACCGCGGGCATCACTGGCCTTCCGCTGCGCGGAGTCGGCGCCTGACACTGCGCGTTCCCCATCTGATCCCGCGGACGTCCAGAGCCGCCCCCGCGGCGCCGCCGCGCGACCCCGACGGCAGCTCGAGGCGACCCCGACGGCACCCCGGGGGCACCCGAGACAGGCTCCACGCGCGCGTGCCCCGTCCCTCTCGGGCCCGTCCCTCTCGGCCCTAGTCCTTCTCAGCGCCGTCCCTCTCAGCCCCGCGTGAAGAACTCCACCAGCACCGGTGCCAGCACGTTCGGCTCCACCATGTGCGTCTGGCCCTGGAGCGTGCGGTACGACCCGTCGGGGACGGAGTCCGCGATCGCCCGGGCCGCCTCGCGGAGCCAGGCCGGGCTCGCGTCGCCCGCGACCGCCAGGACGGGGACGCCGATCGAGGCCAGCCGGGCGCGCGGGACCCGGCCGTCGCGCATGACGGCGTCGTCGTAGGCGAGGCTCGGGGCGATCGTCTCCATGCCGGCCCACATGGGGGACTGGCGGGCGCCCTGGATCACCCCCTCGGCCAGGCCGGTGAGCCGCAGGAACAGCTCGACCGCGTCCCCGCGCCGCCCCTCGCCGAGCGCCTCCGTCAGACGCGCGGTGTACTCCGCGCGCTCCCTGGCGCCCTCCTCGGACATCGCGAACGGCGTCTCGTAGACCGCGACGCGCCGCACCGGCAGGCCGCTCGCCGCCGCCTCCAGCGCCAGTGCCCCGCCCGACGAGATGCCGTACAGGAACGCCTCGCCGCCCACCGCCTCGATCACCGCGGCAAGGTCCTCGACCTCGCGCTCCACGGCGTACGGCGCCGTGTCCCCGCTGGCACCGCGGCCCCGGCGGTCGTACACGACGGCCTGGAAACGCTCCGAGAGCGACACGGCGAGCGGCGCCAGGGTGCCGCCTGTCGACATCGCGCCGCTCACCAGGACGACCGCGGGGCCCCGGCCGGTGCTCTCGTAGGCGATGCGGGTGCCGTCGCGCGAAAGGATCCTCTTGTCCATGTCAGTGCAGACTGCCGCACGGCACGGATTTCATCGATGAGGCGGGCCGCGCGTCAGCCGATCACATCACTTCCACTTCGTAGAAGCACAGGTGGTCCTTGATCTCCGCGACGTCCGGCCTGGGCTCCGGATACGCCCAGACGAGGTCCGCGGCGTCCGGCAGCGACCAGTAGGACGCGGTGCCCTTGAACGGGCAGTACGTGCGCGTGCCGGACGGTGTCAGCAGGTCCAGGCGTACGTCCTCGGCCGGGATGTAGTAGCGATCGGGACAACCCGTCTCGCGCAGGACCAGCGGCCGGTCGCTCTCCGCCAGGACCTGCCCGGCGTGCACGACGCGCACGGGCCGGCCGCTCCGCTCGATGGTGATGCGATGCCCGGTGGTCACGATCGCCCTCCTTGGGTAGCCGACTCCCCGGATACAGCGCACGCCGAAGCGGAGTTCTTCCCTCCCCGCAGGAGGCCACTCATGCGCCCGGCGCGCGGTGCGGGACGCCTGGCTGCGGCTGCGATACCGCGACCACATCGCGTACTACCGTGCGGTGATGGCCTCGGACGCGGCGCGCAGCGCGGAGGCGGCGGTGGGGCACGGTCTTCGGCCGCACCACCGCACGCTGGAGATCGGCTGCGGCAACCTGCGCGCCGGGCGCCTGTTCATCGACTAGCTCGACGCCGGGCACTACTACGGCATCGACATCTCGCCGCACATCCTGCGCCGGACGGCGACGCTGACCGAACCAGCCGCCGAGCACGGCCCGGACGCCCGGTTCATGGACGACTGGCAACAACTCCCGCACCGGCAGTCCGAAATGCGGGTCACCATGACGGCGGACCGGGCCCGTACGGTGGGCGCATGAACATCTGTGTCTTCCTGTCCGCCATGGACCTCGACGAGCGCTACACCCGTCCCGCGCGGGAGTTCGCCAAGCTGCTGGGCAAGGGCGGCCACACCCTTGTGTGGGGCGGCTCGGACGTCGGCCTCATGAAGGTGGTCGCCGACGGGGTGCAGGAGGCGGGCGGCCGGCTCGTCGGCGTCTCCGTGCAGTTCCTGTCGGCCAAGGCCCGTCCCGGCGTCGACGAGATGGTCGTCGCCCGTGACCTCGCCGAGCGCAAGAAGCTGCTCCTGGAGAAGGCCGACGCCGTGGTGATCATGGTTGGCGGTACCGGCACGCGCGACGAGGCGACCGAGATCCTGGAACTGAAGAAGCACGGCCACACGGACAAGCCCGTGGTCCTGCTCAACACCGCGGGCTTCTACGACGGCCTGAAGGAGCAGTTCCGCCGCATGGAGGACGAGGGCTTCCTGCCCCGCCCGCTCACCGACCTGGTGTTCTTCGCGGAGGAGCCGGTGGGGGCGCTGGCGTACCTGGAGGAGAGCCGGGGCGTGGCGTGAACCCGGGCTGGTGCCCGGCGTGACCCTCGCGTGATGCGAGCATGGCGGGCATGGCTACTCATGTGATCACCGGAGCCGGCTCCGGCATCGGCGCCGCCGTGGCCCGCCGTCTGCACGCGCGCGGGGACGACCTCGTGCTGCACGCGCGCGACGCGGGCCGCGCGAAGGAACTGGCGGCCGAGTTCCCCGGGGCGAAGACCCTCGTCGGCGACCTGGCCGACCCCGACAAGCTCTCCTGGGCCTTCTCCCACCAGTCGCTGCCCGACCGCGTGGACTCGCTGCTGCACATCGCCGGGGTCGTCGACCTCGGCCCGGTCGGCGAGCTCACCCCGAAGACCTGGCGCCACCAGCTCAACGTCAACCTCGTCGCCCCGGCCGAGCTGACCCGCCACTTCCTGCCCCAGCTGCGCGCCGCCCGGGGCCACGTGGTCTTCGTCAACTCCGGCGCCGGCCTGAGCGCCCACGCCGACTGGTCCGCGTACGCCGCCTCCAAGCACGGTCTGAAGGCCCTCGCCGACTCGCTCCGCCACGAGGAGCACGGCAATGGCGTCCGCGTCACCTCGGTCTACCCCGGCCGCACGGCCAGCCCCATGCAGGCCAAGGTCCACCGGCAGGAGGGCAAGGAGTACGACGCCTCGAAGTGGATCGACCCCGAGTCGGTCGCCACGACGATCCTGATGGCCCTGGACCTGCCGAGGGACGCCGAGGTCAACGACCTGACGGTACGACCGGGGAACTGACCGGCCGGGCCGCTGCGTAGGCTGCTCCGGTGAGCGAAAACAGCCAGTTCAGGTTCGGTGCCGCAACAGGTGTCGGCTCCATGCCCGGGGGCGACGCCCGGGAAGCCGCCAGAACCGTCACCGGAACCTTCGAGGACTTCCCCTTCCTGCCCGAACTGCCCGCCCGCGGGCCCGGCGCGGACATGATCGGGCGGACCGCCGGCATGCTCGTCGAGCTGTACGCGCGCGTGGAGCCCAGCGGCTGGCGGCTCGGCGACCGTCCGGGACGGGACACCAAGCGGGCCCGCTCCTGGCTCGGCCAGGACCTCGACGCGCTGGAGGAATTCACGCAGGAGTACGCCGGGCCGCTGAAGGTCCAGGCCGTCGGGCCCTGGACCCTCGCCGCCGGCCTGGAGCTGCGGAACGGCGAGGCCGTCCTCTCCGACCCCGGAGCCTGCCGCGACCTCGCTGCCTCCCTCGCCGAGGGGCTCGGCCTGCACCTCGCCGAGGTCCAGCGGCGGGTCCCCGGCGCGCAGCTCGTCCTCCAGCTCGACGAGCCGTCCCTCACCGCCGTCCTGCGCGGCCAGGTGAAGAGTGCCAGCGGCTACCGCACGCACCGGGCCGTCGACCGGCAGATCGTCGAGGGCGCGCTCCGCGACGTCGCCGCGGTGCACGCCGGCGGTCCGGTCGTCGTCCACTCCTGCGCACCGGACGTCCCGTTCGCCCTGCTGCGCCGGGCGGGCGCGGCGGCCGTCTCCTTCGACTTCTCCCTGCTCACCGAGCGTGACGACGAGGTGATCGGCGAGGCGGTGGAGGGCGGCACCCGGCTCTTCACCGGTGTCGTCCCGACCACGGAGGGCCCATTGTCAGACCCTGCCGGTAGCGTCATGGGTGTCAGGACGCTGTGGCGCAGGCTGGGGCTGTCACCGGGGCTTCTCGCGGAGGCGGTCACGGTCACCCCGGCGTGCGGACTCGCGGGGGCCTCCCCAGGGTACGCGCGCACGGCTCTCGCCCACTGCGTCCGGGCGGCGAGATCCCTCGCGGACAACCCAGAGTAACGGGAGGACGACACGGTGGCCGGCGACAAGCAAGCGGAGACGACGACGGTGCCCGCCGAGGCACGGGAGAAGCACGCGCGCCTCGCGGAGCAGATCGAGGAGCACCGCTTCCGCTACTACGTGAAGGACGCTCCCGTCGTCAGCGACGCGGAGTTCGACCAGCTGCTGCGTTCCCTGGAGGCACTGGAGGAGGAGTTCCCGGAGCTGCGCACCCCCGACTCACCGACCCAGAAGGTCGCGGGGTCGTACGAGACGGAGTTCACGGCGGTCGAGCACCGCCAGCGCATGCTCTCCCTCGACAACACCTTCAACGACGAGGAGCTCGCCGCCTGGTCGGAGCGCATCGCGAGGGAACTGGGCGAGCAGGACTACCACTTCCTGTGCGAGCTGAAGGTCGACGGCCTCGCCGTGAACCTCACCTACGAGCACGGCCGTCTGACCCGCGCGGCGACCCGCGGCGACGGCCGCACCGGCGAGGACATCACTCCGAACGTCCGGACGATCGCGGAGATCCCGGAGCGCCTCAAGGGCGACTCCGTCCCCGACCTCGTGGAGATCCGCGGCGAGGTCTACTTCCCGATGGAGAAGTTCCAGGAGCTCAACGCCCGCCTGGTCGAGGCCGGTGACAAGCCCTTCGCCAACCCGCGCAACGCGGCTGCCGGTTCACTGCGCCAGAAGGACCCGCGCGTCACGGCCACCCGCCCGCTGCACATGGTGGTCCACGGCATCGGCGCCCTGGAGGGCTTCACCGGCCTGACCCGCCTCTCCCAGGCCTACGACCTGCTCAAGACCTGGGGCCTGCCCACCTCCCGGCACAACAAGGTGGTCGACGGCGTCGACGGCGTGCGGGAGTTCATCGCCTACTTCGGCGAGAACCGCCACTCCGTGGAGCACGAGATCGACGGCGTGGTCGTCAAGCTCGACGAGATCCCGCTCCAGGGCCGCCTCGGCTCCACCTCGCGCGCACCGCGCTGGGCGATCGCGTACAAGTACGCGCCGGAGGAGGTCAACACCAAGCTCGTCAACATCCGCGTGGGCGTGGGCCGCACGGGCCGCGTCACGCCGTACGCCCAGGTCGAGCCGGTCACGGTCGCGGGCTCCGAGGTCGAGTTCGCCACGCTGCACAACCAGGACGTGGTCAAGGCCAAGGGCGTCCTCATCGGTGACACGGTGGTGCTGCGCAAGGCCGGTGACGTCATCCCGGAGATCCTCGGGCCCGTCGCCGACCTGCGGGACGGCAGCGAGCGCGAGTTCGTGATGCCGGCCGAGTGTCCCGAGTGCGGTACGGCCCTCAGGCCGATGAAGGAGGGCGACGTCGACCTGCGCTGCCCGAACGCCCGCACCTGCCCGGCCCAGTTGCGCGAGCGCCTGTTCTACCTGGCGGGCCGCAAGGCGCTGGACATCGAGCACTTCGGCTACGTCGCCGCCGCCGCGCTCACCAAGCCGCTGGAGCCCGAGGACCCGCCGCTGGTGGACGAGGGCGACCTGTTCGACCTCACCGTCGAACAGCTGCTGCCCATCAAGGCGTACGTCCTCGACCCGGACAGCGGTCTGCCCAAGCGCGACCCGAAGACCGGCGAGGAGAAGGTCGCCACGATCTTCGCCAACCAGGAGGGCAAGCCCAGGAAGAACGCGCTTGCCATGCTGGAGAACATCGCGGCGGCCAAGCAGCGCCCGCTCGCCCGGATCATCACCAGCCTGTCGATCCGTCACGTCGGCCCGGTCGCCGCCGAGGCGCTGGCCCGCGAGTTCCGCTCGATCGAGCGCATCGACCAGGCCACGGAGGAGGAGCTGGCGGCCACCGAGGGCGTCGGCCCGACCATCGCCGCCTCCCTCAAGCAGTGGTTCGCCGAGGACTGGCACCGCGAGATCATCCGAAAGTGGAAGGCCGCCGGCGTCCGCATGGAGGAGGAGAGCAGCGGCGAGGACGAGGGGCCGCGCCCGCTCGAAGGACTCACCGTCGTCGTCACGGGCACCCTCGAACACTTCACGCGGGACGGCGCCAAGGAGGCGCTGCAGAGCCGCGGAGCGAAGGTGACCGGCTCGGTTTCGAAGAAGACGTCATTCGTCATTGTGGGTGACAGTCCTGGATCGAAATACGACAAGGCGATGCAGCTGAAGGTCCCGGTCCTGAACGAGGAGGGTTTCGGGGTCCTTCTGGAACAAGGGCCGGACGCGGCGGCCGAAGTCGCCCTTTCGGCTGAGGAGTAGCGGTTGAAGGCCACCCGATCGGCGCATACCAGATGCATACGGGTGGCTGGGGCGCATTCGGGCAACCGTCGGCGACCGCTGCCCGTGGAAGCCTTCTGCGGCCTACTGTTGAGATGTGCGCCTGCCGTGCCCAGCTGCGGTCGGGGCATCTTCGTGCTCGCGGAGCACGGGGAAGGGTTTTCCAACGCGGGCCGCCCGAGGGTTGTCGGGCACCGGGCCGCGGGGCGTGGGCACCGCCGGCTGTGAGAGGGACGGGAATGGAACCGACCGAGAGCGCCGTGCCGGGCTCACGGCTGCGTCTGCGCCGCATGGCGGTCGTATGGCGTGCAGTCCGTGGGACGGGCCGGCCGGCGGGGCGTCCGGGCGCGGAAGTGCGCGCCGTCGGACAGTACACCGCGGACGGGCGCAGCTCCGGGGGGCGCGCCGCGGCGGACGGCCGTGGCGCCGCACAGCCGGTCACCGACCACACGTCCGGCCTGACCGGCGAGGACGCGGACACGGAACGGCACCTGTCCTGGCCCGCGCTGCCCGCGGCGGTCGTCGCGGCGGCCGGGTTCGTCCTGGGCGCCGGCTTCTACCGCGCCTTCACCGGCGGCCACGCGCTCTTCCCGTCCGGCACGGCCGGCTGGGCACTGGCCGTGCTGACCGGCATCATCGTCGGCCACCTCGTCATGCTCGGCCGCTCCCGCTGGTGGGGCGGCACCGGCTCGGGCGCCGCCCTCACCCTCGCCGTGCTGCTGCTGTACGGCTGGGTACCGGCCGGCATGGTCAGCCTCACGGTCGTCGTGCTGGTCGGCGTAGCCCGCCGCAACCGCTGGCGCCAGGGCATCCTGCACGGGGCGGTCGACCTCCTCGGCATCGGCGCCGGCGCCCTGGTGCTGGGCGTCTTCGGCTCCGTACCGTCCGTCGAGTCCCCCTCGGATCCGGACAGCTGGACGCTCTACACCGCGCCCGAGGTGGCCATGGTCGCCGTCTCCTACCTGGCGGTCACCCGTGTCCTGCTGTGGTATCTGCACGCCCCGCGCTCCGGCCTGCCCACCGTCGCCCGCACCGCCCTGGTCAGACAGGGCCTGGTCGCGGTCGCGCTACTGGGGATCGCGCCGCTGGTCTGCGTGGTGGCCATGGCCAAGCCGATCCTGCTGCCGCTGTTCTCCATCCCCCTCATCGCCCTGGACTCCACGCTCTGGATAGCCCGGGCCCGGGCCGAGGAGCAGCTGCGCGACCCGCTGACCGGGCTGCCCAACCGTCAGTGGCTGCTGGAGCGCATCTGGACCGCGCTGGACGACGCCGAGCGGATCGACGCGCGCGCCGCCCTGATGCTGATCGACCTCGACCGTTTCCGGTCGGTCAACGACACCCTCGGTCATCTGGCCGGTGACCGGCTGCTCCTCCAGATCGCCGACCGGCTGCGGGTGGCGCTGCCGCGCGGGGCTGAGGCCGCACGGCTCGGCGGGGACGAGTTCGCCGTCTTACTGCCGGTCGCCGACTCCACGACGTCCGCGACCCGGATCGCCCGCAACCTGGTCGCCGCCCTCAGCTCCCCGCTCGACCTCGACGGCCTCACCCTCGTCCTGGAGGCCAGCGCCGGGGTCGCCGTCTTCCCCGACCACGCGCTGGACGCCGAAGGGCTGCTGCGGCGGGCGGACGTCGCGATGTACCAGGCGAAGCGGGACCGTACGGGCGTGGAGGTCTACGAGTCCAAGCGCGACTCGAACACCCCGGACCGGCTCGGTCTGCTGGGAGACCTCCGCAGAGCGCTGGACGCCCACGAGGTCGAGCTGCACTACCAGCCCAAGGTCCGCTTCGACGGACAGGTCGCGGGTCTGGAGGCCCTGGTCCGCTGGGTGCATCCCGAGCGGGGCAAGGTGCCGCCGGACGAGTTCATAGCGATCGCCGAGTCCTCCGGCCTGATGCCCCACCTCACCGAGTACGTCCTGGAGACCGCGCTCGCCCAGGTCGCTCGGTGGCGGGCGCAGGGACTGTTCGTCCCGGTCGCGGTCAACGTCTCCCCGCGTGACGTCCACACCCCCGGCTTCGCCGGCTCGGTCGCCGCGCGGCTGGCCCGGCACGGCGTCCCGGCGGGAGCGCTCCAACTGGAGATAACGGAACACGTCCTCCTGGAGGACCCGCAGCGCGCCGCCGACACCCTCAACGGGCTGACCGGGCACGGCGTGAAGATGTCCCTGGACGACTTCGGCACGGGCTACTCGTCGCTGGTGCACCTGCGCAAGCTCCCGGTCAGCGAACTGAAGATCGACCGCTCGTTCGTCGCCCGGCTCGCCGTCGACACCGAGGACGCGGAGATCGTGCGCTGCACGGTCGACCTCGCGCACTCCCTCGGCCTGCTCGTCGTCGCCGAGGGCGTCGAGGACGACGAGACCTGGGAGCGCCTGCGCGACCTCGGCTGCGACGCCGTCCAGGGCTGGCTGGTCGCGGCGGCGATGCCCCCGGAGGAGACCACGGCGTGGTTGCGGGCGCGGGGGCCCCGGGGGTGGCAGCGGCCGCGCGCCGCGCTGCCCGCGGCGACGGCCGACGAGTGACCCTTCCTCTCTCCGTCCCGCTCGCCCGGCCCCGCGGTTCGGGCGAGGGGTGAACCTCTTCCGCCGGTGGCCGCCCGGCGGTCGGGCCTCCCGTCCGTGCGGCGCGGAACGGCGGCAGCGGTTCGTGGCGCGCGGTACTCCGCCGCTCCACTCCTCCCACAGGAGCGCTCAGTCCATGCCCTGAGGCACGAAGTGGCCGATCAGCAGCGCCAGTCGTCGCTCGTGCGCCTCCTCGGGCAGCCGGCCGCTGCGCATCAGGGTCACCAGCCCGTGCAGCCCCGCCCAGTACGTCTCCGTCAGCAGCCCCGTGTCCTCGCCCTCGGCCGCGATCGGCTCGACGGCCTGCAGTAGTTCGCCGAAGGCGTCCTGCAAGGCCGCCGGCGCCTCGGGTGTGGCGAACGGCAGGTCCACGGGGAGCGTGAAGATCGCGTCGTAGAGCGCGGGCCGCCGCCGGGCGAAGGCGGTGTACGCTCCGCCCACCGCCGCCAGCGCCTCGCGGGCGCTCCCGGCCGCCGTGCGCGCCGCCCGAAGCTCGTCTGCCAGGTCCGCGCAGCCCTGTACCGCCACCGCGGCCATGATCGCGCCCTTGCCCTTGAAGTGGCTGTAGAGGACCGGCTGGCTGTACTCGATCTCCTCGGCCAGTCGACGCGTGGTCACCGCGTCCCAGCCTTCCGCCTCCGCCAGTTCCCGTGCGGCCGTCACGATCAGCCGCTCGCGTTCCGCTCGTTCGCGCTCCCGGCGCGTCTGGATCGTCATACCGAAAGTCTAGCACCGCTAGCGTTCCTGTCAGCGCTCTGCTAGCTTCGCTCTTGTCCCTAGCGCTGCTAGAAAACGAGGAGAGACGTGACCGTCACCGCGTACACCCTGGCCGTCGTGCTCAACCTGTTCTGCCTGTTCCTCGGCTACCGGTTCCTGTTCCAGCCCGCCTCTTCCGCCGCCGGTTACGGCGTTCCGGCCGACCCCGGGGGCGATGCCGGCCCCTATCTGACGATCAAGGGCCTGCGGGACGGCACCTTCGGGCTCGTCGGTCTGGCGCTGCTCGCCTTCGCGGGGGCCCGGGCCGAGGCCTGGTTCATGCTCGGCGTGGCACTCGTGCCGCTCGGGGACACGCTGATCGTGCTGCGCCACGGCGGTACGAAGGCGGTGGCCTTCGGGATCCACTTCGCCACCGCGGTCGTCGTCCTGATCAGCGCCGGACTGCTCTTCGCGGTCTGAGTGCGCCCCAGCCTCAGCCGGCGGTTCGCAGGTGTCGTTTCGCCCTCGGCGAGGTCACCCCCGAGGTCTGGGGGAACCGCCGTCACTGACCGGCGCGGCAAACCGTTTCACGGGCACGGCCCCCCGCCCCATAGGATTACGCCAAACCACATTCACTCACCCCAGAGGATCGCTGCATGCCTGGCATCACGCGCGAGGAGGTCGCCCACCTCGCCCGGCTGGCGCGTCTGGAGCTGAAGCCCGAAGAGCTCGACCACTTCGCGGGACAGCTGGACGACATCATCGGCGCGGTGGCCCGCGTCAGCGAGGTCGCCGACCAAGACGTACCGCCGACCTCGCACCCGCTCCCGCTGACGAACGTCATGCGCCCGGACGAGGTCCGTCCCTCGCTCACCCCCGAGCAGGCGCTCTCCGGAGCCCCGGCCCAGGAGCAGCAGCGTTTCAAGGTGCCGCAGATCCTGGGGGAGGAGTAACCCGCCATGACGGACAGCCCCATCATCAAGCTCACGGCCGCCGAGACCGCCGCGAAGATCGCTTCCGGCGAGCTCACGGCCGTCGAGGTCACCGAGGCCCACCTGGCCCGGATCGAGGCCGTCGACGAGAAGGTGCACGCCTTCCTGCACGTCGACCGCGAGGGCGCGCTAGCCCAGGCCCGTGCCGTCGACGAGAAGCGGGCCAAGGGGGAGAAGCTCGGTCCGCTGGCCGGCGTTCCCCTGGCGCTCAAGGACATCTTCACCACCGAGGGGATCCCGACCACGGTCGGTTCGAAGATCCTCGAAGGCTGGATCCCGCCGTACGACGCGACCGTCACCAAGCGGCTGAAGGCCGCCGACGTGGTGATCCTCGGCAAAACCAACATGGACGAGTTCGCCATGGGGTCCTCCACCGAGAACAGCGCCTACGGCCCGACCGGCAACCCCTGGGACCTGACCAGGATCCCCGGCGGCTCCGGCGGCGGTTCCTCCGCCGCGCTCGCCTCCTTCCAGGCCCCGCTCGCCATCGGCACCGACACCGGCGGTTCCATCCGCCAGCCCGCCGCCGTCACCGGCACGGTCGGCGTGAAGCCGACGTACGGCGGGGTGTCGCGGTACGGCATGGTCGCCTTCTCCTCCTCCCTCGACCAGGGCGGTCCCTGCGCCCGCACGGTCCTGGACGCGGCCCTGCTGCACGAGGTGATCGCCGGCCACGACCCGATGGACTCCACCTCGATCGACGCCCCGGTCCCGCCGGTCGTCGAGGCCGCTCGCAACGGCAGCGTCGAGGGCATGCGCGTCGGCGTCGTCCAGCAGTTCCGCGGCGAGGGCTACCAGGCCGGTGTCATCCAGCGGTTCGACGAGTCCGTCGCGCTGCTGAAGGAACTGGGCGCCGAGATCGTCGAGCTGGACTGCCCGTCCTTCGACCTGGCGCTGTCGGCGTACTACCTGATCGCGCCGTCCGAGTGCTCCTCCAACCTCGCCCGCTTCGACGGCCTGCGCTACGGCCTGCGGGCCGGCGACGACGGCACGCACTCCGCCGAGGAGGTCACCTCCCTGACCCGCGAGGCCGGCTTCGGCCCCGAGGTCAAGCGCCGCATCATGCTCGGCACGTACGCGCTGAGCTCCGGCTACTACGACGCGTACTACGGCAGCGCGCAGAAGGTCCGCACGCTCATCAAGCAGGACTTCGACAAGGCGTTCGAGCAGGTCGACGTGATCGTCTCCCCGACGACCCCGACCACCGCCTTCCCGATCGGCGAGCGCGCCGACGACCCGATGGCGATGTACCTCGCCGACCTGTGCACCATCCCGACCAACCTGGCGGGCAACGCGGCCATGTCGCTGCCGTGCGGCCTCGCCCCGGAGGACAACCTCCCGGTCGGACTGCAGATCATCGCCCCGGTCATGAAGGACGACCGCCTCTACAAGGTCGGCGCCGCCGTCGAGGCCGCCTTCGTGGAAAAGTGGGGCCACCCGCTGATCGAGGAGGCTCCGTCGCTGTGAGCGCACTGTCCAAGGCCAAGGGCTTCAAGAGCTCCAAGTCCGGTCTGTACATCTCGATGGCCACGTCGGCCTTCGGCGCCGTCGGCGTCTACAAGCAGATCAAGAAGGCCCGCGGAGACAACGACACGCTGCGGCTGCTCGACGCCGTCGTGACCGGTGCCGCGGTCGTCACCAACCTGGCCATTCTCTACCGCGAGCTGAAGCGGCTGGGCGACGACGACGTCCTGCTGGGCTGAGAGGGAAGTTTCACCGTGACCACCACGACAGACCTGGTGTCGTACGAGGAAGCACTCGCCTCCTACGACCCCGTCATGGGCCTCGAGGTCCATGTCGAACTCGGCACCAAGACCAAGATGTTCTGCGGCTGTTCGACCGCCCTCGGGCAGGACGCCAACGCGCAGACCTGCCCCGTCTGCCTCGGCCTGCCCGGCGCGCTCCCGGTCGTCAACGCGACCGGCGTCGAGTCCGCGATCAAGATCGGCCTCGCGCTGAACTGCGAGATCGCCGAGTGGTGCCGCTTCGCCCGGAAGAACTACTTCTATCCGGACATGCCGAAGAACTTCCAGACCTCCCAGTACGACGAGCCGATCGCCTTCAACGGCTACCTCGACGTGCAGCTGGAGGACGGCGAGACCTTCCGCGTGGAGATCGAGCGCGCCCACATGGAGGAGGACACCGGCAAGTCCACCCACGTGGGCGGCGCGACGGGCCGTATCCACGGCGCCTCGCACTCGCTCCTGGACTACAACCGCGCCGGCATCCCGCTCATCGAGATCGTCACCAAGCCGATCGTCGGCGCGGGCGAGCGTGCCCCCGAGGTGGCGAA
Source organism: Streptomyces coeruleorubidus (assembly GCF_028885415.1). Lineage (GTDB taxonomy): Bacteria > Actinomycetota > Actinomycetes > Streptomycetales > Streptomycetaceae > Streptomyces > Streptomyces coeruleorubidus_A. Next base: position 6,944,830 of record NZ_CP118527.1, read on the forward strand.
GGCGTACGTCCGTGAGCTGCGCGAGGTCATCAGGGCGCTCGGCGTCTCCGAGGCCCGTATGGAGATGGGCCAGATGCGCTGCGACGTGAACCTGTCGCTGCGCCCGAACGGCACCGAGAAGTTCGGCACGCGGTCCGAGACGAAGAACGTCAACTCGCTCAGGTCCGTGGAGCGCGCGGCCCGCTTCGAGATCCAGCGGCACGCGGCCGTGCTGAGCGGCGGCGGGACGATCGTCCAGGAGACCCGGCACTTCCACGAGGACACGGGGTCGACGACCTCGGGCCGCGTGAAGGAGGAGGCCGAGGACTACCGGTACTTCCCGGAGCCCGACCTCGTCCCGGTGGCCCCGTCCCGCGAGTGGGTCGAGGAGCTGCGGGCCGCGCTGCCCGAGCTGCCGCTGGTCCGCCGCAACCGGCTCCGCGAGGAGTGGGGCGTCTCGGCCACCGACATGCAGGCGATCCTCAACGCCGGTGCGCTGGAGCCCATCGTCGCCACCATCGAGGCCGGGGCCGACGCCGCCTCCGCCCGCAAGTGGTGGATGGGCGAGCTGGCCCGCAGCGCCAACGAGTCGGGCAAGGCCCTGGACGAGCTGGCGATCACGCCGCAGCAGGTCGCCCGGGTCACCGAGCTGGTCGCGAAGGGTGACCTGAACGACAAGCTGGCCCGTCAGGTCATCGAAGGCGTCCTCGCGGGCGAAGGCACCCCGGACGAGGTCGTCGACAAGCGCGGTCTGAAGGTCGTCTCCGACGAGGGCGCGCTCACCGCCGCCGTCGACGAGGCCATCGCCGGCAACCCGGCCATCGCGGACAAGATCCGCGGCGGCAAGGTGGCCGCGGCCGGCGCGCTGGTCGGCGCGGTCATGAAGGCGACCAGGGGCCAGGCCGACGCGGCCCGCGTCAAGGAACTGATCCTTCAGAAGCTGGGCGTCAGCGAGGGCTGAGCCCGTCCGCGGACCCGGCAGAGGGGGGATGCGCCGAACCCGGTGCATCCCCCCTCTCAGTCATCTACGGGCGACGCCCCACGACCCGGACGAAGCCCAGCGTGCGGCCCTGGTCGAGGCGCAGCATCTCGGCGCACTGTCCGGCCATCCGGACGTGCCACTCGTCCGTGTGCTCCTCGGCCACGACCTCGCACCAGCGCAGCCAGTCGCGCCAGCCGTCGTCCAGCCAGTCGGCCGTCTCGACCTCCACGGTCCCGCTGCGGGTCCACTGGCGCCGCCACCAGGCGACCGAGTGGAAGCACCAGAAATCCGGCTCCCAGTACGGCTTGAGGTGCTCCGGCGGCTCGACGCCGTCGATCTCCTCGCGCAGCGCCGGTACGACGACCCCGATCCGCCCGCCCGGCTTCAGCAGCCGGGTCAGCCTGGGCAGATACAGGTCGTCGGTGCCGAAGTACTGGTACGCGTCGATGGAGACGATCGCGTCGAAGCCGCCGTCGCCGAACGGCAGGTCGTGCGCCTCGGCGAACACGGGCAGGACACGGTCCGCGACGCCGGCCTCGGCGATCCGGGCCGCGTTCCCGCCGGGCTTGACCCACAGGTCGGCGGCGGTGACCTGGAGGTCGTACTCCCTGGCGAGGAAGACGGACGTCATGGCGCGGCCGCAGCCCAGGTCGAGCACGCGTGAGCCGGGGCTCAGGGTGTCGAGCCCCAGGGCCGGGGCCAGCCACTCCAGCAGCCACAGCGCGTGCGGGCCCATCTGGTTCTCGATGGTCCAGCGGGCGTCGTAGCGGTTGCTGCGCGGGTAGCGGGGGTGGCTGACGCGGTCAGTGAGGGGGTCGTTCGAGGTGCGGGAAGTGATGTCCGACATCGGTGAACGGGCTCCTTGAGTCCTTGAGGAAAAAGGGGGATGCGTCGGAGCTCGGCCGGACCGTCAAACAATGCACCTGCTTCGGGTGGGCGGCGGGGTGCCGCGGGCGTACCTCGGACCAGCGGACGCTAACAGCCGGCCCGTCGGCCCCGCACTCGGTTTTCCCGCCCGACGCGCTACCGTCTCGGCCATGAGTGGACGCGCTGATTCCGACACCGATCCTGAGATAACGGACCCGGAGGCAGCCGCCGCGCAGGACACCGAGCCGGATGCCGCGCCGGACGAGCCGGATGCCGTACCGGACGAGCCGGATGCCGTACCGGACGAGGCGGACGACGAGCCGGACGACGCCGACGATCCGGCGGAGGGCGCGCGGCGGGCCCGCTGGACGGCCGCCGGCACCGGCGCCGTCCTGGCCCTCGCGGGGCTGGCCGCGGCACTGCTCCGCCTCACCCGCTCCGCACCGGCGCTCGTCCCGGCGGCGTACGCCGGCGGAGCGGCCGTCTGCGCGGGCGCCGCCGTGCTGGGCTCCCGGGGACGCACGCGGCGGGCGCTGTGGCTGCTGATCGCGGGCGCGATGGTGATGGCGCTGGGGGACCAGTTCGACTGAGGGCGACAGAGTTCACCTGGTTGTCTTGTGAGCTGTCTCTCCCTGTTGTGAATAAGGCCACGAAAGCGACAAATGATCTCGTGTGCCTGTAAGAGTGGCTTCGCATTGCTCATGCGTTCTTTGCGGGCTGTTCAGTTCATGGACGACTGCTCCCGGTCAAAGATCCACAAAAGTCACCCTGGGAGCACGTTTCGTGGCAGCCCTCGCACGCTGGTGTGTCCGACGCCGTCTGGTCACCGTTCTGCTCTGGCTCCTCGCCTTCGCGGGGGTCGCCGCGGGCGCCGCGGTCGCCGGCTCCGCGTACTCGAACGACTACCAGGTCCCCGGCACCGAGTCGGGCCGCGCCAGCCAGCTGCTGCACGAGGACTTCCCGCAGCTCGGCGGCGACAGCGACACCGTCGTGTGGCACACGACGTCCGGCAGCGTCCGCGCCGCCGACGTCGAACAGACGATGACCCGTGCCCTGCAACGCGTCGAGAACCTGCCCGGCGTGGCCTCCGTGACCAGCCCCTACGACGGGCCGGGGGCGGGACGCGTCAGCGCGGACGGCCGTACGGCGTACGCCACGGTCACCTTCGACGACCAGGCGCAGGACATCAACCGGTCCGAGGCGCAGGCCGTCGTCGACACCGCGAAGAGCGCTCAGACCGACGGGCTCCAGGTGGAGCTGGGCGGCAGCGCCGTCGCGCTCACCGAGTCCTCCGGGGGACACCTCGCCGAGGTCATCGGCGTGGTCGTCGCCGCGGTCGTGCTGTTCCTCGCCTTCGGCTCGCTCGCCGCGTCCCTGCTGCCCATCGCCACCGCCCTGGTCGGCGTCGGCACCGCCTACGCCGGGATCGTGCTGCTCGGGCACGTCATGACCGTCGCCGACTTCGCCCCCATGCTCGGCATGCTGATCGGGCTCGGCGTCGGCATCGACTACGCGCTGTTCGTCGTGACGAGACACCGGCGCGGGCTGAAACGCGGGCTGTCCGTGACCGAGGCTGCCACCAACGCCGTCGCGACCACGGGACGGGCGGTCGTCTTCGCGGGTGCCACCGTTTGCATCGCCCTGCTGGGCATGCTGATCCTGCGGCTGAGCTTCCTCAACGGCGTCGCCATAGCCGCCAGCCTGACCGTGATCCTCACCGTCGCGGCCTCCGTGACCCTGCTGCCCGCCCTGCTGTCCCTCATCGGCATGCGGGCGCTCAGCCGCCGCGAGCGCCGCCGCCTGGCGGAGCACGGGCCCGAACCCGAGCTGCCCACGGGCTTCGCCGCCCGCTGGTCGGCGTTCGTGGAGCGCCACCCCAAGGTGCTCGGGGCGGTCGCGCTGGTGGTCATGGCCGTCCTCGCGCTGCCCACGTTCTCCCTGCACCTGGGCACCTCCGACCAGGGCAACGACCCCAAGACGTCCACCACCCGCCAGGCCTACGACCTCCTCGCCGACGGCTTCGGCCCCGGCGTCAACGGCCCGCTCACCCTCGTCACGAAGGTCGACGGAGCCGACGACAAGCTCGCCCTGGACAACCTCGACGGCACGCTCCGGGCCACCGAGGGCGTCGCCTCGGTGACGCCGGTGACGTTCGGCTCCGGCGGCCACAGCGCGTACCTGACCGTCGTACCGGAGTCCTCGCCGCAGTCGAAGCAGACCAGCGACCTCGTCGACCGGCTGCGCGAGAAGGTGCTGCCCCGTGCCGAGGCGGGCACCTCGCTCGACACGCAGGTCGGCGGCATGACGGCCGGCTACGACGACTTCGCCGACGTCATCGTCTCCAAGCTGCCCGTCTTCATCGGGGTCGTGATCGGCCTGGGCTGTCTGCTGCTCCTGCTCGCCTTCCGGTCGATCGGCATCCCGCTGAAGGCCGCCGCGATGAACGTCGCCGCCGTGGCCTCCGCTTTCGGAGTGGTCGTCGCGATGTTCCAGTGGGGCTGGGGCAGCGAACTGCTCGGCCTCGGCAGCGCGGGGCCCATAGAGCCCTTCCTGCCCGTGATCATGGTGTCGGTGCTCTTCGGCCTGTCCATGGACTACCAGGTCTTCCTGGTGAGCCGGATGTACGAGGAGTGGCTGGAGACCGGCGACAACCGGCGTGCCGTCCGGATCGGCCTCGCCGAGACCAGCCGGGTGATCAACTCGGCGGCCGTCATCATGATCTCCGTCTTCCTCGCCTTCGTCCTCAGCGGCGACCGCGTGATCGCCATGTTCGGCATCGCCCTGGCCGCCGCCGTCGCCCTGGACGCCTTCGTCCTGCGCACGCTCCTCGTCCCCGCCCTGATGCACCTGCTCGGCGGCGCCAACTGGTGGCTGCCCCGCCGGCTGGACAAGTGCCTGCCGCGGATCAGCATCGAACCGCCCGAGGCCCGGGCCGCCCATGAGAGGCTGGCCGCCGCGACGGACGCCGAGGTGGCGGACGTCCTGGCGGAGGAGGAGCGGCAGCGGGATGTACGCGATATCCCTGGGTGACGACGGCGCCGAACTGCGGCCCCTCGAGCCCTGGCACGCGGAGGAGTTCTTCGCGCACCTGGAGCGGGGCAGGGAGTTCATCGGGCGGTTCATCAACTTCGGGTCGCAGGAGACGGACGTGGAGTCCGCGCGGGCCATGCTCCAGCGGTACGCCGACATGCGCGCCGCCGACACCCGCTCGCTGCACGGGCTGTGGCTGAACGGCAAGCTCGTGGGCGGCGTGCTGTTCCTGAACTTCGACGCCGCGAGCGGCAACTGCGAGGTCGGCTGCTGGCTGGAGCCCGCCGGGACCGGGCGTGGTCTGGTCACCCGGGCGATGCGCGTCCTCATCGACTGGGCGGTCGAGGAGCGCGGCATCCACCGGATCGAGTGGGTCGCCGCCTCGGGCAACCAGCCGAGCCTGAACGTGGCCCGGCGCCTCGGCATGACCCGCGACGGTGTGCGCCGCGAGGCCCACCCCTATGGTGGCGTACGGCACGATCTCGAAGTCTGGTCGGTGCTGGCGCCCGAGTGGCGCGCCGCACGCGCGCGTGCCGCTCACGACGATCATTAAGAGACTTCTCAGACAGCGACCCTACGGTGCGAGACATGGCAACGAACGCAGTGGATGAGACCGAGGCCACCGAGGCCACGACCGACGAGAAGGCGGTGGACACCACCAAGTCCGACGAGGTGACCCGGACCGAGGTCCCGGCCGAGACCGCCGAGACCAAGGAGGAGGGCCCCTCCGGCGTCGGCCAGGGCGCTGCCGCCGTGGTCTCCGCCGCGCTGGGCGTCGTCTCGCTCACCGGCAGCTGGCTCGGCACGGTGGCTGCCGCACGGCAGAACCTCATCGGTCAGCTGAAGACCGCGCAGAACGCGGACGTGGCCAAGCAGATCCAGGCGGTCTACGGCGACGCCTGGCAGACCACCGCCCTGTGGGGCGGCCTGTTCGCGCTGACGGCGCTGGTCGTCGGCGTCTTCGTGCTGGCCCGGCCGGCGTTCGGCACCCCCGGCAGGATCCAGGCCCCCTGGATCAAGTCGGTCGCCTGGGCGGGTGCCGCGCTCGGCGTGATCGGCCTGTTCCTGGCCGTCCTCAAGTACACCGGCATCCTGCTCGGCCTGCCGTCGGCCGGCTGAGTCACCGCAGGTCCTGAGGGGTCTTAGGGCATCCGTGAGCACCTTACGGAGGCCCTAAGACCCCTCAGCCGTGTCTAAGGCCCCGACCGCCCACGAAGATGCGGAACTCTCCCGATGTGGCAGCCCCGCCTGGGAGACGAAGGTGGAGGCATCGCAGAAAGCGAAGCCCAAGCACCCGACCTCTCCCGAAGGACACGCCATGTACGAGTACGAGTTCCAGCAGCTGCGCGCCGCCGACCTCATGCGCCGCGCCGACCACGAGCGCCAGGTCCGCGAGGCCGCCCGGGCCCGCCGCGCCGCCCGTCGCGAATCCGCCGAGGGCTCCGCCGAGCACGAGAGCCATAGCCGCCGCTTCCGCAGGCCCCGGTCCGCCCGGGCCGCGTGAACACGGGGGCGGGGCCGGCCCGGGCCGTGAGCGTCCGTACGGAAGCGGCTGCCGGTGTGGTGGCCGTGCGTGCGGAAGCGGGCGCCGGTCCCGTGGCCCGCCGCGGCAAATCCGGTGCCGTGCTGCCGGACGCGCATGCGATGCTCGGGACCGTGGAGACCAGGTCCGTCAGCCCCGTGTTCGTCGGCCGTGCCGAGGAGTTGGGCACGCTTCTCGACGCACTCGCACGCTCCCGCGAGGGAGAGCCGCAGGCACTGCTCATCGGCGGGGAGGCCGGAGTCGGCAAGACCCGCCTGGTGGAGGAGTTCGCCGCCGCCGCCCGTCACCGGGGCGCGGTGGTCGCACTGGGCGGCTGCGTCGAGATCGGCGCCGACGGACTTCCCTTCGCGGCTTTCTCCACCGCACTGCGCGCCCTGCGCTCCGCACTCCCCGGCGAGCTGGCCGCCGCGGCCGCCGGACAGGAGGAGGAACTGGCCCGGCTGCTGCCCGAGCTGGGCGAGTCGGGTACCGGGCGGCACGACGAGGACGGCATGGCCCGCCTCTTCGAACTCACCGCACGCCTGCTGGAGCGCGTCACCGCCGAACACACCGTCGTCCTCGCCCTGGAGGACCTGCACTGGGCCGACGCCTCCACCCGGCACCTGCTCTCCTACCTCTTCCGAACCCTGCGCACCGGCCGCCTCGTCGTCCTCGCCACCTACCGCGCCGACGACATCCACCGCCGCCACCCGCTCAGGCCCCTGCTCGCCGAACTCGACCGGCTCCGCACGATCCGCCGCCTCGAACTCGCCCGCTTCAACCGCGACGAGGTGTGCCGCCAGGTCGCCGGCATCCTCGCCCAGGACCCCGACCCGGACCAGATCGACGCGATTTTCGAACGCTCCGACGGCAACGCCTTCTTCGTCGAGGAACTCGCCGCCGCCCACGAGGGCTGCCGCACGGGCCTGCCCGACTCCCTGCGCGACCTGCTGCTCGTCCGGGTGGAAGGACTGCCGGAGACCGCCCAGCAGGTCGCCCGGATCGTCGCCGAGGGCGGCTCCACCGTCGAGTACCGGCTGCTGGCCGCCGCCGCCCGGCTCGCCGAGGACGACCTCATCGAGGCGTTGCGGGCCGCGGTGAACGCCAGCATCCTCACCCCCGCGCCCGGCGGCGACGGCTACCGCTTCCGCCACTCCCTGGTCCGCGAGGCCGTCAGCGACGACCTGCTCCCGGGCGAGCGCTCCCGTCTCAACCGCCGCTACGCCGAAGCCCTGGAGGCCGACCCGACCCTCGTCCCCGCCGACCAGCGCGCGACCCGCCTGGCCAGCTACTGGTACCACGCCCACGACGCGGCCAAGGCCCTGCCCGCCGTCCTCGACGCCTCCGTCGAGGCCCGCCGCCGCCACGCCTACGCTGAGCAACTGCGGCTGCTGGAGCGGGCGATGGAACTGTGGGACTCCGCCCCCGAAGCCGTACGCCGGACCCTGCGCCCCGTCGACTACGCCGAGGTCTACCCGCCCTGCGGCGGCGACCCGGAGACCAGCGCGCTGCGCCACCTCGACCTGCTGGCCGAGGCGGCCGTCGCCGGACGGCTCTGCGGGGAGCGCGAGAGCGCCCTGAAGATCACCAAGAGGGCGCTGCGCCTCCTGGACGAGGAGGACGACCCCCTGCGCGCCGCCTGGTTCTGGATCCAGCGCTCCCGGCTGGTGCAGCGGCTCGCCCGCGGCGACGGCTGGAAGGAGATCGCCACCGCGCAGGACCTGGTCCGCGGCCTGCCGCCGTCCGAGGTGCACGCCGAGGTGCTCGCCACGGTCGCCCACTGGTCGATGCTCCGCCAGCCGGGCCCGGAGGCCCTGACGGCCGCCGAGCGAGCGGTGGAGTACGCGCGCATGGTGGGCGCCGACGACATCGAGTCCAACGCCCGGCTCACCCTCGGCGCACTCATGATCGACGCCGGGCAGATCGAGGCCGGGCTGGCCCACATGTACCAGGTCAAGGACGAGGTCGAGGCCCGGGGGCTCGCGGTGGTCGTGGGCCGCAGCCATGTGAACCTGCCCTCCGCCCTGGAGGGCATCGGGCGCTCCGAGGAGTCCGTGGACGTCCTGCACGAGGGCCTGCGCCTCACCGGCAGGATGGGCCTGCGGGAGGCCGAGGGCTGGGTCTGGGGCAACCTCGCCGAGTCGCTCATCTCCCTGGGCCGCTGGGACGAGGCGGCCGAGGCGGCCGTCAACGCCCAGCGGCGCGGGCAGACGGCCGCGCCGTACGGGTCCGGCGCCAACAGCCTGGCGTTCCTCGCGCTCGCCCGCGGCCGGGTGACCGAGGCGGCTCGCCATCTCGCCGAGGGCCGCGCCTCCTACGGCCCGCACGACCCCATGCCGCAGCACGACCTCCCGGTCTCCTGCCTCACCATCGCCGTCGCCGTCGCCGAGGGCCGCCTCCCCGACGCCCGAGCCGAACTGGCCCGCACCCTGGAGTCCGGTTTCCCGCCCGGCACCCAGCGCTATGCCTGGCCGCTGCTGCTCGAAGCCGCCACGGCCGAGGCCGACGCCCGCGCGCTGCCGACCGCCTGGGACGGCCGTGCGGAGGTCCTGGCGAGCATCTTCGCAGCCGTCAAGTGCCTCACCACGAACGCCCCCGTCTGGCTCGCCCACGAGAAGTGGGTCCGCGCCGAACTCCACCGCGCCGAAAGCCGGAGCACCCCGGGCACCTGGTCGGAGGTGGTCACCGCCTTCGAACCCCTTCAGCGCCCTTACGACCTCGCCCGCGTCCGGTACCGCTTGGCCGAGTCACTGCTGACGGGCGGCGGCGAGGCCGGCGAGCGCGACCGCGCCACGGAACTGCTGCGCCTCACCCATGCCGTCGCCCGCCATCTCGGGGCCCGGCCGCTCGCCGACGCCGTCACCGCGCTCGCCCGGCGCGCGCGCCTGCCGCTCACGCCCGCCGCGGAACCGGCCCCCGCCCCCGCGGACCCCGCCGAGGCCCTCGGTCTCACCAGCCGGGAACGGGACGTGCTGCGCCTGGTCGCGGCCGGACACACCAACCGCCGGATAGCCGAGGAGCTGTTCATCTCCCCGAAGACCGCGAGCGTCCACGTCTCCAACATCCTGGCGAAGCTCGGCGTCTCCGGACGCGGCGAGGCGGCGGCGGTGGCGCACCGGCTGGGGCTGTTCCCGGCCGAATCCCTCACCTTCCGGTCGGCGGGCTGAGGCATACGCTGTAAAGGACGTCGGGGGAGTCGCGGCCCAGGGAGGCTTCGTGTTCAACGTGTTCGAGGAACTGTTCTCACCCGGCCGCAAGCACACCCGCGACGAGCAGAACCGCCTGGAACTGACCCGCGAGGACGTCGGGGACGGCGATCCGGGACGCGGGCCGATAGACCTGTCGTCCGGGAAGGTCGTCGTACGCCCGCCGCAGGAGCCGGACGCCGAAGACCCCGAGGATCCCGAGGACTGAGCCCGGGCTACGTCACCCGCAGTTCCAGGATCCGGTCGTCCCGGTCCTCCGGATTGCCCCGGCCGTCCGTGTTGCTGGTCACGAGCCACAGCCGGTCGCCGCCCGCCGGGACCACCGTGCGCAGCCGGCCGTACTCGCCCTCCAGGAACGCCTGCGGTTCTGCGGAGGCCTCCGTGCCGTTCAGCGGGATGCGCCACAGCCGCTTGCCGCGCAGGCCGGCCATCCAGATCGACCCCTCGGCGTAGGCGATGCCGCTGGGCGAGGCCTCGGCCGTGGTCCACTGGTCGATCGGGTTGTGGAACCCGGAGTCGTCGGACCTGCCCTCGGCCTCCGGCCAGCCGTAGTTGTCGCCCGGCTTGATCGCGTTGAGCTCGTCCCAGGTGTCCTGGCCGAACTCCGAGGCGAACAGGCGCTGCTTGCCGTCCCAGGCGAGGCCCTGCACATTGCGGTGGCCGTACGAGTACACGGGGGAATCGGGGAAGGGGTTGCCCGGCGCCGGTTCGCCCTCCGGTGTCAGGCGCAGGATCTTGCCGCCCACGGACTCCTTGTCCTGGGACAGGCCCGTGTCACCGCTCTCGCCCGTGCCGACGTACAGCATCTGGTCCGGGCCGAACTCGATCCGGCCGCCGTTGTGGACGAAGCCCTTGGGGATGCCCCTGAAGACCGTGTCGGGAGCGCCGAGCTGCTCGCCGGAGGGCTTCTTCTCGTCGTACAGCATGCGGACGATGCGGTTGTCGGAGGCCGAGGTGAAGTACGCGTAGACCATGTGGTCCGAGGCGTAGTCGGGGGACAGGACGATGCCGAGCAGGCCGCCCTCGCCGGCGGCCGATACGCCCGGCACCTCGCCGAGCTCGGTCTTCTTCCCGGTCTTGTCGTCGACCCGGACGATCGTCCCGTCGTCCCGGGAGGAGACGAGCAGGCCGCCGCCGGGCAGCGGGGCGAGGCCCCAGGGGGAGTCCAGGCCCTCGGCGACGGTACGCACCACCTTCACCGAGCCCTTGGCGGGCGGTGTCTCCTCGGCGGCCTGCCCCGCCGGTGGGGACGACCCCGGTGCCGTACGGCTCGGGGAAGCGCTCCCGTCCGTGCCGGTCGATCCTCCGCCGTCGGAGGAGCAGCCGGCCGTCAGCAGGAGCGCGGCGGCGGCCAACACGGCCGGCACGGCTCGACGTTGCACGATCATGGTCCCTTCGAGCGGCGGCGGGTTCTACCTGTCATACACCTCCCGCGCCTCCGAAGTTCCCGATCACCCAACCCCGACCCGCGAACGCGGGCACCTCAGGGCTTTTGCCCGGATCCCTCCGCGCGCCGGGGCAACGCCCGCCCCTTCCGCGGACTGCCGTCGGCCGACGGCGCGGGGTTCGGGAAGCCGGGCCGCGCCCCCGGCAGCCAGGATGTCGCCGCGATGCCAGTCCTTCAGTGGCCCGGAGACCGCTGGTGGCCGAGTCGGCCGCGCGCGGCCGTGGCCCGGTTCCGGATCAGTCCCACGACCCGTGTGCGGGTGGCAATCCGCCATCTTCAAGGCTTTGCCCGAGTTTCTCCGCGCGACGGGGCACGCCCGCCCCCTCCGCGGACCGCCGCCGGTCGACACTGCGAGCTTCGGGCAGCCGGGGCGCCGCCGAGTGCCGGCTTTCGGCAGCCGGGGGGTCGCCCGAGGCGCCTGTCCTCCGGCGGCCCCCCGGCCGCCGCGTGTGACCGCGGGCCGGCCTCCGGGATCAGTCCCACGACCCCTGGGCGGGTGGCAGTTCCGCCACCTCTCGCAGGTCCTCGGGCGTCAGACGCAGCGTCGCCGCCGCCGCGTTCTCCGTGACCCAGCGCTCCTGCTTGGTGCCGGGGACCGGGACCACGTGCCGGCCCTGGGCGAGGACCCAGGCGAGGGCGACCTGGGCGGGGGTGACGTGCTCGCCGTGGCGGCGGGCCACCCGGCGCAGGCCCGCGACGATCGGCTGGTTCGCGGCCATCATCTCGGCCGTGAAGCGGGGGTGCCGGGCCCGGACGTCGTCCGCCTCGAAGCCCGCGCCGGGCCGCAGCCTGCCGGTCAGGAAGCCGTTGCCGAGCGGCATCGCCGCCAGGAAGCCGACGCCTCGCGTCTCGCACCACGGCAGCAGTGTCTCCAGCGCCTCCGGCGACCACACCGACAGCTCCGCCTCCACCGCGCTCACGGGGAACACCTGCTGCACCCGTTCCAGCTGCCGGATCGTCGCGTCGTGCAGCCGGGCCCCGGAGCGGCGGCCGGCCCGCGCGCCCACCGCGCACAGGCCCAACGCCCTCACCTTCCCCGCCTGGACGAGCTCCGCCATCGCGCCCCACGTCTCCTCGACGGGGACTTCCGGGTCGGCCCGGTGCAGCTGGTAGAGGTCTATGACGTCGGTCTGCAGGCGCCGCAGCGACGCGTCGCAGGCACGTTTCACATACCCCGGGCGGCCGTTGGCGACGATGTGCTGGTCGCCCACGAGCAGACCGACCTTCGTCGACACGAACGCGTCCGACCGCCGTTCCTTCAACGCCCGCCCCACCAGCAGTTCGTTGGTGAAGGGGCCGTACATGTCGGCCGTGTCCAGCAGGGACGAACCCAGGTCAAGCGCCCGGTGCACCGCCCTGAGCGACTCGTCGCCACGCTGCCTCGACGCGCTGTACGCCCAGCTCATCGGCATGCACCCGAGTCCGACGGCCCCCACCGCGAGCGCCGCCGCGCCGATCGTCCTGCGCTCCACCTGGTCGTGACCCTCCCTGTTCCGGCCACCCCAACCTAACCTCTGCTGTCGCACCCTCCTGACATAGCCTCCAGAGCATGACTGCTGACGTGTGGCTGCCCATCCCGCCGGACGAGATCGAGGGACTCCCCGAGGGCCCCGCCTACCGGTTCTGGAACGGCGAGGAGGACTTCCCCGCGGACCCGGCGGACTGCGCCTTCTACGCCGTCCCCTACATGAAGCCCAGCCCGCTGTGCGTGCGTCCCCTGCCGGAGATGAGCCACGTGGAGGTCGTGCAGACCCTCTCCGCCGGCATCGACCACGTGGAGCCGGGGCTGGGGCACCTGCGTCCGGGCGTGCGGCTGTGCAACGCGCGCGGGGTGCACGAGGCCAGCACCGGAGAGCTCACCCTGGCGCTGATCCTGGCCTCGCTGCGCGGTGTCCCCGACTTCGTCCGCGCGCAGGACCGGGGGGAGTGGCTCGCCGGGTTCCGGCCCGCGCTCGCCGACAAGAACGTCCTCATCGTCGGATACGGATCGATCGGCGCCGCCATCGAGGACCGGCTCGTTCCGTTCGAGGTGGCGCGGGTGGCGCGCGTCGCGCGCTCTGAGCGCACCACGGCGCGCGGGCCGGTGCATCCGCTCACCGAACTCCCCGCGCTGCTCCCGGAAGCGGACGTGGTCATCCTGTCCACGCCGCTCACCGAAACCACCCGTGGCCTGGCCGGGGCCGACTTCCTGTCCCGGATGAAGGACGGCGCGCTCCTCGTCAACGTCGCCCGCGGCCCCGTCGTCGACACCAAAGCGCTGCTCGCCGAACTGGAGAGCGGCCGCATCACCGCCGCCCTCGACGTCACCGATCCCGAGCCCCTGCCGCGCGAACACCCCCTGTGGCGTGCGCCGGGGGTACTCATCAGCCCGCACGTCGGCGGACCCACCTCCGCGTTCCTGCCGCGCGCCAAGCGGCTCCTTGCGGACCAGTTGAACCGTTATGTGAACCGGGAGCCGCTGCGCAACGTGATCCTTACGACGGGTGCCTCAACCGGCTGATCCGAACTTCGGGTACCGTCCGCAATCCTTCGGGTGCGGTGGGTACTCATGTACCTGTTGATCGTCACGGAGCGTAGAGAACCTATGTCCCTGAGTGACGAGACTGGTGTATCGTCCCGACAGGGGCTGCGCCGGGGACAGTTCGGCGCCGGGGACGGACACTTCAGGACTGTGAGGGGGGCGACAGGCGATGCACGGCCTATGGACGAGCGATCCGACGGGGCGGGGCTGCCGGCGGCGACCCTGGCGGACGGCCGCGAGCAGACGCGGTCACCACGCCGATCACGGCGGGCGGCACACCCACCACGCCGACCACAGCCATCGTCACCGCAGGCCCGGCAGCCGCAGAAGGCATGCCCAGCCGACGCACCGGCGCCCGCGGGACCCGGGAGCGGCACGGACCGGGAGGGTCCGGTGAGCGCGCCGCCGACCCCCACACCCACGCTCGACGGAGCGCTGCGGGCACAGCCTCCGTCCCCCGGGGCGCTGCTGCCCCGCACGCCGGCCCCCGGCCCTCGGCCGCGCCTGGCCCTCCGACTCGTCCTCGCCCTGGTCTGCGCGGGATACACCGTCGGTTGCGCGTTCGGCTGGGGATCGTCCGAAATGGCCCTGCTCATGGGTGACTTCGGGCTGAGCGTCGCCGCCGGCGCCGCCGCCGTGTCCTGCGTCCTCTACGCCCGCAACCGCTGCACCCGCCTTCGACCCGCCTGGTTGCTGTTCGGCCTCTCCTCGGCGATGGCGGCCCTGGGCAACCTGGTCTGGGGGTGGTACGAGGTCGTCCTCGGACAGCCCGTCCCCAGCCCCTCGTACGCCGACCTCTTCTTCCTGTGCTTCGCGCCGCCCGCCATCGTGGGACTGCTGGTCCTCGCCAAGCGGCCCGTGAGCAAGGCCGGCTGGGTCTGCCTCGCGCTCGACGCCTGGCTGATCGGAGGCTCGCTGCTCACCCTGGCATGGAGCCTCGCGCTCGCCCAGACCGCGAAGACGGAAGGGCTGGGCGTGTCACATACGGCGCTGTCGCTGGCGTATCCGCTGCTCGACATCGCGCTGATCAGCATGGTGTTCGCGCTGCACTTCCGGCGCTCGGCGGTGAACCGCTCAGCGATCAACACCGCGATCAGCGGCCTGGCGCTGACCCTGATGTGCGACGCCCTGTTCACCTCGCCGCTGATGCACGACAGCTACCGCTCCGGCCATCTCCTCGATGCCGGCTGGTTCGCCGGCTCGCTGCTCCTGGCGTATGCCCCGTGGGCCGCGCCCAGCACGCCGGACATCGACCGGCCCGGCCCGGACCGGCAGAGCCCGGCGGGGCACGCGCGCGTGGTCCACGAGCACGTGCCCGAGCAGCGCAGCGGACCGCACCACCACCTGCCCCTCCCCGGAGGCGAGCTCGGCCGGTACCCGGCCGCCCGGCCCATCGCCGGTTCTCTCGCCGCCCTCACGCCGTATCTCGCGGCGGCCGTGTGCACGCTGGGGATCCTCTACAACATCCTGAACGGCCGCAGCGTCGACCGCGTGGTGCTGATCACCGGCGGCACGGTGGTGCTCGCGCTCGTCGTGCGGCAGGGCATCATGCTGCTCGACAACGCCACCCTCACCCAGGAACTGGCGCAGAAGGAGAACCACTTCCGCTCCCTGGTGCAGGGCTCCAGCGACGTCATCATGATCGCCGCGCCCAGCGGCATCCTCCGGTACGTCTCCCCGGCCGCCGCCGGTGTCTACGGCCGCCCCGCGGAGGAGCTCGTGGGGACGGAACTGGCCAACCTCATCCACCCGGAGGACCTGGGCTGCGTCGTCTACGAGGTGCGCCGTTTCCTCGCCGCCGACCCGGTTGAGGAACCCACCACACGCATCGAGTGCCGCTTCCGGTCGGGTGACGGCGGCTGGCTGAACGTCGAGTCGACCGTCAACCGTCACCACGGCGGCCTCATCCTCAACAGCCGGGACGTGACCGAAAGAGTACGGCTGCAGGCGCAGCTCCAGCACAACGCCGAGCACGACCCGCTGACCGACCTGCCCAACCGCGCCCTGTTCACCAGGCGCGTGCAGCAGGCGCTGTCCGGCCGTCGCGCCTCCGACCGGGGCGTTGCCCTGCGCAACACGGCCGTGCTCTTCATCGACCTCGACGGCTTCAAGGCCGTCAACGACACCATCGGGCACCAGGCCGGGGACGAGCTGCTCATCCAGGCCGCCCGCCGGCTCCAGGACTCCGTCCGGCAGGGCGACACCGCCTCCCGGCTGGGCGGGGACGAGTTCGCGGCTCTGATCGTCGGGGACAACACCCGCGACCGGGAGGCCCGGCAGCGGCACATCCTGGAGCTCGCCGACCGCCTCAGGACGACGCTGTCCCAGCCGTACGTCATCGACGGCAACGATGTCCGGGTCAACGCCTCCATCGGCGTGGCCTTCGCGGAAGCGGGCCTCGGCGCGGGCGAGCTGCTGCGCAACGCCGACCTGGCGATGTACCGCGCCAAGGCCGGCGGCAAGGGCCGCGTCGAGCTGTACAAGCCGCAGATGCAGCAGGACGTCGTACGGAAGGCGGAGCTGGCCACGCGCCTGCGGGCCGCCCTGCACGACGGCGAGTTCGCCCTGCTGCACCAGCCGGTGGTCCGTCTGGAGGACGGCCGGATCTCATCGGTGTCCGCACAGGCGCGCTGGCGCTCCTCCCAGGGGGTGCTGTTCACCCCGGCGGAGTTCCTGAGCGTGGCCGAGGACAGCGACAAGACCGCCGAGCTGGGCCGGTGGATGATCGACGAGGCCGTCGAGCAGGCCGCCGAGCGGCACGCGACCGGGCTGTCCGCGCCGGTCGTCGTCCGGATGAGCGCCCGCCGGCTGCTGGACCGGTCGATGCCGCTCGGCACGATCGAGGCGCTGCTCACGCGACACGGACTGCCCTCCGGGTCGCTGATCATCGAGCTGTCCGACGTCGACCCCAGGGCCGGTCTGGAGGAGCTGGAGCGGCGGCTCGGTGCCCTCAGGCGGGTCGGTGTCCGGATCGCGCTCGACGGGTTCGGCAGTGGCTACGGGGCGATCACGGCCCTCAGGCGGCTGCCCGTCGACGTGCTGAAGCTCGACCGCAGTCTGGTCGAGGGCGTCGTGGACTCCGCGCGGCTGCACAAGATCACCAGTGGGCTGCTGCGCATCGCCGGCGACCTTGGGATGAAGTCCGTGGCCGACGGGGTGGATTCGCCGGAGCAGGTCGTCGCCCTGCGCGCGATGGGCTGTACGCACGGGCAGGGCATGGCGTTCTCCGGGCCGCTCGACGAGTACCGGCTGCGCCGGGCGCTCGCCTCCGGCCACTATCCGGTGCCGCACGGACCGGCCGAACCGGCGTTCGCGGGCGGCGCCCCGCGGGTGTACAGCTCGGGTGTGTCCGCCGTCATCGGAGGCGGTACGGCCCTCCGCTCACATAATGAGACTCCCGTCCCACCCACTTGACAGTGAGTGCGTGCCGGGGGGAGGGTCTGTGCCATGCGCACCCGAATTCTCGTACTTGGAAAGCGCGTCGGCTGACGCTGAGCCTCGACCGCTCAGCGACCCCACCCGGCGCGCTCCCCTCGCTTGCCCTACGGCACGAGGGGTTTTTTGTTGCACAGGCGCCTTCCGTGCAGCAGCCGAAAACCGCACAAACCTTGCAAAAAAACCCTCAGCATCTGAGAAGAGAATGCCGATGACCGAGCAGGCCACCGGGGCCCATCACCCGCAGCCCCGGCCCCGATCCGGAGGACAGCACTCCGCCCCCGAGCAGGTGACGGGCGCGCAGTCCCTCATCCGCTCTCTCGAGGAGGTCGGCGCCGACACGGTATTCGGCATTCCCGGCGGTGCGATCCTCCCGGCCTACGACCCGCTGATGGACTCCACCAGGGTGCGCCACGTCCTGGTCCGCCACGAGCAGGGCGCCGGTCACGCCGCCACCGGCTACGCGCAGGCCACCGGCAAGGTCGGCGTCTGCATGGCCACCTCCGGACCCGGCGCCACCAACCTGGTCACCCCGATCGCCGACGCGCACATGGACTCCGTGCCGCTGGTCGCGATCACCGGCCAGGTGGCGTCCAAGGCGATCGGCACGGACGCCTTCCAGGAGGCGGACATCGTCGGCATCACCATGCCGATCACGAAGCACAACTTCCTCGTCACCAAGGCCGAGGACATCCCGCGCGTCATCGCCCAGGCCTTCCACATCGCCTCCACCGGCCGCCCCGGCCCGGTCCTGGTCGACATCGCCAAGGACGCGCTCCAGGCGAAGACCACGTTCTCCTGGCCGCCGAGCATGGACCTGCCCGGCTACCGCCCGGTGACCAAGCCGCACGCCAAGCAGATCCGCGAGGCCGCCAAGATGATCACACAGGCCCGCCGGCCCGTGCTGTACGTCGGCGGCGGCGTGCTCAAGGCCAAGGCCACGGCCGAGCTGAAGGTCCTCGCCGAGCTCACCGGCGCGCCCGTCACCACCACCCTGATGGCGCTCGGCGCGTTCCCCGACAACCACCCGCAGCACCTGGGCATGCCCGGCATGCACGGCTCCGTGGCCGCCGTCACCGGTCTTCAGAAGGCCGACCTGATCGTCGCCCTCGGCGCCCGCTTCGACGACCGCGTCACCGGCAAGCTGGACAGCTTCGCGCCCTTCGCCAAGATCGTCCACGCGGACATCGACCCGGCCGAGATCGGCAAGAACCGTGCCGCCGACGTGCCGATCGTCGGTGACGCCCGCGAGGTCATCGCCGACCTGATCCAGGCGGTGCAGAAGGAGCACAGCGAGGGCCACCAGGGCGACTACACCATGTGGTGGAACGACCTGAACCGCTGGCGCGAGAGCTACCCGCTCGGCTACGACCAGCCCGACGACGGCTCGCTCTCCCCGCAGCAGGTCATCGAGCGCATCGGGCAGCTCGCCCCCGAGGGCACGATCTTCGCGGCGGGCGTCGGCCAGCACCAGATGTGGGCCGCGCACTTCATCGAGTACGACAAGCCGGGCACCTGGCTGAACTCCGGCGGCGCCGGAACCATGGGCTACGCCGTCCCGGCCGCCATGGGCGCCAAGGCGGGCGCACCCGAGCGGGCCGTCTGGGCGATCGACGGCGACGGCTGCTTCCAGATGACCAACCAGGAGCTCACCACCTGCGCCCTGAACAACATCCCGATCAAGGTCGCCGTCATCAACAACGGCGCCCTGGGGATGGTCCGCCAGTGGCAGACGCTCTTCTACAACCAGCGGTACTCCAACACCGTGCTGCACTCCGGCCCGGACGACGTGAACCCTCAGGCACGCGGCACCCGCGTCCCCGACTTCGTGAAGCTGTCGGAGGCCATGGGCTGCTACGCGATCCGCTGCGAGAACCCGGCCGACCTCGACAAGGTCATCGAGGAGGCGAACTCCGTCAACGACCGCCCGGTCGTCGTCGACTTCATCGTCCACGAGGACGCGATGGTCTGGCCGATGGTCGCCGCCGGCACCTCCAACGACGAGATCATGGCCGCCCGGGACGTCCGCCCCGACTTCGGCGACAACGAAGACGACTGAGCGAGAGAGACCGAAGAGATCATGTCCAAGCACACGCTCTCCGTCCTGGTGGAGAACACCCCCGGCATCCTCGCCCGGATCGCCGCGCTGTTCTCCCGCCGCGGCTTCAACATCGACTCGCTCGCCGTCGGTGTCACCGAGCACCCCGACATCTCCCGCATCACCATCGTCGTGGGGGTGGAGGACCTGCCGCTGGAGCAGGTGACCAAGCAGCTCAACAAGCTCGTCAACGTGCTGAAGATCGTCGAGCTGGAGCCGTCGCAGGCGGTGCAGCGCGAACTCGTCCTGGTGAAGGTGCGCGCCGACAACGAGACGCGCTCCCAGATCGTCGAGATCGTCCAGCTGTTCCGCGCCAAGACCGTCGACGTCTCCCCGGAGGCCGTGACCATCGAGGCCACCGGATCCGGCGAGAAGCTGTCCGCGATGCTCAAGATGCTGGAGCCGTACGGCATCAAGGAGCTCGTCCAGTCCGGCACGATCGCGATCGGCCGCGGTGCCCGCTCCATCACGGACCGGTCGCTGCGCGCCCTGGACCGGTCGGCCTAAGACCCGAAACGGGCGGTCGGCGCGCCGCCGGCCGCCCGTATTCCGAGACCCTCAGACTTCCCTTCCGCCCCCCGTCATACGGTGGGACGCAACACCTGCACTCCCGAGGAGAGAACCCAAAGTGGCCGAGCTGTTCTACGACGCCGACGCCGACCTGTCCATCATCCAGGGCCGCAAGGTCGCGGTCATCGGGTACGGCAGCCAGGGCCACGCCCACGCGCTGTCGCTCCGTGACTCGGGTGTCGACGTGCGCGTCGGTCTGCACGAGGGCTCCAAGTCCAAGGCCAAGGCCGAGGAGCAGGGCCTGCGCGTGGTGACGCCGTCGGAGGCCGCCGCCGAGGCCGACGTCATCATGATCCTGGTCCCGGACCCGATCCAGGCCCAGGTCTACGAGGAGCACATCGCCCCCAACCTGAAGGACGGCGACGCGCTGTTCTTCGGCCACGGCCTGAACATCCGCTACGGCTTCATCAAGCCCCCGGCCGGCGTGGACGTCTGCATGGTCGCCCCCAAGGGCCCGGGCCACCTGGTGCGCCGCCAGTACGAGGAGGGCCGCGGCGTTCCGTGCATCGCCGCCGTCGAGCAGGACGCGACCGGCAACGCCTTCGCGCTGGCCCTGTCGTACGCCAAGGGCATCGGCGGCACCCGCGCCGGCGTCATCAAGACGACCTTCACCGAGGAGACCGAGACCGACCTGTTCGGTGAGCAGGCCGTCCTCTGCGGTGGTACGGCCGCGCTGGTCAAGGCGGGCTTCGAGACGCTGACCGAGGCCGGCTACCAGCCGGAGATCGCCTACTTCGAGTGCCTGCACGAGCTGAAGCTGATCGTGGACCTCATGTACGAGGGCGGCCTGGAGAAGATGCGCTGGTCGATCTCCGAGACCGCCGAGTGGGGCGACTACGTCACCGGCCCGCGCATCATCACGGACGCCACCAAGGCCGAGATGAAGAAGGTCCTCGCCGAGATCCAGGACGGTTCGTTCGCGAGGCAGTGGATGGACGAGTACCACGGCGGTCTGAAGAAGTACAACGAGTACAAGAAGCAGGACTCCGAGCACCTGCTGGAGACCACCGGCAAGGAGCTGCGCAAGCTCATGAGCTGGGTCGACGAGGAGGCGTGAGCCCTCGGGCCCGGCCGCGGCACCGACGCCGCGGCCGGGCCCTTTCTCGTCCGGGTGATCCTTCCGCGCAGGCGTGAGACGCCCACCGTTGCACCACTACACTGCTGCATATATACGCGTCAGGCCCACAGCGTCGTGCGTCTTCCACGCGGCATGCACCCCTCCACCGCCTGCGGCCGTCGGGACGGCCGTCCGCAGCATTGGACTTGTGAGGACTCACGTGAGCTCGAAACCAGTCGTACTCATCGCTGAAGAGCTGTCGCCTGCCACCGTCGACGCGCTGGGCCCGGACTTCGAGATCCGGCAGTGCAACGGCGCGGACCGGGCCGAGCTGCTCCCGGCCATCGCCGAGGTGGACGCGATCCTGATCCGTTCGGCCACCAAGGTCGACGCCGAGGCGATCGCCGCCGCGAACAAGCTCAAGGTCGTCGCGCGAGCCGGCGTCGGCCTGGACAACGTGGACGTGTCCGCCGCCACCAAGGCCGGCGTGATGGTCGTCAACGCCCCCACCTCGAACATCGTGACCGCCGCCGAGCTCGCCTGCGGTCTCCTCCTCGCCACCGCCCGCAACATCCCGCAGGCCAACGCCGCGCTGAAGAACGGCGAGTGGAAGCGCAGCAAGTACACGGGCGTGGAGCTGGCCGAGAAGACCCTCGGTGTCGTCGGCCTCGGCCGCATCGGCGCGCTCGTCGCGCAGCGCATGTCCGCCTTCGGCATGAAGGTCGTGGCCTACGACCCCTACGTGCAGCCCGCGCGCGCCGCGCAGATGGGCGTGAAGGTGCTGTCGCTGGACGAGCTGCTCGAGGTCTCCGACTTCATCACCGTCCACCTGCCCAAGACCCCCGAGACGCTCGGCCTGATCGGCGACGAGGCACTGCGCAAGGTCAAGCCGAGCGTGCGCATCGTCAACGCCGCGCGCGGCGGGATCGTCGATGAGGAGGCGCTGTACTCCGCCCTCAAGGAGGGCCGGGTCGCCGGTGCCGGTCTCGACGTGTACGCCAAGGAGCCGTGCACCGACTCGCCGCTCTTCGAGTTCGACCAGGTCGTCGCCACCCCGCACCTCGGTGCCTCCACCGACGAGGCGCAGGAGAAGGCCGGTATCGCCGTCGCCCGTTCCGTGCGTCTGGCGCTCGCCGGTGAGCTCGTGCCGGACGCGGTGAACGTCCAGGGCGGCGTCATCGCCGAGGACGTCAAGCCGGGTCTGCCGCTCGCCGAGCGCCTGGGCCGGATCTTCATGGCGCTCGCCGGTGAGGTCGCGGTCCGCCTCGACGTCGAGGTGTACGGCGAGATCACCCAGCACGACGTGAAGGTGCTGGAACTGTCCGCCCTCAAGGGTGTCTTCGAGGACGTCGTCGACGAGACGGTGTCCTACGTCAACGCCCCGCTGTTCGCCCAGGAGCGCGGCGTCGAGGTGCGGCTGACCACCAGCTCGGAGGCGACCGAGCACCGCAACGTCGTCACCGTGCGCGGCACCCTCGCCGACGGCGAGGAGGTGTCGGTCTCCGGCACGCTGGCCGGCCCCAAGCACCTCCAGAAGATCGTCGCCGTCGGCGACTACGACGTCGACCTCGCGCTCGCCGAGCACATGGTGGTGCTGAAGTACGAGGACCGGCCGGGTGTCGTCGGCACGGTGGGCCGCATCCTCGGCGAGGCGGGCATCAACATCGCCGGCATGCAGGTGTCGCGGTCCGTGGCCGGCGGCGAGGCGCTGGCGGTGCTGACCGTGGACGACACGGTGACCTCCGGTGTGCTGGCCGAGGTCGCGGCGGAGATCGGTGCGACGTCGGCTCGTTCGGTGAACCTGGTCTGAGATTGCCGTTCAAACGCCGGACGGGCTGAGTTGATCAGCTCGTCCGGCGTTGTCGTGCACGGGCACGCGCCGCAGCATGACCGTCGCCAGCACGGCCGCGCCCAGCAGCGTCACCGCCCCCGCCAGGGCGGCGCCCCGCATTCCGCTGGTGAACGCCTCGCGTGCCGCCGCCGCCAGGACGTCCCCCGTGCGTCCCGGCAGCTGCTCGGCCACGGCCAGGGCGGCGCCCAGCGTCTCGTGGGCGGGAGCCGGCGCCGAGGCGGGGATCTCATGGCGGTAGACCGCCGTACCGATCGATCCCAGGACCGCCATCCCCAGGGCGCCGCCGAACTCCGCGCCGGTCTCCATCAGGGAGGAGGCGGTCGCCGCCCGGTCCACTGGTGCGGCGCCCATCGCGAGATCCATGATCTGGGTCGTCGCCATGACGACTCCGCAGGCCAGGACCCCGCACGCGGTCAGCACCAGCCACATCGACTCCGTACCGGCGACGGCCAGCAGGCCGTAGCCGCTCGCGGAGATCGTGAAGCCCGCCGCGACGACGGTGGCGCGGGCGAC
The DNA here is from genome assembly GCF_028885415.1 of Streptomyces coeruleorubidus. Lineage (GTDB taxonomy): Bacteria > Actinomycetota > Actinomycetes > Streptomycetales > Streptomycetaceae > Streptomyces > Streptomyces coeruleorubidus_A. Next base: position 6,967,909 of record NZ_CP118527.1, read on the forward strand.
GCCCTTGCGGACCAGCCAAGTCGCCAGCGGGGCCGCCATGCCGATCGGCACCGACGGCAGCAGGCCCCACAGCGCGGCCTCCATCGCGCTCTTGCCGAGCACCGACTGGATGTACTGCGTGGTGAACAACGCCGAGCCCATCATCCCGAACAGCGCGAGCAGGTTCAGGGCGACGGCGGGCCCGAAGCCCCGGCCGCGGAACAGCGTGGGTGGGATCATGGGTGAGGCCGATGTGCGCTGGCGGTGGACGAAGAGGGCGGCGAAGAGCAGGCCGACGGTGATCGAGACGACGTAGCGGACGTTCCAGCCGTCCGACGTGATCTCCTTCAGGCCGTAGATCACCGGGAGCACCGCCGCCATCGACAGCGACACGCTGAGCCGGTCGAAGCGGCCGGGGGCGGGGTTCCTCGACTCGGGGAGCAGGATCGGGCCGATGACCAGCAGCAGCGCCATCGCGGGCAGGTTGACCAGGAAGACCGAGCCCCACCAGAAGTACTCGACGAGCACGCCGCTCATCACCGAGCCGAGCGCGACGCCGCCCGTCATCACGCCGGACCACAGGGCGATCGCCTTCGCGCGCTGCGCGGGGTCGGTGAACATCGTGCGGACCAGCGCCAGCGTCGACGGCATCAGGGTCGCGCCGCCGATGCCCAGCACGGCGCGGGCCGCGATCAGCGCCTCGGCGCTGTGGGCGTACGCCGCGGCCAGCGAGGCGGCTCCGAAGGCGGCGGCGCCGATCAGCAGCAGCTTGCGGCGGCCGATCCGGTCGCCCAGCGCGCCCATCGTCATCAGCAGGCCGGCCAGGACGAAGGCGTAGATGTCGAAGATCCACAGCTGCTGGGTGCCGGTGGGCTCAAGATCGGCGCTGATCTCCGGGACCGCGAAGTAGAGGACCGAGACGTCCATCGAGACCAGCAGCAGCGGCAGCATCAGGACGCCGAGGGCGGTCCATTCGCGGCGGCCGGCGCGGGCCGGGGAGTTGGGGTTCGTCGTCATGGGGCAGGACTGTACGAGTGTCTTAAACGCTTGTCTAGTACGTCTGTATAAGACGAGTGTCTGGGACGTGTGTATGGATGCGGGGGTAGGGTGAGATGCCATGGGACACCGTGAGGATCTGCTCGAGGGCGCCAAGCGCTGCCTGCTGGCGAAGGGGTTCGTGCGCACGACGGCGCGCGACATCGTCAAGGAGTCGGGGACGAACCTGGCCTCGATCGGCTACCACTACGGCTCGAAGGACGCGCTGCTGGCGCAGGCGTACATCGAGATGGTGGAGGGGATGTCCGACGCCTTCGAGGGCGGCGGTGAGCTGGGCGGGGAGCCGGGGTCGCTGGAGCGGTTCGCCGAAGTGTGGTCGAACATCATCGCAACCATGCGTGACCCCGGGTCGATGTGGCGGCTCAGCATGGAGATCGCGGCGATGGGCGACCAGCTGCCGGAGGTGCGGGAGCATCTCGCGCAGGCCCAGCGGGGCGGGGCGCGCGGCATCATCACGCTCTTCCACGGCGGGAACGAGGAGGATGTCCCCGAGGAGAAGGTCGACACCCTCGGCTACTTCTACCTGACCCTGATGATGGGGCTCATGTCGCAGTGGACCTTCGACCCGAAGAGCGCGCCCGAGGCCGGGCAGCTCGCCGAGGGGCTCCGCCAGGTGATCGAGGCCGCTACCCGGAAGTGACGCCGACGCGCCCCTCGCGCATCTCGACGACCCGGTCCGCGAAGTGCCGTACGACCGCCCGGTCGTGGCAGATGAACAGGTAGCCGAGGCCCAGGTCGTCCTGGAGGTCGGCGAGCAGGTTCAGCACGCCCGCGCGTACCGACGGGTCGAGTGACGACACCGGCTCGTCGAGCACCAGCAGCCGCGGGTCGGACGCCAGGGCGCGGGCGATGCCGGCGCGCTGGCACTGGCCGCCGGAGAGCTCGTGCGGGTGCCGGTCGCCGTACGCGGGGTCCAGGCCCACCCGGTCGAGGAGTTCGGCGACCCGTTCCGGGCCGTCGGCGGAATGCCAGCGGCCCTGGACCTTCAGCGGTTCGGCGATGGCGTCGCGGATGCGGTGGCGGGGGCTCAGCGAGCCGTACGGGTCCTGGAAGACGGGCTGCATACGGGGTCGCAGCGGGCGCAGCTCGCGTTCGGTGAGGGACGTCAACTCCCGCCCCTCGAAGTGGACTTCACCACTGGTCGGGCGGCGCAGCTGGAGCACCGCCAGGGCCGTGGAGGACTTGCCGCAGCCGGACGGGCCGTTCAGGGCGAGGGTCTCGCCGGCGGCCAGGGAGAAGGAGACGCCGTCCACGGCGGTGACCTGGCCGTAGCGGACGACCAGGTCGCGGACGTCGAGCAGGGGTTCGCTCATGCGGGCTGCCGCTCCTTCAGGAACAACTCGGCGGCCGGGTGGGGGAGTTCCTCCCAGCGGTGGCAGGCGACCAGGCGGCCGGGCACCTGCTGGGGCTCTGGTTGTGCCGTGCGGCAGGAGTCCGCCGCGAGCGGGCAGCGCGGGGCGAAGGCGCAGCCCGGCGGGAGCGCGCCCGGGGCCGGCGGGGTGCCGCGCAGGGCGGGGAGACGGCGGCCCGGGGGCGCGTTCTGCGGGAGGGAGGCGAGCAGGCCGGCCGTGTAGGGGGCGCGGGGGCGGGCCAGCACCTCGTCGGCGGGGCCGAGTTCGGTGAGGCGTCCGGCGTACATGACCAGCACCCGGTCCGCGTGGCCCCGCACGACGTCCATGTCGTGCGTGACCAGGACGAGCGCGGCGCCGACCGCCTCCCGCTGCTCGGCGAGCAGCCGCAGCACCTGGTCGCGGCGCTCCTCGTCGAGGGCGGTGGTGGGCTCGTCGGCGACCACGATGTCCGGTTCGTTGATGGTGGCCATGGCGATCACCGCGCGCTGGCGCATGCCGCCGGAGTACTCGTGCGGATACGCCCGTGCCCTGCGGGCCGCGTCCGGGATGCCGACCCGGTCCAGGGCCGCGACCGCCCGGGCCCTGGCCTCCTTGCGGGAGACGCCGGTCACCGACCGTACGGCGGCGGCGAGTTGGTCGCCCACCCGGTGCACCGGGGACAGTGCCGACAGGGCGTCCTGCGGGACGAGCGAGACGCGGCGGCCCCGGTGGGCCGAGAGGTCGGGCAGGATCGTGCCGCTCGTGGTCGCGCCGCACGGCAGCATGCCGAGGAGCGCGCGGGCCGTGAGGGACTTGCCGGCTCCCGACTCGCCGACGATCGCCAGCACTTCGCGCGGGAGGACATCGAAGGACAGGCCGCGCACGGCCTCGATCCCGTCGAAGGCGATCCGCAGCTCGCGCACCGACAGCAGTGGCTCAGACTCCAACGGGGGCCTCCTTCTTGGCCGGAGCCGGGGTGACGCGACGTATCCTCCGGCCCTGGGTGAGGGCCGCTCCCGAGACCGCGAGGCCCGCCAGCAGGGCCAGCGCCACCGCCGGGGCGAGCGCCGCCCACGGGGCGCGTTCCACATAGGCGCGGGACTCGTCGAGCAGCAGACCCCACTCGGGGGCGGGCGGCTGGGCGCCCAGACCCAGGAAGCCCAGCGAGGCCAGGGCCAGGGCGATGCCCGGCAGGCGCAGCAGGGCATGGCGGGCGACCGGGGCGGCCACGGACGGCAGGACGTGCCGGGTGAGGATCCAGAACGGGCTCGCGCCGATGGCCCGTTGGGCGGTCAGGAACGCCGACGCCCGCACCTCCTGCACCAGCGCCGCCGCGTGTGCGGACAGGGCCGGCCAGGAGATCAGCGCGACCGCGAGGGCAGCGCCGCCGGTGCCGGGACCGGCGGCCGCGGCGACCAGGATGCCGACGATCACCGGGGGCAGGGCGTTGGCGATGTCCGCCGCGCCCTCCGCGATCCGGGGGAGGAAGCCCAGGGCGAGCGCGACCAGCAGGCTCAGCAGGCAGACGGCCGTCGCCGTGCCGACCGTGGAGGCGGCGCCGTGTCCGAGCCGGGCGAGCACGTCACGGCCGAGGCCGTCGGTGCCGAGCGGATGGGCCCAGGAGGGCGCGGCCAGCCGGGCCATGGTGTTGACGGCGTATGGGTCGCGCAGCAGGCCCCAGCCGATGGTCACGGCGAGGACGGTGAACAGCGTCAACGGGATCGCGGGATGTGCGCGCACCGGCCGTGCCGGAGGCAGTGCCAGCGAGGCGTCCCGCAGGGCCGGGCCCAGCAGCCGTCGCCGGGCGAGCGCCGCCAGCGCGCCCGTGACCAGGCCGAGCGCGAGCAGTGCGAGCACCGAGCCCTGGAGCAGCGGCAGATCCTGCGACTTGGCGGCGCCGAGCGCGGTACGGCCGATGCCCGGCACGGCGAAGACCGTCTCCACGGCGACCGCGCCACCGGTGAGCCCCACGGCGACCATCCCGAACTGCGGGACCAGCGGCGGCAGGACGCGTCGCAGCGCCGCCCCGGCGATCCGCGCCCGGCTCACCCCGGCGCCCCGCCACAGCTCCACCCACCGTTCGTCGAGCACGGCGGGCAACGCGTCCGCGACGAGCCGGCCGAGCAGCCCGCCGCCGGGGACGCCGAGGGCCACGGCGGGCAGGACCATGTTCTGCGGCCCCACCCAGCCCGACGTCGGCAGCCACCCCAGCCACACCCCGAACACCAGCAGCGCGACCGTGGCCAGCAGGAACTCCGGTACGGCGGCCAGCATCGCGGCCCACGCCCCGGCCGAGGCCCGGCCCCGCACCAGCACCGGCGCGACCAGCGCGCACGCCAGCAGCAGCGCCACGCCCAGCGAGGCGCCCATCAGCGCCAGTGACACCTGGAGCCCCGAGACCACGGAGGGCAGGACCTCGGTGCCCGACACCCAGGAGGCGCCGAGGTCGCCGCGCAGCAGGTCCGAGGCCCAGCCGCCCAGCAGGGACAGGGGCCCGGCGTCCAGACCGAGGTCCCGCCGTACGGAGTCCAGAGCTTCCTCGGTCGGGTCCTGCTCGGCGGAGCGGGCCCGCAGCACGGCCAGGGCCGGGTCCCTGCCGGAGAGCCAGGGCAGCAGGCCGACGGCGGCCAGGACGGCGATCAGGCAGAGGAGGCGGGTCAGCGCCGCGGCGCCGGCGAGCCGCCGTATACGGGCTTTCACTTGACGTGGGTGTCCGCCGTGACCAGCTCCCGCTCACGCGGGTCGTGGGCGGCGTCGGTCACGCCGGCGGCGTCGCCCTGGATCACGCGCTCGTGCAGCATGGGCACGGCCGCGTCCGTGCCGAGCACGGCGGCCTCGGCGGCGATGACCGCCTGGCGCCGGGCGTCGCCGGTCGGCGTCTCGCCGGCCTTCTGCAGGGCCTTGTCCACGGCCGGGGCCGCGAGCTGGGAGATGTTGAAGGAGCCGTCGGAGGCGAAGTCGCTGTAGAGGTAGGCGGCCGGGTCGCCGGAGTCGAGGACGGTGGCGCGGGAGAGGATGAACGCGTCGAACCGGCCCGCCAGCGCGTCGGACTCGATGTTGGCGTACTCGCGGACGTCGAGCTTCACCTTGAACCCGGCCTTCTGCAGCTGCTGTTGCAGTGCGGCGGCGACCTCGGGCAGCTCGGCGCGGTCGGTGAAGGTGCCGATGGTGATCGTCTTGCCGGCCGGGCCGCCGGCCTTGGTCCGCTGCACCGGCTTCCGCAGCTCGGCCGCCCAGGGCAGGGCGGGGCCGAGCAGCCCCTCGGCGACGTCGGCGCGCCCCTCGTACACGCCCTTCACGATCGACTCGGCGTCGATGGCCTCACGGGCCGCCGCCCGCACCGCGGCGTCCTTGAAGGGGCCCTTCTCGGTGTTGAGGTACAGGGTGTTGGTGCGCGGCATCGGGACTTCGGTGATCAGGTCCTGGTCGAGGACGGCGGCCTGCGACACCGGCACCGCCTCGACGATGTCGGCCTCGCCGCTGCGCAGGGCCGCGGCACGGGCGGTGCCGTCCGGCACGAACCGCACGTCGATGCCGGGGGCCTTGGCCTTCTTCCCCCAGTAGTCATCGTAGCGGTCGAGGGCGGCGGAAGAGGTGCCGTTGACCTTCGTCAGCTCGAAGGGGCCGGTGCCCGCGCCGACGGGGTTGACCGACTTCCCCTTGTAGGCCCTGGCGGCCAGGATCGACAGCTGCGGGGAGCTGAGCCGCTGCGGGACCAGGGGGTCCTCGGTTGCGGTGGTGACGGTGACCTTGTCGCCGTCGGCCTTCGCGGTCAGGTCCACGCCGTCGAGAATGCGGGGCTTGGGGGAGGCGGCGGCGGCCTTGGTGAGGGAGTTGACGACGGTTTCGGCGGTGAGCTTCGTCCCGTCGTGGAAGGTGACGCCGTCGCGCAGGGTGAAGGTCCAATTCCGGCCGGACTGGGCCCACTCGGTGGCCAGCGCCGGCTCGGCGTCACCGTCCGCGTTCAGTTTCACCAGGGTCTCCGCCGTCGACCAGCGCGACAGCTTGAAGGCGTCGTCCGACAGCGGGGACAGCCCCGAGCGCGGTGGCTGCATCATCGCGACGCGTATGCGCTTGCCCCCTGCCCCGGAGGCGTCCGTGGCCGACTGCCCACCGGAGAAGCAGCCGGTGAGCAGGGCGGAGGCCGCGGTGACGGCGGCAAGCGGGATGAGTCGAGCGGGGACGCGCACGGGGACACCTCGGTCAAGGCCTGGTAAATGGTTGAACGCGCCATGACCGTAGCATGATGACAATCGTTTTCAGAAGTGGCCCGGCTGTCAGCGGACGGGACTGTCAGGAGACGGGACGGAAGTGCCGTCGGTGTCCGCCTCCCGGATGGCGGTGACGGGCCGCCAGGTGCCGTAGTGGGGTTTGGCGTCCCAGGCGGTGATGGGGGGCGTCCGCCTGGGCCGTGCTGGCCGCCGCGTACAGGCGCGCCGTCTCGGCGATCCGATCCAGGCGCTGGCGAAGGGCTCGTGGCCGGTCAGGGTGATGTCCAGCCGGGGCGCAGCTCCGGGGAAGTGGTGGCGCAGTACCCGGTGAGCCGCCGAGGCGGCTGCCGCCGCGGACGAGGCCGTACGAGGCGCCCGCTCGTGCCACTTGTACGAGGGCGCTCGGGTCCGTCCTCAAACCGCCCGTTCGGGCGACTGACTCACCCGGACGGCCCGATGTCCTGGCCCTGTGCGAGCCGGGCCCCCTTCAGCGCCATGTGCAGGAGCAGGCGGTCCTCGCCGTCGTCCAGGTCCAGGCCGGTGAGCTTCTCGATCCGGGACAGGCGGTAGTACAGGGTCTGGCGGTGGATGCCCAGCTCGGCGGCGGCCCGGGCGGCCTGGCCGGCGCAGTCGAGGTAGACCTCGGCGGTGCGGGCGAGCTCCTGGTGGACGGGGAAGAGCAGGGCGTGCACCGCGGGGTCGCGGGCCACCTCCGGCGGCAGCGCGGTGAGCAGCCGGAACGGCCCGATCGACGCCCACTGGGCGACGGGCCCGAGCCGGGGCTCGGCCGACGCGGCCCGTGCCGCTGCCGAGGCCTCCCACCAGGCCGTCCCCAACTCGGCGAGGCCGGAGCGGGGCGTTGCGACACCGGCGGCGGGGCCGCCCGCTCCGCGCGAGGGCCTTCCCGCCGGGCCGGACGCAGCGGTGCCGGTCGGTCCGTGGGAGGAAGCCCCGGGCTGTTCTGGCCGGGCAGCGGCGGATGCGCCGCGGGGACCGCCGGCCGGTCCCTGAGCAGGCGAGCCGCCCGCTCCGCCTGCTCCGGACGACGGAGTGCCGGTGGCCGGTCTGCCCGAGGCGCCGGCGGCGGCTCCGCCCGAGGTGTTGCCGGTTGTTCCGCGCGGGGCCGGGCCGGTCGTTCCGCTCGAGGTGTTGCCGGTCGTTCCCCGTGGGGCGTCGGCAGCCGCTCCGCCTGAAGTGCTGCCGGTTGTTCCGCCCGAGGTGCTGCCGGTCGTTCCGCGCGGGGCCGGGCCAGTTGGTCCGCCTGAGCCCGTGCCGGTCGCGCCCCGCACGGCGCCGCCGCCCGGCCCGCTTCCCCCGCCCCCCCGCTCCAGCAGGCGGGCTGCCGCTGTCGTCGCCGGAGTCAGTACGTCCGACGAGCGCAGGCGGACCAGGACGGCCACGCACTGGGACGCAGCACCCCACGGCAGGGTGCACAGGGCCGTCGCGCCCGGCATCGTGCGGACCGACGGGGCGTCGTCGGGGTCGGCCGTGGGCCAGGGGGCGACGCACACCACCGTGTGCGGGCCGTCGGCGCGAGGGCCGAGGGCGGTGCGCAGTTCCGCGATGGCCATGTCACGCTGCCAGTCGCGTTCGGCGGTGAGCACGGCCCGCAGCTCGCGGCTGAGGTCGGCACCGTGCTGGGCCTCGTCCGCGAGCAGTGCGCCGATCTGGGCCGTGACCTGCATCGCGGCGGACAGCTGGCCTTCGCTCGGGCCGGGGTCGTCGTCCAGCAGCCAGACGTAGCCGTGGACCACGCCCCGGTGACGGACGGGCAGGCAGATCCGGCCCCGATACACCCCGGCCTCCGGCGTCGGCGGGATCCGGACCGGGCCGGTCGCGCGCGTGATGCCGAAGCCCTCGAACCACGCCCGGACCGCTGCCGTCGAGCGGCGGGTGAGGATCGAGCGGGTGCGCACCGGGTCCAGGGCCGACGGGTCGAGGTCGCCCTCACTGTCGTACGCGCCGAAGGCGAGCAGCTCGAAGTCCCGGTTCTCCAGCGTCGCGGGCGCCCCGAGCAGCTCCGAGATCTCGTCGACCAGCTCCTCGTAGTCACCCCTGTGTTCCGACGTCATCCAGGCATTGTCCCGCACTCCAGAGACCCCTTCATACATCTGTCTGAGATCTGCGGCACGGATGCGTGACAGCTGTCGATGGCCGACGATCGGAGGGATCCTTAGGTTTCACGGTGGTTCTCCGTGCCGTACCCGAAGCGTCATCCGCCCGGGGTCCGGCCATCCGTTGGTTGTGCTCTGGAGGTGCCCCGTGCTGGGTCCCGTGATTCTCGCCGCGTCGCGCAGCGACCGGATGCGACGCCTGGTTTCGGCGGCACCGGTGACCAAGCAGGTCGTCGACCGTTTCATCCCCGGCGAGGGCGTCGACGACATGGTTCCGGTCATCCGGGAGCTCACCGGGCGGGGCATGGAGCTGACGATGGACGTCGTCGGCGAGGACATCACCAACCCCGTCCAGGCCGCCGCCGCGCGGGACGCCTACCTGGAGCTGATCGACCGCCTGAAGCCGCTGGAACTCGGCACCCGCGCCGAGATGTCGGTGAAACTGTCGATGTTCGGGCAGGCGCTGGACGGCGGCCACGAACTGGCCCTCGCCAACGTCCGCCCGGTCGTCGAGGCCGCCGCCGAGATCGGCACCACGGTCACCCTGGACGCCGAGGACCACACCACCCTCGACTCGATGTTCGCCATCCACGAGGAGCTGCGGAAGGACTTCCCGCAGACGGGCTGCGTCATCCAGGCGTACCTCTTCCGCACCGAGGCCGACGCCCGCCGCCTCGCCGCGAACGGCAGCCGGGTGCGCCTGGTCAAGGGCGCGTACAAGGAGCCGGGCTCGGTCGCGTATCTGGACAAACACGAGATCGACCGGGCATACGTGCGGATCCTCGGGACGTTGATGCAGGGGGAGGGGTACCCGATGATCGGGTCCCACGACCCGCGCCTGATCGCCATCGGCCAGGAGCTCGCCCACCGCGCCGGGCGAAAGCTCGACGAGTACGAGTTCCAGATGCTCTACGGCATCCGCACCGAGGAGCACCTGCGGCTGGCCGCCGAGGGCCACCGGATGCGCGTGTACACGGCCTACGGCACCGACTGGTACGGCTATTTCATGCGCCGCCTCGCGGAGAAGCCGGCCAACCTGCGCTTCTTCGCCCGCTCGATGCTGACAAAGGGCTGAGGCTCGACAAGGACTGAAGCTCGACAAGGGCTGAAAGCCCGACAAGGGCTCAGGCTCACCAAGGACTGAGGCTCGTCAAGGGCTGAGACCGAATCACCGCTCAGTAAGGAGTTACGGAAAACATGGACGCTGTGACCCAGGTCCCCACCCCCGTCAACGAGCCGGTGCACGGCTATGCCCCCGGCTCGCCCGAGCGTGCCCGGCTGGAGGCCAGGCTGAAGGAGCTGGCCGACAACCCCGTCGACCTTCCCTGCACCATCGGCGGCGAGAAGCGGATGGGCGGCGGTGATGAGTTCAAGGTCGTCCAGCCGCACAACCACCAGGCCGTGCTGGGCACGTACCGCAACGCCACGCAAGCTGACGCCCAGGACGCCATCGACGCGGCCCTGGCCGCCGCGCCCGCCTGGCGTGCGATGTCCTTCGACGACCGCGCGGCGATCATCCTGCGCGCCGCCGAGCTGCTCTCCGGCCCCTGGCGCGAGACGCTCGCCGCCTCCACCATGCTCGGCCAGTCCAAGACCGCCCAGCAGGCCGAGATCGACACGCCCTGCGAGCTGATCGACTTCTGGCGGTTCAACGTCTCCTACGCCCGCAAGCTCCTGGCCGAGCAGCCGCCGGCGAACTCCCCGGGTGTGTGGAACCGTCTGGACCACCGCCCGCTGGAGGGATTCGTCTACGCGATCACGCCCTTCAACTTCACCGCGATCGCGGGCAACCTGCCGACGGCCCCGGCCCTGATGGGCAACGTCGTCGTCTGGAAGCCGTCCCCGACGCAGACCCACGCCGCCGTGCTGCTCATGCAGCTGCTGGAGGAGGCCGGCCTGCCCAAGGGTGTCATCAACCTCGTCACCGGCGACGGCATCGAGGTCTCCAAGGTCGCCCTGGAACACCGCGACCTCGCGGGCATCCACTTCACCGGCTCGACCCCCACCTTCCAGTACCTGTGGAAGACGGTCGGCAACAACATCGAGAAGTACCGCACCTACCCGCGTCTGGTCGGCGAGACCGGCGGCAAGGACTTCCTCGTCGCCCACCCGTCGGCCGACCCGGCGATCCTGAAGACGGCGTTCACCCGGGGCGCCTTCGAGTACCAGGGCCAGAAGTGCAGCGCCACGTCGCGGGCGTACATCCCCGCCTCGATCTGGAACTCCGGCTTCAAGGAGGAGCTCGCCGCCGAGGTCGACGGCATCAAGATGGGTGACGTCACCGACCTGTCGAACTTCATCGGCGCCGTCATCGACGAGCGTGCCTTCGCCAAGAACAAGGCCGCCATCGACCGCGCCAAGGAGGACCCCGCCTGCACGATCGTCGCGGGCGGCACCTACGACGACTCCGAGGGCTGGTTCGTCCGCCCGACCGTCATCGAGTGCACCGACCCGGAGAACGAGGTCTTCCGTACCGAGTACTTCGGCCCGATCATCGCCGTGCACGTCTACGAGGACGACAAGTACGACGAGATGCTGACGCAGATGGAGTCCGTCTCCGACTACGCCCTGACCGGCTCGGTCATCGCGAACGACCGCGCCGCGGCCGCCTACACGGCGGACAAGCTCCGCTACGCGGCCGGCAACTTCTACATCAACGACAAGTCGACCGGCGCCGTCGTCGGCCAGCAGCCCTTCGGCGGCGGCCGTGCCTCCGGCACCAACGACAAGGCCGGCGCCCCGCAGAACCTGATGCGCTGGACCCTGACCCGCGCCATCAAGGAGACCCTGGTCCCGCCGACCGACTACAGCTACCCGCACATGGGCTGAGCCCTCACTGCACCGACGGGCCGGGTCACGACCCGGCCCGTCGGCGTCTGCCGTTCGGGAGACTTCCGGCAGACTTCCGGCGTCTGCGGCACCCCGGCCCCGGGCGCCGCCTGACCTGGCCTGGACGTGCCCGTGCTCATCGTCGACCGTGCCCATCCGGCCGCGCCCGCATAACCGGTCGAGAGCCACCCGGCCCGTTCGCATACTGGGCGGATGACCTCCCGGACGACCACCCGCGCGCGCACCGCCCACACCGCCGACCTCGCCCCCGCCGAACTCGACGCCGTACGGGCCCTGCTGGACGCCGCCTTCGACGGCGACTTCGGCGACGAGGACTGGGACCACGGCCTCGGAGGCATGCACGCCGTCGTGTACGACGGCTCCGGGCTCGCCGCGCACGGGGCCGTCGTGATGCGCCGGGTGCGGCACCGCGGCCGGTGGCTGCGCGCCGGGTACGTGGAGAACGTCGCCGTACGCGCCGACGCCCGCCGCACCGGCCTCGGCGGGCAGGTCATGGCGCAGCTGGAACGCGTCGTCGACCGCGCCTACGACTTCGGCGCCCTGTCCGCCAGCGAGGACGGCGCCCGGCTCTACACCTCCCGCGGCTGGCGGCTGTGGCGCGGCCAGGTGCACGCCCTCAGCCCCCAGGACGGCGTCGTCCGCCTGCCGGAGGAAGAGGACAGCACCTACGTCCGGTCGGCCCTCGCCGGCCCGCTCGACCCCGCGCACGAACTGCTCTTCGACTGGCGCGACGGAGACGTGCTCTAGGAATCACCGCAGGTCAGTGCGGTGTGACGCAGTCCACCGTCTCAGATAGTAGGAAGTCCGAGTAATTGTGGAGACAGACGCTCCGGCCTCCCTTAGTTTTGTAGGAGCCGAACGTCTCGCTCGACCAAGCGAATGGCGGTCGTGAGCCGGGCCCCGTGCAGGCAACCCCTGCGGCACCGCTCCCCGCCCCATCCGGCGTCTCGTATCCCTCTTTGCACTCCATGCTGTCGAAGGAGTCGATTTCCCATGGCCGAGACGACCGTCCGCCGCCGAGTCCGTCACGTCTCCCGTACGAGCGAGTCCGACCGCAAGAACGCCGCTGCGGCCCTCCAGCGGGCCCTCGACCGCCGTGACAACGGCGGATCCACCGGTCACTGAGCCGTACCACCCCCTGATCCGGGAGCCGCACCCGACGAGGCGCGGTGCGGGGCTCACGCCCCGCGCCGCACCTCGAAATGGTCGATCCGCTCACCGCTCGACGCCAGCGCCGACACCTTCAGCCTCGGCGCGGCGCCGCTCTCCGCCTCCACGGAGAGGAACGAGAAACCGCGGTAGCGCACCCGCGACCACTGCACCGACTCCGCCTTGGTGTCCCGGGACTTCGTCCACCGGAACGTGTCGACCGACTCGCGGTCGGCGGTGTTCCCCTCGTAGCTCTCCTTCACGCCGTCGGGGAAGCCGTACAGCTCCTTGCCGCCACCGCCCGCCGTGACGTACACGATCCCGTCCCGCCGCGGATCCGTCGTCCCGCCGACCGGCACCGGCCTGCCCACCCCGCCGTTCCGGATGGCGTCGGTCCGCTCGTAGACGTGGTTGTGCCCGTTGATCACCAGGTCCACCTGGTGCCTGGCGAACAGCGGCAGCCACTCGGCGCGCACCCCGCCGTCGGAGGCGTGCGTGGACGTCGAGTACGCGCAGTGGTGGAAGAAGACGACGACGAAGTCGACGGAAGCGTCGCCCCGCAGCTCGCCGAGCTTCCCGTCCAGCCACTTCGTCTGCCGCCCCTCCGTGTAGCCGAAGTTGGCGGGGATCTCGTACGACACGTCGTTCGCGTCCAGCGCGACCACGCCGACGTTGCCGTACGTGAAGGCGTACACCCCCGGTGCCGTGCGCGCGTCGAAGCCGCTGTCCGGCAGGGAGAAACGGGCGAGCTGGCCGCCGTAGCCGTCCGGCGAGTACCAGGCCTCCATGTCGTGGTTGCCGGTCGTCACCATCCACGGCACCGACCTGGCCACCGGCTCGGTCTGCTTCAGGAACCGGTCCCACTGCCCGGCGTCGAAGACGTCCGACTCCTTGCCCTTGCCGGTCGGGTCGGCGTAGCAGATGTCGCCGGCGTGGAGGTGGAAGGCAGGGCTCCGGCGCAGCAGCAGACGGTCGTTGAGAGCCGCCTCCTCGCCGACGCCCTGGTCGCCGAACGCGGTGAACACGAACCGCTCCGGCGGACTCGCGGGTGCTGTACGGAAGGACGTGACGGTAGACCGGTGCTGCGGGGACGCCGGGTCGAAGCCCTCGTGGCCGACGCCGTAGTAGTACGTCGTGTCCGGGCGCAGGCCGTCCAGCGCCGCGTGCAGGTAGTACTGCTCGACCGCCGGCCGTACGCCCTTCAGCTCCGGGGTGTGCAGGTCGCGCAGCTCCGCCTCGATCCTGCGGCCGAGGTCGTCGGGGCGCAGGCCCACCCGGACGTACGGCCTCTTCACCGCCAGCGGCACCTGCCAGGAGATCCGCATCTGCGTCTTCGGGTCGGCGCCGAAGGCGAGATGGCGGCCGAAGGGGGTGATGAAGGATCCCGGCGCCTTCGACGTGCTCGGCGACGGGCTCCTGGTCGCCGTACCGCTCCCCGGCCCCGAGCCGGAACAGCCGGTCAGCAGGCCGCCCGCGACCGCTCCCGCCGTCACCAGAGTGCGCCGCCGCGACAGCCTCGTCCGCAGGTACTCGTGCTGTTCCGCCATGCTCATCCGGCCGGCGAGCTCGGGCGGGATGCCGAAGTGGGGGATCTCCATGTCGAGTGAATTTCCCAGCGGAGGCCAACAGTCGCACCACGTACGGGTGAACGCGGGTCGACGGCCGCGTGCGGTCCCCCGAGCGGGCGCCCCTCACCTGTCCGCATCACGGACACCCCGTGTCATCCCATGGGACGAGGAGTAGGGTGCCCGCATGTCTCGCAGCATCAATCTCGCAGTGATTCCCGGTGACGGCATCGGCCAGGAAGTCGTGGCCGAAGGCCTGAAGGTCCTCTCCGCCGTCCTTCCGCAGGATGTGAAGCTGGAGACCAAGGAGTACGACTTCGGCGCCAAGCGTTACCACGCCACCGGTGAGACCCTCACCGACGCCGACCTCGACGCCCTGAAGAAGCACGACGCCATCCTGCTCGGCGCGATCGGCGACCCGAGCGTGCCGTCCGGCGTCCTGGAGCGCGGCTTCCTGCTGAAGCTCCGCTTCGCCTTCGACCACCACGTCAACCTGCGTCCGTCGAAGCTGCTGCCGGGTGTCGCCACCCCGCTGGCCGGCGAGCCGCAGATCGACTTCGTCGTGGTCCGCGAGGGCACCGAGGGCCCGTACACCGGCAACGGCGGCACGATCCGCAAGGGCACCGAGCACGAGGTCGCCACCGAGGTGTCCGTGAACACGGCCTTCGGTGTCGAGCGCGTGGTCCGTGACGCCTTCGCGCGTGCCCAGGCCCGCCCGCGCAAGAAGCTGGCGCTGATCCACAAGAACAACGTGCTGACCTTCGCGGGTCACCTGTGGACGAACATCTTCAACAAGGTGGCCGAGGAGTTCCCCGAGGTGACCACCGAGTACATGCACGTCGACGCGGCCACGATCTACCTGGTCACCCAGCCCGAGCGCTTCGACGTGATCGTCACCGACAACCTCTTCGGCGACATCATCACCGACCTCGCCGCGGCCGTCTCCGGCGGCATCGGTGTGGCGGCCTCCGGCAACATCAACCCGTCCGGAGAGTTCCCCTCGATGTTCGAGCCCGTGCACGGCTCGGCCCCGGACATCGCCGGCCAGGGCAAGGCCGACCCGACCGCCACGGTGCTGTCCGTCGCCCTGCTCCTGCGCCACCTCGGCTACGAGGCCGAGGCCGCCCGTATCGACGAGGCGGTCTCCGCCGACCTGTCGGAGCGCAGCGGCAAGCCCGTCCGCTCCACCTCGGAGATCGGCGACGCGCTCGCCGTACGCGTAGCCGGCTGACCCGCCGCCGGCTTATCCCAAGCCGCCGGGTCGCATCCGCGCCCGGCGGCTTTCGCATGTTCCCGCCGGGTGTCACCATCGACCACCGGGTCGCATTCACCCCGTTCCTTCCGCCGTAGCCCCCGGGCGATAATCGAACGCGAGGCCGCGGAACGAGGGAATGCTCGGACGTCCTAGCACTGGTCACCATCAGAGCTGTACCGAGCGCGGCCCGTCACTACAACCGGTGAAGGACTTCAACCCATGACGACGCCCACGATCGAGCTCAAGCCGTCCGCCAATCCGCTCTCCGCCGCAGATCGGGAGGCGATCCTGGCCAACCCCGGGTTCGGCCGCCACTTCACCGACCACATGGTGACGATCAAGTGGACGGAGGGCCGCGGCTGGCACGACGGCCAGCTCGTGCCGTACGCGCCGATCTCCCTCGACCCCGCCACCACGGTCCTGCACTACGCGCAGGAGATCTTCGAGGGGCTGAAGGCCTACCGCCGCCCCGACGGCTCGGTCGCCACGTTCCGCCCGGAGAAGAACGCCGAGCGCTTCCAGCGTTCCGCGCGGCGGCTGGCGATGCCCGAGCTGCCGGTCGAGACGTTCATCGAGGCGTGCGACGCCCTGGTGAGGCAGGACAAGGCGTGGGTGCCGGCGCACGGCGGGGAGGAGTCCCTCTACCTGCGCCCGTTCATGATCGCGACCGAGGTCGGGCTGGGTGTGAAGCCGGCCAACGAGTACCTGTTCCTGGTGATCGCCTCCCCGGCCGGCGCGTACTTCCCGGGCGGCGTCAAGCCGGTCTCCATCTGGGTCTCCGAGGACCGTGTCCGCGCCGTCCCCGGCGGCATGGGCGACGCCAAGACCGGCGGCAACTACGCGGCGTCCCTGCTGGCGCAGGCCGAGGCCGCGACCAAGGGCTGCGACCAGGTCTGCTACCTCGACGCCGTCGAGCACAAGTGGGTCGAGGAACTGGGCGGCATGAACCTGTACTTCGTGTACGGGGACAGGATCGTCACGCCGTCCCTCACCGGCTCGATCCTGGAGGGCGTCACCCGCGACTCGCTGCTCACCGTCGCGCGTGACCTCGGCTACGAGGCCGAGGAGGGCCGGGTCTCGGTCGACCAGTGGCAGCGGGACTCGGAGAACGGGTCGCTCACGGAGGTGTTCGCCTGCGGTACGGCCGCGGTGATCACGCCGGTCGGGACGGTGAAGCGGGCCGGGGCCGAGTGGCAGCAGAGCGGGGGTGAGCCGGGCGAGGTCACGCTGCGGCTGCGTCAGGCCCTGCTCGACATCCAGCGCGGTACGGCGGAGGACAAGCACGGCTGGATGCACCAGCTGGGCTGACCCCGCCCCTGGCCCGGGGGCTCGGCCATCCGGGCCCCCGGACCTATGCCCACCCGCCGCCCGAAGCGGTCGGACAAGAAGTGCTGGTCCCCTCCTCGCCCCCGGGTTCCGTAGCCACGGCGCCCGGGGCCGACACCACATACGCCACCCCGCCCACCAGCCCCGACAGCAGGAAGCTGCAGTCCACCCCGCCGGTCAGCGCCAGCAGCGGTCCCTCGTACGAGGGCAGGGACACCGCCAGGACACCGACGAGCGCGCCGGCCGCCCAGGAGGCGGTCGCCGGGATGTTCCAGCCGGCGCGGTACCAGTAGACGCCCCCTCGCGCGCGGCGGTTGAACACCTGGAGGGCGTCCGCGTCGTACACCCCGCCGCAGCGGGCGAAGCCGATGAGGGTGATGACCGCCCAGGGCGTGCCGATCGCCGTCAGCAGCAGGACGAAGGACGTCATCGCGCTCTGCGCGGTCGAGTAGTAGTGCCCGGCGAAGACACAGGCCGTGGCGATCACGGCGACCGTGTACGTGGCCCTGGCCCGTGAGGCGCGCGGCAGGATCGCGTCCAGGTCGAGGCCCATCGAGTACAGCATCAGGCCCGCGTTGCCGACCGAGCCCGCGGAGGCCGCGAGCAGCAGCGGGACGAGGTACCAGGAGGGGGCGGCGGAGACGAGCGGGCCCGCGTAGTCCAGGGCGGCCCGGGCCGCGTACGCCGTGAAGGTGCCGAAGAGCTGCGGCACCAGCAGCCCCAGCATCAGCCCCAGCCAGGTCGCGTGCAGCACCCGGCGTGAGGAGTGGCGGGCCGGGGAGATGTAGCGGGTGTAGTCGCCGAGGAGGGTGATGAAGGCGATCGGGCCGGACAGTCCCGCGGCCACGGCCGCGAGCAGCCAGGTCGGCCAGAACCCGCCCAGCAGATAGCCGCCGGTCTCCGGCAGCGCGGCGGTGGTGAAATCGGGCGCGTAGGCGATCACCCCGAGCGTCAGCAGGGCCGTCATGCCGAAGGCGAGGACCCGCGACATCGCGAGCAGCACCCGGTAGCCGTACACCGCGCCCGCGACGGTGGCCGCGGCGAGCAGCCCGTAGACGATCCCGTAGGACACCCCGCCCTGCGGCAGTCCGGCCAGCCGGCCGAGCACGCCCACCATCACGTCCCCGCCGATCCACACGGTCAGGGCGGTGTAGCCGAGGGCCAGCAGCAGTCCGACCACCGAGCCGATCAGCCGCCCGCGGACCCCGAACTGGGCGCCGGAGGAGGTCGACAGGTTGGTGCCGGTGCGCAGCGAGACCAGGGCGAGGGGAGCCGTGAACACCACGCCCACGACCGTGCCCGCGAGCACCGCGCTGACCGACGACCACCAGTCCAGGCCGAAGGACGGCGGCAGCCAGCCGAAGACGATCACGCCCAGGCAGAGGTTGGAGCCGAGCAGGATCGAGACGAGATCCCGTGGCCCGCTGGTGCGCTCCTCCTCGGGGATGGTGTCGACTCCGCGCTGTTCGATCGGCATGGGCTGGTCTCCTTCGACGCCGCCAGACTTTTAGAGCGACGCTCAATGTGGCGCGATCCATCGTGTTCCGTCAACGGTCGGGTTGCGGGAATTTAGCGTTTAGAGTGATGTTCTAAGATTTGAAAGGCAAGGAGGTGTCGAGGAGTGAGACTGACTCCCACGGAACGTGACCGGCTGCTGCTCTTCTCGGCCGCCGAGCTGGCCCGGGCCCGCAAGGCGCGCGGCCTCAGGCTGAACGTGCCGGAGGCCACCGCGCTCGTCGCGGACACCGTGTGCGAGGCCGCCCGGGACGGTGCGAGGCTCGCCGAGGCGATCGAGCGGGCCCGGGCCGTCCTCGGTCCGCACGACGTGCTGCCCGGGGTCGCCGACGTCGTCACCGAGGTGCACGTCGAGGCGGTCTTCGACGACGGCTCGCGGCTCGCGGTCGTCAGCGACCCGATCGGCGCCGGCCTCGGCGACCGGGCCCCGGGCGCGCTGCTGCCGGGGCCCGGGCACGACGAGCCCGAGGCGGTCGTACGGCTGACGGTCACCAACACCGCCACCGTGCCCGTCTCCGTCACCTCCCACTTCCACTTCTTCGAGGCCAACCCGCGGCTCGCCTTCGACCGCGGACAGGCCTACGGCATGCGCCTGGCCGTGCCCGCCGGGTCCTCCGTGCGGTTCGGGCCGGGGGAGAGCGTCGAGGTGGGGCTGGTGTCGATCGGGGGCGAGCGGATCGCGATCGGGTTCGCCGGACTCGTCGACGGGCCGCTGGACGCGCCGGGCGCCAAGGAGGAGGCCCTGCGGCGGGCCGCCGCCTGCGGATACCTCGGCACGGCGGAAACACCTGATCAGGAGGTCGAGCGATGAGCCGTCCGGGAGGCCACCCCGCCGAGGCCCGCCGCCTCACCCCGTACGAGTACGCCGCCACCCATGGTCCCCGCGCCGGCGACCGCATCCGCCTCGGAGACTCCGGCCTGGTCGTCCGCGTGGAGTCCGACGCCCAGCGGTACGGCGACGAGTTCCTCGCCGGGTTCGGCAAGACCGCCCGCGACGGGCTGCACCTCAAGGCCGCCGCCGTCCGGGAGACCTGTGACGTCGTCGTCAGCAACGTCGTGGTGATCGACGCCGTGCAGGGCATCCGGAAGGTGTCGATCGGCATCCGCGAGGGACGGATCTGCTCGATCGGGCGGGCCGGGAACCCCGACACCCTCGACGGGGTCGACGTCGTCGTCGGCACCGGCACGTCGATCGTCTCCGGCGAGGGGCTCATCGCCACCGCCGGAGCCGTCGACACCCACGTCCACCTGCTGTCGCCGCGCATCATGGAGGCCTCGCTCGCCTCCGGTGCGACCACGGTCATCGGGCAGGAGTTCGGGCCCGTGTGGGGCGTCGGCGTCAACTCGCCCTGGGCGCTGCGGCACGCGTTCAACGCCTTCGACGCCTGGCCGGTCAACATCGGCTTCCTGGGCCGGGGTTCGTCGTCCCACGCGGCGCCGCTGGTCGAGGCCCTCGCCGAGGGCGGCGCCTGCGGCTTCAAGGTGCACGAGGACATGGGCGCCCACACGCGTGCCCTGGACACCGCCCTGCGCGTCGCCGAGGAGCACGACGTCCAAGTCGCCCTGCACAGCGACGGGCTGAACGAGTGCCTGTCCGTGGAGGACACCCTGCGGGTGCTGGAGGGCCGGACCATCCACGCCTTCCACATCGAGGGCTGCGGCGGCGGGCACGTCCCCAACGTGCTGAAGATGGCGGGCGTGCCGAACGTCATCGGCTCCTCCACCAACCCGACGCTGCCCTTCGGCCGGGACGCCGTCGCCGAGCACTACGGCATGATCGTCTCCGTCCACGACCTCAAGACCGACCTGCCCGGCGACGCCGCCATGGCCCGCGACCGCATCCGCGCCGGCACCATGGGCGCCGAGGACGTCCTGCACGACTTGGGCGCGATCGGCATCACCTCGTCGGACGCGCAGGGCATGGGGCGCGCGGGCGAGACCGTCCGCCGTACGTTCGCGATGGCCGGGAAGATGAAGGCCGAGCTCGGCGCCCCGGAGTGCGGCCACGACAACGAACGCGTCCTGAGGTACATCGCCAAGCTGACCGTCAATCCGGCCATCGCGCACGGCCTCGCGCACGAGGTGGGGTCGCTGGAGGCCGGCAAGCTCGCCGACATCGTGCTGTGGCGGCCGGAGTACTTCGGGGCCAAGCCGCAGCTCGTGCTGAAGGCCGGCTTCCCGGCGTACGGCGTGACCGGCGACCCGAACGCGGCGACCGACACCTGCGAACCTCTGGTGCTGGGGCCGCAGTTCGGGGCGCACGGCACGACGCCCGCCGACATCTCCGTCGCCTTCGTCGCGCGGGCCGCCCTCGACCAGGGCAACGACAGCCTGCCCACCCGGCGTCGCAGGGTCGCCGTGCGCGGCACGCGCGGTATCGGCCCGGCCGACCTGCGCCTCAACTCCCGTACCGGGGCCGTCGACGTCGACCAGCGCACCGGCCTCGTCACCCTCGACGGTGAGCCGCTGCGCTCCGAACCGGCCGAGTCCGTCTCCCTCAACCGTCTCTACTTCCTCTGAGGTTCACGATGCCCGCAGCCGCCGACGGCTTCCGCATGCCCGCCGAATGGGCCCCGCACGAGCGCACCTGGATGGCCTGGCCGGGCCCGAACCCGACCTTCGACGACCCGGAGGACTTGGCCGCCGCCCGGCTCGCCTGGGCCTCGGTGGCCCGCGCGATCCGCCGGTTCGAGCCGGTGACGGTGGTGTGCGGCCCCGGGCAGTCGGAGCAGGCCCGCACCCTGCTGGGCGAAGGGATCGAGACGGTCGAACGCGACCTCGACGACGCCTGGATGCGCGACATCGGCCCGACCTTCCTGACCGACGGCCGCGGCGAACTGGCCGCCGTCGACTGGACGTTCAACGGCTGGGGCGCCCAGAGCTGGGCCCGCTGGGAGCACGACGCGAAGATCGCCGCCTGCGTCGCGGACCTCGCGGGGGCACGGACGTACACCTCGCACCTCGTCAACGAGGGCGGGGCGATCCATGTGGACGGCGAGGGCACGGTCCTGCTGACCGAGACCGTGCACCTGGGTCCCGAGCGCAACCCCGGCTGGACGCGGGAGCGGGTCGAGGTCGAGATCCACGCCCTGCTCGGCACCCGCAAGGCGATCTGGCTGCCGCGCGGCCTGACCGGCGACTACCCCCCGCACGGCTTCGGCACCCTCGGCCACGTCGACATCGTCGCGGCCTTCGCCCGCCCCGGCGTGGTCGTGGCCCATGTGCAGCCCGACCCCGCGCATCCCGACCACGAGGTGACGAAGGAGATCACCGGCCTGCTGAAAGCGCAGACGGACGCGCGCGGCCGCCGCCTGGAGGTTGTCGAGGTGCCCGCCCCCACCGTCCTGGAGGCCGACGGCCACTGGGCCGACTACTCCTACATCAACCACTACCTCTGCAACGGCGGCGTGGTCCTGTGCGGCTTCGACGACCCGAGCGACGAACTCGCGGCCGGCATCTTCCGCCGCCTGTTCCCGCAGCGGACCGTGACACTGGTCGACGCCCGTACGATCTTCGCTGGCGGTGGAGGCATCCACTGCATCACCCAGCAACAGCCGAAGATCTAGCACCCGGGAGCAGCAGATGGCCGGTGGGCGCAGGCAGGCCCCGCCCCGCGAGGACGTGCTCGCCGCCGCCATGGAGATGATCGCCGAGCGCGGCCTGGAGAAGCTCACCATGGCGGCGCTCGGCCGCGAGGTCGGCATGAGCAGCGGCCACCTGCTCTACTACTTCGGCTCCAAGGACGAACTGCTGCTGCGCACCCTGGAGTGGAGCGAGGGCCGCCTGGGCGCCGAGCGCGGACGGCTGCTGACCCGCGCCGCCACCGCCCGCGAACGTCTCGACGCCTACGTCGACCTCTACGTCCCCGACGGCCACCGCGACCCGCACTGGACGTTGTGGCTTGAGGTGTGGAACCGCTCGCAGAGCGCTGCCGCCGACGCAGACGCCCGCGACCGGCAGGCCGCCATCGAGGGCGTCTGGCACCGCGACCTGGTGGCCCTGCTCGCCGAGGGCATCTCGCGGGGCGAGTTCAAAAGCGTCGACCCGGACCGGTTCGCCGCCCGCCTGCGGGCGCTGCTGGACGGCTTCGCCATCCATGTGGCGATCGGCCTGCGCGGTACCGACCGGGCCCAAGTCCTCAGGCACGTGCGCGAGTTCCTCGCCGACAGCCTCCTCGCGGACACCTGAACACCCGCCCGGGTTGTACTCAATACGACGGATTGACCCTGTGGCCCGTGGTGCTGTTGGCTCTGGGGAGCCCTCGGCGCGGGGCCGGGGGAGAAGCGTCAACGGGGACACAGGGGGAACAGCACATGACCAGCACCAGGAGGGCCACGTCCGTCGC
This sequence comes from Streptomyces coeruleorubidus, assembly GCF_028885415.1. Taxonomy (GTDB): domain Bacteria; phylum Actinomycetota; class Actinomycetes; order Streptomycetales; family Streptomycetaceae; genus Streptomyces; species Streptomyces coeruleorubidus_A. Next base: position 6,990,605 of record NZ_CP118527.1, read on the forward strand.
GCTCGGCGTGGCCCTGGCCGTCACGCTCGGCGGCGTCGCCGCGCAGGGCGCGACCGCCGCTGAGGCGGCGCCGCGGACCGAGAAGGCGAGCATCGCCCCGGACGGCACCGACGGCAACGCCGCCTCCGGCGGGCCGAGCCTGAGCGCCGACGGCCGTCATCTGGCCTTCGTCTCCAGCGCCGACAACCTCGTCGCCGGTGACACCGACGGCACCGCCGACGCCTTCGTCCGCGACCTGAAGACCGGCACGACCCGGCTGGCCAGTACAGCGACGGACGGCGGCCCGGTCGACGACGTCGCCCTCAGCGGCAACGGCCGGTACCTGGCCTACGGCGCCACCGACGGCGACGGCCGCAGCCACATCTGGGTCAAGGACCTGAAGTCCGGCGCCCTCCAGCGCGTCGAGGACACCGTCGCCACGGGCTACGACACCGGCCGGCAGCCCGCCATCAGCGCCGACGGCCGCTACGTCGCCTTCGTCGCCCAGCGCTCGCAGTTCACGCAGTCCGACGACGGCTGGGGACGCGTCTACCGCGTCGACCGCACCACCGGCGAGGCCGCCCGCATCAGCCAGGTGCCCGCGGCGGGCGACCGGAAGACCGCCGCCACCCACCCGACCATCAGCGCCGACGGCAGCCGGGTCGGCTACCAGTTCTTCGTCCCGCACCCCGCCTCGGGCGACTGGAGCGACGCCTACGTCCGGGACGTGCCGAGCGGCGAGCTGTTCCACGCCGACCGGGCGCCGGAGGGTCTGAAGTCCACCGGGCAGACCGAGTTTCCGCAGGTCAGCGCCGACGGCCGGTACGTCGTCTTCAACTCGCTCGACTCGCAGCTCACCCCGGGCGACACCAACAACGGCCACAACGCCTTCGTCCGTGACCTCAAGACGGGCGAGCTGCGCCGCATCGACGCCGCCGACCCGGCCGCCTTCACCGCCTGTCCGCAGCTCAGCGCCGACAACCGGCATCTGGCCTTCGTCTCGGCCGACCCGGGCGACACGGACCGTACGACGCGGGCGTACGTACGTGACCTGCGCACCGGGCGCACGGTCCTGGCCAGCCCGGACGCCGAGGGCGGCCCGAACGACCAGAGCGTGTCCGCCCCGGTGATCGACCGGCACGGCCGCCAGATCGCCTTCAGCAGCTCCTCACCCGACCTCGTGCCCGGCGACACGTACGACACCTCGCACGTCTACGTCCGTCACTTGAAGTGACCGACCGCATCCTGAGACACGCGTGAGCGAAGCGCGGGGGTTGTGCCAGACTGCCCCCGTGCTCTCGTTCGCCATGATTATTGGCAGCAGGCGCGCCGGTCCGCAGTGACCGCCACGTACGACCAGGTACGGGCGGACACCGTCGTCCTCGACCCGCGCGCAGACCTCTCGCACCCGCGAGAGGTTTTTCGCATTTCTGGCCCACCCGCAGCCGGAGGCGAGAGCGCGAGGGAGTATGTGAGGGCGGTGGAGCCGGTCATTCCGGTACGACCGAGATCCCATCCTCAGGAGCCTTGACACCATGACCGCAACCAGCGAACTCGACGATTCCTTCCACGTCTTCGACACCACCCTGCGCGACGGCGCCCAGCGGGAGGGCATCAACCTCACCGTCGCGGACAAGCTGGCCATCGCGCGGCACCTGGACGACTTCGGCGTGGGCTTCATCGAGGGCGGATGGCCGGGCGCGAACCCCCGGGACACCGAGTTCTTCGCCCGTGCCCAGCAGGAGATCGACTTCCGGCACGCCCAGCTGGTCGCGTTCGGCTCCACCCGCCGCGCCGGCGCCACCGCCGCCGAGGACCCGCAGGTCAGGGCGCTCCTGGACTCCGGCGCGCAGGTGATCACGCTGGTCGCCAAGTCGCACGACCGCCACGTCGAGCTCGCCCTGCGCACGACCCTGGACGAGAACCTGGCGATGGTCCGCGACACGGTGTCGTTCCTGAAGGAGCAGGGCCGCCGGGTCTTCGTCGACTGCGAGCACTTCTTCGACGGCTACCGCGCGAACCCCGAGTACGCGAAGTCGGTCGTCCGTACGGCCTCGCAGGCCGGCGCGGACGTGGTGGTCCTCTGCGACACCAACGGCGGCATGCTCCCGGCGCAGATCCAGGCGGTCGTCGGCACGGTCCTGGCCGACACGGGCGCCCGGCTCGGCATCCACGCCCAGGACGACACGGGCTGCGCGGTGGCGAACACGCTGGCCGCCGTCGACGCGGGCGCGACGCACGTCCAGTGCACGGCCAACGGCTACGGCGAACGCGTCGGCAACGCCAACCTCTTCCCGGTCGTGGCGGCCCTGGAGCTGAAGTACGGCAAGAAGGTGCTGCCCGAGGGCCGGCTGCGCGAGATGACCCGCATCTCGCACGCGATCGCCGAGGTCGTCAACCTCACGCCCTCCACGCACCAGCCCTACGTCGGCGTCTCGGCCTTCGCGCACAAGGCCGGCCTGCACGCCTCGGCCATCAAGGTCGACCCGGACCTGTACCAGCACATCGACCCCGAGCAGGTCGGCAACACCATGCGGATGCTGGTCTCCGACATGGCCGGCCGCGCCTCCATCGAGCTCAAGGGCAGGGAACTCGGCATCGACCTCGGCGGCGACCGCGAGCTGGTCGGCCGGGTGGTCGAGCGGGTGAAGGAACGCGAGCTCAGGGGCTACACGTACGAGGCGGCGGACGCCAGCTTCGAGATCCTCCTGCGCACCGAGGTCCAGGGCAAGCCGCTGCGCTACTTCGAGGTCGAGTCCTGGCGCGCCATCGTCGAGGACCGCCCCGACGGCTCCCACGCCAACGAGGCCACGGTCAAGCTCTGGGCCAAGGGCGAGCGCATCGTCGCCACGGCCGAGGGCAACGGCCCGGTCAACGCGCTGGACCGGGCCCTGCGCGTGGGCCTGGAGAAGATCTACCCGCAGCTCGCCAAGCTGGACCTGGTGGACTACAAGGTCCGCATCCTGGAGGGCAAGCACGGCACCAACTCCACGACCCGCGTGCTGATCTCCACGTCCGACGGCACGGGCGAGTGGTCGACGGTGGGTGTCGCCGACAACGTCATCGCGGCGAGCTGGCAGGCCCTGGAGGACGCGTACACGTACGGGCTGCTGCGGGCGGGAGTGACCCCGGCCGAGTAGGCGGGTGGCGACGGCTGACGGCGCCTTCCGCGCCGTCGCCGTCAGCCGATCCGTTCGGTCAGTTCGGGAGTGTCCCGAAATCCGTGCCCTGACCGATATCCCTTATCTGTTCCGATTCGGGTAGCTTCGAACATATGAAGGCCGCACTGGTGCGTACCCTCGTACGCCTGCTGATCGTGCCGGTCGTCGCCGTACTGGCGGCGCTGATGGCCGGGGCGCCCGGTGCGCACGCGGCCACCGACCTCTCGAAGGTCGCCGAGGAACTGCGCGAGAACCCGGTCTACGTCGATCCGGCCGCCTCCGGCCAGCTGGCCGAGTCGGACGCCGAGGCGCTCGCCGACAAGATCAAGGACGCGGACAAGCCCGTCTTCGTGGCGGTCCTCCCGGCGGACTTCCCGACGCAGGACCTCTTCCGGAACCTCCGCACCGAGACCGGCGTCACCGGCCTGTACGGCATCCGCCTCGGCGACGAGTTCGACGCCCGTGCGGACAGCGCGGTGATGAGCAGCCAGGCGGTGTCCAACCTGGTCACGGCCGTGCGTGACGCGGGCGATGCCAAGGCCCAGCTGAACGACTTCGTCGACGACGCCCTGCGCAACGTGGGCGGCTCGGCCCCCAGCAGCTGGAGCGACGGCTCGGGTACCGACGTGCCGGTCGGCGGCCTGGTCACGGTCGGCGCGCTGATCGCGGCCGGCGGCGCGGGCGCCTACGCGCTGGCCCGCCGCAACCGCCGCCGCCACGAGGAGGAGCAGCGGGCCGCGCTGGAGAAGCTGCGCGTGGTGGTCGACGAGGACATCACCGCCTTCGGCGAGGAACTCGACCGCCTCGACTTCCACCCCGGTGAACCCGGCGCCGACGACGCGATGCGCGCGGACTACGAGCACGCGCTGGACGCCTACGAACAGGCGAAGTCCCTGATGGCGGCGGCGACGAAACCGGAGGACGTGCGGGCCGTCACCCAGGCCGTGGAGGACGGCCGGTTCTCCCTGGCGCGACTCGAGGCCCGCCGCGAGGGCGGACCGCTTCCGGAGCGGCGCCCGCCCTGCTTCTTCGATCCCCGCCACGGTCCGTCGGTCACCGACGCGAGCTGGACGCCCCCGGGCGGCAGCACGCGCGACGTCCCCGTCTGCGCGGCCGACCGGACCCGGCTCGCCGAGGGCCGCGACCCGGTGATCCGCGAGGTCGACACCGAGTACGGCCGCCGCCCGTACTGGGAGGCCGGTCCGGCGTACGGCCCCTGGGCCGGCGGTTATTTCGGCGGCGGCATCCTGCCCGGCCTCCTCATCGGCACCATGCTCGGCAGCATGATGGCCGCCCCCGCCTACGGGGCCGACTACGGCTCCGGCTACGGCGACTTCGGCGGCTACGAGGGCGGCGACGTCTCCGGCGCGGACTTCGACACCGGTGACTACGGGGGCGGCTTCGGTGACGGGGGCTTCGGCGGCGGCGACTTCGGTGGGGGAGGGGACTTCGGGGGCGGCTTCTGACGGGAGCGGCGATCGGACGCGCCGGCGGCCTCACGACCGGCGCGTCCGAGCCCGCCCTCCGCGAACAGGCCGAGCGCCGTCGGAAGGCCCAGCCCCGGGCGCTGCCCTCAGCTCCGGCCCCGACCGGTGGTCAGCGCCCGGCCGCGACACGTGTGCCGGTGCCGGGTGGTGGGGGCCCGGCTGGGTCTGGGTTCAGGGGCCGCGCACCTGTGTCGGTGGTTGGCGCCCGGTTCGGTCCCTGGTTCAGGGTCCGTACGCGGTGTCGTTGGTTGGCGTCGGGCTGGGTCCGGGTTCTGGGTCCGTGCCCGTGCCGGGTGGTGGGCGCCCGGCTGGGTTCGGGTCCAGGGTCCGCGCCTGTGGCGGAGGTCGGCGCTGCACCGCGTCGCGGTTCAGGGTCCGTGCGCGGTGTCGTTGGTCGGCGCCGGGCCGGGTCCCGGTTCAGGGCCACGCGCCCGTGCCGGGTGGTGGGCGCCCGGCTGGGTTCGGGTCCAGGGTCCGCGCCTGTGGCGGAGGTCGGCGCTGCACCGCGTCGCGGTTCAGGGTCCGTGCGCGGTGTCGTTGGTCGGCGCCGGGCCGGGTCCCGGTTCAGGGCCACGCGCCCGTGCCGGGTGGTGGGCGCCCGGCTGGGTTCGGGTCCAGGGCCCGCGCACCCGTGCCGGAGGTCCACGCCCCACCACGTCCCGGTCCACGGCCTGTGCGCCGGTGTCGGTGTCTGTGATCAACGCCCCACCACGTCCCGGCCCGTGAGACCCCCGGCAACCCGAGCCGGAAGTCAGTCCGCCACCACGTCCCGGCCCAGCACCCGCTCCCGCTCCCGCCACACGCCCCCGGCCACCACACCCGCCAGCGCGACCAGCCCCGCACTGACCCACACCGGTGCCCGGTACCCGAACCCCGCGTCGATCACCACACCACCGGCCCAAGGGCCCAGCGCGGCACCCACGTTGAACGCGGCCGTGGCGAAACCCCCGGCCAGTGTGGGCGCGCCCGGTGCCGCGTACAGCACCTGGGAGATCAGCGTGGAGCCGACGCCGAAGGACAGCGCCCCCTGGGCGAAGACGAGTCCGAGTGCCAGGGCCGGGTGCCCGGCCCCGAGGGCCAGGAGGCACCAGCCCAGGCACACCGCGACGCCCCCGAAGACCAGGACCGGCACGGGACGCCGGTCGGCGAACCGCCCCGCGGCGCTCACCCCCGCGAACGACCCGGCCCCGAACAGCGCGAGCACCCCGGGAACCCAGGCGTTGCCCAGCCCCGCCACCTCGGTGACCAGCGGCGCCAGATAGGTGAAGGTGCAGAACGTCGCACCGTTCACGAGGGCGCCCAGCACCAGCGTGACGACCAGCCGGGGGCTGCGCAGCGACCGCAGTTCACCGCGCAGCGCGGGCGGCGCACCCCCGGCCGCACCGCCGGCCGCACCGCCGGGCACCGACCTGGCGACCGCCACCAGCGCGGGCAGGGACACCAGCGCCACGGCCCAGAACGCCGCACGCCAGCCCCACAGCCCGCCCAGCACGGCCCCGGCGGGCACCCCGGCCACGCACGCCAGCGTCACCCCGCCCAGCAGCATGGACGTGGCCCGCCCCTTCGCGTCCGCCGGGACCATGTCCACGGCGGCCACGAGGGCGACGGCGAGGAAACCGGCGCTCGCGAGCGCCCCCACGACCCGGGTGGCGAGCAGCACCTCGAAACTGCCGGTGAGGGCACCGACGACATGGACGGCGAGAAACACGACGAGGAACGCCAGCAGCGCACCCCGCCGCGGCCAGCGTCGCGCGAGGCCCGCCACCAGCGGCGCCCCCACGACCATCCCCACCGCGAAGGCGGAGGTCAGCGCCCCTGCCGCGGGAACGGACACTCCCAGATTCCGCGCGATGTCCGGCACCAGACCGGACAGCATGAACTCGGACGTTCCTTGCGCGAACACGGCAAGGCCCAGCAGAAGCAGAGCGAACGGCACGAAAAAACTCCGCACCCCGAAGTCGACGTCGGACACGACAGGTCGGACGGCTTCCGGCAGCGGAGCGAGCGGGCTTCAGCGGCCCGGCATCACGAGCAGCCACCGGAGAGCCGGTGGCCGCACTCTGGACGCCTCGGGGCTGGACATGGGCAAGACGTTAGGCAGGCCCGGGGGCGCGGGTCCACCGGTTTTCCTCCGGCTCGCCGCGGGCGGCCGTCACAGCCGTGTCCTTCCGGCCGCCACCGCGGTGGACGACGATCACGGCCACGAGACAGACGGCCAGACCGAGAGCGGTCTGCGCGCCGAACGGCTCACCGAACATCAGCGCGCCCCAGACGGCCGTGACCGGGGCCATGAGGAACATCAGCGTGTTCACCTTCGTCACCCCGGAGCGCTTGAGGATGAGCCAGTACAGCCCGTACCCGCCGAACGTGGACAGACCCACGAGCCAGGCGACGGCCACCCAGAACCCGCCCTCGGCGGGCGGTGCGGCGGCTCCGGTGCTCAGGGCCAGCGCGGAGAAGAGGACGGCGCTGGTGGCGCAGTGGACGGTCAGCGACACCGAGGGAGCGACCCGCGAGCGGGACCGGCTCTCCAGGAACGTCGCCGCGACCAGGGACAGCATGCCGAGCAGCGGGACGGCGTACGCCCACCAGGCCACGCCGGTCCCGGCCGCGGCGTCGGCCAGGGTGACCGCGGCGACGCCGCTCAGCCCCAGCCCCAGGCCGATCCACTGCCGGCCCGAGACGTACTGCCCCAGCAGCGGTCCCGCGAGGGCCCCGGCGACGAGGGGCTGAACCCCGTCGATCAGGGCCGTCGTGCCGCTGGAGACGCCGAGCTGGATGGCGTAGTAGACGCTGAGCAGATAGCCGCTCTGCGACAGCACGCCGATGACGGCCTGCCGGGTCACGTCCCGGGCGGTGAGCCCTCGCCAGGCCGCGCGCATGACGACGGCGACGGCGACGAGGACGACGGCCAGCGGCAGGAACCGCCACATCAGGACCGTGATCGCGGACGCGCTGCCCGCACCGAGCTTGGCACCGATGAACCCGGAGCTCCAGCACAGGACGAAGGCGACGGAGAGCAGGATGTTCACGAACATCACAACCAGTAGACAGATCGGTATACCCGTTCCCCACCCACTATACAGATCGGTATACTCGGGTGTCATGGGTACCACCGCCGAGACCCCGCGCCGGATCACGATGACGCCGGCCGCCCGTCGCGTCCTGGAAGCGGCCGCCCGGCTGTTCTACGAGCGCGGCATCCACGCCGTCGGCGTCGACCTCATCGCCGCCGAGGCCGGAGTGACGAAGAAGACCCTCTACGACCGGTTCGGCTCCAAGGAGCAGATCGTCGTGGAGTACCTCGCGGACCGCGACGAGCGCTGGCGGGCCTTCCTCGCCGAGCGCCTCGACGCGGCGGGGCCGGAGCCGGGGGAGCGCGTCCTGGCGGTCTTCGACGCCTCGCGCGCGTGGGCGGCGGAGCTCAGCCCCAAGGGGTGCAGCATGGTCAACGCCCACGCGGAGATCAGCGACCCCGCCCATCCGGCCCACCCGATCATCACCGGGCAGAAGCAGTGGATGCTCGCCCTCTTCACCCGCCTCGCCTCGGACATCGCCCCGGAGGGAGCCGACGCCCTGGCCCGGGCGCTGATGCTGCTGCACGAGGGGGCGCTCGTCGCGCACGGCCTGGGCATCTTCCCGGACGCCGTCGCCCACGCCCGTGAACAGGCACGCGCGCTGCTCGCATAGCGGACGGAATCCGCCCTACTCCCTCCCTACGGTGGTGCCATGACCGCCTCCGCAGACCCGCTCTCCTTCGCGACCGCCGCCGACCTGGACTCCTGGCTGACCGCACACCCCGCCCCGCATCCCGGCCTCTGGGTCAAGGTCGCCAAGAAGGGCTCGGGAATCCCGTCCGTCAGCGCCGCCGACGTCAACGACGTGGCGCTGTGCCACGGGTGGATCACCGGGCAGCGCAAGGGGCTCGACGAGTCGTACTACCTCCAGAGGATCACCCCGCGGCGCCCCGGCAGCCTCTGGTCCATGGTCAACGTCCGGCGGGTCGAGGAGCTGACCGCCGCCGGGCGGATGCGGCCCGGCGGGCTCGCTGAGGTGGCGGTCGCGCGGGCGGACGGACGGTGGGAGGCGGCGTACGCCTCCCAGCAGGAGGCGGAGGTCCCGGAGGAGCTCGCGGCGGCACTGGAGCGGAGCCCGCGGGCCGCGGCGGCCTTCGAGGCGCTCGGACGGACGGACCGGTACCTGGCGATGCTCGGTGTACTGCGCGCCCGGATCCCGCGGAGCCGGGCGGCGCAGGTGGCGGCGGCGGTCGCGAAGCTGGAGGCCGGCCGGAAGGCCCGATAGGACGGGGGAGGGCCCGGCACCATACGGCGCCGGGCCCACAAGCCGTGGGGCGGGGTCAGAGTGTCGACGCCGCCGAGGCGATGGCGGAGGCGAACGTCGAGACCTCCGTGTAGACGCCGGGGGCCTCGGGCCGGGCGCAGCCCTCACCCCAGCTGACGATGCCGACCTGGATCCAGGCGCCGGCGTTGTCCTTGCGGAACATGGGGCCGCCGGAGTCGCCCTGGCAGGTGTCGACACCGCCCGCGTCGAAGCCGGCGCAGATCTCCTCGCTCGCGACGAGGCCGCTGTACAGGCCGCCGTAGGCCTTGCAGGCGGCGTCGCCGACGAACGGCACGGTCGCCTTCAGCAGGTAGCGCTGCTGGGAACCGCCCTCGCGGTTCGCGCCCCAGCCGGCGACGGTGAAGTCACCGGTGTTGTACTGCGCGGTGGTGGCGATCTTCAGGGTCGGCAGGTTGATGGGCTGCGCGAGCTTGATGAGCGCCCAGTCCTTGCCGGTGCCGTTGTAGCCGGGAGCGCGGAGCACCTTGGTGGAGCGGACCTGGACGCGGCCGCTGGTGGACTGGAGGTCGACGACCCCCGCGGTGGCGGTGATGCCGGTGTTGTTGCCGGACCTGCCCACGCAGTGCGCGGCCGTGAGCACGATCTGCTGGGTGTAGAGCGCGCCGCCGCAGCCCATGGAGAGCCGGACCATGAACGGGAACTCGCCCTGCGCGGCCCGCGTCCCGCCGACGACGGGCGACGGGGCGGCCTGCGCGGCGGAGACGGGCTGAAGGCTGGCGATCGCGAGGGCGGCGGCTCCGAGGGCCGCGCATCTCTTGAGGGCGGTGAGAAGTCTCTTCAACGTGATGCCTTCCGTGGGGGGTTGACTGGGGAGGTGCAACCGAAGCATCAAATTGACGGGCGCATGACAGCAACAAGGCAAAAAGAAACGTCCATGTGCTGGCATGGACTGGTCAAAAGTGTGCTGCTGGATTATGAGAACGCCACCGGTCCTTCCACAAGGGGTGCGATCCGGCCAGACCGGCCCGGCGGTACGCCGCCGGGCCGGCCGCGCGGGCTCACGCGTTCCTGATCGCCGAGACGTCGAAGCTCAGCTTGATCTTGTCGGAGACCAGGACACCGCCGGTCTCCAGCGCGGCGTTCCAGGTCAGGCCCCACTCGGAGCGCAGGATCTCCGCCTTGCCCTCGAAGCCGACGCGCTCGTTGCCGAAGGGGTCCTTCGCGGCGCCGTTGAACTCGAGGTCGATGGTGAGGGGGCGGGTGGTGCCGAGGATCGTCAGGTCGCCGGTGATGCGGTAGTCGTCGCCGCCGAGGGCCTCCGCCCCGGTGGAGCGGAACGTCATCGTCGGGAACTCGTCCGCCTTGAAGAAGTCCGAGCCCTTGAGGTGGCCGTCGCGGTCGGCGTTCCCCGTCTCGATGCTGTCCATCACGACGTCCAGGGAGGCCGTGGACCGCGAGGGGTCGGTGCCGTCCAGATGGAGCGTGCCGGTGAAGTCCTGGAAGCTGCCCTTGACGTTGGTGACCATGGCGTGCCGGGCGACGAAGCCGATCGTCGAGTGCGCGGGGTCGATCGTGTAGTCGCCGGTCAGGGCGGCCAGGTCCGGGCTCACGGCGCCGACCGTGGCGGTCTCGGTGTCCTTGCGGCTGAAGATGCTCATGGGGTACGCCTCCTGCGATGAATGTTGAACGTTTAACTACGTAACACGGCCCACCGTAGACCTATTCCTGTTTAATGTTCAACATTGCTGGCGGACGTGTCGGGATTGGGTGCGCGGCGCGAGTGGTACACGGTGATCATGACCTCGGTCGCGGTCCTGGTCGAGCTGCTGCGCAGCGGCACTTCGGGCGGCCATGTGAAGTGCTGGGAGCGTTTCGCGGAGAGCGCCGCCCGCCTCCCGGGGCGAGGGCCCGACGGCACCCGGCCCGGCCTCGACCTGACCGTCTACTTCATCGGCGAACGCGAACGGGTCGACGTCCTCTCGCCCCGCGTGCGTCTCGTCACGCTCCGCCCGGTGCTCGGCACGGCCGCCCTGACCTCGGCCGACGGCGCGGAGGACGTCACCGACCTCGCCCCGTACCACCCCCGGCTCGCGGCCCTGCTGCCGTGCCACGACGTCTGGCACCTCACCCACTGCTTCGCCTACGCCGCCACCGCCGTCCGCCTCGCCCGCAGAACCGCCCCGGCACCCCGGCTGCTCGCCTCCGTGCACACCGACGTCCCGCTGCTGGCCTCGGTCTACGCCCGCTATCTGGCCGGCCGGTGGCTGCCCGGCGGCCACCCGGCGCCGGGCGAGTTCCTCGCGGACCTGACGGAGACCCGGCTGCGCCGGCGGCGGGACCGGCTCCTGGGCGGCTGCGAACGGGTGCTGGTGCCGACCCCCGCCGAGCGGGCCGAACTCGCCCGCACCCTCGGGTCGCACCGGGTCGCCCTGCTGCGCCGCGGCATCGACCACCAGCGCTTTCGCCCCGACCCCGGCGCCCGCGCCCGGCTCTGCCGCGAGCACGGCGTCCCGGCCGACCGTCCGCTGGTGCTGTTCGCGGGACGGCTGGACGCGACCAAGGGCGTGCCGCTGCTGGCCGAGAGCGTGCGGCTGCTGCGGGAGCGCGGCCGGGCCGTGCACCTGGTGATGGCCGGCTCCGGCGCGGAGGCCGGGCCCGTCCGGCGTGCCCTGGGCGCCGACGTCAGCCTCCTCGGCCCGCTCCCGCAGGACCGGTTGGCCCGGGTGTACGCCGGCTGTGACGTCTTCGCGTTCCCGTCCCGCACGGAGACCTGCGGCAACGTCGTCGCCGAGGCGATGGCGAGCGGCCTGGCGGTCGTGCTGCCCGAGGGCGCGCGCACCACACAGTGGCTGACCGCACCGGGCCGGGACGGCATCGTCGTACCTCACGACGACCCGGGGGAGTGGGCGGACGCCCTCGGCACGCTCCTCGACCGTCCCGGCCTGCTCTCGGCGGTACGCCACCACGCGACCATCACGGCCCGTGACACCCACCCCACGTGGGACCGCGTCCTGACGGAGGACCTCCTCCCCGTCTGGCTGCCCTAGCTGCGGGCAGTCGTGCCACTGGAGGGTCGTCCTTGCCCCGCCCCGACCTCACCGCCGCTCCCCGGCCCCCCGCCCCCGCAACGCCGCGATCACCGGCGACGAGTCCAGACTCACGATGCCCGCCCCCACCAGCACCAGCCCCGTCACCGTCACGGCCGACACCGGCCACCCCGCGTGGATCGTCTCGCCGAAGACCGCCGTGCCCACCGTCACTGCGACCACCGGCTCCGTCGCGTCCAGAACCGTCATGCTCGCCGCGAGCGGGCCCCGCTGGAAGGCGCTCTGGATGAGGAGCAGGCCGCCGATGCTGGCGAGGATCAGGGCGTAGGTCTGCCAGGCGGTCAGCGCCGCGAGCAGGCCGTGGCGCAGGCGGTCCACCGTCGCCGCGAGGAGGACGGACTGGGTGCCCATCACAGCCCCGGCCGCCAGCGCCGTCGCCGAGGCCCGCCAGGGGCCGGACAGCAACCGTGCCGTCGCCAGCGCGCAGCACACCAGCGCGGCCGTCGCGCCCAGCACCAGCAGCCAGGACAGCAGGTCCGCCCCGCCCGGCCGGCCGCCGTGCGGCCGGGCCGAGACCAGGGCCAGCGCCAGCCCGGCCGCCACCGCGAGCGTGCCGAACCACTCGCGAAACCCCAGCCGCATCCGGTGCAGCCGCGCCGACAGCGGTACGGCGAAGACCAGCTCGGCGACGATCAGCGGCTGCACCAGACTGAGCGGCCCGTACGCCAGCGCCAGCGACTGGAAGCCGTAGGCGAGCACGGCCAGTGCGATGCCGCCCAGCCATACGGGATCGCGGGCCAGATGAGCCAGCAGGCGCGGCGACAGCGCCTCCGTGTCCGGGCGTCCGCCCGCGGCCCACTGCTGGAGCACCCCGGCCACGGCGAAACAGACGCCGGCGGCGAGGGAGGCCAGGACCGCGATCGGCATGCCGGGCGCGGGGAGCTAGTCGTTCGTCCGCCGGGACGGCGCGTCCTGTGTCGCACCCCGGGTGTGGATGTAGAGCGCCCGCCGGTCCCCGACGTCGAGGTGCTGCGGCAGGGGCAGTTCGTAGCGCACCGGCCGGCCGTGGTCGGCGAACTGCCGGCGCGGGTTGTAGACCTGGTTGAACTTCCACAGCATGCGGGCGAAGTTCGTCTGGCCGCGCAGCAGGTTGCGGGTCAGCACCCGGGCCGCGCCCACGGCGGTGCGCAGGCCCAGGTGCTTGCGGTTGATGACGGCCTGGGTGCGCACCAGCTCCTCGTAGAAGCGCTCCAGGGGGAGCGTGGTGGGCACGACGGCGTGCTGGATGTCGAAGAGGCGGTAGTCACGGGTGGTCAGGCGCCGCGACTCGGTGTGCCAGATCTCCGTGCCGGGGTACGGCGTCATCACCGTGAAGTGCACGATCTCCGGCACCGCCAGCGCGAACTCCCGGACCACCCGGAAGCGTTCCTCGTCCCAGGACGGATCCACGATCAGGTTGACGGCGACCTTGATGCCGAGGCGGCGGGCCGTCCGAAGGGCGCGGACGTTCTCGTCGGGGCTGACCCGCTTGCGGTACAGCTCCAGGCCCTCCGCGTCGATGGCCTCCATCCCCAGGAACATGTACTTCAGCCCCAGCCGGGCCCACCGCTCGAAGACCTCGGGGTGGCGCAGCAGGACGTCGCTGCGGGTCTCCAGGTAGTAGCGCTTGCGGATGCCGCGCCGTTCCACCTCCGCGGCGATGGCGTCGCCGTGCTCGGGCCGGATGAAGGCCACGTCGTCGACGATGAAGACGTTCGGTTCCCGGATGTTCGCCAGGTCCTCGGCGGCCGCCTCGGGCGAGGCCTTGCGGTAGCTGCGGCCGTAGAACGTCCACGCCGAGCAGAACGAGCAGTCCCACGGACAGCCGCGCGTGAACTCGATGGAGGCGCACGGGTCCAGCTCGCCGATGAAGTACCGCCGGCGGGCGCGCATCAGATCCCGCGCGGGCAGCGGCGCGTCGATGCCGTGCAGCATCAGCGGCGCGGGACCCCGGCCGGCCGCGGTGACGATGCCGGGCACGTCCGCCACGCCCCCGTCGCGTACCGCCTCGAGCAGCGGCCCGATCGCGGGTTCGCCCTCGCCGCGCACCACCGCGTCGACCGCCCCCTCGGCCTGCTCCAGCACGTCCTCGGCGACGAAGGAGACGCTGTGCCCGCCCAGGAACACGAAGCAGTCCGGCACCGCCCGCTTGACCTCCGCGGCGAGTTCGATCGCCTCCGGGACGTTCGCCAGGTAGTTCAGCGAGATGCCGAGGGCCTCCGGCCGGAAGGACCGCACCTCGCCGCGCAGCGTCCCGTGGCCGAGCACCTGAAGGTCCACGACCCGCACCTCGTGACCGGCCTCGCGGGCCGCGCCCGCCACCCGTTCGAGGCCCAGAGGTTCCAGTCGCAGGAAGATCTCGGAGTACATCAGGGCGCTGGGATGGACGAGCAGCACACGCATGGTCACCTCGTCATGGGGGTCCGTACCGGGCACGGGTGCCCCCTTCGTAACCCGGCGCGGATGGTCCGGGTAGCGCCCATACCGCCGCCTGGCCGCACCGGGCGGCACGCAGGGGTGGTCCTGTCGCATCCGGTGCGCGGGGGCCCGGCCCGCGGAGCGCCCACGGCACGGCGCACGCCGGGCCGGGTCAGCCCGGCCCGCCGGAACGACCCCAGCACTGGCGCGGGACCCCGCGGTGGCGGTGTCCTGGAAGAGAAGGTTCCGTTTCAAGGGACCGGCATGGAGACAGACGAGGTTCCGTTCCCCGGAACCGGCACGGAGACAGCCGAGACCACGGCGGACGTACAGCGCAGGGAGACCGACCGATGACACTCACCGGCTCCGGCTCGGCCTACGACCCACCGGCGGGCGCCGCCCCACGCCGTCCCGCGGCCCCTTCCCCGGTGGCCCTGCACGGGCCGCCGCGGCGGTTGGACCGGCGCGTGGCCCTCGTCACCGGGGCCTCCTCGGGCATCGGGGCGGCCACGGCACGGCGATTCGCCATGGACGGCTGGCAGTTGCTGCTCTCCGGGCGCGACCGGCACCGCCTGGAGCAGACGGCGTCCGGCACATCGGCCGTGGTGCTGCCCGCCAACCTTGCCGCCCCGGACGGCCCGCGCCTGCTGGCCCAGTCCGCGCTGCACACGACCGGCCGGGTCGACGTCCTGGTCGCCGGGGCGGGCATCGGCTGGGCGGGCCCGTTCGCCGCCATGCCGCACACCGACATCGACCGGGTGCTGACCCTCGACCTCAACGCCACGCTCCACCTCGTGCGCGAGGTGCTGCCCTCCATGATCGCGGCCGGGCGGGGCCGGGTGGTGCTGATCGGATCGATCGCGGGCTGCGTGGGGGTACGGGAGGAAGCGGTGTACTCCGCCGCCAAGGCCGCCCTGGCCGCCTTCGCCGAGGCGCTGCGCCAGGAACTGCGCGGCACGGGCGTGGGCGTGACCCTCGTGGTGGCGGGCCCCGTCGACACGGCCTTCTTCGCCCGCCGCGGCAGGCCCTACGACCGCTCCCACCCCCGGAAGATCTCGCCCGGCTGCGTCGCCGGCGCCGTCTGGAAGGCCGTACGCGAGGACCGCGACCAGGTCTACGTCCCCGCCTGGCTGGCCCTCCCGGACCGCTTCCGCGCCCTGGCACCGAGGGTGTTCAGACGCCTGCTGAACCGCTTCGGCTGACCCACTCTCCCCGCCGGACACCTTCCGCCGTTGCGGTCACTGAGGCCGGATCCTCCGTTCAGGTGACCGCCTCCCCGTGGTAGGGCATGGGCATGACTCCCCAGCGTCGCGTCTTCTCCCGCCGCACGGCCAAGGCGTCCGCCCCCCGCCCCAGCCGCCGTGCCCTCCTGCTCGCCGCCGCGGCCCTGGCGGCGACCGGCGGCGCGACGCCCAGGCCCCGCGGCGCCGACCCGTACGAGACCCTCCGCCGGCGCTGGCTCGGCATCGCCCTCGGCACCGGCTACGACCCGGCCGCGCAGCCGTACGCCTCCCGCCTCGCGGAGACCGGCGAACTCGCCCGCGGCCTGCACTCCGCCATGGCCCCGGCGGCGGACTCCCTCTGGCCCGGTCACCCCTTCGACCCGCCGGCCGGCATCACCATGAGCTACGGCCGCCTGTGGACCATGACCCAGGCCTACGTCCAGCAGGGCACCGGCTCGACCGCCGACCCGGACCTCCTCGCCGGCATCCTGCGCGGCCTCGACCACCTCTCCGCCACCGTCTACAACCCCTCCACCACCCGCTACGGCAACTGGTGGGAATGGCAGATCGGCAGCCCGCGCCTGCTCACCGACATCACGGCCGCCCTGTACGACCAGCTGGGCGGCGCCCGCGTCCAGGCCGCCTGCGCCGCCGTCGACCACTTCGTCCCCGACTCGGCCCTCGGCGACTACTCCGGCACGTCCACCGGCGCCAACCGCGTCGACCTGTGCCGCTCCGTCGCCCTGCGCGGCATCCTCGGCCGCGACCCGGCCAGGATCGCCCTCGCCCGCGACGCGCTCTCCCCGGTCTTCCCGTACGTCACCCGGGGCGACGGCCTCTACGCCGACGGCTCCTTCGTCCAGCACACCTGGGTCGCCTACTCCGGCACGTACGGCCAGGTCATGCTCGACGGCCTCGGCCGCCTCTTCGCCCTGCTCGCCGGATCCGACTGGGCGGTCACCGACCCCGACCGGCAGATCGTCCTCGACAGCGTCGAGCACGCCTACGCACCGCTCATCCACGACGGCCTGGTCATGGACAGCGTCAACGGCCGGGCCATCAGCCGCGGTCACCGCACCGCCGACGACCGCAAGGTCATGCGCGGCGATCACTTCCACGGCGGGCAGCTCATCGCGGCGATCGCGCTCCTCGCGGCCGGCGCGAGCCCGGCGGAACGCGACCGCTGGCACGCCCGGATCAAGGGCTGGATCGAACGGGACACGGTCACCCCGATCCTGACGGCACGCCAGTTCGGCGTCGCCGACCTGGCCCGCCTGCACGCGATCGCCGCCTCGCCCGTCCCGGCCGCACCCGAGCCCACCGGTCACCGCCTCTTCGCCGCCATGGACCGCGCCGTCCACCGCCGTCCCGGCTTCACCGTGAACATCGCCATGGCCAGCAACCGCATCGCCCACTACGAGTGCGGCAACGGCGAGAACCCACGCGGCTGGCACACGGGCGCCGGGATGGTCTATTGGTGGGCCGGCGCGAGCGACCAGTACACGGACTGGTTCTGGCCGACCGTCGACTGGTACCGCCTGCCCGGCACCACCGTCTCCACCAAGCGCCTCGCCGACCGGGAAGGCGGTGAGTGGGGCACGGCCCGCCCGGACGCGCGCTGGGTCGGCGGCACCACCGACGGCGAGTACGCGGCGCTCGGCCAGCACCTCAAGGGCCTCGGCTCCACCCTCCAGGCCCGCAAGTCCTGGTTCTGCGTCGCGGACGCGGTGATCTGCCTGGGCGCCGGGATCACCTGCGCCGACGGCGTCCCGGTGGAGACGATCGTCGACAACCGCAACCTCGGCGCGTCCGGCACCCAGACCTTCGTACAGGGCCCGGGCTGGGCCCACCTGGAGGACCACGGCGGCTGGGTCCTGCTCGACGGCGAGCCGAAGGTGCTGCGCGAGGACCGCACCGGCGCCTGGTCCGACATCAACACCGGCAGCACACCTCAGCGGCGCACCCGCCGCTGGCAGACCCTCTGGCTGGACCACGGAACCGACCCGCGGGACGCCACTTACGCCTACGTCCTCATGCCCGGAGCGTCTCGCCGCACGGTCGCGCGCCGCGCCGCCGACCGCCATTGGATGGCGGTCCTCGCCAACGACACCGGCCGCCAGGCGGTCAGCGTGCCCTCCCTCGGCCTCACGGCCGCCAACTTCTGGCAGGCCGGCACGGCGGGCCCGCTCACCGCCTCCGCCGGAGCGAGCGTGCTGACCGTCCGCCGAGGCCGTACCGCCACCCTCTGGCTGAGCGAACCGCCCCGCACGGGTGAACCACTGGAGATCACTTGGAACCGCCCGGTGCGCCGGGTCGGCCACGCGGACGAGACGGTCGAAGTACTCTCCACAGGCCGCCGTCTGCGCCTGCGCGTCACCCCGGGGAAGGCATGCGCCACACACGTCTGTGAGATGACTCTCGGCTGACGGCTTTGTTCGACCCCTCCAAGCCACACGCCCCCTGAGCAGTCAGAAGGGCTGCACTCCGCCATGGTTCTGTTCAGGGGTACCAGGAAAACACGCCGGAGACTGTGAGGAGTCGACGGCTCGCATTCCTTGCTTGTGTTCGTAAGGTCGCTACATGACCGTTTTGGATGAGGCGCCGGGTGAGCCGACCGACGCGCGCGGACGCGTGGCCGAACTGCACGAGATCCGTGCGCAGGCGGTGGCCGGACCGAGCGAGAAGGCGACCAAGGCGCAGCACGCCAAGGGCAAGCTGACCGCGCGGGAGCGCATCGAACTTCTCCTCGACCCGGATTCCTTCCGCGAGGTCGAGCAGCTGCGCCGGCACCGGGCCACGGGTTTCGGCCTGGAGGCCAAGAAGCCGTACACCGACGGTGTGATCACCGGCTGGGGCACGGTGGAGGGCCGGACGGTCTTCGTCTACGCCCATGACTTCCGCATCTTCGGCGGCGCCCTGGGCGAGGCCCACGCCACGAAGATCCACAAGATCATGGACATGGCCATCGCGGCCGGTGCCCCGCTGGTGTCGCTGAACGACGGTGCGGGCGCCCGCATCCAGGAGGGCGTCTCGGCGCTCGCGGGCTACGGCGGCATCTTCCAGCGCAACACCAAGGCGAGCGGGGTCATCCCGCAGATCTCGGTGATGCTGGGCCCGTGCGCGGGCGGCGCCGCCTACAGCCCGGCCCTCACCGACTTCGTGTTCATGGTCCGCGACACCTCGCAGATGTTCATCACCGGCCCGGACGTCGTCAAGGCGGTCACCGGTGAGGAGATCACGCAGAACGGCCTGGGCGGCGCGGACGTGCACGCCGAGACGTCCGGCGTCTGCCACTTCGCCTACGACGACGAAGAGACCTGCATCGCGGAGGTCCGCTACCTCCTGTCCCTGCTGCCGCAGAACAACCGCGAGAACCCGCCCCGCTCCGAGTCGACGGACCCCGCCGACCGCCGCAGCGACGTCCTCCTGGACCTGGTCCCGGCGGACGGCAACCGGCCGTACGACATGGCCAAGGTCATCGAGGAGATCGTCGACGACGGCGACTACCTGGAGGTCCACGAGCGCTGGGCGCGGAACATCATCTGCGCGCTGGGCCGGATGGACGGCCAGGTCGTCGGCATCATCGCCAACCAGCCCCAGGTGCTCGCCGGTGTCCTGGACATCGAGGCCTCCGAGAAGGCGGCCCGCTTCGTCCAGATGTGCGACGCCTTCAACATCCCGATCGTCACTCTTCTGGACGTCCCCGGCTTCCTGCCGGGCGTCGACCAGGAGCACGGTGGCATCATCCGGCACGGCGCGAAGCTCCTCTACGCCTACTGCAACGCGACCGTGCCGAGGATCTCGCTGATCCTGCGGAAGGCCTACGGAGGTGCGTACATCGTCATGGACAGCCAGTCCATCGGCGCCGACCTCACCTACGCCTGGCCGACCAACGAGATCGCCGTCATGGGCGCGGAAGGCGCGGCCAACGTCATCTTCCGCCGCCAGATCGCCGACGCCGAGGACCCCGAGGCCATGCGGGCCCGCATGGTCAAGGAGTACAAGTCCGAGCTGATGCACCCCTACTACGCGGCCGAGCGCGGCCTGGTCGACGACGTCATCGACCCCGCGGAAACCCGCGAGGTGCTGATCAAGTCCCTCGCGATGCTCCAGACCAAGCACGCCGACCTGCCCTCCCGCAAACACGGCAACCCTCCGCAGTAACCCGGCGGACATCTCATCCACGGAGACTGACACCCATGGACATTCCTGATATCCGCGTCGAGAAGGGCCACGCCGAGCCCGAGGAAGTCGCCGCCATCACAGCGATCCTCCTGGCCCGCGCCGCCGCCCGCCCCACGGACCCGACCCCGACCCACCGCGGCCGCGTGAAGGCCGGATGGCGCCGCCTGGAGCGCGAGCCGGGCTTCCGCGCCCCGCACAGCTGGCGCTGACCCCAGAACCAGAAAGAAGGCCCCTCATGGAGGGGCCTTCTTTTTTGGGGGCGCGAGAAGCCACACACGACCCGCACCCGGCATACGACAGCCCCTGGCGGCCCTGAGGCCGCCAGGGGCTGTCCACAGCAAGAGAACTAACGCAGCCGTGCCATCAGGGCGTGCTCGACCAGCGTGATCAGCGCCGACTTCGCGTCGGCCCGGTGGCGGGCGTCCGTCGTGATGATCGGGGTGTCAGGACCGATCTGGAGTGCTTCCCGGACCTCGTCGGGCGTGTACGGCTGCTGGCCGTCGAAGCCGTTGAGGGCGATGACGAAGGGCAGGCCGCTGTTCTCGAAGTAGTCGACCGCGGGGAAGCAGTCGGCGAGCCGCCTCGTGTCGACCAGCACGATCGCGCCGATGGCGCCGCGCACCAGGTCGTCCCACATGAACCAGAAGCGGTCCTGGCCCGGCGTACCGAAGAGGTACAGGATCAGGTCCTGGTCCAGGGTGATACGGCCGAAGTCCATGGCGACCGTCGTGGTCGTCTTGTCCCCGGGGTGGGTGAGGTCGTCGATGCCCGCCGAAGCGGACGTCATGACGGCCTCTGTGCGCAGCGGATTGATCTCCGAGACGGCGCCGACGAACGTGGTCTTGCCCACGCCGAAGCCGCCAGCCACCACGATCTTCGCGGACGTGGTGGAGCGGGAAGGCCCTCCGCTAGAGCTTGCGAAGTCCACTGAGCACCCTTTCGAGCAGTGTCACGTCTGGCTGGCCGCCGGCGTTCTCGTCGCCGCCGGGCTGATGGATGGCGACCAGTCCCGCCTCCGCCAAGTCGGCGACGAGGATCCTGGCCACGCCGAGAGGGATCGTGAGGAGCGCCGAGATCTCGGCGACCGACTTGATTTCCCGGCAGAGGTTGCAGATCCGCTGATGCTCGGGCAACTGGCCCTGCATCTGGTGCGGCTGCGCGGTGGTGTGCACCAGCGCCTCGATGGCGAGCTGGTAACGCGGGCGGGTCCGGCCACCGGTCATGGCGTACGGACGCACCAACGGGTTGTGATTGTTCGACGCCCCGCCGGGCGCCGGCTCGGGGGTGCGGCGCTGCGGCTGCACGGGCTGGATGCGCGGGGCCGGTGGCTGGTCGTACGGCGACGGGCCGGGGCCCTGTGGCGCGTACGGCTGCCGGTGGCTCGGTGCGGAGGGGAAGTTGTAACGGTTCGGGTTCTGCCCACCGTCGCCCTGGCTCTGGGCAGGGCCGTACGACCAGTTGCCCGAAGACGAACCGCCTGGGGGTGTTGCCACTTTCTCCTCCTCCGACTGTGCCTGGCACCCATCGCTGTGGAGCCGCGTCCCGAAACCTTACGGCCACGGGACGCCAAAACGCACCGTCCGTCCGTTAGTTGAGCAGGCTCCCCTGGAGCTCTGCACGAAGGTCCGGTGTCAGGACCGTACCGGCTCGGTCAACCAGCAGCGCCATCTCGTATCCGATGAGGCCGATGTCCGCCTCCGGATGTGCGAGAACTGCGAGCGACGAGCCGTCGGAGATGGACATGATGAAGAGGAATCCCCGCTCCATCTCCACAACCGTCTGATTGACGCTTCCACCCTCGAAGATCCGGGAGGCGCCTGCCGTCAGAGACGTCAGACCGGAGGCGACGGCCGCGAGCTGGTCGGCGCGGTCGCGGGGGAAGCCTTCGGACATCGCCAGAAGGAGTCCGTCGGCGGAGACCACCACCGTGTGGGACACCCCCGGGGTGTTGTCCACGAAGTTGGTGATCAACCAGTTCAGGTTCTGTGCCGCCTGGCTCATCGGGCTCACACTAACGCTCCTGGTTGTAGGTGCTGTCAGGACCGAAGCCCTGGCCGTTCGTTTCACTGCCTGCGTTGCGGCCGCGCTGTACGCCGCGACGCAGGTTGCTCAGCCTGCCCCGGACGTCCTCCGGGGCGCGGGAGACCTGTGGGCCCCCCTGGGGAGTGCTCTCGGCGGAACCCTCGATCAGGTTGGCCTTGGGCACCCGCCTCGGCAGGCCGGAGGAGGTGACCCCGCCCGCCTTGGGCTTCCGGAGCTGCGAGGCCTGCTGCCACCGCTCGTCGTTCGCCGAGCGCCAGTCGCTGTCGCCGTTGCTCTCCGGGGTGGAGGCCGGAGGCTCCTGGCTCGCGTGCCGGGCGCCGCCCGCACCGTTCGCACCGCTCGCGGCGGACCCGCGGCGGGGAAGCCCGGCGTCGGTCAGCGAGGGTGCGGCGGAGTGGGCCGGTCCCGGACGGTCGAAGCCTACGCGGTCCTGCTCACTCGCGTCAGCGGCCTGCGCAGATTCCGTTTCCTGGGCCTGAGAAGGGTACTGGCTCGGGTAGCCGTTCTGGTAACCGTCCTGCTGGGGCCAGTCGTCCTGGTAGCGCCGCTGCTCGAAGGCGGCGAAGCCGCCGGACCCGCCCGCACCCGGCGCCGAGGGCTCCTCCTGGGCCGGCTCCGCATAGGAGGAGGGCTCCGGGTAGCCGCCGTTCGGCGAGAAGGTGTCGTTCTGCGGCAGACCGCCGTTCGGCGCGTAGTACTGCTCGTCGTACGCGGCCCGCTGCGGCTCCTCGTACGCCGTCTGCCGCTGCTCCTCGTACGGTGCCTGCTGCTCCTCGTACGTCGCCTGACGGTCGTACGCGCCGGGCTGCTCCGGGTAGCCGGTCTGCCCGGTGTCGTAGGCCTGGCCGGTGTCGTAGCCCTGCTGCCCGTGGAACTCCTCGGCGTAGCCGGAGGTCTCGCCCTGCTCCTGGGCGTTCTGGCCGGGCAGGGCGGGCTGCTGGTGCGACTGGGCCTCCAGGGCCGCCCGGCGCTCCTCGCGCATCAGGGAGCGGCCGACGGGGTCCAGCTCGCGTATGTCGTCGGGGACGTCGGAGTAGCGGCTGTCGTCGAAGCCGAGCTCCGCCGCCGTGCGCATGGGCTGCTGGTTGAAGTTCTCGCCGCCGCCGAAGTTCTGCTCCGGGATGATCTGCGAGACGGTGAACTCGTCGCGGTCCACGTGTTGCTCGCCGCCACCGCCGTGGGTGATCGCGTCGGGCAGCATGACCAGTGAGGTCGTGCCGGCCTGCTCGCCCGAGGGGCGCAGCTGGACGCGGATGCCGTGCCGGTCGGACAGCCGGCCGACCACGAACAGGCCCATGCGCTGCGAGATCGCGGCGTCCACGGTCGGCGGGTTGGCCAGCTTGTGGTTGATGTCCGCGAAGTCCTCGGCGGTCAGGCCGATGCCCTTGTCGTGGATCTCGATCATCACGCGGCCGTCGGGGAGACGGGTCGCGGTGACGCGGACCTTGGTCTGCGGGGAGGAGAACGTCGTCGCGTTCTCCAGCAGCTCGGCCAGCAGGTGCACGAGGTCGGTCACGGCCCGGCCGTGGATCTCGGCCTCGGGGACACCGGACAGCTCGATGCGCTCGTACTGCTCCACCTCGGAGGAGGCGGCGCGCAGCACGTCGACCAGCGGCACCGGCTGGTCCCAGCGACGGCCGGGCTCCTCGCCGGCGAGGACGAGGAGGTTCTCGCCGTTGCGGCGCATACGGGTCGCGAGGTGGTCCAGCTTGAAGAGGTTCTCCAGCTGGTCCGGGTCGGCCTCGTTGTTCTCCAGGTCGGTGATCAGGGTCAGCTGGCCCTCGATCAGCGACTGGTTGCGGCGCGAGAGGTTGGTGAAGATCGCGTTGATGTTGCCCCGCAGCAGGGCCTGCTCGGCGGCCAGCCGGACGGCCTCGCGGTGCACCTGGTCGAAGGCGCGGGCGACCTCGCCGATCTCGTCGGTGGTGGTGATCGGGATGGCCTGGACACGGGTGTCGACGCGGCCGGGGTCGGTGCGCGAGAGCTGGTCGACCAGCATCGGCAGGCGCTGCTCGGCGATGCCGAAGGCGGCGTTGCGCAGCTGGCGCATCGAGCGGCTCATCTGGCGAGCCACCGCGCCGGCCAGGATGAAGGCGAGGAGCAGGGCGACGACGACGGCGGCACCGGTGATGTAGGCGTCGCGCTGGGCGCCGTCGGCGATGTCGGAGGCTTCGCTCACGGCCTTGTCGGCCAGGTCGGTCTCGATCTTCTCGTACGCGTTGAACTTGAGCGTGTTGACCGCCCACCAGTTCTCGGCGGTGATGCCCTTCTCGGCGAGGGCGGCGCGGGCGCTCGGGTCCGTGGTCTGGAGCGTCGCGACGGCCGAGACCATCGTCTCCGGCTTGGACGGCGGGGCGACGTAGTCCGGGTTCTTGGCCTTGGCCTCCCGGGCCATCGCGGCACCGTCGGTCTTGAGCTTGGCCTCGGCCGCCTCGAGCTTGGCCGCGTCCTGTTCGGTGCCGCCGCCGATGTACTCCTGCACGGCGATGCGCTCGAGGTAGGCGTACGAGGACAGGGCGATGCGCTGGCTGGCCAGGTTGCCGTCGTCCGGGCCCGGCTTGGTCAGGATGTGCATGCCGATGGAGCGCTGGAGCGACAGGGCCGCCTTGGTGAGCTCGATGGCGTACACGGTCCGGCCGTAGCTGGTGATGTTGCCGGTGCCGAGGCCCAGTTCGTTGGCGAACTCCGTCAGCGGGTGGGCGATCTCGACGTAGCCCTCTTCGGTCTGTACGCCCTTGAGCTTGGAGGTGTACGCGACCTGGCGGAGGGTCTGCAGCTTGGGCTCCGCCTTGCGGAACAGGTCCAGACGGCGCTCCAGGCCGGGCTTGTCCGGCATGCTCTGGGCCGCGGTGTCGAAGGCGTCGGCCGCCTCGTCGGTGGCCTTGCGGACCTGGGTGACGGTCGCCTTGTCCTGGGCGGTCTGGGCGCTGCCCTTCAGCAGGGGCGCCGCGG
Source organism: Streptomyces coeruleorubidus (assembly GCF_028885415.1). Lineage (GTDB taxonomy): Bacteria > Actinomycetota > Actinomycetes > Streptomycetales > Streptomycetaceae > Streptomyces > Streptomyces coeruleorubidus_A. The sequence goes on from NZ_CP118527.1 coordinate 7,015,441, forward strand.
AGGTGTCGCGCTCGTTGTAGAGGGCGTTGGCGTACAGCAGGGAGGCCCGCACCAGACGCGCGGTGTTCTCCGCGTCCTCGGCCTCCTGCCAGGTGTCGATCGAGCTCTTGACCTGGAAGCCGCCCATGACGAGGCCGACCAGCACGGGTATGAGCAGGATCGCGTTGAGTCTGGTCGCCACGCGCCAGTTGCGCGGGGAGAGACGGCCGCCGCTCTGGGCGGGCGCGGCCGATGGCTCCGAACCGGGCACGGGGGCGGGCGCCGCTGTGCGCGGCGGCGGGGTGAAGTTGCCCCGGGCCGACGGCTCGGGACTGTTCTTGCTTCGCCTCACTCGACCAACAACCTCTCGGCGGTCGGCACCAACGTTGTGCCGCAGTTTCTCAGAGCCCGGTACGCCATCGACTGACGAGTACGTCATTGACTATTGGGCAGTTCAGGCATTCCAGCACGACGACCTGCGCTCTTCCAAACAGTCCGGGGTGCGGATTCCGAGGGATGTAAGCCCCAGATAAAACGGTCATAAAGAGCGAGCCCCGCCAAAAGGCGGGGCGATTGTGCGCGCAGCGAGACCGGATGTGCGCGACGCGTGGCCGTACCACCAGATTCCTCTGCCGAAACGTTATGAACACCTTGGCCGACCGTGTCAAAGGACACAGTCGGCTCCAGGGCATCTACGACAACTGCCGTATGGCGCTTCAGAATTGGGTGCTACCTCAGCCGTGCCATCAGGGCGTGCTCGACCAGCGTGATGAGCGCGCTCTTCGCGTCGGCCCGGTGCCGGGCGTCCGTCGTGATGATCGGGGTGTCAGGACCGATCTGGAGAGCTTCCCGCACCTCGTCGGGGGTGTAGGGCTGCTGGCCGTCGAAGCCGTTGAGGGCGATGACGAACGGCAGGCCGCTGTTCTCGAAGTAGTCGACCGCGGGGAAGCAGTCGGCGAGACGACGGGTGTCCACCAGGACGACGGCACCGATCGCGCCGCGCACCAGGTCGTCCCACATGAACCAGAAGCGGTCCTGGCCCGGCGTACCGAAGAGGTACAGGATCAGGTCCTGGTCCAGGGTGATACGGCCGAAGTCCATGGCCACCGTGGTGGTGGTCTTGTCCCCGGTGTGCGTGAGGTCGTCGATGCCCGCGCTGGCGGAGGTCATCACGGCCTCCGTGCGCAGCGGGTTGATCTCCGAGACGGCGCCGACGAACGTGGTCTTGCCCACGCCGAAGCCGCCCGCCACCACGATCTTCGCGGAGGTGGTGGAACGACCCGCGTCAGAGCTTGCGAAGTCCACTGAGCACCCTTTCGAGCAGTGTCACGTCCGGTGCGCCGGTGGCGTCGTCGCCGCCCGGCTGGTGGATCGCGACGAGACCGGCCTCCGCGAGGTCCGCGACCAGGATCCGGGCCACACCGAGCGGCATGTTGAGCAGGGCCGAGACCTCGGCGACGGACTTCACCTCACGGCACAGGTGGCAGATGCGCTGGTGCTCCGGGAGCAGCCCCATGAGCGCCGCGGGATCGGCGGTCGTGCTGATCAGTGCCTCGATGGCCAGCTGATAACGCGGCCGGGTCCGGCCGCCGGTCATGGCGTACGGCCGTACCAGCGGCTGGTCGCCCTCGTCCTCGTACGGCTCCGCGTACGGATCATGAGAGGCGGGGGGCGGGGTCATGGGTCCTCCGGGCGGGACAGCAAGTCGGTCAGTCGAGCCGTCTGACGAGGCCTGTGTGGGGTGTGTGGCGGCCGGACGGTGATGTGGTGAGACGGGTGGTGCCGGGGCCGATCAATGGAGCAGACTGCCTTGGAGCTCAGCTCGCAGGTCGGGGGTGAGGACCGCGCCCGCGCGGTCGACCAGGAGCGCCATCTCGTAGCCGACGAGGCCGATGTCGCATTCGGGATGAGCGAGGACCGCGAGCGACGAGCCGTCCGAGACGGACATGAGGAAGACGAATCCGCGCTCCATCTCCACGACCGTCTGCGCCACGTCGCCGCCCTCGAAGATCCGGGAGGCGCCTGCCGTCAGGGACGTCAGTCCGGAGGCGACGGCCGCGAGCTGGTCCGCGCGGTCGCGCGGGAAGCCCTCGGACATCGCCAGGAGGAGTCCGTCGGCGGACACGACGACGGTGTGGGACACCCCTGGGGTGTTGTCCACGAAGTTGGTGATCAACCAGTTGAGATTCTGTGCCGCCTGGCTCATCGGACTCAACTAACGCTCCTGCTGGTGAGAGGGCCGAGGGAAGCTGCCGGTCTGGGTGGACCCGGCCTGACGACCCTGTGCAATACCGCGGCGGAGATTGGTCAGCCGACCGCGTACGTCATCGGGGGCACGCGAGATCTGCGGACCGCTCTGCTGTGGCTGCTGCTGAGCCGTGCCCGGAACGAGGTTCGCCCGGGGCACCCGGCGCGGCAGACCGGAGGTGGTGACACCGCCGGCGGCGGGCTGGCGGACGCGCTCGGCCTGGCGGACGAGGTCGTCGTTCGGCGAACTGCGCCAGCCGGCGGGGGCGGACCGCTGCGGACCGCCGGCTCCCTGCGGCTGCTGCGGGGCCGGAGCGGAGCCGTTGTTCTGCGGCTGCTGCTGCTCTTGCTGGCCGTGGAACCAGTTGGTCTCGAGCGTGTCGTACAGCGGCGTACGCCCGTCGCCCGGACCGGACGCCGGCGGCAGGGCCTCGGGCTCCTGCCGAGCGGGCCGTGCCTGCGGGGCGGGCGGACGCGGGGCGCCGAAGTCGTCCCCGCCCCGGGCGCCGTTGACCTGCGGCCGCTCGAACTGGCCCGTGCCCGCCGGGTCGGCCGGGGTGGCCGGACCGGGCAGGGTGGGCCGGCCGGAGCCGTTGTCCTGGCGCGGCGCGGGGTACTGGCCGGTGGAGCCGTTGTCGTAGGACTGCGGTGCCGGGTACTGGCCGGTCGAGCCGTTGTCGTAGGACTGCGGTGCCGGGTACTGGCCGGTCGAGCCGCTGTCCTGGCGAGGTGCCGGGTACTGGCCCGTGGAGCCGCCGTCGTGCCGCGGCGCGGGGTACTGGCCCGTGGAGCCGCTGTCCTGGCGCGGTGCCGGGTACTGGCCGGTCGAGCCGCTGTCGTAGGACTGCGGAGCCGGGTACTGGCCCGTCGTGGACGGGTCGCGGCGGCCGGCCGGGGCGCCGAAGACGTCCGGGCGGACGAACTGGCCCGAACCCTGCGAGCCGTCCGTGCCGGGAAGGCCGAACCGGTCCGAGTGCTGGGGGCCGCCCGAGCCGAAGTCGGCCGGAGAGCCGGGGCCCTGCCGGTCGTCGTCGCGCGGGACGGCGGGGATCTCCGCCGTCGAGCCCGGGCCCTGCCGGTCGTCGATCCGCGGCATCGCAGAGGTACGGGAGACGTCCGGCTCCTCGTGCCCGCGCGGGGTGTCCAGCGAGGCGCGCGGCACCGGCGGCTGGGCGTTCTCGTCGCTCCAGCTGGGCACGCGGGGCTGCGAGTCACCGCCGGGCAGCTCGGCCCGCGGACCGCCGCGCGGCGGCAGCTGCGGCCGACGGCCCTGGCCCTGACCCTGATCGGCGTTGCCCGGGCGCTGCCGGCCCTGGCCCTGCGGCCCGTTCGTACCCGCGGCCTGCAAACCCTGCGGGGCACCCGGCGCCTGACCGAACCCGGCACCGGCCGCCGGACGGCCCTGCGGGGGCGCGGGCGGAGCGCTCTGCTCGAACAACGACGGGGACATGTCGGGACCCTGCGGTCCGCGCCCTCCGCCCGGTCGGCCACCGTCCGCGTCCCGCCCGGGCAGCGCGGCCCGCGGACCCTGGCCGGCACCGAGCCGGCCACCGCCGGACGACGCACCGCCACCGGACGCACCGGCGCCGAGGGCGCCACCGCCCTGGCCGGCACCGGCGGCACGCCGGGCCGCGGCCGCACCGGCGGCGGCCTGCGCGGCGGCCGGACCGCCACCGCCGACAGACGGCTGACCGCCCTGCTTGGGCTGGGGCTTCCTGCCGCCCTGGGCGACGTCCACGGGCAGCATGACCAGCGCGGTCGTACCACCGGAGTCGGACGGGCGCAGCTGGATGCGGATGCCGTGCCGCTGCGACAGCCGGCCGACCACGAACAGACCCATGCGGCGGGAGACGGAGACGTCCACCGTCGGAGGAGAGGCGAGCCGCTCGTTGATCGCGGCCAGGTCCTCCGGCGACAGACCGATACCGGTGTCGTGGATCTCGATCAGCACCCGGCCGTCGGGCAGGGCGTGACCGGTGACCTTGACCTTGGTCTGCGGCGAGGAGAACGAGGTCGCGTTCTCCAGCAGCTCGGCGAGCAGGTGCACGAGGTCGTTGACCACGCGGCCGGCGACCTCGGTCGTCGGCACGGAGGCCAGCTCGATGCGCTCGTACTGCTCCACCTCGGAGGCGGCGGCACGCAGCACGTCGACCAGCGGGACCGGGCGGGTCCACCGGCGGCCGGGCTCCTCACCCGCGAGAACCAGCAGGTTCTCACCGTTACGGCGCATGCGCGTGGCGAGGTGGTCGAGCTTGAACAGCGAGGACAGCTGGTCCGGGTCGGCCTCGCGGGACTCCAGTTCGGAGATCAGCGACAGCTGGCGCTGGATCAGACCCTGGGAGCGGCGCGAGAGGTTGGTGAACATCGCGTTGACGTTGCCCCGTAGCAGGGCCTGCTCGGCGGCGAGGCGGACCGCCTCGCGGTGCACGTCGTCGAAGGCCGCGGCCACCCGGCCGATCTCGTCCCGGGAGTGCACACCGACCGACTCGACGGAGGTGTCGACGTCCTGCGGGTCGGACTCGGACAGCTGCTTGACCAGCTCGGGCAGACGGTCGGAGGCGACCTTGGTCGCGGTCTCCTCCAGGCGGCGCAGCGAACGGATCATGGAGCGGGCCACGACGAAGGCGCCGACCAGCGACACACCGAGCACGATGAGGATCAGCGCACCGGAGATGATCGCGTCGCGCTCGGTGGCGCTGCGCAGCTCGCGGGCCTTCTGTTCCATCTCCTCGAGCAGCGTGTGCTCGATGTTCTTCATCTGCTGGATCTTGGTGGAGCTGTCGTCCAGCCAGTCGCGGTAGGAGCGCTTGTCCTGCTGCGCGAGTCCGCTCGCGGAGACCAGGGCCCGGCCCGCGTAGGTGTCGGTGGCCTTGATCGTGGAGTTGCCGCCGTCCTCGATCGGCTTGAGCAGCTCGGCGGCGGCGTCCTCGCCGTAGATGCTCTTGAAGCTGCGGATCTCGGACTTCTGGCTCTCCAGGGCCGACTCGGCGTAGAGCCGGTCGTTCGGCGAGAGCTTGCCGGTCGTGGTGTTGCTCGCGGGCAGTGCCGCCGCGAGGGCCGCGCGCTGGATCGAGGAGTACTCCTTGGCGGAGGAGAACGCCGCCAGGGCGCGGGTGCGCTGGATCATGTCCGGGTTGCTGGTCGCCTCGGCCATGTCCTGGGAGAGGTCGATCAGGTTCTCGATCAGACGGTGGTACGCCTCGATCGTCTGCGTGGAGTTGTCCTCGGAGGCGTAGGCGCCCTTGCGGATCTGCGCCAGGTCGCCCAGCTCGCCGGCGAGCTGGATGAGGTACTCGCGGACGCCCCTGAGGTTGCCTTCCTTGCTGGCGCTGTCGATCTCCTCGGAGCTGTCGAGGAAGTTCTTCATCGCCCGGTCGGTCTTCTCGCGCAGGCCCTTGACCGTGAAGTCGGTGGCCTTGCCGCCGTGCGCGAGCGGGCCGGCCGACTGGTCGCGCTCCTCCTGGAGGGCGGCGGACAGTTCGGTGGCCTGCTTGGTCATGTCCGTCAGCAGCTTCATGTTGTCGAGCTGCTGGATGTCGTCCATGGACTGGTTGATACGCAGTGCGCCCAGCGAGGTGGCCGCGACCACCGGGAGGGCGAGCAGCGAGACCAGACGGGTGGAGATGCGCCAGTTGCGCAGGGCTATTCGCGGGCCGGGGCCTGCCGGGCCGGCCGGGGGCTTCAGGGCCGGAGCCGGGCTCGCGGACCCCGTGGGGGCCGACGCGCCGGGGCGCCCGGGGCGCTCCCCGCCGTCACCGGCCGGGCCCTGGTTCTGGGCGTGCTGGGGCGAGGGACCTCGGTCGGTCCCGCCGTGCGGCTCCGGCTCCGCCGAAGCGCTGCCATCCCTCTTGAAACGTCCCTGCACTAGCGTCGCAACCTCTGGACCAGGCGCCCCATCGCGTGAGCGGCGGAGCACGGTGTCGGCGTTCTGGGGACGCCTTGAGTACGCCCCCGTGGTGGTCGTGAGTGACCGGCGCTGGCTCCCCCTTCTCGCCGCCGCTCGGCGCGTCTGTGCGCCCCCTGTGCGCCGGCTCGATCCTGCGGCGGTCCGTGGCATTCCAGCACAGCACAGGATCTCCAACAAGGCTCGTAGACCAGGCCGTGACATAGGTGACACCACGTGAGTGGCGAATCACCGGACGTGGAAGGTGAGTTCGTCCATTTCGGACGTATGCCCGCGAGTCGTCGAGGCGTGACGGGTGTCCCAGTCGCCATGATCGGCAGCGGAATGGGGGCTTCAGGGGGCCAATGTCCGTTTCGGTGGGGTGGGGTGCAAGCCCGGATTGACCGATTCGCCCACTGATTCGTGAGGAAACTCACATGCTGATCCTGATCTCCCCGCGGTTGCGCCGGGAATCCCCTGTCTAGCCTGACGCTTTACAGAGATGGCAGAACCGACAACCCGCGCCCGTGCGAGGGGCCTGCGCGCCCTCCCGGCGCCCGTCACAGAACAGGGTCAAGTAAACAGTGAAGACGACGACGATGTTCCACAAGATCGCCAACCCGCGACGCACGACGCTGGCGCACCTGGACGACGCCGACGAACTGCAGACGCCGGAACAGCCGGAGCACCGCGTCGAACTCCCCACCCAGACTGCCAACCCCAAGCGCACCATCCTCACCGAGGTCCCCGTCGCGGCCGCCGCTGCCGCGGAGTGACACCAGGTAGTACGCGCACCGGCCGCCGAATGCTCACGGCGGCGGGACACGGACATCGAAGGGGCGCCCTGGCGGCGGAGGCGCCCCTTCGTCATGCGCACGGCGCGGACCCTTCCCCGCGTTAGCCTGGAGCGTCAGACTCCAGCCGCTTCAGTCAAGGGGCCAAGCATCCCGTGCGCATCGCCAGATTCTCCATCGACGGGAACGTCGCCTTCGGCGCCATCGAGGGCGAGAAGCAGGACGAGCTCGTCCTGGACATCATCAAGGGCATCCCGTTCGCGGACTACGAGCTCTCCGGCACGAAGGTGCCGGTCGGCAAGGTCAGGCTGCTGCCACCGGTGCTCCCCAACAAGGTCGTGGCCTTCGGCCGCAACTACGCCGAGCACGCGAAGGAACTGGGCAACGAGGTACCCGACGCCCCCTTCGCCTTCTTCAAGCCGTCCACCTCGGTGATCGGCCCCGGCGACGAGATCCAGTACCCCTCCTTCTCGGAGGAGGTGCACCACGAAGCCGAGCTGGCCGTGGTCATCGGCCGGATGTGCCGCGAGGTCCCGCGCGAGCGCGTCAAGGACGTGATCTTCGGCTACACCTGCGCCAACGACATCACCGCCCGCGACGTGCAGAAGCGCGAGAAGCAGTGGGCGCGGGCCAAGGGCTTCGACACCTCCTGCCCGCTCGGCCCCTGGGTGGAGACGGAGCTGGACCCGAGCGACCTGACCATCCAGCTCACGGTCAACGGGCAGCAGCGTCAGCTGGGCCGCACCAGCGAGATGATCCACTCCATCGAGGACCTGATCGTCAACATCTCCGAGGCCATGACGCTGCTCCCCGGCGACGTGATCCTCACGGGCACCCCGGCTGGGGTCGGCCCCCTCAACGTCGGCGACGAGGTCGCCGTCACCATCGAAGGCATCGGCACTCTCACCAACAAGGTTGTCAAGCGTGGCTAGCGCACCCGGCTCTCCCGTACGCGTCCGATTCTGTCCGTCGCCCACCGGTAACCCCCACGTGGGCCTGGTGCGCACCGCCCTGTTCAACTGGGCGTTCGCCAAGCACCACCAGGGCACCCTGGTCTTCCGCATCGAGGACACCGACGCGGCCCGCGACTCGGAGGAGTCGTACACCCAGCTGCTCGACTCGATGCGCTGGCTGGGCTTCGACTGGGACGAGGGCCCCGAGGTCGGCGGCCCGCACGCGCCGTACCGCCAGTCGCAGCGCATGGACCTGTACAAGGACGTCGCGGCCAAGCTCCTGGACGCCGGCCACGCCTACCGCTGCTACTGCTCCCAGGAGGAGCTGGACACCCGCCGCGAGGCCGCCCGCGCCGCCGGCAAGCCCTCCGGCTACGACGGCCACTGCCGCGAGCTGACCGACGCCCAGGTCGCCGAGTACAAGGCCCAGGGCCGGGAGCCGATCGTCCGCTTCCGCATGCCGGACGAGACGATCACCTTCACCGACCTGGTCCGCGGCGAGCTGACCTTCACCCCGGAGAACGTCCCGGACTACGGCATCGTCCGCGCCAACGGCGCCCCGCTCTACACGCTGGTCAACCCGGTCGACGACGCCCTGATGGAGATCACCCACGTCCTGCGCGGCGAGGACCTGCTCTCCTCCACCCCGCGCCAGATCGCCCTGTACAAGGCCCTGATCGAGCTGGGCATCGCCCAGCAGATCCCGTCCTTCGGGCACCTGCCGTACGTCATGGGCGAGGGCAACAAGAAGCTCTCCAAGCGCGACCCGCAGTCGTCGCTCAACCTCTACCGCGAGCGCGGCTTCCTCCCCGAGGGCCTACTCAACTACCTTTCGCTGCTCGGCTGGTCCCTCTCGGCCGACCAGGACGTCTTCACGATGGACGAGATGGTCGCGGCCTTCGACATCGCGGACGTCAACCCCAACCCGGCCCGCTTCGACCTGAAGAAGTGCGAGGCCATCAACGGCGACCACATCCGCATGCTGGACGTGAAGGACTTCACGGAGCGCTGCCGCCCATGGCTCCAGGCGCCGTTCGCCCCCTGGGCCCCGGAGGCCTTCGACGAGGCCAGGTGGCAGGCCATCGCCCCGCACGCCCAGACCCGCCTCAAGGTGCTCTCCGAGATCACCGACAACGTCGACTTCCTGTTCCTGCCGGAGCCGGTGGAGGACGAGGCCAGCTGGACGAAGGCCATGAAGGAAGGCTCGGACGCCCTCCTGCGCACCGCCCGCGAGAAGCTGGAGGCGGCCGACTGGACCTCCGCCGAGTCGCTGAAGGAGGCCGTCCTGGCCGCCGGCGAGGCCCATGGCCTCAAGCTCGGCAAGGCCCAGGCCCCCGTCCGCGTCGCCGTCACCGGCCGCACGGTCGGCCTGCCGCTGTTCGAGTCGCTGGAGGTCCTGGGCAAGGAGAAGACCCTGGCCCGGATCGACGCGGCACTGGCGAAGCTGGCCGCGTAGCGCGTTCACAGCGGGGCGGCGTCCGGTTCGGACGCCGCCCTTCGCGGCCGCTAGGTGCTCTACAACGGCGCCTCGGGCAAGCAGCGGCTCGTGGACTTCCCGCGCCCCGCGACCGGCGGCGAGACCACCCTCACCCGCGACCGCACCGCGGGCGTCTGCGACCGCGCCACCAACCGGAAGATCACGGCCCCGGCCGACACCGGCCCGGTCCGCCTCGCCGACGGCTTCCTGCTCCGCGAGAACCGCACCACCCATGACCTGCTGCTCACCGACTTCCACACCGGCACGGCGACCACCCGCACCCTGGTGAAACTGCCGGCCACGGACCAGAACACCGGCGGCAGCAACGGCCGCTGGGCCGTCGACCGCTTCGGCGGCCACATCGCCTACCTCAACGGCACGTACGGCGAGGTCTCGATCGTCCCCAGCGGCGTTCCCACCTCACCGCTCGCGCAGATGGAGGCCCAGGTCTACTCGCCGTCCGTGATCGGCTGGTCCATGCCCTGGTCGCCGGTCTGGCAGCTGAACAAGCCGTCGTTCGCACCCTGACCGCGCACCGGTGACACCTACACCTGGAAGCTCACCGCCCACCCCCGCGACGACCAAGGCCCGGACCGCACGCTCTCCGGCAGGCTGACCGTGGGCTGAGAGCACCCGGCAGTGGGTACGGTCCGACCATGAGCATCCGCGCCGTGGTCTGGGACGTCGACGACACCCTCTTCGACTACACCACCGCCGACCGCCTCGGCATGCGCGCCCACCTGACGGCCGAGGGCCTGCTCGACGACTACGACACCGTCGAGCAGGCCATCACCCGCTGGCGGCAGATCACCGACCTGCAATGGGCACGCTTCGCGGCCGGTGAGGCCACCTTCGAGGACCAGCGGCGCGACCGCGTACGGGTGTTCCTCGGCCAGGACCTCACCGATGCCGAGGCCGACGCGTGGTTCCAGCGGTACATCACCCACTACGAGGCGGTCTGGGCCCTCTTCCCGGACGTCCTGCCCGTCCTCGACGCCCTCGCCGCCAGCCACCGGCACGCCGTGCTGTCCAACTCCAGCATCCACGTCCAGGACCGCAAGCTGCGCGCCCTCGGCGTCCACGACCGCTTCGAGAGCATCCTGTGCGCGGCCGAGCTCGGCGTCTCCAAACCCGAGGCCGGGGCGTTCCTCGCGGCCTGCGCCTCCCTCGGCCTGCCGCCGCACCAGGTCGCCTACGTCGGCGACCACCCGGAGATCGACGGACGGGGTGCCGCCGACGCCGGGCTGCTGTCCGTGTGGATCGACCGCGCGGGTGCGTACGCCACGATCGACCCGCCCGTCGGGCCGCACCGCATCGCCTCTCTCGCCGAACTGCCGTCCCTGCTGGGCGGGGATACTCGTTTTGGAGCCCCGTCCACCTTCGGGTAATGTTCTTCCTGCGCCGCGGGGAGCGGGCCGGAAGGCAGGAACCCCCAGGCGCACTACTAGAACAAGATCCCCCCAGGGGCTTGCGTTCCAGTGGCCTATGGTGTAATTGGCAGCACGACTGATTCTGGTTCAGTTAGTCTTGGTTCGAGTCCAGGTAGGCCAGCTCGCAGAGCTCATCTGCACCAGCGGATTCCGATCCGCAAGCCCCCGTTGTGTAGCGGCCTAGCACGCTGCCCTCTCAAGGCAGTAGCGCCGGTTCGAATCCGGTCGGGGGTACTGGTTCCGACGGATCGACGATCAGCTCGGGACTGCTAGGGCCCCCGTTGTGTAGCGGCCTAGCACGCCGCCCTCTCAAGGCGGTAGCGCCGGTTCGAATCCGGTCGGGGGTACTGACTGGTCTAAACCACATTGGTCTATGGTGTAATTGGCAGCACGACTGATTCTGGTTCAGTTAGTCTTGGTTCGAGTCCAGGTAGACCAGCTCGGACCTGCGGAAACGCAGAGTCCACGCCCCCGTTGTGTAGCGGCCTAGCACGCCGCCCTCTCAAGGCGGTAGCGCCGGTTCGAATCCGGTCGGGGGTACGTACAGGGAAGGCCCTCCACTTCGGTGGGGGGCCATTCTCGTGCTTACCTCAGGGGCGCGGGGATGGCGCCTGGTCGGGGAAGGCCTGCCGCGGCGTTGAGGCCGACCCTCCCCGAACACACTCCGTCGGTTCAGCCGGTGCGCCGCAACGCCTCGGAGAGGCGCCCGGCCGCATCGATCACAGCCTGCGCGTGCATCCGGCCCGGATGACGCGTCAACCGCTCGATCGGCCCGGACACCGACACGGCGGCCACCACACGGTTGGAAGGGCCGCGCACCGGCGCGGAGACGGACGCGACCCCCGGCTCCCGCTCGCCGATCGACTGGGCCCATCCCCGGCGCCGTACGCCCGACAGGGCCGTCGCCGTGAAGCGCGCGCCCTGGAGGCCGCGGTGCAGCCGCTCCGGCTCCTCCCAGGCCAGCAGGATCTGCGCCGAGGAGCCGGCCTTCATCGTGAGCGTCGAACCGACCGGGACGGTGTCCCGTAGTCCGGACAGACGCTCCGCCGCGGCGACGCAGATGCGCATGTCGCCCTGGCGGCGGTAGAGCTGCGCGCTCTCGCCCGTGACGTCGCGGAGGTGGGTGAGGACCGGGCCCGCGGTGGCGAGGAGACGGTCCTCACCCGCGGCCGCGGCCAGTTCTGCCAGGCGAGGGCCGAGAATGAAACGGCCCTGCATGTCGCGCGCCACCATGCGGTGGTGCTCCAGCGCCACGGCCAGGCGGTGGGCCGTGGGTCGTGCCAGTCCGGTGGCGCCGACCAGGCCCGCGAGGGTGGCCGGACCGGACTCCAGAGCGCTCAGGACGAGGGCCGCCTTGTCCAGAACGCCGACGCCGCTACTGTTGTCCATGAAACGATACTTGCGTCTCACTCTGTGAAACGCAAGTTCAAATTCTCGTGGAACCCGCCACTCTGGAAGACACGAAGTCACAGCGGCCCGTGACGTACGGGCCTGGCGGCGGTTGCCCGGAAACGCAGGGGCGCGGGCCCGCCTCTTCAAGATCTCTAGTTGGGTCGGCGGATCGTCGTCGGCCGGAGGGAACAGCGATGGGTAGGACACTCGCGGAGAAAGTCTGGGACGACCATGTCGTCCGTCGCGCGGAGGGCGAGCCCGACCTTCTCTTCATCGATCTGCACCTGCTGCACGAGGTGACCAGCCCGCAGGCCTTCGACGGCCTGCGCAAGAGCGGCCGCAAGGTGCGGCGCCTCGACCTCACCATCGCGACCGAGGACCACAACACCCCCACCCTCGACATCGACAAGCCGATCGCGGACCCGGTCTCCCGGATCCAGCTGGAGACGCTGCGCAAGAACGCCGCCGACTTCGGCGTGCGGCTGCACCCGCTGGGCGACGTCGAGCAGGGCGTCGTGCACGTCGTCGGCCCGCAGCTGGGCCTGACCCAGCCGGGCACCACCGTCGTCTGCGGCGACTCGCACACCTCCACGCACGGCGCCTTCGGCGCGCTGGCGTTCGGCATCGGCACCTCCCAGGTGGAGCACGTGCTGGCCACCCAGACGCTGCCGATGTCCCGCCCGAAGACCATGGCGATCACGGTCGACGGCGAACTGCCCGAAGGCGTCACCGCCAAGGACCTGATCCTCGCGATCATCGCCAGGATCGGCACCGGCGGCGGCCAGGGCTACGTCCTGGAGTACCGCGGCGAGGCCATCGAGAAGCTCTCGATGGAAGCCCGGATGACCATCTGCAACATGTCGATCGAGGCCGGCGCCCGCGCGGGCATGATCGCCCCGGACGAGACCACCTTCGCGTACCTGAAGGGCCGCCCGCACGCTCCCGAGGGCGCGGACTGGGACGCCGCGGTCGAGTACTGGAAGACGCTCAGGACGGACGACGACGCCGAGTTCGACGCCGAGGTCGTCATCGACGCCGCCGAACTGTCGCCGTTCGTCACCTGGGGCACCAACCCCGGCCAGGGCGCACCGCTTTCGGCGTCCGTCCCCGACCCTGCTTCGTACGAAGACGCATCGGAGCGCTACGCCGCCGAAAAGGCCCTGGAATACATGGGGTTGGAGGCCGGGCAGCCGCTGCGCTCCGTCAAGGTGGACACCGTCTTCGTAGGCTCCTGCACCAACGGCCGCATCGAGGACCTGCGCGCCGCCGCCGAGCTGCTCAAGGGCCGCAAAGTCGCCGACGGCGTACGGATGCTGGTCGTCCCGGGCTCCGCGCGGGTGGGTCTCCAGGCCGTCTCCGAGGGGCTGGACGTCGTCTTCAAGGACGCCGGCGCCGAGTGGCGGCACGCGGGCTGCTCGATGTGTCTGGGCATGAACCCCGACCAGCTGGCCCCGGGGGAGCGCTCCGCGTCCACCTCCAACCGCAACTTCGAGGGCCGGCAGGGCAAGGGCGGTCGTACGCACCTGGTGTCGCCGCAGGTCGCGGCCGCCACCGCCGTCCTGGGCCACCTGGCCTCCCCGGCCGACCTGTCCGCCGCCGACACCCGTACGCCCGCTGGAGTCTGAGAACCATGGAAGCCTTCACCACCCACACCGGCCGGGCCGTCCCGCTGCGCCGCAGCAACGTCGACACCGACCAGATCATCCCCGCCCACTGGCTCAAGAAGGTCACGCGGGACGGGTTCGAGGACGGGCTGTTCGAGGCCTGGCGCAAGGACGCGTCGTTCGTGCTCAACCAGGCCGAGCGCAAGGGCGCGACCGTCCTGGTCGCAGGTCCCGACTTCGGCACCGGCTCCTCCCGCGAGCACGCCGTCTGGGCGCTGCAGAACTACGGCTTCAAGGCCGTGATCTCCTCCCGCTTCGCCGACATCTTCCGCGGCAACTCGCTCAAGAACGGCCTGCTCACGGTCGTTCTGGAGCAGAAGATCGTGGACGCGCTGTGGGAGCTCACCGAGAAGGACCCGCAGGCCGAGATCACCGTCGACCTGGTCGCCCGCGAGGTGCGCGCCGAGGGCATCACCGCCTCCTTCGAGCTGGACGAGAACGCCCGCTGGCGGCTGCTGAACGGCCTCGACGACATCTCGATCACCCTCCAGAACGAGGCGGACATCGCCGCGTACGAGGCCAAGCGCCCGGCGTTCAAGCCGCGGACGCTCCCGGTCTGATCCGGAGCACGATCCGCCGCCCCTGAACAAGGCGACTTTCGGCCACCACAACCCCCCTCTGTACCCCCGATCAGCCCGATCGGGGGTACAGCCTTTTCTGCACTCGAACGGCCCTGCCGGCCCTGAGCCGGTCACTCAACTTCCCACGTTATGCCGGTGGTTGTTGGGGTACGCGAGATGTACAGCCGTGACGTCCGCGTGCGCCCGGAAGACCGTTTGAGGCGGCAGTTGTCCCCTGCGCAGGCGACAACTCGCCCCAGATGGCACAATCTGTGCATGGAACACGACGGCCAACTCGAGCTCTATGCGGCAGTCGCGGGCCAACTCAAGGAAGCGCACTCAAGGGTGCGCGCACTGCAAGTCCCGGAGGGCGTACGGATGGCGCTGACCCGGAAGCTGCTGGTCATTACGGCCGCGGCCAAGCACGATCTCGCCGACGCGGCAAGGCGGCTTGAGCGGTTCACCACGGATCTCGACGAGGGACGTCTCCCCGACGAGGAACGCTGAACCGCACGACACCGTCGAGTTCGTTGCGGCACAAGGGTGATAAGCCCGTTTCGTGTTTGATTTGCGGTATATATCTGCCTAACGTGCGAAAAAGCTTGAACACTTTCGTTCTGGCGATGTCTCCGAAGGGGAAGACGTGAACAAGGCGCAGCTCGTAGAAGCGATTGCCGACAAGATGGGCGGCCGACAGCAGGCCGCCGACGCTGTCGACCATGTACTGGACGCCATCGTCCGCGCGGTCGTCGCAGGTGAGAGGGTCTCCGTCACCGGCTTCGGCTCCTTCGAGAAGGTCGACCGTCCGGCCCGCTACGCCCGTAACCCCCAGACGGGCGAGCGGGTTCGGGTCAAGAAGACCTCCGTTCCGCGCTTCCGCGCGGGCCAGGGCTTCAAGGACCTGGTCAGCGGCTCGAAGAAGCTGCCGCGTGGCGGCGAGGTCTCCGTCAAGAAGGCCCCGAAGGGCAGCCTGACCGGCGGCGCCGGGGCGACGGTCAAGAAGGCCGCCGCGAAGAAGGCGACCGCCAAGACGGCGGCCGCGAAGAAGACCACGGCGAAGAAGGCTCCGGCGAAGAAGGCGACCGCCAAGACGGCGGCCGCGAAGAAGACCACGGCGAAGAAGGCCCCGGCCAAGAAGACCACGACGGCCAAGACCACCGCCGCGAAGAAGACCACCGCCAAGAAGGCTCCGGCGAAGAAGGCGACCGCCAAGAAGGCGCCCGCCAAGAAGTCGACGGCGCGCAAGACCACCGCGAAGAAGACCACCGCCCGCAAGAAGTAGGGGCGCTGGGGCACTCACGCGCCGGGCCGGACTCCGTGCGGAGTCCGGCCCGCGGTGTGTTCATGGAGTGGTCAGAGGGTCTGGAGGGTCACCAGAGTGATCCTCAGGTCCTCCTTCGCGCCCTCCACCTCGATCCGCACCCGCTGCCCCGGGCGCAGCAACCTGAGACCCCCCGCGTCGAACGCCGCCGCGTCGAAGGGCACCGGGGTGCCGTCGTCCAGGAGCACCTGCCCGCTGCGGCTTTCGGGGTCGTACGTGTACGCGGTCGCCTGCATGGCCGCAGCCTACTGCCCGGGTATCAGCAACCGCGCGGCGGCCGCGGCCGTATGAGGGCCGACCCCCAGGGCCAGCGCGGTGCGCAGGTCGTCGCCGGTGTCCACGTCCTGGCGTACGGAATCCACGGCGGCGAGCGACAGTTCCACGGCCCCGGACGCGCGGTGCCGGGCCCGGGAATCGATGCCGAAAGCCGGGAACAATTGCCGTCCCGGGGCGGCGGCCAGCAGAGTCGTGCCGATTGCGGCCGCGTCCGGGAGAAATGCGCGCGGGAATTCAGCGGCGGCGTCGAGTACCCGGGCCAATTCCGGCGGGCGCAGCGCCGGCAGGTCGGCGTTCAGTGCGGCCACCGGACTTTCGGGACGTGCCGACCGGACGGCCCCCGCCGCGTGTGCGAGGGCGGCGTTGAGGCCGCTTCCCGGCTCGTCGGGGATGATCGCCGCGCCCAGTGCGGCCAGCTCGCGGCCGGCTCGGGTGTCGTCCGTGACCACTGCCACATCACGCACTGCCGGGCAGGCCAGCGCGGCCGCCACCGTGTCCTGGGCGAAGGCGAGCGCCAGGTCCGGCCGCAGCCCGTCGTCCGCGGTGTCCGCAAGCCTGCTCTTGGCCTGGGCCAGGGGCTTCAGGGGTACGACCAAGGTCCACTGCACAGATGTTCCGTCCCTCTCTTGTCGCGGTCATTGTCACCCGGGCCCACCGGCGCCAGGCGTGTCGGGGCGTACGGTGTTCTCGACAGACCGGCGGCCGGGGGCGACACTTGTGCGGCCCCCCGGTGGCCCCCGCTTCAGGCCTTAGAGGAAGGTGTCCGCGTGCCCCGCCGCAGAATCGGCTTCTGGTACCGCTTCGCCGCGGTGATCTGCAAACCGCCGCTGGTGGTTCTGCTCAGGCGGGACTGGCGCGGAATGGAGCACATTCCGGCCGAGGGTGGATTTATCACCGCGGTGAACCACAATTCGCACATCGACCCCTTCGCTTACGCGCACTTTCAGTACAACACCGGGCGCGTCCCGCGATTCCTCGCGAAGAGCGGGCTTTTCAAGAAGGGATTCGTCGGCGCCGCGATGCGAGGCACCGGGCAGATCCCCGTCTACCGCGAGAGCACGGACGCGCTGAGCGCCTTCCGGGCCGCGATCGACGCCGTGGACCGCGGGGAATGCGTCGCCTTCTATCCCGAGGGCACCCTCACCCGCGACCCGGCCGGCTGGCCCATGACCGGCAAGACCGGGGCCGCCCGCGTCGCCCTCCAGACCAAGTGCCCGGTGATCCCCGTCGCCCAGTGGGGCTGCAACGAACTGCTGCCGCCGTACGCGAAGAAGCCGCACCTTCTGCCGCGCAAGACGCACCACGTGCTCGCCGGACCGCCGGTGGACCTCACGCGGTTCTACGACCGGGAGATGACCGCGGAGGTCCTCAAGGAGGCCACGGAGGTCATCATGGCCGCGATCACCCGCCAGCTGGAGGAGATCCGCGGCGAGAAGGCGCCCGAGACGCCCTACGATCCGCGCCGGGAGCGGATCGAACAGCGGCGCCGCACCCGGGCGCAGACACAGCGGGGCGGGCAGCAGGCGGCATCGCCGGTGCAGTCGGCACCATCGGCACAGTCGGCACAGGAAGAGGGGCTGGGCAAGTGAGCAAGCCGGTCAAGGCGGCGGTCCTGAGCGCCGGTTCGTGGGGCACGGCCTTCGGCATGGTGCTCGCCGACGCCGGGTGCGAGGTCACCCTGTGGGGACGCCGCCCGGAAGTCGTGGAGGCGATCAACTCCACCCGCACCAATCCCGACTACTTCCCGGGCGTCGAACTCCCGGAGAACGTGCGGGCCACCACGGATCCCGCACAAGCCGCCGCGGACGCCGACTTCACGGTCCTGTCGGTCCCCTCGCAGACCCTGCGCGGCAACCTCGCCGACTGGGCGCCGCTGCTCGCCCCCGGCACGGTCCTGGTGTCGCTGATGAAGGGCGTCGAACTCGGCTCCGCGATGCGGATGAGCGAGGTCATCGACGACGTCGCCAAGGTCGGCCCGGACCGCATCGCCGTGGTCACCGGCCCCAACCTGGCCCGCGAGATCGCCGCGCGGATGCCGGCCGCCGCCGTGGTCGCCTGCACCGACGAGGCCGTCGCCCAGCGGCTCCAGGCCGCCTGCCACACGCCGTACTTCCGCCCGTACACCAACACCGATGTCGTCGGCTGTGAACTCGGCGGCGCGGTCAAGAACGTCATCGGCCTGGCCGTCGGCATCGCGGACGGCATGGGCCTCGGCGACAACGCCAAGGGCTCGCTCATCACCCGCGGTCTCGCCGAGACCACCCGGCTCGGCATCGCGCTCGGCGCCGACCCGCTGACCTTCTCCGGACTCGCGGGCCTGGGTGACCTGGTGGCCACCTGCTCCTCGCCGCTGTCCCGCAACCACACCTTCGGCACCAACCTCGGCAAGGGCATGACCCTCCAGGAGACCATCGCGGTCACCAAGCAGACCGCCGAGGGCGTCAAGTCCTGCGAATCGGTGCTGGATCTGGCCCGCAGGCACGGCGTCGACATGCCCATCACGGAGACGGTCGTCGGCATCGTGCACGAGGGCAAGCCTCCGGTGGTGGCCCTCAAGGAGCTGATGTCGCGCAGCGCGAAGCCGGAACGACGCTGAGCGACGCGGGTTCGCGGGCGCTGTATCCCGGCCCTACCAACGGGTACTCTCAACGCGATATGAGCACCGAGAACCTCCCCCAGAGCCCCGAGCAGCCGTCTCGTAAGCCGCGTGTGGCCGTCGTGTTCGGGGGGCGCAGCTCCGAACACGGGATCTCCATGGTCACCGCCGGAGCCGTCCTCAAGGCCATCGACCGGACGAAGTACGACGTCCTGCCGATCGGCATCACCCGAGAAGGCCGCTGGGTGCTCACCGCCGACGAACCGGAACGCATGGCGATCACCGAACGCCGCACACCCAGCGTCGAGGAACTCGCCGAGTCGGCCGAGGGCGGCGTGGTGCTCCCCGTCGACCCCGCCAACCGCGAAGTCGTCTACAGCGAGCCGGGATCCGTCCCCAAGGCGCTCGGCGAGGTCGACGTGGTCTTCCCGGTGCTGCACGGCCCCTACGGCGAGGACGGCACCCTCCAGGGCCTTCTGGAGCTCTCCGGCGTCCCGTACGTCGGTTCGGGCGTGCTCGCCTCGGCCGTGGGCCAGGACAAGGAGTACATGAAGCGGGTGTTCACCTCCTTCGGGCTCCGGGTCGGCCCGTACGTGGTCATCCGCCCGCGCGAGTGGGAGCGGGACGAGTCCGCCGCCCGCAAGAAGATCGTCGACTTCGCCGGCGAGCACGGCTGGCCGCTGTTCGTGAAGCCCGCGCGCGCCGGTTCGTCGATCGGCATCACCAAGGTCGATGACCTCTCCGGCCTCGACGAGGCGATCGCCGAGGCCCAGCGGCACGACCCGAAGATCCTCGTGGAGGCCGCGCTGCGCGGCCGCGAGATCGAGTGCGGCGTCCTGGAGTTCGAGGACGGCCCCCGGGCCTCCGTCCCCGCCGAGATCCCCTCACCCGAGGCCCACGCGTACTACGACTTCGAGGCCAAGTACATCGACTCGACGCCGGGGATCGTGCCGGCGCCTCTGACGCAGGAGGAGACGGCCGAGGTGCAGCGCCTGGCGGTCGACGCCTTCGAGGCGGCGTCCTGCGAGGGCCTGGTCCGCGCGGACTTCTTCCTCGCCGAGGACGGCGAGTTCGTGATCAACGAGATCAACACGATGCCCGGCTTCACGCCCATCTCGATGTATCCGCAGATGTGGCAGGCGAGCGGGGTGAGCTACCCGGAGCTGGTGGACCGCCTGGTGCAGGCGGCACTTCGCAGGTCGACAGGACTGCGCTGACTCAGGGGCCGCGGGCAAAGCGCGGCGCTCAGGAGGCGATCCCTTCGGGGATCGCCTTTTTCACAGCCGAAGCCAGATCGATCAGAACCCCCGAGCTGTCCACACCCTCCGGCACGGCCACCTCGACATAGACCTCACGGTTCGCCGAGGTGAACCGGTACCCCCCGTCGTCCTGCTTCTCCATCAGCCAGTCGACCCCGTTCACACCGCCGGCGACCGCGTCCGGATCATGCCCGTCGGCCACCTTCGGATCGACCATCTTCGGCGGCTGCGGCACACCGCAGCGAAGTATGATCGCCGGGCTGCCCCAGCCCGCCGTCAGCGCCGACGCGGGCTCGGGATCCTCGCGACGCTCTCCGTCCACCTTCGCGGGCAGTACCTTGTCCAGGTTCCGGCACAGTTCCGCGACCTTCGCGTCCGGACTGGGAACCGCCGCCGACGCGCTGTCGTCTGCTGAGGAGCAGCCCGCGGCAGTGATCAACAGCGCGAGAGCGGGCAGGCGGAAGAAAACGCGGGACACACAGTGGTGCCGGTGACGGAAAGAGTTCACCGGCACAGGGTAGACGGGGGCTACAGATGGACGACCGGGCAGGTCAGGGTGCGGGTGATGCCGTCCACTTGCTGGACCTTGGCGACCACCATGCGGCCGAGGTCGTCGACGGTGTCGGCCTGGGCCCGCACGATCACGTCGTACGGTCCTGTGACGTCCTCGGCCTGGATGACTCCAGGAATCTTGCTGATCGTCTCGGCGACGGTCGACGCCTTGCCGACCTCCGTCTGGATCAGGATGTACGCCTGTACCACGGAACCTCCAGGGCGGCCACGAGGATCATGTGGGGAAAAGGAACGCCACGGTATCGCGTCGCCGCTCGCCGCGGGGAGACCTGCGGGGACCGGGTCTTGCGCGCCGGGGTGCAGGTCCGGCAGAACTTGACGGTCACTTCGACCGTAACGAGGACCGAAAGGCCTCGCGACCGGGCACGGACAGGGACAGAAGGGGAGAAAGGGCAATGAAGGGCACTGTTGGTGAGCTCGGTGAGTTCGGGCTCATCAGGGAGCTCACCTCCCGTCTGACCACCACCCCGGCGGTCCGGGTCGGCCCCGGCGACGACGCCGCCGTGGTGGCCGCGCCCGACCGCAGGGTCGTGGCCAGTACGGACATCCTGGTCGAGGGCCGGCACTTCCGCCGGGACTGGTCGACGGCCTACGACGTGGGCCGCAAGGCGGCGGCGCAGAACCTCGCCGACATCGCCGCCATGGGCGCCGTGCCGACCGCGCTGCTGCTCGGTCTGGTCGTTCCGGCCGAGCTGCCGGTGACATGGGCGAGCGAGCTGATGGACGGCCTGCGCGACGAGTGCCAGGTGGCCGGTGCCGCCGTGGTCGGCGGTGACGTCGTACGCGGCGACTCGATCATGGTGTCCATCACCGCGCTCGGCGACCTGCGCAACCAGGAGCCGGTGACGCGGGCGGGCGCACAGCCCGGTGACCTCGTCGCGGTGACGGGCTGGCTGGGCTGGTCGGCGGCCGGGTACGCGGTGCTGTCGCGCGGGTTCCGCTCGCCGCGCGCCTTCGTGGAGGCCCACAGGCGGCCCGAGCCGCCGTACCACGCGGGTCCGGCGGCCGCCGGGCTCGGGGCGACCGCGATGTGCGACGTGAGCGACGGGCTGATCGCCGACCTCGGGCACATCGCCGAGGCCAGCAAGGTCCGCATCGACATCCGCTCCGGTGCGATCGACATCCCCTCCCAGATGAACGACATCGGGCAGGCCGTCGGCGTCGACCCCATGCAGTGGGTGCTGACCGGGGGAGAGGACCACGCGATCGTGGCGACCTTCCCGCCGGACGTGAAGCTGCCCGCCCGCTGGAAGGTCATCGGCGAGGTCCTCAACCCGTCGGCGCTGCCCCAGGTGACGGTCGACGGGGCGCCGTGGACCAGCAAGGGCGGCTGGGACCACTTCGGGGACATGGACTCATGATTCCCAACGTCCTCACGGTGGCGGGCTCCGACTCGGGCGGCGGCGCCGGCATCCAGGCCGACCTGAAGACGATGCTCGCGCTCGGCGTGCACGGCATGAGCGTCCTCACGGCGGTGACCGCGCAGAACTCCCTCGGCGTGCAGGGGGCTTGGGAACTGCCGGTGGAGGCGGTGCGGGCGCAGTACCGCAGTGTCGTCGACGACATCGGCGTCCAGGCGGTCAAGACCGGGATGCTGGCCTCCGCCGAACTCGTGGAGACGGTGGCCGAGTTGATCGCGGGCACGCACGCCCCGGCGGTCGTCGACCCGGTGGGCGTCTCCAAGCACGGCGACTCCCTGCTCGCCGCCTCGGCCCTGGACTCGGTCCGCACGAAGCTGCTGCCGGTGGCGACGGTCGCCACCCCGAACCTCGACGAGGTGGCCCAGCTGACGGGCGTGCGCGTGGAGTCGGAGGAGCAGCTGCGGCGGGCCGCGACGGCCGTGCTCGGGTGCGGGCCGCGGTGGGTGCTGATCAAGGGCGGTCACCTGTCCGGGGACGCCGTCGATCTGCTCACGGACGGCTCCGAGGAGCACTGGCTGCGGGCACCGAGACTCGACAACCGGCACACCCACGGCACGGGCTGCACCCTCGCCTCCGCGATCGCGTCACAGCTCGCCAAGGGGCACTCGGTGCCGGAGGCGGTCACGGCGGCCAAGGAGTACGTCACCGGGGCGATCGCGGCCGGATTCGCCCTCGGCGGGGGGATCGGGCCGGTGGATCATGGCTGGCGGTTCCGGGCCGGTTCCTGAGCATCCGGGCATGGCAAAAAGCCGGTCCACCAGAGGTGGACCGGCTCTCTACAGCGAACCAGCAGTGGCCGCGCGCTAGCTGAGCGTCAGCGCGAGACCTTGCCGGCCTTGATGCACGAGGTGCAAGCGTTCACGCGCTTCGGCGTCCCGCCCACCACGGTACGCACACGCTGGATGTTCGGGTTCCAGCGGCGGGACGTACGGCGGTGCGAGTGCGAGATGTTGTTGCCGAAGCCCGGCCCCTTGCCGCAGACGTCGCAGTTGGCAGCCACGGGTCACTCCAAAGACTTCAGATGCACTTACGGTTGATCCCGGCATGCCGGGATCAGGTCGTAGGATCTGAGTGGCGCTGCCAGGGGAATGGCCCGATTTGGATCGGGCAACCGGAGCAGCATACAACGGCTGCGCCCGTAGAACGAAACTACCATGGTCGGCCCGGGACCTCTCCCGGCCCACTTCCGGTGGACACCGTCCCGGGGTCTACGCTGCCTGCCACGTCCAGCAGCTCAGGGAGGCGCAGTGGCGCAGGTGCCGCAGACATTCTTCGATGCTCTCGCGGTGCGCACCTGGTGCGGTCTCGCACTCGAGACGCTGGGGCGGGCGCGTGAGGAGATCGACGCGATCAACGTCTACCCCGTGGCGGACGGGGACACCGGCACGAATCTGTATCTGACCGTGGAGTCCGCCGTCGCGGCGGTCGAGGCCGTGTTCGCGGGGCATGCGGCGCGGTCGGGCCCTGAGGGGCCGACGCTGGCCGACGCCGCCCGGGCGATGGCCCACGGAGCGCTCATCGGTGCCCGGGGGAACTCGGGGACGATCCTCGCCCAGCTGCTGCGCGGCATGTCCCAGGTGCTGGCCGACGCCGGGACCGCGCACGCCGATGGCGAGAGAGAGCCTGCCGACGGCCAGGGACTGCGGCTGGCCCTGCGGCACGCGGCCGATTCCGCCCGGCAGGCCGTGGCCCACCCCGTCGAGGGCACGGTCCTCACGGTCGCCTCGGCCGCCGCCGATGCCGCCGACGCCGCCTGTGGTGCCGAGGGCGACTGCGGAACGGTGGCCCGGGCGGCCTATGAGGGAGCGCGCGCGGCCCTGGCGGCGACCCCGGGCCAGCTGCCCGTCCTGGAACGCGCCGGGGTGGTCGACGCCGGTGGGCGGGGGCTGGTGGCGGTGCTCGGGGCGCTGGTTGAGACGTTCACGGGGGAGAGGCCGCGGGCCGTGGCGGCGACGGTGACCGCGGGGGCCCTGCGGGTGGGCGCGGGAGCGGCGAGTGCGGTGGTCTCCGAGGCCGGGGTGCCCGGTCAGGCGGACGGTTCGGCATCGAGTGTGCTCGCAGGGCCGGCCGAGGACTCCAAGGACTGGTACGCGGACTCGTGGGGCCCGCACGCGCGCGTGGAAGCCGCCGAAGGGCTCGCCCCGGCCGTCGGCGCCCCGCGCGGTGAGTGTGCCGACAGTGCCGCCGCGGGCGACCGGGACGGCCCCGCCTTCGAGGTGATCTACCTCCTGGAGGCCGAGGACGCGGCCGTGGCGCGGTTGCGGGAGCGGCTCGACGAGCTCGGGGACTCCCTCGTCGTGGTCGGCGGCGACGGGCTGTGGAACGTCCATGTCCATGTCGACGACGCGGGCGCCGCCGTCGAGGCCGGTATCGAGGCCGGGCGGCCCTACCGGATCCGCGTCACGCACTTCGGCGCCGGCGACGTGCACACCACCGGCGCCGAGCGGCCTGCCCGCGAGCGCGCCCAGCGTGCCGTCGTGGCCGTGGTGCCCGGCGAGGGCCTGGCCGGGCTGTACACCGAGGCAGGAGCGACCACCGTGCTCGCACGCCCCGGGGAGCCGCCCGCGAGCGGCGAGCTCGTACAGGCCGTACGGCGGGCCCACGCGCGCGAGGTCGTGCTGCTGCCCAACGACGCCGAGCTGCGCCACACCGCCGCCGCGGCGGCCGAGCAAGCTCGCACCGAGGGTATCCGCGTGGCCCTCATCCCGACCCGCTCGGCGGTCCAGGGCATCGCGGCGCTGGCCGTGCACGAGCCGGAGCGCCGCTTCGACGAGGACGTGGTGTCGATGACCTCGGCGGCCGGCGCGACCCGCTACGCCGAGGTCACCGTCGCCGAACGCCAGGCCTGGACGATGGCCGGCATCTGCCAGGCCGGCGACGTACTCGGCCTGATCGACGGCGACGTGGCCGTGATCGGCTCGGACGTCACGGCCACCGCCGAGACCGTCCTGGACCGCATGCTCGCGGCCGGGGGCGAGATGGTCACCCTGGTGCTCGGCGACGAGGCTCCCGGCACCATCGCCGAGCACCTGGAGGGCCGGGTCCGCGAGGGGTACCTCGCCGTCGACACGGTCGTGTACCGGGGCGGACGGCAGGGGGCCCTGCTGCTCATCGGCGTCGAGTAGGCGGAGCCGATCAGTCCGGCTGCTCCTCCTCCGCGAGTCGAAGTATCTGCTCCGCCTCCGCCCGCCGGGCCCGCACCGCCTCGCCGTCGGCGTCCCCGTCGTCGGTCTCGGTGCCGCCGTAGCCGCCGTAGCCGTCGTACGTCGCCAGCACCGCACTCGCGCGTGCCGCCGCGTCGGCCGGGCGGCCCAGGTCCGCCTCCAGCCGGCCCGCGGCGAGCTCGGCGCCGGTGCGGCTGTGCAGGGCGGCGTCCCCGAGGGAGGCGAACACCTCGGCCGAGCGCAGCACTTGGGACAGTGCCTCCTCGAACACGGCCCCGGCCGAGGCGTCGTCGGCGCCGTCGGAGACGGACCGGGCCAGCAGATCGCCGAACTGCCGGTGGGTGTGCCCGAGTTCGGCGACGAGCTGCTGCCGGGACTCGGCGTCGGCCGCCGTGTCCCGTGCCGCCTCGCACTCCCGGACCGCCTCCGCCATCAGGGCGCGTGCCTCCTCGACCCCCTCCTGCGCGCGCAACGCCAGCCAGGCGCGGGCCCGCACGGACCGGATCAGCCCTTGGACGTTGCCGAGTTCGCGCCACAGGTCGCCCGCGCGCGCGTAGGCCCGGTCCGCCTCGTCGGCCAGCCCGGCCTGTCCGAGGGACTCACCGGCCAGGTGGGCGAGGGTCGCGTGGTCGTGCTGTTCGGGCCAGTGCCGGGCGATCTCGGCGGCCTGGAGACGCCGTTCGGCGGCAGCGCGGTGCTCGCCGAGTTCGCTCAGGCAGTCGCCGAGCCACCACTGCGTCTGCACGATCGCCCCGTCGCCGTGCGTCTCGGCGGTCAGGTCGGGCAGCGCCGACTCCAGGACCTCCGCGGCCTCGGCCCACCGTCCCTGCCGCAGCAGGAACCCGCCGAGCTGCTGCCGGGCCCAGGCGCCCAACGTCGCGCCCTCGCCCGCCTCGTCGGCCCAGTGCGAGGCCTCCAGGGCGTGCTGGGCGGCCTCCACGGCATCGCCCCGGTCGCCGGTCAACTCGGCGAGCTGGAGGTGCAGCTGGGCCCGTCCGGTCGCCTCCAGTTGGGCCCCGCCGTGCTCCAGGGCCGCCCGCAGCGCCCGTTCCGCCTCCGCCATGTCGCCGAGGTGGTGGGCCAGGGAGGCCAGCCGGGCCTCGTACTCCACCGCGAACCACGGCAGCCCCGCCGCGACGAACGCCGCCGCGCCCCGCGCGAACAGTCCCGCGGCCGCCTTCAGATCCCCGCGCAGTCCGGCCAGCTCGGCGAGCATCGCCTGTGCCTCGGCGGCCCGCGCGGCCAGCCGTACGTCCTCCCCGTCCCGCCCGCCGACGAGCGCGAGCACCTCGCGGACAGCGGCTTCGGCCTCGGTGAGGACTGCTTCCGACCCGGAACCCATGCTTTCGCCGAGAACCGTGTCCGGCCCGGCGGCACCCTCTGCGGGACCCTCCCCGGCCCCCGGGCCCCCGGCCTCGTGCGCACGGCGCATCTGGATCCGGGCCCGTCCCATCAGGACGGACGCCGTCTGCCTTATTCCGGTGTCGCCGGCGGCGTACAGCGCGAGGATCTCGTCGTAGGGGCCGGACACGGCCGCGAGCGCCGCGTCCACGTCACCCCCGAGAGCACGTACGTACGCCGCACGCGCGCGTGCGGCCAGGGCCTCTCCGGGGTCGCCGGCCGCCGCGTACAGCTCCGCGGCCCGCTCGAAGAGCGCGGCGCCCTCCGGGCCGAGGCCCATCGCCTCGTGGTCGGCGATCTCGGCCCGGTCGCGCGGGTCCAGATCCACCCCGGCCACGCCCTCCGCGGCTTCGGCGACCGCCGCCCACGCCTCCACGGCGCCCGGCCGCAGGTTGTCCGACAGCCGCCGTGCCGCGGCCAGCAGGGCGGGCAGATCCGGCTGCCCGGTGGCCGCGGCCGTGACCACCTCGGGAGCGGGCGGCGGCACCGGCCGTACCGACCGCACCCCCAGCGGCAGCCGCTCCACCAGCGGGCGCTGCTCCATACGCGCGCGTGCCCGCTCGCTGACGTACGTCGTGCCGTTGCGCTCGTCGAAGCGGGCCGCCAGGGCGAGGGCCTCCGCACGCGCGTGCGTGGCCAGTTCCCCGGCGGTCCACTCGCGGCCGGCCGGACCGGGCACCTGCCGGTCACCCAGCCCCAGCCCGGTCAGGCGGTCCATGAGCAGGGCCACCACGCTCATGAAGCCCAGCCTGCTCTGCGGCTGCCCGTCGTCGGTGAAGTACGCCGGCCGCTCCGCGAGCAGTTCCAGACCGCGCGCCTCGTTGCCGGTCAGCGCGCAGAACTCCACGTGCTCCGCGTAGGCGCCGCGCATGCTCTCCATGGCCCGCACCAGCCGCAAGCCCCGCAGGTGGTTCGCGCGTGCCTCGTCCAAGCGGCCCAGCCGCAGCAGCGGCATCAGGGAGGAGGCGAGCGCCGCGTGCGGCTCGTGGGCGCAGGCGTACTCGCCCTCCAGCACCGGCCGCCACAGCTCCAGCGCCTCCGCGTCCCGGCCCCGCTCCGCATGCCACCAGCCCTGCCCGTGCAGTTCGCAGGCGTGGCAGTCGGCCATGCCGTCCCGGTCGGCGGCCAGCCACGCGGCGTACGCCCGCTCGGCCCGCGCCAGGTCCCCCACATGCGCGGCCACGCTGTGCTCGGCGCTGCGCACGGCCCGTTCGGAGTGCCCGGCGAGCCGGTAGCGGTGCTCCATCTCGCCGAGCCACTTCTCGATCGACGCGAGCGGGATGTGCGGCTGGTCGAGCATGCCGGACGACACCCACTTGAAGACCCAGTGCAGCGTGTGGGTCTCGTACTCGTCGAAATCATCGGGCCGTTCGTCCCACATGCGCAGCAGGCGCGCGAAGGGGACGAACATCCTGGCCTTCTCGGAGCTGTAGTTGTAGACCTTCAGCTGGTGTCCGAGCGCCTCGATCACGGCGAGCGGGATGTTCAGCTTCTCGGCGGCGGCCAGCAGTTCCTCGGCGCGCGCGTTGCGGGCCGGGCCCTCCGGCTGTTCGGAGTTCTCCGCCATCGCCCGGCGCAGGGCGTCGAAGTCCGTGATCTCGCTCATGCCTGACCGTCCTCGCTGTGCGTGGCCCACTCCAGGAGGCCGAGGAACGCGCGGTTGAGCAGCGCCGAGTCCGCGGGCCTGAGCGGCCGCTGCGCCATCAGCAGCGCCTGCCCGTACAGCGACTCCGTGGCGGTGCCGATCAGCTCCGGGTCGTGCAGCGAGCTGATCCGCCGGACCAGCGGGTTGAGGTGGTTGAGCACCAGACGCGCGCGTGGGGCGCTGCCGCGCAGGGAGCCGAGGATGCCCGCCCACAGGTCGTCGGCCTGCGCCTCGGCGTCGGCGCGGGCCTGTTCGTGCCGGGCGTCCCGGTCGTCGAGGTGCAGCGCGGGCAGGGAGAGCGGGTGGAAGGCCCTCAGCACCACATCGCAGCCCAGCGGGTCGAGCCGTGCCCGCGCCGCCGCCAGGAAGCCGGACAGGGCCAGCTCCTCGGCCGGGTCGACGGCATCCAGATGCGCGGTCACCGTGTCGGCGTCCAACTCGGCGACCACGGTGCCCGGCCGCACCGACGGCAGCGCCTGAACCAGCTCGCTGTCGTACGTGTAGCCGCCGTTGATCACGCCGATGCCCTGCGCGGACGCGATCGGCGCGACCTGCCGGTACTCCTCGACGGTCCGCGTGAAGTGCACCACCGGGTGCCGCTGCGCGAACTCCTCCAGGGACAGCCGCCCGTCGGTCGTCTCGAAGGGCAGCCACGGCAGCATCGTGCGCAGCATCTCCCGGTCGTGCCGGGCCAGGGACTTCACGCCCAGGTGGTGCACCGACAGGAACGCGGCCAGCCGCTCCGGATCACCGGCGGCCAGACCGGTCAGCCAGGCCCGGATCCGCTCGCCCAGTGCCTCCCGTACGGCGGCCAGCGTCTCGTCCTCGTACAGCGCCTCGCGCGATGCCGTCGGCCGCAGACTGTCCGTGTCCAGGACACAGCGCACGAAGAACGCCCAGTCGGGCAGCAGCTGTTCGGCCCGCTCGGTCAGCAACATGCCCTTGAGATGCACACGGTGCCCCGCGCGCTGCGCCGGGCTGACCGCCGACGGCAGCACGTACGCCACCCCGCGGACGCCGGCCAGCGGCACGGACAGGTCGATCGTGTCCAGTGGGGTGAAGCCGAACAGGTCGTGGCAGTGCCGGGCGAGGGCGACACGGCGGGTGGCCGGGCTCGGATACGACCGGTCCCAGGGCGCCGGGAGGTCGGTGACCGGCTCGTCGCCCACCCGGACGTCGTACGGCAGCAGCGATCCGAAGTCCCGGGCCAGCGCCTCGACCCGCTCGGGCGTGAGCCACTGAGCGGCGCCGGCCCGCGCCACCAGATGCACGGTGGTGCCCGGTTCGGGGCGCTCGGCGTCCGGCAGCGTCCGCACGGTGTACGAGCCGTCGTCGGACGCCGTCCACTCCACCGGCGGCGCCCCGGGCGCAGCGGCGCTGCGGCTGACCACCCGGATCCGCTCGGCGACGACGAAACAGGCCAGCAGGCCGATGCCGAACTGCCCGAGAAAGTCGGAACGCGCCTCCTGCAGGCCATCGGCGCGCTTGGAACTGCGCCCGATCGTGGCGAGCAGGTCGTGCACGTCCGCCTCGGTGAGCCCGATCCCGGTGTCCTCGACGCGCAGGGCGCCGCCGTCCGCGGACAACCGCACCAGGGCCGGAGCGTCGGGTTCCGCCGCGCGTCTGGCGGTGATGGCGTCCACGGCGTTCTGCAACAGCTCGCGCAGATACACCTTGGGACTGGAGTAGAGGTGGTGGGAGAGCAGGTCCACCAGACCACGCAGGTCGACCTGGAAAGTATGAGGTGGACGGGGTGGACGGGGTGCCTGGGATGCCTGTGAGGTCTGGGAGTCCATCATCACGGCGCCGGTGGGGGACTCGCGACGGCGCGGGGTCGGGCGGTCCCGGTGAGGCGGTGACCGCGAAGGAGGGCCGGGAGCGCGTCATCCTAAGGCCCGAACCAGCTGCCTGACCAGGGCTTTCCGGGACGTATACGGCGACGTGCGCCGCGGCCTCTACGGCATTGTCAGTGGTGTGGTGTGCAATGGATCTCGTGCCCGCACTTCACGAACCGCTGCAACAACCACTGAAGTCGGTGCTCGGCCCCGCCACCGCGAAGGTGATGGCCGAGCACCTCGGCCTGCTCACCGTCGGCGACCTCCTCCACCACTACCCGCGCAGATACGAGGAGCGCGGCCAGCTCACACACCTCGCCGACCTCCCCATGGACGAGCACGTCACGGTGGTCGCCCAGGTCGCCGACGCCCGCCTGCACACCTTCGCCTCCGCCAGGGCCCCGCGCGGCAAGGGCCAGCGCCTGGAGGTCACGATCACGGACGGCAGCGGCCGCCTCCAACTGGTCTTCTTCGGCAAGGGCGTTCACAAGCCCCACAAGGAGCTCCTGCCGGGCACACGCGCGATGTTCGCGGGCAAGGTCTCCGTCTTCAACCGCCGCCTCCAACTCGCCCACCCGGCCTACGAGTTGCTGCGCGGTGACGCCGAAGACCCTGGCGAGTCCGTCGAGACGTGGGCCGGCGCCCTCATCCCGATCTACCCGGCCACCGCCAAGCTGGAGTCCTGGAAGATCGGCAAAGCGATCCAGACGGTCCTGCCCACCGCCCAGGAGGCCGTCGACCCGCTGCCGGACTCCCTGCGCCAGGGCCGCGGCCTGGTCCCCCTCCCCGAGGCACTCCTGAAGATCCACCGCCCGCACACCAAGGCGGACATCGAGGATGCCCGCGCCCGCCTCAAATGGGACGAGGCCTTCGTCCTCCAGGTCGCCCTGGCCCGCCGCCGCCACGCGGACGCCCAGCTCCCGGCGGCCCCCCGCAAACCCAGCCCCGACGGCCTCCTCACGGCCTTCGACGCCCGCCTCCCGTTCACCCTCACCGAGGGCCAGCAGCGGGTCTCCAAGGAGATCTTCGACGACCTGGCGACCGAGCATCCGATGCACCGGCTGTTGCAGGGGGAGGTCGGATCGGGCAAGGCCCAGCCCCTCGACTCGCTGGTGCTCACACCCATGGGCTTCCGCCCCATGGGGGATCTGCGGGTGGGCGACGAGGTGGTGGTGCCGGACGGGGACACCGCGCTGATCGATGGCGTCTTTCCTCAGGGAGAGCGCGATGTGTGGCGCTTGGTCCTGTCCGACGGGAGTTCCGTCGAGTGCGACGACGAGCATCTCTGGATCGTCGGCACGAGCTGTGGTGGGCACCGTGGCCAGGCTCCCAAGGTCATGACGACCCGGGAGATCCGTCTCGACACGTTCAAGGCCGACGGGTCGTCGAAGTGGTACATCCCGCCGGCGAAGCCGGTCGATCTCGGCGGCGACGCCGGGCTGCCCCTGGACCCGTACCTGATCGGACTGCTGCTGGGGGACGGTTCGTTCCGGCACAATCTCCGTCTCTCCACCATCGACGACGAGATCCGTGACGCGGTAACGGCGGCAGTAGCGCCCGAATGCCGGCTGGTACCGGTGAAGGGATCGCACCGTGACTACACGATCCAGCTCAAGCAGCGTGCCGGAGGAGCGCGCAACCCAGTGATCCAGGTCCTGCGCGAGTTGGGCCTCTGGGGAACGACGTCCCACGACAAGTTCGTCCCTGAGGATTTCAAGAACGCTCCGATCAAGGACCGTCTTGCCGTGTTGCAGGGACTGCTGGACACGGACGGCACTGTCCAAGCCGACGGCATGAGTATCTCCCTCTGCGCGGCTTCGCGCCGGCTCGCGGAGGACGTCGCATGGCTCGTACGTTCTCTGGGCGGCCGGGCGCGAGTGCTGCCGAAGAAGGCCGCGTACAACGTGCAGGTGTCCCTGCCGGACGCTTACGCCCCGTTCCGGCTCACCCGCAAAGCAGAACGCGTGCGTCCGGGGCCGAAGTACAGCACGTTCCGACGCGGCATCCGGGCGGTCGAGTACGTGGGGCGGAAGCCCGTCCAGTGCATCAGCGTCGCCCACCCGAGCCATGCATACGTCACCGACAACTTCACCGTCACCCACAACACCATGGTTGCCCTGCGCGCCATGCTCGCCGTGGTCGACGCCGGCGGCCAGGCCGCCATGCTCGCGCCCACCGAAGTGCTCGCGCAGCAGCACCACCGCTCGATCGTCGAGATGATGGGCGAGCTGGCCGAGGGCGGCATGCTGGGCGGGGCCGAGCAGGCCACCAAGGTGGTGCTGCTCACCGGATCCATGGGCGCGGCCGCCCGCCGCCAGGCCCTGCTCGACCTCACCACCGGCGAGGCCGGCATCGTCATCGGCACGCATGCGCTGATCGAGGACAAGGTGCAGTTCCACGACCTGGGCCTGGTCGTGGTCGACGAACAGCACCGCTTCGGCGTCGAGCAGCGCGACGCCCTGCGCGGCAAGGGCAAACAGCCCTCACACCTCCTGGTCATGACGGCCACGCCGATTCCGCGCACGGTCGCCATGACGGTCTTCGGCGACCTGGAGACCTCCGTCCTCGACCAGCTCCCGGCCGGCCGCTCGCCGATCGCCAGCCATGTCGTCCCGGCCGCCGACAAGCCCCACTTCCTGTCCCGCGCCTGGGAACGGGTCCGCGAGGAAGTGGGCAACGGCCATCAGGCGTACGTGGTCTGCCCCCGCATCGGCGATGAGGAGGACGACCCGAAGAAGACCGGCAAGAAGAAGTCCCCGGAGGCCGCGGCGTCCCCCGAGGACGCCGCCGAGAAGCGCCCGCCTCTCGCCGTCCTCGACGTCGCCGAACAGCTCTCCAAGGGCCCCCTGAAGGGCCTCCGCGTCGAGGTGCTGCACGGCCGTATGCACCCCGACGACAAGGACGCGGTCATGCGCCGCTTCGCCGCCGGGGAGACGGACGTGCTGGTCGCCACGACGGTCATCGAGGTCGGCGTCAACGTCCCCAACGCCACGGTGATGGTGATCATG
The DNA here is from genome assembly GCF_028885415.1 of Streptomyces coeruleorubidus. Taxonomy (GTDB): domain Bacteria; phylum Actinomycetota; class Actinomycetes; order Streptomycetales; family Streptomycetaceae; genus Streptomyces; species Streptomyces coeruleorubidus_A. Next base: position 7,048,319 of record NZ_CP118527.1, read on the forward strand.
GACGCCGACCGCTTCGGCGTCTCCCAGCTTCACCAGTTGCGCGGCCGCGTCGGCCGTGGCTCGGCCCCCGGCCTGTGCCTCCTGGTCAGCGAGATGCCCGAGGCGAGCCCCGCCCGCCAGCGCCTGAACGCGGTCGCCTCCACCCTCGACGGCTTCGAACTCTCCCGCATCGACCTCGAACAACGCCGGGAGGGCGACGTCCTCGGCCAGGCCCAGTCGGGCGCCCGCACCAGCCTGCGGATGCTCGCGGTCATCGAGGACGAGGAGATCATCGCGGAGGCGAGGGAAGAGGCAGCAGCGGTGGTGGCCAAGGACCCGGAGCTGACCCGCCTCCCGGCGCTGCGGACGGCGCTGGACGCCCTTCTGGACGAGGAGAGGGAGCAGTACCTGGAAAAGGGATGAGTGATGCCGGCCCGAGGGGCGCGGGGCTGTAGTCCATATGCGGCTACCGCCGCGCGGGCGCGACCAGCCACACTGATACCTGAAGCCGCCCACAACCAAGGACCACAGATGACCCGCGTGATCGCCGGCACGGCCGGCGGACGCCGCCTGGCCGTCCCGCCAGGTACAGGAACCCGCCCCACATCGGACCGCGCCCGGGAGGGCCTCTTCTCCACCTGGCAGTCCCTCCTCGGCGGCCCCCTGGAAGGCGAACGCGTACTCGACCTCTACGCGGGATCAGGAGCCGTAGGCCTGGAGGCCCTCTCCCGAGGCGCGGGCCACGCCCTCCTCGTCGAGGCCGACGCGCGAGCGGCCCGCACGGTCCGCGACAACGTGAAGTCCCTCGGACTCCCCGGCGCCGAGGTCAGATCCGGCAAAGCGGAACAGATCATCCGCACGACACCCCCCGGCGACCCGTACGACCTCGTCTTCCTCGACCCGCCCTACGCCGTCACGGACGACGATCTTCGCGAGATCCTGCTCACACTCCTCTCGGAAGGCTGGCTCGCCGAAGAAGCCCTCGTCACCGTGGAGCGCAGCACCAGAGGCGGTGAATTCCGGTGGCCCGAGGGTTTCGAAGCCCTCCGGGCCCGCCGGTACGGCGAGGGAACGTTTTGGTACGGTCGCGCCGCCTCTACGTGCGAAGACGCACGATGACCGGACCGGAGAGCGAGGGATCACAAGTGCGCCGCGCCGTATGTCCCGGGTCGTTCGACCCCATCCACAACGGACACCTGGACATCATTTCCCGCGCCTCCCGCCTGTATGACGAGGTCTACGTCGCGGTGATGATCAACAAATCCAAGAAGAGTCTCTTCGAGATCGACGAGCGGATCGACCTGATCCGCCAGGTCACCGCCGAGTACGGCAATGTCCGGGTCGAGGCCTTCCACGGTCTCCTCGTCGACTTCTGCAAGTTGCGGGACATCCCCGCCATCGTCAAGGGCCTGCGCGCGGTCAGCGACTTCGACTACGAGCTGCAGATGGCTCAGATGAACAACGGCCTCTCGGGCGTGGAGACCCTCTTCGTGCCCACCAACCCCACCTACAGCTTCATGTCGTCCTCCCTGGTCAAGGAGGTTGCGACCTGGGGCGGCGATGTCTCCCACCTGGTCCCGCCGCTGGTCCTGGAGGCCCTCACCCGGCGCCTGACGAAGAACTGAGCTGCTGACGGCCCGTCACCCGGTGTCCGGCCGCTACTTCATGGCCGTACAGTCGTCCCGTCCGTCTCCAACGCATCTGTAGAGAGTGGCGAGCACACGGTGGACGTGCAGAAGAAGCTCGACGAGATCGTGGCAGCGGTCTCCGGCGCCCGGTCCATGCCCATGTCGGCCTCGTGCGTGGTCAACCGCGCCGAACTGCTCTCCATGCTGGAAGAGCTGCGCGCGGCGCTGCCCGGCTCCCTCGCCCAGGCGCAGGAGCTGATCGGCGACCGCGAGCAGATGGTCGAACAGGCCCGCCAGGAGGCCGAGCGGATCATCCAGAGCGCGCACGCCGAGCGCGGCTCACTGATCTCCGACACGGAGGTCGCCCGCCGCTCCCAGGCCGAGGCCGACCGGATCCTCACCGAGGCCCGCCGGGAGGCCGAGGAGATCCGCGCCGAGGCCGACGACTACGTCGACTCCAAGCTCGCCAACTTCGAGGTCGTCCTCACCAAGACCCTGGGCTCGGTCGGCCGCGGCCGCGAGAAGCTCCTCGGCACCGGTCCCGGCACCGACGAGCAGGGTTACGAGGACGAGGACGCCCCCGAGCGCAGCCACGACCCGCAGATCCAGCGCCGTAGCGCCGACGAGTACGTCGACGTCAAGCTCGGCGCCTTCGAGGCGGTCCTCGCCAAGACCCTGGAGGCCGTCGGCCGCGGCCGGCAGAAGCTGCACGGCCGGATCGCCACCGACGACCTCGGCGCCCTCGCCGACGACACCAGCACCATCCAGCACTCCAGCGACGCCGACTACCTCGCCGACCTGGCGGAGCAGAAGCCCCCGGCCGAGCAGCCCGCCCAGCAGCAGGACTACGGCCGGCCGCAGCCTGCCTACTCCCCCACCTCCGGCTACGCTCCGGCGGGAGGTGCCCCCATCCAGCAGCAGCCCGACCCCTACGGCGGCTACCCGCAGCAGGCGTACGCCGCCCAGCAGGACCCGTACGGCTACCAGCAGGCCGATCCCTACGCCTACCAGGGCTACGACCCCCAGCAGGCCGCGTACGACCCGAACCAGGCCCAGCAGCCCCAGCACGGGCACCAGAGCGAACAGATTCATCAGAGCCAGCAGGGATACGCCCTGGACGAGACCAGCCTCTTCGATACCGGCATGATCAGCGCCGAGCAGCTGCGGGCCTACGAGCAGGGCCGGGGCAACGGCTGAGCACCGGATTGGGCCGACAGGCAAAGGTCCAGTATCCTGGCTCTTCGGTCGCGCGTACGTCCGCGATCAACGCTGCCCGGGAACACCGAAGGGTGGCGTCTCCCCCAGCTCAGCAGATCGAAAGCAGGAATGGCCCTGAACGCCCGCCTCGACCACCGCAACCCCCTCGTGTTCGACACACACGAGCTGGGCCGGCGGCCCGGTGCGCTACAGCGCCTGACCCGCACGGTCGACGCTCCCAAGGACTTCGGTATCAAGGAAGTCATCGGAGTGCCGGAAGGCGCCCCGGTGGAGCTCGAACTCCGCCTGGAGTCGGTCATGGAAGGGGTGCTCGTCACAGGCACCGCCCGTGCCGCTGCCGAGGGGGAGTGCGTAAGGTGTCTGGAGCCGCTTCAGCTCGACGTCGAAGCGGATTTCCAGGAGATGTTCTCGTACCCTGACGCCGACGACCGGGGCCGCGTGATCGCGGAGCCGGGCGACGACGCCGAGGACGACGAGGACAGGCTCTTCCTCGAGGACGGCCTGTTCGACCTCGAGCCCGTGCTGCGTGATGCGGTGGTGCTCGCACTGCCGATGCAGCCGGTGTGCCAGGAAGACTGCCCTGGTCTGTGTGCCGAGTGCGGCGCACGGCTGGCGGACGACCCGGACCACCACCACGACGCCGTCGACATCCGTTGGGCGGCATTGCAGGGACTCGCCGGCACCATGAAGGACGGCGAGAAGGACGAGATGAGCGGCGCCGAACCTGGCGTCGACGAGAAGCAGGAGAAGTAGCCGTGGCTGTTCCGAAGCGGAAGATGTCGCGCAGCAACACGCGCCACCGCCGGTCGCAGTGGAAGGCTGCGGTCCCCACCCTGGTTGCGTGCGAGCGCTGCCACGAGCCCAAGCTGCAGCACATCGCGTGCCCCTCGTGCGGCACTTACAACAAGCGCCAGGTCCTCGAGGTCTGAGCGGCTGGTGAGAGGCACTGTGTCCACGCCTAAGAACAAGTCTCCCCGTGTGAGCGGGAGCGCAACGGCGGACAACCAGGCCTCGTCCCACACGCTTCTGGAAGGGCGGCTCGGCTACAAGGTCGAGTCCGCCCTTCTGGTGCGAGCACTGACCCACCGGTCGTACGCATACGAGAACGGCGGTCTGCCGACCAACGAGCGCCTGGAGTTCCTCGGGGACTCCGTGCTCGGCCTGGTCGTCACGGACACGCTGTACCGCACCCACCCCGACCTGCCCGAAGGCCAGCTGGCCAAACTGCGGGCCGCGGTGGTGAACTCGCGTGCGCTCGCGGAAGTGGGGCGCGGGCTCGACCTGGGCTCCTTCATCCGGCTCGGCCGCGGTGAAGAGGGCACGGGCGGCCGGGACAAGGCGTCCATCCTCGCCGACACCCTCGAAGCGGTGATCGGCGCCGTCTATCTCGACCAGGGCCTGGACTCGGCGGCGGAGCTGGTGCACCGCCTGTTCGACCCCCTGATCGAGAAATCCTCGAACCTCGGAGCCGGCCTGGACTGGAAGACCAGCCTCCAGGAGCTCACCGCGACCGAGGGGCTCGGCGTGCCCGAGTACCTGGTCACGGAGACCGGCCCCGACCACGAGAAGACCTTCACTGCTGCCGCCCGCGTCGGAGGCGTCTCGTACGGCACCGGCACCGGCCGCAGCAAGAAGGAAGCGGAGCAGCAGGCCGCCGAGTCCGCGTGGCGGTCCATCCGGGCCGCGGCGGACGAGCGCGCCAAGGCGGCGAAGGCCGCCGAGGCGACGCAGACGGCGGCGGCTCAGGCCGCCCATACGGCCGTCGACGGCAGCAGCGTCGACGGCTGACGAGCCGGCCGCCCTCACCGGCGGCCGGCACAGCACAGCGCACCCGAGCGCCCGCCCCTGCCCGGGGGCGGGCGCTCGGTCATCCACAGGTTTGTGACGGGGGTACCCCATGCCCGAGTTGCCCGAGGTCGAGGTCGTACGGCGCGGACTTCAGCGGTGGGTCGCCCACCGGACCGTCGCCGAGGCCGAGGTGCTGCACCCGCGCGCGGTGCGCCGCCACCTCGCGGGCGCTGACGACTTCGCGCACCGCCTCAAGGGCCACCGCATCGGCACCCCGAGCCGCCGCGGCAAGTACCTGTGGCTGCCCGTGGAGGACACGGACCAGTCGATCCTGGCGCACCTCGGCATGAGCGGCCAGCTGCTGGTCCAGCCGCACACGGCCCCGGACGAGAAACACCTGCGGATCCGCGTCCGCTTCAGCGACGCCCTGGACACCGAACTCCGCTTCGTCGACCAGCGCACCTTCGGCGGGCTGTCGCTGCACGACAACACCCCCGACGGCCTGCCCGACGTCATCGCGCACATCGCCCGCGACCCGCTCGACCCGCTCTTCGACGACGAGGCCTTCCACCGGGCGCTGCGCCGCAAGCGGTCCACGATCAAGCGGGCCCTGCTCGACCAGTCGCTGATCAGCGGCGTCGGCAACATCTACGCGGACGAGGCCCTGTGGCGCGCCCGCATCCACTACGAGCGCCCGACCGCGACCTTCACCCGCCCGCGCACCCTGCTGCTCCTGGGTCATGTGCGGGACGTGATGAACGCGGCCCTCGCGGTGGGCGGCACCAGCTTCGACAGCCTGTACGTCAACGTCAACGGCGAGTCCGGCTATTTCGACCGGTCCCTCGACTCGTACGGCCGCGAGGGCCTGCCCTGCCGGCGCTGCGGCACCCCGATACGCCGACGGCCCTGGATGAACCGGTCGAGCTACTACTGCCCCAAGTGCCAGCGGCCGCCGCGGATCACGCCCTAGCGGAGTCGTACCGCTCGCGCGCGGCCAGCACCTCGTCCATGCTGCCCTCCACGAAGTGGATCAGGGCGAGCAGTCGCTCGGCCACGCCGCGTCCCAGCGGCGTCAGTTCGTAGTCCACGCGGGGCGGGTTGGTCGGCTGGGCCTCGCGGTGCACCAGGCCGTCGCGCTCCAGCGCGTGCAGCGTCTGGGAGAGCATCTTCTCGCTGACGCCGTCGACGCGGCGACGCAGCTCGTTGAAGCGGAGCGAGCCCTCGTACAGGGCGCCCAGCGTCAGTGCGCCCCAGCGGCCCGTGACGTGCTCCAGCGTGCCGCGCGAGGGGCAGGCCTTGGCGAACACGTTGTACGGGAGGTCGTCCAGCCCCGCCGTGAGCTCCTGGGTGGTGGTCATATGCCCAGCCTACGCCAGCGCAGCGCTAACCAACAGGTTGCGCTAACTGATGGTTAGCGCCACGCGGAGCGGCTCAGTAGCCGAAGTTCTGGGTCCACCACGGGCCGCCCGACCCGAACTCGACTCCGACGCCCAGCGTCTTGAAGTCGCAGTTCAGGATGTTGGCGCGGTGGCCGGGGCTGTTCATCCAGGCATCCATCACGGCCGCGGCGTCCGCCTGGCCGCGGGCTATGTTCTCCCCGCCGAGGTTGGATATCCCGGCCTTCTCGGCCCGGTCCCACGGCGTCTGGCCGTCCGGGTTGGTGTGGTCGAAGAAGCCCCGCGCGGCCATGTCCTCGCTGTAGTCCTGCGCCAGCCCGGTCAGCGCGCTGTTCGCGGCGACCGCGCTGCATCCCACCTTCGCCCGCTCCTCGTTCACCAGCTTGAGCACCTGGGCCGCGGCGGCGGACTCCTCGGAGAGGGCGGCGGGCGCGCTGGGCTTCTGCGGCGCCTTCGTGGCCGTGCGGGAGGGGGTGCTGTCCGGCTTCTCGCTGGGGATGGTGACCGTCGGCTTCTTCTTCTCCGGGGTCTTCTCCTGCGTCTTCTCCGGCTTCTCGGGCGTCTTGGTCGGCGCGGCCGACGACTTCGAGGCGGACGGCGAGGGTGAGAGGGAGCGCTCGGCGCCCCGGCTCGTGGGTGCCCCCTCCCGGCCGTCGGCGCTGCCGGTGGTGCCGCCCTGCTCGGTCGGGCTGTTCGTCGGCGTGTCCCCGGCCTGCACCTTGTCGGTGCCGCCGTTGCCGCCACCGAGCTTGTAGTTCTCGAGGCCGGGCACCGCGCCCGTGGCGACCGCGACCGTGCCGAGGGCGACCGCCGCGGACACGCCGAGCAGCCCGGTGCGCATCGGCCGCGCGGCCTTCTTCCGGCGGCGGTGCGAGCCCGCACGCCGGGCGCCGCCGTCGGGCGTGAAGCCGTCGCTCGCGAAGACGGCCGTGTCCTCGAAGCGGTCACCCGCCGCGGACGCCTCCGTATCGAACAGGTAGGCCTCGCTCTTGGCGTAGGTGTCGGCGTACGCCTCGGGGTTCAGGTAGGGCGCGGTGCCCATCGTCGGGCCGTCCCCCGCGGGGGAGTGCAGCGGGTCGTGGTCTGTCACGGAGCCGTCGGCCTGCGTGATCCCCGTGGCGGCGCGGCCGGCGGCGGAGCGTCGGTGGCGTCCCATGTCCTGGCCTTCCTCGTCCTGGCGGTCGACTCGTCCTCGAGATCAACACCAAACTCACTCGATCGTGTGAGTTTCATATGAGATTCGTTGGGTGGGGACGGTACCGCATGGCGCAAGTGGAGGAAGTGCCCGGAGAGAGATCAGGCGGTTAGGTTGCAGTCATGAGTGAGGATGTGCGACTGGTCGCCTGGGTGCGTGGACGCGTCCAAGGTGTGGGTTTCCGCTGGTTCACGCGGGCCAAGGCCCTGGAGATCGGCGGCCTGAGTGGTTTTGCTCTCAATTTGGGCGACGGGCGCGTCCAAGTGGTCGCGGAGGGCGCGCGAGACGGCTGTGAAGGTCTGCTGGAGTGGCTCCGCAGTGACGACACGCCCGGGCGCGTGGACGGCGTCACCGAGATCTGGGACACACCACGCGGCGGCTACGAGGGCTTCGCCATCCGCTGATCACATCCCGCCGGGCGGCCCCCGGGGCCGCCCGCGGACCGGTCTCCGACGGCCGTCTCGGACGGAAACTTGCTGGTGATTGCCAAGAATCACTTGCCTTGGCGGGCCGCACACGCAAGGATGATCGTCACGCCCCGAGGGCCCCGCAGAAGCCGCAGCACCGCCGTTCCAGGCCGTGTGCGCCCGGGTCGCCCGCCAATACGGGGCGTGATCGTGTTGACCGTCAAACTTTTTGGTGAGACGCTGAAAGCACCCCGCGCACCTTAGCTGTTTGGCATGGCTGAACGGCAGCACAACTCCAGGCCCTGCCAAGACTGCGGGTGCGGAAATCCCTCACGACCCACACCGCATCGGTCGGTCACTCATTGTGGAGGACCATCCATCATGGCAAAGGCGCTTCTCGGTTACGTCGGCGGCTCCGACCCTCGACTCCTCGCCGAGATGCGACGGCTCCAGCAGCGCGTCCAGGACCTGGAATCCGAGCTCGTACGGATCCAGGCGGAGAACGAAGCGCTGACGGCTGCCGCTTCTCACGACAGGATCATGGAGAGCGTTGACGCACACCAGGCGGAGCCTGCGCTCACCTGATCACTGCACCGCTCCACAACAGCACCGCAGTGGTTGGGCCGCCCGTCACAACCGCTGAGTTGTCAGAAGTGCAAGGGACGCCGCTGGCGTCCCTTCTTTCTTGCCCCGCGCATCCTTTCACCGTCTTTAACGTCTGGTGTGCCCTGCGCGTTCAGCGGCGAAACCGTGGGTTCATGGAGTGAGACGAACCCGAGCGGTAGAGTCCAGCGGCGTGCACCTCAAGGCCCTGACCCTCCGCGGGTTCAAGTCGTTCGCCTCGGCGACCACACTCCGGTTCGAGCCGGGGATCACGTGCGTCGTCGGACCGAACGGCTCGGGCAAGTCCAACGTCGTCGACGCGCTCAGCTGGGTCATGGGCGAGCAGGGCGCCAAGTCGCTGCGCGGCGGCAAGATGGAGGACGTCATCTTCGCCGGCACCACCGGCCGTCCGCCGCTGGGCCGGGCCGAGGTGTCCCTGACCATCGACAACTCCGACGGGGCCCTGCCCATCGAGTACGCCGAGGTCACCATCACGCGGATCATGTTCCGCAACGGCGGCAGCGAGTACCAGATCAACGGCGACGCCTGCCGCCTCCTCGACATCCAGGAACTGCTCTCCGACTCCGGCATCGGCCGCGAGATGCACGTCATCGTCGGACAGGGCCAGCTCGACTCCGTCCTGCACGCCGACCCCATGGGCCGCCGCGCCTTCATCGAGGAGGCCGCCGGCGTCCTCAAGCACCGCAAGCGCAAGGAGAAGGCGCTGCGCAAGCTGGACGCGATGCAGGCCAACCTCGCGCGCGTGCAGGACCTCACCGACGAACTCAGACGGCAGCTCAAGCCCCTCGGCCGCCAGGCCGCCGTCGCGCGCCGGGCCGCCGTCATCCAGGCCGACCTGCGCGACGCCCGGCTGCGGCTGCTGGCCGACGACCTCGTACGGCTCCGGGAAGCCCTCAAGGCCGAGGTCGCCGACGAGGCCGCGCTGAAGCAGCGCAAGGAGGCCGCCGAGCAGGAACTGCGCAAGGCGCTTCAGCGCGAGGCGCTTCTGGAGGACGAGGTACGGCAGCTCACACCGCGCCTCCAGCGCGCCCAGCAGACCTGGTACGAGCTCTCCCAGCTCGCCGAGCGGGTGCGCGGCACGATCTCGCTGGCCGACGCCCGAGTGAAGAGCACCACCTCCGCGCCCCCCGAGGAACGGCGCGGCCGTGACCCGGAGGACATGGAGCGCGAGGCCGCCCGCATCCGCGAGCAGGAGGCCGAGCTGGAAGCGGCCCTTGAGGCGGCCGAACGCGCCCTGGAGGACACGGTCGCCCACCGCGCCGAGCTGGAGCGCGCCCTGACCCAGGAGGAACGGCGCCTGAAGGACGCCGCCCGCGCCATCGCCGACCGGCGCGAGGGTCTGGCCCGGCTCAGCGGCCAGGTGAACGCGGCCCGCTCCCGCGCCGCCTCCGCCCAGGCCGAGATCGAACGCCTGGCCGCCGCCCGCGACGAGGCGCAGGAACGTGCCGTCGCCGCCCAGGAGGAGTACGAGGCCCTCAAGGCGGAGGTCGACGGCCTCGACGCCGGCGACGCCGAACTCGCCGAGCAGCACGAGGCGGCGAAGCAGCAGCTCGCCGAGGCCGAGGCCGCCCTCACGGCAGCCCGCGAGGCGGTCACGGCGGCGGAACGCAAGCGCGCCGCGACCCAGGCCCGTCACGAGGCCCTGGCGCTCGGCCTCCGCCGCAAGGACGGCACCGGGATACTGCTCGCGGCGAAGGACCGTCTCTCCGGCCTCCTCGGCCCGGCGGCGGAACTCCTGACGGTGACTCCGGGCTACGAAGTCGCCCTGGCAGCGGCGTTCGGCGTCGCTGCTGACGCGCTGGCCGTCACCAGCCCTTCGGCAGCCGCCGACGCCATCCGCCTGCTGCGCAAGCAGGATGGAGGCCGGGCAACTCTGCTCCTGGCGGGAGATCCTCGCCCCAGGGGCGCGGGGAACTGCGCGACCGGCCACAACGACCCCGCAGACGCACGACACACCTTTGCCGCAGACCTGATCCGCGGCCCTTCCGACCTCATGCCGGCCGTCCGCCGCCTCCTTCACGGCATCGTCGTCGTCAGCACGCTCGAAGAGGCCGAAGACCTCGTCTACAGCCACCCCGACCTCACCGCCGTCACCGCCGAAGGCGACCTCCTCGGCGCCCACTTCGCCCACGGCGGCTCCGCGGGCGCGCCCAGCCTCCTCGAGGTACAGGCCTCCGTCGACGAGGCCGCCGCCGAGCTGGAAGAGCTGGCCGTCCGCTGCGAGGGACTCACCGAGGCCCAGGCCTCGGCCGTGGCGCGGCGCAAGGAGTGTGCCGCGCTGGTCGAGGAGCTGGGGGAGCGGCGCCGGGCCGCCGACCGGGAGAAGTCGGCCGTCGCCCAGCAGCTCGGCCGGCTCGCCGGGCAGGCACGGGGAGCCGCGGGGGAGGCCGAGCGGTCCACCGCCGCCGCGGCCCGGGCACAGGAGGCCCTCGACAAGGCACTCGCGGAGGTCGAGGAACTCGCCGAGCGGCTCGCCGTCGCCGAGGAGATGCCGATCGAGGAGGAGCCCGACACCTCCGTACGGGACCGGCTCGCCGCCGACGGCGCCAATGCGCGCCAGACCGAGATGGAGGCCCGCCTGCAGGTCCGTACGCACGAGGAACGGGTCAAGGGCCTGGCCGGACGGGCCGACTCCCTGGACCGGGCCGCCCGCGCGGAACGCGAGGCACGCGCGCGTGCCGAGCAGCGGCGGGCCCGGCTGCGGCACGAGGCGGCCGTCGCCGAGGCCGTCGGCTCGGGCGCCCGGCAGCTGCTCGCGCACGTCGAGGTCTCCCTCGCCCGCGCCGACGAGGAGCGCACCGCCGCCGAGGCGGCCAAGGCCCGTCGCGAACAGGAACTCGCCCGCGCCCGCACCGAGGGACGCGATCTCAAGGCCGAACTCGACAAGTTGACGGATTCGGTCCACCGCGGCGAGGTACTCGGCGCCGAGAAGCGGCTGCGGATCGAGCAGCTGGAGACCAAGGCGCTGGAGGAGCTGGGTGTCGAACCGGCGGGGCTGGTGGCGGAGTACGGACCGCATCAGCTCGTGCCGCCCTCGCCCCCCGCCGAGGGCGAGGAGCTCCCGGAGGATCCGGAGCATCCGCGCAACCGGCCCAGGCCGTTCGTCCGGGCCGAGCAGGAGAAGCGCCTGAAGGCCGCCGAGCGCGCCTACCAGCAGCTCGGCAAGGTGAACCCGCTCGCCCTGGAGGAGTTCGCGGCGCTGGAGGAGCGCCACCAGTTCCTCAGCGAGCAGCTCGAGGACCTGAAGAAGACGCGGGCCGATCTCCTGCAGGTGGTGAAGGAGGTCGACGAGCGCGTCGAGCAGGTCTTCACCGAGGCCTACCGGGACACGGCCCGGGAGTTCGAGGGCGTCTTCAGCCGGCTGTTCCCGGGTGGTGAGGGGCGGCTGATCCTGACCGACCCCGACAACATGCTCACCACCGGCGTGGACGTCGAGGCCCGGCCGCCGGGCAAGAAGGTCAAGCGGCTGTCGCTGCTCTCCGGCGGGGAGAGGTCGCTGACCGCCGTGGCGCTGCTCGTGTCGATCTTCAAGGCGCGGCCCAGCCCGTTCTACGTCATGGACGAGGTCGAGGCCGCCCTCGACGACACCAACCTCCAGCGGCTCATCCGGATCATGCAGGAGCTCCAGGAAGCCTCCCAGCTGATCGTGATCACCCACCAGAAGCGCACCATGGAGGTCGCCGACGCGCTCTACGGCGTCTCCATGCAGGGCGACGGTGTGTCGAAGGTCATCAGCCAGCGCCTCCGCTAGATGGGTGCGGTCTACACCGGTCTCACCTGCGACTCTCGGTGCCTTCAATACTTGAACACATTACGGGCACACTCCTGCCTCAGATTCACAGCTACTGATCTATTGACTTCGAAACTTGAAGGCATAGTCTCGGCAACGTTCCTTTTACCTTCAGGTACCTTCAGGTGGCACCTCGAAGGCTGATTCGCTCCGGCAGCGTTGCCGGTGGCCCGAGGAGTACACGTGACCAGCACAGCGCAGGCACCCAAGTCAGGAGCCAGGGCGGCTCATCCCGAGCATCTCGGGCATGTCATCTTCATCGCGGCGGCGGCCGCGATGGGTGGTTTCCTCTTCGGCTACGACAGTTCCGTGATCAACGGCGCCGTCGAGGCCATCCGGGACCGCTACGACATCGGCTCCGCAGCCCTCGCCCAGGTCATCGCCATCGCCCTCATCGGCTGCGCCATCGGTGCCGCGACCGCCGGCCGCATAGCCGACCGCATCGGCCGCATCCGGTGCATGCAGATCGCCGCGATCCTCTTCACGATCAGCGCCGTCGGCTCGGCACTTCCCTTCGCGCTGTACGACCTCGCCTTCTGGCGCGTCGTCGGCGGCTTCGCCATCGGTATGGCCTCGGTGATCGGCCCGGCCTACATCGCCGAGGTCGCCCCGCCCGCCTACCGCGGCCGGCTCGGCTCCTTCCAGCAGGCCGCGATCGTCATCGGCATCGCCGTGTCGCAGCTGGTCAACTGGGGTGTGCTGAACGCCGCCGACGGCGACCAGCGCGGCAAGCTGATGGGCCTGGAGGCCTGGCAGGTCATGCTCGGCGTCATGGTCATCCCGGCCGTCCTCTACGGGCTGCTCTCCTTCGTCATCCCCGAGTCCCCGCGCTTCCTCATCTCCGTCGGCAAGCACGAGCGCGCCCGGGAGATCCTCACCGAGGTCGAGGGCAAGGACGTCGACCTGGACGCCCGTGTCGCCGAGATCGAGGGCGCCATGAAGAGCGAGCACAAGTCCAGCTTCAAGGACCTGCTCGGCGGCAGCTTCTTCTTCAAGCCGATCGTCTGGATCGGCATCGGCCTGTCGGTCTTCCAGCAGTTCGTCGGCATCAACGTCGCGTTCTACTACTCCTCGACGCTGTGGCAGTCGGTCGGCGTCGACCCGACGGACTCGTTCTTCTACTCCTTCACCACGTCGATCATCAACATCGTCGGTACCGTCATCGCGATGATCTTCGTCGACCGCATCGGCCGCCGGCCCCTCGCGATCATCGGCTCGGTCGGCATGGTCGTCGGCCTGGCGCTGGAGGCCTGGGCGTTCTCGCACCATCTGGTCGACGGCAAGCTGCCCGCCACGCAGGGCTGGATCGCCCTGGTCGCCGCGCACGTCTTCGTCCTCTTCTTCGCCCTGTCCTGGGGCGTGGTGGTCTGGGTCATGCTCGGCGAGATGTTCCCCAACCGGATCCGCGCCGCCGCCCTGGGTGTGGCCGCCGCCGCGCAGTGGATCGCCAACTGGGCCATCACCGCGAGCTTCCCGTCGCTGGCCGACTGGAACCTCTCCGTGACCTACGTGATCTACACGGCGTTCGCCGCGCTCTCCATCCCGTTCGTCCTGAAGTTCGTGAAGGAGACGAAGGGCAAGGCCCTGGAGGAGATGGGCTGAGCCCGTCCCGCACACTCGGGGAGGAGGGCCAAAGTCCCCGCTGCCCCTCTCCCCGTAACCCGCCGTCGCCCCGGTTCGGCCACTGCCCGAGCCGGGGCGGCGGTCTCTTGTGTCGCCAGACGCCGCCGCACCGGATCACCCGGGTGTGCAGGGCGGCCACCTCCAGGTTCCGCAGCCGCCTCGATCTCGAGGCAGTGGATCACCGAGCGGCGGCGACGGCGGGCCACCGCAGATCCGTGAGCGTCAGCTCCCCAGGCCCGGCAGCACCTGCTCGCAGAACAGCTGCAGACTCCGCCACCCCTCCTCCACCGGCATCCCGCCCGCCAGCGGATGCAGGACGTAGGAGCCCAGCCCCAGCCCCACACACTGCTCCGGCGTGAGGATCCGGTACACGCCCTCCGCGCGCAGGTCCTCGACCGTCGTCGCCGCCGACTTCACCGCCGAGCGCACGCCGCCCGACTGCCAGGAGGCGTACGTCCGCGCCTCGTGCAGGAAGTGCTCCCCGTACTCCGCCCAGGCCCGGTCCGGATCGTCGGCCACATGCAGCAGCGGAGTCTCGGCGGCGGGCATCATCACCCAGCCCTCGGTGCCGTACTCGACGAGCCGCTCCTTGTAGTACGCCTCCAGCTCCGGAAGATGCGCGCTGGGGAAGAAGGGCAGGCCGAGCCGGGCGGCCCGGCGGGCGGCGGCCTTGGAGGAGCCGCCGACCAGGAGCAGCGGGTGCGGGTCGGTGTACGGGCGCGGGGTGATGCGTACCGTGCGGCCGCGGAAGGAGAAGGGCTCACCCGTCCAGGCCGCGAGCAGCGTCTCCAGCAGCTCGTCCTGGAGCCGCCCGCGCCGGGCGAAGTCCACGCCGAACAGGTCGTACTCCTCGGGCCGGTACCCGATCCCGGCGACCGTCACCAGCCGGCCGCCGCTCAGCAGGTCCAGCACGGCGATCTCCTCGGCGAGCCGCAGCGGGTCGTGCAACGGGCCGATGACCGCCGAGACGGTGACCGCGACACGCCGGGTCGCGCCGAAGACGGCCCCCGCGAAGGCGAACGGCGACGGCAGCCAGTTGTTGTCGGCCCCGTGGTGCTCCTCCGTCTGCACGGTGGTCACGCCCCGGTCGTCGGCGTACGAAGCCATCTCCAGGGTCGCCCGGTAACGGGCGCCGAGCTCGGCGGGGTCGGCCCCGGGAGCGACGAGGTTGAAGCGTACGACCGAGACGGGCATGGGGCGTCTCCCTTCACCGGGCGGGTGTCCGGAGGACGTTAGCTGACGGGGCGTCAGACATCCAGGGGTGTGGAGATCCGGCGGCCCTTGTCCCGGGAGGGCGGCACAAGCAGGGTGACCCGGGGCCCCATGGCTGATACTGGACGGGTTATGGACATCGTCATCCTTGCTGTAGTCATCGCCGTGGTCGTGCTCGGCGCGCTCGGCGGGCTCATCGTCGGCAGCCGGCGCAAGAAGCAGCTGCCCCCGCCCCCGCCCGCAGCGCCCGACATCACCGCCCCACCGGCCGAGCCGCACGTCGGCGACGAGGCCGAGACGCCGCGGGAGGAACCGCGGCGCACGATAGAGGAGGTGGATCTCCCGGACGGCTCGGCTCCGGTCGTCGTCGAGGAGCCGCCCACCGAGGCTCCCGAGATCGAGATCCCGGAGCCCACCGCGGGCCGCCTGGTCCGGCTGCGGGCCCGGCTCTCCCGCTCGCAGAGCGCTCTCGGCCAGGGCTTGCTGACCCTGCTGTCGCGCGAGCACCTCGACGAGGACACCTGGGAGGAGATCGAGGACACCCTTCTCACCGCCGATGTCGGCGTGCAGCCCACCCAGGAACTGGTCGAGCGCCTGCGCGAGCGGGTGAAGGTGCTCGGCACCCGCACCCCCGAGGAACTGCGCACCCTGCTGCGCGAGGAACTCATCACGCTGGTCGGCCGGGACATGGACCGCACGGTCAGGACCGAGCCGGAGGACCGCAAGCCGGGCATCGTGCTGGTCGTCGGCGTCAACGGCACCGGCAAGACCACCACCACCGGCAAGCTCGCCCGTGTCCTGGTGGCCGACGGCCAGAGTGTGGTCCTCGGCGCCGCCGACACCTTCCGGGCCGCCGCCGCCGACCAGCTCCAGACCTGGGGCGAGCGCGTCGGAGCCCACACCGTGCGAGGACCGGAGGGCGGCGACCCGGCCTCCGTCGCCTTCGACGCGGTCAAGGAGGGCAAGGAGATGGGCGCGAACGTCGTGCTCATCGACACGGCCGGCCGCCTGCACACCAAGACCGGCCTCATGGACGAGCTCGGCAAGGTCAAGCGGGTCGTGGAGAAGCACGCCCCGGTGGACGAGGTGCTGCTCGTGCTCGACGCCACCACCGGCCAGAACGGCCTGGTCCAGGCCCGGGTCTTCGCCGAGGTCGTCGACATCACCGGCATCGTCCTCACCAAGCTGGACGGTACGGCCAAGGGCGGCATCGTCGTCGCGGTCCAGCGCGAGCTGGGCGTCCCGGTCAAGCTGGTCGGACTCGGCGAGGGCGCGGACGACCTGGCGCCGTTCGAGCCGGAGGCGTTCGTTGACGCCCTTATCGGAGAGTGAGCTGCGGACAGGACCGGAGCGAGGGCTCCTGACATCTGTATACGGCAGGCGCCCGCCCCCGAAGTGCAGTCGGGGTCGGGCGCTTCGCCGTGAGGACGCCTAGGCCCGTGACCGATGTGCCACGTACGCCAGCGTGCCCAGCACCAGGCGGGCCTCCGGTGGCCGGGACGCCGAGTCCAGGGCGGGGGAGCGCAGCCAGCGCACGGGGCCGAGACCGCCGCGGTCGGAGGGCGGTGCCGTGATGTGCGCGCCGGGGCCGAGGCCGCGCAGGTCGAGGGCGGCCGGGTCGTCCCAGCCCATGCGGTAGAGCAGGCCGGGCAGGTCGGCGGCGGCGCCCGGGGCGACGAAGAAGTGGGCGCGGCCGTCCGGGGTCGCGGCGACCGGGCCGACGGGCAGGCCCATGCGCTCCAGCCGGGCCAGCGCGCGGCAGCCGGCGGGCTCGGCCACCTCGATGACGTCGAACGCCCTGCCCACCGGCAGCATCACCGAGGCGCCGGGGAACTCGCCCCAGGTCTCGGTCACCTCGTCCAGCGTCGCCCCGGCGGGGACCACCGGCGCGAAGTCCAGCGGATGCGCCCCCGGCGCCGGGCAGTCACGGCGGCCGCAGGAGCAGGCGCCCGCCGCGGCCCGGGCGCCGGGCACCACGTCCCAGCCCCACAGGCCGGTGTACTCGGCCACGGCGGTGCCGTCCGACGTGCGGCCGCGGCGGCGTGAGCCGGACCGGATGTCGCGCATGCCCCGGCTGATGCCGATCGTGAAGCCCATGCCCCCTCCAACGGGTCCGACGTACCGGTAGTTACGCAGCGGACGCGAGATGTGACTCTCTGTTCCCGCCTTCCCGGCGGTGACCGGCTCACTCGGCGCCCGGAAGTGCCCAGGGTGGTGTGTTCGGCGACACGCGCCCCTGAGTGCGTCGCTGCACCCGCTCCTGGTTGTCCTGTGTCAAGTGAATCGCGGTGACGCGTACATGAGTTCATTCGTTGGGGTGGCGAATGGTGGCGTTTCCGTGTGAGCCGTGGCTGGACGGGTGATCGTAGGATTACTTTGTGTGCACGAGTCCTGGGGGCACATGCACTCGTGGGTATGCCGGAGGCAAGTCGGCATTCCGTTCGAAGGGTGACAAGGATCGGACGGACGACGGTACGAACCGGCATGCTGATAGGGCTTGGCGCACTCGGCGACAAGTGGTCTCAGGGATGGGGGCGTTCCAGTGAGCGGCAACGGCGGAAGCGGGACGAACGCTGCAAACGCGACGCACGCTGACAAGCGCCCGAACGAGCTGCTCACCTCCTGGTTCGTGCGCAGCGGCTGGTCCAAGGGCGAGCTCGCCCGCCAGGTCAACCGCCGGGCGCGCCAGCTGGGCGCCAACCACATCTCCACGGACACCTCACGCGTGCGCCGCTGGCTCGACGGCGAGAACCCCCGCGAGCCGATCCCCAAGATCCTGTCCGAGCTGTTCTCGGAGCGCTTCGGCGTCGTCGTCTCCGTCGAGGACCTGGGGCTGCGCACCGCGCGCCAGTCCCCCTCCGCGACCGGCGTCGACCTGCCCTGGACGGGTCCGCAGACCGTGGCCCTGCTCAGCGAGTTCTCGCGCAGCGACCTGATGCTGGCGCGGCGCGGCTTCCTCGGGAGCTCGCTGGTCCTGTCTGCGGGCCCGGCCCTCATCGAGCCCATGCAGCGCTGGCTCGTGCCCCCGCCCCCGGCCCCGCGGTCGGAGCCCGAGCCCGCGGCCGGCCCCTCCGGGCGGGCCCGCGGCCGGCTCTCCAAGCCGGAGCTGGACCTGCTGGAGTCCACGACCGTGATGTTCCGGCAGTGGGACGCCCAGTGCGGCGGCGGCCTGCGCCGCAAGGCGGTCGTCGGACAGCTGCACGAGGTGACGGACCTGCTCCAGGAGCCTCAGCCCGAGGCCACCACCCGGCGCCTGTTCAAGGTCGCCGCCGAGCTCGCTCAGCTGGCCGGCTGGATGTCGTACGACATCGGGCTCCAGCCGACCGCCCAGAAGTACTTCGTCCTCGCGCTGCACGCCGCGAAGGAGGCCGGTGACCGGCCCCTCGGTTCGTACGTGCTGTCCAGTATGAGCCGGCAGATGATCCACCTGGGCCGGCCCGACGACGCGCTGGAACTGATCCACCTCGCGCAGTACGGCAGCCGGGACTGCGCGAGCCCGCGGACCCAGTCGATGCTGTATGCGATGGAGGCCCGCGCCTACGCCAACATGGGCCAGCCCGGCAAGTGCAAGCGGGCGGTCCGGATGGCCGAGGACACCTTCGCCGAGGCCGACGAGTGGGACGAGCCCGACCCCGACTGGATCCGCTTCTTCTCCGAGGCCGAGCTGTACGGCGAGAACTCCCACTCGTACCGCGACCTGGCCTATGTCGCCGGCCGCAGCCCGACGTACGCCTCGTTGGCCGAGCCCCTGATGAAGCGGGCCGTGGAGCTCTTCGCCGAGGACGGCGAGCACCAGCGGTCCTACGCGCTGAACCTGATCGGGATGGCCACGGTGAACCTCCTCCAGCGCGAGCCCGAGCAGTGCACGGTCTTCGCCTCCCAGGCCATGCAGGTCGCCAAGAAGGTCCGCTCCGAGCGGGTCAACACTCGTATCCGAAAGACGGTCGACACGGCCGCGCGCGACTTCGGTGACCTCGGCGAGGTCGTCGACCTCACCGAACGGCTGGCCGCCGAGCTGCCCGAGACGGCCGAGGCGGTCTGAGCCACCACCCGCTGAGACCTGCCCGCACCCCCTGAACCCCGGCCGCGGCCGGCCCTCCCGAACTGCCCGACTCGGCTCCCCCATGCCAGGTCATCGGAAGGCCGACCGCGGCCGGACCCACTTCCGCGCGGAAGATTGCGTCACGATAACGATCGACGCGCCCACAATCCGGCAGTTCATCGAGGCGTAACACACAGAGCGCCTTCGTCACGGCGGCGAAACAACGAGGGGCTTCCACCGAAACCGCGCTGCGCCAATCTCGTGGCGCATAACCGGCCCACCCCTCATTCCGCTCAAGGCTTCCGCCCGCACGGGGCCGTACCAATGACGAGGAGACGCCGATGGCACCAGCCATCACCCTTGCCGCAGAAGCACCCAAGCTGTCTGCCGCCAACACAGGGTTCATGCTCATCTGTTCCGCCCTGGTGATGCTCATGACCCCGGGCCTGGCCTTCTTCTACGGAGGCATGGTCCGCGTCAAGAGCACCCTGAACATGCTGATGATGAGCTTCATCAGCCTCGGGATCGTCACCATCCTGTGGGTGCTGTACGGCTTCTCCATGGCGTTCGGCACCGACTCCGGCAGCCTCATCGGCTGGAACTCCGACTGGGTCGGCCTCGGCAACATCGGCCTGACCGAGCTGTGGCCCGGCTACACCATCCCGGTGTTCGTGTTCCTGGTCTTCCAGCTGATGTTCGCGATCATCACGCCCGCCCTGATCAGCGGTGCTCTCGCCGACCGCGTGAAGTTCAGCGCGTGGGCGCTGTTCATCGCCCTGTGGGCCACGGTCGTCTACTTCCCGGTCGCGCACTGGGTCTGGGGCGCCGGCGGCTGGGCCTTCGAACTGGGTGTGATCGACTTCGCCGGTGGTACGGCGGTCCACATCAACGCCGGTGCCGCCGCGCTCGGCGTGATCCTGGTCATCGGCAAGCGCGTCGGGTTCAAGAGGGACCCGATGCGCCCGCACAGCCTGCCGCTGGTCATGCTGGGCGCAGGGCTCCTGTGGTTCGGCTGGTTCGGCTTCAACGCCGGCTCGTGGCTCGGCAACGACGACGGCGTCGGCGCGCTGATGTTCGTCAACACGCAGATCGCCACCGCCGCCGCCATGCTCGCCTGGCTCGTCTACGAGAAGATCCGCCACGGCGCGTTCACCACGCTCGGTGCCGCCTCCGGTGCCGTCGCCGGTCTGGTCGCCATCACCCCCGCCGGTGGTGCGGTCACCCCGCTCGGCGCGATCGCGGTCGGTGCCATCGCCGGTGTGCTGTGCGCCATGGCCGTCGGCCTGAAGTACAAGTTCGGCTACGACGACTCGCTCGACGTCGTCGGTGTCCACCTGGTCGGCGGTGTCGTCGGCTCCCTGCTGATCGGCTTCTTCGCCAGCGGCAAGGGCCAGTCCGAGGCGACGGGTGTCTTCTACGGCAACCACTCGTTCGACCAGCTCTGGAAGCAGTGCGCCGGTGTCTTCGCGGTGCTCGCCTACTCGCTGATCGTCTCCGCGCTCCTCGCCTTCATCCTCGACAAGACCATCGGTATGCGGGTCACCGAGGACGACGAGGTCGCCGGCATCGACCAGGCCGAGCACGCCGAGACCGCATACGACTTCAGCGGCGCCGGTGGCGGTGCCGCCAAGACCGCCGCCGTCGCGGGCGCCGTGGCCGGTACCGAGAGCAAGAAGGTGGACGCATGAAGCTCATCACCGCCGTCGTGAAGCCGCACCGGCTCGACGAGATCAAGGAGGCCCTCCAGGCCTTCGGCGTACACGGCCTGACGGTCACCGAGGCCAGCGGCTACGGTCGTCAGCGGGGCCACACCGAGGTCTACCGCGGTGCCGAGTACACCGTCGACCTGGTCCCCAAGATCCGCATCGAGGTCCTGGTCGAGGACGACGACGCCGAGCAGCTGATCGATGTCGTGGTCAAGGCGGCCCGCACCGGCAAGATCGGTGACGGCAAGGTCTGGTCCATTCCGGTCGACACGGCCGTACGGGTCCGGACCGGCGAGCGCGGCCCCGACGCGCTCTGAGGCAGGCAAACAGAACAGGAGTCGCTGGGTGACGGGTGTGGACGTGCAGAAAGAAGCAGAGGACTCGGGACCCAGCGGCTATGCGGCGGCCCGGCTGCGTCTCCTCACCGAGGAGGCGCGGTCCGGGCCGCCGCGCCGTGCGGCCCTGGCCGAACTGACGGACGACTGGCTGACCGGCCTGTTCGCCGCGGGCGCGGAAGGGCTGCGCGGGGCCTCCCTGGTCGCCGTCGGCGGCTACGGACGCGGCGAACTCTCCCCGCGCAGCGACCTCGACCTGCTCCTGCTGCACGACGGCAGCGACCCCAAGGCGGTCGCCGCCCTCGCCGACCGGCTCTGGTACCCGGTGTGGGACCTGGGCCTGGCCCTCGACCACTCCGTCCGGACGCCCGCCGAGGCCCGCAAGACGGCCGGCGAGGACCTCAAGGTGCAGCTCGGCCTGCTGGACGCCCGGCACATCGCCGGTGACCTCGGCCTCACCGCGGGACTGCGCACGGCCGTGCTGGCCGACTGGCGCAACCAGGCGCCCAAACGCCTCCCCGAACTACAGGAACTGTGCGCCGAACGCGCCGAGCGCCAGGGCGAGTTGCAGTACCTCCTGGAACCCGACCTGAAGGAGGCCCGCGGCGGGCTGCGCGACGCCACCGCCCTGCGCGCCGTCGCCGCCTCCTGGCTCGCCGACGCCCCGCGCGAGGGCCTCGCCGACGCCCGGCGCCGGCTCCTCGACGTACGCGACGCACTGCACCTGACCACCGGGCGGGCGACCGACCGGCTCGCCCTCCAGGAGCAGGACCAGGTGGCCGCCGAGCTCGGCCTGCTCGACGCGGACACGCTGCTGCGGCAGGTGTACGAGGCGGCCCGGCTCGTCTCGTACGCCAGTGACGTCACCTGGCGCGAGGTAGGGCGCGTACTGCGGTCGCGCGCCGTGCGGCCCCGGCTGCGCGCCATGCTGGGCGGCGGGAAACCGACCGCCGAGCGTTCTCCGCTGGCCGAAGGCGTGGTGGAGCAGGACGGCGAAGTGGTGCTCGCCCGTGCCGCGCGCCCCGAGCGCGACCCTGTCCTGCCGCTGCGCGCCGCGGCCGCCGCCGCGCAGGCCGGACTCCCGCTCTCCCTGCACGCCGTACGGCGCATGGCGGCCACCGTGCGCCCGGTGCCCACCCCCTGGCCCGCCGAGGCACGCGAACAGCTCGTCACCCTGCTCGGCTCCGGCCGCCCGACCATCGAGGTCTGGGAGGCGCTGGAGGCCGAGGGGCTGATCACGCGGCTGCTGCCCGACTGGGAGCGGGTGCGCTGCCGCCCGCAGCGCAACGCCGTGCACATCTGGACCGTCGACCGGCATCTCATCGAGACCGCCGTACAGGCCTCCGAGTTCACCCGCCGGGTCAGCCGCCCCGACCTGCTGCTGGTCGCGGCGCTGCTGCACGACATCGGCAAGGGCTGGCCCGGCGACCACTCCGTGGCCGGCGAGATCATCGCCAAGGACGTGGCCGCCCGCATCGGCTTCGACCGCCACGAGGTGACGGTCATCGCCACCCTCGTACGGCACCACCTGCTGCTCGTCGAGACGGCCACCCGGCGTGACCTGGAGGACCCGGCCACGGTGCGTTCGGTCGCCGAGGCCGTCGGCTCCGAGGGCACCCTGGAACTGCTGCACGCGCTCACCGAGGCCGACGCCCTGGCCACCGGACCGGCCGCCTGGTCGTCCTGGCGCGGCTCGCTCGTCGCCGACCTCGTCAGGCGGGTCGCGGCGGTGCTCGCCGGGGACGCCCCGGCCGACCCCGAGGAGGCCGCGCCGACCGCCGAGCAGGAGCGGCTCGCCATCGAGGCGGTCGCGACGGGCAGCCCGGTCCTCTCCCTGCGGGCACAGACCGAGCCGCCCGCCGGGCAGGAGCCGTCCGGCGACCCGGAGCCGCTGGGTGTGGAACTGCTCATCGCCGTCCCCGACCAGCCGGGTGTGCTGCCCGCGGTGGCCGGTGTCCTCGCCATGCACCGGCTGACCGTCCGGACGGCGGAGCTGCGGTCCCTGAACCTCCCGGACGGCGTCGACGGCTCCGTCCTGCTGCTGGACTGGCGGGTCGCCGCCGAGTACGGCTCCCTGCCGCAGGCCGCCCGCCTCCGTGCCGACCTCGTGCGGGCGCTGGACGGCTCCCTGGACATCGCCGGCCGCCTCGCCGAACGGGACGCGGCCTATCCGCGCCGCCGGGGCGTGGTCGCGCCCCCGCCGAGGGTGTCGGTCCACCCGGCCGCCTCCCGGCTGGCCACCGTCATCGAAGTCCGCTCCCAGGACGCCCCGGGCCTGCTGTTCCGCATCGGCCGAGCCCTGGAGGACGCGAGCGTACTGGTGCGCAGCGCGCACGTCTCGACGCTCGGTGCCAACGCCGTCGACGCCTTCTACGTGACCGGTCCGGAGGGCGCGCCGCTGCCCGGCGACGAGGCCGAGTCGGTGGCGCGGAAGCTGGAAGAGACACTGCGTGGGTGAGGGCGACCCGGCGACTTGTCACGCCGGGATACCCTGGAGGGCGATTCCCCAGTCTGTCTCCGACCCCGAGGACCGCGAGCGCCGTGTTCGATACTCTTTCCGATCGCCTCTCAGCGACCTTCAAGAACCTGCGCGGCAAGGGACGGCTCTCCGAGGCGGACATCGACGCCACGGCGCGCGAGATCCGGATCGCGCTCCTCGAGGCGGACGTGGCGCTGCCGGTCGTCCGCACGTTCATCAAGAACGTCAAGGAGCGCGCGCTCGGTGCCGAGGTCAGCAAGGCGCTGAACCCGGCCCAGCAGGTCCTCAAGATCGTCAACGAGGAACTGGTCACCATCCTCGGCGGCGAGACCCGGCGCCTGCGCTTCGCCAAGCAGCCGCCCACCGTGATCATGCTGGCCGGTCTGCAGGGTGCCGGTAAGACCACCCTCGCGGGCAAGCTCGGCCGCTGGCTGAAGGAGCAGGGTCACTCGCCGCTGCTGGTCGCCTGTGACCTCCAGCGCCCGAACGCCGTGAACCAGCTCAGCGTCGTCGCCGAGCGCGCGGGCGTCGGCGTCTACGCGCCGGAGCCGGGCAACGGCGTCGGCGACCCGGTCAAGGTCGCCAAGGACTCCATCGAGCACGCCAAGTCCAAGGTCCATGACATCGTGATCGTGGACACCGCCGGCCGCCTGGGCATCGACCAGGAGATGATGCAGCAGGCCGCGGACATCCGGGACGCGGTCAGCCCCGACGAGATCCTGTTCGTCGTCGACGCGATGATCGGTCAGGACGCCGTCAACACCGCCGAGGCCTTCCGCGACGGCGTCGGCTTCGACGGCGTGGTGCTCTCCAAGCTCGACGGTGACGCCCGCGGTGGTGCCGCCCTGTCGATCCGGCAGATCACCGGCAAGCCGATCATGTTCGCGTCGAACGGCGAGAAGCTCGACGACTTCGACGCCTTCCACCCGGACCGGATGGCCTCCCGCATCCTCGACATGGGTGACCTGCTCACCCTGATCGAGCAGGCGGAGAAGACCTTCGACCAGGCCGAAGCCCAGAAGATGGCCGAGAAGCTGGCCTCCAAGAAGGGCCAGGACTTCACCCTCGACGACTTCCTGGCCCAGATGGAGCAGGTCAGGAAGATGGGCTCCATCTCCAAGCTGCTCGGCATGCTCCCGGGCATGGGCCAGATGAAGGACCAGATCAACAACCTCGACGAGCGGGACGTCGACCGCACGGCCGCCATCATCAAGTCGATGACCCCGGCCGAGCGCCAGGAGCCGACGATCATCAACGGCTCGCGGCGCGCCCGTATCGCGCGGGGTTCCGGTGTCGAGGTCAGCGCGGTGAAGAACCTGGTCGAGCGGTTCTTCGAGGCCCGCAAGATGATGTCCCGCATGGCCCAGGGCGGCGGCATGCCCGGGATGCCCGGCATGCCGGGCATGGGCGGCGGTCCCGGCCGGGCGAAGAAGAAGCAGAAGCAGGCCAAGGGCAAGCAGCGCTCCGGCAACCCGATGAAGCGCAAGCAGCAGGAGCAGGAGGCCGCCGCCCGCCGCGCGGCCGCCGCCGAGGGCGGCGGCGCCTTCGGGCTGCCGCAGCAGGGCGGCAAGGACTTCGAACTCCCCGACGAGTTCAAGAAGTTCATGGGCTGACGGCCCGTTCCCGTACGGCACGGGTTTCTGAACGGCACTGAGGGCGCCCCCCTTTCCGAAGGGGGGCGCCCTCAGTGGTGCGTCGGCAGCTCGTCGGTCAGGCGTTCGGGAACTTCCAGATGTAGGGCTCGCCGTCCTCCTCGGACCAGTGGACCTCGACGCTCTTGGCGTTCGCCGGGATCACGTACGTCTCGCAGAAGACGTGGCTCTCGCCCTGCTTCCAGCTCTCGACGTCGTACGGGTCCTCGCAGCCCGCCGCGTCATCGGACGCGCCGATGAGGACGCTGCCGCGCTGCCCGTCGGCGAAGACCGTGGTGCCGTCGTGCACGTCGGAGCCGTCGGTGAGGGCGGGACCGTTCTTGTGCGTGTACTTCACATGGGCGACGGCCAGCACCTTGCCCTTGACCTTGTCCGGCTCCGAGACGACCTTGGCCGCCTCCGCCTCGGTGCCCACGTCGACCTTCTGCGCCACGACGTCGTAGGTGACCTCGCCCGGGTCCTCCGCGACCTTGCCCGTGGCGCTCTCGCCGGTCTCCAGCTCGCCGCCGGAAGCCGGCTCCGGCGAAGGGAAGACCTTGGCCTTCTCGGTCTCCGGGCTCTTCGCGTCGGCGGTGTCGCCGCCGCCACCGCAGGCGGTGAGCGTCAGAGCGAGGACGGCGACGGGCGCGACGAGACGCAGCGCGGTCTTGTGGTGCGGCAAAGCAGCTCCTGTATGCAGATGTGTAGGTCCCCCGAGCGGTGGATCACATTAAGCGTTCATGATCCACTTGGCGAAACCAAAAGCACCCCATGGTGCTTTCTTCACACCATTCACACCTGCACCCGAAATCCTGTTCGTCAGGGTGTCCGGGCGATCAAATACCGGAACACGTTCGGCATCCACACCGTCCCGTCCTGCCGCTGGTGCGGATGCAGAGCCTCGGTCAGCTCCTTGTCCACCTGCACCTGGTCCGTCGCCGTGATCGCCGCGTCGAACAGCCCCGTCGACTTGAGCCCGCGTACCGCGCTGTCCACATCGGCGTACCCGAAGGGGCACGCCACGCGCCCGGACCCGTCCGGCTTGAGACCGGCCCGCTGGGCGACGTCCTCCAGGTCGTCGCGCAGGGCG
Source organism: Streptomyces coeruleorubidus (assembly GCF_028885415.1). Classification (GTDB taxonomy): domain Bacteria; phylum Actinomycetota; class Actinomycetes; order Streptomycetales; family Streptomycetaceae; genus Streptomyces; species Streptomyces coeruleorubidus_A. The sequence continues at coordinate 7,074,463 of NZ_CP118527.1, forward strand.
GGACGCCAGCTGCCCGTGCTGCGCAGCGGTTCCGCCAGCTTGGTGGCGACCCGCAGCACGGACGTCGTGGCGCACCGCTCCGGCGGGCCCCAGCCGGCCAGCACCACGGCCGCTCCGCGCCCCGCCAGCGGCGTCGCCTCCGCGAGCAGCCCGCCCAGCCCCTCCGAGTCGCCCGCGAGGCACCCGATCGGCTCGAAGGCGGTCACCAGGGTGTACGCGGGAGCGCCCGGTTCCTTCGTGTCCCGGGGCGAGCCGTCGACCAGCCGGGTGCCCGCACGCGCGCGCGTGGCCCCGGCTGCGGGCAGCAGCCGCTCCCGTGCGAGGGCCATTCTTTCGGGGGAAGCGTCGACACCGGTGACCGCCGCTCCCCGGGTGGTGGCCATCAGCAGGGCGAGTCCGGAACCGCAGCCGAGGCCGAGCAGCCGCGTCGTGGGACCCACGTCCAGTCGCTCGTAGACGGCCTCGTAGAGCGGTACGAGCATCCGCTCCTGGATCTCGGACCAGTCACGCGCGCGTGCACGCAGGTCCACGCGGGGTGCGGCCCCCGCGTGAGGCAGGTGCTGCCGCACGAGCGTAGGTGTCATAAGTAAGCGCCCCAATCCGCCGAGAGTTGCCTCTTGCCCGATTCCATGGCCCCCGTGACAGTGCGCTCGCACTACCCCCGTATGCCAGGAAACTCCCCCCTCGACCTGTCGTCTAGTGGAATGCGGCCCGGCATATGAGTTGTCATGTGCCTATGGCGAGATTTCACATTCCGGCAACGTGGGCCCGTACCATCTCGCCATGGCCAAGGCACCCGTACTCACCCCCCAGGCGGACGATTTCCCGCGCTGGTACCAGGACTTGATCACCAAGGCGGAGCTCGCCGACAACGGTCCGGTGCGCGGCACCATGGTCATCCGACCGTACGGATACGGGCTGTGGGAGCGGATGCAGACCGAGATGGACGCCCGCATCAAGGAGACGGGCACCCAGAACGCGTACTTCCCGCTCCTGATCCCGCAGTCCTACCTCACGCGCGAGGCGGACCACGTCGAGGGCTTCGCGCCCGAGCTGGCCGTGGTCACGCACGGCGGCGGCAAGGAACTCGAAGAGCCGGCCGTGGTCCGGCCCACCTCCGAGATGATCATCAACGACTATTTCTCGAAGTGGGTGCAGAGCTACCGCGATCTGCCGCTGCTCATCAACCAGTGGGCGAATGTCGTGCGCTGGGAGCTGCGGCCCCGCCTCTTCCTGCGCACCACCGAGTTCCTCTGGCAGGAGGGCCACACCGCGCACGCCACGTACGAGGAGGCGCGCCATTTCGCCGCGCACATTCACCGGCAGGTCTACGAGGACTTCATGGTGAACGTCCTGGCGATGGACGTGGTCCCCGGCCGCAAGACCGTCAAGGAGCGGTTCGCCGGCGCGATCAACACCCTCACGCTCGAAGGCATGATGGGCGATGGCAAGGCCCTCCAGATGGCCACCAGCCATGAACTGGGCCAGAACTTCGCGAAGGCCTTCAACACGCAGTACCTGTCGAAGGACGGCCGGCAGGAGCTGGTCTGGCAGACCTCCTGGGGCTCCACCACCCGCATGATCGGCGCCCTGGTGATGATGCACGGCGACGACAACGGCCTGCGCGTCCCGCCGCGGCTGGCACAGATCCAGGCCGTGGTGCTCGCGATCAAGGGCGACGAGGCGGTTCTGGCCAAGGTCCGCGAGCTCGGCGACCGGCTCAAGGCGGCCGGGATCCGTGTCCACGTCGACGACCGCACCGACACCCCCTTCGGCCGCCGCGCCGTCGACTGGGAGCTCAAGGGTGTGCCGGTCCGGATCGAGATCGGCCCGCGCGATCTGGAGAACGGCACCGCGATGCTGGCCCGCCGTGTCCCGGGCGGCAAGGAGCCGGTCTCCCTGGACGCCCTGGTGTCGCTGCTGCCGACGGTCCTCGAAGAAGACCAGGCACTGCTGCTGAAGCAGTCCCGGGAGCGCCGCGAGTCCCGTACGACCGAGGTCGCGACGATCGACGAGGCCGTCGAGGCCGCCGGCGCCGGGGGCTGGGCGCGCATCCCGTGGGCGGTGCTCGGCGAGGAGGGCGAAGCCAAGCTGGCCGATCACGCGGTGACCGTACGGTGTCTGGTCGCCGAGGACGGGTCGGTGCCGGACGCCGACGACGCACCCGGTAACGTCGCGGTCGTCGCACGCGCTTACTGAGTGGGGCGCAAGGCGACCGAAATGCCTCTTGCGTAACCGCGCGCCCCGGCGCGCGCACATGCTCTACGCGCCGGGGCGTACGCGGACTACGCACCACCTTGTGGTGAGCTGTGAGACTTCTCCACAGATCAGCGCACCCGCCCTCGTCGGGACGCATCAGAGGCAACTGACGGGTACGTGCAAATTATTTGGGATGCCCCGGAATCGGAACACTGGGGCACCCCGGCTCGTTGTCATTACGTGAGCACGACACAGACACCACCTGTTCTCGCCGCAGAGCTGGCACAGGCGTGGGCCGACATTCAGCGGTACCACCCCGAGCTGCCCGACCTTGCCGCGCCAGAGTCCCTGATCGGGGAGTCGTCGTCCGCGTGCGGTCACGAGCTCTCCTTCGAGCGACTGCTCCATGAGGCAGTCCATGGCATCGCCGCCGCCCGCGGCGTCCGCGACACCTCCCGTGCCGGCCGCTACCACAACCGCAGATTCCTCGCGATCGCCGAGGAGCTGGGCCTGGACCACCCGGAGGAACCGCACCCGAGCAGCGGCTTCTCCCTGGTCACGCTCACCCCCGAGGCGAAGCGCCGCTACCGCCCGACGATGGAGCGCCTCCAGCGCGCCCTCAAGGCCCACACGGCCGCGACCTCCTCCGACACCTCCCGCACCTTCCGGGGCCCGGCCGCACGGCACGGCTCCTCCGGCGGCGGCGTCCGCGTCAAGGCGGTCTGCGACTGCGGCCGCAACGTACGCGTCGTGCCGTCGGTCCTCGCCCAGGCGCCCATCGTCTGCGGCGGCTGCGGCAAGCCGTTCCGGATCCCGGACGTCGTGGGAGCGGGGGCGGTGGCCGGCTGACGTCCACCACCGGCATCTCGTGGCTGCCGGTCGGGACAGCACCCCGCCACTGCCGGGCAGGGCACCCGACGTACTTCACCTCCACGCCGGGTGCCCCCTAGGCGTGCCCGCACAGCGGCGAATCCCTCGGTCAAAGCCGCTGGCAGGGTGTGGCACAATGGCTAGCTGTACTCGACAGCCGCACAGGACCCCTCTCTCCTCCGGCTGACGCGTCCATCGGGCACTCGGGTACCGCAACCCCACGCGGCCATCTCGCCGTGCCCAACCACGTCAAATCCAGGAGAACCCACTCCCGTGGCAGTCAAGATCAAGCTGAAGCGTCTGGGCAAGATCCGTTCGCCTCACTACCGCATCGTCGTCGCCGACTCCCGTACCCGTCGTGACGGTCGTGCGATCGAGGAGATCGGCAAGTACCACCCGACGTACAACCCGTCGGTGATCGAGGTCGACGCCGAGCGTGTGGCGTACTGGCTCGGTGTCGGCGCGCAGCCGACCGAGCCCGTGATGGCCATCCTCAAGAAGACCGGCGACTGGCAGAAGTTCAAGGGCGAGCCCGCCCCGGCTCCGCTGCTGACGGCGCCCGAGAAGGCCGCGCGCCCGTCGTTCGAGGCTCTCGGCGGTGACGACGAGGGCAAGGGTGAGGCGATCACCCAGAAGAAGAAGGCTGAGAAGAAGGACGAGGCTTCCGCCGAGTCCGCTTCGACCGAGGCCTGAGCATGCTCGAGGAGGCTCTCGAGCACCTCGTGAAGGGCATCGTCGACAACCCTGACGATGTGCAGGTCGCCTCGCGCGACCTGCGCCGCGGGCGAGTGCTCGAGGTCCGGGTCCACCCGGACGACCTCGGCAAGGTGATCGGCCGCAACGGCCGCACCGCACGCGCCCTGCGTACCGTCGTGGGCGCCATCGGCGGTCGCGGTGTCCGCGTCGACCTCGTCGACGTGGACCACGTCCGCTGACGCTTCAACGCAACCGGCTCGGGCCGGGGAGGGCCTGAGGGCCGTCCCCGGCCCGCAGTCGTATGACAGGAGAATGGACACGTGCAGTTGGTAGTCGCACGGATCGGCCGTGCCCATGGCATCAAGGGCGAGGTCACCGTCGAGGTACGGACCGATGAGCCGGAACTGCGGCTCGCCCCCGGCGCCGTGCTCGCCACCGATCCCGCCTCCGCGGGACCGCTCACCATCGAGACGGGCCGCGTCCACAGCAGCCGCCTCCTGCTGCGCTTCAAGGGCGTCAGCGACCGCACCGGCGCCGAGGCCCTGCGCAACACCCTCCTGATCGCCGAGATCGACCCGGAGGAACTGCCCGAGGGCGAGGACGAGTACTACGACCACCAGCTCATCGACCTCGACGTGGTCACCGCGGACGGCGCGGAGGTCGGGCGGATCACGGAGATCTCGCACCTGCCCACCCAGGACCTGTTCATCGTGGAGCGCCCCGACGGCAGTGAGGTGATGATCCCCTTCGTCGAGGAGATCGTCAGCGAGATCGACCTGGAGGAGCAGAAGGCCGTCATCACCCCGCCGCCGGGCCTGATCGACGACCGCGCCGAGATCGCCTCCAGCCGGGAAGAGTCGTAATGCGCCTCGACGTCGTCACGATCTTCCCCGAGTACCTGGAACCGCTGAACGTCTCCCTCGTCGGCAAGGCACGCGCGCGTGGACAGCTGAACGTGCACGTCCACGACCTGCGCTCGTGGACCTACGATCGCCACAACACCGTCGACGACACGCCCTACGGCGGCGGCCCCGGCATGGTCATGAAGACCGAGCCCTGGGGAGAGGCGCTGGACTCCGTCCTGGCCGACGGCTACGAGACCGGCTCCCACGAGCCGGCCCTCATCGTGCCCACGCCCAGCGGCCGCCCCTTCACCCAGGAACTCGCCGTCCACCTCTCCGAGCGCCCCTGGCTGATCTTCACGCCGGCCCGCTACGAGGGCATCGACCGGCGCGTCGTCGACGAGTACACGACGCGGATGCCGGTGTACGAGGTGTCCATCGGCGACTACGTCCTGGCCGGCGGCGAGGCGGCCGTCCTCGTCGTCACGGAGGCCGTGGCGCGGCTGCTGCCCGGCGTCCTGGGCAACGCCGAGTCCCACCGGGACGACTCCTTCGCGCCCGGCGCCATGGCGAGCCTGCTGGAGGGGCCCGTCTACACCAAGCCGCCCGAGTGGCGCGGCCGGGACATCCCCGACGTGCTGCTCAGCGGCCATCACGGGAAGATCGCCCGGTGGCGGCGGGACGAGGCCCTGAAGCGCACGACGGCCCACCGGCCCGACCTCATCGAGCGGTGCGACCCCAAGGCCTTCGACAAGAAGGACCGCGAGATGCTGTCCATCCTGGGCTGGGAACCCGACCCGGCGGGGGAGCCGTACGGCCGATTTTGGCGCAGGACCGACGGCGTGGAAGAATAGCCAGCTGTTGTGCGTCCGTCCGGCGTGCGCCCCTGCCACAGGGGGAGACGACGCCCGCCCCGACCCGCACACCCCTGATCCAGAACACCTAGTTTCCGTTGATGACCTGTGGCATCAGCGAAGAAAGCAGACGAAATGTCTCACCTGCTCGACACCGTCGACTCCGCGTCGCTGCGCAGCGACGTCCCCGCCTTCCGCCCGGGCGACACGGTCAACGTGCACGTCCGCGTCATCGAGGGCAACCGCTCCCGTGTGCAGCAGTTCAAGGGTGTGGTGATCCGCCGCCAGGGTTCCGGCGTGCGCGAGACCTTCACGGTCCGCAAGGTCTCCTTCTCCGTCGGCGTCGAGCGCACCTTCCCGGTGCACACCCCGATCGTGGAGAAGATCGAGCTCGTCACCAAGGGTGACGTCCGCCGCGCCAAGCTGTACTACCTGCGCGAGCTGCGCGGCAAGGCCGCGAAGATCAAGGAGAAGCGCGAGAGCTGAGCGCTCTCCGGAGTTCTCATCGGGGCCGGATAGCATCTGGCCTCGATGGACACCGAAGCACAGCCGACGGAGCGCGACCGCTCCTCCCCCCCTTCCGACTCCGAGGACACCTCGGATCCCGGAGGACCGGAGGACCGGTCGCGTTTCGCGTTGTCGCGTGTCACCGAGTGGGTCCCGGGCGGCCGGATCACTCTGACGCTGCTGGCCTGCCTGCTCTTCCTGCTGCTGCTCAGCACGTTCGTGCTGCGGCCGTTCCAGATCCCCAGCGGATCCATGGAACAGGGATTGAGGATCGGGGACCGGGTTCTCGTAAATAAGTTGGCGTACCGTTTCGGTGCCGAGCCGCAGCGGGGAGACATCGTCGTGTTCGACGGGACGGGGTACTTCGGGCACGCGGACTACATCAAACGCGTTGTCGGCGTGGGGGGAGACCACGTCGTCTGCTGCGACAAGGAGGGGAGGATCCAGGTGAACGGCCGGCCGGTCGACGAGTCGGGCTTCCTGTACCCCGGCGACAGCCCCTCCACGGTGCCCTTCGACGTCGTCGTGCCCGCCGGCACCCTGTTCCTCCTCGGCGACCACCGGGGCGACTCCAGCGACTCCCGCGACCACCTCGGCTCGCCGGGCGGCGGCATGGTCCCGGTCGACGAGGTGATCGGCCGCGCCGACTGGATCGTCTGGCCCTTCGGCCACGCCACTCGGCTGCACCGCCCCGACGCCTACGCGCGCGTGCCCGTCCCCGCCGCCGGAAGGGCGGGCGCCCATGGGTAACCGCGGCAAACCGCGCGGCGTCCCCGCCAGCCCCGCGGACAACCTGCTGCCCACCGGCGCCCGGCGCGCCGCCAGCCCGACCGGTGGCCGTACGCGCGCCGAGCGGCGCAAGCTCCAGAAGAAGGTCAAGCGGCGCCGCAGGCGCGGTGCCGTCAAGGAGATACCCCTCCTCGTCGGCGTCGCCGTGCTCATAGCGCTCGTGCTGAAGACGTTCCTCGTGCAGGCCTTCGTCATCCCGTCCGGCTCCATGGAGCAGACGATCCAGATCGGCGACCGCGTCCTGGTCGACAAGCTCACCCCGTGGTTCGGTTCCAAGCCGCAGCGCGGGGAGGTCGTCGTCTTCAAGGACCCCGGCGGCTGGCTCCAGGACGAGCAGACCGCCCCTGTGCAGGACGACCCCGTCGTCATCAAGCAGGTCAAGGAAGGGCTCACCTTCATCGGCCTGCTGCCGTCCGACAACGAGAAGGACCTCATCAAACGGGTCGTCGGCGTCGGCGGAGACCGCGTCAAGTGCTGCGACACGCAAGGGCGCGTGACCGTCAACGGCATCCCGCTGAACGAGGACTACCTGTACCCCGGCAACGCCCCGTCCGACACGCCGTTCGACATCACGGTCCCCCCGGGCCGGCTGTGGGTGATGGGCGACCACCGGAACAACTCCGCGGACTCCCGCGCCCACCAGGACACCGACTACGGCGGCACGGTCTCCGAGGAAGAGGTCGTGGGCCGCGCCATGGTCATCGCCTGGCCCTTCGGGCACTGGAGCACCCTGGAGGAACCGAACACCTACGCCTCCGTGTCCGACTCGGCCCCCGGGTCGACCGCTGCTCCCGAACTGTCGCATAGGGTTGCCTCCTACGATTCGAACGGAACGATCCAGCTCCCGACCCCTGCGGAACTCCCGCTCGTTATGGGAGTGGTGGGCCTGCGTCGTGTGTGGGGCAGGCGGCGGCACAGAGTGAGGAGTTGGCGTGGGGGATGTGGCGGTTGGCGCACGGTCCGGACACGACGGCGAGGAGCACCGCGGACGCCCCGCGGGATCCGCCGTCCCGGCCGCGGACAGCGCCGTGACCTCCGGGAATGACTCCGGGGCAGTCGAGGACGACAGGGTGACAGGCGAGTACAGCAGCACAGCCGAGGGCGAGGGGCCGGGCCGCCCGGCCCGGACGCCGAAGAAGCCACGCTCCTTCTGGAAGGAGCTGCCCATCCTGATCGGCATCGCGCTCGTGCTCGCGCTGCTGATCAAGACCTTCCTGGTGCAGGCGTTCTCCATCCCCTCCGACTCGATGCAGAACACCCTCCAGCAGGGCGACCGCGTCCTGGTCGACAAGCTGACCCCGTGGTTCGGCTCCGAGCCCGAGCGTGGCGAGGTCGTCGTCTTCCACGACCCCGACAACTGGCTGGCGGGCGAGCCGGTGGCGGATCCGAACGCCTTCCAGACGTTCCTCAGCTGGATCGGCCTCATGCCGTCCGCGGAGGAGAAGGACCTCATCAAGCGGGTCGTCGGCGTCGGCGGCGACACGGTCGAATGCAAGAACACGGGCCCGCTGACGGTCAACGGCAAGGCGCTGGACGAAGCGTCGTACGTCTACCCCGGCAACACGCCGTGCAGCGTCGACGACCAGGGCGGTCAATTCAAGGTAAAGGTTCCCGAGGGCTACATCTGGGTCATGGGCGACCACCGGCAGAACTCCCGGGACTCCCGCTACAACCAGTCGGACAAGCACCACGGCATGGTCCCGGTGAAGGACGTCGTCGGCCGGGCCATCGTCGTCGCCTGGCCGATCAACCGCTGGGACAACCTGCCGGTGCCGGACACCTTCGACCAGGCCGGTCTCAGCGCCCAGTCGGCCGCGGCCGGTCTGGCGGTGGCGCCGCAGGGGCTGGCGCTGCTGGGGGTGGTGCCGGTGGTGCTGTGGCGCCGCCGGAAGCAGTGATCCCGACGGTGGGCTGACCCCGGTCGGTACCCCCGGGTAGGGTGCGGACCCATGGGTGGCGAGAGCATGACGCACACGGCCCCGCGCAGCGGTGGCACAGGCTCGGGCCCGGTGGGCAGCCGGACCGGACAGCGGTTGTCCGGGCTGGCCGTCGCACTGGGCCTTGTGCTGTTCCTGGGGGGTTTCGCCTGGGGGGCGGTGGTCTACCGGCCGTACACCGTGCCCACCAGTTCGATGACGCCGACGATCGACGCGGGCGACCGGGTGCTGGCGCAGCGCGTCGACGGCGCTGATGTGCGCCGCGGTGATGTCGTCGTGTTCAAGGACACCACCTGGGGCAACGTGCCGATGGTCAAGCGCGTGGTGGCCGTCGGCGGAGACACGGTCTCCTGCTGCCAGGACGGCAAGCTGAAGGTCAACGGCAAGGAGATCGACGAGGCGTACCTGGCCGAGGGCACACCGGCGGAGATCACCGGCTTCCCGACCGTGAACGTCCCCGAGGGGCGCCTGTTCCTGCTCGGCGACGAGCGCGGCAGCTCCGTGGACTCCACCGCCCACCTGACCGACGCCGCCGGCGGCACGGTGTCACGCGGAGCCGTCGACGCGCGCGTGGACGCCGTCGTCTGGCCCATGAACGGCATGCTGGCGCGTCCCACCGGCTTCGAGTCGCTCGGCGACCTCTCCTCGCCCGGACCGCTGCGGACGATCACCGCCCTGGTGATCGCCGGCGCCGTGCTCGTCCTGGGCGGGGGCGCCTACGGACCCCTCGCCAAGGGCGCGGCCCGGGCCCGGCGGGCGGGCGCGGAGCCCGCAGGTGTCCGCTGAGGCCGTGGGGGCGGGCCAGGACACCTACGAGGGCGGGCTGCGCAAGGTCGCCCGGGTCGTGCTGCTCGACCCGCAGGACCGCATCCTGCTGCTGCACGGGCACGAGCCGGACGATCCGGCCGACGACTGGTGGTTCACACCCGGCGGCGGTGTGGAGGGCGAGGAGACCCGTGAAGAGGCCGCCCTGCGGGAACTCGCCGAGGAGACGGGCATCACCGAGGTCGAGCTCGGCCCGGTGCTGTGGCGGCGGATGTGCTCCTTCCCGTTCGCGGGCCGCCGCTGGGACCAGGACGAGTGGTACTTCCTGGCTCGTACGGACCGCACGGCGATCGAGGCCGTGGGGCTGACCGAGCTGGAGCGGCGCAGTGTCGCCGGAGCGCGCTGGTGGACGTGTCCGGAACTTTGCCGGGCACATGAGACGGTGTATCCGACGAGACTCGCCGGGCTGCTGCGCACGCTGCTCGACGAAGGTCCCCCGGCCAGGCCCGTGATCCTTGACCCGGAAATCGTCTAGGGGCGCACGGAACTGGCGCACAATGGTGGGATCGCACGGCTGAAGGGGAACATGCCATGAGCGCCGAGGACCTCGAGAAGTACGAGACCGAGATGGAGCTGAAGCTCTACCGGGAGTACCGCGATGTCGTCGGTCTGTTCAAATACGTGATCGAAACCGAGCGGCGCTTCTACCTGACCAACGACTACGAGATGCAGGTGCACTCGGTCCAGGGTGAGGTGTTCTTCGAGGTGTCCATGGCGGATGCCTGGGTGTGGGACATGTACCGGCCGGCGCGGTTCGTGAAGCAGGTCCGGGTCCTCACTTTCAAGGACGTGAACATCGAGGAGCTGAACAAGAGCGACCTCGAGCTGCCGAGCGGGTGAGGTTCACCCGAGTGGGTGACGGAGTTATCCACAACCGCTGAGTCGCCCACCAAGATCCACTTGGTGGGGACGGGTGCGTGATCGTTGGCGCCGGAGGTGGTGCCGACATGAACGCACGCAGTGCCATGGGCAGGTACGGAGAGACTCTGGCGGCTCGGCGGCTGGCGGAGACCGGGTTGACGATCCTGGAGCGCAACTGGCGCTCCGGCCGGAGCGGTGAGATCGACATCGTGGCCAGGGACGGGGACGTCCTGGTCGTCTGCGAGGTGAAGACCCGCAGGGAGGGGCCCTTCGAGCATCCGATGGCCGCCGTGACCCCGCAGAAGGCGGAGCGGCTGCGAGACCTCGCCGAGCGGTGGATCCAGACGCATGGGGGCGCACCGCCCGGCGGGGTCCGCATCGACGTGGTCGGGGTGCTGCTGCCGGCCCGCGGCGCGGCCGTGGTCGAGCACGTGCGGGGGGTGGCCTGATGGCATTCGCCCGCACGTGTTCGGTGGCGCTGGTGGGCGTCGAGGGCGTGGTCGTCGAGGTCCAGGCCGACCTGGAGCCGGGCGTCGCGGCGTTCACGCTGGTGGGGCTGCCCGACAAGAGCCTGACCGAGAGCCGGGACCGAGTGCGTGCCGCGGTCGTCAACTCGGGCGCGGCCTGGCCCCAGAAGAAACTCACGGTCGGGCTGAGCCCGGCCTCCGTCCCCAAGAGCGGCAGCGGCTTCGACCTGGCCGTCGCCGCGGCGGTCCTCGGCGCGGCGGAGCGCATCGACCCCCGGGTCCTCGCCGACATCGTGATGATCGGGGAACTGGGGCTGGACGGGCGGGTGCGGCCGGTGCGCGGGGTGTTGCCGGCGGTGCTGGCGGCGGCGGACGCGGGGTACGAGCAGGTGGTGGTGCCGGAGTGTGCCGCCGCCGAGGCGTCCCTGGTGCCTGGGGTCTCCGTACTGGGCGTCCGGAGCCTGCGCCAGCTGATCGCCGTCCTGGCCGACGAACCCGTGCCCGACGAGGATCCGGACGAGCAGGGCCGCCCGGACCCGCTCCTCGCCGGCCTGCGGATGCCGGGCACGGGCGCCGCCACGGGCATGCACAGCGTCGGCGCGGCCCAGCACGAGCCCGGCCACGACCTGGCGGACGTCGTCGGGCAGATCTCGGCGCGCACGGCGGTGGAGGTGGCCGCGGCGGGCGGACACCACCTGTTCCTGGAGGGGCCGCCCGGCGCCGGCAAGACGATGCTCGCGGAGCGGCTGCCCGCCATCCTGCCCCGGCTCGGCCGGCAGGAGTCACTGGAGGTCACCGCGGTCCACTCGGTGGCGGGCCTGCTGCCCCCGGGCAAGCCCCTGATCGACGTCGCCCCCTACTGCGCCCCGCACCACTCGGCCACGATGCAGGCACTCGTCGGCGGCGGCCCGGGCGTCGCGCGGCCCGGCGCGGTGTCGCTGTCCCACCGGGGAGTCCTCTTCCTGGACGAGACGCCCGAGTTCAACAGCCAGGCCCTGGACGCCCTGCGCCAGCCGCTGGAGGCGGGGCATGTGGTCATCGCGCGCAGTGCGGGAGTGGTGCGCTTCCCGGCGAAGTTCCTGATGGTGCTCGCGGCCAACCCCTGCCCGTGCGGCCGGTTCTCGCAGCGGGACGACCTGTGCGAGTGCCCTCCCTCGGCGATCCGCCGCTACCAGGCCAGGCTCTCCGGCCCGCTGCTCGACCGGGTCGACCTGCGCGTCGAGGTGGACCGCGTCACCCGCACCGAGCTGACCGCCTCCGGCGCGCGCGGCGAGTCCACCGCGACGGTCGCCGACCGGGTGCGGGCGGCCCGAGAGCGGGCGACGGAGCGCCTCGCCGGCACTCCGTGGCGCACGAACAGCGAGGTACCCGGCCGCGAGCTGCGCAGCCGCTGGTACGCCGTGTCCGGGGCGATGGACGAGGCCGAGCGGAACCTGGAGCGGGGCGTCCTGACCGCCCGCGGCCTCGACCGGGTCCTGCGCGTCGCTTGGACCGTCGCCGATCTCGTCGGCCACGACCGGCCCGACGCGACGGACGTCGCCCTCGCGCTCCAGTTGCGCACCGGTGTCCCGAGGGGCGTGCCCATGGCCATCGGAGCGCTGACGTGAGCGCCGCCGGCGAAGACGTGAGCGTCGCCCGCGAACCGGACGAAGAGCTGCTCGCCCGGGTCCTGCTCACCCGTGTCATCGAGCCCGGTGACGAGGTCGGTGGGCGGTGGGTGCGGGAGTTCGGGGTGCGGGGCCTGGCCCGGCGGCTGGCGGAGGGTGGGCGGCCCCTGGCCGGGGTGAGCGGGAAGCGGTGGAATGGGCTGCTGGCCAGGGCCGAGGCGGCTCGGCCGCGTGAGGACCTCGCCGTCGCCCGGGAGGCCGGGGTGCGGTTCATCGGTCCCGGCGACGCGGAGTGGCCGGGGCAGCTCGATGATCTCGGGGATGCCCGGCCGCTGGGGCTGTGGGTGCGCGGTCGGGCCAGTCTGCGGATGTGGGCGCTGAAGTCGGTGGCCGTCGTCGGCGCTCGCGCCTGTACCGAGTACGGGGCGCACATGGCGGCCACCCTCGCCGCCGGCCTCGCCGAGCAGGGCTGGGTCGTGGTGTCCGGCGGCGCCTACGGAGTCGACGGCGCCGCCCACCGCGGCGCCCTCGGCGCGGGCGGCGCCACCGTCGCCGTCCTCGCCTGCGGCGTCGACCGCCCCTACCCGCGCGGACACACCCAGCTGATCGGCAGGATCGCCGAACAGGGACTGGTCATCGGTGAGTTGCCGCCCGGTGATCACCCGACACCGAGCCGGTTCATCCTGCGGAACCGGGTGATCGCGGCGCTCACCCGCGGCACCGTGGTCGTCGAGGCCGCCCACCGCAGCGGCTCCCTGGCCACGGCACGGGCGGCACAGCGCCTCGGCCGGCACACCATGGGCGTACCGGGCCCGGCCACCAGCGGCCTGTCCGCCGGGGTGCACGAGCTGCTGCGCGGGGAGGCGGTCCTGGTCACCGACGCCGCGGACGTCGTCGAACTGGTCGGCGCCATCGGACAGCTGGCCCCCGACCGGCGCGGCCCCGTCCTGCCCCGGGACCTGCTCGATCCGGCCACCCGGCAGGTGCTCGCCGCGCTGCCGGGTGGCCGGGCGGCCCGGCCGGACGAGATCGCGCGCCGCGCGCAGACCGCACAGGACGACGCGATCGCGAGACTGTACGAACTCCGAGCACTCGGTTACGTCGAACGACACGGCGACGGCTGGAAGTTGACACGCCAGGCGGTGATGTCGGTCCGCGGCGGTCCCGGACCATGCTGACCGTGCGTGTTCGGCCGTCCGGGGGAACCTCGACATCCCTTGGAAATTCCCCCAGTTGGGGTGCTCCGGTGATTACACCGAGCGACCTCGCCGTCCTGGTGGGCCCCCCTCCGGAACGTATCTCCGCCTGCCTTGACCTCCGTCCTTCGCGCACCGCGACACCGCAGTCACGCTACGCTCACGAGGGTCCCGACACGGACAGGCAACTCGACATCAGACAGACAGCCAACCCCAGCAGCACCATTCCGCAGCAGAACGGCACAAGGCGACGAATGCCCCAGCACACCTCCGGGTCCGACCGGGCGGCGATCCCCCCAGCCGCCCGTGACGGTGGCAGCGTGCGGCCGCCCGCTCCCTCGACGCTCGACGAGCTGTGGCGGTCGTACAAGGCGACGGGGGACGAGCGGCTGCGGGAGCAGCTGATCCTGCACTACTCGCCGCTCGTGAAGTACGTCGCCGGCCGGGTCAGCGTGGGCCTGCCGTCCAACGTCGAGCAGGCGGACTTCGTCTCGTCCGGGGTGTTCGGGCTGATCGACGCGATCGAGAAGTTCGACATCGACCGCGAGATCAAGTTCGAGACGTACGCGATCACCCGGATCCGGGGCGCGATGATCGACGAGCTGCGGGCCCTGGACTGGATCCCCCGGTCGGTCCGGCAGAAGGCGCGCAACGTGGAGCGCGCGTACGCCACGCTGGAGGCGCGGCTGCGGCGGACACCGACGGAGGGCGAGGTGGCCGCCGAGATGGACATCGCCGTGGAGGAACTCCACGCCGTGTTCAGCCAGTTGTCGCTGGCCAACGTGGTGGCCCTGGAGGAGCTGCTGCACGGCGGAGGCGAGGGCGGCGACGGGCTCAGCGTCATGGACACGCTGGAGGACACCGCCGCCGACAACCCGGTGGAGGTCGCCGAGGACCGGGAACTCCGCAGGTTCCTCGCGCGGGCGATCAACACGCTGCCCGAGCGGGAGAAGACCGTGGTCACGCTGTACTACTACGAGGGGCTCACCCTGGCCGAGATCGGGAACGTGCTGGGCGTGACCGAGAGCCGGGTCAGCCAGATCCACACCAAGTCGGTGCTCCAGCTGAGAGCGAAACTGGCGAGCTTCGGCCGCTGACCTGGCCGGAAGACGACGGTCCGGCGGGAGCCTCTCCCGCCCGGACTGACGCGTCCGTAGAGTGGTTGACGTGCCAAGGATTCGAGCGGCCTCCGTGGCCGAGCACCGGTCGATGCAGCGAGCCGCCCTGCTGGACGCGGCTCGTTCCTTGTTGTCCGAGGGCGGTACGGAGGCGCTGACCTTCCCGGCCCTCGCCGAGCGGACGGGGCTCGCGCGCTCGTCCGTCTACGAGTACTTCCGGTCACGGGCGGCCGTGGTCGAGGAGCTGTGCGAGGTCGACTTTCCCGTCTGGGCGGCGGAAGTGTCCGCGGCGATGGAGCGGGCGGGGACGGCCGAGGCCAAGGTCGAGGCGTATGTGCGGCAGCAGCTGGAGCTGGTGGGGGACCGGCGGCATCGGGCCGTGGTGGCGATCTCGGCGAGTGAGCTGGACGCCGGGGCCCGGGAGAAGATCCGGGCGGCGCATGGCGGGCTGGTCGCGATGATCGTCGAGGCGCTCGGTGAGCTGGGGCATGAGCAGCCCCGGCTGGCGGCGATGCTGGTGCAGGGGGTTGTGGACGCGGCGGTGCGGCGGATCGAGCTGGGGGCTGCGGAGGAGCCGGGCGTTGTCGCGGAAGCGGCGGTGAGTATGGCCCTGCGGGGTGTGCGAGGCTGAGCCGCGTTGGTGCTGGGGCGGGGTGGGTCCGCAGCCCGGCGGAGCGGGGTGCCGCTGCGCCCACCCTCCCCCAAGCTCTCGGCGACTCCCTCAAGTTCTCGGCTTCGCTCGAACAGGGGGGACCCCCATGAGCAGGGGACCCCCATGAGCAGGGGACCCCCATGAGCAGGGGACCCCCATGAGCAGGGGACCCCCATGAGCAGGGGACCCCCCTGAGCAGGGGACCCCCATCGCCCCAAGCGGCACGACTGCCCGCAGCTAACTCCAGACTGGCAGGAGTCGCGAAGGCCCTCTGCGCAGGAGCCAGGGCGGCAGGAGCGACAGTGGGTTCAAGTACGTCTCGTCCCGCCGCAGGCCCCAGTGCACGCACGTAACCGTGCAATGTGAGCCCGTCGCGTCCACCGTGCCGATCACCTCGCCCGGTTCCACCTCCTCGCCCTCCTCCACTGACGCCGTCACCGGCTCGTAGGTCGTGCGCAGCGGTGGTTCGCCCGTCCCCGTCAGCTCCACCGAGACGACCCCCTTGCCGGCCACCCGGCCCGCGAAGGACACCCGGCCCGCCGCCACCGCCCGTACCGGCGTCCCCGGCGTCGCCGTGAGGTCCACACCGCGGTGGCCCCGGCCGTAGGCCGTCGCCGGGGGTTCCCAGCCGCGCAGGACCCTGGGGCGTAAGCCGACGGGCCAGGTGCGGCCGACCGTCGGCACGGTGACGTCCGCGACGGGCGCGCCCGCCGCGAACAGGGGCGGCGGAGGGGCCAGCAGGACGGCCGTCGTCATGACCAGCACCAGGACCAGGCGCGCACAAACAGGCACACATTGCTTCGCTCGCATGCCGAAAGCGTCCCGGACCGCTGCTCGTCACCGCCCGTGGCTGTGGACCGCCATCCGGTTGTGGACAACGGCGTCACCCGGTGCCCCGCGGGTCCCGTACACTTCTGGTGGCGATCCGGGTCACCGGGTCGACTTCGCACGCCCCGATACGCACCCCGGCAACGGGCCGTATCAGCGCCCCTCGGTCCCTCGTGGCACGGCGCGCAGTGGGCGTCAGGCGCGGAAGCCGTCCGGCATCCGCGGCACAACCGAGAAGCACAAGGAGATACGGCCATGGCCGTCGTCACGATGCGGGAGCTGCTGGAGAGCGGCGTCCACTTCGGTCACCAGACCCGTCGTTGGAACCCGAAGATGAAGCGCTTCATCTTCACGGAGCGCAACGGCATCTACATCATCGACCTGCTCCAGTCGCTGTCGTACATCGACCGCGCCTACGAGTTCGTCAAGGAGACCGTCGCCCATGGCGGCACGGTCATGTTCGTCGGCACGAAGAAGCAGGCGCAGGAGGCCATCGCCGAGCAGGCCACCCGCGTCGGCATGCCCTACGTCAACCAGCGCTGGCTGGGCGGCATGCTCACCAACTTCTCGACCGTCTACAAGCGTCTGCAGCGCCTCAAGGAGCTCGAGCAGATCGACTTCGAGGACGTCGCCGCGTCCGGTCTGACCAAGAAGGAGCTTCTCGTGCTCTCGCGCGAGAAGGCCAAGCTGGAGAAGACCCTCGGTGGTATCCGCGAGATGCAGAAGGTGCCCAGCGCCGTCTGGATCGTGGACACCAAGAAGGAGCACATCGCCGTTGGTGAGGCCCGGAAGCTGAACATCCCGGTCGTCGCGATCCTCGACACCAACTGCGACCCCGACGAGGTCGACTACAAGATCCCGGGCAACGACGACGCGATCCGCTCCGTCACCCTGCTCACCCGCGTCATCGCCGACGCCGTCGCCGAGGGCCTCATCGCCCGCAGCGGTGTCGCCACCGAGGGCAAGGGCGAGAAGGCCGCGGGCGAGCCGCTCGCCGAGTGGGAGCGCGACCTGCTCGAGGGCGAGAAGAAGGCCGACGAGGCTGCCCCCGCCGCCGAGGCCGCCCCGGCCGCCGAGGCTGCTCCGGCCGCCGAGGCCGCCCCCGCCGAGGCCGAGAAGCCGGCCGAGGGCGAGAAGGCCGCCGAGGCCGAGCAGGCCTGACCCGTCAGCGACGAGTTGACGGCGGGAGCGGTACTAGAGCCAATAGCGCCTCCGGCGCGGTGAAGTCCGCTCCCGCCGTTCACCCGTAGGTCAGCGGAAGGACAGAGTCCCCCGGCTCCATGGGGTACATCCGCAGATCTTCGATCTTCCAGACTTCGAGAGAGATTCACAGACTCATGGCGAACTACACCGCCGCCGACGTCAAGAAGCTCCGTGAGCTCACGGGCGCCGGCATGATGGACTGCAAGAAGGCGCTGGACGAGGCCGAGGGCAACGTCGAGAAGGCCGTCGAGGCGCTCCGCATCAAGGGCCAGAAGGGCGTCGCCAAGCGCGAGGGCCGCTCCGCCGAGAACGGTGCCGTCGTATCGATCATCGCCGACGACAACTCCTCCGGTGTCCTCGTCGAGCTGAAGTGCGAGACGGACTTCGTCGCCAAGGGTGACAAGTTCCAGGGCGTGGCCACCGCCATCGCCGAGCACGTCGCCAAGACCTCCCCGGCCGACCTCGAGGCCCTGCTCGCCTCCGAGATCGAGGCCGGCAAGACCGTCCAGGCGTTCGTGGACGAGGCCAACGCCAACCTCGGCGAGAAGATCGTCCTGGACCGCTTCGCGCGGTTCGCCGACGGCTATGTGACGGCGTACATGCACCGCACGATGCCCGACCTGCCCCCGCAGATCGGTGTCCTCGTCGAGCTGGACAAGCCGAACGCCGAGATCGCCAAGGGCGTCGCCCAGCACATCGCCGCCTTCGCGCCGAAGTACCTCTCCAAGGAGGACGTCCCGGCCGAGGTCGTCGAGTCCGAGCGCCGCGTCGCCGAGGAGACCACCCGCGCCGAGGGCAAGCCCGAGGCCGCCCTGCCGAAGATCGTCGAGGGTCGCCTCAACGGCTTCTTCAAGGACGCCACGCTGCTCGGCCAGCCCTACGCGCTCGACAACAAGAAGTCCGTCCAGAAGGTCCTGGACGAGGCCGGTGTCACCCTGAAGCGCTTCACGCGCATCAAGGTCGGCATCTGAGTCCGTACCGCGATCGACGCCCGACCCCGATAGGGTCGGCAGCAGTCGTCCGTGTACGCCGTCACATGGGTGGCGGACGACAGCAGATCTGACGAGGAGGCCATTGCCGTATGGGATGCGAACCACGCCCCACCGGCAATGGCCTTCTTCGTATGTGCAACACGTGAAAGAGGCGGGATCCCCCATGACCACCAAGGCCCAGAAGAGCGACGACGGCAAAGTACGCGGCCGGTTTCTGCTGAAGCTGTCCGGAGAGGCCTTCTCCGGCGGTGGGGGCCTGGGCGTCGACCCCGACGTGGTGCACAAGATCGCCCGTGAGATCGCGGCCGTCGTGCGCGACGGCGCACAGATCGCGGTCGTCATCGGGGGCGGCAACTTCTTCCGCGGTGCCGAGCTCCAGCAGCGCGGCATGGACCGGGCCCGCTCCGACTACATGGGCATGCTCGGCACGGTCATGAACTGCCTGGCCCTCCAGGACTTCCTGGAGAAGGTGGGGGTGGACTGCCGGGTGCAGACCGCCATCACCATGGGCCAGGTCGCCGAGCCGTACATCCCGCTGCGTGCCGTACGGCACCTGGAGAAGGGCCGTGTGGTCATCTTCGGTGCCGGTATGGGCATGCCGTACTTCTCCACCGACACCACCGCCGCCCAGCGCGCCCTGGAGATCGACGCCGAGGCGCTGCTGATGGGCAAGAACGGCGTGGACGGGGTCTACGACTCCGACCCGAAGACCAACCCGGACGCCGTGAAGTTCGACCACCTCGGCTACGGCGAGGTCATCACCCGCGACCTGAAGGTCGCCGACGCCACGGCCGTGACGCTGTGCCGCGACAACAAGCTCCCGATCGTGGTCTTCGAGCTGCTGGCGGAGGGCAACATCGGGCGTGCCGTCAAGGGTGAGAAGATCGGCACGCTGGTGGGGGACCCCGGCAGCCGGGACTGAGGTCCCCGAGAACAACCCCGTCCGGGGGACGGACGGGACGGAGCCGGGCCGGGGGATGGACAATGTCCTGCCGGTCGGGAACCGTGCAGGAAGAAGACGCGACGCAGCCGGCCGCCGCCCCACATGGAACCGCAGCCGGGCCTACTCAAGACACGCAGGAGCAAGTGGTGATCGAAGAGACCCTCCTCGAGGCCGAGGAGAAGATGGAGAAGGCCGTCGTGGTCGCCAAGGAGGACTTCGCCGCGATCCGCACCGGCCGTGCGCACCCGGCGATGTTCAACAAGATCGTGGCCGACTACTACGGCGCGCCGACCCCGATCAACCAGCTGGCCTCGTTCTCGGTGCCCGAGCCGCGCATGGCCGTGGTGACCCCGTTCGACAAGAGCGCGCTGCGCAACATCGAACAGGCCATCCGCGACTCCGACCTGGGCGTCAACCCGAGCAACGACGGCAACATCATCCGGGTGGTGTTCCCCGAGCTGACCGAGGAGCGCCGCCGCGAGTACATCAAGGTCGCCAAGAGCAAGGGTGAGGACGCCAAGGTCTCCATCCGCTCCGTGCGCCGCAAGGCCAAGGACGCCATCGACAAGCTGATCAAGGACGGCGAGATCGGCGAGGACGAGGGCCGCCGTGCGGAGAAGGAGCTCGACGACACCACCCACAAGTACGTGGCGCAGGTGGACGAGCTCCTGAAGCACAAGGAAGCGGAGCTGCTCGAGGTCTGATGAACGACTCTTCCTGGGGGGCGCCGCCACAGGCCGGGTACTGGGGGCCCACCGACCAAGGGCATGGCCACGGGCACGCCCACAGCCCTGGCCATGGGCACGCCCAGGGAGCCGCCCCGGCGGGTCCCGCATACGATGCGCATGAAGCGCCTCAGACTCGCCCCATGCCCATCGTGCCCGACGTAGCCGAATACGGCGGAAACCAGGATGACGACCGGGGGGCTGCTCGGCTGAGCGGCTCCCCGGTCCGAAACGAGACGAATCCGGAGCCCATGCCCGACGCCGCAGAGCCGGCACCCAAGCCGCAGAAGAAGAGCGCGGGTCGCGACCTGAGTGCCGCGATAGGGGTCGGGGTCGGGCTCGGCGCGGTGATCGTCGCGTCGCTGTTCGTCGTCAAGGCCGTGTTCGTCGGCGTGATCGCGGTCGCCGTCGTGGTGGGCCTGTGGGAGCTGACCAAGCGGCTGGACGAGCGCAAGGGCATCCGGGCGCCCCTCGTGCCACTCGCGCTCGGCGGAGCCGCCATGGTCGTCGCCGGGTACGTCAGAGGCGGCGAGGGCGCCTGGGTCGCCATGGCGCTCACGGCGCTGGCCGTGCTGGTGTGGCGCATGACGGAACCGCCCGAGAACTACCTCAGGGACGTCACGGCGGGCGTCTTCGCGGCGTTCTACGTACCGTTCCTGGCGACCTTCGTCGCGATGATGCTGACGGCGGACGACGGCCCGCAGCGGGTGCTCACGTTCCTGCTGCTCACGGTCGTCAGCGACACCGGTGCCTACGCGGTCGGCTGGCGCTTCGGCCGTCACAAGCTCGCCCCGCGCATCAGCCCCGGCAAGACCCGCGAGGGTCTGCTCGGCGCGGTCGCCTTCGCCATGGTCGTGGGCGCGCTGTGCCTGGAGTTCCTCATCGACGACGGTGCCTGGTGGCAGGGGCTGCTGCTCGGCCTCGCGGTCGCGGTCAGCGCCACGCTCGGCGACCTCGGCGAGTCCATGATCAAGCGGGACCTCGGCATCAAGGACATGGGCACGCTGCTGCCGGGGCACGGCGGCATCATGGACCGGCTGGACTCGCTGCTGCCCACGGCTCCGGTGGTGTGGCTGTTGCTGGTGCTCTTCGTCGGGTCGAGCTGAGGCGACCACCGCTTTCACGGCTCTTACGGCTCTTAGGGCTCTTACGGCGAGCTCCCGTCCGATGGTCGGCGGGGGCTCGCCGTTGTTGTGCGGAGGTGCCTGCGGCGTCACCAAGTGGGACGATTCAGGTGTACGTCGCAAAGGGGAACATCATGTCCAGCATTCGACAGACCATCGATGTCGACCGGCGTCCCGAGGACGTCTACAACTACGTCATGGACACCCCGCGCATGCCCGAGTGGCAGTTGAGCGCCGTGTCCGCGGAGCGCCTCGACGAGGGGCCCGTCGGCGTCGGTTCCCGGGTCCGGGTCACCCGGCACATCGGCCGCCGGGTCATGCCGATGACCATGGAGGTCACGGAGTACGACCCGCCGCACAGCTGGGGTCTGCGGGGTGTCGACGGCCCCGTCCGGGCACGGGTGCACGGCGAGGTCGAGCCGTTCGACGAGGGGCGGCGCTCCCACGTGACGATCGAGGTCGACTTCGAGGGCCACGGCGTCGGCAAGGTCCTCGTCCCGTTCGTCGTACGCCCCCAGGTCCGCAAGGAACTGCCCCGCAACGAGCAGCTGCTCAAGGACCGGCTGGAGCACGCGGGAGGATGACGATCCAGCGGATGGACAACGTCCTCATCGTTGTCGACGACCTCGACGCGGTTCTCTCGTTCTTCGTCGAACTCGGCATGGAGCTGGAGGGCAGAGGGCCGGCCGAGGGACGTTGGGTGGAGCGTGTCATCGGGCTGGAGGACGTCCGACAGGAGATCGCGATGCTGCGGACCCCGGACGGTCACGGCCGCATCGAGCTGGCGATGTTCCACCAGCCGCAGGCGATCCGTCCCGAGCCGAAGGACGCGCCGGCGAACACGCTGGGCATTCGTCGCATCATGTTCGCCGTCGACGACATCGAGGACGCCATCGCCCGCCTGCACACCCACGGCGCCGAACTCATCGGCGAGGTGGTGCGATACGAGGACGTGTACCGGCTCTGCTACCTCCGCGGCCCCGAGGGCGTCATCGTCGGGCTGGCCGAGCAGCTCGGCTGAGGGTTGCCGAAGGCCCGCGTGCCCAGCGGTCGCAGGTCTTCTGAATCGATCCGCGACACCGGTGCGGCCATGCCTGAGCTCGGAGAACTGGCAGTGGCCGGGCGGCAAAAAGCCCTACCAGCGCGTTCGGCGCGGATTGGGGGCCTGGTTCGGGTCATTGGGCCGTCTCTGGGCCGTCAGGCTCACGCGGGGCCGGAAGAAGCATCCGACCCACGGCCTTCCTCGGGCCTCAGCCACCGACGGCGGCAGCGACCAAACAACCAGGTCAGGGGTCGTTCTCACTGCTCACCACGCGGAGGCGGTGGGATTTGGACCCACGGTGACATCGCTGCCACGACGGTTTTCAAGATCTCCTGGGGAGGGACGCAGCCCGGCGGCGCAGCCCCCAAGCCCTGAACCGGCCGCTGATGAAGATGCCGACACCGATGGACAGGGGGAGCAGCACGGATGACGGCCCAACGCCGAGGGAGACCGAGTGGTGCCCGGCTGCCAGCGACGACAGAAACATGATCAGCGTGAGGGTCGCTGCTGCCACGGCGAGAAAGACCGCCAATTCGGCCCACCACATCGCCCGTGTCGGTTGAGTCGTCACGACGTCGTTGTACACCCGTGCCACCGGGCTTACAAGGCAGTGATCACGGCGTCCTCGATCAGTGCGGGGCCGCCCCCGGGCCGTGCGAGGCCGACCGACGATGGCAGAGGGCGCCCACGAGTGACCGCCCCCACCCGGCTCTGGCCTGGGCTGCCTGAGTTGATCTGCGACACTGGGAGGGTTATGCCTGCACCCGGAGAACTCACTTTCGTCGCCCCGCGCGGAGCCAAGAAGCCGCCGCGGCATCTCGCCGACCTCACTCCTGCCGAGCGCAAGGAGGCCGTTGCCGCTGTCGGGGAGAAGCCGTTTCGTGCCAAGCAGCTCTCGCAGCACTACTTCGCGCGGTACGCGCACGATCCGGAGCAGTGGACCGACATCCCGGCCGGTTCCCGCGGCCGGCTCCAGGAGGCGTTGCTGCCCGAGCTGATGACGGTCGTGCGGCATCTGTCGACCGACCAGGGCACCACGCGCAAGACGCTGTGGCGGCTGTTCGACGGGACGCTCGTCGAGTCCGTGCTGATGCGCTACCCGGACCGGGTGACCATGTGCATCAGCTCGCAGGCCGGGTGCGGGATGAACTGCCCGTTCTGTGCGACCGGGCAGGCGGGGCTCGACCGGAATCTGTCCACCGCCGAGATCGTGCACCAGATCGTGGACGGTATGCGGGCCCTCAGGGACGGCGAGGTGCCGGGCGGGCCGGCGCGGCTCAGCAACATCGTGTTCATGGGCATGGGCGAGCCGCTCGCCAACTACAACCGGGTCCTCGGCTCCATCCGGCGGCTCACCGACCCCGAGCCCGACGGGCTGGGGCTCTCGCAGCGCGGGATCACCGTCTCGACGGTCGGGCTCGTCCCGGCCATCCACCGGTTCGCCGACGAGGATCTCAAGTGCCGCCTCGCGATCTCGCTGCACGCCCCCGACGACGAGCTGCGCGACACCCTCGTCCCCGTGAACACGCGGTGGAAGGTGCGCGAGGTCCTCGACGCCGGGTTCGAGTACGCGGCGAAGTCCGGGCGCCGGCTGTCCATCGAGTACGCGCTGATCCGGGACATCAACGATCAGGCCTGGCGCGGTGACCGGCTCGGGCGGCTGCTCAAGGGCAGGCCCGTGCATGTGAACCTGATCCCGCTCAACCCGACGCCCGGCTCCAAGTGGACCGCCTCGCGGCCCGAGGACGAGAAGGCGTTCGTGGAGGCGATCGCGGCCCATGGTGTGCCGGTGACGATCCGGGACACCCGTGGTCAGGAGATCGACGGGGCGTGTGGTCAGCTCGCGGCCACCGAACGGTAGTCTGACCAGGGTAAGAACGCCTGCATATTCCGACACCTTCATATTCCGACAGGGGAGCGCCACAGCGCTGAGAGTGCGGCACACGGCCGCAGACCCTCCGAACCTGGCCCAGGTCATTCTGGGTAGGGAGATCGGTCATCACTCGAGCTGTTGCGCCCTGCCCGGGACTCCCAGAGATCCCGGGCAGGGCCGCGTCTTCTCCTGGTCCTCCAGGAGGAATCCAGTGAGCAACAACATCAAGCGGCTGACGGCGGTGGTCGTCGCCCTCGGCATGGCCGGCACGCTCGCCGCGTGCGGGTCGTCC
This sequence comes from Streptomyces coeruleorubidus, assembly GCF_028885415.1. Lineage (GTDB taxonomy): Bacteria > Actinomycetota > Actinomycetes > Streptomycetales > Streptomycetaceae > Streptomyces > Streptomyces coeruleorubidus_A. The sequence goes on from NZ_CP118527.1 coordinate 7,098,905, forward strand.
GACGGCGGCCAGGGATCCGGCGACTCCAAGACCGTCACCCTCGTCAGCCACGACTCGTGGGCCGCCTCGAAGGGCGTCATCGCGGCCTTCGAGAAGCAGTCCGGCTACAAGGTCAAGGTTCTCAAGGACGGCGACGCCGGGCAGGCCGTCAACAAGGCCATCCTGACCAAGGACAACCCGCAGGGCGACGTCTTCTTCGGCGTCGACAACACGCTGCTGTCCCGCGCCCTCGACAACGGCCTGTTCCAGTCGTACGAGGCGAAGGGCTCCGACCTGATCCTGCCGGAGTACCGCGTCGACCAGGACAAGCACCGGGTCACGCCCGTCGACACCGGCGACATCTGCGTGAACTACGACAAGAAGTACTTCGCCGACCACAAGCTCGACCCGCCGCGGAGCTTCGACGACCTGGTCAAGCCCCAGTACAAGAACCTCCTGGTCACCGAGAACGCCTCCACCTCCTCTCCCGGCCTCGGCTTCCTGCTCGGCACCGCCGCGAAGTACGGCGACGAGGGCTGGCAGGACTACTGGAAGAAGCTCAAGGCCAACGGCGTGAAGGTCGTCGACGGCTGGGATCAGGCCTACAACGAGGAGTTCTCCGGCTCGGCCGGCGGGAAGAAGGCCAAGGGGGACCGGCCGCTCGTCGTGTCGTACGCCTCCTCGCCGCCCGTCGAGGTCGTCTACACCGACCCGAAGCCCAGCACGGCACCGACCGGGGTCGCGCAGGGCACCTGCTTCCGGCAGGTCGAGTACGCCGGGCTGCTGAGCAACGCGAAGAACACCAAGGGCGGCAAGGCGTTCCTCGACTTCCTGATCAGCAAGAAGTTCCAGGACGACATGCCGCTCAACATGTACGTGTACCCGGTGCGCGAGGGCGCCCAGGTGCCGCCGGAGTTCGTGAAGTACGGTCCGCAGGCGAAGGACCCGGAGACCATGGACCCGGCGAAGATCGCCGACAACCGTGACCAGTGGGTCAAGTCGTGGACCTCGCTCGTACTGAAGTGACCGTCCGCAAGGACCGTCGCGGGAGCGCGGCGCGGCTCGGACTCATCGCCGTGCCCGTCGCGTTCTTCGCGGTCTTCTTCGCCTACCCCGTCGCCGCGATCGTCGCCCGCGGCCTGAAGGTGGACGGGGTCTGGCAGTTCGGGCGGATCGGGGAGGTGCTGGCGCAGTCCGACGTCCGGCACGTCCTGTGGTTCACCACCTGGCAGGCGACCGTCTCGACGGCGCTCACCCTGCTGATCGCACTGCCCGGCGCGTACGTCTTCGCGCGCTTCGACTTCCCCGGCAAGCAGGTCCTGCGGGCGGTCGTGACCGTGCCGTTCGTGCTGCCGACGGTCGTCGTCGGTACGGCGTTCCTGGCGCTGGTCGGGCGCGGCGGGCTGCTGGACGAGCTGTGGGGCGTGCGGCTGGACACCACCGTGTGGGCGATCCTGCTCGCGCACGTCTTCTTCAACTACGCGGTCGTCGTACGGACCGTCGGCGGGCTCTGGGCGCAGCTCGACCCGCGGCAGGAGGAGGCCGCGCGGATGCTCGGAGCGTCCCCTATGAGGGCCTGGCGGCAGGTCACGCTGCCGGCGCTCGCGCCCGCCGTGGCCGCCGCCGCGCTCATGGTCTTCCTGTTCACCTTCACCTCCTTCGGTGTCGTCCAGATCCTCGGCGGGCCCACCTTCTCGACCCTGGAGGTGGAGATCTACCGGCAGACGTCGGAGATCTTCGACCTGTCGACGGCGGCCGTGCTGACGTTGATCCAGTTCGTCGCGGTGGGCGCGATCCTCGCCGTGCACGCCTGGACCGTACGGCGGCGGGAGACCGCGCTGCGGCTGGTGGACCCGTCCGTGACCGCGCGCCGGCCGCGCGGCACCGGGCAGTGGGCGCTGCTGGGCGGGGTGCTCGGCACCGTCGTCGTGCTGCTCCTGCTGCCGCTCGCCGTGCTGGTCCAGCGGTCCCTGGACGCGCCCGGATTCGGCTACTACCGGGCCCTGACCAGGGACGACGGCGGGGTGTTCCTGGTGGCGCCGATCGAGGCGATCGGCAATTCGTTGTCGTACGCCGTCGCCGCCACCCTCATCGCCGTGATGATCGGGGGGCTCGCCTCCGTCGCGCTCACCCGCCGGGACGCCGGGCGGTTCGTGCGCGGCTTCGACGCGCTGCTGATGCTGCCGCTCGGGGTGTCCGCGGTGACCGTCGGCTTCGGGTTCCTGATCGCCCTCGACGAACCGCCGCTGGATCTGAGGGCCTCGTGGATCCTGGTGCCGCTCGCGCAGGCGCTGGTCGGAGTGCCGTTCGTCGTGCGGACGATGCTGCCCGTGCTGCGGGCGGTGGACGTGCGGCTGCGGGAGGCGGCCTCGGTGCTGGGGGCCTCGCCCTGGCGGGTGTGGCGTGAGGTGGATCTGCCGATGGTGCGGCGGGCGCTGCTGATCGCGGCCGGGTTCGCCTTCGCCGTGTCGCTCGGGGAGTTCGGGGCGACGGTGTTCATCGCGCGGCCCGACAACCCGACGCTGCCGGTGGCCGTGGCGCGGCTGCTGGGGCGGCCCGGAGAACTCAACTACGGCCAGGCGATGGCCCTTTCGACGATTCTGATGGTGGTGTGCGCCGTGGCTCTGCTGTTGCTGGAGAGGCTTCGCACCGACCGGACCGGGGAGTTCTGATGCTGCTGGCTCTGCAGGGCGCGACGGTCCGTTTCGGCGGGCGTGCGGTGCTGGACGCCGTCGATCTGGAGGTCGCCGAGCACGAGATCGTGTGCGTGCTCGGGCCCAGCGGCAGCGGCAAGTCGACGCTGCTGCGGGCGGTGGCCGGGCTGCAACCCCTCGACTCCGGGCGGGTGTCGCTCGACGGGCGCGACCAGGCGGGCGTGCTCGCGCACCGGCGCGGCGTCGGGCTGATGTTCCAGGACCACCAGCTGTTCCCGCAGCGGGACGTGGGCGGCAACGTCGCCTTCGGACTGCGTATGCACGGTGCGTCGAAGCGGCAACAGGCCGAGCGCGTACAGGAGTTGCTTGACCTGGTCGGCCTGCCGGGCGCGTCCCGCCGGGCCGTCGCGGCGCTGTCCGGCGGGGAGCAGCAGCGGGTGGCGCTGGCCCGGGCCCTGGCGCCGAGCCCCCGGCTGCTGATGCTGGACGAGCCGCTGGGCCAGCTCGACCGGTCGCTCAGGGAGCGGCTGGTCGTCGAACTGAGGGAACTCTTCGGCCGGTTGGGCACGACCGTGCTCGCCGTGACGCACGACCAGGGGGAGGCCTTCGCGCTGGCCGACCGGGTCGTGGTGATGCGGGACGGGCGGATCGCCCAGTCCGGTACGCCCCTTCAGGTATGGCAGCGGCCGGCCGACGCGTTCGTGGCCCGCTTCCTCGGCTTCGAGAACGTCGTCGAAGCGACGGTCGGGGCGGAGGCCGCGGACACGCCGTGGGGCAAGGTGCCGGTGCCGGAGGGCGCCCCGCAGGGCACGCGGACCCTGCTCGTGCGGCCCGCAGGCGTGCGCCTGGTGCCCGCCGGCACGGGCCTGCGCTGCACGGTGACCGCGCGCACCTTCAAGGGCACCCATGTCGCCGTCCACCTCCAGCCGGAGGACGCCCCGCGCCTGGAGGCGGCGTGCGCGCTGCGGTCGTCGCCGGAGGTCGGGGACGAGGCCGGGGTGGAGTTCGACGCGGCCGAAATCGTGGTGCTCGGCTGATCGGCTGCCGCCTAAGGTGCGGGGCATGACGCTACTCGCACACGACCGCTACTGCGACGAAATCGCCCACCAGGTCGCCCTGTTGAGGTCCGTGGTGACGTCCGGCGCCGATCTGTCCGGCACCGTGCCGACCTGCCCGGACTGGTCGCTGGAAGATCTGGTCCGGCACATGGGCGGCGCCATGCGCTGGGTGGAGTTCATCGTGCGGACCCGGGCCGAGGAGGAAGTGCCCGAGGAGCGGGTGCCGGGCCTGGCCGGACCCGGAACCCGGGGTGACGCCGCCGTACTGGACGCATGGCTGGCGGAGGGCGGCGAGCAGGTCGTCGCGGCGCTGCGGGAGGCCGGGCCGGACACGAAGGTGTGGAGCTGGGCGGGGATCCTCAACTCCGGGTTCTGGGCCCGACGGATGACACACGAGATCACCGTGCACCGCGCGGACGCCACGCTCGCCGCCGGACTGCCCTACGACGTCGCGCGCGACGTGGCCGCCGACGCGATCGACGAGTGGCTCCAGATCGTCGAGTACGTGCAGCGGACGGCTCCGCAGGACACGGTGGGGGAACTGCGCGGCCCGGGCCGCAGCATCCATCTGCACGCCACCGACACCGGGTCCGGCCTGAACGCCGAGTGGCTCGTCGAGCTCACCGAGGACGGTGTCGCCTGGCGCCGGGGCCACGAGAAGGCCACGGTCGCCCTGCGCGGGCCGCTCACCTCCGTCCTGCTCGCCTTCTACCGCCGGCTGCCGCTGGACGCCCCGGAGTTGGAGGTGCTGGGAGAGCGGGAACTGCTGGATTTCTGGCTGGAGCGGGCGACCTTCGGGTGAGACGGGACGTGGCCCGCCCCCGGTCGGGAACGGGCCACATCAGACGGTGCGAAGGCGTCAGCTGTCGCTGTTCGCCCCACGCCGGCGCATGCCGAAGAACACCGCGCCGCCACCGACGACGACCAGAACCGCCGCGATGCCGGCGATGATGCCGGTGTTGGAGTTGGCGCCCGTCTCGGCGAGGTTGGAGTCACCGGCCGCGGGCGCGGGCGCGTTGCCCGCCGGCGTGGTGCTCTCGCTCTCCGACGGCGACGGAGCCGGGGTGTCGGTCTCCTCGGCCGGCTTCGAGGGGGAGGCCGACGGCGTCGGCGTGGCCGGCTCGGTCGCCGGCGGCTTCTCCTCTGCCTTCTTGCAGGCCGTGGCCGGGGTGACGAGGTTCGGCTTGATGTCCTCGTCGACGTACGGAGTGGCCTTGACGTGGATGCGGTACTCCGCGTTCGGCTTCCAGTCCTCGGCGAAGGTGATGGTGGTGCCCTCGCGCGAGCCCTTGACCACCTGCTCGCCGACCTTCTTCTGGTCGGCGCCGTTGTTCTCCAGGTACACGGTGACGGTCGCCGGGATGCCGGCGGGGTCCACGTCGGTGACCGTGATGACGCCCTTGCCGCCATCGCACTTCGCCTCGGCCGAGAACTCGTTGATGTTGCAGGCGAGCGCGTTGCCGGCGGCACCGAGCGCGAGCGCGGCCGAGGCGGAGACGACACCGAGGATCCGCACGGAACGTGCGACGGTACGGCGCGAAGCCGTACGACGGGATACGGACAGAACTGCCACGTTTGTCCTTTACAGGATGCGCAAATGCGGGGGGTGGAGGCAGTGTTGACTGAACATCAGCACTACCCAGAGGCTCACAGGTCTATAAGCGCCGCATAAGTAGTGTCAACGCATATGCAGGTTGCAAGCACTTGCTTTGCCAGCTTATTAACCGCCGAGACGTTTCAACGCCTCCGGCGCCTCCTCGATCCGCTCCACCAGCGCGATCCGCGCCTCCATCGAACGGCCCCTGGCCAGCGACCGGAGCAACGGCCACGTCGGCAGCTTCTCCGTCCAGTGCGCCCGGTTCACCAGCACCATCGGCGTCGGCTCGCCCCGCGACTCGTAGTAGTTGGGCGTCGCGTTGTCGAAGATCTCCTGTACGGTGCCGGCGGCCCCCGGCAGGAACACCACGCCCGCGTTGGACCGGGCCAGCAGGCCGTCCTCGCGGGTGGCGTTGGCGAAGTACTTGGCGATGTGCGACGCGAAGGCGTTCGGCGGCTCGTGGCCGTAGAACCAGGTCGGGATGCCGACGGAACGCCCGCCTTGCGGCCAGCGCGTGCGTATCTCGAAGGCGGCCGTCGCCCAGTGGGTGACCGACGGCGTGAAGTTCGGTGCCTTGGCGAGCAGTTCGAGCGACTCGGTGAGCATCTCGTCGCCGAACGGGGCGGCGTACGCGCCGAGGTTCGCGGCCTCCATCGCGCCCGGGCCGCCGCCCGTGGCGACGGTGAAACCGGCACGGGCCAGCTCCCGGCCGAGACGTGCCGCCCCCGCGTACTCCTGAGTGCCACGGGCCATCGCGTGGCCGCCCATCACGCCCACGACCCGGGCGCCGGACAGGAGTTCGTCGAGTGCGTCCGAGACGGAGTCGTCGTGGACCGCGCGCAGCATGGAGGCGTAGATGTCCCGGTCCGCCTTCGTGTGCTGGAACCAGGCGTACGCCCGGGCGTCGGGCGTGGCCTCGTAGCCGTCCGCCAGCGACTCGAAGAGCTCGTCCGGCGAGTAGACGTGGCCGCGGTACGGGTCGAAGGGCAGATCCGGGACCGGCGGGAAGACCAGGGCGCCGTCCGTGCGGATCTTCGCGGCGGCCTCCTCGCGCATCGCGCAGCCGAGGAAGACGGCGCCCGCCGTGTCCGTGGTGAGCAGTTCGCGCGTACGGTCCGTCAGGTCGACGGCCTGGACGCGGTGACCGGCGAGCGTGCCGCGCGCCGAGACGGTCGCGTCGAACTCCTCGAGCGTCTCGATCTCACGGTCGTCGTGGTGGGCCGCATGGGCGGGCATCGTCTGCACCCGCCCATGCTGGCACAGCCATGTCTCAGCCCTCGACGGCCGACGGGTCCATCCACACGACCTCGAAGGTGTGGCCGTCCGGGTCGTCGAAGGCGCGGCCGTACATGAACCCGTGGTCCTGGGTCTCGCCGGAGACGGAACCGCCCGCCGCGACCGCCTTCTCGACCAGCTCGTCCACCTTCTCGCGGCTCTCGGAGCTCAGCGCGATCAGTACCTCGCTGGTCTTCGTCGAGTCCGCGATCTCCTTCTTGGTGAACTGGGCGTACTTCTCCTTGGTGTGCACCATCACGACGATGGTGTCGCTGATCACGACCGAGGCGGTCGAGTCGTCGCTGAACTGCTCGTTGATCGTGAAGCCCAGCTCGGTGAAGAACTTCTTCGAGGCGCCGAGGTCGCTGACGCACAGGTTCACGAAGATCATCTGCTGGTACATGCGGGGTCTCTCCCATCGGGTCCGTGTCGTTACGTGGGGATAGACCGGGGGCCGGCGTGGAACTCATCGCCGTACGGAGATTTTTTCGTACGGGTTTTTCAGCGGGGTCGGCCTGTTCAGCGGGCCAGCGGCAGCGCCGCCAGTTCGGCGACGGTCAGGGTCAGCGGGCCGAACAGGGCGAGCAGCGCGCCCGCGCGCAGGGCGGCGGCGCTTCGCAGCATCGTCGCGGGGGCGCCGAGCCGCAGCAGCGCGGCGGTGGTGTCGGCGCGGGCCTGCCGGGCCTCGACGGCGGCCGTGAGGAGCGTCGCCACGGTGCAGCCGGTCACCAGCAGCACGCCGAGCGTGGTGAGCGGACCGAGCGACAGTCCGTCCGGGGCGTGCAGCAGCGCCATGGCGTACGCGGCCGCCAGCACCGCGCAGACCACGCCCAGGGGGCGGCCGATCCGGGTGGCCTCCGCCATGAGGATCCGGCCGGCCAGGAGCCGGAGCGCGCCGGGGCGGGCCCACTGGAGCAGCCGTCCGCACAGATGGGTCAGGCCCGGACCGGCCAGGGCCAGCCCGACGGCGGCCAGCGCCCAGCCCGCCAGGACGCCGGGGGAGGCGCCGGAGAAGGTGAGGTCGGGGGGCGTGGGGGCGGTACGGCTCGTGTACGTCTCCACGGCGAGACCCGCGGCCAGGACCGTGATGCCCCAGGGGAGACCGGAGGGGGCGGCGGTGGGGGCGTCGCCGGGCAGGGGGGTGTCCGGCAGGGCCGCGTCGGAAACGGCGGGGTCGTCGGCGGTGTCCGGTGCCGCGGCGTGCCGGGCCGAGCGCCGCGCGGCGTCCCCGGCCGCGTGCGCGGCGCTCCCGGCCGGGATCACGGCGCTCACGGCGTCAGGTGCCGCCGTCTGGGGGCCGGACGGCTCGGCGGGGTCCTCGACCACGCTCACCGTGCTCCCGGCGCCCCGGGTGGTCGAGCCCGTGGCCGCAGCCGGGACGGACGTGCCCGTCCGCGCCGTCGGCGGCCCGCCGTTGCGCACGGCCGACTCGGTGGGATCGGTGGGTCCGGTGGCGCGACCGTCCGCGGGCCGGACGATCTGCCGGCCGAAACGGCCGTAGGCCCCGAAGGTCTCGCGTGTGCTCGGGCGCCGGTACGCGCCGAAACGGCCGTACGTCCCGGCCGCCCGGGACGGGGCCGGGCCCGCCTCCCTCGGCCGCAGCGCCAGAGCCACCGCCACCGACGCGGCTGCGGGCACGATCGCGAGCAGTGTCAGGGCTCCCGGCAGCGGCAGCGGCTGGTCCGCCGCGAGGGACTCGGCGGCCGCGCCGTCGAAGGGCATGCCCGTCAGGTCGCCGCGCAGGTGCAGGAAGAACAGCAGGGCCAGCATCGAGCCCAGCGTGCAGGACAGGGCCGTCGTCGTCGCCGAGACGGCCATCAGGCGCAGCGGGCCGAGGCCGATAGCGGAGAGGCCGGGGCGGGGCTTCGTGCCGGGGTCGGTGCGGGCCACCGCGACCGCGAAGTACACCGTGGCGGCCAGGGGAGCCACGCACCAGGCCAGGCGCAGCAGGGCGGCGCCGGTGGAGCCGGGGTGGCCCAGCGCGTAGCCCAGGGCGCAGAGCAACAGGAAACCCGTCCCCGCCGAGGCCGCCGCGACCAGGAGGCGGCGCAGCTGGACGGCGGGGCGGGCGCCGCGGGTCAGACGGAGAGCGAGCACGCGGCCCGGCCTTCCGTCTCGGTGGGCCCGGCGACCGGCGGCAGGTGCACCGTCTGCACGCGCCGCCCGTCGAGCAGGGACACCGTGCGGTCGGCGAGCGCCGCGGTCTGCGCGTCGTGCGTGGCCAGGACGACCGTGATGCCGTGGGAGCGGGCCGCCGTGGTGAGGGTGCGCAGCACATGGGCGCGGTCGGCGCGGTGCAGGGGCGCCGTGGGCTCGTCGGCGAACAGCACCGACGGGGCGGGGGCGAGGGCGCGGGCGATGCACACCCGCTGCCGCTCGGCCTGCACCAGCTGGTGCGGGCGTTTGCGGGCGCCCTCGCCGATGTCCAGGCGCTCCAGCCACTCCAGGGCCACGGTCTTGGCGCGGCGGCGGCTGGTGCCGCGCAGCATCAGCGGCAGGGCGGCGTTCTCCCAGGCGTTGAGCTCCGGGACCAGCGAGGGGGCCGGGTCGATCCAGCCGAAGCGGTCCCGGCGCAGCCGCTCGCGGGTGAGGGGGCCCATGGTGTGCACGGGCATGCTGTTGAACCAGACCTCGCCGCGCCGGACGGGCACCAGGCCGGACAGACACCGCAGCAGGGTCGTCTTGCCGCTGCCGCGCGGGCCGCTGACGGCGAGGATCTCGCCCTCCCGGACGCCGAGCGAGACACCGCTGAGCGCGGGGGAGCCGTCGTCGTGCTGGAAGTGCAGGGCGCGTGCCCAGAGCACGTCGTTGTCAGGCGGGGCCTCCATGGGCGTACACCTCGGTTCAGATCCGTAGTTCCCGTGTCCATCCCCCGTGCGGGGGAACGAAGGCAGGGCCGATCGGTCACTGGCACGCTAGGCAGAAGGCGGCGGGACGCCGGACAGCACGCGGCCCCGGGCCGCCGTTTCTCACTCGAACGGGGGGCACCGGGGCCGGCGTTGATCATCCAGGCAGACGATCGGAGCGACGATCGGGGCGACGGTCAGAGCTTCGTCCACGCCTCCGACAGGGTGGCGCGCAGGATCTGCTCGATCTCGTCGAACGTCGACTGGTCGGAGATCAGCGGCGGGGCGAGCTGGACGACCGGGTCGCCGCGGTCGTCGGCGCGGCAGTACAGGCCGTTGTCGTACAGCTTCTTGGAGAGGAAGCCGTACAGGATCCGCTCGGTCTCGTCCGCGTCGAAGGACTCCTTGGTCGCCTTGTCCTTGACCAGCTCGATGCCGTAGAAGAAGCCGTTGCCGCGGACGTCGCCGACGATCGGCAGGTCGTGGAGCTTGTCCAGGGTGGAGCGGAACGCGCCCTCGTTGTCGAGGACGTGCTGGGTGAGGTTCTCGCGCTCGAAGAGGTCGAGGTTGGCCAGGCCCACGGCCGCGGATACCGGGTGGCCGCCGAAGGTGTAGCCGTGCAGGAAGGTGTTGTCGCCCTTGTAGAACGGCTCGGCCAGGCGGTCGGAGACGATGCAGGCGCCGATCGGGGAGTAGCCCGAGGTCATGCCCTTGGCGCAGGTGATCATGTCCGGGACGTAGTCGAACTTGTCGCAGGCGAAGATCGTGCCGAGCCGGCCGAAGGCGCAGATGACCTCGTCGGAGACGAGCAGCACGTCGTACTGGTCGCAGATCTCGCGGACGCGCTGGAAGTAGCCGGGCGGGGGCGGGAAGCAGCCGCCCGCGTTCTGCACCGGCTCCAGGAAGACCGCGGCGACCGTGTCCGGGCCCTCGAAGAGGATCTGCTGCTCGATCTGGTCGGCGGCCCAGCGGCCGAAGGCCTCGGGGTCGTCGCCGTGGATCGGTGCCCGGTAGATGTTCGTGTTGGGGACCTTGTGGGCGCCCGGGACGAGGGGCTCGAAGGGCGCCTTCAGCGCGGGCAGACCGGTGATGGACAAGGCGCCCTGCGGGGTGCCGTGGTAGGCGACCGCGCGGGAGATGACCTTGTACTTGGTGGGCTTGCCGACCAGCTTGAAGTACTGCTTGGCGAGCTTCCAGGCGGTCTCGACCGCCTCACCGCCACCGGTCGTGAAGAAGACCTTGTTCAGGTCGCCCGGGGCGTGGTGCGCGAGGCGCTCGGCCAGCTCGACGGCCTTGGGGTGGGCGTAGGACCACACCGGGAAGAACGCCAGCTCCTGCGCCTGCTTGGAGGCGGTCTCGGCGAGCTCGACGCGGCCGTGCCCGGCCTGCACCACGAACAGGCCGGCGAGACCGTCCAGGTAGCGCTTGCCCTGGTCGTCGTAGATGTACGTGCCCTCGCCCCGGACGATGGTGGGGACGGGGGCCTTCTCGTACGACGACATGCGCGTGAAGTGCATCCACAGGTGGTCGTACGCGGTCTGGGAGAGGTCCTTGCTCACGGCTATCGGGTCCTCACGGTTATCGGGTTCCCCACATGTAGGTCTGCTTCTTGAGCTTGAGGTAGACGAAGCTCTCGGTGGAGCGCACTCCGGGGACGGCCCGGATGCGTTTGTTGATGACGTCCAGGAGGTGGTCGTCGTCCTCGCAGACGATCTCCACCATCAGGTCGAAGGAGCCTGCGGTCATCACCACGTACTCGCACTCGGACATGGCCGTCAGCGCGTCCGCCACCGACTCCACGTCGCCCTCGACGTTGACGCCGACCATCGCCTGTCTGCGGAAGCCCACGGTGAGCGGGTCCGTGACGGCGACGATCTGCATCACGCCCTGGTCGAGCAGCTTCTGGACGCGCTGGCGCACGGCCGCCTCGGACAGGCCCACGGCCTTGCCGATGGCGGCGTACGGCCGGCGGCCGTCCTCCTGCAGCTGCTCGATGATGGCGAGGGAGACGGCGTCCAGCTGCGGCGAGCTGCCGTTCCTGGACTCGCGGGAGGACTCGCGGTGCTCCCGCGAGCCCTTCTGGTCTGCGCTTCGACTGGCCACGAGCTCACTGTGCACGAGGTCTCGACACTTCCGCAAGCCTCGATCGATGAAATTCGTTGTTTATGGAGCCGACTCCTGCGGATTCCGCACGATCGAAGGGAGCGGGGGTGTTGAAAACGTGGGTCGCCCGACTAGGGTGGGTGTCTCAAGTACTGGACATCCGAACTGGAGGGCCGGCAGTGAGCACCGAGCTGCGTCGTCTGCGCAACTACATCGGCGGTGAGTTCCGGGACGCCGCCGACGGACGGACCACCGAGGTGGTCAATCCCGCGACGGGCGAGGCGTACGCGACCGCTCCGCTGTCCGGGCAGGCGGACGTGGACGCCGCGATGGCGGCGGCCGCCGAGGCCTTCCCCGGCTGGCGCGACACCACGCCCGCCGAGCGCCAGAAGGCCCTGCTGAAGATCGCGGACGCCTTCGAGGAGCGCGCCGAGGAGCTGATCGCGGCCGAGGTGGAGAACACGGGCAAGCCGGTCGGGCTGACCCGCTCCGAGGAGATCCCGCCGATGGTCGACCAGGTCCGCTTCTTCGCGGGTGCGGCGCGGATGCTGGAGGGCCGCTCGGCCGGCGAGTACATGGAGGGCCTGACCTCCATCGTCCGCCGCGAGCCGGTCGGCGTCTGCGCGCAGGTCGCGCCGTGGAACTACCCGATGATGATGGCCGTGTGGAAGTTCGCCCCGGCGATCGCGGCGGGCAACACGGTCGTGCTGAAGCCGTCCGACACCACCCCGGCGTCCACGGTGCTGATCGCGGAGATCCTCGGCGGGATCCTGCCGAAGGGCGTCTTCAACGTCATCTGCGGCGACCGCGAGACCGGCCGCATGATGGTCGAGCACGAGATCCCGGCCATGGCCTCCATCACCGGCTCGGTGCGCGCCGGCATCCAGGTCGCCGAGTCCGCCTCCAAGGACGTCAAGCGCGTCCACCTGGAGCTGGGCGGCAAGGCCCCGGTCGTCGTCTTCGAGGACACCGACATCGCCAAGGCCGTCGAGGACATCTCGGTCGCGGGCTACTTCAACGCCGGCCAGGACTGCACGGCCGCCACGCGCGTGCTCGTCCACGAGTCCATCCACGACGAGTTCGTCTCCGCGCTGTCCAAGGCCGCCGCCGAGACCAGGACCGGGCAGCCCGACGACGAGGACGTGCTGTTCGGCCCGCTCAACAACCCCAACCAGCTCAAGCAGGTCGAGGGCTTCATCGAGCGGCTGCCCGCGCACGCGCGCGTGGAGACCGGCGGCAAGCGGGTCGGCGACAAGGGCTACTTCTACGCGCCGACCGTCGTCTCGGGCCTGAAGCAGGACGACGAGATCATCCAGAAGGAGGTCTTCGGCCCGGTCATCACCGTGCAGTCCTTCACGGACGAGGACCAGGCGGTGCAGTGGGCCAACGGCGTCGAGTACGCGCTCGCCTCCTCCGTGTGGACCAAGGACCACGGCCGCGCCATGCGGATGTCCAAGAAGCTCGACTTCGGCTGCGTCTGGATCAACACGCACATCCCGCTGGTCGCCGAGATGCCGCACGGCGGCTTCAAGAAGTCCGGCTACGGCAAGGACCTGTCGGCGTACGGCTTCGACGACTACACGCGGATCAAGCACGTGATGACGTCGCTGGACTCGTAATCACCGGGCCGAACTGCCCGCGGCCCCGGACGGTCGGTTTCCGTCCGGGGCCGCGGTGTTGTTCGGCCGGCGGCCGTACGAACGCCGAGATCTCCGGGCTCCTCCGAAAAAGTGTTATCGCGGTTCCTTCACGACGTCTCCACCCTGTGATCCCCGACATAGCGCAGACCCCGGGACCGGCTGAGAGGGTGCGTGCGGAACATCAGTGAACCCAGGCGTCGAGAGGCCACCGTGGACAGTCAGCACTGGCGCGCCACCATCACGGCGGCGCAGTCCGGCGACCGGCAGGCGCTGGACGAGCTGGTCGCGGGCTGGCTGCCGCTGGTCTACAACATCGTGGGCCGGGCCCTGAACGGTCACGCCGATGTCGACGACGTCGTCCAGGAGACCATGCTGCGCGCGGTCGACAACCTCGGCTCGCTGCGCGACCCGGACAGCTTCCGGTCCTGGCTGGTGGCGATCGCCATGCGCCAGATACGCGACCGCGCCCGGCGCCGCACCCCGGACCGGCTGGAGGAGGCCGCTGCCTCCGACTTCGCCGAACTGACGGTGCTGCGGCTCCAGTTGGAGGGGCAGCGGCGTGAGGTCGCCGAGGCCGTGCGGTGGCTGGACGACGAGGACCGGCAACTGCTGTCGCTGTGGTGGCTGGAGGTCGCGGGCGAACTGACCCGGCGTGAACTGGCCGCCGCCCTCGGCATCACCCGGCAGCACGCCGCCGTGCGCGTCCAGCGGATGAAGGAGCGCCTGGAGACCTCGCGCGGCATCGTCCGCGCCCTCGACGGCGCCTGCCCCGGCCTGCGCGAGCTGACCGGCCGCTGGAACGGCCGGCCCGACTCGGTGTGGCGCAAGCGGCTGGCCCGGCACATCCGCGGCTGTGGCTACTGCGGCGACACCCACGAGACGGTCGTACCGGCGGAACGCCTCCTCGTCGGCATCGCGCTCGTCCCGCTGCCCGTCGGGTTCACGCTGTCGCTCGCCTTCGGCGGCAAGACGGCCGTGGCCGCCACCTCCGCCGGGTGGTCCGCCAAGCTGCTGGGCGCGCTCACCAAGCCGGCCGTCGCGATGACCGCCGGCGCGACGATCGTGGCGGGCGGCGCGTACGTCGTCACCCAGCCGCCGGACGCCCCGCCGCCCCGGGCAGCGGTCACCCCCACGGCGACGGCCGCTTCCGAACCGCCGCCCTCCGCCCCGCCCACCCCCACGCCCACGCCCTCCCCGCCGGCGACGAAGAAGGCCGACCTGTACGGCACGGTCGTCGACGCCGTCGACCGCGCCCCCGACCCGGACGCCCGGCCCGCCGCCCTGCCCCGCCGCCCCGAGTCCGGCATCACCAGCACCGGCGGCCCGAGGGCCGTGATGCAACACCGTGGTGACAGCGTGACGCTGAGCGGTCAGGGCTATGTCCTGGTCCGCTGGCAGATCTCGCCGCACGCCCGGCCCGGCGGGGTGGTCATGCCGACCTGGACCGGCCTGAAGGGCAAGCTGTTCCACGTGGCCTCCGGCGGCTCGCGCCGCATGGACGACCCGCTGCCCGGCGCCCCGAACGGCTACGTCACCGGCATGGGCGGCCCCGACATCGGATACGCGGTGCTGCCGCCCGGCACCCAGCAGATGTGGCAGAACGAGTACTTCTACGTCGACGGCACCGTCACCCTCACCCAGAACGAACGCGGCTGCGACTACGGCATCGCCGTCTTCCCGTCGAGTTGGCAGGCCGTGGACAAGGACGTCAACGAGGGCCCCGCCCAGGGCGCGATCCGCTACGGCCTCGTCCGCGACACCGGCACGGACAGCGCGCCGGTGCCGCAGTACGTCACGCGTTCGACCCCGGCCGATCCGGCGACGGTCGCGCAGCGCTCGCGCGTGTAGCGCACAGCACGTCGATGCGGTTGGTCGTGATCGAGTCCACGCCCGCGTCCAGCAGCCGTCGCATGGAGCGGCGCGTGTCGGGGGTCCAGACGGACAGCAGGTAGCCGTCGCGGTGGACGCGGTCGGCGAGGGGGCGGTCCACCAGCGAGAAGCGGTAGTTGAGCCAGCGCGGGCGGACCGCCTCCAGCAGGACGGGCCGGGGCGGGGCCAGCGTCGTCCAGGTGAGCGCGATCTCGGCGGCCGGGTCCGCCGCGCGCACGGCGAGCATGGCGTCGGCGCCCGCGCAGTAGTAGACGCGGTCCGCCGCCCCGGCCTCCCGTACGGCGTCCATCACCCGCCGCACCGCCCGCACGTCGGGCGAGCCCGGCAGGTCGATCATCACCCGGTGGCCATCGGTCGCGGCCAGCGCCTCCGTCAGGGCCGGAACCCCGCCGCCGGTCAGCCCGCGCACCTCCTCCCAGGACAGCGCGAGCACCGGCCGCTCCTGTTCCCAGAGCCGCTTCAGCGTGTCGTCGTGCAGCAGCACCGGCACGCCGTCCCTGGTCAGCCGTACGTCGATCTCCACCGCGTCCGCGCCCCGGTCGAGGGCGGAACGCAGCGAGGCGACGGTGTTCTCGCGGTGGCGGTAGGGGTCGCCCCGGTGGGCCACGGCGGTCACGAGTCGCCCGGAGTGCTCGGGGTTCTCGGTGTTCTCGGGGGAGGGCGTCACCGGTCGAGCCATCCCGCGGTGTACGTGTCGATCTCCTCCTCGATCCTGGCCTTGCCCGCCGCGTCCAGGAAGGACGCCTTGACGGCGTTCTTCGCCAGCTCGGCCAGGCCCCGCTCGTCGAGGTCGAGCAGCCGGGCGGCGACCGCGTACTCGTTGTCGAGGTCGGTGCCGAACATCGGCGGGTCGTCGGAGTTGATCGTGACGATGACCCCGGCCTCGGTGAACTCCCTGATCGGATGCTCGTCGAGGGTGCGGACCGCCCGCGTGGCGATGTTGGAGGTCGGGCACACCTCCAGCGGGATCCGGTGCTCGGCGAGGTGCGCGAGGAGCTTCGGGTCCTGCGCGGAGCTGGTGCCGTGGCCGATGCGCTCGGCCCGCAGATGCGTCAGGGCGTCCCACACCGTCTGCGGACCGGTGGTCTCACCGGCGTGCGGTACGGAGTGCAGCCCGGCGGCGATCGCCCGGTCGAAGTACGGCTTGAACTGCGGACGCGGCACGCCGACTTCGGGCCCGCCCAGTCCGAAGGAGACCAGGCCCTCCGGGCGCAGCCGGTCGTCGGTGGCGAGCCGGGTCGTCTCCTCGGCGGCTTCGAGCCCGGCCTCGCCGGGGATGTCGAAGCACCAGCGCAGCACGGTCCCGAAGTCGGCCTCGGCGGCCTTGCGGGCGTCCTCGATCGCGTCCATGAAGGCGCGCTCGTCGATGCCGCGGCGAGTGGAGGAGAACGGGGTGATGGTCAGCTCGGCGTACCGCACCTGCTGCCGGGCCAGGTCACGGGCCACCTCGTAGGTCAGCAGCCGGACGTCCTCCGGGGTGCGGATCAGGTCGACGACCGACAGGTACACCTCGATGAAGTGGGCGAAGTCGGTGAAGGAGAAGTAGTCGACCAGGGCAGCGGGATCGGTCGGGACCTTCGAGTCGGGGTGGCGGGCGGCCAGCTCGGACACGATCCGGGGGGAGGCGGAGCCCACGTGGTGCACATGCAGTTCGGCCTTGGGCAGTCCGGCGACGAAGGCCTTCAGGTCGCGCGGGGCATGCGGGTCGACGAGATGCTCGGTCAAGGGTTCCTCCCCGGAACGGCGCCCCTGCCGGCGCGTGGCGGGCGGGGCGCGGGTGATCGGCTGATCGATGACTCGGATTCATCGTAGGCCGTGGGGGAGAACCCCTTTCCGGGGGCGCGGGGCTGTATCGATGTACGGCTCCGCCGCGTGGGCGTGAGCAACCCCCGCACCCGCACTGTGGCACGCACCGAACGGCCCCGTAGCATGGCGGCACGATCGACCCAGGGGGGATGCACCATGACGGACCCGACGCAGCCCGGCTCAGGCGGCGGCCACGACCCGTGGGCGCCCCCGGAGAACCGGCCGTCGCTCAACAAGGACCAGCCCCCCACCGCAGGGCCGCCCTCCGTGCACGACCAGGCCACGGTCACCTCGATGCCGACCGCGGGTTTCACCCCTCCCACCGGCACGCCGCACTTCGACACATCGGGCACCGGCGCGGTCCCACCCCCACCCGCCGCCCCCGGTGGCTACGGCTATCCCGGCTACCCCCAGGCGGGCTACGGCTGGCCCGGTATGCCGCCTGCCCCCCAGAACGGCATGGGCGTCGCCGCGATGGTGCTGGGCATCATCTCCTGCACGCTCTTCTGTCTGTACGGCGTGGTCTCCCTGGTCACCGGCATCCTCGCGGTCGTCTTCGGCATCAAGGGCCGCAAGCGCGCCGAGGCGGGAGTGGCCAGCAATCACGGTCAGGCCCAGGCGGGCCTGATCATGGGCATCATCGGGATCATCCTCGGCATCGCGGTGATCGTCCTGATAGCCGTCGGCATCACGGCAGCGATCAACAGCGACGAGCCGTACGACGACCCGTACTACGGCGCCCACGCCCCGGTCGCCACCGCCCCGTCCCACCACTGAAACAGCCGTACTGCGCGGCGGAGTTGGCCACTACGATTCCCTGGTCTGACAACGGAGGGGAGATCGTCCATGTCCAACACCAATCCCACGCCCGGTGGGTTCGGTCCGCCGTCCCAGCCCCCGCAGCAGCCGGCCCCCGGCTACGGATATCCGCAGCAGGGCGGCCCCGGCTACGGCTACCCCCAGGGCGGTCCCGGCTACCCGGCCGCGCCGCCCGCGGGCTACCCCCAGGCGCCCGGCTACGCGATGCCCGCGCAGCCGAACAACGGCATGGGAACCACGGGGCTGGTGCTGGGCATCATCGGCGTGGTGTGCAGCGTGACCTTCATTCTGTGGTTCTTCGGCGTGATCCTGGGCATCCTGGCGATCATCTTCGGCGCCATCGGCCGGGGCAGGGCCACCCGAGGTGAGGCCACCAACAAGGGCGCGGCGACCGCCGGGCTGGTCTGCGGCATCATCGCCACCGTGATCCTTCCGCTGCTGGGCTTCCTGCTCTTCGCCAGCATCATGGGCGGGCTCGGCGCGGCTGCCTGAAGCTGCTGCCTCAGAGGAGGGGGCCGGTCCCATGGGCCGGCCCCCGACTCATGCCCCCGCCTATGTCTCGCGCAGCCGCTCCCGAGCCTCCATCAGCGCGAACCCCAGCAGGTTCGGTCCCCGCCACCGCTCCGGATCCGCCGCCGCCTCGTCGTCCGCGGCCAGCCCGATGCCCCACACCCGGTCCACGGGACTCGCCTCGACCAGCACCCGGTCACCGGTGTTCAGCAGAAACTCCCGCAGCTCCGGATGCGCGCCGAACTTGTGGACGCTGCCCTCCACGACGATCCGGAACCGCTCCCGCTGCCATGTCGCCTCGTCGAAACCGCGCACCAGCCGCCCGGCCTTCTTCGCCCCGGCGGGATGCCCGGCGGCAAGCACGGCACGCTCCGCCGCCGCGTCCCCGAACAGCCGGGCCTTGCCCGCCATCATCCAGTGCTCGGCGGTCGCGTACTCCACGCCGTCCACCGTGAAAGGCGCCGGCCACCACTGGCTCAGACAGCTCGCGCCGATGCGGCCGTCCGGCCGCGGCCGGTGCCCCCAGAAGTGCAGATACCTGATCCTCGCGCCGCCCCGGACCGCCCTGATCAGGGCGTCCCGGGAGCCGACCGCCCCCGTGATCTCCTCCATGCCCGCGAGTCTGGCACGCACCACCGACACAGCGTCCTGCCGTTTCGTGGCTGACTCGACACCTGGTCGACAGATTCCGTCGCGTAACCAAAAATCAACAACGGAATCCCTTGTTGCAGTGGCATCCCTCTGTCAGGATCGGCACTCAAATCGAGCCTGAGCCACGCCGGCCCCACCACGGGGACACGGAGGAGAGCGACATGCACAACCCGGGCAACGCCACCCCGGACCGATTCCCGGCCGTGGAGCGCTTCGAGGAGGGCGCGCAGTACATCGCCGGTCGCCTGACGAGGGGCACCTCGGGCCGCACGCACGCGGTCGTCGACCCGGCGTCGGGCGAGGAGGTGCTCCGCTACGAACTGGCCGGCACGGCGGACGTCGACCGGGCCGTCGCCGCCGCCCGCGAGGCCTTCCCGGGCTGGGCGGGAGCCACGCCCGGCGAGCGTTCCGACGCCCTGCACCGGTTCGCCGCGGTCCTGGCCGACCGTGCCGAGGACTTCGCCCGTGCCGAGTCGCTCCAGTGCGGCAAGCCGCTGAAGCTGAGCCGGGAGTTCGACGTCCCGGGGACGATCGACAACACCGCCTTCTTCGCCGGTGCCGCACGGCTTCTCCAGGGCCAGTCCGCCGGTGAGTACTCCGGCGACCACACGTCGTACATCCGGCGCGAGCCCATCGGGGTCGTCGGCTCGATCGCGCCCTGGAACTACCCCCTCCAGATGGCCGCCTGGAAGATCCTTCCGGCGATCGCGGCGGGCAACACCATCGTCCTCAAACCCGCCGAGCTCACCCCGCTGACCTCGCTGCTCTTCGCCCAGGCGGCCACGGACGCCGGGATCCCGGACGGTGTGATCAACATCGTCACCGGCACCGGCAGTAAGGCCGGTGAGCACCTCGTCGGCCACCCCGGCGTGGCCATGACCTCCTTCACCGGCTCCACCGCCGTCGGCAGGCGCGTCGCCGAGATCGCCACCGCCACCGTCAAGCGCCTCCATCTGGAGCTCGGCGGCAAGGCACCGTTCGTGGTCTTCGACGACGCCGACCTGGAGGCCGCCGCCCACGGCGCGGTCGCCGGCGCGCTCATCAACACCGGGCAGGACTGCACGGCCGCCACGCGCGCGTACGTGCAGCGGCCGCTGTATCACGCCTTCGTGGAACGGACGGCGGCGCTCATGGAGACCGTCCGGCTCGGCGACCCCTTCGCCCCCGGCACCGACCTCGGCCCGCTGATCTCGCACGTCCAGCGCGACCGGGTCGCCGGTTTCGTCGACCGGGCGCGGGCCTACGCGCGCGTGGTGACCGGCGGTCAAGCACCAGGAGGTCAGCTGGCCAAGGGCGCCTATTACCGGCCCACCCTCATCGCCGACGCCGCCCAGGACAGCGAGGTCGTCCAGTCCGAGATCTTCGGGCCGGTCCTGGTCGTGCTGCCGTTCGACACCGACGACGAGGGCATCGCGCTCGCCAACGACACCCCGTACGGGCTCGCCGCCTCCGCCTGGAGCCGGGACGTGTACCGGGCGAACCGGGCCACGCGCGAGATCAAGGCGGGCTGTGTGTGGGTCAACGACCACATCCCGATCATCAGCGAGATGCCGCACGGCGGCTACAAGTCCTCCGGCTACGGCAAGGACATGTCCGCCTACTCGTTCGAGGAGTACACCCAGATCAAGCACGTCATGTTCGACAACACCGCGGTGGCCGCGAAGGACTGGCACCGCACCGTCTTCGGGGACCGATAGTCGTACGCAGGCCGCCTGACCAACGGCCGCCCACCCTCCGAAAGGGCACCACGCGCATGGAGCAGTACGAGCCCGACCGCCTGTCCCCGGCCCAAGTGGCCGCCATGCGGCGCAGTTTCAGGAACGGCAGGGCCGCCCTCACCCGGCGGTCGCTGCTGCGCGCCTCCGCGGGCGGCACGCTGGCGGTCGGCGGTCTCGGGACGCTGAGCGCCTGCGGCATCCCGGCGGCGGGCCGGTCGCAGGGCGGCGTCTCCGCAGAGGACCGCTCGGCCAAGGAGAAGACGGTGAACTTCTCCAACTGGACCGAGTACATGGACGTCGACGACAGCAACAAGCACCACCCGACGCTGGAGCAGTTCACCGAACGCACCGGCATCAAGGTCAAGTACACCGAGGACATCAACGACAACAACGAGTTCTTCGGCAAGATCAAGCCGCAGCTCGCCGCGGGCCAGGACACCGGCCGTGACCTCATCGTCCTCACCGACTGGCTGGCCGGGCGCCTCATCCGCCTGGGCTGGGTGCAGAAGCTCGACCCGGCCAACCTGCCGCACGCCTACGCCAACCTGTCGGCCCAGTTCCGCAGCCCCGACTGGGACCCGGGCCGCGCCTACTCGTACGTCTGGCAGGGCATCTCGACCGTCATCGCGTACAACAAGAAGGCCCTCGACGGCGTCGAGGTGAAGTCGATATCCGACCTGCTGGACAACCCCAAGCTCAAGGGGAGGGTGGGCTTCCTGTCGGAGATGCGCGACAGCGTCGGCATGACACTGCTCGACATGGGCAAGGACCCGGCCGACTTCACCGCCGACGACTACGACGCGGCCATCGCCCGGCTCCAAAGGGCCGTCGACAAGGGCCAGATCCGCCGCTTCACCGGCAACGACTACACCTCCGACCTGACCAGCGGCGACTTCGCGGCCTGCGTCGCCTGGGCCGGGGACGTCGTCCAGCTCAAGGCGGACAGCCCCGACGTCGACTTCCTCATCCCGGACAGCGGCTACATGACGTCGACCGACAACCTGCTGATCCCCAACAAGGCCCGCCACAAGACGAACGCCGAGCGGCTCATCGACTTCTACTACGAGCCGAAGCCGGCCGCCGAACTCGCCGCGTACATCAACTACGTCTGTCCCGTCGACGGAGTGAAGGCCGAGCTGGCGAAGATCGACGAGGACGCGGCGAACAACCCGCTGATCATCCCCGACAAGGCCATGGCCGCCAAGTCGCACGCCTTCCGCTCGCTGAGCTCGAAGGAAGAGACCGAGTTCGAAGAGAAGTTCGCGAAGCTGACGGGGGCGTGACCCACGATGACGAACAAGACAGACCCCACCGGCGACGTCCGCCTGCAGGGCATATCCAAGACCTACGGCGCCTTCACCGCCGTCCATCCGCTCGACCTGACCGTGCCGCAGGGCTCCTTCTTCGCCCTGCTCGGTGCCTCCGGATGCGGCAAGACCACCACTCTGCGCATGATCGCCGGCCTGGAGGAACCTTCCTCCGGCGCCGTGTCGCTGGGCGGCCAGGACGTGACCGCGCTCCCGCCGTACAAGCGGCCCGTGAACACGGTCTTCCAGTCCTACGCCCTCTTCCCGCACCTCGACATCTTCGAGAACGTCGCCTTCGGCCTGCGCCGGCGCGGCCTGAAGTCGGTGAAGAAGCAGGTCGAGGAGATGCTCGACCTGGTCCAGCTCGGCGAGCAGGCCCGTAAGAAGCCGCACCAGCTCTCCGGCGGCCAGCAGCAGCGCGTCGCCGTGGCCCGGGCGCTGATCAACCACCCCAAGGTGCTGCTCCTCGACGAGCCGCTCGGCGCCCTCGACCTCAAGCTGCGCCGCCAGATGCAGCTGGAGCTCAAACGCATCCAGACCGAGGTCGGCATCACCTTCATCCACGTCACGCACGACCAGGAGGAGGCCATGACCATGGCCGACACGGTCGCCGTGATGAACGCGGGCCGCGTCGAGCAGCTCGGCTCACCGGCCGACCTCTACGAGAACCCGCGCACCACCTTCGTCGCCAACTTCCTCGGCACCTCCAACTTCATCGAGGCCGAGGTCGACTCCAAGAGCGGCGAGGAGATCGTGCTGAAGGCGGGCGGCGGCAAGCTCGTCCTGCCCGAGGCCCGGTGCGGAGCGCCCACCACGACCGGCGGCAAGGTGCTGGTCGGCGTCCGCCCGGAGAAGATCTCCCTCGCCCACGCCGACGACGCCGGCGAGATACCCGAGGGCCGCAACCGCATCACCGGCCGGATCGCCGACTCCAGCTTCATCGGCGTCTCGACGCAGTACGTCGTCGACAGCCCGGTCTGCGCAGGCTTCGAGGTCTACGCCCAGAACATCGACCGCGACCCGCGGCTCGTGCCGGGCGCCGAGGTCGTCCTGCACTGGAACCCCGCCCACACCTTCGGCCTGGACGCGGACCAGGACGCGGACGCCGGAGTGGAAGAGGCGGTCTGATGTCGACACTCACCGAGGCGCCACCGCCGCTCGCACCACAAGCTCCCGAGCCGAAACCTCCGAAGCGAAGGGGCCACTGGACGCCGTACTGGCTGCTGCTCCCCGGCATCCTCTGGCTGCTGGTGTTCTTCGCGCTGCCGATGATCTACCAGGCCTCCACGTCCGTACAGACGGGCTCCCTGGAGGAGGGCTACAAGGTCACCTGGCACTTCGCCACGTACTGGGACGCGCTGTCCGAGTACTGGCCGCAGTTCGTCCGCTCGGTGCTCTACGCGGGCACCGCGACGATCCTGTGCCTGCTGCTCGGCTACCCGCTCGCGTATCTGATCGCCTTCCGCGCGGGCCGCTGGCGAAACCTGATCATGATCCTGGTGATCGCGCCGTTCTTCACCAGCTTCCTGATCCGCACCCTGGCCTGGAAGACGATCCTCGCGGACGGCGGCCCGCTCGTCGGCGCGCTCGACACGCTGCATGTCCTGGACGTGACCAACTGGCTCGGCTGGACCGCGGGTGACCGGGTTCTGGCCACGCCGCTCGCGGTGGTGTGCGGACTGACGTACAACTTCCTGCCGTTCATGATCCTGCCGCTGTACACCTCGCTGGAGCGCATCGACGGCCGGCTCCACGAGGCCGCCGGTGACCTGTACGCGCGTCCCTGGACGACCTTCCGCAAGGTCACCTTCCCGCTGTCGATGCCGGGTGTCGTCTCCGGCACGCTGCTCACCTTCATCCCGGCGGCCGGTGACTACGTCAACGCCGACCTCCTCGGCTCCACGGACACCCGCATGGTCGGAAACGTCATCCAGACGCAGTTCCTGAGAGTGCTCGACTACCCGACGGCCGCGGCGCTCTCCTTCATCCTCATGGCGGCCATTCTCCTCATGGTCACCCTCTACATCCGCAGGTCCGGGACGGAGGATCTGGTCTAAATGCCCTTCGTCAACTGGCTGAAAAGAAATCTCGTCGTCATCGCGGGACTGCTGACGCTCGCCTATCTCCTGCTGCCGAACATCATCGTGACGGTGTTCTCCTTCAACAAACCGAAGGGACGCTTCAACTACGAATGGCAGCAGTTCTCCCTGGACGCCTGGAAGGACCCGTGCGGTGTCTCCGATCTGTGCGGCTCGCTTTCGGTCAGCCTCCAGATCGCGTTCTGGGCGACACTCGGCGCCACGCTGCTCGGCACGCTCATCGCCTTCGCCCTGGTCCGTTACCGCTTCCGCGCCCGCGGCGCCGTGAACTCCCTGATCTTCCTGCCGATGGCGATGCCCGAGGTCGTCATGGCCGCCTCGCTGCTCACCCTGTTCCTCAACATGGGCGCCCAGCTGGGCTTCTGGACGATCCTCATCGCGCACATCATGTTCTGCCTGAGTTTCGTGGTCACGGCAGTCAAGGCGCGCGTGATGTCGATGGACCCAAAACTGGAGGAGGCGGCGCGGGACCTGTACGCGGGCCCGTTCCAGACCTTCGTCCGGGTCACCCTGCCGATCGCGGCGCCGGGAATCGCGGCGGGCGCCATGCTCGCCTTCGCCCTCTCCTTCGACGATTTCATCATCACCAATTTCAACGCCGGCTCGACCGTCACCTTCCCCATGTTCGTCTGGGGTTCGGCGCAGCGCGGAACGCCCGTTCAGATCAATGTCATCGGCACGGCCATGTTCGTCGTCGCCGTACTGTTCGTGCTGGCTTCCATGGCCGTCGGTCATCGCCGCAACCGACAAAAGGCATAACCGTAGGGAGTTGAAATCATGGCCCCGAGCGCCATGAACCAGCGGTACAAGTGGATTCGTTCGCTTTCCGACGCCCAGCCGGTCCCGTACTGGCTGGACGACCCCGGCCGGCCCCGCCCCGAACCCGCCCTCACCTCCTCCGAGACCTGCGATCTGCTGGTCGTGGGCGGCGGCTACAGCGGACTGTGGACGGCGCTGATCGCCAAGGAACGCGACCCGCAGCGGGACGTGGTGCTGGTGGAGGGCCGCGAGGTGGGCTGGGCCGCCTCGGGCCGCAACGGCGGATTCTGCGCCGCCTCCCTCACCCACGGCCTGCCCAACGGCCTCGCCCGCTGGCCGGAGGAGATCCACAAGCTCCAGGAGTTGGGCGCCCGCAACCTCGACGCGATCGAGGCGGCGGTCGCCCGGCACTCCATCACGTGCGACTTCGAACGCACCGGCGAGATCGACGTCGCCACCGAGCCGTACCAGGCGCGGGAACTGCGAGAGTGGCACGAGGAGACCTCCCGCCGGGGCCTCGCCGAGGGCGTCGAGTTCCTGGACGCCGAGGCGGTCCGGGAACAGGTCGACTCACCGACCTTCCAGGCGGGCCTGTGGGACCGCAGGGGCGTGGCGATGCTGCACCCGGCGAAGCTGGCCTGGGGCCTGAAGCGGGCGTGCGTGCAGCTGGGCGTCCGTGTCTACGAGCACACCCCCGCGCTGACGCTGAAGCCGTACGGCGCCGGCATGGCCGTACGCACCCCCTACGGCCGGGTCCGCGCCCGCCAGGTCGCCCTCGGCACGAACATCTTCCCGAACCTGGTCAGACGCATCCGCTCGTACACCGTCCCGGTCTACGACTACGCCCTGATGACCGAGCCGCTCAGCCCCGCTCAGCTGGCCTCCATCGGCTGGCAGAACCGCCAGGGCCTCGGGGACAGCGCCAACCAGTTCCACTACTTCCGCCTGTCCGCCGACAACCGCATCCTCTGGGGCGGCTACGACGCGGTCTACCCCTACGGCGGCCGCGTCCGCGCCGAGTACGACGACCGCCCGGAGACCTACGCCAAGCTCGCCGGGCACTTCTTCAGCTGCTTCCCGCAACTGGAGGGCGTCCGCTTCACCCACGCCTGGGGCGGCGCGATCGACACCTGCTCCCGCTTCTCGGCGTTCTTCGGCACCGCCCACCAGCAGAAGGTCGCCTACGCGGCGGGCTACACGGGCCTGGGCGTCGGCGCCACGCGCTTCGGCGCCGAGGTGATGCTGGACCTGCTGTCCGGCGAGCGCACGGAACGCACGGAACTGCACATGGTCCGCAAGAAGCCCCTGCCCTTCCCGCCGGAGCCCTTCGCCTGGACGGGCATCGCCCTCACCAAGTGGTCCCTGGCCCGCGCGGACGCCCAGGGCGGCCGGCGCAACCTGTGGCTGCGCACGATGGACCGGCTGGGACTCGGCTTCGACAGCTGAAGCGGCGGTGTGTGAGACGGTTCACTTCAACGAGGGGCCCAAACCCGCGTAATGACCGCAAGGAGACCTCCCTCTCCCTCGTGACGCCCTCGCGGCGCCCTGCGCGTTCGCGAGATTCACGAGATTCGCGAGATTCACGAGTGAGAAGGAGGCCATCCTGATGACCGGTGCGAAGACGGCGGTCGAGTGGCTCTTATCCGTCGCATCCGATCCCGAGGCCTGCCGCTGGGAGTGGGAGCGCAGCCCGCTCGGGGTCACGCTGCTGCCGGCCGGCAGCGCGTGGGACGTGCTCATCCTGCCCGGCGAACTCGGCTACGCCACGCTCGACGTGCTCAGCCGCGTCCTCGACCAGCCGGGTCCCGTCCTCGTCGACTTCGGCGACGCGCGCATGGGTTTCTTCGTGCCGCCTGGCACCGCGGCCCGCTGGCTCGGCACGGGCATCCGCACGGCGGGCGCCGGCACCTGGATCGTCGTGCCGTACCCGGGCCGTTCCTCACCCGGCGGGGTCCGCTGGCTCGTCCCCCCGGACGGCTCGGGCACACTGACGGACCCGGCCCTGCTGGAACTGGCGATGCACGAGGCGGCGGCGGGGCTGGCCACGGAGAACGACGGTTAGGACCTACGGGCTGCTCGGGGCGGCGTCGTCCGCCTGAGGAACAGCCACAGCGACGACAGCAGCACCGCGCACAGACACCAGCTGGCCACCACGTCCAGCGGCCAGTGGTAGCCGTGGCGGACCAGGCCGTAGCTCACGCCGAGAACGAGGACGAGGCAGGCGGTGACCAGGGCGCGGCGGGCGACGGGCGTGCCGAACCGGGGGAGCAGGAGCAGGGTCGCGCAGCCGTAGGCGATGGCGGCCGTGGCGGTGTGGCCCGAGGGGTAGAAGCCGGTTGCGGGAGGGACGGCCGGGGTGCCCGGGCGGTCCGTGAGTTCCTTGAGCGGGATGATCAGCGCCGGGACCAGGACCATGAGGAAGGCCGCGGCGATGACGGGCAGCCACCAGCGGTCCGTACGGCGGGTTCGCAGGGCGACGTATCCGAGGGCGACGGCGAGGACCGGGACCGCGACCTGGACGTTGCCGAGGTCGGAGAGGAACTCGGAGAGACCGTCCGGGTGGACGAGGCCGCGGCTGACGCGCTGGTCCAGGCGGACGAGCGGTCCGTCCGCGACCACCTGCCAGGTGATCAGGGCGAAGAGGAGCGCCGGGAAGCCGAGCAGGAGGGCCGGGAAGCTCGGGTGCTGCGCGGTGCTGGACTCGTCGAGATCCTGGTTCCCGGGGATCGGCATGGGACACAGCTTGGCACGGGCACAGATATCCACTGTCCACCCGCGCGACCCAGTGGAGGATCACGTGAACCAGCCGGAGAGCGACGACGAGGGCCTCTTCGACCACTGCCCGTGGCTCTTCGCCGAGCAGGCCTCGCAGGGACGGCGGGCGGCACAGGAACAGCGGCATAAGCGGCTTCTCGGGGGAGCGGGGCCGGGGTCGGGGACCGTACGGCTCGGGGAGGGCTGTTTCGTCGCGGGGACGGCCGCGGTGTACCCGGACGTCCTGCACCTGGGCGACCGCTCGTACATCGCGGCCCACGCCTACGTCACCGGCGACATACGCACGGGCGCCGACTGCACGATCAACCCCTTCACGGTGGTGCGGGGCACCGTCACCCTCGGGGACGGGGTGCGCATCGGCGCCCACAGCTCGCTGCTCGCCTTCAACCACGGGACCTCGCCCGACCTGCCGGTCCATCAGCAGCCCGTCACCAGCCGCGGGATCACGATCGGCGACGACGTGTGGATCGGCTCCCACGTGGTCGTCGTGGACGGCGTCACCATCGGCGACCACTGCGTCATCGGCGCCGGCGCGGTCGTCACCAAGGACCTGCCCGAGTGGACGGTGGCGGCCGGAAACCCGGCCCGACGGATCCGCGACCGCAGGGAGGCGCGCGGAGTGGCACCACGCGCAGAGGCGTCGGGCGGTGTCGTGCCGGGCGGTACGGCATCGGGCAGTGAGGCATCGCACCCCGCCCAGGAGGGGGCGGCGCTCGTCGGTGAACTGTCCGCGTTCGCCGCCGCCGCCCGCGCCCAGGGCGCCGACCTGCTCGACCGCTGCCGGCAGCCCGGCACCGGCCGCTACGTCGACCGGCCCGGTGCCGAGCCGACCGTGCGGGCGCACTGCGACGCCGTCGAGATCGCCGATCTGCTGCTCGGAAAGGCGCCGCCCCACCTGCCCGCCGCCGAGCACGCGGCACGGCTGCGCGCCCTCCAGGACCCCGTCACCGGACTGGTCCCCGAGTACGGCGCGGCACCGCCGGTCCCCGGCCCGGCCGGGTTGCCGGAGGACGGGGCCTCGGCCTATCACGTGCTGTGCGTGGGCTACGCGCTGGACCTGCTCGGCAGTTCCTTCGCCCACCCGGTCCACACGGTGCGCACCACCACGGCGGACCGACTGGTCCGGCACCTGGCCGAGTTGCCCTGGCGCGACCGTGCCTGGCACGCCGGGGCGTGGGTCGACTCATGGGCCACCGCCGCGCACTGGAACCTGCGCCTCGGTACGGAGGCGGCCGCGCCCGGGTCGCTGGAGGCGCTGTTCGGCTGGCTGCACACCCACGCCGACCCCTGGACGGGCATGTGGGGCTCACCCACTCCCGATTCCGGGCGCCTCCAGATGGTCAACGGCTACTACCGGCTCACCCGGGGCTCCTTCGCCCAGTTCGGCCTGCCCGTACCGTACGCGGAGCGCGTGATCGACACGGTCCTCGACCACGCGCGCGACCCCCGCCACTTCGCGCCCGGCCGGGAGAACGCCTGCAACGTCCTGGACGTGATCCACCCCCTGTGGCTCTGCGCCCGGCAGACCACCCACCGCGCCGAGGAGGCCCGCTCCTGGGCAGCGGCCCGGCTCACCGCCGCCCTGCGCCGCTGGCACCCCGGCCGTGGCTTCCCCTTCGGCCCCACACCCGACGGCACCGGCCCGGGCCGTGAACCCGGGCTCCAGGGCACGGAGATGTGGCTCGCCATCGTCTGGCTGCTCGCGGATCTCGTCGGCCTCGCGGACGTCCTGGAATACCGCCCGCGCGGGATACACCGACCCGAACCGGCACGGGCAGCGGCAGAAGGCAGGCCATGACTCCGCCTCACGGAATGGCCTCGATCCGCTCCAGATTCTCCTCGCCCCATTCACCGAGCGGCGCCAACGCGGCATTGAGGGAATGACCGAATTCGGTCAGCGAGTACTCCACCTTCGGTGGAACCTGCTGGTGCACCTCCCGGTGAACCAGACCGCTGTTCTCCATCTCCCGGAGCTGCAGGATCAGCATCCGTTCGCTGATGCCGGCCACTGCACGCCTCAACTCGCCGAAGCGTAAGGGCCCTTCATCGAGCGAGAACAGAATCAGGCCCTTCCACTTTCCTCCCATGACGGCTATGGCGGCATCCAGTCCACACGTATACCTACGCTTCGTCATTCGGCCCTCCACACGAACAAAACTGTCAGTACCCGAGAAAAATGTAGGTACTTGAGGGAATGTACGCGATCACCCAGCATGGATTCCCGTACGGGAAACGAGGGAGAGAAACATGGCTGGGAAAAACCGCACATCCGTGACCGTCATCGGACTGGGCTCGATGGGCCGGGCACTCGCCGAGGCGTTCGTGGCGGCGGGACACCCGACAACCGTCTGGAACCGCACCCCGGGCCGGGCCAGGCCGTTGGTGGACAGGGGGGCACTGCACACCGGGTCCGTCGCGGACGCGGTCGCGGCGAGCGGGTTGGTCCTCACCTGCCTGACCACCTTCGAGGACACCCGCGCGGCACTGGAACCGGCCGCCGGGGCGTTACGGGGCCGGGCCCTCGTCACCCTGAACAGCGGCTCCCCGGCCGGCGCCCGTGAGACGGCCGCGTGGGCCACCGCGCGCGGCGCCCGTCTGCTCGCCGGGGCCGTCAAGAACGTGCCGTCGGCCGTGGGGAAGCCGGACACCCTGCTCTACTACAGCGGAGACAAGGCCGTCTTCGACGAACACGAGACGACCCTGAGGGTGCTGGGCGGCGACACCGTCCATCTCGGGGAGGAGCCCGATCTCGCCGCGCTGTACGAGATGGCGGTGGGTGCGATGCTGCTGCCCGCGCTCGTCGGCTTCTTCCAGGGGGCCGCGGCCGTCCAGGCGCGCGGGCTGCGCGCGGACACGACGGTGCGGTTCGCCGGCAAGTGGCTGGACATGATCAAATCGCTGCTGCCGGTCTTCGCCGCGGAGATCGACAGCGGTGACTACGGCGACGCCGCGAGTTCCGTGAACCTTTTCCTCGCGGCCGCGGCCCATGACGACGACCTGAGCGAGGAGACGAACGTCGACACCGCCTGGCTGGCGCCCCTGCACGACCTGGTGCGACGGGCGGCCGAGGCGGGCCACGGCGAACACAGCATCTCGGCGCTGACCGAGGTGCTCAGGAAGTCGCCACTCGGAGGGGTGTAGATGGAGGTCGGCCGCCCCGGAACAGGGGGGGGTAGTTCCGAGGCGGCCGTCCGGACCGGAACGTCGCGCGCCCCGGGGGGTTTGGGGCGGGCGACTGTCCGATCGGTGAGGAGATCCAGAGCCTCAGGCTCCGGTTGTGTGCGCGAGGGCACGACCAGGTCGAAGCTGGGGAGGCCTCGGCCTGATGTCACCCACAGTCCCCTGTGGGCGGGGTGTATCTCTCATCTGGGTAGAACCTACGACAGGGGTTGGGCGGAGGACAGGCCGCAGGGCCCGCTGTCATCCACCTCGCACACCTTCTTCACACGCTCTGCCGCTCGCCGCCCCGGTAGCGGAACCGGAGCGGCTCACCTGCCCCGATGCCGGCTCAGATGCGCGCGGGCGGGCGCCGGGGCGGATGCGAAGCCGACGTCAGATACGTGCGAAGGCCTGCTCGATGATGTCGAGGCCCTCGTTCAGCAGGTCCTCGCCGATCACCAGCGGGGGCAGGAAGCGGAGCACGTTGCCGTAGGTGCCACAGGTCAGGACCAGCAGGCCCTCGGCGTGGCAGGCCTTGGCAAGTGCGGCGGTCGCCTCCGGGTTCGGCTCCTTGGTGGCGCGGTCCTTGACCAGCTCGATGGCGATCATCGCGCCACGGCCGCGGACGTCGCCGATGACGTCGAACTTGTCCTGCATGGCGGAAAGACGCGCCTTCATCACGGCCTCGATGTTCTTCGCCCTGGCGTTGAGGTCGAGCTCCTTCATGGTCTCGATCGCGCCCAGGGCGCCCGCGCAGGCCACCGGGTTGCCGCCGTAGGTGCCGCCCAGACCGCCGGCGTGCGCGGCGTCCATGATCTCGGCACGCCCGGTCACGGCGGCGAGCGGCAGACCACCGGCGATGCCCTTGGCGGTGGTGATCAGATCCGGGACGATGCCCTCGTCCTCACACGCGAACCACTGCCCCGTACGGCAGAAACCGGACTGGATCTCGTCGGCGACGAAGACGATGCCGTGGTCGGACGCGAACTTCCTGACGGCCGGCAGGAAGCCCTTGGCCGGCTCGATGAAACCGCCCTCGCCGAGCACCGGCTCGATGATGATCGCGGCGACGTTCTCCGGGCCGACCTGCTTGCTGATCTGGTCGATGGCCTGTGCGGCGGCCTCCGGACCGGCGTTCTCGGGACCGGTCGGCCAGCGGTAGCCGTACGCCACGGGCACGCGGTACACCTCGGGCGCGAACGGCCCGAAGCCTTGCTTGTACGGCATGTTCTTGGACGTCAGCGCCATGGTCAGGTTGGTCCGCCCGTGGTAGCCGTGGTCGAACACCACGACGGCCTGCCGCTTCGTGTACGACCGCGCGATCTTCACGGCGTTCTCGACGGCCTCGGCGCCGGAGTTGAACAGCGCGCTCTTCTTGGCGTGGTCACCTGGGGTCAGCTCGGCGAGCGCCTCGGCGACCTCGACGTACCCCTCGTACGGCGTGACCATGAAACAGGTGTGGGTGAAGTCGGCGAGCTGCGCGGACGCCCGGCGCACCACGGCCTCGGCCGAGGCACCGACGGAGGTCACGGCGATGCCCGACCCGAAGTCGATCAGCCGGTTGCCGTCGACGTCCTCGATGATCCCGCCACCGGCCCGCGCCGTGAACACGGGCAGCACCGACCCCACACCCTGCGCGACCGCGGCGGTACGGCGGGCCTGCAACTCCTGCGACTTCGGTCCGGGAATGGCGGTGACGACGCGGCGCTCCTGCGGAAGTGCGGTCATGCGGGGCTCCTGGGGTTGGTGCGGACGGGGGTGTACGGACGGGGTGTACGGACGGGGTGTACGACGGGGGTGTACGGACACTTCGCTTCTTTTCTCGCAGGCTAGGGCGGGGGGAGGGGGGTGGGCATGCTCCATGTGGGCGTTGTCGGCGGGGCGGCTTGTCCGGGGTGGACATGGCGGTCCCGTGGGGCTGGTGCCCACGCCCCGGCCGTGTAAGCGGTGAACTCCCCAGGGGAGGGGGTTAGATTGGCTCGCTGATGGTGGACGGAGCGGCTGGTCAGGGGGCAAGGGCGATGGACAGCGACGGGACGCAGGAGGCGCGGGGTACGCACGCGAACCCGGTGCCGCGTCCGGCGGGGCCGCCGGAGGTGCCCGCGGTGCCGCCGAACGGCCACGGCGTGCCGCCGAACGGACCCGGTGCGGCGTCGGGCGGATCCGCTGTGCCGCCCCGGCCGACCCGGGCGCCAGGGGTGCCTCCGATGCCGGACGGGTCCTCCTTCCTGACCTGGCTGCGTACGCCCCGGCCCGAGGCGCCGCCCGGCGTGTGGCGGTTCGGGCACCGGCCGCGGCCGGCGGAGGAGCCCGAGGAGATCCCCACCCGGCAACTGCTGACCGGGGCACTGATCGCCTTCCTGGTGGGATGGCTGATCTGGTCGCTGCTCCAGAACGGCTACCTCGGCAACTGGTGGTGGGTGCCGTTCGACCTGATCGTTCCCGACGCCTGGCGTGGCGCCGACAGCGGCATCGGCGAGACCGGCACGTTCATCGTGTACCGGGGGTACGAGCTGCTCGTCGCCCTGGCGATCATGGTCGGGGTGAGCCGGCTCGGCCGCTGGGGCGAGGTGTGGCGCCGCTTCGTCGCCCCGCGGTTGCGCCGGCCGGAGTCCCAGGAGGCGCAGCCGACCGCCCAGGACGATCCGGCCCAGTGGAACGAGCTGCGCGCCGCCGGAGCCGTCGACGCCGCCGAGCGGCTCGCCGACGAGGCCCGCTCCGGGCTCATGAGGGACGTCGACCATGCCCGGATCCTCCGTGCCTGGCAGGGCGTACGCACCGGACGGCACAGCCTCGCCACCTTCAGCTCCACCGTCCTGCGGGACGGCGCCGCCGCCTGCCTCCACCCCTCCGGGGAGCGCGACCTGCCGGCGCGGATCGCCCGGCACGACCTGGTCACCGGCCAGGTACGGCTGGGGACCACCGTGGACGACTCCCGCAACCCGTACTCCTACCGCGGGGCGGGCCTCGGCCTCGGGCCCGACCTGCTCGGCACGTCGCTCGTGGCCGTCGGCCCCGCCGGCTCCGGAAAGACCGGTGCCGTCGTGCGGCCCCTCGCCGAGTCGCTGTGTCTGCACGCTCTCGCCGGGCGGGCCGCCGTGGTCGTGGTCGGGGCGGCGGGGGCCGGGCTCGGGCCGGCCGACGCGTACGACGTCGTCGTGCGGATCGGGAACCAGGAGTCCGAGTACGACCTGGATCTGTACGGCGGGACAGGCGACCCGGACGAGGCCGCGGCCGTGCTCGCCGAGGCGCTGGTGGGGGATCTCGCCGATCCGCATCCGGGGAGTGACAGCCGGCGTTCCACGACCGTGCTCGCCCAGTTGCTCGGGCCGTTCCGGGCCGTGCACGGGCGTTTTCCGTCCGTACCGGAGCTGCGGCAGCTGCTGGACGGGGCGCCGGGGCCGCTGGCCGCGCTGCGGCAGGGGCTTCAGGACGCCGGGCAGGAGTCGCTGCTGCGGGAACTGGACGCGCGGGAGCGGCAGATGGGGCAGCCGGGAGATGTCGGCGGGGTGCTCGCGGATCGGGTTGCCCTGCTGGATCGGCCCGCCTTCGCCTCCTTCTTCGACACCTCCGGGGCCACCCGGCCCTTCACCCTCAAGCCCCTCGACCATCCCGTCCGGGTGCGTATCGACCTGCCCGAGCGCGGGCACGCCGACGCCTCCCGGATGCTGGCGCGGCTGGTGCTCGCGCAGTTCACGGCGAGTGTCGCCGTACGGGAGGACCGGTCGCTGTTCGCCTGTCTGCTGCTCGACGACGCGACCGGGGTGGTGACACCCGAGGCAGTGCGCGGCATCCAGCGGCTGCGGTCCGGCAACGCCGGGGTGGTGCTGACCCTGCGCACGCTCGACGACGTGCCCCGGCCGCTGCGCGGGCCGCTGCTCGGGGCCACCGGCTGCCGGATGGCGCTGTCGGGGCTCACCCCGTGGGACGGGCAGGACTTCGCCGAGGTGTGGGGCAAGGAGTGGACCGAGGCCCGGGACGTCACCGACCGGCAGATCATCGCGGAGACACCCGCCGGCAAGGCCGTGCACATGCTGCGCCGGGTGATCACCGGCAAGGCCCCGACCGCGCGGGCGGTGACCGTGCGGCAGGTCGAGCGGGAACGCTGGTCCGCCTCCGAGCTGGCGCACGGGGTGCCGGCCGGGCACGCGGTGCTGTCGCTGACCGACGTCAAGGGCGAGCACGCGCCACCGCTGCTGGTGGACCTTCGGGGCTGACGTCTTCCGGCCGGTGCGGGTACGCGGGGATCGTACGGTGAGGCAGAATCGTCACAGGTCGTTCATACGTGGCGGCCAAAAGTGCACAAAGATCACACACGTCCTGACGCAGACCTGAAGGCCTCATGCCCCCGACGCTCGCCTCGCTCGTCCACCACTCCGCGCTGAAACTCACCGTGCGGGCAGGCGAAGACCGCCTCGACGTGCCGGTCCGCTGGGCGCACGTCAGCGAGCTCGCCGACCCCGTCCCCTACATGGAGGGCGGGGAACTGCTGCTGATCACCGCGCTCAAACTGGACGCCGAGGACCCGGAGGCCATGCGCCGCTACGTACGGCGGCTGGTCGGGGCCGGGGTGGTCGGGCTCGGCTTCGCCGTCGGCGTCAACTACGAGGAGATCCCCAAGGCGCTCGTCGACGCGGCCGAGGAGGAGGGCCTGCCGCTGCTGGAGGTGCCGCGCCGCACGCCCTTTCTCGCCATCAGCAAGGCCGTGTCCGCCGCGATCGCCGCCGACCAGTACCGGGCCGTCACGGCCGGGTTCGCCGCCCAGCGCGAGCTGACCAGGCAGGCCCAGACGGGCGGGCCCGAGGGGCTGCTGGCCGCGCTGGCCTCGCAGGTCGACGGATGGGCCGCGCTGTACGACGCCTCGGGCGCCGTCGTCGCCACGGCACCGGAGTGGGCCGGGCGGCGGGCCGCCCGGCTCACCGGCGACGTGCAGCGGCTGCGGGAACGGCCCGCGCCCGCCTCGTCGGTGGTCGGTGGACCGGAGAACGAGGACCGGGTCGAACTGCACACCATCGGCACGGGCCGGCGTCCCCGGGCGGCCCTCGCCGTGGGCACGGCCGCCACCCTCGGCACCGCCGAGCGCTACGCCGTCCACTCGGCCATCGCACTGCTGACCCTGACCACCGAACGCTCCCGGTCCCTCCAGGCGGCCGAGCAGCGGATCGGCGCGGCGGTGCTGCGCATGCTGCTGGCCGGGGAGCCGGACCACGCGCGCGCGGTCGCCGGGGACCTGTACGGCGGGCTGCTGGACGCGCCGTTCCGGATGCTGGTCGCGGAGCGGGTGCCGGTGTCGGCCTCGGCCGCGCTGGCCCGCGCCGAGGCCCGGGCGGGCGCCCCGGCCGCCGACCGGGCCTCCGCCGCCGTGCTCGCCGCGGCCGACACGAACGGCGACCCCCTCTCGGCGCTCGCCGACGTCATGGAGTCCGCCGCGGCCCGGGCCGGCGAGGCCGTCCTCGTCGTGCCGGAGGGGGAGCGGCTGGTGGTGCTGGCCGCGGACGGCGGTGCCGCCGCGGCGGCCTGCGGGGAGTACGCGGCCGCCCTGGAGTCGGCCCGGGCCGGCGCACGCGAGAAGGTGCCGGGCGGCGAGGGCGACGAGCTGGTCGTGGGCCTGTCGGCGCCGGCCGGGCCCATCGCCGCGTCCGCCGCGTACAAGCAGGCCGAGCAGGCGCTGTCGGTGGCGCGGCGGCGCGGGCGCGTCCTCGTGGAGCACGAGCAGATGGCGGCCGGATCCGTGCTGCCGCTGCTGGCGGACGACGCGGTACGGGCCTTCGCCGACGGGATGCTGCGGCCGCTGTACGAGCACGACGCCACGGGCCGCGGCGACCTCGTGGCCTCCCTGCGCGCCTGGCTGTCCCGGCACGGCCAGTGGGACGCGGCGGCGGCCGACCTCGGCGTCCACCGCCACACCCTGCGCTACCGCATGCGCCGGGTCGAGGAGATCCTCGGCCGCTCCCTGGACGACGCCGACGCGCGGATGGAGCTCTGGCTCGCCCTGAAGGCGACCTCCTCGGACTGAAGGGTCCGTGCGCCAAACCGTAGTGTCCGCGCCCGTCACTGCTACGCCCCGGACAAACGACCTTCGGCCACCCCGCGCCTACCGTTGGACCCGCAGCATCAGGATCACCCCCAACGCCGAAGGGCCGGAACCCCTATGACTTCCACCCACGCCTTCTGGCTCGCCGGCCGCCAGGCCACCGGCGAGGACACCTTCGACGTCACCTCCCCGTGGGACGGGCGGCTCGTCGGCAAGGTGAGCGTGCCGACGGACGCGCAGGTCGAGGAGGCCGTGGCCGCCGCGTACGCCGTACGGGACGAGTTCGCGGCCACCCCGGCCCACGTGCGCGCCGCCGCCCTCGACCACGTCAGCAAGCGCCTCGTCGAGCGCACCGAGGAGATCGCGCGGCTGATCTCCGCCGAGAACGGCAAGCCGCTCAAGTGGGCGCGCGGCGAGGTCGGCCGGGCCGTGTCCGTCTTCCGGTTCGCGGCCGAGGAGGCCCGGCGGTTCAATGGCGGCGAGGCCCAGCGGCTCGACACCGACCTCGGCGGCCAGGGCCGGCTCGCCCTCACGCGCCGCTTCCCGAAGGGCGTCGTGCTCGGCATCGCGCCCTTCAACTTCCCGCTCAACCTCTGTGCCCACAAGGTCGCCCCGGCCATCGCCGCCGGCGCCCCCATCATCCTGAAGCCGGCCCCGGCCACCCCGCTGTCCGGGCTGGTCATCGGCGAGCTGCTCGCCGAGACCGAGCTCCCGGCGGGCTCCTGGAGCATCCTGCCGGTCGCCAACGACAAGATGCCCGCCCTGGTGCAGGACGAGCGCCTGCCCGTGATCTCCTTCACCGGCTCCGAGAAGGTCGGCTACGCGATCATGGACTCGGTGCCGCGCAAGCACTGCACCCTGGAGCTGGGCGGCAACGGCGCGGCCGTCGTGCTCGCCGACTGGGCGAGCGAGGAGGACCTGGACCGGGCGGCGAACCGCATCGCCACCTTCTCCAACTACCAGGGCGGCCAGTCCTGCATCTCCGTCCAGCGGGTCATCGCGGACGCCTCCGTGTACGACCGGCTGCTGCCGCGCATCGTCGCCGCCGTCGAGGCCCAGGTCACCGGCGACCCGAGCGACGACGCGACCGATGTCGGGCCGCTGGTCAGCGAGGACGCCGCCAAGCGCGTCGAGGCGTGGGTCCGGGAGGCGGTCGACGCCGGTGCCCGGCTGCTCACCGGCGGCAAGCGCGACGGCGCCTCGTACGCGCCGACCGTGCTGGCCGACGTACCGGCCGATGTCACCCTCTCCTGCGAGGAGGTCTTCGGGCCGGTCCTCACCGTGCAGAAGGTGAACGGCGAGGCCGAGGCCTTCGCCGCCGTCAACGACTCCAAGTACGGCCTCCAGGCGGGCGTCTTCACCCACGACCTCCAGACCGCCTTCCGGGCCCACCGCGCCCTGGAGGTCGGCGGCGTCGTCGTCGGCGACGTGCCGTCCTACCGCGCCGACCAGATGCCGTACGGCGGCGTCAAGCAGTCCGGCGTGGGCCGGGAGGGCGTGCGGTTCGCGATGGAGGACTACACGTACGAGCGCGTGATGGTGCTCACCGGCCTCGCCCTCTAGCTCATGGGAACCATTTTCATATAGACTGTGCGAAGAGGCCCGGCACCGATGCCTTCCGGTGCCGGGCCCCTTCTTTTACGCCGGCCTGCTCCGGACCCTCAACCGGAGAAGCCGACGTGCGCGAGCCGCAGCGGGCCGCGCAGTCTCAGATGCACGTCGTGCACGCCCGCAGCGGCGACGGACGCGCCGAGCGAGACGTAGTCGTACGGGCTTGACGTGGGTGTCGCGGTCGACAGCGCCGCGAGTGCCGGGCCGCCGTCGAGGGACAGCTCGACCGTGCCCTCACCGGCCACCTCCACCGTCACGCCCAAGATGCCGGACCCGAAGTCGCAGGCGCGGTAGACCAGTTCGCCCGTCGCCCCGTCCGCCGGCGTCACCGCCTCGCCCGACACCTTCGTACGGTCGACGATCTCGATGCCGATCTGCTCGTCGAAGCCGGCCGCGGCCAGACCGCCCGTGACGACCGCGCGCGGCTGGGCGGGCTCGCCGTCGAGCGTGACGGTCGTACGCAGCCGGACGTCCTCGCTGGAGGTCCCGGCCAGCAGCTCGTACGCGCCCGGCTCCAGACGCCACCGGTCCTGGGCCACGTCCCAGAACTCGAAGGCGGACAACGGCACCTGGAAACCCAGCTCCGCCGTCGCCCCGGGGGCGAGGGTGACGCGGCGGTGGTCCAGCAGCTCGCGGCGCGGACGCGGCACGGACGGGTCGACGGCCCGGGTGTAGAGCTGGGCGACCTCGTCGGCGGTGACGTCACCGGTGTTGGTGACCGTGAAGGAGACGTGCACCGACCCGTCCGCCACCCGGGCCGTCAGGCCGTCGTAGGAGAACGACGTGTACGACAGGCCGTGCCCGAAGGGGAACAGGGGCGTGCCCTCGAAGTACAGGTACGTCTGCCGGCTCCCGATCACGTCGTAGTCGAGGAGGCCGGGCAGGTCGGCGTCGTCGGCGTACCAGGTCTGCGGGAGGCGGCCGGCGGGGGAGACGTCGCCGGCCAGCACGCGGGCCAGGGCGGTGCCGGCCGCCTGGCCGCCGTGCGCGGTCCACAGCACGGCCGGGAGGTCCGCCGGGTCGACCGCGTACGGGTACGCGGAGACCAGCGCCAGCACGGTCGCGGGGTTCGCCGCGCGAGCAGCCCGCAGCAGTCGCTCCTGCTGCCCGGGCAGGCGCAGGGTCGTACGGTCCTCGGTCTCGCGGCCGTTGATGTGCGGGTCGTTGCCCGCCACCATCACGACCACGTCGGCCTGCGCGGCGGCCCGCGCCACCGCCTCCTCGCCGCGCTCGGTGACGACCAGCTCGAAGACCTCGGGATCTTCGTCGGCAACCTTCAGGCCGTCGGCGGAGACACACACGTGGCGACCCGTTCCCAGGTGCTTCAGGAGGTGCCCGTTCTCGTGCGGTTCCAGGCGGAACGTCTCCTGGACGATCCAGCCTCCGGGCTGGTCGGCGGAGGCGCGGACGCGGCCGTCCTCGGCGACCGAGAGGTAGCGGCCGTCGGGCGCGCGCAGGGTCAGCACGCCCTCGCCCCAGTCGACCAGCGCCAGCTCGGTACCGGTCGCGTCGGTGACGAGCGCGGGCAGGTCGGTGCGGCCCGCGAGCAGCGCCGGGTCGAGCGCGCCCTCGGCGCCGCGCACCTGGTCGGCGGCGTCCTCGACCACCGGTACGTGCAGGAAGGCGCCCGCGGAGGTCTTCAGCCGGACCCGGTCCACGCCCTCCGCGAACTCCACGCACTGCGCGCCGAACCGCTCGTACAGGCCCTCCAACGGGGTCGAGCGGCGGATGAGCGTGCCGCTGTACCAGTCGCGCTTGCACTCGTCGGCGAGCAGCCCGACCACCGCGACCCGGGTGTCCGGGGCGAGCGGCAGCACCCCGTCGTTCTTCAGCAGCACGATCGCCTGCTCGGCGGCCTCCTGCGCGAGGGCGCGGTGCGCCGGGGTGTCGAACTCGCTGGTGGCGTCGTGCGGGTCGTACTCCGGGTCGAACTCACCCAGCCGGAAGCGGACCGAGAGCTGCCGGCGGACGGCTGTGTCGACGTCGGCCTCGGTCAGCAGCCCGCGCTCCAGGGCGCCGCGCAGGCGTCCGATCATCTGCGAGGAGTCCGTGCCGTGGTCCGTGAAGCTGTCGACGCCCGCCACGAGGGAGGCCGCGGTGGCCTCCTCGTGCGTGTCGAAGTAGTGCTCGGAGTCGACCAGGTTGCTCGGCGCGCCCGCGTCCGAGCAGACCAGCAGCTCCTCCTCGGTCCAGGCGCGCAGATGCTCCCGCAGGTACGGCGAGACGTGGTTGGGGCGGCCGTTGACCAGGTTGTACGCCGGCATCACCCCGGCCACCGCACCCGCCTCGACGGTCTCCCGGAAGGCCTTCAGGTCGTACTCGTGCAGCACGCGCGGGCGCACCGAGCTCGACGTCGTGGACCGGTCCGTCTCGTTGTTGTGGGCGAGCCAGTGCTTCAGCACGGGCGCGGTGCGCCAGTAGGTCGGGTGGTCGCCGCGCAGGCCGTGCGTGTAGGCGGTGGCGATCGCCGAGGTGAGCTTCGGATCCTCCGAGTAGCCCTCCTCGTTGCGGCCCCACAGGGGGTGGCGCAGCAGGTTGACGGTCGGCGCCCAGACGTTGAGGCCGACCCGGTCGTCCTTGGCGCGCATCGCGCGGATCTCCTTGGACACCGCGTCGCCGACGCGCCGCACCAGCTCCGGGTTCCAGGTGGCACCCAGGCCGACGGCCTGCGGGAACACCGTCGCCGGGCCCATCCACGCCACGCCGTGCAGGGCCTCCTGGCCGGTGCGGAAGGCGGAGATGCCGAGCCGTTCCACGGCGGGCGCGAACTGGTGAAGGAAGGCGATCTTCTCCGCCGGCGTGAGCCGCGACAGGAGGTCGTCGATCCGCTTCGCGAACGGCAGGCGCGGATCGCGGAACGGCGGACTGGGCGGCGTGTGTGCGGTCACGTGGGTTTCCCTCTGGGATGGAGCGGCATGACGCTTTCGAAGCGCTTCGATGCTCATTCGACGTGGGGGCGGGTGTCAAGACACCCCGGCGCAACAACTCGCGGCATTCGGCGGCATTCCAAGCGGCATACGACTCAGGTCGCGATCGTGCATACCTCGGAGGAATCTTGGAATCGCCCCTTGTGCACCCCTGGGTGTTCACTTAACCTCGCAGCAACATCGAAGCGCTTCGACTGTGAAGTCCGCCACCCGGTGGTGCGCACTCCTCGTCACGCGTCGGAGTATCGCTTCGGCTCAGCCAGTTCCACTCGAGACACCGCAGCCGACGGCCCACCGCCGGGTGTCCTGGTGCGCCATGAAGGGTTGACGCAATGACGCCGAACGCCGCCTCCTCCGGACCCAGCCGGAGAAGTTTCCTCGCCTCCACGGCGGTCGCCACCGCAGCGGTGGCGGGTGGGATGCCGTTGCTTGCCGCGTGCGGCGGGTCGGAGAGCGGGTCGCGGGACGGGACCACGTCGGGGAAGACAGCGAAGAAGCTGCTGCCGGCGTACGTCGCCAGCAACGTGGTGACGCCGGACATCCCGTCCAAGAACGGCTCGGCGATGGGCTTCACCAGCAAGCTCGACCTTGCGGACCTCAAGACTTCGGTGCCGAAGAAGCTCGGCAAGGGCAGCTCGATCAAGATCATGTCGCCGTTCTGGGGGACTCCGCCGAAGGGCGACAACGCCTACTACAAGGCGATGAACGACCTGATCGGCGTCGACATCACCTGGCAGAACCAGGACGGCGTGACCTACGACGAGAAGCTCGGCGCGGTCCTCGCCTCCAGCGACGTGCCGGACGTCGTGGTCATCCCCAGCTGGAACATGGGCGGCAAGATACCCAGCGCCATCATCAGCAAGTTCGCTGATCTCGGGCCGTACCTGTCCGGGGACGCGATCAAGAAGTACCCGAACCTCGCGGCCATCCCGAGCGGCGCCTGGCAGTACTCCATCTTCGGCGGCAAGCTGCGCGGTCTGCCCCAGCCCGCCCCGTCCGTCGTCGGCATCGTGCCCTTCTACCGCAAGGACATCTTCGACAAGGAGGGCTGGGAACTCCCCAAGTCCCCGGACGAGTTCCTCGCCCTCGCCAAGGAGATCACCCGGCCCAAGGCCAAGGTGTGGGCCTGCGACGACATGAAGTGGACCGCCTTCAACATCTTCGGAGTGCTCTCCGGCAGCGAGAAGCCGCTCGGCTGGAACCTGACCGACGGCAAGATGATCTACCGCGTCGAGACGGAGGAGTACCTCGAGGCGCTGGAGTGGACGCGCAAGCTGTACTCGGCGGGTGTGGTCCACCCCGACGCCAAGGCCGTCAACCAGGGCACCGCGGCTGACCGTTTCACCTCCGGTCAGGTCCTGATGTACAACCAGAACATCTCGGACTGGTGGGGCAAGATGGCCGAGCAGATCGGCCAGAACCCCGACTTCCGCATCTCCGGCATGGACATCTTCGGCGCCGACGGCGGCGACCCCACGCTGTGGGCCGGATCGCCCGCGGGCATCTTCGCCTTCGTCAACAAGAAGGCGTCCAAGGCCGTCATCGAGGACATCCTGGCCGCCGCCAACGTCACCGCCGCCCCGTACGGCACCAAGGAGTACATGCTCACCAACTACGGGGTCGAGGGCACGCACTACTCCGTCAAGGACGGGGTGCCCACCAAGAACGACAAGGGCAACCAGGAGGTCATGAACGCCTACGTGATGCTCGCCAGCCCCGCCCCCACCATCGCGCACCCGGACCTCCCGGACATCGCGAAGGAGCAGGTGGAGTGGCAGCAGCGGATGGGCGCCTTCACCAAGAAGTCCACCTTCTGGGGCATGCAGATCACCGAGCCCGCCCGCTACACGAACCTCTCCAACGACTTCGAGCAGCTGGAGGACGACGTCGTCCGCGGCCGCAAGAAGATCAGCGACATGCAGCAGGCCGTCTCCGACTGGAAGAAGCAGGGCGGCGACAAGCTGCGCGACTGGTACCAGAAGCTGCACGACGACAACGGTTCCGCGCAGTGACCCGGGCCTGAGGCAAGGAGAAAGCCGTGTCCAACAGCACGGTGCCTCGCAGCAGGGCCGAGGCGAAGAAGACCGAGGCGGCTCCCCGGGCGGCGGACGCCCCCGGGGAGGGGCCGGAGAAGGAACTCTCCGGCAAGCTGAGCCTCCGGTTGCGGTTCCGCCGCGACCGCACACTGATCCTGATGACCCTGCCGGCCGTCGCGCTGGTCCTGGTCTTCAACTACATACCGATCCTGGGCAACGTCGTCGCCTTCCAGGATTACGACCCGTACGTCAGCGACAACGGCTTCATCGCCATGCTGGAGAGCCCCTGGGTGGGCTTCGAGCAGTTCCAGCGGGTCTTCGCGGACTCGGCGTTCTGGGACGCCGTGCAGAACACGTTCGTGCTGTTCTTCCTCCAGCTGGTGCTGTTCTTCCCGGTCCCCATCCTGCTCGCGCTGCTCATCAACAGCGTGATCAGGCCCCGGATCCGGGCGGTGTCGCAGGCGATCCTCTACCTGCCGCACTTCTTCTCCTGGGTGCTGGTCATCACCGTCTTCCAGCAGATCTTCGGCGGCGCCGGCATCATCGCGCAGACGTTGCGGCAGCGCGGGTACGAGGGCTTCGACCTCATGACCGATCCCGGGATCTTCAAGTTCCTGGTGACGGCGGAGGGCGTCTGGAAGGACGCGGGCTGGGGCATCATCGTCTTCCTCGCCGCGCTCGCCTCCGTGAGCCCCGACCTGTACGAGGCGGCGGCCATGGACGGGGCCGGGCGCTGGCGCCGCATGTGGCACGTCACGCTGCCCGCGCTGCGGCCCGTGATCGCCCTGCTGCTGGTGCTGCGGGTCGGTGACGCGCTCACCGTCGGCT
The DNA here is from genome assembly GCF_028885415.1 of Streptomyces coeruleorubidus. GTDB lineage: Bacteria > Actinomycetota > Actinomycetes > Streptomycetales > Streptomycetaceae > Streptomyces > Streptomyces coeruleorubidus_A. Next base: position 7,142,986 of record NZ_CP118527.1, read on the forward strand.
TCGAGCAGATCCTGTTGCAACGCGATGCGGTGGGACCAGGGGCGGCGGAGGTCCTCGACACCTACGTCTGGTGGAACGGCGTCCGCAACCAGGACTTCGGCTACGCGGCCGCCGCAGGGCTGATCAAGGGCCTGGTGAGCGTGGCCCTCGTCCTCGCCGCGAACAAGGTGGCCCACTTCATGGGCGAGCAGGGGGTGTACAAGAAGTGACCGCCGTCATGGACAAGGCCGCCATCGAGGAGGCGGCGCGTGAACCCCGCTGGTGGGAGGCTCCGCCGAGGCCCGTCTGGGAGGAGGAGCCCAGCAAGGCCGGGGTCGCCGGCAAGGGCATCGTCCTGTTCGGCGCCTGTCTCGCCGTGCTGTTCCCGCTGTGGATCGTCATCGTCACGAGCCTGTCCTCGAAGAAGACCATCACCGAGGCCGGCGGGCTGGTGATGATCCCGAAGGACATCACCTTCATCGCCTACCAGGAGCTGCTGAGCGGCGGGCAGGTGACCCGGGCGGCGATCGTCAGCGTGGGCGTCACGCTGGCCGGCACGCTGTTCTCGATGACGGTGTCGGTTCTCGCGGCCTACGGGCTGTCCCGGAGCGGGTCACTCGGGCATCGCTGGCTGCTGATGACGTTGCTCGCGACGATGTTCTTCGGGGCCGGGCTCATTCCGACGTATCTGCTGGTGCAGTCGCTGGGACTGACGGACACGTACCTCGCGCTGATCCTGCCGAGCGCGGTCAGTGTCTTCAACATCCTGGTCCTGCGCGCGTTCTTCATGGGGATCTCCCCGGAGCTGATCGACAGCGCGCGGATCGACGGGGCGGGGGACTGGCGGATCCTGTGGCAGATCGTCCTTCCGCTCTCGCGGGCCGTGGTCGCGGTGATCACGTTGTTCTACGCGGTCGGGTACTGGAGTGCGTGGTTCAACGCGTCGATCTACCTCAGTGACCAGGACATGATGCCGTTGCAGAACGTCATGATTCAGCTGGTGCAGAAGCAGGAGGCGCCGGTGGGGGTGAGTCAGGCGATCAAGACGGGGCAGATTTCCGGGCTGGCGATTCAGATGGCCGTGATGGTCATGGCGTTGTTGCCGGTTGCCGTGATCTCGCCGTTCGTCCAGAAGCATTTCAAGAAGGGCATGCTCACGGGGGCCGTCAAGGGGTGATGCCCCTTGTGTGAGTTCTCGCCGTAGGGCTGTCGGTTGTTTGTCGTGTGCCGCTGCGTTGTGGCTTGTCGCGCAGTTCCCCGCGCCCCTCAAGCCTTTCCCCAACTCTTTTGCAAGAACCGAGGTATGTCATGCGCACGTTCCCCCTCAGCAGACGCGCTGTGCTCGCCGGGACCGCCGCCACGGCCGCGGTCGCCACCCTTCCGGTCCTCCAGGGGCGTGCCCAGGCCGCCGCCCCCGCCGCAGGCGGCGCCTACCGCTGGCGCAACGCCGTCCAGGGCGGCACCGGATTCGTGACCGGCGTCCTCTTCCACCCCTCCGTCCGCGGCCTCGCCTACGCCCGCACCGACATCGGCGGCGCCTACCGCTGGGACGACCGGACCGACCGGTGGATCCCGCTGACCGACCACATCGGCTGGGACGACTGGAACCTCCTCGGCGTCGAGGCCATGGCCGTCGACCCTGCCCACCCGAACCGGCTGTACCTCGCCCTGGGTACGTACGCGCAGTCCTGGGCCGGCAACGGGGCCGTGCTGCGGTCCGAGGACCGCGGCGCGACCTGGAAGCGCACCGACCTCAGCGTGAAGCTCGGGGCCAACGAGGACGGGCGCGGCTGCGGCGAGCGGCTGCTCGTCGACCCGCGCGACAGCGACACCCTCTGGCTCGGCACCCGGCACGACGGGCTGCTCAAGTCGACCGACCGGGGCGCCACCTGGAAGGCCGTGACCTTCCCGGCCGCCCCCAGCGCCACCGGCCAGGGCGTCACCCTCCTCGTCGCCGCGGGCCGCACCGTCTACGCCGGCTGGGGCGACTCCGACGGCACCTCCGCGAACCTCTACAGAACCGCCGACGGCACCACCTGGAAGGCCGTCCCCGGGCAGCCCGCCGGCACCGCCGCCAAGGTCCCGGTCCGGGCCGCGTACGACCGGCACACCTGCGAGCTGTACGTGACGTACGCCAACGCCCCGGGCCCGAACGGTCAGTCCGACGGCAGCGTGCACAAGCTGCGTACGACCACCGGGAAGTGGACCGAGGTCACGCCCGTGAAGCCCGGCGGGCCGACGAGCGACGGCGGGACCGACGCCTTCGGCTACGGCGGTGTCGCCGTCGACGCCCGGCGCCCCGGCACGGTCGTCGTCTCCACCAACAACCGCTGGGCGCTGGTCGACACCCTGTACCGGACCACCAACGGCGGCCGCACCTGGAAGTCCCTGAAGGACGAGGCCGTCCTCGACGTCTCCGAGACGCCGTACCTCAAGTGGGGCGCCGACAAGCCCAAGTTCGGCTGGTGGATCCAGGCCGTCGGCCTCGACCCGTTCGACTCCGAGCACATCGTCTACGGCACGGGCGCGACCCTCTACGGCACCCGCGACCTCAAGCGCTGGGCCCCGCAGATCCGCGGCCTGGAGGAGGCGTCCATCCGGCAGCTGGTCTCGCCTCCGACCGGTGAGGCCCACCTGATCAGCGGGTCCGGGGACATCGGCGTGATGTACCACGAGCGGCTCACCGCGTCCCCCTCGCGCGGCATGGCGTCGAACCCGGTGTTCGGCACGTCGACGGGGCTCGCGCTGGCCGCGGCCAAGCCGTCGTACGTCGTCCGGGCCGGCTGGGGCGACAACGGCAACGGCGCTTGGTCGAACGACGGCGGTAAGACCTGGGCGCCCTTCAAGGCGCAGCCCGCCATCGCCAAGGACGCGCCGGGACCGATCGCCACCAACGCCGACGGCAGCGTGCTGCTGTGGTCCTTCGCGCACTGGGACGGCACCACGTACCCGGCCCACCGCTCGGCGGACAACGGCGCCACCTGGACCGAGGTCACCTCCTACCCGAAGGGCGCCGCCCCGGTCGCGGACCCGGTCGATCCGAAGCGCTTCTACGCCTTCGACACCGCCACCGGCACACTGCACGCCAGCACCGACGGCGGCCTGACCTTCACCGCCCGGGCCACCGGCCTGAAATCGGGCGACACCGAGTTCCGGCTCGTCGCGGCCCCCGGCCGCTCCGGGGACCTGTGGCTGAGCCTCAAGGGGAACGGGCTGTACCGCTCCACCGACGGCGGGGCGAACTTCACCAAGGTCGGCAGCTGCTGGGCCTCGTACACCCTCGGCTTCGGCAAGGCCGCCGAGGGCGCCTCCTACCCGGCGGTCTACATGGTCGGCTCCACCGAGAGCATCACCGCCGTCTACCGCTCCGACGACGAGGCGAAGACCTGGACGCGGATCAACGACGACCAGCACCAGTGGGGCTGGATCGGCGCGGCCATCACCGGCGATCCGCGCGTCTACGGCCGCGTGTACATCGCCACCAACGGGCGCGGAGTGCAGTACGGGGAGCCCGCCTGATGCCCGGGAGGAAACAGCCCGCTCTGAGCGATGCCACCCGGGGGCGTCTCCTCTTCGGCGGCGACTACAACCCGGAACAGTGGCCGGAGGAGACCTGGCACGAGGACCTCCGGCTGATGAAGGACGCCGGCGTCAACTCCGTCACTCTCGGGGTGTTCTCGTGGTCCAAGCTGGAACCGGAGCCCGGGGCACGGGAGTTCGGCTGGCTGGACACGCTGATGGACCTGCTGCACGAGGGCGGCATCGGTGTCGTCCTCGCCACCCCCACCTCCTCGCCCCCGCCCTGGATGGGCCGGCTGCACCCCGACACCCTGCCCGTCACCGAGGACGGCCGCACCGAGTGGTGGGGCGGCCGGCAGCACTTCTCGCACTCCAGCGCCACCTACCGGCGCTACGCCGCCGCCATCACCGAGGACCTGGCCGCCCGCTACGGCGGTCACCCGGCCCTGACGATGTGGCACATCAACAACGAGTACTGCACCTTCGACTACGGCGACGAGGCCGCGGCCGCCTTCCGCCGCTGGCTGCGCGAGAAGTACGGCACCCTCGACGCCCTCAACGAGGCCTGGGGCACCGCCTTCTGGAGCCAGGGCTACGACTGCTGGGACGGCATCCTGCCGCCCCGCCTGCCCCACTACATGCGCAACCCCGCCCAGGTCCTGGACTTCAGGCGCTTCACCTCCGACATGCTCCTGGAGTGTTACACCGCCGAGCGGGACATCGTCCGGCGTCACACCCCGCACCTGCCGGTCACCAGCAACTTCATGCCGCTGTGGATCGGCCAGGACGCCTGGCGCTGGGCGGCGGAGGAGGACGTCGTCTCGGTCGACATCTACCCCGACCCGCGCGACCCGCTCGGCGCCCAGAACGGCGCGCTCGTCCAGGACATGACCCGCTCCCAGGCACGCGGGCCCTGGATGCTCATGGAACAGGCGGCCGGGCCGGTCAACTGGCGGGGCGTGAACCACCCCAAGCCGCGCGGCCTCAACCGGCTGTGGTCCCTCCAGGCCGTGGCCCGGGGCGCCGACGCCGTCTGCTACTTCCAGTGGCGGCAGTCCCGGCAGGGCGCGGAGAAGTTCCACTCCGGCATGGTCAGCCACGCGGGGGAGGAGGGCCGTACGTACCAGGAGGTCAAGCAGCTCGGCGCGGACCTGGCGAAGATCGCCCCTCAGGTGGCCGGCCGGCACATCACCGCGAACGTCGCGGTCCTGCACGACTGGAACGCCTGGTGGGCCGGCGCCCAGGACGGCCGCCTGTCCAGCCAGGTGGAGTATCCGGACGTGCTGCGCGCCTGGCACCGGGCCCTGTGGCAGGCGCACCTCACCACCGACTTCGCCCACCCCGAGCACGATCTGACGCCGTACTCCGTGGTCGTCGTGCCTCAGCTGTACGCGCTCACGGACGCGGCGATCGACAACCTCCTCGCCTACGCCCGTGGCGGCGGCACCCTCGTCTGCGGCTTCCTGACCGGCGTCGCCGACGAGGACGACCGGGTGCGCCCCGGCGGCATGGACGCCCGGCTGCGGGAGCTGTTCGGTATCCGCACGCTGCACGAGTGGTGGCCGCTGGACGCGGGGGAGACCGTCGCGTGCGAGGGCTTCCGCGGCACGCTGTGGTCCGAGGAGATCGAGCCCGCCGACCCCGACGACACGACCTGCTACAAGGGCGGCGAACTGGACGGCATGCCCGCCGTCCTGCGCAAGGGCCGGGCCTGGTACGTCTCCACGCTCCCGGAGCCGGAGGCCCTGCGCGAGCTGCTGGCCCGGATCGCCGGCGACGCGGGCGTCCGGCCGGTCCTCGACGGCCTCCCCGAGCAGGTCGAGGCCGTCCTGAGGGGCGAGGTGCTGTTCGTGCTCAACCACGGCCGCGAGCCGGTGACCGTCGAGGTCCCCGGCACCCACCACGACCTGCTGACGGGGACGGCCGTCACCGACCGGGTCACCCTCGGCCGCTACGGGGCGGCGGTGCTGCGGCCATGACCGACTCCACACCCGCCCACGGCACGTGGGAGCCGCACCCGGCCGCTCGCTGGGAGGACGGCTTCCTGAGCGGCAACGGCCGCCACGGCGCCCTTGTGTTCGGTGACCCGAACGACGAGCGGGTCGTCGTCACCCACCACACCCTGGTACGGCCGGGCGGCAGGGACCCCCGGCCACCGCAGCTCGCCGCCGGCCTCCCCGCCCTCCAGGACAGCCTCCTGGCGGGCGACACGACCGCGGCCGAGAGCTTCACGGACGGACGGCCGCACCAGTGGGTGCAGCCCTTCCACCCCGCCTTCCAGGTCCGGCTGCGCCAGGCCTCGGGCGACTGCCCCGACTACCGGCGCGACGTCGACTTCACCACCGGTGTCGTACGGGCGGCCCGCACCGGCTGGACCAGCCGCGTCTTCGTCTCCCGCGCCGACGACGTGATCGTCCAGCAGGTCACCGGGCCCGGCCTCACCCTCGACATCGACCTGGACCACCGGCTGCCCGGCGCCCCCGCCGGACTGGGCGTCGGCCACGGAGCCGTCCTCACCCTCGAGGGCGCCCTGCTGAGCCTGCGCGCCCGCTACCCGGACAGCGACCGGGCCTGCACCGGCGTCACCCTGCTCGCCGTCACGGGCGGTACGACGACCCTGGCGCCCCCCGGCGCGCACATCGAGGGAGCCCGGTCCGTGCTGCTCCTCACCCGGGTGCACCGGCACACCGGCGAACTGGACGTGGTCGAGGAGGGGCGTGCCCTGCGCGACCTGCTCACCGACTACGACGAGCTCCTCGGCCGCCATGCCGCCCTGCACCGCACCGCCTACGAGCGCGTCACCCTCGACCTGGCCGCCGACCCCGCCGAACGGGCCCAGCCGGGCTCGGAGTTGCTGAAGCGGCCCCGCAGCGCGGCCCTGCTGGAGCGCCTGTTCGCGGCCGGCCGCTACCACCTGCTGTCCGCGAGCGGCCTCTTCCCGCCCCGCCTGACCGGACTGTGGACCGGCGACTGGAACACGGCCTGGTCGGGAGCCTTCACCAACGACGCCAACCTCAACCTCCAGACCGCGTCGGCCGCTGCCGCCGCCCTCCCCGAGGTCACCCAGGCCCACGCGAACCTGATCCACCGCCAGTTGCCCGACTGGCGCGACAACGCCCGCGCGATCTTCGGTGCCCGGGGCGTCGTCGCACCCGGTCACACCGACGGCGAGTCCGGCCACTCGTACCACTTCAGCCGCGAGTACCCGCTGCACCTGTGGACCGCCGGCGCCGACTGGCTGCTCAAACCCCTCGTCGACCATGACGAGACCCACGGCACCCGCGATCCGCGCACCGCCGCCGCGCTCGCCGAAGTCGCCCTGTTCTACGAGGACTTCCTCACCAGGACGGACGAGAACGGCCACCTCGTCGTCGTCCCGTCCTACTCACCCGAGAACAGGCCCGCGAACGCGAGCTGGGGCACCCTCAACGCGGCCATGGACCTCTCCGCGGCCCGCCACGCCCTGCGCACGGCCGCCGCCTACCACCCGGGCCCCGACGCCGACCGCTGGCAGGCCCTGGCCGACCGGCTCCCACCGCACCGGATCAACGACGACGGAGCCCTGGCGGAGTGGGCCTGGCCGGGCCTCACGGACTCCTACGACCACCGCCACCTGAGCCACCTCTACGGCGTCTGGCCGCTCGACGAGATCACCCCCTACGACACCCCCGAACTCGCGGCCGCCGCGCACCGCGCCCTCGAACTGCGCGGCGCCGAGAACGACTCCGCGCACGGCCATCTGCACCACGCGCTCATCGCGGCCCGGCTCCGGGACGGCGACCGCGTCGCCCACGCCCTCGGTCAGGTCCTGGACGGCGACTTCTTCCACGCCTCCCTGATGAGCGCCCACTACCCGAAGCGGGACGTCTACAACGCCGACGCCGCGCACACCCTGCCCGCCGTGCTGATCGAGATGCTCGTGCAGTCGACCCCCGACCGGTTGGTCCTGCTGCCCGCGCTGCCGACGGCCTACCCCAGCGGCGCACTGCGCGGTGTGCGCACCCGGTTCGGAGCCGAGATCGACCTCACCTGGTCCCCGGACGGCGCGAGCGCCGTCATCCGGCCGGGCCGCACCCACCGCGTCGAACTGCGGACTTCCTCCGGCACGGAATCCCTCCACCTGGTCGCCGGAGAAGACCACGTCCTCACCCTGAGGGCGTGGTAGTTCCCCCCATCCCCCCACCCATGGAAGGGACACCATGGCATCACGCACCTTGAGCAGGGTCACCAAGGCCCTGCTCGCCCCCGCCCTGGCACTCGGCGCCACCATAGGGCTCGCCTCCGCCCCCGCCTCCGCGGCCGTCTGGAACTCCTGCGACCAGTGGGGCAACACCAGCCTGAACGGCTACACGCTCTACAACAACATCTGGGGCTCCGGCGCCGGCAGCCAGTGCATCTGGGCCAACTCCGGCACCAACTGGGGCGTCTGGGCCAACCACCCCAACACCGGTGGCATCAAGTCGTACCCGAACTCCAAGAAGGTGATCAACAAGTCGATCGACTCGCTGCGCTCCCTCTCCAGCAACTACAACGTCTCCGTCCCGTCGTCCGGCGCGTACAACTCGTCGTACGACGTCTGGGACACGGACTACGACTACGAGATCATGCTCTGGGTGAACTACAACGGAGCCGTCGGCCCGATCGGCACCTCCCAGGGCTCCGTCAGCCTCGGCGGCCACACCTGGAACGTCTACAAGGGCAGCAACGGCAGCAACGAGGTCTTCTCGTTCCTGCGGACGTCCGACTCCAACTCCGGCACCGTCAACATCCTGCCGATCCTGAAGTGGATCAAGGACACCAAGCGCTGGATGGGCAACGAGACCATCGGTGACGTCCAATTCGGCTACGAGGTCACCTCGTCGTCCGGAGGACTCAACTTCACCACGAACAACCTGACCGTCAGCAGCAGCTGACGCCTCCCGGGCCGGGGCCGGCCGCGCCGAGCTTCAGGCGCGGTCGACCTCGGCCCGCAGCGCGTTGTAGTCCGCGAACGCCGACTCGACCTCGGCGCGGGTCAGGCCGTAGCGGGACAGGTCGTAGGTGTGCTTGCGGGTGCCCTTGGGGCGGGCGACGGCCGCGGGGAGACGGGCCGCGTCGGCCTCGGTCCAGGGGGCGCCGACGGCCGCGTAGAGCTTCGGGGCGCCGGTGGCGGGGTCGGAGCCGAGCCAGGAGTACGGGGCGTCCACCAGCTGCTCCGGCGGGATGGCGGCCCGGGCAGCGAGACCGCGCGTCATGGCGCGGCTCAGCAGGCCGAGCCAGGTGGCGCCGATGCCGGCCAGGTCCAGCGGGCGGGTGCTGACGGCCATGCCGTGCTCGATCAGCGAGCAGAACGACGCCACGACGGTGACCGGGTCGCGGTGGCACCACACGATGGTGGCGTCGGGGAAGACCGTGTGCAGCGCGTCCAGGTTCTCCAGGTGCATGGGGGACTTCAGCACCCAGCGCCGCCGCGGACGGCCGTACTGGAGCACCTGGTAGACCTGCTTGAGGTACCGGTAGTCGGCGACGAAGTCCCGCTCGCAGTGCCAGGCCCGGTACTCGGGGATACGGGCCTGGGACAACGGCATCAGGGCGTGCGGGAGCGCGAACGTGCACTCCTCGGGGCCCTCGGCGGCCATCGCGTGGATGTCGCGGAAACGCGGCGCGAAGAGGTTCGTGCCCTGCACCAGCCGGCGCCCGGCCGTGATCGCCTTGCGCCGCTGCCGGGGCGGCAACTCCAGGTCGGGTCCGAGCAGTTCCCACAGCAGCGGGCACCGGTGCCCGTCCGAGATCGACAGCACGGAGTGCGTGACCGTGGTGGCGGTGCGCGGCAGCCCCACGACGAACACCGGCTTCTCGATCGGCTCCCGCTCGATCTCCGGACGCTCGGCGATCAGCCGCAGGACGCGGGCCCGGTTGGCGAGCTGCCGGCGCACGTGGACCTGCGCGGACTGCCAGCCGACCGGGGTGAGGTTCTCCGCCTTCGCCCACCACCCCAGCAGCGACCGGAAGCCGTCGACGAACTCCCGGTCTCCCGGCGCCTCACCGGCCTCCACCACGATGCGGTCGAAGATCCGGTCCGGGTCCCGACGGGAGCCGAAGGCCGGCCGCAGCAGCAGATTCGCCAGTGTGAGGGCGAGCGGTGACGTGGACACGCAGGGAACCTATCCTCTCGACCCCGCTTGTGGTGGACGGAAGTTGGCCGAACAGCGAAAGGGGTGGCCGGAAGACCTCCATCGATCCGGCCACCCCTTCCGACGCGGCTACTCCGCTACGGGCAGCCGCGCCCCGTCCCGCAGGAACAGCGGGATGCGGTCCAGCGGGGCGTCGACCGTCACCGACCGGCCGCCCTCGTACGTCTCACCCGTCCACGCGTCCGTCCAGGCGGCCCCCGCCGGCAGGTACGCCGTACGGGCGGTGGCGCCGGCGGTGAGCACCGGGGCGACCAGCAGGTCCGGGCCGAAGAGATAGGAGTCGTCGACCGACCAGGCGGCCTGGTCGTCCGGGAACTCCAGGAACAGCGGCCGCATCACCGGCAGGCCCTCCTCGTGCGCCTCCCGCATGACCCGCAGCACGTACGGCTTCAGGCGCTCGCGCAGCCGCAGGTACTTCTCCAGGACGGCCCCGGCCTCCTCGCCGTAGGACCACACCTCGTTCGGGCCGCCGGTCATCTCCGGGCCCAGCGGCATGCCCGGGTCGCGGAAGCCGTGCAGGCGCATCAGCGGGGACAGCGCGCCGAACTGGAACCAGCGGACCATCACCTCCCGGTACGCCGGGTCGTCAGGGTCGCCGCCGTGGAAGCCGCCGATGTCGGTGTTCCACCACGGGATGCCCGACAGCGCGGTGTTGAGGCCGGCCGCGATCTGGCGGCGCAGGGTCGGGAAGTCGGTGCCGATGTCGCCGGACCACAGGGCGGCGCCGTAGCGCTGACTGCCCGCCCAGGCCGAGCGGTTGAGGGTGACGACCTCTTCCTCGCCGGTGGCGACGAGACCCTCGTAGAAGGTACGGGCGTTCTCGGCCGGGTAGATGTTGCCGACCTCCAGGCCCGGGCCCGTCCAGTAGCGCAGGTTCTCCTGGAAGCCCGGCTTCAGTTCCGGCTCGCAGGCGTCCAGCCAGAACGCCGTGATGCCGTACGGGTCGAGGTAGTTCTCCTTCACCTTCGACCACACGAACTCCCGGGCGTCGGGGTTGGTGGCGTCGTAGAAGGCCACCTGGACCGTGGAGGCGACCTCCTTGTCGGGCCAGTCGGCGTGCGCCATCGGGCCGTACTGGGTGCCGATGAAGTAGCCGCGCTGCTCCATGACCGGGTGGTTCTCGCTCAGCGGCGACACCGAGGGCCAGACGCTCACCACCAGCTTGATGCCGAGCTCGTCCAGCTCACGCACCATCGCCGCCGGGTCCGGCCACTCCTTCGGGTCGAACTTCCACTCGCCGAGGTGGGTCCAGTGGAAGAAGTCGCAGACGATCGCCGAGATGGGCAGACCGCGCCGCTTGTACTCCCGCGCCACCGCCATGAGTTCGTCCTGGGTGCGGTAGCGCAGCTTGCACTGCCAGAAGCCCGCCGCCCACTGAGGCAGCATCGGCGTCCGGCCGGTCACCGCGCTGTAGCGGCGCTGGGCGGCGGCCGGGTCGCCCGCCGTGATCCAGTAGTCGATCTGCCGCGCCGAGTCGGCGACCCACCGTGTGCCGTTGTGCGCGAGCTCCACGCGGCCGATCGCCGGGTTGTTCCACAGCAGCGTGTAGCCGCGGCTGGAGGTCAGCACCGGGATGCCGACCTCGGCGTTGCGCTGGACCAGATCGAGAACCAGGCCCTTCTGGTCGAGGCGCCCGTGCTGGTGCTGGCCGAGGCCGTACAGCTTCTCGTCGTCGTACGCGGCGAAGCGCTGCTCCAGGCGGTGGTGGCCGTTGCCGACGGCCGTGTAGAGGCGGGAGCCGGGCCACCAGAAGTGGGCGCGGTCCTCGGCGAGGATCTCGCCGCCGTCCTCGGTGCGCAGGAAGCGGACCAGGCCCTCGGCGTTCACCTCGACGGTGAGCCCGCCGACGGTCAGCTGCCCGCGCCCGTCCTCGATCTTCACCGTGGAGGGTGTCGCGGGGGCCTCGTCGAGGAGCGCGCCCGGGAGCCCTTCGAGCACCGGGCCGCCGAGCCGGGCCCGCACCCGGACCGCGTCCGGGCCCCACGGCTCGATCCGTACGGTCTCCTGACGGCCGCTCCACTCCAGCGCGCCGCCCCGCTCACGGAACGTGCCGACGGTGGGGGAGGACTGCGCCAGACTCACCTGGGGCTGGGTTTCAGCAGGCTGATTCACGCGGGCTCCTGTGCTCCTGAGGGAGTGCAGACAGAGGTGTGCGGACATGGAGGTGCCCTGGGAGGAGGGCGGTGGTCGGTGAGCGGGAGAAGCGGTGTGCCTACGGCCGGGCGGGCGCCGGCCCCGTGCTGCCCCGGACCGTCAGCTCGGGCGCGATCAGCACGACGTCGTCGCTGCCGCGCCCCTCGAACTTGGCGACCAGGTGTTCCACGGCGTGCCGGCCCATCTCCTGCGCGGGGATGGCGACCGACGTGAGCCGCACCGAGGCCTGCGTGGCGACCTGGTCGGGGCAGATCGCGACCACCGACATGTCCTCCGGCACGGCCCGGCCCTGCTGCCGCAGCAGCGCGAGCAGCGGCTCGACCGCCGACTCGTTCTGCACGATGATCCCCGTGGTCCCCGGGCGTTCGTCGAGGATCCTGGCGAGCGTCACGGCCATCGCGTCGTACCCGCCGTCGCACGGCCGGTGCAGCAGCCGCACGCCCAGCTCCCGGGACCGGGACCGGAGCCCGTCGAGGGTGCGCTCGGCGAAACCGGTGTGCCGCTCGTAGACGGCCCGGGCCTCGCCGATGACAGCGATGTCCTGGTGCCCCTGCTTCGCCAGGTGCTCCACGCACAGCGCACCCGTCGCCCGGAAGTCCAGATCGACGCAGGTCAGTCCGGCGGTGTCGGCGGGCAGCCCGATCAGCACGGACGGCTGGTCCGTCGCGCGCAGCAACGGCAGCCGCTCGTCGTCGAGTTCGACGTCCATCAGGATCATCCCGTCGGCGAGCCCGCTCCCGGCGACACGGCGCACCGCGTCCGGGCCCTCCTCACCGGTGAGCAGCAGCACGTCGTACCCGTGCGTCCGCGCGGCGGTCGCCACGGCGATGGCGATCTCCATCATCACGGGCACGTACATGTCCGTGCGCAGCGGGACCATCAGCGCGATGATGTTCGATTTGCTGCTGGCCAGGGCACGGGCCCCGGCGTTCGGGTGGTACCCGAGCTCGCGGATGCTCCGCTCGACCCGCTGCCGGGTGTTCGCGGAGATGGACCGCTTGCCGCTGAGGACATAGCTCACCGTGCTCGCCGAGACTCCGGCGTGCTGGGCGACCTCGGCGAGGGTGACCATCCAGCTCTCCAAGCTTTGTGAAGCGCTTCGACAATGCGCGTTGCTGATATGGGTGGGTGAGGGTGGTTCGACAGTAGCTCCAGCGGGAGTACGTGTCCATAGGTTGTCGAAGCGCTTCGATACCTATTTCTCAAGCGGGAGCCCGACTCCTGGCCGGCACCCCGATGCAACACCGTCGTCAGCCCCCCGACAAGTCCGGGAGCGCTCCGCCCCTTCGGCTGAACGGACGCGCGAGGACTGGTGGGAGCGTCCGGTTTCGGGTACCAACGATCCAGTAGCACTGATCGGTAACGTACGGTCCTTAACATCCCTATATGCGGCGAGGTGACCCTCATGTCCGCTTCCACCACTCCCTCATCCCGTCCCGCCGTCACCGAGCGGGAGGCCCGTGAGGTGGCGGAGGCCGCCCGGGAGCAGCACTGGCGCAAGCCCAGCTTCGCCAAGGAGCTGTTCCTCGGCCGCTTCCGGCTCGACCTCATCCATCCCCACCCCCTCCCGGCCGACGAGGCGGCCCAGCGCGGCGAGGAGTTCCTCGCCAAGCTCCGCGACTTCGTCGAGACGAAGGTCGACGCCGCCCTCATCGAGCGCGAGGCCCGCATCCCCGACGAGGTGATCGACGGGCTGAAGGAGCTCGGCGCCTTCGGCATGAAGATCGACACCAAGTACGGCGGGCTGGGCCTCACGCAGGTGTACTACAACAAGGCGCTCTCGCTGGCCGGCTCCGCCAGCCCCGCGATCGGCGTGCTGCTCTCCGCGCACCAGTCGATCGGCGTGCCGCAGCCGCTGAAACTGTTCGGCACGCAGGAGCAGAAGGAGCGCTTCCTGCCGCGCTGCGCGCGCACGGACATCAGCGCCTTCCTGCTCACCGAGCCCGACGTCGGCTCCGACCCGGCCCGCCTCGCCGCCACCGCCGTGCCCGACGGGGACGACTACGTTCTCGACGGCGTGAAGCTGTGGACGACCAACGGCGTCGTCGCCGACCTGCTGGTCGTCATGGCCCGGGTGCCGAAGAGCGAGGGCCACAAGGGCGGCATCACGGCCTTCGTCGTGGAGACCAACTCGCCCGGCGTCACCGTCGAGAACCGCAACGCCTTCATGGGCCTGCGCGGCATCGAGAACGGCGTCACCCGCTTCCACCAGGTCCGCGTCCCCGCCGCCAACCGCGTCGGCGCGGAGGGCCAGGGCCTGAAGATCGCCCTGACCACGCTCAACACCGGACGGCTCTCCCTGCCCGCCTCCTGCGTCGCGGCCGGCAAGTGGTGCCTGAAGATCGCCCGGGAGTGGTCGGCGGCCCGCGAGCAGTGGGGCAAGCCCGTCGCGCACCACGAGGCGGTCGGCTCCAAGATCTCCTTCATCGCGGCCACCACCTTCGCCCTGGAGGCCGTGACGGACCTGGCCTCGCAGATGGCCGACGAGGACCGCAACGACATCCGCATCGAAGGCGCCCTCGCCAAGCTGTACGCCTCCGAGATGGCCTGGCTGATGGCCGACGAACTCGTCCAGATCCGCGGCGGACGCGGCTTCGAGACGGCCGAGTCCCTGCGGGCCCGCGGCGAGCGCGGCGTCCCCGCCGAGCAGGTGCTGCGCGACCTGCGCATCAACCGCATCTTCGAGGGCTCGACGGAGATCATGCATCTCCTCATCGCCCGTGAGGCCGTCGACGCCCACCTCTCGGTCGCCGGCGACCTCATCGACCCCGAGAAGTCCCTCGGCGACAAGGCGAAGGCGGGCGCGAACGCGGGCGTCTTCTACGCCAAGTGGCTCCCGAAGCTGGTCGCGGGCCCGGGCCAGGTCCCCACCTCCTACGGCGAGTTCAAGCGCGAAGTGGACCTCTCCGGGCACCTGCGCTACGTCGAGCGCACCGCCCGCAAGCTCGCCCGCTCCACCTTCTACGCCATGTCCCGCTGGCAGGGCCGGATGGAGTCCAAGCAGGGCTTCCTCGGCCGGATCGTCGACATCGGCGCCGAGCTGTTCGCCATGAGCGCGGCCTGCGTCCGGGCCGAGATGCTGCGCGGCCAGGGCGACCACGGCCGCGAGGCCTACCAGCTCGCCGACGTCTTCTGCCGCCAGTCCCGGATCCGGATCGAGGAGCTCTTCAACCGCCTGTGGACCAACACCGACGACCTCGACCGCAAGGTCGTCAAGGGCGTCCTGTCGGGCACGTACGAGTGGCTGGAGCGCGGCATCGTCGATCCGTCGGGCGAGGGACCGTGGATCGCGGACGCGACACCGGGACCGAGCCGGAAGGAGAACGTCCACCGTCCGATCCGCTGACCGGCCACCCCTGGGGCGCGTGAGCCAGTGCGGCACGCGCCCCCAGGAGGGGGGACGCGCTGTCCTCACACACGACGCTTACGGCAACAATGGAGGAATGAGCGACAGTCCAGCCCCCCTCGCCGATCCCCATCTGGTCTACGACCCCGTAGCGGGCGACGGCCCGAAGGACGTGGTGATCCTCGGTTCCACCGGGTCCATCGGCACGCAGGCCATCGACCTCGTGCTGCGCAACCCCGGCCGGTTCCGGGTCACCGGCCTGTCCGCCAACGGCGGCCGGGTCGCCCTCCTCGCCGAGCAGGCGTACCGGCTGCGGGCGCGCACGGTCGCGGTCGCCCGCGAGAACGTCGTACCGGCCCTGCGCGAGGCGCTCACCGCGCAGTACGGCACGGGCGAGCCGCTCCCCGAGATCCTCGCCGGTCCGGACGCGGCCACGCGGCTGGCGGCGTCCGACTGCCACACCGTCCTGAACGGCATCACCGGCTCCATCGGCCTCGCCCCGACCCTGGCCGCCCTGGAGGCGGGCCGCACCCTCGCGCTCGCCAACAAGGAGTCGCTCATCGTGGGCGGCCCGCTGGTCAAAGCCCTCGCCAAGCCCGGGCAGATCATCCCGGTCGACTCCGAGCACGCCGCCCTCTTCCAGGCCCTGGCCGCCGGCACCAGAGCGGACGTCCGCAAGCTGGTCGTCACCGCCTCCGGCGGCCCCTTCCGCGGCCGTACGAAGGCGGAGCTGGCCAACGTCACCGTCGAGGACGCCCTCGCACACCCCACCTGGGCCATGGGCCCGGTCATCACGATCAACTCCGCGACCCTCGTCAACAAGGGCCTGGAGGTCATCGAGGCGCACCTCCTCTACGACATTCCCTTCGACCGCATTGAGGTCGTCGTGCATCCCCAGTCGTATGTCCACTCGATGGTTGAGTTCACGGATGGATCGACACTGGCCCAGGCGACCCCGCCCGACATGCGCGGGCCCATCGCCATCGGCATCGGCTGGCCCGAGCGGGTCCCCGACGCCGCGCCCACCTTCGACTGGAGCAAGGCCTCGACCTGGGAGTTCTTCCCGCTCGACAACGAGGCCTTCCCGTCGGTGAACCTCGCCCGGCACGTCGGCGAGCTCGCGGGCACCGCCCCGGCGGTGTTCAATGCGGCCAACGAGGAGTGCGTGGAGGCGTTCCGCCAGGGCGCGCTGCCCTTCAACGGGATCATGGAGACCGTCACCCGGGTCGTCGAGGAGCACGGCACCCCGCGTACGGGAACCTCACTCACCGTGTCGGACGTCCTCGAAGCGGAGACCTGGGCGCGGACCCGGGCCCGGGAACTGGCGGCACAGACGGCGGAGGCCCGTGCATGACGACCCTGATGTTCATCCTCGGCATAGGCCTCTTCGTGGTCGGCCTGCTGTTCTCGATCGCGTGGCACGAGCTGGGGCACCTGTCCACCGCCAAGCTGTTCGGCATCCGCGTGCCGCAGTACATGGTCGGTTTCGGCCCGACGATCTTCTCGCGCAGGAAGGGCGAGACGGAGTACGGGCTCAAGGCCATCCCGTTCGGCGGCTACATCCGCATGATCGGCATGTTCCCGCCCGGCCCCGACGGCCGGCTGGAAGTCCGCTCCACCTCCCCGTGGCGCGGCATGATCGAGGACGCCCGCTCGGCCGCGTACGAGGAGCTCGGGCCGGGCGACGAGAAGCGCATGTTCTACACGCGCGCGCCCTGGAAGCGCGTGATCGTGATGTTCGCGGGCCCCTTCATGAACCTGGTCCTGGCCGTGGCGCTGTTCCTCACCATCCTGATGGGCTTCGGCATCACCCAGCAGACCACCACGGTCAGCTCGGTCTCCCAGTGCGTGATCGCGCAGAGCGAGAACCGCGACAAGTGCGAGAAGGGCGACCCGGCCGCCCCGGCCGCCGCCGCGGGCCTCAAGGCGGGCGACAAGATCGTCTCCTTCAACGGCGTCAAGACCGACGACTGGAACAGGCTGTCCGACCTGATCCGCGCCAACCCCGGCAAGGAAGTGCCGATCGTCGTCGACCGCAAGGGCCAGGACGTCACCCTGCACGCGAAGATCGCCACCAACCAGGTCGCCAAGAAGGACTCCGCCGGCCAGATCGTCGAGGGCCAGTACGTCCAGGCCGGATTCCTCGGCTTCAGCGCCGCCACCGGCGTGGTCAAACAGGACTTCGGCGAGTCCGTGACCTGGATGGGCGACCGGATCGGCGAGGCCGTCGACTCCCTCGCCGCCCTCCCCAGCAAGATCCCGGCCCTGTGGAACGCGGCCTTCGACGGCGCCCCGCGCGAGGCCGACTCCCCGATGGGCGTGGTCGGCGCGGCCCGCGTCGGCGGCGAGATCTTCACCCTCGACATTCCGCCCACCCAGCAGCTGGCCATGGCCCTCATGCTGGTCGCCGGCTTCAACCTCTCCCTGTTCCTGTTCAACATGCTCCCGCTGCTGCCGCTCGACGGCGGCCACATCGCGGGCGCCCTGTGGGAGTCGCTGCGCCGCAACACGGCCAAGGTCCTGCGCCGGCCGGACCCCGGCCCCTTCGACGTGGCGAAGCTCATGCCCGTCGCCTACGTGGTCGCCGGGATCTTCATCTGCTTCACGATCCTGGTGCTGATCGCCGATGTGGTTAACCCGGTGAGAATCTCCTAGTCATACGGCGTTCGTGGCGGCTCGGCATACTTCGTGCCGGGCCGCCTCTCATCGGGTGGCGACGCGGGTGGGATGTGCCCGCGCCAGTGCATGTGCCGTAATCTCGAAGCTCGGAGCCCGCTGCTCACGGGACCGGACCTTGATCCACGACTTGGGGTTGCACAGCAGATGACTGCGATTTCTCTCGGCATGCCGTCCGTTCCGACCAAGCTCGCCGAGCGCCGGAAGAGCCGGCAGATCCAGGTCGGATCCGTGGCCGTCGGCGGAGACGCCCCCGTCTCGGTCCAGTCGATGACGACGACGCGTACGTCCGACATCGGCGCGACCCTGCAGCAGATCGCCGAACTCACCGCCTCCGGCTGCCAGATCGTCCGTGTCGCCTGCCCGACCCAGGACGACGCCGACGCCCTCGCGACCATCGCCCGCAAGTCGCAGATCCCGGTCATCGCAGACATCCACTTCCAGCCGAAGTACGTCTTCGCCGCGATCGAGGCGGGCTGCGCGGCGGTCCGCGTCAACCCCGGCAACATCAAGCAGTTCGACGACAAGGTCAAGGAGATCGCCAAGGCGGCCCGGGACCACGGCACCCCGATCCGCATCGGCGTCAACGCGGGCTCCCTCGACAGGCGCCTCCTCCAGAAGTACGGCAAGGCGACCCCCGAGGCCCTGGTCGAGTCCGCCCTGTGGGAGGCGTCCCTCTTCGAGGAGCACGACTTCCGGGACATCAAGATCTCCGTCAAGCACAACGACCCGGTCGTGATGATCGAGGCCTACAAGCAGCTCGCCGCGCAGTGCGACTACCCGCTGCACCTCGGCGTGACGGAGGCGGGCCCGGCCTTCCAGGGCACCATCAAGTCGGCGGTCGCCTTCGGCGCGCTGCTCAGCCAGGGCATCGGCGACACGATCCGCGTCTCGCTGAGCGCGCCCCCGGCCGAGGAAGTGAAGGTCGGCATCCAGATCCTGGAGTCGCTGAACCTCAAGGAGCGCGGCCTGGAGATCGTCTCCTGCCCCTCCTGCGGCCGCGCCCAGGTCGACGTCTACAAGCTGGCCGAAGAGGTCACGGCCGGCCTGACCGGCATGGAGGTCCCCCTGCGCGTCGCCGTCATGGGCTGCGTCGTCAACGGTCCCGGCGAGGCCCGCGAAGCTGACCTCGGCGTCGCCTCCGGCAACGGCAAGGGCCAGATCTTCGTCAAGGGCGAGGTCATCAAGACCGTCCCCGAGTCCAAGATCGTCGAGACCCTCATCGAAGAGGCCATGAAGCTGGCCGAGCAGATGGAGAAGGACGGCGTCACCTCGGGCGAACCGTCGGTGGCGGTAGCGGGCTGAGGTTCCAGAGGCGCGTCGGTGCGCATCTTGGGGGCGCGGGGCTGTTGTCGGCTCCGCCGCGTGGGCGCGACCAGCCACAGCAGACCCGCAGTCGCCAGGCAACCACAAGCCCCGAGCTCCCAGGCGCCCCGCCCAAGCAGCGCAGCTATAGTGCGGAGACCAGCAGACCCGAGTGTGTGAGGCCCCGCACGTGTTGACGCAGACCACCTCCCGGGTCCTCGAACCGAGCGACCTGGACGCCGCGCTGGCCGTACTCGACCGCGAGCCGGTCACGAACGCCTTCGTGACGTCCCGGGTGCAGATCGCCGGCCTGGACCCGTGGCGGCTCGGCGGAGAGATGTGGGGCTGGTACGAGGACGGCATGCTGACGTCCCTGTGCTACGCGGGCGCCAACCTCGTCCCGATCTGCGCCACCCCGCGCGCCGTCCGCGCCTTCGCCGACCGCGCCCGCCGGGCCGGCCGCCGCTGCTCCTCCATCGTCGGCCCGGCCGGTTCCACCGCCGACCTGTGGCGGCTGCTCGAACCCCAGTGGGGCCCGGCCCGCGACGTCCGCCGCCACCAGCCGCTCATGGTCACCGACCGCCTGCCGGAAGGCATCGCCCCGGATCCCTACGTCCGTCGCGTCCGCAAGGACGAGATGGACAAGGTCATGCCGGCGTGTGTGGCGATGTTCACCGAGGAGGTCGGCGTCTCCCCGCTGGCCGGCGACGGCGGCCTGCTCTACCAGGCCCGCGTCGCCGAACTCGTCGGCTCCGGCCGCGCCTTCGCCCGCTTCGACGCCGACGGCAAGGTCGTCTTCAAGGCCGAGATCGGCGCCGCCACCGACCGCGCCTGCCAGATCCAGGGCGTGTGGGTCGCCCCCGAATACCGGGGGACCGGCCTGGCGGCCCCCGGCATGGCAGCGGTCCTGCGCTACGCCCTGGCCGACGTCGCCCCGGTCGTCAGCCTCTACGTGAACGACTTCAACACGGCGGCCCGCAGGACGTACCAGAGGGTGGGCTTCCAAGAGGTCGGCGCCTTCATGAGCGTGCTGTTCTGACAACGGAAACCCCCCTGTAGGCTCCCCGCCATGGACCTGGTGATCGGCCCCCTCGAGCTCTCCGCCCATGTCGACGAGGCCCTGGAAGTCCAAGCCGTGGCATTTGGACTAGGCCCCGACGAAGTCGCAGTCCGCCGCCAGATCGTCCTGCGCCACATGACCTACCCGGGCGCCAGGGCCCTGGGAGCCAGCACCGCCGAACGCCTGGTGGGTTTCGTCTATGGCATGCCCAACGACCGCACCCACTGGTGGTCCACGGTCGTGGAGCCGTACCTCAGAGCGAACCACCAGGACCACTGGCTCGACGACGCCTTCGTGATCACCGAACTGCACGTCCACCCCGCCTACCAGAACCGCGGCATCGGACGCTCCCTGATCACCACGATCACCGACAGCGCCGCCGAACCCCGCTCGATCCTCTCCGCGATCGACACCGAGAGCCCCGCCCGCGCGCTCTACCGCTCGCTGGGCTACCGGGACCTCGCCCGCCAGGTCCTCTTCCCGAGCGCCCCGAAGCCGTACGCGGTGATGGGCGCCCCGCTCCCGCTCCTGCGCCGCTAACCGATTTCCACCGGCCGGTACCCCCCGGATAACCTCCTGCCATCACCTACACGCAGCAGGAGCAGAGAAGCCATGGCGAACGTACCGGTCCAGCGCATGTCCCAGTTGATGGCGAAGACGTTGCGCGACGACCCGGCGGACGCCGAGGTCCTCAGCCACAAGCTCCTCGTCCGCGCCGGGTACGTGCGCCGCACCGCCGCCGGAATCTGGAGCTGGCTGCCCCTTGGCATGAGGGTCCTGCGCAATGTGGAGCGCATCGTCCGCGAGGAGATGGACGCGATCGGCGCCCAGGAGGTGCTGCTCCCCGCCCTGCTGCCGCGTGAGCCGTACGACGCGACCGGCCGCTGGGACGAGTACGGCCCCGAGCTGTTCCGCCTCAAGGACCGCAAGGGCGGCGACTACCTGCTCGGCCCCACCCACGAGGAGATCTTCACTCTCCTCGTGAAGGACCAGGCGTCCTCCTACAAGGACCTGCCGGTGATCCTCTACCAGATCCAGAACAAGTACCGCGACGAGGCCCGGCCCCGCGCGGGCATCCTGCGCGGCCGCGAGTTCCTGATGAAGGACTCCTACTCCTTCGACACCGAGGACGAGGGCCTCGCCCGGTCCTACGCCCTGCACCGCGAGGCCTACCAGAGGATCTTCGCGCGCCTCGGCCTCGACTACCGCATCTGCGCCGCCACCGCCGGCGCGATGGGCGGCTCCAAGTCCGAGGAGTTCCTCGCCCCGGCCGAGGCCGGCGAGGACACCTTCGCCGACTGCCCGAACTGCGACTTCGCCGCCAACACCGAGGCGACCACGTACGAGTTGAAGCCGGTGGACGCCTCGGACGTCCCGGCCGCCGAGGACATCCCGACCCCCGACACCCCGACCATCGAGACCCTCGCCGCCTCCCTCGGCGTCCCGGCCTCGGCCACGCTGAAGAACCTCCTCGTCAAGGTCGACGGCGAGATCGTCGCCGTCGGCGTCCCCGGCGACCGCGAGGTCGACATGGACAAGGTCGAGGCGCACTTCGCGCCGGCCGTCGTCGAGCTGGTCACCGAGACGGACTTCGCGGCCCGCCCCGACCTGGTCCGCGGTTACGTCGGACCGCAGGGCCTGGACAAGGTCACGTACATCGCCGATCCGCGCGTGGCCCCTGGCACCTCCTGGATCACCGGCGCCAACAAGGCCGGCACGCACACGAAGAACGTCGTCGCGGGCCGCGACTTCGAGGTCGACCAGTACGTCGACGTCGTGGTCGTGCAGCAGGGCGACCCCTGCCCGAAGTGCGGCACGGGCCTCGTGCTCGACCGGGCCATCGAGATCGGCCACATCTTCCAGCTGGGCCGCAAGTACACCGACGCGCTCAAGCTCGACGTCCTCGGCCAGAACGGCAAGCCGGTCCGCGTCACCATGGGCTCCTACGGCGTCGGCGTCTCCCGCGCGGTCGCGGCCCTGGCCGAGCAGACCGCGGACGACAAGGGCCTGTGCTGGCCCAAGGAGGTCGCCCCGGCCGACGTCCACGTGGTCGCCGCCGGCAAGGCCCTCCAGACCGAACTGGCCCTCGACATCTCCGGGAAGCTGGCCGCCGCCGGTGTCCGCGTCCTGGTCGACGACCGACCCGGCGTCTCCCCGGGCGTCAAGTTCACCGACTCCGAGCTGATCGGCGTACCGCAGATCCTGGTGGCCGGGCGGCGCGCCGCCGACGGCGTGGTGGAACTGAAGGACCGCCGCACCGGTGAGCGCGAGGAGCTGACGGTCGAGGAGGCCGTCGCCCGGCTCACGGCGTAGGACCTGTGACGGTGCCGGCGTGAGCGCCCCGGGTGACCGGGGCGCTCACAGCCAGCCCGCGAACTCCAGCAGCAGCTCCGCGTCCCGGGGCCGCCCCACGCGCCCGGCCCGCACGCCCGACTCCACGGCCCGGAACAGCGTCCAGCCGCGCAGCCGCTCCTGGTCCACGTCCAGGGACTCGGCGAGCCGCTTCACCCGGCGCCGGGTCGTGGCCGCACCGGACGGCTGGGCGATCAGATCCTCCACCCGGTCGCGGACCAGCCGGGCCAGGTCGAACGCGCACTCGCCGACCACCGGGTCGGGGCCCACGGCAAGCCACGGCGTCCGATCACCGGAGAGCACCTTGCTCTGCCGGAACGTGCCGTGCAGCAGCCGGTGTTCGGGCGGCGCGACCAGCAGTTCCTCACGTGCCGCGAGCGCCAGGCCGACCAACGGGGCCACCTCGGGATCGACCTGCGCCCGGGCCCGCATCGCCTCGGCCTGCCGCCCGGTCCGCTCGGTCACGGTCTCGAAGGGAAAGTCGGCAGGCGGCTCCACCCACAGCCGCCGCAGCGTCCCCGCCGCCTCCAGCAGTGCCTTCGCCTCCGGCAGCGACCGCACCGACACGTCCGGATGCAGCCGCTCCAGCAGCAGTACGCCCTTGGACGTGAAGGGTTCGAGCAGCTGTACGGCCCCCCGCCCGCCCCAGTGCGCGAGCGCGGCCCGCTCCGCCTCCGGGCGAGCCCGGCCCGGCGCCAGCTTCAGCACGGCGGGTGTTCCGTCGGCCGTCCGCACCAGCACGACCAGGCTGCTGCGCCCGCCGGGCACCTGCACCCGCTCCACGGTCAACTCGCGTAGCGCGACGGCCTGCTGCGCCGCCTCTGGCAGCTTCTCCAGCCAGTCGTCACCGTCCGGTGCCGTCTCACCGAGCGCCCTGACCAGACGCTTCGGCGGTTCGAAAACCATGCGCGAGTCGTTCCCTTCGTGCTGTCCGCGGTGCGTGCCCTGCCCGGGTCACGCCGTCGGCGCCGCCAGGGGCGGGGCCGTGCCGGCCCGCTCGGCGAGCCCAGGGAAGGCTACGCTCTCGCCGCGCCAGCGCACCGCCCGCACCGCCGCCTCCCGCAGCGCCTCGGCGGCCAGGGCCCGCCGGCCGCCGCCCGCCGCGCGCACCAGGTCCGAGTACACCGCGGCCACCCGGTCCTCCAGCTCGGCGGCGAGCCGCACGGCCGCCGCCGCGTCCGGCACCGGGAACGGCAGGGCGTACCCGGCGGCCGCCGCCACGGGCCTGCCCCCCAGGTCCTTCACCTCGCGCACCAGCGCGTCCCGGCGCGCCCGGTGCGCGTCGTACGCCGTCCGTGCCTCGGCGCGCTGCCCGTCGCCGATCCGCCCGCCCACCACGCCGTAGCCGTACACCGCCGCGTGCTCGGCCGCGAGCGCCGCCTGGAGGGCCCGCAGCTCCCGGTCCTTCGCCTCGCTCACGCGCCACCCTCCGTCAGCAGATACACGTGCGCCGCCCCGGCCGCCGCCACCGAGGCCAGCAGCCGCGCCAGCTCACCCGGCGCGTCGAGCAGCGCCTTGGCCCGCCGGTCGGCGAGCTCCCGCTCCGCGGCGGCGAGGGCGGCGAGTGCGTCCTTGTCGCCGCCCGGTACGGCGGCGGCCGAGGGGGAGGCGGCAGCGGAAGAGGAAGAAGAGGCAGACGCCTTCCGGCCCGGGCTCGCTCCGAAGGCCTGCGCATGCCCTACGGCCGCCTCCCGCAGCGGCCGCAGCCGCTCGGCGAGGCCCGGGTGGGCGGCGATCACGGCGTCGTACCGCTCCACCAGCCCCTCGCTGTCCCGCGCCGCACGAGCGCGTGCCCGCCGCTCCGCCGCCGACGGGCCGTCCTCCGGGTCGCCTCGGTCCTCGCCGCCGGCGGTGCAGCCCGCCAGGACGAGGGCCGCCGGACCGACGGCGAACAGAGTCCTTCTGCGCGGCCCCGAGCGGGCGCGCGGCGATGAGGGGAACGGCACGTCAGACGTCCTCGGGGGCTCGTACGAGAAAGAAGCGACTCAAAGGGCTGAACGCCCTTGATCACGGTACCCGGGCCCCCGCCCCGGACCACTCAGCGGCACCGTTCGTCACCGGGTGGACGGCAACACACCCCGCGACCGGATACCCTTTGACCAGACACGCGACCCATCCCACAACAGCACACGCGGCCGAGGAGTCACCCGGATGAGCACCACCCAGAGCGAGAGGCTGCGAGAACTGCTGGAACCGCTCGTCACATCCCAGGGCCTGGATCTCGAAGAGATCGAAGTGGACTCCGTCGGACGCAAGCGTGTGCTGCGCGTCGTCGTCGACTCGGACACGGGCGCCGACCTGGACCAGATCGCCGATGTGAGCCGCGAGCTCTCGGCGAAGCTCGACGAGACGGACGCGATGGGTAACGGGGAGTACACCCTCGAGGTCGGCACCCCGGGCGCGGAGCGCCTCCTCACGGAACACCGGCACTACGTCCGCGCCACGGACCGGCTGGTGAAGTTCCAGCTGGCCGAGGGCGGCGAGCTGGTCGCCAGGATCCTCAAGGTCGACGACGAGGGCGTCGACACCGAGGTGCCCGGGGTCAAGGGCCGCAAGGCCACCGCGCGCAGACTCGCCTTCGACGACATCGTCCGGGCGCGCGTCCAGGTCGAGTTCAGCCGCAAGGACAACAAGAAGGAAGAGGAGGCGTAGCCGTGGACATCGACATGAGTGCCCTGCGGGGCTTGGTTCGGGAGAAGGAGATCTCCTTCGACCTGCTGGTCGAGGCGATCGAATCGGCCCTCCTCATCGCCTACCACCGCACCGAGGGAAGCCGCCGCCACGCGCGCGTGGAGCTCAACAAGCAGACCGGCCATGTGACCGTGTGGGCGAAGGAGGACCCTGACGACCTCGAGGAGGGCCAGGAGCCCCGCGAGTTCGACGACACCCCCACCGGCTTCGGCCGCATCGCCGCCACCACGGCCAAGCAGGTCATCCTGCAGCGCCTGCGCGACGCTGAGGACGACGCGACGCTCGGCGAGTACGCCGGCCGTGAGGGCGACATCGTCACCGGCGTGGTCCAGCAGGGCCGCGACCCGAAGAACGTGCTCGTCGACATCGGCAAGCTCGAGGCCATCCTGCCGGTGCAGGAGCAGGTGCCGGGTGAGACGTACCCGCACGGCATGCGGCTGCGCAGTTACGTCGTCCGGGTGGCCAAGGGCGTCCGCGGCCCGTCCGTGACGCTGTCCCGTACGCACCCCAACCTGGTGAAGAAGCTCTTCGCCCTGGAGGTGCCGGAGATCGCCGACGGATCCGTGGAGATCGCCGCGATCGCCCGTGAGGCCGGTCACCGCACGAAGATCGCCGTACGGTCCACCCGGTCCGGCCTGAACCCCAAGGGCGCCTGTATCGGCCCCATGGGCGGCCGTGTGCGCAACGTGATGGGCGAGCTGAACGGTGAGAAGATCGACATCGTCGACTGGTCGGACGACCCGGCCGAGATGGTGGCGAACGCGCTGTCCCCGGCCCGCGTCTCCAAGGTGGAGATCGTGGACATGGCGACCCGGTCGGCCCGCGTGACCGTGCCCGACTACCAGCTGTCCCTGGCCATCGGCAAGGAAGGGCAGAACGCCCGCCTCGCGGCCCGGCTGACCGGCTGGCGGATCGACATCCGGCCGGACACCGAACCGGCCGCGGACCGGACCGGGGAATAGATCCAAGCCGCGGGTCGTTCGGATCACGACAGGTTCGGGCGCGGCAACTGTTCGAATCCTGCCCCAAAGGGGTGAGGCGCCTACGGGGAGGTAGACTTAACGGTGTCTGGCCGGACGCGCACCCGGGCATGCCCTGAACGCACCTGTGTGGGGTGTCGGGAGCGAGTGGCCAAGGCCGAGCTGTTGCGGATCGTGGCGATCGAGGGCGCATGTGTCCCTGATCCACGCGGTACGCTGCCCGGCCGGGGTGCGTATGTGCATCCCACACCGGTCTGTCTTGACCAGGCGGTTCGCCGCCGGGCGTTCACGAGGGCACTGCGCGCCCCGGGAGCGCTCGACACAAAGGCGTTGCGCCGATACGTCGAGCAGACAACAGTTGCCGATCAGGCAACACGGTAAGAACGTGCCGCACGGAACCCCGTGCGGTGTAGGTACCTCGCGAGTCGAAAGCAGGTCGAGATTGCGATGAGCACTCGATGAGTACGCGATGAGTACGCCCATGAACTAGCGACGGTCCGGCTTCACCCGGACCTCAAAGGAGCGAAGTGGCTAAGGTCCGGGTCTACGAACTCGCCAAGGAGTTCGGTGTAGAGAGCAAGGTCGTCATGGCCAAGCTCCAGGAGCTCGGTGAATTCGTCCGTTCGGCGTCTTCGACCATCGAAGCGCCCGTTGTACGCAAGCTGACGGACGCCCTCCAGCAGGGCAACGGAGGCGGCAAGCCCGCCCCCGCCCGCAAGGCTGCCCCGGCGAAGCCGGCAGCCCCCTCCCCGGCGCAGGCTGCCCGTCCGGCCGCCCCGCGCCCGCCGGCCCCCAAGCCGGCAGCCGCCGAGAAGCCCGCGGCTCCGGCCGCACCGGCCACTCCCGGCCCCCGTCCCACCCCGGGCCCGAAGCCCGCGCCGCGGCCCGCCCCGGCGTCCCCGGCTCCGACCACGCCCGAGTTCACGGCACCCCCGTCGGCTCCCGCCGCGCCGGCCTCCTCGCAGGGCCAGGGCCAGGGCTCCGGCCCGCGTCCGGGCGCTCCTCGTCCGGCCGGCCAGGCGCCGCGTCCGGGTGCTCCGCGCCCGGGTGGTTCCGGTCAGGGTGGCCAGGGCCGTGGTGACCGTGGCGACCGTCCCGGCGCCTCGCGTCCGGGTGGCGGCGCCCCGCGTCCCGGTGCCCGTCCGGCGGGTCCCCGTCCGGGCAACAACCCGTTCACCTCTGGTGGCTCCACCGGCATGGCGCGCCCGCAGGCGCCCCGTCCGGGCGGTGCCCCGCGCCCGGGCGGCCCCGGTGCCCCCGGCGGCGCCCCGCGTCCGCAGGGCCAGGGCCAGGGCGGTCCCCGTGCCCAGGGTGGGGCGGGCGGTCCTCGTCCGCAGGCTCCGGGCGGCGCGCGTCCCACGCCGGGCGGTATGCCCCGTCCGCAGGGTGGCGGTCCGCGTCCCGGCGGCGGTCCCGGCGGTCCGCGTCCGAACCCCGGCATGATGCCGCAGCGTCCGGCTGCCGGTCCGCGTCCCGGTGGCGGTGGCCCCGGTGGCCGCGGTCCCGGTGGCGGCGGTCGTCCCGGTGGTGGCGGCGGCGGTCGTCCGGGTGGCGGCGGCTTCGCCGGTCGTCCCGGTGGCGGTGGCGGCGGTTTCGCCGGTCGTCCCGGTGGTCCCGGTGGCGGTGGCGGCGGTTTCGCCGGCCGTCCGGGTGGTCCCGGTGGCGGCGGCGGTCGTCCCGGCTTCGGTGGTCGTCCCGGTGGTCCCGGCGGTCGTGGTGGCACGCAGGGCGCCTTCGGTCGTCCCGGTGGTCCCGCGCGTCGTGGCCGCAAGTCGAAGCGGCAGAGGCGCCAGGAGTACGAGGCCATGCAGGCCCCGTCGGTCGGCGGTGTGATGCTGCCTCGCGGCAACGGCGAGACCGTTCGCCTGTCGCGCGGTGCGTCGCTCACCGACTTCGCGGAGAAGATCAACGCCAACCCGGCGTCGCTCGTCGCGGTCATGATGAACCTCGGCGAGATGGTCACGGCCACGCAGTCCGTCTCCGACGAGACGCTCCAGCTCCTCGCCGACGAGATGAACTACACGGTTCAGATCGTCAGCCCGGAGGAGGAGGACCGCGAGCTCCTGGAGTCCTTCGACATCGAGTTCGGCGAGGACGAGGGCGACGAGGAGGACCTGATGGTCCGCCCGCCGGTCGTCACCGTCATGGGTCACGTCGACCACGGTAAGACCCGGCTCCTCGACGCCATCCGCAAGACGAACGTCATCGCGGGCGAGGCCGGCGGCATCACCCAGCACATCGGTGCCTACCAGGTCGCGACCGAGGTCAACGACGAAGAGCGCAAGATCACCTTCATCGACACCCCGGGTCACGAGGCGTTCACCGCCATGCGTGCCCGTGGTGCGCGGTCGACGGACATCGCGATCCTGGTCGTCGCGGCCAACGACGGCGTCATGCCGCAGACGGTCGAGGCGCTCAACCACGCCAAGGCGGCCGAGGTCCCGATCGTCGTCGCGGTCAACAAGATCGACGTCGAGGGTGCCGACCCGACCAAGGTGCGCGGTCAGCTCACCGAGTACGGTCTGGTGGCCGAGGAGTACGGCGGCGACACGATGTTCGTCGACATCTCCGCCAAGCAGGGGCTGCACATCGACTCCCTGCTGGAGGCCGTGGTCCTCACGGCCGACGCCTCGCTCGACCTGCGGGCCAACCCGAACCAGGACGCGCAGGGCATCGCGATCGAGTCCCGTCTCGACCGCGGCCGGGGCGCCGTGTCGACGGTCCTCGTCCAGCGCGGCACGCTGCGGGTCGGCGACACCATGGTGGTCGGCGACGCGTACGGCCGGGTCCGGGCGATGCACGACGACAACGGCAACCTCGTCACCGAGGCGGGCCCGTCGACGCCGGTTCAGGTCCTGGGCCTGACCAACGTCCCGGGTGCGGGCGACAACTTCCTCGTGGTCGACGAGGACCGTACGGCCCGTCAGATCGCGGAGAAGCGTGCCGCTCGCGAGCGCAACGCGGCCTTCGCCAAGCGCACGCGCCGCGTGTCGCTGGAGGACCTGGACAAGGTGCTGAAGGCCGGCGAGGTCCAGCAGCTGAACCTGATCATCAAGGGTGACGCTTCCGGTTCCGTCGAGGCACTCGAGTCCTCCCTGCTCCAGCTGGACGTCGGCGAAGAGGTCGACATCCGCGTCCTGCACCGCGGCGTCGGTGCGGTCACGGAGTCCGACATCGACCTGGCGATGGGCTCGGACGCCATCGTGATCGGCTTCAACGTGCGCGCCGCCGGGCGTGCGCAGCAGATGGCCGAGCGCGAGGGCGTGGACGTCCGCTACTACTCGGTCATCTACCAGGCGATCGAGGAGATCGAGGCGGCCCTCAAGGGCATGCTCAAGCCGGAGTTCGAGGAGGTCGAGCTCGGTACGGCGGAGATCCGCGAGGTCTTCAAGTCGTCCAAGCTGGGCAACATCGCGGGTGTTCTCATCCGCTCCGGCGAGGTCAAGCGGAACACCAAGGCCCGCCTCATCCGCGACGGCAAGGTGGTCGCGGAGAACCTCAACATCGAGGGCCTGCGTCGCTTCAAGGACGACGTCACCGAGATCCGCGAAGGGTTCGAGGGCGGTATCAACCTCGGCAACTTCAACGACATCAAGGTCGACGACGTCATCGCGACGTACGAGATGCGCGAGAAGCCGCGGGTGTGACACCCACGGCGCCCTGACCGGCCGACGCGGCACCGCCGCGTCGGCCGGCTGGCCGTTTGCCGCTCCTGCGCAGCCGCCTCGGCGCCCCGCCGGGGTGTGCGAGGGACGCAGGACGGGCAAAGGAAAACCCCGTCGAGCCACCGGCAGGCACGCGGTACCGTTCTTGATGTCCCTGCCCCAACCGCAGGGCCATCGATCCCGTACCGGCGGGTCATCCGGACACACATGTACGTGGGGACGCTGTCCTTCGACCTGCTTCTCGGCGACGTACGGTCGCTGAAGGAGAAGCGCTCCGTCGTCCGCCCCATCGTCGCCGAGCTCCAGCGCAAGTACGCGGTGAGCGCGGCCGAGGTGGATCACGTGGATCTCCACCGCAGGGCCGTCATCGGCCTCGCGCTGGTGTCCGGCGACGCGGCGCACGTGAGCGATGTACTCGACCGGTGCGAACGGCTGGTCGCCGCCCGCCCCGAGGTGGAGCTGCTGTCCGTCAGGCGGCGCTTCCACGGCGAAGACGACTGACGAACCGAGAACGACCCAGACAGGAAAGAACGGGAGACGGACCAGTGGCCGACAACGCGCGGGCCAAGAGGCTGGCGGACCTCATCCGGGAAGTGGTGGCCCAGAAGCTGCAACGCGGGATCAAGGACCCGCGGCTCGGCTCTCACGTCACCATCACGGACACGCGGGTCACGGGTGATCTGCGGGAGGCGACCGTCTTCTACACCGTGTACGGGGACGACGAGGAGCGGAACGCGGCCGCAGCCGGTCTGGAGAGCGCCAAGGGCATCCTGCGCTCCGAGGTCGGCCGGGCCGCCGGCGTGAAGTTCACGCCGACCCTGACCTTCGTCATGGACGCCCTCCCGGACACCGCCCGGAACATCGAGGACCTCCTCGACAAGGCGCGCCAGTCCGACGAGAAGGTGCGCGAGGCGTCCGCGGGCGCGAAGTACGCCGGCGACGCCGACCCGTACCGCAAGCCGGACGAGGACGACGAGACGGACGACACCGCCGAATGACCCAGAAGCACACCGCGCCCGACGGCCTCGTCATCGTCGACAAGCCGTCGGGCTTCACTTCGCACGACGTCGTCGCCAAGATGCGCGGCATCGCCAGAACGCGACGCGTCGGGCACGCCGGCACCCTGGACCCGATGGCGACGGGCGTCCTCGTCCTCGGCGTCGAGAAGGCCACGAAACTCCTCGGCCATCTCGCACTGACCGAGAAGGAGTACCTGGGCACGATCCGGCTCGGGCAGAACACCCTCACCGACGACGCCGAGGGGGAGACCACCTCCTCGACGGACGCCTCCGGGGTCACCCGTGACGCCATCGACGCCGGCATCGCCAAGCTGACCGGCGACATCATGCAGGTGCCGTCCAAGGTCAGCGCCATCAAGATCAAGGGCGTGCGGTCCTACAAGCGGGCCAGGGAGGGCGAGGAGTTCGACATCCCGGCCCGGCCCGTCACGGTCTCTTCCTTCGGCGTGTACGACGTCCGGGAGGCCGTCGCCGAGGACGGCACGGCCGTACTCGACCTGGTCGTCTCGGTCGTCTGCTCCTCCGGCACGTACATCCGGGCCCTGGCCCGCGACCTGGGTGCCGACCTGGGCGTCGGCGGGCATCTCACCGCCCTGCGGCGCACCCGCGTCGGCCCTTACAAGCTGGACGCGGCCCGCACCCTCGACCAGCTCCAGCAGGAGCTGACCGTGATGCCGGTCGCCGAGGCCGCCGCCGCCGCGTTCCGCCGCTGGGACGTCGACGCCCGGCGCGCCCGGCTGCTCACCAACGGCGTACGGCTGGACATGCCCGAGGAGTACGCGGGCTCCGGCCCCGTCGCCGTCTTCGACCCGGAGGGCCGCTTCCTCGCCCTCGTCGAGGAGCAGCGGGGCAAGGCCAAGAGCCTGGCCGTCTTCGGCTGACAGCACGCCGGGACCGTCCGCCCGTGGAGCGGCGACCACGGGGTACCCCCACTGCCGCCGCTCCACGGTCCCCCTCGGTTCCCCCACCCCTAGGGTGTATCCAGCCGCCCCGCTTCGTTCACCCGTCCGTGCAGGCGCTCGGAGTGAACCGGGGGAGCGGAAGGGGGCGCTTTCGCCGAGCGATCTGTCCCGCTGATCATCTCGCCCCTACCGTCGAACACCAGGCCACGGGTGTACGGCGGGGAGGCTCGACGATGACGTCGCGGAACCGGACCCGGGAGACGGACGGCAGCGCACGAGGCTCCCTGGACCGCCCCGGAACAGCAGAGCGGACGACCGAGGGAACCGACGGCGGGGCATCCGGCCCGGCCCTCGTCCGCATCCACGACCTCGCCGGCCGCCCTCGCGGCACCGGCTTCCTGGCCGACCGGCACGGCACGCTCGTCACCAGCCACGAGGCGGTCGACGGCCTGCCCCGGCTCGTCCTGTACGGGGCGGGGGACCGCCGCCGGGTCGTGCCCGCCGACGCGGTGACCGCGCTGCCCGCGCTCGGCCTGGCCCTCGTACGGACCGAGGGCCTCGGTGTGCCGCCGCTGCCCGTCACCGTGCGGGGCGGGGCCGGGACGGGCGCCTATGTGCGGATCGCCGCCGACGGCTGGCGCGAGGCCCGGGTGCTGGGCTCGACCGCCGTGACGTACACGGCCACGGACCGCCTCCACCGACTCGACGGCGCGCTGGAACTGGCGGTCGGCACGGCAGGGCGGGACGCGCTGCGGCGGGGCGGCGGGGCGGCCGGCGGCCCGGTGCTCGACGCCGCGACCGGCGCCGTCGTCGGTGTCCTCGGCACCGCGCTCAGCTCCGACCACAGCGACGTCGGATTCGCCGTACCGCTGCATCCCCGGGTGCCCGGCGCGGCGGCCCCGCTAGCCGAGCTGCTCGCCGAGAACGCGGCGACGGTCCCCGCGTACGGCGCCGACCTCAATCTGGCCGGAGTGCTGGAGCTGACCGGCACCGCGGTGGCGCTGGACGGCCCGCCCGGCGGCACGGGGCTCCCGGAGCCGGTCGAACGGGCGGCTGTCGTGGCCGAGTTCAGCGCGTTCGAGGCAGGCCCGGCGGCCGTGCTCGGCCTGGTCGGGGCGCCCGGCAGCGGTCGTACGACGGAACTCGCTGCGCTCGCCGCGCGCCGCGCGCGCAGCGGGCATCCCACGCTGTGGGTGCGCGGCTGCGAACTGCGGGACGACGACGCCTCGGTGGCCGACGCGGCACGCCGGGCGCTGACCCGGGCCGCCCATGCCGTGGCCGCGTCCCGGTCCCGTTTCCTGCCGGCCGACCTGGGCGACACCACGCCCGAGCGCCTCGCCCGTCTCGCCGGTGCCCTCGGCCGGCCCCTGCTGCTGCTCCTCGACGGCCCGGAGGAGATGCCCCCGGCGCCGGCCCGCCGCCTGGCCGACTGGAGGGAGGGGACGGCGCGGTGGCTGCGGGAGACGGGCGTGCGGCTGGTCGTGGCGTGCCGGGCGGAGTACTGGGAGGGGGCGGGGTTCCCGGCGGAGGTCCTGCACCGGCCGGCGGGTGCCGAAGGGCGGCCCGCGTGTGTGCGGCTCGGTGATCTCACCGAGGACGAGGCCCGGCAGGCCCGCCTGCGCTACGGCATCCCGGAGAGCGCCCTCGTCGACACCGACGCCCGGCACCCCCTCACCCTGCGACTGCTCGCCGAGATCCGCGACGCCCTCGGTGTCTGCGACGGCCCGGGAAGTGCCGGTGTCCCCGACAGTCCCAACGGCCCCGGCGCCACCGTCGGCCGTGACGACGTCTTCGCGGCCTACCTGGACCTGATGTCCCTGCGCATCGCCCAGCGCCTGGCCGCAGGGAACGTCCTGTGCGGTGCGGCCGTGCGCCGGCTGGCCGCCAAGGTCGCCGGGCAGGTGCACGAGGCGGCCCGGCGCAGCCTCGGACCCGGGCTGGGGGATCTGGACCGGGAGTCGTTCGAGACGGTGTTCCCGCGGGGGCCCGCACCGGCGCGGCTCGGCGGCGGCACCGGCTGGGCGTCGGCCGTCCTCGCCGAGGGCCTGCTCGTGCCCGCCGGAGCCGGTTACCGCTTCGCCCACGAGGAGCTCGCCGACTGGCTCCAGGGCATGCACCTCGACATCGACGAGGCCCTGCACGCCCTCGTCCACCGCCGGCAGGACGCGGCGTGCGACCCCGTCCCGCACCACCGCATCGGGCCCGTCGTGCAGGCCCTGCTGTTCCTCGCCCGCCAGTACGGCACCGGCCGACTGGCTGCCAGGCTGGCGGACCTGGTGCACGCCCTGGACGCCGATCCACGGTCCTGGTGGGCCCTCCGGCTGCTCGCCGGGACCCTGTCGGCCGTACCGGAGGCGACGCCGTACACGGAGGTGCTGCGGCTGCTCGCCGACCGGATCGTGGTCTGGCGGCGGCAGGACAGGCCCGTGCCGGAGGAGGTCGGGCCCGCCTTCTGGGCCGGTCTACGGCTGCCGGAGGACGAGCGGTTCGCACTGCTGAGACGGCTGGTGCACGCCGACGGCCCGCCGTGCGAGGCCGGTCCCCGGTTCCTGGACACCGTCGCGCGGCTGCTGGCCGCCGACCCCACCGCCGTACAGCCGCTGCTGGCCCGCTGGTTCGACGACGGGCAGCCGCTGCCGGCCACCCCGCACGCGACCGTGGCCACGGCCGCGCAGGCACTGCTGCACACCCACCGGCACGGCGCCCTGGACGACTTGGCGGACGTGCTCGTCGACCGTGCGCACCGGAGGGCCGACGAGCTGCTCGCCGTGCTGGCCGAGGAGGAACCGTCGGCGGTGTGCCGGGCCGTCGACCGGTGGGCGCGCGACGAGCGGCCGGCGCGACGCAGTGCCGCGGTGGCGCACGGCCTGCGCGTCGCGCCGCAGGTGAGCACCGGAGGCGACCGCGCCCTGCTGCGCTACGCGGCCCTCACCCTGCTCGCCCGCCCCGCCGACCGGGCCTTGCACGGCGGCGCCCTCGCCCTCCTCGTCCAGGATCCGCACACCCGGGCCCGGTATCTGCCCCGGGCGCTGGAGCACTTCGCGGCGGGCGACCCGCACCTCCCGCCGGACGCGCCGGCCGCCGCCCTCCTCGCCCACCCCGAGCCGGTCCTCGGCGCCTTCGCGGTGCGGCTGGAGCGGCCGGACCCGGAGGAGGCGCTGCGGGCGCTCGCCGACGCCACCCCGCCCGGCCTGGCCCGGCGGGTCGCCGCGCTGGTGGGGCAGGCGGCACAGCGGCGGCCGGAACTCGCCGGGCACGTGGCCGCGTACGTGGACCGGCGGCTCGACCGGGGCCCTGCCGCCCGGGCCGTGCTCCTGCCGCTGGTCACCGGCCTGCTTCAGGGCGGCCCGGTGCGGCTGAGGTGCGCCCTCGCCGCGGTCCTCACCCCGCCCGGCATCCCCGCCTCGCGCCCGTTGCGCCGCGAGCTGCGCGAGGTGCTCCTTGCCCGCGAGCAGGACATCGACGTCCTGGACGCGTTGCTGCGCGCCGCCGCCCGGAGCGGCGGGGACGACCTGCGCGACCTCGTCCGCCGCATCGGACTGCTCCTGGTGCGCACCCCGGAGGGCGCCGGCCGCTTCGACCGCGCCCTGGTCGACCTCGGTCGGCAGGTGCCCGGCTTCGCCGCCCGCGTGGCGCGCTGGCTCGCCGACGCGCCCGAGGAGTGGGCGGCGCTGGTCGGGCCGAGCTCCCACCGGACGATCGAGAACCTGGCGGGCGTACGCGTCCCCGCCTGAGGGGATCCCGCGCAGGCGCCGGAGGGGACCGCGGCGTCGTGCGCCCTGTCACAGCCCCCATGCCGATGCGGGCCCCAGGCACCCGGCATGGCACCCTTAGACCTGCGTACGAGGCAACCAGGACAACCACGGACACGGGTTCGACGAGCTTTCGACAAGGAGCAGGCACAGTGCAGCGCTGGCGTGGCTTGGAGGACATCCCCCAGGACTGGGGGCGCAGCGTCGTCACCATCGGCTCCTACGACGGAGTCCACCGCGGACACCAGCTGATCATCCGGCATGCCGTGAACCGCGCCCGGGAGCTTGGTGTGCCCGCCGTCGTCGTCACCTTCGACCCGCACCCCAGCGAGGTCGTCCGCCCCGGCAGCCACCCGCCGCTGCTCGCCCCGCACCACCGCCGCGCCGAACTCATGGCCGACCTGGGCGTGGACGCGGTGCTCATCCTGCCCTTCACGACCGAGTTCTCGAAGCTCTCCCCGGCCGACTTCGTCGTCAAGGTCCTCGTCGACAAGCTGCACGCCAAGGCCGTCGTCGAGGGCCCCAACTTCCGCTTCGGCCACAAGGCCGCCGGCAACGTGGAGTTCCTGGCCGCGCAGGGCAAGACCTACGACTTCGAGGTCGAGGTCGTCGACCTGTACGTGACCGGCGAGGCGGGCGGCGGCGAGCCGTTCTCCTCGACGCTGACCCGTCGTCTGGTCGCCGAGGGCGACGTCGAGGGCGCCGCCGAGATCCTGGGCCGTCCGCACAGGGTGGAGGGCGTGGTCGTCCGGGGCGCCCAGCGCGGCCGCGAGATGGGCTTCCCGACCGCCAACGTCGAGACTCTGCCGCACACCGCCATCCCCGCCGACGGTGTCTACGCCGGCTGGCTGCACGCCCAGGGCGAGGCGATGCCGGCCGCGATCTCCGTAGGCACGAACCCGCAGTTCGAGGGCACCGAGCGCACGGTGGAGGCGTACGCCATAGACCGGGTGGGCCTCGACCTGTACGGCCTCCATGTCGCCGTCGACTTCCTGGCGTTCGTGCGGGGGCAGGCCAGGTTCGACACGCTGGACGCCCTGCTGGAGCAGATGGCCGAGGACGTCAAGCGCTGCCGGGAGCTGGTGGCGGCGGCCGAGCGGTCCGCCTAGCGTCCCTGGCCGTCCGCGCACCCGCTATGCGCTCGCGGCCTCGTCCGGGTGGAGGGCGTCGAGGATGAGGGTGAGGCCGAAGGTGAACTCGTCGGCATGGTCGTAGCCCGGCTTGAGGACGTGCTCGGTGGCCAGTTCGGTCAGGTGGGGGTAGGTGTCGGCGGGCATGTCGCGCAGGATGGCGCCCGCGACCTCGTCCAGCTCCGCCGCGCCTTTGAACGGCAGGCTCAGCTCCTGGAGCACGAAGCCGTACAGGTAGCTGTCGATCAGCGAGACCGCGTGCGCGGCCATGGGGACGGAGAATCCTCCGGCGCGCAACGTCCCGATGACGGCGTCGTGATGGCGCAGGGTCGCGGGGCCGGGCTGGGAGCGGGAGTCCATGAGACCGACCGCCCAGGGGTGACGCCGCAGGACGGCACGGGCGGAGTCCGCGCGGTGGCGCAGGGCACTCTTCCAGTCCATGTCGCGCGGCGGTAGGTCGATCTCGCCGAACACCGCGTCCACCATGCCGTCGAGGATGTCCTCCCGGCCCGCGACGTGGTGGTAGAGCGACATCGCCTCGACGCCCAGCGGTTCGGCGATGGCCCGCATGGTGAGCGCGGCCGCCCCCTTCTCGTCCGCCACTGCGACCGCCGTGCGGATCACGCGCTCGCGACTGAGCGGAGTGCGCGCCGACCCCCTCCGCCGGCCCTTGTTCCCCTCGCCCATCCAGGCCCTCCTCCTCGCTTCCCCCGGTACTCCCTTGACCGCCTTACAGTATAAGGCTAGCTTGCCTTACAACATAAGGTTGGCATCCCGGCGAAGGGGGCTGCGCCATGAACACGGATCGCGTGAAGAAGGTCTGCATCATCGGGGCTTCGGGGAAGCTCGGGCAGTACATGGTCGGGCACGCGCTGGAGCGCGGCTACGAGGTGGTCGGGGTGTGCCGGGAGCGCAGCGTGCCGAAGCTGGCCGCGTTCGAAGGCCGGATCACCGTCGTCCCCGGGCCCACCGACGACCCGGAGGTGATCCGGCGGGCGGTCGCCGGGTGCGACGGGGTGCTGACGGTGCTGGTGCCGTGGGGTGTGCGGCAGTACGCCTCGGGCACGGCGCAGGCGGTGCTGGACCACGCACGGCCGGGCGCGCGCCTGGTCTTCTCCTGCGGCTGGCACATCACGCGCGACGGCAAGGACAGGTACTCGCGGCTGTTCACTCTGGGGGTCCGGATCGCCGCCGTGCTGGGCAAGCTCGTCCGCGCCGTCGAACTCGACGACCAGGTCGAGGCGTGCCGGCGGGTGTTCGCCAGCGACACCGCCTGGACCGTGGTGCGCGGCAGCTCCCTGGAGGAGGGCGAGAGCCAGGGCCTGCCCGTGTGGAGCCGGCGCGTGGGCGACCCGGTACTGGCAAGCAATCTGACGCGGCGGGTGGACTTCGCGCTGTTCATGGTGGAGGCACTCACGGACGACACGCTCATCCAGGAGGCCCCGGCGATCGTCGGCTGCCGGACCCCCAGCGCCCTCGCTCATGCCGGGGGGTCTCGCGCCTAGGTCTGAAACTGACGGACGTTATTGACAGGTGGGTCTCCCGTCCTTAGCCCATACTCCGGGAACTCCGCGACAACCGCCTTGGCACTCAAGCACCAACGGCCGCCAGCCAGGCCCCACGTCGAAGTCATACGGTCGAAGTCATACGAAGGGTCTCGCAAGTGTCGCCTCACCGGCTCCAGCACGTCGCCTGAAGCCGGGGAAGTCCCAGCCATCCCGCCCCCTCACGCAGCAGTGACCCCCGATCCTGCGGTCCACGGCTCGCGCGACGTGATCCACAAGAGAAGCCCTGGCAGGGCGACGCAGTGAGCCGGGCGGTCCCGTCCGGCTTCGCCCTCAGCGCGTCGCCCAGTGGCATGCCACCTGGGCCGTGCCGCTGCCGTCGAGGATCTCCGGATCCTGGGTGCGGCACGCGTCGGCGACGCCCGCCCGTTCCGCCTCGCCGCTCGCGAGGATCTGGCAACGGGCGTGGAAGCGGCAGCCGGACGGCACACGCGACGGGTCCGGGGGCTCGCCGGTGAGGACCACCGGGTCGCCGGGCGCCTCCGGGAGCACCGACAGCAGGGCCTGGGTGTACGGGTGACGGGGCGCGGTCAGGACCTGCTCCACCGCGCCCGTCTCCACGATCCGGCCCAGGTACATCACGGCGACCCGGTCGGCGATGTTCCAGGCCAGCCCCAGGTCGTGCGTGACGACCAGCGCGGACAGGCCCAGCTCGTTGCGCAGCCGCAGGAGCAGGGCGAGGATCTCACCGCGCACGGAGGCGTCGAGGGACGCCACCGGCTCGTCGGCGACGAGGAGTTCGGGTTCCAGGACGAGCGCGCCCGCGATGACGACCCGCTGACGCTGCCCGCCCGACAGCTCGTGCGGGTAGCGCAGGAAGAAGCGCTCCGGGGGGCGCAGACCTGCGCGGGAGAGGGCCTCGGCGACCGCTGTCCGTTCGTCGCCGCCGTAGCGGTGGATGCGCAGGCCCTCGGCGACCGCGTCGTACACCGTGTGCCGCGGGTTGAGCGAGCCGCTCGGGTCCTGGAGGACCAGCTGGACGCGCTTGCGGTACGCCTTGAGGGACCGGCCGGAGTACTCCAGCGGGCGGCCGTCGAAGGTGACCCGGCCCGAGGTCGGCTCGACCAGACCCAGCAGACAGCGGGCCAGGGTCGTCTTGCCGCAGCCGGACTCGCCGACCAGCGCGACGACCTCGCCGGGCCGGATGTCGAGGTCGACCCCGTCCACCGCGCGGGCCCGGGGGCCGCCGTGCCGGTCGGGGAAGGTGACGTGCAGGTCCTGGGCGCTCAGCAGCGGTGCCGTGGTGACCTCGGGCGCCGTGGGGGACATGCTCATGGCGTGCTGGGCCTCGCTTCCTCCAGGGCTTCCGGATCCGGCGCCTGACGGGCCTCACGGGGCTCCTCCGCCGGCGGCCCGACCAGGACGCACGCCGCCCGGCGCTCCGGCCCCGCCTCGCGCAGCACCGGGTCCTCCTCGGGGCAGGACTCCAGCGCCACCGGGCAGCGCGGATGGAACGTACAGCCGGACGGCAGCGCCGCCGGGTCGGGCGGGTCACCGGCCAGCCCCTGCGGCGCGAACCGGGAGGCCGGGTCGCCGATGCGCGGGAACGCGGCCGACAAGGCCCTGGCATACGGGTGCCGGGCGTCCTCGTACACCTGCCGGGCCGGGCCCTCCTCGACCACCCGCCCCGCGTACATCACCGCGAGCCGGTCACAGGTGTCGGCGAGGACCGCCAGGTCGTGGCTGATCATGATCAGGCCCAGGTCCTGGTCCGCGACGAGCTGTTCGATGAGCCGGAGGATCTGCGCCTGGATCATCACGTCGAGCGCGGTGGTCGGCTCGTCGGCGATGATCAGCCGCGGATCGCAGGCCAGCGCCATGGCGATCATGACGCGCTGGCGCTGCCCGCCGGACAGCTCGTGCGGATAGGCGTCCGCACGGGCCGCCGGCAGGCCGACGTGCTCCAGCAGCTCCCCGGTCTTCTTCTTCGCCCCGGCCGGGGTCGCCTTCCGGTGCAGCAGGATCGGCTCGGCGATCTGGTCGCCGATGCGGTGCACGGCGTTCAGGGAGTGCATCGCGCCCTGGAACACCACCGAGGCCCCGGCCCAGCGGACCGCCCGCACCCGGCCCCACTTCATCGTCAGCACGTCCTCGCCGTCGAGCAGGACCTCGCCCGTGATGCGGGCCCCGGCGGGCAGCAGCCGCAGCAGGGCCAGCGCCAGCGTGGACTTGCCGCAGCCGGACTCCCCGGCGAGGCCCAGCTTCTGGCCGGCGTCCAGGCGCAGATCCACCCCGCGCACGGCCGCGGCCCCGCCCGCGTACGTCACCGTCAGGTCCCTGACGTCGAGCAGAGTCACCGCGACACCCCCAGCCTGGGGTTGAGGACGGACTCCACGGCCCGCCCGCACAGCGTGAACGCCAACGCCACCACGGCGATGGCGATGCCCGGCGGCACCAGGTACCACCAGTCCCCGGCACTGACCGCGCCCGCCTCCCGCGCGTCCTGGAGCAGCCCGCCCCACGACACGACCGTCGGGTCACCGAGGCCGAGGAAGGCCAGCGTCGCCTCGGCGAGGATGGCGCTGGAGATGATCAGGGTCGTCTGGGCCAGCACCAGGGGCATGACGTTGGGCAGCACGTGCCGGGACATGATGTGCCAGTGCCCGCCGCCGAGCGCCTTCGCCCGCTCGATGTACGGCCGCGTCTCCACGGCGAGGGTCTGCGCGCGCACCAGCCGGGCCGTGGTCGGCCAGGTGGTGACGCCGATGGCGACCACGGTCGTGGTCAGCGAGCGGGACATCACCGTGGCCAGGGCGATCGCCAGCACCAGCGTCGGCATGACCAGGAACCAGTCGGTGATCCGCATCATCACCGTCGCGTACCAGCCCTTGAAGTGGCCCGCTGTGACCCCGATCAGGGTGCCGATCGCGACCGACAGCACGGCCGCGAGCAGCCCGACCAGCAGCGACACCCGCGAGCCCCAGATCACCAGGCCCAGCAGGTCCCGGCCGAACTGGTCGGTGCCGAGCGGGAACCCGGCGCTCGGGCTCTGCATCGGACGCCCCGGCGCGTCGGTCACACTGCTCACGTCGGAGCCGACGAACAGCGGCGCGAACAGCGCCAGCAGCGCGCACAGGGCGAGCGCGGTCAGGCCGTACAGCCCCGCCCGTTCGGTGCGGTACTGCCGCCAGAAGCGGGCGACGGAGGCCCGGCGCCGCTGCCGGGCGAGGGCGCGCGGGCCCGGGCCTGGGCCCGTCTCGGTCGTCGTCGTCATCGGGCCACCCGGGGGTCAAGCAGCGGATAGACCAGGTCGGCGAGGGTGTTCATCACGATCACCGCGGCGGCGAACACGAAGAACAGCCCCTGCACCAGCGGCAGGTCGGGCACGCTCAGCGCCTGGTAGAACAGCCCGCCGAGGCCCGGCCAGGAGAACACCGTCTCGACCAGGATCACGCCCGCCACCGTCCGGCCGAGATTGATGAAGATCAGTGTCACGGTCGGCAGCAGGGCGTTCGGCACGGCGTGCCGGCGCCGCACCAGGTCGTCGCGCAGCCCCTTGGCCCGCGCGGTCGTCAGATAGTCGCTGCCCATCTCGTCCAGCAGCGCCGACCGCGTGACCAGCAGCGTCTGCCCGTACTCCACGGCCACCAGCGTCACCACCGGCAGCACCAGATGGTGCGCCACGTCGAGGACGTAGGCGAAGCCCTCCTTGCCGCCCGACTCCATGCCACCGGTCGGGAACATGCCCGGGAGCGGGCCGATGCCCACCGACAGCACGATGATCAGCAGCAGCCCGAGCCAGAAGGACGGGATGGAGTACAGCGTCAGCGCCAGGCCGGTGTTGATCCGGTCGCCGAGTCCGCCGCGCCGCCACGCCGAGCGGGTGCCGAGGAAGATGCCCAGCGCGGTGTAGAGGACGAAGGCGGTCCCGGTCAGCAGCAGGGTGTTCGGCAGCGCCTCGGTGATCTTGTCGACGACAGGAGCACGGAACTGGTACGACGTCCCGAAGTCGCCGGTGAGCGCCTTGCCGCAGTAGTCCGTGAACTGCCGCCACAGCGGCAGGTCGAGCCCGAACTCCTCTCGGTAGGCGGCCAGCTGCTCGGCCGAGACCTGGCGGCCGCCCGTCATGGTCTTCACCGGGTCGCCGGGGATCAGCCGGAAGAGGAAGAAGCTGGTGACGAGCACGGCCAGCAGCGATACGGCCGCGCCCGCCACCTTGCCCGCGAGGTACCGCGGATACGCGGATCTCCTGCGTGCCCGGGGCCCGGCTGCCGGCTTCCTCTCCTCGACCAGCGCGGGTGTCGCGTCTGCGGTCATGGGTATCCGCTCGCCCGCTCTACTCGCGGTCCTCGGCGGTGGAGCGCCGCCGCATCGCCGCGAAGACGCCGAGCCCGGCGAGGACCACGACACCTCCGACGATCCCGAGCACGACCCCCGTCGACGACGCGGTGTCCGACGAGCCGCTCGACTGCGCCGGGACCGCCGACCACCAGCTCCAGTAGCCGTCCTGGCCGTAGATGTTCCCCGCCTTCGCCGGCATGGTCGTGATGGACTTGATCTGGTCCGTCCGGTAGGCCTCGACCGCGTTCGGATACGCCATGACGTTCATGTACCCGAGGTCGTACAGCCGCGACTCCATCTGCTTGACGATGTCCGCCCGTTTGGCGGGGTCGTACTCGGCGAGCTGCTGGGCGTAGAGCTCGTCGTACTTCTTGTCGCAGATGAAGTTGTCGGTCGCGCCCGTGTCCTTCGGGGTCGCCGGGAGCGCCCCGCAGGTGTGGATGGACAGCACGAAGTCCGGGTCCGGGTTGACCGACCAGCCGTCGAAGGCCAGGTCGTACTTGCCGGCGAGCCAGGGGTCGGTCACGTTGTCCAGGCAGTTGAGCTGGACGCCGATGCCGAGCTTGCCCCACCACTCCTGGAGGTACTTGCCGACCGCCTTGTCGTTGGGGTCGGTGGCGTGGCACAGGACGCGGTAGCTGATGGGCTTGCCGTCCTTGCCGACGCGCTTGCCGTCGCCGTTCTTCTCGTACCCCGCCTGGTCGAGCATCCGGGCCGCCTCGGCCGGGTCGTACGTCAGCTTCTGGCTGCCGGACGGCTTCCAGAAGTACTGCGAGAAGCGTGGCGGGATGTAGCCCTCGCCCTCGACGGCGTGCCCCTGGAACACCTTGTCGATGATGGCCTTGCGGTCGACGGCCTTGAACAGCGCGTTCCGCACCCGCTGGTCCAGCAGGGACGGGTGGCCGTCGCCGAACTTCTCGCCGTTCTTCGCCTTCGCGCCCGGGTTGGTGGCGAGGGCGTAGAAACGGCGGCCGGGGGCGTCGTTGACCTTGATGTTCTCCGCGCCCTCCAGGGACGCGGCCTGAGCGGGTGTCAGGGACGGCGAACCGGCGACGAACGACA
Source organism: Streptomyces coeruleorubidus (assembly GCF_028885415.1). Lineage (GTDB taxonomy): Bacteria > Actinomycetota > Actinomycetes > Streptomycetales > Streptomycetaceae > Streptomyces > Streptomyces coeruleorubidus_A. Next base: position 7,186,597 of record NZ_CP118527.1, read on the forward strand.
CCTCGCCCTTGCGCAGCGCCGACACCGCCGCGTCCTGGTCCTTGTAGTAGCGGAAGACCAGCTCGTCGAACTTCGGCGACCCGCGCCAGAAGCTCTTGTTGGCCTTGAGCCGGACGTAGCTGTCGGCCTTGTACCCGGTCAGCACGAACGGTCCGTTGCCCACCACCGGGAAGCTCTTGTCGTTGTTGAACTCGGAGAAGTCCGAGACCTTCTCCCACACGTGCTTCGGCACGATCGGCACATCGAGCGCGGTCATCGTGGCCTGCGGCTTCTTCAGCTCGATGACCAGCTTGGTGGGGCTCGGGGCCGTCACCTTCTTGAAGTTCCCGACGTAGCTGCCGTTCGCCGTGGCCGCGCCGGAGTCGGTCATCATCTTGTTGAACGTCCACGCCGCGTCCTCGGCGGTGGCCTGCTTGCCGTCCGACCACTTGGAGTTGGAGCGGATCGTGTACGTCCAGGTCAGCTTGTCCGGCGACGGCTCCCACTTGGTGGCCAGGCCCGGGATGGCGTGGTTGTCCTTGGGGTCGTAGTTCGTCAGGTACTCGTACATGAGCCGGTGAATGCTCGTACTGAGCAGCCGGACCGCCAGGAACGGGCTGAGCGAGTCCACGCTCTGCGCCACCGCGACGGTCAGCACCTTCTTGCCGTCGTCGGCCGCCCGGGCCTGCCGGGGCGCCGGGTCGAGCGGGGTCGCGAGACCGGCGGTGAGGGTGAGCGCGGCCGCTCCGGCCACGGCGACGAGCCTGAGGCCGCGCGGGAGGCTGCGTGTCTGATCTTTCGTGCCCATGTCGGACCTCGCGTCATCGCTCGGACGGGAAGGACGGGTTGACCAGGTGTCAGATGGATGATGAGTGTGTCTATCAGCGGCCATCTCTGCGCGTCAACGGCACATTCACCCCATGTGGCCTGCGGAAATAACGAATTGGCGAGCTTTTCGTGCCCATTGGTCGAGACCACTGACGCCCTCCTGGCCAGGGCCTGGCAACGGATTTCGCCCCGGAACGCGCCGCGGCCCGCGCCGAGCGGGAACGGCGCGGGCCACGAAGGGGATCGGCCCCTCGAAAGGGGCCGATCGGGTGAGGCGATTACTGCGACGGAGGCGGAGGCTGAGGCGGCGGGGTCTGCCCGTCGGGCTGCGCCGGGTAACCCGGCTGACCGGGCTGCGGGTAGCCGTAACCGGGCTGACCGGGCTGACCCGACTGCGGGTAACCGTAGCCCGGCTGCGGGGGCGCCGGGGGCTGGCCGGGCTGGGGGTACGGCTGCCCGGGCTGCGGGTAGGGCGGCTGGCCCGCGGCCTGCGGGTACGGCTGCTGTCCTGGCTGGGCAGGGGGCTGGCCCGGCTGGGGGTACGGCTGGCCGGGCTGGGCGTACGGCTGCCCGGGATGCGGTTGCGGCTGTCCGGGCTGCGGCTGCTGGGGGTACGGGCCCGGCTGCCCTGGGGCCTGCTGGCCGGGAACCGGCTGCCCGGGGCCCGGCTGCTGTCCGGGATACGGAGGCTGGGGCTGGCCCGGTACCGGCTGGCCGGGCAGCGGCGGGGCGGCCACCGGCGGCGGGTTGCCGTCGGAGGTCCACAGCCCGTGCGCCTGCTGATGGCGGGTGAAGTCCTCGGCGACCATGGCCGCGAGGTTGAAGTACGCCTCCCGCACCTTCGGCCGCATCATGTCGAGGTCGACCTCGGCACCGGCGGCGAGATGCTCGTCGAACGGCACGACGATGACGCCCCGGCAGCGCGTCTCGAAGTGCGACACGATGTCCTCGACCTTGATCATCTTGCCGGTCTCGCGCACCCCGGAGATGACGGTGATGGACCGGGCGACGAGGTCGGCGTAGCCGTGCGCCGACAGCCAGTCCAGCGTCGTGCTGGCGCTGCTCGCACCGTCCACCGACGGCGTCGAGATGATGATGAGCTGGTCGGCGAGGTCCAGCACACCGCGCATGGCGCTGTAGAGCAGACCGGTACCGGAGTCGGTGAGGATGACCGGGTACTGCTTGCCCAGCACGTCGATCGCGCGCCGGTAGTCCTCGTCGTTGAAGGTCGTCGACACGGCCGGGTCGACGTCGTTGGCGATGATCTCCAGTCCGGACGGCGCCTGGGACGTGAACCGCCGGATGTCCATGTACGAGTTGAGGTACGGGATCGCCTGGACGAGGTCTCGGATGGTGGCCCCGGTCTCACGCCGCACGCGACGCCCGAGGGTGCCCGCGTCCGGGTTGGCGTCGATCGCGAGGATCTTGTCCTGCCGCTCGGTGGCGAGCGTGGAACCGAGCGCGGTGGTCGTGGTCGTCTTGCCGACACCGCCCTTGAGGCTGATCACGGCGATCCGGTAGCAGGAGAGCACGGGCGTGCGGATCAGCTCCAGCTTCCGCTGCCGCTCGGCCTCCTCCTTCTTCCCACCGATCTTGAACCGACCACCGCCGGCCACCGGACGGCTGCTCTTCGCCTTCTGCTTCTTGCTGTTGAGCAGCCGGTCCGACGACAGCTCCACGGCAGCGGTGTAACCGAGCGGCGCGGCCCCCGGGTTGGTCGGCTGCCGCTGGTCGTGCTGCATGGGCTGCGGCCAGGCGGCCCCGGTCCGCGGGTCCACGGGCTGCGGAGGCTGCCCCTGTCCGTCGGGCTGCGGCTGGGCCTGGGTCTGCGGGGGCACGCCGGGGTGGGGCTGTTGGGCGGCTGGGGCCGGAGCGCCGGGGTGGGGGAAGCCGTAGCCGTCCTGGGGGTTGGGTGCGCCCGGGGCGGGCGCGCCGGGGTGCGGGAAGCCGTAGCCGTCCTGCGCGTTGGGCGCGGGGGCGGGCGGGGTGTTGGGCTGTTGCGTCGGGGGTTGTTGTGCGGCCGGGGCGTGGGCGGGGGCGCCGGGGTGGGGGAAGCCGTAGCCGCCTTGCGCGTTGGGTGCGGCGGCTGACGGGTTGTCGGGCCCGGACTGCGGGAATCCGTAACCGCCCTGCGTGTTCGGGGCAGGGGCGGGCGGGGTGCTGGGCTGCTGGGCCGGCGGCTGCTGGGCGGCCGGGGCCGGGGCGCCGGGGTGGGGGAAGCCGTAGCCGCCCTGGGCATCGGGTGCGGCCGGGGCCGTAGCTCCCGGGTGCGGGAAGCCGTAGGCGCCGGGCTGCGGTGCGGGCTGGGCGGGCGGCTGGTTCGGCGGGGCCGGCGGGTTCCAGGCGGCGGGCGCGGGCTGCGGCGCCTGCGGCTGGAATGGCGGCTGCTGGGCCGGCGCCGACGGCTGGGGCGGCACCGGCGGCTGACCCTGCGCGGCCGACGGCTGCGGCTGCGCGGGCGCGTTCGGGTCCGTGGGCTGTGCCTGCGGCTGGGGCTGCTGCTGCGGCTGCGCGGGCCACTGGCTGGCCGGCGCCGGGGCGGCCGGCTGATACGACGGCGGCAGCGGCGGCATGGCCTGCGGGGCCGGGGGAGTCCAGGCGGGCTGGGCGTCGGACGCGCCCGGCACGGCGGCGTCCTGCGGAACGCTGTCCTCGGGAGCGGCGTCGGCAGGCACGGCGTCGGCGGGCTCGGAGCCCACGGGCTGGGCGTCGGCGGGAGAGGCGTCGGCAGGCTTTGCGTCGGCCGGCTCGGGGGCAGCCGGGACCTCGTCCGCAGGCACTGCGGGCACGGCGTCGGCCGGGCCCTCACCGACAGTCACCGCATCCGCCGGGATCGCGTCCGAGGGCACTGAATCTGCCGGGTCCTCATCCGCCGGCACCGCATCCGCCGGCACGGAGTCCTCAGGCTCGGCATCCTGCGGCACGGCCTCGTCCGTCTCCGCCTGCGGAGCCGCGTGCTCGGGAGCTTCCTCCTCCGGCGCGGTCACCGAGGGTTCCACGCCCTCGCTGTCGGCATCGTCGGAAGCAGGACCGTCCGCACCGGACACGCCAGCCGTATCCACGGCCACCGCCGCGTCGGAGGAGACGTCCTCGTCCCTGTTCTCGTCGGCGCCGGTGTCGGCGCTGGTGTCGGCGTCGGTGGGAGCCCCCTCGACGTCACCGCCGGATTCCTCGCCCGGCTCGGCCCCGTCACCCGGACCGGAAGCGGCCGCGCTGTCCTCGTCCCTGCTCTCTTCTTCGTCCTGGTCCTCGTCGGGCGCATCCAGCCGCGCCTCGGCCTCGGCGGCACGCTCCGCGATCTCCCGCTTCAGGGCGCCGGCGGAGAACCGCATCGTGGCACCGCTGTCCAGATCACCGTTCTCCGGCTCCGCGTCATCGGAAGCCGGAGTGGCCGGAGCCTGGGGCGTGGCCGGAGCAGCCGGAGCCTCCGCCGGAGCGGCCGGCGCCCACTGCGCCTGATACCCACCGACGGGGATGTTCGGCACAGCCGTAGGAGAGGCCGGATCCGCCGCAGGCGCCTCGCTCCGCTCCTGCGGCTGCGACCCCGATGACTGCGCTCCCTGCGACTGCGACCCCTGCGGCTCGAATCCCACCGGAAGCCTGGGCACGGCAGTCGGCCCTCCGGCATACGGCCCCCCGGCAGCAGGCGCGGGCGGCGTGAACGGCGTACCCGGTCCGGGCGCGGGAGGCGCGGGAGGCGTGAACGGAGCGCCCGGAGCAGGCGGCGGCGCGGGCGGTGTGAAAGGCGCCCCTGGAGCCGGAGAAGGAGCCGGTGCCGGAGAGGAGCCGGAAGCGTGCCCCTGCCCCTGCCTCGGAATGGACGACGCCCCACCGGAAGGATTGGCATGCGGCGGCGGAGTGAGCCCCGGCAGCGGCGGAACCGGCCCACTCGGCGCACCGGAACCCTGCGTCCCGGAACCCTGAGGCCCGGAACGCCCCTGCGGACGGGACCCCCCGGGCGCCCCGGAAGCACTGGAGTCCTCGGACGCACCCGCCCCCTGCCCCGAGCTCGAACTCCCCGAGGCGTTCTGCGTGTACCAGGCCGGCGGCGCGTAGTCGATGGTGAACTCGCCCGTCACCTCTGCCGCGGACTCCGCGTCGGGCTGGTCATCGCCGGGTGTCGCCCAGCCCCCGCGGTTCCCGTCCCGATCGCTGCTCACAGTGTTCCTCCTGGTGTGGTCGAGCACCCTCATGCCGTGCTGGGGCGACCCTTGCTTGTCGTCCGACGTCGTACGAAGTCGTTCTGAGGCATAACAGGGGTCGTCCGAGGTCGTCCGAATCCAGGCTCCCCCGCTCTCCCCCTGGGACGCCCACGCCTACTCACGGGTTCTGACGTCGCGCCCTGTCCCAGCCTAATCACCACAAGCCCCACCTCGGCAGGCCCGTCCACCCCCGAGCACCTGTCCACCTCGTCACAACCCGCTCAGAAGCTGCCCGGAAGTGACGTACACAGCACACACTTTGGTGAACAAACAGGGCGATTAGCGTGAAGAACCGCGAACCACCTTGCCGCGAAGGTGCCTTGAAACGACGAGGGGCGGCCGATCGCCGGCCGTCCCTCGTCGCGCTCCGCGGAAACCACCGCGACTACTGCCCGGCCTCCGCCTGCAGCCCCCCGTTGTGCGGCCCCGGCTCCAGATCGAACTCCCCGTCCCGCGCTCCCAGCACGAACGCCCGCCACTCCGCCTCGGTGTAGCGCAGCACCGTGTCCGGGTCGAGCGAGGACCGCATCGCCACCGCCCCCTCGGGCAGGTACGCGATCTCGACCCGCTCCTCGTGCTCCTCGGTGCCCGGCGCGCAGTGCCACTCGACACCGGAGATGTCGAGGGCGTAGAGCTCGTCCCGCTCCCGCTCCTTGCGTGCCTTGATCTCCTCAGCCGTCTCCGCCATGCCGTAGCGACCCCTTCCCGACGTACCGGTTCCGAACGTCCGGATCCCGACGTACAACGACGACGTACAACGACGACGTACAACGACGGCGTAAACGACGACGTACGAACGATCCGAACCTGCTCACCCTAGTGGCCCAGCCCGCCCCGTCCGGCAGGTTCGGGGACCAGCGCAAAGACGCCCCCGACCGCCTGGTACCCTGGTCGACGGCCGTTTGTGTACGCACCCCCGGAGCTCACCGCCCTGGAGGCCGCGCCCAGCGGATCCCCGCCTTCCGAGTCACGGAAGCTCCCCCGAGAAGCAGACCGGGGGCACTCGGTGGCCAGTCACAGACTATGAGGAGTACGCGTGTCGCTCGACGCCGCTACGAAGAAGCAGATCATGTCCGAGTTCGGTACCAAGGAGGGCGACACCGGCTCCCCCGAGGTCCAGGTCGCTCTGCTGTCGCGTCGGATCTCCGACCTGACCGAGCACCTCAAGACCCACAAGCACGACCACCACTCCCGTCGTGGTCTGCTGATCCTGGTCGGTCAGCGCCGCCGGCTGCTGCAGTACCTCGCCAAGAAGGACATCCAGCGCTTCCGTGCGCTGGTCGACCGCCTCGGCATCCGCCGCGGTGCGGCGGGCGCCAAGTAAGACGCCGTGAAGGGAGCGGTTCCCGGCAGAAAGGGGACCGCTCCCTTTGCTGTACGTGCGGAGTGTCACCGCAGCTTTGTACTGTGGTAGCACAACGCAATACGGACGACACAGCAAAACAAGAAGAGGAGAAGCGCGCCTAGCCGCCGCCGGTCCTCGGTAGTGGCCCCCGGGGGGAAGCCCCGGGTGCTTCGATCGAAGACCGGCCCGCACCGCACGGAGCGCTTCTCCGCCACCGTCCCCCTGCCACACGGGCAGCGTGGGACGAAAGACGACAAAGTAACGGAGAACATGCTAGTGGAGAACGAGACCCACTACGCCGAGGCTGTCATCGACAACGGCCCCTTCGGCACCCGCACCATCCGCTTCGAGACGGGCCGCCTGGCCAAGCAGGCCGCCGGCTCCGCCGTGGCGTACCTGGACGACGACACCATGGTGCTGTCGGCCACCACCGCCTCCAAGAACCCCAAGGACCAGCTCGACTTCTTCCCGCTCACGGTGGACGTCGAGGAACGGATGTACGCCGCCGGCAAGATCCCCGGCAGCTTCTTCCGCCGTGAGGGCCGGCCGTCCGAGGACGCGATCCTCACCTGCCGGCTGATCGACCGCCCGCTGCGCCCGTCCTTCAAGAAGGGCCTGCGCAACGAGATCCAGGTCGTCGCCACGATCATGGCGCTCAACCCCGACCACCTGTACGACGTCGTCGCGATCAACGCGGCCTCCGCGTCCACGCAGCTGGCCGGTCTGCCCTTCTCCGGCCCGATCGGCGGCGTCCGCGTCGCGCTGATCCGCGGTCAGTGGGTGGCCTTCCCGACGCACACCGAGCTCGAGGACGCCGTCTTCGACATGGTCGTCGCGGGCCGCGTCCTGGAGGACGGCGACGTCGCGATCATGATGGTCGAGGCCGAGGCCACCGAGAAGACCATCAAGCTCGTCGAGGGCGGCGCCGAGGCGCCCACCGAGGAGGTCGTCGCGGCCGGTCTGGACGCCGCGAAGCCCTTCATCAAGGTCCTGTGCAAGGCCCAGTCGGACCTCGCCTCCAAGGCGGCCAAGCCGACCGGCGAGTTCCCGATCTTCCTGGACCACCAGGACGACGTCCTGGAGGCGCTCACCGCCGCCGTCAAGCCGGAGCTCGCCCAGGCGCTCACCATCGCCGGCAAGCAGGAGCGCGAGGCCGAGCTGGACCGCGTCAAGCAGCTCGCCGCCGAGAAGCTCCTGCCGGAGTTCGAGGGCCGCGAGAAGGAGATCTCCGCCGCGTACCGCTCGCTGACCAAGACCCTGGTCCGGGAGCGCGTCATCAAGGAGAAGAAGCGCATCGACGGCCGCGGTGTCACCGACATCCGCACCCTGGCCGCCGAGGTCGAGGCCATCCCGCGGGTCCACGGCTCCGCGGTGTTCGAGCGCGGCGAGACCCAGATCCTGGGCGTCACGACGCTGAACATGCTCCGCATGGAGCAGCAGCTGGACACGCTCTCGCCGGTGACCCGCAAGCGCTACATGCACAACTACAACTTCCCGCCGTACTCCACCGGCGAGACCGGCCGAGTCGGCTCCCCGAAGCGCCGCGAGATCGGCCACGGCGCCCTCGCCGAGCGTGCCCTGATCCCGGTCCTGCCGGCGCGCGAGGAGTTCCCCTACGCGATCCGCCAGGTGTCCGAGGCGCTGAGCTCCAACGGCTCGACGTCCATGGGCTCGGTCTGCGCCTCCACCATGTCGCTGCTGAACGCCGGTGTGCCGCTGAAGGCCCCCGTCGCCGGTATCGCCATGGGCCTGATCTCCCAGGAGATCGAGGGCGAGACGCACTACGTCACCCTCACCGACATCCTCGGTGCGGAGGACGCCTTCGGTGACATGGACTTCAAGGTCGCCGGCACCAAGGACTTCGTGACCGCCCTCCAGCTCGACACCAAGCTGGACGGCATCCCGGCCTCCGTCCTGGCCGCCGCCCTGAAGCAGGCCCGTGACGCCCGCCTCCACATCCTCGACGTGATGATGGAAGCGATCGACACCCCGGACGAGATGTCCCCGAACGCACCGCGGATCATCACCGTGAAGATCCCGGTCGACAAGATCGGCGAGGTCATCGGCCCCAAGGGCAAGATGATCAACCAGATCCAGGAGGACACGGGCGCCGAGATCACGATCGAGGACGACGGCACGATCTACATCGGTGCCGCCGACGGCCCCTCCGCCGAGGCCGCCCGCGCCACGATCAACGGCATCGCCAACCCAACGATGCCCGAGGTCGGCGAGCGCTACCTCGGTACGGTCGTCAAGACGACCACCTTCGGTGCGTTCGTCTCCCTGCTGCCCGGCAAGGACGGTCTGCTGCACATCTCGCAGATCCGCAAGCTCGCCGGCGGCAAGCGCGTGGAGAACGTCGAGGACGTTCTCGGTGTGGGCGCCAAGGTCCAGGTCGAGATCGCCGAGATCGACTCCCGCGGCAAGCTCTCCCTGATCCCGGTCATCGAGGGCGAAGAGAACGATGAGACGAAGGACGACACCGACAAGTGACGTCGAGTAGCTCCCAGGCGACGGCCCGCACCTCCTCCGAGGCGCGGGCCGTCGCCCGTACCCAAACCCTGATCAAGGGCACCAACGGCATCGGAACGGTCCGCAAGACCACCCTCCCCGGCGGCCTGCGCATCGTCACCGAAACCCTGCCCTCGGTCCGCTCCGCGACCTTCGGCATCTGGGCGCACGTCGGCTCCCGCGACGAGACCCCGGCCCTGAACGGCGCCACGCACTACCTGGAGCACCTGCTCTTCAAGGGCACGACGCGCAGGTCCGCCCTCGACATCTCCTCCGCGATCGACGCGGTCGGCGGCGAGATGAACGCGTTCACGGCGAAGGAGTACACGTGCTACTACGCGCGCGTGCTCGACACCGACCTGCCTCTCGCCATCGACGTCGTCAGCGACATGCTGACCGGCTCACTCATCCTCGAAGAGGACGTCGACGTCGAGCGGGGCGCCATCCTCGAAGAGATCGCCATGACCGAGGACGACCCGGGCGACTGCGTGCACGACCTGTTCGCGCACACGATGTTCGGCGACAACCCCCTCGGCCGCCCGGTCCTCGGCACGGTCGACACGGTCAACGCCCTCACCGCCGACCGCATCCGCCGCTTCTACAAGAAGCACTACGACCCGACCCACCTCGTGGTCGCGTGCGCCGGCAACATCGACCACGCCAAGGTCGTACGGCAGGTCCGCGCCGCCTTCGAGAAGGCCGGCGCCTTCAAGGACGTCGTCGCGGAGCCCGTCGCCCCGCGCAGCGGCCGGCGCGACCTGCGCACCGCCGGCCGGGTCGAGCTGATCGACCGCAAGACCGAGCAGGCCCATGTCGTGCTCGGCATGCCGGGCCTGTCCCGCACGGACGAGCGCCGCTGGGCCCTGGGCGTGCTGAACACCGCGCTCGGCGGCGGCATGTCGTCCCGCCTCTTCCAGGAGGTCCGCGAGAAGCGCGGCCTGGCCTACAGCGTGTACTCGTACACCTCGGGCTTCGCCGACTGCGGCCTGTTCGGTGTGTACGCCGGGTGCAGGCCGTCGCAGGTGCACGACGTGCTGAAGATCTGCCGCGACGAACTCGACCAGGTCGCCGAGCACGGCCTCTCGGACGACGAGATAGGGCGTGCGATCGGCCAGCTCCAGGGCTCCACGGTCCTCGGCCTGGAGGACACCGGCGCGCTGATGAACCGTATCGGCAAGAGCGAGCTGTGCTGGGGCGAGCAGATGTCCGTCGACGACATGCTGTCGCGGATAGCCTCGGTCACCCCGGACGACGTCCGCTCGGTCGCCCGCGAGATCCTGGGACGGCGGCCGTCCCTGTCGGTCATCGGCCCGCTGAAGGACAAACAGGCGGCCCGCCTGCACGACGCCGTCGCCTGACAATCCCCTGGTTAAGGAAGCACAAGAGATGAGCAAGCTGCGCGTGGCGGTCCTCGGCGCCAAGGGCCGGATCGGCTCGGAAGCGGTACGAGCCGTCGAAGCCGCCGAGGACATGGAACTGGTCGCCGCGCTGAGCCGCGGCGACAAGCTGGAGACGCTGGCCGAGACCGGCGCCCAGGTCGCGGTCGAGCTGACCACGCCCGACTCGGTCATGGCCAACCTCGACTACTGCGTACGCCACGGCATCCACGCGGTCGTCGGCACCACCGGCTGGACCGACGAGCGCCTCGCGCAGCTGAAGGGCTGGCTGGAGCAGTCCCCGGAGACCGGCGTGCTCATCGCGCCCAACTTCTCCATCGGGGCCGTCCTGACCATGAAGTTCGCGCAGATCGCCGCCCCGTACTTCGAGTCCGTCGAGGTCGTCGAGCTGCACCACCCCAACAAGGTGGACGCCCCCTCCGGCACCGCCACGCGCACCGCCCAGCTCATCGCCGAGGCCCGCCGCAACGCCGGCTCCGCCCCGGCCCCGGACGCCACGGCCACCGCCCTGGACGGTGCCCGCGGCGCCGACGTCGACGGAGTGCCGGTCCACGCCGTCCGGCTGCGCGGCCTGCTCGCCCACCAGGAGGTCCTGCTCGGCGCCGAGGGCGAGACCCTCACGGTCCGGCACGACTCGCTCCACCACAGCAGCTTCATGCCGGGCATCCTGCTCGGCGCCCGCCGGGTGGGGAGCGTCCCGGGCCTGACCTTCGGCCTGGAACACTTCCTGGACCTGAGCTGAGCCCCTGACCGTCATGCGCGCGAAGCTCACCTACGCCCTCACGGCCGCCGTCCTGGTCGTCTATTTCCTCCTGGTCGGCAGCCGCGGCGTCCTGCTCATCGAGACCGGCACGCCCCTCACCGTCACCTTCGGCGTCGCGGTGCTGATCCTGCCGGTCATCGGCCTTTGGTTCCTGTGGAAGAACACCCAGTTCGTCCGCAGGGCCAACGCCCTCGCCGCCGAACTCGACGCCGAGGGCGGCCTGCCCGTCGACGAACTGAGGCGCACCCCCAGCGGGCGGATCGACCGGGACTCGGCCGACGAGGTCTTCGCCAAGCGCAAGGCGGAGACGGAGGCCGCCCCCGACGACTGGCGCACCTGGTTCCGCCTCGCCGTCGCCTACCACGACGCCCGCGACACCCCGCGCGCCCGCAAGGCGATGCAACGCGCGATCGCCCTGCACGACGGCAAGCAGCCCGAGACGGCCTGAACCGCACCCCGGTCATGCCGGAGGGGCCGGACCGCGAACGGTCCGGCCCCTCCGGCATGAGGATCCGGGGTTCCCGAGGGACGTCAGTGCGGGCGGTACTCGTCCGCCCACGCCTCCACCGAGTCCGCCGCCCGGTCGAAGGCCTCCACCCGGCCCAGGAAGTCCGCGTTGTGCGTGGTCAGCAGCGCCGGCTCACCGTCGGGCGACTGCCCCTGCCGGACGAGCAGCAGCGCCTGCCCCTGAACCGCCCGGGGCAGCCCCAGCCAGCGCACCGGCTGCTGCACCGTGCGCACGGCGGCGACCTGCTCCCAGGACGCCGTACGTGTCGTGAGGAACCCCACGTGCCGCAGCCCGCGCGCGCTCACCCACACGCCCATCCGCAGCAGCCGCAGGGCCCCGGCGATGACGAGCAGCGCGAGCCCGAAGACCACACCGGCCGAGGTCGGTTCGGCCGTCGCCGCGATGATGACCGCCGCGAACAGCACGAACGAGGCGAGCAGCAGCGCCAGCGCGGCCGCCCCCACCCGCCAGGGGCCGGGCCGGTACGGCCGCCGCCAGCGGTCACGGTCGTCGTAGGGCAGCGGAATGTCGTCCGTCGCCTCGAAAACGCGGTCGGCCGTCAGGAAGGGCAGGGGCACGGCTGGTCCTCACTCGATCCATACGTGGGCTGTGCCCGGTGAGGCTACCGATCTGTGTCCCCGGTCACCACTGGCGGGGGGCCGGATGGAGTCACCCCGGCCTGCGGCGGTTCAGTTCTTCTGCGACGCCTGTGACTGCTGGGGCTGCGAGCCGGGGTTGTCGCCCGTCGACAGCGCGGGCGTCCCGATGACCAGGGAACCCACGAGCCCCGCCACGATGGTCAGACCCAGCAGCCAGCGCCCGGCCATCTGGCCGACGGACAGCCGCTCACGCGGTGGGGGAGTGACATTACTGCGGAACCTGTCGGCCTCGGCAACGAAGGCAAACGGTACGGGTTCACGCCGACCGAACATCAGGGGTGCTTCTCCTTCGGGGGATGGAACGAATCACTCTCGTCCTTAAAGACGAACGAACTCCCTCAGTGGTGCCCTGTTTCACCAACTTCATTGCGGCACGCCACCGATCGCACTGATTTCGCCGGGCCGTAGAGTGGCGTCGCCACACGACGAGATGGGAAGGCCCTGCCAACCGTGACCGATACCCCCGCCGACGACCTCAAGCCCAGCTACCGCAGCGATGTGACCGTCGAGCTGGTCAAGCACACCGCGTCCGACGCGGACGTCCTGTTCGCCGCCCGCGTCTCGACCCTCGGCGAGCAGTCCCTGGACGAGCTGAACAAGGACCCCGAGCGCTCCAAGGGCCTGATCAACTACCTGATGCGGGACCGGCACGGCAGCCCCTTCGAGCACAACTCGATGACCTTCTTCATCAGCGCCCCGATCTTCGTCTTCCGCGAGTTCATGCGGCACCGCGTCGGCTGGTCGTACAACGAGGAGAGCGGCCGCTACCGGGAGCTCCAGCCGGTCTTCTACGTCCCCGACGAGTCCCGCAAGCTCGTCCAGGAGGGCCGCCCCGGCAAGTACGTCTTCGTCGAGGGCACCCAGGCCCAGCAGGAGCTGGTCGGCCGCGTGATGGAGGACTCCTACCGGCAGGCCTACGAGGCCTACCGGGAGATGCTCGCCGCCGGCGTCGCCCGCGAGGTCGCCCGCGCGGTCCTCCCGGTCGGCCTGTACTCCTCGATGTACGCCACCTGCAACGCCCGCTCGCTGATGCACTTCCTCGGCCTGCGCACCCAGCACGAGCTGGCCAAGGTCCCGTCCTTCCCGCAGCGCGAGATCGAGATGGTCGGCGAGAAGATGGAGGCCGAGTGGGCCCGGCTCATGCCGCTCACCTACGCCGCCTTCAACGCGAACGGACGCGTGGCGCCGTAACGCGCCCCGTTCCCCGGTCAGGTACAGATGTACGGTTCAGCCGCACGAAGTGTCCGTATTGCGGCATTTCGCGAAGTTCATCTAGCCTGATCAAACGGGTCCGGCACTGCTTGAACCCCCGAGCAGGCAGTGCCGGGCTCCATCTTTGTCACGACTTGTCGCCTCCCCCTAGGGCAGACCCGGTCCTGAGCAACGAGTAGTGTAACCCATGGCTCCGACCTCGACTCCGCAGACCCCCTTCGGGCGGGTCCTCACCGCCATGGTCACGCCCTTCAAGGCGGACGGCGCACTCGACCTCGACGGCGCGCAGCGGCTCGCCACCCACCTGGTGGACGCAGGCAACGACGGCCTGGTCATCAACGGCACCACGGGCGAGTCGCCGACCACCAGCGATGCGGAGAAAGCGGATCTCGTACGGGCGGTCCTTCAGGCCGTCGGCGACCGCGCCCACGTGGTGGCCGGAGTCGGCACGAACAACACCCACCACAGCATCGAACTCGCCCGCGCGGCGGAGCGCACCGGCGCACACGGCCTGCTCCTCGTGACCCCGTACTACAACAAGCCCCCGCAAGAGGGCCTCTACCGGCACTTCACGGCCGTCGCCGACGCCACCGAGCTGCCGGTCATGCTCTACGACATCCCCGGCCGCAGCGGTGTCCCGATCAACACGGAGACGCTCGTCCGCCTCGCCGAGCACCCCCGGATCGTCGCCAACAAGGACGCCAAGGGCGACCTGGGCCGGGCGAGCTGGGCCATCGCCCGCTCCGGCCTCGCCTGGTACTCGGGCGACGACATGCTGAACCTGCCCCTGCTCTCCGTCGGCGCGGTCGGCTTCGTCTCGGTCGTCGGCCACGTGGTCACCCCTGAGCTGTGCGCCCTGGTCGAGGCGTACACCTCGGGCGACGTCCAGAAGGCCACCGAGATCCACCAGAAGCTGCTCTCGGTCTACACGGGCATGTTCCGCACCCAGGGCGTGATGACGACCAAGGCGGCACTCGCCCTGAAGGGCCTGCCCGGCGGGCCCCTGCGCGCCCCCATGGTCGAGTGCGCGCCCGAGGAGATCGAGCAACTCAAGATCGATCTTGCCGCCGGCGGGGTACAGCTCTGACACCAGACTTCGCGCGGACCCCCGCGCACCTGCTTCACAACTGAATAAGCGGGCCACCGGTGCCCGCACCACTCCATACGACAACTGCTTCTGCACGAACGTCATGCGCGCCACGTGCCCTACCGGTACGTGGCGCGCGTGGTGAGGAGAGTCTTTTGAGTCATCCGCATCCCGAACTCAGCCCGCCCCCGCCGCTTCCCGAAGGCGGCCTGCGGGTCACCCCGCTCGGCGGTCTCGGCGAAATCGGCCGGAACATGACGGTCTTCGAGTACGGCGGCCGCCTGCTGATCGTCGACTGCGGAGTGCTCTTCCCCGAGGAGGAGCAGCCCGGAATCGACCTGATCCTGCCGGACTTCTCGTCCATCAGGGACCGCCTCGACGACATCGAGGGCATCGTCCTCACGCACGGCCACGAGGACCACATCGGCGGCGTCCCCTACCTCTTGCGCGAGAAGCCGGACATCCCGCTGATCGGCTCCAAGCTGACCCTCGCCCTCATCGAGGCCAAGCTCCAGGAGCACCGCATCCGCCCGTACACCCTCGAGGTGGCGGAAGGGCACCGCGAGCGCATCGGCCCCTTCGACTGCGAGTTCGTCGCGGTCAACCACTCCATCCCCGACGCGCTGGCCGTCGCCATCCGCACCCCCGCGGGCATGGTGGTCCACACCGGCGACTTCAAGATGGACCAGCTCCCGCTGGACAGCCGCCTCACGGACCTCCACGCATTCGCACGCCTGAGCGAGGAAGGCATCGACCTCCTGCTCTCGGACTCGACGAACGCCGAGGTCCCGGGCTTCGTCCCGCCCGAGCGGGAGATCTCCAACGTCCTGCGCCAGGTCTTCGCCGGCGCCCGCAAGCGCATCATCGTCGCGAGCTTCGCCAGCCACGTCCACCGCATCCAGCAGATCCTGGACGCGGCGCACGAGTACGGCCGCCGCGTCGCCTTCGTCGGGCGCTCGATGGTCCGCAACATGGGCATCGCGCGCGACCTGGGCTACCTGAAGGTCCCCCCGGGCCTGGTCGTGGACGTCAAGACGCTCGACGACCTCCCGGACAGCGAGGTGGTCCTCGTCTGCACGGGCTCCCAGGGCGAACCCATGGCGGCGCTGTCGAGGATGGCCAACAGGGACCACCAGATCCGCATCGTCCAGGGCGACACGGTGATCCTGGCGTCGTCCCTGATCCCCGGCAACGAGAACGCGGTCTACCGCGTGATCAACGGCCTGACCCGCTGGGGCGCCAACGTGGTCCACAAGGGCAACGCCAAGGTCCACGTCTCCGGCCACGCGTCCGCGGGCGAACTGCTGTACTTCTACAACATCTGCCGCCCGAAGAACCTGATGCCGGTGCACGGCGAATGGCGCCACCTGCGCGCCAACGCCGAGCTGGGCGCCCTGACCGGCGTCCCGCACGACCGCATCGTCATCGCCGAGGACGGCGTCGCCGTCGACCTCGTCGAGGGCAAGGCCAAGATCTCGGGCAAGGTCCAGGCGGGTTACGTCTACGTCGACGGCCTCTCGGTCGGCGACGTGGGAGAGCCGGCCCTCAAGGACCGCAAGATCCTCGGCGACGAGGGCATCATCTCGGTCTTCGTGGTCATGGACTCGTCCACCGGGAAGATCACCGGCGGCCCGCACATCCAGGCCCGCGGCTCCGGCATCGAGGACTCCGCCTTCGGCGACGTGATCCCCAGGGTCACGGAGGTACTCGAGCGCTCCGCCCAGGACGGAGTGGTCGAACCCCACCAGCTCCAGCAGCTCATTCGCCGCACGCTGGGCAAGTGGGTCTCGGACACCTACCGGCGCCGGCCGATGATCCTGCCTGTGGTCGTGGAGGTCTGACGGTCCGTCGGGTCTGAGCAGGCGCCAACTGGGAGCGGGGCTCCTCGATTTGCATCGAGGAGCCCCGCTCCAGTAGGTTTGCAACTCCTTCCGAAGGGGCACCCGGCCAACTCCAGCGCCGGGGGCCATGCTCCGGTGAGGGAGGGAAATCCGACTCAGAAACCTCTGATAAAGTCGGAACCGCCGGAAAGGGAAACGCGGAAGCGGGAACCTGGAAAGCACCGAGGAAATC
This sequence comes from Streptomyces coeruleorubidus, assembly GCF_028885415.1. Classification (GTDB taxonomy): domain Bacteria; phylum Actinomycetota; class Actinomycetes; order Streptomycetales; family Streptomycetaceae; genus Streptomyces; species Streptomyces coeruleorubidus_A. Next base: position 7,203,161 of record NZ_CP118527.1, read on the forward strand.
GGGTCGAGAAAAGATCTGATAGAGTCGGAAACGCAAGACCGAAGGGAAGCGCCCGGAGGAAAGCCCGAGAGGGTGAGTACAAAGGAAGCGACCGTTCCTTGAGAACTCAACAGCGTGCCAAAAGTCAACGCCAGATATGTTGATACCCCGTCTCCAGCATCAGCTGGGACGAGGTTCCTTTGAAAAAACACAGCGAGGACGCTGTGTGCGAGAGGATCATTCCTCCTCTCGCACCGCTCTCGTGGTGTTGCACCGGATTACCGGTACACATTCACGGAGAGTTTGATCCTGGCTCAGGACGAACGCTGGCGGCGTGCTTAACACATGCAAGTCGAACGATGAACCACTTCGGTGGGGATTAGTGGCGAACGGGTGAGTAACACGTGGGCAATCTGCCCTGCACTCTGGGACAAGCCCTGGAAACGGGGTCTAATACCGGATACTGATCATCTTGGGCATCCAAGGTGTTCGAAAGCTCCGGCGGTGCAGGATGAGCCCGCGGCCTATCAGCTTGTTGGTGAGGTAATGGCTCACCAAGGCGACGACGGGTAGCCGGCCTGAGAGGGCGACCGGCCACACTGGGACTGAGACACGGCCCAGACTCCTACGGGAGGCAGCAGTGGGGAATATTGCACAATGGGCGAAAGCCTGATGCAGCGACGCCGCGTGAGGGATGACGGCCTTCGGGTTGTAAACCTCTTTCAGCAGGGAAGAAGCGAAAGTGACGGTACCTGCAGAAGAAGCGCCGGCTAACTACGTGCCAGCAGCCGCGGTAATACGTAGGGCGCGAGCGTTGTCCGGAATTATTGGGCGTAAAGAGCTCGTAGGCGGCTTGTCGCGTCGGTTGTGAAAGCCCGGGGCTTAACCCCGGGTCTGCAGTCGATACGGGCAGGCTAGAGTTCGGTAGGGGAGATCGGAATTCCTGGTGTAGCGGTGAAATGCGCAGATATCAGGAGGAACACCGGTGGCGAAGGCGGATCTCTGGGCCGATACTGACGCTGAGGAGCGAAAGCGTGGGGAGCGAACAGGATTAGATACCCTGGTAGTCCACGCCGTAAACGGTGGGCACTAGGTGTGGGCAACATTCCACGTTGTCCGTGCCGCAGCTAACGCATTAAGTGCCCCGCCTGGGGAGTACGGCCGCAAGGCTAAAACTCAAAGGAATTGACGGGGGCCCGCACAAGCGGCGGAGCATGTGGCTTAATTCGACGCAACGCGAAGAACCTTACCAAGGCTTGACATACACCGGAAAACCCTGGAGACAGGGTCCCCCTTGTGGTCGGTGTACAGGTGGTGCATGGCTGTCGTCAGCTCGTGTCGTGAGATGTTGGGTTAAGTCCCGCAACGAGCGCAACCCTTGTCCCGTGTTGCCAGCAGGCCCTTGTGGTGCTGGGGACTCACGGGAGACCGCCGGGGTCAACTCGGAGGAAGGTGGGGACGACGTCAAGTCATCATGCCCCTTATGTCTTGGGCTGCACACGTGCTACAATGGCCGGTACAATGAGCTGCGATACCGCGAGGTGGAGCGAATCTCAAAAAGCCGGTCTCAGTTCGGATTGGGGTCTGCAACTCGACCCCATGAAGTCGGAGTCGCTAGTAATCGCAGATCAGCATTGCTGCGGTGAATACGTTCCCGGGCCTTGTACACACCGCCCGTCACGTCACGAAAGTCGGTAACACCCGAAGCCGGTGGCCCAACCCCCTTGTGGGGAGGGAGCTGTCGAAGGTGGGACTGGCGATTGGGACGAAGTCGTAACAAGGTAGCCGTACCGGAAGGTGCGGCTGGATCACCTCCTTTCTAAGGAGCACTTCTTACCGATCCCTTCGGGGTGAGGTCAGAGGCCAGTACATCAGCGAGTGTCTGATGCTGGTTGCTCATGGGTGGAACGTTGACTACTCGGCCAGGACCTCGGGTCGGAGGCTGCTAGTACTGCTCGTAAGAGCGTGGAACGCATGATCTCCGGACGGGATTTGGCCGGGCACGCTGTTGGGTGTCTGAGGGAATGGATTTTTCCTCAGCGCCGGCCCCAGTGAACTCGCCTGTGTAGGGCGGGGTGATGGGTGGCTGGTCGTTGTTTGAGAACTGCACAGTGGACGCGAGCATCTGTGGCCAAGTTTTTAAGGGCGCACGGTGGATGCCTTGGCACCAGGAACCGATGAAGGACGTGGGAGGCCACGATAGGCCCCGGGGAGTCGTCAACCAGGCTTTGATCCGGGGGTGTCCGAATGGGGAAACCCGGCAGTCGTCATGGGCTGTCACCCGCTGCTGAACACATAGGCAGTGTGGAGGGAACGCGGGGAAGTGAAACATCTCAGTACCCGCAGGAAGAGAAAACAACCGTGATTCCGGGAGTAGTGGCGAGCGAAACCGGATGAGGCCAAACCGTATGCGTGTGAGACCCGGCAGGGGTTGCGTATACGGGGTTGTGGGATCTCTCTTTCATGGTCTGCCGGCCGTGAGACGAGTCAGAAACCGTTGATGTAGGCGAAGGACATGCGAAAGGTCCGGCGTAGAGGGTAAGACCCCCGTAGTCGAAACGTCAGCGGCTCGTTTGAGAGACACCCAAGTAGCACGGGGCCCGAGAAATCCCGTGTGAATCTGGCGGGACCACCCGCTAAGCCTAAATATTCCCTGGTGACCGATAGCGGATAGTACCGTGAGGGAATGGTGAAAAGTACCCCGGGAGGGGAGTGAAATAGTACCTGAAACCGTGTGCCTACAAGCCGTGGGAGCGTCGGATGTCAAGCTTGCTTGATATCTCGTGACTGCGTGCCTTTTGAAGAATGAGCCTGCGAGTTTGCGGCGTGTTGCGAGGTTAACCCGGGTGGGGTAGCCGTAGCGAAAGCGAGTCCGAATAGGGCGGTTGAGTAGCACGCTCAAGACCCGAAGCGGAGTGATCTAGCCATGGGCAGGTTGAAGCGGAGGTAAGACTTCGTGGAGGACCGAACCCACCAGGGTTGAAAACCTGGGGGATGACCTGTGGTTAGGGGTGAAAGGCCAATCAAACTCCGTGATAGCTGGTTCTCCCCGAAATGCATTTAGGTGCAGCGTCGTGTGTTTCTTGCCGGAGGTAGAGCACTGGATAGGCGATGGGCCCTACCGGGTTACTGACCTTAGCCAAACTCCGAATGCCGGTAAGTGAGAGCGCGGCAGTGAGACTGTGGGGGATAAGCTCCATGGTCGAGAGGGAAACAGCCCAGAGCATCGACTAAGGCCCCTAAGCGTACGCTAAGTGGGAAAGGATGTGGAGTCGCAGAGACAACCAGGAGGTTGGCTTAGAAGCAGCCACCCTTGAAAGAGTGCGTAATAGCTCACTGGTCTAGTGATTCCGCGCCGACAATGTAGCGGGGCTCAAGCGTACCGCCGAAGTCGTGTCATTGCAGTAATACGGCCAACGCCGGCTGTGATGGGTAGGGGAGCGTCGTGTGCCGGGTGAAGCAGCACCGGAAGGTAGTTGTGGACGGTTCACGAGTGAGAATGCAGGCATGAGTAGCGATACAAACGTGAGAAACGTTTGCGCCGATTGACTAAGGGTTCCTGGGTCAAGCTGATCTGCCCAGGGTAAGTCGGGACCTAAGGCGAGGCCGACAGGCGTAGTCGATGGATAACCGGTTGATATTCCGGTACCCGCTGTGAAGCGTCAAACATCGAATCCAGTGATGCTAAGCCCGTGAAGCCGTTCCGGACCCTTCGGGGAAAGGAAAGTGGTGGAGCCGGTGACCCAAGTTGGTAGTAGGTGAGTGATGGGGTGACGCAGGAAGGTAGTCCATCCCGGGCGGTGGTTGTCCCGGGGTAAGGGTGTAGGACGTCAGGTAGGTAAATCCGCCTGACAATAGTCTGAGACCTGATGCCGAGCCGATTGTGGTGAAGTGGATGATCCTATGCTGTCGAGAAAAGCCTCTAGCGAGTTTCATGGCGGCCCGTACCCTAAACCGACTCAGGTGGTCAGGTAGAGAATACCGAGGCGTTCGGGTGAACTATGGTTAAGGAACTCGGCAAAATGCCCCCGTAACTTCGGGAGAAGGGGGGCCACGCCTGGTGAGAGGACTTGCTCCTCGAGCTGGGGGTGGCCGCAGAGACCAGCGAGAAGCGACTGTTTACTAAAAACACAGGTCCGTGCGAAGCCGTAAGGCGATGTATACGGACTGACGCCTGCCCGGTGCTGGAACGTTAAGGGGACCGGTTAGCTCCATTTCGGTGGGGCGAAGCTGAGAACTTAAGCGCCAGTAAACGGCGGTGGTAACTATAACCATCCTAAGGTAGCGAAATTCCTTGTCGGGTAAGTTCCGACCTGCACGAATGGCGTAACGACTTCTCGACTGTCTCAACCATAGGCCCGGTGAAATTGCACTACGAGTAAAGATGCTCGTTTCGCGCAGCAGGACGGAAAGACCCCGGGACCTTTACTACAGTTTGATATTGGTGTTCGGTTCGGCTTGTGTAGGATAGCTGGGAGACTGTGAAGCGCTAACGCCAGTTAGTGTGGAGTCGTCGTTGAAATACCAGTCTGGTCGTGCTGGATGTCTAACCTGGGTCCGTGATCCGGATCAGGGACAGTGTCTGATGGGTAGTTTAACTGGGGCGGTTGCCTCCTAAAGGGTAACGGAGGCGCCCAAAGGTTCCCTCAGCCTGGTTGGCAATCAGGTGTTGAGTGTAAGTGCACAAGGGAGCTTGACTGTGAGACCGACGGGTCGAGCAGGGACGAAAGTCGGGACTAGTGACCCGGCGGTGGCTTGTGGAAGCGCCGTCGCTCAACGGATAAAAGGTACCCCGGGGATAACAGGCTGATCTTCCCCAAGAGTCCATATCGACGGGATGGTTTGGCACCTCGATGTCGGCTCGTCGCATCCTGGGGCTGGAGTCGGTCCCAAGGGTTGGGCTGTTCGCCCATTAAAGCGGTACGCGAGCTGGGTTTAGAACGTCGTGAGACAGTTCGGTCCCTATCCGCTGTGCGCGTAGGAGTCTTGAGAAGGGCTGTCCCTAGTACGAGAGGACCGGGACGGACGAACCTCTGGTGTGCCAGTTGTTCTGCCAAGGGCATGGCTGGTTGGCTACGTTCGGGAGGGATAACCGCTGAAAGCATCTAAGCGGGAAGCCTGCTTCGAGATGAGGACTCCCACCCACTTGATGGGGTAAGGCTCCCAGTAGACGACTGGGTTGATAGGCCGGATATGGAAGCACGGTAACGTGTGGAGTTGACCGGTACTAATAGGCCGAGGGCTTGTCCTCAGTTGCTCGCGTCCACTGTGTTGGTTCTGAAACCACGAACAGTCCCATGCCATGGTCACGGTATGGTGCGGCTGACAGTTTCATAGTGTTTCGGTGGTTATAGCGTAGGGGAAACGCCCGGTTACATTCCGAACCCGGAAGCTAAGCCTTACAGCGCCGATGGTACTGCAGGGGGGACCCTGTGGGAGAGTAGGACGCCGCCGAACAAATATTGACAGGGTTGGACCCGTAACTTCGGTTACGGGTCCAACCCTTTTTTGTTCTCCGTCACTTGAAGTTCACGTTGCGCGATCAGCATCCACGGTATGGGTACTGCTGCAATGCTCAGGGCCGCCGGTGTCGGACTCGGTGACGAGGTCGTCGTGCCGGCCTTCGGGAACGTCGAGGTGGCCGAGGCCGTGGCCAAGGCCGGGGCGCTGCCGGTGTTCGCCGACATAGATCCGGTCTCCTACTGCCTCGACGCCTCCGCTGTGGAAGCGGCGGTAACTCCCCGGACCGCGGCCGTGGTGGTCGTACACCGCTTCGGGCGGCTCGCCGACATTGGGCGGCTGCACGCGCTGGGAGCGCGGCACGGGCTGCTCGTGCTGGAGCAGGGGGAGTCCGAGGCGCCGTACGACGAGATAGCCCAGCGCAGGGAGCGGGCGGCCTATCTCCATGCGAAGTTGAGGGGTGTGCGCACGCCGGACGACGGCGACGGGCACACCTATCAGCAGTACGTCGTGCGGGTTCCGGGCAATGGGCGACCGGATCGGGACGCTTTCGCGCGGGCTGTGCGGGCCAAGGGAGTCGAATGCCGGGTGCCGGTGAAGACTCCGGTGCATCGACTGCCCGAATTCCGGCGGTGTGTTTCCCTCCCGGAGACGGAGCGGGCTTCCGACGAGACGCTCGCACTGCCTGTGGATGCCACCCTGACCAAGCGGGACATGCAGCGGATCGTGTCCGCCTGTAATGCCCTTGGAGGGCTTCTTCAGCCCGCCTTCTGAGGTGGTTGGGAGCACGGGTCTGTTCGGGGTATGATCTATTCCGTTGCCGCGCGGGAAGCCCTGCAACGCGACAGGCCCCTATAGCTCAGTCGGCAGAGCGTCTCCATGGTAAGGAGAAGGTCAACGGTTCGATTCCGTTTGGGGGCTCCAGCAGAAAAGGCCCCACCCTCACGGGTGGGGCCTTTTTCGTGTCCTAGTCCTTGTGGAGACCCGGGACGCGCATCGCCAGGATTGCCATGTCGTCGGACGGGGCGTCCGACGCGAAGCGTTCCACCGCGCGCATGATGCGGGCCGCGACCGCGCCGGCCGTGAGGCCCGTGCAGGTCGTGAGGACGTCGGCGAGACCGTCGTCGCCCAGCATGCGGGCGCCTTCACGGCGTTCCGTGACGCCGTCCGTGACGCACAGGAGGACATCGCCCGGGTCGAGGGTGACCGTCTGCTCGTAGAGCTCCAGGTCCTCGATGACGCCGAGGAGCGGCTGGGGTTCGGCTGCCGGCTCCACCGAGCCGTCCTGGCGCAGGCGCAGGGGGAGCGGGTGGCCGGCGCACACGACCTTCAGTTCGGCGCTGCCGTCCTCCTGGGGGCGCATCTCGCCGTAGAGGAGGGTGAGGAAGCGGCTGCGGGCGCCTTCGTCGAGGATGGCGGAGTTCAGGCGTTCCAGGACCGCCGGGCCGCTGAGGCCCTCGCGAGCCAGGAGGCGCAGGGCGTGGCGGGCCAGGCCCGTGACCGCCGCGGCGTTCGGGCCGGTACCGCAGACGTCGCCGATGGCGAAGCCGTAGGCGCCGTCGCGGATGGGGAAGACGTCGTAGAAGTCGCCGCCGACCTCGTTGCCCTCGCCGGCGGCGCGGTAGATGACCTCGACCTCGACTCCCTCGATCGTGGGAAGTTCCGGCGGGAGGAGGCTGCGCTGGAGGGACTGGCTGATGGCCGTGCGCTCGGAGTAGAGGCGGGCGTTGTCCAGGGCCAGGGCGGCTCGGCGGGACAGGTCCTCGGCGAGTTCCAGGATCTCCTGGCGGAAGTGTTCGTCGGTCGGCTTGCCGAGCGTCAGCATGCCGATGACGCGGTTGCGGGCGACCAGGGGGAGGACGACCGTCTCACCGCCCACCGCGGATGCCGTGGCGAGGGTCGGGCCGATGCCGGGGGTGACCTGGTGGGTCGGGCCGCCGCTGAGGCCGAGGCTGCGCATGGAGCTGCGCAGGGCCGCCTGGTGGGCCACCTCGGCGGGGGCCGTCCAGACGCGAGCACCCGGGGTGGGGACCGGGTCGGGCGGGGGGACCTTCGACAGCAGGGACTTGATGCCGTCGATGAGTTCCTCGTCCTCGTGCAGGACGTACGACAGGTACGGCTCGGAGGCCTGGTGGGCGATCGTGTAGACGGCGCACCAGGTGGCGAGGGTCGGGACCGTCATCTGGGCCATCAGGGCCAGGGTCTGGTCGCGGTCCAGGGTGCCGGCGAGCAGGTCGGAGGCCTCGACGAGGAAGTTCAGGGAGCCGCGGCGCAGGCGTTCCAGTTCGCCGAGGCGGGCCGATTCGACGGCGAGTGCGATGCGGTCGGCGGCGAACTGGAGGCGCAGGGCCTCCTCGTTGGAGTATCTGCCGGGTGCCTCGGCGGCGACGCCGAGGGAGCCGGTGAGGCGGCCCTCGACCTTCAGCGGGACCGTGACGACCGAGCGCATGCCGGTGCCGTTCAGCAGCGGCACCGCGCCGGGGACCGCCGTCAGGTCGTCGTGGACGGCCGGCATACGGGCCGAGCCGTAGCGGCCGGAGCCCGCCTCGACGGGGACGCGGGCGAAGCGCTGGCGGGCGGAGGGCAGGCCCGTGGAGGCGCGGACCTCCAGTTCTGTCTCGTCGTCGGTGGCCAGCAGGAGGAACGCGGAGTCGCCGTCGAGCATGTCGCGGGCGCGTTCGACCGTGCGCTGGAGGAGGCCGTCGAGGTCGTCCGGGGCGGGGTAGCCGATGAACACCTCGAAGGGGTCGGTGCTCTGGCCTTCGGAGGTGGTGGAGGTGTCGGAGGCGGGGACGCGCAGGGGCGTCTGGAGAACGGCCCGTTCGTGGTCGCGTACCAGGAGGCACACGGTTGACGGTTCGCCGCCGGTGTCGCGGACGCGCAGGTGGGAGGCGTAGACGGGGGTCACCCGGCCGTTGGCGGCGCGGATGCCGTAACTGCCTTCCCAGCGGGAGAGCTGGAGTGCCTCCGCGATGCCGGTGCTGGTGCCCGGAGTGTGCGGCCAGGCCGCGAGGTCGGTCAGGGGCTTGCCGGTGACCTGCTCGGCCGGGTAGCCGAAGAGGTCCTCGGCGTCCTCGTTCCAGGCGGTGATGTGGCCGGTGCGGTCGATCTGGATGACGGCCACGCGGACCCGGCCGTCGGCGAGGGGAAGGAGGTTGGCGGGGAGGGCGGGGCCGGCCGCGCGGGTGCCCACCGCCCGGGCCGGGAGGTCGAGTTGGAACCAGACGGTCTTGTGGGTGGGGGTGTACTCGACGCCCCAGCGGCCGGCGAGGGCCGCGCACAGCTGGAGGCCGCGTCCGCCCTCGCGGTCGGGGCTGCCCATGTTGACGGCCGAGGCCTGGAGCGGGATCTCACGCTCGGGGTATCGGTCGGCGACCTCGATGCGTACGCCCTCGTCGCTGCGCAGGCAGAGCAGGTCGGCGGAGGTGCCGGCGTGGACCACGGCGTTGGTCACCAGTTCGCTGGTGAGAACGACGGCGTCGTCGACGATGTCGGCGAAGCCCCAGCCCTGGAGGGTGTCGCGGACGAAGGAGCGGGCGCTCGCGACAGATCGCCCGACGGGCTCGAAACTGGCGGCCGCGCGCGCGGTGATCACAGAACTCCTCGACCGGTTCTCGACGTGCTGGGCTGCGTGGCCGACCGGCTCGCGCCGCTGTTGCGGCAGGCCGCCCGTCGGCCGGGGGTCCGGGGGCTGTCCCCCCGGGATCAGTCCGGTGGTCATGTGTGCGGCCGCCCCTCCGATGCCCGCTCGTCTTCGTGCCACCGCCCAGGCCGGACGGACCGGCGCGGCTGGACAGCCGGATGCAAGGTTACTTACCTTCGCGGTCCATGCGGATGCCGGTCTGCAGTGTTTCCGTCCGGAGGGTGTGCGGACGATGTGCGAAGCTGCCGAACTGTTATGGCCTGGTTCGGCCAGGGTGAAACACTGGGCAAGCTTCTTGTGAAAGTCCGGGCAGGCTGAGTGTCTTCTGCGTACGGGGGGCAGCAGCCCCCTGGGAAACGGCCTGGTATGCAGGGCGGAGAATACGCAGTAGTAACCGGTACGCCGAGCGTGGTACCTCAGCACAGCAGTGACGGTCGACCCCTGCGGGAGGGACACAGTGGAGTCTGGCGCAGCGACGCGTGGCAAGAAGACGCGCGCGAAAGGCGGACAGTCCCCAAGCAATCAGGGCAAAGTGCGCAGCGGCACGACTGAAGTGGACACGGCAGCCCTGAACCGGCTGATGGTTGCCCTGGTGGCGATGCGGGACGGCAACTTCCGCAAGCGGCTCACGGTGTCCGGGGACGGCGTGATGGCCGAGATCGCGGCGGTTTTCAACGAAGTGGCCGACCGCAATCTGCATCTGACGGGTGAGCTCTCGCGGGTGCGGCGGATGGTGGGCCGGGAGGGCAAGCTCACCGAGCGGCTGGAGACGGGGGCCTGCGAGGGCTCCTGGGCGACCGCGATCGACAACTCGAACGCCCTGGTGGACGACCTGGTGCGGCCGGTTTCCGAGGTCAGCCGGGTGCTGTCGGCGGTGGCCGAGGGTGATCTGTCGCCGCGTATGGAGTTGCGCACACAGGTGCCGGACGGCAACGGGCAGCCGCTGCGCGGCGAGTTCCTGAAGGTCGGGCGGACCGTCAACAATCTGGTCGACCAGCTGTCGACGTTCACCGACGAGGTCACGCGCGTGGCCAGTGAGGTGGGCACCGAGGGCAAGCTGGGCGGGCAGGCGCGTGTGCGCGGTATGTCGGGTTCGTGGCGGGATCTCACGGACTCCGTCAACACGATGGCGTACCGGCTCACCGCTCAGGTGCGGGATATCGCGCTGGTGACGACGGCGGTCGCCAAGGGTGATCTGTCCCGGAAGGTCACCGTTCAGGTGGCCGGCGAGATGCTGGAGCTGAAGAACACCGTCAACACGATGGTGGACCAGCTGTCGGCGTTCTCCTCCGAGGTGACGCGGGTGGCCCGTGAGGTGGGCACCGAAGGTGCGCTGGGCGGGCAGGCGCAGGTGCCCGGGGTGGACGGTGTGTGGAAGGAGCTCACCGACTCCGTCAACACCATGGCCGGGAACCTTACGGCCCAGGTGCGCGGGATCGCGGAGGTGACGACGGCGGTCGCCAACGGTGACCTGTCGCGGAAGGTGACCGTGCAGGCGCGGGGCGAGGTCGCGCAGCTCGCCGAGACGATCAACCAGATGACCGAGACGCTGCGGATCTTCGCGGACGAGGTCACGCGTGTGGCCAACGAGGTCGGGGCCGAGGGGCGGCTCGGCGGTCAGGCGAATGTGCCGGGTGCGGCGGGGACGTGGAAGGACCTCACCGATTCGGTGAACACGGTCTTCCGGAATCTGACCACTCAGGTGCGGGACATCGCCGCCGTGACGACGGCCGTGGCCAACGGTGATCTGTCGCAGAAGGTCACCGTGGACGTGGCCGGCGAGATGCTGGAGCTGAAGAACACCGTCAACACGATGGTCGACCAGCTCTCCGCGTTCGGTGCTGAAGTGACCCGTGTGGCCCGTGAGATCGGAGTCGAGGGCGAGCTGGGCGGTCAGGCGCAGGTGCCGGGTGTGGCCGGGACATGGAAGGACCTGACGGACTCCGTCAACACGGCGTTCCGGAACCTCACCGGGCAGGTGCGGAACATCGCGCAGGTGACGACGGCGGTGGCCAACGGTGACCTCTCGCAGAAGGTCACGGTCGACGTCTCAGGCGAGATGCTCAAGATGAAGAACACCGTGAACACCATGGTGGATCAGCTGTCGTCCTTCGCCGACCAGGTGACCCGGATGGCCCGGGACGTGGGCACGGAGGGCCGTCTCGGCGGTCAGGCCCAGGTGGACGGCGTGTCCGGCACGTGGAAGGAGCTCACCGACTCCGTCAACTCCATGGCCGGGAACCTCACCTCCCAGGTGCGCAACATCGCGCAGGTGACGACGGCGGTGGCCCGGGGTGATCTGTCGCAGAAGATCGACGTGGACGCGCGCGGCGAGATCCTGGAGCTGAAGAACACCATCAACACGATGGTCGACCAGCTCTCGGCCTTCGCCGACCAGGTGACCCGGGTCGCGCGCGAGGTGGGTACGGACGGCCGGCTGGGCGGACAGGCGCAGGTGCCCGGCGTCGCCGGTGTGTGGCGTGACCTCACCGATTCCGTGAACGGCATGGCCGGGAACCTCACCGCGCAGGTGCGCAACATCGCGCAGGTGGCGACCGCGGTGGCCCGGGGTGATCTGTCGCAGAAGATCGACGTGGACGCGCGCGGCGAGATCCTGGAGCTGAAGAACACCCTGAACACGATGGTGGACCAGCTGTCGTCGTTCGCCCAGGAGGTCACGCGTGTGGCCCGTGAGGTGGGTACGGAGGGCATCCTGGGCGGCCAGGCCGAGGTGCAGGGCGTCTCCGGTACCTGGAAGGACCTCACCCAGTCCGTGAACGGCATGGCGAACAACCTGACCATCCAGGTGCGCAACATCGCCGAGGTCACGACCGCGGTCGCCCGGGGTGACCTGTCGAAGAAGATCACCGTCGACGCCAAGGGCGAGATCCTCGAGCTCGTCACGACCGTCAACACGATGGTGGACCAGCTGTCGTCCTTCGCCGAGCAGGTGACCCGGGTGGCCCGTGAGGTGGGCACCGAGGGCATCCTGGGCGGGCAGGCGCACGTGCCGGGTGTCACGGGCATCTGGAAGGACCTGAGCGACAACGTCAACCTGATGGCCAAGAACCTGACCACACAGGTGCGGAACATCTCCCAGGTCTCCGCGGCGGTCGCCAACGGTGACCTGACGCGGCAGGTCACGATCGAGGCGCGCGGTGAGGTCGCGCAGCTCGCCGACACCATCAACACGATGGTGAAGACGCTGAGTTCGTTCGCCGAGCAGGTCACCAAGGTGGCCCGCGAGGTGGGCACGGACGGCATCCTCGGCGGGCAGGCGCACGTGCCGGGTGTGGCCGGCACGTGGAAGGACCTCACCGAGTCCGTGAACCAGATGGCGTCCAACCTGACCGGCCAGGTGCGCAACATCGCCATGGTGACCACGGCCATCGCCAAGGGTGACCTGACGAAGAAGATCGACATCGACGCGCGCGGCGAGATCCTGGAGCTGAAGACGACCATCAACACGATGGTCGACCAGCTGTCATCGTTCGCCGAGGAGGTCACCCGAGTCGCCCGCGAGGTGGGTACGGAGGGGCAGCTCGGCGGTCAGGCACGCGTACGTGACGTCGACGGCACCTGGCGGGACCTGACCGAGTCCGTGAACGAGATGGCCGGGAACCTGACCCGGCAGGTGCGTGCCATCGCGCGCGTGGCGACCGCGGTGACCCGCGGCGACCTGAACCTGAAGATCGACGTGGACGCGTCCGGGGAGATCCAGGAACTCCAGGACTACATCAACAAGATGATCGCCAACCTGCGCGACACCACGATCGCCAACAAGGAGCAGGACTGGCTCAAGGGCAACCTGGCCCGCATCTCGGCGCTGATGCAGGGCCGCCGCGACCTGGAGGACGTGGCCTCGCTGATCATGAGCGAGCTGACGCCGGTGGTTTCCGCGCAGCACGGCGCGTTCTTCGTGGCGATGCCGCTCGTCGACGGCGAGGACATGAACGCCGCGGACGAGGACCAGTACGAGCTGCGCATGCTTGGTTCGTACGGCTACTCGATGGGCTCCATGCCGACATCGTTCCAGCCGGGTGAGGCGCTGGTCGGCACGGCCGCCGAGGAGAAGCGCACGATCCTGGTGGAGAACGCGCCGAGCGGCTATCTGAAGATCTCCTCGGGGCTCGGTGAGGCGCCGCCCGCGCAGGTGATCGTGCTGCCGGTGCTGTTCGAGGGCAGCGTGCTCGGCGTCATCGAGCTGGCGTCCTTCACGCCGTTCACGCAGATTCAGAAGGACTTCCTCAACCAGATCGCCGAGATGATCGCGACGAGCGTCAACACGATCTCCGTCAACACCAAGACCGAGCTGCTGCTGGCGCAGTCGCAGGAGCTGACCGAGCAACTGCGTGAGCGTTCCGCTGAGTTGGAGCAGCGGCAGAAGGCCCTCCAGGCGTCCAACGCCGAGCTGGAGGAGAAGGCCGAGCTGCTGGCCCAGCAGAACCGCGACATCGAGGTGAAGAACACCGAGATCGAGGAGGCACGGCAGGTCCTGGAGGAGCGTGCCGAGCAGCTCGCTGTGTCGATGCGCTACAAGAGCGAGTTCCTCGCCAACATGTCGCACGAGCTGCGTACGCCGCTCAACTCGCTGCTGATCCTGGCCAAGCTGCTCGCCGACAACGCCGAGGGGAACCTCTCCCCGAAGCAGGTCGAGTTCGCCGAGACCATCCACGGGGCCGGCTCGGACCTGCTCCAGCTCATCAACGACATCCTCGACCTGTCGAAGGTCGAGGCGGGCAAGATGGACGTCTCCCCGACACGGATCGCGCTCGTCCAGCTCGTGGACTACGTGGAGGCCACGTTCCGCCCGCTGACCGCGGAGAAGGGTCTGGACCTGTCCGTGCGGGTCTCGCCGGAGCTGCCCGCGACGCTGCACACCGACGAGCAGCGGCTGCTGCAGGTGCTGCGCAACCTGCTGTCCAACGCGGTGAAGTTCACCGACTCCGGGTCGGTGGAGCTGGTCATCAGGCCGGCGCGGGACGACGTGCCGCAGAAGATCCGGGAGCAATTGCTGGAGACCGGGTCGCTGACCGACCCGGATGCCGAGTTGATCGCGTTCTCCGTGACCGACACCGGGATCGGCATCGCGTCCAGCAAGATGCGGGTGATCTTCGAGGCGTTCAAGCAGGCCGACGGCACGACCAGCCGCAAGTACGGCGGTACGGGTCTGGGGCTGTCCATCTCGCGGGAGATCGCCCAGCTGCTCGGCGGTGAGATCCACGCGCAGAGCGAGCCGGGCCGTGGCTCGACGTTCACGCTGTACCTGCCGTTGCACCCGAGCGAACTGCCGCCGCAGGGCTATCAGCAGCAGCTGCCGGCCCTGGAGCCCGGTGACCTGATGGTGTCGACGTCGGACCTGTCCGAGCTGTCCGAGGTCGAGGTCGAGACGCCGGCCGAGGTGAAGTCGTACAACGAGACGCAGAACGGGCCGGCCGCCCTGTTCCGGCGGCGGCGCAGGATGCCGGAGCTGGCGCCGCGCCCGGCGCAGCAGGAGCAGTGGACGCCGGCGGAGCAGGAGGCGGCGCCGAAGCCGCGACGCGGCATCCGTTTCGGCGGCCAGAAGGTCCTGATCGTCGACGACGACATCCGCAACGTCTTCGCGCTGACCAGCGTCCTGGAGCAGCACGGCCTGTCGGTGCTCTACGCCGAGAACGGCCGTGAGGGCATCGAGGTGCTGGAGCAGCACGACGACGTGGCGGTCGTCCTGATGGACATCATGATGCCCGAGATGGATGGGTACGCGACGACCACGGCGATCCGCAGGATGCCGCAGTTCGCCGGGCTGCCGATCATCGCGCTGACCGCGAAGGCGATGAAGGGCGACCGGGAGAAGGCGATCGAGTCGGGCGCCTCCGACTACGTCACGAAGCCGGTCGACCCCGATCACCTGCTCGCGGTGATGGATCAGTGGATGCGAGGGGAATGAGGGGAACGTTGGACCGTTACGCAACGTTGGCGGGAAGGTTCGGTGTTCACACGCAGTTGCGGACTCGGTGCGCGCATAGTCGTGTAGAAGTACGAGATCTGGGGAACCTTCTGGTCTCCTGCTGCGTTTCTGCTACGTGCACAGTGACATCGCGGTGACAGGGTGTGGCGACAGGCGGGGTGCGGCTACGATGACCGGCACAAGGACGGGCGGCGCAAGGGAGTCGTCCCCTGGGGCGGCACCCACCGGTGCACCCCCAGGACCTGCGGACAGGGGAGGCCCCACGCCGGGGCGAGGAGGGCGGGCCATGGTGCAGAAGGCCAAGATCCTCCTGGTCGATGACCGGCCGGAGAATCTGCTTGCGCTGGAGGCGATCCTCTCTGCGCTCGATCAGACGCTGGTGCGGGCATCGTCCGGGGAGGAAGCGCTCAAAGCGCTGCTCACGGACGACTTCGCGGTCATTCTGCTGGACGTCCAGATGCCGGGCATGGACGGCTTCGAAACAGCCGCGCACATCAAGCGGCGGGAGCGGACCCGGGACATCCCGATCATCTTCCTCACCGCGATCAACCACGGGCCGCACCACACCTTCCGGGGTTACGCGGCGGGCGCGGTCGACTACATCTCCAAGCCGTTCGACCCGTGGGTGCTGCGCGCGAAGGTCTCCGTCTTCGTCGAGCTGTACATGAAGAACTGCCAGCTGCGTGAGCAGGCGTCGCTGCTGCGGCTCCAGTTGGAGGGCAACGGCAAGGACGCCGACGGCGAGGCCAAGGAGTCGGCCGGGCTGCTCGCCGAGCTCTCGGCGCGGCTCGCGGCGGTCGAGGAGCAGGCCGAGGCGCTGACCAAGCAGCTCAACGACGACTCGACGGACGCGGCGGCGGTGGCCACGGCGGCTCATCTGGAGCGCAAGCTCACGGGGTTGCGGCGGGCGCTGGACGCGCTGGAGCCGGGCACCGGGAGCACATCGTCGGTGTCCTCGCAGAACTGACGCCCAGGCGGGCGTGGTTGCCCGCCCATGAGCGCGCGTCAGTTCCGTGCCTCTCCCGGAGCGACACGAACGGGTGAAGCCGTAGGCACACGTGTCCCTTGTCGTCTCCCCCGGTAACCTCACACCCATGGCCTCACGTCCCTCCGCAGCCAAGAAGCCGCCCGCGAAGAAGGCGGCCGGTTCGGCGAAGGCTCCGGCGAAGAAGGCCGCTGCCAAAAAGGCTCCAGCGAAGAAGGCGCCCGCCAAGAAGGCCGCGGCGAAGAAGGCCGCGCCCAAACCGGCTCCGAGCCCGACCGGGGGCATCTACCGGATCGTGCGCGCCCTGTGGCTCGGGGTCGCACACGCCGTCGGCGCCGTGTTCCGCGGCATAGGGCAGGGCGCCAAGAACCTCGACCCGGCCCACCGCAAGGACGGCGTCGCCCTGCTGCTGCTCGGCATCGCGCTGATCGTCGCCGCGGGCACCTGGGCCGACCTGAAGGGCCCCGTGGGCGACCTGGTCGAGATCCTGGTGACCGGCGCGTTCGGCCGGCTCGACCTGCTCGTGCCGATCCTGCTCGCCGTCATCGCCGTGCGGTTCATCCGCCACCCGGAGAAGCCCGAGGCCAACGGACGGATCGTCATCGGCCTGTCCGCGCTCGTCATCGGCGTGCTCGGCCAGGTGCACATCGCCTGCGGCTCACCCGCCCGCGGCGACGGCATGCAGGCCATAAGGGACGCCGGCGGCCTCATCGGCTGGGCCATGGCGACCCCGCTGTCGTACGCCATGGGCGACATGCTCGCCGTGCCGCTGCTCGTGCTGCTGACGATCTTCGGACTGCTGGTCGTCACGGCCACCCCCGTCAACGCCATCCCGCAGCGGCTGCGGCAGCTCGGGGTGCGGCTCGGGATCGTCCGCGACCCGGCCGGGGACGAGTTCGGGGAGGACGACGAGCGCTACGAGGAGCAGTGGCGTGAGGCGTTGCCCGCCCGGCCGCGCGGCAGGCGCACGCCGGCGCCCGCGGCGTACGACCCGGACAGCGCCGAGCAGGAGGCCCTCGCCCGGCGCCGCGGCCGTCCCCGGCGGTCCGCCGTGCCGCAGCCCGACATGGACCGGCCCATGGACGCCGTGGACGTCGCCGCGGCGGCCGCCGCCGCGCTCGACGGGGCCGTGCTGCACGGGATGCCGCCCTCGCCGATCGTCGCCGACCTCACCCAGGGCGTGACCGTCGGGGACCGCGAGGCGACCACGCCGACACCCGTCCCGGCCGCCCGGCCGCAGCAGGAGAAGCTCAAGGAGGACAAGCCCGAGCAGGAGAGGCCGAAGGCGGGCGTCCGCGACCTCACCAAGTCCCCACCCGCCAAGCCCCGCGACCTTCCCCCGCGCGCGGAACAGCTCCAGCTGTCCGGGGACATCACGTACGCGCTGCCGTCCCTCGACCTCCTCACGCGCGGGGGCCCCGGCAAGGCGCGCAGCGCCGCCAACGACGCCATAGTCGCCGCGCTGACCAACGTCTTCACCGAGTTCAAGGTGGACGCCACCGTCACCGGCTTCACGCGCGGGCCGACGGTCACGCGCTACGAGATCGAGCTCGGCCCCGCCGTGAAGGTCGAGCGGATCACCGCGCTGGCCAAGAACATCGCCTACGCCGTCGCCAGCCCGGACGTGCGGATCATCAGCCCGATCCCCGGCAAGTCCGCGGTCGGCATCGAGATCCCGAACACCGACCGCGAGATGGTCAACCTCGGTGACGTACTGCGGCTCGCGGAGTCCGCGGAGGACGACGACCCGATGCTGGTCGCCTTCGGCAAGGATGTCGAAGGCGGCTACGTCATGCACTCGCTGGCGAAGATGCCGCACATGCTGGTCGCCGGCGCCACCGGCTCCGGCAAGTCGTCCTGCATCAACTGCCTGATCACCTCGATCATGATGCGGGCGACCCCCGAGGACGTCCGGATGATCCTCGTCGACCCCAAGCGGGTCGAACTGACCGCCTACGAGGGCATCCCGCACCTGATCACACCGATCATCACCAACCCCAAGCGGGCCGCCGAGGCGCTCCAGTGGGTCGTCCGCGAGATGGACCTGCGCTACGACGACCTGGCGGCCTACGGCTACCGGCACATCGACGACTTCAACCGGGCCGTGCGCGAGGGCAAGGTCAAACCGCCCGAGGGCAGCGAGCGCGAGCTCCAGCCGTACCCGTACCTGCTGGTCATCGTCGACGAGCTCGCCGACCTGATGATGGTCGCGCCGCGGGACGTCGAGGACGCGATCGTGCGCATCACGCAGCTCGCGCGCGCGGCCGGCATCCACCTGGTGCTCGCCACACAGCGGCCGTCGGTCGACGTCGTCACCGGCCTGATCAAGGCGAACGTGCCGTCGCGGCTGGCCTTCGCCACGTCGTCGCTGGCCGACTCGCGGGTCATCCTCGACCAGCCGGGCGCCGAGAAGCTCATCGGCAAGGGCGACGGGCTGTTCCTGCCGATGGGCGCCAACAAGCCGACCCGTATGCAGGGCGCCTTCGTGACCGAGGAGGAGATCGCGGGCGTCGTCCAGCACTGCAAGGACCAGATGGCGCCCGTCTTCCGGGACGACGTCACCGTCGGGACCAAGCAGAAGAAGGAGATCGACGAGGACATCGGCGACGACCTCGACCTGCTGTGCCAGGCCGCCGAACTGGTCGTCTCCACGCAGTTCGGATCGACGTCCATGCTCCAGCGGAAACTGCGCGTCGGCTTCGCCAAGGCCGGGCGGCTGATGGACCTGATGGAGTCCCGGAACATCGTCGGACCGAGCGAGGGTTCGAAGGCTCGTGACGTTCTTGTGAAGCCTGACGAGCTGGATGGCGTGCTCGCGCTGATCCGGGGGGAGTCTGAAGGGTAGGGAAGCGGGACACGCCGGTCGCCTCGCCGAGTTGTACTGCAATCGGGTGTCCGGATCGTGACTCACCCGTAAGGGGTCATCGAGCAACCGTTTCCCTGCGGCGTACGTCAAGTTGAGGGAAGCGATAAACAGCTTCTCCACCATCGGAATGTCGGGCCATTCCGATGGCGTACAAAGTGCCACCGCCCGGTTGCCCCACCCTTTTGTACCCCCCCTAGACTGAACCTCCAGCACAGGCGGCTACACGCTCGAAAGGCGCCCCCGTGTCCATCGGCAACTCCCCTGAAGACGAGCGTCCGTTCGAAGACGAGCGCGTCGAAGAAGACCGCGAGGAAGCCCGCCCCTCCATCGGCCGTGCCCTTCAGCAGGCGCGTATCGCCGCTGGGCTGACCGTCGACGACATCAGTAGCGCCACCCGGGTCCGCATGAACATCGTGCACGCCATCGAGGCGGACGACTTCACCGTCTGCGGTGGGGACGTCTACGCCCGAGGGCACATCAGGACCCTGGCCAAGGCTGTCCGCCTCGACCCCGCGCCGCTGCTCGACCAGTACGGCGACGAGCACGGCGGGCGCCCGGCACCGACCCCGGCAGCTCCCCTGTTCGAGGCGGAACGCATCCGTCCGGAGCGGCGGGGGCCCAACTGGACCGCCGCGATGGTCGCCGCGATCGTCGCCGTGATCGGTTTCGTCGGGTTCACCATGTTCCAGGGCACCGACGACAGCGCCGGCGAGGCGAACGTGGCCGAGGGCTCCACGCCCGGCGACTCAACCTCCCCGACCACCAAGACCAAGAAGCCCACCGACCCCAAGCCCGAGGCGTCCGACAGCGCCATCGCTGCCGCGCCCCAGGACAAGGTGACGGTCCAGGTGGCCGCCGCCGACGGCCGCAGCTGGATCGCCGCCAAGGACCACAACGGCCGGCTGATCTTCGACGGATTCCTCAAGCAGGGCGAGACCAAGACCTTCCAGGACAGCTCGAAGGTGCACCTCGTCCTCGGGGACGCCGGTGCGATCGACCTCTTCGTCAACGGCAAGAAGATCAAGGACGACTTCCAGCCCGGCTCGGTGGAACGCCTGACGTACACCAAGGGCGACCCCGAGGCCGGGTAACCGGCCCGGAGCGTGCAGTCACTGCGGGGTTGGCCGGGAAACGGCCAACCCCGTCGACGTGGGGTGTCAGCGGGACGAAGTACTCTTGAGCCCATGCCTGAACGCCGTACCGTCGCACTCGTCACCCTTGGCTGCGCCCGTAACGAGGTGGACTCGGAGGAGCTCGCAGGCCGTTTGGAGGCGGACGGCTGGCAGCTCGTGGAGGACGCCGAGGACGCGGACGTCGCCGTCGTGAACACCTGTGGCTTCGTCGAGGCCGCCAAGAAGGACTCCGTCGACGCCCTCCTGGAAGCCAACGACCTCAAGGGACACGGCAGAACCCAGGCCGTCGTGGCGGTGGGCTGCATGGCCGAGCGGTACGGCAAGGAACTCGCCGAGGCCCTCCCCGAGGCCGACGGTGTGCTCGGGTTCGACGACTACACGGACATCTCGGACCGGCTCCAGACCATCCTCAACGGCGGCATCCACGCCTCGCACACCCCGCGCGACCGGCGCAAGCTGCTGCCGATCAGCCCGGCCGAGCGGCAGGAGTCGGCCACCGCGGTGGCACTGCCCGGGCACGCCCCGGCCGACCTTCCCGACGGCCTCGCTCCGGCCTCCGGACCGCGGGCGCCCCTGCGCCGCCGTCTGGACGGCTCCCCGGTCGCCTCCGTGAAGCTCGCCTCCGGCTGCGACCGGCGCTGCTCCTTCTGCGCCATCCCGTCCTTCCGCGGCTCCTTCATCTCCCGCCGCCCGAGCGACGTGCTGAACGAGACGCGCTGGCTGGCCGAGCAGGGCGTGAAGGAGATCATGCTGGTCTCCGAGAACAACACCTCCTACGGCAAGGACCTCGGCGACATCCGCCTGCTGGAGTCGCTGCTGCCCGAGCTCGCCGAGGTGGACGGCATCGAGCGGGTCCGGGTGAGCTACCTCCAGCCCGCGGAGATGCGGCCGGGCCTGATCGACGTGCTGACGTCGACCCCGAAGGTCGCGCCCTACTTCGACCTGTCCTTCCAGCACTCCGCGCCCGGCGTGCTGCGCGCGATGCGCCGCTTCGGCGACACCGACCGGTTCCTGGAGCTGCTCGACACGATCCGCGGCAAGGCGCCCGAGGCCGGCGTGCGCTCCAACTTCATCGTCGGCTTCCCCGGCGAGAGCGAGTCCGACCTCGCCGAGCTGGAGCGCTTCCTGAACGGCGCGCGGCTGGACGCCATCGGCGTCTTCGGCTACTCCGACGAGGAGGGCACCGAGGCGGCGACCTACGAGAACAAGCTCGACGAGGACGTCGTCGCCGAGCGGCTGGCCCGTGTCTCGCGGCTGGCCGAGGAACTCGTCTCGCAGCGCGCCGAGGAGCGCGTCGGCCAGACGGTGCACGTGCTCGTCGAGTCCGTCGACGACGAGGAGGGCGTGTACGGCCGCGCGGCGCACCAGGCGCCCGAGACGGACGGCCAGGTGCTGCTCACGAGCGGCGCGGGTCTGAGCAGCGGCCGTATGGTCGAGGCGAAGGTGGTCGGTACGGAGGGTGTCGACCTGGTGGCCGAGCCGCTCGAGGGCTCGTTCGCGTCGCCGGCGAGTGAGGAGGCGGGCAGATGACCGGTGTTCCGGCATCCGCGGCGGGAGGCTCCTCCGGCGCGAGGAGGGCAGCGGCCGGTGCGGCCTCGGGGAAGGTTCCCGGGACCGCGATGGGCCGTGGGGTCGCGCGGTCGGCCGAGGGCGGAGCGCCCGGTGCGACGCCTGGTGCACGGCATGGCGCGGCGTCCGGGACGGGTGACAGTGCGGCGGCCGTCGGTGACGGTTCGGAGAGCGCCGTCGTCGACGCGCAGGACGACGGCAGGCCCGCGCGGGGCGGGAAGCTGGCGGCCGCGGCCGTCAACCAGGCCAGCGTCTGGAACGTCGCCAACCTCCTGACCATGCTCCGGCTGATCCTGGTACCGGCCTTCGTCGCGCTGATGCTCGCGGACGGCGGGTACGACCCGGCGTGGCGGTCCCTCGCCTGGGCGGCCTTCGCCATCGCCATGATCACTGACCTCTTCGACGGTCACCTGGCGCGCACGTACAACCTGGTCACGGACTTCGGGAAGATCGCCGACCCCATCGCCGACAAGGCGATCATGGGGGCGGCGCTGATCTGTCTGTCCGCGCTCGGCGATCTGCCGTGGTGGGTGACCGGCGTCATCCTCGGGCGGGAACTCGGGATCACTCTCCTGCGTTTTGTGGTCATCCGGTACGGCGTCATCCCCGCCAGCCGCGGAGGCAAGCTCAAGACGCTCACCCAGGGCGTGGCCGTGGGCATGTACGTGCTGGCGCTGACGGGGTGGCTGGCCACCCTGCGGTTCTGGGTGATGGCCGCGGCGGTCGTTCTGACCGTGGTGACCGGGCTCGACTATGTGAAACAGGCCATTGTGCTGCGCAGGCGGGGAATCGCCGAGCGCAAGGCCGCGTTGGAGGAGAAGGAAGCGTGAGTTCCACGGCCACTGACGTGGTGCGACTACTCACGGTGAAGGGCAGGACGCTTGCCGTCGCGGAGTCGCTGACCGGTGGTCTCGTTGCGGCGGAGATCACATCCGTGCCCGGGGCGTCCAAGGTCTTCCGGGGCTCGGTGACGGCCTACGCGACCGAACTGAAGCATGAACTGCTGGGTGTCGACACCACCCTGCTGGCGGCGCGAGGAGCAGTGGATCCCCAGGTCGCGGCCCAGATGGCGGCCGGAGTGCGCAAGGCGCTCGGCGCGGACTGGGGCATCGCGACCACCGGTGTCGCGGGCCCCGAGCCGCAGGACGGACAGGCCGTCGGGACGGTCTTCGTCGCCGTGGACGGACCCCTGAGGGCCGATTCCGGTTCTGCCGGCGGCGGAAAAGTGGAGGGTCTGCGGTTGAACGGCCACCGCGAGGAAATTCGTAGAGAGAGTGTACGGAGCGTACTCGCACTGCTCCTGGAGGAGCTTGCGGGCGAACAGACTGGGAATGAGCGGGCACAGGATACGGAACGGAACGGGGGGTTTTGATGTTTGCAGCCCTGAGTGAACACGACATCGCTCCCCGCACGGCCGCGGCGCAAGGCGGTACGGTGGGGCGTAATGGATGCGGCTACGCGGTCCGAGGAGGGAGCCACCGATGATTCTGCTCCGTCGCCTGCTGGGTGACGTGCTGCGTCGGCAGCGCCAGCGCCAGGGCCGTACTCTGCGCGAAGTCTCCTCGTCCGCCCGAGTCTCACTCGGCTATCTCTCCGAGGTGGAGCGGGGGCAGAAGGAGGCTTCCTCCGAACTGCTCTCCGCCATCTGCGACGCGCTGGACGTACGGATGTCCGAGCTCATGCGGGAAGTGAGCGACGAACTCGCCCTTGCCGAGCTGGCCCAGTCCGCTGCGGCCACCCCCAGCGAACCTGTGCCCACGCCGGTTCGCCCGATGCTGGGTTCCGTTTCGGTGACCGGTGTGCCACCGGAACGGGTGACGATCAAGGCGCCCGCCGAGGCGGTGGACGTCGTTGCCGCGTGACGCTTCGCGCGTGCGTGGCATGAACGAGCGGCGCTGACCAGGCGCCGAGACTGGTGAGGCCCCGGCCGGGGTTCTCCGGGAGATCCGGAGAGGTGTCGGTCGGGGTTTTCGCTTGCCTGCGGACTGCCGGGCAGAGTCGTGCCCGATTTGTTTGCGTTTGCCGGTGGGGCGTGCGGCGGTCATCGTTGAGGGGATGGCGGGGGGCAGCCAACGGAGGTGCGGATGTACGTCGTGAAGAGCTCGCTGTCCGACGCGAGCCTGAAGACCGTGTCCGAGGCGTTGGAGGGCGCCCTCGTCGACCTGGTGGACCTCGCCCTCGTGGCCAAGCAGATCCACTGGAACGTGGTGGGGCCGCGCTTCCGTTCCGTGCATCTCCAGCTCGACGAGGTGGTCGACACCGCGCGGAAGCACTCCGACACCGTGGCCGAGCGCGCCGCGGCGCTCGGGATCCCGCCGGACGGGCGTGCCGCGACGGTCGCCGTCGGCAGTGGGATCGGTGTGACCCCCGAGGGGTGGGTCGATGACACGACCGCCGTGCGGACGCTCGTCGAGGCGCTGGGCGCGGTGATCGCGCGGATGCGGGAGCGGGTCGAGGCGACCGGTGAGCCGGATCCGGTGAGCCAGGACATCTTCATCGGGATCACGGCGGACCTGGAGAAGCATCACTGGATGTTCCAGGCCGAGAACGGGTGACCGGAGCGGGCGCGGCAGCGGGCGACGGGCCGACCGGGGGGGTCGCCGCTCGGGGTTTCGCGGCTCGCGGTTCCGCAGCCCGGCGCAGTGGGGTGCGCGGTGCGCCTGTGTGCCGTTGGTGCGCCCTGTCCTGCGGCCCGAGCGGCCGAATAGCGTCGGGCTGGAGGTGGCGGCCATGGCGGGGATAGGGCGCTGGGGGGCCCGCGGGGCTGTGCTGGGGCTGGGGGTGCTGTGGTGGTGGGCGGTGCTGCGGCTGGCGGTCGCGCCGGGGGCCGGGGTGCTGGAGGCGACGCTGGCGGCCGGGGGGTGGGGGCTGAGTGTGCTGCCGGTGCATTGCGTGCCGAAGGGGCGGGCCGAAGGGGCGGTTGGTACGGGGCGATGGCGGAGGGTGTGGGGGCCGGGGGCGGGGTGTGGTGTCGCGGCGGGGCGGGTTGCGTCGGGGGCGTGGGGGTTGCTACCCGGGTGGACGCGTGTGCTTTACCAGGGCATCGTCACACCGCCGTTCGGGCGGATGATCTGGCCTGTCGTGAAGGCCGAGGCATCGGATGCCAGGTGCAGGACCGCGTGGGCGATGTCCTCGGGGGCGCCGACCCGGCCCAGGGGTGACATGCGGGCCATGACGGACTCGGTGTGGGCCTGGGCCTCGCTGTCGTGGCGGTCGGTCATGGGGGTACGGATCCAGCCCGGTGCGACCGCGTTGACGCGGATGCCGTGCCGGCCCACCTCGGTCGCGAGGGTCTTGGTCAGCTGGACCACCGCCGCCTTGGCCGCCCCGTAGCAGAGCAGGCCGGGGCCGCCGGTGTCGACGGCACCTGAAGCCATGGTGACGATGCTGCCGCCGGTGCCCCGGGCGATCATCAGGCGGGCCGCCTCCTGGCAGGCGTACAGCACTCCCTTGAAGTTGACGTCGAGCACCCGGTCGAGGTCCTCGTCCCGGGTCTCCAGCACCGGGCTGCTGTGCATGATCCCGGCGATCGCGGCCAGGACGTCCAGGCGTTCGCAGGAGGCGATGGCCTGCCTCAGCCGGGCGCGGTCGGTGACGTCGAGATCGTGGGTGCGGGCGGTGCCGCCGCCGGCTTTGATCAGGGTCGCCGTCTCGTGCAGGCCCCCGGGGTCACGGTCCGCGCAGTGCACGATGGCGCCCGCCTCCCCGAGCAGGAGCGCCGAGGCGCGGCCGATGCCGCTCGCGGCGCCGGTGACGAACGCGGTGCGGCCGGTGAGGGCGTACGCCGTGACGGGCATGCAGGGACCGTACGAGAGTTTCTGACGGGTCGTCAACTGGTGCGGCTACGCCGGG
Source organism: Streptomyces coeruleorubidus (assembly GCF_028885415.1). Taxonomy (GTDB): domain Bacteria; phylum Actinomycetota; class Actinomycetes; order Streptomycetales; family Streptomycetaceae; genus Streptomyces; species Streptomyces coeruleorubidus_A. The sequence goes on from NZ_CP118527.1 coordinate 7,228,598, forward strand.
TCGGGGAAGCGGCCGGTGCGGGGCCCGGCTGGCAGGCGGGGCACCAGTACGTGGGGCGTTCGCGGGGGCCGTCGCCCTGGTCGGCGACGCGGACGGAGGTGTGGCAGCGCAGGCAGGGGCGGGGAGCCCGGCCGTACACGAAGAGGTCCTGGCCGCGGCGGCCCGTCGTACTGCGGATCGGGCGGTCGCGGTTGGTCTCCAGCAGCTTCCTGGCGAGCGCGGGCAGCTTGGCGGCGCGCTCGGCGGGCAGGTCGCCGACGGGGAGCCAGGGCGTGACGCCGAGCAGGAAGCACAGCTCGCTCTTGTAGACATTGCCGATACCGGCGAGGTTGCGCTGATCGAGCAGGGCCTCGCCGAGGGGGCGGGCGGGGTCCTGGAGGAGATTGGCCAGGGCCCGGTCGGGGTCCCAGTCCGGGCCCAGGACGTCGGGGCCCAGATGGCCGACCGCGCGGTGCTCGTCGGTGGTGCGCAGGAGTTCCAGCACGGGGAGGCGGTAGCCGACGGCCGTGTGGTCGGCGTTGCCGAGGATCGCGCGGATCTGGTGGCCGGGGCCGCCGCTCCAGCGCCGGCCCTTCTCGTACACCTTCCAGGAGCCGTCCATCCGCAGGTGGGAGTGCAGGGTCAGGCCGCCCTCGACGCGGGTCAGGAGGTGTTTGCCGCGCGGGGTGACGTCCAGGACCGCGCGGCCCGTGAGGTCGGCCGTGGCGAGCCGGGGCACCCGGAGGTCGCTGCGGGTCAGCACCTTGCCCGCGAGGGCGCCGTGCAGCCGCCTCGCGGTCTGCCAGACCGTGTCGCCTTCGGGCATGCGTCAAGGGTGGCACGGAGGTGGGGCTGCTGGTCGGTCGCAGGCGGTGTGGTGATCAGGCGCGCAGGCGGAGGCCTCGGGGGGTCGCGATGAAGCCCACTCCTTCCAGGAGGGTGCCGATGGGGGAGGTCAGGGCCTGGGCGCCGTTGACGCGCTCCACCGTGACCGTGCCGAGGGAGCCCGCGCGGGCGGCTGCGGCGAGTGCCTCGGCGGCGGTGTGGAGGCGGAGGTCGTCGGTGGGGTCGCCGTCCGGGTCGGTGGTCCAAGCCAGCAGGGTCTTGCCGCCGCGCTCCATGTAGAGCGTCAGCTCACCGTCGACGAGCACCACCAGGGAGCCCGCCTTGCGGCCCGGCTTGTGCCCGGCGCCGGTCGGGGGCTCGGGCCAGGCCAGGGCGGCGCCGTACGCGTTCGCCGGATCGGCGGCGGCCAGGACGACGGCCCGGGAGGCGGCATCCAGGCGGGTGCGGTGGCCCGGGAAGCCGGGACCGTACGCTGCGCGTCCGCCGTTCTGCCAGGGCGGGGTGCCCTGCGGGGCGTAGTCCCGGGGTGAGACGTACTCGTCCCGGGTCGGCTGGGGGGCCGGGGTGACGTAGGCGGGGCCGAGGTCGGGGAAGCCGTCGGGGCCGGGGCCGTCGGGGTGGTCGTTGGAAGGGAGTGGGTCGTCCTGTCCGGCGAAGTCATGGGCGGGGAACGGGTCGGGGCCGGGGCCCGGAGGGGGGCCGGGCAGGTCCTCGCCGCGATCACGGGCGTTGGACACCGCGCGCAGGCGGTCCACGGCACCGTCCATCGCGAACTGTGCGGCGCCGAGCCCCTCCACCACGTAGCCGCGGCGGGCCTGGCCGCTCTCCTCGAAGGCGGACAGGACGCGGTACGTCGCCGAGAACCCGCCCTCGACGCCCTCCGCCGAGACCGCGCCCCTGGTCACCACGCCGTGCCGGTCGAGGAGCGTGCGGGCGAGGGCGTGGGCCCGCACCGTGGGGTCCGGCTCGTGGGCCGGAAGCAGGGACCAGCGGCCTGCGACCGTCGGTGGGCCGGAGCGGGAGGCGGCGGGGCGGGCCGCGGCCGTCAGGGAGCCGTAGCGGCCGCGCGGGACCGCGCGCTTGGCGCGGTGGGCCGTGGAGCCGGCCGTGCGGCCCGAGCCGAGCAGGGAGCGCATGGGAGCGAGCGTGTCGTTGGTCAGGCGTCCGGACCAGGCCAGGTCCCAGAGGACGTCGGCCAGTTGGGGATCGGTGGCGTCGGGCTGGGTGGTGGCGCGGACCTGGTCGGCGATCTGGCGGAAGAACAGGCCGTAGCCGCCGGAGAGGGCGTCCAGGACGGACTGGTGGAGAGCGGTCAGCTCCAAGGGGTGCGGGGGCGGCAGGAGCAGGGGGGCCGCGTCCGCCAGGTAGAGGGAGACCCAGCCGTCCTTGCCGGGGAGGGAGCCCGCCCCGGCCCAGACCACCTCTCCGGCGGCGGTGAGCTCGTCCAGCATGGCCGGGTTGTAGTTCACGAGCCGGGAGGGCAGGACCAGCTTCTCCAGGGCGGAGGCGGGCACGGACGCGCCCTGCACCTGCTCGATGGCGCGCACCAGGCCGTCGACGCCGCGCAGGGAGTGGCCCTTGCCGATGTGCTGCCACTGGGGAAGGAACTGGGCGAGTGCGGCCGGCGGCACCGGCTCCAGCTCGTGGCGCAGGGCGGCCAGGGAGCGGCGGCGCAGGCGGCGCAGCACGGCCGCGTCGCACCACTCCTGGCCGATCCCGGCCGGGTGGAACTCGCCCTGGACGATCCGGCCCGCCGCGGCCAGCCGCTGGAGGGCGCCCTCGGTGACGGCCACGCCCAGGCCGAAGCGGGCCGCCGCCGTGGTCGAGGTGAACGGGCCGTGGGTGCGGGCGAAGCGCGCGAGGAGGTCGCCCAGCGGGTCCTTGACGGGCTCCGTGAAGGCTTCGGGGACGCCGACCGGCAGGGCGGTGCCCAGCGCGTCGCGCAGCCGGCCGGCGTCCTCGATCGCCGCCCAGTGGTCCCTGCCCGCGATCCGGACCCGGATGGCGCGGCGGGCACCGGCCAGTTCCTGAGCCCAGTGCGGTTCGGCGCCCCGCTCGGCCAGCTCCGCGTCCGTGAGCGGGCCGAGGAGGCGGAGGATGTCCGCGACGCCTTCGGCGTCCTTGACGCGGCGGTCCTCGGTGAGCCACTGAAGCTCCCGCTCCAGCTCCGTCAGCACCTCCGCGTCGAGCAGTTCGCGCAGCTCCGCCTGGCCCAGCAGCTCGGCCAGCAGCCGTGAGTCCAGCGACAGGGCGGCGGCCCGGCGCTCGGCGAGCGGAGAGTCACCCTCGTACAGGAACTGGGCGACGTAGCCGAAGAGGAGGGAGCGCGCGAAGGGGGACGGCTCGGCAGTGGTGACCTCGACGAGGCGCACCTTGCGGGACTCCAGGTCGCCCATCAGCTCGACGAGTCCGGGGAGGTCGAAGACGTCCTGGAGGCACTCGCGGACCGCTTCCAGGACGATCGGGAACGAGCCGAACTCGCTCGCCACCTGGAGCAGCTGGGAGGCGCGCTGGCGCTGCTGCCACAGCGGCGTGCGCTTGCCCGGGTTGCGGCGCGGCAGCAGCAGCGCGCGGGCGGCGCACTCGCGGAACCGGGACGCGAACAGGGCCGAGCTGCCCACCTGGTCGGTGACGACCTGGTCGACCTCTCCCTTGTCGAAGACCACGTCCGCCGCGCCGACCGGTGCCTGCTCGGCGTCGTACTCCCGGCCCATCTTGACCGGCTCCTGGTCGAGCAGGTCCAGGCCCATCAGGTCGGCGTCCGGCAGGCGCAGCACGATGCCGTCGTCGGCGTGCATGACCTGCGCGTCCATGCCGTAGCGCTCGGAGAGCTTCGCGCCGAGCGCGAGGGCCCAGGGGGCGTGCACCTGGGCGCCGAAGGGGGAGTGCACGACCACGCGCCAGTCGCCGAGCTCGTCGCGGAAGCGCTCCACGACGATCGTCCGGTCGTCCGGGACGTGCCCGCACGCCTCGCGCTGCTCGTCCAGGTACGAGAGCACGTTGTCCGCCGCCCAGGCGTCCAGGCCGGCGGCGAGGAGGCGGAGCCGGGCGTCGTCCTTGGGCAGTGAGCCGACCTCGCGCAGGAACGCGCCCACCGCCCGGCCCAGTTCCAGCGGGCGGCCCAGCTGGTCGCCCTTCCAGAAGGGCAGTCGGCCCGGTACGCCCGGGGCCGGGGAGACCAGGACGCGGTCGCGGGTGATGTCCTCGATGCGCCAGGAACTGGTGCCGAGCGTGAAGACGTCGCCGACACGGGACTCGTAGACCATCTCCTCGTCGAGTTCGCCGACCCGGCCGCCGCCCTTCTTGGGATCGGCGCCCGCGAGGAAGACGCCGAAGAGGCCGCGGTCGGGGATCGTGCCCCCGGAGGTGACGGCGAGGCGCTGCGCGCCGGGGCGGCCCGTGATCTCGCCGGTGACGCGGTCCCACACCACGCGCGGGCGCAGCTCGGCGAAGGCGTCGGACGGGTAGCGGCCGGCCAGCATGTCGAGGACCGCCGTGAAGGCGGACTCGGGGAGCGAGGCGAAGGGGGCCGCCCGGCGGACGGCGGCGAGGAGGTCGTCGAACTGCCAGGTGTCCAATGCCGTCATCGCGACGATCTGCTGGGCCAGGACGTCCAACGGGTTGGCGGGGACCCTGAGGGACTCGATCGCGCCGGTCCGCATGCGCTCGGTGACCACCGCCGCCTGGACCAGGTCGCCGCGGTACTTGGGGAAGACCACGCCGGTGGAGACCGCGCCCACCTGGTGGCCCGCCCGGCCGACGCGCTGCAGGCCGGAGGCCACCGAGGGGGGTGATTCGACCTGGACCACCAGGTCGACCGCGCCCATGTCGATGCCCAGTTCGAGACTGGACGTGGCTACGACCGCGGGGAGGCGGCCCGCCTTGAGGTCCTCCTCGACCAGGGCACGCTGCTCCTTGGACACCGAGCCGTGGTGGGCGCGGGCGATGACCTGTGGCGCGCCCTGGGCGGCTCCCGAGCCGCCCATGAGCTCGGCGGGGGAGTGGTGCTCGTCGAGGGTCTCGCCCGTGGCTCGTTCGTACGCGATCTCGTTCAGGCGGTTGCACAGGCGCTCCGCGAGGCGGCGGGAGTTCGCGAAGACGATCGTGGAGCGGTGGGACTGCACGAGGTCGGTGATCCGCTCCTCCACATGCGGCCAGATCGACGGGCGCTCGGCGCCCTCCGAGCCCTCCGCCACCGGGGAGCCGCCCAGCTCGCCCAGGTCCTCGACCGGGACGACCACGGAGAGGTCGAACTCCTTGCCCGACTCCGGCTGGACGATCTCCACCTTGCCTCGGGGCGAGAGGAAACGCGCCACCTCGTCGACCGGGCGGACCGTCGCGGAGAGGCCGATGCGGCGGGCGGGCTTCGGGAGGAGGTCGTCCAATCGCTCCAGGGAGAGCGCGAGGTGCGCACCGCGCTTGGTGCCGGCGACCGCGTGCACCTCGTCGAGGATCACCGTTTCCACGCCGGTCAGCGCGTCGCGCGTGGCCGAGGTCAGCATCAGGAACAGTGATTCGGGGGTGGTGATCAGGATGTCCGGCGGGCGGGTGGACAGGGCGCGGCGCTCGGCGGCGGGCGTGTCGCCCGAGCGGATGCCCACCTTGACCTCGGGCTCGGGCAGGCCCATCCGCACGGACTCCTGGCGGATGCCGGTCAAGGGGCTGCGGAGGTTGCGCTCGACGTCCACCGCCAGGGCCTTCAGGGGGGAGATGTACAGGACGCGGCAGCGCTTCCTGGGGTCGGCGGGGGGAGGGGTCGAGGCGAGCTGGTCCAGGGCGGCGAGGAAGGCGGCCAGGGTCTTGCCGGAGCCGGTGGGGGCGACGACCAGCACGTCCGAGCCCTGGTGGATGGCCTGCCATGCGCCGGCCTGGGCGGTGGTGGGCGCGGAGAAGGCGCCCGTGAACCAGGCGCGGGTCGCGGGCGAGAAGGTGTCCAGGGCTCGGTGTGCGTGGCTGGCCATGCGTCCATCGTGCACCTCGCCACTGACAACGGGTGCCTCCGGCGGTTGGGCTGCGGGTGCCGGCGGCGGTTGGGCCGGGGGCCTGCGGCGGCCGGTGCGGCTTGGTGGGGGCTTGTGTCACGCCTGTGCGGTGGGAGTGCGCGGCCCGTTGCGCGGACAATCGTCGTATGACTGAGCGTGCGCGGCACTGGCAGTACGACGACCTGCCCGGGGTGGATCTGCTGCTGGCCCGGTATGTGCGGAAGACGTTCGTGCGGCATACGCACGAGAACTTCGTGATCGCTGCCATCGCCGACGGGGTGGAGGTGTTTCACCACGGTGGGGGCGATCAGTACGCGGGAGCCGGGGCGCTCGCGCTGGTGAATCCGGATACTCCGCATACCGGGCGGGCCGGTGTGCCCGAGGGGTGGCGGTACGGGGCCGTGTATCCGTCCGTGGAGGTGGTGGCGGAGATCGCGGCCGAGACCACGACGCTGCGGGGGACGCCGGGGTTCGTCAGCCCGGTGGTGGATGATCCGTATGCCGCCGGGCTGGTGCATCAGGTGCTGCGGGCTGCCGACGAGGGCGACGCGCTGGCCGCGGACACGCTGCTGCGGGTCGCCGTGACCAGGTTGCTGCGGCTGAACGGTGGGCCCATGCCACGGCGGGAGGTGCGGACCGCGGGGGCCCGGATCGCGGCACGCGCGCGTGGAGTGCTGGAGGAGCGGATGGCTCGGCCGCCGAGCCTGGAGCGGTTGGCGGCCGAGTTCGGGACCAGTCCGTTCGCGTTGCTGCGGGCCTTTCGGGACAGCTACGGGATGCCGCCGCACGCGTGGCTCACAGATGCGCGGGTACGGCGGGCGCGGCGGCTGCTGGACCTGGGGACGGCACCCTCGGAGGTCGCCGTGGCCGTGGGATTCACCGATCAGCCGCATCTCAACCGGCACTTCAGCCGGATGGTCGGTGTGCCCCCGGGGGCCTACCAGCGGGAGCGCAAGAACGTACAAGACCTGCGGTAGCGGCTCCCCGTAGCGTGCGGGGCGTGGCAGATCGGACAGCTCTCACAGATACAGACACCGGTGACAAGGCGGACCGGGCCGTCGTGCGGGACGCCCTCGGCGTCGGGGTGGCCGTCGGGCTCTCCGGGTTCGCCTTCGGGGTGACGTCGGCCGGCGGCGGACTCACGCTGATGCAGACGTGCGTGCTCAGTCTGCTGGTGTTCACCGGGGCGTCCCAGTTCGCCCTGGTGGGAGCCCTCGCGGCCGGCGGCGGCCCGTTCACGGCTGCTGCCGGGGCCTTCTTCCTGGGCGTGCGGAACGCCTTCTACGGCCTGCGTCTGTCGCAGTTGCTGGCACTCCCGCGCGCGGTGCGGCCGTTCGCCGCCCAGTGGGTGATCGACGAGACGACCGCCGTCGCGCTGGCCCAGCCCACGCGGCGCGGGGCGCGGATCGGATTCGTCGTGTCCGGGCTGAGCCTGTACGTACTGTGGAACCTCACCACGCTGCTCGGGGCCCTGGGCGCCGGGGCCATCGGGGACACCGACGCGTGGGGGCTGGACGCCGCGGGGCCCGCGGTGTTCCTGGCGCTGCTCGCGCCGATGCTGAAGACCGGCACCGAGCGGGCCGTCGCCGGGCTCGCCGTGCTGCTGGGGCTCGGGCTGCTGCCCGTGCTGCCCGCCGGGGTGCCGGTTCTGACAGCCGCGCTGGCGGCGCCGGTCGTGCTCTGGGCGGACGGCCGGCGCAGGGGACAGGGGGACGAGGGGTGAACGTCTGGATCGCGATCGGTGTGACCGTCCTCGGGTGCTACGCCGTCAAGCTGGCCGGGCTGCTGGTGCCCGCCGGGGCTCTTGAGCGGCCCGTCGTCAAGCGCCTCGCCGTGTTGCTGCCCGTCGCGCTGCTGGCGGCCCTCACGGCCCAGCAGACCTTCGCCGACGGGCAGGTGCTGGTGCTGGACGCGCGGGCCGCCGGGCTCGCAGCCGCGGCTCTGGCGCTGGTGCTACGCGCCCCGTTGCTGTTCGTCGTCGCGGCGGGCGTGCTGGTGACCGCAGGAGTGCGGGCCATGGGCGTGGGGTGATCAGCCGACGGGGCGGCCGTGGGACCGGAGCGTGCGCAGGGCCTCGACCGTCACCACGGGGCGTGCCTCCAGGGCGGGCGCCGGGGCCCAGTGGCGCCATCGGACGGGCCAGCCGCCGTCCTCCTGCTGCTGGGCCGCGAGGTGGTCCAGGGAGCGTGTCATCTCGTCGTCCGTGAACCACGCGCGCGCGAGCGAGTGCGGTGTCCCCGCGTAGTCGTGCGGGAAGTGGTGCTCGCCCGGGGCGTAGCCGGGGGAGACCGGATACGAGTCCAGGTCGTCGGGATCCAGGGCCGCGAGGCGGTGTGCGCGTACCAGGCGGCCCAGGCGGTCGGCGGCCGCCTCCGCGCGCGGGCGGTCCGGGGCGGAGTCGAGGAAGGCCACGGCGGCCTCGATCTCGTACGGGTGGGACTTCTCCAGGGACTCGACCGCCTGCCAGCAGAAGTCCGTGGCCCGGAACAGCCAGGCGTGCCACACCTCGTTGCGGTGCAGCAGCCCCACCACCGGCCCGGTGGCCAGGAGAGCGCTGGGCGGGTCGTCCACGACCGGCACGAAGGGGGCCGTCGGGTAGCCGCGCTGGCTCGGGTGGATCGCCGGGAGGGCGCCGTCCGCTGTGGACACGGACGTCAGGTAGCGGCACATGCGTTCCACGCGCTGTCCGGCGCAGCGTCCCACGGCGTCCAGGACGCGCAGGGCGTGGGCGGTGTGCAGCGGCTGGCTGACCGGGCCGCGCAGATCGGGCTCCAGTGCGTGGCCGTACCCGCCGTCCTCGTTGCGGTAGGCGTCCAGGGCGGTCTCCACCGGGTCGGCGGCGCCGCCGAGGAAATGGTGGGCGAAGAGGCGCTGCTCGAGCACGCGCGCGGTGAGCCAGACGAAGCGTTCCGCGCGGGCCACGGGGGTGAGCGGCGGGGGCGACTGGGGGAGTGAGGGAGCTCCTGTTTCGGCCATGGCTCAGACGGTAGGGCGGAAAACGGTGCCGGCAGGCGGTCCCGGCTCAGGCCCACCCTCAGGAGCGGGATACTGGAATCATGCGGTTGACGGTCTTCTGGGAGCGGATGGCGGAGCACTTCGGTGCGGGCTACGCCGACACCTTCGCACGCGACCATGTGATGTCGGATCTCGGCGGGCGCACCGTCCACGAGGCGCTCGACGCCGGCTGGGACGCCAAGGAGGTCTGGCAGGTGGTGTGCGTGGTGATGGACGTGCCGAGGGAGAATCGTTGACCCGTCGGGGAGACCGCTGACCGAGGGCCCACGAAGATCGCAGGCGGGCAGACGGCTGTCGGTGGCGTGGGCGAGACTTGGTGCGTGGCACCCACTGACGAGACCGGGCAGGAAGCCCAGCAGTCCTCCCCGTCCGGTACGACACCGCCCACCCCGCCTCCCGTCGGCGGGACCGCCGGGCCGAACAACCGTATGCCGCGCTGGCTGCCGCGCGCCCTGGTCCTCGCACTCGCCCTCGTCGCCGTGTTCCAGCTGGGCAGTTGGGCCTTCCACCAGCTCACCGGCCTGCTGATCAACATCCTCATCGCGTTCTTCCTGGCGCTCGCCATCGAACCGGCGGTGAGCTGGATGGCCTCGCGCGGCATGCGCAGAGGACTGGCCACGTTCGTCGTCTTCATCGGCGTGATCGTCGTCTCGGCGGGCTTCGTCACGCTGCTCGGTTCCATCCTCGCGGACCAGATCATCAAGATGATCGAGGGCTTCCCGGCCTACCTCGACTCCGTCATCAACTGGATCAACACACACTTCAAGACCGATCTGAAGCGCGTGGACATCCAGGAGGGCGTGCTCCGTTCCGACTGGCTGCGCAACTACGTGCAGAACAGCGCCACAGGTGTCCTGGACGTGTCCGCCCAGGTCATCGGGGGTCTCTTCCAGCTGCTGACGATCGCGCTGTTCTCGTTCTACTTCGCCGCGGACGGACCGCGACTGCGCCGGACGATCTGCTCCCTCCTGCCGCCCGCACGGCAGGCCGAGGTGCTGCGCGCGTGGGAGATCGCCGTGAACAAGACCGGCGGCTACATCTACTCGCGCGGCCTGATGGCGCTGATCTCCGGCGCAGCGCACTTCGTCCTGTTGCAGGCCCTGGACGTGCCCTACGCGCCCGTGCTCGCCGTCTGGGTGGGCCTGGTGTCGCAGTTCATCCCCACCATCGGCACGTATCTCGCGGGCGCGCTGCCCATGCTGATCGCGTTCACGGTCAACCCCTGGTACGCGCTGTGGGTACTGATCTTCGTGGTGATCTACCAGCAGTTCGAGAACTATGTGCTCCAGCCGAAGCTGACGGCCAGGACCGTCGACATCCACCCCGCGGTCGCCTTCGGCTCCGTCATCGCGGGCACTGCGCTCCTGGGCGCCGTCGGCGCGCTGATCGCGATCCCCGCCATCGCCACGCTCCAGGCCTTCCTGGGGGCGTATGTGAAGCGGTACGACGTCACGGACGATCCCCGGGTGCACGGCCATCGCCGACGCGGGGAGGGGCCGGGCCTCGTCACGCGCGCCAGGCAGCTGTGGGCACGGCGGCCCGAGAGGGGACGGCCCGAGGGCGGGGGCTCCGGGAAGAGCCCGGCCTGAGTCGCTGCGCCCCTGCCTCACGGAGGTGCCGCGTGGGGCGCTTGACACGAAAATCGAACATCCATTCTTATGGAGTCTCCGGCGAAGCTCAACGACGGGCATTTCGACGTACTTTGGGTGGAGAAGTGCCCGAGTTATCCACAGGCCGGACGTGCGTCGGGGCGCATTGTCAGTGGCAGGCGTTAGCGTCTTTGACGTGAAGCGATCGACTCAAGCAAATCGGGTGGAACCCATGGCAGGAACCGACCGCGAGAAGGCCCTGGATGCCGCTCTCGCACAGATTGAACGGCAATTCGGCAAGGGCGCGGTCATGCGCATGGGCGACCGGACCAAGGAGCCCATCGAGGTCATCCCGACCGGGTCCACCGCCCTCGACGTGGCCCTCGGTGTGGGCGGCCTGCCCCGCGGCCGTGTCGTGGAGATCTACGGACCGGAGTCCTCCGGTAAGACCACCCTGACCCTGCACGCGGTGGCGAACGCGCAGAAGGCCGGCGGCCAGGTCGCCTTCGTCGACGCGGAGCACGCACTCGACCCCGAGTACGCGAAGAAGCTCGGCGTCGACATCGACAACCTCATCCTCTCCCAGCCGGACAACGGCGAGCAGGCCCTGGAGATCGTGGACATGCTGGTCCGCTCCGGCGCCCTCGACCTCATCGTCATCGACTCCGTCGCGGCGCTCGTCCCGCGCGCGGAGATCGAGGGCGAGATGGGCGACAGTCACGTGGGTCTTCAGGCCCGCCTGATGAGCCAGGCCCTGCGCAAGATCACCAGCGCGCTCAACCAGTCCAAGACCACCGCGATCTTCATCAACCAGCTCCGCGAGAAGATCGGCGTGATGTTCGGCTCCCCGGAGACCACGACCGGTGGCCGGGCGCTGAAGTTCTACGCCTCGGTGCGCATCGACATCCGTCGCATCGAGACCCTGAAGGACGGCACGGACGCGGTCGGCAACCGCACCCGCTGCAAGGTCGTCAAGAACAAGGTCGCGCCCCCCTTCAAGCAGGCCGAGTTCGACATCCTCTACGGCCATGGCATCAGCCGCGAGGGCGGCCTGATCGACATGGGTGTGGAGCACGGCTTCGTCCGCAAGGCCGGCGCCTGGTACACGTACGAGGGCGACCAGCTCGGCCAGGGCAAGGAGAACGCGCGCAACTTCCTGAAGGACAACCCCGACCTGGCCAACGAGATCGAGAAGAAGATCAAGGAGAAGCTGGGCGTCGGCGTGCGTCCAGAGGAGCCGGCCGCCGAGCCGGGCACGGACGCGGCGGTCTCCCCGGCACCGGCCGACGCTGCGGCGGCGGTTCCCGCCCCGGCAGCGGCCAAGCCCGCCAAGTCCAAGGCCGCCGCAGCCAAGAGCTGACCCGTGACTCGACGAACCGACTGGGCGGAGTACGAGTACACCGCCTCCGGTGCCCCACGGGGGAGGGGCACCGGAGGGGAGACGGGCTCGGCCGTGGACGGCGAGGACGCGCACGGGGACGACCGGCCGTACGGGGACGACGGGCCGTACGGGGATGCCTCCCAGGGCAGCGGCTCGTCCGACAGAGGCTCACGCGGAGGCGGCTCGTCCAGGGACGGCTCACGTGACGGTGGGTCCCCTGGCGGGCGTGGACGCGGGCGCCGTCGGCGTGGCTTCGGCGCGGCGGTTGCCGAGGACGGAGGTTCCCTCTCCTCGTCGAGGGCCGAGCAGGGGGAGCCTCCAGGGGACCCGGTCGAGCAGGCTCGGGCGATCTGCCTGCGTCTGCTCACCGGGACCCCGCGGACCCGCAAGCAACTCGCCGACGCCCTGCGCAAGCGGCAGATCCCTGACGATGCCGCCGAGGAGGTGCTGTCGAGGTTCGAAGAGGTCGGCCTCATCAACGACAGCGCCTTCGCGGACGCCTGGGTGGAGTCCCGGCACCACGGCCGGGGGCTGGCCCGGCGTGCGCTCGCCCGGGAACTGCGGACCAAGGGCGTCGACTCCATGCTGATCGACGAGGCTGTCTCCCAGCTCGACTCCGAGCAGGAGGAGGCGACCGCGCAGGACCTCGTCGCGCGGAAGCTCCGCTCCACTCGGGGGCTCGACCGGGACAAGCGCCTCCGCCGCCTCGCGGGCATGCTCGCCCGCAAGGGCTACTCCGAGGGCATGGCCCTGCGCGTGGTCCGGCAGGCGCTGGAGGAGGAGGGCGAGGACACGGAGTTTCTGGGAGACGAGGGGTTCTGAGGCCAGGGCGAGACCCTCGTGGGCCCGCGCCCGCTGTCGAGCCGCGCGGTCACACCACCGGAAGCCCCGCCGCCCGCCAAGCCTGGAACCCGCCGACCAGATCGGTGGCCCGGTGCAGTCCGAGCTGGTGCAGGGACTGGACCGCCAGGCTGGAGGCGTACCCCTCGTTGCAGATCACCACGACGCGCAGGGAGTGGCTCGTGGCCTCCGGGAGACGGTGGCTGCCCTGCGGGTCGAGGCGCCACTCCAGTTCGTTGCGCTCGACGACGACGGCGTCGGGGATCAGGCCGTCCCGTTCGCGCAGGGCCGCGTAGCGGATGTCCACCAGCAGTGCGTCACCGGCCCGGGCGGCCTCGTACGCCTCCCGCGGCTCGATCCGCTCGTAGCCCGCACGCACGCGTTCCAACAACTCGTCGACGCCGACGGGACGTTGGACACCGCCACCGCCACCGTCGCTCACCCGCTCGTGCGTCGCGCTCACTGCCAGTCCTCCGGTCGCTCCACCTGCTCGAGCCGCAGGATCGGCCCGCTGCGGCTGTAGCGGCGGATCTGCGGCAGGGGCGGGTAGTAGGCGTGGACGGAGATCGCGTGCCGGTCGGGGGACTCGTTGAGCACCTCGTGGACGTGGTGCCGGCCGAAGGCGCGGCCCTGGCCGGAGGGCAGCCGGCGTTCGCGGTCGACATCGTCGGTGAGTTCCAGGGTCTTCCAGCCGTCGGTGGGCAGCCGCGCGGCGAGCGAGTACTCCGTGAGCTCGCCCGACGCGGTCAGGAAGGCGCCGACGGAGTCGGCGTGGTCGTGCCAGCCGGTGCCCGTGCCGGGCGGCCAGCCGATCAGCCAGGCCTCGCTGCCGCCGGGCCCGTCCAGCCGCACCCAGGTGCGGCCTTCCGGATCAAGCGGCAGGGAGGCGATCAGCTCGGTGTCGGCGGCCGTACGCCGCACGAAGTCGAAGAGGTCGGCCTGAGTGGGCGCCGAAACGGCGGCGGAGACCGAAGAGGAGCCGGAAGCAGAGCCGGAAGAGGAGACAGCGGGGGATGGGGAAGGGGATACAGACACGGGTGCCGTCCTGAAGGTCCTGATGAAGGGTTCGCGAGTCAGACGGGTCGGCCGCGGCAGACAGAGCGCGGCGCGCGCACGGAGGAAGAGTGATGCGAAGTCAGCAGGACGGGCGACACACGCAGCCCGCATAGCGGACGAGGTCCATATGGACCCTCCGCCACAGGCGCACACAGGTGTCGGTCACGCACCGGAGTACACCATGACCACCCGGACCGGTCAACTCACTGTCACCATGCGGACGCACGGTGACAGCGAGCACAGCACCCTCGGTATCGACGTCAGCGAGAGCCGGCCGACGCACCGGCCTCGGCCTGCGCCTTCGCCGGTCCGCCCACCGTGGCCTCCGCCGCCGCGTACAGGTCGTCCGGGCGCACTCCGCTCAGCGCGGTGACGAGGTGCCCGTCGGGGCGCACCAGGAGCACCGTGTGCGCGGCAGCGCCCGGATAGCTCTCGGCGACCAGCAGCTCGGCGGGGTGCGGCAGTGCCGCGACCGCGGCCGCGAGCCGGGGCATGATGCCGGCGCTGACCCAGTGCTTGCGCTCCCACACGCCCGTGCCCGGCGCGATCAGCAGCACCAGCAGCGCGCCGCGGCCGAGCCGGTCCCGCAGCCGGACGAAGGTGCCGTCCTCCGCGGTGACCCGCACGTCGGTGACCGGCGCTCCCGGCGGTGTGTCGACGGGGGTCTCTCCCTCGAGGTGTCGGGGCGCGAGGGGCGAGTCGGCGTACGCCCCCGGCGCGCCGAGCTGGCCGTGCCCCAAGTGACCGTCCGTGAGGAGCGCGTCGTGGCCCCGGGAGGAGCCGGGGACGTAGGAGCGCAGGCCTCCGCCGCCGCGCAGCAGCGGCAGCGCCTGGTCGGCGGCGCGCAGCCGGGCGGCGACGACCGCCCGGCGCTCGGTCTGGTAGCTGTCGAGGAGCGCCTCGTGCGGCCCGTGGTGCCAGGCCAGGGCCAGCTTCCAGGCGAGGTTGTCGGCGTCCCTGAGGCCCTCGTCCAGTCCGTGCGTGCCCAGTGCGCCCAGCAGGTGTGCCGCGTCCCCGGCGAGGAAGACGCGGTCGGCGCGCCAGCGGCGGGCCAGGCGGTGGTGGACCGTGTGGACGCCGGTGTCCAGCAGGTCGTACGGCGGGGTCGTGCCGCCCGCCCAGCCGGCCAGGGTCTCCCGGATGCGGGTCAGCAGCAGCTCGGGTGTGACCAGGTCCTTGCCGGGCGGCAGAAGCCAGTCCAGACGCCACACGCCGTCCGGCAGCGGGCGCGCGGTGACCTCGCCGGCCGAGGGGCCCGACATGCGCCACGGCGGCATGCGGTGCAGCAACGCCTCGTCGTGCCAGGGCAGTTCCGTACGCAGCGCGGCAACGGCGTGACGTTCCACCGCCGTACGGCCCGGGAAGCGGATGTCCTGGAGTTTGCGCACGGTCGAGCGGGGGCCGTCGCAGCCGACCACATAACTGCCGCGCCACCAGGTGCCTTTGGGACCGCGGGTGTGGGCCGTGACGCCCGAGGACTCCTGTTCGATGCCGTCGACGCGGCTCTCCACCGCGACTTTGACGAGCCGTTCACCGGAAAGGGCCGCGCGCAGGGCGTCGGTCAGCACGTGCTGGGCGATGTGCAGGGGAGCGGGCTCGGTGCCGTCGAAAACGATCTCGCGCATCACCTGTTTGCGCCGCATCGACCGCCATCCGGCCCAGTGGGAGCCGGCCTGTGACAGTGGCACGCCGGTCAGCCGTTCCATGAGGGCGGCGGTGTCCTCGCGCAGGACGACGGTGCGCGCCGCACGGGGTTCGTCCTTGCCCGGGCCCTCGTCGAGAACGACGCACGGCACCTCGTGACGCGCCAGCGCCAGGGCGAGCGTGAGCCCGACCGGCCCCGCTCCGACAATGATCACCGGGTCCACGGCGCGGCGCCCCCTGCCCGTGGTGTTGTCCTGAGAGACGTAGGTGAACAGGAAGTTGGAGCAGGGTGCACGATCACAGAACGTATGCAACCCATTGCCGGTGCTTGCGTCAAGTGACCGGAGGCCGGTGGCGATCATGCCGCCGCACCAAGGGTAGCCGGGAGACACGCTCGTCACTTGATGGGGTATCAGGGTGAGCCGCAGCCGGATCGCTCAGGGCTCGGCACGACTGTGGCTCGCCGGATCCCCGGCGGGCCACAGTCACAGCGGTTGTCGGGCCGTCAGATAGTGCCGCCGGCACCGGTGCCGTAGGTGCCGCCCACCTCGGCCGCGTTCACGTCGTCGACCTTATCGGCACCGAGAACAGCCCCTGTGCTGCGCTTGCTGCGGCGCAGCCTGCCCTCCAGCCAGGAGGCGAAGGACGTGAGGATGAAGTTCAGGACGATGAAGATGACCGCCACGACGATGAAGCTGGGGATGACGTTGGCGTAGTTGGCCGCGAGAGTGCTGCGCGTGTTGAGCAATTCCGTGAAACCGAGCATCACGCCGCCCAGCGCGGTGTCCTTCACGATGACGACCAGCTGGCTGACGATGGCGGGCAGCATGGCGGTGACGGCCTGGGGGAGCAGGATGGTCGTCATCGTCTGGCTCTTGCGCAGGCCGATCGCCATGGCGGCCTCGGACTGGCCCTTGGGCAGGGACAGAATGCCGGCGCGGACGACCTCGGCGAGGACCGAGGCGTTGTAGAGCACCAGGCCGGTGACGACCGCGTACAGGGGCCGCTCGTCGCTGGGGATGCCCGTGGAGCGAACGTAGAACTCGTTGGCGAACAGCATCAGCAGCAGCACCGGGATCGCCCGGAAGAACTCGACCACCGCGCCGGCCGGGATGCGCACCCAGCGATGGTCGGACATGCGTGCGATGCCAAGGACGGCGCCCAGCGGGAGGGCGATGACCATGGAGAGGGCCGCGGCTTTCAGGGTGTCAGCCAGGCCCGGCAGCAGGTACGTCGTCCACGCTTCAGATGTGGTGAACGGCTTCCACAGGGCCCACTTCAGCTGGCCCTTGTCGTCCATCGTCTGCCAAACCCACCACAGCAGCAGGGCGAGCAGGACGAAGAAGACCACTGAGAAGAGCACGTTGCGCCGCTTGGCCCGCGGGCCGGGGGCGTCGTAGAGGACGGACGTCATCGCTTCACCGCCAGTCGCTTGCTCAGCCAGCCCAGGATCAGGCCGGTGGGCAGGGTCAGTACCACGAAACCGAAGGCGAAGATCGCGCCGATGAGCACCGTCTGTGCCTCGTTCTCAATCATTTCCTTCATCAGGAGTGCGGCCTCGGCCACGCCGATCGCGGCCGCCACTGTCGTGTTCTTGGTCAGCGCGATCAGCACGTTGGCCAACGGCCCGACGACCGAGCGGAACGCCTGCGGCAGCACCACGAGCCGCAGGATCTGGCTGAAACTCAGCCCGATGGCACGGGCAGCCTCTGCCTGCCCGACAGGCACTGTGTTGATGCCGGAGCGGATCGCCTCGCAGACGAAGGCCGCAGTGTAGGCGACGAGGCCGAGGACCGCCAAACGGAATGCCTTGGCCTCGAAGTCGTCGGGTGCGCCCATCGTCACGCCGAAGATGTTGGCGAGGCCGAGCGAGGTGAAGACGATGATGACGGTGAGGGGGATGTTCCGGACGATGTTCACATAGGCGGTGCCGAACCCGCGCATCAGCGGAACCGGGCTGACCCGCATGGCCGCCAGCAAGGTGCCCCAGATCAGGGATCCGATGGCCGAGAGGACGGTGAGCTGCACCGTGACCCAGAAGGCACCCAGCAGGGTCGGGTCGTCATAGTCAGATAGAAAGTCGAACACGATCTCCCGCGCTTCCGGGTGTGTGGCTTGGGCAGCGGACGTGCCGCGCCGCCGCCGGAGAAGCTAGGGGCGGCGGCGCGCCTGCGGATCCCCGCTGTGATCGCGGGGATCCTGCGTCGGCGGAGTTCCGCGTTACTGGACGATCTGGCCGATCTTCGGGGCCTTCTCGTTCTTGTAGTTCGCCGGCCCGAAGTTCTCCTTGACGGCCTTGTCCCAGGAGCCGTCGCTGACCATCTTCTCCAGCGCGTCGTTGATCTTGTTCACGGTCTCGGTGTCGCCCTTCTTCACACCGATGCCGTAGTTCTCGTTGCTCAGCTTGAGCCCGGTGAGCTTGAACTGCCCCTTGTACTGCTCCTGCGCCGCGAAGCCGGCGAGGATCGCGTCGTCCGTGGTCAGGGCGTCGAGCTGGTCGCTCTGCAGACCCGCGATGCACTCCGAGTAGCCGCCGAGCTGCTGGAGCTGGGCCTTCGGCGCGATCTTGTCCTTGACGTTCTGAGCCGAGGTGGAGCCGGTCACCGAGCACAGCTTCTTGCCGTTGAGGTCGGTGCCCTCCTTGATGTCCGAGTCCGCCTTCACCAGCAGGTCCTGGTGGGCCAGCAGGTACGGACCGGCGAAGTCGACCTTCTGCTTGCGCTCGTCGGTGATCGAGTACGTGGCCGCGATCATCTTCACGTCACCGCGGGCCAGCGCGTTCTCACGGTCGGCGCTCTTGGTCTCGACCCACTCGATCTGGTCGGGCTCGTAGCCCAGTTCCTTGGCCACGTACGTCGCCACGTCCACGTCGAAGCCGGAGAAGGAACCGTCGGGCTCCTTCAGGCCCAGACCGGGCTGGTCGTACTTGATGCCGATCTTGATCTTGTCGCCGCCACCGGAGCCGGAGCCGTTGGAGTCACCGCCGTTGTCGCCACCACACGCGGTAGCGGTCAGGGCGAGAACGAGAGCGGTGGCGGCCGCGGCGGAGACCTTGCGGAGCTTCATGGTGAACATCCTTTGCCGTGAAGAGAAAAACCGTCGTTTCGGGTGACGCGGGTCGTCGCAGGCGCGACGCGCGCCCTAGTGATGCAGGATCTTCGACAGGAAGTCCTTGGCACGGTCGCTGCGCGGATTGCTGAAGAACTGGTCGGGCGCAGCCTCCTCGACGATTCGGCCGTCCGCCATGAACACCACGCGGTTTGCGGCCGATCGTGCGAAACCCATCTCATGGGTGACGACGATCATGGTCATGCCGTCCCGGGCGAGCTGCTGCATGACCTCCAGCACCTCGTTGATCATCTCGGGGTCGAGCGCGGAGGTCGGCTCGTCGAAGAGCATGACCTTCGGCTCCATGGCCAGCGCCCGCGCGATCGCGACGCGCTGCTGCTGGCCGCCGGAGAGCTGTGCCGGGTACTTCTCGGCCTGCGCGGCCACGCCGACCCGGTCGAGCAGAGCCCGGGCCCGCTCCTCGGCCGCCTGCTTGTCCTTCTTGCGGACCTTGACCTGGCCGAGCGTCACGTTCTCGAGCACGGTCTTGTGCGCGAAGAGGTTGAAGGACTGGAAGACCATCCCGACGTCGGCCCGGAGCCGAGCGAGTCCCTTGCCTTCGGCGGGCAGCGGCTTGCCGTCGATCTCGATCGTGCCGGAGTCGATCGTCTCCAGGCGGTTGATGGTGCGGCACAGGGTGGACTTACCGGACCCGGAGGGTCCGATGACCACGACGACTTCGCCGCGGGCGATCGTCAGGTCGATGTCCTGGAGTACGTGCAACGCGCCGAAGTGCTTGTTGACGCTCTTCAGGACGACCAGTTCTCCGGTCGCGGCCACATCTTCCTTGGCCACCGATACTTCGGTCATCGCTCTCAGGCTCCGTCCTCCTCGGTTTCGGAGGACAGTAGTAACCCTCTACGACCTGCGTCATTACATCTGAGGGGAATCTGAGCATCACGATCCGATAGCAATCGGACACGTGTCGTAGCACTTATGAGCAGCGCTCATATCGGCCGGGTAACGGAAGCTCTCCGCAACCGGAACCCTCTTGACGCCGTCCTCATCCATCAGCGTGACTGCACAAGGTGCACGCGCGCGCGTGCACGCGTTTTTTGTACACAGATAGATCGTACGGCCAGTGAACCGCAGGGGGCCCGGGTGAGACTGCTGCTCGTCGAGGACGACAACCACGTCGCCGCCGCTCTGTCGGCGGTCCTGGCACGGCACGGATTCGACGTCACGCACGCGCGCAGCGGCGAGGAGGCCCTTCAGGCACTGGTGCCCGAGGTCGACGGCTTCGGCGTCGTCCTGCTCGACCTGGGCCTGCCCGACCAGGACGGTTACGAGGTCTGCGGCAAGATCCGCAAGCGCACCAGCACGCCGGTGATCATGGTCACCGCGCGCTCCGACGTGCGCTCCCGCATCCACGGCCTCAATCTCGGCGCCGATGACTACGTGGTGAAGCCGTACGACACCGGGGAACTGCTCGCCCGCATCCACGCCGTGAGCCGGCGCACCTCCCACGAGGACACCTCCAGCGGCATCGAGACGGAGCTGCGCCTCGGCCCGGTGCACATCGAGCTGCCCACGCGCCGGGTCAGCGTGGACGGAACCGTGATCCAGCTGACCCGCAAGGAGTTCGACCTGCTGGCCCTGCTCGCACAGCGGCCCGGGGTGGTCTTCCGCCGGGAGCAGATCATCAGCGAGGTGTGGCGGACCAGTTGGGAGGGGACCGGGCGCACCCTGGAGGTGCACGTCGCGTCCCTGCGCGCCAAGCTGCGCATGCCGGCCCTCATCGAGACCGTACGCGGAGTCGGCTACCGGCTCGTCGCGCCTGCCGGGTAGCGGGGCCGGGTGCGCACTCGTCTGCTCCCGCTGCTGATCGTCCTGATGGCGGCCGTGCTGCTCGCGCTCGGCATCCCGCTGGCCGTCAGCCTGGCCGGTGCCCAGCAGCAGAAGGTCGTCGTCGACCGGATCGACGACACGGCACGCTTCGCGGCTCTCGCCCAGTTCGTCACCGACTCGCCCACCGGGACCGCCAGCGCGTTCGAGAACGAGCGCCTGGCCACGCTCAGCAGTGAACTCGACAGCTACTACAAGGTCTACGGCATCCGGGCCGGTGTCTTCTACCGCAGCGGCAGTGCCATGGCTCATGCACCGGCCGGGTGGTCCCTGCCGGAGGAGGGCGAGGTGCGGGACGCATTCGACGAGGCGTTGCTCAGCCGCCGCAGCCATGACCCGCGGCAGGTGTGGCCCTGGCAGCGGGGCAACCTCGTGGTCGCCTCGCCGGTCATCCGCGACGGTGACGTCGTCGCGGTCGTCGTCACCGACTCGCCCACCGGGCAGTTGCGCTCGCGCACGTTGCACGGCTGGCTGGTCATCGGCGCGGGTGAGTCCGCCGCGATGCTGCTGGCCGTCGGAGCGGCCCTGCGGCTGACCGGCTGGGTGCTCAAGCCCGTACGGGTGCTGGACGCCACCACCCACGACATCGCCACGGGTCGGCTGAAGTCCCGGGTCGCCGCCGCCGGCGGTCCGCCGGAACTCAGGCGTCTGGCCCGGTCGTTCAACGAGATGGCGGACAACGTCGAGGACGTGCTTGAACAACAACGCGCCTTCGTCGCCGATGCCTCGCACCAGCTGCGCAACCCACTCGCGGCGCTGCTGCTGCGCATCGAGCTGCTCTCCTTCGAGCTGCCCGAGGGCAACAAGGAGATCGCCTCGGTCCAGTCCGAGGGCAAGCGCCTGGCGCAGGTCCTGGACGATCTGCTCGACCTGGCGCTGGCGGAGCACACCGAGGCCGATCTGAAGATCACCGACATCGGCGAGCTCGCCGCCGAACGGGTCGCGGCCTGGTCGCCGACCGCCGAGGCCAAGGGCGTACGCCTGGTGGGCGACTGCCCGCCGACGACCGCGTGGGCCGACCCGGTGGCGCTGTCCAGCGCGCTGGACGGAGTGATCGACAACGCGTTGAAGTTCACGCCCGAGGGCCGGACCGTCGAGGTGACCGTCGCCTCCAACGGCGACACCTCCACCGTCGTCGTCACCGACGAGGGCCCCGGCCTCACCGACGAGGAACTGGCCCGCATCGGCGACCGCTTCTGGCGCAGCAGCCGCCACCAGAACATCAAGGGCTCGGGCCTCGGGCTGTCCATCTCGCGGGCGCTGCTCGCGGCGGGCGGCGGTTCGATCGCGTACGGCCATCACGAGCCGCATGGGCTGAAGGTGATGGTGGCGGTGCCCAGGGGCGGACCGGCGTAGCGAAGTCGAGGGCGGGACGGACGCCCCCTATGGCTTGACCGACCGGTAGTAGCGTCCGGCCCCCTCGTGCAGCTTGAGCGGGTCCGTGTAGATGGCCGTGCGGACGTCGACCAGCTGGGCGGAGTGGACGGTCGCGCCGATGCCGTCCCGGCTGTCGATCACCGTACGGGTCAGCCACTCGGTGAGCCGGGGGTCCATGTCGTTGCGCGTGACCAGGAGGTTGGACACCGCCAGGGTGGGGACCGGGTCGCCGCGCTGGACGGTGGGGTAGGCCGATTCAGGCATCTTGGTGGCGCGGTAGTAGCGCGTGGCACCACCCTGGTCGTGCAGCTTGGCCACGAGGCGGGCGTCGATCGGCACGAAGCGGAAGGCCGACGCCGACTTCTTGGCCAGCCGGCTGAGCCCGTCCGTGGGCAGTCCGCCCGACCAGAAGAACGCGTCGAGGCCGTGTCCCAGCCGTTTGGGTCCGGTGTCGATGCCGTCCGACGACGGCTTGATGTCCTTCTCCGGGTCGATCCCGGCCGCCTTGAGCACGCCGTTCGCGATCAGCCGTACGCCGGAGTTCGGCAGCCCTATGGCCACGCGCTTGCCCCGCAGGTCCGCGACGGAGCGGATGTCCGAGTCCGGTGGCACGACGAGCTGGGCGTAGTCGTCGTACAGGCGCGCGACACCGCGCAGCCGGTCGGCGCCCGTGCTGTTGTCGAGCTTGTACGTGGCGACCGCGTCGGCCGCGGCGATCGCGAAGTCGGCCTTGCCCGTCGCCACGGCCGCGACGTTCTCCTGCGAACCGGCACTGGTCAGCAACCGCACCTTCAGATCGGGCATGTCCTTGTCGATCTCGGTGCGCAGGAGTTCGCCGTACTCGTGGTAGACCCCCGCCTGCGTGCCCGTGCTGAACCTGATCGTCCCGCCCGGAGGTTCCTCGGTCCAGGGGCGCAGCCACCACAGCAGCAGCCCGAGGACCACGAGCGAGGCGGCGCCGCCCTGAAGGGCCCGGCGCCTGCCGATGGGCGGGAACATCTTGGACATGCGCGAGATCCTGCCAGTCGTGGTGCCCCGCTGACCAGGGGCGGGCTCACGGGTGGGCCGGCCACCGGGCGAGGGGAGTGTCAGTGGCGGCCACTACAGTCGCCCCCATGAGCTCCTCGCCCGCAGACCTGGTCCGTGAATTTCACCTCGCCTTCGGCCTGGACGCCCGCAGTACCCCGACGGAGGTGTCCCCGGAACTCGCCGCCCACCGCGGCGAACTCCTCGCCGAGGAGGCCGCGGAGGTCGCCGAGGTGTCGGTGACGGGCCCGCTCGACCGGCTCGCCCACGAACTCGCCGACGTCGTCTACGTCGCCTACGGCACCGCCCTCGTCCACGGCATCGACCTCGACGCGGTACTGGCCGAGATCCACCGCTCCAACATGACCAAGATCGGTCCCGACGGCTCCGTCTCCCGCCGTGAGGACGGCAAGGTGCTCAAGGGGGAGCACTACGAGGCACCGGATGTGCCGGGGGTGCTGCGGAGGCAGGGGTGGGAACCGGCCGGCGACGCCTGAGCCGCCGCTCCGGCCCGCGGCTCATCTGGTCCGGCGCGAGACGGGTGCCGGGGTGGGCGGTGTCTCCTGTCCGGCGGCAGCATGAGGCGCTGCTGAGGGTCGGTGGCTGGCGGGTAGATGGGGTGGGTGGTGGCTCTCCCGTCCGGCGCCTGGCGGCTGCCCGGGTCGGCGGTGGCACCCGACAGCGGCCCGGGCCGAACGGCGGCACCTCTGCCAGGCCGCCGCCCCTCAGTCGGCCACCGGCGCGTCCGCCTCCTTGGCCCGGGGCGTCGTCTCCACCGCACCCGGGGGCGACTCGCGGCGTCGGTTCCACCAGGCCGCCACGGGCTCCGTGTAGCGCGCGGTGAGGGGGCCGAGGACGACCAGGATGAGGACGTAGGCCGTGGCCAGGGGGCCCAGGGACGGTTCGATGCCCGCCGAGACCGCCAGGCCGGCGATGACGATCGAGAACTCGCCCCGGGCCACCAGCGCACCGCCCGCCCGCCAGCGGCCCTTGACGGAGAGCCCGGCCCGCCGCGCCGCCCAGTAGCCGGTGGCGATCTTCGTCAGGGCGGTGACGACGGCCAGACCCAGGGCGGGCAGCAGAACCGGCGGGATGCTGGACGGGTCGGTGTGCAGTCCGAAGAAGACGAAGAAGACCGCCGCGAACAGGTCACGCAGGGGGCTGAGGAGAGTGTGCGCACCCTCCGCCACCTCTCCCGACAGCGCGATGCCCACCAGGAAGGCCCCGACCGCCGCCGACACCTGGAGCTGCTGTGCCACACCCGCGACCAGGATCGTCAGACCCAGCACGACCAGCAGCAGCTTCTCCGGGTCGTCGCTGGAGACGAAGCGGGAGATGACCCTGCCGTAGCGCAGGGCCAGGAACAGGACGAGGCCCGCCGCGCCCAGCGCGATCGCCAGGGTCAGACTGCCGGCCAGCAGCCCGGCCCCCGCCACCAGTGCCGTCACGATGGGCAGGTACACCGCCATCGCCAGATCCTCCAGCACCAGCACGCTGAGGATCACCGGCGTCTCCCGGTTGCCGACCCGGCCCAGATCGCCCAGCACCTTCGCGATCACGCCGGACGACGAGATCCAGGTGACACCGGCCAGCACGACGGCGGCCACCGGCCCCCAGCCGAGCAGCAGTGCCACCGCCGCCCCCGGCAGCGCGTTGAGCGCGCAGTCGACCAGACCGGACGGGTAGTGGGTCTTGAGATTGGAGACCAGATCGCTCGCCGTGTACTCCAGGCCCAGCATCAACAGCAGCAGGATGACGCCGATCTCGGCGCCGGTGGCGACGAACTCCTCGCTCGCGCCGAGCGGCAGCAGACCGCCCTCGCCGAAGGCCAGACCGGCCAGGAGGTACAGCGGTATCGGCGACAGCCGGAAACGGCCGGCGAACCGGCCGAGCAGGCCGAGGCCGAGGATGATGGAACCGAACTCGATCAGCAGGACCGCGGAGTGCACCGGCTCACTCCCGACCGAGTATCGTCGCGGCGGCGTCGACGCCCTCACGGGTGCCGACGACGATCAGCGTGTCACCGCCCGCCAGCCGGAAGTCCGGCGCGGGGGACGGGATGGCCTCGGCCCGGCGCAGCACCGCCACGACCGACGCGCCGGTCTCCGTGCGCATCCGCGTGTCGCCCAGCACCCGCCCGTTCCAGCGCGAGGTCGCGGCCACCTCGATCCGCTCGGCGACCAGCCCCAGGTCCGTGGTGTACAGCAGACTCGGACTGTGGTGGGACGGCTTCAGCGCGTCGATCAGCGACCCCGCCTCCGAGCTGGACAGCCGCAGGGACTGCGCGCAGGAGTCGGGATCGTCGGCCCGGTACACGTTCACCGTGCGGGTGCCGTCGCGGTGCGCCACCACCGACAGATGGCGGTGTTCCCGGGTCTCCATGTCGTACTGGACCCCGATTCCCGGCAGCGGCGTCGCCCTCAGGCGCGGAGCTGACACGTTTCTTCCCCTTGTTTCGTTTCTTCTTGCTCTGGTTGTTCGGCCGGCTCTGGTTGCGCGGCCGGCTCTTGTCGGTCCGGTGAACGGTGTCGATCTGTGGACGGGTCAAGTCCGCATGCTGTCATCCGGCCGTACGGTGACGACATGGGTGTCGTGACGGATATACGCAGCGACCGGTCGAAGGAGAGGGTGGCGGGGGCGGTGTCGTACGCGAAGGCCGGAAGGAGCGGATCCAGGAACGTGTCGTTGTTCTGGCGGATCTTCTCGCTCAACGCGGCGGGCCTGGTCGTGGCCACCGCGTTGCTGCTCGGCCCGGTCACCGTGTCGACCCCCGTCCTGGCGGGCGAGGCACTCGTCCTGCTCGGCGGCTTGGCGGTGCTGCTCGCCGGCAACGCGTTCGTGCTGCGCTTCGGCCTCGGGCCCCTGCAACGGCTGGACCGGGCGATGGCCACCGTGGACCTGCTGCGTCCGGGCTCCCGCCCGGTGGTCGCCGGACCCGCGGAGACGGCCGGGCTGATCACGACGTACAACGCGATGCTCGACCGGCTCGAGGCCGAGCGGGCCGCGGGCGCCGCCCGGGCGCTGTCCGCACAGGAGAGCGAACGGCACCGGATCGCCCGGGAGCTCCACGACGAAGTCGGGCAGACTCTGACCGCCGTCCTCCTCCAGCTCAAGCGCGTGGCGGACCGGGCGCCCGAGGACCTGCGCGAGGAAGTCGGCCAGGCGCAGGAGGCGACCCGGGCCGGCCTGGACGAGATCCGCCGTATCGCCCGCCGGCTGCGCCCCGGCGTCCTGGAGGAACTCGGCCTGGCCAGCGCCCTGCGCTCACTCGCCGCCGAGTTCACGACCCACGGGCTGACCGTGCGCCACCACGTCACCGGCGACCTCCCCGCCCTGACCCCGGAATCGGAACTCGTCGTCTACCGAGTGGCCCAGGAAGGTCTGACCAACACCGCCCGGCACGCCGGCGCCGATCGTGCCGAAATCCGCCTCCGGCCCGTCCCCGGCGGCGTCGAACTCCTCGTACGCGACAACGGCACGGGCCTCGGCGACGTCCCGGAGGGCGCCGGCATCACCGGCATGCGCGAACGTGCCCTCCTGATCGGCGCCGCCCTCACCCTCGAACCGGCCCCCGACCGGGGCACCGACGTACGCCTGCGCATACCGGTGACGGAAGGAGCACGCTGATGTCCACACCGGTGACGCCGGGAAGCCCGTCGACCACCACCCGGCCCCCGATCCGCGTCCTGCTCGCCGACGACCACACCCTCGTACGCCGGGGAGTGCGCCTCATCCTGGACGGGGAGCCCGACCTGACGGTCGTGGCCGAGGCCGGGGACGGGGCCGAAGCCGTCGCCCGCGCCCTGGACACCGCCGTCGACCTGGCCGTCCTGGACGTCGCCATGCCCCGCATGACCGGCCTCCAAGCGGCTCGCGAACTCTCCCGCCGCCTGCCCGCGCTGCACATCCTGATCCTGACGATGTACGACAACGAGGAGTACTTCTTCGAGGCGCTCAGGGCCGGAGCCAGCGGTTACGTCCTCAAGTCCGTCGCCGACCGCGACCTGGTCGAGGCCTGCCGGGCGGCCGTGCGCGACGAGCCGTTCATCTACCCGGGCGCCGAGCGGGCCCTCGTCCGCTCCTACCTGGAGCGGCTGCACCGGGGCGACGGCCTGCCGGAACGGGCCATCACCGAACGCGAGGAGGAGATCCTCAAGCTGGTCGCCGAGGGCCACACCTCGAAGGAGATCGGCGAACTCCTCTTCATCAGCGCCAAGACGGTCGAACGCCACCGCGCCAATCTCCTGCAGAAGCTCGGCATGCGCGACCGTCTGGAGCTGACCAGGTACGCGATCCGCGCCGGTCTCATAGAGGCGTGAGCCTCTCAGAAGGTGCGTTCGGCCGCCTTCACGCGCTGCGCTGCCTCCAGCGCGGCGCGCAGCTCTCGATGACCGGCGCGAAGGCCCGGGTGACCAGCAGCGGCCCGTAGAAGTTGGTCTCCAGATCCCTGCGCACGTCGTCCATCGGGGAGTCGAGGTACGAGGCGCCGGCGTTGTTGATCAGGATGGTGACGTCCTGGGCCCGCTTGGCGGCGGCTGCCACGGATGCCGGGTCGGTGACGTCGAGCGCCAGCGGAACGGCATCGGGGTGCGTCACCGGAAACCGATCGGTTTCACCCACAGTAAACCGATCAAGCCCTCCAGGCCGTGGCGAACGCCTGTGAGGGATGTGTCAGCGCATGCCCGCCGCATCGAGCAGGGTGGTCACGGTGGGCGCGATGAGCCCTGTCAGCTTGTCGGCTCCGATCCCCGCACGGGCACTGGCGCCGTCGAAGACCAAGCTGAGCTGCCGGGCCAGCAGGTCGGGGTTGCCCGCCCCGCCCTGTTCGGCCTCGGAACGGAAGAACTCCGTCAGGCTCGCCTTGATCCGGTGGGCCACCCGGCTCGCGGGGTGGTTCTGATCCTTCAGCTCGATCTGCACAGCCAGGTACCGGCAGCCTCGGAACTCCGGCGCACCCGACTGCGACTCCACCTGCTCGAAGACGTGCAGGATCCGCTCGCGGGGTGACCGTGCGTCGTCCGCCGCGGGCAGGAGGGTCGCCACGAAGGCGGAGGCACGCTCCTCCAGGCTCACCGCCAGCAGTTCGTCCTTGCTCTCGAACAGCTGGTACAGGGAGCGCTTCGACACCCCCGCCGCCTTGCACAGCGCCTCGACGCCGATGCCGACACCGTCCCGGTAGGTGAGCGTGGCCGCGGCCTCCAGCAGCCGCTCTCTGGTGCTCGGCTTCACTTCTGTCGTCATGCTGCGAGATTAACTCGATGCGGACAAAATGAAAACCGATCGGTTTTCAGGGTGTGCGGGGGCGGTTTCCGCTATGCCGGGGCGGCGGTTTTCCCGGGTTTCGTCTCGACCGGGATGCGATGCAACCCCCTGCGGTCGTACCAACCGGTCATGCCGAAGCCGAACATCGCGGCCACCGCGAGGCCGACGGCCATCATCACCCAGCCCCGGGTCAGGCGACTCCGCGAGGAAGCGGTAGAAGCCGGGCAGCGCCTCGATGGGGGTGGTGGCGCCGGCCGTCGGCACCGCCATCCCGATGAAGACCAGCGTGACCACCAGCATGCCGGGCGTGCCGAAGACCGCGAGGAGGGCGAGCGCACCGATGCCGCAGACCGCGATGGCGCACACCGAGTACAGCCACAGCAGCGGCAGATGGGCGGCGTCCATCCCCATGAGGCCGACCGTTGGTCTGCTGGGTGCCGGCCAGGGCGGCGCTCCACGCCTTGACCACGGGCCGTCCCAGCTGCTCGGTGATCCACAGGCTCTCCACCTGTCCGTTGTTCACCGCGTCGATGCGCCCGTTGAGGTGCGGGTAGTAGTCGGAGGTGTCGACGACCACCGTCTCGCCGGGTACGGAGGGGAGCTGACCGGCCAGTTCCGGGACCCGGTGGAAGGGGACGGACAGGATGATCACGTCCTTGTCCTGGACGGCGGCGGCAGGCGTCGCCGCCCGGGTTCCGAACTCCAGCACGCCGGCCGGGACGACCTCGGGGCCCCGGGCGTCCGCCACCTGCACGTCGTGACCGGCCGCGCTGAGCTCGCGCGCCAGATTCCCCCCGATCGCCCCTGCACGTCGGCTCCCCGGGTGTCCCGGCAGTCGACTATGAGGAGCGGCCCGTGGCCCACGCCTCGTCGTCCCGCTCGCGGTATCCGCTCTCGACGAGCGTGCGCAGACGGCCGAGTGACTCCTCGTCGGTGGCGCCGGTGCCGCTGATCCAGGCAACGGAAATCGCCGCGAGGAACCGGTCGTAGCTCTTCACCGACGGGCGCCTCGGAGGGGTCGCCGAGCGGGGCGATGTCCGCCTGGCGGGCCACCAGGTAGGCCCTCCCGCCTTTCGCGACCCGACCAAAAACGGAGGCTGCCTCCGTACGCACTTCACGCTGAAGCGGGGGCAGCATCCGGTCAACTCGAAGCAGCCACGTCAGATGGCCGGGCGCGCCTCCCGTGTCCGAAGCCTGCGGGCGAGCAGGCCCAGCAGTACGGCGTTGAACAGCCCGGACAAGGCGGCACCGGCCGAGAAGACCAACGGACTGAGCCAGTCGAGCGAGGAGGCCCATTCGACGGGTGTTGCCACCGCGAAGGCGAGGATACTGAGCGGCGCCGTGGCCATGAGCGGCCAGATCCCTGCGAACCCCGGGTCCGGCGACAGGTACACGGCGTACAGGAAGAACCCCAGCGCCGCCGCGACCACCGCGAGGTACCCGCGCGCGAGCCAGTTGTCCACCGCGGGCGTCAGAAGGGCCCGAATTCTTTGCGGGCGGAGGCGCGCAGAGCGCGTCATGTCCGTTCCCTCCTGTTCGCAGGGGTCCGGGACACGCGGGGTGGGTTCATGCGCGCCGGCCGGTGCGGGGGTCGCGGACCTCGCGGCGAGGGCGCCCAGCACGGCGGCGTTCACGAGGGCGCACAGGAGCAGCCATACGGCCCAGAAGCCGGTGGAGAGCACCTCGGCCGCCCCGCCGCTCTCGGTGCCGGGACCGAAGGGGAGGGCCACGCTCAGGAAGGAGAGAGGTGCCGTGAGCATCAGGGGGTCGGGGGCGAAGCCGCTGTCCGGGAAGAGGAGCACGACCAGGACGGATGCGGCGAACGCGGCCAGATAGCCCCTGGAGAGCCAGTTGCCCGTGGCAAACGCAAGGAGTCGGCGCGGGCGGGAGGCGTTCGGCATCGAGGGTCCCTTCGGGTACGTCCGGGTCGGTGATCCACGGTGGACCGGAGGGCGCGCTCGGGCATGAGTACGGGTACTCATCGGCAGGCAGGATCAGAGGCCGCTGGTCCTCAGGGCGCTCCTGCCCGGGGCACCCCCAGCCCCGACCCTCGGCGTCACAGCGTGGCGCGCAGGTGGCTGACCGTGACGAAGTGGTAGCCGCGGGCGGTGAGGGTGCGCAGGATCTCGGGGACGGCCGCGACCGAGGTGGCGTGGATGTCGTGCAGGAGGACGACATCGTTGGGCTGAGCCTTGGTGATGACGGTCCGGGCCACCTTGGCGGGGTCGCGGTACTTCCAGTCCTCGGTGTCGACGTCCCACAGCACCGGCGAGAGGGTGGTGGCGGCCCTGACGGTGCGGTTGACGGCGCCGTAGGGCGGGCGGAAGAGGGTGGGGGTCTTGCCGGTGGCGGCCTTGATGGCGGCGCTGGTGCGGCCCAGCTGGGAGGCGACCTGCTGCGAGCTGAGCCGGGTGAGGTCGGGGTGGTTCCAGGAGTGGTTGCCGATCTCGTGGCCGGCCTTCGCCTCGGCGCGGATGAGGTCGGGGTGGGCGGCGACGTTCTGGCCGACGGCGAAGAAGGTGACGCGCGCCTTGTACTGGGCGAGGTGGGTCAGCAGGGTCGAGGTCTCGGGAACGGCGGGTCCGTCGTCGAAGGTCAGGGCGATGCACTTGACCTTCTTGCAGTCGGCGTCGTCGTCGCCGGAGGCGGTGTGGGTGGGGACGGCCGGGGCGGGGATGTGCGGCGCGCCCAGGTCGAGTGAACGGCTGGGGCTCACGGTCTGCCGCTGTGCGCGCTTGCCGAACGCGGACAGCCATGGCGTGATCGTCTTCTTGGTGATGGTCACCGTCTGGGCTCCGGCGGCCGGAACTCCCACGTCGCCGCGGTCGAAGTGCACCCGCAGTCCGCCGTCGGCGGTGAACGCCATGTCGTACAGGGCGGCGTCGCGGGTGTCCGGGTCGGAGAACTTGTCGTCCAGGGCGGCTGCATCCACGCCCTCCCGGTCCTTGAGCTGATCCTTCAAGGCGGCGACGAAGGCGTCCCGGGAGCCGTCGGCGACGAGTCCGAGTGTCGTGCGGTAGGCGCCGGCCTTGCCGTCGTACCAGTACGTGCTGGCGGACAGCCCGTCGCCCGCCGCACTCTGGTCCAGGGTGGTGAGGCGGACGCCGAGCACGTCGCCGGAGGCGACCAGGAACTGGTGGCTGATGTTGAGCTCGCGGCCGCCCGCGCCGCCCGAACCCGTGCACCCCCCCGAGCGGAAGGTAGCCAGGCGCCGCTCCACGTCCTTCTTCATCGCGGCCGTCATCGCCTCCGCGCCCGGCACGTCCGGGTAGCTGGTCGCGAACGGGCAGGAGCCGCTCTCGCTGCTGTCGCTGACGATCTCCAGGCCCTTGATCTTCGACGGGTCGACCGTCCGGGCCGGGGACGGCGACGAACCGGGCCGGGCGCCGTCGGCTGCCGTGACCGGCGGTTCGGACGTGCCGTGCGCACAGGCCGAGGTGAGCGAGCCGAGCAGCAGGAGGGCAGGGAGCAGGGTGTGAGAGCGCATGTGACCAGAACCTGAGGAGAGGAGACCTTCCGGGCGTCGCGGACCGGACGCCGGCCGGCCGCCGCGTCCGAGGGACGCCGACGGCCGTTGTGATCTCCGATCGTTCTGGTCAGGGGCGTTTTTCAGCGAGCCCGGGGGGCACCGTGAACAATTTCAGGGCCGGATCCGGCGGTACTCTGTCCCCTTTTATGCGGGTTCAGCGCGCTGCTGGGCAGACCTGCCGGTACGGCGAGTCGGGGACGTACCGCCGCCACTGCACCCGGGTGAGTCCGCCCCCGGC
Source organism: Streptomyces coeruleorubidus (assembly GCF_028885415.1). Lineage (GTDB taxonomy): Bacteria > Actinomycetota > Actinomycetes > Streptomycetales > Streptomycetaceae > Streptomyces > Streptomyces coeruleorubidus_A. Next base: position 7,260,315 of record NZ_CP118527.1, read on the forward strand.
GCGTTCGCAGATGGCGCGGACGGCCGCGTCGGGGGCGATGGGGCGGCGTTGCAGCACCACGTTCGGGCTGGTGGCGTAGAGCATGCCGTCGTTCCCTCCGAAGGCGAGCGAGCGGATCTCGTCCCCGGCCGTGGGCAGGTCGCCGCCGAGCAGTCGCTGCCCGGCGGTGTCCCACAGCCGGAGGGTCCCGTCGGCTCCCCCTACGGCGAGGGTGCCGCCGTCGGAGGAGAAGGCCAGCGCGCCCACGGCCTCGGTCTGGCTGCTCGGGGCCGTGTCGGCGGTGCCGGTCAGGACGCCCGTGGTGTGCCGCAGGTCGCCGTCCCAGAGGGTCACGTGCCCGGTGACGTCGCCCACGGCGAGCCGGGTGCCGTCGGGGCTGAAGGCGAGCGCGGTGACCTCACGGCCGTCGGCGAGCGCCCACCCGGTGACCTTGCCGGAGGACAGGTCGGCGTACTGGTCGGCGGAGCCGACGAGGAGCCGTCCGTCCGGCCGCACGGCCACGCCCTGCCCGAAGAGGCCGTGCAGGGTTCGGGACGTGCGATGGGTCCGGGTGTCCCAGACCTCCGCCGCCTCGCCATCACCCGCGGAGCGCGCGGCCAGCAGTGTGCGCCCGTCGGCGCCCAGGGCGAGCGCGGACACGGGGCGGTCGGCCGCTCCGGAGGTGGTGAAGCTCGTACGGACCGTGCGGTCCCGTACGTCCCACACCGTGAAGCGCAGCCGCAGGGAGCCGCCCGAGGAGGTGGTGTCGGCGACGGCGAGCGTCCGGCCGTCCGGGCTGAAGGCAAGCAGCGGGGTTTCGTCGCCGGTGAGGCTCGGCAAGGGGCCGAGCGTGCTCCGGGCGAGGACGGCGCCGGTGCCGGTGGAGCGCAGGTCGAGGCGGTAGCCGCCCCCCGACCGGGTGGCGGTGGCGAGGGTGGTGCCGTCGGGGGCGAGGAGCGTGGCGTCGGCCGGGGTGCTCTGCCAGTGTGCGGCGAGGCGGTCGGTGAGGTCGAGGGTGTGGACGGTGGCGCGGTCGAGGTAGCGCAGGATGCGGCGGCCGTGGTCCGGGGTCCACGTCAGCCCTGTGACCTCCGCGCCGGCCAGCGGCCGGTGGAAGACCTGCCCGCCCCCCGACGCCAGCTGCCATACGGCGATCTCCTGGTCGTCGGTGGTGGCGAGGAACTCCCCGTCGGGCGAGAGGTCGGCCTGGGCGAACCCGGTCGTGCCGCCGCTGGCGAAGTCGGCGACGACACGCCCACTGCCGACGTCCCAGACGGTGGCCGCCGTCCCGTGGACCGAGGCCAGCCGCCTGCCGTCCGCGCTGAGGCGCAGCAGGCGGTCCCCGCCGTCCGCTCCCGAGCCGGTGCCGCACACGGTCTTGTCCGCCTTCTGCCAGGCGCCGGGCACCTGCCTGCCGCGCACGGTGTCCCACACCTGGGGCGGGCTCTCGGCAGGGCAGAGAGCGGCCAGACGCCCGCCCCGGCCGAGGGCCGCCGTGGTGAGACTGCGGGAGACACCGGTGGTGAAGAGGACCTTGCCGTTCTCCGTCCGGCGGACCTGCACCTGCCCGGGCCTGTCGAACGGCTGGATGAGGTACGCGTCTCCGCCGGGCGCGGTCGCCCCGAGCTCTGCATCGCCCAGATCGGCGACGGATCTCCCCTCGGGGAGGTTCCACAGGGTGTCGCTGGCCGACCCGGTCACGACGAGGAACCGCCCACCAGGGCCGACGCCGGTCGCCTCCGAGTCGCTCGGCAGGTGGTAGGCGCCGGTACGGCGGTGATCGGCCACGTTCCAGGCGGTGACGCGGCCGCCGTCGGCCCTGAGCAGGGTCCGGCCCTGGTCGGTGAGGAAGCGCCGGACGTTCTGGCCGGTCTGCGGGTCGGTGAAGGCGTCCCGTTCCGGCTGGGCGAGCGAGCCCAGCAGGGCCGAGCGGGACTCGGTGAGCGGGGCGGTCCGCCACGCTGCGGCGCCGAGCAGGGACGCGGTACGGGGGTCGGTGGCGCGCAGGCTCTCGGCGACGGTGGCCAGGCGGCGGGCGGTGGCCTTCGCTGCCTCTTCCTCGCCCACCCGGTCGCGCTGCCAGGCGACGAGTCCCGCGGTCAGCGCGAGCACGAGGAACACGCAGAGACCGATGGCGAGGGCCCGTGTGCGGCGGGCGGCGCGCGTCCCGGCGTCCCGCTCGGCGTCACGGGCCGCGGCCGAGGCGGTCAGGAAGGCCCACTCCAGCCGGGTGAGGTCGTCGTTCCCCTCTCTCTGGTTCTCCTCGCTCTCCTGTTGTTTCTCCTGCTGCCTGCCGAACAGCTCCTCGGCGCGATCCAGCCGTGCCCCCCGCAACAGCGCGCCGGGGTCACGGTCCAGCTCCTCCCAGGTCCGGGCGGCCTCGCCGAGGACCCGCTGGGCGCGCAGCCGCTCCCGGCTCTCCTCGATCCAGCCGGCGAGCCGCGGCCACCCGGTGATCAGGGCCTCGTGGGCGAGTTCGACGGTGTCGCCGTCCAGGGTGACCAGGCGGGCGGCGGCCAGTCGTTCCAGGACGTCGAGCGCGCCCGGTCCCAGCTCGGCACGGGACGCCGGGCGGCGCGTGTCGGCCGTGCGGTCCCCCGGGGCGATCAGCCGCAGCAGGATGCGCCGGGCCGTACGGGCCTGGCTCTGGTCCAGTTCGCCGTAGACCTGCTCGGCGGTGGCGGCGATCGCCCCGCGCACGCCGCCCGTCTCCTCGTACGTGGCCAGCGTCAGCGTGCGGCCCCGGCGACGGCGCCAGGTCTCCAGCAGGGCGTGCGAGAGCATCGGCAGCGCGCCCGGCCGGTCACCGACCTCCTCGATGATCCGCGCGGTCAGCACCCGCTCCACGTTGAGCCCCGCGGCAGTGGCGGGACCGGTGACGACCTCCCGCAGCTCCTCCCCGCTCATCGGCCCGACCAGCAGGTTCGCGTGACTGACCGCCTCCGCCAGCTCCCGGTGTTCGGCACAGTGGCCGTAGAAGTCGCCGCGCACCGCGACCACCACCCGCAGGCGGCTCTCCGGCTCCCGCGCGCCGAGCAGCAGATCCAGGAAACGGTCCCGCTCCTCGCGGTCGTGGCAGAGGGTGAACAGCTCCTCGAACTGGTCGACGATCACCCAGGTGTCCAGCTCACCGTCCCGGGGAACGAGCGCCTGCCCGTGTGCGTGGGCGGGCCGTTCGCCGGGCGTGAGGACCCGGACCACCGCCGGCCGGTCGGCGCCCCCGCCCGCCCGCAGCAGCGGGATGAGGCCGGCCCGGATCAGTGAGGACTTCCCGCTGCCGGAGGGCCCGAACACCGCCGCGAAGCGGTGCGCGCGCGCCAGGTTCAGGAGTTCGCGGGCCAGTGCCTCCCGGCCGAAGAACAGGTCGCTGTCGTCCGGTTCGAAGCGGGCCAGCCCACGGTACGGAGCCCGCTCGTCGGCCGCGGGAGCACGGAGCTCGGCGTCCGCCTCCCGCCAGCGGGCCTCCCACTCGTCCGCGTCGGCGTCGAGCGCCTCCGCGTACGCGCGCACCACCGCGAGTGTCGGCAGCTGGTCGCCGGCCGCGGCCTGCGACAGCGCGGTCGTGGAGTAGCCCGCCCGCTCGGCCATCTCCCGGTACGGCGGTTTCCCGGCCTTCTCCCTCAGCAGCCGCAGATCGTGCGCGAGGCGCTGCACCGGACCGGCGCTGGGGTCCACCGGTTTCTCGCGTCGACCCACCTGGTGGCACCTTTCGACCCTCGAACAAGAAAACGGAGCTCAACCTACGTTTTCACCCGTCCGCAGGCAATCCGGGTTCACCGCGTGCGCCGGGCTTCCTCGGGTTGGTCATGGTCAGGTGGGGCTTGCCGCTCGCCGCGCTGTGCACGGTGACCCCAAGCCCGGTCTGGAGTGGGCGCTGCCGGCGCGCCCTTACCCTTGAGGCATGACCAGCAGCAGTGACCGGGCCGGAGCAGTGGACGAAGTGGGCGTTACCCGAAGCTACGAGATCCGCACCTACGGGTGTCAGATGAACGTTCACGACTCCGAGCGATTGGCCGGTCTGCTGGAGGACGCGGGTTACGTGCGCGCCCCCGAAGGAGCCGACGACGCCGACGTCGTCGTCTTCAACACCTGCGCCGTGCGTGAGAACGCCGACAACAAGCTCTACGGCAACCTCGGCCACCTGGCGCCCAAGAAGGCCGCCCACCCCGGCATGCAGATCGCGGTCGGCGGCTGTCTGGCACAGAAGGACCGCGACACCATCGTGAAGAAGGCGCCCTGGGTGGACGTCGTCTTCGGCACGCACAACATCGGCAAGCTGCCGGTCCTGCTGGAACGCGCACGCGTGCAGGAGGAGGCGCAGGTCGAGATCGCCGAGTCGCTTGAGGCGTTCCCCTCCACACTGCCGACGCGGCGCGAGAGCGCGTACGCGGCCTGGGTCTCCATCTCCGTGGGCTGCAACAACACCTGCACCTTCTGCATCGTCCCGGCCCTGCGCGGCAAGGAGAAGGACCGCCGCGCCGGCGACATCCTCGCCGAGATCGAGACCCTGGTCGCCGAGGGGGTCTCCGAGATCACGCTGCTCGGGCAGAACGTCAACGCGTACGGCTCCGACATCGGCGACCGCGAGGCCTTCAGCAAGCTGCTGCGCGCCTGCGGGAAGATCGAGGGCCTGGAGCGCGTCCGCTTCACCTCCCCGCACCCGCGCGACTTCACCGACGACGTCATCGCCGCCATGGCCGAGACGCCGAACGTGATGCCGCAGCTGCACATGCCGCTCCAGTCCGGCTCGGACACGGTCCTGAAGGCCATGCGCCGCTCCTACCGCCAGGAGCGCTACCTCGGGATCATCGAGAAGGTCCGGGCGGCCATCCCGCACGCGGCGATCAGCACGGACATCATCGTGGGCTTCCCCGGCGAGACCGAGGAGGACTTCGAGCAGACGCTGCACGTGGTGCGCGAGGCCCGTTTCGCCCAGGCCTTCACCTTCCAGTACTCCAAGCGCCCGGGCACCCCGGCCGCCGAGATGGACGGCCAGATCCCCAAGAAGGTCGTCCAGGAGCGCTACGAGCGTCTGGTCGCCCTCCAGGAGGAGATCTCCTGGGAGGAGAACAAGAAGCAGGTCGGCCGCACGCTGGAGCTGATGGTCGCCGAGGGCGAGGGCCGCAAGGACGACACCACCCACCGCCTGTCCGGCCGCGCCCCCGACAACCGCCTGGTCCACTTCACCAAGCCGGACCAGGAGGTCCGCCCCGGCGACGTGGTCACGGTCGAGATCACCTACGCCGCCCCGCACCACCTCCTCGCCGAGGGCCCCGTGCTGGACGTGCGCCGCACGCGCGCGGGCGACGCCTGGGAGAAGCGCGACGCCGAGAAGGCGGGCAAGCAGGCCCAGTCGGCCGGCGTGCTCCTGGGCCTGCCGAAGATCGGTGTCCCCGAGCCGCTGCCGGTGGCGACGACGGGCTGCGGCTGCGACTGAGCCGGGCTGGGGTTGGGGCTGAGTGCGGCTGGGCCGGGCCGCGGCCGGTGCTGATTGCGCCTGAGCCGAAGTGCGGCCGCGGCCGGTGAAATGACGCGACTGGGGCCTGGCTGCCGGTTGGCTCAGGGCCGTGGTTGCCTCCGGCGGCGGCTGAGTCCCCGCTGGGGCGGAGTCGGTCCGGGGCTGGGGCACTCGGCCCGTGTGCTGCCGGGCCGGCGTCCTGTGTCCGGCCGGACTTGTGACCTGCTGCCTTCGTGCCGGGCCGGGCTGCGTCCGGCGCCTGCGGCGAGCACGAGGCCGGGGCCGCCACCTGCGTGCGGGCGGCCCTCGAGGGTTACCCTGCCGATCATGCTTGTCGCCGCCGCTGTCTGCCCCTGCCCGCCCCTCCTGGTGCCCGACGTCGCCGCGGGCGCCGCCCCGGAGCTGGACGCCGCGCGGGCCGCCTGCAGCGACGCGCTGGGCGTGCTCGCCGCGGCCCGGCCCGGTCGGCTCGTGGTCGTCGGGCCGGTGGAGAGCGCCGGGCCCGAGACGTACCCGGAGGGCACGCGGGGCTCGTTCCGCGGGTTCGGCGTCGATCTCGACGTACGGCTGGGACCGGACGAGGGCATGCCCACGGAACAACGGCTGCCGTACTCGCTGGCGGTGGCCGCCTGGCTGCTGGAGCGGACAGGTTGGTCCGACGCCCCGGTCGAGGGACTCGGCGTGGGGGACCGGCTCGCGCCCGAGCGGTGTGCCCGGATCGGGCGGGACCTCGCAGCAGCGGCCGAGCGGGTCGCGCTGTTGGTGATGGGTGACGCCAGCGCCTGCCGGACGCTCAAGGCCCCGGGATATCTGGACGAACGCGCGGCGCCCTTCGACGCGGAGGTCGCACGCGCACTCGGCACGGCGGACGTGGCCGCGCTCATGACGCTGGACACAGGACTGGCGCACGACCTGAAGGCTTCCGGCCGGGCCCCCTGGCAGGTCCTGGCAGGCGCGGCCGAGGGCGTGGACGTCGGCGGATCACTGCTGTACGAGGACGCGCCGTGCGGGGTGGGATACATCGTGGCCACCTGGGCGTAGACCCGGCGGCGGGGCGGCCCCGACGGCGGGCACGGGAAACGGCGGACGGCCGGGAGCCGTCGTGCTCCACGGCCGTCCGCCGATGTGTCCTTCGGTGTGCCGGTGTGTGTTCAGGACCTTCTGCGTCGATGTGCGCTCAGGAAGTGGGCGGTGGTGCGTCCGGCGGCGGGGTGCCTCCGGCGTCCCGCGGCGGCGCCGCACGGCCCGTATCCGGCGGCGTGGTGCCACCCGCACCCGGCGGCGTGGTGCCGCCCGCGCCGGGCGGCGGTGGCGTGCCGCCCGCGTCCGGTCCGCTGTCGCCCTGGTGCGCGAGTCGGTCCATGGCGCCCTTGGCCTTGCCCGTGCCCGACCGGATCCTGTCGCTGTACTTGCCCTTGGTCCGCTTGTCGACGACCTGCGCGGCCTTGTCGAGGCCGTGCTGGATCTTGTCCTCGTGCCGCTGCGCGAGGTCCGAGACCTTGCCCTTGGCCGGGCCCAGCTTGGCCTTCACATTGTCCAGGAGACCCATGGTTCACCTTCCCTCGCGCGGGGCGGTCACGTACGGGCGCCCTCGCCGGCCTCGTTGTCGGCCGCCTTGTCGGTGGACTGCTGCTTCGGGATGTCGACGCCTTCGCTCTCGGTGGCCTCGGCCGCCTCAGCCGCCGGCTCGGCCGCTTCCGCTGGTCCGTCAGCCCCCTTCACCGCTGCCTCTGCCCCCGCCGTTTCCTCCGCCTCGGTCCCGGCCGTCGCCTTGTCGGCCTGAGCCTCGGCAGCAGGCGTCTCCTCCGTGGCCTTGGACCGCCGGAGAAGTCGTGCAAAAACGCCCATATCCACTCCATACGTTACTCGTGCGGGCGAAATCCCGCGTCGCCCGGTGCGTCGGTTTGCGCGACCCGGGCCACCGCCATGGCGATCCGGCGGCAGGAACCTCGCAACGGGCAACGACCCCGGGGTCGTGGCGTCACGTAACTCGTTCGAGAGCGGGGTTCGAGGTTTGCGAGACTGGGTCGGTGAGCAGTGCACCCCCCGCCCCCCGCGTCATCGCCGTCGTCGGACCAACTGCGGCCGGAAAGTCCGATCTGGGCGTCTTCCTGGCCCAGCGTCTCGGCGGTGAGGTCGTCAACGCCGACTCCATGCAGCTCTACCGAGGGATGGACATCGGCACCGCCAAGCTGACGCCCGAGGAGCGCGGCGGCGTCCCCCACCACCTCCTGGACATCTGGGACGTGACCGTCACGGCGTCCGTCGCCGAGTACCAGCGCCTGGCCCGCGAGCGGATCGAGGCCCTGCTCGCCGAAGGCCGCTGGCCGATCCTGGTCGGCGGCTCCGGACTGTATGTGCGCGGGGCCGTCGACAACCTGGAGTTCCCCGGCACCGACCCCGAGGTCCGCGCCCGCCTGGAGGAGGAACTCACGCTGCGCGGCTCCGGCGCGCTGCACGCCCGGCTGGCCGCCGCCGACCCCGAGGCCGCGCGGGCGATCCTGCCGAGCAACGGCCGCCGGGTCGTCCGGGCCCTGGAGGTGATCGAGATCACCGGCAGGCCCTTCACCGCCAATCTCCCCGGCCACGACTCCGTGTACGACACGATCCAGATCGGCGTCGACGTGGCCCGGCCCGAGCTGGACGAGCGCATTGCGCGCCGGGTCGACCGGATGTGGGAGGCCGGCCTCGTGGACGAGGTGCGCGCACTCGAAGCGCAGGGGTTGCGCGAGGGGCGTACTGCCTCACGCGCGCTCGGCTACCAGCAGGTGCTCGCGGCGCTCGCCGGGGAGTGCACGCTGGAGGACGCGCGGGTCGAAACCGTGCGTGCCACCAAGCGTTTCGCGCGCCGTCAGGATTCATGGTTCAGGCGCGATCCCCGGGTGCACTGGTTGAGTGGGGCTGCGGCCGATCTCACAGAACTTCCGCAGCTCGCGCTGTCTTTGGTCGAACGACCGGTTACAGCCTGATCACGTCATGGCATCGGGACGCCCAGGCCGTCATCCGGGCTTGCGACGGCGTGCCATCATCGAGCTTCGATCGACCGAGCTGAGTCCTAGTTGGGAGGGCGCGTGGCGATGGAGGCCGGCCCTCGCGACACCGCACAAGGCACCGATCACATCACCGCCGACCGGGATGAACCGGAGCGCCGGGATGAACCGGAACGCCGGAACGACCCGGAGCTCGGGGACGGACCGGACCAGGAGTCGGACCGTCTCAGCTCCGACGGGCCCGACGAGACGCAGGGCGTGACGGACGACGGCCCCGAGCCCGAGGAGATGTTCGCGGGCGAGGTCGAGGTCGAGCTGCGCCCGCAGCGCCGGCTGCGCATCTGGCAGCTCGCGCCCATCGTGAGCCTGGCCGCGCTCGGCTCCCTGATGTTCGCGTTCCCGCTCGCCTTCGACTTCGGCGACAGCGGGGCCGTGATCGCCATGCTCGGGCTGCTGATCTGCTCGTGCGCGGCCGGCTGGGGCATGACGGCCGCCCGCCGCGTGGGCCACACCTGGCCGGGCCTGCCGGCCCGGGGTTCCGGCCGCAGACCGGACTGGCGGGTCGTACTCGCGTACGCCGTCATGGTGGCTGCGGTAGTAGTGCTGGCCGTGTGGCGAGTGGCAAGGCTCCGCTAGAGCGCCGCATGCTGGAGCGCCCCGAAGGGGCGCGGGGAACTGCGCGACAAGCCACGACGCACCCGCACACCGCGAAGCATCCGCACACCCATGACTGCTCCGCACGGCCCTCCCCGCGGAGCAGACCGTACGATCGAGGAATGAGCACGCGGATCGCCTTCCTCAAGGGTCACGGCACCGAGAACGACTTCGTGATCGTCCCGGACCCCGAGAACGCCATCGACCTGCCCCCGGCCGCCGTCGCGATCCTCTGCGACCGCCGCGCGGGCATCGGCGGTGACGGACTGCTGCACGTGGTGCGGTCCGCCGCGCACCCCGAGGCCCGGCACATGGCGCCCGAGGCGGAGTGGTTCATGGACTACCGCAACGGCGACGGCTCGATCGCGGAGATGTGCGGCAACGGCGTGCGGGTCTTCGCGCGCTACCTCCAGCGCGCCGGACATGTCACCGAAGGAGACCTCGCGGTCGCCACGCGCGGGGGCGTGAAGACCGTGCACATCGCCAAGGACGGTGACGTCACCGTGGGCATGGGCAAGGCGGTGCTCCCCGAGGGCGACGTCACGGTGAGCGTCGGCGAGCGCAGCTGGCCCGCGCGGAACGTGAACATGGGCAACCCGCACGCGGTCGCCTTCGTGGACGACCTGTCCCACGCCGGTGACCTGCTCTCCCCGCCGCCCTTCAGCCCGGCAGCCGCCTACCCGGACGGTGTGAACGTCGAGTTCGTGGTCGACCGCGGCCCCGGGCACGTCGCGCTCCGCGTGCACGAGCGCGGCTCCGGCGAGACCCGCTCCTGCGGCACGGGCGCGTGCGCGGTCGCCGTGGCCACCGCCCGCCGCGACGGGGCCGACCCGACGGCCACCGGCACCCCGGCGACGTACACCGTGGACGTGCCCGGCGGCACCCTGGTGATCACCGAGCGGCCCGACGGCGAGATCGAGATGACGGGCCCTGCCGTGATCGTGGCCGAGGGCGAGATCGACGCGGAGTGGCTGGAAGCGGCCGCGGCGGCATGAGCGGGATCCGACCGGCCTGAAACACCCACGCGCTGTCGGCCACTCGACCCGAAACAGCCGTCGGTAACCGGCCACTTGGCGTGAAAGAGACCGTCGAGGTCATGACGTACGAGGGCACAAACCTCACATTCGTCCCTCGAATGGGTGATCAGTTTCACGCTCGGCGAGAGGCGGTCAGTCGGGCGTGGTGGGCTCGGTAGCATCAAGCACCGGCCCGGACGGGGGACCGAAGCCGCCCCGTGAGCCGTGTCCGCCCTGGGGCACCCCGTCCGCCGGTCCACGCAGCCGGAGGTGCCCATGAGTGCGGAGGCCACGAATTCCGTGACCCCAGGCCCGATGCCGGGCGCGGTGTCAGGACCGGTGACGCCGACAGCCCCGCGCAGAAAGGCCCGCCCCCGGATCGACCTGCGCCGCCTCGGCAGAGCCGCGCTGCTCGGCCCCGCCGCCCGCGACCGGCTGCCCGACGCCATCAGCCACGTCGTCGACGCCCACCGCGCCCACCACCCCGACGCGGACCTCGAACCCCTGCGCCGCGCCTACGTCCTGGCGGAGTCCTCGCACCGCGGCCAGATGCGCAAGAGCGGCGAGCCGTACATCACGCACCCGCTCGCCGTGACCCTGATCCTCGCCGAACTCGGCGCCGAGACCACGACGTTGACCGCGTCCCTGCTCCACGACACCGTCGAGGACACGGACGTGACGCTCGACCAGGTCGGCGAGCAGTTCGGCGAGGAGGTCCGCTACCTCGTCGACGGCGTCACCAAACTGGAGAAGGTCGACTACGGCGCCGCCGCCGAGCCCGAGACCTTCCGCAAGATGCTCGTCGCCACCGGCAACGACGTCCGCGTCATGTCGATCAAACTCGCCGACCGGCTGCACAACATGCGCACGCTCGGCGTCATGCGCCCCGAGAAACAGGAGCGCATCGCCAAGGTGACACATGACGTGCTGATCCCGCTCGCCGAACGGCTCGGCGTCCAGGCGCTCAAGACCGAACTGGAAGACCTCGTCTTCGCGATCCTGCGCCCCGAGGAGTACGAGCACACAAGGGAGTTGATCGTCCGCAACGCCGCCCGCGCGGACGACCCGCTCGCCGAGGTCGCCGACGAGGTGCGCACCGTGCTGCGCGAGGCGGACATCCCGGCCGAAGTCCTCATCCGGCCCCGCCACTTCGTCTCCGTGCACCGCGTCTCCCGCAAACGCGGCCGGCTCCGCGGCTCCGACTTCGGCCGCCTGCTGGTGCTGGTGAACGAGGACGCCGACTGCTACGGCGTCCTGGGCGAACTCCACACCTGCATGACGCCGGTCGTCTCGGAGTTCAAGGACTTCATCGCCGTACCGAAGTTCAACCTGTACCAGTCACTGCACACGGCGGTCGCCCGCGAGGACGGCCAGGTCGTCGAAGTCCTCATCCGCACGCACCAGATGCACAAGGTCGCCGAGGCCGGAGTCGTCGCGCTCGGCAACCCGTACGCGCCGGCCTCCGACGACCCGGCCGACGGCGAGCGCGTCGATCCCACCCGCCCCGGCTGGCTCTCCCGGCTCCTCGACTGGCAGGAGGCGGCACCCGACCCGGACCACTTCTGGTCGACTCTGCGCGAGGACCTCGCCCAGGACCGCGAGATCACCGTCTTCCGGCCCGACGGCGGCACGCTCGGCCTGCCCGAGGGGGCGACCTGCGTGGACGCCGCGTACGCGCAGTACGGCGAGGACGCGCACGCCTGCATCGGCGCACGTGTCAACGGCCGACTGGCCACGCTGAGCACCGTGTTGAAGGACGGCGACACCGTCCAGCTCCTCATGGGCCAGGACCCGGCGTCCGAGCCCTCCCGGGAGTGGCTGGAGCACGCGCACACGCCCGCGGCCCGGATCGCCATCCAGCGCTGGCTGGCCGCCCACCCGGCGCAGGCCGAGGCGCAGCGGGCCGAGGCCCAGGAGAACCGGCAGCCCGAGGGGAACCGGCAGTCCGGGGAGCGGGCTGTGGCTCCCCGACCCACGACCGCCGACGCGTCCGACGCATCCGACCCGGACGGACCGGCTCCCGAGCAGGCGGCCGTCCGCCCCGCCACCGGCAACGTCCTCACCGACCGGCCCGGCGCGACCGTCCGGCTCGCCGGCTGCTGCACACCCGTACGGCCCGACGAGATCACCGGCTTCGCGGTACGCGGGGGAGCGGTCACCGTGCACCGCGCCGAGTGCGCCGCGGTGGCCCGTATGAAGGACGGGGGGCGCACGGAGGTCGGCGTGCGCTGGGGCGAGGCCACCGAGTGCCGGGTCACGCTGGTCGCCGAATCGTTCGTCCGTCCGCATCTGCTCGCCGACCTCACGGAGGCCATGGCCCTCGAAGGCGCCGAGATCGTCTCCGCGACCGTCGAACCCCCGACCCAGCAGCAGGTCCGTCACACCTACACCGTGCAGCTCCCGGACGCGGCCCACCTGCCCGCCCTCATGCGCGCCATGCGCAATGTGGCCGGGGTGTACGACGTCACCCGGGCACAGCCACAGACACAGGGCGGCTGAGCCGCCGGGACGCCGGCGACCGGACACGGGACGGCACCCGGCGCAGGCACCGGTACCCGGTTCGGGTGGGCCGGACGCGCGCCGCCCCCGTCGCGCACACGCGCGCTGATAGCCGTGAGGCATGCGCCTCACCGCCCCCCGCACCCGAACCCGTTCCCGTCGTCGGCGAACGTCCGCGGCGCTGCTCGCCTCGGCCGTCTCCGTCTGCCTCGTCGCCGCGAGCGCCCCCGCCGTCCCGCTCGGCGTCGGCGACCGCCTCTTCCCGCACCTGGGCAACCCCGGCTACGACGTCGCGTCGTACGACCTCTCCTTCACCTATCCCGGCAACAACAGCGAGCCGCTGCGGGCCGTGACCACCATCGACGCCTGGACCACCGCCGACCTGGACCGCGTCAACCTGGACTTCGCCCACGGCACGGTCCACTCGGTCGAGGTCGACGGCGACCCCGCCACCTTCGGCACCGCCGGCGAGGACCTGGTGATCACGCCCGAGGACTCGGTGTCGGACGGCAACTGGATGCGGATCACCGTGTGGCACACCAGTGACCCCGTGCCCGCGAAGGGGCGCGAGGGCGGCTGGGTGCGCACCGCGGACGGCCTCGCGATGGCCAACCAGGCCGACGCCGCGCACCTGGTGTTCCCGTGCAACGACCACCCCTCCGACAAGGCGATGTTCACCATCCGGGTCACCGCGCCCGACGGTCACACGGCCGTCGCCAACGGCCTGTCCGCCGGGGTGGACGAGTCCGGCGGGTCGACCACCTGGACGTACCGCACCCAGCACCCCATGGCCACCGAGCTCGCCCAGGTCTCCATCGGCCGCTCCACCGTGCTGCACCGCACCGGCCCGCACGGACTGCCCGTACGGGACGTCGTCCCGACCAGGCACCGCAAGGCGCTCGAACCCTGGCTGGAGAAGACTCCGGAGCAGATCGCCTGGATGGAGAGCAAGGTCGGCCGCTACCCCTTCGAGACGTACGGCCTGCTCATGGCCGACGCCTCCACCGGCTTCGAACTGGAGACCCAGACGCTCTCCCTCTTCGAACGGGAGCTGTTCACCGAGCCCGTCTACCCCGCGTGGTACGTCGAGGCGATCATGGTCCACGAGCTGGCGCACCAGTGGTTCGGCAACAGCGTCGGCCCCCGCACCTGGTCCGACCTGTGGCTCAACGAGGGACACGCCACCTGGTACGAGGCGCTGTACGCCGAGGAGCGGGCCGGCAAGTCGATGCGGGACCGTATGAAGGCCGCGTACGGCGCCTCCGACCGCTGGCGCGCGGCCGGTGGCCCACCCGCCGCCCCGAAGGCCCCCGAGCCGGGCCGCAAGACCGGCATCTTCCGGCCCAACGTCTACGACGGGGCCGCGCTCGTCCTGTACGCCCTGCGCCAGGAGATCGGCCGCCCGGCCTTCGAGCGCCTGGAACGCGCCTGGGTCGGCCGGTACCAGGACGGCACCGCGACGACGGAGGACTTCGTCCGGCTGGCCGCCGAGATCTCCGGGCGCGACCTGGACGGCTTCTTCCAGGGCTGGCTGTACGGGGAGAAGACCCCGCCGATGCCGGGCCACCCGGACTGGAAGCCGGCCGCGCAAGAGAAGCCCGCCGCGCCCGCGAATCGTGCCGCACCAGCGAAGGCGGCTGGGCCCGCGAATCCTGCCGCCCCGGCGAAAGCGGCCGCACCGGCGAAACCTGCTCCACCCGCGAAGGCCGCCGCTCGATAACACGGTGACGAGACGCCCCGTGCCGTGCGACCATCTTCAGGTCGGCGCGGCACGAGCGCCGGGAATCTCCCGGAGTGCTCGCGCGTTATGCCGGGTGACGGAAAGCTCACAGCGCTCCGTCGCCGTAAACGGTTTCCCAGCTACGTAAGGATCCAATGACCTCCTCTTCTTCCCCTTCCCAGGACACCAAGCGCTTCGCGCACAGCCACCCCGAGGGTCTTCGGGCCGATGCCCTGATGGAAGAGGACGTCGCCTGGAGCCACGAGATCGACGGAGAGCGGGACGGCGACCAGTTCGACCGCTCCGAGCGCGCGGCTCTGCGCCGTGTGGCGGGCCTCTCCACCGAGCTCGAGGACGTCACCGAGGTCGAGTACCGCCAGCTCCGCCTGGAGCGGGTCGTGCTCGTCGGCGTCTGGACCACGGGAACCGTGCAGGACGCGGACAACTCCCTCGCGGAGCTCGCCGCCCTCGCGGAAACGGCCGGCGCGCTGGTGCTCGACGGTGTGATCCAGCGCCGCGACAAGCCCGACGCGGCCACCTACATCGGCTCCGGCAAGGCCGAGGAGCTGCGCGACATCGTCCTCGAATCGGGCGCGGACACCGTCATCTGCGACGGTGAGCTCAGCCCCGGCCAGCTGATCCACCTCGAGGACGTCGTCAAGGTCAAGGTCATCGACCGTACGGCGTTGATCCTGGACATCTTCGCCCAGCACGCCAAGTCCCGAGAGGGCAAGGCGCAGGTCGCGCTCGCGCAGATGCAGTACATGCTGCCGAGGCTGCGCGGCTGGGGTCAGTCGCTGTCCCGGCAAATGGGCGGCGGCAAGGGCGGCGGCCTCGCCACCCGTGGTCCCGGTGAGACCAAGATCGAGACGGACCGGCGGCGGATCCGCGAGAAGATGGCGAAGATGCGCCGGGAGATCGCGGACATGAAGACCGGCCGCGAGATCAAGCGCCAGGAGCGCAAGCGCCACAAGGTGCCCTCGGTCGCCATCGCGGGCTACACCAACGCCGGCAAGTCCTCGCTGCTCAACCGCCTCACGGGTGCGGGCGTGCTGGTCGAGAACGCCCTCTTCGCGACCCTCGACCCGACCGTGCGCCGGGCCGAGACCCCGAGCGGACGGCTGTACACGCTGGCCGACACGGTCGGCTTTGTCCGCCACCTGCCCCACCACCTGGTCGAGGCGTTCCGCTCCACGATGGAGGAGGTCGGCGAGTCCGACCTGATCCTGCACGTGGTGGACGGTTCGCACCCGAACCCGGAGGAGCAGCTGGCCGCCGTACGCGAGGTGATCAGGGACGTCGGCGCCACCGGCGTACCCGAGATCGTCGTGATCAACAAGGCCGACGCGGCCGACCCGCTGACGCTCCAGCGGCTGCTGCGCGTCGAGAAGCGGTCCATGGCCGTCTCGGCCCGCACCGGCCAGGGCATCGACGAGCTGCTCGCGCTCATCGACAACGAGCTGCCGCGCCCGTCGGTCGAGATCGAGGTGCTCGTGCCGTACACGCACGGCAAGCTCGTCGCCCGTGCTCACGACGAGGGCGAGATCCTCTCCGAGGAGCACACCCCGGAGGGCACCCTGCTCAAGGTGCGGGTGCACGAGGAACTGGCGGCGGAGCTCGCGCCGTACGTCCCGGCGCCGGCGCTCTGACGGTTCGACCTTGATGTGAGAAGGCCCGCTCCCTGTCCGCCGGGAGCGGGCCTTCAGCATGTCCCGGTCAGCGACCGCCGTACGTCTTGCTCATGTTCTGGTAGAGCGCCTCGGCATCGCGGCCCAGCTGCGGGCCGGCCAGCCAGCTGTTGTCGGCCGGGCCGATCGAGGTGTTGGACACCAGCACGGACTTGCCGTTCAGCACCCGGAACCAGCCGCCGCCCGACGAACCGCCGGTCATGGTGCAGCCGATGCGGTACATCGTCGGCAGGCTCGGGCTGAGCGAGAACCGGCCCGGGACGTCGACGCACTTGAACATCTTCAGGCCGTTGTAGGGCGGCGCCGCCGGGTAGCCCCAGGCGCCCATTTTGGCGGCCTCGGCCGCGGACGGCGCGGAGAAGTCCACGTCCAGCGCGGCACCGACCGTCTCCTCCAGGGACTTGGCACCCTGCTCGGGCCTCACGTGCAGCACGGCGTAGTCGTACGCGGCCCCGTCACCGCCGGTCTCCGAGCCGCCCTGGATCCACTGGTTCGAGGTCGAAGCCCAGTCCGATCACCAGTTGCCGTACGGGGCGACCTTCGTCGGGTTCGCGTTGCTCAGCTCCGCCTCGGACTTGCCGAGGTCGTTGTAGGCCGGGACGAACACGAGGTTGCGGAACCAACCGCCGTTGCCGCCGGCATGCAGGCAGTGGCCCGCCGTCCACACCAGGTTGGACTTGCCCGGGTGGTTGACGTCCTTGACCACCGTGCCGGAGCAGACGGCCGGGCCGTCGGGGGAGTCGAAGAAGACCTTGCCGACCGGGGCGGCGTTCCGGTGGTACGGCGTCTTCTCGGCCTGCGCCCCGACCGGCGCCGGATCCGGGTCGCTGACGCCCTGGCCGGCCGACGCGTCCTTCGTCGTGACCGTCTTGTCGGCCTCCTTCGCGGACTGCATCCGCTCCGGCTTCCACAGGCCCTCGATCACCGGATTGACGAAGTCCTTGGCGTCACTGAGCCACTTGTCCTTGTCCCAGTTCTTCCAGCCGCCGTCCTTCCACTGGTCGACGTCGATCCCGTGCTCCTTCAGCTTGCCCGCGAGGTCGGCCGGGATCTTGACCTTTCCGCCGGCGTCCGCCTCCTGCGAGGTCGTGGCGCCGGGCTTGTCGCTCGCCGAGTCCGCCGAACCTTCACAGGCGGTCGCGGTGAGCGTCAGGGCGGCGACGAGCCCGGTGGCGGCCAGAACGGTGCGCCGCCCGCGCCTCGGTGCCGCGGGCGTACGTGTGGAACACATGGTGCGATGACCGCCGTTGGTGCATACCCGTGTGCTGCTGCGTGTGCATGTCACACCTGGCGCCGGAGCCCCCGGCGCGACACCCCATTACGCCCATGGAGTTGAGGGGCGTGCCGGGGTGGGGCGGTGAAGGTTTCCGTGAGTCCACGGGCCAATGCGCCAGGGGGCACCGGTAGGTACGGTCACGGGCACGCGGCACCCCCCACCGCCGACGTGTTCAGCGGAATGTCACCGTCCCGCGAACTTCTCGCTGACCGAGTCGTACACGCCCTTGGCCACCTCGCCCAGGCGCGGACCGGCCAGCCAACCCGACTTCACCGGGCCGATCGAGGTGTTGGACACCAGCGCCGGCTTGCCGTCCGAGCCCGTCGCGACCCAGCCGCCACCGGAGGAACCGCCGGTCATCGTGCAGCCGATGCGGTACATCGTCGGGTCCGACGCGGTGACCGACAGCCGGCCCGGCTGGTCCTGGCACCGGTACAGCTTCTGCCCGTCGTACGGCGCCGCGGCCGGGTAGCCGATCGCCGTGACGCTCTTCACCTTCGGTACGGCGGGAGCCTTGAAGTCGACCGGCAACGCCGAACCGACCGTCTCCTCCAGCGACCTGCCGCCGCTGCCCTTCTCCGGCGTCACATGGATGACCGCGAAGTCGTAGGGCGCGCCGTCCCCGCCCGTCGAGCCGCCCTGCTCGATCCACTGGTCCGAGGTCTGCGCCCAGTCACCCCACCAGACGCCGTAGGGAGCGACGTCCTCCTTGGTGGCGTTCTCCAGTTCCGCGACCGGCTTGCCGTCGTCGTTGTACGACGGCACGAACGCGATGTTGCGGTACCAGCCGCCCTTCTTGCCCGCGTGCACGCAGTGGCCCGCCGTCCACACGAGGTTGGACTTGCCCGGGTGGGCCGGGTCCTTCACCACCGTCGCCGAGCAGACGGCCGAGCCCTTGGGGGAGTCGAAGAACACCTTCCCGGCCGTGGGCGCGTTGGCGTGGTACGACGGCGGCACCGCCTGCGCCTGGACCGGCTCGGGCGTGGGATCGGTCACGCCCTGGTCACCGGCGAGGTCGCTGTCGTCCACGCCCTGGTCGGGCTCCTCGGCCTCCCGCATGCGGTCCGGGTCCCACAGGCCCTCGATGATCGGGTTGATGTACTCGTTGGCCTCGCGCAGCCAGTCGTCCCGGTCCCAGTTCTTCCAGGCGCCGTTCTTCCACTTGTCGATGTCGATCCCGTGCTCGCGGAGCCGGTCCCTGATGTCGTCCGGGATCCTCAGCTTGCCGTCGTCGGAGACGCCGGCCGACGCGGAGGCCTCACCGCCCGCCGCGGCGTCACCCGACTCGCAGGCGGTGGCGGTCAGCGCGAGCGCCGAGGCGAGGGCAACGGCGGCCAGCACGGGGGAGTTCCTGCGGCGCGCCCTCCCCCCTCGGCTGGCGATGGACGACGGCCGTGTGGATCGCATGATGTGACTCCCCCTGATGTGGAACGAACATGGACGAACCGGTGCCTCGGCCCTGGTTTCCGCCGACTCATGGGGAGTTCAGGCCGAGCTCACGGCGTCCGGGAACGGCACCACACACTATGCGGTGGCTGTGGGGGCGGCCCGACGGAACCGCAACAGTTCCGTCACGGAAAGGATCTTGAGGCAACCCGTAACCCGGTGAGCGGACCGGGGTTGGTAGCGGTGGGGGGCCTGCTGTCCGTGTGCGGTCCTCTGTGCCCGTGCCCGGTGGGAGGTCAGGGAAGTCGTGGCGGAATCCACCCATGCGGGATATGCGTCCGAGGAGGCCGCTGTGGGGCGTATGCCGGTGAGGGCCCTCCCAAGTGCCGTCGACGACACGGCACCGGGAGCGCGCGCCGCGCACGAGGGGATCCTGCGCCGCCAGTCCGCGCGCGAGTCCGCGGCCCGCACCTACGCCCGCGCCCTGCCGATCGTGCCGGTGCGGGCCCGTGGACTGACCATCGAGGGCGCGGACGGCCGCCGTTACCTGGACTGCCTCTCCGGCGCCGGTGCGCTCGCCCTCGGGCACAACCACCCGGTCGTCCTGGAAGCCATCCGCAAGGTCCTCGACTCCGGCGCGCCCCTCAACGTCCTCGACCTCGCCACACCCGTCAGGGACGCCTTCATCACCGAGCTGTTCCGCACCCTGCCCCGAGAGCTCGCCGACCGGGCGCGCGTGCGGTTCTGCGGACCGGCCGGCAGCGACGCCGTGGAGACCGCCTGCGAACTGGTGCGCGCGGCGACCGGCCGGACCGGCCTCATCGCGTTCACCGGCGCCTCCCACGGAAGGACGGCCGGGGCACTCGGCGCGTCCACCGGCGCCCACGGCGTACGAGACGCCCGCCTGCCATACCCGCAGGACTACCGCTGCCCCTTCGGCGTCGGGGGCGATCGCGGGGCCGACCTCGCCGCCCGGTGGACCGAGTCCGTCCTCGACGACCCCGGGCCGGGCGCTGCGCTCCCCGCCGGGATGATCGTCGAGCCCGTCCAGGGCGAGGGCGGGGTGATCCCCGCACCGGACGCCTGGCTGCGGCGCATGCGGCAGCTCACGGCCGACCGGTCCGTCCCGCTGATCGCCGACGAGATCCAGACGGGCGTCGGGCGGACCGGCACCTTCTGGGCCGTGGAGCACAGCGGAGTGACCCCCGACGTGATGGTCCTTTCCAAGGCCATCGGGGGCAGTCTGCCGCTGGCCGTCGTGGTCTACCGCGACGACCTCGACGCCCCGGAACCCGGCGCCCCCGCCGGCACGTTCCGCGGCAACCAACTCGCCATGGCCGCCGGCACGGCGACCCTCACCCACGTCCGGGAAAACCAACTCGCCGAACGCGCGGCGACTCTCGGGGCGCGCATGCTGCGCCAACTCCAGGGGCTGTCGGGGGAGTTTCCGTGCGTGGGCGATGTGCGGGGGAGGGGGCTGATGATCGGGGTGGAATTCGTGGATCCGGAGGGGGCGGGCGGAGGAGCCGGGCGGGTGGTTGAGGCTGCAGGGGAGCCTCTCCCCGCCGCCCCCGAACTGGCGGCCGCGGTCCAGCAGGAGTGCCTGCGGCGCGGCCTCATCGTCGGCCTCGGCGGCCGTCATGCCAGCGTCGTCCGGCTGCTGCCGCCCCTGACGATCACCGACGAACAGGCGGCCGCCGTGCAGGACCGCTTGGCCGACGCTGTCCGAGCGGCGGCTCGCTGCCATGGGGGCGCGGCAGCAGAGCCCTACACGCCGTGAGCCTGTGCAGGACCCCCCGCTCGCAGGCCCCGATCGCACGCCCCGGAACCACCCGACGAGGTACCTGTCTTGAACGCCATCACCCAGCCCGACGACCACGCCACGACGCCGGGACGAGGCTCTGCCGACGTCCGGGCCTCGGGGGTGTCGGCGAACAACCCGGTGAACCCGGCGGTCCCGGTGAACCCGGTGGTCCCGGCGAACCCGGTGAACCCGGCGGTCCCGGTGAACCCGGTGGTCCCGGCGAACCCGGTGAACCCGGTGAACCCGGCGAACCCGATGAACCTGGTGATCCCGGCCGACCCGGCGGTCCCCGGTCAGAGGCCTGAGGCGCAGCTCGCCGAGGTGCCGGACGGTGAGGTGAGGGACGGCGAGGTGCGGAGCAGTGAGGTAAGGGCTGGGCGGGCCACCGTCGACCTCTTGGAGTTTCCCGAGCCGCACGCCGTCGCCCTGGCAGCAGCCGTGGAGACACTGCTCCGCTGCTGGGTGCGCGAGACCAGCCAGCCCGCCCCCACCGACGGCATCCTCCGCATCCCGCTTCCCGCCAGCGGCACGGCCCTGCTCGCCCCCGTCCGCTACTGGTCTCCGACGGGCTGGCACCGCTTCGGTCTCCCGCGTCTGGCCGACGCTCCCGACGACGCCCCACCGGCCGACGCCGTCACGGTCGCCGCTCTGCTCTCCAGGGAGACGCCCGCAGACGGCCACGGCCACGGCCACGGCCACGGCCACGGCCACGGCGACGGCGACAGTAACGGTGACGGTGTCGGACTCGTCGCGGGCGTTGCCGACTCCCTCCGCCGCGTCACCTCCTTCCTCAGCGACCGCCGTGAACACCCGGTCGATGGCTCCGACCTCTTCCTGGCCGCGGAACAGTCACTCCTCCTCGGACACTCCCTGCACCCAACCCCGAAGAGCCGCGAGGGTCTCTCCGAGGCCGAAGCACGGCTGTACTCGCCCGAGTTGCGCGGATCCTTCTCTCTGCACTGGATGGCTGTCGCCCCCTCCGTCCTCGCCACCGACTCCGCCTGGACCGAACGCGGCCGCCCTGTCGCCGCGGCCCGACTCACCGCACGCCTGGCCGGGACAGACCTGCCGCTGCCGGACGGGTACGCGCTACTGCCCCTGCACCCCTGGCAGGCACGCGAGATCCGGCACCGCCCGGAGTGCGCTGCCCTGCTCGACAGCGGACTGCTCCGCGACCTCGGCACCCATGGCACTCCCTGGCAACCCACCTCCTCCGTACGAACCGTCTACCAAACCGGTGCCCCCGCGATGCTCAAGCTGTCGCTGGGCCTGCGCATCACCAACTCCCGTCGCGAGAACCTCCGTAAGGAGCTCCACCGCGGCGTCGAGGTCCACCGCCTGCTCCGCAGCGGACTCGCGCAGCAATGGCGGGCCGTGTATCCGTGCTTCGACATCGTTCGCGACCCGGCTTGGATCGCTATCGGTGCCTCCGGTGCCTCCGGTGCCTCCGGTGCCTCCGGTGCCTCCGGTGCCTCCGGTGCCTCCGGTGCCTCCGGTGGATGCGGCAGCGTCCCGTTGCCCGGACTGGACGTGGTGATCCGCCACAACCCGTTCAGCCCCTCGGGCGATGTCTCATGCGTTGCCGGCCTCGTCTCGCCGCGTCCGTGCTCCCCTGCTCGGCCGGGAATCGCTTCCGACCGTCCGGAGATCCACGGCCCCGTCCTCCGGTCCCGGTTGGCCGAGGTCGTCACGCGTCTCGCCCGCGGGACCGGCCGGCCCTGTGGAGCCGTCGCCGCCGAGTGGTTCCTGCGCTACCTCGAGCACGTCGTGCGTCCCGTCCTGTGGCTGGACGGTGAGGCCGGCATCGCCTTGGAGGCTCACCAGCAGAACACCCTGGTCCTGCTGGACGCCGACGGATGGCCCACAGGCGGCCGCTACCGCGACAACCAGGGCTACTACTTCCGCGAGTCCCGGCGCGCGGACCTCGACGCCCGGCTGCCCGGCATCGGAGAGCGGAGCGACACGTTCGTCCGCGACGAGGTCACCGACGAGCGCTTCGCCTACTACCTGGCGGTCAACAACGTCCTCGGCCTCATCGGCGCGTTCGGCTCCCAGGGGCTGGCCGACGAGCGGCTGCTGCTCGCCGCCTTCCGCCGTTTCCTCGGAAACGTCGCCTCCGGCCCGGCCCGGCTGCGCTCCTCGCTACCGACCCGGCTGCTGGACTCACCCGTCCTGCGCTGCAAGGCCAACCTGCTGACCCGGCTCCACGGCCTCGACGAACTCGTCGGCCCGGTCGACACCCAGTCCATCTACGTCACCATCGCCAACCCCCTGCACTGCTGATCACCCTGACCGCCCCCGACCACAACCGACCTCCTTCATCTCTGAGGACACGCCTCACCCCCCTTCTTGAGAGGAGCGTTTGGTGCCTTCCGCCGACCCGACCACCGACGTCAACCACACCGCGGCCGGCTCCAACGCCCGCTTCGATGCCGGTTCCGACGTCGGCACCAGCGCGCGAGCCGACGCGGACCCCGGTGCGGATTCGGGTGCCGACTCCGGTGCCGATTCCGGTGCGAGCGGTCACGGCGAAGACACCATGGACCTACGGCTCCCGGACGAACGCCTCGCCCTCTTCGCGGACGAGGCGTCCCACAGCCACGGAGCACGGCGGCCGGACCAGGACACGGCACAGCCCTCCGTCTCCATCGCCGCGACCCGTGAGGCCTCGGTCCTCTCGCTCCCCTCCGTTCGCCCGACGGCGGACGATCTCCTCGACCGCGTCGCAGAATGGGGCCCGACCGACACACCTGTGGGCGTCTTCCACCTCGTCCCCGTGCGCATCGAACGTGATCTTCCGCTCATCAGCCGCTGGATGAACGACCCCGCCGCTGCGGGATTCTGGGAGCTGTCCGGACCCCAGAGCGTGACCGAGGACCACGTGCTGGCCCAGCTGGCCGGCGACGGACGCAGTGTGCCGTGCGTCGGCGTGCTGAGCGGAACGCCCATGAGCTACTGGGAGATCTACCGGGCGGACCTGGATCCGCTGGCCCGCCACTACCCGGCCCGGCCTCACGACACGGGGCTCCACCTGCTGGTCGGTGCTGTCGCCGACCGGGGGCGTGGTCTCGGTGGTCTGCTGCTCCGAGCCGTGGCCGATCTCGTATTCGCGCAGCGGCCCTCCTGCGCACGTGTCATCGCGGAACCCGACATTCGCAACACCCCCTCCATCGCCGCCTTCCTGACCGCCGGCTTCCGGTTCTCCGCCGAGGCCGACCTGCCCGACAAGCGAGCCGCCCTGATGGTCCGAGACCGAGCCTTTCGGCATCTGCTGTAGCGCTGTGTCACTACGCCATCACTCATTGAACGCGGGCCGTGCCGCCGCGGTTCCCACTCACGCCGCAGAGATTTTTCGAGCGGCCCGCCGGCCCACGCGGACGGTCAGAGCACACGGACCACGCGGACGGTCAGAGCGCACGGCCCGCGCGGACGACCGCAGCGGACGCCCGGGGCCCGTTCCACCCTGCCCCGCCCAAAGCTCGAGCCAGCCTGCCCGTCATCCTTCCCCGCTCGCAGCACGCGCCGCCCTGCCCGTCACCCGCCCCGCCCGTCCCGAACCCGTTGTGCCCCCCGGGGCCCCGCCACCCGTCCGCGCATCCGCCCCACCCCCACCGAGGAGCCCAAGGTCTTGATCCCGTCCCCTGTCTCCGCCTTGATCACCCGTTTGTCAGTGCCGGGTCGTAGGGTGGTCGCGCTATGACGAAGCCCTCACTCCCCGAACTCCTGCATGCTGCCGTCACTGCCGTCGGCGGTACGGAGCGCCCCGGCCAGGTGGCCATGGCCGAAGCCGTCGCAGAAGCGATCGACAGCGGCTCCCACCTGCTGGTCCAGGCCGGCACCGGCACCGGCAAGTCGCTGGGTTACCTGGTGCCCGCGCTCGCGCACGGGGAGCGCGTGGTCGTCGCGACCGCCACCCTGGCCCTCCAGCGCCAGCTGGTGGAGCGCGACCTGCCGAGAACGGTCGAGTCGCTGCACCCCCTGCTGCGCCGCCGCCCGGAGTTCGCGATGCTCAAGGGCCGGTCGAACTACCTGTGCCTGCACCGCCTGCACGAGGGTGTCCCGCAGGACGAGGAGGAGGGCCTCTTCGACCAGTTCGAGGCGGCCGCGCCCACCAGCAAGCTGGGCCAGGACCTGCTGCGGGTGCGCGACTGGGCCGACGAGACCGAGACCGGCGACCGCGACGACCTCACACCCGGCATCTCGGACCGGGCCTGGGCCCAGGTGTCGGTGTCGTCGAGGGAGTGCCTGGGCGCCTCGAAGTGCGCCTACGGCGCGGAATGTTTCGCCGAGATGGCCCGAGAGCGCGCCAAGCTGTCCGAGGTCGTCGTCACCAATCACGCACTGCTCGCGATCGACGCCATCGAGGGCGCCCCGGTCCTTCCGCAACACGACGTGCTGATCGTCGACGAGGCCCATGAGCTGGTCTCGCGCGTCACCGGAGTCGCCACCGGCGAGCTCACCCCCGGCCAGGTCAACCGCGCGGTGCGCCGGGCCGCGAAACTCGTCAACGAGAAGGCGGCGGACCAGCTCCAGACCGCCGCCGAGGGTTTTGAACGGCTGATGGAGCTCGCGCTGCCGGGCCGCCTCGAGGAGATCCCCGAGGACCTCGGCTACGCCCTCATGGCACTGCGCGACGCGTGCCGCACTGTCATCTCCGCCATCGGCACGACCCGCGACAAGTCAGTCCAGGACGAGGACGCGGTCCGCAAGCAGGCGCTGGCCTCCGTGGAGAACGTGCACGACGTGGCGGAGCGGATCACGAACGGCTCCGAATGGGACGTCGTCTGGTACGAGCGCCATGACCGCTTCGGTGCCTCCCTGCGCGTCGCCCCCATGTCCGTCTCGGGACTGCTGCGGGAGAAGCTCTTCGCGGATCGCTCCGTGGTCCTGACCTCGGCGACCCTGAAGCTGGGCGGCGACTTCAACGGGGTCGGTGCTTCCCTCGGGCTCGCTCCCGAAGGGACCGAGGGCGATGACCTCCCGCAGTGGAGGGGCATCGACGTCGGCTCGCCCTTCGACTACCGCAAGCAGGGCATC
This sequence comes from Streptomyces coeruleorubidus, assembly GCF_028885415.1. GTDB lineage: Bacteria > Actinomycetota > Actinomycetes > Streptomycetales > Streptomycetaceae > Streptomyces > Streptomyces coeruleorubidus_A. The sequence continues at coordinate 7,285,822 of NZ_CP118527.1, forward strand.
CTGTACGTCGCGAAGCACCTGGCCCGCCCCGCGCGGGACGGCGACCGCGGGGACATGCTCGACGAGCTCACGGAGCTCATCCAGTCGGCGGGCGGCCGCACGCTGGGCCTGTTCTCCTCCATGCGGGGCGCGCAGCTGGCCGCCGAGGAACTGCGTTCCCGGCTCCCGGAGTTCCCGATCCTCCTCCAAGGGGAGGAGACGCTCGGCGAGCTCATCAAGAACTTCGCGGCCGACCCTCGGACCTGCCTGTTCGGCACCCTGTCGCTGTGGCAGGGCGTGGACGTCCCCGGACCGAGCTGCCAATTGGTTGTCATGGACAAGATCCCGTTCCCGCGCCCCGACGACCCGCTGATGAGCGCCCGCCAGAAGGCCGTGGAGGACGGGGGCGGCAACGGCTTCATGGCGGTCGCCGCCACCCACGCCGCACTCCTCATGGCCCAGGGCGCCGGCCGCCTCGTACGGGCGTCGGGCGACCGCGGTGTAGTCGCCGTGCTGGACCAGCGTCTGGCGACGGCCCGGTACGGGGGTTATCTGAAGGCGTCACTGCCCGATTTCTGGTACACGACGGACCGTAACCAGGTGCGGAAGTCGCTGGCGGCGATCGATGCGATGGCGAAGCAAGCGGAAGCCGACTGAGCCACGGGGGCCGGTCTGCGGCGACAGAGCCGCCGCGGGCCGACCCCGCCCCGGGCCGCCCCGGCCCCACGCGGCGGGTCCGGACAGCGCGCACCTGGCCCGGACAGCGCAGGGCCCCGGAACCGGCGCAGGGGTCCCGGGGCCCGGTCAGAGGGCGGGCCGACTGGGCCCACCCGACGCGGTGCGCGGTGTCAGACGCGGCGCAGTACGGCCACCACCTTGCCGAGGATGGTCGCGTCATCGCCGGGGATCGGCTCGTAGGCCGCGTTGTGCGGCAGGAGCCAGACGTGGCCGTCCTCCCGCTTGAAGCGCTTGACGGTGGCTTCCCCGTCGAGCATCGCGGCCACGATGTCGCCGTTCTCGGCGACCGGCTGACGACGGACCGTGACCCAGTCGCCGTCGCAGATGGCGGCCTCGATCATCGAGTCACCGACGACCTTCAGGACGAACAGCTCTCCGTCGCCGACGAGCTGGCGGGGGAGGGGGAAGACGTCCTCGACGGACTCCTCGGCGAGGATCGGGCCACCGGCGGCGATACGGCCGACCAGCGGCACGTACGACGCGGCCGGCTTGCCCGCCGTGTCCGTGGGCTGCACAGAGGCGGCCTGATCGGAACCGCGCACCTCGTAGGCACGCGGGCGGTGCGGGTCACGGCGCAGGAAGCCCTTGCGCTCCAGTGCCATCAGCTGGTGTGCGACGGAAGACGTGCTGGACAGGCCGACGGCCTGGCCGATCTCGCGCATCGACGGCGGGTAGCCGCGCCGCTGCACCGAGTCCCTGATGACCTCGATCACGCGACGCTGGCGGTCGGTGAGTCCGGAACTGTCCGCCCGGATGCCGGGAGGTCGTCCTGGCAGGGAGCGCTTGTGCCCCTCCGGGTTCGTGGCTTCGTTCATCGCGTGCACCGGCTCCAGTCGGCCCTGGGAGCGGTCCTGGGCAGTGATGGCGGCACTGTCTGCGGTGGTGGTCACGTCGGCCCCTCTCGATGGTCTCCCTGCTGGACAACGGTAGTTGCTTTCGAAAGGTTGCGCCAAACACACGTTCGAGTGAAAAATCGCGAATCGACTGACGCGATCATGTGTCCGGGTGTATTGGCTACCGCTCCACCTGGCGGGCAAAAGCGCCCATTGCTGTACTCTTCACCGCCGGGGTGATCACCTCGGGGCTGTTGCCCCAGTCTGCCATCCGGCATTCTCCTGCCCCGGGGGCAGCCCTCATCTGTGCGGGAGTCCCACGTCCCCTCCTTGCGGCGCCCACGGTATCTCCGCATATGCCGCAGCGATACGGGTGTGCGCGTACGGATGCGATGGAGGGTGTGCGGCCGGGCGTGTTCGCGGTACTGCTGTGGGCGTACGAGGCCGGCGCGGCGGGGTCGGTCGCGCGTCACCTGCGGCTACGCGCGCGACACGCGCGTACGGCGTGCATGTATGAGCCAATCCCCACATCTAGTGGTTGGATTGCAGCAGCAGCCCACAAGTTGTGGTCCCCCGGGTCTCCGCGCCCATGGTCATCGCCTATGCTTGGGGCTGCTTCGTGGGGCGCAAGAGACCCAGCGAGGCTATTGAGTCTGCTGTGAGGAGGGTTGGAGTTCATGCACTGCCCCTTCTGCAGGCACCCCGACAGCCGTGTCGTCGACAGCCGTACGACCGACGACGGCACGTCGATCCGCAGGCGCCGCCAGTGCCCTGACTGCTCCCGTCGTTTCACGACCGTGGAGACGTGCTCGCTCATGGTGGTCAAGCGGTCCGGAGTCACCGAACCCTTCAGCCGTACCAAGATCATCAATGGTGTGCGCAAGGCGTGTCAGGGACGACCCGTCACCGAGGACGCGCTCGCCCAGCTCGGCCAGCGGGTCGAGGAGGCGGTGCGGGCCACCGGAAGTGCCGAGCTGACCACCCACGACGTGGGGCTGGCCATACTCGGCCCGTTGCAGGAGCTCGATCTCGTCGCGTATCTGCGATTCGCCTCCGTCTACCGGGCGTTCGACTCGCTCGAGGACTTCGAGGCGGCCATCGCGGAGCTCAGGGAAGAGACGGGACGCCCCGAAGCGGACGACGGAGACCGCGACGACGCGGGGGCGGGGAGCCAGGAAGACGACCGCGGGCCCGGAGGGGCGACACACGTCCCCGAGCCCGCAGGCGCCGCCGACTGACCGGCGGGCCGGACCCGGACGGCAGCTCCGGGCCCGGCCGGGCGGCGGCGATGTGAAGACCTGTTGCGGGCGATGTGAGTGGGCGCTCGCAACACCAGACAGAACACCGTGCCACGGGAACAACGGGGCACTTCAGGGCGTTTTCGCCCGTACAGGGAGGCGGCATGACAGAGACGGCGAGTGGTCCGGCACGGAGTTCCCGCGCCAAGAGCACCAAGGCGAGCAAGGGCCTGCGTATCGAGCGCATCCACACCACCCCTGGGGTCCACCCGTACGACGAGGTGGCCTGGGAGCGCCGTGACGTCGTCATGACCAACTGGCGCGACGGCTCGGTCAACTTCGAGCAGCGCGGCGTCGAGTTCCCCGACTTCTGGTCGGTGAACGCGGTCAACATCGTCACCAGCAAGTACTTCCGCGGTGCCGTGGGCACCCCGCAGCGCGAGACCAGCCTCAAGCAGCTGATCGACCGCATCGTGAAGACGTACCGGAAGGCCGGAGAGGACCACAAGTACTTCGCCTCGCCCGCCGACGCCGAGATCTTCGAGCACGAGCTGGCGTACGCCCTCCTGCACCAGATCTTCAGCTTCAACAGCCCTGTCTGGTTCAACGTCGGCACCAAGCAGCCCCAGCAGGTCTCCGCCTGCTTCATCCTGTCCGTCGACGACTCCATGGAGTCGATCCTCGACTGGTACAAGGAAGAGGGCATGATCTTCAAGGGCGGCTCCGGTGCCGGCCTGAACCTCTCCCGGATCCGTTCCTCCAAGGAACTGCTGTCCTCCGGCGGCAACGCCTCCGGCCCGGTCTCCTTCATGCGCGGTGCCGACGCCTCCGCAGGAACGATCAAGTCCGGTGGCGCCACCCGCCGCGCCGCCAAGATGGTCGTCCTCGACGTCGACCACCCGGACATCGAGGACTTCATCGAGACCAAGGTCAAGGAAGAGGAGAAGATCCGCGTCCTGCGCGACGCGGGCTTCGACATGGACCTGGGCGGCGACGACATCGCGTCCGTCCAGTACCAGAACGCCAACAACTCGGTCCGTGTGAACGACGAGTTCATGACGGCCGTGGAGCAGGGCGGCCAGTTCGGCCTGCGGGGCCGGATGACCGGCGAGGTCATCGAGGAGGTCGACGCCAAGTCGCTCTTCCGCAAGATCGCCGAGGCCGCCTGGGCCTGCGCCGACCCCGGCATCCAGTACGACGACACCATCAACAACTGGCACACCTGCCCCGAGTCCGGCCGGATCACCGCGTCGAACCCGTGCAGCGAGTACATGCACCTGGACAACACGTCCTGCAACCTGGCCTCGCTGAACCTGATGAAGTTCCTGAAGGACGACGGCAAGGGCAACCAGTCCTTCGAGGCCGAGCGCTTCCAGAAGGTCGTCGAGCTGGTCATCACCGCGATGGACATCTCGATCTGCTTCGCGGACTTCCCCACCCAGAAGATCGGCGAGAACACGCGCGCGTTCCGCCAGCTCGGCATCGGCTACGCCAACCTCGGCGCCCTGCTGATGGCCACCGGCCACGCCTACGATTCCGACGGTGGCCGCTCGCTCGCCGGTTCCATCACCTCCCTGATGACCGGCACGGCATACCGCCGCTCCGCCGAACTCGCCGCGGTCGTCGGCCCGTACGACGGCTACGCCCGCAACGCCGACGCCCACAAGCGCGTCATGAAGCAGCACTCCGACGCCAACGACAAGGCCGTCCGCATGGACGACCTGGACACCCCGGTGTGGGCCGCCGCCAGCGAGGCCTGGGGAGACGTGCTGCGCCTCGGCGAGAAGAACGGTTTCCGTAACTCCCAGGCGTCCGTGCTCGCCCCGACCGGCACCATCGGCCTCGCGATGTCCTGCGACACCACCGGTGTCGAGCCCGACCTCGCGCTGGTCAAGTTCAAGAAGCTGGTCGGCGGCGGCTCGATGCAAATCGTCAACGGCACCGTTCCGCAGGCCCTGCGCCGCCTGGGCTACATGGAAGAGCAGATCGAGGCGATCGTCGCCCACATCGCCGAGCACGGCAACGTGATCGACGCCCCGGGCCTCAAGCCCGAGCACTACGAGGTGTTCGACTGCGCCATGGGCGAGCGGGCCATCTCCCCGATGGGCCACGTCCGCATGATGGCCGCGATCCAGCCGTGGATCTCCGGCGCCATCTCCAAGACGGTCAACATGCCGGAGACGGCGACCGTCGAGGAGGTCGAGGAGATCTACTTCGAGGCCTGGAAGCTGGGCGTCAAGGCGCTCGCGATCTACCGCGACAACTGCAAGGTCGGCCAGCCGCTCTCCACCAAGAAGTGGGAGGAGAAGGCCGAGGAGCCCGCCGCCGTCGAGCCCCAGGTCGAGAAGGTCGTCGAGTACCGCCCGGTCCGCAGGCGCCTCCCCAAGGGCCGTCCCGGCATCACGACGTCCTTCACGGTCGGCGGCGCCGAGGGCTACATGACCGCCAACTCCTACCCGGACGACGGTCTCGGCGAGGTCTTCCTGAAGATGTCCAAGCAGGGCTCGACCCTCGCGGGCATGATGGACGCCTTCTCCATCGCGGTCTCCGTCGGCCTCCAGTACGGCGTCCCGCTGGAGACGTACGTCTCGAAGTTCACGAACATGCGCTTCGAGCCGGCCGGTATGACGGACGACCCGGACGTGCGGATGGCGCAGTCGATCGTCGACTACATCTTCCGCCGCCTGGCGCTGGACTTCCTGCCGTTCGAGACGCGCTCCGCGCTCGGCATCCACTCCGCCGAGGAGCGCCAGCGTCACCTGGAGACCGGTTCGTACGAGCCGAACGAGGACGAGGTCGACGTCGAGGGTCTGGCCCAGTCGGCGCCGCGCGCCCAGGAGCTGAAGGCCGTCTCCGAGCCGAAGAAGGAAGAGGCGGCAACGCCCGCCCCGCAGCAGGCCCACACCAGCGCCGAACTGGTGGAGATGCAGCTGGGCATCCAGGCCGACGCCCCGCTGTGCTTCTCCTGCGGTACGAAGATGCAGCGCGCCGGTTCCTGCTACATCTGCGAGGGCTGCGGCTCGACCAGCGGTTGCAGCTGACGCCGAGGGCCTGAGCCGATGACAGAGGGGCACCGCCTTCGGGCGGTGCCCCTCTTGTCGTCACGGGCCGCGGATGTCGGAGAGCCTGTCCCGTACGCCGTCCAGCCCCGAACGGACGGTGTCCTGGTCGCCGATGTCCAACCCGTGCGTGACCTCGTACCAGGGGCCCAGGCGGTGCCAGATGCGGGAGCGTTCGCGCAGCGCCGGTGGTGCCGCGTAGGCGGTGATGCAGGCCTCGGCGAACGCCGGTGAGGTGCCGTTGAGCGCCCATGCCAGGTCGATGGCGGGGTCCCCGATGTGCGCGTCGCCGAAGTCGATGACGCCCGTGAGGGCACCGTCCTGGGCCAGCAGGTGCTCGGGTCCGAGATCCCCGTGGACGAGGGCCTCGGCGGGCAGCCTGCTGACGGCCTTCAGCAGGTCGGAGGCGGGGGCGCGCCGATCCGGCGGCAGGAGGGGCAGCACGCGAGCCCGGAAGTCGTCCGCCAGGGCCGCGCGTTCCAGGAGCACTTCCCGCGCGGGCGGCACACCGCGTCGCACGGCCTCTTCGGTGTCCGCACTGTGCAGTGCCCGCAGGAACAGCCCCAAGACGCGTCCCTGGAAGGCGTCCGGCTCTGCCAGCGGTTCGCCCGGGACCAGGGCGTGCCGCACGATGAGCGGATCGCCTGCCAGGATGTGGGGCACCGGCACAGCGAGCGGCACGTACGGCGCGAGCCATGGCAGCAGGCGGGTCTCCGTCCGAAGTTGCCGTTCCACGTCCGGGCGGCGGGGACGGCGTTCGACCCAGCGGCCGTCGACCAGCCGGGCCTCGCAGTCCCAGCCGTCCGGGAACACCCAGTTCACCCCTGGCTCCTGCGGGCTCGCGGGGGAGAGAGACTCAGGGCCGGTGTGCGGCACCCATCGTCCTGGCGAAGTCCACGGGATCACCCTCGAAACCACGCAGGCCGGGGTTGAAGTCCCAGGGACCGGAACCGTCGCGGACGAACTCCGCGACCGTCGCCGCCGTGGCCCCCAGAACACCCCCGAAGTTGTCCTCGGCCAGGACGGTGTATCCCTCGCGGATGCGTAGTCCTGGGTTCACCACACTGACGAAAGTGCGCTCCGCCGGGCGTTGCTGGATGACGACACCGACCACCACGCGCGCGTACCGGCCGTCGAGCCGGTCGAGTTCCAGCGTCATGACCTCGTCGTAGCCGAAGCCCTGGCCGTCCTTGCTGTCCCGGTTGAGATAGATGGTGCCGTCGGGGGAGCGGCTGTCGAAGTGCACCACATAGGCGGGATCGCCGTGCGGATCGTCCGCCGGATAGGTCGCCGCGACGAGGTCCAGGTCGGTGGACGGCTGCCCCGCCGGACTGGGATCCCACCGCACCGCGATCTCGACCTTGCGAAGCCCCTTGTTGAGCCCGTCCACCAGCGTCCCCTTCCCCGTACGACCCGCCCGTCCGCCTCAACTGCCGGGCACTCACGACTGTTTGTCCATCCTGCCACGCGTGCGGGTGCGCGCGCCGGAGAGCGGCCCAGCCGAGAGTGACCTGCGCCACGCTCCGTGGCCTTACCATGGCGCGGTGCTGGTCAAGTGGATTCGCTGCACCGTGGTGGACCGCCGCGGTTTCGAGCGGGGGCAGCGGAAGTGGGCGGGGCTTCTGGGGGAGCCGGGGTTTCGGGGACAGGGGGGTGGCTGGAGCCGGGGGCGGCCGGGCGTGGCACACATCTTCGCCTTCTGGGAGAGCCGCGCCTTCTACGACTCCTTCATGGCCCGGTCTCACGACCGGCTCGCGTCGGCCCAGTCGGGCACGTTCAAGGACGCCCAGGTCAGGCTCTTCGACTACCGCTTCGACGTGAAGACCGGCTTCGAACCGCGCTTCACGGACGCCGACCTGCTGCGTGTGGCGCTCTGCCGGGTCCACGAGGAGCGGGTCGAGCACTTCGTGCTGATGCAGGAGAAGGTGTGGAACCCGGCAATGGCCGGCTCGCCCGGCATGGTGCGCGGGCTGTTCGGGGAGGCGCCGGGGAACGAGTTCATGGTGCTGTCGATGTGGCGGTCGGCCGCCGAGCACGGCAAGTACCGCACCGAACGCGTGGAGCGGCTCGCCCTGCGAGCCCAGACGGAGGCGGACGTGGCGGCGCTCACCGGGGACGTCGTGGACATGGAGCCGAGCTGGACGGTCTGACTCCGGGCGGGTCGGACAGCTCCGGACCGATTGATCCCGGTCGGACAGGTGTGCGACCAGTGTGATCTGTGGTGCAGGATGTGTGTGACCTACGTTGTTTGGGCGCGGTACGAGTGCTCGACGGGCCCTCACCCGATCTAGGGTTTTGGCATGGCACGACCACGGCGCATCGTCCTTGTCCGGCACGGCGAGTCAACGGGCAATGTTGATGACTCCGTGTACGAGCGTGAGCCCGACCACGCCCTGGCGCTGACCGAGCGGGGCCGGCGGCAGGCGGAGGCGACGGGCGAGCAGCTGCGCGAGCTGTTCGGCGGCGAGCGCGTCAGCGTGTACGTCTCCCCGTACCGCCGAACCCACGAGACGCTGCGCGCCTTCCGTCTCGACCCCGGGCTCATACGGGTGCGCGAGGAACCCCGGCTGCGCGAGCAGGACTGGGGCAACTGGCAGGACCGGGACGAGGTCCGCCTGCAGAAGACCTACCGTGACGCCTACGGCCACTTCTTCTACCGCTTCGCCCAGGGCGAGTCCGGCGCCGACGTCTACGACCGGGTCGGCGGCTTCCTGGAGAGCCTGTTCCGCAGCTTCGAGGACCCCGACCATCCGCCGAACGTCCTGATCGTCACCCACGGTCTGGCCATGCGGCTGTTCTGCATGCGGTGGTTCCACTGGACGGTCGCGGAGTTCGAGTCGCTGTCGAACCCGGGGAACGGCGAGGTGCGGATGCTCGTTCTGGGAGACGACGGCAAGTACACGCTTGACCGGCCGTTCGACCGCTGGCGAGATCCCGAGCCCTACGGGATCACCGGATAGAGTGGCAGGGCGATGACCGCTGACTCCTCCCCCGACGTGCGCCTGGACCGCGCCCTGGCCAGCCTGCGCGGACTGTCCGTCGGGGACGCCCTGGGCTCCCAGTACTTCGTGCCGGTGAACTACCCTCTGCTGAAGCGCCGCGAAGTGCCGTCCGGGCCGTGGCAGTGGACGGACGACACGGAGATGGCCGGCTCCGTCGTCGCCGTCCTGGTCGCTCACCACCGCATCGACCAGGACGCTCTGGCCCGCTCCTTCGCAGAGCACCACGATTTCGACCGGGGCTACGGTCCCGCGGTCAACCGCCTGCTGCGGCTCGTCCGGGAGGGCGGCGACTGGCGCGAACTCGCCGCCGCGCTCTTCAACGGACAGGGGTCCTGGGGCAACGGCGCCGCGATGCGGATCGCCCCGCTGGGCGCCTGGTACGCGGACGACCCGGAGCAGGCGACCCACCAGGCGGAGATCTCGGCCTACACCACCCACCAGCATCGCGAGGCCGTCGTCGGCGCCATGGCCGTCTCCGCGGCCGCCGCGTTCGCCGCCGCCCCCGGCGGGCCGCCCGGTGCCGAGGCCCTCCTCGACGGGGTCATCGACCTGGTACCGAAGAGCGCGGTCGGCGCGGGACTGCGCCGGGCCCGGGACATGCTCGACTACGGCGACCCGGCCACGGTCGCGGCGGTACTGGGGTGCGGACGGCGGACGACCGCTCACGACACCGTGCCCTTCGCTATCTGGTCGGCAGCGCGAAGCCTCGGCGACTACCAGCAGGCGTTCTGGACGACCGCCCAGGTCGGCGGGGACGTCGACACCACCTGTGCCATCGTGGGCGGCGTGATCGCCTCGGGGAAGGCTGGGGCGCCGCCCGCCGAGTGGGTGGAGCGGACGGAGCCGCTGCCGGACTGGGTGCCCGCGTCGGTCTAGCGGGTCCAGCGGTCAGAACTCTCCCGCGTCGGTTCAGCGATCGCACTTGCCTGCATCGGTCTCGGGGGCATCGGCCTGGGGATCAGAACTCTCCGTGCACCTCGGGAACTCTCCGTGACCGGCTGCTCGTTGTCATTACATCCGCTGTGCGAGCCATGAGGCCGCACACACCGGAGATACGTGCAGGGAGCGCGAAGGGGGTGATCATGGAGGTCCTGCTCGCTGTTCTGATCCGCTGGTGGGACGCGTTCGCACGCCGCTTGAGACATGAGCGGACGGCCGGACCGCTGCCCTCACCGCCCGTCCCCCCTGCACGGTGCGGCCAACCGCGGCCGGTCGCGGACCGGCCCGACAGTCGCCGGCCGGCCTGTTTGCGGACCGCCGGCGAGCCGTCGAAGCCGTCTCGCGATGCCTCGGCGTCAGCCCAGCCCCGGCCCGGCCGAGCCGGAGAGCGCCTCCAGGTCGCTCTTGCGGACCCGGATCACCAACCAGGCGGTGGCCAGGGCGAGGACGGCCATCGCCGCGGCCGGGATGAAGGCAGCGGAGATGCCCTGGGCCAGCACTTCGTGCCCCCACGGCGCGGGCAGCTGATGCGTCCTGGCGAACTCCGCCTTCTGCTCCGCGGAGCCCTCGGTCATGAACTGCGGAAGCTGCTTCTCCGCCTCGTCCCTGGTCGCCGTGCCGAAGACGGTCGTCAGGATGGACAGACCCAGCGATCCGCCCACCTGCTGCGTGGTGTTGAGCAGCCCGGACGCGGCGCCCGCCTCGTGCTGGGCGACACCGGAGACGGCGGTGAGGGTGAGCGTCACGAAGTTCAGCCCCATGCCGAAGCCGAACACCAGCATCGGACCGAGGACCCCGCCCACGTACGAGCTGTCGGAGCTGATGAGCGCCTGCCAGGCCAGTCCGATCGCCGCGAGCGCCGAGCCAAGGAGCATGAACGGCTTCGGGCCCAGCACCGGCAGGAACCGCTGCGACAGACCCGCCCCGAGCGCGATCACGACCGTCACGGGCAGGAAGGCGAGCCCCGCCTCGATCGGGCTGTAGCCGAGCACGTTCTGCACGAACAGCACGATGTAGAAGAACATGCCGAACATCGCCGCCGCGAGGCTCAGCATGATCACGTACGTGCCCGAGCGGTTCCGGTCGGTGAACATCCGCAGCGGGGTGATCGGCTCCTTGGCCCGGGACTCGATGATCCCGAAGGCCGCCAGCAGGACCATCGCGGCGGCGAAGGACCCGATGGTGAGGCCGTCCCGCCATCCCTCGTCCGCCGCCCGGATGAAGCCGTAGACGAGGGACGCCATGCCCGCGGTCGAGGTCACCGCGCCCGCTATGTCGAAGCGGCCGGTGTGCCGTTCGGACTCGCCGATGTAGAGCGGTGTGAGCACGGCGATCAGCACGCCGATCGGCACGTTCACGAAGAGCACCCAACGCCAGTCGAGCCACTCGGTGAGCATGCCGCCCGCGAGCAGGCCGATGGCACCACCACCCGCGGACACGGCGGCGAAGACACCGAAGGCCCGGTTGCGCTCCGGCCCCTCGGGGAACGTGGTGGTGATGAGCGCCAGCGAGGTGGGCGACGCGATCGCGCCTCCCACGCCCTGGAGGACCCGTGCGGCCAGCAACTGCCACGGCTCCTGGGCGAGCCCGCCGAGCAGCGAGGCGAAGGTGAAGAGCAGGATGCCGGTCATGAACACCCGACGGCGCCCGAGGATGTCACCGGCGCGGCCGCCGAGGAGCAGCAGTCCGCCGAAGGTGAGTGTGTAGGAGCTGACGACCCAGGTGAGGTCGGTCGTGCTGAACTTGAGCGCGTCTTGTATGTGCGGGAGCGCGATGTTCACAATCGTCGCGTCGAGTACCACCATGAGTTGGCAGGCCGCGATGACGGTGAGCGCGATGCCGGGGCGTCCCTCCCGGCGTGCCGCACCTGGCTTCTGGTCCTTGAGCAATGGAGAGGTTGTCACTATGGGTCCCCCACGAGTGCGTTAGTGAACGCTTGCGTTCACTGTCGCGTCAACGGTAGTGAGTCCCCGACAGTGAACGCAAGCGTTCACTCGTGGCGTCGTCGTGCGGTACGTCCCCCTTTGCCGCCGTCCGGCGCGTCCCCCCCATCCCCGAAATCCCCGCTTCGTCTGCTCCTTGGAGAGAGTCCGATGGTTACCCCGAGCTGGGCGGATGCCCCCGCTCAGACGGCCGCCCGCCGCCGCGGCGCCGTGCTCGAACGCGCGATCCTCGACGCCGCGCTGGATCAACTCAGCACCGTCGGCTGGAACGGCCTGACGATGGAGGGCGTCGCCGCCGGTGCCCAGACCGGAAAGGCCGCCGTCTATCGGCGCTGGCCGTCCAAGGAGGATCTCGTCGCTGACGCCCTGCGTGCCGGACTGCCGCACTTCGACGCGGTGCCGGACGAGGGCAGCGTGCGTGATGACCTCTTGGCGCTGTGCCGGAGGGCCCGCGACGCGATGTTCTCCCGTCCGGGTTTCGCGCTTCGCTCGGTGATTCACGAGTGCGACACGACGCAGGCCGAGCGCTTCCATGCCGTGATCTTCGAGGGTGTCGTGGAGCCCACTATCAAGATGCTGCGGGAGGTCATCGAGCGCGGGATCAAGCGAGGCGAGGTGCGTTCAGACGCTGCGAACGGATATGTCTTCGACGCCATCCCGGCGATGATGATGTACCGATCCAAGATGTGCGGCTGCGAATGGCGTGACCAGGAAGTCGAGGAGATGATCGACCAGTTGATGGTTCCGCTGCTGCGGTCGAGCGGCGCCTGACAGGGGTCGGCGAAGGCCGTGGCACCGCTGGGGCCGACCGGGGTGTCGCGGGCGGTTCCGGGCGGCGTAACCTAGGGTCGCCATGCCGTACGAACCGCCTACTCACACCGTCGAGCGCTCCCTTCGAGCCACGACCGGAGCGAAGATCGTTGCAGGTGTCGACGAGGTGGGGCGCGGCGCGTGGGCCGGTCCCGTCACCGTCTGCGCGGCGATCACCGGACTGCGCCGGCCGCCCGAGGGTCTCACCGACTCGAAGCTGCTCACCATCAAGCGACGCACCGAACTCGCCGAGGAACTGCGGAAATGGGTGACGTCGTACGCCCTGGGGCACGCCTCCCCGGAGGAGATAGACGACCTGGGGATGACGGCCGCGCTGCGGCTCGCCGCGGGACGTGCCCTGGACGCCCTGCCGGTCCGCCCCGACGCCGTCATCCTCGACGGGAAGCACGACTATCTCGGTGCACCCTGGCGGGTCCGCACGGTGATCAAGGGCGACCAGTCGTGCGTGGCTGTCGCGGCGGCCTCGGTGATCGCCAAGGTCCAGCGCGACAAAATGATGGCCGAACTGGGTATCGACCATGCAGACTTCGGTTTTGCGGACAACGCCGGGTACCCCTCACCCGTGCACAAGGCCGCACTGGCGGAGCGGGGCCCCACCCCCTTCCACCGGTTGTCGTGGGCGTATCTTGATGCGCTGCCCCAGTGGCGGCACCTCAAGAAGGTCCGCAGCTTGACGGACGGAAGCGTTCCGGAAATCGAGGGTCAGCTCGGCTTCGATTTCTGACGGTTTCGTTCGCACGCATGCGCCACCCGCCGAAGCGGGCCGTACCAACGTTTGATAAATATCAACCCATGCCTCTCATTCCCGAGGAGCCTCAGATTCACGAGAGTGCCCAGGGTCCCCGCGCCACTCCGGCCAGCGGCCGCACCGCGCCGACCCCTCGCCCCGTACCCGGCCCCCGTCCCGCGGCTCCGTCGCGTCCCGGTCGTCCCGGTCCTCTCCGGCCCGCGCCGCCGGCGCAACGCGCGCCGCGTGACGCGGCCGCCAAGCCCGGTCCGTCGGGCCCAGCAGCCGGTGCCGCCGCTCCGGCCGCCCCGCAGATCCAGCTGATCCCGGCTTCCGCCGAAGGCGCGCTCGACGCCGCCGAGGAGGCCGTGGACCTGCTCCTGGACTCCGGTCGCGCCCCCGGCGACGTCCTGGTGATCACGACCGGCGAACAGCACCCGTGGGCCGCCCACGAGCTGTCCTTCGGCGAGACCTCCTACTGGGCCCAGCACGACGCCGGTGACGACGTCTTCTACACGGACGCCACCGTCGCCGGCCGCGCCGCGTCTCGTCCGGTGGTCGTGGTCGCCGTCAACGGCGGTGCCGAGGCCGCAGCCGCGAGCGCCCTGTCCCTGGCCCACTCCCGGGCCACCGCCCTGCTGATCGTCTGCGGTGATCCGCAGCGGATCAACTCGGTGCTGGGCACGAGCGTCTGAGCCGGTGCCGTGGCGTCCGGTCGGGCGCCCGGGGCTGACTTCAGGCGCCGCTTCGGCGGCTGTGCACGGAGGGTGGTTCGGCGTGCCCGGAGGGCTGGACGCCGTGGTTGCGTGCGGTCCTTCCCGGGTGGCCTCAATGCCGTTCGGGGGGCGTGCCGACTGTCGGTCACCGGAAACGTGGTGAGCCGTACGACGGGGTACGGCCCCGAGTCCGTGCGGAACGGCCTGTCCAGGGACGGTCTGCCAGTGGCCTCAGCGTGCCGCCGCAGCGCGGCGCAGCACCTCGGAGGCGGCGCCGCCGGTGCGCGGCAGCGGCGGCGGTGCCTCCGACGTGGCGAACGGCTCCGGTTCCGAGGCCGAGTGAGGGCGGCGTCCGCCGCGGCCCTCGCCGAGCACCTGCCAGCCGTCACGGGTCAGCGTGACGTACGCCCCGCAGCGCAACCCGTGCAGGGTGCAGGCGTCGCGCAGCCCCCACATCCACGCGCCGTCCTCCTCCGTCCAACGGGCGTCGCCCTCACGGCAGTAGAGGAGCACGGCGGTGCGCACCGGTGTCCGGCGCCGCAGATCGTGCGGAATGATCCGGCGCAGCTGCGCCAGCAGCACGTTGCGGAACATCCAGCCGTCGGCCGGGGCCGGTCGACGGACGAACGAGGCGCTCGCCCGCAGCCGCTCGTCCGGGTCGAGCACGGCGATGACAGCCGTCGCCGGCTGCGGGTGGTGCCGGGCGTGCAGCCCGCTGACGACTTCACGGGGGTTTCGGAGCAGCGGGATCCCGGCGGCGGCCCATTCCGCGGGTTCGAGCAAGCGGTTGGCGGAAGCGGCGGATGTCGACGCCGCTGCCGAGGCCGGAGCGAATCCGAAGGTCACGGTCCTCCCTTCGGCTACGCGCCCACACTGCGGGCGGGGTCGGATTCTGGGAGCGCGCACCGCAGCGAAGCCCTACCGGATCGGCGGTCGTGCCGTGCGGGAGCGGACCTCAATTCTTCCTGTCGAACTTGAATGCGGCAACGAGCAATTGGGTCAGCCGACCGTTATCAGATGATGCGCGGCTAATATCCCCACCCTGTGCGTCACCGGGCCACCCATGGGGCGTTCGAGCACGACACGTTCGTACGTCACGGGGGTGCGCGGCGTCCAGAGGTGTGCGCGACCGGGCAGGTGGCGGTGCCCGGTCAGAGGGCCGGTGCCCGGCAGGGCGGTGGCGGCTGTCGCTCTCGACGCTCGGTCAGCCCTGCACGGCCAGCACCAGCGGCAACACCCCCTGCGCACCGGAGCGTCGGAGCATGCGGGCCGCGACCGCGAGGGTCCAGCCGGTCTCCGTGTAGTCGTCCACGAGGAGGACCGGGCCCTGCGCCTCGGCGAGGGCGGACGCGAGGACCGGCGGCACGGTCAGTGCCCCGTCGAGCGCCTTCAGCCGCTGGGCACTGTTGCTGCGGGGTCCCGGGTACACGTCGCCCGTGAACTCGACGGCGCCCAGTAGCGGCAGCCGGCCGACTTCCGCGATGCGCGCTCCCAGGGAGTGGATCAACCGGGGCCGTGTGCGGGAGGCGACGGTGACGACGCCCGCCGGGCGAGGCTGCGGGTCCGACGCGCCCGGGGCCCAGCCGCCGGGTCCCCGGGCCCAGTCGGCCAGCACGCCCACCACGGCCTTCGCCACGTCGTCCGGCACGGGCTCGTCGGGGGCCTGGGCCGCGAACATGGGCCGCAGCCGGTTGCCCCAGCCGATGTCCGACAGGCGCCCCAACGCACGCCCCGGCGCGGCCTGTTCGCCGACCGGGATACGTCCCTTGAGGTCCACTCCGATCGCCGGCAGCCCGGTCGGCCACATCCGGCGCGGCTCCACCTCGACACCCGCCCGCCCCAGGTCCACGCGCGCGGCGTCGAGCGCCTCCGCGGACGTGTCAGCGGCGAAGCGCGGGCCCGCGCAGTTGTCGCAGCGACCACACGGCTTGGCGGCCTCGTCGTCCAGCTGGCGCTGCAGGAACTCCATCCGGCAGTCCGTCGTCGACGCGTACTCGCGCATCGCCTGCTGCTCGGCCTTGCGCTGTCGCGCCACCCACGCGTACCGCTCGGCGTCGTACGTCCAGGGCTGCCCGGTCGCGATCCAGCCTCCCTTGACCCGCTTGACCGCCCCGTCCACGTCGAGGACCTTGAGCATGGACTCCAGTCGGGAGCGGCGCAGCTCCACCAGGGGCTCCAGGGCGGGCAGCGACAGGGGCCTCTCCGCGTGCGCGAGGATGTCGAGCGTGCGACGCACCAGGTCTTCCGAGGGGAAGGCGAGCGACGCGAAGTACTCCCAGATCGCCTCGTCCTCCTTCCCTGGGAGCAGGAGCACCTCGGCGTGTTCCACACCGCGTCCCGCACGGCCCACCTGCTGGTAGTAGGCGATCGGGGAGGAGGGCGACCCGAGGTGCACCACGAAGCCCAGATCGGGCTTGTCGAAGCCCATGCCGAGCGCCGAGGTGGCGACCAGCGCCTTCACCTTGTTGGCGAGCAGATCCTCCTCGGCCTGCTGACGGTCGGCGTTCTCCGTCTTGCCCGTGTACGAGGCGACCGTGTGCCCGCGCTGCCGGAGGAAGGCGGTGACCTCCTCGGCGGCGGCGACCGTGAGCGTGTAGATGATCCCGGAACCCGGCAGTTCGTCGAGGTGTTCGGCGAGCCAGGCCATCCGGTGCGCGGCGTCCGACAGCCGCAGCACGCTCAGGCTCAGGCTGCCCCGGTCCAGCGGACCGCGCAGCACGAGGGCGTCCGAACTGCCGCCGGTGCCGAGCTGTTCCGCGACGTCGGCCGTCACGCGCGCGTTGGCGGTGGCGGTGGTCGCGAGCACCGGGACACCGGGCGGGAGGTCGGCGAGCATCGTGCGCAGCCGGCGGTAGTCGGGCCGGAAGTCGTGGCCCCAGTCGGAGATGCAGTGCGCCTCGTCCACCACCAGCAGCCCGGTGGCGGCCGCGAGCCGGGGCAGCACCTGGTCCCGGAAGTCCGGGTTGTTGAGCCGCTCAGGACTCACCAGCAGGACGTCGACCTCACCCGCGGCGATCTCGTCCTGAACGGCGTCCCACTCCTCGGTGTTGGAGGAGTTGATGGTCCGGGCGTGGATGCCGGCCCGGGCCGCCGCCTCGACCTGGTTCCGCATGAGCGCGAGCAGCGGGGACACGATCACGGTCGGACCGCTGCCCTGGGCCCGCAGCAGCGAGGTCGCCACGAAGTAGACCGCGGACTTGCCCCAGCCCGTGCGCTGGACGACCAGGGCGCGGCGTCTGTCGGCGACCAGTGCCTCGATGGCCCGCCACTGGTCCTCGCGCAGCCGGGCCGTTCCCGAGACGTCCCCGACGAGACGGGCGAGGACAGCGTCGGCCGCCGCCCGGAGATCCGCGTTGCTCGTGTGCTCCATGCGCTCCATACAACAGGACGGCACTGACAGCGCGAGCGGTGCACGAGGTAATCAGACTCCTCGTCGTTTCGAGTGACGTGTCCCTGATCGGAGTTATCCACAGGGTCAAGCGGAGCTTCGGATTCCGCGAGATCGTCTCCGCATGACGAACCACAGCGAAGCGACTGGATCCTCCGAAAACGGCGACATCACCGGGTCCGACGGGCACGGCAGGCACCAGGACGGTGGACAGGAGAAGCGGGGGAGCGACGGGACCGGGCCGCACGTCCCAAGCCCCCCGTACGACGGCCACGGCGGCGAGCACCAGGTCACCCTGCGCACCCCCGCCGAACTGGCCGACGCCCTCCCGTATCTGCTCGGATACCGCCCCGAGGACAGCATCGTCCTGGTCGCCCTGCACGACAGGGACGGACGCGGGCGGTTCGGGGGCCGGGCCCGGCTCGGCATCCCCGCCAACGCTGACGACTGGCCGTCGGCGGCCCGGCAACTGGCCCACGGGCTGGTGACAGGCAGCGAGCGCCGAGGGGCCCGCCCCGAGTCGATGGTCGCCTTCCTCTGCCAGGAACCGGAGAAGGGCGAGTCCGGCCGACAGATCATGGAGCGGCTGAGGCCGCTGGCCCACAGGCTGCGCGTGGAGTGCGGGTCCCTGGACGTGACAGTGGTCGAGGCGCTGTGCATCTCTGACGGTCGTTACTGGTCGTACTGCTGTGACAACGCGGCGTGCTGCCCGCCCGAGGGAGCCTCCATGGGCCTGCCCGGCACATCGGTGCTGGCCGCTGCTGCCACCTACGCGGGGATCCAGGTGCGCGGCACGCTCCGGGAGCTGCGGGCCCGGCTGCTCCCCTGGGAGAGCGCCGCCGCTCTCGAGCAGGAGAGCGCCCTGGACACCGCCAGCCTGGCGCTGGTCCCGAGGATCCTGGACGACGCCGGCCGCGCCGACGTGGCCGACGAGACACTGGAACTGGCCGGGCGGGTCTTGGACCGCTTCGCCGGGGCACAGCCCGTCTCCGGCATGCTCCTGGCGGATCTCCGCGACGATGAACTTCTCCGGCACGACGAGGCAGCCCGGTTGATCCTCGGCCTCCAGGACCGCGCGACCCGTGACCGGGCGGCCGAGTGGATGGAGGGCGACGAGGCCGGACACGCCCTTCGTCTCTGGCGGTCGCTGGCCCGCCGCTGCGTCGGACCGTACGGCGAGCACGCCGCGGCGCCGCTCACTCTCGCCGGCTGGGTCGCATGGTCCACCGGCGACGAACTGGAGGCCCGGGAAGCCCTTGCCATGGCCCTGAGCGCGGATCCCGACTACCTCTTCGCCCGTCTCCTCCACCAGGCCTGCAACGAAGGACTCGACCCGGAGTCGATCCGCAGCTGCCTGCGCGCGGAGCGCGAAGGCCGTGGGCGCCAGGGAGCCGCCGGTTCGGCGGCTCGGACCGACGGCTTGAGTGCCCGGGTGGGCGGTTCGCGGGCTGGGGTGGATGAGTGTGTCGAGCGGTTGGGCGGCTCCCTGGTTCCGGCGGAAGAGCGTGTCGAGCGGGCGGACGACTCCCTGGTTCCGGCGGTGGGCTGCGTCGAGCCGGTGGGCGGTCCCCTGGCTGGGGTGGACAACTGCGTCGAGCGGGCGGACAGCTCCCGGGCTATGGCGGACGACTCCGCCGGGCGAGTGGACGGCCCCGTCGCGCAGCTGGACAGCTCCCCGGCTCGGTCGGACGCCGACGAGGTCGCCACGGGCGAGGCAGCCGCGCCCGAGTTCGAGCCGGAGCCCGCAGACGCGTCCACGGCGGTGCCCCCACGCCGTCGACGCCGTACCCGCTCCGCCGGTGCCGCCGGCGCGGCCCAGGGCGGTATCCGCACGGGAGACCGTGTCCCGAGCGCCGGGGCTCCCCGTCGGCGTACTCCGACCGGCACTACGCGCCCTGCCGGTGCCGCAGACACCGGCACACGTACCGGACGAGCGACCGCGGGTACTGCACGGTCCGGCAGCGCACGCACGGGCGGCACACGTGCGTGTACGCCGGGGAAGGCGGCCATGCCGTGCCGGGACACGGGCCAGGAAGGCGTGCAGCCAGGCCAGGGCCCGGAGGGGCAGGAGTGAGTGTCCTCCTGGTGGCCTCGACGCGCCCGGGGCGGGAACGCGGGCGTGACCCTCAGCAGGTTCACGCCGTTCACCTGAGTGGCGGAACGCCTGGACGGGGCGTGACGCCGCACCGCCCCTGCCCCGTCGGAGCCCTCCGGCACCGGCGCCGAACTCGATCGAGGCGCACAGAGCGCAGAGGAAGCCTCTCCATGCATCAGCCGACTCCGCCCTCCTCCGCCGCCGACGACCGCCACACCCCGGGCGGGCCCCCACCGCCCCGCGGTTCGGGCCCCGGCCTGCCCGGGGCCCGGGCGCCGCGTACGGGGGACCACGACGCCCCTCCGCGGCCGGCGGCACGTGTCGACGGGTTCGGGCCCAGGTTCCCCGGGGGTGCCTCACCCACCGTGCTGCCCACCGGCCCGGACACGTGCTCGCCCCCGACACCGGACCGAGGCCGTCCGTCACCTCATGGGGCGGGCCAGAGCCGTCGCATGGCTTCCGGATCGGGGTACGGCTCGCCCTCGCCGCCCTTGGCTCATAGCCGGGGCCCCTCCGCCACCGGGCAGCCCGCCGCGCCTCCCCGGGGCGCCACGATCCCCGGACTGCGCTGGTCTGCCGACCTGCCGCCCGCCCACACCATGATGATCTGCGTCGCGCTTCCCGGCCTGGCCATCTCGACGGAGGGAGGGCAGATGACCGGCCGGGGTCTGGAAGGGTTCTACCGCGCAGGCCGGCGCGTGCTCTCCCGGTGCGAGATCCGCGTGGCCGGACGGGAACCGCTCGCCGTGCAGGCCCGCATGGCTGCGGCCGACCGCGCCAGATTCGTGGGCACGCTCCGCACGTCGCCGCAGGCAGGCCCGGATCCGGACGTGGTCGTGGAACGCGACCGTCTCGCGGACGGCACGGAGCGGATCACCCTGCACAGCGCGGCTCCCCGCCCGCTGCGTCTGCCGGTCGAGGTGTCCCTGGGCACGGACCTGGCCGACCTCGGGGCGATCGCCTCGGGCCGCGCCGGACCCGAGCTTCCCGCCAGTGTCCACGACTCCGGCCTGCGCTGGTCCTGCGCCACCGGCAACGCGTCCGTCTCGGCCGCACCGCCTCCCTCGGACGCTCTGGCCTCGGCCGGACTGCTGCGGTGGGAGCTCGACCTGCCGCCGGGCGGCAGCAGAAGCGTGGAACTGCGGGTGCGGCCGGACGGCGCCGGCCCCCTCCGAGCCATGGGCCGCGCGGCGACCAGCCCCCTCGCCGCCGCACGAGCGGAAGGCGACCACCCCGGAGTCCCCGCACTCCTGAGGACGAGCATCGAGGACCTCCAGGCCCTCCTGCTGCGCGATGCGGCGAACCCCGCCGACACCCACCTCGCGGCCGGGGCTCCCTGGCGCTGCGGTCTGGCCCCCGCCGACGCGCTCGTGGCCGCCCGGATGGCCCTGCCGCTCGGTACCGGCCTGGCAGCGGGGACGCTGCGGATCCTCGCCCGTACCCAACTCACGGGCCCGGGACCACAGTCCGGGATGATCCCCGGCCCGAGACGGGACGCAGGCCCGCACCTTCCGCCGCAGTGCACCGGTACGGAGGCCACACTGCTCTTCCCCGCACTGCTCGCCGAGGCCCGCCGTTGGGGCCTAGGTGAGCAGGACACGGAGGAGCTGCTGCCCGCCGCCGAGCGCTGTCTGACCTGGCTGCGAACCACCGTGGGCGACGGCACGTACCTGCGCGACCCGCACCCCGGCGGTCCCGTCCGCTGCGAGACACAGGCCCACGCCCACCGTGCCGCGGTCCTCGGCGCCGACCTGCTCGACGCCTGCGGACGCACGGGCGGACCGGCACTTCGGCAGTGGGCGCAGGCCACACGGACCGTCTTCCGCAGGGACTTCTGGGTCGACGACCTCGGGGGCGGCCGGCCCGCGGCAGCCCGTGCCCCGGACGGCAGGGCCGTGCCTCATCTGGGCGCGGCCGCCGTCCACCTCCTCGACACCGGCCTGCTGGGCGGGGGAGCCTTGGCGCCCGGTCTGCTCGACAAGGTTCAGACCGAGAACCTCGCCCGACTCCTCGGCAGCCCTGTCATGGACTCGGGCTGGGGCCTGCGCGGACTGGGCGCCAAGGAACCGGGGTTCAATCCGTTCGGCCACCGCGCCGGGGCCGTACGGGTTCAGGAGACCGCACTCGCCGTCGCGGGCCTGGCTGCCGCCGGCTACGAGAAGGAGGCGACCTCGCTGCTGCGCGGCGTACTCGCGGCCGCCGAGACCTTCGCCCACCGGCTGCCCGACATGTACGCGGGGGAACAACGCACGGAGGGGAGCGCTCCCCTCCCGCACCCGGCGGCCTGCCGCCCCGCGGCCACACCTGCGGCCGCCGGAGTGCTGCTGCTGACCACGCTCGTCGGCATCCGCCCCGACGCCCCGGCCGGGACGGTCACCCTGCGCCCCATGCGCAGCGCGCCCCTCGGCGAGATCGGCTTCACCGGACTGCGGATCGCGGGCGCCCCGTTCTCCGTGCGGGTCAGCCGGCTCGGCCTCGCCATGGTCGAGGAAGCGGCCGACGGACTTCAACTGGGGGTGTGACCTGGTACGACGTTCAACCGCCGGACAACCGGGCCGGACAGTGAAGTCCATATTCGACCGAAGTGGATCAGTCGCCGATGCGACCGGCGAAAGGAGTGCTTATCGTCAGGCAGACGACTATGATCGCCGCATGCCCTACGACCCGTCAGCGTTTCCGCCCTTTGCCGTCACCGTGGACCTGGTCGTGCTGACCGTGCGCCGCCATGCCCTGTGTGCGCTGGCGGTACGCAGGGGCGAACCGCCGTTCCAGGGGCGGTGGGCGCTCCCCGGCGGCTTCGTACGGGCCGACGAGGACCTGGCGCAGGCCGCGGCACGCGAGCTGGCCGAGGAGACCGGGCTGCGCGTCCACGACCCGTCCGTCCCCGCCCAGGACCACGGGGCACACCTGGAACAGCTCGCCACCTACGGCGACCCCAAGCGGGACCCCAGGATGCGGGTCGTCAGTGTCGCCCACCTCGCGCTCGCTCCCGACCTGCCCGCGCCCAGGGCAGGCGGCGACGCCAGCAACGCGCGCTGGGCTCCGGTGGAGGAACTGCTGCAGCAGGGCGGCTACGGGCGTGACGCCGAGCCGGTCGCGCCGCTCGCGTTCGACCACGCGCAGATCCTGTCGGACGGAGTGGAGCGTGCTCGCTCCAAGATCGAGTACTCGTCCCTGGCCACGGCCTTCTGCCCGCCCGAGTTCACCGTCGGAGAGCTGCGCCGCGTCTACGAGGCGGTGTGGGGCGTGGCGCTCGACCCGCGCAACTTCCACCGCAAGGTCACGGGCACACCGGGCTTCCTCGTCCCCACCGGAGGGACGACCACCCGCCAGGGCGGCCGCCCGGCCCAGCTCTTCCGTGCCGGTGGCGCGACTCTGCTCAACCCCCCGATGCTGCGCCCCGAGGTCTGACGCGGGTCCGCAATGCAACGCTGCCGCGGCCCGGGCAAGGGTGATCGTCGTGCCCGGGGCAGGCCTTGCGCTGCCCGAAAAACCGGACATAGCGCGCTATCTTGCTGCGGGTGATCCAGGCCTTCGGACTGACCAGCAAACCCCGCAAAGCGCTTCCGCCCGCAGCCGACGACGTCTCCTTCGAGGCGCGAGCGGGCCGTGTCACCGCGCTGCTCGGAGCACCGGGCGCAGGCAAGACGACAGTCCTCAGACTCATGCTGGAACTCCAACAGGGCCGGGGCATCACCTACTTCCGGGGGCGCCCCCTGCACCGCGTCGCCCATCCCTCGCGCGAGGTCGGTGTGCTGCTGGGCGACGTGCCGGGGCACCCGGCCCGCACGGTCCGCGGTCATCTGCGCATGCTGTGTGCCGCCGCCGGGGTCCCCGTCCGGCGCGCCGACGAAGTGCTCGAGGCGGTCGGGATCGAGGGCCTGCGCGACGAACGCCTCGGCACCCTCTCACGCGGCATGGACCGCCGCCTGGGCCTGGCCTGCGCCCTCCTGGCCGACCCGCACACGCTCGTCCTGGACGACCCCGCCGACGGTCTGTCCGCCCGCGAGAGCCACTGGCTGCACGGCACGCTGCGCGCACACGCCGCCCAGGGCGGCACGGTCCTGTTCACCACCGCCGACCCCAAGGAGGCCGCGCGCACCGCCGACCGCGTCGTCACGCTTGAACAGGGCAGGCTCGTGGCCGACCAGGAGGCCGCGGAGTTCTCGCGCACCCGCCTGCGCCCCCGGGTCGCCGTACGCAGCCCGCACGCGGCCCGCCTGGCGGCTCTATTGGCCAAGCAGGCCCGCACCGCGCAGCGCTCCGTCGAGGTCGTACGAGAAGGCGGCAACCGCCTCTCCGTGTACGGCAGTACCTGCGCGGAGATCGGCGAGACGGCGTTCCGCCACGGCATCGTCGTCCACCAACTCGCCGACGAAATCGGGGACATGGGCCCAGGGACGGGAACAGCGCAGGCAGGTGAGCCGCATGGCGGCCGTGACACCGGTCTGGGCACGGCAGGGCAGGTGGCGGGCGAGCTGCACAGGGGCGGCGCAGCGCGAACGTCCGCCGACACGCTGGAGCACGTCGGCGTGGAGCCGGAGTGCACGGATGCCGAGTCAGGGCACGTCGCCGACGCGCACGGGGTGACCGTTGCGCCGCGGGCTTCCAACGGTGAGCCGCGACCCACCTTCGGCGCGTCGAAGCCGGCCCCGGTCACAGCCGATCCCGTGGCCGCCACCACCACCGAGCCGCGACCCCCGGCTGAGCCACGACCCACCGTTGACCCACCGAAGCCGGTTGCCGACGAGCCGCTGCCCTCCGCCGGGCACGCGCAGCCCGCCGCAGAGGCGCACGAGCGTACGGACGTGCCCTCGGCCGGCCACCCGTCCCATGCCGAGGCCCGCCCTCAGGAGACGACGAAACCCCGCCCGTCCCGCCCCGCCACCGCCCGCACGGCACGCACGCTCGACGCACTTCCCCCTCTGCCGCCTCCCATCTCCGTCCGCCCCGCCCCCAGCCCCCTTAGCCCCCTGCGCTACGAGATCCGTCGTGCCGCCGGGATCGGCACCGGGTTCATCACCGGTGCCGCCGTGCTCGTCGTCTCCGCCGTGACCGCCGTCGTGCTCGCCCGTATCGGGCACACCCCGCAGCCGCGCCTGCTGGCCGCGTGGCCACAGGAGCTGCCCCTGCCCCCCGCAGCGCTCGGTGCGGGGCTGCTCGGCGCGCTGGCCTTCGGCGACGAGTTCCGCCACCCTGTCCTGGCCGCGGACCGCGGCACCGTGCCCCGCCGGCTGGGGTTGCTGGCCGCCAAACTGTTCGTCGCCACGGCCACCGCGCTGATGCTGGCCGCCCTCACCGTCGGCTGCGACGCCGAGGTGCTCTATCTCGTCTACGGACGGGAACTCGCCCAGGTTCCCGCCGACTGGCTTTCGCTCAGTGCGAGTTGGATCGGGCTGGTGGTCGGTTGCGCCTGGGCGGGCGTTCTGGCCGCAGGCGTCTTCCGTTCCACCACGGCCGGGCTCGCCGCCGTGGCCGCCGTGCCGCTCCTCGTCGTACCCGCGGTGCACAAGGTCCTGGAAGGGCCGTCCGTGCGGACCGCGGCGGGAGTTCCCATGCGGCTGCGAGAGGCTCTGCTGCCGCGATGGCCCTTCGGGGGAGAGCGCTACCTGGAAGCCGCGCTGAGCATGATCTCCCAACCTGTCGGCGGTGCACTGACGTTGTCGCTGACCGCGCTGCTCTGCGCGTATCTGCTGACCGCACTGCGGAGCCGGTTCCGGTGACGACTGTCCGTAACCCTTAGTCCGGCCATGCGCACAACTCCCCGCAGAGCGCCCATTTCTTTCCGATAAGGCGTCAATTGCGACGGGGTGAGCGATCACCCTTTCGTGTGCTTTTCACCAAAGACCTCAAGGGAGTTGGAGGCGGCGCCGACAAAGGATGCGTGAGTACCCTTGCGCACACCATGATGACCGCCGCCCGCTCCGCTGACACCGGCCTCACGAGCCCGGGCGAACTCGACCGCTACCCCTACGCAGAGGCGCCCGCCGTCGACCGCGTCGGTGCCCCTGCCTGGGACGGCGGGGACCCCGAGCTTGGCCGGGTGGGCAGGCGCGCCGCGGGCAGCCGCGGCCGCGGGCTGCACGGCCAACTCGTCCAGCAGCTGGGTCAGATGATCGTCTCCGGCGACCTGGGCGCCGACCGTCCGCTGGTGCCCGAGGAGATCGGCCAGCGGTTCGAGGTCTCCCGCACCGTCGTCCGCGAGTCGCTCCGTGTCCTGGAGGCCAAGGGCCTGGTGAGCGCCCGCCCGAACGTCGGTACGCGCGTGCGCCCCGTCAGCGACTGGAACCTCCTCGACCCGGACATCATCGAGTGGCGGGCCTTCGGGCCACAGCGCGACGACCAGCGCCGCGAGCTGAGCGAGCTGCGCTGGACGATCGAGCCGCTCGCCGCCCGCCTCGCCGCCGGGCACGGGCGCGAGGACGTCCAGCAGCGCCTGACGGACATGGTCGAGATCATGGGGCACGCGATGGCCCAGGGTGATGCGCTCACCTTCTCCCGCGCCGACTCCGAGTTCCACTCGCTGCTCATCCAGGTCGCCGGCAACCGCATGCTGGAGCACCTCTCCGGGATCGTGTCCGCGGCCCTCCATGTCTCGGGCGGTCCGGTCACGGGCTGTGACCGGCCGAACGAGGCGTCGCTGGCCCACCACGGCCGCATCTGCGACGCCCTCGCCACCGGTGACGGAGCCGCGGCCGAGGCGGCGATGCGGCAACTCCTCACGGTCCACCCCGAGGTGGAACGCGTGGTGCCCGCCCCGCGCGAGCACTGACCGCGTTCCGCGGGCGGCGCGGCCGGGTGTGCCACCCCCCTCCTGTGGCAGTGCCCGTACGGTGAACCGCCTCCCGTCGGACCCCGCGGGATCCTTGCGATCCCGCGGGGTCCGACGGCGCGAAGGGGCCGCAGATCCGCTGGAGCGGCCAGGTAACAGCCAGGTGCGACCACCTTTGCCTGCATCTGACCGCTTTTGATCGCTTACGGGGTGTGACTCGGGCCACGCGAATTGGGCGTAACGCTCGCGGGATGAACGCGATGACCTAAGAGGTGACAGCCGCGGAGGGAATACGGACGCCGTTCACGGCGCTGTGCATCTTCCCGGCCCCCGCCCGCGCCGTCGGCCCACCCCCAAGCCGGCGGTCGGCTCCTGTCCACTGTGGACGGGGCCGGAAGCCGTTTTCCAACGTTCCGAGAGGTTGTTCGTGTCGGCCAGCACATCCCGTACGCTCCCGCCGGAGATCGCCGAGTCCGTCTCTGTCATGGCTCTCATTGAGCGGGGAAAGGCTGAGGGGCAGATCGCCGGCGATGACGTGCGTCGGGCCTTCGAAGCTGACCAGATTCCGGCCACTCAGTGGAAGAACGTACTGCGCAGCCTCAACCAGATCCTCGAGGAAGAGGGTGTGACGCTGATGGTCAGTGCCGCAGAGCCCAAGCGCACCCGAAAGAGCGTCGCAGCGAAGAGTCCCGCCAAGCGCACCGC
The DNA here is from genome assembly GCF_028885415.1 of Streptomyces coeruleorubidus. GTDB lineage: Bacteria > Actinomycetota > Actinomycetes > Streptomycetales > Streptomycetaceae > Streptomyces > Streptomyces coeruleorubidus_A. The sequence continues at coordinate 7,312,787 of NZ_CP118527.1, forward strand.
CACCAAGACGGTCGCGGCCAAGGCGGTGACCACCAGGAAGGCCACCGCCACCGCCTCGCCAGCGGCACCCGCCGCCGAGCCGGCCGTCGAGGAAGAGGCCCCCGCCAAGAAGGCGGCCGCCAAGAAGACGACCGCCAAGAAGGCGGCCGCGAAGAAGGCGCCTGCCAAGAAGACCGCGGCGAAGAAGACCAGCGCCAAGAAGGACGACGTCGAGCTTCTCGAAGAGGAGGTTCTCGAGGAGGCCGCTCCCGGCAAGGCCGGCGAGGAGCCCGAGGGCACGGAGAACGCCGGCTTCGTGCTGTCCGATGATGACGAGGACGACGCGCCCGCCCAGCAGGTCGCCGCCGCCGGTGCCACCGCCGACCCGGTCAAGGACTACCTCAAGCAAATCGGCAAGGTCCCCCTGCTCAACGCCGAGCAGGAGGTCGAGCTCGCCAAGCGCATCGAGGCCGGTCTGTTCGCCGAGGACAAGCTGGCCAACGCCGACAAGCTCGCCCCGAAGCTCAAGCGCGAGCTGGAGATCATCGCCGAGGACGGCCGCCGCGCCAAGAACCACCTGCTGGAGGCCAACCTCCGTCTGGTGGTCTCCCTGGCCAAGCGCTACACCGGCCGCGGCATGCTCTTCCTGGACCTCATCCAGGAGGGCAACCTCGGTCTGATCCGCGCGGTCGAGAAGTTCGACTACACCAAGGGCTACAAGTTCTCCACGTACGCCACCTGGTGGATCCGTCAGGCGATCACCCGCGCCATGGCCGACCAGGCCCGCACCATCCGCATCCCGGTGCACATGGTCGAGGTCATCAACAAGCTCGCGCGCGTGCAGCGCCAGATGCTCCAGGATCTGGGCCGCGAGCCCACCCCGGAGGAGCTGGCCAAGGAGCTCGACATGACCCCGGAGAAGGTCATCGAGGTCCAGAAGTACGGCCGCGAGCCCATCTCGCTGCACACCCCGCTGGGCGAGGACGGCGACAGCGAGTTCGGTGACCTCATCGAGGACTCCGAGGCGGTCGTCCCGGCCGACGCGGTCAGCTTCACCCTCCTCCAGGAGCAGCTGCACTCCGTGCTCGACACCCTGTCCGAGCGCGAGGCGGGCGTCGTCTCGATGCGCTTCGGTCTCACCGACGGTCAGCCGAAGACCCTCGACGAGATCGGCAAGGTGTACGGCGTCACGCGTGAGCGGATCCGCCAGATCGAGTCCAAGACCATGTCGAAGCTGCGCCACCCGTCCCGTTCGCAGGTGCTGCGCGACTACCTCGACTGAGTCAGATTCCCACCCGGCGCCCCTGACCTGCTTTTTTTGCGGGTTGGGGGCGCTTTCGTGTGCCAGCGCAACGCTGCTGCTCCAGATGTCCCACCGACTTCCACGGCGATGTTCGGCCCTGCAGGTCCTGCGTCCGGTAGAGGGGTCACGGTCCTGCTCGCCCCGGAAGCAGCGCCCTCCCCTTGAACCGCGCCGGCCGAAACCGGATGTCGGACGGGGACCAGCCCGGGACGATGACGATCGAACTTTCGCTCAAGGGGGCTTGCCATCCTCTACCTGGTTCTCGCTTGTGACGTGCTGTTCTGGGTCTTCCTCGTCGGCGGCCTGGCTGCGCGCTACGCCGCCGACCGGCGGCTCCTGGGCGGTGCGCTGCTGGTCTGCGTCCCGTTGATCGACGTCGTGCTCCTGGGTGCCACCGTCCTCAGCGTCCGGGACGGCGCGGAACCGACCGTCTGGCATGGCTTGTCCGCGGCCTATCTCGGCATCACCGTGGTGTACGGCCACCGCACCGTGCGCTGGGCCGACGCGAAGTTCGCCCGCCGCTTCGGCGGAGACGCCTCTCCGCCGAGTCCCAGGCTCTACGGCCGTGCGGCCGTGGTGGACGCGTGGAAGTCCTGGTTCAGGTTCCTGCTGGCCTACGCGATCAGCGTCGGCATGATCTTCGGTCTGGTGGTGCTGGTCGGTGGCCCGGACAAGGGTGCCCCGCTGCTGGTCTGGCTCAACCCGCTCACCAAGGTCCTTGTGTACAGCTTGCTCTGGCCGGTGATGACCACCCTCTGGCCCGGCAAGGCACCGGAGCCGGTGCAGGACAAGGCAGGCGCGGGCGACTGAGCCGGCGTCGCATCTGCGGTCTTCAGCGGTGACGTGTGGGTCTCGGACGGCGGCTTACTGGTCGTACAGCTGCCCGAATAGGCGCGGCGACAGGACGCCCAGTCCCGGAGGTAGGGCCGGTGGAAGTGGCGATTCGTTGAGGACCTTGGCCCACTCGGCTTCGAGCCGTTCCCGCCTGTCGTCAGGAAGCTCTTCCAGCCTGGGGCGGAGGCCCGTCGCGGTCGTAGACGCGGAAGGCCCGGTCCCCCCACAGGGAGCCGGGCTTCATGCCTCTCCGCGGGTGCGGGTCGCAACAGGGTGAATCACTCTGGGTATATCGCCGACAACGCCGAGTGAGGAGTGTGCATGAGTCGTCGATTTCCCCGAGCCCTGGCCCGCCCGCTGGTCGTGGCAGCCGCGGTATCCGCCCTGTCAGTGGGCTCCAGTGCCCCTGTGGCCGCCGACAGGGTCGTCATAGGTGGATTCCCCGTCGACGCGTCGGAGAGCCCGTGGGCGGTGGCCCTGTCCAGTCGTGACCGGTTCGGGGGTACACGCGCGGGGCAGTTCTGCGGTGGCGTGGCGGTCGGCCGCAGCACCGTGCTCACCGCGGCCCACTGCGTGGACAAGGAGGTCCTGGGCGGTCCACCGGAACGCGTACGCGACCTCAGGGTCATAGCGGGACGCACGGACCTGCTCTCGGATCGCGATGGCCGGGAGGTCGCCGTGCGAGACGCCTGGGTGAACCCGGCCTACGACGATGTCAGCAACGCCGGGGATTTCGCCGTGCTCACGCTGGCCGAACCTCTCCCCGCCGGCTCGGTCATCGGCATGGCGGCCGGCGGTGACCCCGCGTACGCCGTGGGCGAAACCGCGACGGTGTACGGATGGGGCGATGTCTCGGGCGCCGGGGAATACCCGAACACCCTGCGCGCGGCACGCGTGCGTGTGCTCCCCGATGCTCTCTGTGAAGAGGCGTATCCGGGAGGTGAGGACGGCGTCTACGACGCCAGGAGCATGCTGTGCGCCGGGGAAGCGGAGGGGGGCCGGGACGCCTGTCAGGGCGACAGCGGAGGACCGCTGGTGGCCCAGGGACGATTGATCGGCCTGGTGTCCTGGGGGATCGGCTGCGGTCGGGCCGGCAGCCCCGGGGTGTACGCGCGTGTGTCCGACATCATGCGCACGCTCGGCTGGGCACGGACGTAAAGGTCATGCGTAAGCTCGGCCGACACGGTGTGAAGAAACCGCGCAGCGGGTGTCCGGGAGGGCCCGAGCAGGCTCGCGGGGACGAGGACGGGCGGCTGCCTCTGTAGCGGAGGCAGCCGCCCGTTCACCGGCCTGTGCCGTGCTGGCTCGTCGTCGGACGCGAGGTGTCAGCGCTCTTCTTCGGAGGCGGCAGTCGCGGGAGCGGACGTCAGCCGCTCCGTCTCGTCCTGTATCTCAGCGGCGATCTTCTTGAGTTCCGGCTCGAACTTGCGCCCGTGGTGGGCGCAGAAGAGCAGCTCTCCGCCGCTGAGCAGGACGACGCGCAGGTACGCCTGGGCGCCGCAGCGGTCGCAGCGATCAGCGGCCGTCAACTGGCTCGCAGGGGTCAGAACAGTAGTCACGTCGCCTCTTCTCTAGCTCGACGAGCTGTCGTACCAGGGTCAACATCCAACCAGCCCGAAAACGTTCCCGCTCGTGGCTATTCCTCGAAAAAATCTTTGCGAGGCGGCTGTCTGCTGCCGGTTGGCGGCGAATGTGCCGTATTGCGTGTCTATGTGTCTTACGGGGCTTCGCGTTGTATCGGTGGTCGGTCCTCCCGGCTGGGTTGCCGGTTGTTCATGAGGACGTGCCCGGAGCCTAAATGGTTCATGCCTGGAAGGGAACGTGATGTGTGCTTCACTCCAACGAGGGATCGAACAGGCATGCGAGTCTGGACTAGGGTGAGTTTCCGACGAGGGTGGCGTTACAACGGCTCTACCAGGCCTCGGTACCCTCTCACCGGTGACTGAAGCCGCGCCCTTACCCATCAGGGCCCCATCTGAAATTCAGCGAGGAGCGAACCGCGTGACCGCCGAAACGTCCGTGCCGTCCACAGCTCTGCTGGCAGGAGCAGACCGGGACGGTTCCAACTACACCGCGCGGCACCTGCTCGTCCTCGAGGGGCTCGAGGCCGTGCGGAAGCGCCCCGGAATGTATATCGGGTCGACCGACAGCCGTGGCCTGATGCACTGCCTCTGGGAGATCATCGACAACTCCGTCGACGAGGCCCTCGGCGGCTACTGCGACCACATCGAGGTCATCCTCCAGGACGACGGCTCGGTCGAGGTCCGGGACAACGGCCGGGGCATCCCGGTCGACGTCGAGCCCAAGACCGGCCTTTCCGGTGTCGAGGTCGTCATGACCAAGCTGCACGCCGGCGGCAAGTTCGGCGGCGGCTCGTACGCCGCCTCCGGCGGTCTGCACGGCGTGGGCGCCTCCGTGGTGAACGCCCTGTCCGCCCGTCTGGACATCGAGGTGGACCGCGGTGGACACACCCACGCGATCAGCTTCCGGCGCGGTGTCCCCGGCGCCTTCGCCGGGAACGGCCCGGACGCCAAGTTCGAGGCCAAGAGCGGCCTGCGCAAGGCCAAGAAGATCCCGAAGACCCGCACCGGCACGCGCGTGCGGTACTGGGCCGACCGCCAGATCTTCCTCAAGGACGCCAAGCTCTCCCTGGAGAACCTGCACCAGCGCGCCCGCCAGACCGCCTTCCTGGTGCCCGGCCTGACCATCGTCGTGCGCGACGAGTACGGGCTTGGCGAGGGCGGCAGCAAGGGCGAGGAGTCCTTCCGCTTCGACGGCGGAATCAGCGAGTTCTGCGAGTACCTGGCGAACGACAAGCCGATCTGCGACGTCCTCCGCTTCTCCGGACAGGGCTCCTTCAAGGAGACGGTCCCCGTCCTGGACGACCACGGTCAGATGACGCCCACCGAGGTCACCCGCGAACTCGGTGTCGACGTCGCACTGCGCTGGGGGACCGGCTACGACACGACGCTCAAGTCGTTCGTCAACATCATCGCCACCCCCAAGGGCGGTACGCACGTCGCCGGCTTCGAGCAGGCCGTCGCCAAGACGATGAACGAGGTGCTGCGCGCCAAGAAGCTCCTGCGCGTAGCCGAGGACGACATCGTCAAGGACGACGCCCTGGAGGGCCTGACCGCGGTCGTCACCGTGCGTCTCGCCGAGCCGCAGTTCGAAGGCCAGACCAAGGAGGTCCTCGGGACCTCGGCGGCCCGTCGCATCGTGAACAACGTGGTCACCAAGGAACTCAAGGCGTTCCTGACCTCCGCGAAGCGGGACGCCGCCCAGCAGGCCCGTGTCGTGATGGAGAAGGCCGTCGCCGCGGCCCGCACGCGCATCGCCGCACGGCAGCACAAGGACGCACAGCGCCGCAAGACGGCCCTGGAGTCCTCCTCGCTGCCGGCCAAGCTCGCCGACTGCCGCAGCGACGACGTCGACCGCAGCGAGCTGTTCATCGTCGAGGGCGACTCCGCGCTCGGTACGGCGAAGCTCGCCCGGAACTCCGAGTTCCAGGCGCTGCTGCCGATCCGGGGCAAGATCCTCAACGTCCAGAAGTCGTCCGTGACGGACATGCTCAAGAACGCCGAGTGCGGCGCGATCATCCAGGTCATAGGAGCCGGATCGGGCCGGACCTTCGACATCGACACGGCCCGCTACGGCAAGATCATCATGATGACCGACGCCGACGTCGACGGCTCGCACATCCGCACGCTGCTCCTGACCCTGTTCCACCGCTACATGCGGCCCATGGTCGAGGCCGGCCGGGTCTTCGCGGCGGTGCCGCCGCTGCACCGCATCGAGATCGTCCAGCCGAAGAAGGGCCAGGACAAGTACGTCTATACATACTCGGACCGGGAACTGCGCGACACGCTCATGGAGCTCCAGAGCAAGGGCATCCGCTACAAGGACTCGATCCAGCGCTACAAGGGTCTCGGCGAGATGGACGCCGACCAGCTGGCCGAGACGACCATGGACCCGCGCCACCGCACTCTGCGCCGGATCAACCTCTCCGACCTCGAGGCCGCCGAGCAGGTCTTCGATCTGCTGATGGGCAACGACGTCGCGCCGCGCAAGGAGTTCATCTCCAACTCGGCTGCGACGCTGGATCGGTCGCGGATCGATGCATAGCCGCTGCGCTGGGCTTTGGCCGGGCAGGGCGGGACTGGGGTGCTGGTGATCTGAGCCGGGTCGGGTACTGGTTGGGGCCGGTGCTGGTTGGGTCCTGGTGTTGGCCTGAGTTTGGGCTGACAGAGCCAGGGATCGGCGGGGAGCTCGGGTTGGTTCCAGCGGTTCCGGGTGGTCCGGCTCAGCTGGGAAGTCGGCGCATGGCCCGTGCCATGCCTGGTGCACGGCCCGACCGGCTTGGGCGACCCGGCCCGCAAGCGGCTCAGGCCGCCGTGGCCGAGCCGTTTCTCCACCCCTGGGTGGAGAAACACCCGGTCGGGGATCCACCCATGATCCACCCGCACTCCGATCCCGTGACCTGGCGACTTCCGTAGCGTCGAAGGCGTCGGCGGCACTGCTGCCGACATCCCCTTTCTCGCTCACGGAGGTTGTGATGTCCGGGCTCGTCGACGCGCTGGTGATCGTGGTCGTTGCCGTGCTGGTGATCGCCCGGCAGTCTCGGGCGACCCCCATCGAGGGCGAGCGCCGCTGGTGGCTCCTGCCCGCGATCCTGGCCGTCGTCGCACTGCGCGAGCCCGGCATACTCGACGCCCATCACCACACGGCCTCGGCGCTGCTGCTCGGCGCCGAACTGCTGCTCGGCGTGGCCACCGGGGCGGGCTGGGCCTGGACCACCCGGATATGGGTGGAGCCGGACGGCACAGTGTGGAGCAAGAGCAGCAGGGCGAGCGTCGCCGTCTGGGGCGCCGGAATCGGATTGCGTGTCGGACTCTTCGCGCTCGGTGCCGCGGTGGGCGTTCACCAGGACAGCTCCGCCCTGCTGCTGGGACTTGCCGGCACCCTTCTCGTGCGGGCCGGAACCCTGGCCTGGCGCGGTCAGTCGCTGCGCCCTGCCACGAACTCGGGCTGGGCGTACGGTGACAGCAGGATGGCGCCTGCGGGGGAGGAGCGCGCGTGAAGGAGAACGCCTGGACACGCTGGCCTTCCCAGGAGGCGCTCAGCCGCGAGGGACTCTCACGCTCCCGGTGCCTGCTGGCCTGGACAGTGAGGGCCCTGGTCCTCGGTGTGCTGATGTGGGGTGCCTTCGCCGAGAGCGAGGTGTGTGGCTGGAAGGCGGCGGCCGGAGCCGGAGGAGTGCTTCTGGCGGCACTGCTCGCCTGGGTGTTCTTCCGGACCACGCTCCAGCACAAGTTGTGGCCTTCGCTGGCGTCGCTCGCGCTGCTTCAGGGTGTCGCCGTGGCGGCCCAGATATCGGGCTTCAAAGTCGCGGCCCTCGTCATGTGGTGTGGATGCGCTGTCTCGGCGCTGGAGCGGCTCCCACCGGCAGTCGCCCTCGGCGTAGCGGGCGTGGCACTCGGTTCGTTCGGCTTCGTCAACAGCGACGAAGTGCTGACGTCCGTGGTCACCGGCGTCGGCCTCGCCCTGGCCGGATACACGCTGCGCTTGGACGCCGAGGCCCGCGCCAGCGCTCAGCGGCTTCTCGCCCAGGAGCGGGCCGCACGCGCCGCCGAAGCGGAGACGGCGGCGCTCGCGGAGCGGGCCCGCATAGCGCGGGAGATCCACGACGTGCTGGCGCACAGCCTGTCTGCCCAGCTCGTGCACTTGGAGGCGGCCCGGCTGCTGATCGAGCGTGGCGGGGAACGGAAGCAGGTTCTCGAACGAGTGGTGGCGGCACGGGAGATGGCGCGCGGTGGGCTCTCAGAGACACGGCAGGCGCTCTCCGCCCTGCGCGGGGATCTGACCCCCCTGGAGGAGTTCCTGAACCAATTGGTGGGTACGGCCGACGGCACCGAGATCACCATCACGGGTGAACGCAGGGCGCTTCCGGCGGAGGCTTCCCAGGCTGTGCGCAGAGCGGCTCAGGAGGCTCTGACGAATACCCGCAAGCACGCCCCGGGCGCCAAGGTGCGCCTGCGGCTCGACTACAGCCCGCACGAAGTGACCCTGGATGTGCGGGATTCGGGCGGCTCGCCGGGCGAGCTGACCGGTACGGGAGCCGGGTACGGTCTGCTGGGCATGCGGGAGCGAGCCGAGTTGCTGGGCGGTTCGTTCGAGGCCGGGCCGGGCGAGGAGGGGTTCGTGGTGACGTTGAAGGTGCCGGTATGACGGAGGACGCCGAGCGGAAGCCCGCTCGGGTGGTGGTAGCGGACGACCAGACCGTGGTGCGGGAGGGCATCGTGATGTTGCTCGGTCTGCTGCCCGGGATCGAGGTCGTCGGTGCGGCGGGGGACGGGGAGGAGGCGGTGCGGCTCGTCGCCGAAGTCGCCCCGGACGTGGTGCTGATGGACCTGCGCATGCCTCGCTGCGACGGGGTGGAGGCCACCCGCAGGATCCGTGTGGAGTATCCGGGGACGCAGGTCGTGGTGCTCACGACGTACGCCGATGACGAGTCGCTCTTCCCGGCCCTGGCTGCGGGAGCGCGCGGCTATCTCACGAAGGACGCCGGCGGAGAGGAGATCGTGCGGGCCGTGCACAGCGTGCTGTCGGGGGACGCGGGGCTCTCGCCCAGCATTCAGAGGCGGCTGCTGGAGCGTCTGGCGGAGACCGATACGAGACCGGCCGCGCCCCCGGAGGCGCCGGACGGGCTCACCGCGCGGGAGACCGAGGTGCTGCTCCTCATCGCCGAGGGGCTCAGCAACCAGGAGATCGGCCGCAGGCTGCATGTCTCCACCGCGACCGTGAAGACCCACATCAACAACCTCTTCGCCAAGACGGGGCTCAAGGACCGTGCGCAGGCGGTGCGTTACGCGTACGGAAAGGGGCTGGTGCGGCCACCAGCGGGCTGAGTCACCTGATGGGGTGAAGAGCGAGGGGAAGAAGAGTCAGGGATCTTCCCGTTCTGTCCATCCTTGGGCATGCAGCCAAGCAAGGGCCGTCCTGGTGGGGCTGGTCAGGAAAGTCCGGTCGAGCGACTCGACGGTGTCGACCCGGGCCCGGCCGAGGAGGCCGGACACCTCAGGTACGACGATCCCTGGTACGACGCCCTCGCCTCCGGCTGGGGCGAGTCGGCCGGTGTCGGGGTGCCGGATCCGGCCGTGGTTCCGTCGGCACGCGGGGAGAGCCGGACCGGGGTCGCGGCGGCCGATGTGTATCTGGAGGTGCAGCGCAGCGCGGCCTTTCAGGAGGTGCGGCGGCGGTACCGGAGGTTCGTGGTGCCGGCCTTCGTGGCCTTCTTCGCCTGGTACGTGGGCTACGTCGTGGCTGCCACGACCGCCCCCGAGCTGATGGCCCGGCCGGTGGCGGGAGCGGTGAACGTGGCGCTGGTGGCGGGGCTCGGGCAGTTCCTGACCACGTTCCTGTTCACCTGGGCCTACGCGCGGCACGCGCGCCTGCGCAGGGACCGGGCGGCGCTCGAACTGCGCTGGGACACACAGGAGCTGACACGTGGCGTGAACGGCGGTGTCTCGTGACGGGTGAACACCAGACGCTGGCGCTGCTGCTGTTCAGCGGGTTCGTCGCGGTCACGCTGGCGATCACGACATGGGTGAGCCGCAACCGGCGCGGTTCGGCCGAGGAGTTCTATGCGGGCGGGCGGCTCTTCTCTCCCATGGAGAATGGTTTTGCCATCGCGGGTGACTACATGTCGGCCGCCTCCTTCCTGGGGGTCACCGGGCTCATCGCGCTGTTCGGCTACGACGGGCTGCTGTATGTCGTCGGCTTCCTGGTGGCCTGGCTGGTGGTGCTGTTCCTCGTGGCCGAACTGGTCCGCAACTGCGGCCGGTTCACGCTCGCCGACGTCGTGGCGGCGCGGATGAGGGAGCGGTCGGTACGGATCGCGGCGGGAACCTCCTCGGTCACCGTGTCCGTTCTGTATCTGGTGGCGCAGATGGTCGGCGCGGGCAGCCTGGTGGCGCTGCTGCTCGGGGGCACGAGCGGGGCGGCGCGGGCCTGGACCGTCATCGGGGTCGGCGCGCTCATGGTGATCTATGTGTCGTTGGGAGGGATGCGGGCGACGACGTGGATCCAGATCGTCAAAGCCGTCCTGCTGCTCGGCGGCACGATCGCGCTGACGGCGCTCGTCCTGATGCGCTTCCACGGCGACCTGGACCGGCTGCTGCTCACGGCCGCCGAGCGCAGCGGTCACGGGGAGGCGTTTTTGGCGCCCGGGCTGAAGTACGGCGGGGACTGGACCGCCCGTTTGGACTTCATCAGTCTCGGGCTGGCCCTGGTGCTCGGCACGGCCGGGCTGCCGCACATCCTGTCCCGGTTCTACACCGTGCCCACCGCGCGCGCCGCACGCCGCTCGGTCGTCTGGGCCGTCGGGCTCATCGGCGGTTTCTACCTGATGACGATCGTGCTCGGATTCGGCGCGGCCGCCATCGTGGGGCCCGACGCGGTACGCGGGTCGAACGCGGCCGGGAACACGGCTGTTCCACTGCTGGCGCTCGATCTGGGCGGCGGCGCCGGATCCACCGGCGGAACGGTTCTCTTCGCGGTCGTCGCCGCGGTCGCCTTCGCCACGATCCTCGCCGTGGTCGCCGGGATCACGCTCGCGTCCTCGGCGTCGGTGGCCCACGACCTGTACGCGTCTCTGCGGCGCCGGGGCGGCAAGCCCCGCAGCGAGGTGGCCGTGGCCCGTGTCGCGGCCGTCGGGGTCGGCGTGGTGGCGATCGCCCTCGGTCTGCTGGCGCGGGATCTCAACGTCGCGTTCCTGGTGGGCCTCGCCTTCGCCGTCGCCGCGTCGGCGAACCTTCCGGTGCTGCTGTACTCCCTGTTCTGGCGAGGCTTCACCACACGCGGCGCCGTGTGGGCCGTCTACGGCGGTCTGATCCCGGCCGTGGTGCTCGTGGTGCTGTCCCCGGTGGTCTCCGGTAGCCCCGACTCGCTGTTCCCGAACGTCGACCTCCAGTATTTCCCGTTGCAGAACCCGGGCCTGGTCTCGATCCCGCTGGGCTTCCTCGCGGGCTGGCTGGGCACGGTCACCTCGGCGGAGATCCCGGACGAGGCCAGGCACGCGGAGACCGAGGTGCGGTCGCTGACCGGGGCGGGAGCGGCGTAGAGGCGGTGCCCTCACCGACGTACGGTTACGGCGCCACCCACGCGTAACGGTATTCGGGCCGACCCGTGTCGCCGTACTTGAGGGAGAGGCGCAGGCGGCCGGACTGCTCCAGGCGGCTCAGTCCCTTCTCGACGGGGACCTCGTGGGCGGAGAGCGCGTGGTCGGCGCGGTGCAGGACGCGGCAGATCAGCTCCGTCGTCGGCTCCGAGTGGTCACTCGGCGGCCCGGTGACGCGAGGGCCCGGGTGGGCGTCCCGTCGGGACGACGGGGTTCGCGAAGCAAGACACGGGCGGACAGCGGACAGGCCACGGGCTGAGGCCGTGGGATCTGTCTGAACCCTGCGGGGCAATACACCTAGTGATCTGGTCTTGAGTTCACGTCTCGCCACGTGAGTCGTGGTTCGTTTCAGATTTCGGCTCGGGCGGTGACAGCGGCTGGCGGCTGCGGTCTGCTGGAGGAATGGGGGACAGCAGGCTGCAACCGCTGGTGTTATCCGAGGACGAGCGGCTGGTGTTGCAGGGGTGGGCCAAACGGCGGACAACCGCGCAGGGTCTGGCCAAGCGGGCACGGATCGTGCTGGCGTGCGCGGACGGGCTGAACAACACCGCGGTGGCCGCGCGGCTGGACACTGATCGGGGGACCGTGAGCCGGTGGCGGACCAGATTTCTGCAGCGCCGTCTCGATGGTCTGTCCGACGAGCTGCGTCCCGGCGTGCCCCGCACCATCACCGACGCCCAGGTGGAAGAGGTGGTGGTGCGCACGCTGGAAGAGGTGCCCGAGGGCGCCACCCACTGGTCGAAGCGGGAGTTGGCCCGGCGGGTGGGGATCTCGCCGACGAGTGTGCTGCGGATCTGGCGGGCCTTCGGGCTGCAGCCCTGGCGCACGGAGACCTTCAAGATTTCTCCGGACCCGCTGCTGATCGACAAGATCCGTGACGTGGTCGGACTGTATCTCGCCCCGCCGGCGAACGCGGCCGTCTTCGCGGTCGACGAGAAGCCGCAGATCCAGGCCCTGGAACGGACAGCTCCGGTACTGCCGATGGTCCCGGGCATCCCCGAGCGGCGCAGCTTCGACTACGTCCGGCACGGCACCGTGGACCTGTTCGCCGCCCTGAACACCGCCACCGGCAAGGTGATCGGCAAGCTGTCCGCGCAGCACCGGGCCGTGGACTTCCGCGACTTCCTCGACGAGATCGACCGCCAGACCGATCCCGGCCTGGCGGTCCACGTGATCTGCGACAACCTCTCCGCCCACAAGGCGCCGGTGGTCCACAAGTGGCTTCTGGCCCATCCCCGGTTCGAGCTGCATTTCACCCCGACTTACTCGTCCTGGATCAACCAGGTCGAGCGGTGGTTCGCCGAACTACAGCGGCGCTGCCTCGAACGCGGCGTGTTCTGCTCACTCGACGAGCTCAAGACCGCCCTCGAGGACTGGATCAAGACCTGGAACGAGCAGGCCCGGCCCTTCAAGTGGACCAAGACCGCAGACCAGATCATCGACCGCATCTGCCGCTACTGCGACAGGATCTCCGGACCGGGACACTAGGCGCGAGTCGCCCACACGTAACGGTGTTCCGGGCGGCCGGCGTCGCCGTACTTGAGGGTCAGCCTGGCCCGTCCCGTGCGCTCCAGGAGCTTCAGATAGCGCTGGGCGGTCTGGCGGCTCACCCCGGTCCGCTCGGCGATCTCCTGGGCGGACAGAGGCCCGTCGGCGTTCATCAGGGACTGACGGACCAGCTCCGCGGTGGTGGGGGAGTGACCCTTGGGCAGGTCCGGCTCAGAGGGGGCCGACAGAGCCCCGAAGATGCGGTCCACCTCGGCCTGCTCCGCCTCCCCGCCGCCGTCGAGGGTGCGGCGCAGTTCCGCGTACGCCTCCAGCTTGGAGCGCAGGCCGGCGAAGGCGAACGGCTTGACCAGGTACTGCAGCGCGCCGTGCCGCATCGCCGCCTGCACGGTGGTCACGTCCCGGGCCGCCGTCACCATGATCACGTCGGTCTGGTGGCCACGCCGGCGCATCTCCTGGACGACCGCGAGCCCTGTCTCGTCGGGCAGGTAGTGGTCCATGAGCACCAGGTCGAGCCGGGGCAGCGTCTCCAGCTGGCGCAGCGCGTCCGCGGCGCTGTGGGCCTCGCCGGCGACATGGAAGCCCGGCACCTTCTCGACGTAGGCGGCGTTGACCCGCGCGACCCTGGTGTCGTCGTCCACGACCAGGACCTCGATCATCACGACTCCTCCTTGGCGGTCTGCGGAGCTGACGGCACGGTCAGGGCCGGTTCCGGGCCCGGCTCGGCCAGCGCCTCGGGCAGGACGACGGTGAACTCCGCACCCCCGCCGTGCGCTTCGCCGACGGTCGCGCTGCCTCCCTGCCGCTCGGCGAGCCTGCGCACCAGGGAGAGCCCGATGCCCCGCTCGCGGTGCGCGGGCGGCTTCTTCGTGGACCATCCGTCGGTGAAGATCAACTCACGGTGCTCCGGCGGGATTCCCGGGCCCGTGTCGCGCACCCGGAGGATCGCCGTACGACCCTCGGCGCGCAGTTCGACCTCCACGCGCGCGTGCGGCTTGCCCGCCACGGCGTCGAGGGCGTTGTCCACCAGGTTGCCGACGACGGTGACGAGCCCTTGGGGATCGATCAGCCGGTCGGGCAGCCGGGTCCGGTCCGACACCCACAGCGCGACGCCCTTCTCGGCCGCGACGGTCGCCTTGCCGACCAGCAGGGCGGCGAGCAGTGGGTCCTCGATCCGCTCGGTGACCTGTTCCGCGGTGGCCCGGTGGTCACCGACCACTTCGCCGACGAACTCGACGGCGTCGTCGTACATCTCCAGTTCGAGCAGCCCCAGGAGTGTGTGCATACGGTTGGCGTGCTCGTGGTCCTGGGCGCGCAGGGCGTCGATCAGGCCGCGGGTGGAGTCGAGCTCGCGGCCCAGCTGCTCCAGCTCGGTGCGGTCGCGCAGGGTGGCCACGGCGCCGCCGTCGTCGGTGGGCATACGGTTGGCGACCAGCACCCGCTGGCCCCTGACGGTGAGCAGGTCCGTGCCCTTCACGCGCCCGGCCAGCACGTCGGCCGTACGGCCCGCGCCGAGCGCCTCGTCGGGGGACCGGCCCACCACCGCGTTCCCGATGCCCAGCAGGCGCTGCGCCTCGTCGTTGACCAGGCGGATGCGGCCGGTGCGGTCCAGGGCGACGACGCCCTCCCGGATGCCGTGCAGCATCGCCTCGCGTTCCGACAGGAGCGACGCGATGTCCGAGAAGGCCAGGTCCCTGGTCTGCCGCTGGACCCGCCGGGAAATGAGCCACGCGGCCAGCGCGCCGACGGCCAGGGCACCTCCGGCGTACGCGAGCAGCCCCGGGATCGCGTGGATCAGCCGGGCCCGGACGCTGTCGTAGGCGATGCCGACCGAGACGGCGCCGACGACCGTGCCGTCGCTGTCATGCAGCGGCACCTTGCCGCGGGCGGAGCGGCCCAGGGTGCCGCTGTCGATCTCCATGACCTCCCGGCCGGCCAGGGCCTGGCCGGGGTCGGTCGAGACGATGCCGCCGATCTGCTTCGGGTCGGTGTGCGACCAGCGCACGCCCCGCCAGTCCATCACCACGATGTACTCGGCCTTGGTGGCCTTCCGGATCCGCTCGGCCTCCTTCTGCACCGGACCGTTCGGTGAGGGAGGAGTGTCCCGCACCTCCCTCGCGAGGCCCGGCTGCTGCGCGGTGGTCTGCGCGATGGCGAGCGCGCGGCGCATCGCCTGGTCGTCCAGCTGGTCGCTCAAGGGCGCGAGGAACAGTCCGGTCGCGAGTACCGCGACTCCCGCGGCGATCGCCACCTGCATCAGCAGCACCTGCGAGAACACCCGCCGGGGCAGGCCGAGGCGCAGGCGGCGTGCGGGGGGAGTGGGGCTCATACCCAAGAAGGTACGTGGGGCTGCCTACCTGCCGTAATGGGTGTGGCGTGGATCTCTTGATCAATGCTTGAGGAGACGGTCCGGACCGCGGTCGGCGGACCGGTCAGCTCGCGAGCGCCGTCGTCACCCTCACCTCGCGCACCGCCACCACGTCCATCCGCGCGGGTGAACCGAGGACCGCCGCTCCACAGCTCTCCGGCCGGGGCGGCAGGGCCGCGCCCTGGGCCACCTCGACCTGCCAGCGGCGCCCGTCGGCGTGGGCGACGGTCACCTCCCAGCGCGGGGCCGCGCCGGCCGTCCGTACGACGCTCAGCGCCTCCGCGGCGTATTCACCGGTCCTGGTGCGTACGGCGAGCTCGGCCGCCTGACCGGGCCGTTCCCAGGCCGAGCGGCCCCGGCACCCTTCCACGACGATCCGCCCCTCCCGCGCGCCGTGCAGGACCTCCTTGAGGGTGTGGGCCTCGGCCCGGCCGTACGCGTATCCGTACGGCAGCACGAGCACCGTCGGGGAGAAGCGGTGACCACCCAGATGGGTGACCTCCCAGACGCCCTCGACGCCGGATGTGGCGAGTTCGGCCGCGAGAGGCCGGCCGAGGAGGGCGCAGCAGCGATCGCGCTTGCCGTTGGTGCAGACGAGGGCGAGCGGATCACCGTCGTGGGGCCGTCCGTCGAGCACCGCGTCGAAGGAGCGGTGCTCGCCCCGGCCGAGTGCGGCGAAGTCGAGATCGAGGAGCTGCCCGGGATCCGAGGTCGTGGCGCCGTGCAGCCACACGTTTCCCGGAACGGTGTGGGCCGCGTACACCCGGCGTGTGGCGGGCACCCGGCGGTCCGCGTGGCGACCGGGGCGGCGGATGAGCGCGATCCGCACGCCCGTGTCCTTCGCGGCGGCCTCCAGGGCACGGCCCAGCGCGGGGTCCAGGTGGCTCGAAGTGAGCGCCTTGGCACCCCACGGACCGGGCTGTTCCAGCAACAGCCAGGTCGTCGCGGTGGCCGCGGTTCCCGAAACGGGCTCGTCGGAGTCCCGGGACACGCTTGAGCACGTACTCACAGAGGTGAGCCTAACCTGACTTGGCTCACGGCGACTCTCGGCCCCGCCCTGCGCTACTCCGGTAGTGGCTGAGGCGGCTTCGGACCCGCGTAGAGCCCGCTCGGGCGCATGCGCAGGGGGCGCTCGCCGTACTCCTCCAGGGCGTGGGCGATCCAGCCCGCCGTACGGGCCACCGCGAAGATCGTCTCGCCCGCGGTCGGGGGCATGCCGCAGGACGTGGTGAGCACGGCGAGCGCCAGATCGACGTTGGCGTGCAGCGGGGCGTGGCGGGCGGTGGTCTCGACGATGTCCCGGGCCGCGAGGAGTGCGGGTTCCGCGCGCGGGATCTGCTCCAGGAGGCCGAACAGGGCACGCGCGCGTGGGTCCTCGCCCGGGTAGAGCCGGTGGCCGAGTCCCGGGATACGGCGGCCGGCGCGCAGTTCGTCCGCGATCACGGGCGCGGCGTCGCCCTGGTCGAGCACGTCGACGAGCAGCCGGTGGGCGAGCCCGCTGGCCGCGCCGTGCAGCGGGCCCTCGATCACACCGAGTCCGGCGGAGACCGCCGCGTAGGTGTGGGCACGAGCCGACGCGGCGACGCGCACCGCGAGCGTGGAGGCGGCCAGGTCATGGTCGACGAGGAGGGCGAGGGCGGTGTCCAGCGCGCGCAGGGACGCCTCGTCGGGGTCCTTGCGCGGCGACAGCCGGGTCCACAGACGGTGGGCCAGGGGTCCCTTGTCGCGGCGGTCGTGCCCCGCCGGTGGCAGAGCGGCGACGAGCGTGGGAATGAGGGTGCGCGCCGTACCGAGCACGGCGTCCTCGGACAGGTCGAAGCGCAGCGGGTCGGCGGTCGCGGCGGCGATCGTCGCGACGCGCAGGAGGTCGGTGGGCGCGGCGTGTTCGGGCAGCGCGTCGACGGCGCGGCGGGCGACGGCGACCGAGGCGGCCGGCGCGGTGAACGTGTTGCCCGGCCGCATCCGGCCCGTCCACAGCCACTCGGCGACCTCCTCGTAGGTGTGCCGCATGGCCAGGTCGACCGCGTCGACACCACGGTAGTAGTAGCGGTCGCTCTCGATGAGCGTGATGCGGGTCCGTACGGACAACTCACCGCCGGAGGGGGAACTTGCCGTGCTGTCCCGCCTGTTGCGCCGGGCGAGCGCCTCGACCTCCCTGGCGTCGAAGGTGCTGCCCCGTCCGCCGGTCACCCGCCGACTGCTGAGCTGACCACGGCTCACGTACGCGTACACGGTCTCCGGCTTCACGCCGAGCAGTTCGGCGGCCTCCTTGGTGCTCAGCCGCCGTTCCGCGTCGAGGGGGGCGGGTTCTTGATCGCGCATGGGGGTCACCGTATCCGTCTAGCGGACCATTGACTGATGTATTGATTAAATCAATATTGACACAGTTGAGTCAATCATAGACAGTCGAATCAAGTCCAGGGAGGAAGACATGTCCGTCAACAGGTCCGCAGCCGCTCTCATCGACGCACCACGGGGACTCGCCGGTGTCGTCGTCACCGACACCCGGATCGGTGACGTCCGTGGCGTCGAGGGCTTCTACCACTACCGGCAGTACTCCGCCGTCGACCTTGCGCGAACCCGCGCCTTCGAGGACGTCTGGCACCTGCTCGTACACGGCGAACTTCCGGACGCCGGGCGGAGCGCGGCCTTCGCGGCGCAGACCGCGGCGCTGCGGCGGCTGCCCGACGAGGTGCGAGCGGCGCTGCCGGCCATCGCGGCGGCCGGCGGGCGCTCCGGCCCGCTCGCCGGGATGCGCACGGCGCTGTCGCTGCTGGGCGCGGCCAAGGGCTTCCGGCCCGTGTACGACATCGATGCCGACCGGCGCAGGGAGGACACCCTGGAAGCGGCCGCGGCCGTACCCACGCTGCTCACCGCGCTGCACCGGCTGGGGAAGGGGCTTGAGCCGGTGGAGCCGCGCGAGGACCTGTCCTACGCGGCCAACTATCTGTACATGTTGACCGGTTCGGTGCCGACCGAGCAGCACGCACGGGCGATCGAGCAATACCTGATCTCAACCATTGATCACGGATTCAATGCGTCAACGTTCACGGCTCGGGTCATCGCGTCGACGGGTGCGGATGTGGCGGCGTGCCTCGCCGGTGCGGTGGCGGCGCTGTCGGGGCCGTTGCACGGGGGCGCGCCCAGTCGGGCGCTGGACACTCTGGACGCGATCGGCACCCCGGACCGGATCGACTCCTGGGTGCGGCAGCGAGTGCTCGCAGGTGAGCGCATCATGGGCTTCGGGCACGCGATCTACCGCACGGAGGACCCGCGCTCACGGATGCTGCGCGAGGTCGCCCAGGGGTTCGGCGGTCCGCGGGTGGACTTCGCCGTGGAGGTCGAGCGGCACGTCGAGGCGATCCTGGCGGAGCTGAAGCCCGGCCGTGAACTCCACACCAACGTCGAGTACTACGCGGGTGTGGTCATGGAACTCTGCGGCTTGCCCAGGGAGATGTTCACACCGACGTTCGCCGCGGCGCGGGCGGTGGGCTGGAGCGCCAACATCCTCGAGCAGGCGGAGGACACGAAGATCATCAGGCCGGTGGCGCGCTATGTGGGACCGGAGGCGCCGGCACCAGTGCCTGCCTGACGGCCCATCGACGCGTCATGTCACGACGGGCTAGGAGCTCCACGCCCCTGTGCATCGCGGATGGCCCGCTCGAAAATCCGAAACAATCGTCCCTCGTGGCTGTCCGGAGAAAGGCCTTCCTTGGCGCCGCGGGATGCCTCCCAGTCGCGGTGGAACGCGGGACTCCAGCCGTGGATCGCCCATCGCCTGGCTCAGCAAGTCCCCGTGCAGGCGCTGCTGTAGGGAGTCGGTGCGGCGCTGCGCCTGAGCGATCAGGGCGAGGCCGATCCCTGCCGAGACCACTGCGCCCAGCCCCCGAAAGCTCAAATTTCGTGTGCCCATGTCAACCCCCGATTCAGGCGGCCGTCCGCCGGTCGTCGGTACGCGGGTCGACTGAAGGGGACCGGCGAGCGGTGGGCGGCGCTTGCCGTCTCCCAGAGTGCCGAGCAGCTCTGATCGGCGGGGAGGCGGAGAGGAGGCGCACGGAGGGAGGCGAGGGTCGCACAAACCGGCGCGATGACCTACGTCTGCCACGCGAGTGCTGCTAACAATCGTTCACTTCGTCGAGATTCCCACGGCTCGTATCCTGGGGCGGCATCCCATCCTCGTACGTGTGCCGGGAACGCGAGCCGGTGCACGCGTCGGCGTGAGAGAGGTCGCACGGTGAGCCTGCCGAGCCCGAAACCGCAGCAGATCCCGGTCGTCGTCCTGGCCGGATTCCTCGGCTCGGGAAAGACCACACTCCTCAACCACCTCCTGCACCGCAGCGGCGGCAGCCGCATCGGCGCCATCGTCAACGACTTCGGGGCCATCGAGATCGACGCGATGGCCGTGGCGGGAGCGCTCGGCGACTCGACGGTCTCGCTCGGCAACGGGTGTCTGTGCTGTGCCGTCGACGCGAGCGAGCTGGACCAGTACCTGGAACGGCTCGCGGAACCCTCCCTCGGCATCGACGTCATCGTCATCGAGGCGAGCGGGCTCGCAGAACCGCAGGAACTCGTGCGGATGGTGCTCGCCAGCGAGCATCCGGGGATCGTGTACGGCGGGCTGGTCGAGGTCGTCGACGCCGCCGAGTTCGACGCCACCCGGTCCAGGCATCCCGAGATCGACCGGCATCTCGCGCTGGCCGATCTCGTCGTGGTCAACAAGCTCGACCGGGCGGCGGACGGCGAACGCGTCCTCGGACTGGTCCGGTCCCTCGTCGACCGCGCCGCCGTCGTCCCGGCCACCTACGGCCGGATCGACCCCGAGTTCCTCTTCGACTGCCGGCCGAGTGAGGAACGCATCGGGCAGCTGTCCTTCGACGACCTGCACGAGCACGGAGCCGACGACCACGCCGAGCACCTGCACTGCGCCTACGACAGCCTGTCGTTCGTCTCGCGGGAGCCCCTCGACCCGCGCCGGCTGATGGAGTTCCTCGACAGCCGACCCGAAGGGCTGTACCGGATCAAGGGCTACGTCGACTTCGGGCCGTACGACCTCCGGAACCGCTACGCCGTCCATGCCGTCGGGCGGTTCCTGCGCTTCTACCCGGAGCCCTGGCCGGCCGGGGGCGAACGCCTCACTCAGCTGGTGCTCATCGGCTCCGGCATCGACGCCTCCGCCCTCGACAAGGAACTCGGCGCGTGCAGGAGCGACGCCCCACACGCCGACGAGCACGGCATGTGGGGCGTCCTGAGGTACGTACGGAATCCGGAGGAGGACCCGGCAGAGTCTGCCTGAGTCCTCCGCCGGAGGGCTCTAGACCGGCCCTGCCACCACCGCCACCGTCTTCGCCAGGGACACACCCGAGCCGTCACGCCGCGGGTCCATCTCCGGAAGGTCGGCCGGGGTGCCGTTCTTCTGCGCCGCGAGCGCCGGGGCCGGGCCCGCCCAGGCCAAGGACAGGCAGTCCTCGCCCTTCAGGAACCGCTGGCAGCGGACGCCGCCGGTGGCGCGGCCCTTGCGCGGGTACTGGTCGAACGGGGTCATCTTGGCCGTCGTCTGCACGGAGTCGTCCAGCGTGCCCCGCGAGCCGGCGACGGTGAAGACCACGGCGTCCACGGCCGGGTCCACCGCCGTGAAGGAGATGACCTTCGCGCCCTCGGAGAGCTTGATGCCGGCCACACCGCCGGCCGGGCGGCCCTGCGGTCGGACCTGGGGCGCCTGGAAGCGCAGCAGTTGGGCGTCGTCGGTGATGAAGACGAGATCCTCCTCGCCGGTGCGCAGCTCGACCGCGCCGACGATCCGGTCACCCTCCTTGAGGGTGATCACCTCCAGCTCCTCCTTGTTGGACGGATAGTCCGGCACCACGCGCTTGACCACGCCCTGTTCCGTGCCGAGCGCCAGGCCCGGCGACGATTCGTCGAGCGTCGTCAGGCAGACCACCGTCTCGTCGTCCTCCAGGGAGACGAACTCCGCCAGCGGGGCGCCTCCCGCGAGGTTCGGCGTCGCCATCGACTCCGGGAGCTGGGGCAGGTCGATCACGTTCAGCCGCAGCAGCCGGCCCGCCGAGGTGACCGCGCCCACCTCGCCGCGGGCGGTGGCCGGCACCGCCGAGACGATCACGTCGTGCTTCACACGCTTGGCGCCGGCGTCCTCCGCGAACGGCTCGCCGTTCGCCGTACGGGCCAGCAGACCCGTCGAGGACAGCAGCACCCGGCACGGGTCGTCGGCCACCTGGAGCGGCACGGCGGCGACCGGGGCACCACCCGACTCCAGCAGGACCGTACGCCGGTCGGTGCCGAACTTCTTGGCGACGGTGGCCAGTTCGGAGGAGACCAGCTTGCGCAGCTCCGCGTCCGAGTCGAGGATCCGGGTCAGTTCCTCGATCTCCGCGTTGAGCCGGTCCTTCTCCGCCTCCAGCTCGATGCGGTCGAACTTGGTCAGGCGGCGCAGCGGCGTGTCGAGGATGTACTGCGTCTGCACCTCGCTCAGCGAGAACTGCTCCATCAGGCGCTGCTTGGCCTGCGCGGAGTTCTCGCTGGAGCGGATCAGACGGATGACCTCGTCGATGTCCAGCAGGGCCGTCAGCAGGCCCTCGACCAGATGCAGCCGGTCGCGCTTCTTGCCGCGGCGGAACTCCGAACGCCGCCGCACGACGGTGAAGCGGTGATCGAGATAGACCTCCAGCAGCTCCTTCAGACCCAGCGTGAGCGGCTGGCCGTCGACCAGGGCGACGTTGTTGATGCCGAAGGACTCCTCCATCGGCGTCAGCTTGTACAGCTGCTCCAGGACCGCCTCCGGCACGAAGCCGTTCTTGATCTCGATGACCAGGCGCAGGCCGTGCGCCCGGTCCGTGAGGTCTTTGACGTCGGCGATGCCCTGGAGCTTCTTCGAACCGACCAGGTCCTTGATCTTGGCGATCACCTTCTCCGGGCCGACCGTGAAGGGCAGCTCCGTGACGACGAGGCCCTTGCGGCGCGCCGTCACGTTGTCCACGGACACCGTCGCGCGCATCTTGAACGAGCCGCGGCCCGTCTCGTACGCGTCCCGGATGCCGGAGAGGCCGACGATGCGGCCGCCGGTGGGCAGATCGGGGCCCGGGACGTGCTTCATCAGGGCATCGAGATCAGCGTTCGGGTGCCTGATCAGGTGGCGGGCGGCGGCGATCACCTCGCGCAGGTTGTGCGGCGGCATGTTCGTGGCCATACCGACCGCGATGCCCGAGGCGCCGTTGACCAGGAGGTTCGGGAAGGCGGCCGGCAGCGCCACCGGTTCCTGCTCCTGGCCGTCGTAGTTGGGGTTGAAGTCGACGGTGTCCTCGTCGATCGACTCCGTCATCAGGCTCGTGGCCTCGGCCATCCGGCACTCGGTGTACCGCATGGCGGCCGGCGGGTCGTCGTTGCCCAGCGAGCCGAAGTTGCCGTGGCCGTCGACCAGGGGGACGCGCATCGAGAAGGGCTGGGCCATGCGCACGAGGGCGTCGTAGATCGACGTGTCGCCGTGCGGGTGCAGCTTGCCCATCACCTCGCCGACGACACGGGCGCACTTGACGTACCCGCGCTCGGGGCGCAGGCCCATCTCGTTCATCTGGTAGACGATGCGGCGGTGCACCGGCTTGAGGCCGTCGCGCGCGTCGGGCAGGGCGCGGGAGTAGATGACCGAGTACGCGTACTCGAGGAAGGAGCCCTGCATCTCGTCGACGACGTCGATGTCGAGGATTCTCTCCTCGTACGAGTCGTCGGGCGGCGGGGTCTTCGTGCTGCGGCGGGCCATCGCTGCCGGCTCCTTGCTGAAGCGTTGAACGAGATCTGACGCCGACCATTGTGGACCGCCGCACTGACAACCGGGACCAGGACCCGGTCTACGGCCTCCCCGGCACGGGTTCGCACGCGGGCCGCGGGTGCCGCTAGCCGGACCGCGGCGGCGGCCGGGACCCCGTCTCAGGACTGCCGCGGACCGGCCTGTCCGAGGTCTTTCGCCCGCCGCCCCCCGCCCCCCGCCCGCCGCTCGAACTCGCCGCCCGCCTGGCGCCGTCCCGGCTCCGGGCCGCCTGCGGTGTGCCGAGATCACCGCGCGCGGACGCCGCGGTGCCGGGCCCCCGGCGAGGCACGCTGTCACCACCGCACACCGCCCCGGCCGCTTCCCGCTCTCGCTCTCCGCGTACGCCCCCCGGGAACTTCACCAGGGCCCCGCACGCTTGCATACAGTGGCAGGACTCGCCAGGAAAACCGCGGTTTGAACGACCGCGCCGCGATCGAAGGGACGTACATGCCCATGGGTCACACGGCCACAGCCCAGGCAGGCTCCGGGGGCCTGACAGCGACCGAGCACCGCCTGGCCAACGGCCTGCGCGTGGTGCTCTCCGAGGACCACCTGACCCCGGTCGCGGCGGTGTGCCTCTGGTACGACGTCGGCTCGCGCCACGAAGTCAAGGGGCGTACCGGCCTGGCTCACCTTTTCGAGCACCTGATGTTCCAGGGTTCCGCCCAGGTGAAGGGCAACGGCCACTTCGAGCTCGTCCAGGGCGCGGGCGGCTCGCTGAACGGCACCACCAGCTTCGAGCGGACCAACTACTTCGAGACCATGCCGGCCCACCAGCTGGAGCTCGCCCTCTGGCTGGAGGCCGACCGCATGGGCTCCCTGCTGGCCGCGCTCGACGACGAGTCGATGGAGAACCAGCGGGACGTCGTCAAGAACGAGCGCCGGCAGCGCTACGACAACGTTCCCTACGGCACCGCCTTCGAGAAGCTGACCGCCCTCGCCTACCCGGAGGGCCACCCCTACCACCACACCCCGATCGGCTCGATGGCCGACCTGGACGCGGCCACCCTGGAGGACGCGCGCGCGTTCTTCCGCACCTACTACGCGCCGAACAACGCCGTGCTCTCCGTGGTCGGTGACATCGACCCGGAGCAGACCCTGGCCTGGATCGAGAAGTACTTCGGCTCCATCCCCGGCCACGACGGCAAGCCCGCGCCCCAGGACGGCACGCTGCCGGAGGTCTTCGGCGAGCAGCTGCGCGAGGTCGTCGAGGAGGAGGTCCCGGCGCGCGCCCTGATGGCCGCCTACCGGCTGCCGCACGACGGCACGCGCGCGTGCGACGCGGCCGACCTGGCCCTCACCGTCCTGGGCGGCGGCGAGTCCTCCCGCCTGTACAACCGCCTCGTGCGGCGGGACCGTACGGCCGTGGCGGCCGGCTTCGGCCTGCTGCGGCTGGCCGGGGCGCCCTCCCTGGGGTGGCTGGACGTGAAGACGTCCGGTGACGTGGAGGTCCCGGTCATCGAGTCCGCCATCGACGAGGAGCTCGCCCGGTTCGCCGAGGAGGGCCCCACGGCCGAGGAGATGGAGCGCGCCCAGGCCCAGCTGGAGCGGGAGTGGCTGGACCGGCTCGGCACGGTCGCCGGCCGCGCCGACGAACTGTGCCGGTACGCCGTCCTGTTCGGCGACCCTCAGCTCGCCCTGACCGCCGTGCAGCGCGTGCTGGACGTGACGGCCGAGGAGGTCCAGGAGGTCGCCAAGGCCCGCCTGCGGCCCGACAACCGCGCGGTGCTCGTCTACGAGCCGACCGCCCCGGCCGACCCCGAGGCCGAGGCCGCTGAAGGCACCGAAGACCCGGAATCCGCGGCGACCGTGGAAGCCACCGACGAGAACGAGGAGGCGGCGAAGTGACCGAGCTCGCCACGATGCAGTTCCACCCCCAGCCGCACGGGGGCGAGCCGAAGCCCTGGGCCTTCCCGGCCCCCGAGCGCGGCACGCTCGGCAACGGCCTGACGGTGTTGCGCTGCCACCGCCCCGGCCAGCAGGTCGTCGCCGTGGAGGTGCTGCTGGAGGCGCCCCTGGACGCCGAGCCGGGCGGCCTCGACGGCGTGGCCACGATCATGGCCCGGGCCTTCTCCGAGGGCACCGACAAGCACTCCGCCGAGGAGTTCGCCGCCGAGCTGGAGCGCGCCGGCGCCACCCTCGACGCACACGCCGACCACCCCGGCGTCCGGCTCAGCCTGGAGGTGCCGGCCTCCCGGCTCGCCAAAGGGCTCGGGCTGATCGCCGACGCTCTACGGGCGCCCGCGTTCGCCGACAGCGAGGTCGAGCGGCTGGTCCGCAACCGCCTCGACGAGATCCCGCACGAGCTGGCCAACCCCGGCCGCCGTGCCGCCAAGGAGCTCTCCAAGGAGCTGTTCCCGAAGGGCTCGCGCATGTCGCGGCCCCGCCAGGGCACCGAGGAGACGGTCGCCGCGATCGACTCCGGCGCCGTGCGCGCCTTCTACGAGAGGCACGTCAGGCCCGCCACGGCCACCGTCGTGGTCGTCGGCGATCTCACCGGCATCGACCTCGACGCCCTGCTCGACGACACGCTGGGCTCCTGGACCGGCTCCGCGGCCGAGCCGCGCCCGGTGCCGCCGGTGACCGCCGACGACACGGGCCGGGTCGTCATCGTGGACCGCCCCGGCGCCGTCCAGTCGCAGCTGCTGATCGGCCGGATCGGCCCGGACCGGCACGACCGCGTGTGGCCCGCGCAGGTGCTCGGCACGTACTGCCTCGGCGGCACCCTCACCTCCCGCTTGGACCGCGTGCTGCGCGAGGAGAAGGGCTACACCTACGGGGTGCGGTCCTTCGGCCAGGTCCTGAGGTCCGCCCCGGACGGGACCGGTGCCGCGATGCTCGCCATCAGCGGCTCCGTGGACACCCCCAACACCGGCCCGGCCCTCCAGGACCTCTGGACGGTGCTGCGCACCCTCGCCGCCGAAGGACTGACCGACGCCGAGCGGGACGTCGCCGTGCAGAACCTGGTCGGCGTCGCGCCGCTGAAGTACGAGACCGCGGCGGCCGTCGCGAGCACGCTGGCCGACCAGGTCGAGCAGCACCTGCCCGACGACTACCAGGCCACGCTGTACCGGCAGCTCGCCGCGACCGGCACCGTGGAGGCCACCGCGGCGGCCGTCAGCGCCTTCCCGGTGGACCGGCTCGTGACCGTCCTCGTCGGCGACGCGGCGCAGATCAAGGGCCCGGTCGAGGCCCTGGGCATCGGCGAAGTCTCGGTCGTCGCCGCCGAGTAGGAGCACGCGTGCGCAGGAGCCCTGGTTGTCTTCTAAGGCACCAGGGCTCCTTTATGCCCGAATTGATGTGGAGGTTGCCTGTCTGCCCTGTGGGATGCGCTACAAAAACCGGGATCCGTTTGGGAATTGAAAGTGGCCCCCCTTAGGTTCGTCCGGGCTGTTCGTCAGGCAGTGCGCCGCACCCGCGGCACCGGACAGTCATCGCCGAGTCCCCGTACGGCGCGAGCCAGGGGAGCCGGGGACCCAACCGCAGTCCCTGGGGTGAATCGGACGCCCGCGCGAGCCGCGAGGGGGTCCGTAGGAGACCTTCCTGCTCCGAACCCGTCAGCTAACCCGGTAGGCGAGAAGGAAGGAAAGGACCAGCCACTCCATGGCGTTCACCTGCGCCACCGGGAAGCATCGTCGTCCCAACCGGATGCAGCGCGGCACCGCCCGCGCGGCGGGCGTCGCGGCCCTCGCCACCACCGGTGTCATCGGCACCGTGGCCGCCCCGGCCTTCGCCACCGAGCCCGCCGTCGAGCAGACCGGCCTCACCCCCGTCGTCACCATGGGCGAGACCGTGGCCCAGCAGATAGACGCTCAGGCCGTCGCCCAGAAGCAGGCCGCCGAGGAGGCCGCCGCCAAGAAGAAGGCCGAGGAGGCCGCCCGCAAGCGGGCCGCCGAGGCGGCCAAGGAGGCCAAGGAGGCAGCGGAGAAGGCCCGTGAGGCCAAGGAGCGCGCCGCCCGCGAGGCCGAGCGCAAGCGCCTCAACACCTTCGTGTCCCCGATCTCCGGCTCGTACGTCTCGACCGGCTACAAGGCCGGCGGCGCCGTCTGGTCCTCCGGCAGCCACACCGGCGTCGACTTCCACGCCGCCAGCGGCACCCCGGTCCACTCCGTGGGCATGGGCACGGTCGTAGAGGCCGGCTGGGGCGGTTCCTACGGCAACCAGGTCGTGATCAAGATGAACGACGGGACGTACACCCAGTACGGCCACCTGTCGTCCGTCGGCGTCTCGGTGGGCCAGCAGGTCACTCCCGGCCAGCAGATCGGCCTGTCCGGCGCGACCGGCAACGTCACCGGCGCGCACCTGCACTTCGAGGCCCGTACGAGCCCCGAGTACGGCTCCGACATCGACCCCGTCGCCTACCTCCGCTCGCACGGCGTGAACGTCTGACGGCGTACGACCGCGTTACCCGAGGCCCCGGCTCCCAGAGCCGGGGCTTTCGGCGTTTGTGACGCCCGGCTGTCCAAAAAATATCCATGGATTCCGGTCCGCCGTCGGAAATTCCGGCTCATTGCAATAGAGTCACGGAACACGCGTCACTCGTCGACGTTTCACGGGGATTAAACGGAGGTCGGTCATGCGCATTCCCGCGCACTCGGTGTGCACGGCCATCCGGGACGACATCGTCGCGGGTGTCTACGAGCGCGGCAGCCGGCTGACCGAGGAACTCCTCGCCCGCCGCTACGGCGTCTCGCGCGTCCCCGTCCGGGAGGCCCTGCGCACCCTGGAGGCCGAGGGCTTCGTGGTGACCCGGCGGCACGCGGGCGCGTGCGTCGCCGAACCCACCGAGCAGGAGGCCGCCGACCTGCTGGAGATGCGGATGCTGCTGGAGCCGCTGGGCGCCGCCCGCGCCGCCCAGCGTCGCACCGAGGCCCATCTGAAGGTCCTGCGCGGCCTGGTCAGGCTCGGCCAGGAGCGGGCCCGCCGGGGCAACAGCGACGACCTGCGCTCTCTGGGCGGCTGGTTCCACGAGACGCTCGCGCAGGCCTCCGGCAGCCCCGCGCTGACCTCGATGCTCACCCAGCTCCGCCACAAGATCGCCTGGATGTACACCGTCGAGGCGCCGGCCGGTCCCGTGGAGTCCTGGACCGAGCACGGCGCGATCGTGGACGCGGTGGCGCGCGGTGACAGCGAGCGCGCGCGGGCGGTCACGGCGCTGCACGCCGAGCGCGCGACGGCCGCGCACCGGCTGCGTTTCGGCTCCGCCGGGGAGCGGGCCGAGCGTGTGAGGAACTCGCAACATCCCGTAAACACGGCGAGCCCGCGGCATTAACACGCGAGCCGTATACAAAGACCAGGTAATTCGCGGGGGATTATTTCTGCTGCCCTGGAACTGGAAATCGGCGACCCGCGACCGGAAATGACGAAGGGCCCGCCCGATGAATTCGGACGAGCCCTTCAGGGTGCACCGGATCGGAGTGCACCGGATCAGGTGCGAAAGAATGCTCAGACGGTCTCGGGCAGTTCCTCGAGACCCTCGGAGACCAGCTTCGCAAGCCGGTCCAGGGCGGCGTCCGCGCCCTCGGCGTCGGAGGCGAGGACGATCTCCTCGCCGCCCTGGGCACCGAGGCCGAGGACGGCCAGCATGGAGGCCGCGTTGACGGGGTTGCCGTCTGCCTTGGCGATCGTCACCGGGACGCCTGCGGCCGTGGCGGCTCGGACGAAGATGGAGGCGGGACGGGCGTGAAGGCCCTCGGCCCAGCCGACGTTGACGCGGCGCTCAGCCATGTGTTGCTGCCCTTCGGTTTTCAGGGTTGTCTAGACCAGTTTCCCATATCGTGAAGCTGCGCCGGGGCGGTCCTGATGTCCCGCCCCGGGGTGCCGTCGGATCGCGGCCTCGACCCGACTGACGCCCTCCACAGACTGCCTCGCGCCGCTGTCGGACGCTAGCCGTACTCTGGGGCCCATGCAGACCTCGCCGGACCGGCACGAGTATCCCGCCCACTGGGAAGCCGACGTGGTGCTGCGCGACGGGGGTACCGCGCGCATCCGGCCCATCACCGTTGATGACGCCGAGCGCCTGGTCAGCTTCTACGAGCAGGTCTCCGACGAGTCGAAGTACTACCGCTTCTTCGCGCCGTACCCTCGCCTGTCCGCCAAGGACGTCCACCGCTTCACGCACCACGACTTTGTGGACCGGGTGGGACTCGCGGCCACGGTGGGCGGCGAGTTCATCGCCACCGTACGCTACGACCGGATCGGCGCGGACGGAACGCCCGAGTCCGCACCTGCCCACCCGTCTCCCACCACCGCCCTTGCCGGAGGGCGCTCCGCGCCCGCCCCTTCTGAATGGGCCGAGGTCGCTTTCCTGGTGCAGGACGCCCACCAGGGCCGTGGCGTGGCCTCCGCTCTCCTCGAACACATCGCCGCCGTCGCCCGCGAGCGCGGCATCCGTCGTTTCGCCGCCGAGGTACTGCCCGCCAACAGCAAGATGATCAAGGTGTTCACGGACGCCGGGTACACCCAGAAGCGCAGCTTCGAGGACGGCGTCGTCCGTCTGGAGTTCGACCTCGAACCCACCGACCGGTCCCTCGCCGTGCAGTACGCGCGCGAGCACCGTGCCGAGGCGCGGTCCGTGCAGCGGCTGCTCGCGCCCGGATCGGTCGCCGTCATCGGCGCCGGGCGCACGCCGGGCGGCGTCGGCCGAAGCGTCCTCGGCAACATCCGCGACGCCGGGTTCACAGGCCGCCTCCACGCCGTGAACAAGGCACTCCCCGAGGGACAGAAGGAGCTCGACGGGGTGCCCGCCCACCGCTCGGTGCGGGACATCGACGGCCCCGTAGACCTCGCGGTCGTCGCCGTGCCGGCCGCACACGTCCCCGAGGTCGTCACCGAGTGCGGCGAACACGGCGTGCAGGGGCTGGTCGTGGTCTCCGCCGGATACGCCGAGAGCGGCACCGAGGGGCGCGAACGCCAGCGCGCCCTCGTGCGGCAGGCGCGCACGTACGGCATGCGGATCATCGGGCCGAACGCCTTCGGCATCATCAACACCTCCCCGCGGGTGCGGCTCAACGCCTCCCTCGCCCCCGAGACCCCGCGCCCGGGCCGGATCGGTCTGTTCGCCCAGTCCGGCGCCATCGGCATCGCCCTGCTGTCCCGGCTGCACCGGCGCGGCGGCGGCGTCACGGGCGTGACCGGCGTCTCCACCTTCGTCTCCTCCGGCAACCGGGCGGACGTCTCCGGCAACGACGTCCTCCAGTACTGGTACGAGGACCCCGACACCGACGTCGTCCTCATGTACCTGGAGTCCATCGGCAACCCCCGCAAGTTCACCCGCCTCGCCCGCCGCACCGCCGCCGCGAAGCCGCTGGTCGTGGTCCAGGGCGCCCGGCACGGAGCGGCTCCCCAGGGGCATGCCGTACGGGCGACCCGACTGCCGCACGCGACCGTCTCGGCGCTGCTGAGGCAGGCCGGCGTCATCCGGGTCGACACCATCACCGAGCTGGTGGACGCCGGGCTGCTCCTCGCCCGCCAGCCGCTGCCGGCCGGGCCCCGGGTGGCGATCCTCGGCAACTCCGAGTCGCTCGGCCTGCTCACGTACGACGCGTGTCTCGCCGAGGGGCTGCGACCGCACCCCCCGCAAGACCTGACCACGGCGGCCTCCGCCGCGGACTTCCACACAGCCCTGTCGCGGGCGCTGGCCGACGACCGGTGCGACGCGGTGATCGTCACCGCCATACCGGCGGTGGGGGAGGGCTCGATCGCGGACGCGGCCCTCGCCGACGCGCTGCGCTCCGCTGCGGCCGCAGCCCCGGCCAAGCCGGTCCTGGTGGTGCACGTGGAGCTGGGCGGCCTGGCAGAGGCCCTCTCGGCGGCGGCGAGCACGGCACCGCAGGCCGACGCGGACAACGGGCCGCAAACCCGCCCCGACAGCCCTCAGGTCACCCCCCGCCCGACGCCTCCCGGAGAACCCCCTGAGGACTCTCACCTCATCCCCGCCTACCCCGCCGCCGAACGCGCCGTCCGTGCCCTGGCGCAGGCCGTCACCTACGCGCAGTGGAGGCGTGACGCCGCCGACCCCGGCAAGGTGCCCGAGTACGAGGACATCGACCAGAAGGGCGCCGCCGCGCTGATCGACGGGCTCCTCGCGCGCGGGCAGGGACTCACGCTCGGCACGGAGGAGACCTGCGACCTGCTCGGCCACTACGGCATCCACGTCCACCGCGCCCTGCCCGCCCCGACCCCCGACGCCGCCGCCGAGGCCGCCCGCACCCTCGGCTACCCCGTCGCCCTCAAGGCCACCGCCCCGCACCTGCGGCACCGCGCCGACCTGGGCGGCGTACGCCTCGACCTCGCGGACGAGGACCAACTGCGGCGGTCGTACACCGAGTTGACCGAGCTGTTCGGAGCGCCCGAGGAGCTGCGCCCCGTCGTGCAGCGGATGGCGCCGCGCGGCGTGGACGTCGTCGTACGGGCCGTCATCGACCCCGCGGCCGGAGCCGTGCTCTCCTTCGGGCTCGCCGGGGCCGCCTCGCAGTTGCTCGGGGACACGGCCCACCGGCTGATCCCGGTCACCGACAAAGAGGCGACCTCGCTGGTGCGCTCGATCCGCACCGCCCCCCTGCTGTTCGGCTGGCGCGGCTCCGCACCGGCCGACACCCGCGCCCTGGAGGAGTTGCTGTTGCGGGTGTCCCGGCTGGTCGACGACCACCCCGAGGTCGTCGCGGTCACCCTGGAGCCGGTCGTCGTCGCCTCGCACGGCCTGAGCGTCCTGGGCGCCTCCGTCCGCCTCGCGCCGCCGCCCGCCCGCGACGACCTCGGCCCGCGGACCCTCCCCGCGTACTGACAGGGGGCGAGCGGTGCCTCGCAGTCAGTCGTCCCCCGTAGGATGGGCGTCATGGCCAAGACCAGTACGACGACCCAGGGGCTGCGGGCGGCGATCGAGCGCAGCGGCTACTACCCGGCCCTCGTGGCCGAGGCGGTGGAGGCCGCCGTGGGCGGCGAGCCCATCCGGTCGTACCTGGTCCATCAGGAGACGACGTTCGACCAGAACGAGGTGCGGCGGCACGTGACGGTGCTCGTCCTCACCGACCACCGCTTCATCGTCAGCCACACCGACGAACAGGCCGCCGACGGCACCTCCCCGACGCCGTACGCCACGACGTCGACGGAGTCCGTGAAGCTGAGCCGCATCTCGTCGATCGTGGTCAGCCGCGTGGTGGCCAACCCGGAGTCGTACAAGCCGGGCACCCTGCCCCGTGAGGTCGTCCTCACCATCGGCTGGGGCGCCGTCTCCCGCATCGACCTGGAGCCGGCCGCCTGCGGCGACCCCAACTGCGAGGCGGACCACGGCTACACCGGCAACTCGACGGCGGACGACCTCAGCCTGCGCGTCAGCGAGGCCGGGGACGGACCGGAGACCGTGCGTCAGGCGCTCGCCTTCGCGCAGGCTCTCTCCGAGGCGACCGCGGACACCGCTCACTGATGGCACACCCCAAGACGGCCTGGGACCACCACCCCGAACCGCTCACCGTCGCCTCAGCACCGTCCCCCGAGTACGGCAGCGGCTCCCTCGCCGACCTGCTGCCCACACTGGCCGCCGGTCTGGGCGTGCCGGGCATGACCGCCGCGATCTCCGAGCTGACCCCCGCCGACCGGAACTGCGTGTTCCTGATCGACGGCCTCGGCTGGGAGCAGCTCAAGGCGCACCCAGAGGACGCCCCCTTCATGACGTCCCTGCTCGCCACCTCGCGCGGCGGCACCGGACGTCCCCTCACCGCCGGCTACCCGGCGACCACGGCCACCTCCCTGGCCTCCGTCGGCACCGGCCTGCCGCCCGGCGCGCACGGCCTGCCCGGCTACACCGTGCGCAACCCGGACACCGGCGAGCTGATGAACCAGCTGCGCTGGCAGCCGTGGACCCCGCCCGGCCCCTGGCAGCCGTACCCGACGGTCTTCCAGCTGGCCCACCAGGCGGGCGTGCACGCCGCGCAGGTGTCGTCCCCGACCTTCGAGAACACCCCGCTGACCAAGGTCGCGCTCAGCGGTGGAAGGTTCCTCGGGCGGCTGACCGGCGAGGACCGTATGGACCTGGCGGCCGAGCAACTGGCCGCGGGCGACCGCTCCCTGGTCTACACGTACTTCGCCGAGGTCGACGGCGCCGGCCACCGCTTCGGCGTCGACTCCGACACCTGGCGCGGCCAGCTCATGTACGCCGACCGCCTGGTCCAACGCCTGGCCGAGCAACTGCCGCCGCGCAGCGCCCTCTACATCACCGCCGACCACGGCATGATCGACGTGCCGTTCGACGAGGAACACCGCATCGACTTCGACGAGGACTGGGAGCTGAGCGCCGGAGTCGCCCTGCTCGGCGGCGAGGGCCGCGCCCGGCACGTCTACGCGGTGCCCGGCGCCGCGAACGACGTCCTGACCTGCTGGCGAGAGGTGCTCGGCGAGCAGTTCTGGGTGGCCTCCCGCGACGAGGCCATCGCGGCGGGCTGGTTCGGCCCGAAGATCGACGAACGGGTGTACGGCCGGATCGGAGACGTGGTCGCCGCCGCGCGCGACGACGTCCTGCTCATCGCCTCCGAGCGGGAGCCGAAGGAGTCGGCGATGGTCGGCAACCACGGTTCGATGACCCCCGCCGAGCAGCTGGTCCCGCTGCTCGAAGTACGCTCCTGAAGCCCCACCCCGATTCCTCCGCCTGACCCCTCCCGCCGAAAGGTGCTCAACTCGACATGCCCGAGCTGGTGTTCTTCTCCGGAACGATGGACTGCGGGAAGTCGACGCTGGCTCTGCAGATCGAGCACAACCGCTCGGCGCGAGGCCTCCAGGGCATGATCTTCTCGCGCGACGACCGCGCCGGCGAGGGCAAGCTGTCCTCCCGCCTCGGCCTGGTCACCGACGCGGTGGAGGTCGAGGACGGCCAGGACCTGTACGCCTACCTCGTCGACCACCTCTCGCAAGGCGGCCGCGCGGACTACGTGATCGCCGACGAGGCGCAGTTCCTCGCGCCGGAGCAGATCGACCAACTCGCGCGTGTGGTCGACGACCTGGGGCTCGACGTCTACGCCTTCGGCATCACGACCGACTTCCGCTCCAAGCTGTTCCCTGGCTCCCAGCGGCTGGTGGAACTGGCCGACCGGGTCGAGGTGCTCCAGGTCGAGGCCCTGTGCTGGTGCGGCGCCCGGGCCACGCACAACGCCCGCACGATAGGCGGCGTCATGGTCGTCGAGGGCGCCCAGGTGGTCGTCGGAGACGTCACCCACTCCGCCGACGAGATCGGCTACGAGGTCCTGTGCCGCCGCCACCACAGGCGCCGCATGACCTCGGCGACGGCCCGCGCGGCGGCCCTGTCCCCGGACGTGCTGCCGGTGTCGTCCTCCTGACCATCGGCGGTGTCGTGCTCCTGTCCACTCGGCGGCGCCGTGTCCCGACCACCCGGTGGACCGGCAGACCGTCAGCGCGGCCGTTGGAGCAGCGCGAACCGCGCCCCCTCCGGATCCGCCACCGCCGCCACCCGGCCGCGCGTGGTGTCGTGGGCCGGCTTCAGGACCTGCCCGCCCAGATGCACAAGGTGATCCAGGGCGTCGTCGACGTCCGCGACCTGGAAGTACGTCTCCCAGTGCGGCCCCCGGTCGCGGGGCAGCGCCTGCCCCAGCCCGTGGACGCCGGCGACGGGCCGGCCGCCGAGGTGCAGGGTCACGTAGTCGAAGTCGGCTGAGACCACCGGCTCCTCGTAGCCGAACACCGTCCGGTAGAACTTGGCGACACTCGCCGACTCGAAAGTCAGCAGCTCGTTCCAGGCGGGCGTGCCGGGGACGCCCGAGACGGCCGTGCCGAGGTGCGCGGCGGCCTGCCAGATGCCGAAGACCGCCCCCGAGGGATCGGAGCCGATCGCCAGGCGGCCGGCGTCGGCGGCGTCCAGCGGGCCCACGCCGATCGTGCCGCCGCAGCTGCGCACCGTCTCGGCGGTCCGGTCGGCGTTCTCCGAGGCGAAGTAGGGGGTCCACGCGATGGGCAGATGACGGTCCGGCGGCAGCCGGCCGATGCCCGCCACCTCGTGCCCGTCGAGCAGCGCCCGTACATACGGGCCGAGTTGCTGGGGGCCCGGCTGGAACTCCCAGCCGAACAACGTTCCGTAGAACTCCTGGGTCGCGGCCGGCCCGTGCACCATCAGACTCACCCAGCAGGGCGTGCCGG
The DNA here is from genome assembly GCF_028885415.1 of Streptomyces coeruleorubidus. Taxonomy (GTDB): domain Bacteria; phylum Actinomycetota; class Actinomycetes; order Streptomycetales; family Streptomycetaceae; genus Streptomyces; species Streptomyces coeruleorubidus_A. The sequence continues at coordinate 7,347,912 of NZ_CP118527.1, forward strand.
GCGTGTGCCGAGCGGGTGTGTCGCCGTTCGGACCGGCTGACTCCCGTGCGTCGGTCATCGTCACTCTCTTCTCGGCCTCGCGGCGGGCGTGCTCTGCGCAGCCCTCGTGGGTACGCCCTGCGGGGCGGCCCCTGTCCGGGAGAATGCCTGATGTGCGGGGCGCTGTCCCTTGCGGCGCGCTTATCGCAGGTGTCGTTCAGCTGTACAACATGTGCTTGTTCCCGTACACCGCGTGATCGCCCTGTCCGGCCGAGCACAGTAGCCGGACACGGGCGGCTCGGCCACCCCTGTGCGCGAGGATGGAGCCATGAACGCCATCATCTCCGCATCCGACCTCGCGAGCGTGACGGGCGCCAACCCGCCTGTCCTGCTCGATGTCCGCTGGCAGCTCACCGTGGCCAAGGCGTCAGGTGAGCCGCCGTACGACGGCCGGGCCGCGTACAAGGCAGGTCACCTCCCCGGGGCCGTCTTCGTCGACCTGGACCGGGAGTTGGCCTCGGCGCCGGGGGAGGGCGGTCGGCATCCGCTGCCCGACCTCGCGCGCTTCGGTGCCGCGATGCGCCGGGCGGGCGTGTCGTCCGGGAGGCCGGTGGTCGTCTACGACGGCGGCCAGGGCTGGGCGGCGGCCCGGGCGTGGTGGCTGCTGCGCTGGACGGGGCACCCGGACGTGCGGGTCCTCGACGGCGGGTTGCCGGCCTGGGAGGGGCCGTTGGAGAAGACCGTGCCGACACCGGCCGAGGGCGACTTCGTGCCCGAGCCGGGGGCGGCCGGCCTGCTCGACGCCGGCGCCGCCGCGGAGTTGGCGCGGGCCGGGGTCCTGCTGGACGCGCGGGCGGGGGAGCGGTACCGGGGCGAGGTGGAGCCGATCGATCCGGTGGCCGGGCACATCCCGGGAGCGGTGTCCGCGCCCACCACGGAGAACGTGGGGGCGGACGGATGCTTCCTCGCCGCCGAGGAACTGCGCGCGCGTTTCAAGGGGCTTGGCGTGACCGAGGACGCGCGGGTCGGTGTGTACTGCGGGTCGGGGGTGTCCGCGGCCCACGAGGTCCTGGCGCTGGCGGTCGCCGGCATTCCGGCGGAGCTGTACGTGGGTTCGTGGTCGGAGTGGTCCTCGGACCCGGACCGGCCGGTGGCGGTGGGACCGGATCCCCAGTAACCCGACACGAGTGAGGGCCGCGCCCGGAAGGCGCGGCCCTCACTCTCGTGTAGTCGTAGCCGATCCGGCTACTCCTGCTTCTTGCGCCGCGTCCCGAACACGATCTCGTCCCAGCTCGGGACGGCGGCTCTGCGGCCCGGTCGGACGCCGTCGGCCTCGGCCTGCCGGTCGGTGGCGCCGATGAGCCGGTCGCGGTGGCTGCCGACGGAGCGCGGCATGAGCACGTCCGCGTAGGCGGCACCGGCCGAGGCGGCGGGAGCCGGGGGCTCCTCCGCCTCCGGTTCGGCGACGGGCTCCTCCTCCTCGGGCTCCGGTGCCGGCCGCTCCGGCACCACCAGGTCGCCGCGGAAGCTCGGCACCGCCTCCAGCAGGCTGGTCAGCGAGTCCCGCTCATCCGGGCTCTCCTCCACCGGCTCGGACGCCTGCGCCGGAAGGCTGAGGCGCTCCCGGTCGCCGGAACGGTCCAGCGGCCGGTCGCGCGGCAGCCGGGCGATCCGCGGGACGAACGGGAAGCTGGGCTCGGGCGCGGCCAGGTCGTCGGACTCGCCGATGAGCATGCGCGCCTCGTCGTCGACGGCCTGGACGAGCCGCCGGGGCGGGTCGTACGTCCAGCTCGCCGAGTGCGGTTCGCCCGCGACGCGGTAGACCAGCAGGACTTCCCACGTGCCGTCGTCGCGACGCCACGAGTCCCACTGGACGGTGTCCTTCTCGGCACCACGCAGCAGCAGTCGCTCCTGCACGGCCTCGCCCAGCGGCGGACCGGAGTTCTCGCCGGGGCGGCGGACCGGGGTCTTGCGGGCCCGCTCGGCCATGAACGCACGCTCGGCGAGCACCGGGCCCTCGAAGCGGCGGACCCGGTCGACGGGGATGCCGGCCATTTGCGCGACCTCTTCCGCGGTCGCGCCGGCACGTATACGCGCCTGGATGTCGCGGGGGCGGAGGTGGCTCTCCACCTCGATCTCGATCTGGCCGAGGCGAGGACGGTCGCCGCGCACGGCGGCGCGGAGCCGTTCGTCGATCGGAAGCGTGTACTCCGTGCTGTCCGCAGCCTTCAGCACCAGCCGTGTGCCGTCATTCGAGACGGCCACGACACGCAGTTCGGGCATGGGGACCTCCCGGGTGGTGCCTGCCGACGTCACGTGCGTCGCTGCTTCCGCTAGTCGAGTGTGGCCTGCCCGGGTGCAGCCTGCCACAACCTTGCCGAGTTGCCCGGCGTGTCGGGCGCTGGCCCTGGATCGCCGTTATGGCACGGTTACCTATTCGCAACGCTAAGTGACGAACTCTGTCACCCTGTGCAACTAGCCCCCTCCCGGCGGTCCTTAAAGGCCCTGTACACCCTGACGGGAGACCGGACCCAGGGCTCGCAACAGTACTCCATTTGGGCCACGTGCGTGGATTGGCGCGCCGTCCAACTTCTGGCAAGGGGTTGGACTTGGCCGCCCTGTGCCCGCAATTCGCGATCTTGAGCGTGGGGAACTTCACGAAACCCTCAGAAGCGGAACTAACAGTTTCGGACAGGCGTCCCCTTCTTGTGCAGTTGAACGACCACTTGTGCAGTTGAACGACCATGTGCCTCGTGCTTCGGGGTCTACGGCACGATCCTCGGCGCCGGCGTCGTCAGCGTCGTCGCGACCTGGGGCGGCACGCTCTTCCAGCACTCTCCGCGGGCACCGTCTACGCCCCCAGAACCCTCCGCAAGTAGTCGTTCTGGAACCGCCGATCAGGGTCGAGACGGTCCCGCAGTGCGGTGAACTCGGCGAAGCGCGGATACACCCGGGAGAAGTACTCGGCGTCCCTGGTGTGCACCTTGCCCCAGTGCGGGCGGCCCTCGTGGGCGGTGAAGATCCGTTCGGCCGCGGTGAAGTACCGCTGGTAGGGCGTGCCCTGGAACATGTGGACGGCGATGTACGCGGTGTCCCGGCCCGAGGCGGTGGACAGCGTGATGTCGTCCGCCGGAGCGGTGCGCACCTCCACGGGGAAGCTGACCTTCAGTCCGGAGCGGTCGACCATCGTCCTCAACTCGCGCAGCACCTCGACGACGGCGGCGCGCGGAACGGCGTACTCCATCTCCACGAAGCGCACCCGGCGCGGAGACGTGAAGACCTTGTAAGGGATGTCGGTGTAGGTCCGCGCGGACAGCGCCTTGCTGGAGATCTGGGCGATCGCGGGGATCGTGGCGGGCACCGCGCGGCCGACCCAGTTGGCAACCTGGAAGACCCCGTTGGAAAGGAACTCGTCCTCGAACCAGCTCTGGAGCTGCGGCACCGGCTTCTCCGGGCCCGCGCTGCGGTTGTTGCGCTTGGTGTTGGTGTTCCCGGTGTGCGGGAACCAGTAGAACTCGAAGTGCTCGTTCTCGGCCCAGAGTTCCTCGAAGTCGGAGAGGACCCTGTCGAACGGCATCGGCTCCTCGCGGGCCGTGAGCAGGAAGACGGGCTCCACGGCGAAGGTGATCGCGGTGACGATGCCCAGGGCGCCGAGGCCGATGCGGGCGGCCGCGAAGACCTCGCGTTCTTCGGCAGTCCCCTTCTCGGAGCAGGTGAGGACCGAGCCGTCGGCGGTGACCAGTTCCAGACCCTTGATCTGGGCGGCGATCGAGCCGGAGTCACGGCCCGTGCCGTGCGTGCCGGTACTGGTGGCTCCGGAGACCGTCTGCTCCATGATGTCGCCCATGTTCGTCAGCGACAGTCCCTCGCGCGCCAGGGCCACGTTGAGTCTCTTGAGCGGGGTGCCGGCCTCCACCGTGACGGTCATGGCTTCGCGATCAATGTCGCGTATGCCGGTCAACAGTTGAGGACGGATCAACACACCGTCCGTCGCGGCTATGGACGTGAAGGAGTGCCCGCTGCCGACGGCCTTCACCTTCAGGCCGTCCTCGGCGGCCCGCCGCACGGCGGCGGCCAGCTCGTCGACGGAGGCCGGGGTGACCTCCCGCGCGGGCCGCGCGGAGATGTTGCCGCCCCAGTTACGCCACGTGCCGTTCTTTCCGTTCGCTGTGCTGCTCAACGGAGCCTCCCCGACCCGTAGCCGGCCGCTTGAGCCGACGGAATCCGAGGAAACCCACCGCGACCGCGACGGCCCCGGCCACCGCCGGAACCCCGTACCCGGCACGCGCCCCGGCCGCGTCGATCACCCAGCCGGCCGCGGAGGAGCCGAGCGCGACCCCCACCGCGAGCCCGGTGCTCACCCAGGTCATGCCCTCGGTGAGCTGCGCGCGTGGTACGTGCTCTTCGATGAGGGACATGGTCGTGATCATCGTCGGAGCGATGGCCAGACCCGCAACGAACAGCGCCACGGCCAGAAACGGCAAGTTTCCGACCAGTAGGAGGGGGATCATACTCACGGCCATGGCGCACACGCCCAGCAGCCACCGGCGTTCCGGCGCCCCGGCGAAGTGCAACAGTCCGAAGACCATGCCCGCCACGCAGGAACCGGCCGCGTACAGAGCGAGGACGATACTCGCGGCGGCCTTGTGCCCCTGCTCGTCGGCGAAGGCCACGGTGACCACGTCGACCGCCCCGAAGATCGCCCCGGTCGCCACGAAGGTGGCCACCAGGACCTGAAGGCCCGGCGAGCGCAGGGCCGTGCCCCCACCGCGGTGCTCGCGCGGGTGCGGCTTCGGCTCGGTGGCGCGCTGCGCGGTCAGCCAGAAGACGCCGACGGCCAGGAAGCAGGCGGCGAGCAGCGGACCGGCCTCCGGGAACCACGCCGTGGACAGGCCGATGGAGATGATCGGCCCGAAGATGAAGCACACCTCGTCCACCACGGACTCGAAGGAGTACGCGGTGTGCAGCTGCGGGGTGCCCCGGTACAGGGCCGCCCAGCGGGCCCGGATCATCGCGCCCACGCTCGGCACGCAGCCGATGCCGACGCACGCCGTGAACAGCACCCAGTCCGGCCACCCGTAGTGGGCCGCGAACAGCAGGACGGCCGCCGCGGCGAGCGAGATCAGCGTCGCCGGCCGCAGCACCCGCCGCTGTCCGTACCGGTCCACCAGCCGCGAGACCTGCGGTCCGGCCACCGCCGCCGCCAGCGCGATGGTGGCCGACAGGGCGCCGGCCAGGCCGTACCGCCCGGTGAGCTGGGAGACCATCGTGACCACGCCGATGCCCATCATCGACAGCGGCATACGGCCGAGGAAGCCTGCGGCGGAGAAACCCTTGCTGCCGGGAGCGGAGAACAGGGCGCGGTAGGGGCTGGGCACGGGGTCTCCGAAAGGCTCAGTAAGCTGCGAACGCCGTCGACACAGATTACGCCTCGCGGTGCCCCCGACGCACCCGTCATGCCCACCCGGGGCCGGCCGCCGCGCAGGCGTCACCCCGCCGTTTCCCGGCTGTCAGTGCAGGGTGGCAGGATCGACTCATGCCAGACGCGCGCGATGTCACCCCCTACGACGCCCTGCTCCTGCTCTCCTTCGGCGGCCCGGAAGGCCCGGACGACGTGGTCCCGTTCCTGGAGAACGTGACGCGTGGGCGCGGCATCCCCAAGGAACGCCTCAAGGAAGTCGGGCAGCACTACTTCCTGTTCGGCGGGGTCAGCCCCATCAACGACCAGAACCGGGCCCTGCTGGACGCCCTGCGCAAGGACTTCGCCGACCACGGCCTGGACCTGCCGGTCTACTGGGGCAACCGCAACTGGGCGCCGTATCTGACGGACACGCTGCGCGAGATGGTCCGCGACGGCCGCCGGCGCATCCTGGTCCTCGCCACCAGCGCCTACGCCTCCTACTCGGGCTGCCGGCAGTACCGCGAGAACCTCGCCGACTCGCTCGCGGCTCTGGAGGCCGAGGGGCTGGAGCTGCCGAAGGTCGACAAGCTGCGGCACTACTTCAACCACCCCGGCTTCCTGGAGCCCATGATCGACGGGGTGATCCGGTCCCTCGCCGAGCTGTCCGAGGACGTCCGGGACGGGGCGCACATCGCCTTCTCGACGCACTCGATCCCGACGGCCTCCGCCGACACCTCCGGCCCGGTCGAGGACCACGGCGACGGCGGCGCGTACGTGAAGCAGCACCTGGACGTGGCGAAGCTGATCGCGGACGCCGTCCGGGAGCGCACCGGCGTCGACCACCCCTGGCAGCTCGTCTACCAGTCCCGCTCGGGCGCCCCGCACATCCCGTGGCTGGAGCCCGACATCTGCGACCACCTTCAGGAGCGGCACGCGGCCGGTGTCCCGGCCATGGTGATCGCCCCCATCGGGTTCGTCTCCGACCACATGGAGGTCCTCTACGACCTCGACACGGAGGCCAAGGCCAAGGCGGAGGAGCTGGGGCTGCCGATGCGCCGCTCGGCCACCGTCGGAGCCGACCCGAGGTTCGCCGCCGCGATCCGCGAGCTCGTCGTGGAGCGCGCCGCCGTCGAGCGCGGGCAGGAAATCACCCCCTGTGCCCTGGGCGCCCTCGGGCCGAGCCACCACCTCTGCCCGGTCGGCTGCTGCCCGGCCCGCGCCCCCCGCCCCGCCGCCGCGGGCGCCGACAGCACCTACGCGTGAGGAGCCCCGTGACCGACCCCCTGCACAAGGACCTGCTCGATCTCGCCCAGGAGGCCGCTCGCCGCGCGGGCGCGCTGCTGCGGGACGGGCGCCCGGCCGACCTCGCGGTGGCCGCGACCAAGTCCAGCCCCATCGACGTCGTCACGGAGATGGACATCGCGGCCGAGAAGCTGATCACCGGCCTGATCGCCGAGCGCCGCCCGGACGATGGCATCCTCGGCGAGGAGGGCGGCACCACCGACGGCACGAGCGGCGTCCGCTGGGTGATCGACCCGCTCGACGGCACGGTCAACTACCTCTACGGGCTGCCCACCTGGTCCGTCTCCATCGCCGCCGAGCAGGACGGCGAGACCGTCGTCGGAGTCGTCACGGCCCCGATGCGCGGCGAGACCTTCCACGCGGTGCTCGGCGGCGGTGCCTGGGCCACCGGGGCCTGGGACGGCGAGCGCAGGCTGGCCTGCCGTCCCGCGCCGCCCCTGGACCAGGCGCTGGTCTCGACGGGCTTCAACTACGTGGCCGAGGTCCGCGCCCACCAGGCCGAGGTCGCCCAGCGGCTGATCTCGCTGCTGCGCGACATCCGGCGCGGCGGTTCGGCGGCGGTCGACCTGTGCGACCTCGCCGCGGGACGCCTCGACGGCTACTACGAGCGCGGCCTGCACGCCTGGGACCTCGCGGCGGGCGACCTGATCGCCCGGGAGGCGGGCGCGCTGACCGGTGGACGCCCCGGAGAGCGCCCGTCGGGTGATCTCGCGGTCGCGGGGACCCCGGGTGTCTTCGAGCCCCTCCAGCGCCTGCTGGAGGACTTCGGGGCCTGGCACGACTGAGGGCGGCCCGGCCGTCATACGACGGCAGGCGGCACGCCGAACACCGAGTGAACAGGGCCGCAGGACGACGAAGCGGGCCCCGGCGCTGGATTCGCCGGGGCCCGCTCCGTACGGCCTGATCAGACGCTCGTCGCGCCGACCTCCACACCGTGCTCGGCGGCGAGGCGGCGCAGGTCGTCGAGCTCGCCCTGCTCCACCTCGACGAGGAAGTCGTCGCCCTCGTCGCGAGCCCGGGACAGATCGGACTCGGTCGCCCTTATGCGCTGCAGAAGTCCTGCGGTGAATGCGTCCATGCTGCGCCCCCTCGTCCTGGGTCGTGGGTCGATGGCACGGGGGTGTGCCGTTCGGAAGGGACGATCACGTCTCCGGTGGATGCCCAGCGCCGCTCAGCTGGGCGGCGACGGTGCCGGACACCCACGCCCGCCCTGCGGAAAGCGGGTTGATGCGACCGCATGGTGGTGCGGTACCAGCAGAGCGTGATCGTGGGATGTAAAGCCGTCCTCCCCAAGCTCCCTTCCGTGGAAACCTAACCGGAGGAGAAAATCTCTTATTCCGCCTCGGGCCCCGTCCCCGCACTCGCCTTACCTCCGACTTATGGCCGAAAAGGGCAGGATGGAGGGCAACACACCAACACACCGTCGAAGACCCCTGCCCGGCTGCGCCTGTACGGCGCTACGCGGGTGGACATGAGGAAGGACCAGGAACGTGCGCGTACTCGTCGTCGAGGACGAGCAGCTGCTCGCCGATGCGGTGGCCACCGGACTGCGCCGGGAGGCCATGGCCGTCGACGTCGTGTACGACGGCGCGGCCGCCCTGGAGCGCATCGGTGTCAACGACTACGACGTGGTGGTTCTCGACCGCGACCTCCCGCTCGTGCACGGCGACGACGTCTGCCGCAAGATCGTCGAGCTCGGCATGCCCACGCGCGTGCTGATGCTCACGGCCTCCGGCGACGTCAGCGACCGGGTGGAGGGCCTGGAGATCGGCGCCGACGACTATCTGCCCAAGCCGTTCGCGTTCAGCGAGCTCATCGCGCGCGTGCGCGCCCTCGGCCGGCGCACCAGCGTGCCCCTGCCGCCGGTCCTGGAGCGCGCCGGGATCAAGCTCGACCCCAACCGCCGCGAGGTCTTCCGCGACGGCAAGGAGGTCCAGCTCGCGCCCAAGGAGTTCGCCGTCCTGGAGGTGCTGATGCGCAGCGAGGGCGCCGTCGTCTCGGCGGAGCAGCTGCTGGAGAAGGCCTGGGACGAGAACACCGACCCGTTCACGAACGTCGTGCGCGTGACGGTCATGACCCTGCGCCGCAAGCTCGGCGAGCCGCCCGTGATCGTCACGGTCCCCGGCTCCGGCTACCGGATCTGATACCCCGTGGCAGCGACTCCCGCGCCCCCGCAGGCACCCCCGAAGCCCACCTGGGACCCCAGAAGGCCCGCGCCGCCCTTGCCGTGGCTGCGCCCGACCATCCGCATAAGGCTCACGCTGCTCTACGGCGGCATGTTCCTGATCGCCGGCATCCTGCTGCTGTCGATCATCTACCTGCTGGCCGCGCAGGCGCTGAACGTGGGCAGCGAGCTGCCGTTCAAGATCGTCGAGGGCAAGGTCACCAGCGACATCTGCAACCTGCCCGACCAGGCCTCGCCGGCCGAGTTCAACCACGCCATGAACCAGTGCGTCAACGAGCAGCGCCAGAACGCCCTGGACAATCTGCTCAGCCGCTCGCTCCTGGCCCTGCTCGGTCTGGCGGTCATCGCCTTCGCCTTCGGCTACGCCATGGCCGGCCGCGTCCTGTCGCCGCTGGGCCGGATCACCCGCACCGCGCGCGCGGTGGCGGGCTCCGACCTGTCCCGCCGGATCGAGCTGGACGGCCCGGACGACGAGCTGAAGGAGCTGGCGGACACCTTCGACGACATGCTGGAGCGGCTCCAGCGGGCCTTCACCGCCCAGCAGCGCTTCGTCGGCAACGCCTCGCACGAGCTGCGGACACCGCTGGCGATCAACCGCACGCTCCTCGAAGTGCACCTGTCCGACCCGAACGCACCGGTGGAGCTCCAGCAGCTCGGCAAGACGCTGCTGGCCACCAACGAGCGCAGCGAGCAGCTCGTCGAGGGCCTGCTGCTGCTCGCCCGCAGCGACAACCAGGTCGTCGAGCGGGGCCCGGTGGACCTCGCCGAGGTCGCCGGGCAGGCCATCGACCAGGTGCGCGGCGAGGCCGAGACCAAGGGCGTGCGGATCCGCGGCGAGCAGAAGCCCGCGGTCGTCCAGGGCAACGGCGTGCTGCTGGAGCGGATCGCGCTCAACCTGGTGCAGAACGCCGTGCGCTACAACGTGGCCGAGGGCGGCTGGGTCGAGGTCACCACCGAGGAGCAGCACGGCCAGGCGCTCCTCGTCGTCTCCAACACGGGCCCGGTCGTGCCGGCGTACGAGATCGACAACCTCTTCGAGCCGTTCCGGCGGCTGCGCACGGAGCGCACGGGCAGCGACAAGGGCGTCGGACTCGGTCTGTCCATCGTCCGGTCGGTGGCCCGGGCGCACGGCGGGCACATCTACGCACAGCCGCGCGAAGGGGGTGGGCTCGTGATGCGAGTCACGCTGCCCGTCTGAGATCATGTCGCCGATCAACTCGGCGGCAAACGGGGATGTTCGCTTTGCGCGGAATTTTCGAGATCTCACCGCACGTGCCGCATGTGTGATCGATCACAGGGGCGCCTTTCCGGCCATCTACTCTCCGTGATCATGTGTCCTGTCGGAAAGTCGGGAAAATCCCGGTTTTCGAGGGTCTTGATCACGGGAAGTACACGGTGAGACGCCTTTGAAGTGCGGCATTCGGACCGTGTACGGTCCCCATCGCCATCCAAGCCGATCACTCGTGAGGAGTCCGGTTGGGTGTCGATTGAGTAACAGACCTTGATGTGAGGCAAAATCTCCGCCTCAGGTCGGGCACAAGTCCGGCCTCTCACGCGTTACGTGCGCTGGAGACACCGCAGACACCCAGAGGGGGAGAGCGACATGGCAACCGATTACGACACTCCACGCAAGACCGATGACGACGTTGACTCGGACAGCCTCGAAGAGCTGAAGGCTCGACGGAACGACAAGTCGGCCTCCGCAGTGGACGTCGACGAGTTCGAGGCCGCAGAGGGCCTCGAACTGCCCGGCGCCGATCTCTCGAACGAGGAGCTGGCAGTCCGAGTGCTCCCGAAGCAGCAGGACGAGTTCACCTGCATGAGCTGCTTCCTGGTGCACCACCGCAGCCAGCTGGCCCGGGAGAAGAACGGTCAGCCGATCTGCCGCGACTGCGACTGAGGGCGGGTCGGCCGTGACTGGCTCGACCCCTCCCTGGAAGCGCCGCTTCTCCAAGCGGAAAGCGGACGAAGGGCCGATCGACGGCCCGAAGCACGGCGCGCGTGACGACGAGCGAGGCTCAACCGGTACGGGGGCGGCCTCGCTCGAACCGGCAGCGGACCGGGACGACCTCCCGGCGTCCGTGGACGTCCCCGCACCCGTCGCCCGGCGGACGGCGGGGACGCTCCGGGAGCGGGCCAGGGACAGTGCCCGCAAGGGCTCGGCCCGGGCCCGGGCCGGGCTTGCCCATCTCGCCGACCGGATCATCGAACTGGCCCCGCGCGTCCCCGTACGGGACCTGGCGACGCTCCGCAGGCAGTTCCCGGGCCTGGGGCCCGAAGACCTCGCGGACAAACTCGTCGCGGGTGCGGCGAAGGCGACGGCGACGGTCGGAGCCGGTATCGGCGCGGCTGCGATGCTTCCCGTGCCGCCCGCGATGCCGACGGAACTGGCCGCCGAGGTCACCGGCGTCGCGGTGATCGAGCTGAAGCTGATCGCCGAGCTCCACGAGGTCTACGGCGTACGGCCGCCCGGCAACCTCAAGCAGCGCAGCACCGCGTACCTCGACTCGTGGTCGGGGGAGCGCGGGATCGACGCGACCAGGCCGTCGACGCTGAGCACGGCGCTGAACAGCCGCATGAAGCGCGAGCTGCGGCAGCGGATCATGAAGCGGATGGTCCGCAGCATGCCGAACCTGGTGCCGTTCCTGGTCGGCGCCGCCGTCGGGGCGGCCATGAACCGCAGCGAGACGAGAAAGCTCGCCGCCCGGATCCGCGAGGACCTGCGCAAGATCCAGGTGCCCTGGGAAGCCCTGGAGCCACTCCCCGTCCTGGAACGTCCGGCGGACGCCCTGGAGATGGGCGAGATCATCGACGACCCCTTGGGCCGCCTCGGAACCGAAAATCTCGGGAACGAAAAGCCCGGGAACGAAAAGCCCGGGAACGAAAAGCACCACGAGAATCGCGACGAGCGCGACGACGGACGCTGAGGCGACGCCAGGCCCGCGTTTCCGGGTGTCCGTGTGCGCGTGTGCGTGCCGCCGGTCAGCCGCCGCTGCCGGATGACGCCCCGCGTCGGCGTACTACGCCGGCTTCGCCGCCCTCAGCGCCTCCGCCAGGCGCTCCGGCTCACGCGTGGACAGGTACAGGTACGGAGTCGGGTCCTGCGGGTCCGTGACTTCCACGCGCAGGGCCGTGGGGATGTAGGCGCGCAGCAGCATGAAGGCGCGCGGGTCGGCCTTGTGGGTGCGCCAGGCACGGGTTTCCTCCGCGTCCAGGACCTCCGCCTCGCCCAGGGCCGCCACCGGGATCTTCGCCTCGCCCGCGATCAGGGAATCGCCCACCACACGGATGCGGACCGAGCCGTACGAACTCGCGGCGACGGCCGCGACCGCGGTGCCCCCGGCCAGGCCGCCGAGCATCGGCAGCGTGCCGAACGGGAGCAGGACCAGGGCCATGGAGACCCCGACGAGGAACGAGATCAGCCACCAGGACCGGGGAGCGGTCAGGCGTTCTTCGTAAGGGGCGGCGGAGAGCTGCATGGAGCCAAGCTTGACACGGTGTCGGGAAGGGGCCGACGCGCGGGTAAGGTCTCCGGCTGTGAGTCGTACTTCCGCTGCTCTTCAGCCTCCGGCCGACGCCGTGCGACCGGCGCGACATCCGGATGCTCCGGCGCCCGGTGAGCTGCTCGGTGCGCACTACGGCCAGTGTTTCGGCTGCGGCGGCGACCAGCCGCACGGGCTGCACCTGGAGGCACGGGCCGGCGAGGGCGTGTCCCTCACCGCAGAGTTCACCGTGCAGTCCGCTCACCAGGGTGCTCCGGGCCTCGCTCACGGCGGGGTGCTCACCTCCGCACTCGACGAGACCCTCGGCTCGCTGAACTGGCTGCTGCGCACCATCGCCGTGACCGGACGGCTGGAGACCGACTTCGTACGGCCCGTGCCCGTCGGTACCACGCTGTACCTGGAGGCGGAGGTGACGGCGGTGGCCGGGCGGAAGATCTACTCGACCGCCACCGGACGCGTCGGCGGCCCCGACGGGCCCGTCGCGGTCCGTGCCGACGCGCTCTTCATCGAGGTGAAGGTCGACCACTTCGTCGACCACGGCCGCCAGGAGGAGATCCAGGCGGCCATGAACGACCCGGACCAGGTCCGGCGCGCTCGCGCCTTCGAGGTGAACCCGTGAGTCCCGAAAGTCTCTTGAGCCCCATGACCACTGCGACTCCCATGACCCCCACAAGCCCCGTCAGCCCGGAAAGCCCCATGACTCCTGCGAGCCCTGTGAGCCGTCAGCCCGTGGACGTGCTGATCCGGCGCGTCGATCCGGACGTACCGCTTCCGTCGTATGCGCACCCCGGGGACGCGGGAGCCGATCTGCGTACCACCGAGGCGTGCCAACTGGCGCCGGGTGAGCGGGCGGTGCTGCCCACGGGAGTGTCTGTGGCCCTGCCGGAGGGGTACGCGGCCTTCGTGCACCCTCGGTCCGGCCTGGCCGCCCGCTGCGGCGTCGCCCTGGTGAATGCCCCGGGGACGGTTGATGCCGGGTACCGTGGGGAGATCAAGGTGATCGTGGTGAATCTCGACCCGCGCGAGGCCGTGCGGTTCGAGCGCTTCGACCGGATTGCCCAACTGGTCGTCCAGCAGGTCGAGAGGGTCCGCTTCCAGGAGGTGGCGGAGCTTCCCGGCTCCGCGCGGGCCGAGGGGGGCTTCGGGTCCACCGGAGGACACGCCGCGGTGGACGGGACGAGCGGCACAAGCGGTCAGGCCGCCCTGGGCGGTCAGGCGGGTGGGAATCGATACGCTTCGGTCGTATCCGACCGGGAAGGACAGTGACGTGTTCGGACGTCGCAAGAAGAGGGATGCCGCCGAGGACGCGGCCGGCGAGGCCGAGCAGGTCGTCGACGGTGTCGACAGTGAGGCGGGCGGCGAGGGCGAGCGCCTGAGGCTCGAGCCGGCGCCGCGGCCCGACGGGCCCTGGGACAGCTCCGAGGTGCGCGACCCGGGCGAGGGCCGGGTCGACCTGGGCGGTCTGTTCGTGCCGGGCGTCGACGGCATGGAGCTGCGCGTAGAGGTCGCGGGTGACGCGATCGTGGCGGCGACGGTCGTGCTGCGGGACAGCGCCATCCAGCTGCAGGGCTTCGCCGCGCCCAAGCGTGAGGGCATCTGGGGCGAGGTGCGCGAGGAGATCGGCTCGGGCATCACCCAGCAGGGCGGCATCGTCGACGAGGTCGAGGGACCGCTGGGCTGGGAGCTGCGCGCCCAGGTGCCGGTGCAGCTGCCGGACGGCACCGGCGGCTTCCAGGTCGTGCGGTTCGTCGGTGTGGACGGCCCCCGCTGGTTCCTGCGCGGGGTCATCTCGGGCCAGGGCGCGGTGCAGCCGCAGGCCGCCGGGCTGCTCGAGCAGATCTTCCGGGACACGGTCGTGGTGCGCGGTGAGGGCCCGATGGCGCCCCGCGACCCGATCGTCCTGAAGCTGCCCAACGACGCCCAGATGGTCCCCGAGGGCATCCAGCAGGAGGAGGAGGGCTCCCGTTTCGCCGGCGGAATGGGTCAGCTCCAGCGCGGACCGGAGATCACCGAGGTTCGCTGAGCGTTGTAGAGACACCAGGGCCGCACTCCTCACGGGGTGCGGCCCTTTCTCGTGTGTGGAGCCTTGACGGGTTATTGGCTGTACCTACCGTCTCCGTCCAACGCTCTGTTCATGAAGGCGCTTCACGTTCACGTACGAGAACGGAAGGCCCCCCAGCCGCGCCAAGGTCCTGGCCAACCGTCTCGGACACGCCCTGACCAACACCGGGACGCTGACCCCGCGCGGCCGCCCCGCCGGCAGCAACAACCTCTTCGTCGCCTGGGAGACCCTCACCCACGGCGACAACCCCGCGTGACCCGCTGAACGGCCGGGCGCGTCAGAGTTCCGTCAAAGACGGTCCCACTGCCGGGCCCGGAACCCATATGTCGTAATTGTTGGCCGTAAGGTCGACGCTGCGCAGTGGGCAGACCGGAAGACAATGAGGCCATGGGACGCGGCAAGCTTCGGATCTACCTCGGTGCGGCACCGGGCGTCGGCAAGACGTACGCGATGCTGTCCGAGGCGCACCGCCGCGTCGAGCGGGGCACGGACTGCGTGGTGGCCTTCGTCGAGCACCACGACCGCCCCCGCACCGAGGTCATGCTGCACGGCCTGGAGCAGGTGCCGCGCAGGCGGCTGGAGTACCGCGGCGGCGTCTTCCCCGAGATGGACCTCGACGCCGTCCTCGCCCGCCGCCCCCAGGTCGCCCTGGTCGACGAACTCGCCCACACCAACATCCCCGGCTCCCGCAACGCCAAGCGCTGGCAGGACGTGGAGGAACTGCTGGCGGCCGGTGTCGACGTGATCTCGACCGTCAACATCCAGCACCTGGAGTCACTGGGCGACATCGTCGAGTCGATCACCGGTGTGCGGCAGCAGGAGACCGTGCCGGACGAGGTGGTACGGCGGGCCGACCAGGTGGAGCTGGTCGACATGTCGCCCGAGGCGCTGCGGCGGCGGATGGCGCACGGCAACATCTACCAACCCGACAAGGTCGACGCGGCCCTGTCGAACTACTTCCGGCCCGGCAACCTGACCGCCCTGCGCGAACTGGCGCTGCTGTGGGTGGCCGACCGGGTCGACGCCTACCTCACCCAGTACCGCAGCGATCACCGGGTGTCGAGGATCTGGGGCTCGCGCGAGCGGATCGTGGTCGGCCTGACCGGCGGCCCGGAGGGCCGGACGCTGATCCGCCGGGCCGCGCGGCTGGCCGAGAAGGGCGCCGGCGGTGAGGTGCTGGCCGTCTACATAGCCCGCAGCGACGGGCTGACCTCGGCCTCGCCCAAGGAACTGGCGATGCAGCGGACCCTCGTCGAGGACCTCGGCGGAACGTTCCATCACGTGGTCGGCGACGACATACCGGCCGCGCTGCTCGCCTTCGCCCGCGGTGTGAACGCCACCCAGATCGTGCTGGGCTCCTCGCGCCGCAGGACCTGGCAGTACGTCTTCGGGCCCGGCGTCGGCGCGACGGTCGCCCGGGAGTCCGGGTCCGACCTCGACGTGCACATCGTCACCCACGACGAAGTCGCCAAGGGCCGCGGACTGCCGGTGGCCCGGGGTGCACGCCTCGGTCGGTCCCGGCGGGTGTGGGGCTGGCTGGCCGGGGTCGCCGGCCCGCCGGTCCTGGCGGCGCTGCTCAGCGCCGTCGACCTCGGCCTGGCCAACGACATGCTGCTGTTCCTGGCGCTGACCGTGGCGGCGGCCCTGCTCGGCGGGCTGCTCCCGGCGCTGGCCTCGGCGGCGGTGGGTTCCCTGCTGCTGAACTACTTCTACACACCGCCCCTGCACCGGTGGACCATCGCCGACCCGAAGAACATCGTCGCCATCGTGATCTTCGTGGCCGTCGGCGTGGCGGTGGCCTCCGTGGTCGACCTCGCCGCCCGCCGCACCCACCAGGCCGCCCGGCTGCGGGCCGAGTCCGAGATCCTGTCCTTCCTCGCGGGCAACGTGCTGCGCGGCGAGACCGGCCTGGAGGACCTGCTGGAACGGGTCCGGGAGACCTTCGGCATGGAGTCGGCGGCCCTGCTGGAGAGGGCGAGCGACGTCGCGCCGTGGACCTGCGCCGGCCGCGTCGGGCGGGGACGTGCCGTCGAGCGGCCCGACCAGGCGGATGTGGACATGCCGGTCGGGGACCACATGGCGCTCGCGCTGACCGGCCGCGTCCTGCCCGCCGAGGACCGCCGGGTGCTGGCCGCCTTCGCCGCCCAGGCCGCCGTCGTCCTGGACCGCCGCCGGCTCCAGGAGGAGGCCGACCGGGCCCGCACCCTAGCCGAGGGCAACCGCATCCGTACGGCGCTGCTCGCCGCCGTCAGCCACGACCTGCGCACCCCGCTCGCCGGGATCAAGGCGGCGGTGACCTCCCTGCGCTCCGAGGACGTCGAGTGGTCCGAGGAGGACCGGGCGGCGCTGCTGGAGGGCATCGAGGAGGGCGCCGACCGCCTCGACCACCTCGTCGGCAACCTGCTCGACATGTCCCGGCTCCAGACCGGCACGGTCACCCCGCTGATCCGCGAGATCGACCTCGACGAGGTGGTGCCGATGGCGCTCGGCGGCGTGCCCGAGGGCAGTGTCGACCTGGACGTTCCGGAGACCCTGCCCATGGTCGACGTGGACCCCGGGCTGCTGGAGCGGGCGATGGCCAACCTCGTCGAGAACGCCGTCAAGTACAGTCCGTCCGGCGCGCCCGTGCTGGTCGCAGCCAGCGCGCTCGCCGACCGGGTCGAGGTGCGGGTCGTCGACCGGGGGCCGGGCGTCCCCGACGAGGCCAAGGACCGCATCTTCGAGCCCTTCCAGCGCTACGGCGACGCCCCGCGCGGCGCCGGTGTGGGACTGGGGCTCGCGGTGGCGCGCGGCTTCGCCGAGGCCATGGGCGGCACACTCGACGCCGAGGACACCCCCGGTGGCGGGCTCACCATGGTCCTCACCCTCCGCGCGGCGGGACCGCGCCCGGAGCTCCTCCACGTGGCGGAACACGCAGCCGAACCGGAAAGGCAGACCTCATGACCCGGGTGCTGGTGGTCGACGACGAGCCGCAGATCGTGCGCGCCCTCGTGATCAACCTCAGGGCACGCAAGTACGAGGTCGACGCCGCCCACGACGGCGCCACCGCCCTCCAGCTCGCCGCCGCCCGCCACCCCGACGTGGTCGTCCTCGACCTCGGCCTGCCCGACATGGACGGCGTCGAGGTGATCAGGGGCCTGCGGGGCTGGACCCGGGTGCCCATCCTGGTGCTGTCCGCCCGGCACTCCTCCGACGAGAAGGTCGAGGCGCTGGACGCGGGCGCCGACGACTACGTCACCAAGCCCTTCGGCATGGACGAACTGCTGGCCCGGCTGCGGGCCGCCGTGCGCCGGGCCGAACCGGCCGGGGGCGGTGAGGACGACGTCGTCGTGGAGACCGGCGAGTTCACCGTCGACCTGGCCGCGAAGAAGGTCAACCGCGCCGGGAAGGACGTACGGCTGACCCCGACGGAGTGGCACCTGCTGGAGGTCCTCGTCCGCAACGGCGGCCGTCTGGTCGGGCAGAAGCAGCTGCTCCAGGAGGTGTGGGGGCCGTCGTACGGGACGGAGACCAACTATCTGCGCGTGTACATGGCGCAGCTGCGGCGGAAGCTGGAGGCGGATCCCTCCCATCCGAAGCACTTCATCACGGAGCCGGGGATGGGGTACCGGTTCGAGAAGTGAGGTCCTCGCCCCGGGGCTACATGGCTGTCGGCGGCCCCCGGTACGCTCTAGTCATGAGTGCTGTTCCTCGTTCGCACAAGCCGGCGGGCCGGTTCCGGCGCATGCTCGACCGGCTCTCCTCGTCGCAGGAGGACCTGGAGTCCGAGGAACTGCGCGAGGACACCGAGACCGCGGGCTGTATCCGGATCGGAGACTGCCAGGACCGGCAGATAGCGACGGTTACTGGTACCTTGCGCACGGTCACCCTGCGACCGCGGGCCGGAGTCCCCGCCCTGGAGGCCGAGCTGTTCGACGGCTCCGCCGCGCTGGACGTGGTGTGGCTCGGCAGGCGCTCCATCGTCGGCATAGAGCCGGGGCGCAAGCTGATCGCATCGGGCCGGATCTCGATGAGCCGGGGCCGCCGGGTGCTGTTCAATCCCAAGTACGAACTGAGACCCCTCGGACGGGAGTAGCCGGTGACGTCGCTCGACAAGCCGACCGAAGAGACATCTGCGGACGACGCCCGGGCGGTGACCGAGGCCGCCCTGTTCGAAGCGTTCGGCGGCCTGCGGGGCATGGTCGAGACGGTGCTGCCCGGCCTGCTGTTCGTCACCATCTACACGATCAACAAGGACCTGCACCTGTCGGCGATCGCGGCGCTGGCCGTGTCGCTGGTACTGGTCGTGGTCCGGCTGGTGATGAAGGACACCGTCAAGCACGCCTTCAGCGGTGTCTTCGGCGTGGCCTTCGGTGTCGTCTTCGCGATGATGACCGGCAACGCCAAGGACTTCTACCTGCCCGGCATGCTCTACACGCTGGGTCTGGGACTCGCCTACATCATCACCACGCTGTGCGGTGTGCCGCTGATCGGGCTGATCCTCGGCCCGGTCTTCAAGGAGAACCTCTCCTGGCGCACGCGGAACCCCGGCCGTAAGAAGGCCTACGCGAAGGCCAGTTACGCCTGGGGTGCGATCCTGCTCGCCAAGTGCGCGATCCTCTTCCCGCTGTACTGGTGGGCCGACACCACACAGCTGGGCTGGGTCCTGGTCGCCCTGAAGATCCCGCCGTTCCTGCTCGCCGTATGGCTGACGTGGGTCTTCCTGGCGAAGGCACCCGCGCCGATCGACGTGTTCGCGGAGATGGAGGCGGAGGAGAAGGCCGCCGAGGAGAGGGAGCGGGAGGCTGCTGCTCGGTCCGCCGAGCAGTGACCGGCGTTTGTGCTGGACTTGCTGGGGGCTCCGCCCCCAGACCCCCAGGGCCTATGCCCACCCGCCGCCCGACGCGGTCGGCCGAGAGGTGAAGCAAGCAGGGAGGGGCTTCCCGGAGACCCGGGAAGCCCCTTCCTGCTTGTCCCCGCAGGGCCCCGCTCAGCTCGCCGCGCTGTCCCGGCGTACCGACAGCAGGTCCTCCAGCTGCTCCTCACGGGCCTGTGCGGCCACGAAGAGGAGCTCGTCGCCCGCCTCCAGGGAGTCCTCCCGGGAGGGCGTCAGGACGCGGGTGCCTCGGATGATCGTGACCAGGGACGTGTCCTCGGGCCACTCGACGTCCCCGACCTGCGTGCCGGCCAGGGCCGACTCCTCCGGCAGGGTCAGCTCGACCAGGTTCGCGTCGCCGTGGCTGAAGCGGAGCAGGCGGACCAGGTCGCCCACGCTCACCGCCTCCTCGACCAGGGCCGACATCAGACGCGGCGTGGAGACGGCGACGTCCACGCCCCAGGACTCGTTGAACAGCCACTCGTTCTTCGGGTTGTTCACCCGGGCGACCACCCGCGGAACGCCGTACTCCGTCTTGGCGAGGAGCGAGACGACCAGGTTCACCTTGTCGTCGCCGGTCGCGGCGATGACGACGTTGCAGCGCTGGAGCGCCGCCTCGTCCAGGGAGGTGATCTCGCAGGCGTCGGCCAGCAGCCACTCGGCCTGCGGGACGCGTTCGACCGAGATGGCGGTCGGCGCCTTGTCGATCAGCAGGACCTCGTGGCCGTTCTCCAGCAGCTCGCCCGCGATCGAGCGGCCGACCGCGCCGGCTCCGGCAATGGCGACCCTCATCAGTGACCGCCCTCCTCTTCGGGACCCTTGGCGAACGCCGCCTCGACCGTGTCGACCTCGTCGGTGCGCATCATCACGTGCACCAGGTCGCCCTCCTGCAGCACCGTCTGCGAGGTGGGCAGGACCGCCTCGCCGAGCCGGGTCAGGAACGCCACGCGCACGCCCGTCTCCTCCTGGATCCGGCTGATCTTGTGGCCGACCCAGGCGGTGGAGGTGTGCACCTCGGCGAGCTGGACGCCGCCGGTGGGGTCGCGCCACAGGGGCTCGGCGCCCGAGGGGAGCAGGCGGCGCAGCATCTGGTCGGCCGTCCAGCGGACGGTCGCGACGGTGGGGATGCCCAGGCGCTGGTAGACCTCGGCGCGGCGGGGGTCGTAGATGCGGGCGGCGACGTTCTCGATGCCGAACATCTCGCGGGCCACGCGCGCGGCGATGATGTTGGAGTTGTCACCGCTGGAGACGGCGGCGAAGGCGCCGGCCTCCTCGATGCCCGCCTCGCGCAGGGTGTCCTGGTCGAAGCCGACCCCGGTGACCCGGCGGCCGCCGAAGGAGGAGCCCAGACGACGGAAGGCGGTGGGGTCCTGGTCGACCACGGCGACCGTGTGGCCCTGTTGCTCCAGGGTCTGGGCCAGGGCGGAGCCCACCCTTCCGCAACCCATGATCACAATATGCATCGCGTCACACCGTGCTTCCTACGGGCCCTCTGACCATCAACAATGTCCTGCTCATGTCTCTCTTTCGGCTCGCCAGGCACCACGTCGCGGCCTGAGTGCGGGCCGCCAGGCAACATCATGCCGGTGGAATCACGCCATGATGCCTTCCGGGGCCGGTGCCGCGTTCGACTGCCCGACTCCAACGTATCGGCAAAGTCGAGGGGGTTGCCGAGGGCCTTGCCGCCCTCGGCGGGGGAGGAAGCCGACATGAGTACCGAGATCGACGTCCTGGTCCTCGGTGGCGCGGGCGTGGACACGATCGTGCACGTGCCCGAGCTGCCCGTGCCGTTCGCCGACAGCCACATGATCCGGCCAGGGATCGTGACGCGGGCGGGCCAGAGCGGTGACTTCGTCGCGCTGGCCGCGAGCGCGCTGGGGCTGCGCACGCACCACGTCGACATGCTGGGCGACGACCCCGAGGGCGACCTGGTCCGCGCCCTGCACCGGGACCGCGGCATCGCCCTCACCGCCGTCCCCCAGCCGCTCGGCACCAAGCGCGCGGTCAACCTCGTCGGCCCCGACGGCAGACGGCTGTCCCTGTACGACGCCACCCGCTCGGCGGAGACGGACCGGCTGCCCGAGGCCACGCTGCGGGAGCTGGCCGCGGCCAGCCGGCACGCCCATGTCGTCATCACCCAGCCGTGCGCCCACGCGCTGCCCGTCCTGCGCGAGGCGGGCATCACGATCTCGACCGACCTGCACGACTGGGACGGGTCCAACCCCTACCACGAGCCCTTCGCCCACCAGGCCGACCTGGTCTTCCTGTCCAGCACGGCGCTGGCCGACCCGGAGCGGACCATGCGGCGGATCCCCGAGCGGGGCCGGGCCCGGGTCGTCGTCGCCACGGCCGGGGCGGACGGGGCGTACCTGCTGACCGACGGCGAGCTGACCCACGTACCCGCCGCCACACCTCCGGCACCGGTCGTCGACTCCAACGGCGCGGGCGACGCCTTCGCCGCCGCGTTCCTCCACGCCTGGCTGAACGGCGCCCCGCCCCGCCACTGCGCCCTGCACGGCGCGGTGGCCGGTGCGTACGCCTGCACGGTCCCGTCGACACGGACGGACAGCATCGGGTGGGAGGAACTGCGTGCCGGTGTGACGGAACTGGAGCGGCCCGGGCCGGCAGCGGGCAGGGCGACGGAAGCCGGTGACGCGCTCCTGCGCCGCGGCCACGGCTCGTGTCTCTAACGCGTCCCCGGCGACACGTCCTTGCGGCGGCTGATGCTCCGCACACTCGCCACGGTGAGGATTCCGAGGACGAACAGTGTGGCTGCGGCGCCGATCAGTTCTGCGGTCGGGTGCATGAGGCCTCCAGGGGCGGCGACAGCCGGGGACGGGCCGGGCTTAGTCATATAGGCATGGGAACCGGGTGACCTGTGCAATCCGCAGCCGCAGCAGCCCCTGAATTCACTCGGAGGGCAGACGGAACGCCGATGGGGGGTGGCGGGTGGGCGAGCCCGCAATCGAACGCTTACGATCCTCTGTTGTGTCCAAACTGACCGACGTGCCCAAACGGATCCTGATCGGGCGCGCACTGCGCAGTGACCGGCTGGGGGAAACACTCCTGCCGAAGCGCATCGCACTACCCGTCTTCGCCTCCGACCCCTTGTCCTCCGTCGCGTACGCGCCGGGGGAGGTGCTGCTGGTCCTGTCGATCGCGGGTGTGACGGCGTACCACTTCAGTCCGTGGATCGCGGTCGCGGTCGTCGTGCTGATGTTCACCGTGGTGGCCTCCTACCGGCAGAACGTGCACGCCTACCCCAGCGGTGGCGGCGACTACGAGGTGGCGAACACCAACCTCGGCCCCAAGGCGGGCCTGACGGTCGCGAGCGCGCTGCTCGTCGACTACGTCCTCACCGTCGCGGTGTCGATCTCCTCCGGCATCGAGAACCTCGGCTCCGCGATCCCGTTCGTGGTCGAGCACAAGGTGCTCTGCGCGATCGGCGTGATCGTGCTGCTGACGCTGATGAACCTGCGCGGGGTGAAGGAGTCGGGCTCGCTGTTCGCGATCCCGACGTACGTCTTCGTCGCGGGTGTCTTCACCATGATCGCCTGGGGCGCCTTCCGCGGACTGGTCCTGGACGACACCATGCGGGCACCGACGGCGGACTACGTCATCAAGCCCGAGCACCAGGGCCTGGCAGGCTTCGCCCTGGTCTTCCTGCTGCTGCGCGCCTTCTCCTCCGGCTGCGCCGCGCTCACCGGCGTCGAGGCGATCTCCAACGGCGTCCCGGCCTTCCGCAAGCCCAAGTCCAAGAACGCCGCGAACACGCTCGCGATGATGGGCCTGCTGGCCGTCACCATGTTCTGCGGCATCATCGCGCTGGCCGCCGCGACCGACGTCCGCATGGCCGAGAACCCGGCCCGCGACCTCATCCACAACGGCGTCCCGCTCGGGGCGGACTACGTCCAGAACCCGGTGATCTCCCAGGTCGCCGAGGCCGTCTTCGGCAAGGGCAGCCTCCTGTTCATCGTGCTGGCCGCGGCCACCGCGCTGGTGCTGTTCCTCGCCGCGAACACCGCCTACAACGGCTTCCCGCTGCTCGGCTCGATCCTCGCCCAGGACCGCTACCTGCCCCGCCAGCTGCACACCCGCGGCGACCGCCTCGCCTTCTCCAACGGCATCGTGCTCCTCGCCGGCGCGGCCGGACTGCTGGTATGGATCTACGGCGCCGACTCCACCCGCCTGATCCAGCTGTACATCGTCGGCGTGTTCGTGTCCTTCACGCTCAGCCAGACCGGCATGGTCCGGCACTGGAACCGCCACCTGGCCACCGAGCAGGACAAAGCCAAGCGCCGTCACATGATCCGCTCGCGCGCCATCAACGCCTTCGGCGCCTTCTTCACCGGCCTGGTGCTGGTGGTCGTCCTCGTCACCAAGTTCACGCACGGCGCGTGGGTCGCTCTGCTCGGCATGGTGATCTTCTACGCGACGATGACGGCCATCCGTAAGCACTACGACCGGGTCGCCGAGGAGATCGCCGCCCCCGAGGGCCCGAGCGACGACAGCGTACGGCCCTCCCGTGTCCATTCCGTCGTTTTGATCTCCAAGATCCACCGCCCGGCGCTGCGTGCCCTGGCCTACGCCAAGCTGATGCGCTCGGACTCGCTGGAGGCGGTGAGCGTCAACGTCGACCCGGCGGAGACCAAGGCGCTGCGCGAGGAGTGGGAGCGGCGCGGCATCGACGTACCGCTGAAGGTGCTGGACTCGCCCTACCGCGAGATCACGCGGCCGATCATCGAGTACGTCAAGGGACTGCGCAAGGAGTCGCCGCGGGACGCGGTGTCCGTGATCATCCCCGAGTACGTCGTCGGCCACTGGTACGAGCATCTGCTGCACAACCAGAGCGCCCTGCGGCTGAAGGGCCGGCTGCTCTTCACGCCGGGAATCATGGTGACCTCGGTGCCGTACCAGCTCCAGTCCTCCGAGGCGGCCAAGCGGCGGGCCCGCAGGCAGCAGGAGTGGAACGCGCCGGGTTCGGTGCGGCGGGGGCCGGCGCAGGAGCGGCCGAAGGAGCCCTCGGACCCGAAGGCCTGAGGGCACCCGGCTGCCCGTGTGAAACGGGCGTGAATCGGCCGGGCGGCACCCACGTAGACTGGTGGGCTGTTGTCCGGCCGTTTCCGTTCGGCCGTTTCCCCAACGCTTTTGGAGTCACCCCACCATGCAGGCAGAACCGAGGAAGTCACTGGTGGGGGAGGAGTACGAGGTCGAGATCGGCCCCGTCGCCCACGGCGGCCACTGCATCGCCCGTACGTCCGAGGGCCAGGTGCTGTTCGTCCGGCACGCGCTGCCCGGTGAGCGGGTCGTGGCGCGGGTGACCGAGGGCGAGGAGGGCGCCCGGTTCCTGCGTGCGGACGCGGTGAAGGTGCTGGACGCCTCCAAGGACCGGATCGACGTGCCCTGCCCGTTCGCCGGCCCCGGCCGCTGCGGCGGCTGCGACTGGCAGCACGCCAAGCCCGGCGCGCAGCGGCGCCTGAAGGCCGACGTCGTCGCCGAACAGCTCCAGCGGCTCGCCGGGCTCACGCCTGAGGAGGCCGGCTGGGACGGCACGGTGGTGCCCGCCGAGGGCGACAAGGTGCCCGCGGGCCAGGTCCCGTCCTGGCGTACCCGCGTCCAGTACGCGGTCACGGCCGACGGCCGCGCGGGCCTGCGCCGGCACCGCTCCCACGAGGTGGAGCCGATCGACCACTGCATGATCGCCGCGGAGGGCGTCAGCGAGCTGGGCATCGAGAAGCGGGTCTGGACCGGCATGGACTCCGTCGAGGCGATCGCGGCGACGGGTTCGCAGGACCGCCAGGTGATCCTCACGCCGAAGCCGGGCGCGCGCCTCCCACTGGTCGAGCTCGACCGCCCGGTGTCGGTGCTGCGCGTGGACGAGCGCTCCGGCGGCGTCCACCGCGTCCACGGCCGCCCCTTCGTCCGCGAGCGCGCGGACGGCCGGACCTACCGGGTCGGGGGCGGCGGCTTCTGGCAGGTCCACCCGCAGGCGGCGGACACCCTGGTGACGGCCGTCATGCAGGGCCTGCTGCCCCGCAAGGGAGACATGGCCCTCGACCTCTACTGCGGCGTCGGCCTCTTCGCGGGCGCACTCGCCGACCGCGTCGGCGAACAGGGCGCGGTCCTCGGCATCGAGTCCGGCAAGCGGGCGGTGGAGGACGCGCGGCACAACCTCGCCGACTTCGACCGGGTGCGTATCGAGCAGGGCAAGGTCGAGAGCGTGTTGCCGCGCACGGGGATCACGGAGGTCGACCTGATCGTCCTCGACCCGCCGCGGGCCGGGGCGGGCCGGAAGACGGTCGAGCACCTGTCGACCCTCGGGGCGCGGCGGATCGCGTACGTGGCTTGCGATCCGGCGGCGTTGGCGCGTGACTTGGGGTACTTCCGGGACGGTGGGTATCGGGTGCGGATGCTGCGGGCGTTCGATCTGTTTCCCATGACTCATCATGTGGAGTGCGTCGCCATCCTTGAACCGGCGGCAAAGGGCTCCTGACCTGTGGTTTTGTGCGCGCATTATGTGCGGTGTGGGCGTTACCGGCGATACCTTGACGCTGAAGTGACGCTCATTGTCGGCATGACCGGCGGTCACAGCTCCTTCGCGTAGGTGTCCTGGTACGCCGCCCTCCCTCCGAACACGTTGAGGCCGGGGTGTCCGCTCGTGTACGTCGTGTCCGTCACGTCGATGATCCGCTCGCCGTTGAGGAACACCTGGATGCGGTCGCCCTCGGTGAGGATGCGGACCGGGTACGTTGTGCCGCGGCGGACCAGGGCCGGGACGCGGGCGAGGGCGGTGGCGTCGTCGAAGTGGCCGTCGGTCTTGGCGACCAGGCGGATCACGCGTAGGTCGGGGTCGATGTTGAGGCAGTAGGCGTCGGTGCCGTCGGAGGAGGCGCGCCAGAGGAGGGAGAGGGCGCCGCCGGTGTCCGGGTCGGGGCTGCCGAGCCGGACCAGGGTGGTGAAGTCCAGATCCGTCGCCGTGCGCGCCGAGATGGCGGTGGCGTCCTTGTCGAAAGTTCCGGCGCGCCCCGCGCTGTCCGTCGACCAGTGACCGGCGGGAGTGACCGTCAACTCGCCGAGGTCTGTGCGGAATTCACCGCCGGTCGGGGCGGCAGCCAACGGCTGCACGCGGTCCACCAGGCGGTAGGTGCTGTCCAGCCGGTGCACCTTGAGCGACTCGATGTGTGCGGTGCCGCCCTTGGCGTGGAAGGCCATGCCGTCGGCGTCCGGCGTTGGGAAGATCAGGCTGGTCACTGCGGCCTGTCCGTGCGCGCCGAATGCCTCGACCGATGACGAGTCGACGTACACGCGCAGGGTCACGCGGCCGTCGGTCGTCTTCATCGGCGCGGTCGTGCGGCCCGCGAAGTACTGCGTGAAGTCGCTCAGGCCCGATGCCGACCTGTCGACGAACAGTTCGTTCGCCTCGGCGTCGTATCCGACGGTCGTGTGCTGGTCGTCGTCTGCCCGGAGCCGGAAGCCGATCTCCGTGGCGGTGCCGAGGGCGATCTCGGCCTCGATCTCGTAGGCGATGCCTGTGACGCCCGCGAGCGGGTTCGCGGAGGTGGGGCCTACGGGAGAGGTCCTTGCGGGTCGTGGTGGACGTACGCAGAGGGGTCAGTTCCTGGACCGGGGTCACGGCCCGGGGGGGGCGTCCACCCCGCGGGCCGCGGCCCTGTGTAAGACGGTCACGGCCACAGCGGCCGGGGTCCGTCGGTGAAGGCCGACGCCATCTGCCAGGCGTCGAACCACTCCAGGGTCACGTCACCTGCGGCACCGATGCCGACGCCTACGGCCTCGTCGGGGCGGGTGGGTAGATGCGGGCGGTCAGGGCACGCCCGTTGGCGAAGATCTCCAGTGCGGAGTGGTCGACGAGGAGGCGCAGTTCGACCCGCCCGTCGGGGTCCAACGGCAGTTCGCCGTAACGGGGTTCGGTGTCGACCGTCGGGTCGAGGCTGCTGGTCTCGCGGTGCAGGCGGAGGGTGCCGCTCACTCCGTCGTGCGCCCTGCTCACCTCCACGACCGTGCGTTCCGCGCCGTCCGGTGTCTCGCGGACCACGAGCCGGGCGGTCGCTCCGGGAGCGAGACTCAGGGTCGCCTCGATGTCCAGCTGGTCCCCGCGCACGGCGGGCAACCGGGTGTACGGGTCGGCCAGCCGGCCCGGAGCCACCTCTACGCGCTCCCGCCGCAGCTCGGTCAGCTCCGGCACCGGGGCCTGGTGCAGGCAGCCGTCCGCGGCGAGCGTGACGACCCTCGGCAGGGACATCACACCGCACCAGCCGGCCTGCGCGTTCGCCTCGTCCGTCCGGCCCTCCTGGAGCCAGCCGAGCATGATGCGGCGGCCGTGCTCGTCACGGGTGGACTGGGGGGCGTAGAAGTAGCGGCCGCCGTAGTCGAGGCGGTGGAGGGCGGTCGGGGTGAAGGTGTCGCCCTGGTAGCGGCCGGTCCAGTACAGGGGGTGGTGGGTGGTGCCCTCGTCCCAGGCGGCGAAGACCAGGACGTTGGCGCCGTCGATGCCGAAGAGGTCGACGCACTCCCACATCGTGCCCGTCCATCAGCCGGATCTTGCTGCCCACCACCACCGCCCGCTACATCCGAGTGGTCAACAAGGCAAGCTCCGGCAGCTGGTGGTCCATCCACGACGTCTCCGTCCTCACCCCCGACGGCAAGACCACGTCGCCCCCGGCCACGAGCGCCGGCCTCCAGCGCAAGAACGCGACCCTGCCCGACGGTACCAAGCTGCAGGTGACGTACAACTCCGGCAGCGGAGCCGCTACGTTCGACGTCCCGTGGGGCGGCACGACGTACAGCTACCGACTGCCCGCCGGCGCCGCCGCGACCCTCACCACACGGGCTGCCTGACCGCACGGCTGCGGAAACCGCCTGTATGAAGCCCACACAGCGAGCAGTGGCGGGCATCGCCCTGGCCGCATCACTGCGGCAGGCAAGGCCACCTCTGGTCGGCGACCAGTCGGTCAGGTGAGGGGGGAGGAGGCCGGCAGGTTCTGGTCGGCGGCCCAGGAGGCGAGGATGCGTAGACGTTCGTGGGTGGGGGAGCCGGGGGCGGCCGTCCAGACGGTCAGATTCTGGTCGGGGTCGGTGTTGGCGGTGAGGGTGTCCCAGTCCAGGACGAGTTCGCCGACGACCGGATGGTTGAGGGCCTTCGTGCCCACGGTGCGGGCCGCGACCCGGTGATCGCCCCACCAGCGGGCGAACTGCTTGTCCCGCATGGACAGTTCACCGACCAGTTCGATCAGGCGGGGGTCCTCGGGATACTTCGCGGCCTCCATCCGCAGCTGGGCCACGGAGATCTGCGCCGAGGTCTCCCAGTCGGCGTACAGGGTGCGCATGGCCGGATCCGTGAAGATGATCCGCGGGTAGTTGCGGTGCTTTTCCGGAAGCCGGGAGAAGTCGGTGACCAGGGCGGCGGCCAGGGCGTTCCAGGCCAGGATGTCCCCGCGCCTGCCCTGCACGATGGCCGGGGTGGCAGTGAGGTCGTCCAGGACCCGCTGCAGCTGCGGCTGGACCTTCTGCCGGCCGCGCCGCTGTGTGCGGGTGGTGGTCTTGCCCGCGAGCTGGAAGAGGTAGCCGCGCTCGTCGTCGTCCAGATGGAGGACGCGGGCGAGGACATCGAGCACGGGCGCCGATGCCTGCATGCGGCCCTGCTCGAGCCGGGTGTAGTAGTCGGTGCTGATGCTGGCCAGCTGGGCGACCTCCTCGCGGCGCAGCCCGGCCACTCGCCGAGGCCTGTCCGTCTCCGGCAGTCCGACCATGCGCGGGCTCAGCTCCGCACGTCGCTTCTTGAGGAATTCTCCCAGCTCATTGAGGGGGACATTGGCGGTCATGCTTCCCAGCATGACATCGATTCCACCCGGGAAAGGGGGGAGAATTCACTCCCAGGATGTTTCCTTCCCGGGATGGATTTCTCCGCTTTTCGCGCCTGCTCTCGCGTATGAGGCTCGGTATCACGCAGCCGAAACCTGACCCCGGTTGCGGCACACCGACCCTCGCACCGAAGGAAGCACCCCCATGCGCGGAGCAGTCATCCACGCCCCCGGCGACGTGCGCTTCGAGAACCTCGACGATCCGGAGATCATCAACCCGACCGACGCGGTGATCCGGACGGTCGCCACCTGCGTGTGCGGCTCGGACCTGTGGCCCTACCGCGGCGCGGAACCCATCGGCGATCCGCATCCGATGGGGCACGAGTACGTCGGCATCGTGGAGGAGGTGGGCAGCGAGGTCGCGGGCGTCCAGCCCGGCCAGTTCGTCGTCGGCTCCTTCGCCACCTCGGACAACACCTGCGCCAACTGCCGTAACGGCTGGCAATCGAACTGCCTCCACCGCGAGTTCATGAGCACCTGCCAGGCCGACTACGTCCGCATCCCCAACGCGCACGGCACCCTCGTCGCCACCGACGGGCACCCGGACGGCGAGTTCGTGCCGAGCCTGCTCGCCGTCTCCGATGTGATGGGCACCGGTTGGTACGCCGCCCTCGCCGCCGAAGTGAGGCCCGGATCGACGGCCGTGGTCGTCGGCGACGGAGCGGTCGGCCTGTGCGGGGTCATCGCCGCGCGCGAGCTCGGCGCCGAGCGGATCATCGCCATGAGCCGTCATGAGTCCCGGCAGAAGCTCGCCGTCGAGTTCGGGGCCACCGACATCGTCGGTGAACGCGGCGAGGAAGGCGTCGCCCGCGTCAAGGACCTGACCGGCGGCATCGGCGCGGACTCCGTGCTGGAGTGCGTCGGCACGCCCGAGGCCATGCGGCAGGCCCTGCACTCCGCCCGGCCCGGCGGCAACGTCGGCTTCGTCGGCGTCCCGCACGACGTGCAGGTCGACGGCGTGGAGCTGTTCTTCTCCCACGTCGGCCTGCGCGGCGGCCCCGCGCCCGTCCGCCGTTACCTGCCCGACCTGATCGACCGCGTCCTGTCCGGCCGGATCGACCCGGGCAAGGTCTTCGACCTCATACTGCCCCTTGAGCAGGTCGCCGAGGGCTACCGGGCGATGGACGAGCGCCGTGCCATCAAGGCTCTCCTCAAGCCCTGACCACAAACGCGTCCGCAATCGCGTCCGCAATCACGTCACAAACGCGCCCGCACCCGGGGCCGCACCCAGACGGTGCGGCCACGGACCGGGAAACACCCCCGCTCACGCAAGGACTGACCATGACCACCTTCGCCCTCGTCGGCGCCGGGCCGGGCCTCGGGCTTGCCACCGCCCGCCGCTTCGGAGCGGCCGGCCACACCGTCGCCCTCATCGCCCGCAACGCGGAGAAGCTGGACGGCTTGACGGCCGACCTCGCCCGTGACGACATCCGGGCCCGCGGCTTCGTCGCCGATGTCCTCGACGTCGAGTCGCTGACCGCGGCCCTGTACGCGGCTGCCGCCGACCTGGGACCCATCGAGATCCTCCAGTACAGCCCGGTGCCGCGCGCCGACTTCATGAAGCCGGTCCTCGACACGAGTGCCGACGACCTCGACGCCCCGCTCGCCTTCTCCGTCAAGGGCCCCGTCACCTGTGTGAACGCCGTCCTGCCCGGCATGCGCGAACTCGGCCGCGGCACCTTGCTGTTCGTCAACGGCTCCAGCGCCGCACGACCCAACACAAAGGTCGCCGGAACCTCGATCGCCTTCGCCGCCGAGAGCGCCTACGCCCGCATGCTGCACCACGCGCTCGCCCCGGAGAACATCCACGCCGCCCAGCTGATCATCCCCGGAGCCATCCGGCCCGACGCCGAGCACAACAGCCCCGAGGTGCTGGCGCGGCGACTGTACGACATCCACCAGCAGCGGGACGGCTTCCGCCACTACTCCGAGCCCCTGCCCGACCAGCCACTGGAGACCCAGTGAGCCCCGCCGCCCTTCGCGCTCTCGCCCGGGTGGCCCCGGCCGCCGCCCTGCTGCTGGTCGCGACCGCCTGCACCCGGGATTCCCCTTCCTCCTCCCTTTCCGGGCCGGCGTCGCCGCAGGCTTCGACAGCCCCGGCCGCCACCACCTCACCCGGCAGGACAACCGCCATGAACATCCGGCTCACCCTCAACGGCCACCACATCGCCGCCACTCTGAACGACAGCGCCACAGCCCGCGACTTCGCAGCCCAGCTGCCCCTCACCCTGTCCCTGCGCGACTTCCACCAAGCCGAGAAGATCGCCGACCTGCCCCGAAAGCTGTCCACCTCCGGCGCCCCGGAAGGAGCCGACCCCAAGGCCGGAGACCTGGCGTACTACGCGCCCTGGAACCAGCTCGCCACCTACTACCGCGACGCCCCCTACGCGGCCGGCCTGGTCCCCGTCGGGCACATGTCCGACGGCGGCACCGAGCAGCTCGCCACCGCCGACGAGATCACCGTCGAGGCCGCGCCCTGACCCGCTCCACCGCTCGTCCCTCAGGGGCCGCCCCCGCAAGAAAGGGGGAGGAGATGCTCTCTGATCCGCCGATTTCCACGCAAGGAGAGACCACACGTATGCCTTCCGCATCCGGGACCACCCCCGGCAAGCTGCCCTTCGTCGTCTGGGTGCTCGCCGCCGGCACGTTCCTGATGGGGACCACCGAGTTCGTCGTCGCCGGTCTGCTGCCGGAGCTCGCCCGTGACCTCGGCGTCAGCGTCTCCGACGCCGGCCTGCTGATCACCGCCTTCGCCGTCGGCATGATCGTCGGCGCGCCGACCATGGCCATGGCGACCCTGCGCCTCCCTCAGCGCCGGACGCTGATCCTTGCCCTGTCCGTGTTCTGCCTCGGGCATCTGGTCGCGGCCCTCAGCACATCGTTCACGATCGTCCTCCTCGCCCGCGTCGTCACGGCCCTGGCCACCGGAGCGTTCTGGTCCGTCGGCTTCGTCGTCGCCACCGCCGCCGCAGGCCCGCACAGCGCCACCCGCGCCACGGGCGTCGTGATCGGCGGCCTGACCCTGGCCAACGTCGTCGGCGTGCCGATCGGCTCCTTCGCCGGGCAGTTCACCGGCTGGCGCGGCCCCTTCTGGGCCCTGGCCGTCCTCTCCGGGCTCGCCGCCGTGTTCATCGGCCGCTTCATCCCGGCCCAGGAGCGGCGCGTCGAGGTGCCCCTCCGGGCCGAGGTCCGGGCTCTGCGCCAGGGCCGGCTGTGGCTGGCACTCGCCGCCGCGATGCTGACCATGGGTGGTGTCCTGGCGACGTACACCTATGTCACGCCGCTGCTGACCGACCGCGCGGGCATCCCCGCAGGCGCCGTACCGTTCGTCCTAGTCGCCTTCGGCGTCGGCGCCCTGGGCGGCACCACCACGGGCGGCCGCCTGGGCGACCGACGTCCGACGGTCACCACCATCACGGCCGCCGCGGCCACCGCCCTGGTCCTGTTCCTGATGATCCCGCTGTCCGGCAACCCGGTGACAGCCACCCTCCTCGTCTTCCTCATGGGCCTGACCGGCTTCACCGTCAACCCGGTTGTCACCGCCCTCGCCATGCGCTTCGCGGGCGATGCCCCCACCCTCACCTCGGCGCTGACCACCTCCGCCTTCAACACCGGCATCGCCGCCGGTTCGGCGATCGCCGGTACGGCCCTGGACTCCTCCCTCGGCCTGACCGGCCCGCCCCTGGTCGGCACCGTCCTCGCCGCCCTCACCCTGCTCCCGCTGATCGCCCTCGCCGTCCACGCCCCTTCCCGCAAGGGCCGGATCGTGGCCCGGAGCAGCGCTCCCACGCAACGGCGGACGCCGCCTTCGACAACGCCGGGTCGAGCAGCCCGTAGGGCCGGCCGCTGACATCCCGAAGGACTAGCGGGACCGCGTCATCGGCGGCTGCCTGACCGGAGCTGACGGCGGCGCGGCAAGGCGCCGTGCCGCCGCAGCCCATCCAGGCAGCCGCCCCGATACCAGTCGTGCCGCCACACCTCTGCACTCGAACGGAGACCACGACGTGAACCCCACCTACGACTTCAACGGCCAGGCCGCCCTCGTCACCGGGGCCGGCGCCGGTATGGGCCTGGCCACCGCTCGCGCGTTCGCCGCGTCCGGAGCCGCCGTCGCCCTCACCGACATCGACGAAGCGGCCCTGACCGCAGCCGCGAGGGAACTCACCGACGCCGGCCACCAAGTCCTCGCCCTCACCTGTGACGTCAGCGACGAGGACCAGGTCGCGGCCGCGGTCGACCGCACGGCCGCGACGTTCGGCCGCCTCGACATGGCCTACAACAACGCCGGCATCCAGATTCCGCCCAGCGACGCCGCCGACGAACCCGCCGAACGGTTCGACCGCGTCAACGCCGTCAACCTCCGCGGCGTGTGGGCCTGCATGAAGCACGAGCTGCGGCACATGCGTGCGCAGGGCAGCGGCGCCATCGTCAACTGCTCCTCGCTCGGCGGCCTCGTCGGTCTCCCCGGCCGCGCCTCGTACCACGCCTCCAAACACGGAGTCATCGGCCTGACCACCAGTGCGGCCCTCGAATACACCCCCCGCGGCATCCGCATCAACGCCGTGTGCCCCGGCACCATCGACACCCCCATGGTCAGCGGCATGATCGCCAAGGGGGAGCTCGACCGCGCCGAGGCCGAGGCCAACCAGCCCGTCAACCGGCTCGGCACCGCCGAGGAAATCGCCCAGGCGGTCCTGTGGCTGTGCAGCCCAGGAGCGGGTTTCGTCATCGGCGTCGCCCTCCCCGTGGACGGCGGCTACGTCGCCCGCTAGGGACAGCCCACGCACGGAGGAGACTTGACTGACCCAGACCCCGGAGATCTCCGGCGCCTTTTTCACTGTGACGGCGCCTTCCAAGCGGATACGGCCAGATCCGCGTCGATCACCCGGCGCCCGGCTGACAGCTCGCGGACCGCGCTGACGAGGTTCTCCGGGGGTGAGTCCCTGAGCAGGAATCCGCCGAACCCCATGTTCAGGGCCCGGCGTACCGTTGTGGATCGCCAGTGGTTGGTGAGAATCAGAGCTCGCGTCTTCGGTAATTTTCTCTCGGGTAGTTGTCAAACCCGGTGACGGAATGGGTCACCCAGGCAGATCGGGAAGCGGAGCATGTCGATGGAGGAAACGGAGTCCGGCGCACTTGAGGCCCAGCGTGACCGCCTCATGGACGGGCTCCGAGCGTTCGGAGCGAACTACACCGAGTTCACGCAGCGTTTCGCGAGCTGGCTCGGGCTGCACTCCACCGACGCCGCCGCCCTGGCCGAGATCCTCTATGCGGAGGACCAGGGTGCTCCGCTGTCCCCCGCCCGGCTGAGCGAGCGCATCTCCCTCTCCTCCGGCGCGACCGCGACCCTGCTGAACCGCCTGGAGACGGCCGGACACATCATCCGCACCCGGGAGCACACCGACCGCCGGATCGTCACGCTGCGCAGCAGCCCCGACATCAGGCCGCGGGCCGAGGAGTTCTTCGGCCCTTACTCCGAGCGCATGGCCGAGGCCATGGCGCAGTACACCCCCGCACAGCTGAAGCAGTTCGAGGACTTCATCGCCCAACTCCGCGAAACCATGGACCACCTGCTCGCCAACGAGTACGACGAGCGCCGCCCGAACGGGCCCCGCGCGCACGGCAAGGCCTGACCCGGCACGCCTGGGCCCGCGCCAGGCGCAGGCCGGCGGCAGGGTCGGCTGCGGCCGAACGGCGCACCGGCCGCACTGCCCGCACCGGGGCCGCATGCACGCCACCCTCCATGTCGCACACCTGCACAAGGAACGGATGACAGGGTGAGCTCATCGAATGCATCGGCACGTGCGGCCGGGGCCCCGGCGGACTTGGTCCAGGTGATCCGGGTCCGGGGAGCCGCGAGGACAACCTGACCGGTGTCGACCTCGACATCCCCAAGAGGAACCTCGTCGTCTTCACCGGAGTCTCCGGCTCGGGCAAGTCCTCGCTCGCGGTCGACATCGGCCCGGGCGCCGGGCTCAACGAGGGACGGGTCATTTACGAGGGCGACGTGGCCGGCCTGAAGAAGTCGGGAACCCCGACCGGAACCCACGGCGTCCCTGCACAACCTGCGCGACGTCAGCGTCAGCATCCCGCTCCGCGTGCTCACGGCGGAGTCCTCGTCGGTGTCGATCTGGAACTGTTCGGCGAGTACCCGCATCACCGTCGCGGGGTCCGGCAGGTTGATCCCGCCGTTGAAGTGCACTGCTGGGGGGGCGTGGGGCCCCTCGGGTAGGTGTCTTGCTGCCGCGGTCAACGGCCCCCGCATCGCTTTGGCCACCCCTGTGCGACACCCTCCGCTACCGAGTTTGACAAGCCGTGACACGTAAAGTTACCTTCATCATAAAGATACACTAGGGTGGAGGGACTTTGGACGCCATAGAAGAATCCCCGTCCACGCGCCAGTGGCTCGGCTTGATCGCCGTGTCCCTGGGCGTGGCTCTGATCGTTGTCGACATCACCATCGTCAACGTGATCCTCGCCCCGATCATCGAGGACTTGGAGATCACCTCGGTCGAGGCCCAGTGGGTTCAGGAGTCCTACGCGATCATCTTCGCGGCCCTCCTCCTGATCTCCGGGCGCCTGTCCGACCTGCAGGGCGCCCGCAAGATCTTCCTCGTCGGCCTCGTCGTCTTCGGACTCACCAGCCTGGTGGCAGCGGTCGCGCCCAACGGCGGCCTGCTGATCCTGGCGAGGTTCCTGCAGGGAATCGGCGGGGCCATGATCCTGCCCACCTCGCTGGCCCTGGTGAACGCGACGTTCACCGGCAAGGCCCGAGGGCAGGCGTTCGCCCTCTGGGGCTCGACCATCAGCGCCGCGGCGGCCGTCGGCCCGCTGCTGGGCGGCTGGCTCGCGGACTTCTCCTGGCGCTGGGCCTTCGGCATCAACATCCCGCTCGTGGCACTGATCGTCGCCGGTGCCCTGTTCTACCTGCCTGCCTCTCGCCGTACACGGGGCAGCATCGACGTCTTAGGCGGTGTGCTGTCGGCGATCGGGCTCGGCTTCCTGGCCTTCGGGCTGATCGAGGGCCGTACGTACGGCTGGCTCAAGACCATGGAACCGCTGGAGGTCGGCGGCTTCTCCTGGAGCAGCGGCCCCTCCCCGGTCTTCATCGCGTTCCTCGTGTCCCTCCTCGTCCTGTTCGTCTTCTGGCGCCGTCAGGCGGCGCTCAGCCGACGCAACGAGGAGCCGCTGATGGACGTGCGGCTGTTCTCCATCCCCTCGTTCCGCAACGGCAACGTCGTCACGTTGGTCGTCGGTCTCGGTGAGTTCGGCATCATCGCGGTGATGCCGCTGTGGCTGCAGTTCGCCCTCGACTACAGCGCCTTCCAGGCAGGACTGGCGCTCGTCTCCCTCGCGGCGGGCAGCTTCTGCGCCAGCGGTGCGAGCTTCTCGATGACCAACTCGCCGATCACCCTGGTGCGGATCGGTCTGGTCCTGGAGGCGGCGGGGCTGGCCATGCTGGGTCTGATCGCGGCCACCGACAGCGCCTGGTGGCTGATCGCGATCGCCCTGTTCATCTACGGCATCGGTGTCGGCTTCGCCACCGCGCAGGTCACCAACGTCGTGCTCGTGGACGTGCCCGTCGAAAGCGCCGGGCAGGGGTCGGGCGTCCAGAGCGCGTCCCGCGAACTCGGCGCCGCGCTCGGTATCGCCGTGCTGACCACGCTGTTCTTCACCACGCTCACCTCCAACCTGCGCGACAGCCTGACAGGCTCCGGCATCCCCGAAGGGCAGGCTCGCGAGCTCAGCGGTGTCGTGACCGACAGCGCCGGTTCGGTGATCCCCGCCCTCGCCAAGGATCCGGAGACCTTGTCCGTAGCCGAGGCGGCACGCCAGGCGATGGCCGACGCGACCGAGGTGGCCAGTTACGTCTGTGCCGGGCTGCTCCTCCTGGCGCTCGCGGCCACGTTGTTCGTCAAGCCCCGGAACAACCCCGGCGGCGATGGTGCCGCCGAGGAGAGCAACGAGGCCCCGAAGCCGGAGCCGAGTGCGCACTGACGGGACGCGACCGGGCCGGGATCGACCCGACGCGCACCGGACCGGAGCCCGGACCGACCGAGCGGACCCGGTCCGGACGCGTTCAGAGGCCCGGCCGGTCCGCCGACGAGCTCAGCGCGGTCTTCGGCTGCGGTACGACGTGCTCGCGCGAATCCTCCGGCGGTGGCCCCTGCGGCGTCCGCCGCCCCCGAATGAACCTGGTCATCGGCACCTCCACCCACCGGTACAGGGCCCAGGCCGCCAGCCCCGCCGCGAGGGCGTACAGGACGAGGAAACCGAGACCACGGCTTGAGGCGACCGAGGGTATTCAGCACGAAGAGCATGTGCACGGCGTAGAAGCAGAAGGAGATCTTTCACCATGAGCGGCCCGCGGAACGGTGTCCGCTTCCCGGCCGCACGCTGGAGCGGCGGCGGCAGCTCCCGGTTCAGGAGGAAACCTACGACGCAGATCACCAGCGCCACCTGGAGACCGGGCCCCCGCCAGGTGCATCGGCGCAGCAGCAGCGCGACGATCATCACGGAGCGCGAAGGCCCGGTCGGCGAGGGCCGGCCCCACGAAGGTCAGCGCGACGCAGACGAGGGCCTCACAACTCAGGGACCACATCACCGGGTTGAGGCCGAAGATGTAGGACTGGTCGGGGATCCACGAAGACGCTGTGGATGCCGCGGTCGACCCCGAGAGGGCTCCCGGGCGCCGACCTCCGTCCCCAACTGCAGGGCCCCGAAGCGCCGTTGGGGCGACCGGTACGTACGGCAGCTCGCGGTACGCCGGTGGCGGCGACGGCGCGGGAAGGTGCGAGGCGGGTCGGCATTTCGGCGGTGTGCCGACGCGACAGACGCGATGCGGGCCGAGGGGGCCACGTGTCAAGAGTGGGCCAAGGGCCGGCGTGCCAGTCACTTATGCGTGCCGTCGGGCCCACAACGGGGTGACGAACGCGATGAGGACGGCTGCGATGCCGATCTGGAAGATGTGGCGGATCCAGTCGATACCGCCGGTGTCGCGCACACCGAAGGCGGTGGCGAGCGCGTTGCCCGCGACGGCCCCGACGATGCCCATGATGACCGTCAGCCACAGGGGAATGGGCTGACGTCCCGGAACGACGAGCTTGGCCAGCAGGCCGATGACGAGCCCGGCGATGATCGCCCAGAGGAACGACACGACAACTCCTTCCGTTCGCTGCCCTTTCGGGCACCACACGTGTGCCCACCGGAGGCAGCCATAAGCGTGGTCCGTCACGCACAAGACGCGACGGGGCGAGTGGGCTGCGCTCGCGGTACCGGCCGGACGCTGTCCGCCACCGGAGTGAAGTGGCGGACCTGCACGAGGTCGCCGATCCGCGCGTGGCAGGTATCCCTGAGTGGCGAGCCGGTGGAGCGCTGGGCAGAACCGGTCGTCCCCTCTGCCTCAGAACGACAAGGAGTGGAGAACCCATGGGACACGGCGGAAACGTCATCCAGGAACTGACCACGGATCACCGCGAGGTGGAAGATCTCTTCGCGCGGATCGAAGCGCTGCCCGGGGCCGACGAGCAGCGGCGTGTACTGGCGGACCGGCTCACGATGGAGCTGATCCGGCACTCGGTGGCCGAGGAGGAGTACCTGTACCCGGCCGTGCGACGGTACGTCGACGGGGGAGACGACCTCGCCGACAAGGAGATCGCCGACCACGGCGAAGTCGAGCGCATGCTCAAGGAACTCGAAGACTGCCGGCCCGGCGACGGACGCTTCGACACGCTGATCCTGCGGCTGAAGAACGCCGTCACCGCCCATGTCAGCGACGAGGAGAACCGGCTCTTCCCGTTGCTGGCCGAAGCCTGTTCCGCCGATGCCCTGGCGAAGCTCGGCGAGGAGGTCCGCTCGGCCAAGGACCACGCTCCCACCCGCCCGCACCCCTCCGCGCCGGACACCCCGCCGGCCAACAAACTCCTCGCGCCCGGTGCCGGCATGGTCGACCGCCTGCGCGACGCGCTCACCGGGCGCGGAAAGCAGGACTGACAGACAGGACTGACAGAGGACTGACAGAGGACTGACGGGCAGGACGGACCGGCAGGACTGACAGGGCTGACGCGCAGGTGGGACGCGAGAGCGAGGAGAGCCGCAGGCGGCCGCCGGTCATGGGCCCGACTGCCTCTCCTCATCGCGGCCCGCTGGAAGGGGGGCGGTCCGCTCCCGCCCAGGGCCGTACGGGAGGCGGGATGTCAGGTCGGTGGTGCGGCCCCGGCATCGTGGCGGTGGTGGTCCTGGTCACGGTCGGCGCCTGCGGAACGCCCTCCGAGCGGCGCGACGGCGTCACCGCGCACGTGACGCGATTCGAGCGGGCTCTGGACGCCGGACAGCATGAGCGACCGGGGTCGCCGCCTGCAACGAAGAGCAACTGCGCCGGCTGCAAGCCCCCGTCGGCTGGACGGAGTACCTGTCCGCCGCGGATTTCTGGAGCCGCACACTGCAGAACTGGCAGTCCCAACTGCTGGCCGTCGCCTCCATGGCCGTCCTCTCCATCTACCTGAGGCAACGTGGCTCACCGGAGTCCAAGCCCGTCGGCGCTTCCGACACCGCCACGGGAGTCGAGGGGTGAGCGTGTGTGGTCCGCGGGGCCGGCGACGTAGCGGCGAAGCGCCGTCTCCGCGACGTCGGCCCTGCCCCGGCCGCACCGTGGATACGTCACAAACGTCGCTCGCTCTCCGCGGCGCGCGCCACCTCGTCCAGGTGGACGGCCTCCCCCCGGTGTTCCTGCTGGGCTCCGCTCAGCGCCTCGAAGACTGTTCGTGGGCCTGGGGTTGGGCCCGGCCGCAGGGTTCGTGCGGGACGGTCCTGCGCGCCCACGTCCCTCGCCCGGCGCCGCTGCGCCTCGTCGCCTTCCATCTTCTTGCTCACCCTTCTTGCTCACCGGGACAGGGAACTCCTCCCCGTGTGAGTGCGGGTTTCCGGGTCACCGTGCCGGTCAGCGGTCCAGCTCTTCCTCGATCGGTGTCTTGGGTACCTCGCGCAGGTGCTGCGACATACCGGGCTTGCCGCCCTGGCGGGCCTGTTCGCCGCGCTGGGCGTCGAGCGTCGCGTGCGCCCTGCGTCTTGACCTGGTCACGTCACCATGACTCAAACTGGGACGTAGGGATGCACCTGTTGCAGGACGGCATCAAGATCGCGATTCTGTGGCTTGACATTGCTAGGGGGAAAGGTGTCGTCACCGTTACCACCTGAAGAGTCCTGTGGACAGCTCTCGCCGCCGTGGTTGCGCTTGCGGCATCGGTGATCTTTTCCGCGTTTCCGAATCTGAGCTCGTTCTGGAAAACCCGCGAGGTGAGAACGGAAGACGAGGCGCGGGATCGGGTTCAG
Organism: Streptomyces coeruleorubidus; assembly: GCF_028885415.1. Taxonomy (GTDB): domain Bacteria; phylum Actinomycetota; class Actinomycetes; order Streptomycetales; family Streptomycetaceae; genus Streptomyces; species Streptomyces coeruleorubidus_A. The sequence continues at coordinate 7,388,408 of NZ_CP118527.1, forward strand.
TCCGAGAAGCCCCCGTTCTCTACGAACGTCAGATATCAAGACGTTATGGCCGTGTGGAAACAGGTCGACTCGCTGTACATTGTTTTTGATACTCCTTTCAGCCCCTCGGAGAGTGGTGAGCTGGCGGGATTGCGCCTTGAGGAATCCGATTGGGATCGCATTACCGAGCTCATTACGAATCACGGAGCTCGACCGGCTGTCGGCGGTCTGTTCAACGAGCAGTACAGCGATCTTGGTGAAAAAATAGCCGGTGATTCCGGGTATGGCCAGCCGTTTTTCCTTGACGTGACAAGCGGCCGGGACTCCTCGGTTCAAATTGTCGACATGAGGGCCAAGGAAGAGAAGTGCACCACGTCCAGGGCGCAGGCCGTGCTCAGAATTCCCGCCGACGGGGCAAGTGCGATCGAGAGCATCGCGTTCACCCTGCAGGGGCTGGGTGATGCCAGAGCCCAATTTCCCCAGGATTCCGAGAAAGGGGATGCGGGAAAGCCCTACTTCAACCAGAAGGTCGTGTCGGTGGGTGGTTCAAGTGAACCTGTGACCGCCAATGTCACCCCCTACTCCCGACTCAACTCGCGTTGCGAGTGGAGAATCCTCGCCACGTACAACACCAGCGACGAGAAGGGTAAGAAATCCGAGATCGAGGATGACGGGAAGGCGCTGGTCACGGAAGGGCTCCCGCAAAATCCCAGACAGCTATGGGTCATGGATCCGCACATTCGCAAAATAGTCGAATGCAACGCTGATCCCGAGGGGAGTGAGTGCTGCCGGCCGCTTGTCGCTGAGACCGCAGGTCCGCCGACTCATGCTCAGGCTTTGGCGCCGAGTCACGAACGCGCCGGCGGGAAGCGCGATGTCGGATGGAAGCGCGTGTCCCGTAAGTGACGGGCTCGGCGTGAGCAAGGCCGTGGGGGGCACGTCCCGGTGTCGGCGGCCGGTGCCGACGGTGCGGAAGGGGTCCGTGACGCCGTCGACCTCCCGGTGGTCAAAACCACCAGACGCGGGCGAGTCACTCCGATAGCATGTTCGATCGCGTGACGATCATACTCATTACAACTAACAAATCGACTAAAACAATTGATATCTATAACAACGCGGATTTTAGCGCGCATAAGACGCAGAACCACGCTCGCCGCATGGCCTCGACCACGGACGATGCTGTGGGCCACGGCCGCCGTGGTGGCCCTCGGGTTTCTCATCGCCTTGGAGATCGCCGCGCGCCGGTTCGGGCTGCCCGGGCCGATCACCTCCCAGGTGCAAGAGGTGGTCGTCGCCCCCAAATCGGGCTTCCTGCTGTACGCCTGCATGGCGCTGACGATGGTGGTGCTCACCCGGCGGCAACGGTTCATCGCGGTCGGCGTCGCGATCGGTATCGACGCCGTGTTCCTGGTGGTGCGATGGGCGGTCGGCGCCGATCTGACCGACGGCGGCCATCCCTTCGGCAACGGCGCGTTGTGGGTGATTCTGGGCGTTGCTGTCATCGCGATCACGCGCCGCACCGGCCAAGAACGTGTCCTGCTGCTGAAGGGCGTCGGACTGGGTCTGCTGCTGCTGGCCGGCCGCAAGACCGGTGACACCTGGCTGCTCATCACCTCCAAGACCCGGCCCATGGTGCTCGACCAGTACCTGGCCACCGCCGACCACGCGCTGGGCAACCCGTCGTGGCTGGTGGGCCGGATCGTCACGGCCACCGGCCGGGCCGGTGCCCTCGCCCTCGAAGCCGTCTACGGCCAACTGGCGGTGGCCGCGGTCGTCGTCGCGCTCTACCAGCTGCGCAACGTGGCCGCCGAGCGCCGCTTCCCGCGCCACCACCTGGTGCGGACCTTCCTGGTCATCGGCCTCCTCGGGCCGGGCATCTACATGATCTTCCCGGTCGTCGGCCCGGTCTTCGCCTACGGCCCGGGCGCCTCCGGCACCGGCGGCCTGCAGTGGGCGGTGGCCAACCTGTGGCCGGACCTGCCGCCACCGATCAGCGTCGCCCCGCACGAGATGCTGTACGACGGGATCACCCCCCGCAACTGCATGCCCAGCCTGCACACGGCTTGGGCCACCGCGATCTTCATCCATTCCCGCAGGGGGCCGCGCGTGCTGCGGTACGCGGGCACGTTCTGGCTGATCGCAACGCTCGCCGCGACGCTGGGATTCGGCTACCACTACGGCGTGGATCTCGTGGCCGGCGTGGTGTTCACGGTCACGATCGAGGCGGCCCTGCGCTCGCTCGAACGCGGCTGGGACCGGTCGGGAATCCAGCTGGTCACCTACGGAGTGGCGGTCTTCGCCGCGCTCCTGGTGTCCTATCGCTATCTGCCGATGGAGATGGCCGAGCGGCCGTGGCTGTTCGGCCCGCTGCTCATTCTGGCGATGGCCTCGGTGATCTACGGCTACGTACGGACCACCAGCCAGTGGGAAACGAAGGCAGTGCCGGCCCGGCAGCCGGAACCGGAACACGAACTGGTCAGCGGGTGAGCAGGACCGTCAGGGCGCTCACTGCGCCCGCGCAGGCGAGGACGGCGCAGGCGCAGACGGCGTGGCGGCGGAGCAGGGTGTGCCGGAGGGCGGCGTAGCGGCTCTCGTACTCCTCACGCAGCTCCTCGGCCCGCCGGACCGTGCTGTGCAGCAGTTCACGGGTGACGTCGAGGCGCCGGCGGACGTAGTGGCCGGTGAGTTCCTCGGCTTGGGCGGTGGTCAGCCACGGCATGCGTGCGCAGAGTTCTTCCGCCTCGCGTCGCGCCTGGTCGCGATGGGCGTGCGCGAGGAGGTAGCCCTCGGCCTCGTCGGCCAGCGCGTGCCGAGGGTCGCCGTGCGGCGTCTCGTTGCCGGCGCCTCTCACGGCCGTTCGCCCTTGTGCCCGTCGGCTTCGACGACATCGCGTTTGCCGGTGTTCTCCGCCTCGTCCAGTTCGGCCACGTCCGGATGGTGCAGGTCGAAGGCGGGGGATTCGGAACGGATGCGCGGCAGGGTGACGAAGTTGTGCCGCGGGGGCGGACACGAGGTCGCCCACTCCAGGGAACGCCCGTACCCCCAGGGGTCGTCGACCTCGACCCGCTTGCCCTGCTGAGCGGTCTTCCACACGTTGTACAGGAACGGCAGCGTGGACAGGCCCAGCAGGAACGCGCCGATCGACGAGACGGTGTTCAGCCAGGTGAAGCCGTCCGCGGCCAGGTAGTCGACGTACCGGCGGGGCATGCCCTCGGCACCCAGCCAGTGCTGCACCAGGAACGTGGTGTGGAAGCCGACGAACAGCGTCCAGAAGTGGATCTTCTCGATGCGGTCGTCCAGCATCGTGCCGGTCATCTTCGGCCACCAGAAGCTGAAGCCGCCGAACATCGCGAACACGATCGTGCCGAAGAGCACGTAGTGGAAGTGCGCGATCACGAAGTAGGAGTCGGTGACGTGCCAGTCCAGGGGCGGCGAGCCGAGGATGACGCCGGTCAGACCGCCGAAGAGGAACGTGACCAGGAAGCCGGCCGCCCACAGCATCGGCGGCTCGAAGGACAGCGAGCCCTTCCACATGGTGCCGATCCAGTTGAAGAACTTCACGCCGGTGGGCACGGCGATCAGATACGTCATGAAGGAGAAGAACGGCAGCAGGACCGCGCCGGTGGCGAACATATGGTGCGCCCACACCGTCACGGACAGCCCGGCGATGGCGATCGTGGCGCCGATCAGACCCGTGTAACCGAAGATCGGCTTACGCGCGAAGACGGGGATGATCTCGGTGATCACGCCGAAGAACGGCAGGGCCAGGATGTACACCTCGGGGTGGCCGAAGAACCAGAACAGATGCTGCCAGAGGACCGCGCCGCCGTTCTCCGCGTTGAACACCTGCGCCCCGAAGCGGCGGTCGGCCTCCAGCACCAGCAGCGCGGCGGCCAGCACCGGGAACGCCAGCAGCACCAGCACCGAGGTGAGCAGCACGTTCCAGGTGAAGATCGGCATCCGGAACATGGTCATGCCGGGGGCGCGCATACAGATGATCGTGGTGATGAAGTTGACGGAGCCGAGGATGGTGCCGAACCCGGACAGCGCCAGGCCCATGAGCCACAGGTCCCCGCCGACCTGGGGAGTGCGCTCCCCACCGCTGAGCGGGGTGTAGGCGGTCCAGCCGAAGTCGGCGGCGCCCTGGGGGGTGAGCAGGCTGCCGAGCACGATCAGGCCACCGAAGAGGAACAGCCAGTACGAGAGCATGTTCAGCCGCGGGAAGGCCACGTCCGGAGAGCCGATCTGCAACGGCATGACCGCGTTGGCGAACCCGGCGAACGTCGGCGTCGCGAACAGCAGCAGCATGATCGTGCCGTGCATGGTGAACGCCTGGTTGTACTGCTCGTTGGACAGCCACTGGATCCCCGGCCGGGCCAGCTCGGCCCGGATGGCCATCGCCAGCGCCCCGGCGATGAGGAAGAAGACGAACGACGTGATCAGGTACAGGTGCCCGATCTTCTTGTGGTCCGTCGTCGTCAGCCAGGAGACGATCACCTGACCCGGGCCGCGGCGCTCCGCCGCCGATACCGGAGCAACCGGTTCGGTATATGTCGCCATGAGCTCCCCGATCGGCAGTGCGTGTCCAACTCGGCGGAAACTAGTCCCGCTGATGCGGCACGGACCTCTGACGTCGGGCTTCGCTGGTCTGAACGGCCGAGCGATTCATGCGAACGAGTGGTGTTCCGTTCATGCGACGGTGTGCGAGCTTTCGGCCCCAGGTCTGGATCGGCGCTTCGATGCCGTCTCGCCGCCGAGGCATACGCTCGCCCGACGGACGGGATCACCACGCGGTTGAACGCCGCGGCCACGGCATCGGCCCCTGCTCTCCTGCTGCGCCCCTGGAGGCCGGCCGACGCCGCGGACCTCGTCGACCTGCACCGGGACGAGGCCCTGCGCCGTTGAGTGAGCGCGGTCGTGCACGACCGCGCCGGAGCGGCACGGTGGGTTCGGGACCAGCGACACGGATGGGAAGCAGGGCACCGTTTCGCGTTCGCCGTCTCGGAGGTCCAAGCCCACGCCACCGAGGGTGAGTTGGTGGGGCACGCGGTCCTCAAGAACGTCACCCCCGGAGCCTCGTCGGCGGAGGTCGGTCACTGGACCGCGGCGCATGCGCGCGGCCGGGGCGTGGCTCCCCGGGCCCTGCGGGCGCTGACGGACTGGGCCTTCACCACCTTCGCCGACGGCGGCCTGACCCGCCTGGAGCTGCTGCACCAGGCGGACAACACGGCCTCGTGCCGCGTCGCGCAGAAGTGCGGATACGAACTGTCTGCCCTGCGGCCTGCGGCGCCACCCGCGTTCCCGCTCGAAGGTCACCTGCACGCCCGCGCACGTGACCTCTGAGCACGCGGCCCGGGCATCACGCGTTGTCGAGGTCGGCGGCGAGTTCGTCGTGCCAGTGGAGGGAGACCCGCTGCTGGAGGATCGTCGCCGCGGCGACCGGGAGGGGGAGCCCGAGGAACTCGCGTAGTGCGTGGGCGGCGTTGTCGCGTGCGACCCACGCGGTGAGGTCCTCGTGGGACACGGGGCCGGTGTCGCCGTGCTGCAGCAGCTCCCTGGTCGCATGGACCTCCGCGGCCAGGGTGCGCATCCGCAGGCCCAGGGGGCCGTCCTGGTCACAGTCGACGGGCAGGCCGCGGTGGATCCGGTCGAGGGCCTCGGCCACCTCCGGGTAGGTGTCGAGGCGCGTTTCCGATGCCAGGCGCGACAGTTGGGCCCCCACGGCGGCGCGCAGGCGCTGCGGCGGCGTGTGCTCCACCAGTCCGGCCAGGTCCAAGTGCCGTATCTGTGCCGGGAATGCGCACTCCGAGGCGGGGAGGTCGTCCAGGAGCGGCAGCAGCAGGGCACTGGTCAGCTCCGCCGGGCCCTCCTTCTCCGGGTCGTAGGCGATGCCGAAGTCCTGTCGCAGTACGGCCAGGAAGCGGGTGTACGCGGCGGTCGAGCCGGGCCAGAGGTCCACGCCGAGGCGCCGCGCCTCTGGTCCGCCGGCGGTGTTGCTCTTGCGCGGTGACGTGACGCGCCGGGTGTCCTCCTGCGGACACGGCACGCCGTCCTCGGCGAAGGTGAGAACGACCTCCGGGCCGTGTCTGGTCAGGACCGCCACGCGCGTGCCGGCGGACAGCGCGCGCAGCACCTCGGGCCGGGCGAACTGCGCGGCGCCGCCCTCCAGCGTGGCGTACGCCCATCGGTCGGTCTCGCCCGCACGGACCAGGGGCCGGTGCGCGGCCCACGCGGACTCCGCCGCCCGCTGGGCCTGCCGGCGGTCGCGCGGCCGTACGGTGGCGGGGATCGCGCCGAGCCTGCGCAGCATCTCGGCCGGAGTCAGGCCGGCGGCGAAGGCGACGTCCGGCTGGTCCGGGAGCGGGGCGGGGCGCGGGCGGTAGGTGCGGACGAAGAAGAGTCGCTGCGTCCCTTCCTGCCCAGGTGGCGGCGGGGCGCTCCCGGCGAAGTTCGTGAAGACCGGCCGCTGAAGGGCCGGCGGGTCCGACTCCGGCTCGGCGAGTGCCGCGGCCTGCGCCAGCGGGGAGACCGCGTCGGTGGGCACGGTCCGCGCCTCCTCCCACAGCAGCTTTCCGGCCACCGCCAGGGGGATGCGGTCGAGGAAGGGGAGGCCGCCCTCCAGGGCGTCCGCGAGGTCGGCCAGGACATGACGCAGCGAGGGCCAGTGCGCGAAGGAGGGCATGTCCTCGTCGAAGCGGCGGCCGACCTGTCCGTAGCGGGGCCCGGGGCGGCAGGCGATGAGCAGGCCGTCCGAGGGCCGCCGTCCGATGCCCAGGGTGATGGGCAGCGCGTCCTCACCGTGTTCGGCATCCTCTGCCATGCCTCGGAGGAAGTCCGTGTTCCGCACGATGTCCGCGACACCGCACAGCGGCCCGTAGTACGACAGTTGAGCTGCGCTGTCGTCGAGTTCCACCCCGTCGTGGCACCGCAGCGAGGCCACCAGGTCCGGGTGGAACGTCACACCGAGCGTGCGCTCGGCGTCCTCGATGCCGGCCTGCGGTGCGGGTGGGCGCAGGGTGGCGTGGGTGAGGGGAGCGTGCCGGGCCAGCCAGGCGTCGATGCGGGCCCATGACTCCTCGACGGCGGGGATGCTCATGGCAGCGGACCCTACGCCGGGCCACTGACAGCGCCCCTGCCCTTCCTGGTGCCGCAGGGTCGTAATCCCGCCGAATTTGCGGACGTGGTGTACGGCGAGGTGAGCGACGACGCGAGCGGCGCGAGAATGGTGAGGGCCTGGCGACGTCCGCGCGGCAGCTACGCAGAAACGATCCGTCGGACATGTACCGATGTACCGCAGACAGACCCCCTCCCCGGCCGGGCACGCTCCGCAGACGCGATCGCACCCTCGTCAGACCGCACCCTTGTCAGACCGCACCGTCTTCAGAACGCACCGTCTTCAGACCGGCCCGAACGCGCCGGAACGGAGGACTGACTCATGGCCACCCCGCTCACCGCCGCCCGGCTCGTCGCCGCGCTGAAGGCCGAGGGCTGCGCCGTTCACGAGGTCGGCGGATGGCGCACCAACAACCGTAACCACAAGGGTCCGTGGGGTCCCGTGCACGGGGTGATGATCCACCACACCGTCACCGGGCCCGGCACGGACGTCGTCGAGCTGATCTACCACGGCCACAGCGCCCTGCCCGGTCCGCTCGCCACCGGATGCATCACCAAGGACGGCGTCGTCCACCTGACCGGCAACGGCCGGGCCAACCACGCCGGTGGCGGCGACGGTGACGTGCTCGATGCCGTCATCGGCGAGTCGTACGGCACCTACCCGCCCGCGACGCACGAGCACGACGGCTCGGCGGGCGCGGTCGACGGCAACGCCCGTTTCTACGGCTGGGAGTGCGAGAACAAGGGCGACGGCAAGGATCCGTGGCCGACTGCCCAGTACATCGCCATCGTCAAGGCCACCGCCGCGGTCTGCCGCGCGCACGGCTGGGGCCCCAAGAGCGCGATCGGACACCTGGAATGGAGCGACTGGAAGGTCGACCCGCGCGGATTCGACATGGCCGACTTCCGCCGTGACGTCGCCGAGGCCCTGGCCCTCCCGGCGGGCCTGTGGGAAGGAGAGGACCCCATGCCCCAGTACGTCAACCTCGGTATCTCCGGGGGATATCGGCTCGCGCCCGGAGCCTGGGACTCGATCGAGTTCGCCACGGAGTGGGCCGACGAGACCGGCGACCACGCCACCGGCGGGAGCGTATTCGCCCGTGGCCCGGCCCGGTTCAGCGGGAGCGTCAGCCTCCACATAGACGGACTGCCGACGGGTGCGGTCGTCCAGGCGCGCATGTCGGAATACCAGGGCGACCAGCACCGCGCGGACCATCCCATCCACGAGATCGTCGGCACCGGGGGCGGCACCTTCGCGGTCGTGCCCCTGACGAAGCGGCTCCCGTCGGGCCGGAGCATGCGGGTGCGGCTGCTGAACCAGGCCGCCGCCCCGGTCACCGTCGCCAGCGCGGTGCTGACCGTGCTGGTGTGGAAGGAGACCTAGTGATCTGGTCTTGAGTTCACGTCTCGCCACGTGAGTCGTGGTTCGTTTCAGATTTCGGCTCGGGCGGTGACAGCGGCTGGCGGCTGCGGTCTGCTGGAGGAATGGGGGACAGCAGGCTGCAACCGCTGGTGTTATCCGAGGACGAGCGGCTGGTGTTGCAGGGGTGGGCCAAACGGCGGACAACCGCGCAGGGTCTGGCCAAGCGGGCACGGATCGTGCTGGCGTGCGCGGACGGGCTGAACAACACCGCGGTGGCCGCGCGGCTGGACACTGATCGGGGGACCGTGAGCCGGTGGCGGACCAGATTTCTGCAGCGCCGTCTCGATGGTCTGTCCGACGAGCTGCGTCCCGGCGTGCCCCGCACCATCACCGACGCCCAGGTGGAAGAGGTGGTGGTGCGCACGCTGGAAGAGGTGCCCGAGGGCGCCACCCACTGGTCGAAGCGGGAGTTGGCCCGGCGGGTGGGGATCTCGCCGACGAGTGTGCTGCGGATCTGGCGGGCCTTCGGGCTGCAGCCCTGGCGCACGGAGACCTTCAAGATTTCTCCGGACCCGCTGCTGATCGACAAGATCCGTGACGTGGTCGGACTGTATCTCGCCCCGCCGGCGAACGCGGCCGTCTTCGCGGTCGACGAGAAGCCGCAGATCCAGGCCCTGGAACGGACAGCTCCGGTACTGCCGATGGTCCCGGGCATCCCCGAGCGGCGCAGCTTCGACTACGTCCGGCACGGCACCGTGGACCTGTTCGCCGCCCTGAACACCGCCACCGGCAAGGTGATCGGCAAGCTGTCCGCGCAGCACCGGGCCGTGGACTTCCGCGACTTCCTCGACGAGATCGACCGCCAGACCGATCCCGGCCTGGCGGTCCACGTGATCTGCGACAACCTCTCCGCCCACAAGGCGCCGGTGGTCCACAAGTGGCTTCTGGCCCATCCCCGGTTCGAGCTGCATTTCACCCCGACTTACTCGTCCTGGATCAACCAGGTCGAGCGGTGGTTCGCCGAACTACAGCGGCGCTGCCTCGAACGCGGCGTGTTCTGCTCACTCGACGAGCTCAAGACCGCCCTCGAGGACTGGATCAAGACCTGGAACGAGCAGGCCCGGCCCTTCAAGTGGACCAAGACCGCAGACCAGATCATCGACCGCATCTGCCGCTACTGCGACAGGATCTCCGGACCGGGACACTAGGACCTGTCTGGCGGCGACGGACGAGGCGTGGACCGTTCCTGACCGAGCCGCGGCATCCCTTCACCGTCTCCCTCACGGAGACGATCGCCCGTCCGGACACGTATACCCGGGCATGAACCGAAGCGAGTCACCTCCGTTACGAGTTGAACCGGGGCACGGCCCTGTGATTAGGGTGCGGGCGATGTTCTGCGCAGACCCCACCCCCTTATCCCGAGTAGGACGAGGCACAGCCGCTTCGCGTTGCTTCGGGAGGGCCCCGTGAGTGACACGGTGACGACGGTCCGCCCGGCGGCCGAGGAGGACCGGGCCTCCCGGGGAAGGGAGCAGGGGGCGGCGGCCCGGCCGGTGCGGCAGCGGGACGCGTTCTTCGACAACGCCAAGTACCTGGCGATCGTGCTGGTGGCCGTGGGACACGCCTGGGAGCCGCTGCGGCCCGGCAGCAGGGCCGTCACGGCCCTCTACATGTTCGTCTACGCCTTCCACATGCCGGCGTTCATCATCGTCTCCGGATACTTCTCGCGCACCTTCGACGGGACCCCGGGCCGCCTCAAACGCCTGGTCACCGGTGTCGCCGTGCCGTACGTGGTGTTCGAGACGGCGTACACCCTGTTCACCCGGTGGACCAGCCAGGACCCCGACCGCCCGGTCAGCCTGCTGGATCCCCTGTATCTGACCTGGTTCCTGGCGGCGCTGTTCGTCTGGCGGCTGACGACGCCCCTGTGGCGGCATGTGCGCCGGCCGCTGCCGACGGCCCTCGTCGTCGCGATGCTGGCGACGCTCTCGCCGTCCATCGGCCACGACCTCGACCTCCAGCGCACCCTCCAGTTCCTGCCGTACTTCGTGTTCGGCCTGCTGCTGCGGCCGGAGCACTTCCGGCTGGTGCGCCGGCGCACGGTGCGGATCCTCGCCGTGCCGGTGGCCGGGTGCGCCCTGGGGGTGGCGTACTGGGCGGTGCCGCGGATGAACTACGCGTGGTTCTTCCACGCCGACAGCGCCCGGGAACTGGCCGCCCCGTTCTGGTACGGGCCCGTGATGACGCTGGCCGCCTTCGGCTGCTCGGCCGTCCTGGTCGCCTGTTTCCTCGCCTGGGTGCCCGGGCGCCGGACGTGGTTCACCGCGCTGGGCGCGGGCACGCTGTACGGCTATCTGCTGCACGGATTCGTCGCGCAGGCCGCCAAGCACTGGGGCTGGTACGAGCCTGCCTGGGTCCACCGGCCCGTCGGCGCGGTCGCCGCCGCCCTGGTCGCGGCCGTGGTCGTCACGGCGCTGTGCACGTCGCCCGTGCGGCGTGTCTTCCGCTGCGTGACGGAACCGGGGATGGCGTGGGCCTTCGGCAGGGCGAACGCGGTCCCGCGGCCGGGCGATGCCCGTGGGTGATGCCTACTGCTGGGCGCCGGCTTCCTGCTGCACCGGTGCGTGCCCGTTCAGGGCCTGCGTCATCTGGTGCTGCGTCTCTTCGGCGACCACGCGAGCCTCTTCGACGACGTCACCGCGTTCGCGTATGAGGCTCTCGTAGATCGGCAGTTCTTCGTTCCGGGTCGAGTCGGGTTTCACAGGGATTGTCCTATCGCTTTACAGCCGGTTCTGAGGGGCCTGTGTAAGTCTGCGTCATGCCCTGCCGCGGTGTTACCCACCCCGGTCATGTCCAGAATTCCGTCACGAGCTTCGCAAATTCCCCAACTTTGCGACCGTGAGGAAAGTCCTGGGTACGGCGAAGGGCCCCGGGAATCGCGTCCCGGGGCCCTTACGCGGATGTCGTCAGAGCGACGTCGTGTGAATGCCCCCGCTGCCGCCGGCCGCAGCGCCCTCCGGCGACAGGGCCCCCTGGAGCTCGGCGCAGGCACCTGCGGTGAGGGGCTCGATCAGGCCGCTGGTGAGGCTGCCCGCGAGGTCCAGGGAGGCGCCGCCCGCCATGCCGCCGGAGACGTTGTCCAGGTCGGCGTCGGAGAGCTCGGCGCTGTCGACCTGAGGGGTGAGGTTCATTGGAGGTGTTTCCCTTCGCGTGAATGTCTCGCAATGGCGGCGCGCGTGGGGGGTTGCCGGACCCGGAACCGAGATTCCGCACCGACGGCTCCGCCGTGCCCAGGATCAAAGCACTCCGTGGCAGAAAAGTTCCAGCCGCATCCCGGCTCACCACCGCGTCTTTCGACGACCTCCTTCACTGCCATGACCACGGGCACACGAAATGCGCCCATTCCTTCACACAGTCTGTCGCCCTGCCACGCCCACGTGTATTGCGCCCCGATTCCCGAAGCGGGCACTTCGACGCCAAGTTCCCATGGCGTGCCGCGGACTTGGCGCCCGGCGTGCCGTCCCATGGAGTACTGGCGAACGGTGTGCAGATTGGCTGGAGGTTCGGATTCCGCTCCGTCAGGCCGCCGCGGCCGACTGCATCAGCCGGGCCAGCAGGTCGTCCAGGGTGACCAGGCCGGTGAGCCGGCCGGCGGTGTCACGGACCACGGCCAGGGAGGACCGGCGGCGGCGCAGCACCTCGATCGCGTCGGCGACCGTGGTGGCCTCCGTCAGCTCGGGTACCGGACGGGCCAGTTCGCGGGCGGTCGTCGCACGCCCCCGGGCCCGGGCGACCAGGGCGTCACGGGCGTGGACCGAGCCGAGGACGGTGCCGTTCTCCCGGACGAGCAACCGGGTGCGGTCGAGGCCGGTGGCCAGCCGCAGCAGCGCCTCGACGTCCGTGCCGCCCTCGACCCAGGTGAGCTCCGCGGCCGGGATCCGCAGCGCCGCGACCGGCGTCTCCGGCTCGGTCAGCGAGCGGGTCAGCAGCTCCGAGTCGGTCGCGCTGATCAGGCCCAGCCGCTCGGACTCGGCCACCAGGTGCGTCAGCTGCTCCCGGTTGTGCACCGAGGCCAGCTGGTCGCGCGGGGCCACCCGGCACAGCCGTACCAGCGCGTTGCTCACCGCGTTGAGCAGCCGGATCAGCGGCCGTACGGTTCGCACCACGGCCCGGAACGGCGGGGAGAGCAGCATCGCCGAACGCTCGGGGTGGGCGATCGCCCACGACTTGGGAGCCATCTCGCCGACCACCATGTGCAGGAACACCACCACGGCCATCGCCACGGCGAACGCCACGCCGTAGCTCACGGCACCGGGCAGGCCCAGCTTGTGCAGCAGCGGGTCGAGTTCGTGCGAGATCGCCGGCTTCGACACCGAGCCCAGGCCCAGCGTGCACACGGTGATGCCCAGCTGGGCACCGGCCAGCATCAGCGACAGCTCGCGCATACCGGCCAGCGCCGCCCCGGCTCCGCGCCGCCCCTCGGCCGCCGCCTTCTCCATGCGGTGCCGCTTGGCGGCGACCAGCGCGAACTCGGCCGCCACGAAGAAGCCGCTGCCGATCAGCAGCAGCACGGTCACGAAGACCGCCATCGGGAAACTCACGCCATCTCCTCGGCTTCTTCGGCTTCCTCGGCGTCCACGAACGGACTAATCCGGACGCGGTCGGCCACGTGCCGGTCCAGCGTGCGGACGTCGATCACGGCGCGGCCGCCTTCGGGCAGCTCGACCGTGACCCGGTCGCCGACCGTCGGGAAGCGGCCGAGCCGGTCCACGACCAGTCCGGCCACGGTGTCGTAGTCGTCGTCCTCCGGCAGCCGGACACCGGTGGCCTCGGCCACCTCGTCCAGCCGGCGGCCGGCGTCCACCAGCCAGCCGTCGCCGTCCGCGATGGCGAGCACGGTCACCTTGTCGGACTCGTCCGCGATGTCGCCGACCAGTTCCTCGGCGATGTCCTCGTACGTGACGATGCCCGCCACGCCGCCGTGCTCGTCGAGGACGACCGCGAACTCGTCGTCCTGCTCCCGCATCCGCGTCACCGCGTCGGGCAGCGCGAGCGTGTCCGGCAGCAGTAGCGGCCGCCGGGCCACCTCACCGGCACTCGCGCCGGCGAGGCGGGCGGCAGGCAGCGCCATCAGCTCGCGCACGCCGAGCACGCCCACGATGTCGTCCGGGTGGTCGCCGAGGACGGGGTAGTTGGAGTGGCCGTGCTCGGCGATCAGGCCGACCGCCTCGTCGGCGCCGGCGTCCTTGCGGACGAAGACGGCGTCGGCGCGCGGCACCATCACCTCGTCGAGGGTGCGCTCGGAGAATTCCAGCGCGTGGTCCAGCAGCGCGGCGGTGTCCTTGGGCAGGGCGCCCTGCTCGTGCGACTCGCCGATCAGATGGCCCAGCTCCTCCAGCGTGGCGCCGTGATGCAGCTCCTCGACCGGCTCGATGCCGGCCTTGCGCAGCAGCTTGTTCGCGGCGCTGTCGAAGACGTGTACGACAGGGCCCACGACCTTCAGATACGCCAGCGTCGACGGGGCCAGCGCCTTCGCCAGCCGCTCCGGCACGGCGATGGCGAGGTTCTTCGGGGCCAGCTCGCCCAGCACCATCTGCACGACCGTGGCCAGGACGAAGGCCAGCGTCACGGAGACGCCGCTCACGGCCGCGCCGGGCAGGCCGAGCCCGGACAGGGCGGGCCTGAGCAGCGCGGACACCGACGGCTCGGCGATGAAGCCGACGACCAGGCCGGTGACGGTGATGCCGAGCTGCGCGCCCGACAGCATGAACGACAGCCGCTCCAGGACCCGCAGGGCGCGGGCGGCCTTCTTGTCCCCGGCCTCGGCCTCGCGCGCGAGGGTGAGCCGGTCCGCGGAGACGTAGGCGAACTCCTGGGCGACGAAGTAGCCGGTGCCGGCGGTCAGCACGAACACGGCGAGCAGGCCCAGGAGGGCGTTCGCGGCACTCACCGAACACCATCCCGCCGTGTGCCGCGATCACTGGTGTCGTGGCGGAATGGTCGGGGACTGTGCCCCGCGGGGTCCGTCGGACTGGCGGACAACAAGTGGCTCCTTATGCGTGGTGTGTCTCCGGGGCAACGTTCGTCGTCGCGCCCGTGTTCCCGGATTCTACGACGGTGTAGAGACCGTCGCTCGGGCATGGCGGCTCAGCGTCGCAATCCGCGGACCAGCCTGGCACCGGCACCGGCTGCGGCCAGCCCGGCGCCGGCCAGCGCGAGAGCCCGGGCCCGCCGGGCCGGGGGCGCGGGGCGGGCGCCCGGGGCGACGCCGTACGCGCTGCCCGGGGCGCCGGGCAGGGCCGAGGCCAGCAGCTCCGCCAGGTGCACGCCCTCGTGGCCGCCGCTGTCGAACTCGTGGATCTGCGTACGGCAGCTGAAACCGTCGGCCAGGACCACGGTCGCCTCGTCCTCGGCGCGCAGCCGCGGCAGCAGCGCGCGCTCCGCGCACGCCTCGCTGACGTCGAGATGCCCGCGCTCGAAGCCGAAGTTCCCGGCCAGCCCGCAGCAGCCCGCCTCCAGCCGCTCCGCGTCGACCCCCGCCCGGCGCAGCAGCTCCCGGTCGGCGTCCCAGCCGAGCACCGCGTGCTGGTGGCAGTGCACCTGCGCCAGGGCCCGCGCGGACCGCTCGGGCACCCGCGAGGGCTCGTAGCCGGGGGAGTGTTCGGTGAGCAGTTCGGCGAGGGTCACCGTCTTTTCGCGCAGCCGGCGCACGTCGCGGTCGCCGGGGAACATCTCGGCCGCGTCGGAGCGGAACACGGCCGCGCAGCTCGGCTCCAGCGCGACCACGAGACCACCCGCCCGGACGTGCCCGGCGAGCCGGCGCACGGTCCGGGTCAGGACGCGTTCGGCGATGCCGAGCTGGCCGGTGGAGATCCAGGTCAGCCCGCAGCACAGCGGCTCGGTGGGCAGCTCGACCCGCCAGCCCGCGTGTCCCAGCAGTGCGACAGCGGCCCGGCCGATGTGCGGGTGGAAGTGGTTGGTGAAGGTGTCGGGCCACAGCAGGACCGTCCCGCGCCACCCGTCGCCGCGGGGCTCGAGCTCCCCGAACCACTGCTGGAGCGTCCGCCCGGCGAACAGCGGCACCTCCCGGTCCGCCACCCCGGCCACGGCGACGGCCGCCTTCGACGCAGGCGCGGTGTGGGTGAGCGCGTTGACGACCGGGCCGAGCCGGGTGCGTCCGACCGCCTGGGCGAGCACCGGCAGCCAGCCCATCGACAGGTCCGAGCGGGGCCGGCGCCAGGGCCGGCCCTGGTAGTGGTGGGACAGGAATTCCGCCTTGTAGGTGGCCATGTCGACATCGGCCGGGCAGTCCCTCTTGCAGCCCTTGCACGCCAGGCACAGATCGAGGGCGTCCTTGACCTCCTGCGAACGCCAGCCCTCCTGTATCGCGCTGTCGCCGTGCCCGTCGAGCATCTCGAACAGCAGCCGGGCGCGTCCCACCTCCAGGCGGGCGATGTTGTCGACGACCTTGCCGGTCGCCTGGGCGGTGGCGCAGGAGTTGTTGCCGATCATGCCGCCGATGGTGCAGTTGGGGTGGGTGGCGGGCTCGGGGCCGTAGCGCAGGCCGGTGGGTGCGAGCCGCCGGTTGAGTTCGTCCAGGACGATGCCGGGCTGCACGACACAGGTACGGCCGTCGGCGTCCACGGACTCCAGCCGGTTGCAGTACTTCGACCAGTCGATCACCACGGCGGTGTTGGTGCACTGCCCGGCCAGGCTCGTCCCA
The DNA here is from genome assembly GCF_028885415.1 of Streptomyces coeruleorubidus. Taxonomy (GTDB): domain Bacteria; phylum Actinomycetota; class Actinomycetes; order Streptomycetales; family Streptomycetaceae; genus Streptomyces; species Streptomyces coeruleorubidus_A. Next base: position 7,404,586 of record NZ_CP118527.1, read on the forward strand.
CCGCCCCGCGACAGCACCGGCGCCCCGTGCTCGCGCGCCACGGCCACCGCCTCCACCGCCGCCTCGGGCGTGCGCGGCACCACGACCCCGATCGGCGTCTGCCGGAAGTTGGACGCGTCCGTCGAGTACGCGGCCCGGCTCCCCCCGTCGAACCGCACCTCACCGTCGACCCGCTCGCGCAACGCCGCCTCCAGCGCCTTGACGTCGACGGGCGGTGCGGCCCCGTCACGGACGACCGGTTCCGGCAGGTCCAGCGCGCCCACGGTGCCTCCTTCACGTCTCGGCACGTCAGGCGCCGGGTACCCATGCGGTTGCCGGGGCAACCACCGCGTGATCGGGAACGACGCCGCCTGGGTCAGGGTGTACGCACGTGGAGCGAGCACGGGACGCCGTGCCCCCGGGGGATTGTGGTGACCGTGCTGCTGGACGGTCTCGCGAGCAGCCCCCAGGCCGACCTGATGGCGGCTATGAGCGGCCTTGCGCTGTACGGCGAGACCTCAAGCTCCTGCCGTGCCTGGGCCAGCAGGTCCGGGTCACCGTCCGGACCGTGCCGGGCCGCGTCCGCTCTGCGCCGGGCGAGGTCCGGCCGACCGAAGATGTCCAGCAGCGTCAGCGAGAAGAGGACATAGGTCGACGCCTCGTCGATCAGCAGTCGGGTGGACTCCGGTACGGCCGCCGCCGTGGGGCCCAGTTGCTGGTCCAGGTCGTAGAAGGCGACGTGCTGCAGGGCTCGGTGGAGATCGGTGGACGGGCAGGGACACAGGTACTGGAGGTGACCCATGAGGCTCCGGAAGGACAGGAGTATCGTGCTGGTGTCGGCCGTCCACTGCTCCTTGCCGAGCAGGGTGCGGAACCCGGCCAGGGTCTCGGCGAGTTCCTCCAGGATCATCTGGCGTGAGATGTCGGTGAGTTCGAAGAACCGCGTCTTGTCCTCGATCTCCATGATGCGCAGCCCGTAGCGGATGAGGTCGCGCGGCAGTCCCCCCGACAGGGCGTGGGCCAGCAGACTGTACGGCTCGGATAGTTCCGGCGCCCGTCGTTCGAGCATGTCCTTGGACTCCGCGAGGGTGCACGGCTGTACATGGACGATGTCGTCCAGGGAACTGTCGGTCACTCCCCGGTGCGGCAGGCCCCGGCGGACGAAGGAGGCGCCGACGTCCTCGGCCACCGAGATCAGGTAGTGGACGTGCGGCACGCCCAGGATCGCCTTGATCTCTCCGAGGAACGCCAGGGCCTGTGTGTCCGAACCCAGCCGGTCCACCTCGTCGATGGCGATGACGACACGGCCCTTCTTGGCGAACTGCTCCCGGGCGATGCTCGTCAGCAGCTCACGGAAGTCGGCGACCAGCTCCGGCATGGCGGGCGGCACGGTGGACAGCGAGGACGTGTGTGCGGCCAGCAGTTGAGGTGGCCCGGCGGTGATGGCCGACGAGGAGGTCTGCACCGTCTGGAGCCGGAAGAGCTCGTTGTGGCACTTCGTGACGAGGGGCGGCTCCGGCTGCGGGACGGTCCAGGAGCCCGCCCTGATCAGCACGAAGCCGAGGAGGAAGCAGGCGACGCGGAGCAGGTTGCCGGTGTCGGTCACCATGGCCTGAACCGGGTGAATCCGGTAGAGGAGCACCAGGGTGCAGACGAGCAGGGCGGCGGTGACGGCCCGACGGATGCGTTCGGTGCCGAGGACGAACACCGCCACCTTCCACTCGAACTCCCCGGCCTGGTAAGCGAAGACCAGGAACGCTACGACCATGAGGAGGAGTCCCATGGGCGATTTTTCGATCAGGTCGCGGGCATTGCGGTGGACATCGGAGTCGAAAAGCAGGGAGACGGGCGCCGCGATCACCAGCAGATAGCCGCTGACGACACTGGTCAGCAGCCATCCAGTCCGCAGCAGCGACCCCACTCGCGCCGACCGGCGCAGCCGCCAGACAAGCACGCCGGCGAGCGTCACCACGAGGGCCACGCCGATGCGCTCCCCACGCCAGACGGCCTGGGCCGTGTCGGCCATGTCCGCCCAGGCGACCTCCGCACGGAGCCGCACGGCCTTCCCGTACCGCCCGCCGACCGAGCGCGCGGTGGCGGCCAGTCCCAACGTGACCAGCGCGCCCGCGGACACCGCGAACACCAGGTACCGCGTCCCCCGCCTCACCGCCGGCACCAGGCGCCGGGCGGCTCTGCGGAACGCGGACAACCGCGCGAACTCGGGGATCTCACGGTCGGCCAGCGTCAGATACCTCTCGCAGACCCTGATGTACAGCGACACCAGGAACTCGTACGGCGAGTAGGACGCCGGTGCCTGGACGACGACCGCGAAGTCGGCCTCCTCGGCGCAGCTCTCCAGCAGGGTCGACTTGCCCGCGCCGCGCGGCCCGCTGACGGCGATGGTCCCGCCCTCCAGCTGGGCCACCTTGCGGGACAGCCGCCGGGACGCCTCGTTGCCGATGACGTACTGCCGGTTCCGTGGGGAGCGCAGCCCCTCGTAGCCGTCCGGCAGGAGCAGGGAGTCGTGGTCGTCGCCCAGGAGCGCCTCGACCACCTGGCTCATCAGCGGCCCCAGGCCGTTGACCTGAAGGTCGCGCCGCCACGACCGTTCCGCGGAGTCCATCTGCTGTTCTCGCACGAACAGGACCAACCTCAGGGCCCGTTCGCGCAGATTGTGTCGAACGTGCATGCGCCACAGGTGATTTCGCCAGACGGCGAGCCCGGCTCCGCCCGTCAGGAGAGCCGCGACGGCGACGAGCGTCCAGGGAGCCACGGCGAGGGCCACCAGGAACCCCAGTGACAGCAGGATGAGGGTGATCGTCTCCGGGGCAAGTGGGTCGTGGAGGTAGTCGACCCGCGTCCGGGTGGCCTCGTACTTCCGCAGCGCGGCTCGGAAGCGGTGCAGGCTGCCGCGGCACGGGTCGAGGGCTCGCTGCACGTTCGCTTCGCTCAGCATGTGCGTGCGTACGTTCTCCGGTGTGGCTTGTGGCCTCTTGCCGAGCCGTCGGGCGACGGCGGGTTCGCGCAGACAGGCGTCGACCGTCTTCTCATAGGCGATCGCCTCCCGCATGTGCTGGAAGGGGTCGGAGTTCCGGCGGGGTCCGGGCACGGTGGAGCGGCCTTTCACGGAGGACAACGGAGTCAGGACGAGGCGCGGAGGCGTTCGAGCTCTCGTCTCGATACCCGCGTGCCCGCCTTGTGCTCCCGCTTGAAGAACGCTTCGAGCCCTGGTTCGTGCTGCTCTGCCGTGCCGTAGGTGACCGCGTGGGCGGCGCCGTCGTCGAGGAGCCGGCCGACGCACTGCGCGAGCGTCATGGGCCCCGAACCGCTGTAGCCCCACGAGAGCCCGGGCGCCTCCATGCTGGGCGCCGGATAGAGGACACCGTCCGTGGTCCGCACCCAGATCGGCTCGTCGAGGACTACTTCGTTGAGGACGGATCCTGCGGGCAGCCGCTTGGGCGCGCGGCCGAGGTAACTGATCTCGCGGCTGTCACGGAACATGAACCTGCCCTTGAACGCGACGACGGGACTCCCCGTGACGGGGTCGACGAACGTCCCCACAGTCTTGTCACCCTCCCCGGTCCAGAGGCGGTGAATGGCTGTCGGCCTGACCGGACGCAGCCGGTTGATCCACTCCGCCCCTGTGCGGGAGACGTTGGACCTGGTGACGCTGAAACTTCCGCCGAACGGCAGGTCCTTCTCGCTCCACATGCTGATCTGTTCGAGGCACTCCACCGCACGGTCATCGGCGCGCGCGCACAACTCCGCCAGACCCAGGGCGACGACATCGGAGGGAACGCTTTCGGACTCGCCGGGGTCGTCGGTCGCGGGGACGGCCGGCAGGACCATCGCTGCCCGTTCCGCCTTGGCCGTCGCATCGGCGGACCCTCGCAACTCCAGGATCCTGTCGAGGATGTCGGTCACCTCGTGCTCCGCCGACTCGGCGGCTCGGGTCCGCATCTCATGCCCGATGGTGAAGCAGGCGGCGCGCACGGGCGAGCCCTCCGGCTCCATCCGCGCCAGCTCGTAGAGGGGCTCCCAGGAGGGCCAGGTGACCACCTCGACGGGAACGGGTGCGTCACCGGGCCGCCACGCGACCAGATGGTCCGGCCTGCGCAACTCCGAGGGCCACCAGGGGACCTGCGTGCCGATGTGCGCCGCGATCTCCGACCACAGGGGCTCGTAAGGCGTGTCGGGGCGGGCACGGTCGACGGCAACTAGGTCGGGGCCGTAGAGGGCGTAGTCGTGCCGGACGACCACGATGGTCGTGGCCTCTTCGTGACACTCCAGGAGTTCACGCGGCGCGAAGGCGTAGGACTTGGGGTAGGCGACCGCCACCACCCCCGCCTCGGTCTTCCACAGCCCGGCGAAGTGCGCCCGGCCGGACCCGATCTCGTCGTGTGTGGCATGCCGGCCGCCGAGATAGTGATGCCGGTCGGCGGCCGCCGGACGCAGCAGCACGGGCACCTCGGTGGCCAGCCCGGGATGGGTACGGGCCAGCCAGCGGGCGAACGCCTGCCCGTACCACTTCGTGACACCACCCGAGTGCTTCGGATCGACCGGAGCGATCATGCCGGGGCGCGAGCTGATCCGCTCCCAGTCACTCGCCGACAGCCCGAACGTCTCCCGCAGTTCGGTCGCCGTCATCGCGTCCACCGCATCCCCCTCCGAGCCTGGTCACCCGTCCACGTCCCATCATGAGGGCGACCACTGACAACAGGGGTTCCGTCGCTCTCCTCCCGTCACTCCTTCGCGAGGTCCGGCACCAGCGCGCACAGCGCCTCACGCTGGTCCGGGCCCATGAAGCGGGCCAGGGACTGCGTCACCGTCTCGGCGAGCGGGCCGGAGGCCTCGGTCAGGAGGCCTCGGGCCTTGTCGGTGAGGGTGACCTCGACGCCGCGTTTGTCACCGCACACCGACCTGCGGGTGACGAGGCCGGCGTGCTGGAGGCAGGCGATCTGGTAGGTGAGGCGGGTCTTCGGGCGGCCCAGGAGCTCCGCGACGCGCGTCATGCGCAGGCCGCCCTCGGGCTGCTCCGCGAGCAGGCACAGGATCAGGAACTCGTCGTGCGAGACGTCCAGCTTCTCCTTCACGACCGCGCGCAGCCGCTGCTCCACCGCCCCCGTCGCGGCGAGCAGCAGCATCCAGGCGCGCAGCTCGGCCGGCAGCAGTCCGCCGCCCTCGGCGGACGGACATTCAGGCAGGTCGGCGGGGTGCTGCTGGTGGTCGGCCATAGGTCCCAGCCTACCTGTCGTCCAAATTTGGAACAGGGGGTTGTCCAATTTTGAATGAGCCGCTAGCGTGCAGTCATCCAAATTTGAACGACATGAGTGGAGAAGGATCATGACCGTCGCCGTGGAAACCGGACTGTGGCAGCTCGACGCGACCGCCTCGACCGTCGGCATCCGGCACAAGACCATGTGGGGCCTGGTCACCGTGAAGGGCACCTTCGGCGCGATCAGCGGCTCGGGTGAGGTCCGGCCCGACGGGTCCGCCGTCGGCACCCTGACCTTCGACGTCGCCTCCCTCGACACCAAGAACGCCAAGCGCGACACCCACCTGAGGTCCGCTGACTTCTTCGACGCCGACCACCACCCCGAGATCACCTTCGCGGCCCGCAGCGCCGAGCTCCGCGACGGCGACCAGGTGCACATCGTCGGTCAGCTCACCGTGCGCGGCGTCAGCAGGCCGCTGTCCCTCACCGCCCGTCTGAAGGACGGGGACGCCACGGGACTCACGCTGGAGACGGAGTTCAGCGTGGACCGAGACCAGTTCGGCATGGGCTGGAACCAGCTGGGGATGATCCGCGGCCGGACCACGGTCACCGCGGCCCTCCGCTTCACCCGGGCCACGGGCTGACGCCGCCGTCAGCCCGCCCGGCGCACCGCCTGCTGCACATCCGCGCTCGACAGGGTCTGCGGCGACGCCGTGAACGCGCGCAGACGGATCCGGGCACCCGGCCGGGGCAGGGTGAACCGGCCCCCGGGCGGCCGGAGTTCATAGCGGGCGGTGGTGTGCGAGGGCAGGGTGTGCGGGCCCCGGACGATCCGCCAGTACGGATCCATGCCCTGGCCCATGGTCAGGGTGAAGTGCGGGGCGAGGGCGGTGTCGCCGGTGTTGGTGACCTGGAGGGTGAGGCGGGAGACGGTCGCCGGGGTGGGGTGGCGGGCCGCGACGACCCGCATGCGCAGGGGCGGCGTACCCGTCGCCGCCACGGCGGCGCCGCCCAGCGCGGGCAGGAGCAGCAGCACCGTCAGGGCGATCCGGGCCGGGCGGCGCCGCGGCCCGGACAGCAACCGCGGCCGGGGCTGCCACGCCCCGGCGAACGCCGACGCGGGAGCGGTGGCGGCCGACGCCAGCCACAGCGGCGTCATGAGCAGGTAGTAGCCGTCCTGGGAGCGGGTCGCCAGATAGAAGGCGCACCAGGGCAGGACGGTCGCGGCCGGACCCAGCCGCCGTACGTTCAGCACGAACAGCACGAGCAGGCCCGCGAGCAGCAGCAGGCTCGCGGAGGAGTACCAGTCGAGCCGGTCGCTGCCGTCGGTCAGGTACAGCGAGATGTCCACCACACCCTGCCCGTGCAGCACCGCGCCCTGCGTCAGCGGCAGGGCGATCCCCGTCAGCCAGGGGCCCGGCTCGCTGACGACGAAGTAGGTGTTGATCAGCAGCCACACGGTCGCCGCGGCCCCGGCGAACCGCAGCACCACCGCCGCCGCGGCCCGGCCGCCCAGCTCGCCGCGGCGCACGGCGTAGATCCCGGCCAGCAGGAACGGCGCCAGGAACCAGGGGAGTTGCTGTGCCGCGCACGCCGCCCCCAGACACGCGGCCCGCGCCAGACCCGCCGCCCCGAGCCGCCCGCCCGCACCCGTACCCGGCCAGCGCACCACCACCGGCACCAGCAGGGCCAGGGCCACGATCGCCGGGTAGCCGAGCCGCGCGTACGACGGCAGCATCCCGAAGCCCAGACACACCATGGTCGCCGCCGACCGCCACGGCGCCGGCAGCCTCCGCCACAGCACGACCGTGCCGGCGACCAGCGCGCCCGTGCTCACCGCCGTCGCGGGGGTACCGCCGTGGCCCAGCCACAGCAGCGGCACGGCCAGCAGCGGGGCCAGCGGCGGATAGCCGTAGGTGAGGTCGTAGCCCCCGGTCACCGTCGGGGTGAGAGCCACGCCGTGGCCGAAGAGCCAGGGCCACGGCTGCCCGTACACCGGGTGCCCAGCGGCCAGTTCCCGTGCCGCCTGAGTGGTGAGCAGCGCCTCGTCGGAGCCGTGGTGCAGCATGATCCACGCGCACAGGGTGAGCGTCACGCCCGTCACCAGCACGCACAGGTCCACCCGGGCCAGCGACCGTTCCCGGCGGACGACAAGGGCCAGCACCCCGCACGCCAGGATCGAGGCGTAGCACGCCGAGATCACCGCGGCCACGGCCGGCCGGTGACTTGCCGCCGTCGCCCACACCGCTCGGGTACCGATCAGCAGGCTGATGTCGGCGAGCAGGGTCAGGACGCGGTGCCACTGGGCCGGGGACGGCGGCCCGGCCGCCGCCGACTGCGTGCGCGGGCCGGGTACGACCAGTGTGGTTTCTGCCGAGTACACGCCGCAGGACGCTAATCGCCGCAGGTGAGCGGGGGCCGGACGGCGGTGAAGAGACGGGTGTGAGACGAGTAAGGAGCCGCCGTGCGCTCTCAGGAGCTCAGTACACGTCCCGCACGTACCGCTTGTCCGCCGCGAGTTGTTTCACGTACGCGGCGGCCTCCGCCTCGCTCAGCCCGCCGTGCGCCACCGCGACGTCCCGCAGGGCCCGGTCCACGTCCTTGGCCATGCGGGAGGCGTCGCCGCAGACGTAGAAGCGGGCGCCGTCGCGCAGCCAGTGCCACAGCTCCGGCCCGTGCTCGCGCATCCGGTCCTGCACGTACACCTTGTTGCGCTGGTCGCGGGAGAAGGCGGTGTCCAGACGGGTGAGGGTGCCCTCGTCGAGCAGAGCCGTCAGCTCGTCCTCGTAGTAGAAGTCCGTCGCGCGGTGCTGCTCGCCGAAGAACAGCCAGTTGGGGGCCCGGTGCCCGAGGGCCCGCCGCTCCTGGAGGAAACCGATGAACGGCGCGACGCCGGTGCCGGGGCCGACCATGACCATCGGCGTCGACGCGTCGGCCGGGGGCCGGAAGTGCGGCGAGCGCTGCACGAACACCGGCACGTCGGTGTCCGCCCCGGCGTCGGCGAGGAACGGCGAGCACACCCCGCCGCGCTGAAGCCCGTGCAGGTTCTCGTACCGCACCACGGACACCGTCAGGGACACCTGCTGCGGATCGACCAGCGGGCTGGACGATATGGAGTACAGCCGCGGCTGGAGCTTGCGCAGCACCCCGGCCCACTCCTCGGCGCTCGCCCGCACCGCGTACTCGGCGACCACGTCCACGGCCTGCCGCCCCCAGCACCACTGCGCCAGCCCGTCCTTGTTGTCGGGCCGCAGCAGCCTGCGCAACTCGTGCTTGTCCCGGGCGCGTTCGGCGACGAACCGCAGCAGGTCCGGGGTGATCCTCGTGATGTCGAGGTGCCGGGCCAGCGCCTCGTCGAACGGCACCTCGCCGACACCGGCCACCTCGACGGCCGCCCCGGCGTCCAGCCCGGTCACCGCCAGCCATTCCGCCACGAGGGCCGGTGCGTTGACCGGCCGCACGCCGAGCGCGTCCCCGGTCTCGTACGCCAGGTCCGTCCCGCTCGTGTCGAAGGTGAACCGCCGGACCTCCTTGCCCGCGCCCGGCCCGCTGAGCAGCCGGTTGCCGACGAGCCGGGCGACCGTGGCGGCGGGCTTCGGCTTCGGCTTCGGTTCCGGTCGCGAGGCCGGGGAGCCGGTCGGGGAGTCGGCCGGGGCGGTGGCCGCACCGCCCAGGGCCGAGAGCACCTGGTCGAGCCACTGCCCGGCGGAGGGCTCGTAGTCCGGCTCGCAGTCCGTACGCGGCGCCAGCCGCACCCCGCCCAGCTCGTCGAGCCGCGCGTCCAGCCGCCGCCCGTGCCCGCAGAAGTCGTCGTACGAGGAGTCGCCGAAGGCCAGCACGGCGTACCGCACCCCGTCCAGCCGCGGCGCCCGTTCGCCGGAGAGCGAGTCCCAGAAGCCGGTGCCATTGTCGGGCGCGTCGCCGTCCCCGAAGGTGCTGGTGATGAAGAGCAGGTCCGCCGTGCGGGCGAGCGCGGCGACGTCCGCCTCGTCCATGCCGACGACGGTCGCACGGTGCCCCGTCGCGGTCAGCCGCTCGGCCGTGGCGGTGGCGAACTCCTCGGCGTTGCCCGTCTGCGAGGCCCACAGCACCACGACCTCACGGCCGGACGGCTCCCTCGCGGGGGCGGCCGGTGGCGCCGAGCGCGAGTACATGCCGGCGAGGACCCCGTTGACCCACAGGGCGTGCTCGGGGGTGAAGGGCGCGTCGGGCGGGAGCACCGGAACGCCGGGGGCGCCCGAGCCGAGCCCGGCGAGGAAGCCGGTGAGGTACTGGCGTTCCTGGGCGGACAGGACCGGGGGAGGGGAGGGCTGGAGACCGAAGGGGTCGGCGCCGCCCGGGGTGACGGTCGTCGGCATCAGAGCCCCGGCCGGTTCCTCGCGCACGGCGCTCGCCGACTCTTGCACGGACGCCTCTCGCACGGGCGTCGCCACCTTCGTCAGCGACACCGCGCACACCTTGAACTCCGGCTGGAACGACAGCGGATCCACCGCGTCGCTCGTCACCGCGTTGATGCTCAGGTACTCGCCGAACAGGTCGTTCCAGTGGAAGGGGGCGAAGCAGCAGCCCGGCCGCACCCGGTCCGTCACCACCGCGGGCAGCACGGCACGCCCGCGCCGCGAGGCCACCTCGACCAGATCGCCCTCCGCGACCCCCAGCGCGTCGGCGTCCTGCGGATGGAGCTCCACGAAGGGTCCGGCGTTCAGCTTGTTGAGCTTGGCGACCTTCCCGGTCTTGGTGAGCGTGTGCCACTGGTGCTGCACCCGCCCGGTGTTGAGCACGAACGGATAGTCGTCGTCCGGCATCTCGGCGGCGGGCAGGTGCGGCCGGGCGAAGAAGACGGCACGACCGCTCGCCGTCGGAAACCGCAGCCCGTCGTCGCCCACGTACCGGACCGGATTGCGCTCCGGCCCGTCCTCCCGCGCGGCCGGCCACTGCACGGGCGTCCGGCGCAACCGCTCGTAGGAGACTCCACGCAGGTCCCACTGGGTCTTCGGGTTGTGGAACCGCCGGATCTCCTCGAAGACCTGCTCGGCGCTGTCGTACGAGAACCCCTTCTCGTAGCCCATCGCGCACGCGACCTCGGCGATGATCCGCCAGTCGGCCATCGCCTCGCCGGGCGGGTCCGCGGCGGCCCGGGTCAGCGTGAGGTTGCGCTCGCTGTTGACGAAGACGCCCTCCGCCTCGGTCCACATCGCGCCGGGCAGGACGACATCGGCGTACGCGTTCGTCTCGGTGTCGGTGAACACGTCCTGCGTGACGACGAACTCGGCGGCCTCCAGGCCCTCGATGACCGTACGGCGGTTGGCGACCGAGGCGACGGGGTTGGTGCAGATGATCCAGCAGGCCTTGATCTCCCCGTCGGCCATCCTCCGGAACATCTCGACGGTGCCCTGCCCGACCCCGTCGGCCCGCAGCGTCCCGGGCGGCAGCTCCCACACGTCCTCGACGAACGCCCGCTCCTCCTCCACGAGCACCGACCGCTGCCCCGGCAGCCCCGGGCCCATGTAGCCCATCTCGCGCCCGCCCATGGCGTTGGGCTGCCCGGTGAGCGAGAACGGCCCGGCGCCCGGACGGCAGATCGCGCCCGTCGCCAGATGCAGGTTGACCAGGGCGTTGGTGTTCCAGGTGCCGTGCGTGGACTGGTTCAGCCCCATGGTCCAGCAGCTCATCCACTGCCTGCCGGCCTCGCCGATCAGCCGGGCGGCCCGGCGGATGTCGTCCTCGGCGAGCCCGGTGATCTGCGCGACCGCCGCCGGGGTGTAGTCGGCGAGGAACCCGGGCAGGGCCTCCCAGCCCTCGGTGTGGGCCGCGACGAACTCCGGGTCGGTGTGCCCGTCCGCGTGCAGCAGGTGCAGCAGGCCGTTCAGCAGCGCGAGGTCGGTTCCCGGCCTGACCTGGAGGAACAGATCGGCCTTGGCGGCGGTGGCGGTCCGCCGCGGATCGACGACGATCAGCTTGGCGCCGGCCTTGACCCGCTCCATCATCCGCAGGAAGAGGATCGGATGGCAGTCGGCCATGTTCGAGCCGATGACGAGAAAGACGTCCGCCTGATCGAAGTCCTCGTACGAGCCGGGCGGCCCGTCCGCGCCCAGCGACAGCTTGTAGCCGGTGCCGGCGCTCGCCATGCACAGCCGCGAGTTCGACTCGATCGCGTTGGTCCGCACGAACCCCTTGGCCAGCTTGTTCGCGAGGTACTGCGCCTCCAGGCTCATCTGCCCGGACACGTAGAAGGCGACCGCGTCCGGCCCGTGCGCGTCGACGATCGCCCGCAGCCGCGCGGCGGTCTCGGCGATCGCGTCGGCGACGGGCGAGGGCACCGGCTCCTCGCCCCGGTCGTCCCGGACCAGCGCGGTGGTCAGCCGCCCGGGCGCGGCGAGCATGTCGGCCGTGGTGGCGCCCTTGGTGCACAGCCGGCCCGCGTTCGCCGGGTGCGCCTTGTCGCCGGAGGCTTTGAGGACCGTGCGCCGCCCGTCCGGCCCCATGGTCACATCGAGCACGAGGCCGCAGCCCACCCCGCAGTACGAGCAGACGGTGCGCACCGCTTGCGTCTCCTGCTGCGGCCGGGGGGTCGAGGTCATGCCGTCGACGGTACGAATGTCCCGTTACGCAGGTGTCACATTGCTTGATCACCAGGAGTTACGCCCGTCACACAGCCGCATTCCGGCCGTTGTGAGGTGCAAAGAGGTGGCGGAGCGTGTCGCTGTTGGGCCGAACGGGTGACCGTGCGCAAGAATTGGCCGATGCAGACAGCCAGCGGGAGCCAGGACGGAGCATGCCGGTGAACAGCCACGATGTCACCGACGAACAGTGGGAGGGGCTCGCCCAGGTCGTGCCGCTGCGGGGCCGGGACGCCTGGCCGTCCTCCGTCGACCACCGGTCCATACCCGAGGCCGAGACGGAGGCGCGACGCCGCTTCGTCGTGCTGCGCGTGAACGTCTTCGCCGACGCCCGCGACGTCGCCGAGACCCTGATGGCGGGCGTGCCGGTGCTGCTCGACCTGACCGGCGCGGAGACGGAGGTCGCCAAGCGCGTCCTCGACTTCAGCACAGGCGTCGTCTTCGGCCTGGCCAGCGGAATGCACCGCGTCGACCGCAACGTGTTCCTGCTGACGCCGGCGGGGACCGAGGTGACGGGGCTGATGGAGGGGGTCGGGGTTCCCGGGGTGTAGACGTGACGTGCCCTGCGGGCCGGGTCGCCCGTTCGTAGGAAGCCCCGGGAGACGGAACGGTTCGCCCTGTGGGCGGAGTCCTACGGTCCGGATATGACCCAGCCCCCCGCTCCGACCTCCCTCGTGCCGCCCGGCCCTCCGGCGGGCGGCGCCGCGCACCCCGAGCGGCCGCGCATCACCGAGCTGCGGCTGTCCGCCTTCACCGGCCACCGCCGCGCCGCACTCCCGCTCGGGCCGCTCACCCTCCTCGCCGGTCCCAGCGGCTGCGGCAAGTCCAGCGCGCTGCGGGCCTACGAGGCGCTCGCCCGGCTCGGGGCAGGCGCCGCGCTCGGCGAGGCGTTCCCGGACCCCGTCGCCTGTGTCCCGGAGCGGGCCCGGCCCGACGCGCAGCGCCGCCGCGGCTTCCGTATCGGCTGCACGGCCGACGGGCCCGCCGGCCCGGTCCGGCTCGATGTCGCCGTGCAGGCCGAGCCGCACCTGCGCGTCGTGGGCGAGCGGTTGACGGCCGGCGGACTGGTTCTGCTGGAGACCGCCCTGCGCGACCCCGGCAAGCGCGCCGTGCAGGCCGCCTGGCACACGGCCGGGCCGACACCGGTGCCCCATGGCCCGCTGCCGGACGACCGGCTCGGCACCGCCCTGCTGCCGCTGCGCGTGGCCGGCACGACGCCCGGGCAGCGCAGGGTGCTGGCCGCCGCCGAGCAGATGGTCGTAGCCCTGCGCTCCGTCTTCGCCTGCGACCCCGACCCCAGCCGGATGCGCGGCCCCGTACCGGCCGGCTCCGGGCGGCTGTTCGGCGGCTGCGGCAACCTCGCCGACGTCCTGTGGCGCACCCGCGCCGAGTGCGCACGGCGGCACACGCAGTTCGTCGCGGCGGTGCGCGCCGGCTGCGCCGGGCCGGTGGCGGACGTGCTGGCCGTCCCGTCGGCCGGCGGGACGGTGCGGGCGGTGCTCGACCGGGGCGACGGCATCCGGACGGAGTTCGGCCGGCTGGGCGACGGGGAGTTGAGGTACGTCGCGCTCGCATTGGTGCTGCTCACCGGACCCGGCGTGCTGGAGGTCGACCCGGCCGGCGAGGTGCCCGCCGCCCTGCAGACCCTCACCGTGCTCGCCGACGGCCTCGACCGGGGACTCGACCCCGGCCAGCGGGGCGAACTGCTGCGGCTCGCGGCCCGGATGTGCGAGCGCGGCCATATCCGGCTGGTCGGCGCGGTGAGCGACGCGTCGTGGGCCGCCGGGACCGACGGGGTCGGGGTGGTACACCTGAAGCCGTGACAGAACCTCTCGACGTGGCGAAACTGCAACGCCGGCTGGCCGAGTTCGCGGCCGCGCGCAACTGGCAGCCGTACCACACCCCCAAGAACCTGGCCGCCGCGCTCAGCGTGGAGGCGTCCGAACTGGTCGAGATCTTCCAGTGGTTGACGCCCGAGGAGTCGGCCCGCGTCATGGCCGATCCGGACACCGCGCACCGGGTCACCGACGAGGTCGCCGACGTGCTCGCGTATCTGCTCCAGCTGTGCGAGGTGCTCGGCATCGACCCGCTGGCGGCGCTGGACGCGAAGATCGACCGGAACGAGCGGAGGTTCCCGATCTAGGAGCCGGGCAGCCGACTTCAGGGAGTCGCCAAGTCCACTTGTACTCTGCGTAATCAAAACGCGGCCCGAATCCGAATTGTTGTCCGCAGATTTCCGTCTTCCTCTGGCTTTTCGTCTCACGCCCCTTCACTCTGGGTAGTGAACAAGGGAGTTCGGGCGGACGGACGCGCGGAGCGCGTCGGGACAGGACGGGGGCAGCGCATGGACGCGGTGCGGCTCATCGTGACGAGCAGGCGGTCCCTGGCCGCGGGCGGCGACGTGCCGGGGATCCTGGCCGAAGTGTGGCAGGCGCAGGCCCTCGCGCAGGCGATAGGAAGTCGTCTCGCGGTCGCGGGCCCGCCCGAACTGCGCGGCGAGGCACTGGGGTTGACGGAGCTCGCGGGCCGCGGCTGCGGTGTCCTCGACCCGCCCGAACTGGCCCCCGGTGAGCTGCGGGCGGGCCAGCTCACCGAGCTGGGCGACGCCCGCCACACCCTGATGTGCCTCGGCGGTCTCCTCGGAGAGGTCGGCATAGCGCTCGTGGGCCTCGCCTGCGCCGCGGACGACGAGGGCACGTACTGGCAGTGTATGGAGGCCATCGACGCGGCGGACGAGTCCCGCGACCGCGTCCTGGAAATGCTCCGCAGACTCGCGGACCGGGAACAGGCGTTACCGGAGAGGGAGGCGGGGTAGCGGCTGCCGAAGGCCGCCCGGGCCCGCCCCCGGAGCGGACCTCAGCCGACCTGCTCCCCCTTGCCCGACCTCCGGTCGGCGTCCCCCGACGCCTGAAGATCCGCGTCCAGTGCCGACAGGTCCGCGTTCAACGCCGCCATCAGCTCCTCCATCTGCTGCAACAGCCCTTTCGGCTGCCCGGTCCCGCCCTGCTGCGGCACGGTCTCTTCGGACATGACGGCCTCCTCGGCCCATGGCCCCCGGGGAGGCCGACGCGGGTGACGCCCCGGCGCTCACCGGCCGGTGCGGAAGCCGGGGGCTCCGGCTCCGCCCGAGCCAACGATCACCAACGGGGCCGGTCACTGGCCCGGTCACGCGGGACCCGCGGTATGGACGTAATTTCACCCGACCGGGGACCGCGTGGGACGGGGGTCCGATCTCGTCGTCCCGCGCCCCGGCGTGCAGGATGGAAACATGGATCTTCGCATCTTCACCGAGCCCCAGCAGGGGGCCACCTACGACACTCTGCTCGCCGTGGCCAAGGCCACGGAAGAGCTCGGCTTCGACGCATTTTTCCGTTCCGACCACTACCTCCGCATGGGCTCCGTGGACGGCCTGCCCGGCCCCACCGACGCCTGGATCACGCTGGCCGGACTCGCCCGCGAGACCAAGCGCATCCGGCTCGGCACTTTGATGACCGCCGGCACCTTCCGGCTCCCCGGCGTGCTCGCCATCCAGGTCGCGCAGGTCGACCAGATGTCCGGCGGCCGGGTCGAACTCGGCCTCGGCACCGGCTGGTTCGAGGAGGAGCACAAGGCCTACGGCATCCCGTTCCCCAAGGAGAAGTTCGCCCGCCTCGAGGAACAGCTGGAGATCGTCACCGGCCTGTGGTCGACGGATCTCGGCAAGACCTTCGACTTTCACGGCACCTACTACGACCTCACGGACTCTCCCGCGCTGCCCAAGCCCGCACAGCAGAAGATCCCCGTGCTCGTCGGCGGCCACGGCGCCACCCGCACGCCGCGGCTGGCCGCGAAGTACGCCGACGAGTTCAACATCCCCTTCGCCTCGATCGAGGACAGCGAGCGCCAGTTCGGCCGGGTCCGCGCCGCCGCCGAGGAGGCCGGCCGCAGCGGTGACGACCTGACCTACTCCAACGCCCTCGTCGTCTGCGTCGGCCGGGACGACCAGGAGGTCGCCCGCCGGGCCGCCGCGATCGGCCGCCAGCCCGACGAACTGAAGCTCAACGGCCTGGCGGGCTCCCCGGCCGAGGTCGTCGACAAGATCGGCCGCTACGCCGAGGCCGGCGCGAGCCGCGTCTACCTCCAGATCCTCGACCTGGACGACCTCGACCACCTGGAGCTGATCTCCTCGCAGGTGCAGTCCCAGCTGTCGTAAAGCCGGTACGGCAAGGACGGCTGCCCGGTGGATCGGGTGCGGAGCGCGATCCGCCGGTCAGTCGTCCGTCACGGGCCCCCGCCGTCCGTCACGGCTTGCGGCCGACCCCCGCGTAGAGGGGCATCTCTTCGCCCCCGTCGTCGCCTTCGCGCTGTTCACCGAGCTCGGGATGCCACCGGGCGGCCGGCACCACCCCCGGCTCCACCAGTTCAAGGCCCGTGAAGAACGCCGAGAACTCGTCGCGGCTGCGCACCTGCGCCGCCGTCCCGCCCTTGCGGTACACCTCGACGACCCGCTCCCAGGTCTCCGGGTCGAAGTCGCCCGTCGCGTGGGAAAGCGTCAAGTAGCTTCCGGACGGCAGGGGTTCGAGCAGCTCGCGGACGATCCGGCGGGGCTCGTCCTCGTCGTCCACCAGGTGCAGCAGGGCCACGAGGGACAGCGCGATGGGCTGGGTGAAGTCGAGCGTCTCCCGTGCCGCCGCGATGATCTTCCCGGGTTCCCGCACGTCGCCGTGGACGTAGGCGGTCTTGCCTTCCGGCGCGCTGTGCAGCAGGGCCTGGGCGTGCCGGAGGACGATCGGATCGTTGTCCGCGTACACCACCCGGGCCTGCGGGAGGACCCCCTGGACGATCTGGTGGAGGTTCGGCTCGGTCGGAATGCCGGTTCCGATGTCGAGGAACTGCCGGACACCCCGCTCGGCCAGCAGCCGGGAGGCACGGTGCATGAACAGGCGGTTGGTCCGCGCCATCTCCCTGGCGGCGGGGAAGAGGGATATCACCTGCTCGGCCGCCTCCGCGTCGACCGGGTAGTTGTCCTTCCCGCCGAGGTAGTAGTCGTACATGCGTGCCGAGTGGGGTTTGCCGGTGTCGATCTGTCCCCCGCTGGTCCCGGCGTCTGTCACGTGAGGCCTCCGCATCTCCGCGTGCGTGGGCGCTCGTCCTGAATTCCCCTCGAACGCCCGGTCGATCGTGAGGCTAGCGAAAATTCCAGGGTGCCGCCGGTGCGGGCTCTGTACGGTGGGGCGTATCCGCAGTTCAGACCACTGATCAAAGGTCGACCCACCGTGTTTCTGACCATCACGACCACCGGCACACCGGAGCGCCCCGCCACCGATCTCGGCTTCCTGCTGCACAAGCATCCCGAGAAGGCGCAGGCGTTCTCCACGTCCTACGGCACGGCCCACGTCCTCTACCCCGAGGCGGACGCCGAGCGCTGCACGGCGGCGCTGCTGCTGGAGGTCGACGCGGTGGCGTTGGTCCGGCGGGGCAAGGGCAAGGGCCGGGGCGGCGCCCCGGACGCGGCACTCGCGCAGTACGTCAACGACCGCCCGTACGCCGCCTCCTCCCTCCTCGCCGTGGCGCTGAGCGGCGTGTTCTCCAGCGCGATGAAGGGCGTCTGCAACGCCCGGCCCGAACTGCCCGCCGCAGCCCGGCCGCTGCGCATCGAGGTGCCCGCGCTGCCTGCCCATGGCGGCCCCGGGCTCGTACGACGGCTCTTCGAGCCGCTGGGCTGGACGGTCACGGCCGAGCCCGTGCCGCTGGACACCGAGTTCCCGCAGTGGGGCGACTCGCGCTACGTCCGGCTCGAACTGGAGTCCGCGGACCGCACCCTCGCCGAGGCCCTGCGCCATCTCTACGTCCTGCTCCCGGTCCTGGACGACGCCAAGCACTACTGGGTCTCCTCCGACGAGGTCGACAAGCTGCTGCGCGCCGGTGAGGGCTGGCTGCCCGGCCACCCGGAGCAGCAGCTGATCACCAGCCGCTACCTCTCGCGCCGCTGGTCGCTGACCCGGCAGGCGACGGAGCGGCTGGAGCTGGTGCGGCTGGCGGAGGCGGACGACAGCGAGGTCGAGGAGATCGACAACGCGGTCGAGGCGGAGACCGAGACCGAGGAGCGGCCGACCCCGCTGGCCGTGCAGCGCCGGGAGGCGATCACCGCCGCGCTCAAGGCGTCCGGGGCCGCCCGGGTGCTCGATCTCGGCTGCGGGCAGGGCCAGTTGGTGCAGACACTGCTCAAGGACCCGGCGTTCACGGAGATCGTGGGCCTGGACGTGTCGATGCGCGCGCTCACCATCGCCTCCCGCCGGCTGAAGCTGGACCGCATGGGGGAGCGGCAGGCCGCGCGCGTCAAGCTCCTCCAGGGCTCGCTCGCCTACACCGACCACCGGCTCAAGGGATACGACGCCGCCGTGCTCAGCGAGGTGATCGAGCACCTCGACCTGCCCCGGCTGCCCGCCCTGGAGTACACCGTGTTCGGCGCCGCACGCCCGAGGACCGTCCTCGTGACGACCCCGAACGTCGAGTACAACGTGCGCTGGGAGAGCCTCCCGGCCGGCCACGTCCGGCACGGCGACCACCGCTTCGAGTGGACTCGCGCGCAGTTCCGCGCCTGGGCGGAGGCGGTGGCCGAACGGTACGGATACGGCACCGAGTTCGTGCCCGTCGGCCCCGACGACCCGGAGGTGGGACCGCCCACCCAGATGGCCGTGTTCACACTGACCACCCCGAAGGAGGCGAAGGCGGCATGACCGACGTACGCAAGGGGCGCGTCCTGCCCGTCACCGACCTCTCCCTGGTGGTGCTCGTCGGCGCCTCCGGCTCCGGCAAGTCCACGTTCGCCCGCAGGCACTTCAAGCAGACCGAGATCATCTCGTCCGACTTCTGCCGCGGTCTCGTCTCGGACGACGAGAACGACCAGAGCGCCACCAAGGACGCCTTCGACGTCCTGCACTACATCGCGGGCAAGCGCCTCGCCGCGGGCCGCCGCACCGTCGTGGACGCGACCAGCGTGCAGCCCGAGGCGCGCCGTCAGCTGGTCGAGCTGGCCAGGCAGTACGACGTGCTGCCGATAGCCATCGTGCTCGACGTGCCCGAGGACGTGTGCGCCGAGCGCAACGCGGCCCGCACCGACCGCGCGGACATGCCCCGCCGGGTCATCCACCGCCACACCCGCGAACTCCGCCGCTCCCTCAGGCACCTGGAGCGCGAGGGCTTCCGCAAGGTGCACGTCCTGCGCGGTGTGCGGGACGTCGAGCATGCCACCGTCGTCACCGAGAAACGCTTCAACGACCTGACCCACCTCACCGGCCCCTTCGACATCATCGGCGACATCCACGGCTGCTCCGCCGAACTGGAGTCGCTGCTCGACAAGTTGGGCTACACGGACGGCGTCCACCCCGAGGGCCGGACCGCCGTCTTCGTCGGCGACCTGGTCGACCGCGGCCCCGACAGCCCGGGCGTGCTGCGCCGCGTGATGGCGATGGTGAAGTCCGGCAACGCCCTGTGCGTGCCCGGCAACCACGAGAACAAGTACGGCCGGTACCTGCGCGGCCGCAAGGTCCAGCACACCCACGGCCTCGCCGAGACCATCGAGCAGATGGCGGGCGAGAGCGAGGAGTTCACCGCCGAGGTACGGGAGTTCATCGACGGCCTCGTCAGCCACTACGTCCTCGACGGCGGCCGGCTGGTCGTCTGCCACGCCGGGCTGCCCGAGAGGTACCACGGCCGCACCTCCGGCCGGGTCCGCAGCCACGCCCTGTACGGCGACACGACCGGGGAGACCGACGAGTTCGGCCTGCCGGTGCGCTACCCGTGGGCGGAGGACTACCGGGGCCGGGCGGCCGTCGTCTACGGCCACACCCCGGTTCCGGAGGCCACCTGGCTCAACAACACCATCTGCCTGGACACCGGCGCCGTCTTCGGCGGCAAGCTCACCGCGCTGCGCTGGCCGGAGCGAGAGCTGGTCGACGTACCGGCCGAGCGGGTCTGGTACGAGCCGGCGAGGCCGCTGCGCACCGAGGCCCCCGGCGGGCAGGACGGTCGCCCGCTGGACCTGGCGGACGTGCACGGCCGCCGGGTCGTGGAGACCCGCCACCAGGGCCGCGTCTCGATCCGTGAGGAGAACGCGGCGGCGGCCCTGGAGGTCATGAGCCGTTTCGCGGTGGACCCGCGGCTGCTGCCGTACCTCCCGCCGACGATGGCCCCGACCGCGACCTCGCATGTCGACGGCTACCTGGAGCACCCGGCCGAGGCCTTCGCGCAGTACGCGCAGGACGGCGTCGCGCGGGTCGTGTGCGAGGAGAAGCACATGGGCTCGCGTGCGGTGGCCCTGGTGTGCCGGGACGCGGAGGCGGCCCGCAAGCGCTTCGGGGTGGACGGGCCGACCGGCTCCCTCTACACCCGCACCGGCCGCCCGTTCCTGGACGACGCCTCACTCACCGAGGAGATCCTCGACCGGCTGCGCACGGCGACCGGCGAGGCCGGCCTGTGGGACCACCTGGAGACGGACTGGCTGCTGCTCGACGCCGAGCTGATGCCCTGGTCGCTGAAGGCGTCCGGGCTGCTGCGGTCGCAGTACGCCGCCGTGGGTGCCGCGTCCGGCGCGGTGTTCCCGGGCGCGCTGGCCGCGCTGCGGGGCGCGGCGGCGCGGGGCGTCGACGTGACCGGACTGCTGTCCCGCACCCGCGAACGGTCCGCCGACGCCGCCGCGTTCACCGAGGCGTACCGCCGCTACTGCTGGACCACGGACGGCCTGGACGGCGTCCGCCTGGCACCGTTCCAGATCCTCGCGGTCCAGGGCCGCAGCCTCGCCGGACTGCCGCACGACGAGCAGCTCACCCTGCTCGACCGGCTCGTCGAGCACGACGGCAGCGGCCTGCTCCAGACCACCCGGCGGCTGTACGTCGACACGGGCGAGGCGGAGTCGGTCCAGGCCGGTGTCGACTGGTGGCTGGAGATGACCGGCCGCGGCGGCGAGGGCATGGTCGTCAAGCCGGTCGGCGCACTCGTCCGCGACACGCAGGGCCGCCTGGTGCAGCCCGGCATCAAGTGCCGCGGCCGCGAGTACCTGCGGATCATCTACGGCCCCGAGTACACCCGCCCGGAGAACCTGGCCCGCCTGCGCTCGCGGTTCCTCAACCACAAGCGCTCCCTGGCGATCCGCGAGTACGCGCTCGGTCTGGAGGCCCTGGACCGGCTGGCCGGGGGCGAGCCGCTGTGGCGGGTGCACGAGGCGGTGTTCGGGGTGCTGGCGCTGGAGTCGGAGCCGGTCGATCCGAGGCTGTGAGCCGGATGCCGCTCAGTTCCGGCCAGGCTTGTCCCCCCTGGGGTGATCCTGGCCGGACGTCGTCCTTCGGGTCCCATTCGTCCCTGGTTAACCGCTGGTTGCCGTGCTAACTTCGCTGGTCGGTCAGGCAGGTGAACCGACTCAGGGGGAAAGTCGGTGCAGACAGGTGCGGTGTTCGGCGAGTCCGGCGGCGAATCCGGACGGCAGCCGGACTTCGAGCTGCTGTTTCAGCTCACCGACCTCCTCTGCGAGCTGGGCTGCGTCGAGGACGCGCCGAGCCGGGTGCAGTTCGCCGGGCTGCTGGCGGGCCAGCTCCGCAGGCCGGTGGACATACGCGGCGTGAGGCTCCGTGAGGACGTGGTGAGTCTGGTGACCGCCGCGCTGAGCGTGGCGGGCGGGGAACACGTACTTGTCGGGGTGGTCCGCATCCTCGAAGGCGCCCCGGCCGGGGACGAACTCGCGCGGCTGATCGCCCCTGCCCCCGCCCTGGCCGGACCGCTGACCAAGGAGGACGAGAAGAGCGCCCGCGTCGCGCTCAGCCGCGGAGACCTGCCCGCCGCACGCTTACGGGACGGGCTGGCGGAGGAACTCGTCGGTCTCGACCTCCCCGACGGGCTCACCCCCGAGCAGCTCTTCTCGCACCTTCTCGAATGGAACGCGCAGGAGGACGGCCTGCCGCCGGTCGTCCTCCTCCTCGACCACGCGGCCCGTCTCGCCCGGACCGTCGAACACCGCCTCGCGCTGACCGCGTGGGCGGACGACTGGGCCGTGCGCGCGGGACTGACCGCGCAGTTGGCGAAGCGCCGGGAGAGACGCGCCGGGGTGGTGTGGTCGCCCGACATCCCCCGCACCCTCGTCGTCGCCGTCGAACCGGCCCGGGACGGCAGCACGGACGTGGCCGTGCGGACCTGGACGAACGCGACCCCGGGCCGCTGGGACCCACGCCCCGGTGAGCCGGACACGATCCCCCTCGACGATCTCGGCCGAGCCGTGGACAAGGCGCTCCGGCGCGGCACCCAACTCTGGCTGGTGCCCCGCGAACCGGACTCGAGCGGACTTCAGGAACCGCCTGCGTACATAGAGTTCGTACTTCCATACGACCTGCTGAACCACGATGTGGCGGGGTTGACGTTCGCCATCGGCGACGGTGAGCCCACTCCGCTCGGTCTGCGGTACGGGGTGCATCTACGCAGCCTTGAACGCATGCGTACGGACAACGCCGTGGTCCGGCAGCAGTGGCAGCGGCGTTGGGCGGCTCTCAGGCAGCATGGGATCACGGTGCACGCCTGGAGAGAGGCGGACGCCCGGCGGCTGCGCGCGTGGCAGATCGCGCTCGCCGGGGAATCACGGAGTACGGCAGTGCTCATGGACGCGCCGACCGGGGCGCCGGCCCTGGAGGCACTCAAAGCGGCGATCGCGGAGGGGATCGGACTGGCGGTCTGGGACCGCAGGGGTGTGTTCATAGAGGAGAGGCGCGAAGTGGTGACCGCGGTCTTCGCGGCCGTCGCCATGCCCGTGCAGCTTCCTTCCGTCATTCACCGCATGCGTCTGAACGCCGAGAGCGGCGCGGAGGACGCGGTCCAGTACCTTGCCCGAAATGTCGGATTCATGTGGGATGACCCCACTCGAGTCGTCGACATGCACATCACCGACCCAGACGATCTCGCCAGCTGAGCTAGGAGGCTTCGGCATGAGCGCACAGGAACGGACGGCCGCGGACGACTGGCGCGTCTTCCACGCCACCGGGCGCCCGCAGGACGTCCCACCCGCGCTGCCGGACCCGCCGCCCTGGCGGAGGTTCCGCGGAGGCCCCGTCGAGGCCCCGCCCCCGGACGACGCCGAGGCCGCGCTGCGCCGCCTCGGGCCCGGTGGCCTCACGCCCCAGCTCGACGACGAGCAGATCGAGACGGTCAACGCCGCCCTGCTGCTGCGCCGCCCGCTGCTGGTCACCGGCCCTCCCGGCGTCGGCAAGTCGACGCTCGCGTACCTCATGTCGCGTGAGCTGGGGCTCGGCCGGGTACTCGAATGGAACGTCGTGAGTCGTACCAGCCTGCGCGACGGCTTGTACGTCCACGACGCCATGGGCAGGGCCCAGGCCATCGCCGCCTGGCAGGCAGGGCTGCGGGACGCGGCACGGGCGGAGCCGGTGTTCGAAGAAGGCGAACAGGCCGTCAACCCCGCGACCGCGTCAAATGATCGTCAACTTGCGCCGGATATCGGCGAGTTCATTACACTGGGACCGCTGGGTACCGCCCTGCTGCCCTACGAACGGCCCCGGGTGCTGCTCGTCGACGAGCTCGACAAGAGCGACATCGACCTGCCGAACGACCTGTTGCACGTTCTTGAGAATGGAAGTTATGAGGTTCCGGAGCTGGTGCGTGACGCCGCGGACGCGGCGAGCGTGCACACCAGCGACCCGGGAGGCCGGGCCGTGGTGCGGAACGGACGCGTCGAGTGCCGGGAGTTCCCGGTCGTGGTGATCACCAGCAACGGGGAGCGCGAATTCCCCGCCGCCTTCCGTCGCCGCTGTCTGCCGATGGAGATGCACACCCCCACCCGGGAGCAACTACTGGCCATGGTGGAAGGGCACTTGGGCCTGCGGCCGCGAGGCACCGAAGACCTCGTCGACCTGTTCGTTCAGCGGGTCCAGGCGGGCGGTGTCCACTCCCTCGACCAGTTGCTCAACGCTGTCCAGATGACTACTGCGGGTGGTTTCCAGGCTGACGGTGACGGGCGTAAGCTCGTCGAATTGCTGCTCCGCGACCTCGCGAAGGGCCGCTGATGACCCGGGAGCGCGCATCCGGACTGGGCGACGGGGATCCCG
This sequence comes from Streptomyces coeruleorubidus, assembly GCF_028885415.1. Classification (GTDB taxonomy): domain Bacteria; phylum Actinomycetota; class Actinomycetes; order Streptomycetales; family Streptomycetaceae; genus Streptomyces; species Streptomyces coeruleorubidus_A. Next base: position 7,428,480 of record NZ_CP118527.1, read on the forward strand.
TATCGGGATCGTCGCCGCCTCCTTCGGTGTACCCCGACCCCCTCGCGCGCGCGAACGAGCGCGAAGACCGGGTCCCGGCCGCTCCCGATCACTTCGTACCGCGCTGGCAGGAGTTCGCCGACGCGGTGTGGCTCGCCGCCCACCGGAGCCGGTACGGCGGTCCCGGCGACGCCGCTCAGGAGGCGTCGGGACCGGCGGTGGAGGCCGCGGGCCCGCACGCCGAGGCCCTCGTGGGCCCGGAGGACACCGAGGTCGAACAGCAGTCCCGGTCACCGGTGTCCGACGACGCGCTCGACGGTCCGACGGCGGCCGGCGAGGAGAATGCTTCTCCCGAGGCGACGCCCGCCGACCGCGCCCCCGCCGAGTCGATCCCCTCTGGTGACCGAACCGGATTCCGTGCCGCCGATCGTTTCTTGCCTCACCCCGAAGGCCGCTCCACCCTGCACCTCGGGTCGCCGCTGCTGCCCCGGGCCGAACCCGACCTCTCCGGCCCCGGCCGCTTCACGGCCCTGCTCGCACGCGCCCTGCACCATCTGGCCCGCCGCATCCCGTCCCGCGACAGCCTGGAACTGGACGAGGAGACCACCGCCGAGCAGGGCCTCGCCGACGGGCTGTGGATGCCGTTTCTGCGGCCCGCCCGGGTCTCCGCCTTCGACCTGGTGCTGCTGCTCGACGACGCGCCCACGATGCGGATCTGGGAGGAGAGCGCCGCACGCCTGGCCCGCGCCGCCGAGCACAGCGGGGCCTTCCGCAGTGTGCGCTCGCTCCGCGTCACCGTCCCGCGCACCGGCACCGCCACTCTGCGCTGGTCCACGGGACGGGCCGTCGCCGACCCCGCGGAACTGCTGGACGGCCGGGGCAGCCGGATCTTCCTCGTCGTCACCGACGGACTCGCCCACGGCTGGGCCGCCACCGCCGCCGACGAACTCCTCGGCCGGCTCGCCCACGCCGGCCCCACCGCCCTCGTCCACCTGCTGCCGCCGCACCTGCGCCACCGCTCCTCGCTCTATCCGTACCCGGCCGTCCTGGAGGCCGGCGGGTTCGGAGCCCCCAACGGCAGCCTCGGGCACTGGGCGCCGCCCGGCGGCCCCGATCCGATGCGGCCCCTGCCCGAAGCGGGCGACGGCTCCGTCGCCGTCCCGGTGCTCTCCCTGAAACCCGCTTCCCTCGCCGCCTGGTCCGATCTGGTCACCGGTGGGCGCGGCGTCCGGCGTTCGCTGCCCGTGGTGCTGGCAGGCACCCTGAGCAAGGGCGCGCCCGCTCCGGGTCTGCGCGCCCCGCGCCTCCCACGCGCCGCCACCGCCGCCGTACGGCGTTTCTTCAGTCTGGCCACTCCCTCCGCCCGCCGTCTCGCCACCCAACTCGCCGCCGTCCCTTTCGACTTCGACCTCGTCGAGCAGTTACGGCGACGCGTCATGCCGGAGACAGGTCCCGATCACCTCGCCGAGATCCTCATGGGCGGGCTGATCGACTGGGAGGGCGGAGGGGAGGGGCGCCCCGAGTTCGCCGAGGGCGTCCGGGAAGCCCTGCTGGCGACCACCACGCGCAGCCAACTCGCCCGCACGGTCAGTGTGGTGGGTGAGCTGCCCGCCGCGGGGGAGCGAGGCGTCGCCCTGCGTGCAGCCCTGCACGACCCGCTGCGGACCAGGCTGCCCGACCCCGCCGAACGCGGCTGGGCGCGGAGCGAACTGGCCGTGATGCGCGCCCTGTCGGGCCCCTACTCCGACCGGGCCAGGCGCATCGAACCGAACCTGTCCAGGAACCCGCCCGCCCCGGCCGAACAGGTGGAGAACAGCGCGTCCGCCCAGCCACCCCCACAGGTGAATAACCCGGGCGAAACGACTCCATCCAGCCCAGCGGGCATCAACCCGGATTCGGGAATTCCCGATCCGACTGGAGAATCCGCGCCGTCTGAGACGGCCGGCGCGCAGCGACAACAGACCCCGGAGGCAGAGCCGCTCATGCAGAGCACCACGACCGCAACGCCGGCCCTACTGGTGAACGTCCCCATGCGTAACACCTCGTTCGTCGGCCGTCAGGCGCTGCTGAGGGCCGTGGAGGAGCAGCTCGCCGCCCAGGACACCGCAGCCGTGCTGCCCAACGCCCTGCACGGCCTCGGTGGCGTCGGCAAGTCACAGCTGGCGCTGGAGTACATCTACACCCATCAGCGCGACTACCGGATCATCTGCTGGATCCCGGCCGAGCGCGAGAGCCTCATCCTGGCCGCGCTGTCCTCCCTCGCCTCCCAGCTGGGTGTCGCCCCGGCCGGCCAGGACAGCCTGGGCGCCGCCGCGGCCAACACCGCCGTGCCCGCCGTACTGGAGGCGCTGCGCACCGGAACGCCGTACGACAACTGGCTGCTGGTCTTCGACAACGCCGAGGACATCGAGGCGGTGCGCGGCTACTTCCCGCACAACGGGCCGGGCAAGGTCATCGTCACCTCCCGGAACCGGGGCTGGGAACGGGTGGCCACCTCACTGCCGGTGAACGTCTTCGAGCGCGACGAGTCCATCGAACTGCTCCAGAAGCGCGCCAAGGACCTGCCCGGGGAGGACGCCGACCGGCTCGCCGAAGCGCTCGGCGACCTGCCGCTCGCCGTGGAGCAGGCGGGAGCCTGGCTCGGCGTCACCGGCATGGAGGTCGACGAGTACCTCGACCTGCTCGCCCAGCGCAGCCCGGAGATCCTCGAGATCGAGCAGAGCCCCGACTACCCGGTCTCGGTCGCCGCCGCCTGGGACATCTCCCTGGAGCGCATCAGGGAGAACAACCCGGGCGCCCGTCAGCTTCTCGACATCTGCGCCAGCATGGCCCCCGAGCCGATCCCGAGGTCGATCCTGCGCAGCAGCCGAGGCGTCAACATCACGCCGCAGATCGACCCGATGCTGCGCGAGCCGATCAAACTGAACCGGGCCATCCGCGACCTCAGCCAGTTCTCCCTGATCAAGGTCGACCCGCGCGCGGGCACCCTGCAGATGCACCGCCTCCTCCAGACCGTGCTCCTCGCCAAACTGAGCGAGGAGGAACGCGAGAGGATGCGGGACGCAGCCCATCAGTTGCTGTCCGCCGCCAACCGCGGCCCCTTCGGATCCTCCCAGGAGTGGCGCGACTACCAGGCGCTGCTGCCCCACGTTCTCGCCTCCCAGGCGGTGACCAGCACGGACCCCTATGTGCGTGACCTGGTCTACGACACCATGTGGTTCCTCTACTACTGGGGCGACCACGAGAACGCCGCTGCCTTCGGCCGGCAGGCGTGGAGCGCCTGGCTCGCCGCCTCGGGCGAGGACGACATCTATGTCATCCGGATGACCAAGGGCTTCGCCTTCCTGCTGCGCCAGGTGGGCCAGATCACCGAGTCGATCCCGCTCACCGAAAAGGCGCTGGAGGTCTCCCGCCGGGTGCAGGTCGAGCCGGAGGAACTCATCGACTCCCTGTGCGAGATGTCCGATGCCCGCCGGTACCAGGGCCGCTTCCAGGAGGCGCGGGATCTGGGCAAGGAGGCCACCGAACTGGCCCGGTCGCTCTTCGGCCCCGACGACCCGGCCACCCTGCGGGGCAGCCACAGCTGGGGCGTCGACCTGAGACTGTGCGGGGAGTTCAGGGAAGCGCTGCCGCTCGACCAGGAAACCGCCCGCCAGCGTGACATGCTGTTCGGAGAGACCAGCTTCTTCACGCTCAACACCCTGCACTGCGTCGGCATCGACATGCGGGAGGCGGGCCGGTACCCCAAGGCGCGCGAATGGCAGGAGGACGTCTACCGCCGGGCGCTCACCGCCCTCGGTGAGAAGCACCCCCTGACCTTGCGTATCGCCCGTGACCTCGGAGTCTGCCGCCGCCGGGACGGAGACCTCTCCGAGGGTGCCAAGCTCGCCGAGGAGACCCTGCGCAACTTCAAGTCCCGCTACGGCGACGAGCACCTCGACTCGCTGACCACGGCGACCAACGTCTGCGTCGACCGCCGTCTGGCCGGTGACCTGGAAGGCTCGCTCCGGATCGCGGAGTCCACCGTGGCCCGGCTGGTGCGGCGCCTCGGCGGAGACCACGCGCACACCCTGGTGACCCGTGCGAACCTGGCCGCCACCCAGCGGGCCCTGGGCTCCCTGGACACCGCGCAGGAGCTGGAGGACGACGTGGTGCGCCGGCTGAGCGACACGGTCGGGGCGCACCACGTCATCACCCTCACCGTCGGCATCGGCCAGGCCAACACCGCCTACGCTCGGCTCGACTTCGAGCGGGCGCACGAGATCGACTCCGCCAACCTGCCGCTGCTGACCGAGGTGGCGGGCGGGGACCACCCCCTCACCCTCTCCTGCACGTCCAACCTCGCCCTCGATCTGCGGGGTCTCGGGCGGGGTGACGAGGCGGACGTGCTCCAGCGCAAGGCGGTGGAGGGCTTCGCCGCAGTGCTGCGCAACGACCACCCCTGGCTCCAGGCCGCCCGCCAGCGCCGGCGCATCGAGTGCGACCTGGCTCCCATGCCCATGTGACGCGAGCGCCGAACGACGGCCCGCCGCCCGGGAACCCTCCCGGCGGCGGGCCGCTTCCGTTTGCGAGGCTTCAACTTCCCCGCAATATGGGTAAGTTGACTATCACAAGAGCAATCGGGTCACGGGGGGCGCATGACGGCGGTCGTCTTCGTCCATGGGACCGGGGTTCGCGAGCCGGGCTTCACCGCGCTGGTGGGGCGTGTGACGGCCGGACTGGCCGCACAGCGCGACGGGCTTCGCGTCGTCCCCTACAACTGGGCAGCGGCACACGGTGCCACGCTTGCGGCCGGCGGAGCGAGCCTGCCACCCCGGGTCGGCACCACGCGGGGTCTCGGCGAAGGCCCGGCGGGGCCGGATCCGAGCGACGAGACGACTGCGGCATGGGCCGCCCTCTACGCCGACCCGTACGCCGAACTGGCCCTGGCCGCCGCCGGATCCGGTCCGGCCGTCGAACGCCCGCCCGGTTCCGTACCGCCGCAGCAGCGGGTACGGACACAGCTCACCGCACTCGCCGCCCAAGGGGACGCGCCAGGTGCCGAGTTGGGTCCCGGGCTGGCCCGCGCCGCCGCCGATCTGGCCGCCCACCCCCTGCTCGGCCCCGCCGCCGACGCCCTCGCCCCGGCGGACCTCGCCGTTCTCGCCGCCCGCTCCCTGGCCGCCCGCCTCATCGCCGACGCCCTCGACGCCGACTCCCCGCTCGTTCCGGTCGGCGAGACCCGTGACGCCGTCACCGACCGGATCGCCGAGGCCCTCGGAGCACCGGCCCGGGGCACGGAGCGGGGGCTGCGCTCCTACCTGCTGCGCACAGCCGGAGCCGTGGCCTCGCGCGCCGTCGAGCGCCGCCGGCGTGTCCTCACCGAGGCCGCCCACCCCGCCGCCGGTGACATCCTGCGCTACCTGAGCCGGGGTGAGGCCTTCCGGGAGGGCCTGCGCACCCTCGTCGCCGGCCTGGAGCCGCCCGTCGCCGTGATCGGCCACAGTCTCGGCGGCATCATCGCCCTCGACACGCTGATCTCCGCCCCGCTGCCGCAGGTAGGGCTCCTGGTGACGGCGGGCTCCCAGGGGCCCTTCCTCTACGAGTCGGGCTCCCTGCCGTCCCTCGAACACCCCGCGCCCCTGCCGTCGCACGTCCCCGCCTGGCTGAACCTGTACGACCCGCGCGATCTGCTCGGATATCTCGGCGCGGGACTCTTCCCGGGCCGAGTCACCGATGTCGCCGTCGACAGCGGTCAGCCGTTCCCCGCAGCGCACAGTGCCTACTGGACGAACCCCACCGTGTACCGCCACATCGTGGACCACCTGCCGTGACCGCTCCCACGCCGCCCGTCGACCCGGCCCGGGTGCACGCCCTGATCGTCGGGATCGAGGCGTACGAGGCCGGGGACGCCTGGCGGCTGCCCGGGCCCGCACGCGACGCCGTACGGTTCTGGCGACTGCTGCGGGACGCGGGGGTTCCGGAGTCCCGACTGCGGCTCCACTTGGCCCCCTTGCCGTCGTACGACCCACAAGTCCCGTTCGAGCGCGCGGACCAGGCGACCCTGCGCCGGGTGCTGGTTCGCGAACTGTCCGCGGCCCAGGGCGACATGCTGTGGGTGTGGTGGGGCGGGCACGGCGTGCTGGACCGGGCCGGGCGGCTGCGGCTGTTCTGCGCGGACGCGGGCGTCGCCGACAAGGTGGGCATCGACCTGGACTCCGCGCTCGCCCGGTACGCGGGCGACGCCGTGCCCGGTCTGCGCGAGCAGATGTGGATCGTGGACGCCTGCGAGACCTTCGAGGAGGATCTGGCGTTCCGGGAGGCGCTGCCCGCCGACGCCCTGCCCGTGGGCCGGCCCAACCATCTGCACCGGCAGACCGTGCTGCGCGCCGCCGGCCGGGGCAGGGCGGCGGCCAACGACCCCGTCCGTGCCACCGGCCTTTTCTCCGACGTCCTGCTCGGTCTGCTGGCCGACCGGGCGGCCGTTCTGCCCGCGCCGCCCGATCCGGAGGAACTGTTTCCGGCCGTTCGGGCGCGCATCGCGTCCCTCAGGGAAGAGGGCCGTACTCTTCAGCATCCCGAGATCCGGCTCCAGGGTCCCGACCGTACCGAGACCCTGCCCCCGGCCGGACCGCCCGCGGCGCCGCGTCCCCTGATGGCGATGCAGCGAGCGGTGGAGGCCCTCCTCGCCTACTCCCTGATGAACGACCCGGACGAACGGCAGACGGTCGTCGCCGCGCTGAACCCCCGTGTCGCAGCCGTACTGCGCCGCCACAGCAGGGCACGCACCGACGTCGTCAACATCCTCGGCGGCCTCGCCCGGCGGGACCCGGAGGCACTGTGGGACCTGTTCGACGCCGTGGTGGCTCTCGATGACGATCCGAAACTGAAGGAAGAACTCGCCGCCGCCCTGGCCGAGTTGGCAGCCGCGACGGGGCAGCGGCGTGATCGGCGATGATCAGTGGCGTGATCGTACGGTTTTCGCTCCGGGGGGTATTGGCCATGATGGAAAGACACGGGGCATCGCGTGCCACCGTGCGAGAAGGGGGAGCACCTTGGACCAGCCGCCCGTTCTGCACCACGCCGGAGCCGCCGCACCTGAACCGGCCGTCGCCATGGCGGGGACCGACGTCTGGGAATCCGATCTGGCGGACCTCGCGGCGCTGCCCCTGAGCGCCGTGGACGGTCTCCCCACCCTGTCCCCCACCACGCGCCTGCTGACCGAGGTGCTGCGTGCCCGCAGCAGCATGAGGAGCGGTGAAGGAGGAGGCTCGGGCGCCCGAGCCGACTAGCCGCCGACCGTCCCGACGGCAGAGCCCCGGTGCGACACCCGCACGCGCACCGGGGTCCCCGCATGTCCGCCAACCGACCGGAGGCCCGCGACGATGACCAGCGAGCAGCACCTCGCCCCACTCCGCATGCCGGACCGGCTCTTCGCGGAGCTGGCCGCCGGAGGTGGCTCGGCAGCGGCCGTCGCCTTCCTCGAACGAGCGGAGCGCGCAAGGCGGTTGCTGCTCCTGCGCACCCTCCTCGACCACCTCGACGCCCTGCCCGCTCCTCTCACCCCGGTCGCCGAAGCCTGGCGGGTACTCAAGGAGGCGGCCGAGAAGTCGCCCGAGCCGGTCGAACGCCTGTTGCTGGCCCCGGCGACCGGCGGCTGGATCTCCCACATGCTGCGCCGGGTGCAGGGCACGGCGACCGGGCCGCCGCTGTGGGCGGAGGCGGGCCACCTGTGCGCGCTGGCCCTCTCGGCCTCCTTGCACGCGGGCACCGAGACGGCCCTCGACGTGCCCCTCACCAGCGGGCGGTTGCACCTGCCCGGACTCGGGATGATCCAACTCCCCGATGCGAGAACGGGCCTGGCGGTCGGCCGGGCCACGACGGCCGGGGGAGAGCTGACGGTCACCGGGCCGGGCGGCACGACCGGCTCGGTACGGGTGACCTGCCGTCCGCTGACCCAGCGTGCCGACGCCGACGGGGGCACCTGGCTCCCGCTGCGCACCCTCACCCACACCGGCCCCGACGGCACGGCCCCCGTCACCGTCGTACTCGAAGACCTCGACCCCTACCGCGACCTCGACGACCACCTGCCCCCCGCCCGGCTCGACGAGGAGGAGGCACAGGAGTGGCAGCGGTTGTTCGGCGAGGCCGCGCGGATCCTCGCCCGCCCGGGCATACCGGGCCCCGGGCGGGTCGACCCCGCCATGATCCGGGCGATCGTGCCCTTCGGGCGCACCGCCGTCAGCCCGCCCCCGCCCCCTTTCGTGCAGGTGTCGGCCTCCAGCGGTGACTCCTTCGGCGGCATGCTCATCGTCCGTCCGGCCTCCGCGCTCGCCCTCGCCGAAACCCTGGTGCACGAGCTTCAGCACAGCAAACTCGCCGCCCTCCTTCACCTGTTCCCGCTGCTGGAGGACGACCGGGCGGAGCGCTACTACGCTCCCTGGCGCACCGACCCCCGCCACCTCACCGGCCTGCTGCACGGCGCGTACGCCTTCACCGGCGTCGCCGGTTTCTGGCGGGACCGGCTGGCCGGTGCGGAGGGGAGTGAGGCGGTCGAGCGGGCCGCTTACTTCTTCGCCCTGCGCCGCCTGCAGAGCCGCCTGGCCGTGCGCACCCTGCTGACCAGCGGCCGTCTGACCGTGCCGGGCCGCGCTCTCGTATCCGGCCTCGCCCGCACGCTCGACGGCTGGCTGCGCGAGCCGGTCCCGCACGCCGCCCTCACCCGGGCCCGTACGGCCGCCGCGCTGCACCGCACCGAGTGGCGGCTGCGCAACGTCGCCCCGCCCGCCTCGGGACACGGCGGCCCCCGCTTCCGCCCCGACCGCACCTCCTGGCCCGACGTGCGCACGCACGCCTTCGCCGACCGCCCCGCCGCTCCGCACACCGCAGACGAGTACCTGGCCGCCGGGCAGGCGGCCGCCGCGCTCGCCCGGTACGCCGGACAGCTGGCTTCCGACCCCGCCGAGCCGCACGCCCTGGCCGGCTGGATCGTCGCCCGGGCCGTGCTCGACCCGGGCCGGGCGACGCGGCGCATGCTGGCCCGGCCGGAGCTGCTCCAGCCGCTGCCCAGCGGCTGAGCGGGGGCGGCCCGGCCCACGCTGATTGTCGTCAGGCGGACACAAACAAGAGTTCGCCGAAACGCGCGAGCAGCGCGTCAACAGGCGCTGTGATGGTCAGGATGGAGGCATGGCTTACCACGTCCATTCCGAGGCCGGGCGGCTGCGCCGCGTCATCCTGCACCGGCCCGATCTCGAGCTCAAAAGGCTCACCCCCAGCAACAGGACCTCGCTGCTCTTCGACGACGTGCTGTGGGTGCGCAGGGCCCGCGCCGAGCACGACGGGTTCGCCGACGTGCTGCGCGACCGGGGCGTCACCGTCCACCTCTTCGGTGACCTGCTGGCCGAGGCCCTTGAGGTCCCGGCGGCCAGGGCCCTCGTACTGGACCGGGTCTTCGACGAGAAGGAGTACGGCCCGCTGGCCACCGACCATCTCAGAGCCGCCTTCGAGCACCTGCCCGCGGCGGAACTGGCCGAGCTCCTGGTCGGTGGCATGACCAAGCGCGAGTTCCTCGACGTGCACCCGGAGCCGACCTCGGTGCGCTTCCACGTCATGGAGCTGGACGACTTCCTGCTGGGCCCCCTGCCCAACCACCTCTTCACCCGCGACACCTCCGCGTGGATCTACGACGGGGTCTCCATCAACGCGATGCGCTGGCCCGCCCGGCAGCGCGAGACCGTGCACTTCGAGGCGATCTACCGGCACCATCCGCTGTTCCGCGACGAGACATTCCACGTCTGGTCCGAGGGGCAGGCCGACTACCCGTCCACCATCGAGGGCGGGGACGTCCTCGTCATCGGCAACGGCGCGGTGCTCATCGGCATGAGCGAGCGCACCACGCCCCAGGCCGTCGAGATGCTCGCGCACAAGCTGTTCGCCGCCGGTTCCGCGGAGACGATCGTGGCCCTCGACATGCCCAAGCGGCGGGCCTTCATGCACCTCGACACGGTGATGACGATGGTCGACGGCGACACCTTCACCCAGTACGCGGGGCTCGGCATGCTCCGCTCGTACACCATCGAACCGGGCGTCGGCGAGAAGGAGCTGAAGGTCACCGACCATCCGCCGGAGCACATGCACCGCGCGATCGCCGCCGCGCTCGGCCTGAACGAGATCCGGGTGCTGACCGCCACCCAGGACGTGCACGCGGCCGAACGCGAGCAGTGGGACGACGGCTGCAACGTCCTGGCCGTCGAACCCGGTGTCGTGGTCGCCTACGAGCGGAACGCCACCACCAACACCCACCTGCGCAAACAGGGCATCGAAGTGATAGAGATCCCGGGCAGTGAGCTGGGGCGGGGCAGGGGCGGGCCGCGGTGCATGAGCTGCCCGGTCGAACGGGAGCCCGTATGAGCACCCGCATCTACGTATAGGCATGCCAACTTTCGTATAGTATTCCAGGAGTCCTGTCCGTCCCCGTACCGCCGTATCCCTGGAGCGCCCCATGGCGACAGTCCCGACCGCCCTCGCCGGCCGCCACTTCCTCAAGGAGCTGGACTTCACCGAGGAGGAGTTCCGCGGTCTGGTCGAGCTGGCCGCCGAGCTGAAGGCCGCCAAGAAGGCCGGGACCGAGACGCAGTACCTGCGGGGCCGGAACATCGCGCTGATCTTCGAGAAGACCTCCACCCGTACCCGCTGCGCCTTCGAGGTCGCGGCCGCCGACCAGGGCGCCTCGACGACGTACCTCGACCCGTCCGGCTCGCAGATCGGCCACAAGGAGTCGGTCAAGGACACCGCGCGGGTGCTGGGCCGGATGTACGACGGGATCGAGTACCGGGGCGACAGCCAGCAGAATGTGGAGGAGCTGGCGGCGCACGCCGGTGTGCCCGTCTACAACGGGCTCACCGACGACTGGCACCCCACCCAGATGCTCGCCGACGTGCTGACCATGACCGAGCACTGCGCCAAGCCGCTGACGGAGACCGCCTTCGCCTACCTGGGCGACGCCCGCTTCAACATGGGCAACTCCTACCTGGTCACCGGCGCCCTGCTCGGCATGGACGTGCGTCTCGTCGCCCCGAAGGACTACTGGCCGGCCGAGGAGGTCGTCGACCGGGCCCGCGCCCTCGCCGGGACCAGCGGCGCCCGCATCACCCTCACCGAGACCCTGGACGAGGGCGTCCGTGGCGCCGACTTCGTCGCCACCGACGTCTGGGTCTCCATGGGTGAGCCGAAGGAGGTCTGGGACGAGCGCATCACCGCCCTGGCCCCGTACGCCGTGACCATGGACGTCCTGCGCGCCACCGGCAACCCGGACGTGAAGTTCCTGCACTGCCTGCCCGCCTTCCACGACCTCGGCACCAAGGTCGGCCAGGAGATCCACGCGGCCCACGGCCTGGAGTACCTGGAGGTGTCGGACGAGGTCTTCGAGTCGGCGCACTCCGTCGTCTTCGACGAGGCGGAGAACCGTCTGCACACGATCAAGGCAGTGCTGGTCGCGACGCTCGGCTGAGCCTCGCCTCACCCGTCATTCCGACGGACGCCGCTGAGCCGGCACCACGGGCAGCCTGAACCACACCGCCTTGCCGGACTCGGTCGGCCGGTGCCCGCACGAGGAGCTCAGGGTGCGGATCAGCAGCAGACCGCGCCCGTGCTCCTGCCAGGGGTCGGGCGCCCCGCCGGACGGGCAGGTGAGATCGCCGGGTGGCTTCGGGTCGGTGTCGTGCACCTCGACCTGGCAGCCCGACGGCATGAGCTCCACCACCAGCTCGATCGGCGTCTCGCCGGAGGTGTGCTCCACGGCGTTGGCCACCAGCTCCGCCGTGAGCAGCTCCGCGGTGTCGCAGTCGGCCCCGTGCTCCAGCTCGGCCAGCGCCGTACGGACCAGGGCACGGGCCACGGGCACCGCCGCGGCGGTGTGCGGCAGCGCGATGCGCCAGGAGGCGGGGGCTGAGGGGAGTTCGTACAAGGCGGGTCCGTTCATGGAGCAGGACATCCTGCTTTCAACCTGATGAATGGTACGGCGCTGCTCTTCGGTGGCTTCCGAAGGGGCACTGCCGGAGGGCCGCCGGCCCCCTTGCCGCACGGCTTACCCAGGTGAACGCGGTGCCGCGCACAGCCGATCCCGCCGTTACGCCGGTGTGGACGATCTGTGACGGATGTAACCGACCCGGTTCACACCGGCTCCCCGTGAAAGTCCTACCCGGACGGCCTATCGCGCACTCATGACGACAGTCACGAATGAGTGATAACTTCATGGGGTAGAGCTCAGTGAGGCAGTGCCCGCCCGAGGAGGCCGCACGTCATGAGTCCCTTCACCGGCTCCGCCGCCCGCACCCCGAGCTGGGAGCACCTGCGCGTCGACCTCACCGACGGCGTCGCCACCGTCACCCTGGCCCGCCCCGAGAAACTCAACGCGCTCACCTTCGGCGCCTACGCCGACCTGCGCGACCTGCTCGCGGAGCTGTCCCGGGAGCGGTCCGTACGGGCCCTGGTGCTGGCCGGCGAGGGCCGCGGCTTCTGCTCCGGCGGCGACGTCGACGACATCATCGGCGTCACCCTGGGCATGGACACCGCCCAGCTCCTGGACTTCAACCGGATGACCGGCCAGGTGGTCCGCGCCATCCGGGAGTGCCCCTTCCCGGTGATCGCGGCGGTCCAGGGCGTGGCGGCCGGCGCCGGAGCGGTCCTCGCCCTGGCCGCCGACTTCCGCGTGGCCGACCCCACGGCCCGCTTCGCCTTCCTCTTCACCCGGGTCGGCCTCTCCGGCGGCGACATGGGCGCGGCCTACCTCCTGCCCAGGGTCGTGGGCCTCGGCCACGCCACCCGCCTCCTGATGCTGGGCGACCCGGTCCGCGCCCCCGAGGCGGAGCGCATCGGCCTGATCAGCGAACTGACGCAGGAGGGCCAGGCCGACGAGACAGCACAACAACTGGCCCGACGCCTGGCGGACGGCCCGGCCCTGGCCTACGCCCAGACCAAGGCCCTCCTGACGGCAGAACTCGACATGCCCCTGGCGGCATCGGTGGAACTGGACGCGTCGACGCAGGCCCTCCTGATGACAGGAGAGGACTACGCGGAGTTCCACGCGGCGTTCACGGAGAAGCGCCCCCCGAAATGGAGCGGACGGTGAGTGCACGTCCTTCAGGGGCGCGGGGAACTGCGCGATCAGCCACGAACAACCCGCACCCAAACCACGACACAAGCCACCCCCTACGCGTGGCGATCATAGGCGGCGGCCCCGGCGGCCTCTATGCCGCCGCCCTCCTCAAACGCCTCGACCCCACCCGCGCCATCACCGTCTGGGAACGAAACGCCCCCGACGACACCTTCGGCTTCGGCGTGGTCCTCTCGGACGAAACCCTGGGCGGCATAGAACACGCGGACCCGGTGGTCTACGGGGCCCTGCAAAAACACTTCGTCCGCTGGGACGACATCGACATCGTGCACCGAGGTGTACGGCACACCTCGAGCGGCCACGGTTTCGCCGCACTCGGCAGAAAGCGCCTCCTGGAGATCCTCCACACCCGCTGCCGCGAACTCGGCGTCGACCTCCGCTTCCACACCGAGGCCCCGAAGGACCTCCCGCAGACCCACGACCTGGTCATCGCGGCGGACGGCATCCACAGCACCACCCGCGAGACCTACGCGGACGTCTTCCACCCCCGGCTGACGACCCACCACTGCCGCTACATCTGGCTCGCCGCCGACTTCCCCTTCGACGCCTTCCGCTTCGAGATCGCCGAAACCGAACACGGCGTGATGCAACTCCACGGCTACCCCTACGCGCCGGACGCCTCCACCGTGATCATCGAGATGCGCGAGGAGGTCTGGCACGCGGTCGGTTTCGAGGAACTCGGCGAGGCCGAGTCGATCGAACGCTGCGCCAAGATCTTCGCGGAAGCACTCCGCGGCCGCCCCCTGAAGTCCAACAACTCGGCATGGACGACCTTCCGCACGGTCGTCAACGACCGCTGGTCGCACGGCAACGTCGTCCTCCTCGGCGACGCCGCCCACACCGCCCACTTCTCCATCGGCTCGGGCACCAAGCTCGCCGTCGAGGACGCCCTGGCCCTGGCCGCCTGCCTGGAGGAACAGGACACCCTGGACGAGGCCCTGACCGCGTACGAGGCGGAGCGCCGGCCCGTCGTCGCCTCCACGCAGCGCGCGGCCCGGGCCAGCCTGGAGTGGTTCGAGAACCTCTCCCTGTACCTGGACCAGCCGCCCCGCCAGTTCGCCTTCAACCTGCTCACCCGCAGCCGCCGCGTCACCCACGACAACCTGCGGCTGCGCGACCCGCACTTCACACAGGCGGTGGAGCGGGAGTTCGGCTGCCCGCCCGGCACGCCCCCGATGTTCACGCCGCTGCGGCTGCGCGGCCTGACCCTGCGCAACCGGGTCGTCGTCTCGCCCATGGACATGTACTCGGCGGTCGACGGCGTCCCCGGCGACTTCCACCTCGTCCATCTGGGCGCGCGGGCGATGGGCGGGGCCGGGCTGGTGATGACGGAGATGGTGTGCGTCAGCGAGGAGGGCAGGATCACGCCCGGCTGCGCCGGCCTCTACACCGGCCGGCAGGCCGAGGCCTGGAAGCGGATCACGAACTTCGTGCATGCCCAGGCGCCCGGCACCGCGATCGGCGTGCAACTCGGCCACAGCGGCCGCAAGGGCTCCACGAAGCTGATGTGGGAGGGCATGGACGAGCCGCTTCAGGAGGGCAACTGGCCGCTCGTGGCCGCGTCCGCGCTCCCGTACAAGCCGTTCAGCCAGACTCCGCGCGAGCTGTCGCGCGCCCAACTCACCGACATCCGGGAGCAGTTCGCGGCCGCCGCCTGCCGCGCCGCCCGGGCCGGATTCGACCTGCTCGAACTGCACTGCGCCCACGGCTATCTGCTCTCCGGTTTCCTCTCCCCGCTGACCAACCGCCGTACCGACGCCTATGGCGGCTCACTGGACAAGCGGCTCCGTTTCCCGCTGGAGGTGTTCGACGCCATACGGAACGTCTGGCCGGGGGAGCGGCCCATGACCGTGCGGATCTCCGCCACCGACTGGGCCGAGGGCGGGACCACGGCCGAGGACGCCGTCGAGATCGCCCGGGCCTTCGCCGCGCACGGCGCCGACGCGATCGACGTGTCGACGGGGCAGGTCGTGGCGGACGAGCGGCCCGAGTTCGGGCGGTCGTACCAGACTCCGTTCGCCGACCGGATCCGCAACACCACCGGCATCCCCGTGATCGCGGTCGGTGCGATCTCCTCCTGGGACGACGTCAACTCCCTGATCCTGGCGGGCCGTACGGACCTGTGCGCCCTGGCCCGCCCCCACCTCTACGACCCGCACTGGACGCTGCACGCGGCGGCCGAACAGGGCTACACGGGCCCCGGCGCCGTCTGGCCGGCCCCCTACCGAGCGGGCAGCCGCCGCCCGCAGACGGGCCGCACGGACGCGCCCAAGCCGCGCCTCACTCTGGGGAGCTGAGCAGCCCCACGAACTCGGCGCCCGCGTCCCGCAGCCGCTCGTGCAGCCCCTGGAACACCGCCGACGAACGGGTCCCCGGCCAGTCGCGGGGAAGCAGTTCGGACGGCAGGCCGGGGTCGGTGTAGGGGAGGTGGCGCCAGGAGTCCAGGGCGAGGAGGTAGTCGCGGTAGGCCTCCTCGGGCGGGGTGTCCTCGCGTCTCTCCCAGTCGTTCAGCACGCGCGCGTGGCGGTCGAGGAACGCCTCGTGCTCCTTGGCGATGGCGGCCAGGTCCCACCAGCGTGCGACGGCCTGAACGGTCGGGGTGAAGCCGAGGTGGTCGCCGCGGAAGAAGTCGACGTACGCGTCCAGCCGCAGCCGCTGGAGGGTGTGCCGGGTCTCCTCGTACAGCCGCGCGGGCGCGATCCACACGCCCGGGGCGGCCGTGCCGAAACCGAGGCCGGCCAGCCGGGAGCGCAGCACGTGCCGCTTCTGCCGCTCCGACTCCGGCACGGAGAACACCGCGAGCACCCAGCCCTCGTCCTCGAAAGGAGCCGTGGCGTAGATGCGCCGGTCGCCGTCGTCGAGCAACTGGCGGGCGTCCGGGGACAGTTCGTACCCGGCCGCGCCCTGGGCGGTGCGGGCGGGCACGAGCAGCCCGCGTCTCTTCAGCCGCGACACCGAGGAGCGTACGGACGGGGCGTCCACACCGACCGCCGCGAGCAGCCGGATCAGTTCGGCGACGGGCACGGGGCCCGTCGCGAAGCGGCCGTACGCGCCGTAGAGCGTGACGATGAGAGACCGTGGTGCATGCTGGTCGGACACGTTGATCATCTTAGGTCGTACGGGTCACTCCCGGTCGCTTTCGGTGCCGCCGTCCGGGAGCTCTCCCGTACGCAGCCTGAACCGCTGGAGCTTGCCGGTGGCGGTGCGCGGCAGCGCGTCCAGGAAGACGATCTCGCGCGGGCACTTGTACGGCGCCAGCTCGCTCTTGACGAAGGCGCGCAGCGCCCCGGCGTCCCGTTCCGCGCCCTCCTTGAGGACGGCGAAGGCCACCACGATCTGCCCGCGGGCCTCGTCGGGCCGTCCCACGACCGCCGCCTCCACCACGTCCGGGTGCCGCAGCAGCGCGTCCTCGACCTCGGGTCCGGCGATGTTGTACCCGGCCGAGATGATCATGTCGTCGGCGCGGGCCACGTAGCGGAAGTAGCCGTCGGCCTCGCGGACGTAGGTGTCGCCGGTGATGTTCCAGCCGCCGCGTACGTACTCCCGCTGCCGGGGGTCGGCGAGGTAGCGGCAGCCGACCGGTCCGCGCACCGCGAGCAGTCCGGGCTCCCCGTCGGGCACCGGCTCGCCGTGCTCGTCCAGCACGCGCGCGTGCCAGCCCGGCACGGGAACGCCCGTCGTGCCGGGGCGGATCCGCTCGTCGGCCGCTGAGATGAAGATGTGCAGCAGCTCGGTGGCGCCGATGCCGTTGATGACGCGCAGGCCCGTGCGTTCGTGCCAGGCCTGCCAGGTGGCCGCCGGCAGGTTCTCGCCGGCCGAGACGCAGCGGCGCAGGGACGAGACGTCGTACCCGTCGAGCTCGTCGAGCATCGTGCGGTAGGCCGTAGGCGCCGTGAACAGCACGGAGACCCGGTGCCGGGCGACGGCGGGCAGCAGCTGCTTCGGACCGGCCTGTTCGAGCAGCAGGGCGCTCGCCCCGGCCCGCAGCGGGAAGACGACGAGCCCGCCGAGCCCGAAGGTGAAGCCGAGCGGGGGACTGCCCGTGAACACGTCGTCCGCGTCGGGCTGCAGGACGTGCCGGGAGAAGGTGTCGGCGATGGCCAGGACGTCCCGGTGGAAGTGCATGCAGCCCTTGGGGCGGCCGGTGGTGCCGGAGGTGAAGGCGATCAGCGCGACGTCGTCGGCCGCCGTGTCGACGGCCTCGTACGGTGTGCCGGGCGCAGGCCGGTTGAGGAGGTCGTCCGGGGCGTCACCGCCGTAGGTCGTGATCCGCAGGTCCGGGATCTCGGCCTTGGCGAGGTCGTCGACGGACCGGATGTCGCACAGCGCGTGCCGGACCCGGGCGATCTCGCACATCGTGCTCAGCTCGTGCGGGCGCTGCTGGGCGAGCACGGTGACCGCGACGGCCCCCGCCTTCAGCACGGCCAGCCAGCAGGCGGCGAGCCAGGGGGTGGTCGGGCCGCGCAGCAGCACGCGGTTGCCGGGGACGACGCCGAGTTCGCCGGTGAGCAGGTGCGCGATGCGGTCGACGCGGGCGCGCAGATCGGCGTACGTCCAGGGCTCTTGGGCCGGGGTGAGGAACGCCGGGCGGTCGCCGGGTGGGCCGCTGAGCAGTTCGGCGGCGCAGTTGAGCCGTTCGGGGTAACGCAGCTCCGGGAGGTCGAAACGGAGCTCGGGCCATTGGTCCGGGGGTGGCAGATGGTCACGGGCGAAGGTGTCGACGTGGGCCGTACCCCGTGGATTCATACGATTCGCCCCCTTGGCGTGGTGGGCTCGCTCCTGGAGCGTATCGTGTTGGTGACGACAGTCAACGGTCCGCGATAGCCTCGGAGTGGCCCGGCCGGGAGGCAGGGGCGGCGGAGAAGGGACCGGCGATGACCGCATTCTCGCTCGAACCGGCACAACTCGCCTGGTGCGCCGAGCTGCGCGCCCTCGCCGCGGAGCGGCTGCGCCCGCTGGCCGAGAAGGGCGAACCGGGCCGGGTGAACCGCGCCCTGGTCGCCGAACTGGGCAGCCTCGGACTGCTCGGCCGCCTCTTCACCTCCGGCGCGCTCGACCTGTGCCTGATGCGCGAGTCCCTGGCCTACGCCTGCACGGAAGCCGAAACGGCCCTGGCACTCCAGGGCCTCGGCGCCCACCCGGTCCACGCCTACGGCACGGAATCCCAACGGTCGTGCTGGCTCCCCCGGGTGGCCGACGGCAGCGCGGTGGCGGCGTTCGCGTTGAGTGAGCCTGGGGCGGGGTCGGATGCGGCGGCGCTGGGGTTGCGGGCGGACCGGGACGGCTCGCCGAGGGTGGCATCCGACGGCGGCTCAGGGGGCGCGGTGGCCTCCGGCGGCGGGGCAGGTGCGGCGGTTGGTGGCGGTTCTCGGGGTGGGGTGGCTCCCGGAAGTGTGGTGGCTTCGGGCGGTGGTGGGGCGGTATCCGACGGCTGCTCACGGGGCGGGGCGGCTTCCGGTGGCGGTGCTGGGCCGGCGGCCGGTGGCGGTTCTCGGGGCGGGGCGGTATCCGACGGTGCGGTGGCTTCCGGTGCTGGTGACGGCGCGGCAGCCGACGGCCGCGCTCGGGGGCCTGCCGGATCCGACGGCGCGCAGGGCTCCCGGATCGACGGCGGCGGCTCACCGGGCTCGGCGGCACCCGACGGCAGGGCCCCGAGCACTCCGACTCCTGCCGACCGCTCATCCGCCGCGGCGGCGTCCGGCGGCATTCAAGGCGCCGGGGTCCGTGAAGGCGGCTCGCCGGGCGCGCCGGCGTCTGACGGTGGCAGTCAGGGTGCTCGGGCTCATGCCGATGGCTCAGTCGGCGCGGCAGCGGCCGGCGGCGGTAGTCAGGGCGCTCGGGCCCGTGCCGGTGGCTCAGCCGGCGCGGCGGCGGCCGGCGGTGGAAGCCAGGGCGCCGGGGGTCATGTCGGTCGCTCTCCGGGCTCGGCGGCGTCCGGCGGCGGAACCGGGGCTGCTGCCGGCGGCTCGTCGGGGTCCGGACGCGCGATCCACGACTCACCGCACCCGGTCCACGCCTCACCGGCTCCCGCCGAACTGGCCGCCGACCCCGACGGCCCCGCCCGCTGGCGCCTCACCGGTGAGAAGTGCTGGATCTCCAACGCCCCCGAGGCCGACTTCTACACCGTCTTCGCCCGGACCACCCCGGGGGCAGGGGCACGCGGGGTCACGGCCTTTCTCGTGCCGGCGGACCGGCCGGGGCTGACCGGCGGCGGGCTCGACATGCTCTCCCCGCATCCCATCGGCGCGCTCGACTTCGACGCCGTGCCGGTGACGGCCGACGACGTGCTCGGTGAGGTCGACCGGGGGTTCCGCGTCGCCATGGGGACGCTCAACCTGTTCCGCCCCAGCGTCGGCGCCTTCGCCGTCGGTATGGCCCGGGCGGCGCTCGACGCGACCCTCGCGCACACCGCCGGGCGGGACGCCTTCGGCGGCAAGCTGAGCGACCTTCAGGCCGTCTCCCACCAGGTCGCCGAGATGGCCCTGCGCACGGAGGCGGCCAGGCTGATGGTCTACGCGGCGGCGACGGCGTACGACGAGGGTGCCCCGGACGTGCCCCAGCGCGCCGCCATGGCGAAACTGCTCGCCACCGAGACCGCGCAGTACGTCGTCGACACGGCCGTCCAGCTGCACGGCGCCCGCGCGCTGCAACGCGGTCACCTGCTCGAACACCTCTACCGGGAGGTGCGCGCCCCACGCATCTACGAGGGGGCCAGCGAGGTCCAACGCGGCATCATCGCCAAGGAGTTGTACGCAGCCCACCAGGAGGCCCGGTGACCACCGAACGCGTCAATCCGCCCGGCCTCGCCCCGCCGACGGGCTTCTCGCACGCCGTCGTGGCCTCCGGGTCCCGGGTGGTGTTCCTGGCGGGACAGACCGCCCTCGACGGCGACGGCAAGGTGGCCGGCGCGACCCTGCCGGAACAGTTCGAGAAGGCCCTCGGCAACCTGCTGAGCGCCCTCACGGCGGCCGGCGGCACGCCCTCCGACCTGGCCCGCGTCACCGTCTACGCCACGGACGTCGCCGCCTACCGCGCCCACGCCCCCGAACTGGGCCGCCTCTGGCGGAGACTGGCGGGCCGCGACTACCCGGCCATGGCGGTCGTCGAGGTCGTCCGGCTATGGGACGAGGAGGCGTTGGTGGAACTGGACGGCTTCGCCGTGCTGCCGTAGGGACACGTCGGACTCGCCACCGATGGGGTGAGGATCACGGGCGCCGGACCCGAGGCCCGATACGAGTGGAAGCCGTCATTCCACTCCTTTCGGGAGGTTTCTCCATGCGTCTGCGTCCCCTTCTCGGCGCGGCCGGTGCCGCGCTGCTCCTGCTCACCGGTGCCACCGCGGCGACCGCCACCGCGGCACCCGCCTCCCACGAGGCCGTGACGGTCGACACGGTGGGCCGGATCGCCGCCGACGGCACCGTCACCCTCTCCGGCACCTACCGCTGCCAGAGCTCCAGCGGCCCCGTCTTCGTCAGCTCCTCCGTGAGCCAGGGCGCATCCATCAGCCGCTACGGCATCGGCGGCACCCGGGCCGTGTGCGACGGCGCGGAGCACCGCTGGGTGAACACGGGCCGCCCCAGGCCCGGCGCCCTCGTGCCCGGCGCGGCCCGCGTCGAGGCCACCCTGGTGGAACTGCGCACCTTCAGCGGCCTGCCGCTGCCCCGCTTCCACGCGGTACAGGGACAGGCGGTCACCCTGACCCAGGGCTGAGTACAACGGTGAACGGACCGGTGAGCGGCCCGGGTTCGCGGGGGCGCCACCGGTTCGGTCCGATCCGGACCGGCGCGTGCGCTTCCGTCGGCAAGGCGTCTCTCGGCGTCAAGAGCCAAGCAGCATAAAGCAGTTGTTCATCCCGGAGCACCAGGGGTAGGTAAGCGGCCATGACTACCCTTGGTGCTGTCTTCCGGCCTCAGCTGCCCCCCGAGAAGCTGCGTGACATAGCCCGTACCGCCGAGGCGGCGGGGCTGGAGGAGCTGTGGTTCTGGGAGGACTGCTTCCTGGAGGGCGGGATCGCCACCGCGTCCGCCGCGCTCGCCTGGACCGAACGGCTGCGGGTCGGCATCGGACTGTTGCCCGTCCCCTTGCGGAACGTCGCCCTCACCGCGATGGAGACCGCCACCCTGGACCGGCTCTTCCCGGGGCGCTTCACGCTGACCGTCGGGCACGGCGTGCAGGACTGGATGGGGCAGGTCGGTGCGCGGGCCGAGTCGCCGGTCACGCTGTTGCGTGAGTACCTCGACGCGCTCCGGGCGCTGCTGCGCGGCGAGCGCGTCACCACGGACGGTCGGTACGTGAAACTGGACGACGTCGGCCTCGACTGGCCCCCGCCCACCGCTCCCGAGGTGCTCGCCGGCGTCACCGGCCCCCGCTCGCTGCGCCTGTCCGGCGAGGTGGCCGACGGCACGCTGCTCAGTGAGGTCACCCCGCCGGACGGCGTGCGAAAGGCCCGTCGGCTCATCGACGAGGGCCGCGCGGCGGCCGGCCGCACCGGCTCCCATCGCGTGGTCGTCTATCTGCTCACCGCCACCGGGCCGGACGCCGCCGCCCGCCTGCAGGCCGAGCGCACCACCTCCGGCACGGACAAGATCCCCGACCTGGGAGTCGCCGGCGACGCCAATGCGGTGGCCGAGGCCGTGCAACGCCTGGTCGCCGCCGGTGCCGACACCGTCGTCCTCGAACCCACCGGCGATGAGCCGGACCCCGAGGGCTTCGTCCGCTTCGTGGCCGAGGACGTCCGCCCCCTCGTCCCCTGACCCCGCGAAGAGGGGCGCCGTGTGCGCTACTCCTGCGCGTGCCGGATGGCGTCCAGCACGATGTGCGCCACGTGGTCGTCGGTGAGGGTGTACCGCGTCTCGCGGGCCTGACGCCGGGCGGTGACGATCCGGGAGGTCCGCAGTACCCGCAGATGCTGGGAGACCAGCGGCTGGCTCACCCCCAGGGCCGTCACCAGCTCATGGACGTACTTCCCGCCGGCGGACAGCTCCCGCACGATGCCCAGCCGTACGGGCGAGGCCAGCGCGCGCAGCAGCTCGCTGGCCGACTGCAGGGTCTGGTCCGGATCGTCCGTCGGGGGAGAGGGCGTCGTTGTCATATGCACACATTAGCATATGACAACGATTTCCAATCCGCCTCGGCGATCACCGGGGCGGGACCGTCAGTGGTCGTCCCAGTGTCCCTCGTGGGCGGCGTGACGGTGGCCGTCGTGCACGTAGTCGGTGTGGTCGCCGTGCCGCACGGCCAGATGGCCGCAGTCGTCACCGTGCTGGTGGTCGTGATCCTGGTGTGTCGCGTGGCCGCCGTTCGCGCATTCGTCGACATGGTCCCCGTGCATCCGGTGGATGTGGCCGTCGTGGGCGTAGTCCGTGTGGTCGCCGTGTGTGAAGGCGACGTGGCCGCAGTCGTCGCCGTGGGCGTGGGCGTGGTCCTCGTGGGTGATGTGCTGGGCGGTGGTCATGGGGGTGGCTCCTCGCGTGTGACTCGTGCTGCCCGCGGCGCTTCGGCCGGGGCTGTCATGGCGACATTAATATATAGCGATTCCTGCATGCATTGTCCGGACGCCTGGCGCCGCCCGCCGGCCGGGGGCGGCGCAGGGGTGGCGCCCGGGTCAGCGCACCGCGACGACCACGCAGCTGTCGCCGTACTGCCAGACCGGGCCCGCCGTGGCGAAGCCCGCCTGCCGCAACAGCTCCAGATGGGCGGAGAGGGGGAGTTCGGCAGGGCGGCCGGTGTCCTGAGGTGCCTCGCGGCGACGGCGCTCGGCGAGCAGATCCGTCAACTCGGGGTCATCGGCGACGGCGTCCCACCAGGAACCCCAGTCCTCGTGCGCGAACACCCGCTGCCGGTCGGCCCGGCACCGCCCGACATGGGTGGCGATCCCGGCCGGGCCCGTGTCGTCCTGGGGGAGATGGTCGCCGTTGACGAGGACACCGCCGGGCCGCAGCAGTGCGGCGAGCTGCCGGTAGGTGCGCAGCAGGGTGTCGCGGTCGAGGTAGTGCAGGGCCGTCGTGGAGACGGCCGCGTCCAGGGGCCGGTCCAGGTCCAGGGCCCAGGTCCAGCCGGGTGCGCCGACCTCGGCGTCGACGTAGCGGGCCGCGTCCGGGTGGTGGGTGCGGCCGAGCTCCAGCAGCAGGGGATCGCGGTCCACGGCCACGATCTCCGCGTCCGGCAGCCGCCGCACCAGCCGGGCCGCCAGGGAGCCGGGACCGCAGCCCAGGTCGACGACCAGGGGCCGGGAGGCGTGCCCGGCCGTGACGTGCTCGACCACGTCGGCGATCACCGTGAACCGCTCCTCGCGGTCGACCGCGTACCGCTGCTGCTGGAGTTCCCAGCGCTCCACCCATCGCTGTGCCGTTGCCAGACTCAGCCCCATCCGGTCGCGCCACCTTGCCGTCTCGCACCTGATTCTTTCCGGCCCGAGCCTACAGGTGGAAACGGTTCCCATTATGCCCAGTTGGCGGAGTCACTGGAGTGAGGCGAGGACGGACAGCAGCCGGTCGATCTCCTCAACGGTGTTGTACACATGCAGACTCACCCGAACCGAACCGGTCTTCTCGCCCGCGTCGCCCTGGCAGTGGTTGTCCGAGCGGACCATGAAACCGTGGCTGAACAGGATGAAGCCCAGGTCGCCCGAGTCGATGGCACGGTGCCGCAGGGTGACGATGCCCTGGCGCCGCTGCACGGCCGAGTCGGCGGCCAGGCTCAGCGGGCAGCCGAGGATCTCGTAGGCGTCCAGATGGCGCAGCCCCTCGGTGAGCCGGGCCGCCAGGGCGACCGTCCAGCGCTCGACGCGCTCCATGCCGGCGGCGTCCAGCCAGTCCAGGGCCGCTTCGAGCGAGGCGATGCCCACGGTGTTCGGAGTGCCGCTCCACCCGCCCGGCGTGAACGCCGGGCCGCGTGCCTGCCGGGCCCACACCGCCCCCGTGCCGGGCAGCGCCAGCGCCTTGTGCCCGGAGAAGACGACGAAGTCGACGTCCAACTCGGCCACGGACACCGGCAGATGCCCGACGCTCTGCGCCGCGTCCAGACAGATGACCGCGTCCGGGCCGACCGCCCGGCGGATGCGCTGCACGTTCATGTCGCCGCCGTAGACGTGGTGCACATGGGTGGCGGCGACGAACCGGGTGCGCGGCCCGGCCCGTTCGGCGAGCGCGCGGTGGTCGTAGTCGCCGGAACCGCTCTGGTACGGCATCGGCAGCACCCGGACGTGCACGCCCTCGCGGGCCAGCAGCCGCTGGGCCTCCCGCCAGGGCGCGATGTTGGCCTGGTGGTCGGCGTCCGGTACGACGATCTCGTCGCCGTCGCGCAGGAACCCCGGCAGCCAGTCGCGGGCGATCGTGTGCAGCCCCTCGGTCGTGCCGCTGGTGAAGTGGACCGCGGAGCGCTCGGGTCGGTCGTCCCCGAGGAACCGGGCGACGCGCTCGCGGGTGCGCTCGACCAGCTCCGTGGTCCGGTTGGCCCAGGTGTAGGTGCCGCGCGCCGCGTTGGCGTTGCTGGTGGTGAGGTACGTCTGCGCGGCGTCCAGGACGGCCTGCGGTTTCTGGGTCGTCGCCGCGCTGTCCAGGTACGCCAGCTCCGGGTGCCCGGTGACGATGGGGAACTGGGCGCGCAGCGCCTGCTGCCACTGGCGCAGATCGTCGCGGATCGTGGGTGCGGTCATGGCGGTCAGTCCCGCACCAGGGGCGCGCCCGCGTCCCGCCAGGCGATGATGCCGCCGGCCAGACTGCGTACGTCGGGATGGCCCATCCGGGTCAGCAGCGCCGCGTACCGGGCGGACTGCTCGCCCACCGGGCACGCCAGCAGCACCGGCCGGCTCCGGCTGAACGGCACTCCGCCCTGGAGGAGTTCGGCGAACAGCTCGTCGACGATGTTGACCGACCCGTCGATGTGCAGCGCCGCGTACGCGTAGGGGCTGCGCAGATCGACCACGAGCGGCCCCTCGGAGTCGATCCACCGCCGGGCCTCGGCGACCGTGACCGACGGCGCCCCGCCGACCTCGGCGTCGGTCAGGTCGGCCGGCGAGTTCTTCCGGGGCGGCCGGCCCAGCAGGTCCGGCCGCCGCTGCCGGACGTAGCTCAGATAGCTCTCCACGCGGTCGCAGACGATGAACACCGCTGTCCGGCGCTCGGTCAACTCCTCGTCGACGGCGCGCAGATGACGGACTGCTCCGTGGTAGGCGGCGCCGCCGGTGGGCCCGCCCAGGATGCCGCAGCGGCGGTTCAGGGTCAGCATCCCCTCGATCGCCTCGTCGGCGCTCACCGACTCCATCGTGTCGTACGTCTCCGGGTCGAACAGGCCGACCTCCTGCACCTCGTCGATGGTGCGGATCCCGGGGATGAAGTCGGACTTGGCCGCGACCAGCCCGACCACCCGCACCGAGGGATCCTCCTCCCGCAGCGCGCGGGCCACGCCCGTGGAGGAACCGGCCGTGCCCACACAGGCGACGAACCAGTCCGGCACCCGGCCGTCCAGGTCCTTGACGATCTCCGGGCCGGTGCCGGTGAGGTGCGCCTCGGTGTTGCGCGGGTTGTAGTACTGGTCCGTGTGGAGATAGGTGCTGCCGGAGGCGGACAGTGTGCGGTGGAAGAGGGTCAGCGGGTCGTCCGTCGCGGTCGGGTCCAGACACTCGCTCTGCCCCGGCAGCTCCTCGATCTGCGCGCCGAGCAGCAGCAGGAGGTCCTTGATCTCCGGCACCCGCATCCGGTTGGTGACGCTCTTGAAGCCCAGGCCGTGCATGCCCGCGACGACCGCCAGTGCCTTCGCCGTGTTGCCGCTGGACAACTCCACGACCTGGCTGCCGTGTTCGACCGCCTCGGCCAGCAGCGGGCGCGCCATGTTCCAGGCCGCCCGGTCCTTCACCGAGCCGAAGGGGTTGAGCATCTCCAGCTTCGCGAACAGGTCGATGTTGCGCAGGCCGTGCACAGCCGGGTCGATCCGTACCAGCGGGGTGTTGCCTATCGCATCGGTGATGCTGTCGTACCTCACTGAGCTCCCCCTGAGGGCGTGATCGGCCAGAACTGGTCGTCGAGGCACCAGCGCCAGGCGTCGCCGTCCTGCCAGGCGGCGACCTTGCGGGCGACGGGCTGGTGCTGGGCGCGGGTGGCGTGGAAGTCCATGGCGTAACCGGCGGTGTTGGCGAAGGCCAGCAGGTCGCCGGGGACGGGACGGCGCGGCAGGAAGACCGTACGCCGGGTGATCAGATCGGTCTCCAGGCACAGGCCGCCGAAGAGGTGGACGGCGACGGGCCCTTCGCCCGGCCCGGCTCCGCTTCCGGGGATGACGACCGGGTCCACCAGCACTCCGTGGTCCTCCAGGGCGATGTCGTCCGCCTTCGCGGCCAGCCGTACCAGCAGTGCGCCGCCCGCCTCCTGGGAACGGACCTCCAGCACCTTCGCCAGCGTCAGCCCGCACTGGTCCAGCAGCGCCCGCCCGGGCTCGCTGTGCAGGTCGTACAGGTGCTCCAGCAGCAGCGCGGCCAGCGGACGGCCGCCCAGGGAGGCGGCGGGCTGGGCCAGCAGCTCGTCCAGATAGGCCGCACCGGCGACGGACCGGTGGGCGGGGTAGAGGCCGAGCACGCCGCGCAGGGTGCCGGACTCGCCCCGCAGCCCGTAGCCGTGCCCGCCCCAGGTCAGCGGCGGACGGCGGCCCAGGACGGCGGCCGTGAGCGCGGTCGTGTACGCCTCCCACTGCTCCCGCTCGGCGAGGTAACTGACGCCGAACCCGCCCCCGACGTCCACGGCCCGGGGCCGCAGCCCCCGGCTCCGGCACGCCTCCAGGGCCGCCAAGGCCCCTTCGAGGGCGGTCGCCTTCTCCGCGACGCTCGTGGTGTCCAGGTGATAGGCCACCCCCGTCAGCTCGACGGCGTCGCCGTGCCGCTCGACCGCCTCCAGCAGGGGATCCAACTCCCGTACGGGCGTGCCGAACCGGCTGCGCCGGCTCAGCACCTTCACCCCCGACGTCTCGAACCCCGACAGCCGCAGCAGCACCCGCACCGGGGCCAGCGCGTGCTTGCGCACCAGTGCGGCGAGCTGGTCCAGCTCACCTGCTCCGTCGACGCTGACCGTGACGCCCGTGAGGGCCGCGAGCCACAGGAACTCGGGGTTCTTCGGACCCGTCGCCGTGATCCGATCGGCGGTGAAACCCGCCCCCAGCGCGTGCTGCAACTCGCCCAGCGACGCGACGTCCACGCCCGCGTCCGTGGCGGCGAGCCGGCGCAGCAGCGCGCTGGACCGGTTCGCCTTGTGGGCGTAGTAGACCTGGCCGGACAGGTGGTGCCTGCGGTACACGGACCGGAACCGCTCCAGGTTCTCGGCGATCTGGTCCGGCACCACGACGTGCAGCGGTGAGCCGAGCGCGTCGGTGAGCGAGCGCAGCGTCCCGGTCGCCGCCAGGAGCGACCTGAGCCGTGGTTCCAGCCGCGGTTCGAGATACAAGGGCCGGCCACCCATGCGCGCTCCCTCCCTTGAAGCCGCTGCACCCGGCATCCGGGCACCTCGGACACTCCCCGCGTTTCGCCGTATAGCCCATATCCATTCTTCGGTCGCTTTACGCCCTGTAAGACCCAGGCCTGTCCTCGCGCCGGTGTGAAGCGGATCACGGTCCGGCTGCGCGGCGCGCGACCGGCGCGGGGTCGCGGCATCCGTCGTTCGGCCGAGCCTTCGCAGGTCGGGCCGGGGTGTCGTGGCCGTTCGGCCGAGGCGGCGGCCCTCAGCCACGACGCAGAGTGGGGTGCGGACCGCCGCCCCCGGCAACGGGGGGCAGGGCCGCACGGGTTCGCGTGCCGGAACGGGAGAAGTGAGCATGGTCGTACGGGTGGTCGTCGTCGACGACCAGGACATGGTGCGCTCGGGATTCGCCGCGCTGCTGTCCGCGCAGAGCGACATCGACGTCGTGGGGGAGGCGCCCGACGGCCGGCGCGGGGTGGAGGTCTGCCGCAGCACCCACCCCGACGTGGTGTTGATGGACATCCGGATGCCGGAGATGGACGGTCTCGAGGCGGCCCGGCGGCTGCTCGACCCGCCGCCGGGCGTGACACACCGGCCCAAGGTGCTCATGCTGACCACCTTCGACCTCGACGACTACGTCTACGAGACCCTCCAGGCCGGCGCCAGCGGCTTCCTGCTCAAGGACGCCCCGGTCGCCGAACTCGTCCAGGCCGTCCGGGTGATCGCGGCCGGTGACGCCCTGCTCGCCCCGTCCGTCACCCGCCGCCTCATCGAGGACATGGCCCGGCGCCGCCCCCAGGCCGGTCGGCAGGCCCGGCTGCGGCTGAACGGCCTCACACCCCGGGAGACGGAGGTCCTGAGGCTGGTCGCGCGGGGCCTGTCCAACACGGAGATCGCCGGGACGCTGGTGGTGGCCGAGCAGACGGTCAAGACCCACATGACCCGGCTGATCGCCAAGCTGGGTGTCCGGGACCGGGCCCAACTGGTGGTCCTCGCCTACGAGTCGGGGTTGGTCGTGCCCGGATCGACCGGCTGAGTCCGCAGGCCCCGGGCGAGGGGTCATACCCAGGTGCCACACCGCGGTTGGCACCCGGGTGTGATGTGCGGCCGACGTCCCGCGCCCTACCGTCACCGCGCCCTGACCACGGACCGGTACGCACGGAGCGCCCACATGCACCAGCCCCTCGACATCGACCACGTCGTCCGCCTCTACCGCACCTACGCCGACGATCTCGACCGGGTCCGCGAGGAACAGCGCGCACTGCTCGCACCGCCCCACGCGATGAAGGCCCAACTCGACGACCTCGAGGCGGAGATCACCTATCTGCTGCTGCGCGAGGCCCGGCCGCAGACGGTCGTGGAGATCGGCACGTTCCACGGCTGGTCGACCACCTGGATCCTGCGCGCGCTGCGCGACAACGGCACGGGCCATCTGTACTCGTACGACGTGGTCGATCACGTCCTGCGCGAGGTGCCCGGCCAACTCGCCGAGGGACGCTGGACGTTCACCCAGGGGGACGTGCGGGAGAACCTGGAGAAGGTCCCCGACACGGCGGACTTCCTGTTCATCGACGCCGCGCACTCCGCGCGCTTCGCCCGCTGGTACGTCCGGCAGCTGCTGCCGCTCATGCGGCCCGGCATACCCGTGTGCGTCCACGACGTGTTCCACGGTCGCCGGGCACTGCCGTTCACCGAGGGGGCGGTGGTGCTGCGCTGGCTCGCCGAGCGGGGGAACCGGTACTTCACGGCGTCCCGGGCGCACGCGCCCGAGATCCACCACCGGCTGAACGACGCCAAGCGGCGCCTCGGCCTCGGGCATCCCGTCAAGGACAGCAGGGACAACCCCATGATCTTCTTCAGCCTGTCCTGAAGCCGTCCCTGACCTTGTCGAAGACGGGGCGGTAGGTGTCCCACTGCTCCTCGGGCGCCGAGAGGTAGATGTCGTACTCGCGCCCGCCCTCGCGCCCGTAGCCGAGGTCGATGGCGCGGAACGGGCGGGCCCGGCCCTGGAAGGTGAACTCCCAGATGGCGGCGGGCTGTTCGCGGAAGGTCGTGCGCTGCATGCGGATCCGGCGGTAGGTCGGGTAGTTGACCTTGGTGTTCGCCTCGATCTCGGCGAAGTGGTCGGCGGGGTTCGGGCCTGCGGGGTCGACCGTGCCGATGGTGATGCCGGCCAGGCCGGAGGGGGTGGCGTAGGTGACCTGTTCCGCTGTGCGGTTGCGGGGCGTCCAGTCGTCCGGGATGGGGAAGGAGACGCCGAGCTTTGCCTCGTGGACGCGGTGGTAGCCCTTGGGGGTGGGGGCGGGGCGGCTTGTGTCGTTGTCCGGTTTGTCGGTGTGGTTCGGGGCTGTTGTGTAAATGGTGGTGCCCACGGCCAGGGTGGCTGTCAGCGCCGCGGCGACAGTGGTCATGCGGCGTCGGCGGGTGCGGGTGGTTCGTGGCTGGTCGCGCCCCGCGGCGGAGCCGCCTGTCGACACAGCCCGCGCCCCTGGGGCGTCGTTCACCACTGCCCTGAGGGAACGTTCTGTCTCCTCCGCGGACGGGCGGACCTCCGGGTCCCTGGCCAGGAGGCACTCTATGAGGGGGCCCAGCGGGCCGGACCGGCGAGGTGGGTCCAAGGGGTCCGTGGCTATCGCGTAGGCCGTTTCCATCGCCGTCGCGCGGCGGAACGGGGGGCGGCCCTCCAGCGTCTGGTACAGCGTCGCGCCCAGGGCCCACAGGTCCGATGCCGGGCCGGGGGTGAGGCCCCTGACGCGTTCCGGGGCCATGTAGTCGATGGAGCCGACCATCTCGCCGGTCCTGGTCAGCGTCGACGAACCGGCCGTCATGGCGATGCCGAAGTCGGTGAGGACGACCCGGTCGCCCTCGCCGAGGAGGACGTTGCCGGGCTTGACGTCGCGGTGCAGCACGCCGGCGGCGTGCGCGGCGCGCAGGGCGCCCACCATGGCCAGGCCGACGCGGGCCGCCTCGTGGGGCGGGAGGGTCCGGCCGTCCTGGAGGAGGTCGCCGAGCGTGTGGCCGGGGACGTACTCCATGACGACACAGGGGCGGCCGTCGTCCTCCACGACGTCGTGCACGACGATCACGTTGGGATGCGTGACGCGCGCGGCGCTGCGGGCCTCACGGCGCATGCGCTCGTACAGCGTGCCGAGCTCGTCGGCGGACAGGTGCGGCCGCTCGTGCAGCTGCTTCAGGGCGACCCGGCGTCCCAGCAGCTCGTCGTCGGCGCGCCACACCGTGCCCATGCCGCCCCGGCCGATCCGCTCGGCGAGCCGATAGCGCCCGGCGACGAGTCGCCCTTCGTCCGACACCGTGTGTCCTCCGCCACCTTGTCCGTCTTGGGCGCCTTGATGCGCCCTGGTCACCATAACCGCCGCCCCCGGACCGACCCCTGCCGGGAGTGAGGCGGATCACGGCCCCGGTCGTCGGGAGGGGTCCCGGCGGGGGCTTCCTACGCTGGCGTCCCGCGCCGCCGCAGGGCGGACGGGGCGGAGTGGACCGGCGACGTCGCGGGTGGTTTCACCGGTGGGGAAGGTGCGTGAGCCCGTGCTCGACCGCACGCAGGACACGGCGACGGGCGTGGGCAGCGCCCTGCTCCGGCAGGGGCAGCGGATCAACTCGGCGCTCGTCGTGGACCGCCGGCTGGGGGAGGGCGCCTTCGCCGAGGTCTACCGGGTGCGGCACCACATCCTCGGCTGGCAGGCCCTGAAGCTGTTCAAGCACGTGGCCTCGCTGGAGGCCACGTCCCGGATGCTCGACGAGGCCCGGATCCTGTCCACCCTGGGCCACCCCAACATCATCCGGGTGTTCGACGCCGGCACCGTGCAGACCTCCGAGGGCGTGCGCGGCTACATCACCATGGAGTACGTGGCGGGCGGCAGCCTGGAGCGGCTGATGGAGTCCCACTCGGGCGTCGTGCCCGTCGGCGAGGTGACCGCCGTGCTCCGGCAGGCCGCCGAGGGACTCGCCGTGGCCCACGAGCGGCCGCACCCCATCGTCCACCGCGACCTGTCCCTGGCCAACGTGCTCATCACCTACGACGAGACCGGGCTGCGCGTGAAGGTCAGCGACTTCGGCCTGGCCAAGGAGACCGACCCGGGCACCATGGCGGCCAGCGCCCAGGGCACCGTCGCCTACATGCCGCCCGAGGTGCTGCGCCGCGGCAAGGGCTACGGGTGCCCGGGGGACGTCTGGGCGCTGGGCACCATCGTGTACTTCCTGCTCACCGGGCACTTCCCGTACGACGGCGGCGACCCGGTGCAGTCCTTCTCCCTGGAGCGGTTCACCCGGCCGTTGCAGCCGCCCCGCGCCTTCAACGACGACGTGGGACCCGAGCTGGACCGGCTGGTCACCGACATGCTGCGGATCGACCCGGCCGAGCGGCCCGCCACCGCCCGTGCCGTCGCCGACCGCGCGGCCGGCCTGCGTCCGGCGCCCGGCCCCGAAGCCGCCGGTACGGCCGGTACGGCCGAGCCGGCCGAGACCGCCGACGCACTGGTCCGGGAGGCCACCGCGCTCTCCCGGGTGCCCGGCAGGCTCGGCGAGGCCGCCGACTTGCTGGAGGAGACCATCAGCCGCTACCCGCTGCTGCGGGAGCGGCATCTGACACGGCTCATGACCTGGCGCCGGGGGGTGATCATGTGACCACGCCGGTGAGGGAGTTCGACCGTTTCGAGGAACTGGCGGGCACACAGCTGTACCGCAGGAACGTCTTCGCCGTCACCGGCCTGCCCACCCGCGCGAGCGGACCGGCCGTGCGGCGGCAGCGGCAGAAGCTGGAGGCGCGGCTGGCCGTCGAGGACAGCTGGCCCGGAGCCCCGGAAGTGGCCCCGCCCGGCGGTTACGGCAAGGACGAGGTACGGGCCGCCTTCGAGGGCCTCCAGGACCCGCGCCGGCGCATGGTCGACGAGCTGCTGTGGCTGTGGGGCACCCCGGACTCCGGCTGCGACTGCGACCCGGACGTGCACGAATGGCACGACGCCGCCGTGCTGCTGCACGCCCGGGTGCTGGAGGCGGAGACCGGGCGGTCGCGGCTGCCCGTCGAGCAGCGGGCGTCCATGTGGGAGAACGTGGTGTCCGCCTGGGGCCACCTGCTGGCGGACGGGGCGCTGCGCCAGCACGTCCGGCACCGGATCCGGGCGCTCGGGGACCCCCGGCTCGACGAGGACGCGGCCGACGACCTCCTGGCCCGGCTGCCGCGGCTGCTCGTGTCCCCCTTCCCTCAGCTCTTCGCCGACCAGGCCACCGCGAACCGCCTGACGTTCGTCTGCTCGGCCTGGACCGGGTTCCCGCCCTTCGCAGGCCTGTTCTCCGAGCTGTTCGAGCGCGCGGTGGAAGAGGCGTACGAGAAGATCCACGGCGACCTGCTGACGGCGGAGCGGGAGCGCGAGGCCGCCCACTACCGCGAGGCGTTCCTGCTCCTGCGCGACCGGGTCGTGCCCGGCTTCGAGGACATGGCGCCGCTCAGACCGTTCGTCTCCGACTGGCGCTACGACGAGATCGCCCACGTCGTCGCCGTCGGGCTGAACAACCTCGCGGTGGAACTCCTCGGCATCTCCGTGCACCGCCCGCCGAGCGCCTCCCGGCGCGAGGAGATGATCTGGCTCGCGGAGAAGGCGTACGAGATCGGCCCGGACCGCGACTCGGACGGGCTGAAGGAGAACTGGGAGACGATCTACGACCACCTCACGGGCACCGGCGGCCGCCCCGCGCGGGCCAGGCGGCGGTTCCCCTGGTTCGGGTTCCTGCTGGTGCTCGCCGTCATCGGCGGCTCGCTCTCCGCCCTGATCCAGGTCTACGGCATCATCCCCGTGCTCATCATCGGGCTCGGCGGCATCGGCGTACTCGGCTACTTCGTCCAGATGGTGGTGGCCTTCGCCGACGCCGCACGCAGCGTACGGAGGAGAAAATGACCATCCCCTCACGCCGGGGCGGCCGGTCCGGCCGTGGCAGCCGGGTGCGCGCCGCCCTCGGCCAGTTGCGGCACCCGCCCGAGTTCCGCGTCCCGCCGCCGTTCCTCGACACCGGCCAGGCCGACTGGGTCGCGGACGTGCTCGCCGACGTCGGGACGGCCACGCAGGAACCCGCTCCGGACGGCGCGGACGCCGGCACGCTGCTCGCCGCCGCCACCGGCATCTGGCGCGCCCAGCGCAAGCTGAACCAGCGCGCCGGCGAACTGTCGGCCGCGGACCTCAGGCAGGTGCGCCGCTACATCCAGGCCGGCCGGCAGGCACTCG
Organism: Streptomyces coeruleorubidus; assembly: GCF_028885415.1. Lineage (GTDB taxonomy): Bacteria > Actinomycetota > Actinomycetes > Streptomycetales > Streptomycetaceae > Streptomyces > Streptomyces coeruleorubidus_A. The sequence goes on from NZ_CP118527.1 coordinate 7,462,289, forward strand.
CCGACGGCGGACTGGAGATCCAGGAACACGACGGCGCGCCCTTCGACCCCGGCCAGTCCCTCGAAGTCCTCGCCTTCCAGGACGAACCCGGCCTGACCCACGAGGTGGTGCTGGAGACCCTCCGGCCCAGCGTCTACTACCGCGGCGAGCGGATCCAGATGGGGCAGGTCGTCGTCGGCCGGCCCGCACCCGGCATGTGAACGACCAAGGAGACGACCCCCATGCGCGAGACCATCGACTTCGGCATCGACCTCGGCACCACCAACAGCGCCATCGCGGTGGCGGACGACGACGGCGTACGCGTCATCAAGAACAACGACGGCTGGGACTACACCCCGTCCGCCGTGTGGATGCCCAAGCCGGACGTGATCCACGTGGGCCGCCGCGCCCGTGAGCGCACCGACACCCAGCCCGACGACGCCCACGCCGAGTTCAAGCTGGAGATGGGCGTGGCCGGATACCACCGGCCGTTCGCCCGCGCGGGGCTGTCCCTCACCCCCGAGCAGCTCTCCGCGGAGGTGCTCAAGTCCCTGCGACAGGACGCCGCGCACGACACCGGCAGCCCGCCGGAAGCGGCCGTGATCACCGTGCCCGCCTCCTTCGCGCTGCACCAGAACAGCGCCACGTCCGCCGCCGCGGCCCTCGCCGGGCTCGGCGAGCACTGCCCCCTGGTCCAGGAACCGACCGCCGCGGCCATCGCGTACGGCGTGCAGGACGCCTCGGAGTCCACCCACTGGATGGTGTTCGACCTGGGCGGCGGCACCTTCGACGCGGCCGTGATGAGCAAGCGCGACGGTGAACTGCAACTGCTCCAGCACGCCGGCGACCCGCGCCTGGGCGGCAAACTCATCGACTGGGCCATCGTGGAGGACCTGCTCGTCCCCGCCGTCCGGCGCGACCTCGGGCTGCCGGACTTCGCCCGGCGCAACCCGCGCTGGCGGGCCAACTTCGCCAAGCTCAAACTGGCCGCGGAGGACGCCAAGATCGAGCTGTCCCGGCGCGGCGCCTACGACATCGCCGTCGACCTCGCCGACGGCGAAGGCGGCACCACCCCCTTCGAGTTCACCCTCACCCGGGGCGCCCTCGACGACCTCGCCCAGCCCTTCTACACCCGCGCGATCAAGCTCTGCCGGGACGCCCTCGCGGAGAGCTCGCTGCGGCCCGACCACATCGACCGGCTGCTGCTCGTCGGCGGGGCGACCCTCGCCCCGGGGCTGCGCGACCTGCTGGCCGACCCGGTGGAGGGCCTGGGCATCCAGCTCGACCACACCCAGGACCCGACCACCGTGGTGGCGCGCGGCGCCGCCGTCTTCGCCCGTACGGTGCGGATGCCGAGCAAGCCCCGCACGGCGGCGCCGGGCGAGTTCACCGTGGAACTCCACTACGAACCCCAGTCCCTGGAGACCACCGGCATCCCCGTCTCCGGCCGGATCAGCGGCGGCACCGCCGTGCCCGACTGGACCCGGTACACCGTCACCCTCACCAACCCCGACGGCCACCCGCCCTTCCGGGGACCGCGGACCACCCTCACCCCCGACGGCGCCTTCTACACCGAGGTGACCATCGACTCCGGCACCCGGTCCCGGTTCACCGTGGAACTCTCCGACGGCACCGGCACCCGGCAGCGGCTCGCCCCGGACACCCTGTCGATCACCCACGCCCAGGTGCTGCCCGGCGACGCCGTGCTCACCAGCACGCTCGGCATCGGCAAGGCCGACGGCTCCTTCGCGCCGATGCTGCGCAAGGGCACCGCCCTGCCGACCTCCATCACGAAGACGTTCGAGACGTCCATCCCGCTGCGCCGCTCCCAGCCGGACGCCGTCATCCGCATCCCGCTGCTGGAGGGCGAACGCAGGCGCGCCGACCGCAACACCCGGGTCGGGCTGCTGGAGATCCGGCCCCGGGACGTCCGCTTCGACCTGCCCGCGCAGACGCCCGTCGAGGTGACCTTCGAGATCAACGCCACGAACCGGGAAGTCACCGTCACCGCCGACATCCCCGTCGCCGACGCCCAGTTCGAGGCGACCATCGACCGCTCCCAGCTGGTGGCGCCCACGCACGACGAGCTGGTCGACCGGCTGCACGACCTGGAGCAGCGCACGCACGCCCTGCGGGAACGCGCCGAGGAGGTGCACTCCGAGCAGGCACTGACCCGGCTCGACGACCTGTCCGGCGACAAGGCCTTCGTCCATCTGCGCAAGGAGGTCGACGCGGCGGCCGTCGACACGGGTGCGGCCGGTACGAGCGACCGGCGCATCCGCGACCTGGAGGCCCAGCTCGACGACGTCGAGGAGGCCATCGACATCCCCGGCCTCCAGCACGAGCTGTGGGACCTCCTCAACAACTGCGAGGACCTCATCGAACAGACCGGCGGCGGACCGGCCGAACGCCGCGAACTGGAGAACCTCCGCACCCGCGCGACCAGCGCCGGCGAGGACGGCAGCCCGGCCGGACTGCGCCGGCTCGCCGACCGGGTGCGGGACTTCCAGGTGGATCTGCTGCGCCGCAGCGACCAGTGGGACTTCCTCGTCTTCCACTCCCTCGTCGAGCTGCGCGACGAGATGACCTCCCGCGCCCAGGCGGACGCCGCGATCGCCGACGGCCGCCGAGCCGTCGCCGCGGGCGACCGCACGGCCCTGTCCGCCGTCAACCAGCGCCTGCGCCGCCTGCTCCCTCCGGGGGTCTCCGAGGAGCGGCGGATCGGCGGGGTGCAGGAGAGCCGGTGAGCCGGGGGAGCGAGGCCGGAGGGGAGACGACATGCGGGGAACGGGCACGGACGGGCGGACCGACAGCATGAGAGACCAGGCCGGCGCGGAGAGCGACACCGCGCTCGACGTCGTGCTGCTCGTGTCGCGGGCCCGGGGGCTCGCCCGGGCCGGGGAACTGGGCGGTGCCCTACGGCTGTTGCGGGAGGCCGAGACCACGGAACTCGGGGCGCACCGGGACGTGCTGGACCTGCGGGCGCGGGTGCACGCGCAGCGCGGGGAGACGGCCGAGGCGGCTCAGTGCTGGCAGCGGGTCCTTGCGCGGCACCCGGAGGACCCGGCGGCCAGGGCGGGACTCGCCCGGCTCGGCCGTACGGGACCGTTGGCCGCGCTCGGCCGGCATCGCACCCGTACGGCCCTGGTCGCGGCGGCGTGCGTGGTGACCGCCGTCGTGGCCGGCGTGGTCACCACCCCGGACGGACCACGCACCGCCCGAGCCGACACCGACCGTGCGGCGGGGCAGAGCCCCGGCGCGAGCGCCACGGCGGGAAGCGGCCGGCCGAACCCCGGCGACGGAGCCACCGGCGCGAGCGGCACCGAGGGCGCCGGGCAGCAGGAGGACCCGGCCGCCGCCCGTCGTGCCGCCGCGCTCGCCCACGACCTGCGCGCCCCCGGACTGCGCGTCACCGTGCACGGTGACACGGTCGAAGTCGCCTTCGCCGAGGGGCTGTTCTCCGAAGGCGCCCAGCTCACCCCGGCGGGAGCCCGGCAACTGGCCCTGCTCGGTGAGCGGCTGGGCGGACGGCACCTGGCCGTCACCGTGCACGGCCACGCGGCCACCGTCCCCGGCGCCCCGCACAGCGGCGGTTCCGTCGTCGCGCTGTGGCGCGCCCTGGTCGCCGCCCGCGAACTCAGCGCCGCGAGCGGCGAACCCCTCACGGCGTACACGACGGACAGCGCCGACCAGCGCGACGCCCCCTACCCGGACCCGGCCCGCAACCGCACGGTCACCCTCGTCATCTCACCCGAGTGACGCGGCTAGGGGGGTGTCCCCTAGCCGCCGAAGAACACCACGACCAGTCCGATGATGACCAGCACCGCCACCCACGCCCACACCTTGGCGGCGACGGGGGACTCCCCGTAGTAGATCTCCTCCAGATGCGTCCGCAAGCTCTTGCGCGGCGGCCGCACACCGTACGAGGTCCCGTACCGCAGCCCCATTTCCCGCGCCTGGTCGAGCAGCAGCCGGTTCGCGGTGATGCGCACCCGTGTCTCCCGGGTCGTGCAGAAATCCTCGGCCAGGTCCAGCAGCCGGAGACCGCGACTGCCGCCACCGGGCGCCAGGGCGATCGCACAGTTGTTGAACAGGATCGCGGCGGAGTCGCTGAGCCGGTCGACGGCCTCCGCGATGTCGGGAAGCCCGGCGAGCGCGCCCCGGCCCAGGCGGCGCAGCTCGTGCAGCAGCGGCGTGGCGGCCCCCAGGGTGCCCGCCGCACCGTCCGCGTCGTTCCGGTCGAGTTGCCGCGCGGCCGTCTCCAGAGCCTTCACGACCGGATCGAAGGCCGGCTTGGCCTTGTCGAACCAGACCCCGGCCTCGTCCAGCCGCGCACGGTTCTGCTCGATCGTCCGCCGCGTCCCCTCGTACGGCTGCAGCCGCAGCGCCAGGTCCAGCAGGTCGAAGCTCTCCCGGACGGGCGGGGCCGTGTCCGATGCGGGGGACAGGGCCACCGCGCAGTTGTTGAGCAACAGGGCGGTGGTGTCGGAGAGTTGGCCCACGCCCAGCGACATCCCGAAGTCGGCGAAGGCGTCGAGCCGTTCCACGACCGGGACGACCCGGGCGCGCAGTGACCCGGCCGCGGAGGTCGCGGCCGTCTTGCGGTCGTGTTCCGAGAAGGCGCCGGCGAGTTTCTCCCCCGTCTCGCGCAGCTCGCTCTCCGCCGACTCGTACAACGGGGTCAACTGCTCCTCCAGCGCCTCCCCGAGCACCCCCCGCCCGGTCCAGGTCCACTGCGTGCAGTACCGGGCCAGCCGGGCCGGGTCCTGCGTGCGCGCGGCCAGACCGGCGACGGCCGAGACCAGCACGCGGCGCACCTCGGCCTCGAGCACCGTCACCGCGGTCTCGGTCAGCCGCTTGTCGTCGAGCGCGGCGACCCGGTGCCGCAGATGCGCCCAGACCGCCCGCTGCCCGAGCAGCTTGCGCCACAGCCGCGCCGCGGTCTGCCAGTACCCGTCCTCCGGCCGCTCGGCGTGGCGCTGCGGTCCGCCGCGTCCCTTCTTCTTCCCGGCCGGGCGTTTCGGCCCACCCACGGCCCGGCGTCGCGGTGCCTCGCCACCGCCCAACTCCGCGTCGAGCGCCCGGGCATGCGCCCGGACCGCCTCGTCGTGCTGCCGGTGCAGCTCCGGCTCGCACGGGCACGCGGTGTCCGGAGCGTCCCAGAGCCAGAACAGCTCGTCGACGATCCGGCGCTGCGGATGGTCGAGCACGTCGAAGGCCGTGCGCAGTTCCTCCGGCCCGGCTTCGCCGGGCAGCGGCAGCTCACCGGCGGGGCCGACGGCGACCCCGGCCTTCGCGGCCGTGGCGATCTGCTGCCGGCGCCGGACGATCGTACGGCGGGCCGCGCAGGTGCTCGCCCCGGTCACCCGGAAGGCGTTGCGGCGGTAGAGCTCCGGGCCGCTCAGCTCCCGCAGCCGTTCCCGGACGACAGGCGCGTCACCGCCCATGGCTACGGCTGCCCCGCGGGCGACCCGTCGTGGAGTCCAGGGGTGCCGGGGTCGTCGGGGGTGTCGGGAGTGTCGGGGGTGTCGTCCATCAGGTTGAGGTCCGGCGGCACCAGCGTGGTCGACTCGACGAGCCCCTTGAGCAGGTTGTGCAGCAGGGTGTTGTCGTAGGGCCGCCGCTCCTCGCTCTTGTCGTGCACCAGCGGGTACTTGAAGCCGGTGCCGTGCAGCCGGTGGCGTACCACCTCGATGCGGTGCTCGATCCTGCGTTCCGTCCAGTTGCCGTCCGGACGCAGATGGACGAGCTGCCGGGCGGCCATGGAGTACGTCAGGGGCCGCGGGTCCTCCTCGTACAGCAGGTACCGCTGGCCGAGGACGACCAGCAGCAGCCGTTCGTCGTCGTCCAGCGCCCAGGTCTCCGGCCGCAGCGTCGCGGCCCGGCGGCGCGACACCGGCCCCTGGTCGTCGTGGTCGGCCACGTACAGCTCGATCAGGTGCTCGCGGTAGCCGGAGCCCTTCACGAACAGCGGCGTGTAGCCGGTGGTGAGGGGGACCGGCTCGGTGGTGGTGTGCATCATCCGGCCGCGTGGCAGGCGCACCAGCTGCCGCCCGGTGTTGCGCAGCCACCACTGCCCGTGCAGGTACGTCAGCTCCCCGTGCCGGCGGCTCACCCGCAGGTCGTCCACGCCGACCTCCAGGTCCACGTCCGGGCGCTCGCCCCGGCCGAAGCGGACGGTCAGTCCCGGACGCGGCGGGGCGCACAGGTCAGCGGTGACCGTGCGCGCGTGCAGGGTTCCGGGCGCGGTGGGCGCGACACCGCGCGCGAGGCTGGCGGAGAAGGTCATCGCTGGTCTCCTCGGTGCGTGGGCGTGCGACTCGTACGGAATCGACACGGTGCGGCCCCGGCGCGGGTGGGCCCTGCCGGACGTGTCCGTCAGCATGGGCCGACCTGCTCGGGACCCCTCCCCGTGGCCGGCCGGTCGCTGCTGTGGGGTGTCAGCGGGCGCGCAGCTTCGCGGCCGCGGAGGCGGCGAGCTCGGTGGTCAGGTGGCACAGTTCGCCGATGGGCCGCTGCCCGCCGACGTGCAGCCGCAGCATCTCGACGGCCGTCTCGGCGTCACGGCCGCCGTACTCGCGGTACGGGACGAAGACCGTGCAGGTGTCGTCGCCGTTGCCCTCCGGCTCGACGACGGCGTCGTAGCCGCTGAGCCGGACGACGCGGCCGTCCCGCCCGGACTTGGGCTCGTCGCGGAAGAAGGCGATCTCCGCCTCCAGATCGTCGACGTCGCTGAACCACTCGCAGTCCCAGTCCGCGACACCGGCCTCCGGCACGTCGGCCTTGATGCCGGGGACGACGGACAGCGCCTCGGCGTCGAGCAGCGCGCAGGCGCTCGTCCAGACCAGCGAGGCGGCCGGGTAGGGCGGGGAACGGCGGGGGAGCGGGCCGCGGTTGAGGACCTCGGCGGCGCTGCGGGCGGCGGTGTCGGCGACCGCGCACAGCGCCGCGGCACCGCCCGCCACCGTGCCGTGACCCACGTCGACACGGACCCCTACGAACATGTCGCCGCCGGTGTTGTCTCTGCTGTTGCCTCCTCCTCCGCTGCCGCTGCCGGCCGCGTCCCGGGACAGCAGCAGCCCGCACTCGCCCTGCTTCGGCGGTGCCTCCCGGACGGCGATGCCCCCGATGGTCCGGACGGGGTCCGACGCCTCGGGCGGCGAGCCCCTGCGCAGCTGGACCGACACGTCGATACGGGACCTGTCGTCCGGGTGGACGAGCACGTCGCAGCGGTCGAAGTTGCCGTAGTCGACGTCGACCTCGCTCTCCCCGAACCGGTCGAGCGCGTCGGGGTCGGCCATGGCGCACACGTCGGCGGTGCGCGGATCACCGATCAGGGCCCGCGTCCCCCCGTTCGAGGAGTCCTTCGGCAGCTGCCTCCCGGCTGCCCCAGGCGTGCCGTTCCCGCCGCCACCGCGCTCGTCGCCGTTCCCGGGAAGGGCGACGAGACCCAGGACGATCGCGACGCCGACGCCGAGGGCAGCCGCGAGCAGGACACGGCGTCGCCGCCGCGGGCGCCCGCCGCCGGGCGCGGCGGGCCGGCCGTCCGGGTCCGCCGTCCCGTGGTCCGCCACGGCCGCCAGAAGCCGCCCGGCCTCGGCCGCGTCGGGGCGTTGCCGCGGGTCGCGCCGCAGCATGGCGCCGAGCACGAGGTGGAGCGGGCCCACCGCATCGGCGTCCATCTCGACGACGCCCTGCTCGGCCTTCCAGTAGGTCAGACGCTCCTGGTCCTCCCCGGCGGCCCGTGCCTCGTCACCGTCCGCCTCCGGCTCCCCGCCGCGCGGCGGGGAGCCGGTGACCAGGGCGTAGAGGGTGGCGGCCAGGCAGAACACGTCGGAGGCGGGCCGGGGGACGTTTCCCCGGGCCAGCTCGGGGGCGGCGTAGTCCGGGGTGAAGCTGTAGGGCCCGTTGGCCGTGATGGTCTCGCTGCCGCCGGCCCGGTAGGCGGCACCGAAGTCCAGCAGCTTCGCGGCACCGCGCTTGGTGAGGCCGACGTTGGCCGGCTTGAGGTCGCAGTGGACGATGCCGGCCTCGTGCAACGCGGCCAGCGCGTCGGCGAGTTGGGCCCCGATCCGGGCCACGCGCTCGGGGCTCATGGGCGGCTGCCGGTCGAGGCCGCCGCCGGGCACGTACTCCATGACGAACCAGTACGTCTCGCCCACGTCCCCGCCGCCGTCGCCGCCCGTGTCACCGTCCGGCGGCACCGTGACGACATCGAACAGCGTCACGACATGGGGATGATCACGGAACTTGGCCAGCGCACGCGGCTCGCCCAGCAGCCGCCGTACCGCGGTCTCGCGGTCGCCCTCCACCCGCTCCGGCTTCAGCGCGACGTCCTGCCCCACCACCGTGTCGTGGGCCAGCCACACGTCGCCGCCGCGGCCTGCGCCGATGACCTCCTTGAGGACATAGCGGCCGGCGAACTCGTCTCCGGGACGCACGTTCTTCTCCCCCTCGCATCGGCCCAGAACGCGCGCGACACCCACGCGCGCGTAAGGCGAACCTACTGCGTACAGGAGACGTTACTCACAGTCTCCCCAGAGCCTCCATCAGCCGCACGCATGCGCCCCTCCCGCCCGGGGCCCGTGCAGAGCACCTACGTCCCCCTGTAGCGCGCCGGTGACATTCGGGACGAACCCGTAGCAGGTCTGCAGGGCAACGTATGCGGGGGGTGACGGGTCGTAGTGGGTGCAAGGGCCGAAGCCCGCGCATTCACACGAAAACATGGGGGAAACATGCACGTCCGTACCCGAGGCATCCGCACCACCGTGGCCGCGCTGGCGGCCGCCGCCGGTGTCGCCGCAGCCGCCGTCCCGGCCGCTGCCGCCATCACACCGGCTTCCGCCACTCCCCGGTTCCTGGAGCCGGCCGAGCTGCCGCCGCACCCGACCTCGCCCTGGTACGCCGGTCCGGTCACCGCCGGTCAGCCGGACCCGCTGCCGGTGTGCGTGGGCGAGGCCCTGCCGTCCATCGCCTCCCACCGCTCGTACTGGACCGAGTACGACACCAACGCCCAGCAGATCACGGTCGTGGAGCGCGACACGCAGCGTGCCAAGGACTTCGCGGCGCTGCTGCGCAAGGACATCACCGGCTGCGCGAAGAAGCTGATGGAGCAGGACCCCGACCTCACGGCGTCGCAGAAGTACTACGGCCGGCTGAACGTCGAGGAGGGCGCCCATGTCTACGGCCTCCACACCGCTTCGGCGTGGGGTTCCTCCGACATCAACCTGTTCTCGGTCGGCCGCGACGGCAGGACCGTGACGGTGGTCCTGTGGGGCCAGATGGGCAACTTCCAGCACGCCCAGGTGTCCGACTTCAAGACCACCACCGTCACGGCGGTCAACAAGCTGTACTGACGGGCTCAGCCGCGGGCCGGCTCCGCGCGGCCGTCGTGGCCCTCGTAGCCGTCGTACACGAGAAGCCCGTCGTCGCGCAGTCGTGCGCCGGGCGTCGGCGCGTGGGCGCTGAGGCGACCGTCGTGCATGAGGTGCCGAGCCGGTACGCCGCGGGCGAGTACCGCGAAGTCGGCGATCAGCCGGCGGTGGCAGCGCCACCAGACCGCCTCGCTGCACATCACGGCGGTGCGGCCGTGCGAGGCCTCGCGCAGCACCCGGTCCATCGCGGTGACGAACTCGGGGGAGCGGGTGTGGGCGGCGTAGCCGCGGAAGGAGGCGTTGCGCCAGACGACGTCCGGGCTGTCCACGGGAGGAGTGCGGAACCCGCCGAGGGCGGGTTCCCACCGGTAGGCGATGCCGCAGCCCGGCATCCACTCGGCGAGCCGCCGCCGCGACAGATCGGGGTCGCGGCGGCTGCCGGGAGCGGTCCGTACGTCCACGACGGCCGTGATACCGGCGTGGCGCAGCAGGTCGGCGATCCGGTCCCGGCCGGCGGTGCTGTGCCCGAAGGTCAGCAGAAGCGCGTCCACACGGTCGGACTATCCCGTTCTCGCGGACCCACACGAGGAGGGGCGACATGGCGGAGGCGCCAGGGCCCGTGGTGGCCGAGCTTGTACCGAGCTGCCCCACCTGTCGCTGCGTGCCGAGGGACCGGTGACAAGGCCGTCTACGATCTCGCGGCCCTCTCCTGGGGCGAGGAAGGAGCGCTTGTTCGCCGGTCCACCCTGTGTGGCGGCCGTTGAGTGAGTGTGTGCAAGCACGGACTCTCAGACCGGATACGCCGTATGAATATGGCCGTCACGGATGACGACTTCGACATCTCTGGTCTCCCGCCCGCTGCCGTTGATGCCCACTGGCTCGCCGTGTTCGAAGCGGTGCAGGTGGCTGTCCTGCCCGGCCCTGGCACGCGGGTTGGGTATGGCCGGGGTTCCGCCAGCTCTCGCTGCTGCCGTCGGCCATGATCCGCTCGGCGGGGTAGCCCTCCACCGTCCAGGTGGTGCGTGTCGTCGCGCCGGTGGCGTCGACGGTGCCGACGATGCGGCCGAAGGCGTCGCGGGTGACGCGAGACGTGCCGCCCAGTGGCGCGGTGACGGAGTCGGGCAGACCCAGTGGCCCCGGGTGGACACGGTGGGTCGCTCCCAGGGCGTTGGTGACGCCGAGCAGACCACCGGAGGTGTCATAGGCGTAGGTGGTGACGGCGCCGTCGGCGTCGACGGTCGCTGCCGGGTGGCCCTGCTCGTCGTACGCGTAGCCACGCCTGCCGCCGGTCGGCAGAGTGATCCACAGGGGACGGTCGGAGGCGTCGTACTCGCATGTGGTGACCGTGCCGTCGGGCCGGACGACAGAGACGAGGTTGCCGCGCTCGTCGTAGCCGAAGCGGGACGTGTGGCCCAGCGGATTCGTGCGTGAGAGCAGCCGGTTGTACGCGTCCCACTCGGCGTAGGTGGTGTTGCCGAGCGGGCCGGTCTGGGCGATGACCTGTCGGCGCTCGTTGTACCGGTAGGTCGTGGTGTGGCCCAGCGAGTCGGTGTAGCGCGTCTCGCGACCTTCCGGGTCGTAGGTGATGGAGCAGGACAGGAAACCGTCGGCGCCTTCGCCTCGTATGCACCGGTCCTGGTCGTCGTAGGTGAAGCGGTACCAGGTGCCGTTGCGGTCGGTCCAGGAGGTGATGCGTCCCTGGACGTCGTAGGTGAACCTGAGCGGAAGGTCGCTGGAGTTGTAGATCTCGGTGAGGTGCCCGTCAGGGCTGTAGCCGTAGCGCAGCAGCGTCGTGCCGTCGGGCCCGGCTTCCTCGTCGCGCAGCCGCAGCCCGACGATCCGGTCGCCCTCGGTGTCGATGTGCAGGTGGCGGCCGCCGGAGTCGCGGACGGCGGTGGGGGTGCCGGTTTCGTCCCGGTCGATGTCGATGCGCCGTCCGTCGCGGTCGGTCACCGCGGCCAGAGGAAGAGCGAACGCCTCGTGTGCGGCGACAGGTCCGGTGAGCGGGGAGAAGTGGCGCGTGCGTCCCGTGGCCGGGTCGGTGATGCGGATGGGGGCGTCGGGTGTGCCGTCCCAGTCCAGCGGCCAGCGTGGGCCCTCCGCCGGCATGACCGAGACACCGGGGGCGGGCACGGGATACACGAGGATCATGCCGTCGTCAGCGGCGAAGACGACGCCCTCCCCGTCCAGTTCGACACGCTCGTCGAGCGTCGAGGCCCAGGACGGACCGAACCACCGGCCCCAGTTGTACGTCGAGAGATGTGTACGCCGCAGCACGACAGGAAGGAGCCCGGGAAGCTCCACGTCGGTCTCCTCCACGAGCATCTCGCCGGAGACCATGTCGACGGGATCGCCGTTCTTGCACCGCCCCTTGGCCGGCTTGCTCTTGCCGACGGCGTCGTCGGCTCCCTTGCGCAGACCTCTTCCGAGCCCCTTGGCCATCGCCTTGAGGCCACCCTTGCCCAGGGCCTTCATCCCAGTGGCGAGCTTGCCGAGTGTGGTGAGGCCCTTGACGCCCGGTATGCAGTCCAGTGCCGCGAATCCCACGTCCCACAGGGACGCTTGGCCTTTGGAGTACTTGTTGAGTGTGTCGGCGAGGACGACGAGGGCTGCTACGACGACGATCGCGGCCAGGATCGGCCCGCCGATGATCATCGCGATGACGCCGACCACCGCGACGACGACCTTGCAGACCGCGACGATGGTGTCCCAGTTGTCGGTGAACCAGTCGCCGATGTCCTCCCACCACGACCGGTTCTGGATGCCGGCGTCGGACGCCTCGTCGATCTTGTTCTTGGCCTCGCGGGCGGCGTCCTCGCGCATCTTGCGCGCGTCCTCGGCCATCTTCTTCGCCGCGTCCAGCGCGCTCTGGGCGTCGTTGACGGCCGACTGCGCGTTCGTTCGCGCCGCCTTGGCGTGCTGGACGTCCCGCGTGGCCGCCCGTACCTTCGCCTCGTCCGGCTTGTCCGCGTCCGACTTGCTGCCGGTCGGGTCGTCCTCGTATTTGTCGGCCTCCTTCGAGGCCCGGGTCACCCAGGAATCGGCCGAAGAGAGCTTCGACTGCGCCGAGGACAGGTCTTCACGGGCCTCCCGCGCCTTCACCAGCGCCTTGTCCGCCAGAGCCTGGGCGCGCTCCAGCTTCGGCCAGAAGTCCGCGAGGGCGTCGCCGCACATCCCGTACGACTTCTCCAGCTTCTTCAAGTTCTTCGGGACGCCCGAGAACTCCTCCTTGAAGACCGTGGCCGACTTGCCCGCCCATTCCGCGAGCGTGCTCTCACCCGCCATGCCCTTGACCAGACGCAGCGCGTCGGAGACGTCGTCGGCGAAGTCGTGCAGGATCTTGGCGAGCTTGCGCACCCGCTCCGGATCACCGGGGGTCGGATCCTTGTCCAGGTCCAGGACATGCCAATCCGTTGGCCGGTATCCCACGTGCTTCCCCCGTCGCATTGCTCCACCCAAGGCACGTATGCCTCAGCAAAGTTACTTGATCCCCTTGCTCGTAGACTCGGCGCGTGAGCCACAACCAAGTGACGCCCGGCGACAACGCTTCTGATCGACCTCTTTGGGAGCGGTCCGGATCAGAGTTGAAGCATCTGGCCGAGCTCCGGCCGGAGGAACTGTACGAAGCGGCGGAGCAGTTGTGCCGGCGGGTGTCCGGCGAGGGAACCGGCGGCGCCTCTGTGGCGCGGGCCGTCGGGCGGATCGCCGAGGCCCTCGCCGACACGCGGTCGCGGGATTGTGCGACCTTTGCCGTGGACATCGTGGGTCGACTGCTGCCCCCCGAGGCCACGGATCGCGGGGAAGCCGATCGGTTGCCGCGCTCGGTGGCCGCGAAGCTGGTGAAGGCTCAGCACCTGCGGGACCTTGAGCCTCTGTTCGGTGAGTTGCCGGACGGAATGCAAGGTCCGGCGGTCGAATTGCGGGCCTGTCTCCTCGGGGAGCTGGCGCTGATCGGCTCAGGGGCCGGTCGGCGCACCCTGGACGCGTACGCCGAAAGGCTGCGTGAGCTGGGACACCCGCTGGCTCGGCTGCCCAGGACGCGACTGGACATCGAGCATCGCTTCACGGTTCGTGTCCGGGGACTGGGGCCGATCAAGACGTCGAAGCAGCTCCGGTCGCGTTTCCCGGAGGTTCCCTCGACCGACAGCGGTACGGTCGCGGGCCGCGGGGCCGGTGACACACGAGACGACGAGAGGGCGAAGGCGGCTGCCCGGCCGTTCACGGCCGGTGGATGGGCCTGTGAGCCTGAGGCACGGTTCTTCACGCTGCCGAGCCCACTCGGTCCGGACGACTTCGGTATCTCCTTCATCAAGGAACTGCCCCTGCAGTGCCTGGCAGGCGAAGGCCGACGGGGCAGCGCGCTCGCCTGCGCGACGACACCCGACGATGTGCTCAACGAACTCTTCTCGGCTGCGTACAACGGCGGAGTGAACGGGCAGGGACAGGGCGGGGCGTACGCGCGGCTGCATGCCTGGGACAGTCTGTACGCGCTCATGGGGCTGCCCGCCGACGTACCGTTTCTGGAAGCGGTGCGGGGCGCCGCAGATCACCGGTGGCTGCGGTTCATGGCGTTCACGGACTGGTTCCACCACGACACGTCGGACGTGGCTTTCGCCGTACTCGATCCCACCCGGACTCGGGTCACGGTGCTGGCGGCGACCGATACCGACGTGGACTGCGACGTTCTCGGGTAGTCATGGTGCGGACATGGCTGGGGGGAGGCACGGTGCCGACCGGCACCCGGATCAGCACCCGCCGCAGCAGCTGCCCAAGGCTCAGTCCCGCGGGGCGCTCGTCCTCGAACGCCACCCTGGTGGCCGGCAGGGCAAGCCCGGCCAAGAAGACGGCAAGAACCGCGCCCACCAAGACCGCTGACCACCGCAGCCCCCGGTACCGGGCAGCCGTGTCGAGTCCGAGATCGGCGCGGGTGAGACCGCCCCACCGGACGATCACCAGCAGCGCGGCAGCCGCGACCACGCAGGTGGGTACGTAGGCGTCGGGCGCGAGCCGATTGTTGAGCCCCTACCCGGCGCTGGTGCACGCGGCAGCGCCGCCAACGACGCGGTCTTCACGTGGCCCGGACGACTGGGAGCAGTGCTCCCAGCCCAAGTCCCAGAGAAATCCCTCAGGCGCCGCCCACCCCGTCCAGACCCGCGTCAGTGCAGGTCGGACGGGGTGCGGCGGCTCCCGCCGTTCAGATGTCCCGGAACGTCTCGATCTGCGCCCCGATCGAGTTCAGCCGCTCCGCCAGGTCCTCGTAACCCCGGTTGATGACATACACGTTGCGCAGCACCGACGTGCCCTCGGCCGCCATCATCGCCAGGAGGACGACCACGGCGGGGCGCAGGGCGGGCGGGCACATCATCTCGGCGGCGCGCCAGCGGGTCGGGCCCTCGACCAGGACGCGGTGCGGGTCGAGGAGCTGGAGGCGGCCGCCGAGGCGGTTCAGGTCCGTCAGGTAGATCGCGCGGTTGTCGTAGACCCAGTCGTGGATGAGGGTCTTGCCCTGGGCGACCGCCGCGATGGCCGCGAAGAACGGGACGTTGTCGATGTTCAGGCCGGGGAACGGCATGGGGTGGATCTTGTCGATCGGCGCCTCCAGCTTGGAGGGCCGGACGGTGAGGTCGACCAGCCGGGTGCGGCCGTTGTCGGCGAAGTACTCGGGCGTGCGGTCGTGGTCGAGGCCCATCTCCTCCAGCACGGCCAGCTCGATCTCCAGGAACTCGATCGGCACCCGACGCACCGTCAGCTCCGACTCGGTGACCACGGCCGCCGCGACCAGGCTCATCGCCTCGACCGGGTCCTCGGAGGGGGAGTAGTCCACGTCGACGTCGATGGTCGGCACGCCGTGCACCGTGAGCGTGGTGGTGCCGATGCCGTCGACCTTGACGCCGAGGGCCTCCAGGAAGAAGCACAGGTCCTGGACCATGTAGTTGGAGGACGCGTTGCGGATGACGGTGATGCCGTCGTGCCGGGCGGCGGCGAGCAGCGCGTTCTCGGTCACCGTGTCGCCGCGCTCGGTCAGCACGATCGGACGGTCGGGGCGGACCGAGCGGTCCACCACGGCGTGGTACTGGCCCTCGGTGGCGGCGATGTCCAGACCGAACCGGCGCAGCGCGATCATGTGCGGCTCGACCGTGCGCGTGCCGAGGTCGCAGCCGCCGGCGTAGGGCAGCTTGAAGTGGTCCATGCGGTGCAGCAGCGGACCGAGGAACATGATGATGGAGCGGGTGCGGCGGGCCGCGTCCGCGTCGATCGACGCCAGGTCCAGCTCGGCCGACGGCACGATCTCCAGGTCGACACCGTCGTTGATCCACCGGGTGCGCACGCCGATCGAGCCCAGCACCTCCAGGAGGCGGTACACCTCCTCGATACGGGCGACGCGGCGCAGCACCGTGCGCCCCTGGTTGAGCAGTGAGGCGCACAGCAGTGCGACACACGCGTTCTTGCTCGTCTTGACGTCGATGGCGCCGGAGAGCCGGCGACCACCGACGACCCGCAGGTGCATCGGACCGGCGTAGCCGAGGGACACGATCTCGCTGTCGAGGGCCTCCCCGATGCGCGCGATCATCTCAAGGCTGATGTTCTGGTTGCCGCGCTCGATCCGGTTCACGGCACTCTGGCTGGTTCCGAGCGCCTCGGCCAGCTGCGCCTGGGTCCAGCCCCGGTGCTGCCGGGCGTCACGGATGAGCTTGCCGATGCGTACGAGGTAGTCGTCTGCCATGCGGTTGAGGTTATCTCAGATATGAGATGGTGCCCGACCGGGGGGTCCGTTCGGGTGATGGGAAGTCAATCCTCCCTGGTCGCTTCAGTGTCGGCGAGTGGTGCGCGTGCGTCGCCACCCGAAAGGTCCGGGCAAATCCATCGATGTCGTACGACGTCCCGTACTGCTGCGGGTGTAACGCGGGCCGTTCTTTCCGCCGCCGGTCGTGATGGACCAGGAGCGCTTGTTGATGTTCAGACGCACCCCCGGAAGGATCCGGAAACTCTTGCGGAACGTGAGCGGCATGCCTGTCTCCTCTCCGTTCGTGGCGTGGATACCTGGTTCGGATACCCCGGAGAGGGGCGCGCATGACCGCATGACGGACGCCGGGGCATGACCAACCGGCCTCGGTGTACTAGAGTTATCTCGACATCGAGATATCTGCCGAGGAGCACCGCAGCCGCCACCCCGGTAAGGCTCACCTAACTTAGCCTTACCTTAGCGGATCGGTCGAGATGCCGTGGCGGCAGGATCGTGGTGGTACGCGCACATCAATGAAGGAGACTGTCGTGTCGGCGAACAGCTTCGACGCCCGCAGCACGCTGCAGGTGGGCGACGAGTCGTACGAGATCTTCCGGCTGGACAAGGTGGAGGGCTCGGCCCGCCTTCCGTACAGCCTCAAGGTCCTGCTGGAGAACCTGCTCCGCACCGAGGACGGCGCGAACATCACCGCCGACCACATCCGCGCCCTCGGCGGCTGGGACTCGCAGGCCCAGCCGTCGCAGGAGATCCAGTTCACGCCGGCCCGCGTGATCATGCAGGACTTCACGGGCGTTCCCTGCGTCGTGGACCTCGCGACCATGCGTGAGGCCGTGAAGGAGCTGGGCGGCGACCCGGCGAAGATCAACCCGCTGGCGCCGGCCGAGCTGGTCATCGACCACTCCGTCATCGCCGACAAGTTCGGCACGAACGAGGCCTTCAAGCAGAACGTCGAGCTGGAGTACGGCCGCAACAGGGAGCGCTACCAGTTCCTGCGCTGGGGCCAGACCGCCTTCGACGAGTTCAAGGTCGTCCCGCCCGGCACCGGCATCGTCCACCAGGTGAACATCGAGCACCTGGCCCGCACCGTGATGGTGCGAGGCGGCCAGGCGTACCCCGACACCCTCGTCGGCACCGACTCGCACACCACCATGGTCAACGGCCTCGGTGTGCTGGGCTGGGGCGTCGGCGGCATCGAGGCCGAGGCCGCGATGCTCGGCCAGCCGGTCTCGATGCTCATCCCGCGCGTCGTCGGCTTCAAGCTGACCGGTGAGCTCACCCCCGGCACCACCGCCACCGACCTCGTGCTGACCATCACCGAGATGCTCCGCAAGCACGGCGTCGTCGGCAAGTTCGTCGAGTTCTACGGCGAGGGCGTCGCCGCCACCTCGCTCGCGAACCGCGCCACCATCGGCAACATGTCGCCGGAGTTCGGTTCCACCGCCGCGATCTTCCCGATCGACGACGAGACCATCAAGTACCTGAAGCTCACCGGCCGCTCCGAGCAGCAGCTCGCGCTCGTCGAGGCGTACGCCAAGGAGCAGGGCCTCTGGCTGGACCCGAAGGCCGAGCCCGACTTCTCCGAGAAGCTGGAGCTCGACCTGTCGACGGTCGTGCCGTCCATCGCAGGCCCGAAGCGTCCGCAGGACCGTATCGTCCTCGCGAACGCCGCCGAGCAGTTCAAGCAGGACGTCCGTAACTACGTCGACAGCGTGGACGAGGCGGGCCAGGAGTCCTTCCCGGCCTCCGACGCCCCGGCCGTGGCCCCGAACGGCGCTCCGTCCAACCCGGTCACCGTGACCGCCCCCGACGGCTCGACGTACGAGATCGACCACGGAGCCGTGACGGTCGCGGCCATCACCTCCTGCACCAACACCTCCAACCCATACGTCATGGTCGCCGCCGCCCTGGTCGCCAAGAAGGCGGTCGAGAAGGGCCTGACCCGCAAGCCGTGGGTCAAGACCACCCTCGCCCCGGGCTCCAAGGTCGTCACCGACTACTTCGACAAAGCGGGCCTGACCCCGTACCTCGACAAGGTCGGCTTCAACCTCGTCGGCTACGGCTGCACCACCTGCATCGGCAACTCCGGCCCGCTGCCGGAGGAGGTCTCCAAGGCCGTCAACGACCACGACCTCGCGGTCACCTCGGTCCTCTCCGGCAACCGGAACTTCGAGGGCCGCATCAACCCCGACGTCAAGATGAACTACCTGGCGTCCCCGCCGCTGGTCGTGGCCTACGCCCTCGCGGGCTCCATGAAGGTGGACATCACCCGTGACGCCCTGGGCACCGACCAGGACGGCAACCCGGTCTTCCTGAAGGACATCTGGCCCTCCGAGGCCGAGGTGAACGACGTCGTCGCCAACGCCATCGGCGAGGACATGTTCTCCAAGTCCTACTCGGACGTCTTCGCGGGCGACGCCCAGTGGCAGGCGCTGCCGATCCCGACCGGCAACACCTTCGAGTGGGACCCCGAGTCGACCTACGTCCGCAAGCCCCCGTACTTCGAGGGCATGACGATGGAGACCACCCCGGTCTCCGACATCTCCGGCGCCCGTGTGCTGGCCAAGCTGGGCGACTCGGTCACCACCGACCACATCTCCCCGGCCGGTGCGATCAAGGCCGACACCCCGGCGGGCAAGTACCTCACCGAGCACGGCGTCGAGCGTCGCGACTTCAACTCCTACGGCTCCCGCCGCGGCAACCACGAGGTCATGATCCGCGGTACGTTCGCCAACATCCGCCTGCGCAACCAGATCGCGCCGGGCACCGAGGGCGGCTACACGCGTGACTTCACGCAGGAGGGCGGGCCGGTCTCCTTCATCTACGACGCCTCGCAGAACTACCAGGCCGCCGGCATCCCGCTGGTCGTCCTGGCCGGCAAGGAGTACGGCTCCGGCTCCTCCCGCGACTGGGCCGCCAAGGGCACCGCGCTCCTCGGCGTCAAGGCCGTCATCGCCGAGTCGTACGAGCGCATCCACCGCTCGAACCTCATCGGCATGGGCGTCCTGCCGCTCCAGTTCCCGGAGGGCGCCTCGGCCCAGTCCCTCGGCCTGACCGGCGAGGAGACCTTCTCCATCACCGGCGTCACCGAGCTCAACGAGGGCACCACCCCGCGCACGGTGAAGGTCACCACCGACACCGGCGTCGAGTTCGACGCGGTCGTCCGCATCGACACCCCCGGTGAGGCGGACTACTACCGCAACGGCGGCATCATGCAGTACGTGCTGCGCAGCCTGATCCGCAAGTAAGCGGACCGGCAAGGCAGTTCACGGCAGTTCGAGGGCCGCGTTCCCGGGTGACCGGGGGCGCGGCCCGCGCCGTTGAGGCCAGGGCCGGGTGACCGCCGGCACGGGGTCATCGCCCGCGCTCAGGCTGAACACAGGGTTCCCCCAGCGGGCCGGGACAGGATCGGTACATGTCTGGCACCCCTGGGTCACTGCGCACCCGGCTCCTCGTCCGTATCGGTGCCGTCCTCGTCGCCGTCTGTGCCGCGACGGCGCTCGCCGGCGTCCTCGCCCAGCGGGCGTATCTGCTGGACCGACTGGGCGGCCGGGTCAGGGACGCCGCAGAACACGGTCTGGCCCATGCCTCTCTGCGGCCGGACGACGACCGCGACCTGGCGTTCCCCGACGGGACCGGGCACCCCGACGGGCAGCTCGCGGCCCGGCTCGACGCGCACGGCGGGCACGCGGGTGTGCGAAGCCAGCCGGGGCACACCGAGTTCACCGTGGACCTTCCTCCCGCTCGGCCGACGGAGGGTGAACCGCCGTCGCGGGCCGGGGCACCGGGGCTCTCCGAGCGGCGGTGACCGCCGGGTCACTCGCCCCGGTACTTCGCCGCCGCTGCCTGAGCGAGGTCCTGCGACTTTTCCAGGGCCGTGTCCACCGACTGCTGCCCGGCGATGGCCGCGGCGATCTGCTCGGAGACCGCCGTACCGAGCACGGCGAACTCGGGAATGCCCAGGAATCCGATGCCGGTGTAGGGGCGGGGGGCGACGCCGGGGTTCTTCGGGTCGGCGGAGTCGGTCGCCGCCGTGTACTCCTGCCGGTACCAGGCGCCGGCCGCCTGCTGGTACTCGGGGTTGGCGTAGAGCGACTTGCGGTTCCCGGCGGGCGCCGCCGTCCAGCCCACCTCCTGCCCGACCAGCTCCTGGTACTCCTTGGAGGAGGCCCAGGAGATGAACTCCCAGGCGGCGTCCTTGTCGTCGGAGGCCTGCTGGACGCCCCACGCCCAGGTCCACAGCCAGCCCGCCTTCTCGGTCCGGTCGTGCGGGGCCGGGACGTAGCCGACCTTGCCCTTGACCGAGGAACCGTCGGCCTCGATCGACGAGGCCAGCGACGTGGCGTCGTACATCATGGCGCACTTGCCCGCGACGAAGCGGTCGAGGATCTCCAGCACGCCCATCCGTTCGGCGCCGGGCTGGCCGTGGGAGCGCAGCAGGTCGACGTAGAAGCCGACGGCCTTCTTGAACTCGGGTGAGGTCAGGCGCGCGTTCCAGTCCATGTCGTACCAGGCGCCGCCGAAGGTGTTGACGACCGTGTTGATGGGGGCGAGGTTCTGGCCCCAGCCGGGCAGGCCGCGCAGGCAGATGCCGCTCGCGCCGTCGGTGCCGTCGACCTGGGCGGCGAGGTCGGCGACCTGCTCCCAGGTCGGGTTCGGCGGCATGGTCAGCCCGTCCTTGCGGAAGAGGTCCTTGCGGTACATCAGGAAGGAACCCTCGCCGTAGAACGGCTCGGCGTAGAGCCTGCCGTCCTCGCCGGTCAGCGAGGACACCAGGTTCGGGAAGACGTCGTCCTGGTCGAAGTCCTCGTCGGCCTTCACATAGGAATCCAGCGGGGCGAGCCAGCCGTTGTCCGAGTAGATCGGCACCTCGTAGGCGCTCACGCTCGCCACGTCGTAGCGGCCGGCCTGGGTCGCGAACTCGCGGTTCATCCGCTCCCGCGCCTCGTTCTCCGGCAGCAGGGTGTAGTCGACCGTGATGCCGGTCTCAGCGGTGAAGTGCTTCTTGGTGAGCTTCTGCAGGGTCTGCACCTGGGGCACGTCCGTGGCGAGCACGCTGAGGTCGGCCTGCTCGCCGCCGGGCGGGTCCGTGTCACCGCATCCGGCGAGGACCAGGCCTGCGACGGCCGTGGCGGCCACGGCCGCCCGGACGAGGCGGCTGCGTTTCATGGCATTCCGACCTTTACCCACCTTTGCTGTTTCTTAGGCATTTCGGGACAAATTCATGATTCAGGGGCGGCCCCGCCGGGCCGCCGCGCGTCTGGAGAGCGCGTCGGCCGCGACGGCGGCCAGCAGCACCCCACCCGTGATCATGAACTGCACGGCGTCCTCCACCCCCAGCAGCCCCATGCCCGAGGCGATCGACTGGATGACCAGCACACCGAGCAGCACGGACCAGGGCGAGCCACGCCCGCCGAACAGGCTCGTACCGCCGATGACGGCCGCGGCGATCGCGTTGATCAGCAGCATCCCGGAACCGGCGGCGCGGGCCGTCGTGGGGCTCGCCGAGGTCAGGCCCGAGGCCACGAACAGCCCGCCGATCGCGGCCAGAGTCCCGGACACCATGAACATCGCGACCCGCACCCGCTCCACGGCGATGCCCGCCCGCCGCGCCGCCTCGACCCCGCCGCCGAGCGCGTACACCCGCCGCCCCCAACGGGTGCGGCGCAGCACGTAGTCCGAGACGACGAGGACCACCAGGAAGATCAGCAGCGCGAGCGGCAGCCCCTGGAACCGGTTGAGCGTGTGGGCCGCGGCGAAGACGAGCACCGCGAGGACACCGGTGCGCAACCAGATCTCGCCCGTCGGCCGGTACGGCATCCCGGCGGCCCGGTGCCGGGCGCGCTTGCGGTGGGCGGCCAGGAAGTAACCGGCCGTGCCGAGCGCCGCCACCGCGTAGGCCGCCACGTCGTCACCGAAGTGCCGGCTGGTCAGGGAGGCGACCAGGCCCTCCTCGTCGATGTTGATGGTGCCGCTCGCGCCCAGCAGGTCGAGCGTCAGGCCGTTCCAGATCAGCAGCCCCGCGAGGGTCACGACGAACGCGGGCACGCCGAGCCAGGCGAAGAACAACCCGTGGAAGGCGCCCACCGCCATGCCCGCGGCGATCGCCACGATCACCGCGAGCCCCTCCGGCATCCCGTGGTTCACGTTCAGCACGGCGAAGGCGGCCCCCGCCAGGCCGCTGACCGAGCCGACCGACAGATCGATCTCCCGGATCAGCAGCACGAACACGATGCCGACGGCGACCAGACCGGTCCCGACGATGTCCACGCTCAGGTTGGACAGGTTGCGCGGCGAGAGGAACTTGTCGTCCAGCGCCTGGAAGACGATCCAGATCACGATCAGCCCGGCGATCACCAGCAGCGGCCCGCGCTCGGCGTCCCGCACACTGCCGCGCATCTCCAGGGCGTAGTCGCGCAGACTGCCGGGCCAGCCGCGGGTGCGCGGCCCGCGGCCGGGTGCGACCGGCCCGGCGCCGCCGCCCGTCCCGGCGGTTCCGCCGCCCCGGTGCGGCCCGCCCCCGGTCACGGCCACGCCTCCTCGTTGCCCTTCGTGCGATGCGCCACGGCGTTGTCCGCCGCCCCGGTGACGGAGGAGATGATCTGCTCCTGCGTCACGGTGCTCACGTCGAACAGACCGTTGTTGCGGCCCAGCCGCAGCACGGCGACCCGGTCCGCGACGGCCTTGATGTCGCCCATGTTGTGACTGATGAGGATGATCGCCATACCGCGGTCGCGCACCTCCTCGATGAGGTCGAGCAGATGGCTGGTCTGCTCGACCCCGAGGGCGGCGGTGGGCTCGTCGAGCAGCAGGACCTTGGGTGCGCCCATGAGCGAGCGGGAGATCGCGACGGCCTGCCGCTGCCCGGCGGACAGCGTGGCGACCGGCATGCGCACGTCGGGGATACGGATCGACAGGGCCCGCATCAGATCGCGGGCGCGGCGCTCCATCTCCACCTCGTCGAGGACGCCCACCCGGTCGATCTCCCGGCCGAGGAAGAGATTGCCCACGACATCGAGGTTGTCGCACATGGCGAGGTCCTGGTAAACGGTCGCGATGCCCAGGGCGTGGGCGTCGTGCGGGCGTTTGATCTGCACGCGCCGCCCCTGCCACTCGATGACGCCCCGGTCGGCGGGGCTCACGCCCGAGATCACCTTGATCAGCGTGGACTTGCCGGCGCCGTTGTCGCCCGCCAGAGCCACGACCTCACCGGCCCGGACCTGGAGGTCGACGTCCACGAGCGCCTGTACGCCGCCGAACCGCTTGGATATGCCACGCAACGCCAGTACGGGTGGATGGGCCACCGGGGATCACCTCCCTCACCGGGTGAGCCCGATCCGGTCGCAGGCCGACCGGAGCTTCGGGGTGCAGATCTGGTCGATCGTGTAGACGCCGTCCCGGACGAGCGTCCGCCCGACGGTCTCGGCCGTGACGGAGACCGGGTCGAGCAGCACCGACGGGACGTCCTTCGTGGTGGGGCTGTCCACGGTCGACGTGACGAGGGCGTCGAGGTCGTTGCCGCGCGCCAGGGCGACGGCCATGGCGGAGGCCGCCTCGGTCTCCTGCCGGAAGGGCTTGTAGACGGTCATGTACTGCTCGCCCTTGACGATGCGCCGCACGGCGTCGAGGTCGGCGTCCTGGCCGGTGACCGGGGGCAGCGGCGAGACGCGGGCGCTCTTGAGCGCCGCGATGACGCCGGCGGCGATCGAGTCGTTGGCCGCGAGCACGCCGTCGATCTGATCCGGGTGGAGGGCGCTGATCGCGGCGGACATGTGGTCGTGCGCGTTCTCCGTGCGCCAGCCGAGGGTGTTGTACGACTTGAGGATCCGCACCCTGTCCTGGAGCACGGACCGCGCGCCGCCCTCGTACCAGGCGGCGTTGGGGCTGGAGGGGTCGCCGTTCACCATGACGACGCCGCCGTCGTCGGCCCTGGCTCCCATGCCCTTCAGCAGTGCCTCGCCCTGGAGTCTGCCGACCCGGCCGCCGTCGAAACTGACGAAACCCGAGATCGGGCCCTCGGCGAGCCGGTCGTAGGCGACGACCGGGATGCCCGCGCGGTCCGCCGCGCGGACCGAGGAGCGCAGCGCCTTGGGGTCGACGACGTCCAGGATCAGGGCGGAGACGCCCCTGGTGATCATGGAGTTCATCTGGTGCCGCTGGCTCGCCGCGTCGTTCTCCGCGTTGGCGTACACGACCCTGCAGTCCGGGCACAGCTCCTTCACCCGCTTCTCGATCAGGGGCTTGTCGGACTGCTCCCAGCGGGGCACCGCGCGGCTCGGCAGCAGCAGCCCGATGGTGAGCTCGCCCTCGCCCTGCCCGCCGTCCTCGGTACAGCCGGCCGACGCCACCGCCATGACAGCCGCGACGAGCCAGGCCCCCACCCGCCACCTACGGCCCCTCATCCCGGACCTCCCTCCTTGTCCCGGCCTCGTCCCCGGGGGTTGCTCCGGTCCGGGGCCCGGCCGCCGCGGGGTTCCGGGGTCGGCCTTGGCCCGCGTCCGGGTTCGGGGGTTCCGGGTTCTCGTTCCGGCTGCGGGGCTGGTCGTGGTCCCGGCTTCGGGGCGAGGCCCGGCCTCCGTTGCCGTCCGGGGTGGGTTCCGGGTTCTCGTTCCGGCTGCGGGGCTGGTCGTGGTCCCGGCTTCGGGGTGAGGCCCGGCCTCCGTTGCCGTCCGGGGTGGGTTCCGGGTTCTCGTTCCGGCTGCGGGACTGGTCGCGGTCCCGGTTTCGGCCTGAGGCCCGGCCTCCGTTCCCGTCCCGCCCGTTCCGCTGCGAGGCACGGCCTCCGCCCCGGTCGCGGATGCGGCCGATGCCCCAGCCCCGGTTGCGGCCGATGCCCCAGCCCCGGTCCCGGCCGGCCTGCCGTTCCTCTGCCGGCTCCACCCACGGTTCCGGTAGCGGCTCCGCTTCCGGTTCCCGGTCCGCCTCCTGCTCCTGGCGAGACACGACGATCTCGCTCCACACCTGCTTGCCGCCCCCGACCGGCACCGAGCCCCAGGCCGCCGACAGCGCCTCCACCAGGAAGAGCCCCCGGCCGCCGGTCGACTCCCAGTCCACGACCACCGGCTTGGCCGGCGCCCGCGGGGAGGAGTCGCTCACGGTCACCCGCAGCCGGTCCGCGGCCAGGGTCAGGTCCAGCCGCAGCGCACCCTGCGTGTGCACGAGCGCGTTGGTGACCAGTTCGGACACCACCAGCAGCACGGTGTCGGCCTCGGCCACGACGTCCCACGAACGCAGCGTGCGCGCGCTGAACCGGCGGGCGTGCATGACCGCGTCCGGCAGCCGCCACACCACCCAGCCCGCCCGCACCGGCCGCACCCGCATCCCGTCGTAGCGCAGCAGCAGCAACGCCACGTCGTCCTCCCGGCGGCCGGCCTCGCCGAGCAGGTCGTCCGCCATCCGCCCCGGGTCGGAGGGATCGGCCGCGGCGAGCGCCTCGCCCACGATCCGCATGCCCTCGTCCAGGTCCAGTTCGGCCGACTCGACCAGGCCGTCCGTCACCAGCGCGAGCACCGTGCCGGGCGCCAGCGCCAGCGCCGTCATCGGGAACTCCGCGTCCTCCAGCACGCCCAGCGGCAGCCCGCCCTCGACCGTGATCTCCTCCGTGCCGCCGTCGGGATGACGCAGCAGCGGGGACAGATGCCCGGCCCGCACGAACAGGGCGTTGCCCTCCTCCATGTCCAGCTCGACATAGCAGCACGTGGCGAACAGGTCGGTCTCCATGCCGACGAGCAGCCGGTTGGCGTGCGCGACGACCACGTCCGGCGGATGACCCTCCACGGCGTAGGCCCGGACCGCGGTGCGCATCTGGCCCATGATCGTCGCGGCTCCGGCACTGTGCCCCTGCACATCACCGATGACCAGGGCCACCTTCCCCTCCGACAGCGCGATCACGTCGTACCAGTCGCCGCCCACCTGGAGCCCGCGCCGGGCGGGCAGATAACGGGCCACTGCGGTGCCCCCGGGCAACAGGGGCAGACGGCGCGGCAGCAGGCTGCGCTGGAGCATCGTCGCGAGTTCCTGCTCGGCGTCGTAGGCGTGCGCGCGGATCAGGGCCTGTCCCACCAGCCCCGCGGTCGCCGTCAGCAGGGCCCGCTCCTCGGGCGCGAACTCGTGCGGCGCGTCCCAGCCGACCAGGCACACCCCGGCAACCCTGCCCTTGGCCGGCAGCGGCAGGACCGCGAGCCCGCCGGGGCCGATCCCCGCGAGCCCTGGTTCCAGCACGGCACCCGCCGGCCACAGGCTCATCCGCCCGTCGCGCAGCGCCGCCAGGAGCGTGGGCAGGGCGGTGACCGGCGCGTCGGGCCACTCCGAGCGCCACTCGGAACGCCACAGCTCCGGCCAGGCACCGGCACCCGGCGGATCGAGCACGGTGACCGCCAGCCGGTCCTCCAGCAGCTCGGCGAGCGCCACCCGGTCGGCACCCAGCGGCTCGCGCAGCGCGGCGACCACCACGCGGCTGACGTCCCGGACCGTCGTGGCGTCGTCGAGCGCGGCCGTCAGCCACTGGATCCGGGCGACGTCGCTTGCGCTCCGGCGCAGGACGGGAGCCGCGGTCACCACACCCAGCACCCGCTCCGGGACGCCGTCGGACCCTTTCAGCACGCGGCAGGACAGGCGCAGCCAGCACAGTTCACCGGTGGCCCGGCGGGTACGGAACTCCAGCTCCCGGCGCCCGGGTGTCTGCGGGGACGGTTCGAGAACCGACAACAGGGCCGGGACGTCCTCCGGGACGCTGTACGAGAGCAGAGTGTCGGTCTTGCCGTCGAAGCCGCCCTCGGGGATGCCGACCAGTTCCAGCAGGGCCGGGTCGGTCTCGACCAGCCCGGTGCCGGGTGCCAGGGCGAAGGAACCGACCCCCAGCGCACGCAGGGCGGAATCGAGCAGGGGCGAGGGAGCGGACCGGTCGGCCTCCCCCCGGAGCCGCCCGGCGACCGCCTCGGCATACCGCTGCAGAAACTCCCGCTGCTCGGCCCCGAACCCCTCCCCGGCCTCTCCCACCACGACCAGGCATCCCAGCCACCCGCCGGCGGCCCCCAGCGGCACCGCCCCGAGCGGCGCGCCGGCGGCTCCGCCTTCCTGCCGACCCGCGAGCCACAGCGGCCGCCCGTTGCGAAAGGCCTCGACCACGGCAGGCCCACTGTCTCCCGACGCCTCCGCGTAGCCCGGTGCCGGGGCGGGCGAGGTGCCCCCGCCGTGCCGCACGCGACTGGGCAGCCCGTACCGCTCCGGCTCGGCACCGGCCGACTCCACCAGCCGGAGCTCCGCACCGTCCTCGCTCCGTACGTACACCGCCGCCAGCGTCACCCCGGCGAACGTCAGGACCCGTTCCCGCGCGGCGGACTCCGGCGTGGTACGCGGCGAACCGGTGCCCTCGTTCCCCGGCGCCCGAAGGCCGGGGGCCGCGGTCCGGGCATCGCCGTGATGGGGCATGTCCGCATCCACCTCCCGTCCATGCCGTGGCTACCGGCAGGTGGGAGTCCCCGGAACTCAGGCGACGACGACGCGGCGGATCCACGCCCCACATGAGCGGCAGGGCACCCACACAACAGAATCGCATACCTGGATAACAGTGACATATGGGACCGACGGGCCGGCTCGGCCGTCGGTCCGGTGATTTCCGGCCACGCGCGTCTCCCACGAGCCGCCGCCCGTTAACGTTGCGCCGCATGGCCCACACCGAGATCGAGATCACGGCGGCACTGGTCCGGGAGCTGCTGCGCGATCAGCACCCCGACCTGGCCGATCGCCCTGTGCGGCTCGGCGCGCGCGGCTGGGACAACCAGCTCTGGCGCCTCGGTGACGACCTGGCCGTCCGGTTGCCGTGGACGACGCAGTCCGCCGACGCGCTGCTGCGCAAGGCACACACCTGGGTCCCCTCCCTCGCCCCGCATCTGCCGCTGAAGGTCCCCGTCCCGCAGCGCCTCGGCGAACCCTCCGAGCGCTTCCCGCGGCCCTGGATCGTCACCACCTGGGTCCAGGGCACTCCCGCCGACCGCGCCCCCGCCACCCGCGCCGCGGAATCGGCCGAGGCCCTGGCCACGTTCCTGACGGCTCTGCATCGCCCCGCTCCCGACGACGCACCCCTTGGCCGTGGCCGCGGCGGCCCCCTGTCCGACACCGCCGAGGGGTTCGCCCAGCAGCTCGCCGAGGCCACGGAGATGGGACTGCTCCCGGACCCGGACGGGGTCCGCGCGGTCTGGGAGGACGCCGCAGCCGCGCCCGAATGGACGGGCCCGGCGATGTGGCTCCACGGCGACCTGCACCCGGCCAACATCCTCACCGCCGACGGCACGTTCTGCGGCGTGATCGAACTTCGGCGACCTCTGCGCGGGCGACCCGGCCCTTGACCTCGCCGCCGCCTGGATCCTGCTGCCGGACGGCGCCGCCGACCGCTTCCACGACACCTACCGGCCGGCCCCGGACCCCGCGATCCTGCGCCGCGCCCGCGGCTGGGCCGTCCTGCGCGCCCTGCCTGCATCCTCATCGGCGAGGCCGGCGTCCGGGGCCGCCCCGGCGGCAAGCCCACCTGGGGCCCACCGGCCCACAGGGCCCTGCGCCGCCTCGCGACGGCGGACACCCCCTAGTGCTGGATTCCTCAAACGGTGTACACGTATCGGCGTCGCAGTGAGCGAGTCGGTGGTGCGGGTCTTCCCCCTACCCAGGGCCGGCCCCGGGAGTTGAGCTGGGATGTTGCGAGGTGGGTGGCGTGTTCGATTTCGGCTTTTCAATGAGAACAACGACACGAGGGGGAGCCAGATGTCCGTCGTCCGCAGGGGCGCTCTGACCGCCGTTCCGTTCGGCATCGCCACCGTTGCCTACGTCGGTGTGTTTCTGGCGAGCTACGACCGGCTGCCCGGGCGGATCGCCACCCACTTCTCGGCAGACGGTGGGGCTGACGGCTTCACGAGCCGGGTCGCCACGCTGTGGTTCGGCGGTGGCATGCTCGTCGGTCTCGGACTGCTGTTCACCGTCCTGGCCCTGGTCTCCAAGGAGAGTTCGGGGTCGAGGCTGACCGCCGCGGTCGGAGCCGGCACGGCCGTCACGCTCGGCTACCCGTTGGTCCTCACCGTCCTTGTCAACACGGACGTCCAGCACTCGGCTGAGGTGCAACTGCCCATGGGGCATGTGGCCGTGCTGCTGCCCGCGGGCGTGGCCACGGGCGGGCTGGCCTGGTGGCTGATGAGGCGCGGGGAAGCGTGAGCAGCCATGCTGTTGCGGGCGCCTCCCGGCTCTCCGCTCACCCGGCCCTCCGCTCACCGAAGCCGGGGACCGAACGGGCCCGGTGACCGCCGCCCACCGGGCCCGCCCGAAGCGACGGTTCAGCCGACCCGGCAGGGCAGGCTCGTCGTACTGTCACCGCCCGAGCCGGAGACCGTGTACCCGAACGTCGTGCTCTTGCCCGGATCGAGGGAGCCGTTCCAGCCGGCGTTGTGGACCATCACCGACTGGCCGTTGTAGGTGGCGCTGCCGCTCCACAGGCTCTCGATCCTCTGGCCGGACGGCAGCGTCCAGTCGACCATCCAGCCGAGCATCGGGACGGTGCCGGTGTTGGTGACGGTCACCTCGGACTGGTAGCCGCCGTTCCAGCTGCCGGTCGTCTTGCGGGTGGCCGTGCAGGTGCCGGGCACCGGCTCGGACGGGTTGCCCGGCTGCTTGATGCCGGTCACCTCGCCGTTGCCGCCGTCGAAGACGACGTCCGAGCAGGAGTAGAAGGTCTCCTGACTGTCGGAGCGCTGCCAGACCATGTAGATGATGTGGCGGCCCGACTTGCCCTCGGGGAGCTTGCCGGTCCAGGAGTAGTTGGCCTCGACCGTGCCCGGGGAGCCGTTCAGCGGCGGGTGGTCGACGCTCAGGAACGGCCGTTCCTCCATGTCGTTCCAGGTGAGCGTCTTGGTCGGGTCGAAGCCGTCCTTGGTGATGTAGACGTAGAACCAACCCGGGTGCGCCGCCCAGGCGTTGTACGAGAAGTCGACCGTCGCGCCCGAGGTGAGGTGGGTGAGCGGCCAGTCCTTGCTGGGCGTGTTGAACCCGGTGAAGTTGGTGTTGCCGCCGCTGCACAGCTCGCCGTCCGGTACGAAGCCCCGGGTGCGGCCGGCGCCGTCCGAGCGGAGCACGGAGAACCAGTTGTAGAACGGCGTGGTGCCGCTGACCTGCTGCGCGGCCCGGCACGCCGGGTTGACCGGCTTGATCTCACCGGTGTCGGTCAGACCGTCCTGCCAGCACAGGAAGGTGCGGCTGCCGGGCTTCATGGGGGTGCCGTGCGCCTCCGCCTCACCACCGGCCGTCATGACCAGGCCGAGGGCCGGAACGGTGACGAGGAGGGAGAGCAGCACCAGGAAGAAGGCTCTGGCCCGGGTGGGAAGCGCTGATCGGGGCGTCGGGGGTCCCCCCGAGCTTTTTGTCAGGATCATGACAGAACCGTCCGTTCCTTGGGGTACGGGCCTGTGGATGCGTGTGCGCGGATGCGCGGAGTGGGAGCGACTCGAAGGGCGGGTTCCGGTCCACCGTTATGGGAGCGCTCCCACCCCGCTGTTGCGGAAGTTAGCGCCGGGCGGCGCAGTTGTCTACGGCTGTCGCAGCAGGGTGCTGGTCAGGATTCCGGCGTCACCGGCGTCGGGTTTTGTGAAGTTGACTTTGCTTTCCCTTCACGATTGGCTGCGGATCCGACCTTTCATGATCCGGGGGGATCCCTTTGAACCGCACCATCCGTGCAGCCGTCTGCGCCGTCGCCACCGCCGGTCTCGCGCTCGCTCTCAGCTCCTGTTCCGAGGCCGTCGACCAGGTCGACAAGGCAGTGGACGAGACGTACGAAGTCACCTACGAGGTCACGGGGAAGAACGTCGACTCGATCGAGTTCCACGGCGGCGGTGGCAAGGCCATGGAGCCGAAGGTCGAGTCTGTGTCGAAGCCCGAGCTGCCCTGGAAGAAGACGGTCACGCTGCGCGGCATCATGCCCGCGGCGGTCATGCCGGTCGCCGCGGACCCCGAAGGCGCCCAGGTCACATGCAAGATCATCCACAAGGGCAAGGTGATCGAGGAACAGAGTGCCGATGGTCTGGTGACCGCCGGCGGCTGCACCGCGGAGTCCCCGATCGGGAAGTAGCCCCGAATGCGAGGCCGATGGGTGGGTCGGCGTCCCGCACCCGGAGCTCCGGCCGGACCTCAGGTCAACGAACCCCGAAGGGTGACCGCAAACCCCTGTGGTCATCACTCCGATCCGCCCAACACCTCTCGCATCCAGGTCAGTTGACGCCGCACCTGCACCGCGTCACCCCCCTCGTGCCCGTTGAACGGATACGCGTGGATCTCCTTGCGCGGTGCCGTGCCGGTCAGTTCGGCATAGCGGTTGAACGCCGCGTACGCCCCGCTCGGCGGGCACACCGTGTCCCGCAGCCCCACGCCGAAGTGAGCCGGAGCCTGCGCGCGACGGGCGAAGGAGATGCCCTCGACGTAGGAGAGGGTGCGGTAGGCGTCGTGCTCGGCGCCCCGGTGGACGGCGAGGTAGGACGCGATCTCCCCGTACGGCCCCGCGTCCGTGAGGTCGAGCGCCCGGCGGATGCCGCACAGCAGCGGGGCGGTGACGAGCAGCGCCGCCAGGTCGGGGACGAGCCCCGCGACCGCCAGAGCCAGCCCACCGCCCTGGCTGTTGCCGGCCGCGACGATGCGCGCGGGGTCGACGCCGGGCAGTTCCCGCACCGCCGTGACCGCGCGGACCGCGTCCGTGATCAGGCGCCGGTAGTGGTAGTCCTCGGGAGCGAGCAGGCCGCGTACCGCCGCGCCGGGGCCGCCCGGGGCGGTGGCGTGCGGGTCGGGGGTGTCGCCGCCGCAGCCGTACTCGTCGCCCTGCCCGCGATTGTCCATGAGCAGGTGCGCGTACCCGGCGTTCACCCATGTCAGGCGCTCGTGCGGCAGACCCCGGCCGCGTCCGTACCCGGCGAACTCGACGACGGCGGGAAGGGGTTCGCCGCAGGCCGCCGGCCTGCTGAACCAGGCGCGTACCGGGTCGCCCGCGAACCCCCGGAACGTCACGTCCCAGGTCCGCGTCAGCCGCAGGCCCGTCTCCACCGGCCGCACCGACACCAGCGGGTCCGCCTGGTCGGCCTCCTTCAGGGTGCGCAGCCAGAACGCGTCGAAGTCGGCGGGCTCCCCGAGGTCCGGGCGGTGGCGCTCCAGTTCCGTCAGCGGCAGGTCGAACGCGGGCACGGCGGCACCTCGCAGGAGTCGGTGTTCATCCAGAAACTTGCGACGGGCAATGGGGGGCAGGTCCCTGGGGTCTACCCAGGTTCGACGCGATCCCAACGCGGCACAGACGCCTCAGCCGACTGCCGCTGCACCCATTGACAGCGCTTTCTGCTGCCCTTAAGTTGCCGCGAAGTTACCGGTAAGAGCTCGAAAGTTTCGGTTCCGCGTCCCATGCCCACGGGAGGCCCGAGCAATGAGCACGTCCACCACGTCGGCCCCGCCGGGCACCGAGGATCCGCCTCCGGCCTCAGCCGCACCTCGACGCGGCAAGCGGGACCCCGCCCGGACCGGCTGGCGGCGGGCGCTGCGCCGCGACTGGCAGTTGTACTCGCTGGCGATCCTGCCGCTGCTGTTCTTCCTGGTCTTCCGCTATCTGCCGATGATCGGCAACGTCATCGCCTTCCGGCGCTTCGAGCCGGGCGGGTCGCTCTTCGGCGAGGAGTGGGTGGGGCTGCGCTATGTGCAGATGTTCCTCAACGACCCCACCTTCTGGCAGGTGTTCCGCAACACCCTGTGGATCGGCGGGCTCACGCTGCTGTTCTGCTTCCCGGTCCCCATCGTGCTGGCGCTGCTGCTCAACGAGGTACGCCGGCGCTCCCTGAAGCGGTTCGTGCAGTCCGTGTCGTACCTTCCGCACTTCCTGTCGATCGTGATCGTCGCGGGCATCACGATGCAGATGCTGGCCAGTGACGGCCCGGTCAACCACATCCTCGGCTGGTTCGGCCACGAACCGATCCGCTTCATCCAGGAACCCGAGTGGTTCCGCACGATCTACGTCGGCTCGGAGATCTGGCAGACCGCCGGCTGGGGCACGATCCTCTACCTCGCCGCGCTCACCACGATCGACGAGGACCTGTACGAGGCCGCGCGCATCGACGGAGCCAACCGCTGGCAGCAGATCTGGCACGTGACCCTGCCCGGCATCCGGCCCACCATGGTCACGCTGCTGATCCTCAACATCGGCGCGTTCATGGCGGTCGGCTTCGAGAAGGTCCTGCTGCTGTACAACCCGCTGACGTATCCGACCGCCGACGTGATCTCGACGTACGTGTACCGGTCCGGCGTGGAGTCCAACAGCTTCAGCTACGCCGCCGCCATCGGACTGTTCGAGGCGGTCATCGGCCTGGTCCTGATCACGTCCGCCAACCAGCTCTCGCGCCGCACAGTGGGGACGAGCCTGTGGTGAAGCCGAGTTGTTCCTACCGGGTCTTCCAGGGCGTCAACGGGGTGGTCCTCACCCTCGTCGTGCTGGTGACCCTGTACCCCTTCGTCAACATCCTCGCGCGGTCCTTCAGCGGGGAGCGGCAGATCCGGGCCGGTGAGGTGACCCTGCTGCCCAAGGGGTTCAACCTCACCACGTACGAGATCGTGTTCCAGGACTCGATGTTCTGGCGGAACTACGGCAACACCGTGCTGTACACGGTCGTGGCGACGGCCGTGGCCATGGTGCTGACGACCTGTTACGCCTACGTGCTGTCGAAGAAGCACCTCAAGGGGCGTGGCGTGCTCGTCGGGATCGCCGTGTTCACGATGTTCTTCACCGGTGGCCTGATCCCGAACTACATCCTGGTCACCAGCCTCGGTCTGAAGAACAGCGTCTGGGCGATCGCCCTGCCGAACGCGATCAGCGTCTTCAACCTCCTGGTCATGAAGGCCTTCTTCGAGAACCTGCCGACCGAGCTGGAGGAGGCCGCGCAGATCGACGGCCTCAGCACGTACGGCATCCTGCTCAGGATCGTCCTGCCGCTGTCCAAGGCGGTCGTGGCGACGATGGTGCTGTTCTACTCGGTGTCCTTCTGGAACTCCTGGTTCAGCGCCTTCCTCTACATGGACCGGACGGATCTGATGCCGGTCACCGTCTACCTCCGCAACCTCATCCAGGGCGCCACCGGCGGCGGCAACGCCGGCGCGGGCACGGAGCAGCTCAGCCAGGTCGGCGCGAACATCCAGTCGGTGACCATCGTCCTCACCGCCCTGCCGATCCTCTGCGTGTACCCGTTCGTCCAGCGCTACTTCGTCTCGGGCGTGATGCTCGGCGCGGTCAAGGGCTGACGCCGCCTTCCCAGCTCGCTTACGGAACAACTCGCTTACGGAACGAAGGAGTCTCCGTGCAGAACGCAGGACAGCTGTCGCGGCGCCAGATACTCGCCGCCGCCGGCTTCATCGGCCTCGCGACGGTCACCGGCTGCGGCAGCTCAGACGACGGCGGGGACGGGAAGGACCTGTCGAAGAAGCAGAACGGGGCGATGAAGAACTACCGGGCCGGGCAGCAGTTCAAGGCGGCCAAGCCGCTGTCCTTCTCGGTGCTGCACAACAACAACCCCGTCTACCCCATGAAGGACGGCTGGCTGTTCTGGAAGGAACTCACCAAGCGCACCGGCGTCACCCTCAAACCGGTCGACGTCCTGCTGGCCGACTACGAGAAGAAGCGCAGCGTCCTCATCGGCGCGGGCGACGCCCCTTTCCTGATCCCGAAGACGTACCACCCCTCCGAGGTCGCCTTCGTCTCCTCGGGCGCGATCCTCGCGGTCAGCGACTACGTCCACCTGATGCCCAACTTCCGCGACAAGGTGCGCAAATGGAAGCTGGAGCCCGAGCTCGACTCGATCCGCCAGTCCGACGGCAAGTACTACCTGCTGCCCGGCCTGCACGAGAAGCCCAAGTCCGGCTACTCGCTGTCCTTCCGCACGGACGTCCTCGACAAGCACGGCCTGAGCCTGCCCACCACCTGGGACGAGGTCTACGACGTCCTCAAGGCGCTCAGGGAGGAGTACCCCGGCACGTACCCCTTCTCCGACCGCTGGAGCACCAACACCCCGTTCCCCTGCGGCGCCCTGTTCGGCTACCTCGGCCAGGCCTTCGGCGTCCGGGCCGGATGGAGCTACGACAACATCAGCTTCGACCACAAGGCGCAGAAGTTCGTCTTCACCGGCGCCCAGGACGCCTACCGCCAGATGGTCGAGTACCTGCGGGGGCTCGTCGCCGAGAAGCTCATGGACCCCGAGAGCTTCAGCCAGACCGACGACCAGGCCGTGCAGAAGCTGCTCGCCGAGAAGTCCTACGCGATCAGCGCCAACCCTCAGGAGCTGGTGCAGAACTACCGCTACAACCTGGAGAAACAGGTCGACGGAGCCAAGATCGAGATGGTCCCCGTGCCCCTCGGACCGGCCGGCCCGGTCGTGCTCGGCGGCACCCGCCTGGAGAACGGCGTCATGGTCGCCGGCAAGGCCCTCAAGAGCGACAGCTTCGTCGCGATGATGCAGTTCCTCGACTGGCTCTGGTACTCCGACGAGGGCCAGAAGTTCTGCAAGTGGGGCGTCGAGGGCGTCACCTACACCGAGTCCGGCGGCCGGCCCCGGCCGAAGCCCGGCATCTCCCTGATGGGCTCCGACCCGGACGCCCCGAAGGATCTCCAGAAGGACTACGGCTTCTTCAACGGCGTCTTCACCTACGGCGGCACCTGGGACCTGGTCTCCTCCTCGTTCAGCCCGGACGAGAAGAGGTTCCAGGACGCCATGACCCAGCGCGAGCAGCTGCCCGTCGACCCGGCCCACCCGCTCCAGTCCTTCGAGCAGGAACAGGCGACCCTCTGGGAGACCCCGCTCAAGGACACCGTCATCCAGAACACCCTCCAGTTCGTCCTCGGCAAGCGTCCGCTGTCCGAATGGAACGCCTACCTCGCCGAACTGAAGTCGAAGAACATGCAGCAGCTCGTCGACCTGCACAACAAGGCGTACGAGCGGTTCAAGAAGGAGAACGGGTGATCCGCGTCCCCGACGCGCCGATCGGCCGGCTGACCGGCGCCTGGCGACACCGCGTCGGCACCGGCCGCCACGACCTCGCCCTGTGCCGCGGCTTCCCGGGCTCCGCCGAGTCTGCGTGCGCCTGTCGGTGGCCGGCCGCTGACGTCGGCCGCGTCGGTCTGGTCCTGCGCCGGGGCTTCCCGGAGTCCGCCGAGTCTGCGCGCACCCACCGGCGACTGACGGCCGACGCCGGCCGCGTCTACCTGCCCCTGACCCTGGGCCGCCACGAGGTCACCCTCGTCGAGCTCACCCCGGCCGCCGACGGGACCCCGCTCTGGTGGGACGAGTGGCGCCTGCCCGGCCGGGAGGCGGCATGAGCACCGTACGCACCTCCGACTTCGGCACCGGAGCCCTCTCCCGCGCATCCGCCCTGATCCACACCGTCCTCACCGTCGAGGCGCTGCTGCTCCTCGCCGCCTCCCCGGGACTGGCCGGACTGCTCCTGCTCGGCCCCGACCCCGCCAACCTGCCCCTCGCGGCCTTGTGCCTCCTGCCCGCCGGGCCGGCCCTGTCCGCCGCCCTCTACGCCCTCCACCACCGCAGCCGCGACCTCACCGAACTGCACCCGGCCCGCGCCTTCCTGCGCGGCTGGCGGCTCAACGCCGTACCGGCGCTGAAGCTGTGGACACCCCTGCTGGCCTGGCTGACGGTCATCGCCTTCACCCTGACCCACTTCTCCGCCACCGGCCTGCCCGCCTGGTGGGCGCTGCTGCTGGCGGCGATCGGCGCCGGCTCCCTCCTCTGGGGCGCGCACGCCCTCGTCCTCACCTCGCTGTTCGCCTTCCGCGCCCGGGACACCGCCCGCCTGGCCGGGTACTTCCTCTTCCGGCACGGCCGGGCCACCCTCGCCGCCGCCTCCCTGCTCGTCCTGACGGCCGCGTTGACCGCCCTGCTGACCGAGGCCGTGGCCGCCCTGCTGGCCGCCCTGCTGCTGCTGTCCCTGCTGCACGGCAGCCGCACGGTGATCGCCGAGACCCAGGAGGAGTTCACGGCTTGACTTCCTCTCCCGCCCGTAGGAG
The DNA here is from genome assembly GCF_028885415.1 of Streptomyces coeruleorubidus. Lineage (GTDB taxonomy): Bacteria > Actinomycetota > Actinomycetes > Streptomycetales > Streptomycetaceae > Streptomyces > Streptomyces coeruleorubidus_A. The sequence goes on from NZ_CP118527.1 coordinate 7,499,448, forward strand.
GGGAGTTCTACGGGTCGCCCCGTCGACTTCCTGCTTCGTCGCCGACTGCCCGCTCGGAGTTCTCCGTTGAGGTCTTACACCGGCTCCACAGGCCGATGCCGCCAGCCCGGCGGCCAGAAGATTGTTCGCGGCGTTCACATCCCGGTCGTGGGTTGTGCCGCAACGATCACACGTCCATGCACGGACGTGCAGTGGCATCCTGTCCTGCAGGGCACCACAGGCGGAGCACAGTTTGGAGGAAGGGAAGAAGCGATCGACCGTGATCACTTCGCGGCCGTACCAATTCGCCTTGTACTCCAGCATGCTCCTGAACTCGGCCCACGCGGCATCGCTGATGGCGCGGGCGAGGCGGCCGTTCCTCAACAGGTTGCGAACGGTCAAGTCCTCGATCACGAGCGTTTGGTTTTCACGCACGAGTCGAGTGGTGATCTTGTGGAGATGGTCCCGTCGGCGGTCGGTGATCCGCGCGTGTACACGGGCCACGCGTCGCCTGGCTTTTTCGCGGTTCTTCGAGCCCTTCTTCTTGCGCGACAGCTCACGCTGTGCCTTCCCCAGCCGCATGCGGTCACGCCGCTCGTGCCTGGGGTTGGTGATCTTTTCTCCGGTGGAGAGTGTCAGCAGGTGGTCAAGCCCCGCGTCGATACCGACCACCCCACCGTTCGGGGGCAACGGCTTCACGCTCGAGTCCTCGCACAGCAGGGATACGAACCATCGACCCGCGCTGTCCTGGGAAACGGTCACCGTCGACGGCATCATCGCTTCCGGCAGTGGCCGCGACCACACGATGTTCAGCGGCCCGCTCATCTTGGCAAGCGTCAACCTGCCATCGCGGAAACGGAAAGCGGACGTGGTGTACTCAGCGCTTCGGCGCGACTTCTTGCGGCTCTTGAAGCGCGGGTACTTCGAGCGCTTGGCGAAGAAGTGGGTGAACGCGGTCTGCAGATGCCGCAGGGCTTGCTGAAGCGGTACGGAGGACACGTCGTTGAGGTAGGCGAGCTCCTCGGTTTTCTTCCACTCCGTCAGCATTGCCGAGGTCTGGTTGTAGTTGACACGCTCCTGGCGTGCCCAGGCCTCAGTCCGGGCAGCGAGCGCCATGTTGTAGACCTTGCGCGCACAGCCGAACGTGCGAGACAGCTCGGCTGCCTGCGCATCGGTCGGATAGAAGCGGTACTTGAACGCCCGCTTCACATGAGTGGCCATAGCTCACAAACTACCACTCTGCCTTGTGAGTTCGGTGGTTTTTCTGAAGGAGTTCCCATGACGGCGCCAACCAGCAGTAACCGCGGTGACCTCCCCAACGTCTCCAAGGTTTCCTATGGCGGTGACTACAACCCCGAGCAGTGGCCCGAGGACGTCTGGGACGACGACCACCGCCTGTTCACCCGGGCCGGCATCGACACCCTCACCGTCGGCGTGTTCACCTGGTCCCTCACCCAACCAGCCCCGGAAACTTACGACTTCACGGTCCTGGACCGCATCCTGGACCGTGCCGCCGCGGAGAACCGCCGGGTCTGTCTGGCCACCGGCACCGCCGCCCTCCCGCCCTGGCTCGCCAAGCGCCACCCCGAGGTCAACCGCACCGACTTCGAGGGCCGCCGCCACCGTTACGGCCAGCGCCACAACTTCTGCCCCAGCTCACCGGCGTACCGCGAGCACGCCACGGCGCTGGCCTCCCGCCTCGCCGAACGGTACGCCGACCACCCCGCCCTGCTCGCCTGGCACATCAACAACGAGTACGGCGGCGTCTGCTACTGCGAGCTGTGCGCCGAGGCGTTCCGGGAATGGCTCCGCGACCGCCACGGCACCCTCGACGCCCTCAACGACGCCTGGTGGACCACCTTCTGGTCGCACCGCTACACCGACTGGGACCAGATCGAGCCGCCGAACGCCCTCACCGAACACTGGCGCGGCCCCGACCACACCGCCTTCCAGGGCATCACCCTCGACTACTTCCGCTTCACCACCGACGCCCTCCTCGGCTGCTTCCTGGCCGAGAAGGAGGTGATCCGCGCCCACGACGCGGACACGCCCGTCACCACCAACTTCATGGGCACCTTTCGCCCCCTCGACTACCACCGCTGGGCGCCCCACCTCGACTTCGCCTCCTGGGACAACTACCCGCCCCTGGACGCCCCGCCGACCCGGCCCGCCCTCGCCCACGACCTGATGCGCGGCCTGAAGGACGGCGCCCCCTTCTGGCTGATGGAGCAGACGCCGTCGACTACGGCCTGCCGTGACGTCAACCCGCTCCGGCGACCCGGCGAACTCCGCCTCGCCACCTTCCAGGCCATCGCCCACGGCGCGGACGCAGCCCTCTACTTCCAGATGCGCGCCTCACGGGGCGCCTGCGAGAAGTACCACGGGGCGGTCATCGGCCACGCGGGCCGCGACGACACCCGGGTCTTCCGCGAAGTGGCCGAGCTGGGACGGCAGTTGGAGTCCCTGGGCGACCGGACCCTCGGCGCCCGCACCCCGGCCCGCACCGCCCTCCTCTTCGACTGGGACAGCTGGTGGGCCCTGGAGATCTCCGACGGCCCGTCCCGGCCGGTCAAGTACCCGGACGTGGTCCACGCCTACTACCGGGCCGCCCGCGAGGCCGGCGCCGACGTGGACGTGATCCCGCAGACCGCCGACCTCGCGCCCTACGAGGTGGTGCTCGCCCCCGTCCTCCACCTGGTCAAGGGCGACCTCGCCACCCGCCTCGAAGAAGTGGCCGCCCGCGGCGGCACGGTCCTGGCCACCTTCCTCTCCGGCCGCGTCGACGAGCACGACCGCGCCTTCCTCACCGACGTCCCCGGCCCGCTCGCCCCTCTCATGGGCATCCGCGTGGACGAATGGGACGCCCGCCCCCCGGAGTTCACCCAGCCCCTTCCCGAACTGCCGGCCGAGGCACGGCTCGTCTTCGAGATCGTGCTCCCACGCGGCGCCGAACCGGTCGCCACGTACGGCACCGACTTCTACGCGGGCACCCCGGCTGTGACCCGCAACCAGTTCGGTGACGGCGAGGCCTGGTACGTCGCCACCGCCCTCGACCAGCCGGGCGTCGACGAGGTCGTCCGCCGCATCCTGGCCCGCCACGACCTGCTCGGCCCCTACGCCGACCACCCCGCGGTGGAGACCGCCACCCGTGTCACCCCCGACGGCACCCCCCTCCTCTTCCTCCTCAACCACGCCCCCGAACCGGCCCACCTGACGGCCCGCACCACCGTCACCGACCTGCTCACCGGCAAACGGGTCGAGCAGGGCGAACCCCTGGTCCTCGACCCGCTGGGCGTGGCGATCCTTCAGTAAATCCGGCGCCCCCGCTCGTCCGGCACCCCCGACTTGCGGAAGAAGTAGCTGTTGATCTGGTCGCGCCACTCGCGGGCGCTGCGGAGCTGCTCCTCGTACCGCTCCGCCACCCGGGCGTGGCGTGCCGGGTCCACCAGCCCGGCCAGCAAGGCCCACACCTCCCGGGCCTCCTCGACCTCCTCCACGCCCTCGAAGTGCGTGTCGTAGATGTGCTGGATCACGGTCTTCCCGCTCGTCAGCAGATGTCCGTACGGCACGTGGTGGAAGAACAGCAGCAGCTCGTCGGGGCAGGTGTCCGGCGACTCGTACAGCTCGGCCCACGGCTTGGTGTACTGCCCGGCGTACCCGGTGCCGGTCGCCACACTGCGGTCGACGCCGATGCCGTCCCGGTCGGCGAAGTGGTAGGTGCCCCAGGGGCTGTACTCGTAGCCGTCGACGCTGGGCCCGTAGTGGTGGCCCGGCTGCACCATCCATCCCACGCCGAGCGGAGCGGTGTACTTCTCGTACGTCCGCCACGAGCCGTCGAGCACCGCGTGCAGCCCGTCGGACAGGCGCTCCGAGACCTCCGGGAAGGTCAGCCCGATCCACTCGTCGAGCACCTCACGCGGCTCGGTGTCCGGCCGCCAGGCCAGCCGTCCGAAGGTGTACAGGTTGGCCTGGGCGAGGGGATGCCCGGTCCAGAACGGATCGTCGCCGGCGTTGGACACGGCGACCAGCCCGCCCCGCGCCCGTTCCCCCACGGACGACTCCGGTTCGTGCCGGAACCGCAGCACCTCGCTCCACATCGGCCCCAGCCAGCAGACGTGCCGCTGCTGCCCGGTGTACTCCTGGGTGACCTGCAACTCCACCGCCAGCCGGGTGCGCGGCATCGCGCCGATCAGCGGCGAGACCGGCTCGCGCACCTGGAAGTCCATCGGCCCGTGCTTCACCTGGAGCACGGCGTTCGGCGCGAACTCGCCGTCCAGCGGCACGAAGTGGTCGTACGCGGCCCGGGCCCGGTCCGTCGTGCGGTCCCGCCAGTCCTGGCGGTGGTCGTAGACGAACGCCCGCCAGTGGACGGTGCCGCCGTACGGTTCGAGCACGGCGGCCAGCATGTTCGCTCCGTCCGCGTGAGTGCGGCCGTACGCGAACGGGCCCGGCTGCCCCTCCGAGTCGGCCTTCACCACGTACCCGCCGAAGTCGGGGATCGCCTCGTACACCCATCGTGTCGCCGCTGCCCACCAAGCCCGCACCGCCTCGCCCAGCGGATCGGCCGTGGGAAGTCCACCGAGCACCACCGGCGCGGCGAAGGACACGGACAGGTGTGTGCGGATCCCATAGGGCCGCAGCACATCGGCGATCGCGGCCACTTCGCCGATCCGGTCGGTCAGCAGGTGCGCCTCGGTCTCGTGCACGTTGACGTTGTTGACGGCGACCGCGTTGATCCCGCAGGCCGCGAGCAGCCTGCCGTACGCCCGCACCCGCTCCAGGTCGCCGCGCGCCCGCCCGTCCTCCCAGAACAGCGAGCCGCCCGCGTATCCGCGCTCCACCTGGCCCATGACCGGGTGCACGGCGACGTTGTCCCAGTGGTCGAGCATGCGCAGGGCGAGGGCGGGGCGGTGCGTCTCCCGAGCCCACGCGCCGGTGAACGCCGCCTCGCCGAGCCGCACGACATGGAACAGGCCGTACAGCAGCCCCCGTCCGCCGGAGGCGGTGACGGTCGTCGTGCCGCCCTCACGCGCGGATGTGAAGCCTTCCTCGCCGAAGCCGTCGGCACCCGGGTCGAGGACCAGGTCGTACGCGCCCTCGCCCGGCTGGACGTCGCGCACGACCCGCCCCCCGAACCGCCGGCAGGCCTCCGCCACCTCCCCGTGCACCGTCTCCACCAGCGCACCCGATCCACGGATCAGCGTCCGCCGGCTGCCGACCGCCCGGAAGGCGGCGGACGGCAGCCAGGCCGGATCGACACCCTCGGGCAAGACGGGCACGGGAAGCGGCATCAGACCCCCAACTCGGCTGCTCGGGCGAGCAGTTCGACCTCCGCCGACGTGCCCTCGCCGTCGAGGACCAGGCGGTACTTCTCGTACGTACCCGGTGACCTCACGCTGAACGCGAGGAGGGGAGGATTCAAATTACTCCGGAACCGGGTCGTCCGACTCATAAGAGGACGCGAACCTCCGGTCGGCCTTCTCGGGCGCTTCGGGCAGTGCGACCGCAACGCCCCGGGATCCCAGGGCCAAAGCGAGGACGGCCGCCGACACGACCGCCGGACCCCATCTGTGCCGAGCTTTCCGCTGCGTCTACGGGTACCCTCCCTGCGCAGTGGACAACGTTGTCAACTTCGAGCGCAAGGACCAGTGGTTGCCCAGGTGCCGGAGAGTGTCAAGGGTGTTGGCTGTGGCGTTCGGGGGTGACGACCGGGATTTTTCCGCTGGGTTACAGGCGAAGCGCTCGACTTTCCGCGAGGTCTCAACTCGGATAAGACCCACGGCCAACCCTGTGTTCGATGTTGATCCGCTGGCGGGAAGTGGACTATACCTGTCGGACGATTCACACGATCCGCACGTCACCACCCGCACTTCCTGCACGACCCAGCTTGACCCGATCGCGGTGCCGGGAAGGATCCGGTTCACCGCCTGAGTCCTGGAGAAGGCGAGGACTTGAGCATGGGATCCACTTCCGCCGAGAACCACGGCACCGAAGGAGTCGGCCGCCGTGATCTGATCAAAAGGTCCGCCGCGCTCGGGCTGATCTCCGTTCCCACGATGAGCTTCCTGTCCGCCTGCGCCAGCAGCGGCGGCGACGACAGCGGGGACAAGGCCAAAGCCGGCAAGAAGACCGCGAAGAACCCGCTCGGCGTCAACGACACCGCGGGCATGGAATTCGTCCTGTTCGACGGCGGTTTCGGCAAGGAGTACGCCGAGGACGCCGTGAAGATCTACGAGAAGGACTTCCCCAAGGCGAAGGTGAAGTTCTCCGCCACCCAGAAGATCCAGTCCACCCTCCAGCCCCGCTTCAACCAGGGCACCCCGCCGGACCTCATCGACAACTCCGGCGCCGAACAGATGGACATGGGCGTCCTGGTCGGCAAGAACCAGCTCACCGACCTCACCCCGCTGCTGGACGCGCCCTCCTACGACGACCCGGCCAAGAAGGTCCGCGACACGCTGCGCCCCGGCATCGTCGAGATGGGCCAGTTCGACGGCGAGAAGGTCTGGATCCTCTACTACGCCTACACGGTCTACGGCGTCTGGTACTCGCAGAAGGCCCTGGACTCGCTCGACGAGCAGTACCCCGAGACCTGGGACCAGATGCTCGCGGTCTGCGAGAAGGCCAAGAAGAAGGGCATGGCGGGCTGGACGTACGCGGGCAAGTACCCGTACTACCTCCCCTTCTCGCTCTACCCGATGATCGGCAAGGTCGGCGGCCGCGAGGTCCTCGACGCCATCGACAACCTGGAGCCGAACGCCTGGAAGCACCCGGCCGTCAAGGCCTGCTTCGACGCGTACTACGAGCTCTACAAGAAGGGCTACATCCTCAAGGGCACCCCGGGCCTGGACCACATCCAGTCGCAGACCGCCTGGGCCCAGGGCAAGGCGCTGTTCATCCCGAACGGCTCCTGGGTGGAGAACGAGTCGGCGAACGTCATCCCGAAGGACTTCGACCTGGCCGTCTCCGCGCCCACCGGCCTCGACACCTCCGACAAGCTGCCCTTCGGCACCATCTGGGCCTCCGGCGGCGAGCCCTTCATCGTCCCGGCCAAGGCGAAGAACGCCGAGGGCGGCATGGAGCAGTTGCGCATCATGCTCAGCGAGGCGTCGTCGAAGAACTTCACCAGCAAGGTGAAGTCGCTGACCGCGTACAACGGCGGCACCGACGGCATCGCCCTCACCCCTGGTCTGAAATCGGGTGTCGCGGCGCTGGACAAGGCGGGCGAGAACGTGGTGAATCCCCGCCTCCAGGACTGGTACGTGCAGTTGCAGAAGGAGAAGATCGGGGTCTCCGGCCTGGGCGAGATGATGGCCGGCCGCCTCACCCCGGCCGAGGCCATCAAAAAGATCCAGGGCTACGCCGACGAGGCCGCCAAGGACGACTCCATCAAGCACTACAAGCACCAGTAACGGCACCGGAAACTTTTTCCGCAACGGCACCGGAGTGGCGATGCAGCACGGCAAGTACCGGTTCATCGTGGGCTTCCTCGCGCTGCCCCTGGGACTGTACGCGCTCTTCGTGGTCTGGCCGTTCATCCAGTCCATCTACTACTCGTTCACGGACTGGACCGGCCTGAGCCCCGAATTCAAGATGGTCGGTTTCGACAACTACAGCCGGATGCTGGACGACGAGATCTTCTGGAAGTCGTTGCAGCACAGCCTGCTGTTCGCGCTCCTGCTGCCGGTCGTGACGATCAGCCTGGCGCTGTTCTTCGCCTTCATGATCAATGTGGGCGGCAGAAAGAGGAAGAACGGCCCGGTCGTCTCCGGTGTCCGCGGCTCCTCCTTCTACAAAATCGTCTACTTCTTCCCGCAGGTCCTCTCGATCGCCATCGTCGCGCTGCTGTTCGCGTTCGCGTACAACCCGGACAGCGGCGCGATCAACTCGATCCTGCGCGGGATCGGGCTGGACGGCGTCCAGCCGCTGTGGCTGGGCGACCCCGACCTCGCGCTGTGGGCCGTGATGGCGGTGCTCGTCTGGTCCACGGTCGGCTTCTTCGTGGTCCTCTTCTCCGCCGGCATGGCCTCCATCCCGGCGGAGATGTACGAGGCCGCGCTGCTGGACGGGGCGGGCCGGGCCACGACGTTCTTCCGCATCACCCTTCCCCTGCTCTGGGACACCGTGCAGTCGGGCTGGGTCTACATGGGCATCCTCGCCCTGGGAGCCGAGTCGTTCGCGGTCGTGCAGATCATGACGACCGGGCCGGGCGGTCCCGACTACTCGACCACCGTCATGGTCCTGTACGTGTACCAGAAGGCGTTCCGTGACGGGCAGGCCGCCTACGCCACCACCATCGGTGTCGCCCTGCTCGTCGTCACGCTGGCCTTCGCCGCCGTGGTGATGCGGCTGGGCCGTCGCGAGCGGCTGGAGTACTGATGAAGACGACGCAGAGCCCCGCGCCCGTGCCGGCCGAGTCCGGTGCGCCGGTCACCAAGGCCGACACCCCGGCGGGCCCGCCCCCGAAGGAGAAGAAGGAGGGCACGGTCCTCAACGCCTTCTCCCACGGCATCCTCGTCCTCTGGGCGTTCATGGTGGTGATGCCCCTGCTCTGGGCGGTCATGACGTCCTTCAAGGACGACCGCTCGATCTTCTCCTCTCCCTGGTCTCTGCCGGACACCCTGCACTTCGACAACTGGTCGCGGGCGTGGACCGAGGCCAACATGAGCGACTACTTCCTCAACACCGTCCTGGTGGTGGGGGGTTCGCTCGTCGGCACCCTCGTCCTCGGCTCGATGGCGGCATACGTCCTGGCCCGCTTCGACTTCCCGGGCAACCGCTTCATCTACTACCTGTTCATCGGCGGCATGAGCTTCCCGATCATGCTGGCGCTGGTCCCGCTGTTCTACGTCGTGAACAACATGGGCCTGCTGAACACCATCCACGGCCTGATCCTCGTCTACATCGCCTACTCCCTCCCTTTCACGGTGTTCTTCCTGACGGCGTTCTTCCGCACGCTGCCGACGTCGGTGGCGGAGGCGGCCTTCGTCGACGGCGCCTCGCACAGCCGTACGTTCTTCCAGATCATGCTGCCCATGGCCAAGCCGGGCCTGGTCAGCGTCGGCATCTTCAACTTCCTGGGCCAGTGGAACCAGTACATGCTCCCCACGGTCCTCAACACCGACCCCGACAAGCGCGTCCTCACCCAGGGCCTCGTCCAGCTGGCGGTCAGCCAGGGCTACAAGGGTGACTGGTCGGGACTCTTCGCGGGCCTGGTCATGGCCATGCTCCCGGTCCTGGCGGCGTACATCATCTTCCAGCGACAGGTGGTGCAGGGCCTGACGGCGGGCGCGCTGAAGTAGCGACGGCCCTCGCAGCAACCGCCGGGGTGGGACCGCAGCCCAGCGGAACGGGGTGCCGCTGCGCCCACCCGTGCCGCCCTGGGGGCACCTCCCAGGCCCTTAAGGCACTGGGGGAGGCACGACTGCCCGCAGCCAGGCGGGACCGGCGGCCCGCCGCGCCGCGCGGCCTGCGGCAGCTGAGCCGAGACGCGCCCGCACCCGCCGCACGGCGAGAAGGGGACGTGTCGGGGGGTGTCCGCCCGCAGCGGTTGGCGCGTCGACGGACAGTCAGTCGGTATCCGACCCCATCGCGCCGTTCCGAGGACGGACACCCCCCGACGCGGCCCCGCCCCACCGCACCCCGGTAGGCGCTACGCGCACCCCCACCGAAGCCGCACAGGCCGCCGCAGGCACCCCGCCCAACCGCCGGAGGCCCCCGTAGCCCTCCGCAACCACATGCACACACTTCGAATCGGTTCAACCTCTTGACGGGAGGCAACCCGAACGGCTCAGCTTAGAGTTCACTAGTTGGACATGGACGGGGCCTCATCGAAGCGGCCCCGCGCGCAGGAGGTCGTCGTGGAGACTCCGGGGTCGCAGTCATCGCTGCACCGAGCCAACCTGGAGCGGGTCGTACGAGCCGTACGCCTGGCGGGCTCCCTCACCCAGGCCGAGATCGCCCGGACGACGGGCCTGTCCGCGGCGACGGTGTCCAACATCGTCCGGGAGTTGAAGGACGGCGGCACGGTCGAGGTCACACCCACCTCGGCAGGCGGCCGCAGGGCCCGCAGCGTGTCGCTCAGCGGTGACGCCGGCATCGTCATAGGGGTCGACTTCGGCCACACCCACCTGCGCGTCGCCGTCGGCAACCTCGCCCACCAGGTCCTCGCCGAGGAGTCCGAGCCCTTGGACGTGGACGCCTCCTCGACCCAGGGCTTCGACCGGGCGGAACAGCTGGTCACCCGCCTGATCGAGGCCACCGGGGTCGACCGTTCCAAGATCGCCGGCGTCGGCCTCGGCGTGCCCGGCCCCATCGACGTCGAGTCCGGCACCCTCGGCTCGACCGCGATCCTCCCCGGCTGGACGGGCACCAAGCCCGCCGAGGAGCTCCGCGGCCGCCTCGGCGTCCCCGTGCACGTGGACAACGACGCCAACCTCGGCGCCCTCGGCGAGATGGTCTGGGGCAGCGGCCGCGGCGTGCGCGACCTCGCGTACATCAAGGTCGCCAGCGGTGTCGGCGCGGGCCTGGTGATCGACGGCAAGATCTACCGCGGTCCAGGCGGTACCGCCGGAGAAATCGGACATATTACACTCGATGAATCCGGCCCCGTCTGCCGCTGCGGAAACCGCGGCTGCCTGGAGACCTTCGCGGCCGCGCGCTACGTGCTCCCGCTCCTCCAGTCCAGCCACGGCACCGACCTGACGATGGAAGGCGTCGTGCGGCTCGCGCGGGACGGAGACCCGGGCTGCCGTCGGGTGATCGCCGACGTCGGCCGCCACATCGGCAGTGGAGTGGCCAATCTCTGCAACCTGCTGAACCCGAGCCGCGTGGTGCTCGGCGGTGATCTCGCCGAGGCCGGTGAGCTGGTGCTCGGGCCGATCCGGGAGTCCGTGGGCCGCTACGCCATCCCCAGTGCGGCACGCCAGCTGTCCGTTCTCCCCGGGGCGCTCGGCGGCCGTGCGGAGGTGCTCGGAGCGCTCGCGCTGGCCCTCAGCGAGATGGGCGATTCGACCCTTTTGGACGGCACTGCCGTCGGGGCGCTGCAGGCGGGGACCCCTGCCTTCACTTAGAGAACGGATGGCACCGTTGCCATCTCGTTAAGGATTTACTTCTTGACGTCGCACGTGTGGCCGAGTTGACTTCCAGCCACCTCGGCCGCAATGTCGCGGCCTCGTCAGGGAGGTTTCTGAAGTGAACACGCGTATGCGTCGCGCCGCCGTTGCGATTGCCGCCGGTGCGATGGCTGTTTCGCTTGCTGCCTGTGGCAGCGCCAAGGAGTCCGGCGACAACGCCGATTCCACGGGGTCCGCCAAGAAGGGCGACGACATCAAGGTCGGCCTGCTCCTTCCGGAGAACGCGACCGCGCGCTACGAGAAGTTCGACCGGCCGCTCATCCAGAAGAAGGTCAAGGAACTCACCAACGGCAAGGGCGAGGTCGTCTACGCCAACGCCAAGCAGGACGCCAGCACGCAGAACCAGCAGGTCGACACGATGGTGACCAACAAGGTCGACGTGCTGATCGTGGACGCGGTGGACTCCAAGGCCATTGCCGGCTCGGTGAAGAAGGCCAAGGACGCGGGCATCCCGGTCGTCGCCTACGACCGCCTGGCCGAGGGCCCGATCGACGCCTACACCTCGTTCGACAACGAGACCGTCGGCAAGACCCAGGGCGAGGCCCTGCTGAAGGCCCTGGGCGACAAGGCCAAGGACGGCCAGATCGTCATGATGAACGGGTCGTCCACCGACCCGAACGCCGCCCAGTTCAAGAAGGGCGCGCACTCCGTCCTCGACGGCAAGGTGAAGATCGGCCGCGAGTACGACACCAAGGAGTGGAAGCCGGAGAACGCCAACTCCAACATGGAGGGCGCCATCTCCGCCCTCGGCAAGGACAAGATCGTCGGCGTCTACTCCGCCAACGACGGCATGGCGGGCGGCATCATCACGGCCCTGAAGGCGGCCGGTATCGCCGACATCCCCGTCACCGGCCAGGACGCGGAACTCGCGGGCGTGCAGCGCATCGTCACCGGTGAGCAGTACATGAGCGTCTACAAGCCCTACCCGCAGGAGGCGGACGTCGCGGCCGAGATGGCCGTCGCCCTCGCCCAGGGCAAGTCGCTCGACTCGATCGCCAAGGACAAGGTCGACAGCCCGACCACCAAGGCCATCCCCTCCGTCCTGGTCCCGGTCGTCTCGCTGACCAAGGACAACATCAAGGACACCGTCATCAAGGACGGCATCTACACCGTGAGCGAGATCTGCACCGGCAAGTACAAGGCCGCCTGCGACAAGATCGGCCTCAAGTAGACAGTCGTCAGGTCCCCCCCAAGCAGTCGTCAGGTCCCCTGAGGGGTACGGGAGTCCGCGTCCGGACTCCCGTGACGCTCGTGGACTCTCGTGACTCCCGCACGGGACCGGCTGCCCCGAGTTCCTCCGGCGCCCCGCCACACCAGCCCCGCCAAGCTCCGCGGGGCGCCGGAGTGATCGCTCCTCCCACACTTCTGCACTACCTCCCGCCGGGTCAGGCGGTGAAGGAGATGGTTCACGTGTCCGCTACGCCCGTGCTGGCGTTGCGCGGGGTCTCCAAGCGGTTCGGTGCCGTACAGGCGCTCACCGACGTAGAGCTTGAGGTCCACGCCGGTGAAGTGGTCGCCCTGGTCGGCGACAACGGCGCCGGAAAGTCCACGCTGGTCAAGACGATCGCCGGCGTGCACCCCATCGATGAGGGCGTCATCGAATGGGACGGCAGGTCCGTCCAGATCAACAAGCCGCACGACGCCCAGAACCTGGGTATCGCGACCGTCTACCAGGACCTCGCGCTGTGCGACAACATCGACGTCGTCGGCAACCTCTACCTGGGCCGGGAGATCCGCAAGCGCGGTGTCCTGGACGAGGTGGAGATGGAGCGCCGCTCCCGCGAGCTGCTCGACACGCTGTCGATCCGCATCCCCAGCGTGCGCATCCCGATCGCCTCGCTGTCCGGCGGCCAGCGCCAGACCGTGGCCATCGCCCGGTCCATGCTCGGCGAGCCGAAGCTGGTCATCCTCGACGAGCCCACCGCCGCCCTCGGCGTCGAGCAGACCGCGCAGGTCCTCGACCTGGTCGAGCGGCTGCGCGAGCGCGGCCACGCCGTGATCCTCATCAGCCACAACATGGCCGATGTGAAGGCCGTCGCGGACAAGGTCGCCGTGCTGCGCCTCGGGCGCAACAACGGCATCTTCGAGGTCAAGTCCACCTCGCAGGAAGAGATCATCTCCGCCATCACCGGCGCCACCGACAACGCCGTGACCCGCCGTGCGGCGCGCACGAACGGGGAGGTTTCCAAGTGAGCATCGACAAGACCTCCGCGGTGCCCGAAGACCACGTCGTGGAGAACCCCGAGGCGGCCAAGGCCGCCGTCACGGTCGTCGACCCCCGGCTGCTGGTGCGCGAGCAGGGCCTCGCGGGCTACGTCACCGAGTTCAAGCGGAAGATGAAGTCCGGCGACCTGGGCTCCCTCCCGGTCGTCGTCGGCCTGGCCATCATCTGGATCATCTTCCAGAGCCTGAACTCCAACTTCCTCACCGCGGGCAACCTGTCCGACATGTCCGTCGCCATGGTCGGCACGGGCATGATCGCCGTCGGCATCGTGTTCGTGCTGCTGCTGGGGGAGATCGACCTGTCGGTCGGCTCGGTCAGCGGTGTCGCGGGTGCGAGCTTCGCCGTGCTGAACGTCACCAACGGCATGAACGAGTGGCTCGCCTTCCTGCTGGCCATCGTCACCGGCACGGTCGCCGGCGCGCTGCACGGCTTCTTCTTCGCGAAGATCGGTGTCCCCGCGTTCGCCGTCACCCTGGCCGGACTGCTGTTCTGGAACGGCTTCATGCTCCAGATCCTGGGCGACAACGGCACGATCAACCTCGACCCGGACGGGGTCGTGGCCCAGCTGACCAGCTACTACTTCTCGGACGTGGCCGCCGCCTACGGGCTGGCCGCCGTGGTGACCGTCGGGTACTTCCTCAGCTCCTTCCTCGGCAACCGGCGCAGGGAGGCCGCGGGGGTGCCGTCGCGGCCGCTGAGCGAGACCATCGTGCGGACGGTGCTGCTGGCGATCGTCGCGTTCGCCGTCGCCATCGTCTTCAACCAGTACAAGGGCCTGCCGCTGGCCGTGGTGATCTTCATCGTGGTGCTGCTGGTCACGGACTTCGTGCTGCGGCGCACGGCGTACGGCCGGAAGGTTTTCGCCCTCGGCGGCAGCGTCGAGGCGTCGCGGCGGGCCGGCATCAACGTGGAGATGGTCCGGATCTCGGTGTTCGCGATCTCCGGGACCTTCGCCGCGGTGGGCGGTCTGTTCATCGCCTCGAAGATCGCGGCGGCCAACCAGGGTGCCGGTGGCGGTGACCTGCTGATGAACGCGATCGCGGCCGCGGTGATCGGCGGTACGTCGCTGTTCGGCGGTCGTGGGCGTACGTGGAACGCGCTGCTCGGTGTGCTGGTGATCGTGTCGATCCAGTACGGGCTCGCCCTGGAGGGCATCGCTTCTCCGGTGCAGTACATGATCACGGGTGGTGTGCTGTTGGCCACGGTCGTGATCGACGCGGTGACGCGTAAGACGCAGAAGACGGCAGGGCGCGCGTAGCGCCGAAGAACACCGCTGTGCCCGGCACCGTGAGGTGCCGGGCACAGTCATGTCGTAGGTGTGGCACAACTTGGGTACAGCCGAACGCGTGACGTACGACGCATGGCCTCGGCACCGCCCGCGAAGGCGGAACATTAGACTCGACAAACCCGGCAACAGCTCTACTGCAAGGAGGCACGGGTGCCGCTGCTGACCCGTATCAGGGGACCGCGCGATCTGGACCGGCTCAGCCTGGAGGAGCTGAACCAGCTGGCGGAGGAGATCCGGACCTTCCTTGTCGAAGCGGTCTCCAAGACCGGCGGTCACCTCGGCCCCAACCTCGGCGTGGTGGAGCTCACCATCGCCCTGCACCGGGTCTTCGACTCGCCCAAGGACAAGGTGCTCTGGGACACCGGTCACCAGTCCTACGTGCACAAACTCCTCACCGGCCGTCAGGACTTCTCCCGGCTGAAGATGAAGGGCGGCCTGTCCGGCTACCCCTCGCAGGCCGAGTCCGAGCACGACGTCATCGAGAACTCGCACGCCTCGACCGTCCTCGGCTGGGCCGACGGCATCGCCAAGGCCAACCAGCTCCTCGAGCGCGACAGCCACGTCGTCGCCGTCATCGGTGACGGCGCGCTGACCGGCGGCATGGCCTGGGAGGCGCTGAACAACATCGCCGACGCCAAGGACCGGCCCCTCGTCATCGTCGTCAACGACAACGAGCGGTCCTACGCGCCGACCATCGGCGGTCTCGCCAACCACCTCGCGACGCTGCGGACGACGGACGGCTACGAGCGGTTCCTCGCCCGCACCAAGGAGGTCCTGGAGCGCACCCCCGTCGTCGGGCGGCCGCTCTACGGCACCCTGCACGGCGCCAAGAAGGGCCTGAAGGACTTCATCGCCCCGCAGGGCATGTTCGAGGACCTCGGCCTGAAGTACGTCGGCCCGATCGACGGACACGACCTGGAGGCCCTGGAGTCCGCGCTCGCGCGGGCCAAGCGGTTCGGCGGGCCGGTCATCGTGCACTGCCTCACCGAGAAGGGCCGCGGCTACCAGCCCGCCCTCCAGGACGAGGCCGACCGCTTCCACGCCGTCGGCAAGATCCACCCCGACACGGGCCTGCCGATCGCCTCCTCCGGCGCCGACTGGACGTCCGTGTTCGGCGAGGAGATGGTCAAGCTGGGTGAGGAGCGCGAGGACATCGTCGCCATCACCGCCGCCATGCTCCAGCCGGTGGGCCTGGAGAAGTTCGCCAAGCGGTTCCCCGAGCGGGTCTACGACGTCGGCATCGCCGAGCAGCACGGCGCCGTGTCCGCGGCGGGCCTGGCGACGGGCGGGGTGCACCCGGTGTTCGCGGTGTACGCCACCTTCCTCAACCGGGCCTTCGACCAGGTGCTGATGGACGTGGCCCTGCACAAGTGCGGCGTGACCTTCGTGCTGGACCGGGCCGGTGTCACCGGCACCGACGGGGCGTCCCACAACGGCATGTGGGACATGTCGATCCTTCAGGTCGTGCCGGGGCTGCGGCTGGCCGCGCCGCGTGACGCCGACCAGGTCCGCGCCCAGTTGCGGGAGGCCGTCGCGGTCGACGACGCGCCGACCGTGGTCCGCTTCTCCAAGGGCGCCGTCGGTCCCGCCGTTCCCGCCGTGGGCCGGGTCGGCGGCATGGACGTGCTGCGCGAGCCCGGCACCGACCGGCCCGACGTGCTGCTGGTCTCCGTCGGCGCCCTCGCGCCGATGTGCCTGGAGATCGCCGGCCTGCTCGACAAGCAGGGCATCTCCACGACCGTCGTCGACCCGCGCTGGGTCAAGCCCGTCGACGAGGCCATGGCCCCGCTCGCCGAGCGGCACCGCGTGGTCGTCACCGTCGAGGACAACAGCCGGGTCGGTGGTGTGGGTTCGGCGATCGCGCAGGCGCTGCGCGACGCGGGTGTCGACGTGCCGCTGCGTGACTTCGGCATTCCGCCGCGCTTCCTCGACCACGCCTCGCGCGCCGAGGTCATGGCCGAAATCGGCCTCACGGCGCCGGACATCGCCCGCCAGGTGACCGGGCTGGTCGCCAAGTTGGACGGCCTCCCCCACTCTCGGCTGCGCTCGAGCGGGGGGACCCCCACCGAGCGCTCCGCGGCCGACGCCGTCGACTCCGTGGAACCCGCGCGCGACTGACACCGCTGAATGGGCCGGTTCCACCACCGTGAAGGGTGGTGGAACCGGCCCATTGGCGTGAATCCGTCGGTGCCGGGGCATACGGATGGTGCCCCCTCTCGATCATGTCGAGGACGACAAGCGTGGGAGGTACCCCGTGAGCAGTACCCTCTTCCGGACGAAGAAGGTCGAGCAGTCCATCCTCGACACCGAGGAGCCAGAGCACGCGCTCAAGAAGTCCTTGTCCGCGCTGGATCTGACCGTCTTCGGTGTCGGCGTGATCATCGGCACCGGCATCTTCGTCCTCACCGGAACAGTCGCGAAGAACAACGCCGGGCCCGCGACGGCTCTGGCGTTCGTCGCGGCCGGCGTCGCCTGCGCCCTGGCCGCTCTCTGTTACGCCGAGTTCGCGTCCACGGTCCCGGTCGCCGGGTCCGCCTACACGTTCTCGTACGCCTCCCTCGGTGAACTGTCGGCCTGGATCATCGGCTGGGACCTGGTTCTGGAGTTCGCACTCGGTACGGCGGTGGTGGCCGTCGGCTGGTCCGGCTACATCCAGTCGCTCATGGACAACGCGGGCTGGGCGATGCCCGCGGCCCTGGGCAGCAGAGAGGGCTCCGACGTCTTCGGCTTCGACCTCCTCGCCGCCGCGCTCGTCCTCGTCCTCACCGGCATCCTCGTACTCGGCATGAAGCTGTCCGCGCGGATCACGTCGATCGTCGTCGCCATCAAGGTGACGGTCGTCCTCGTCGTGATCATCGCGGGCGCGTTCCTCATCAAGGGCGAGAACTACGACCCGTTCATCCCGAAGGAGAAGCCGGTGGAGGCCGGGTCGAGTCTCGACTCCCCGCTGATCCAGCTCATGTTCGGCTGGGCGCCCTCCAACTTCGGCGTGATGGGCATCTTCACCGCCGCCTCCGTCGTGTTCTTCGCCTTCATCGGCTTCGACGTCGTGGCCACGGCGGCGGAGGAGACCCGGAATCCGCAGCGTGACATGCCGCGCGGCATCCTCGGCTCCCTCTTCATCTGCACGGCCCTGTACGTCGCCGTGTCGATCGTCGTGACCGGCATGCAGCACTACAGCCAACTGTCCGTCGACGCGCCGCTCGCCGACGCGTTCAAGGCCACCGGGCATCCCTGGTACGCCGGTTTCATCAGCTTCGGTGCCGCGGTCGGTCTGACGACGGTGTGCATGATCCTGCTGCTCGGGCAGACCCGGGTGTTCTTCGCGATGAGCCGCGACGGACTGCTGCCCCGCTTCTTCTCGCGCGTCCACCCGCGGTTCAAGACCCCGCACCGGCCGACCATCCTGCTCGGCGTGGTCATCGCGATCCTGGCCGGCTTCACTCCGCTGACGGAGCTCGCCGCCCTGGTGAACATCGGCACGCTGTTCGCCTTCGTGGTCGTCGCCATCGGTGTGCTCGTCCTCCGCAGGACCCGCCCCGACCTGCACCGGGCCTTCCGCACCCCCTGGGTGCCGCTCATCCCGATCCTGTCGGTGTGCGCCTCGCTGTGGCTGATGATCAACCTGCCGGCCGAGACGTGGGTGCGGTTCGGTATCTGGATGGCCGCCGGGTTCTTCGTGTACTTCCTCTACGGCCGCACGCACAGCCGCCTTGCGAGGGGAGAGGAAACGAAGCCCGAGCAGACGCTTTAGCGGTGACCTCCGGTGGTTGGGCCGGGGTGCCTGCGGCGGCCTGCGCGGGTGTGGTGGGGGCTTGTGTCGCGCCTTCGCGGTGGTGGTGGGTCGGGGCCGCGTCGGGGGGTGTCCGTCCTCGGAACGGCGCGATGGGGTCGGATACCGACTGACTGTCCGTCGACGCGCCAACCGCTGCGGGCGGACACCCCCCGACACGTCCCCTTCTCGCCGTGCGGCGGGTGCGGGCGCGTCTCGGCTCAGCTGCATGCATGCGCTTAGCTGCGGGCAGTCGTGCCGCTTGGGGCGGCACGGGTGGGCGCAGCGGCACCCCGCAGCGCCGGGTTGCGCAACGCCTCGGCCCCAGCAGCCGCTGGCGGCACCCCGTTCCGCCGGGCTGCGGACCCACCCCGCGCCGGCAGGAACGCCGGGCGCCTAGGGACGTACCGTGCGCGGCCCCGTCACTTCCGCCCCCAGCTCCCCGACCCGCCTCCGTAGCTCCCGGTCCGCCGTGACGACCAGTACGGGACGCGCCCCCGCCCCCGCGACCACCTCGACGATGTGGTCGTCCCCGCTGCCTGTCGCCGACTCCACCCGCACCCCGGCCACGGACTCCACCCCCCGCGCCGCTCCCTCCACCACGAGCACGATCTCCACCGGCCCGTCCAGCCCCGGCACCCCGTCCGACGCCAACCGGTCCCGCAGCCGCTCCGCCGCCCCCTTCCTGTCCCGCCACCAACCGTCCGGCACCGACCCGACGACATTCGCGGCGTCGACGACGACAAGCAAGGGAGCGTTGCTGTTCATGTCGTCAGGGTCGCACGGCGGATCTCGGCCAGGCAGGGGCGGGCGCGGCGGCCGACCGCCCCGCCCGCGTAAAGTGAACTGGTGAACGGCGACTGGCTCATCTGCGGCCGCGACGGCCGCCTCACCGTCTACCTGCCCTCCGGCGACGCCGTGCTGTGCCGTGCGGAACGCGGCCCCGCCGGCTCCTGGGACGCACCCCGAACCGTCGGCGGCACCCAGAAGCTGCACCCGGGTGTCGCGGTCGGCCAGGGGCCCGACGGTTACGCCCACCTGGCCGCCTGGCGGCCCACCGTGCCGGGCGAGTCGGGACTCGTGCACTCCACCCACTTCCGGCCCCGGCTCGCGCCCCTGGACTGGGTCCCGATCGGCCACCCTGACAAGAAAGGCGACCGGACGGGCCCGCCGGCCGTCGCCGTGGACTCCGCGGGGCGCGCCTACGTCTTCGTCCGCAACAACGGCGGCGGGTTGAGTCTGCGCAACCAGAAGATGAAGGGCGGCTGGGGACCCTGGCAGGACCTCGAGGGGCACGACGTCGAGGGGGAGTTGGCCGCCGTGACGGGCGAGTCGGGGATGGTCGAGGTGTTCGCGTCCGTGCCGGGCGGGATCCTGCACTGGCGGCAGGAGGAACACGGGAAGACGCCGGTGCGGACCGAGGGCGTGGATGTGGCGGTCCGGGCGGGGACGCTCCGGGCCCTGTCCACGTCCGCCGAGCACACCACCCTCTTCTTCACGGACGCCTCCGGCGACCTGTGCGCCTGGCGCCCGGGGGAGAAGCCGGTGACGCTCATCGCCTCCGCCGGGCCGGGGCCCGTGTCCGCCGTGCGCTGTGAGATCGAGGGGCACGACTGCACCGTGCTCGCCCAGCGGTCGTCGAGTGGCCGGGTCGCCTTCGCCGCCTATCCGACCGAACAGGAGTCCGCCGGGGCCTGGTGGACCGAGTCCGGTCCCCAACTGCCCGCCG
Source organism: Streptomyces coeruleorubidus (assembly GCF_028885415.1). Taxonomy (GTDB): domain Bacteria; phylum Actinomycetota; class Actinomycetes; order Streptomycetales; family Streptomycetaceae; genus Streptomyces; species Streptomyces coeruleorubidus_A. The sequence continues at coordinate 7,519,575 of NZ_CP118527.1, forward strand.
ACGCCAGGGTGTCGCTGGCACTCGACGAGCATGACGAGGTCGTCGCGGCCTCCATCTCCCCGTCGACCGGGAAGCTGCTGCTCACCCGCCGCAAGGACGAACCGGGGCTCGCTCTGGAGGCCTGGCGGGAGATCTGACACCCCGTTCTTTCTGAGGCTCCCATCGCTCCAGACACACGAAGTGTGCCAAGGGTTGCAGGGATGTGTGCGTGACGAGATGCACCTCGGGTGAACGTGGTCAAGAAGTGAAGGTCTTGTTAACCTCCTTGCACTGTTCGATTTTGCTGGGGGGCCGGTTGTCGCTGCGTCTGGCCGGGGCCGCGGCAACGGGGGTTGGGGAATGATGTCGTGAGCAGATCCTCCACGGTGGATCTCGTCGTTGTCGGACTCGGTTACGTGGGGCTGCCGTTGGCCAGGTCCGCGGCCGCCGCGGGCCTGAAGGTGGTCGGTCTCGACCGCAGCCGACGGGTGGTCGACGGGTTGAACGCCGGCCGTTCGCATGTGGACGACATCACCGACTCCGATGTGCGCGGCATGCTGGAGCGGGGCTTCGAGGCCACCGACCGGGCCGGGGTCATCGCGGACGCCGCCGCGGTCGTGGTGTGTGTGCCGACGCCGCTCACCGACCACGGTGCTCCGGACCTCGGCGCGGTGCACGCGGCCGTGGACGACATCGCCGCCCATCTCCGCGCCGGCACGCTGGTGGTGCTGGAGTCGACGACGTACCCGGGGACCACCGACGAGGTCGTCAGGCCCCGGCTGGAGGCCGGTGGGCTGCGCGTCGGCGCCGACTTCCACCTCGCCTTCTCCCCGGAGCGCATCGACCCGGGCAACGCCGCCTACGGGCTGGAGAACACGCCCAAGGTCGTCGGCGGCAGCACGGCCGACTGCACCAAGGCCGCCCGCGCCCTCTACGAGCGTTTCGTGAACCGGGTCGTCGAGGCCAAGGGCACCCGCGAGGCCGAGATGGCCAAGCTGCTGGAGAACACCTACCGGCACGTCAACATCGCGCTGGTCAACGAGATGTCGATGTTCTGCCGTGAGATCGGCGTCGACCTGTGGGATGCCATCCGGTGTGCGTCGACGAAGCCGTTCGGGTTCGCGCCCTTCTACCCCGGCCCCGGTGTCGGCGGGCACTGCATTCCGATCGACCCCAACTACCTGTCGTACAAGGTCCGTTCGCTGGGCATCCCGTTCCGGTTCGTGGAGCTGGCTCAGGAGATCAACCAGCGGATGCCCGTGCATGTCGTCAACCGGGCGGCCGATCTGCTCAACGACCAGGGCAAGGCCGTGCGCGGGTCCCGGGTGCTGCTGCTCGGCGTGACCTACAAGCCGGACATCTCCGACCAGCGCGAGAGCCCCGCGCTGGCCGTCGCGGAGAACCTCCTCGCACGCGGTGCCGAACTCGTCTACTTCGACCCGCGCGTCGAGGACTGGCGCGTCGGCGGCGTGCCAGTCGAGCGTGCCGGTGACTATCTCGCCGCCGCCGAGGACGCCGACCTCACCATCCTGCTCCAGCCGCACCGCGAGATCGACCTGGGGGAGCTCGCCGACCGGGCCCGGGCGCTCTTCGACACCCGGGGCAGGTCCGCCGATCACCCGCGGGTGGTCAAGCTGTGACCTCCGAAGACACGTACATACCCGGGGCCGTCGACTCCGGGGGCCGTCGCGCGCACCGCAAGCGGCGGCACCTGAAGGTCTCGTACTTCGTCTTCCTGGGCCTGGCCGCGCTCATCGCCACCCGGCTCGACGCCGGTTCGCTGCACCTGTACTCGATGGGTGCCATGGGCCTGCTGTCCCTGAAGATGTTCGGCGCCCTCTTCTACCGTCCCGCCAAGGCCGGGCGGGAGGAACTGGAGTACCTGGAGAACGCCTGGGTCACCGCGGTCATCCCGATCTACAACGAGGACCCGGTGATGTTCGAGCAGGGCATGCGCAGCCTCCTCGCGCAGAGCCGACTGCCGAACGAGATCCACATCATCGACGACGCCAGCGCCGACGACTCCGGCATCAGGGCGGCCAAGAAGATGCGCCGCGAGTTCGAGGCCAAGGGCGTCAAGTACACGGTCAGCGTCCAGCCCGAGAACAAGGGCAAGCGCGAGGCCCTCGCGCTCGGCTTCGAGGCCGCCCCGTACTCGGACATCTTCCTCTGCGTCGACTCGGACACCGTCCTGTCCCGGGACACCGTCCGCGAGCTGCTGCTGCCGCTGGCCGACGAGAAGATCATGGCCTCCACCGGCATGGTGCTGGCGCTCAACCACGACAGCAACATCTTCACCCGCCTGCAGGACCTGCGCTACGGCAACTCGTTCCTCTTCGAGCGGGCCGCCTACTCCCGGCTGAAGTCGGTCCTGTGCTGCTGCGGCGCGCTCTCCGCGTACCGCGGCACGCTGGTGCGCAAGTACCTGCCGGACTTCCTCAATCAGCAGTTCCTGGGCAAGCCGGCCGTCTTCGGCGACGACCGCCGCATGACCAACTACTGCCTGATGGAAGGCCAGGTCGTCTTCCAGGAGACGGCCGTCGGTTACACCGCCGTCCCCGAGAAGCTGCCGCACTTCCTGCGCCAGCAGGTCCGCTGGAACAAGTCCTTCTTCCGCGAGTCGCTGTGGGCCTTCCGGCACCAGAAGAAGTACCGTCCCGCCTTCTGGCTGACCTGCATGGAACTCGCGCTGTGGCTGGTCTTCGGCTCGGCGATGTTCTACTCGATGGTCATCCTGCCCATCATCAAGCCCGAGCAGTTCGTCCACCACATCGGCGACTACCTGATCTTCATGGTGCTGATGGGCTACCTGCGCAATGTGCGCTACCTCGACTTCCCGCGCCGGGGCATGGGCTTGGTCAAGCGGTTCGGCATGTTCCTGCTCGCGCCCATCTACGGCGTGATCCAGCTGACCCTGCTGACCCCGCTGCGGTTCTACGCCCTGTTCACCCTGCACAAGGGCAGTTGGGGCACCCGCCAGGGCGGTGTCGAGGTGTCCGTGGCCGGTGACCACGAGTCCGAGGTGACGGAGATCTTCGAGGAAGAGGACCCGTACTCCGACAAGAAGGTCACCGAGACGCTCCAGCTGATGCGTCTGGAGGGCGCGGCCCTGCGCACCCGGCCCCGCCCGGCGGGCGGCATCCCGGCCCAGCCGCAGCCGATCCCGGGCTACGACGAGGAGCAGCACGCGGGTGTCCCGCAGCAGCGCGTGAGCTGGGGGACACCGGAACCGGCCGGCCGGCAGCAGTGGCAGGGCGGGTACGACGGCTACCCCGACCAGTACCAGCAGCCCTACCCGGGCCAGGGCCACGACCCTCAGCAGGGCGGACATCCGTACCCGGACCCGTCCTGGCAGCAGGGCCAGGGCCAGGGGCAGGGGCAGGGGCAGGGATACGGGCAGGGCGGCGGCTGGTAGGCCGCGTCCGTCGGACGGGAACATGGGAGAGGGGCGGCCGGGGGGCCGCCCCTCTCCCATGTGTCCGGTCTCGTGCGTCCGGGCCTCAGGTGTACGAGGCCATCGCCTCCTCGACGGTCAGCACCGGGATGTCCCGGTCGTCGATCGCCTTCATCAGCGTCTCCAGGCCCGCCTTGCCGATCTCGGTGCTCTTCGTCGGGGCGCCCTCGGTGACCTTGTGCAGACAGAGGATCAGCCAGTCACCGCTGTTCACGCACCGGTCGAGCCGGCCGCCCGCGCCCGTGAGCTTCGACAACGCCGTACCGCCGATGCCGGTGCCGTCGTTGATGCCGGTCAACGCCTTGAGGCGGTACGGCATCGCCGGGGCGAACGACTCGATCGTCTCGGAGATGATCGACCGGGCCGTGGTGAAGTGCCGGCTCGCGATCTGGTCGACCGGGACACCGTCGGTCGTCTTCTGGAACGCGCCGTGCGGATAGGCGAAGTGCTCGCTGGTGAAGCCGTTGGACACCAGCCACTCGCGCAGCTTGCGGAAGTCGGCGTCGGCCTCCTCGGCGGTGAGCTTGGGATAGCTCGCCGTGTGTACGGCGTTCGCGTACGAGTGGCCCGCCATCTCCCAGCCGGAGAAGTCCTGCATCGAGCGCATCTGGCCCAGCGTCAGGAAGCTGCCCGTGCCGATGGCGTCGGCGATGTTGTAGACCGTGCCGGGGAAGCCGTAGCGGTCCATGACCGGACGGGCCAGGTCGTGGATCGACTTGTGGGAGTCGTCGAAGGTGAGGGAGACGACGCCCTTGGGGAAGACCGAGACGGTGTCCGGTATCAGCTCGACGGCCTGGAGCCGGTACGTCACCGGGCCGCCCGCGTCGTCGTACACGGCGAACGACATGTCGGTGAAGCCGGTCTTCGTGGACGGCTTGCCGCCGGCGCCGATGGAGTACGTGCCGGCCGCGGCGTTGACGTCGGCCCACTGGAGGTGGACCGTCACCCACTCCCCGGACTGGACATAGTTGGCCCCCGTCTTGGAGTGGGCGTGGAGCGTCCAGGCGAAGTGGTTCGCGAGGGAGCCGCTGCCCAGGTAGAAGACCATCTTGGACAGGTTCGTGACGTCGTCGACGCGGAAGACGAGCCGGATCATCTTGCCGCTCATGCTCATCGCGGGCATACCGGTCTTGCGGACGTAGGACTGCTTGCCGGTGCCGTTCGTGGTCACGCGGACCGACTGGGTGCCGCGCACGAAGACGGACTTGTCGTTAGCCTCGGCCGACGCGGTGCCCGCGCCGCCCGGCGTCCAGCCGTGGGAGGCCTGGAACTGCTGGGACCAGCTGGCCCGGCGGTACTTGGGGCGACGGCCCGAGGGGGCGTAGAGGGGAGGCGTGGTGAGGCCTCCGATGGCTCCCTCGGCGGCCGGCGCGGCGGCGGGCTGTGCCACCACCTGGCCCAGCCACGCGCCGCCGCCGGCCATCGCGACGCCTCCTGTGCCACCCATCAGCAGGGCGGAACGCCGGCTCACCACCGGCTTGTTCTCCGCAGCCTCTGCAGCGTGCCTGTGGGCGTTGGACCGCCTTTTCCTCACCGGGACTCCCGAACCGTGTCGAAGTAGTTCATTCCCTCGCCGGTGAAGTCCTCGACCGCGGACCGGACTTCCTTCACCGACAGGGATGCGTTCGCGTTGTAGTAGAGCCAGTCCACCTTCATGTCCCACGCGCGGTCGCCTTTGAACGGCAGATCCACGAACCAGTGGTTGAAGTTCACGGACATCCTGGAGCGCGGGGCGTACTTGCCGTCGCTGGAGAAGAGCTTCTCGCCGTCCATGCGGTAGGTGACGACGTCGTCCTCGACTGTGATCATCATGGTGTGCCAGCCGTCGAGGCTCTTGTTGGTCGTCCTGTAGACGCGGTCGTTGCTCTCGTGGTCGTACCAGGAGACGGTGTCGAGCTTGGGACCGGGGCGGCCCCAGCCGCCGTTCGGCATGTACTCGTTGTCGAGCTCGCTGTACTTCGTGCCGCTGCCGCCGATCGTGTAGAAGGTCTGGTTGACGTGGTCGCCGCCCTCGCCCTTCGCCGGATCGTCGCTGAAGTGGATGCGGGCCGCGTAGGTGCCGTCGCGGAACTCGCTGCTCCGGGTGCCCAGACTCGCCTGTTCGGTGCCCGCCTTGGTGCCGTCGGTGCTCGCCCGCAGGTTGAGCACCTGGCCGTCGGCCAGGGCGCCCTCGGCGGTGGGGAAGGTGACGTTCTCCGCCGACCAGGTGTTCTCGATGCCGGGGCCGCCCTTGCTGGTGCGGACCAGCCAGCCGTGCTTGAACAGGGCCGGGTCCTTGGGGCCCTGGTAGGTGAAGTCGTCGAACAGCACTCCGGCCGGGGGAGCCGGCACCGGGTCGGGCGCGGCGGCCTTCGCCGAGGCCTTCTTCCCGTCGCTCGCCTTGGTGCCGTCCGGCTCCTCACCCCAGGCGAGGACGCCCCGCTTGTACGCGGTGACCTTCTCCGCCTCCTTGTAGGACGTCATCCGGGCGTCGAAGGAGCGGTCGTCGGACTGCTTCAGCCGCTTGTGGTCGGTGCGGAAGAGCTGGAGGTCGATGCCCTTGCTGTTGGCGCCCGGCCTCAGGCTTCCCGCGCCGGCCGTGAACCTGACCTCCAGGTAGTGGTCGGCGGTGTCGGTGGCCTCGTCCATCGTGACGACCCGGCCGGCGACGTGGGAGCAGCCGAAGGCGGCGTTGACGCAGTTGAAGGCGTACGACGAGGGACCCGGGGCGCCGTCGGCCGTGAAGTAGTACCGGAGCGTCACATCGCTCAACGGCAGTGCCTTCTCGGTGTCGTTGAAGACCTCGAACGAAGGCTTGGCCGCCGCGGCCGTGGCCGGAGTGTCGGTCCGGTAGCGGACCTTGAGCTCGGGCGGGTCCGGGTTCGCCGCCTTCCACACGGGATACAACGCCGTGCCGCCGGCGGCGACCACCGCCACCAGGAGCAGGAGCCTGATCTTGGGCCACACCCGGCGTCGGGGTGGGCGGCGGCGGGAGGACGCCACGAAAGACTCCTTCGAGGACACCCGGCGGTCTCTCGTGGAGACCGTCAGAGTCAGGTAAACAATGGTCAGATTGTGTGAGGATCCTATCCGTGGCGGCATACGGAAGGGGGGTGGGGCGTCCGGATCGTTACCGCACGCCCCACCCCCCTCAGGGGTTACGCGTTACGCGGGCACGCTCGCCACGCCCTGCGCCAGGAACCTCTCGCCGTTGACCCGCTCGGAGACGCCCTCGCGGTCCAGGTACGGCGTGATGCCGCCCAGGTGGAACGGCCAGCCGGCGCCCGTGATGAGGCACAGGTCGATGTCCTGCGCCTCGGCGACGACGCCCTCGTCGAGCATGATGCCGATCTCCTGCGCCACCGCGTCGAGCACCCGCTCGCGGACCTGCTCCTCCGTCAGGACGCTGTCGCCCTGCTTCAGCAGCGCGGCGACCTCCGGGTCCAGCTCGGGCTTGCCGCTGTCGTAGACGTAGAAGCCGCGCTTGCCCGCCTCGACGACCGCCTTGAGGTTCGGGGAGACCGTGAAGCGGTCCGGGAACGCCTTGTTGAGCGTCTCGGAGACGTGCAGGCCGATCGCCGGGCCGACCAGCTCCAGCAGGACCAGCGGCGACATCGGCAGGCCCAGCGGCTCGACCGCCTTCTCGGCGACCTCGACCGGGGTGCCCTCGTCGATGACGTTCTGGATCTCGCCCATGAAGCGGGTCAGGATGCGGTTCACGACGAACGCCGGGGCGTCCTTCACCAGCACCGCGGTCTTCTTCAGCTTCTTGGCGACGCCGAACGCCGTGGCCAGGGAGGCGTCGTCGGTCTGCTCGCCGCGGACGATCTCCAGCAGCGGCAGCACGGCGACCGGGTTGAAGAAGTGGAAGCCGACGACCCGCTCGGGGTGCTTCAGCTTCGACGCCATCTCCGACACCGACAGCGAGGAGGTGTTGGTGGCCAGGATCGCGTGCGCCGGGGCGACCGCCTCGACCTCCGCGAACACCTTCTGCTTGACGCCCATCTCCTCGAACACGGCCTCGATGATGAAGTCCGCGTCCGCGAAGCCCTCGGCCTTGTCCAGGACACCGGTCACCAGCGCCTTGAGGCGGTTGGCCTTGTCCTGGTTGATACGGCCCTTGCCGAGCAGCTTGTCGATCTCGGCGTGGACATAGCCCACACCCTTGTCGACGCGCTCCTGGTCGATGTCGGTCAGCACGACCGGCACTTCCAGGCGGCGCAGGAACAGCAGCGCGAGCTGGCTGGCCATCAGGCCGGCGCCGACGACACCGACCTTGGTGACCGGGCGGGCCAGGGACTTGTCCGGGGCACCGGCCGGGCGCTTGCCGCGCTTCTGCACCAGGTTGAAGGCGTAGATGCCGGCCCGCAGTTCGCCGCCCATGATCAGGTCGGCGAGCGCCTTGTCCTCGGCGTCGTAGCCCTGCTGGAGGTCGCCGTTCTTGGCGGCGGCGATGATGTCCAGCGCGCGGTAGGCGGCCGGAGCGGCGCCGTGCACCTTGGAGTCCGCGATGAAACGGCCCTTGGCGACGGCCTGGTCCCAGCCCTCGCCGCGGTCGATCACCGGGCGCTCGACCTCGATCTCGCCCTTGAGGACGGACGCGGTCCAGATCAGCGACTGCTCCAGGAAGTCCGCGCCCTCGAAGATCGCGTCGGCGATCCCGAGCTCGTGGACCTGCTTGCCCTTGAGCTGCTTGTTCTGGTTGAGGCTGTTCTCGATGATCACCGAGACGGCCTTGTCGGCGCCGATCAGGTTCGGCAGCAGCGTGCAGCCGCCCCAGCCCGGGACCAGGCCGAGGAACACCTCGGGGAGCGAGAACGCCGGGAGGGCCGCGGAGACGGTCCGGTAGGAGCAGTGCAGACCGACCTCGACGCCACCGCCCATCGCGGCGCCGTTGTAGTACGCGAAGGTCGGCACGGCCAGCTTGGACAGCCGCTTGAAGACCTCGTGGCCGCCCTTGCCGATGGCGAGCGCGTGCTCGTACTCCTTGAGGATCTCCACGCCCTTGAGGTCGGCGCCGACCGCGAAGATGAACGGCTTGCCGGTGATGCCGGCGCCGACGATCTCGCCGTCCGCCGCCTCCTTCTCGACCTGGTCGATCGCGGCGTTGAGGTTCGCCAGCGAGGCCGGGCCGAAGGTGGTCGGCTTGGTGTGGTCCAGGCCGTTGTCCAGGGTGATCAGGGCGAAGCGCCCGGCATCGGCGGGGAGGTCGAAGTGGCGTACGTGCGCCTGCGTGACGACCTCGTCCGGGAACAGCTCGGAAGCCTGCTTCAGAAGCTCGGCGGTGGTGCTCACTTGTCCCCCTCGAAGTGCGGGTTCTCCCAGATGACCGTCGCGCCCATGCCGAAGCCGACGCACATGGTGGTCAGGCCGTAGCGGACGTGCGGCTGCTCCTCGAACTGGCGGGCCAGCTGCGTCATCAGGCGGACGCCGGAGGAGGCCAGCGGGTGGCCGAAGGCGATGGCGCCGCCGTACTGGTTGACGCGCTCGTCGTCGTCGGCGATGCCGTAGTGGTCGAGGAAGGCCAGGACCTGGACGGCGAAGGCCTCGTTGATCTCGAACAGGCCGATGTCGGAGATGGACAGGCCCGCCTGGGCCAGCGCCTTCTCCGTCGCCGGGATCGGGCCGTAGCCCATGACCTCCGGCTCCACGCCCGCGAAGGAGTAGGAGACGAGGCGCATCTTCACGGGGAGGTCGTTCTCCCGCGCGAACTCCTCGGAGGCGATGAGCGAGGCGGTGGCGCCGTCGTTCAGACCGGCCGCGTTACCGGCGGTGACCCGGCCGTGGACGCGGAACGGGGTCTTCAGGCCCTGGAGGTTCTCCAGGGTCGTGCCCGGGCGCATCGGCTCGTCGGCGGTGACCAGGCCCCAGCCCGTCTCACCGGCCTCGGGGGAGGTACGGCGCACCGAGACCGGCACCAGGTCGGCCTGGATCTTGCCGTTGGCGTACGCCTTGGCGGCCTTCTCCTGGGAGCGCACGGCGTACTCGTCGGCCCGCAGCTTGGTGATCTGCGGGTAGCGGTCGTGCAGGTTCTCCGCGGTCATGCCCATGAACAGGGCCGACTCGTCGACCAGCTTCTCGCTCACGAACCGCGGGTTCGGGTCGACGCCCTCGCCCATGGGGTGACGGCCCATGTGCTCGACACCGCCGGCGATGGCGATGTCGTACGCGCCGAAGGCGACGGAGCCGGCGACCGTGGTCACGGCCGTCAGGGCGCCCGCGCACATGCGGTCGATGGAGTAACCCGGCACGGACTGCGGCAGGCCGGCGAGGATCCCCGCGGTACGGCCGATGGTGAGGCCCTGGTCGCCGATCTGGGTGGTCGCGGCGATGGCGACCTCGTCGATCTTCTTCGGGTCGAGACCGGGGTTGCGGCGCAGCAGCTCCCGGATCGCCTTCACGACGAGGTCGTCGGCACGGGTCTCGTGGTAGATGCCCTTCGGGCCCGCCTTGCCGAACGGGGTGCGGACGCCGTCTACGAAGACGACGTCCCTGACGGTACGAGGCACGATGGCTCTCCTCCAGGGTCCAGGACGCTGAGCGCTTGCTCATCCCATGCTACTTATGAGTAACGTAGCTGCCCAGTCCTGACATGGCGAGCGGTGAAGGTCACACCTTCGGCGGCGCAGTGGATCCCCGGGGCGTCAGCACAGGAGTGGGCACAGGATGCGACCCGCCCTCACTCCCCGTGATCACCGAGAACAGCGTCCGAGCCACCTCCGCCCCGAACCCGTGCACGTCATGACTCATCGCCGACAAGGTCGGATGCGTCAGCCGGCACAGCTGCGAGTCGTCCCACGCCAGCAGCGACACGTCCTCCGGCACCCGCAACCCCATCTCCGCCGCCACGGACAGCCCCGCCACCGCCATGATGTCGTTGTCGTACACGATCGCCGTCGGCCGGTCCGGCGGCGCGGCCGACAGCAGCGACCGCGTCGCCCGCGCCCCCGCGTCGCCCGAGAAGTCGGTCGCGACCTGCCACGCCCCGGCCAGCGCCAGCGCCCCCGCCGCCTCGTCGAACGCCGCCGTCCGGATCACCGTGTGCCCGAGGGCCGCCGCCCCGCCCACCCGGGCGATCCGCCGGTGCCCGAGCGCGGCCAGATACCGCACCGCCTCCGTCACGGCCGTCGCGTCGTCGGTCCACACGGAGGTGAGCCCCCCGGTCAGCGAGGGATGCCCCACGGCGACCACCGGCAGCCCGAGCCGCTCCACCAGGCCCACCCGGGGATCGTCGGCCCGGAAGTCGACGAGGATCGACCCGCCGATCTGCCGCCCCCGCCACCACGACTCCTGGACACCCACCTCCTCGTCCAGGTTCCGTACGAGTCTCAGCAGCAGGGAACAGGAGTGCTCGGCCAGGACGCTCTCCACGCCCGAGACGAACTCCATGTACCAGGGTTCGAGCCCGAGCACCCGCGCCGGCCGGCACACCGCGAGCCCCACCACGTCCACGCGCGAACCGGCCAGCGTCCGCGCCGTGAGGTTCGGCGCCCAGCCCAGCTCCCGCGCCGCCCGGAAGATCCGGTCCCGGGTCGCCTCCGACAGCCCGGGCTTGTGGTTGAACGCGAGTGAGACGGCACCCTTGGACACGCCGGCGCGCGCGGCGACGTCCTTGATGGTGACGCGGGGGGTCGGCGTCGCCGTCATCCGGCGGGCTCCACGCAGTACAGGGCCGAACGAGCACGCTCCGCGTCCGGAGTCTTCCAGCCGCGTACCCCGATGGTCACCTCTTCACCCGGCAGCAGCGTGACCAGCCCCCGGTCGGCCCGCGCCCCCGGATCCAGCCGGTCGGCCTGGAGCAGCAGGTCCCGGACCAGGGTGCGGGCGGTGACGGTGATGCCGCCCGGGGCGAGAGCGACATCGAACCGAGGGGCGGGATAAGGGACTTCACGATCCGGCACCGGGAAGTACAAGGCCCGCAGCCCACCCGCGCCCGCGTTCCCGCTCGATCCAGCGCCCGCGCTCGTTCCCCCGCCCGCATCCGCGACGAGAAACTCCTTGGGCCCGGCCGGCGTCAGCTCGCGCGGTACGTCGACACGTGCCACGCTCCGCCCCCCGGCCGTCAGCTCCACGGCTGCCTGCCCCAGCACCTCGCCCTCGACGGACATCCGCCGCAGGGTCAGCGCCGGCGTCCAGTCCCCGGCCGCCTGGTTGACGGCGGCCAGCACCAGCCCGCCGTCCCGCGCCTGGAGCGTCAGCAACCGGTCCGCGTACAGCCGCTTCAGCTCGTGGTACAGCGGTTTCTCCCTGCCGTCCCCGTCGATCGCCGCCCAGGACGTCACCGGCCAGCAGTCGTTGAGCTGCCAGACGACCGTGCCCGCGCACACCGGCCAGTGCGAGCGCCAGTGCTCGATCCCGGCGGCGACCGCCCGCGCCTGGTTGACCTGCATCAGGTAGTGCCAGCGGTCGAAGTCCCCGTCCGGCACGGCGAAGTGCCGGGCCAGCCCCCGCTCCAGCTTCCCGTTGCCGTCGTCGGCCTTCTGGTGGTGCAGCATGCCGGGGGAGTCCGGCGCGAGCTCCTCCCCGGGCAGCGCCCGGCGCAGCGTGGCGTACGCGGGCGGCGCCTGCCAGCCGAACTCGGCGACGAACCGGGGCGCGCTCAGCCGGTAGTCGGCGTAGTCCTCACGGTTCCACACCTCCCAGGAGTGGTGCGTGCCGTGCGCCGGATCGTTGGGATGCCGGTCCCATGACCCGGACCAGGGACTCCCCGCCGTGTACGGCCGCGTCGGATCCAACTCCGCCACCACACGAGGCAGTACGCCCAGGTAGTACCCCTCGCCCCAGGAGTCCCCCGCCAGCCGTGGCTCCCAGCCCCAGTCCCTGAAGCCCCACAGGTTCTCGTTGTTGCCGTTCCACAGCACCAGCGACGGATGCGGCATCAGCCGTACCACGTTCTCCCGGGCCTCGGCCTCCACCTCACCGCGCAGCGGCTGTTCCTCCGGGTAGGCCGCGCAGGCGAACGGGAAGTCCTGCCAGACCAGCAGCCCGAGTTCGTCGCAGGCGTCGTAGAAGTCCTCGCTCTCGTAGATCCCCCCGCCCCAGATCCGTACGAGGTCCACGCCCGCTCCGGCGGCCTGCTCCAGTCGTTCCCGGTAGCGCTCGCGGGTGATCCGGGACGGGAAGACGTCGTCGGGGATCCAGTTGACGCCCCGCGCGAAGAGCCGCTCGCCGTTGACGACGAGGGTGAAGCCGGTGCCGTGCGCGTCGGACCGTTGATCCAGTTCCACGGTCCGGAAGCCGATCCGCCGCCGCCACACGTCCAGCGCGTCGTCGCCGTGCAGCAGCCGCAACTCGACGTCGTACAGCGGCTGTTCGCCGTAGCCACGCGGCCACCACAGCCGGACGTCCGGCACGCGGAGCCGTACCACCCCGCCCGCCCCCTCGACCTCCGCGCGGGCCCGCACCCCGCCCACCTCCGCCTCCAGGGTGAGCGGCGTCTCGACCCGGGTCCGCTCCACGTCCACGGCCAACTCGACGACACCCACCCCCTCGTCGACGGTGACCAGCGGACGCGCCCGGGCGATCCGGGCCGTCGACCAGTGCTCCAGGCGCACCGGCCGCCAGATCCCGGCCGTCACCAGGGTCGGCCCCCAGTCCCAGCCGAAGGAGCAGGCCATCTTGCGCAGGTACTGGTAGGGCTCGGCGTAGGCGGCGGGCCGTTCGCCCAGCCGTCCCCGTACGGCCTCGGCCTCGGCGTAGGCGGAGACGAACCGCACGGCCAGCCGCCCCGACAGCCCCGTCACGTCGAACCGGTACGAGCGGTGCATGTTCCGCACCTTGCCCAGCAGCCGCCCGTCCAGGGAGATCTCGGCGACGGTGTCGAGCCCGTCGAAGACCAGGTCGGTCTGCTCCTGCGCGGAGGTGCTCGTGAGCTCGCGCTCGTACGTCCAGTCCCGGCGCCCCACCCACGCCACCTCACACTCGCCCAGGCCCAGGAACGGGTCCGGGATCACCCCGGCCGCCATCAGGTCGGTGTGCACGCAGCCCGGCACGGAGGCCGGGAGCGGGCCCGACTCGTGCCGCAGGATCCATCCGTCGCCGAGCGGTGTGGCCTCCAGCATGCGCACTCCCTTAACCGGTCCAGTGAAGAGTCGTGTACAGGTCTTCGCAGCGTTGGCGGGAATGGGACTTTACCGGTTGAGAAAGCGCTGTCAGAGTGCCGAACCAGCCATACCGCACGTGCTCTTCCGTCCCGAGTTCCTCTCCGCGAACGGAGCTGATGCACATGAACCGCCGTACCGTCCTCGCCCTCGCCGTGGGCGCCGCCCTGCTGGCCTCGGGTTGTACCGGCACCGGAGGCACCTCGAAGGGCGCGGATGCCGAGGCGCCCGACGATCCCGCCAAGGTCGACGGGACCATCACCGTCCTCACCCACCGGACCGACCTCGTGCAGGACGGGACGATGAAGAAGTACGCCGCCGAGTTCAACAAGACCTACCCCAAGGTGAAGGTCGAGTTCGAGGGCCTCACCGACTACGAGGGCGAGGTCAAGATCCGTATGAACACGAAGAACTACGGCGACGTCCTGATGATCCCGGCCGTGATCGAGAAGAAGGACTACCCGAAGTTCTTCGCCTCCCTCGGCACCCAGGCCGAGCGGAGCAAGAAGTACCGCTTCACCGACTACTCCACCGTGCAGGGCAAGGTCTACGGGCAGAGCCCGATCGGCGTGGTCCCGGGCTTCGTCTACAACAAGAAGGTGTGGAGTGCCGCCGGCGTCACCGACTGGCCCACGACCCCGGCCGAGTTCCTCGACGGTCTCAAGGCCATCAAGGCCAAGTCCGACGCGGTCCCGTACTACACCAACTTCAAGGACATGTGGCCGCTGACCCAGTGGACGCACGTCAACGGCTCCGTCGGCTGCGACACCCGGGCCACCACCAGGCTCGCCGAGGGCAACCCCTGGGCCGAGGGCGCCGACCTGCGCGTCGGGGACCAGCTGCTCTACGACATCGTGCACTCGGACCTCATCGAGAAGGACCCGACGACCACCAACTGGGAGGCGTCCAAACCCCGCCTGGCGAAGGGCGAGATCGCCACGATGTGGCTCGGCTCCTGGGCGATCGTGCAGATGCGGGACGCGGCGAAGCAGGCGGGCACCGACCCGGCCGACATCGGCTTCATGCCGTTCCCCGCCCAGAAGAACGGCACGTTCTGCGCGGTGACGTCGCCCGACTACCAGCAGGCCGTCAACGTCAACTCCGACCACAAGGCCGCCGCCCGCGCCTGGATCGACTGGTTCACCGACAAGTCCGGCTACGCGGACGCCAACCTGGCCCTCTCGCCCCTCAAGGACGCCCCGCTGCCCGACGTCCTCAAGCCCTACGAGGAGGCGGGTGTGAAGCTCCTCGACATCGACGACACCAAGGGCGCCGAGGTCAAGTCCATCGACAACCAGTCCGAGGTCGGCATCTACAAGCCCGACTACCGCCAGGACCTCGTCGACCTCGCCCGCGGTGCCCGCAAGGGCAGCCTGGACGACTTCCTGACCGGGCTGGGCGAGAAGTGGACCGAGGCGCAGCAGAACCTGGGGTCCTGATGACCGACACCACCCGGAAGGCGGCGCGGCCGGTGCCACCGGCCGCGCCCGCCGGGCCGACACCGCCCACCGCCGCGCGCCGGCCGCGGCGGTGGCGGGGCGTGACCCCCTGGCTGTTCCTGATCGCCCCGCTCGTCCTGCTGATCGCCTTCACCTACGCGCCGATCGTCAACATGGTCGCGTACAGCTTCACCGACTGGGACGGCGTCAGCCCGGAGCTGCGCTACACGGGCGCCGAGAACTACGCCGAACTCTTCACCCGCCCCGAGCTGTTCGAGGTGTTCTTCGTCAGCGGCTACTACCTCGCCGCGTCCGTGGTGCAGATCGCCGCCGCCCTCTATTTCGCCACCGTCCTGAGCTTCAACGTCCGCTTCCGCAACTTCTTCAAGGGTGTGCTCTTCTTCCCGTACCTGATCAACGGCGTCGCGATCGGCTTCGTCTTCCTGTACTTCTTCCAGGACGGCGGCACCCTCGACGCGATCCTGAGCCTGTTCGGCTACGACGGCGACCGCGCCTGGCTCGGCACGCCCGCCTCGGCCAACGTCTCCCTCGCGGGCGTCTCCGTATGGCGCTACATGGGCCTGAACTTCGTCCTCTTCCTCGGCGCGATCCAGTCCATCCCGGGGGAGCTGTACGAGGCGGCCGAGCTGGACGGGGCGAACCGCTGGCAGCAGTTCCGCCACATCATCGCGCCCGGCATCCGGCCCGTGCTGAGCCTGTCGGTGATCCTGTCCGTCTCCGGGTCGCTGTCCGTCTTCGAGATTCCGTACATCATGACCGGCGGCGCGACCGGCACCGAGACCTTCGTGATCCAGACCGTGAAGCTGGCCTTCCAGTTCAACAAGACGGGCCTCGCCTCGGCGGCGGCCGTCGTACTGCTGCTGATCATCCTGGCGGTGACCTGGGTGCAGCGGCGCCTCGTCCCGGACGACAAGGTGGACCTCGTATGACGCGGCGTGCCGTGGCCCGTGCCCTCGTGTACCTGTCCCTGGTCCTCGCGACGCTGGTCGTGCTCCTGCCACTCACCGTGGTCTTCCTGACCTCGCTGAAGACCTCCGGGGAGATGGCGGACGACAGCGGTGCCCTCACGCTGCCCGACGACCCGCTCAACTTCGACAACTACGTGACGGCGTTCCAGGACGGCCGGATGCTCTCGGCGTTCGGCAACACGGCGGTCATCCTGGTCGTCGCCATCGGGGGCACGGTCCTCATCGGCTCGATGACGGCGTACGCCATCGACCGCTTCCGGTTCCGCTTCCGGAAGCTGGTCCTGGCCCTGTTCCTGGTCGCGGCGCTGGTCCCCGGGGTGACCACCCAGGTGGCCACGTTCCAGATCGTCAACAGCCTCGGGATGTTCGACAGCCTCTGGGCGCCGATCGCGCTCTACATGGGTACGGACATCGTGTCGATCTACATCTTCCTGCAGTTCGTACGGTCCATCCCGGTCTCGCTGGACGAGTCGGCCCGCATCGACGGCGCCAACGCCTTCACGGTCTACCGGAAGGTCATCTTCCCTCTGCTCAAGCCGGCGATCGCGACCGTCGTGATCGTGAAGGGGATCAACGTCTACAACGACTTCTACATCCCCTTCCTCTACATGCCCTCCGAAGATCTTGGCGTGATCTCGACGTCCCTGTTCCGCTTCAAGGGCCCCTTCGGAGCCCACTGGGAGACCATCTCGGCAGGCGCGATCCTCGTCATCGTCCCGACGCTGGTCGTCTTCCTGTTCCTGCAGCGGTTCATCTACAACGGTTTCACGCGAGGTGCCACGAAGTAGGAGACCTGCCTCTCGGGGTCGCGGCCGCCGTACGACGAGAAGCCCTACGGCGGCTAGGCCTCCTTGACGGACAGAGCCTCCACCAGCACGGGCGTCACCAACTCCACCTGCCACGGCCGCGCGCCGTACCCCGCGAGCGCGGCCACCACGGACTCGGCATCGACCACCGCCGGCGGCTCCCAGCAGACCCGCCGAACCGTGTCCGGCGTGATCAGATTCTCCTGCGGCATGCCGAGCCGCTCGGCCAGCGCCGAGACCCCCGTCCGGGCCGCGGACAGCCGAGCCGCGGCGACAGGATCCTTGTCCGCCCAGGCCCGCGGCGGCGGAGGCCCGGTCACCGGCTGCCCCGGCTGCGGCAACTGCGCCTCGCTCAACGCCTTCGCCCGGTCCACGGCCGCCTGCCACTGCTCCAGCTGCCGCTTGCTCATCCGGTGTCCGAAACCGTTCAGCGCGGCCAGCGCGTGCACGTTGGCCGGAACCGCCAGCGCGGCCTCCACGATCGCCGCGTCCCCGAGCACCTTGCCGGGTGAGACGTCCCGCCGCTGCGCGATCCGGTCCCGGGTCTGCCACAGCTCCCGTACGACGGCCAGCTGCCGCCGCCGGCGCACCTTGTGCATGCCGGACGTACGCCGCCACGGATCCTTGCGGGGCTCCGGCGGGGGAGCGGAGGCGATCGCGTCGAACTCCTGATTGGCCCACTCCAGCTTGCCCTGCCGGTCCAGCTCCTTCTCCAGCGCGTCGCGCAGGTCGACGAGCAGCTCGACGTCCAGCGCCGCGTACCGCAACCAGGGCTCGGGCAGCGGCCGGGTGGACCAGTCGACGGCGGAGTGTCCCTTCTCCAGGACGTAACCGAGGACGCCCTCGACCATCGCGCCGAGGCCGACCCGGGGGAACCCGGCGAGCCGCCCGGCCAGCTCGGTGTCGAACAGCCGCGTCGGCACCATGCCTATCTCGCGCAGGCAGGGCAGGTCCTGGGTGGCGGCGTGCAGCACCCACTCGACGCCGGAGAGGGCCTCGCCCAGGGCGGACAGGTCGGGGCAGGCCACGGGGTCGATCAGGGCAGTACCGGCGCCCTGGCGGCGCAGCTGGACCAGGTAGGCGCGCTGGCCGTAGCGGTAGCCGGACGCCCGCTCGGCGTCGACGGCGACCGGGCCGGAGCCCGCCTCGAAGGCGGCGATCACCCGGGCCAGGGCAGCCTCGTCCGCGATCACGGGCGGAATGCCCTCACGCGGTTCCAGCAAAGGGATCGGCGCCTCCGTAGCAGAAGATCCGCCGTCGTCCGGAGGAGCGCCTCCGGTGGTTCGCAGTGAGCTGTCTGCTGCGGTCTCGTGGGCGTCGGTCACATGTCAAGGGTATCCGTGTATGGCCAGCGCCCGTCGACGGAACGTTCCGTCGACGGGCGCCCGAGGGTCGCAAACCAGTCAGGTCGGGGAAGTGTCGGGTTCGCGAACCGTGAGTGACATGATCGGGATCCATGGCCGGTCCCGTTCACGTGAGTGAATGATCACAGGGGGGCATCGTGGAGTGGGTCAGTGGATGATTCCCGTCCGCAAGGCCACCGCGACCATCCCGGCGCGGTCGCCCGTGCCGAGCTTGCGGGCGATGCGGGCGAGGTGGCTCTTGACGGTCAGTGCGGACAGGCCCATCGAGACGCCGATCGCCTTGTTCGACTGGCCTTCCGCGACCAGCCGCAGGACCTCGACCTCGCGGCCGGACAACTCGCGGTAGCCGCCCGGGTGGCTCGGGGCACCCGGGGGGCGGCGGTGCAGGCGTGCGGCGGCGGCGCCGATGGGGGCGGCGCCCGGGCGGGTGGGGAGCCCGACGTTGGTGCGCGTGCCGGTGACGACGTAGCCCTTCACACCGCCGGCGAGCGCGTTGCGCACGGCGCCGATGTCGTCGGCGGCGGAGAGGGCGAGCCCGTTGGGCCAGCCCGCGGCGCGGGTCTCCGACAGCAGGGTGAGGCCGGAGCCATCCGGCAGGTGGACGTCGGCGACGCAGATGTCGCGGGGGTTGCCGATGCGGGGACGAGCCTCCGCGATGGACGAGGCCTCGATGACATCGCGCACACCGAGCGCCCACAGGTGGCGGGTGACGGTGGAGCGGACGCGCGGGTCGGCCACGACCACCATGGCGGTCGGCTTGTTCGGGCGGTAGGCGACCAGGCTTGCGGGCTGCTCGAGGAGAACGGACACCAGGCCTCCTGGGGTGCGGGACGGGGCCGGCTCGTGGGGGTGAAGCCGGGACGAACCGTGCTTTCAAGGTCACAGTCGTCTTCGGCACCCAACCCGTCCGCCTTTAGGGAATGATCACGAATCAGTGATAACAATCCGCGCAATTCGGACATGCGGTCGATCATTCGAAGGTCGAACGGTTTCGGTCTGCGTCGGTACGCGGTCGAAAGTGGCCGTATCGACAAAGTGATTCGGCCAAGAGGGGGACGCAGGTGTGATCGTCGACAGGGCAGCGTTGACCGCCCCGTACAGGTTCGATCAGTACGGGGTCGCAGCAGGTTCGATCAGCGGGACTGCGGGCCCCGCCGCTGGGGCAGCGTCACCACCGACGCGTCGCCCGGCGCGGCCGGCGGCAGCCCCGCGACCTGGGCGAGCAGATCGCACCAGGACGCCAGGTGCGCGGCCGTGTCCGGGACCCCGCCCAGGCCCTCACGCGGCGTCCACGAGGCACGGATCTCGATCTGCGAGGCGGCCGGGCGCGCGGACAGACCGCCGAAGTAGTGCGAGCTGGCCCGCGTGACCGTGCCGCTCGGCTCCCCGTACGTCAGCCCGCGTGTCTGGAGCGCACCGGTCAGCCAGGACCAGCACACCTCCGGCAGCAGCGGGTCCGCGGCCATCTCCGGCTCCAGCTCCGCGCGCACCAGCGTCACCAGCCGGAACGTGCCCTGCCAGGCGTCGTGTCCCGCCGGGTCGTGCAGCAGCACCAGCCGGCCGTCGGCCAGGTCCTCGTCGCCGTCGACGACCGCGGCCTCCAACGCGTAGGCGTAGGGGGCGAGCCGCTTCGGCGGGGGCGTCGGCTCCACCTCGATCTGGGGCCGCAGCCGCGCCGCCTTGAGCGCGTCGACGGCGGCCCGGAAGGGCAGCGGGACGGTGTCCGCCTCCCGCCGGTCTTTCTCGGTGTCCTTCGCTTCGTCCATTCCGCCAGCGCCGTCCGACAGTCGTCCCTGAGCCGCAGCCATGCCGGAAGGTTACGGGGACGGGAGCCCGGGTGCCGGGCTAGACACCCCGCGCCCCTCCAGGGGCTGAATCCCGCCCCTCGGGGGCGTGCGAAACTTGGCCCGTGAGTGCCAACGACGCCCCCCGGGCCCAGCAGCCGTCCGCCCCGTACGACTCCGCCTTCCTCAAGGCCTGCCGGCGCGAGCCCGTGCCGCACACGCCGGTGTGGTTCATGCGGCAGGCCGGGCGCTCACTGCCGGAGTACCGCAAGGTGCGCGAGGGCATCGGGATGCTCGAGTCCTGCATGCGGCCCGAGCTGGTCACCGAGATCACGCTCCAGCCGGTGCGCCGGCACGGCGTCGACGCGGCGATCTACTTCAGCGACATCGTCGTCCCGCTCAAGGCCATCGGCGTCGACCTCGACATCAAGCCCGGCGTCGGCCCGGTCGTCGAGCGCCCGATCCGCACCCGAGCGGACCTCGCCCAGCTGCGCGACCTCACCTCCGAGGACGTCTCCTACGTCACCGAGGCCATCGGCCTGCTCACCCGCGAGCTCGGCGCCACGCCCCTGATCGGCTTCGCCGGCGCCCCCTTCACCCTGGCCAGCTACCTCGTCGAGGGCGGCCCGTCCCGCACGTACGAGAACGCCAAGGCGATGATGTACGGCGACCCCGAGCTGTGGGCCGACCTGCTCGACCGCCTCGCCGACATCACGGCCGCCTTCCTGAAGGTGCAGATCGAGGCGGGCGCCTCGGCGGTCCAGCTGTTCGACTCCTGGGCCGGTGCCCTCGCCCCCGGTGACTACCGGCGCTCGGTGCTGCCGGCGTCGGCGAAGGTCTTCGAGGCCGTGGCCGGATACGGCGTCCCGCGCATCCACTTCGGCGTCGGCACCGGCGAGCTGCTGCGGCTCATGGGCGAGGCCGGTGCGGACGTCGTCGGCGTCGACTGGCGCGTCCCGCTGGACGAGGCCGCCCGCCGCGTCGGCCCCGGCAAGGCACTCCAGGGCAACCTCGACCCGACGGTGCTCTTCGCCACGACGGAGGCCGTCGAGGCCAAGACCCGCGAGGTCCTTGACTCGGCGGCGAACCTGGAGGGCCACGTCTTCAACCTCGGCCACGGCGTCATGCCGTCCACGGACCCGGACGCGCTGACGCGGCTGGTGGAGTACGTGCACACGCGGACGGCCCGCTGACGACAGATGGCGCCCGGCCGGTCCTACCAGCCGGGCCGCGCCCGCCTGCCGAAGACGATGCCGCGCGGCTCCGGCGGCGGCGGTGTGCCCGGCCGCAGCGGCCAGGCGATCAGCATCCCGGCGAGGAAGCCGACGATGTGCGCCGCGTACGCCACCGTGCCGGCGTCGGAGATGCCCTCGCCGGAGGAGTAGACCGCCTGGAGCACGAACCACAGGCCCAACACGGTCCAGGCGGGCAGCCGCAGCGGCAGGAAGACCAGGAACGGGACGAGGACCCAGACCCGGGCCCTCGGATACAGCACCAGATAGGCCCCCAGCACCCCGGCGATCGCCCCGGACGCGCCGATCAGCGGGTCGGCCGAGGCGTTGTTCAGGACCGCGAAGCCGTACGACGCCGCGTAGCCGCAGCCGGCGTAGAAGAGCAGGAAGCGGACGTGGCCCATCCGGTCCTCGATGTTGTTGCCGAAGATCCACAGGAACAGCATGTTGCCCAGCAGGTGCAGCCAGCTGCCGTGCAGGAACATCGCCGTCAGGACGCTCAGTTCCGGCGACTTGTCGTAGGGCGGCGGGCCGACCACACAGCCGGCTCCCTGCGGGCCCACGCCGACCTCGCCCGTGGGCACCAGCCGGGGCATCTGGTGGTGGATCAGCTCCCGTGGCACCGCCGCGTACTGGTCCAGGAACGCCTGGAGGTGGCACAGCTGGGCCAGGCTGCTCTCGCCCACCACGGAACCGGGCATGCCGGGAGTGAGCAGGAACACGACGATGTTGGCGGCGAGGAGGGTGTACGTCACCCAGGGGGTGCGCCGCGCGGGGTTCACGTCATGAACGGGGATGACCACGCCACACGTGTGCCCGGGGCGCCGCCGGTGAATCGGTCTTGTCGCTGAACGCAGCCGTCCGGGCGTGCGTATGTGTCGGCAACCGCCCGCGGCGCGGGGAAGGCGGGTCGCGGGGCCGACGTGAGGAACAGGCGATGAACGACCGAGTTACTCCTCCGATGCACGCACTGCCGGACGGTGAGGCGGAGTTGACGCTGGTGGTGCGGCTCCCCTGGGAGGATGTGGCCCGGCTCGGCCAGGAGGCCGGGCGGCTGGCGACCCAGATGCGGCGGCCCGTGACGCTGGAGGAGGCGGTGAGTCACCGGTTGCGGTCGTCGCGGGTTGCCGCGCATGCCAAGCCGGCGGGGGAGCAGCCGCCGGCGGTGACGGCGGCTTCGGCGTCGGTGTCGTCGTTGCCGTCGCGGCCGCCGGCGGAGCAGGCCCGGCAGGCCATTGACCGGATCAACGGCACGGCTGGGACTGCGTAAGGTTTCGCCGTAGGGGTGTGGGTGCGTTGCCGGGTGCAGGGCCGTTGTGGCCGTTCGCGCAGTTCCCCGCGCCCCTCCCCCCGCACCGTCCCTTACAAAGAACTGCGCACTTTTGCCGTCGCCTTGCGGGCTGCCACCAGTACCGGGTCCCAGACAGGGGAGAACGGTGGGGCGTAGCCCAGGTCCAGCGTGGTCATCTGTTCCGCCGTCATGCCCGCCGTGAGGGCGACCGCCGCGATGTCGACTCGTTTGCCCGCGCCCTCCCGGCCGACGATCTGGACGCCGAGGAGGCGGCCCGTGCGGTGTTCGGCGAGCATCTTGACCGTCATGGGGGAGGCGTCCGGGTAGTAGCCCGCGCGGCTGGTCGACTCGATGGTGACCGCCTCGAAGCGCAGGCCCACGCGGTGGGCGTCCTTCTCGCGCAGTCCCGTGCGCGCGATCTCCAGGTCGCAGACCTTGCTGACCGCCGTGCCGACCACGCCCGGGAACGTGGCGTAGCCGCCGCCGGCGTTGGTGCCGATGACCTGGCCGTGCTTGTTGGCGTGGGTGCCCAGCGCGATGTGCCGTTCCTGGCCGGAGACCAGGTCGAGGACCTCGACGCAGTCGCCGCCCGCCCAGATGTTCTCGTGCCCGCGCACCCGCATCGAGCGGTCGGTGAGGAGACCGTCGTGCGCGCCGAGGGGGAGGCCGGCCGCCTTCGCCAGTGTCGTCTCGGGGCGGACGCCGATGCCGAGCACGACGACGTCCGCCGGGAAGTCGCGGTCCTGGGTGGCCACCGCCCGTACCCGCCCGTCGTCACCCGTCAGGATCTTGGTGACCTCGGCGTCGTTCACCATCGTGATGCCCAGGCCCTCCATGGCCTCGTGCACCAGGCGGCCCATGTCGGGGTCGAGGGTCGACATGGGCTCGCTGCCGCGGTTGACGACCGTCACCTCGTAGCCGCGGTTGATGAGCGCCTCGGCCATCTCCACGCCGATGTAGCCGGCCCCGACGACCACCGCGCGGCGGCCACGCGTGCGTGCCAGCGTGTCGAGCAGCGCCTGGCCGTCGTCCAGCGTCTGCACACCGTGCACCCCGGGGGCGTCCATGCCGGGAATGTCCGGCCGGATCGGCCGGGCGCCCGTCGCGATCACGAGTTTGTCGTACGACGTCCAGGACTCCGCGCCGGACTCCACGTCACGCGCGCGTACCCGCTGCCCGTCGAGGTCGAGCTCCGTGACCTCGGTGCGCAGCCGCAGATCGATGTCCCGCGCGCGGTGCTCCTCGGGTGTGCGGGCGATGAGCCGGTCCCGGTCCGGGACGTCGCCGCCCACCCAGTACGGGATGCCGCACGCCGAGTACGACGTGAAGTGGCCGCGTTCGAAGGCCACGATCTCCAGCTCGTCGGGGCCCCTCAGACGGCGCGCCTGCGACGCCGCGGACATCCCCGCGGCGTCGCCGCCGATCACGACCAGTCGCTCCCTGCGCGTACGGCTCATGTTCATGCGAACACGCTACGGGAGCAGGGCATTTCAGTCCTGCTCGTCAGGCGTCCGCGCGGGCGTGGACTGCGGGGCGGGACGGGCCGTCGGCAGCGGGCCCAGGGCGCTCGCGGCGGATGCGGGGCGCGGGCGGCGGGGGAGGCGGGGGCGTACGACGCGCAGCCACAGCAGCACGAGCAGGGCGCCCACCGTCGCGAACGGCAGGACCGCGCCGACTGCCACCGCGAGCCAGCGCAGCATCGTCACGAACGCGTTCCAGCCGCCCGCGAGCGCGTCCACGAAGCCCGGGTCGTCGTCCTTCGCCTCCTTCTTCACAGGGGTCTCGGACAGCGACAGGGTGATGGTGGCCAGGCTCGTGCGGTCCTTCAGGGACTCCTGGCGCGCGAGCAGCGCCTCCAGGTCGGCCTGGCGGGTGCTGAGCTCGCCCTCCAGGGTCACCACGTCGCTGAGCTTGGTGGCCTGGTCCATCAGCTCGCGGATCCGGGCCACACTCGCGCGCTGCGACTTGATCCGGCTCTCCACGTCCACGACCTGGTCGGTGACGTCCTCCGCCTTCGCGCTGAGGTCGAGGAGCTTGCCCGCGCCCTGCAGCTCGGTGAGGACCTCGTCGTACTTCTCGGAGGGCACGCGCAGCACGACGCGGGTGCGCTCGTGGCCCTCCGCGTCCCGGGTGGTGGTCTCGTTGCCGACGTAACCGCCCGCGTTCTCGGTTCCGGTGCGGGCCTGATCCAGGGCCTTCGGGACGTCCTTGACCTGTACGGTCAGCGAGGCCGTGCGGATGATGTGGGCCGTGGGGAGCTTCGCCGGCGCGGTCGCCCTGGCTCCGCTTCGGGCGCCGCCGGGGGCGGCCTCGTCCCCGCCGGCCTTGTCGTTCGCGTGCGGGGCGGCGACCCCGCGGTCGGCGGCGGTACTGCCGGCGGAGTCCTCGCCCGCGCCGCTGCATCCGGTGAGCGTGAGGGCCGCGGCCAGCAGGAGCGCGGCGAGGGCCGGGACGGGGTGGCGGGCGGGTCGTCGTGTGCGCATGTGGGCATCCCCCGGAGGATCGGTTCGGCTGATGCTTCTTCGACGCCCGGGCGGCGCCGGACGTTTGGTCCTGGACGGTTCCGATGCGGTCACGGTCGGGACTCGTGAAGGACACCGGGGCGCGGCAGCGCTGTCAGTGAGGTCTGAGAGGCTGGGGGCATGCGCGAAGTTCAAGCCCGTGCGGGCACGGGGCAGGTCGTCGTCATCGGGGCGGGAATCGCGGGACTGGCCGCCGCGCACCGGCTGCTGGAGCGCGGGGCGCGGGTGACCGTGCTGGAGGCCTCCGACCGGGTCGGCGGCAAGCTGCTGCACGGGGAGATCGCGGGCGCGCGCGTGGACCTCGGCGCCGAGTCGATGCTGGCCCGCCGCCCCGAGGCCGTGGCGCTCGCCCGGGAGGTGGGCCTCGCCGACCGGCTCCAGCCGCCCGCGACCGCGACGGCCTCGATCTGGACCCGGGGCGCGCTGCGCCCGATGCCCAAGGGACACGTGATGGGCGTGCCCGGCACGGCGGCGGCCCTGTCCGGCGTGCTGTCCGACGAGGGCCTCGCCCGCATCGACCGCGACGCCGAGCTGCCCCGCACGGAGGTCGGCGACGACGTGGCCGTCGGGGAGTACGTGGCCGCGCGCCTCGGCCGCGAGGTCGTCGACCGCCTGGTGGAACCCCTGCTGGGCGGCGTCTACGCGGGCGACGCGTACCGCATCTCGATGCGCTCGGCCGTCCCGCAGCTCTTCCAGGCCGCCCGCAGCCACACCTCTCTGACCGAGGGGGTCCGCGAGCTCCAGGCGAAGGCGGCCGCCGCCCAGCAGACCGGCCCCGTGTTCATGGGCCTCCAGGGCGGCGTCGGCACCCTGCCCCTCGCGGTGGCGGAGTCGGTGCGGGCACGCGGCGGCGAGATCCTGACGGGAACGCCGGTGACGGAGCTGAGCCACAGCGCCGCGGACGGCGGCGGATGGCGCGTGGTCGCGGGTGAGCGGGTGCTGCACGCGGACGCGGTCGTGCTCGCCGTCCCCGCCCCGGCCGCCGCCCGGCTCCTGCGCACCGAGTCCCCCGGGGCCGCCGCCGAGCTCGGCGGCGTCGAGTACGCCTCCATGGCCCTGGTCTCCCTCGCCTACCGCCGCGCCGAGACGGCCCTCCCCGAGGGTAGCGGCTTCCTCGTGCCGCCGGTCGACGGGCGCACCATCAAGGCCTCCACCTTCGCCTCGCAGAAGTGGGGCTGGATCGCCGACGAGAACCCTGACCTGGTCGTCCTGCGCACCTCCGTCGGACGGCACGGCGAGACGGAGATCCTCCAGCGCGACGACGACGGGCTCGTGGCGGTCTCCCGGCACGACCTGAAGGCGGCGACCGGCCTGGACGCCACCCCCGTCGCCACCCGCGTCACCCGCTGGGACGACGGCCTGCCTCAGTACCCCGTCGGCCACCACGCGCGCGTGGCCCGCATCCGCGAGCACGTCGCGAAGCTCCCGGGGCTCGCCGTGTGCGGCGCGCCGTACGACGGCGTCGGCATCCCGGCGTGCATCGCGAGCGCGTACGCCGCGGTCGGCCAGATCCAGGGTGACCTGCGGGCTGTGCAGGAGCTCACCGCCCACCCGGTGCAGAGCCTGCACGGCGGAGCGGGAGAATGAGGAGCATGAGTGACGACGCCTCCACCACGGCCTCCAGCGCCACGCCCGACCGCATCCCGAACAAGGGCAAGCTGGCCAAGGACCTCAACGAGGTCATCCGCTACACGCTCTGGTCCGTCTTCAAGCTGAAGGACGTCCTCCCCGAGGACCGCGCCGGGTACGCCGACGAGGTCCAGGAGCTGTTCGACCAGCTCGCCGCCAAGGACGTGACCATCCGCGGCACGTACGACGTCTCGGGCCTGCGCGCCGACGCCGACCTCATGATCTGGTGGCACGCGGAGACCAGCGACGCGCTGCAGGAGGCGTACAACCTCTTCCGCCGCACGAAGCTGGGCCGGGCGCTCACGCCGGTGTGGTCGAACATGGCGCTGCACCGGCCCGCCGAGTTCAACCGCTCGCACATCCCGGCGTTCCTCGCCGACGAGACGCCCCGCAACTACGTGAGCGTCTACCCCTTCGTGCGCTCCTACGACTGGTACCTGCTGCCCGACGAGGACCGCCGCCGCATGCTCGCCGACCACGGCAAGATGGCCCGCGGCTTCCCGGACGTGCGCGCCAACACGGTCGCCTCGTTCTCCCTCGGCGACTACGAGTGGCTCCTCGCCTTCGAGGCCGACGAGCTGTACCGCATCGTCGACCTCATGCGCCACCTGCGCGCCTCGGAGGCGCGTCGGCACGTGCGCGAGGAGGTCCCGTTCTTCACGGGCCGCCGCAAGGACATCGCGGAGCTGGTCGCGGGTCTGGCCTGATCAGCGGAGCGGTCGTTCGGCCCCGGGCTGCTCCGGGGCCGCCGAGCGCGGCTGCGGCTGCGGCTTCGGTTCCGGACGCGCGGCGCACTCCGCACCCCGTCCCGGCAGCCGGCCCTCCAGGAGGTACGCCTCCATGTGGCCGTTGACGCAGGCGTTCGGCCCGCCCGCCAGGCCGTGCGCGCCGGCGTCCCGCTCCGTCACCAGGACCGAGCCCGCGAGGCGGCGGTGGAGTTCGAGGGCGCCGTCGTACGGCGTGGCGGCGTCCCGCTCGGCGGCCAGGATCAGCGTCGGCGGCAGTTCGCCCGGCCCGGTGCCGACGTCGAGCGGACGCTGCCGCGGCCCCGCCCAGTAGGCGCAGGGCAGGTTCGTCCACACGTTGTCCCAGGTCTCGAAGGGCGCCACCCGCGCGAGCCGGGTGTTGTCCCGGTCCCACACCTCCCAGTCCGTCGGCCAGGGGGCGTCGTTGCACTCGACGGCCACGTAGACGGCGCGTGAGTTCTCCGCCTCGACGGCGGCCTCCGGGTGCTGTGCCGCCTGCTCGACCAGCGGCCCGGGATCGCCCTTGAGATACGCCGACAGCGCGTGCGCCCGGTGCGGCCACTGGTCGTCGTAGTACCCGGCCTGGAGGAACGCCCCCTGCAACTGCCCCGGCCCGACCTTTCCGCCGGCCGGTTCGACGGCCAGCCGCGCGCTCGCCCGCTCGTAGCCGCGCCGCACCTCCCGCGCTGTCCTGCCCAGCCCGTACACGTCGTCGTGCCGGGCGATCCACCTCCGGAAGTCCCGCCAGCGGCCCTCGAACGCCGCCGACTGGTCGAGGTTGTTGCGGTACCAGATCTGCGCCGGGTCGGGATCGACCGCCGAGTCGAACACCATCCGCCGTACGTGGCCGGGGAACAGCGACGCGTACAGCGACCCGAAGTACGTGCCGTACGACGAGCCCATGAAGGTCAGCCGTTCCTCGCCGAGCGCGGCGCGCAGCACGTCGAGGTCGCGGGCGTTGTTCAGCGAGTGGTAGTGCCGCAGCGCGCCGCCGGCCCGCTCGGCGCAGCCGCGCGCGTACACCTTCGCCTGCGCGATGCGTTCCTTCTTGTGCGACTCGGAGGGGTGCGTCGGCGCCTGCGTGGGTCCCTTGAAGAACCGCTTGGGATCCATGCAGGACAGCGGTGCGGAACGGCCCACCCCGCGCGGCGCGTAGCCGACGAGGTCGTACGCGGCCGCGATCCGCTTCCACTCGGGGAGCAGGCCGACGAGGGGGAAGTACAGGCCGGAGGCGCCCGGGCCGCCCGGGTTGTGGACCAGGGCGCCCTGGCGGCGGACCTTGCGTTTGCTGTTGTGCGGGTCCTTGTGCGTGGCCCGGGCACGGCCGACGGCGAGCTCGATCTGCCTGCCGTCGGGCTGTGCGTAGTCCAGCGGGACGGTGACCGTGCCGCACTGCATGGTGCCGGGCAGGTCCTGCGCGTCGGGACACGGGCCGAAGTCGATGCCGGCCGCCTTCGCCCGGGCGGCGGCCACCGCGGTGCCGCGCAGCTCGGCCGCGGCCCTCGCGCCAACGGTGTCCGGGGCGGCGGTGAGGGCGCTCAGCAGCAAGGATCCTGCTGTCGAGTAGAGGAGGGCGGCTCTCATCGCGTATCCCTTCGGTGCACGGTGGCGACAAAAGGGATGTTTCGTGGGGCGGTTGGGGAAGGCAAGCACCGTCCGCCGGTGTCGGCGCCGATGCCCCTGTGCGCCCCCGGCCTGTCAGTCGTGTGCCCAGGGGGTGTCCGTGAAGGCGGCGCGCAGGTCCGGTTCGCCGATCGCGCGGACGCCGCGTACGGCCACGGAGGTGAGGTACGTGCGGTCGTCGGCGGTGCCGTCCGCTTTCCGGGTCAGTGCGCCGAGCAGCCGCCGGCCGGCCGGGGAGGCCCAGCGCGAGTACGGGTGGACCTCGATGCGGGCGACGGCGAGGCAGCTCAGGGTCAGGGCGAGCGGCAGCGCGAACCACAGGGCCACCAGATGACGCGGCATGTCCGGCGGAGCGGGCGTCAGCAGCGCGGCGACGCCGAGAACGAGTACGGCGACGGCAGCCACGCGCACCTGCCGGACGGCCGCCGCGACCGTCGTACGGGCGCTGTCGGGCACCGCGAGCCCCGCGCGCACCAGCCGGTCGGCGATACCGCGCACCGCGTCCGCCGTGGCGGCGGTGGCCCGCACCGGCGCGATCCGGGACTGCCCCTCGGGGCCGATGGCCCCGATGACCGACCGCTCCATCTCGTCCCGCCCGCGCGGATCCACGACCGTCGCCCAGCCGGTGTGGGCCAGGAGCAGCCGGCGCTGGCGCGCCATGGCGACGAGGGTGACGTCGGCGACCCGCCGGGGCCCGCCGGAGAGGAACGCGGCCTCGTAGAGCGTGAGTTCATGGGTGTGGCCGGTGTCCGCGTCAGCGGCTGCGGCGCGTACGGCGGCCAGGCACAGGCGGGTGCACGCCGTGCCGGCCACGGCCCAGGCCGCCAGCAGGAAAAGAACCCAGAGCATATGTTGTTTGTATGTGACACGGTCCCGGAAACACCATGCCCCGTTCACGATCCGGACGCAGTGTTGTCGGTATGTGACGTTCCGTTTCACTGCTCCGGCGGCGGGCGGAAGGTGGGCGGCGGAAGCGTGAAGGACGGGCCCGGGGCTGGAGCCGTGGGCGAGGCCGGATCAGGGAACGCCGTCGGGGGAGTGCTGCCGCCGGCCATGTCGCGGGCCACGGCGTCGAAGTCGACGTAGCCCGTGGCCTCCAGGACCTTGATGTGGTCGAGGACGGTCGTGTTGGCGTCGTCGGCGAGGTCGCGCACCAGCGAGTTGCGCGTGCTCGCCCGGACCTGGGCGACGACCGAGAAGACCCTGCCGTGCGCCAGTCGCAGGATGTTGGCGAACTGGCGGTCGTACTCGGCACCCTGTGCCGCGTCCAGGGTTTCCAGCCACTGCTTCTGCTGGTCGCTGGGCTCGTCCGGCAGGGCGAGATTCAGCCGCGAGGCGACACCGCGCACCCGTTCGTCGAGGAACCTGTGCCCCTCGACGAGATGCCGACCCGCCGTCCGGACGGCCGGCGTCGTCCCCTTCGCCTGCGCCTGCCGCCCCGCGGGCAGCTCCCACAGCCCGGCCAGCCGGACCTTGACGAGGAAGTCCTGGTCGAGCGCGGACAACGGGCCGTAGCTCGTGCGCAGGGTCTGGGCGCTCAGCACGTCCGGTCCCGCCCCCGGCCGGTCGGTGTACGGCCAGAGGGAGAAGACCAGCGCGGCGAGCGTCGCCGTCAGACACGTGACGATGAGCCCCGTGCCGCTGACGATGCCTCGGCCCTTGACGGGGGGTCGCGGTCGCATGGTGGTGCCTCCTGGTACGGCACCGCGCACGCTAGTGCGCTTCGGGTGCGGAGTTGACATGTTACTGCGGGGTCTACGCCAACTGCCGTACAGGGGCGAATGGTTGTAACGGGGGGCAGGACGGGACGATTGGGGGAGGCGTGACGGGGGACTCGCCGGGCCAAAGAGGCGCAAAACATTCCATGGCTCCAGGCGGGCGGGACCGGGGTGTCAGCCCCGGCACACTCGCGCGCGGACTGGCCGGGCGGGCGACTAGCCCACGCGGGTCCTCCGTGCCACCGGGACGCCGTCACGGCGGTGTGGCCCGTGGCCGCCACCCGCCCGATGGGCCATGTTGCTGACCGTCGAGCCGATCGGCACCGGCCGGATGCGAAGGAGGCCCTGGGTGGGTGAGCTGTACATCGACGGCGAGTGGACCAAGGCGGCGGCCGGTGGCCGGCGGGAGGTGGTCAACCCCTACGACGCCTCCGTCGTCACCACCGTCGACGAGGCCGACGCCACCGACGTGGACCGCGCCGTGCGCGCCGCCCGGCGTGCCTTCGACGAGGAGGACTGGGCGAACGCCGGCTCCCGCCGCCGGGCCGACCTCCTGCTGCGCGTCCGTGACCTGCTGCTGCGCGACCAGGAGGACATCGCCCGCACCGAGACCCTCGACACCGGCAAGACGCTGGCCGAGGCCCGCATCGACGTGGAGGACGTGGCGAACGCCTTCCGCTACTACGCCGAACTCGCGGGCAAGGACGGCGGCCGGGTCGTGGACGTCGGCCCGGACGTCCTCAGCCGCGTCGTCTACCAGCCCGTCGGAGTCTGCGCGCTCATCGCCCCCTGGAACTACCCGCTGCTCCAGGCCTCCTGGAAGGTCGCCCCGGCGCTGGCCGCCGGCAACACCTTCGTCCTCAAGCCCAGCGAGACCACACCGCTCACCACGATCGCCATGATCCGGCTCATCGAGGAGGCCGGCGCACCGCCCGGCGTCGCCAACCTGGTGCTGGGCTCCGGGGCGAGCGTCGGCGCGGCCCTGACCAGCCACCCCGAGGTCGACCTGGTGTCCTTCACCGGCGGCCTGACCACCGGCCGGTCCATCATGGCCAGCGCCGCCGAGGGACCGCGGAACATCGCCCTGGAACTCGGCGGCAAGAACCCCAACATCGTCTTCGCGGACGCCGACTTCGACGCCGCCGTGGACTACGCGCTGGACGCCGCCTTCCTGCACTCCGGCCAGGTCTGCTCGGCCGGTTCGCGCCTGCTGGTCCAGGACTCGCTGCACGACCGGTTCGTCGGGACCCTCGCCCGCCGCGCGCAGGCCATCCGGCTCGGCAACGGCCTGGAGGAGGGCACCGAGAGCGGCCCGCTCAGCTCCGCCGAGCACCGCGAGAAGGTCGAGCGCTACATCGCCATCGCCCAGGAGGAGGGCGCCCGGCTCGTCACCGGCGGCACCCGCCCCGACGACCCCGCCCTGAGCCGCGGCTTCTTCCTGCTGCCGACGGTCTTCGCCGACTGCGACCGCTCCATGCGGATCGTCCAGGAGGAGGTCTTCGGCCCGGTGGTCACCGTCGAGCGCTTCGGCACCGAGGACGAGGCGGTGGAACTGGCCAACGACACGCGCTACGGCCTGGCCGGCGGTGTGTGGACCTCCGACGCGAGCCGCGCCCAGCGCGTCGCCCAGCGGCTGCGGCACGGCACCGTCTGGATCAACGACTTCCACCCCTATGTGCCGCAGGCCGAGTGGGGCGGCTTCGGCCGCTCCGGCGTCGGACGCGAACTCGGCCCCACCGGGCTGCGCGAGTACCAGGAGGCCAAGCACATCTACCAGAACCTCGCCCCCGCCCCCTCCGGCTGGTTCAAGGGCTGAACCCCCGCCGGCACACCGCCCGCCCGTGGCGCGAGGAACGATCCCGTGGCGCGAGGAAGGACCCCGTGGCGCGAGGAAGGACCCCGTGGCGCAGGGAACGACCCCGTGACGCAAGAGAACGACACAGAAAGCAGGGCACCGCATGGCCCCGACCACCGCGCACGGCGCCGAGTCCGCCTACGACTACGTCATCGTCGGCGGCGGCACGGCCGGCTGCGTGCTCGCCGCCCGCCTGAGCGAGGACCCCGACTGCCGCGTCTGCGTCGTCGAGGGCGGCCCCAGCGATGTCGGCGACGAGCGCATCCTGCGCCTGCGCAACTGGATCAACCTGCTGGGCTCGGAGTTCGACTACGGCTACACCACCGTCGAGCAGCCGCGCGGCAACTCCCACATCCTGCACTCACGGGCCCGCGTCCTGGGCGGCTGCTCCTCGCACAACACGCTGATCAGCTTCCTGCCGCTGCCGCAGGACCTCGACGAATGGGTGAGCCGGGGCTGCTCCGGCTGGGACCCGGCGACGATCCTCCCCTACCGCGACCGGCTGCTCACCCGGATCGTCCCGGTGGCCGAGGCCGACCGCAATCCCATCGCCAAGGACTTCGTCACCGCCGCCTCCCGCGCCCTCGGCGTCCCCGTCGTCGACGACTTCAACGCCGAGCCCTTCGCCGACGGCACCGGCTTCTTCTCGCTGGCCTACCGGCCGGAAGGCAACCTGCGCTCCTCCGCCTCCGTCGCCTACCTCCACCCCGTCCTGGACCGGCCCAACCTCACGCTCCTGCTGGAGACCTGGGCGCACCGGCTGCTCTCCGACGAGTCGGGCCGGCTGACCCGCGTCGCCGTCCGAAACGCCGACGGCGAACCCGCCACCGTGCGGGCCGAGCGCGAACTCCTGCTGTGCGCGGGCGCCATCGACACCCCGCGCCTGCTGATGCTCTCGGGCCTCGGTCCGGCCGACGACCTGCGGGGCCTCGGCATCGACGTACGGGCCGACCTGCCCGGCGTGGGCGAAAACCTGCTGGACCACCCCGAGTCCGTGATCGTCTGGGAGACGGCGGGGCCGCTGCCGCCCAACTCCGCGATGGACTCCGACGCCGGCCTGTTCCTGCGCCGCGACAAGGGCCAGCCCCGCCCCGACCTGATGTTCCACTTCTACCAAGTGCCGTTCACCGTCAACACCGAGCGTCTGGGCTACCCCGTGCCGCCGTACGGGGTGTGCATGACGCCGAACGTGCCGCGTGCCCGCTCCACCGGCCGCATGTGGCTGCGCAGCGCCGACCCCGCCGAGCATCCCGCCCTGGACTTCCGGTACTTCACCGACCCCGAGGGGCACGACGAGCGCACCATCGTGGACGGGCTGAAGGTCGCCCGCGAGGTCGCCGCCACCGACCCGCTGCGCGACTGGCTCGTCCGTGAGGTCGCGCCCGGCCCGGACGTCGTCTCCGACGCCGGCCTGTCCGAGTACGGCCGCCGTGCGGCGCACACCGTCTACCACCCGGCGGGCACCTGCCGCATGGGCGCCCCGGACGACGCGATGGCCGTCTGCGACCCGGAGTTGAGACTGCTCGGCGTCGAGGGCGTGCGGATCGTCGACGCGTCGGTGTTCCCGACGATGCCCACCATCAACCCGATGGTGACCGTCCTGCTCGCCGCCGAACGCGCCGCCGATCTGATCCTCGACCGTCCCGGCCCCGCGGAACAGGAGGCCCCGCAGTGACCAGTCCCCAGCCTCCCGCACCGGCGGCCGGCACGCCCTCAGGAGAGCCCGGCTCGGAGTTCCGCAAGGACATGGGGCCCTGGGCCAACTTCGCGCTCGGCTTCACCTACCTCTCCCCGGTGGTGAGCACCTACACCCTCTTCGGCACCGCGATCGTCGACGGCGGACCGCCGATGATCTGGGCGTTCGTGCTGGCCGGCTGCGGACAGTTCCTCGTGGCGCTGATCTTCGGCGAGATCGTCGCCCAGTACCCCATCGCCGGCGGCGTCTATCCCTGGGCCCGGCGGCTGTGGGGCAAGCGCTGGGCGTGGATGACCGGCTGGGTGTACATGTGGGCGCTGCTGGTGACCATCACCTCCGTCGCCTACGGCGCCGGCCCCTACATCGCCATCCTCTTCGGCTTCGACACCACCGTGCACACCACCGTGCTGTGCACCGCCGTGCTCATCGTCGTCGCCGTCCTCATCAACTACATGGGGACCAAGGCACTGTCGGCGGCGGCCGTCATCGGCTTCGCGGGCGAGCTCATCGGCGCTCTCGTCGTCGGCATCTACCTGCTGTCGACCCACCGTCACCACGGCGTCGGCGTCATCTTCGACACCTACGGCACCGAGGGGGACGGCTCCTACCTGCCGGCGTTCCTCGCGGCCGCGATCATCGGCTTCTACCAGTACTACGGCTTCGAGGCGTGCGGCGACACCGCCGAGGAGGTCGCCCACCCGGGCCGTGTCATCCCGCGCGCGATGCGCCGCACCATCTACATCGGCGGTGCCGCGGCCACGTTCACCTGTATGTCGCTGCTGCTGTCGGTCACGGACTTCAACGCGGTCATCTCGGGCGAGCAGGCCGACCCGGTGGTGGACGTGCTGTACGACGCCATGGGCGAGGCCGGGGCGCGGATGGTGATGGCCGTGGTGCTGATCTCCTTCCTGTCCTGCACGATCAGCCTCCAGGCCGCGGCCGGGCGGCTCATCTACTCCTACGCCCGTGACGAGATGGTCGCCGGGCACCGGCTGCTGCGGCGGTTCTCCCACGCCCGCGCCGTGCCCGGGTACGCGCTCCTGGTGTCGGCCGCCGTGCCCCTGCTCATCGCCTTCGCCTCGCTGTTCTCCGAGGACGCCCTCACCAACATCGTCTCGTTCGCGATCCTGGGCATCTACGGCTCGTTCCAGATGGTCGTGCTGGCCGCGCTGCGGGCCCGGCTCAAGGGGTGGCGTCCGGCGGGGGAGTTCACCCTGGGCCGCTGGGGTCTTCCCGTGAACATCGGGGCGCTCGCCTACGGCATCTTCGCCATCGTCAACATCTGCTGGGCCCGCAGCCCGGAGAAGCCGTGGTACGAGAACTGGATCGTCCTGCTGTGCGGTGCCGTGGTGGTGGGTACCGGCGTGCTGTACATGTTCACCACCCACCACTACGGCCGGGGCGACGCGCCTGCCGGTGACGCCGTGCCGAAGGACAAGGCCCTGTCGAAGGACTGACAGCGGACGGGCGGGCCCTCGGATCAGCGCCGGAGCAGCGCTTTCCGGGTGGCGCGGGCCAGCCGGCGCACCGGGCGCCGCGATCGCGGCGCCGGTCCCGACCGCTCAAGCCACCACTCCCGCAGCTCCCGCCGCGCCGCGGCGTCCCCGGGCCGCCCGGCGGACAGCAGGTGCTCGGCGAAGGTGAGCGCGTCGCGCCGGTAGCCGCCGGTCATCGGCTGGGTCTGGGCGTACGCGAGGAAGGCCGTACGGTAGACCGCCCCGAGTATCTCCGGCAGCTCGGGCGCGACCTTCGCCACGACATCCGCCCGCTTGGCGGCCAGCGCCCGAGCCTGTACGCCGACTCGCACCCGGTCGAACCCCTCGGGCACGGGCGTCCCCGCGACCAGCGCCGACAGCAGCGCGGCCTGCGCGAGCCCGAGCCGCTGCCGGGCCCCGTCCCCGCCGGGCCCACCGGGGTGGGGCAGGCCGAAGGCGCCCCGTGCCGCCCCGACCGCCCCGTCCTCATCGACCCGTCCGGCCCCACCGACCAACACACCCGCGACGCCCCGGGCTTCATCCCGCGACCCAACGCCGGGCTGTGACTGGCCCCCTGCGTGCTTCTCGGTACCGGGCTGCGACCCCCGGGCCTCTTCGGGCCGTTGGGCGGCGGGCCGTGTCGCCGCCTGGCCGGGCCTGCGGGGGCCGGGCGCTGACCGGGTCTCTTCGTACCTCTCGGTGCCGTCCCGGTCGCGCCGCAGGACCGAGGCCTTCTCTCCGGGTGCGTCACTGGTCAGGGGCCCGCCGGGCCCGGTCTCCGCGCGTCGTACGGCGAGTGCGTTGCCCGCCGAGCGGACCTCCGCCTTCACGCGCTCCACGGCGCCCGCCTCCAACGCCCTGCGGATCGCCCCCAGCTCGCTCTCCAGCTCCGCCGGTTCCGGGAAGTTCTCGTCGCGTTCCAGGAGGACTCCCGGCGGGGACACGCGGGATGCGAGGTCGGTCAGGATGTCGAGGACCGGGCGGGGGACGGGGTGGGCGTGGCTGTCGTGCCAGACGCCGTCGCGTTCGAAGCCGCCGGCGACATGGACGTAGGCGATGGCCTCCAGGGGCAGCTCGGCGAGGGCCTTGGCCGGGTCCTCGGCGCGGTTCACGTGGTTGGTGTGCAGGTTGGCCACGTCGATGAGGAGCCGGACGCCCGTGCGGTCGGCGAGCTCGTACAGGAACTGGCCCTCCGTCATCTCCTCGCCCGGCCAGGAGATCAGCGCGGCGATGTTCTCGACGGCCAGCGGCACCGGCAGCGTCTCCTGCGCGATGCGTACGTTCTCGCACAGGACGTCGAGGGCGTCCCGGGTCCGGGGGACGGGCAGCAGATGGCCCGCCTCCAGGTGCGGGGTCGCCGTCAGGGCACCGCCGGCCCGTACGAACGCGATGTGCTCGGTGACCAGCGGCGAGCCGAGTGCCTCGGCCCGTTCGGCCAGCGCGGTCAGACGGCCTTCGTCGGGGCGGTCCGCACCTCCCAGGCCGAGCGAGACGCCGTGCGGCACCACGGTGACGCCGCGCTCGCGCAGCCGCCGCAGCGACTCGGGCAGATGCCCGGGGCAGACGTTCTCGGCCACGGCCTCGACCCAGTCGATGCCCGGCATGCGCTCCACGGCGTCCGCGATCTCCGGTCGCCACCCGATGCCCGTCCCCAGTCGTTCCATCGTCCCCTCCTCCGCACAGCCGGTTCCTCGAACGTGAGGGGGGTATGGCCCAGCCGCCCGTCCCCGAACCCCGCCACGGGCGCCTTCAGAGGAACATTTGAGGTTCGGCCCACCGACGGCTCACCGGCTCCACCGACGGAGGCACCGGGCTCGCGCCACCCCCCGAAGCGTCGTAGACCGGACGTATGCGCGATGGCAGCGAACAGGCGGCCCCGGCCTCGCCCCGGCGGGTGTGGGCCGGTGCCGGGGGACTGGTGGTCGCCGTCGGCACAGCCTACTTCCTGCTCCCGCTGGAGGGGCTCGGCGGCGACCGCCCCTGGCTGGGCTGGCCGCTGTTCGCCCTGTGCCTGGGGCTGCTGGCCGCGCTGCTGCTGCGCCAGGTGCGCGACGTCGTGCTGGAGAAGCCGCACACCCGGCCGGGCGTCATGATCCCGCTGCTGATGTGCCTGGCCGTGCTAGTCTTCTCGTCGGGCTACTACGCCCTCGCCCAGCGGCCGGGCCAGTTCACCTGGCCTGAGCACCCGCGTCGACGCGCTGTACTTCACCGTCGTCACGCTCGCGACCGTCGGCTACGGGGACATCACCCCGAGCGGGCAGGAGGCCCGTCTGGTGACCGTCGCTCAGATCCTGTACACGTTCGTCTTCCTCACGGCGGCGGCCACCGCGCTCTCGCGCCGGCTGCACGCGGTGGTCGCCGCGCGCGACCGGCGCCCGCCGCCCTCCTGAACCGCGGCGGCTGCTACGCCGCGCGGGACGAGCGGTAGTTGAACACCGACCACAGCACGAACAGGCCGGTCACGATCATGATGATCGACCAGAACGGCTGGTACGGCAGCCACATGAAGTTCGCGATCAGCGCCAGTCCCACCACGACCGCGCCCACGACCCGGGCCCAGGCGGCCCCGGTGAACAGGCCGAACCCGGCCGCCACCACGAGCACACCGACGACCAGGTGGATCCAGCCCCACGCGGTCAGGTCGAACTCGAAGACGTACTCGCCGAAGCTCGTGTACACCTCGTCGTCGGCGATCGCCGCGATGCCCTGGAGCACCGCGAACAGGCCGTAGACGACCATCAGGGTGCCGCCGAGAGCGAGGCCCCCGGCCGCCCACTGGTCGCCGGAACCGGCCGGGCCGGGGCCGCCGGGCGACCGGTCGTCGGGGGCGGGCGGAGCGGGGGGAGGGGGCGCGGCGCTGGTCATGGCTGCCTCCTGGGTCGGGGTTGCTGGTAACCCCACTGGAGCACCCGTCCGCGACCGGCGCGCCTGCGGCTACTCCGAACGGGTGGACGCCGGGTCGCCCGGCGCGTACGGCTCCCGGCGCAGCGCCGGGTGGTCCGCGACCACCGTGCACGAGCCGGGCGCGATCTCCGTGAACCCCGCGTCGCGGACCAACGGCAGGCCGCTGCCCGTCAGTTCGGGCCAGCGGGCCGGGTCGGCCGTCCGTACGGAGAGCGCGAAGCCCGCGTCGTGCCAGGCGGCCCGCTCCTCGTCGGGCAGTTCCCACCAGGCCAGTTGCGCGGCGTGTCCGGCCTGGGCCATCGCCTTGCCGGCCGACATGCCGAGGTCCGGGTTCAGCCACAGCACGGGCGCGGCCGGGTCCGCGTCCACCGGCGGCTCCGGATCGTCCAGGTCGGTGCCGGAGACCTGGAGCCGGGCCAGGTCCTTGGGCCAGCCGTCCTGCGGGACCGGCGGGAAGACCCGCACCTGGGCCGACTTTCCGGTGACCGTGATGCCGGGCAGCGCCTCCGCCCGCCGCCACTCGGCGCCGCGTGCCCGCCGCACCACCTTGCGGATCCGCGAGTCCTGCCAGTCCCGCACCGCCTGCGCCCACTCACCGTCGCCGGCCGACCGCTCGTCGCCGAGGATCGTCAGCACGGCCCGCGCGGCCGTCTCCAGCGCGTCCGTACGCGCCGGCGGGTCCGCCCGCTCGATCCGCACGACCAGCGGCAGCACGAACTGCGGTGCCGTGTCGCGGGCCGAGGGCTCGGACCGGAAGGGGCTGTCACTCACGGGCGTCGGGTCTTCGCTCACGAATCCCAGTGTGCCAGCCGGAAGATCGTGCAGGATGGCCGCATGCGACCCGACCTGTGCCTGGAGAACGCGGGCCGCCGCTACGGCCTGCGCGGCCCCTGGGTGTTGCGTGGTGTCGACCTGACGGTGGCGCCCGGCCGGCTCGTCCGCGTCGAGGGCGGCAACGGCACCGGCAAGTCCACGCTCCTGCGGCTGCTCGCCGGCATCGACGCCCCCAGCGAGGGCCGGATCACCGGCCGCCCGCGCACCGCGTACGTCCCCGAGCGGTTCCCGCCTGCCCTGCCGTTCACCGCCGCCGGCTACTTGACCCACCTCGGCGCCGTGCACGGCCTGACCCGCACGGCGGCCGCCCGCGCCGCCGCCGAGTGGCTGGAGCGTCTCGGCGCCGCCACCTACGCCGAAACACCCATGGCACGGCTGTCGAAGGGCAGCAGCCAGAAGGTCGCCGTCGCCCAGGCCCTGCTCGCGGAGCCGGAGCTGCTGGTGCTGGACGAGGCGTGGACCGGCCTGGACAGCGACGCCCGCGCCGAGTTGGAGCGGGCGGTCGCCGAGCGCACCGCGGCCGGTGGATCCGTGGTGTTCGTCGACCACGACCCGCGCCGCCTGGCGGGCCTGCCCGACGCGACGTACACCGTGCGCGACGGGAGCCTCGTCGAGCGCGCCGGGCCGGGACCGCTGCCGTCCGGACCGCAGGTCACGGTCGAGGTCCAGGGCCCGCCGGACGGACGGCTTCCCGACGACGTGCGGCGGACCGTCACCTCCGCCGAGGAGACCGCGCCGGGCAGCCACCGCCTCACCGTCCCCGCCCCGCACTCCGACGTCCTGCTCCGCGCCCTGCTCACGGCGCGCCCGCCCTGGCACGTGGTGAGTGTGGCGCGGCAGCCGGACGCCCCCGAGAGCTGCCGATGACCGCCCTCCTGCGCTACCACGCCGCCCTGCTGCTGCGCTCCCAGCGCTGGCTGCCGCCGTTCCTGCTCTACGCCGCCTTCCTCGCGATCAGCGTCCAGGCCGGGCAGCCGGTGCTCGACTCGCTCGGCTACTCCGCCGCCGCGCTGCTGCCCGTCGCCGCCTGGCTGGCGCGGATCTGTGCCACGGCCGAGCCGCAGTCGGCGCGCGGCTGCGTGGCGGCGGCCGTCGGGCCCGCACGCGCCCACGTGGCCTGTCTGCTGGTGGCGTTGTCCGGCGCGGCGGCGCTCGGCACGGTCGCGACCCTCGTCGTGACGCTGCTGAGCGCTCCGGTCGCCTCGGACCACCGCACCCCGGTGCCGCTCGCCCCCGCCTGCGGGGCCGGGCTGCTCGCCGCCCTGGCCTGCGCCCTGCTCGGCACGGCCGTCGGCGCGCTCACCAGCCGGCCGCTGCTGCGGTCGCGGGGCCGTGCCGTCCTGGCCCTGCTGCTCGCGGCGCTGCTGTCCCTGGTGGCCACCGGCTCCCCGGCCCAGGCGGCGGTGCGGGGCCTGGTGACCGGCTCACGGTCGGGCACCGTCCCGCTGCCGCTGCTGCCCCTGGCCGCAGCAGCCCTGGTCGCGGCCGCCGCGCTGGCCCTGGCCGGTGCGCTCGCCGCCCGCAGATCACCCTGAGCAGGCCGTGCGCTGCGCCTCCTGCCACTCGCAGACCGGGCAGAGGGTGATGCCCTTGTACGACTCCGGGTACTCCGTCGGCTCCCGGCACAGCACACTCCCCCACTCTCGGCTGCGCTCGAGCGGGGGGACCCCCATCGCGTACGGCGGCCCGTCCGCCCGGGGCGGCCTGGTCGCGTCGATCAGGCAGTAGTCGTCCTCGCTCACACGTCCAGCGTAGGCCGGTCAGCGTGCCTCCGGGCGGGTCCGCGCCCCGCTGTCCGCCGCCCCGATCAGCTCGGACACCTTCACGAACCGGAAGCCCTCGCGGCGCAGCTCGGGCACGATCGTGCGCACCGCCCGTTCGGTCGCCGGGGCGGCGCTGCGCGTGCAGTGCAGCACGACCACCGACCCCGGCCGTACCCCGTCGAGCACTCGCCGGGCGACCACGTCCGGGTCCGTCTCGAACGCGTCGCCGCCGACCACGTCCCACTGCACGACGGTCACGCCGACCGGCGTCAGCGCCTT
Source organism: Streptomyces coeruleorubidus (assembly GCF_028885415.1). Lineage (GTDB taxonomy): Bacteria > Actinomycetota > Actinomycetes > Streptomycetales > Streptomycetaceae > Streptomyces > Streptomyces coeruleorubidus_A. Next base: position 7,561,036 of record NZ_CP118527.1, read on the forward strand.
CAGCGCCCGCCGGTCGTAACAGCCGCCGGGGAAGCGGAAGTACGGCATCGGATCCGCCACACCGGCCTTCCGGAACGCGGCGTACGCCCGCTGCACGTCCGACCGCATCCGCCCCTCGGGCACGGTCGGCAGGCCGTAGCAGTCCCGTGTGTACGCGTAGTGGCTGTAGGAGTGGTTGGCGACCTCGAAGAGCGGGTCCCGGCCGATGGAACGGGCCTGGTCCGGGTACTGCTCGGCCCACCTCCCGGTCATGAACACGGTGGCGGGCACCCTCAGCGCCCGCAGCGTCGAGATCAGCCGCGGATGGTCGAACCGCTCACCCGCCGCCGCCCGTGCCCCCTGCCCGGCGGTCATGTCGGCGTCGAAGGTGAGCGCGACGGTCCTGCCGCGGGTGCGGGGACCGTGCTCGAAGACGGGGGTCAGGCCGGCGGGGCCGGGGGCGAGGGTCGGAGGGCGCAACGGCGGTGCGGACACCGACGGCGGGGTCGCCTGCGGGGGCCGGTCGGTCCCGCAGGCCGCGAGGGCCGTGCCCAGGGCACAGACGGCGGTGACACGGCGGAGAAGGGTGATCATCGTATGAAGATATGAGCGGGATCATCCTGTTATGCGTGTTGGTTGCGGGCGTCACCCGGCCGTCAGATGTCCCGCTGCTCCAGCGGCTTGGTCGCCGGGCCCTGGATCACCTTGCCGTCCGTGTCGAAGCGGGAGCCGTGGCAGGGGCACTCCCAGGCACGTTCGGCGGAGTTGAAGGCGACCATGCAGCCCAGGTGGGTGCAGCGGGCGGAGACGGAGTGCAGGTTGCCGTCGTCGTCCCGGTAGACCGCGAGGCGGTGGTGCCCGTCGGCGCGGACCACGGCGCCCTCACCGGGTGGCAGGGACTCCACCGGCGGCGCGGGCCGCAGCCGGTCCCCGACGAAGTGGCCGGCGACCTTGGCCTGGGTCTTGAGGAACGACGGCGCCTCCCGCACGGCGGGCTTCAGCCGGCGCGGGTCGTACAGCCCGCTCCACTCGCGCTCCTCGCCGGTGATCTGCGCGGTGAGCAGGCTGCCCGCCATGATGCCGCCGGTCATGCCCCAGCCGCCGAAGCCGGTGGCCACATAGGCGTGCCGGGCGCCCGGGTGCAGTGGGCCGACCATCGGCACGGTGTCCGTGGGGTCGATGTCCTGAGTGGCCCACCGGTGCGTGACGTCCAGGTCCGGGAAGTGCTCGGTGGCCCAGGCGGTGAGGCGTTCGAAACGGGCCCGCGTGTCGCCCGTACCCGGCGTGAAGTGCTCGCCGGTGACCACGAGCAGGCGCCGGTCGCCCTCGTAGGGCGCGGTGCGCACCGAGCGGACGCCCTCGTCGGGCGTGATGAACATGCCGTCCGGGTCCTGGTCCGCGGGGATCGTCCCGGCGACGACCAGCTCGCGGCGCGGCGCCAGCCGGGCGAACAGCAGGGCCCGGTCGAAGATCGGATAGTGCGTCGCGACGACGACGTCCCGGGCCCGCACCGTCGCCCCGGTCGTGGTCGACAGCCGGCACGGCTCGCCCTCGTCCAGACCGAGGACCGTGGTGTCCTCGAAGATCCGCCCGCCGCGTTCGACCAGGTCGGCGGCGACGGCCAGCAGGTACTTGCGGGGGTGGAACTGGGCCTGGCCGGTGACCCGGACCGCGCCCGCCACCGGGAAGGGCAGCCCGGTCTCCGTCACGAACGAGGCGGGCAGCCCCGCCTCGGCGGCCGCCCGTGCCTCGGCGCGCAGTTCCTCCAGCCGGCCTGCGTCGCACGCGTACGTGTAGGCGCTCCGGGTCTCCCACTCGCAGTCGATGCCCAGCTCCTCGACGATCCCGGCCGCGCGTTCGATCGCCTCGGACTGGGACCGGGCGTACAGCCGCGCGCCCTCGGGGCCGCGGGTGCGGCGCAGCTTGTCGTAGACGAGCGTGTGCAGGGCGGTGACCTTGGCGGTGGTGTGCCCGGTGACCCCGGCCGCGACCCGCCCGGCCTCCAGCACCGCCACGCTCCGCCCCGTCCGCGTCAGCTCCCACGCCGTGCTCAGTCCGGCGATCCCGGCGCCGATCACCGCCACGTCGACGTCCAGGTCCTCCGTCAGGGCCGGATGACGGCCGTCCGGTGCGGTTTCCAGCCAGTACGAGCTGCTGACCTGTGACTTCTCGCTCATGAGCCACCGGGTACCCCCGACCGCCCGCTTCAGTGTCCGGCGGGTCGCTTTACAGAAGGGACCGGCAGGACTAACGTACAACCAAATGGTTGTAGATGAGCTGGACGAAGAGACCGTGGACCGGCTGTTCCACGCCCTGGCCGACACCACACGCCGGGACATACTGCGCCGCTGCGTGCGCGGGAAGCTGTCGGTCTCCCGGCTGGCCGAGGCCTATCCGATGAGCTTCGCGGCCGTGCAGAAGCACGTCGCGGTGCTGGAACGGGCCGGTCTCGTCAGCAAGCAGCGCAGCGGACGGGAGCAGCTCGTGCGCACCGACCCCGACGCGGTGGGCCGCGCCCGCCAGGCCCTCGACGAGCTCGAGTCGGCATGGCGCGGGCGCGTGGACCGGATGGCCCGGCTGCTCGCGCAGGATCCCGGCACCGAAGAGCCGCAAGACCCCGGTACCGAAGAGAACGACACCCCGGAAGGACCCGAGAGATGAGCGTCACCAGTGTCGACAAGGACCTCGACAACCTCACCCTCACCCTGATCGCCGACTTCGCCGCCCCGGTGGAGCGGGTGTGGCGGCTGTGGGCCGACCCCCGGCAGCTGGAGCGCTGGTGGGGCCCGCCGACCTACCCGGCGACCGTGGAGGAGCACGACCTGACCCCCGGCGGAGAGGTCACGTACTTCATGACCGGCCCGGAGGGCGACCGACACCGCGGCTGGTGGCGGATCACCTCGGTCACCGAGCCGACGTCCCTGGAGTTCACCGACGGCTTCGCCGACGACGACGGAAAGCCCAAGGACGACATGCCGACCATGTCCGTGACGGTGCGGCTCAGCGAACACGGCGGCGGCACCCGGATGGAGATGCGCTCCCTGTTCGACTCCCGTGAGCAGATGGAACAGCTGATCACCATGGGCATGGAGGAGGGCCTGAAGGAGGCCGTCGGCCAGATCGACGCCCTGCTCGCCTCCTGACCCGGCCCGGGATCAGGACTGCTCCAGCAGCCGCTTCCGGCACTCCGCCACGTCGAAGTCCGCCTCCGGATACCGCGGGTCCAGCTCCCGCAGATGCTCCAGGAGCAGCGTGCTGACCGCCCAGTTGCGGTACCACTTGCGGTCGGCCGGGACCAGGTACCAGGGCGCGTACGAGGTCCCGCAGCGCTCCAGGGTCATCTCGTAGGCCTCCTGGTACGCGGGCCACAGGGCGCGGTCGTCGATGTCGGACGGGGCGAACTTCCAGCGTTTGTCCGGCTTGTCGAGGCGTCTGAGCAGGCGGCGGCGCTGCTCGTCGTAGGAGATGTGCAGGAAGCACTTGATCAGGGTCACGCCGTCGTCGGCGAGGGACCGCTCGAAACGGTTGATCCGCTCGTAGCGGCTTTCGATCACGGCGCGTGGCGCGAGCTCCCGGACGCGGGCGACCAGGACGTCCTCGTAGTGCGAGCGGTCGAAGATGCCGAGTTCGCCGGGGAGCGGGAGCGCCTTCTCCACGCGCCACAGGAAGGGGTGCGCGCGCTCCTCGGCGGTCGGTGCCTTGAACGCCGTGATCCGGCAGCCGGCCGGGTTCAGCTGCCCGATGACGTGCTTGACCGTGCCGCCCTTGCCGCTGGTGTCCATGCCCTGGAGGACCAGCAGGACGCGGCGCCGGTCGCCCGCGGTGCTCGCCGCCCACAGCCGTTCCTGAAGGCCGGCGAGCTGCTCGCCGATCCGGGCCGTGGCGGCTTTGCCCGCCGCCTTGCCGTCCGGGCCGCCGGGAGTGGCGGCGGCGTCGTGACGGGACAGCTCGACCGGCTCACCGGCGGGGACGCGCAGCCGCTCCCGCAGCGTGGTCCCGCGCTCGGCCTCCTTGTCCTTGTCCGCGGCGTCCTTCTCCGCCGTGTCCTTCTCCGTCACCGGGCCCCCTTCCGTTCCCCGGGCCTCGATCGTCCGCCGGGGCGCCGGGTTGCGCACCCGGCGCCCTGACGGGAAACAGAGCCGCGCTTACCGGCGCCAGGGACCTGTCACCGCGAACGTGGTGCCGGGGTTGTAGCAGTTGACGTACATCGTGTCGCCGTCGGGCGAGAAGGCCACCCCGGCGAACTCACCCCACTCGGGCTCCTCCGGGGTGCCGATGGTCTGCCGGTTGCGGGCCAACGCGTACACCTCGCCGCGCCGGGTCACGCCGTAGACGTGCTGGGCGCCGTTGCCGTCCTCGCAGACCATGAGACCGCCGCTGGGGGCCAGGCAGATGTTGTCCGGCGACTCTCCCGGCTTCTGGATGTCGGTGTCCGGACCGAAGGCGATCACCAGGGTCAGCCGTCGCCGGTCCGGGTCGTAGCGCCAGACCTGCCCGAAGTGGTCGGCCGCCGACCCCTCGGCGCTGCGGGCGAACGACGACACGAAGTACACTGACCGGCCGCCCCAGTAGCAGCCCTCCAGCTTCTGCGCGTGCGTGATGCCCTTGGGGCCGAAGTCCTGGAGCCGGATCGGCGTCCGCGCGGCCTGCGGGTCCGGTACGTCCACCCACTCGACGCGGTCGAACTCCGCGCCGATGTCCTGGATCGAGGACAGGTCCGGCACGCCGGGCACGCGCATGGCCTGGAGCCGGCCGCCCGCGCGCAGTGAACCCCGCCCGCCCAGCGGCCGGTCCGGCAGGAAGCGGTAGAAGAGGCCGAAGGGCTTCTGGAAGGCGTCCTCGGTCTCGTACACCACGCCCCGCCGAGGGTCGACGGCGATCGCCTCGTGCTGGAAGCGGCCCATCGCGGTCAGCGGTACGGCCCCCGTGCGGCGCGGGTCGACCGGGTCGACCTCGAAGATGAAGCCGTGGTCCTTGGCGTAGCCGGCGGCGCTCGCCTTTTCCTCGGTCTCCTCGCAGGTCAGCCAGGTGCCCCACGGAGTGGGCCCACCCGCGCAGTTCACGGCCGTGCCGGCGATCGCGACGCGTTCCGACAGGACGTTGTTGCGGGAGTCCAGCGTCAGGGCCGTGCAGCCGCCCTTGCCGGCCGGGTCGTAGGTGAGGCCCTCGACCGTCGGCACGGGGACCCTGCCGTCGGCGCGGTTCTCGTGGTTGCGGACCAGGTGGACCCGGCCGCCTCTGCCCGCGAAGGCCGACATGCCGTCGTGGTTGGAGGGGACCTTGCCCCCGCCGGAGCGGAGCGGGTCTGACTCGCGGGAGAGGACCCGATAGCGGAAACCTTCCGGCAGGTCGAGCAGCTCCTTCGGGTCGGGGACGAGCGGGCCGTAGCCCTCGTGGCCGAGGTTCTGGGCGGCGGCGGTGCCGGCGAAGAGTTCGGACAGGGCGCCGGAGAACGCGATCCCGACGCCCAGGGCGCCCGTACCGGCTAGCACTTGACGTCGGGTGGCGATACGACCGGATTTGGTCATGGCGAAACCTTCCTGCTGGCGGACAGGAACTGTGATCCCGCTGTGTCTACCACCTGGTGCGGGCGGCGGAAACCACACGCGTAGCGTGGGTCACTGCTCGACCGCGTGCCGCAGCTCGTCGATGGCCTGTTCTGTCGTGTCGACGGGATGTTCCGCCGGCTCCGGTGCCTGCCGGCCCGTCTCCTGTCGGTCCGTCTCCTGCCGGCCCGCCTCCTGGTGGCCCCTTTCCAGGAACCGCAGGAGCTCCACCGGGATGGGCAGCACCAGCGTGGAGTTCTTCTCCGCCGCCACGGCCATCACGGTCTGGAGCAGGCGCAGCTGGAGCGCCGAGGGCGTGTCGGCCATCTGGTGAGCGGCCTGTGCCAGCTTCTTCGAGGCCTGGTACTCGGCGTCGGCGTTGATCAGCCGGGCCCGCCGCTCGCGATCGGCCTCGGCCTGGCGGGCCATGGAGCGCTTCATCGTGTCCGGCAGGGACACGTCCTTGATCTCCACGCGGTCGATCGTCACGCCCCACTCCACGGCCGGGCTGTCGATCATCAGCTCCAGGCCCTGGTTGAGCTTCTCCCGGTTGGACAGGAGGTCGTCCAGTTCGCTCTTGCCGATGATCGAGCGCAGGGAGGTCTGCGCCATCTGGGAGACGGCGAAGCGGTAGTCCTCGACGTTGACGATCGCGGCCGCCGGGTCCACGACCTTGAAGTACACGACCGCGTCGACCCGCACGGTCACGTTGTCGCGGGTGATGCCCTCCTGGGCGGGCACCGGCATGGTCACGATCTGCATGTTGACCTTACGCAGCCGGTCCACCGCGGGGACGATGATGTTGAAGCCGGGCCGCCGCACCTCCCCGTGCAGCCGCCCGAGCCGGAACACGACCCCGCGCTCGTACTGCTTGACGATCCGCGCCGCCGAGGCCAGATACACCAGCCCCCCGGCTCCGGCCGCCGCCACCGCCCCGATCAGCTCTTCGACCATGCCGACCTCCCCGTCCAGAGGTCCCGTTTCGTCTGTTCCTGCAACGATATGCCTGGACTCGGGGTCGGGGCCATGCCTTGCGGGCCGGGGCCGTACACGCGAAGGTCCGGGGCGCGCTTCTCGGGCGCGCCCCGGACCGGGGATTGTCGGCGTTCCGGCTACGTCGCTACGCGGCCGTGACCTTCTCGGCCTCCGGAGACGGCTCCGGCTCCGTGAACTTCACCGGCTCCGTGCCCGTCGCGCTGTGGCGTTCGGCCCAGCTCTCCAGGGCCGTGCGGCAGGCGTGGTCGAGGTGGTGCAGTCCCGAGAGGTCCAGCTCGACGGGGCGGTCCTGGGGGAGGGCCTCCAGGCTGTCGAGGATCTTCGGCAGTCGCAGGAAGGTGGCGTTGCCCGACAGGTAGGCCTGGATGGGACCGGCGCCCTTGTCTATGACCTCGAGCTTGACGTGCGAGGCTTCCCAGGCGGTCTTGACGACCGACAGGGCCAGACCGATCAGGACGCCCTCGAACATGTTCACCGCGACGATCGACACGGCCGTGACCACGAGGATCAGCGCCTCGCCCTTGTGGGCCCGCCACAGCGCCACGACCTGGCGGAACGGGATCAGCTTCCAGCCCGCGTGCACCAGGATGCCGGCGAGGGCGGGCAGCGGGATCAGGGCCAGGGCCCATGGCATCGCGGCGGCGAACAGCAGCAGCCACACGCCGTGCAGCACACGGGAGGCCTTGGTCTTCGCCCCCGCGTTGACGTTGGCGGAGCTGCGGACGATCACCGCGGTCATGGGCAGGGCGCCGAGCAGACCGCACACGGTGTTGCCCGCGCCCTGGGCGATCATCTCCTTGTTGTACTGGGTGCGCGGACCGTCGTGCAGCCGGTCCACGGCCGCCGCGCTGAACAGGCTTTCCGCGGAGGCGATCAGCGCGAACGCGATGATCGTGCCCCAGATGGCCGGGCCGGCCAGCTCGCCGAGGGCGTCGGTCCCGGGCGGCTGGATGACGCCGAGCAGGCCCTCCACCTCGACCGTGGCGACCGGCAGGCTGAAGGCGAGTGTGGCGATCGTGGCCAGGACCACCGCCGCGAGGGCGCCCGGCACGGACTGCACGGCCTTCGGCAGCTTCTTCCACAGCACGATGACGGCGATGGTGCCCGCGCCGATCGCGAGCGAGATCAGGGCCTCGGTGCTGCCCAGGGCGTCGGTGAACGCTCCCGGCAGCCCCGCGATCTTGCCGATGCCGGTCTCCGGGGCCTTCAGGCCGGCCGCCGCGTAGATCTGCCCGGCGATGATCACCAGACCGATGCCGGCGAGCATGCCCTCGACGACGGAGACGGAGATCGCCCTGAACCAGCGGCCGATGCCGAGGAAGCCCATGGCGAGCTGGAGCAGACCGGCCATCAGCACGATCACGCCGAGTGCGGCCACCCCGAACTCGCTGACGGCCTCGAAGACCAGCACGGTCATGCCGGCGGCGGGTCCGGACACCTGGAGGCTGCTGCCGGGCATGAGACCGGTGACGAGGCCGCCCACGATGCCGGTGATCAGGCCGAGTTCGGCCGGGACACCGGAGGCGACGGCCACACCGATGCACAGCGGCACGGCGACCAGGAAGACGACGATGGAGGCGAGGAAGTCCTGCCTCAGGTAAGGGAACTTGGTCATGGTGTCCCTCACAGGGTCTCGAAGGTGTCGGTGTCCGCGCGGTGGTTCCGCACGGTTCCGGTGTGCACTTCGTAGAACCAGGCGTGCAGCCGCAGCCGGCCGTCCGTCAGACGGCTCTCGACGCACGGGTAGGAGCGCAGCCGCTCCACCTGCGCCAGGACGTGGTTCTGCACGGCTTCGGCGACCGTCTTGTCGGCCGGGTCCGTGCACTTGGGCTCGTCGCAGGCGTGCGCGAGCCAGTCACGCACGGCGGGAACGGCGGTGAGGTCGTCGCCCCGCACCACCGCGCCGACGGCGCCGCAGTGCGAGTGGCCGCAGACCACGATCTCCTTGACGCCGAGCACTTCCACGGCGTACTCGATGGTGGCCGCCTCCGAGGTGGGGTGTCCGAAGGCGTACGGGGGGACGACGTTGCCCGCGGTGCGCAGCTCGAAGAGCTCGCCGGGCCGGGCGCCCGTGATCAGGGCCGGTACGACCCTGGAGTCGGAGCAGGTGATGAACAGGACGTCGGGGGACTGGCCCTCGGCGAGGCGAGCGAACTCCTCAGGGCGCTGTCCGAACATGCGGGCGTTGTCGATGAGGGGTTGCATGAGTGTGGTGACTCCTCCTGGCGCGCAGTGGGGGCGCGTCGGACGGGCATGACAGAGGTGGGGGATGGAACTGCTCTGTTCCTCAGCAGCGGAAGACCTGAAGCGCTGCCGGAGTATGCGACGCCGAGGATCTCGACGTGCGTTCGTGCGCGACGCCGGGTGTGACCCGTTCCGGTGCTGACGGCGAGATGTGCCTCAGCAGCGGCCGATCGGGCGCCGATGGCGCCGAGTCGGCGTTGTGGAACCGGTCGCGGGTCCGCAGGGGGCCGGTCGGGCCCCGATGGTGTCCGGCGCGGCAGGTTGCGATCTCGTCGCGCAGAGCCTTCCCGGAAACCTTGGTTCGGGGGCGCGAAGACGCGCCGGTTGGTTCAGTTCCGGACTGAGCCTTGGCCTCGACTTCACGGTGCGTGTGCGCGGATGCGAAGGACGCCGTCGGTGCGAAGAGCTGGAGGGCGAGCAGGACGGCGGCGAGGAGCGAAACCACGGTCCGTGCCGTCGTACCTCGGCGCATGCGCCCCCCTTCGGTTGATTCGCACATCTAGCGCTGACCAACACTTAGTCAATGGCTGGTCAAGAAACACGTTAACCCTGCAAGGTCGTTTGCAGGGTTAACTTAACGTTTCAAGCTGAAGAGAGCCTGAAAACCGTAGGTGGGTTGGCTTGAACCAACGCTTGCGATACGGCGGTTGGCGCGATATTGGGGTTGTGGTTACCGAGTGTTCGCCAGCGTGGCCGCGTCGCGGGCCAGGGCGGTGAGCCGGGAGATGGCCCGGAAGTACTTCTTGCGGTAGCCGCCGTTCAGCATCTCCTCGCTGAAGAGCTGGTCGAAGGGCAGACCCGAGGCCAGCACGGGCACTTCACGGTCGTAGAGCCGGTCCGCGAGGACGACGAGCCTAAGCGCCGTCGACTGGTCGGGAACCGGCCGCACGCCGGTGAGGCAGACGGCCTTGATTCCGTCGGTCAGGGCGCCGTACCGGCTGGGGTGCACGCGGGCCAGGTGCTCCAGGAGGGGCGAGAACGCGTCGAGGGAGGCGCCCTCGGTGGCGTGCGCCGCCTTGGTCACCTGTTCGTCGGAGTACGGCGGCGGTGCCTCGGGCAGCCCGCGGTGGCGATAGTCCTCGCCGTCGATGCGCAGGGCGCGGAAGTGGGCCGACAGGCCCTGGATCTCGCGCAGGAAGTCGGCCGCGGCGAACCGGCCCTCACCGAGCTTGCCGGGCAGCGTGTTGGAGGTGGCGGCGAGCGCGACGCCCGCGTCGACGAGCTTGCCGAGCAGGGTGGAGACCAGGACGGTGTCGCCGGGGTCGTCGAGCTCGAACTCGTCGATGCACAGCAGGCGGTGGCCGGAGAGGGTCTGGACGGTCTGCTGGAACCCGAGGGCGCCGACCAGGTTGGTCAGCTCCACGAACGTGCCGAACGCCTTGAGCGTGGGCTCGGCCGGGGTGGCGTGCCAGAGGGACGCCAGCAGGTGGGTCTTGCCGACGCCGTAACCGCCGTCGAGGTAGACGCCGCGCGGGCCGGCCGGGGCCGCCTTCTTGGGTGCCCTGCCGAACCCGAACAGCCGCCGCTTGCCGGAGCCGCCCGCTCCGTGGCCGAGACCCGCCGCGAAGCCCTCCAGGACCCGGACGGCCTCCGTCTGGCTGGGCTGGTTCGGGTCCGGGATGTACGTGCTGAAGCGCACCGAGTCGAACCGCGGCGGCGGCACCATCTCGGCGACCAGCCGGTCCGCGGGCACGTGCGGCTCGCGGGCGCACAGGGACAGCGGGGCCGGGTCGGTCATGGGGCCGGTTCCGGAGGGGGCAGGGGAGGAGGACACGGTTCACCATGCTACGGGGCGTGGAACACTGCACGGCATGCGACGTCTGTTCCCTGTGACCGATGAAACAGCAGCTCCGGACTCGGGTGGGATGCCCGGGGAGGGTGTTCGTGACGGGGCCGGACGGGAGTGGAGTCTGGCCGAGCTGGCCGCCGCGTACGCCTATCCCGAGGCGGGGCCCGGCGGGCCGCTGCCGTGGCTGCGCGCCAACATGGTGTCCACGCTGGACGGCGCCGCCCAGCACGACGGCCGTTCGCAGCCCATCTCCAGCGCGACCGACATGCGGATCTTCGGCACGCTGCGGGCGCTGGCGGACGTCGTGGTCGTCGGCGCGCAGACGGTGCGCCAGGAGGGGTACCGGGCGGCACGCGCGCGTGCCGAGTTCGCGGAGATGAGGGAGGCGGCCGGGCAGGGCCCGGCCCCCGCGATCGCGGTGGTCTCCGCCAGCCTGGACCTGGACTTCTCGCTGCCGCTGTTCACCTCGCCCCTGGTCCCCACCCTGATCCTCACGGGAGCCTCGGCCGCCCCGGACCGTGTCGCCGCCGCCGAGAAGGCGGGCGCCCGGGTGGTCACCGCCGGGGACGGCATCGGCGTGGACCCGGCCCGCGCCGTCCAGGCCCTCGCCGGCCTCGGCCACACCCGGCTGCTGACCGAGGGCGGACCGCGGCTGCTCGGGCAGCTGGTGGCGGCCGGCGTGCTCGACGAGCTGTGCCTGACCGTCTCCCCGCTGCTCACCGCGGGCGACGCGCAGCGCATCGCCGGGGGGCCCGCCGTCACGGTGCCGCAGCGCTTCAGGCTGGTGTCGATGCTGGAGGAGGACGGCTTCCTGTTCACGCGGTACGGGCGGTCCTGACGTACTGAACCGCGCCGCACGGGGTACAGGTGTCGGCACCCGGGGAGCCGAACCGGTCGGTGTGGGCCCGAATCGGGGCGGTGGTCGTCGCCGGTCCGGTAATCGGCGGAATGTGCCGTTCCGTTTGCTTTCCGGAGGGCACACTGGATCCGGCAGCACCCGTGCGAACACGGGGCAGGATGGTTTCCGCAGGGCCCTGCACGGCCCACGGAGGAGTGGGGCCACGGGCCCCCGGGAGCAGAAGGGGCGCCTGGTGTTCACAAGCGTATTGATGATCGAGAAGGCCCTGACGTCCGCCGACGTGGAGTTCGTCACGACCTTGCACGGGGAGGAGCCGGTCTCCTTCCAGGTGCTGCTCCAGCCGCGCGGCGAGCAGGCGGACCGGCTGCTGCGGGCCATCGACGACATCGCGCTCGGCGAGCTCGACGAGGCCGTACGCGAGGGGGAGACGCCTCAGGGCGAGGAGGCGCTGAGCGTCGGGCAGCGGGCACTGGAGGTTTCACTCGCGGCGCTGCGGGCGTCCGGGAGCGAGGCCGAAGGGCGGTTGATCGAGGATCATCCGCTGGACGCGCTGAAGTCCCTGGTGGAGGAGGTCGGTGCGGATGAGGTCATCGTGCTGACCGACCCCCACTACGTGGAGGAGTTCTTCCACCGGGACTGGGCGTCGCGGGCGCGGCACAAGGTCGGCGTGCCGGTGCTGAAGCTGTTCTCGCACAGCAAGGCGTAGCCACCGGTGATGTCAACGTCTCCGGACGCTTCGGCATAGGCTGTGCCGCTGAACGTTCCGCACACGCACAGGGAGACACGCATGGCACCCGGCCTTCCCACCGCCATGGACCGACCGCACTTCATCGGCATCGGTGGGGCCGGGATGTCGGGGATCGCCAAGATCCTCGCGCAGCGCGGGGCCGTCGTGGCGGGCAGTGACGCCAAGGAGTCGGCGACGGCCGAGGCGCTGCGGGCGCTGGGTGTGACGGTGCACATCGGGCACGCGTCGGAACACCTGGCCGACGACGCCAGTTGCGTGGTCGTGTCCTCGGCGATCCGGCAGGACAACCCCGAGCTGGCCCGCGCGGCCGAGCTCGGCATCCCCGTCGTGCACCGCTCCGACGCGCTCGCCGCCCTGATGGAGGGCCTGCGCCCGATCGCGGTCGCCGGTACGCACGGCAAGACGACCACGACCTCGATGCTGGCGGTGTCGCTGAGCGAGCTGGGCCTGAAGCCGTCGTACGCGATCGGCGGGGACCTGGACGCCCCCGGCTCCAACGCGCTGCACGGCGAGGGCGAGATCTTCGTCGCCGAGGCGGACGAGTCGGACCGCAGCTTCCACAAGTACGCGCCCGAGGTCGCGATCGTCCTCAACGTCGAGCTGGACCACCACGCCAACTACGCGTCGATGGACGAGATCTACGAGTCGTTCGAGACGTTCGTGGACCGCGTCACCGAGGGTGGCACGCTGGTGGTCACCGCCGACCACGAGGGTGCGCGGGAGCTGACGCGCCGGGTCGCGGGACGCGGCGTGCGGGTGGTGACGTACGGCGAGTCCGAGGACGCCGGCGTGCGCATCCTGTCGGTCGTGCCGCAGGGCCTGAAGAGCGAGGTCACCGTGGTGCTGGAGGGCGAGGAGCTGACCTTCACGGTCTCCGTGCCCGGCCGCCACTACGCGCACAACGCGGTGGCCGCGCTCGCGGCGGGCGTGGCGCTCGGCGTCCCCGCCGAGGAGCTGGCCGCGGCGCTGGCGGCGTACAGGGGCGTGAAGCGGCGGCTCCAGCTGATGGGCGAGGCCGCGGGTGTGCAGGTCATCGACTCCTACGCGCACCACCCCACCGAGATGACCGCCGACCTGGAGGCCATGCGCGCGGCGGCGGGCGACGCCCGGATCCTGGTCGTCTTCCAGCCGCACCTGTTCTCGCGGACGCAGGAGCTGGGCAAGGAGATGGGCCAGTCCCTGGCCCTGGCGGACGCCTCGGTGGTGCTGGACATCTACCCGGCCCGTGAGGACCCGATCCCCGGCGTGACCAGCGAGCTGATCATCGAGGCGGCCCGGGCGGCGGGCGCCGACGTGACGCCGGTGCGCGACAAGGCGGACGTCCCCTCGGTGGTCGCGGGAATGGCGAAGCCGGGGGATCTCGTTCTCACCATGGGAGCGGGCGACGTCACCGACCTCGGCCCGCGCATCCTGGACCGTCTGTCGAACTGAGGGGCTGGAGGCTCATGCCGTACGACGTCGAGAAGCCGGACGAGCAGTGGCGCGCGGAGCTGACCCCGGGCGAGTACGCGGTCCTGCGCCAGGCGGCCACGGAGCCCGCCTTCACCGGTGAGTACACCGACACCAAGACGCGGGGCGTCTACTCCTGCCGCGCCTGCGGCGCGGAGTTGTTCACCTCGGACACGAAGTTCGAGTCCCACTGCGGCTGGCCGTCCTTCTTCGACCCGAAGGACACCGACGCGGTGGAACTGATCGAGGACCGTTCCCACGGCATGGTCCGCACGGAGGTGCGCTGCGCCCGCTGCGGCTCCCACCTCGGGCACGTGTTCGAGGGTGAGGGGTACCCGACGCCCACGGACCAGCGGTACTGCATCAACAGCATCGCGCTGCGGCTGGCGCCCGAGGAGGCCTGAGCCGCTCGCGGATGAATGGGTGACCCCATGAATCGGTGAACCGCGGGGCCGTTGACTTATGGCTGAGTGAGCCAGAGGATGTCCGGGGTGACCTCCTCCGCGCACCCCTCCACAGGCCCCGCCGGCCTCCCCGTCGATCTCGACGAGGCCGCCCACCACTGTCTCGTCGCGGGGTTCGACGGGACGACGGGTGTCCCGGACGAGCTCAAGCGGCTCGTCGACCGGGGGCTCGGCGGGGTCATCCTGTTCACCCGCAATGTGCGGGACGCGGAGCAGGTGCGGCGGCTCACCGGGGAGCTGCGGTCCCTCCGGCCGGACCTGCTCGTGGGGATCGACAACGAGGGCGGCGGGATCGGGCACCTGGTGGGTGCCGGCGCTCCCGAGGTGCCCGGGTCGTTCGCGCTCGGTGTCGCCGACGACCCCGGACTGACCGCCCGCTGTGCCGACGCCCTGGCCGGGCATCTGGCCTCCCTCGGCATCACGGTCTCCTACGCCCCGGTCGCCGACCTCCAGCACCATCCGGGCAACCCGATCGTGCGCACCCGCTCCTTCGGTGCCGAACCCGCGCTCGCCGCCCGGCACCTGCGGGCCTGGATCGCCGCCACCGAGCGGCGGGGCGTCGCCTCCTGCGCCAAGCACTTCCCCGGGCACGGCGGCACCGAGACCGACAGCCACCACGGCATCGCCGTCGATCCGCGGCCGTACGACGAACTGCGGGCCGACCTCGAACCGTTCCGCGCGGCCGTCGACGCCGGCGTGCCGATGATCATGAGCGCGCATGTCGTGTACCCGGCGCTGGACCCCGAGCGGCCCGCCACCCTGAGCCGCCGCATCCTGGGCGATCTGCTCCGCCACCAGCTGGACTTCGACGGGGTCCTGGTCAGTGACGCGCTCGAGATGAAGGCCATAGCCGACCGCTACGGCGAGGCCGCCGGGGCGCGGATCGCCCTCGCGGCCGGTGCCGACCAGGTCGTCGTGGCCGTGCCGGACCTGGAGGTCACCCTGGCCTGCCGGGATGCGGTGCTCGGTGCGCTGAGCTCGGCCGTGCTGTCCGAGGAGCGGCTGTGGGAGGCCGCCGGGCGGGTGCGGCGGCTCGCCGGGCGGTACGCGGTTCCGGCCGGGGCGGTCGATGGCTGGGACGCGGGGGCCGGGCTGGAGGCGGCCCGCCGGGCTGTCCGCAGCCGTCCGGTGCCGCCGGTCGTGCGCGGTGCCCACGTCGTCGACCTGTTCCCGCCGCCGCACCCCGCGCTCAACTGGGGCGGCGAGGACCTGCTGACGGAGGTGCGCGCCGTCGATCCCACGGCCACGGGGACGGCGGTCACCGGGGAGCCGGCGGATCCGGCCGCCGTCGTGGACGGGATCCTGCGCGCGTCCGGTGCCGCGCCGCTGGCCGTCGCCACCTGCGACGCCGGGCTGCACCCCTGGCAGGAACGGCTGCGCGCCGCCCTGCTGGCCCGGCGGCCCGATGCCGTACGGGTCGACACCGGGCTGCCGGAGGGCGGCGCCCTGTGCTCCTACGGGCGGGGCCGGGCGAACCTGCGCGCCGTCGCCGAGGTGCTGGCGGGCGGCTGAGCCCCCAGGTCCTGTCGTCACATTCCCGCCTGCCAGACACCGCCGGGCAGGCGGGAATGTGACGACAGGACCTACGGCACTCGCACGACCTCCTTGATGCCGCGCGCCGCCAGGTACGCGGCGTCGTCCGCCCGCGCCGCCAGGACCACCGCCGGGCGGACGCCCTCCGCGCGCAGGGCCATCCACGCCTCGAAGTAGGCGCCTTGCGGGCCGGACACGGAACGCGTGGACGGCGTGCAGTCCAGGACCAGGGCCGTGTCGCGGGGGTGGGCCGGGTGGTGCCCCGCGCGGACCTCGGCGACCGTCTCGGCGAGGGCGGTCGCGATCGGCTTGGCGTTGCCCCGCGCGTCGAACAGGCCCAGGGTGTACTCCAGTTCCGGGTAGTCGGCCAGCGAGCGGTCCACGTCGTGGGAGCACCACCAGGTCACGCCCCACAGGCCCTCGCACCCGGCCGCGTTCCGTACGGTCGCCCGGGCGAATTCGGGCGCGTCGGCCGCCGGGACGTGCGGTTCCGGGGCGCCGGTCTCCTGGACCCAGACCGGGCGGGCCGGGCCCTCGGCGTAGGCCTTGGCGAGTTCCGTGCCGTACTCGGCGAGGTGCAGCACCTGCGGGGAGCGGGGGCCGTAGCGGCGGGCGCAGTCGCCGGAGAACACCCAGGGGTGGACGGTGGTGACATCGCCCTTGCGGGCCGAGGCCTCGGGGGTGAAGGGGTGGTCGTCGCCGTACCAGGCCGCGTCGTAGGCGGAGTGGGTCGCGATCCGGCCCCGGGGCAGGTGCTCGCGGGCGGCGGCCAGCAGGGTGTCGAGGTAGTGGTCCACCTCGTCCGGGGTCACCGGGTTGTGCTCGACCAGGTTGTTGAGCTCGTTGCCGAGCTGGAGACCGATGAGGTTGGGGCGGCCGCCGAGGGCGCGGCCCAGGGTCCGCATGAGTTCGGCCTGGGCGGCGACCGCCTCCGGGTCGGTGAAGACGTTGCGGTGGTGCCAGCTGCGGGTCCACTCCGGGTAGAAGTCGAAGCTGGACAGATGGCCCTGCACGCCGTCCACCAGCACGTCGAGACCGGCCTCGGCCGCCAGGTCGACCAGGTGTGCCAGCTGGTCCACGGCGGCGGTGCGGATGAGGGTCCGGTTGGGCTGGAGAAGCGGCCAGAGGTGGAAGACCCGGACGTGGTCGAGGCCGAGCGCGGCGATCTGGTCCAGGTCCTCGCGGGCGTGCTTCGGGTCGAAGTCGTGCCAGGAGTGGAACCAGCCGCGGCGGGGCGTGTAGTTGACGCCGAAGCGGAGCGTAGGGATGGGATCCTCCTCGGGTCGAGTCTTGCCCTGGGTGAATGCATCAATCACCATAGTCGGCGATGGGTAATGAATTGAACCAGGAGCGTCAAGGTGCCTCGGCCCTGGTGATCGGTCTCGACGCGGGCGGCACGCGGACCCGGGCGGTCCTGGCGACCGCCGAGGACGGGTGCCCGGTGGGCGAGGGCGCCGCCGGGCCGGGCAATGCCCTGACCGTTCCGGTGCCGCAGCTCACCGAGCACCTCGCCGAGGCCGTCGGGCGGGCCGTGCCGGAGTCGGTCCGTGACCGGGTCGTGGCCGTGGCCGGCGGTTTCGCGGGTGCGACGGACGCCGCCGACGACGAGCCGGGGCGGCGCAACGCCCTGGCCGCCCTCACCGCCGCCCTGCGCCGGCTGGGCATCGACGCGGGTCCGCCCGTCATCGGCAGTGACATCGAGGCGGCCTTCGCCTCCGCCCCGGGCACCCCGGCCGACGGTCTCGCGCTGGTCGCCGGTACGGGCGCGGTCGCCATGCGCATCACCGGCCGCCGCGGCACCGCCACCGTGGACGGCGACGGCTGGCTCCTCGGCGACGACGGCAGCGGCTTCTGGATCGGCCGCGCGGCGGTACGCGCCGCGTTGCGCATGGCCGACGGCCGGGGCGCACCGACCGTGCTGGCGGAGGCGGTGGGGCGGGAGCTCAGGGTGCCGGGCGACGCGCTGCCCAGCGGGGCGTCCGGTGGCGTGGCCGGTGGCGCGGTGCGAAGGCTGTCCCCCGACGTGGTCCCGGGCGGCGCGGACGGCGCGTCGCGTGACGGGCGGCACGAGGCGCCGCCGGTGACCGGGCCGACCGCCGCGGGTGGGTGGTCGGCTGGTTCGGGGCGGACCGGGGGCGGCGGGGCCGCGGGCGGACGGACGGCCGGTTCGGGGTGGACCGGAGGGGCCGGGGCCGCGGGCGGACAGGGGCCGGCTGGTTCGGGACAGTCCGGAGGCGTTGGAGCCGCGGGTGGTCGGTCGGCCGGCGCGGGCGGGCCGTCGGTCGGTCCGGGGCAGTCCGGAGAAGCTGGAGCCGCGGGCAGGCGGCCGTCCGGCCCGGGACGGACGGGCGCGGGCCGGGGGCCGTCCGGCCCGGCGCAGGCAGGAGGGGCCGGGGCCCGGGCCGTGACCGGTGGTCTGGCCGGTTCTCCGGCCCTCGGCCGGCGCCCCCTCCCGCCCCACGACGACACCCCCTGGTCCCGGCCCCACCGCGAGGCCTACCGCAGGCACCTGCTCCCCGCCGTCATGGCCGAGCCCCCCGTCCGCCTGGCCCGGCTCGCGCCACTGGTCGTAGCGACGGCCCGGGACGCCGAGGATCCGGTCGCCCTGGCGATCCTTGACGAGGCGGCGGACCAACTCACGGAAACCGTACGGGCGCTGGATCCCGTTTCCGGGGAGCGGGTGGTCGCCACCGGCGGACTGCTCGGCCCCGACGGGCCGCTCACCGACCGCCTCGAAGCCCGCCTCCACGCCCTCGGCCTGACCCTCGACTGGGTCCCCGACGGCTGCCGCGGCGCCGTCGCCCTGGCCCGCCTCGCCCACGGCGGCCGTACGTGACCGCCACCCGGCAGGGCACACCCCTGTACCGCGACCCCACCGCCCCGGTCGACGCCCGCGTCCGTGACCTGCTCTCCCGTATGACCCTGCGCGAGAAGACCGGCCAGCTCAACCAGCGGATGTACGGCTGGGACGCCTACCGCCGCACCCCCGACGGCGGCTTCGAGCTCACCGACGCCCTGTACGCCGAGACCGAGCGCTTCGCCGGACTCGGCGCGCTGTACGGACTGCTGCGCGCCGACGCCTGGTCCGGCGTCGACCACGCCACCGGATCCGGCGTCTCGGACGGCGCCGAACTGGCCCACCTCGTCCAGCGTCACGTCGTCGAGCGCAGCCGGCTCGGCATCCCGGCCCTGTTCGTCGAGGAGGTGCCGCACGGCCACATGGCACTCGACGGCACCGTCCTGCCCGTCAACCTGGCCGTCGGCGCCGGCTGGGACCCCGGGCTGTACGAGCGGGCCGCCGCCCACGCCGCAGCCGAACTGCGCGCCCGGGGCGGCCACGTCGCCCTGGTCTCGGCCCTGGACATCGCCCGGGACCCGCGCTGGGGGCGGACCGAGGAGTGCTTCGGTGAGGACCCGTACCTGGCCGCACGGCTGACGGAGGCGTTGGTGCGCGGCATGCAGGGCGCACCGGCCGAGTACTTCCCCGCCGACAAGGCCCCCGTCGTCCTCAAGCACTTCGCCGGGCAGGGCGCGACCGTCGGCGGCCGCAACTCCGCCGAGTCCGAGCTCGGACTCCGGGAACTCCATGAGATCCACCTGCCCGCCGCCCGTGCCGGGATCCGCGCCGGGGCCGCCGCCGTCATGGCCGCGTACAACGAGGTGGACGGCGTGCCCTGCTCGGGGAACCGCGCCCTGCTCCACGACCTGCTCCGCGAACGCTGGGGTTTCCAGGGACTGGTCATGGCGGACGGACTGGCCGTGGACCGGCTGGCCCGGATCACCGGGGACAAGGTCTCCGCAGGAGCCCTCGCGCTCGGCTCCGGTGTGGATCTGAGCCTGTGGGACGAGGGCTTCACGCAGCTGGAGGCGGCCGCCGAGCGGGGGCTGGTGAGTGAGGCGGCTCTCGACGAGGCCACAGCGCGCGTCCTGCGGTTGAAATTCCGCCTGGGACTGTTCGAACAGCCCTACCGCACCTGCCCGTTGCCGCCCCCGGCCGTCGGACGCGACCTGAGCACCGCCCTCGCCCGCGCCGCCGTCACCCTCCTCCGCAACGACCACGGCGTGCTGCCCCTGTCCCCGGCGACCGTCTCCCGTATCGCCGTCCTGGGCCCGCACTCCGACACCGTCGCCCACCAACTGGGCGACTACACCGCCCCGCAACGGCCCGGCACCGGAACCAGCGTCCTCGACGGGCTGCGGAAGCTCGCCCCGGCCGGCATCGACATACGCCACGCCCGGGGCTGCGCCCTCACCGGCGGCGACCTGTCGGGCCTCCCCGAGGCGATCGCCCAGGCCGCCGCATCCGATGTCGCCGTGCTGGTGCTGGGCGGCAGCAGCGCGCGCTCCACCGGGACCGAGTTCGACGCCAACGGGGCCGCACGCACCGCCGTGTCCGAGATGACCTGCGGCGAGGGCGTCGATCTGGCCGGACTGCGGCTGGGCGACGCGCAGTACGCGCTCCTGGACGCCGTGGTCGCGACGGGGACACCGACAGCGGTCGTGTTGATCCAGGGCCGCCCGCACGTCGTGCCCGACACGGCGGCCGCGCTGCTCACCGCCTGGTACCCCGGCCCGTGGGGCGGTGAGGCGATCGCCGAAGTGCTGCTCGGCCTCGCCGAGCCCGCAGGCCGCCTGCCGGTCTCCGTGCCCCGCTCAGCGGCCCAGCTCCCCGTCTACTACAACCACAAGGACACCGAGTACGGCGGCTACGTGGACGACAGCGCCGAGCCGCTGCACTCCTTCGGGCACGGACTGTCGTACACGACCTTCGCGTACGGCCCGCCGCGGCTGTCAGAGCACACCGTCGAGGCCGACATCACCAACACGGGGCGTCGACACGGCCGTTCCGTCGCCCAGCTCTACCTCCGCCGGCTGCGGACCCCCGTCTGGCCGCGCACGCTGGAACTGCACGGTTTCCAGGCTGTCGACCTGGCGCCGGGCGAGACCCGCACCGTCGCGTTCCCGCTCGGCGCCGGCCTCGGTAGCGCCGTTCCGCCCGGCACGGTGGTCGAGTTCCGCGTCGCCGCGTCCGCGCGGGCCGCCCTGACCGCCGTACCGACTCAGAGCTTCACGGCCCCCGAGGAAACCCCCTTGTAGAACCACCGCTGGGTGATGACGAACAGCACCAGCACCGGAATCACGGAGATCACCGAGCCCGCCATCACCATCCGCTGGTCGTAGCCGAAGGACGAGGTCTGCAGCCTCGCCAGGCCCAGCGTCAGGGTGAAGTGGTCCTCGGTGCGCAGCACGATCAGCGGCCACAGGAAGTCGTCCCAGGCGCTGATGAAGGTGTTGATGGTGACGACGAGGAGCGCGCCGTAGGCGGACGGGAGATACAGGTACCGGAAGCGTTTCCACTCGCCCGCCCCGTCCAGCATCGCCGCGTCCTCGATCTCGCGGGGGACGGCGAGGAACGCGGCCCGCATGATGAGCACGTTGATCGCGGCGACGAAGCCGGGCAGCCAGACGCCGACCAGGTTGTCGACCAGGCCCATGTCCCGGACGCTGAGGAACAGCGACACCATGATCGACTCGAAGGGGAACATCATGGACGCCAGCAGCACCACCCAGACCAGCTTGCGGCCCTTCCAGCCGGGTTTGGACAGCATGTAGCCGGCCATGGTGGAGAAGACGAGCTGGCTGGTGATGGACAGCAGGGCGACGAACACGCTGTTCCTGATGTACGTCCACACCGGCACCTGGTCGAAGACCTCGCGGTACGCCCGCAGCGACGGGTGACGGGGGATCAGGGAGGCGCCCGCGCCGAAGACGTCCTCGCCCGCGCCCTTGAGGGACGACAGCAGCTGCCACAGCAGCGGGCCGACGGTGATGAAGAGGACGAACACCAGCAGCAGGTAGCGGACGACCAGTTCGCGCGGGCGGCCGTAGTCGCGCCAGCGGGGCATCAGACGGCGGCGCTTGTCGACGGCGGTCGTCATGCCTCGTCCTCCTTCGTCAGGCGCTGGGCGAGCAGCGTGAGGCCAAGGGTGAGTGCGAACAGGGCGACGCTGACGGCCGCGCCGTAGCCGGCGTTGCCGGTGAGCGGGTCGAGGCCGACGTCGCGGATGTAGAAGGGCAGCGTGCGGTCGGCGCCGCCGGGGCCGCCGGTGGCACCGCCGAGCATGTAGATCTCGGTGAAGACCCGTAGCGAGCCGATGCCGGTCAGGGTGCCGACCAGCATCATCGACTGGCGGACGCCGGGCACGGTCACGTGCCAGAAGCGGCGCACGACGCCCGCCCCGTCCACGGCCGCCGCCTCGTGCAGTTCCCTGGGGACGTTCCCGAGGGCGGCCAGGTAGAAGATCATGTACCAGCCGAGGCCCTTCCACAGCGTCAGGCCCATCGCCGACAGCAGGATCAGCCACGAGTCGGACAGGAACGGGATGGCCTCGCGGATGAGGTGGGCCTTCTGGAGCCAGGTGTTGACCAGTCCCTGGTCGCTCAGCAGCCACTGCCAGCTCAGGCCGACGACCACGCTGGAGGCCAGGACCGGCGTGTAGAACGCCGAGCGGAAGAAGCCGATGCCCGGCAGGTTCTTCTCCACGAGGATCGCGAGCAGCAGCGGCAGCAGCACCATCAGCGGGACCACGAACAGCGCGTACAGCAGGCTGTTGCGGGTCGCCAGCCAGAAGTCCGGATCGCTCAGCATCCGGCGGTAGTTCTCCAGCCCGACGACGTCGTACGCCCCGCCGAGCGGCTTGGCGTCGGTGAAGGAGACGACGACCGTGTTGAGGAACGGGAAGACCCCGAACACGGTCGCGCCGACGACCGCCGGGGTCATCCACAGCCAGGGCAGCCACCAGCGGCGGTACAGCGCCGCGCCCCCCGCGTCGGCGCTCGGGCCGGGCGTGACGAAGCGGAGGGCGCGGCGCAGGGGCCCCGGCGGGTGGGGCGAGGCGGAAGCGCCGGGGCGTCGGGCGCCCGCACCCGGGGGAGCGGGGACGGGCGCCTTGTGGACGGTCGGTTGGGTCATCCTCAACTGCCCTGCTCGATCAGCTGGTTCGCCTTGGACTGCGCCTCCTTCA
Organism: Streptomyces coeruleorubidus; assembly: GCF_028885415.1. Lineage (GTDB taxonomy): Bacteria > Actinomycetota > Actinomycetes > Streptomycetales > Streptomycetaceae > Streptomyces > Streptomyces coeruleorubidus_A. The sequence continues at coordinate 7,583,668 of NZ_CP118527.1, forward strand.
GAGCGTCCTCGGCGCTCTTCTTGCCCTGCATGGCCAGCTGGATCTGGGCCGAGATGGCGTTCAGCTCGCCGGGCGTCAGCGCGATCTCGTCGGCCGTGGCGGTCTTGCGGTCACTGGCTACGATCTTGCGGGCCTCGGCGAAGGGATCGTCGCCCTTGACCGACTGGAAGAACGGGTCGTTCAGGGAGGCCGTGGTCGACGGGAAGATGACGACGTTCGGGTCCTTGGCCCACTCCAGCTGGTTCTCGGCGTTCGTCAGGAACTGCGCGAAGGCCAGCGCAGTCGAGGCGTTCTTGCTGGTGGACGCGGTACCGATGTACTGCGGGGCGCCGACGGTGTGGCCGAGGGCGTCCAGCATGTAGCGGGCGACACCGGTCTTCTTGTAGACGCTCGGGTTGTTCTGCTGGATGAACCGCAGGAAGTTGGGGTTGGTGGGGCCGTAGACCAGCTTGCCCTGGCCGTAGACGTTGGCCGGGTCCTGCGTGGAGGACAGCGAGTCCCTCGGCATGCCGCCGGCCTTGTAGAGCTTCGTCATGGCCTCGACCCACCGGGCCGTCTTCGGGTCGTCGGCGAAGGTGAACTTCTTGCCGTCCTCGGACAGGATCTTGACGCCCATCTGCTGCCAGTCGGCGGGGATGCGCAGCTGCGGGTTGGCGAGGAACGCGTAGTACTCGCCGCCGGAGACCTTGGCTATCTTCTCCGCGTCGTCGAACAGGCCGAGCACGGTCGTCGGAGGTTTCGCCGGGTCCAGGCCCGCCTTCTCCATCAGGTCGGTGTTGAAGGTCTGCACGATGCCGCCGGAGTACCAGGGCAGCACGCTGTGCACCTTCTTGCCGTCCGCGTCGGCGTACACGCTCGACTTCCACAGCGCGGGCACGAACGGCTTGCCCGCGTCCGGTGCCTTGTCGTCCAGGTTCAGCAGGTAGCCGTTCTTCGTCAGCGCCACCGCCGTGTTGACGTTGATGTTCACCACGTCCGGCAGCGTGCAGCCCTGCGCGTCGGCGACCAGGCGCTGGGTGAAGGTGGCGTCGCCCGGGTCGTCGATCCAGTTGACCTTGGTGCCGGGGTGGGCCTGCTCGAAGGCGTCGATGACGCCGTTGAAGTACTTCCCGAAGTCCTTCTTCAGGTTGGTGGTCTGGAAAGTGATCTTTCCCTTGACTTCGCCGGAGAGCTTGCCGGAGCCGACGTTGCCCTTGTCGACCTTGCAGCCGCCGGCCGTGGCGTCGCCGCCGTCGGAGCCGCCGCCGGACAGGCCGCAGCCGGCGGCCGTCAGCGTCAGGACGACCAGACAGGTCAGGGATCCGGTGAGTCTTCTTGCGCGCATTGCTGCCCTCCTGGGACCAGTCATGCTGGATCAAATCACCAAGTTGGACTTCGATTGATGAAAAGGTGGACCAGAATTCATCGGAGGTCAATGGTTTGCCGTGTTGCTGTTCGGTTGCGTACGGCGATCAGTGGCGGTGTTCGTGGTCCGGGTGGGAGGGGTCGCCGGGGTGTTCGTGGCCCTCGGCGTACACGACGTCCGCGCGGGCGCGGTCGAGCCAGGCGAAGAACGCGCGTCGGGCTGCGGCGTGGCGTAGTTCCCGCGTGATGGCGTTGCGGACGTGCTCGTAGGGCTGGATGTCCGAGGGGGTCGGTTCGTCGTAGGGATCGACGCCGCGGCGCAGGGCATCGGGGGTGAGGAAGCGGTCCCGGTTGCGGTCGTAGTAGTCCCGTACGGCCGTCTCCGGGATGTGCTGCTCGCGTTCCAGGTCGGCGACCAGGGCTCGGGCGGCCGGGGAGTGGGCCAGGGCTGCCGCGACGATGCTGCCCAGGTCGGCGACGTCGGATTCGGGGACGGTGAGCAGGTGCATCGGCAGGACGTCGCGTGGTGGGTCGAGGCCTCGTTCCGCGCAGGCCCGGCGGGCGAGTTCGTCGGTGACGATGACCTGCGTTGCCCAGCGTCGTCGTTGGCGTTCTGCGCGGGCGGAGAGTGCCGCGGTGTGTTGTCGTGCGTGTGCGGCGGTGTTGTGGTTGCTCGCGCAGTTCCCCGCGCTCCTAAAGGCACTGGCGCTCAGGAAGGCTTCCACGTGCTGCTTGGGGATCGGGTCGCCATGGACGGTGGCCGCGTACTCCTCCGTCATGGCCTCACCTCCAGCTCCACGGCCTTCGTGTAGGCCACACAGCCGTGCCAGGCCACCTTCGCCATCAGCCAGTACGAACCCGGTGGGATCGCGTCGCCGTCCACCTCGATCGCGGGCTCCAGTTGCTCCCCGCCGGGCACTGTGAAGCCCTGGCAGCCCGGGGCGACGCCGGGCCAGGTGCCCCAGGAGGACACGGCCCACAGGGTGCCGTTGACGGGACCGAGGGTGGTGTTGCGCAGGGTCACGGGGACCCGTGCCCGCTCGCCCCGGCGCACGGACACCCGATCAACCCCCAGATCCGTCACCAGGGTCGGGCCCCTGTGCCCGCCCGGCACGTCCAGGGCCACCACGTCCTCGTACGTCTGGCCGCCGTAGGAGAGCCGGGCGGCGAGCCAGTGCCGGCCGGGGGCGGGGTCCGGCGGGGGTGTCACCGTGATGTCCGTGAGGGTGAAGCCGCCGGGGCCGAGGGTGTACGGCAGTTCGGCGGGCTCGGTGCTCCAGCCGGGCGGTACCTCGAAGGCCACCGTGCCCGACACCGGCGCGTCGGTGAGCTCCGAGGAGACGCGGACGGTCGCGGTGACGGGGCCGTCGGCGGTGAGGGCGGTGGGGGAGAGGTACACGGCGACCGGCATGTTGCCGCGCGGGGCGGGGCCGGAGTTGTGCAGCCAGTAGCGGGTGGCGACGGGCTGGGCGGGCTCGTGGGCGGCGATGCCGGGCCCGGCCGCCTGGTGGGGCGGCCGGGCGGGCGTGGCGAGGAGGGTGGCGACCTCGAAGCCGGTCAGGTCGACCTCGAGGCCGCCGGTCTCCCCCGGGGCGAGGGGCGCCCCGGGCCTCTCCAGGACGTCGGCGCGGGCGCCCGCCGCCCATGCCGACGGCCCGGCCACCCGTGCCCGTACCGGCCGGCCGTCGACCTCGTGCACGCGGACGACGAGGCCCCGCCCCGGATCCACGGGTGCCTCGCTGCCCCGGGCCAGCGGGGAGCCGAGCGGCTTGAGCGCGTCGAGCAGCACCTCGCCGGCGGGTTCCAGGCCGAGCAGGGTCGCCTGCCTCGGCAGAGCATCGGAGGACTGGGCACCGGAGGACTGTCGCAGCCGTGCCGTCAGCGGACGGTTGTACGCGTGCCCGGCCTGCGGCAGCCGCAGTTCGCGCCAGTCGCCCGGGCCCGCGACGACGGCGTACTCGAAGGTGTGCGACCAGCGCTGGAGCTGGAACCCCGAGCCGTCGGGGGCGGTGCGGCGCGGTGGATCCACCCAGATCCCGGAGGGCCAGCCGGTGCAGGAGCGCATCAGGGACATGTAGAGGTCGCCGGAGGCGGTGACCACGCAGCCGGGCGTGCCGCGGTTGAGGACGGCGAAGCTGCGGCCGTCCCAGGCGTCACCCGGTGGCAGGGCCTCGCCGCCACCGGCGGCAGTGGCGCTCACCGTGAAGTCGTCCAGGTCGGCGACGATCGCGTCGACCGCCTTGGCGTCGTCCTCGGGGCGGGCGCCCGCCACCACCAGCAGCGGCAGGCGTTCCAGGTCGCGCAGATCGGCCCCGGGGATCCACTCCTCGCGCAGACAGGCGCGCGGCGCGATCCACACGGCGGCCACGCCCCGCTCGGACAGCTGGCGCTTCAGCTCCCGCCCGGCCGCCGGGTCCCAGCCGAGCGCCTCGGCGACCACGGCGTTGCGGTCGGGGCCGCCGACGGCGATCCGGAGGTCCGGGAGGTTGGAGTCGACCTCCAGGTCGCCATAGCGCGGGCCGCCCGCGATGGTCGAGGTCGCCGTGACCCCGGCGCGGACCAGGGCCGCGGCGAGCGGGGTGCCGAGGTCGCCCGCGATGTCCCAGTCGGGGTAGACGAGTTCGGCGACGCCGATCGAGCGGTGCCCGAGGAGCACGCCGGAGTCGTCGTGGACGGCGACGCGGGCGGTGGAGCCGAGACCGAACCAGGTGTTGGCCGGGTTGTCCAGCGTCCAGGGGAACCGTTCGCTGTCCACCTCGACGAAGCCGAACCCGCGCCCGATCACCGCGTCCGCCACCTCGTGCACCGGCAGCCCGCCCAGGACGTCCGAGGGCCAGCGCACCCGGATCAGCCGGTCGGCGCCGTCGTACCCGTCGACGGTCGTGGTGACGTCGAGCCGGTCGACGCCCTGCCACAGGGTGAGCCGCTGGGTGCAGCGGAAGAGGCCGAGGTCGGCGGTGACGGTGATGCGGGAACCGGCGGGGGAGTGCTCGACGCGTACCTCGGCGGTCACGTCCCGGCCGCGGGCCGCGGTCGTGCCGGTCGGGGTGAGGTGCCAGGGGCCCTCGCCGAAGCGCGGATGCCTCGGGTACTCCTCCTGGACGACGATCTCGTTGCCGATGTCACCGGGGCGCAGCAGCTCCCGGCCGCCCTCGGTCAGTGCGCGCAGACTGCTGACGCCACCGCCGCGTGCCGGGTCGACCGTCACCTCGTAGAACTCGTTGCGGATGGTGAGGCCCTCGCCGGGCGCCCAGCCGGGGACGGACCCCTCGGCGAGCGGGAGCGCCGTGAGGCCCATGCCGGGCACCTCCGGGACGACGACATGGAGCCGGCCGTCCTCGCGGACCGCGGGGAGCCCCCGGGGTACGAGACCCGGGTCGTCGACCGTCAGCACGTCACGGCGCTCCCAGGTCGCGGAGTTGAACACGACCAGGTCGGGGCCGTCGCCCGGAGCGACCTGGTCGGCCAGGGCCTGGGTCGCGTCGGCGTGCACGCTCACGGCCAGATCGTGCAGCTCCCGCCAGCCGGTCATCAGGTCGATGTAGACCTGGTCCGACTCCGAGCCGGTGATGGCGTCGTGGTGGGCGCCGTAGACGAGTTGCCGCCAGGCCTTGTCCAGGGCCGCGTCCGGATAGGGGCGGCCGGTGACGAGGGAGGCGAGCGTCGCCCAGGCCTCGGCGTCGGCGAGGAGGGTCTCGCCGTACCGCTGGGCCTGCTTGGTGTCGATGTAGGAGACGTCCTTGCCGGTGTAGACCGGGTTCATGTCGCGGGTCTGGGGCGATGCCTTGCGGCCTTCCGTCTCCAGTTCCGCGCGCACGGCGGCGAAGAAGTCGCGGGGGATCGCGCTGACGAAGCGGGGCCAGACGTACCGGGCGTTCCAGTCGCGGTGGATGTCCATGACCCAGCGGCACGGCGGCGCGTAGTCCCCGCCCACCGGGAGCAGCACGTTGCGGGTGAGGGCGACCTGCTTGAGCCGCTGGAAGAGCTGGTACGCGGCGGCCTCCGCCTCGGGCAGGGTGGGCGCGTTGTCGATCGCCCAGCCGGCGCCGTAGTGGTTGACCATGTACGCGGTGAGCAGCCCGCGTCCCGAGGGGGCGATCCAGTCGAACTCGGCAGGGAACTGCATCCGGCCCGGGTCCCTCGGCTCCTCGCCGAACACCGACAGCGTCGGCCCCCACTGGTGGAACGGCCCGCGCGCCCACGAACTGGAGCCGACCCCCGCGTCCGCCATCAGCCCCGGGAACTGCGGGTCGTGCCCGAAGGCGTCCAGCTGCCATGCTGTCTCCGGCGAGGCGCCGATGATGCCGCGCTGGAAGCCGTCGCCGTACAGGGCGTTGCGGATCGTCGCCTCCGCGCCGGTGAGGTTGGTGTTGGGCTCGTTGTAGGTGCCGCCCATGATCTCCACGCGGCCGGTGCGGATCAGCTGCCGCAGGAAGGCGCGTTCCTCCGGGAAGGCGTCCCAGTAGGGCTTGAGGTAGTCGACCTCCGCGAGTACGAAGGTGTACGCCGGGTCGCGGCGGGCCAGGTCGCAGTGGGCGCGGACCAGGCTCATGCCGGACTGGCCGCGCGAGTCGAAGGTGCGGGCGGGCAGTCCGCTGGTCGCCGGGTCGTCGGCGACGTCCCAGGTCTCCGTGTAAGCGCCCTGGGTGTTCCACCAGACGGGGTCGTAGTGGAAGTGGCTGACCATGAACATGGTCCAGCCGGGTTCGGCCGCCGTGAACTCGCCCGTGCGGGAGGTGACTTCGTCGCCGTCCGCGGCGGTGACCGTGATCTCGCTGCGGTCGCCGGGGACCAGGTCCTCGCCGGTGACGGGGACTTCGGCGCGAACGGTGCCGGACTCGCCGACGGTGGTCCGCGTGGTGCCGGTGAGGCCCGGGCCCTCGACGGTGAGCCGCACGGTCCGGCCCGGAGTGTGGCTCAGCTCGACGGTCACCACCTGGCGCGGCTGCTCGGTGGTCCCGGTGAAGAGCTCGGTCGACTCGACAGAGGTGACGCGCATGGGGCTCCTACGAGTGCTCTGGGGGAGCCCCATCCTGCACGGCAGGAGTGACTCAAACAACCACCTTCACGTCAACTTGGTGGTTCATCCATGCACGCTCGGCCACCTCACCTGGACCGCCGGGACTTCACCGCGTGCTGCGGCGTGATGTGGTCGGTCAGCGCCAGCGAGGCGCTCGCGCGCTGGTAGGTGAGCTGGGCGACCCGGACGTACAGGCAGTCGACGAGCATCAGGACGGAGTGCCGGCTGCTCATGCTCTCGGCCCGGAAGCTGGTTTCCGAGGAGGACGAGATGAGCCGGATGTCGGCGGACCTGGACAGGGGCGAGCGCGGATCGGTCGTCAGGGCGATCGTGGTGGCGCCGCGCTCCTTGGCCATCTCGAACGGTTCGAGGGTCTCGCGGGTCGCCCCGGAGTGGGAGATGCCGATGGCCACGTCCGCCGGGGTGAGCAGGGCCGCCGAGGTGGCGGCCGCGTGCACCTCGGTCCAGCCGCGGACCGAGCAGCCGATGCGGAACAGCCGGGTCTCCGTCTCCTGGGTCACCGCGCCGCTGCCGCCGACGCCGTAGACGTCGATGCGCCGGGCGCGGGCCAGGGCCTGGGCCGCGCGTTCGAGCGCGTCGAGGTCGATCCGGTCGATGGTCTGCTGGATGGCCCGCAGGTCCGCCGTGCCGACGACCTGGACGACCCGTTCGAGGCTGTCGTCCGGGGAGATGTCGGGACCGATCTCGGCGGTCCCCCAGTCGGACACCTCGCCCCGGCCGCGCTCCTGGGCCAGTTCGATCAGCAGGTGCTGGTAGGAGTCCAGCCCGATGGCCCGGCAGAAACGGGTCACCGTCGCCTGGGAGGTGCCGGTGCGGCGGCCCAGCTCGGCGGCCGAGCAGTGGGTGACGGCGGCCGGATCCTCCAGGATCAGCTCGCCGACCTTCCGCAGGGAGCCCGCCAGCCGGGGCAGCTCGGTACGGATCAGTGTGGTGACGTCCGTGGGAGGCATGGGGAGAAGGTATCAGCCACCCTTCGGGACGCGGATTGAATACCAGGACCCGATTGAACCCCGAGAGCCTGCGTGATTTATTGATTCATCGAAGGGGAAGTGTAGGGTGATTCAATCCATCAGTGGGGAGTGTGTCGCGTGTCCGTCGAGTCTGTGAGCGCCCAGGGGTTCGCGCGCGAGAGCCTCGCCGTCCTCCAGCAGGTCATCGAATCCGCCCAGGGCGACGTGGCCGCCGCCGCGGACCTGGTCGCCGAGTGCGTACGCGCGGACGGTGTCGTCCAGGCCTTCGGCACGGGCCATTCGCAGGCCCTCGTCCTCGAACTCGCCGGTCGCGCAGGCGGATTCGTCCCCACCAACCGGCTGAGCATCGCCGACCTCGTCCTCTACGGCGGTGAGGACCCGGCCGTGCTCGACGACCCGCTCCTCGAACGCCGGGCCGGGGTGGCCGCCCGGCTCTACGACCTGGCCGCCCCGCATCCCCAGGACCTGTTCGTCGTCATCTCCAACTCCGGCGTCAACAACGTCGTCGTCGAGATGGCCCTGCACGCCAAGGAACACGGCCACCGCGTCCTGGCCCTCACCTCCCTCGCCCACACCCGGGCCGTCCCCGCCGCCCATCCCAGCGGCCGGAAGCTGGCCGACATCGCCGACGTCGTCCTCGACAACGCGGCCCCGCGCGGCGACTGTCTGCTCGAACTGCCCGGCGGCGGCTCGGTCTGCGCCCTGTCCACGCTCACCGGCGCGATGCTGGTCCAGATGACGGTCGCCGAGGCGGCCGGCCGCCTCCTCGCCGCCGGCGAACGCCCGCCGGTCTACGTCTCGGCCAACGTGCCCGGCGGTTTCGAGGGCAACCTGGAGCTGGAGAAGAAGTACGCGGGCCGGATCCGCCGCACCGCGAGCTGAACCGGACCGTGCGCACGGCCGGGGCCATGCGGGGGCCCCGGCCGTTCTCGACTCACTTCACCGGTACGGGCGTCAGCGCGACGGCCAGCGGATAGGCACCTGTCGTCAGCGGCGCCCCGACGGCACCGGACGCCGTGTCGACCGGGACCAGGGCGCCCGCGTCGGCGGTGGTCACGTACGCCGTGCCGCCGTTCCAGTCCAGGGCGACGTCGAAGGCGGACCTGCCGACCGTCACCGCCTCGCCGGGGGCGCCGGTGACCGTGTCGACGGGCGTGACGGTGTCGCCGGTGCTGGGGCTGACCCACAGCGTCCGGCCGTCCGGTGACAGGGCGAGACCGTAGGCCTGGCCGGAGACCAGGAGCGTCGGCTCGGTGTCGTTCGTGGCCGTGTCGATCGGAGTGACCGTGGAACCGCCGGAGTCGGACACGTACACCCTCCTCCCGTCGGGCGCGGCCACGATGTTGAAGGGACTCGGGCCGACGGGGACGGCGGCACTAGCCTTCCGGGTGACCAGGTCGACCGGGGTGACCGTGTTGTCCTTGATGTTGGGCACGTAGAGCGTGCGGCCGTCGGGTGTGATCGCCATGTTCTCGGGTCCGTTGCCCACCTGGACGGGTTCGCCCGTGGTGAGGGCGGCCGTGTCCACCGGCTGGACCGTGCCGTCCCCGTAGTTGGCGACCCAGAGGGTTCGGCCGTCCGGGGTGAGCGCGAGCCCGGCGGGGACCTTGCCGACCGGGACCGTGGCGGTGACCTTCCCCTGCGCCACGTCGATCACGCTGACGGTGTTCGAGCCCTGGTTGGCCGCGTAGGCGGTGCGCCCGTCCGCGCTCGTCACGACCTCACCGGGGTTGGCTCCCACGGCGATCTCCGTCGTCTTCCCCGACGACAGGTCGACCGAACCGACCGACGCCCCACTGAAGTTGGCCGTCAGCGCCCGCGGTGTGCCGGTGCCGTCGGTGACCTGGACGGGCAGCGCGCGGGAGAGGACGCCGTCGCCCGCCACCACGACCGAACGCACTCCGGCGGACGCGCCCTCCCGGGCCGTGACCGTGACGGTCGCGGACACGCTGCCCCCGGCCGGGACCGTCGCGGTGCCCTCGGCCGGCGTGGCGGTGACGCCGTCGGGGACGGTCAGCTTCCAGGAGACCGTCCGGGCGGCGGTGTCGGAGAAGGAGAGAGTCACCCGGGCGGAGCCGCCCGGCTTCAGGCTGACGGACCCGGGCGCGAACGCGGCGTCCACGCCCGGGTCGGGGGCGTTCTCGGTCATCGCCGTGTAGAGGAACCGGTCCATCACGCCCGGGGACACCTGCTGGGGTATCGCGTCGAGTTCCTTGCGCTGGGCCCGGAGCCGGCCCCAGTACGTGGCGACCGCCTCGCTGTCGCCCCGCTTGCCGGCCAGCAGCAGGTCGACGGCCGTCTGGCCCGCGGTGCCGTAGCGGCCGAGCTTGTCCAGCCAGGCCGAGGTCTCCTCGAGGAACCCGGGGTTGTCGAGACGGGCGCGGAGCGCGCCGGGCGTGGCGGCCATGTCGGCGAAGTACGACCGGAGCGCGGCGGCGGCCCGGTCGAGGCCGGAGTCCTCGTCGTAGGCCTTGCGGAACCCGGCGATGAGCGCGCTGAGCGTGGGGGACTCGGTCGCGTCGAGCCGGGACGAGTGGTTGTTCTCGGCGAAGATCCGCAGCCACCTGGCGGCGTCCGGCCCGGCCAGGTCGCGGACGGAGGCGAGGAAGGCGGCCTTCGGGTCGTAGGCGTCCGGGTTCCACAGGTAGGCGGCGGAGGTGAACAGGGCGATCCGGCTGGCCTCGCCCTGGACCATCGGGTTGGCGGTGACCCCGGCCGCCGCCTTCGCCACGCCGGGCTCGCGGCCGGTGTAGGGGCCGAGCAGCAGCCGGCTGGTGACGTAGTCGTTCACCGGGTAGTTGTCCCAGACCAGGATCGGATGGCCGTAGACCTCGCGGGCCTTGGTGACCTGGTCGGCGGTGATGGCGGGGGCGATCACCCCGACGCCGGTCCACTCCACGACCACGGACGGGTCCAGCTTCTCCCGCAGCGCCTTCTTGTAGGGGGAGTCGGCGAGGTCGGAGTACTCGGTGGGGACCATCTCCAGCGGTTCCAGACCGGGGTGGGTCGCGGAGAAGTCCCGCCACACCCGGTTGAGCAGCTGGGCCTGGGCGTCCCCGGCGGCGCCGCCGCCCGTGCCGAACTCCTGCTCGTCGGCCGCGCAGTTCCACTTGGTGTAGCTGATGTCGTCCAGCGGGATCGCGAAGGAGCGCACACCGATCGCGTACAGCGAGTCCAGCTTGCGGGTGAGGGCCTCGACGTCGGCGTCCGAGGAGTAGCAGACGGACAGTCCGGGGGAGAGGGCGTAGGTGAAGCGGACGTGGTTGGCGTCGGCCCGGCCGGCCAGTTCCCCGAGCCGCGCCAGCTCCGCGGGCGGGTACGCCTCACGCCACCGGGCGCGCAGGTAGGGATCGTCCTTGGGGGAGTAGACGTAGACGTTCTGCTTGGTGCGGCCGTAGAAGTCGAGCTGGTTCAGCCGCTCGGCATGTGACCAGGGGGTGCCGTAGAAGCCCTCGATCACGCCGCGCAGCCTGGCCGTGGGCCAGTCCCGGACGGTCACCTCGGGCACGGTCCGGGTGACCAGTTGGCGCAGGGTCTGGGCGGCGTAGAAGGTGCCGGTGCGGTCGGCGCCGGACAGGGCGAGGAGGGTCCGGCCGTCCTTGCGGCCCGAGGCGAGGACGTAGCCGCCGGAGGGCAGCCCGGCCGGGGACGGGGCGCCCAGCCGCTTCAGGGCGGAGGCCGTCGCGCTGCTCTCGCCCGGGCCGCCGAGGAAGACGGTGAAGCCGGGCTTCGCGGGCGGCTTGCCGACCGCCACGATCTGCTCGGCCCCGGCCTCCCGCAGGACGGTCTCGACGACGCGCCGGGCCGACGGGTCGGTCCCGCGGCCGACGACCGCCACGACCCGGTCGGGGACCGTGAGCCGGGCCGGCCCCGCGTGCAGGCTCTTCGGCTGCGGCCACACCTGCGGCACGGCGGTCTTCGGGGGCCGGTCCGGTGCGGCGACCGCGCCCGGCGCCGGCGGGAGGGCGAGGCCGGCGGCCAGCAGCAGCGCGACGGCGGGTAGGCGTCCGAGTCGCCGGGGGCGTCTCACACGAAGGGCTGGGAACACGGGTGCTCCTTCCGGATGCCGCGGGCACCGGCCCGGGCCAGAGAGGAAGAGGTGAATGGAGCCACCGCGTGATGCTAGGGATGCTGAATTGAACAATCAATGGGGCGTGGACCCCAGGCGGGGAGGCGCCACCGGATCTCGTGATCGGCGTCATGTGAGGATCAGGCTGGTCCTCGACGCGCTGCTGCCGGCCCGCCAGAGCGACGACGTGGCGCTGCCGGTCGCGCGGACGCACGCGCCGGGGCCCCATCAGGCCGCCGCGCGGGAGCTGCCCGGCGACCTGGCATTCGTCTCCCGATCCCGCGTAACCGTCACCGGGCAACTGGCCGCCTGGGCCTGGAGGAGCCGGCCTTCGCCCCCCCCGAACTCGTCGCCAGTGTTTCCGTCCGAGCCGTTGACGCGGCCGCTGGGGACTTCCACACTGGCCTGACTGCGTAGTCATAAGCCGTCTGACTGTCCTGCGGTCAATGGTGACTACGTAGTCCACGACCGTCGGGACCCGAGGAGCGCGCATGTCCGCCAGCGGAGCCGAACCAGGCCCCCCGGCCACCGGTGGGCGCCGACGGCGTGGTCCCGGGATGACCGAGGTCGCGCTGGCCGCCGGGGTGTCGCAGAAGACCGTGTCGCGGGTCGTCAACGGCGAACCGCACGTCAGCCCGGAGGTGCGCGACCGCGTCCTGAGGGCCATCCGCGAACTGGACTACCGTCCCAACACCGCCGCCCGCGCACTGCTCCTCGGCCGCTACCGCCGGATCGGCGTGGTCTCGCTGGGCAGTTCGCTCTACGGCCCGTCGACCCTGCTCATCGCCCTGGAGCGGGCGATGCAGCGCGCCGGGTACTCCGTCGCCCTGGCCAGCACCCTGGAAGGGCAGAAGGTCTCGGCCGCCGCGGACGCGTTGCTGGAACAGGGCGTGGACGGCATCGTGCTGTCCGAGCCCATCGACGACGGCACGCCGCTCAGACTGAGCGCGGACGTGCCGGTGGTCAGCCTCGGCGAGGGCGTGGAGCTGACGCCGGGCACGAGTGCCGTGGTCGGCGGCGACGGCGTCGCGGCCGCCCGGATCGCCACCGAGCACCTGCTCTCCCTGGGCCACCACACCGTCTGGCACCTGCCCGGCCCGCAGGACTGGTGGGCCGCCCGCGACCGCCTGCGCGGCTGGCGCGAGGCCCTCGCCGCCGCCGGCGCGCCCGAACCGCCCCTGCCGTCACCGGGCGACTGGAGCCCGGCCTCCGGCTACGCCGCCGGACGGCAGCTCGCCGAACTCTCCGACGTCACAGCCGTGTTCGCCGCCAACGACGACATGGCCATCGGCGCCCTGCGCGCGTTCGCCGACGCGGGCCGCGCCGTCCCCGGCGACGTCAGTGTCGTCGGCTACGACGACATCCCCGCCGCCGCCTATCTCTCCCCGCCGCTGACCACCGTCCGGCAGAACTTCGCCGCCGTCGCCGACCGCGCCGTCGACGTACTGATCACCCTGATCGAGGGCCGCCCAGCCCCGGCCGAACGGACCGGCCAGGCAGTCGAGTTGACCGTACGGGCCTCCACCGGGCCGGTACGCGATCCGGGCCCCGCGCCCCACCCCGCCCCGGCCCCCTGACCGCTTCCGCCCCCGACCCGACCGCCCACACCTGCCGACCGCCGTCGGTACGGCCGCCCCGGCACCCCGCCACCGGCCGGATCCGCCCTGCCCGCGTGCGCCGTCCAGGACCGCCGCCGCACGCGTTGCCCGCACGCCGGGCGCGACAGGCTCGAGCCGCACCACATGAGGAGCCACGTGTGTACCCCCACCAGCCCCCTCCCCTCCGACCCGACGCGCCCTGCTGCGCGGTGCCCTCGGCCTCTCTACGGCCGCCGCACTCTCCGCCTGCGGCGGCGGGAGCACCACGCCCCGCACCTCCGGCGAGGTCACCCTCTCCGTGTGGACCCACGACCCGGGCTACGAGGACTTCTTCTAGGGCCGCCTGATGACCCGCACCCGCATACCCCTCTACGGCGCACTGGTCCTGCTGCTCCTGGGCTTCCTCGCCCCGCTGGTGTGGGCGCTGAGCGGCTCGTTCAAACCGCGCGGCGACATCTTCGGCTACCCGCCGAGGCTCGTCCCCGACCCGTTCACCCTCGCCAACTACCGCACCCTGCTCACCGACCAGCCCTTCGGCCGCTGGTTCCTGATGAGCACGGTCGTCGCCGTCGTCGCCACCACGGTGTCCGTCTACGTGTGCGCGCTCGCCGGCTACGGCTTCGCCAAGTTCCGCTTCGCGGGCAGGAGGCTGCTGTTCAACGTCATGTTCAGCTCGCTGTCGATCCCGTTCGCGGTGATCCTCGTGCCGCTGTTCGTGATCCTCGTCAAGACCGGGCTCGGCAGCCCGTGGTTCGCGCTGATCGTGCCCTGGGTGGCGCCCGCGTTCGGGATCTTCATGATGCAGCAGTACATCGTGCAGTCCATCCCGGACTCGGTGCTGGAGGCCGCCCGGATCCGACGGGGCGAGCGAGTTCGGCATCTTCCGGACCATCGTGCTGCCCCTGCTGCGACCCGCGCTGGGCGCCCTGGCCGTCTGGCAGTTCCTCCAGAGCTACAACAGCTTCCTGTGGCCCCTGGTACTGGTCTCCGACAGCTCCCAGTACACCCTGCCGCTCGGCCTGCAGACCCTGTTCGTGTCCGAGCAACGGCAGTACGACCTCGTGCTCGCCGGAGCCGTCCTCGCCGTCCTGCCCGCCGTCGCCCTCTTCGTGCTGCTGCGCAAACAGCTCCTCGAAGGCCTGTCCACGGGCGCGGTCAAGGGCTGAGACCCGATCAACTCACTTGAAGGAGAAGCATGTTCGAGCTGCCCCGACGCGTCCTGTTCGGTGCCGCGTACTACCACGAGTACCAGCCGTACGAACGCCTCAAGGACGACCTCGACCTGATGGCCGAGGCCCGCTTCTCGGTGATCCGGGTCGGGGAGTCCGTCTGGTCCACCTGGGAGCCCGAGAACGGCCGCTTCGATCTCGACTGGCTCCAGCCGGTCCTGGACGGCGCCCACGAGCGGGGCATCTCCGTCATCCTCGGGACGCCCACGTACGCGGTACCGCCCTGGCTGGCCCGGCAGTACCCGGAGATCACGGGCGAGACCCGCACCGGTGAGCGCATCGGCTGGGGCGCCCGGCAGGAGGTCGACTTCACCCACCCGGCGTTCCGCTTCCACGCCGAGCGGATCATCCGCAGGATCGCCGAACGGTACGCCGGCCACCCGGCGGTCATCGGCTACCAGGTCGACAACGAACCGGGCCTGCACCTCTTCCACAACCACGGCGTCTTCCAGCGCTTCACCGACGAACTGCGGGAGCAGTACGGCGACGTGGAGACCCTCAACCGCGAGTGGGGCCTGGTCTACTGGTCGCACCGGCTGTCCACCTGGGCCGACCTGTGGACCCCGGACGGCAACGCCCAGCCGCAGTACGACCTGGCCTGGCGGCGCTTCCAGGCCCGGCTCACCACCGAGTTCATCGCCTGGCAGGCGGACATCGTCCGCGAGTACGCCCGCCCCGGCCAGTTCGTCACGACCTGCATCTCCTACGACCGCCAGGGCGTCGAGGACGACCGGCTCACCGACCGCCTCGACGTCACCGCGGGCAACCCGTACTACACGATGCAGGACGCACTCGCCCTGCCCGACACGGGCGGCGCCGGGCAGAACTGGACGACCAACGGCACCTGGGCGCTGTACCGCAGCGCCGACCGCATGTACTCCTCGCGCCAGGAGCCGTTCCTGGTCACCGAGACCAACGCGCAGGCCATCAGCGGGCCGTGGGACAACCGCCCCGCCTACGACGGGCAGTGGCGGCAGGCGGCCTGGGCGCTGATCTCCCGCGGCGCCTCGATGATCGAGTACTGGCACTGGCACACCCTGCACTTCGGCACCGAGACCTACTGGGGCGGCATCCTCCCGCACAACGGGCGACCCGGCCGCGTCTACCGCGAACTGGCGGTGCTGGGAGGGGAATTGGAGAAGGCCGGTGACCTCGTGGCGTCCCTCACCCCGGACGCCGACGTGGCCTTCCTCTACGACGGGCCCAGCAAGTGGGCGCTCCAGGGCCAGCCGCCGCTGGCCGGCCCCGACGCAGGCCCGGACGGGCGGTCGTACGAGAGGATCTTCGACGCCTTCTACCGCGGTGCCTTCGACGCCGGCCTCCAGGCGCGCGTCCTGCACCCCGGGCAGCTCCCGGACGCCGATCTGCCGCCGCTCCTGGTCGTCCCCGCCTACTACGCCGCCGACGACACCGTCCTGGACCGGCTCCGCTCCTACGCCGAGGCCGGCGGCCATCTCGTGCTCGGCCCCCGCACCGGCTACGGCGACACCGAGGCCAGGGCCCGCACCGACCTCCAGCCGGGCCGGCTGGCCGAGGCGGCCGGGGTGACGTACGACGAGTTCAGCAACCTGGGCGATCCGCTGCCCGTCACCGGCTCGGACGCCCTTCCCCTCCCGGCCGACGCGCACGCCCTGCACTGGGCGGACGGACTGCGGCCGCGGGGCGCCGAGACGCTCGCGGCGTACGTGCATCCGCACTTCGGACGCGGGCCCGCGGCCACCACGCACCGCCACGGCGCCGGGCGCATCACCTACGTCGGCACCGTCCCCGACCCCGTCTTCGCCCGGGCCCTGTTCGACCGGTACGCCCCCGAGGGCGCCTGGCGCCCCGCACACCCGAGCGTCACGGCCACCTCGGCGACCGCCCGGGACGGCCGCCGCGTGCGGTTCCTGCACAACTGGTCGTGGGAGGAGGTGTCCGTGCCGGTGCCCACCGCCCTGCGGGACGTGCTGTCGCAGACTGTGTACGGCGACGCGGTGCCGCTCGGGCCGTGGGACGTGAAGGTGCTGCGGGAGGAGCCGGTCTAGCAACCGCCGCTTCCGGCAGGCCCCGGCATCGCGCCTCGGCTGACTGCCTGGGGTGCCCTCAGAGCACCTTGCGGTGCACAAGGGCCGACAGGACGAGGGCGCCCGGCAGGAGAGGGAGCCAGACCGTCAGGACGCGGTAGCCGATGACGGTGGCCGTGGCGGTGGCCACCGGGGCGCCGAACGCGGCCATGGTGAAGACGAGCGCGGCGTCCACGGGCCCGATGCCGCCCGGCGCCGGCACGGCTCCGACCGCCGTGCCGGCCACCAGCAGCGCGAGGATCACCTGCGCCCAGGACAGCGGCAGCCCGAGCGAGAAACCGACCGTGGCGATCACACTGCCCTGGAGCAGCGGGGTGGCGGCCGCCCCGCCCCACAGGGCGAGCACACGGCCGGGCCGGGTGTGCAGCTCGCGGGCGTCGGTCAGCGCGGTGCGCAGGAAGCCGAGGACGGGGCGGCGCAGCGCCCGTACGGTCACGAGCGTCACGGCGGTCGCGGCCAGCGCGAGCAGGGCGCCGCCCGCCGCGAAGAGCAGGGTGCGGTCGTCCGGGACGAGCGCGCCAAGGCGCAGTACGTCCGGGAACGCCACCAGGAACACGAGCAGCACCACCGTCTTGGCGACCGGCTTGACCAGGGAGTACAGGGCGAGTGAGGCGGTGGCCCGGGGGAGGGGGATGCCGCGGCGCTGAAGGAAGCGCAGGGTGACGGCGTGGGCGCCGATGCCCGCCGGCAGCACCTGGTTCGCGGCACCGGCGGCGAACTGCGAGGCCACCAGCAGCCCGGGCGGCAGCCGCTCCGGCAGGGCGCCCTGCCGGACACAGGCGGCGGCCACCCACGTCAGACACGTGCAGACGAACGCGACGAGCAGCCACCAGGGGTCGGCCGAGGCCAGCCGCGCGGCCCCCTCATAGGCCGCCCGCCGGTCGACCAGGGCCCACCCACCGACCAGCAACAACGGAAACAAGGCCAGGGCCGGCCGGACGAGCCGCGCGGTGGTCGAGGAGCGGCGGGGTGCGGTGGGGAGCGGGGCGGGGGTGGGGGCGGGGAGCGTTTCGAGCCGAAGCTGGGACACGGCGTACGTCGTCCTTCCGCGTCACGCCCGGGGACGGGGCGGACGATGCAGGGCGAGTCAAGGGGACCTGGGAAACGTGCCCGGCCGGTGTGACGCCCCGGTGTCCGACAGCGAAAGCGAGAGGGGCGGGAGAACGACACGGCTGGTTTTGAGAGCGGCCCACCCGGCCTGCGGTCCGGGAGGGCGACCGGCGGGGGCGCTCCGCCTGCGGCCCGGGGCCCGGTGGGAGGGCGCGGCTTTCGGTCTGGGGCGTTGCCGGTGGGAGGCGCGCGGCTTTCGGTCCGGGGGAGCGGCTGGTGGAGGGCGCGCGGCTTCCGGTCCAGGAGATGGGGCTGGTGGGAGGGTGCTCGGCCTTGGGCCCGGGATTCGGCCGGTGGAGGACGCGGCTTCCGGGCCGGGGGAGCGGCGGGTGGGACGGCGCGGCTTTCGGTCCGGGGTGCGGCTGGTGGGAGGGCGCGCGGCTTTCGGTCTGGCGATGGGGCTGGTGGAACGGTGCTCGGCCTCGGGCCCGGGATTCGGCCGGTGGAGGGCGCGGCATTCGGTCCGGGGTGGCTGGTGGAGGTGCTCGGCTGCCAGCTCGGGGCATGGCCGACCGTTGGGTGCGCGGCTCCGGCCCGGGGAGCGGCCAGTCGTTGGGGGCGCGGCCTCCGGCTCGGAGTAGGGCCGGTCGGAGGATGCCCGGCCTGCGGCCCTGGGTACGGCTGGTCACCGTATGGCTTCGAGCTGGGCCGTCATCGCGGCGATGCCCGCCAGCCGGGGGCGATGCCGGCCACCGGGATTGGTGTCCGCCCCGGGACCGATGCCCGCAACCGGGCCGATGACCGCCGCCGGAATGTGCCCGCCACCCGGGCCGATGCCCGCCACCGGAATGGTCGCCGCGACCGGGGCCGATGCCCGCCACCTGCGTCAGTGCCAGTCGCCGGGGTTGACGCGCCCACGGTGCGGCTAACGGCTGCCGCCGGAGCCAGGGGTGCGCCCGCACGTGGCCCGGGGCCGGGAGGCGGACGGGCGTGGTGTGGTGCCTGGCTATGCCGCCGCGGACCCCGCCCCGGCCACCGGAAACCCCGGACTCCGCAGCACGCGCCTGTCCGCGTCCACCGCGAACACCTCGCAGTTCTCGCGGGCCGCCGCCCACTCGACGCCCTGCCTGCCCAGGGCGAACGCCGCTGTCGCGACCGTGTCGGCCTCGGTCAGGGTGGGGGCCACGACGGTCATGCTGAGGAGGCCCGTTGCCGGGCGGCCCGTGCGGGCGTCGAGGATGTGATCGCCGCGTTCGTAGCGGGCGGAGGTCGCCACGGCCCGGTCCGTGAGATCCAGGACCGCGCAGAGCCGGTCGGCGTGTTCGGGGTGGCGCACGCCGACGCGCCAGGGGCCGCCGGAGGCGATCACGTCGCCGCCCGCGTTGAGGCAGAAGCGCCGAGCACCGGCCGCCGACAGGAGCTCCGCTCCCTTCTGCACCGACCAGCCCTTCACCACGGCACAGGGGTCGAGGCCGCGACCGGGCAGACGTACGTCGAAGGCGCCGCCGGTCGCGATCCGGTACTCCTCGCACAGCTCCAGGACCTCCCGGAGCACCGGACTGGGGTCGCGCACCTCCCCCCGGTCCAGCCGCGACACCTCGCTGTCCGGCCGGAACGGGCTGAACCGCGCGTCGACCTCGCGCAGCCAGGCGAAGAGGCCGTCCACCGGTGCCTCGGGGAACCCTTCGTCGTCGATCCGTACCGACACCGGGAACCCCATGACGTGCTCGACGCGCCGCATGCCGTCAGCCCCGCGCGTCGATGGCGGCCTGGAGCGACTCCTTGTAGCCGTCGCTGGTGATCGTCGCACCGGACACCGTGTCGATGTCGGCGCTCTGCGCCTGGAGCGTCTCCTCGATCAGCTCGGGCACGGCGGCCGTGGTCTGCGGATGGTTCGGCTGCTGGAGCATCCGCACCGAGGCGATCTTGTCGTCGGCGAACGTGACCTCGACCTGCACCGGGCCCTTCTCGGTGTCGATGGTCGAGCCCGACACGACCGTGGTCGTGGTGCCGCCCGACGAGGAGGCCGACGGTGTCGACGCGGGCGCGGCGGCCTCGGTCGCCGCCGACGACGACCCGGTGTCGTGCGACGGCGCGTACCGCCAGACCGGGATCAGCCCCGCGACGCTCAGGACGAGGACGGGTATGGCTCGCTTCACAGAATCTCTCCTCCTCATCCGGCCAGGCTGAAGCGCTCGAAGTGGGTCTGAGCCCTGGGCACGCCCAGCTCGCGCAGGCTGCCGAGCACCGCGTTCATCATCGGCGGCGGGCCGCACAGGTAGACGTCCCGGCCGGTGATGTCCGGCACCAGGCGGGCCAGCTCCCGCGGCGCCAGCCGGTCCGGTACGGCAGGGCCGGTCACCAGGTGCAGCTCGGCACCCTTGGCGTGCGCGAGTCCGCGCAGTTCGTCGTAGAGGACGGCGTCCTGGTCCGTGGCCACCCGGTAGATCACGACCGCGTGGCCGTGCAGTTCCTCCAGCAGGGCCCGGATCGGGGTGACACCGACGCCGCCGGCGATGAGCAGGGCGTCCGGGCGGGTGCGGTGCAGGGTGGTGAAGGCGCCATAGGGGCCCTCGGCGAACACGCGCGTGCCGACCTTCAGGTGCCGCAGGGCCGCGCTGCCCTCGCCCGCCCGCTTGGCGGTCAGGCGCAGCGTACGGCCGTCCGGCGCGGCGGACAGCGAGAACGGGTTGGCCTGCCACCAGCGGTCCTTCGTCAGGAACCGCCACAGGAAGAACTGGCCGGCACGGGCGGGCAGCCGGTCCAGGTCGCGGCCCGTGATGTAGACCGAGACCACGTCGTCGTTCTCGGGGACGACGGCCGTGACCCGGAGCTGGTGGCGGAGGTTGCGCCACAGCGGCAGGACCAGGCGGCCGAGGAACACCGAGGCGAGGGCCACGCCCCACACGGCGTACCAGTACGTCTGCGCGACGGACGACGAGGTGAACGTCGTCCCGGCCGCGACCTGGTGCGTGAACGCCAGCACCACCGCGACGTAGGTGTACAGGTGGATGAAGTGCCAGGTCTCGTACGCCAGCCGGCGCCGGGCGTAGCGGGCCGAGACCGCGCCGACCGCGATGATGATCGCCAGGGCGGTGATCGCGCGCAGCACGCCCTCGACGGTCTCCGCGAGATCCACCAGCTGGTTCACCGGGTCCAGGGACGAGGACTGCGCGTAGCCGAAGACGATGAACACGGCGTGCGCCAGCAGCAGCCACAGCACCGAGAAGCCCGTCCAGCGGTGCCAGGACGTCAGCCGGTCCATGCCGATCCGCCGGTCGAACCACGGCAGCCGCGCCACCAGCAGCAGCTGGAACGCCATGAGCAGCGCCCCGTACAGCCCCGCCAGCCGTCCCAGCACGATCAGCGTGTTCGAGGCGAAACCGGCCTGGACGAAGAAGACGGTCACCACGACCGCGTTGGAGAGCAGCAGCGCGTACACGCCGGTACGGCCCACCACTCTCGGGCGCACGCCCGGGCGGGGCGCCGCGGCGGGTTCTTGGAGGGTCGTCACGATCGGCAGCTCCTTGATCGGATCCTGGGACACCGAGCTTGTCGCGGGGGAGCTGTCGGAATACTGTCGCTCAACTTTCAAGTGTTTATCGATCCGGCGGCGAAGGCTCGGGCGGCTATGGCGGCACACGGCACGTGAAGCACTATGAGCGGGTGGAAAAAGTACGACTCCTCGTCGTCGACGACGACCCGCCCATCGCCGACCTCGTCGCGACCGTCGCCCGCTACGAGGGCTGGGAGGCGGTCACGGCGTACTCCGGCGAGGACGCGCTGAAGCGGGCCGCCGAGTTCCACCCGGACATCGTGGTGCTCGACCTGATGCTGCCCGACGTCGACGGCTTCGGCGTCCTGGACCGGCTGCGCGCCTCCGGCACGATGGTGCCGGTGGTGTTCCTCACCGCGCGCGACGGCGTCGCCGACCGGGTCGCGGGCCTGACCCGGGGCGGCGACGACTACCTGGTCAAGCCGTTCGCCGTGGAGGAGCTGATGGCCCGGCTGCGCACCGTCCTGCGGCGCAGCGCCGGCCCCGCCTTCCAGCGGTCCGTGCTCCAGGTCGGCGACCTGACCATGGACGAGGACACCCGCGAGGTGCGACGCGGCGAGAAGCTGCTGTCGCTGACCCCGACCGAGTACGAGGTGCTGCGCTACCTGATGCGCAAGTCGCCCACCGTGCTCACCAAGGCGCAGATCCTCGACCACGTGTGGGAGTACGGCTTCGGCGGTCGCTCCAACGTCGTCGAGCTGGTCATCAGCCGGCTGCGCCGCAAGCTCGAGGAGACGGACGACGGCGGAGCGCCGCTGATCCACACCGTGCGGGGATTCGGGTACGTCCTGCGACAGGCCTCCGAGTGACAGCCCGGCTGCGGCGGGCCTACCGAGGGATGCGCCTGGGCACCCGGCTGGCCCTCGGCCTCGGCGCCCTGTCGCTGGTCGTGTTCGCCGTCGTCGGCACGGCCCTGACCACATACATGCGCGACTACCTGTCGGCCCAGCTCGACACCCAGCTGGCACAGGCCCAGATCGCCCAGTCCAAGAGCATCGCGGACTACGGCACGCTCTCGGGCAAGAAGTACTACAGCTGGTTCTACGCCGTGTACGACGTCTCGGACGGCACGCCCGAGCTCCGCAGGCCCGAGGACCCCGCCGACCTGCCCGACGACGTCGACGACTTCACCGCCCTGGCCTCGGCGCAGAGCGCCGCGCACACGGAGCTGCTGCGCACCGAGCACCTCAAGGGCGCCGGCACCTACCGGCTGCGCGCCTGCGAGGTCGAGCCCGGGGTGGTCCTGGTCAGCGCCGCGCCCATGGAGGACATCGAGGACACGGTCGGGCAGCTGATCACCATCCAGGTCGTCACCTTCGCGCTCGCGCTGCTCGCGCTGGTGGTCTTCGGCCGCCGCATGCTGCGCCGCGGGCTGAAGCCGCTCAGCGACATGGCGTCCACCGCGCACGGCATCGCCTCGCACGACCTGACCGAGTCGGCGGCCCGGCTGCCGCTGCGCGCCGACGGCCGGGACGGCGGCCCGGAGGTGGACGAGCTGCGGACCGCCTTCAACACGATGCTGGAGCACATCGACGACTCCCTCGCCGTGCGCGCTCAGGCCGAGCAGCGGCTGCGCCGGTTCGTCGCGGACGCCTCGCACGAGCTGCGCACCCCGCTGATGTCGGTACGCGGCTACGCCGACCTCTTCCAGTACGCCGCCGCCAACGCCCCCGAGGAACGCGACCGGCACCTGGCCCGACTGCGTGCCGAGGCCGCCCGGATGGGCATCCTCCTGGACGACCTGCTGCTGCTCGCCCGGCTGGACGCGGCGGAGGTGGAGGCGCCGCTGCGGCTGGAGGACGCCGACCTGGTGGAGCTGGTCCAGCAGGCCGCCGACGCCTTCCGGGCCAGCCGGCCGGACCACCCACTGACGGTGACCACCGGCCCCGGGGCGCTCAAGGTGCGCCTGGACCCGCAGCGCGTCCGGCAGGTCCTGGACAACCTCCTCGCCAACGCCGCCGTGCACACCCCGCCCTCAACCCCGGTGTCCGTGGACGTCGCCGTCACCTCCGGCACCGCCCTGGTCCGGATCGCCGACGCGGGTCCCGGCATCCCGCCCGAGGACCAGGAGCGCGTCTTCGACCGCTTCTACCGCGTCGACAAGGCCCGCAGCCGCGACCGCGGCGGCAGCGGCCTGGGCCTCGCGGTCGCCCATTCCCTGGTCCGGGCCCACGGCGGCCGCATCGAGCTGAACAGCGAACCCGGAGCGACGGTGTTCACCGTGTGCCTGCCCCTGAAGGGTGTGGTCCCTGGGGGCCGGTGAGGCGGGCCATCTAGACTCGACCGGCAACAGCCCGTACGACCATGGCACACAGTCTCCGCCAACCCGAAGGGCCCCGGCGTCTTGATACGGATCGATTCAGTCACCAAGCGGTACCCGGACGGCACGGTGGCGGTCGACCGGCTCTCGCTGGAGATACCCGACCGCTCGATCACCGTCCTCGTCGGACCGTCGGGCTGCGGCAAGACGACCACCCTGCGGATGATCAACAGAATGGTCGAACCGAGTGAGGGAACGATCCTCCTCGACGGCGAGGACATCCAGCGACAGCCCGTCACCACCCTGCGCCGGTCCATGGGTTACGTCATCCAGAACGCCGGCCTCTTCCAGCACCGCACGATCGTCGACAACATCGCGACCGTGCCCCGCATGCTCGGCTGGGGCAAGCAGAAGGCCCGGGCGCGGGCCGCGGAGCTGATGGAGCGGGTGGGGCTCGACGCCGCGCTCGCCAAGCGCTACCCGTACCAGCTGTCCGGCGGCCAGCAGCAGCGCGTCGGCGTGGCCCGGGCCCTCGCCGCCGACCCGCCCGTACTGCTCATGGACGAGCCGTTCTCGGCGGTCGACCCGGTGGTGCGCAAGGGACTCCAGGACGAACTGCTGCGCATCCAGGACCAGTTGGGCAAGACCATTGTCTTCGTCACCCACGACATCGACGAGGCGATCAAGCTCGGCACGATGGTCGCCGTGACGCGCACCGGCGGCCACCTCGCCCAGTACGCGCCCCCGGCCGAGCTGCTGTCCAGCCCCGCCGACGCCTTCGTCGAGGACTTCCTCGGCGGCGACCGCGGCATCCGGCGCCTGTCGTTCTTCCCGTCCGCCGGGCTCGAGTTGACGAGCGACCCGGTGATCCCGCTCGACGCCACCGCCGAGCAGATCGCCGCCCCCGACGCCCCCTACCTCCTGGTGACCGACGCGGACGGCCGGCCGCTCGGCTGGGGCGAGCCGCGGAACCTGGTCGCGGGGGACATCCGGCCGGAGGAACTGCTGTCCCACGGGCGGCCGTTCGTGCCCGGCACCGACTCGCTGCGAGCCGCCCTCGACTGCGCGGTGCTGTCGCCGACCGGCTGGGCCGTCGCCGTGGACACCGGCGGACGCGTGACCGGCGTCGTCTCGCAAGCGACCATCGGCGAGGCGATCCGCAGCGCCCACGCCGCCGACCACGCCGACCAGGCCAAGGTCTCGTCGTGAACGGCTTCTTCGACATCCCGAGCGACCTCCAACACAGCTACCTCGGCCTGATCGGGCTGCATCTGCGCGAGGCTCTGCTGCCGGTCCTGGCCGGGCTTCTGCTCGCGCTGCCGCTCGCCCAGCTGTGTGTCCGGTTCCGCTGGCTGTACCCGCCCGTGCTCGGCGCCACCACCATCCTCTACGCCGTCCCGTCGCTGGCCTTCTTCGTCGTCCTCATCGACTACACGGGCCAGACCGAGCTGACCGTGATGATCCCACTGGCCGTCTACAGCCTCGTGGTGCTCGTCCCGGCCATCGTCGACGGCGTGCGGTCCGTGCCGCGGGAGACCCTGTCCGCGGCCACCGCCATGGGCTTCGGGCCCGTACGCCGTTACCTCCAGGTGCAGTTGCCGATCGCCGTGCCCGCCATCGTCGCCGGGCTCAGGGTCGCCACCGTGTCCAGCATCTCCCTGGTCAGCGTCGGCACCCTCATCGGCAACCAGGGCGCCCTCGGCAACCTGCTCGCCGACGCTCAGAAGTACGACCGGCCCGAGCTGGCCGTGAACTCCGTGATCACGACGGCCGTCCTGGCGATCCTGTGCGACGCCCTGCTGGTCCTGCTCCGCGTCGCCCTGACGCCGTGGATGCCGAAAGCCACCCGCGGGCGCCCGAAGACCGGAGCGCGGCGGCAACTGCCCGCACCGCAGGACGTGATCCGGTGAACGTACTGAACTTCGTCAACGCCTTCTTCAGCGACAGCGCCCACTGGCACGGCTACGACGGCATCCCGCAACGCCTGTTCGAACACGTCCAGTACTCACTGCTGGCCCTCGCCCTCGCCGCCGCGATCGGCCTGCCCGTCGGCCTGCTGACCGGGCACACCGGGCGGGGCGGCAACGCCCTCGCCTTCATCGCCACCGCCGCCCGCGCGCTGCCCAGTTTCGGCCTACTGGTACTCATCGTCATCGTGATGGGTTTCGGCCTGCTGCCCGTGATGATCCCGCTGGTCATCCTCGCCGTCCCGCCGATCCTGGTGACCACCTACGAGGCGGTCCGCTCCGTCGACCCCTCCCCGGTGGACGCCGCCCGGGGCATGGGCATGCGGGAGTCGCGGATTCTTTTCCAGGTCGAACTGCCGGTGGCGCTGCCGCTGATCCTGAGCGGCCTGCGCTCGGCGGCCATCCAGATCGTGTCGACGGCCACCATCGCAGCGTACGTCAGCCTGGGCGGCCTCGGCCGGTACATCGTCGACGGGCTCTACCAGCGGGACTACGAGAAGGTGGTGGGCGGCGCCACGCTGGTGGCCGTCCTGGCGCTCGGCACGCTGGCGCTGTTCTGGGCGGCGGGCCGCCTGGTCGTGTCGCCGGGTGTCCGCAGACGCTGATGTCCGACCAGTGCCTGTAAGAAACCGTGACCAGGCCGCTCTTGACTGATCGTAAAGCGGCTGGCTTGGATCGGTGGATGACTTCTACCGCGAAGAACGGCAGGTCCAGGACGAGGCACACCGGCGCGGCGACCGTCGCGCTCACCGCCGCTGCGGCGCTGCTCGCGGGCTGTTCGTCCGGTGACACCTCCGACAATCCCCTGGCGGGCGAGAAGGCGAAGGCCGGCACCGTCGTCGTCGGCTCCAACAACTTCGCCGAGAGCACCCTGCTCGCCGACATCTACGGCGAGGCGCTCAAGGCCAAGGGCATCAAGGTCACCTACAAGCACAACATCGGCAGCCGTGAGACGACGTACGGCCTGATGAAGAACGGCTCCGTCACCGTGCTGCCGGAGTACAACGGCTCGCTGCTGGCCTACCTGGACCCCAAGGCCGAGCAGAAGTCCGCCGAGGCGGTGAACGCGGCCGTCAAGGCCAAGCTCGACAAGAAGCTGACGCTGCTTCAGTCGTCGCCCGCCGAGGACAAGGACTCGGTCACCGTCAACGCCGAGACCGCCAAGAAGTACCAGCTCACGTCCTCCTCCACCCTCGCGGACCTCAAGGACGCCGCCCCGGACCTGGTGATCGGCGGTTCGCCCGAGTTCCAGACCCGGCACCAGGGACTGGTGGGCCTGAAGTCCGTGTACGGTCTGGAGTTCAAGTCGTTCAAGGCGCTCGACGCGGGCGGCCCGCTGACCCAGGCGGCGCTGACCAGGAACACCGTGCAGGCCGCGGACATCTTCACCACGGACCCGACCATCGTGAAGGAGAAGTTCGTCGTCCTGAAGGACCCGGAGAACCTCTTCGGGTTCGCGAACGTGACTCCGCTGGTCAACAAGAGCGGGCTCTCCCAGAAGGGCGTCGACGCGCTCGACGCGGTCTCGGCCAAGCTCGACACGAAGACGCTCCTCGACCTGGACGCGCAGGTGCAGCTCGAGAAGAAGGACCCGCTCGACGTGGCCAAGGCGTGGCTGAAGTCGGCGGGTCTGGACTGACCTGACCGGCTGCCTGGCACGAGGCTGCCCGTCACGATGCGATAACAGGCTCGACCGGACCGGAAAGGGATCGAACGCGGGCCGGGGGCGGGGCGTCACAGGAGCGGAACCGTCACCGGCCACCGTGATCCCCTGGGAGAGCCATGCGTACCGACATCACGCGCACCATCCGGATTCTCACCGTTGCCGTCCTGTGCGCCGTCGGTGCCGGCACCGCGGCAGGGTGCGGCAGCGCGGAGGCCGGCCGCGACGGTGGCGAGGTCCGTGGCACCGAGTCGGCCTCGCGGTGGGAGGCCCGCCCCCGCGAGGTGGCCGGTGCCTGGGACGGCTCCCCGGCGGCCGCGCAGTGGCGCGCGGGCTACCACCCCTTGGGGACGGTCGCCCAACTGCCCGCGGGCGGCCTCCGTAACGACGCCGACCGGCGCGCGTACGCGACCGGCACCTTCGACCTGCGGGCACCGCTCCCCTTCGCCCGGGGGCAGAGCGGCCGGGTGGTGTGGACGGAAGGGGGCTCGCTCACCAGGCCACTCGTGGCGGCCGAGCGGGCCTACCGGACCCTGGACCACAACAGCGGACCCGGTCCCCGACTGACCGTCACCAAAGCCGAGTTGGGGGACATGACCGTGCTCACCAGTCGCGGGCCGGCGACCGTCCCGGCCTGGCTGTTCACCCTGGAGGGCTATGCCGCTCCCCTGAAGAGGGCCGCCGTGAACCCCTCGGAGTTGCCCAAGTCGCCCGTCGCACCGCTCGGGCCGGACGTACCCATGGACGTGCTGGCGCCGCTCGGCGGCCTGACAAAGGTGGCGGAGGACGGCCGGTCCGTCACCGTGATGGCGCACCACGGATCCTGCGACGACGGCCCCGTCGTGACGGCGCTGGAGACGCGCGGCAGCGTCGTGCTGTCCGCCTCCGTGACCGGCACCAGCGACGGTCCCTGCACGAGTGACCTGCGCGGCAAGAAGGTGACGGTGAAGCTGGACCGGCCGGTCGGCGACCGCATCGTCCTGGACGCGTTCACGGGCCGCCCTGTGCCGTACACCGAGTGGCCCGGGAACACCCCCGGCCGGAGCTGAGACAACCCCCGGTTCAGGCCTGCACCGCCGTAGCGATCAGCTGGTCGATCAGGGCGATCAGCACGTCCCGGCACGACTCCCTCTCCCGCGCGTCGCACAGCAGCACCTGCACGTGCTCCGGCACCGCGAGCGCGTCCCTGATGTCCTCGGGCGGATACGGGTGTTCGCCGTGGAAGCCGTTGACCCCGACGACGAACGGGATGCCCCGGCGTTCGAAGAAGTCGATCGCGGCGAAGCTGGACTCGGGTCTGCGGACGTCGACCAGGACCACGGCGCCGAGCGCGCCGAGGGCCAGGTCGTTCCACATGAACCAGAACCGCTGCTGCCCCGGCGTACCGAACAGGTACAGCACCAGGTCCCGGCTGATGGTGATCCGGCCGAAGTCCAGGGCCACGGTGGTGGCCCGCTTCTCCTCGATCCCGTCCAGGTCGTCGACGCCCAGACCGGCCATGGTCAGGGGTTCCTCGGTGCGCAGCGGGACGATCTCGCTGACCGACCCGACCATGGTGGTCTTGCCCACGCCGAAGCCGCCGGCGATGAGGATCTTGACCGTGTCGGGTGCCGAGGACGCGTCGGTGGCGACGTCAGAGCCGGCCAAGGCCGTCCCTCACTTTCTTCAGCAGGTCCAGGTCCGGAGTGGTACGGGAGACGAGGCGCGGCGGACGGACGGTGATCCGGCCCGCCTCCAGCAGGTCGCAGAGCAGGATGGCGACCACGCTCACCGGCAGGTCGAGCCGGGCGGCCAGCTCCGCCACGGCCATCGGCTCGGCGCACAGCCGGAGGATCCGGGTGTGCTCGGGCTGGCACCGGGCCGCCGCGGCGGGCTGCGGATCGACCGCGGTCACCGTCGCGATGAGCGTGAAGTCGGCGCGGCTGGGCCGGGTCCGGCCACCGGTCAGCGCGAACGGCCGTACGAGCCGCCCCGCCGAGTCGCCTCCGCCCACCTCACACGCCGGGGTCGACGACGGGACCGGCCATGCCCCGCGGTGCCGCGCTGAGGTGCTCGCCGATCTTCTTCACCAGCATGTTCATCTGGTACGCCACCACACCGACGTCCGCGCCCGGCCCCGTGAGCACGACCAGGTGGGCGCCGGGACCGGCGGAGGTGAGGATCAGATAGCTGTTGGCCATCTCGATGAGCGCCTGGCGCACCGGACCGCCCCGGAAGTCCATGCTGACGCCCTTGCTGAGGCTCATCAGCCCGGACGCGGTCGCCGCGAGCCGCTCGGCGTCGTCGCGCAGGAATCCGGTGGACTTGCTGACCACCAGGCCGTCCTCGGACAGCACCACGGCCTGGTTCACATCGGCGACCCGCTCCACGAGTCCGGTCAGCAGCTGGTCGAGCTGGGTGTGCGTGGCGGGGATGGGGGGTGTCATTGCGGTGTCCTTCGTCAGCGGTCGGCGGGCGGAGTCGAGGGGACGGGATCGGCGGCGGCCTGCCGGAGTGGGGCGGCCGCGTCCTCGTCGAACGGGGGCTCGGCGTCGTCGTCACGGGCCCGGAGCGTGCCGCGCTGGAAACCGGCCAGGGAGGAGGCGGCCGCTTCCGCGGTGAAGTCGTCGGGGGAGCCGTCGTCGCCGGCGGGCGCGGACTCCTCGCGCAGTTCCTCCACCAGGCTGGTCTGCGGTACCCGGCGGGGGAGCGGGGCGAGACCGTCCCGGCGGGGGATGAGCGCACGGCCGGCGGAAGCGGCGGCGGGAACGGCGGACGTGGTGGCGGAGGCGGTCCGGGACCCGCTTGCGGACCCGGCGGTGCGTCCGGCGCGCTCCGGCATCTCGGCTCCCGCGGCACCCTGCGACGCCGCGGCACTCTCCGACACCTCGGCGTGCTCCTTGCCACCTACGGCCGGATCGACCCCCACCGGGCTCCGCCCGTCGACCGAACCCGCTACGTCCACAGCACTCCGCCCGTCGTCCACCGGGCTCTGCCCGTTCTTCGCACCGCCAGCGGTCGTCCGGCCGCCGCCCGCCCCTCTCGGGCCGGCGGGGACGGCCAGGCCGTTCGCGCCGGCCATGTCCTTGGCGTCCCGCGCGTCCGGCGCACCGGCCTCGGGGATCTCCCGCACCACGATGTCGTGCGGTATCAGCACGATCGCCGTGGTCCCGCCGTACGGCGACGAGCGCAGGGTGACGGCGATGCCGTGCCGGCGGGCCAGCTGGGCGATCACGAACATGCCGAGCCGCAGGTCGTCGGCGAGCGCCACCACGTCGAACTGCGGGGGCACCGCGAGCTGTTCGTTGAAGGACGCGTAGTCCTCCTCCGACATGCCGAGGCCGCGGTCCTCGACCTCGACGGCCAGGCCCTTGGCGACGATCCCGGCCCGCACCGTGACGGGGCTCGGGGCGGGGGAGTACGCGGTCGCGTTGTCGATGAGCTCGGCGAGCAGATGGATGACGTCGGCCACCGCGGGCGGCGCGAGGTACACCTCCTCCTCGGTGTGCACCTCCACCCGCTGGTACTCGGCGACCTCGCCGACCGCGCTGCGCAGGATGTCGATCAGCGCGACCGGCTCGGTCCAGCTGCGGCCGGGCCGTTCGCCGCTGACGATGACGAGGTTCTCCTCGTAGCGGCGCAACTGGCTGGCCGTGGAGTCCAGTTCGTAAAGGCCCTTGAGGATGTCGGGGTCGGAGTGCTCGCGTTCCAGCGTGTCGAGCTTGCTCAGCTGGAGGTTGACCAGGTTCTGGCTCTGCCGCGCGATGCCCAGGATGATCTTCTGGAAGCCCCGCCGGGTGTCGGCGAGTTCGACCGCGGTGTGCACGGCCGTGCGCTGGGCGGTGTTGAACGCCTCGGCCACCTGGCCGAGTTCGTCGTGGCCGTAGTCCAGCGGGGTCGTCGCCGACTCCGGGTCGACCGTCTCGCCCCGCTCCAGCCGCGCCACCACGTCCGGCAGCCGCTCCTGCGCGAGGCTGACGGCGGCCCGGCGCAGACCGCGCAGCCGCCGGGACAGCGAGCGGGTGATCCGCCAGGACATGCCGACGCACACCAGCAGCGCGAGCAGCCCGCCGGCGCTCAGGATCCCCGCCTTGATCAGCAGGCTGTCCGCCTTGTCGGCACTGCGTTCGAGCAGGCCCGTCGTCTGCTGCCGGATCAGGCTCGCGTACTGCTCGGACAGCTTGTCCATGGCGGCGTTCCACCGCTTCTGGGTGTCCGGCAGGGCGATCCGGTCCGCGGCGGCGGTGGAATTGCGGGCCGCCAGCACCTGGTCCTCGATGGCCTCGAGCGTCTGCCACTGCGGGCTCGCCAGGATCCGCTCGGTCTGTGTCTTGGCACCGCCGGTCAGCTGGGGCACGACCTGGTCCTTGACCAGCCAGCGACGGGTGTTCACCAGCTCCGCGAACTGCACCCAGGCCTTGTCGTCGAGATGCCCGGACGGCCAGGCGAGCGTCAGCTGCGCGTCCTCCCGGGAGACCAGCTCCGCGGCGTGCTCCAGCCCGACCAGGGGACCGGCCTGCGAGGTGAGGTCGCCGTCGTCGACCTGGGAGAGCTCCTGGAAGGCGTGGATCTGGTCGTCGATGATCGAGGAGTACTGGTCCAGCGCCTGCTGGGGGGTGATGTCGGTCGGGTCGTCCACCTGGTCCCGGTAGTACTCCAGGCTGCCCACCGAGCCCAGCACCGAGTACAGCCGGTCCGAGACGCGGGAGGGCGCCTTCTCGATCGCGTCCGCCTGCCCGACCAGCTTCGCGACGGCCGCGTCGGTCTCCTCGCGCTGTGCGTCGAGGGCGGCCCGGGAACCGTGCGGCGAGGCCAGCCAGGCCGCCGACAGGCTGCGTTCCCGCTGGAGGGCGAGCGTCGTGTCGGTGCCCATGGCGCCGGTGGACCGGCTCAGCTCCGTCTGGTCACGCAGCCGAAGCCCCTCCGAGAACATCTGGATGGTCGTCACGCCCCACATGGCGGCGAGGGTGACGCTGGGCACCAGGGCCAGGAGCACCAGGGAGAGGCGTATGGAACCGAGACGGCGCCGGGCACCTGTCCGTCGAGACATCGTCGTCCTAGGGCGATCAGCGGGGAGCGAGGAACGGGGAGGCGGAAGGGTCGGGGCCGGGGGTGGGGACGGGTGCGGGGGGTGTTCGCGTGCCGGTTACGGCACATGGGATGCGCAGG
This sequence comes from Streptomyces coeruleorubidus, assembly GCF_028885415.1. Lineage (GTDB taxonomy): Bacteria > Actinomycetota > Actinomycetes > Streptomycetales > Streptomycetaceae > Streptomyces > Streptomyces coeruleorubidus_A. Next base: position 7,615,630 of record NZ_CP118527.1, read on the forward strand.
ATGTTATCCGTACAAGTGACCGCACGGGCCGGGCCTGACCGAATCTTTGGCGACACCGTCACAGGACGTGCCCGGTCACCGGGTCCCGGCGGCGGCGAACCGTGCCACCGTGGACACGTTGGACCTCGTCACGAACGCCGGACCGGTGAGCACCGGAGCCGTCCCGCCGCCGCTGACGTTGCCGTTGGTCCGGTACAGCCACAGGGCGTCCACCGCGAGGTAGCCCTGGAGGTAGGGCTGTTGGTCCACGGCGAACTGCACGTCGCCGCCCTGCACCGCCTTGACCAGGTTCTTGTCGAGGTCGAACGTGGCGACCTTGGCTCTGCTGCCGGCCTGCTCGACGGCCTTGACCGCGCTGAGCCCGTACTGGGCGCCCAGGGTGACGACCTCGTCGATGCTGGAGTCCTGCCGCAGCCGGGAGGCGATCGTGGCGGTCACCGCGTTCATGTCGCTGCCGTCCACGTACAGGTTGTCGGTGTCGCCGTCGAACGTCTTCCGCACGCCGGCACAGCGGGCCTCCAGCGCGACGTTGCCTCGCTCGTGCACCACGCACAGGGCGTGCTTGGCCCTGAGTTCGTCCAGCTTGTCGCCGACGGCCCGGCCGGCGACGGACTCGTCCTGGCCGAAGTACTCCAGCAGGCCCGCCGGCCGCCAGGCGTCGATGCCGGAGTTGAGCCCGACGACGGGTATGCCGGCCGCCCTGGCCCGGGCGATCGGGCCCCGCATCGCCGCCGGCTTGGCCAGCGTCACCGCGATGCCGTCGACCTTGTCGCGGACCGCGTCCCGCACCAGCGCGGCCTGCGCGGTCGCGTCGGAGTCGCTGGCGTACGTCAGGTCGATGCCGTCCTTGGCTGCCGCCGCCTCGGCGCCCCTGCGCACCAGGTCCCAGAAGGCGTCGCCCTTGCCGCCGTGCGTGACCAGGGCGACCTTCATCCCGCCGCCCGGCCCGCCCACCGGGTCCGCGTCCGACCCGTCGTCACTCGCGCCGAGGACGGAGCAGCCGGCCACCAGCAGACACACGGCGGACACCAGGGCCGCGACACGGGTGAGTCTCGCGGAGGTGTGCGGCGGGGGAGGAGTGTTCATGAGGGGCGGACCTCGCTGTGCGGCCGAGCAAGAGCAGGGGGAGAGCACAGACGGTCCGCACCTGAGCACGGACCGGATGACTCTCGCTGGCCCGGAGCCAACCGTGTGTGACCACTGGGCGTCAAGTGAGCAGCCACCTGCCGTGAGTTGATGCTGCCGCATCGTGATGATCTGTCCGACGGGCCGAACGGTCGAGGTCATGCCCTGGTTTTCCGTACCGTCCGTGCGGTTCGGACGCCCTCGCGTCCGGCACGGAAAGGCCGCCCGAGGTGCTGCCGGGGCCCGCCTAGACTGGTGCGGCTCGCAGGACGACGGAGGCTACGGAAGGGACGGCGACGGTGGTGGCAGCCGGCAGTGGCTTCGAGGACCCGCCCGCCGACGTGCTCGCCCAGGCGGCCGCGGCCTTCGGGCTGCTGGCCTCGCCCGCCCGGCTGCACATCGTCTGGGCGCTGGCCCAGGGCGAGAGCGACGTGACCGGGCTCGCCGAGCGGGTCGGCGGCGCGCTGCCCGCGGTCAGCCAGCACCTCACCAAGCTGAAGCTGGCCGGACTCGTCGGCTCCCGCCGCGAGGGCCGTCGCCAGGTGTACTACGTCGACGACCCCGACATCGTCGACGTCGTACGGCTCATGGTGGGCAGACTCACCGACCGCGCCGCACCGCCGCGCCGCCGCCTCCATGGCCTGTGAGACCGCCGGGGGCACCACCCTGGAGGTGCTGCGGCGGCTGGAGTCGGGGCCCCGGGGGCTGACCGAGACCGAGGCAGCGGCGAGGCTGGTCACCCGCGGCGAGAACACCCTGCCGCAGCGGCGTACGCCGTCCTGGCCCCGCCGGTGCGCGCACGCCCTGCGCGACCCCTTCACCGCGGTCCTGCTCTGCCTCGGCTTGGTCTCCGCCGCCGTCGCCTCCTGGGGCACCGCCGTGGTGATCCTCGCCCTGGTCGCGGTCAGCTGCGTGCTGCGCGCGAGCGGGGAGCACCGGGCCGACCGCTCCATGGCCGCCCTGCGCGAACTGGTCGCCGGCACGGCCACGGTGCTGCGGCGCGGCACAGCCCAGGAGTTGCCGCGTCCCCGCGAGGTGCCGGTCACCGACCTGGTCCCCGGCGACGTCCTCCGCCTCGGCCCCGGTGACCTCGTCCCGGCAGACGTACGACTGCTGCGCGCACGCGGCCTCACGGTGCACCAGGCGGCGCTCACCGGCGAGTCGGCGCCGGTGGACAAGAGGGCGGTGGAGGGGCCGGCCGGATCCGGTGAACCCGACGACTCCCCGCTGTGTTTCCAGGGCAGTACCGTCGCCACGGGCACCGCCACCGCCGTCGTGGTCGCGACCGGGGACGGGACCCGGTTCGCCGCCGCTCACCGGCAGCCGGCGGCACGCCGGGAGGGCGGGGCCTTCGACCGGTCCGTGCACGGCATCTCCTGGGTGCTGATCCGGTTCATGCTGCTGACGCCGCCCCTCGTGCTGATGGCGAACGCCGCGCTGCGCGGACGCGGTCTGGAGACACTGCCCTTCGCCGTCGCGGTCGCCGTCGGGCTGACGCCCGAGATGCTGCCGGTGATCGTCACCACCTGCCTGGCCCGGGGCGCCGCGCTGCTCGCCCGCACCCACGGTGTGATCGTCAAACGGCTGCCCGCGCTGCACGACCTGGGCGCGGTCGACGTGCTGTGCGTCGACAAGACCGGCACCCTCACCCAGGACCGGCCGGTCGTCGAACGGTCCCTCGACCCGGCCGGCCGGGACGACCCGGAGGTGCTGCGCTGGGCCGCCGTCGGCGCCTGGTGGACCCTCCAGCTCGCCGAACTGCCCGCGCCCGACGCCCTCGACGAGGCCCTGCTGGAGACGGCCGGGCCGGTGGGTGAGGAGTACGACGGGGTGGACGCCGTGCCGTTCGACCCGGTACGGCGTTTCTCCACGGCGGTGGTACGCGGCTCCCTCGGGCGCCACACCGTCGTCGTCACCGGCGCCGCCGAGGCCGTGGTGGAGCGCTGTACGACGGAGCCCGGCGAACGCGACCGGCTGCTGGCGCTCGCCGCCCGGGAGGCGGACGCCGGGCTGCGGGTGCTGGCCGTCGCGACGGCGGACCGCCCGGCCGGTGCGTCCGGGCCCGGCGCACGGGGCCTGATCTTCCGGGGCCTGGTGACCTTCCGGGACGCCCTCGCCCCGACCGCCGCCGAGGCCCTGCGCGGCCTGGCCGACCGTGGCGTCACCGTGAAGGTCCTCACCGGCGACCATCCGGCCACCGCGGCCCGGGCCTGCCGGGAACTCGGCCTGGATCCGGGGGAGGTACGGACCGCCGCGCAACTGGAGGACAACGAGGCCGCCGGTGAGGCGACCGTCGTCGCCCGCTGCACCCCGCAGGACAAGGCCCGTGTCGTCGCCGCCCTGCGCGCCGCCGGGCACACCGTCGGGTTCCTCGGCGACGGGGTGAACGACGTGGCCGCGCTGCGCGCCGCCGATGTCGGACTCGCGCCCCGCTCGGCCGTCGGCGCGGCGCGGGAGAGCGCCGACGTCGTTCTCGCCGAGAAGGACCTCACCGCGATCGGCCACGCGATCACCGCAGGCCGGCACGCGAGCGGCAACATCGCTTCGTATCTGCGCGTCACGCTCTCCTCCAACCTGGGCAACGTCGTCGCGATGCTCGCCGCGGGCCTGCTGCTGCCCTTCCTGCCGATGCTCCCGGCCCAGGTGCTCGCCCAGAACCTGTGCTTCGACGCGGCCCAGCTCGCCTTCGCCCACGACCGACCCGGCGCGGCGGCGCTGCGCGGTCCGGCCGTGCTGCGGCCGCGCTCCTTCCTCCGGTTCGTCACCGGCTTCGGCCTGCTCAACGCGGTCGCCGACCTCGCCACCTTCGCCATCCTCGCCTTCGCGCTCGACGGCCCCGACGCCGTCGACGACGAAGCCGTCTTCCACTCCGCCTGGTTCACCGAGAACCTGCTCACCCAGGCCCTGGTGATGCTGCTCCTGCGCACCGGCCGGCGTGTCGAGGGCAGCCGTACGCCCGGCCCGGTCGCTCTCGCGGCGGCCGGTCTCGCCGCCGTCGGCCTGCTGCTGCCGCCGAGCCCCCTCGGCGCGGCCCTCGGCATGACGGTCCTGCCGGCCGCGTACTACCTGCTGCCGGCCGTCGTCCTCGGCCTGTACGCGCTGGCCCTGACGGCGGCCCGGGCCCGGCACGCGCGGCGTCAGCCGTAGGTGAGGTTCGAGCAGGGGTTGTCGTCGGCGGACCGGGCGCCGTCGGCGACCTCGCTCGGCACGGTGGTGGGAGTGGGGGACGCGGAAGCGGACGCCGCCGGGGTGTTCGCGTACGACTGTCCCAGGACGACGTTGATCCCGCTGCGGGTCACGGGTTGGAGCTCGGCCCCGGGGAAGGCCGCCGCGACGGTCCGGGCCCGGTCCTGAAGGCCGGGGCCGTATTCGACCAGTGTCGTGGTGTGGTCCTGGGCGGACGCCGTCGCCGTGCCCGTGACCGTGAAGCCGTCGGAGGTGAGAGCGGCGGCGGCGCGGGCGGCCAGGCCGGGGACGGCGGTGCCGTTGTAGACGGCGACGTCGATGCCCTCACCGGAGACCGGCGTGGGGGAGACGGGAGCCTCAGAACCCGACGCCCCGGTCTTCTTCCCGCCGGCGTCCTTGCCGTCGATCGTGCGGTCGGCCTTGAGTGCGGCCCACAGGGCGTCGGCGTCCGGCTGCACGATCGCGACCCGTGAACCCTCGTAGCGCCAGGGCAGGGTGACGAACTTCGTGTTGTGCAGGTCGATGTCCTTCAAGGTCATCGCGAAGGAGATGAGCTTGTCGGCGGAGCCGAGGCCGGGGTCGACGGTCAGCGACTTCGTGGCGGCGTCGGCCAGCGGCAGCAGCCGCGTCGGGGTGAGGCCCTTGCTCTTCACCTCTTTCAGCAGGCTCGCCACGAACGCCTGCTGGCGCTTGATCCGGCCGATGTCGGAACCGTCGCCGATGCCGTGCCGGATGCGGACGTAGTCCAGCGCCTTCTGGCCCGAGACGGTCTGCTCGCCCTTGTGGAAGAGCAGCTTGCCCGGGGCGGTGAGGTGCGGGTTGAGATCGTTCTCGTAGACGTCCTGCGGCAGGCACACCTTGACACCGCCCACCACGTCCGTCAGCCGGGCGAAGCCCTTGAAGTCGACGACGACGGTGTGGTCGACGCGCAGCCCGGTGAGCTGTTCGACCGTGTTCTGGGTGCAGGCGGGGTTGCCCTTGGCGGTCTGGCCGACCGAGTACGCGGTGTTGAACATCGTGTCCGGCTGGGCCTTCGTCCAGCTGCCGTCGGGCAGCCTGCAGGGCGGGATGGTGACGAGGGTGTCGCGGGGGATGGAGACGGCGATGGCGTGCCGGTGGTCGGCGTAGACGTGCAGCAGGAACGCCGTGTCGGAGCGGCCCACGTCGTCCTTGTCGCCGCCGCCCAGGGCCTCGTTGCCGCCGGTGCGGGTGTCGGAGCCGATGACCAGGACGTTCTCGCCGTTGGACGAGCCGGCCTCGGGGCGGTTGTCGGAGAGGCCGCCGGAGTCGAAGGTGCTGATGTCGCCGTCCAGCTTCAGATACAGCCAGCCGGCACCGGCCCCGGCGAGCACCAGCAGCGCCAGGCAGACGGCGAGACCGACCCGTATCCCACGGCCCCGCCGGCGACCGCGCCGCCGCCTGTGTTCCGGCGCTGCGGCCCTGTGCCGCGGCGGCTCCGTCCTCCGGCTGCTGGTGACCGTCATCGGCGTCTGCTTGCCTCTCGCCCGGGGGTTGTACAGTTGCGCAATGTAGCAACTGTCGACGAGTGGGAGGGCATGACGTGCTGCGCAACGGACTGGAGCCCTGGCATCTGCTGATGGTGGCGATCGTCGTGATCGTCCTGTTCGGCTCGAAGAAGCTGCCCGACACCGCGCGTTCGCTCGGCCGCTCGATGCGGATCCTCAAGAGCGAGGCGAGGGCGCTGAAGGAGGAGGGTGCCGCGGACCCGGCCTGCGGTGATCCGGCCGGGCCCGCCGCGCAGCCCGTCAGCCCGTCAGGACCGGCAGCGACCGATGGCCGTGGGAGATGAACGAGTCCACCGGCCGCAGCTCGTCCGCCGGTACGGCGAGGATGAGACCGGGGAACCGTTCGAAGAGGGCGGGCAGGGCCACGCGCGCCTCCAGTCGGCCGAGCGGGGCGCCCAGACAGTGGTGGACGCCGTATCCGAAGGCCAGATGATCCTTCACGGCGCGGGTGACGTCGAAGGTGCCGGCGTCCGGGCCGTGCTGCTGCGGGTCGCGTCCGGCGGCGGCGTACGCGGCGAGGATCGCCTCGCCCTTGCGGATCACCTTGCCCTCCGGGCCGCCCAGTTCACCGAGGGGCAGGTCCTCGACGGCGTACCGCAGCGGCAGGCTGGCCACCGGTGCCTCGGCCCGCAGGGTCTCCTCGATCACGTCGTCCCAGGAGGCGCGACCGCCGAGGACGTGCGCGAGCTGGTCGGGGTGGGTGAGCAGCGCGTGGACGGCGTTGTCGAGCAGGTTGACCGTCGTCTCGTGGCCGGCGCCGATCAGCAGCAGCAGCGTGTCGAGCAGCTCCTGCTCGCTGAGCCGCGTGCCGCTCTCCTCCTCGTGGGCCGCGATCAGCGCGCTGGTCAGGTCGTCGCCGGGCGCCGCCCGCTTGGCGGCGACGAGCTCACCGAGGACGGCGTAGAACCGGGCGTAGATGTCGGCGACCTCGGTCGCGTCGGCCGAGGTGTGGAAGACGCCGTCCACCACGGCGCGCAGCTCGGGGCCCAACTCCTCGGGTAATCCGAGCAGTTCGCCGATGACCTGGATGGGCAGCGGATAGCAGAACTCCTCCCGCAGATCGACCGTGTGGCCGTCCGCCCCACCGCCCGCCCCGGCCTTGGCGACCCGGTCGAGCAGCGCCGCGGTGATCTCCTCGATCCGGGGCCGCAGCGCGGCGGTGCGGCGGGCGGTGAACGCCTTGGAGACGAGGGCACGCAGCCGTTTGTGCTCGGTGCCGTAGGCCGTGAACATGTTCCGCACCGCGACCCAGGTGTACAGCGGCCAGTCCGGTGCGACCTCGCCGTCGATCCAGCGTTGCCAGTGCCGGCGCGGGTCCTTCGACACCCGCGGGTCGGTGAGCAGCCGCTTCAGCAGCGGGGCGCTGCTGACGGCCCAGGCCGGGACACCGTGGGGGAGTTCGACAGGGGTGACGGGTCCGCGCTCGCGGATCCGGGCGGCCTCGCCGTGGATGTCGCGACCGGTCGGGTCGATCACTATCGGATGCGTGAACTCCATCGAACTCTCCCTGGACTGACGGTTGGCTGTCATGGCACGCGGACGCCTCGCGGGCGAGTGCGCGACACGTCCAGCCAAGTGGCCGCGGCCGGGCGGCGCCAGAGGGCGGAGAATCACTGGCCGATTCAGGCGGTCTGGCCGGCCTCCCGCTCCACGGGCTGCGCCACCGCCTTGGCGACCCGCGCCTGCTTCCTGCGCTGCCGCCGGCTGATGCGCGGCTCCTGGTCCGGCAGCCACCCGAAGGTGAGGCAGCTGCCGACCACGCCCAGGAGCAGGCCCACGAAGAAGCCGCCCAGGTTCGAGGTCACCCAGGTCCCCAGGGAGACCAGCACCCCGATGACCGAGTAGAACAGGCGCTGGGCGGGGTTGAAGAGGATCAGCACGCCGCACAGCAGCATCACGGCCGGGAGCAGATAGCCGGCCAGGCCCTGCATGCCGACGTGCAGGATGACGTCCAGCGACGCCTTCAGGGTGAGCAGGACCTCCGCCCCGCCCAGGGCGAGCAGCAGCCCGCCCCAGAAGGGACGGCCCGCCCGCCACCGGCGGAAGGCGGGCCGGATCTTCCCGCGTGGGCCGCCGGGCATCAGCAACCCGATCCGCTGAAGCCCAGTTTCAGCCCGGGCAGCTTGAACACACCGGCCGTCGTGGCGTAGTTGGTCTGCCGCAGGTTGGCGATGCGCACGGTGTCGGACTGCTGGCTGAAGACGCCTATCGGCCCGCGGCCCAGGTCTCCGGCCTTGTCGAGCGTGCTGGCGTCGTTGCCGATCTCGATGCCGGTGAAGGCCGCGTCGCCCGAGAGCTGCGTGGAGTCGGTGGTCAGGTCGCTGGCCCGGACCTTCTTGGCGCCTTCGCCCGCCCTGATGATCAGGTTCGTGCCGCCCAGGTCCACGCTCTGGCACAGCTTGGTGAGGGTCGCGTCCTTGATCACGGACGTGACGACCAGCACCTGGCCGCCGGTGTCACCCGCGTTGGGGCTGCCCTCGGCCATCTCGCGCAGACCGCCGAACTGTGCGAAGCCCTTGCCCTTCAGTTCGGTGGCGGTGACCGTGAAAGGCATACCGGAGATGGCGAACTGCACGCCCAGCGCCCCCTGGGCGGTGAGGATCGCGAGGCCGGCGGCGACCGCGGCGGCCGGCACCGCCATCACCGCGGCCCGGCGTGCCCGGACCCGCCCGCGCCGCGCGGGAACGTCACCGACGTCCGCGGCGGCGGGGCCTTCCGGTCTTTCGGGGGTGTGCTCGGCGGAGGAGGTCATGTCTGCTCCAGGTGCGTGTCGGTGCGGCTCGGACTTCGGTGGCACGTTGCCCTTGGCGCGGACATCGACCGCGTACGCACGTCTCCCCGCAACTCCCGGTGGCTGCAAGGGATTTCTGGTTGCGCCGCAGTGGCCGACTCGGAAGTTACCGGGGGTTACATGAAGGGTCAAGAGAAGTGTGAACAAAGAGTGTGGAATGTGCGCCGTATGTGAGTCGTCGTCCTTCGGAAAGTCGCAGCTAACGCACAACTCCCTTGCGGGGCCTTGACGTTGACTGACGCCCAGGTCTACAACTCTCCTCGTCTCACCGGATCCGTGGCGCCGGATCCGCCGCGCGGCACCGTCCGCGTGTCCCGGACCGCTCGTCCCCGTACGGGCAGCTCGCCGCCCGGTGCGTCCGCACGGGCTTTCCACTGCCCGAGTCCGACTCTCCACGGCACCGGCACGGGCCCTTCCCTTCTTAAGTGCCGTGCCACCAGTCCCCCCGGGCCTGGCCCGGCCCGGCCGGAGGCCCGTCCCCGTGCGTGCCTCCGGCCGGTCACCGGTCTGCCGTTGCCGGTCCGTCACGTACGGAGAAGGCGTAACGGGCCGGCGACGGCGGACGCCGAACCGCGTCCCCGGCACCCTCACCCCGCTTCAGAGAAGAGGTACACCCGCATGCGTACGCGCACCCTCCTCACCCTCACCGCCGCCATGGCCGCCCTGGGCCTCACCGCCCCCGCCTCGGCGGCCGACACCCCCGTCCTGACCACCACCGACGGCGCGGCGGTCGCGGTCGGCGACGTCCTCGACGCGTCCCTGGCGAGCGGCACCGCCGCCACCTTCTACTCCAGCGCGACCGGCACCAGCGGCATCTCCTGCACCAAGTCGGCGTTCGCGGCCACCGTCACCGACAACCCGGCCGCGCCCGGCACCGCCACCGAGTCCCTGACCTCGCACAGCTTCGACACCAGCGGCTGCACCGCCAACGTCGTAGGGGTGCTCGGCGTCAGCGGCATCACCGTCGACAACCTGCCCTACACCACCAGCGTGTCCTCGGACGGCACCGTCTCCGTGACCCCGGGCGCGGGCTCCGCCATCCAGTCCACGGTCAAGCTGCGCACCCTGCTCGGCACCATCAACTGCGTCTACCAGGCCCCCAGCCTGACCGGCAAGGCGAGCAACGCCGACCACAGCATCTCCTTCACCAACCAGCAGTTCACGAAGACGTCCGGCTCGTCGCTGTGCTTCGCCAACGCCTTCTTCACCGCCAAGTACTCGCCGGTGACCAAGGCGGGCGTCGCCGTCAACGTCAACTGACGGCTGAGGAGCGTCGGTTCAGCGCCGACGCGGCCGTACCGCCAGGGCGGCGCCGCCGGTGAGCACCAGCACCGCCGCGGCGCCGCCCGCCGGCATGGGATGCGCTGGGCAATTTGCGCCCAACTGCCCCCCATAGAGGGTGGGTTTCCGGCTGGATCGAGGGTTTCCCCCGTATCCCGATGACCTTCCCTTTGCCTATCGTTCCAGCACAGCTGACCCACAGGTAACCCCGAACGGGTCCGCTCCCCACACGCCCTGGCCGGCCATCGCGTCGCTTTTCGAAGCAACCCCCCTCCGCTTCAGCGACGAAGCGCATCCACCGCCGCTCCGCCCAGCCCGGAGTCCGGCCACGAAAGGCAACGACCGTGCGTACCTCACCAGAGTTCAGACGGAAGCTGATATCCGTCGCCGCCGTCTCCGCCGCCCTGCTGACCGCCGCCCCCGCCTCGGTCGCCGTCGCCCAGGAGACCGCTCCCCGGCCCGCCCCCGTTCCGGCCGCCCAGACCGAGGCCGCCCCCGGCACCCCGGCCGAGCGGCTCATCGTCGGCTACAAGTCCGGCGCCACCGAGGCCAAGTCCGACAAGGCCGCCGCCGCCGACGCCGCGGCCAAGGCCGAGAAGACCGGCGAGGACGTCGACTTCCAGCGCCGCCTCGGCACCGGCGCCGCCCTCGTCGACCTGGGCACGAACCCGGCCCGGGCGGACGTCGCGGACGTCGTCTCCCAGTACCAGGCCGACCCGCAGGTCGCCTACGTCGTGCCGGACCGCCTGAACAAGCCGACGGCCACCCCGAACGACACCGACTACGGCAAGCAGTGGGACCTGTTCGAGTCCACCGCGGGCATGAACGTCCCGGCCGCCTGGGACACCACCACCGGCACCGGCGTCACCGTCGCCGTCATCGACACCGGCTACGTCACCCACTCCGACCTGGCCGCGAACATCGTCGGTGGCTACGACTTCATCTCCGACACCGCCGTCTCCGTCGACGGCAACGGCCGTGACAGCAACCCGGCCGACCCGGGCGACTGGTACAACGCCAACGAGTGCGGCGCGGGCATCCCGGCCTCCAACTCCTCCTGGCACGGCACGCACGTGGCCGGCACCATCGCCGCCGCCACCAACAACGGCAAGGGCATCGCCGGTATCGCGTACGGCGCGAAGATCTCCCCGGTCCGCGTCCTCGGCAAGTGCGGCGGCTACGACTCCGACATCATCGACGCCATCACCTGGGCCTCCGGCGGCACCGTCTCCGGCGTCCCCGCCAACACCAACGTCGCCAAGGTCATCAACATGAGCCTCGGCGGGGGCGGCGCCTGCTCCACCGCCACCCAGAGCGCCATCAACGGCGCCGTGAACCGCGGCACCTCCGTCGTCGTCGCGGCCGGCAACGAGAACACGAACGCCTCGTCCTCGTCCCCGGCCAACTGCAACAACGTCATCACCGTCGCCGCGACCAACCGAGCCGGCAGCCGGGCCTCGTACTCCAACTACGGCTCGGTCGTCGACATCGCCGCCCCCGGCGGTGAGACCCGGACCTCCACCGCCAACGGCATCCTGTCCACGCTGAACTCCGGCACCAAGACGCCGTCGAGCGAGAACTACACCTACTACCAGGGCACCAGCATGGCCACCCCGCACGTCGCGGGCCTCGCCGCCCTGATGAAGTCGGCCAACTCCGCCCTCACCCCGGCCCAGATCGAGTCGGCCATCAAGGCCAACGCCCGGCCGCTGCCCGGCACCTGCTCCGGCGGCTGCGGCGCCGGCCTCGCGGACGCCGCCAAGACGGTCCAGGCCGTCAAGGGCGGTTCGTCCACCGGCACGACCTTCGCCAGCACCACCGCCGTCGCCATCCCGGACAACGGCGCGGCGATCGAGTCGCCGATCAGCGTCACCGGCCGCAGCGGCAACGCCCCCTCGGCCCTCCAGGTCGGCGTCGACATCACCCACACCTACCGCGGCGACCTCGTCATCGACCTGATCGCACCGGACGGTTCGGCGTACCGTCTGAAGTCCGCCGCCTCCGACTCCGCCGACAACGTGAACACCACCTACACGGTGAACGCCTCCGGCGAGAGCGCCAACGGCACCTGGAAGCTGCGCGTCCAGGACACCGCGGCGCAGGACACCGGCACGCTCAACGGCTGGAAGCTGACCTTCTGATCCATCTGATCCTTCTGAATCTCCTGGTCCTCCTTCTGTGAGGACGCTGAACGGGCAGCTCACGAACGGGCGGGCCGGCCGGTGCGGATGGGGCACCGGTCGGCCCGTCTTTACGTCCGGCCGCACAACCCCCACAGTTAGATACCGAACGCGCTGTTTTCTTTCACCAGTTGCGATTGTTTTGCCGGATGTGCACCCGCACTCCGGCACACTGGTGTGGTGGAGGCCGTCTGAGGGTGAGTTATCGTGTACGGGGGGTAAAAACAAACGGCATGACCCGTTCATTTCTGTCCCGGGAGAGTTCAGTCGATGGCGAGGCAGTTGCGAGCCGAGCAGACCCGCTCGACGATCATCACGGCCGCCGCTGACCTGTTCGACCGTCGCGGCTACGAATCGACCAGTCTCAGCGACATCGTGGAGCACGCTCAGGTCACCAAGGGCGCCCTGTACTTCCACTTCGCGGCGAAGGAGGACCTCGCCCACGCGATCCTCGAACTCCAGTCGCACACCGCTCGCCGGCTGGCGACGGAGACCGACCATCGCGGCCACACATCCCTGGAGGCGCTGATGCGCCTCACGTTCGGCATCACCCGCATGTCCGTCGAGGACCCGGTCCTCAGGGCCGGCCTGCGGCTCGCCACCGGTGGGATCCGGCCCCGTCCGCCGCTGAGCCATCCGTTCACGGAGTGGCTGGACATCGTCACGGCCCGGCTCGTCGGCGCGGTCAAGGAGTCCGACGTCCACCCGGACATCGATATCGATGTCGTGGCCCACTCCCTGGTCTGTTTCTTCGTCGGCACCCGGGTCGTGGGCCGCTCCCGCGAGCCCGTCACACGCCAGCCCCGCCGGACGGCCGAGATGTGGAACATACTCATCCGCGGCCTGGTCCCGGTGACCCGCCGCGCCCGCTACCTGAGCCTCGCGGCCCGCCTGGAACGCGAACTGGCACCGGTCTGACGCTCTCGGGCGGGACGATCCGCCCCGGGTGCGCCGGTGCTCCGACCAGGCCGGCCGGGACCTGGTGCCCGCGCGCTACGGTGAGCCGCATGCCCGACACCCCATCCGCACCCGTGCTCCTCGGCGACCAGCCGGGCTCCTTCCCCCACAGCGTGCTCGCCGAGCGGCACCCGGCCATCATCCGGCAGGTGCGCGAGGCCTTCCCGTACGAACCCGGGCAGCACCGCGCGCTCGACGAACTGCTGGCGAACTGCACCAAGGGCGAGATCGAACCGCTCCCCGCCGACGCGCACGACCGCGACCTCTGGGAGACCTGGGGGCTGCGCGAGTACGCCGGCCGGTCCTGGTTCGACGTGCCGTGGCTCTGGTCCGAGAGCTGGTTCTACCGCCGGCTGCTCCAGGCCGTCGGCTACTTCGGCCCCGGCCCCTGGCAGGGCATCGACCCCTTCCGCCCCTCCAAACTGGCCGAACTCGACTCCCCTGAGACCGACGAGGAACTGGCCGCGCTCGACGACCTCGCAGGCCTGCCCGCCGGCGAACAGGCACAGGCCCTGCTGCACGGCTCCCTCTGGGGCAACCGCGCCGACCTCGGCTTCCGTCTCTCCGCCGAGGGCGCACGGGCCGCCGACGCCGCCCCCGGACTGGTCGCCGACGACAGCGACCGCCTGTGGGCCCTGCTCGGCGACTCCGGCACGGGCACCCTGTGCCTGGTCGCCGACAACGCGGGCCGCGAACTCGTCCCCGACCTGCTCCTCATCGCCCATCTCCTGGCCCACGGGCGCATCGGACGGGCCGTCCTGCACGTCAAGCCCTACCCGTACTACGTCTCCGACGCCACCACCGCCGACGTCGTCGACGCGCTGCGCCGCCTGACCGGTGCCGGGGGAACGGCCGCCGGGTACGGACAGCGTCTGTGGTCCGCCCTGGCCGACGGCCGCCTCACCCTCCGCGCCCATCCCTTCTCCTGCGCCCCGCTGCCGTACGAGCAGATGCCCGCCGACCTGCGCGCCGACTTCGCCTCGGCCACGCTCACCGTCGTCAAGGGAGACCTCAACTACCGCCGCCTGGTGGGCGACCGGCTCTGGGCCCCGACCACGCCGTTCCGGGACGTCACCGCGTACTTCCCCGGCCCGGTCGCCGCCCTGCGCACCCTGAAGTCCGACGTGATCACCGGCCTCGACGCCCGCACCGAGGCCGAACTGGTCGCGGCGGAGGACCAGCGCTGGCGCACCAGCGGCACGCACGCGCTGATCCAGATGAGCACCTCCGGGTAGGTCAGCTCACCTTCACGTCCTGCCACACCAGCCGGTGGTCCGACGTCGGAACCGTCGAGCCGTCCCCCACCAGCCGGTACAACGGGTCGCCGGGCGTCGGCCAGAACACGCCGTTCGCGCCCGGTGTCAGGCCCCGGGACGGGATGACGTGGTCGACGCGCAGGTTGCCGGGTGCGGTGTCGCCGAAGTCGGCGGTGTCGTACGCCGGGTCACCGATGTGCGAGGCGTTCGCGCCGCCCTGGAGCCGGGCCGCCGCCACCCCGCCCCTGCTCGCCGGCGGTGTTGCAGGCGGGTTCACCGCCGGGTGCTCCAACAGCTGCCGTACGGCGTGGTCGTAGCTGTCGCCGTCGTACGGATCGGCGTTGAGGTCTCCCGCGATCACGAACCGCGCCCCGGGCCGCAGTCCGCCGCGCCGGCCCCGGTCGTCGTACAGGTACGCGCCGCGCCGGCGTGCGCCGATGTAGTCGGCCCACAGGCGTATCTCGTCGTGGTTGCGCCGGCCGTTGCGGTCCTCGGGGCCGTCGAAGGTGGGCGGGGTCGGGTGCGACACCAGGAAGTGCACGGTGTCCCGGCCGATCCGCACGGGCACGTCCCAGTGGCTCTTGGAGGACAGCCGCAGGATCGCCCGGGCCTCGTCGCTGTAGTAGCCCTCCGGCATGACGTTGCCCGGCATGTCCTTCCACAGGAAGTGCTGGAAGGTGCGTACCGCGCGCGTGTCGATCGGGTACTTGGACAGCACGACCATGCCGTACTGGCCGGGGAACCAGCCGTACCCGTAGGCGTCCTGCCCGTAGGCGTCCGAACCGGGCGTCGTGACGGCCCCGTTCTTCCCGTCCAGGTCCACTCCCGTGGCGACGCCCGTGTTCACGGGCCCGGTGAAGCGGTACGGATAGCGGACCGGGCGGGCGCCGCGCTGCCCCACCGCCAGGTAGTTGCGCAGGAACAGGCGGACCGCCGCTGCCTCGTCGTCGTAGTCGAACTCGTTGATCAGCAGCACGTCCGGGTCGACCCGCTGGATCGTCTCGGCGGCGTTGCGCGCCTGGGCGTTGTCCGGGGTGGACAGGTCCCGGACGAGGGCGCCCTGCGCGGAGCGGTTCAGGGAGGCGTTGAACGTGGCGAACCGCACGGTGCGCCCGTGCCGTTCGGACGCCGAGGCGTTCAGGGCGGTCGCACCGGCCAGCGCCGCCCCCGCGAGCGAGGTGAGCGCGGCCCGGCGCGGCAGGACTCGGGGCTGCTTCATGGTGGACTCCGGTGAACGAGAGGGACGTGAACTGCCAGGGTGCGGACGTAAGTCTGCGCGCGTAGAGATGAACGCCACAAGGTCCGGCGAGAACTCCCGCATTCATTCCCGATTCACGCGATGGTGTGATCATGTCCGGTCCCGCGGATGCCGCCGCGAGGCGCCGGGTAGGGCCCGGCCATGACGCAGCCGTTCGAACTCCCGTACTTCTACATGCCGCATCCCGCGCGGCTGAACCCTCATCTCGACGAGGCCCGCGCCCATTCGACCGAGTGGGCGCGCGAGATGGGCATGCTGGAGGGATCCGGCGTCTGGGAGCAGGCCGACCTCGACGCACACGACTACGGCCTGCTCTGCGCCTACACCCACCCCGACTGCGACGGCCCCGCCCTCTCCCTCATCACCGACTGGTACGTGTGGGTCTTCTTCTTCGACGACCACTTCCTGGAGATGTACAAGCGCAGCCAGGACCGCGTCGCCGGCAAGGCCCACCTGGACCGGCTGCCCCTCTTCATGCCGCTGGACCTCTCGACTCCCGTACCGGAGCCGGAGAACCCGGTCGAGGCGGGCCTCGCCGACCTGTGGGCGCGTACGGTGCCGAAGATGTCGCAGAACTGGCGCCGCCGCTTCGCCGTGGCGACCGAGCACCTGCTGAACGAGTCCCTCTGGGAGCTGTCCAACATCAACGAGGGGCGGATCGCCAACCCCGTCGAGTACATCGAGATGCGCCGCAAGGTGGGCGGCGCCCCCTGGTCCGCGGGCCTCGTGGAGTACGCGACGGCCGAAGTGCCCGCGTCCGTGGCGGAGTCCAGGCCGCTCAGGGTGCTGATGGAGACGTTCTCCGACGCCGTGCACCTGCGCAACGACCTGTTCTCCTACCAGCGGGAGGTCGAGGACGAGGGCGAGAACAGCAACGGCGTGCTCGTCGTGGAGACCTTCTTCGGCTGCACAACCCAGGAGGCCGCGGACACCGTCAACGACGTCCTCACGTCCCGCCTCCACCAGTTCGAGCACACGGCGTTCACCGAAGTGCCCGCGGTGGCCCTGGAGAACGGCCTCACTCCCGGCGAGGTCGCGGCCGTGGCGGCGTACACCAAGGGACTCCAGGACTGGCAGTCCGGCGGCCACGAGTGGCATCTGCGCTCCAGCCGCTACATGAACGAGAACGCGCGCGGCGGCAAGCCGTGGCCGGGGTGCAGCGGCATGGGCACCTCCGCCGCCGACGTACGCGCCCTGCTCGCCGCGGCCGGAGCGGAGCGGCTGCGCGCCTACACGCACGTGCCGTACCAGAAGGTCGGGCCGTCCCGGATCCCCGACATCCGCATGCCGTTCCCGCTTCAGCTCAGCCCGCATCTCGACGGCGCCCGCCGGAACCTGACCGACTGGGTCAATCGCATGGGCATGCTCGGCGAGGGTGTCTGGGACGCGGACAAACTCCGGGCCTACGACCTCCCGCTCTGCGCGGCGGGCCTCGACCCGGACGCCACTCCCGGGGCCCTCGACCTCAGCTCGCAGTGGCTCGCCTGGGGCACCTACGGTGACGACTACTACCCGCTGGTCTACGGCCACCGCCGCGACCTGGTCGCCGCCCGGCTGACCACGGCCCGCCTGTCCGACTGCATGCCGGTCGCAGGCGAGGCGCCGCCGGCCCCCGCCAACGCCATGGAGCGCGGCCTTGTCGACCTGTGGCTGCGCACCACCGCGGACATGACGCCCGAGGCGCGGCGCACCCTGAAGGACGCGATCAACGTCATGACCGAGAGCTGGGTGTGGGAACTGTCCAACCAGCTCCAGAACCGCGTCCCCGACCCGGTCGACTACCTGGAGATGCGCCGCGCGACCTTCGGCTCCGACCTCACCCTGAGCCTGTGCCGGATGGGCCACGGCCCGGCCGTCCCGCCCGAGATCTACCGCAGCGGCCCGGTCCGCTCCCTGGAGAACGCCGCGATCGACTTCGCGTGCCTGACCAACGACGTCTTCTCGTACCAGAAGGAGATCGAGTACGAGGGCGAGATCCACAACGCGATCCTCGTCGTGCAGTCCTTCTTCGGCTGCGACTACCCGACCGCCCTCGGCATCGTGCACGACCTGATGAGCCAGCGCATGCGGCAGTTCGAGCACGTGGTCGAGCACGAACTGCCCGTCCTGTACGAGGATTTCCAGCTCACGGACGAGGGCCGCGCCGTCATGCAGGAGTACGTCACGGATCTTCAGAACTGGATGGCGGGCATCCTCAACTGGCACCGCGAGGTGGACCGCTACAAGGCCGACTGGCTGGCCCGGCGTGCTCACGGCTTCCTCCCGGACCGGCCGCCCGCCCTGCCCGTGCCCGCTCTCGGCTGAGGCGGCACTTTCCGGCCAGATCCGCCTGGAACGGGACATCGAGGAACTCCCGGCAGTGCGCCGGGGGTCTACCTGAATGAGGGGAACAGGCGACGCGCCACACGGGGTTACCACCGCTCTTGTCGGGCAGGGTGCCCGGTCCTTCAGGGCCGGGGTGAATGCCGGCTGTCGCGCAGTGGGGCAGAGGTAGCCGAATCGCTTTCAAGGCGATTCGGCACCCCACCCGACTCAACAGCACGTCGTACAAGGTGCAGCAACTCGGAGTTGACGGAGCGCTCTTCGGACGCGGCAAGGTCCTTGAGCTTGGCGTATAGGTCATCAGGGATACGGAAATTGAAGATTGCCATGGGGTTACGATAACCCTAGAATGGGGTCATGGCCAGATTTCGGATGTACCCAACGA
Organism: Streptomyces coeruleorubidus; assembly: GCF_028885415.1. GTDB lineage: Bacteria > Actinomycetota > Actinomycetes > Streptomycetales > Streptomycetaceae > Streptomyces > Streptomyces coeruleorubidus_A. Next base: position 7,633,897 of record NZ_CP118527.1, read on the forward strand.
GCGAGCAGCAGGAGCAGATGCTCTTGCACTGCGCGCACGCCCGGTACGTCTGGAATCTTGCCGTTGAGCAGCACGCACACTGGAAGCCCGGACGGAAGTCCGCACCGGGGTTCGCGGAACAGTGCCGTCAGCTCACCGAGGCCCGGCGGGAAAATGAATGGCTCGCTGCCGGGAACGCGGACGTGCAGCAGCAAGCCCTGAAAGACTTCGCCAAGGCCAAGAACGCCCGCTTCAGCTCTGGGTTCGGGGAGCCGACCTGGCGCAAGAAGTACGTGCACGAGGGCTTCCGCGTCATCGGTAACGACCGCGTACCCGAGCACAACGCGGACGGCACGACGAAGCTGAATCCGAAGACCGGCAAGCAGGTCATGGGCCGCTCGGTGGTGGTGCACAAGCTCAACCGGCGCTGGGCTCAGGTCAGGGTGCCCGGCTGCGGCTGGGTGCGCTTCCGCCTCACCCGCGCCGAGCCGCCCGACGCGAAGACGTTCCGGGTCACCTTCCGCAGCGGTCAATGGCACATCGCCTTCGCCGTCATCCCGGAGCCGATCGAGAAGCCGGGAACGGGCGAGATCATCGGTATTGACCGGGGCGTGGCCATCACCGCCGCCCTGTCGGACGGGCGGAAGCTGAACTGCCCGCAGCTCACGGTCAAGGAGCGCGCTCAGATCCGCAAGCACCAGCGCCGAGCGGCCCGGGCACCGAAGGGCAGCGACCGCAAGACCGTCGAGTATGCCAAGGTCGCCCGGCTCAAGGCACGTGAGGCGAATCGGCGCAAGGGCTGGTGTGAGAAGACCAGCACCATGCTCGCCAGGTCGTACGACCTGATCCGGTTCGAGAAGCTGAACATCAGGAGTATGACCCGCTCGGCAAAGGGAACCGTTGATCAGCCCGGCGCGAACGTCCGGCAGAAAGCCGGGCTGAATCGTGGCATCCTCGCCCAGGGCTGGGGACTCCTGCGACAGCGCACTGAACACAAGGCCCCCGACCGGGTCGTGGATGTTCCCTCCCCCTACACGAGTCCGCGGTGCAGTGCCTGCGGATGGATCGAGAAGAAGTCGCGCAAGAACCAAGCCGACTTCGAGTGCGTATCCTGCGGCTTCACCTGTAACGCAGATGAGAACGCAGCAAACAACGTCGCGGCAGGACAGGGCGGGATCCCCCGCCCCCGGCGCTCAGCCGGTGCCGGAGGGGTGACAACGGCCACCAGCCGTTCGAGTGCCCGTGAACCTCAACCCGCCTGGGTTGGAATCCCCCTCTTTTAAGAAGGGGAGGATGTCAATGCCATCTGCTGGAGCAAGGACATTGGCATGACGCGGCCCTTCGTCGTGATGCCTCCGCAGGTGCTGAAGTTCGACCACGGCGGTGCCCACGGCGGCCACGGTGAGGGCCACACGGGCTGATCGGCCCCACGACCACGGCTCGCACCGATGTCGGATCAGTCTCACTCGTTCGTGGCTCATCGCGCGCCGGAGCGCCGGGTAGAGCACCAGCCGTGATCCTTCCGTATCCGACGGAGGCGATCCGCACCATCCGGAGGCGAGCCATGGAACAGACCGCGCTGCGACCCAAGCCGATGCCGGGTCAGGAGCCCGACGGGGCGGTGTCGGCGACGGGGTCCGGCCCTTCACGGCCCCGCCTGCGCGCCGCCCGGCGCCGCGGGAGGCGGCTGCTCAACGTGCTGTTCGCCGGGTTCGTCGGCGCGGTCCTGGTCCTGTCCGGGATCAGCCTCGGGGCGATGGCCGCCACGGTGATCGGCAAGGACGGAGTCATCGATCCGCGCGGGCGGCACACGCCGTCGCCGCCCAGCCCCTCGCCGTCCGCCGCCGTGTCCGCGCCAGCCGCCGTGACCCTCGGCGTGCAGGTCATGGACGCCGGGAAGCCGGGGGCCCTGGTCGTCGGGCTCCAGGTTCCCGGGCCGGCCCAGGAGGCGGGCCTGGTGCGCGGGGACCTGCTCCTCGTCTTCGGCAAGACCCGTATCGACACGGCCGCCGACCTGGCCAGGGCCGTCGCCCGTGCCCGCCCGGGCGCCAAGGTGAAACTGACGGTGCGGCACCGCAGCGGCGGCTACCAGCAGCTGACGGTCGTACCGGCTGTCGTCACGTGAACCACGTCGTCCCGTGAACCATGTCGTCACATGACCACGTCGTCACGTGACCACCCGGAAGTGGGTCGTCAGCCGCCCCGTGTCGTCCAGGACGTGGAAGGCGACCCCGGGCGGCGCGTCCCGGTCGGCGACCTGCTCGCCCTCCCAGGGCAGCCGCAGCGTCCACGTCACACCGGGGCCGACCACCAGCGGCCGCCCCGCGAACGAGGTCGCGGCGGGGGTGTGCGCGTGGCCGGTGATCAGCCCGGCGATCTCGGGCCGGCGGTCCAGCAGGCCGGACAGCCGGCCGGACTCCCGCAACTGGCAGGAGTCGGGCAGCGGGTGGTGCAGCGCCACCGGCGGGTGGTGGAAGGCGAGCAGGGCCGGAAGGCCGCCGTCGAGTTCGTCGAGGGTCGTCTCGATCCAGTCGTAGGTCTCCTCGTCCAGCTCCCCGGCGTCGCTGCCGGGGATGCTGGAGTCGCACATCAGCACGGCACCGTCGTCGAAGACCTGCACGCTGTTGACGGGCCCCTGCGCCGCCGGGAGGCCCAGCAGCGCCTTGCGGTAGGGCGCGCGGCTGTCGTGGTTGCCCGGGCAGGTCAGTACGGGGAACGGGGCCTCGCCGTCGCGCAGCCCCAGGATGCGGGCGGCCTCTTCGTACTCCGGCTCCGTGCCGTGGTCCGCGATGTCCCCGGTCACCAGCAACGCGTCCACGTTCCCCGGCCACTGCCACAGCCGGTCGCGCACCCGCTCGGCGCGCTCCGTCGCCCGCGCGCTCCCGTCCAGATGCAGATCGCTGATGTGTGCCAGTACGAGCACGGTCGTACGCCCCCTCGATCGAACGGCTAATGGATGCCGAGCATCTAAGCATTACATCTAACGTATGGACAATCCTCTGCCATTAATGACGATGCTCGTGGGAAGTGCGCAGACGGCTCGCGCTGCCCCCTCCGGCCGGGCAGGATGCTGCCCGTAGCCCCTTCGTCCGTCCCTGGGAGGCCCGGATGACCGGAAGCACGGCCGCGTCCTTCACCGCCGACGATTACGGGGCCCGTATGGAGCGCGCCGCGCGGACGGCCGCCGAGGCCGGTCTCGCGGGCCTGCTGGTGGCCCCTGGACCGGACCTGGTGTGGCTCACCGGCTACGCGCCCCCGGCGGTCACCGAACGGCTCACCCTGCTGGTCCTCGCCGCCGGACAGGACCCCGTCCTCGTCGTCCCCGCGCTGGAGGCCCCGGACGCGCAGAAGGCGGCCGGCGCGCCCGCCCTGACCCTGCGCGACTGGACCGATGGCAAGGACCCCTACGCCGCCACCGCCGCCCTGCTCGACGCCTCGGGCCGGTTCGGCATCAGCGACAACGCCTGGGCCCTGCACCTGCTGGCGTTGCAGCAGGCGGTGCCCGGCAGCTCCTACACCTCGCTCACCGAGGCCCTGCCGATGCTGCGCGCCGTCAAGGACGCGGCGGAGCTGGAGCTCATGACGGCCGCGGGAGCCGCCGCCGACGCGACGTTCGAGGAGATCCGGAACGTCCCCTTCGCCGGCCGCCGGGAATCGGAGGTGGCCGCCGACCTCGACCGGCTCCTGCGCCGGCACGGGCACGAGACGGTCGACTTCACCATCGTCGCCTCCGGCCCGAACGGCGCCAATCCGCACCACGAGGCGGGCGACCGCGTCATCGAAAGCGGCGACATGGTCGTCCTCGACTTCGGCGGCCTGAAGGACGGCTACGGCTCCGACACCTCCCGCACGGTCCACGTCGGCGAACCCACCGACGCCGAACGCCGCGTGCACGACATCGTGCGCGAGGCCCAGGAGGCGGGGTTCCGCGCCGTGCGGCCGGGCGCCGCCTGCCAGGATGTCGACCGGGCCGCCCGCGCGGTCATCGCCGACGCCGGCTACGGCGAGTACTTCATCCACCGCACCGGACACGGCATCGGCGTCACCACCCACGAACCGCCGTACATGATCGAGGGCGAGGAGCGGCCCCTCGTGCCCGGCATGTGCTTCTCCGTGGAACCCGGCATCTATCTGCCCGGCCGGTTCGGCGTGCGCATCGAGGACATCGTGACCGTCACCGAGGACGGCGGACGGCGGCTGAACACCACCTCCCGCGAGCTGGTCATAGTGGAGTGACGCCACCGATGTCCCCCACACGCCTCCCGAACGGCAACGGCGCGACCATGACCCAGGCACCGACACCCACCGCGGACACCGTCCGCCGACTGGTCCGTTCCCTGCTCAAAGACGGCAAGGACGGCAAGGGCGGCAGGGACGGCCGGGGCGGCGAGGAGACCGCGCAGGGCAGCGGCCCCGACGTCCGGCCGGCCACCGAGGGCGCCGAACCCGCCACCTGGTGGGTCGGCACCCGCCACGTGCTGCGCCTCGCCCCCGACCGCGAGGCCACCGTGCGCCAGCGCCGCGAACTGCGCCTGCGCGACCTCGTCCGCCCGCACGTCCCGGTGACGGTGCCGGTCAGCGTGGCGCACGGCGAATGGGCGCCCGGACTGACCTACACGCTGGACACCAAGGTGCCCGGCGGCTCGGGCGAGGAACACGACGTGTCCGCCGTCGGAGAGGCCGACCTCGCCGGACTGCTCACGGGGCTGCGCGAGGTGCCCGTCCGGCAGGCCGAGACCCTCGGCGTGCCGCGTGCCGCGCCGCGCTCCCTGGAGGGGCTGCGCCGCGCCGCCGTACGCGCCGCCGAACGCCTCGCCGGCGCCGACGAGTTCGACGCCGCCCGCCTGAACCAGCTCACGGCGGCCGCCGCGGCCCAGCTCGCCGCCCAGTCCGGTTCGGCGGTCCTCACCCACCACGCGCTCACGGGCGGCCATCTCGTCGTCAGCGCCGACGGACGGGTGCGCGGCGTCCTCGGCTGGGCCGACGGGGTCGTCGGCGATCCGGCCGAGGACATCGCGGGCCTCGCGCTCGCCGTCGGCTCACCCGCCGCCGTACGCGCCGCCACCCTCGCCGGCTACGGCGCCCGCCCCTGCCTGCGCGGCCTGTGGCTGGCCCGCTGCGACACGGTCGTCCACCTCGCCGGGGCCCTCACGAGCCGGGACGCGGGCCGGCTCACCCTGCTGCGCACCCAGGTGCGCCGGGCCTGGGAACCGATCCTGCTGGAACGGGTGACGGACCTGCGGGACACGGACGACGCCCTCTAGCGGACCTCACTCCTGCAACAGCACCACACCCGACTCCCCGGGCACGTGCACCACCCCGTCGGCCCCGGGCGTCTCCACCGGCTCCCACGCGGCCAGCACGCGCGCGTGCGGGACGCCGAGCGACAGGGCGGCCGGCTCCCGCGCCAGGTTCACGGCCACGAGGACATCCCCGCGCCGGAAGGCGATCCAGCGGCGCTCCTCGTCGTAGGCGACCTTGGTGTCGGCGAGGTCGGGATCGGTCAGGTCGGGCTGCTCGTGGCGCAGGGCGAGGAGCCGCCGGTACCAGGCCAGCACGCGCGCGTGGGGCTCGCGTTCCGGCTCGGACCAGTCGAGGCAGGAGCGGTCCCGGGTCGCCGGGTCCTGCGGGTCGGGCACGTCCTCCTCCTTCCAGCCGTGCGCGGCGAACTCCCGCCGCCTGCCCCGCCGTACCGCGTCCGCCAGCTCCGGGTCGGTGTGGTCGGTGAAGAACTGCCAGGGCGTGCCCGCCGCCCACTCCTCGCCCATGAAGAGCATCGGCGTGAAGGGGGCCGTCAGGGTCAGCGTGGCCGCACAGGCCAGCAGTCCGGGGGAGGTCAGGGCCGAAAGGCGGTCCCCCTGGGCGCGGTTGCCCACCTGGTCGTGGGTCTGGCTGTAGCCGAGCAGCCGGTGCCCGGCGACCCGCGTACGGTCCAGGGGGCGCCCGTGGCGCCGTCCCCGGAAGCTGGAGTACGTCCCGTCGTGGAAGTAGCCGCCGGTGAGGGTCTTGGCGAGCCCGGCGAGGGGAGCGCGCGCGAAGTCGGCGTAGTAGCCCTGCGACTCGCCGGCCAGCGTGGTGTGCAGGGCGTGGTGGAAGTCGTCGTTCCACTGCGCGTGCAGCCCGAGGCCGCCCTCGTCCCGGGAGGTGATGAGCCGCGGGTCGTTCAGGTCCGACTCGGCGACCAGGAACAGCGGCCGGTCCACCTCGGCGGCCAGGGCGTCCACGGCCGTCGACAGCTCCTCCAGGAAGTGGAACGCGCGCGTGTCCACCAGGGCGTGCACCGCGTCCAGGCGCAGCCCGTCGATCCGGTAGTCGCGCAGCCACGCCAGCGCGCTGCCGATGAGAAACGCGCGCACCTCGTCCGAGCCGGGCGCGTCCAGATTGACCGCGGCGCCCCAGGGCGTGTGATGCGTGTCCGTGAGATACGGCCCGAAGACGGGCAGGTAGTTCCCGGACGGGCCGAAGTGGTTGTGCACCACGTCGAGCACCACGCCCAGGCCGAGTTCGTGGGCCCGGTCGACGAAGCGTTTCAGCGCATCGGGCCCGCCGTACGGCTCGTGCACGGCCCACAGCGAGACGCCCTCGTACCCCCAGCCGTGCGTGCCCGGGAAGGGGCACAGCGGCATCAGCTGCACGTGTGTGACGCCCAGTTCGGCGAGATGGCCGAGCCGCTCGGCGGCCGCGTCCAGGGTGCCCTCGCGGGTGTACGTCCCGACGTGCATCTCGTACAGCACCGCGCCGGGCAGCGGCCGCCCCCGCCACTGGGCGCGCCACTCGTACCGCTCGTGGTCGACGACCGCGCTCAGCCCGTCCGGGCCGTCCGGCTGCCGGCGCGAGCGCGGATCGGGCCGTACGGGGCCGTCGTCCAGCGCGAAGCCGTACCGGGACCCCTCGCGCGCGTCCGCCTCGCCCCGCCACCATCCCGCCCGCTGCGGATCGCGCTCCAACGCGCGGGTGACGCCGTCGCACTGGAGCGTCACACGGCCTGCCTGCGGTGCCCACACCTCGAACTGCACGGACGGTTCCCCTTCGTCTGCTCACCGTGATGTAGCCCGTCCATGGTGCGTCAAACGCGATCAATCCGCTGGTGCATCCATCCATTTGCGGCGGGTGTCGCCGGCTCCGCGCGCGTGGCGGCCGTTTTCCCGTTTTCTGGACAGCCCGGCCGCGCTGCCCGACAATCACGAGCGTGACGTCGTCTTTCGAGTTCAACACGTACCCGGCGCGGCTCTCCGACGTGGAGCGCGACAGGGCGCTGAAGGTGCTCCGTGACGGCGTCGCCATGGGCCGCCTGTCCCACGACACGTTCATCCGCCGCATGGAACTGGCGCTCGCCGCCCGCCGCCCGGACGAGCTCGCCGTGCTCACCGCCGACCTGCCCACGGAGAGCCGCTTCTCCCGCCTGGTGTTCGGCACCGTCGAGGCGGTCTCCGGATTCACCGTACGGCTGCGCAGGGCCTGGCAGGCCGAGAAGCTGCCCAAGCTGCTGCTGCCCCACCCGGCGAACGGCCATCCGCTGCGCATAGGCCGCGACCCCGCCAGCGGACTGCGCCTGAACCACGAGACGGTCTCCCGCGTCCACGCCGAACTCCGCCACCAGGGCGGCATGTGGGTCCTGCGCGACCTCGGCTCCACCAACGGCACGACGGTGAACGGCCGGCGCGTGGTCGGCGCGGCCGTCGTCCGCGAGGGCGACCAGGTGGGCTTCGGGCGGATGATGTTCCGGCTGGCGGCCGGCTGACCGGGATCCGGCGCGCGGCCGGCTGACCGGAAACCGAGCCATACCTTAGCTCTGGCCTTGGATTTACCAGCTGTCGATCCCTGGGGAGTGGCTCAAAACCCATTGCTCTCCGCGGTGTTGACGTACCCCCGAAGTCGTGACTGACTGTGCGTACGCCATGTACAGCTGGTGAAGCGACGGCACCGCATTGGGGAGGTGTGCTTGCCGCCCCTCCCGCGCTACCCGACCGTCGACGAACTGGGCGCCCGGGCCGCCGCCTTCGTCGCCCGCCACCCGCGTAAGGCCCGGCTGCGCCGGATCGGCACGTCCCGCGCGGGCACGCCCATATGGCTGCTCTCCGTCGGCCACGGCAGCCGTCAGGCCCTCGTCGTCGCCGGTCCGCACGCCAACGAACCCGTGGGCGGCGCCACCGTGCTGCGCCTGGCCGAGCGGGCGCTGGCCGACCCGCGGCTCACCGAGGGAGCCGACGCCACCTGGAACCTGCTGCTGTGTCTCGACCCGGACGGCCTGCGCCGCAACGAGGGCTGGCTGACCGGCCCGTACGCCCTCGGCCAGTACTTCCGGAACTTCTTCCGGCCCGGTTTCCTGGAACAGCCCGAATGGCTGCCCGACGGCGCGGCCGGCGCCGCCCTGCCGGAGACCCGCGCCCTGCTCGACGTCCAGGACGAACTGCGGCCGTTCCTGCAGTGCTCCCTGCACGGCGTCGACGTCGGCGGCGGCTTCGTCGAGCTCACCCGTGACCTGCCCGGCCTCGCCCAGCGTCTCGCCCATATCGCCGCCCGGCTCGGCATCCCCCGCGAACTCGGCGCCTACGACGCCCTGTACTGGCCCGACCTCGGGCCCGCCGTCTACCGGATCCCGCCGCCGCGCCGGGCCGACCTGGCCGCGGCCATAACGGAGGCCGCCGTCGAGTCGACGTGGTTCCACCCGCACCGGCACGGCACCGTCACCGCGGTCGTCGAGGCGCCCATGTGGGGCGTGGCGGCCGTGGCGGACGGCTCCCCGCCCGCCGACCGGGACGCGGTGCTGCGGGCCGTGAGCCGCACCCTGCGTCACGACACGGGGCTCCTGCGGCACCTCCTGGCCCGCGTCCGGCCGCACCTCGCCGCGGTCCCCGACGCGGCGCGCCTGCTCGCCCCGGTCGACGACTATTTACTGGTCTGCCCCGGCCTCGCCGACGCCTGGGACCCCGACACCGGCGACGGCGCGGCCCACCCCCTTCCGGACCTGAGCACCGCCCACCTCGCCGCCCTGCGCATCTCCGGGCGACGGCTGGCCCTGCGCACCGCCGGGCTCCTGCACCAGCTCGTGCGGGCCGCCGGCCACGACCCGGCCGGGGCGCTGCCGGAACTGGACCGGCTGATCGACGAATGGTGCGCCGACTACCGCGACGGCTGCGGGGCGCGCTGGATCCCGGTGGCACGCCAGGCGGAGTACCAGGCACGCGTCGTGCTCGCCGCCTTCGAACTGGCCGGGCGGCACACGCGCGCGTGCTCCCGCTCGGGCGAGCCGGGGTGGGAGTCAGGGGCGGCCGTGCCGATGCAGCGGGAGTGACGCACCGCTCTCGGCGCGGACGGGGCCGGTGTCCGCCGGCGTCGGCTCGGCCCGGCCGGCCACGGGGGATCTGTGACGCCGCAGGGGTCTACGACGCCCCCTCGCGCGCGTGCAGCGCCGCGGCGACCACCGTGCGGGACTGGTGCTCGACCTGGTGCTCCAACGGCACCCAGCGGGCGCGGAAACGTTCCGCGAAAGCGCCGCTCCAGGTCGCCACGAGCTCCTCCAACTGCTCGGCCGCCCGGTCGTCGGTCCCGCGCAGCACCCGCCGCAGCATCGCCGCCGCCCGCAGCGGCACGCGGCGCGCGAACGCGTCCACACTGCCGACGTACGCCCGGGTGCGGTCGGCGGGCGGCGTGCGCACCAGGTCGTCGGCCAGCCCCGGCACCAGCTCCAGCCCCCACCGCGCGGCCCGCAGCAACGGCCCGTCCAGATCCGCGAGCCGGGGCAGCGCGCCGTCGAGCACCCGCGTCACCTCCAGCGCGTCCCGTTCCAGTCGGCGCGCGAGCCGCCCGATCGCCGCCGCCGGAGCCGGATGCGGAGCCGGGTCGTCCACCAGGTCGCTCGCCCACATCGGCACCTCGACCACCGCGGTCAGACCGCCGTACCGGTGGGCGTGGTACCAGGTGCTGTGCCGCGCGTCGTCCGGCAGGCTCGGATACGCGGGCCCTGCCTCCGGCGCGGGCATGACGTGCACTCCCGGTCCGGAGGCGGGCCAGCCCGCGGCGTCCGAGGCGCCGGTCTCCACCGGGATGTGCAGCTCGGCCGCGGACTTGGCGAACGGCTCGGCCAGCCCGGGCACGTCCTTCGTCAACTGCACCCAGCTGCCGCCCAGGTCCGTGCCGTGCAGGGTCACCTGGAGGTAGGGGCGCAGCTCGTCGATGACGCCGGTCAGGGCCCGGGTCTCGGGCGGCAGCCGGTCGGGCGGCAGCACGGAGGGCGCCCACTCCGGCTGCTCCGGGCCCGCGGGACGGAAGAAGCCGAGGTGGTAGTCGAACAGGCTGCGCGGCGCCGGAGTCACGTGCAGGCTCGCCCCGTCGGGGTCCGCGCACAGCAGGAAGTGCCAGGAGATGCCGTCGCGCAACTCCCGCTCCTCCAGCACCCGTCGGGCGAGCGCGAGCAGCGTGCAGGAGCCGGTCGGCTCGTTGGCGTGGGCGCCGGCGACCACCAGCACGGCGCGGCGGGCGCGGCCCACCGACAGCAGGTGCAAAGGTCTGCCCGCGCGCGAGACACCCACCTGCCGCAGGGTGCACATCCCGGGCCGGTGAGCGGTCAACGCCCGGGCGGCTAAGACCTGTTCGGCCACCGTCGGGTAGCGCAGCTCCGGCAGGACACTCACCCCCGTCACATCCGCCCGAGTTCGCAATCGCAGTACCCCACGGCCATGGTGCGGTGTCAAGGGCACGACGGGGGGGTGCCTCTATGTCCTTCGTCAAGCGAGGCGTGGGGTTCTGGGTTCGTAGAAGGTGCCGTCGCGGAGCATCGCGAACAGCACGTTAATCCGTTGCCGGGCGAGCCGGAGGAGGGCCTGTGTGTGGGTCTTTCCTCTGGTCCGGCACTTGTCGTAGTAGGTGCGGGAGGCGGGATCGTGCAGGGCGGCGAACGCGGACAGGAACATCGCCCGTTTGAGCTGCCGGTTGCCGCCCCGTGGGGCGTGCTCGCCGTGGATCGAGGTGCCCGACGACTTCGTGGTCGGGGCGAGGCCGGCGTAGGAGGCCAGGTGCGCGGCGGTGGGAAAGCTGGTGCCGTCGCCGACGGTGACCAGCAGCGTGGCGGCGGTCCTGACGCCGACGCCGGGCAGCGACGTCAGGACCTTTGAAAGAGGGTGGTCCTCCAGCAGGGCTGCGATCTGGGCTTCCGTCGCCCGTCGCTGTTCATGGACGGCGCTGAGCGAGCGGGCCAGCGACGGGATCACGATGTCGAGCGTGCCGGTGCCCGGAACGACGACGGTCTGCTCGTCGAGGGCCTCGAAGATGTCGTCGATCAGCCGCTTCGCCATCCGGGGAGCCTTGGGCCGGATCACCTCAACGAGCCTGCGGCGGCCGGCTTTTCGCAGCGCGGCCGGAGATCCGTAGCGTTCCAGCAGCCAGGTGACGGCCTGATGGTCGAGCCGGGGGCCGAGGACGCGCTCCAGGCTGGGGTGGAACTGGGTGAGCAGGCCGCGGATGCGGTTGCTGGTGCGGGTGGCCTCAGCCGCGAGGTCCTGGTCGAAGCCGACCAGAACTGTCAGCTCGGCGGTGATCTCGTCGCTGACCTCCAGCGAGCGCAGGGTGTGTGGCATCGTGCGGGCCGCGTCGGCGATGACCGCGGCGTCCTTCGCGTCGGTCTTCGCCTCGCCGGGGTAGAGATCGGCTATCCGGCGCATGGCGAGTCCGGGCAGGTAGGCGACCTTGCAGCCCGCGTCGCGGGCGACCGTCAGGGGCAGGGCGCCGATCGAGGCGGGCTGGTCCACGATCACCAGGACGGTGCCGAACTTGGTCTTCAGCTTGGTGAAGACGTCCCGCAACTTCGGTTCGGTATTGGGCAGCTGCTTGTCGAAGACCTTCTTGCCGGTCGGGGTGAGGCCGTGCCCGTGGTGGGCGCTCTTGCCGACGTCCAGGCCGAGGAAGACGCCTATCTCGTCGCTGTCGTTCAAGCCGTCCTCCCGAACGGGTTGGTGCGGTACTGGCCCGGGCGTTGGCGTCGTGCGCGCATCCACGTTATGCAGACCTGCCGCCTGCGAAGGGCCGGGCATTGCGCCCGGCCGGGCGGTAGTCGGACCTCTCATCAGCGTCTCCCACGGCGCCTCTCGGGCCCGGTGGCACCACCCCCCAGGTCATCCGTTCGACAGGGGGGACCAGCCATACCGGGCCCGGAGGCCAGTGGCCCTCTTGCAGGACCGCGAAGAACATAACGGGGGGAGGCTCCAGGGGGGCCCGGGAGCATGGCCGGCCGGTGCGCGGCAGGCGCCCTGACGGTGTGTTGCCACCGTCGCGGGCGTGGCGTCACCGGGGCAGTGTCACTGCTGGTGCAGCCCGCGTCCGGCCAGGGTCAGGAACGCCTCGCCGACCGCCTCCGACAGGGTCGGGTGCGGGTGGACGTGCCGGGCCACGTCGGACGGCTCCGCGTCCCAGCCGACGATCAGCTGGCTCTCGGCGATCATCTCCGACACGTGCGGGCCCACCAGGTGCACGCCCAGCACGCGTCCGCCGCCGGCCTCGGTGACGACCTTCACCATGCCGCCCTGTCCGTGCACCATGCCCTTCGCGACGGCGGTCAGCGGCATGCTGTTGGTCTCCACCTCGTGCCCACGCGCGCGTGCCTCGGCCTCGCTCAGACCGACGGCGGCGGTCTGCGGCGACGAGTACGTGACCCGGGGCACGGCCGCGTAGTCCACGGGCGCGGACGGCACGCCCGCCAGCGTCTCGGCCACCAACAGCCCTTCCGCGAACGAGGCGTGGGCCAGTCCGAGCGACGGCGGTGGCAGCAGGTCGCCCACGACGTGGATGCCGGGCACGGCCGTCTCCAGCCGGTCCCAGTCGGCCGGTACGACGAAACCGCGCTCGTCCGTGGTGAGGCCCGCGGCGGCGACGTCCAGGCCGTCGGTGACCGGGGCCCGTCCGACCGCCACCAGCAGCCGTTCGGCCTCGACCGTGAGGGTCTCGCCCCGGGCGGTACGCACGCGTGCCCGTACCCCGTCGTCGAGGACCTCGGCGTCCAGGAGCCGGGCGCCGGCCCTCACGTCGATGCCGCGCTTCTTCAGACCGCGGGTCAGATGCCGGCTCACCTCGGCGTCCTCCAGCGGCACGATCCGGTCGGCGGCCTCCACCAGGGTGACGTCGGCGCCCAGGGAGCGGTGGAAGGAGGCGTACTCCACGCCGATCGCACCGCCTCCGAGCACGAGCACGGACGCCGGGAGCCCGGGAGCGAAGAGGGCGTCGTCGCTCGTCACCACGCGCCGTCCGTCCGGTGCGAGCCCCGGGAGTGTGCGTGGCCGTGAGCCGGTCGCGAGCACGAGCCCACGGCGTGCGGAGAGGTCGTACACCCCGGGTTCGCCGTGCACGCCGGGTTCGCCGTGCCGGCCGGGTTCGCCGTGCCGGCCGGGTTCGCCGTGCACGCCCTCCACCCGCACGGAGCGCGGCCCCGTCAGCCGCGCGCTGCCCCTCACCACCCGCACGCCCGCGTGGGCGAGATGGGCCTCCACGCCCCTGTGGTTGCGGGCCACGATGTCGTCGCGCGTGGCCACCAGGGCCGGCCAGTCGACGGTGTCCAGCGTCGCCTTCACGCCCCAGCGCTCGCGTGCCTCGGCGATGCCGTCGACGAGTTCGGCCGCGTGCAGCATCGCCTTGCTCGGGATGCAGCCGCGGTGCAGACAGGTCCCGCCGACCTTGTCCCGCTCGACGAGCACGACGTCCAGACCGAGGGCCGCGGCGCGCAGGGCGGTGCTGTAACCGCCCGTGCCGCCGCCGATGACGATGACGTCCGGTGTGTTCATGACCTCAGCCTCCGCCGGGCCATTGCCATGAGTCCAAGGCAATGTTCTTGTGGAATCGATGCAGGGCGTTTATGGGAGGGGCCGTCCATGAGCCTGCGGCAGATGGAGTACTTCCTGACGGTCGTCGAGGAGGCGTCCTTCACCCGCGCGGCCGAGCTCCTGCACGTCTCGCAGCCCGCGCTGTCCCACCAGATCAAGGCCCTGGAACGGTCGGTCGGCGGCGCGCTGCTGGAGCGCATGCCGCGCGGCGTGCGCCTGACCCCGATGGGACGCGCCTTCCGGCCGCACGCCGAACTCGCCGTGCGCAGCGCCGCGCAGGCCCGCCGCGCGGCCCGCGCCGCAGCCGGTGCCGAGGGCGGTGAACTGCACATCGCCGCCGTCCACTCCGTCGCGGTCGGTGTCCTCCCGGACGTCTTCGCCCGCTGGCGCGCCGCCCATCCGCGCGTGCTGCTGCACCTCCACGAGTACGCTTCCTCGCCGGCTCTGGAGGAACAGGTCGAGCGGGGCGCGGCCGACCTCGCCGTCGGCCCCGCACCCGCCGACTGGCCGGGGACCGTCGTGCCGGTCGGCGAGGAGGACATCGTCCTCGTGGTGCCCTTCGACGACCGTTTCGCCGGCCGTACGACGGTGACGCTGCCCGAACTCGCCGACCGCCCCTGGGTGCGCTGCGCCATGGAACCCGTCGTCCGGGGCGAACCTTTCCTCGACTGGGTCTGCGGCCGTGCCGGATTCACCCCGCGCACCGCCGTGTGCACCGAGCACAGCTCCACGGCGGTACGGATGGCCGCCGCCGGGGTGGGCGTCTGCGCCGTGCCCTCGCACCTCGTGCGCGACGCGGTCGGCGACGGCTGCGTCGTCCTCACCCCCGACCCAGCCTGGAAGCGCACCCTGACGGTCTTCTCCCGACTGCCACCGACCGGGGCGGCCGAGGCCTTCGTGAACCTGCTGCAGTCGGCCTGGCCCCACCAGCGCGTCGCTCCCGCCGCACCGCTGCGCGCGTACGAGGACTGTCCTGAGGCCGGACCCGCGGTCGCCTGAGCAGGGCAGGGGAGGGGTGGGTGGTGGGGTGCCACGCGCTGCCACGCGCGGACCACGCGTGCGTGACGCCGCGACGCCCGGGGCCGCCCCGGCGCCAGCCACGCGCGGGCGCCGCGCTGCGGTGCCCCGCACGCGCTCGCGGTGCCGCCCTCCCACGCGTCGCATGCCGGCGGCCCCGGCGCCACGCTATGCGCGAGGGCCGCGCTGCTGTGTCCCGCACGTGCTTCCGGAGCTGAGCCGGGTCCGGCGGCGGGTCGCCCTGGCGCGGATCGACGCCGGGGATGCGCGTGCCGCGCTGCCGTGCCCTGTGTGCTTGCCGCGCCCCGCACGCCCGCTGTGCCGCCCTCCCGTGCCTCGCATGCTCGCTCAGCGTGCCGCGCTGCCGCGTGCGTCGCACGCCCGCTTGCCCTGCCGCGCCGCGTGCCCCGCACGCCCGCTTGCCCTGCCGCGCCGCGTGCCCCGCACGCCCGCTTGCCCGCCGCAATAAGCCCCGCCTCAGTCGCCCACCCGCTCCAGCAACGCCACCGGCACCCGCGCGAACAGTTCCTCCACGCGCGCGTGCCCTGTGAACTCCCGCCCGGGTTCCAGCACATCCGCCCAGCGCCCCGGCGGCAGCGGCAGCCGGGTGTCCTGCCAGCCGCCCGCCTCCGCGAGCCGGAGGGACAGGCGGGTGACGGCCGTCAGTGCCTCGCCGGAGCGGACGAACGCCAGGCAATGCTGTGCCGCCGGTCCCTCGGCCGGCAGCGGCATGTACGTCGCCGTGTCGCCGAAGGCGTCGGGGCGTCGCGCCCGCAGGCCGAGAGCCGCCCGCGTCATCGCCACCTTCGCTCCGGACGTCACGTCTGACTCCTCGGGCGGGAAGCTCACCGCCCGCCGGTTGTCGGGGTCGACCAGCGCCCGGTACTCGGCCTCCGTGCCCTGGTAGACGTCCGGCACGCCCGGCATCGTCAGCTGGACCAGGGCCGTGCCCAGCACGTTCGCCCGGATGTGCGGCTCGAGAGAGTCCCGGAACGCGGCGACCCGCTCACTCGGCGCCCCGCACGGCCCGGCCGCCACGAACCGCGCCACCGCCTCCTCGTACGGCGGCTCCTGCTCGGTCCAGCTGGTGAACAGGCCCGCCTCGCGTACGTGCTTCAGCAGCGCCCCCTGCACCCGCTCGGGGGCCCCCGACGCCGGGCCGAGCCCGAACACCGTCTGCCAGGCTGCCCAGGCCAGTTGCGCGTCCGGCACGCCCTCGCCGGTGCGTGTCACCTCGGCGAGGACGTCCGCCCAGCGGTCCGGGCACTCGGTGAGCACGTGCAGCGCCGCCCGGACGTCGGCACTGCGCTTGGTGTCGTGCGTCGAGGCGACCGTCCCGCTCACCGGCCAGTCGCGCTGCACGCGCGCGCAGTACGCGTGGAACTCCTCCGGCGACAGCGCGGGACGGCCGGGGTTCCCGCCCACCTCGGTCGCCGACAGCAGCGGCACGTAGCGGTAGAACGCCGTGTCCTCCACGGACTTCGCCCGCAACGCCGACGAGGTCTGCGCGAACCGCGTTCGGAACTCCACCTGCGCGGGCCCGTCGCCGTAGCGCCCCAGCACGAGGTCCCGTACGACGTCCACCGCACCGGCCTCCTCGGGCACGGTGAAGGCGAGCCGGGCCTCGGCGGCGGCCTCCTCGGTGACCACGGACGCCGCGTCGACGGACTCGTACGGCCGGTAGACCTCCATCCGCACCAGCAGCTCCTGGAGCGCGGTGCGCAGCGCCCAGGGCGCGCGGTCGCGCAGCGCCGGCTCCGGCGAGGTCGCGCACAGCCGGGCCGCCACCCGCACCAGCCGGTCGGTCTCGGTGGCCAGCTCGTGCGTGAGGACCTTGTACGCCGCCCGCCGCACCGTCGCCTCCCACTGCCCGCCCCGGTCCGTCTGGGGGGCCGCGAACCGCCGGTACTGACCCAGGAGGTCCCCGAACCCGGCGGGGTCCGTGAAGACCCCGTCCACGTGCCGCAGGGCGTCGTAGCCGGTGGTGCCCGCGACGGGCCAGGCGGCAGGCAGGTGCTCACCGTCGGCGAGGATCTTCTCCACGACCGTCCAGCGGCCGCCGGTCGCCTCGTGCAGCCGCCGGAGGTAGTCGTCGGGGTCGGCGAGCCCGTCGGGATGGTCGACGCGCAGCCCGTCGATCACGCCCTCGTGGAGCAGCTCGAGGATCTTGTCGTGGGTGGCCTCGAACACCTCGGGGTCCTCCACCCGCACCCCGATGAGTTCCGAGATGCTGAAGAACCGCCGGTAGTTGAGCTCGGTCCGGGCCAGCCGCCACCACACCGGGCGGTACCACTGCGCGTCCAGCAGGTGCGGCAGAGGCAGGTCCTCGGTGCCCTCGCGCAGCGGGAACGCATGGTCGTAGTAGCGCAGGACGTCACCGTCGACGCGCAGCTCCCCGAGCACCTCGCCCAGCGGCCCGCCGAGCACCGGCAGCAGCACCTGGCCGTCCTGGGCCTCCCAGTCGATGTCGAACCAGCGCGCGTACGGCGACTTCGGGCCCTCGCGGAGCACCTCCCACAGGGTTCGGTTGTGGCGCGGGGCCATGGCCATGTGGTTCGGGACGATGTCCACCACCAGGCCGAGCCCGTGCTCGCGCGCCGTGCGCGCCAGCGCCCGCAGTCCCTCCTCGCCGCCCAGTTCCTCGCGCACGCGCGCGTGGTCGACGACGTCGTAGCCGTGCATCGAGCCCGGCACGGCCTCCAGGACGGGGGACAGATGCAGGTGCGAGACGCCGAGCGAGGCCAGATACGGCACGACGGCCGCCGCGGCCCCGAACGGGAACTCGGGCTGCAGCTGCAGCCGGTACGTGGCCGCGGGCACCACCGGGTCAGGTCGCTCAGGTGTCATGCAGACCTACGTACCCGCCCTGCGGCCGTTCGTGTCATCGCCCGCGCCAGGTGCGCCGCGCGTCGCCCGGACGAGTGGCTCTTTCCGGGCGACGCACGGGTCGGCGGTCACACGGGCCGCTGGAGCACCGTCATGCTCCGGTCGGTCAGGGTCAGCCGGTCCCCGGCCTGCACTTTCGGGCCCGTGCCCGGCGGCACTCCGTCCGCGCGGGCCGTGTCGACCACCACCTGCCACTGCTGCCCGTGGTTGACCGGAACCAGGAACTCCAGCGGCTTGGGGGAGGCGTTGAACATCAGCAGGAACGAGTCGTCGGTGATGCGCTCCCCGCGCGGGCCGGGCTCCGAGATCGCGTTGCCGTTGAGGAACACCGTCAGCGCCGAGGCCCGCGCCGAGTCCCAGTCCCGCTGGGTCATCTCCCGGCCCTCGGGGGTGAACCAGGCGATGTCGGACAGGTCGTCGTGCGTGCCCTCCACGGGCCGGCCGTGGAAGAAGCGCCGGCGGCGGAGGACCGGGTGGTCCCGGCGCAGCCACACCATCGCGCGCGTGAAGGCCAGCAGCTCCCGGCTCAGGCCGCCCTCGGCGTCCTCCCCCTCCTCGGGCCACTCGACCCAGGCCAGTTCGTTGTCCTGGCAGTAGGCGTTGTTGTTGCCGCGCTGGGTGCGGGCGAACTCGTCGCCGTGGCTGATCATGGGCACGCCCTGGGACAGCATCAGCGTCGCGATGAAGTTGCGCATCTGCCGGGCCCGCAGCCGCAGCACGTCCGGGTCGTCGGTCTCGCCCTCGGCCCCGCAGTTCCAGGACCGGTTGTGGCTCTCGCCGTCCCGGTTGTCCTCGCCGTTGGCCTGGTTGCGCTTGTCGTTGTACGACACGAGATCGTGCAACGTGAAGCCGTCGTGGCAGGTCACGAAGTTGATGGAGGCCAGCGGACGCCGCCCGTCGTCCTGGTACAGGTCGGACGAGCCGGTCAGCCGTGAGGCGAACTCCGCGAGCGTGCGCTGCTCGCCCCGCCACAGGTCGCGCACGGTGTCCCGGTACTTGCCGTTCCACTCGGTCCACAGCGGCGGGAAGTTCCCCACCTGGTAGCCGCCCTCGCCGACGTCCCACGGCTCGGCGATCAGCTTGACCTGCGAGACCACCGGGTCCTGCTGGACCAGGTCGAAGAACGACGACAGCCGGTCCACCTCGTGGAACTGCCGGGCGAGCGTCGCCGCCAGGTCGAAGCGGAACCCGTCGACGTGCATGTCCGTGACCCAGTACCGCAGCGAGTCCATGATCAGCTGGAGCACGTGCGGGGACCGCATGAGCAGGGAGTTACCCGTCCCTGTCGTGTCCATGTAATAGCGGGGGTCCTCCGTCAGCCGGTAGTAGCGCGGATTGTCGAGGCCCTTGAAAGACAGCGTCGGGCCCAGGTGGTTGCCCTCGGCGGTGTGGTTGTAGACCACGTCGAGGATCACCTCGATCCCGGCCTCGTGCAGCGCCTTCACCGCCGACTTGAACTCCAGCACCTGCTGGCCCCGGTCGCCCCAGGAGGCGTAGGCGTTGTGCGGGGCGAAGAAACCGATCGTGTTGTAGCCCCAGTAGTTGTTCAGGCCCATGTCGACCAGACGGTGATCGTTCACGAACTGGTGTACGGGCATCAGCTCAAGGGCCGTGACGCCGAGCTCGGTGAGGTGCTCGATGATCGCCGGGTGCGCGAGGGCCGCGTAGGTGCCGCGCAGCTCCTCCGGCAGGCCCGGGTGCCGCATGGTGAGGCCCTTGACGTGGGCCTCGTAGATCACCGTGTGGTGGTACTCGGTGCGCGGGCGCCGGTCGTCGCCCCAGTCGAAGTACGGATTGACCACGACCGACGTCATCGTGTGCGGCGCCGAGTCCAGGTCGTTGCGCCGGTCGGGCTCGTCGAAGTGGTAGCCGTAGACCTCCTCGCCCCAGCTGACCGAACCGCTGATCGCACGCGCGTACGGGTCGAGCAGCAGTTTCGCGGAATTGCAGCGCAGCCCGCGCTCCGGGGCGTACGGGCCGTGCACCCGGAATCCGTACCGCTGCCCCGGCATGATGCCGGGCACGTACGCGTGCCGCACGAACGCGTCGCTCTCCCGGAGCTCGATCGCCGTCTCCGAGCCGTCGTCGTGCAGCAGACACAGCTCTACTCGGTCCGCGGCCTCCGTGAACACCGCGAAGTTCGTTCCGGCGCCGTCGTACGTGGCACCGAGTGGATACGCCTCTCCAGGCCAGACCTGCATGGATACGACTCTTTCAGGTGAGCGGCGCCGGTGGGGACGCCTTGGTCCCGAGTCTCCCCGAAAGTGAGGGAACCTCCTATGACTTATGTCCCTCTTACCGAGTGACCAGTGCATACGCGTTATGCCGAACCAGTGGGGCAAGTGATACTCCCGGGGCGTTTGGGGGAGTAGGGGAAAGATATGACACGGGGACCCGGTTGCAGCCCGTCCGGCAGGGGGCCGGTCCGGGCCGGGGCCGGGCGCCCGGGGACGTAGCGGAGGCGCCGGCCGAAGCGGCGAAGGATACGGGCCGTGATCCGCCGGCCGGCGACGAGACGGAGCGGGGCGGGAAGATCGCCCTGAGCCGGCAGCCGTTCCAGGCGGCGAGGACGCCGACGGGGAGCGCGGCCCGCAGCGCCTTGCCGAACCCGGGCCCGGCGAGGTCGGCGCCCCGGCGCGCCGAATCGCCCCGCGCGACGTCACCGCTATGAATCAGCTCACTCCGGCTGAGCCCGGACGGCAGAACCGGCACTGGCCGCCGCACGGTTGAGAACTACCCTGCCCATCCGGCTGCACCGCCGACCGCTCCCGGAGTACCCTTCCTTGATCGTTGGGTGGGGCCTGACGCCGCGGAGCAGGCGGGAACGTGACGCCAGGCCCCTCGGGAGTGCTCGGGGGAGCGGAAGGCGGTGCGCGGGTGGGCTCGGGAGGGCTGGAGCTGCCCCCTGGTGACGAGGGTCACGAGGGGAACTCCACAGACGTCCCGACCGGTGCCGTGTCCCTGGCACGGCCGATGGACGCGACGGGCTCGATCGGTCCGGAACTGGACTGGGACGCCGACGCCTGGCGCGAGGTGCGCACCCGCGCCCAGCGGGCCGGCCGGGCCTACATCTGGCTGAACCTCGTCGAGCAGCGGCTGCGCGCGGTCGTCGCCGCCGTCCTGCGGCCCGTCTACGAACCCGTCCACGGCGACGACTGGGTGGTGGCCGCCGCCGGACCCGCCGGGCAGGAGTGGGTGCAGCGCGCGGTCGCCGTACGCGAGGTCAGCCGCCGCAAGGGCTACCTCCTCGACCCGGCCGACGACAACGTCCTGTCCTTCCTCACCCTGCCCCAGCTGCGCGAGTTGATGGTGCAGCACTGGCCCTGCTTCGAGCCCTATTTCGACGACCGCCGGGACGTCGAGCTCGCCCTGGACGAGCTGGAGGTCACCCGGAACGTCGTCTCCCGCAACCGGGCCCTGTCCGAGGCCGTCCTGAACCAGGCCGAGCGCGCCTCCGCCCGGCTGCTGGAAATACTCGGCGCGGGCGGTGACGTGCCCTCCGCGCGCCGGCTGCCCATCGACGCGGTCGAGGACCTGGTCGGCGACCGGTACGCCGACGTGGTCGCCGTCCACCCGGACAGGGTGCGGCTGATGCGCCAGTTCCCCGCCGAGGACATCTTCGGCGGCGCCCGCCGCCTCGACGCCATCGGCATCGGCCTCAACCTGCTCGTGCAGAACTTCTCCGGCCGCCGCCTGGTCCGGCTGGCCGAGTCCGGCTGCCGGGTGCGGCTGCTGTTCCTGAACCCGGCCTCCAGCGCGGTCAAGCGGCGCGAGCGTGAACTGGGCATCAAGCGCGGCGAGCTCAGCCGGGCCGTCGAGATGAACATCCTGCACATGCGCCGGGTACGGGCCCGGCTGCGCGACCCCGGGGCCTTCGAGATCCAGGTCTTCGACGAGACGCCCCGCTTCACGGCGTACCTGGTCGACGGCGACGGTGCGGACGGCATCGCGGTCGTGCAGAACTATCTGCGCCGGACCCGTGGCATGGAGGCGCCGGTGTTCGTGCTGCGCAACAGCGGCAAGGTGGTCAAGTCGGGCGAGATCGATGAAAGCGGCCTCTTCCCCACCTATCGCGAGGAGTTCGAGGTGATGTGGGCGGATTCGCGGCCGGTGTCGTGAACCGTGCCCCGCCATGTAGTGGTTGCGGTGGTTGTGTTGGTCTGGTTGGGGTGGTTTGCCCGGCTGCCGCAGACGGCTGAGCGGAATGCGGTCCTCTGATTGTCAGTGGTGCATGGGAAGGTGAAGACCACTGGGGGAACGCACCATAGAAGGGGGGGCCGCCCATGGGCTGGCACCGGGAGCTGCTGATCGGCTTCGACCTGGAGACGACGGGCACGGATCCGCGCGAGGCGCGCATCGTCACGGGAGCCGTGATCGAGGTCAGGGGCGGGGAGCCGATGGGGCGCCGGGAGTGGCTGGCCGACCCGGGGGTGCCGATCCCCGAGGACGCGGTGGCGGTGCACGGCATCAGCAACGAGCGGGCGGCAGCCGAGGGCAGACCGGCCGACCAGGTGGCGGACGCCCTCGCCGACGTCCTCACCTCCTACTGGAAGACGGGCGTGCCGGTCGTCGCCTACAACGCCGCCTTCGACCTGACCCTGCTCTCCGCCGAGCTGCGCCGCTATCGACTGCCGTCCCTGCGCGACCGCCTGGGCGGCGTGGACCCCGCGCCGGTCATCGACCCGTACACCATCGACCGCTGGGTCGACCGCTACCGCCGCGGCAAACGCAACCTCGAAGCGGTCTGCGCCGAGTACGGCGTGGTCCTGGACTCCGCCCACGACGCCATGGCCGACGCCCTCGCAGCGGCCCGCCTGGCCGGCGCGATAGCCACCCGCCACCCCAAGATCGCGTCCCTCGGCCCGGCGGACCTCCACCGCCGCCAGATCGAGTGGTACGCGCAGTGGGCGGCGGATTTCCAGAGCTTCCTGCGCGGCAAGGGCGACGCTACGGCCTTGGTGGACGGGGCGTGGCCGTTGCGGGAGTTGGCGGACGCGTAAGCCGCGCCCGCCCGCCAGAAGGCCCGCTCCCCTCCGTCACACCGGTGCGGGCGCCGCGATGCGTTCGATGCGGGGCTTGGCCAGCCGCTCGTAGTCGGCGCCCGAGATGAGGAGCGAGCGGTCGAGCCGGGCCGCGTTGAAGTACAGCTCCGGCCGGGTCACGACGTCCGGGTCGGCGACCAGTTCGAGATCGGGGTCGAAGCTGAACGGCAGGACCGTGCCGGGCACGGCGCGGGCCAGCCGCTCGGCGGTCTCGGGATCGCTGAAGCCCACGTAGCGGGCTGCGAACAACGCCTTGACGGCGTCCAGGTCCAACCGCCGGTCCCCGGGGACGACCGCAAGGACGTGCCGTGTGGTGCGGCGGTCCACCTTGACCCGCAGCACGATGCACTTCGCGGCCTCGCAGGCCGGATGCCCGCGCAACGCGCACACGGCTTCGGTGGCGCCTTCGGGCTCGTGGTCGATGAGGCGGTAGTCGACGGAGGCCGAGTCGAGCAGGGAGATCAGGTGGTCGTAGGTGTCGTGCCGGCCGGAGTCGTCGTGGGTGCGGTCGGGCATGCGGAGTCCTTGTCGAGGGAGTGGGACGGGGGAGGCAGGCTACCGGGGGTGTCGCGGTGCGCCCGTTCCACCGCCTGCCCCCAGTACGTACCGGCCACCATCAGGGCCGCCCCGAGGCCGGTGAGGGGCGTGAGGTGTTCGCCGCCGAGGGCTGTGCCCACCGCGACGGCCCACACCGGCTCGGTGCCCAGCAGCAGGCTGGCCCGGCTGGCGGAGGTGCGCTGCACGGCCCAGGTCTGGGCCAGGAAGGCGAACACACTGCAGAACAGGGCCAGATAGACCAGCTGGGCCCAGGTCGCCGGGTCCGTGCGGACCAGCGCCGGCAGGCCCGGGGCGGCGACCGGCAGGAACAGGGCCGTGCCGACGAGGGTCTGCACCGTCGTCAGATGCAGGGGCCGGATCGCCCGCCCGGTGGTGAAGCGGCCGACCAGCGCGACATGCACGGCCCGGATCACCGCGGCGCCGAGCATCAGCAGGTCGCCGAGGCGTGGCGCGTGGAAGCCGTTGCCGGACATCAGCAGCCCGACGGCCAGGACGCACACGCCGGTCGCGGCGAAGAAGGAAAGAGGCAGCGCGCCGCGGCGAGTGCCGCGGTCGAGGAGCGGGGTGAGGACGATGGTCAGACTGATGATGAGCCCGGCGTTGGCGGCGCTGGTGTGCGCGACGCCGTAGGTCTCCACGACCAGGACCGCGGCCTGGGTCAGCCCCAGAGGCACACCGGCCCGCAGTTCGTCACGCGTCCACCGGCGCGACCCGCGCCGTCGCGCGGCGACGACGCCGAGACAGGCGAGCGCGGAGAGGGCGTAGCGGGCGAACAGCACCAGCAGGACGGGGAGCGCGGCAGTGGCCGTCTGGGCGGACAGATAACTGGAACCCCAGACGAGCGCGACAAGGAGGAGTACCGCATCGGTACGGCGGACGTCGGACACCCGCCCACGGTGCACCGAAGGCATCCATGAAGCCCAGTACCAGTCTCTAAAACGATCATTTAGCAGCCCTACATCGTCCCTACACTGAGGCGATGGACGAACGTCAGCTGCGGATCCTGCGGGAGCTCGGCGAATTGGGCAGCGTCACGGCGGTCGCCGAGGCGCTGCTGGTGACGCCGTCGGCGATCTCCCAGCAGCTACGGCTGCTGCAGCGCGCGATCCCCGTGCCGCTCACCGAGCGCCAGGGGCGACGGCTGGTGCTCACCGACGCCGGGCAGGCGCTGGCGGGTGCGGCCGTGGAGGTGGAGACGGCGCTGGCACGCGCACGGCACACCGTCGAGGAGTTCGTCGGACGGCCTGACGGCGAGGTGTCGGTGGCGGCGTTCCACAGCGCGGGCGCCGCGTTCTTCCCGCCACTGCTGCGCGCGCTGGCCGGCCCGGGCAAGCCGGTGCCGAGGCTGGCCGACGAGGACGTACCGCAGGAGGACTTCCCCCGGCTCACCCGGGAGTACGACATCGTCCTGGCCCACCGTCTGGACCACGCCCCGCCCTGGCCGGACACGGTGGCCACGACGACGCTGCTGCGCGAGCCGCTGGACGTGGCCATGCCCGCCGACCACCCCCTGGCCGCCAAGCGCCGCGTCACCCCGCGCGACGTGGCCGACGAGCCGTGGATCACCGTGCACGAGGGATTCCCGGTCCTGGCGACGATCGAGGCCATCGCCGCCGCGGCGGGCCGCAGGCTCCATCTCGCCCATCGCATCAACGAGTTCTCGGTGGTCGCCGAGGCCGTGGCCGCCGGGGGCGGCATCGCCCTGATGCCGCGCTGGACCACACGCCCGCATCCGGCGCTCGTGCTCCGGCCGCTCAGCGGAGCGCAGGCGCGACGCCACATCGACGCCCTGTACCGCCCCGAGCGCACGGCCCGCACAGCGGTCCGCACGGTCCTCGCGGAGCTACGCCGAGCGGCCCAGAGCATCCAGGTCAGAGGTTCTTAGGCGCTCAAAACGGATACCACCGCACGGCCTCGTCCCCCTCCCGGAGTGATGCCACCCGCCGCTCGAACTCGGCCAAGGCCTTCGGATTGCTCGCCGCATGCTGAGCCACCCACGCACAACTGGCCGTCTCCCGGGCGCCACGCAATACCGAACACCCCTCCCACTCCCGCACATCCCACCCATACGCCTCGGTGAAGGAGTCGTACGCCTCGTCGGGGAGCCCGTAGCGGTCGTGGGAAAGGGCCATCACCACCAGGTCATGCTCGCGCAGGTCCGCGGAGACCGTCTCCAGGTCGACCAGTACCGGCCCCTCCGGCCCCACATGCACATTGCGCGGCAGCGCGTCCCCATGGATCGGCCCCGGCGGCAGATGCGGCGTCAGCGCCGCCGCCTCCGCGGCGAAACCGTCCCGCCGCTCCCGCAGATACGCCGCGTCATCGGGATCGATCGCGTCCCCCGCGAGCCGCAGCCAGCGTTCCACACCGCCCAGCAGATCGCGGGGCGGCAGAGCGAAGGAGGGCGCGGGCAGGGCGTGCACGACCCGTAGCAGTTCGGCCAAATCCCGCGGCTCGGGGGGCCGTACGGCCTCGGGCAGCCGGTGCCACACCGTCACCGGGTGCCCGTCGACCAGCAGGGGCTCGGGCTCGGCCGCCCGTACCGCCGGTACACCCGCCTCGGCGAGCCACAGCGCGATGTCCAGTTCGCGCCGCGCCCGGTCGAGGAGCTCGGCGTCGCGGCCCACCTTGACGACCAGGTCACCGGCGGCGAACACCGCGTTCTCGCCCAACGCGAGCAGCCGTGCCTCGCGGGCCGCGCCGGGCAGCACCCCCGCCGCGGCCAGTACGTCCCGAGCCCGTGCCTCGTCCATCGTCCGCCTCCGTCGTCCACGTCGTCCGCCGTCGTCCACGTCTGCCGCCGTCGGGTTCCGGCCATCCGCCGGTCAGTGTCGCATCGGCACAGGTCGGGCGGCGTGCGCGGTGCCTTGACGAGGCAGACCGCCTTCACGAGCATGACGTGGCCGGCCGAGCCGTCAAAGGGGCTGATTCCGTGACATTGGTGACCGAGGCTTCGCCACCGAGGAGACCGGCAGGCCGGGGGCCCGGCGGGGCCCGGCCCCGGCGGGTCGTCGACCACGGCGCCTGGTTCCTGGTGCTGCCCGCCCTGATCCCCATCCTCGTCCTCAGCGTCGGGCCGCTGCTGTACGGGATCCTGCTGGCCTTCACCGACGCCCAGTCGGGCCGCACCGAGCCCACCGAGTGGATCGGCGCCCTCAACTTCCGGGACCTGCTGCACGACACGCTGTTCTGGGAGTCGTTCCGGATCGGGCTGGTGTGGGCGGTCGGCGTGACCGTGCCGCAGTTCCTGCTGGCGCTGGGCCTCGCCCTGCTGCTCAACCAGGACCTGCGGCTGCGCTGGCTGGCCCGCGCCCTGGCGATCATCCCCTGGGCGATGCCCGAGGTCGTCGTCGGCATCATGTGGCGACTCGTCTACAACCCGGACGCGGGCATCCTCAACGAGACCCTGCGCGACGTCGGCCTGGGCGGCGGCCGCGACTGGCTGAGCGGGCTGGCCACCGCGCTGCCCGCCGTGATCGTCGTCGGCGTCTGGGCGGGCATGCCCCAGACGACGGTCGCGCTGCTCGCCGGACTCCAGAACACCCCGCGCGAACTCCACGAGGCGGCGGCGGTCGACGGCGCGAGCGCCTGGCGCCGCTTCCGCACGGTCACCTGGCCCGCCCTCAGGCCCATCGCCCTGGCCATCACCGCACTCAACCTGATCTGGAACTTCAACTCCTTCGCCCTGGTCTACGTCCTCACCAGCGGCGGCCCGGGCGGCCGGACCCGCCTGCCCATGCTCTTCGCCTACGAAGAGGCCTTCCGCTACGGGCAGTTCGGTTACGCGGCGGCGATGGGCTGCGTGATGGTGGCCGTGATCTCGATCGCCCTGGCCGTCTTCCTCGCCGGCCGCCTCAGGGGAGGTGACGACGCGTGAGGACCAGCCGCCCGGCCCGCGTCGGCCAGTACACCGCGCTGCTCGCGTATCTCGCCTTCCTCGCCCTCCCGTTCCTCTGGCTGGTCTCCACCGCGTTCAAGCCGCCGCGCGAGCTGGGCAGCCTCCACCCGACCTGGATTCCGAACGACCCCACCCTCGCCAACTTCCGGCAGGCCTTCGACGAACAGCCGCTGCTGCACGCCGCCCTCAACTCCCTGCTCGCCGCGCTCGCAGCGGCCGTCGTCGCCGTGCTGATCGCGACACCGATGGCCTACGTCGTCGCCCGGCGCCGCACCCGGCTCACCAAGGCGGTAACGGGCTGGGTGGTGGTCAGCCAGGCGTTCCCGTTCGTGCTGCTGATCATCCCGCTGTTCCTCGTACTGAAGGACCTCCGCATGATCAACTCCGTGCCGGGGCTGGTGCTGGTGTACGTGGTGTGGGCGCTGCCGTTCGCGCTGTGGATGCTCGCCGGGTACGTGCGGGCCGTACCGCCCGAGCTGGAGGAGGCCGCCGCGGTCGACGGGGCGGGACGAGTGCGGACGCTGGTGTCGGTGACGGCGCCGCTGCTCGCGCCGGGCATCGTGGCGACCGCGCTGTTCGCGTTCATCACCGCGTGGAACGAGTTCTTCTTCGCGCTCGTGCTGCTCAAGACCCCTCAGAAGCAGACCCTTCCGGTGGTGCTCACCCATTTCATCGGCGCCGAGGGCGTCGCCGACCTCGGCCCGCTCGCGGCGGCCGCGTTCCTCGCGACGCTGCCCTCGCTGGTCGTCTTCGCGATCATCCAGCGGCGGATCACGGGCGGCATGCTCACCGGGGCGGTGAAGAGCTGATGCGCGCACGCCTGCTGGCCCTCGTCCTCCTGCTGCTGCTCGCCGGCTGCTCTTCCGGCGGCACCCGCGACGACGGCCGCGTCACCCTGCGCTTCCAGTCCCTGGCCTGGCAGAAGGAGTCGGTCGAGGCCAACAAGGACCTGGTGAAGGAGTGGAACGCCACCCACCCGGACGTCCGGGTCGAGTACGTCCAGGGCAGCTGGGACAGCGTCCACGACCAGCTCCTCACCGCCTTCGAGGGCGGCGAGGCACCCGACATCATCCACGACGCCTCCGACGACCTCGCAGACTTCGCCTACGGCGGCTACCTCGCCGACCTCACCGGTCTGCTGCCCGCCCGGCTGAAGTCGGACATCCCGCAGCGCAGTTGGGAGACGACCACCTTCGGGGGCGGCATCTACGGCGTGCCGTTCCTCCAGGAGCCGCGCGTGCTGATCGCCAACGCGACATGGCTCAGGCGGTCCGGCGTACGGATCCCGACCCCCGAGAAGCCGTGGAGCTGGCCCGAGTTCCGCCGGATCACCGAACAGCTCAGCGGCCGGGGGAAGTACGGCATCGCCTGGCCCCTGAAGGAACCGGTCTCCGCCACGCTCAACCTCTCCCTGTCGGCGGGCGGACAGCTCTTCCACCGCGGGGCCGACGGCAAGGTGACGGTCCGGTTCGAGGCGGCCGACCAGGTGGTGCCGCGCACCATCCACGCCCAGGCCGGCACCGACCGCAGCGCCTCGCCCACGACCCTGGGCAGCGGCGGCTCCGACACCCTGCCCGGCTTCTTCGGCGGCAGATACGCGATGGTCCCGCTCGGCTTCTCCTACCGCCAGCAGATCGTGCAGCAGGCCCCGAAGGGCTTCGCATGGCAGGTGCTGCCCGCCCCGGCCGGCGCCGGGGGACTCACCCAGGGCGTCAGCCCGCAGACCCTCTCCGTCGCCGAGGACTCCCCGCACAAGAAGGAGGCAGCCGCCTTCATCGACTTCTTGCTGAGGCCGGAGAACATGGTCCGCCTCGCCCTCGGCGACTGGATGCTGCCGACCGGCACCCGGGCGCTGAACGACCCGGCCCTGCGCACACCCGAGCACGGCTGGGCCACGGGCACGGCGCTCGCCGCCCATCTGCGCCCGGCGCCCGCACAGACCGTACGGGGCTACCCCGAGTGGAAGGACAAGGTGGCGACCCCGGCCCTCCAGGAGTACTACAGCGGGGCGATCGGCATCCGCGAGCTGCGCCAACGCCTGGAGGAGGACGGCAACCTGGTGCTGGCGCGCTACCAGCGCTGAGCCCCGGCGAAATTCCGTTGTGCGTCGTCACCGGCAGCGCCTAGCGTGCTGCCCGTGGGAATCAACGCGATCTACATCTCCGGTCACGGCCGGGGCTGCGCACACGCCGCACGCGTGCGCCGCGGCCCCGGAGCCCTGACCGGCCCGGGGAGCCACGCCCGCTGAGCCTCTGAGCCCGGCGTCTCACGTCTCCTCTCTCCTCTGTCTTCCGGTCGGGGCCTTCGGCTGCCCTCACACCCTCACGGAAGACAAGGACCGCAGGCCATGGCCCGCCCCACCGCTACCTCCCGCGCGCTCTCGCAGAACTTCCTCGCCGACCGCACCACCGCCGAACGCTTCGCCCGGCTCGCCGCCCCGCAGGCCCGGCCGATCCCGCTGCTGCTCGAAGTCGGCGCGGGCAAGGGCGCGTTGACCACCCCGCTGGCGCGACGCTGCCGGGAGCTGCACGCGTACGAGATCGACCCGCGGCTCGTGCCCGTCCTGCGCAGCCGCTTCTCCGGCACCCCGCACGTGCGTGTCGTCGGCGGGGACTTCCTGGCCGCACACCCGCCGCGCACACCCTTCTCCGTCGCCGGGAACGTGCCGTTCTCCCGCACCGCGGCCGTCGTCGACTGGTGCCTGCGCGCTCCCGCCCTCACCGACGCCACGCTGCTCACCCAGCTCGAGTACGCCCGCAAACGCACCGGCGACTACGGCAGCTGGACGCTGCTGACGGTCCGGACCTGGCCCCGCTACGAGTGGCGGCTGCTGGGCCGCGTCGGCAGGCGCAGCTTCCGTCCCGTGCCGCGCGTGGACGCCGGGGTGCTGCGTATGGAACGGCGCGAGGCCCCGCTGCTCGACGCCGCCGGGTACCGGAGCTGGCGCCATCTGGTCGAGCTGGGCTTCTCCGGAGTCGGCGGCTCACTGCACGCGTCGCTGCGGCGGGCCCACCCCAGGCGGCGGGTGGACGCCGCGTTCCGGGCTGCGCGCCTGGACTCGGGTGTGCTGGTGGGCGAGGTGGCGCCCGAGCGGTGGCTGCGCCTGCACGAGGAGCTGACCTGCTGAAACCCAAAAGAGTTGCACGAGACGTCTCGTCTCGCATACGGTCGGGCGCATGACCAGTCGCGTTCATATCGCCATGTTCTCCATCGCTGCCCACGGCCACGTGAACCCGAGTCTGGAGGTGATCCGCGAGCTCGTGGCGCGCGGCCACCGCGTGACGTACGCGATCCCGCCGGCCCTAGCGGAGAAGGTCGCGGACACCGGTGCCGAGGTGAAGCCGTGGCACTCGACGCTGCCCTCGCCCGACGACGACCCGGAGGCCTGGGGGAGCACACTGCTGGACAACGTGGAACCGTTCCTCGACGACGCGATCCAGGCCCTCCCGCAGCTGATCGAGGCGTACGAGGGCGACGAGCCGGACCTCGTGCTGTACGACATCAGCTCGTACCCGGCCCGCGTGCTCGCGCACCGCTGGGGTGTCCCGGCGGTCTCCCTGTCGCCGAACATCGTCGCCTGGGAGGGGTACATGGAGGAGGTCTGGGAGCCGATGTGGGCGGAGCCCAGGCAGACCGAGCGAGGCCGCGCCTACTACGCCCGCTTCCAGGCCTGGCTGGAGGAGAACGGGATCACCTGGCACCCCGACCGGTTCGCGGCCGATCCCGCTCGCTCCGTCGTCCTGATCCCCAGGGCGCTCCAGCCGAACGCGGACCGGGTCGACGAGACCGTGCACACCTTCGTCGGCGCCTGCCAGGGCGACCGCACCGCCGAGGGTGACTGGCAGCGCCCGGCAGGGGCCGAGAAGGTCGCGCTCGTCTCGCTCGGGTCCGCCTTCACCAAGCAGCCCCGCTTCTACCGCGAGTGCGTCAGGGCGTTCGGCGACCTGCCCGGCTGGCACCTGGTGCTCCAGGTCGGCAAGCACGTCGATCCCGCCGAGCTCGGGGAGATCCCCGCGAACGTCGAGGTGCGCTCCTGGGTGCCGCAGCTGGCGATCCTGAAGCAGGCCGACCTGTTCGTCACGCACGCCGGCGCGGGCGGCAGTCAGGAGGGCCTGGTCACGGCCACGCCGATGATCGCCGTACCGCAGGCGGTGGACCAGTTCGGCAACGCCGACATGCTCCAGGGCCTCGGCGCCGCCCGGCACCTTCCCATGGAGGAGGTGACCGCCGAGGCCCTGCGCGAGGCGGCCCTCGCCCTCGTCGGCGACCCGGAGGTCGCCCGCCGCCTGAAGGAGATCCAGGCGGAGACGGCCCGGGAGAGCGGCACCCGGCGCGCGGCCGACCTCATCGAGGCCGAACTGCCCGCTCGCCAGGGATAGTCGGGGCGGCCGTCACCCGCCGGTCCGTCATACCGCGACGGCCTGGCGGGTGAGGGTCATGCGGGCGTGGCCGAGCGCGGCGTCCATGCGCGCCGCCTGCCCCTGGGTGAACATCTCGCTCTCCTCGGCTGTGTGGATCCTGGGCAGGAGGTTGTGCCCCGCCGTGACCGGTGAGTAATTTACGGGGCTCGGGCAGCCGCCCACCGGCCGTCGTGCCCACCCCCACGGGGCACGACGGCCGCCTTAGGGTGTGCGGATGACGACGTATGCGGCACTGTTGCGCGGAATCAACGTGGGCGGCAGCAGAAAGGTCCCGATGGCGGAGCTGCGCACCCTCCTGGCAGGCCTCGGCTACGAGGACGTACGGACGTACCTCCAGAGCGGCCAGGCCGTGTTCGCCTCCGGCCACGGCGACGAGGAGTCGCTGGCCGCCGAGATCACGCACGCCATCGAGAAGCACTTCGGTTTCGGCGTCGACGCGATCGTGCGCGACCACGCCTATCTGAAGGCGATCGTCGACGCCTGCCCGTTCCCGGCCGCCGACCTGGAGCCCAAGCAACTCCACGTCACCTACTTCTCCGCCCCCGTGTCCCCCGAGCGCTTCGCGGAGATCGACGAATCCGCCTACCTCCCCGAGGAGTTCCGCCTCGGCGACCGCGCCCTGTACCTGTACGCCCCGAACGGCCTGGGCCGCTCCAAGCTGGCCGAACACCTCGCGAAGCCGCGCATCAACAAGGGGATCATCGCCACGACCCGCAACTGGAACACCGTCGTCAAGCTGATGGAGCTGACGGATGCCTGAACACGACCCGGCCGTCGAGGCCGCCATCGACGGCGAGCTGGCGCTGCTCGACCCGGACGTGCGCCGCTCGCCCGAGCGGGTCGTGGCGCTGCTGCACCCCGACTTCCACGAGTTCGGCGCCTCCGGGCGGCACTGGAGCCGGGCCGCCATCATCGCCGCCCTGGCCGAGACCACCGACCTCGAGACCGCGCCTGTCGTCACCTCCCGGGTGCACGGCGTACAGCTGGCCCCCGACCTCGTCCACCTCACCTTCGACACCGAGCACGACGGCAGACGCGCGCACCGGAGTTCGCTGTGGCGGCGGACGGAGGACGGGTGGCTGCTCTACTTCCACCAGGCCACGCCGTTCAGCGAGCGGCGAGAGTGACCTTCCGGTCGCCGAGGTAGGTCGTGTACGACGTGATCTCGGCCGGGACGGCCAGTGGCGGGTCCTCGCAGGGCCGGGCCGGGCCGTCCTGGGAGCCGGCCGCGTCGGCCGCCGCCAGTTCGTGCTCGGTGAGCGGCACGCGGCCGAGGAACTGCGGACCCCAGCCGTCCCAGGGGAGCAGCTCGACGCCGTTGACGGCGGCCAGGTCGCGCACCACGTTGCCCCACACGAACCACAGCCCCCGCAGCCGGTCGACGCCGCTGAGCCCGAAGTCCATCGGGTCCGCCCGCCCCTCGCGGCAGGCCCGCCAGGCCTGCCCGGCCACGAGGAAGCGGTCCCTCGGCACGTCCACGGGGTCGAACGGCACGTCGTACCCGTGGTGGACCTGAGCGTCGGCCAGGCGCCATCGCCCCTGCGGCGTGCGGTACTCGGTCACCCAGTGGTCCTCGTGGAATCCGTCGACGAGGTACGTCGCGAAGCCGCAGCGCAGCCGCGCGGGCGTCCCCGTCGCACGCAACAGCGAGCACAGCAGCAGCGAGAAGTCCCGGCACGTGCCCACGAACCGCTCCTTCGGCGCCCGCCGTTCGGTGAGCGGGGCGTCACCGCGCTCCCGCAGGATCCTCAGGATCTCCGTGACATAGCGCGACTCGGCGTCGTGGTGCAGCCGCGCCTCGGGAACGGAGTATCCGAACAGCTCTCCCTCACCTCGATGGAGGATCACGTTCCGTACCAGACCGGCGAGTTCCCCCGGGTCACGCGGCAGACCGCTCGTGTCCAGGTCACCGGGATCGCTGTACGGCGTCTGCCTCAGGTAGTCGTCCATGCCCCGGACCCTCGCCCCTGCCCCAGGGGCAAGGTCAACGACACCGGACGTTTGGCCGAATCACCCCCACACGAACCGGGGCCTTGGCACGGTAGGACCATGACGAGCACCGATGACCAGGCGACTCCATCCGGTCGTACGACGGCCGTCCAGGCCATGCGCGGCGCGGCGGCGCAGCTTGCCGAACTGCTCGGCACGGCCCCCGACTCCGTCACCGCCGTCCGCCCGACCCCCGACGGCTGGACGGCCGACGTCGAGGTCGTGGAGCTGGAGCGGGTCCCCGACACCATGACCATCATGGCGACCTACCAGGTCACCCTCGACCTGGAGGGCCGGCTCCTGGGCTACGAACGGGTGCGCCGGTACGCCCGCGGCCAGCTGGATCGAGGGCGGTAGCACTCGACCCGCGCTCCTGTCGACTTCCCTCCGCGGGACCCGTTTTCGGTGTGTGCGTGAACGCGCCCGCCGCCACTGCCGTACCTACGGGCGGCACGAGAACGAGTCTCGCGAGAGGAATCGCACCGTGACCGTCATGACACAGACCGGCGGGATGCAACCCGCCGCCACCTCCAGCGGGTCGGGAACCGGCGGCCTCTTCGACATCCTCGAACTGATCCTGGACCGCGGGCTCGTGATCGACGTGTTCGTCCGTGTCTCCCTGGTCGGCATCGAGATCCTGAAGATCGACATACGCATCGTCATCGCGAGCGTCGACACCTACCTCCGCTTCGCCGAGGCCTGCAACCGCCTCGACCTGGAGGCCGGCCGCAAGGCCCCCGACAAGCTCACCGACATCGTCGGCAACCTCGTCGAGAGCGGCGCCCGGGGCAAGACCAGCGGCGCGATCGGCGGCGCCATCGACGCGATCGGCGACATCTTCGACCGCGACGACAAGGACGCCAAGGAGGAAGAGCGGTGAGCGGCGTCTACGTCTACGCCGTCACCCGCTCCGACCACCCCCTGCGGCTCGACGGCCTGCGCACCGTCGGTGGAACCGACGACCCCCCGCGCGTCGTCGTCCACGGCCCGCTCGCCGCCGTGGTCAGCCCCGCACCCCCCGACCTGCGTCCCAAACGGCGCGACCTCGCCGCCCACCAGGAACTCCAGGAACGGCTCATGGCCGACGGGTCGGTCCTGCCCATGAGATTCGGACTGCTCGCCCCCGACGACACCGCCGTCAGGACGGCGTTGGAGGAGCGCGGCCAGGACTACGCCCGACGGCTCGGCGAACTGCACGGCACCGCCGAGTTCAACCTCAAGGCCGCCCGCGACCAGGACGACCTGCTGCGCGAGGTGCTCGACGAGTCCGAGGAGGCCCGCCGGCTCAACCGGCGCACCCGTGACGGCACCGGCGGCTACGAGGACCGCCTCGCCCTCGGCGAGCTGGTGGCCCGGCAGGTCGACGCCCGGCAGCGGCGGCAGGCCGACGAGATCGTCGGGCGGCTGTCCGGACTGGCCAGGTCCAGTGTCGTGGCGGACCCGTCCAAGGACGACTTCCTCAACGTGTCGTTCCTCGTCGAACACGCCCGCGCCGAGGAGTTCACCACGGCCGGCCGGCGCCTGGCCCAGGACTACGGCGACGCCTACGACTTCCGGCTGCGCGGCCCACTGCCCCCCTACAGCTTCGCCGCCTGACCATGGGCCTGCTCACCGGCATCCTCACCCTCCCGCTCGCGCCCCTGCGCACCACCCTCTGGGCCGCCGAGCAGCTACAGGCAGCCGCCGAGGCGCAGTACTACGACCCGGCCCCCGTCCGGCAGGCCCTCGTCGACCTGGAACGGGCCCTGCTGGAGGGACGCATCGACGAGGAGGAGTACGACCGCCGCGAGGACGAACTGCTGGACCGACTCGACGAGATCAACGCCCGGAGACGAGCCTGACGACCATGACCCATCCGGCAGCAGGCGGACTCACCGGACCGCCCCGCCTTCCCTCCCCCTACGACCACGGGCCCGGCGCCCAGAGCGCCAACCTCGCCGACATCCTCGAACGCGTCCTCGACAAGGGCGTGGTCATCGCCGGCGACATCCGGATCAACCTGCTCGACATCGAACTGCTCACCATCAAGCTGCGCCTGCTCGTCGCCTCGGTCGACAAGGCGAAGGAGATGGGCATCGACTGGTGGGAACACGATCCCTCCCTCTCCTCCCGGGCCGCCCGCCCCGAGCGGTCCCTGGCCGACGAGAACGCACGACTGCGCGCCGAGATCGCCGCCCTCAAAGCGGCCGACAGGAGACCGGAGCCATGAGCGACCCGAGCCTCGTCTACGCCTACGCCGTCCTGCGCCGCACCCCCGAGGCCGCCGCGGCGGTGTCGGACCTGCGCGGGGTAGCCGCCGACCCGATACACCTGGTGGAACCCACGGACCCCACCTCCCAGCTGGCCTTCGCCGTCGGCCACGTCCCGGCCGCCGACTACGACGAGGCACCCCTCAAGGCCCACCTCGACGACCTGGACTGGCTGGAGTCCACGGTCCGGTCCCACCACGCCGTGGTCGGCGCGCTCGTCGCCTGCGGCGCCCCCGTCCTGCCCCTGCGCCTGGCCACCGTCTATCCCGACGAGGACCACGCCCGGCAGGCCCTCGACACCCGCCGCGCGTACTTCCTGTCCCTCCTGGACCGCCTCACCGGCCACGTCGAACTCGGCGTCAGGATCTACGCCACACCCGACATCACCCCACCCGAGCCGGACACCGAAGCCGGACCGGAAACACCCACCGGCCTCGGTGCCGGCCGCGCCTACCTGTCGATCCGCCGCCGCAGACAACGCAGAAACGAGGAAGCCTGGCGCACGGTCGTCCAGGCCGCCGCACACCTCACCCGGACGGCCGGCACCCTCGCCGTCGACCGCGTCGCACACACCCCGCAACGCGGCAGCCTCGCGGGCCCGGCCCCCGGCACCAACGTCGGCAACGACGCGTACCTCGTCCGCGCCGACCGCGTCGACGCCTTCCGCACCGGCGTACTGGCGGCCGCCGAGGGCATCCCCGGCCTCCGCGTCGAAGTCACCGGCCCCTGGGCCCCCTACTCCTTCGCACTCCGGCCGGAGCCGGTCATGGGCCCGTCGGAGACCCTGCTCTGACGGCCACACCCGGGCCGGCTCCCTCTTGGGAACGGCCACGAAGTCCACGGCATGATGCCTCGGATGGACCCGACGAACGGCATATCGGACCGGCCCCGAACAGGCTGGGGAGTTTTCACCCGCCGGGATTTCCGCCTGCTCTGGGTGGGCGAGACGGTGAGTGGGTTGGGCAACAGCATCACCGTGGTGGCGTTGCCACTGATCGCGGTCGTGGTGCTGGACGCCAACTCCACCGCTGTCGGCCTGATCGCCGCAGCGGTGTGGCTGCCCTGGCTGGTGGTGGGTTTGCCCGTAGGCGCGTGGGCGGACCGAACGCGCAAACGCCCACTGATGATCGCGTGCGATCTGGTCTCCGCCGCGACGCTGGTGAGCATTCCACTGGCGGCGTCGCTCGACGCGCTCACCTTCCCCCACATGGTCGCAGCCGCATTGATATGCGGCACCGCGGCGGTGTGCTTCAACACCGCCTACCACTCGTACATCCGGATCGTGCTCGACGGACGCGACCTCCTGGAAGGCAACGCCAAGCTGCAGGGCAGCGAGGCCGCCACCCAGGTCGCCGGGCCGGGGGCGGCGGGGCTGCTCGCCCAGGCGTTCGGCGCGGTCACCGCGCTCGTCGCCGATGCGGTGACGTTCCTGGTCTCCGCGGTCTGCCTGAAGCGGATCAGGGTGGTCGAGCCGGACCGCTCTCCCGACGAGGCACGCGCCCCTCTCCGCCAACAGATCATGGAAGGGCTCCGCTTCGTGGGCCGGGACCGGTACCTGCGGCCGATGGTCACCTGGGGCGCCCTGATCAACATGGCGTTGATGGGCTACCAGGCGGTCCAAGTCGTGTTCCTGGTCCGCACCGTCGGACTGAACCCGGCCATGGTCGGGCTGCTGCTGACCAGCAGCAGTACGGGCGGCATCGTCGGCGCACTGGTGGCCACGAGGGTCAGCCGGCGGTTCGGCACCGCGCGCGGGCTGCTCCTCCTGCAGGTGGTCACCGCGCCGTTCGCGCTGCTGTTGCCCATGACCACGGCGGGGCCGGGGCTGCTGCTGTTCGCCATGGGCGCCTTCCTCGTCGGCACAGGCATCTCCGTGGCCAACATCGTGGTCGGCAGCTTCCGGCAGACCTACTGCCCGCCGCACATGCTCGGCCGGGTCGTGGCGACGGCCATGATGATCAACCACAGCACCATCCCGCTCGGATCCCTGCTCGGCGGAGTGCTCGGCGACGCGGTCGGCTACCGGCCGGCCATGTGGATCATGACGGGTATCGTCGCGCCCTCCTGGCTCATCCTCGTCATGAGCCCGATGCGCCGCGAACACGACCTTCCCCGGACCCACGAACCGGAACACCGGGGCCCAGGCCGGAGCAGCTGAGGTGGACGATCACGGCGAGTATGGCCCTCCGGCAAAACGGAGCCCGTGCGTTCAGGCGCTCACAGCCGCCAACGCCGGCACCCGAGCCGCCTCGTACCGCTCCAGCACGACCCGGGCCACCTCCGGCGCCGGCCCCAGTACATCCGCCAGGACGTCCGCCTCCGCCGCGCCCCGGGCGATGCGGTCCGGGAGGAAGCCGGGGGCGAGGACGTAGGGGGCGACCGCCACCCGGGAGCAGCCGAGGGAGCGGAGCTCCCGGACGGCGTCCTGCGTGCGGGGGAGGGATGCGGAGGCGAACGCAGGTCGCACGGCGCACCAACCGGTGTGCCGCCACTCCCGCGCGATTTCTGCGATCACTGCGATCGCCTCCGGGTCGGTGGACCCCGCCGAGGCCAGCACGACCCCGGTCGAGGGCTTGTCGGCGGGGGACAGGCCCGCCTCGTACAGGCGTCGCTCCAGGGCGGACAGCAACAGGGGGGAGGGGCCAAGGACTTCCGCCTGGCGGATACGGAGCTGCGGGGGAGCGTCCGCGAGGACCGCCGGGATGTCCGCCTTCGCGTGGAAGGCCCGGGTCAGCAGGAGGGGGAGGGCCACGACGTCACGGACGCCCTGGACCGCCAGGGACTCCAGCACCCCCTGCACCGAGGGCACGTTGAAGTCCAGGAAGCCCGTCTCCACGCGTACGTCGGGGCGCAGGGAGCGGACCCGGCGTACCAGGGCGTGCACCGTCGCGGCGTGCCGCGGATCGCGGCTGCCGTGGGCGATGACGAGGAGAACAGGCTTGTTGGTCATGGGACTTCAGCTCTTCACCAGCAGGCCGCGGTTGCGCAGCACCCACCGCTCCAGCGGGCTGAAGATGAGCAGGTCGATGGCGATGCCGACGATGAGGATGAGGAGGATCGCTTCGAAGACCATGGCCATGTCGCTGGCGTTGCGGCCGTTTTCCAGGAGCTGGCCGAGGCCGACGCCGAGGTCGGGGAAGGAGGCGATGATCTCGGCGGCCATCAGGGAGCGCCAGGAGAAGGCCCAGCCCTGCTTCAGACCGGCGACGTAGCCGGGCAGGGCGGCCGGGAGGACGATGTGCCAGGTGTGCTTCAGGCCGGTCGCGCCGAGGGTGCGGCCCGCGCGGAGGAAGAGCGGCGACACCTGGTCGACGCCCGAGACCAGGCCGTTGGCGATGGACGGCACCGCGCCGAGCAGGATCACCGCGTACATCATCGAGTTGTTCAGGCCCAGCCAGATGACCGCCGGGGGGACCCAGGCGACCGAGGGCAGGGACTGCAGGCCGGACAGGATCGGGCCGAGGGCCGCGCGGATGAATTTCACGCGGGCCACGAGCAGGCCCAGGGGGGTGCCGATGATCAGCGCGAAGCAGAAGCCGAGCAGGCCGCGCGAGACGCTGGTCCAGATGTAGCCGAGCAGTTCGCCCTGGAGCCATGCGGTGTGGACGACGTCCCACACCGCCGACGGCGCGGGCAGCTTCGTGGGGTCGTCGACGATCTTGAAGGAGACCAGGGCCTGCCAGGCGGCCAGGACGAGGGCGACGGCGAGGACGGGCGGCAGGATCTTCTCGGTGAAGGTCTGCCGGAACGGCTTGCGGCCGGT
Source organism: Streptomyces coeruleorubidus (assembly GCF_028885415.1). GTDB lineage: Bacteria > Actinomycetota > Actinomycetes > Streptomycetales > Streptomycetaceae > Streptomyces > Streptomyces coeruleorubidus_A. The sequence goes on from NZ_CP118527.1 coordinate 7,673,507, forward strand.
CTGCACCGTCTCCAGCGCGTCGAGGCCGGCCTCCAGTCCGGCGAGATCGCTGCCGTCCTTGGCGACGGTCGTCGAATCAGTGCTGGCCATGACGGCGGATCTCCCCACGCAGTTCTTCGGTGATCTCGACGGACAGCTCCGCCACGGCGGTGTCCTCGATGCGGCGCGGGTGCTCGATGTCCACGCTCCACTCGCGGGCGATGCGACCCGGGCGGGAGGACAGCAGCACCACACGCTGGGCGAGGCGGACGGCCTCGCGCACGTTGTGCGTGACGAACAGGACGGACAACTGCGTCTCGCGCCAGATACGGGTCAGCTCGTCGTGCAGCACATCGCGGGTGATGGCGTCGAGCGCGGCGAACGGCTCGTCCATCAGCAGCAGCTTGCTCTCCTGCGCGAGCGCACGCGCCATCGCCACGCGCTGGCGCATCCCGCCGGACAGTTCGTGCACGCGCTTGCGGTGGGCGCCCTTGAGGCGGACGAGTTCGAGCAGTTCCTCGGCCCGCTCCCGGCGCTCCGCCTTCGGCACGCCCCGGAGCTTCAGGGCGAGTTCGATGTTCTTGCCCGCACTCAGCCACGGGAAGAGCGCGTGCTCCTGGAACATCAGCGCCGGGCGGCCGTCGGTGGTGATGTCGCCGGCCGAGGGCCGGTCCAGGCCGGCCACCAGGTTGAGCAGGGTGGACTTGCCGCAGCCCGAGGCCCCCAGGAGGGTGACGAACTCGCCGGGGGCGACATCGAGGGTGATGTCGTCCAGGACGAGCTGCTGCCCGGCGGGGCCCGGGAACGACTTCGAGACGTGGGCGATCCGGGCGGCGTGGGTGGCCGTCTCGGTGCCGTCGGCGGCCTTGGCGAGGGTCGTGGCCATGGTCGTCACCTCCTGGGAACGGGTCGGGATGCGGGCTTAACTGACGCCGAGACCGGCGTCGTCGACCGTGGGCTCGCCCTCGGCCTTGAGGACCTTGTTCAGCGGCGCGAGGTCGTAGATGCCCTTCAGATCCGGCTTCTCCAGCAGCCCGGCCTTCACGGCGTGCTCCGCCTCGGTGTTGAGGGTGGAGGCCAGCGGGTCGTCGGTGAACTGGATCGACTTCCACGCCGGGTCCAGCACATCGGCGGGCAGCGCCTTGCCGGAAGAGTCCGCCAGCTGCTCGTTCGCTGCCGCCTTCGCCTCATCGGGGTGGGCGTTGATCCACTTGTTGGTCTCGACCGAGCCCTTGAGCACGGCCTCGACGACCTTCGGGTGCTTCTTCAGGAAGTCCTGGCGCACGATGATGTTCGTGATCACGAACTTCTTGTCCGGCCACAGCGACGCCTCGTCGAGGAGCACCTTGCCGCCCTCGGCGACCAGCTTCGACGCGGTCGGCTCCGGCACCCAGGCACCGTCGATCGAGCCGGACTTGTAGGCGTCCGGGGTGACCTTGTTGTCGCTGCGGACGACCGTGACGTCACCCTTGCCGCTCTGCGGGTCGATCTTCCAGCCCTGGTCGGCGGCCCAGTTGAGGAACGCCACGTCCTGGGTGTTGCCGAGCTGCGGGGTCGCGATCCGCTTGCCCTTGACGTCCTTCAGCGACTTGATCTTGTCCGGGTTGACCACCAGCTTCACACCGCCGGACGCCGAACCACCGATGATGCGCAGGTTCTTGCCGTCGGACTTGACGTAGCCGTTGATCGCCGGGGAGGGGCCGATCCAGCCGATGTCGATGGAGCCGGAGTTGAGGGCCTCGATCTCGGAGGGCCCCGCGTTGAAGATCGCGGGCTCGACCCTGGTGGCGCCGAGGGCCTTCTGGAAGAAGCCCTTCCGCATGCCCACGAGCGCGGTGCCGTGGGTCAGGTTGTCGAAGTAACCGATCTTGACGGTGTCGAGACCCTCGATCTTCTTCGCCCCGGCGGCGATCTTCGCCGCGCCGTCGTCCTTGGGCTGGGAGCCGTAGCCGCACGCGGCCAGCGTGAGCAGGGGCAGCGCGGCCAGCACCGCGAAGGATCGGCGCAGAACGGATGATGCAGGCACGGGAGGGTCCTCTCGGAGGCCCGGCGGTCACGTCTCTCAGGTCGTGGCCGGGACGGCAGGTTTTCGTCTACGGCGGTGGGGGGTGCGGGCGCGCGAGCGGTGCGCGTACGTCAGCGCACACATCGCGCCACTCCGCCCTGCCCGCTGCCGAGAGCACCGCTGCCGACGCGGCCGCCCTCCTTCGCGAACATCGAGTAGAAGTCGGGGGAGTTCATGTCAGAAGTCCCACCCGTCGTCCTCGGACTCGTCCTTGACCGGCTCGGGGGCGGCGAAGGACTCGCCGACCATGCCCGCGGTCAGTGTCGTGCCGTCATTGGGGTCGATCAGGATGAACGAGCCGGTGCGCCGCGAGTCCGCGTAGGAGTCGACCGGCAGCGGCTCGGCGGTACGGATCTTCACCCGGCCGATGTCGTTGGCGGCGAGCTGTCCCGGGTGCGGGTGCAGGGACAGGTCGTCCAGCGTGAGACGGGAGGGGATGTCCTTCACGATCGCCTTGACCGTGCGCGTGCCGTGCTTGAGCAGCACCCGGTGGCCGACGGTCAGCGGGGCGTCGGCGACGTGGCAGACGGTGGCTTCGATGTCCTGGGTGGTCGGGGGCGCGTCCTTGGTCGGCACGATCAGGTCGCCGCGCGAGATGTCGATGTCGTCCTCCAGCAGGAGGGTCACCGACTGCGTCGTCCACGCCACGTCGACCGGCTCGCCCAGCAGGTCGATGCCGGAGATCTTCGAGGTGCGGCCCGACGGCAGCACCGTGACCTCCTCGCCGACGTGGAAGGAACCGGCCGCGATCTGCCCTGCGTAGCCCCGGTAGTCGGGGTGGTCGGCGCTCTGCGGCCGGATCACGTACTGCACGGGCAGCCGGGCGTGGCAGTGGCTCAGGTCGTGCGCGACCGGGACCGTCTCCAGGTGCTCCAGCACGGTCGGGCCGCCGTACCAGTCCATGTTCGCGGACGCGTCAACGACGTTGTCGCCGACCAGGGCGGAGATCGGGATCGCGGTGACCTCGGGGACGCCCAGCTCGGTCGCGTACGCCGTGAACTCCTCGGCGATCGCGGCGAACACCTTCTCGTCGTAGCCGACGAGGTCCATCTTGTTCACGGCGAGGACCGCGTGCGGGACGCGCAGCAGGGCGGCGATCGCGGCGTGCCGGCGGGTCTGCTCGACCACCCCGTTGCGGGCGTCGACCAGGATCACCGTCAGCTCGGCCGTCGAGGCACCGGTGACCATGTTCCGCGTGTACTGCACGTGGCCGGGGGTGTCGGCCAGGATGAACCGGCGCCGGGGCGTGGCGAAGTAGCGGTAGGCCACGTCGATGGTGATGCCCTGCTCGCGCTCGGCCCGCAACCCGTCCGTCAGCAGCGCCAGGTCCGGCGCCTCCTGCCCCCGGCTGGCCGACGCCCGCTCCACCGCCTCCAGCTGATCGGTCAGAACCGACTTGGAGTCGTGCAGCAGCCGGCCCACCAGGGTGGACTTGCCGTCGTCGACGGAACCGGCGGTGGCGAACCGCAGCAGCGTGGTGGCCGAGAGCTCCTCGGTCGTGATCGTGCTCATCTCTAGAAGTACCCCTCGCGCTTGCGGTCTTCCATCGCGGCCTCGGACATCTTGTCGTCGGCGCGGGTGGCGCCGCGCTCCGTCAGCCGGGAAGCGGCGATCTCCACGATCACCTTCTCGATCGTATCGGCCTCGGAGTCGACCGCGCCGGTGCAGGACATGTCCCCCACCGTGCGGTAGCGCACCAGGCGCTTCTCCACCGTCTCGCCGTCCTTCGGCCCGCCCCAGTCACCGGCCGTCAGCCACATACCGCTGCGCTTGAACACCTCGCGCTCGTGCGCGTAGTAGATCTCCGGCAGTTCGATGCCCTCGCGGGCGATGTACTGCCACACGTCCAGCTCGGTCCAGTTCGACAGCGGGAACACGCGCACGTGCTCGCCCGGGGCGTGCCGGCCGTTGTAGAGGTTCCACAGCTCGGGGCGCTGCCGGCGCGGATCCCACTGCGAGAACTCGTCCCGCAGCGAGAACACCCGCTCCTTGGCCCGGGCCTTCTCCTCGTCCCGCCGGCCGCCGCCGAAGACCGCGTCGAAACGCTCCTGCTGGATCTTCTCCGTCAGCGGCACCGTCTGCAGCGGGTTGCGCGTACCGTCCGGGCGCTCCTTGAGGACACCCCGGTCGATGTAGTCCTGCACCGAGGCGACATGGAGCCGCAGCCCGTGCCGGGCCACCGTGCGGTCTCGGTAGTCGATGACCTCGGGGAAGTTGTGCCCGGTGTCCACATGCAGCAGCGAGAACGGCACCGACGCCGGCCGGAACGCCTTCAACGCCAGATGCAGCATGACGATCGAGTCCTTGCCACCGGAGAACAGAATCACCGGCCGCTCGAACTCACCCGCCACCTCACGGAAGATGTGCACCGCCTCGGACTCGAGGGCGTCGAGGTGGGAGAGCGCGTACGGGCTGTCGGTCTCCTCGGAAACCGTCGCGGCGGTCGTCATGCCAGTCCCCTTTCGCTGAGCAGGGCGTACACGGACGCCGCGGACTCCTGCACGGTCTGGTTCTGCGACTCGATGCGCAGATCGGGCGACTCGGGCGCCTCGTACGGGTCGTCGACCCCGGTGAGCCCCGTGAGCTCGCCCGCGGCCTGCTTGGCGTACAGGCCCTTCACGTCCCGCTCGCTGCACACCTCGACCGGGGTCGCCACGTGGATCTCCACGTACGCGGTGCCGTTCGCCTGGTGCCGCTTGCGCACCGCCTCGCGGCTGTCCTGGTACGGCGCGATCACCGGGACGAGGGCGAGCACGCCGTTGCGGGCGAGCAGTTCGGCGACGAAGCCGATGCGCTGCACGTTGGTGTGCCGGTCCTCGCGGCTGAAGCCGAGGCCCGCCGAGAGGAACTCGCGGATCTCGTCGCCGTCGAGCACCTCGACGCGGTGGCCCTCGGCGCGCAGCCGGCCGGCCAGCTCGTGGGCGATGGTGGTCTTGCCGGCACTCGGCAGACCCGTGAGCCAGACGGTGGCTCCGGTCGTCACGTCGGTCTCCTGAATCGTCTGAGTCGTCTGAGTCTGAGGCGGCGTCATCCGTGCAGCCCGCACTCGGTCTTGCTGCGGCCCGCCCAGCGGCCGGCGCGCGCGTCCTCGCCCTGAAGGACCCGGCGGGTGCAGGGGGCGCAGCCGACGGAGGCGTAGCCGTCCATCAGCAGCGGGTTCGTCAGGACGCCGTGTTCGGTGACGTACGCGTCCACGTCGTCCTGGCTCCAGCGGGCGATCGGGGAGATCTTGACCTTCTGGCGCTTGTCGTCCCAGCCGACCACCGGGGTGTTCGCCCGGGTCGGGGACTCGTCGCGGCGCAGACCGGTCGCCCAGGCCTGGTAGTCCTTCAGGCCTCGCTCCAGAGGCTCGACCTTGCGCATGGCGCAGCACAGGTCGGGGTTGCGGTCGTGCAGCCTGGGCCCGAACTCCGCGTCCTGCTCGGCGACCGTCTGGCGCGGCGTGAGCGTGATGACGTTGACGTCCATCACGGCGTCGACCGCGTCACGGGTGCCGATGGTCTCCTCGAAGTGGTAGCCGGTGTCGAGGAAGACGACGTCGACGCCGGGCATCGCGCGGGAGGCCAGGTGGGCGACGACCGCGTCCTCCATCGAGGAGGTCACGCAGAAGCGCTTGCCGAAGGTCTCGGCCGCCCACTGGAGGATCTCCAGCGCGGAGGCGTCCTCCAGGTCGCGGCCCGCCTGTTCGGCGAGCGCCTTGAGATCCTCGGTCGTGCGCTGGTCCTGAACCGTGGTCATATCTTCGCCCCTCCGGGGTCGGATCGCTTCAGCCCCTGGGCCAGCAGCCCGAGGAACTTCAGCTGAAAGGCTCGGCTGCACGCCGCGCATTCCCACGCGCCGTGGCCCTCCTCGTTCGGACGCAGGTCCTCGTCGCCGCAGTAGGGGCAGTAGAACGGGGCCGCACGTTCGCTCATGAGAGGGCCTCCTCGCTGGCCCGGGCCGCCCAGGCGGCGAACCGCTCGCCGTCCTCGCGCTCCGCCTGGAACCGCTTCAGGACGCGCTCGACGTAGTCGGGCAGCTCCTCGGAGGTGACCTTCAGGCCGCGCACCTTGCGGCCGAAGCCGGCCTCCAGGCCGAGCGCGCCGCCCAGGTGCACCTGGTAGCCCTCGACCTGCTCGCCCTTGTCGTTGACGACCAGCTGGCCCTTGAGACCGATGTCCGCCACCTGGATACGGGCGCAGGCGTTCGGGCAGCCGTTGAGGTTGATGGTGATCGGCTCGTCGAAGTCCGGCATACGGCGCTCCAGCTCGTCGATGAGCTGCGAGCCGCGCTGCTTGGTCTCGACGATGGCCAGCTTGCAGAACTCGATGCCGGTGCAGGCCATGGTGCCGCGCCGGAACGAGGACGGCCGGGCGGTCAGGTCGAGCGCCTCCAGGCCCTCGACGAGCGACTCGACCTTGTCCTCCTCGACATCGAGGACGATCATCTTCTGCTCGACGGTGGTGCGCACCCGGCCGGAGCCGTGGGCCTGAGCGAGGTCGGCGATCTTCGTGAGCGTCGCGCCGTCGACGCGTCCCACGCGCGGGGCGAAGCCGACGTAGAAACGGCCGTCCTTCTGCCGGTGCACGCCGATGTGGTCGCGCCACTGCTGGACCGGCTGCTCGGGAGCGGGGCCGTCGACCAGCTGGCGCCCCAGGTATTCGTCCTCCAGCACCTGCCGGAACTTCTCCGCACCCCAGTCGGCGACCAGGAACTTGAGGCGGGCGCGCGTACGCAGACGCCGGTAGCCGTAGTCGCGGAAGATGCCGATCACGCCCGCCCAGACGTCCGGGACCTCCGTCAGCGGCACCCAGGCGCCGAGCCGGACGCCGATCTTCGGGTTGGTGGACAGACCGCCGCCGACCCACAGGTCGAAGCCCGGGCCGTGCTCGGGGTGGTGCACACCGACGAACGCGACGTCGTTGATCTCGTGCGCCACGTCGAGCAGCGGCGATCCGGAGATCGCCGTCTTGAACTTGCGCGGCAGGTTGGAGAACTCCTTGCTGCCGATGTACCGACGGTGGATCTCGTCGATGGCGGAGCTGCCGTCGATGATCTCGTCCTCGGCGATGCCCGCGACCGGCGAGCCGATGACCACGCGGGGCGTGTCACCGCAGGCCTCGGTGGTGGACAGGCCGACCGCCTCCAGTCGGTTCCAGATCTCGGGCACGTCCTCGATCCGGATCCAGTGGTACTGGACGTTCTGCCGGTCCGTGATGTCGGCGGTGCCGCGGGCGAACTCCTGCGAGATCTCGCCGATCACCCGCAGCTGCTGCGTGGTGAGACGGCCGCCGTCGATGCGGACGCGCAGCATGAAGTACTCGTCGTCCAGCTCCTCCGGCTCCAGGACCGCCGTCTTGCCGCCGTCGATCCCGGGGCGGCGCTGGGTGTACAGGCCCCACCAGCGCATCCGGCCGCGCAGGTCGTTCGGGTCGATCGAGTCGAAGCCCCGCTTGGAGTAGATCGTCTCAATGCGTGTCCGCACATTGAGACCGTCGTCGTCCTTCTTGAACTGCTCGTTGCCGTTGAGCGGGGTGTGGTGCCCCGCGGCCCACTGACCCTCACCGCGGTGACGGCTCACCTTGCGGCGGGGAGTCGCGGCGGCAGGCTTCTGCGGGGTGGCGGCCATGGTTGATACGTCCTTCGGGACAGGCGGGAAAGCGGCTCTGACCTGCGCGCGGGCGCATGGGCATACGTGCGCGTCTTTGCGCAGGGATGAGACGAGAAAGGGGGGTTGTCGGGCTGCGTGAGTGCTCTCAGCGCGCCGGACAGATGGAGCTGGACATGCGGCCGAGGTCGACGTGGCGTCGACTCACCAAGGCAATCCCAGTTCCAGGCATGACGGAAGCGTGGCACGGCGATCTGGACACAGTCCAGCTTCGTCCAAGATTCGGACACTTACGTCTCGAAATGCAAGACACGAGTGTCCTTGGTCACATAGGCCCGTCCCGGGGTGTCCGACCAGGTCAGACGGGGAACGCCCCAGGCCACGGCCCCGGAGCGGTGACCTCCGGTTCCTCCTCGACCTTGGTGTCGAACAGCTTGAAGCCCCGGCGCTGGTAGTTGTCCATCGCGCGCTCGCCGTCCTTGCTGCACGTGTGCAGCCAGACCCGCTTCGTCGGGCTCAGTCCCGCCCAGCGGTCCGCGAGGTCCCAGGCCCGGGCCGTGCCGTACGACAGCAGGTGCCCGCCGATGCGCCGGCCGCGGAAAGCGGGGAGCAGGCCGAAGTAGAGGATCTCCACGACCGCGTCGTCCTGCGCCTCCAGCTCCACGTACCCCGCGGGCGTGCCCCGGTCGTACGCCACCCACGTCTCCACACCGGGCCGCTCCAGGTGCTCCAGCCACCGCGCGTACGACCAGCTCAGCCGGTCCGTCCAGTCGATGTCGCCGCCGACCGAGGCGTAAAGGTACCGGCTGAACTCGGGCGAGGGCACCTCGGAGCGGACGATCCGGACGTCCCCGTCCGGCGCGGCGGCCGGCAGCAGGTCGGTCGGGGCGGTCTGCTCCAGGGACCAGGTGGTCACGGCGATGGTGGTCATGCGGGCCAGAAAATCATCTGACCCACTGGTCTGTCGATCGTGGCCTACCGGTCGGTCGATCGGCCCAGCGCCCTGTCCACCGACGCCAGCGGCAGCGCGAACAGCATCCGGCCCGACTGGGACCAGAGCTCGCCGGTCTCCTCCCAGTAGGACAGGGAACCCGACAGGCCGCTCCAGCAGTGACGCGTCTCGTCCCTCGCGCACTCCGCCGCCCGCGCGCCCTCCACGTCCTGGCGCCACAGCGTCCCGTGCCCGCCGCGCGTGCCCGCCGCGCGGTCCAGGTACCAGCCCGAGCGGTACGACAGCACGCCCCGCACATCGGTCGTCTTCGTCTCGTACGCCTCGACCGGGTCCGCGTGCCGTGAGGAGTTGGTGGCGAGCAGGCCGGAACGGGCCGGGTCCCGGCTCAGCGCGTAGCGCCACAGCCGGGTGCGCCGGTCGCCGTCCGCCGGTACCCACTCGCTCGCCACCAGACTGTCGGGGGCGGTGCTGCGGTCGAGGGAGACCGCGGCCGGGTGCGGCACGTCGTCCCCGCCGGGCAGGGCGTAGGAGGCGACCGCGGGCAGCACGTACCGGGAGCCGTACGCCGACCAGCCGCCCCGCACCCGGCCGACCGCGTCGGAGTCGACCGTGGCGCGCTGGATGCGGTCCATGTCGTAGACATACAGCGCGTTCCGGTCGCCCTCGCGGGTCGTCACCAGCAGCTTGTCCTGGTACCAGACCATGCCGGACAGCGGGGAGACCAGCCCTCGGTAGTCCCGACCGCCGTCCACCGGGACGGCCAGCAGCGCCCAGGTGTAGCGGAGCCGGCCGGGGTCGTCGGCGTCGACGAAGGCGACCTTGGCCAGACCCTGCTCGAGGGCCGGGCCGTCCATGGAGCCGCCCTCGGCGCCGCCGCGGGTCCAGCCGGAGAGGATCACGCGGTTCCGGCTCCAACGGCCGTCGTCGTCCGCGTCGCCCGAGGTGGTGACCGCGCCGGACCGCCAGCCCCGGGTGTCGGCGCCGCCGAAGCAGTACGCACGCGTGGCCGCCGGCTCGACCGGCAGGGTGTGCTTCTCGGCGGCCGGGCAGTCGGCCGCGTTCCGCAGCGTGCGGTCGGCGCTGTCCAGCACCGTGCCGACACCGACCGGCCGGCCCATCGTCGAGGCGAGCCGGTCGAGCCACCGCCCCGGCACCCGGTGCTCGGCCAGCGGCAGCCGCCCGGCCTCGGCGGACACGGAGATCGGCTTCAGAGCCCCGGGCGCGTCGGCGACTGTGGCCTGCGAGGCGCTGATCAGGGTGGCGGCGGCGGTGAGTGCGAGAGCCGTCCCGGCCAGGGCCCCACGCAGCGCCCTGCCCCGCCTGCGCCGCCGGTGTCTGCCGCGATGCTTCATAACGTCCTCCCGAGGCGGGCCAACTGCGCCTTGCGGTCCGTACGTTGACGGAGGAACAGGTGGGGTGGCCCGTAGGGGATGCTACGGCAGGTGGGCGGGGTGGGGGGCGAAGACCCTGCAAATATGCGCAAGATGCACCCCTGGGGACGGGCGGACGGCACGTCCCGTGAACCTCAGGGGGCCGGTGCAACGGCGCGCAGCCGCTCCACCGCCGGTGCCGTCGAGTGCGGCAGCACGTCGTGCGGGTCGTCCGGGAGGAGCACCTCGACCTCGGCGTCCTCGGCGAAGCGGTACGGCCGGTGCTCCAGGAACGCGCCGAGGTAGCGCCGGATCCGCGACATCTCGGCGCGTACCGTCACCGTGCGGGCCGGGTCGCCGAACACGTCGCCGGCCAGGTCAGAGGCGCTGCGGCCGGTGCGGTGGACGGCGAGGAGGTACAGCAACTCGGCGTGCCGGGGACTCAGTTCGCGGGTCCAGGAGCCCGCGCCGCCGGATACCGCCACCGTCCATCTGCGGGCCTGTCTCAGGTCCAGCACGATTCCGGCCGCCTCGCGCGGCACCGGCTCGTCGGCGGCCGCCCGCAGCAGCCAGCCCCCGGCCAGCGGCTCCACCGAGCACAGTCCGAGCGCCGGCACCCACCTCGGGCCCGGCGACAGGGACTTGGGCAGCGCCACGCGCCGCGTGTACGGCACCCCGCCGACCGCCGCGGTCCAGCCGTCCCGGTCGACGACCAGGGCACGCCCGCCGAGCCGGGCCAGCACCGGCGCCGCCACCGCCCGCAGCCGCTCCAGCGACTCCAGGTGCCTCTCCCGCAGCCGGGCCTCGGCGAGTTTCGCCACCGAGTCGACCCAGGCGAGCGTGGCCGGATGCATCGTCTCCAGCGGCCCGCTCACGTCCACCACGCCGAGCAGTCGGCCGTCCCGTGGATCCGTCAGCGGAGCGCCGGCGCACGTCCAGCCGGCGTGGGAGCGCACGAAGTGCTCGGAGGCGAAGACCTGTACGGGCCGGCGCACCACCGCCGGGGTACCCAGACCGTTCGTGCCGACGACGTCCTCACGCCAGTCCGCGCCGAGTTCGAAGCCGAGCCCGTCGGCCTTGCGCAGCACCGGCGCGCTGCCCTCCCGCCACAGCACCCGGCCCTCCTCGTCGGCGACCACCATGATGTGGTGGGCGACGTCCGCGAACCTCAGCAGCCCCTCCCGCAGCACCGGCAGCACATGGCGCAGCGCCGACGCCTCGCGCCGCCGCTGCACCTCCTCGCGGGACAGCAGATCCGCCCGGAAGTCGTGGTCCGGATCGACACCGCTGCGCAGCATGCGCTCCCAGGACTGCTCGATCACCCGGCGCGGCGGCACGGGCGCGCGCTGCCCGGACAACCGGGCGGAACGGACCTCGCTGAGCACCCGGGCCGCGCGCGTGGTGTCCACGGCGGCGAGCTGCGTGACGTCCATCGGCGTGGGCCCCCTGGAGTCTCTTCTGACCGTCCGTCTCATAGTGCCGCCTGCCCCCGAGCGGACGCGTACAGTCCGCACACAGTCAGCAGCAAGTTGCAACCCCTTGCAACCCTGGTGGACAGCCCGGCCGTGTCCGAAACTTGAGCGACGCCGTCCCGAGCGGCGTTCGGTGGCTCGAACGGGCCAGTGCGGCGGGGGTGGTGCCGTGTCGGCGCAGCACCACCCCCGCTCTCGGGTGCCCGGGTCAGGTCACCGGCCGGGCCCGCTCCACCACCGACGCCAGATCGAGACTGTGCGGGAGCGTCCCGAACGCCGCGCCCCCGTCGCCGCCCAGCCGCGCCGCGCAGAACGCGTCGGCGACCTGCGGCGGCGCGAACCGGACGAGCAGCGACCCCTGGAGCACCAGCGCCAGCCGCTCCGCCAGCCGCCGCGCCCGCCCTTCCACACCCTCCAGATCGGCGAGTTCGGTCAGCAGGTTCTTGATGGCCCCGTCGAGCCGGTGATCGGCGCCGCGCGCCTGCCCGACCTCCCGCAGATACGCGTCGAACGCCCCCGGCTCCCGCTGCAACGCCCGCAGCACGTCGAGGGCCTGGACGTTGCCCGCGCCCTCCCAGATGGAGTTCAGCGGCGACTCGCGCACCAGCCGGGGCATCCCGGACTCCTCGACGTAGCCGTTGCCGCCCAGGCACTCGGCCGCCTCCACCGCCACCGGCGGGCACCGCTTGGTCACCCAGTACTTGGCCGCCGGCACCGCGATCCGCAGCAGCGCCCGCTCCTGCTCGCCGCCGTCGTCGCAGGCCGCCGCGAGCCTCAGCGCCAGCGTCGTCGCCGCCTCCGACTCGATGGCGAGATCGGCGAGGACGTTGCGCATCAGCGGCTTGTCGACGAGCTTCCCCCCGAACGCCTCCCGGTACGTGCAGTGGTGCACCGCCTGCGCCACGGCCTGCCGCATCAGCCCCGCCGAGCCCAGCACACAGTCGAGCCGGGTCGCCGCCACCATCTCGATGATGGTGCGCACCCCGCGCCCCTCCTCGCCGACCCGGCGCGCCCAGGTCCCGTCGAACTCGACCTCGGCCGAGGCGTTCGACCGGTTGCCGAGCTTGTCCTTGAGCCGCTGGAGCAGGAACACGTTGCGCGTGCCGTCCGCCAGCACCCGCGGCACCAGGAAACAGGTGAGGCCGCCCGGCGCCTGCGCCAGCACCAGGAAACCGTCGGACATCGGCGCCGAGCAGAACCACTTGTGCCCGGTCAGTTCGTACGTCCCGTCCTCCGCGAGCGGCCGCGCGGACGTCGTGCCCGCCCGTACGTCGCTGCCGCCCTGCTTCTCCGTCATGCCCATCCCGAACAGCGCCCCCGCCTTGAGGTGCGCGGGCCTGAGCTCACGGTCGTAGACCATGGACGTCAGCCGCGGCTCCCACTCGGCGGCCAGGTCCGGGTCCGTGCGCAGGGCGGGCACCGCCGCGTGCGTCATCGACAGCGGGCAGCCGTTGCCGGCCTCGACCTGCGTCCACACCAGGAAGGCGGCGGCCCGCCGCAGATGCCCGGCAGGCCGGTCCCAGGCCGCGGTCAGACCGGCCGAGACGCCCTTGCCGAGCAGCCGGTGCCAGGACGGATGGAACTCGACCTCGTCGATCCGGTGCCCGTACCGGTCGTGGGTGCGCAGCCGGGGTGGGTTCTCGTTGGCCTGCGCCCCCCACTCCTGCACCTGGGCCGAGCCGGCGGTCCGCCCGAGCGCCGACAGCTCGCCGAGCACCTCGTCGCGCAGGCCGGGATCGAGATGCCGTTCGACCGCCGCCGTGAGGGCCCGGTCGGCCGAGAAGACGTCGTACCCGACCAGCGGCGGGACCTGGTTGTTCACGGAGTGGGTGCTGCCAGCCATGCTGCGAAAGTACCCCGGGGCGGCACCTTGGTCACCAAGGGGCGGGGTCCGGGCGCCGGAGACCACCTGTGGGTGAGTGCGGTCGGGCGCGACGGATACCGTTAGGGGGTGCAGCCAGCAAGTGAAACCCCCGACACACCCTCCGGGCGCCTCCACCGGGCGCGTGCTCTCTACCGGAACGTCTCCAAGCGCAGGACCGCCTGGCTGTTGCTCAAGGACACCGTCAACTCGTGCATCGAGTACCGGATCCTGGGGCTGGCGGCGGAGGCGGCGTTCTTCACGCTGCTGTCGGTGCCGCCGTTGCTGCTGAGCATGATCGGACTGCTCGGCTACGTCGACGCCTGGACCGGCGCCGACACCATCGAGAGCCTCCAGGCCAACATCCTGGAGGCCGCCCGCACGGTGCTGTCCGACCGTGGCGTCAGGCAGATCGCCGAGCCGATCCTGCACGACGTGATGAAGGGCGGCCGGCCCGACATCATCTCCATCGGTTTCCTGTTCGCCCTGTGGTCCGGCTCCCGCGCCGTGAACGTCTTCATCGACACCATCACCGTCATGTACGGCCTCGACGGCGTCCGGGGCATCGTCAAGACCCGCCTGATGGCCTTCGTGCTGTTCATCGTCGCCCTGCTGATCGGCTCGATCGCGCTGCCGCTGATGGTGGCCGGGCCGGACGCGGTGGTGCGGATCGTGCCGTGGTCGACGACGGTCGTCCAGGTCCTGTACTGGCCGGTCGTCATCCTCCTGTCGATCGCCTTCCTGACCACGCTCTACCACGTGTCCGTCCCCGTCCGCTCCCCCTGGATCGAGGACGTGCCCGGTGCGCTCGTCGCCCTCGGCATGTGGGTCCTCGGCAGCTTCCTGCTGCGGATCTACCTGACCAGCACGGTCGAGGGCCCGACGATCTACGGCTCCCTGGCCGCGCCCGTCGCCGTGCTGCTGTGGATCGGTGTGGCCGCGTTCGCCGTGCTCGTCGGGGCCGCGGTCAACGCCGCCATCGACCGGGTCTGGCCGGCCGCCGCCACGGCCGCGGCCCGCGAGGCCAACGAGCGGCTGCGGCAGGCGCAGGTCGCCGAGTACGTGGCCCGCGCCGCCGCCGCGGGCGGCTCCGACCCCGACATGCCCTCCGAGTTCCCGGAACGCTGGTCCCGCTTCCTTCCCCCGGAGGACGTCACGGCCCGGCTGCGCACGCACGCGAAGCCCACCCACGCGAAGAGCACCGGCAACGCCGGGGGCCAGGCCAACCGGGATGCTCCGCCGCCGTCCGAGAAGTGACGGGCGCGCGGTCGCCGCGCCGGCCGGGGCCGCGGTCGGCGCATCGCCGCCGGGCCCTGCCCGGCCGCGGCCTCGCCCCGCGCCGTTCGTTGGCGGGCGGCCCGCCGTCTTCGCTCCTGCCGGGTTCCGGCCTGGTCGGGGCCTGTGCTGCCTGCCGGCAGGCGATGCGACGTCACTCACCTTCCGGGCCCTGGCCTGACCGCGGCCCGCCGTCTTCGCTCCTGCCGGGGTCCGGCCTGGCCGGGGCCTGCGCCGCCCGTCGGCAGGCGACGCACCGTCACCCACCTTCCGGATGTCCCGGCCTGGCCGTGGCCCGCGCCGCCCGTCGGCAGGCGACGCACCGTCACCCGCCCTCCGGGTGTCCCGGCCTGGCCGTGGCCCGCGCCGGTCGCCGGCAGGCGGCCGTCGGCGTCACACCTTCCAGGTCCCGGCCGCCGTCTCCTCCCGTACGAAGTCCGTGAAGTCCCGGGGAGCGCGGCCCAAGACCTCCCGTACGCCGTCCGAGAGGTGTGCGTTGCGGCCGTCGAGGAGGGTGTCGAAGATTTCGGTCAGGGCCGTGACCTCCTGCGGCGGTACGCCGAAGCCGAGCAGCGCCTCGCCGTAGTCCCGTGTCGACACGGCCCGGTAGGTGAGCGGGCGGCCCGTCGCTTCGGCGATCTCCGCGACCGCCTCGCCGAAGGTCAGCAGGCGCGGCCCGGAGAGGGTGAGTGTCCGGCCCACGTACCGGTCGCCCGCCGTCAGCGCGGCCACCACCACGTCCGCGATGTCCCGCACGTCGAGGAACGGCTCCCGCACTTCGCCGGCCGGGAACACCAGCTCCCCGCGCTCCCGCAACTCCGCCACCAGCGGCCCCTCGCTGAAGTTCTGCGCGAACCACGCGGCCCGTACGACCGTCCAGTCCGCCCCCGAGGCGTGCAGCGCCTCCTCGGTGGGCAGGGCCTGCTCCTCGCCGCGCCCGGACAGCAGCACCAGCCGCCGCACCCCGAGCCCGACCGCCTCCCGCGCGAGGTCCCCCACCGCCTCGGCGGCGCCCGGCGCGCCGACGTCCGAGGGGTAGGCGAGGTAGGCCGCGTCGGCGCCGCGCAAGGTGTCCGCCCAGGTCGAGCGGTCCCACCAGTCGAAACCGGTCGACCGCGACGCCGCCCGTACCGTGAGCCCGGCGGCCTCCGCCGCCCGGGCCACCCGGCTCCCCGTACGGCCCGAGGCACCCGTCACCACAACCGTCATGCCCTGCGTGTTCCGTGTCGTGTTCGTCATGCCGTCGAGTCAACTGCCGTACACCGCCCGGAACCATCGCTGAACGGCTCATTCTCATACGACCGCGTCTACGCTGGCACCATGGACGCACTCG
This sequence comes from Streptomyces coeruleorubidus, assembly GCF_028885415.1. Classification (GTDB taxonomy): domain Bacteria; phylum Actinomycetota; class Actinomycetes; order Streptomycetales; family Streptomycetaceae; genus Streptomyces; species Streptomyces coeruleorubidus_A. Next base: position 7,689,401 of record NZ_CP118527.1, read on the forward strand.
CCGGGTTGCTGGAGGGCCCCCGCGCGCGGGGCGCGTTCATGACCAGGGCGTGTTTCGACCCGCCGTGGGCGGTGCGCGTGGAGGACCGGGCGCCGCTCACCGTGATGCTCGTCGCGCGCGGCGAGGCCTGGGTCCTGCCCGACCGGGGCGAGCGGACACGGCTGCGGGCCGGGGACCTCGCCATCGCCCGCGGCCCGGACTCGTACACCTGCGCAGACGACCCGGGTACGCCACCGCAGGCGCTGATCCTGCCGCGTCAGGAGTGCCGCTACCCCGACGGACGTCCCCTCAACGGCTCCATGGACCTGGGCGTGCGCACCTGGGGCGACCGGCTCGATGGTGCCACGGTGATGCTGATCGGCACGTACCCAGTGCAGGGCGAGATCAGCGGCCGGCTGCTGGACGCGCTGCCGCCGCTGCTCACCCTCACGTCCGACGTGTGGGACTGCCCGCTCACGCCGTACGTCTCCGAGGAGATCGTCCGGGACGAGCCGGGCCAGGAGGTCGTCCTGGACCGTCTGCTGGATCTGCTGGTCATCGCCGCGCTGCGCGCGTGGTTCGCCCGCCCAGAGGCGGAGGCGCCCGCCTGGTACCGGGCCCTCGCCGATCCGGTCGTCGGCGGCGCCCTGCGCCTGCTCCAGGACGACCCCGCCCACCCGTGGACCATCGCCGCGCTCGCCGCCAAGACCGGGGTGTCCCGCGCCGCGCTCGCCCGCCGCTTCACCGCCCTGGTCGGCGAGCCCCCGATGACGTACCTCACCGGCTGGCGCCTCGCCCTCGCGGCCGACCGCCTGCGCGACTCCGAGGACACGCTCGACGCCGTGGCCCGACGGGTGGGGTACGGCAGCGCGTTCGCCTTGTCGACGGCGTTCAAGCGGGTGTACGGGGTGAGTCCGGTGGAGTACCGGGGGCGGTCGGCGTAGCGGCCGGGGACGGGGCGCCGCCCTGGCCGACCTGGTCGGCAGCGGTGGCGCAGCCCGGCCCGGGCCGCTCGCGGCACGCGTACGCGGCCCGCGGCGTAGCCTGGCCTACGTGTACGTGGAGCGGGCGTCACGGCTGGCGGGAGCGGTCGTGTGGAGCAATGCCCCGGAGCGGGACGGGGCGGCGCGTGTGCTGCCCGACGGGTGCATGGACCTGCTGTGGCATGAGGGGCGGCTGCTGGTCGCCGGGCCCGATACCCACGCGTTCGTCACCGACGGCGAGAGCGGCACCTGGGCCGGCGTCCGCTTCTACCCGGGCACTGCCCCGGCCCTGCTGGGCGTACCGGCGCACGAGCTGCGCGACCGTCGCGTCGAGCTCGCGGACCTGTGGCCGGCCTCGGAGGTACGGCGACTGGCCGCACGGGTGAACGCGGCCTCCGACCCGGCGAGCGGGCTGGAGGACCTCGCCCTGCGGCAGGCGGCCGGTGCCGATCCGCCGGATCCGCTGCTGCGGCACGTCGTGACCGCTCTCGGCGCGGGCCGCCCTGTCGCCGCGACCGCCGACGAACTCGGTCTCGGCGCACGCCAGTTGCACCGCCGTTCGCTGACCGCCTTCGGCTACGGACCCAAGACCCTGGCCCGGATCCTGCGGCTGCGCCGCGCCCTCGCGCTGGCCCGGGACGGTGTGCCGTTCGCGGACACGGCCGTCCGGGCCGGCTACGCCGACCAGGCCCATCTGGCCCGGGACGTCAGGGAGTTGGCGGGCCTGCCGCTGGGGGAGCTACTCGCCGGCCGCGGCTAGCGGAGCGAACAGGTCCACCCCGTTGCCGTCCGGGTCGAGCACGACGGCGTACCGCTGCCCCCAGAAGGCGTCCCAGGGCTTGAGCTCACCGTGGCACCCGGCGCCCACCAACTCCTCGTACAACGAGTCCACTTCCTCCGGCCCGTCGCAGCGCAGGGCCAGCGAGGTCCGGCCGCCGCCGGCGGGCGGCTGCCACTCGGGCAGGAAGGAGCGGACCGTCTCCTCGGTGTCGAGCATCAGCCGCAGCCCGCCGGGCAGTCCGGCCTCGGCGTGCGGCTGGCTCTCGGAGCCTTCGGGGAAGGCGAACCCGAGCCGGCGGTAGAAGGCGACGGAGGCGGCCATGTCGGAGACGACCAGGCCGATGGCATCGAATCGAGCAGTCATGGGCCCACCGTAGGCAGGTCCGCGACGCCCGGTCTTGAAGGAATCGGACACCGGTCGGCACGGTGACCGATCCGTGTCCGATCCGTTCAAGACGGCCCCCGGGCAGGCCCGTAACGTCGCCGCCATGACGACCACGACACGACGATCCAGGCACCTCGGCGTCTCGATCGACCGCCCCGCACAGGAGGTCTACGACTACGTCTCGAACCCCGCCAACGTCCCCGGCTGGGCTCCCGGACTGGCCCGTTCCATCGAGCTGGTGGACGGCCGGTGGGTGGGGGAGTCGCCCATGGGACGGGTCGTGGTGGTCTTCACGCCCGGGAACGACTTCGGCGTGCTCGACCACGACGTCACGCTGCCCTCGGGGCAGACCGTCCACAACCCGATGCGGGTGATCGCCGACGGCCCCGGCTGCGAGGTGGTGTTCACCCTGCGCCGGCAGCCCTGGACGAGCGACGAGGAGTTCGGCCGCGACGCGGAGGCGGTGACCGCCGACCTCACCGCCCTCAAGCGGCTGATGGAACGCACATGAGACATCTGCCGGGGCCGGCCGGATAGCAGGTTCCCCGCCTTCGGAACCCGTGGAACAGTGACCACTTGTCATTCAACGTTCTGTATCGGAGCCGCGGGATGCCTGCACACCTGAGTCGGCCGAGCGTGCGGCGCCCGGACGGCTCTGCGCTGCCTGGCGCGCTCATTGCTCTGGTGACTGCCGCGGTGCTCACGGCAAGCGGTTGCAGCGGGAGCGAGAGCAACCCGGACAAAGCGCAGGCGACGAAATCCACTCGCACCGCCGTCGCGCCGAACGCGGCGGGGAGTTGCCGCCCCGCGGTGAAGCAGCTCTCCCTTCCCTCGTGGGCGCGGAAGGGATTCCCGCGAGAGGTGTCACAGCGGCACATCATCGGCGACAAGGGCGAAATCGCCGCGGTGCTCTTCGGATACCCGTACCACGCGCCGACAGCCAAGGGCCGGGAAAACAAGATCCTCTGGGTGGCCAAGGACACCGAGGAGGAGGCCGCCGGCAGAGGGCCTGACGACCGGCTGACCATCAGGGCCGTCCTCGCCGGCACGAACGAAGTGGTGACCCGCTCGGTCACCGGGGGGCCCGGCTCTTCTCTCATCGACATGCCGAAGCCGGGGTGCTGGACGTTCTCCCTTTCCTGGGCCGGACATTCCGACTCCCTCGACATCGAGTACCTCGTCGGCTGAGAGCGGGCCGCAGCACCGAGCGCTTTGCGGACACCCCCTAAGCCGTCCCGTAGTGGATCGTGCCGTCCTCGTCCATCGTCGGGTGCATCTTCATGGGCCCGTACTCGTCGACGTCCGACGGTCGCGGGCACTCCGGTCCGTCGGGGCCCATGCGCAGCATGCGTTCGACGCGGCAGATGCGGAACACGCGGTCGTCGAAGCGGAACTCGTCGGCGCGGTCGAGTGCCTTGTACTCCTCGGCGGCGCGCGCGTACCGGGCCTTCTTGGTGTCGTCGTACTGGTACAGCATGGCCCACATCTCGGACATGCCGCTGTAGAGCAGGCGCCGGGCGTCGTGCGGCGTGGCCATGAGGGCGCCGCAGGGCTGCCAGCCGTAACGGCCGCGCTCGACCACGCCGAAACCGGTGGGCAGCAGCACGGGATCCGGGTGCGTGGCCACCGCCTTCTCGGAGTCCGCGCGGACGTCGGAGGGGAATCGGGCGCCCGTGTACGCGAACTCGCGCAGCCTCAGCCGCAGCGCGCCCGCCGCCAGGCCGTCCGGGCGGGCCGGGTCGAGCACGAAGCCGACGTCCGGCGACGTGGTGTCCTTGGCCCGCCTGTCCCACGACCGTCGTGCCGGCTCCGGGTCGGTGGGGCGCGGCGGCTCCGGTCCGTCGTCGTTGCAGCGGGCGAACTCGTCGCCGCGCACCACGCGGTAGCGGACCCCGCACGCCTCGACCTCGTTCACCGGCTCGCGCTCCATCACCGCGACGGCCGCCAGCAGTTCACGCCGGACGGCCGGGTCGTCGGTGCCGTCCTTCGCCGTGAACCACAGGTGTGAGTGCAGCCCGTCCCGGGCCACTTGCGCCATGCCGTCCGTCACCGGCTTCAGCAGCCGCCATTGCGGCCCCACCGCCGGATCCTGCAAGGCGACCCCGAAGACCGGCCCGCGCAGCGACAGTGCGGGATAGCGCCGCGAGGCGTCCATCGCGTCGGCCTCCCGCATCCAGGCGGCGGGGTCGTCACGGCGGACCAACTCCTCCTGGAGAGCGTCGATCTGTTGCTGCCAGTCATCGTTCATGCACGCATTGTCGTAGCGGACGGGGAGCCGAATCAGGCCGGACGAGCCAACAAAGGCTGTTGTTGGGAACGCAAGACGGTGGTCCCGGGCCCACGCGGGTCCCGGTCGTCCCACTCTCCGGCGGGACGCCGCCGCCCCGCTCGTGAACCGTCCCTGGGCGGTCCGCGTACGGCGGGAAAGCTCGCTCCGGCCGCCCCCGACCCATGAGGCTGTGCCGTGCCGGTTGAGACGAGCCGCCCCAGGGGGAACCCACGGGTGACGGCGGTACGGGCGCGCGGCGCGCGTAAGGGGTGCGCGACTGCACGAGCACGCCTTCAGCGCACGCGCGTGACGAACGCCTGCCGCTCGCTGGAGCCGTCCTCGCCCTGGAGGTCGAGCCGCTCACCGTCGAAGGCCACGACCCGGCCGCGGGCGTCGATGGTCGGGTGGGCCGCGGGCCGCTGGTTCGCCGTGCCGTCGGGGCGGGCGCTGATCATGGCCACCTGGCCGGTGCGCAGGTCACGCCAGTAGACGACCTGGCGGGGGCGCTGACCAGGGGCCGATTCGGACACGGCGAAGGCGATCCGGCGGGCGTCGGCGCTCGGCCGGCCGCTGTGCGTGCCGTACTGCGGCTGCGGGCCCAGGACGTGCCGCAGCGTTCCCCGCAGCAGATCCCGTACGACGACGCCCGCGGTGTCGTTGGTGCCTCCGGACGGCAGCGTGAGGCACTTCCAGTTGAAGGCGACATGGTGGCCGTCGGCGCTGATCACCGGGGAACCGACCCCGTTCTCCGCCGGGTCTCCCGCGCACTCGGCGTCGGCGCGGGTGCGCTCTCCCGTCCGCCGGTCGAGGACGTGGACGCCTTCCTCGTCCTCGCCGGGATCGGTCCCCGCGTCCCACAGGTGATAGGCGACGCGGCTGCCGTCGTGGCTCAGCGTGGGGGAGACCAGGCGCTGTTCGCCGCTGGGCAGCGGGTGGTCGATCTCCGTGGTGGTGCCGCGCCGGAGGTCACGCACGTAGAGCCGTGACCGGTCGTCGAACCTGTCCGTCGGCCGGGCCGTGAACGCCACGTACCGCCCATTGCCGCTGACGACCGGCGTCGCCGCCCGGCCGAAGGCGGGGTCGGTGCCCTCGTCGACCTGGGCGGTGCGGCCTGTCCGGGTGTCGTGGAGGTAGGCCGGGAGCCGCACTTCGCGGGTCGGCGGCCAGGTGTTCGGCGCCAGCGCGGCGAAGGCGACGCGGGAGCCGTCCGCGCTGATGGACGGCTCCCCGAACTCCTGATCACCCGGAACGTCGCTGACCCAGCGCAGGTCTCCGGTGCGCAGATCCCTCACATAGACGTCGGCGGCGCTGTCGGTGTCGCCGGGTGCCAGGTTCGTGGCCCACGACAGGAACGCAACGTGCCCGCCGTCGGCACTGACCACGGGGTACGCCGAAGCGCCGTTGCCCTTGACGCCGTCGGCCGTGACGTCGACGAACTCCGTGCCCGGTCTCGGCTCGGACGCCCCGGCGGGCCCGGCGGGCGCCGCCGTGCACACCGATGCCATCGCGGCGACGACAGCCGCTCGTAACGCAGAACGCATCATTCCCCCCGGTCGGCAACGCCCCCCGCCCCAGCGGCAAGGGCCCGCACCCATGCAACGGCCCCACCGGGCACAGGTCAATGCGACCATTTCCGTACAACCCGAAACCGCGATCGACTGTCCGCACCCGCGAGTGCGATGGCCTGCCCGCGCCCGCACCCCCACGCCCCGCCACACCGCCGCTCCCACCCTCGCGGCCGCTTCCGCCCGGGGCGCTCCTGCCCCGTGACCGCTCCGGCCTGACGGCCGGTCTCGTCCCGGGCCCGCCTGACGGCCGGTCCCGCCCCGCTCCCGGTCCCGCCCCGCTCCCGCCTCACCCCGCTCCCACGGCCCCCCGCCGCTACACCCGCGGCGCCGCCGTGCTCGACCGTTCCACCAGTCGCGTCGACAACTCCGTTCGCGTGCTCTCCGGGTGGTGGCCGTCCATCAGGCGCAGCAGCGAGCGCAGCGCCGTCGCGGCCATCTCCGACAGCGGCTGGCGGACCGTGGTCAGCGCGGGGGAGGCCCAGCGTGCCTCGGGCAGGTCGTCGAAGCCCACCACGCTGACGTCGTCCGGGACCCTCAACCCCCGCTCGGCCAAGGCCTCGTACACCCCCAGCGCCATCCGGTCCGAGCAGACGAAGACGGCCGTCGGCGGCTCGGGCAGGTCGAGCAGTTCCAGCATGCGGCGGCGGGCCTGGCTCTCGTCGAAGCCGGCGTGCCGGACGTACTCGGCGCGGTGCCGGAGCCCGGCCGACGCGAGCGCCGAGCGGTAACCGGCGACCCGGGCGCTGCTGCACATCGTGCGCCGGTGACCGGCGATGACGGCGATGCGCTCGTGGCCCAGGGAGAGCAGATGCTCCGTGGCCGTCAGGCCGCCCTGCCAGTTCGCCGCGCCCACCGACGCCACGCCCTCCGGCGGTTCCTGGACCGGGTCGATCATCACGAACGGGATGCGGTGCTGCTCCAGCCAGGCGTACTGGGAATCGCTCAGCTCGGCCAGGTTGAACAGGACCCCGGAGGAGCCCCGGGCGACCAGCTTGTCCAGCCAGCCGCGCTCCGGGCGCCCGGCCCGGGTACGGGTCAGGGCCGCCGACACCACGACCTCGAGGCCCGCGTCGTGCGCCGCCTCCTCCACCCCGTGCAGCACGGCGCCCGACCAGGAGCTCTCCAGTGAGTGCACGACCAGGTCGACCAGCCGGGGCGCCTTCGTCGCGTCGAACCGGGGTCTGCGCACATAGCCGAGCCGGTCGAGCGCCTCGGTGACGCGGCGGCGGGTCTCGGGCGCCACGTCCTCCCGGCCGTTGACCACCTTCGACGCGGTCGGCACCGACACCCCCGCCTCGCGCGCCACGACCGCCAGCGTCGGACCTGCCGCCACGCTCGCACTCGCCGTACGGACCATCGGGAACCCACCTCTCCGGCCCGCCCGAGGGCCGTGGAAAGTTTCGACCAGCGCTGCTCACCGCGGTCCGGAGTCCGAGCCGACAGAAAGCGCTTCCTACTCTAGGTGCGGCGCAGGACGGCGGGAAGACAAGTGAATTCACGGGTTCTCGCCGGTCAAAACTTTCGAAACCCCGAACAACGCGCTCAGCCGGGGGCGCAGGTCAGCCGGAACAGGTCAGCCGGAACCCCCTGAAGTCCGCCGTGAACGCCGCGTCCACGAGGTCCCGGGCGTGGACGCCCGCCATCGCACCGGTGAACCGCAGCCGGGAACCGTGGTCGTCGGACAGCCGGCTGAAGTCCAGGACCGGGCCGATCGCCGTTCGCGTCCCGTCCCGTACGTGCCAGAAGCGCGCCTCGGCTCCCTCGATCGTCACCCCCAGCGTCACGGCCGCCTCCCCCGGCACCTCCACGACGGCGACCTGCCGGACGCCCTCCTCGTCGCGCTCCACGAGACTGAGCACCGTACGGCCACCCGCTCCGGGTGTGTCCCGCCACTGCTGTCCGCGCTGCGGCTCGCCCTCGGGCTCCGCCCAGGTCAGGTCCAGGCTGAGATACGCCTCGGGGTTGTACCAGAGCACCAGCCCGGCGGCCTGGGTGAAGGTGACCGGCCGCGCCTCGACGGTGACCTCGGCCTGAGCGCGGTGCTCGGTGATGCGCTGGGCCAGCAGGCTGCTCGCCCAGCGGGACTCGGGCCCGTGCCGGCCGCGCAGCCGGATCCAGCCGGGCCGGGCCGTCGTGTCGGCCCAGGACGGGTCCGGCGCCTCGCGCAGGGAGCTCCACGGCCAGGACAAGCCCTCGGCCGGGGCGGCGGGAGGCAGCGGGTGCGGCCGCGTCGGTACGTCGACGTCCACCGCCGGGCGCCGGCCGCCCTGCCGCAGCCGGGGCCAGCCCTCCGCGTCCCAGGTGACCGCCTGGATCGCGGTCTCGCGGCCGAGCGGGCAGCGGCGGCCCTGCGGCGTGTGCAGCGGGCGGGCCGTCAGATGACTGAGCAGCCACTGCCCGTCCGGCGTCTCGACCAGCTCGCCGTGCCCGGCCTTCTGCAACGGCACGTCCGGGTCGTCGCGGGTGGTCAGCAAGGACCGTTCGTCGAGTTCGTACGGCCCCGTCAGCTCCCGGCTGCGGGCCACCCGCACCCCGTGCTCCCAGCCCGTGCCGCCCTCCGCGAGGACGAGGTAGTACCAGCCGTCGCGCCGCAGCAGCTTCGGCCCCTCGATCAGCCGGTCGTGCTGGAGCAGCAGACGTGTCCGCCCGACGGGGGCGAGCGTGTCCCGGTCCAGCTCCGTGACGACGATCCCGGCGAACCGCTGCCCTCCCGGCCGGTGGTCGTTCTGCAGGTTCAGCAGCCACAGCCTGCCGTCCTCGTGGAACAGGGCCGGGTCGAAGCCGTGGCTCGCGACCCGGCGCGGCGCGCTCCATTCGCCGCTCACCTCGGTGGCCGTCGAGACGTACGTGTCCAGGTCGAAGTACGGCGTGCCGACCGAGCGCACGACGGTGTACGTCACCCAGAACCGTTCCCCGTCCCAGCTCAGCGACGGTGCCCAGATGCCCCCGGAGTCGGGCACTCCGGCCAGCGAGCCGCCGGGCGCCGCGCCCCGGACGTGCCCCGCGTACTCCCAGTGGGCCAGGTCGCGGGAGCGGTGGACCGGGATCGTCGGGAACCACTCGAAGGAGCTGGTCGCCACGTAGTACCAGTCGCCGACCCGGATCAGGGAGGGGTCGGGGGCGAAGCCGCGCAGGACGGGGTTGTGCAGGACGGTCACGTGAGGGCTCCGGGAGGGGTGGGCACCCGGGGGCCGCGGGGAGTCAGGGTCACCTGCGGCCCCCGGGAGTCAGGGAGAGGCGGGGGAGATCACTTGAGGGCGCCGATCACTTGAGGGCGCCGAGCGTCACGCCCGACCGCCAGTAGCGGCGCATCGCGACCATCATGATCGCCATCGGGATGATGGACAGCAGCGCGCCCGTCAGGACGAGGCTGGTCACGTCGATGCCCGACTCCAGGCGCTTGCCGGTCCAGTTGTACAGGCCCAGGTTGAGCGTCCAGTTCTCCTCGCCGCGCAGCATGGTCAGGGGGAGGAAGAAGGCGTTCCAGGTGTTGACGAAGGCGAGCAGGAAGACCGTCGCGCCGCCCGTGGTCATCATCCGCAGCACGATGCTGAAGAAGATGCGCAGTTCACCGGCGCCGTCGATACGGGCCGCCTCGAGGAGTTCGAACGGGACCGTGGCCTCGGTGTACACCTTTGCCAGGTACACGCTGAACGGGTTGATCAGGCAGGGGATCAGCATCGCCCACGGCGTGTCCACCAGACCGATCGCCGAGAACAGCAGATACAGCGGCAGGGTGAGCAGGGCGATCGGGATCAGGAACGAGCCGACCACCGCCGCGAACACCACGCCCCGCCCGGGGAACTCGAAGCGGGCCAGCCCGTAGCCCGTGGCGAGGGCGATGAGCGTGCCGCCGAGGGAGCCGACCCCCGCGTAGAGGAACGAGTTGGCGGTCCAGCGCAGGAAGATGCCGCCCTCGTACGTGAACACCTGGTGCAGGTTCTCCCACAGGTGGAAGTCGGAGAACCACAGGCCGTTGCTCTGGTACAGCCCCACCCGGTCCTTGGTCGCGGCGACCAGCAGCCAGTACACCGGGAACAGGCTGTAGGCGCTGGCCAGGACCAGGCCTACCAGGAGAAAGCGCTGGCCGCCCCGGGAACGAGCGGCCGGGTCCGGGCGGGTGATCCGTCGCACGGCACCCCCGCGGGGTGGCACGGCAGCCGTTTCCGTGCCGTTTTCCTTGCGGTTTTCTGTCAGCGCCATCAGTCCGCCGCCCTCGAGGTCAGCCGGTAGAAGAGGAAGGACGCGACGCCGAGGATCAGCGCGAGCAGCACCGACAGGGCGGCGGCGTAGTGGTAGTTGGCGGCGTTGAACGCCTGGTTGTAGATGATCATGATCGGGGTGAAGCTGTCGCTGACCGTCTGCGGGGTCACGTTCCTGAACAGCGCGGGCTCGTTGAAGATCTGCAGCATCTGGATGATCGACAGCAGAGCGGTCAGGACGAGCGCGCCGCGCACGAACGGGACCTTGATGCTCAGGGCGATCCTCAGCTCCGACGCGCCGTCCAGCCGCGCGGCCTCGAACAGCTCGCGGGGCACGCCCTGGAGCGCCGCGTAGATGATCACCATGTTGTAGCCGATGCCGTGCCAGGTCAGCAGGTTGCCGATGGCCGGCCACACCATCGAGGGCGCGAAGAAGTTCCAGTCGAACCCGAACAGGTCGCCGATGGGGGTCAGGGGGCCCACGTCCGGGCTGTACAGGTTGATCCACACGATGGCCGCGACCACGCCCGGGATCATGTACGGGACCAGCAGCAGGATCCGGAACCGGCCGGCCACCTTCGAGGTGACCGCGTCCAGGAAGAGCGCCAGCACCAGGCTGATGAGCAGCATGAACGGGATCTGGACACAGGCGAACAGCACCACCCGCAGGATGGAGGTCATGAACGCCGAGTCGCTCAGGCCCTTGCCGTAGTTCTCCAGCCCGACGAACTCCGTGGTCGCGCCGCCGAGCCCCAGCCCGGACTGCTTCTCCAGGAACAGCGACTGGTAGACGGCGTAGCCGATCGGAAGCAGATAGAGGAAGACGAAGCCGAGCTGGAAGGGCACCGTGAACGCGGCACCCTTCCAGCGCTGGGAGCGAATCATCAGGTACGCCTCAGCCCTTGACGCTGATGCCGCGCTGCTTCAGGTCGTTGACCGTCCACTCCTGCATGTGCGCGAGGAGGTCGGTGACCTTCTGCTCCTTGCTGACGACCTTGGCCCACTCGTCCTGCATCTCCGTGAACATCGCGGTCCAGTTCGGGCCGAAGTTCCAGCCGGTCCGGACGGTGCCCAGGCTGTCCGTCACGATCGCCTTGGCCGGCTCGTAGTTCTTGCCGAGCAGCTTCTCGGAGATCGCGTCGGAGACGTACGACTCGCTGTCGGCCAGCGCCGGCATCACACCGCTGCCGGTCTCCGGGCTCGCCATGGTCTTGACCGCACCGGTGTCGGTGGACATCCACAGCGCCGCCTCGGCGGCCTGCTTCTTGTTCTTGCACTGCTCGCTGACCAGCGTCAGGTTGCCGCTCTGATTGGTGCCGGCCGGCGTCTGGGCGGCCTCGCCCTGGAAGGTGGGCCAGGGGGCGAGCGCCCAGTCGCCGAAGGACTTGGTGAAGTTCTGCACCATGCCGGACATCTGCCAGGTGGAGATCTGCCGGGTCGCGGTGCCGCCGTTGTCGTAGTTGCGCTGTACGGCCGCGTAGTCGGCGAAGGAGAGCTTGGAGTTGAGGTCGTTGTCGATGATCTCCTGGATCACCTTCGCGGCCTTCAGGCTGCCCTCGTCCTGGAAGTCCACCTTCCAGGAGTCGCCGTCGACGCTGTACCAGTTCGCCCCGGCCTGCATGGCGAGCACCTCCAGGGTGCTCGGGTCCTCACCGGCGTAGTTGGTGAGCTTGATGTCGTGCTTCTTCAGCACCTTGCCCGCGGCGATGAACTCGTCCCAGGTCTTGGGCGCCTTCAGGCCGTACTTCTTGAAGAGGTCGGTGCGGTAGATGGTGAAGGCGGGCGCCGAGGCGGTGGGAACGCCGTAGATCTTGCCCTGGACCTGGCCGACCGCCCAGGCGCCGGGGTTGAACTTGTCCTTGCTGGACTCGACGTACTGGGTGATGTCGGCGAGCGCGCCCTGCGAGACCCAGCTCGTCACGTACTCGCCGGTGTTCTGCAGCAGGCAGGGCGCGTTGCCGGCCTTGACCGCGTTGGTCAGCTGCTTCTGCATGGTCAGCTGGTCGGTGACCTTGGTGTACTTCAGCTGGACGTCCTTGTGCGAGGCGTTGAACGCCTTGACGACCGCCTCCTGGCCGTTGGCCCAGCCCCAGAAGGGGAGGGTGACCGGCCCGGACTTCGACGCGGCGTCGTCGCCCGAGCCGGATCCGCCGCAGGCGGAGAGGAGACCTGTCAGCGCGATACCCGCGACAGCGGCGGAGGCGAACCTTCTCCGGGGGCTGGTGATGTTCATCTGACCGTGATCCTTCGGAATAGGGCGTTCTCAGAACGAGAGGACGACAGCGGCTCGGTTGTGCTGGCCAGGAACGGCGGCCGGAAACCGTCGGCTCGCGGTTGCAGGGGGTTCGGCCAAGCGTAAGAAGAAGCTGTAGTAAGCGGTTGCTGGGACCGTAGGCAGCAAGCTCGGCTCTTAGCAAGAGGTGCGCGGCAATTTGTTACCGCGGATTGTCCGCCGGGTTATCTGCGGACCTGCGCCGGACGGTCACGTGTGGACTGGTATACGCGCAGGTCAATGCGGTGTTCGGACACGCCGGTCCAGGCCTCGGCGGGCACGCCGACGAAACCTCGAACGGGCCGCAAAGCCGCTGGAAACCGGTTACGTAACGAACTCTGCGCGTTATCTGCGCTGACTCACCGGCGGCCGCACCGAGTTCCGGACCACGACATGCGTGCCCAGCACCAGATGGTCGCCGTCGGCACTCTTGCGGCGCCCCGCGCCGCCCTCACGCCGGTCGGCCACCGCACGCAGCGCGACGCGACCCATCTCCTCGTACGGCACGTGCACGGTGGTCAGTTGGGGTGTGAGCTGGGACGCGAGCGGGATGTCGTCGTAGCCGACGATCGAGACGTCCTCGGGCACCTTCAGGCCCGCCGCGCGCAGGGCCTGCATGGCGCCCGCCGCGACCACGTCCGTCCCCGCGAGCACGGCCGTGAAGTCCGGCGTGTCGTGCAAGGCCACCTCGACGGCCTCGTACCCGTGCTCGTAGTCGTACGGGCCGTGCCGGACCATACCCGGGTCGAACGGCACACCGTACGCCTCGAAGGCCCGCTGTGCTCCCCTCAACCGGCCCTGCGCGGTAGTCAGTTCGGCATGCCCCGGCAGAACCAGGACGCGCCGGTGACCGGCCGACAGCAGGTGGCTGGCCATCGCGTAGGCCCCGCCCTCGTTGTCGTAGTCGACGGTCGTCGCCGGGACGTCGCCCTCTAGCGGGGGCCTGCCCACCAGGACCAGGTGCGAGCCGGCCGCGTCCAGGGAGCGGGCGAAGCGCGCCATGCGCAGCTGGTACTCGCCGTAGTCGTAGGCCCCGCCGAGCAGTATCACCGCGGCGACGCCCTGCTGGCGCATGAGGTTCACCAGTGCGAGCTCCCGCTCCGGGTCGTCGCCGGTCGTGCCGACCAGCGAGAGCCAGCCGCGCAGGGTGGCGGCGCCCTCGACGCCCTTCGCGACATGCGCGAACGCGGCGCCGGTGATGTTGTTGATGAGGATCGCCACCGTCGGTGTGCCGCCGCCGGCGAGCGAACGGGCATGGGCGTTGGTGACGTAGTCCAGGTCCCGGACCACCTTCATCACCCTGCGGCGCAGCTCCTCCGAGACCGGGTAGTTGCCGGACAGCACCCGCGAGACGCTGGCCACGGAGACGCCGGCTCGCTCCGCGACATCACGAATGGTCGCCCGTCCGGCGTCGCTCGTCGCTTTGCGCTGACTCACCCTTGCGGCTCCTTCACCGTCGTGGCTCGATCCGGCGCCGGGGCTGTGCCCCCACCCGTGCGGAAACCGTATCCCATCGTTACTCCAGGCTGGACGGCTTGTGGACGGCGGGCCTAAGGGCTGCCCGCGACGTGACGCGGGCAGGGCGTGCCGCCGTGGTGCGGGCTGGGCGCGCTGCCGTGACGCGGGTCGGCGCGCGGCTGTGGTGCGGCCCGGACGCGCCGCTGCGGCGAGGGCCGACGCGCCGCCGTGACGAGGACCGGACGCGCCGCTGTGACGAACCGGGCGTGCCGCCGTGACGCGGGCCGGGCGCGCCGGCGGTCCCGGCGGCCTGCCCCCCGACCCGTCACGCCACCCGCGCGAGATCCGCGTGCCGCACCTCGTGGACCGGCGGCCGGCCCGCCGCCAGGCGCTCCAGTTCCTCGACGACGATGCGGCCGAGCCGCTCCAGTTCGTTGCCCAGTGAGCCGGCGATGTGCGGGGTGAGGAACACGTTGGGCAGGTTGTACAGCGGGGAATCGACAGGCAGCGGCTCCGGGTCCGTGACGTCGAGGACCGCGCTGAGCCGGCCGGAGACCAGTTCGTCGGCGAGCGCCGCGTGGTCGACCAGCGCGCCACGGGCGGTGTTGATGAGCACGCCGCCGTCCCGCACCAGGGCGAGCCGACCACGGTCGAGCATGTGGTGGGTCTCGGGGATGTCGGGGGCGTGCAGACTCACGATGTCGCTGTGTCTGAGCAGGTCCTCCAGCGACAGCGACTCGGCACCGAGGGCGGCGGCCTCGGCCGGGATCACGTACGGGTCGTGCAGGAGGACGGTGAGGTCGAACGGCCGAAGCAGCTCCAGCAGCCGGCGGCCCACCCGGGACGCGCCGATGACACCGACCCGGCGGCCGAGGTTGCCGGTCGCCGCGGTCTGAGCGGGGCCCGGGTAGGCGTGCGTGCGGCGGAAGCGCTCGCGGTGGTCGAAGGCGTCCTTGCCCACGAGCAGGATCATCGCGAGCGTGTACTCCGCGACGGGCACGGCGTTGCCCGTCACCGCGCTGGAGACCTTCACGCCGCGCTCCCACAGGGCGTCCCCGACCAGGGAGCGCACGGAGCCGGCCGCGTGCAGGACGGCGTCCAGCTTCGGGGCCGCCGCGAGGGCACCGGCGTCCAGATGCGGGCAGCCCCAGCCGGTGATCAGCACCTCGGCACAGGCCAGGGCACCGGCCGCGGCCGGATCGGTGAAGTCCTGTACGACCAACCCGGGATCGATGTCGGCCGTGCGCCTCAGCCGCTCCATCAGCGGCGGAGGAAAGAGCAGCGGGAGGTGTACCGGGTCCATCGCGAACACGGCCCGCGGCAGCTGAGGGCTGGGCATGACTCTCCTGGAGCAGAGGAGGAAACGGTTTCAGAAAGCGTCTTCTACCGTAGATCTACCGGGAAGCAGCGGTCAATCGGCAGGGCCCGGGTGACGGCCGGGCGGCGCCGCTTCTCCGGGCAAAGGGCCCTGTTTTTCCCACGTCGTGACGTGAACGAACAGGCAGAGGGAGGGTGAAGACGGCGGCGTAGAGGGTGCGTGGCTGTGAGGGGCGGGCCGGAGTCGACACCCCTCGGGGGCGCCAGGAGACGAGCACGTTATGGAAATCGATTACTAGTGTTTCAGTGCGCGACGGTGGAGACCGACTGTGCCGCCGTCGACACCTGAGTACCGGATGACCGCTTCGACAACCGGTTCCCAGGCTTGTTGCCGAGGCGAGCTCCGGGCCGCCCCTGGTCAGGCGGTCCGGTCACCCATCGGCGCCTTGTTCGCGGCGACCGGAAACAGGACTCATCGGCGCTCTGGCTGATGACACCGAGGTTACACAGTCTTCTCGAAAATACGTCAAGGCTCTTGACTCGCCATCCCGACGGCAAGAAGCTCTGCCGCACGAACAACAACCGGTTGCTGTCGCAAGCCAGGAAAAGCAAGGAGGTGGTGCGTTCATGCACCCAGATGCCGGTGCTTCCCCGAGCCGCCGCCTGGGCTCGGCGCGATCACGACGCGGGCCGCAGCCGGAGTCACTTCCCGGCAAGCTTCACGCCCTCTGAACCCGCTCCGCGCGACGGCGCGGACATCCGCTCCTGGCCGCGTACGGCGGCAACAACGACCGCCCCACCGGGGCGGCGCCGTACAGGGCCAGGGGCAACCTCCACCGGGACGCGTCCCGCGCACCACGCCCCCAGGGCGGCGGAACCAGGCCCCCCGCGACGAACAGATGCCTGCCCCCGGAGCCGACCCCGGCGAGACCCGCCCCCGGTCCGGACATCGTCCGCACGGCGACCACCCGAAGCCGCTCTGCGTCCCCGTGCCTCGGCGTCCTCATAGGGCCGTCCGTGAGGCCGCGTCACGACTGCCCCGTCGGCCTGTCGGCCACTCGGCTGTACCCCGGCACGCTCCCGTGCGCCTCACCGGGCGAGCCGGCGCCTCACTCCTGCCTTGCCCGGGCGGAGTTCCCCGCAGATCTCCGCATCGGAATTCCCGCCGTACATCGGCCCTCGATCAGCCTCGCAGCCCCGCTGTCACCTGTATGAAAGGTTCACGACCATGTCCGTTCCCGCCAGAAGCGCCCTCGGACGGCGTGACTTCCTCGCCACCACCGCCGGTGTCACGCTCGCCGCCGCGGCACTGCCCGGATGTGCCGCCTCCGTCGACGACGGCTCCGGCTCCGGCTCCGGCACCAAGAAGGGCGCGTCGACGCTCACCGTCATGGCCAAGGACGAGGACAAGAAGACCATCCAGGCCGCCGAACAGGTGCTGGGCGTGAAGATCACCTACCTCGCCTTCGACCAGACCAAGCTCAACGCCATGCTGGCCAGCAAGAACCCGCCGGACGTGGTGCGCGGCTTCGGTGCGCTGGACACGCCGTACTTCGCCGCCCGCGGCCTGATGGCCGACCTGGACCCCTACTTCGCCGAGAGTTCGGTCCTCAAGATCTCCGACCTCGACCCGGTCAACGACCTCTGGCGCTTCGATGGAGAGAAGCAAGGGGCGGGCCCGCGCTACGGCATGACGAAGGATTACTCCCAGGATGGGATGTTTTGGTACCGCACCGACATGTTCGACGCCGCGAAGCTGGACCAACCCAGCGACACCGAGCCGCTCTCCTACGACGAGTGGCTGGACCTCGGCAAGCGGCTGGTCAAACGCCGGCTCGGCAAGGTGAAGGTGTACGGGCTGAGCGCCGGGGGCACCTTGCCCACGTTCATGCACCTGACCGCCTCGGCCGGCGGCAAGCTGTTCGCCGATGACCTCGCCTCCGTCGACTTCTCCTCGCCCGAGGCGATGAAGGGACTGAGCTGGTACCTGGAGTACGCCAAGGCCAACATCGGCCCGAGCCCCGCCAACCCGAACCCGGACGGCTGGGACGGGCCCACCTACCAGGCCGGGCGGATGGCGATGGCCGGCGACGGCTACTGGTTCGGCGGGGTGATCGGCGGCGACCCCAAGCTCGCCGATGTGTCACGGTTCGCGCCCGCCCCACAGATGGGCGGCCACCGCATCAGCCCCACCTTCGGTGCCACCGGCTACTGGATCCCCGAGGGCGCCAAGAACAAGGACGCCGCCTGGAAGTTCTTCGAGTGGTACTTCGCAGGCCAGCCGGCCAAGGACCGGGCCAGCAGCGGCTGGGGCATCCCGGCCCTGAAGTCGCTGCGCCCGATGATGCCGAAGGCGCAGCCGTTCCAGAAGCAGTCCTACGCCGTCCAGCAGCAGGAGCTCCCGTACTTCCAGATGATGACCGTCACCCCGTACGCCCAGACGACCGCCCTGGACGCGGTGATCAACAAGGTGCTGCCGGGTGCGGTCAAGTCCGGGACCTCCGCCGGGAAGGTCGCGGACGCGCTGAACTCGCAGATGAACGACGCGATCGCCGCGGGCAAGGAGCTGGTGGGGTGAGTACCGGTCAGCTCACCGGAGACACCGCCCGGGCCGTGCCGTCCCCGTCCCCGGGGGCGGCCGCCCGCCCGGCACGCAGACGACTGTCCCTCAGCAAGCGCAGGGCATGGGCGTTCTACGCGTTCACCGGCCCGTGGGTGCTGGGATTCCTGGGGCTGACGGCCTACCCGCTCCTGTACGCGCTGTGGCTGAGCTTCACCAACTCCGACGGACTCTCCCGGCGCACCAGCTTCGTCGGTCTGGCGAACTACAAGGAGGTCTTCTCCGACCCGGACACCATGGCCTCCCTCGGCCGGACCGCGCTGTTCACCGGCATCACCGTGCCGCTGTCGATCGTGGCCGGGCTGATGCTGGCGGTCCTGGTCAACCAGCCGATCCGCTCCCGTGGCCTGTTCCGCACCCTGCTGTACCTGCCCGCGGTCGTACCGCCGGTCGGCGCGGCGCTCACCTTCAAGCTGATCTTCGACCGGGACTCGGGGGCCGCCAACGGCGTCCTGGACGTCCTCAACATCAACGGCGTTCCCTGGCTGATCGACCCCTACGCCCGCTGGGTGCTGATCACCCTGACGATGTGGGGTGTCGGCAACATCATGATCATCTCGCTCGCCGGGCTCCAGGACATCCCCAAGGAACTTCTGGAAGCGGCGCGGGTCGACGGTGCCAGTTCCTGGCAGTCCTTCACCCGGATCACCCTGCCCCTGCTCTCCCCGGTGATCTTCTTCCAGGTCGTCACCGGGATCATCGGAGCGCTGCAGAGCTTCGCGCCGCTGCTGATCGCACTCGACCCCACCCCGGCGGGGGTGACGTCCGTCCCCGAGAGCAACTACTTCTACATGATCAACGTTTTCGCCCAGTACTTCGCCAACGGACGTTACGGCTATGCCTCAGCGATGCTGTGGGTGCTCTTCGCGTTCATCGTCGTCATCACCTTCCTGGTGTTCAAGGTGAGCAAGGGCGCCGTCTTCTACACGGTGGAAGCGGAGCCGGCGAAGGACAAGCCCCGCACGATGGGAGACGCGTAATGGTGTTCGCCCGGCGCAACGCCGTCTACATGCTCCTTGTGGCACTGCTCGTCCTCTTCCTCAGCCCTTTCGGCTGGCTCGCGATCACCGCTCTCAAGGACGCGTCGGAACTGCGGGTCATGCCCATCCACTGGTGGCCGCACCACCCGAACCTGGACAATTTCCGGCAGGCGCTGACCACGTTCGACTACCTCGGCTATGCGCGCAACTCCCTGACGATCGCCGGCATCTACGCCGTTCTGGTCACCCTCGCCTCGGCCTGGGCCGGATTCGGCTTCGCCCGGCTGACCGCCCCGGGCAAGCGGGTGATCTTCGCGGTGCTGCTGTCGACGATGATGCTGCCGCAGGTCATCACCCTCATCCCGACCTATCTGATGTTCGCCGAGCTCCACCTGCTGAACACCTATATGCCGTGGGTGCTGTGGGGGCTGTCCGGCGCACCGTTCCTGATCTTCCTGTTCCGGCAGTTCTTCAGCAACATGCCGAAGGAACTGGAGGAGGCGGCGATCGTCGACGGCTGCGGTACCTTCCGGATCTTCCTGCGGATCTTCCTGCCGCAGTCGTGGCCGGTCATCGCCACCAGCCTGATCCTGTCCTTCAGCTGGTCATGGGGCGACTACATCGGCCCCGCGCTGCTGCTGGACGACGCGCACACCACCCTCACGGTCAAGCTCGCCAACGGCTACGTCAACGCACAGGGCATGCCGATGTCCAACCTCGTCGCCGCAGGCGCCGTGATGTACGTGATCCCGGTGCTCGTGCTCTTCCTGATCATGCAGCGCGGCTTCGTCTCCGGCATCGCCACCTCCGGACTCAAATGAGCCGACAGGCAACTGGCACATCGTCAATTTCCTGCGAGCAACCTGAAAAGGCACGACGAACATGACCGACGTCCAGGGCACCGACACAACCCGCAGGGTGGGGTGGTGGACCGCCCCGCCCTCACCCCCTAGCTCGGCCGGACCCGGGTGATGGCCATCCTCCGGTCGGCCGACGCCTCCGGGCTGCCCGCCGCGGCCCGGGCAGCTCGCGGCCGGCGGCATCACCTGCCTGGACCTGCTGCGACACGCCGACCGGGTCACCGCGGCCTCATTGGCACAGCTTGTCAACGTCATCGCGCCGATCCAGGCCGAGCCGGGCGGCCCGGCCTGGTGGCAGACCACCTTCGCCCTGCCGCTGGAGATCGACCTGCGTGGGATCGAGGCCCACACCGTGGCGGAGCACCTGGTTCTGGCCGACGCCGACCCGGAGGCACGCAACACCGTGGACCAGCCTGCCGGCGTCGTCCCGCACCCCGCCACCGGCACCACCGTCACCGACGGCGTCCTGCGGGCCGAACTCGAGCCGCTCTCCTGGAACATGATCCGTCTGGTACGTGCCTGAAGGCTGCACCGGACGGGCTGGAGCATGCGGATCCGGGCCCGCAAGGCCGCCGAACGTGACGGAGCCGTGGTGGTGGCCGGACGACTCGGGCACCGGGCGGGGCATCGACGAGCGCCGCAAGGAGGACGGCTGGCTGGCCCGCGTGAGTGACTGTACGCACGCCGCGACCCCGCCCGCGCCTGCCTGATCGGCCTCGCCGACGACATGACGGGCACCCTGGACGTCCCCCAGAACCTCGAGGAAATGGGCGCCGAGACCGCCGCCCGTTCCGCGCCCTTCGGGCTGCTCGTCGGCTGGGAGCCGCAGCTGGTGACGCAGCTCGCCGTCGAGTGCGCGGCCCAGATCCACGGCCGCCCCGTCGCCTACCTGTCGGCAGGCGCGTACGCCCTGATCGTGCACGGACTGACCCGCGACGAGAGCCTCGACGCCGCCGTACAGCGCTCGCTCCAGCAGCTCGCCGACTGGCCGGGACAGCAGCCGGTGACCGACGCCCTGCAGTACGGAGACCCGCAGCGAGGTGTACGCCGAAACGGCTGTGACCTGCTAGAACGGGTTGCAGAGGCGATCGGAGGCAGTCAGAGGGAAACGCTCTGGTTCGACCCCGGTTCGACCTGGGCCGCTCGGAGGCAGTCAGAGGCGAATCCAACCCGGGCTCCCGCAACGACGCCGGCACCCTCCCACCGAACGCACCGTCGGCCTTCACCACCCACAACCAGGTGATGAAGGCCGACGTCACGCGCAGGGGCCGGACCATTTGCCGGCAGTGTCCGGTACCGGTCCGGCCCCTTCGTTCACCCGGCGGCCACGAGTGCCGCCACGGCCGCGGTGATCGCGTCGGTCGCGGCGTCCACCTCGGCCTGCGTCGGGTTGGCACCGGTCTTGCGCAGGGCCAGCCCGGCTTCACGGGCCTCGGTCAGGTCCGCCCAGGACCCGGCGGTCCAGTCCGCCTGGGACAGAACGCCGGTCTCCTCCAGCAGGAGGTCGAGTCCGGTGACGTCCACCGGAACCCGCGTGAACTGGAGCTCGGCCAGGTTCGTGTAGCCGCTCGCCGAGTACAGCCGGAGCGCTTGGTAGCTGACGGGCGCCTCGAGCGGGTACTCGGTCCAGCCGCTGGAGGCGGGCGTCGAGAGTGTCAGGAACGTCTCCCAGGTCTTGCCTCCGTCGTTGGAGCCTTGGACCTTGAGCCCGTTGGCCCGGTGCGCGTGTCCGAGGCGCGGTTGGACCTTGACGGTCTCGACGGTCAGGACGCGGCCGTCGTCCGGGAGGACCCGCACCCAGCCTTCGGCCGTCTTGGTGTTGGTGTACGTGGATGGGTCGCCGTCGAACAGGGCCCGGCCGTTGGCGGCCGCATCGAGCGAGTCGTCCCAGGACGGGCTGCTGGCCTCCACCCAGGACGGGTCGACCGGCATGATCGTCGAGGGCGGGTCCTCCAGGAGGTCCCAAGCCTCGAGGAGCCGCTCGGCGAGCGCCTGCTCGTCCGCGCCGTCCTCTTCGGCGGCCGCCTTGATCGCCTCCACTTCCCGGGTGAACAGGATCCCCGAGGCCCGCGAGTGCAGGGTCAGGTCGACCGCTTCGGCCCGGGCGAGCAGCTTGGCCAGGTCGAGGTGGACCTCGCCGTAGATCCGCAGCTCGGCGACGCTGATGATGGTGCCGTTGCGGATCCGCAGGTACCGGTAGAAGCCGTCGTCGAGCGAGGAACGGTTCTGCCAGTCGTGGGTGGTCTCGGACGGCTTGGTCAGCCGCGTCCAATTGACCAGGTCGTTCGATCCCTCGAGCGTCTGGGTCCACATGCGGGACAGACCGTAGCCGTCCTGGCGCGGCCGCAGCTCTGCCCGGTCGAGCGAGACCGACACGCCGTCGCTGAAGTCCCAGATCAGGTAGTACTCTCCGTCGACGGCGCGCACGTCGCTGGCGGTGCCCAGGTCGTCGTCGGTCATCCTCAGCCCGTGGGGGGACTTGTTCGAGTCGGCGTCGCCGTTGAGGTCGACGACCTCGCCGAGGGCGCCCAGATCGAGGTAGTCGCGCTGGTCGCTCGCCCACAGCTTCGATCCGTCGGTCGTCCCGTAGAACGTGTCGGCGGCCTCGCCATCGGCGGTGGTGTGATCGATGCCGACGATGACCGTCCGGCCGCCGGTGACGCCATCGAGCACCGTCGAGGCGGTCCAGGTCTTGCCGTCGTCGCTGACGGCCTTGGCGCTCTGGCCGGCGATGGTGACCGCGACGTCGCTGATCGGCTCCTTACTGGAGAACGCCACGGCGACCTCATCACCGGTGGTGACGCGGCCGATGGTCGCGTCGTCGGAGGACAGCGAGGCCTTGGCGATGCCGTTGACCGCTTCGGAGCGTTCGCCGTGGATGTGGAGCTCGGCGATCGAGAAGATGTCGGGGTAGGCCGGGTCGGTCTTCTCGCCGCGGATGTCAACCTGGACCTTCAGGAACCGGAACTCCTCGCCGACTTGGTCGGCGACGACCGGGATGTGCTCCCAGTCGGACGTGTTCGAGGTCGCCCGCTCGGTCAGCAGCGTCCATTCGGCGCCGTCGAGCGAGCCGTACACGTTCGCGCCCTGGTACCGGTTGGGGAACAGGTTCCGCGCCCGCATGTCGAACTGCGATGCGGCGACCCGGTAGTCCGGCCCGAAGTCGAGCGTGAAGAACGTGCCGAGCATGTCGCCGCCGATCGTGGTGTGATCGTCGTCGGCGAGGTTGCGTACCCCGTTCTTGTCGATCACCGTCGGCGTGACGATGCCGGTGAAGTCCAGCGTCCCGTCCTCCAGGCGCGGGTTGAGCAGCCTGAGCGCGTCGATGGCGTCCAGCAGAGAGTCGAAAGCGGCGCGGAACTCCGCGTCGGTGCCTTCGTCGTCGGCGACCCGCTTGACCGCAGCGAGCGCCTCCAGGTACGGCTCGTAGGTGACGGTGGTGTAGGCGGTGTCCTCGTCGGTGCCGTCGGCGACCGCGTCCTCGATCATGCGGGGCCGGTTCTTGGACACCACGAGCTCGAAGGTGCGCGCCGTGATGGACTCGCCGTCGTCGGCGACGACCTGGACCGCGTGGCGTCCGCGGTCCTGGGGCGTCGGCGTCCAGGTGACGGTCCCGGTCTCGGCGTCGAGTGACGCTCCGTCCGGGAGGCCGGCGGCCGAGTAGACGACCGAACCGCCCGCGTCGACCGCGGACAGGTCGAACGCCGCCTCCACGTCCTGCCACCAGTAGTAGTGGTCCCGGGTCTGCTCGAACCGCGGGGCGGTGAGGTTGTCCTTGGCTGCGAACATGACGGTGTCGAAGTCGACGGTGACGCCCTCGGCGCCGGTCACGCGGTAGTAATGCACATGGGACCCGGTCGCCGGGTAGGTGATGTACCGCCATTCGCCGTGCGTGTCAGGCAGTTCCACCGTTCCGAGGGTTCTGGGTCCGGTCTCGTCCGGGTTCAGGCCGGACGGCTCCTCCTTGGAGAGAACATCGAGCGTGGCTTGGCCATTGGTCCGCACCAGCACGCCGACGTCGCGGCCCGCGGGGTGCATCATCCGGCTGACGGCGCTGGTCGTGCCGTCCGAGTTCGCGTGGGCGCGGGCGAAGGTGGGGCCGTCCTCGGTGACGATCTCGGTGCCGTCGTCCATCAGCAGGGCGTAGCGGCCGAACGAGAGCTCGGTCTCTTCGACGGGTGTCGGCTCCGTTCCCGCCAGTTCCTCGGGGAAGGCGACCCAGTACTCGACGCTCTTGTCGCCGGGGGCCCAGAAGTTCTGGGTGCCGGTCCCGTAGCGGAAGAAAGGGCCGTCCATACGCCGGTGCAGCTCTGCCAGCCAGGGAGCCTCGGCGTCGACGTCAACGCCTTCTCTGTACTTGTACTGGTGGTACAGCTCCGAGAGTGGATTGAAGACCCGGCCGCGGTACGCCTGGGAGAGCGTGCCTCCGGACTGTTGTTCGTCGACCCAGGGGATCCAGGCGCCCATCATGAAGCCGTAGAAGGCGTCCGCACCGTGCAGCAGGCGGTTGTCCAGGAAGGAGTAGGCGCTCACCGCGTCGTCGGCGGTCGAGACGGTGCCGTCGACGGGGTCGATCTTGGTGCCCTGGACGTCGAGGAAGCGGGCCAGGGCGGCGAAGTTGTCGATGTTGGTCTCGCCGTGGGCCTGGTCGCGGCCCATCTCGCGGACCTGCACGAAGTCTTTGCCGTAGGGGTTGAGCTTGTGGTCCGCCCCGATGAGCGGCATCTGCGTCGCCATCGCGCCGTTGTCGTAGCCGTCATAGGTGGAGTTCTTGGTGAACCACTCGACGCCCTTTGCGTAGCCTTTGACGTCGTCGGCGTAGATCGCCGTGGCGATACGCCCGTACAGGCCGAAGTTGTGCTGGTTCATCCACTTCTTGTTGGAGAAGTTGAAGACGTCGACGATCGGGTTCGCGAGGTTGTTGAGGAGCTTCTTGTCGTCGTCGGCGTCCCAGGTCACGTCATAACCGTCGTGGGTACCAGCGGTGCCGTCGGGGACCGGTTCGGTGGCGCGGATGATCTCGGCGGCCATCAGGAACTGCGACAGCGGCTTGCCGGTGTGGATGTGCGCGTCGGGAAAGTAGGCGTAGCCGTCGGGGTCCATGTTCGACCAGGTGCGCAGTCCCATGATCGCGCCCTTGCGGTACACCTCGTCACCGGTGTTGATCCACAGCAGCGCCTGGGTGAGGACCCCGAAGGAGTCGCGGGTCAGGCGCCCGCGCAGACTCCCTTCGGTGAAGGTCGACGTGACGGGGACCTCCGGCTTGTCCCTGACCATGTTGTCGACGGTGTAGCCCTTCTTCGCCCACGGCTGGACCTGCGTCATGGCATCGAAGTAGGAAGCCCAGGGCTCCTGGCCGGAGCGGACCATCTTCTGGGCGTTGCGCAGGTTCTCGGCCGAGAGGCCGACGCCGGGGTGGACGAATCCGGCGTCGCTGACTGTCTTGTGGATCTTGACCACATGGTCGGTGAGCAGGCTCTCGTAGCCGTCGGCTCGGGCGGGTGTCGCAGCCGCCCCGGCAAGCCCCACCGTCAGCGCCAGTGCCGCGCCTATCGCGGTGATCCGCGATCTGGCGCGTTCCATGACTTGTTTCATCGCAGAGACCTTTCTGGGGCCGTGCCGCGCCGGGCGCGGCACGGCATCCGGGGGTGGGTATCGCGTCCGTCAGCCGGTGGCCCTTGCGCCGTGTCCGGCGTCGGGGCCGTCGGCCAGCGGAGTGTGAGGGTCCGTGGGCGGTGTCGGTGAGCGGGGCGATGTCCGCCTGCGGGGGCGTCACTCACGTCCAGGCGGGCACGAGGGTGGGTACAGGCGCGGTAGTAGTAGTGGGAGCCGGCAGTGACCCTCCTGGCGAAGGCGTTGTCGTAGGTGCGCAGCGTGATCCCGGCGGTGTCCCGGCCGCGAGTGTGCTTCAGCGGCAGCATGATCAGTGGCATCCGGACAGCCCTGAGGGACCGCCGGTACCGGCGGGCGCACCGGCCCCGCGTCATACGCGATGACCGCCACTGCGGCCGCTCTCTCCTGCTCGCCCCTCTCAGGCGTTCTGACCATCCATAGAAACCGTTCTCTATGGAAGCTAAAGCCGACTGCGCGGCGGAACAATATGTCGGGCACGAGAATCTGCTGAAGCACCCAACGCTCGAGGAAAAACACGAAATTTCATACCATCAAGGAGCAACGAGCAGTGACCCTCTTGGAGGGAACCGGTTCCCAAAAGCCGTGAAAGAGCGTCAGGCGCTGTCCCGCAGGGTGGTGCTGAGGTCAGGGCCTGTTGAGCTGCTTCGCGGTTCGCCTGGGGACTTTGTCGTCCGCCAGATGCGCTTGTTGCATCTCCTGGATGCGCCGGGTGCGCAGGCGGCGCGTTTTCAGGTGGCCCAGGGAGGGCGCCAGGACGCGATGCGGTCCTCGTAGCCCTGGCGGGTGCACCGCTTGTGGTGACATTTCCGTGCGGAAGGCCGGCTGCAGGCCGCGGCTCCGAGCCTGCGGGTATGCCGCGCGGGCGGGGTCGGTGACCTCCTTCCGCACGCAGAGGCCGGTCGTCGCCGCAGAGGCAGCTCTTCGAGCCTCCGAGGCTGTGGCCGCTCCAGGACGCGGCCATAGAAACCGGTTGTGTCGAAAATGAGCCGAACCCTTGACGCCATCTTCGCTCATGCCGCAGATTTCGGCGTGACGGATCAGCCCGTCGCTCACCTACCCCCTCCGCGGAAGCAGGTGTTCTCCCCGCACGCCCCGGCAGCCCGCAGAGGTGGCCGCACCCTCGGGCTTTTCCACCTTCGGCCGCAGACGGCCACCCCCGCACACGTTCCGTCAAGGAGTCCCCATGACCTCGTCCCTCTCCCGGCGAACCGCCCTCCAGACCGCTGGCGTCCTTGCTGTCAGCAGCATGGTCGCTGGCGTCGGGGGCACCGCCCAGGCTGCCACTGGAGAAACCGGTTCCCCGAGCGATACTGTTGTCATCCACCCGACTCTCCCCGAAGTGCCGGCCAACAACTCCTTCACCGTCAAGGTCCGGCCGGTCGGCGGCAGTTGGAAGAGACTCGACGTCTACCTGG
Source organism: Streptomyces coeruleorubidus (assembly GCF_028885415.1). Lineage (GTDB taxonomy): Bacteria > Actinomycetota > Actinomycetes > Streptomycetales > Streptomycetaceae > Streptomyces > Streptomyces coeruleorubidus_A. The sequence goes on from NZ_CP118527.1 coordinate 7,716,123, forward strand.
CCAAGCTGGCGCTGATCGATGCCGTCAGCGGCCAGAACCCGGTCCAGAAGTCCTCCTGGGCAGCCTTCGACTTCTCCGGCACCGTCGAGGTCGAGGTCACCTACAACCCGGGCGGCGTCGAGAAGGTCCGTATACGCCCGGACTCGTACGGCATCAAGCCCGAGGTGCTCGGCAGCACCGCGCGCTTCACCCTGGACCGGCCCCGCAACGTCGTCGTCCAAGTCGACGACAAGATCTTCGACTGCCTGCACCTGTTCGCGAACCCGATCGAGCAGGACGTGCCCGCCGAGGGCGACAAGCACGTCATGTACTTCGGGCCCGGTCTGCACACCCCCACCGACGGGGTGCTGAAGGTGCCCAGCAACACCACCGTCTACCTGGCCCCCGGTGCGGTCCTCGTCGCACACGTGAATATCGAGGGGGTGGAGAACTCCCGGGTGATCGGCCGCGGTGTGATCTACAACTCCAAGTGGGGCGCGATGTTTGTCCGCAAGTGCGAGAACGTCACGATCGACGGCATCACGATCCTCAACCCCCGGTACGAGAACATCCGGGTCGCCGAGTGCCAGAACCTCACCATCAAGAACCTGCGCGCCTTCAGCCGCGAGGGCTGGGGCGACGGCATCCAGCTCTACTGCTCGGAGAACGTCACGATCGACGGCTGCTTCCTGCGCACGTCCGACGACTGCATCGCCCTCTACACGCACCGCTGGGACTTCTACGGTGACACCCGCAACATCACCGTCAAGAACTGCTCCCTCTGGGCCGACGTGGCCCACACGATCAACATGGCCGTGCACGGCAACCCCGACCCCGCCGCGCACGAGATGCTGGAGAACCTGAACTTCGAGAACATCGACATCCTCGACCACCGTGAGCCGCAGGTGAACGCCCAGGGCTGCATCGCCATCAATGCCGCCGACGGCAACCTCGTCCGGGATGTGAGGTTCGAAAACATCCGCGTGGAGGACTTCCGCTGGGGCCAGCTCGTCCACATGCGGGTCGTCAACAACCCGAGGTGGAACAAGGCGTCCGGCCGCGGCATCGAGAACGTCTACATCAAGGACCTCAGCTACAACGGCAAGAACGCCGACACGTCGATCATCGCCGGGACCGACGCGGAGCGCACCGTCAAGGACGTCACCTTCGAGAACCTCCGCGTCAACGGCAGGGTGATCCGCGACAGCGGGGACAAGCCGCGCTGGTACCTGGCCTCGGACGGCGTGCCCATGTTCGTCAACGAGCACGTGCAGAACCTCCGCTTCCTCACCACCGCGGAGGCCGCAGCCCTGTAACTGCCGTCGGCCGGCCCCGGAGTCCTCCCGACGGGGCACCGGGGCCGCGCATGCGTCCCTCTCTTGTCGAAGCGCTCCCGGGCGCCGCACACAGACCAGACGTCTCACTCGGCCCTGCCCGGACTGGCCCAACGGCCAACCCACGGCGCCTATGAGGCCTACGGCTCCCCGCCGCCACCGCAGCGCGGGCACGGCGACGGCCGTCAAGCGGCACGTCTTCAACTACCTGATCACCGCAGGTCCCCGGCACCTACACGGTCACCGTCAAGGCCACCAACACCGCCGGTACGGCGACCGAGTCCGTCAAGCTCACCGTCCAGAACGCGTAAGCCAGGAGTCATCCGTGCAATCCCTCAACCGACGGACGTTCCTCGGCGCCGCGGGGCTCGCGGGCGTGGCCGTGGGCGGACTGCTGTCCGCCGTCGCCGCGCCCGCCTGGGCCCAGGCCGCCGAGCAGGCGTACGCCTTCACTCACCCCGGGCTGCTGCACTCCCGCGCCGACCTGGACCGCATGCGGTCCGCGGTCGCCGAAGGGAGCACCCCGATCGCCACCGGATTCGCGGCACTGGCCGCCGACTTCCGCTCCCAGCACACCTACGCCGTCCGCAACACGGGACAGATCCGCACCTGGGGCCGTGGCCCCACCGACAACACCAGCCAGGCCGTCACCGACGCGGCCGCCGCCTACCAGAACGCCCTGATGTGGGCGATCACCGGCGACGTGCGCCACGCCGACAAGGCCCGCGACATCCTCGACGTCTGGGCCGCCTCCCTCACCGGCATCACCGGCGCAGACGGCCAGCTCGGGGCCGGAATCCAGGGCTTCAAGCTCGTCAACGCCGCCGAGATCCTGCGGCACTCCGGATACGACGGCTGGCCCGAGGAATCCATCAGCCGCTGCGAGCGCTCCTTCACCGACGTCTGGTACCCGGCCCTGTCCGGCTACTGCCTGTACGCCAACGGCAACTGGGACCTCGCCGCGCTGCGCACCATCCTCGCCATCGCCGTCTTCTGCGACCACCAGGTGATGTTCGAGGACGCCCTGCGGTTCGCGGCCGCCGGCGCCGGCAACGGCTCCGTGCTGCACCGCGTCGTCACCGCCGCCGGCCAGGGCCAGGAGTCCGGGCGCGACCAGGCGCACGAGCAGCTCGCCGTCGGCCTGCTCGCGGACGCGGCCGAGGTCGCCTGGCAGCAGGGCGTGGACCTGTACGGCTTCGCGGAGAGCCGGATCCTCGCCAACTTCGAGTACTTCGCCCGCTACAACCTCGGCGACGACTCGGTTCCGTTCACGCCCGACCTCGACCGCACCGGCAAGTACGTCAAGACGGCCGTCTCCGACCGGCAGCGCGGGGCGTTCCGGCCGGTGTGGGAGATGGGGTACGCGCACTACGCGGGCCGCCTCGGCATGTCCTCGCCGTACACCGAGAAGGCCGTCTTCCGGGGCCCGGACGGCACCCGCGTGACCGAGGGCTACCACGAGGACCACCCAGGCTGGGGCACCCTCACCTACGCCGGTACGAAGGCCGCCGTGCCGGGCGCGCCGACGGCACCCGCGGGCGTCACGGCGACGGGCGCGGACCGGGCGATCAACGTGTCCTGGCTGCCGTCCGCCTGGGCGAGTGGCTACACCGTACGCCGGGCGACCAGCCCCGACGGGCCGTACGAGACCGTCGCCTCCGGCGTCTCGAAGCCGACGTACACCGACCGCGGCGTACGCACCGGCCGCACCTACTACTACACCGTCAGCGCCGCCAACTCCCATGGCAGGAGCGGCGGTTCGGCCTGGGCATCGGCGACCGCCGGGCTCCCCGAGCCCTGGTCGACCCGGGACGTCGGGGACGTCAAGATCCCCGGCTCGGCCGTCTTCGACGGCGAGCGGTTCGTGCTGGAGGCGTCCGGCACCGCCGACACCCACCGCCTGGCCTACCTGCCGCTGCGCGGCGACGGCACGGTCACCGCGCGGATCGTGTATCCGCTCAGCTCCCAGTACTCCAGGATCGGCGTCACGATACGGGCCGGCCTGGACGCGGACGCCGCGCACGCCGCCATGCTGATCCAGGGCCTGCCGCTGCACACCTGGAGCGGCGTGTGGTCCGTACGGCCCGAGGCGGGGGCCGGGATCAAGGGCACCGGCAGCACGCCCGTGCCGCCGTCCCAGCAGCGGGCGATCACGACCAGTGCCGGCTTCCCGATCTCCTCCTTCGGCACCCTGCCCGAGTCGGCGACCCCGCTGGAGGCTCCGTACGTCGAAGGTGCGGGCGACGGCTACCGCATGCGCATGCCGTTCTGGGTCCGCGTGACCCGCCGGGGCGACCGCTGCACCGGCGCCATCTCCCCGGACGGCATCCGCTGGACCGAAGTCGGCTCCAGCGACGTCGAGTTGGGCGGCACCGCCTACGTCGGTCTCACCCTCACCTCCTGCCTCGGCGTCGACGAGGACTACGCCGAGACCGGCACCGGCGCCTTCGACAACGTCAGCGTCGTCTCCCGCACTGCCGGCGAGGTCTGGTCCGTGCCCCGCCCGGCCACCGCAGCCGGCGACCTGCGGGCCACCGCCGGCGCCGACGCGGTCGAACTGGCCTGGACCGACCCGGACCTCTCGGCCCGCTACAAGGTGCTGCGCGCCGCCGCGGCCGACGGCCCCTACGAGACGATCGCAACCGGCATCGGCGCGGTCGGCTTCGGCACCCGCGTCCGGTACGCCGACGCCACCGGCACACCCGGCACGACGTACCACTACGCCGTCGCCGAGACCAACTGCGCCGGACGCGGCCCCCTGTCGGAGTCCGCCACGTCGACGATGCCGACGCCGGCCAAGCCACAACTCACTTCAGCCGCCACGGTGTTCGCCAACAAGGGCGTGCCCTTCAAGCACCTCCTGCGGGCCTCGCACGAACCGATACGGTTCACCGCGGAGGGCCTGCCCGACGGCCTGCGCGTCGACCGGCGCACCGGCCTGATCTCCGGAACACCCACGCAGACGGGCGAGTTCAAGGTCACCACCAGCGCGGGCAACGCCGCCGGAGACGCAACCGGCACCCTCACCCTCACGGTCGGCACCCCACCGCCCGCGCCCTGGACCTACGGCGACCTGGGCGACGTCGTCCTCGACGACCGGGCCTACGGCACCCTCGGCGTGGTCGCCGTCCGCACCCCCGGCAGCACCGCCCACCAGGACGGGACCTTCGTGGTACGGGGCGCCGGGACCGACCTCACCGTCAACAACCAGGGCATGATCGGCCAGTTCGTACGACGGCCCGTCACCGGTGACTGCGAGGTCACCGCCCGCCTGCTCTCCCGCGCCGGAGCCACCGGCGACCGGGTCGGCCTGCTCATGGCCAAGTCCCTGTCGCCGTTCGACCAGGCGGCCGGGACGATCGTCACCGGCGGCACGAACGCCCAGCTGATGCTGCGCCCGACCGTCGCCGGCCGGTCCACCTTCACGGGCAACGCGGCGGTCACCGCCCCCTGCCTGCTGCGGCTGAAGCGCACCGGGACGCACTTCACCGCATCCGTCTCGTCCGACGACGGCGCCACCTGGACCCCCCTCGCCGAGGGAGACATCCCCGGCTTTGGTGACGCCCCCTACTACGTGGGCCTCGTGGTCTGCTCCCGCAGCCCCCTGACCCACAGCACCACCGAGTTCGACGAGGTGAGCATCACCCCCATGTAATCCTCCACGGATCGGAGAACCCCACATGAGCCGCACGTCCCCCCACACGCACCACGAGGGCGGCCAGGTGAGCCGCCGCGGTCTGCTCAAGACCGCCGGCGGCCTCACCGCGGCCCTCGCCCTCGGCGCCACCGCCACCACGGCGGACGCGGCCCCGGCGACCTTCACCCACCCCGGCATGCTGCACAACGCCGGCGACATCAACCGCGCCAAGGTCAGGGTCGCCGCGGGCACCGACCCCTGGGCCTCCGGCTGGCGCAGGCTGACCGCCAACTCCCACTCGGCGTCCACCTGGACGCCCCGCCCCACCGCCACGATCATCCGCGGCGGCGACGGCCAGAACTACCCCCAGCTCTACAACGACATCCATGCCGCCTACCAGAACGCGCTTCGCTGGCACGTCGGCGGCACCGCCGCGAACGCCGACTGCGCCGTGCGCATCCTCAACGCCTGGTCGTCCACGCTCACCGGCATCACCGGAAACGCCGACCGGTTCCTGGCCGCCGGCCTCTACGGCTGGCAGTTCGCGAACGTCGCCGAACTCATGCGTGGCTACGCCGGGTTCGACCTCAACCGGTTCAAGACGATGATGCTCAACGTCTTCTACCCGCTCAACAACCAGTTCCTCACCGGCCACAACGACGCCTGCATCACCAACTACTGGGCCAACTGGGACCTGTGCAACATGGCCTCGATCATGGCCATCGGGATCCTGTGCGACGACGGCGCCAAGTACGACCAGGCCGTCAACTACTTCAAGAACGGTGGCGGCAACGGCCAGATCCGGCGCGCGGTGCCGTTCCTGTACCCGGGCGTCGAGGGCTACGACCTCGGCCAGTGGCAGGAGTCCGGCCGCGACCAGGGCCACACCGTCATGGGCATGGGCCAGATGGGCGCGATCTGCGAGATGGCCTGGAACCAGGGAGAGGACCTCTACTCGTACGACGGCCGTCGCTTCATGAAGGCCGCCCAGTACGTGGCCAAGTACAACCTGAACATGAACGTGCCCTTCACCACCTACACCTGGGGCAGCGGCCAGAACTGCGCCCAGCAGTCACAGACCGTGATCGGCTCCGGATCCCGCGGCCAGGTCCGCCCGGTGTGGGCGATGCTCCACTACCACTACGGCCGGCGCCTGCTCCTCGACGACAAGTACATCGCCCAGATGTGCTTCTCGGTCGCCCCCGAGGGCGGGGGAGGTGACTACGGCACCACCAGCGGCGGCTTCGACCAGCTCGGCTTCGGCACGCTGATGTACGCCAAATAGCGGTCAAGCCGGTTCGTGCACCGGAATACCGGTGGGCCATGTGGTGCTCTGGTAGCACCGGTGCACGAGCGCGGCGAAGGGCTGGTGGGCGTATGACGGCAGGCCGGACGGATCCCGTGGTCAGGAGCCCGTACGGGGCCGTACGCGGCAGGTACGAGCGGGGAGTCGCGGTCTTCCGCGGCATCCCGTACGCAGCGCCCCCGTTCGGCCCCCGCCGCTTCCGCCCGCCCGTGCCCCTCCCGCCCTGGGACGGCGTCCACGACGCCGGCGCCTTCGGCCCCACCTCGCCGAAACCTCCGTACTCCGAGGCCTTCGCGCACTACCTGTCCGACCCGGTGGTGCCGGGCGACGACTGCCTCAACCTCAACATCTGGACCCCGGAGCCCGACCCCGGAGCCCGGCTCCCCGTCCTCGTCTGGCTGCACGGCGGCGCCCTGACCAGGGGCTCGTCCGCCGTCCCCGTCTACGACGGCCATGCCTTCGCCCGCGACGGCGTGGTGTGCGTCTCCATCAACTACCGACTGGGCGTGGAGGGCTACGGCCTGTTCCCGGACACACCCCCGAACCCCGGCCTGCGCGACCAGATCGCCGCCCTGGCCTGGGTGCACGAGGCCATCGAGGCCTTCGGCGGCGACCCCGGCCGCATCACCCTCTTCGGCCAGTCCGCCGGGGCGATCAGCATCGGCGCCCTCATCGCCGCCCCGCAGACCCAGGGACTGGTCCGGCGTGCGGTCCTGCAGAGCGGGCCGCCCGAGGCGTCCGAGCGGGCCAAGGTACGGCGGATGGTGCGCCGTATGGCCTCCCGGCTGAAGATCCCCGCCACCGCCGAGGCCTTCGCCGCCGTCGACCGCGATCTGCTGCTGCACACCCAGGCCGAGGTGGGCAAGCTCAGCAGCCCGGTGGTCGGCGGCCCCGCCTTCGGAATCGTCATCGACGGTGACACCGTCCCGCGCGACCCCCTGGAGGCCCTCACCGAGGGCGGCGCCGCCCCGGGCGTCGAGCTGATGATGGGCTGGACCCGCGACGAGTACCGGCTGTGGCTGGTCCCGGGCGGCCTCCTGGACCGCGTCGACCGCCTCGGAGCCGTCGCCTTCGCGGGTGCCATGGCCCGCTGTCGCTGCGGCAGCGAGGTCCCGCGCGGCTACCGCGCCCTGCACCCCGAGGCGGGCACGGCGGAAATCGTCGGCCAGCTCGTCACCGACCGCCTGCTGCGCAGCCCCCTGCACCACCTGGCCGACGCCCGTACGGAACCGTCGTACGTGTACGAGTTCGCCTGGCCCTCGAACCTCCCCGACCTCGGCTCCTGCCACGCGCTGGAGCTCGGCTTCGTCTTCGACACCGGCCAGGCGCCGGAGTCGCGCAAACTGGCCGGAGAAGGCGCCCCGCAGGAGCTGGCCGACGAGATGCACGCCGCCTGGGTGCGCTTCGCCACGGACGGCGACCCGGGGTGGGAACGCTGGGACGCCACCCACCCGGTGCGGGTCTTCGGGGACCGCGCACCGGACGCCGAGAACGGCGTGGCCTACACGGCGTACGGCCCCCGGGACCGCGAACTCGCCCTCTGGGCGACCGACGCCGCCGTCACTCCTGAGGAATCCACACCCGCGTCGGTCCCTGCCGACGGTTCGCCCACACGCAGTACGGAACTGCGGTCAGCCGTACGGCGGCTCCGTCGCTCCGGCGCACTCCGCCGGCACTGACGACGCTCACGCCGCCCAGCAACTCGGGCTCCTCCCGGACCTCCAGCTTGGCGGGACCCTGGGGGATGCTGACCTCGGCATTCGTCCTGCGCCGGGCAGCCCAGAACCCGTCGGTGATACGGGCGGCGGTGGCGGGGCGCAGGGTGGTGCGCGCCCCGCGGGTGAGGCGGATGGGGCCGTGGGTCATGTTCCGCTGAGTGTGGACAGGAAGGCGGTCCAGGTGGCGGGGGTGAGGGTGAGGTGGGGGGTGGACGGGGTCTTGCTGTCGCGTATGTGGACGGCGGTGGGGTGGGCGGCTACTTCGACGCATGCGCCGCCCTCACTGCCGCTGTGGCTCGACTTGTGCCAGTGGTAGGCGACTTCGAGGCACTGGCCGCCCTCGCTGCCGCTGTGGCTCGACTTGAACCACTCAAGTGCGGTGCCGCTCATGCTTCTCCCAGAAGACGGTCCAACAGGTCCCTCGTGTCTTCGGTGTTGAGAGCCTGCGTCCGCAGCATCGCATACTTCTGAGTAAGGATCCCTACCCCGTCGGGGTCCGCGATCAGCTGGCTTCCACGCTGCGTCTCCATGTACGCGAGCCGCTGGTGCTCGGGGGTTTCCAAGGGAACGAAGGGGCCGTCGAGCCCCGCGTGCGAGGTGCGGCCGAGCGGCAGGACCTGGAGCGTGATCCCAGGCACGCCCGCATACTCGCGCAGCTTCCGCAACTGCTCGACGTAGACCTCCCGGCCGCCCAAGCGATCCCGTAGTACTGCCTCCCAGATGACGAAGCTCGTCATGGGCGGCACCTTGCGGTGCAGGATTTGCTGGCGCTCCATGCGCGTCGCGACGAGCTGCTCGATGTGGTCCTCGTCATAGACCGGCACACGACTGCGGAAGACCGCCCGTGCGTAGCCCTCTGTCTGAAGCTGTCCGGGTACGGCCAAGCTGTCGTAAACGGAAATCGCGATTGCCTCCCGCTCCCGATCCAGATACTCCTCCGCCCAAAGCGGTACGAGATCCACCTCCGGCATCTCCGACAACGCAGCCACCAACGCCCCTTTGGTATCCAGGAGTTGATCCAACTGCTCCGCGAGATCCATCTTCAGCGGCCGTCTGCCCTGCTCGATGGACGCGATCTGCTGCTCGCCGACGACGAAGATCTCCCCGAGGGACTTCTGCGTATACCCGGCCGCTTCCCGGAAGAGGGCGAGCAGCGTGCCCACCATCCTCATCGCCGAGGCGTTCCTGCGTGACCGTCGTGACCGTGTCGTGGTGCTCATGGCGGCGAACTCCCCACCCGCGCGCGTACTTGCACTGTTGCGCGCACGTACAACATGGCTGTACGAGTGCGCGCTCTGTTCCATGATGGCCACGGAGTGTGACTGTCGTCCCGTGAATGACGAAACTCCACTCCTGTTCCAACCCCCGTCTCCGCGCCAGCGGTTCTACCGCCGGGAGCGCCAATCCGTTCCGGCCGCACGCGCGTTCGCGCACGACGCGCTCATGGACTGGGGCGGGCACGGGCGCGCACAGGACGTGCTGCTCTGTGTGAGCGAACTGGCGACGAACGCGCTCGTGCACGGCGTGCCGCCCGGCCGTGGATTCCTGCTGAGGCTGGTGCCGTACGGCGAGGACGGCGGCGTACGGGTCGAGGTGCACGACAGTGGCGACGGCGTGCCTGTGCTGCCGCGGCAGGACGTCCAGGAGCCCTGTGAGGGCGGGAGGGGCCTGCTGCTGGTGTCGGAGCTGGCGGACAAGTGGGGCGTGGGGGCGAGGTGTCCCGGCAAGATCGTGTGGTGCGAGTTCGAAGGCCGTGGCCGCGGTGCTGGCGACGGCAAGACCTCCAAGACAACTGGGGTACTGGTTGGTTGGGGGAGTTACTGACTTCGGCTCGTCAGGGTGAGCTTTCCTGAAGTGCCTGCTGGGCCTGGGGTAGTGGCTGTATTCCGTGGTGTGTGAGGTATGCGGGTGGGGGCGGGCTGACCCCTGCGGGACGTCAGCGCCGGGAGATGGTGCGGATGAAGGCGGCCGAGCTGTTCGAGCAGAAGATCAAGCCGTCCGAGGTGGCACGGCGCCTGCGGGTGAGCCCGAAGTCGGCTTACCAGTGGCATCAGTTGTGGCGGGACGGCGGCGTGCAGGCGCTGGCCTCCCGCGGCCCGAGTGGATCGCGATGCCGGCTGTCCCCGCGCTGTCTGGAGAACCTGGCCGCATACCTTGATGAAGGACCGGCCGCGCACGGATGGGTGGAGGACCAGGTGTGGACCGCCGCCCGGGCAGCCACGCTGATCGGCAGGAAGTTCCACGTCTCCTACAGCGTTTCGGGAGCCACGAGGCTGATGCACCGGCTCGGCTTCAGCCCGCAGGTCCGCGCGGCGGGTCGCCGAACGCGACGAGCAGGCCGTGACCCTGTGGAAGGAGGCGACCTGGGCCGAGGTAAAAGGAGCCCGGGCGGCCTGCGGGGGCTACATCTGCTTCGAGGACGAGGCAGGCTTCACGCGACAGCCGCCCAAAGGACGCACCTGGGGCCGACGCGGCCACACCCCGCAGGTGACGGTGAGCGGTCGACGCTCAGGTCGCCTGTCGGTGGCCGGGCTGATCGCCATGCGGCCCGGCTCCCACACCCGGCTGTGCCACCGCCTGCGCACCCACCCCGCGGGCAAAGGCAAGCGCCGCAGCATGGGCGAGCGCGACTTCATTGCACTGGTCGACGGCGTCCACCAGCTCGTCAAGGCGCCGATCGTGCTGGTCTGGGACCGGCTCAACACCCACGTCTCCCACGCTATGCGTGAGTTGATTGCCGAGCGTGACTGGCTGACGGTTTTCCTGCTGCCCGCCTACTCGCCGGACCTGAACCCCGTCGAGTGGGTATGGGCGCACGTCAAGCGCAGTCTGGCCAACCTCGCCGTGGTCGCTCTCGACCGGCTCGAAGCCCTCGTACTCAACCGGCTCAAACGCCTCCAGTACCGCCCCGAAACCCTCGACGGCTTCATAGCGGGCACCGGCCTGACCCTCGACGACCCAGCCTCACCTTGACGAACCGAAGTCAGTAAGGACGGGGATGTGCGGCGAGCCAGTCCTGCAGTTCTCGGTGGCGGAACTGATAGGCCACGCCAGAGACCCGCAGCAGGCCGGCCCCGTAGGCCCAGTGCAGGAAGAACCCCAAACGCCACGGTAGCCGCCAGCGTGAGCAACACAGGAAGATCAGGTAACGGCGGGACGCCCTGGCTTGGAGCCAAGTACCGCAGATAAGCCCAAGCGCGATCCCGGACGCGACCCCGGAGGCGTGCCCGGACAGGACCCACAGCACGAGCCCGGGGATCAGGCCGATCATGGGCCCGGTTGCGAGCGCATACAGGAGATCGTTTCTCACCACGTAGCGGGGGTCGGTTGAAGTGACGTCGCCCAGAGATGCCGTGGAGCCGACCCCGAGCAAAAACAGGAGCCCGAACCCAACCCCGGACGCGATCCCGAACACGAACCGTGTTGCGAAACCCAAGCCGATCCCGGAGATGAGTCCCATCATGAGTCCCCACACAAGCATCTCGCGGCGGCGAGCTGGGCTACGCGCCCAACTGAGCGTGTTGGGCTCTGCAATGACGGAGCGACTGGCCTGCCATACGGCCACGAGGGTGAACAACACGAAGGCCGTCGAGAGGCTGGCGCCGTCCGGGAGCTTAGTCAGAGCAACACCCGCAGCCAGGACAACAACGGCTGTGAGGAGAAGGTCGACTGCCCGGACGCGGCGAAGGCCCGCCATCGGCCATAGCTGGTGCAGGACGAGGTCGGTGCCGCCGCCGACACGAGGAGGAGCGTCGGCGGCCAGGTACGTGGCGAGGTGGGAGAGCCAGCGGTGGATTTGGTCGGGACGGTATCTGCCGGAGCGGGTGGGGTGTTGGTGGGCGGCGGCGGGCAGGTACAGACTCAACAGGTGGTCGCGGATCTCGGTGGGGGAGTCCAGGGCGAGCATGTCGCCGGGTTCACGCAGGTAGGCAAGGGTGTCGGCATCACGTTCCTCGTAGGCGACGGCAGCCAGGTTGAGTCGCCACGGAGTGCTCAGGGCGCGAGCCAGGGGACCGTCGGGCGCGGTGGTGAGTGTGTCGAGCAAGGGGACCCAGCGGCTGGGGCGGGTGCTGCGGGCGGTCAGATACGCGGCGGCCTGTGCTGGAGCGACAGGAGCGATTTGGATGCGGGCGGCCTCGCGCATCCGCACGTCAAGCGCGGCCAACTGCTCGTATGGGTCGGTGCGACAGGTGAGGATGACCGGGGCGCTGCCAGTGGGGGCTTGGTAGGCGTTGAGCTGCTGCAGGGCGCGTGCGGCGCGACGGTGGGCGAGTGGGGTGGCATCGGTGTCCATCTCGTCCAGGCCGTCCAGGACCGGGAGGATCCGGTGCTGATCGACCAAGGCCGACGCGTCGGCGGCCGTGAGGCCACGGTCGCGGAACTGCCGGTGTATCTGGTCGGTCAACCAGTCCTGAAAGGGGCAGTCGGTGTCCCAGCCGGCCAGGGAGAGCCGGACCGGGACGGGGTCCGTTTCGGTGCGGTTGGGGTGGGTCAGGAGGCCCAGCAGGAGGTCCAGCACAAGGAGAGTCTTGCCGGCGCCCGCGTCGCCGGTAACAACCAGCCGGGCCGGATGCAGCTCTCGGTAGTAGGCAACGATGTCGGTGAGGCGACCGCTCGGCGCGGCACCGGTGGCGTTGTTGGCCGGCTCCAAGCGGTGGTGGAAAGTCAGATCGATACGGTGTGCACCGGGCCCGATCAGCTGAGCGCGCTGTCGGGTTTCGGCCGCAGTCACTGCGGCGGCCAGCATGGCCGCCTTGGCGCCGGGGTCTGCTGCCTCTCGTCGGTCGTCGCGGTAGGCGGCCCATGCCAGGTAAGCGGCAGGCATGGTGGGGGCCAGGGCGATCATCGTGGCGGACATCCGCGCCACCTGAAAATGCTTGGTCAGCCACAACGCCAGCGCCGCAGCCGTGACCTGCAAGACGGCATAGATGGCGGCAGCCCGACGCGTCCGCGATCGTGTCATGGCAATCATGCTGGCCAGCCCGCCCCGTCGCAGGAGTCCGTTTCACCGGTTCGCTGCCGGATTGTGACGAGGCGCTACGGACCGATTTCGGACCAGTGGACTGATGCAGCTGTCTACGGTCGGGCGGCCTGTTGATTGCACAAGGTTTCCGTTGGTGGAGGTGGCAGGACGGTTGTGAGCCGCTGGGAGCCCGTGGCCGCTCGCCGGCCACCGCCTTTTGAGGTGCTGAGCCGGCTGGAGGCCCCACCTCACGATGCAGGACAACAGGTGGCTGTGACGAAGGGGCTTCCCGGTGGGTGCGTGCGTGCGCCGGCTGCATACCGATCAGTCTCATCGAACGCGCTGTCTGCCCAAAACCGCAGTTCAGTACCTGGCGCAGCCGACCGCTGCTCAGCACGGCGGTGGTGAGTACTGGACTGGCCACCTGTAACGCTCAACGGCCAACTGAAGTGCTCAGTCACAGCAAGGTGCAGAACGGCCTTGCATCAGGGATGCCCGCGTGTGACGTGCATCTCACTTCGCGTTTGGATCCTGTAGGGCGGCGTCCTCCACCCATCCGTGCGCGGCCGGTCCTTCATCAAGGTATGCGGCCAGCTTCTCCAGACAGCGCGGGGACAGCCGGCATCGCGATCCACTCGGGCTGCGGGAGGCCAGCGCCTGCACGCCGCCGTCCCGCCACAACTGATGCCACTGGTAAGCCGACTTCGGGCTCACCCGCAGGCGCCGTGCCACCTCGGACGGCTTGATCTTCTGCTCGAACAACTCGGCCGCCTTCATCCGCACCATCTCCCGGCGCTGACGTCCCGCAGGGGTCAGCCCGCCCCCACCCGCATACCTCACACACCACGGAATACAGCCACTACCCCAGGCCCAGCAGGCACTTCAGGAAAGCTCACCCTGACGAGCCGAAGTCAGTAGTACTCCAGCTGTAGATCGTGATCTTGCTGGTGGTGAGGCTGAGGGCGTCTGGGGTGGCCCGTGAGCGCGTGAGTTGGCCCGTGGGCGTCTGGGGTTGGCCGGTGAGCTCTCGGCCTTGAGAGAGCAGGTCTGCGGGAGTGGTCGCTGTCTCCGTCAGGTACGGGACACGTCGGCCGGGTTGTGGCGCCGGTAGTAGCGGGCGACGCGGGTCCGGTTACCGCAGCGGGTGGGGGAGCACCAGCGACGGCGGGGGTGTGACGACAGGAACACCATGACGCAGTCGTCGGCCTCGCACTCCTTGAGCCTGCCGATCGCGGGGGCGCTGAGCAGTTCGGCGGCGGCCTCGGCCAGCAGTGCGGCGAGGCGGGTGCCGAGGGGGCCGGTGCGGCGGGAGATGGCGGTGACCGCGGTGCCGTCCCAGCCGAGTTCGCGAACAGATGGCGCCGCACGCTGGGCCTCGGTGAGTCCGCGCAGGGCGGACCCGGGGGGTTCGGTTCCGTTCAGCAATGCCCGGACGGCGGCTTCGGTGTGTGCTCGGACGGCGTGGACGGGGGCGAGGTCGGCCCGTGTCGGTGCGGTGTCCCGGACCTCTCCCTGGACGCGGTCCCCCTCCAGGGCCAGCCAGTCGGACAACTGTCGCGGGGTGGCGAGCAGATCCACGCGCCCGTCGGCGTCCACCGGGCGGGTGTTGACCAGGTCCAGAGCCAGGACCTCACCGGTCAGCGGTGCACTGTCAGCCATGCCCTAATGCTACATCGCTCGCTTGACACGTTAGTCGGGGCGAGGCTAGGACTAATGCATCTTTGCGCCAAGGAGGCATGTGACATGACGTCCGCGACACCGCCCCGCATTGCTGTTCCGGCCCGGACCGTCCACCGGTTCGTCGAGGTCGATCAGGTGGAGGTCTTCTACCGGGAGTCCCTGCCCGAGCGTCCCGACGCCCCGGTGGTGCTGCTCCTGCACGGCTTTCCCTCCGCCTCGCACCAGTTCCGCCGCCTCATCGACACCCTCGGCCGCCACTACCGGCTGATCGCCCTCGACTACCCGGGCTTCGGACACACCCGCGCCCCGGACGGGTTCACCTACTCCTTCGAGCGGCTCGCGGATGTCGTCGAGCGCTTCACCGAACGCCTGGGCCTAACCCGCTTCGCGATGTACCTTTTCGACTTCGGCGCCCCCGTCGGCTTCCGCCTGGCGCTCCGCCGCCCGGATCGTGTCGCGGGCCTGATCGTGCAGAACGGCAACGCGTACGCCGAGGGGCTGTCGGAGGCGGCCCGCGAGTTCACCGCCCTCACCCCCGACACACCTGGCGCCGAGCAGGCCGTCCTTGGCCTGTTCACCCTGGGCGCCACCCGCGCCCAGTACGAGGGCGGCATCGCCGCCCCTGAACTGATCGCCCCCGAGGGCTGGGTGCTCGACCAGCACTTTCTCGACCTGCCCGGCCGCAAGCAGGCGCAGCGCGCGCTTGCCTACGACTATAAGAGCAACATCGCCGCCTACCCCGACTGGCAGGCGTGGCTGCGCAAGCACAGGCCGCCGACTCTGATTACCTGGGGCAGCCGCGACCCGTTCTTCCCCGAACCCGGCGCGCTTGCCTACCTCTCCGACCTGCCGGACGCCGAACTCCACCTGTTCGACACCGGTCACTTCGCCCTGGAGGATCACTTGCCCGAAATCGCCCTGCTGATTGCCGACTTCCTCACCCGCACCTGGGCCTGACCGGCCCGTTCGCACTCGTCATATCGCCGTGGTCGAGGCATGGGCAGCCGGAGCGACGGCGACCCAGAGGGCTAATCCCGATGCTCAGCCACCCAACTCAAAGCTCACGGGTGCTCAACCACAGGTGGCGGCCGGTGCGGGGACGGGTGCGGCCACCGTTGATCATCGTGAGTTGTGTGGACAAACGATGAGACGGTGCCTCCCGCCCGGTGGCGGGAGGCGTTCGAGGTGACCATGGGCTGGATCGCGGGCCGGTTCGCTCGGTACGAACCCCGCCTGCGGGCCGGGCGGTTGGTGCTGGGACTGCTGTCGGACCTGCCGCGGAAGAACTGCTGGACGATCGCAGAGTGGGCCGGGGAAGCCAGCCCGCGGCATGCAGCCCCTGCTGTGCAGGGCCTCCTGGGACGCCGACGCGGTGCGTGACGACGTTCGCGACTACGCACTAGAGCAGCTGCACGACGACCAAGCAGTCCTCGTAGTCGACGAGACCGGCGACCTGAAGAAGGGCACCCACACCGTCGGGTTCCAGCGCCAATACACCGGAACTGCGGGTCGGATCGAGAATGCCCAGGTCGCCGTCTACCTCGTCTACGCGGGACTGTGCGGGCACCCGGCGGTGGACCGTGAGTTGTACATCCCTCGCTCCTGGACGTGCGACCCGGATCGCTGCCGGGCCGCAGGGCTGGGCGAGGACACCGCCTTCGCGACCAAGCCGGAACTGGCCGCCCGTATGATCGGCCGGTTTCTCGGCGCCGGGCACCGCGTGGGCTGGGTCGCAGCGCCAAGGTCGTGGGCATCCTCGTGTCGAGCTGGTCGCTCGCGCTGGTGCTGGACGTGCCGATGGGGTCCTTCGTCGGGCAGTGGGCGGGCTGGCGGTGGACCTTCGGCCTGTTGTCGCCGCTCGGTGTCCTCGTCCTGGCGGTGATGCTCCGTGTCGGAGGCGGGCCCCGAGCCGTCGGTGGGATGGGCCCGGGCTTTCCTGGCGCCGAGGGTGCCGGCGTACGTGCTGGCGACCTTCCTGGTGATGCTCGGCTGGTACGGCATGTACACGTTCCTCGGCACCGCCCTGGAGTACCGGTACGGCTCCGGAAGCTCCCTGACCGGCGTCATGGGCGCGTCCTGACCGTCTCGCTGGCGGGCTGGTGCCCGCGCTGATGGGCGGAAGCCCCAGAGAGGTAGACGGAGCTTAAAATAAGTTGCTATTATTTTTTATGACCTCCTCTACCGACGCCGCGAACACGATTCCCACGGGCAGCGCTGTGGCCCCCGGTCGGCGTTCGCTGGCTCCCGATCTCGCGCGCGGCGTGATGCTGCTCGTGATCGCTGTCGTTCACGCGCACATGTACGTTCAGGCAGACGACTACTTACCGCTCGGCTACCCCACCGAGGGCGGATTACTGGACCGGGCCGTCGCGGGCGTGGTCACCGTCATGGGCGACACTCGCGGATACCCCATGTTCGCCGCCCTGTTCGGGTACGGAGTAGCGCAGATCCACAGACGGCAACAGGCTGCGGGGAGGGAGTGGCACGACATCCGCCGTCTGCTGCGACAGCGCGGCCGCTGGCTGGTCGTCTTCGGTGGCTGCCATGCCGTCCTGCTGTACTCCGGCGACATACTGGCCGCCTACGGGCTCATCGCGCTCTTGCTCGCCGGGATTCTCAGGTTCAGGGACAGGTCGCTGCTCGTGGCCGCCGGCGTGCTGTGCCTCATCAGCACGACCTTGTTCTCCCTGATATCGGCGAGCGCTGACATGGACGGCGGGGCCAGCGCGGTGGTCAGCACGACTGAGAATCCTCTCCGGGACGCACTCAACCGGGCGACCGGCTGGCCGGGCTCGACGCTGATGCTGGTCTTCATCTCGGTCGGACCGTTCATGCTCGGCGTCTGGGCCGCCCGTCGACGTGTCCTGGAAGAGCCCGGCCGCCATCAGCGGTTCCTGCGGAACACGGCCGCGATCGGAATCGCCGCCGCCATCGCCGGCGGGCTCCCACTCGCGCTGATCACTTCGCTCGTGTGGACCGACCCGTCACAGGCCACGCTCGGGATGGCAGGCGTACTGCACATGGCCGGCGGAGTCGCGGGCGGCTTGGGGTACGCGGCCCTGATCGGGCTGCTGGCGGTACGTGTCGGCGAGCAGCGCGGTCCGCTCGTGACCGCGCTCAGCGCCTGCGGTCAGCGTTCGATGACCTGCTATCTGCTGCAGTCGGTCGCCTGGCTCGGTCTGTTCGCGCCCTACACGCTGAATCTCGGCCGGCACCTCGGCGTCGCGGAAACCGTGCTGGTCGGCGTCATCGTCTGGGCGTGCTCCGTACTGATAGCCGACGTGCTGCGACGCATGAACCGGCGTGGTCCCGCCGAGACAGCGCTCCGCCGGCTCACCTACGGTCCGTCCCGCGAACGTTCCCCTGCCCAGAAGGCGTCCTGACCGTCAGCGTGAGGCCGCCCCGCCGTCGAACATGGGGATCACGCGTCGCGTCACGTTCGAGTTGCCCCGTGTGGGGAATGCGTGGCCGCCGCTGGAAAGCTCGACGAAGGCGCCCTCGGTGCCGGCGGGCAGGGTGGCGTAGAGGGTGTCGCGCAAGGACGGGGTGACGGTGCCGTCGTCCCGGGCGCCCATGACCATCGTCGGCACCTGGACGTTGGACAGGTCCGGTGAGAATGAGGCGGGCGCGAACGGGACGGCCGCCTTCAGCGACGGCCGCCGCTGGGCCGCGCTGATGGCGCCGCCGCCCATGGAGTGACCCATCACTCCGAGCCGCTGGGGATCAACCCGGTCGCGCACCGGGCTGCGCTGGACGAGGTGGTCCAGTGCGGCGAGGAGCCGGGTATCGCGGTCGCACTCTGTTCCTCCTCGTGCAGGGCGTGTCCGCAGCCCGCCAGGACAGCGGATGAGCCCTGGAGAGGCGCGTCCATGACAAACGCGGCCCCTGTGCGGGATTCGAGAGGCACGCCATCAGAGGGGTGGATTCGGCGAGTTGCGATACCGGCACGTCGTGCGGCCCGGGCGTGACAGGTTCTGTCGCGAAGTCGGATAGGTCGTTGAGGTTCTTTCGGTTCTGTTGACAATTGAGGAGGCTACTGAGGCACCCGGCATGCGGCAAGGCGTCAGCCCGACAGGTTCCCGAGTCTCGCCGTGGGGTGGGAATCAGCGCTGATCAGGTAACGACCGCCCGCTAATCCCCAGTTGAGATCAGTCGACGCGCCGGCGTGAATCGGTCGCATGCAGGGACGGCCGGCCGGGACCCTGCGTCGGGGAACCGGCTTGATCAAACAGATTGTCACATTCGGTCCGTGCAAAGGTCTTGCCGCTTCTTGGAAGCCCCTTCTAGCCTCAGTGGGAGCGCTCCCAGTGATCCAAGGCAAGATCCCTCCCGCGTGTACGGCGTAAGTGAATCGTTTCATTCATGGTGCCGGGACCACGGAACAAGCCCTGCCCACCCACGTGAAGGAGCCGCACATGTCCGTCCGGAGTCTGCGAAGAACCCGTGGGCCGGTCACGTTGTTGCTGGCGGTGTTGCTGGCCGCCGTCTCGCTGGTCGCCCTGCCCGTGTCCAGCGCGAGCGCGGCCGTGATCGACACGTCCGCCTACTACCAACTGGTCTCACGCCACAGCGGCAAGGCCATCGACATCTCAGGAGGCTCCACCGCCGACGGCGCCGGGGTCGTCCAGCGGACCCCTGAAACCGCTGCCAGCCAGCAATTCCAGTTCGCCGATTCGGGCAACGGGTACTACCGGATCAAGGCCCGGCACAGTGGCAAGGTGCTCGACGTCGAGGGGTGGTCCACGGCCAACGGCGCGAACGTGCTGCAGTGGACGGACAACAACGCCGTCAATCAGCAGTTCGGCGTGGTCGACATCGACAGCCAGTATGTGCAGCTGATCAACCGCAACAGCGGCAAGGCTCTGGAGGTCTGGGAGCAGTCGACGGACGAAGGTGCCCGGATCTCGCAGTACAACGACGTCGACGGCTTCAATCAGCAGTGGCGGCTGGTCAAGGTCGACGGCGGCACCAGCCCGGATCCCGACCCGCCGGTCGGTGACGCCCGGCAGATGGAGGACCTGAACCGGGGCCTGGTCTCGGTGCGTTCGGGCTCGAACAATCTGGTGTCCTGGCGGCTGCTGGGCACCGAGGGCTATGAAACAGCGTTCAACGTGTACCGCAACGGCACGAAGGTGAACGGCTCGCCGGTCACCGACTCCACCAACTACGTTGACAGCGGCGCCCCTTCGGATGCCTCGTACACCGTGCGCGCGGTGGTGAACGGCACGGAGCAGCCGGCTTCGGAGCCCTCGCTGCGCTTCACCGGCGGCAACTACCTGGATGTGCCGCTGTCTTCGCCCGGTTCGGGTTACACGCCGGTGGAGGCGAGCCCGGGTGACGTGGACGGCGACGGGCAGTACGAGCTGATCGTCAAGTGGGACCCGAGCAACGCGAAGGACAACTCACAGCCCGGCGTGACCGGCAACGTCTACATCGACGCCTACCGGCTGAACGGCCAGCGGCTGTGGCGCATCGATCTCGGCCGCAACATCCGGGCCGGGGCGCACTACACGCAGTTCCAGGTGTACGACTACGACGGCGACGGCCGGGCCGAAGTGGCCATGAAGACGGCGGACGCCACACGCGACGGGCAGGGCACGGTCATCGGCAACGCGGGCGCCGACCACCGCAACTCCAGCGGCTACATCCTGGCCGGGCCCGAGTACCTGACCATGTTCAACGGTCTGACCGGCGCCGCGATGGCCACCGTCAACTACGACCCGCCGCGCGGCAACGTCTCCTCCTGGGGCGACAACTACGGCAACCGCGCGGACCGCTTCCTGGCCGGTACCGCGTACCTGGACGGACAGCGCCCGTCCCTGATCATGGCCCGCGGCTACTACACCCGCGCGGTCATCGCCGCCTGGGACTTTCGCAACGGGCAGTTCGTCAAGCGATGGACGTTCGACTCCAACGCCTCGGGCAACGGCGCCGCGTACGGCCAGGGCAATCACCAGCTGTCCGTCGCCGACGTCGATGCCGACGGCCGCCAGGAAATCGTCTACGGCTCCGCGACCATCGACGACAACGGCCGCCTGATGTATGCCACGCGCTTCGGCCACGGCGACGCCCTGCACGTCGGCGACTTCGTGCCGGGCCGCACCGGCCTGGAGGTCTTCTCCATCCACGAGGCGAGCAACCAGCCCGGCTCCGACCTCCACGACGCCCGCACCGGACAGGTCATCCACCGCACCCCCACCAGTGGCTCCGACGAGGGACCGGGCCGTGGCGTTGCCGGTGACATCTACGCCGGCAACGCGGGCGCCGAGTTCTGGGGCTCCGGACCGAACATGAGCAACCTGCGCAACTCCTCCGGAGGCAACGTCGGCCGCAACCCGTCCTCGGCGAACTTCCTCGCCTGGTGGGACGCCGATCCGGTGCGCGAACTGCTGAACGGCACCCAGATCGACAAGTACGGCACCGGCGGCGACACCCGGCTGCTCACCGGCAGCGGCGTGGCCTCCAGCAACGGCACCAAGTCCACCCCGGTGCTCTCGGGCGACCTCTTCGGCGACTGGCGCGAGGAAGTCATCTGGCGCCACTCCGGCAACAACGCCCTGCGCATCTACGCCACGTCCACCCCCACGACCACCAAACTGCACACCCTGGCCCACGACGCCCAGTACCGCACCGCCCTGGCCTGGCAGAACACCGCCTACAACCAGCCGCCCCACCCCGGCTACTTCCTCGGCGCCGGCATGACCCGCCCGCCGCAGCCCAACGTCTACGTGCGCTGACGGCACCCGCCGGCACACGGGGAAGGAACAACACTCCAGGTCGGCCGGGACAGCCCCCGGCCGACCTGGAGGTCCCCGGACCAGCGGAGCCGGAACGGCTTCCGTCAGTCCCGGGCGCCGAAGACCTGGACGCCCGCTCCCACACCAGCCTCGGAGTAGTCGTGGAAGCCGCGCCCGGACTTCCGGCCGAGCAGACCTGCCTCCACCATGCGCAGCAGCAGGGGAGGCGGGGCGTGCTGCGGGTCCTTGAAGTCGGCGTACATCGCCTCGGCGATGGCGGTGAGGGTGTCCAGGCCGATCAGGTCGGCCAGGCTCAGCGGGCCCATGGGGTGGGCGCAGCCGAGGACCATGCCGGTGTCGATGTCCTCCGCGCAGGCATGGCCGGACTCCAGCATCCGGATCGCGGAGAGCAGGTAGGGCACCAGCAGGGCGTTCACCACGAACCCGGCCCGGTCCTGGGCACGGATGACCTTCTTGCCCAGCGCCTGCGTGACGAAGTCCTCGGCACGGGCCTGTGCCTGATGGGCCGTCAGCAGTGAGGGGACGATCTCCACGAGCTCCAGCACCGGCACCGGGTTGAAGAAGTGGACCCCGATCACCTGGTGCGGGCGTGCGGTGGCCATGCCCAGTTTCATGATGGGGAGGGAGGAGGTGTTCGAGGCGAGCAGCGCGTCCTCGCGGGTGACGACCCGGTCCAGCTCGGCGAACAGCTCGACCTTGACCTTCTCGTCCTCCGTCGCCGCCTCCACCACCAGGTCCCGGTCGGCCAGTTCCGCCAGGTGCGTGGTGACCCGCACCCGGTCGAGGACGGCGTCGCGTTCCGTCACGGAGAGCTTGCCGCGCCGTACGCCGCGCTCCAGCGAAGCGGCGATCCGGGACCGGCCGGCCCCGGCCGCGCCGGCGTGCACCTCGTGCACCACCACGTCCAGCCCGGCCCGGGCGCAGACCTCGGCGATGCCCGCACCCATCAGGCCGCAGCCGACGACCCCGACCCGGCGGATGCCGGGCCCTGGCGCATCGCTCACCGGAACGCCGCCTGGCCCGTCAGTGCCTGCCCGATCATCAGGGTGTGCATCTCCACGGTGCCCTCGTAGGTGAGGATCGACTCCAGGTTGTTGGCGTGCCGGATCACCGGGTACTCCAGCGAGATGCCGTTGGCGCCGAGGATCGTCCGGGCGGTCCGGCAGATCTCCAATGCGGTACGGGTGTTGTTGAGCTTGCCGTGACTGACCTGCTCGGGGCGAAGTCCGCGGTCGTCCTTGATGCGGCCGAGGTGGAAGGCGAGCAGCGTGCCCTTGGCCAACTCCACCGACATGTCGGTGAGTTTGGCCTGGGTCAGCTGGAAGGAGCTGATCGGGCGGCCGAACTGGACGCGGTCGCCGGCGTAGGCCAGGGCGGTCCGGAAAGCCGACCGGGCGGCGCCCATCGCGCCCCACGCGATGCCGTAGCGCGCCTCGTTGAGGCAGGACAGCGGCCCGCGAAGACCCCGTACCTCCGGCAGCACGGCGGATCCGGGCAGTCGTACCGAATCCAGCACGAGCTCGCTGGTCACCGAGGCCCTCAGGGACATCTTGTGCTTGATCGCGGGGGCGGAGAAACCCGGGGTGTCGGTCGGGACGACGAAGCCGCGCACGCCGTCGTCCGTACGGGCCCAGACGACGGCCACGTCGGCCACCGATCCGTTGGTGATCCACATCTTGCGCCCGTCGAGGACCCAGTCGTCGCCGTCACGGCGGGCCGCGGTGCGCATGCTGCCCGGGTCGGAGCCGGAGTCGGGCTCGGTGAGTCCGAAGCAGCCGATCGCGGTCCCTGCCGCGAGGCGCGGCAGCCACTCCTCCTTCTGCTCCTCCGAACCGAAGGCGTGGATCGCGTACATGGCCAGCGAGCCCTGGACCGAGACCAGGGAGCGCAGTCCGGAGTCGGTCGCCTCCAGTTCCAGGCAGGCGAGACCGTAGTCGACGGCGCTCATGCCCGCGCAGCCGTAGCCCTCCAAGTGCATGCCCAGCAGGCCGAGTTCGCCGAGTTCCTTGGTCAGGCCACGGATGTCCTCGATCGCGCCCTGCTCGAACCAGTCGGCGATGTGGGGCTCCACGCGCCGGTCGCAGAACGTGCGGACGGCATCGCGGACGGCGCGTTCGTCCGGGGTCAGCAGGCTGTCGAGTTCGACGAGGTCGAGAGGGTCGGCCGGGCGTGGGGCGTGCTGGGCGTGCATCAGGGGTCTCCAGGGTTCCGAAGGCTACGAGATGAACAGGCCGCCGGTCAGGGGGGTACCGGCGGCCTCCGGCTGGTGGGAGGCCGCCGGGTCGCTCACGAGGCGGCGGTCGGGCTGATGACGGTCACGAGGCGGCGGTCGGGCTGATGATGAAGTTGCTGAATCCGCCGTTGCGCCGGGCGAAGCCGCCGATGGCGTCGTTGACCTGTTCCAGCGGGAAGACCTGGTGCTCCAGCGGTCCGAGGTCCAGCAGACCGGCCTCCACCATGTCCGCCATGGCCTGGCCCTCGCCGGAGGTGAACCAGGCCGATCCGATCAGCCGCAGCTGCTGGTCCATCATCCGGTGGATGTCGACGGGCAGATCGCCGGCGACCGCGCCGATGTTCACCGCGATGCCCCCGCGTGCCATCGCCCGCATGCCGGCCAGGAACGTCTCGTGCGGGGCGCCCGGGCCGAGCGCGTCGATGTAGATGTCGGCGCCGTAGCCGTCGGTCTCCTCACGGACCCAGTCGTCGAGCGGGCCGTCGTCCAGGGCGTGCAGCCGCAGGCGTCCGTCGGCGAGCTTGCCGACCTGGTCGAGCAGGCCCTTGTCGCGACCGGTGCCGTAGACGTGGGTCAGGCCCATGGCGGGGGCGAGGAGTGCGGCGCCGATGCCGAGGGTGCCGCTGATGCCGTTGACCAGGATCGTCTTGCCCGGGCCGGCCCCGGCCTTGCGGAGGGCGGAGTACATGGTGCCGAGGTAGCCGAAGCGGGCCGCCGCGTTGAACGACAGCGCGTCCGGCAGCTTCACCAGGGAGTACGCGGGCGCCACCATGTACTCGGCGAGGCCGCCCTGGTAGCGGTCCAGCAGGTCCAGGGCCGTCGGTGAAAAGCCGAAATATCCGGCGAAGGCGTAGCTGGCGCAGTTGATCGAGTCGCCGTTGCGACAGGACCGGCACGAGCCGCAGGAGCGGCCCGGGTTGACGTACACCCGGTCGCCCGGCTTGAACGCCTGGACACCCGGGCCGACGGACTCCACCACACCCGCCGGGTCGAGACCGAAGATCGCCGGCAGGGTCGGCAGCGGGCTGTGCGGGAACCAAGTCGTCCACATGTTCAGGATGTTGGCGAGGTTCGGAACGATGTTGACGGCGTGGACGGCCACGCGGACGTCACCGGGGCCGGGCTCGGGAACGGGCAGTTCCTCGATCCTCATCGGCTCGCCGACGGCGTGCATCCGCGCGGCTCGCATGGTCGCACTCATGGCGTCTCCTCGGGTTCGGCTTCGGGTTCGGCTTCGGGTACGGCTGGGGGAGACGGCGCCAACGGTGGCGCGGCCTCTGGGAGTTGTGGAGGGTGGGTCAGTTGTCCAGCAGCGTCGTCAGCCGCGCGCGCTGCAGCTTTCCGGTGGCCCCGCGGGGCAGGGCGGGTACGACGCACAGCCGCCGGGGCCACTTGTGCCGGGCGAGCCTGCCGTCGAGGTGGGCACGGATGCCGTCCAGGGTGGGGTCGCCGGAGTCGGTGACCAGGAAGGCGGTCACCAGCTCGCCCCAGACCGGGTCCGGAGCCCCGGAGACCGCGACTTCGACGACACCTGGGAAGTCGGCGAGCGCGTTCTCGACCTCGGCGGGATCGACGTTCTCCCCGCCGGTGATGATGGTGTCCTTGAGCCGCCCGACCACCGAGAGCCTGCCCTCCGCGTCGAACAGCCCCCGGTCCCCGGTGTGGAACCAGCCCTCGCGGTCGGTCACGGCCATTGGCCCGGCAGCCGTCCAGTAGTCGGCGGCCACCGACGGCCCGCGCACCCAGATCTCGCCGGGTGTGTCCGGCGGGGCGGGCGACCCGGCCGCGTCCACGACCCTCAACTCGACCTGCGGGACGGGTGCTCCGGTGGAGTCGGCCGGCTCGTCGGGCGCGGAGTACGTCACCCCGGCCGCGGTCTCGGTCAGGCCGTAGGAGTTGACCACGCCGACCCCGCGGGCCCGGAACTGCTCGCGGGTGGCGGTCTGGGCGGGTGAGCCGCCGGACAGGATCCACCGCAGGGTGTCCAGGTCCTGGCTGCCGAACCGGGGGTGGCGGGCCAGCAGGGCGGACATGGCCGGTACGGCGAAGGCGCAGGTGACCTTGTGGTCGCGGACCAGGTCGACGAACAGGTCCGGGTCGAAGCACGGGGCCAGGATCACCGTGCCGCGCCTCGCCCAGGTGTACTGCGGAAGCCCGCCCAGTACGGCGACATGCGCCAGCGGGGTGGAGACGAGCGCGGTGTCGTCCGCGCCGAAGGGCAGCCGCGCCAGCCCGCCCACCATGCTCCAGTACAGGTTGTCGTGGGTCAGTGCGACGCCCTTGGGACGGCCGGAGGTGCCGGACGTGAACGCGATGATCGCGATGTCGGAGCCGACCGGGGTGGCGTGCGCGACCGCCTCGGGTCCCTCGTCCTCCTCGGGATTCAGGTCCTCCCAGGCCAGACGGAGACCGGAGACCGCGGGAAACGTCTCGTCGGCGACCAGGGCCGTCGGGCCGGTCTCCTCGCACACGACGGCGAGTTCGCCCTCGGTCACCTGCGGGTGCAGCGGCACGAGCACCGCCCCCATCCGCGTCACCGCGAACAGCGTGATCAACGCCTCGGGCCGGGGCGCCCCCTGCATCACCACCCGATCGCCCTTGCGCACCCCGAACTTGTCGAGCCGGGCGACGGTGCGCCGTACCGCGAGGTCGAGTTCGGCGTAGGTCCAGGTCCGGTCCTCGAAGACGAGGGCGGTTCGGTGGCCGGCCTCGGCCGCGCTGACGGCGAGGTGCGCGCCGAAGGTGCTGGTCATGCTCTCACCTCCGCGGTGCGTCTGGCGCGGGCGAGCGCGCCGAGGGTCGTCCCCGCCAGGTCGGCGGCCGACACCGGCGCTTTCCCCTCCAGCAGCCGACGGGCGGCCAGGTGCTCGGCGGGCCAGTTCAGCGTCTCGACAGCCACCAGCCGGTCCGCGCGGAAGGCGTACGCGGCCAGCCGCTCAGGGGATTCGCCCGTCACCAGCAGCACTTCGTCGGAAGGGGAGCGCAGCCCGGCGATCTGCAACTTGACGTCGCCCTGGTCGCTCCAGAACCACGGCAGGCTCTCGTACACCGCGGGTGACCCCGCGATACGGCGGCCCACCAACGCCCCCTGGTCGATGGCGTTCTGCACGGACTCCAGCCGCACCAGCCCCTCCGTGTGCGGATGCGGATGCCGGGCGCAGTCGCCGACGGCGGAGACCCGCGGATCGGTGACCGAGCGCAACTGCTCGTCCACGACCACGCCGTCGGCCACCTCCAGCCCGGCCTCCCGGGCGAGTTCGTCCCTGGGTACGGCGCCGATGCCGTAGACCACGAGATCGGCGGGCAGAACGCCCTGCGAGGTGACGACCCGCTCGACCCGTCCCGCACCTTCCAGGGCCTGTACGGCAGCCCCGGTGAGGACCCGGACACCGGCGCGCTCGTGCCTCTCCCGCAGCCGCGGTTCCAGCTCCGGCGACACGGCCCGGCTCAGCAGCCGGTCGGCCAGTTCCACGACGGTCACGCGGGCGCAGCGGGCCAGAGCGACCCGGGACAGCTCCAGCCCGATGAACCCGCCGCCGACGACCACCACGTCCCGGGCCGTCTCCAGCGCCCGG
This sequence comes from Streptomyces coeruleorubidus, assembly GCF_028885415.1. Lineage (GTDB taxonomy): Bacteria > Actinomycetota > Actinomycetes > Streptomycetales > Streptomycetaceae > Streptomyces > Streptomyces coeruleorubidus_A. The sequence continues at coordinate 7,743,306 of NZ_CP118527.1, forward strand.
CCGATCGTCAGGGCGTCGTCGAGGGAGCGCAGGGCATGGACGCCGGACAACTCGGCGCCGGGGGAGGGCAACCGACGGTTGTCCGCGCCCGTCGCCAGCACCAGGTGGTCGTAGGAGAGACGGGTGCCGGCCCGGGTGAGGACCGTGCGGGCCGCGGTGTCGAGGGCGATCACATCGTCCCCGAGGCGCAGGTCGATGTCTCGCTCGCCGTAGAAGGACTCCGGCACCAGTTCGACGCGCAGGCCGTCCGGCTCGGTGTGCGCCTTCTTCGACAACGGCGGCCGCTGGTACGGCAGATGGGGTTCCGCGGCGAACACGGTGACGGGACCGTCGTAGCCGGATGCGCGCAGCGTCGAGACGACGCTGAACCCGGCCTGTCCGCCGCCGACGACGACCACGCCCGCTGGGCTCGTCATACCTGCTCCTCGGGCACGTGGACGACCAGTCCGTCCAGGGCGTCGGAGAGCTGGATCTGGCAGCTGAGCCGGCTGGTGGGCCGGCGTTCGGCGGCGGTGAAGTCGAGCATCTCGTCCTCGACGTCGCCCGGCGGGCCCACCAGCTCGGACCGGTCCTCGGCGACGTAGACGTGGCAGGTGGCGCAGGAGGCGTTGCCTCCGCACTCGGCGACGATGCCCTCGACGCCGTTGGCGACGGCCGCCTGCATGAGGACGGTCCCCGACTCGGCGGTGACCTTGCGTTCGGTCCCGTCGGGCGACCGGAAGATGACGGTGGGCATGAAGTTCTCCCGATGGGGACGGCTCAGGGGGCTTGCCAGGTGACGTGCAGCGAGGTGAGTCCGCGGAACACCCAGCCGTCCATGCGGTCGTCTGCGCCTTCGACGGGGCGCAGTCCCTTCAGACGGCTGAAGACGAGGGGCCAGGCGATCGCGCTGACCTCGTGGCGCGCTACCCACGCGCCCATGCAGAAGTGCGGTCCGCCGCCGAAGGCGAGATGCGGGCGGTGCGGGCGGTCCAGGTCGAACTCGTCGGCCCGCTCGAAGACCGACTCGTCGCGGTTGCCGGAGGCGATGACGAGGGCGACGCGGCTGCCGGCGGGCAGAGTGACGCCGGCGATCTCGTGGTCCTCGGTGAGCTGGCGGGGATACATGCCGATCGGTGAGATCCAGCGGGCGGTCTCCTCGAAGACCCGCTTCCAGCACGCCGGGTCCCTGAGCACCCGCTCCAGCGCCTCGGGGCGTCGCAGCAGCGCCCACGCGCCGACGCCGAAGACGTCGCGCGGCTCGTTGACGCCTCCGCCGATGATGACCTTGACGTTGTTCTGGATCTCGGCGAGTTCCACCGGCTCGGCCGCGTGGACCATGGAGGAGATCACCGAGCCGTCGGGCTCGCGGCGCACGGCCTCGGCCGTCTCGGCCACCGCTTCCTCGATGGCCCGGGTCGCCTGCTCGGCGCGGAGCCAGACGTCGGGGTCGTCGGCGTAGTTGCCGTTGCCGGCCATCATCGCCCGCGACCAGTCGGCGATGTCGTCGGCGCTCGCGTTGCGCAGGCCCAGCACCAGGGCCAGGTTGGCGGCGGCGAGCGGCTCCGCGAAGTCGGCGATGAGGTCGGCCTCGCCGCGGCCCTCGATGCGGTCGAGCAGTTCGTGCGCGGTGCGCTCGAAGGCGCCGGCCCACAGGTCGCGGACCTGGCGGGGACGGGTGGGCGGTTCGGCCGCGGCCCGCAGGCGCCGGTGCTCCGGGTCGTCCTCGCGGAGCAGGTTCGGGCCGACCGTGCGCAGCAGCAGCGACCCCTCCTCGCGGGAGCTGAACACCTCGGGGAGCTTCTCGGCGCGGACGATGTCCTCGTACCGGGTCAGCAGATGCCGGCCGACCGACGGGACCCAGGCGAGCGGTGCGGTGCGGCGCAGCTCGGCGTAGCAGGGATACGGGTCGCGGCGCAGCTCGGCCAGGTCGAGCTCGACGACGGGCGCACCGGGTGCGGCCGTCGTCAGGACGCTCATGATGTGCCGCCCGCGCCGATCAGGACGAAGAACGCCGTGGCGGGCTCGGTGCCGTTGTTGCGCCAGGCATGGCGGGTGGCGTTCTGCACGACGATGTCGCCGGGCCCCAGGACCGCGGTCTCGCCGCCGTCGAGGTCCAGGACCAGCTCGCCGGAGAGCACCACGCCGTAGTCCACGGTGGGCGTCGTGTGCATGCCCGGGTTGTCCGGTTCGAAGAGTTCGGCGAGACCGGGGCTGAACTGCAGCTGCTCGGCCGCCGCGGCGGCCGGGTCCCAGCCGGGGTCGGCGTAGACACTGGCCGGCGGGAAGGTGACGGTCAGCGCGACCGTCTCGCCCGGCGCGGGCACGAAGGACTCCAGGGATGCCGTCGGATCGGCCGACGGGACGGCGGGGGCCGCCGTGTTCCACACTAGGGAGCGGGCGAAGCCGGGGGTGTGGACGGACCGACTGGTGCGCGGCGGCTCGCCGTCACTGACGATCACGGGCTTGCCGCTCGGGCTGACACCGGTGACGACTCGACGGACCATGATTCTCTCCCTTGAGAAACCAACCTACTGTTAGATGCTTGACGGTAAAGGGTCTAACTGTTTTCGGCGGTCGTGCTACGGCGGCTCCGAGCACGAGTCGGTGGATGGCCGGTTTCCCGGGGCCCGGTCACTCCGCGGGCGGGGTCTCCTGGTGCACCAGCGTACGCAGCAGATGTACCAGCTCACTGAGCTGGTCGTCACGGAGTACGCCGGTCCAGGCACGCTCGCGCTGGGTCTGGGCCTCGATGGCCTGCCGCAGCGTCTCACGGCCCTCGGGGGTGAGCTCGACGAACAGCTGGCGGCGGTCGGACTCGACGCGCTCGCGGGTGACCAGGCCCCGGCTCTCCAGGGTCGTCAGCGCGCTCGAGATGCTGGCGCGGGTGGATCCGGAGACCCGGCCGATGTCCTGCTGGCCGAGCGGGCCGTAGATCCACAGGGCGTTCAGGATCCGGAAGCCCGCCCAGGTCAGGCCCAGCGGCCGGTGGACGTGCTTCTCGAAGTCCTTGGTGAGCCGCGCCTCGAGACGGGTGAGGTCGGTGACCATCTCGATCGCGTCGAGGTCCCGGGGATCGGTCGTGCCCAGCTCACGATGGTGGTGGCGCAGCAACTCCGAGAACTCCCGGGTCCGGCTCGCGCCGGTGCTCCCCTTCCCGCGCACGGTGTCCGTCACGGTCTCCCGCCCTTCCCTCTGTCTAGCCGGCGACGACCGGATTGACCATAGTGCCCACGCCCGTGACCTCGGTGCGCAGGATCTTGCCCTCGGTCAGGTACAGCCGCGGGGTGCGGCGGACGCCGCAGCCGGCCGGGGTGCCGGTGAAGATCAGGTCTCCCGGCTCGAACGTCACCCGCTTCGACAGCCAGGCGATCAGGGCGGGCACGGGGAAGATCAGGTCCGAGGTGCGGCCCCGCTGCACTTCGAGGTCGTCGACCCAGCCGGCCACCTCGATGTCGTCCGGGTCCTCGAACTCGTCGACGGTCACCAGGTACGGGCCGATCGGGCTGAAGGTGTCGTACGACTTCGGCAGCGTGAACTGGTTGATCGGCTTGCGCCACTGCTCGCGGCGGTCGCTGATGTCCTGCCCGGCGGTCACTCCCGCGACGTACGACCAGGCGTCCGCCTCGGAGATGTTCTTGCCGGTCCTCCCCATGATGACGACGAGTTCGGCCTCGTAGTCGACCTTGTCGTACTGCGGCTCGACCACGATGCGGTCGTAGGGGCCGACGACGGACGAGGCGAACTTCGCGAACACCGACGGCTCGTCCGGCACGGGGAGGTTGGACTCCTCGGCGTGCGCACGGTAGTTGAGGGCCACCCCGATCGCCTTGTACGGCTTGGCGACGCGGCCCAGGTCGCGCGGGTCGAACGGCTTCCAGTCCGCCTCGTCGGCACGCTCGGCGAGCGCGCGCAGCTCCTCGTGGAGGGACAGGTCGGACAGGACCTCCAGGCGCGGCTCGATCGCACCCTTGCCGGCGTCCGCGATGTCGAGGGCGCGGTCGCCCTGCACGAGGACGGGACGGCCGGCGAGGTTGGCGAGCTTCATGCGGGCACTTCCTTCTGGTCGGGCTGCGGGAGGGGGAGTGCGAGGTCGCCCTCCGTCCGGACGCCGAGCGTGTTGATCACGGTGGCGATGGTCAGGTACTGGCCGACGGTGTAGAGGACGTCGATGACCTGCTCGGTGCTCAGGTGCGCGGTCAGCCGGTTCCACAGCTCGTCGTCGACGCCCTGCCGGTCGACGAGCGAGTCGGTGGCGGTGAGCAGCAGCCGGTCGAGGTCGTCGAGCCCGTCCCAGGTTCCGGCCGCGGCGGCCAGGATCGTCTCGTCGGTGAGGCCGGCGCGGCGGGCGATGCGGACGTGCTGGTCCCACTCGTACGCGGCCCGCGCCCGGGCGGCGATCCGCAGGATCATCAGCTCCCGGGACCTCAGCGGCAGGGTGTTCTTGCCCAGCACGTGGTTGCTGAAGACGAGGTAGCGGCGCAGCGCGTCCTCGTGGTGGGCCAGGGTCGCCCAGATCGCGTAGATCCGGCCGTCCTGGTCGCGGTACGGCGCCAGCGACGCCAGTGTCTTCTCCTGTAGATCCGCCTCGTCGACGGGCTGCAGGCGGGGCTTCTCCGGCATCGGAGTCCTCCTCGGCTCGATGACGGCAACGTATTCGTCAGAGCCTTGACCGTCAAGAGTCTAACAAATATCGTCCTCGGCATGACGATCCAGAGCCTTGGTTACGTAGGGATCGGCGCGCCCGATCCGACAGCGTGGGCGGAGTACGCCCGCACGGTGATCGGCCTCGCGGTCGAACCCGGGGCTGCGTCCGACAGCGGCTCCGCCCCGGGCGAGGGGCCCGTGCGCTATCGCCTGCGGATGGACCAGCATCCGTTCCGCATGTGGCTGACGGAGGCGGAGACCGGTGGTGTGACGGTCATCGGCTGGGAGGTCCGCGACGGGGCGGCGATCGACGCGATGACGGTGCGGCTCAAGGAGGCCGGCGTCGACGTCACGGCGGGCACCGAGGAGGAGTGCCTGGACCGCCAGGTGGCCCGCATGGTGCACTTCAGCGGCCCGCTCGGTATCCGCACCGAGCTGTTCTGCGGCCGCCGCCTGGCCCCCAGCCAGTTCGTGTCACCGCTCGGCGTCGACTTCGTGACCGGCGAGCAGGGGCTCGGGCACGTCGTGATGAAGACGCCGCACGTCCAGGAGGCCGTCGACTTCTACTGCGACGTCCTGGGCTTCCGGCTCAGCGACACCGCCGACTACCCCTGGGGCACCTTCTACTTCCTCGGCTGCAACCCGAGACACCACAGCGTCGCCTTCATCCGCTCGTACAAGAACGAGGGCACCCACCACATCCTGTGCGAGGTGACCAGTCCGGAGGAGGTCGGCCGCGCCCTCGACCGCACGCGCGAGCACGACGTCGAACTCATGGCCACGCTCGGCAAGCACGCAAACGACGGAATGTTCTCGTTCTACATGAAGTCGCCCGCCGGTTTCGGCATCGAGATCGGCACGGGCGGCGTGCAGGTCGACGAGAGCACCTGGGTCAGCCGCACCTACACGGCCGACATCTGGGGTCACCACCCGGTTCCGTAGCCCGACTTCGCGTCCCCCGACCCCACTGAAAGAAAGCGGGCCGTATCCCATGCTTCTCGAAAGCTACCTGCAGGACACCTGGGTCGCGCCATCTGCCGCCGACGCGACGGCAGTTGACGTGCACGACGCCGTCACCGGCGAGACGGTCTGCCGCGTCTCCTCCCAAGGCCTGGACCTCGCGGGCGCGTTCGACCACGCGCGCCACGCCGGGGGCCCCACGCTGCGCGCGCTGACCTTCCACCGGCGGGCCGACATCCTGGACGCGCTCGCCGCGGCCGTCCGCGCTCGCCGTGAGGAGCTGTACGTCCTCTCGACCCGCGCCGGCGCCACCCTCGACGACGCCCGCTACGACGTCGACGGCGGCATCCGCGTCCTGCGCGACTACGCGATGCGGGCACGCGCCGAACTGCCGGACGCGCCCCACCTCGTGGAAGGCCCCGCCGAACGCCTCGCCCGGGGCGAGGACTTCCTGGGCGTCCACCTCGTCAGCCCCTCCCCGGGCCTGATGCTCCAGGTGAACGCCTTCAACTTCCCGGTGTGGGCGCCGCTGGAGAAGCTCGCCCAGGCCGTGCTGGCGGGCATGCCCAGCGTGGTGAAGCCGGCCACCCCGACCGCGTACCTCACCGAGCACCTGGTCCGGATCGTCACCGACGCCGGCGCCCTGCCGCCCGGCGCCCTGCAGATGGTCGCCGGTTCGGTGCGCCCGGCACTCGGCCTGCTCGGCGAGCAGGACGTCCTCTCCTTCACCGGCTCCGCCGCAACGGCTGAAACGCTGCGCACACACCCCAACCTGGTGGCCCGTTCCGTCCGCTTCAACGCCGAGGCCGACTCCGTCAACGCCATCGTGCTGGCCCCGGACGTCACCCCGGGGTCCCCGCTGTTCGAGGCGTTCGTGCGCGAGGTGGTGACCGAGATGACCGTCAAGGCGGGCCAGAAGTGCACCGCGATCCGCCGCGTCCTCGTCCCCCGCGAACACGAGGCCGCAGCGCTCGACGCGATCGCCGCCGAGCTCGCCGGGGTCACCATCGGGAACCCCGCCGCACAGGGCGTGCGGATGGGGCCGGTCGTCAGCCTCGCCCAGCGCGACGACGTACGGCAGGCGGCGCGGAAGATCGCCCAGTCCGGACGCTTCGTGCACGGCGACCCCGAGAAGGTGCGCGTGCTCGACGCCGACTCCGAACGGGGGGCGTTCCTCGACACCCTTCTCGTCTCCGCCGACCCGGACGCCGCCGCACCTCACGAGGTGGAGCCGTTCGGACCGGCCGCGACCGTGCTGGCGTACCGCGACACGGCCCACGCGACGAACCTGGTGGCGCGCGGCCGGGGCAGCCTCGCGGCCTCCGTCGTCGGCGACGACCTCGCCTGGACGACCGCCTTCGTCCAAGAGGCGGCCCCCTGGCACGGGCGACTGCACCTGCTGGACTCGACGAACATGGCGCAGACCACCGGCCACGGATCGCCGCTTCCCGCCCTGAAGCACGGGGGCCCCGGCCGGGCCGGCGGCGGATCGGAGATGGCAGGCACCCGTGGAGTCGTGGACCTGATGCAGCGCACGGCACTGCAGGCCTCGCAACGGGTTCTCGACTCGCTGTGGAGCACCCCGTCGTCCTCGCCTGCCGACCACGCCTGACGTCATGCGGGCCGGGCGGGCACGGTCCGAACGACATGACCCCGACCCATTCCGACCTGTGACGCTACCGACTTCAGTGGGGCGGGGGCGGCCCCACCGAGTCGCGTACCACGACGTGCGTGCCCAGCAGCAGGTGTTCGTCGGGGGCGCCCGGCGTGTGTTCGAGGGCCGTGCGGACGGCGAGGCGGCCGAGTTCCTCGTAGGGGACGTGGACCGTCGTCAGGGCGGGGTGCAGGTCGCGGGCGAAGGGGATGTCGTCGTAGCCGGCGAGGGAGATGTCGCCGGGGACGGTCAGGCCCGCCTCGTGCAGGGCGGTGAGGGCGCCCGCCGCGACCATGTCGGTGGCGGCGACGACGGCCGTGAAGTCGAGGTTCTCCTTGAGCGCTTGCTGCATGAGGCGGTGGCCCGCGTCCCGGGTGAAGTCGCCGTGCAGGAGGAGGGACGGGTCGGGGGTCAGGCCCCGGGCCCGGTGGGCGGCGAGATAGCCGCGTTCGCGGCCCAGGGCCGTGGTGTGGTCCGTCCGACCGCCGAGGAACAGCACCCGGCGGTGGCCCTGGGCGAGGACGTGGGCGACCAGGGTGTAGGCGCCGCCCTCGTTGTCGTACTCGATGACCGTCACCGGGGCGCCGGGATCCAGTGGTGGTCTGCCGCACAGGACCAGGCGGGAGCCGGCCGAGGCGAGGGAGTCGGCCATGCGGTGGGTGCGTTCGCGGTACTCGGGGGTGTCGGCGGTGCCGCCGACCAGGATCACGGCGGTGGCGCGCTGGGCACGCATCATCTCGACGAACTCCAGCTCGTGCCGGACGTCGCCCTCCGTGCTGCACACCAGGCAGAGGTGGCCGAGGCGGGTCGCCTCCCGTTCGACGCCGTGGGCCATGTGCGCGAACGACGGGCCGGTGATGTCCTCCAGCACGAACGCGAGCGTGGGCGTGCCGACGCCCGCGATGGCCTTCGCCCGCGCGTCCGCGACGTAGTCCAGCTCGCGGACCGCCCGCATGACGCGCCCGCGCGTCGCCGCGCTCACCGGGTACACGCCGCCGAGCACCCGTGACACCGTCGACGCCGAGACCCCCGCGCGGGCCGCCACGTCCCGGATGGTGCTGCGGTTCGCGTCCCCGCTCTTCCTCGTCATGACTGCCTCGTCTCTCCCGGGCGCCGGTCCGCACCCACCCCGCGGGAACTGCGGCAACACCATGGCAACCGGTTCCCTGGACGGAGGCTAGCAGCGGGGAGGGCAAGGGAGGAGTGGTGTGCGCGGACCGGTGTCGGAGTTGGGTGACGAGCCATTCCCGGAAGGTGGGCCCGGCGAGCTTGCGTGCGGGCTGGACGGGAACCCGCCGACCGCCGAGGAGTGCCAGTGACACGGCCACGGGGATCACGGCATGGGACGAGTCACCCCCGTGTGGAAGGCGTGGCCGGATCGCGACCATGGCCTTCAGCGTTCCCCGCCTGTGGATCGGCTCGACCGAGATCATCGCCCTCGCCGACGGAGAAGGCAGCCCGTTCTTCTCCCCGCGCGCCGAGGCCTTCCCCGAGGCCACGGCCGCTCAGTGGGCCGAGGCCGACCGCTACGACCCGGGCGCGGTCGACGCGGAGGGCCGCTGGCGGCTCCAGTTCCGCGCGTACGTGATCCGCGGCGACAAGGGCCTCACCGTCGTGGACGCCGGGATCGGTCCGGCGGACAGCCCGGCCGCCTCGTGGGCGCCCGTGCCCGGTGTGCTCCCCGAGTCGCTCGCCGCCGCGGGCATCGACCCAGCCGAAGTCGACACCGTGGTGCTCACACATCTGCACACCGACCACGTCGGGTGGGCGGTCGTGACCGAGGCGGCCGTGCCATCGGCGGGCCGCGCGGTGGACGGTGACACTTCGGCCGGCGGCCGCCGCCCTTATTTCCCGAACGCCGAATACCTGCTCCAGCGGGCCGAGTTCGACGCCCTCGACGCGCTCAACCCGCAGCTTCGCGAGACCCTCACCGACCCGCTCACGGCCGCCGGTCGCCTCCGGCTCCTCGACTGGGACACGCCGCTGCGCACCGGGCGCGCGGTAGCCACGCCCGGTCACACGCCCGGACACCAGAGCGTGCTGGTCGCCGACAGGCGCGAGCTGGCGCTCGTCACCGGCGATCTCCTGGTGCACGCGCTCCAACTGCTCCACCCCGAGCTCGCCTACGCGCACGGCGGCCAGATCCAGGCGTGCGAGTGCGTCGGGGCCGTAAGGCCGGTAGCCCGCCGGACGACGCTCGGTCGTCCGGCCGCCATGACGGTCAAGGCCGAAAGGCGACCCGGTGGGCGAGGACCCTGGGGTGCAGCGGCCTCCACCGGTCGCTGACGAGCAGCAGCGGAAACAGAGCGGCCAGCTCAGTCAGGACGGAGCGGCCGACGACGTATGCGATGCCTCAGCCCGGGACGTCGAAGACGTCGCGCAGCACTTGGTCGCTGTCGTCATGACGTACATGCCGGCCCTGGACCTGGCGGCCACGCTGCTCGGTCGACATGGTGTGTATGGGTGGTCCTTGTCCGTTCCTCGTCCGTGTGTCTGTGAGTCCGTGGTCGGTCGGTGGTCATCCGGGACGGCGGTTGCGCGGAACCTTCTCCAGGACCAGGTGGTAGGAGTGGTCGACGAGTTCGGCCACCAGATCCGCGGTGACGCCCCGGCCGGCACCCACGGAGATCCAGTGCCGCTTGTCGAGGTAGCGGCCAGGAGTGATCGAGTCGTGCCGGCCTTGCAGCAGCCGCCCGTACTCCGGCTCCGCCTTGACGGTGACGATGCGTTCGTCCGGGTCGTCCGTGACGATCAGGAAGACCTTGCCCGCCACCTTGTAGACGTCCAACTGCTCAGTGAACGGGCGGACGTGGCCGGCCCCCGGCAGCGCGAGTGCCGTGTCGCGCGCAGTGTCCTGGAGCTTCTCGCCGGTGAAAGCCATGACTGACGTCAGGCGCGGCGGCCGTAGGTGTGCGGGTCGACCGGCTGCCGGGCCTTGGGGAGCCGGCCGACCACGAGCAGGTAGGACTCGGTCACGAGCTCCCTGACCAGCTTCTTGTCGATCGCGTCCCCGCCCTCCAACGTGATCCAGTGCTTCTTGTTCATGTGGTAGCCGGGCGTGATGTCCGCGTTCTCCTCGCGCAGCGCCTGGGCCTCGCCGGGGTCCGACTTGAGGATCACGACGGGGCGTCCCGGAACCTCGGTCATCAGCATGAAGACCTTGCCGCGCACCTTGAAGACCTCCCAGTCGGGGCCGAAGGGGTGCTCCAGGCCCGCTCCGGGCAGTTCCTCGGCGCAGTCGGCCGCCGTCTGCTGCAGTGTCTTTCCGTTCATGGTCGTCAACTCCTCGATCGATGTCAGTGTCCGAGCCCGTGCGGGCCAGGGCCTGTGTGGTCGTCTCCGGCGTGGTCGGTACGAACGGCAGCGGGGCAGTGCGGCGGCAGCGTGAGCGTGCCCGGTGCGAAGCCCCTGTGGGCGACCTCGATCAGCCCCCACGTTGTGTACGGGCGGGGCCGCCCGGGTGGCACGCCGGTCAGGACCCGGCCAGAGCGTGCAGTTACGCGGGCGGCGAGGTCCGCGCGCTCCCCATCCTTTCTGCCAGATCCGCAAATCGGACGGTAAGCTGCGGACACATGGTGGTCGACAGGCGACATCCTCCGCGATCGGGACGGCGCTCCTCCAGCGTCTCCTCCTCGCGGTCGCTCTTCATCGCAGGGGCCGAGCCCGCTTCCGTCCCGCTGTACGGCTTCCAGCCCCCAGTCGGTACGCCGTACGGCCTGGAAGTGACCACCGTCGAGGACTTCCACGCCCACCACGACGACTGGCCGTGGAACCCGCCCCGTCCGGGCCGGGCCACCTTCCACTACCTGATCCTGGTCACCGAGGGTGTACTGCGGCACGACGTCGACCACGTCACGCGCACCGTCGCCCCCGGCCAGTGGCTGTGGGTGCGCCCCGGGCACGTGCAGTGCTGGCACGACCCCAGCACCGCCCGGGGCCCCTTCGTCATGTTCGAGCCGGACGTGCTCCGGTCCGACACCGCCCGCGAGCTGGCTCCCCTCGTCTCACACGACGCTCCCGCCGTCCTGACCCCGCACTCCGCCGACGCCCCCTGGCTGGAACAGACCGCGCTCCAGCTCCTCGACGAACACCGCGCGCTGGGACGCCGCCCGCTCGCGGCCCATCACGCCCTGCGGCGCAGCCTCCTCGAAGCGCTGCTCCTGCGCCTGGCCCACTCCCCAGGTGTCTCGGCCCCTCCGGCCGACGCCGGAACCGCCTCCTCAGGTAGCGGCTGCCGCTCCGCGCCCCCCGGCGGCACCGCCGGGCGCCGCCACACCTACGAACGATTCCTGGACGCCCTCGAGCTGCGCTTCCGTGAGCTGCACCGCGCCGACGACTACGCCCAGTTGCTCGGCTGCTCGGTGCGCACCCTCAGCCGCGCCGCCCGGGCCGCCACCGGCAAGGGAGCACGGGAGATCATCAATGGCCGGCGGCTGCTCGAAGCGCGCCGCCTCCTCGGCCACGCCCGGTGGACCGCCCACGAGGTCGCCGCCCACCTCGGCTTCACCGACGCGGCCAACTTCGGCCGGTTCTTCCGCCACCACACCGGCCTCACCCCCGCCGCCTACACGGCTCGTCAGGTGACCCCCGATTGCTGACGGCAAGGTGTACAGGGTGCGCCACCCACCTGCTGGCGCCATCCGCCGTCTGCAGCTCTCCGACGCAGGTCGACGAGCTCGAACTCGGCGTCGCCACGGCGGCGATGGGTTGTGCTGCCCTGAGCAGGAGTTCAGGAAGAGTGGGGAAGATGCTGGGCGGGGATGACGCCCAGGCGGCCCGCCTGGTAGTCCTCGAAGGCCTGCTGGACCTCTTCGCGGGTATTCATCACGAACGGGCCGTACTGGAAGACGGGTTCGCGGATGGGGAGGCCGCCCAGCACGAAGAGTTCCAGCTTGGGGGAGCGGGATTCCTGGCGGCGGTCGGCGGTCAGGCGCAGTGCGTCACCCGTGCCGAAGACGGCGAGCCGGCCCTCCCGGATCGGGTGGGCTTCGGCGCCGACCGTGCCGTGGCCCGCCAGGGTGTAGGCGAGTGCGTTGTAGGCGGGGTCCCACGGCAAGTCGACCTGGGCGCCGGGTTCGACGGTGAGGTGGGCGACGGTGATCGGGGTGTGGGTCACGCCCGGGCCGGTGTGTCCGGCGATGTCCCCGGCGATCACCCGGATCAGCGCGCCGCCGTCGGGGGTGGTGAGCAGCCCGGTGTGCTTGCCGCGGATGTCCTGGTAGCGCGGCGGGCTCATCTTCTCGGCCCGCGGCAGGTTGACCCACAGTTGCACTCCGTGCAGGACTCCACCGCTCATGACCAGGTGCTCCGGCGGCTGTTCGATGTGGAGGATGCCCGAGCCCGCGGTCATCCACTGGGTGTCGCCGTCGATGAGATGCCCGCCGCCGCCATTGGAATCCTGGTGTTCCACGGCGCCGTCGATGAGGTAGGTGACGGTCTCGAAGCCGCGGTGTGGATGCCACGGAGTTCCCATGGGTTCCCCCGGCGCCATCTCGACCTCGCCCATGTGGTCCATGTGCACGAGCGGATCCAGCTCGGGCAACGGCACCCCGGCAAAGGCGCGGCGCACCGGGAAGCCCTCACCCTCGAAGCCGTGCTGTGCAGTCGTCAGGCGGTGAACGGGCCGGTATGCCGTGTCGGCCGGGTCGAGCTCCGGCAGGCGCGGCAGGACGAGTACGTCGTCCACGGTGATGGCAGGCATGTCTCTCTCCTCTGTTCCGGTCTGTTCGGGGTGCTGTCAGAAGGCGTGCTGCGTCCCGTCAGAAGGCGTGCGGCCCGAACCGGCCCCAGGCCACGAAGACGGTCAGGGCGAACAGGACCACGTTCACGACGACCGACTGGGCCTCCCCGCGCCGGCTGTGCGTGATCGCGGCGCCGAGCATGGTCAGTGCCAGGCCGGAGGCGGCCAGCGGAACCAGGTCCGGAGCGATGTCCACGGCCGCGGGCAGGATCAGCCCGATCGCGGCGAGAACCTCCAGGAGGCCGATCGTCTTGATCAGCCCAGGGGAGAAGTCCTCGGCCCAGCCCATGGACGGGGAGGCGATGAGCTTCTCCTTCGGCTGGGCGAGCTTGGCGGCGCCGGCGCCGAGGAAGACCAGAGCGAGCAGGGCCGCGACAGCCCAAAGGGTGACGTTCACAGATACCTCTTGCGATCGGGTTGTGCGGACGTGTGGCGTGGCCCGCAGTGGTTGATGTGTCATCTAAGTTAGTGGAGATTAGGTGACGTATCAACCCGTGGTCGAACGGGGTCGGCGGTCAGGTCGCGTGTTCGCTCGCCCCTGACCCATCGCCCCCTACGACCCTCGCCGGACACTCGCCGCCGCCCCGGCGGCCCCGGCACCACGCCCGTGCGACCCGCTTCTCTCGCTCACGTACTCTCATTCGCCCGTACCGGATGCTTGCTCAGGATCGAGACCCGGTTGAACGCGTTGATGGTGACCGCCGCCCAGATCGCCGCGGAGATCTGATCGTCGGTGAGTACCTGTCGAGCGGCTTCGTAGGCGGACTGTTGTGCGACAGCATCGGTGGGGTCGGTCGTCGCCTCGGCCAGGGCGAGGGTCGCGCGCTCCACGGGGGTGAACACCTCGGTGTCCCGCCAGGCGGCAAGTACTCCCAGCCGCTGCGCCGACTCGCCCGCGCGCACGGCCGCCCTGGTGTGGATGTCGAGGCAGTAGGCGCAGCCGTTGAGCTGGGACACGCGGAGGTTGATCAGTTCCACGGCGATGCGGTCGAGTCCTGCCTCGGCGGCGACGGCGCGCACCGCTTCCGATGTCTGCACCAGGGCGTGGAAGGCCTTGGGGCTCTGTTTGTCGATGAAGATCCGCACGTCTTTGGCTCCCCATGTACTTCCTGTGGCCTTCGCCCTATGATCACGGCACGATAGTTGATGCAACAACTAGATTCCCTGAGGGGTGGTCTCGGTGAGTAATGCAGAAGCCGAACCGGCAGTGATGAGATGCGGGCCGCCGGACGACGATGTCCGGCAGGCCGGGGTGCCACGGGTCGACGTGCTCCCGGCGCGGGACGTACCCCTGGGCGGACCGCGCTCGATGACGGTGCGGCGGACGCTGCCGCAACGGGACCGCACGCTGATCGGCGCCTGGTGCTTCGCCGACCACTACGGCCCCGACGAGGTCACCGACAGGGGCGGCATGGCGCTGGCCCCGCATCCGCACACCGGTCTCCAGACGGTGACCTGGCTCTTCAGTGGGGAGGTGGAGCACCGCGACACGCTCGGCACCCACGCCCTCGTGCGGTCGGGGGAGCTGAACCTCATGACGAGCGGGTACGGCATCGCCCACTCGGAGGTCTCCACCCCGCGCACAACCGTCGTCCACGGCGTCCAGCTGTGGGTGGCGCTGCCGGCGGAGCACCGCAACGCCGCACGGGACTTCCAGCACCACGTGCCCGAGCCCGTGCGGATGCAGGGGGCCGAGATCAGGGTCTTCCTCGGCTCGCTCGCGGATGACGTCTCTCCGGTACGGACGTTCACGCCGCTGCTCGGCGCCGAGATCATCCTCGAACCGCGTATGACGGTCGCCTTCTCCGTGGACACCGGCTTCGAGCACGGCGTTCTCGTGGACAGCGGTGACGTCCGTGTGGCCGACACGCTGCTGCACCGGGCGGAGATGGGCTATGTCCCGCCGGGTGCCGATGTGCTGACGCTGTCGAACGAGTCGGATGCCCCGGCGCGCACGATCCTCCTCGGTGGAACTCCCTTCGAGGAGGAGATCGTCATGTGGTGGAACTTCATCGGCCGCACCCACGAGGACGTCGTCAAGGCCCGCGAGGACTGGGAGGCCTCCTCCGAGCGTTTCGGCACCATCCAGGGCTTCCCGGGAGGCCGTCTTCCCGCGCCCGCCCTGCCCAACGCCACCATCAGGCCGCGCCGCAACCCTCCGCGCCGCTGACCTCCTTCAGGAAGGCATGCCCATGAGTCAGTCTTCTGCCGTCCCGGTCGTGGAACGGGCGGACGCCCACCATCGGTACGAGATCCTGGTCGACGGCAAGCGCGCCGGTGTGACGGAGTACCGCGACGTCGATGACCAGCGCGTCTTCTTCCACACCGAGGTCGACGACGCCTACGCCGGACAGGGCCTGGCCGCGCTGCTGGTGCAGCAGGCGCTCACCGACACGCGCACCTCCGGGAAGCGGATCGTCCCCGCCTGTCCGTACGTGGCCAAGTTCGTGAAGAGGCATGACGAGTTCGCGGGCATCACCGACCCCGTGACGCCCGACGTCCTGCGGTGGCTGGAGGCCGAGCTGGGCTGACTGTTCGCCGCCCGACCGCTCCGGACCTCCTCGATCAACCGAACGCGGCGCGGCTTACGCCAAAGCCAATAGATGACAGATCAAAGGTGCCCCGGGCTCCCGGATGACTCGTCAACTTCACCTACACTCGTATTCATGGAGCAGGCGGTGCGATGGTTGACCCCGGAGGAGCAGCACGCGTGGCGGAGCTTTGTTCGGTTGCATGAGCGGCTGGGGGGCCGTTTGTCGCGTCTGCTGCAGGCCGAGTCGAAGTTGTCGGCTGCGGACTACGCGGTGCTGGTCAATCTGACGGACGCGCCGGATGGGCGGCAGCGTTATCAGGACCTGTGCCGTGATCTGGAGTGGGAGAAGAGCCGGATGTCCCATCACATCGCGCGGATGGCCGGCCGTGGGCTGGTGGTGCGGGAGGAATGCCCCGAGGACGCGCGGGGGGCCTTCGTGGTGATCACGCCGAAGGGGCGGGAGGCGGTCGAGGCGGCGGCCCCGCTACATGTGGAAGCGGTGCGGGACCTGTTCCTGGACCACGTCACGCCCGCGGAGCTGCGGATGCTGGGCGAGATCTCGGGGCGCGTGGTGCAGAAGCTGGACGAGAAACCGTTCTGAACCCGAGGTGCGGCGGCCGCGGGCGGTCGGCCGCATCGCCCGTCCCGGAGCCTCGGACAGGTCCACCAGGACGACGTACTCGACCAGGCTCGGCCCGCATCCGCGAGCAGATCAGCCTCCAGTACCCGGGGCACGACGAGGACGGCTCGGGCGAGTCCGGCACGGCGGCATCCTCGGCACCATCACCGGCGCCGACCACCTCGTCGGCATGCTCACCGCGTTCATCGGCCCGGCGCCCGACCCGTCAGCCGCTGAGCCCGGCGATGCCCGAGATCGCCTCCGGGCCCACCCGGCAGCAGCCGCCGATCAGACGGGCGCCGGACTGCTGCCAGCCCCGCACCTGGTCGGCGGTGAAAGTGGCGCGGCCGGTCCAGGCGCGGGCGCCGGCGTCCCAGGTCTCACCGCTGTTGGGGTAGACGACGACCGGCTTTCCGGTGACCCGGGCCGCGATCGCGGCGGCGGTGTCCGCGTCCTCGGGTGCGCAGCAGTTCACGCCGACCGCGATCACCTCGTGCGCGTCGGCCGCCAGGGCGAAGGCCTCCTCCAGGGGCTGCCCGGCGCGCGTGCGGCCGCCGGCGACGGAGTACGTCAGCCAGGCCGGCACCCCGAGCCCGCGCACCGCCCGCAGCAGGGCCCTGGCCTCGTCGGCGTCGGGGACCGTCTCCAGGGCGAGGACGTCGGGACGGGCGGCGGCCAGCACCTCCAGGCGGGGGCGGTGGAAGCGCTCCAGCTCGTCGACCGTGAGGCCGTAGCGCCCCCGGTACTCGGAACCGTCCGCGAGCATCGCCCCGTACGGGCCGGCCGAGGCGGCCACCCACAACGGGCGGGAGACGCGGGCCAGGCGGGCCGCGTCGCGGGCCAACTCGACGCTGAGGGCCATGAGTTCCGCTGCCCGGTCGTGGTCGATGCCGTGCTTGGCGAAGCCCTCGAACGTGGCCTGGTAGCTGGCAGTGATCGCCACGTCCGCGCCCGCCCGGAAGTAGGCGAGATGCGCCTCGGTGATCGCCTCCGGCTGCTGCGCGAGCAGCCGCGCCGACCACAGCTCGTCGCTCAGGTCGTGCCCGGCCGACTCGAGCTGGTTGGACATGCCGCCGTCGAGGACGACCGTCCCGGCGGCGAGGGCTTCGGCGAGGGGGAGGGTGCTGGTCATACGACGACGGTAGTCGAGACCCGGCGGCGGACCCCAGCCGACTGTGTCCAGTACATGAACAGGTCGCCCAACATATGGGATGGCGGGTTACGATCACGGCCCTCCCCCTCTCCTCTCCGCTCGTCAGGAACGCCCATGACCGTCCCCAGCCCCGCCGAGGCCGCCGAACCCGTCGAGCCGGCCCCGGCGCCCGCTCCCCGCCGCACCTTCGGCCTCGCCGCCGCCACGGCCCTCGTCATGGGCAACATCATCGGCGGCGGCATCTTCGCCCTGCCCGCCACCGTCGCCCCCTACGGCACGGTCAGCCTGCTCGCCTTCGTCGTGCTCTCGGTCGGCGCGGTCGCCCTCGCCCTGCTCTTCGGCAGGCTGGCGCGGCGCAGCCCGGTCACCGGCGGGCTGTACGTGTACCCGCGGGACGCGTTCGGCGACTTCGCCGGGTTCCTGTCGGCCTGGTCGTACTGGACGATGTGCTGGGTCAGCATCGCCGCCCTGGCCGTCGCGGTCGTCGGCTACGTCGACGTCCTGATACCCCTGCACGGCAACCACGTCCTCCAGGCCGCCGTCGCCATGGCCGCTCTGTGGCTGCCCGCCGCCGCCAACTTCGCGGGCACCCGCTGGGTCGGCGCGGTGCAGGTCGTCTCCACCGTCCTGAAGTTCGTGCCGCTGCTCCTGCTGGCCACCATCGGCCTGTTCTTCGTCGACGCGGACAACTTCGGCCCGTTCAACGCCTCCGGCCAGAGCGTCTCCGGCGCGCTGGCCGCCTCCGCCGCGCTGCTGCTGTACAGCTTCCTCGGGGTGGAGTCGGCCGCGGTCAGCGCGGGCGAGGTCCGCGACCCGGAGCGCACGGTCGCCCGGGCGAGCGTGCTCGGCACCCTGGCCTCGGCCCTGGTCTACATCCTGGGCACGGTCGCCGTCTTCGGCCTCGTCCCGCACGGCGAACTCGTCGACTCCGGCGCCCCGTTCGCCGACGCGGTGAACGCCCTCACCGGCAGCTCCTGGGGCGGCACCGCCATCGCCCTGGTCGCCGTCGTCTCGATCACCGGCTGCCTCAACGGCTGGATCCTCATGGCCGCGCAGATGCCGTACGCCGCCGCGCGTGACGGTCTCTTCCCCGCACCCTTCGCCCGGGTCGGCAAGGGCGGCGTCCCCGGCTTCGGCGTCTGGGCCTGCGCGATCCTCGGCACGCTCCTCATCGCCCTCAACTACACGGCGGGCCCGGACACCACGTTCCGCGTCCTCGTCCTGATCACCACGTTCACCGGCTGCGTGCCCTACCTCCTGTCGGCGGCGGCCCAGCTCTACTGGCTGGCCCGCGGCACCCGCGCCCGCGTCCGCCCCGCCGGCCTCGCCCGCGACCTGACCGTCGCCGTCCTCTCCTTCGGCTTCTCCTTCTGGCTGATCGCGGGCGCCGGATACGCGGCCGTCTACCAGGGCGTGTTGTTCCTGTTCGCCGGGATTCCGGTGTACGTGTGGCTGCGGGGGCGGCGGGAGGCGTCCGACTGAAGCGCGTTGCAGGAGGCTGTGGTCCTGCAGCTCACGCGTCCTGACCCTGCGGTGGGTTGCTGTGCGGCTTGCGCCGTTCCCGGCGGTCGGGAGGGCGGATGACCACTCAGCGTCGACCCAGTCGTCCAGATCGGTTACGGCCCTGTCACCACGTCCCTGGTGCTCCGCGCCTATCCTCAGGAGCCGCTGACCGATGCCACGTCAGCAACGTCATGACAGGGGTGGCAAGTGACCGGGCTGATCGGCATGGGTGTGTTCTTGTTGCCATGGGGGCTGCGCATCTGGTACGTCGAGCGGAGCTTGAAGCGCAACGGGGTGCGTGTCGTCGCGACATGCGTCGACCGGGTCTACGGAGGGAACAGCGCGGATCCCAAGAGTGTGCTGTGCGAGTACTACTCCGAAGACGGCCGCCGGATGCGCTGGATGGTGGGCGGTGAGCCCGACTTCCCGGAGGTGGGCGACCAGGTCGAGCTGATCTATGACGCGCAATATCCGGGGCAGGCAGTGAGGTGGGAGGAGAGGAGGTCCCCGATCACCCTCGGCGTCGCCTGGACCTCCGTGGCCGCCCTGTTGATCGCCGCGGGAACGCTGGGAGTGCTGCTCACCTGAGGCCACGAGTCGCTGGTCGCTACCGGCGGACAGTCCCGACAGTCTCACGGCGGACAAGGCCTGCAGCACCCGTGCCGCGCATACCTGACTCCGCGAACACAGGCCGCCGAGGCCGGCCCGGCTCGCTGACCGCGAACCCGCGTGATCGTCAAGTATCAGGGCACCAGCACCAGGCGACCGCGCAACCCACCCGCCGCCAGCCTGCGGTGCGCCTCGGCGACCCTGTCCAGCGGCATGACGTCGGCGACCCGCTGACGCAGCCCGGCGGTGGCCAACTCGGCGAGCCGGGGGCCGTCCGCGCGGATCCATACATTGCCCACCCGGATGCCGCGCAACGGCGTCGGCGCGTTGCCCAGCCCGCTGACCATCGAACCCCCGCCGCGCACCGCGTCCAGCGCGAGCATGCCCACCGATGCCGCGTCGACTGCCGCGTGCACGCCACCGGGCACAAGGTGGCGCACCTCGGCGGACAGGTCCGCAGTCCGCGGCACGAAGAACGCCGCGCCTAGATCGCGCACCAGCTCCTCGTCGCCGGCGCCCGCGACCGCAACCACCCGAACACCGGCCGGCGCGGCGAGCTGCACCGTGTAACCGCCCACTGCCCCCGCCGCTCCGGTGACCCGCAGCGTGTCGCCCGGCTTGGCCGCGGCGATGTCGAGTGCCTGCGCGGCGGTGAGCCGCACATCTAGTCCTCCCACAGCAGGAACGGGTTGTCGTCACCGGGGCGCCGGTAACCGTCCAGGTACCGACCGGTTTCCAGCGCCTCGGCGGTGTAGTGCAGCAGTGCGGGCAGGGAGGCCCACATGGGGTGGGAGGACAGGTGGGAGGCGCCCAGCTTGTCGTGCTCGTGGATGCGCTCCTGCGGCCGGGAGGCGTCCAGGTGGAGCACACCGCCCGCGCCGTCGGAGGCGAAGGGGATCCACGACGGGGCGTAGGCGGGGGGACACCCGTCACCCCAGACCTTCGTCTTGGACCGCCAGGCGGTCACGACCTCTTCGGTGCTCAGGATCTCGTAACAGGGCGGCAGGCAGAAGCCGCCGCTGCCGTTGTGGCCCAGCAACAGGAGGGCGTGGTCGGGGTGGAGGCCCGTGCCGAGCTGGTCCTCGGTGCGGGCGAAGTCCGCCGGGGTGGCTGGGGGAGCCAGTTCCCGGGCACGCCCGCGTTCCTCAAGCCAGCGCTCCACGCGCTGCCACGACTCGCCGAGCGGAGCGGGCTCCATGTGTCCTCCTGGTGGTCTCGGAAGGACCTCACCGTAGGCTGACGGAATGCCTGAAGTCGCCGTGGCGGAAGCCGAGTTTCGCGAGATCTTCGATTTCGCAGCCCCCGGAGGGGCGACCCTCGTACCTCTCACGCACAACCCGTCGAACGGCGTCACCGCGGGCGTGTGGCGCGTCACGGGCGGCGGCCGGTCGGCCGTCCTGAAGGTGCTGACGCGGACCAAGGAGACCAGCGTCACGTGGGCCGCCTCCAACGACCCCCGGCACTGGAACTTCTGGCGCCGGGAGGCGTACGTCTACCAGTCGGGGCTCGCCCAGGTCTGGCAGCGGCACGGCATCCGCGCGCCCCGGCTGCTGGCCTGCGTCGAACGCCACGACGGTGACCTGGCGTTGTGGCTGGAGGACGTGCCGGGCGAACCGGCGACGGCCTGGCCGCTCGCCCGGCACGTCGAGCACGCGCACCGGCTCGGGGCCGCGCAGGGCGCGGTGGGCGCCGGGGAGGACCGGCCGTGGCTGTCGCAGCGCTTCCTGCGCGACTACACGGCCTCCAAGACGACGGGCCAGGACCTGCTCGATGACGACGAGGCCTGGCGACACCCCCTGGTCCGGGAGCACTTCCCGGTCGGCCTGCGCGAGGACATGGTCCGCCTCCACCACGACCGCGAGTGGTTCCTCACGGTCATGGAGTCACTGCCGCGAGCCCTCTGCCACCTCGACCAGTGGCCGGCCAACGTCCGCTCCGACGGCCGCGACAGTGTCGTGTTCGACTGGGCGTTCGCCGGGGACGGCGTGCTCGGCGAGGACCTCGGCAACTACCTCCCCGACTCCGTCTTCGACCTGTTCGTCCCCGCCGCCGACCTCCCCGGCCTGGCCAAGGCGGCGTACGACGCCTACCTGCACGGCCTGCGCGAGAGCGGCTGGCGCGGCGACGAACGGCTCGTACGGCTCGGCGTGTGCGCCTCCGCCGTGAAGTACGACTGGCTCGCCGCACTGCTGCTCGCCCGGGCGGACGACGAGCAGCCGGCCTACGGCGGCCAGGGCACCGTCCCCGCCGGACTCCGCTACCGCGAACGCGGCCTGACCCTGGCCTTCCTCGCCGACTGGGCGGCCGAGGCCCGGCTGCTGGCACCGCAGCTCGGCTTCCCGGAGGCGCCGAGCGGCCGCTGACGGTGGATGCTCGAGGCCCACTGCCGGGAGAAGGGAAGAGCATGGCCCGCGTCGTCGAATTGTCGTACTACCCCGTCAAGGGATGCGCCGGGACATCGGCGACCGAGGCGCCGCTGACGCCCGCCGGACTGGCGCACGACCGCAGCTTCATGGTCGTCAGCGAGGAGGGCGTGTACCGGACCCAGCGCCGGGATCCCCGGCTGGCCGTCATCCGGCCGGCCGTCACCGCCGACGGAGAACACCTCACGCTCAGCGCGCCACGGACCGAAGCCCTGCACCTGCGCGTGGACACCTCCGGCACCGGCAGAAGGTGGACCTGTTCGGGACCGCCTACCAGGGCATCGACCAGGGCGACACGGCAGCCGACTGGCTCTCGGAGGTGCTGCGGGCCCGGAGCCGGCTCGTGCGCGTACCGCCGGAACACGACCGGGTGACCGACGGCCTGACACCCGGCACCTCCGGCTACGCCGACAGCTGCGCCCTGCACGTCGTCTCGCGCGCCACCCTCGACCTCCTCAACCGGAAACTGACCGAACGCGGCACGAGCCCGCTGCCCATGAACCGCTTCCGCCCCAACATCGTGATCGACGGCTGGGACGCACTCGACCGTCGGGACGAACCGCACGCCGAGGACCGTGCGCGCCGCATCCGCATCGGCGACACCGAACTGGGCTATGCCAAGCTCGCCATCCGGTGTGCCGTCACCCTGGTCGAGCAGGAATCCGGGGCCAAGGCGGGGCCGGAACCGCTGCGCACCCTCGCCGGCTACCGTCGGGCGTCCGAGGGCGGCGTCGCCTTCGGTGCCAAGTTCGCCGTGCTGCGTCCCGGCACGGTGTCCGTCGGCGACGACGCGGTCGTCACGTCGTGGGGCGAGTCCGAGCTGTGAGCCTCACTGCCGCGCGCGGCCCGCATGCCGGCCGCCGCGTCGCCGGCCCCGGCCGCGTCGCGTCGCCATCGGTACGGCGAGGCTGACGACGAGCGCCAGGCCGAGTGCGTACGGCCACCAGCCGAAGCCGACGTCCTCCGAGGCGCCGGCCCTCCGGGGTGTCACGGCGCCGGACGCGGACGCCTCGGGCGCCGTGGGGGAGGCGCTCGGGGTGGTTTCGGCGGTCAGGGCGACGTCGTTCCCGTCTCCCGCCCGGTAGTCGATGCGGTAGGTGGTGTCGCCGAGCTTCAGGCGGGCGCCTTGCCGCAGCCCCTTGAACGTTCCCGAGATCCTGCCGTCGCCCTCGTGGTCGAGGACGGTGATCTCACGAGCGGGCCTGCCCCGGTCTCCCACGGCCGCCACGTCGAGGTCCCCGGCCAGCCGGACCGTCCCCGTCACTTTCAGCGGCTCGCCGCGCAGGACCAGGGTGCCCTTCGGGCTCTGCGTGTAGCCGCCGTTCACGGTGAGGCCGGTCGTCACGGCACCTTCGTTCGTCACCGCTCCCGCGACCGTGCCCTGGCCGGTGAGCGTGGTCGCCACGCGCAGGCCCGCCGAACCCGGGTCCAGCCGCGCCCCGGCCGCCGTGAGCCGGATCGCCTTGCTGCGAGCGAGGGTGGCGCCTTTTCGCAGGGCCAGCGTGCCCTTGGAGACGGTGGTCGTCCCGGTGTACGTGACGGCGGGGCCCGTCAGTGTCGTCGTGGCGGCTCCCGACTGGGTGAGCGAGCCGCTGCCGCCGATGCGGGAGAGGGTGAGAGGCCGGTTCGCGTTGCGCAGGACGAGCGAGCCGTCGTTGACGACCTTGTAGAGGGCGCCTGCCGTGTACAGCCCGCCGTCCCCGCCGCGCTTCCCGCTGCCCAGGCGCAGCACTGCCCCCTTCTCCACCGTCGTGGAGCCGTCGTAGTACTGGACGGCCGCGAAGGTCACGTCGTTGCCGGGGGTTCCGGCGATGACGATGTCGCCCGCGCCGGGGGCCGAGAGGGTGTCGTGGAATATGCCGCCACCGATGGGGGCGCCGAGCGTCACCGGACCGTTGTAGTCGAAGGTGAGGCGGGAACGGGAGCGGGCGGCCAGGAGGTTGATGTAGACCGTCTCGGCGGTGCCCGGCATGAAGATCCTGTTCGTGGTGCCGTCGCCCCACTGGACGTTCGCGCCCTTGATGTTGGTGCCGCGCTTGTTGACGTTCTTGCGGGCGGGCGTCCAGTTGAGGGCCGGGTCGCTGAGCGACGGGTCTCTGTCGCCGCCCTGGTCCGACCAGCTGTACTGGCCGGTCAGGACGACCTTGCCGCCGGGCCGCGACTGGACGTTGATGTCGCTGCCGTACTCGCGCTGGTAGAAGTCCATGCCCATCGTGACGGTCCGGCCCAGGGGCGTGTCGGCGGTCCAGGTGCCCTGGTTGAGGACCTTGCGGACGTTCGGGAGCGAGGTCGCGTACTCCGGGCGGCCGGCGTTCAGCTGCGTGCCGTTGTCGATCACCCCGGAGAAGGGGTGCGTGCCCGACAGGTCCCAGGTGCCCCACAGGAACCTCGGCTGGGTGATCAGCCCGGAGCCGCTGATGGTGCCCAGGTTGTACGCGCTCCTCAGCGACAGCCGCAGGGTGCCGTCGACCCGGATGTTGTCCTGGTTGAGGCGGAACGCCGGGGTGTTGTACGGGAAGCGGCCGATCAGTCCCGTCGTACCGCCGTCGCCGTACTGGAGCGTGGCGCCGCGCTCCACCGTGACCGCCGGCGGGTCGGGGTTGGTGACGGTGACGTACGGGTGGTTCCCGCCCAGCGTCCGTACCCGCTGCCGCCGCCGGGACTCGGGGAGCGTGAAGTCGCTGTCCTTGGTGAGGACCAGGGTCCCGCCGCCGCGCACGGTGAGCGTGCCCTCGCCGCGGAACACGCCGTCGTACGTCGTCGTCCCGGGCGGCACGGTGACGACCGTGTCGCCGGTGAGCGTCACGTCCCGGTCGGCCAGCACGTCGGCGGTGACGTCCCGGGGGCCGGCGGCCGCCGCCGGGGGAGCGGCGAGCAGGGAGGCGACCGCCGCGAGGACACCGGCGGCCGCTGCTGTGGTGTGGGTGAGGCTGTGCACGGGAGGGGAGACGCGGGTGGCGGGCGGCCGATAACAGAAAATCGCGGTCGCCGTTCCGGTGATGCGACGGTTACTGCCTCAGGCGGGACGGGAGGGGCTCGACAGGGGGCGATGGCCAGGCCCGTCCGCATCAGGGCTGGGTGTTGTGTCATGCCTGGAAGGTGGGGCCGACGAGCTTGGCGTGCGGGCCGGGCAGGAACCCGCCGGCCGCCGCGGTCTCGGCATCGGGCATGCCGGAGCCGTCGACCTCGACGACCTTGATGCCTCGGCGGGCGCCGTGGAGGCCCCGAGAAGCTGTCACGCGTGGGGCAGGAGACCGCAGCCGATAACGCCCTGACGGGTGGACCGCGCTACCGGGCGGGTGGCGCGAAGACTGACAGGACGCCTTCGGCCACCGTCGTTCGCCTGCTGTCATGTTCCCGGTACAGCACGCCGGTGCCGCAGCTCGTCCCCTCGAACTGTTTCGCCGGCCCGATGCAGTCGGGGAGGCGCAGCACCGCACGGGTGTCCCTGTCCAACTGGCGTACCACGGTGGCCGGCTTACCTCCGGCACTCACCCACTTCTCGCCGTCCAGCCGCCAGAGCGACGAGGGACGGTGCAGCACCTTCTTCTCGTCCTCGTAGCGCTTGGTGGAATCACAGGTCCAGGAGGCGATGGTGGCGTACAAGTGCCCGTCGCCGCCCCACCACAGGTCGTGCACCTCGACACCCCCGTTGCGGCCCGCCACAAAGCCGGGCGGCAACGCGGCGGACATGTCGGTGGCCCTGGTGCCACCTCGCCGGTCAAGGAGGTAGATGGGGAAGGGGGCCGCGCACCCCCCGGGGTTCGACCGCTCCGCCACGGCGAACTGCTCCTCGCCGTCGGTGTCGGCCGCCGCCGGCATGTGGTTGTTCGAGTCGAAGAGAGGGTAGGAGACCGCGCCGCCGCCGTCCGTGCCGACCAGCCGCAACTGCATGGGGCTGCCGCTGCTGCCGTAACTGGTGGCCTGGCTGGTGAGCAGGTGGGTGCGCGTGGAGGCCAGGAAGTAGAGCACCCATCGTTCGCCGTTGTCGGGAGGCGGTGTCGCCCGCGTGCCCGAGGTGGCGGTGCTGTCCAGGTCGAAGCGGCGGGCTCCGGGGCCGGGGCCCTCGGGTGTCGGGTCGAGGGCCAGGACACCGCTCTCTCCGACGGCGGCGAGGTCATAGCACCTCGGGCAGGGCAGGCGCCGAACCCGCCCGGTCCTGGCGTCGACAGCGATGAGGTGGGTGTCCTTCGGGCTGTCCAGCAGCTCGTCGTCGGACAGGAACGCCACATGGGTGCCGCCGTGCGTCCAGACCACCTTGTTGTGCAGCGAGTCCGCCGTGTCGAAGACGCGCGGCACCCGAGCCAGTGGCCGATCGCCGCGCATCAGCACGAACTCCTTCTCCCTGATGTACGCGTAGGAGTCACGCAGGGCCGCCGTGGTCCGGGCGGGCCGGTCGTGGGAGAGCCGGTCCGCCCCGTCGTCAGTGGAGAACCACAGCACGAACAGTGTCGCGACCAGCGAGCAGACCACCGCGAGCGCGACCAGCGCCACCAGCCGCCCGACCGACACCCCGGATGCCTGCCGCCCCTGCTCGCGCATCACGACGACCGGTCCGCGGGATCGACCGCGTGCCATCCGTCGAGGTCCTCCTGGTAAGCCGTTTGGTAGCCGGCGAACGGCGAGTCCTCGGAGGACGACCGCGCCCGGGCCGTCAGCACGAACGGGTCGCCCTGGCGGTCGATCCGCTGAGTGAAGACGCCGTGGGACGTGACGACGACGAGTTCCAAGGTGAAGGAACAGCGGTACCGCTCGCTGTGGACGTCCGTCGGTTCGGCGGACCCGCTGGATCGTGCAGTCCGAAGCGTTCCGGGGGCCCCATCACGGCGAGGGCGAGAGCTGGCTGCACGCGTGCGCCTACGGGCATGGCTCCGATGGCTCGGGCAAGACCATCCGTACTGGTCCGTTCAGCGCCGGGCGAACTGCACACGCGTCGGCTGTATGACATCCGGGCGGACTGCGATGCCCTCGACAGTGAGCTGTTCGCCGTAGATGTCGGTGAGCCTCAGGGCGCCGCCGCAGCCCGTGCCGTCGGGGGAGAGGAAGTAGTTGTACTCGGTACGGGTCAGCCGGGTCCATCCGCTGCCGGTCCTGACCTCCAGACGGGCCAGCGGGTTGCGGTGGCCGAGCGCCTGGATGCCGCACCAATGGCGGCTGGAGCCGGTCTTGTAGCGGATCGAGACGGTGTCGGACGTGCTGGGGCTCAGCAGGCTCCAGGTGATCGGGATCCGGCCGGCGGACAGGCCCGCGAGCTTGGCGAAGGCCTCTTTGCTGAGGTCGAGTTGCCCGGGGGCGCAGGGGAGCGGGCATTCGTTGGTGATCCGGACCGTGACGGAGGCGCCGTTCGCCGCGCGGACGAGGATGTGCGCGCCGCACGCCTTGGACGTCTCGTAGTCGGTGTGGTTCATCGCCGCGACCATGAGGTCGGGGCTCGGGCCGTACAGGCAGGCACCGTTCCCGTCCTTGGCGTCGTAGTGGGTGGCGACCCCCTTGTAGGTGACCTTGGGCTGGATCCGCCCCGCCAGCGGTGCCGTGCCGGACGCCGGCCGTTGCGGGGACGGCGGGGCACCGGCGGTCGAGGGCCGCGCCGACGGGGTGGCCGCGGTCGGCGTCGGGGATGCCTTGGACGGCTTCGGCTTCGGCTTCGGCTTCGATTCGGGCTTCCGTTCCGGTGCCGTGGGTGAGGCACTCGGCTCGTTGCCGGCGGCGGGCTCGGCAGCGGCTCGCACGGCGTTCGGCTCGCTGTCGGGGCGGAGCGCCATCATCAGGGACAGCAGAACTCCCACCGCTGCCACGGCGACGGCGAGGACGAGGGCCGTGCGTCGCTTGCGGAGGGGACGGCGGCGGGAATGGGATGCCACGGATGAGTCCTTACGTGGTTCAGGAGAATGCGCGCTTTCGCCTCACCAGTGGTCGCCGGGGCGGGAAAGGTTGCCGCGCGTGCGGCGGGGCCCTTCCAGGACCCGGCCGCCTTCGTCCCGTCAGACCCGTTGACCTCCACGTGGCGCACCCTTACCTTTTCGGCGTTCGTAATGACAGATGGTGTTCGAAATGTCAGACGACGCATCAGACGACGCCGTGTGTCCCCCAGTGAGAGGCAGGCCCCACCGCATGAGCCGCGACCGCGACCACGCTCTGCCCGAACCCCCCAGCCGCAGACTGCTGCTGAAGGGCGCCGCAGCCGCCGGTGCCCTGGCCGCCGTCCCCGCCGTACCGGGCATGGCCCAGGCCGCCACCCCGGCCAGGCCCCCGAAACCGGCCCCCTTCGTGAACCCGCTGGTCCGCAACCGGGCCGACCCGCACATCAACCGGCACAAGGACGGCTTCTACTACTTCACCGCCACCGCCCCCGAGTACGACCGCATCATCCTGCGCCGCTCCCGGACCCTGAACGGCCTGGGCACGGCGGACGAGTCCGTGATCTGGCGCGCCCACCCCACGGGGAACATGGGCGCGCACATCTGGGCGCCCGAACTGCACCGCATCGGCGGCAAGTGGTACATCTACTTCGCCTCGGCGCCCGCGGAGGACGTGTGGGCGATCCGCATATGGGTGCTGGAGAACGCCCATCCCAACCCGTTCAAGGGCACCTGGGTGGAGAAGGGCCAGGTGAAGACGGCCTGGGAGACCTTCTCCCTGGACGCGACCACCTTCACCCACCGCGGCAAGCGCTACCTCGCCTGGGCGCAGCACGAGCCCGGACTGGACAACAACACCGGCATCTTCCTGTCCGAGATGGCGAACCCCTGGACCCTGAAGGGCCCGCAGGTGCGGCTCTCCACCCCCGAGTACGACTGGGAGTGCATCGGCTTCAAGGTCAACGAGGGCCCGTACGTCATCAAGCGCAACGGCCGCCTCTTCATGACGTACTCGGCGAGTGCCACCGACTTCAACTACTGCATGGGCCTGCTGACCGCGGACACCGACAGCCACCTCCTGGATCCCATGAGCTGGTCCAAGTCGCCGACGCCGGTCTTCACCAGCAACGACACCACCAAGCAGTACGGCCCGGGCCACAACTGCTTCACGGTCGCCGAGGACGGCCGCACCGACGTCCTCGTCTACCACGCCCGCCAGTACAAGGAGATCAACGGCGACCCGCTGAACGACCCCAACCGCCACACCCGCATCCAGAAGCTCGGCTGGAAGCCGGACGGCACCCCGGACTTCGGCATCCCGGTCGCCGACACCGTCAAGGCGGGGGACTGAGATGAGACGCGCGTACGCCGTCCTCCTCGCCCTGTGCCTGGCGCTGGCCGGCGCCCTCGCCACCGCCGGGACCGCACAGGCCGCGCCCCGGACCATCACCAACGGCACCCAGTTCAAGGACACCTCGGGCAACCCCGTCCACGCGCACGGCGGCGGGGTCATCAAGGTCGGCTCCTACTACTACTGGTTCGGCGAGCACCGCAACGCCGACAACACCTTCCGGTACGTCGACGCCTACCGCTCGACCGACCTGAAGAACTGGGAGTTCCGCAACCACGTCCTGACCGAGGCCAGCGACCCGGAGCTGGCGACCGCCAACATCGAGCGGCCGAAGGTCATGTACAACGCGTCCACCGGCAAGTTCGTGATGTGGATGCACAAGGAGAACGGCACCGACTACAGCGAGGCCCGCGCCGCTGTCGCCGTCTCCGACACCGTGGACGGCAACTACACCTGGAAGGGCAGCTTCCGCCCGCTCGGCCGGCACATGTCCCGCGACATCACGGTGTTCGTCGACACCGACGGTGCGGGGTACATGATCTCCGCCGCCCGCGAGAACTACGACCTGCAGATCTACCGCCTCACCGCCGACTACACCGGCATCGCGAGCCTGGTCGCCAACCCCTGGCCGGGCGGTCACCGCGAGGCTCCGGCGCTGTTCAAGCGAAACGGCGTGTACTTCATGCTGACCTCGGGCGCCACGGGCTGGAACCCCAACCAGCAGCAGTACGCCACGGCCACGAACATCGCCGGACCCTGGTCGGCCATGAAGAACATCGGCGACTCGACGACGTACGGCTCACAGACCGCCTACGTCCTTCCGGTGCAGGGCAGTTCGGGCACCTCGTACCTCTACATGGGTGACCGCTGGGGCAACTCCTTCGGCGGGACCGTCAACGACTCGCGGTACGTCTGGCTGCCGCTGGCCTTCTCCAACTCGACCACGATGTCCATGTCCTGGTCGCCGGAGGTCACCATCGACGCGGCCGCCGGGACCGTCTCCGGCACGAGCGCCACGTACCACACCCTCGTCGCCCGCCACTCGTCCAAGTGCGCGGACGTGACCAGCCAGTCGCTGTGGGCGGGAGCCCAGCTCAAGCAGTACGACTGCAACGGCGGCACCAACCAGAAGTACTGGTTCAAGTCCGTCGGCGGCGGCTCCTACCAGCTGATGGTCAGGAACAGCTCCCTGTGCGTGCAGGAGAACACGAGCACGGTCACGCAGGAGAACTGCAACGCCGCCGCGACGAGCCAGCAGTGGTCGCTGACCACCACCGGCTCGTACGTGAACGTCAAGTCCCGTGCGACCGGCGAGTGCCTCGACGTGAACGGCGCGTCCACCGCCAACG
Organism: Streptomyces coeruleorubidus; assembly: GCF_028885415.1. Taxonomy (GTDB): domain Bacteria; phylum Actinomycetota; class Actinomycetes; order Streptomycetales; family Streptomycetaceae; genus Streptomyces; species Streptomyces coeruleorubidus_A. Next base: position 7,773,684 of record NZ_CP118527.1, read on the forward strand.
GCGCCGCGCTCATCACGTACACGTGCAACGGCGGCACCAACCAGCAGTGGACGCACGGGACATGACGACCCCGGCTGTCCATGGGCCGGCAGGTCGATCGCGTCGATCGCCGTCCCCGCACTGAGGAGGCCGGTCGCCCCCGACCCGCTCACCACGTCGATCCTGAGCACGTTGTACCGACTCGGGTCCGTCTTCCAGGCGGACACCGGGACGCTGTACGCGACCGGGTGTTCGGCTGGGTGGGCGGGGAGGGGATGGCCAGGGCGGGAGTGACAGTTGAATCGATTTCGCGAAAGGGCTTTCACGCGCTTGGTGGAGCATCTTCGGGAAATCTAGCCGAAGTCTAGAAAGCGCTTGCCGCAAGCGATACGTTCAGCCGCCAGGCCTTGTCGCCGTGACGGAGGAGCTGTGAGTGAGACGTTTCAACATGGCCGTGCTGGCGGCCGTGACGCTGAGCACCGCCCTGTCCGCCGTACCCGCTCACGCGGGGGAAGCAGGCGCAGGTCCGGGCCTCGCGCACTGCGCCGCCGGCGCCTGCCACTTCGACGTCCCGCCCGGCACGTACGACGTGCGGGTCGTGCTCGGCGGAAAGACCGCGTCCGCCACGAGCATCAGCGGCGAGACCCGCCGGTCCCTGCTGCCGGAGACGGCCGCACCGGCGGGCGAGCGTGTCACCCGCAGCTTCACCGTGAACGTCCGCACCCCCGAGGGCGAGCCCACCGGCCCCGACGGAACCCCCGGCCTCGACCTGCGGATCGGCGGTTCCGCCCCCGCCCTGGCCGGCATCAAGGTCACCCCCGCCCGGCACACCCGCCAGATCTTCCTGGTCGGCGACTCCACCGTCTGCGACCAGCCCGGCGACCCGTACTCCGGCTGGGGCCAGCAGTTGCCCCAGTACCTCGGCAAGGGCCTGTCTGTCGCCAACTACGCCGATTCCGGCGAGAGTACGGTCACGTTTCTCGGGAACCCGCGGTTGTGGGCCACCGTACGGCCCCTGATCCGCCCCGGCGACCTGGTCCTCGTCCAGCTCGCCCACAACGACAAGACGACGGACGAGGCCACCTACCGGGCCAACCTGGAGACCCTGGTGGCGGGAGTCCGGGAGCGGGGCGGACAGCCGGTCCTTGTCACTCCCATCGTGCGACGCTGGTTCAACCCCGACGGCACGCTGAACAACTCAACCGCGCTCCTGGTCAACGGCCTGGGCGTCGACCACCCGGCGGTCACGCGCTCCGTAGCGGCCGCGCGGGACGTCCCGCTGATCGACCTCACGGCGAAGACGAAGGCACTCGTCGAGTCCCTGGGCGTGGAGGGTTCCAAGGCCCTGTACCTCTCCAACGAGGCGCGGGACAACACGCACACCTCCGTGCGCGGTGCCACGGCCTACGCGGGCCTGGTCCGCGACGAACTCGTCACCCGGCATCTGGTGCCGAAGGGCAAGGTGCGGGTGGGATGAACCCCTGGGGCGCCCCGACCGGAACCGGGGCGCTCCAGGTCCAACCGTTTTTGACCTGTCCCAGCACGAAAGAGACGCGATGCAGCTGCCTCCCGCCGACCGCACGACCTCCGCGTACACCGGCTACACCCGCGCCCACTGGGAGGCGGCGGCCGACGCCCTGCTCACCGCCGTCGAGCCGTACGCGACCGAGGACCACGCGCTGTATCACCTGCCCGGCGACCGGGCCAGCTGGTCGGGCCGCCTCTCCGACGGCCTGGAGGGCTACGCCCGCACGCTGCTGCTGGCCGCCTTCCGCCGTGACGAGAAGGCCCTGGAGCGCTACGCCGACGGCCTGGCCGCCGGAGTCTCGGGCGTCTGGCCACGCATCGAGCACCGCAGCCAGCCCCTGGTGGAGGCGGCGTCGATCGCACTCGCCCTGCGGCTGACGCGGGAGCTGCTGTGGGACCGGCTGGACGACGGCGTACGGCAACGGGCGGCGGCCTGGCTCGGCGACGCGCTCACCGCCGAGGCCTGGCCCTGCAACTGGGAGCTGTTCCCGGTCACGGTGGGCGGCTTCCTGGCCGAGATCGGCCACGAGCCGGACGCGTCCCGCGCGGCGATCGACCGCGGCCTGGAGCGCATCGAGCAGTGGTACGTGGGCGACGGCTGGTACACCGACGGCGACGGCCGCAAGTTCGACTACTACAACGGCTGGGCGATGCACCTCTACCCGGTGCTGCACGCCTGGCTGGAGCGCGACGAGCGCCTCCTGGACCTGTACGGGGCGCGTCTCGAACGCCACCTCTGCGACTACGCCCGCCTGTTCGGCGGCGACGGCGCCCCCATGCACCAGGGCCGTTCCCTCACCTACCGCTTCGCGACGACGGCACCGCTGTGGCTGGGCGCCCTGACCGGCCGTACGCCTCTGCCGGCGGGGGAGACCCGGCGCCTGGCCTCGGGAGCACTGCGCTACTTCCTCGACCGGGGCGCGGTCGACGACCGGGGCCTGCTGTCCCTGGGCTGGCACGGCCCCGACGAGTCCGTCCTCCAGGGCTACTCGGGCCCGGCCTCCCCGTACTGGGCGAGCAAGGGCTTCCTCGGCCTGCTCCTGCCACCCGACCACGAGGTGTGGACGGCGACGGAAGAACCCGCCCCGGCCGAGCGCGCGGACTCCGTCACCCCCGTCGGCCCTCCCAACTGGCTGCTCCAGTCCACCCGTTCCGACGGCGTGGTCCGCCTCCACAACCACGGCAGCGAGGACGTCCGCTACGACCCGTACTACACGCGCCTGGCCTACTCGACCGTGACGGCCCCGTCCCCCTCCTACGACAACAGCGTGCTCCTCGGCGACGACCCGAGCCGCACCGGCATCGAACCGCTGGGCGTCGGCGAAGGCTGGGCGGCCTCGCGGCACACCGCCGGCGGGGGAGCCCGGGTGACGAGCGTGGTCCTGGCGCACGGCGCGGCCGAGGTGCGGGCGCATCTGGTGTCCGGGGCGGAACCGGGGACACCGGTGCGGGTGACCGGCTGGCCGGCGGCGGAGGGCCTGCGGGCCGAACTCCTGCCCGCGGCCGGCCTCGACGAAGCCCTCACCGGCGTCACCGGCGACGGCGACACGCTGTTCGTCGCCCTGGCCCGGCTGACGGGGGAGCCGGCCCCGGTCCCGCTGGCGGAGCTGGTCTCCGTGCGGGTGGACGAGACAGGGTCGGTCGAGGTCCGCTGGAGCGACGGGGACGGGGCGCGGGTTCTGCTGGACGGTTCGGGGGTGGAGGTGGCGCCGCTCTCGGCCTGAGACGGGTGGGGCGCCGAGGCGGCCTCCGGTCGGCTGCAGTTCGGCCCGCGCCGAAGCGATCCGCGCCTAGCGTGGCCCCATGACCGCACACCCGAAGCAGACACCGGCCGCGGGGGCCGCCACCGCCTTCGCCGAACTCCACCACGCCGACGAGCCCTTCCTGCTGCCCAACGCCTGGGACTGCGCCTCCGCGCGAGCCCTCGCCGGGCAGGGTTTCCGGGCGATCGCTACGACGAGCCTGGGCGTCGCCGCGGCCGCGGGACTACCCGACGGCGAGGCGGCGACCCGGGAGGAGACGCTCCGGCTGGCCTTCGCCCTCGGGGCGGAGCCGTTCCTGGTGTCCGTCGACGCCGAGGGCGGCTTCAGCGACGACCCGGACGAGGTGGCGGAGTTCGCGCGCGAGCTGAACGCCGTGGGAGTCGTCGGCATCAACCTGGAGGACGGACTCGGGCCCGCCGACCGGCACGCGGCGAAGATCGCCGCGGTCAAGGAGGCTGTCCCCGGCCTCTTCGTCAACGCCCGCACCGACACCCACTGGCTCGGCGACGGCGACGCCACGGACACGCTCGCCCGGCTCGACGCCTACCAACAGGCGGGCGCGGACGGCGTGTTCGTCCCCGGCCTCGCCGACCTGCGGCAGATCGCCACCCTGGTGCGCCACGTCCACGCCCCCCTGAACGTCCTCTACTCGCCGGGTGGCCCCTCCGTCCCCCACCTGGCCGACGTCGGCGTACGCCGGATCAGCCTCGGCTCGCTGCTGTACCGGCGGGCGCTGGGCGCGGCCCTGGAGGCGGTGGCGGAGATCCGGGCCGGCCGGACACCGACGGGTGCGACACCGTCATACCAGGACGTGGCCGGTCAGGGCGCTCCGTAGGCTGTTCTCCAGGTTGTTCCGTAGGTCGTTCCGTCAGGTGTCGAGCGCGGCGACCAGCAGCGATACCGCAGCGAGGTCCGGCAGGCTCCGCAGGCACGCGACGACCTGGTCGCCCGCGAACTCGCGCTGCGCGGCGGTCACGGTGGGATCGACGGCCGTCTCGGCCTGCACATGGATGTAGTTCAGGTCCGTGGCGAAGAGCATCGAGAACGACTCCGGGCCCGTGACCACGGCCCGGCCCCCGGCATCCCGGTAGGCCCGGGCCAGACGCCGGGCGGACGCGATGTCCACCGCGTTGCGGCCCGACCATACGTACACGGCACGCGCGAACTCCCGTTCCGCCGAAACGGGACCGGCGTTGTCCCAGTCGAGGAGGACCGGCCCATCCGGGCCGACCAGGACGTTCTGGGGCTGGAGGTCCAGGTGCGAGGTCACCAGGCCGCCGGGAGCCGACGGTGTCACCCAGTGCGCCAGCCGGGGCGCTGACGTGGCGATGAACCGGCTCAGTTCGTCCGCCCACGGCAGGCCGGCGTCACGCACCTTCTTGAGGACGTCCTCCCAGTCGGCCTCGCCAGGACACCGCTCGTACCAGTCGCTGGGCGTCTCGACGGCGCCCTCACCGGCCTGGTGCAGCAGCGCCATGGTCCGGCCGAACCACTCCAGGATCTCGGGGTCGGACGCGTCCGCCCGGGTGCCGTCGACCCAGTCGTACAGCTTCACCCAGGACCCGGCCGGGGAACCGAGCCGGGAGACGTGCGCGCCCTGCCCGTTGGGGTGGAGACGGGGTGAGGCGATGCCCAGGTCCGCAGCGGAGTCCCGGAGCGCGGCCTCGCGGCGGACCTGCGCTTCGTCGCAGCCGAAGAGGAGCTCCTTCACGGCCCACGAGGGCCCGTTTCCGGTGAGTTTCCAGATCTGGCCCAGGGCCCCCCGGGTGACCGGTGTCATGGTCCAGGGCCCGGCGCCGAGTGCGTAGCTTCGCGCTATGGAGTCGGCTGTGTCACGCATCGGTCGTCCTCTGTTCGCGGGGCCAGTTCTGAAGAAGTACGTGCAGGGCGTCGATCGCCCTGTCCCAGGACGCCTGTACGTCACGGGGCGCGCCGAAGGCGCCGGTGGACTCCAGGGCGCAGTAGCCGTGGAAGGTGCTGCGCAGCAGGCGTACGGCGTCGGTGAGGTCGGGTTCCTCCAGGCCGTAGGCGCGGAGCATGCCGTAGGTGACGTCGGCCGTGCGGCGCATCGCGGGGGAGTCCGCGACCAGGTCCTGATCGACCGGGAGCTGGGTCGCCGCGTACCGGCCGGGGTGTTCCAGGGCGTAGGCCCGGTAGGCGCCGGCGAAGGCGCCGAGCGTGTCCCGGCCGGCCTCCCGCCCCTCGACCGCCGCCGCGATCCGGTCGATCATCTCGCCGCCCGCGAGGAGGGCCAGGCGGGTGCGCAGGTCCTTCAGGTTCCGGACGTGGGTGTACAGGCTCGCGTCCTTCACCCCGAAGCGGCGGGCCAGGGCGGAGAGGGTGACGTGCTCCAGGCCGGCCTCGTCGGCGAGGTCGGCCGCGGCGGCGACGAGGCGGTCGGGGGTGAGGCCGGCTCTGGGCATGAGGGAAGAGCGTAGTACGGGCTCAGCGGATCGGCGCGTACACCACTCCCAGCTTGTCGATCTCAGCGCCCGCGCGGCCCGTGAAGCCGACGATCTGCCAACCGGAGGGGGCCGTGAAGGTCTTCGCGTCCGATGTGGCCGTGCCGGCGGACAGGGTGCGGTTCTTGTCCGTCGTGAAGGACGCCGAGAAGATCCGGGTGCGGCCGTCCTTCTGGCCCCTGCGTCAGCTTCACCGAGGTCAGGTGCTCACCGGAGGCCAGCGTCAGCGAGGTCGCCGTGCCGCCCGTGCCGCCGTGGGTCAGGGCCGTACCGCCGTCGTGGGTCAGGGAGACCGCGTCCAGGCGGGTGGCGCCGCGCAGGGTGAGGGTGCGGGGAGCGGGGTTGGCCGGCAGGTCGTCCGCGTCGTTGAAGGCGGTGCCGTGCGGGCCGCCGAAGAAGTCGCTCGCCCGCAGGGACGAGTTGAGCGTGTAGGAGAAGTCGACCGCGTGCGGGAAGTGGTCGGACAGGTGCTTGCCGTCGGAGCGGAGGAAGGCTTTCCAGTCGTTGGCGTAGCGGGTCGCGGTCAGGTTCAGCAGCTTGCTGCCCCGGTAGAGGACCTTGTCCACGACCTCGCAGTCGTTCGCAGGCGCCGCCGCGTCACAGACCAGCGCGTCGCCGCCCTGGGCCGGGGGCGTACCGCCCTTGACCAGCTTCACCCACGCGTCCGTCAGGCCGTTCTCGGACAGCAGGGTGCGGATGTTGTCGCCGGTGCGGGTGTACCGCGTGTTCGTGTCCCCCATGACGATCACCGCGTTGCCCGCGGAGTTCGCCTGGATGAAGTCCGAGAGCTGCTCGACGTTGGCCCGGCGGGCGGCCAGTGCGTCGTCGGTCGAGTCGGCGTTCGTGTGGACGTTGTACAGGTCGACGAAGACGCCCTCCGCGAGCCTGACCCGCGCCAGCGAAAAGCCCTTGGGCGTCAGGCAGTTGGTGCCGGTGCAGTTGTTCCACTTCACCCGCTGGAAGTCCTCGAAGGGGTGGTCCGAGAGGGTGTTGAGCCCGTCACCGAAGGCCGCGCCACCGCTGGTCGCCGTGCGGTAGAGGTGCTTGTCGTTGGCGTACAGCGAGGCGTGGTAGTTGAAGTCCTCCTGCACGTTCACGATGTCGTACGGCCCGAGCCGCTGCCCGATCAGCGGGGTGTTGGTCTCGGGGTCGCTGTCGCCGAGCCCGAGGGGGAGGCCCGCGATGTTGTACGTCAGCACGTTGAAGGAGCCGGAGTCCGCGGCGGCGGCGGGCGTCGCGGAGGTCGCGGTCAGTCCGGTGAGGGCCAGAGCGGCGGCGGTGAGGGCGCCGAGGAGTCGTCTCATGGTGGGGGTGTCTCCGGTCGGGGGAGGCAGAGAGGGACATGAACGATGTTCAGGTTCGAGCCCAACTCGGTTGATGCGCAAGGGACACGGGGGAAACAGTGGGAGATGAAACGGCGGACGGGGCCTACGACCACGCCCACGGCCGCAGCTTCTCCGGGTTGCGGACCGCCCAGATCCGGCAGACGCGCCCGTCGGAGACGTCGAACGATGCCACGGTCATGACGACGCCGGCACGCTGGGCCACCAGGCCCGGCACACCGTTGACCGACCGCTCCAGGAGCTCGAGCCCCGGCGCCTTGCCGGCGATGGCGACCATGTACTGGGCGATGCGCGCGCCGCCCTCGACCGGGCGCAGGACGGTGCCGACCATGCCGCCGCCGTCGGCGGTCATCACGGCGGCCGGGTCGAGGAGACCGACGAGGGCCGCGATGTCCTTGGTCTCCCAGGCCTCTTTGACGTGCCTCACCACGTCGGCCTGGCCGGTCGCCGTCACCGGAGCGCGTGCGACACTCACCCGCCGCCGGGCGGAGGCCGCCAGCTGCTTGCAGGCCGCGGGAGTCCGGCCGAGCACGTCGGCGATCTCGGCGAACGGGTACCGGAAGACGTCATGCAGGACGAACGCCACCCGCTCGGCGGGCGTCATCGACTCCAGGACGACGAGGAAGGCCATGGTCACCGACTCGTCCAGGACGATCTGTTCGGCGGGGTCCGCAGGGCCGGTGGGGCCGGCGCCGCCCGCGTGGTCCCATTCGGTTCGGTCGGGCAGCGGCTCGGGCAGCCACGCGCCGACATAACGTTCACGGCGGGCCCGCGCCGAGCCGAGCAGGTCCAGGCAGATGCGGCCGGTCACCGTCGTCAGCCACGCACCCGGGGACCGGATCTCCTCCTGCCGGTTTCGTGGCAGCCCGTACCAGCGGGCGTAGGCATCCTGCACGGCGTCCTCGGCCTCGGTCACCGAACCGAGCAACCGGTAAGCGACATTGATCAGTTGGCGTCGCTCGCCGGCTATCTCATCCGTGCCGCCCCCGACAGTTCCCATGCTTCCGGCCGCCCCCTCGCCTTACCTTTCCGAGGCCCGCGTCGTCGAGCCGGTGAGACCTTATCGACCTACTGCCCGAGGGCGGACAAGGGGAACTGTGACATGGCCACACAGATGACGGCGACCGCGAACGCACGGCGCGGCTCCTCGTTCCTGCGGTTCGCGATCGCCCTGCAGACCCTGACCATCTTCCTCCAGGCGGTCTCCGCCGGGCTGCTGCCGACCTCGTCCTACGGAGAGACGCTGCACGATGTCGGAGCCCGTGTGATGTACGGGGCGACGATGCTGTACGTGCTCGCGGCGGTCCTGGCGTGGAAGCCGGGCGGCGGCTCGCCCCGGCCTGTCTGGCACGCGTCGGGTTTCCTCGTACTCGCCTCGGTGCAGGTCGTGCTCGGCATCGCACACGTCCCGTCGGTCCATCTCCCCCTGGGAGTCCTGATGTTCGGTCTGAGCGTGCTGGCGCTGGCCCGGCGCTGAGGTCCCAGTGGGTCATGGCTGACGCAGCAGCTCCAGATCCGCGCCCCAGGCGTCGAGCACCCGGTCGTGGCCGGCCCGCCGTGCCGTCTCCTCGATGTCGGCGAAGAGGGTGCGCTGGGTGGGCGGGTCGCCGTCGGCCAGGATCCGGCCGACGACCGGCAGGAGCCGGCTCGCGTCCCACCGGGGCTCGCCCAGGGGCTGCCGTTCCAGCTCCCACCGGAGGTACTTGTTGTAGGGCCGGACGCGGCGGTGCAGGGCGAAGAGCACCTCCAGGGCGTAGGGGACGGACTCGGCGGCGTCCAGGTGGCCCATGGCGGGGCGGGCGTCACGGTAGCTCTTCAGGGAGCGGTATGTCTGGTTGACGTACGCGTCGAGCCAGCCGTCGACGGCGGCCCGGGCCTCGGTGGCGCCCAGCGTCCGTTTCTCGTCGAGGAACCGGGCGATGGTCCCGTCGAGCCGGTCGAGCAGTACCTCGGCGTGGACGTAGGAGTAGCGCGCGAAGCTGTCGGGGCGGCCGGGCATGCCGCGGGTGCGGAACTCCGCCAGCGGAATGACCACGAGGTCCAGGTGGGCGGAGCGGAACCAGTCCAACTCGGCGATCGGCGAGGCGTGCTCGTCCTCGAGGATCACGTGCAGGTCGTAGTCGGAGTGGACCGTCGGCATGCCCTCGTGGACCCGGGAGCCGCTGAGGACCAGTCCGACGACGCCGGGATCGGCGGCCGCCCGTGCGGTGAAGGCGGCCAGGGTGTCGTCAGGAGTGTTGCCCAAGGTGATGTGCATGGTGATCTCTCCCTCGGAACGTCAGGGGTCCGGGTCGGGTTCGCGTCTGCGGCGTCCGGGACACCGCGGGAGAGATCACCTCACGGTGCGGACGTTACTCCGTCCGCACCGCCCACCGGTATCGGTTTTCGCCTGGGCCTGCGGGTCGAGCCCGTCCGACAGCCCCGTGTACGCCGGCTTCGCCCCGTAGCTCTCGTTGTAGAGGCAGCGCGGCACGCCCAGGCGGTTCTCGGTGGCCGTCTTGTAGTGTCCCAGGAGTAGATCTTCCCCTTGTAGCAAGGGGGCGGGGACACGGGGAGGCGGCGGCATGACGCACGGGTCGGCGCGGCGTGAGGACGCCGTCGACGAGGGCTTACCCGGCACCCGTCCCCTGTGGCGGCAGCGGGACTTCGGCATCTTCTGGGCCGCGCAGACCCTCTCCGTGCTCGGCGACTCCTTCGCGCTGATCGCCCTGCCCCTGCTGGTGCTGGAGGTCACGGGCTCGGTCGCGCGGATGGGGCTGCTGACGGCGGTGGGCGGGGCGGCCTCGGTCGTGGCGGCGGTGTTCGCCGGGGCCGTGGTGGACCGGGTGGACCGGCGGCGGCTGCTCATCGCCTGCGACCTGGTGCGCATGGGGCTGTACGGGGTGATCCCGCTGGTGTGGCTGTTCGGCCCGCAGCTCTGGCTGCTGTACGTGGTGCTGCCGCTGTGCGAGGCCGTGGGCATGCTGTTCGCGGTCGGCTACGTCACGGTCGTACGGGGCCTGGTCGGCACCGGGCAACTCACGGAGGCCAACGGCCGGTTGAACGCGACGGCCGCCGCCGCGGGTGTCCTCGGACCACTGTGCGCCGGTCTGGTCGCCGCCTGGTCCGGTCCGGCCGCCGCGGTCGGCGTGGACGCGGCCAGCTTCGGGGTGTCGGCCACGTGCCTGTTCTTCGTACGGTTGCGCAAGCGCAACCCGGACGAGCACACCGACCGGCGCACCGGCCTGTGGCGGGACCTGCGCACCGGCGTCGCCTTCCTCCACGGCCACCCCGTGCTGCGTTCGCTCACCGCCCTGCTGTTCGTCTTCAGCTTCCTCACGCTCGGCCTGAACGACCTGGTCATCTACCACCTCAAGCACGACCTCGGCCAGGACGACGGCACGGTCGGCACCGTCATGGCGGTCGGCGCGCTCGGCACCATCACCGGCGCCCTGCTCGTGGCCCGGTTCCGTCGCCGTCTCGGCTTCGGGCCGACGTGGACCGGCTCGGTCGCGGTGTGCGGACTGGCCTTCGCGGGGCTCGGCTGGGCCCGCGACGTGCCGGTCGTGGCGGCCCTGAGCGCCGCGTTCCTCGCCTGCGTCGGCATGGCGGGCACCTGCTCGATGTCGCTGCGCCAGGAGGTCACGCCCGAGCACCTCCTGGGCCGCGTCACCTCCGCCTTCTGGACGCTTCAGTACGCGGCGGCACCCATCGGCGCGGCCGTCCTCACCTGGGCCGCGGAGGAACAGGGCACGACACCGGTCGCCCTGGCCGCCGGAGCGACCTGCGTCCTGCTGGCCGTGACGGCCCTGTTCACCCCCATCCGCGGGTCGGGTCGGAACCTCACCCGTTGACCCCGCTGTAGTACCCCAGACTCCACCTCCACAGCAGCCGCGACCCCAGATACGCCAGCAGCCCGAGCAGCGGTGACGCCGCCGCCAGCCAGTACGGCACCCCCGTCGTGTGGCCGTGGCCCGTCAGGACCGCCGCCGGGAAGTAGGCGACGAACGCGAGCGGGAGGCCGTAGGTGAGGAGGCCGCCCACCGCCTTGGGGAGGACGTTCAGCGGGTAGCTGCCGAACGTGCCGAGGAGTTCCTCCAGCCAGCGGCCCCAGTAGTCGGCGGCCGGGAAGCGCAGGGACGCGCTGGCCACGACCGTGAACAGCGCCGCCTCCAGGAGCATGCCGCCGAGCACAGCCGCGATGAGATACGTGATGCGGCCCGCCGTCCAGTCCAGGTCGCTGCGGGACAGCGCTCCCACCATCAGACCGGCCGCGACCGTGAGGTCCCCGATGGCGTTGGTGGGGAAGAACGCCAGCTGTATCTGCCGGTGGACCGGCATCGGGCGCATCAGGTAGATGTCGACCCGGCCTTCCTGGATCTGCCGGCCGGCCCAGTGCATCCGCCCCAGGAACAGCACGAACAGACCGTGCGCCAGCATCCGCGTCGCCGGGATCAGCAGCACGTCCGAGCTGTCCCAGCCGCCCATCCCGGCGAACCGGGACAACAGCACCGTGGCGAACACGATCACCGACACCTGCCAGATCGCCCCGATCGCGATCATCAGCAGGAACTCGGTGCGGTACTCCATCTGCGCGCGGAAGTTGAGCGCCGTGACGCGCCAGATGATCCGCAGAGCCTTCACCGACATCTCAGCCTCCCTGCGAGATCACGCGCCGGGCGGCCCGCCGCCACAGCAGCCGGGTGAACAACGCCAGCAGCACGACCCACGCGGCCTGGACGGAGAGCTGGAAGGCCGCGTCGGACAGGGGGATCCGCCCCACGTACAGCGACAGCGGCACGCTCAGCGTGGCCTGGAAGGGCAGGAAGGCGCTCATCGTCAGGAACCAGTCCGGGAAGAACCACAGCGGCGCGTACACCCCGGACAGCAGGTTCTGCGCGAACAGCAGGATGAGCATCGCGGCGGTGTTGCGGACCGTCCAGAAGCACAGCTGGTCGAGCACGAGCATGACGTAGTACAGGACCCACTGGCCGAGCAGCATGCTGAGCACGAACACCCCGGTCACCGCGGCCGAGCGGGGCGGTTCGACGACGCCCGCGGCGAGGCAGATGACGTATCCCGTCAGCGCCCACGCGAGCCCGTACAGCTGCTCGCCGGCGGCCCGCAGGGCGTAGTAGCGCTGCGGCGGCAGCGGACGCAGGTACCAGTAGACGATGGTGCCGAAGTGCATGTGCTGGAGGACCGTGTCCCGGCCCGCGTACTGGTCCAGCTCCCGCAGCCGGGACGCCAGTACGGCCAGCACGGCGTAGGTCACCGCCTGGTCGCGGCTCAGCCCTGCGGTCGTGCCGGTCTGTGCGTACAGGCCGCGCCACAGTGACCAGACCAGCACCACCTGCACGGCCAGCCGGAGCGCGACGGCGGTCATCCGGGGCGGGGCGTTCAGCTCGCCGAGCGGGGTGACGCGGGCGGCGCGCCAGGCGTGCGGCGCGGCCACGTCAGACCTCCTCGGCGTGCACGTACGCGGCCCGCATCACGTCTTCCAGGTCCGCCTCGTCCAGGGCGATGTCCGTCACCTCGAACCGCTCGATCACGGCCTTCAGCGCCTGGTGGACGGTGGGCGCGTTCGCCCCGTCGGGGCCGAAGACGGCCTGCGCGCCGTTGTGGCGGAGCACCGTGATGCCGGGCGGCGGGACGACCTCGGCGTGCGGGTCGGCCAGCGTGGCCCGCACCTGCCAGGTCGAGCCGAACTTCCGGCGGATCTCGTCGAGGGTGCCGTCCAGGACCAGCCGGCCGTGGTTGACCAGCACCACCCGCTCGGCGAGCCGCTCGACCTCCGTCATGTCGTGCGTGGTCAGCAGGACCGTACGGCCGCGCTGTTCGACCTGGTGGCGCAGGAACTCCCGCACCTGCTCCTTGACCACCACGTCCATGCCGATCGTCGGCTCGTCGAGGAAGACCACCGGCGGGTCGTGCAGCAGGGCGGCGGCCAGATCGCTGCGCACCCGCTGGCCGAGGGAGAGATGACGGACCCGGGTGTCCCAGAACGAGGACAGCTCCAGGATGTCGTCGAACTCCTTGAGCCGGGCGGCGTGTTCGGCCTTCGGCACCTCGTAGATGTCCCGCAGGATCGCGAACGACTCGCGCACCGGCAGGTCCCACCACAGCTGCGTGCGCTGCCCGAAGACCGCGCCGACGTTACGGGCGTTGCGCTCCCGCTCCCGGTACGGCACCACGCCCGCGACCCGGGCCTCACCGGACGTGGGCGTGAGGATGCCGGTGAGCATTTTGATGGTGGTGGACTTGCCGGCGCCGTTCGGGCCGAGCAGGGCGAGGAGTTCGCCCGGGGCCACGTCGAAGCTGATGTCGGTGACGGCGTGCTTGGCCACCCGCTCCGGATTGACCAGTGATCTGACGGCGCCCAGGAAACCGGGGCGGCGGACGGTGGTGTGGAAGGTGCGGGACAGCCCCCGGACCTCGATGGCGGCACTCAACCGGCTCACCAACTTCCTTGCGGGGAACGCAGTTGCGGCCGGTCGGCTTCGAGGGCCGACCGGCCGCGGATGACGTCCCGACCCTGTCGGAATGTCGATCAATTGGTCAATCGATTAATCGAGTTCTTACATCGATTTCTTACCTGGTGGTCGAGAACACGAACGCGAACTGAGCCGGCTCCGCCTTCAGGAAGTACTGCGGCAGCGGACCCGGGCCGCACGACTGCGAGCCGATGCCGTGCTGCCCGTGGTCGAGGTTGACCCACACCGTGTCGCCGGGCGTGAGGTCGGTGCGGTGCCGCGCCGCGTCGAGCTGCTCGGTGGTCCAGCGCCGCGCGGTGAACCAGAACTCCGGGTCGCCCTCGATCCGCAGACCGCCGAGCTCCACCCAGCGGACGTCGGCGCGGGCGCCGTTCTCCTGCGGGCGGAGGTACGGCGTCTGGAGCCCGTCCACCGTCGACTGCCAGCGGCCCACCATGGACGCCGTCCGGGTGTCCGGGTACGCCTCGCCGGGACCGCCGCCGAACCACTCCACCCGGTCGGCCTCCGACAGCCCGAAACGGACGCCGAGCCGGGGCAGCGGCACCGTCCAGTCGCCCTCCGGCGTCACGGACACGGTCAGCTTCAGCCGCTCGCCGTCGGACGTCCAGCGGTACACCGTGTCCAGGCCCACCTCGCGGGCGGCGGGCGCCACCCGGGTGCGGACCGTCAGCGCGTCGTCGCCCGCCTCGACCGAGACCAGGCGGTGGCGCATGCGGTGCAGGCCGAGCGTGCGCCACAGCATCCCGTAGCGGGTGTCGGTCTGCCACTCCGCGCCGTCGTCGTTGTCGGTCGGCGCCCGCCACACGTCCAGCCGCGGGGCGCTCACCTCGACGTCGCCGATCGACCGCAGCGCACCGGTGCGGGCGTCGAACGCCGCCGGGCCGAGGGTGAACCGGTCCCCGTCGCGCACGGGCCGGTCGTTCGCGGGGAAGGACGGCAGCGGCCGTGCCCCCGCGGCGAACTGCCCCCAGGCCACGACGTGGTCCTTCGCGGCCCACAGCGTGTCGTGCGCGAGCAGCGCCCGCACGGTCCACTGGCGTTCGCCGCCCCGGCCGTCCACGGGCGGCTCCGGCAGCTTCACCTCGGCGCTCTCGCCCGGCGCGAGCGCCGGCACCGACAGCGAACCCGACTCGACGGTCTCGCCGTCCACCTGGCACGACCACTCGAAGGCCAGCGCGGACAGGTCGGCGAAGTCCTGCTTGTTGGTGATCCGCACGATGCCGTTCGCGCCGTCGCCCTCGATGTGGACCGGCTCGATCACCTTCTTGTACTCGACGAGGCCCGGCGACGGCGTCCGGTCCGGGAAGACCAGCCCGTCGCAGACGAAGTTGCCGTCGTGCAGCTCCTCGCCGAAGTCACCGCCGTAGGCGTAGCCCAGCTCGGGGTGCTTGACGCCGTGGTCGATCCACTCCCAGATGAACCCGCCCTGGAGCCGCTCGTACTTCTCGAACAGCTCCTGGTAGTCGGCGAGCCCGCCGGGGCCGTTGCCCATGGCGTGGCCGTACTCGCACTGGATGAAGGGGAGCTCACGGCGCTTGTGCGTACCGCCGTCGAGCCGCTGCCCGATCTTCTCGACCTCGTCGTGGAAGGCGTACATCCGCGAGTACACGTCAGTGTCGCGGCAGTTCCAGTCGCCCTCGTAGTGCACCAGCCGCTCGGGGTCGC
Source organism: Streptomyces coeruleorubidus (assembly GCF_028885415.1). Taxonomy (GTDB): domain Bacteria; phylum Actinomycetota; class Actinomycetes; order Streptomycetales; family Streptomycetaceae; genus Streptomyces; species Streptomyces coeruleorubidus_A. Next base: position 7,788,896 of record NZ_CP118527.1, read on the forward strand.
GGTCGTGGATCCACTCGGCCATGGCGGTGAGCCCGCGCCCGGTGCCGGCCTCGTTGCCCAGCGACCAGAACACGATCGACGGGTGGTTCTTGTCCCGCTCGACCATCCGCGCGGCACGGTCCAGCAGGGCCGGGGTCCAGCGGTCGTCGTCGACCGGGTTGTCCCGCCAGTCCTGCTCGGTGAAGCCGTGGGTCTCCAGGTCGCACTCGTCGATGACCCACAGGCCGTACTCGTCGCACAGGTCGAGGAAGGCCGGGTGCGGCGGGTAGTGCGAGGTGCGCACCGCGTTGAGGTTGTGCCGCTTCATCAGCAGCACGTCCTCGCGCATGGTCTCCAGGTCGAGGGCGCGGCCCTTCTCGTGGTGCCACTCGTGCCGGTTGACGCCCTTGAAGAGGACGGCCTTGCCGTTGACCTTGACGAGCCCGTCCTCCAGGACGACCGTGCGGAAGCCGATCCGCAGCGGCACCCGCTCGCCCTCGGTGGCCAGCACACCGTCGTAGAGCCGCGGCGTCTCGGCGGTCCACGGCTCGACGGCCACCGTCACCGACTCGCCGGTGGCTGCATCGATGTCCAGGGCCGGGACTGTCACCCGCCCGTCGACGTCGGAGTCGACGCGCAGGGTGCCCTCGCCGGTGGTGTGGTCGTAGGAGGCGTGCACGAAGAAGTCGCCCACACTGCCCGCCGGGCGGTGCAGCAGCGTCACGTCACGGAAGATGCCCGGCAGCCACCACTGGTCCTGGTCCTCCAGGTACGACCCCGCCGACCACTGGTGCACGCGCACGGCCAGCACGTTCCCGCCCGGCTTCAGCAGGTGCCCGACCGCGAACTCGTGCGGCAGCCGGGAGCCCTTGAACTCGCCGAGCTCCGTGCCGTTCAGCCACACCCGGGCGCAGGACTCGACACCGTCGAACCGCAGCACCACCCCGCCGTCCGACGGCCAGTCGGACGGCAGGTCGAAGACGCGCCGGTGGTCACCGGTCGGGTTCTCCGTCGGGACGTGCGGCGGGTCCACCGGGAAGGGGTAGAGGTGGTTGGTGTAGATCGGGGACCCGAACGCCCCGTCGCCCTGGAGGACCCAGTGCCCGGGGACCGTGACCTCGGCCCAGTCCCCGGCCTCGTAGCCCTCCTCGGCGAACGAGTCGTCCTCGGCGTCGATCGTCGCCGACAGCCTGAAGCGCCAGCTGCCGTTCAGGGACAGGGACTGCGCGTCCGAGGACGCGTACCAGGCGCGGGGCGGCAGGGCCCCGCTGCCCGGGGAGACGTCCTCGACGTAGTCGACGGAGGTGGTGCGGAAAGACATCGGTCTCCTAGCTCAGCCCTTGATGCCGGTCTGGGCGATCCCCTGCACCAGCCAGCGCTGGAGGAAGAGGAAGACGAACACCAGGGGCAGGATGGAAATGGCCGTGGCCATGAAGATCAGGTGGTAGTTGACGGTCTGATTGGTCATATACGACGACAGCGCCACCTGGACTGTCCAGGCACTCGGATCCTGTCCGATGACCAGGGGCCAGAGGAAGGCGTTCCAGCCGTTGATGAAGGTGATCGTGGCGATGGCCGCGAAGAAGTTCAGCGAGTTCGGCACGACGACACGCCAGTACGCGCCCCAGTAGCCGAGTCCGTCCACGCGCGCCGCCTCCTCGAGCTCCTTCGGGAACCCCAGGAAGTACTGCCGGAACAGGAAGCACGTGAAACCACTGAAGAGGCCCGGGATGATGAGACCCCGGTAACTGTCCACCCAGCCGAGGGACGAGACGAGGACGAAGCTCGGCACGAACGTGACGGCCGTGGGGACCATCAGGGTGACCAGAACGGCGTAGAACACCTTGTTGGCGTGCTTGTACGGGATCCGGGCGAGGCCGTAGCCGGCGAGCGAGCAGATCAGCAGGATGCCGGCGGTGTGCAGGACGGCGACGACCACGGAGTTCCACATGGACTGAGCGAAATCCACGGTGACGTCGTTGAAGGGTTCGGTGAAGTTGCCCCACTGGATGGTGGTGGGGAACCACTTCCACTCCTCGCCCGTGATCTCCGGGTCCGTCATCAGGGAGTTGCGGACGATCAGGTAGAAGGGGACCAGGAAGAGGATCGTTGCGACGCCGGTCGCGATGTACAGACCGGTGTTGCCCATGACGCCGCCGCGCTTGGCCTTGACCGGCTTCGCGGCCTTCGTGACGTCGGGTGCTGTGGTGGTCACTTGGACTCCTCACCCCTTCCGAAGCCCATGATCTTGCCCTGGAACAGGGTCACGACGCAGATGAGCAGGGTCAGGACGACAGCGCCCGCGCTGCCCGCGCCGTAGTTCTGGTTCTGGCCGAGGGCCATCTTGTACAGCTCGACCAGCGGGGGCTGGCCCCAGGTGGCCTTGGCGAGCAGGTTGAAGAACTCGTCGAAGGCCTGGTAGGCGGCGATCAGCAGGAGCAGGATCACCGCGGTGGACGTGGCCCGCAGCTGGGGCAGTGTGATGTGCCGGAAGGTCTGCCAGCCCCGCTTGGCGCCGTCGATGGCGGCGGCCTCGTACAGCTCCTGCGGGATGTTCTGGAGTGCCGCCAGGAAAAGGATCATGAAGAAGCCCGACTGGAGCCACAGGCGGACGGTCACGATGACCAGCCAGTACCAGGGCGGATCGGGGTTGGCCAGCCAGGCGATGTTCTCGACGCCGAACCAGCCGAGCACGGTGTTCGCCAAGCCGAAGCGGACGCCGTTGAAGATGGACATCTTCCAGATCAGTGAGGCCGCCACATAGCTGACCGCGGTCGGCAGGAAGAACACCGACCGGAAGAACGCCCGCATGAACCGCACCCGGTTCACCAGCAGGGCGAGTCCCAGCGACATGGCCCAGGTGGCGGGCACGATGAACGCGGCGAACACGGTGAAGGTGACCAGCGAGTTCCTGAAGTTCGTGTCCGTCAGGATCTGCTTGTAGTTGTCGAAGCCGACGAAGTTGCTCGGCGTGACCGTGAAGCGTGCCTCGAAGAAGCTGAGCCAGATGCTCCAGCCGATGGGCACGAAGACGAAGATCACCAGGCCGATCAGGAACGGACCGGTGAAGAGCCAGAAGTTGAAGGTGCTGTTCGCCCTCAGGCCCCGCCGCGGCCGGGTCTTGGAGACCTTGGCCGGGGCGGGCTGGGCGACCCCGCGTGTGGTGGTGGTCGACATGTCGAGATCCGTCCGGCGGCCTAACCGAAGAGCTTCTTGAGTTCGGCGTCGACCTTCTTCTCACAGGCGTCGAGCGCGGCCTTCGGGTCGCCGTTCTTGCGGACGGTGTTGGCGATCACGTCCCAGAAGGAGGCGATCATGGCCTGCGTCCAGCCGATGTTGTCGAAGTGACCGAACTCGTTGAAGAGCTTCACGCCCTCGGCCGGCAGGCCGGACTTCAGCTTGTCCGCGGACTCGGCGAGCGAGGTGCGCGGCGGGATGTGGAAGCCGTAGGAGGTGGCGAAGTCCTCCTGGTACTGCTTCTGGTCGATCCACAGCCACTTGACGTATTCCTTGGCCGCCTCGACGTTCTTGCTCTTGGCGTTGACGAACATCGACCAGCCGCCGTTGTAGACGGACTGCTTGCCGGCCGAGCCGACCTTCGGGAAGGGGAAGATGCCGATGTCGTCGCCGAGCGCCTTCTGCATGGCCGGCATGGCCCACATGCCGCACCACTGGATCGCGGTGAGGCCCTGGATGAAAGCCGACGGGTCCCACGAGTCGGCGGGGGCGTCGAGGAGCAGGTTGCCGCTGGTGAAGAGACCGCGCAGCTGCTTGAGGCCCTCGGCGACGGCGTCGGTGTTGAAGGCGGGCTTGTTGTCCGCGGTGAGCGTGTCGGCGCCGGCCGACCAGATCAGCGGGCGGTCCACCGAGGTCAGGTCGTTGCCGAGGAAGATGCCCTTGACCTTGCTCGTGGTCAGCTTGTCGGCAGCCTCGATCAGCTCCTCCAGCGTGGTCGGCACCTCGATGTTCGCCTTCTCGAACATCGAGGGCCGGTAGAAGAGGAACTGCGGGTCGTCGATCATCCGGACGCCGTATATCTTGCCGTCGACCGTGTGCGACTTGATGTCGGCCTGGTTGAAGTCGTCCTTGACCGGCTCGATGATGTCGGTCAGGTCCGCCACCTGGCCGCTCTTGACCATCTGGATCTGCGGGTGGAACTCGAAGACGTCCGGCGCGTTCTTGGTGAGCAGCGCGGCGAAGAGCTTCTGCTCGAAGTTGTTGCCGGTGATCCACTGCGTGGTCACGTTGGCGCCCTTGTAGGCCTTCGCGTACCGCTTGACGGCCTGCTCGACACCGGCCTCGCCGTACGCGTGGAAGTACTGGACGAGGCCCTTGCCCGACCCGGCCCCACCGCCCCGGCCGGTGTTGCTGCCGCACGCGGCGAGTCCGCCGGCGGCGGCCAGGCCCATCGCGGCCCGCAGTACGGTTCGGCGGTCCCAGTTCATGTTGCTCGATGCCGACATGCTGACGTCCTTGTCTCGAGTGCGGCTGCGGCTCTTCGGCTCACTGCCTGATGGCTCACGAGCTGGCGGCTCGCGCCGGATGGCTCAAAGAGAGGTGCGGTGCGGGACGCTAGAGCTTCGGCTAAGGCTTCGGCAAGGGGTTGGACGAAGTCTGTTCGAAGCGTTGTGTCCGGTTCGCGATTTCGAACATGCGGGGGTGGCGGAGGAGTTGCTTCCGCCGCTACGGGGGTGGAGCGGTGGTGCGGCTGCGCGCGAGGGTGGTGCGTTTGCCGTTCTTCTGCCCGACGGCCTGGAGCGCCCCTTCGAGCGCGAACGTCGCCGCGCCCAGGCACACCGGGTCGGTGGGGATCGGGGAGAGGACGATCTCGGTGGCGGCCAGCGGCCGCGGCAGCGCGTGCCGGGCGACGGCCTCGCGCACCTCGTGCAGCAGCGGTTCGCCCAGGGTGCGGGCGACCCAGCTGCTCAGCACGACGATCTCGGGGTTGAACAGGTTCACCAGGTCCGCGACGCCGGCGCCCAGGTAACGGGCCGTCTCCTGGACGACCTTGCGGGCCACCGGGTCGTCCGCCGCGACCCCGCGCGCCAGCGCGTCGATGGTCGCCGTCTGGTCGTCCGGGTGCAGCAGTGCGCTGTCGGGGCCGATCTCGCGCAGGTTCAGCATGATGCCGCGCGCGCCGACGTACGTCTCCACGCAGCCGTGGTTGCCGCAGCGGCACAGGCGTCCGTCCAGCACCATCGTGGTGTGGCCCCACTCCCCGGCGCTGTTGCTCACCCCGCGGTGCAGCCCGCCGCCCAGGACCAGCCCGGCGCCCACCCCGGTCCCGAGGTTGACCACGACGGCGTTCCCGCGCCCGCGCGCCGCCCCGAACCACAGCTCGGCCACCGCGCTGGCACGCAGCGGGTTGTCCAGGTGCAGCGGATAGGCGATGTGCTCGGTGAGCAGGTCGAGCAGCGGTACGTCGTGCCAGTCCCAGTTGGGCGCGTACTCCGAGGTGCCGGTGGCGCGGTCCACCTGCCCCGGCACGCTCACCCCGACCCCGAGCACCCGGGCGCCCTCGATGCCGGCCTGGGTGACCACCGAGCCGACCGCGGTGGCCACATGGCCCACCACCTGCTCCGGCAGGCTCTCGCCTGCGCGCACGTCCTCCTCGGCGCGGGCGAGGACGTTCAGCCCCAGGTCGAACAGCTCGACATGGACGTACGTCTCGGCGATGTCGACGCCGATCAGCGCGCCTCCCGAGCTGTTGACCGCCACCAGGCCCCGGGGGCGGCCGCCGGCCGAGTCCTCGAAGCCGACCTCCGTGATCATGCGGAGGTCGAGCAGCTCGCCGACGAGGGTGGCGACCGTGGCGAGACTGAGGCCGGTGGCGGCCGCCAGCTCCTGCCGGGAGGTCGGTGACTCGGCGATGATCTGGCGCAGCACCTCGTAGCGGTTCGCGGTGCGGATGTCACGTGATGTGCGCTTCACCAGGGTGCCCATCCCTTCCCAGACCGGCTCGGGCCGGGTCGACTTCGGCACCGGCGCGGCGCAAGGCTATGGGCTGCCGGGACTTTCGACAAGGGGTTAGGAAAGGGGCTTTATAAAGTGCGCTCCTGGTGAGAGCTGGTGGTGGCCGATCGTGGCCCGCTCATGATGCCACCGGACCCGTGCGGGTGCTTCAGTCCCCGTCCTCGACGGCTCCGCTCGCGGGGCACGCCGCCGCCTCGCCGTGGGGGCTCGTGCTCGCGACGGCCGCCGCGAGTTGCTGCTGCACCGGCTCGGGCAGCGTGTTGCCGTGTACGGTGCCCACCAGGTCCCGGGCCAGGTGGTGCAGCTTGGTGTTGGTGTTCTGGGAGGTCCTGACCAGCACGCTCCAGGCCGCCTCGGGGCTCAGGCTGAAGGAGGCCATCAGGATCCCGCGGGCCAGGTCGATGGTCGGCCGGGTCTGCATGGCCCGTCGCAGCTGGGCGACTTCGGCGCGCAGGTCCTGGTCCTCGTCGGCCGTCCGCGCGCCGGGCTCCTCGCCGGCCGGACGTACGGCGTCCTGGCGCGGGCCCGAGGCCGCGAACAGCTCGCGGGTGCCGGTCAGGTCGAGCAGGCGCTCGACCGCGAGGCCGCTGGAGCGGACGGCGACCGTCTTGCCCTGGTCGAGGGCGCGTAGGCGCAGGTCGAGCAGCATGTTGAGCCCGGAGCAGTCGCAGAACCCGACCGCGTCCAGACGCAGGTCGACGCCGCTGCCCGACAACGTCAGGATGTCGTGCAGATCCGGCAGCAGCCGACGGCTGCCCAGGTCGAGTTCACCCCACACGGTGACGGTCATCCGGTCGCCGTCCGGTACGACGTCCATGGTCGCCACGCATGGCGGGATCGCCGTCGCAGAGTGCGCAGGGTCCGGCATGGCCCCGTTCTCCCTTGTCTGTTCGCCCTGCCTCCATTTTCCAGCGTTGCCTCTCTACCCCACACCCGTCAACCAATACATGAAACGCAGTACGTGTTTTTGAATACGTGTACGCCTGGTCGGTAGAGTTGAAGCATGGATGGAGTGCCCGAGCCACACACCGGATGGACGTTTCTCACCAACCATGCCCGGGTGCTGGCAGCCATCGCCGACAATCACAGCGCCCGTATCCGGGACATCGCGGCTCACTGCCGGCTCACCGAACGTGCCGTCCAGAAGATCATCTCCGATTTGGAGCAGGACGGTTATCTCTCCCACACCCGGGAGGGCCGCACCAACACGTACCGGATCGACCCCGGCAAGGTGCTGCGGCACCCCGCCGAGGCCGGTCTGACCGTGGCGTCGCTGCTCTCCCTGCTCGTCAAGGACGAGGCCGACCGCGCCACGGCCCCCAGCGGACCTGGCCGGCCGCACGCCACGACCTGACCCTCCGGCCGTCCGCCGCCGGACGGCCGGGTCTGGCCTGTTACGCGTCCGTTCCTGCTACGCGTCTGTCAGCAGGTCCCGCACGAAGGCGTTGGCGAACGTCCCCTCCGGGTCCAACTCCCGCGCCAGCGCCCGGAAATCGCCGAGCCGCGGATACAGCCCGCGCAGCGCGGACGCGGGCACGGTGAACACCTTCCCCCAGTGCGGCCGCGCCCCGAACGGGGCCAGCGCCTCCTCCACCCGCCGCACCACCGGCAGCACCGCCGACGTGTCCTCGACCCAGGTGAAGTGCGCCGCCACGGTGTCCCGGCCGTAGGACGGGCTCAGCCACTGGTCGTCGCCGGCGACCGTGCGCACCTCGCAGGTCTGGAGGACGGGGGCGACGGTCTCCCGGATCGCGTCCAGCGCGTGCAGCATCTCGACGGCGTGTCCGCGCGGCAGCAGGTACTCCGACTGCAACTCCGCCCCGCTGCTCGGGACGAACTCCGCCCGGAAGTGCGGCAGCCGCTCGTGCCACGGCCCCGGCACACCGAACTGCTCGGTGCAGTTGACCGCGGGCATACCCGGCACGGGATGCATCTTCTCGGTGGCCGGAGCGGCCCAGGGGAAGGCGGGCAGCGGCTGGTCGGAGCGCCGCTTGAGCCACACCTGCCTGAAGCCCGGCGCGCGCCAGTCGGTGAACAGGCTGACGCTGTACGCCGTCGCCATCACCGTCTCGAACGTCCCGGAGTCCAGCCCCTGGAAGGGCAGTTCGGTGAACACGTGCTGCTCCACCTCGTACGCCGGCTCCAGGTCGAGGGTGAGCGCGGTGACGACCCCGAGCGCCCCGAGCGAGGTGACGGCCCCGCCGAACCGCTCCTCGTCCCGGCCTATGCTCACCGTCGAGCCGTCCGCCGTGACCAGCTCCACCTCGCGTACGACCGCCGACAGCGGGCCGTTGAGCACTCCCGAGCCGTGGGTGCCGGTCGCGACCGACCCGGCCACCGAGATGTGCGGCAGCGACGCCATGTTGGGCAGTGCCAGGCCCTGGCCGTGCACCCGGCGGGCCAGCTCCGCGTAGCGCACGCCGCCGCCGACCCGGACCGTGCGGGCCGCCGTGTCGACGTCCACCTCCGGGGGCAGGGCGGCCAGCGACACCAGGACGCCCTCGGCGCCCGGCTCGGCGATCTCGTTGAACGAGTGTCCGCTGCCCAGCACCCGCACCCGGTCGCTGTCCGCGACGAGCGCGCGCAGCGCGGTGAGCGAGCCCGGCCGGTGCAGCTCCTTGGCCGCGTAGGTGATGTTCCCCGCCCAGTTGGTCACGGTCCCGTTCATCGCGTCGTCCTTCCCCGAGACAGCGGGGACCGGGAAAGCCCCTGCCGGAACCTACCCCGGCCCCGGAGTCCATTGCCGCCGCGGCCCGGACCGGCCTACCGTGGAGACGTCGTAGAGAGCGGTTTCTGCCTGGGTTCCGGGGAGCCGTTCCGTTCTGTGTGTGCCCGAGCCGGAAGGTCACCTCCTTGAGCCAGCGCCCCCAGGCACTGTTCGCCATGACCGCGGAGAACGTGCCGCAGGTCTTCCCGCCCGAGGTGCTGGCGCGGCTGCGGGAGTCCGTGGACATCGATCCGGCGCTCGTGGCGCGGGACTTCGCCGACCCGGGCGTGCGCGAGGTGCTGGCCCGGACCGAGATCCTGGTGACCGGCTGGGGCTGCCCCCGGCTCGACGCGGCGGTGCTCGACGCGGCACCCCGGCTGCGCGCCGTGCTGCACTCGGCTGGCTCGGTGAAGTCCTTCGCCACTCCCGAGGTCTGGCGGCGCGGCATCGCCGTCTCCTCGGCCGCCGCCGCCAACGCGCTGCCGGTCGCCGAGTACACCCTCGCCATGATCCTGCTGGCCGGGAAGGACGTCCTCGTCGCCCGCGACCGGATGCGCGCCACTCGCACCTCCTCCGGCTGGGGCGTCGTCCCCGGCATCGGCAACTACGGCCGCCGCGTCGGCCTCATCGGTGCCTCCCGCATCGGCCGCCGCGTCCTCGAACTGCTCCGCCCCTTCGATCTGCGGCCCGCCCTCACCGACCCGTACGTCGACGAGCAGGAGGCCGCCGCGCTCGGTGTCCCCCTGCTGCCACTGGACGACCTGCTGCGCTCGTCCGACATCGTCACCGTCCACGCCCCCGAGACGCCCGAGACCCACCACATGATCGGCCGCCGCGAGCTGGCCCTGATGCCCGACGGGGCGGTGCTGATCAACACCGCGCGCGGCGCCCTGGTCGACCACGACGCCCTTGTGGCGGAGCTGCGCGCCGGGCGCCTGACCGCGATCCTCGACGTCACCGACCCCGAGCCGCTCCCCGCCGACTCGCCCCTCTACGACCTGCCCGGAGCCTTCGTCACCCCGCACCTCGCGGGCTCCCAGGGCAACGAACTGGCCCGCCTCGGACTGACGGTCGCGGAGGAGGCGGAACGGCTGCTGGCCGGGGGGAAACCGGCGTACGGGGTCGACCTGGCGGCACTGGAGCGCGAGGCCTGATCCCCTGTCGGGGACTCCATCGCTGATCGTTCCCGGGTCAGGGCCATGACCCCAGCGCGTGGCCTGCGAGAACGATGCAGAGCACCAGTTGGACCGCCCCGATGATTGGGTGCCCGAGCCGCAGCAGCAGGACGCCCGTCACTCCCACTGCCAGGGCCAGGGCGCCGAAGGACAGCAGTGGTGCCCAGTCCGCAGGGAGCGCGGCGGCTGGTGTCTGCCCGGAGCCGGCGTCCATCCGGCCCAGTCCCCGTGCCGCGAGCAGGAGGACGACCAGAAATCCGGCCGCCGCGTCCGCCACCAGCACGAGCAGCAGGAGACATCCCGCGGTGAGCGCGTCGTTCCCGGTGGAGGGCTGCTTGTCGTCGTGTTCGGGCATGCCCGTATCGTCGTGCGGAACTCACCCCTCCACCCCGGGTCGTCGCAGATTTGCAACCCAGGCGTGCTCCGCTCTTCATGAGCCGCCCGGTCGTGAGCGGAGCGGCATGCGCTCGCTCGGCATCACAGGAGCTGGTACGCCAGAGAGTCGCGCCCCCGGCGGCGGCGAACATGGCCGCGCCGGCCCGCCGGCACCGCCACGCTGTCGGCCATGATCACCACGACGAGGACGAACAACCGGGCGCCGCAGACAGCACGGTCAGCCGCACGGCTCGGTGGAGAAGGGGCAGCAACAAGGCGAAGGTGAAGTACAGGAGCACCCCGACCACGATGGGGACCACCTCCGAGCCCAGGGTCAGCTCCCGACATCCCCGCTCCTTCACGCCCGCGGCTGTGGGCTCCGCCGCGAGCCGGCACGCTACAGGCCGTCAGGCCGCTGATCGCGGGCCGGCAGTAACTTGCGGACATACGGGGCGTAAGTCCGGCTCAAGGGGACCCGGTACCAGCCTCGCGCACCCATGGGCATACCGTGAGGAGTCGTACGTCCGAACCGGGAGGAGAGTCGGGATGGGCAGCGGCAGCCGTACCGCGCTGGTCGAGGATCTGATGGAGCGATTCCCGCATGTCCCGCGGGAGGCCGTCTTCAAGGAGGACCTGCTCCGCGGCGGCGTGGCCTTCGACCCCTCCGCGCTCAGCGACAACGAGGGCGGCGAGGTCAAGCCGAAGTCGTACTTCATCTTCTCCTTCGACCACGGCACCCTGCCCGAACTGGGCGAGGCCGCGCTGCGCCGGCCGCCCGAGGAGATCATCCTCACCGGCGGCCCGTACGACCTGCGCCGGACCGTCGTCTCGGTGCGCGTGAACCCGGCCTCGCCGTACCGCGTCGCCGCGAACGAGGACGGCGTGCTCGGCCTCTACCTCGACGGCAAGCGGATCTCCGACGTCGGCGTGCCGCCGATGCCCGAGTACTACCGGCACACCCTCGCGAGCGGGAAGTCGGTCATGGAGGTGGCCCCGACCATCCAGTGGGGCTACCTGATCTACCTGACCGTCTTCCGGGTCTGCCAGTACTTCGGCGCCAAGGAGGAGTGCCAGTACTGCGACATCAACCACAACTGGCGCCAGCACAAGGCCGCCGGGCGGCCGTACACCGGGGTGAAGGACGTCGAGGAGGTCCTGGAGGCCCTGGAGATCATCGACCGCTACGACACGGCGAAGGCCTCCACCGCCTACACCCTCACCGGCGGCGCCATCACCAAGACCGTCGCGGGCCGCGACGAGGCCGACTTCTACGGCCACTACGCCAAGGCCATCGAGGAGCGCTTCCCCGGCCGCTGGATCGGCAAGGTGGTGGCCCAGGCACTGCCGCGCGACGACGTCCAGCGCTTCAAGGACTACGGCGTGCAGATCTACCACCCCAACTACGAGGTGTGGGACGAGTACCTGTTCAAGATGTACTGCCCCGGCAAGGAGCGCTACGTCGGCCGCGACGAGTGGCACAAGCGCATCCTCGACTCGGCGGAGATCTTCGGCGCGCGCAACGTCATCCCCAACTTCGTGGCGGGCGTGGAGATGGCCGAGCCGTTCGGCTTCACCACGGTCGACGAGGCCATCGACTCCACCACCGAGGGCCTGCGCTTCTTCATGTCGCACGGCATCACGCCCCGCTTCACCACCTGGTGCCCGGAGCCCACGACGCCGCTGGGCAAGGCCAACCCCCAGGGCGCACCCCTGGAGTACCACATCCGCCTGCTCCAGGCGTACCGGCAGACCATGGAGGACTTCGGCCTCTCCTCGCCCCCCGGCTACGGTCCCCCCGGCGCCGGCCGCGCGGTCTTCTCGGTCAGCTCCTTCATGGACAGCATCTCTGATCAGCTGAGCGATCCCGTGTAAGACGTAGTGTCTGGCGCGGGTTCTGTCCACCGTGGAGGGGTGGCGTGAGCGTGCAGGTGGAATCCCGCGCCCAGCGCTGCCCCTCGCGGCCTGTGCTGGCTGCTGGGTGTGCTGATCGTCGTCACGCCCTGGTACCGGTGGGCTGCGCGGGGCAGCCGCCTCCGGCCCGTGTGAGCGTGTCCCTCCGGACGCTTGCCCGCCGGACCGTATGGGCCGGTGGGGGAGGGTGCCCTGCGTCGCCTGGGCGCGGGGCGTGTGGAACGAGGCCGGGTTGGTCCGGTCTTGGACCGGTCCCGGCTGGTCTTCCCGGTGGTCGGTGCGACCACGGCTTTGGCTTCGAGTTTGTCCACCACGCTGCGGATGACCATTGCGCCGCTGGTGCGCTCGGTTACGGTCTTCGCCTGGTGGGTGAGGCCACGTGCGGCGATGCGCTTCCATGCCCCGGTGTCGCGGTCGCTCTGATATCCGCACGATGCGCAGATGGCCCACTTCCAGTCCGCAACGGTGGGCCGGTCGGGGGCCTTTCGGTGCCGCAGTGGTACCAGGCACTGCGGGCAGTGCTTGGAGGTGTTCCGGGCCGGGACCGTCGCGACGGCGATACCCACCTCGGCGGCGAGATGCCGCATGCGGTCCATGATCTGCCCGCGCACCTGCTGGGACATGCGGGTGTTCATGGTCCGGCCCATGCTCTTGGCCTCCATGGAGCGGAGGTCTTCGACATAGATCACTGTGGCACCGGCCGCGATGGCTTGGTCAACGGCCCAGCGGGCAGCGGACCACGCCAGAGCATCATTGAGGTTTGACCGGCGGTCGCAGACGTGCCGGAACTCCTCGGTCAAAACGACGTGCTTGGCCGCCAACGGGTGCTGGTCGTCACCGCTGGTGATCCGCTGGTACTGGTCGATCTTGGCGTGCAGGTGCTCGGACAGGTGGCGCAGGCGGTGTTGTTTCGCGAGGACACCGGTGGCGCGGAACATGCCGCCCGCGCCGACTGCGGTGATGGTTCCGTTGTCGTGCAGCCGGGCAACGCCCGCGCTGAGCAGGGTATTGAGGCCCCAGTCCACGCCGAGCGCGACCGTGTGCCCGGTGCAGCTGGGTCTTGGGGACAGGGTGGGTGTAGGCGAGATCGACCCGCACCCGGCCTTGATGGATGCGCAGGGTGGGAAGGTGCAACACCGCGTTCGGCGGGATCGTGGACGGCAGCACGAGGGGGCAGGCGACCCATGTCCAGTCCCGGTAGGACTGCGGGTCGGGGCGGGTGGGGAGCTGCAACCGCAGCAGGGCCCGGCCTGGATCGCCCTCATGCCGCTCGATGGTGGCCTGCTGCCCGTCGCACGCGGACAGCAGCAGCATCCTGGCTGTCCGAGGCGACGCCTCAACCTCGAACAGGTCGGCCGGCATCCGGTCGCGCTTGCGGATGAACGAGGCGATCTGGCGGGTGCGGGACTTGATGATGCTCGAAGGCAGGAGCTCCCCGCCAGGAACAGCATCGCGGACGGCATCCCACTCCTGCGGCGTGCGATTCGCCGGATCGGTCGGCCACGTCCTGATGACACCTACGGCCAGGTCTGCGCGCCACTTCGCCGACCGCAGAGCACGCCCGGTCTGCTCCTGCGCCATGCGCACAATGCGGTCACTGACCTTCACGCCCTCCGCAGGGGCGACGGTCCAGCCGAGACGCCGCAGCGCCATCCAGGCGTTCGATGGCAGCGTCCTGCCGCCCGCGTCCTGCCCGGAGGCCAGCGTGTCCACGGCGGTGGCGTTCCAGTGCTCAGCGGTCAGGGAGGCGACCATGCCGGATACCAGATCCACGCACCAGCCGACACGCTCCGCCCCCACCGAAGCGGGCAGGACCTCGCCGGTCTTTTCATCAACCGCTGTGTCAGGACGGCGCGGCCGCAGGCAGTGCGGGATGTCTCGCCCTCGCGGAGCGGCAGCTTCCGGCTCATCGGCCCCCCTTTCCGCCCGTGGTGCTGTCATCCGATCAACGACACTCCCGCGAAAAGGTCACGTATTCGATCGGCACACTCACATACGACACCGACACCGGTACCAGGACACACGGCATGACGCCGACGGAAACGACGCATCGCTACGGTTCCCAAAGGAGAATGGCGACCCTGCTGGCGGACGAACCCACCGCTGTTTGATAACGCTTCGATGACGTCGTCCATCATTGCGGTACGGCGTTGAGTCGCAGGGCGGTTGTGTCCGTACGGCATACCGACGCCGGAGCCGTGGGGGCACGCCGCCCTATCCTGATATCTGAACAGGGCGCTTGTCAGTTGTGTGGGTGGCGTGAAAAGCTCTTGCCCTGCCTCGAGGTTCCCCCCAACTCCATTGCCAATACGGTGAGTTGACCTCGCTTGTGGATGCAGGAGACCCATGCCCGACCTGCCGACCCCTCAGGACGCCGCCGAGGCCGCGCTGTTCTCCGAGTGCTGGGACGCGGTCCTCGCCTACGCCGACCTGTGCACGTCCGGCTCCACGGCCGCCGCACAGCTGGGCCGCGAGGCGTTCGCACACGGCACACGTGAGGCCCGCGCGGCCGAGACCGGCGTGGTGCGCAGCGCCGGCCGCCGCGCCGCCCGGCTGCCCCGGATACCCCTGCTGCTGACCGCCGTACGCACCACGGCAGCAGCGTGGGAAGAGGAGGGCCAGGGCCACAAACTCGACCCCGACCTGCGCCTGTGGCTCAACTCGGACAAGGCCGCCCGCTACACCGGCCCGCCCTTGACGCGCCCGCTCGCGCTGCGCGGCCTGCGCGACCTCCAGCAGGCCGACGCGGCACTGCTGTGGCTGGCCGAGGTGGAGGCGCTGCCGCTGCCCGTGGTCGCCCGCCGCCTGGGCCTCGACCCGGCCACCGCCGCCGACGAACTCCAGCAGGTGCGCACCCTGTTCCGGGACCGCTGCCACCGCAACCACCTCGACACCCCGATGGACGCCCAGTGCCGCAGCTACGCCCGGCTGCTGGACGCCGTCACCCGCTCCTCGGCCGCCGACACCCCGGTCGACCTCTCCCGGCACCTCGCCACCTGCGTCCAGTGCGCCGAGGCCGCCGCCTGTCTGCGGCTGCACGGCGGCGGACTGCCCGGGGCGCTGGCCGGCGGGGTGATCGGCTGGGGCGGCCTCGCCTACCTGGAGCGCCGCCGCCGCGCCGCCGAGGTACGGCTCGGCGCCGGCCGCCCCGGCCCGGCGGACAAGGCGACCGGAGAACCGGATGAGGCGGAGCAGAAGGCGCGCGTCGCCCGCAACGGCCTCTTCGTGGCGGCCGTCCTGGTCTCCGTCCTCGCGCTCGGCGTCTCGCTGATGCCCTTCGGCGGCTCCGACGACGACTTCGGGGCACGCGACGACGCCGGCCGTCAGCCGGTGGCCGACCCCAACCCCGACCCACCCCTGCCGTCCGCGCCCACTCTGCCTCCCGCGACCTCGAAGCCGGCCGACAAGGCCACCGAGGACACGAGCAAGTCGGAGAAGCCCGGCAAACCGGAAGACAGGAACCGCCACACCGAACCGCAGGGCACCTCCTCTCCCACGGAGGGCGGCGAGAGCGAGGACCCCGCCTGCCGGGTCGAGTACGACCTGGTCAACCAGTGGCCCGACGGCTTCCAGGCCACCGTCACCGTCACCAGCAGCAAGTCCCTCGACTCCTGGCGCGTGTCCTGGTCCTTCCGAGACGGCCAGCAGGTCGGCCAGATGTGGGACGCCTCCGTCTCCCAGGACGGCTCCCGGGTCAGCGCCACCGCCGCCGACTACAACAAGTCGGTCCCCGCGGGCGGCGACCTGGCCTTCGGCTTCCTCGCCTCCTGGCGCGGCAAGAACTCCCCGCCGTACGACTTCACGCTGAACGGCCAGGACTGCGCGAAAAGCAGTTGACGCGACTTGGCCGTGACGGGATACCGTGACGGCGGTTCCACGAAGGGTCGAGGGATCACGAAGAGCCGAGGATCGAGGAGGTGTTGACCGATGGCTGTCATTGCGATGGGCGCTGCCCGCATCCAGGAATCCATCAAGTCCACCTCCGTGGCCGCCGGCTGATCCGACCGACTGTCGGGCCGGGGGCCGACCTTGGGAAGGGTCACCCTTGACTTCCAGCTCTGCCTCATCCGTTTCCTCCGCGCTCGCCCCCTACGGCTGGGACGACGCGTGGGCGGACGAGTTCGCCCCCTACGTCACCGAAGGACTGCTGCCCGGACGCGTGATCCGGGTCGACCGCGGGCAGTGCGACGTCGTCACCGCCGACGGCGTGCTGCGCGCCGACACCGCCTTCGTCACCCCGCACGACCCCCTGCGGGTCGTCTGCACCGGCGACTGGGTCGCCGTCGAACCCGGCGGGAACCCGCGTTACGTCCGCGCGTATCTGCCACGCCGCACGGCGTTCGTCCGCTCCACCTCCTCCCAGCGGTCCGAGGGGCAGATCCTCGCGGCCAACGTCGACCACGCCATCGTCGCCGTGCCCCTCTCCGTCGAGCTCGACCTCGGGCGTATCGAACGGTTCCTCGCGCTCGCCTGGGAGTCCGGGGCGCAGCCCGTCGTCGTCCTCACCAAGGCCGACCTCGTGCCGGAAGCCGAAACCGTCGCCCACCTCGTCCAGGACGTGGAGACCAGCGCGCCCGGCGTGCCGGTGGTGCCCGTCAGCTCGCTGGGTGGGGACGGTCTCGACGTGGTCGCGGCGATCGTCGGCGGTGGTACGTCCGTGCTGCTCGGGCAGTCCGGCGCGGGCAAGTCGACCCTCGCCAACGCGCTGCTCGGCGAGGACGTCATGGTCGTCCAGGCCACCCGGGACGTCGACGGCAAGGGCCGCCACACCACGACCACCCGCAACCTGCTCGCCCTGCCCGGCGGGGGCGTCCTGATCGACACACCCGGACTGCGGGGCGTCGGGCTGTGGGACGCCGAGAGCGGCGTCGGGCAGGTGTTCTCCGAGATCGAGGAACTGGCCGAGCGGTGCCGCTTCCACGACTGCGCCCACGAGGCCGAGCCCGGGTGCGCCGTGCTCGCCGCCATCGAGTCCGGTGAACTGCCGGAGCGGCGGTTGCACAGCTACCGCAAGCTCCTGCGGGAGAACCAGCGCATCGTCGCCAAGACGGACGCCCGGCTCCGGGCGGAGATCCGCAAGGACTGGAAGCGCAAGGGCGCGATCGGAAGGGCCGCGATGGAGGCCAAGCGCGGACCGCACTGGCGTTCGTAGCCGCCCGGTGTCCGAAGCGCCGTGTCCGATTTCCGCCAGCGGCAGCCCCGTCGACGGCGGAGACTGGACACCGTGAGGGACGAGGACACAAGGGACGAAGACACGGGGGGAGACCCCCGGTACGAAGCCGTACGCAGTCGTGACGGGCGTTTCGACGGCGCCTTCTTCTTCGCCGTCGAGACGACCGGCATCTACTGCCGGCCGAGCTGCCCCGCGGTCACCCCGAAGCGGGCCAACGTACGGTTCTTCGCCACGGCCGCCGCCGCGCAGAGCTCGGGCTTCCGGGCCTGCCGGCGGTGCCGGCCGGACGCCGTGCCCGGCTCCGCCGAGTGGAACGTCCGCGCGGACGTGGTGGGCCGGGCCATGCGGCTGATCGCCGACGGCGTGGTCGACCGGGAGGGCGTCGCCGGGCTCGCCGGACGGCTCGGCTACAGCGCACGGCAGGTGCAGCGGCAGCTCACCGCGGAGCTCGGCGCCGGGCCGGTCGCCCTCGCCCGCGCCCAGCGGGCCCACACCGCGCGCGTCCTGGTGCAGACCACCGACCTGCCGATCACCGAGATCGCGTTCGCCTCGGGCTTCGCCAGCGTGCGGCAGTTCAACGACACCATCCGGGCCGTGTACGCGTCGACCCCGAGCGAGCTGCGCGCCGCCGCACCGAAGAGCGGGCGGGCCCGTCGTACGGCCACCCCGAACGCCGGGATCCCGCTACGGCTCGCCCACCGCGGCCCCTACCAGGCCGGTACCGTCTTCGACCTGCTGGAACGCGAGGCCGTGCCCGGCATCGAGGAGGTCGGCGGCCCGCCCGGCGCACGCACCTACCGGCGCACGCTCCGCCTCCCGTACGGCACCGGCATCGTCGCCGTCGACGAACGCCCCGGCACCGCCAGGACCGGGTCCGGCGCCCACCCGGGCGGCTGGCTCGACGCCCGGCTGCACCTCACCGACCCCCGTGACCTCACCACCGCCGTACAGCGGCTGCGGCGGCAGTTCGACCTCGACGCCGACCCCTACGCCGTCGACGAGCGCCTCGGCGCCGACCCGGTGCTCGCCCCCTTGGTCGCCGCCCGGCCCGGCCTGCGCTCGCCGGGCACCGCCGACCCGGAGGAACTCGCGGTACGCGCACTGGTCGGCCGGGCGGAGGCGGAACGGCTCGTACGGCGCTACGGCAAGGCCCTCGACGCCCCCTGCGGCAGTCTCACCCACCTCTTCCCCGAGCCGGCCGTCCTCGCCGGCGCCGAACCCGGCGGCACCCTCGGCGCGCTCACCGCCGCCCTCGCCGACCACGCCGTACGCCTGGACCCCGGCGCCGACCGGGACGACGCGCAGGACGCCCTGCGTGCCGTGCCCGGCCTGGACGCCCGCACGATCGCCGAGATCCGCACCCGCGCCCTCGGCGACCCGGACGTGGCCCCACCCGGCGCCGACGTCCCCGACAGCTGGCGCCCCTGGCGCTCGTACGCCCTGAACCACCTGCGCGCAGCAGGGAAGTGGGAGTTGTGATGACCTCGACGTACTGGACGAACGTGGCCTCCCCGCTCGGGCCGCTGCTCCTCACCGCCGCCCCGGACGGCGCGCTGACCTCGCTGTCCGTGCCCGGGCAGAAGGGCGGACGCGTGGTGCGGGACGACTGGCGGCAGGACCCGGGGCCCTTCCGCGAGGCCGGGGAGCAACTCGCCGCCTACTTCGCCGGGGAACTGAAGGAGTTCCGGCTGGCGTGGCGCACCGACGGCTCGGTCTTCCGGGAGAAGGTCTGGGCCGCGCTGGACGACATCCCCTACGGCTCGACCGTGACCTACGGCGAGATCGCCGCGCGCATCGGAGCGTCCAGGGCGGCCGTACGGGCCGTGGGCGGGGCGATCGGCGCCAATCCGCTGCTGGTGCTCCGCCCGTGCCACCGCGTGATCGGGGCCGACGGGACACTGACCGGCTACGCGGGGGGCCTGGAGCGCAAGGTACGGCTGCTCACGCACGAGGGTGTCCTCTAGGAGCTGAAAACGGCCCCCACCCATGCCGCCGCGATCACCTGGCAGGTGAACAGTTCCACCAGCACGCTGGAGCCGCCCGAGCGCATCGCCGTGCGCAGGGCCGCGACGGCTTCGGCGTGCCGGCCGAGGCGGAGGCGTTCGGCGAGGTAGATGCCGGCCAGGAAGCCGGGGATCGCGCCGATGACCGGGAGCAGGACGAAGCCGAGGGTGGATCCCGCTCCGGCGTAGCCCAGCATGCGGTGGGTGGCGCCGCTCGCCCGCAGCCGCCGGGGTGGCAGGGCCCAGCGCACGCCCTGGGAGACGAACATCAGGGCCGTGGCTCCCACCAGGACCCACCATGCGACCGGCTGCGGATCCTTCAGCGCCCACCACATGACCGCGGCCCACACCAGCAACGACCCGGGCACCGCGGGCAGCAGCACTCCGTACAGACCGAGCAGGATGACCAGCCCGACCAGCAGGAGGTCCCACACTCCCATCCAACCAGCCTGCCGGAACGCGGGAGAAGGCGCAGGTCAGAAGCGTGTTCGTGGTCCAGACCCGCAGGTCAGCCGGTCGCGGCCACCGATACGCCCCATATCGCATGACCGTTCTACGGCTCACTCGACGCGCCGTTCGCGGTGCCGTGGAAGGCCGGTTTTTCCACAAGCCCCGTTTTCATCCGGCCCGTGCGGTGGACAATTAGGGGCATGAGCCAGCAGGGGGGAAGGCCCACCGGTCCCGAGGACGACTGGTGGGGGCAGTTGTACGACGACTCCACCGGCGACACGGGTCCCGCACCCGCACCCGATTCCCTCGACGACCGCTTCGCCTCGGCGGCGGGGGCGGTGGGCGACCGGGGCGTTTCCGTCTCCGGACCGGTGGTTCCGGCGCCTCGGGCAGGGGCCGACGACACCATGGACACCCCACGTGCCTCCGGCCCGCCACCGCAGCGCGCCCCCTGGGAACCACCGCCCGCGCGGCCCACGGGCCCGGTGACCTTCCCGACCGCGGTGAAACGGCAGGGACGGGAGCGGGAACCCGGGGACGGTGAGCGGACACGGACGGGCGGGCGAACGCCCACGGGCGGCGCGGCCGGGTCGTCCACGCCCCACAGCCAGTCGGACAGTCCGGGGGAGCCCCCCGCGGCGACGATCCCCACCGCGCGGAAGTCCCCCGCCCCACCGACCGTCCCCCCGCCACCCCCGGCCCCTCCCTTCTGGCCGAGCCCCGAGGGCCGTTCCACCACGGCGGGCGCCCCGCCCAGGGGACCCACAGCGCCGACAGCCGAGCCCGGCCCCGGCGGGGCTGCGGCCGGTGCCCCCGATCCGGGCGGCGCTGAGTTCCCCGAGACCGAGCCCGACGAGGCCGCGATCCGCGTCCCCCGGGCCGGCGGGACCGCATCCCGCGCCCCAGCCGATCCGCCGCCCTCACCACCACGTCCCGCCGATCCGCCGCCCCCACCACGTCCCGCCGACCCGCCGCCACCACCACCGCCCGACCAGCCCGAACCCGCCTTCGAGCGCCCCGCGTACGCCCCCCGGCCGCGTGGCTACGTCGGCTCGCGGCCGCCCACCTACGATGCCGAACCCACCGCCCTCCCGCTCGCCGATCCCGATGAACTGGACGACCTGGTCGCGGACACCGAGCTCGACGGGGCCCGGTACGGGGCCTGCACGTTGCGGGCCGTGTCCGTGCGGGGGGACTCCGCGCGGTATCGGGGGGAGCCGCGGCGGGATTCGTTGCTGACCGCCCGGTTCGGCACCGGCGAGCAGGCGTTGCTGCTGGTGGCGATGGCGACCGGGACCCGGGCCACGCCGGGGGCGCACCGGGCCGCCGCCGAGGCCTGTCACTGGATCGGGCGGGCCGTCGGACGCAGTCACACGCGGCTCGTGGAGGACATAAGGGCGGGGCGGCGCGGCGACCTCAAGTCCGGGCTGCACCGCCTCACCGACCGCAGCCTCGGCAAGCTCCGCGCCAGCGCCGCCGAACAGGGCGTCGCCCCGGAGGAGTACGCGGCCGGCCTGCGCTGTCTGCTGCTGCCCGCCGACCCCGAGTGCCGTACCCGCGTCTTCTTCGGCGTCGGGTCCGGCGGGCTGTTCCGGCTGCGGGACGGCGAGTGGCAGGACATCGAACCGCAGGTCGCCGAGATCAAGGGCGAACCCGTCGTGGGATTCGGATCGCCGCCCTCCGAGACGCCCGAGGGCGACCGGCTCACCATGGACCTCGGCATACCGACCCCGCCCAGCCCCTACGAGCCGGCCCCGGAACCACCCCGCGAACCCTTCCGCTTCCGTACCTCCGTCGCCCGCCCGGGTGACACGCTCCTCGTGTGCAGCGGCGGCCTCGCCGACCCGCTGCGCGGCGAACCCGAACTGGGCGACTACCTCGCCGAGCGGTGGTCCCGCCCCGAGCCGCCCGGCCTCGCCGCGTTCCTCGCGGACACCCAAGTACGGGTCAAGGGTTACGCGGACGACCGTACGGCCGCGGCCGTTTGGGAGGCGTGACGGCGTCTCATGTGACTTGAGGGAACCCGGAGGGATCTCATGAGACCGAAGGGGCAGACGAGAGCCATGGCCAAACAGAACGTCGCGGAACGGCTTACTTGGGCAGCTCCACAGAGAACACCGGACCCTCTGCGTTCGGATCCTCCGACCCGACGTAGCTCACGGTCCCGCCCTCGTCGCCGACGTCGAGTACGAGCGTCCCGGTGACGGACTGACCCGGCTTGTACGTCGTGTCGAGATCCTGGCCTTCGCCGACACCCTCCAGCGTGGAGGCGTCCTGTGCGGCAGTGTCGGTGCTCTCCCACTGCATCATGCCGTAGGACGAGAACTCAGCCGGCGCCGTACCCACGTTCTTCAACGTCAGCGTCAGTTTCACGTACTCGCCGTTCTGCGGCTCGTTTGACGTGTCGATCTGCTCCGCAGTCACGTACTCCGCGCTGACGACCTTGACCGACATCTTCGACGTGACCTTGTAGTTCTCGCCGTACTCGTCGGTCTTGCCAGTCTCGAACTCTCCCGTTTCCCCGACTTCCAGAACGGGACCAGGGGCGGACGAGGACCCCGTTTCCGACGGCTCCTCCGACGGCTGTTGCTCAATGGGCTCCGCTGAGGCGGACAGCTTCGGAGCCGCGTCGTCGCCGGAGTCGCTTGCTGACGAACAGCCCGTCAGCAGGACGGCGGATATCAGGACTGCCGGCACGCAGGCACGGCGAATGTAGGCGCGCATGGCGCATCCCCCCCATGACTCGGTGGCCTCCCCTGGCCACACGGAGCAGCAAGCGTAAGGCATCGGCGCAGGACGAGGAGGCGTTACGGCCTGGTCAGGAGGCACGCGCAGAGCCCGCCTTCCGAAGGACTGGCCACGCAGGAGAGCCCGTGTGCTGCGCAGGGACAACTACGCATGCACCATGGTGTTCTCCGACGAGCGTGTCTGTGGGCTACCTGCTACAGACGGGGACCATCCAGATGTGCCGTCCGGAGAGGTTGGTGACGCGCGGACAGATGGGCGACTTCGGCGACGCGCCCGTGCCCGTGCCCGCCTTCAAGAAGACCACGACCACTGCCGTCAACAAGCTGTACCGGCCGGGAAACGACGGGCAAGACCGTCGTACTTCGGCCAACTTCACCGGACCGCCGCGCAGGGATACCGGCTGCCCCAGCCCTTCGCCGTGTACGGAAGGATCGGCAGCCGGCCATCGGCAGTTCGTCCGATCTCCGGCGGTCAGGATCCACAGCGGGACGCCCACCGGCTACCCTCTTGTCCCCCTCCTCCCCGCCGCCGTACCGCTCAGGAGCCCTCCGCCCGGCCCGCCGGCCCCGGCCACGTGGCCGAACACCCGGGGGTTGACGATTCGACATGACTGTCGCGTTCCCGACGGGGCATGGATCCCCGTGAACGTGTTCGAGCTGGAGGGGAACCGACATCGGCGCGCAGGCGGGGGTCATGGAGAGGCAGGCACGAGGAGGTGGTCCCATAACGATCGGGGCCTTCTCGGCGAAAACGGTGGAGGACAAGGCCGAAGACGTCACGGAGCAGGCGCCGGCGCCTCAGTTGAGGCGCAGACTCGGGCGGGCGGACCTACGGGCCGTGCCGGAGGCCCGCAGGGCCCTGCGGGAGCTGCTCGGGCAGTGGGGGAGGACCGCACGATCGGACGTGGCGGAACTGCTCACCAGCGAACTCGTCACCAACGCGATCGTCCACACCGACCACGACGCGGTCCTGACGGCCACCGTCGGACCGCGTGGACTACGGGTGGAGGTACGGGACTTCGTGGCCCGCCGACCCCGGCTGCGCGTACCGGTCGCCGACGACGGTACGAACGGCAGGGGCCTGTTCCTGGTGCAGTCCCTCGCGGACGCCTGGGGGGTCAGGGCGCACGGAGTGGGCAAGGCCGTCTGGTTCGAGCTGGAGGCCGAGGCGGCGTGAACGGAGAAGGGGCGCGGCCCGCAGGCCACGCCCCCTTCCCGGCTCCGTGCGGCTCGGTCAGCCGAACTGCTGCTCCAGGTCCTTGAGCTTGCGCTCCAGGGAATCGAGGCGCGGCAGCGCCATGGTGTCGTCCTCAGCGGTGAGGTCGACGGTCACCGGGTCAGCTCCGCGGCGAACGGGCTGAAGGGAGGGACGCGAGGGGACGGGCAGTTGCTCCGGCCCGGATATGGCAGGCTCCGCGGAGACCTGCGAGGAGCCGCGCTCCACCTGCACCTCCAGCTGCCGGCCGCCACCGCCACCGCGGCCGAGGTAGCCGCGGTGACCGCGGCTGATCGCCTTCAACTGGGCCCGCTCCACGCGCTGCTGGTCGCGGCGCCGCTGCCGGTCGGCGTCCTTCTTGCGCTTGTCCTCGCGCACCTCGTCGACGGCCTCGTCCAGGCTGCGCACACCCTCCAGGAGCATCAGCGACCAGGCCTTGTACGTCTCCCGGGGGGCCCGCAGCCAGCGCACGATACGGATCTGCGGCAGCGGGCGCGGCACCAGGCCCTGCTCCCGCAGGGCGGCCCGGCGGGTCTGCTTCAGCGCGCGGTCGAAGAGCACCGCCGCCGAGAGCGACATGCCCGCGAAGAAGTGGGGGGCACCCGCGTGGCCGGCGCCCCTGGGCGCGTGCACCCAGTTGAACCAGGCCGCGGCGAACGCGAACGTCCAGACCAGTATCCGGGAGCCGAGCGCGGCGTCACCGTGGCTGGCCTCGCGCACCGCGAGCACGGAGCAGAACATCGCCGCGCCGTCCAGGCCGAACGGGACGAGGTACTGCCAGCCGTCGGAGAGCCCGAGGTTCTGCTCGCCGAAGCCGACCAGGCCGTGGAAGGAAAGCGCGGCGGCGACGGCCGCGCAGCAGAAAAGAAGGACGTAGGAGACGGTGCCGTAGAGGGCCTCCTTGCGTCTGCGGCGTTCCTCGCTGCGCTCCCAGGAATCGTCCGCGCTCGTGTCTTTGACCGAGGAGCGCTTGCCGCGCGCGAGCACCGCCACCGCCGCCAGCATGCCCAGGAGAAGCACGGCGCCCGGAAGCAGCCAGTTCAGCGATATGTCGGTCAGTCTCATCTGGGTGGTCCTTGCATTGGGATAGGGCGTAACGCCCGCCATAGTGGCCCAATCCCACCGGCCCTCAGGGGGTTTCGGGGCAAGAGGCCGCCAAGGAAGTGCAAGGGATTGCCCAGGGCGGCATTCTGCTCGAACTGCCGCGTGAGGGGCGAGAGTTGAGTTCGAAGAAGACTACCCGCACGGGTGGTTCCACGGAAAGTTGCCGTGACCCGTGAGGAAGTTGTGAATCGGCTGCACGCATGTGGGTGGCCGGTTTCGTGATGATCTTACGAGGTGGTGGGGGCTGCTCGGCCCGTGTCTGCCCGTGGTGACTCAACCGGCCGTGGCCAGCAGCTTGGTGACCCGGTCGGCGTCGCAGGTGCGCGGGCAGGTGGCGCAGGTGTCCTCGGGGCGCAGGGTGTAGAACATGCAGCAGCTCGCGCGGTCCCGGGTGCGCAGCGGCTCGCCGCGGGGGCCGGTCAGCTCGCGGAAGGCCGCCGTGCCCACGTACGGCTTGGTCGCGCCCGGCAGGAGCAACTCCAGCTCGCGCATCGCACGCCGCTCCTCGATCTCGCCGAGCAGTTGGGCGACGTACCAGAGTCCCTCGACGATCTCGTCCGTCGCCATGCCCCACAGGGCCCGGCCGCGGCGCCGCATCCTGGGTCCAAAACCGGCCAGGACCGGCTCCATGTGCGCGGCGACCGCCGACCGCACCTCGGCCCGCAGTGCCTCCTCGTCCGGGACGACCCGGGCGCCGGGCAGCGCGGCGGCCTCGTCGCCGGGCAGACAGGCGAAACCGGCCGGGCGGACGGCCAGGTGGCCGACGGGGTGGCCGGGGGCGGTGCGGTCGTACGAGACGTGCGTCACGGGATAGCGGGGCACGCGGTGGTGCAGGAACCAGGGGACGGTGATCAGGAGGCAGGCGGGCCAGGCGTATCGGTGCAGGCCGAAGCTGGCGATCACGTCGGGGCGTGCCTGCCGGTCGTAGTCCCGGCGGATCTGGGCGTCGTCCCAGGACAGGAAGGCGTCGAGGGCGGGACCGGCTTCCGCGAGCGCGGCGGCGGTGATCCAGTTGCCGCCCTGGGGAGCCTCGTCCTCGGCGGTCAGTTCGGTGATGGCCAGCCCCGGGAGGACCTCGGCCAGACGGGCGTACGCGCCGGAGAGGGTCGAAGGGGGCAGGGGCATGGGATCACCGGTCCGCGTCTGTTGAACGGGTCGCTTGAAGGTAAGCCTTACCTTACCCAAGATCGCTGGGATTTGAACTGACGGCCGGTGCGCTTATCGTGCTTGACGGACGAGTAACAACCCGCCGTAATGACCCCAAGTACCGATACGTCCGGAGGAGGAGCCGTGAAGCAGGGCGCGCAGGGCTCTTCCGCCGAGGCGGGGGTGCCGAGTGCCGAGGTTCCGGGTGGACAGGTCAGGGTGCCGCAGCAGCCTGGAGTGGCGGATGTGGGTCGGATGAGGCCTGGGGCTGGTGGGGCCTGCGAGGTGGTCCGGGGGGAGCACACGCACAGTGAGCCCGCCCTGCCGTCCGCTCCGCGAGGCCGGCCCGTCGTGCAGCGGTCCTCGGTGCGCGGGCAGATCGTGGACGCGCTGCGGGCCGCGCTGGTGGCCGGGGATCTCAGGCCCGGGGAGGTGTACTCGGCGCCGGTGCTGGGCGAGCGGTTCGGCGTCTCCGCGACGCCGGTACGGGAAGCCATGCAGCAGCTGGCCATCGAGGGTGCCGTCGAGGTCGTGCCGAACCGCGGGTTCCGGGTGGTCGAGCGGGGGGTGCGGGAGCTGGCGGAGCTGGCCGAGGTGCGGGCGCTGATCGAGGTGCCGGTGATGCTGCGGCTGGCCCGCACCGTGCCGGCGGAGCGCTGGGCCGAGCTGCGTCCCCTCGCCGAGGCGACGGTCCGCGCGGCGTCCTCCGGCTGCCGCGCGACCTACGCGGAGTCCGACCGGGGGTTCCACCGGGCCGTGCTGTCCCTCTCCGGGAACGAGCAGCTCGTCCAGATCGCGGAGGACCTGCACCGGCGGGCGCAGTGGCCGCTGGTCGGGAGCGGGCCGGGGATGCGAGGCCGGGCTGATCTGGTGGCGGACGCACATGAACACACGGCGTTGCTGGACGCGTTGATCGCCCGGGACCTGGACGTGGTGCGGGCGCTGGTGGGGGAGCACTTCGCGGGCGCGGGCTGAGCGGGGCGCTTGCGCTTGCTCGCCGGTGGGGGCGCGGGCCTGCGCCTACGTGGTGGTTGTGGGCCGGGGCCGCGCCGGGGGTGTCCGTCCTCGGAACGGCGCGATGGGGTTGCGTACCGACTAACTCCCCGTTGACGCGCCAACCGCTGCGGGCGGAGACCCCCCGACACGTCCCCTTCCGTGCGTACGCGGGTGCGGCTGCCTCTCAGCTGAGCTGCGGGCCGCCGGTCCGCCTAGCTGCGGGCAGTCGTGCCGCTGAGGGCGGTACGGGTGGGCGCAGCGGCACCTCGTCGCGCCGGGCGGACCCACCCGGCCCGGGCAACAACGCCGGGCACCTTTCAGCGCCGTCAAGCCGTCGCCGCCGGCGGAGCCAACTGCCGCGCCAACCACGTCGGCACACCCCCGAGCAACCGGAACAACCGCCGAGCCTCCTCCCGCAGCCGGGCCGCCTCCGGCTCGGTCTCCGTGTCGGCGAGGGACACCAGCGCCGGCGCCGTACCGACGAGATAGCCCAGTTCCTCACGGATCCGCAGCGACTCCGTGAAACCGTGCCGCGCCTCCGCCAACTCCCCGTCCCGCAAGGCGAGTCCGGCCAGATGACGCCATGTGAAGGACAGCAGCAACGGGTCGGACTGCGCCGTCGCCCCCGCGTGCGCACGGCGGTACGCGGCACGCGCCGCCTGCGGCGAACGCGCCAGGTTCTCCGCGAGCAACCCGCGACGGAAGTCCAGCAGGGCCCGCTGCTCAGCCCCCGGAGGGATCAGCGCCGCGGCCCGCCCCAGCGCCGCCCGCGCCTCGTCGGCCCGGTCGCGCACCGCGAGCACCGTCGCGGCGTAGGCCAAGTACCCGCGTTCACAAGCGGCCGCGCCCCGCTCGTCGTCGCTGTGGGCCAGCGCCTCGGCGGTGCGCAGGGCGTCCTCGGCCTCCTCCCAGCCCTGTTCCGTGTACAGACACCGTTCCACCAGCAGCGACGCGCGTTGCAGCGCCGCCGCGGGGGTGTCCGGTAGCAGCAGGGCGGCCGCGTCGGCCCAGCACGCGCGTGAGCGCAGCCGCCATACCGCGGTCTGGAGGGGATCGTCACCGGCGGTCGTTCCGTTACCAGACATGGCGGTATGCGCCACGTTGCCCTCCCCGAGCACGCCATCGAGCTGTTGAGTGGTGGCGGCATCTCAGCACGAATCGGAGGGCCGGGCCAAGAGGGTGGGTGAAGGATTTCACAAAGTCGTGGGACTCCGGGGCGCCCCGGGTTTGGGCCGGACACCCCGCGGCTCAGCTCATCCGCAGCGCCAGGAAGAAGTCGAGCTTGTCCTCCAGGCGCGACAGGTCGCGGCTCGTCAACTGCTCGATGCGGCCCACCCGGTAGCGCAGTGTATTGACGTGGAGGTGGAGCCGGGTGGCGCAGCGGGTCCAGGAGCCGTCGCAGTCCAGGAAGGCCTCCAGGGTGGGGATCAGCTCGGCGCGGTGGCGGCGGTCGTAGTCGCGGAGGGGGTCCAGGAGGCGGGCCGTGAAGGCGCGGCGGACGTCGTCCGGGACGAAGGGCAACAGCAGGACGTGGGAGGCCAGTTCCTGGTGGCCCGCCGCGCAGACCCGGCCCGGGCGGGCCGCGGCCACCCGGCGGGCGTGGCGGGCCTCCTCCAGTGCGCCGCGCAGGCCCTCCGCCGAGTGCACGGCCGCACTGACGCCGAGTGTGAGGCGGCCGTCGTCGTTCAGGCCGGCCGTCAGGGGGTCCCGTACGGACTCCAGGAGCGCGTCCGCGAGGACGCCGGTCTCGGAGCCGTCGGGCTCCGTCGCGACGGCTGGGAGCGGGACGAGGGCGATGGCCTCGTCGCCCGTGTGGGCCACGGCGATGCGGTCGGAGGGTTCCGGGCCCGCCGACAGGGGGTCGACGAGGATCTCCTCCAGCAGGGCCTGGGCGACCGGGCCGCCCTCGACGTCGCCGCCGTCCCAGTCGACGCGGGCCACGACCACCTGCCAGTGCGGCGCGGCGCCGAGGCCCGGCAGCAGGACCGGGGCGGCCACCCGGAGGCGGGCGGCGATCTCGGCGGGGGCCGCGCCCGCCTGGACCAGTTCCAGGATCTCCTGGGCGAGGCGGCGGCGGACCGTGCGGGCGGCGTCCCGGCGGTCCCGCTCGACCGCGATCAGCTGGGTGACGCCGTGGAGCAGGTCGAGGCGCTCCTCCGCCCAGTCCCCGGCGTCCGCCTCGACCGTCAGCAGCCAGTCGGACAGGACGGTCTCGCGGGCGTCCCGGGCGGCCTGCGGGGAGCGGCCCGTCGAGCGGATCGGGAAGAGGGAGTAGGTGGTGCCGCCCAGGAGGACGCGGTGCGGGGCGCGGCGGCCCGTGCGGGTGGCGGTCAGGTGTTCCGCCGCCAGCCGGGCGCAGGCCTCGGCGGGGAGGGCGGGGCCCTGCGTCTTCGGGCCCGCGATCAGGCGGCCGGTGGGGGAGAGCACCCAGGCGCGCAGGTCCAGGTCCGAGCCCAGCAGGTCCAGGACCACGTCCGGGCCGCCGCCCGCCGGGCCCGACGTCATCATCCGGCGGTGGCGGTCGACCACGGCCGCGAGGTCTCCGGCCCGCTCGCCGGAGACCTGCCGTACGACGTGCTCGGTGATCGTCGCGAATGCCACCGACTCGTGCACCGCGAAGAGCGGGAGGCGGTGGCGGGCGCAGGCCGCGACCAGGTCGTCCGGTACGTCCCCGAGCTCGGCCTCGCCCGCGGCGAGGGCCGTGACTCCCTCCTGCACCAGGATCCGGACGAAGGGCTCCGAGTCCGCGGCGTCCCGGCGCCAGGCCAGGCCCGTGAGCACCAGCTCGCCGCCCGAGAGGTAGCGGCTGGGGTCGCGCAGGTCGGTGGTCATCACACCGCGCACGGTGCGGTCCAGCTCGTCCTCGCCGCCGAGCAGCTTGAGGCCCAGCGCGTCGGTGTCCAGCAGTGCGCGCAGCCGCATTCTCGTCGCCGCCGTTCTTTGTCTCGAAATCTATGGTGGATCTTGGTGGGGTATGCGGTGAACGTCTGTTCGGTGGGCTGGTGGGCGATGTTCGTCGCCCTCCGAGCGTGTCCCGGCTGTGTCCCAGGCCACGCGGCTGTGTCGCGCGTTTCCACAGGAAAACGAGGAGGTTTCTGATGGCCTCCGTTCATACGAATCTACAAGATGCCCGTCCTGGCCAGCCAACTCCTTCATGGTTTCCGTGACTGACCCCGCCCGAGCACCGCCCTGTGTACTGAGTCCACCACGCGTTAACAGCACATGAACGAGCCGGGACCGCCGCACACGGATTGGCTCAATCTGAACGCCCCACAAGACGAAGAAGAGAGCCGGTCATGGACTTCCTTCGCCCCGCCAGCTGGGAGGAGGCGCTCGCCGCGAAAGCCGAGCATCCCACCGCTGTGCCGATCGCGGGTGGCACCGACGTGATGGTCGAGATCAACTTCGACCACCGCCGGCCCGAGTACCTCATGGACCTGAACCGCATCGGCGACCTCTCCGAGTGGGAGGTCGGCGAGGAGAGCGTGCGGCTGGGTGCCTCCGTGCCGTACACGATGATCATGGACAACCTGCGCGCCGAGCTGCCGGGGCTGGCCCTGGCCTCGCACACGGTCGCCTCCCCGCAGATCCGCAACCGCGGCGGCGTCGGCGGCAACCTCGGCACCGCCTCCCCGGCAGGCGACGCCCACCCCGCCCTGCTCGCCGCGGGCGCCGAGGTGGAGGTCGAGTCGGTGCGCGGCTCGCGTCGTATCCCGATCGACGAGTTCTACACGGGCGTCAAGCGCAACGCGCTGGCCCCCGACGAGCTGATCCGGGCCGTGCATGTGAAGAAGGCCGACGGGCCGCAGCAGTTCTCCAAGGTGGGGACCAGGAACGCGATGGTCATCGCCGTGTGCGCCTTCGGGCTCGCGCTGCACCCCGAGACGCGGACCGTGCGGACCGGCATCGGTTCGGCCGCTCCGACCCCCGTTCGGGCCAAGGCCGCCGAGGAGTTCCTGAACGCCGCTCTGGAGGAGGGCGGCTTCTGGGACAACGGGAAGATCATCACCCCGTCGGTCGCCAAGCAGTTCGCGGACCTGTGCTCCGCCGCCTGCAACCCGATCGACGACGTCCGGGGCACCGCGAGCTACCGCCGCCACGCGGTCGGCGTCATGGCCCGCCGCACGCTGACCTGGACCTGGGAGTCCTACCGCGGCACCCGCCGCACCACAGAGGGAGCTGCGTGATGCGCGTCAACTTCACGGTCAACGGCCGTCCGCAGGAAGCCGACGACGTGTGGGAGGGCGAGTCCCTGCTGTACGTGCTGAGGGAGCGGCTCGGCCTGCCGGGCTCGAAGAACGCCTGCGAGCAGGGCGAGTGCGGCTCGTGCACGGTCCGGCTGGACGGTGTGCCGGTGTGCTCGTGCCTGGTGGCGGCGGGGCAGGTGGAGGGCCGCGAGGTCGTCACCGTCGAGGGCCTCGCGGACTACGCCAAGCAGCGCGCCGAGGGCGGCTGCGCGAGTGGC
The DNA here is from genome assembly GCF_028885415.1 of Streptomyces coeruleorubidus. Lineage (GTDB taxonomy): Bacteria > Actinomycetota > Actinomycetes > Streptomycetales > Streptomycetaceae > Streptomyces > Streptomyces coeruleorubidus_A. The sequence goes on from NZ_CP118527.1 coordinate 7,820,316, forward strand.
GCCTGCGGTACGACGCTCCAGAACGCCCGGCAGTGGGAGGCCAAGGGCACTGACTCGCAGACCGGCGAGGGCACCGAGCTCTCCCCGATCCAGCAGGCGTTCATCGACGCCGGCGCCGTCCAGTGCGGCTTCTGCACGCCCGGTCTGCTGGTCGCCGCCGACGAGATGCTGGAGCGCAACCCGACCCCGACCGACGCGGACATCCGCGAGGCGCTGTCGGGCAACCTGTGCCGCTGCACCGGCTACGAGAAGATCATGGACGCGGTCCGCCTCGCGGCCGCCCGGCAGGGAGAGGCGGTCTGATCATGTCTTCCCCCAACGGAACGCCCACCAAGATCACCCAGGGCTCGCACACCAAGGGCGGCATCGGCGAGTCCACGCTCCGCCCGGACGGCACCCTCAAGGTCACCGGCGAGTTCGCGTACTCGTCCGACATGTGGCACGAGGACATGCTGTGGGGGCAGATCCTCCGGTCGACCGTCGCGCACGCCGAGATCGTGTCCATCGACACCAGCGAGGCCCTGGCCACGCCGGGCGTCTACGCCGTGCTGACGTACGACGACCTGCCGACCGACGTGAAGAACTACGGGCTGGAGATCCAGGACACCCCGGTCCTCGCCCACGGCAAGGTCCGCCACCACGGCGAGCCGGTCGCGATCGTCGCCGCCGACCACCCGGAGACCGCGCGCCGCGCCGCCGCCAAGATCAAGGTGGACTACAGGGAACTGCCCGTCATCACCGACGAGGCCTCCGCGACCGCTCCCGACGCGATCCTCGTCCACGAGAACCGCGACGACCACCACGCCGGGCACGTCCCGCACCCGAACATCGTCCACCGCCAGCCGATCGTCCGCGGTGACGTGGAGGCGGCCCGCGAGCGGGCGGACGTCATCGTCGAGGGCGAGTACACCTTCGGCATGCAGGACCAGGCCTTCCTCGGCCCCGAGTCCGGCCTCGCCGTGCCGGAGGAGGACGGCGGCGTCCACCTCTACATCGCCACCCAGTGGCTGCACAGCGACCTGCGCCAGATCGCGCCCGTGCTCGGCCTGCCCGAGGACAAGGTGCGGATGACGCTGTCCGGCGTCGGCGGCGCGTTCGGCGGCCGCGAGGACCTGTCGATGCAGATCCACGCCTGCCTGCTGGCGCTGCGCACGGGCAAGCCGGTCAAGATCGTCTACAACCGGTTCGAGTCCTTCTTCGGGCACGTCCACCGCCACCCGGCGAAGCTCTATTACGAGCACGGGGCCACCAAGGACGGCAAGCTCACGCACATGAAGTGCCGGATCGTCCTGGACGGCGGCGCCTACGCCTCCGCCTCCCCGGCCGTCGTCGGCAACGCCTCCTCCCTGTCGGTGGGCCCGTACGTGATCGACGACGTGGACATCGAGGCCATCGCCCTCTACACCAACAACCCGCCCTGCGGCGCCATGCGCGGCTTCGGCGCGGTTCAGGCGTGCTTCGCCTACGAGGCGCAGATGGACAAGCTGGCGAAGAGGCTCGGCATGGACCCGGTGGAGTTCCGGCAGCTCAACGCCATGGAGCAGGGCACGATCATGCCGACCGGGCAGTCGGTCGACTCGCCGGCCCCGGTCGCCGAACTCCTGCGCCGCGTCAAGGCGATGCCGATGCCGCCGGAGCGCCAATGGGAGTCCAGCGAGGGCGCCGACGTGCGGCAACTGCCGGGCGGCCTGTCCAACACCACGCACGGCGAAGGCGTCGTACGCGGTGTCGGCTACGCGGTCGGCATCAAGAACGTGGGCTTCTCCGAGGGGTTCGACGACTACTCGACCGCGAAGGTCCGGATGGAGGTCGTGGGCGGCGAGCCCGTCGTCACCGTCCACACGGCCATGGCCGAGGTCGGGCAGGGCGGTGTCACGGTCCACGCGCAGATCGCCCGCACCGAACTGGGCGTCACGCAGGTGACCATCAACCCCGCCGACACCCGGGTGGGCAGCGCCGGTTCGACGTCGGCCTCCCGGCAGACGTACGTCACCGGCGGCGCCGTGAAGAACGCCTGTGAGCTGGTCCGCGAGAAGGTGCTGGAGACCGGCCGCCGCAAGTTCGGGTCGTACCACCCGGCCTGGGCCACGGCCGAACTGCTGCTGGAAGGCGGCAAGGTCGTCACCGACGGCGGTGAGGTGCTGGCCGACCTGGTGGACGTCCTCGGCGAGGACGCCGTCGAGGTCGAGGAGGAGTGGCGGCACCGGCCGACCGAGCCCTTCGACCTGCGCACCGGCCAGGGCAACGGGCACGTGCAGTACTCCTTCGCCGCGCACCGCGCCGTCGTCGAGGTCGACACCGAGCTCGGCCTGGTGAAGGTCATCGAGCTGGCCTGCGCCCAGGACGTCGGCAAGGCGCTCAACCCGCTGTCCGTGCTCGGCCAGATCCAGGGCGGCACGACACAGGGCCTGGGCGTGGCGGTCATGGAGGAGATAATCGTCGACCCGAAGACGGCGAAGGTGAAGAACCCCTCCTTCACGGACTACCTGATCCCGACCATCCTCGACACGCCGACCATCCCGGTCGACGTCCTCGAACTCGCCGACGAGTACGCCCCGTACGGGCTGCGCGGCGTCGGCGAGGCCCCCACCCTGTCGTCGACCCCGGCGGTCCTCGCGGCCATCCGGAACGCGACCGGGCTCGAGCTGAACCGGACTCCGGTACGGCCCGAGCACCTGACGGGTACGTCACTCTCCGAGGCCTGAGCAGGAGAGTTCCGTCCGGGGGACCACGTCCCCCGGACCCCCTTCGTTCGTCTCGGGCCGTCCCCCGGGTCGTGCATCCCAACCCCCTATGAAACTTGGGAGTAGGCCCACATGACCCAGCAGTCACTGGAGCCGAGGACCACAGCCGAAGACGCGGGCGAAGGCACCCGCGTCCCGGCCGGACGGTCCTGGCTCGACCGGTACTTCCACATATCCCACAGAGGGTCCACGGTCGCGCGCGAAGTGCGCGGCGGCGTCACCACCTTCATGGCGATGGCGTACATCCTCCTGCTCAACCCGCTGATCCTGTCCGGCAAGGACGCGGCGGGGAACACCCTCGCGCAGCAGGGCCTGATCACCGCGACCGCGTTCGCGGCGGCCCTCACCACCCTGCTGATGGGTCTCGTCGGCAAGGTGCCGCTCGCCCTCGCCGCCGGTCTCTCCGTCTCCGGAGTCCTCGCCTCCCAGGTCGCGCCCGAGATGACCTGGCCGCAGGCGATGGGCATGTGCGTGATGTACGGCGTGGTCATCATGCTGCTGGTCGTCACCGGCCTGCGCGAGATGATCATGAACGCGATTCCGCTCGCGCTCAAGCACGGCATCACCATGGGCATCGGCCTGTTCATCGCCCTCATCGGCTTCTACAAGTCCGGCTTCGTGCACCAGGGCGAGGCCACCCCCCTCGCGCTCGGCCCGGCGGGCGAACTGGCCGGCTGGCCGGTGCTGCTCTTCGCCGGCACCCTGCTGCTGATCTTCATGCTCCAGGCCCGGAACATCCCGGGCGCCATCCTCATCGGCATCGTCAGCGGCACGGTCGTCGCCGCGATCCTGAACGCCGCCGGCGTCATCGACCCCAAGCAGTGGGCGGCCGGCGCCCCCGAGCTGCACGGCGGCGCGGTGTCCATGCCCGACTTCTCGCTCTTCGGGGACGTGGAGTTCGGCGGCTGGGGCGAGGTCGGCGCGATGACCGTCGGCATGATCGTCTTCACGCTGGTGCTGGCCGGGTTCTTCGACGCGATGGCGACCATCATCGGCGTCGGCACCGAGGCCGAGCTCGCCGACGACAAGGGCCGGATGCCGGGCCTGTCCAAGGCGCTGTTCATCGACGGCGCCGGCGGCGCGATCGGCGGTGTGTCCGGCGGCTCCGGCCAGACGGTGTTCATCGAGTCGGCCACGGGCGTCGGCGAGGGCGCGCGCACCGGCCTGGCCTCCGTGGTCACGGGTCTGTTCTTCGCGGCCTGCCTGTTCTTCACGCCGCTCACGGCGATCGTGCCGCAGGAGGTCGCGTCCGCCGCCCTCGTCGTCATCGGCGCGATGATGCTGATGAACGCCCGGCACGTGGACTGGGCCGACCGGGCCACCGCCGTCCCGGTGTTCCTGACGGTCGTCCTGATGCCGTTCACGTACACCATCACCACCGGTGTCGCCGCGGGCGTCATCTCCTACGTCGCCATCAAGACCGCCCAGGGCAAGGTGCGTGAGATCGGCGCCTTCATGTGGATCCTGACGGCGGTGTTCCTCGTCTACTTCGCCCTCAACCCGATCGAGAGCTGGCTGGGCGTCCACTGACGCCCGTCGCAGCCTTGTCGCTCGCAGCCTTAAGGAGACCGAGACAGATGCTGGACATCGCCGAGGAGCTGAACCGGTGGGTCGAGCAGGGCCGTGACTTCGCCGTGGCCACCGTGGTGGCCGTCGGCGGCAGCGCGCCCCGCCGGCCGGGCGCCGCGCTCGCGGTGGACGCCGACGGCACGGCGATCGGCTCGGTCTCCGGGGGCTGCGTGGAGGGCGCGGTCTACGAGCTGTGCGAGCAGGCGCTGCGGGACGGCGAGACCGTCCAGGAGCGCTTCGGATACAGCGACGACGACGCCTTCGCCGTGGGCCTGACCTGCGGCGGTGTCATCGACATCCTGGTCACCCCGGTACGGGCCGGCGATCCGGTCCGCCCGGTGGTCGCGGCCGCGCTCACCGCCGCCGCGTCCGGGGAGGCGGCGGCGGTGGCGCGGATCGTGTCGGGCCCGCGCGAACTGACGGGCCGGGCCCTGCTGGTCCGCCCCGACGGCTCCTACGACGGCGGCTTCGGCGCCCATCCCAAACTGGACCGCACGGTCGCCGCCGAGGCGGGCGCGCTTCTGGACGCCGGCCGCACCGCCACCCTGGACATAGGAGAGCAGGGCTCACGCTGCGGAGCACCGCTCACGGTCCTGGTCGAGTCCTCGGTCCCGGCGCCCCGCATGATCGTGTTCGGCGCGATCGACTTCGCCTCCGCCCTGGTCCGTGTCGGCAAGTTCCTCGGCTACCACGTCACCGTGTGCGACGCGCGCCCCGTCTTCGCGACCCGGGCGCGCTTCCCGGAGGCCGACGAGATCGTCGTCGACTGGCCCCACCGCTACCTGGAGCGCACGGACGTCGACGCCCGCACGGTCCTGTGCGTCCTGACCCACGACGCCAAGTTCGACGTGCCCCTGCTGAAACTGGCGCTGCGGCTGCCGGTGGCGTACGTCGGTGCGATGGGCTCCCGGCGCACTCATCTGGACCGCAACGCCCGCCTGCGCGAAGTCGGCGTGACGGAGCTGGAGTTGAGCCGACTGCACTCGCCGATCGGCCTGGACCTCGGGGCCCGTACGCCCGAGGAGACGGCCCTGTCGATCGCCTCGGAGATCGTCGCCGTCAGGCGCGGCGGCAGCGGGGTCTCGCTGACCGGGGCCCATACGCCGATCCACCACGAGCCGGAGTCGAAGGCGGTGGGGCGGATCGGGTCGGTGGCCTGAGGCACTGTCAGGCCGAGCGTGCCGCCGCCTCCAGGAGCGAGAACGGTTCCGCCTCCGGAAGCGGGGTGACGGAGACGAGGGACAGGCCGGCGGCCTCGCACAGCTCCTCGAAGTCCTCGCGGGTGCGCTCCCTGCCGCCCACGTTCACCAGCATGTTGAGGTCACTGAGATACGTGCTCCCGTCGCCGTCGGCCCCGACGACCTCGGGCAGCACCGGTTCCAGGATCAGGACCCGTCCGCCGGGCGGCAGCACCGTGCGGCAGTGGCGCAGGATCGTGACCGCCCGGTCGTCCGGCCAGTCGTGCAGGATGCTCTTCATCAGGTACAGGTCCGAGCCCTCGGGCACCGACCGGAAGAAGTCCCCGGCGACCAGGGAGCAGCGTTCCGTGAGCCCGTGCCGCCGCAGGTTCTCCGGCGCCTGGGCGAGCCCCTCGCTCGTGTCGTGGACGACACCTGTGAGGCCGGGGAACGCGGCGAGCACGCCGGCCAGGAGCGTGCCGTCTCCGCCGCCGACGTCCGTGACCGTGCCGAACCGGCCGAAGTCGAAGGCGTGCGGCAGGGCGGCGGCGGTCTCCGCGGTGGCCTGGCTCATCGCCGCGTTGAACTCCGCGGACAGCTCGGGCTGCCGGGCGAGGTGGCTGAAGAAGTCCGTGCCGAAGACGGTGTCGAACGCGACGTCGCCGGTGCGGACGCTGTCGTCCAGGTGCTCCCAGGCGCGGATGATCGCCGGCTCGGTGAACATCCGCACGAAGGAGGTGAGCGAGTCGGGGCGGCCCGGGTCGAGGAGTAAACCCGCGGGGGCCACCGCGAAGGTGCCGAAGCTGTGTTCCCTCAGCAGGCCGAGGCCGGCCAGGGCGCGCAGCAGCCGGGTCATGGGCTGGGGATCGGCTCCGGCGTCGGCGGCCACGTCGGCTGCCGGGCGGGGCGTGTCGCCGATCAGCTCGACGATCCTCAGCCGGACGGCCGCGCGCACGGTCTGCGCGGCCATGCCGCCGAAGACGAGCCGCACGAGCAGGTCACGGTCGGTCATGTCCGGTGCCGGGGCATGGGTGTTCGCCACAGGTCTTCCCCTCCTACGTTGTTTCGTCCGGTCAGCCGGCGGAGTTCGCCCCGCCGGCCAGGGCGGTGGGCGTGCAGCCCGCGAACGCCAGTACGTCGCGATGGAGATGGGGCTGATCGACGTAGCCGCAAGCAAGTGCGACGTCGGCGGCGTTCGCGCCCGCGGTGAGTGCGCGGGCGGCGTGGTCGAAGCGGACCAGCATGGCGGCGCGTTTCGGGGTGAGGCCGATCTGCTCGCTGAACCGGGACCACAGCCGTTTGCGGCTCCAGCCGCAGGCGTCGGCCAGTTCACCGACCCGTACCCGGCCCCGACGGGCCACGATGGTGTCCCAGACGGCGGCGACCTCGGGCGCCATCGCCGGTGCCCGCGCGGCCCGTTCGGCGAGGAACCGGTCCACGAGCGTGAGGCGCTGCTCCCAGGTCGACGCCTCGGCCAGCCGTTCCCGCAAGCGCGACTCGGCCCGCCCCCAGAGGTCTTCGAGCCCCCTGACCGATCCGTCCAGCTCGCGCGGGGAGACGCCGAGCAGGGCATAGGCGGCCCGGGGCGACAGACGCATCTCGACGCACTCGACACCCTCGGCGCGGATCCGGGCCGGGCCGGGCGACAGCGCGGCGGCGAAGCTCGGCAGGTCCTGGTGCCCGTGGGTACCTTCCACCGAGAACGGGCTCTCCCCGAGTCCGATCACGACGACCACCGCCGGCCGCGGCAGCACCCGCATGTCCAGCCCGGTTGCGGCCCGCTCACGGAACCCGGCCATCCGGACGCCGTCGAGCGACATGCCGTCGCGCGGCAGGACGACGTCCCAGCCGGGCTCGCTCTCCGCTTCGTAACTGCGCATGCCTCCACGGTGGCCGACTTCGCCGCTCCTGTCTTGGACGAAAGTTCCGTCCCGGGCGCGCGGAGAAGACGCCTACGGACGTCTGAGCAAACGGTTCAGCGCACGGCCGAACACGTAGCGCGCCGAGGACCGCAGTACGCCGTCGAAGAGCGACGGCAGCAGCCGGATGCGGATCTCCTCCCGCCAGACCACCCGGGCACGACCCCCGGGCCCCGGCCGCACTTCCAGCTCCGCCCAGCCCAGCACCACCCGGCCCCGCTTCTCCAGGCGGCACATCCCCGGCGCCCCGTCCTGCGGCGGCTGCCACACCGTGACCTCCATCGGGTCGTCGAAGGCCAGCGCCCCGACGCCCGAGCGGGCCACAACGACGGTCCCCGGGCCGGTGGGCGCGGGCGGGACCACCGAGACGCGCGTCAACGGCACGACCTCACCGTGCCGTTGCCACTGAGTGATCCGCCGCCACGCCTCGTCGAGGGGAAGCGGGGCCGTACGTTCGAGCAGGATGTTCACCACGGCACGATCGTAGAGAATCCCGGTCAGGAGCCCAGGAGTCGGTGCACGGCGCGGCGGGCGCGGGCGGCGGCGGACGGGTCGTGCCGGAGCTGCAGGAAATGGTTGAGGGCCAGCATGACGCCGACGAGTTCGTAGACCAGCTGGTCGGCGTCCGTGTCCGCCGACAGCTCTCCGGCCCCGACCGCACGCTGGACGTGCAGACGCAGGTCGCGCTGCCACACAGAGCGCTCATGCCCGCGACGGCGTCCCGCACGGGGCCGGTGCGCCCGTCGAACTCCGCCGTCGCGGCGGTGAAGAAGCAACCGCCGGGCAGCACGTCCCGCTCCAGGTACGACACCCACGCCTCGCACACCGAACGCAGGTGCGCCAGTCCGGGCGGCACCCCCCCCCGCACCCGCTGCGGGACTTCCCGGGCGATCAGCTCCGCCGCCGCGTCGACGACGGCGAGCTGGAGGATCTCCTTCGTACCGAAGTGACCGAGGACGCCGGCCTTGCTCATGCCCAGATCGGTGGCGAGCCGGCCGATGGTCAGGCCCTCCAGCCCTTCCACCGAGGCGAGCTCCAAGCTGCGGTCGACGATGCGCTGCCGCGTCCGGCGCGTCTCCAGGACCGAGTTCCGAGGGCTCATGGGAGTCGATGACCCGCCCCGGGCAGCCACCCCGCCCCGCCCAGGCCCGCCGAGCCGCCACGGACGAGATCATCCGGGCGATCGGCGACCTCTCGGGACAGGAACGCGCCCACGTGTACGCGCCGCCGGCGACCCGCACGTAGCCACTCGGGGCACCGGGATCGGCGCCGTCACGGATCCGCCCGGGCGACCGATCCCGACTCCAGGGCCATCCACGCCCTCCCGTCACCGGAAGGGTGTGTTCGGTGAGGTCGCCGGGCGGGGCGAGGTGGGCGCCGCGTCAGCCACAGGGCGCCGCCGGGTCCTCCCTTCGACGCCCTCGCGCCCTCCCCGCGCGCGACTGCGGCCGCGACGCCCTTTCCCGGCGGCGGGTCACCGGTACACCTTCCCCGGCTCGGCCTCACCCGGTGCCAGCAACTGCGGCACCGTCACGAACACATACCCCCGTTCCTTGAGCGCGTCGATGATCCCCGGCACGGCCGGCACCGTGCCGTCGTAGATGTCGTGCAGAAGGTTGATCCCGTCCCGGGAGGCCTGGGCCAGGACGCGGCGGGTGATCAGGTCCGAGTCGGTCGTCTTGTAGTCCTTCGCCGTCACACTCCACAGCACCTCGGCGAGGCCCAGCTCGCGGCAGATCTCGTGGACGGTGTCGTCGGTGCGGCCCTGCGGCGGGCGCATCAGGGTCGGGCGCCGGCCGGTGAGGCGTTCTATCTCCTGGTTGGGGCGTTCCAGCTCCTCGCGTATCTCCTCGGGTCTCAGGCGGGTCAGGATCTTGTGGTCCCACGTGTGGCTGGCCACCTCATGGCCCTCGTCCGCCATCCGCCGCACCAGCTCCGGGTACTTCTCGATGTGCCGCTTGCCCAGGAGGAAGAAGGTCGCCGGGACCTGCTTCTCGTCGAGGGTGTCCCTTGGTCAGAGAAGGCATGCCGACTATACGCACTGTGTATAGCCCCTTTTCGCGGTTTTCGGACTCCTTACCCGGGACCCGCTGGGCAGTGAGTTGTCTCCAAGTGTTTGAGACAGCCGCACCACGGCACCCGCGAGAAGCCGGAGGTACGCCACACAGCTCGGGACGGAGGACATGCGCTTCCCTGGTATCGACGCCCTGTTCCACGACCCGGCCGCAGCCCTCGCCGCACAGGCGCTGCCAGAAAGGGCAGCAGCATGACCTCGTACGCAGTCGTCATCCCCACCCTCGTACGGGACACCCTCGCCGACTGTCTCGCCGCGCTCGCCGCCGCGACCGGGCCGCGCCCCGAGGAGATCGTCCTCGTCGACGACCGGCCCGATCCCGAACCGGGAAAGCTGGAGCACCCGCTGAGCGTCCTCGGCGACCTGCGGGAGCGCACCACCGTGCTCACCGGGGGTGGACGCGGGCCCGCCGCCGCCCGCAACACCGGGCTGCGGGCCGTGACCGCGCCATGGACCGTGTTCCTCGACGACGACGTCCAGATCGGGCCGCACTGGTGCGACCAACTGGCCGAGGACCTCGCCGAGGCGTCCCCCGACATCGCGGGTGTCCAGGGCGTCATCGCCGTCCCGCTGCCCGGCGAACGCCGCCCCACCGACTGGGAACGCGGCACCGCGGGACTCGCCCGCGCCCACTGGATCACCGCCGACATGGCCTACCGCACCGAGGCGCTCAAGCAGGTCGGCGGCTTCGACGAACGCTTCCAACGCGCCTTCCGCGAGGATGCCGACCTCGCGCTGCGCGTTCTCGACTCGGGCTGGCGCATCCGGCAGGGCCGCCGGACCACCCGCCACCCCGTGCACCCCGCCTCCCGCTGGGTGTCCGTGCGCCAGCAGCGCGGCAACGCCGACGACGCCCTCATGCGCCATCTGCACGGGCCCGACTGGTGGGACAAGGCGGTCGCGCCGCGCGGCCGGATCCGCAAGCACGCGGCGATCACCACCGCGGGCGTCGCCGCGTGCGCCCTCGCCGCCACCGGACACGTCCGGGCCGCCGCGGCCTGCGCGCTCGGCTGGGCGGCCGGCACGGCGGAGTTCGCCCGGGCCCGCATCGCGCCCGGCCCGCGCACCCGCGACGAGGTGACGACGATGCTGGCGACCAGCGTGCTCATCCCGCCCGCCGCGACCTGGCACCGGCTGACCGGCGCAGTGCGCTACCGCCATGCCCGCGCCTGGCAGGAGGAGGTGGCCCAGTGAACCCCACGAGTCCCGTGAGCCCGACGACCCCGGCGAACCCTGTGAAGGCCGTGCTGTTCGACCGCGACGGCACGCTCGTCGAGGACGTCCCCTACAACGCCGACCCCGACCGCGTACGCCCCGTCGAGGGCGCCCGTGAGGCGCTCGCCCTGCTGCGCGAACGCGGCATCCGCACCGGCGTCGTCACCGATCAGTCCGGTGTCGCGCGCGGACTGCTCACCGACGCCGACGTCCGCCGCGTCAACCACCGCGTCGACGAACTCCTCGGCCCCTTCGAGGTGTTCGCCGTCTGCCCGCACGGCCCCGACGACGGCTGCCACTGCCGCAAGCCCCAGCCCGGCATCGTGCTGTGGGCGGCAGGCCGGATCTGCACCCGCCCCGCCGACCTCGTCGTCATCGGCGACACCGGCGCCGACGTGGAGGCCGCCCGCCGCGCCGGCGCCCACGGCATCCTCGTCCCCACCGAGCAGGCCCGCCCCGAGGAGACCGCGGACGCCGACCACGTCGCCCCGGACCTGCTGACCGCCGTCCGGGCCGTACTGGACGGACCGCCCAAGGGCCGCGTCCTCGCCGACGAACGCCCCATCCAGGAGGCCTACACGGCCGGTCCGGGGCCGGGGAGGGGCGCGTGAAGGCCCTCCTCACGCGTCTCGACAGCTTCGGCGACGTGCGCGGCCGCCGACCTCCCGGCACGACGACCGTCCGTACGAGGTAGGTGCCGGCGCGGCACCCGATGAGTGCGGCTGCGGGGGCGGAGGCAGGGGGAACGCGGCAGTCTGCTGGCATGGCACAGGACCAGACAGCGAAGACAGGGACGGATGCGGGCAGGACAGCGAAGGCCGCGGACAGGGCGCCCGGGGAACCGACGACACCCCGCCTCCTCGTCCTCCGCGCCCTGGGCCTGGGCGACCTCCTCGCCGGTGTCCCCGCGCTGCGCGCTCTGCGGCGGGCCTACCCCGGGTACGAGCTCGTGCTGGCGGCGCCCGCCGAGCTGGAGCCCGTGGCAGAGGCGACGGGGGCCGTGGACCGGCTGCTGCCCGCCTCCGCGCCGGGGCGGGGCGTGCCGCGCGCGCTCGACTGGAGCGGGCCGCCGCCGGACGTCGCCGTCGACCTGCACGGCAACGGACCGCCCAGCCACCGGCTCCTCCTGGGGCTGCGCCCGCTGAAGCTGCTCGCCTTCGCCCACCCGGACATGCCGGAGATCGACGGCCCGCCCTGGTACGCGGAGGAACACGAACGAGACCGGTGGTGTCGGCTGCTCCAGGCGTACGGCATCGACGTCGACCCCGGCGACCTGTCCCTGCCACGCCCGCGCACCGCCTCCCCGGCACCCGGCGCGGTCGTACTGCATCCCGGCGCCGGGTCACCCGCCCGCTGCTGGCCCGTCGAGCGGTACGCGGCCGTCGCGGACGGGCTGCGCGCCCGGGGCCTGCGGGTCGTCGTGACCGGCGGCGCGGGCGAGAACGACCTCGTGGCCCGGCTCGCCAAGCAGGCAGGCCTGTCCGACACCGACGTGTTCGGCGGGGGCCTCCCGTTCGGCCGGCTGTCCGCCCTCGTCGCCGACGCGTACGCCGTGATCAGCGGTGACACCGGCATCGCCCACCTCGCGGCCGCCCACGCCACGCGCTCCGTCACCCTCTTCGGCCCGGTCGCACCGAGCCGCTGGGGCCCGCCGCCCATCCCGCGCCACCGTGCCCTGTGGTACGGCCCGGAGGGCGACCCGCACGGCCGCCGCCCCGACCCCGCGCTGCTGCGCATCACCCCCGACGACGTCCTGCGCGCCGTCGACGAACTGCCCGGCACCCGACACCTGTGAGGAGGGACCCGCATGATGACCATCCGAGCCCGGATGCCACGCCCGCCGGCATCGTCAGGCACCGGCAGGTGCGGATCCGGTCGTCGGGTCAGCGGCGGACGCTCAGCCCCCGCACCACCGGCACATCAGCCGGAACACGGCGAACAGCGTCGGCGGCCACATGACGGCGAACGCCCAGATCACCCCCGGCTCGGAGGTGACGATCCCGGCCACCATCAGCCCGACCGACACCGCGAGCAGCACCGCCACGGTCCGGACGCGGGGGCGGTAGGAGCCGAGGCGGGCCAGCAGCCGGGCGGGGTCGGGGCGGCGGCTCAGTCGCAGGGTGCGCAGCCGGCGGTCGAGGCGGCGGTCGCGGCGCAGCGCGCGTTCCACCTCGTCGAGGATGCGCTGCTCGTTCTCGGGAAGTCGGCCGATGGACACGCGCTTTCTCCTTCCGGGCGGCCGGAGGCGTCTTGGGTCCCGAGGGGGACGTGCGGCCAAGGACGTACAGCGGGGATGTAAAGCGGGTGCCCCGTGAGGTTCCGGAGCTAACCGGGGACGGGCCGTGCCAGCGCCTCGACGAGCCGGTCGGCGCTGTCCGGCACGGTGCCCTCACGGAACCCGTCCCGGATCTGGCGGGCGGTCACCCGGCCGCCGGTCAGACACCAGTCCCACCAGCGGTCCAACTGCCGCACGTCCAGCCGCTCGGCGGGCACCAGCGCGGGCCAGCCGCAGGCCCGGGCCTGTGCGGTCATCTTCGCGCCGCCGGTGACCGGGTCGACGGCCAGCACCGGGGTGCCGACCCGCAGCGCGATGACCAGCCCGTGCAGCCGGTCGGTGACGACGAGGTCCAGCCGGGCCAGCACGGACTGGAGCTGCGCGGGCGTGGCACTGAGATGCCAGTCGTGCGTGTCGAGCCGCGTCTCCAGCTCCAGCCGGCCGCAGTCCTTCCTGGCCAGCCAGCGCGTCACCTCCTCGGCGACCTGCCCGTGCCGCCGCGGCTCCCCGTACTCGTGCTGCCCGTGCGTGAGGATCACCCCGACGACCGGCCGGGCGGGCGCGTCCGGGGCGCGGGCCGCGAGGTCCTCCACCGGTTCGCTGTCCGGCGCGTCCCGGGGCAGCACCCGGTGGAAGCCGGTCACGGCCGCGCTGGTGGGGTCGATGACCGAGGTGCCGACGGCGATCCGCACACAGTGCGCGAACCGCCGGTGCAGTTCCTCGATCTGCGGCCCGTGCAGCGGGCCGCACACGAACACCAGGTGGGAGTAGTCCTCGGGCCACAGCCGGTCCAGGTGCAGCGCCTCCGGACGGAAGCCGGGACTCCAGGCGACGTCGTAGGGGATGCCCGTGCCGAGCAGTACGTCCTCCACCCGGCGCAGGGCCAGCACGTCCCCGGCGGTCGCCTCCCCGTCCCGGAAGCTGAACCACCCGGTCAGCAGAACCCTGCGCGGTCGCATGCTGTCTTGTGTCTGCACATGCCCTGAGTGCCCGCCCACCGGGAAGACAATCAGGGCATTACGGGCAACCGCAGCATGGTCACTGGGTGTAGAAGGTGGCGTCCGCCCGGTCGGTCGCCGTGCTCACCGCCTGCACGTTCAGCAGGTACTCCCAGTGGCGGACGTATCGCCCCGGGTAGTTGTACGACTCGTAGGAGACGCCCGCCGGGTCGGCCAGCCCGGCGCGCCGGTGGAACGTGGCGTCGGAGGCGAACCGCGCGCTGCCGTCGTTCTTCTCCAGCCACACCTCGAAGTTCTTGTGCCGCAGGTAGTAACCGGGGAAGTTCGCCGACTCCAGCGAGACGGTGCCGCTGCCGGCCAGTCCGGGCACGACCCGGAACTGCGAGTCGGCGAGCTTGCTGACGTTCGCCTCGATCCGGGCCCGGTAGTCGTAGTGGCGGATGAACCGGTCCGGGAAGTTGTACGAGGAGAAGCGCTGCGGGGTGATCCCGTCGGCCACGGGGATGCCGAAGTTCGGGGTGCCGTCGGCGTTCCAGTAGACCTTCTGCACGCGGGTGCGGCGGTTGGGGTCGTTGAGCGGGTCGCCGCTGATGTCCTTGTAGCTGCGGTCGTGGTAGACGAGGATGTCGCTCTTGCCGTCCTCGGACACGGTGAAGGAGTTGTGGCCCGGACCGTACTGGCTGGTCGCGGCGCTGCTGGCGAACACCGGGGTCGGACTCTTGCTCCAGGACGCCTGGCTGAGCAGGTTCGCGCTCGCGGAGGCGGTGAGCATGCCCAGGCAGTAGTTGCTGTCGGTGGCGCTGGCGGAGTACGTCATGAACACCTTGCCGCCGCGCTGGATGACCGCCGGACCCTCGTTGACCTTGAAGCCGACGGTCTCCCAGGAGTAGGTGGGTCGCGACAGCATCACCGGAGTACCGGTGATCGTCCAGGGGTTGGCCATCCTCGCGAGGTAGATGTCGGTGTTGTTGTTCACGGACGGGTCGCGCTGCGCCCAGGCCAGGTAACGCACGCCGTTCACGACGAAGGTGGTGGCGTCCAGGGAGAAACTCTCCCACTGGGTCTTGATCTGCCCCTTCTCGGTCCAGGTGGCGGTGAGCGGGTTGGCGCCCGTGCCCTCCAGGACGTACATGCGGATCGCCCAGATGTCGTTCGTGGCGCCCGCCGCGAAGTACACGTACCACTTGCCGTCGATGAAGTGGATCTCCGGCGCCCAGATGTGGGCCCCCATCACGCCGCTGGCGTGCTTGGTCCAGATGGTCGTCTCGGGGGCCGACTTCAGCCCCTGGATGCTGGTCGCCCGGCGCAGCACGATGCGGTCGTACTCGGGGACGGTCGCGGTGAAGTAGTAGTAGCCGTCGGTGTGCTTGAAGATGTGCGGGTCGGCCCGCTTCTCCGCGATCGGGTTGGTGTAGGTGACGCCGGGGGAGTCGGGCACGGCGGCCTGCGCGGGCGCGCCCGTGAGGCAGGTCGCGAGGGCGACGAGGACGGCCAGGAGCAGCCGCAGCGCATTGCGTCTTTTACGTCTCAAGGGAGTTCTCCGGATCAGAGGGGGGAGTGATCAGGTTGATCAGGTGGTGGGGACGAGCTTCCACTGCTGGCAGTTGTTGTTCAGCCAGGTCCACTGCCGTACGTCGGCCCCGTTCGCCGTGCCGCAGTCGGTCACGTCGGCGACCTTGCCGGTGGACTCGTTGACGATCCGGACGTAGTCGTCGCTCGCCGTGTACACCAGCCGGTAGCGCTGGCACTTGTTGTTCAGCCAGGACCACTGCCGCAGGTCGGCGCCGTCCGCGGCGGAGCATTCGGCGGTGTCCAGCACCTTGCCGGTGGCCGCGTTGACGAGCCGGCTGGTGTCGTCGCCGAGGTCCTCGACCTTCCACCTCTGGTTGGCGCCGCCGTTGCAGCTCCACTGGTGGACGTTGGTGCCGTCGGCGCTGCTGCCGCCCGCCACGTCCAGGCACTTGCCGCTGTTGCGGTTGACGAGGGTGTACGCCGTCGGCTTCGCCGCCGTCTCGCCGGACGGACCGGGGAGCGTGCGGCCGAGGGGGACCGGGGCGCCGAAGTCCGGGGTGCCGTCGGCGTTCCAGGTGAACTTCTGGGCGCGGGTGGTGCGGGCGTTGCCGCAGCCGCCGTTCGCCGAGGAGTTGGCGTGGTAGACGATCCAGTTCTCGGTGCCGTCGGGCGAGGTGAAGAAGCCGTTGTGCCCGGGGCCGTACACGCCGGCCGCGTCGTTGCGCTGGAAGACCGGGGTCTGCTTCTTCGTCCAGGACGCCGGGTTCAGCGGGTCGGTGCCGGTGAGCTCCAGCAGCCCGAGCTTGTAGTCGGCCGTCTGGCACGAACTCGCGCTGTACGTCAGGAAGGTGCGGCCGTTCCGGTAGAGCGGCTCGGGTGCTTCGTTGACGGGGGACCCCGACCGCTCCCAGCTCAGCGTCGGGCTGGAGATGACGGTGAAGGTACTGCTCGCCAGGGTGTACGGATTGCTCATCGGCGCGATGACCAGGCTCTGCGTACCGCCGTTCACGAAGCCGCTGCCGACGAGGTACAGCCGCCCGTTCGCCTGGAGCACGCTCGCGTCGATCAGCCAGCCGCCCGGCGTGAGGTTCGACCCGGTCAGCGACCCCTTGTACGTGTAGGGACCCATCGGGTCGGAACCGGTGCTCTCCAGGACATGGGTGCGCTGCGAGTCGCAGCAGGCCACGCCGCTCCGGCCGGCGGAGTAGTAGAGGTACCAGCGGCCGTTCAGGAAGTGGATCTCCGGCGCCCAGATGTTGGTGTTGCGGGTCGCGGTGGTGTCCGACCACACCTGGACGCTGGGCGCGGTGGCGAGCCCGGCCAGGGTCGGCGACTTCCGCATCGCGAGGACGCCGGTGAACGTCGTGGTGATCAGGTAGTAGTCGCCGTCGTGGTACGTCAGCCAGGGGTCGGCGCCCTTGGCCGACTTGAGCGGGTTGGTGTAGGGGCGCCCGTCCGCCGCGGACGCAGGCAACGTCACCCCCGTGAGGGCGAGAAGCAGGGCGAGCACGCAGACGAGCAGGGGACCGCGGCGCCTGGCCGCAGGGGTGGTCCGGAGCATACGAGCCGCCTTCGTCCGAGTCTATGTCCGTAATTTCGAACGTAGTTCGTGAATTCGATCAGAAGATAAGTGGGGCTCTTACCTCCGTCAACGGTTTGCGCACGCCGGCCCGCGAGGGGGCCGGGTCGGTCATCGACGTGAAAACCATGTTCATCTAGCATGGTGTGCCGACGAACGCGCCGGTCGAGCGAGGAGTCCAGTGGTGGGCGAAGCGGAGGAGAGCCCGGCCGTGGAGCGCATCCACACGCCGGGGCTGCGCAGTACCTGGCAGCGCCGGGCCGTGCTCGACACCCTGGGCCGCTGCCGCGAGTTCGTCTCCGCGCAGGAACTGCACGCGTTACTGGCCGACTCCGGCAGCACCGTCGGGCTCACCACCGTCTACCGCACCCTGCGCGAACTGGACCGTGCCGGGTTGGTCGACGTCGTACGCGACGAAGGAGGCGAGCGGCTCTACCTGGGGCGGCCGGCCGGCGAGCACCGCCACTACCTCATCTGCCGCCGCTGCGGCCGCAGCCGGCCCGTGGACGCGGAGGCCGTCGAGGAGTGGGCCGCCCGGCTCGCCGAGACCACGGGCTTCACGGAGCTGGAGCACACCCTCGAACTGAGCGGCGTCTGCGGCCCCTGCGGGCGCGGGCCGGTCACGGCGTCCTGCCCGCCGCCCCGTCCGGCCGGCCGGTCAGCCGGCGAAGCGGGCCGTGCCCGTCAGGACGCGTACGTCGAGGTCGGTGACCGCGTCCGCGGTGAGCCGGGCGGTGAACTCGGCGCGCACCCGCCGGGCGGCGGCCGGTGACAGCCCGTCCAGCATCCGGCGCGTGCCCCGCTGCCGGTGGCCAGCTCCCAGCCCGCCTCCGGACAGTGGGGCGTCGAACCGCCGCCGGTCGACCCGGGGTTCGCTCCCGCCCAGGTCCTTCAGCCAGGCCGCGAGGGTGTCGGCGGTATCGATCCGGGCCAGTTGCTCCATCTGCGGCGGGCGGGGCAGGTCGCGCTCCGTCAGGACCGCGCCCCGCAGCGCCCGCCTGCCAGCCGCCGAGCGCGCCCTTCTCCCAGACCGTCACGACGAACCGGCCCCCAGGGCGCAGCATCCGCGTCAGCGCGGCGGAGTCCCGGTGCACGTCCGGGAAGAAGAACACCCCGAGCCCGCACTGCACCACGTTGTAGCCCGGGCCGGGCACGGGCCACGAGGTGACCTCGTGGCGGTGGAAGCGGAGGTTGGCCAGGCCCTCCTCGCGCGCCCGGCGCTCCCCGATCGCCAGCAGCCCGTCCGCGAGATCCACGGCGTCCACCCGGCCCGTCGGCCCCACGGCCCCCACGGCCCGCGCGGCCGGCAGCGCCGACGCCCCGGCCCCGCAGCAGGCGTCCAGCACCGACTCACCGCCGGTCAGGGCGGCCACGTCCGCCGTCGCCTCACCGACCGGGTCCCACAGCACCTTCGACCAGCTGTGGAACTCTGCCGCTCCCGCGCTGAAGACATCCCCGACGGTGTTCTCTCCTGTGGTCATACGCAACCGCCCCTCGTTTTCGGCCGAGTCCAGGTTCGGTGCGTCCGGGGCCGCACGGTGATTGCCGTCAGCCCAAGGGCAGTTGAGGCAGCTCCTCCGGTGTGCTCCGTGCGGCGGGAGGCGGGGCGGTGGTGGTCCGGGGGATCACGTGGGTGGGCAGCACGACGTGCCGTTCGCGGTCCCCGCCGGGGTCGTTGACGAGCGACAGCGCGAGGGCGCCGGCCTCCCGGCCGATGGCCGAAGGCGTCTGGGCCACGGTCGTCAGATCGAACCACTGGGCCACCGGCTGGTCGTCGAAGCCGACGACGGACACCTGCCCGGGCACCTCGACGCGCGTCGCGCGCAGGGTCCAGATCACGGCGACGGCCACCTCGTCCTGCTCGGCGAAGACCGCCGTGGGCGGCTCGCGCAGCCCCAGCAGCCTGCCGACCGCCTCGGCGGCGCCCCGCTTGTCGCCCGCCGGGGTGGCGACCACGAGATCGTCGTCCAGGGGCAGGCCCGCCTCGGTCAGCGCCCGCCGGTAACCGACCAGCCGCTCCTGCGAGCTGAAGGTGAAGCCACCGGTGCCCACCGTCCGTACGTAGGCGATCCGGCGGTGGCCGAGGTTGAGCAGATGCCGGGTGCCGCGCAGGGCGCCGGCCACGTCGTCGACGTAGACGCTCGGGCGCCCGTCGACGTGCTGGCTGACGTACACGACCGGCATGCCGAGACCGTCCAGCCGGGCGGTCTCCTCCTCGGTGAGGTCGAAGGAGAACACCAGCAGCGCGTCCGCATTGCGCCGCGCGGGGAGATGCTCGAAGAACGCCGTGCGCTCGGCCATGCCGGGGATCACATAGACCGTCAGTTCCATGCCGGCCGCCCGCAACACGAGGGCCAGACCCGACAGGGCCGCGCCCACGAACCACGAACTGAGCGTGGGCACGAGCACCGCGACGTTGCACGTCCTGCCCGTCACGAGGCTGGCGGCGTGGCGCGAGACCGCGAAGTTCAGCTCCCGGGCGGCCTGTTCGACGCGGGCGCGGACCTCCGGCGAGACGGTGGACAGACCGCGCAGAGTGCGCGAGACCGTGGAGGTGGAGACCCCGGCCCGTTCGGCGACGTCAGCCATCGTGGGGTGCCGCTGACCTGGTGGCATGCGCCGGACGCTAGCACAGGAACACTGCCGGGCACGGCGCTTGGTGACAGCGCTGTCTCACCAAGTTCTTGCCTTCTTACCACGGTGCGACGCATTGACTTCCCGACTGAGCGCTCCTAGCGTGCAAACGTTGTCTCGACAGGTTCGAAGTCGCCCCGAAGGGACGTCTCTTATCCGCCGTGACCTGCGGTTTTTATCAACGGAATGCCGTGGCAACGCAATCTCATGACCAAAGCCATTCCGGGGGAACAGACACGACTTCGGTACGTCACGACCAGGAGAGACAGTGAAGACCAGCACCGCCAGAGCGATTCAGTGTTCCGCAGCGCTCGCCGCCGCCGGACTCCTCCTCACCGCCTGCGGCTCGTCCGGCGGCAGCGGCTCCGGACAGTCCGCGCAGGCCGCGCCGGTGTCGTTCAAGGGCCGCGGCCCCATTTCGTACGTCGCCGGCAAGGACACCACCGGCACCGTCCAGACGATCATCAACCGCTGGAACAAGGCACACCCCAAGGAGAAGGTCACCTTCATCCAGCTGCCGACGGACGCCGACTCGCAGCGCCAGCAGATGATCCAGAACGCGGAGACGAAGTCCGACGCCTACACGGTGCTCGCCACCGACGTCGTGTGGACGTCCGAGTTCGCCGCCCACCAGTGGATCGAGCCGCTGCCCGCGAACCAGTTCCCGCTCGGCAAGATGCTCCAGCCGGTGGTGGAGACGGGCAAGTACCGCGGCAAGCTCTACGCCGTCCCCGCCAGCTCCAACGGCGGCCTGCTGTTCTACCGCACCGACCTGCTGAAGAAGGCCGGCGTCACCCGACCGCCCACCACCTGGGCCCAGATGACCGCCGACTGCGCCAAGGTGAAGAAGCTCCCCGAGGCCAAGAACATGTCCTGCTACGCCGGGCAGTTCCAGAAGTACGAGGGCCTCACGGTGAACTTCGCCGAGGCCGTGAACTCCGCAGGCGGCCAGATCGTCGACGCCACCGGCAAGCCCGACGTCGACACCCCGCAGGCCAAGAAGGGCCTGGACTTCCTCGTCCACTCCTTCAAGGACAAGACCATTCCCAAGGAGGCCATCACCTACCAGGAGGAGGACGGCCGCCAGGCGTTCCAGGCAGGCAAGCTGATCTTCCTGAACAACTGGCCGTACGTGTACTCCCTGGCCCAGAAGAGCGGCATCAAGGGCAAGTTCGCGGTCGCGCCCCTGCCCGGTCTCAACGGCCCCGGCGCCTCCAGCCTCGGCGGCTCCAACCTGGCCCTGTCGTCCTTCGCCAAGAACAAGGCCACGGCGCTGGACTTCATGAAGTTCTTCACCAGCGAGGAGAGCGCCACCTACTTCCTCAAGAACGCCTCCCTCGCCCCGCCCTACGCCGACCTCTACGACAGCGCGTCCCTGGACAAGCAGTATCCGTACCTGCCCGACCTCAAGCAGTCGATCACGAAGGCCGTGCCGCGCCCGCGCGTCGTGCAGTACGGCGACGTGACCGCCGCCATCCAGAACGAGGTCTACGCCGCGCTCACCGGAAAGAAGAGCAGCGCACAGGCGCTGAAGGACCTCCAGGGGGACCTTCAGAAGCTGACGGCACAGTGAGGCCGCGGGTCATGGCCGACACCGCGATCCCGCCCGACACCGCCCCGCACCAGCCCGGGACGGCGGCCCCCCGCCGCCCCGGGCGGCCCCCGGCACCCCAGCGCCCACGGCGTCGTCCACGCTCCCGGGCCACCGCGGGCACCGGCCGCCTGGCCGCGCTGCTCGTCTCCCCGACACTCCTGGTGCTGACGATCGTCGTGCTCTATCCGACGCTCATGGCCCTCGACGAGTCCCTGTACGGGACGAAGGGGCTGGACCCGAAGACCGGGTTCATCAGCGCCACCGAGCCGTTCGTCGGGCTGAAGAACTACACCGACATCTTCACCCAGGCCGGCGACCGCTTCTGGAACGCCTTCTGGAACACCACCTTCTTCACCGTCGTCACGGTGTCGCTGGAGACCGTGATCGGCGTCGCCATGGCGCTCATCATGCACCGGGCCTTCCGCGGCCGGTCCCTGGTGCGGGCCAGCATCCTCGTCCCCTGGGCGATCCCCACGGCCATCTCCGGACTGCTCTGGAAGTGGATCTTCAACGCCGACGGGATCGCCAACGTCCTCCTCGGCCGCCAGGTCCTGTGGACCGCCGACGGCTTCTCCGCCAAGATCGCGGTCGTCATCGCCGACGTGTGGAAGACCGCCCCCTTCATCGGCCTGCTCGTCCTGGCCGGCCTCCAGGTGATCCCGAAGGAGGTCTACGAGGCGGCCCGGCTCGACGGAGCGAGCGCCCTCCAGCAGTTCTGGCGCATCACGCTGCCGCTGGTGAAGCCCGCGCTGCTGGTGGCGGTGCTGTTCCGCTGCCTGGACGCGCTGCGGATGTTCGACCTGCCCTACATCCTCATCGGCGCCCAGAAGGGCTCCGTCGAGACGCTGTCGATGCTCGCGCAGAACGAGGCGTCCAACGTCCGCTTCGGACCGGCCTCCGCGTACGCGGTCCTGCTCTTCCTCTACGTCTTCCTCATCGCGCTCGCCTTCGTCCGGCTGCTCGGCGCCGACCTCATCGGGGGCGTCGGCGGGACGAAGAAGCGCAAGAGCCACGCGGTCAGGGTGCCGCGCCGCCGCGTTCGGGAGGTGGCGGCATGACCCTCACGGCCAAGTGGCGGCAGTGGCTGCCCCATCTGGGCATCGCCGTGGTGGTGGCCTACTGCCTGGCCCCGTTCTACTGGATGCTGGTCTCCAGCCTCCGCAGCACCGGCGACATCTTCAGCACCTCCCTGTTCCCCTCCACGGTGTCGTTCGAGAACTACCGGTCGGTGTTCAGCCCGGGCCAGGGCTTCACCAGGGCGCTGCTCAACAGCCTGATCGTCGCCGGCATCACGACCGCGATGTCGCTGCTGCTGGCCACGTTCACCGCGTACGCGATGGCCCGGCTGGAGTTCCGTTTCAAGCGGCTGATCCTGACGCTGATCATCGCCACCTCGATGTTCCCGGTGGTGTCGATCGTCGTCCCGCTGCTGAAGCTGTTCACCGACATCGGCTGGATCAACACCTACCAGTCCATGATCGTGCCCAGCATGTCCTTCACGCTGCCGCTGGCGGTGTGGAACCTGACCACCTTCTTCCGGCAGATGCCGGACGAGCTGGAACACGCCGCCATGGTCGACGGCTGCACCCGCGGCCAGGCCTTCCGCAGAGTCATCGTCCCGCTCGCCGCGCCGGGCATCTTCACCACCGCGATCATCACCTTCATCGCCGCCTGGAACGAGTTCCTCATCGCCCTGTCGATGACCAACAAGCCCAGCATGCAGACCGCGACCGTCGCCATCTCCAAGTTCTCGGGAGCGACGACGTACCAGACCCCGTTCGGCAGCCAGATGGCCGCGGGCGTCGTGGTGACCATTCCGCTGGTCGTGATGGTGCTGCTGTTCCAGCGCCGGATCGTCGCCGGGCTCACGGCCGGCGCCGCCAAGTAGACACGCCCCCCGCAGAAGGAGTCACAGCAGGTGTCTTTCACCGCACCCTGGTGGCGCAGTGCCGTCATCTACCAGGTCTACATCCGCAGCTTCGCCGACCACAACGGCGACGGCGTCGGCGACATCGCCGGCATCCGCTCCCGGCTGCCGTATCTGAAGTCCCTCGGCGTGGACGCCATCTGGATCAACCCCTGGTACAAGTCCCCCATGGCCGACCATGGCTACGACGTCGCCGACTTCCGCGCCATCGACCCACGCTTCGGCACCCTCGCCGACGCCGAGCGGCTCATCACCGAGGCGCACGAGCACGGCATCCGCGTCATCCCCGACATCGTGCCCAACCACACCTCCGACCAGCACGCCTGGTTCCAGGCCGCGTTGGCGGCAGGTCCCGGCAGTGCGGAACGCGAGCGCTACGTCTTCCGCCCCGGCCGCGGACCCGACGGCACCGAGCCCCCCAACGACTGGGTCTCCTGCTTCGGCGGCCCGGCCTGGACCCGCCTGCCCGACGGCGACTGGTACCTGCACCTGTTCGCACCCCAGCAGCCCGACCTCAACTGGCAACACCCGGAGGTGCGGGCCGAGTTCGAGTCGATCCTGCGGTTCTGGTTCAGCCGGGGCGTCGACGGCTTCCGCATCGACGTCGCCCACGGCCTGGTCAAACACCCGGAGCTGCCCGACCTGCCGCCCCGCGCCGAACCCGCGGTGACGGGCCCGCTCACCCGCCGGGACGAGACCCGGCAACACCTCGACCACCCGCACTGGGACCGCGACGAGGTGCACGAGATATACCGCGCCTGGCGCAAGGTCGCCGACGAGTTCCCCGGCGACCGCTCCTTCGTCGCCGAGGCCTGGGCCGACACCCCCGAGCGGCTCGCCGCCTACGTCCGCCGGGACGGCCTGCACACCGCCTTCAACTTCGACTTCCTCATGTGCGGTTGGGACGCCAAGGACCTGCGCGCCGTCATCGACGACTCCCTCGCCATGCTCGGCGCGGTCGGCGCACCCGCCACCTGGGTCCTCTCCAACCACGACGTCATGCGCCACCCCAGCCGCTACGGCCGTACCGCCGCGCGGAGCTGGATGGCCAACGCACGGTACGAACCCGGCGGCGCCCTGGACCTCGACCTGGGCGCCCGGCGTGCCCGGGCCGCCGCCCTGCTGATGCTCGCCCTGCCCGGCGGCGCCTACGTCTACCAGGGCGAGGAACTCGGCCTCCCCGAAGTCGAGGACCTGCCCGAATCCGCCCTCCAGGACCCGATCTGGGAACGCTCCGGCCACACCGACCGCGGACGGGACGGCTGCCGTGTGCCCATCCCCTGGTCGGGCCAGGCGCCCCCCTACGGCTTCAGCCCCGACGACGCCACGGCCGAGCCCTGGCTGCCGCAGCCCGGCGACTGGGCCGCACTGAGCGTCGAGACACAGACCGGCGACCCGGCCTCCATGCTGGAGCTCTACCGCACGGCCCTGCGCATCCGCCGCGACCACCCCGCCCTGGGCGACGGCACGATGACGTGGCTGGACGCTCCCGAGGGGGTGCTGTCCTTCACCCGCGAGCCGGGCTTCCTGTGCGTGGTCAACCTCTCCGCCGAGCCGTACGCGCTGCCCGGCCACACCGCGATCCTCCTGGCCAGTGGCCCTCTCGAGGACGGCGTGCTGGGGCCCGACCAGGCGGTGTGGCTCGCGATGTAGCGGTAATCCTAGGCTGGACATATGGCTCGCACGGCGGAGGAGATTCCCGTCTCGCTCACGGTCCGGCCGACGGCGCCGGCGCTCGCGCCGCTGATCGGTGCGCTCGGCTATGCCGAGGGACGGTTCGCGCACTCCGCCGAGCTGGCCCTGCCGACGGGCGGGGCGCAACTGCTGGTGAACCTCGACGGGGACGCTCTGTGCTCGTCGGACAGGCGGACCCGGGGTGCGGCTCTGCAGGGGCCGTACACGCAGCCGTCGGTGATCGACCCGGCGCAGCAACGCGCCGTCGTGTGGGTGGCGTTCCGTCCTGCGGGGGCGTATCCGTTCCTCACCGTCCCCGTCAGCGCGGTCCGCGATCGGCTCGCCGGGCTCGACGAGCTGTGGGGCACGGACGGCGCGGTGCTGCGAGAGCGGCTGCTGGAGGCCATGGCCGCCGGTGGCCCTGAGGCGTGCCTGCGGGAGCTGGAGACGGTCCTGCTGTGGCGGGCGGCACGTCCCCTGGAGCCTGACCCGGCGGTCCGTCTCGCCGCGGTGCTGCTCGATGGCGGAACGCCCGTGGGGGAGGTCGCCGACCGGCTCGGCTGGACCTCCAGGCGGCTGGCCCGCAGGTGCACCGAACAGCTGGGACTCCCTCCGAAACGGTATGCGCGGGTACGGCGCTTCCAGCGGTTGCTTAGCCGTGTGAACGCCGGGTCCGGGGAGCCGGACTGGGCGGTCCTCGCCGCGGACTGCGGCTACCACGACCAGGCGCATCTGATCCACGAGTTCCGCGCGCTCGCCGGGATCACCCCGACCGCGTACGCGCCGCGCTCGCCCCTGGAACGCAACCACGTTCCGCTCGGCGGGTGACGGGGCCCGCCCGGCCGACCGTTTTCTACAATCCGCGGCCGCCCGGACCGGCGATCGTGAAGGCATGACGAACACAAGCGACAAGCCCTCCCTCACCCGGCTCTACGCCCGGCTCGTGGTCTCCGACGGGCCCCGGGCGATCGACTTCTACCGGACCGCGTTCGGCGCCGAGGAGATCGAGCGGTACACCGACCCCGACGGGAAGATCGTGCACGCCATGCTGCGGCTCGGTGACGCGGTGATCGCGGTCAAGGACGCCGACGAGAGCGACCCGGCGCCGCCCTCGCTCGGCGGCAGCCCGGTGATCATGGCCCTGGACGTGTCCGACGCCGACGCCGTGGCCGAGGCCATGCTGCGGGGCGGGGCGAGCGTGGTGTACCCCGTCGCCGACCAGCACTACGGGCAGCGTGGCGGCCGTCTCGCCGACCCGTTCGGGCATCTCTGGATGATCTCCCAGACGATCGAGGAGCTGACCCAGGAGGAGATCCAGAAGCGCACGACCGACCTGTTCACCTGAATGCGGACGGCGCTCATCGTGTCCCGTGTCGCCGGTGGGCATGCCGCGGGATCGCAGCCGCGGGCCTCCGCCACCGTGACGCTGCCGGTAGCGACGCCGTCCTGGCCCTCGCGGCCGCCGCACTGCGAGGCGACCGCGAAGCCCGCGAAGAATGCGAAGTATGTGCCCGGCCGTGGCGTGACGCATCAGAGTCTCTTCCGCCCCGGGCGGCACAGCGATACCCCCGAGGGCCTCCCACGGCAACCCCTCGGCGGTGTGAGGACGACCTCCTCGGCCATGTGACCACGGCCCGCCGCCGACGCGGCGTCGAAGGTGCAGGATGCGGGCACGAAGGAGAACAGGCAGCCGAACGACAGAGAGGCAGACGATGGCTGAAGCGGAACCGGAACCCCAGCGGATCGGCATACCCGCCGAGTCCACCGCGGGCGAGACCAGGGTGGCGGCGACGCCGGCCACCGTGGGGAGACTTGCCGCGCTCGGCTACGAGGTGGTGGTCGAACCGGGGGCGGGAGCCTCGTCCCGCTTCTCCGACGCGGCGTACGAGGAGGCAGGCGCCCGGCTCGGCGACCCGTGGCAGGCGGAGATCGTGCTCAAGGTGAACGGCCCCTCCGGCGAGGAGATCGGCCGGCTGCGGGACGGGGCGACGCTGATCGCGCTCATCGGCCCCGCGCTGCACCCGGAGCTGGTCGACGAGCTGGCGCGGCGGCCGATCACCGTGCTCGCCATGGACGCCGTGCCGCGTATCTCGCGCGCCCAGTCCCTGGACGTCCTCAGCTCCATGGCGAACATCGCCGGATACCGGGCCGTGGTCGAGGCCGCGCACGCCTTCGGCCGTTTCTTCACCGGCCAGGTGACCGCCGCCGGAAAGGTGCCGCCCGCCAAGGTGCTGGTGGCCGGTGCCGGGGTGGCCGGGCTCGCCGCGATCGGCGCCGCCCGCAGCCTCGGTGCCGTGGTCCGCGCCACCGATCCCCGGCCCGAGGTCGCCGAGCAGGTGCGCTCGCTGGGCGGGGAGTTCCTGTCGGTGGGCGTCGAGCAGGAGGTGAGCACCGACGGTTACGCGAGGGCCACCTCGGAGGACTACGACCGGCTCGCCGCGCAGCTGTACTCCGAGCAGGCCGCCGACGTCGACATCATCATCACCACCGCGCTCATCCCGGGCCGCCCGGCGCCGAGGCTCATCACCGCCGAGGACGTCGCGCGGATGAAGTCCGGCAGCGTGATCGTCGACATGGCGGCGGCCCAGGGCGGCAACGTCGAGGGCACGGTCGCCGGGAAGGCGGTCGTCACCGACAACGACGTGACGATCATCGGCTACACCGACCTGCCCGGCAGGCTCCCGGCCCAGGCCTCGCAGCTGTACGGCACCAACGTCGTCAACCTGATGAAGCTGCTCACCCCGGGCAAGGACGGCCGGCTCGTCCTCGACTTCGACGACGTGGTGCAGCGGTCGATGACCGTGGTCCGCGACGGCGAGAAGACCTGGCCGCCGCCCCCGGTCGAGGTGTCCGCCGCGCCCGCCCCCGCCGGCGGCACGGAACCGGCCGAGCCCTCCGCCCCGCCGGCGAAGCCCGCCCGCCCCGCGTGGTCCTCGTATGCACTCGTCGGTGCCGGGGCGCTCGCGCTGTTCCTCGTGACGGCCTTCTCACCGAGCGAACTCATCGGCCACTTCACGGTGTTCGTGCTGGCGATCGTCATCGGCTTCTACGTCATCGGCAATGTGCACCACGCGCTGCACACCCCGCTGATGTCGGTCACCAACGCCATCTCCGGGATCGTCGTGGTCGGCGCGCTGCTCCAGATCGGGCACGGGAACACCGCCGTCACCGTGCTGTCGTTCGCCGCGATCCTGCTGGCGAGCATCAACATCTTCGGCGGATTCGCCGTCACCCGCCGGATGCTCGGCATGTTCTCGAAGGGCTGATCACGGATGACCACAGTCACGGCCTCAGAAGCCGCCTACGTCGTCGCCGCGTTGCTGTTCATCCTCAGCCTCGCCGGGCTCTCGCAGCACCGGACCTCCCGCTCGGGAGTCGTCTGGGGCATCGCGGGCATGGCCGTCGCCCTGGCGGCCACCGTCGGTCTCGCCTCGAAGAGCATCACCGCCACCGGTCTCGTGCTGATCGCCGTCGCCACGGCCGTCGGCGCGGGCATCGGACTGTGGCGGGCCCGGGTGGTCGAGATGACCGGCATGCCGGAGCTGATCGCCATCATGCACAGCCTCGTCGGCCTCGCCGCCGCGTTCGTCGGCTGGAACGGCTACCTCGACGTCGACGCCGGGGGCCACGGCGGTGAGGAGCTCACCGGTTCGCTGCTCGGCATCCACCACGCCGAGGTGTTCATCGGGGTGTTCATCGGCGCCGTCACCTTCACGGGCTCGGTCGTCGCGTACCTGAAGCTCTCGGCGCGCATCAACTCCCGCCCGCTGACGCTGCCCGGCAAGCACGTCCTCAACGTGGGCGCCCTGGTCGCGTTCGTCGCGCTCACCGTCGCGTTCGTGGCACGCCCCCACATCGGCCTGCTCATCGCGGTCACCGTCATCGCCCTCGCCCTGGGCGCGCACCTGGTCGCCTCCATCGGCGGCGGTGACATGCCGGTGGTCGTCTCCATGCTCAACAGCTACTCCGGCTGGGCCGCCGCGGCCTCGGGCTTCCTGCTCGCCAACAACCTGCTCATCGTCACCGGCGCGCTGGTCGGCTCCTCCGGTGCCTACCTGTCGTACATCATGTGCAAGGCGATGAACCGCTCCTTCATCTCGGTGATCGCGGGCGGCTTCGGGACGCCGGCCGCGGCGGCCGACGACGGCGAGCACGGGGAGCACCGGGAGATCAGCGCGGAGGAGACCGCGGAACTCCTGCGCGACGCCTCCTCGGTGATCATCACGCCGGGCTACGGCATGGCCGTCGCGCAGGCCCAGTACCCGGTCGCCGAGCTGGCGCGCAAGCTGCGCGAGCGGGGCGTCGAGGTGCGCTTCGGCATCCACCCCGTCGCCGGCCGGCTGCCCGGGCACATGAACGTGCTGCTCGCCGAGGCGAACGTGCCGTACGACATCGTCCTGGAAATGGACGAGATCAACGACGACTTCGCCGCCACCTCGGTCGTCCTGGTCATCGGCGCCAACGACACCGTCAATCCGGCCGCCACCGACAACCCGGCCAGCCCCATCGCCGGGATGCCGGTGCTGCACGTGTGGGAGGCGGCCAACGTGGTCGTCTTCAAGCGGTCCATGGCCGCCGGGTACGCCGGTGTGCAGAACCCGCTGTTCTTCCGGGAGAACAGCCAGATGCTCTTCGGCGACGCCAAGCAGCGTGTGGAGGACATCCTGCGCAGCCTGGACGCCCTCGACACGCCCGTCCCGGAGATGGCCGGCACCACGCGCTGAACCTCAGTCCGCGGTCTGCGCCGGGTCGGCCGTCACCCTGCGCAGCAGCGGCCTGCTGCCGCCGATCGCGGCGAGGATCGCCAGCGCGCCGACGGTCACGCAGACGGCGAGCAGGAGCGCGCCGGCGCCGTTCATGGTGGAGCCGGCCGCCTCGTTGACCTGGTAGCCGCCGAAGACGCCCATGGCGGTCGTGCCGCCGGCCAGGACGAGCAGGGGCAGCACCGTCTCACGGACCCGCGCCCGGTCCAGCACCTTCAGCGGGGCGCCGGACAGCCGCAGCAGGCCGTAGACGCGACGCCGGTCCAGGACGTTCGCCGCCGCGGTCAGTCCCGCGGAGGCCGTCGCCACGAGGAAGCTGAGGATCAGTGTGGCGGTGCTGACCGTGGCGATGCGGTCGAGGACGGTGGCGTCGGGCGCGGACACGTAGTCCTGCGAGACCGGGAACCGGCCTTTCCCGAGCGGCGTCAGGGCGGTTGCGGCGGCGTCGATCCGCTCGGTGCCGCCGGAGACCCGGGCGACCACGCCCGGGTTGCCGAGCAGCACGCTGTCCAAGAAGTCGTCGTCGCTCACGGTGCTCACGGTCGCTTCGACGCCCGCCCGGTCCAGCAGCGCGCGGGCCTCGGTCGCGGTGTGCCGGGCGGCGGCTGTGTTCTCGGTGATCACCGCGACCTGGTCGGGGTGCTCGGGGAAGCCGCCGCCCAGCTGGCTGACGGAGAAGAACCCGGCGACGAAGCCCGCGAGGACCAGGCCGCTGACGGTGCGCCAGGCGCCGCGCGGGTCGTCGCTGAGCCTGCGGGCCGCCAGCAGGGTGGTCGGACGGCGGGCGAAACGGCCCACGACGCGTCCCAGCCGGTCCACGACCCACGGGCCGAACAGCCAGAACGCCCCGTAGAACAGCGCCAGCAGCGCGATCATCTGGCGGTTCGTCATAGTTCCGCCCGCGCTCGCCATGATGTAGACGAGGGCCGCGGCGAACAGCACGAGCCGGACCATGCGCGTGCGGCGCGGGTTGGCCTGCTGGGCCACGCCGAGGGGTGACATCGCCACCTGACGCAGCATCGTCACCGCGCTGACCGTGAGCAGGACGGTGACGCCCAGTACCACGGCCGCGAGCCACGGCAGACCGACCCACAACTGGCCGGTGTACCAGGCGCCGACGCCGTAGGGGATCTCGGCGAGGGCGGGCAGCAGCACCGCATAGGCGAGGGCGCCCGCGAGGGCACCGGCGGCGCCCACCGCCGCCGCCTCGGCCGCGGTCATGGCGAGGATCTGCCGCGGGGTGGCCCCGGCCAGCCGCAGTGCGGCGAGCCGCTGTTCGCGCCGGGCCGCGCCGAGCCGTCCGGCCGCGGCGGCCAGCACCACGACGGGCACCATCAGCAGCACGGCTCCGAGCAGTGCCGTCTGCTGGTCGCCGACCGTGAACATGCTCGGCCTGGAGCCGGCGAAGCCGGTGATCCCGGCACGGGCGGTCTGGCCCTCGTCGTACCAGCCGTTGCTCTCGGCCGACTTGGAGACCGCGGGGTCGCCGGGCGCGCGTCCGACGACGGCGACCAGTTCGTCGGGGGAGGCGAGCCCCGCGGCGCCGATCGTGCCGTACCGCCCCGGCTTCGGGAGGCGGTCGGCGAGCTGCCGCGCGGGCAGTTCGCGGATCAGCCCCGCCAGGGCGGGGGAGACGTACACCTCGCCCTTCCTCGGGAAGGCGCTCAGGCCGGGCGGTGCGGGAGTGGGCCGCCGGTCCGGGAGCTGGGCGAGACTGACGACGGTGACGGGCCGGTGGCGCACATAGGTCGTGGTCATGGCCTGGACGGCGGTCGCCGACCCGGCGGGTGCCGCGTCCGGGACGCGCCAGGCGGTGCGGTCGGCGCGGGCGCCGGAGCCGAGGCACGCGGCGATCATCACCAGCAGCACGAAGGCGCCGACGGCGGCGGCCCCGGCGGCGAGCAGCTGGCTCTGCAGGCCGCGGCGGCCGGCGGACCGGGCGAGGTGCCAGGTCAGGGGAAGAACGGGGGAACGCATCGAGGTCTCCGGTGGCGTGCGCTGGGGTCAGACGACCGTGTACTGGCTGTGGCTGGTGATCCGGCTGTCACGGACCTGGAGGATCCGGCCGCAGTGGGCGGCGACGTCGGCGTCGTGGGTGACCATGACCAGGGCGGCGCCCTGCTCGCGCGTGACGGAGGTGAGGAGCCGCACGACCTCCTCGCTGGTGCTCTGGTCCAGGGCGCCGGTCGGTTCGTCGGCGAAGACGACGTCCGGTTCGGTCACCAGGGCGCGGGCGATGGCGACCCGCTGGGCCTGTCCGCCGGAGAGCTGTCCGGGCCGGCGCTTCTCCAGGCCGTCCAGGCCGAGCGGCGCGAACCAGCGGCGGGCGCGGGTGACGGCTTGCTTGCGCGGGACGCCCTCCAGCATCAGGGGAAGCGCGACGTTCTCCTCGGCGGGCAGCTCCGGCAGCAGCTGGCCGAACTGGAAGACGAACCCGAACCGCTTTCGGCGCAGGGCGCTGAGCCGGTTCTCGCCGAGATCGTCGATGCGCTCGCAGCGCAGCAGCACCTGCCCGCCGTCGGGCCGGATGATCCCGGCCAGGGTGTGCAGGAGGGTGGACTTGCCGGAGCCGGACGGGCCCATGATCGCCAGCGAGTCCCGCTCGCCGACCTCGACGTCCACGCCGTCCAGCGCGGTGGTGGAGCCGTATTTCTTCGTGAGGCCGTGGCCGGCCAGGACAGTGCTCATGACTGGGTGTGCTCCCGGGTGCGTGTCAGCGCTCGAACTTCCAGGTCACCCGCGGTGTCGCGGGGTCTCCCCCGACCCTGATCACGCGGACGGGGATCGAGACCCGCTCGCCCCCGGCCCGCGCCGTGCACGTCCCGGTCGCACCGGCCACCGCCTTCAGATGCGCCGGGCAGGACACCTTGCCGATGTCCTTCCCGACCCACGGCAGCGGGTGGTACCAGCCCTCGATACGGGCCTCGAGGATCGTCCTGTCCACCGCCGGGTGGCCGTCCACCTTCACGTGGGGCTGCCCGGGGTAGGGGTCGACCGTGGTGTACTGCACGTCCTTGGCGGCCAGGAGATGGGTGAGCACCCCGCCCGCGGCGGCCATGGCGGCCACGCCGCCGACGGCACCGACGAGGAAACCGCGCTGCATCTCGTACTCCTGGGGGGAGATCTGGTGATCGGGTAGAGGAAGTGGCTCCACTCTCACCCGGGTACGCGGGCGCTCGCCTCGGCCATTCGGCCAGAGCACGGAGACTGCCGCCGCACCGGCCCTCGGCCGTTCGGCCGATCACTCGCCCGCGGCCGCGAGGCCCTGGACAGACAAGGAGTCCCGGGGCAGACAAAGGGCCGGCCCGGCACTCTGGGTGCCGGGCCGACCTCTTCTGCGACGCCCTGTCTCACGGGGCACCGAAAGCGATCAGTCCGTGCCGGAGTCCATCGCGGCGCGGTCCAGCCACGCGTCCTGCTCGGAGACCTCGCCCCGCGAGGCGATGGCCTCGGCGCCGCCCTGCGGCAGCTCCGGCATGGTGCCGATCAGCCCGGTCGCGGCCGCCTGGGAGGCGCCGATGGTCGGGCTGCCCGTGCCGATCAGGCCGATGCCGGCGTACTGCTCCAGCTTGGCGCGGGAGTCGGCGATGTCCAGGTTGCGCATGGTGAGCTGGCCGATCCGGTCCACCGGGCCGAACGCGGAGTCCTCCGTGCGCTCCATGGACAGCTTGTCCGGGTGGTAGCTGAAGGCCGGACCCGTCGTGTCGAGGATCGAGTAGTCCTCACCGCGCCGCAGCCGCAGCGTCACCTCGCCGGTGACGGCAGCGCCGACCCAGCGCTGGAGCGACTCGCGGATCATCAGCGCCTGCGGGTCCAGCCAGCGGCCCTCGTACATCAGCCGGCCGAGCCGCCGTCCCTCGGTGTGGTACTGGGCGAGGGTGTCCTCGTTGTGGATCGCGTTGACCAGACGCTCGTACGCGGCGTGCAGCAGGGCCATGCCCGGGGCCTCGTAGATGCCGCGGCTCTTGGCCTCGATGATCCGGTTCTCGATCTGGTCCGACATGCCCAGGCCGTGCCGGCCGCCGATGGCGTTGGCCTCCATGACCAGGTCGACGGGGGAGGAGAACTCCTTGCCGTTGATCGTCACGGGCCGGCCCTGCTCGAAGCCGATCGTCACGTCCTCGGTTGCGATCTGGACCTCGGGGTCCCAGAACTTCACGCCCATGATCGGCTCGACGGTCTCGACACCGGTGTCCAGGTGCTCCAGGGTCTTCGCCTCGTGCGTGGCGCCCCAGATGTTGGCGTCGGTGGAGTACGCCTTCTCCGTGCTGTCGCGGTAGGGCAGCCCGTGGGCGAGCAGCCACTCCGACATCTCCTTGCGGCCGCCGAGCTCGGTCACGAAGGCCGCGTCCAGCCAGGGCTTGTAGATCCGCAGGTGCGGGTTGGCGAGCAGGCCGTAGCGGTAGAACCGCTCGATGTCGTTGCCCTTGAAGGTCGAGCCGTCGCCCCAGATCTGGACGTCGTCCTCGAGCATCGCCCGGACCAGCAGCGTGCCCGTGACGGCACGGCCGAGCGGCGTGGTGTTGAAGTACGCCCGCCCGCCCGAGCGGATGTGGAACGCGCCGCAGGTCAGCGCGGCCAGGCCCTCCTCGACCAGCGCGGCACGGCAGTCGACCAGCCGCGCGATCTCGGCACCGTAGGTCTTGGCGCGGCCGGGCACCGACGCGATGTCGGGCTCGTCGTACTGGCCGATGTCGGCGGTGTAAGTGCACGGGACGGCGCCCTTGTCGCGCATCCACGCGACCGCGACGGAAGTGTCGAGACCGCCCGAGAAGGCGATGCCGACGCGCTCGCCGGCGGGCAGGGAGGTGAGGACCTTGGACATAGAAAGAGTATGTATCACTTTGCATAGTCATGCAAGCCGGGTGTGTGGAATCGCTCCCCCTGCCGTTCGAGCTCAGGAACTCTCCGAGCCGGAACCCCCGAGCGCCCCCAGAATCCGCTCCGCCGCCAGGGTCGGTGTCAGCTCGCCCGCCCTGACCCGCTGTTCCAGTTCCGGCGCCAGCGCCCGTACGGCCGGGTCGGCGTGCAGGCGGCCGAGGAGTTCCTCGCGGACCATGGTCCAGGTCCAGTCGACCTGCTGGTCGCGGCGCTTGGCGGTGAGGCGGCCGGTGGAGTCCAGCAGCGTGCGGTGCTGTTCGAGGCGCTCCCACACCGTGTCCAGGCCGCTCGACTCACGGGCGCTGCAACTGAGCACGGGCGGGGTCCAGAACGCGTCCTTGCCGTGCATCAGCCGCAGCGCGCCCGCCAGCTCCCTGGCGGCGGCCCGGGCGTCGCGCTCGTGCGGGCCGTCCGCCTTGTTCACGGCGATCACGTCGGCCAGTTCCAGGACGCCCTTCTTGATGCCCTGGAGCTGGTCGCCCGTGCGGGCGAGGGTGAGCAGCAGGAAGGAGTCGACCATGTTCGCGACCGCGGTCTCGGACTGCCCGACGCCGACCGTCTCCACCAGGACCACGTCGTAGCCCGCCGCCTCCATCACCACGATCGACTCACGCGTGGCCTTGGCGACCCCGCCCAGCGTGCCCGCGGTGGGGGAGGGGCGGACGAACGCCGCCGGGTCCACGGCCAGCCGTTCCATGCGCGTCTTGTCGCCGAGGATCGAGCCGCCGGTACGGCTGGAGGACGGGTCGACGGCGAGCACCGCCACCCGGTGCCCGAGCCCCGTCAGCATCGAGCCGAACGCGTCGATGAACGTCGACTTGCCCACGCCCGGCACCCCGCTGACCCCGATCCGCCGGGCCCGGCCGCTGTGCGGCAGCAACTCGGTCAGCAACTCCTGGGCCAGCACCCGGTGCTGGGGGCGGGTCGACTCGACGAGCGTGATGGCCCGGGCGATGATCGCCCGCTTCCCGTCGAGTACGCCCTTCACATACGCGTCGACATCGATCACAGGTGGTGCCCGAGTCCGTCCGACAGCCGCTTCACCAGGTCGTACGCCGCGTCCGGGATCACCGTCCCCGGCGGGAAGACCGCCGCCGCGCCCATCTCCAGCAGCGTCGGCACGTCCTGCGGCGGGATCACCCCGCCGACCACGATCATGATGTCCTCGCGCCCCTCCTCGGCGAGCTGCTCGCGCAGTGCCGGTACGAGGGTGAGGTGACCTGCCGCCAGCGAGGAGACTCCGACGATGTGCACGTCCGCCTCGACGGCCTGCCGGGCCACCTCGGCCGGGGTCTGGAACAGCGGGCCGACGTCCACGTCGAAGCCGAGGTCGGCGAAGGCGGTCGCGATCACCTTCTGGCCGCGGTCGTGCCCGTCCTGGCCCATCTTCGCGACCAGGATGCGCGGGCGGCGGCCCTCGGCCTCCTCGAAGTCGGAGACCAGTGCTCGGGTGCGGTCCACGGACGGGGACTCCCCTGCTTCGTTGCGGTACACGCCGGAGATCGTACGGATCTGGCTCGCGTGCCGGCCGTACACCCTCTCCAGGGCGTCGGAGATCTCCCCGACGGTCGCCTTCGCGCGGGCCGCGTGCACCGCCAGCTCCAGCAGGTTGCCCTCACCGCCGGCGGCCCGGGTCAGCGCCTCCAGCGCGTCCTGGCACGCCCTCTCGTCCCGCTCCGCCCGCAGCCGCCGCAGCTTCTCGATCTGCTGGGCGCGCACCGAGGAGTTGTCGACCTTCAGGACGTCGATCTGCTCGTCGGTCTCGACGCGGTACTTGTTGACGCCGATGACCGGCTGCCGCCCGGAGTCGATCCGAGCCTGCGTGCGGGCCGCGGCCTCCTCGATGCGCAGCTTCGGGATACCCGCGTCGATGGCCTTGGCCATGCCGCCCGCCTGCTCGACCTCCTGGATGTGCTGCCAGGCCCGCCGGGCGAGGTCGTACGTCAGCCGCTCGACGTAGGCGCTGCCGCCCCACGGGTCGATCACGCGGTTCGTGCCGGACTCCTGCTGGAGCAGCAGCTGCGTGTTGCGGGCGATGCGCGCCGAGAAGTCGGTGGGCAGGGCCAGCGCCTCGTCGAGGGCATTGGTGTGCAGCGACTGCGTGTGCCCCTGCGTCGCCGCCATGGCCTCGACGCACGTGCGCGTCACGTTGTTGAACACGTCCTGCGCGGTCAGCGACCAGCCCGAGGTCTGCGAATGGGTGCGCAGCGACAGGGACTTGGCGTTCTTCGGGTCGAACTGCTTCACCAGCTTCGCCCACAGCAGCCGCGCCGACCGCAACTTGGCGACCTCCATGAAGAAGTTCATGCCGATCGCCCAGAAGAACGACAGCCGGGGCGCGAACGCGTCCACGTCCAGGCCGGCTTCACGGCCCGCCCGGATGTACTCCACCCCGTCCGCGAGCGTGTACGCCAGCTCCAGATCGGCCGTCGCGCCCGCCTCCTGGATGTGATAGCCGGAGATGGAGATGGAGTTGTAGCGCGGCATCCGCTGCGAGGTGAAGGCGAAGATGTCGGAGATGATCCGCATCGACGGCTTCGGCGGATAGATGTAGGTGTTGCGGACCATGAACTCCTTGAGGATGTCGTTCTGGATGGTCCCCGCCAGCTTCTCCGGCGGTACGCCCTGCTCCTCCGCCGCCACGATGTACAGCGCCAGCACCGGCAGCACGGCGCCGTTCATCGTCATCGACACCGTCATCTTGTCCAGCGGGATCCCGTCGAACAACTGCCGCATGTCGTAGATCGAGTCGATGGCCACGCCCGCCATGCCGACGTCACCGGTCACGCGCGGGTGGTCACTGTCATAACCCCGGTGCGTGGGCAGGTCGAAGGCGACCGACAGGCCCTTCTGCCCGGCCGCGAGGTTGCGCCGGTAGAAGGCGTTCGACTCCTCGGCCGTGGAGAAACCGGCGTACTGGCGGATCGTCCAGGGCTGGTTGACGTACATCGTCGGATACGGGCCCCGCAGATACGGCGCCGCGCCCGGGTACGTGTCCAGGAAGTCCAGGCCTTCCAGGTCACGCCCGGTGTACAGCGGCTTGACCGCGATGCCCTCCGGGGTCTCCCAGAGCAGGTCGTCACCGCCGGAGGCGTTCTTGACCGCCGTACGCCACTCGTCGGGGCCGCCGTCGCAGGCCGGGGTCCCCAG
Organism: Streptomyces coeruleorubidus; assembly: GCF_028885415.1. GTDB lineage: Bacteria > Actinomycetota > Actinomycetes > Streptomycetales > Streptomycetaceae > Streptomyces > Streptomyces coeruleorubidus_A. The sequence continues at coordinate 7,857,963 of NZ_CP118527.1, forward strand.
CTCGATCCCGGAGAAGTCGGGGACGGAACGGTCCAAGGGGGCGGTCATCAGGACACTCCCATGCGGTCGAGGGTCGCGGAGAGCACGGCCACGGCATCGCAGCCCGCGAAGACGTACGCGTCGACACCGGCGTACTGCCCGGGACGGCCCGCGAGGAACACGTGCGAGGCGCCGGCCGATCGCAGTTCGGTGGCCACCTGCGCCGCCTTCTCCTCGTACAGCGCGTCGCTGGAGCACAGCACGGCCTCGGTCGCGCCGCTGTCCTCGAAGGTGCCGTCCGTGACGGGCTCGATGCCGCCCGCCTGGAAGAGGTTCGAGGCGAAGGTGAGGCGTGCGGTGTGGGCGGCGGCCGGGCCGATCGCGGCGAGGAAGATCCGGGGCCGGGAGCCGGTCTTCGCGAGGTGGGCGTCGGAGCGGGCGCGCAGCGCCTCGTACTCCTCGTCGCGGCGCACCCGCGGCAGCCCGCCCGACGGCGGCTCGGGCGGGCTCTCGCGGACGACCGGCTTCTCCGCGAGATACGGGAACTCGCTGACGCCCGTGACGGGTTCGCGCCGCTTCGCGAGCTTCGTACGGCGGGCCTGCCAGGTGTCGGCCAGGTCCCTCGCGAGGTCCCCCGACCGCAGGGCCGCAGCCATGCCGCCGAGCCGCTCGATCCGCCGGAAGAACTCCCAGCCCGCGTGGGCGAGTTCGTCCGTGAGCCGCTCCACGTACCAGGAGCCGCCCGCCGGGTCGATCACCCGGGACAGATGCGACTCCTCGATGAGGATCGTGGAGGTGTTGCGGGCGATACGGCGTGCGAACGCGTCCGGCAGGCCGAGGGCGTGGTCGAAGGGCAGCACGGTGACCGAGTCGGCCCCGCCCGCCCCGGCGGCCAGCGTGGCGATGGTCGTGCGCAGCATGTTCACCCACGGATCGCGGCGCGTCATCATCACCTCGGACGTCACGACGTGCTGGAGCTGCGCCCCCGCACGCGGCGCCCCGCAGACCTCGGCCACCCGCGCCCACAGCCGGCGCGCGGCCCGCAGCTTGGCGATCGTCAGGAACTGGTCGGCGGTCGCCGCGTACCGGAACTCCAGCTGGGCACAGGCCTGTTCGACACTCAGCCCGGCCCCGGTGAGGTCCCGCAGATACGCCACTCCCGTGGCCAGCGAGCAGCCCAGCTCCTGGGCGGCCGAGCCGCCGGCCTCGTGGTACGGCAGCGCGTCCACGGTCAGCGCCCGCAGCCCCGGGTACCCCTCGGCACACAGCCGCGCGAGCTCCGCCGCCGGAGCGAAGTCGCCCTCCTGCCCGCTGAGGGCCTCCTGCCCCAGCGGGTCGGCGCCCAGATTGCCGCGCGCCGCCTCCCGGGCGACACCGCGCTCCTCGTACAGCCGCAGCAGCTCGCGCGCGGCGGGCTCGGTGTCACGCCCCGCGTCGAGGACGAGGGGGGCGAGGTCGAGATGGACGCCGTCGAGGACCCGGCCGAGCTCCGGCACCGCAATGCCGCCTGCCCCCACTCCCAGCCACAGGGAGGTGACGCCGTTCTCCAGATCCGCCAGTACCGCGCCGCCGTCGGCCACCGTGTGCCGCTGCCGTACGTCCCAGCCGCCGAGCGTGTTCCCCTCGGCCCGGCCGCCCCGCACGAAGGGTGCGAATCCGGGCAGGCCCGGCTCGGGCGCGGTGTCGTGCGCGGTGTAGAGAGGCCGGGTGCGCAGCCCGTCCTCCAGCGCGGTGGACAGGGCTTCCTCGGCTTCGGCGCCCTCCACTTCCTTGCCCGACTTGCGCAGCACACCCGCCACAAGGCGCTGCCACTGCTCATGGGGCACATCAGGGAATTCGCCGGCCAGCTCGAGCCCGTCGTCAGGCAGGACCGTCATGCTCGGATGCTAGGACACGGACACAGAGGAGCAGCAGAGGTCACGGCTGTGACCTTTCCCTCCCCGTTTCTGTGATCCCGATCTCCCCTCCGCCAGCCCGTGCCCGGGATCGTCGCGCATGCCGGTGCCGGGCGTCAACGGGCCGCTGCCGCCGGGACGTTGGCCCCGTATGTCGCTCGGAGCCCGGAATTCCGCCGAAGGCCGGTAGCGGCCGGACGCGGGCGGGCCCCGTGGAGCCCGACGACCGCGCCATCGGCCGCTACCGTGGCGGACTGACCAGTCCGGACTCCACGTCGCGTGCCTAGTTCAGCGCATTCTTGAGCTTGCCCAGATCGACGAACTTGAAGTTGGTGTTGTCCCGGACCTCCCCGTCCGCGTCCGTCTCGTCCGGGGTGTTGTGCCCGTCCTGCACCACGAGCAGGCCGTTGGGGTAGCGGGAGCCCAGGGGAGCGTTCAGCACGGCCGCGCCGTCGCACTCCTCGGAGCCGTCGACGGTGCCGGCGGCGATCCGGAAGCCGCTCTCGTACTCGTTGTCGTCGGACACCTCGCGGTCGTACGCGGCGAAGGTGTTGTCGCCCTGGCTGGAGGCGAGCAGGTAACCGTCACCGGAGCCCTCGTCGAGGATGGTCAGGCCCTCGACGTCGGCGGACAGGTGCGTGCCGCCGTAGCCGGGGTCGGCGCCCGCGACGCACTCCTCGGTCGCCTCGTCGTAGGTCGCGGGGACGCTGTACTCCCGCACCTTTTCGATCAGCTTGGGCTTGCCGCCCAGGTCGGCGGGCAGCCGCCAGATGCCGACGTCCTCCTGGCCTGCGTAGAGCACCTTGTTCATCGGGTCGACGACCATGCCCTCGACCTGCGGGAGGTCACCGGGGTCGGCACACGGGGTCCAGGACCGGCCGTTGGGCAGGGTGAAGGAGGACGGCAGGTCGTACGTGCGCACCTGCTGGTAGGTGACCGACCCGGTGGAGGTGGCCTTCAGCTCCAGCAAGGCCAGCCGGGTGCGGCTGCGCTGACTGACGACGGCGTAGGAGCGGCCGGTGGACTTGTCCGTCCAGGTGGCCAGACCGTAGGGGGTGGTCTGGTTGTTGACCTCGTCCAGGGTCTTGGAGAAGACCAGCGGGGCCTGAGCATCGGTGATGTCCGTCAGCGGCCGGGCGGCGCCCGGCGTGATGCGGTAGACGCGCAGGTGGTCGCGGCCCCGGTCGGTGACGACAGCGACGTCGGCGCGGCCGGTCGGAAGGGGGAATCCGGAGATCAGGTCCACGTTGTTGAAGCGGCCCGGCTTGTCGTCGGGGGTGGGGGCGGGCGGCGCCGCTATCGACTGCACCTCCTTGCCGGCCAGGTCGTACACGCGCAGGCCGCCTTCCTTGGCGGTGGCGATCACCAGGCTGGCGTCCGGGTCGGCGGCGTTGCGCCAGATCGCCGGGTCGTCGGCGTCGGCGTTGCCGCCGGCGTCGTCGCCGTACAGGGCGGGGGTCTCGGTGGTGGCGGTCAGGCTCGCCGGCCCGTCGACGGCCTGGGCCGAGGTGGGCAGGACCGCCACGGCGGTCATGGCTGCGATCATCGCGGCCAGCTGTGTCCCGCGCAGGTTGCGCACAGTACCTCCACATAGGGGGGAAGAACGACGAGACCCGGTGGGGTAAGGCAGGGGGCGTGCTTCCCGCGTCGGGCTGCCGAGATCCTCTGGACCGAAGGTGAAGGACTCGCCGCTGTCCGGTGTCGCATTGATGCCCTGGCGGTGATCAGTTCGGCGCGCCCGACCGTGCCACAGCTCCTGCCCCGCGGTCTCCGGCCGGTGGCTGAAAGAGGTTCTCCCAATGCTCACTTTCCGTTGGGAATCGGACGAAGGATTCGCTTCTAGGGTGATCGCGGCCGCCCCCCGTTCTTCCCGTTCGTTGCATCGAGAGGACTCCCATGACAGGCACGCCCGCCGGAAGACCGACAACTGGTCCCGGTTTTGAACGACGCACCCTCCTGCGCGGAGCTGCGGTGGCCGCGGCCGCTTCCGTCCCCTTCCAGGCCCTCGCCGCGCGCACGGCCGCTGCCGAGCCGGTCAAGCTCGAGTTCGACGCCGGGTACGGCCCGCTGCGCCCGGTCAAGGACCAGGCGACCGGCCTGGAACTGCTGCAGCTGCCGCGCGGGTTCGAGTACGTCTCCTACGGCTGGACCAACGACCTCATGGACGACGGCGTGCGCACCCCGGGTTCGCACGACGGCATGGCGGCATTCCGCCACGGCGACAAGCTCCACCTCGTCCGCAACCACGAGCGCGGCGCCGGACCCGCCTTCACCGCCCCGGCCTACAACCCCGAGGCCGGCGGCGGCACCACCACCCTGGTCTTCGACCCGGACGCCGGCCAGTGGCTGGAGTCCTACGGCAGTCTCGGCGGCACCATCCGCAACTGCGCCGGCGGTCCCACCCCGTGGAACACCTGGCTCACCTGCGAGGAAACCTTTTCCACGACTGCCGGCAAACGCCATGGCTACATCTTCGAGGTCGCCTCGCAGGGCAAGGGCAACCCCGAGCCCTACAAGGCCATGGGCCGGTTCAACCACGAGGCCGTCGCCATCGACCCGGCGACCGGCTACGTCTACGAGACCGAGGACCGCGGCGACGCATCGCTGTACCGCTTCGTCCCGACGGTGCCCGGTGATCTGTCCAAGGGCGGCCGGCTGGAGGCCCTGCGGATCGGCAGCGCCACGTACGACACCCGCCTCGACGGCGAGAAGGCGTACGGCAGCGTCTCCTGGGTGCCCGTGGACGACGTCGACCCGGAGACGGACACGGTGCGGCTCCAGGCACAGGCGGGCGGCGCCGCGGTGTTCAGCCGCCTCGAAGGCGCCTGGTACGGCAACGACCGCATCTACGTCATCACGACCGACGGTGGCCCGGCCCGTCAGGGCCAGGTCTTCGAACTCGACCCGGCCACCGACGAGTTCCGAGTGCTGTTCGCCTCGCCCGGCGCCGAGGTCCTCAACGCGCCGGACAACATGTGCGTCAGCCCGCGCGGCGGCCTGGTGCTCTGCGAGGACGGCGGCGGCACCGAATACGTCCACGGGCTGACCACGGACGGCGAGATCTTCCGCTTCGCCGCCAACAACGCGGACCTGCGCGGCGGGACCGCAGGCAAGAACGTCCCGGCGGCCGACCACCGGGGCTCGGAGTGGGCCGGATCGGTGTTCGAGCCGAAGAACGGCAACTGGCTGTTCGTGAACATCCAGACCCCGGGCATCACGTTCGCGATCACCGGCCCCTGGACCCAGGGCGCCTTGTAGCCTTCAGCCGGGAACGAGGGACGCGTCGAGACTCCACACGCCCAGCCCCGCGCCACCAGGCGGAGACGGCAGCGGCCTCGACGCGCTCCCGCAACGCCCCGACCCGGCCGAGAAGACCATCGAAGTCCCGAGCTGGACGACATATGCGCCCCAAACCCGGCTGACCCCGCGGCATACGGGGCGTGCTGCCCCCCCGGCCGCCATCGCGGCCAGAACCTGTCCACAACTCTCGCTACCGTGCCCCCATGACGAACACCAAGCGGAGCGTCGCCGGCACGGCACCCCGACCCCACCTCGGTACCCGGGCCCTCAACCGCGCCACCCTCGACCGGCAGTTGCTCCTGCGCCCGGCCCGGATCTCCGCCGCCGCGGCCGTCGAGCACCTGGTCGGCCTCCAGGCGCAGAACGTCAAGCCTCCGTACTACGCGCTCGCCGCCCGCCTCGACGGTTTCGCCCCCGAGGCGCTGTCCCGGCTGATGGCCGACCGCGAGGTCGTCCGGATCGTCACGATGCGCTCCACCATCCACACCCACACGGCGGACGACTGCCTCACCCTGCGTCCGCTGGTGCAGCCCGCCCGGGACCGGGAGCTGACGAACTTCCGGAAGGGACTCGCCGGGGTCGACCTGCACCGGCTCGCCGCCCTCGCCCGCGACCTCGTCGAGACCGAGCCCCGCACCATGAAGCAACTGCGCGAGGCCCTGCTCCAGGAGTGGCCGGACGCCGACCCGCAGGCCCTGGCCGTCGCCGCCCGGTGCCGTCTCCCGCTCGTGCAGGTGACGCCGCGCGGCCTGTGGGGTCAGAGTGGGCAGGTCAGTCTCACCACTGCCGAACGCTGGCTCGGCCGTCCCACCGGACCGGCCGCCACGCCCGACGAGATCGTCCTGCGCTACCTCGCCGCCTTCGGCCCGGCCTCCGTGCGGGACATGCAGACCTGGGCCGGACTGACCCGCCTGCGCGACGCCTTCGAACGTCTCCGACCGCGACTCGTCACCTTCCGGGACGAGGGCGGTGTCGAGCTCTTCGACCTGCCGGACGCCCCGCGCCCCGACCCGGACACCCCGGCCCCGCCGCGCTTCCTGCCCGAGTTCGACAATCTGCTGCTCTCCCACGCCGACCGCACCCGCGTCGTCCCGCCCGAGCACCGGGGCCGCTCCTGGCAGGGGAACATCGCCTACTGCACGCTCCTGGTCGACGGGTTCCTCGCGGGCCTGTGGCGACTGGAGGAGCACGCGCTCGTGATCGAGCCCTTCGGCCCGCTCTCCAAGGCCCAGCGGGACGAGGTCACCGCCGAGGGGGAGCGGATGCTGCGGACGATGCACCCGGAGACGCCGTACGACATCCGCTTCGGCGCCGTACGGAGGTAGGCAACGCGGCTTTCAGTCCGCCCGTCCCGTCACCGCCACCGTCACGCCCAGCCCGACCATCGTGCAGCCGCCCGCCCCGCCGATCAGGGAGAGGCGGCGGTCCGAGCCGGCGAACCAGGTGCGGGCCGCCGACGCGGTCAGGCCCCACAGCGTGTCCGTGACCAGGCCGATCGAGATCGGTACGAGACCCAACAGCAGCATCTGCACGGGCACATGGCCCGCCGAGTGGTCCACGAACTGCGGCAGGACGGCGGCGAAGAACACCACGCCCTTCGGGTTGGTGACGCCGACGAGGACCCCGTCCAGGAGCGTCCGGAGATCGCCGCGAGCCGGCCCCGCCGACCCGGTGCCGATCTGCGACGCCTTCAGCTCCCTGCGGTGCCGGAACGCCTGCACGCCCAGATACACCAGATACGCGGCACCCGCCAGCTTCACCGTCAGGTACACCGTCACCGATCGCTCGACCAGCGAGCCGAGCCCGACCGCGACCGTCACGACCAGCAGGTAGGAGCCGACCACGTTGCCGAGGGCCGTCGCCACGGCGGTGCGGCGGCCGTGGGCGAGGGCCCGGCCGATGACGAACAGGACGCTGGGCCCCGGGATGACGATGACCAGGAGCGACATCACGGCGAAGGCGAGGAGACGGTCGGCGGAAACCACGAGCATCACTCCCATCCGTTGCCCATTCAAGCACCCGGACCCGGCCGGGCACATGGACCGGACACATGGAAAGGGGGCGTTGCGGGCCGCTCGTGGAGGCCCGCAACGCCCCCTGGTATTTCACCTGAGGGGTGCTCAGGAGCTTTGCCCGGTTACGAGTTGACCTGCGTCGTGACCAGGTTGGAGAAGGTGGTCAGCCGGGTGTAGATACCCGGGTAACCGGCCTGGGCGCAGCCCTCGCCCCAGGAAGTGATGCCTGCCAGGACGCCCCCGATGAGCAGGGGGCCGCCGCTGTCGCCCTGGCAGGTGTCCACGCCGCCGGAGGTCTTTCCGGCGCACACCATGTCGCTCCGCACGAAGTCGGAGCCGTAGGAGCTGCCGCAGCTGGAGTCGGACACGGTCGGTACGGTCGCGGTGCGCAGCTGGTTGGAGGCGCTGCCGTTCGAGGCGGTGGTGCCCCAGCCGAGGATGCGGGCGGTGGTGCCGGCCGCGTACACCGAAGTCTGCGAGGAGGAGACGTACTTCGCAGGCGTGTACGGCATCGACGTCGACAGCGTGAGCACGGCCACGTCGTCGCCCTTGGTGACGTCGGTGTAGCTCGGGTGGATCCAGATCTTGCTGACTCTGCTGACCGTGCCGTTGGTGCCGTTGCGGTAGGTGCGGCCGCCGACGACGCGCACGCTGCTGGTGGTCTCGCCGACCATGCAGTGGGCGGCGGTGACGACCTTGGTGGGCGAGACCAGCGTGCCGCCGCAGAACTGGCTCTGCGAGGCGTCCGTGATCTGCATGACGAACGGGTACGCGGTCGTCGTGGTCGTCGTACCGCCGACGATCGGCTGGGGTGCGGCGACGGCGGAGGGAGCGGCGAGCAGCGCGGTCGCGGCGGCGGCAGCGGTCGCAGTGGCGACGGCGGCGGCCTTCTTGGCACGGTTGAACCCGAACATGGGTCTCCTCGGGGAGTTGCCGGTGGGGGGTCGCGCGGGGGTGGTCGTGCACGGTGACCCTGACGCCGTTGTTCGGATCTCCGTGTGCCCGGCGAGCGGCACGCGACAAAGCTAGAGCCCGGCAGGGCGGGCTCCCAATGAGGGAACCCCCTAAGGGAGTTGGGCAGGGAAAACCCTCGGTCGGGCCCTGTAAACCCTGGTGGACGCAGGTCGGGTCAGGTCGGGCGGCGGCCCGCCGCCAGCCGGACGATGTCCACCCGTGAACGGATCCCCAGCTTCCGGTAGACCCGGGTCAGGGTCGCCTCGACGGTCTTGACGCTGATGAACAGACGGGCCGCGATCTCCCGGTTGGTCGCGCCCTCCATCACCAGTGAGGCGACCTGACGCTCCATCGACGCGAGGCCCTCCAGCGCGTCGAGCGCGACGGGCGGTGCGGCGGAGGCCGGCTCCACCGCCGCGGGACCGGCCGCGGCGGCCGCGTCGACCTGCCGCAGCCAGGGCAGCGCCCGGCAGCGCCTGAACAGCCGGGCGGCCTCGTCGTACGACGCCGGTCCCGGCAGGCGAGTCCCGCCGCCGCGGGGGAATGCGGCTGCCTGGGTGCGCAGCCGGGCCAGCGCGAAGGCGGCCCGTGCCTCCTCCAGGCCGTAGCCCAGCCGGCCGAGCCGGTCCTGGACGGACGTCAGCCGGACCAGGGCGGCCTCGTGTTCGCCGCGGGCCGCCCGCACCAGCGCCTCGGCCCGGTCGAGGACGGCCAGCACGCTCTCCCGGCCCAGCCGCAGCGCGTGCACCCGTGCCGTGTCGATGACGTCCTGCGCCTCGCCCGGTTCGCCGATGCGGACCAGGGCCTCGGCGAGGTCGCCGTGCCAGCGGCCGCGCGCCGGGTCGTTGATGCCGAGACCCTGCTCCAGCTCGCGCACCCGGCGCAGCGAACGGACCGTGGCCGCCGGGTCCCCGGCCACCAACTGGGCGTAGCCCAGCGCCGCCAGGGCCCGGGACAGGTACATCTGGTCGCCGTCGACCTCGGCGTGGTCGGCCGCCTCGCGGGCGAGGACCAGCGCCCGGTCGACGTCCCCCGCGGAGGCCTCCGCGAGGGAGGCGAGCATCGCCGAGGCGCCCTCGCCGATCCCGGAGTCCCGGGCCAGCCGCAGGCTCTCGCGGGCCAGGTCCAGGGCCCGGCCGCAGTGCCCGGAGCGCAGCTCCGTGTCGGCGAGGAAGCGCAGGAAGTGCACCTCGCTCTCGACCATGCCGCGCCTGCGCACCTCGCGCAGCAGCGCGGTGATGGTCGCCCGCGCCTCGGGCAGCTGGTCGCTCATGATCAGCCAGCGGAACCGGGCCGAGCCGGCGCCGTTGTGATGGCAGGCCACATACGGGTCCTGGGGTTCCTTCAGGGCCCGTTTGACGGTCTCGGGGGCGCCCGGGTGGCCCATCAGGGTCTCGGTGGAGGCCTGGAAGGACAGCGCCATCAGCTCGGTGCGCCGGTCCTTGCCGCGGGCGGCCAGCTCCGCCGCGTGCGCGGCCTCCTGCCGGGCCTCGGCGAAGTCGCCCTCGACGACCAGGCCGCGCCAGGCCAGCTGGTAGTGGACCAGGGCGAGCAGCCGCGGGTCGTCGCCCGCGTCGGCCAGGACCTGCGGGAAGACGGCGTCCACCTCGCCGAGCGCTTGCCCGGCCGCCTCGATGACCACCATCCAGGCCCGCACCCGCTCCGCGGGCACGGCGGCCCGGGTCAGCACGTCCCGGGCGATGTCCCGCGCGAGGTCGGCCTCGCCTGCGGTGATCGCGTCCTCCGCGGCCTGCAGGCGCCGCTCGTCCGGGCCGGGCGTGCTGTCCGCCGGGGTGTGCCGGGCCGCGAGCAGCCCGAGCGAGGCGGCCACGGACGGCGCCCCGCGGTCCCGGGCCAGCGCACCGGCCTCCGCGAGCCGGGCCGCCACCTCCGGGTCGGTGCCGGAGGTCGCCAGGGCCAGGTGCCGGGCCCGCTCGATCGGGTCGGAGGCCGCCGTGGACAGCGCGGCGTGCACGGCCCGCCGCTCCTGCGCGGGAGCCTCCGCGTACAGCGCGGCCGAGATCAGCGGGTGCGCGAACCGTACGGCGGGGCCTTCCGGCTCCGTCGCCAGCAGTCCCAGCGCCGCGGCCTGGGCGGTCTCCGCCTCGGCGTGCTCCCGGCCGGCCGCGTGCAGCAGCGCCAGCGTGGGACGGGCACCGGCACTGGCCACGAGCAGGGTGCGGCGCGCCTCGTCCGACAGCATCTCCAGCCGGCTCAGCACCAGCGCCCGCAGCGAGGTGGGCACCGGCAGCGGCTCGCCGGGCCGGGGCCGGGTGGGGCTCTCGGCGAGGGCGCGGCCCAGCTCCAGGGCGAAGAGCGGGTTGCCGCCGCTGGTGCGGTGGATGTCGCGGATCGTGGAGCGGGACAGGGGGGTGTAGCCGCGGTGGTCGAGCAGCGCGGAGACCTGCGTACGGGACAGCGGGCCCAGCCGGACGGCGAGCGTGTCGGGCGGGGACGCGCGTAGATGGCGGTCGTACTCCTGGCCCTCGGTCCGCACCGCGCACAGCATCTGCACGGGCGTGTCGCCCAGCCGGCGGGCGGCGAAACCGAGCAGTTCGGCGCTGGCCGCGTCCAGCCACTGGAGATCGTCGGCGACGACCAGTACCGGGCCCTTGGCGGCGAGGGTGCGCAGCGCCGACAGCACCGCGAGGCGCAGCGCGAGCCCGTCGCGCTGGAGGGTGGACTCGCCGCGCCCGGTGAGCGCCGACTCCAGGGCGGTGCGCTGGGCGGCGGGCAGCGCGCCGGAGACCTCGTCCAGGACCAGGCCGAACAGGTCGGCCAGCGCCAGGAACGGCAGGTGGGATTCGGACTCGGTGGCCGAGCAGCGCAACACGGTCCGGGCCGCGCCGGCGTAATCCGCGGCCAGCGCCCGCAGGACCGTCGACTTTCCAATTCCCGCGGGGCCGTGGAGCAGCACACTGCCGCCTCGGCCGAGCTGTTCACGGGCCGACGTGAACAGCTCCTCCCGGCCGATGACCACGTCGGGGCGGCTCCTGGGAGGCTCCTGGAAGTCCCGTGGCACGGTCACCGCTCCCCTCCGTGTGTCGTGTCCTGGCCAATATTAGGCAACAGTTCTTTGAATTTCGGACGGACGGCGTGGTGAGGGAAATAACAACGGAGGTCCGCGCGCGAATTCACCGGGCTCCCGAATGCGGCGGAACACCACGGTGGCGCCCGGCCGGGAGCCCGTCGGCATATCGAACGGGCAAGGATAACGGAAAACATCGCAAAACCTACGGCAACCATCCCGCCCGGCGCGCGGCGACCACGGCCTCGCCCCGGGTCCGGGCCCGCAGCCTCCGCATGGCCGACCGCAGATACCCCTTGACGGTCTCGGGCGTCACCCCCAGCCGCTCGGCCGCGACCGCGTTCGTGGCCCCCGCCGCGACGCACGCCAGCACGTCCACCTCGCGCGGCGTGAGCCGGACCCGCTCCGAGGGAGTGGAATCGGCCGTCAGCAGGGCACACGCGTCGAGCAGCTCGGCCCGCAGCTGCGGATCCGCGATCTTCGGAGCCAGCGCCCGCAGGGCCGCGTGCGCCTCCCGCACGTGCTCCCGTCCCGCGCCGGCCCCGCCACCGGCGGCGAGCGTGCGGGCCTCCTCCCGCAGGACCAGCGCCCGCTCCACGTCCCGCGCCGACTCCACGGCCTCGTCCAGCATGCGCCCGCCCAGCGGCTGGGCCGTCCGCAGCGCCCCGTACAACACTCCGCGCACCTCGTGCCGTACGACCACCGGCACGGCCAGCACCGAGCGCAGCCCCTCCACCGCGACCGGGGCGTCGTACTCGTGGCTGATCTGCCGCGACGCCGAGTAGTCCGTCACCACGCACGGCCGGGCGAGCACCACCGTCTTGCCGCCCAGCCCGTTCCCGGACGTCACCACCAGCGAACGCAGGGCGTGCGTCGCCGTGCCGCTCAGTTCGCTGATGCGCATCTGCCGTCCGGCCTCCATCAGTCCGCCGAAGGCGACCGGAAGGCCGGTGGCGCGCCGCAGACGGAGCAGCGCGTTGCGTATCTCGACCGCGTCGGACGCGTCTGCTGTCACCTGCTCGCCCCTTCACTACGGCTCCCGCGCGGGCGCACCCCCGTTCGGGGGTAGTGAGACCTGCACCACGGATTACACGATGGTTCGGAGCCGCCCGGCAATGGTCCGGCACCAAGGAGGACGAATGGCATCGGCGACGGAGGTGTTCCGCGGCGCGCGGGACTTCCTGCTGGAACACCGCGAGGACTACGGCACGGCCTACGAGGGCTTCCGCTGGCCCCGTCCCGACCGCTTCAACTGGGCGCTCGACTGGTTCGACGAGATCGCGCACGGCAACGCCCGCACCGCGCTGCACATCGTCGAGGAGGACGGCCGCGAGACACGGCTGTCCTTCGGGGAGATGTCCGTACGCTCGGCCCAGTTCGCCAACTGGCTGCGCGCCCGGGGCGTGCGCGCCGAGGACCGGATCCTCGTGATGCTCGGCAACCAGGCCGAACTGTGGATCACCGCGCTCGCGGCGATGAAACTGCGCGCGGTGGTCATCCCGGCCACCCCGCTGCTCGGCCCCGCAGACCTGCGCGACCGCGTCGACCGCGGCCGGGTCCGGCACGTCATCGCGCGCTGCGAGGACACCGGCAAGTTCGCCGAGGTCCCCGGCGACTACACGCGCATCGCCGCGGCAGACGCGGGGGCCGTGCCCGAGGGCTGGCTGCCGCTGGACGACGCCTACGGCGCCTCCGCCGACTTCACGCCCGACACCCCGACCCGTGCCGACGATCCGCTGATGCTGTACTTCACCTCGGGCACCACCGCCCGGCCCAAACTCGTCGAGCACACCCACACGTCGTATCCGATCGGGCACCTGTCGACCATGTACTGGATCGGCCTCAAGCCCGGTGACGTGCATCTGAACATCTCCTCGCCCGGCTGGGCCAAGCACGCCTGGTCCAACCTCTTCGCCCCCTGGAACGCCGAAGCGACCGTCTTCCTGTACAACTACACGCGTTTCGACGCCGTCCGGCTCATGGCCGAGATGGACCGGGCCCGGGTCACCACCTTCTGCGCCCCGCCCACCGTCTGGCGCATGCTCATCCAGGCCGACCTGACGCAGCTGCGCACCCCGCCGCGCGAGATCGTCGCCGCCGGTGAGCCGCTCAACCCGGAGGTCATCGAGCAGGTCCGCCGCGCCTGGGGCGTCACCATCCGGGACGGCTTCGGCCAGACCGAGACGGCCGTGCAGGTCGCCAACAGCCCCGGCCAGCCGCTCAAGACCGGCTCGATGGGCCGGCCGAGCCCCGGCTACCGCGTCGAGCTGCTGGACCCCGTCTCCGGCGCGCCGGGCGCGAGCGAGGGCGAGATCACGCTCGACCTGTCGCACCGCCCCGTCGGCCTGATGACCGGCTACCACGGCGACGCGGACCGCACGGCCGAGGCGATGGCCGGCGGCTACTACCGCACGGGCGACATCGGCGCGCGCGACGCGGACGGCTACATCACCTACGTCGGCCGCGCGGACGACGTCTTCAAGGCGTCCGACTACAAGATCAGCCCCTTCGAGCTGGAGAGCGCGCTGCTGGAGCACGAGGCGGTGGCCGAGGCGGCCGTCGTGCCCGCGCCGGACGAGCTGCGGCTCGCGGTGCCGAAGGCGTACGTCGTCCTGGCGGCGGGCTGGGAGCCCGGCCCCGACACCGCGAAGGTGCTGTTCGAGCACTCCCGTGAGGCCCTGGCCCCCTACAAGCGCATCCGCCGCCTGGAGTTCGGCGACCTGCCCAAGACCGTCTCGGGCAAGATCCGCCGCATCGAGCTGCGCGAGGCCACGGCGGCCGGGTCGGACGCCGAGTACCGCGAGGAGGACTTCCGGTGAACTCGTACAGCCACGGAACCAGCGGGACGGCTCTGCTCGGCGACACCATCGGCGCCAACCTGGACCGGGCGGTGGCCACCTGGCCGGACCGTGAGGCGCTGGTCGACGTGCCGTCCGGGCGGCGCTGGACGTACGCGCGGTTCGGCGCGGCCGTCGACGAGCTGGCCTCCGCGCTGCTCGCCTCCGGGGTCGCCAAGGGCGACCGGGTGGGCATCTGGGCGGTCAACTGTCCCGAGTGGGTCCTGGTCCAGTACGCCACCGCCCGCATCGGCGCGATCATGGTGAACATCAACCCGGCCTACCGCACCCACGAGGTCGAGTACGTCCTCAACCAGGCCGGGATCTCCCTGCTGTTCGCCTCCCTCGGCCACAAGACGAGCGACTACCGGGCGATGGTCGAGCAGGTGCGGGGCAGATGCGCCGAGTTGCGCGAGGTCGTGTACTTCGGCGACCCGAGCTGGGACGCGCTGCTCGGGCGGAGGACCCACGGCGCCCGGCTCCAGGACGACGGCCTGTCCTGCGACGACCCGATCAACATCCAGTACACGTCGGGCACGACGGGCTTCCCCAAGGGAGCCACCCTCTCCCACCACAACATCCTCAACAACGGCTATTTCGTGGGCGAGTCGATCGCCTACACCGAGCAGGACCGGGTGTGCATCCCGGTGCCCTTCTACCACTGCTTCGGCATGGTCATGGGCAATCTGGCCGCCACGTCCCACGGCGCCTGCATGGTCATCCCGGCCCCGTCCTTCGACCCGGAGGCCACGCTGGAGGCGGTCCAGCAGGAGCGCTGCACCTCGCTCTACGGCGTCCCGACCATGTTCATCGCGGAGCTGAACCTCCCCGGCTTCGCGTCGTACGACCTCTCCTCCCTGCGCACCGGCATCATGGCGGGCTCGCCCTGCCCGGTGGAGGTGATGAAGCGGGTGGTCACCGAGATGAACATGGCCGAGGTGTCGATCTGCTACGGCATGACGGAGACCTCGCCCGTCTCCACGCAGACCCGGCGCGACGACGACCTGGAACACCGCACCGGCACGGTCGGCCGCGTGCTGCCGCACATCGAGGTGAAGATCGTCGACCCGGCGACCGGGGTGACCCGACCGCGCGGCAGGGCGGGCGAGTTGTGCACCCGCGGCTACAGCGTGATGCTCGGCTACTGGAACGAGCCGGAGAAGACCGCCGAGGCCATCGACGCGGGCCGCTGGATGCACACCGGCGACCTCGCGGTGATGCGCGAGGACGGCTACGTCGAGATCGTCGGCCGCATCAAGGACATGATCATCCGGGGCGGGGAGAACATCTACCCCCGCGAGATCGAGGAGTTCCTCTACGCCCACCCCAAGATCCAGGACGTCCAGGTCGTGGGCGTCCCGCACGACCACTACGGCGAGGAGGTCCTCGCCTGCGTCATCCCCCACGACCCCGCCGACCCGCTCACCCTGGACGAACTCCACACCTTCTGCCAGGGCCGCCTGGCCCACTACAAGATCCCGAGCAGACTTCAGCTCCTCGACTCCTTCCCGATGACGGTCTCCGGGAAGGTACGCAAGGTGGAACTGCGGGAGAGGTTCGCGGGCGGGCAGAGATAGAAGAGCTCGGGGTCGCCGTCGTCGAGGCCGTGGACCAGACCGGCGGGTTGCCAGCCGGCCCTCAGGAGCAGTTGCTGCATGGGCAGGTTGGAGACGTTGGTCGAGGTGAACAGCTTGGGCGTGGTGCACGCGGCTTCGACAGCCGTGACAAGCCGCGTGGCCACTCCCTGCCGGCGTGCGGCGGGCGCGACCGTCAGCAGGGTGAGGAAGCCCTGTTCGAAGAAGGTGTACTCCAGCACGCCGTAGCCCATCGGCCCGCGTGCGTCTTCGGCCAGCAGCGCCCGGCCCTGCTGGCACCAGCGCCGGATGCTCGCGCGGCGCGCCCGGTCTCCCGCCGCCGCGATCGGGTCGGTGTCGGTCAGTGCCGTGCGGTCCGACGGCTCGGCTCGGCGCACGACGAGCGTGCCGGGTTCGATGTCGCCCATTGGGCGCATCGTGGCAGCAGGCGGGCCGGACCGCGCGCGGATTACCGCGCTTCGCTCACAGGGGTGCGCGCATGCACACGCGTGGCCAGCGGTCCAGGCCGTGCTCGGCCTCCGTCGCGCGGATCTCGCGCAGGCCGGGGGTGAGGTCCGCC
This sequence comes from Streptomyces coeruleorubidus, assembly GCF_028885415.1. Classification (GTDB taxonomy): domain Bacteria; phylum Actinomycetota; class Actinomycetes; order Streptomycetales; family Streptomycetaceae; genus Streptomyces; species Streptomyces coeruleorubidus_A. The sequence continues at coordinate 7,874,125 of NZ_CP118527.1, forward strand.
TCCGTCAGGCTGCGGAAGCCGAGGCGGGCGTAGTAGGGGGCGTTCCACGGGACCTCCGCGAAGGTGGTCAGCGTCAGGGCGGTCAGGCCCTCCTCGCGGGCGCGGCCGGCGGCGTACGCCAGGAGGGCGCGGCCCACGCCCCGGCGGGCTGCGCGCGGGTGGACCGAGACCTGCTCGATGTGCAGGGCGCCGTCCACGGGTTCGGCGACGAGGTACGCGACCGGGTGGCCCCGCTCGTCCACCGCGACCCAGCAGCGGCCCGCCCCCCGGTAGCGCTCCAGCACGTCGAGCGCGGGCGGTTCGTCGTCGGCGATCTCCGGCATGCCGAGGTCGCGGAAGGGGGCACCGGCGGCACGTTCGATGTCCTGGAGGGCGGGAAGTTCGGCGGCGGTCGCGGGGCGGATACGCATGGGGTGAGTATGCGGCGCGGTCGGCACCGGGATCCGGTGGATACCCTCGTTCCTTCTGCCGGGGCAGGAACCGTCATGCGTCTACGTGCACGGCCTGGGCGCCACGTCGCCCGCCTACTTCACCGAGATCGCGGTCCATCCCCTGCTGGCCGGTCACCGTTCGCTGCTGATCGACCTGCTGGGGCACGGCATCAGCGACCGGCCGACGAGCTTCGACTACACCTGGAATCACACGCCGACGCGCTCGCCGACGCGCTCGCCGCGTTGCTCACCGCCGCGGGCGTCACCGGGGCGGAGCTGATCGCGCAGAGCATGGGCGGCTCGGTGGCCATCGTCCTGGCCGCCCGGCATCCCCACCTGGTCTCCCGCCTCGTCCTGGTCGACGCCAACCGCGACCCGGTACCGCGCGTCCCCGGATCGTCGGGCGGCAGCGGGATCACCGCCTGCACCGAGCAGCAGTTCCTGGCCGGCGGGTGGGAAGAGGTCCGCGACCGGGTCGGCCCCCACTGGTGGTCCACGATGCGTCTGGCCGGCCGGGAGGCCCGGCCGGGCCACGCACAGCGGGACGTCAGCCCGGCGTCGGGGGCCGCACGCCCGTCCCATCACGCACGACACCGCTGCTGTCCCCACGCAGCACCTCATGACCGTCCTGGTTGACGATCACGATGCCGAGTTCGAGCTCCGTCCCGGACCGCGTCCGCCTCAGCGCCCGTACCGTCACGCGCGCGGTGATGGTCTCGCCCTCCCAGACGGGTTTGAGGAACTCCCAGTTCATCCGGCGGGCGATGTAGTCCAGTCGCCCTCCGATCCGCGTCGCCAGCGACGCCGTCAGCAGACCGTGCGCCATGACCGGCCCGTCGGCCGAGACATGGTGGCGCCCCTCGTCACCCACGAGCGAGGCGAAGGCGGCGATGTCCTCGGCCAGGATGGTGCGTTGTGCCGTGAGCACCTGACCCACCAGGAGTGCGGATGCCTTGTTCTCTCCGCCGGCTCCGAAGTCCCCCTCTTGCGCCACGTTCTCCCCTTCCGTTCGTTCCACTCGTTCCACGCGCTCGTCAGGCGGGCACGCGCTCCGGGTCGGCATCGTCAAAGGGCGGGTAGGCCCGGTTGCCCATGCGCTCGGCCGCGTCGATGTAGTCGGCGAGGGCGTTCCGGGACCGGGCGAGCGCGGCCATCTGGTCGTCCAGCCGGCGCAGCCGCGACCGCATCGCCGCCAGCAGTTCGGGACACCCGAGCAGCTCCGGGGCCTCTCCGACCGCACAGGGCAGCAGATACGCGATGTCCTCGGACGATAAGCCGGCGCCGAGCAGGTGGCGGATCTGTCTCACCCGCAGTACCGCGTTCTCGTCGTACTCGCGGTACCCGTTCGTGCCGCGGTCCGCCTCCAGCAGGCCCTGGGCCTCGTAGTAGCGCAACTGATGGGCGTTGACGCCCGTTCGGCGACTCAGTTCCCCGATACGCATCAAAACCTCGCTTGACCTTCACACCGGTATCAACGTTGACGATGCTGCCATGAACAGAACCGACACACCCGTGACAGTCATCGGACTCGGACTGATGGGCCAGGCGCTCGCCGGCGCGTTCCTGAAAGCCGGACATCCCACGACCGTGTGGAACCGTACGACCGCCAAAGCCGACGGGCTGGTGGCCCGGGGCGCACGGCTCGCGCCGACAGTCGGCGACGCGGTGCGGGCCGGCTCCCTGACGATCATCTGCGTCACCGATTACCAGGCCGTGCGGGAGCTGTTCGGCACGGGCGACGTCGGGCTCGACGGCACGACGCTGGTCAATCTGACCTCGGGCGACTCGGCCCAGGCCCGGGAGACCGCCCGATGGGCCGAACAGCGCGGCGCCCGCTACCTGGACGGCGCGATCATGGCCGTCCCGCCGGCCATCGGCACGCCCGAGGCGGTGATTCTGCACAGCGGCCCGCAGGCGCACTTCGACGCGCACAAGCCGACCCTCGACGCGCTCGGCACCGTCACCCACCTCGGTGCGGACCACGGCCTTGCGTCCCTGTACGACGTGGCCGGACTGGCCATGATGTGGAGCGTCCTGAACGCCTGGCTCCAGGGCACCGCGCTGCTCAGGACGGCCGGTGTCGACGCCGCGACGTACGCGCCGTTCGCGCAGCGGATCGCCGCCGGTGTGGCCGAATGGCTGCCCGGATACGCCGAGCAGATCGACAGCGGCTCCTTCCCGGCCGAGGTGTCGGCCCTGGAGACCGACGCGCGGGCCATGGCACACCTGGTCGAGGAGAGCGAGGCGGTGGGTGTCAACGCCGAACTGCCGAAGCTGTTCAAGGCGATGGCCGACCGCTCGATCGCCGCGGGACACGGTGGCGAGCAGTACCCCGTGCTGATCGAAGAGTTCAGCAAACCCGGGCCCGGCGACGACTGACCTGCTCGCGCGTGTCAGGGCGCCCGGTTCTCCGTGCCGGTGGCGTCCAGTGCGCCGGCCGGGGCGTTCACCGGCCGTGGTCTGCCGGTGAGGTCGAGGACGAACAGCGGGATGCCGAGGGCGTCGGCGCGGGCCCGGGCGTCGTCCGCGTACCCGGCGAGGGAGAAGTACAGGCAGTCCGCCGACTCCGTCATGGCCGTCAGCCACAGGCACTCCACGTCCCGCAGGGTCGCCGGGCGCACGGCCGGGTCGACCAGCGCGACGACGCCGCGGGCGGCGAGCCCGATCCCGGACGGCGGCCGCTGGTCCGCCCGCCGGACGCCCCGGTAACCGAGCCAGCGCAGGTACAGCGCGGCGGCCGTGACGGCGTCGAGCGCGGTACGGATCGTGACGGAACGGAAGGGGGGCCGGGGGGCAGCGGCAGCATCGTCGGCGTCGGTCCAGGCACGGTCGACGGCGTCGCCACGGCTGCGGCTACTGGCGGCGGCCTGGCCGTGGCTTTCGGCTGCGGCATCGCTGCGGCTTCCGGCGTCGTCACCGGGGGCGTCACCGGGGTCGGTCCCGGCGCGGTCGACGGCGTTGGCACCGCCGCGGCTGCGGCTACTGGCGGCGGTCTCGCCACGGCCACCGGCCTTGGCATGGCCGCGGCCTCCGGCGTCGTCACCGGGGTTGGCCCCGGCGCGGTCGACGGCGTCGGCACCGCCGCGGCTGCGGCTACCGGCGGCGGTCCGGCCACGGCCACCGGCTGCGGCATCGCTGCGGCCTCCGGCGTCGTCACCGGGGTTGGCCCCGGCGCGGTCGACGGCGTCGGCACCGCCGCGGCTGCGGCTACCGGCGGCAGCCCTGCCACGGCTTCCGGCCTCGGCCCCGCCCCGGCCACCGGCCTCGGCGGCGGCGCCAGCACCGACATCGGCGTCGGCCCCTGCACTGTCACCGGACCTGGCAGAGGCAGGGGCCCCCTCGGCGTAGGCAGAGGCGGCGACCCGCTCGGCGGATGCGGCGTCGTGCGGGCGGGTCGCACGGCCCGGGTCCGTCGCGCCCTCCCGGCCGGCCTCGGCGTCCGCGTCAACCGTGATGTCCCGGTCACGTCTGAGGCCGCCGTCGGCTGTCGTGTCCTGGCCCGTCGTGCCGCCCGGCCTGAGGCCCTGGTCGGCTGCCGTGTCCTGCCTCGTCGTGCCGTCAGGACTCAGCACATCGTCGGATGTCCTGTCCCGGCCCGTCGAACCGCCGCCGCCGGGCATCCACCGCCCCTCCGCCAGCGGCACCCGCAGCACCGTCCCGCACGGGCACCCCACCTCCGGCCGTGGCCACTCCCCGCGTCGGCCGCAGCGCTCGCACCGCACCGCCACCCAGTCGTCCTGCCAGACGCGATGGGCGACGGGCGTCACCGTCCCGTCCCGGTCGAGCCGCGGGGCGACGGGCGCTCCGCACACGCACGGGTACGACGGGGCCGTGAAGCGGTGCTCTCGTCGGCAGGACGGACAGCGCACCGGCACGTTCTCGGCCATGACCACTCCCGTACGGCGTCACATCGGGACAGCGCGTCCATCGTGCTCCAGCGAGCCCCTGCCTGTCCGCCGCTTGTCCCTCTCTTGACGCCCTTCGCCCACCCCACATACATTCATTCCAGATCGTAGAAGTTACTTTCCATCATACGGAAGAGCTCACCGCGGGGCGCGACGGGAGTGCGAATCCGACAGCCGAAGCAGGAGTACTCGATGGCTCGAATGACCGCTGCCCGCGCGGCAGTTGAGATCCTCAAGCGCGAGGGCGTCACCGACGCGTTCGGCGTCCCGGGCGCGGCGATCAACCCCTTCTACGCGGCGCTCAAGGCCTCCGGTGGCATCAACCACACCCTCGCCCGCCACGTGGAGGGCGCCTCGCACATGGCCGAGGGCTACACCCGCACCCACGCGGGCAACATCGGCGTCTGCATCGGTACTTCCGGCCCGGCCGGCACCGACATGATCACGGGTCTGTACTCCGCGACCGGCGACTCCATCCCGATCCTGTGCGTCACCGGCCAGGCCCCGACCGCAGTGATCCACAAAGAGGACTTCCAGGCCGTCGACATCGCCTCGATCGCCAAGCCGGTCACCAAGATGGCCGTGACCGTGCTGGAGGCCGCGCAGGTCCCCGGCGTCTTCCAGCAGGCCTTCCACCTGATGCGCTCCGCCCGCCCCGGCCCGGTCCTGATCGACCTGCCGATCGACGTCCAGATGACCGAGATCGAGTTCGACCCGGAGACGTACGAGCCGCTCCCGGTCTACAAGCCCGCCGCCGCCCGCGCCCAGATCGAGAAGGCGATCGGGATGCTGAACGCCTCCGAGCGGCCGCTGATCGTCGCGGGCGGCGGCGTCATCAACGCCGATGCCGCCGAACTGCTCGTCGAATTCGCCGAGTTGACCGGCACCCCGGTCGTCCCCACCCTCATGGGCTGGGGCGTCCTGCCCGACGACCACGAGCTGAACGCCGGCATGGTGGGCCTCCAGACCTCGCACCGCTACGGCAACGCGACCTTCCTGGAGTCCGACTTCGTCCTCGGCATCGGCAACCGCTGGGCCAACCGCCACACCGGCAAACTCGACGTCTACACGGCCGGACGGAAGTTCGTCCACGTCGACATCGAGCCGACCCAGATCGGCAAGATCTTCGCCCCCGACTACGGCATCGCCTCCGACGCCAAGGCCGCGCTGGAGCTGTTCGTCGAGGTGGCGCGCGAGCTGAAGAAGGCCGGCGAGCTGCCCGACCGCTCCGCATGGGCGGCCTCGGCGCAGGAGCGGAAGTCGACCCTCCAGCGCCGGACGCACTTCGACGACATCCCGATCAAGCCGCAGCGCGTCTACGAGGAGATGAACAAGGCCTTCGGCCCGGAGACCCGGTACGTCTCCACCATCGGCCTCTCGCAGATCGCCGGCGCGCAGATGCTGCACGTGTACCGGCCCCGCCACTGGATCAACTGCGGCCAGGCCGGCCCGCTCGGCTGGACCATCCCGGCCGCGCTCGGCGTCGCCAAGGCCGACCCGGAGGCGCCCGTCGTCGCGCTCTCCGGCGACTACGACTTCCAGTTCATGATCGAGGAACTGGCCGTCGGCGCGCAGCACAAGATCCCGTACGTCCACGTCCTCGTCAACAACTCCTACCTGGGTCTGATCCGCCAGGCGCAGCGCGCGTTCGACATCGACTTCCAGGTCAACCTGGAGTTCGAGAACATCAACGCGCCCGAGCTCGGCGTGTACGGCGTCGATCACGTCAAGGTCGCCGAGGGCCTCGGCTGCAAGGCCATCCGCGTCACCGACCCCGCCGAACTCGGCGCCGCCTTCGAGCAGGCGAAGAAGCTCGCCGCCGAGTACCGGGTGCCGGTCGTCGTCGAGGCGATCCTGGAGCGCGTCACCAACATCTCCATGTCGACGACCAACGACATCGGCAACGTCGTGGAGTTCGAGGAGATCGCCACGGAGCCCGGCCATGCGCCGACGTCGATCAAGACGCTGAAGGTCTGACGCGTACGCGGGAGAAGGGCGGGGCGTCCGGGAGGACGGCCCGCCCCTACGCGTGCGTGCCCCGGGGCCCGGGCGCGCCGGGACCGCGGTCAGGCCCCGCCGCCCCCACCGCCGCCTCCGCACCCGCCGCAGTAGGAGTGACCCCCGCCACCCCCGCCCGTACCGCGCGGTGAGTGCTTGAGGAGGCTCTTGCCGCCCACCTTCGCCCGGCGGATCAGCCCCGCCCGCAGGGCGAAGCGCGGCACCAGCAGCCGCAGGGCCGCCTCGCCGTGCAGCGCGACGGCGAGCAGCCGCTCGTGGTCGGTCAGGCCGCGCCTGCTCGCGGGCAGCGGATGGCGCTGCCGCAGGTCCCGCACCTGGCGGCGGGCGCCGCGCGTCGGGCCGAGCAGCGGGTAGCGCAGCAGGCCCGCCTCCGCGAGCGGGATGCGCATGAGAGCCAGCGCGAGCCGTACGCCCGGATCCTTGACCAACGTCCGCAGACAGGCGGGCTCCTGGAGACAGGCGTGCACCTCCTGGGCCAGGGAGGACGGCGGTCGCTCCGCGCTCACGGCGTCCGCGAGGCCGGCCCGTATCGTCCCCGGCCGGTCCGGCTCCACCAGGCCCCGCAGATACAGGTCCACCACGGCGACGGTGACGGCGGCCCGCGGGCCGCCCCCCAGTAGTGCGATCTCGTGCGGCTCCAGCCGGACCGCCGTACCGTCGCCCATGGCTCACCCCCGTGCCGGGGCCCGCCGCCCCCGTGCCGGCGGGCCCCTTGTGCCGAGAATGTGCCCGGCCCCGGGGGCGGTTGAAGCTCCCCGAGGCTTCAGCCCTGGGAGGAATCGCAACTTTGTGGTCGCGGCGCGGAGTGCCGCGGTATCACTCGTGCGTGCGGCCGCGAAGAGGTCGGGTGCACTGTCAGCGGAGCAGGTGCTGTTTGCAGGCGGTGATGACGTCACCCGGTCGGGTGACGGGCGGTGAACGTGCAGTGGGCTGTCGTACGCGTGTGTAGGTTTGCTGATCGTGAAGGTGGTGGTTCAAGTCAGGCTGTTGCCGACGCCCGTGCAGGCGGCGGCACTTGAGACGACGCTGCGTGCCTGCAACGAAGCAGCGACCTGGGCCAGCGGCGTGGCGTTCGAGAAGGGCGTGAAGCGGAACTTCGCGCTGCGCGAGCACACCTACGGACAGATCAAGGCGCGGTGGGGGCTCGGGGCGCAGGCCGCCCAGCACGTGATCAAGAAGGTGTGTGACGCGTACGCCACCCTCAAGGCGAACCTGAAGGCCGGGAATCTGGGCAGGCCGGGCTCGCAGCGCTACCGCAGGGCTACACAGAAGCCGGTCGCCTTCCGGCCGGAGAGTGCGCAGCCGTACGACGACCGGATGCTGTCCTGGCAGATCGACCAGCGGCGGATCTCGATCTGGACGACTGCCGGGCGGGTAAAGGACGTGGTGTCCACCGCCGCCCCGGAGCAACTGGCCGCCTTGGCCCTGTACCGCAAGGGTGAATCGGACCTGTTATGCCGGGACGGCATGTGGTTCCTGCTGGCCACCTGCGAGGTACCGGAGGCCGAGCCGGACACTGATCCGGTGGACTTCCTGGTCATCGACCTGGGCATCGTCAACATCGCCACCACCTCGGACGGCGAGATCATGGCCGGACGAGAGCTCAGCCGCATCCGCGTCCGGGAACGCAAGCTGCGTACCAAGCTGCGGAAGAAGAACACCCCGTCCGCCAAGCGCCGCCTGAAGAAACGGCGGCGCAATGAGGCGCGGCGGGCACGAGACATCAACCATAAGATCGTGAAGCATGTGGTGGCCGAGGCGGAACGCACCGGTCGCGGGATCGCCCTGGAGGACCTGACGGGCATCCGCGAGCGGGTACGGCTGAGGAAGCCCCAACGGGCCACCCATTCCAGCTGGTCGTTTGCCCAGCTGGGGCAATTCATCGCGTACAAGGCCCGCCGGGCGGGGGTGCCGGTGGTGTACGTCGATCCGGCGTACACCTCGCGCACCTGCGCCGAGTGCGGTCACATCGACAGGGCGAACCGGGTCTCGCAGGCCTGGTTCGCGTGCCGGTCCTGCGGATTCGTTGATCACGCGGACCGGAACGGCTCCCGCAATATCCGCGCCAAAGCGTGGGATTTGTGGCGACGCGGGGCCCAGTCAACGGCCCCTGCTCCACCACCGAAACCCAGGAGTGGGGCTGAACGCAAACGCAGCGTCACAGCCAGTGATGCCCGTTGTGCAAGCCCGTCGCTTTAGCTACGGGTAGTTGACAGGTTCATTTGAGGGTTCCGTACAAGGCGTACGACCGTTGCCGTAGGCGTGTTCACACTTCGTGGTGTTTCACACCGCGTGGTGTTCCGACAGCCCCGGCCAGTCGTCCGGGCCGCCGCCCTGCCATTCGACGAGGTCGCTCTCCGCGACGTCGGTGACGTACAGGTCCGCCAGCCGCAGGATCTCGGCGACGTCGTCGGCGTGCGTGGCGACGCCCAGGGGCTCCTCGCCCAGGGTGACCCGGCGGGATCCGTCCAGGGCGGGGGGATGGACCACGATATGCGGGTGCTCGGTTGGATGTGCCATGCCTTCAGGCTGCTGCGGCCGGACCGGTTCCGCACCCTGGGCGGGCTGGCCGTCCGACGGCGCGAGGCTGGGCGCGACAGGACGTTCGCGCCGCCGGACGGGGTCTTGAGGGATGGGGCAGATACTGGGACCGCGGCGGGTGCGACGGACGCCAGGGCGGTCTTCCCTCAGGTCGAGAAGCCGGCCCGGGCGTCCTTCACCACCGCACTGGCTCGCAGCCGCCGCGGTCCGCGCCCTGCCCGCGCCCGTGCCCGGGGCGACCACCCCTCATCCGGGTCGCCCTGGCGGTCGGACGCGGGCAGGGAGTTCAGTCCTCGCGCGGGGCGCGGACCGCCTGCTCCACGCGCCGCCCGTACTCGGAGCCGGCGGCACGAAGTTGTTCGGGGAGAACGCGGCCTGCTCCACCTCGGCGAAGACGTTGTCCGGGGTGCGGTCTAGCACCAGCCGGCCCACGCGCCGCGAAGCGTCAACAGCTTGTTGAAGCAATGGCCATGGCTGGGTCCGGGCGGCGCCGCCGCTTCGGGCGCGACAGGACAGGTGTCAGCGGCGCCGCCGCCCGGGGTACGGGGACCCTCGGGTCTATTCAGATCTACGAGGGTCAGATCCGTGCGCCGGAGAGCCGCTCCACGGCCCGCAGCAGCGCCGAGTGGTCCAGGCCGCCGTCGCCCTGCGCGCGCAGGGACGCGACCAGCTGGGCGACCACGGCGCCGACGGGCAGGGCCGCGCCGACGTTGCGGGCGGCGTCCGTGACGATGCCCATGTCCTTGTGGTGCAGATCGATACGGAAGCCCGGCTTGAAGTCCCGGCCGAGGAAGTTGTCCTTCTTGCGGGTGAGCACGGTCGAGCCCGCGAGGCCGCCATTGAGGACATCCAGGGCCGCCTTCAGGTCCACGCCGGACTTCTCCAGGAAGACCACGGCCTCGGCGCACGCCTGGATGTTCACGGCGACGATCAGCTGGTTGGCGGCCTTCACGGTCTGGCCGGAGCCGTGCGGGCCGCACAGCACGATGGTCTTGCCGAGGGCCTCGAAGATCGGCTTGGCCTGGTCGAAGTCGGCCTGCTCGCCGCCGACCATGATGGACAGCACGGCCTCGATCGCACCGGCCTCACCGCCGGACACAGGGGCGTCCAGGACGCGGATGCCCTTGTCCTTCGCCGCCTTCGCCAGGTCGACCGAGGTCTGCGGGGTGATGGAGGACATGTCGATCAGCAGCGCGCCGGACCTGGCGTTCTCCAGGATGCCGTCGGGGCCGTAGGCGATGGCCTCGACCTGCGGGGAGGCCGGCACCATCGTGATCACGACGTCGGCGTCCCGCACGGCCTCGGCGATCGAACCGGCGGCCGTGCCGCCGGCGGCGGCGAGGCGGTCCAGCTTCTCCCGCTCCAGGGTGAATCCGGTGACGTCGTAACCCGCCTTGATCAGGTTCTCGGACATGGGGGAGCCCATGATGCCGAGGCCGATCCAGGCGATCGCCGGGCGGGCTGGGTGGGAAGTGGCTGCAAGTGTGTCGGTCATGGTGGGGGTGCCTTTCGGTACGGGGGTCAGCGGGGCAGCCAGTCGAAGGCCTCGGCGCTCGGGCGGTCGCCCGGCTTGTACTCGAGGCCGACCCAGCCGTCGTAACCCGCCTTGTTCAGCTGGTCGAGGAGGTCTTCGAGGGGCAGCGCGCCCGTCCCGGGGGCGCCGCGGCCGGGGTTGTCGGCGATCTGCACGTGACCGGTCTTCGCGGCGTACCGCTCGATCACCTGCGGCAGGTCCTCGCCGTTCATGGACAGGTGGTAGAGGTCCATGAGGAAGCGGGCGTTGTCCAGCCCCGTCGTGTCGTTGACCTTGTCGACGACGCCGACGGCGGCCGGTGCCGACACCAGCGGATACGACGGCGACTCGGGCTGGTTGAGCGCCTCGATCAGCAGGATCGCGCCGATCCGGTCGGCGGCCCGGGCCGCGAGCACCAGGTTCTCCAGCGCGAGCGCGTCCTGCTCGGCAGGGTCCACGCCCTCGACGCGGTTGCCGTACAGGGCGTTGAGCGCCGTGCAGCCCAGGGAGGCGGCGAGGTCGGCCGCCACGTCGATGTTGGCGCGGAACCTCTCCGACTCCTCACCCGGGATCGACAGGGCGCCACGGTCGGGGCCGGGCAGCCGGCCGGCGTAGAAGTTGAGGCCGGTGAGCTGGACGCCCGCGTCCTCGACGGCCTTCTTCAGCGCGTCGAGCTCCGACTGCTCAGGGGTGGGCGAGTCGACCCAGGGCCACCACAGCTCGACCGCCGTGAAGCCGGCCGCGGCGGCTGCCGCGGGGCGCTCCAGGAGCGGGAGTTCCGTGAAGAGGATCGACAGGTTGACGTTGAAGCGCTGGTCTGCGAATCCCATCGGGCCGCGCTCCCTTTCGCTTGGTTTCGCATCGTGGAAGTTGCTTTCTGCTTACCGGAAGACTGCCGTCGGGTGTCGTGGCTTGTCAAGGGGGCGGTTTCTCCGTGTTGCCTCGTCCCCGGGTGTGCGTGACGTCCTCAGGGCGTGTGCGGATTCGCCATCGGCCTCGGCGCGGCGGCCATCGACGTGCTGTACGCCGGCCTGGGCCTGGCGGGTGTCGGCAAGCTGCTGGACATCCCGGTGCTGCGGACCGCTCTCGGGCTCGCGGGCGCGGTGGTCATGGCGTATCCGGGCTTCCGCTCTGTCGCGTCATCTTCTTGGGTGCGCCCTCGCGTACCAGGCCATCGGCTGACCGAACGGCGAGGCCGGTCGCGGGCACGCCCCGATAGCGCGGGCGAGATCCAGCGCGAGGGTGTCATGCCGGCGCACGCACACCGGCCCGACCAGCGCACGCCGGTGCGGCGGGAGTGTGACGGAGGCCGGTCTTTCGGCGCTGAGCAGGAGGGACGCGACTCGCGTCCCTCCTGTCTCATGTTCCTCTGGGGGGGACTCCTTTGACCACGACACCGTCCGGCGGCCGTCACAGACGCCGGATACGCATCGCCCTGCCCGTCGCCGCCGCCGGCATCGCCGCGGCCGTCGCCGCCACGCTGATGACCTCCTCCGCCGGTGCGGCCACCGCCGTGCCGAACCCGACGGTCGAGCCGGCCATCGACTCGCCCCCGCTCTCCACCCTGGAGAAGCGCATCGCGGGCGCCCTCGCCGGCGACGACACCGCGGGCCGGACGACCGAGAAGTCGTCGCTGAGCTCCGGCACGAACACGTCGAGCATCGACCCGAAGATCATCGGTGGCAGCGAGACCACCATCAGCACGGCCCCGTGGATGGCCCAGCTCTGGTACCACGACGACAGGAACACCCCCGAGACCGATGACGACGTGAGCTTCTTCTGCGGCGGCACGGTCGTGGCACCGACGAAGATCCTCACCGCCGCCCACTGCGTCAGGAACGACGGCAGGGACTACAACTGGCAGGCCCACGGCGCCGTCGTCACGGGTACCGCCCAACTGCCCACCACCGACTCCACCGGCACCACCGACCTGCACGGCGGCCAGGCCACGGCCGTGCTGCGCCAGTGGTGGCAACCGGGGTACGACCCCGTCGACAAGGAGGTGGGGAGGTACGGGGACGACCTCGGCATGCTCACCCTGGCCGTCCCGGTCAAGGCGACGCCGATCCGCATGGTCGGCCACGGCGACACCGGCTCGTACGCCGCCGGCACCCAGGCCAAGGTCTACGGCTGGGGCCGTACCAGCTCCACCAGCCAGGACCTTTCCCAGACACTGCGGACGGCCACGCTGACACTGCGCTCCGACAGCACCTGCGCCGGCGTCTACGACTACGCCTTCGTCGCGGGGCGCATGGTCTGCGCGGGCACGCAGAGCGGGAGCGACACCGGTACCAGCGCGGCGTGCAACGGCGACTCCGGCGGCCCGCTCGTGGTGGGCGGCCGCATCGCCGGAGTGGTCTCCTGGGGCAGGGGCTGCGTGGAGAAGGGCTATTACAGCGTCTTCACCAGGATGAGTGCCTACGCCGGCTCCGCTTACCGGCAGATCGACGACACGAACCTGAGCACCTTCAACGGCAGGGCCGACGGCAAGGCCGACATCTTCGTCCGGGAGTCGTCCACGAAGACCGGCTACGAGAAGGACTCCAACGGCAGCTCCTTCGGCGCCCGCGCCTCCTGGGGCAACTGGAGCGGCGCCAACCTGGTCCTCCAGACGGACCTCAACCGGGACGGCTACCAGGACCTGATCTACCGGGTCGGCTCCACCGGTGACGTGTACTGGAAGCACTTCGTGCTCAACAGCGCCCGCACGGGCGGCTCCTGGACCGACACGAAGATCGCCACCGGCTGGAAGACCCGCACCCGGATCATCGCGCCGGGCGACGTCACCGGCGACTACCTGCCCGACATCCTGTCGGTGGACTCCGGCGGGATACTGTGGATCTACCCGGGCAAGGGCAACGGCACCTTCGGCTCCCGCTTCTCGGTCCGCACCGGCTGGAACCAGTACAACTCCGTGCGCGGCCACGGCGACTTCACCGGTGACGGCAGAGCCGACCTGCTCGCCCGCCAGTCCAGCACCGGTGACCTGTACCTGTACAAGGGCACCGGCAAGGCCGGCTCCGAGGCCTTCTCGTCCCGGATCAAGGTGCGCAGCGCCTGGACCGGCTACAACGCCTTCGACGCGGTCGGCGACGTCAGCGGCGACGGCAACGCCGACTTCCTGGCCCGCACCTCCGGCGGCACGCTCTACCTCTACAAGGGCACCGGGAAGGCGACCTCCGAGATCTTCGCTCCACGGGTCTCGGTCGGCACCGGTTTCCAGCAGTACGACATCTGGGGCTGAAACCGCAGGTGAGCGAGGCTCACTCCGGATCTTTTCAGGCTTGTCGTGCCCGCCCCGGGAACCAGTTCCCGGGGCGGCGAGTCCCGGCGGTGGAGGACGATGGAGAGCGATGGCGCAGGCGGTCCGGTCCGCCCCGGTGTCGGCTAGGGTCGCACAGGTCACGACGGTTCTGGGGGCAGCATGCGACTGAGAGTGGAGTTCACGACCGAGCCCTTCGACCTCGACGAGGCACCCGCGCACGCGCTGGTCGCCCGCGAGGTCGTGGAGGCCGCCGAACTGGACGCCGTGGACGTCGGCCCGTTCGGCAACACCGCCGAGGGCGGTGCCGACGCGGTGCTCACCGCCGTGGACGCCCTGCTCCGCAAGACCCTGGAGGCGGGCGCCACCCGGGTCTCGCTCCAGGTCAACGTGATCGAGGAGGGCGAGGCGTGAGCGGCACCGGGGACGAGCCGTTCATCGCGGCCGTGAAGCCCCTGGTCGACGCCATGGGCGGCGAGATGATCCCGCCGGACGAGGCCGGTCCCGACGACGTCGTCCTGTCCTGGGAGGGTCGCGACGCCGTCGCCGTACGGCTGCCGCAGCTCGCCGACTCCCTCGACCACATCCTCGCCGCCATGGAGCGCCGCAAGGGCATGCCGCTGGCCGACCTCGACCGCAAGGCCAAGCAGGAGGTCGTACGGATACTCGAGGCGCGCGGCGCCTTCTCCGTACGGCACGGGGTGGAGACCGTGGCGAGCGCCCTGGGCGTCAGCCGCTTCACCGTCTACAACTACCTCAACCGCGAGAAGGGGGCCTGACCGGGCTCGTGCCCTGACCAGGGTCATGCCCGGTTTCGCCGCCTCGCCGGGTTTCGTCACACGGAATTTTCAACAAACTGTTGACGTGCTGTCGGGGGAGGGCGTTAGCTATCGGCACGCCCGTTCAGCACGAAGGCCGTACCCGGCCACGGAGGCTCCTGTGACTTCCACTTCCACGCCGCCGGGCCTGGCCCGGTTCAACGCCCTCGAGGAGCACGCGGCCTTCACCGCGCTCCACGAGGCGTGCGCCTCCACGGCGTGGGCGAAGCGGTTGCTCGCCGCCCGCCCCTACGCCACCCCCGAGGCGCTGTACGCCGCGAGCGACGCCGCCATGGCGCAGCTGACGGCGCAGGACCTCGCGGAGGCGATGGCCGACCACCCGCCCATCGGCCGCCCGAAACCCGGTGACCCCACCTCGGCCCGGGAACAGCGCGGCATGGCCGGCGCCTCCGACGCACTCAAGACGGAGATGCTGGAGCTGAACCTCGCCTACCAGGAGAAGTTCGGCCACGTCTTCCTGATCTGCGCCACCGGCCGGACCGGCGAGCAGATGCGCGACGCGGTCAGGGAACGGATCGGCAACACGCCGGAGCGGGAGCGGGAGATCGTCCGCACCGAACTGGGGAAGATCAACCGCATCCGTCTGGCCCGACTCGTCGAAGAGGACTGACAGCAGCATGAGCACCTCCGCCACCGCGTCCGTGTCCACGCACATCCTGGACACCAGCGCCGGCCGCCCCGCCGAGGGCGTCGCCGTCCGGCTCTCCGCCCGCAGCGGGCGTGCGGCCGCCTGGCAGGCGCTCGGCGGCTCCGCGACCGACGCGGACGGCCGGTGCAAGGACCTCCCGGCCCTGCCGGAGGGGACCACCCACGTACGGCTCGACTTCGCCGTCGAGCCGTACTTCGAGAAGAAGTCCGCGAACGACGCGAAAAGCCAAGCCGATGCGCAGCAGGACGCCCCCGCGAATCGGGACAGCGGCGCCGGTGTGTTCTTCCCGGAGGTGGCGATCACGTTCGCCGTCGTACCGGGCGAGCACTACCACGTACCGCTGCTGCTCAACCCGTTCGGCTACTCCGTATACCGAGGGAGCTAGCTACTCATGCCCACCATTCTGGGACAGAACCAGTACGGCAAGGCCGAGAACCGAGTCGTCAAGATCACGCGGGACGGCGCCACCCACCACATCAAGGACCTGAACGTCTCCGTGTCGCTGAGCGGCGACATGGACGAGGTCCACTACTCCGGCTCGAACGCCAACGTCCTGCCCACCGACACCACCAAGAACACGGTGTACGCGTTCGCCAAGGAGCACGGCATCGAGTCCGCCGAGCAGTTCGGCATCCACCTCGCCCGCCACTTCGTCACCAGCCAGGAGCCGATCCACCGGGCCCGGATCCGCATCGAGGAGTACGCCTGGGAGCGGATCGAGACCTCCGACGCCGACTCGCAGTCCACCGGCGCCGACGAGGCCAAGCACTCCTTCGTCCGCAAGGGCCAGGAGGTCCGGCTGACCCAGATCACCTACGACGGCTCGTCGTGGGAGGTGATCTCGGGCCTGAAGGACCTCGTCGTGATGAACTCGACCGACTCCGAGTTCTGGGGCTACGTCAAGGACAAGTACACGACGCTGAAGGAGGCCTACGACCGCATCCTGGCCACCCAGGTCTCCGCTCGCTGGCGGTTCAACTGGACCGACGACGACCAGCGCGTGCCCAACTGGGAGCAGTCCTACGAGCAGACCAGGAAGCACATGCTCCAGGCCTTCGCCGAGACGTACTCGCTCTCGCTCCAGCAGACGCTGTACCAGATGGGCGCGCGGATCATCGACAACCGCGGCGAGATCGACGAGGTCCGCTTCTCCCTCCCGAACAAGCACCACTTCCTGGTCGATCTGGAGCCGTTCGGGCTGAAGAACGACACCGCCGACGGTGCTGTGTACTTCGCGGCCGACCGCCCCTACGGCCTGATCGAGGCGACGATCCTGCGGGACGGCTGCGAGGCGAAGATCCCCGTGGACCTCACCAACCTCTGACGTTCCCTCTTTCGGCACCCGTGGCCGGGGAACCCATCTCCTCGGCCACGGCACTCAAACTCCCAGGGTCCTGCCGTGCCCCCTCCACCTCAGCGCAAAGGACGAACCATGGCAGCAGCCCAGCGCATCGTCATCGAGAACGGTGCGATCGCGACCGTCGACGCCGACGACACCGAGTACGCCTCCGGGCACGTCGTCCTCGCCGGCAACCGCATCGAGTCGGTCGGCGCGGGCAAGGCCCCCGAGGGCCTGGAGAACGTCGCACACCGTATCGACGCCTCCGGGCACCTCGTCACTCCCGGACTGATCAACACCCACCACCACTTCTACCAGTGGATCACCCGGGGCCTGGCCACGGACCACAACCTCTTCGACTGGCTGGTCGCGCTGTACCCGGTCTGGGCGCGCATCGACGAGCCGATGGTGCGCGCGGCGGCCCAGGGCTCGCTCGCGATGATGGCCCGCGGCGGCGTCACCACCGCCATGGACCACCACTACGTCTTCCCGCACGGCTCCGGCGACCTGTCCGACGCGATCATCGGCGCCGCCCGCGACATGGGCGTCCGCTTCACCCTCGCCCGCGGCTCCATGGACCGCAGCGAGAAGGACGGCGGCCTGCCCCCGGACTTCGCCGTCGAGACCCTCGACGGCGCGCTGGCCGCCACCGAGGAGACCGTCCGGCAGCACCACGACTCCTCCTTCGACGCCATGACCCAGGTCGCCGTCGCGCCCTGCTCGCCCTTCTCCGTCTCCACCGAACTGCTGCGGGACGGCGCGCAGCTCGCCCGCCGCCTCGGCGTACGGCTCCACACCCACGGTTCGGAGACCGTGGAGGAGGAGAAGTTCTGCCACGAACTGTTCGGCATGGGACCGACCGACTACTTCGAGTCCACCGGCTGGCTCGGCGAGGACGTGTGGATGGCGCACTGCGTCCACATGAACGACTCCGACATCGCCGCCTTCGCCCGCACGAGGACCGGCGTCGCGCACTGCCCGTCGTCCAACGCCCGGCTCGCGGCCGGTATCGCCCGTGTCCCCGACATGCTCGCGGCCGGCGTCCCGGTCGGCCTCGGCGTCGACGGCACCGCGTCCAACGAGTCCGGCGAACTCCACACCGAGCTGCGCAACGCCCTCCTCATCAACCGCCTCGGCGCGCACAAGGAGGCCGCCCTGAACGCCCGCCAGGCGCTGCGCCTCGGCACCTACGGCGGCGCCCAGGTGCTGGGCCGGGCGGCGGAGACCGGCTCGCTGGAGCCGGGCAAGCTCGCCGACCTGGTCCTGTGGAAGCTGGACACGCTCGCCCACGCCTCCATCGCCGACCCGGTGACGGCCCTGGTCTTCGGCGCGGCGGCCCCGGTCACCGCCTCCTTCGTGAACGGCCGGCAGATCGTCGAGGACGGGCGGCTGCTCACGGTCGACGAGGACGCCATCGCCCGCTCCACGCGGGACGAGGCCCGGCGGCTGGCGAGGATCGCCGCGCAGGGCTGATCCCCCCGATGACTCCGGCCGGGAGGGACGGCTCCCGGCCGGTGCCGCGGACCCGAGCGGGGTCCACGGCGGCCGTCTCCGGGGCGCGCGTCCACGCGTGCGCCCCGGAACGGCCACCCCCGTCCCGCACGTCCGGTCCCGCACGACCACCTGCACCACCTCCTTGACACCCACGGCCGTCAGCCGGCGAAGCCGTGTAACCGACCGGAGGGAAGCCGCCGTGGCCGACCACCCCGTTGACGAAAAACTCCCCGCGCTCAAGATGGCGACGACCGGCCTGCAGCATGTGGCCGCCATGTACGCGGGAGTCGTCGCCCCACCTCTGATAGTCGGCGCGGCCATCGGCCTGACCGCCACCGACCTGACGTTCCTCACCGGCGCCTGCCTGTTCACCGCGGGCCTCGCCACGCTCCTGCAGACCCTCGGCATCTGGAAGATCGGCGCCCGGCTGCCGTTCGTCAACGGCGTCACCTTCGCCGGTGTCGCCCCGATGACCGCGATCGTCGCCTCCACCGAGGACAAGTCCGACGCCCTGCCGATCATCTTCGGCGCGGTCATCGTCGCCGGGCTCATCGGCTTCATAGCCGCTCCCGTCTTCTGCAAGGCGGTCCGCTTCTTCCCACCGGTGGTGACGGGCACGGTCATCACCCTGATCGGCATCTCCCTGCTCCCGGTCGCCTTCGGCTGGGCGCAGGGGCCCGACCCGGCGGCGCACGACTACGGTTCGGCGACCAACCTGGGGCTGGCCGCCGGCACCCTCGTCATCGTCCTGCTGCTGCGGCGCTTCACCCGGGGCTTCGTCAAGCAGATCGCGGTGCTGCTCGGCCTGGTCGCGGGCACGCTGATCGCGATCCCGTTCGGCGCCACGGACTTCGGCCCGGTCGCGGACGCGGCGGTCATCGGCTTCCCGACCCCCTTCCACTTCGGCGCCCCGCAGTTCCAGCTCGCCGCGATCCTCTCCCTGTGCGTGGTGATGGTGGTGTCGATGACCGAGTCGACCGCCGACATGCTGGCACTGGGTGAGATCGTCGACCGCCCGGCGGACGAGAAGACCATCGCGGCCGGCCTGCGCGCCGACACCCTCGGCTCGGCGATCAGCCCGCTCTTCAACGGCTTCATGTGCAGCGCGTTCGCGCAGAACATCGGCCTGGTGGCGATGACGAAGATCCGCAGCCGCTATGTCGTCGCGGCCGGCGGCGGATTCCTGGTGCTGATGGGCCTGTGCCCGATGGCCGCCTCGCTGATCGCCGTCGTACCGCGCCCGGTGCTCGGCGGGGCGGGCGTGGTGCTGTTCGGCTCGGTCGCGGCCAGCGGCATCCAGACCCTGGTCCGGGCCGGCCTGGACAAGGACAACAACGTCCTGATCGTGGCCGTCTCCCTGGCCGTCGGCATCATCCCCATCACGGCGCCGGAGTTCTACCACGCCTTCCCGGAGACGGCGCGGATCGTCCTGGACTCGGGCATCTCGACGGGCTGCGTGGCGGCGGTCCTGCTGAACCTGGTCTTCAACCACCTGGGCCGACGCGACCGGGACGCCCACGACGTGACCCACCCGATGGAGGCGGGCGAGGAGATCACGGGCGTCCCCAGGACCCCGGCCGCACCGTGAGACCGGCGAACACAGCTCCGGACGCCGCTCGGGCAGGGAGGCCGGCCGGTGGCCGTCAAGGGTGCCGGCTCCTGCTCGCCCGCGCCGACAGCCACCGCTGGCCTCGGTACCGGTCGGCGGCCGGATCTGCGTCAATCAAACACCGCTCCGGGGACTTCGCCCTGCTCGTGCCGTACCACAGCGGTAAGTGAGGGGCGGCGGGCACGACGTCCCGCCGCCCCGCCCTTCCGGGCCCGCTCTCAGACGCGCCGCTCCCGCAGCACCGCCGCCGCCAGCACCGACAGCACTGCCAGACCCAGCGAACCGCCCACGACCTGCGTGGTGTTGAAGAGCCCGGACGCCAGCCCGGCGTCCTCCTCGCGGGCCCCGGACATCGCCAGCCCGGTCAGCGCGGGCATCGCGGCGGCGAAGCCGGTGGCGAGCAGAAGCAGCGGCGGGAGCACGTCGGTGACGTACTGGCCGTCGACCGGGGCCCGGCTCAGCAGGGCCATGCCCGCGACGATGAGGACCAGCCCGGCCAGCAGCACCCGGTACGCGCCGAACCGGCCGACGGTACGGGCCGACAGCCCCAGCATCAGCACCCCGATCGCGACCGGCGCCGGCAGGAACGCCGTGCCGGTGAGCAACTCGCCGTATCCGAGCACCCGCTGGACGTAGAGAGCGCCGATGAACTGGAAGCCGTACATCGTCGCGATCATCAGGATCCGCACGGCGTTCGCGCCGCTCAGCAGCCGGGAGCGGAAGAGCCGGAGCCGCAGCAGTGGACGGCCGGCCCGGGCCTGGCGGAGCGTGAACGCCAGGAACAGCAGGAGGGCGAGGGCACCCAGCAGCAGGGTGGCGGTCGGGGCGCGCTCGCCGGCACCGACGATGACGTACACCGTCAGCATCAGCGCGCCGGTGACCAGCGCCGCGCCCGGGTAGTCGGCGCCCTTGCCGAGCCCGGCGCCGCGGTCCGGTTCCAGCACGCGGACGGCCGCGAGCCAGGCGACGACCTCGATCGGCAGGTTGATCAGGAAGATCCAGTGCCAGTTCAGCGCCTCGGTCAGCGCCCCGCCGAGGAAGGCGCCGAGCGCTCCGCCCGCCGCGCCGACCGCGCTGAACACCGCGATGGCACGCGCCTGTTCCCGTGGCTCCGGGAACAGCGCGACCAGCATGCCGAGGACCACCGCCGAGGTCATCGCCCCGCCGACGCCCTGAAGGGCGCGCGCCGCGATCAGCACGCCCTGGCCGGTTGCCACCCCGCACAACACGGAGGCCGCGGTGAACATCCGCGCAGCATCGAGGGCATCAGCCGCCGGATGCTGACCCTGACGCTGCGCAACCTGGAGCGCGATGGCCTCGTCACGCGCACGGTCCATCCGACGGTGCCGCTGAAGGTGGAGTACGAACTTACGCCCGTGGCCCGGGAGTTGCACGAGACCCTGCAACGCCTGACCGACTGGGCCGAGCGCAACAGGGTCTGCATCGCCGAGTCGCACGCGTCCTACGACGAGGAGCACGCGCCCGAGCCGGTCCGACCTAGAGCCCGAACAGGCCCGGGTCCGACGCCAGCTTCCTGAAGTGCTCCTGGGGCTCCGCGACCAGCTTGCGGGCCTTCAGGTCCAGCAGGCCGCCGACCGCCGTGATCTCGGCCGCCACCGTGCCGTCCGTCTTGCGGACCGTCTGCTCGATGCGGAAGGTCTTGCCCTCGCCCCAGGCGAAGGCGCAGGTCACCTCGACCTCGTCGCCCGCGAGCAGCTCCCGCTTGTAGCGGATGGTCGTCTCCAGGGCGACCGGGCCCACGCCGCCGCCGATGAGGGCGGACTGGCTGATCCCCGCGGCCTGCAGTAACGACCAGCGGGCGTGTTCCGCGTAGTTCAGGTACACGCTCTGGTTGAGGTGACCCTGCACGTCGGTCTCGTAACCGCGGACGGTCACCGGGACGGAAAACGGCTCGCTCATGGGCTTCCCTTCTGGCGCCGGACACTCGTGGCGTACGCAACGATCCCCCGATCTTGGCATGCTCATCACGCCCGGCGCGGCGAGGCCAGGAGATAGCGGGTCCCGGTGCGCGGCTCGCGGTGCTCGCTCACCTGCCAGCCTGCCCCATCCAGGGTGGCCGCGCAGGCCCGCAGCGCCTCGCCGTCCGGCTCGTATATGGCGACGGCCTCCGGCTGCGGGGTCTCCCGCACCCGGTAGCCCCCGTCGTCCCGCCCGGCCGGGCGGTGTCCGGCCGCCTCCAGTGCGAGTGCGGCGGCCTGCACGAGATGCGTGCGCTCCCAGCCGCACGGCCGCTCCACCGCACCGTCCGGGTTGGTCATCCGGCGCAGCTCCAGCAGCCCCTGCCAGGCGCTGTGCACCTCACGGCGCCGGGCGGGCCCGGTCTCGGGCGCCGCCTCCTCGCCGCCGACGCGCGCGGCGAACACACCGGCGGTTGCGGGGGCCTCGGCGGCGGGCACGGGCACCTGTGTGACGCCCTGCCGCACCCGGTGGCCCTCCGGCGTCAGAAAGTGATCGTGCGGCGGCCGGGGGTGCCGGAAGGCGAGCCCCCGCCGCACCAGCGCCGCCAGCTGTGCCTCCGTACCCCGCAGCCGGCCGGTCACCGGGTCGGCGGCGTCGATGACCCGCCGCTGCGCGGCGGTCGGTGGTCGGGTCACGGCGCGCTCCTCTCCGGCACAGGCCCCGGGGCACTCGCCCCACCTGCTGGAAGGCTACGACCCGCCACTGACAATCGCGCCTACTGCCGGTACCCGCCGAGGAAGCGTCCGATCCGCCCGATCGCCGCCTCCAGGTCGTCCGCGTGCGGCAGGGTCAGGATGCGGAAGTGATCCGGGGTCGGCCAGTTGAAGCCCGTGCCCTGCACCACCTGGATCTTCTCCCGCAGCAGCAGGTCCAGGACGAACTTCTCGTCGTCGTGGATCTTGTGCACCTTGGGGTCGAGGCGCGGGAACGCGTACAGCGCCCCCTTCGGCTTCACGCACGTCACGCCGGGGATCTCGTTGAGCTTCTCCCAGGCCACGTCCCGCTGTTCGAGCAGCCGGCCACCGGGCGCGGTCAGTTCGCGGATGGACTGGCGGCCGCCGAGCGCGGCCTGGATGGCGTACTGGGCGGGCGCGTTGGCGCACAGCCGCATGGAGGCCAGCATCGTCAGGCCCTCCAGGTAGTCCTTCGCGTGCTGCCTCGGGCCCGTCACCACCAGCCAGCCGGAGCGGAAGCCCGCCACCCGGTACGTCTTCGACAGGCCGGAGAAGGTCAGGACGACCAGGTCGGGTGCGAGCGCCGCGACCGAGTGGTACACGGCGTCGTCGTAGAGGATCTGGTCGTAGATCTCGTCGGCGAAGACCATCAGGCCGTGGCGGCGGGCGAGGTCGAGGATGCCCTCGATGATCTCCTTCGGGTAGACCGCGCCGGTGGGGTTGTTGGGGTTGATGATGACCACGGCCTTGGTGCGGTCCGTGATCTTCGACGCCATGTCGTCCAGGTCGGGGTACCAGTCGGCCTGCTCGTCGCAGAGGTAGTGGACCGCCTTGCCGCCCCCGAGGGTCGTCACCGCCGTCCAGAGCGGGAAGTCCGGTGCGGGGATGAGGATTTCGTCGCCGTCCTCGACCAGCGCCTGTACGGCCATCGAGATCAGCTCGGAGATGCCGTTGCCGAGGAAGACGTCGTCGACGCCGACCTCCAGGCCCAGTGTCTGGTAGCGCTGGGCGACCGCGCGGCGGGCGGGGAGGATGCCGCGCGAGTCGGTGTAGCCGTGCGCCTGCGGCAGCATCCGGATCATGTCCTGGAGGATCTCCTCCGGCGCCTCGAACCCGAAGAGCGCGGGGTTGCCGGTGTTCAGGCGCAGCACGCTGTGACCGGCCTCCTCCAGCGCGTTGGCGTGCTCTATCACCGGGCCGCGGATCTCGTAACAGACCTCGCTCAGTTTGCTCGACTGCCGGAACTCCATGCGCCGCTTCCCCTCGCTGACTGGTGTTGCTTGGTTTTACCAAGTAGCAGCTTGGAAAGTCCAACAACTTGTCTAGACTGCGTCGCATGCCACCTCGCCGAAGCTACGACCAGTACTGTTCCGCCGCTCGCGCCCTCGACGTCGTCGGCGACCGCTGGACCCTGCTGATCGTCCGGGAGCTCCTCGCCGGTCCCCGCCGCTACACCGACCTGCACGCGGACCTGCCCGGCGTCAGCACGGACGTACTCGCCTCCCGGCTCAGGGACATGGAACGCGACGGCCTGGCCACCCGCCGCCGGCTGCCGCCTCCCGGCGCGGCTTACGTGTACGAACTCACCGCCCGGGGCCGTGAGTTGCTGCCCGTGCTCCAGGCGCTGGGGGAGTGGGGGCAGGCGGAACTCGGCGAGCGGCGGCCGACGGACGCGGTGCGGGCGCACTGGTTCGCCCTGCCGCTGCTGCGCCTGCTGGACGGGGAGGGACTCGTCGAAGTCCGCCTGGAAGAGGGGCTGTTCCACCTGCACGCCGGTGCCGAGGAGGGGCTCGTGTACGGCGACGGGCCCGCCCCCGGGGAGCCGGACGCCCGGCTGGTCCTGGACACCGGCACGTGTACGGCGCTCAGCCGGGGGGAGCTGAGCCTGGCCCGGGCCGTGCGGGAGGGCCGGGTCGAGGTGAGCGGCGAGGGCACGCTGGCCAAGGCGCTCCGCGAGGCATGACCTCGCCAGGACTCCGCGAGCGTGAAAGAAGGCCCGCACTCAGCGGGCACTGCTGAAACAGCGGGCCTGCTGAAACAGCGGACCTTTTGAAAAGCGGGCCTTCGAAGCACGGTCAGGCGCTCGGCGGCACCCGTGACGGCCGTCCCGCGCCGCGTGTCAGCGCGTACCCGGCGACCCCGCCAGCGCCGCCGGCACGCCGCCCACCGCCGTCCACACCCACCGGTCCGACCACCAGCCGGACACCCAGCCGTCCTCTGGCCGCAGGCCGGCCGGCACGGCCGCGTTCTCCTGCTGGTCCTCGGACTTCGTCGCGATGCCCGGCACCAGCGGCTCGGCCGGCGATCCGTCCACCGCCGCCGAGCCGCCGGTGTCCTCGGAGTCGGCGCGGACCTCGGTGTCGACCGGGAGGCCCAGGTCGGCGGTGGCCACGCCGTTGGCCGTCAGCCGGATGTAATGGGGGCCGGGCAGCGGGTCGTTCGCCCACGGCTCCGACCAGGCTCGGACCGTGCGCAATCACCGGTGCCGTGCTCCAAAACCGTGTTCAGACAAGGGGGTTGGGCAGTTCCGCCCACTGGTCCCGGGCCGTCTGCGGCGACAGCCGCATCAGCGTCAGCGCCTTGGTGGGCAGCGGGTCCGCGCGCAGCGCCGCGAGGTCCGGGCCGCGGGGCAGATCCCGTACGGCCGTCTCCAGCGCCTCCGTGAGCGCCGCCCCCGACCCTGCCGTACCGGCCAGCGCTCCCGCCACCAGCGAGCCGAACAGCTTGCGCCGCAGTGTGCGTTCGTCGTCCGTGACCATCCGGGCGGGCAGATCGGGCACCGTGATGCCGTGCCGGACGAGCCGGGCGGGACTGACGCGGATGTCGGCCAGGTCGCGGTAGACCAGCCGCAGCGGATCGCCCGCCGGCGACAGGATCACCAGGAGGTTCTGGCCGTGCGCCTCCAGGGCCACGCCCAGCTCCAGCAGCCGCAGACCGACGGTGAGGGCGAGGCGCGCGAAGCCGGCCAGCCAGGCGGGGGAGCGGGGGAGGTCGGTGGTGGCGAGCGCCGCCACCGGCAGGACCCGTTCGCCGTCCCTCGCGTACGTCTCCGGCGGCTCCCGCAGGACGGCCGCGAAGTCGGGAGAGCCGGCCGCCGCCGCGCCCAGGGTGCGGGTCATGTGCAGCAGGCCGTCGGTGTGCGCCGCCGGCGTCCCGGCGAACTCCGACAGCACCGCGGACGCCGCGACCGAGGGCAGCGAGATGTCCCGCACCGACGACGTCAGCCGGGCACTGAGCGAGGTCTTGACGTGCGGCCCGCCGGGCAGCGCGAGCGTCCGCAGCGCCATGAGGGGATGCCCGGCGCGCCGCTCCTCGCACACCCGCTTCAGCACGTGCGCCGCCTGCCACGGGTGCACCGGCAGCACCACCCGCTCCCCGTCCCGCAGATCCCGCGGCCACGCGCCCGTCACCAGGCACTCCTGCGCCCGCACCGGCACCAGCCCCAGCTCCACCAGCGGCCGGTGCTCGGGCCCGTAGGCGAGCTGTTCGGCCACCGAGAAACCGGGCCGGGACCGGCAGGTGGGATGGAACGGATGCCCGTCGACGATCCGCTGCTCCCACTCCCAGTCGCTCCTGGGCCACGCGTCCGTCGCGCGCCCCTCCTGCCCCGCTCGCGACAGCGCCAACGAGGCGACACTGTGCCCGAGCTCGGCGGCGAAGGACGCGGAGTGCGGTACGGCGAGGTCGGTCATCAGCCGGGCCGGATCGTCGTACTCCGCCTCGTCGAGCCGTACGACGGAGACGTACGCGCCGGTCGCGTAGGGATCCGGCTGCGGGCCGTGCAGCCGGCGGCCGTCGGACAGGTACAGGGTCAGCCCGTCCCGGCCCTGCTCGCCGCGCGTGACCCAGGGCAGCGGATCGTGGGCGAGACCGCGCCACAGACGGGACAGCACGGCCGCCCGGGCGCCGGGCAGTTCGGCCTCGTACCGCGGCAGGAGACCGGGTCGCACGACGGCCAGTTCGTCGGCGACCTCGGCCTCGGCGGTGGGGGAACGGTGCACGGGCGGGCTCCTCGGGTACGAATAGGGCGTCACGGCGGGATGACGACGACACGCATACTGATCATCTCCGCCCGGAAGTCCGGACATCCGGAAGGACCGCAGGGAACGAGTGGAACGCGTGGACCTCATGCCCCCGCCCGACGGCGACGACTCCGCCCACGGCGCATCCGTCCCCGGCGACCTCGCCCAGGACGACCCGGTCACCAGCGATCTCGCCGAACGGGCCGACGCGTACGCCGCCGTGCCGCTGCTGAACTGCCTGCTGCGGGAGGTCGCGCGGCCGGTGAGCGAGCCGGGCGAGCACCGGGTCCACCACCTGCCCGGCGGGGACCGCCTGCTGCGCGTGCGCGGCACGCGGCGGCCCGCCGAGCCCGAGGTCCGCGTGGGCGACGGCTGGCACCGCGTCGGCCACACCGAGCTGGTCAAACTCGTCGCGGAGGAACTGCGCCGGCACACCGGGCTGTCCAACCACGAACTGCCCGCCGAGATGATCGACAGCCGGGACGCCGTGGCCGCGCTGCTGGCCGCCCGCGCCCGGGCGATCCCGCCCGACGACCCCTATCTGCGCTCCGAGCAGTGCCTCCTCACCGGCCACACCCACCACCCGGCCCCCAAGGCGCGCGGCGGCGGCCCCGCCGCCGGCTGGCTGCCCTACGCGCCCGAGGCCTACGCCCGCTTCCCGCTGACCCTGCTCGGGCTGCGCGAGGACACCGTCGTCGAGGAGGGCGACACGTCGGCCCTCGACGCCCTCGGCACGGCCCCGCCCGGCTATCGGCTGCTGCCCGCCCACCCCTGGCAGCTCGACCTGGCCGGTCCCGAGCTCGCCGACGCCTTCGCGGACGGCAGACTCGTCCGGCTCGGCACGACCGCCTTCGACACCTGGCCGACGGCCGCGATCCGCACGCTCTACGCGCCGGGGCACGACCTCTTCCTGAAGTTCAGCCTGGACGTGCGCATCACCAACGACATCCGCCGGCTGTGGCGCCACGACCTGCTCGCCCTGCGCCGGACCGACACGGCGGTGTGCGCCGCCTTCGAGACGTTCGAAGGCCCCCCGGCCTGGCTCAGCGACCGGGGGTACCGCACCGCCGACTTCGCCTTCGAGGCCCTGGCCGTCCTCGTCCGGGACGGCTTCGGAGATCGTCTCCTGCCCGGTGCGACCCCGCTGCTCGCCGCCGGTCTCGTCGAGGGCTTCGACGGCAGCCCGCTCGACGGGGCCGCCGACCCCGAGGCGTGGTGGGCGGCGTACCTGGCGCAGGTGGTGCCTCCGGCCCTGAGGGCCTTCGCCCGGCACGGTGTCGTCATCGAGGCGCACCTCCAGAACACCCTGGTCGCCGTGGACGCCGGCGGCACGCCCGTGCAGGCGCTGTACCGGGATGCCGAGGGCGTGAAACTCCTGCCCGACGTGGATCGGGAAGCCGGCTGGGAGCGGCTCGTGTACTGCCTGGTCGTCAACCACCTCGGCGAGATCGCCGGCGCCCTCGCGGAACGCCACCCCGGCCTCGACCCCTGGCCCGCCGCCCGCCGCGAACTCGCCCGCCACGACGTCCCCGAGATCCCCGCCCTGCTCGCCTCGCCCACCCTCCCCGGCAAGACCAACCTGCTGCTCCGCTGGACGGGCGCGGACGGCGCGGCCGCGCGCTACCTGCCGCTGCCCAACCCGCTGCGCGGCGCCTGAGAGCCGGCTGGCCGGTGGAGGCCGGGTACCTGTTGCGCCCCCTGACGGCATCCGGGTCAGGAGTGACCTGACGCCGTAGCCGTCGCCCTCGGGTCCGGCTCGTGCGCGGGCGGGGCCGCGTCGTCCATGTCGCCGCGCAGGGCGGCGATGAAGAAGGCCGTCATGGAGGCCAGGCCGAGCAGTGCGAGCGGTCCCCAGATCGCCGGGACCGCCCAGAACGGCCAGGCGTTGGCGGCCTGCGCCCACAGCGTGAACAGGGCCGCGACGGCCAAGCAGACGCCGTGCCACCGCACCACCACCGCCGCCTTCGCGTGCCGCCGGTCGCCCCGCGCGAACAGGGGCCACGCCCCGCCGGCCAAGGCGGGCAGACCGAACGCGAAACAGGCGAGCGCGCCGTCCAGGCGGTCCTCGGGCCGGCCCACGGGCCCGTGGGACGTCTGCTGCCGCCGCCCGTCGGCGTCCCGCACCTCGACGACCTGCCCGTGCCAGACCAGGCCGACGACCTTCTCGCCCGGCGCCAGCTCCGACAGCACCGGATCGGTCTGCCGGAACGTCACGTGCCAGGGCTTGCCGGAGGGCAGCACGAGCTCCGCCCTCGGCGGGCCGTTGCGCTTGCCATGGTTCAAGTCGGCCTCGCGGACGGTGAACTCCTGCTCCCACCGGCACCCCGACGCCTTCACCGGGACGGAGGCGCAGGCAGGCGCGGCACGGAACTCCCGCTCCCGGTCCAGCGCCCCGCGGACCTCCAGGGCCATGGCCACCCCGACGACGAGCGTCACGACCCCCATCAGCAGCCACGCCACGTTCCCCGGCCCCTGCCGTCTCCCCGGCCCCATCGTGCCTCCCCACCCCCCGCAGGACTCCGCCCGAACCGTATCCGAACCCCTCGGGGCCGGGCCCCGGGCGACCTGACGGCCGCATGGAATGATGATCGTCGGCAAGGTGAGGCGGAACGACGAGGAAGCCGGTGTGACCGACGATCCCCTGGACGAAACGGCGACCGGTC
The DNA here is from genome assembly GCF_028885415.1 of Streptomyces coeruleorubidus. Lineage (GTDB taxonomy): Bacteria > Actinomycetota > Actinomycetes > Streptomycetales > Streptomycetaceae > Streptomyces > Streptomyces coeruleorubidus_A. Next base: position 7,903,065 of record NZ_CP118527.1, read on the forward strand.
CGGCGCCCTGTCGCATCGTCGTGTGCCGGGACTGCTGCTGTGGCAGCGGCAAGGTGACCGGAGTCGATCACGCGGCCCAGGCCGAGCGGCTGCGCGCGGCGGGGCCGGTGCGAATCTCCGCGTGTCTCGACGTCTGCGACCAGGCCAACGTCATCGTCGTCCAGCCGTCCGCCGAAGGCCGGGCCGCCGGGGCCCGGCCCGTGTGGCTCGGGCTGGTCAACGACCCGGCCGCGACCGAGGACGTCGTCTCCTGGGTACGGGAGGGCGGCCCGGGTGTCGCCCCCCGGCCCGAGATCCTCGACCTGTACGCCTTCAGTCCCCTCGCGAGACGGCGCCCGAACCCCTCATGACCGAGCAGGCCGGCCGTGCGGACCAGCGCGGCGCCGAGGAGGACGGCGACCGGCACCACCCGCACGCGCCGACGGCCCACGAGGGCACGCGCCGCGTGGGGCGCCACGAGGCCGACGAAGCCGATGGTGCCGGCCGAGGCGACGGCGGTCGCGGCGAGCAGGACGCTCACGACCAGGAAGCCCAGCCGCGCCCCGGACAGTCCCAGGCCGAGCAACCGAGGGGTGTCCTCGTCCAGCGAGACGAGGTCCAGCTCGGTACGCCGGGCGACCGTGGAGGGGGTGCCCGACCCCGAACGCAGCCCGACCCCCGGCTGCATCCAGCCATTCCCCGCCGCGGCGTTCGCGGGGGTGTCGACCGACAGGCCGGGCGGCCGGCGACCGGGCGGGACGGTGACGGCCGAGGGCATGCGTACCCGAGCACAGGCGCGCTGGTCAGCGCCCAGTAGAGTGCGCCTCTGTTGTCCCCGACCCCGAGGTACCGCGCAGTGACCCCCGCACCTGACGCACCGACCGCCGCCGTGACCGTCGTCGGGCTCGGGGCCGACGGCTGGGCGGGACTGCCCGGCCCCTCCCGCACCGCGCTGCGCGAGGCCGAGGTCCTGATCGGCGGCCCCCGCCAGCTCGATCTGCTGCCCCCGGAGTGCACCGGGCAGCGCATCGCCTGGCCCTCGCCTCTGCGCCCCGCCGTCCCCGGCCTGCTCGCCGCGCACGCCGGCCGCCGGGTCGCCGTACTCGCCAGCGGGGACCCCATGTTCTACGGCATCGGCCGCGCCCTCGCCGAGGAGACCGCCGCCCTGCGCGTCCTGCCGCACCCCTCCTCCGTCTCCTACGCCGCCGCCCGGCTCGGCTGGCCGCTGGAGGACGTCGAGGTCGTCACGCTCGTCGGCCGGCCCGCCGCCCGCCTGGCCGCCGCCCTGCACCACGGCCGGCGGCTCCTCGTCCTCAGCGCGGACGCCACCACCCCCGGCGAGGTCGCCGCCCTGCTGCGGGACCGGGGCTTCGGGCCCAGCCGGATGCGCGTCCTCGAACAGCTCGGCGGCGACAGGGAACGCACGACCGACGAGTCCACCGCCGACGACTGGCCCGGGGCGCAGCCGCCCGGCGATCCGCTCAACCTCGTGGCCGTGGAGTGCCGCCGCGCCCCGGAAGCTCTGCGGCTCGGCGCCGTGCCCGGGCTCCCGGACGAGGCCTATGAGCACGACGGGCAGCTCACCAAGCGGCACATCCGCGCCGCAACGCTCGGCGTGCTCGCCCCCGCGCCCGGCGAACTGCTGTGGGACATCGGCGGCGGCTCCGGCTCGATCGCCGTCGAGTGGATGCGCACCCACTCCTCCTGCCGCGCGGTCACCGTGGAGCGGGACCCGGCGCGCGCCGAACGCATCACCCGCAACGCCGACCGGCTCGGCGTGCCCGGACTGCGGGTCGTCACCGGCGCCGCGCCCGCCGTCCTCGCCGAACTCCCGCCCCCCGACGCCGTGTTCGTCGGCGGCGGTCTCACCGCGCCCGGCCTCCTCGACGCGTGTTGGGAGGCACTGCCCGGCGGCGGGCGGCTGGTCGCCAACACCGTGACGCTGGAGTCCGAGGCGCTGCTCGCCGACGCCCACCGGCGTCACGGCGGCGAACTGGTGCGGCTCGCCGTGGCGCACGCCGTGCCGGTGGGAGGCTTCACCGGGTGGCGGCAGGCGATGCCGGTGACCCAGTGGGCCGTACGGAAAACGCTCGACACCCCTTCAGGAGCAGACAGATGACCGTGTACTTCATCGGTGCCGGCCCCGGTGCCGCCGACCTGATCACGGTGCGCGGCGCCCGCACGCTCGCCGCCTGCCGGGTCTGTCTGTACGCGGGCAGCCTGGTCCCGCGCGAACTGCTCGCCGAATGCCCGCCGGACGCCCGGCTGGTGGACACCGCGCAGCTCGACCTGGACCAGATCACCGCCGAGTTGCTGCGCGCCCACGAGGAGGGGCACGACGTGGCCCGGCTGCACTCCGGGGACCCCGCCGTGTTCAGCGCGGTCGCCGAGCAGATGCGGCGGCTCGACGCGGCCGGCGTGCCCTACGAGGTCGTCCCGGGCGTCCCCGCCTTCGCCGCCGCGGCCGCGTCCCTGAAGCGGGAGCTGACCGTACCGACCGTCGGCCAGACCGTGATCCTCACCCGTGTCGCCAACCGGGCCACCGCCATGCCCGAGGGAGAGGACCTGGCCACCCTCGGCCGCAGCGGTGCGCTGATCGTGCTGCACCTGGCCGCCAAGTACGTGGACCGTGTGGTCGAGGAACTCCTCCCGCACTACGGCGCCGACTGCCCCGCCGCGGTCGTCGCCTACGCCTCCCGCCCGGACGAGTTGATCATCCGCGGCACCCTCGACGAGATCGCGGGGAAGACGAAGGAGGCCGGTGTGCTGCGCACGGCCGTGATCATGGTGGGGCGCACGCTCGGGGCGGAACAGTTCCGGGACAGCCACCTGTACTCGCCGGAGCGGGAACGACACGTGTGCTGAAAGCGGTGAACGTGTACGGCCCCCGCCGTCAGGCCGGCGCGCTGCGCCCCACCACCGTCCCCGCCCGGTCGATGCAGATCACGTCGACCACGACCGGCGCCCCGCGCAGCACGGCCAGGGCCTCGTCGCGGGCGGTCGCGGCGACCAGGTCGCCGAGCGGCACCCCGGCGGCCAGGCACGACTGGAGCGCGGCGAGCCCGGTGTTGGCGTCCGCCACCTCAGCGGCCAGCGCCTCGTCCGCGCCGCCGCGCCGGGCCAGCTCGGCGAGGAAGCCCTTGTCGACCTGGGAACGGGCCGAGTGCAGGTCGAGGTGTCCGGCGGCGAGCTTGGAGAGCTTGGCGAAGCCGCCGCAGATCGTCAGGCGGTCGACGGGGTGGCGGCGGATGTACTTCAGCACGGCGCCCGCGAAGTCGCCCATGTCGAGCAGGGCGTCCTCGGGCAGCCCGTACTCGGCCACGACCGTCTTCTCCGACGTCGACCCGGTGCATCCGGCGACATGCGTACGTCCCGCCGCCCGCGCGACGTCCACGCCCCGCCGGATGGAGTCGATCCACGCCGAGCAGGAGTACGGGACGACGATGCCGGTCGTGCCGAGGATGGACAGGCCGCCCAGGATGCCGAGCCGGGGGTTCCAGGTGGAGCGGGCGATCTCCTCGCCGTGGTCGACGGAGACGGTGATCTCGACGTCGCCCGAACCGCCGTGCCGGGCGGCGACCTCGGCGACGTGCTCGCGCATCATCTGGCGGGGGACCGGGTTGACGGCCGGTTCGCCGACGGGCAGGGGCAGGCCGGGGCGGGTGATCGTCCCGACACCGGGGCCCGCCTTGAACACCACCCCGGACCCGGCGGGGCGCGGCCGTACCGTGACCCGGACCAGGGCCCCGTGCGTGACGTCCGGGTCGTCCCCGGCGTCCTTCACGACCCCCGCCATCGCGTGCCCGTCGCCCAGCTCCTCGACGGCCAGCGCGAACGACGGCGTCTGCCCCTTCGGCAGGGTGATCGTCACGGGGTCGGGAAACTCGCCGGTCAGCAGGGCGGTGTACGCCGCCGTCGTGGCCGCCGTCGCACAGGCGCCGGTGGTCCAGCCGGGCCGCAGGCCGGTGCGCTCCAGCTGGGCCCTGCGGCCGCCCTTCACTTCGCTGCTCATGAACGGACCTGGACTTCCATGCGCGTACTGATTCTCGGCGGCACCACGGAAGCCCGCCGTCTTGCCGAACTGCTCCACGACACGCCCGGCCTGACCCTGACCAGTTCCCTCGCCGGGCGGGTGGCCAGCCCCCGCCTGCCCCCGGGCGAGGTCCGGATCGGCGGCTTCGGCGGGGCGGAGGGGCTGACCGCGTGGCTGCGCGAGCACCGGGTGGACGTGCTCATCGACGCCACCCACCCTTTCGCCGGGACGATCAGTTTCCACGCGGCGCGGGCCGCCGCCACCGCCCATGTTCCCCTGCTCGCCCTGCGGCGCCCCGGCTGGGTCCCCGTCGCGGGTGACGACTGGCACGACGCCGGCTCCCTGGAGGACGCCGCGAGGCTGCTGCCGTCGCTCGGCCGGCGCGTGTTCCTCACGACCGGGCGCATGGGCCTGGCCGCGTTCGCCGCGCTGGACGACCTGTGGTTCCTCGTACGGTCCGTGGACGCGCCCGAGGCCCCGCACCCGGCGCGCATGGAGGTGCTGCTCGACCGCGGCCCCTTCACGCTCGACGGCGAACGCGAGCTGCTGCGCCGGCACCGTATCGACGTCGTGGTGACCAAGGACAGCGGGGGAGCGGCCACCGCACCGAAACTGACGGCCGCCCGGGAGGCCGGCCTGCCGGTCCTCGTGGTCCGCCGCCCCCCGGTCCCCGAGGGCGTCCCGGTCGTGGCCGGGCCGGAGGAGGCGGCCCGGTGGGTGGCGGAGTGGCTCCACGGGCGCGGGTTCCCGGCCGGCGGCTGAGGTCCGGCCTGGCAAGGGAGGGGGCCGGTCCGGTGGGTCGGGGTGTGGTTGCGTGGGTGTGGGTTCCCGCCCGGCGGCTGAGGTCCGGCCTGGCCCGGACGCGAGCCGACCGGAGACGAGCCGACCGGAGGCGACCCGGCCGGAGGCGAGCCGGCCGGAGGCGACCCGGCCGGAGGCGACCCGGCCGGAGGCGAGCCGGCCGGAGGCGAGCCGGCCGGAGGCGACCCGGCCCGGCCGTGGTCGCCCGGTGCGCGGTCTCGCCTCGCACCGGGTCCGTACCCGGGCCTGTTCCCCGAGTCCCCGAGCAGGCGGACGCCGGTCCGGAGGTGGCCCGGTGGGCCGGAGAGTGGTGCCGCGGGCGTGGGTTCCCGGACACCCGTCGAGGACCGACCGGGGCCGGAGGCGGGCCGGGCCGGGGGCGAGCCGGCCCGGCCGCGGTCGTCCGATCCGAGGGCTCGCCTCGCATCCGTACCCGGGCCTGTTCCCCGGGTCTCCACACACGCGGCGAGCCCGCCGCCCTGCCCTCTCACGCCTCCGGATAACGCCGCGGAGTCCACACGATCTCCTCGCCGTCCCGGCGCCGTACGGCCCGGGTCTGGGAGGAGCCGATCAGCAGGATCGTGCGCATGTCGACCTCGGCCGGATCCAGATCGGCCAGTCGTACGATCCGGACGCGTTCGCCGGTGCCGCCCACGTCCCGCGCCACCACGACCGGGGTGTCCGGCGCCCGGTGCTCCAGCAGCAGCTCGCGTGCCTTGCCCACCTGCCAGGTGCGACTGCGCGAGCCGGGGTTGTACAGGGCCAGCACCAGATCCGCCGCGGCCGCCGCGTGCAGCCGTTCGGCGATGACCTCCCAGGGCTTGAGCCGGTCGGAGAGCGAGATGGCGGCGTAGTCGTGGCCGAGCGGGGCGCCCGCGCGGGCCGCTGCCGCGTTGGCGGCGGTCACGCCCGGCAGCACCCGCACCGGGACGTCCGCGTACTCCTCCTGGGAGGCGACCTCCAGGACGGCCGTCGCCATGGCGAAGACGCCCGGGTCGCCGCCGGAGACGACCGCGACCCGCCGCCCGCGCCGGGCCAGATCGAGGGCGAACTCGGCGCGCTCCGACTCCACCCGGTTGTCCGAGCCGTGCCGGACCTGCCCGGGCCGCCGCGGCACCCGGTCGAGGTAGGTCGTGTAGCCGACCAGGTCGTCGGCGGCGGCCAGCGCACCCCGGGTCTCGGGCGTCAGCCACAGCGGACCGGCCGGCCCGGTCCCGACCACGACGACCTCGCCCCGCTCCCGGGCCTCCGGCCGCTCGGCGCCGGCCTGACTCGGCAGCACGGCCACCGAGAAGTACGGCACCGACTCCGCGTCCACGTCGGCCAGTTCGGCGAGCCGCTCCCCGGCCATGGTGGCCCGCTCGACATACCGGGCCTCACCCAGCCGCCCCGAACCCTCCAGCGCGCCGCGCACCTTGGTGAAGGTCCGTCCCAGCTTCATCACCACGGCCGCGTCGGTCGAGGCCAGCCGCGCGGTCAGCTCCTCCTCGGGCAGGGTGCCCGGCAGGATGGTCAGCACCTCCTCGCCCTCGGCGAGCGGCGTGCCCAGCCGGGCGGCGGCGGCCGACACGGACGTGACGCCGGGGATCACCTCGGTGTCGTAGCGGTCGGCGAGCCGCTTGTGCATGTGCATGTAGGAGCCGTAGAAGAGCGGATCGCCCTCGGCGAGGACCGCGACCGTCCGCCCCGCGTCCAGGTGCGCGGCGAGCCGGGCCGACGCCTCGGCGTAGAACTCCTCGATCGCGCCCTGGTATCCGCCGGGGTGGTCGGTGGTCTCGGTCGTGACCGGGTAGACCAGCCGCTCCTCGATGTGGTCGGCGCGGATGTGCTGCGCCGCGATCGAGCGGGCGATGGAACGCCCGTGCCGGGCGCTGTGGTACGCGATCACGTCCGCCTCGGCGATGACCTCCACGGCCCGTACGGTCATCAGGGACGGGTCACCGGGGCCGAGCCCCACCCCGTACAGCTTGCCGCTCACTCTTCCTCACTCGCGATCGCGTTGAGCGCGGCGGCGGCGATGGCGCTGCCCCCGCGACGACCGCGCACGACCAGGTGCTCGAGACCGGACGGATGCGCGGCCAGGGCGTCCTTGGACTCGGCGGCCCCGACGAAGCCGACCGGCACGCCGATCACGGCGGCCGGGCGGGGAGCCCCCTCCTCGATCATCTCCAGCAGCCGGAACAGCGCTGTCGGCGCGTTGCCGACGGCGACCACCGAGCCCTCCAGCCGGTCCCGCCACAGCTCCAGCGCGGCGGCGCTGCGCGTGGTGCCCAGCTTCGCGGCCAGCTCCGGCACGGACGGGTCGGAGAGCGTGCAGAGGACGTCGTTGCCGGCGGGCAGCCGCTTGCGCGTCACCCCGCTGGCCACCATCTGCACGTCGGTGAAGATCGGCGCGCCCGCGCGCAGGGCCGCACGGGCACGGGCCACCACGGCCGGCGTGTAGGCCAGGTCCCGTACGAGGTCGACCATTCCGCAGGCGTGGATCATCCGGACCGCGACCTGGCTGACGTCGGCGGGCAGGGCCGCGAGGTCCGCCTCCGCGCGGATGGTGGCGAAGGACTGGCGGTAGATGGCCGCGCCGTCCTTCTCGTAGTCGTACGTGGTCACGGTGGTCTTCTCGCTGCTCTCGGTCGTCGTAGGGGTGGTCATGAGGTGATCTCCGCCAGAGCGGCGGCGAGTCGGGCGGGGTCGTTCATCGAGGTGGTCCGGGGTTCCTCGCCGTGTACGGCGGTGGAGAGCCGGTAGCCGCCTCCCGGAGCGGCGACCACGTCGACGCGGTCGCCTCGGGGATGTCCGCAGCGGCGTTCGCAGCCGGACCAGTACAGGGGCAGGCCGTGCGCGCCGATCGCGCCGAGGGTTTCGGCCGCGTCGGTCCGTACGTCCGCCTGCGACTTGGCGCATCCGGGCCTGCCGACGCAGGCGCCGACGCGCAGCCAGGGGGAGCCGGGGTCGGTGACGAGGCCGGTGGCGGCGAGGCGGGCGAGGGACTCGTCCGCGTGGGTCCCCTGTGTGGGAAGAACCACACCGCGCCACGGGGTCAGACGCAGCTCACCGGCGGCGACGTGCGTCAGTTCCCGCCATTGGCGCGCCGAGAGCCGTCCCAGGGGTACGTGCACGGACAGGCCGTGACCCACAACTCCCGGGGGCGGTCCGTCCGTACGGTCGGTCTCCCGGCCCCGCCGCTCGTGGCGGATGCCCTCGGCCGTCAGTCGCCGGCCGACCGTGTCGAGCAACTTTCCCTCGGGAAGGGCGAGTTCAGCCATGCGCCAGACCCTTGCCCCGCTCGCCCGGGCCGCCTCCAGGAAGGTCTCCGCGGCCAGCAGCGCGGCCCGCGCCGCCTCCTCGATGGAGATCTGAAGCGCTTCTCCGGCCGCTCCGAGGCCGACTCGCGCACCGCCGTCCGCCGTAGCCCGTACCGTCACATCGGCATCGAGCCCGGCCACGTCCCCGCGCCCGTCGTCGAGCGCGAACAGGAAACGCCCCGACAAGGCCTGCGCCGCCTCGCTCGCGCACAGCGCCGCGTCGAGGTCCGTCAGCCAGGGCCGTACGTCCAGCACGCCCCGCCCGTCGAGACCGGACAGCGGCGAGGCCACGATGTTGCGCACCCGCTCGTGCCCGCGCGAGGGCAGCAGCCCGGCAGCGTCCAGCAGCCCGGCCAACTCCCCGCCGCAGCCGCCGTCCAGCCCTCGCAGCTGCACGTTGCCGCGCGAGGTCAGATGCAGCTCCCCGTCGCCCAGCCGCTCCGCCGCGTCGGCGAGCGCCTCCGCCTGCCGCACGGTCAGGACCCCGCCGGGGATCCGGACTCGGGCCAGCGCGCCGTCGTCCGCCGCGTGCAGCCGCAGCGTCCCCGGGCAGGCGTCACCGCGGTCCCGGGAGACCGCTGTGGCCTGGGGCGATGAACGGAGGGCAGGCGTGGGCATGGCGGCGAGCATACCTACCATCACACCGGGTGTATGCCCCGCCCTTTTCCCCCGCCCCTTACTATGCTCCTCGGTGGATCATCCGGTCCGCCGACGCCACGACGGCGACAGGGGAGGAAGCCCGGTGCGAGTCCGGCGCGGTCCCGCCACTGTGAGCCCGGCCCCCACGGGCCGGGCGAGCCAGGAACTCCCGCCGTCCCACCACCCGCCCGGGGCGCGGACACCCCGAGGAAGGCCAGCCGCCGCATGCTGCACTCATCCGGGGAACGACTCCCGCACCCCCGCATCCTGCTCCTGTCGACCTCCGACACCGACCTGCTCAGCGCCCGCGCGGCCGCCGGCCCGGTCCCGTACCGCTTCGCCAACCCCTCCCGCCTCGACCTCGACGATCTCCCCGCCCTCCTCGACGGCGTCGGCCTGGTCGTCGTACGCCTGCTCGGCGGCATCCGGGCCTGGCAGGACGGACTCGACCTGCTCCTCGCCGACGGCCGCCCGGTCGTCGTCCTCACCGGCGAACAGGCCCCCGACGCCCAGTTGATGGCGTCCTCCACGGTCCCCATCGGCATCGCCGCCGAGGCCCACGCCTACCTCGCCCACGGCGGCCCGGCCAACCTGGAGCAGCTCGCCCGCTTCCTCTCCGACACGGTCCTGCTCACCGGCCACGGCTTCGAGGCACCGGCGGCCGCCCCCACCTGGGGCCCGCTGCCCCGGGAGGACCGGGAGACCGACGGCCCGACGGTCGCCGTGCTCTACTACCGGGCCCACCACATGAGCGGCAACACCGCCTTCGTCGGCGCCCTGTGCGACGCGATCGAGGACGCGGGCGGCCGGCCGTTGCCCCTGTACGTGGCCTCTCTGCGCGCCCCCGAGCCCGAGCTGATCGAGGAACTCCGCGCCGCCGACGCCATCGTCACCACCGTCCTCGCCGCCGGCGGCACCAAGCCCGCCGAGGCATCGGCCGGCGGCGACGACGAGTCCTGGGACGCGGGCGCGCTCACCGCGCTGGACGTACCGATCCTCCAGGCCCTGTGCCTCACCGGCTCACGGACCGCCTGGGAGGAGAACGACGAGGGCGTCTCCCCGCTCGACGCGGCCAGCCAGATCGCCGTCCCCGAGTTCGACGGCCGCCTCATCACCGTCCCGTTCTCCTTCAAGGAGATCGACGCCGACGGCCTCCCGGCCTACGTCGCCGACCCCGAGCGCGCCGCCCGGGTCGCCGGAATCGCCGTACGCCACGCCCGGCTGCGCCACATCCGGCCCGCCGACAAGCGCCTCGCGCTGGTCCTCTCCGCCTACCCGACCAAGCACTCCCGCATCGGCAACGCGGTCGGCCTGGACACGCCCGCCAGCGCCATCGCCCTGCTGCGCCGGCTCCGCGACGAGGGCTACGACTTCGGAACGGACACGGAGGTGCCGGGCCTGGCGTCCGGTGACGGGGACGAGCTGATCCGCGCGCTGATCGAGGCGGGCGGGCACGACCAGGACTGGCTCACCGAGGAGCAACTGGCCCGCAACCCGGTGCGGATCCCGGCGGCCGACTACCGCCGCTGGTTCGCCACCCTCCCCGGGGAACTGCGCACGGCGGTGGAGGAGCACTGGGGCCCGGCCCCCGGCGAGATGTTCGTCGACCGCAGCCGCGACCCCGAGGGCGACATCGTCCTCGCGGCCCTGCGCTTCGGCAACCTGCTGATCCTCATCCAGCCCCCGCGCGGCTTCGGCGAGAACCCGATCGCGATCTACCACGACCCGGACCTGCCGCCCTCCCACCACTACCTGGCCGCCTACCGCTGGATCGCCGCCCGCACCGAGGACGGCGGCTTCGGTGCCGACGCGATGATCCACCTCGGCAAGCACGGCAACCTGGAGTGGCTGCCCGGCAAGAACGCCGGCCTGTCCGCCGCCTGCGGCCCCGACGCCGCCCTCGGCGACCTCCCGCTGATCTACCCGTTCCTGGTCAACGACCCCGGCGAGGGCACCCAGGCCAAGCGCCGCGTCCACGCCACCCTCGTCGACCACCTCGTCCCGCCCATGGCCCGCGCCGACTCCTACGGCGACATCGCGCGCCTGGAGCAACTCCTCGACGAGTACGCCCAGATCTCCTCCATGGACCCCGCCAAGCTCCCGGCGATCCGCGCCCAGATCTGGACGCTCATCCAGGCCGCCCGGCTCGACCACGACCTCGGCCTGGAGGACCGCCCGGACGACGACGGCTTCGACGACTTCCTCCTGCACGTCGACGGCTGGCTCTGCGAGGTCAAGGACGCCCAGATCCGCGACGGCCTGCACGTCCTCGGCAACCCGCCGCAGGGCGCGGACCGCGTCAACCTCGTCCTCGCCATCCTGCGCGCCCGGCAGATCTGGGGCGGCGCCACGGCCCTGCCCGGCCTGCGCGAGGCCCTCGGATTGGACGAGTCCGCCGCGACCCGCACGAGCGCCGACGAGGCCGAGGAGAAGGCCCGCGCCCTGGTCCAAGCGATGGACGACGCGGGCTGGGACCCGGCCGCGGTCCCCACCGAACACGGTGAACAGGTCGCCGCCATTCTTCAGTTCGCGGCCCGTGAGGTCGTGCCGCGCCTCGCCGCAACCACCGCCGAGGTCGACCACACCGTGCACGCGCTGGCGGGCGGCTTCGTCCCGGCGGGCCCCTCGGGATCACCCCTGCGGGGCCTGGTCAACGTCCTCCCGACGGGCCGCAACTTCTACTCGGTCGACCCCAAGGCCGTCCCCTCCCGCCTCGCCTGGGAGACCGGCCAGGCCCTCGCCGACTCCCTCCTGGAGCGCTACCGCACCGACAACGGCGACTGGCCCACCTCCGTCGGCCTCTCCCTGTGGGGCACCAGCGCGATGCGCACCGCGGGCGACGACGTGGCCGAGGCCCTCGCCCTGCTCGGCATCCGCCCCGTCTGGGACGACGCCTCCCGCCGGGTGACGGGCCTGGAGCCCGTGCCGTACGAGGAGCTGGGCCGCCCCCGTATCGACGTCACCCTCCGCATCTCGGGCTTCTTCCGGGACGCCTTCCCGCACACCATCGGCCTGCTGGACGACGCCGTACGCCTGGCCGCCTCGCTGGACGAGCCGGCCGAGGCCAACCACGTACGGGCCCACGTCCAGGCGGACGTGGCGTCCCACGGCGACGAACGCCGCGCCACCACCCGCATCTTCGGCTCCCGCCCCGGCACCTACGGCGCCGGCCTGCTCCAGCTCATCGACTCCCGCGACTGGCGCACCGACGCCGACCTCGCCGAGGTCTACACGGTCTGGGGCGGCTACGCCTACGGCCGCGAACTCGACGGCCGCCCGGCCCGCGAGGAGATGGAGACCGCCTACAAGCGCATCGAGGTCGCCGCGAAGAACACGGACACCCGCGAGCACGACATCGCCGACTCCGACGACTACTTCCAGTACCACGGCGGCATGGTCGCGACGGTCCGCGCGCTGCGCGGCACGGCTCCCGAGGCCTACATCGGCGACTCCACCCGCCCCGAGACGGTCCGCACCCGCACCCTCGTCGAGGAGACCTCCCGGGTCTTCCGCGCCCGCGTGGTCAACCCCAAGTGGATCGAGGCGATGCGCCGCCACGGCTACAAGGGCGCCTTCGAACTCGCCGCCACCGTGGACTACCTCTTCGGCTACGACGCCACCACCGGCGTGGTCGCCGACTGGATGTACGACAAGCTCACCGAGACCTACGTCCTGGACCCGGCCAACCGCGAGTTCCTCCAGCAGGCCAACCCCTGGGCACTGCACGGCATCGCCGAACGCCTGCTGGAGGCGGAGTCCCGCGGGATGTGGGAGAAGCCCGACCCGGCCGTGCTGGAGGGGCTGCGGCAGGTGTACCTGGAGACGGAGGGGGATCTGGAGGGCGACGGGTGACCCGCCGCCCGCCGTTCCCTGTCGCCGTGCCGTGCCGTGCCGGGATCGGTGCAGCCGCCGGTCAACGCGGTGGACCGACCTCGCGGAAGTCGGACTTGCGGATCCTTCCGTGGACGCCCTTCACGCCGTCGACGACCTGGGAGACCGCGAAGTCACCGGCCGCGCTGAGGTACGCCATCGCCAGATGGCGGTCGATGCCGTAGTCGGTCACGAGCAGGTCCAGCGCGCAGCGCACGCAGTCGCGCATCGCCTCGTCCAGATCCTCGTCCAGCCCGATCGGCACGAGGTGCTCGTCCGTCTCGGCGAACGGGGTGACGCGGCCGTGTCCGGGCCGCAGCGCCGCACCGCCGGGCACCACCTCGAGCTTCACGGTGGCGCGCAACGACGCCTCGAACGCGGTGAGGGCGACCTCGCCGTCGCCCTGCGCGAAGTGGGGGTCCCCGAAGTAGACCAGCGCGTCGTCGACCTGTACGGGGAGGAACAGCGTGGTGCCCTCGCCGAGCAGGGAGACGTCGATGTTGCCGCCGTGCCGCCCTGGCGGCACCGAGTGAGGCCGTTCGCTCCCGGGCACCGCCACGCCCATCACGCCGAGGAACGGCCGCAGCGGGAAGCGCAGTGAGCCGCGGGAGGGGTCCGTCCGGTCCACCGCCATCCGGCCCCACGCGCCGTGGCGCTCCGCGTGCGCGGTCGCGAAGGTCATCACGGGACCGGGCAGCGACGGCATCTCACCGGGGAGCGCGCCGAATCCGTGCCGTGCGGAGACCAGGCCGTACGGAACCCGCGGTGTGAGGCCGAGGACGCTCACGGCGAGCAGGTCGCCGGGCCGGGCGCCGGCCACGGCGATCGGACCGGTGACCAGGTGCGGCCCGTCGTCGTCGAAGTCGTGCGGCATGCCGGAGTCCGCGACCTGCTGGGCGTCGTCGAGCACATCGGCGCCGCCGACGCCGTAACGGGCGAAGAACTCACGCGGGTCACGGCCCTGATCCTCCAGGACTCCCTCGTGGCTGATCGTGTCGACCGTGACGACGGCGCCCGGCTGCACGACCGCGCACGGTGAGTCCGCCTCGCACGGAAGGCGACCCCACAGGGTGTTCCCGGGCGTGGCCGGAACGTAGGTCGTGGACGGGATCGATCCGTGGCCGGGCTGGAGGACCGGGAAGCCGGTCGCGGCGACGTCGAGGAGGGGCGAGTCGATCGCTGGCATGGCCAACCTTTCGGGGAAGGGATGGCCCGACGCTAGGAACGTCTCGTTGCCGTGCTGTTTCGCGAGGAGGTCCGCGCAGTAACACTGTCTCGTATTGCAACATGGCATCTCGCAATCTAGGCGACCCTCGGCCTGGGATCAGAGGTCGAGGACGAGCCGGTCGCCCTGGCAGCGGCCGACGCAGATCATCATCGAGCGCCCCGCAAGACGTTCCTCTTCGCTGAGCACGGAGTCCCGGTGTTCCGGCGCACCGGCGAGCACACGGGTCTCGCAGGCGCCGCAGTACCCCTTCTCGCAGTCGTAGGACAAGCCGCTCACGGCATCGCGCAGGACCTCGATGAGGCGGCGGTCGGCCGGCACGGTGAGCGTGACTCCCGTGCGCGCGAGCCGCACCTCGAAGGGCCGGTTCGCCGCGGCGTCGAACGCCGTCTCCAGGTCGTCGCCTGCGGTGAAGCGCTCCAGGTGCAGCCGGTCGGTGAGGCCCAGGCGGGCGCATTCGTGCTCGACGGCCGCCAGCATCGGCGCCGGCCCGCATGCGTAGACCGCGGTGTCCGCGTCCAGCCCGCCCAGCAGTCGCGGGAGGTCCGGCAGCCCGGCCTCGTCCTGTGGGAGCAGGGTGAGCGCGTCGCCGGCGACGGCGGCGAGCTCGTCGGCGAACGCCATCGCCCTGCGCGTGCGTCCGCCGTACACGACGGTGAAGGGCGTGCCGCGTCCGGTGGCCTCGCGGACCATCGCGAGGATCGGTGTGACGCCGATGCCGCCGGCGAGGAACAGGTAGGACGGCGCCGGCGTGAGCGGAAAATGGTTGCGCGGCCCGCGTATCGCGAACGTGGCTCCCGGGCGGGCCAGTTCGTGGAGTTCCACCGACCCGCCCCGGCCCTGTGGCTCGCGCAGGACGCCGATGCGCCACGTCGTGGCGTCGGCGGGGTCACCGCACAGCGAGTACTGACGCAGCCGGCCCGAGGGCAGACGCAGCTCGACGTGCGCGCCGGGCCGCCACGCGGGGAGTTCGGCTCCGTCCGGCAGGCCGAGGCCGACGGCGACGACGCCCTCCGCCGCGGCGTGCACCGCGGTCACCCGCAGCGGGGTGGGCGTGCTCAGCGCGCGGACCGTTCCTGCCGACGCGGTCGCCCGGGGGCCGGGCGTGAAGACCGCCGGGACCGCGTCCCAGCCGGACTGGTTGCCGCGCGTCGGGTAGGGCACGAGCCCCTCCTCGATCACCCGGTAGTCGGGCAGCCGGGTCAGGACCTGCGTCATCATCGCGCGGAACATGGCTCGGGCGAGGTGCGCGCCGGCACACCGGTGCGAGCCGATCCCGAAGCTGAGGTGGCGACTGGCGTCGCGGTCCAGCCGTACCCGCTCGGGGTCGGGGAACACGGCGGGATCGTGGTTCGCGGCGACCCACGGGATCAGCACCCGGTCGCCCGTGCGCATCGGGCAGCCACCGACCTCGACGTCCTCGGTGACCGTGCGGGCCATCGACTGCGACGGGGCGAAGGCGCGGAGGAACTCCTCGGTCGCGGTGTCCAGCAGATCCAGGGAGTCGATCAGTCTCTGCCGCTGCTCGGGGTGGCGGGCGAGGTGGACGAGCGTCGATCCGGTCAGGGAGGTGGTGGTGTCGACGCCGCCGGCGATGAGCAGGCCGATCACCGACACCAGCTCGTCCTCGCCGAACTCGCTGCCGTCGCCGCGCCGGCCGGCCACCAGGGTGCTGACCGCGTCGGCCCGTGGAGCGGAGCGGCGCTCGGCGATCAGCTCGCGGATACGCCGGTCCATGTAGGCCAGTCCGGCGGCCCCGCGCACGGCGCGCTCGCTGCCGGCCGGCGCGGCGAAGATGTCGTGGATCGGCCCGGCCAGCTTCGCCCAGTCCTCCTCGGGGAAACCGAGCCAGTCCAGGGTGACCGCGGCCGGCAGCGGGTTGGTGAGGTCGCGGACGAAGTCGCAGGAGCCGAGCTCGATGAAGTCGTCGACGACGCGGGCGGCGTGGCGCTCGATCATGGGTACCAGTCGCTCGACCGCCTCCGGGGTCAGCAGCGGGTTGATCAGTTGCCGGTACTCGGCCGAACGCGGCGGGTCGAGCTCGATCGGGTACTGCTCCAGCCCCGGTCCTTTGGGGATGACGATGCCGACCCCCTGCCCGCCGTGGTCGCTGCGGGCCGAGGAGAACGTCGCGTCGTCGCGGGCGATACGGGCCACGTCGGCGTACCGCGTCGTGTAGTGGAAGCCGCCATGGGCGGCGGAGCGGCCTACCGGGCAGGTCTCGCGGAAGCGCGCGTAGTAGGCGACCGGATCGGCGTTGGCCTCGTCGGAATGGTGGTCGAAGTCGCTGTCGAAGGCGATGTCGGCGGACATGGTGGGCACGCTCCACGTGCTCGGACCTGTGCGCGGTGTTGTCCGGCCGCGCCACCGGAAGTCTGCTGCCTCATCGGCGTCGGTCACCCTAAGGTGCCGCCGCCGCGGGTGACAACGTCTCGTGGACGGAGCTGCCGGTGCTCAGAAGGTCAGCACGGCTTTGCCGACCGAGCCGGACCGGACGGCCGCGACGGCCTCGTTGATCTGCTCGAACGGGAAGTAGGTGATCATCTTCTCGACCGGGAACCGGCCCTTGGCGTTGAGTTCGAGCAGCTTCGGCAGGAACAGCTGCGGCAGGCTGGACCCGGCGATGATGCCGGTGACGGTGCGCCCGTTGAGGATGCTGCGCCACTCGAAGCTCATCGACTCGCTGGGGCCGATGCCGATGACACCGGCGCGGCCGAGCGGCCCGAGAGCCTCCACCGCGGTGCGCAGGACGTCCTCGCGCCCGGTCGTGTCGATCACGAAGTCGAAGCCCTCGGGGACGAGGGCCGCCAGCTGCTCGGCGACCGCCCCGGCCGAGGAGTCGACGGTGTGCGTCGCTCCGAAGCCGCGGGCCGCCTCCAGCTTGGCCGGGTTCACGTCGACGGCGGCCACGACCTCGCAGCCGCTCAGCGAGGCGGCGATGACCGCGGCCACGCCGACTGCCCCTGCCCCGAAGACCGCGATCGACGAGCCGGGGCGCGGCTGGAGGACGTTGAGCACGCCGCCGGCCCCGGTCTGGAAGCCGCAGCCGAAGGGCCCGGCCCGCAGCAGGTCCAGTGACGGGTCGATCTTCACGACCGCCCGCTCGGGCGCGACGACGTGACTGGCGAACGACGACTGCCCGAGGAAGTGGGCGTTGACCTCCCGCCCCTCGTGGGTCACCGCGGTGGACCCGTCGGGCCGGCGCCCGGAGAAGTTCACCGCGTCGAAGTCGCGGCAGTAGGCGGGCGAACCGGTGCGGCACAGCGTGCACGTGCCGCACGACGTGAAGGACATGGCGACGTGGTCGCCCGGGCGTACGGAGGTGACGTGGGCGCCGGCCTTCTCGACGACGCCCGCCCCTTCGTGCCCGAGCAGCGCGGGCGTGGGGAAGAAACCGGCGAACTCGAGGTCGGTACCGCAGATGCCGACGCCCGCGACACGGACGAGCACCTCGTCCGGGCGGGGCTCGTCGAGGTCCACCTCCGTCAGGACGAACGGTTGTCCGGGGTGCTCCAGCAGAGCGGCGGTGGCACGCACAGGGCCTCCTCGTTACCTCACATAGCGAGACCGCATATTGACATGCGCGACAGGGTCGGTCAAGGTTCGCCCTATGGCGGCTGTTGACTTTCCTTCTTCCCAGCACTTCATCGACGGCGAGTGGGTCGCGGCCCGCGACGGCGGCACGCTGGACGTCCTCGATCCGGCCACCCGGCAGGTGATCACCCAGGTGGCCCGGGCGGGCGGCGCCGATGTCGACAACGCGGTCGCCGCGGCGCGCCGCGCGTTCCCCGACTGGGCGGCGACCAACCCCAGCGAGCGCGGGGCGCTGATCCGGCGCTGGGCCGACCTGATCATCACCGAGGTCGAGGCGCTCGCGGCCGTCGAGGCCCAGGACGTGGGCAAGCCACTGTCCGGCGGCCGGACGAACATCTACATCGCCCACGGCATCATCGACTACTTCGCCGGCGCGGCCGACAAGCTCACCGGAGTCACGCTGCCCACCCGCAGCCCCGACTACCTGGGCTACACGGTTCCCGAGCCGTACGGCGTGTGCGCCGTCGTCATCCCGTGGAACGTTCCCGCCGTGCTCACCGCCGCGAACGTCGCGCCGGCGCTCGCCGCGGGCAACACGGTCGTCCTCAAGCCGTCCGAGATCGCGCCGCTGGCGCCGTTCGCACTCGCCGAACTCGCCCGCCGCGCCGGCTTCCCGCCGGGGGTGGTCAACGTCGTCGCGGGCCTCGGCCCGGAGGCGGGCGTGGCGCTCACCTCGCACCCGGACGTCGACCACATCAGCTTCGTCGGCTCCACCGCCACCGGGCGGGCGATCATGGCGGCCGCCGCACAGAACCTCGTCCCGGTGAAGCTGGAACTCGGCGGCAAGTCGCCGAACGTGCTCTTCGCCGACGCCGATCTCGACACGGCGATCCCGGCGATCGTCGCCTCGATCACCGAGAACGCGGGGCAGAACTGCTACGCCGGTTCCCGGCTGCTCGTTCAGGCCTCGGTGCACGACGAGGTCGTGGAGCGGGTCGCCGCCGCCATGGCCGCCGTCAAGACCGGGCCCTGGGAAGCCGACCTGGACATGGGTCCGCTGGTCAGTGCCGCGCAGTTCGCCCGCGTCAGCGGCTTCCTCAAGGACGCACGGCGCGAGGGCGCGCGGCTGGTCACCGGTGGCGCACCCACCGGCGACGGGTGGTTCGTCCGGCCGACCGTCTACGACCGGGTGGACGCGGACATGCGCGTCGCCCGCGAGGAGATCTTCGGCCCGGTCCTCGCCGTACAGTCCTTCCGCGACACCGCCGAGGCGACCGAGCAGATGAACGCCACCGACTTCGGCCTGCTGGCCTGCATCTGGACCAACGACGTCTCCCGGGCCCTGCGGCTGGCGAAGGACGTCCGCTCCGGGCAGGTGGCGGTCAACCAGTTCCACGACGCCGGAGTGATCGGCTTCCCGTTCAACATGCAGAAGGACAGCGGCTTCAGCCGGGGCGGCGGATACACGGCGCTGCGCGAATACACCCAGGAGAAGGGCGTGGCCATCCGGCTGCTGGCCCGCTGAGACAGGACACCATGGGTACCACCGTCGGAGCGTGGCCGGGGCCGGCCCGGGAAGGACCTGGGCCGGACGCCGAGCCCGCCGTGCTGGAGCGGGAACTGGCCGAGGCCGTGCTCGCCGGCGCCGAGTGCCCGGACGTGCTCCGCGCGCTCCGGCGGGCGAGCGGCCGGCATGTGCGGCTGCTGTCCGCCGAAGGCGTGCCGCTTGCGGCCACGGACGGCGGTGCGGGAGTGCCGGTTGCCGTGGCGGACGGCGTGCTCGCCGACCTGGCCGGACCGGTGGTCGACACGCTCGACGGGCTGCGGGCCACGGCGCTGCCCGTACGTGCGGGGACGACGGTGGCCGGTGTGCTGCTGACCATGGGTCCCGATGACCCGCGCGTGCGGGCGCTGGCCCGTGCCGCCGTCACCGCGCTGCTCATCGACGCCGTGCGCGCCGGGGACGACTCGGCCGAGGTCCCGGCGCGGCACACACCGGCCGACGTCGTCGCCGCGCTGCGGTCCGGGACGGTGAGCCGCTCGGTGTACGCGGCGGCCGCAGGACTGGGGATCGATCCGCAGCGACCGCCGGCCGGTGCCGTGCTGCACTACACCGGCTCCCGCCCGCGCGCCTGGTCCACCGCCCTCTCCTGGCTGGAGCACCCGGTGCAGCAGGAGGGGCGCACGGCGTGGACGGTGGCGCCGGACGAGGCCGTGCTCGTCCGCCTGCAAAGCCGCCTGCGCCTCATGACCGGCGACGAGTCCACTGACCACGTCGTCGCGGTGAGTGGCTCCCACCCCGACTCGCTCAACGGCCTGGCCCGTTCCTTCGCCGAGGCCGAAAGGCTGCTCGGCCTGGCCCGGGCCCGGCACGTCACGCTGCTCACCTTCGAGAGCTGTGGGGTCGTCCAGGTACTGTTGCCCCTCCCACGCGCGCGGCTCGAGGCGTACGCCGAGACGCACCTCGGGCCGATCCGGCAGCGACCGGAGCTGATGGCGACTCTGCGTGCCTGGCTGGCCGAGAGGGGCAGCCGGCAGAGCGTCTCCGAACTACTCCATCTGCACCGCAACTCGGTGGGCTACCGGGTGGGTCAGATCAAGAACCTCCTCGGCACGGACCCCCTGCTTCCCGCCGCCTCGGCGGAGCTGCATCTGGCGCTCACGGCCCTGGACCTGCTCGCCGCCGACGACCGGCAGGTGCGCGGCGACGACGAGCCGGTGTCGGCCGGACGCTGATCCGGCATTTCGCACTTCGCCGCGCCGCCGACCGATGCCGCGGCGCCTTCCCGTGCACCCGCTCGACCCTGCCGCGGCCTGGGCTGTCAGCCGCACGAACAGGCGACACGCCCGCGAAACCAAGATGTAGCACGGGGGCGTTGACAGCACCGGTCGGCGGAGGCAGAGTACCTCGCAATACGTTCCACCGCCTCGCAATGCGAGACGGAGAGGGTGAGGAGGCCGCCCGGTGCGAGCCATGGTGCAGACCGATTTCGGCGGTCCCGAGGCCGTGTTCCTGCAGGACGTCCCGGAGCCGGTGTGCGGACCGCGCGACGTCGTCGTAGAGATCGCCTACTGCGGGCTGAACCGCCTGGACCTGATGCAACTCAAAGGTCCTGGCCTGATACCGGGCTTCCGCCTTCCCCACGTGCCGGGCATGGACTTCGCCGGAACGGTGGTGGCGACCGGATCCGCGGTCGGCTCGGTCGTCCCCGGCGACCGGGTCATCGCCGATCCCACCCAGGGCTGCGGCAGCTGCCCGCGCTGCGCGGTGGGCGACCGTGCGTACTGCGTCAGACCGCGCATCCTCGGCGGCAACGCCCCCGGCGCGCTGGCCGAATACGTCCTGGCGTCCGCGGAATCGGTCGTCCAGGTGCCCGAGTCCCTGCCGCTCGCCGCGGCCGTCACCCTGCCCACCGCCTTCGCGACGGCATGGCACGCGGTGCACACCGTCGGGTCACTCGCCGCCGGTGAGACCCTCGTCGTGCACGCGGGCGCCAGCGCCGTCAGCCTGGCGGCCATCGCACTGGCCAAGCGGGCCGGTGCCTCGGTCGTCGCCCTGGCCGGCAGCGACGCGAAGCGGGCCGCGGCCCGCGCGGCAGGCGCGGACCTGGTGCTGCCCAACCAGGACCCGGACTCGGTGAAAACGGTGTCGGTCTTCACCGACGGCGCGGGGGCGGACCTGGTCCTGGACCACGTGGGCACCGACACCTGGCGTACCTCGCTGGACTGCCTCGGCATCCGGGGGCGTCTGCTGCTGATGGGCAACACCAGCGGCGACCAGGTGTCGTTCTCGCTCCAAGAGGTCTTCCACCGCGGACTGAAACTGCTGGGTACCGGCGGCTACAGCTCGGCCGACTTCGTCGCCGCCACGTCGGCCTGCTTCGCCGACGGCCTGCACCTGCCCACCGCCGCCCGGTTCCCGCTGGAGGATCTGGCCGATGCCTGGGACGTGCTCGCCGCCCGCGACACCATCGGCAAGGTCGTGATCGAGCCATGACCGACCTTCTGATCGTGGGCGGCGACGTCGTCACGATGGACTCCGCCCGGCGGGTCCTCACCCGGGCGACGGTCGCCGTGTCCGGGAACAGCATCGCCGCGCTCGGCACGGCCGAGGATCTGCGCGCCCGCTTCCCGGGTGCGCGGGAGATCGACGCGTCGGGCTGTGTCGTGATCCCGGGTCTGGTCGACGCCCACCAGCACACGACCGTCGACCCCCTCGTGCGCAGCATGATCCCGGACCACATCGGCTCGCAGGAGTCGATATTCGACTGGATCGTCCCGCTGCACGCCCACGCCGACGGTGACGACGACGAACTGGCCGCGACCATCACCGCCGTGGAGTGCCTGTCCCGGGGCATCACCACGGTGCTGGAGCCGGGCACAGTGGCCTACCCGGAACGAGTGGCGGCGGGACTGGGCGCCGCGGGTGTCCGCGCGCGGGTCGGCGGCTGGGGCTGGGACGCCAAGGACGTGCCGTTCGGCGCGCCCGCCGACGAGGTGCTCGCCCGGCAGGAGGACATCGTCCGGTCCCTGCCGGCCACCGGTCCCATCACCGGGTGGGTGACGCTCGTCGGCCATGACCTCGCGAGCGACGAGCTCTTCACCGGAGCGGTGAGCCTGGCCGAGCGGCTCGATGTCCAACTGACCTGGCACGTCTCGCCGGGACCCGCCGACATCGAGGCGTACGCGCTGCGCTGCGGGCGCCGGCCGGTGGTCCACTTCCGCGAGCTGGGAGTACTCGGACCGCGCCTGCTGCTGGGGCACGCCGTGTGGCTCGACGACGCGGAGGTCGACGCGATCCTCGAGACCGGTACCGCGGTCGCCGCCTGCCCCGGGGCATATCTGCGTCTCGCCCAGGGGTACACACGCGCCTCCCGCCACGCCGAACTGGTGCGGCGGGGCGGCCGGGTCGCACTGGGCTGCGACGCGCACAACGCCGGCGACGCCCCGGACGTCCTCCTGGCGGCCTATCTGTTCGCCGGCCTGGAACGCGACCGCGACCTGCCCGACCCGGTCCGTGCCGAGCAGGCGTTCGCCCTCGCGACGATCGACGGCGCCCGGGCGATCGGTCTCGGCGAACGGATCGGCTCCCTCGAAGTGGGCAAGGCGGCCGACATCGTCGTGCTCGATACCCGCGACCCCGCCTGGATGCCCCGGGGAGACCTCGCCCGCCAGCTCGTGTGGGGCCATGTGTCGCGCACCGTCCGTGACGTGCTGGTCGACGGCCGCGTGGTCGTCCGCGACCGGCGCCCGACCGGCGTCGATCTCGCGGCCCTCGCCGCGGCTGCCGCCGAGCGATCCGCCGCCCTGCTGCGGCGCGCCGGCATCACGCCCCGCTCCGCCTGGCCGGCGGAGCCGGCGGCCCGCCAGTAAGGAGACCCGTCGTTGAACGTCCTCGACACATCTGAGTCGCCGCCGGCGAAGAAGCGGCGTCTGCTGCCGCACCCGGCAGTACCGCGGCCGATCGCGATGATCACCACGCTCGTCCCGGGCGGTCACGACCGCCGGACGGCTTTCCCGTGTACCTCCTGCGCCGGACTCGACCGGGCCGTCCGCCCTGCCGACTGATCGCCACCCCCACGTCACTCCCACCGCCCCGCCGGGGCGGTGCCACCCAGCGAACGGAACCACGCACATGACTGCAAAAAGCACGTTCTGGCGTCCTCGGGCCGCGGCCGGCCTCGCCCTCGCGGGAGCCCTCGCGCTCTCCGGCTGTGCCGGCAACGCGGCGACGGCCCCCAAGGCGACCGGCTCGGCGAGCGCCGGCAACGACTCCAGCCTCAAGGAGCCGGACGTCAACGGCGACGGCAAGGTCGTCATAGGTGTCCTCAGCCCCGGCGACATCAACGACCACGGCTACTACCAGAGCTTCGTCGACTCGGCGGACGCCTTCGCCAAGGAGAAGGGCTGGACGATCGTCAAGCGCGGCAGCGTGCCCCCGAGCGACGCACTCACCGCGGCACGGGCGCTGTGCCAGCAGCACGTCGACATGGTCGCGCTCGCCGCGAGTGAGCTCAAGACCGCCGTCCCCGCCGCCGAGGACCCGGTCTGCGGCAAGACCGCCTGGTACATGCCGGGGCAGGCGGGTTCCGCCCCGATCCCGCGGGTTCTGCTGTCCACCGACGACCCCAATCAAAGTATGTTCGCCGCCGGCTACGCCGCGGGCTTGAAGATGAAGGCAGCCGGCTACACCAAGGCCGGGTTCATCACCGGCACCAAGGCCG
This sequence comes from Streptomyces coeruleorubidus, assembly GCF_028885415.1. Lineage (GTDB taxonomy): Bacteria > Actinomycetota > Actinomycetes > Streptomycetales > Streptomycetaceae > Streptomyces > Streptomyces coeruleorubidus_A. Next base: position 7,926,672 of record NZ_CP118527.1, read on the forward strand.
ACTTCAGTGTCGCCGCCGCCAAGGCCTTCCTGGCCGGGATCCGTGAGGTCGTCCCGAAGGCCACCCTGACGAGCACCTACACCGGCGACTTCAACGACTCGGCGAAGGCCAAGGAAGCCACCCAGGCGCAGATCAGCCAGGGCGCCAAGGTCATCTACCCCTACCTCGGCGGCGCGACCGACGCCGCGGCGCAGTTGGCGAACGCGGGCGGCGCGCTGACCCTCACCCCGGGCACCGACCGGTGCGACTCGGCCGGCCCGAAGTTCGACATCTCCGTGATCTTCGACCCGGGTGACTACTTCCGCGCCGCGCTGGAGGAGTTCGCCAAGGACAACCTGAAGATGGGCACCGTGCGCGAGTGGCAGCTGGGCGCCGATCCCTACCCGACCGTCAAGATCTGCAAGGGCCAGGGCGACGAGAACCAGAAGCTCGCGCAGTTCATGAAGAAGATCGGCGACAAGGAGATCGACGCGGCGGCCGAGGTCAAGCGCCTCGGCTGACGTGCCGATACCGACGAGGAAGATCAGCGATGACATCGACGACCTCAGCGGTTCCGATCCTTGAACTGCGCGGCATCACGAAGTCCTACGGATCAGTCACGGCCTGCAACGGCGTGGACCTCAGGGTCGACGCCGGCGAGATCCACGGACTCCTGGGGGAGAACGGGGCGGGCAAGTCCAGCCTCATGAAGGTCCTGCTGGGGCTGGTCCGGCGCGATGCCGGCACCGTCCTGGTGCGCGGCGAGGAGGTCGCGCTGGACAGCCCGCAGGAAGCGGCCGAGCTGGGCATCGGCATGGTGCACCAGCATTTCAGCCTCATCAACGGGCTGACCGTGTGGGAGAACGTGGCGCTCGGCGACACCGGCAAGGTGAACAAGCAGGCCATCTGTGCCGACATCGCCGAGGTCTGCGCACGATACGGGCTGCCGATCGACCCTGAGGCGCGCGTCGACGCACTCTCGGCGGGTGAGCGGCAGCGCGTCGAGTTGGTCAAGTGCCTGCGGCGCAACCCTCGGATCCTGGTCCTGGACGAGCCCACCTCGGTGCTGACCCAGGCGGAGTCGGAGGAGTTGTTCGCCGTGCTCGGCCGGGTGGTGCAGGAGGAGGGACGCGCTGTCATCCTCATCAGCCACAAGCTCGCCGAGATCGCCCGGGCCACGGACCGGGTGACGGTCCTGCGCAAAGGCGGTGTCGTCTTCCGGGTGGTCACGGCCGAGACCACGCCGCAGGTACTCGCTCAGCAGATGGTGGGCCGTGCCGTGTCGCTGGGTGAGGAGGGGGCAGCCCTCGGCATGCTGCCGGTGCAGAAGGCACGCACCGGCGGGGACGGGGCCCGCGACCAGCGGCAGCCCGTCCTGCGCCTCGCCGGACTCACCGTCGAGCAAGGCGGGGTCAGGATTCTCGAAGACGTCGATCTCACCGTGGGCTCGGGCGAGATCGTCGCCCTCTACGGCGTCGAGGGCAGCGGCCAGGCGATGCTCGGAAACGTCCTCGCCGGGCTGATCCCGCCGACCGCCGGCACCATCGAGGTCGCCGGGAGCAGCGTCGACGTGACCCGCCCCGGCGCGCTCGGGAAGGCCGGTCTCGGCATCGTGCCGGAGGACCGGCACCAAAGCGGCGTCGTCCTCGACATGAGCGTCGCCGAGAACCTGACGATGAAGTCGCTCGACAAGGTCGGCGGCCGGTTCCTGTTGCGGCGGCGGGCGATGCTCGCCGAGGCCCGCCGCCTCGCGGACGAGTTCAGCATCGTCACACCGTCGCTGGACGCGCCCGTGCGCAGCCTGTCCGGCGGCAACCAGCAGCGGGTCGTACTCGCCCGGGAACTGTCCGGTGACACGCGCGTCCTGGTGGCCGCGCAGCCCACCCACGGGCTGGACGTCGGTGCCATCGAGGACATGTATGCCCGACTGCGCAAGGCGGCCGCCGAAGGCGTCGGAGTGCTGCTCATCTCCACCGAACTCGAGGAAGTCATGGCCCTTGCAACCTGGATCGCGGTGATCTCTTCCGGACGGATCACCGGATCACTCCCTGTCTCGGAGGCGACCTCTGAGCGGCTCGGCATGCTGGTCGGCGGTGAGGCCGCATGAGTGCCGCCCCCCTGACGGATCCGGACGACCTCGGCCGACGCTTCCTCGCCCGGCTCCGGCCGGGGCGCCGCGGCTGGCTGACAGCGGGCCTCACACTCCTGCTCGTCGCTGTCGCCGGGGCCGCGTCCGCGCTGCTGCTCATGGCGACCGGTGCCTCGCCGAGCGCTTCGCTGGACGCGATATGGACCGGGTCTCTGGCCGGCACCACGGGATGGACGACGACGCTGCTCAACGCGGCGCCGCTGCTGCTGGTCGCGCTCGGTGCGTGCATCTGCGCGTCAGCCGGCACGTTCAACATCGGCCAGGAGGGGCAGGTGCTCATCGGCGGCCTGGCCGGAGCCTGGGTCGGGCTGCGGCTGGCCATGCCGGGCCCGATGCTGGTCGTCGTCGTGCTGATCGCCGCCGCGGTCGGCGGTGGCGCCTGGGCCGCGCTCAGCGCTCTGATGCTTCGCTTCCGCGGCGTCAACGTCCCGGTGAGCACCCTGCTGATGACGTTCCTCGCCATCCAGCTCGTCACGTTCGCGGTCAGCACGCCGTGGGGTCTGCAGGAGAGCGTGCAGAACTCCTCGGGAATCGCCGACGCCCAGTCGAACCCCCTGCCGGCGAACGCCCAGCTCGCGAGCTTCGGGCAGTACCCGTCGCTCCAGCTGAACACCGGCCTGTTCATCGCGCTCGTCGCCGCGGTCGGCGTCGCCCTCGTCCTGAGTCGCAGCCGGTGGGGCTTTCGGGTGCGCATGGTCGGACTGAATCCGCTGACGGCCAGGCACACCGGTATCCGGGTGGCCGCCCTCGGCGGCTTCACCCTGGCGTTGTCAGGCGCTTTCGCAGGGCTGGCGGGAGGACTGCTGCTGGCGAGCCCGATCGGCACCAACCGGCTGCAGGCCGGGCTCTCGGACAACGTCGGCTGGGACGGCCTGCTCGTCGCGCTCGTCGCGCGGAACCGGCCCCTGGTCGCGATCCCGGTGTCGTTCGTGTTCGCCGTGCTGCGTGCGGGCGGAGACTTCCTCGCGGCCACCGGCGTGCCGTACTACCTCGTCGACATCGTCAAGGCGTTGCTGGTCCTCGCGTTCGTCGCGCCGCCCTTCCTCGTCGACCTCTTCCGCAGGCGCCGCGGTGCCAAGCCGTCGACGGCGCCCCCCGTGTCCGTCGTCCCGACCAAGGTGAGGGCAGCCGCGTGAGCGTTCTGGACAGCACCACGACCATCCTCGCGAGCGGTGTCCGGCTGACCGTGCCGCTGGCGTTCGTCGCCTGCGGTGAGTACCTGGCCGAGCGCGCCGGCACGATGAACATCTCCGTCGAGGCGATGATGCTCGGCGCCGCGTTCACCTCCGTCGCCACCGCCAGCGCGACCGGCAGCGCCACGACCGGCCTCGCGGTCGGCGTCGTGACCGGACTCGTCATCGGCTTCGTGCACGGCAACCTCTCCCACCGTGCCCAGATCAACACCTTCGTCATCGGCCTGGTGCTGAACGCGCTCGTGCTCGGGCTGACGAGCTACCTGATCACGACGGAGCAGTTCGCCTCGCACCAGGTCGGCATGCTGTCGATCCCGCTGTTGCAGGACATCCCGCTCATCGGCAAGCCGCTGTTCTCCGAACGCTGGCCCGCCTTCCTTCTGATCCTGCTGGTGCCACTCACCTGGTGGTTGGTGGAGCGCAGCCGCTGGGGCCTGGAACTGCGGGCGGTGGGGGAGAACCCGCAGGCCGCAGACGTCACGGGCATCAAGGTGAACCTGCGGCGCCGGCAGGCCCTGCTGTGGTGCGGCGCCATGGCCGGTCTCGGCGGCGCCTACCTCGCGGTCGGCGAGGTCGGATCGTTCAACCAGAACATGACCGCCGGGCGCGGATACATCGTCATCGCCGCGGTGATCTTCGGGGCGTGGCGGCTCGGCCGGACCATGCTCGGCTGCCTGGTCTTCGGCCTCTCCGACGCGATGCGCCTGGCGCTCCCGGCGCTCGGCGTCACCCTCAACGCCCAACTGCTCGTCGCGGCCCCGTACCTGCTCGCACTGCTCGCGATGCTGCTGTTCACCACCCAGCACCGGGAACCCGCCGCACTCGGACGGCCCTTCGTGCGCGGGTCGACCTGACGGTCTCCGCGCGCACGCGTTGTGTCCGCAGCACATCGACCCGCGGACGCGCCCAGACCTACGCTCGAAGAAATCACACCACTCACGATGGAGGTACCGTGGCCACCGGTCTTACCACGGCCCGCTGGACTCATGTCGCGCTGCCCACCGGCGATCTCGACAAGTCGATCGCGTTCTACACCTCGCTGACTCCTCTGGTCGTGGTCGAGCGGTTCAAGGACGCCGACGGCGAGAGCGTCTGGCTCTCCAACGACAAGCAGGTAGAGACGCCGTTCGTGCTCGTCCTGGTGTCGTTCAACAAGGACAAGGGCAACCAGCAGGGTCTGCTGCACCCGTTCGCGCACCTCGGCATCGAGGTGCCGGCACGCGAGGACGTCGACGCGCTCGCGGACCGGGCCCGCGAACTCGGGTGCCTGCACTGGGAGCCCAGGCAGATGCCCGATCCCATCGGCTACATCTGCGCTCTGAAGGATCCCGACGGCAACGTCGTCGAGATCTCCCACGACCAGCGGGTCTTCGACACCGTCCGCGAGAAGTGGGGTTCGCACTGAAAGACACCCGCGCCGCGGTCGAGGCGTACCTCGCGGCGCTGAACGCGCACGACGCCGACGCCGTGGCCGCCTGCGTGGCCGAGGACTTCGTCAACGAACACACGTCGTCGGCGGGAATCAGCCGCAGGGGCCGCGCCGAGTACCGCGCGGCGCTGACCGGGTTCCTCGAGGACTTCGGGGAGCTGCACTACGCACCCGAGCGCTTCCTCGTCGACGGCGAGTCGGCCGCGGTGCCGTACGTCATGACGTTCCGGATGCGTTCGGCGGGTGACCGTCCCGTGCGCGTCCGCGGGGTCTTCCTGTTCACCGTCGCCGGTGGTCTCATCACGCGCCGCACGGACTACTGGGACAGCGGCGAGGTGCAGCGGCAGCTCGCCTGACGCCCCCGGCCGGCTGCCCGCGACCAGTACCTGAACACCCCGTCCGCCTCTCGTGCGGACGGGGTTCCGGCGTGTCGGCTTCCGGCCTGCGTTTCGCTCTGCATGATGCCGTCTCGTATTGCTTGACAGACTCTGTCTCGCATTGAAAGATGCCGTCATGCAAGTAGTGACGACACAGGCCGGTCTGGGCCGGATCGAGGACGGGGCTGTCGCCCTGTTGGACACTGCTTTTCCGCACGTCGGCGCGGTCCTCGAACAGGAGGGCTCGTTGCGGTCCCTGGAGTCCTGCGCGGTGCGCCGACGCCTCTCACTGGACGAGGCCACGCTCATCGCGCCCCTGGGCCGTCCCCGCGCGGTGTGGGGCGTCGGGCTCAACTACGTGTCGAAGGCGGCCCGGACCGGCCGGGGACTGCCCGAACAGCCGATCCTGTACCTGGCCGCGTCGTCCGCCGTGCCGGAACCCGGCGCGCGGGTGGTGATCCCGCAGGCCGTGACCGAACCCGACTACGAGGGGGAGATCGCGGTCGTCGTCGCCCGCCGGCTGCACCAGGCGTCCGAGTCGGAGGTCTGGCCCGCGATCGCCGGCATCACCGCGGCCAACGACATGACGGCGCGTGATGTCATGCGCGCCACGGGCACGCCCGCCCTCGCCAAGAGCTACCCGGGTTTCACGCCGCTCGGCCCTTCGCTCCGCACTCCCGACGACCTCGGCGACCGCGACGCGATCCGCCTACGGACCCGGGTCAACGGTGAACTCCTCCAGGACGACACGAGCGCCGGGATGATCTTCCCGGTCCCCGATCTGCTCAGCAGGCTGTCGTGGTTCACCGCGCTCGAACCCGGCGACGTCGTCCTCACCGGAACCCCGGCCGGCACCGGCCAGGACCGTGCGTGCTTCCTCGCCGACGGCGACGAGATACGCGTCGAGGTGGACGGCGTGCTGCCCCTCGTCACCCGCGTGGCGCGTCCCGCGTGACGCCTCACCGCGCGACCACCCCGTAGACCAAGCCGGTCAGCCGACCGTCCCTCACCCCCTGGGAGCCCATAGCGATGTCCAACTCGTCCGAGTCGTCCTACGACCTCGTCCTGGCCGGCGGTACCGTCATCGACCCGGCGTCGGGCACCAACGCCCGGCTCGACGTGGCGGTCACCGGTGACCGCATCGCCGCGATAGGGGAGGGGCTGGCGGCCGGCGCGGCCCGCACGATCGACGTCACCGGCTCCACCGTGCTGCCGGGCCTCGTCGAGGGCCACACCCACATCTTCCAGTACGTCTCCGCCGTCGGCGCCCCGGCCGAGGAGGCCCACCTGCGCCGCGGCGTCGTCGCGGCGGCCGACGCCGGCACGGCCGGCGCCTCCACCTTCGCGGCCTTCCGCAAGCTGGTGGTCGAGGCGAACCCGCTGCGCATCGTCAACTTCCTCAACGTCTCGGTGCTCGGCCTGATCGACTTCCGGTTCGGCGAGCTGCTGAACCCCGACACCCTGGTCCCCGAGGACGCGCTCGCGACCGCCGAGGCCCACCCCGACATCGTGCGCGGATTCAAGATCCGCCTCTCCGAGGACGTCGTCGGCGAGAACTGGGAGCCGTTGCTGAAGAAGTCCGTGGCGCTGGCCGAACAGGCCGGTCTCCCGCTGATGCTGCACATCGGCGAGACCGCGGAGCCGCTGCCCGTCGTCCTCGACTACCTGCGCCCCGGCGACATCGTGGCGCACTGCTACACCGGCAAGCCGCACGGGATCCTAGACGGCGACCGCGTGCAGCCCGCCGTCACCGAGGCCCGGGAGCGCGGCGTGCTGTTCGACTCCGCCCACGGCAAGAGCAACCTCAGCTTCGAGGTGGCGCGCCGCGCCATCGCCGACGGATTCCTGCCCGACGTCCTCAGCTCCGACACCAGCGCGCGCAACTGGCGCGGCCCGGTGTTCGACCTGCTCACCAGCATCTCCAAGCTGGTCGCGCTCGGCGCGCCGCTCGAGGAGTGCATCAGGCGGGCCACCGTCGCGCCGGCCCGGCTGCTCGGGCTCGACACCGAGGGCTACGGGCGCCTGGAGGCCGGCGGGCGGGCCGACGTCACGGTCGTCGACTGGACCGACGAGGTCACCCTGCCCGACGCCGCGGGCAACACGATCGTCGCGCCGCGCCTGGAACCGACCGTGGTACTGCACGGCGGCACCGAGGTCGACATCGTGCCGTGGCGGGGCCTGCCGTCGGCCTGACACACCCACACATCCCGCCCGGGAGGATCCGATGACCGCTGGTGACGTCCATCTGCTGCGACGCCGGCTGCGTGCGGCCCTGACGGCCGGGGGACCCGCCGTCGGTACGTTCGTCAAGCTTGCGTCGCCCGACGTGGTGGAACTGGCCGAGGCGGCCGGGTTCGCGTTCGTGGTCGTCGACCTCGAACACTCCACCCTCTCCGAGCGGGACGCCGTCGACCTGGTGCGCCACGCGGACGTGTGCGGCCTGCCGGCCCTGGTGCGCGTGCCCGAGGTGGACACCGCCGCCGTCAACCGGCTGCTGGAGGCCGGGGCGGCGGGAATCCAGCTGTCCATGCTCACTTGCGTTGCCCAGGCCGAGGCACTCGTGGCGGCGACCCGGTTCGCGCCCGCCGGCCGCCGGTCGGTGAGCCTGGCCAACAGGGCCGCCCGGTTCGGTGCGGTCCCGCCGGCCGGATTCCTGCGAGCCGAGCAGGACGACCCGCCGGTGCTGGTCGGCCAGATCGAGACGGCACGGACGGATCCGCTGCCGGATCTCCTCGCCGCTCTCGACGTGTGCTTCGTCGGCAGCACCGACCTCGCGGTCGACCTGGGCCTGCCGGCGGACCCGGCGGTGCTGCGGGCCGCCGTGGACCGGGTGCGTGACGCCGCCCGTTCCGCCGGGGTGGTGTTCGGCGGCTGGGCGCCGGCCCGGGGCGCCGCGGCCGGCCTGGGTCTCGGCGACGTCGGCTACCTGGTCGTCGGCTCGGACCTGCAGATGTTGGCGGCCGGCCTGAGAGCGGCCGCCGGAGAGGAAAACCAGTGAGCACACGCAACGCAGCGCTGTTCAGCACCGTCGTCAACTGGGACGAGCTGCCGGTGACCCAGGTGCGGCCGGGGGTCCGCCGTCGCGTCTACGCGACGGACGAGGTGATGATCTGCCACCACGAGCTGGAGGCCGGCATGACGCTCAACCCGCACCGGCACGAGGACTTCGACCAGCTGGTCCATATCGCCGAGGGGCGTGCGAACTACTACGTGGACGGTGTCGCGCACGACATGCGCGCCGGATCGTTCCTGCTCGTTCCCCGCGGCAGCGAGCACTACGTGGAGCCGACGGAGACCCCCTGCGTGAACATCGATTTCTTCGTCCCGCCGCGGGCCGACCTGCTGCCCTGACCGACGTACGGGCTTGCCGCGTACGCGTCCGGCCCCCACGGGGATCCCGTGGGGGCCGGACGAACGTGCGGACACCGCGACTGCTCAGCCGCCGTTGGGTCCGTCGTCGGAGGTGCCCAGCCGCTGCGACAACGCGCGGGCGGTCTCCAGCAGTGCCTGGGCCATCGGCGACTTGACGTCGTCGGAGACGGTCGCCGTCGTGCCGACGATCGCCAGCGTTCCGCTGATCGTGTCGCCCTCGAAGATCGGTGCCGCGACCGTGCGGACCCCGTTGACGGTGGGGGAGTTGACCGACAGACCGTGCTGCCGGATGGCTTCGAGCTCCTCGGCGAGCTCCGACTTGCGGACCGCGCGCGGCAGCGTCGGTACCTGCTCCGGGGGCAGGAACGCGAGGAAGACGCGTCCCTGCGCCGAGGACGTGAGGTTCAGGCGCGAGCCGACCCGGACGCTGATGCGCACCATGTGGTCGGTGTTGTCCACCGAGCGCACCACGGTCGCCGACTCGCCGTCCCAGACCGACAGCACGATCGTCTCGTCGATGCGCCTGACCAGTTCCTCCATGTACGGCTCGGCGGCGGCGACGATCGGCAGGCCGGCACGGGCGGCCGTGGCGAGCGTGAGCACCTGGGGGCCGAGGGAGTACAGCGACGTACGTTCGTCGTACCGCAGCAGGTTCGCCGCCCGCAGTGCCTTCGTGTAGCGGTGCGCGGTCGCCTTGCTCGCCCCGAGACGCGCGGTGATCTCATTGAGGCTCATGTGCGGCTTGCCGACCGTGAACGAGCCGAGGATCAGCGCCGCACGCTGCACCGTCTGGATGGTCGGCGCTGTCCTGTCCGGGCCGTCCTGCTCGCCGGTGCCGCGCTGCGCCTTGGTGGGCATGGATTCCTCGCTCCTGTCCTGGTCGGTCATAAGACATTAAATGAAACGCCGTATCGAATAAAGTAATGGTAAGGCGGAGTGCAACCGGGCGTGAAGGGTTTCGAGGTTCTCACCCGTGCGCAGCTTCACGCATCGGAGGAGTGCCCCGGCGTGATCGAGCGTGCCGGGTCGAGCAGGGCGGCGATGTGGTTGACGGCCAGGGCCGCTTCGCCGAAGCCGATCGAGATGAGGCTGACCTTGCCGTCGTAGTCGGCGATGTCGCCGGCCGCGAAGACGCGCTCCCGACTGGTGCGCATCGTGGGGCCGACGAGGATGCGCCGACGGCGCAGCTCCAGCCCCCACTGCTCGATCGGGCCGAGATCGGCGATGAAGCCGAGCGCGGCCACGACCGACTGGGCGGGCAGGGTGATCCGGTCGCCGTCGGAGCTCGCGACCACGACCTCCGACATCGGCCCGTCACCGGAGATCTTCTCGACCTCGTAGGGCGTCAGGACCCGCACGGAGGACGCGTGCACCTGCTCGACGGTGCGTTCGTGGGCCCGGAACCGCGTACGCCGGTGCACCAGCGTCACCGACGAGGCGATCGGCTCCAGTGACAGCGCCCAGTCGAGCGCGGAGTCCCCGCCGCCGACCACGACGACGTCCTGTCCGGCGAGCTCGTTCAACCGCGGTACGAAGTACCGCAGCCCCCGGCCCAGGTACTCGGATCCCACGGGGAGCTCGCGGGGGATGAAGTTGCCGATCCCGCCGCAGACGAGCACCGCGCCCGCGGTGACCCGTGCACCGGCGTCGGTGGTCGCGACGATGCCCTCGCCCGTGTCGTCCAGCCCGGTCACCCCGTGCCCGAGCAGGTAGGCGGGGTTCCACCGCCCGGCCTGCTCGGCCAGCCGGTCCACCAGGTCCTGACCGCGGACGGCGGGGAAGCCGGCCACGTCGTAGATGGACTTCTCGGGGTACAGCGCGGCGATCTGGCCGCCCACTTCGGGCAGCGCGTCGGCGACCGCGACGCTCAGGCCGCGGAAGCCGGCGTAGTACGCGCCGTACAACCCCGTGGGGCCGGCGCCGATGATCAGCAGGTCGACGCAGACCTCGGGGCCGGTGCCCGTGGCCGGGAGGCCGGTCACGCGCCCACCTCCGGGTGGTCGTGGCCGGCCTTGCCGACCTTGCGTGCCCCGCCGGGCGAGCCGAGCGGTTCGATGCCGAGGGTGAAGAACTCGGCGTTGATGCGCTCGAACTGCTTGCTCTCCTCCGGCAGGTCCTCGTGGTGGAAGATCGAGATCTGCGGGCAGACGGGTTCGCAGCGCCCGCACTCGACACATTCGTCGGGCTGGATGTAGAGCATCCGGTCGCCCTCGTAGATGCAGTCGGCCGGGCACTCCTCCATGCACGACTTGTCCATGACGTCGATGCAGGCCTGCGTGATGACGTACGGCACGAGCTTGTTGCCCTTCACACGGTCGCACAGCATGCGAGACGGTGTATTTCAATGTGGAACAGGATGATGGCGGTGCCCGGCCGGGGTGTCAACCGCGAGACGAATGCTTGACACCTTGAGAATGCTGGGGGACTCTGATGCGACATACGAGATGGCGTCTCACAGCACGCCACTCGGGTCGGGACTTGTGAGAGGCAAACTCCCCATGGGAAGCAATCCCCGGACCGTCCCAGCGCCGATGATCGTCGAGGACTGGGACCAGCTCACCTTCCGGGTCAACCGCGAGGCCTACCGCAGCGCGGAGATCTTCGCCCGGGAACGCGGCTGGGTGTGGATGCACACCTGGCTCTACCTCGGGCACGAGACCGAGATCCCCAACCCCAACGACTTCAAGGTCCGCACGCTCGGCGGCCGCCCGCTGATCTTCTGCCGGGACACTGCCGGCGAGGTGCACGCGTTCCTGAACTCCTGCCCGCACCGCGGCACCGTGCTGTGCCGCGAGAACGAGGGCTCGACCAGGCTCTTCCAGTGCTTCTACCACGCCTGGACGTTCCGCAACAACGGCGAGGTCGCCGCCATCCCCGACGCCGGGGCGTACGAGTCGAGCGACGAGTTCCGGGCGTCGATGGGGCTGCGCGGCGTGCCGCGCCTGGAGACCCACGAGGGGTTCGTCTTCGTCTCCTTCGACCCCGACGCTCCGCCGCTGCTCGACTACCTCGGCGACGCGGCCGACTACATGACGATGATCCAGCAGCAGCACGCCGGCGGCATGACCACCCTGCCCGGCACACAGCTCTACAGCGTGCGCGGCAACTGGAAACTCGCCGTCGAGAACGCCATGGACGGCTACCACTTCGCGCCGACGCACAACACGTTCGTCGGCTACCTGCGGGAGAGCGGTTACGCCGTCACCGACGACAACCAGTACGCCTACAACCTCGGCAACGGCCACGGGCTGCTGGTCCTGACCGGGCACGGCGGACGGATCAGCATGATCTGGGAACCGCGCTTCGGCGAGGACGAGCGAGTCCGCACCGAGGCCCACCGGGCCGAGATGACACAGCGGCTGGGGGAGAAACGGGCGCACTACGTGGCCGACGAGAGCCACATCCTGTTCGTGTTCCCTAACCTGCTGCTGTTCGACATCGAGGGCCTGTCGATCCGGCAACTGGAGCCGGTGGCGCCCGACCAGACCGACGTGCGTGCCTGGCAACTGGTCCCGCGCGACGAGGACCCGGACACGCGCGCCCTGCGCATGAAGACGGTCGTCAGCTTCGTCGGCCCGGGCGGGCTCGCGACGCCGGACGACATCGAGGCGTACGAGGCGGTCCAGCGCGGCATCCAGGCCACGGCGGGCACCGCCGCGCCCGAACTGGACTACAGCGACATGTCGCGCGGCATGGCCGACGAGGCCAAGGGCGTGCAGGGCAGGTCCATCGACGAAGGCGCGATGCGGGGCTTCTGGCGGCACTGGATCGAAGCCACAGGGCTCGACGACGGCATCGAGGTCAACGGCGAGCGACCGGCGTCCTTCCTCGCGGGGAGGGACGTGCGATGACCGCGATCGTCAACCGCGGCGCCGTGCGGTGCGCCGGACGTACCGTCACCCGGCAGGAGGTGGAGGACTTCCTCTACGCCGAGGCGGACATCCTCGACCACTGGGACTACGACGGCTGGCTGGCCCTCTTCGAACCCGGCGCCCGCTACGAGATCCCGACCACCGACCACCGCCCCGGCTGGTCCCCGCACGAGACCGGATCGTTCGTCGACGACGACTGGGATCTGCTGAACGCGCGGGTCAAGCGCCTGAAGTCCCGCAAGGCGCACGCCGAGAACCCGCACTCGCGCACGCACCGGCTGGTGTCCAACGTGCGGCTGTCCGAGGGCGACACGGAGGATGCCTTCCGGGTGGCGGCGTCGTTCGTGGTGCACCGCGCCCGCGACGGGCACTTCGACGCCTACGTCGGGTGGTACGACCACCTGCTGGTGCCGACCGATGACGGACTCCGTTTCCGGTTGCGGCGCTCGCTCCTCTGCCACGAGTCGCTGGCGGCAGGCGCCCGGCTCAGCTTCATCCTCTAGCCGGCGCGGAAGGCGACCCGATGATCCGACACACCCTGTCCTTCCGTTTCGCCGACGGAGCCGACCAGGCCACGCGGGAGTCCGTGCTGGCCGAGCTGCGCACCTTCCCGGACCGGTACCCGGCCATGCGCGGCTTCGTCCTCGGTGAGAACATCAGCACCCGCGACCGGACCTTCACCCACACGATGGCCGTCGACTTCGACAGCCAGGACGATCTGCTGGCCTATCTGGGCAGCGAGTCCCACGAGAGCTTCGTGCACACGCGCTGGCGCCCGGTGATCGACCGGCAGGCCATCACCTCGTTCGAGTACGCCGAGCGTCCCTCGCTCGCCCCAGGAAGGACACCGCCGGTGAGCACACGCCCGCACGGCCCGTACGGCATGGAGTACGCCCGGATCGAGGTTCCGGACATGCAGGCCACGATCGACTTCCTCGAGTACCACGTCGGGCTGCAACTGGAGCAGCGTACGGACGAGTACGCCTACCTGCGCGCCGACATCGAGCACCACGCGATCGAGCTGATCCACGCGCCCGAGCGCACCGACGGCTGGACGACCGCGGTCGGCTACAGCGTGGAGAGCGAGGAGGTCCTCGAACAGCTGCGCAAGAGCGTCGCCGACGCAGGCCTCGACATCCTGGACCTCCAGGAGCGGCAGCAGGCGCTGTGCGACAACGGCTTCGCGGTGAAGGACCCCAATGGCCTCGTCGTCGAGCTGTTCACCGAGTTCCAGGAGTACGCCGAGCCGCCGCACATCGAGATCCGGCCGCTCGACCTGGTGCACCCCTTCATCGCCACCGCGAAGTACGAGGAGACGCTGGACTTCTACCAGAACGTCCTGAGGTTCCTGCCCTCCGACTACGTCGTCGGCTCGACCACGTTCTTCCGCGGCGAGGACCGCTACCACCACAGCCTCGCGATCCAGAACAACAAGGAGCACTTCACCGCGCACCTGTGCTTCGCGATGAAGAGCCTCGACCACGTCATGCGGATGCGCGCCCGCGCGTTGTACAAGGGTGCGCCGATCGCCTCCGACATCGTCAACCACTCGGCCTCGACGTCGATCGCGTTCTACCTGCACGACACTCGCTTCGGCCCGCGGTACGAACTGTGCGACCGGCACCGGGTGTTCACGCCGGAGGAGCACGAGACGCACCGGCCCCGCAGGATGCCGGCCGACCCGCGCAACATCGACGTGTGGCGTCCGGCCGCCGACGACTGGGGACGTTTTTGAGACAGCGGCTGCTCGATGTCCTGCACCTGCTCGACGCGAACCCCGCCCCCCGCGGTCAGGAGCGGACGGCGGCCCACCGGTTGCGCGACTGGTGCGCGGACCGGTGGCCGCACGTCGAGTGGGAGGTACTGGAGCACGGCCCCGCGGGCGGCAGCCTTCTCGCCGCCCACGGGGCCGGGCCGTTGCTGTACTCCCACCTGGACACGTCGCTGGACGACGGCGACGCGTCGTACCGGCTCGTCACCGGCGACGCCGCACCGGTCGGCCCGCTCACCGTGGACGACGACGCGGTGGCCGGCTTCGGTCTCGGAGTCGCTCGCGGGCCGGCGGCCGCCGCGCTGGTCGCCTTCGCCGAGGCGGGTGCCGGGCGGCTGCTGCTCGCCGGCTCCGGGACGCACCGCCGCTCAGGCGGCACCACCGGCCTGGAGGCCTACGCCGACGCGTACCCGCTGCCGCGGTCGGCGATCGTGGCCAAGTGCGGCCCGCCCACGCTGCTGTGGCACGAACCGGGCGCGTTCTACCTGACCGTCCGGGTGACCGGCCGCTCCGGGGCCGCGATGGCGGCGGAGTCCGCCACGCCGCCCGGGGGAGTCGTCGCCCACGCCGGCGTCGTCCTGGACGAGCTGGCCCGCTGGCGCACGGACTACCTGGCCGCCGACCCGCGGCTGGGGCAGACCGGCCGGGCGTGCGGCATCGGCGCGATCAGCGGGGGATGGCCGGACAAGCCGGACCTGCTGCCGGCCCAGCTGCGGATCGATCTGTACGTCGTCGCCGGAGACCGGGTCGAGCCGGCCGTGCTGGCGGCCGAACTGGCCGACCGGCTGCGGGCGCGGTGCGCGGAGTCGGTGCTGCGGGACTGCGCGGTCGACGTGGAGGCCGAGCCCGTCGCGCCGGCCGCGGCCACGGCGGCCGACGCCCCGGTGGTGACGGCCGCCCGGGCGGCCTGGCGCGACGAGTTCGGCGCACAGCCGCCGCCGGTCACCGGCTGGACGGGATCCACCGACGGCGTCGTCCTGCGTGCCCGCGGTGTCGACACCGTGCGCCTCGGCCCGCAGGCCAAGCCGGCCGCCGACGATCCGCGCCGCGACGGACTGTCGTTGACGCAGCTCGCGGCCTACGCGCGCATCTATCGCAGGCTGTTGACCGAGCTGCCGGCGTAGCCCGGGCGGTTGGCGGGGCTGGTGCTGTGGCGGCGACAAGGAGTTGACCCGCCAGTACCTGGGCGGGGACTTCTTCGCATGGAGTTCGTCGGCGTCCGGCGGACTCAGCCGCGGACGCCGACGAGAATGACCAACCGTCACCGAGAGGGTGCGGCGTCACACGCCCCAGTCGTCGTTCACCGTGACGGCGTCGGCGATGTGGAAGCGGCCGCCGGGCACCGGCGGGGTGGTGGGCTCACCCATTTCGACGACGTGCTTGCCGAACTGGGGGGCCAGCGGGCGCCCGACGTCGCGCTTGAGCCACAGACGCAGCAGATGCCGGCGGCGCTCCGGCTCCGGGTGGTCGGTGTAGCTGGTGCGAGAGTGCAGAGCGGCGTAGTTCAGAAGCCACTGCACATCCCCCGGCTGGAAATCCATGTCGATCGGCAGACCGGGCTCCTGCGAGATCTCGTCGAAGAGGGCGATCGCCGCGGCCTGGTCGGGCGTCAGTTGGGGAACGCCGGGGTACTCCTGGGCGCTGAAGATCATCGAGCTGCCGGCGTAGGTGCTGAAGACGCCGTCGACGTAGCTGATGATCGGCGAGGTGTACGTCAACTCAGGGGAGTCGGGGTCCTGGCGCCGCCAGTCCCAGTGGTAGGTGTCGAAGAGCCGCGGAGCGAGATCCGGTCGCAGGCGCAGCATCTCGTTGTAGATCGTGGTGCCGCTGACCAGGCTGGAGGCCCCGCCCTCCTTGGCACCGCGCAGGCACATGAGGGCGACGACGTCGGAGCTGTCCGAGTGGAACGGCAGCCGGTCCCGCACCCGGGAGGGCAGCGCGCCCTCGTCGGCCATCGTCTTGTTCGACGTGGCGATCACGTGGTCGAGCAGATCGCCCCTCTGGTTCTGCCCGATCGGCTGGCCGAGGTGCAGGCCCATGACGAAGAAGATGGCCGCGGCCACGGCGTCGCCGTACTCCTCGGTGCGCAGGCCGCGCACCAGGACGAAGCCCCGGCCGGCGTCCATCTGGCCGGCACACTCGTCGTTGAGGGCACGACAGGCGTCGAACGGGTAGTCGGCGGCGGTGACGGTGCGCAGGTCGGGGTCGTCGGCGACGAAGCGCCGGCCCAGGTCTTCCAGCTCGGCGCGCTCGGCGTCGCTGAGGACGTAGATCCACTCGGTGGACTTCGACAGCTCGTCCCCGCGCCAGGCGGACGGTCCGGAGATCGGCTCGAGGCCGACAGTGGTGGTCACGGTGATGCACTCCTCGAAGAGGTGATGAGAGTTCCGTCGGCGAAGACACGACGGATGACGAAGGTTCGTGGTGCGGCAGGGGCTCGTCGCGTGGCGACGAACGGCACTCGGAACGCTCAGAAGGGGGTCTGAGGCTCGCCGGCGGCCGTACCGGGGCGCAGCCCCTCCCGGGGCGGGAAGTAGCTGAGCGGTTCGTCGTAGGTCCGGCGGCCAGCGCACGACACGAGCAGGACGCCGATCGGGGCGACTGTCCTCATGCTGGTCCCGTCCTTTCGAGAAGTGCCCCCACGATAGGGGAGGGCCGGACTTTGAGCAATATGCGAGACACCATCTCGTAAACGCGAGCCAGGCCGGCACGGCGACGAGGGCTCCAGCAGTTCGCCGACCTCGCCGGCTCCTCCCGGGGGACGACCACCAGGGGAGCCGTCCCGGCGTTGCGCCAGTTCGTCGTGCAGGTCCTGGATCCGGGCGGTCCGCTCGGGGCCGTCCGGTTCGGGCACCCGCGGCCGCAGGGTGCCGATCGCTCCACCTCTGACGAACGGGGACAGCAGTAGGTGCGTGCGTGAGGCCAGGTGGGCGCCGGGGGTGCCGGTGTGCCTGGCCGTCAGCCGGGCGATGCCGGCGAAGGTCAGGCCGGCGAGCAGGCCGAACACCAGGTGGCCGCCGAGGCCGGAGCTGGTCACGTACGGCTGGACCGCGGGTTCGCCCAGGAACTGCCTTGTTCCGACAGTTCGTTCGATCTGCTCGGGCGGATCACCCGCACACTTCAGAGGCTGATCTCACAAATCGCGCACTTGTCCCCAGTGTGCAGCCCACTCGTCTGCCTTTGGGGCTCTGACCTGGCCCGTTTTGCCTGGCCGGGGCTTTTCTCGCGCAGGTGCCCCCTTCGCCGCCTCTGGCTGCTGCGGGATGACCATGGCTGATCTGCGCCGGTGGATCACGTCGGCGGCCCAGGAACGGGTCCTTATCGGTCAGGCGTGATGTGGCTGGTTCCGTCATGGTGCGCTGCGGTCAATTCGCCGGGCAATCGCCTGATAAGTGGGGCTGTGTCGATATGTGGTGGGTGCTGTTCGCGGCTGAGTGGTTTCTGATCAGGGTGTGGCGCAGAGTGGACAAGTGGCATACCACATCGCACAGTTGGAGACGGAAGGCAAGAGCGACAGTTTCGGCCAAACCTGTATGGTGATCTTGGCTGAGATGGATCGACAAGTAGACAATACGCGAGACGAGTCAGCCAGAAGGCGATGAAGCCCGACGGACGACCTCTGACTCCGAACTGACGGGGTAGCAGACAGGAGAGATTGTGGAACGCTACTTCACCAGCAGGTGGCATGAGGACCTCCGGCTTCGGGTGCGTGAGTTCGCCGAGCGCAAAGTTCGGCCCCGGATAGCGGAGATGGAGGCCTCGCGAGGGGTGGCCCACGAGCTGTCCCGGCTCATCGCGCGGCAGGGATGGATCGGGGTGACCATCGGCAAGGAGTACGGCGGCATGGGGGCCGGGCACCTGGCCAAGACGATCATCATCGAGGAACTCTCCCGTGTCAGTGGGGCCATGGGGGCCATGATGCAGGCTTCCCAGCTCGGCGTCGCCAAGATCGTCCACTTCGGTGACGAGCGGCAGAAACAGACCTGGCTGCCGCGCATCGCCGCGGGTGACTGCCTACCCACGATCGCGGTCACCGAGCCGGAGTCCGGCGGTCACGTCCTGGGCATGGGCTGCACCGCCGTCCGCGACGGCGACGAATACGTTCTCAACGGCCGCAAGGTCTTCGTCGGCAACAGCCACGTCGGGGACCTGCACGGCGTGGTCGTCCGCACGGGAGAGGGATCGAAGGGACTGTCGGCGTTCCTCGTCGAGGCCGACCGCCCCGGCTTCTCCCTGGCACCACAGCAGCCCGCCATGGGACTGCACGGCTTCAGCTTCGGTGAGCTGATCTTCGACAACTGCCGGGTGCCGGCCGAGAATCTGCTCGCCTCGGAGGGCCAGGGCCTTGCCGTCGCCTACTCCTCCAGCGTGCTCTACGGCCGGCCCAACCTGACCGCGGTCTCCCTCGGGATTCACCAGGCCGTCTTCGAGGAGACAACCGCCTTTTGCATCGAGCGCGAGCGGTACGGCGCTCCGCTCGGCGCACTCAACAACATCAAGCTCAAGCTGGGCAGGTTGAAGTCCCGGCTGATGACGGCCAGGCTGGCCGCCTACCAAGCGGTGCACATGCTCGACCAGGGCCTGCCGTGCGACGCGGAGTTGATGAACGCCAAGTTCGTCAACGTCGAGTCCGCGATCGAATCGGCGAAGGACGGCATGGACATCCACGCCGCAGCCGGCCTGTTCACCGATCGCCCGATGGAGCGATACCTGCGCGACGCCCACCACATCTACGCACCCGCCGGCACCTCCGACATCCAACTGTTGCGCCTGGGAGAAATGGCGCTCGGCGAGGCGAAGGGCCAGTGGTCCGAGCGTCTGGCCGACCTGGTGCGGACGGTACCGGCCCAGCGCCTGGAAGGGCAGTCCGAGCCCCTGCCGCTGGAGACGGTCGGCCACACGGGCTGAAACTCGCAGGGAGCCGCCGACACAGCGTCGTGCCCGCGGCTCCCTCACCACGAATCAAGGGGCCCGGTTGTCGTCGGCCGCCCCTCAAACGAGCTCAGATCCCGCCCTTGCGCTCCATTTCGGCGATGCGCTCCGTCAGTTGCTGCGCCATCGACTTGATGGTCTCCAGGCCCGCCCGTCCCCATGGACGGGTGTCGGTGTCCACGACGCAGATCGTCCCCAGGGACATCCCGGTCTGCTGGTCGATCAGCGGCGCGCCCATGTAGGAGCGGATGCCGATCTCGTCGACGACCGGATTCCCGGCGAACCGCGGATAGTCGCAGACGTCCTCCAGCACCAGTGCCTTGCGCCGTACGACGACGTGCGGGCAGTAGCCGTGGTCACGGGCCATCACCCGGCCCACCTGCGGCCCCGGCTGCAGCTCCATCCCGGGCCGGCCGGCCGCGTAGAGGCCGGCGAAGTACTGGCGGTTCTCGTCGATGAAGTTGACCATCGAGAACGGCGCATTGGTGACGCGCGCCAGGTCGGCGGCGAAGTCGTCGAATTCCTCGACCGGGCTGTCCCCGATGCCGATCTCGCGCAACCTGGCGACGCGGGCGGGGGCATCCCTGTCCTCGGGAGTCAAAAGCAGGTGGGAGGTCGGGTCGTACTGGCTGTAGGGAACCGGGGTGGACATGCAGGCTCCAATCGGCCGCGTTGAGCGTGTGTCAGCGCAGCGGGTCAAGCTCCGCGGACGGTACGCCGGGAGTCGAGGTGAGCAAGTGCTGTACGAGTGAGATCAACACGCCGGTGCTGGAGGAGCACTGCCGGGCGTCGCACATCACTACGGGGGTGTCGGGCTTGAGGGCGAGGGCCGCGCGGACCTCGTCGGGCGTGTAGTGATAGGCGCCGTCGAACTCGTTGACTCCCACGACGAAACCGATGCCGCGGCGTTCGAAGAAGTCGACGGCCGCGAAGCAGTGTTCCAGCCGGCGGGTGTCGGCGAGGACCACGGCACCCAGAGCCCCGTTGGACAACTCGTCCCACATGAACCAGAACCGTTCCTGTCCGGGCGTTCCGAACAGGTACAGGATGTGTTGATCGTCCAGGGTGATGCGGCCGAAGTCCATCGCCACGGTGGTGGTCGACTTGTCCTCGATGCCGACCAGGCTGTCTGTGCGGGCACTGACCTGGGTCAGCAATTCCTCAGTACTCAGTGGCTCGATTTCGCTGACTGCTCCTACGAAGGTGGTCTTGCCCACCCCGAAGCCTCCGGCAATGAGGATCTTCAGGGCGGTACGGAAGGGGTCAGAGCCGCTTACGAAGGCCATTCAGCACCGCCTCCAGGAGATTTCGGTCAGTTGGGGAGCCCGCCCTCATGACGTGCGGCGCCCGCGTGGTGAGCGCGTCGTGCTGCACGAGGTCGGACAGAAGAACTTTGGTGATGACGGCCGGCAGCCGCAGGTGAGCGGCTACCTCGGCAACCGACAGGGGGGCACCGCACAGGTCCAGGACCTGCTCGTAGTCGGGGCCCAAGTAGGCGTTCGGCCGGATGCCGGTGGCCACCACTTGGGTGAGCAGGTCGAAGTGCGCCGAGGGACGGGTGCGCCCGTTGCTGACGGTGTACGGGCGCACCAACCGCCCGGCCTCGTCGTCGAGCCACGCCTCGTCCTGCGCGTCCGTCATCCTCAGCGCCTCGGATCATGGGCCGCGGCGGCCGCCTGTTGCCGGGCCGGGGTGGCGAGATACGTGCGGACACTCTTGACCAGCTTGGCCATCTCGTAGCCGAGCACGGCCGCGTCGGCCTCCCGCCCGGCCAGGACCGCCAGACAGGCCCCGGAGCCCGCCGCGCACACGAACAGCAGTGCGGTGTCCAGCTCTACGACCACCTGACGCACGTCCGCGCCGTCGGCGAACCGCATCCCTGCGCTGCGCGCGAGGGAGTGCAGACCGGACGCCACGGCCGCCAGGTGTTCTGCTTCGTCGATGGTCTCCAGCCCGTCGAATGCCTTCGCCAGTCCGTCCGAGGACAGCAACAGGGCGCTGCGGGCGTGGGGGACCCTTTGGACGAGCCCGGTCAGGAGCCAGTCGAGATTCTGGTTCTGGACGGTAGGCATGTCGCTCACGGTGGCGTTCTTCTCCTCGGGGGGGTGGTGTGAAGCCTGCGGGTCAGCGAGAGCTTTCAGCGGAACTGTCATCGGGTTCGTTCTCGGCGAGACCGAATCCTCGCTGGAACGTGGCCATCAGCCCTGGATCGTGCTCCACCTCTTGTTCGTTCCCCCTGTGCGTGCCGGGAGCGTCCCGGAGCTGCGGCACGAGGTGCTCCTGCGCTTGGCGCTGCGGCAGCGGCGGCCGCTCGTCGTCGGCCGGCCCGCTGGTGCGCGAGGGCCCTCGATCGTATGGCTGAGCAGCCTCCACGGGCCCTGCGTGCCGCGATGCCACGGGTATCGGCGGGGTTTGAGGCAGCGGCTGGGCTGCGGGCGGCGGGGCGGCGGGGCGGGCGGTCGGCTGGGCTGCGGGCGGCGGGGCGACGGGGCGGGCGGTCGGCTGCGCTGCGGGCGGCGGGGCGACGGGGCGGGCGGTCGGCTGCGCTGCGGGCGGCGGACCCACGGGCTGGGCGGCCGGCTGTGGCGCGGCGGCAGCCTGAACCGGCCGGGACATGTCGGCAGCCGGGTGCGATACTTCGTCCGGTTCGTCACCGATCAGGCCGCGCGGAATGATCAAGATGGCCTGGATGCCGCCGAAGATGTTGTTCTGCAACCGGACCGCGAGGCCATGGCGGCGGGCCAGCGCGGAAACCACGTACAAACCGATTCGGCCGTCCGCGAGCAGCTTGCCGATGTCGATACGGTCCGGCTCGGCGAGCAGCTGGTTGTACCGGTCCTGCTCCTCCAGCGGCATGCCGAGACCGCGGTCCTCGACCTCGACCGCCAGCCCCGCGGCCACCCGCTGGGAACGCAGCAGTACCTGGGTGTGCGGATCCGAGAAGGCCGTGGCGTTCTCGACCAGTTCGGCGAGCAGGTGGATGACGTCGGCGACGGCGTGACCGCGTACCGTCCCCTCGATCGGCGGCACCAGTTTGACCCGGGAGTAGTCCTCGACCTCGGCGATCGATGAACGCAGTACCTCGGTCAAGGTCACCGGGCGGGTCCACTGGCGGCGGGAAACGGAGCCGCCCAGCACGGCGACGTTCTCCGCGTGCCGCCGGATGCGGGTGGCCAGGTGGTCGACGTGGAAGAGGCCCTTGAGCAGGTCCGGGTCCTCAACCTCGTTCTCGAGCCGGTCGAGCATGCTGATCGCACGGTGCACGAGGGACTGCAGCCGCCGGGCGAGGTTGACGAAGACCTCGACCCTCTCCTTGCTGTCCTGCCTGCCGTCCTCGGCGGGCTTCGCGGCCGTCGCGGCATGCGCGCCCTGCGCGGTGACCGTCTTGGTCTGCCACAGCAAGACGTTGATCTCGTAGGCCAGACGACCGTGTACGTCGCCCTCGGGCGGGGAGTGATGGGTGAACGAAGGCTGCTCGACGCTCTCCCCCCGGCTCAGTCGCTCCAGTAGGTCCTGCAGTTCCGCCTGTCCCGCGGCGACCGCGCGGCGCAGTACCTCGTACTGCCGCAATGCGCTGCGGGCCTCGGCACGGCCGGCGAACACGGCCCCGACCAGAACGCCCGTGCCGAGCACGGCGCCCGCGGTGAGCATGCCCCAGGTGGCGGCGTCGGCGGCGCCGGTCTGAGCAAGCAGTACGTAGATGATCAGGGCCGCCGCGAGAACTGCCATGAGGACAGCGGGCCACAGTGCCAGGCGTACCGTGCGGGACCGGATGACCGCATCGGCTGGCTGATTCTGGACTGTTCGCCTGGCATGTCTGTTGCGTGCCGGGCCCGCCGCGGTCGTTGTTCGACCGGCATCCGAGCGCGCTGTGAATGTCGGGGAATCGGGCATCGAAGTCCTCTCGATCAGCCAGTTCGGACACCTGGCGGCGCAGCGCAAGCCAACCGGCAACTCGGTTTCGCGATGGGAGGGTTATTCGGTCGGCCACCCTACGCCAGTCTCATCCATGTGGCGTAATCACATGGGTAGTCGCTTGCCCATAAAGAGGACTTATCGGACTGCTGAAACGATTAGTCTGCCATCGGGCGTCGGTACGCCACATGGTGCTCGAGCAGCACCGGGCCGCGGAGCGCGACGGGATGCAGCTCATGGCGACCCGGTGACCCTTCGAGGAACCACGGTGGAGCGAACTCGTCTCCGACGGATCAGATACGCCTTCATCGAGGCGGCCCGTACTGCTTCGGCGAGCGTGGGGGCAAGGCCGAGCAGGGCTGTCGCCTCGCGCTCAGGCGCCATCGGGTGCCGAGAGCGGTCAGTGCGTCACTGGGCCGTTTCTCGGCGTTCGCGCTGATCGTGATCGCGGTCGCGGCCGGACTCGGCGCGGTGCTCGCGGCGTTCGCACTTCGGCCCGCTGCGGCAGTTCACCCTGGCCGACTCCCACCACCGCAGCCATCGACAAACCTACGGCCGGTGTACGGACACGACCTCGTACGGTACGAGGTCGAGCGTCGCGATCTGCAGTACTTGCTCCATGCACGCCCGCACGTCGGCGTCTTCGCGCGCGGCCGCCAGATCCGCTTGCGAGCGCCACTGGTTGTAGTTGGCCACTCGAGTGCCCTCAAGACCCCGGTGAATATTGGCCTGCACATAGCCGGGCTGCTTCGGCATCACCTCCCGCGCCATGTACTGGAGCAGCTCGATGAGACGTTGCTGATTCTCGGGAGCGACGGTGAAGACATTGATGTAAGTGACCAGGTCGTCGTCCGTACTGATCTCGGTCATGCTCAGTATCTCCTCGCAGGTCCTGTGAATCATGGTGTCTGTCACAGGAGGCAACACGGATCGGCACCGCGTTTCTTCCAGGCCATGGCGCTGCGCAACGCGCCTGCTCAACAAGGAAGTTCGGCGCCCAGGACCTTCCGACACCAGGGTCGGGAGCGCCGGCCTGAGCCCTGTGCGCTGCGACAGTGGATCTCACCTCGACGCTGCCCGTCTCGCCGTTGGCACGATGGTTCGTGCGCTCCTCCCCGGCTGTTCACGCTCGGTTACTATGCTCACTTCATGCCGGAAGCCGGAAGCAAGGGGCGCCACTCCGGCTTGGCCATCACCCCGAGGATCCAGCGTTCGAGGGCGTTGGCGCCCAGGAGGTGTCCGCCGGGCCTCCAGTGTCGACAAGAGCAGACGGGCGGCGCGAAGACGTGCGTCGCCAGCGCAGTCCGACGCCGTACAGCGAACGGCCCATCGCTCGTGCTCGACGGGCGAAGGCACAGGAGTTGGTCCAGCGTCTGGTCGCCGAGGGGCGTGTGCTTCCTCACCCGTGTGGAGGAGGCCCCCGCGGTGGGGTGGGGTCGGCCGTTGAGTTGTTGGCTGCCCCGCCCATTCACTTCTCGGTAGTCACGTTTCGTGACGCGGGATGGGTGCCAGGTGGGTGTCGTGTCAGGGGCCGTAGGGGCTCCAGTGCCCGAGGAAGGGCCTGAGGTCGTCGACTCGTGGGTCGGGGATGTCGGGCAGTCGGGGTGGTGTGTGCAGTGGGTCGAGGCGCTCAACGGTGGATGCTGCCCAGCTGATCCATGCTTCGGCTTCGGTCTGGTCTGCCCCGGGGGCATGGCCTCGACCAGCGTGCGTGCGGCGCTCAAGTACTCCGTCAGTCCGGTGGCGTGGCGCCATGCCGCTTCCTGCGCTTCAAAGTGTCTGAAGCGGTACGCCTCGGCGTACTGGATGCGGGCGTCTTCCATGGCAGCTTCCCAGCGGATGCGCTTCTGGCGTGCGGCTTCGATCTCGTCGAGACGTCTGCGTTCGGCGGCTTCGCCGCGGAGGGTGACCTCCTGTGCGATCTCGGCGAGCTGGTCTTCGAGGGGGTGGTCGGGGGCGTCGGACCATTCGCTTGCCCGGTGCGGTTGGCCGCCGCTGAGGACGAAGCGGAGGCGTTCGGATGGGGTGTAGTCGAAGCGGGGGATCCTGATCCAGGAGTGCTTCTTGGCGTCGGCGAGTTCCTTCTCTGTGGCGACGTGCTCGGTCCGGTCCTGTTCCTGGAGGACGAGGAACCCCACGGTCTGGCCCCGTGCGGTGATGGTGAAGTGGGGAGACGCTCTGCGGCGGCGATGAGACGGGGGCGCGAAGCCGGTCGCTCCCGCCGAACAGGAGTGTCCTTCGGCCTCGGCAGCGGTGATCAGCGCCTGGATGAGCCGGAGAACACGTCCTTGGACGGGCCTGGTCAGGCCCAGCGGCTGTTGTTCGTTCTGCATGGCCCGGACCAGGGTGTGCGGGCGGGGGAGCCGGGCGGGCACGGGGACGGGTTCGAGGACGGCAAGGCGCCAGGCGGGGATGTCGACGAGCTTGATCTCGTACCCGCCATGGCACCAGCCCCCGTACAGCTCCTTCGTTACCGGCGACAAGCCGCATCCCAGACATGAAGATCACGATCTACGGCTGGAGTACTAGTACTCCAGTTGCACTTCGCTATCTCTGCTGGTCAGAGGCATGTTCTCGAGTCTATTCGGCTGCCGTGGCGTCAGGTGCCGGAAGTTCGTAACCTCCACCGCGGCGGTCCGTTGTGATTGTCATGCAGGATGTGCGGCCCGACGTCTGGTCGGCGGAACTGGAAGAGGTACTTGTTCGGGTGGGTCACCGGTTCGGGCGGGTGGACCTAAGGCGGCAGATGCGGGCCTATGTGAACGGTCTGCTTGGCCCGGTGGGCCGGAAGAACAGCTGGCAGCTGGCTGAGTACGCAGGCCACCGCACCCCTGCGGGCCTGCAGAATCTGCTGAACCGTGCACGCTGGAGTCATGACGAGGTGCGTGACGACCTGCAGGAGTACGTCGCCGAGAGACTCGGGGAGCCGGGCGGTGTTCTGATCATCGATGACACCGGCTTTCTGAAGAAGGGCACGGTCTCAGCCGGCGTCCAGCGGCAGTACTCGGGGACTGCCGGCCGCACGGAGAACTGCCAGATCGGGGTCTTCGCCGCCTACGCTTCCCGGCGCGGACGGGCGCTGGTGGACCGGGAGTTGTATCTGCCGAAGTCCTGGACGGCGGACCGGGACCGCTGCGAGGCGGCGAAGATACCCGACGACCTCGAGTTCGCGACCAAGGGCGACCTCGCCAAAGCTATGATCCAGCGAGCCCTGGCCTCGCCACTGCCCATCGCCTGGGTGACTGCAGACTCGGCCTATGGCCAGGAATGGCGGCTGCGGCGGATGCTGGAGGAAGCCGGCGTCGGCTACGTCCTGGCCGTCCCGAAGTCCCAGCCCGTCCCCGCGCTGGGCCGGATCGATTTCGTCATCGCCCAAGCGCCGGATGAAGCCTGGGAACGCCATTCCTGCGGTGACGGAGCGAAGGGGCCTCGCGTCTACGACTGGGCCGCGGCGAAACTGCCGGCCATCCACGACTTCGACGGCGATCAGCCCACGCACGACCGGTGGGTCCTGGCCCGCCGCAGCCTCGCCCGCCCGGAAGAGGTCGCCTACTACCTCGCCTACGCACCCGCCGGCACAGAGGTTCCCGAGCTGGCCCGGATAGCCGGCAGCCGGTGGGCGATCGAGGAGTGCTTCCAGAGCGCGAAGAACGAATGCGGCCTGGACCAGTACGAGGTCCGACGCTATCCGGGCTGGTACCGGCACATCACCCTCGCCATGCTGGCCCACGCCTTCCTCGCGGCCATGTCCGCCACCGCAACGACGGCAAGGGGGGTCGCAGAAACGGTTCCGGTGCCCTTGCACCCCTCACCGTGGCAGAAGTCCGGCGGCTCCTGGCAGTTCACCGTCCCCCACCGACACACCGGCGGAAAACCGATCACGCGCTGAGCTGGTCCTGGTGGCGGCGCCGCCACCAGGCAACCGCACGACGCTGCCACTACCGTCGCCGTCACGATGGAGGTTACGAACTTCCGGCACCTGACGCCACGGCAGCCGAATAGACTCGAGAACATGCCTCTGACCAGCAGAGATAGCGAAGTGCAACTGGAGTACTAGCCCGGCTCTATTCCACATAAGGCATCTCAGGCAGCTCGATTTCGGGGTGTCGGCCAGGCCGAGCGAGGTCAGGTAGCGGACGCAGTCTGATCGCGACCAGTCCATGTCGATGAGCGGATGCCGGTTGCGCATGTACTTGCCGTCGGCGTCCTTGGCCCGATGGAATTCGTCGGTGGAAATGCCGACCCACTGCTCGACGAAGACGCCCCTGGGGATGCGTGCCGGATAGGGGTAGCCGAGAATTCCCCGGACTTTCTTCTTGATCGGTTTTATTTTGTATTCCCCGGTGCTTCTCTGCACTTCACCCGATCGGGTGGCTATGGGGGTGTGGTTTGTCAAGGCACCTCCGAGGTGTGAGGGGACAGTGAAGGGGGGTGCGGTTGAGGGAGGTCTCCCCGGAACCTTCTTTGGGCCGGGACGGGTCCCGACGGCGGTCAGTAGCCTCGTCCTTGGACGATGGAGGCAGGGGGACGGATGAGACAGTTGGAATGGGTCCTCCTCCGGTCCGACGCGCCCGACCTGGTGTACGCCGTCGACCTCATGCATGACCGACACTCCGACTGGGATCCATGGGGCCCGGCGATCGAGCTGGTGCAGTGCGGGCAGGTGGTGAAGCCGGCCGTCTTCCTCAAGGTCGGCCATTGCGAGTACAACGCGTGGTCGGAGCGTGTGCTGCTGGACGTGGTGCGGTGAGAGTGGCACCCGCCGAACCCATGCGTGGTGTTCCGCATGTCGATGTTCTTTCGCGACCCGCAGGGCCGACGGCTGGGGGTCGCAGCGCGGGGTCAGATCACGAACACCACGGTCGAGATGGACCAGTACAGCCACCAGCTAGTTTGCGCTGCGTTGTTCGACCCGACGCTGCGCGACCACGTCGACCGGATCACGGCGCTGGTTCAGGCGCCAGGTCCCCTGGTGGTGTTCTTCGTCGAGGAGGACGGCACAAGAATGAACTACATCTTCTGCCACGGCATCACCGGCGGCGCCCTGCCCCAGTTCCAGGACGCGTCGCACGAGGCGGCGAAGCTGCCACCACCCGACCGGGCAGCATTTGCCCGCGCGTGCGCCGCAGCGGAGGCCGGCGATCCCACGATGAACTGGTGGAGTTGAGCACCGCACAGGGAGGCTCGGGGCGTTCCGGGTAGATCGGCTTGGTGACTATCCTGCCAGCCAGGGCAGCCAGGAGGGCTGACCGTGAGCGTCGCTGCTGAAGAGGGGACAGTCCTATGGTTGTACGGCCATGCCTCATGTGCGGCAAAGACGTCCAGGCCGAAGGGGGGCTCAACACGGTATATAGCCACGAGTTTCGGGCCTACTATGCCTGCCATAGCGCGCGAGCAGCGTGTGACGGTGCGCCGGGATCATATGACACTGCTGTCAAGTGGGAACGGCTTGAGCGGATGTCGAGCGAGGCCCGGGAGAGACATCGCGTGTCACCGTCTGAGCCTGCACGGTCAAGACGACTGTCCTTGTTTCGTCGACGACGATGAGTCGGAATCCGCAAGCCGTCGGAATTGAGCTGGGGTTTCACTGATCTTCCTTCGTCCTGCGGGTGGTGGGGATGCCGAGGTCGACGGGTGGTCGCTGGGCTCGGCGTCGCGTCTCGTCGCGCTTGGCGCGGAGGAAGGTGAGGGTCAGGTCGATGCCCTCGATCTCGCCGATCCAGCCCTCGGCTTCGGCTTGTGCCCGGCGTTGCAGGAGATCGGCTTCCAACTCGGTGAGCCCGGCGAGCGTCTTGGGGTTGACGTGCAGCATCGGGCAGCGGATGCAGGCGTGTTCATGCTGGCGGGGGGTGCCGTAGGGGCGTCCGCAGACTCCGGAAGTCGTGCGGGGTGAACTGCAGCCCCCGGGGATGGTGCCGGGGTTGAAGATCTTCGATCCACTCGCTCCGTTCTGGCGCTGGAAGAGGAAGGGCATCGGCGCGCTCCAGGCCTTGTCGTGCGGGTCGTAGCGGCTGAACAGGGGGATCGGCTTTCCCCTCCGGCCGTGGCGGCGGATGATCGAGGCGATGACGTGGAAGAGTTCGGCCGACATCGGGATGACGCGCTCGCGGTCGGTCTTGGACGGTGCGATGACCAGCAGGGCGATGACCTCGCCGTTCGCGCGCTGATACTGGCGGATGCTGAGGTGGGTCAGCTCGCACATTTCCTCGATGCGGACGCCGGAGTGCCGCAGGGTCTCCACTGCCGCCCAGTCCCGGAAGGCGGCCTCCTCGTCGGTGCTGATGTGCACCAGCTCGCCGGAGTCCAGGTTCAGCACGCGGGTGGGGACGGCGTCGCCGTGCCGGAGCAGCTTCTGGTCCGATTCGCTGATCACCCGGCGGTAGGAGGTGCCGACGTGGGTGAACTCCTCGCCGTCGACGGCCTGTTCGGCGCGTTCGAGCAGGAGGCGGGCTTGGTCGTAGCGGGACTCGACGTGCTCGACCAGGACGGGCAGGAGGGGCTGGCGCTGCCGGGTGCGGTCTGCGGAGCGTTCGGTCCCCTTCCGTCGGCGGACGCCCAGTCCGTGGAATTCACCGGGCGGGACGGCCCAGGGAGTGGCCGGCGAGCACCAGCGGCCCGGTGGGGACCAGGGCGCGCAGGATGTGGTGCAGATCGTCGGCGAGCTGCTCGATGGTCAGCGGTGCATCGCCGCGCGGGGTGCGGCCGTGCGGACGCTGGTCGTAGCTCAGCACGTTGAAGCCCAGGCCGGTCAGGTGCCGCTCACCACCCGATTCGGCAACGCCGTGGCGGTGAACACGTGGAATACCTACACCTGGAAGCCGGCGCTGGCCAAGACCGGCGTCATTCCGCCGCGCGCCAAGGGATGCGAAGGACTGGCAGTGGGAGGCGGCGTCGAAGGACGGCTTCCACGTGCTGCGGCACACCTACGCCTCGATCATGCTGGAGGCGGGGGAGTCCGTGGTGACGCTGTCACGATGGCTCGGGCGCTCCTCCCCGGCTGTCACGCTTGGTTACTATGCTCACTTCATGCCGGAGGCCGGAAGTAAGGGGCGCACCGCCATTGACGGACTGCTGGGGAGAACGGGAGACGAGCACGCCAGCCGAAACTCCCCAAATTCTCCCCAGGGTTGAGCGGGGAAGTTTTACCGGATTGCACCGCGTTGGAGCTGGCCGTGAAATGTAAGGCAATCGAGCTGTGGGGCCTTTGAAGATGTTGAGAGAGGTCACCGCCACCCACTACATCGAACCCCTCCGCTCCGGCGGTTCCGTCCCCGGAATCGTCGAGGCCGACGACCTGGGCACCTACGTCGTGAAGTTCACCGGCTCCGCGCAGGGCCGCAAGGCGCTGGTCGCCGAGGTGATCGTGGGGGAGCTGGCCCGGGCCCTCGGGCTGCGCTTCCCCGAGCTGGTGCTGGTGCACTTCGACCCGGTGATCGCGCAGGACGAGCCGCATCAGGAGGTGCGGGGGCTGCACACGGCCAGCGCGGGCGTGAACCTCGGCATGGACTACCTGCCGGGCGCCCGGGACTTCACGCCGGAGATCGCACGGGTCTTCCCCGTCGATCCACTGGAGGCGGGGAGAATCGTCTGGCTCGACGCCCTGACCGTGAACGTCGACCGCACGGTGCACAGCTCCAACCTGATGGTCTGGCCCACCCTGGGTGTCGCGCCCCCGCGCCTGTGGCTGATCGACCATGGTGCCGCGCTCGTCTTCCACCACCGCTGGGACGGCACCGACCCCGCCAAGGCCTACGACTTCCGGCACCACGCCCTCGGTCACTACGGGCCGGACGTCCGGGCCGCCGACGCCGTGCTCGCTCCCCGGGTGACCGAGGAACTGCTGCGCCGGATCCTCGCGGAGGTCCCGGACGCCTGGCTCGCGGAAGAGCCGGGCTTCGCCACCGCGCAGGAGGCACGCGAGGCGTACGTGTCGTACCTCCACGCGCGCGTGCGGGCCTCCGAGGCCTGGCTGCCCACCGACTTCCCCAGCCGGGAGGAGCTCGCCGCCGAGGAGGCCCTCCGGGCGGCGCGCAACCAGCAAGGACGCCCCGCGTGGCTCAGGCAGGTCCCCGACCTGCACGGCAAGCCCGCGGCCGAACAGGATTGGTCGGTGCACCTCGGATGAGTGGCCGTGTCGAGATCGAGTACTGCACCCAGTGCCGCTGGCTGCCCCGCGCGGCCTGGCTGGCGCAGGAGCTGCTGACGACCTTCGAGGGCGAGCTGACGGAACTGGCGCTGAAACCGGGCAAGGGCGGGGTGTTCGTCGTACGCGTCGGCGACGAGGTCGTCTGGGACCGCCGCGAGCAGGGCTTCCCCGAGCCGACGGCCGTGAAGCGGGCCGTACGCGACCGAGTGGCCCCGGGGAAGCCCCTGGGCCACTCGGACAAGCCGTCCGCCGAGCCGTCCGCGGACTGAGTCAGCCCTTGAGCTGCTCGTACGCCGGGAGCGTCAGGAAGTCGGCGTAGTCCTCGTCGAGGGAGACCGTCAGCAGCAGGTCGTGCGCCTGCTGCCAGTTGCCGGCCGCGAAGGCCTCCTCGCCGATCTCGGCCTTGATGTTCGCCAGTTCCTCGGCCGCGACCTTGCGGGCCAGGTCGGCGGTGACCTTCTCGCCGTTGTCGAGGACGACGCCCGCGTTGATCCACTGCCAGATCTGGGAGCGGGAGATCTCGGCGGTGGCGGCGTCCTCCATCAGGTTGAAGATCGCGACCGCGCCGAGTCCGCGCAGCCAGGCCTCGATGTAGCGGATGCCGACCTGCACGGCGTTCACCAGACCCGCGTACGTCGGCTTGGCGTCCAGCGAGTCGATCGCGATCAGGTCGCCCGCCTCGACGTCGACGTCCTCGCGCAGGCGGTCCTTCTGGTTGGGCTTGTCGCCGAGGACCTTGTCGAAGGACTCCATGGCGATCGGCACCAGGTCGGGGTGGGCGACCCAGGAGCCGTCGAAACCGTCGTTCGCCTCGCGGTCCTTGTCGGCGCGGACCTTCTCGAAGGCGACCTTGTTGACCTCCGCGTCCCGGCGGGACGGGATGAACGCCGCCATGCCGCCGATCGCGTGCGCGCCGCGCTTGTGGCAGGTACGGACGAGGAGTTCGGTGTACGCGCGCATGAACGGGGCTGTCATCGTCACCGCGTTGCGGTCCGGCAGGACGAACTTGGCGCCGCCGTCCCGGAAGTTCTTGACGATGGAGAACAGGTAGTCCCAGCGGCCCGCGTTCAGCCCGGAGGCGTGGTCGCGCAGCTCGTAGAGGATCTCCTCCATCTCGTACGCGGCCGTGATCGTCTCGATCAGCACGGTCGCGCGCACGGTGCCCTGTGGGATGCCGACGTAGTCCTGCGCGAAGACGAAGACCTCGTTCCAGAGGCGGGCCTCCAGGTGCGACTCCGTCTTGGGCAGGTAGAAGTACGGGCCCTTGCCGAGGCCCAGCAGGCGCTTGGCGTTGTGGAAGAAGTACAGGCCGAAGTCGACGAGCGCGCCGGGGACCGGAGTGCCGTCCGCGTCGACGAGGTGCCGCTCGTTCAGGTGCCAGCCGCGCGGGCGCATGACGACCGTCGCGAGTTCCTCGTTCGCCTTCAGGGCGTACGACTTGCCCGACTTCGGGTCCGTGAAGTCGATGGAGCGGGTGTAGGCGTCGATCAGGTTGAGCTGGCCGAGGACCACGTTCTCCCAGGTGGGCGCGGAGGCGTCCTCGAAGTCAGCGAGCCACACCTTGGCGCCCGAGTTGAGGGCGTTGATGGTCATCTTGCGGTCGGTGGGGCCGGTGATCTCGACCCGCCGGTCGTTCAGGGCCGCGGGGGCCGGGGCGACCTTCCAGGAGTCGTCGGCGCGGATCGCGGCGGTCTCCGGGAGGAAGTCGAGCGTGGAGGTGCGGGCGATCTCGGCGCGGCGCTCGGCGCGGCGGGCGAGGAGTTCGTCACGCCGGGGCGTGAACCGCCGGTGCAGCTCGGCCACGAAGGCGAGCGCCGCTTCGGTGAGGACCTCCTCCTGCCGGGGCAGGGGCTCGGCGTCGACGATGGCCAGCGGGGACGGCGCTGGTGCGGACATGAACTGTCACTTCCTTCAGCGAGCTACGAAGACGAGCCGGCGGTTCGGCACCGGGTGCCAGTCTTCCCGGATACGGCGTTCGGCGCCCGCGGAGCCCTCGGGCGCTTCTGAACAGTGGATACTAGTTTCCTCATGGTGGAAGTTCAATCGTCTGTTGATGTCGAGATTCTCTGGGTCGAGGCAAGGTGGCGCTCCGTGCCACGCCGTTCACTCAAGGTGGGTCAGGTCGGCCTCCGTGTCGATGTCGAAGGCCCGGGCCACGTCCCCGCACTCGACGAGCGTGATCCCCGGCTCGTGTTCCTTCAGATAGGCGCGTGCCCCCCGGTCCCCGGTCGCAGTCGCGGCGATGCCCGCCCAGTGGGCGGCACCGAACAGGACCGGATGGCCGCGCACTCCGTCGTACGCGGCCGACGCCAGCGACTCCTCGTCCTCGTAGGCCTCGAGGACCCGGGCCACCGCCTCCGGGCCGATACCGGGCTGGTCGACGAGGGAGACCAGGGCGGCCGTCGCGCCCGTACCGGCGAGCGAGTCCAGCCCGGCCCGCAGGGACGTCCCCATGCCCTGTTCCCAGTCGGGATTGCCGACCAGGACGCATCCCGGCAGTACGGCTCGTGCCCGGACCTCGTCCGCCCGTGCGCCCAGCACCACGTGGACCCGCTCGCAGCCGCCCTCGCGCAACACCCGCACCGCGTGCTCCACGAGTGGCCGTCCCCGGTGGGTGAGCAGTGCCTTGGGGCGCCCGCCGAGCCGCCGCCCGCCCCCGGCGGCGAGCAGCACCCCCGCAACCGCAGGCGCCCTGTTCGTCGTCTTACGTGTCGTCATGGATCCTGCATACCGCACGATCTCGGGCCGAGAAGTTACGCAGCGGAGCAAGTCGATGACGCAATGGACTGGCGCCTGGTGGCCCGCGTCGTTTACTGTCGCCCGCACCGACCGGCCGGGCGGCCGACCGGTGCCCGGTGTGGGGGACTTCGCGTCGGAAGGGCGCGCGCACGACGGAGTGCGAGGGGGAGGACTGTGTTGCGGAGCGTTGAGCAGAGGCGGCAGGGGCCTGTGACCGGCGGCGACGAGGATCCGCGCGTGACGGAGCTGCGCTCCGCCGTCGCCCGGCTGCGCCGTCGGCTCGCCGCGCATCCCGGTCAGTTCGCCGACCGGACCATCGCCGAGGAGGAACTGGCCGCGCTGGACGCGATGGCGGCCGACGGCACCCCCGAGATCCCGCGGTTGCGCCGCTCCCTCCTGCTGATCGCGGGCGCGATCGGCTCGGTGAGCGCCCTGGCCCAGGATCTCGCGGAGGTCCGCCGGGCCGTGGACCTCTTCGGGGGGCCGGTGCGGGGGCAGGGCTAGGGCGGGAGCGTCTGGCCGGGGCCGAGGCCGCCGGGGCCGGGACCGTCAGGATCGGGGCAGGGGCCGTCAGGGCCGGGGTCAGGTCACGGTAGCTCGCGTGTGAGGTCCCGGGGTTCCAGGGGTTCTGGAGGTCCGGGGCTCCAAGTGTCCGGTGTACGGGCAGCGTCCATCGGGCGAGCCCGGCCGGCGGCGGCTGTGTCGACGGGGCGCGAGGATCCGCAGGGCCACGTCGATCGGACGATCCCGGCGTGCGGCGGCCGTGTCATGGGGCGCCGCGGAGTCCGCTGGGTCGTGCCGCGGGGTGCCGTGGAGTCGCTCCGGCCGAGTGGTGGGGCGCCGTGGTGTCGCTCCGCCCGTGTGGTGGGGCGTTCCGGCGTTCGTCCGGCGTGTCGTGGGGTGCTCCGGAGGGTCGCCCGGGCCGCCCGGTCCACCCGGTGTGCGGCGCGGTGTCCGTACAGCCGTGTCGTGGGGTGTTCCGGCGTCCCCCGGCCCCGGCGCGGGGCGAACCCGAGGGCCCACCCGGCCAACCGGCGCCGTCCCGCCCGTCCGTCCACCCGGCCGGTGCCGTCAGGCCATCACGCGGGGGTCTGGCTGGCCAGGGCCTCGGACAGTTCGCCGGCGACCTGCTGGAGCACCGGCACGATCTTCTCCGTCGCCGCTTCCGTGACGCGGCCCGCCGGGCCGGAGATGGAAATGGCCGCGGCGGTGGGGGAGTCGGGGACCGGGACCGCGAGGCAGCGGACGCCGATCTCCTGTTCGTTGTCGTCGATCGCGTAGCCCTGGCGGCGCACGTCCTCCAGCGCCGCGAGGAACCCGTCGGGCGTCGTGATCGTCTTGTCCGTCGCGGCGGGCATGCCCGTACGGCTGAGCAGGGCGCGCACCTCCTCCGGCGGGAAACCGGCGAGCAGTGCCTTGCCCACGCCCGTGGAGTGCGGCAGCACGCGCCGGCCGACCTCCGTGAACATGCGCATCGAGTGCTTCGACGGCACCTGCGCCACGTAGACGATCTCGTCCCCGTCCAGCAGCGCCATGTTCGCCGTCTCGCCGGTCTCCTCGACCAGCCGGGCGAGATAGGGCCGCGCCCAGGTGCCCAGCAGCCGGGAGGCGGACTCGCCGAGGCGGATCAGGCGCGGACCCAGCGCGTACCGGCGGTTGGCCTGCTGGCGTACGTACCCGCAGGCCACCAGCGTGCGCATCAGGCGGTGGATGGTCGGCAGGGGCAGCCCGCTGCTCGCGGACAGCTCGCTCAGACCGACCTCGCCGCCCGCGTCCGCCATCCGTTCGAGCAGGTCGAAGGCGCGCTCCAGGGACTGGACCCCGCCGTTGGCGGAGGACCGGGCGGAGTCGGTGGTGCTGGCGCTGGACGTCGGCACGGCGCGTTCCTTTCGGGACTGGCGGAAGAGCAGAAGCCTACCCGGCAGTCGGTTGACTCCCCGCTTGTACGTAGCTACGTTCTGCGTACTGGAAGTCTAATTCCGCTTTGTGGAAACGTCCAGGAGTGGTCGCATGGAAGGTGCCGTAGTCCAGTGTGCCCTTGACTGTGCGGAAGAGGGAGTGAAGACTCCTTCAACAGAAAGTTGAATTCCGTTACGTGGAAGTCAATGGAAGCAAGTGGAAGTAAGGGGTTCGGGTGTCCGACGCTGAACTGGTGCTTCGCTCGACGCGTGTTATCACTCCGGAGGGGACGCGCGCCGCATCGGTCGCGGTCGCCGCCGGCACGATCACGGCCGTTCTCCCGTACGACGCACCCGTACCGGAGAGTGCCCGCCTGGAGGACCTGGGCGACCATGTCCTGCTGCCCGGCCTGGTCGACACCCACGTGCACGTCAACGACCCCGGCCGCACCGAGTGGGAGGGCTTCTGGACCGCCACCCGCGCCGCCGCGGCCGGCGGCATCACGACCCTCGTCGACATGCCCCTCAACTCCCTCCCGCCGACGACGACCGTCGCGCACCTGCGGACCAAGCAGCAGGTCGCCGCCGACAAGGCGCACATCGACGTCGGCTTCTGGGGCGGCGCCCTGCCGGACAACATCAAGGACCTGCGCCCGCTGCACGAGGCCGGCGTCTTCGGCTTCAAGGCGTTCCTGTCGCCGTCCGGCGTGGACGAGTTCCCGCACCTGGAGCGGGACCCGCTCGCCCGCACCATGGCCGAGATCGCCGCCTTCGACGGCCTGCTCATCGTGCACGCCGAGGACCCCCACCTCCTCGCCTCCGCCCCGCAGCAGCCCGGCCCCAGGTACGCCGACTTCCTCGCCTCCCGCCCCCGGGACGCCGAGGACACCGCCATCGCCCAGCTCATCCGCGAGGCCAAGGCCCTCGACGCACGCGTGCACGTCCTGCACCTCTCCTCCAGCGACGCCCTGCCGATGATCGCCGAGGCGCGGGCGGAGGGCGTACGGCTCACCGTGGAGACCTGCCCCCACTACCTGACCCTCACCGCCGAGGAAGTCCCCGACGGCGCCAGCGAGTTCAAGTGCTGCCCGCCGATCCGCGAGGCAGCCAACCAGGACCTGCTGTGGCAGGCGCTGGCCGACGGCACCATCGACTGCGTCGTCACCGACCACTCCCCGTCCACCGCCGACCTGAAGACCGACGACTTCGCGACGGCCTGGGGCGGCATCTCCGGACTCCAGCTGAGCCTGGCGGCGGTGTGGACCGAGGCCCGGGGGCGCGGGCACGGCCTGGAGGACGTGGTCCGCTGGATGTCCGCGCGGACGTCCGAACTCGTCGGGCTCGACGACCGCAAGGGCGCCATCGCGGCGGGACGCGACGCCGACTTCGCCGTCCTCGCCCCCGACGAGACCTTCACCGTCGACCCGGCGGCCCTCCAGCACCGCAACCATGTCACGGCGTACGCGGGCAAGACCCTGTACGGCGTCGTGAAGTCCACCTGGCTGCGCGGGCAGTGCATCGTCGCGGACGGCGAGTTCACCGAACCGAAGGGCCGACTCCTCACCAGGCAGCAGTAGGCCGCCCCGCATCCGCATCCATACCGGCCGACTCCCGAAAGGCATCTATCCCGTGACGGCGATTCCCAGCTTCACCGGCGACGCGAACCCCTACGGAGGCGGCGACCCGTACGCGGACTACCGCACCGCCGACTTCCCCTTCGCCCAGTACGCCGACCTCGCCGACCGGCGCCTGGGTGCCGGTGTCATCGCCGCCAACGACGAGTTCTTCGCCCAGCGCGAGAACCTGCTGGTGCCCGAGCGCGCCGAGTTCGACCCCGAGCACTTCGGGCACAAGGGCAAGATCATGGACGGCTGGGAGACGCGGCGCCGCCGGGGCGCGTCGGGCGACCACCCGTGGCCCACCGCCGAGGACCACGACTGGGCGCTGGTCCGCCTCGGCGCCCCGGGCGTGGTCCGGGGGATCGTCGTCGACACCGCCCACTTCCGCGGCAACTACCCGCAGGCCGTGTCCGTCGAGGGCACCTGCGTGCCGGGCTCCCCGTCGCCCGAGGAACTCCTCGGGGACGACGTGAAGTGGACGACCCTGGTCCCGCGCACCCCGGTCGGCGGCCACGCGGCGAACGGTTTCTCCGTCGCGGTCGAGCAGCGCTTCACCCACGTGCGGGTCAACCAGCACCCCGACGGCGGCATCGCACGCCTGCGCGTGTACGGCGAGGTCGTCCCGGACCCGGCGTGGCTGGAGGCGCTGGGCACCTTCGACGTCGTCGCCCTGGAGAACGGCGGCCAGGTCGAGGACGCCTCCAACCTCTTCTACTCGCCCGCCACCAACACCATCCAGCCGGGCCGCTCCCGCAAGATGGACGACGGCTGGGAGACCCGGCGCCGCCGCGACCAGGGGCACGACTGGATCCGCTACCGGCTGGCCGCCCAGTCCCGGATCCGCGCCCTGGAGATCGACACCGCGTACCTCAAGGGCAACAGCGCCGGCTGGGCCTCGGTGTCCGTGCGCGACGGCGAGGACGGCGAGTGGCGGGAGATCCTGCCCCGCACCCGCCTCCAGCCCGACACCAACCACCGCTTCGTACTCCCGGCCCCGGCCGTCGGCACGCACGCGCGCGTGGACATATTCCCGGACGGCGGCATCTCCCGGCTGCGGCTGTTCGGCTCCCTGACACAGGACGGTGCGCGGCGCCTCGCGGCGCGTCACCAGGAGCTGGGCGGCTGAGCCGACCCCGCCCCAGGGGCGCACCGGCCCGACAGCACCGGTGCGCCCATGGAACCTGTGTGCCCTGTCGCACCCCGTGCGCCCCCTGCCTCACGCCGCGTGCCCGCCGTCCACGGCGAACTCCGCACCGGTGACGTACGTCGCCCCCGCCAGATACGCCACCATGGATGCCACCTCGTCCGCCGTCCCGAACCGCCCCAGCGCCGTCATCGCCGCCTGGCCGGCCGCGTACGGCCCGTCCGCCGGGTTCATGTCGGTGTCGATCGGCCCGGGATGGACGAGGTTCGCCGTGATTCCGCGCCCGCCCAGCTCCCTGGCCAGGGCCTTGGTCATACCGGCCAGGGCCGCCTTGCTCGTCGCGTAGAGCGTCCCGCCGGGCCCCGGCACGCGGTGGGCCATGCAACTGCCGATCGTGATGATCCGCCCGCCCTCGGGCATGCGCGCGGCGGCGGCCTGGGAGGTCAGGAAGACACCGCGCACGTTGACGGCGAGGACCCGGTCCACATCCGCGAGCGACAGGGTCTCCAGCGGCCCGAGCACCCCCACGCCCGCGTTGTTCACCAGGACGTCGAGGCCGCCCAGCGCCTCGGCCGCAGCGGTCACGGCACCGGCCGCCTCGGCGGCGTCCGCCGCGTCCGCGCGCACCGCCACCGCCCGTCGCCCCAGCGCCTCCACGGCCCGTACGACGTCCTCGGCCGCCTCCTTGCCGTTCACATAACCGACCGCCACGTCCGCGCCCTCCCGGGCCAGCCGCAGGGCCGTGGCCGCGCCGATGCCACGGCTCGCGCCGGTCACGAGAGCCACCTTGCCGTCGAGAGTTCCCTCGAGAGTTCCCTCGAGAGTTCCTTGAGAAGTCATGGGTCCATCCCACCGGCCGACCGACCGCGGCGCTGGCGGTGAACGGACGTCGAGGTGGGCGCATCCGGTCCTCGCGACAGGGGCCGTACGGCCGAGCGATGAGTTGCGGATGCCCGCGGGGTCTGAACCGATGACAACAGACCCCGACCGTTTCCGAGAAGAAGGGCACCCGCCATGGGCAAGCTCGTCTCCACCCTCTTCGTCACCCTCGACGGCGTCTACCAGGCCCCCGGCGGCCCTCACGAGGACACCCGCGGCGGCTTCACCCACGGCGGCTGGAGCTTCCCGTACGCCGAGGAGGACTTCGGCCGGTTCATCGACGAGGTCTTCGCGCGTCCGAGCGCCTTCCTGCTCGGGCGGCGTACGTACGACATCTTCAACACGTTCTGGCCGAAGGTGACCGACCCCGCCGATCCGGTCGCCTCGAAACTCAACGCACTGCCGAAGTACGTCCCGTCCTCGACCCTCAAGGACCCCGAGTGGGCGGGCACCACCGTGCTCACCGGCGACCTCGCCAAGGAGGTCACGGCCCTGAAGGAGCGCACGGACGGCGAGATCCAGGTGCACGGCAGCGGGGCACTCGTCCGGTCCCTGCTGGCCCTCGGCCTCGTCGACTCCCTCCACCTGCTGACCTTCCCGGTCGTGCTCGGCGCCGGGTTCAAGCTGTTCACGGAGGGCGCCGTGCCGACCGCGTTCCGGCACGCAGGAGGGAGCGTCACCAGCACGGGCGTCTCGATCCAGACGTACGAGGTGGCGGGCCGCCCGCAGTACGGCGAGTACGCGCTGCCGGAGAACGCGTAGCCGCCCCGCTCCGGCGTCCTCACCGGCCCTGGTGGACAGCGCGTGGGGGCGCCGGAGGGCAGGTTAACTTCCCGCTAACTCATCGGACTTGACGGGAAAATCTCCGAGCTTGTCATTGACATGCCACTGTCTACGCGCGTCATCATGTGCGCATGAATTTCCCCCCACGCGCCTCGCGGCTCGGCGCAGCAGCCGCCCTCCTGTCCGCCCTCCTCGTCGGCGGTACCGTCTCCGCCACCACGGCCGACGCGGCCCCCACCGCCGTCGGCAACATCTGCTACAGCGACCTGCCGTCCCAGGCCCACGACACGCTCGACCTGATCGAGCAGGGCGGCCCCTTCCCGTTCGAGCAGGACGGCACCGTCTTCCAGAACCGGGAAGGCATCCTGCCGAGCCAGTCGTCCGGCTACTACCACGAGTACACGGTCATCACCCCGGGCTCCTCCACGCGCGGTGCGCGGCGCATCGTCACCGGTGAGGAGAACCGGGAGGACTACTACACGGCCGACCACTACGAGTCGTTCGACCTGGTCGACTACGGCTGCTGAGCCGGGCGGCCGCTTCCGTGGACGCCGGCCGGAAGTCCGCCCGGGTGCTCAGACGGACTTCCGGCTCCCGGCCGCCGCGAACAGGGCGATGCCCAGCACGAGCAGGGCGACGCTCGCATAGATCTCGTAGCCGTCGAGGAACACCAGTCGTTGCACGAGGCCCCAGTTCCAGTCGGTGAACTCGTGCACCAGGCCCGCCACGCCCTGTATGAGGGCGAGGAAGCCGAGAATCTCCAGTACCTGCTTCATGACACGAGCCTCGCCCCGCGGACCCCCCACGCACATCGGCCGCGGGGCGAGCATCCGTTGGACGGAAGTCCCTGTTCGGACCCGGTCGGCCACGCCGAAAGTCTGCGATGCGGTGACTTTGGTCGACGATTGACGGCCAGGGAGAGGTGAACGGGCCCGGGCCTGCGTAGATTTGTCGACCGTGAGTGGTGACAACGCGGGGCAGGCCTCCCCGGTGCTGACGGGCGAGACACCTG
This sequence comes from Streptomyces coeruleorubidus, assembly GCF_028885415.1. Taxonomy (GTDB): domain Bacteria; phylum Actinomycetota; class Actinomycetes; order Streptomycetales; family Streptomycetaceae; genus Streptomyces; species Streptomyces coeruleorubidus_A. Next base: position 7,967,881 of record NZ_CP118527.1, read on the forward strand.
CTCTGTTCACCGGGCGCAGATGGTTCGTCCCGTCCGCCCTTCTGCACGAGCTCGACCCCGACGCGGCACGGGCCGGGCGACGGCCCCGGCGTACCGCCCGCGACTGGGTCGTCGACTTCTCCTGCTTCGTGCTGGCCGTGCTGGTGGGCGCGGCCGCCATAGAGGCGCTCAACGACAATCCCCATGTCCCGGAAGGACTGGCCGTCGTCGACCAGTTGACCGGGGCGCTGGCCTGCGCGGCCGTCTGGCTGCGCCGCCGTTGGCCGCTGGGGCTGGCCGTGGCGATGACTCCCATCACCTTCATCTCGGACACGGCGGGCGGGGCGGGGCTGATCGCCCTGTTCACCCTCGCCGTGCACCGCCCCTTCCGGTACGTGGCCTGGGTGGGCGGCATCAACGCGGCCATGGCCCCGCTCTACTACTGGCTGCGCCCCGACGCGGACATCCCCTACCTGCTGAGCGTGGTCATCGTCGTACTGCTCACGGTGGCGATCGTCGGCTGGGGCATGTTCGTGCGCGCCAAGCGGCAGCTCATGGTGAGCCTCAGGGACCGGGCGCGGCGGGCCGAGACGGAGGCGCGGCTGCGGGCCGAGCAGGCGCAGCGGCTCGCCCGTGAGGCCATCGCGCGGGAGATGCACGACGTGCTCGCCCACCGGCTGACCCTGCTGAGCGTGCACGCGGGTGCCCTGGAGTTCCGGCCCGACGCGCCCCCGGCGGAGACGGCGCGGGCGGCGGGCGTGATCCGGGAGAGCGCGCACGAGGCCCTCCAGGACCTGCGCGAGATCATCGGCGTCCTGCGGGCGGGGGAGTCCGACGACACGGGGCGGCCGCAGCCGACGCTCGCGGGGCTGGACACGCTGGTCGCCGAGTCGCGTGAGGCCGGCATGAAGGTGGCCCTCGACAACCGCGTCGACGACGCCGCCGCCGTTCCGTCCTCCGTGGGCCGCACCGCGTACCGGATCGTCCAGGAGGGCCTGACCAACGCCCGCAAGCACGCCCCCGGCACGGAGGTCACGGTGTCCGTCACCGGCGCACCGGGCAACGGCCTCACCGTCTCCGTGCACAACCCGCCCCCCGAGGGCGAGGTACCACCCGTCCCCGGCTCCGGCCAGGGCCTGATCGGCCTGACGGAACGAGCGACCCTCGCGGGCGGCCGCCTGGAGCACGGCCATACCCCGGAGGGCGGGTTCGAGGTGCGGGCGTGGCTGCCGTGGGGCTGAGGCGCGGCCTCGCGGATCCGTCCCGGCTGTCCGCCGGGCCGCCGGTCCCGCGGCGGGCCTTGGTGGCGGCGGAGTCTCCGTCTGGGGCGGCTTGACGTCGGCTTGCTGGGTGGCGGGCAGTCTGGGCCGGGGGGCCTGCGTCGGCTTGCGGTACGGGTGGTCGCCGTGTGGCGAGTGGGATGGGGCGGCTTGGCGTCGGCTTGCGGTGTGGCGGGTGTGGCGGGTGTGGCGGGTGTGGCGGGTGGTCTGGCGTGCCCTGACGTCGGTTTGCCGGGCGGCGGGCAGTGTGAGACGGCCCGCGTCGGCTCGCGGTGTGACGGGTGGTCTGAAGTGGCCGGATGTCGGCTTGCTGGGCGGCGGGCAGTGTGAGACGGCCCGCGTCGGCTCGTGGTGTGGCGGGCGGACTGGGGCGTCCTGAGGCCGGCTCGTGGTGTGGCGGGCGGACTGGGGCGTCCTGAGGCCGGCTCGTGGTGTGGCGGGCGGACTGGGGCGTCCTGAGGCCGGCTCGTGGTGCGGCGGGCGGACTGGGGCGTCCTGACGCCGGCTCGCCGGGCGGCAGGCGGACTGATGCCGTCTGACACCGGTTCGCCGGGCGGCGGGCGGTCTGATGCCGCCTGACGCCGGCTCGCGGTGCGGCGGGCGGTCTGATGCCGCCTGACTCCGCTCGCCCTGCTGCGGCTTCCCGATGCCGTCGTCCGTCGCCCCCGGGCTCCGGCCGTTGCCGGCTCCGCGTCAACCCACGGCGTTCACCGTAACCCTTGTGGCCGGTGAGGCGCGCGGCGGATCATGGGCATATGTCGCCTGGTGCACCGCAGTTCGAGGTCGCGTCCGTGCTGAGGGAGGTGAAGACCGTCCGGGTCGAGGGCCTGGTCCGGATCCGTGAGCTCGATGTTCCGCTGCTCCGCAGGGCCGCCGCCGCGCACTCCGCCGCCGTCACCGACGCCTGGCCCGTCGAGGTGGAGAACCTGCTGCGCACGGCCGTGTCCCGGCTCGGCGGGGGCGACCTGGAGCAGGCGGCCGGATACTCGCTCGGCCTGGCGCCCGGCCTGCGCGACCGCCCGGCGGCGGACCGGCGCCGCCTCGCCGCCCAGGTGTACCGCGTCAGCGTCGAACGCTTCCGCAAGAGCCAGGAGGAGATGGTCCTGGCCCAGATCGCCGAGCAGGTGTGCTGGCTGGCCGGCACCGGCCCGCAGCGCACCTCCACGGCCCGGCTCCCGCTCCTCGCCCCGCACTTGCAGCACCGCTCGCTCCGCGTCGGATCCCGGGAGGTGCTGTTGCACGTGCACCCCGTCGAACTCCTCCGGAACGTCGACGTGATCGTGTCCCCGACGAACACGCACCTCTCCCTGCCGGCGATGTTCAAGGCCTCCGTCTCCGCGTCCCTGCGCCGGGCCGGTGCCGTGCGCGACGCCACCGGGGACGTCACCGCCGACCCGGTGCGCGACGCGCTGCTCGGCTGGCGTGCGGCGCACGGCCTGCTGGGCCGCCCCGCGCTCCCCGGCACGGTCGCCCCGACCGAACCGGGCGCCCTCGCCGCCCGGGGCGTGCGCCGCATCTACCACGCGGCCGTCGCCGTCCCACGGCCCGGCACCAACGACTACGACGTCGCCGCCCAGGACGTCGCCACGGCCGCCGCCCGCGCCCTGGCCCTGCTGTCGGAGGAACGCGCCGCCTTCACCCCGCCGTTGCGCTCGATCTGCTTCCCCCTGCTCGGCGCGGGCCGCGGCGGACTGCCCCCGCAGACCAGCGTCAGCGCCCTGTGGACCGCGCTGCACTCCGGCACCGGCGCGGACACGGACATCCACCTCGTCGTCCGCCGCCCCCTGGCCGCCGACCTGCTGGCCGAGACGCTGGGCGCGCGCGAACGGTCCCCGGCCGCGCACGCGTTATCCGAAGCCGAGGAGAAAGGGCACGAGTGCGGGTGAACCCCTTCATGGTCCTGGCAGCAGCAGCGGCCGACTGGGACAGGCTGTCCCGCCTGCTCGAACCGGGCACGCGGCGGACACTGAGCGAGCTGCTGTCCCGGCTGCGAGCCGAGGAAGGCGCCCCGGATCCAGCCGCCGCCGGTCCGGCCGCACGGGTCCTCCTCGACGCCCTCCCGGCCGACGAGTCCGCCCGGCTCCAACGGCACGGCGAGACGGGGCGGTTCACGGACGTGCCCCAGGCTCAGCTGTACGAGGGATACACGGCGGCCGACCTGTGCATGCTCGTCCTCGACGGCAACCCCATGGTCGGGCCCGCCCTCGGCCCCGTCCGCGAGCGCCTGCTCCGGGAACCCGCCACGCCGTGGACCGAGGGCGCCGACCCACGGCTGATCGCCCTGTCCGGCGAGGACGGCCGCAGACGGCTGCCCCTCTTCCAGTTCGAGGCCGGGACCATGCCGTGGCGGATCGTCCTGGAGGTCAACTCCGTCCTGCGCGCCGGCACCGACCCCTGGGGCGCCGCCGACTGGTGGCTGTCCCGCACCACCTGGTGGGACGGCACCCCGGCTGCCCTCCTGGGCCGTGGCCGCGACGCCGAACTCCTCGGCGCGGCACGGGAACTGGCTGACCCGGCGGGGGAGGAGTAGTCATGGGCAAGTACCCGCCGCCCCAGTCGCTGCCGGGCGAACCGACCCGGGCCGTGCTGCGCGCGGGCACACCGGTGTACCGGGTGCACTCCACCCACCGCGCGCCGACCGCGTACAACGCCCGCCCCTCCCACGCCTTCTACTACGGTGGCCGCTTCGACAGCACCCCCTACGACCGCTACGGCTACCTCTACGTCGGGTTCGGCGTCGGCGCGGCCGTGTGCGAGGTGCTGCTGCGCTCGCTGCCGTTCGACTCCGACGGGGGCCACCGGCTGCTGCCCCGCGTGGCGTTCGAACGCCGCAGTCTGTCCTTCCTGCGGCTGGCCGCCGACGTCGAGGTCGTCTCGCTGATGTCCGGGGCGGATCTCGCGGCGGTGGCGCAGGACTCGTGGCTGGTGCACACCGAGGGCGCGGACTATCCGCAGACCCGCGACTGGGGCCACTGGATCCGCCGCCAGACCAGGCCCTGGGCGCAGGGCTTCGTCTGGCCGTCGAAACGCGAGCCCGCCGACCGGGTCGCGATCCTCTTCGACGACCGGGGCGAGGCACCCCTGCTCGAACCCACGGGCGCGCCCGGCGTCGACTTCGGCACCGAGGAGGGGGAGCGCTGGCTCAACGGCGTGCTGGCGCCGTACCGGACGCGGACCGCGCCGCGGCCGCAGGAACGGGGGATGTGACATGACGGTTCCGTACGACCTTCAGGCGCTGATGTACGAGATCGACCAGCGGACGCAGGGCGTCGTCAGCGGCGAGGACCTCGCCGGGATGTCCGGGCTCGTGCTCGACCGGCTGGGCTGCACGACGGCGGAGCAGGCCTACGACCGCCTGTACGCGGACTGGGCGGAGCTGCCCCGGGGCACCGTCGCGTCCGGCCTGCGGGCCGGCCAGGTGCTCAGCGTGCTGCCGATGCTGCGGCTCGAAGGGCTGCTCGTCGACGCGCAACGGGAGGAGGAACTGTGGCAGGCGACGCGGGACCACGGGCCGGCGGACGAGACGTGGCAGGCGAACGTCGTGGTCAGACACAGCGCGTGGGGCCTGCGGCACCTCACCGATCCCGCCCAGATGGAGGCGGCACTCGCCCGGATCGAACAGGCCCGGGCCGCGCATCCGCCCGGCACCCGGATCCGTGAGAACCTCGACATGGCCCACGCCGCGCTACGCACGTATCTGGGCCAACTGGGCGGTGGTGAAGACGACTTCGACACCGCCGTCGACGACATGGCCCGTCTCGTGGAGACCTCGGACATGACGGCGGACCAGCGTCTGCTGATGAACGCGCAGGTCGCTCTGTTCCGCATCCACCAGGCCTCCCGGCGCGGCGACGAGACGGCCCTGGCCGAGCAGATCGGTGTGCTCGAACTCGCCATGGCGCAGCTCCCCGCCGACCACATGGACCGGTTCGCGTTCGAGTCGCACCTGGAAGCCGCCCGTGGCTCTCTGACCGTTCTGCGGGGACAGCGCACCGGCCGGTTCGAACCCGCCGCCGAAGGGATGGGCGCCGCGACGCCCACGCACGAGATCCGCCGCCAGATCGCCACCATGCCGGTCCACGCCCAGGCCGACAGGCTGGGCGAGGCGGGCTTCGCGGTGGGGCAACGGGCCCTGCTGAACATGGACCACCAGGCGATGCTGGAGTCCCTGGAACTGCGGGAGGCCGCACTCGACCTGCTCGAACCCGACGACGACCGGTGGATCCGCGTCGCGGGCGGGCTGGGCGTCAGCCACTGCATCATGGCCGACCTGCAGTTCGCGGCGCCCGCCGCCCGCGCTCTCCACCTCGACCAGGGCATCGCCTGGCTGCGGCACACCCTGCGGCTCACCGGCGGGCCCCACCACCCGCTGTGGGGCGGCACCGGCATCACCCTCGCCAGGGCCTACCGCCTGCGCGGCGACGAGTACGTCCACGACGACCGCACCAGGCGCCTGAACTACGACGCCTCTCGCCGCGTCGGGCTGGAATGCCTGCGCGCGGCCTCCTGGAGCGCCCTGCTCCAGTCCGGTACCGCCCATGCCGCCGAGACCGCCCGGATGGCGGGCGCCCAGGCCCTCGACGTGGCCCGCTGGTGCCTGGCCGACGGCGCCCACGCCGACGCCGTACGGGCCCTCGACGCGGGACGCGGCCTCGTCCTGCACGCGGCGACCACGGTCACCACCGTGCCCGACATGCTGAAGGAGCTCGGCCGGACGGAGCTCGCCCGGGAGTGGCAGGCCGCGGGCAGCGTGCCCGAGGTGGGGGAGGAGATGCTGTTCACCGGTCAGGCCGCGGTCGCCGGACCCTCCAGCCGCCTGCGCCGCCGGGTCCTGGAGGCGCTCGCCGACTCCCCCCGGCACCACGGGCTGCTGGACGTGCCGTCACCCGGGGACATCGGCGACGCGCTGGGCGCGATGGGAGCAACGGCCCTGGTCTACCTGGTACCCGGCGACGTTGCCGTGCGCGGTCTCCTCAGGCCCCGGTCCGGCTCCGGCGCGGCCGTCATCGTCACCGCCGACGGCACCACCCGCTCCCTCGACCTGCCCCACCTCACCGCCGACGCACCCCCGCTCACCGCCTACCGCGCCACCGGCACCCCAGGCCGCGACGCCGGCGGCCCGCCCGTGTCCGACACGCCGCCCGGACCGGCCCCGGGCCCCGACACGAGCCGCGCCGTCCTGGAGGAGTTGTGCGCCTGGGCCGGTACGGCGGCGATGGAACCGCTGCTGAGCCAACTTCCGCGCGGCTTCGGGCGGGCGCCCGCCGTCGTCCTGGTACCGATGGGGGAGCTGGGCGTCGTGCCGTGGCACGCGGCGCGACTGACCGGCCGGCGCCGCTCATGCGGATACGCCTGCGAACGGGCGGACATCTCCTACACGCCCTCCGCCCGGCTGCTGTGCGAGGTGGCCGCCCGGCCCGCCACCGGCACCCGGCAGACCCTGGTCGTCGGCAACCCGACCCGCGACCTGCACCACGCCGGTGAGGAGGCCGAGGCCGTCCACCGCGTCTTCCACCCGGACGGCGACCTCCTCGGCCCCGGCACCGCCACGCCCGCCGCCGTCACGGACTGGCTGCGCCGGCAGCAGGGCGGGCTGCTGCACCTCGCCTGCCACGGAGTGGTGCGCCAGGGCGAGCGGCACAGCGCCTATCTCGGCCTGTCCGGCGGGCAGTTGGCCGCCGAGGAGCTGACCGAGGGCGCCACCCGCTACCGCGGCCTGGACCTGGTGGTGCTCGCAGCCTGCCGCACCAACGTCTCCGGGCACGGCTACGACGAGGCCTACAGCCTGTCCACCGCGTTCCTCGTCGCGGGCGCGCGTTCGGTCATCGGCTCCCTGTGGCCGGTGCCCGACGAGGCGACGTCCCTGCTGATGTACATGACCCACCACTTCATGAGCCACGAGGGCCTGCCGCCCGGACGGGCGCTGCGCAGCGCCCAGTCGTGGATGCTGAACGACGGCCGCGAGGCACCGCCCGGCATGCCGGCCCGCCTCAGGGCACGGGTCCGGCACATCCACGGCGACGACCTGACGGCGTGGGCGGGCTTCACCCACCTCGGCTGGTGACGGCTCGTCACACCTCGGTGCGTACGACGACCTGGGCCGTCCCCCAGCGGCCCGCCCCGTACGCCGGACCGCCCGCGTCCCGCCCGCCGCCGGCACCCGCCGCGACCAGCCGCAGCAGGCCGCCCCCACCGGCCGGTGCCATGCTCCGGCGTGCGCCGGAGGGGGCGGCGGGCGACCAGGCGGGCAGCCGGAAGGGGGCGATGTTCAGCTCGTCCTCCGCGACGATCACCTTCAGCCAGTCTCGGGTGAAGGCGCCCCGCACCACCGAACGCCCCGGCGGCAGCCGCAGCCACACGGGCTCCCCGCGCCGGGCCCACCCGACCCTGCCGTCCCCGATGAACTCGCCCTCGAACAGGTGCGGGGACGAGCCGTAACCGTCCGTCAGGTCGAGCAGCACCGCCCACAGATGACGCCCGGCATGGTTGTGGATCCCGACCCGCACCTGTGGCTCCCGGCCGTCGGGTGTGTACCCGCAGACGATCTCGCCGTCCGCCGAGTGCCGCAGGCTGCCCACCGCAGTCTCCTCGACGGTGATCCGGACCAGCGACGACAGCAGCGGATCCGGGTTGGCCAGGTCCCGGATGTGGTGCCAACGGGCGATGTGGGCCAGGCAGTCGGCGACGCGTGCCGCGTCCGCGGGGGACCGCAGCGGCAGCTCGGGCACGGGGTGCCCGGCACCACCCGACACCCGCGCCCAGCCGCCCCCGGCCTCCACGCGCAGCCGCAGCGCGTCCGCGGCGCCGTTCGCCGACGGCAGCGGCACCTCGTCCCCGGCGCTGATGGCCGACGGCGGCGGTTCCGCCGGCGCCAGGGTCAGTGCGGGCACCTCCGCGACCGCCTCCGCGACCAGGCGTACGGCGACCGTCTCGCCCGACAGCGTCACGGCTGCGGGCGGGAACGCCAGTGCCGAGGGAGTCACGGCGTGCGCCAACTGCCGGTCCCCGTCCGTCGGTTGCCAGCCGACCGGATCCACCAGGGCCGACTCGGCGCGTACTTCGCGGACCACGACCGTGCGCGCCCCGGCGTCCCCGAGCAGGGTGAACTCGGCGCCGGGGGACCGCAGTCCGTGTGCCGCACCGCAGTTGACCTCCCAGCCCCACGCCGTGTGCCGCAGCAGGAACGGCGAGACCGGCACCGGGTCGCCGGACAGGAACCCCCCGTCCTCCGGCCCGCGCAACTCGGGATGCTGCACATGGCTCAGGGCACGCACGCGCGCCTCGGTCAGCGCGTGCAGCTCCCCGTACGCGGCCGTGGGGCCGAGCCGGTCCAGCGCGCCCAGCAGCGCATGGCTGAAGTAGCCCCGGACCCGCCCGTCGAGGACGTCCTCGTGCGCCAGCTCCTGCGGGCGGCAGGCGGCCAGCAGCACGTGCCGGCCCGGCTCGGGAACCTGCTCACCGCCGCCGTCCCGTGCGCCCGGTCCCGCCGCCGTGTGCCACCAGGGCTGCCAGGGCACGCCCCGGACCGCCGCGCCGGGCGGACCGGCGGTGTCCTGGCGCGTCGCACCGCCCGAGTGGCAGCAGTCCAGCACCGCGACGACATGGGTGCCGCGGGCCGCGATGCCGTCCAGGAGCGCCCCGAGTTCGGTGTCCCGCAGCACCGGCTGCCCGCCCGGCATCAGGCTGTCGTGGCACACCAGCGCCTGCGACCAGCCGGTGGCCTCGCCCGGATCGGCGGTCGGGCTCTGGCTGCCGTGCCCGCTGAACCACAGCAGCGCGGTGTCCCCCGGCCCGCTGTCCCCGAGATGCTCCTCCAGCGCCGCGAGCACGGCCGCCCGGCTCGCCTCGGCGTCGTACAGCGTCCGGATCCGCGTGGCCGGAGAGCTCCGGTTCCGCAGCCAGTTCTCCGCCGCCCGTACGTCGTTGACGCAGCCGCGCAGCGGCAGGCCGGGGTAGTCGTCGATGCCCACGAGCAGGGCGTACACGGTGCGCATGGGGTGATCCTTCCAGGCCCGCCGGGGCGCGGGCAGGGCGTTTCCGGGGCGCATGCCGGGCGCATGCGCGCAACCCCATGACCGCGCGCCCCGGGGCGAGTTGACTTGGCTGTGGTGATGGCTGATGTTTGTGCCGCCTTCAGCACCGCGCGTAACGGAAGGAACATGCACGTGAGTTTCGGGGGACCCACCAATCCGTACCAGCCACCCGGGCCGCCGAACGGCGGACCGTACCCGCCGCCTCCGGCCAACGGCCCCCACGTGCCGCCCCAGCCGGGCCCGGCACCGTACGGCTACCCGTACCCCCAGCCGTACCCGCACCCGCACCCGCACCCGTACCCCCCGCAACCGCAACCGCAACCGCAGCCGTACCCGTACGTCCCCCAGCCGCCGCCCGGCGCCCGGGGCCCGGGGTGGGGTGGTCTGCGCGGTGGCGAATGGCCGTCGGTGCGCGAGCTGTTGCGGCAGGGGCAGCCGCGGGTCTCCGGCTGCATGTGGCTGGTGCTGCTCGCCCCGTGCACCTGGTTCGTGTTCCTGCCGCTCGTGCTGTGCTACTCGTTCGCGCGCTCGGCCCGCATCCGGGCCCACCGGCTGTTCCCGCACACGCACCGGGCCGTCGACGACCGGCGCGTGACGCGCGTGCAGAAGGTGCGGGCCTGGACCGCGGCCGCCATGTCCCTGCTGCTGCTCGCCATGTACGGCAAACCGGAGGACGTCACCGAGGCCCAGGAGCAGTACATGCTGCGGCTGGTGATCACCCCGCTCCTGCTGCTCATGAGCGCCCCCGTCGTGATCGCGGTGCTGTTCCGGTGGGCGTCGGCGGAGACCAGGTCGGCCATGCGGGTACGGGTACGGGCCGCCCTGCGGTCGGCCCGCTGGTACGTCGGCGCCGTGATGGCCGTCCCGCTGCTCGGCGGGGTGATCATCATGCTCGGTCAGCGCCAGACGCCCTCCTCCGGTTCGACGGGCGCCGCCCCCTGGCTGATCCTCGCGGCCGCCCTGCCCCTGGTCTGGCTCCTGTTCTTCCTGGGGTTCGCCACCGGTCCGGCCATCCGCACCGGCTTCAACACCGCGGCCGTGCACGCCGCGCTCCCCGCCCTGCTGACCGGCACGCTGGTGTGGGAGTTTTCCGCCATCAGCCTGCTCGCGGGCGGCCTGCCGCCCGGGCCGCCGGTGATCCAGGCCCTGGCCGTCATCGGCGGTCCCGCCTCGGTGACGGCGGTGGTCTGGTGGGAGATCAGCCGCCTGCGCACCCTGTTCGGGGTGACGCTGCGCGCCTGAGCACGGGGCCCGTCAACCCCGCGTTCGGTACGAGGCGTTGGCGCGGGCGACCGCCCGTCCGCGCCCCGCATCCGCCCCGGCCGTGATTACGTATGGCCCATGACTGCGATCAGACTGCTCCTCGTCGACGACGATCCGCTGGTGCGGGCCGGACTGTCCTTCATGATGGGCGGGGCCGAGGACATCGAGATCGTCGGCGAGGCGGCCGACGGCGGCGAGGTGGAGGCGCTCGTCGACCGCACCCGCCCGGACGTCGTGCTCATGGACATCCGGATGCCGACGGTGGACGGTCTCACGGCCACGGAGCGGCTGCGCGCCCGCAAGGACGCCCCACAGGTGGTGGTCCTCACCACCTTCCACGCCGACGAACAGGTCCTGCGGGCGCTGCGCGCCGGAGCCGCCGGATTCGTCCTCAAGGACACGCCGCCGGCCGAGATCCTCGCCGCGGTGCGCCGGGTCGCGGCCGGCGACCCGGTCCTGTCGCCCACCGTCACCCGCCAGCTGATGCAGCACGCGGTCGGCACCGCCGCCGACACCCGCCGCACACGTGCGCGTGCCCGCATGGCCCCCCTCAACGACCGCGAGCGCGAGGTCGCCGTCGCGGTCGGCCGGGGCCTGTCCAACGCCGAGATCGCCACCGGCCTCTTCATGAGCGTCGCCACCGTCAAGACGCACGTCTCCCGCATCCTGGCCAAGCTCGACCTCAACAACCGCGTGCAGATCGCGCTGCTGGCCTACGACGCGGGATTCCTGGAGGAGGAACAGGAGGGCCACTGACCGCCCGGCCGGCCCGCCGTCACGCGAAGGGGGAGGCGGTCCCGCCGGGGATCTCCGCGAGGTGCACCGGCCTGCGCTCCCGGCGCGACAGCTCGCACGCCTCGGCGACGCGCAGCGCCTGAAGGGCCTCGCGCCCGTCGCAGGGGTTGGCCCGCTCGCCCCGCACGACCTCGACGAACGCGTTCAGCTCCGCCTCGTAGGCGGGGCCGAAGCGCTCCAGGAAGCCGGTCCAGGGCTTGTCCGCGGCCGGCGGCCCGGTCGGCTCGGTGGACGCGATCGGCGTACGGTCGTCCAGGCCGACCACGATCTGGTCGAGCTCTCCGGCCAGCTCCATGCGCACGTCGTAGCCGGCCCCGTTCAGGCGGGCGCCGGTGACCGTGGCGAGCGTGCCGTCGTCGAGGGTGAGGAGCGCGGCACCGGTGTCGACGTCGCCCGCCGCGCGGAACATCGCGGGCCCGGCGTCGGACCCGGCCGCGTACACGTCCGCCACCTCGCGGCCCGTCACCCAGCGCAGCACGTCGAAGTCGTGGATCAGCGTGTCCCGGTACAGCCCGCCGGACAGCGGCAGCCAGGCGGCGGGCGGCGGCGTCTGGTCGCTGGTCAGCGCCCGCACGGTGTGCAGCCGCCCCAGCCTGCCCGAGCGCACGGCCTCGCGGGCGCCCCGGTAGCCGGTGTCGAAGCGGCGCTGAAAGCCCATCTGAAGCACCGTCCCGGCCGTCTCGACCTCGGCGATCGCGCTCAGGGTCCCCGGCAGATCCAGCGCGATGGGCTTCTCGCAGAACACCGGCAGACCCGAGCGTGCTGCCCGACCGATCAGTTCGGCGTGGGCCGACGTAGCCGTCGTGATCACCACGGCGTCGACCCCCCAGCGGAAGATCTCCTCCACGCCGGGCGCGGCCGTCTCACCCAGCCGGTGCGCCAGTTCCTGGGCCCGCGAGGCGTCCGCGTCCGTGAGGATCAGGGAGCCGACGTCGCGGTGCCGGCTGAGCGTGTTCGCGTGGATCGTGCCGATGCGGCCCGTACCGATGACGCCGATGCGCATGGAAACAAAGTGCGGGCACAGTTCGCCCCTGTCAATCGGAATGTCCGGACAATCTGACTACACAACTTCCCGTCAACAACGCACGGAGCTACGCTCGGCCCGTGCCGAAACCAGAAGTGGACCCGACCGTGCAGCTCGAGCTGAGCGTGGACCGCAGCTCTCCCGTGCCGTTGTACTTCCAGCTGTCCCAGCAGCTGGAGGCCGCCATCGAGCACGGCACGCTGACCCCCGGCAGCCTGCTGGGCAACGAGATCGAGCTCGCCGCCCGGCTCGGCCTGTCCCGGCCGACCGTCCGCCAGGCCATCCAGTCGCTCGTCGACAAGGGCCTCCTCGTCCGCCGCCGCGGCGTGGGCACCCAGGTCGTGCACAGCCAGGTCAAGCGCCCGCTGGAGCTCAGCAGCCTCTACGACGACCTGGAGGCGGCGGGCCAGCGCCCGGCCACCAAGGTCCTGGTCAACACGCTCGTGCCCGCCTCCGCCGAGGTCGCCGCCGCACTCGGCGTCGCCGAGGACAGCGACGTCCACCGCGTGGAGCGCCTGCGCCTCGCCCACGGCGAGCCCATGGCCTACCTCTGCAACTTCCTGCCCCCCGGCCTCATCGACCTCGACACCGGCCAGCTGGAGACCACCGGCCTCTACCGCCTGATGAGAGCGGCGGGCATCACCCTGCACAGCGCCCGCCAGTCGATCGGCGCCCGTGCGGCGACGCCGACGGAGGCGGAACGACTGGCGGAGGAGGCAGGGGCCCCGCTGCTCACCATGCAACGCGTCACGTTCGACGACACGGGCCGCGCGGTCGAGTACGGCACGCATACGTACCGCCCGACGCGCTATTCCTTCGAATTCCAGTTGCTGGTGCGCAGCTGAGGGGCGCGGGGCCGTATCGATGTGCGGCTCCGCCGCGTGGGCGCGCCCAGCCCCCACCTGCCCGCACTCGGCAACGATCCGCACCACCCCTCTGCTCCGCACCCTGCCTTCCCGTGAGGCAGAATCGGCGGCGATGAGCACCTACCGCGACTTCACCGCCCCCATCGGCTCCCGCCGTGCCACCGTGCTGCGCACCGTCGGCACCCGGGAGCGCCGCTCACACCTGACGGCACCCCGCGTACCGACGGTCGGCATCGACATCGGAGGTACGAAGGTGATGGCGGGCGTCGTCGACGCCGACGGCAACATCCTGGAGAAGGTCCGCACGGAGACGCCGGACAAGTCCAAGAGCCCCAAGGTCGTCGAGGACACCATCGCCGAGCTGGTCCTGGACCTCTCGGACCGGCACGACGTGCACGCCGTCGGCATCGGCGCGGCCGGCTGGGTCGACGCCGACCGCAACCGTGTGCTGTTCGCCCCCCACCTGTCCTGGCGCAACGAACCCCTCAGGGACCGCCTCGCCAGCCGACTGTCGGTCCCGGTCCTCGTGGACAACGACGCCAACACCGCCGCCTGGGCCGAGTGGCGCTTCGGCGCCGGCCGCGGCGAGGACCACCTCGTGATGATCACGCTGGGCACCGGCATCGGCGGCGCGATCCTGGAGGACGGCCAGGTCAAGCGGGGCAAGTACGGCGTCGCCGGCGAGTTCGGCCATATGCAGGTCGTCCCCGGCGGCCACCGCTGCCCGTGCGGCAACCGCGGCTGCTGGGAGCAGTACAGCTCCGGAAACGCCCTGGTCCGCGAGGCGCGCGAGCTGGCAGCGGCCGACTCGCCGGTGGCGTACGGGATCATCGAGCACGTCAAGGGCAACATCGGCGACATCACCGGCCCGATGATCACCGAGCTGGCCCGCGAGGGCGACGCCATGTGCATCGAGCTGCTCCAGGACATCGGCCAGTGGCTCGGCGTCGGCATCGCCAACCTCGCGGCCGCCCTCGACCCCTCCTGCTTCGTCATCGGCGGCGGCGTCTCGGCCGCCGACGACCTGCTGATCGGCCCCGCGCGGGACGCGTTCCGCAGGCATCTGACCGGCCGCGGCTACCGCCCCGAGGCCCGTATCGCCCGGGCCCAGCTCGGCCCCGAGGCCGGCATGGTCGGCGCCGCGGACCTCGCCCGGCTGGTCGCCCGCCGCTTCCGGCGCGCCAAGCGCCGCCGGGTGGAGCGGTACGAGCGCTTCGAGCGGTACGCGCAGTCCCTCCGCAGTACCCAGGAGACGCTGTGACCGCCTCGCTGCCGCATCAGGGCTCGTGGCCGGACGGCGAGGAACGCCCGGCCGAGGACCGCCGCCACATGATCCGCCGCAGGGCGCTCACCCTGCTGATCATCGTGCTGCTCATCGGCATCCCGGCCGGCTACCTGGTGATCTCCGCGAACCAGAGCCGGGACAGCGGCAAGGACAAGGAGGCGAAGTACTCGGCGACCGGCCTGACCGAGGGCTGGCCGTCCAAGCTCCAGCGCCGGATCTACCAGGTGCCCGTCCCGCACCCGGCCTGGCACGTGGCGTACTACGAGACCAACAACTGGAGGACCAGCCGCCTGTACGCCCAGTTCGAGACCAACGCGGCCGGTCTGGACGCCTACCTGACGGGCCTGGGCACGACCCGCGACGACCTGAGGAAGGGCCACATCACCATCGGCGCCCGCGACCGCAAGGTCACCGGCTGGAAGTTCCCCGAGGGCGACTCCTGGTACGGCTTCGTCCACCGGCAGAAGAACCCCGCACCCACGCACGACGTGGTGGTGGACCTGTCCAACCCGGCGTATCCGTGGGTGTACGTGGTGTCCCGGACGGTGCCCTGAACCGAAGCCCGGTCCGGCCGGCGCGGCCGTCGGGGCCGATTGTCAGACCCCGCCCGTAGAGTCGGAGACAGCTGATCCGAAACGCGGGCGGGAGGTGGCAGGACGTATGGGCGACACGGCTGTGATGGCCGAGCGGGCGGCAAAGCGGACGGTTCCGGTCCGGCTCCCGGCCGTCTTCCTGCCCGCACCCCTCCCGCGCGACGGGCGCATCGCCTTCTGGGACCCCGAAGGGCAGCCCCTGCCCGCAGAGATCACAGAGCTCACCGAGGACACCGAGCTCACCGTCGTACGACGGCACGGCGCCGCGGTCCGGCGGCGCACCACCCCGGCGCTGTCCCTCCCGCTGGACGAGGCCCTGCCGCTCCTGGTGCGCGCCCGGCACGACCCCGCGGCCCACCCCGCCACCGCCTGCTGGGGCGCGGCCGCCCTGCACGCCCTGCGGCTGACCGCGCGCGGCCGGCTGCTGCCCGGCCTGACCCCCACGGGCCACGACGCCTGGCGCGCCGGCCCGCTGGACCCGGACGACATCGCGCACCTGCGCGCGGTCGCCGCCGCCCTGCCGTACGAGGGACACGCCGTCCCGCTGTCCGGCCCGGGCCCCATCCGCCTGCCCGAACCGGAAGCGCTGGTGCGCGCCTTC
The DNA here is from genome assembly GCF_028885415.1 of Streptomyces coeruleorubidus. Classification (GTDB taxonomy): domain Bacteria; phylum Actinomycetota; class Actinomycetes; order Streptomycetales; family Streptomycetaceae; genus Streptomyces; species Streptomyces coeruleorubidus_A. The sequence continues at coordinate 7,983,600 of NZ_CP118527.1, forward strand.
CTGGACGCGGTCGCCGACACCCTGCCGCGCACCCCGGCCGCACCCCACGCCACCGGCAGACCCTTCGCGGCCCGCGGCGCCCAGTACCTGCCCGACGCCCACGACTGGGCCGCCGAGGTCGCCGCCGGCATGGACGCCGGCGTGCGGATCTCGCTCCGGCTGGACCTCTCGGCGTACGACCTGTTCGACGACGCCTTCGACGGCGGCGCACGCGGCGCCGGCGCCGCGATCGTCCAGGTGCACAGCCTCGCCGACCCCACCCTCGTCGCCGACGCGGCGGCGCTGTGGGCGGGCGAGGCGGACGACGCCTTCGGCCCGCGCGCCCGGGTGGACGCGGCCCTCGCCGTCCGCCGCGCGGCCCGGGTCTGGCCTCCGCTCGACCGGCTCGCCGACCAGGACGTGCCCGATGTGCTGGCGCTGACCGAGGAGGAGCTGAGCGACCTGCTCGGCGTCGCGGCCACCCGGCTCGCCGCGGCCGGCGTCGCCGTGCACTGGCCCAGGGACCTGGCCCAGGACCTCTCGGCCGCGGCGGTGGTCCGGCCGGCCCCCGGCTCGGCGACCGACGGCACCGGCTTCTTCGAGAGCGAGGAGCTGCTCCAGTTCCGCTGGCAGCTGGCGCTCGGCGGCGACCCGCTCACCGAGAGCGAGATGGACGCCCTCGCCGAGGCCCACCGCCCGGTCGTCCGGCTGCGCGACCAGTGGGTGCTGGTCGACCCGGCCCTCGTGCGCAAGGCCCGCAAGCGGGACCTGGGGCTGCTCGACCCGGTCGACGCGCTGTCCGTCGCCCTCACCGGCACCGCCGACGTGGACGGCGAGACGGTCGAGGCCGTACCGGCCGGCGCGCTGGCCACCCTGCGCGACCGCCTCACCGCGGGGGTACGCCCGGCCGCACCGCCGCCGGGCCTGCACGCCACCCTCCGGGACTACCAGCTCCGCGGCCTGGCCTGGCTCGACCTGATGACCTCCCTCGGCCTCGGCGGCTGCCTCGCCGACGACATGGGCCTCGGCAAGACCGTCACCCTCATCGCCCTGCACCTGAAGCGGGCCCGCCGCGAGCCGACCCTGGTGGTCTGCCCGGCCTCGCTGCTGGGCAACTGGCAGCGGGAGATCACCCGTTTCGCACCCGGCGTCCCGGTCCGCCGCTTCCACGGCCCGGACCGCAGCCTGGCCGACCTGGACGGCGGCTTCGTCCTCACCACGTACGGCACGATGCGTTCCGCGGCCCCGGCCCTGGCCGGGCGGGCGTGGGGCATGGTCGTCGCCGACGAGGCGCAGCACGTCAAGAACCCCTACTCGGCCACGGCCAAGGCCCTGCGCACGATCCCGTCCCCCGCGCGCGTGGCCCTGACCGGCACGCCCGTCGAGAACAACCTGTCGGAGCTGTGGGCGCTGCTCGACTGGACCACCCCGGGCCTGCTCGGCCCGCTGAAGTCCTTCCGCGCCCGGCATGCTCGTGCCGTGGAGAACGGCGAGGACGAGCAGGCGGTCGAGCGACTGGCCCGCCTGGTCCGGCCCTTCCTGCTGCGCCGGAAGAAGTCCGACCCGGGCATCGTCCCCGAGCTGCCGCCCAAGACGGAGACCGACCACCCGGTGCCGCTCACCCGCGAACAGGGCGCGCTGTACGAGGCGGTGGTCCGCGAGTCGATGCTCGCCATCGAGACCGCCGAGGGCATGGCGCGCCGGGGCCTGGTACTGAAGCTCCTGACGTCGCTGAAGCAGATCTGCAACCACCCGGCGCTCTATTTGAAGGAGGAGCCCGCCCGGGCCGGCGGCGACCGGCTCGCCGCCCGCTCCGGCAAACTCGCGCTGCTGGACGAGCTGCTGGACACCCTGCTCGCCGAGGACGGATCCGCTCTGGTCTTCACCCAGTACGTCGGGATGGCCCGCCTGATCACCTCCCACCTGGCCACCCGCGCGGTCCCGGTCGACCTCCTCCACGGCGGCACGCCGGTACCGGAGCGGGAGCGCATGGTGGACCGCTTCCAGACCGGCTCGACCCCGGTCCTGGTGCTGTCCCTCAAGGCGGCGGGCACCGGCCTCAACCTCACCCGCGCGGGTCACGTCGTCCACTTCGACCGCTGGTGGAACCCGGCCGTCGAGGAACAGGCCACCGACCGTGCCTACCGCATCGGCCAGACCCAGCCCGTCCAGGTCCACCGCCTCATCACCGAGGGCACGATCGAGGACCGCATCGCCGAGATGCTCCAGGCCAAGCGCGCCCTCGCCGACGCGATCCTCGGCTCCGGCGAGTCGGCCCTGACCGAACTGACGGACCGTGAGCTGTCCGACCTGGTCTCCCTGCGGAGCACGCCATGACGCCCAGCCCGGCCGACGAGGCCCGCCGGGCCCTGCGGGCGGCCCGGGAGCAGGCACACCGGGACCCGGAGACGGCATCCGCTCCCCGCCCGGCCGAGAGGCCCACCGGCCAGGAGGAGACGCCCCGGCCGGGAGACGTGGCCCGCGAGGCACTGCGCAGGGCGGTCTCCGAGCACCGGCGTGGCGAGAGTCCGGCGAGCGACGGGAGTGCGGCGCAGGACGCCGATGTGCCCGGCGACCTGGACACGCCGGGACCCGCCGAGCCGGACGATTCCGGCGACCCGGCGCAGAGCCCGGACCAGACGCCCTCGGCCGGTGCACCCGCTGCCGCGGAGGCCCAGCCCGCCACCACGCCGGAGGACACCCCGGCAGCCGGCGACGACGAGGAGCGGGGTCCACGCGCGGCGGACATCGCGCGCGAGGCACTGCGCGCAGCGCGGGAGGACGCGCGGCGGGCCAGGGAAGAGACCGAGAGCGCGGGAGCCGGGCGCGGACGCCGGTCGCGGCACAGCCGTATGGACGAGAGGCAGACGGGCGGGCGGCAGCCGCGCGAACACGCCGCCGGCGGGGGAGCGCGTGGCGTACGGCAGTTGCTGGCCGACGCCTTCCGGATGCCTACGGCGACGGACGAGCCGGACGCGGCGCCCGAGGGCCCTGACGAAACCGGCCGGGAGCGCTCGCCCCACGGCATGACCGACGCGCCGCACAGCCTTGCCGGCCCCGCCCCCTCCACCACCCGACCCGCGCCCCCGCGAACCCCCCACTCCATGGCCGCCCCGGGCCGCGACACCGAGCTGCGCCGTACCTTCCCCGCCTTCCCGCCCCGGGATCCGGACGACAAGGGCTTCGCCGAGAGCTGGTGGGGAAACGCGTGGGTCGCAGCCCTGGAGCAGGGCGCGCTGGACGTCAAGCGGCTGGAGCGCGGGCGGGGTTATGCCGGGCAGGGGCATGTCGACGCCATCACCGTGACGCCCGGCCTGGTGCTGGCGTACGTGCGGGGCAGCCGTCCGCGCCCGTACCGCGTGCAGGTGCGGCTGCGCACGCTCGACGACTCCGACTGGGAGCGGTTCCTGGACGCCGCCGCCGACCGGCCCGGGCACATCGCGGCGCTCCTCGACAAGGAGATGCCCCAGTCCCTCGCGGACTGCGGCGTGCCCCTGCTGCCGGGCCCGGGCGATCTGGAGCCGCGCTGCAGCTGCCCCGACCGGGGCCACCCCTGCAAGCACGCCGCCGCCCTGTGCTACCAGACCGCGCGGCTGCTCGACGCCGACCCCTTCGTCCTGCTCCTGCTGCGCGGCCGGGGCGAACGCGAGCTGCTCGACGCGCTGTCCCGGCTGAGCGCCACCCGCGCGGCGCGCGCCGCCCAGGACAGGGGACCGGCGCCCCTCCCCGGAGTGCGGGCCGGTGACGTTCTCACGCCGCGCGCCCTCCCGCCCCTGCCTGCACCGCTGCCGCCGCCCCCGCACCCCGAACAGCCCCCGGCCTACCCGGCGTCCCCCGGCGGCCCGGACCCGTTCGCACTGGACCAACTGGCTACGGACGCCGCCGCGCGGGCCCACGCCCTGCTCACCACGGGCCGTGACCCGGTCGGGCAGCTGACGCTCTGGGAGGACGCGGTCCGCCTGGCCGCGGCCCGCCCCGGCTCGGGACTCACCGCGGGCACCCGGGCGCTCTACTCCTCCCTCGCCTCCGCGGCGGGCCGCACCCCGTCCGAGCTGGCCCGTGCCGTCGCCGCCTGGCGCCAGGGCGGACCGGAGGGCCTCGCCGTACTGGAGGAGCCGTGGGACCCGCCGGCCGGCCGGTTCGACCGGGCGCGTCCGCTGCTCCTCGCCGCCGACCTGCCCGCCTTCCGCCCCTGGCGCAACCACCTCACCCACCCCCACGGCCACGTCCAGCTCCGCCTGGGCCGCGACGGCCTGTGGTACGCCTACGAGTCCGAGCCGGGCCACGACGACTGGTGGCCCCGCGGTACCCCCGACCTGGATCCGGTGGGCGCCCTGACGGGCCTGGGCATGCCGAGCGACCTCTGAAGAGCCGCCGCCGGCACGGGCGGTAGCGTGGAGCGGTGAGTGCCGCGGTGCAGTGGTGCTCTCAGAACGGCCGCACTGAGAGACGCACGCGTATGGATGGCGGACTGTGACGCATGGAGCCTCCGAGTCGATCTACGTACGCTGCAGTTCTGTGGCGCCGGGGGCGCCCGTCTCCCATTCAGAGCAGAGAGCGGCTACTCATGATCAAGGTCGGAATTGTCATCGCCAGTACCCGCCCGGGACGCGTCGGGGAGGACGTGGGCCGGTGGGTGCTCGACGTCGCCGAGCGGCACGGCGGCGCCGCCTACGAGTTGGTGGACCTCAGGGACTACGATCTGCCGCACCTCGACGAGCCCATACCCGCGCTGATGGGCGGTTACAGCCAGCCCCACACGCACCGCTGGGCCGAGAAGGTCGGCTCTCTCGACGCCTTCGTGTTCGTCACGCCCGAGTACAACCACAGTGTCCCGGGCGTGTTGAAGAACGCTCTCGACTTCCTGTACGCGGAGTGGAACGACAAGTCCGCGGGCTTCGTCGGCTACGGCGTGGAGGGCGCCGGCCGCGCGATCGCGCACCTGCGCAACACCATGGCCGCGATCGGCATCGCCGATGTGCGCCATCACGCCGCCCTGCTGATGCACCACGACTTCGTCGACTTCAAGGAGCTCAAGCCGCAGCCTCACCAGGAAGACGCGGTGATCAAGATGCTCGACGACGTCATCTCCTGGGGCACCGCGCTGCGGACGCTGCGCGACAACTGACCTACGCACGGCGCTTGATGCCCCGGCAGGGAATCTGCCGGGGCATCAAGTTGTCGGCGCCCCTGACGGCTCCGTCGGCTCGGTCCTGGAGAGTCTCAAACCAACTCGTCGGCTCGATCGCATTCATGCATGTGAAGTGCCGCCTGTAAGTCCTCTTTTTGCGCATAAATCGCCGGTCTTTGACTGGCTGACGCCCGTGACGTGGGGAAGCTGCGCGGGCACGGAGCGGACCACTGCATGGTCAAGATCGGGTCACCGGTTTCGACTACGCGGCCACGGCCCTGCGCCAAGCCGAACAGCGGGCCGACGCGCTCGGTGCCGAAGTGGAGTTCGTGCAAGCCGACGCAACGCGGCTGGACAACCTGGCGCAGAAATTCACCACGGTGCTGGACAGCGGTTTGTACCACTCACTCGCACGGCGGCAGCGCGCACAGTACGCGGCAGCGCTGCCGAAGGTGTGCCTGCCGGGAGCACGCCTGCACCTGCTGTGTTTCTCCGACGAGGCCGAGGACGACTTCCCGGACCCGCATCGCATCAGTGAGGCTGAGCTGCGCACCACCTTCACCGGGGCATGGTGCCTCGACGAGCTGCACCGCGACACCTACGTCACGGCGTTCACCAGGGAGTACGTCGAGAAGCAGGCAGAAGGCGAGCAGTTCCCCCACCTGGACACCCGGGCGCTCACCTTCGACGGAGCGGGCAGGGTGACGCGCCCGATCTGGCGTCTGACAGCCGTTCGGCTGACCTGACCAGTCACATAACCTGACGCGATGGACGTACTCAGTCAGGTGACAGACGCGATGCGCACCGGCCGGCCGCGTTTTGTCAGAGTCGAGGGACACCACCCGTGGAGGCGACGCCTCCGACCCGTGCCCGGCACGGCGTTCCACGTCCTCTTACGGGGCTCCTGCCGGCTGGTTCCCCCCGCCGGCGATCCCATCGGGCTCGGGGTGGGGGATGTGGTGCTCCTTCCCAACGGGCACGGCCATGGGATCGCCGACAGCTGCGCCGCCCCGCTTCAGGACTCGGATCCCGCCCTGGACGAGGAGTTCGGCGAGAATGCGCGGACGGTGACCCTGGGGTCTGCCGAGCCGGGCGGGCCGGCGGCCCCCACGGTGCTGCTCAGCGGCGTGTTCCCACTCGACCAGAGCTGGTGCCACCCGGTGGTCAACGGCCTGCCCGACGTCGTCCACGTGCAGGCCCAGCTCAGGCGGGAGCCGCCGCTGCGGGTCGTTCTCGAGCTGCTGCGGGAGGAGTCGGAGGGCGCCGGGATGGGCGCGGACTCGGTGATCTCCTCGCTGCTGGACACGCTCCTGCTGTACACCCTGCGGGTGTGGTACCAGGAGCACGGAGTCGGCCGTGGCTGGGGCCCGGCGCTGAACGACGTGGCGATCAGCAGGGTTCTGTGCCGTATCCACAATGACCCCGGCGGGAAGTGGACCGTGGAGGGCCTGGGCGAGGAAGCCGGCCTGTCCCGTTCGGCGTTCGCCCGGCGGTTCACCGAACTCGTCGGCCAGCCGCCCCTCAGCTACCTCACCTGGCTCCGGATGAACATGGCGGCACAGCGGCTGCGCGACTCCGAAGAACCCCTGGGTGCCATCGCGCAACGGGTCGGCTACACCTCCGAGTTCGCGTTCGCGGCAGCGTTCAAGCGGCTGTACGGAACGGCGCCGGGCGCGTATCGCAGACAGGAGCGGTCCGTCATGGCGTGACACCGACCCGGGCGGCGGTCCAGCGGCCCACAGGGACGGCCGTCCGCTGACGACCGTCCGCTGACGGCTGCTCCGGGCCGCTGGGGCAGCGGTCCTGGTCTGCCGCCCCACACCGGACACGGAGCCGAGCGCGGACACCTGGGCCGACGCGATCCCATGCGTGGCAGTTCAGTTGCCGGACTGCTCGGCTAGGGTGTGCGCGACGAGGGCGTTGGCGTGACCGTGGCCGAGGCCGTGCTCGGCCTTGAGCCAGTTCACGAGCTCCATGTGCTTGGTCAGAGGCGAGGAGTGGATGAGGTCCTTCCACTCCGCAATCGGGCGACCGTACTTCTTCTCGATGGAAGGAAAGTAGCTGGCAGGGCCCTTCGCGGTGGCGGTCATGTCAGTCATCCCGTCTGTCCGTTGTTGCTTCGGTGTCGTTGCTGGTAAGACCGAGGGGCGCGAACGGAATCATCGGTCGAAGAAGGTGTGCTGCGTCACACCTCCTGCTCGCCGATGTGTGGGGCAGGTTGAAAGGCGGGAACAGTCGCTCGGTGTCCCGGAAGGCATGGATGTCGGTGATCCGGTCCCCGGAGATGTCGACGACCTGCAGGGCCCAGGGCTCGAATCCTGTTCCGGTGGCGCTGGGCCGGTACTGGCCGAAGGCCGGCGAGCCGTTCGCCAGGGTGGGGAGCAGCCGGGATCCCCGGAGCTCCTCCATGTCGAAGCTGGAGAAGGTCGCGGCATGCCGCTTCGCCAGTGCCCGCTGAACGGCGTCGGGCGACTGTACCGCCGACCGTTCCGCCAACGCGAAGGCGCCGGCCCGGTCCTGCGGGTAGGCGACGAGCAGGTCGCCGATGACCGCGCCGCTGATTTCATCGACTCTCGCCGACCCGGTTTGCAGAATCATCAGCCCTCGATCGCGCAGCCCTCCCAGGCTGCGATGCAGGTCATAGATGGTCAGGAGGTACGGCGTATCCGAGTCCGGACGATGGCCGCGGTCGGCACCTGGCCACCGGAGAACACGTCCTTCATGGCTGAGACCGGCACCCGCTCCGTCCGCAGAACGGCGTCCGGTTTGAGAAATCCGCACCCGGAACCCCTTCGGCGCCACTGCTTCGGTCACGCCGCGCAGGAGCAGTGTCAGGCCGTCTCGCTTGATCTCCTTTCCGCGGATCACCGCTTCGGCGGTCTCGTCCACGATGGTGCCGAGCCGGTCCTCCAGTACCTGTTCGGAGACTTCGGTGAAGCGGATCCGTAGAAACTCCTGTTCGGACCACTCCCGCAGTCCCTTGGGCAGCCGGGAAAGAGTCTGCGCCCGCTTCAAGGTACGCAGTGCCTCCTGTACCTGCTGGCACAGTTGGAGCACGATTTGTCGGCGGTGCCGCCAGTGTCGCTGGGCGAGGTCAATGCCCCGAACCGCGCCTCCGCAGCGAACCCGACCAGTTGATCGGTCAGCGTCCGTTCTTCGGCGTGAACATGACCATCCTGCGGAAGTGGCATGCTCTCGCGCTGAGAATCCGCAGTCACCTGGCCGATCAGGGTCGGTGGGACCGTCCAGCGGGATGATGTCGATCCGGCCCGCCACCGCCGTGGCTGAGGCGACGGCGAAGGCGGTGACTCAGGAGTCAGGCGCTGCCCGCACGCTGCATAGACGCCTTGCACATCTAGAACGGGTCCGCTGCCCCCCGTCATCTGGTGCAGGGCACGCCCCGTCAGTCAGACGTCCGCCCCGGTCGCCCGCACAATGATCTTGCCCAGGTTCTCGCCCCGCAGCATCCCCAGAACCCGTCCGCGATGCTGCCGAAGCCGTCGATCACGGTCTCATCGAGCGTGACGCGTCCACTCTGCAGGTGTGGCACGACGAACTCGTACCTCCTGCACGTCACGGTGGTTGCGAACCAGGAAGCCCTCCATGCGCAGGCTCTTCTCGACGTACCTGGACCTCCGAGATTTCCGGCAGTGCCGGGCCTGTCGTAGCGCGCGGAACGGTACCCGTTAGGTTGGGACCGGCCATGTGAGATCCCGTGAGAGATGAGAGGGTCTGACGGGTGAGCGAGACACCACCGAACACCTTGCAATACCGCTTTGACGGGCCAGAAGAGGCTCCGGTCCTGATCCTGGGTCCGTCCCTGGGTACCACATGGCACATGTGGGACCGCCAGATCCCCGAGCTGATCAAGCAGTGGCGCGTCTTCCGGTTCGACCTGCCGGGACACGGCGGCGCGCCCGCGTACCCGGTGGGCTCGGTCACCGACCTCACCACACGGCTGCTGACCACCCTGGAAGGGCTCGGCGTGCAGCGCTTCGGCTACGCGGGCTGCGCGCTCGGCGGCGCGGTCGGCATCGAGCTGGCCCTGCGCCACCCCGAGCGGCTCGCCTCCCTCGCGCTGATCGCCGCCTCCCCGCGCTTCGGCACGGCCGACGAGTTCCGGCAGAGAGGCGTGATCGTCCGCACGAACGGCCTCGACCCCATCGCCCGTACCGCGCCCGAGCGCTGGTTCACCGGCGGGTTCGCCGCCGCGCAGCCCGCGATCACCGAGTGGGCCGTGCAGATGGTGCGCACCACCGACCCGGGCTGCTACATCGCCGCCTGCGAGGCGCTCGCCTCGTTCGACGTCCGGGCTGAGCTCGGGCGGGTCGGCGTGCCGACGCTGGTCCTGGTCGGTTCGGACGACCAGGTCACCGGCCCCGCCGAGGCCCGCACCCTGGTCGCCGGCATCCCGGACGCCCGCCTCGCCGTCGTCCCCGGCGCCTCCCACCTGGTGCCCGTGGAGCAGCCCGCGGCCGTCACCGACCTGCTGGTGCGGCACTTCTCCACCGCCTGGCAGCCCGCCTTCGAGACCTCCACCGGCCAGACCGCCCTGCCCGCGGCCGCCGTCAAGCCGGTCCTGTCCGCCGCCCCCGCGCAGCCCCTCCAGACCGGGCCCGTCGCCGAGATCGCCCCGGTCGTCCCGCCGCAGCCCCAGGGGCGGCCCGACCCCTACGACGCCGGGCTCAAGGTCCGCCGCGAGGTGCTGGGCGACGCACACGTCGACCGGGCGCTGGCACAGGCCGGCGAGTTCTCCGGGGACTTCCAGGAGTTCATCACCCGCTACGCCTGGGGCGAGATCTGGGACCGCCCCGGCCTGGACCGGCGCACCCGCAGCTGCGTCACCCTCACGGCACTGGTCGCCGGCGGTCACCTGGACGAGCTGGCGTTCCACACCAAGGCCGCCCTGCGCAACGGTCTCACCCCGGGAGAGATCAAGGAGGTGCTGCTCCAGGCGGCCGTCTACTGCGGCGTACCGGCGGCGAACAGCGCTTTCAAGGTCGCCCAGCAGGTCATCCGCGAGGAGACCACGCCCCAGGAGTGAGCCCGCGGGGGAGCGCGGAGGCAGGATGGAATCATGAAGCTCACGAAGAAGTCGCACGCCTGCGTCCGCCTGGAAAAGGACGGCCGCACCCTCGTCCTCGACCCCGGCGGGTTCAGCGAGGAGGACGCCGCGCTCGGCGCGGACGCGATCCTCGTCACCCACGAGCACCCCGACCACTTCGACGAGTTCCGGCTGCGTGCCGCGATGGAGAACAACCCGGCCGCCGAGATCTGGACCCTGAAGTCGGTCGCGGAGAAGATCTCGTCCGCCTTCCCGGGCCGCGTGCACACCGTCGGCCACGGCGACACCTTCACCGCCGCCGGTTTCGACGTCCAGGTCCACGGCGAACTCCACGCGGTGATCCACCCGGACATCCCGCGGATCACCAACGTCGGCTACCTCGTCGACGGCGGCAAGGTCTTCCACCCCGGCGACGCCCTCACCGTCCCCGGCCACCGGGTCGAGACGCTGATGCTCCCGGTGATGGCCCCCTGGAGCAAGATCTCGGAGGTCATCGACTACGTCCGGGAGGTCAAGCCGCAGCGCGCCTACGACATCCACGACGCCCTGCTCACCGACCTGGCCCGGCCGATCTACGACCGCCAGATCGGGCAGCTCGGCGGCTCGGAGCACCTGCGGCTGACGCCGGGCGACTCCGCCGAGGTCTGAGGCTCCGGGGGACCGGGCCGCGTTGTCAGACCCGCCGGGTAGGTTGTGGGACATGCGCATCGCGACCTGGAACGTGAACTCGATCACCGCCCGCCTGCCGAGGCTCCTGGCCTGGCTGGAGAGCAGCGGCACGGACGTGCTGTGCCTCCAGGAGGCCAAGGTCGCCGAGGACCAGTTCCCGACGGAGCAACTGCGCGAGCTGGGCTATGAGGCGGCGGTCCACGCGACCGGCCGGTGGAACGGCGTGGCGGTGCTGTCCCGCGTCGGCATCGAGGACGTCGTCAAGGGCCTGCCCGGCGATCCCGGCTTCGACGGCTCGGTGGAATCCCGCGCCATCTCGGCGACATGCGGCCCGCTCCGCGTCTGGTCGGTCTACGTGCCGAACGGCCGTGAGGTGGACCACCCCCACTACGCCTACAAGCTCCAGTGGATCGAGGCGCTCAAGGCCGCCGTCGCCGGTGACGCGTCCGGCAGCCGCCCCTTCGCGGTGCTGGGCGACTACAACGTGGCGCCGACGGACGACGACGTCTACGACCGCGCCGCCTTCGAGGGCTCCACCCACGTCACCCCGGCCGAGCGCGCCGCCCTGGCCTCCCTGCGCGAGGCGGGCCTGTCCGACGTGGTCCCGCGGCCCCTCAAGTACGAGCACCCGTTCACGTACTGGGACTACCGCCAGCTCTGCTTCCCCAAGAACCGCGGCATGCGCATCGACCTGGTGTACGCCAACCAGCCGTTCACGAAGGCGGTCAAGGACGCGTACGTGGACCGCGAGGAGCGCAAGGGCAAGGGCGCGTCGGACCACGCGCCGGTCGTGGTGGACCTCGACGTCTAGCTAGGACCGGAGCAGCAGCAGGTCGACCGAGTCCGCCAGTGCCGCCAGCCCGGCATCGCCCGGATGCAGATGGTCCCCGCTGTCGTAGGCGGGCAGGATCCGGGACGGCCGCTGCGGATCCCGGACCACCGCGTCGAAGTCGAGCACGCCGTCGAAGACCTGGCCGTCCCGGATCCACTCGTTCACCGCGACCCGCTCGGCGTCGACGGCGGCCGTGCAGCGCGCCTCGCCCTCGCACGGCAGGATCGTCGCCGCGAGCATCCTGACGCCCCGGGCGTGCCCGCGTGCCGCCAGCTCCCGCAGCCCCGCGATCACCTGCTCCGCCGAGGTGCCCCAGCGCATGTCGTTGACGCCTTCGAAGACGACCGCCGTCCGGGCCGACGGCTGGGCGAGGACGTCCCGGTCGAACCGGTGCAGGGCGCTCACCCCGGCCGCGTCCGTGGACACCCCGTCGCCGGGATACCGGTCGGTGACCACGCGGTTGCCCGAGATGCCCTGGTTCAGTACGCCGTAGCGCGGGACCGTGGTCTGCTTCAGCAGCCGGCCGGCCAGCACGTCCGGCCACCGCCGGTTCGCGTCCACCGTGGACTTGTCGCCGTCGGTGATGGAGTCCCCGAGCAGCACGACCGACCCGGGGCCGCCGCTCACGTCGACCCCGGCGAGCAGCGGCCAGCTGGTGATCACCGAGGTGTACGCCTCCGCGGAGCCGTCCGCCGCGTGGTCGCCCGGCCCGCTGACGTACGACCGCTGCTGCGCGAGCCGGTGCACGGGCGCCGCCGCCACCGTGCCGGGCAGATGGAAGCTGACCAGCAGGTTCGTGTCCGCCGGGACGGCGAAGCCCAGCGGATCGCTGTACGCCTGGGCCCCGGCCGGGATCTCCACGCTTTCCGCACCGCCGAAGGACAGCGGCACCGGCGTACCGCGCGCCGCCGCGCCCGACGCCTGCACGGCGACCGTGGCGCCGCCGATCCGTACCGGCGCCGCCGCGAAGGTGTTGTCGAACCGCACCCGCACCCGGGGGCCGCCGGCCGAGGTGTGCACCACGAGCCGCAGTGTCCGGTCCGTCCAGGGCCCCACGGCGGTGTAGCCGGAGGTCGACGTCGCCCAGCTGCCCGTCCAGCCCTGCGTCGCGGTCCGTACCGACACCGCGAAGACGTGCAGCCCGGCCGCGTGCGGCAGCCGGACCGAGGCGACCTGGCGCCCCGGCGCCAGCGGCACCGTCACGACGTACAGGCGGGCCCGCTCGGCGAGTTGCCCGCCGGGCGTGTTGATGTGCGGCAGGGCCACCGCCTTCGTGGCGATCGGCCCGGTGCGCCAGTCGGGCGCGGTCAGCCGGTACCCGGAGCGGGTGCCGTTCGCGTACGTGATCACGCCCGGGCCGCCCACCTCGGTGCCGGCGGTGCCCGCTACCAGGAAGGCGAGGGCGTCGCCGCGCCCCGTGACCCGTACGTCCTGGCCGGCGGCGCGGACGTTGTCCGGCTCGCCGGGCTGCCGCCGCGGCCAGGTCAGCCGGGCCCCCTGAACGGTGAGCTTGCGGCCGGGCGTCCAGCCCGCGGCTGTGAGATCCCGCGCCGACAGGGAGGCGCCGGCACCGTCGAAGTCGGACTGCGCGGGCCGGTCGTCGTCGCTGACGGCGATGTTGTCGAACAGCCGCTCAAGCGGCACCGGCGCGGCCCGCCGCTCCTCGACGGCGTGCGCCGACACCGCCGGCAACAGGGACCCGCACAGGGCCAGGACGACCAGGATCCCCCGGACACATCGGCGCACGGCCGACTCCTCCCGTTCATCGACGAAACGACGCAACAAGACGAAACGCAGGAATGGAACAGAAGACACGGCGAAAGCCGAGGCGCACGACGCACGGTGAAACTAGGGAGACAGCAGGGGTCCGTCAACGAGCCGTGCGCGAACTCGACGTGAACTTGTCAGGAATCGGCGAGCCTGCGCGCCTGTGGTGCGTACGGCGGTACGAATGACACGCTGGACGTATGAACATCCCTTTCCTGGGCAACCGGCGCCGGAAGCTCGGGGTTCCCGATCCGGCAGGCATCGCGGAACTCCTCGCCGAGTGTGAACTGCTGCGCTCCCAGGCGTCCCGGGCGGGTGTCCGGCTGGACGACTCGGCGGCCTCGCTGGAGGCGCTGGACCAGCTCGTGCCACGGTGGCGGGACGACGAGGAGACCCTGACCTGGCTCGGCAACGACGCCGGGCTCTACCTGGGCACCGTCATCGTGCGTACCGTACCGGGAGCGGCCTGGGAGATCCGGTCCGACGGGCAGCCCGTCGTGCGGCTCGCCTCCGGCCGGGAGTTCGATGTCGTGGACTCCGGTCACGAGTGGGCCGCGAACGGAGTGCCCGAGCTGTCGCAGCTGTACGCGGAAGTCGCGGAGTCGTGAGCCCCATGGCCACAACCTTTGGCCCAAATTTCGCCGTAAATACGGCTAATGATCGAAAAGTGCGTGTCGCCCGACAAGTCCGATCTTGCCTGGATACGTTGCGGCAACCACCACACAGCTGAGAGTGAGTAGGGCTGAGCATGGCCGTCGATCCGCTGATCGAGCTGCGTGACGTCAACAAGCACTTCGGGGAGCTGCACGTCCTGCGGGACATCAACCTCACCGTCGGCCGGGGGGAGGTGGTCGTGGTCATCGGCCCGTCCGGGTCGGGCAAGTCCACCCTGTGCCGGGCGATCAACCGCCTGGAGACCATCGAGTCCGGACAGATCATCCTCGACGGGCAGCCGCTGCCGGAGGAGGGCAAGCCCCTCGCCCGGCTGCGCGCCGACGTCGGGATGGTCTTCCAGGCGTTCAATCTCTTCGCGCACAAGACCGTCCTGCAGAACCTCTCCCTGGGGCAGGTCAAGGTGCGCGGGCGCAAGAAGGAGGATGCCGACAAGCGCTCCCGTGAACTGCTCGACCGGGTCGGCGTCGCCGATCAGGCGGACAAGTACCCGGCGCAGCTCTCCGGCGGCCAGCAGCAGCGCGTGGCCATCGCCCGCGCCCTGGCCATGGAGCCCAAGGCGATGCTCTTCGACGAGCCGACCTCGGCCCTCGACCCGGAGATGATCAACGAGGTGCTGGAGGTCATGAAGCAACTGGCCCGCGACGGCATGACCATGATCGTCGTCACGCACGAGATGGGCTTCGCCCGCTCGGCCGCCAACCGCGTCGTCTTCATGGACGACGGCCGGATCGTCGAGGACCGCACCCCCGACGAGTTCTTCACCAATCCCACCAGCGACCGCGCCAAGGACTTCCTCTCCAAGATCCTCAAGCACTGAACGGGCGGGCACCGGACGGCTCATCGCATCGGACCTCGACTACGATGTGCCCTTCATCCCTGTCGGAGAGGGGGACTTCGCCGAATTCCGCCGATCCCGTCCGGGATGAGCAGACCGCCCGCCCGGTCCGCGGGCCACTCCCGCCGGGTGCGGCCCCCACGGCCCCATCGGCCACGGGGGCGGCGGTTCACATCGGCCAGGCCCGTCCGGCGGCAGCCGGAGATCACTGCTCGCGCAGCGGAACCGACACGTACGACGGGTCGTTCGCCGGCGAGGAGAAGGTCAGCTGCGCGCCGGACGGGTTGTGCTCGATGTAGAGCGGGTCGACCGTGTCGACGACCAGGGCGAGGCGATGCCCGGCCGGGACGTCGTAGGCCGTGGAGTACAGCTCCAGGTCGACGCCGAACGGCTTTTTGGGGGTGCGCCCGTGGAAGGTGTACGGCGCGCCGGCGACCAGCTTGCCGAGGCCGAGCGGCCCCACGTCGTACAGGTAGGCGACGAGGGTGCCGCTCTCCTTGGTCGGGGTGAGGGTCGTGTGCAACTTCGCCGTCCCGCGCACCTGTTGGGCCGTGGCGTACTTCTCCGACTGCCACACGGCGGCCCAGCGGCGGGGGAGCAGGGGGATCGAGGCCGTCGGGGGCAGCTGGGCCACCTGGTCGAGGATGCTGGACAGGAAGACGACTCCGCCGTCGGCGCCCGAGTTCACGTTCGTACGGATCGTGGTCGTGCCCGCGAGGTCGATCTTCCGCTTCGTCGCGCCGACCGACTTCCAGTCCGGGTAGCCCTCGTAGCCGCCCGCGGAGCGGGACTTGAGCTGGACGGGCTGTTCGCGGTCGATGCCGTTGTCCTCGCCCCGCAGGTAGTGGTCGAACCAGCGCTCGGTGTCCTTCCACACGTCGTTGGGCAGCCCGAACAGGCCGGTCAGCTCGGCGGTGGCGTGGTCTCCGGGGCGCATCTCCAGCCGCTTCGGGCCGGTCAGCTTCTCGTAGAAGTCGGCGTACTGATTGGGCGGGAAGACCGTGTCGCCCCAGGCGTTGGCGAGCATGATCGCCGCGCCGTTCTTGTTGATCTGGTCGACATAGGTCGCAGCGGAACGTTTCTTCCCCCAGGCGATGAGCTCCGGCTCCTTCGCCAGGTTGGAGGCGTAGAAGTCGTCGAAGACCTGCCGGAGTTCGGCGCTCTGCCGGCCCGTGACCAGGCTCGCGCCGTCCAGCAGGGCGGCGGCCTGGACGTGCTGGGTGCGCCCGGAGTAGATCGAGCCGATCAGGTCGGCCCAGCCGCTCAGCGAGGCGACCGCGCGGACCCGTTTGTCGTGCGCGGCGGTGAGCAGGCTGATGCCGGCGCCGTAGGAGACGCCCGCCATGCCGATGTGCCCGGCGTCCGAGGGGGTGTTGGCGAGCGCCCAGTCGATGACCTTCGAGGCGTCGGCGATGTCGGGCGGGCCCGCGACTTCTATCTCGCCGCCCGACTGCCAGAAGCCGCGCACGTTGTAGGTGACGACGACGTACCCGGAGTCGGCGAGCTTCTGGGCCTGGGCCAGATACTCGACCTGGGGCAGACCCCAGCTCGTGGGCATGACGAGCAGCGGGTAGCGGTGCGTGCCGTCGGCGCCGGCCGGGGTGACGACATTGGCCTTGAGGACGGTGCCGCCGTCGCCGGTGATGTCGACGAACCGGATCGGGTTCGGCGCCGCCTGGACGGTGGGGGCGAGTCCGAGGGCTGTGCCGGCGACCAGGGTCGCCGAGACGGCGCCTACGGCGGTGGTGCGCAGGGCCTTGCGGTGGTGTCCCACGGGTCACTCCTCACTCGTGTAAGTGCAAAGTGACCAGAAGGTAACCTCACCCCCTTACCGCTGGTAACCCGTCGGTAAGTTACGTGCCAGTAACGATTGTTGAGGAGTGGAGGACTTCAGGAGGCCCGGTGGCTGCCCCGTGGAGTCGCAGTGGCGGGCAGCGGGGTCTGTGCCGCGCGCGTCACGTCCTCCACCATCTCGACGACGTCCGGCCCGTACGCCTGCGAGTTGATCACCTTCAGCAGCAGCACGAACGAGTTGTTGCCGTACTTGCGGGCCAGCCGCTCGTGGTTGCGTGCGAGGTAGCGGGTGGCCGCCTGGTTGGTGATGGCGCGCTGGCCGCAGAAGAGGAACACGGGACGCGTCTCGCGGCGGTCGCCGGCGGTGAGCCGGGCCAGCAGGACGTACTCCGTGATGCCCGGGTCCATGCGGTAGCGCTCGCCGCCGATCTGGAAGGCGCCCCGGTCCGGGCCCGGTTCGGGGTCGATGTTGACGCGCACGCCGGGCAGCATGGCCGCCATGTGGGCCATCATGCGCCGATTCGACCCCGGGCCGCCGACGCAGAACTCCGTGCGCTCGCCGAAGCCCTGATGGGCCGTGTCCTGGGTGACCACGTGGACGTGCGCCCCACAGTCCTTGATCAGTGCGGAGAGCTCCAGGAGCGCGAACACGTCGAAGCGGTGCACCGCCGGTTCCGTGGCGGCCGGATCGCGGTTGACGACGAGCAGTGACTCGGAGTTCTCGGGCAGCCCCAAAAAGGCCTGCTTGCGCCGGAGTTTCCGCTTCCACAGGTACGTACGGGCGATCCAGCCCAGCGCGGCGCTGATACCCGCCGCGACCACGCCCAGGACGATGTTGCGCACGTCGTCATTCATGGGCGCGCATGGTAGCGGGCCCGACGCACCGGTGTTCGACGCGTTCCTGACGCGGCCATGGCGATGAATTAAGCTGCGCGGACGGCCTTTCACTGGAGGTGCGGATGCGTCGCCCTGTCGCACGGAATCTGACGGTCCTGGCGGTCTCGGCCGCCGTGGTGGTGTCGGTGGGAGCGGCGGCGCCGCCCGCCGCGCAGAGCACCGGCGGTGAGAAGACCCCCCTGGCCGTCGGCTACGGCGGCGCCGTCTCCAGCGTCGACCCGGACGCCTCCGCCGCCGGGATCGAGGTCCTGCGCAAGGGCGGCAACGCCGTCGACGCGGCCGTCGCCACAGCCGCCGCGCTCGGCGTCACCGAGCCCTACTCGGCCGGCGTCGGCGGAGGCGGCTACTTCGTCTACTACAACGCCAAGTCCCGCACGGTCCACACCATCGACGGCCGCGAGACCGCCCCGCTGACCGCCGACAAGAACCTGTTCGTCGAGAACGGCAAGCCCGTCCCCTTCGCCCAGGCCGTCAGCAGCGGCCTGAGCGTCGGCACGCCGGGCACGCCCGCCACCTGGCAGACGGCGCTCGACCGGTGGGGTAGCGAGCGGCTCGCGAGCGTCCTGAAGCCGGCCGAGCGGCTCGCCCGTGACGGCTTCACGGTCGACGAGACCTTCCGCTCGCAGACGGCGTCCAACGAGACCCGCTTCCGCTACTTCCCGGACACCGCCGAGCTGTTCCTGCCCGGCGGACGGCTCCCCGTCGTCGGCTCCACCTTCAAGAACCCCGACCTCGCCCGCACCTACGCGGAGCTGGCCCGCAAGGGCGTCGGCGCGCTCTACCGCGGTGACATCGGCCGGGACGTCGTCGACACGGTCAACAAGCCGCCCGTGGACCCGGCCTCCGGCTGGAACGCCCGCCCCGGCGACCTGTCCGAGAGGGACCTGGCCGCCTACCGTGCCAAGCTCCAGGCACCCACCAGGTCCTCGTACCGCGGCCTCGGCGTCTACTCCATGGCGCCGTCCTCCTCCGGCGGTACGACGGTCGGTGAGGCGCTCAACATCCTGGAGCGGACCGACCTGTCGAAGGCGAGCCAGGCGCAGTATCTGCACCGCTACATCGAAGCCAGCCGGATCGCCTTCGCGGACCGGGGCCGCTGGGTGGGCGACCCGGCCTTCGAGGACGTACCGACGAAGGAACTGCTGTCGCAGCGTTTCGCCGACTCGCGCGCGTGTCTGATCAAGGACGACGCGGTGCTCAAGAGCCCTGTGGCGCCGGGTGATCCGCGCGATCCGAAGGCGTGCGGCTCCGGTGGCACGGCCGCTCCCACCACCTACGAAGGTGACAGCACCACGCATCTGACCGTGGCCGACAAGTGGGGGAACGTCGTCTCTTACACCCTCACCATCGAGCAGACGGGCGGCAGCGGGATCACCGTGCCGGGGCGGGGGTTCATCCTCAACAACGAGTTGACGGACTTCTCCTTCACTCCGGCGAACCCCGCGGTGCACGACCCGAACCTGCCGGGGCCGGGGAAGCGGCCGCGGTCGTCGATGTCGCCGACGATCGTGCTCGACCGGCATGACAGGCCCGTGGTGGCGCTTGGGTCGCCGGGTGGGGCGACGATCATCACGACGGTTCTGCAGACGCTTACCGGGTTCCTCGACCGGGGGCTGCCGTTGGTCGACGCGATCGCGGCGCCCCGGGCCAGTCAGCGCAATGCTGCGCAGACCGAGCTGGAACCGGGGCTGTACGACAACGCCGGGTTGAGGAAGCAGCTGGAGGCCATCGGGCACTCCTTCAAGTCGAACCCCGAGATCGGTGCGGCCACGGGGGTGCAGCGGTTGCCGGGTGGGAAGTGGCTTGCGGCGGCTGAGACCGTGCGGCGGGGCGGGGGGTCGGCGATGGTGGTGCGGCCTGTGCGTTGAGTGCCGTCTGACGGGGCGTGGGGGCTGGTCGCGCCCACGCGGCGGAGCCGCATATCGTCACAGCCCCGCGCCCCTAGGACGAAGGCGTTGCCGTCTCTCGAGTCTGAAACGCCAAGTGGCCGTCCTCCACGTCCACCGTCACCTGGCCGCCCTCCGCGACCCTGCCGTCCAACAACAGTCGTGACAGCTCGTTGTCCACCTCGCGCTGGATCGTGCGGCGCAGCGGGCGGGCGCCGTACTCCGGCTGGTAGCCGTGTTCGGCCAGCCATTCCACGGCTCGGTCGGTGAAGGTCACCGAGATGCCCTTGCTCTGCACAAGGGACCTGGTGCGGTCCAGCAGGAGGTTGGTGATGCGGCGCAGCTGTTCCGTGCTGAGCTGGCGGAAGACGACGATCTCGTCGATGCGGTTGAGGAACTCGGGGCGGAAGTGCTCGCGCAGGGGGCGCAGGATCTGTTCGCGCCGGGCCTCCTCGTCCGCGTCGGCGCCGCCCGACGCGAAGCCCACGGAGGCGCCGCGGCGGGTGATGGCCTCGGAGCCGAGGTTGCTGGTCATCACGATGACCGTGTTGGTGAAGTCGACCGTGCGGCCCTGGGAGTCGGTGAGGCGGCCGTCGTCGAGGACCTGGAGCAGGATGTTGAAGACGTCCGGGTGGGCTTTCTCCACTTCGTCCAGCAGGAGCAGCGAGTACGGGTGCCGGCGGACGACCTCGGTGAGCTGGCCGGCCTCCTCGTGGCCGACGTAGCCGGGCGGGGCGCCGACCAGGCGGCTGACGGTGTGCCGTTCCTGGTACTCGCTCATGTCGAGGCGGACCATGCGGTCCTCGCTGCCGAACAGGGCCTCGGCGAGCGCCCGGGCCAGTTCGGTCTTGCCGACGCCGGTCGGGCCGAGGAACAGGAAGCTGCCGATCGGACGGTCGGGGCTGGCCAGCCCGGCGCGGGAGCGCAGCACGGCGTCCGAGACGACCCGCACGGCCTCGTCCTGGCCGACCACCCGCTCGTGCAGATGCTCCTCCAGGTGCAGCAGGCGGTCCTTCTCCTCCTGGGTGAGGCTGCTGACCGGGATGCCGGTCTGCCGGGACACCACCTCGGCGATCGCCTCGGCCTCGACGACCAGATCCTGGCCCTCGTCGATCTCGTGGTCGCCGCCCGCCTGGGTGATCCGCAGCTTCAGGTCCACGATCCGGTCGCGCAACTGGGTGGCCTGCTCGTACTGCTCGTCCGCGACCGCCTGGTCCTTGTCCCGGGTCAGCTGCTCCAGCTCCCGCTCCATGGTCCGTACGTCGGTGCCCTTGGTGCGGGCGCGCAGCCGGACCCGGGCACCGGCCTGGTCGATCAGGTCGATCGCCTTGTCGGGCAGCCGGCGGTCGGTGAGGTAGCGGTCGGACAGCTCCACGGCGGCGACCAGCGCCTCGTCGGTGTAGCGGACCTGGTGGTGGGCCTCGTAGCGGTCCTGGAGGCCGCGCAGGATCTCGATCGCGTCCGCCGCGGTCGGCTCCGGCACCATGATCGGCTGGAACCGGCGGGCCAGCGCCGCGTCCTTCTCGATCCGGCGGTACTCCTCCAGCGTGGTGGCGCCCACGATGTGCAGCTCGCCGCGGGCGAGGGCCGGCTTGAGGATGTTGCCCGCGTCCATCGAGCTGCCGTCACCGCCACCGGCACCGGCGCCCACGACCGTGTGCAGCTCGTCGATGAAGATGATCAACTGCTCGGAGTGGGCGCGGATCTCGCCGACGATGTTGTTCATCCGCTCCTCGAAGTCACCCCGGTAGCGGGTGCCCGCGACCACGCCCGTCAGGTCCAGGGCGACCACGCGCCGCCCGGTCAGCACGTCGGGCACGTCCCCCTCGGAGATGCGTTGCGCCAGCCCCTCCACGATGGCGGTCTTGCCGACGCCCGCGTCACCGATCAGCACCGGGTTGTTCTTGCCGCGGCGGGAGAGCACCTCGACGGTCTGCTCGATCTCCTGGTCCCGGCCGATCACCGGGTCGATACGGCCCTGCCGGGCCAGTTCGGTGAGGTCACGGCCGTACTTGTCCAGGGTCGGCGTGTTCGTCGGGCGCGGGCGCTCGGCCTGCGGGGGCTCCGGCGCCTCGGGCGGGCCGGCGGGGGCGAAGCGGGCCGCGTTCAGGATGTGCCCGGCGGCCGAGTCCGGGTTCGAGGCCAGGGCGCTGAGCACGTGCTCCGGCCCGATGTAGCCGTAGCCGCGGGCCCGGGCCATGTCGTGCGCGTCCAGCAGGGCGCGCTTGGCGGCCGGAGTGAGGGAGAGGGCGGTCGGCGGCGGTGTGTCGTCCGGGGTGTGCTGGGCCGGGCCCGACCGCTCGTCGATCTGCGATGCCAGCGAGTCGGGGTTCGCGCCGGCCTTGCTGAGCAGGGTCCGGGTGGGCTCGGTGGCCAGCGCCGCCCGCAGCAGGTGTTCCGTGTCGAGGTCCCGGCTGCCGTGCTCCGCGGCGTACTGCGCGGCGCCGCGGACGAGCTCCCGGGCCGGCTGGCTGAGCAGTCGGCCGATGTCGATCTGCCGGGGACCCGGACGCGGTCCGCCGAAGAAGCGTGCGAGGAATTCTCCGAAGGGATCCGAGCCGTAGCCCTCCGGGCTGGTGAAGCCGCTGCTCATGGGCCTTCCGTTCCCGGCGTCCCCGGCGCGCGGGCGGGGGACGCCCTCGCTGGTCGACGTGCCGGGGTCGGGTAACCCGGGTGGCAGCCCGTTACACCTGGGGCGCGCTCGTAGAACACCTTCGCACGATCGTGGACAAGGGGCACCTTCGGGGCATACCCGGGTGATCCCGGCGTTCTTCAGCGCGCGGTCAGGATCCTCGGTCCCGACTCCGCGATCGCCACCGTGTGCTCCGCGTGGGCCGCGCGGGAGCCGTCGTCCGTCTTCAGCGTCCAGCCGTCGAGAGCCGCGTGGAAGCCGTCCGTGCCGCCTGCGATGACCATGGGCTCGATCGCCAGCACCATGCCGTGCCGCAGCCGCATGCCGCGCCCCGGGCGGCCCTCGTTCGGCACCGACGGGTCCTCGTGCATACGGCGGCCGATGCCGTGGCCGCCGAAGCCGTCCGGGATGCCGTAGCCCGCCGCGCGGCAGACGGTGCCGATCGCGTGGGCGATGTCGCCGATGCGGTTGCCGACGACGGCGGCCTCGGTGCCGACCGCGAGAGCCCGCTCGGCGGTCTCGATCAGGCGCAGGTCGGCCCGGCGCGGGGTGCCCACGACGAAGCTGAGCGCCGAGTCGCCGACCCACCCGCCCAGTTCGGCGCCGAAGTCGATGGAGACCAGGTCGCCGTCGCGCAGCCGGTAGCGGTCCGGGACGCCGTGCACGATCGCGTCGTTGACCGAGACGCAGAGGACGGCGGGGAAGGGGGTGGGTGCGAAGGACGGCCGGTAGCCGAGGAAGGGCGAGGTCGCTCCCGCCTCGCGCAGCACGTCGTGCGCCACCTCGTCCAGTTCCAGCAGGGAGACGCCCACGTCGGCGGCCTTCTGGGCGGCCGTCAGGGCGCGGGCGACGACCTGGCCCGCCTCGTACATGGCGTCGATCGATGCATCGGTCTTCAGCTCAACCATGCCAATTACTATACCGGTATTAGAATGGGGGGATGGTGCGCACCCCTCTCACCCCCGAAGAGCGCGAACGCGGCGAGCGGCTCGGCCGGCTCCTGCGTGCGGCGCGTGGCGACCGGAGCATGACGGAGGTCGCCGCGAGCGCGGGCATCTCCCCGGAGACGCTCCGGAAGATCGAGACCGGGCGGGCTCCGACCCCGGCCTTCTTCACCGTGGCCGCACTGGCGGGCACGCTCGGGCTGTCGATGGACGAGCTGGCCGGACAGTGCGTGCTGGTGCCGGTCTGACGGCGCGGCGCTGAGGTTCCTGCGCCCCGTGTGAAAACTGCTTGTAGCACTGCCGTAACACGGCTGGTGTTGCCTACTGGGCGGAGTGCTCCGGTCGGGCGGGAGTTGAGCGATGGCGGCGGATCGGCTCCCGGATGAAGTACGGGAGTTCGCGCATTACCTGGACGGTCTGCTGGCACGCCTGGACCCGTCCGGCGGCTGGTGCGCGGTGTTCTGGCAGCGTGACCCCGAGGGCATGCGGGCCTGTCTCGACGGGCGTGAGATGCCGCCCTGGGACGTGGTCGAGGCGCTGTTGCAGGACCTCGCCGGGCAGTACGGCCCGGGGGGCGCGGGTCCGGAGACGGAACGCGCCCGGTCCCTGCATGCCGTCGCGACCGCCGCGTACGACGCCCGGCCCGGCGGCCGCGACGCCCTCGGGGACCGGCTCGACGTCATGCTCCGCGAACAGAAATACGCCGCCGAACGCCAGGCGGACCTGGCCCGCCTCCTCGCCACCGCCACCACCCGCGAACAGGCCGACACCCTCCGCCTCGACCTCGCCTGGGCCCACGACGACCACGAACGCGCGACAGCGCGCTGCGCGGAACTCCGAGCGCGGATGGCCGACTTGGACCGCCGCGAGCGGGGTGTGTCCCACGGAGCGTGGGGTCCCGGGGACGGTCGGAGTGGTGGTGTGGCGGGGGCTGCCGTTGGTATGTCCCGCGGCGCGGGCGCGGCGCAGGACGCGGCTTCAAGCGGGCGCGGCCCGCGCGGCGGTGGGTCCCCGGACGACGACGGCACCTGGTCGGGCGCGTGGCGCAGGCCGAACGGCGGGGGCTTCGCAGGGGCGGACGCGGTTTCCCGGCCGGGATCCGACGCGGGGGCGAGTTCCGGTGCGGCGGCGGAGGAGGGTGGTCAGGAGGACGGCGGTCGCGGGTATGCGGGTGGCGGTTCGGTGTCGGACGGCGGCCGGGGGTATGCGGGTGACGGTCCGCTGTCGGACAGCGGTCGCGGCCATGCGGGTGGTGGCCCGGTGTCGGACCGGGGCCGTATGCGATCGGCCTCTCGCGGCCCGTACGACCCCGGGACGCCGGCCACGCCCTGGCACCGGGCCGAGCCGACGTCAGCCGTGACGGGTGCCGCCGGTCGTCATGACCCCCGGCATGCGGACGCCGGCGCGGAGGCGGAGCGCCGGGCCGGTGCCCAGGACCGCGAGTATCAGGCGGGCGGGGCCACCTCCGGGGAAGGGGCGGTCGGCGGCATCCCCGGAGCTTTCGCGGCTCCGGGCGGCCGGGCTGATGCCCAGGGACGTGAGTATCAGGTGGACGGGGTCACGTCCCCGGAGGCTGCGGGCGGTGGCGTGCCCGGTGCCTTTGCGGCTCCGGGCGGTCGGGCTGATGCCCAGGGCCGCGAGTATTCGGCCGGTGGGGCCGTGTCCCGGGAAGCCGCAGTCGGCGGTGCTGCCGGCGCCTTCCAAACCCCGCCCCGAACCGACCGCACGTCCCGGGAAACCGCAGCCGCCGCCACGCCCGGCGCCTTCACCGCGCCGGCCCCGGCACCGGCCGACTCCGAGCCCGCAGCCCCCCAGCCCGCCACCCCCAAGCAACGCAAGCGCCGCCGCGGCAGTGCCCGTTTCGCCGGGATGGTCGAGGAGGACGCCGCGCCCGTCGTCGTGCCGTCCGCTGCCGTGCCGGTGCTCCCCGATCCCGCCCCCGTGACCGGCCGCCGTACACCGCGTGGTGCGCGGTTCGCGGGGGCCGCCGAAGAGATGGGGGAGGAGCGGGCGGCGGAGCCGCGGGGCGTGGCCGTCGGTGCGGCGGAGCGGAGGGATGTCGCGCGGGCCGTCGAGGCCCTCGCGCGGCTGCGGAAGGAGGGACGCAGCGGCGAGGCGCATGCCCTGCTGGTGGAGGCCACGTCCTGGACCCCGGCCCGGTTTCCGCTGCTCGCGGACGAGCTGGAGCGGGCCGGACTGGGCGCGGACTGGCAGACCCTGCTCTGGGAGGCCGCCTCGCTGCCCGCCGGGCGGCTGGTCGCCGCGGCGGACGCGCTGGGCGCGGCCGGGCGCGTGGCCGACGGGCAGCAGATCCTGCGGCAGGGGGTCGCCCGGCCCCCGGGCGAGGTCGGACAGGCCGTCCTCGGACTCGTCGCCGAGGGGCGTCACCGCGAGGTGCGCGCGCTGCTCGACGCGTACGTCAGAGTCCGCACCCCCGAGGAGGCGGCCCGCAGCGCCGAGCCCGGTCCGCAGACCCTCGTACCGCTCCTGCTGGAGGCCGCCCAGGGCGTGTCGGAGGAGCGCCGCTGGGACCTCCTCCACGCCCTCCGGGTCGCCGGATTCCCTGCCTGACCGGGCATGTCGTGCCCCCGGCGACTCACCCACAGGAGTGCGAATCGCGCCCGGCACCGCGGGTTGGCGACGATGGTCTTGGCAAGCCCGGGCCGGAGGCTTACGTTCGTGGCTCTACGGCCCGCTTCTACGGGCGTAGAGGCGCTGACGTCGCGTCGAAGGAGCAGCTCATGGCCAACGTCGTACGTGCCGCCCTGGTCCAGGCCGCCTGGACCGGCGACACCGAGTCCATGGTGGCGAAACACGAGGAGCACGCCCGCGAGGCGGCCCGCCGGGGCGCGAAGATCATCGGTTTCCAGGAAGTCTTCAACAGCCCCTACTTCTGTCAGGTCGAGGAGCCGGAGCACTACCGCTGGGCCGAGCCCGTGCCCGACGGGCCGACCGTGCGGCGCATGCGGGCGCTCGCGCGCGAGACCGGCATGGTGATCGTCGCGCCGGTCTTCGAGGCGGAGCAGCCCGGCTTCTACTACAACACCGCGGCCGTGATCGACGCCGACGGCACCTACCTCGGCAAGTACCGCAAGCACCACATCCCGCAGCTCAAGGGCTTCCGCGAGAAGTTCTACTTCAAGCCCGGCAACCTCGGCTGGCCCGTCTTCGACACGGCGGCCGGCAAGGTCGGCGTCTACATCTGCTACGACCGCCACTTCCCGGAGGGCTGGCGGCAACTCGGCCTGTCCGGAGCCCAGCTCGTCTACAACCCCTCCGCCACCCACCGCAGCCTGTCGTCCCACCTGTGGCGGCTGGAGCAGCCCGCGGCCGCCGTCGCCAACGGGTACTACATCGCCGCGATCAACCGCGTCGGACAGGAGGAGTACGGCGACAACGACTTCTACGGGACGAGCTACTTCGTCGACCCCCGCGGGCAGTTCGTGGGCGACGTCGCCAGCGACAGCCAGGAGGAGCTCGTGATCCGCGACCTGGACCTCGACCTCATCGAAGAAGTGCGGCAGACGTGGGCCTTCTACCGCGACCGCCGCCCCGACGCCTACGAAGGACTGGTGCAGCCGTGACCAACGACCTGCTGGGCCGCCACCGGGCCGTGCTCCCCGACTGGCTCGCCCTCTACTACGAGGAGCCCCTGGAGATCACCCACGGCGAGGGCCGCCACGTCTGGGACGCCCACGGCAACCGGTACCTCGACTTCTTCGGCGGCATCCTCACCACGATGACCGCGCACGCCCTGCCCGAGGTGACCAAGGCGGTGAGCGAGCAGGCCGGGCGGATCATCCACTCCTCGACCCTCTACCTCAACCGGCCGATGGTCGAACTCGCCGAGCGGGTCGCCCAGTTGAGCGGCATCCCGGACGCCCGCGTCTTCTTCACCACCTCCGGGACCGAGGCCAACGACACCGCCCTGCTGCTCGCCACGACGTACCGGCGCAGCAACACGATCCTGGCGATGCGCAACAGCTACCACGGCCGCTCCTTCAGCTCGGTCGGCATCACCGGCAACCGCGGCTGGTCCCCGACCTCGCTGTCCCCGCTCCAGACGCTGTACGTCCACGGCGGCATGCGCACCCGCGGCCCGTACGCCCATCTCGGCGACGACGACTTCACCGCCGCCTGCGTCGACGACCTCGTCGACCTGCTCGGGCACACCCGCCCGCCCGCCGCGCTGATCGCCGAACCCATCCAGGGCGTCGGCGGCTTCACCTCACCCCCGGACGGTCTGTATGCCGCCTTCCGCGAGGTGCTTCACGAGCGCGGCGTCCTGTGGATCGCCGACGAGGTGCAGACCGGCTGGGGCCGCACCGGCGAGCACTTCTGGGGCTGGCAGGCCCACGGGCGCAACGGGCCGCCGGACATCATGACCTTCGCCAAGGGCATCGGCAACGGCATGTCCATCGGCGGTGTCGTCGCCCGCTCCGAGATCATGAACTGCCTCGACTCCAACAGCATCTCCACCTTCGGCGGCACCCAGATCACCATGGCGGCGGGCCTCGCCAACCTCAACTACCTGCTGGAACACGACCTCCAGGGCAACGCCCGGCGGGTCGGCGGCATGCTCATCGAGCGGCTGCGGGCCGCCGCCGCTCAGGTGCCGGCCGTACGGGAGGTGCGCGGCCGCGGGCTGATGATCGGCATCGAGATCACCAAGCCGGGGACCGACGAGGCCGATCCGCAGGCCGCGGCGGCCGTCCTGGAGGCGGCCCGCGAGGGCGGCCTGCTGATCGGCAAGGGCGGCGGCCACAACACCAGCGCCCTGCGCGTCGCCCCGCCGCTGTCCCTCAACGTCGCGGAGGCCGAGGAAGGCGCCGCGATCTTCGAGAACGCTCTGAGGAGCATCCAGTAGCAGTGAACTGAACAAGGGAACGGCACGATGACCATCACCTTGGATTCCCTGGGACCCGCGCTGTCGGTCCGGCAGGTCCTCGCCCTGGAGCGGGTGCTCGCCGGGGAGCCCGAGGTGGTGGCCGGCGCGAGCCATCTCGACCGGCCGGTGCGCTGGGTGCACGTCGCCGAGGCCGCCGACGTCGGCGTGATGCTCAGCGGCGGCGAGATGGTCCTCACCACCGGCGTGCTGCTCGCCGGCGACGAGGACAAGCAGGCCGAGTACGTCCGGTCGCTGCACCGCGCGGAGGCCGCCGCCGTCGTCCTCGGACTCGGCCGCGCCTTCCCCGCCGCACCGGACGTGATGCGCCGGGCGGCCGAGCGCTGCGGACTGCCGATGGTCGTCCTGCACCGGCCCTTCCCCTTCGCCGAGCTGACCGAGGAGGTCCAGTCGCGGCTCGTGCGGCGCAAGTTCGCCGCCGTCAGCCTCTCCGAGGCCGTCCGCACCGAACTCACCGCCCTCATCACCGCGGGCGCCCCGCTGCAACGCCTGCTCGACGAGGTCGCCCGGCACAGCGCCTGCCCGGTCGTCGTCACCAACCTCGCCCACCGCGTCCTCGGCACGGCGGGGGAGCGGCCGGCGGTGGACGACGTGCTGCGCGACTGGGAGCGCATAGCCCGCCAGGCCGGCGGCACCGAGGGCGACGGCTGGATCCGGGCCGAGCTGGGCGGACGCGGGGAGCGGTGGGGCCGGATCGTGCTGTGCGGCTACCGGGGCGACACCGCCACCGGACGGCTGCTGGCCGACCGCGCCGCCGAGGCCCTCGTCCTGCACCGCATGCTCGGCGGCGCCGCCGCCTGCTCCTGGGAGGAGCAGTCCGCGCAGAGCTTGCTGACCGACCTGGTCAGCGGCATCGTACCGGCGCGGCAGCTGCTGCCCCGGGCGCGCGCGGCCGGGCTGCCGGTCAACCGGCGGACGTTCGTGCCGCTCGTCGTCCGCGACACAGACACCGCCCGACTCGACCGGCTGCTGCGCCTGCTGGGCCTGCCCGGGCTGGTCGCCGAACTGGCCGACGGAGCCACCGCCGTGCTGCTCAGCCTCCCCCGCGACCAGGACGCGGACGCGCTCGCCGCGCACTTCGCGGCCCGGCTGCGCACCGAGTCCGGCCCGGCCCGCACGGTCGTCGCCGCGGCCGACCCCCGGGCCGTCTGGGACGACGTACCGGCCGGACTGCGCGAGGCCCAGCACGTGGCGGACGCCGTCGCCGACTCCGCCGCCGCCCTCGTTCTCCCGCCGGTCGTCCGCCTGCGGGACGTCCACCTGCGGGGCCTGATCCGCCTGCTGCGCGACGACCCGCACGTGCAGTCCTTCGCGGAGCGGGAGCTGGACGGGCTGCTGCGCGAGACCGACGAGGACCTGCTGTCCGTCCTGCGCACCTACCTAGCCACCGGCCGAAACAAGTCCCGGACCGCCCAGCTCCACCACGTCTCGCGGCCCGCCCTCTACCGCCGCCTGGAAGTCATACAGGTCCGTCTCGGGGTGGACCTCGACGACTTCGAGCAGGCCGCCTCGGTGCACATCGCACTCCTCGCGCATGACGCGCAACAGCAGTGAAACACCTGACCACCTGGGAAAACGGCGGTGAAACATGGGCTCACGGCAGGGTGACACGGTGACACGCCGCACGCCCGCAGACGTGACACGGTGCAACTCAAAGAGCACGTCCCGGCTTCCTAGGCTCACGGCACACCGAGCGACCGGAGGTCCCGATGAGCCGAGTGATCCGTGCCGCCGTCTTCCAGACCGCCTGGACGGGCGACAAGGAGTCGATGATCCAGGTCCACGAGCAGGCGGCCCGCGACGCCGCCGCGCAGGGTGCTCAAGTCCTGTGCTTCCAGGAGCTGTTCTACGGACCGTACTTCTGCCAGGTCCAGGACCCGGCCTTCTACGACTACGCCGAGCAGATACCCGAGGGCCCGATCGTCCGCCGCTTCCAGGCCCTCGCCAAGGAGCTGGGCATCGTCCTGGTCCTGCCGATGTACGAGGAGGAGCAGCCCGGGATCCTCTACAACACCGCCGCCGTGATCGACGCGGACGGCTCCTACCTCGGCAAGTACCGCAAGACACACATCCCGCAGGTCAGGGGCTTCTGGGAGAAGTTCTACTTCCGCCCCGGCAACTCCGGCTGGCCCGTCTTCGAGACGGCCGTCGGCAAGGTCGGCGTCTACATCTGCTACGACCGGCACTTCCCCGAGGGCTGGCGCGCACTCGGCCTCGCGGGCGCCGAGATCGTCTTCAACCCCTCGGCCACCTCGCGCGGCCTGTCCGGCTACCTCTGGCAGCTGGAGCAGCCGGCGGCGGCCGTCGCCAACGAGTACTTCGTGGGCGCGATCAACCGGGTGGGGGTGGAGGAGTACGGCGACAACGACTTCTACGGGACGTCGTACTTCGTCGACCCGGAGGCCCAGTTCGTCGGCGAAGTGGCGAGCGACAAGGAGACGGAACTGGTCGTCCGCGACCTGGACATGGCCAAACTCCGAGAGGTCCGCGACCGCTGGCAGTTCTACAGGGACAGGGCGCCTGGAACATACGGTCCGCTGACCGACCTTTAGGGGCGCGGGGAACTGCGCGACCAGCCACAGTCAACCGGCACGTACCGACTGCGAGGAGCGACCACGACATGAGCCGTACAGTCATCCGCGGCGGCCTCGTCATCACCGCATCCGACGAGATCCACGCCGACGTCCTGATCGAGGACGGCCGCATCGCCGCCCTCGCCACCTCCGGCACCCCCGCCGCCGAGGCCTTCACCGCAGACCGGACGATCGACGCCACCGGAAAGTACGTCATCCCCGGCGGCGTCGACGCCCACACCCACATGGAGCTGCCCTTCGGCGGCACCTTCGCCTCCGACACCTTCGAGACCGGCACCCGCGCCGCCGCCTGGGGCGGCACGACCACGATCATCGACTTCGCCGTGCAGAGGGTCGGGCACGGCCTGCGCGAGGGCCTGGACACCTGGCACGCCAAGGCGGAGGGCAACTGCGCCATCGACTACGGCTTCCACATGATCGTCTCCGACGTGAACCAGGAGACGCTCAAGGAGATGGACCTGCTGATCGAGGAAGGCGTCACCTCCTTCAAGCAGTTCATGGCCTACCCGGGCGTCTTCTACAGCGACGACGGCCAGATCCTGCGCGCCATGCAGCGCTCCGCCGAGAACGGCGGACTGATCATGATGCACGCCGAGAACGGCATCGCGATCGACGTCCTGGTCGAGCAGGCGCTGGCCCGGGGCGAGACCGACCCGCGCTACCACGGCGAGGTCCGCAAGGCCCTGCTGGAGGCCGAGGCCACCCACCGCGCCATCAAGCTCGCGCAGGTCGCGGGCGCGCCCCTGTACGTCGTGCACGTCTCGGCGATGGAGGCGGTCGCCGAACTGGCCCGGGCCCGCGACGAGGGGCTGAACGTCTTCGGGGAGACCTGCCCGCAGTACCTGTTCCTGTCCACCGACAACCTCGCCGAGCCGGACTTCGAGGGCGCGAAGTACGTGTGCAGCACCCCGCTGAGGCCCCGCGAGCACCAGGCCAAACTCTGGCAGGGGCTGCGCACGAACGACCTCCAGGTCGTCTCCACCGACCACTGCCCCTTCTGCTTCGTGGGCCAGAAGGAACTCGGCCGGGGCGACTTCTCCAAGATCCCCAATGGCCTCCCGGGCGTCGAGAACCGTGTGGACCTGCTCCACCAGGCGGTTCTCGACGGGCACATCTCGCGCCGCCGCTGGATCGAGATCGCCTGCGCCACCCCGGCCCGGATGTTCGGCCTGTACCCGAAGAAGGGCACCATCGCGCCGGGCGCCGACGCCGACGTCGTCATCTACGACCCGCACGCCGAGCAGGTCATGTCGGCCGAGACCCACCACATGAACGTCGACTACTCGGCGTACGAGGGCAAACACGTCACGGGCCGGGTCGAGACGGTCCTCTCGCGCGGCGTACCCGTCATCACCGAGCGGGAGTACACCGGGCACGCCGGGCACGGCGTCTTCACCCCGCGTTCCACCTGTCAGTACCTCAACTAGGAGTGGTGCGGATGGACTTCGGACTCGTCCTGCAGACCGACCCGCCGGCCTCGCGGGTGATCAGCCTGATGAAACGCGCGGAACGCAACGGATTCTCCTACGGCTGGACCTTCGACTCCGCCGTGCTGTGGCAGGAGCCGTTCGTGATCTACAGCCAGATCCTGGCCAACACCACGAAACTGAAGGTCGGGCCGATGGTGACCAACCCGGGCACCCGCACCTGGGAGGTCACCGCCTCCACCTTCGCCACCCTCAACGACATGTACGGCAACCGCACGGTCTGCGGCATCGGACGCGGCGACTCCGCGATGCGTGTGGCCGGGCGCAAGCCCAACACGCTGGCCCGGATCAGCGAGGCCATGAAGGTCATCCGGGCCCTCGGCAGCGGGCAGGAGGCCGACCTCGGCGGCGGCACGGTCGTCCGGTTCCCGTGGATCAGGCCGGGCGCCGAACTCCCCGTGTGGATGGCCGCGTACGGCCCGAAGGCCCTGAAGATGACCGGCGAGGAGGCCGACGGGTTCATCCTCCAGCTGGCCGACCTGTATCTGACCGAGTACATGGTCAAGGCCGTGAAGGACGCGGCCGTCGCCGCCGGCCGTGACCCGTCCGAGGTGACCGTCTGCGTGGCCGCCCCCGCCTACGTCACCGAGGACGACTCGCCCGAGGCGCTCGCCCACGCGCGCGACCAGTGCCGGTGGTTCGGCGGAATGGTCGGCAACCACGTGGCCGACCTGGTGTCCAAGTACGGGGAGCACTCCGCGGCCGTCCCCGACGAACTCACCGACTACATCAAGGCGCGGGAGGGCTACGACTACTCCCACCACGGCCGCGCCGGCAACCCCGACACCCAGTTCGTGCCCGACGAGATCGTCGACCGGTTCTGCCTGATCGGCCCGGCCGAGAAGCACGTCGAGAAGCTGAACGCGCTGCGCGCGCTCGGCGTGGACCAGTTCGCCGTCTACGACATGCACGACGCGCAGGAAGCCGTGATCGACGCGTACGGATCACGGGTGATCCCGGCCATCAACGGCTGACCCCCTTCGCGGCACCCCCTTTGATCTCCCCCTTCCCTCGGCCCGGGAAGGGGGCCAGGACGCTCCCGAGCGCACCCCCCCATCGGCATCACCCGCACGGCCTTTCCCGTCCCACCTCCCCTGATTGGCCCGGCCCATGACCGATACCGCTCCCACGGCCCCACCGCCGCCCACCCAAGTCACCCTCGCCGACGGCCGGGTGGAGATCGCCCCCGGCGCCCCCGCGCCGAGCGGTCCCTACGCCAACGAGGACCTGCTGCCGGTCCCCGTCGAGAAGCGCACCTGGACCACGTACAACTTCTCCGCGCTGTGGGTGGGCATGGCCCACAACACGGCCTCCTGGACCCTGGCCTCCGGTCTCATCGCCGTCGGCATGGACTGGAAGCAGGCGGTGTTCACCATCGCCCTGGCCAATGTGATCGTGCTGATACCGATGCTGCTCACCGGGCACGCCGGACCCAAGTACGGCATCCCCTTCCCGGTCTTCGCCCGGGCCTCCTTCGGCATCCGCGGGGCCAACCTGCCCGCCGTGGTACGGGCGCTGGTGGCGTGCGGCTGGTTCGGCATCCAGACCTGGATCGGCGGCGAGGCCATCTACTTCCTGGCCGGCAAGCTCGTCGGCAGCGGCTGGACGGACGCGGCGAAGGTCGGCGGCTACGCCTGGACCATGTGGCTGTCGTTCGCGATCTTCTGGGCGCTCCAGGTCGTCATCATCTACCGCGGCATGGAGACCATCCGCCGCTTCGAGAACTGGGCGGCGCCCTTCGTGCTCGTCGGCGCGTTCGTGATGCTGTGGTGGATGAGCGACAAGGCGGGCGGCTTCGGCCCGCTGCTCGACCAGCCGTCGAAGCTCGGCTGGGGCGCCGACTTCTGGACGCTGTTCGCGCCCGCGCTCATGGGGATGATCGGTTTCTGGTCCACGCTGTCGCTGAACATCCCCGACTTCACCCGCTACGGCAAGAGCCAGAGGGCACAGACCTGGGGCCAGGCCCTCGGTCTGCCGACGACGATGACGCTGTTCGCGTTCCTGTCCGTGATGGTCACCTCCGGCTCGCAGGCGGTCTACGGCGAGGCGATCTGGGACCCGGTGAAGCTCGCGGCCAAGACCGACAACACGGTGGGCCTGCTCTTCGCCCTCGTCACCGTCCTGGTGGCGACACTGTCCGTCAACGTCGCGGCCAACCTGGTCTCGCCCGCGTTCGACTTCTCCAACATCGCGCCCCGCAGGATCAGTTTCCGCGCCGGTGCCCTCGCCACCTGCGTACTCGGGGTGCTGATCTTCCCGTGGAAGCTGTACTCCGACCCGCAGGGCTACATCTTCACCTGGCTCGGCCTGGTCGGCGGCCTGCTCGGCACGGTCGCCGGCATCCTCATCGCCGACTACTGGATCCTGCGCCGCGCCAAGCTCGATCTGGCCGACCTGTACCGCACGGGCGGCCGCTACTGGTACGAAGGCGGCTGGAACTGGCGGGCCGTCGTCGCCTTCGTGGCCGGCGGGGTCCTCGCCGTCGGCGGCGCCAGTTTCAAGCCGCTGATCGACGGCCGCCCCATCCCGGCACTGGCCGGCCTGGCCGACTACGGCTGGGCGGTGGGCCTGGGCACGTCGATGCTGCTGTACCTGCTGCTGATGGCGGCACGGGGCCGGGACCGGACCATCGTCTGACCGCGGACACGGACGCTGGAGGACGGTCAGCCCTTGCCGCCCTCCAGCGCGGCCACCGCTTCCTTCGCGGCCTTGATGGCGCCCTTGTTGATCGTGTCCGTGCTCGGCGCCTTCTTCGACTCGAAGTCGCTGCCGTTGTACGTGACGACCACCAGCGCGTTGGAGGCGCGGACGAACACCTGGCCCTCGCGGGTCTCCTGCTTGTCCTCGGTGGTGAGGTTGACGATGGAGTACGCGGTGTCACCCAGACCGGGGACGGCGCCTCCGCCGCTCTTCTCCTCGGTGCGCCCCTTGTAGGCCTTCTCAGCGGCCTCGTCCGACTCCATCACCTCGAAGGACACGTCGAGCCAGCGGTAGTTGTACCCCTTGAGCGCGTTCCAGGAGCAGGTGCGGCGCAACTCCGAGTCCGTGGACGGGATCTCCTTCCCGGCCGTCTTGGCACCCGGCACCAGCGACTCGACCGTCTTCTTGGCGACGCTCTCGCACGGCGCCGGCGCGGCCGAGTAGGCCTTCGACACCGTCGACGTCGACGGGGCGGACGCGGACTGGGTCCCGGTCTTCTCGTCGGCAGGCTTGTGCTCGGCGGCCTGCGGCGCGGCGAGCGGACCGGACGACAGTGCCCAGCCCGCCGCGGCGAGCACGGCCACCGGGGACAGGCGTGCGGTCAGGGCCAGGGGCAGAGGTAGGGAACGCACGGCGCCCTTCTCATGGGGGGACGGACGGTGCGGATCAGGTCCGCACGGCGGACGGGACGACAGTTTCACATGACTCTCCGTGGTGCGAAAGTATGAACTCGCTCCGTGGCTGCGTGGTGACGGTGACTCACTGTCGACGGTCGTGGTTTCGGTCGGTTCGGCGGCCACTGGGTGGTTTGTCGGCGCACGGGTCGCGCAGGAGCCGGGCCGCTTATCGTTGCGGACATGGTCTTCCAGCCGTCGACGGAACCCGCCGTCTTCCACGCAACGCTCCGCGACCAGTTCGAGACGTTCCTCGATGAGCATCGCTCCGCGCTTCACGGCAGTCTGAACGGGCTGACCGAAGAGCAGGCACGCCGGTCATTGGTCACGTCCAAGACCACGCTGCTCGGCCTGGTCAAGCACGCCACGTTCGTCGAGAAGGTCTGGTTCGACGAGGGGACAACCTGCCGGTCCCGTGCCGAGATCGGCATTCCCGACACGCCCGACGAGTCGTTCGACCTCCACGACGACGACACGATCGCCTCGGTCCAGCACGCCCACCAGCAGGCGTGCGCGGCATCCCGGCGCGCCACGGCAGAGCTGACGCTGGACGACCTCGTACCGGGCAACCGCCGGGGCCCACTGCCACTGCGCTGGGTCTACCTCCACACACTGCGCGAACTGGCCCAGCACTGCGGCCACGCCGACATCCTCCGCGAGCAGGTCCTCGGCGGCACGACATCCCACGGCTGAAGCGGGGACTGTCCGACGTTCACAGCACGCCCCCCTCGCCCCTCCATCGAGGTACGGCCCAGGCCAGCACGTAGCCGAAGCCGTTGAGGGCCCAGTGCAGCGACGCGGGCGCCAGCAGGCTTCCGGACCGGCGCCGCAGCTCGCACAGGACGACCCCGGCCGCGGTTGTGGCGACCACGGCGGCCGCGACCGACAGCGCGGTGCCTGCCGCTCCGGTGCCGAGGACCGCCGCGGCCGCGTTGGCCCGGCTCAGCCCGCGCGAGGGAAGCACGTGCCAGAGCCCGAACAGCACTGACGACACCGCGGTGGCCCAGGCGGTACCGCGCCGACGCCGCACCATGGCCCACAGGACACCGCGGAAGGCGATCTCCTCCAGCAGCACGGTGCCGACCGGCACCCGGACCAGCACCCGCCACAGCAGCTCCCCCACGGTCAGGCCGGCGGCGCGTTCGTCCTCGAACGCCTCCCTGGTGGCCGGCAGGGCAAGCCCCACCAGGAAAACGGCGAGAACCGCGCCCACCAGGACCGCTGACCACCGCAGCCCCCGGTACAGGGCGACCGTGTCGAGCCCGAGATCGGCGCGGGTGAGACCGTCCCACCGGGCGATCAGCAGCAGCGCCGCAGCCGCGGCCACGCAGGTGGGTACGTAGGCGCCGGGCGCGAGCCAGTTGTTGAGCAGGTTCGCGCCCACCAGGACGGCGAGGACACAGAACATCCGCATGGTGTCACCAGCATCCCGCTATCCGCTCCGTCAGTCCGGGTAGGGAAGGGAGACCACCGGCAAAAAGGTGACGTGATTCGACCTGTGAGGCCATATGTTCACCACCCGCCCGACCCTCCAGGGCACCTTCGGCATGGTGTCCTCCACGCACTGGCTCGCCTCGCAGTCGGCGATGGCCGTCCTGGAGGACGGCGGCAACGCCTACGACGCGGCCGTGGCGGGCGCGTTCGTGCTGCATGTCGTCGAGCCGCACCTCAACGGCCCGGCCGGTGAGGTGCCGATCCTGCTCGCCCCGGCCGGCGGCGAGGTACGGGTGCTGTGCGGGCAGGGTGTCGCACCGGCCGGGGCGACGGTCGCCCACTACCGGGGCCTCGGCCTGGACCTCGTCCCCGGCACCGGGCCGCTCGCCGCCGCCGTGCCGGGCGCGTTCGACGCCTGGATGCTGCTGCTGCGCGACCACGGCACCAAGCCCCTCGCCGACGTCCTGAAGTACGCCATCGGATACGCCGAGCACGGGCACCCGCCCGTGGAGCGCGTCGGCGAGACCGTCGAGACCGTACGCGAGCTGTTCGAGACGGAATGGACCTCGTCGGCGGAGATCTACCTGCCCGGCGGGAAGGCCCCGCGCCCCGGCGAGCTGCTGCGCAACCCCGCGCTCGCCGCCACCTGGAAGCGCCTGCTCGCCGAGACCGCCGGGGCCGGGGACCGGGAGGCGCGGATCGAGGCCGCCCGGGAGGTGTGGCGCTCCGGCTTCATAGCCGAGGCCCTGGTACGGCAGGCCCGGCACCCCACCATGGACACCAGCGGCGAACACCACACCGGCACCCTCACGGCCGCCGACCTCGCCGGCTGGTCCGCGACCTACGAGACACCGGTGTCGTACGACTGGAACGGCTGGACCGTGTGCAAGCCGGGCCCCTGGAGCCAGGGCCCGGTCCTCCTCCAGCAGCTCGCCCTGCTCCCGCCCGAACTGCCCCGCCACGGCTCGGCCGACTACGTCCACCTGCTGGTCGAGAACTGCAAACTCGCCATGGCCGACCGGGAGACCTGGTACGGGGACGCCGCCGACGTGCCACTCGACGACCTGCTGTCCGACGCGTACAACACGGCCCGCCGCGCTCTCGTCGGCGATCAGGCCTCCCACGACCTGCGGCCCGGCAGCCCCGGCGGACGCACCCCGCGGCTGTGCGCGCACGCGCGCGTGGCGGCCGCCGCACAGCGGGGCGCCGCCGCCCCGGGCGTCGGCGAACCGACCGTCGCGAAGAGCCCGGCGTCCCCCGTGCCCGGCGAACCGGAGGTCGGCGACGACGGGACCACCCGCGGCGACACCTGCCACCTCGACGTCGTCGACCGCTGGGGCAACATGCTCTCGGCCACGCCCAGCGGCGGCTGGCTCCAGTCCAGCCCCGTCGTGCCCGGACTCGGCTTCCCGCTCGGCACCCGGCTCCAGATGGCCTGGCTGGAGGAGGGCCTGCCCAACTCCCTCACCCCCGGCCGCCGCCCCCGCACCACGCTGACGCCCTCGATCGCCCTGCGCGAGGGCGTGCCCGTCATGGCGTTCGGCACCCCGGGCGGGGACCAGCAGGACCAGTGGCAGCTGCACTTCCTCCTGGCGGTCGCGCTGCGCGCCCAGGTGCGCGGCGGCCTGGACCTCCAGGGCGCGATCGACGCCCCGAACTGGCACAACGACAGCTTCCCCGGCTCCTTCTACCCCCGCGGCATGCGCCCGGGCAGCGTCACCGTGGAGTCCCGCACGGACCCGGCCGTCGTCGAGGAGCTGCGGCGGCGCGGCCACCGGGTGACCGTCGGCGGCCCCTGGTCGGAGGGCCGGCTCTGCGCGGTCGCGCGGGACCCGGACACGGGCGTCCTGTCGGCGGCGGCGAACCCGCGCGGCATGCAGGGCTACGCCGTCGGGCGGTGACCCCGCCGAGGCCCCTGGCCGCACATCCCGCGCGGACCCGTCGCTGTTCATCGCGCTGCCACCCGGAGTGCACCGGACGGGTGGGGATTGTCAGTGCCGCGTGTTGTGATGGAGGGGTGATCGACAGCACCGAAACCATCGAAGAGTTTCTCGCACGGCACGCCTCCGACGTCGAGGAGGAGATCCGCAGGGCGGCCGCCGCCGAGATCATGCCGCGCTGGCGCCGGCTCGCCGCACACGAGGTGGATCAGAAGGCCGGCCCGCACGACCTGGTCACGGACGCCGACCGCAAGGCCGAGCTGTACCTGACCGAGGCACTGGCCACCCTGCTCCCCGGCTCGGTCGTGGTCGGCGAGGAGGCGGTCCACGCCAACCCGGCGTCCTACGAGGCCCTTCGCGGCGACGCCCCCGTCTGGATCATCGACCCGGTCGACGGCACACGACAGTTCGTGCACGGCGAACCGGGCTTCTGCACCCTGGTCGCCCTGGCCCACGGCGGCACCCTGCTCGCGTCCTGGACCTACGCCCCCGCCAGTGACCGGCTCGCCACCGCCCAGCGGGGCAAGGGCGCCTACCTCGAAGGAGAGCGGCTGTTCGCCGGCGTGCCCGAGCCCGGCCGGGACCTCCGCGTGGCCACCTCCCATCCGGACTACACGACGGACGAGCAGAAGCACGCCCTGCTCGCCCTGCGCACCGACGGTGTGGCACCGCGCTCGTGCGGCTCGGCCGGGCTGGAGTATCTCGCCATCGCCCAGGGCGAGTCCGACGCCACGGCCTTCTCGTGGGAAGCCGCATGGGATCACGCTGCCGGACTGCTCCTGGTCGAGGAGGCGGGCGGCGCCCACCTGACCCTCGAAGGCGAGCCCTTCCGCATCACGGGCGGCAACGCCCTCCCCTTCACCGCCGCCCGCGACGCGGCCACGGCCCGCCGGGTGGCGGCACTGCTGGCAGGCGGAGCCTGACCGTCACGGACCGTACGCGTCCTGTTGCCCAGTGGCATTCCAGGCGTCCCTCCCGGGCGAATCCACCCGCGGCCGGTGACTGTCAGTCCCCGGGCCTATCCTGATCCTCAGTGGCCGTCGGCTGACGAAGGGGTCCGAAGGTGCCGTCGATGCTCGATGCCGTCGTAGTGGGTGCGGGGCCGAACGGACTGACCGCGGCCGTGGAGCTGGCCCGCCGCGGCTTCTCCGTCGCGGTCTTCGAGGCCCGGGGCACCGTGGGCGGCGGCGCCCGCACCGAGGAGCTCACCCTGCCGGGCTTCCGGCACGACCCGTGCTCCGCGGCGCACCCGCTCGCCATCAACTCACCGGCGTTCCGCGCCCTGCCACTGGAGCGCTACGGCCTGGAATGGCTGCACGCCGAGCTCCCCATGGCGCACCCCTTCCCGGACGGCTCGGCGGCCGTGCTGGCCCGGTCGGTGGGCGAGACGGCCGCCTCCTTCGGGCCGCGCGACGCCGGGGCGTACCGCAGGCTCGTCGAGCCCTTCCTGCCCAGGTGGGACGCGCTGGTCCGCGACTTCATGTCCCTGCCGCTCACCGCGCTGCCCCGCGACCCGGTCACCCTCGCCCGCTTCGGCCTGGTCGGCCTGCCCCCGTCGACCCTGCTGATGCGCCGCTTCCGCGACGAACCGGCCAGGGCACTGTTCGCCGGGCTCGTCGCGCATGTCATGGCACCGCTCGGCGGCTTCGCCACCAGCGCCATCGGCCTGGTCTTCGCCCTCGCGGCACACGCGCGCGGCTGGCCCGTCGCCCGCGGCGGCTCCCAGTCCATCTCCGACGCCCTCGCCGCCTACCTGCGCGACCTCGGCGGCAGCGTCCACACCGACTACGAGGTCAAGCGCCTCGACGACCTGCCGCCGGCCCGCGCGTACGTCTTCGACACTTCACCCACCGCCCTGGCCCGCATCGCCGGCTTCGGCAACCACTACGCGGACTACCGCTACGGACCGGGCGTCTTCAAGATCGACTACGCGCTGGACGGCCCCGTGCCGTGGACCGCGAAGGAGGCCCGCGTCGCCGGCACGGTGCAGATCGGCGCGAACCGCGCGGAGATCGGCAGGGCCCTGCGCGCGGCGTCCCGGGAGGGCCGGGCCCCCGACAAGCCGTTCCTCATCACGGTCCAGCCGAGCGTCGTCGACCCCACCCGGGCCCCGGCGGGCAAGCACGTCTTCTGGGCCTACGGCCACGTCCCGCACGGCTGGACCGGCGACCTCACCGACGCCGTCGAGCGCCAACTGGAGCGTTTCGCCCCGGGGTTCCGCGACCGCGTCCTGGCCCGCGCCACCGCGGGCCCGCCCGAACTCGCCGCCCGCAACGCCAACTACGTCGGCGGAGACATCGCCTCCGGCGCGGTCTCCGGCCTGCAGATCCTGCTGCGCCCCAAACCGACCCTGTTCCCGTACCACACCCCTCACCCGGCCGTCTTCATCTGCTCGTCGGCGACCCCGCCGGGCCCCGGCGTGCACGGCATGTCGGGGCACAACGCGGCGAAGGCCGTCTGGAAGCGACTGCGGCAGACATGACCACCATCGAACTGGTCCAGGGCGACATCACCCGCCAGAGCGTCGACGCCATCGTCAACGCGGCCAACTCCTCACTGCTGGGCGGGGGAGGGGTCGACGGCGCGATCCACCGGCGCGGCGGCCCCGCGATCCTGGAGGAGTGCCGCAAGCTGCGCGCCTCCCGGTACGGCAAGGGCCTCCCCACGGGCCAGGCGGTCGCCACCACCGCGGGCGACCTGGATGCCCGATGGGTGATCCACACCGTCGGGCCGCGCTTCAGCCAAGACGAGGACCGTTCGCAACTGCTGGCCTCCTGCTACCGGGAATCGCTGCGGGTCGCCGACGAACTCGGCGCCCGCACGGTCGCGTTCCCGGCCGTCTCCGCCGGCATCTACGGCTGGCCCATCGAGGACGCCGCCCGGATCGCCGTGGAGACGGTGCGGGCGAGGGAGACGGCGGTCGAAGAGGTCAGGTTCGTTCTCTTCGACGAGCGGGCTTACGAGGCGTTCGCCGGGCAACTCCGCTGAAGGCACCACGGCCGGCCGGGGGACCGGATCGGGCTCGCCCTGCCACGCTCTCTCGCTCCGGATGCGTTCTCACCAGCCAGAGGTAGTGTTGTTCTGCCGGTCGCAAGAAGTGTCCCCTCGACCGCTTCGCCCGCTTCGGCAGCGCGACCGTGGTGGCTCGTCGCCATAGGCCCATCGGGCTTCCGCCCGATGGAGGGCAGACCGGCACCCCGCTGCCGCCGGTTCCAGTGTGGTGCTCGTGTGATCGTCACCCTCACACCCAATCCGAGCCTGGACCGCACCCTGGAGGTTCCGGACCTGCGGCCCGGCTCCGTCATCCGTGCCACCGACAGCCGTCTCGATCCGGGGGGCAAGGGCGTCAACATCTCTCGGGCGCTGGCCGCCAACGGTCACCGGACGGTGGCCGTCATGCCCTGCGGCGGCTCCGAGGGCGAACAGCTCGCCGAGCTGCTCGCCTCCGAGGGCGTCGAGGTGGTCACCGTCCCGATCGCGGACAGTATCCGGGTCAACATCAGCGTCGTGGAGCCCGACGGCACCGTCACCAAACTGAACGCGGCCGGCCCGCGACTCTCCGCCACCGAGATCGACGCGCTGGCCGCAGCCACCTGTGCCGCTACGGCCAAGGGCGCCCGGTGGGTGGCTCTCGCCGGTCACCTGCCCCCCGGCGCTCCCGTCGACCTCTACGCGCACCTGGTGTCGCGCCTGCGCGGCGGCGGGGCGCCGCGTATCGCCGTCGACTCCAGTGGCGCCCCGTTCGCCGCCGCCCTGCCCGCCGGCCCGGATCTGGTCAAGCCCAACCGGGGCGAACTCGCCGAGGCCGCCGGGATGGCGGTGACCACGCTCGGCGAGGCCCTGACCGCGGCGAACGTGCTGCGTGAGCGCGGCGCCCGGACGGTGCTGGCCAGTCTCGGCCGCGACGGTGCCCTGCTGGTCGGCGACTTTGCGGTATTGCACGGAGAGCAGCGCGTCGCCACACCGCGCAGCTCCGTCGGCGCCGGGGATGCTCTCCTCGCGGGGTACCTGGCGGCCCCCACCGAGGGACCTGCCGCCCTTGCCGAGGCCCTGGCCTGGGGTTCTGCCGCGGTGTCGCAGCCCGGCAGCGGAATGCCCGGACAGTGGGCACTGGACCGGTCCGCTGTCGTCGTGCGACACCGCATCGAATCCGATCGCCCGATCTCCGAACGGAACTGACACGATGCCCGATCTCATCACCGCGGATTTCGTGGATCTGGACCTGCGGGCCGCGGACCGTCACGAGGCGGTCCGTGCCCTCGCTGCCCGGCTCGCCGCCGACGGCCGCGTCAC
Organism: Streptomyces coeruleorubidus; assembly: GCF_028885415.1. Taxonomy (GTDB): domain Bacteria; phylum Actinomycetota; class Actinomycetes; order Streptomycetales; family Streptomycetaceae; genus Streptomyces; species Streptomyces coeruleorubidus_A. The sequence continues at coordinate 8,026,734 of NZ_CP118527.1, forward strand.
GGACCTCGACGGGTTTCTCGCCGACGCGCGGGACCGGGAGGAGCAGATGCCCACCGGTATCGAAGGGGGCATCGGAATCCCGCACGCCCGCTCCGTCCATGTCGCGCTGCCCACACTCGCCTTCGGACGCAGCGCCGACGGCGTCGACTTCGGCGCCGCGGACGGCCCGGCAGACCTGGTCTTCCTGATCGCCGCGCCGGCCGGCGGCCATGCCGAGCACCTGGACATCCTGGCGTCGCTCGCCCGCCGCCTGGTGCACGTCTCCTTCAGGCAGGCCCTGCGCCAGGCCGTGGACGCGCAGGCGGTCGTCGACCTGATCAACAAGGAGGTGGGCGGAAGATGAGGATCGTCGCTGTCACCGCCTGCCCGACCGGCATCGCCCACACCTACATGGCCGCCGAGGCCCTGGAGCAGGCCGCCGCCGACGCCGGGCACCACATCGTGGTGGAGACGCAGGGCGCCGCCGGTGCGGTCAGGCTGACGGCCGCACAGGTGGCGGAGGCCGACGCGGTGATCTTCGCGGCCGACACCGAGATCCAGGACCGTGAGCGGTTCGCTGCCAAACCCGTGGTGATCGCCCCTGTGCAACGGGCCATCAACCACCCGCGCGAACTCATCTCGCGGGCCGAGGAGGCCGCGAAGGCGGCAGGCCGGGCGGCCTCGACGGCCACGGCGGAGGGCGCTGGTCCGGGCGATGCCGCCGAGCACGTCACCGTGGGCGCCGGGGGCGACGGGACCGCAGGGGCCCGTGCAGCCGCGGTCGGCGGCCCCGCGCACGGCGCGCCCTCGGAGGGCGCCAAGGTCCACCCGGCCACCCGGTTGCGCCAGTGGTTGATGACCGGAGTCAGCTACATGATCCCGTTCGTCGCCGCGGGCGGCATCCTGATCGCGCTCGCCTTCATGATCGGCGGCGCCGAGGTCGCCGTGAAAGTCGACGGCGGCACCTGGCAGGGGCAGACCTACCCCGAGGTCACCGACCTGTCCGAGCTGGTCGAACGGGCCGGTTACGCGGGCGTGCTGTTCAAGATCGGCACGACGGCGTTCTCGATGCTCGTGCCGATCCTCGCCGGCTTCATCGCCTACGCCATCGCCGACCGGCCGGGCCTGGTACCCGGCGTGGTCTCCGGGCTGCTGGCCGTCGCGACCGGCGCGGGCTTCCTCGGCGGTCTGGCCGGCGGCCTGCTCGCCGGTGCGGTGGTGACGGCTCTACGGAGGATCCGTCTGCCGCGGGCGGCCGCGGGGGTCATGACCGTGGTCGGGATTCCGCTCGTGTCCACGTTGGTGATGGGCCTTTTGATGATCATCGTCATCGGGGAGCCGATCGCCGCCGCGCAACGCGGCCTCACCGACTGGCTGGACGGCCTGAGCGGGACCAACGCGATCCTGCTGGGCGCGCTGCTCGGCCTGATGATGGCCTTCGACATGGGCGGTCCGGTCAACAAGGTCGCCTACACCTTCGGCGTCGCCGGCCTGGCCAGCGGCGATCTGGGAGTGATGGCCGCCGTCATGGCCGCGGGCATGGTGCCTCCGCTCGCCCTCGCCCTGGCCACGGTCGTGCGGCGGGCGCTCTTCACCGACAGCGAGCGCAAGGCCGGAGAGGCCGCCTGGCTGCTGGGTGCCTCGTTCATCACGGAGGGTGCCATCCCGTTCGCGGCGGCCGACCCGCTGCGGGTCATCCCGTCGATCATGGCCGGGAGCGCGGTCACCGGCGCACTGTCCATGGCCGTGGACGCCACCTCGCGCGCTCCGCACGGTGGCCTGTGGGTCATCGGTCTGATCGGCAGCCCCGTCCTGTACCTGGCAGCCATCGCGGCGGGCGTACTGGTGGGCGCCGCCTGTGTGCTCGTCGCCAAGCACTTCGGACGCCCCGTGCCCCAAGGGGCACCGGCACTCTCCGCGACCACGGGCCGGTGAACCCGCCGAGCTGCGGGCCCGCTCGTGGGACCTCGTGGTGCGTCCGGCTGCTCGGGTCCCACGACGGGCGGACGGAGTATCGTAAAAACGGACGTGCCCCCGCAGGTCGGAGCCCCTTGGCCCGATACCCGGCCGGCCGGAGGCCCAGGGCAGCGGCCACGCCCCGGCCCCCGATCGAGCCGAGCCGTTCGGGGTTCTCCCTCCGGGAGAGGAGGTCTCTGTGACGGACTTCTGGGGGACCGGCGATGCCCTGGCCCGTGACCGGGAGCGATTCCTGGGGAGCGAGTCGGCCGTGGCCAGGCTGCGGGCCCCGATCCTGAACTCATGGCGGCGCTGTGCCTCCATGGGGGTGTCGCCGGAGAGGATCGCACCTCCCTACCAGGCGGACCTGGATATGGAGGACCGGCTCGTCCGGGCGGCGGCGCCGGTGCTCGAGCGGCTGGAATCCGAGCTGGCGGGCGCGCGCGTGGGCGTGATCCTCGCCGACCGCCACGGCGTGATCCTGCGCTGCCAGGCCGGTGAGAAGGCGCTCTACAAGCACTTCGAGGCGGTTCGGCTCGCACCGGGCTTCACCTACACCGAGGAGTACGTCGGCACCCACGGCATCGCCACGGCCCTGGAGGAACGGCGGGACTTCCAGGCCTTCGGCGCCGAACACTTCGTCGGCAGCCTGCAGCCCTTCGTGTCGGTGGGCGCCGTCGTCCGTGACCCGCTCAGCGGAAGCCTCGAGGGCGTGGTCGGTCTCACCTCCTTGTGCGCCGACGCGGATACGGCCATGGCGGCCCGGGCCCGCAAGGCGGCCGAGGCCATCGCGCTGCGGCTGCTGGAGGAGCGTACGGAGCGGGAGCATGCCCTGCTCCAGGAGGCTGTGCAGGACGAGCGCCGCGTGCAGGAGGCGATGGCGGACATGGCACGGAGCCTGCCCGGCTCGCACGACGCCTCCCTCTCCTCCCTCACCGACAGCGACCGGAACGTCCTACGAGAGAAGGCCACCGAGCTGATCTCCGCGGCCGGCCGCACCGCGGCGCAGGTGCCGCTGTCCGGAGGCCGCACGGCCGCGCTCGTGTGCCGTCCCATGGCGGGGACCACGGGTGAGGAGGGCGTAGTGGTCAAACTGAGCTTCGTCGGCGACGCACCAGGGCATCGCAAGGCGACGATGCCGAACGGGAGCGGCGACGCGTCGACGGTTGGCACACCGGCGGACAGCACACCGACGGCGGTGCGTCCGGCTCCCTCTCCAGAGTGGTCAGGGGCGGCAGCCCTGTCGGATGAGCCACCAGGTCAAGGCGTACCGGACGCACCGGCGGAGCAGGCGCCGGTGGACAAGGCGCCGGGAGAGGCGGGGCCCGCCGAGGGCGCGGCGACCGATGCCCCCATCGAGTGGCTGCTGGCCGTCGGCCATCCGGAGCTGGGGCGGCTCGCGATGGCCGCGCGGGAACGCTTGGAACTGCTGTACCACGCGAGTATCCGCATCGGCACCACACTGGACGTGACGCGCACCGCGGAGGAACTGGCCGAGGTGGTCGTCCCGTGGTTCGCCGACGTCGTCACGGTCGATCTGCTGGAACCCGTGCTGCGCGGAGACGAAGCGCTCGTACCGCATGCGCCCCTGCAGCGGGCGGCGCTCGGCGCCCACGAAGCCGAATCGCCGTTCTTCCCGGTCGGCAAGCGGGTCAGCTTCGCCTCGTCCGCACCGCAGGCCCGGTGCTTCGCCGAGGGACAGGCGGTCCTCGAACCGGATGTGCGCGCCGTCCCCGAGTGGCTGGCCCAGGACCCCGGCCGCGTCCGGGAGATCGTGGAGTACGGCATTCAGTCCCTCATCGCCGTCCCGCTGCGCACCCGCGGGGCGTCGCTGGGGCTCGCCACCTTCTACCGCTGCCGGGAGTCCAGGCCCTTCGAGGAGGACGACCTGCACCTGGCGGAGGAACTCATCGCCCGCGTCGCCATCTGTGTCGACAACGCCCGCCGCTTCACCCGCGAGCAGACCGTCGCTCTCACCCTGCAGCGCAGCCTGCTGCCGGGCGTCCTTCCACAACAGACCGCGGTGGAGGCCGCCCATCGCTACCTGCCCGCCCAGATCGCCACGGGCGGGGTGGGCGGCGACTGGTTCGACATCATTCCGCTGTCCGGGGCGCGCGTCGCCCTGGTCGTCGGCGACGTCGTCGGACACGGCCTGCACGCTGCCGTCACCATGGGCCGGCTGCGCACCGCGGTGCACAACTTCGCCACCCTGGACCTGGCCCCCGACGAGCTCCTCGGACGCGTCGACGACCTGGTCATCGCTCTGGGACAGGAGGGGACGTCCCGCTCCGGGGGTGACGACTTCATCGGTGCCACCTGTCTGTACGCCGTGTACGACCCGGTCTCCCAGCGCTGCACGGTGGCCCGAGCAGGCCACCCCCCGCCCGCGGTGGTCGACCTCGACGGCGCCGTCCACTTCCCGGACCTGCCGGCCGGCCCTCCCCTCGGCCTGGGCGGCCTGCCCTTCGAGACCGCCGAACTGCATCTGCCGGAGGGCAGCCAGCTGGTCCTCTACACCGACGGACTCATCGAAGACCGCGGCTGGGACATCGACGTGGCCCTGGAACGGCTGCGGGCCGCCCTGTCGCACGCCGACCGGGCGCCCGAACAGACCTGTGAGGCGGTGCTGCGCGTCCTGCCGGGCCCCCACTCCTTTGATGACGTGACCCTGCTCGTCGCCCGTACTCGTGCCCTCGGCGCCGAACACACCGCGTGCTGGGACGTGCCCACCGACCCGGCGGCGATTTCCGCCGTCCGCGAGGCCGCCGTCCGGCAGTTGACCGAATGGGGCCTGGAGGACTGTGCCTTCACCACGGAACTCCTGCTCAGCGAACTGGCCACGAACGCCATCCGGCACGCCGCCGGGCCCGTTCAGGTGCGTCTGCTCCGCGACCGGGTGCTCATCTGCGAAGTCTCCGACGGCAGCAGCACCTCCCCCCACCTCCGCCAGGCCACAGCGACCGACGAGGGCGGGCGCGGCCTGTTCCTCGTCGCCCAACTCGCCCAGCGCTGGGGAACCCGCTACACCCCGCGGGGCAAAGTCATCTGGGCGGAGCAGTCCCTGTCTCCCACGTCGGCACCTGCGGAACCGTCGTCCTGGTGATGCCTTGCCCCAGGCCGCGTCCGACGGGCTGCCACAGCAAGAGGTGAAGCACATCATGCAGGCCAAGGAACGTCAGCGGCAGATCGTGGCTCTCGCGCGCGAGGAAGGACGCGCGAGCGTGGAGCGGTTGGCCGATGCCCTCTCGGAGAGCCCGGAGACGATCTGGCAGGATCTGGCCCTGCTCGAACGCCAGGGTCTGTTGCGGCGGGTGCACGGCGGGGCGATCCCCCTCCGGCGGCTCGGCTTCGAGCCGGACCTGCCCACGCGTGGCGAGGTGATGGAGGAGGAGAAGAAGAGGATCGCCGCAGCGGCGCTGGACGAGGTGCCCGACGAGGGAGTGATCCTGCTGGACGCCGGGTCGACCACCTTCCGCCTGGCCGAGCTGCTGCCCGGCGGCCGTGAACTGACGGTGATCACCAACAGCCTGCCGATCGCCCAGCTGCTCGCGCAGCACGCGGAGCTCACGGTCCTCACCCTGGGTGGCCGCGTACGGGCTCGCACGCTCGCGGAAGTCGACGTGGTCGCCATCCGCACCCTGGGGACGTTTCTCATCGACGTGTCCTTCCTGGCGACCAACGGTGTCTCGGTCGAACACGGCCTGACCACACCGGACCTGGCCGAAGCGGAGGTCAAACGGGCGATGTGCCAGCGCGCGCGGCGGCGGGTACTGCTCGCCGACAGCAGCAAGATCGGGAACGACACCTTCTGCCGGTTCGCCGAACTGCGCGACTTCGACGTCATGGTCACCGACACCGGCATGGAGGCGGAGGCGGCCGTGGACTTCGCCGAGCTGGGCCTGCGCGTCATCCGCGTGTGACGTCCCCCCGCCTCGTCGGCGCCGGGCCGGTGGCCGAGCGCAGGCGGCAGGGACGCGCCGCTGCACGAGCACGGGTAAACCCTTCGAGAGTCCCTCCGCGTCGCCGGCGAACTCGGCGCCCGCACGGTCGCGTTCCCGGCGATCTCCACCGGCGTGTACCGCTGTCCGATGGGGGACGCCGCGCGCATCGCGGTGGACACGGTGCGCGCGGCGAAGACCGACGTCGAGGAGGTCCGGTTCGTCCTCTTCGACGAGCGGGCGCACGAGGCGTTCGCCTGACGCCTGCGCTGACGAGAACAGCCCAACGCCCGGCGCTTGTCACCGTTGCGCCGCACCCACCTCCTGGTCCCGGTCCGCCGACCGCTGCCGCGCCAGCGCGAGGTGCGGCCAGCCGCTGATGTCGCGTCGCATCTGGCGGTCGTGGGTCGCCACGACGACGGCCGTCTCCGTACTGTGCAGCGCTTCGGTGAGCTCGTCGACCAACGCGATGGACAGGTGGTTGGTGGGCTCGTCCAGCAGCAGCACATGCGGGCGGGCGGCCAGCGCCAAGGCCAGGTCGAGCCGCCGCTGCTGACCCATCGACAGCTCGGCCACCGGCTTGCCGGCGTCGCGCGAGGTCAGCAGACCCAGCGAGCCGAGCCCCACCACCTCGCCCTCCTTCAGCACGCCCGTCGTGACCAGGCGCGCGGTGTGCGCCTCGTACAGGTCACGGGCCCGCCGGTGCGCCGCCCGCGGCGACTCCTGCCCGAGCAGGTGCAGCCGCACCGTGCGGCCCCGGTGCACCCGGCCCGTGTCCGGGGCGAGTCGCCCGGCCAGGACGGACAGGAGCGTGGACTTGCCCGCGCCGTTCGGGCCGGTGACGGCCAGCCTGTCGCCGGACGTCAACGACAGGCTCGTCAAGTGGTGCAGCCGTCCGCCGACCGTCACCTCCTCCGCGCGCAGCAGGACGACGCCCGGCCGGGCGGGCAGGTGGGGCATCGAGAAACGCTGCGGCGGCACCGGCGCGGTGACCTCGTGCCGGTCCAGGTCGTCCTGGCGCCGGTGGACGGAGCGCACCAGGGCACCGGCGCGGGTGGCGCGCTGGTGCTTGCCCGTGCCCTTGTCCGGGCGCCAGCCGGTGGTCAGCCGGTTCTGCGCCTCCGACAGGGCCTGCCGGAGACGGACGTGCTCGGTCTGCTGCTGCTCGTACTCCTCCTCCCAGCGCGCCAGTTCGGCCTCGCGGCCCTCCCGGTAGCCGGCGTAGCCGCCGCCGTACACGCCCGGGCGGCCGTCGCGGGTCGGGTCGAGGTCGAGGATCGTGGTGGCCACGTCCGCGAGCAGCGCCCGGTCGTGGCTGACCACCACGACACCGCCGGTGTGGGCGCGCAGCCTGGAGGTGAGGTACTCCAGCCCGGCCAGGTCCAGGTGGTTGGTGGGCTCGTCCAGGAGCAGGAAGTCGTACTCGGCGCCCAGCAGGCAGGCCAGCCGGATCCGGCAGCGCTGGCCGACCGACAGCGTGGCCAGGGGACGGGCACGATCGCTGACCGCACCCAGTCCGTCCAGGGCCACGTCCACGCGGCGGTCGGCGTCCCAGGCGTCCAGCGCCCGCGCCGCCTCCAGGGCGTCGGCATAGGCCTGTTCGGCACCGGGACGTTCCGCTGCCAGGGCCTGCGCGGCGGCGTCGAGATCCCGCAGGGCGGCGCGGGCGTCGGCCAGGTGCTCGTCGATGAAGTCGCCGACCGTGCGCTCGTCCTCGGCCGGCATCTCCTGCTCGGCCAGGGCGAGGGTGCCCACGCGGTGCACGGTTCCCTCGTCCGGGGCCAGCAGGCCGGCCAGGACGTGCAACAGGGTCGACTTGCCGCGTCCGTTCTCGCCGACGACGCCCCAGCGCGATCCGGGGGAGACCTTCATCTCGACGTCGTGCAGCACGGTGCGGCCACCGCGGTCGACGCGGATGCGGGCGCAGGTCAGCTGGGCCCGGTCGCGGGCAGGCAGGTTGAAGGTGGTCACGTTCTCTTCCTCGTTGAGGAGGCACACTTCACCCCCGGTTCGGGCGGGGATGCGAGCGGGCCTTCGGATCCGACGGACGGCCGGCCCGGAACAGGGCGGGCCGTGGGCGACGTCGCGGCTCCCGGCGCCTCGGCCCGTGGTCGTCAGGGCATGCGAGGGGCGGAGCCAGTGGCCCGGATCAGAGGTAGAGAACGTAACTCACACAAACATGCTAACAGTTGGCGCCCCGCTCAGGCGCGGGTGCGGACCAGCAGGAGCGCGACGTCGTCGTCGGGCTCCGGGCTCAGCGCACTCAGGAGGCTGTCACTGGTCCGTTGCAGGCTGGGTCCCGCGCTCCCCAGGAGGCGGGTCAGCGTGGCGAGGCCGGTGTCGATCGGCTCCCCGCGGTTCTCGACCAGCCCGTCGGTGTACAGGGCGAGCAGGGAGCCCGGCGCGAGCTCCAGTTCCACGGTGCCGAACTCCACTCCGCCCACCCCCAGCGGCACCCCGCCGGGCACGTCGACGAGCTTCGCGCCGCCGTCCGCCCCGGCGAGCACGGGCGGCAGATGACCGGCGCTGGACAGCGAGCAGATGCCGGTCCGCAGGTCGCACACCGCGTACACGCACGTGGCGATCGTGTCGCCGAGCGAGCCGGCGATGTCGTCGAGGTGCCGCAGCAGCTCGGCGGGCGGCAGGTCCAGCCGGGCCAGCGCCCGCGTCGCCGTGCTCAACTGCCCCATGATCGCCGCGGCCTGGACGCCCTTGCCCATGACGTCCCCCACCACGAGCCCGGTGCGTCCCGGGCTCAGCGGCAGTACGTCGTACCAGTCGCCGCCGACCTCGCTGAGGGCCGGGCGGTAGCGGGCGGCGATGTCGAGCCCCTCCCGCTCGGCGGGCGTGGCCGGGAGCAGGCTGCGCTGGAGCGTCAGGGCGGTGCCGCGTTCCCGGCCGTAGAGGCGGGCGTTGTCGATGCAGATCGCGGCGCGTGCGGCGAGCTCCGAGGCGAGCGCCTGGTCCCGGTCGTCGAAGGGGCGTTCGTCGACCGTGCGGTACAGGGTGAGCGTGCCGAGGACCTTGCCCCGGGCCATCAGCGGCACCGCCATGTAGGAGTGTGCGCCGGCCTCCTGCAGGGTCTGGGCGGCCCGCGCGTCCCGGGCGATGCGCCGCATCATCTTCGGGTCCACGCGCTCGACCAGGACCGGGCGGGCCCGGCGGACGCACTGCGTGATGATCCGCGACGAGGCGTAGGTGGCCAGTTCGCCGACCGGGTCCGCGGCGTGGATGGCGTCGGTCGGGTAGCCCGCCGCGACGGCCAGCGCCCGGAACTCGGCGGGCGCGCCGCCCGACACCGGAGCGATCGTGCCGTGGGCCACGACGGACTCCAGGACGTCCACGGCGGCCAGGTCCGCGAGGTGCGACACCACCACGTCGGCCAGCTCCCGCGCGGTCTGCTGAAGGTCCAGCGTGGTGCCGATCCGCACGCCGGCGTCGGCGATCACCGACAGGTGCTGACGTGCCTGCGCGACCTCGGCCGCGGCCTGCTGGCGCTCGGTGACGTCCAGCACGGCCATCGCGAGTCCGAGCACCCGGCCGTCGGTGTCCTCGATGCGGTGGTACGACTCCGAGTAGGCGCGGTCGTGTTCGTCCGCCGCCGTCCTGCCGATGGTCTGCTGGTCGAGCAGGGGCCTGCCGGTCTTGAGGACGTGCCGCATCCGGGCCTCGATGGCCTCGACGTCCAGGCCCGGCAGCACCTCGCCGAGCCGGCGGCCCAGCAGGGCCTCCTCGGGCACGCCGTTTATCCGCTCCAGCGCGGGGTTGACCCCGACCCAGCGCAGGTCGTTGTCGAAGACGGCGATGCCGAGCGGGGTCTGGTTGACCAGGCTGTGCGAGAGGGCGAGGTCCCGCTCCACCTTCCGTACCGTCGTCGCGTCCGTGGCGAGTCCCAGCAGGTGGGGCTGCCCCTCGTTGTCGAGGAGCCGCATCGTGCGGAACTCCACCGCGCGTTCCGTGCCGTCGCGGTGCCGCAGCGGGAAGACACCGGCCCAGCGGTCCCCCGATCTGACCTGGGCGAACAGCTCCCTGCCCCGGGGGCGGTTCTCGGGCGCGATCAGGAGTGTGTCGGCGCGCTGCCGCAGGGCCTCCTCGGGGGTGTAGCCGAGCAGCTGCTGGATCTCGGGGCTCCACAGGACGATGTGCCCGCCGCCGTCCAGGACCACGGCCGCGACCTTCAGCAGGTCCAGCAGCCCGCCGGGCGCGGCCGTGACGGCGTCGCGATGCGAGGTCGCATACCCGTTCATGCGAGCCGCTCCTTCCGGCGCGGCAAAAGGTCCGGCCAAGATCCGTTGCGCAGGCTGTCCGATGAGGTCACATTACGGTCGGAGGAGCGACACTGTCGCGCCGAAATGACAAATAATCGTGGGTCGGTACGCGGAGAGAGAGGGAGTGGGAATCTTGGGTGACTGGACGTTGCGGGAGAGCCTGGCCACCACGTCGGGGACCGTGCGCTGGGACCGGCTGGGGGATCCCGACGGCGAGCCGGTCGTGCTTATGCACGGGACGCCCTTCTCCTCGTACGTGTGGCACGAGATCGCTCCCGCGCTCGCCGCCGCCGGACACCACGTGCACCTGTGGGACATGGCGGGCTACGGCACCTCGGACATGCGTCCGGACCAGGACGTCTCACTGGGGATACAGGGCCGGATCTTCACCGAGCTGCTGGCGCACTGGGGCCTGGAGGAGCCGTCCGTCGTCGCGCACGACTTCGGCGGGTGCGTGGCCCTGCGCGCCCATCTGCTGCACGGGGCCCGCTACCGGCGGCTCGCCCTGGTCGACCCGGTGGCCCTGGAACCCTGGGGCTCCCCCTTCTTCCGGCTGGTCGGCGAGCACGCCCACGTCTTCGAGCAGCTCCCGGCCGCCCTGCACGAGGCCCTGGTGCGCGAGTACGTCACGTCCGCGACCCACACCGGCTTGCGGCCCGCCGCGCTGGACGCGCTCGTGCGGCCCTGGACGGGGGAGCGGGGCCAGGTCGCCTTCTACCGCCAGATCGCGCAGGCCGACCAGCGCTACACCGACGAGATCCAGCCGCTGTACCCCACGATCGACCTGCCGGTGACGGTCTGCTGGGGCACCGAGGACACCTGGATCCCCTTCGCCAAGGGGCAGGAACTGGCCGCCCTGATCCCGGGCGCGCGCCTGGTGCCCGTCCCGGAGTCCGGCCACCTCGTCCCCCTGGACGCGCCCGCCCGGCTGACGAGCGAGGTGCTCACCTTCCTCGGGGCCTGAAGGCGCCGAATTCCTCGGGGCCTGAGGGCGCCGAGCGCCGGAGGACGCGGGAGAACCATCAGGACCGCACAAAGTCCGACGGGATCATTGCTTCGGTTGTGTTCGAGTCCTAGGGTGTGCCTGCTCAGCAGTTGCTCCGTCACCGTCAGTTGCACCAGTCCCAACAGAAACGCCCATCACGGGAGTTGGGATCGCATCTGACGTGCCCTCAGTCCGTGCAGCACCCTGTCGAACCGAGGAAGGCCACGGTCATGCCGCACCCGCTCCCGTCCCCCGCCGACCGGCCCGTCGTCAGCCGTCGCCGTCTGCTCGAAGGCGGCGCCGCCGTGCTCGGCGCGCTCGCCCTGTCCGCGTCGCCCGCCGCCGCGCACGCGGCGGGCCGGCGCCCGGCGGCGGAGGGCCCTCCGGAGTGGAACGACGGCCTGGCCGTGTACCGCGTGGGCACCGAGCCGCCGCACACCACGCTCATGCCGTACGCGGACCTCGGGCAGGCCCTGGCCGGTGACCGCGAGCGCTCGCCGTACCGGCTGAGCCTCGACGGCAAGTGGAAGTTCGCCTACGCCGACCGCCCCGACGACCGGGACGCCGACTTCTACCGCACCGACGTCGACGACTCCGGCTGGGACACCATCCCCGTGCCCTCGGCCTGGCAGCTGCACGGCTACGACTTCCCGATCTACGTCAACATCACCTATCCCTGGTGGGGCCCCAACGGCGGCGGCGAGGACGCCCAGCCGCCGGCCGCCCCGACCCGCTACAACCCCGTCGGCCAGTACCGCCGTACGTTCACCGTCCCCCGGAACTGGTCGGGCCGGCGCACCTTCCTGCACTTCGAGGGCGTCAAGTCCGCCCACTACGTGTGGATCAACGGCGAGCTGGTCGGCTACCACGAGGACTCCTACACCTCCGCCGAGTACGACATCACCCCCCACCTCAAGCCGGGCACCAACCAGATCGCCGTCGAGGTGTACCGCTACTCCGACGCGGAGTGGCTGGAGGACCAGGACATGATCCGGCTGAGCGGCATCTTCCGCTCGGTCCACCTGTACTCCACGCCGAACGTGCACCTGCGCGACTTCAAACTGGGCACCCCGCTCGGCGACGACTACACCTCCGCCGAACTCAAGGTCACCGCGCACGTCCGCGACTACGGCGGCAAGGGCGCGGGCCGCTACACCGTCGAGACCCAGCTGTACGACGCGCGCGGCCACGCCGTCTGGGCGCGGCCCCTGAACCAGCCGGTCGACGTCCCCGACGGCGACGAGGCCACCGCCGAGGCGTCCAGAGCCGTCCCCTCGCCGAAGCTCTGGTCGGCCGAGCACCCGAACCTCTACACCGCCGTGCTGCGGCTGCGCGACCCCTCCGGCAAGGTCGTCGAGACGCTCTCGCACCGGGTCGGCTTCCGTGAGTTCGCGCTCAAGGACGGCCTGATGCGCATCAACGGCAAGCCGGTCTCCTTCCGCGGCACCAACCGGCACGAGATGCACCCCGTCACCGGCTCGGCGATCACCCGGGCGCAGATGATCGAGGACATCGAGATCATCAAGCGGCTCAACATCAACAGCGTCCGCACCTCGCACTACCCCAACAACCCGCTGTGGCTGGAACTCGCCGACGAGTACGGCCTGTACCTCGTGGACGAGACCAACCTCGAAACCCACGGCATCCGCGACAAGTTCCCCGGCAGCGGCCACCCCGAGTGGACCGAGGCGTGCGTGGTCCGCGCCCAGAACATGGTCCACCGCGACAAGAACCACGCCTCGGTGGTCATCTGGTCCCTCGGCAACGAGGCGGGCGGCGGCACGACGTTCAACGCCATGTACGACTGGATCCGCTCCTACGACCCCACCCGCGTCATCCAGTACGAGGGCGACGACCGCCCGGGCATCAGCGACATCCGCTCCGAGATGTACGACAGCCCGCAGCGGGTCGAGCAGCGCGCCAAGGACACGAGCGACACCCGGCCGTACGTGATGATCGAGTACTCGCACGGCATGGGGAACTCCAACGGCAACTTCAAGAAGTACTGGGACATCGTCCGCCGCTACGACGTCCTCCAGGGCGGCTGGATCTGGGACTTCGCCGACCAGGCTCTGAGCTGGCCGACCCCGACCCGCAAACTGCTGACCGAGTCCGGCCCGGGCGCGCTGCGCGGCGAAGTCATCGCGCCGGCCGCCGGCTTCGACCGCGCGAAGGGCGTCTCCGGCGGCACCGTCTTCCCCCGCGACGCCCGCCTGGACCTCACCGGCTCCCTCACGCTGGAGGCCTGGGTCACCCCGCACGTGACCGGCGGCCATCAGCCCATCCTCGCCAAGGGCGACACCCAGTACGCCCTCAAACAGTCCGACGAGAACCTGGAGTTCTTCATCCACGGCGGCGGCCAGTGGGTCACCGCGAGCTGGGCGCTGCCGGACGGCTGGACGGGCAAGGAGCACCACATCGCCGGTGTCTTCGACGCGGACGCCGGGACGCTCACCCTGTACGTCGACGGCCAGGCGCGCGGCACCCGGACCACCACCCGCCGCCCCAGCCCCAACACCGCGTCCCTGACGCTCGCCACCGACGTCGACAACCCGACCCGGGAGTTCAGCGGCACCATCCGGCGGGCCCGCGTGTACGCCCGCGCGCTGAGCGCCGCGGAGCTGGCCTCGGACAGCCGCGGCCCGGACGACGAGGGTGTGCGGTTCTGGTTCGACGCCGCCACCGTCGGCTTCACCGAGCAGCGCCCGCGCGACAAGACGTTCTACGCCTACGGCGGCGACTGGGGCGACAACCCCAACGACGGCGCCTTCGCCGGCGACGGCATCATCACCGCCGACCGCGGCCTCACGGGCAAGTCCGCCGAGGTCAAGCAGATCTACCAGGCGATCAACGCCGCCCCGGCCTCCTCAGGCCCCGGCGCCGTCACGCTCACCAACGAGTACCTCTTCACCAACCTCCGCGAGTTCGACGGCCGTTGGTCCCTCGTCGCCGACGGCAAGGTCGTCCAGCGCGGCCGGCTGACCCGTGACCAGCTGAATCTCGCGCCGCTGACCAGCAAGGACATCAAGGTGCCGGTGCGACTGCCGGCGAAGCCCGAACCGGGCACGGAGTACTTCCTCCAGCTCTCCTTCACCACCAAGGAGCCCACCAAGTGGGCGAAGGCGGGCTTCGAGGTGGCCAAGCAGCAGCTCGCCCTCGACGCGGACAGCCCGGCCGTGACGCCCCTGCCGCTGCGCAGCGTCCCCGCCCTGCGGTACACCGACCGGGACGAGGACGTCACGGTCAGGGGCAAGGGCTTCTCGGTCACCGTCGACAAGAGCACCGGCACCATCACGTCGTACGAGGCGGGCGGCACCCGGCTCATCACCTCCGGCCCCGTCCCGAACTTCTGGCGGGCGCCCACCGACAACGACCGGGGCAACGGCCACCACACCCGCAACCAGACGTGGCGCGACGCCGGAGCGAAGCGGAAGGTGGCGGACGTACGGGTCCGGCCGCTGGACGACCGGGCCGTCGAGGTCACGGTCACCGGCACGCTGCCCACCAGCACGGAGTCCACGTACAGCACCACGTACACGGTCTTCGGCAACGGTGAGATCAAGGTCGACAACACCCTGCACCCGGGAGCGCCGAACCTGCCGTACATCCCCGAGGTCGGCACCCTGCTGTTCCTGCCCCGCCGCCTGGACCGGCTGCACTACTACGGCCGGGGCCCGGAGGAGAACATGTGGGACCGCAACAACGCCACCGACGTCGGCCTGTACTCCGGCACCGTCTCCGGCCAGTGGACCTCCTACCTGCGCCCCCAGGAGAACGGCAACAAGACCGACGTCCGCTGGGCCGCGCTGACGGACGGCAGCGGACGCGGACTGCTCGTCTGCGGTGAGCCGCTGCTGGAGGTCAACGCCTCGCACTTCACTCCCGAGGACCTGTCGGTCGGGGCCCGCCACGACTACCAGCTCAACCCCAGGGACGCCGTGGTCCTCCGGGTCAACCACCGCCAGACGGGCGTGGGCGGCGACAACAGCTGGGGCGCCCACCCCCACGACGAGTTCAAGCTCTTCGCCAACCGCGACTACGCCTACACCTACCGGCTGCGTCCGCTGACGCGCGTGAGCGAGGCGATGGCGGCCTCGCGACGGCCGACGGCCACCGAATAGAAGAGGCGGCGGGACAGCGGCGCCGCCTCAGTCGGCGGCGTCGCTGATGCCCAGGCGCAGATGCTCCACGTGGTAGACGGCCTGGTCGAGCAGCTCGGCGACATGGTGGTCGTGCAGCGCGTAGACGACCGAACGGCCCCGCCGCTCGCCCACCACCAGGCCCAGATTGCGCAGCAGCCGCAGCTGGTGCGAGCAGGCCGACTGCTCCATGCCCACCTCGGCGGCCAACTCGGTGGCCGGCAGCGGGCCTTCCCGCAGCCGCGCCAGGATCAGCAGGCGGGAGGGTGTGGACAGGGCCTGGAGCGTGGTGGCGACCTTCGCGACGTTGTCCGCGTCCAGGCGTACGCGCTCGGTGGCGTCCTGCGCGGGAATGACGGCTCCATGACCCATGACGTCATCGTACCGGTCACCCACGAACACATGAATGAATCATCATCTGTCCCGGTTTCGCCGGTCTCCGCGGGACGGCGCACGGACAGGTCGATGTCGGATTCTCGCCAGACCCGTCACGCCCGGTGCCCGATGCTGGACGCATGCAGATGGGGATGCACACCGACACCGAGCGCTGCGTACGCGCTGTCCAGTCCAAGGACGCGCGGTTCGACGGATGGTTCTTCACGGCCGTCCTGACGACCCGCATCTACTGCCGTCCCAGTTGCCCGGTCGTGCCGCCCAAGCCGGAGAACATGGTCTTCCACCCGAGCGCGGCGGCCTGCCAGCAGGCCGGGTTCCGGGCCTGCAAACGCTGCCGGCCCGACACCAGCCCCGGCTCCCCGGAGTGGAACCAGCGCGCCGACCTCGTGGCCCGCGCCATGCGGCTGATCGCCGACGGTGTCGTGGACCGCGAGGGCGTGCCCGGTCTCGCAGCCCGGCTCGGCTACAGCACCCGGCAGGTCGAGCGGCAACTGCTCGCCGAACTGGGCGCGGGCCCGCTCGCGCTCGCCCGCGCCCAGCGCGCCCAGACGGCCCGGCTGCTCATCGAGACGACGGCCCTGCCGATGGCCCAGATCGCCTTCGCCGCCGGCTTCGCCTCGATCCGCACCTTCAACGACACCGTCCGCGAGGTCTTCGCCCTCTCCCCGAGCGACCTGCGTGCCCGCACCCCGAAGCGGCAGGGCGCGAGCACCCCCGGCGCGCTGTCCCTGCGGCTGCCGTTCCGCACTCCGCTCAACCCCGACAACCTCTTCGGCCACCTCGCCGCCACGGCCGTACCCGGCGTGGAGGAGTGGCGCGACGGCTCCTACCGGCGCACGCTGCGGCTGCCGTACGGCCACGGCATCGTGGCCCTGACTCCCACCCCCGACCACATCGCCTGCCGCCTCACCCTCAGCGACCTGCGCGATCTGACCGTCGCCATCAGCCGCTGCCGCCGTCTGCTCGACCTGGACGCCGACCCGGTGGCGATCGACGAGCAACTGCGCACGGACCCCGTCCTGGCACCGCTGGTCGACAAGGCGCCCGGCCGGCGTGTCCCGCGCACGGTGGACGAGGCGGAGTTCGCCGTCCGGGCCGTGCTCGGCCAGCAGGTCTCCACCGCCGCCGCCCGCACCCACGCGGCCCGCCTGGTCACCGCGTACGGCGAACCGGTCGACGACCCCGAGGGCGGCCTCACCCACCTCTTCCCGGCCCCCGAGGCCCTCGCGGCGCTGGACCCGGAGACACTGGCGATGCCCCGCACCCGTCGCACGACCTTCACCACCCTGGTCCGCCACCTCGCCGACGGCGACCTCCACCTGGGCGTGGAGAGCGACTGGCCGCAGGCCCGCGACCGGCTCCTCGCCCTGCCGGGCTTCGGCCCCTGGACGGCCGACGTCATCGCCATGCGCGCCCTCGGCGACCCCGACGCCTTCCTCCCCACCGACCTCGGCATCCGCCGCGCCGCCCAGGAACTCGGCCTGCCCTCCACCCCTGCCGCGCTCACCGCCCGCGCGGCGGCCTGGCGCCCCTGGCGGGCCTACGCGGTCCAGTACCTCTGGGCGACCGACAGCCACCCGATCAACTTCCTTCCGGTATAGGGACGTTCCATGAAGCACCACACCGTGACCGACAGCCCCTACGGCCCCCTCACCCTCGTCGCCGACGACGGCGTCCTGTGCGGCCTCTACATGACCGACCAGCGCCACCGCCCACCGGAGGAGACCTTCGGCCCCCGCGAGGACACCCTGTTCGCACAGACGGAGGAACAACTGAAGGCCTACTTCGCGGGCGAGCTCAAGGAGTTCACCGTCGAACTCCGCCTGACCGGCACCCCGTTCCAGCGCAGCGTCTGGGACCAACTGCGCCGCATCCCCTACGGCGAGACCCGCACCTACGGCGCACTCGCCGAGGCCCTCGGCACCCCGACCGCCTCGCGCGCGGTCGGCCTCGCCAACGGCCGCAACCCCGTCGGCATCATCGTCCCCTGCCACCGTGTGATCGGCGCGAACGGCGGCCTCACGGGATACGGGGGCGGGCTGGAGCGCAAGCAGCGCCTGCTGGACTTCGAGCGGGGGGCCGCACTCTTCTGACTCTCCGGTTGGTCAAATTTGACTAGAGTGGGTCCATGCCGGAGAAGACCATCCCGATCCTGCCCTGCCGGACCCTCCCACCCGTTCTCGACTTCTACACCGCCCTCGGCTTCGAGGTGACGTACGAACAGCGCAGCCCCAACCCGTACACGGTCGTGGAACGCGGCGGCATCGAGCTGCAGTTCTTCGCGATGAAGCACTACGAGCCCACCGGCTCGATCAGCACCTGCTACGTCATGACCGACGACGTCGACGGCCTCTACGAGGCGTTCCGCGCCGGGCTCAAGGCGGCGTACGGCAGGATCCCCACCCGCGGGCTGCCGCGGGTGGGACCGCTCAAGGACATGTCGTACGGCGTGCGGCAGTTCCTCATGACCGATCCGGGCGGAAACTGCGTCCGCATCGGACAGCGCACGGGCGAGACCGGACACCGTGCGCCCGCACCGCGGGAGACCTTCGCGCGGGCCCTGCACCACGCGTCCCTCCTGGCCGACTCCAAGGGGGACGCGGCGGGCGCCGCGAAGGTCGTCGACCGTGTCCTGCGCCTGACGGACGAGACACCGACGCCCGTGCAGCTGCTTCAGCTCCTCGTCCTCCGCGCGGACATCGCGGGACGACTCGGCGACGAGGACGCGGCGGCGACCGCCCTCGCCCGGGCCGCCGCGCTCCGCCTCACCGACGCCGAGCGCGACCTGGCCCGTGACGCGCTCACGCGCCTGGAGGATCTGCGGGCCGCGCCTCGGCCGTGAGACCGCGCAACAGCTCCGGCAGCGCCGTGCCGATGGGTTCGCGGACGATCTCGTCGGCACGGTCGTCGTAGGGAGTCGGCTCGGCGTTGACGATGATCAGCCGGGCGCCGTGGTCGGCGGCGACACCGGCGAGACCCGCGGCGGGCTGGACCTGGAGGCTCGTGCCGACGGCGACGAACACCTCGCAGGCCTTGCTGATGGCGACCGCCTCGCCCAGGACGACGGGGTCGAGCCGCTCGCCGAACATCACCGTCGCCGACTTCAGGACGCCGCCGCACTCCAGGCACGGCGGGTCATCCTCCCCGGCCTCGACCCGTGCGAGCGCGTCCTCCATGGGGCCGCGGGCGTGGCAGCCGGTGCACACGAAACTCCGTGCCGTGCCGTGCAGTTCGAGGACCTTGCGAGCGGGCATCCCGGCGAGCTGGTGCAGCCCGTCCACGTTCTGCGTGATCACCCGGACGGGCACCCCGGACCGCTCCAGTTCGGCCACCGCCCGGTGCGCGGCGTTGGGCTCCGCCTGAAGCGTCCGGTTCTTGCGCCGCATCTGCCAGGAGCGGCGGCGGATCCCCGGGTCGTCCATGTAGTACTCGTACGTGACGAGCTTCTCGGCCTCCGGATCCCGCCGCCAGAGCCCGTTCGGCCCGCGGTAGTCCGGGATCCCGGAGTCCGTGCTGATACCGGCACCGGTGAGGAGCGCGACGAGGGGCTTGGCCATGTCACCGAGGGTAGGCCGGGCCGTACGACAGCGGCGAGCGGATATCGCGGAGCGGCCCGGGCCCGGTGCGGCCGTCAGTTCACCCGGTGCCCGTTCTCCAGCTCCGCCGTGCCCGAGCCGTCCGCCAGGACGTCCAGGGCGGTCAGGACGCGGCGGCCGAGGGCGCCCGGCAGATACTCGGTCAGCTCCTCGCGCGGGACCAGCCGCCAGGACAGCAGTTCCTCCTCCTGCAGGCGGATCGCCTTGAACTCGTCCTCGCCGAGCACCCCGCCGTCGTACAGATACGCCACCAGCGGCGGACGCCCCGTGCCGTGCACCCAGTCCACCGCCAGCAGCCTGCCGAGCTCCCGGTCCAGCCCGATCTCCTCGGCCGTCTCGCGCCGCGCGCCCTGCCGCGGGGTCTCGCCGTCGTCGGACTCGATCGTGCCGCCGGGCAGCGCCCAGCCCTCCCGGTAGTTGGGCTCGACGAGCAGCACCCGGCCCTCGCCGTCCCTGAACAGCGCGGCGGCGCCGGCCAGGACGCGGGGCAGGGACGCGATGTAGGCGGCGAAGTCAGAAGAGGTCGTCATTGGGGCAGGGTAACCACCCGATATGGCTCAGCCGCAGGGGAAGGCGTGGCCGGCCTCAGACCTCCTGCTCCGCCAGCCGCAGGGTCCGCTCCGCCAGCTCGCTGATCCGCACCCCGTCGAAGCCGAACACCGCGCTGCGGACCGTGTCCTCCAGCGGCACCGTCCACTGGTCCGGGATGGCCGCGCCCCCGCCGAACACACCCGCCACCGAACCCGCCGTCGCGCCGTTGGAGTCGGTGTCCAGGCCGCCCCGGACGGTCAGGGTGATGGTGCGGGTGAAGTCGCCGTCGCCGTAGAGCAGGCCGGCGGTGAGGACGGCGGCGTTCGGGACGGTGTGGATCCAGCCCATCCCGGCGGTCTCCTCGGTGACCGTGGTGAGCGTGTCCTCCCAGGACATCCGGGTGTCGTGCAGGGAGACGACCCGGCGCACCGTGCGGGCCAGGCGGCTGCTCGCCGGGATCACGGCCAGGGCCTCGTCGACCGCGTGCCGCACCGTGGGTGCCGTGAACGCCGCGGCGATCAGCGCCGCCGCCCACATCGCCCCGTACACGCCGTTGCCGGTGTGCGACAGCACCGCGTCCCGCCGGGCCAGCGAGGCGGCCCGGCGCGGCACGCCCGGACAGGTCCAGCCGTAGATGTCGGCCCTGATCAGCGCCCCGATCCACTCCTGGTACGGATTGTCGTACGTCGCCGTCAGCGGCGGCTTGAGCCCGTTTGCCAGGTTGCGGTACGCGGCCCGCTCGGCGGTGAACGTCTGCAGATACGGCAGCCGCAGCAGCCACAGGTCCCCGACCTGCTCGGTGCTGAAGCCGAAGCCGTGGGTCTCCAGCAGGTCCAGGCCGAGGATCGCGTAGTCGACGTCGTCGTCACGGCAGCTGCCGTGGATGTGTCGGCGGACGCACTGTCGCCATTCGGGCCGCAGCTCGAACCCGTCACTCTCGGTGATCGGCTCGGGCAGGTAGTCGGTCAGCGGCAGTGCGGCGGCCTGCCGCAGGTAGCGGTCGATGCGGTCGCGCGTCCAGACCTCGCCCTGCTCGACCGGTTTGCCGAGCATGTTGCCCGCGATGCGGCCCTGCCAGCCGCCGAGGACGCGGTTTGCCAGCTCTGTCTCGGTGCGTGCGGGGGTCATGGTTGAGGTCTACCCGTTTTGGAAGGGTGCCTGAGGGAGATGCCCCCCCGGGTCCACGAGATGGGCACGGGCTGACGACGGGGACGTCCTCCGGTTAAGGTCGCAGCGGCGCGACTGGCCTTGACGTGCGTGAGGGCCCGGAGAGCAAGGGGAGTGCAAGTGGCGGACGCTGCAGTGAGCGATACCCGGAGGACCCAGCGGCGGGTGCTTGTCGCCGCGGACAAGTTCAAGGGGTCGCTGACGGCCGTGGAGGTCGCCGAGCGGGTGACCGCCGGGCTGCGCCGGGTCGTACCGGACCTCGAGGTCGAGGCGCTGCCCGTGGCCGACGGCGGCGACGGAACAGTGGCCGCGGCGGTCGCGGCCGGGTTCGAGCGCCGGGAGGTACGGGTCACCGGTCCGCTCGGCGACGAGGTGACGGCGACGTTCGCGCTGCGCGACGGCACCGCGGTCGTGGAGATGGCCGAGGCGAGCGGACTCCAGCGACTGCCCGCCGGCGTCTTCGCACCGCTCACGGCGTCCACGTACGGCTCCGGCGAGCTGCTGCGGGCCGCGCTGGACGCGGGCGCCCGCACGATCGTCTTCGGCGTCGGCGGCAGCGCCACCACGGACGGTGGTGCCGGGATGCTGTCCGCGCTGGGCGCGCGCTTCCTGGACCCGCACGGCGAGCCGGTGTCCCCGGGCGGCGGCGGCCTCGCCGATCTGGCCACGGCCGACCTGTCGGGCCTCGACCCGCGCCTCACCGAGATCGAACTGGTCCTCGCCAGCGACGTCGACAACCCGCTGACCGGCCCGAAGGGCGCGCCCGCGGTCTACGGCCCGCAGAAGGGCGCCTCGCCGGACGACGTGGCGACCCTGGACGCCGCCCTCGCGCACTTCGCGAAGGTGCTGGAGGAGTCGGCCGGACCGAAGGCCGCCCACTACGCCGCCTCACCGGGCGCGGGTGCGGCGGGCGGCATCGGCTACGGCGCCCTGCTCCTCGGCGCCCGCTTCCGCCCCGGGATCGAGGTCATGCTCGACGTCCTGGGCTTCGCACCCGCCCTGGACCGCGCCGACCTGGTGATCACCGGCGAGGGCTCCCTCGACCAGCAGACCCTCCACGGCAAGGCCCCGGCGGGCGTCGCCGCGGCGGCCCGGGCGGCCGACAAGGACGTCGTCGCGGTCTGCGGCCGCCTCGCCCTCCCCCCGGAGGCCCTGGGCCACGCGGGCATCCGCCGCGCGTACGCCTTGTCGGCGCTCGAACCGGACCCGGCGAAGTCCATGGCCCAGGCGGGTCCTCTCCTGGAACGCGTGGCGGAGTCGATCGCGCGGGACTTCCTGACCTGACCGTCGGCGGGGCGCAGCCCCGGAGGCTGCTGTCCCTCACGGAGCACATGCGGACCGCGATGCCGGCGCAGCGGCGGATCAAGGGACGGAAAACCCGAGGGGCCCGGACCGAATCACGATTCGGTCCGGGCCCCTCGGGCGACGTAAGCAGAACTACGGGACCTGCGCCGCCCGCGCCTCGCGGCTCTCGCGCCGGTTGTCACGGAAGGTGTTCACCCGGCGCGCCGTCGCGAACAGCGGGATCGTCGCCGCCATCACGATCTGCAGCGCGCAGCCCGTCTGCAGCAGTACCTGGCCGCCCGGCGCGTCGAACGCCCAGGCAGCCAGCATGCCCATGGCCGACACGATCCAGCCGAGCATCGCCACCGCGAGGATGCCCCGCGGCTTCGGGTACTCGACCCGGCTCACCATCAGCCACGCGGTACCGACGACGGCCAGCAGTGTCGCCTCGAACGGCAGCTCGAGCAGCACGATCGAGACGACCGTGAGTGCACCGAACGGCGAGGGCATGCCCTGGAACGTGCCGTCCTTCACGGTGACGCACGAGAAGCGGGCAAGCCGCAGCACCACCGCCAACAGCACAACGATCGCGCCCACCGCCGCGACCCGCTCATGCGCGTCCCTCGCGACCATGCCGTACACGAGCACGAAGTACGCGGGCGCCAGACCGAAGCTGATCAGATCGGAGAGGTTGTCCAGCTCCGCACCCATCGGCGACGACCGCAGCTTGCGGGCGACGAGGCCGTCGAACAGGTCGAAGACAGCCGCGCACAGCATCAGTATCACGGCCGTGGCCGCGCTGTTGCGGGCCATGCCCAGATCGTCACCGGACAGGTGCGGGATGAGGATGCCGGTGGTCGTGAAGTACACCGCCATGAAGCCGCACGTGGCGTTGCCGAGCGTCAGGGTGTCCGCTATCGAGAGGCGAAGAGAGAGGGGCATCTCCTCTTCTTCGTCCACCTCGTCGGCCTCCGGGACCCAGCCGGCCTTGGTATCAGGATCAATCACGGTCAATGCGAGTCACCCCAGCCACGGTCTTCTGCCCCACCTCGACCGCGACCTCCACACCCTCGGGCAGGTAGAGGTCGACACGCGAGCCGAAGCGGATCAGGCCGATCCGCTCGCCCTGCTCGACCTTGGTGCCCTGGGGCACGTAGGGAACGATGCGGCGGGCGACCGCGCCGGCGATCTGGATCATCTCGATGTCACCGAGCTCGGTGTCGAAGTGCCAGACGACGCGCTCGTTGTTCTCGCTCTCCTTGTTGAAGGCGGGAACGAAGCCACCGGGCACGTGCTCGACCGACGTCACGGTGCCGGCCAGCGGCGCGCGGTTGACGTGGACGTTGAGCGGGCTCATGAAGATCGCGACGCGGGTGCGGCCGTCCTTCCACGGCATGATGCTCTGCACCACACCGTCGGCGGGCGAGATGACCCGGCCCTGGGCGATCTCGCGCTCGGGGTCGCGGAAGAACCACAGCATTCCCGCCGCGAGCGCGGTGGCGGGAACGGCGACGGCCTTGGCGGCGCCGGAGCGACGGGCGCGGGCCAGGCTGAGGGCTGCGGTGGCGACGGTCGGAAGGAGCCACGGCGATGCTCCGCGCGCGAGGCGTACGCCGGCCCGGCTGTCGCGAGGTGCAGAGGTTTGGCTGTGGGGCATGGATGACCTTCGTAGCGGATGATGCCGCACTCTGACGGGGGACGGCGGCTTTCCGGCGATCGTAGCGGCTCGGGGCCCTAACTGGGTAAGCCAGGCAGCCGAGTCGGCCGCCGAGGAGTGCTGACGGGGTGTGATCTTCTTCTCCAAGAAAACACCCCGTATCCGGACATCTAGCCCTGGAATCGATACTCTTCGAGCAGCCGCCTGCCGATGATCATTTTCTGGATCTCGGCGGTACCTTCACCGATCAGCAGCATCGGTGCCTCACGGTAGAGGCGCTCGATCTCGTACTCCTTGGAGAAGCCGTAGCCGCCGTGGATCCGGAAGGAGTCCTCCACGACCTCCTTGCAGTACTCGGAGGCGAGGTACTTCGCCATCCCAGCCTCGAGGTCGTTTCGCTCACCGGAGTCCTTTTTGCGAGCTGCGTTCACCATCATCGCATGCGCGGCCTCGACCTTGGTAGCCATCTCGGCCAGCTTGAACTGGATCGCCTGGTGCTGGGCGATCGGCTTCCCGAAGGTGTGACGCTGCTGCGCGTACCGGACGCCCAGTTCGAACGCACGCTGAGCGACGCCACAGCCACGCGCCGCCACGTTCACGCGGCCGACCTCGACGCCGTCCATCATCTGGTAGAAACCACGGCCGGTGACGCCGCCGAGCACACGATCCGCAGGAATCCGCAGGCCATCCATGATGAGTTCGGTGGTGTCGACACCCTTGTACCCCATCTTGTCGATCTTGCCGGGGATGGTGAGGCCGGGGCGGACCTCGCCGAAACCCGGCTCCTTCTCGACCAGGAAGGTCGTCATCGACTTGTGGGGCGCGGTGCCCTCGGGGTGACCTTCGTCACTTCGGACCAGAACGGCCACCAATGACGACGTACCGCCGTTGGTCAGCCACATCTTCTGGCCGTTCAGGACGTACTCGTCGCCGTCCTTCACCGCCTTGGAGGTGATGGCCGACACGTCCGAGCCGAGGCCCGGCTCCGACATCGAGAAGGCGCCCCGGATGTCGCCGGCGGCCATCCTCGGCAGGAAGTGGTCCTTCTGCTCCTGCGTGCCGTGCTGCTTGAGCATGTACGCCACGATGAAGTGCGTGTTGATGATGCCGGACACCGACATCCAGCCGCGGGCGATCTCCTCCACGCACAGCGCGTACGTCAGGAGCGACTCGCCCAGGCCCCCGTACTCCTCGGGGATCATCAGGCCGAACAGGCCCAACTCCTTCAGCCCGTCGACGATCTGCTGCGGGTACTCGTCGCGGTGCTCCAGCTCGGTCGCGACCGGGATGATCTCCTTGTCCACGAAGTCCCGGACGGTGGAAAGGATCTCCTGCTGGATGTCCGTCAGACCGGCGGTCTGGGCGAGTCGCGCCATGGCTACTTCTCCTGCTCCTTGAGCTCGGGGCGGCCCGGCTGCTCGCCGCCGCGCTCCTTGATGTACGTCTCGGTCGGCACCATCACCTTGCGGCGGAAGACGCACACGAGTGTGCCGTCCTGCTTGTAGCCCTTGGTCTCGACGTGCACGATGCCGCGGTCGTTCTTCGACTTCGACGGCCACTTGTCGAGCACGGTCGTCTGCCCGTAGAT
The DNA here is from genome assembly GCF_028885415.1 of Streptomyces coeruleorubidus. Classification (GTDB taxonomy): domain Bacteria; phylum Actinomycetota; class Actinomycetes; order Streptomycetales; family Streptomycetaceae; genus Streptomyces; species Streptomyces coeruleorubidus_A. The sequence continues at coordinate 8,052,218 of NZ_CP118527.1, forward strand.
GGTGTCGCCGTGGAAGGTCGGCGCCACGTGCTTGAGCGACTCGATCTCCAGGTTGGCGATCGCCTTGCCGGAGATGTCCGGCACGGACATGCCGAGCAGGAGCGAGTAGACGTAGTTCCCGACGACGACGTTCTTGCCGAAATCCGTCGTCTTCTCCGCATAGTTCGAGTCCATGTGGAGCGGGTGGTGGTTCATGGTGAGGAGACAGAACAGGTGGTCGTCGTACTCGGTGACCGTCTTTCCCGGCCAGTGCTTGTACGTCGCCCCGACCTCGAACTCCTCGTAGGTGCGTCCGAACTGCATGGCCGTCACGCCTCCGGGATCTCGAACTTGCTGGTGCGCTGCATACCGGCGGCGCGTCCCTTGCCCGCGATGACCAGGGCCATCTTGCGGCTGGCCTCGTCGATCATCTCGTCGCCGAGCATCGCGGAGCCCTTCTTGCCGCCCGCCTCGGACGTGTAGTAGTCGTACGCGTCCAGGATCAGCTCGGCGTGGTCGTAGTCCTCCTGCGAGGGCGAGAAGATCTCGTTGGACGCCTCGACCTGGCCCGGGTGCAGCACCCACTTGCCGTCGAAGCCGAGGGCGGCGGCGCGCTGGGCGACCTCGCGGTAGCCGTCGATGTTGCGGATCTGCAGGTAGGGGCCGTCGATCGCCTGGAGGTTGTTGGCGCGGGCGGCCATCAGGATCTTCATCAGGATGTAGTGGTAGGCGTCCGCCGGGTAGCCGGGCGGCTGCTCGCCCACGACGAGCGACTTCATGTTGATGGACGCCATGAAGTCGGCCGGGCCGAAGATGATCGTCTCGACGCGCTGGGAGGCCTGCGCGATCTCGTTGACGTTGTTGAGGCCCTGGGCGTTCTCGATCTGCGCCTCGATGCCGATCTTGCCGACTTCGAAGCCCATGGTCTTCTCGATCTGGGTCAGGAGGAGGTCGAGGGCGACGATCTGCTGGGCGTCCTGGACCTTCGGCAGCATGATGCAGTCGAGGTTCTGGCCGGCGCCCTCGACCACCGTCACGACGTCGCGGTACGTCCACTCGGTCGTCCAGTCGTTGACGCGCACGACCCGCGTCTTGCCCGTCCAGTCGCCCTCGTTCAGGAACTTGACGATGGTGTGCCGCGCCTCGGGCTTGGCGAGCGGGGCGCACGCGTCCTCCAGGTCGAGGAAGACCTGGTCGGCGGGGAGGCCCTGCGCCTTCTCCAGGAAGCGGGGGTTCGAGCCCGGTACCGCCAGGCAGGAACGCCGGGGGCGAAGGCGGTTAATCGAAGGGTGCGCGGCGGAGCCGCCCGTTGAAAGGGTGGTGGTGGGCGACGGGTGGGCGGTCATGCGGAGACCTCCAAGGGGTCGAGCTTGTTCGCTTTCCGGATCTCGTCGACGATGCGGCCGATGATTCCGGTGATGTCGAAGTCCTTCGGGGTGAAGACCGCGGCCACTCCGGCTGCCCTGAGCTGCTCGGCATCCCCGTTCGGGATGATGCCACCGGCGATCACCGGTATATCTGTGGCACCGGCCACACGCAGCCGTTCGAGCACGTCCGGCACCAGCTGGGCGTGCGAGCCGGACAGGATGGACAGGCCGACCGCGTGCACGTCCTCGGCGAGGGCGGCGTCCACGATCTGTTCGGGCGTCAGCCGGATGCCCTGGTAGACCACCTCGAAGCCGGCGTCACGCGCGCGTACGGCGATCTGCTCGGCACCGTTGGAGTGCCCGTCCAGGCCCGGCTTGCCGACCAGGAAGCGCAGCTTGCCCACGCCCAGCTCCCTGGCCGTCAGGTCCACCTTGCGACGGACCCGGTGCAGCGTGCTGCCCTCCTCGACGGGGACGGCCACCGGCGCGGAGGAGACACCCGTGGGCGCCCGGAACTCGCCGAACACCTCGCGCAGGGCCCCGGCCCACTCGCCGGTCGTGACCCCGGCGCGGGCGCACTCCAGGGTGGCCTCCATGAGGTTCTCGGTGCCGCGGGCGGCCTCCTTCAGCCGCTCCAGCGCCTTGCAGGGCCGCGGGTGGTTGAAGGGCGGCTGGTAGCGGCTGTCGCGCCACTGCTGGAGCGAGGCGATGACGCGGGCCTCGACCTCCGGGTCGACCGTCTGGATCGCGGTGTCCAGGTCGGCGGTCAGCGGGTTCGGCTCGGTGCCCTCGAAGGCGTTGACACCGATGATCTTCTCCTGGCCGGACTCGATCCGGCCCCGGCGTTCCGCGTGCGAGGCGACCAGCTGCGACTTGAGGTAGCCGGACTCGACGGCCGCCATCGCGCCGCCCATCTCCTGGATGCGGTCGATCTCCGCGAACGCGGCCTCGACCAGCTCCTCCACCTTCGCCTCGATCACCTTCGAGCCCTCGAAGATGTCGTCGTACTCCAGCAGATCGCTCTCGTACGCCAGCACCTGCTGGATGCGCAGCGACCACTGCTGGTCCCAGGGGCGGGGCAGGCCGAGGGCCTCGTTCCAGGCGGGGAGCTGCACGGCACGCGCGCGTGCGTCCTTGGAGAGGGTCACGGCCAGCATCTCCAGGACGATCCGCTGGACGTTGTTCTCCGGCTGCGCCTCCGTCAGGCCGAGGGAGTTGACCTGGACGCCGTAGCGGAAGCGGCGGTGCTTGGGGTTCTCGATGCCGTACCGCTCGCGGGTGATCCTGTCCCAGATGCGGCCGAAGGCGCGCATCTTGCACATCTCCTCGATGAAGCGGACGCCCGCGTTCACGAAGAAGGAGATCCGGCCGACGACATCGCCCATGCGCTCCTGCGGAACCTGCCCCGAGTCGCGCACGGCGTCGAGAACGGCGATCGCGGTGGACATCGCGTACGCGATCTCCTGGACCGGCGTGGCGCCCGCCTCCTGCAGGTGGTAGCTGCAGATGTTGATCGGGTTCCACTTCGGGATGTGGGAGACCGTGTACGCGATCATGTCCGTCGTCAGTCGGAGCGAGGGCCCGGGCGGGAAGACGTGCGTGCCGCGGGACAGGTACTCCTTGACGATGTCGTTCTGGGTCGTGCCCTGGAGCTTGGTGATGTCCGCGCCCTGCTCCTCGGCGACGACCTGGTAGAGCGCCAGCAGCCACATGGCCGTGGCGTTGATGGTCATCGAGGTGTTCATCTGCTCCAGGGGGATGTCCTGGAACAGCCGGCGCATGTCACCGACGTGCCCGATCGGCACGCCGACCCGGCCGACCTCGCCGCGGGCGAGGATGTGGTCGGAGTCGTAGCCGGTCTGCGTCGGCAGGTCGAACGCCACCGACAGACCCGTCTGGCCCTTGGCGAGGTTGCGCCGGTACAGCTCGTTGGACGCCTCGGCCGTGGAGTGACCGGCGTAGGTCCGCATGAGCCACGGACGGTCCTTCTGACGCTCTGTCATCCAGCAGCCCTCAGATGTTCCGGAAGCGGTTGATGGCGTCGATGTGCTTGGCGCGCTTCTCCTGGTCGCGCACGCCCAGGCCCTCCTCGGGGGCCATGCAGAGCACGCCGACCTTGCCCTGGTGGAGGTTGCGGTGCACGTCGTAGGCGGCCTGGCCGGTGTCCTCCAGGGAGTACACCTTGGACAGGGTGGGGTGGATCTTGCCCTTCGCGATGAGCCGGTTGGCCTCCCACGCCTCGCGGTAGTTGGCGAAGTGCGAGCCGATGATCCGCTTCAGCGACATCCACAGGTAGCGGTTGTCGTACTCGTGCATGTAGCCCGAGGTCGAGGCGCAGGTGGTGATGGTGCCGCCCTTGCGGGTGACGAAGACGCTCGCGCCGAAGGTCTCACGGCCGGGGTGCTCGAAGACGATGTCGATGTCCTCCCCGCCGGTGAGCTCGCGGATGCGCTTGCCGAAGCGCTTCCACTCCTTCGGGTCCTGGGTGTGCTCGTCCTTCCAGAACTTGTAGCCCTCGGCGGTGCGGTCGATGATCGCCTCGGCGCCCATCGAGCGGCAGATCTCCGCCTTCTGCGGCGAGGACACGACACAGATCGGGTTGGCGCCGCCGGCCAGCGCGAACTGGGTGGCGTACGAGCCGAGCCCGCCGCTCGCGCCCCAGATGAGCACGTTGTCGCCCTGCTTCATGCCGGCGCCGTTGCGGGAGACCAGCTGCCGGTAGGCGGTGGAGTTGACCAGCCCTGGGGCGGCGGCCTCCTCCCAGCTCAGGTGGTCCGGCTTGGGCATCAGCTGGTTGGACTTGACCAGCGCGATCTCGGCGAGGCCGCCGAAGTTGGTCTCGAAGCCCCAGATGCGCTGCTCGGGGTCGAGCATCGTGTCGTTGTGGCCGTCGCTGGACTCCAGCTCGACGGACAGGCAGTGCGCGACGACCTCGTCGCCGGGCCGCCAGGCGTTGACGCCCGGGCCGGTGCGCAGGACGACGCCCGCGAGGTCGGAGCCGATGATGTGGTACGGCAGGTCGTGGCGCTTGGTCAGCTCGCTGAGCCGGCCGTAGCGCTCCAGGAAGCCGAAGGTCGACAGGGGCTCGAAGATCGACGTCCACACCGAGTTGTAGTTGACCGACGAGGCCATGACGGCCACGAGGGCCTCGCCCGGGCCGAGCTCGGGCAGCGGCACCTCGTCCAGGTGGATCGACTTGCGGGGGTCCTTGTCGCGCGTGGCGAGCCCGGCGAACATCTCCGTCTCGTCCTTGTGCACGGTGATCGCGCGGTACGACTCGGGGAGCGGGAGGGCGGCGAAGTCCTCCGACGTGGAGTCGGGCGACTGGATCGCGGCCAGGATGTCCTTCACGGTCACGGTGTTGCCTCCGGCGGTGAGCGCCCTGAGGGAGGGGCGCTGACGGTTACGTCGGTGCTGCTGAGGGTCGAGGGTGTGCCGTCGGTTCGGCGGTGGTGCTGTTCGGCAGCGCTGGTGGCGCGGGAGGTTGCCTGTGACGCAGGCGTCCGGACGGGCAGGCGCTGGGCTTGCTGGGACATCGCCCGGACCTCTTCAACGTATGACACCGCGTGTCACCTCGCAAGGCACTGAGTGCCAGAACTTGCTCTCAGATGAAATCTTTACGTAACAAATGAGCGATGATCGATCGAACGGGGCTGTCGAGGGTCTGCAAAACGGCCCCTGACATGCCAAAACGGCCACCCCGAAGGGTGGCCGTCATCACACGGGCGAAGGGCGCTCAGCGTTCCTTGAGTGCCTGCTCGATCGTCCGCATGACCTCGTCCAGCGGGGCGTCGGTGCGGGCGACGGTCACCAGCACCTCGCCCTGCGCCGAGGCCGTCGCCGCGGCCGGCTGCGAGTCCGTGGAGCGCCCGGCCCCGATGCCCGTGCCGAACGTCCTGCGCACGATCGCGAAGGCGTGGTCCAGCTGCGCCTCCACGTCCCCCTGTCCGCCCGCCCGCAGCCAGCGCCGCAGGACGTGGTTGTGGGCGGTGACCACGGCGGACGCGGCGACCTCCGCCAGCAGCGGGTCGTCGTTGGCGTCGTCGGCGTGCGCGCGCTCGTCGAAGTGACCGAGGAGATAGCGGGTGAACAGGCGCTCGTAGCGGGCCACCGACGCGATCTCCGCCTCGCGCAGCGTGGGCACCTCGCGCGTCAGCTTGTAGCGGGCCACCGAGATCTCCGGCCGGGCCGCGTACATCTTCATGACTTCCTTGATGCCGCGGCACACCGTGTCGAGCGGATGCTCGTGCGCGGGCGCGGCGTTGAGCACCGCCTCGGCACGGATCAGGGTGTCGTCGTGGTCGGGGAAGATCGCCTCTTCCTTGGAGCGGAAGTGGCGGAAGAACGTGCGCCGGGCGACCCCGGCCTGGGCCGCGATCTCGTCGACAGTGGTCGCCTCGTACCCCTTGGTCGCGAACAGCTCCATCGCGGCTGCCGCCAGTTCCCGGCGCATCTTGAGCCGCTGGGCGGCGGCGCGAGAGCCTGCGGCACTTTCCGGCGCGTCGGTCGTAGCTGGTGTACGTGAGGACTTGGCGGGCTGGGACATGCCCCGAACGTACTGCATGTGCGCAGCTCGCTGCGCATGACCTGGTTCTCCGCCGCCGTCCGAGGACGGGCGGAACCGGTCCGGGCCGAGCAGGCCGCCCCACTTGGCGCCGGACCGGAACCAGTCACCGGGACCCTCAGCGCTTGGCATATTCGCGGAAGCCACGGCCCGTCTTGCGGCCGAGGCAGCCCGCGGCCACCAGGTGCTCCAGGAGCGGTGCCGGGGCGAGCCCCGGGTCGCGGAACTCGCGGTGCAGGACCTTCTCGATGGCGAGCGAGACATCGAGCCCGACGACGTCCAGCAGTTCGAACGGGCCCATCGGGTAGCCGCCGCCCAGCTTCATCGCCGCGTCGATGTCGTCGAGCGAGGCGTAGTGCTCCTGCACCATCTTGATCGCGTTGTTGAGGTACGGGAACAGCAGCGCGTTCACGATGAAGCCCGCACGGTCCCCGCAGTCGACCGGGTGCTTCCTGATCCGGCCGCAGACCTCACGGATCGTCGCGTGGACGTCGTCGGCGGTCAGCACCGTACGGACGACCTCGACCAGCTTCATGGCCGGCGCCGGGTTGAAGAAGTGCATGCCGATCACGTCCTGCGGGCGTGACGTGGCCCGGGCGCAGGCGACGACCGGCAGGGACGAGGTGGTGGTGGCCAGGACCGCGCCCGGCTTGCAGACCTTGTCCAGCGCGGCGAACAGCTGCCGCTTGACCTCCAGGTCCTCGGCGACGGCCTCCACGGCCAGGTCGACGGCGGCGAAGTCGTCGTATGTGCCCGTCGGCGTGATGCGGTCCAGGGTCTGCGCGGCGGCCTCGGCGGTCATCCGGCCCTTGTCGACCGAGCGGGACAGGGACTTGCCGATCCGGGCCTTCGCCGCCTGGGCCTTCTCCTCGCTGCGGGCCGCGAGGACCACCTCGTACCCGGCCTTGGCGAAGACCTCGGCGATACCGGAGGCCATGGTGCCCGAACCCGCGACACCGACCGAACGGACCTCCCGGCCCGGAACCAGGTTGCCGCCCTCCAGCGGGGTCAGCGCGTCCCGCACGACGGTGCCGCTGCCAGGCGCCTCGTACGTGTAGAACCCGCGGCCCGCCTTGCGGCCGGTCAGGCCCGCCTCGCTCAGCTGCTTGAGGATCGGCGCCGGTGCGTGCAGCCGGTCGCGGGACGCGGCGTACATCGCCTCCAGGACCGTGCGCGCGGTGTCGACCCCGATCAGGTCGAGCAGTGCCAGCGGGCCCATCGGCAGGCCGCAGCCCAGCCGCATCGCGGCGTCGATGTCCTCACGGGAGGCGTACTTCGCCTCGTACATCGCGGCGGCCTGGTTGAGGTAGCCGAACAGCAGGCCGTCGGCGACGAACCCGGGGCGGTCGCCGACCGCGACGGGCTCCTTGCCCAGGTCGAGGGCGAGATCGGTGACCGCCGTGACGGCCGCCGGCGCGGTCAGCACCGAGGAGACGACCTCGACCAGCCGCATCGCCGGGGCCGGGTTGAAGAAGTGCAGGCCGAGCACCCGCTCCGGACGGGCCGAGTCGGCGGCGAGCCGGGTGACGGACAGGGCGTTGGTGCCGGTCGCCAGGATCGTCTCGGGCCGCACGATCCCGTCCAGTTCCCGGAAGACCTGCTGCTTGATCTCGTACGACTCCGGAACCACCTCGATGACCAGGTCGGCGTCGGCCGCGGCCCGCAGGTCGGCGGAGGTACGGACGCGGTCCAGGATCTCCGCGCGGTCCTGCTCGGTCAGCCGCCCGCGCTCGACGCCACGGGCGGTGGAGGACTCCAGGGCGGCGACGCACTTCGCCGCCTGGGCCTCGCTGATGTCGATGCCGACGACCTCGCGGCCGGCCTTGGCGAGGACCTCGGCGATGCCGGTGCCCATCGTGCCGAGGCCGACGACTGCGATGGTGCGCAGCGGGGACAGGGACGGGTCGGAAAGGGGAGTGGCCATCGCGGGACTCCAGGAATGAGGGTGACGACGGGGAACGCGCCCGGGTGCGCCGAAGACGGGCCGGCGAAGAGCCGGACCCCGGGCGCACCGGGTGCGTGAGGAATGCGGGTGTTGGCCGGGCTGCGAGCGCACACGCCCGGTGCCGTCGGGCCGGGCGTGCACACGCCCGGTGAACGGCGGTTCCGACCGGCCCTGTCCCGGGGCCGAGCCGTACTGCGGTATCTGTACCGAACCGACTGCTCTCACGACGGCCGCGTCACCAGACCGCCGCGAGGAGATACGAGTGGGTAACTCGCTCGTCTGAGCTTAACTCGTGGGTAACGAGCACGCCAGCCCTCGTGTTTGTGATGTACGTCCCGAGCAGCTCACGACGCCTCTAATCTCTCAGTCATGGACGAAGAGTTGCGATCACTCACGGAGCGCTTACGGCAGGAGTCGGGGGCGTCGCCCGCCTTCGAGCGGCTCGTGGCGACCGACGACCTCGACGCCCTGGCCGCGGTGCTGACCGAACCCGGGCAGCCGTTGTGGGCGAGGGAGCTGGCCGCCTTCCGACTGGGACTCGCCGGGGACCGGCGGGCCTTCGAGTCCCTCGTGCTGCTGCTCAACCACCGTGACCCGCCGCGCTGCGCCTCCGCCGCCTACGCCCTCGCCCGCCTCGGCGACCCGCGCACCGCCCGCGCGGCCGCCGCCCTCGCCACCAACGAACTCCGTGTCGCCTACGCCCTGCACCCGGTCCGGCTCCTGGTCGAACTGCGCGCCCCGGAGGCCGTGCCCGCCCTGATCACCACCCTCCAGCGACGGCTGCGCCCGCACGACCCGTACCGCCGCGTGGCCCTCGCCTGCGTGGACGGGCTCGGCACGCTGGGCGACGCCCGGGCCAGACCCGTACTGAACGAGGCCCTGGCGCATCCGGCGTTGGCGGAGGCGGCGGTGCGGGCACTGGGGCGGATTCCCGAGCAGAGGTGAGATCAGCGGGGGAGTGCCTTGGCGTACCGCACCTCGGGCACCGCGACCCCGTCCACCTCGAAGGGCTCCTCGGCGCCGTCTGCCCGGAAACCGGCCCGTTCGTAGAAGCGGCGGGCCCGTTCGTTCTCCTTGAGCACCCACAGCAGGAGACGGTCGTGGCCCGCGGCGGCGCAGCGCGCGACCGACTCCGCGAGCAGGGCCTGACCCGTGCCCTGTCCCAGGTGCTCCGGATGGACGTAGATGGCGTACAACTCGGCGTCCCCGGTCACGACTTCGCCGTCCCGGTACGGCCCGTGGCAGGCCCAGCCCACGACCTCGCCGCCGGTGTCCTCGGCGACCAGGTTCACCACACTGCCGTCGCCCTGCGCGAGGTACGAGCGGCGCCGCTCGGCGTCCTCCGCGACGCTGAGCCCGTCCAGGTACGACTGCGGCATCATGCCCTGGTAGGCGCTCTGCCATCCGCGGGTACGGATCCGAGCGACGCGGTCGCAGTCGGCGAGCGTCATCTCCCTTATCCGGAGGCGGCTCATTCCGCCACCACCGCGAACGCCTCGACCTCCATCAGGAACTCCGGGCCGACCAGCCCGGCGACCCGCACCGCCGACGCGGCCGGCAGCCGGTCGTCGGGTATGTGCTCGGCCCGGGCGGCCCGGATGGCGGGCATATGGGCCATGTCCGTGACGAAGTAGGTGAGTTTGACGACGTCGTCGAAGGCCGCCCCGGCGGCGGCCAGACAGCGCCGGAGGTTGTCGAAGACCTGGCGGGCCTGCGCCGCCGGGTCGCCCTCGCCGACCAGCTTGCCCTGCTCGTCGAGCGCGAGCTGACCGGCGATCGCCACGAAACGGCCCGTGCCCATGACGACGTGGCTGTACTGGGCCGCGGCGGCGACTCCGTCGGGGGCGGGGATTCTCGTCAGCTCACTCATGGGTCCATGGTGGACCATGGGACTGACAACGCCCGCCCCCGACGGACCGACCCTCAACTGCTCAGCCGCGGAAGCCGAGCAGGCCGTGCAGCGTCGAGCCCTTCGATGATGCCGAGGCCGCCTTCGCCGCCGCCGGCTTCGGGTCGGGCAGGGCCGCGCACACCGCGTCCGCCTCGCCGTACCCGCGCGGCACGGTGCCGTCGGACAGATACGCCGCCAGGTGCTTGTCCAGGCAGGCGTTCCCGCTGAGCGTGATGCCGTGGTTGCCGCCGCCTTCCTCGACCACCAGGCTGGAGCGCGCCAGCAGATGGTGGACGGTGACAGCGCCCTCGAACGGGGTGGCCGCGTCGCCGGTCGCCTGGAACAGCAGGGCGGGCGGCAGCTTGCCGTTGGCGATGTTCACCGGCTTCAGCGAGTGTGCCGGCCAGAAGGCGCACGGTGCGTTGTACCAGGCGTTGTTCCAGGCCATGAACGGCGCCTTCTCGTACACCGCCCAGTTGTCCTCGCGCCACTGGCGCCAGTCGCGCGGCCAGTCGGCGTCCCGGCACTGCACCGAGGCGTAGACGCTGTAGCCGTTGTCGCCGGAGGCGTCGACCGCACCGAGGTCCTCGTACGCCTCGACCAGCGGCTCGGGCTTCCTGTCGTTCACGTACGCCGCGAACGCCGCGGCCAGACGGGGCCAGTAGCCGTTGTAGTAGCCGCCCGGGACGAAGGTGTCCTCCAGCTCCGCGGCCCCCACCGTGCCGCCCGCCGGCTTTTTCGCGAGGGCCGTCCGCATCGCGTACCACTTGGTCTCGATCCGCTCCGGATCGGTGCCGAGCCGGTATGTCGAGTCATGCCTGGCGACCCAGGCCATGAACGCGCGGTGGCGGTCGTTGAAGGCCATGTCCTGGTTGAGGTTGGCGTCGTACCAGACCTCCGTGGGGTCGACGACCGAGTCCAGGACCAGTCGCCGGACGCGCTCCGGGAAGAACTTGGCGTAGACCGCGCCCAGGTAGGTGCCGTACGAGTAGCCGAGGTAGTTGATCCTCTTCGCGCCCAGGGCCTGCCGGATCGCGTCCATGTCGCGCACCGCGCCGGTCGTGTTGAGGTACGGCAGCAGATCGCCGTACTTCTTGGCGCAGGCGGCGGCGAAGGACTTGGCGCGGGCCAGGTTCGCCTTCTCGATGGCGGGTGTGGTCGGCAGGGAGTCCGGGCGCACCGGGTCGAAGTGGCCGGGTCGGCAGTCCAGCGCGGGCCCGCTCGCGCCCACGCCGCGCGGGTCGAAGCCGATGACGTCGTACTGCGCCGCGACCTTCTCGGGCAGCGAGGACGCGACGAACCCGGCGAGCGTCAGGCCGCTGCCGCCGGGGCCGCCGGGGTTGACCAGGAGCGGGCCCTGGTACGTCTTGGCGGTGTGCGGGACGCGGGACAGGGCGAGGGTGATCCGCTGTCCGCGTGGCCTGCGGTGGTCCAGCGGCACCTTCAGGGAGGCGCACTGGAGCGTCGGGTACTTCTCGGTGGCGCAGTTCTTCCATCTGGGTTTCGCGGCGTGCACGGGCTCCGCGGTGCGCGGTGCGCTCGCCTCGGCGGGAACGGCCGTGAAGGTACCGGCCACGACGACGGCGGCGCCGCACAGCGCGGCTGCGCGTTTTCTCATGGAGTCCTCCCAGGACGGCGGGATGGAGGACCGCGAGGGTCACCGTCCTCGCCGCATCGTCCCGGAAGGAGGTCTTGGAAGAACTCATTCGGTCACTGTCATGACCCGGATGGATCTTTGGATGCGCTCGAACGCTCCTAAAGGAGCGAGAGTTGAGTCGGCCCGGACACCGGGGGCTCCTCGACCGGCTCAGGGGGCCGGATCCGGCGCGGCGTGTCCGCGCGCGTGGGCCCGATGCCGTACTCCTCGGCCAGTTCGTGCACCTGACGGGTGATCCGGCGCTGGTACCACTTCGGGGCGTAGGAACCCTCCGCGTACAGCCGCTCGTAACGCGCCACCAGGTACGGATGGTGCTGCCCCAGCCAGGCCATGAACCACTCGCGGGCGCCGGGCCGCAGATGCAGCACCAGCGGGGTGACGGACGTGGCGCCGGAGGCCGCGATCGCCCGCACGGTGGCCCGCAGTCGGGCCGGGTGGTCGCTCAGGAACGGGATCACCGGTGCCATCAGCACACCGCAGCCGATGCCGTGCTCGCCGAAGGTCCGTACGACCTCCAGGCGCCGCTCGGGCGCGGGTGTGCCCGGTTCGACGGTGCGCCACAGCTCCTGTTCGGTGAAGCCGACCGAGACGGAGATGCCGACGTCGGTCACCTCCGCCGCCTGTTTGATCAGGTCCAGGTCGCGCAGGATGAGCGTGCCCTTGGTCAGGATCGAGAAGGGGTTCGCGTGGTCGCGCAGGGCCGAGATGATGCCCGGCATCAGGCGGTAGCGGCCCTCGGCGCGCTGGTAGCAGTCCACGTTCGTGCCCATCGCGATGTGCTCGCCCTGCCAGCGGCGCGAGCCGAGCTGCCGGCGCAGCAGCTCCGGCGCGTTGATCTTGACCACGATCTGGGAGTCGAAGCCGAGGCCCGTGTCGAGGTCGAGATAGCTGTGCGTCTTGCGCGCGAAGCAGTACACACACGCGTGTGAGCAGCCGCGATAGGGATTGACCGTCCACTGGAACGACATCCGGGAGACCGCCGGCACCCGGTTGATGATCGAGCGGGCCCGGACTTCGTGGAAGGTGATCCCGCGGAACTCCGGCGTGTCGAAGGTACGGGTGGTCACGGCGTCCGCGCCGAACAGCGCGGTGTCGGCCCGGCTGTGTTCGGAGTCCTCTGTGAGGTTGTCCCAGCGCATGACGCCTCCTCGGTAGCACTGCCCACAGAATAGAACACATGTTCCTTTGATCGTGCGAGGGTGTTTTCCGAACGTGTTCGACCGGGTTGGGCGACCCCGATTTGGGGGGCCGGGCGGCGGGGTGGTTGGCTTGCCCCGACCCCCCGAGAACCCATGTCCTGGAGGAACCCGATGGCGCAGGTCGAGGCCACTACGGAGCGGATCGTCGCGGCGGACGCGGAGACGGTGTTCGACGCCCTCGCCGACTACAGCGGCACGCGCGCGAAGCTGCTGCCCGAGCAGTTCAGCGAGTACGAGGTCCGGGAGGGCGGTGACGGCGAGGGCACGCTCGTCCACTGGAAGCTCCAGGCCACCAGCAAGCGCGTGCGCGACTGCCTCCTGGAGGTCAGCGAGCCCACCGACGGCGAGCTGGTCGAGAAGGACCGCAACTCCTCCATGGTCACCACCTGGCGGGTCACCCCGGCCGGCGACGGCAAGTCCCGGGTCGTCGTGACCACCACCTGGACCGGCGCCGGCGGCATCGGCGGCTTCTTCGAGAAGACCTTCGCGCCCAAGGGCCTCGGCCGGATCTACGACGCGCTGCTCGCCCGGCTCGCCGCCGAGGTCGAGAAGTAGCCTCCCTCAAACCGGGAAATTCCAGGGGCCGTTGTGCCCCTCACCGGTTCGGGTGATCTCCGTTCGGCTCCTGCTTGTGCCGTAACTCGTCGCGCTTGCTCGTAGTTGTCGCTTTTACGCGGGAATTGTGCGGCGGCGCGACGAGGGGAGCGGTAGGTGGGCGGGATCACTCTGGCGCAGGACGAACCGGCGGTGGCACCTCCCGAACCTCCCGCCCCACCACATGCCCCGACAGCCGAACTGAGCCCGCGCAGGGTGCAGTTGGTCTTCGTCGCACTCATGCCGGCCCTGCTCCTCGCCGCCCTGGAGCAGATGATCGTCGCCACCGCGCTCCCGAAGATCGTCGGTGAGCTGCACGGCCTGGACCGGATGTCCTGGGCGATCACCGCCTACCTGCTCACCGCGACCGTCGGACTGCCGATCTACGGCAAGCTGGGCGACCTGCTCGGCCGCAAGGGCGTCTTCCAGTTCGCGATCGTCGTCTTCGTCGCCGGCTCCGCGCTCGCGGGCCGGGCGCAGACCATGGACCAGCTGATCGCCTTCCGCGCCCTCCAGGGCGTCGGCGCGGGCGGCCTCATGATCGGTGTCCAGGCGATCATCGCGGACATCGTGCCCGCCCGGCGGCGCGGCCGCTACATGGGCCTGATCGGTGCCGCCTTCGGACTCGCCTCCGTGGCCGGGCCCCTGCTCGGCGGCTACTTCACCGACTACCTCTCCTGGCGCTGGTGCTTCTACGTCAACGTGCCCTTCGGTCTGGTCACGCTGGCCGTCGTCGCCGTCGCGCTGAAGCTCCCGAAACCGGCCGGCAAGGCACGACTGGACATCCTCGGCGCGCTGCTGCTGACCGCCGCCTCCACCTGCCTGGTCCTGCTGACCAGTTGGGGCGGCACCACGTACGCCTGGGACTCGCGCGTGATCCTCGGCCTCGGCGCCGGAGCGGCGGTGGCGACCGTCCTCTTCCTCGTCGCCGAGCACTTCGCCGCCGAACCCCTCATTCCGCTGCGGCTGTTCAGGGACTCCGTCTTCAACGTCACCGGTCTGATCGGCCTGGTGATCGGAGCCGGGCTGTTCGGCGCCGCCGGCTATCTGCCGACCTACCTCCAGATGGTCGACGGGGCCTCCGCCACCGAGTCGGGCCTGCTCATGCTGCCCATGATGGCCGGCATCGTCGGCGCCTCGATCATCGCCGGACAGCTCATCAGTCACACCGGCCGCTACAAGGCCTACCCGATCCTCGGCGGCGCCCTCTCCATCGCCGGCATGTGGCTGCTGTCCCGCCTCGACGCCGACACGCCCCGGCTGCACTACAGCATCTGGATGGCCGTCCTCGGCGCCGGCATCGGCATGGTGATGCCCGTGCTGATCCTCGCCGTGCAGAACTCGGTGCGCCCCGCCGACCTCGGCACCGCCACAAGCGCCAGCAACTACTTCCGGCAGATCGGCGGCAGCGTCGGCGCCGCCGTCTTCGGCACCCTCTTGGCCGACCGACTCGCCGACGCCTTGGCCCGCAACCTGCCCACGCGCGCGGACGACCGGCTCCCGGACCCCGAGTCCATCACCCCGCAGCTCGTGCACGACCTGCCCCCGGCGCTGCGCGACGGCTACATCGGGGCGTACGCCGACGCCATGCCGCGGATCTTCCTCTACCTGGTGCCGGTGCTCGTCCTCGGACTGGTCATCGCCCTCTTCCTCAAGGAGAAACCCCTGGTGTCCCACAACGTTTCCGTCACCGACCCGGACACGGCGCCGAGGAGCACCCCGATCCCACAGGCGCGCGCTCCCCACACCGCCGGGATCCCCGTCTGCGGCTCGGTGCAGCACCACGACGGGACCGTCGTACCGCGCGCGGCGCTCACGCTCATCGACGTCACCGGACAGCAGACCGGGCGCGGCGCCAGCGGCGAGGACGGGCGCTACGCGCTGGCCACCCCGGGCCCCGGCGCGTACGTGCTGATCGCCGCCGCGGGCGGTCACCAGCCGCAGGCGGTCTCCGTGACCGTCGGCGAACGCCCCGTCGAACTGGACATCGTCCTGGGCGGCGCGGGGAACCTCGTCGGCAGCGTGGTCACCGCCGACGGCACACCCGTACGGGACGCCGGCGTCACCCTCACCAATGTGCACGGCGAGGTCGTGGCCACCACCCGCAGCGGCCGCGAGGGCGGCTACGCCATCACCGACCTCGTGGCCGGCGAGTACACCCTCGCCGCCAGCGCCCCCGCCTTCCGCCCGGCCGCGCTCCCCGTCACCGTCCAGGCCGCCCGCGAGACCCGCCGGGACATCGAACTGGCCGGCGGCGCCGTCCTGCGCGGCACCGTACGGGCGGGCGGCGGCCGGCCCGTCGAGGACGCGCGCGTGACCCTGCTGGACGTGGCCGGCAACGTCGTCGACACGCTCACCACCGGCCCCGACGGCACGTTCCGGTTCGTCGACCTGTCCTCCGGCGAGTACACCGTCATCGCCGCCGGTTACCCGCCCGTCGCCACCGTGCTCCAGGTGGCCGGCGGCGGCCGCACCGAGCGGGACCTCCAGCTGGGGCACGAGGACTGAACCCACACCGGCGCGCGGGGTCGTACGCCGGTGCGTACCCCGCGCGAGGAATTCCCGCATTGCCGCACATGGCAACCGGCGGTCGCCGTACGGTGGTGACGCTGGCACAGATCTTGCGGATCCGTGGGGAGAGAGGGCCTGGGCCATGGACCGTGGCACCGAGAGGGACACACCAGCCGGCCCCGGAGCCAGGCACGGCTCGGTGACACAAGCCACCGAACCCGGCCGTGTCCCCCTGGCCGTGGTCGTCGTCGACCGCGAAGGCCTCGTGTCCCACTGGAGCCGGGGCGCACGGCGCCTGTTCGGCGTCCCCAAGGACGAGGCGATCGGCCGCGCGGCCCTCGACCTGCTCCCGGTCTCCGGCGCACTCTCCGAGGACCAGGACACCACCCCGTACGAGGCCTGTGACGGGCTCGGCCCCGGCCTCGAAGCCTCCCTCGACGGCGGGCTGTCCTATCCCGCGGCGGGCCGAGCCCGGCTCACCACGCCCGGCAGCGACCGGGTCGACGTCCTGTGGTGGGCCTACCCCCTGGTCGGCCCCGGACCCGAGCGGCTGCTCGTGCTGGCCGCCGACGCGGACGGGCTGCGCACCGGCGACGCCGACGGGGTGGCCGAGCGGATCGCGCCCGACTTCGCGCCGCACACCCACTTCCCCGAGTCCGAGGACCTCGCCCGCCGACTGCCCGAGATCCTGCCCAGCATGAGCGTCGGCGAGAGCGCCCGCATCGTCGCGCAGGTCCTCGAACTCGGCTACCCGGTCCTGGAGTTCAGCCAGAACGACCGGGTGCCCGTCACCCCCGACTGGGGCGTCGCCCGGCGCGCCGAGCGCAAGGCACGCCGCGAGCGGGCGGCGCGGGCCCTGGCCGCCGGCGAGCCCGTGCCCAAGGAGCTGCGGGACGAGGGCGAGGACCTCGAGTACGCCGCCGTCCGCGAGCGCCTGGAGTTCCTCAACGAGGTCAGCGGCCGCATCGGCACCTCCCTCGACCTGTCCCGCACGATCATCGAGGTGAGCAGGGCGGTCGTGCCCCGCTTCACCGACGTCGCCGGGACGTACCTGCGGGAACAGGTCGTCGCCGGCGAGGGGTTCCCCGAGGGCGTGCCCGACACGACCACCATGTGGCACCGGGTCGCCGTCGAGCACACCGACGAACCCGGCCGCTGGGACGACGTCGTGCCCGTCGGGGAGGCCATGCCGTTCCCGGCGCACACGCCGTTCTTCCAGTGCATGACGACCGGCGAACCCGTGCTCGTGCCGCGCATCAGCGAGGAGATGGGCCACGCCATCGCCGCGCAGTTCGAGAAGCGCGACATCCGGCCGCTCATCACGGGCCGCTCCATGCTGGTCGTGCCCCTGAAGGCCCGCCATGTCGTGCTCGGCTTCATGATCCTGCTGCGGCACCCGGAGCGGCCCGTCTTCAACGACATGGACCGTGTCACCGGCGCCGAACTCGCCGCCCGCGCGGGCCTCGTGCTCGACAACGCGCGCATGTACACGTACCAGGAGAACGTCGCCGAGACGCTCCAGGACAGCATGCTGCCGCACATCCCGCCCCGCATGGCGGGCTGCGACATCGCCACCCGCTATCTGCCGGGCACGCTGCTCGGGCGGGTCGGCGGCGACTGGTTCGACGCGGTGAAGCTGCCCGGCGGCCGCACCGCGTTCGTCGTCGGCGACGTCATGGGCCACGGACTGAACTCGGCCGCCATGATGGGCCAGTTGCGCACGGCCGTGCAGACCATGGCCGCGCTCGACCTGCCCCCCGCCCAGCTGCTGCGCAACCTCGACGACCTCGCCCAGCGCCTCGGCGACACCTATCTCGCGACCTGCCTGTACGCCGTGTACGACCCGATCGCGAGCGAACTGCACCTCGCCAACGCCGGGCACATCCCGCCCGTCCTGGTCCGCGCCGAAGACGGGCGCAGCGAACTGCTGGACCTGCCCACGGGCGCGCCGATCGGCGTCGGCGGCGTGCCCTTCGAGGCGGTCCGCGTGCGCGTGGAGCCCGGCGACCGGCTGGTGATGTGCACCGACGGGCTGGTCGAGGTGCGCGGCGAGGACATCGGCGTGGGTCTCGCGACCCTCTGCGCATCGGCCGCCCATCCGGCCGCGTCCATGGACGACGCCTGCGACACGATCATCCGCGCCCTCAACACACGGGGCGGGCGCAAGGACGACGTCGCCCTGCTGATGGCCCGCCTGAACGGCATCGAGCCGGACGACGTCGCCGAGTGGCGGCTCGCCCTCGACCCGGCCGAGGTCGGCCGGGCCCGCGCGGTGGTCCGCGAGCAACTGCACGACTGGGGCCTGGCGAAGCTGGCCGCGCCCGCCGAGCTCCTGGTCAGCGAACTCGTCACCAACGCTGTACGGCACTCCCGCGCCCGCCCCGTCGCACTGCGCCTGGTCCGCGGTGACACCCTGCTGTGCGAGGTGGACGACGACGACCACGAACTGCCGACGCTGCTCGGCACGGGCCCACTGGACGACGCCGGGCGCGGTCTGCGGGTCGTCAGCACGCTGTCCCGCGAGTGGGGCACCAGCCGGACCAAGGCCGGCAAGACGGTCTGGTTCGAGCTGACCCTGCCGCGCCGCTGAACACCACCGCGTCGACACCCTGGGGAGTTGGGCATGAGCGTGACGAGCCGGTACCGGGAAGCCTGGGAGGGGTTCTGGCGTGAGGCGTCCGACGAACCGGGGGCGGTGATGTGGGACGCCGAGCCGGCCGTGACCGTCGGGCCGCATCTCGCCCTGTTCGAGCCGCGGCTGGCCGATCCCGCGCTGCCGCTGGTGGACCTCGGCTGCGGCAACGGCACCCAGACCCGTTTCCTCGCCGACCGCTTCCCGCGGGTCGTGGGCGTCGACCTGTCGGCCGCGGCCCTCGACCACGCCCGACGGGCCGACCCGGCGGGCCAGGCGACGTACCGGCAGCTGGACGCAGCCGACAAGACCGAAGCGCAGGCCCTGCACGCCGAGCTCGGGGACACCAACGTCTACATGCGCGGCGTACTGCACCAGTGCGAGCCGGACGACCGGCAGCCGCTGGCGGACGGCATCGCCACGCTGGTCGGCGACCACGGCCGGGCCTTTCTCGTGGAGCTCTCGGAAGCGGCCAAGCCGGTGCTCTTGGGCCTGGCGAGCGACCCGGCCGGTCCGCCGCCCAAGCTCGCGCCCGTGTTCCGGCACGGCCTCGCACCCGGCGAGGTCTCCGACGACGCCGTACCCGAATATCTGGGCTCGGCCGGTCTCACCGTCCTGGCTGGTGGCGAACTGCCCCTGACGACCACGGAGTACCGCCCCGACGGCACGCGCATCGAACTGCCCTCCAGGTGGCTGGTGGCGGGGCGTACGGCCTGAGGCGAACGGTCAGCGGTCCGGGCCGCCCAGCCGGTCGGCCAGACACGCCAGGTACAGCGCCATGGCCGTCCGGTGCTCGCGCAGCGGGCGGCCGGTGAGCTGCTCGATCTTGTTCATGCGGTAGACGACGGTGTTGCGGTGGATGTGCAGCGCCGCGGACGCCCGTACGAGGTTGAAACCGCTCTCGCACCAGGCGGTGATCGTGTCGCGCAGGGCCGGCCAGTCCGGCTGCTCCCGCAACCGCGCGGCGGTCAGGTCGAGCAGCCGGGTGCGGGCGGACTGGCTCACGGCCGCCAGGAGCTGGTGGACCCGCAGATCGCCGATCGGGTGGACGGTGGAGCCGCCGTCCACCCGGGCGCCCAGGCGCAACGCGTCGCAGGCGTCCTGGTAGGAGTCGTGCAGACCGCCGACGGACGTGGCCGGTTCGCCGATGCCCGCGCGGGCGGTGAGCCCGTCCTGGGCGGCGATGACGTCCGTGACCCGGCGGCAGTCGGCGGCCGGCGCGTCCGCCGGGGCCCGGGCCGGGAGCCGGTGCAGGACGCCGATCCAGCCGGGAGCCGTGCCCGCGACGATGTCCTGCGGGTCGGCGAAGACGTCGCGGACCGTACGCAGCAGCTCGGAGCGGACCAGCGCCACGTCCCGGGCCCGCCCGCCGCGACGGGCGCCCGGGTCGGGCACGGTCACCTCGAAGACCACCGCGACCCGGCGCAGCCGCAGGTCGAAGCCGAGGTCGGCGGCCCGGTACATCAGGAGGTCGCCCTCCACGACCAGCGGGTCGTACGAGGCGATGTCGGTGAGCAGTTTCTCGGCCGCCCGCTCGGCGAGCAGCCGGGAGCGCAGCATCACGGACTCCCGGATCAGGATCTCCGTCTGCCGCTTCACCAGCAGCCCGAAGCGGCCCACCTGGGCGGGGGTGCCGGTGATCCCGACGGTCCCCACCGCCTGCCCGTCCGTGACCAGGGGCAGGGTGATGCCGGGCCGGACCCCGCGCAGCGCCTGGGCCTGAGACGCGTTGTGCGTGGCGGGTTCCTTGGTCCGGACGACCTCGACGGACGCCTCGTGGAAGGTGCCGACGCGGCTGCTGTCGCCGCTGCCGATGACCATGCCCTCCGCGTCGGTGATCAGCACATTGAAGCCGATGACCGCGGAGGTGTCCCCGGCGATCTCCTGCGCGAGTGACGGGCTCAGCACGGGCGATTCCTCCCGTCAGGGGCGGTCCGGGTTGGACGCACCGTACAGGGGAGGGGGTGATTCCGGCGACAAGTTCGTACGAAGTGAACGGTGACGCGCGGCAGGCCTGTGCCTAGCGTATGGGCCCAATCACCTCCCCGCCCTGGGCGCAGTGTCCGGTGAATCGGCGGGATCCTTCAGCACCGAGACGGAAGGCCCGAGCCGATGATCCGCGTGCGCTCGCTCGCTCTCGCTTTGTCCGCGATGCTCCTGATGTCCACGGCCGCCGCCTGCGGCTCGGGAGGGGACGACGCCCCGAAGAACGTGTCCGCCGAGACCGCCGCGCTGGGCACGCTCACGCCCGGCGTCATCAAGGTGGCCGTCCAGCCCTACGCGCCCTACACCAGCGTCCAGGGCGGCAGAATCGTGGGACTCGACGGCGACATCCTCGCCTACGCCGCCGAGAAGCTGGGCCTGAAGATCGAGCCGGAGGTGACGGACTTCGCGGGCATGCTCGCCGGGGTGCAGTCCCGCCGGGTCGACATCACCATCGGCGGCGTCGCCTGGTCCGCCGACCGGCAGAAACAGGGGCTGTTCACCGATCCGCCCTACTACTCGCCCCCGGCGATGGCCGTCCGCAGCGGCAAGACGTACAAGGCGGTCGGTGACCTGGAAGGCCTGAACCTGGGCACCGTCGAGGGCTACGTCTGGGTCAAGTCCATCCAGGCCGTGCCGGGCGGCAAGCTGCACGCCTACCCCGACGCCAACGGCGTCTTCGACGACCTGGGCGCCGGCCGGGTCGACGTCGGCTTCCTCGATCCGCTGATCATCATCGCCGCGCAGAAGCAGCGCCCGGAGCTGAAGATCGACACCCAGTACCTGACGCCGCCGACCGCCGAACAGGTCAAGGCCAAGCCCGCCTACGCGTACTTCCAGCCGTACCAGACCGGCTTCTACCTGCCGAAGAAGGCCACCAAGCTGGAGCAGGCGATCTCCGCGCAGATCGACGCCATGTACGAGAACGGTGAGCTGGAGAAGCTCGTCCGCAAGTACGGCGGCGACCCGAGGCAGTTCCTCGTGCCCGCCGCCGACGTCGCCACGGCCCGCCGCGGTGTGGACCGGCCCCAGGACTGGACGCCCCCGTCCATCGCCCAGTGAAAGCAGGCGCCATGTCCGGTCTCTTCGAGGTGCCCTGGTCCGACTACCGGCCCGATCTCATCGACGCGCTCGGGCGCACCGTGTCCTACACGGCCGTGAGCTTCACGGGTGCGGTGCTGCTCGGCCTGGCCGTGGCGCTGCTCCGGCTCAGCAGGGCCTGGCCGGCGCGCGCCCTCGCCGCCGTCTACACCGAGGTGTTCAAGAACGTCCCGCTGCTCGCCATCATCTTCCTGACCTACTTCGGCCTGGCCTCCGCCGGGATCCGGCTGGACGTCTTCACGGCCGGCTGCCTCAGCCTCGTCGTCTTCTACGCCGCCTACCTCTCCGAGATCTTCCGCGCCGCGATCAGCGGCGTGCACGCCGGGCAGACCGAGGCCGGTGAGGCGCTCGGACTCGGCAGGACCGGCATCTTCGGCCACATCGTGCTGCCGCAGGCCCTCCGCTTGGCCCTGCCCGGCACCAACACCATGCTCGTCGACCTGCTCAAGTCCACCTCGCTGCTGGTCACCGTCTCCGCCGCCGAGCTGATGTCCGAGGGCCGGCTCATCACCTCGGCCACCTTCCGGGCCCTGGAGGTGTACCTGGTCATCGCGGCGATCTACTTCGCCCTCTGCTACCCGCTGTCCCAGCTGCTGCTGCTCCTGGAGCGGAAGGTCCGGTCGGGAGTGCCCCTGTCGCCGTGGCGACGGCGGCGCCTGCGGACGGCCCGCGCCCTGCTGGCCGCCGAGCCGGCCGCCGCCGTTCCCGTGAAGGAGGTTTCCGCATGACCGAGTCAGTGGCCGCTGCGACGCCCGCCGCCCGGTCCTCCTCCCAGGCCGTCATACGGATCGAGGGGCTGTGCAAGTCCTTCGACGGCCGGCTCGTGCTCGACCGGGTGAACCTGGAGGTCGGCCGGGGCAGCATCGTCAGCGTCATCGGGCAGAGCGGGGGCGGCAAGACGACCCTGATGCGCTGCGTCAACCTGCTGGAAAGCCCGGACCGAGGCACCGTGGAGGTAGCCGGGGAGGTCGTCCACCAGGGCGGCCGCATGGCCTGCAGCGACCTGCCCCGGCTGCGCCGCACGGTCGGCATGGTCTTCCAGCGGTTCCATCTGTTCCCGCACCTGACCGCCGTGGAGAACGTGGTGCTCGCGCAGCGCAAGGCAGGGGTGCCCGAACAGCAGGCCCTGGAGCGGGCCGTGGCGCTGCTGCGGCGGGTCGGGGTGGCCCACCGTGCCCTCGCCCGGCCCGAGCAGCTCTCCGGCGGCGAACAGCAGCGCGTCGCCATCGCGCGGGCCCTCGCCCTCAGGCCCGAGGTGCTGCTCTTCGACGAGCCCACCTCCTCCCTGGACCCCGAGGCGACCCGGGAGGTGCTGAGCGTGATGCGCGAACTGGCCGCCGACGGGATGACGATGCTGCTCGTCACCCACGAACTGCCCTTCGCCCGTGAGGTGTCCGACCACGTCGTGTTCGTCGACGGCGGCCGGATCGTCGAGGAGGGCCGGCCCGAGGACGTCCTGGACACCCCCGCCGAGGCCCGCACCAGGGAGTTCCTCGCGTCGTGCGGGAACGCGTCATGAGCGCCGTGCCGGGCCCCGTCGTCGTGGTGGGCGGCGGCGTGGTCGGGCTGTGCACGGCCTACTACCTGGCCGCCGCGGGGCTGCAGGTGGAGGTGGTCGAGCGGCGCCGGCTCGGGTCCGGGGCGTCCCGGGGCAACGCCGGCTGGGTCTGCCTCAGCCACTCGACGCCGGTACCGGCCCCGGGCGTGGTGCGCTACGCCCTGCGCTCGCTGGGCCGCCCCGACTCCCCGCTCTATCTGCGGCCGCTTCCGGACCCGGCGTTCGTACGGTGGCTGTGGCGGTTCTGGCGCAGCAGCACACCGGCCGTCTTCCGGCGCGGCTACGCGGCGATCGCCGAGCTGAACCGCGAGACCTTCGGCCTGTTCGACGGAATGCGCGAGGCCGGGGTGGACACGACGCTGACCCGGCCCGGGATGGTGCACGCCTTCCTGTCTCCGGCCGAGGCCCGCCACCACCTCGCGGTCCAGCGGGAGATGGCGGACGGGCACTACCCCGTGCCCGACGACATCGTCACGGGCGCCGAGGCGCACCTGCTGGACGAGGCGCTGTCACCGGCCGTGCGCGCGGCCTACCTCGTGGCGGGGGAGGGGGTGGTCGACCCGGAGGCGTTCGCGCGTGCCCTGGGCGAGGCGCTGGCCGCCTCGGGTGTGAAGATCCACGAGAACGCCGAGGTCACCGGGTTCCGGACGGCGGGCGGCCGGGTCACCGCCCTGCGCACCGCCGACAGCGAACTGCCCTGCGCGGCGGTCGTCGTCGCCGCCGGCATGCGCTCGCCGGATCTGCTCGGGCTGCTCGGCCGCCATCTGCCCCTCCAGGCCGGCAAGGGCTACAGCTTCTCCGTGGACCTGGATCCGGCGCCCCGGCACACGCTGTACTTCGGCGAGCGCCGGGCGGTCGCCTCGCCGATCGGCGGCACCACGCGGATCGGCGGCACGATGGAGCTCAGCGGCAACAACAACCGTCTCGACTGGCGCCGTGTCGTCGCGGTCGCCCTCGCGAGCCGGCACTATCTGGGCCGCTGGTTCGACGACCCGGACGACCTGGTCGGCCTGATCCGGGACCCCTGGGTGGGCGGGCGGCCATTCCTCCCCGACGGGCTTCCGTTGATCGACCGCGTCCCGGGGCACGACAACGCCTTCGCGGCGACCGGCCACGGCATGCTCGGGGTCACCCTGGGCCCGGTCACCGGGCACCGGCTCGCCGAGTACGTCGTCACCGGGCGGCGACCCGAGGCCCTCGTGCCCTTCCGCTTCGACCGGCTGCGGAGCTGAGCGCGGACGCGGCCTGGTGGGCAGGTTTTTGTCGGTGTACCGTCATGCTGCCCCGGTCCCGTGCACTTGCCTCGTCCCCCGGAGGACAGTCATGCCGATGCCCTGGTTACGGATCCTGGTCGCGTCGACGGCGGCGCTGGTGCTGGCCGGCCCGTCCGCGGTCGCCACCGCCGCCGCGCCGGACAAGGACGGAGTGCGGGCGAGCGTGCACACGGCCGGGCGGGTCAAGGACGCCGGCGACGTGCTCCAGTACAGCTGGCCCGGCGTGTACTTCGAGGGCCGGTTCCGCGGCACCGGCGTGGGCGTCGTGCTCGACGACCCGGCCGCCGACTACGACGTCCAGGTCGACGGAGCCACCGTCGCGACCCTCGTCACACCGGGCAGGACCACCCACTGGATCAATGGTCTCCGCAACGGCGTGCACACCGTCCGGCTCGTCAAGCGAAACGACACCCCCTGGAGCACCAGCTCCTTCGGCGGCTTCGTCGCCGCGCCGGGCGGCACCGTCCTCGGCAGGCCGGCCGCGCGCAGCCGCCAGATCGAGTTCGTCGGCGACTCCCTCACGGCCGGCTACGGCAACCTCTCGACCTCCCGCGACTGCACCGGCGAGCAGCTCAAGCGCACCACCAACGCCGACGTGAGCTACGGCGCCCTCACCGCCCGGCGGCTGCGCGCCGACTACCAGATCAACGCGTATTCGGGCCTGGGCATGGTGCGCAACTACAACGGCGGGACGCCGGAGGTGAACTACCGCACCTTCTACGACCGTGCGCTGCTGAACGTGCCCGGCGACGTCTGGCAGAACCCCGGCACCTGGCGGCCGCAACTCGTCGTGGTCCACCTCGGCACCAACGACTTCTCGACGCCCGTCAACCCGGGCGAGCCGTGGACGGACGAGAGCCTCGCCGCCGCCTACCGCAGCGCCTACAGCGGTTTCCTCCAGAAGCTGCGGACGCGCTACGGAGCCGGGACCACCGTGGTGGCCGTCGGAGCCGGGCCGTTCGCCGGACACGTCGAGCAGGTCGTCGAGGAACGCATCGCCGCCGGCGACCACCGGGTCCGCTACTGGCGCCTCGACGACACGGGCCTGGACCACACGGGCTGCCACTGGCACTACTCGGCCCGCGACAACCGTCTGCTCGCCGACCGGCTCACCTCGTTCATCACCGACCTGCCGATACGGTGGTGACATGTCGTAGCCGGTTCCGCCCGCAGCGCGTAACGTGACGAACCATGAAGATCTCCACCCGGGGGTACGGCTCGTCATGAGAATCCTCATCAGCGCCGACATGGAGGGCGCCACCGGCGTCACCTGGCCCGACGACGTGCTGCCGG
Source organism: Streptomyces coeruleorubidus (assembly GCF_028885415.1). GTDB lineage: Bacteria > Actinomycetota > Actinomycetes > Streptomycetales > Streptomycetaceae > Streptomyces > Streptomyces coeruleorubidus_A. The sequence continues at coordinate 8,077,766 of NZ_CP118527.1, forward strand.
GTGCCTCGCAGTGGGAGCGCTGCCGCTCGCTCTTCACCTCGGACGTCAACGCCGCCGTGCTCGGTTTCCACGACGGTGGCGCCGACGAGGTGATCGTCAACGAGGCGCACTGGACGATGCGCAATCTGCTGCTGGAGCAACTGGACGAACGCGCCCAGCTGCTCACCGGGCGGCACAAGGCGCTGTCCATGGTGGAGGGCGTGCAGCACGGCGACGTGGACGGCATCGCGTTCGTCGGCTACCACGCGGGCGCCGGCATGGAGGGCGTCCTCGCGCACACCTACCTCGCGAACCAGATCACGGGCGTGTGGCTGAACGACGTACCGGCGAGCGAGGGACTGCTCAACGCCCATGTCGTCGCCGAGTTCGGCGTGCCGGTCGTGCTGGTCACCGGGGACGACGTCGCCTGCGAGGACGCGCTCGGATACGCGCCCGAGGCGCTGAAGGTCGCCGTGAAGGATCACGTCTCGCGGTACGCGGCCGTGTGCCGCACGCCCGCCAGGACCGCGGCCGACATCCGGGCGGCGGCCAAGGAGGCGGCTTCGCTGGCGGTGCGTCACGAACCCGTGCGTGGCGGCCCGTTCACCGTCGCCGTGGAGTTCGACGCCGAGCACCTGGCCATGGCCGCCACCGTCGTGCCGGGTGTGGAGCGGATCGGGGCGCGGAAGGTGGCTTACACGAGCGAGACCATGTACGAGGGCATCCGCGCCTTCAAGGCGGTCACCACGATCGTCTCGGCCGCGGTGGAGGAACAGTATGGCTGAGCAGGCGGACGAGCAGGCGCTGGACGAGGTCGTGACGTTCACGTCCGACCTGATCCGGATCGACACCACCAATCGGGGCGGCGGCGACTGTCAGGAGCGGCCCGCCGCCGAGTACGCAGCCGCACGGCTCGCCGAGGCAGGCATCGAGCCGACGCTCCTGGAGCGCACCAAGGGCCGCACCAACGTCGTCGCCCGCGTCGAGGGCACCGACCCGTCGGCCGACGCGCTGCTGCTCCACGGCCACCTCGACGTCGTACCCGCCGCGGCCGCCGACTGGAGCGTGCACCCGTTCTCCGGGGAGATCCGCGACGGGGTCGTGTGGGGGCGCGGCGCCGTCGACATGAAGAACATGGACGCGATGATCCTCGCCGTGCTCCGCGCCTGGGCACGCCAGGGCGTCCGGCCCCGGCGGGACATCGTCATCGCGTTCACCGCGGACGAGGAGGCCAGCGCCGAGGACGGCTCCGGGTTCCTCGCCGACGAACACGCCGCGCTGTTCGAGGGGTGCACCGAGGGCGTCAGCGAGGCGGGGGCCTTCACCTTCCACGACGGCGCCGGGCGGCAGATCTACCCCCTCTCGGCCGGTGAGCGGGGCACCGCCTGGCTGAAGCTCACCGCGCGCGGCCGGGCCGGGCACGGCTCCAAGATGAACAAGGCCAACGCGGTCACCCGGCTCGCGGCCGCGATCACCCGGATCGGCGAGCACGAGTGGCCGCTGCGGCTGACCCCGACCGTGCGCGCCGCGCTCACCGAACTCGCCGCGCTCTACGGCATCGAGCCCGACCTGACCGACATGGACCGGCTGCTCGACAAGCTCGGCCCGGCCGCCGCGCTCGTCGAGTCGACCCTCCGCAACAGCGCCAACCCGACCATGCTGGACGCCGGTTACAAGATCAATGTGATTCCCGGTGAGGCCGTGGCGCACGTGGACGGCCGGTATCTGCCCGGCGGGGAGGAAGAGTTCCGCGACACCCTCGACCGGCTCACCGGGCCGGACGTGGAGTGGGAGTTCCACCACCACGAGGTGGCCCTCCAGGCGCCGGTGGACTCGGCGACGTTCGCCCGGATGCGGGCCGCCGTCGAGGAGTTCGCCCCGGAGGGGCACGTGGTGCCGTTCTGCATGCCCGGCGGCACGGACGCCAAGCAGTTCTCCCGCCTCGGCATCACCGGCTACGGCTTCACACCGCTGAAGCTGCCGGAGGGCTACGACTACTGGGCCATGTTCCACGGCGTCGACGAGCGGGTCCCCGTCGAGGCGCTGCACTTCGGCGTCCGCGTGCTCGACCGGTTCCTGCGGACGGCCTAGCGAGTGGGGGAGACGGTGCGGACGCCGGCGTACGGGGCGTGGCCCTCGCCCATCGACGCGGCCCTGGCCGCCGCGCACGACGGGCACCCGGAGTACGTCGGGTTCGTCGGCGACGAGGTGTGGTGGACCGAACCGCGGCCCGCCGAGGCGGGCGGCGCACGCTGGTGCGGCGGCGCGCCGACGGCCGGGAGGAGTCGTTGCTGCCCGCGCCGTGGAACGTGCGCAGCCGGGTCATCGAGTACGGCGGACACCCGTGGGCCGCCCTCGCCCAGGAGGACGGCCGCCCGCTGGTGGTGTTCGTGAACTTCGCCGACCAGCGGCTGTACCGGTACGAGCCGGGCGGCGAGCCGCGTCCGCTCACGCCCGTGTCCGACGTGGACGCGGGCCTGCGCTGGGCCGAGCCGCAACTGCGGCCCGAGCGGGGTGAGGTGTGGTGCGTGCTGGAGGAGTTCACCGGCGCCGGGCCCACCGATGTGCGCCGTGTCCTGGCCGCCGTACCGCTGGACGGCTCCGCCGCCCGGGACCGGGACGCCGTACGGGAACTCACCGACGACCGGCACCGGTTCGTCACCGGGCCGAAGCTGTCGCCCGACGGGCGGCGGGCGGCCTGGCTCGCCTGGGACCATCCCCGCATGCCGTGGGACGGCACCGAACTGCTCCTCGCCGACGTCGGCCCCGACGGCACCCTGCACGACGCCCGGACCGTCGCCGGCGGGCCCGGCGAGTCCATCGCCCAGGCCGACTGGACCCACGACGGGGGCCTGCTGCACGCGAGCGACCGCAGCGGCTGGTGGAACCTCTACCTCGACGGGGAGCCCCTATGTCCGCGCGAGGAGGAGTTCGGCGGGGCGCTGTGGAAACTGGGCATGCGCTGGTTCGCGCCGCTGAACAGCGGCCTGATCGCCGTCGTGCACGGCCGGGGCGCCACCGCCCTCGGGATCCTGGACCCCGAGACCGGTGAGGTCGTCGACGCGGCCGGGCCCTGGACCGAGTTCGCCGCCACCCTCGCGGTACACGGCGACCGGGTCGTCGCCGTCGGGGCCAGCCCGCGCAGCGCCTACGAGGTCGTCGAGCTCGACGCCCTCCCCCACGCGCGAACAAACTCGCGCGGGGGCACCCCCATCGGCCACGCCCGCGTCATCGGCGCCGAGTACGACGACGCCGTGGACCCCGCGTACTACCCCGAGCCGCAGATCCGCACCTTCACCGGCCCCGACGGCCGCGACATCCACGCCCACATCTACCCGCCGCACCACCCCGGCTGCGTCGCGCCCGGCGACGAACTGCCGCCGTACGTCGTCTGGGCGCACGGCGGGCCCACCTCCCGCGCGCCGCTCGTGCTCGACCTGGAGATCGCCTACTTCACCTCGCGCGGCATCGGCGTCGCCGAGGTCAACTACGGCGGCTCCACCGGATACGGCCGCGCGTACCGCGAACGGCTGCGCGAGCAGTGGGGCGTGGTCGACGTCGAGGACTGCGCCGCCGTCGCCCTGGCCCTCGCCGACGAGGGCACCGCCGACCGCGACCGGCTCGCCGTCCGGGGCGGCAGCGCGGGCGGCTGGACCGCCGCGGCCTCGCTCACCACGACCGACGTCTACGCCTGCGGGACGATCAAGTACCCCATCCTTGACCTCACCGGCTGGGGGACGGGGGAGACCCACGACTTCGAGTCGCGGTACCTGGAGAGCCTGATCGGGCCGCTCGCCGACGTGCCCGCGCGCTACACGGAGCGCTCGCCCGCCACCCACGCAGACCGCCTGGACGTGCCGTTCCTGCTGCTCCAGGGCCTGGACGACGTGATCTGCCCGCCCGTCCAGTGCGAGCGGTTCCTGGCCCGTCTCGGGGACCGGCCGGTGCCGCACGCCTACCTCGCCTTCGAGGGAGAGGGGCACGGGTTCCGGCGGGCCGAGACCATGGTGCGCGCCTTGGAGGCCGAACTCTCCCTGTACACCCAGGTGTTCGGACTGAACCCACCAGACATCCCGCCCCTGGAGCTCACCAAGTGAGACAGCTCCTGCGACCGCCCCGACTCGCCCCCGGCGCCCGCGTGGCCGTCGTCGCGCCCAGCGGGCCCGTGCCCGAGGAGCGGCTCGAGGCCGGGCTCGACGTCCTGCGCGGCTGGGACCTCGACCCCGTGGTGGCGCCCCATGTGCTCGGCCGCCACCGGGAGTTCGACTACCTGGCCGGTACGGACGCCCAGCGGGCCGCCGACCTCCAGAACGTCTGGTGCGACCCGGCCGTCGCCGCGGTGCTGTGTGCCCGGGGCGGCTACGGGGCGCAGCGCATGGTGGACCTGCTCGACTGGGAGGCGATGCGGGCGGCGGGCCCGAAGGTGTTCGCCGGGTTCAGCGACATCACCGTCCTGCACCAGGCGTTCGCCACCCGCCTGGGACTGGTCACCCTGTACGGCCCGGCGGCGGCCGGTGTCGACTTCCTCAAGAACTCCCGGGCGCAGGAGCATCTGCGGGCGACCCTCTTCGAACCCGAGTCCGTGCGGACCGTCACCGCCGTACCCCCGGGCGGCACCGCGCTGGTGCCCGGACGGGCCCGGGGCGTCACGCTGGGCGGCTGCCTCAGCCTGCTCGCGAGCGACCTCGGCACCCCGCACGCCCTCGCCGGCGCCCGGGGCGGGCTCCTGCTGATCGAGGACGTGGGCGAGAGCCCGTACCGCATCGACCGGTATCTGACCCAACTCCTGCGCACCGGCTGGCTGGACGGCGTCGCCGGGATCCTGCTCGGGTCCTGGGCGGCATGCGGCCCGTACGAGGAACTGCGCGCGGTGCTCGCCGACCGGCTCGGCGGCCTCGGCGTACCGGTCGTGGAGGAGTTCGGGTTCGGGCACGGCGAGGGCGCGCTGACGATGCCCCTCGGGATCGCGGCCGAACTGGACACCTCCACGGGCAGGTTGACGTTCGACGCGCCGGCCCTGAGCTGAGCACGCCGCTACTGAAATCCCGTCAAGAAACCCTCGTTGCGGTGGTTGACGCCCCGTGACACGTGTCACACCATGACTACCGGCCAGTACCTACTGGTCGGTATCCGGGTTGCCAGGTTGTCGTCGCCCTCACCGTGGAGGTCCGTGTGTCCCGACGCGTGCCCAGATCCCGCGCACCCCTCGCTCTCGCTCTGGGCGCCGCCCTGGCCGCCCCTCTCGCCCTCACCCCACCCGCCGCCGCGGCCGACCCCTACACCGTCACCCCGCTGAAGTTCACCGTCCAGACCGGCGGCCGCTCCTGCACGATCGACGCCGACCTGTACCGTCCCGCGGGCGTGGACCGCGAACACCCGGCGCCCGCCGTGCTCGGCACGAACGGCTTCGGCGGCAGCAAGTCGGACGGCTCGACGGACACCATCGGCAAGGCCTTCGCCCAGCGCGGCTACGTCTCCCTCGTCTACTCCGGGCTCGGCTTCGGCCGCAGCGGCTGCCTCATCTCCCTCGACGACCCGGACATCGACGGCGCCGCCGCCGCGCAGCTCGTCGACTTCCTGGGCGGTAAACGTGCCGCCGACGACGGCACCACCGCCGACTTCGTCACCCTCGACGCCCCCGGCGACCCACGCGTCGGCATGATCGGCGGCTCCTACGGCGGCGCCGTCCAGCTCGCCACGGCCGCCGTCGACCACCGCCTCGACGCGCTCGCCCCCATGATCACCTGGCACGACCTGGCCTACTCGCTGGACCCCAACAACGCCGTCGGCAGCACCGGCGTCCCCGGCGTCTTCAAGTGGCAGTGGACCAACGGCTTCTACCTCATCGGCGAAGGTCAGCCGCTGCTCCAGGCCAGCCTCGACCCCTCCCGCATCAACTCCCTGACCTGCCTGCACTTCGTCACCCAGGCCTGCCGGACCATCCGCACCCTCAACTCCGGCAGCTACCCCGCCGACCGGACCGCCGAGCTGCTCGCCTTCGCCCACCGCGTCTCCCCGGCGTCCTACCTGCACCGCGTCAAGACGCCCACCCTGCTGGTCCAGGGGCAGGCCGACACCCTCTTCAACCTCAACGAGGCCACGGCGACGTACCGGACGCTCCGGGCCCAGGGCACCCCCGTGAAGATGATCTGGCAGTCCTGGGGCCACAGCGGCGGGCTCAACGGCCCGGCCACCGGTGAACTCGACCTGTCCAAGGGCAACCTGGAGACCAGCTACGTCGGCCGGCGCGTCCTCGCCTGGTTCGAGCGCCACCTGCGCAAGCAGACGCACGTCGACACGGGCCCGGCCTTCGCCTACCACCGCGACTGGGTGACCGACCCGGACCACGCCTACGCCACCGCCGACCGCCTCCCCGCCCTCAACCGCACGCTGTACCTCTCCGGCGACGGCAAACTCGTCGACAACCGCCGCAAAGTGGCCCACGGCAGCCGGAGCTACACCAACTGGGCGATCCCCACGAGCCATTCGGAGAGCTCCCTGGCCGGGCTCATCGGAGTGCCGGACACGGCACCGCGCGACACCAAGGGCACCTACCTCGACTGGACCAGCACACCGCTGGAACGCCCCCTGGACGTCGTGGGCGCGCCCCGGGCCACGCTCAGGGTGCACTCCCCGAAGGCCGAGCGCACACAGAACTCCTCCGACGCGGCCGACAAGCTCGTCCTCTTCGCCAAGATCTACGACGTCGCCCCCGACGGCACCCGCACCCTCGTGCGCCGCCTGGTCGCACCCGTCCGGGTACCGGACGTGACCAGGAGCTTCACCGTCACCCTGCCCGGCATCGTGCACCGGTACCAGACCGGGCACCGGCTGCGGTTCGTGATCGCGGCGAGCGACGACGCGTACTTCGGCAACAAGGGGATCAAGCCGGTGACGGTGGTCAGCGATGAGGATGAGTTGCATTTGCTGCAACTTCCGACAGTCGGTTGAAGCGGAGACGATCAATCCGAGACTGCGGCTGGTGCGGCGCCTGGAGGAGTTCAGCGGGTTGTATCCGTGGCAGTGGACTCCGGAGGAGGGCTCGATCCCCGCTACGGCTGGGTGCCCGCGTGCATGGAGCGGTTCGGCGAGGTGCCCCGCGAGGCGTTCCATGAGGGCAACTCGGTTGCGCGCAGGGTGGAGTTCGAGGCCAACCCGAGTCGACGTCCGCTGGCCTACGGCGAGATACAGGCCCTGTTCGATGCGGCGGACGCGAGGTCAGGCAAGATCCGGGCGACGCTGCGGCAGCTGATGGCCGAGCACGGGATGTTCCAGACCTCGGACCTGGTGCCCATGCTTGCTGACCGCGGAATCAAGCTGTCGCGCGAACAGGTCCACCGGCTGGTGACACAGTCTCCGGCTGCGCGGTCAGCTGCGCGATCTGGTCCCTCGCCTCCTCGACCTGCGTGGTGATCTCCCGCTCCCGCTCCTCCAGGCGCGCCAGTACCGCCCCCAAGGTCAGCTCCCCGGCGGTCATGAGGGTCGAGCAGGAAGCCCGCAGGGCGTCCGCTCCTGGGCCTGCGCCGCCCTTTCCCGAACCACCAGAAGTGGAACCATAGCTAACCTCCCTGTTTCGCTTCGAGTGACTGAGCGGGTCTGAGCGGGGTGCAGTGGTGGGTTCGGTTGCTTGTCTCCGTGCGGGCAGGGCTGTGGCCCGACGCTCGGGTCGGGTGCTCCAGGGTTCCTCGGGTCGTGGGTGGGCAGGGGCGCTGTCATGCTTCAGGTGGCTGGCCGGGGTAGGGCCGTGAGGCGTACGAATGCGCTGGTCAGCTCGTTTCGCCAGGGCCAGGTTGCGGAGATGCGTAAGTGGAGGCGGCGGCCGCCCCGGGTGATGCGGGCGGCGGCGTGCAGCAGCCGGTAGCGGAGCTTCCTTGGCTTGGCGGTGGCCAACTCGCCTTCCAGCAGGAGTGTTTGCGTCCAGGCGAGCAGGTCGGCGCCGGTCAGGGCCAGCTCCAGCCAGGCGGCGTTGATCTGGAAGTGGCGTGAGGGCCAGGCCGGTGGTCTTGCCGCTGCGGATGCGGTCCTCGACGCGGGCGTGTGCGCGATGGCGGACCTCCAGGTGCTGCAAGGAGCCCTCGCCGTAGGGGGTGTCGGTGAGGAAGACCTGGTGGCGCATGCCTTCGTCCAGGTCGAACAGCGACAGCTGGGCACCGGGGTGCGGGGGTTCACGCCGGACGATGATCCGGGTCCCGTCCGGGTAGCCGGTCAGGTCGGTCATGCCGGTCAGCTCGGCGACTTCCGCGCCCTGGCGCAGGGTGCCGTCCTGTTCGAGTGCGGGATGCCAGACCTGCTCGGGCAGGGCTCGGATCGCCTGGCGGACCGGCTCGGTGACGGCGTATCCGACGGAGAAGTGGGTGAGGATTCCGCATGCGTGCAGGGCCCGCACGTAGTGCAGGAACGCTTTCGTTCCTCCGGCGCTGTCGGCGCGGATGAGGATGGGTGTGCCGTGGCGGTGGGCGTCGGGGATCTGGGCAAGTGCCTGGTCGAGGACGGTGATGTGGTCGGCGGCGGTGTTGGCGCCGGCGTTGCCGGGCCTGAGGAGTCCGGCCAGGGCTTCGCCGGTGTTGTCCAGGAAGCACAGCAGCGGGTGGTAGTCGAAGCCGCGCTTGTAGGTCGCCCCTGCCTGCTCTTTCTCGGAGTGGCAGGTGACTAGGCTGGCGTCGAGGTCCAGGACCAGGCCGGGCAGGTCGCGTCCGCCCGCGCGGGCTGCGGGTATGAAACGCGCAGGCTAGGGGCCTCGAAAGGCTGGAAGGCCGTCAGGTTCGAGGTAGACGGCCAGGCAGGTCGGCCGGTCACAGGTCGCAGCGTCGGATACCCCTGGCCGCAGCGTCGCAGAGCCTGAGCATCGTCCAGCAGGCCGTGCACGACGTCCGTACCGCACCGCCCCCGCCGCCCGCCAAACCGCCGGCGGACCAGGCCGTCGCCGACCTGCGCCGCCTGGTCGACGACCTCGCCTCAGCCGAGCACGCCATCGGTGAGCTGATGCTTCAAGTCGCCCCCGGCTATCTCGCCGACACCGATGCCGCCCGCGTCCTCGCCCCGCTGTGCGAAGAAATCGGCAAAGAGCTCCAGGAAGGCCTGGCCGCGCGCCGCTACGCTCGGGCCGCCGTGAGAGCGGGCGGCGGAGGCTGTGCCGCCCGCTCGGCGCGAGGCTCTGGCCGGTCAGCGGTGCCAGCCGGACCAGGTTCCGTTGGCCGACCGGTCGTTGTGCCAACGGTTTCCGTCCGTACCCATCACCGAAATGCGCACCTGACGGCCCCTCTCGTCGGTGACTTCCACCCCAGAGGTGGCGACACCGCTCATCGACTTCCAGGGAGACCATGAGCCGTCCCGCCCGGACCAGCGGGTCAGGACATCGCCCTCAGGGCCGATCACCCACACCTGCTCGGTACCGTTGGGGAACCGGTACGACTCCATGTCGAACTCGCACTGGTAGGCGCCTCCCAGTTCCTTGTGGGTGCACAGGTCCTTCGCTGCCCTGGGTGCGCTGCGAGTCCCAGGCGTGAAGGAGGACGTCGTCCTCAGGGGCTGGTCGTGCAGTTTGATCCAGAAGGCGTCGTCTTCGAGGATATGGTCGGTGGTCATCCAGGCTCCGAGCGTCCTTCCGTGGTTGCCGTTCTGGTCGCCGTCGGCCAGGCGAGCCGAGAACGACCAGGGCCTGGGATATGTTGCTTTGTTCGTGTTAACCAGCCGAGCATTCTCCCTGGTCTGGGCGAACGGATACTCGTCGCACTCCAGGTTCAGCCGCTTCTTCCTGCTGTAGCGCCACGCCTCGTAGCGCCTGCATTCCCTGTTCACGTCAGTTCGTGAACCGTTGGAGATACTACGGGTCTCCTTGGTTCGTTTGCCGTAGAACCGGTGCAGGGGCTGTGTGGTGCCCACCTTGCCTGGGATCTTCTTGCCGTACAGGCGTGGGTAGGTCAACTGAGTACGGTCAACGGCAGTTTCGATGTGCTTCCGGATCTCCGGATATCCCTTTTCCCTGTCCTCCCCCGCGTCGTTGGACACCGGTGCCATGTGGAATATCGGATCGACCTGGTGGAAGATGCAGCCGCCCGGCCCTCTGCTGATGTACTTGGCCTGGTCGCAGCGGAACCCGAGCCTATGGCTTCCGGATGCCCACGTGTTGCCCTGGATCCGCGCCACCGACTGGTGGTAACTCACCACGTCGTCGTCGTGGTGAGGGTTCTTCTTGCCGGTCTCCGTCACCGTGCTCTTCGGTGAGCCGGACGCATCCAGCGTGAACACCCCTCCATGACGGTAGAGCTTCCAGTCAGCCAGTGGATAGGCGTACACACCAGCGTTACTGCTGCACTTGGCCCCACCGAAGGATTCGCATTCCAGGAACAGGGTGAAAACGGCCTTCTTGGCGTTGTCCCAGTCCCCCCAAGGGTCGACTTCGTCCAGTTCCCACTCGAAACGGGTCTCACGGCCCCCTGTGTGCTGGCCGTGGCCCAGCAGCGTCAGCCGGAACGTGGCGCCGCCGTAGGCGGGTAAGCCCGGCTTCTCGCTCACGTCCATGCTGGCGCGCCATACCATGCACGACTCGAAGCGGTTACGGAACGCATAGCCCACGCCGAACTTCCCGGGAAGCTTGGCCTTGTCGCGGCACTCGCCGAACGAGTACGGGTCGTCCGCCATCGGATCGACCGCCGACTCAGGCACCACTGAGACGAGGCGCTGGGCCTGAGCGTCGTGAACGGAGGCATAGGCTCCCTGCGGATCAGCGGCGGATGCCTGTGCGGGCAGCGACACCGGCATGCCGAGGGCAGCCGCGGCGAGCAGGGCGGTCACAGCCCGGTGCCACCGTCTCCGGCCGGGTCTGTCCAACGGATACTCCATGTGTGCAGTCCTCTCCCTCGTGCTGACTGAGCATCCGGCCCTTGGCCGGAATACGTACTGAGCGCGCGCCACCCATCAGGATGTGTCGCCCGCGTGGCCGGATTCGTGTCCGTTCATGCACAGTGCTTGTCGACGCCTGCACGGCGTGACGGTGCTTGTGCTCTTGTCCGGACCCCTACGAGAGCGTTCGCGTAAACGTCAGGCCACCGGGGCTGGTTGGCCCGGCGCCAGTACGCAAACCTGGTGTGGCGGCCGGTCAGCCGGTCCGGTAGCCGTCGTAGATGTAGCCGTATCCGCCGGAGTAGTACGCACGCCACCACTGGTTGCCGTACTTGTTGATGCATGAGCCGTTGATCCACTGCGGGCTGGAGAAGTAGGCGTAGACCTGGGAGCTGCCCAGGGGCTTGGCGTGCATGGGGGTGTCCGGCTCGAAGTTCATGTACTGGCCCGCGATGGAGCTGCACGACCAGTCGGCCGCGGCGTCGGTGACGGCGCCCTGGGCCGGCGCTGTCAGGGCGCCAAGTGCCAGCGCTGCGCCAGCGGCAGCGGTTGCGAAGGTATGCCGAATGCGCATGGTTCTCCTTCCACACGGTGGCTACGCCGGTCCCGCGCCGTACACGGTGATGGCCTTGAGACTGACGTGAGACTGCACATCGCAGCAGTCAGCCTCGGCCTGAATCAGGTCATGTGAGCGGCCGGCCTGGACAGCGCCGAGCTTGCTGGCATGGATGGTGCCCGGGCAACAGCATCGGGGTGTCCCGGACAGCCTGCTTCTGTCCGGCCTGGTCAGAGACTTGTCCGGATGGGTGTCCGGCCATGTGTCCCGTGGGCGATGGGCTCGGCTCGGGCGGTGCATCACGGCGGCGTCGGAGAGATCGCCACGGTAACCGGTCTCCAACAGGCCCTCGTCGCGCAGCTCACGCAGTACCTGAGACCGGTCGACGGCGTCGCGTACGACGGCGTGCCCACCGAGCGCCTGGAGAAGGCGTCGACGGTGTGGGAGATCCCTGGCCTCGCTGTTTCGGTTGGGGTGATGAGACGTCGCTGATCGTCAGCTGTCGGGTTGGGTGAGTGTTTTCGCTGCTCAGGTATGGCGGAGTCCCAGCGTGGTGGCTGGGCTCCGAGGTCTTTCGGGTTGTGGGCGGGCAGGGGGCTGCCGGTCAGCCGGCGGGACGCGGCAGTGCGGCGAGGCGATGGAATGCCGTGGCGAGTTCGTGTCTCCAGGGCTAGTACTGCAACGGTGCTTGCGCTGATTGCTGACCAGTTTCAGGGACTGTGTCCGCGCCGTTTGTAGTGACTGACGCGGGCCTGACGTTGCCGTCTGCGTCGCCATGTCGACCAGTGCAGGATGTGGTCGATGGGTGCGGGCCGGCGGTCGGTGAGGCGGGCGATCAGGCGTCGGATCTCGGCGAGGCTGAGGTGGATGAGCTGGGAGGATCCGTTTCTGCTTTCTCCGCATCCAGCTGGCGGGCTCGCAGGACGGTCAGGCAGGCGTGGGCGGCCATGGCCAGGGTCATGTGGCGGTGCCAGCCGGGATAGCGGCGGACCTGGTAGTCGTCCAGGCCGCATTCCTGCTTCGCGCTCTGGAAGCATTCCTCCACGGCCCAGCGGCTGCCCGCGACGTGGATCAGCTCGTCCAGGGTCGTGTCGGCCGGACAGCAGGCGATGTAGTAGGAGATCTCGTCCGGGCGGCTGACGCTGCGGCGGGCGAGGACCCAGTGGCGCGGTCAGGCCGGTGCCACGGCCTCACCTCGACCCGCGCCCAGTCATAGATTCGCCGGCCGTGGACGCCGTCGCCGCAGGACCGGCGTTTCCACTTCTGCCGGGGCAGGCCGGGAAAGAGGTCGTGGACGGGGTGATCGAGTGCCCATCGGGTGACGACGGTGTCGTGGCGGGTGGTGGCCATGACGTGGAAGACGTCCGCCTGCTCGAGCTCGTAGCGCCAGCCTTTGGAGAAGCCGTAGGCGGCGTCCGCAGTCACCCACCGAAAGGGCACCTTGTCGGCGATCGCGCGGCGGACCATCACCTTGGCCATGGCCACCTTCGTCTCGAAGGCGACCTCGTCGTCGATGCCGGCCCGGCGGCACCGTTCCCGGTCGTCCGTCCAGGACGTAGGCAGATACAGACGGCGGTCGATCAACGTGCGGCCACCAGGAGCCGCATAGGCGAGGAAGACGCCGATCTGGCAGTTCTCCGTCCGCCCGGCCGTGCCGGAATACTGCCGCTGCACCCCCGCCGACCGCACCCCCTTCTTCAGGAATCCGGTGTCGTCCACGATCAGGACGGCGTCCCGGTCACCCAGGTTGTCGACCACATACTGACGCACATCATCGAGGACCTCATCGGCATCCCACTCGATCCGGTTCAGCATCCGGTGCATACGGTCCGGGACTGCGTGCCCGGCCTCCTCCGCCAAGGTCCAGCCGTTCTTCCGCTGCAGCGGAGCGATCAGCCCCCGCATATAGGCCAGCGCCGACTCCCTCGGCTCCGACCGGTTGAACCGGTGCACGAACCGCCCATGCACAGCGCCCAGTTCACCCGCCCACAACCTGACATCAGCAAGGTCCCCACCCATAACCACACCAACGACTGAGCTGGCCAGCAGTCACGGCAACCACCGTTGCAGTACTAGTACTCCAGTTGCACTTCGCTATCTCTGCTGGTCAGAGGCATGTTCTCGAGTCTATTCGGCTGCCGTGGCGTCAGGTGCCGGAAGTTCGTAACCTCCATCGTGACGGCGACGGTAGTGGCAGCGTCGTGCGGTTGCCTGGTGGCGGCGCCGCCACCAGGACCAGCTCAGCGCGTGATCGGTTTTCCGCCGGTGTGTCGGTGGGGGACGGTGAACTGCCAGGAGCCGCCGGACTTCTGCCACGGTGAGGGGTGCAAGGGCACCGGAACCGTTTCTGCGACCCCCCTTGCCGTCGTTGCGGTGGCGGACATGGCCGCGAGGAAGGCGTGGGCCAGCATGGCGAGGGTGATGTGCCGGTACCAGCCCGGATAGCGTCGGACCTCGTACTGGTCCAGGCCGCATTCGTTCTTCGCGCTCTGGAAGCACTCCTCGATCGCCCACCGGCTGCCGGCTATCCGGGCCAGCTCGGGAACCTCTGTGCCGGCGGGTGCGTAGGCGAGGTAGTAGGCGACCTCTTCCGGGCGGGCGAGGCTGCGGCGGGCCAGGACCCACCGGTCGTGCGTGGGCTGATCGCCGTCGAAGTCGTGGATGGCCGGCAGTTTCGCCGCGGCCCAGTCGTAGACGCGAGGCCCCTTCGCTCCGTCACCGCAGGAATGGCGTTCCCAGGCTTCATCCGGCGCTTGGGCGATGACGAAATCGATCCGGCCCAGCGCGGGGACGGGCTGGGACTTCGGGACGGCCAGGACGTAGCCGACGCCGGCTTCCTCCAGCATCCGCCGCAGCCGCCATTCCTGGCCATAGGCCGAGTCTGCAGTCACCCAGGCGATGGGCAGTGGCGAGGCCAGGGCTCGCTGGATCATAGCTTTGGCGAGGTCGCCCTTGGTCGCGAACTCGAGGTCGTCGGGTATCTTCGCCGCCTCGCAGCGGTCCCGGTCCGCCGTCCAGGACTTCGGCAGATACAACTCCCGGTCCACCAGCGCCCGTCCGCGCCGGGAAGCGTAGGCGGCGAAGACCCCGATCTGGCAGTTCTCCGTGCGGCCGGCAGTCCCCGAGTACTGCCGCTGGACGCCGGCTGAGACCGTGCCCTTCTTCAGAAAGCCGGTGTCATCGATGATCAGAACACCGCCCGGCTCCCCGAGTCTCTCGGCGACGTACTCCTGCAGGTCGTCACGCACCTCGTCATGACTCCAGCGTGCACGGTTCAGCAGATTCTGCAGGCCCGCAGGGGTGCGGTGGCCTGCGTACTCAGCCAGCTGCCAGCTGTTCTTCCGGCCCACCGGGCCAAGCAGACCGTTCACATAGGCCCGCATCTGCCGCCTTAGGTCCACCCGCCCGAACCGGTGACCCACCCGAACAAGTACCTCTTCCAGTTCCGCCGACCAGACGTCGGGCCGCACATCCTGCATGACAATCACAACGGACCGCCGCGGTGGAGGTTACGAACTTCCGGCACCTGACGCCACGGCAGCCGAATAGACTCGAGAACATGCCTCTGACCAGCAGAGATAGCGAAGTGCAACTGGAGTACTAGGTGTGCTGTTCGGGGACGTTGGTGACAGGCGACACGCCCTGAGCGGTCCTTGAACGAGGCGAGGGCCTCTGGTTTCGGTGTGGATTGCGACATCTACCCGACTGCCAGGAGGCCCTCGTTGTTCCACCGTAACGCCCCGCTGACGTCGACCGGCAGGCTGCGTCTGGCCCGGTGTGTCGTCGACGACGGCTGGCCCCTGCGCCGGGCCGCGGAACGTTTCCAGGTCAGCCACACCACCGCCGCCCGTTGGGCAGACCGCTACCGCAGGCACGGGGCAGCAGGGATGCATGATCGCTCCAGCTGTCCGCACCACAGCCCGCGCAAGACGCCGGCCGCGGTCGAACGACAGGTCGTGCGGCTGCGGCGCGAGCACCGCATCGGACCGGTGCGGCTGGCCGCCCGCACCGGCATCGTCGCCTCCACTGCCCACAGGATCCTGCACCGTCACGGCCTGCCCGCGCTGGCGGCCACCGACCGGGCCACGGGCGAACCCGTGCGCCGCTACGAACGAGCCCGGCCGGGCGAACTGGTCCACATCGACGTCAAGAAGCTCGGCCGCATCCCCGACGGCGGCGGCCACAGGGCGCCGATATCCGCAAGCGCAGACGCCGACCGCCGCGGGTGAGGCGTGCGGCGACGTGGAGCAGCCGGTAGCGGAGCTTCTTCGGCTCGGCAGACGCGAGTTCACCGTCCAGCAGCAGGACGCGCAAACGGGCCGGCAGGTCGATCGCCGCGAGGCTGAGTTCGAGCCAGGCAGCATTGACGTCGAAGTCGCGGGAGGGGAAGCGGCCGAAGCCGGTGGTCTTGCCGCACCGGATGTGGTCCTCGACGCGTGCATGGCCGCGGTGACGGACCTCCAGGAACTGGGCGGAGCCACCACCGGGGGGAAGGGGTGTCGGTGAGGAACACCTGATGCCGCAGGCCCTCATCCTGATCGAACAGGGACAACTGGGCTCCGGGGTGCGGCCGCTCCCGGCGCACGATGATGCGGGTGCCGACCGGAATAGCCGTCCAGGTCGACCATGCCGGTCAGCTCGGCGACCTCGGCCCCGGCACGCACCGTCCCGTCCTGGTCCAGGGCAGGATGCCAGAGACGGTCCGGCACGGCCCGGACAGTGCGTCGGACCGGCTCGGTGACGGCGTATCCGACCGGGAAGAAGGTACGGATTCCTCGTTTGCGCAGGTCGCGGACGTGAGCGGGGAAGGCTTTCGCGGATCCGGCGCCGTCGGTGCGGATGAGGGTGTCGGTGCCATGGCGGTGGGCGTCGGGGATCTGCCCGAGCGCCTGGTCGAGCACCGTGATGTGGTCGCTCGCGGTGTTGGCGCCGGCATTCCCGGGCCGCAGCCGGCCAGACAGTGCCTCGCCGGTGTTGGCGAGGAAGCACAGCAGCGGGTGGAACCCGAATCCGCCCTTGTAGGTGGGTGCGGCCTGCGCTTTCTCTGAGTGGCAGGCGATCAGCGTGGTATCAAGGTCCAAGACCAGACCGGGCAGTAAGCGCCCCGCGGTGCGGACTGCGGGTATGCCCTCACCCTGTTCGGCGGTCTGCAGCCAGGCGACTTCCCGGGCCTGGGCGCGAGCAGAAGCCAGCGAGGCAAGGGCAGTCTCGTCGACGTCGGCGAGCAACCGCCAGGCCGTCGGTGTCGAGGCGATCGGGCCGAACAACCCTGCCTGGTCCCGCAGCACGGCCAGGTCCGCGATGGCCTCACCGCCGTCGGCGAGCATCACCGCCAGATCGGTGGCGATCCGGCCTGAGTCATGTCCGGTCCCGCGCGGCCGAAGCGGCCTGAGCGCGGCGGAGTACGCGGCGGTCAACCCGGTGGCATCGGCGAGATCCGCCAGCAGCCGTGCCCCGACATGACCGACCACCCCCGAACCATCGGCGCTGACATGGATCTTGGGACGCAACCCGATACCCTGCACGTAGAAAGTGCCCTCCGCCTGGACCGACAGAACCCCTCAGCAGGGTTCATCGCCCCAGGTCAGGAAGGCACTTTCGCGTTTCCTCCGCAACAGCCGCCGTACCCAAGCGAAACGGCGAGGCTAACGTTCAATGGTCCCCACGGCTGACACCCGATAGCCAGACTCCTCCCAGATCGAGATCAGGAAGCTCCAGGCCTGTTGCCGCGTAGATGGCGCGGGGCGCGAGTTCGGAGTTCGGGAACGGCTTGTGGGTGATGTCCTCGAACGGGCCATCCACGGGGAAACCCGATTCGTTGAGAGCTTCTGCGAGCTGCTCGCCCATGGCTCCCCATCTTTCTCCGGTGAGCATGTCCAGACCGCACCACTCCCAGTTGTCATCGAAGCACAGCATCTTCAGCACGCCTCCGGTTTCCATGAAGGTCACCGCACGCCGGCCGGGGAGGTGCAGCTCTTCGAGGATGCGTCGTTCTGTGCAGATGAACCCGGTCAGGCCGAATGTCTCGACTACCAGTGTCCATGCTGGCGTGATGCGGCTGGCAAGAAGAAGGATGCCGTCGTCTTCGACGCCTTCGTCATCTGCTTCGCGGAGAGTGGTGAGAGGGTCAGCGATCTGCCGCACACTGCTGGCGCCTATGACTCGGAGAGCGT
This sequence comes from Streptomyces coeruleorubidus, assembly GCF_028885415.1. Taxonomy (GTDB): domain Bacteria; phylum Actinomycetota; class Actinomycetes; order Streptomycetales; family Streptomycetaceae; genus Streptomyces; species Streptomyces coeruleorubidus_A. The sequence goes on from NZ_CP118527.1 coordinate 8,095,316, forward strand.
CTTGGGGATCGAGCGGCGTGAAAGTGTAGGACCAGCCTCCGAAGTATGCGGTAAGCGTCTCTATGTCCATGGTGAATGCTCCATTGACGGCAAGGGCGCCACCCCGGTGATCGAGGTGGCGCCGTGATTCTCGCAGCCGGGACCGACGATCAGAAGTCGACGATCTGTACGTAGTGCCGGTCGTTGTAGTCGGCGGGGATCAGATCATCCCACGCGAGGATGCGGTGGTTGCGCATGTAGATCATGAGCATTTGACCGGCGGAACCGTTCTGCGTGCCGTTGACCGCCTGGACGGAGAAGTCCCAGTCCTGGCTTGCGGCGCCTTCGAGACTTACACGGAACGGGTATTCGTCACATTCTTCTCCATTGGCTGTGTCCGGGCGAAGGGAGAGCGGAAGACCGGTGAGAGAGTATTCGCCGGTCGATGTGCAAGCGGCATCCTTGTGCGCCGTGTTCGCATCCATCTTCCCCTGGTGGAAGTTCGCGTGCAGACGGTGCAGCCCGGGCGCGAGGTAGCTTCCCTCGATGTACTTGCCGGGAATCTTCTTCGCTGTCGAACTCGTCGGATAGGTACTGTCCGGGGTGTTCTGAGCCTTGTAGATGTGATCGGCAACGTCCTTCTGAGGGGAGTCCGCCGCACGCGAGTACATCAAGCGGGGAATGGTTTCGAGGAAAACGCAGCCCTTCGGCCAGTCCGGGTAGATGTAGGTCGCCGAGTCACAGCGGATCAGGCGTTCGACGAACGAACCGCGGTTGACCGTCTGGTAGTCGCCGGTGTCGGTGTAGATCTCGACGTGCGAGCGGTGGGGGGACTGCTTGTCCCGTCCGAGGCCCTTGGCCTCGTCGCTGTTGATGTTCCAGTAGTACCAAGCGTTGCTGCTGTTCCAGTTCTCCCAGCTCATGGTGACGGGGGAGCCGGTTGCCGAGCAGCCGCTCGTGGTGTCGATGCAGTTCCCGACGATGGTCAGGTCGATACCGGGAGCAGTCCAGATGCTGTCCCACCATCCCCAGTCATAGACGACCGAGTCCTTCTGCACCTCTCCAAAGATGCGCATGGAACGGGCAGTGTTGTACTGCTGCTGGAAGAACTGAACCTTTGCCTTGGTGGTGCCCATGTGCTCTGGCGGCTGGTTCGAGCTGACCTTGTAGTAGTCGACGATGAGATGCACGCGGGAGCAGGAAGAGAACCTGTCGATCACCACATCGAAGACGTCGATCCCGCTGAAGCACTTGACTTCCAGGTCAGCCGGAGGGACCGTCCCGACCGGATACCCAACGGTGCTCTCGTTGAGGTCGTAGGAAGCGACCGGGCTCATGGTGATCTTGTCGTCGCTGGCGCTGCCGCTGCCGCTGGTCGCCTTGCCGGCGTCGCGCCCGAAGTCCTTGTATGGATGCTTCTGGGCTTCCTTGTTGCGCTGATCTGCCAGCTTGTACGCCTCGCCGAGGGTCAGAGCCTTGGCGTCCTTGTGGTCGAGTTCCTTCGGGCGTTCGCTGGTCTGCTTCGGAGCCGTGGGAGCACTGCCGGTTTTTCTGGCTTTGACACGTTCACGTGCCTTGTCGATCTGCTCCTGGGTGATGTTGGCCTTCAGCCTGATGGTGGTGTTCGCGGTGGTCGCGTACTGCGGCTGGATATCCCGCGTCTGCGAGACCTCCGTCACGGTGTCCTGTCGACTCGGCGAGCCGTGCTGGGGGAAGGGTCCGGCAAAGACTGCGGTGGCCGCAACGGCCGCGCATATGAGGGTAGTTCGCTTCTTCACAACCATCCTTGTAAATCGAACACATGTTCGCCCTGGAGGCGAGGGTGCAGACCTTACCTGTCGACCGCAAAAGTGATCAACGGCGAAGGAAGCCCCCGCGTAGCGCCTCCATGCAGAGAGAGGGCGGCATGCAACCCCGTAGCGGAGGGGAGTCATTTCGCCCTGTCGGCGCCAGCGACTCGCCTACGCACGGGCGGAGTTGATGCCCCGTCTGGGTCACTACCTCCAGCGTCCTGAAGATCTTGAACGTCACGGGTGATCGAAGAAGATCACAAGGTCAACACCCTTGTGGAGTCTGATGCTTATCGCCTTCACCAATGGGCCGCAAAGCATGCACGGGCTGCACGCCCTGGGGTCTGCGAAGGCAACTGTGTGACGAGCCACCTCCCGCGCGGGCACAGTTACCGAAGCCCGCGCTGTGGTCAATGAGATCTACCGGAAGGTGCTGCGTGAGGAGTACTGCGCGCTGCTGAGGCGCTGGAGGGAGGATGAGATTCCGGAGGTACGTGAGCTGGAGGCGCAGGCGAAGCGCGAGTTGCACGAGCTGATCGCCAAAGCGACTCTGCCGGTACGACCGCTGGTGCCCGTGTGCAGGACTCGCCGGGTGCACCGGACCATCAGTCCTGCGGCGGTCGGTATCCGTTCCGGCCTGCCGACGGCTCAGTAGGAACGGCGCGTCCCCCTGGTTCCGAAGTGTCAGGGGGACGCGCCGCCCGCATTCTGTCGGAATGCGCCGCGTCAGCGCCCTCCTGACGACTACCGCCGGACCGTGATCAATCTCAGCGCCAACCACGGTTCGATCGGTCCATCCGCCGCCAAGTGCATCTGATGCTCCGTTGACGCTCGCGATAGCGGCTGGTGAGGCGTGGGTGTCATTGGCCCAGGGGCTGGCCTGCGGGCATCGCTGACCGCGCGCCCCGCTCCACCAGGGCGGAGCACTCCGGGCAGTCGGAGATGACCGGGTGTACGCAGCGCACCAGGTGGGCCAGGAAGCGGTCAGCCAGTTCGAGGTTCGCGATGTGTTGGGCGATCCGGGTGCGCTTCGCGTTGACCAGGCCGATGCGGTCGACCCGCTCACCCGTGGCAAGTTCGCCGATTTCGGCAAGTGACAGCCCGGCTCGCTGGCCGATTTGGATGAGGCGGGCCTGGCCGATGGTCTGGTCGTCGTAGACGCGATGCCCGGAGGGCAGCCGGCGCGGGCTGAGCAGTCCGATGTCTTCCCAGTGCCGGAGGACATGGGTGGCCACCCCGAGCAGGGCGGCCGCATCGCCGATCTTCATTTCCGGTGCGGACATCACACTCCTTTACTTCAGGTCGGCCTGAAGTTATACCGTCCGGTCATCGAAGGCACCAGCCGATCGCGAGAGGGGCAACGTCGCCGTGTCTGACGCTGTGAGATCACCGACGCCGGCCGAGTGCTGCGGCGCGGTCGCAAGCCTGGCTACGGGCCTTGTCCGTCCCCGACGCCCCGACCAGCGGTTTCTACGCGGCTTGACCGACGCGGGGCTGCCGGACACGGCGGTATCGGTCACTGTGTCCGCACTGCGACAGGTACCACGGTCGGTGCCCACCGCGATGGTCGTGGAGGGGCGGCGGCAGCCACGGCGAATCGCGAATTCGCTGCTGTCGTTCGTGATCACCCACCCGGAAGCGACATTCATCGTGGATCCGAGTGTCTGCCTGGATGTCGGCAGCCGCGCCATTGCCGAACTGCCGGCATTCCTGCGGGTCGCGGTGCGTCCCCCGGCCGACACCGTCGCCACCGTTACCGCGCTGCGTGAGCGGCCGGGTTCCGACCTGGATTTCGCGCTGCCGACGCACACGCACTGGGACCACGTGTGCGGGCTGCTCGATCTTCCCGAACTGCCGGTGCATCTGCACCGCCGCGAACACGATTGGGTCATGTCAGGTCCTATCGCACCCGTGGGTGGCGTCCGCGAGTCCCTGCGCGGCCGCGGCATTGTCCAGTACGAACTGGACGGCCCGCCGATACTCACGTTTGCCGCCAGCCACGACCTCTTCGGCGATGGCTCCGTCGTGCTCGTCGACCTCGCCGGACACACCCCTGGCAGCGTCGGAGTCCTGGCGCACACGGCAACGGGCTGGGTGCTGCTCGCCGGCGACGCCGCCTGGCACACCGACCAGATCGACCTCATCCGGCAAAAGGCCGGCTACCCCGGCGAGCTCGCCGACGAAGACCGGGACGAGACCTTCCGGACGCTTCACCGCTTACACGCCGTCAAGGACCGAGTCGCGATCATCCCGACACACGACCACCACGCGGCCCAGCAGCTGCCGGCGTGATCATGCCGCTGTACGCTCCGTGAGCCGGCGCGGTTACTGTGGCGGGGTGCCGCACAACGCATCCCGCTACCTCGCCGAAGGCCCCCGGGTGGGCATACGCCACTTCACCTACGAGGACGGTGCCGAGTTCACCGCCCGCGCCCGGGAGAGCAAGGACCTGCACCAGCCGTGGCTCTTCCCGCCCGACACCGCCACGGCGTACACCGCGTACGCGGCCCGGCTGATCGAGGACCCGTCCAAGGCCGGCTTCCTGGTCTGCGAGAAGGGCCACGGGGCCATCGCCGGTTTCATCAACATCAACAACATCGTCGAGGGCGGCTTCCAGTCCGGGACGCTGGGCTACGGCGCCTTCGCGCACGCCGCCGGGCGCGGCCTGATGCGCGAAGGGCTGGACCTCGTCGTGCGGTACGCGTTCGGCCCGATGCGGCTGCACCGGCTGGAGATCAACGTCCAGCCCGCGAACGCCGCGTCGATCGCCCTGGCCCGCGGCTGTGGATTCCGCCTGGAGGGCTTCTCGCCGAAGATGCTCTTCGTCGACGGGGCCTGGCGCGACCACGAGCGCTGGGCGATCACCGCCGAGATGATCAGGGAGCCGGGGCGGCGCTGAGCCGGACCCCGGCCGCGATCACGCCTGGCGGTCCACGTACTCGTAGACCGACCCGTCCGGATGCAGGGCGATCAGGTTGCGGCCCGCCGGTGAGGCGATGGGGCCCGCGATGATGTGGGCGCCCACCTCGGTCAGCACCTTGTGGGTCTCCTCGACGTCCGTCACGGCGATCGTCGCGGCCACCTTGCGCAGCACCTCCAGTTCTGCCGGCGGGCCGCTCATCAGCAGGAAGCAGCCGATCGCCGCGACCTGGACACCGCCTCGTTCGAAGCGCTGGGCTCTGCCGCCCGCCAGCCGCTCGTAGAAGGGGATCGCGGTCTCGAGGTCGTCGACGCAGACGCGCAGTGTGGCACCCAGAATCTCCATGGGGACGAGCCTAGTTACGCGCCAGGGGGCGAGGGTACCCGGCCGGGTATGAAGCCGCTGGATCACCTGGAGCATCTGGACAAGCATCTGGTCGACGAGCTGGCACAGGTGGCGCGCGAGACCGTCCGGGACGAACTGCGCGAGCAGACGCGCAAGCAGCGCCGCAAGGCCGCGCTGTACGCAGCGTCCGGCGCCCTCGCCCTGTACGCGGGCGCGGCCCTCGCGCTCGCCGTGGGACTGGCCCTCGCCCTCGGCCTGCCCGACTGGGCCGCCGCGCTGATCACCGCCGCGATCCTGGGTGCCGTGGCGTACGTGCTGCGCGGCATGGCCCGGCCCTCCGCGTCCCGGCCGGGCCCGGTGCACGCGGCCGGCATGACGCCGGGACACGAGAGCACCGGCCCGGGCACCGGGGTCCCCGGCGGTGTGCCGCCCGTGCCGCCGGCCCCGCCCGCCGCCGGACCGGTCGCCGGAGCCGCCGGCGGGCCCGCCCCGGGCCTGGCGCCCCCGCGGCCGACGGACGACCCCGACGTGCCTGGCCGCAGGGCGTGACCGAGGTGAGCACGACAGAGACACCACACGGCCGCGTCGTCGTGGTGACCGGTGCCAGCGGCGGCGTGGGGCGGGCCACGGCCCGGGCCTTCGCCGCCGGGGGCGACCGGGTCGCCCTGCTGGCCCGGGGCAGTGAGGGGCTCGCCGCCGCGGCCGACGAGGTGCGGCGCGCCGGGGGCGAGGCCCTCGTCATCGGCGTGGACGTCTCCGACGCCAAGGCCGTCGACGACGCCGCCCAGCAGGTCGTCGACACCTTCGGCCCCATCGACGTCTGGGTCAACAACGCTTTCACCGGTGTCTTCGCGCCCGTCACGGAGATCGGACCGGACGAGTTCCGCCGCGTGACCGAAGTGACCTACCTGGGCTATGTGTTCGGCACCCGGGCGGCCCTGCGCCACATGCTGCCGCGCGACCGCGGCACGATCGTGCAGGTCGGCTCCGCGCTCGCCTACCGGGGCATCCCGCTCCAGTCGGCGTACTGCGGGGCCAAGCACGCGATCCAGGGGTTCAACGAGTCCCTGCGCTGCGAGCTGCTGCACTGGCGCAGCGGGGTGCGTACGACGATGGTGCAACTGCCGGGCCTCAACACCCCGCAGTTCGACTGGGTGCTGAACCGCATGCGCGGCCGGGCCCGGCCGGTCGCGCCCGTGTACCAGCCGGAGATCGCGGCCCGGGCGATCGTGTACGCGGCGTCGCACGCGCGGCGCCGGGAGTACTGGGTGGGCGCCTCCACGGCCGCCACCCTCGTCGCCAACGCCGTCGTCCCCGGGCTGCTGGAGCGCTATCTGGCGCGCACGGGCTTCTCGTCGCAGCAGGAGGGGGACCGGCACGACGGGACGGACAACCTGTGGGCCCCGGCGGACGGGCCGCAGGGCCACGACTTCGGCGCGCACGGGCGGTTCGACGACGAGGCCGTGCACGACAGCCCGCAGCAGTGGGTCTCACGGAACCGGCGGCGGATGGGCGCGGCCCTGACCGTGGGGGCTGCGGGGGTCCTGGCCGCACGCAAACTGGCCGGGCAGGCCCGCCGATAGGCGTCAGGGCTCCGTCGGGTTCCGGGGCGCCGGCTCAGTCGTGTTCCGGGGCGCCGTCGAGGAACCCGAGCAGGACCGCCGCCTCCGCCCGGAGCCGGGCGGCTCGGCCGGCGTGCGCGGGTCCGGTCAACCGCGCCGCCGCCGCCAGCCGTTCGGCTGCCTCGGCGCGCACCACGTCCACCACGTCACGTTCGCTCAACTCGCGCCGCACAGCCTCGGTGGCGTAGGCACCGACCGGCGACGCCTCAAGTGCCGTGATGCGATGGGCGGTTTCGTCCACGGGTACCGCCTCGGCGTTGTCCAGCGCGGCCAGCGTTGCGCGCAGAGACCTGCCGACGGCTCTGGGCGACCCGGAACTCCGCCACCTCCTGCGTCCGCAGGGTGAGCCCGTGGCCCGCGCCCTGGGTCGGGCGGACCGTGCCGCCCGTGGGGTCCAGGGCACCGTCGAAGAACATGTCCTCGATGCGGACGTGGTCGTGGAACCACTCGATGTGCCGGAGGTTGGGGAGCGTGGCGGCCGCCGCCGCGTGGGCGCGCGGGGCGCGGTGGGCGGAGACCTCCAGGCCGTGGGCGTGGGCCGGCGCCGTCGCGCGCAGGAACTCCGTCAGGCCGCCGGTGGGGGTCCCCCCACGCCTACAGGGCAGTGGGGGAGTGTCGCGTCGATCTGGAGACAGTCGACCGCCCCGGCCGTGGTCATCCGGGCGAAACAGGGCAGGTCGAAGCCGTACTCCCCGGCCGTCACGTCGCACACCACCGCGTCCCGGACCAGCCTGAGGCCCGTCAGGTCGTTCGAGGACACCGGCTCCTCGAACCAGCCCACGCCGTGCTCGGTTAGGGCGTGGCCGACGCGCACCGCCTGCTTGCGGGTGTAGGCGCCGCCTGCGTCGACGTACAACTCCGCCTGCGGGCCGATGATCTGGCGTGCCGCGCGGACGCGGTGCAGGTCGCGGGTCACCTCGCGGCCCCACCCCTCACCGATCTTGATCTTCACGCGCGGGATGTGCTGCCCGTGCACCCAGCCGTTCAGCTGCGCGGCCAGATGAGTGTCGTGGTACGTCGTGAAGCCCCCGCTGCCGTACACCGGCACCCGCTCGTGCCGGACCCCCAGCAGCCGGGCCAGGGGCAGTTCCAGCAGCCGGGCCTTGAGGCCACAGGCGATGTCCAGTGCCGAGATCGCGCAGGAGGCGATGCCCGGGCGGTGAGGACGTCAGCGACCGACGCCGGGCCGTACGTCCAGCCAGTGCCGGTCGCGTCGCCCGCCGTCACCTCGCAGACCACCACGGTCGTGGAGCCCCAGGCCAGCGTGCCGTCCGCCTCGGGAGCGTCCGTCGGCACCGTGTACACGGACGCGACGGGGCGGTGGAGTTCCATCGGGTCGCCCGGCCCTCCGTCAGACGGCCTGCTGGAGCTGCGGCAGCACCTTCGTGCGGTAGAAGTCGAAGAAGCCGCGCAGGTCCGGGCCGATCTGGTTGACGTAGACCCGGTCGAAGCCCGCGTCGGCGAACTGCTTCAGCTCGGCCACGTGCTCGTCCACGTCGTCGCCGCACACCCGGTTCTCACGCACCATGTCCTCGGTGACCAGCTGCTGTGCCTGCTCGAAGTGCTTCGGGGAGGGCAGCACCTGGCCCAGTTCGCCGGGCAACTGCTCGTTCGCCCAGAGGCGGTGGACGGTCTTCACGGCCTCGTCCTGGTCGGTGTCGTAGCAGACCTTGGTGCCGCCGCTGACGAGTTTTCCGCCGCCTCCGCCCTTGCGGTACTGCTCCACCATCGTCTCGTCCGGCTCGATGGTGATGTAGCCGTCGCCTACGCGGGACGCGAGCTGCGTGGCCGCCGGGCCGAAGCCGGAGATGTCGATCGGGATCGGCTCGTCCGGGACCGTGTACAGGCGGGCGTTCTCCACCGTGTAGTGCGGGCCGTGGTGGTTGACCTCCTCGCCGGTGAACAGCCGGCGCATCACCTGGATGGCCTCCTCCAGCATGTCCAGACGGACGTGGGCCGGCGGCCAGTGGTCACCCAGGATGTGCTCGTTGAGCGCCTCGCCGGAGCCGACGCCGAGCCGGAAGCGGTTGTCCGTCATCACCGCGCTGGTCGCCGCGGCCTGCGCCACGACCGCCGGGTGCATCCGCACGGTCGGGCAGGTCACCGCAGTCTCGACCGGCAGGGACACCGCCTCGGACAGCGCGCCGATCACCGACCACACGAACGGGCTCTGGCCCTGCTCGTCGTTCCACGGGTGGTAGTGGTCCGAGATCCACAGCGCCTGGAATCCGGCCTGCTCGGCCATCCGCGCCTGCTCGATCAGCTCGGCGGGTCCGTACTGCTCGCACGAGAGGAAATAGCCGTACTCGGGCATGGGGGAGTGCCTCCACGACGTGGGCGGTCCGTATCCCGCACCGGGTACCCGGGCGCCGGTCCGGAAACCGGCGGCGTTCGGGCGAGAGCGCCCCGGCGGACGTTTGGGTGCCCTGGCCAGGGGGACGCGGAAGGCTCCCGAGCTACGCGACAGCGCCGGAGGCGAACCGTGAGTCGACCCCGCATCGTGATCGTCGGTGCCGGCTTCGCCGGGTACCGCACGGCCCGCACCCTGTCCCGGATCACCCGGGGCCGGGCGCACATCACCCTGCTGAACCCGACCGACTACTTCCTGTATCTGCCCCTGCTGCCCCAGGTCGCCGCCGGGGTCCTGGAGCCGCGCCGGGTCACGGTGTCCCTCTCCGACACGCTGCCTGACGTACGGCTCGTGCTGGGCGAGGCCGACCGGATCGACCTCGACGGACAGACCCTGCACTACACCGGCCCCGAGGGCGACGGCGGCACGCTCGCCTACGACCGGCTGGTGCTCGCCGCCGGCAGCGTCAACAAGCTGCTGCCGATCCCCGGCGTCGCCGAGTACGCGCACGGCTTCCGGGGGCTGCCGGAGGCCCTGTACCTGCGCGACCACGTGACCCGGCAGGTGGAGCTGGCGGCCGCCGCCGACGATCCCAAGAGCTGCGCCGCGCGGTGCACCTTCGTCGTGGTCGGGGCCGGCTACACCGGCACCGAGGTCGCCGCGCACGGGCAGATGTTCACCGACGCGCAGGTCCGCAAGCACCCGCTGCGGCAGGGCATGCGGCCGCGCTGGATGCTGCTGGACGTGGCGCCGCGGGTGCTGCCCGAGATGGACGAGAAGCTGTCCACCACCGCCGACCGGGTGCTGCGGCAGCGGGGCGTGGACGTGCGGATGGGCACCTCCGTGAAGGAGGCCACGCCCGACGGGGTCGTGCTGACCGACGGCGAGTTCGTCGAGACCCGGACGCTGGTGTGGTGCGTGGGCGTACGGCCCGACCCGCTGGTCGAGTCCCTCGGGCTGCCGATGGAGAAGGGGCGGCTGCTCGTCGACCCGCACCTGCGGGTGCCGGGCCGGCCCGAGCTGTTCGCCTGCGGTGACGTGGCGGCGGTGCCGGATCTGGAGAAGCCGGGGAGCTACACGCCGATGACCGCGCAGCACGCCTGGCGGCACGGCAAGGTCGCGGCGGAGAACGTCGCCGCCTCGCTCGGCCTCGGCGGGGCGCGCAAGCCCTATCGCCATCGTGACCTGGGCTTCGTCGTCGACCTGGGCGGTGCCAAGGCCGCCGCCAACCCGCTCGGCGTGCCCCTGTCCGGGGTGCCGGCGGGTGCGGTGACGCGGGGATACCACCTCGCCGCGATGCCCGGCAACCGCGTCCGGGTCGCCGCCGACTGGCTGCTGGACGCGGTACTGCCGCGCCAGGCCGTGCAGTTGGGGCTCGTCCGGTCCTGGTCCGTGCCGCTGGACACGTCCTCGCCGGAGCTGGCCCGGGTGCCGGGCGGGCCGGAGCGGCGGCAGGACGCCAGCGCCCGGTCGGGGCCGGGGGCGGCGATCGAGGCCGACACACACGGCGGGGGGACCGGCGCCGGGCCCGGGCAGGGCCGGGCCGGAGACGAACCCGCGAAGGGGCAGCCCGGATCCGGGGCGACGCAGGACCAGCCCGGGTCCGGGTCCGGGTCCGCGCAGCGCCGGTCGGAGGAGGAGCTGGCCAAGGGCCGTCCCGGTGGCGAGCCGGCCAGGAACTGGCCTTCCGATGAGCCTGCCAAGGGGCCGGTCGGTGGTGGGTCCGCCAAGGGGCAGCCCGGATCTGGGGCGGCGCATGACCGGCCGGGATCCGGGTCCGCGCAGCGCCGGTCGGAGGAGGAGCTGACCAAGGGCCGACCGGGCGGCGAGCCGACCAGGAGCCGGCCCACTGACAAGCCTGCCAAGGGACCCGTCGGTGACGAGCCCGCGAAGGGACCGCCGGGTGAGCCGGCCAGTAACCAACCCGGGGGTGAACCCGCGAAGGGAGCGCCGGGTGGGCCCACCAGGAGCCAGCCAGGTGGTGAGCCGGTCAGGAATCAGCCCGGTGGTGAGCCCGCGAAGGGGCAGCCGGGCGGCGAGCCCGCCAGGAACCAGCCCGGCAGCGCGCCCGGCAAGGGGCAGCCCGGCGGTGAGCCGGCCACGAATCAGCCCGGAGGCGAGCCCGCGAAGGGACAGCCCGGCGGCGAGCCCGCCAGGAACCAGCCCGGCGGCGAACCAGCCAAGAACCAGCCCCAGCCCACCCCACAACCCCCGCCCGACCAGCCACCCCCCGGCCCCGACACCGCCCCCGGCCCCGTCAAGCGATCCGACGTCCCGGACGACTCCGCGAAAGGAGACTCATGAACACCGGTGAACTCACCGACCTCGGACAGCAGCTGCGCGTGGACAGTGTCCGCGCTGCCGCCGCCGCGGGCTCCGGGCACCCGACGTCATCCATGTCAGCCGCCGATCTGATGGCCGTCCTGCTCGCCCACCACTTCCGCTACGACTTCGACCGCCCCGCCCACCCCGGCAACGACCGCTTCGTCCTCTCCAAGGGACACGCCTCGCCGCTGCTGTACTCCGCGTACAAGGCGGCCGGCGCCATCGACGACGAGGAACTGCTCACCTTCCGCAAGCTGGGCAGCCGTCTCGAAGGTCACCCCACACCCCAGCGCCTGCCGTGGGTCGAGACGGCCACCGGCTCGCTCGGGCAGGGCCTGCCGGTCGGTGTCGGCATCGCACTGGCCGGCAAGCGGCTCGACCGCACCGGCTACCGCGTGTGGGTGCTGTGCGGCGACAGCGAACTGGCCGAGGGATCCGTGTGGGAGGCCGCCGAGCACGCCGGGTACGAGCACCTGGACAACCTCACCGTGATCGTCGACGTCAACCGGCTCGGCCAGCGCGGCCCGACCCGGCACGGCCACGACCTGGACGCCTACGCCCGCCGCTTCCAGGCCTTCGACTGGCACACCGTAGAGGTCGACGGGCACGATGTGGACGCCGTCGACCGCGCCTACGGCGAGGCCGCGTCCACCAAGGGCCAGCCCACCGCGATCCTGGCCCGCACCCTCAAGGGCAAGGGCGTCGAGGCCGTCCAGGACCGCGAGGGCCTGCACGGCAAGCCGCTGCCCGAGGCCGACGAGGCGATCGCCGCACTCGGCGGCCCGCGCGACATCCGCGTCCGGGTGCATGAGCCGCCCGCCGCCCGCATGCTGCACTCCGTCCACACCGGGAACTTCGAACTGCCGACGTGGGACAAGGGCGAGGAGGTCGCCACCCGCAACGCCTTCGGTCAGGCGCTGGCCGCGCTCGGCACCGGCCGCGGCGACATCGTCGCCCTCGACGGCGAGGTCGGCGACTCCACCCGCGCCGAGTTCTTCGCCAAGGAGCACCCCGACCGCTACTTCGAGTGCTACATCGCCGAGCAGCAGCTGGTCGCCTCGGCGGTCGGGCTCGCGGCCCGCGGCTGGGTGCCGTACGCCGCCACCTTCGCGGCCTTCCTGACCCGGGCCTACGACTTCATCCGGATGGCGTCCATCAGCGGCTCCGGCATCAACCTCGTCGGCTCGCACGCGGGCGTCGCCATCGGCCAGGACGGGCCCAGCCAGATGGGTCTGGAGGACCTGGCCATGATGCGGGCGGTGCACGGTTCGACCGTGCTGTACCCCTGTGACGCCAACCAGACCGCGCGGCTCGTCGGCGCGATGGCCGGCCTGGAGGGCGTCCGCTACCTGCGCACCTCGCGCGGCGAGAGCCCGGTGATCTACGGCCCGGACGAGGAGTTCCCGGTCGGCGGCAGCAAGGTGCTGCGCTCCTCCGACCGCGACCGGCTGACCCTCGTCGCGGCAGGCGTCACCGTGCACGAGGCGCTGGCCGCCGCCGACGCCCTGGAGGGAGAGGGCATCCAGGCGCGGGTGATCGACCTGTACTCGGTGAAGCCCGTCGACCGGGCCGCCCTGCGCCGGGCCGCCGAGGAGACCGGCTGCCTGGTGACCGTGGAGGACCACCACCCGGAGGGCGGCATCGGCGACGCGGTCCTGGAGGCCTTCGCCGACGGACGCCCCGTACCGCGCCTGGTACGGCTCGCCGTGCGCAGCATGCCGGGCTCGGCGTCCCCCAAGGAGCAGCTGCACGCCGCGGGCATCGACGCCGAGTCGATCGCTGCGGCCGGGCGGCTGCTGGTGGAGGAGGCGGTCGTGCCGTGAGCGGCGGCGACGGCACGCGCAGGGTGCGGGCGGGCCGCCGCACGGTGGAGGTGCACCGGCCGGACAAGGTGCTCTTCCCCGGCGGCGACGCCAAGGAGTACACCAAGGGCGACCTGGTGGACTACCACCGGGCCGTCGCGCCCTTCATGCTGCCGCACCTGCGCGGCCGTCCGCTGATGCTGGAGCGGCACCCGGACGGGCTCGACGGCCCGCGGTTCATGCAGAAGAACACCCCGGAGAACTACCCGGAGTGGATCACCCGCGTGGAGGTGGCCAAGGAGGGCGGCACCGTCCGCCACGTCGTCTGCGACAACACCGCGACGCTCCTCTACCTGGCCGACCAGGCCAGCATCACCCTGCACCGCTGGCTTTCCCGCGCCGACAGCGTCGACCACCCCGACCGGCTGGTCTTCGACCTCGACCCGGCGGGGGACGACTTCGACGCCGTACGGGAGGCCGCCCGGCTGCTGGGGGAGCTGCTGGACGAGCTTCAGCTGCCCTCGGCGCTGATGACGACGGGATCGCGGGGGCTGCACCTGATCGTGCCGTTGAACGGCCGGCACGACTTCGACGAGGTGCGCTCCTTCGCCCGGGACGTCGCCGACACCCTCGCCGGCGCCCACCCCGACCGGCTCACCACCGCCGCCCGCAAGAAGGACCGCGGGGAGCGGCTCTACCTCGACGTGCAGCGCAACGCCTACGCGCAGACCGCCGTCGCGCCCTTCACGGTCCGGCCCCGGCCGGGCGCGCCGGTGGCCACCCCCATCACCTGGGAGCAACTGGACGACCCCGAGCTGCACGCCCGCCGCTGGACCATCGCCGACGCCGTTGAGCAGGCCCGCACCAACCCCTGGTCGGGCCTGCTGCGCCGCGGCCGGGCGCTGGGACCGGCCCGGCGGCGGCTGAACACCCTGCGCGGCTGAGCCGCACCCGTGTCTCTGCCGACGGGTGGCAGATGCATGCGCCCGTAGAGGTTTGGCGAACACGCTTGCGGCCACACGGAGGGGGAGGTGGCCATGTCGAACACAGACAACACGCAAGAGTCACAGAGTTCACAGAAGTCTCAGGATTCTCGGAATTCACGCAAACAGACTGACAACACGGCCGACGACCGGCCGAACCCCATGGAGGTGCTGCGCCAGGCGCGCGGCCAGCTCGAGGAACTCACCGGCATGACCGCCGAGTCCGTGTCGTCCTTCGAGCAGACCGAGCACGGCTGGGCTCTGGAGGTCGAGGTCCTCGAACTCGAGCGCGTGCCCGACACGATGAGCCTGCTGGCGAGCTATCAGGTGGAACTCGACGACCAGGGGCAGCTCACGGGTTACCGCCGCGTCCGCCGCTACGAGCGAGGGCGGTCCGAGCCTCGAAGGAGCGGCGGTCACTAGGACGCCCGACCGGACCCGCACCCACAGACAAGCCACAGACAAGCAAGGAGGGACATCCGGCATGACAGTCGTACCGGCACAGCAGACCGGCGGCGGAGGCGGCAGCAGCGGTCTCTACGACGTGCTTGAACTCGTTCTGGACAGGGGGCTCGTCATAGACGCATTCGTGCGAGTCTCCCTGGTCGGCATCGAGATCCTCAAGATCGACGTCCGCGTCGTCGTCGCCAGCGTCGACACCTATCTGCGCTTCGCCGAGGCGTGCAACCGGCTCGACCTGGAGGCCGGCCCGCGCAAGGCCCCGGGCCTGCCCGACCTGGTCGGGGAGATCACCGAGTCCGGCGCGCGCGGCAAGTCCAAGGGGGCGCTGTCCGGCGCCGCCGAAACCATCTCCGACGCCTTCAAGCAGGCACGCTCCGAAGGCTCCGAGCAGGAGACCGAGTCCCGTCCGCGAGCCCGCAAGAGCACGTCCGCCCGCCGGAAGGAGGAACAGGAGTGAGCACCTACGTCTACGGCATCGCGGCGAGCTCGCACCCCGGGCTCCCCGAGGGCATGGGCGGCGTCGGCGACCCGCCACGCCCGGTGCGCATCCTGCGCGAGGGCGATCTGGCGGCCGTCGTCAGCGAGGCGCCCGAAGGGCTGCGGCCCAAGCGCAAGGACCTGCTCGCCCACCAGAACGTGCTCAGCGAGGCGGGCGCGGCCGGCTGTGTGCTGCCCATGCGGTTCGGCAGTGTCGCCCCGGACGACAACTCGATCACCGGGGTCCTCGCCGAGCGCGCCGAGCACTACAAGGAGCGCCTGCGGGCCCTGGACGGCCGGGTCGAGTACAACGTCAAGGCCAACCATGTCGAAGAGGCCGTGCTGCATCAGGTGATGGCCGAGAACCCGGACGTCCGCTCTCTCGCGGAGGCCAACCGGCAGGCCGGCGGCGGCAGTTACGACGACAAGATCCGGCTCGGCGAGATGGTCGCGGCCGCGGTCAAGGCCCGGGAGGCCGAGGACGCCGCCGCACTCCAGCGCGTCCTGGAACCGTCCGCCGAGGCCGTGAGCGTGGGCCCCGAATCCACCGGATGGCTGGCCAACGTGTCGTTCCTGGTGGAACGGGAGTCGGCCGAGAACTTCCTGGCGGCGGTGGAAGAGGCCCGCAAGGGCCTGCCGCACCTGGAGGTGCGGGTCAACGGCCCGCTGCCGCCCTACAGCTTCGTCGAGCCCGGCCCGACCGAGCCGGCGGGCACCGTGGCGAGCGGCACGGACACCGGAGCGGGGTGAGGACGTGGGCCTGATCTCGGAGGTGCTGCTGCTGCCGTTCGCACCGGTGCGCGGCAGCGCCTGGGCCGTCAGACAGGTGCTCCAGGAGGCCGAGCGGATCTACTACGACCCCGCCACGGTCCGGGCCGAACTGTCCCGTCTGGAGGAGCAGTTGGAGGCCGGTGAGATCACCGAGGAGGAGTTCGACCGCCTCGAGGACGAACTCCTCGACCGGTTGGAGATCGCTTCGCGCGGGAGCGCGGGAACGGGCAACGGGACGACACAATGAACCGAGTGGGACTGGGTCTTGCCGTGGGGGCCGGATACCTCCTGGGACGGACCAAGAAACTGAAGATGGCGGTGGCCGTCGGCGGCCTGGCGGCCGGGAAGCGGATGAACCTGAGCCCGCGCATGGTCGCGGACCTGGTCCAGCAGCAGCTGCGGAACAACCCGCAGTTCAAGGAGATCGGGGACCAGCTGCGGCAGGACCTGCGCGGTGTCGGCAAGGCGGCCTCCGGTGCCATGGTCGAGCGGCAGCTCGACGCCTTCGCCGACCGGTTGCACGGCCGTACGGCCCAGGTGCGCGACCAGCTGGCGGGCGTGGTGCCCGGGGCAGGCGGCGCCGACGCCGAGGACACCGAGGGCGAGGAGCCCGAGGACGAGGACACCGAGGAGGAGCCCGAGGACTCCGGGCCGGAGGAGGACGAGGAGCCGGAGCCGGCCCCGAAGGAGGCGGCGAAGAAGGCCCCGGCCAAGAAGACACCCGCGAAGAAGACGGCGAAGAAGGCCCCCGCCAGGAAGGCCCCCGCCAAGAAGACGGCGGGCCGGAAGGGGGCGGCGAAGAAGACCACGGCCGCGAAGAAGGCGACTTCCGCCGGGAACAGGGGCGGCAGCTCCCGGACCCGGCTGCCGAAGGGAGGCGGTGAGGGATGACCGACACCCTCGGATCAGCGACCTCCGCCGCAAAGGGAGCGGCGAAGAACCCGCTCACCGACGTGGCCCACAGCGAGGCCGCCGACCGGCTGAAGGCCGAGCTGCAGGAGTATCTCGCCGCCCAGGCCACCCGCATGCTGACCGGTGTGGGCCGCAAGCTCGGCGAGACCACCGTCAGACTCAACGACATCGCAGAGGGCAAGAGCCCCGGCTTCGCCCAGCTCGCCCTCGACAGCGGGCGCAAGCTCGCCGAGGGCAAGGGGCCCGTGCGGGCCGCCCTGGAGACCGGCGCCTCGCGTTCGAAGGACAAAGTGGCCGGCGCCCTGAAGAACCTGGGCGGTGGCAAGGGCAAGGGCAAGAATTCGGGCCGCAAGCCGACCGTCATCATCGAGCACATCGACGTCGGCGTGCCCGTGCGCACCGCGTACGACCAGTGGACGCAGTACCAGGAGTTCAGCACCTTCGCGAAGGGCGTCAAGAGCGCCGACCGCGAGGACGACACCCACTCCGACTGGCAGCTGAAGGTCTTCTGGTCCAAGCGCAGCTGGAAGGCGAAGACGACCGAGCAGGTGCCGGACAACCGCATCGCGTGGACGTCGGAGGGCGCCAAGGGCACGACCAAGGGCGTCGTCTCCTTCCACCGGCTCGCCGACGACCTCACGCGCGTCCTGCTGGTCATCGAGTACCAGCCGTCGGGCCTCTTCGAGAAGACCGGCAATCTCTGGCGCGCCCAGGGCCGTCGCGCCCGGCTCGACCTGAAGAACTTCGTCCGCTTCATCACGATCAAGGGCGAGGCGGACGACGGCTGGCGCGGCGAGATCCGCGACGGCAAGGTCGTCCGCAGCCACGAGGACGCGCTCGCCGAGGAGGAGTCCGAGGAAGAGCGCCCCGAGGGCGAGGAGCCCGAGGACGAGTACGCCGAGGAGGAGCCGGAAGAGGAAGGCGAGGAGGAACCCGAGGGCGAGTACGAGGACGAAGCCGAGTCCGAGTACGACGAAGAGGAGGCCGAAGGCGAGGAGGAGCCCGAGGAGGAGGCTGAAGGGGAGTACGAGGAGGACGAGGAGGACGAGGCCGACGAGCCCGAGGACGAGTACGCCGAAGGCGGGAGCCGGCGATGACGACGCCCAGCAGGAGGATGCCCGAACCCTACGGCTACGGCCAGGGGAGCGGCGCCAACCTCGCCGACATCCTGGAACGGGTACTCGACAAGGGCATCGTCATCGCGGGTGACATCCGCATCAACCTGCTCGACATCGAACTCCTCACCATCAAGCTGCGTTTGATCGTCGCCTCGGTGGACAAGGCGAAGGAGATGGGCATCGACTGGTGGGAGAGCGACCCGGCACTGAGCTCGCGGGCCCGTCGTGATGAACTGACCCGTGAGAACGCCGAGTTGCGCGAGAGGCTGGCCCGGCTGGAGGAACTGGAGCCCGGCCGTGCGCAGAAGAAGGAGGCACCGTGACCGGACTGCGGTACGTCTACGCCGTCTGCCGCCCCTTCGGCACGCCGCTCCAGTCCCAGCTGACGGGGGTGGCGGGCGATCCGCCCAGAGCGCTGAACCACCACGGCCTCGTCGCCGTGGTCAGCCACGTACCGGAGCGGGACTTCGCGGAGGAACCGCTCCGCGCCCATCTGGAGGACCTCGACTGGCTCACCGAGACCGCCCGCGCCCACCAGGGCGTGATCGACGCGCTCACCACCGTCACGACCCCGCTGCCGCTGCGGCTCGGCACCGTCTTCCGGGACGACAGCGGGGTACGGACGATGATCGAGGCCCGCGAAGAGGACTTCCGGCACACCCTCGACCGGCTGGAGGGCCGGGTCGAGTGGGGCGTGAAGGTGTACGCCGAGTCCGAACCACAGGAGAGCGCCCGGCCCGCGCAGAAAGCCGCGTCGGGCCGGGACTACCTGCGGCAGCGGCGTATGCAGACCAGGTCGCACGAGGAGATGCGGCAGAAGGCGGAGAGCTTCTCGAACCGACTGCACGAGAAGCTCTCCGCATTCGCGGAGGATTCCCGGCTGCATCCCCCGCAGAACCCCGCGCTTTCCAAAGCGACCGGGCGGAACGTACTGAACGCCGCCTATCTCGTACCGCGCGCGCATTCCGAGGAATTCGTGGAAATGGTGGACCGCACGAAGGGCGAGGTGCCCGGAATGCGCGTCGAACTCACCGGCCCCTGGGCGGCCTATTCGTTCGCCGGGGAGGCCACATGACCGACGGGGAGAAGCCGTGACCGTAGTGGAACGCCGTGAGGTCGCCCTCGTGGACCTGCTCGACCGGCTGCTCGCCGGCGGTGTCGTGATCACGGGGGACATCACGCTGCGCATCGCCGATGTCGACCTCGTCCGTATCGACCTCAACGCGCTCATCAGCTCGGTGAACGCACAGGTGCCTTCCCCGTTCGAGGAGTTGCTGTGACGTCGTCCGACCAGCCCGCGCGCAATCCGCGGCCGCGCCGCAACCGGCTGGACCTGGAACCCGACACCGTCGAGCGTGACCTGGTCAAACTCGTGCTCACCGTGGTGGAGCTGCTGCGCCAGCTCATGGAGCGCCAGGCGCTGCGCCGGTTCGACGTGGGGGATCTGACCGAGGAGCAGGAGGAGCGGATCGGGCTCACGCTGATGCTGCTCGAGGAGCGGATGACGGAACTGCGCGACCGCTACGGACTGCGGCCCGAGGACCTCAATCTGGACCTCGGGCCGCTCGGACCGCTGCTTCCCCGGGACGGGGGCTAATTCACCACCTGTACCACCGGCCCCTGCCTCCGGTCGCCGACGTACCACGGACGAAGAATCCCAGCAGCCACAGGACGAGAACCGCCAACGCGATATACCAGAGCACCTCTACTGCGAATCCGGCGCCGAACAGAACCAAGGCCAGAAGCAGCACCAGCAGGATGGGAACCATAATTCGAACCTCCTGCTTTTCGAGTGTCCCCGAATCGGTGTTTCAGGCGTCCTTCCGGCAGAGAATTTCTCCGTGCAGCACGCTGAACCAGCCGTCCTCCCGCTCCCCCCACTCCCGCCAGGCGTCGGCCACGGCCCGCAACCGCGCCACGCTCGCGTGCCCGCCCAGACGGGCCCGGTCCGCGTATGCCGACGCCAGCGTCCGGTCGGCCCACAGCCCGCTCCACCAGGCCCGTTCCTGACACGTGGCGAAGGTCCAGGTGCCGGAGGTCGCCGTGACGTCCGTGAACCCGGCTCGCAGCGCCCATGCCTTCAGCCGGCGCCCGGCATCCGGCTCACCGCCGTTGGCCCGGGCGACCCGGCGGTACAGGTCCAGCCAGTCGTCGAGCCCCTCGGACGCCGGAAACCAGGTCATGGCCGCGTAGTCCGCGTCCCGCACGGCGACGAGACCCCCGGGCTTCACCACCCGCCTCATCTCGCGTAGCGCCCGCACCGGATCCCCCACGTGCTGAAGCACCTGGTGGGCGTGGACCACACAGAACGTGTCGTCCGCGTAGTCCAGGGCGTGCACGTCGGCGACCGCGAAGTCGACATTGGCCAGCCCCCGCCCGGCGGCCGTGGAACGCGCCTGTTCCAGGATCTCCGGCGCCCGGTCGACACCCGTGACATGCCCGTCGGGCACGAGCGCCGCCAGGTCGGCGGTGATGGTGCCCGGCCCGCACCCGACGTCCAGGATCTTCATGTGGGGGCGGAGCGAGGGCACCAGATACGCGGCCGAGTTGGCGGCGGTCCGCCAGGTGTGCGAACGCAGCACCGACTCGTGGTGCCCGTGCGTGTAGACGGCGGTCTCCCGTGGTTCCGGCATGGCGGATCCCCCCATTCGGGTCGGCATGGGATCACCGTACGCAGTCCGGCCGCATAGTGAGACCGAATTCCCGCTATATGGACTGACGGTGTGTCAGTCGGGAGGGATCGGCCGGTAGACGGTCAGCGCCTCGGGCAGCTTCTCCAGGGTGACGCGGCCCTCCACCTCGGTGACCTCGCCGTCGTAGGCGAGGAGCGTGCCGGGCGCCACATGGTCCAGGCGCAGCCGTCCCACCTGCACGGCGGCGTGGGCGGGGGAGCGGGTCAGCGGCCCCGCGAGGGCGGCGGCCAGCAGCCGTACCGCCGGCCGGCGCCCGCCGTGCACGACCCGCACGTCGAGCTGCCCGTCCGCCAGGTCCCTCCGGCGTCCGGAGGCCAGCCCCATGCGGTGATAGGTGCCGTTCCCGGCGAACAGCAGCCACAGGGGACGCGTACGGCCCTGGAACTCGGCCTCCAGCGGGTGCCGGTCGGCCCGCAGCACGCGCAGGGCCGCGAGCACGCCAGCGGGCCAGCCGCCGATCCGGTGCGACCAGCGCTCCCGCTCGCGCACGAGCTCCGGGTAGACGCCGACACTGCACGTGTTGAGGAAGACGCCGTGCTTCGCGCCGCAGGAGTACCGGCCCACGTCCACGCGCACGGCCTCGCCCGCACGCAGCGCGCGGGCGAGATCGCGTACGTCCTCGATGCCCAGGTCATAGGCGAAGTGGTTGAGGGTCCCGCCCGGCAGCACCGCGAGGGGCAGGCGGAAGCGGAGCGCGACGCCGGCGGCGGCGTTCACGGTGCCGTCCCCACCGCACACGCCGAGGACCCGGGCGCGGGCGGCCGCCTTCTCCAACTCGGCGGGCACGTCCGACGGCTCGCACTCGACGATCTCGGCCCGGGGAAGGTCGTCCCGCAGGGCACGGGCGCGCTCGGCGCTCCCCGCGGCGGTGTTCGCCACCAGCACGAGTCCCTCGCCGTCCGGCAGCGCCGGAACCTCGGCGCGGGGACGGGCCGGCGGGGCGACCTGGCCGCGCGTCGGCACCAGGCCCCGCACTGCGAACGCGGCACCCACGCCGAGGGCGACGCCCGTCAGGACGTCGCTCGGGAAGCGCGCGCCGCTGCGGACGCGGGAGAGGGCGACGGAGGCGGCCACCGGGGCGACGACCGTGCCCCAGCCGGGGGACTCCAGGGCGACACCGGTCGCGAAGGCGGCGGCGGACGCGGCGTGCCCGGAGGGGAACGCAGTGGTGATCGACCGCCGCGTCGGCTGCCTGATCAGCGGGAGCGGGAGCGGGGGGGCCGGTGCCGGACGGGGGCGGCGGGCCGTGCGCTTGCCAAGGGCGCTGACGGTGAGGGAGGCGAGGCCGAGTGACGCCAGTCCGCGGGTCGCCGCGCGGCGGGCGCGGGGGGTGCGGGTCGCCGCGAGAGCGGCGGCGGTCGCGAACCACAGGGCGCCGTGGTTCGCGCTGCGGCTCAGGCGGTGCAGGACGGGGTCCAAGGCGGCGGGCGTCATGGGATGCGGGTACCCGGAGGGGGGTGGACACACCGGCCGTCCACGGGCAGGCTCGGGGTGATCATCATGTCCGAAGAGGGGGATCCGACGTATGAACGGGCGAGTGACGGCGGTCAGCAGCAACGGGGAGTACTCGTTCACGAAGCCGAACCGGGACAGCATCAGGCTGCTCGCCGGTCTCGGGGTGGAGGGGGACGTGCACGCCGGTGTGACGGTCAAGCACCGTTCGCGCGTCGCGCAGGATCCCACTCGCCCGAACCTGCGCCAGGTACACCTCATGCACGAGGAGCTCTTCGCCGAGGTCGATGAGGAAGGGTTCAAGGTGGCGCCCGGCGAACTCGGCGAGAACATCACCACGCAGGGCATCGATCTGCTCGCTCTGCCGGTCGGCACGCTGCTGCGCGTCGGCGACAACGCGGTGCTGGAGGTGACCGGCCTGCGCAATCCCTGTCTGCAGATCGACAACTTCCAGGACGGGTTGCTGAAGCGGGTCGTCGGGCGTGACGAGGCGGGGAACGTCGTGCGCAAGGCCGGGATCATGAGCGTGGTGCGGGAGGGGGGCGTGGTGCGTCCCGGCGACACGATCGAGGCGGAACTCCCCATGGGGCAGCACCGGCCCCTGGACCCGGTCTGACACGGTCCCTGCGCCTCCCGGTACTCGGCGTTGCCGCTGAGGCCGGGTGGGTCCGCAGCCCCGCGGAGCGGGGTGCCGCTGCGCCCACCCGTGCCGCCCCAGCGGCACGACTGCCCGCAGCTAAGCGCACCCGCACCCGCCGGCGCGGCCCCGACCCACCACCGCGCAGGCGAAGGCGCGCCCCCACCGGAAATGCGTTTGCCCAGCGCGCCGTCGCCGCACAGAATCGCGCCCATGGGTCACCTCGAAGCCGCGCATCTGGAGTACTACCTACCCGACGGAAGGGCGCTGCTCGGTGATGTGTCGTTCCGGGTCGGGGAGGGCGCCGTCGTCGCCCTCGTGGGGCCCAACGGGGCCGGGAAGACGACCCTGCTCCGCATGCTCGCCGGTGAGATCAAGCCGCACGGCGGAACCGTCACCGTCGGCGGCGGACTCGGCGTGATGCGGCAGTTCGTCGGGTCCGTACGCGACGAGACGACCGTACGGGACCTGCTCGTGTCCGTCGCCACGCCCCGCATCCGCGAGGCGGCCCACGCCGTGGACACCGCCGAGCACGCCATCATGACCGTCGACGACGAGGCCGCCCAGCTGAAGTACGCCCAGGCCCTCGCCGACTGGGCCGAGGCCCGCGGCTACGAGGCCGAGACGCTGTGGGACATGTGCACCACGGCCGCCCTGGGCATCCCGTACGAGAAGGCGCAGTGGCGACAGGTCCGCACGCTCTCCGGTGGTGAGCAGAAGCGGCTCGTCCTGGAGGCCCTGCTCCGCGGCACGGACGAGGTGCTCCTCCTCGACGAGCCCGACAACTACCTCGACGTCCCCGGTAAACGCTGGCTGGAGGAACGGCTCAACGAGACCCGCAAGACCGTCCTCTTCGTCTCCCACGACCGCGAACTCCTCGCCCGCGCGGCCCAGCGCATCATCTCCCTGGAACCGAGCCCGACCGGCGCCGACGCCTGGGTGCACGGCGGCGGCTTCGGTACGTTCCACGAAGCCCGCCGCGAACGCTTCGCCCGTTTCGAGGAGTTGCGCAGGCGCTGGGACGAGAAGCACGCCCAGCTGAAGAAGCTCGTGCTGACCCTGCGTCAGGCGGCCTCGATCAGCGACGAGTTGGCCTCCCGCTATCGTGCCGCCCAGACCAGACTCCGCAAGTTCGAGGAGGCCGGCCCGCCACCGGAGCCGCCCCGCGAGCAGGACATCAGGATGCGGCTCAAGGGCGGCCGCACCGGCGTCCGGGCCGTCACCTGCGAGGGCTTGGAGCTGACCGGCCTGATGAAGCCCTTCGACCTGGAGGTCTTCTACGGGGAACGCGTCGCCGTCCTCGGCTCCAACGGCTCCGGCAAGTCCCACTTCCTGCGCCTCCTCGCCGGCGACGACGTGGCGCACACCGGCAACTGGAAGCTGGGAGCCCGGGTCGTACCCGGCCACTTCGCGCAGACGCACGCGCATCCGGAGCTGGAGGGCCGCACGCTGCTCGACATCCTGTGGAAGGAGTACGCACAGGACCGCGGCGCGGCCACGTCACGGCTGCGCCGCTACGAGCTGACGAACCAGGCCGAGCAGACGTTCGGGCGCCTGTCCGGGGGCCAGCAGGCCCGCTTCCAGATCCTCCTCCTGGAGCTCCAGGGCGTGACGGCGCTCCTGCTCGACGAGCCGACCGACAACCTGGACCTGGAGTCCGCGGAGGCGCTCCAGGAGGGCCTGGAGGCCTTCGAGGGCACGGTACTCGCGGTCACGCACGACCGCTGGTTCGCCCGCTCCTTCGACCGCTACCTGGTCTTCGGCAGTGACGGCCGGGTCCGGGAGACCCCGGAACCGGTCTGGGACGAACGCCGGGTGGAACGGGCGAGATAGCAGCCGGGCCCAGAGGCGCGCTGATCACTTCCAGCGGAGCAACGCCCCGAGCCCGCCGGCCGGAACCTCTCGCTCCGCAACGGCCAGTGCCGCCGCGTCCGTCGCCACGGCCGACCGGATCAGCGCGTCGTCCGCCCGGGCCGGCCAGGAGTGCTGCTCGCCGAGGATCTTCAGGTCCGTACGCCGCACGGCCAGCTGGTCCGGGTCCTCGCCGATCCACACCTCGCGGTGCGCGTCCGGCCCGTCCGGCCTGATCAGCAGCTCGTCGATGCGGTGCTCGCGCGCCGCATCGACCAGCGCGGGCACGCCCTCCACGGCCCCGGCCCGGCCCTCGTCGTCCGGGTTCCGGGCCGCCCGGAACCGCTCCAGCTCCGCCTGGGCCTGCCGCGCCACATGCTCGGCGCGGGCCCGCTCCACGTCCTCGTCGAGGAGCCGGCTGCCGCTGCCGTGCGGCGCCTCGACGACGAGGTCGTGCAGCCGCTTGGGCAGCCGCTCGTGCACAGACCGTCGCTCACGGTCGTCACCGACGAGAATCAGCAGGTCGGCGCGGGTCTCCTCCTGGCACACGGCCAGCGCGTCGGCGATCTCCGCGGCGTTGTGCTCCCAGGTGTTCTCCACCCGCAGCTGGAAATGCCGCTCGGACCAGTCCACGGAGCTCGTCCGGTGCACCGGCCACTGGCGCCCGGTGACGCTTCCGGCGCCCTCGTTGCCCAGTGCGCTGCGCAGCTCGAAGTCCGCGCCCTTGCGGTCGACGTACGCCACCACGCACACCGGGTCCTCGCCGGCCAGCTCAAGCAGCGGCGTGACACGCGGCAGCGGGGCCCATTCGGCCCAGTCGCCACCCTGCGGGGGACGGGCCAGCGGCGGGTCGAGGACCACCTCGCCGACGCGGGCGAACAGGGCCCGGCCGTGCGGTTCGGAGGAGTGCCGCAGGTCCTCGATCGCGCTCTGTACGGCCCGGCAGGTCGCCTCGTCCGCGCCCTGGGCGGCCAGCTGCCTGGCCATCGCCTGGGCCGTGAGCTGCCGCTCGTGGGGGGTGTCCTCCGTATGCCGGGAGGTGTCGACGTACACCGAGGCCCAAGGCCCGGGGTGTTCGTACAGTGGGTGCAGAAAGGCGAGATCCATGGCTCCCTCCCGGATGCCGCTCGGGGGTAGTGCTCAGTTGCTCCCCGGGCGGGTACCCGGACCGCATGAACGAACACGACGAGCGGGGCAACACCATGACCGGAGTGGACCCTGACCGGCTGGACGACCAGCAGCTCATGAAGGAGCTGGAGACCATCCACCGCACGCGCCACGACACGCTGCTCTACGGCTCGAACGACGCGCTGCGGGCCCACAACGAACGCATGGCGCAGCTCGAGGGCGAGTTCCTGCGCCGCAACCCGCGCCGCCCGGTGGCCGCGGGCCGCACACGCGAAGGGGCCCGGGAGCGGGGGAGCGGGGAGTCGACGACTCCCACGACCCCCGGCACCTGAGCCCCTCACAGGACAGCACCGGAACAAACCGAACCGGACGGCATCGGCGCGAGGCGAGCGGGCGGCATCGGCACGACGCGGGCCGGTCAGGCCCGGCACGACGCGAGCCGGACGCAACCGGCACCACGCGAACCAGACAGCACCGGACAAGGCGAACGGGGCCCCCCAGAACAACGCGAGCCGGACCGCACGGGCACAACCGTGGCCCGGCTCCCGGCCGCACGGGCACAACCGTGGCCCGGCGGGCCCAGGCCGCACCGGCACAACCGCAGCCCGCCCCCGCCTCAGCCCCGCACCGGCCTCCGCCCCCAATGCCGATGCGCCGCGATCGCCGCCACGAACGCGTTCAGGAACTCCTCGCCCGCCGGACCCGGCGACGTGTCCGTCACCACGCCCTGGTCCGCGACCACGCGCTGGAACTCCGTGGACACCCTGAGCCCCTCGGGCTCCAGTGCCGACAGGACGCCCACGCCCGAGCCGAGCGCGCCCACCGGCTTGCCGTGCCGGTAGGCGTCCCGCACGAACCGCACCACGTCCGGGTCGGCCGCCGTCGGCGGGGTGCCGACGGGCCCGCCGGGCAGCAGCACGGCGTCGTACAGCACGGACGCCACGGTCGGCAGCGCACGGTCGACCGCGTACGTCTCACCGTCGGAACCGGTGATCGTCCCGTCCGTCGCGGCCAGCGCCTCGACGATCGCCCCCTCGGCGGCCAGCCGCTCCCGCACGGAGGTGATCTGCTCGGCGTCCACCCCGTCGCTGACGAGCACCGCGATCTGCCGGGTCCGGATCGAACCGTCCCCGCGCAGCGACTCGAGACTGAGCGCGGGGGAGGCCTGCTTGTTCGGAGCCTCCGCACCGGACGGCGCCGGCACGCCGACACCCCCCGCCACCTGCACCGCCAGCTCCCCGTCGACCTTGGCCAGGTGCTCGACCGTACGCGCCCGCACGGTCATCGCGCCCACCTTGCCGAGCTCGAACCGGAACGCCTCGACGATGTGCTGCTTCTCCCAGTCCGCCATGCTGTTCCAGAACATCGCCGGCTGGCTGTAGTGGTCCTGGAAGCTGGGGCTGCGGCGCCGGATCTTGTGGCCGTCCACCCGTTCGGCGTAATGCGTGTAGGCGCTCCCCCCGGCCCCCGCGTGGGCCGGGCAGCCCCCGCCGAGCGAGTTCGGGAAGTAGTTCGTGCCGGAGTGGATCGCGCTCTGGTGGTAGCCGTCGCGCTGGTTGTTGCGCACCGGCGCGACCGGCCGGTTCACCGGCAGCTGCGAGAAGTTCGGCCCGCCGAGCCGTATCAGCTGGGTGTCCAGGTAGGAGAAGTTCCGCGCCTGGAGCAGCGGGTCGTTGGTGAAGTCGATGCCGGGGACGACGTTGGCCGTGTGGAAGGCGACCTGCTCGGTCTCCGCGAAGAAGTTCTCCGGGTTGCGGTCCAGCACCATCCGGCCGATCGGCCGCACCGGCACCTGCTCCTCCGGGATGATCTTCGTCGGATCGAGCAGATCGAAGTCGAACGCGAACTCGTCCTCCTCCGGCACGAGTTGCACGCCCAGCTCCCACTCGGGGTACTCGCCCGCCTCGATCGCGTCCCACAGGTCACGCCGGTTGAAGTCCGGATCGCGGCCCTGGCACTCCTGCGCCTCGTCCCACACCAGTGAGTGCACGCCGAGCCGCGGCTTCCAGTGGAACTTCACGAACGTGCCCTTGCCGTCCGCGTTGACGAACCGGAAGGTGTGCACGCCGAAGCCCTGCATCATGCGGTAGCTGCGCGGGATCGCCCGGTCCGACATCAGCCACATGATCGCGTGCAGCGTCTCGGGCTGGAGCGACACGAAGTCCCACAGGGTGTCGTGCGCGGACGCGCCCGTCGGGATGTCGTTGTGCGGCTCGGGTTTCACCGCGTGCACGAAGTCGGGGAACTTGATGCCGTCCTGGATGAAGAAGACCGGGAAGTTGTTCCCGACCAGGTCGTAGTTCCCCTCCGACGTGTAGAACTTGGTCGCGAAGCCGCGCACGTCCCGCACGGTGTCCGCCGAGCCCTTCGGGCCCTGCACGGTCGAGAACCGTACGAACACGGGCGTCCGCACGGCCGGGTCCTGGAGGAACGCCGCGCGGGTGAATTCCGCGCAGGACTCGTACGGTTCGAAATAGCCGTACGCGCCCGCGCCCCGCGCGTGCACCACCCGCTCCGGGATCCGCTCGTGGTCGAAGCGGGTGAGCTTCTCCCGGAAGTGGAAGTCCTCCATCAGCGTCGGACCGCGCTCGCCCGCCGCCAGGGAGTCGTCGGTGTGGTCGACCTCGACGCCCTGGTCGGTGGTGAGCGGCCCGCCGGCCGGATCGTCCGCCCTGAGCGCCTCGCGCTGCTCCTGTTTCCGGTCGGCGGGAGAAGCCATCAGGCGGCCTCCTTGGCGAAGACGTCGAGGAAGGTCTCGCAGAACGCCTTCAGATCGTCCGGCTTGCGGCTGGTGACCAGCTTGCCCGCACCGTGGTCACAGACCTTCACCTGCTCGTCGACCCAGGTGCCGCCCGCGTTGCGGATGTCGGTCTGCAGGCTCGGCCAGGAGGTCAGCGACCGGCCCCGTACGACGTCCGCCTCGACCAGCGTCCACGGCGCGTGGCAGATCGCCGCCACGGGGCGGCCCTGCTCGAAGAAGTCCCGGACGAACGCGACGGCCTTGTCGTCCATCCGCAGGAAGTCCGGGTTGGCCACGCCGCCCGGCAGCACCAGAGCGCCGAACGAGCCCGGCGCGGCCTCGCCCACGACCTCGTCCACGGGGAAGGTGTCCGCCTTGTCGAGGTGGTTGAACGCCTGGATCTCCCCCTGCTTCGTCGACACCAGCACGGGCTCGTGACCGGCGTCCTTCGCGGCCTGCCACGGATCGGTCAGCTCGACCTCCTCGACGCCCTCGGGTGCCACCAGAAATGCGATACGCATGATGCTCAACGTCCTTTCCCGGAGCGCGCGGCAGTCCAGCGCGCCGCGTCGCTCCACGCGTTCTCGTCGTTCTTGCGGTTCCTGCGGCCCGTGCGCACGCACCGCAGCAACTCCTCGCCGTACGGCAGCAGCACGCACGTGCCGATCGCCGCGGCGATGCCCGCCAGATAGCCGCGCGACAGCGGCCGCCGGCGCGGCACCAGCCGCCACGCGTCGGGGTCCCCGCGGCCGCCGCGCAGCAGCGACTTCACCTGGTCGGCGTGCAGGCACATCAGGGAGGCCAGCGCCCCGAACGGCAGCGACTCCAGAAAGCTGTGGATGTGCTGCTCGACCGGCTTGACCTCCCGCTCGCTGTCGACGGCCGTGCGGACGTCCCACAGCGCCGTCGCCTCGTGCACCGCGGCACCACCCAGCTGCACGCTCAACAGCAGCGGGTTCACCTCGTAGCGCAGCGTCAGCGCGATCGGGATGCCGACCTCGGCCATCATCAGCGAGTGGATCAAAGACTCTTTGGTGCCCGCCGTCTCCTCGATACGGGTGCGCCGGTGCATCACCCAGTCGGCCACCCCGGGCACGAACCAGCTGGGCAGCAGCCCGTACAGCAGGTAGCGGGTCGTGGCGTCACCGACGTCGACGGTGGTGGCACTGATCTCCTTCGCCTGGCCGATGCTCACGCACCTCCCCGGGCATCCGGCTCGGCGCGGCTGATGTCCGCGAGCGCCGACGCGGGGGCCTCGGCCTCGGCCAGGTCGCCGAGGCTCACCATCCCCACCGGCAGCCCGTTCTCCACCACCGGCAGCCGGCGCACGGCGTGCTCGCGCATCAGCGTGACCGCGGTCGTCACCGGATCGTCCGGCGTCACCGTCACCGGGTCCGGCGTGCACACCGACTGCACGCTCACCGTCATCGGGTCGGCCCCGTCGGCCACCGCCCGCACCGTGATGTCACGGTCGGTGAGCACGCCGATCACGTCCTGCCCCTCGGCCACCACCACGTCGCCGATGTTCTGGGTGCGCATCAACTGCGCCGCCTCGACGAGCGAGGCGTCCGGGCGTACGGCGACCACACCCGGAGTCATCACGTCCTTCACCAACTCGGCCATCACTGAAGGCCTCCGTCCGTTCCCCCTCGGGCGGGGTGTACCGCGTGCGGGCCGGCCCGCACGCGGTACACCCCGGTGCGGTTCCTACGCGTACTCCTCCGGTCCGGTCTCCCGGGCCCGGATCAGGGCCTGGGCCAGCTCCTGGACATTGCCGTAGCGCTGCTGGCGCGGCAGCCGCTCCAGGGCCTCGACGAGGGCGTCGGGCGCCTGGTGGCCGCGCAGCTCGCGTACCAGGTCGCGCGCGCTGGCGGGGAACACCCGGCGGCCCAGGATCCGGGCCAGCTCCAGGCGCACCGACTCCAGGGACGTCGGCGCACGGCTCGGCGTCACCGGCCCGTACGCGACCTCGGGGTCGTCCTCTGCGGCCGGCTCCGGGTCGTGCCACTCCTCACTGCGGGTGGGGTGCCCGGACCTGAGCAGCCCCTGGAGTTCATGCTTCATCTCGTCGTCACGGTGGACGCTCAGCCGGTCGCTGCCTCGCTGCATGTCTCCCTCCAGACGTTCGGGGGTCCGCACCGCGTACCCGTACACCGCGAGCCGACACAGGCTCGTCACCCCGGATCGGTGCCGTCCGCACTGGTTTGCGCCACGGCCTGCGGGAGACCCGGATCACACCCCCCACTCATCTCTGGGGAAGGACACGTCATGGCGATGCTCGCTGTGCTCATTCCGCTGTTCATGCTCGGAGTGGTGCTGGTGCTGGGCCGTTACGAGGAACTGCTGCTGCCGCAGGACGACGCCGACCGGCGAGAACCGGTCGGCGTGCCCCCCGCGGCCGCTACCTCTTCTCACGCCCCGGCAGGAACTCCTGCATCTTCGCCTTGAAGCCCTGCTTGACCACCGATCCCCGGTCCGAGTCGCCCTTCAGGATCGACGCGGCGGTCGCCTCCATCTGCTCCCAGGTGGCGTGCGGCGGGATCGGTGGGACGGCCGGATCGGTCAGGAACTCGACCACCGCGGGACCGTCCGCCTCCAGCGCGGCACGCCAGCCCGCCTCGACGTCCTCCGGCTTCTCCACCCGGATGCCGGTCAGCCCCAGGGAACGCGCGAACGCGGCGTACTGCACGTCCGGGAGCGCTTGCGACGGCAGGAACTGCGGCGCGCCCTCCATGGCCCGCATCTCCCACGTGACCTGATTCAGATCCTGGTTGTTCCACACGGCGACCACCAGCCGCGGGTCCTCCCACTGGTGGCGGTACTTCGCCGCCGTGATCAGCTCCGCCATCCCGTTCATCTGCATCGCCCCGTCGCCCACCAGCGCGATCGCGGGCCGGTCCGGGTGCGCGAACTTCGCGCCGATCACGTACGGCACCCCGCAGCCCATCGTCGCCAGCGTGCCGGAGAGCGAGCCCCGCATGCCCGGCCGCATGGTCAGGTGCCGCGCGTACCAGTTCGCCGTCGAGCCCGAGTCGGAGGCGACGATCGCGTTGTCCGGCAGCAGCGGGTCCAGGGCGCGGGCCACGTACTCCGGATTGATCGGGTCGGCGTCGAGCCCCGCCCGGCGCTCCATCACGTCACGCCAGCGCGTCACATTGGCGCACACCGTGTCGTACCACTCGCGCCCGCGCCCCTCCTCGATCAGCGGGATCAGCCGCTCCAGCGTGGCCTTCGCGTCGCCGACCAGGTTCACCTCGTACGGGTAGCGCATCCCGACCATGTGCGGATCGATGTCGATCTGCACGCCCCGCGCCTTGCCGAACTCCGGCAGGAACTGGGTGTACGGGAACGACGACCCGATGGTCAGCAGCGTGTCGCAGTCCCGCATCAGCTCGTACGACGGGCGCGTGCCCAGCAGGCCGATCGAGCCGGTGACGTACGGCAGTTCGTCGCTGAGGACGTCCTTGCCGAGCAGCGCCTTGGCGACACCGGCGCCGAGCAGCTCGGCGATCCGCTCCACCTCGGCCCGCGCGCCGGCCGCGCCCTGGCCGACCAGGATGGCCACCTTGTCACCGGAGTTGAGGATCTCGGCGGCCCGCCGCACCGAGTCGTCGGAGGGGACCGCCGTCCATGAACTGCGGTCCAGGCTGGAGGGCACCATCTTGAACTCGTGCGTCGGCGGCGAGTAGTCGAGTTCCTGCACATCACCGGGGATGATGACCGCGGTGGGGCAGCGACGCGCGTACGCGGTGCGGATCGCCCGGTCCAGCACGTTGGGCAGCTGCTCCGGCACCGTCACCGTCTCCACGAACTCGGAGGCGACGTCCTTGTACAGCGTGTGCAGATCCACTTCCTGCTGGTAGGAGCCGCCCATCGCGGTGCGGTGCGTCTGGCCGACGATCGCCAGTACCGGAACATGGTCCAGCTTGGCGTCGTACAGGCCGTTCAGGAGATGGATCGCGCCCGGCCCGGACGTGGCCGTGCACACTCCGAGACGGCCGCTGAACTTGGCGTATCCGACTGCCTGGAACGCCGACATCTCCTCGTGCCGCGACTGCACGAAACGAGGCTCGTTCTCGGCCCGGCCCCATGCGGCGAGCAGACCGTTGATGCCGTCGCCCGGATAGCCGAAGACCTGCTCGACCCCCCATTCGCGCAACCGCTCAAGGACGTGGTCGGAGACCTTGGTGCTCATGTACGACCTCCCGGACGTATGGGGACAGAGCCAGCTGTACGGGTCACCCTGCGCGACGGTGGAAAACCTCTCCGGGTTTGCGGGTGGGGGCCGGGGGCAGGCGCACCTCAGTGCTTCGGACAGGAGGCACGTCCGTGGGAGCGGCGAATCGCGCCGCCACCGGCGCTCCTGGTCCGCACCCAGTCGACGCGCTCCCACGGTGACCGTCCAACCCAGAGCACCTGCAAGGGAATTGCGACGCATCATGCCGATCCACACCAGCGCGAAGCAGCACCCCCACGACGACGCCCCCGACACCGCCGACGCCTTCCGCAAGCTCGCCACACTGCCCGACGGACCTGAGCGCGACGCGCTCCGCGACGAGATCGTCGAGGCCTGGCTGCCCATGGCCGACCGCCTCGCCGGACGCTTCCGCAGCCGCGGCGAGAGCTTCGAGGACCTGCGTCAGGTCGCGGCCCTCGGCCTGGTCAAGGCCGTCGACCGGTACGACCCCGAGCTCGGCAACGCCTTCGAGAGCTACGCCGTGCCCACCGTCACCGGCGAGATCAAGCGGCACTTCCGCGACCATATGTGGACCCTGCACGTACCTCGCCGGGTCCAGGACCTGCGCAACCGCGTCCGGTTCGCGTCCCAGGACCTGTCCCAGACCATCTCCGGCCGACGGCCCACGGTGGCGGAGATCGCCGAGCACGCGAAGCTGAGCGAGGAGGACGTCAAGGTCGGCCTGGAGGCCCTGGAGAGCTTCACCGCCCTGTCCCTGGACGCGGAGCTGCCCGGCAGCGAGGACGGGTACTCCCTGAGCGACGCGCTCGGGTCGCCGGATCCGGCGCTGGACACGGTCGTGGACCGTGAGGCGGTGAAGTCGCGGCTGGCGGCGCTGCCGGAGCGGGAGCGGGCGATTCTGTACATGCGGTTCTTCGGGGACATGACCCAGAGCCGGATCGCCGAGGAGCTGGGGATCTCGCAGATGCATGTGTCCCGGCTGATCAGCCGGTGCTGTGGGCGGGTTCGGGAGCAGGTCATGCGGGATGTTGCGTAGCACTGAGTTGCTCCGATTCACCCGGTTGAGTGGCACCGTCCCGCCAATTGGGGTCCGGCCGCGCGCGGCGTAGCAGGGGGCTGGCTGTGATGGCAGAAGGGCTTTTCTGCCGTCGCCCGAAGGAGTTCGCTCCATGCGCCGCACCCGCCACGCACTCTCCGTCGCCGTCCTGGCCGGCTCCGCCCTGGTGGGCTTCGCGCCGGTCGTGTCCGCCGAACCCGCCGCCGAGGTCAGTCCGGCCACCGTGGAGCCCGGGGGGACGCTCACCATCTCGGTCAGCTGTGATCCGACCGGGGGGTCGCCGCCCGACAGCGTCGACGCGACCTCGCAGGCCTTCGACGAGGGCACGGTCCCGCTGCGCAGGGTGACCGGCAACGACGACAAGGTGTCCGGCCCGGCCTATCGGGGGACGGCCCGTATCGCTCCCGCGGAGAACTTCGAGGGCGATCCGGACGCCCTCGGCGAGGACTCGGCGTGGACCGTCGACGGCACCTGCCCGGCCGCTCCCGGCGGGGAGGGCAAACAGTGGAGCGCGACGTTCACGGTGGCCCACAACGGTGGCCACCACAAGCCGTCGCAGCCCTCTCACCAGCCGACACACGAGCCCTCTCACCGGCCCACCCACAAGCCCTGCCCCGACGAACCACGCGACGAACAGCGGCACCACCACACCGAGTGCGGCGAAACGATCGTCCCACGCGGGGTACGCGCCGGCGACGGCGGTGCCTTCACCGACTCCGTGCCCGCCCTGGTCGCGGGCGGGGTGCTGATCGCGGGCGCGTTCGGCGCCGCCGTGCACCGCTTGCGCAACCGGGAGAGCGACCCGTACCGCTGACGCCCGGCGCGCACCACCGCCCCGGAAGCCCCCCGCTTCCCCCGGCCCGGCCCGCTCATGCTGTGACCGTCACGACCCGCCGGGCGCCCATGGGGCGGCGGCGCCGTGGGTACTCAGTGGCCGAGGGTACGGGCTACAGGACACGGCACCAGGCACTGCGGAGGTACGAATGCGGCGGACGGACCCGGAAGGTCACGGCCCCGTCCGCTTCGGGCCGCCGCTCCCCGAGGACGGGCTGCCCGTGTTGCCGGAGCTGTCCGCCGTGCTCGCCGCCGCGGCGTCCCGAGGGGACCACGAGCCGGTCGGCGGGGGACCGGCCCTGCGGGAGGCCGCCTGCGGCTACTGGGACCGGCGCGGACTGCACTGCGACCCCGGCCGGGTGGCCGCCGGGCCCGGCGCGCCCGCGCTGCTGCTCGCCCTGACCGCCGCCCTCGGCGGTGACGTCCTCGTGCCGAGACCCTGCGCCGCCTGGTGGGCGCCGTACGCGCGCCTGCTGGGGCGCCCCGCCTTCCACGTGCCGATCCCGCCGGAGAGCGGCGGTGTGCCCGATCCGTACGCCCTGCTGGAGACCGTGCGCCGGGTCCGCGCCGAGGGCGGTGATCCGCGCCTGCTCGTGCTGTCGGTCGCCGACGACCCCACGGCCACCGTCGCCCCTCCCGAGCTGCTGCACGAGACCGTGGAGGCCGCCCAGGGGGAGGGCCTGCACCTGGTCAGCGACGAGACCTGGCGCGACACCCTGCACGACCCGCACGACACCGTGCTGCTCAGCCCCGCCGAGATGCTGCCCGACCGGGTCACCGTCGTCACCGACCTGGCCGGTGCCCTGCTCCCGCCCGGCTGGCCGGCCGCCGTGGCCCGCTTCCCGGCCGGCGAGGAAGCCGACGGCCTCCACGCGCGCGTGCTCGACGTCCTCACCGCGCTCGACGCCCAGGTCGCCGCTCCCATCGCCTCGGCGGCCGCCTACGCCCTGCGGGAACCGGAAGCAGTCACCGCGCGCGTCGCCACCGCCGTGCGCCTGCACGCGCGCCTGGCCGCCGAGGCGCACGCCGCCGTCGTCGCCGCCGGCGCCCTCGCCCGGCCCCCGCAGGCCGGCCGCCATCTGTACGTCGACCTCGCTCCGCTGAGCCCCGCGCTGACCTTGCACGACGTCGGCGACGCACAGGAACTGGAGGACTTCCTGACCGCCCGCCTCGGCATGCCCGCGCCGGGCGGCCACCGCTTCGGTGACGAGCTCGAAACCCCGCGCGTGAGGCTCTCGACCGGCGCACTGCTGGCCGGCTCCGACGCGGAACGCGCGGAATGCCTCATCTCACCCACGCCGTTGGAACTGCCGCACGTGCAACGCTCGTTGATCCAACTGAAGTCGGCCTTCGACGATCTCCGCGACGAAGCTCAGCGATGGGAGCCTCCTCGATGACGCAGCAGTCCGAGTCGACCGCGAGCACGACCACTCGGGAAGCCGAGGACGCGGCCCTCCCATCCCCCCTCGCGCCCCCGTACCCGCCGCTGGCCGAACCGAGACCGCTGGCCGAACGCCGGGTGTGGCCGCGCACGTTCCACGACCGGCTGACCGCGCCGCTCCCCGGCTTGCGGGCCATGGCCCGCTTCGCCCGCGAGGGCGCCCTGAGACCGGGCCCGGAAGGCCTCGCCGACATCCCCCGGCTCCCTTACGCCCCCGGCCCGCTGCCCCGCGTCGACGCCCGCACGGTCGCCGTCACCTGGGCGGGACACGCCAGTTGGGTCCTGCGCATCGGCGGGCTCACGGTCCTCACCGACCCGGTCTGGTCCCGCCGGATCCTCGGCACCCCGGCCCGCATCACCTCCGTGGGCGTCCCCTGGGAGGAGCTGCCGCGCGTCGACGCCGTCGTCATCAGCCACAACCACTACGACCACCTGGACGCCCCCACGCTGCGCAGGCTCCCGCGCGACACCCCCGTGTTCGCCCCGGCCGGCCTCGCCCGCTGGTTCCACCGCCGCCGCTTCACCCGCGTCACGGAGCTCGACTGGTGGGAGGCGGCCGAACTCGACGGCGTCCGCTTCGACTTCGTCCCGTCCCACCACTGGTCCAAGCGCACCCTCACCGACACCTGCCGCAGCCTGTGGGGCGGCTGGGTCCTGACCGACCGGGACGGGCAGCGCCTGTACTTCGCGGGCGACACCGGCTACGGCCACTGGTTCTCCCGCATCGGCCGCCGCTATCCGGGCATCGACCTCGCCCTCCTCCCCATCGGCGCCTACGACCCGCGCTGGTGGCTCAGCGACGTCCACTGCGACCCGGAGGAGGCGGTCCGCGCCGCCCAGGACCTGGGAGCGACCAGGATGGCCCCCATGCACTGGGCCGCCTTCGTCCTGTCGGCGGAGCCGGTCCTGGAGCCCCTCACGCGGGTACGGGCGGCCTGGCAGAAGGCAGGCCTGCCCCGGGAGAACCTGTGGGACATGCCGGTCGGCGCTTCAAGGGTGCTGTCCGGGGACTGACCTCTATCGCACCCGCCGCACCACACTCGGCACCGCGCTGATCACCAAGGTCAGCGCGATCGCCGCGACCACACCCTCCCACGGCTCGTCGAACAGCGACCCGCCGAGGATCCCGATCAACTGGTACGTCACGGCCCAGGCCAGGCAGGCGGGCAGGTTCCCGCGCCAGAAGCGCCGCATCGGCCACTTCGCCATCAGGCAGGCCAGCATCACCGGGATGCGGCCCGCCGGCACCAGCCGGGACAGCACCAGCACCGCCACGCCGTGCTCGGCGAGTTTCGTCTGCGCCTGCTCCAGCCGGTCCTCCGGCGCCCGCGCCCGGATCGCCGCCAGCCAGCGCGAGCCGTTCTTCGACTTCATCCCGCGCCGCCCCAGCCAGTACAGCGCCGCGTCCCCGAGGAACGCCGCCAGCGACGCCGTCACGAACACCATCGCCAGCGAGAACGGCGCCGTCTGGTGGAAGGCGACCACGGCCGCCGAACTCACCAGCGCACCCGTCGGGATCACCGGCACCAGCGCCCCGATCAGCACCAGCAGGAAGAGTGAGGGATAGCCGATCGCCTGTTGCGTGGACTCCGGCACGACGGTCGCCGGGGTGACGGCCGACGCCGCGAGCAGAGGTATCGCGGCCTGTGCCACGGGCGCGGTCGAGATCACCGCGCGACCTCCAGGCGCACGCTCTCCCCGTGCCCGAGCCGGTGCACCGCCACATCCGGCGCGTGCCGCGCCGCGAGCCGCACGAACTCGTCACCCGGCGCATGGAACTCGTGGGGGCGCACGGCGTCCATTCCGATCGGCCAGTACGTGCCGTAGTGCACCGGCACCGCACTGCGCGGCGCCAGCCGCGCCAGCGCCTGTGCCGCCCGGCCCGCGTCCAGGTGTCCCTCGCCCAGGTACGGCCCCCAGCCGCCCACCGGCAGCAGTGCCACCTCGACCGGACCGACCTCCTCGGCCATGTCGTCGAACAGCCCGGTGTCCCCGGCGAAGTACGTCCGGGCCTCGCCGGCGATGACGTAGCCGAGCGCGGGGGAGCGGTGCGGTCCGAGCGGCAGCCGGCGACCGTCGTGCCGCGCGGGCACGGCCCGTACGACGATGTCGCCGACCGGTACCTCGTCCCCCGGCGCCACCTCGCTGACCCGCAGGTGCGCGAGCCGGCGCAGCCCGGGCACCGCCCGGCGCGCGCCCCGGGGCACGACCAGGCGTGTGCCCGCGGCGAGCCGCATCAGCGACGGCACGTGCAGGTGGTCGGCGTGCAGATGCGAGACCAGCGCGACATCCGCCTGGTGGGCGCCGGGAGGCGGCAGGTCCCCGCGCCGGCGGCGCAGGTGCGCGAGCCGGCGTGCGAACAGCGGATCGGTGAGCACGCGTACGTTCGAGTCCTCGACCGTGCAAGTGGCGTGACCCCACCAGGTGATCTCCACCGGCACTTCTTTGCCTCCTTCGCGCGACTCCCCGAAGCCTACGTGCAGGAGTAGGGTCGGCGGCGAAACCGGAGGTGAGGGGGGACGCCATGGTGCCGGTCCGGGTCACGGCGATCGCGAGTCTGACGCCGCTGGAGGAGCTCGACGACGATCCGTTCCTGGTCGACTCCCGCAGCCAGCACGCGATGTGCGCCCGCTGGGCCGCCCAGCGGGGCTACGTGATCAGCCGCGAGTTACTGGTCCGGGGGCTGCGTCCCGACCACTGCGCGCTGTGGGACGGCGTCCGGCCCGGCCTCGACCTGTTCGTGGCGCCCAGCCGGAGAGTGCTGGAGAGCGCGATCGCCTCCGTCGAGGAGTTCACCGCGGAGTGCGTGCGGCGCGGGGTGCGGGTCGAGACGGTGGGGCACGCGGAGCCGGCGTACGACGCGGCGATGAAGGCGTGCGTGCACCGTCGGCTGTCGATGCCGACCGCCGGCTACGACGGGCGCTGACGCGACGGTTCGGGGGACACCGGGCGTCCCCGGGGCGTTGTGGCACTGTGGGGGAGGGCCCGTGGTCGCGACGGGCCGGGACGTGAGGTGGCTGGGCGTGCGGGGCGTGCGGTGGCGGCGGGTCGCCAGTCAGGTGGGGCGGAGCGTCGCCGTGTGGGCGGTCTCCACCCTCACCATGCTCGTGCTCGCCGGGATCCTGCCGGAGTTCCGGCTCCGCTCGGCCGACGGCGACAGCGCGACCGACATCGCCGTCACGGCGGCCTTCGGTGCCGGCGCCTTCGGTCTGCTGTCCGCCGTGGTCTGGCCGTTGCTGGTCCGGCTCCTGCTCCTCGTACCGGCGCTCGTGCTCGGGCTGCTGGTGTTCTTCCTCAACGGCGCGCTGCTGCTGCTCGCCCTGCGCCTCGACCCCGGGGAGCGCGGCACCGCCGCCCCGGAGACCGCCGTCGTGGTCGCCGCCGTCATGTCCGCCGTGGCGTCCGCCACCGGCGCCGCCCTGGCCGTGCGCGACGACGACGCCTACCGCCGCCGGCTGTACCGGCTCTCGGACCGCCGCCGTCGCAGGTCCGGACCGCCCTGCCCGGCCAGCCCCGGCACGGTCTTCCTGCAGCTCGACGGCGTCGGCCACGACGTCCTGCTGGGCGCGGTCGGCAAGGGCCTGATGCCCACCGTCGCCCGCTGGCTCGACATCGGCGACGGCGCGCGCTCCACCCACCGGCTCATCCCCTGGCGCACCGACTGGTCCAGCCAGACCGGCGCCAGCCAGCTCGGCATCCTGCACGGCAGCAACCACGACGTCCCCGCGTTCCGCTGGTACGAGAAGGACACCCGCGAGGTGGTCGTGTGCAACCGCCCGACCAGCGCCGCCGAACTCCAGCGCCGCGCCTCCGGATACGCGGGGCACGGCGGCCTGCTCGCCGTCGACGGCGCCAGCCGCGGCAACCTGTTCAGCGGCGGCGCCGGACAACAGGCCCTCGTGCTGTCCATCGCCGGCCGCCGCAGCCGGGAGAACCGCTCCCGGGCGGGCTACTTCGCCTACTTCTCCGACCCGGCCAACGCCGTGCGCACGGCCCTGTCCTTCGCCGCCGAGGTGGGCCGGGAGATCGGCCAGTCCACCCGGGCCCGCCTCGCCAAGCAACGCCCGCGCGTCTCCCGCGGCGGCCTCTACCCGCTCGTGAGGGCCTTCGCGACCGTCGTCGAGCGGGACGTAGTCGTCGCCGCCGTGACGGGCGACATGCTCGCCGGCCGCACCGCCGTCTACGCCGACCTCGTGGCCTACGACGAGGTCGCCCACCACTCCGGCCCGGCGAGCCGCGACGCGCAGAAGGTCCTCGAACGCCT
Source organism: Streptomyces coeruleorubidus (assembly GCF_028885415.1). Classification (GTDB taxonomy): domain Bacteria; phylum Actinomycetota; class Actinomycetes; order Streptomycetales; family Streptomycetaceae; genus Streptomyces; species Streptomyces coeruleorubidus_A. Next base: position 8,135,467 of record NZ_CP118527.1, read on the forward strand.
CGACCGCTCCCTCGCGCTGATCGAGAAGGTCGCCGAGCACGCCCCGCGCCCGTACCGGATCGTCGTGCTGTCCGACCACGGCCAGAGCCCCGGCGAGACCTTCCGCTCCCGCTACGGGCTCACCCTCGGCGACCTGGTGCGGGCCGGCTGCGGACTGCCCGTGCCGCGCCGGGCGGAGCGCACCCGCAGCGGGACGGAGGCCCGCGCGGCCGTGCGCGCCGCCCTGCGCATCCCCGTCGAGGAGCACGGCGAGCAGCACCGCCCCACCCGCCGCTCGGAGCCGATCGTGCTGGCCTCCGGCAACCTCGGCCTGGTCTCCTTCCCGGACGTCACGCACCGGATGAGCAAGGAGGAGATCGACGCCCGCCACCCCGCCCTGCTGCCGACCCTCGCCAACCACCCCGGCATCGGCTTCCTGCTGGTGCGCAGCGACGAGCACGGCGGGGTCGTCCTCGGCGCGTACGGCGCCGAGATACCGCTCGCCGACCTCGACGACAACCCGGGCCCGCTCGCCGCGTTCGGGCCGGGCGCCGCCGACGCGGTACGCCGCACGCACTCCTTCCCGCACGCCGCCGACATCATGGTCAACTCCTTCCACGACCCGGCCGACGGCGAAGTCCTCGCCTTCGAGGAACAGATCGGCTCCCACGGCGGACTCGGCGGTGAACAGGGCAAACCCTTCCTGCTGTCGCCGCTCGGCTTCTCGCCGCCGGTCGACGAGGGGGAGGAACTCGTCGGCGCCGAACACGTCCACCGCGTACTGCGCCGCTGGATGCGCGAGTCGGACGGCCCCCAGGTGCCGATGGTGAGCAGAGAGGAACGCGCCGCCTGAAATTGGGCTGCGCCCGGGGAGCCGTACGCACACACTGGTGCGGTTCGTCTTCCCACACCCCTTTCGAGGAGAACCTGCCTTGCAGGCCGCCGTCACCGTCACTCCCGCCCGCATCCCGGAGCTGCTGCTCGGTCTCGCCACCGTCCGGCCGGTCTTCCTCTGGGGCGCTCCCGGCATCGGGAAGTCCTCCCTGGTACGGGCGTTCGCCGAGTCGCTCGGCCTGGAGTGCGTGAGCCTGCTGGGCACCCAGCTGGCGCCCGAGGACCTCATCGGCGTACCGCAGATCCGCGAGGGGCGCTCGGTGTTCTGCCCGCCGGAGGCGATCGCCCGGGACGAGCCGTACTGCCTGTTCCTGGACGAGCTCAACGCGGCCACTCCGGACGTGCAGAAGGCGTTCTACTCGCTGATCCTCGACCGCCGTATCGGCAGCTACGAACTGCCCAAGGGCTCGATCGTCATCGGCGCCGGAAACCGCGCCACCGACAACGCGCTCGCCCGGCCCATCGCCTCCGCGCTCGTCAACCGCCTCACCCACGTGCACCTGGAGGCGTCCGCGACGGACTGGCTCGTCTGGGCCGCGGACAACAGCATCCACCCCTGGATCGTGGACCACCTCACCGACCGGCCCGACCACCTGTGGTCCAAGCCGCCGAAGACGGAGGAGCCGTTCTCCACGCCCCGTTCCTGGCACATGCTCTCCGACGCCCTGCACTCCTTCGGCCGCGACCTCGACGAGGAGACGCTGCGGGTGCTCGCGCACGGCACGCTGACGCCCGCGCACGCGCAGGCCTTCTGCGGCTACGTCAAGATCGTGCGCAGCCGGTTCGGCATCGAGGCGATCCTCAAGGGCGACGCCCGCTGGCCGAACCGTGCGGAGGACCGCGACCTGCTCTTCTACCTGGCCGACTCCTTCCGCGGCCGCCTGATCAAGGAACTGCCCGCGAGCAAGGAGCACATGTCGGCGAACGGCCGCCAGACCGCCTACCGCGCCAAGTCGCTGCTGGTACAGCTCGCGGAGATATCCGTCGAGGTCGCCCAGACCGTCATCGCCTCCGACAGCGACGGCAACCCCGTGCTGCCCTCCTGGTTCCTCGTCGAGGCGGCGCGCGACATGCCCCGGCTGGTGGAGGCACGCCGGTGAGCCGTGGCCACGACAAGGACCGGCGGAAGAAGAAGCGGGACCTCGCGGGCGAGGCCTTCGCCGAGGGAATGCGGCTGATGCGGACCAACCCCGCCCTCGCCGCCGTGGAGTTCGACGTCTGCCGCCAGGAGGAGTGCCGCTTCGCGCCCCGCCACGGACTCGTGGTCGTCGACTCCGACGGCGATCTGCACGTCCACCCGGACCGGCTCGCCGAGCCCGCCGCCTGGGCCTGGGCGCTCGCCCACGCCGTCCTCCACCTCGGCTTCGGGCACGTCCCGGCGGTCAAGGGCGACCGCGTCCAGTCCGACCGCCACGACCTCGCCGCCCGCTGCGTCGTCGTCAACCGCTTCCTGCTCGGCTTCACCATCGGCGAGACCCCGGAGCACCTCCCCGCCTCCTACCCGGACGGCGACGAGGAGCAGCTCGCGGCCCGCTGGCGACGCGACGGACTGCCCGCCGTGTACGAGCGCTGCGGCACGGCCGGCGACGAGCCCGACCAGGTGCTGGTGCCGTGGGTGGGCTGGTCCCAGCCGCCCGACTGGCAGCTGGCCTTCGCCGGCGCCCTGACCCGGACCGTGTCCGCCGCGATGGACATGGCGGGCGGCCGCCGCGACAGCCTGGACGGCGAGGCACCGCTGCTGCGGCCCTGGCAGCGGGCGCTGAGCTGGTTCATGTCCTCCTACCCGCTGCTCGGCGGTATCGCGTCCGGCATCAAGCTGGTCGCCGACGCCGAACTCGCCCGCGCGCACGGCATCGCGATCGCCGCGGTCAACGCCGAGGCCGGCGAGATCTACGTCAACCCGCTGCGGCAGTTCGACGACGAGGAGTGGCGGTTCGTCCTGGCCCACGAGATGCTGCACGCCGCCCTGCGCCACGGCGACCGCTGCGGCACCCGCGACCCCTACCTGTTCAACATCGCCTGCGACTACGTGATCAACGGCTGGCTGACCGAGATGCAGGTCGGCGCCATGCCCGAGGGGCTGCTGCACGACCCGGGGCTCGCGGGCCTGTCCGCGGAGGAGGTGTACGACCGGATCGCCGGCGACCTGCGCCGCATGCGCCGGCTGGCCACACCGCGCGGCAAGGGCGCCGGCGATGTCCTCGGCGCGCCGCTCGGCCCGCCCCGCGACTACGTCGACCTGGACGGGTTCTACCGCCGCGGCCTCGCCCAGGGACTCGACCTGCACCAGCGGCAGGAGCGCGGCTTCCTGCCCGGCGGCCTGGTCGACGAGATCCGCGCGCTCAGCCATCCGCCGCTGCCGTGGGACGCGCGGCTCGCCCGCTGGTTCGACGAGTTCGTGCCCCGCCCCGAGCCCGTACGGTCCTTCGCCCGCCCCTCGCGCCGCCAGGCGGCCACCCCCGGGATCCCCCGCGCGGGGCGGTACTTCCCGCCCGAGGAGATCGCCCGCTGCACCTTCGGCGTGGTCCTGGACACCTCCGGCTCCATGGACCGCGTCCTGCTCGGCAAGGCACTGGGCGCCATCGCCTCCTACGCCGAGGCCCGGGACGTACCGGCCGCCCGGGTCGTGTTCTGCGACGCGGCCCCGCACGACGCCGGCTATCTGCCGGTCACCGAGATCGCCGGCCGGGTGCGCGTGCACGGCCGGGGCGGCACCGTCCTGCAACCCGGCATCGACCTGCTGCACCGTGCCGACGACTTCCCGCCCGGCGCGCCCGTCCTGATCATCACCGACGGCTGGTGCGACGTCCTGCGCGTGCGGCGCGAGCACGCGTACCTGATCCCGCGAGGGGCGCGGCTGCCGTTCAGCGCCAGAGGTCCGGTCTTCCGCGTGAGTTGAACCGGAGTGTGATCGGATAGTGGCCGGGAACCGGTCACGGTTTCCGGATACTCATCGAAAGGATGCGACATGGCAGCCACGCGCTCCGCACACACCGTTTGGGAAGGCAACCTCTTCAAGGGCAACGGCGTCGTCACCTTGGACTCCTCCGGCATCCTCGCCGAGCAGCCGGTGACCTGGGCGGCCCGCACCGAGGAGCCGGGCGGGAAGACCAGCCCGGAGGAGCTGATCGCCGCCGCCCACTCCAGCTGCTTCTCGATGGCCTTCTCCAACATCCTCGACAAGGCCGGCACCCCGCCGACCAAGCTGGTGACCTCCGCCGACGTCACCTTCCAGCCCGGCGAGGGCATCACCGGCATCCACCTCACCGTCGAGGGCACCGTCCCCGGCATGGACGAGGCGGCCTTCCTCGCCGCCGCCGAGGAGGCCAAGGTCGGCTGCCCGGTCAGCCAGGCCCTCAAGGCCACGCCCATCACCCTGACCGCCAAGCTCGCCTGACCGGCCCCACCCACGTCGCGCGGGCCCGCCCACCAGGCGCGGCCCGCGCGACGCGTCGGTTCGCCATCCGCGCCCGGGGTATGAACCAGACGCTCTGACGCCGACGGTCCGGAAGGAACACGATGCTGCCGGGAACGTCCACCAGCGCGACGGTGCTCGACTCCGCCACCCGTGACCGGACCCGCGTCCTGCTGCTGTTCAGTCTCTCCGGTCGGCTCCGCCCCCGGGACACCACCCTCGGCGCCCTCGTCGACCGCTACGACTACGGCCGCTTCGCCTCCCACTTGATGACCAGCCAGGACGTGCTCCCCGCTGCGCTGCTCGACGAACAGGTCGCGCCACGCCGGCTGCGGCTGCCGCACGGCGACCACGGCCTCGGCCTCGCGTCCCTGCGGATCCTCGTCGTCGCCACCCCGCGCGGCGACGCCACCCTCGTCGTGGACTGCGCCTTCGCGGGCGAGACCACGGCCGGCGACCTCGCCGCCTGGCTGGCCACCACCTGCTTCGACCGGGAGCGGATCGAACTCGACGACCGCCCGCTCCTGACGGTGCTGGCCCGGCAACTCGGCGGCCGGTCGCTCGCCCTCGGCCAGAACGTGCACCAACTCGTCTTCCCCGGCGGCCGGTTACAGCACGAGCTGCTCAGCGCCGACCCGGCCCGCAAGGCGATCCTGCTGAACGAGATCGTCTACCGCGGCCGGATGCCCTGGAACCCCGCCACGCCCTACGACGCGAGCCTCGCGCCGCACGTCAGGAACCACGGCGTCACCCTGTCCGCCCTCGGCCGGGGCGTCTCCGTCCAGGCGGGCTGGGCCCCGCACGTCGAGAACGGCCTGATGCTCGTCGCCATCGGCATGATCTCCGCCCTGGCCGTGCTCCAGCGCACCCGCCTCGCGGCCTTCGCGACGATGAAGGCCAACGAGCGGGCCCTGACCGACTCGCCCACCGAGATCCGCTCCCTGATCACCCGCCTGTCCGCGGGCGTCAACGAACTCCAGCTGGACCTCGCCTTCGGGGTCGAGGCCTACGTCGACAGCCTGCTGATCCCCGAGATGGTCATGGAGGCGTTCCAGTCCGCGCTGCGCGACGCGCTCGGCATCCGCGACAGCCTGGAGAACTCGGCCCGCATGGTCGAGCGCCTGACCTCGGTGATCAGCGCCCGCTCCGCCGCCCTGGACGCCGAGCTCGCCGAGCGCGACGACCGCCGGGACCGCACCGTCTCCGGCCTGGTCGCCGCCGCCACGCTGATCGCCCTGCCGCCCACCCTGCTGCTGGCCTTCTTCGGCGTGAACGGCACGAACGTCGACGAGCACAGCTCCATCCTCGACCTGCGCGCCTACGGCACGGCCTACGCGCTGGCCTGGCTCCCCTTCGTGATCCTGGTCCTGATCGGCTACGTCCTGCTCAGACGGATCAGCACCCGCTCCGGCTCGCTGCTGCCGGCGTCCGACGACGACGCCGTACCCGTCCCGCCGCCACGCTCGCCCTCCGGGAGCCGACGACCATGACGCCACGCCCCGCCGTCTCCGCCCACCGGGGCGGCTCCGAGCGCGCCGGACCCGCCACCTGGCAGGCATACGAGGACGCGCTCGAGTCCGGCGCGGAGTACGTCGAGTTCGACATCCGCCGCACGATGGACGGCGTCCTCGTCGTCTACCACGACCCCCGGGTCGGGCACACCGGGCCGCCGCTGGCCGCGCTCACGCACGCCGAGCTGAGCGAGCGGGCCGGGTACGACGTGCCGGTGGTGGACGAGGTCATGGCGCTGATCGCCGGGAAGCTCGTGGCGCACCTGGACCTGAAGGAGGCGGGCTACGAGCGGGAGGTGATCGACCGGGCGGTGGCCCTGCTCGGCGTGGACGGGCTCGTCGTGACGACGCTGGAGGACTGCTCCGTGGCCGCCGTCGCACAGGCCTTCCCCGGGGTGCGCACCGCGCTGTCCCTGGGGCGCGACCGCAGGGAACTGGCCCTGGCCCGGCTGCCCGGGACCCGGCTGAGCGAGCTGTTCCCGGCCCGCCGCATCCGGGCCTGCGGGGCCCACGGCGTCGCCGTCCACCAGCGGCTGGCCAGGACCACCGTGCTGCGCGAGGCGACCCGGCACGGCCTGTTCACCATGGTGTGGACGGTCAACGACGACACCCTGATGCGGGCCTTCCTCGCCCACCCGCGCGTGGACGTGCTCGTCACCGACCGGCCCCGGCGAGCCGTGGCGCTCCGCGGGCCGATCACCCCCTCGCGGCATTGACAACAGCGCACTCAAGTTTTGTGCTGGAGAGTAAGAGCGCCCTGGCGGAAGGGGACAGCGATGGGACGTGCGGTCGGGATCGACCTCGGAACCACGAACTCGGTGGTCGCCGTGCTGGAAGGCGGCGAGCCCACCGTCATCGCCAATGCGGAGGGGGCCAGGACCACACCCTCGGTCGTGGCGTTCGCCAAGAACGGCGAGGTGCTGGTCGGGGAGGTGGCCAAGCGGCAGGCCGTGACGAACGTGGATCGCACCGCCCGCTCGGTCAAGCGCCACATGGGTGACGCGCACTGGCGCTTCCCCGACCACGGCGACATCGACGGCACCCGCTACCGGGCGCAGGAACTGTCCGCGCGGGTGCTGCAGAAACTGAAGCGGGACGCGGAGTCCTACCTCGGCGAGGACGTCACCGACGCGGTGATCACCGTCCCGGCCTACTTCGACGACAGCCAGCGGCAGGCCACCAAGGAGGCCGGGGAGATCGCGGGCCTGAAGGTGCTGCGGATCATCAACGAGCCGACGGCCGCGGCCCTCGCCTACGGCCTGGACAAGGAGAACGACCAGACGGTGCTCGTCTTCGACCTCGGCGGCGGCACCTTCGACGTGTCGCTGCTGGAGATGGGCGAGGGCGTCATCGAGGTGAAGGCCACCAACGGCGACACCCACCTCGGCGGCGACGACTGGGACCAGCGGATCGTCGAGTACCTGATCAAGCGCTTCAAGGGTCAGTACGGCGTCGATCTCGGCAACGACAAGATGGCGGTGCAGCGGCTGCGCGAGGGCGCCGAGAAGGCCAAGATCGAGCTGTCCAGCTCCACCGAGACGACGATCAACCTGCCCTACATCACAGCCTCCGCCGAGGGGCCGCTGCACCTCGACGAGAAGCTGACCCGGGCCCAGTTCCAGGAGCTCACCGCCGACCTGCTCGACCGCTGCAAGGCGCCCTTCCACCAGGCGGTCCAGGACGCCGGCGTGAAGCTCTCGGCGATCGACCACGTGATCCTGGTCGGCGGCTCGACCCGGATGCCCGCGGTGACCGACCTGGTCAAGGAACTCACCGGCAAGGAACCGCACAAGGGCGTCAACCCCGACGAGGTCGTGGCGGTGGGCGCCGCGCTCCAGGCGGGCGTCCTGCGCGGCGACGTCAAGGACGTGCTGCTGCTCGACGTCACCCCGCTGTCCCTGGGCATCGAGACCAAGGGCGGCATCATGACGAAGCTCATCGAACGCAACACCACCATCCCCACGCGGCGTTCGGAGATCTTCACGACGGCGGCCGACAACCAGCCCTCGGTCGGCATCCAGGTCTACCAGGGCGAACGCGAGATCGCCGCGTACAACAAGAAGCTCGGCGTATTCGACCTGACGGGCCTGCCGCCGGCGCCGCGCGGCGTGCCGCAGATCGAGGTGGCCTTCGACATCGACGCCAACGGCATCATGCACGTCTCCGCCAAGGACCTGGCGACCGGCCGCGAGCAGAAGATGACCGTCACCGGCGGCTCGGCCCTGCCCAAGGACGACATCGACCGCATGATGCGCGAGGCCGAACAGTACGCGGAGGAGGACCGCAAGCGCCGCGAGGCCGCCGAGACCCGCAACCAGGCCGAGCAACTCGTCTACCAGACCGAGAAGTTCCTCCGCGACAACGGCGACAAGATCCCGGCCGACACCAAGACCGAGGTCGAGTCGGCCGTCGCCGAGGTGAAGGGACAGCTGGAACAGCAGGCGGACACCGCCGCCCTGCGCACCGGCGTCGAGAAACTCGCCACGGTCAGCCAGAAGATGGGCCAGGCGATGTACGCCCAGGCCCAGCAGACCCCCACCGAGGAATCCTCCGGCACCCCGCGGGACGAGGAGGGTGTCGTCGACGCGGAGATCGTGGACGAGGAGAAGGAGCAGGGCGACCAGAAGGGTGGGGCGGCCTAGGCGGACACCCCCCTAGCTTCCCGGCGGATCGCTTGCCTGGGTCTCCGCGGGCGGCAGCGTCGCGTACACGGCGTCGACGACGGAGGCGTACGGAGTGCCGGAGTCGGCCAGCCCGGAGCGCAGTCGCTCCAGTCCGGCCCGGTGCTCGGTCAGCAGCACGGTGTTGCCGGTGCGGGCCGTGAACTCCAGTACCGCGGGCAGGAAGTCGGGCAGCTCCTCGCCGGTGAGCTCCAATCCGTGGGAGCTGTAGAGCTCCTGGAAGCGGGCCGGCGAGAACCCGCGCCAGCGGCTCAGGTACAGGCTGTGGCCCTGCGCGCTCTCGAAGACCTGGAGGTAGTGGGCGGCCAGCTCCCGCGGCGCGGTGACGGCCGCGTGGTCGGCGAACTCCCGTAGCTGCGGGGCGGCTTCACGCAGCAGCGGCAGCCGGGCGTGGAAGTCGTCGCCGGGATACGTCAGGCACAGCGCGGCCGCCTGGTACAGCAGCTCGAAGCCGGGCATCTGACCTCCTTGGCGTGCGCTCTTGCCGCGCCCCGTGCTGACGACGCTAGGGGCGGACGGGGGAGCGCACCCGCCGACGACGCCCGTACGGGTCACGGCCTGCGCGCGTCCCCTCTGCCCAGGGGCCGGCCGGCCGGTGCCGACGGGGCCTCGCTCAGAAGCTCTCGCGGTACTCCCGCAGGAGTCTCTCGGTGCGCTGGGTGGAGGCGGCGCCCGCCGTCATGTGGTCGAGGACCTCCAGGTGCGCGGAGACCTCCTTGCGGGAATCCAGGTAGAGCGCGCCGGTCAGGTACTCGGTGAAGACCATGTCGGGCAGTTCGGGCTCGGCGAAGCGGAACAGGGAGAACGGCGCGTACGTCCCCGGGTGCGGGCCGTCCTGGAACTCGGCGATCTGGAGCGTGACACGGTCCCGCTCGGAGTACTCCAGCAGCTTGTCCAACTGGTCCCGCATCACCTGGCCGTCGACGCTCACCGGCCGCCGCAGCACCGTCTCGTCCATGATCACCCACAGGTGCGGCGGGTTCGGGCGCTCCAGCAGCCGCTGCCGCTCCATGCGCAGCGACACGTGCCGCTCCACGGCCTCCGGCCCGAAGTTCCCGATGGTGCCGGCCTGCAGGACCGCACGCGCGTACCCCTCGGTCTGCAACAGCCCCGGTACGAAGTGCGGCTCGTAGGACCGGATGATCCGGGCGGCGCCCTCCAGGCTCACGTACAGGCTGAACCACTCCGGCAGCACGTCGTGGAACCGCTGCCACCAGCCCGGCCGGTTGGCCTCCTCGGCGAGCTCGACGAACGCGGTCACCTCGTCGTCCGGCACGCCGTACGCCGTCAGCAGGATCTGCACGTACGGGATCTTCAGCGCGACGTCGGCGGTCTCCATCCGCCGGACCGTCGCGGGGGCGACGCGCAGCACCCGGGCGGCCTCGTCACGACTGAGGCCCGCCGCCTCGCGCAGCTCCTGCAACCTCTTGCCCAGCACCACCTGGCCCACGGTGGGTGCGGCCCGCCGTTCACTCACGCCACGCCTCCCCAACGTGCCCAAGCCTGCGATCAGTCTGGCACGTCCCGCCGACAGTCTCACAGGGCCGCGGGCGAGGAGATCGCGAGAACGGACGAGTCGCCGGGCATTACCCCGCGGGTAATCGACCGGTCACGCCCGTGAGGGGATCGTGAACCCACCGGGTCCCGGGCCGGCGCACTCCGGCCCGGGATCCGGTGCCCGCCACCGCACCCTGACCCGACGGAGAGTGATGCACCATGTCCGCGACCCAGCCCGCCACGCTCGCCCGGACCGGCGCGCCGCAGTCGACGCTGCGCCGCTTCCTCGCCCTGGACGCGGCGGTGACCGGCGCCAACGCGCTCGCCTACCTCGCCTTCTCCGGCCCGCTCGGCCGTTTCCTCGGCGTGGACTCCACGCTGCTGCTCGCACTGGGCGCGTTCCTCACCGCCTACGCGGCGGGCGTGGGCCTGCTGGCCGCCCGCCGGCAGCCGCCGGCGCTCGGCGTGCGGGCCGTCGTCGAGGCCAACCTCGCCTGGACGGCGGTGAGCCTCGTCGCCCTGGCGCTGTGGCTCACGCCGAGCACGGCGGGCGCCGTGTGGACGGTGCTCCAGTCCCTGACCGTGGCCGGCTTCGCCGCCCTCCAGTACATGGCCCTGAGGGCCCGTCAGGGCAGCAGCGACTGAAGGTACTTGACAGTCGCCGGGTCGGCCGGGAGGAGCGTCTCGATGGCCAGCTCGGCGACGGTCACGTCCATCGGTGTGTTGAACGTGGAGATCGAGGAGATGAACGACAGCGTCCGCCCCTCGTGCTCGATGCGCAGCGGCAGCGCGAAGTACGGCACCGGCTCCGCGGGCTCGTCCGCCGGCTCCGCGTCGGGCACCGGATACGCCGCCACCTCCTCGTACAGCGCCCGCAGCGGCTCGGAGCGGTGCAGCGCGATCTGCCGCTCCATCTGCTCCAGCAGGTGCCCGCGCCAGGCGCGCAGATTGCGGATGCGCGGCGCCAGACCCTGCGGGTGCAGGGCGAGCCGCATCGCGTTCAGCGGCGGTTCGAGCAGGGACTCGCAGACGCCGTCGATCAGCGTCATGATCCCCCGGTTGGCCGCCACGACGTTGTACAGCGCGTCCACCACCAGCGCCGGATACGGCTCGTAGCCCCCGATCAGCCGCTCGATGCCCTCGCGCAGCGCGCCCAGCGCCGGGTCGTCCAGCGACGTCTCGGGGTAGCGCGGGGCGTAACCGGCCGCCAGCAGCAGCGCGTTGCGCTCCCGCACGGGGATGTCCAGGTGCTCGGCCAGCCGGAGCACCATCTCCTCGCTGGGCCGGGAACGGCCGGTCTCGACGAAGCTGATGTGCCGGGCCGAGGAGTCCGCGCGCAGGGCCAGCTCCAGCTGGCTGACCCGGCGCTGCTCCCGCCAGGCCCGCAGCAGCGGCCCCACGCCCTGGCCGGCGGTGGACGGATGAGTGGTCATGCCGGGACCGTAGTCGAGAACCGGCCGAGCCGGACAGACAGACCGCTCCGACCAGGCCTCGGACGTCCCGCTGTGGCAGGCTGAGAAGGCAGCAGAGGACCCCGGCGCCAGGGAAGGAGCGCAGCCCATGCCCGTCGAACCGCTGTCGCAGAAGGAGGTCGAGGACCGGCTGGCCGAGCTGCCGGGCTGGTCGCTCGACGGGGACCGCCTCACCCGGTCCTACCGGCTCGGCTCGCACTTCGCGGCGACGGCGATGGTCGTGCACATCGCCCAGGTCCAGGAGGAGCTCGACCACCACTCCGACCTCACGCTCGGTTACAACTCGGTGTCGCTGTCCGTCCACACGCACAGCGCGGGCGGCGCCGTCACCGAGAAGGACTTCGAGCTCGCCCGCAGGGTGGAGGACCTGGCCCCCGGGCACGGGGCACACTGACCGGGTGCTCGACTACGACAAGGAAGCGGAGCGGTACGACGCCTCGCGCGGCGGCGAGCCCAGGGCGGCCGCCGCCGCGGCGGCGGTGCTGAGCCTCGTGCCGCCGGACGCGCGCAGCCTGCTCGACGTCGCCTGCGGCACCGGCATCGTCACCCGCCGGCTCGCGGCCGCGCGCGACGGCATGCGGGTGACCGGCGTGGACCTCGCCCCGGCGATGGCCCGGCAGGCCGCCGCCCGGCTGCCCGGTGCCGTGGTGCTCGCCGACAGCCGTCGGCTGCCCTTCCGGGACGGCGAGTTCGACGCCGTGTGCAGCGTGTGGCTGCTGCACCTGGCCGCCGGGCCCGCCGACGCCCGGACCATCGTCGGCGAGTGCGCCCGGGTGCTGCGGCCCGGCGGCGTCTACGTGACCACGGTCGACAAGGCCGCCTCCCACAACGTGGGCAGTGACATCGATGTCGTCCTGTCCTCCCGCCCGCCCAGCCCGGTCCGGGACGCGGCGGCGGACGTCGAGTCCTACGCCGCCGGCCACGGCCTGGTCCCGTCCGGGCAGGCCCGCTTCCGGGGCCACGGACAGGGCCGCAGCCCTCGCCGCACGGTCGCGGACCTCAGACGCGGCTGGTTCGTCACCCTGCCGCCCGGCCACCCGCTCGCCGACGGCTTCGCCACCCGCCTGGGGGAACTCCCCGACCAGGACCGTCCCCGTCCCGACCCCGTCTTCACACTCCGGGCCTTCAGGAAGCCGCCGGATCCTCCGGCCGTGTGAACTCCATGATCCAGTTGGTCACCCAGCTCTGGCCGCCGTCCACCGAGAACGCCTGCTCCCAGCGGGCGGCGGTGTCACTGACCCCCGACCACACGAACCGCACCCGAACGTCCTTGCCGTCGTAGGTGTCGTCGCCGTGGAATTCGCCGCGCGCGTCCTCGAAGCGGCCGAAGACCGGCGGGAACAGCGTGCCGCTGCGGCTGGACGCCCAGTTGAGCGACCACTCCTTACGGACCGGGTCGAACAGCCGCAGCGTCAGCCCCTTCGCGGCCAGGTGCGGCATGTCGATCTCGTCGATGTTGGCGGCCCCGTCGAACAGCGGCCGGCACTCGCTCCGGCCCGGGAACTCCTCCCAGTCGCTGCCGGGGTCGAGGAAGTCGGTGCGGCGGCGGTGCAGGACGTTCCAGGTGCCGTGGAAGAAGTCGAAGTCGTGCGGGCTGCTCATGAGCGGTCTCCTGTGGTTCCCTCGGGCAGACGGTCGGCCAGATAGGCGTCGAGGTCGGGGACGTCCGGGGCGAGCATGTGCCGTACCCAGGCGTCGCGTTCGTGCAGGATCGGCGGCAGCTCCCAGACGCAGCCGATCCACGGCAGGCCGGGCCTGACGAAGTGCGCGGGGTCGCGGTCCGGGCAGCCGAGGACCGGCTGGCCCGCCGCCGCGCCGTCGAAGTGCAGCACGTTGTCCCACACCCAGCTGTACGCGTTCAGATAGGCGCCGTCGTCACCGCCGCGGTGCAGCACGACGAACGTCGCCGGCGGGGTGCCGTCCGGTTCCGGCAGCAGCTCGGGCAGGATCGCGTACGCCGCCTCCGCCACCTCGGGCGCGATGCCCTCCGGGTCGGCCGTGACGTGGTAGCGCTTGATCGACCGGCCGGCCACCTCGATCGGTGGCGGCACGGTCAGCAGTTTCTCCGTGAAGGACATGGCGGGACGCTAGAACCGGTCCCCTGACATCATGTGTCAGTGAAGTCCAGCCGACTCGTCTCGATCCTCCTGCTGCTCCAGACCCGCGGCCGGATGACCGCCGCGCAGCTCGCCGAGGAGCTGGAGGTCTCGGTCCGTACCGTCTACCGGGACGTGGAGGCCCTCGCTGCCGCCGGGGTCCCGCTGTACGGCGACGCGGGCCACGCCGGCGGCTACCGCCTGCTCGACGGCTACCGCACCCGTCTGACGGGTCTCACCGCCGACGAGGCCGAAGCTCTTTTCCTCGCGGGCGCCCCCGGCCCCGCCGCGCAGCTCGGTCTCGGCTCCGTGCTCGCCGCCGCCCAGCTCAAGGTGCGCGCCGCCCTGCCGGCGGAGCTGCGCGCGCACGCCGACCGGATCAGCGGCCGGTTCCACCTGGACGCCCCCGGCTGGTACGCGGACGCCGATGACGCCCCTCACCTGCCGGCCGTCGCGGACGCCGTGTGGAACAGCCGCGTGCTGCACGTCCGGTACCGCCGCTGGCGCGAGCCCACCGACGTGGAGCGCCGCCTGGAGCCGTACGGGCTGGTACTGAAGGCGGGCCGCTGGTACGTCGTCGCCGGGCCCGGACCACGTACCTACCGGGTCGACCAGATCCTCGGACTCACCACGCACGACGAGGAGTTCACCCGACCAGGGGACTTCGACCTGGCCGCGTACTGGGCGGCGTACCAGCGCGGCTTCCACGACCGGCTGCACCGCGGCGAGGCGGTGGTGCGGCTGGCCCCGGGGACGTCGCTCACCGGGGCGGCGGGAGAGGCCGTACGGCGCCACGGACGTGACGACGCCGACGGCTGGACACGCGCCACGGTCCCCATCGAGTCGGTCGAGCACGCCCACGCCGAGTTCCTGCGCCTGGGCACCGGCATCGAGGTGCTGGCTCCGGACGAACTGCGGTCGAGGATCGCCCGGACCGTGGCCGAACTGGCCGAGCGGTACGGCAACTCCCGCGCACCCGGCGGCGACTGAGAGGCGGAACCCGCCCGTCCTTCCAGGAGGTCCGTCCCGTGAAGCACCCGCACAGGCACCGCAGACGCCGCCTGCTCCTCCCCGTCGCCGCAGCCACGGCGGCACTCGTCGGCGCCGGCCTGACCACGTTCGCCACCGACGACTCCGCCGAGGCCGCCACCGCCCGGCAGGTCGAGAAGCTGGACCGGGGCGTGGTCAGCGTCCACACCGGCAGTGGCAACCTGGTCAGCTGGCGCTGGCTGGGTACCGACCCGAACGACGTGTCGTTCAACGTGTACCGGGCCGGTACGAAGGTCAACCCGACCCCGGTCACCGGCTCCACGAACTACTTCCACTCCGGCGCCCCCTCGCACGCCGACTACACCGTCCGCGCGATCGTGAACGGCGTGGAGCAGGGCGACTCGGTGCACGCGGTCCAGTTCCGCACCGGTTACAAGGACGTCCCCCTCTCCCCGCCCGCGGGCGGCACCGCGCCGGGCAACTCGGCCTACACCTACGAGGCCAACGACGCCTCCCTGGGCGACCTCGACGGCGACGGCGCCCTGGACATCGTCCTGAAGTGGCAGCCGACCAACGCCAAGGACAACTCCCAGTCCGGCTACACCGGCAACACCATCGTCGACGGCCTCAAACTCGACGGCACCCGCCTGTGGCGCATCGACCTGGGCCGCAACATCCGCTCAGGCGCCCACTACACCCAGTTCCAGGTCTACGACTACGACGGCGACGGCAAGGCCGAGGTCGCCATGAAGACCGCCGACGGCACGAAGGACGGCACCGGCGCGGTCATCGGCTCCTCCTCGGCCGACCACCGCAACTCCTCCGGCTACGTGCTGTCCGGGCCGGAGTTCCTGACCATGTTCAACGGCCAGACCGGCAAGGCGATGCAGAGCGTCGACTACGTCCCGGCCCGCGGCACCGTCTCCTCCTGGGGCGACAACTACGGCAACCGCGCCGACCGCTTCCTCGCCGGCACCGCCTACCTCGACGGCGCCCGCCCCTCCCTGATCATGGCCCGCGGCTACTACACCCGCACCGTCATCGCCGCCTGGGACTGGCGGAACGGCTCCTTCACACGCCGCTGGACCTTCGACACCAACTCCTCCACCAACAGCGGCAAGGGCTACGACGGCCAGGGCAACCACAGCCTGTCCGTCGCCGACGTCGACGCCGACGGCAAGGACGAGATCGTCTACGGCGCCATGACCGTCGACGACAACGGCAACGGACTGTGGACCACCAAGCTGGGCCACGGCGACGCCGGCCACGTCGGCGACCTCAACCCCTCCCGGACGGGCCTGGAGTACTTCAAGGTCTCCGAGGACTCCGGCAAACCCGGCTCCTGGATGGCCGACGCCCGCACCGGCCAGATCCTGTGGCAGACGGCGTCGGGCTCCGACAACGGCCGCGGCGTCGCCGCCGACATCCACGCCGGCAGCCCCGGCGCCGAGGCCTGGTCCGCCGCCGACACCACCCTGCGCTCCGCCACCGGCGCCTCCCTCGGCCGGGAGCCCTCCAGCATCAACTTCCTGTCCTGGTGGGACGGCGACCCCGTCCGCGAACTCCTCGACGGCACCCGCATCGACAAGTACGGCACGTCCGGCGACACCCGCCTGCTGACCGGATCCGGCGTCTCCTCCAACAACGGATCGAAGTCCACGCCCGTCCTGTCCGGTGACATCCTCGGCGACTGGCGCGAGGAGGTCGTCTGGCGCACCAGCGACAACAAGGCCCTGCGCATCTACAGCACCCCCCACCAGACCAACACGAAGATCACAACCCTGCTCCACGACACCCAGTACCGCACCGCCCTGGCCTGGCAGAACACCGCCTACAACCAGCCCCCGCACCCCAGCTTCTTCATCGGCAACAACATGCCGACGGCTCCCAGGCCGACGGTCTACACCCCCTGAGAAAGCCGAGGGCGTATGCCGTCTGAGGCATACGCCCTCGAAAAGCACGGTCAGGCCACCGTGCAGCTCTGGTCACCCAGCTTGAACGCCGTCGGCTTCGTGTTCGTCCCCGACGAGTTCGCCGTGAAGCCGAAGCTCACGGACGAGCCCGCCGCCACGCCTGCGTTCCAGCCGACGTTCTTCGCCGTCACCGCCGAACCCGACTGCGCGGCCACGGCGTTCCACGCCTGGGTCAGTTTCTGGCCGTCGGCGAAGGACCAGACGAGGGACCAGCCGTTCCAGGGGGTGGTGCCGGTATTGGCGACCTGCACGTCCGCCTGGAAGCCGCCCGACCACTGGCTGGTGACCTTGTACGTCACCTTGCAGGCACCGGCCGGTTCGGGCCCGGGCCCGGGACCCGTGGTGCCGCCGTCGGAGCTGTCGCCGTAGATGACGCCGCGGCCGTTGGTCGCCACGTACACCCGGCCGTACACCCTCGGGTCACCGGTGATGGCCGCACCCGTCCAGCCCCACTGGTGGGCGTCGTCGTTGATGCGCGTCCAGCTCGCGCCCTTGTCCGTGGAGCGGAAGACGCCGCGTACGCCGCCGATCTTGGCGCTGGTGTAGAGCGTCTGGTAGGAGGCGCCGGGTGCCGCCTTGCCGAAGCCGATGGTGTCGGCCTGCTCGACGTTCGACAGCTTCGTGAAGCTCGTGCCGCCGTCCGTCGAGTGCCACAGGCCGTACGCGCCGTCGCTCGCTCCGCCCGCCAGCCAGACGTCGCCCTTCCCGCCGGGCAGCGCCTTGAAGCGGACGCTGTCGCCGCCGGGCAGCCCCGTCGCCGGTGACTCCTTGAACGTCGCCCCGCCGTCCGTGCTGACGTAGAACTTCCCGGACTTGAAGCCGTAGAAGGTCTTCGGGTCGACGCGGTCCGACTCGACGATCGCCCCGGAGGGAATTCCACCGGACGCCTGCCACGACGTGCCGAAGCCCGTCGCGTGGTGCACGCCGGCGCCCTGCGGGCTCCACACGAACCGGCTGCCGTCGGCCGCCGCCGCGACCGTGCCGCCGCCGCTCACGCCCGAGGGGTCGGTCCCCGCGAACCAGTTGGCGCCGTTGTCCGTCGAGAACGAGATGTGCGGACCGGAGTCGAGGTTGCCGACCCGGACGACCGTGTTCGGGTTCGACTCGGCGAAGTCCAGACTGGTGGTCGTCGTGAAGTTCGGCTGGGTGAACATCATCGACGGGACCTTCGTCAGAACCGTGTGGCGGAAGCCGCCGATGTCACCCAGCGCGCTCAGCAGCGGGGCGCCCGACGGCGGTGACGCCAGGTCGTTGACCGCCGTCTCCTCCAGCCCCTGCACCATCGGCTTGACGGTGAACTTGCTTCCGCTGTCCCAGTTGGTGAGGTTCTCGGTGCCGTAGATCGTCGCGCCCGTCCCGTACATCATGCGGTTCGAGTCGAACGGGTCGATCTCCAGAGCTTCCGTCATCCACCCGAGCTTCGGGGTCTGCTCGGGCGGCTGCGGGTTGGCGCCCCAGGTCAGCCACGGCGAGGAGGAGACGTCCATCGTGTAGCGGTTCTCGCGATTCGGGTACGACGTGTAGTCCCACGCCTTGGTCCAGTTCGCGCCGCTGTCCGTGGAGCGGAAGATCTGCGTGTCCGGCCACCAGGCGCTGTACGCGGTCGCCATCACCGTGCCCGGCTTCTGCCGGTCCACCGTCAGCCCGCTGAAGCCGTAGAACGTGTCGGCCTCCGCCACCGGGCTGATGTTCGTCCAGGCCCCGGTCCCGGTCGCGTACCGCCACAGCTGGCCCTTGCCGCCGTCGTACGGGCCGCCCTTGTCGCTGTAGGCGAGGTAGAGGTAGCCGTTCTTCGCGTCCAGTACGCCCTTGTGGGCGAGGTAGCCGGTGGGCTGCCCGGCAAGGCGCTGCCAGGTCGCGCCCGCGTCCGTCGAGCGGTACACCGCGTTGTCCTTGTCGGCGACCCCCACGTAGATCGTCTTGGTGGCGCTGCCCGACGTGCCCGTGGACTCGTCGAAGGTGACCCAGACGATGCCCTGGTTGTCGGACGCGTAGCCGCTGGTGTCGCTCGGGTCCTGCACGTAGTTGCCGACGTTGGGGAAGTTCGTCACCTGCGACCAGGTCACGCCCGAGTCCGTCGACCGCCACAGCCCCTTGCCGCTGGGCGCGCCCAGATACAGCACGCTGTTCCGGTTCGGGTCGACGGCCAGCCGCTCGCCCATGCCCCGCCCCGGCATGTTGCCGCCCAGCTTGAACGGCAGGTTCGTCTTCTGCCAGCTCGCACCCCGGTTGGCGGAGCGCATGACCGCACCGTTCTTCGGATCCCAGCTGTTGGTGTACGTACCGACCGCCGCGTACACCCGGTTCGGATCGACGGAGTCGGACGCGATGCTGACGACCCCCGTGTGCCCCCAGTCGTCCCAGCCGACGGAGTCCAGCAGCGGCGTCCAGGTCTTCGAGGCCTCCTGCCAGCGGTAGGCACCGCCGATGTCGGTCCGGGCGTAGGCGAGGTTCTTCTCGGTCCGGTTGAAGACGATGCCGGGGACGAAGCCACCCCCGTCGATCCGGGCGTTCTTCCAGGTGTAGGTATCGGCGGCGATCTTCGTCGACGGCGGATCGGCGGCCAGGGCGGCGGGAGCGCCCGACAACAACCCGGCCGCCAGCGCGAGCACGGCCGTGAGAGCACGGGTTCTTCGCACGGTGGGGTTCCTTCCGTGAGGGGGGAACGTGCGAGGGCCGGGCGGCCCCAGTGCGGGTGGAGCCGCCCGGCCGTGGCCCCGCGTCAGGTGCAGGGCCACGTACGCAGAGCTTCGGACGCTGTCTTGGGGGCGCGGGGAACTGCGCGACCAGCCACACACGGCCCGCAGACAACAACCGCACAACCCGCGGAGCGCCCGGCGGGGACTATTCGAGAAGCTCCGCGTACGAGCCCATGGCCAAGGCGATATCCGCCTGAGCCCAGAACCGGTGATACGTGAACGACGGCACCGCACCGCCCGCGAGGTAACTCTCGATCTTCGACCAGGCAGGATCGTCCTCGTAGAAGGACCGGATCGAGTCGAACGTCGACGACGAGTTGATCGCGTCACCGTTCGGCATCGTGCCCGTCCAGCCACTCGGGATGTACACCGGGTCGTCGAACCGGTTGTAGTCCGCGCGGGTCTCCGGGACGGCGATACCGAGGTCGTCCTGGTGGTTCGCCCACATACCGTCCAGCAGCTTCTTCGCCGCCGTCGCGGCCTCCGTGTCACCGGAGCGGTCGGCGTAGTACGTCAGGGTCTTGGCGTACGCGGCCGCCACACCGACGTCGTTGGTGTAGTCGGCGACGGTGACGTGCAGCCCGCTGTTGGAGCCGGGGCTGGAGGCGTTCCAGGTGTCGGGCTGGCCCGACCACTGGAGCGTCGACGGGATACGGAACGTGCCGTCCGGGTTGAACGTGGTCTTGGACAGCGCCCAGTCGACCCACTTGTCGAGGACCGCCTTGGCCTGCGCGTTCCCCGTCTGCTGGTACAGCTCGGCGACCCGCTCCATGGACCACGCCTGGAAGCCGAACCACTGGTTGGACGGCGGGTCGTGGTACACGGGCTTCTCGTCGTAGTACATGCCGTAGAACGTCGACTTCCCGGCGGGCGGGGTCGCGTACCGGCCCGCCCAGCTGTTGGTCGCGCCGCCGGCGATGGCGCCCTCGTCCGACTGGAGCCAGCGGTAGAACTCCAGCTGCCGGTCCATGGACTTGGCCCAGTCGGCCGCGCCCGTCGCCGACTTGGGCTTCAGCGGGGCGTAGTTGCTCAGCGCGTAGGCGGCCAGCGGGTTCTGGTAGCCGCCGTGGGCGTGGCTGGAGCCGATGCGCCAGGCCCAGCCGGCGTTGGTGTCGGTGGCGCCGCCCCAGGCGTAGTACCAGGACATCAGGTACATCGAGGCGTCCTTGCCGGTGCCCGCCGGGCAGGCCGACGGTCCGACGCAGTTGCCGATCTTCTTGAAGTACTTGTCGAACATGGAGTAGCGCAGGTAGTCGCCCATCTTGGCGGCCTTGCCGACCGTCGCGGAGACGTCCCCGCCCTTGCCCTGCTCCTTCGCCCACAGGTCCGCCCAGTAGGCGGCCTGCACGGCGCGCGCGTCGGCGTCCGGCGCGTTGGTGAACTTCCACTGCTTGGCGTAGGAGGCGTCAGCGGTGAACAGGTCCAGATAGCCGTTCTTGCCGCCGTACTTGAAGGCGTCGCAGGTCGGCTGCGGCACCGTCTCCCACACCGACTCCTGCGAGCCGCGCTGGAAGGTGTTGATGTACGACGGGCCGGTGTCCGACGGGCCCGCCTCGCACTTGCCGGGCGAGTTGCCGTAGCCGTAGACGTTGTCGACGTCCTGGAGCCAGTGCATGCCGTAGACGTCGTCCGTGCCGTACGCGCTCTTCAGCTCGGCCGCGATCGGGTCCCGGCCCACCGAGACACCGGTGTCGAGCTTGGCCGGGTACTCGTTGGGGGTGTCCAGCTCGGGCGCGTAGGTGGCCGGCTTGGAGGCGTTGTAGAAGGAGTTGGTCGGCTGGTCGGCCTTGGTGGGGATCATGTACTTCTCCATGAGATCCCACGCGCCGTTGAACTTGGACCAGTCACCGGTCACCTTGCCGTACATGGCCTGGAGCCACAGGAGGTAGCTGTACGCCTCCGAGGTGGTCTCGTGGCCGTGGTCCGGCGCCTCGACGATCAGCGTCTCGACCGAGTGGTAGGGAATGCCCTCGGGGGAGAAGTAGCCGTTCGCCGGGTTGGTGATCTTCCCGTAGAGCTCCAGGAAGCGGGCGTCGTACGCCTTGGTCGCCGCCAGCTGGGTGACGGTGACGGAGGCCTTGGCGTGGCCCGCGGCCGTCGACTCGAACACGGCGGAACCCGTACCGGAGTCGGCGGCCGTGACGGTCACCTTCTGCGCGGTGTTCCAGTTCTGCGGGGTGAAGGTGAGCGAGGCGCCGCCCGTGACCGACAGGCCCGCGTTGCCGCTCGCGCGGGCCGACGTGACCGTCACGTTGGACGTCGGCTGCTTGGACAGCTTCACCTCGTACGTGCCCGACTTGCCGGACTGCACGCCCAGTTGGAGCGGCGAGGCGACGACGGTCGGGCCGGAGGCAACCGTGATGCCGACCGGGGTGGAGTCGGCGGAGGCGCCCATGCTGTCGTAGGCCTTCGCCACCAGGGAATGGCTGCCCACGGTCAAATCCGAGACGGACAGCGCGTAGGGCGCGCTCGTGTCCGTGCCCAGCAGCTTGGTGTCGTCGTAGAACTCCACCTTGCTGATCGTGGCGTTGTCCGCGGCGGCCGCGGTGGCCGCCAGCGGGACCGCCTCGCCCTGGGTGTAGACGGCGCCTGCGGCCGGGCTGGTCAGCACGGCGATCGGCGGCTGGTGCGCGCCGGTGCAGGGCGTGCCGTTGACCGCGAAGGACGTGGGCGCGGTGTTGCTGCCGCTGTAGCTGAACTGGGCGCCGGTGGAGACGGCGGCGCCCGCGGCGACCCGCGCGTTGTGCGGGGCGTTCTTGACGGTGACGTTCTGGCCCGACTGCGACCAGGTGCCGTTCCAGCCGTTCCCCAGCTTCTGGTTGCCGGAGTAGGCGTACGTCAGCGTCCAGCCGTCGATGGCGTCCGTGCCGCGGTTGGTGAGGGTCAGGTCCGCGGTGAAGCCGGAGCCCCAGTCGTTCGTCTTGTAATCGACACTGCACTGAAGTGCGGCCGCCTGCGCGGAAGTCGACCCTGAGGAGAGCATCGTCAACGGAAGCGCGAGAGCTGCGAGCGCGGCGGTCCACAGACGCCGCACCGCTCTCCGTCTCCGGGGTGGGGGATGCATGGTGCTGGTTCCTCCTTGCGGCTCGGAGAAGTCAAGGCTTGAACCAGTGGGAGCGCTCCCATAGTGAGGACGGGTGTGGTACCGGTCAAGGTCCTTGAAGAGTCGAAAAGATTCGACGCCGAGAGTTGAGCGAAAGTCAGCGACTCCCCTGTTCTTTACCGACACTTGGCGCTACCTTCCTTGACACCAGTGGGAGCGATTCCATCAGTCGACGCGTCCGCCACGACGGGCCCGACCTGCACGGAGTCGCTCATGCGACACCCCTCGCGTTCAGTACTTTTAGCCGCCGCCTTCGCGGTCGTCCCCGGCTGCGCGAGTGCCGGTGCCGGGTTCCTCATGTCCTTGTCGGAGCGCGCCCTGAACGGCTGACACCCCCACCACCGAAAGGGAAACCCGCACTCATGAGCCGTACGAGAACAGCGTTACTGGCCGCCATGGCCCTGGTCGGCGGAGCCACCGGCACCGCGTTCGCCGTCGACCCGGGCGGCGCCGGCACCGCCGCCGTACCCTGCACCGTCGACTACAAGGTGCAGAACCAGTGGAGCACCGGCTTCACCGCCGCCGTGACCATCACCAACAACAGCGCCGCGAAGTCGTCCTGGTCGCTGAAGTGGTCGTACGCCGGCAACCAGAAGGTCACCAGCGGCTGGAACGCCAAGATCAGCCAGAGCGGTGCCGATGTCACCGTGGCCAACGAGAGCTACAACGCCCAGCTCGCGACCGGCGGTTCGGTCAGCTTCGGCTTCCAGGGCTCCTACAGCGGAAGCAACGCGATCCCGGCCACCTTCACCCTCGACGGCGTGACCTGCAACGTCGACAGCGGCGGCCCCGGCGGCCCCACGGATCCGCCGGAGCCGGGCGGCCCCGCCAACCGGGTGAACAACCCCTATGACGGCGCCAAGGTGTATGTGAACCCCGAGTGGTCCGCGAAGGCCGCCGCCGAGCCGGGCGGCAGCCGGATCGCCAACCAGCCGACCGGTGTCTGGCTGGACCGGATCGCCGCGATCAACGGCGCCGGCGGCAAGATGGGCCTGCGCGCCCACCTCGACGAGGCACTGCGCCAGAAGGGCTCCGGCGAACTCGTCGTCCAGCTCGTCATCTACAACCTGCCCGGCCGCGACTGCGCCGCCCTCGCCTCCAACGGCGAGCTGAAGGCGGACGAGATCGGCCGCTACAAGACGGAGTACATCGACCCGATCAAGGCGATCCTCGCCGACTCGAAGTACTCCTCGCTGCGGATCGTCACCACCGTCGAGATCGACTCGCTGCCGAACCTCGTCACCAACACCGGCAGCCGCCCGACGGCCACCCCGCAGTGCGACGTGATGAAGGCCAACGGAAACTACATCAAGGGCGTCGGGTACGCGCTGAACAAGCTCGGCGACGTGCCGAACGTCTACAACTACGTCGACGCCGGCCACCACGGCTGGATCGGCTGGGACGACAACTTCGCTCCCTCCGCGACCCTGTTCAAGGAGGCGGCGTCCGCCGAGGGCGCGACCGTCAACGACGTCCACGGCTTCATCACCAACACGGCGAACTACAGCGCCCTCAAGGAGAACAACTTCTCCATCAACGACAACGTGGCCGGCAAGTCCGTCCGCGAGTCGAAGTGGGTCGACTGGAACCGCTACGTCGACGAGCTGTCCTTCGCCCAGGCCTTCCGCAACCAGCTCGTCTCGGTCGGCTTCCCCTCCGGCATCGGCATGCTGATCGACACCTCCCGCAACGGCTGGGGCGGCGCCGCCCGGCCCACCGGTCCCGGCCCGCAGACATCCGTCGACGCCTACGTCGACGGCGGCCGCTACGACCGCCGCATCAACCCCGGCAACTGGTGCAACCAGTCCGGAGCCGGCCTCGGCGAGCGCCCGCAGGCCAGCCCGGCCGCCGGGATCGACGCCTACGTGTGGATGAAGCCGCCGGGCGAGTCCGACGGGGCGAGCAAGGAGATCCCGAACGACGAGGGCAAGGGCTTCGACCGGATGTGCGACCCGACGTACGAGGGCAACCCGCGCAACGGCAACAACCCGTCCGGTGCTCTGCCGGACGCCCCGCTGTCCGGGCACTGGTTCTCCGCCCAGTTCCGGCAGCTGATGCAGAACGCGTACCCGCCGCTGTCCTGACCGGCTGACACACCGTCCCCACGGATCCGCCGGGGCTCCGGCCCCGGCGGATCATTTTTGCGGGAGCGGCAAGAGCAGTGGCCTTCTCCCGGTGCGTCGGCGCAGGCTGGCGGCATCCGAGGGAGAGGCTGACCACCATGGCGCACGACCACGAGCACGGCCACGGCCACCACCACGGCCACCACCACGACCACACGGACATCGACTGGGCCGAGATGGGCCCGAGACTGGAATCCCAGGCGGAGCTGTTCGCGTCCCTGTACGAGCGGGCCATGGCCTGGCTGGCGCAGGAGGTGACCGAGCCGGGCCTGATCGTCGACGCGGGCAGTGGGCCGGGCGTCGTGTCGTGTCTGTTCGCCGAGACGTTCCCGGGCGCGCGGATCGTCGCCGTGGACGGCTCCGAGCCGCTGCTGGAGCGGGCGCGGGCACGGGCCGAGCGGCTGGGGGTCGCCGATCGCTTCGGCACCATCGCCGGTGAACTCCCGGACGTGCTCGACGAGCTGGACTACCCCGCCGACCTGCTCTGGGCGAGCCGCAGCCTGCACCACCTCGGCGACCAGCGGGCCGCGCTCACCGCCTTCGCGGCGCGGCTGGCGCCCGGCGGCACTCTCGCCCTCATGGAGGGCGGTCTGCCCCCGCGGTACCTGCCGCGCGACATCGGCATCGGCCGGCCCGGACTCCAGGCGCGGCTCGACGTGGTGGAGGCGGAGTGGTTCGCGCGGATGCGTGCGGAGCTGCCGGGCCATGTCGCGGAGACGGAGGACTGGCCGGCCCTGCTGGCCGCCGCGGGCCTGAAGCACACCCGGACGCACACCTTCCTGCTCGACCTCCCCGCGCCCGTCTCGGACCGGGCCCGTGCCTACGTCGTGGCGTCCCTGTCGCACCTGCGCGAGAGGCTCACGGACGGCCTCGACGCGGAAGACCTCGCGACCCTCGACCGGCTCCTCGACCCCGACGACGAGGCGAGCCTGCACCGTCGCCCGGACGTGTTCGTCCTGGAGGCGCACACGGTGCACACGGCGGTCCGGTCCATGTAGCCCCGGCCCGCCCTTGACTTCCGAGAGTGCTCCAACTGATGGACTCCCCGGCATCGACCGTCCGGCCGCATCTCGGGCCGGGCCGAATCTCAGGGGGAATCCACGTCCGACTCTCGGGTTGCGCTCATCACCGGCGGTGGCAGTGGGATCGGCGCCGCCGTCGCGCGGCGCTTGCTGGACGCGGGGCAGCGGGTCGCCGTCACCGGGCGGGGGAGGAACCCGACGGGCTGTTGACCAGCAACCTCTGAGTGGGCTGTCGGCGTGACGCGGGTCGCGCCCAGCCCCCCTTCTGGGATTCCTACGGGAGTCTGCCGCCGGGGCATCTGCGCACGGCTGATCAGATTGCCGACTCGGCGGTTGGGCTGAGGTCGGGTGGGTCCGCAGCCCGGCGGTGCGGGGTGCCGCGTCGGTGGGACGGGCGCCGCCCCAAGCGGCACGACTGCCCGCAGCTGAGCAGCTGCGGGCAGTCGGATGCCTCAGGCGCCGTCGAACGTCGCCGGGTCCGGGCCCAGGCGGCGGTCTTCGTTGAGGGCGCTGATGGCCGCCAGGTCCTCTGTGTCCAGGGTGAAGTCGAAGACCTCGATGTTCTCCTTGATCCGTGCCGGCGTCACGGACTTCGGGATGACCACGTTGCCCAGCTGGATGTGCCAGCGCAGGACGACCTGGGCCGGCGTGCGGTTGTGCTTCTGGGCGATGGCCACGATCGCCGGGACCTCCAGCAGGCCCTTGCCCTGGCCGAGCGGCGACCAGGCCTCCGTGGCGATGCCCTGCTCCGCGTGGTACTCACGGGCGGCGTTCTGCTGGAGGTGCGGGTGCAGCTCGATCTGGTTCACGGCCGGGATGACCGACGTCTCGCCGATCAGCCGCTCCAGGTGCTCGGGAAGGAAGTTGGAGACACCGATGGCCCGGATCCGGCCGTCGGCGTGCAGCTTCTCGAACGCCTTGTACGTGTCGACGTAGGTGTCCCGGGCCGGCAGCGGCCAGTGGATCAGGTACAGGTCGACGAAGTCCAGGCCGAGCTTCTCCAGCGAGGTGTCGAAGGCGCGCAGCGTGGAGTCGTACCCCTGGTCGGCGTTCCAGAGCTTCGTCGTGACGAACAGCTCCTCGCGGGGGAGACCGGACGCGGCGATGGCCTTGCCGGTGCCCTCCTCGTTGCCGTAGATCGCCGCGGTGTCGATGCTGCGGTACCCGGCCTCCAGCGCCGTCGCGACGGCCGACTCGGCCTCGTCGTCCGGCACCTGCCAGACGCCGAAGCCCAGCTGGGGCATCTCGACGCCGTTGTTCAGGATGATCGGGGGGACCTTGCTCACGAGCTCTCGATCCTTCGGTTTGTGGTCAGGTGTGCCTCCCATCGTCAACGATCACGAGCCGTGATGCATTCCTGACGGGAGAATTCAGGCGTGCGATTCGGCCGTTACCTGGCAAGTCACACCCGGTACAGCGCCTCGACCTCTTTCTCGTACGCCTTCTCGATCGCTTTGCGCTTCAGTTTCAGGGACGGGGTCAGCAACCCGTGCTCCTCGGTGAACGGCTGGGCCAGGATGCGGAAGGTGCGGATCGACTCGGCCTGCGAGACAAGGGTGTTGGCCGCGACCACCGCGCGCCGCACCTCCGTCTCCAGATCCGCGTCGCGCACCAGCTCCGCCGCGGACATCCGCGGCTTGCCCCGCATCGTCAGCCAGTGCTCCACGGCCTCCTGGTCGAGGGTCACGAGGGCGGCGATGTACGGGCGGTCGTTGCCGACCAAGATGCACTGGTTGACCAGTGGATGGTCACGGACGCGTTCCTCCAGCACACCGGGCGAAACACTCTTGCCGCCCGATGTGACCAGGATCTCCTTCTTGCGGCCGGTGATGGTGAGGTAGCCGTCCTCGTCGAGCGCGCCCAGGTCGCCGGTGGCCAGCCAGCCGTCGTGCAGGGTCTCGTCGGTGGCCTTGGGGTTGTTGAGGTAACCCTGGAAGAGGTTCTGGCCGTGCAGCCAGATCTCCCCGTCGTCCGCGATGTGCACGGTCATGCCCGGGATGGGCTGCCCGACCGTGCCGAACCGGGTGCGTCCGGGCGGGTTGGCGGTCGCGGCGGCCGTGGACTCGGTCAGGCCGTAGCCCTCGTAGATGTGCACGCCCGCCCCGGCGAAGAACAGGCCGAGCCGCCGGTCCATCGCCGAGCCGCCCGACATGGCGTGCTTGATACGGCCGCCCATCGCGGCGCGGATCTTGGAGTAGACGAGCTTGTCGAACAGTTGGTGCTGCATGCGCAGGCCGGCGGAGGGGCCGGGGCCGGTGCCCCAGGCCTTCGCCTCGATCGCGTCCGCGTACTTGATGGCGATGTCGACGGCCTTCTCGAACGGGCCGGAGCGCCCCTCCTTCTCGGCCTTGCGGCGGGCCGCGTTGAACACCTTCTCGAAGATGTACGGCACGGCCAGGAAGAACGTCGGCTTGAACGCGGCCAGGTCGGGCAGCAGGGCTGCCGCGTTCAGCTGCGGCTGGTGACCGAACTTCACCTTGCCGCGGATCCCGGCGACCTGGACCATCCGCCCGAAGACATGGGCGAGCGGCAGGAACAGCAGGGTGGCGGCCTCGTCGCCCCGCTTGGAGTGGAACACCGGCTCCCAGCGCTCGATGACGGTGTCCGCCTCGTACATGAAGTTGCCGTGCGTGATGACACAGCCCTTGGGGCGGCCGGTGGTGCCCGAGGTGTAGATGATCGTGGCGACCGAGTCGGGGGTGACGGCCTGGCGGTGGCGGTGCACCACCTCGTCGTCGATGCTCGCGCCGGCGTCGTACAGCTCGTGCAGGGCGCCGGAGTCCAGCTGCCACAGGCGGCGCAGCTGCGGCAGCCGGTCGATCACGGTGGCGATCGTCATCGCGTGGTCCTCGTGCTCCACGACCGCGGCCGTCACCTCGGCGTCGTACAGCATCCAGAAGCACTGCTCGGCCGAGGAGGTCGGGTAGACCGGCACGACCTGGGCGCCGATCGTCCACAGCGCGTAGTCGAACAGCGTCCACTCGTAGCGGGTACGGGAGATGATCGCGACCCGGTCGCCGAACCGGATGCCGCTCGCCAGCAGGCCCTTGGCCAGGGCGAGCACCTCGTCGCGGAACTCGGCGCTGGTGACGTCCCGCCACTGCCCGGACTCGTCCTTGCGGCCCAGTGCGATGTGCAGCGGGTCGTCCTGGGCATGCTCGAAGACCACGTCGGCCAGACCGCCCACCGGAGGTGCCAACGCCAACGGAGGGTTGGTGAACTCGCGCAAACCCCGCTCCCCGCTCCTCAGCGCTTTTGTTGAGTGACGCTCCGCACAGCGCCGTGAAAGCTACCCCAACCGGGCACAGGGCGGGAGGGGTTGCGAAGGCGAGCAGGGCTCTTGTCCGCGCTGGTCAGGGAGGGAAAATGCGCTCACATGGGGAAGGGTCGGACAGAATCCTGACGGTTGAGTAAGTTTCGGAGCCGTAATCTCCACCGAATCTGTACGACCGGGTCACGGCCCGAGGCTCCTCGTGCGCGGTGCCCGGCCGTCTCTTCTGTCAGCGCCCCGGAGGCGGATTTCGTCACTCCGGTTCAGCCGGTCACCGCCCGACAGGATCGCCGCCGCCAGGGCGTCCGCCGCGCCCTGGGCGGTGGGGCGGCGCCGGCCGTGGACCACGACGAAGTCGACCTGCCCCAGCTCCGGCAGTCCCGCCCGGTCCGGGACCCGGACCAGGCCCGGCGGGATGAGGCCGCGGGAGTGAGCCATCACGCCGAGCCCCGCCCGGGCCGCCGCGACGAGGCCGTTGAGAGAGCCGCTCGTGCACACCACGCGCCACTCGCGGCCCTGCCGCTCCAGCGCCTCCAGGGCGAGGGCGCGGGTGATGCCCGGCGGCGGATAGACGATGAGCGGCACGGGACGCTCCGGGTCGAGCCGGAGGCGCTCCGCGCCGATCCACACCAGCCTGTCGTGCCGGACCAGCTCGCCGCGCGGGTCCTCGGGCCGCCGTTTGGCCAGGACGAGGTCCAGCTTCCCGGCGGCGAGCTGCTCGTGCAGCGTGCCCGACAGCTCGACCGTCAGCTCCAGATCGACCTCCGGATGGTCGTGCCGGAAGCCCTCGAGGATCTCCGGCAGCCGGGTCAGTACGAAGTCCTCCGACGCGCCGAAGCGCAGCCGGCCGCGCAGCCGGGTGCCCGTGAAGAACGCCGTCGCCTGCTCGTGCACCTCCAGGATCCGGCGCGCGAACCCGAGCATGGCCTCGCCGTCCTCGGTGAGCTCCACCGAGTGCGTGTCCCGGGTGAACAGCGTCCGCCCGGTGGCGTCCTCCAGCCGCCGCACATGCTGGCTGACGGTGGACTGCCGCAGCCCGAGCCGACGTGCGGCCTGTGTGAAGCTCAGCGTCTGCGCCACCGACAGGAAGGTGCGCAGATGGGACGGGTCGTACATGGCGCCAGGCTATCGCGGAACGTGATGACAGTGAGAACGGTATGCGGGATTCCCGATCGCCGGATCGGGGAGCAGGATGGGAGGGGGCCGTACCGGCCCTTGTACCGCCCGTAAGCACCAAGCAAGTGGAGCACCGTGAAACGCCTGCGCCTGCCGCGTCGGATGCCGATCGACCCGTACATCCTTCTCCTGCTCGCGACGGTGGGTGTCGCCGCGCTGTTCCCGGCGCGCGGGACGGTCGCCGATGTCGCGTCCGGTGCCTCCACGGCGGCGATCGCCCTGCTGTTCTTCCTCTACGGCGCCCGGCTGTCCACCCGTGAGGCACTGGACGGCCTGCGCCACTGGCGGCTCCACGTCACCGTCCTGGCCTGCACCTTCGTCGTCTTCCCGCTGCTCGGCCTGGCCGCCCGCGGGCTGGTGCCGGTGATCCTGACGCACCCGCTGTACCTGGGCCTGCTCTTCCTCACGCTCGTCCCGTCGACCGTGCAGTCCTCGATCGCCTTCACCTCGATGGCCCGCGGCAACGTGCCCGCCGCGATCTGCGCGGGCTCCTTCTCCTCCCTCGTCGGCATCGTCGCCACCCCGCTGCTCGCGGCCTCGCTGCTCGGCGGCAGCGGGGGCGGGTTCTCCGCCGACTCGCTGCTGAAGATCGTGCTGCAACTGCTCGTGCCGTTCCTCGCCGGACAGCTGCTGCGCCGCTGGATCGGCGGCTTCGTCACCCGCCACAAGAAGGTCCTCGCGCTGGTGGACCGCGGCTCGATCCTGCTCGTCGTCTACACCGCGTTCAGCCAGGGCATGGTCCAGGGCATCTGGCACCAGGTCAGCCCCCTCCGGCTGGCCGGGCTGCTCGGCGTCGAGGCCGTGATCCTCGCCGTGATGCTGCTGCTGACCTGGTACGGCGGCAAGGCGCTGGGCTTCGGTCGGGAGGACCGGATCACCCTCCAGTTCGCCGGCTCGAAGAAGTCCCTGGCCGCCGGACTGCCCATGGCGAGTGTCCTGTTCGGCCCGCAGGCCTCGCTGGCCGTGCTGCCGCTGATGCTCTTCCACCAGATGCAGCTGATGGTCTGCGCGGTGATCGCCAAGCGCCGCTCGCACGATCCCACCCCGGAGGTCACCGCGCCGGAGCCAGCCGCAGCGTCACGAACCGCGGTCGGTACAGGGACACGTTCCGGCTGAGCTGGGCGGCGGCGCCCGTCGTCTCCAGCCAGTTGACGTCGTAGCTCAGCACGAGACGCCCGTCGCCGCTCAGCACCGGATGCGCCTGCGGGTTG
This sequence comes from Streptomyces coeruleorubidus, assembly GCF_028885415.1. GTDB lineage: Bacteria > Actinomycetota > Actinomycetes > Streptomycetales > Streptomycetaceae > Streptomyces > Streptomyces coeruleorubidus_A. Next base: position 8,166,580 of record NZ_CP118527.1, read on the forward strand.
TAGGCGGCCACCTGGCCCTGCGGCAGCGACGGGCTGAACTCCTTCGCGGGCCCGTGCCACGGCCCGGCCGGGGAGCACGCCCAGTACGAGGCCACGGTGGTCAGGCCCTTCGTGCCCGCGGCCATCGTGAACAGCACGTACGTCCCGTCGTCCCGGACGACCGAGAACGCGCTGCCCACCCCCTTGCGCTGCCCGTCCCCGAGCACCGGCCGGGGGCGGGCGCCGGCCGCCCACGCCGAGCCGGTCCAGTACCGCCAGGCCGCCGGATCCCCGAGCCTGCCCTCCGGCACCCGCGCGAGGTACGCGTGCGAGGCCGGACGGGAGGCGGCCTGGCCGTCGTCGCCGCCGAAGACGTACGTCCAGCCGTCCTCCTCGACCAGCGTCGTGCCGAACAGCACCCGCCGGGAGGGGTCGGGGACCAGCTGCTGGTCGAGCACCTTGACGACCGACTCCAGGCGCAGACCGGGCAGCGACAGCGTGGCCACCTCGGTCGCGGTGGGCACGCCGTAGATCCACGGGGCCTGGCCGGCCGTGCGCACCCACAGCAGCACCCGGACGACCTGCTCCGAGGAGCCGGGGGAGCGGGGTTCGACGCGCGCGGCGACCGGCCAGCGCCACTGGCCCGGCGCCGGGTCGGCGAAGAGCGGGGCGGGCAGGGTCGTCTCCAGTCGGCCGTCGCGCATCAGCACGGCCGAGTTGCGTACCAGCGGCGCGGTGGCGTCCCGCCAGGCGTGGGACTCGCCGGCCGGGTTGGGCGGGCCGTACACCCGGCCCAGGTAGGTGTCCGAGAACAGCCACAGCACCCGGCCGTCCGGCAGCCGGACCGAGTGGGTGCCGTCGCCGCCGGTCCAGTCGTCGGTGCGGGCCGCGTCGTCGCCGTAGCGGGCGAACTCGGCGGTGAGGCCGTCGTCCGCCTGCCAGGAGCGGACCGTGCGCGCCCGGCAGGCGGCCTCGTCGTCCGGACTGTCGTCCTCCGGGAGGGCGATGAGCAGCGCTGCCCCGAGAACCAGGACCAGCAGCAGGCCGATCCCGGTTCCCGTGCGCTGTCGTGCTCGTGCTGCTTCTGCGTCGTCGGGCACGTGCCGTGACGTTAGTTGCTGCCGCTCACCCGGTCCATGGGGAGCCACAGCACCGTGCCCCTGGCGGCCGCGCCCTTGGTGCCGGCGACCACCTCCTTGTCGGTGAGGGCCCGGTTCCAGACGCGGACGTCGTCGATCGCCCCCGCGAGGAACGCCCGGCTGTCCATGCGCTGGCCGATGTGCACGCCGAACGGGGAGTTGCGGCTGACCGAGCCCGGCACGTCCGGGGTGCTGATCGGCGTGCCGTCGAGGAAGAGGGTCAGTTGCCCGCCGCCCCGGCGCAGGACCAGGTGGTGCCAGCGGCCGTCGTTGTGGGCGCCGGCCGTCCACACCGAGGCCGTCCTGACGGTCGCCGCGCCCGACCGGGTGGTGATGAGCGCCCGGACCCGGTCGCTCGCCGGCTCCCCGCGCAGCCAGACCTGCGGTTGGGTGGTGCCGATGCCGCCCATCCACAGGAAGGGCTGTTCGCCGGTCGTGGCCGTGTAGCGGAAGAACAGCGAGGCCGTGAAGTCACCCTCGCCGAGCGGCAGTCGGGACCGGTACGGCAGGCGTACGGCGTCGTCGGTGCCGTCGAAGGCCAGTGCACCGCCGCGGACGCCGGCCGTGCGCCCGGCACCGCCGAGCACGGCCGCGGGCCTCGCGCCCGGCGCGGCGTCGCGGGTGGTCGGGTCGGCGCCACGGCGTGGTTTCAGCCAGTCCTCGGTGAAGCGGGCGAAGCGGATCTCGTCGCGGGCGTCGACCGCGCCGCCCTCGTACAACAGGCCCACCGTCGAGGAGTTGACCGCCGCCATGTCGGAGTAGCCGGACCAGTCCGTGGTGACGACCGTGCCCCGGTCCACGCTGTCCCAGGTGCGCCCGCCGTCGTAGGAGGAGCGGACCATCATCGTCCGGCGGCGGTCGGGATCGGCCGGGGCGGACAGCAGCATCCGGCCGCCGAGGCGCAGGGTCGCGCCCTGGACCTGTGGGGTGTAGAGGTCGGGGAGGCCGCGGAAGGGCGTGGCGAAGCTGTCGCCGCCGTCCAGGCTGAGGGTCTGGGAGCGGTGACCCAGATCGGTGCCGTCCTGTTCCCGGCCGCTGACGAGGAGGGCGCCGTCGGCGCGTTCGGTGAGGGTCACCTCCGACGGCTTCTGCCGGAACGTGCCGTCCTGAGCTATGGGCCAGGAGTCCGTGGCACCGACCCGCCAGTCGTCGCCCCCGTCGTCGCTGACGATGAGCGCGGCGTGGTTCGCGGTGACCCGGCTGCCGTCCCAGGTCTCGGTGTTGACGCCGAACACCAGCCGTCCGGCGTGCTTGCCGCGGGTGAGCTGGATGCCGTGCACGGGCCCGGTGGCGTACCAGGAGTTCCAGTGCTCGGGCAGGATCTCGTCGCTCAGGTCGCGCGGCTCGGACCAGGTCCGGCCGTCGTCGTCGCTGTACTGGAGGTGCGGGGTGCGGTCGCAGGGAACGGTGCAGTTGCCGGCGTCCGTACGGCCGGTGTTGTACGTCTCGGCCAGCAGGATCCGGCCGGTCCTGCGGTCCACGAGGGGCGCGGGGTTGCCGTGCGTGTCGCCCGCGCCCTCGTTGACGACCTGGAGCGGGCCCCAGGTGCGGCCGCCGTCGGTGGAGCGTTTGAGGACGATGTCGATGTCGGCCGCGTCACCGCAGTTGAGGACGCGGCCCTCGGCGAAGGCGAGCAGCGTGCCGGCCGTGGTGCGCACGATCGCCGGGATCCGGAAGCACGCGTAACCGGGGTCCTGGGAGGCCTTGAAGAGGACCTGTTGTTCGAACTCCCGTAAGGCCGTGTCGGGTTGGGCATGGGCCGGGCCGGCGGGCGCGAGCAGCGCCGCGGCGGTGAGAACGGCTGTCAGGGTGGATCTCAGACGTGTGCGAAGACTTGACGGCATGGTGCGACCTGCCCTTCATGCGTCTGTCGGCTGTACCACCGAGGCGTGGGAACAGAAATCCGGGGAGGGAACGTTCGGACAACCGGACATCCCACGTCCTATGTGTGGGCCACAGACGGTACTTGGCTTCACAGACCCCCACAAGAAGCGTGCGTCAGGGGATCAGGACGACCTTGCCGAGGTTGGCCCTCGCCTCGATCTCCCCGTGCGCCTTCGCCGCGTCCTCCAAGGCGAACTCCCCGTGGATGACGGGCTGGAGCTCTCCGGCGGCGAACAGCCGCCACAGCTCCTCGCGCCACTGCTCGTACAACTCCGGCTTCCCACGGGCGACACGGGCCATCTGGAATCCGATCACCGACTTGGCGCCCACGAGCAGGTCGTACGCCTGGACGGTGCCGCCACCCGAGCTGTACGCCACCAGCCGTCCCTCCGGGGCGAGCGCGGCGAGGGCCGGGGTGAGCAGCTCGCCGCCGACGCCGTCCAGGGCGTAGTCGACGGGAGCGCCCCAGGTGTCACCGCCGTAGGTGACGACGTGGTTGGCGCCCAGGCCGCGGACGAAGTCGGCCTTCGCCGGGTCGGAGACGGCCCCCACGACCCGTCCTGCGCCCCGCGCCCTGGCCAGTTGCACGGCCAGGTGCCCGACACCGCTCGCCGCGGCCGTGACCAGGGCCGCCTCGCCCGGCTCGGGCCGTGCGGCCTCCAGGGCGCCGAGGGCGACCAGGCCGCTGCGGACCAGGCCGACCGCCGTGACGGCGTCGGCGTCCGCCGGGACCGGGGAGGCCATGGTCTCGTGCAGGAGCGCGAAGTCGGCGTAGCCGTGGCCGAGGCAGAGCCCCGTAACGCGGTCGCCGGTGCCGAAGCGGGTGACGCCCTCACCGACGGCCGTGACCTCCCCGGCGACCTCGCCGCCGAGCGGCACCGGCTCGGCCGCCTCGGTGACCTTGCGTACGACCGGGAGTGTGACGCCGATCGCCTCCGCGCGCACGAGCAGTTCTCCGGGGCCGGGTTCGGGGACCGGTGCCTCCTCCGTGAACAGGGGGCCGCCTCGTTCGTAGCGGACGCGGCGCATCGCACCTCCGGGTTTCGTCGGTGGTCCCCACGAATTCGTTGGGGTGCCCAACGGTATAGGGCGATCATAGGGATAACCAATGATTTCTTGGTTAGGCTGCGGCCATGTCGGAAGCCCCCCTCCCCGCGATCCGCTCCCTGCCCAGCTGGCTGCTCGGCCGTGCCGCCGCCCGCGGCCGGGCCCTGGTGGCCGAGGCCCTGGCCGAGCAGGACATGCGGATGTGGCACCACGTGGTGCTGTCCGCCGTCGGCGACCTGGCCCCCGTCGCCCAGGCCGACCTCGGGCGCGCGGTCCGGCTGGACCCCAAGGACCTGGTCGGCATCCTGAACGACCTCCAGGCGGCGGGCCTGGTGGTGCGCGAGCCGGACCCGAAGGACCGGCGGAAGAACGCCGTGTCCCTCACCCCCCGGGGAGCCCGGCTGCTGACGCGCTGCGAGAAGGCCGCCCGCGCGGCCAACGACGAGCTGCTCGCCCCGCTGTCGGAGGCCGAACGCGAGCAGTTCACCGGCATGCTGCGGCGCATATCCGGCACGGGCGACTGACGGCTGCCCCGAGGGCCGAGACGGGGCCCCTGCGGCGCAGGGGGCGCTCCCCGCCGGTCGGGGCCCCGCCGCCGTGTCGCGGGGGAACCTGCTCAGCCCTGGGCGGCCGCCGCCCGCAGGGCGATACGGTCCTCACCCGCGTACACGTTCATGGAGCTGCCCCGCAGGAAGCCCACCAGCGTCAGACCCGTCTCGGCGGCCAGGTCCACCGCCAGCGACGACGGCGCCGACACTGCGGCCAGGACCGGGATGCCGGCCATCACGGCCTTCTGCGCCAGCTCGAAGGAGGCCCGGCCCGAGACGAGCAGGATCGACCGCGACAGCGGCAGGTCCCCGCTCTGCAGGGCGCGGCCGACCAGCTTGTCGACCGCGTTGTGCCGGCCCACGTCCTCCCGGACGTCCAGCAGCTCGCCGTCCTCCGAGAAGAGGGCCGCCGCGTGCAGGCCGCCGGTCCGGTCGAAGACCCTCTGGGCGGCGCGCAGCCGGTCGGGCAGGCTCGCGAGCAGCTCGGGAGTGACCCGGACCGGCGGAGTGTCGGCGATGGGCCAGCGGGCCGTCGTGCGCACCGCGTCCAGCGACGCCTTGCCGCACAGCCCGCAGGACGACGTCGTGTAGACGTTCCGCTCCAGCGTGATGTCGGGGATCACCACGCCCGGGGCCGTCTGCACGTCGACCACGTTGTACGTGTTCGAGCCGTCGGCGGTCGCCCCGGCGCAGTAGACGATGTTCCGCAGGTCCTGCTGCCCGCCCAGCACCCCCTCGCTCACCAGGAAGCCCGCCGCCAGCGCGAAGTCGTCGCCCGGGGTGCGCATGGTGATCGCCAGGGGTTTGCCGTTCAGCCGGATCTCCAGGGGCTCCTCGGCGACGAGCGTGTCCGGACGGCTGGAGACCGCCCCGTCCCGGATGCGGAGCACCTTGCGTCGTTCCGTGACTCGTCCCATGTCCTGATCAGCCCCGGTTCTGTACGTGCTGGTAGCCGAAGCGGCCCTTGATGCAGAGATTGCCGTGGGTCACCGGGTTGTCGTGCGGCGAGGTGACCTTCACGATCTCATTGTCCTGCACGTGCAGCGTCAGGTTGCAGCCCACTCCGCAGTACGCGCACACCGTGGTCGTCTCCGTCTGCCGCGACTCGTCCCACGTACCCGCCGCGCGCATGTCGAACTCGGACTTGAAGGACAGCGCGCCCGTGGGGCACACCTCGATGCAGTTCCCGCAGTACACGCACGCCGAGTCGGTCAGCGGGGCGTCGTGCTCCACGGCGATCCGGGCGTCGAAACCGCGCCCGGCGACCGAGATCGCGAAGGTGTTCTGCCACTGGTCGCCGCAGGCGTCCACGCACTTGTAGCAGAGGATGCACTTGTCGTAGTCGCGTACGTACAGATCGTTGTCGACCTTCGGTTCCTCGTTGAGCCGGGCCGCGTCCGGGCCGAAGCGGTCCGGCTTCGCCTCGTACTCCTTGAGCCACTCGGCGACCCGCGGTGTCGTCGACAGGTCGACCGAGGAGGCGAGCAGTTCCAGGACGACCTTCCGGCTGTGCCGGGCCCGCTCGGTGTCGGTGCGCACCTCCATGCCCGGCTCGGCCTTGCGGGAGCAGGCCGGGACGAGGGTGCGGGCCCCCTCGACCTCGACGACACAGACCCGGCAGGCGTTCTTCGGGCGCAGTGTGTCGCCCTCGCACAGGGTCGGGATGTCCTTCCCGGCCGCCCGGCAGGCGTCCAGAATCGTCGAGCCCTCGGGGACCCTGGCCTCCTCGCCGTCGATCGTGAACTCCAGCACGCGGCGCGGGATCCCCAGCGGTGTGACGGTCATTCGTACGCCCCCAGACGGTCGATGGCGGATTCCACGGCGTTCCACGCGGTCTGCCCGAGACCGCAGATCGAGGCGTCCCGCATCGCGCGGCCGACCTCCCTGAGCAGGGCGATGTCCCCGGCGGCGGCGGCGCCGGTGCGCTCCACGATCCGGTGCAGCGCCTCCTCCTGCCGCACGGTCCCGACCCGGCACGGCACGCACTGCCCGCACGACTCGTCGCGGAAGAACTCCGCGATGCGCAGCAGCAGCCGGGGGAGGGGCACGCTGTCGTCGAAGGCCATGACGACCCCCGAGCCGAGCGTCGTGCCCGCCTCCCGTGTTCCTTCGAAGGTGAGGGGGATGTCGAGTTCGTCGGCCCGTACGAAACCGCCCGCCGCCCCGCCGAGCAGCACCGCCCGCAGCCCGTCCCGCACGCCGGCGAGCGCGAGCAGGTCGCCCAGCGTCGCGCCGAACGGCACCTCGTAGACACCGGGCCGTTCCACGGTCCCGGACACGCAGAACAGCTTCGGCCCGGTGGACCGCTGGGTGCCGATCGCCGCGTAGGCCGGGGCGCCCATGGTGAGGATCGGCAGGACGTTGACCAGCGTCTCGACGTTGTTCTCGACCGTCGGTTTGCCGAACAGGCCCTTCTCCACCGGGAACGGCGGCTTCGAGCGGGGCTCGCCCCGGTAGCCCTCGATGGAGTTGAACAGGGCCGTCTCCTCACCGCAGATGTAGGCGCCCGCGCCGCGCCGGATCTCGATGTCGAAGGCGTAGCCCTGGCCGAGGACGTCGTCACCGAGCAGTCCACGCGCGCGTGCCTGCGCGATCGCGTGCTCAAGGAGATGCAGCGCGCGCGGGTACTCGCCGCGCAGATAGAGGTAGCCCTTGTGGGCGCCCGTCGCGTACCCGGCGATCGTCATCGCCTCGACCAGCGCGTACGGGTCGCCCTCCATGAGCACGCGGTCCTTGAACGTACCCGGCTCCGACTCGTCGGCGTTGCAGACGAGATAGTGCGGATGGTCCGGCTGGGACGCCGTGGCCTGCCACTTGCGGCCGGTCGGGAAGGCGGCGCCACCGCGCCCGACCAGTCCCGAGTCGGTGACCTCGCGGATGACCCCGGCGGGGCCCAGCTCGAAGGCCCGGCGCAGGGCCGTGTAGCCGCCGTGGGCGCGGTAGTCGTCGAGGGACGCCGGGTCGACCACGCCGACGCGGTTCAGCAGCATCAGGCCGCCCTGCCCGGCCTGGGGCACCGCGAGCGCGGCCGGGGGCTCTTCCGGCGCCGAATCGGGGGCGCTCGCGGCGAGGACGGCTTCTTCGACACTCGTCGGTGCCGACACCGCGGTCCGCACGGGGTCCCCCGCCCTGATCGCGAGCGCGGCCGGGGCCCGCTCGCACAGGCCCAGACAAGGGCTGCGCTCCACCGCGACACCGCTGCCGAGACCGAGCCGGGCCTCGATCCCCGCGCACAGCTCCGGCGCCCCGGCCGCCGCGCACGCCAGGTCCGTGCACACGTGGAGCACGGTCGCCGGACGTGGCTTGACGGAGAACATGGCGTAGAAGGTGGCGACCCCGTACGCCTCCGCCGGCGGCACCGTCAGCCGCCGGCACAGGTAGTCGAGGGCGCCCTCGCTGATCCAGCCGATCCGGTCGTTGATCGCGTGCAGCCCCGGCAACAGCAGGTCGCGGCGGTCCCGGGCCTCCCGCCCGCCACGGGCCCACCTCAGATCGGCATCGGACCGGTCGGCTCCCTCCCAGGAGGATTCCGGGGGTCCGAGCAGGGCGTCGACGGCCGCCCGTTCGTCGTCCGTCGGCTTGCTGTCGCCGAAGTGCAGGTCCACTTAGGTCACCTCACGATGGTCGCGACGGGCAGCTTCTCGATCCGGATCGCCGACGCCTTGAACTCCGCCGTCCCCGCGATGGGGCAGTTCGCCTCGATCGTCAGCGCGTTGGTGTCCACCTCGTCCGGGAAGTGCATGGTCATGAAGGCGAGCCCGGGCCGCAGCGCGGTGTCCACCCACACGGGCGCGGTCACCGACCCGCGCCGCGAGGTGACCTGGACCTGCTCGCCGACCACGACCCCGTAGCGCTCGGCGTCCTCCGGGCTCAGCTCGATGTACTCGCCTCGCCGCAGCGGCGAGGCGTAACCGCCGCTCTGCACACCGGTGTTGTACGAGTCGAGCCGCCGCCCGGTGGTGAGCCGGATCGGGTACTCCTCGTCGGTGAGGTCCACGGGCGGGTCGTGCTGCACGATCCCGAAGGGCGCGAGCCGGCCGCGTTCGGCGCGGTCCGGCTCCCACAACCGGCCGTGCAGATAGGTCGGTTCGAGCCTCTCGGTACTGGGGCACGGCCACTGGATGCCCTGGTGCTCCTCCAGGCGCTCGTACGTCATGCCGTAGTGGTCGGGCGAGACCGACCTGAGCTCGTTCCACACGGTCTCGGCGTCGGCGTACTTCCAGTCGTGGCCGAGGCGGGCCGCGAGGTCGCAGATGATGTCGATGTCCTCGCGGGCCTCGCCGGGCGGGGTGACGGCCTTGCGGACGCGCTGCACGCGCCGCTCGCTGTTGGTGGTCGTGCCGTCGGTCTCCGCCCAGCCGGCCGTGGCCGGCAGGACGACGTCCGCGAGCTCGGCCGTCTTCGTGAGGAAGATGTCCTGCACGACGAGGAAGTCGAGGGCTTTCAGACGCCGTACGGCCTGTTCGCTGTCCGCCTCCGACTGGGCCGGGTTCTCGCCCACGCAGTAGACGGCCTTGAGCGTGCCGTCCTCCATCGCCTCGAACATCTCCGTGAGGTTCAGGCCGTAGTGCGGCTGGATGACGGTGTCCCAGGCCGACTCGAACTTCAGCCGGACGTCCGGGTCGAGGAGGTCCTGGAAGCCGGGCAGGCGGTTGGGGATCGCGCCCATGTCGCCGCCGCCCTGCACGTTGTTCTGCCCGCGCAACGGTTGCAGGCCGGCGCCGTAGCGGCCGACGTGCCCGGTGAGCAGGGACAGGTTGATCAGGGCGCGGACGTTGTCGGTGCCGTTGTGGTGCTCTGTGATGCCGAGGGTCCAGCACAGCTGGGCGCGCTCGGCACGGGCGTAGGCGTGCGCCAGCTCGCGGATGGCGGCGGCCGGTACGCCCGTCACCTTCTCGGCGAGCGACAGCGTCCACGGCTCGACCAGCGCCCTGTACTCCTCGAAGCCGGTGGTCGCCCGCTCGATGAACGCCTCGTTGGCGAGGCCCGCGTGGATGATCTCGCGGCCGATCGCGTGCGCCATCGGGATGTCAGTGCCGACGTTCAGCCCGAGCCAGCTCTCCGCCCACTCGGCGGTCGACGTCCGGCGCGGATCGACCGCGTACATCCGGGCGCCGTTCCTGATTCCCCTCAGCACGTGCTGGAAGAAGATCGGGTGCGCGAAACGGGCGTTGGAGCCCCACATCACGATGACGTCGGTGTGCTCGATCTCCTCGTACGACGACGTCCCGCCGCCCGAGCCGAACGCCGCCGACAGGCCCGCCACGCTGGGGGCGTGGCACGTGCGGTTGCAGGAGTCGACGTTGTTGGTGCCCATGACGACCCGGGCGAACTTCTGGGCGACGTAGTTCATCTCGTTCGTCGCCCGGGCGCAGGAGAACATGCCGAACGCGCCGCGGTTGCGTGCCAGGCCCCGGGCCGCCCGGTCCAGGGCCTCCTCCCAGCTCGCCTGCCGGAAGGGCTCGTCGCGGGAGTCCCGCACGAGGGGGTGCGTCAGCCTGGTGTAGGTCTTCGGTTCGCGTTTCCTCATGCGGCGCTCCTCAGGGCGAGCAGGTCCGAGATGGCGTGCACGGTGCGCAGGGTGGGCACCTCCACGCCGGTGATGTCCGCCAACTCGACGACCGCCGCGAGGAGTACGTCGAGTTCGAGCGGCTTGCCGCGCTCCAGGTCCTGGAGCGTGGAGGTCCGGTGGTCGCCGACCCGCTCGGCGCCCGCGAGCCGGCGCTCGATGGAGACGCCGACCTCGCAGCCGAGGGCGTTGGCGACCGCGAGCGTCTCGGTCATCATGATCTCGATGACCCTGCGGGTGCCGCCGTGCAGGCACATCTGCCGCATGGTCGCGCGGGCCAGCGCGCTGATCGGGTTGAAGGAGATGTTGCCGAGCAGCTTGAGCCAGATGTCGCTCCGGAGGTCCGGTTCGACCGGGCACTTCAGGCCGCCCGCCTGCATCGCCTCGCTGAAGGCCAGACAGCGCGCCGAGACACTGCGGTCGGGCTCGCCGATGGAGAACCGGGTTCCTTCCAAGTGCCGTATCACGCCCGGCCCTTCGAGCTCGGTCGCCGCGTAGACGACGCACCCGACGGCCCGTTCGGGCGCGAGCACCGCACTGACCGCGCCGTCCGGGTCCACGCTCTCGACGCGGTGGCCGTCGTAGGGGCCGCCGTGCCGGTGGAAGTACCACCAGGGGATGCCGTTCTGGGCGGCCACGACCGCCGTGGTGCCGTTCAGCAACGGTGCGATCAGCGGCCCGCACGCCGCATACGCGTTGGCTTTCAGGCCCAGGAAGACGAAGTCGACCGGGCCGACCTCGGCCGGGTCGTCGGTCGCGTGGGGGTGCGCGGTGAAGTCGCCGCGCGGGCTGCGCACCCGGACTCCGTGCTGCCTCATGGCCGCCAGATGCGGTCCACGGGCGATGAGATGCACATCGGCGCCCGCGCGGTGGAGCGCGGCGCCGACGTAGGCGCCGATGGCACCGGCGCCGAGAACTGCGACTTTCACGGGAACACTCCGTTCGGTTTGAGGGATACCGCGGAGGTGACTGCCGTCGGGTGAGTGAGTGCCGTCAGGCGAGTGAGGGCCGTCCGACTTGTGTCGACGGAATATTGTCTACAGTATGGACGTTGGGTCAGCAAGGGTCCGCGCGATGACCGTTCGGCGCAAGCTGGATACCGCTCACCGCATACGGTCGACGCGCCGCCTTCTCAACTCCTCTGCGACTGCCTACCGTTCCGGGTTCATGAGTCCCCCAGTCGCGCCCCCGGGCTGGAGCCGCTGGCTCGTCCCGCCCGCCGCTCTCTCCGTACATCTCTCCATCGGCCAGGCCTACGCCTGGAGCGTGTTCAAGCCGCCCCTGGAGTCCGCGCTCGGCCTCAGCGGCACGCAGAGCGCGCTGCCCTTCCAACTGGGCATCGTCATGCTGGGCCTGTCCGCCGCGTTCGGCGGCACGCTCGTGGAGCGCAACGGCCCGCGCTGGGCGATGACCGTCGCCCTGGTCTGCTTCTCGTCCGGCTTCCTGCTCTCCGCGCTGGGCGCGGCCGTGGAGCAGTACTGGCTGATCGTCCTCGGCTACGGCTTCGTGGGCGGCATCGGCCTCGGCATCGGCTACATCTCACCCGTCTCCACCCTCATCAAGTGGTTCCCGGACCGGCCCGGCATGGCCACCGGCATCGCCATCATGGGCTTCGGCGGGGGCGCGCTCATCGCCTCGCCGTGGTCCGCGCAGATGCTGGAGTCCTTCGGCGGCGACAGCTCCGGCATCGCACTCGCCTTCCTGGTGCACGGCCTGTCGTACGCCGTCTTCATGCTGCTGGGTGTGCTCTTGGTCCGGGTTCCGCGCAGTGCCCCACAGGCGCCGGGAACTGAGCGGCCGGCCGCCACCGGCCCGCAGGTCTCCGCGAACCAGGCCATCCGCACCCCGCAGTTCTGGTGCCTGTGGATCGTGCTCTGCATGAACGTCACCGCGGGCATCGGCATCCTGGAGAAGGCCGCCCCGATGATCACGGACTTCTTCGCGGACACCTCCACGCCCGTTTCGGTGACGGCCGCCGCCGGCTTCGTCGCGCTGCTGTCGGCGGCGAACATGGCGGGCCGCATCGGCTGGTCGTCGACGTCCGACCTGATCGGCCGCAAGAACATCTACCGCGTCTACCTGGGCGTCGGCGCGCTGATGTACGCGCTCATCGCCCTGTTCGGCGACTCCTCCAAGCCGCTGTTCGTCCTGGGCGCGCTGGTCATCCTGTCCTTCTACGGCGGCGGCTTCGCGACGATTCCGGCGTATCTGAAGGACCTGTTCGGCACCTACCAGGTCGGCGCCATCCACGGGCGGCTGCTCACCGCCTGGTCGCTGGCCGGCGTGCTCGGGCCGCTCATCGTGAACTGGATCGCCGACCGGCAGGAGGAGGCGGGCCGGCACGGCGCGTCCCTGTACGCGCTGTCCTTCGTCATCATGATCGGGCTGCTCGTCGTCGGTTTCGTCGCCAACGAACTCGTCCGGCCCGTCCACCCGCGTCATCACGTCCCGGCACCGAGGGAGGCCGCCCATGTCCGGCGACAGCAGTCAGAGTCCGCCTAGCCCGGACCGGCGGTGGCTGATCACCTTCGCCTGGGTGTGGGTGGGCGTACCGCTCGCCTACGGGCTGTACGAGCTGGTCCGGAAGGCGACGCAGCTGTTCACCGGCTAGAGCCTGTGGGGTGGATCACAGCGCAGACGCGGGGCCCAGGCGTTCGACAGGTGTCCGGTCGTCGGGGTCCTGACCGAAGCTGACAACGCGGGCACCTGTTTCCTGTCGTCTTGCCTGCCGTCGTACCCGTGAGTCACTGATCAGACTGGTGGGTCCCGCTACCCAAGTTCCAACGAGGGGGACCGCCCACATGAACGGCTCGCGCATCGCCGCCGTCGGTCATTACCAGCCCGCCAAGGTGCTCACCAACGAGGATCTGGCGGGCATGGTCGACACCAGTGACGAGTGGATCAGGAGCCGGGTGGGCATCACCACGCGCCACATCGCCGGCCCCGACGAACCCGTCGACGAGCTGGCCGCCCACGCCGCCGCCAAGGCCCTCGCGGCGGCCGGGCTGACCCCCGCCGACATCGACCTGGTGCTGGTCGCCACCTCCACGGCCGTCGACCGCTCGCCCAACACGGGCGCCCGGGTCGCCTCCCGCCTCGGCGTTCCGCGGGCCGCCACGATGGACCTCAACGTGGTGTGCGCCGGCTTCACCCACGCCCTGGCCACCGCCGACCACGCCGTCCGCGCGGGGGGCGCGAGCCGGGCCCTGGTCGTCGGGGCCGACAAGATGTCCGACGTGACGGACTGGAGCGACCGCACGACGTGCGTGCTCGTCGGCGACGGGGCCGGGGCCGCCGTCGTGGAGGCCGCCGACGAGCCCGGCATCGGGCCGGTGCTGTGGGGTTCGGTGCCCGAGATGGGGAACGCGGTGCGGATCGAGGGCACGCCGCCGCGTTTCGCGCAGGAGGGGCAGAGCGTCTACCGCTGGGCTACGACGCAGCTGCCGCCCATCGCGCGGCGGGCGTGCGAGCGGGCCGGGCTGGAGCCGGCCGACCTCGCGGCGGTCGTCCTGCATCAGGCCAACCTGCGCATCATCGAACCCCTCGCGGAGAAGATCGGCGCCGTGAACGCGGTCGTCGCGCGCGATGTCACGGAGTCCGGCAACACGTCGGCCGCGAGCATCCCGCTCGCCCTGTCGAAGCTGGTCGAGCAGGGTGCGGTCGCCACGGGCGACCCGGTCCTGCTGTTCGGCTTCGGCGGGAACCTGTCGTACGCGGGGCAGGTCGTCCGCTGCCCGTGAGCCCCGTCGTGGTGTGACGCGGCCAATTCCCAAAAGTCCTGGCTCTTGTGCGCCGTAGACTGTAGACGAAAGACAATCAATACTGACTCTGCGGCGACACCGGCTTCCGCCGCGCTGTGCACGGCCCTGCCGAGGAGGGGGACCGCGATGCTGTCGACAGGCCTGCCCCAGGGGGCGGTACCCAAGCTGGAACGCCCGGGTCCGCTGCGCGATCGCGTCTACGAGGCACTGCTCGAACTCATCACCACCCGCGCCCTCCAGCCCGGCCAGCACCTCGTGGAGAGCGAACTCGCCGGGCATCTGGGGGTCTCCCGGCAGCCGGTGCGCGAGGCGCTGCAACGGCTCAACACCGAGGGATGGGTCGATCTGCGGCCCGCCCAGGGCGCGTTCGTGCACGAGCCGACGGAGGAGGAGGCCGACCAGCTCCTCACGGTCCGTACGCTCCTGGAGGCCGAGGCGGCCCGGCTCGCCGCGGCGGGCGCGGACAGTGCCGGCATCGCCGCGCTGGAAGCGCTGTGCGCGGAGGGCGAGAAGGCCGTCGAGGCGGACGACGTGGACGGGGCCGTCGCCATGAACGCCCGCTTCCACGCGAAGATCATGGAGCTCGCCGGCAACGCCGTCCTCGCCGAACTGGCCGCCCAGGTCGACCGCCGAGTCCGCTGGTACTACACGCCGGTCGCGCGTCAGCGCGGCCACCAGTCCTGGATCGAACACCGCGCACTCATCGCGGCGATCACCGACCGCGACGAACAGCGGGCCACGCACCTGATGCGCGAACACACGGAGCACACGAGGCGCTCGTACCACGCGCGGACGCGTTCGTAGGCCTCAGCCGGTGGTCAACACCGCCTGAGTCTTCGTGGTCTGGCCCACCAGGGGGCCGTCCTCGTCGTGCAGGTCCGTCCGCACGGCGATGGAGGAGCGTCCCACGTGCACGGGGCGTGCCTCGGCGTGGACGGTGCCCGAGCGCACCGCGCGGAAGAAGTTCGTCTTCGACTCGATCGTCGAGGTGCTCGCGCCCGGCGGCAGGTTGAGGAACGCGCAGACCGCGCCGGCCGTGTCGGCGAGCGTCATCAGGGCATCGCCGTGCAGGACGCCGCCCGCCGTGCACAACTCCGGGGCCCAGGCGGGCGCGGCCCTGACCCGGGCGGGAGCGGCCTCCTCCAGGGCGATGCCCAGCTCGTCGGCGAACGGCACCGCCCTCAGCAGCGCTTCGGGGGCAGAGCTGTCGGTCATGCGGGACCTCCCGATGGGGCGAGAAGGACTGAAGCCGGCCTGGCCCGGGCCTGCGCTGACGGTCGATTACCTGCGAGGTAGGACTGACGTCACGCGTCTTTGTCCTGTGAGTGGGAAAAGTAGAGGGCAATTCCTGCGCGACTTCTTCCCACCTTCGGCAGCCGCTGCTACGTTCCCTCCGAAAGCAAGCCACCGATGTGGCGGAAAACCGGCGCGCACAGGCCGATTGAGGCGGGGAGGGGCTCGTGAGACGTATGACCGCACGACCCGGCAACGCCCACCAGGCCCGACTGCTCAAGCTGCTGCGCGACGATGGCCCCAACTCCCGGGCCCAGCTGGGCGACCAGGTCGACCTCTCGCGGTCCAAGCTCGCCGTGGAGGTGGACCGGCTGCTGGAGACGGGGCTGGTCGTGGCCGACGGACTCGCCGCCTCGCGCGGTGGCCGCCGCTCCCACAACATCCGGCTCAACCCCGGGCTGCGCTTCCTCGGCGTCGACATCGGCGCGACCTCGGTCGACGTCGCCGTCACCAACGCCGAACTGGAGACGCTCGGGCACATCAACCACCCCATGGACGTGCGCGAGGGACCGGTCGCGGTCTTCGAACAAGTCCTGGCCATGGCCGCCAAGTTGAAGGCCTCGGGGCTCGCGGAGGGGTTCGACGGCGCCGGTATCGGCGTCCCGGGCCCGGTCCGCTTCCCCGAGGGCATCCCGGTGGCCCCGCCGATCATGCCGGGCTGGGACGGCTTCCCCGTGCGGGAGGCGCTCAGCCAGGAACTCGGCTGCCCGGTCATGGTCGACAACGACGTGAACCTCATGGCGATGGGGGAGCAGCACGCGGGCGTCGCCCGCACCGTCGCCGACTTCCTCTGCGTCAAGATCGGCACGGGCATCGGCTGCGGCATCGTCGTCGGCGGTGAGGTCTACCGCGGTACGACGGGCAGCGCCGGCGACATCGGGCACATCCAGGCCGTGCCCGACGGCCGCCCCTGCGCCTGCGGCAACCGGGGCTGCCTGGAGGCCCACTTCAGCGGGGCGGCCCTCGCCCGTGACGCCACGGAGGCCGCCCAGCAGGGGCTCTCCGCCGAACTGGCCTCGCGGTTGGAGACAGGCGGCGGCCTCACCGCCGTCGATGTCGCCGCCGCGGCCGCCGCCGGTGACGCCACCGCACTCGACCTGATCCGCGAGGGCGGCAACCGCACCGGCCAGGTCATCGCCGGCCTGGTCAGCTTCTTCAACCCGGGCCTGGTGGTGATCGGCGGCGGGGTGACCGGCCTCGGCCACACCCTGCTCGCCGCGATCCGCACCCAGGTCTACCGCCAGTCGCTGCCTCTCGCGACCGGCAATCTGCCCATCGTCCTGGGCGAGTTGGGACCCGCCGCCGGAGTCATCGGCGCGGCCCGGCTCATCAGCGACCACCTGTTCTCACCCGCGTAACCCCTTTCGACAGCACGGCTCACCAGTACGGCTCACCAGCACAGCTCCCTGCTCTGCCCTGCCTCGAACACGCCTGCCCGACAAGCGCCCTGCAACCGGCCCGCACGCCCGCCAAGGGGAATCCGCATGGCACCAGAACCACCGCTGCTCAGCATGTCCGGCATCACCAAGTCGTTCCCCGGAGTCCGGGCGCTCGACGGCGTCGACCTCGACGTCCTGGCCGGTGAGGTGCACTGCCTGCTCGGCCAGAACGGCGCCGGGAAGTCGACCCTCATCAAGGTCCTGGCCGGCGCCCACCAGCCCGACACGGGCACGATCCGCTGGCGCGGCGAGGAGGTCACCCTCCGCTCGCCGATCGCCGCCATGCGCCTCGGCATCGCCACCATCTACCAGGAACTCGACCTGGTGGAGCACCTGTCGGTCGCCGAGAACGTCCACTTGGGCCACGAGCCGACCACCGCCGGGTTCGTCGTCCGCCAGAAGGCCGCGAAGGAGTCAACGACCGCCCTGCTCAAGCGACTTGGACATGCGGAGATCGACCCGGCCCGGCTCGTCGGGGAGCTGTCCGCGGCGCAGCAGCAGATCGTGTCCATGGCCCGGGCGCTCTCCCACGACGTGCGGCTCATCGTGATGGACGAACCGTCCGCCGCCCTCGACCCGGACGAGGTCGACAACCTCTTCCGCATCGTCGGTGACCTGACCGCCACCGGCGTCGCCGTCGTCTACATCTCGCACCGCCTGGAGGAGATCCGGCGCATCGGCGACCGGGTGACCGTGCTCAAGGACGGGCGGGCCGTGGCGAACGGACTGCCGGCGAAGACGACACCGACCCGCGAGGTCGTCGCCCTGATGACGGGCCGCAACGTCGAGTACGTCTTTCCCGACCGGCCCGTCTCCCCGCCGCCCGGCGAACCGGTGCTGAAGGTCCAAGGGCTGTCGCGACAAGGGGAGTTCGAGCCCCTCGACCTGGAGGTACGGCCGGGCGAGATCGTCGGCCTCGCCGGACTCGTCGGCTCGGGCCGCTCCGAGATCCTGGAGACCGTCTACGGCGCCAGGAAACCGACGTCCGGTCAGGTGCTGGTGGCCGGCAGGCCGTTGAAGCCGGGCAGCGTCCGGGCCGCCGTCCGGGCCGGGCTCGGCCTCGCCCCCGAGGAACGCAAGGCGCAGGCCCTGCTGATGCTGGAGTCCGTCACCCGCAACGTGTCGGTCTCCTCCATGTCCCGCTTCTCGCGCGGCGGCTGGATCGACCGGGGCGCCGAACTCGGGGCCGCCCGGGCCGCGACCCGCGAACTGTCGCTCAGGCCCGACAACCCGTCCGTGCCCGTGCGCACCCTGTCCGGCGGCAACCAGCAGAAGGCCGTCCTGGCCCGCTGGCTGCTGCGCGGCTGCAAGGTGCTGCTGCTCGACGAACCCACCCGCGGCGTCGACGTCGGCGCCCGCGCCGAACTGTACGCGGTCGTGCGCCGGCTGGCCGACGAAGGCCTCGCCGTGCTGCTGGTCTCCAGCGAGGTCCCCGAGGTGCTCGGCCTCGCCGACCGCGTCCTGGTGCTGCGCGAGGGCCGTGTCGTCCACACGGCACCCGCGCGCGAACTCGACGAACACCGCGTACTCGACCTGGTCATGGAAGGAAGCCCGGCGTCATGACGCAGCCCGTCTCCCCGCCGCGGGACAGCAGCACCGACAAGGTGCCCCAGGCCCAGCCCCCCGCCTGGCGCGGCCTGATGGCCCGCGCCGACGTCCGTACCCTCTCCCTGCTCGGCGTGCTCGCCGTGCTGATCCTCATCGGGGGCATCACCAAGCCCGACGAGTTCCTCGACACCCGCAACCTGCAACTCGTCCTCACCCAGGCGTCGGTGATCGGCGTCGTCACCGTCGGCATGACCTTCGTCATCGTCTCCGGCGGCATCGACCTGTCGGTCGGCGCCATCGTCGCCCTCGCCTCCGTATGGGCGACCACGGTGGCCACCCAGGAGTACGGCTTCACCGGCATCCTCTTCACGGCGGTCGTCGTCGGAGTCGGCTGCGGCCTGGTCAACGGGGTGCTCATCGCCTACGGCGCGATGGTGCCGTTCATCGCCACCCTCGCCATGCTGGCCTCCGCCCGCGGCCTGGCCCTGCAGATCACCGACGGCAAGACGCAGATCGTGACGGTGCCGTCCGTCCTCGACCTGGGCGAACGCGACGCCTACGTCCTCGGCGTCCCGCCCCTGGTCCTGGTCTTCGCGGTCGTGACCGTCATCGGCTGGCTGGTGCTCAACCGCACGACCTTCGGCCGCCGCACGGTCGCCGTCGGCGGCAACCCGGAGGCCGCCCGGCTCGCCGGCATCGACGTCCGCCGCCAGCGGCTCTACCTCTACCTGCTGTCCGGGCTGTGCTGCGGCATCGCCGCCTTCCTGCTGATCGTCCTGTCCGGCTCCGGCCAGAACACCAACGGCAACCTCTACGAACTCGACGCCATCGCCGCCGCGATCATCGGCGGCACCCTGCTCACCGGCGGCCGCGGCACCATCACCGGCTCCGTGCTCGGCGTCCTGATCTTCACCACGATCACCAACATCTTCGCCCTGAACAACCTGCAGAGCGACGTCCAGCAGATCGCCAAGGGCGCGATCATCGTCGCCGCCGTGCTGGTCCAGCGCCGTACCGCGAGCACGACCTGAGGAAAGGGTTCACCGCCATGACCGAGATCACGAGCCGCAGAGGACTGCTCTTCGGGGCCGCCGCCGTCTCCGCCGGTGCCCTCCTCACGGGCTGCACGAGCAACGAGCCCTCCGACTCCGAGGACGAGCCGGCCGGGAACGACCAGCCCGCCGCCGACGACAAGCCCGGCAAGCAGGTCACCATCGGCTTCGCCGGACCGCAGGCCGACCACGGCTGGCTGAACGCCATCAACGACAACGCCAAGAACCGGGCCGAGAAGTACTCCGACGTCACCCTGGAGATCACCGAGGGCTCCAACGACACCGCCCAGCAGATCGGCCAGATCGAGACCCTCATCAACAAGAAGGTCGACGTGCTGGTGGTGCTGCCCGCCGACGGCAAGGCGCTCACCCAGGTCGGGCTGAAGGCGATGCGCGCGGGCATCCCGGTCGTGAACCTCGACCGGATCTTCAACACCCCGCAGGCCTACCGCTGCTGGATCGGCGGCGACAACTACGGCATGGGCCTCAACGCCGGGCACTACATCGGCGAGAAACTCAAGGGCAAGCCGAACGCCCGCGTCATCGAACTGGCCGGCCTGGACAACCTGGAGCTGACCAAGCAGCGCACCCAGGGCTTCGACGACGCCCTCAAGAACTACCCCAACATCAAGAAGGTCGCCCGGCAGGCCGCCGAGTTCACGGTCGAGTCCGGCCAGGCCAAGATGGCCCAACTGCTGCAGGCCCAGTCCAAGTTCGACGCGCTGTGGAACCACGACGACGACCAGGGCGTGGGCGCGCTGCGCGCCATCGAGCAGGCCGGGCGCGACGACTTCCTGATGGTCGGCGGCGCCGGCGCGCTCTCCGCGTTCCAGGCCATCAAGCAGGACGACGGCGTGCTGAAGGCGACCGTCCTCTACCCGCCGACCATGGCCGCCTCCGCGATCGACCTCGCCCGCGCCCTCGGCCAGGGCAAGGGCATCGGCGGCATGGCCGAGTTCGAGATCCCGGCGTCCATCACGCTCTACTCGGCCGTCGTCGACAAGACCAACGTCGACCAGTACATGCCCACCGGCTTCCGGTGACCGGTTCCACCCGCACCCCCCACGTGCGCCACCCCGACCAGGACGAGGAGGACACCCGTATGGGACAGCCGCAGCAGCAGTCAGATGGGACCGAGGCAGGCAAACCACCCCTGCGCGTGGGAATGGTGGGCTACGCCTTCATGGGCGCCGCCCACTCCCAGGGCTGGCGCACCGCGGGCCGTGTCTTCGACCTGCCGCTGAACCCCGTGCAGGCCGTGATCTGCGGCCGGGACGCCACCGCCGTACGGGCGGCGGCCGACCGCCACGGCTGGGCGTCCACCGAGACCGACTGGCGTGCCCTCGTCGAACGCGACGACGTCGACCTCGTCGACATCTGCACCCCCGGCGACAGCCACGCCGAGATCGCCCTCGCCGCCCTCGCGGCCGGCAAGCACGTCCTGTGCGAGAAGCCCCTCGCCAACACCGTCGAGGAAGCCGCCTCGATGGTGTTGGCCGCCGAAGAGGCCCACCGACGCGGGCAGGTGGCGATGGTCGGCTTCAACTACCGCCGGGTGCCGGCCACCGCCCTGGCCCGCCGGATGGTCGCCGAGGGCCGCCTGGGCGCACTGCGGCACGTGCGCGTGACGTACCTCCAGGACTGGCTGGTCGACCCGCAGTTCCCACTGACCTGGCGGCTGCGCAAGGAGCAGGCCGGCTCGGGCTCGCTCGGCGACCTGGGCGCGCACATCATCGACCTCGCGCAGTACCTCGTGGGGGAACGGCTGGCGGGCGTCTCCGCGCTGACGGAGACCTTCGTACGTCAGCGGCCCCTGCCCAGCGGCGCCACCAGCGGCCTGTCCGCCGTCTCGGCCGCCGGCACGGGGGAGGTCACCGTGGACGACGCCGCCCTGTTCACGGCCCGCTTCCCCTCCGGCGCCCTCGCCTCCTTCGAGGCCACCCGCTACGCCACCGGCCGCAAGAACGCCCTGCGCATCGAACTCAACGGGGAGCGCGGGTCGCTCGCCTTCGACCTGGAGCGGCTCAACGAGCTGTCCTTCCACGACGGCACCGAACCCGGGGCTCAGGCGGGCTTCCGCCGCATCCTCGTCACCGAGCCCGACCACCCCTACCTGGACGCCTGGTGGCCGCCGGGCCACGGCCTCGGCTACGAGCACACCTTCGTCCACCAGGCCCGCGACCTCGTCCACGCCATCGCCGAGGGCCGCCGCCCCGAACCCTCCTTCGCCGACGGGCTCCAGGTGCAGCGCGTGCTCGCAGCCGTGGAGGAGAGCGCCGAGAAGAACTCCGTCTACACCCCGATCGCGGTCTGAGGAGGCTGACGCGCATGCCGCGTACGTTCACGCTGTTCACCGGTCAGTGGGCCGACCTGCCGCTGGAGGAGGTCTGCCGGCTCGCCCGCGACTTCGGCTACGACGGGCTCGAACTCGCCTGCTGGGGCGACCACTTCGAAGTCGACAAGGCACTCTCCGACCCCGGGTATCTCGACGGCCGCCGGGCGCTGCTCGACAAGTACGGCCTCAAGTGCTGGGCCATCTCCAACCACCTGGTCGGCCAGGCCGTCTGCGACGCCATCATCGACGAACGCCACCAGGCCATCGTGCCGGGTGAGGTGTGGGGCGACGGAGACCCGGAGGGGGTCCGGCAGCGGGCCGCGGACCGCATGAAGGACACTGCGCGAGCCGCGGCCGCCTTCGGCGTCGACACCGTCATCGGCTTCACCGGCTCCGCCATCTGGCACCTGGTCGCCATGTTCCCGCCCGCCCCCGACGCGATGATCGAGCGCGGATACCAGGACTTCGCCGACCGCTGGAACCCGATCCTGGACGTCTTCGACGCGGAGGGCGTGCGGTTCGCGCACGAGGTCCACCCGAGCGAGATCGCCTACGACTACTGGACGACCGTACGGGCCCTGGAAGCCGTCGACCGGCGCCCCGCCTTCGGCCTCAACTTCGACCCGAGCCACTTCGTGTGGCAGGACCTCGACCCGGTCGGCTTCCTCTGGGACTTCCGCGACCGGATCTACCACGTGGACTGCAAGGAGGCCCGCAAGCGCCTCGACGGACGCAACGGCCGGCTCGGCTCCCACCTGCCCTGGGGCGACCCCCGGCGCGGCTGGGACTTCGTCTCCGCCGGGCACGGCGACGTCCCCTGGGAGGACGTCTTCCGCATGCTGCGCTCCATCGACTACCAGGGCCCGATCTCCGTCGAGTGGGAGGACGCCGGCATGGACCGGCTCCAGGGCGCGCCCGAGGCGCTGACCCGCCTCAAGGCCTACGACTTCGAGCCGCCGTCGGCCTCCTTCGACGCGGCGTTCGGCAACTGAGCCACCGTGAGCTCTCCGGGATGACGGCGCATCCCGGCGTACGCACCCGCCCGTACAACCGGCCCCATTTCTGGAGGCATTCGTGCACGGGAACCACCGCACCGCCAGCACCGCCAGAACCCGCAGAACCAGCAGAACGCTCCGAACCCTCGGGATTCTCGGAACCGAGACTCACGGACGACGCCTGCGCCGAGCGGTCGCGCTGTTCAGCGGCGCGCTGCTGGCGGGCGCCTCCCTCACCCTGACCGCACCGCAGGCCGGCGCGGCCGCCGCGGACGAGCCGGCCGTCACGGCCGAGGACTTCCAGCAGGTCACCCTCGCCAAGGGCGAGGCGGAGGTCGGCGAGCCCATGTCGCTCGCCGTCCTCCCGGACCGCTCGGTCCTGCACACCTCGCGCGACGGCGAGCTCCGCCTCACCGACGCGGCCGGCAACACCGAACTCGCCGGCAAGCTCGACGTCTACTCCCACGACGAGGAGGGCCTCCAGGGCATCGGCGTCGACCCCGGCTTCACAGAGAATCGTTTCATCTATCTGTACTACGCGCCCCCGCTGAACACCCCCGAGGGCGACGCCCCCGAGACCGGCACCGCCGCCGACTTCGCGCCCTTCGACGGCGTCAACCGGCTCTCCCGGTTCGTCCTGAAGACCGACGGCACCCTCGACACCGCCAGCGAGAAGAAGATCCTCGACGTCCCCGCCTCCCGCGGCCTGTGCTGCCACGTCGGCGGTGACATCGACTTCGACGCGCAGGGCAACCTGTACCTGTCGACGGGTGACGACACCAACCCCTTCCAGTCGGACGGCTTCACCCCGATCGACGAGCGCGCGAACCGCAACCCGGCCTTCGACGCCCAGCGCTCCGCCGGCAACACCAACGACCTGCGCGGCAAGATCCTGCGCATCAAGGTGAACGCCGACGGCTCGTACACCGTCCCCGAGGGCAACCTGTTCGCCCCCGGCACGGACAAGACCCGCCCCGAGATCTACGCGATGGGCTTGCGCAACCCCTTCCGCTTCAGCGTCGACAAGAAGACCGGCATCCTCTACGTCGGTGACTACGGCCCCGACGCCGGCGCCGCCGACCCCGCGCGCGGCCCGGCCGGCCAGGTCGAGTTCGCCCGCGTCACCGGCCCCGGCAACTTCGGCTGGCCCTACTGCACCGGTGACAACGACGCCTACGTGGACTACGACTTCGCGACGGGCGCGTCGGGAGCGGCCTTCGACTGCTCCGCCCCGAAGAACACCTCCCCGAACAACACCGGCCTGACCGACCTGCCCCCGGCCCAGCCCGCCTGGATCCCGTACGACGACGGATCCCTGCCCGAGTTCGGCACCGGCTCCGAGTCCCCGATGGGCGGCCCGGTCTACCACTACGACCCGGAGCTCGACTCGCCGGTGAAGTTCCCCGAGGCGTACGACGGCGACTTCTTCGCCACCGAGTTCGGCCGCCGCTGGATCAAGCGCATCACCAGCGACGCCGACGGCACCGTCCAGTCGATCAACGACGTGCCCTGGACCGGCACCCAGGTGATGGACTCGGCCTTCGGGCCCGACGGGGCGCTGTACGTCCTCGACTACGGCCTGTCCTGGTTCGGCGGTGACGAGCACTCCGCCCTGTACCGCATCGAGAACGCCACCGACGGCCACTCGCCCGTCGCCCAGGCCGCCGCGAGCCGCATCTCCGGGCAGGCGCCCCTGCGGGTCTCCTTCTCCTCCAAGGGCACCAGCGACCAGGACGGTGACGCCCTCACCTACAGCTGGGACTTCGGCGACGGCGGCACGTCCACCGCGGCCAACCCCACCCACCGCTACAAGAAGAACGGCACCTACACCGCGACGCTGACCGTCAAGGACCCGACCGGCCGCACCGGCAGCGCGAGCGTGCAGATCGTCGTCGGCAACACCGCGCCCACCGTGGTGCTGGAGACACCGAAGGACGGACAGCTGTTCAGCTTCGGTGACGCCGTCCCGTTCAAGGTGAAGGTCACCGACCCGGAGGACCGCCGTATCGACTGCTCCAAGGTCAAGGTCACCTTCATTCTCGGCCACGACACCCACGGCCACCCCCTGACCTCGGCCAACGGCTGCACCGGCACCATCCAGACCAGCGCCGACGGCGGCCACGACGAGAACGCCGACATCTTCGGGGTCTTCGACGCCGAGTACACCGACAACGGGGGCGGCGGCCAGGCCCCCCTCACCACGCACGACCAGAACGTCACCCAGCCCAAGCACCGCCAGGCCGAGCACTACGGCAACGCCTCCGGCGTCACGGTCGTCACCAAGGACACCGCGCACGGCGGCCGGACCGTCGGCGACATCAACAACGGCGACTGGATCTCCTTCACGCCGTACGTCCTGAACAACGCCAAGAAGATCACCGCACGCGTCTCCTCCGGCGGCGCCGGCGGCACCCTGGAGATCCGCGCGGGCTCCGCCAAGGGCACCCTGCTCGGCAAGGCGCCCGTGCCGGTGACCGGCGGCTGGGAGACCTTCCAGGACGTCCAGGCGAACCTGTCCAGCGCGCCCAGGGGCACCACCACGCTCTTCCTGGTCTTCAAGGGGAGCGGCACCGGCGCCCTGTACGACGTCGACGACTTCACGTTCACGACGGGCTGAGGGGAGGCGACCGGCATGCGATCGACCAGCAGATACGCGACGGGTGTCGTGGGCGCGGCCCTGCTCCTGGGGTGCGTCTCGGGCCCGGCCTCGTCCCAGGACGACGCCGAGGCCAAGCGGGTCCTGGTCTTCTCCAAGACCGCCGGCTTCCGGCACGACTCCATCCCCGAGGGCGTCGCGGCGGTGCGGCAGCTCGGCGAGCAGGGCGGCTTCACGGTCGACGCGACCGAGAACGCGGGCGCCTTCACCTCGTCCAACCTGCGGCGCTACGACGCGGTCGTGTTCCTGTCCACCACGGGTGACGTCCTGGACGCGCGACAGCAGCGCGCCTTCGAGGGCTACATCCGGGCCGGCGGCGCCTACGTCGGCGTCCACGCCGCCGCCGACACCGAGTACGACTGGGCGTTCTACGGCGGCCTGGCCGGCGCCTACTTCCAGTCGCACCCGGCGATCCAGCCCGCGACGGTACACGTCGAGGACCACGCCCACCCGGCGACGTCCGGACTGGAACGGGCGTGGAACCGCACCGACGAGTGGTACAACTACCGCTCCAACCCGCGGGAGAGGGCCCACGTCCTCGCCGCCCTCGACGAGTCGTCCTACACCGGCGGCACCATGCAGGGCGACCACCCGATCGCCTGGTGCCAGAACTACCAGGGCGGCCGCTCCTTCTACACCGGCGGCGGCCACACCAAGGAGTCCTTCGCCGAACCCGCCTTCCGCACGCACCTGCTGGGCGGAATCCGCTGGGCCATCGGCGACGCCGAGGCCGACTGCCGCCCGGAGACCGGCTACCGGCCGCTCTTCGACGGCACCCCCGCCTCGCTGGACGACTGGCGGCAGGCGGGCCCGGGCTCCTTCACCCTCTCCGACGACGGCACGCTGACGTCCTCGGGCGGCATGGGCATGCTCTGGTACGCCACGTCGGGCTTCTCCTCGTACTCCCTGAAGCTCGACTGGAAGATGGCCGGTGACGACAACTCCGGTGTTTTCGTGGGCTTCCCGCCCTCGGACGACCCGTGGTCGGCGGTGAACAACGGCTACGAGGTCCAGATCGACGCGACCGACGCCGCCGACCGCACCACCGGCGCGGTGTACGGCTTCAAGTCCGCCGATCTCAGGAAGCGCGACCGTGCGCTGAACCCGCCGGGGGAGTGGAACACGTACGAGCTCCGCGTGGAGGGCGAACGCCTCCGCGTCTGGCTCAACGGCGTGCAGATCAACGATTTCACCAACACCGACCCGGCCCGGAGCCTCGTCGACGGACACATCGGCATCCAGAACCACGGAGCCGAGGACCAGGTGTCCTTCCGCGACATCCGGATCAAGGAACTGCCCGCGAAGGTCTCGCAGGGCGACTGAGCGGCGGCGGGCGGGGGACGCCGGACTCCCGCCCGCCGTCTTCACCACTCCGGCGTCTTCACCTCCCCGCTGGGGTCCTGTCCTGGTACGACAAGGAGGCTGCCGATGTCAGTGTCCCGTTCCGAGTCCCGTGTGGGGGTGTGGCTGATCGGAGCGCGCGGCTCCGTCGCCACCACCGTCGTGGCGGGCTGCGCCGCCGTGACCGCGGGTCTGCATCCGCCGACGGGCATGGTGACCGAGACGCCCCCCTTCGCCGGCAGCGGCCTGCCGGCCCTGTCGTCCCTCGTCTTCGGCGGACACGACACACTGGACTGCCCCCTGCCGAAACGCGCCGAGGCACTGGCGGCCGGGGGAGTGCTGCCACCGGGCCTCACATCCGCCGTCACCGCCGAACTGGCCGCCGCCGACCGCGAGATCAGGCCCGGCGGCCCCCTCGCCGGCGACACCCGGGACGCGGAGCAACTGATCAACGCCTTCGCCGCCGACATCCAGGACTTCGCACGGCGACATGGCCTGTCCCGCGCGGTGGTCGTGAACGTGGCCTCCACGGAGCCCGCGCCCACCGGCGACGCCCTCCCACCGAGCTCCCTGTACGCGGCGGCAGCCCTGCGCGCCGGCTGCCCCTACGTGAACTTCACCCCGTCGACCGGCCTGCACCACCCCGCGCTGGCCTCGCAGGCACGGTCGTCCGGTCTCCCGTACGCGGGCCGCGACGGCAAGACCGGCCAGACCCTGCTGCGCTCGGTGCTGGGCCCGATGTTCGCCCAGCGGGCCCTGACCGTCCGCGCCTGGTCCGGCACGAACCTGCTCGGCGGCGGCGACGGCGCCGCCCTGGCCGACCCGGCCGCCGCGGCGGCCAAGAACGCCGGCAAGGAACGGGTCCTCGCCGACACCCTGGGCACCACCCCGCAGGGCGAGACCCACATCGACGACGTCCCCGCCCTCGGCGACTGGAAGACGGCCTGGGACCACATCGCCTTCGACGGTTTCCTCGGTACGCGCATGATCCTCCAGACCACCTGGCAGGGCTGCGACTCCGCCCTGGCCGCACCCCTCGTCCTCGACCTCGCCCGCCTGACCGCCCGGGCCCACGAGTCGGGCCTGTCCGGCCCGCTGGATGCCCTGGCCTTCTACTTCAAGGACCCGGTGGGGGACGCGCCGTCGGGCCTGGCCGAGCAGTACGAGGCACTCATCGGCTTCGCCCGGAGCCTTCGGGGAGCGGGGCCGGGGGAGGACACGCGTCTCCGGCAGGGCGCCGGAGAGGGGAGTGAGCTAGGTCCAAAGGAGCAGACCAAGGGGATGGAGGGCCTCCGATGAGGCGGCGCGAGCGTCCTTGTGGAGGCTCACGCAGTACGGGTGACACCTCCCATGAGGGGGAGGTCGGCGGCACGGCACCCACCCCGCCCTGCGGCCGCGCCGGCCGCCCGGCACGGGGACGCGCCTGGGCCGAACTCCTGCGTCTGCCAGCCCTGTTCAGCGTGCCCGGCGACGCACTCGCCGGCACGGCCGCGGCCGGCGCACCGCCCAACGCCCGCACCCTGCTCGCCATCGGCTCCTCCCTCTGCCTGTACGAGGCCGGCATGGCCCTCAACGACTGGGCGGACCGCGAGGTGGACGCCGTCGAACGCCCCCACCGCCCCCTGCCCGCCGGCCGCATCCGGCCCGCCGCCGCGCTCACGGCGGCCTGTGCCCTCACCGGAGCCGGACTGGCCCTGGCCGCCCGCGCCGGCCGTCCGGCCCTGGCCGTCGCCGCGCCCCTGGCGGCGACCGTCTGGGCGTACGATCTCGCCCTGAAGCACACACCGGCCGGGCCCGTGGCCATGGGCGCGGCCCGCGGACTGGACCTGCTCCTGGGGGCCGCGGCCACCACCGGCCGTACCCGCCGGGCACTGCCCTCCGCCGCCCTCCTCGGCACCCACACCCTGGCGGTCACGACGGTCTCCCGCCAGGAGGCCCGGGGCGGCTCTCCCCTGGCCCCTGTGGCGGCACTTGCTACGACGGCCCTGCTGACCCGCCTGGTGACGCACCGCCTCGCGCGTCTCCCGGAAGACCGCCGGGAAGCAGCCGCCCACCTTCCGCCGGACCCACGATCAGCCCGGCACCGACCACCTGAGCCGGGTCGACAGCCCACGGCACACCTCACCACCGCCCTCGCGGCCGCCTACGCCGCGACCACCGCCCGCCCCTACTTCCGCGCCGCCCTCAATCCCTCACCTCCCCTCACCCAACGAGCAGTCGGCGCCGGCATCCGCGCCACGATCCCCCTCCAGGCCACCCTGACCGCCCGCTCCCGGGGCACGGCCACCGCCCTTCTCATCGCGGCCCTCGCCCCACTCGGAGCGAGGTTCGGGAAGAAGGTGAGCGTCACATGAGCTCCGATGCCCGAGCCTGCGGCAACCGAGCCACGCCGGCGGAGTCGGCCCCCTCCCTCCGCTTCGGCTACGGCACCAACGGTCTCGCCGACCTCCGGCTGGAGGACGCGCTCTCCCTTCTCGCCGACCTCGGATACGACGGCGTCGGACTGACCCTCGACCACATGCACCTCGACCCGCTCGCCCCCGACCTGGCCGCCCGCACCCGCCGTGTCGCGCACCGGCTGGACGCGCTCGGACTGGGTGTCACCGTGGAGACGGGCGCCCGCTATGTGCTCGACCCGCGCCGCAAACACGGCCCGTCCCTGCTGGACCCGGACCCCGCTGACCGGGCCCGCCGTGTCGACCTCCTCCTCCGGGCCGTACAGGTCGGGGCCGACCTCGGCGCCCACGCCGTCCACTGCTTCAGCGGGACCCTCCCGGAGGGCACCGACACGGACACCGCGTGGAAGCGCCTCGCCGAGACCCTCGTGCCCGTCCTGGACGCCGCCGCGTCCGCCGGTGTTCCGCTCGCCGTCGAGCCCGAACCGGGTCACCTCCTCACCACCCTGGCCGACTTCCATCACCTCCGCCGCATCCTCGGCGACCCCGAACCTCTCGGCCTCACCCTCGACATCGGCCACTGTCAGTGCCTCGAACCCCTCTCTCCCGCCGACTGCGTGCGCGCCGCCGCTCCCTGGCTGCGTCACGTCCAGATCGAGGACATGCGGCGTGGTGTCCACGAGCACCTCCCCTTCGGGGACGGGGAGATCGACTTCCCGCCGGTCCTGGCGGCCCTCGCCGCCACCGGCTACCAGGGCCTGACCGTCGTCGAACTGCCTCGCCACTCCCACGCCGGCCCCCACCACGCCGCACACTCCCTCCCGTTCCTCCGCCACGCCGAGCAGACCGCGGCCACCGTCTCGCCGCCCCCTGCTCCGGCCCTCCAGCAGGCCGCGCCACCCCACGGCGCTCCCTCCACCACCCCTGAAGGGAGCAGCACCCCATGACCCACCCCGGCACCACACCAGAGGAGAGAACCGACGGTCCCCAGGACGCCCAAGCCCAAGGGAACACCGCCGCACCGGAGGCCCAGGCCCCTGAGCCCGCCGCCGCACGGGACGCTCAGGCCCTTGAGCCCGCCGCCGCACGGAACGCCCAGAACCCCAAGTCAGCCGCCGCACGGGACGCCCAAGCTCCCGAGGACGCCACCCCCCTGGCCACCGCGGCCACCCACAGCACTCACAGCACCCAGCCAACCCAGCCCACCCTCGACACCGTCCTCGCCTCCTCGCCGGCCGACCTCCGCCGCCACCTCACCACCCACCTCGATCCCGCCGCCCGCGCCTGGCTGGAGCACGCCCTCGACGAGGCAGCCGCCCACCCCGGCATCCACGGGCCCATCTCCGCGTGGGAACTGCGCCTCGCCGAGGCCGGCCGTCGCTGCGGTGCCGCGTACGCCGACGCCGCACGCGTCCTCATCCTCGACGCGGCACGTGCCGGGACCGACGCCCTGACCCGGGTGTACTTCCAGGGCACCGCCGACGAGCGCCGTGCCGTCCTGCACGCCCTGCCCCATCTCGTGTCCGGCCCCGGCGCCCTCCCGCTCGTCGAGGACGCCCTGCGCACCAACGACACCCGGCTCCTCACCGCCGCCGTCGGCCCGTACGCCGCCCGGTACCTAGCCCCCCACGACTGGCGCCACGCCGTACTGAAGTGCCTGTTCACCGGCGTCCCCGTCGACCACGTGGCGGACCTGCCCCGGCGTGCCGACGGCGACGGCGAACTCGCCCGCATGCTGGGCGACTACGCCGCCGAGCGCACCGCAGCCGGCCGCACCGTCCCCGAGGACCTGTACCGCGTCCTGGACCTGACCGAGTCCGTGACCCCGGCCCCCGACACGGACCACCCCCACGGCAAGGAGTCCTGATGCGCATCTTCGACCCCCACATCCACATGACGTCCCGGACCACGGACGACTACGAGGCCATGTACGCCGCCGGAGTCCGCGCCGTCGTCGAGCCCTCCTTCTGGCTCGGCCAGCCCCGCACCTCGCCCGCCTCCTTCCTCGACTACTTCGACTCCCTCCTCGGCTGGGAGCCGTTCCGCGCCGCCCAGTACGGCATCGCCCACCACTGCACGCTGGCGCTCAACCCCAAGGAGGCGAACGACCCGCGCTGTGTGCCCGTCCTCGACGCGCTGCCCCGGTATCTCGTCAAGGACAACGTCGTGGCCGTCGGCGAGATCGGCTACGACTCCATGACCCCCGCCGAGGACACCGCCCTCGCCGCCCAGCTCCAGCTCGCCGCCGACCACGGCCTGCCCGCCCTCGTGCACACCCCGCACCGCGACAAGCTCGCCGGTCTGCGCCGCACCCTCGACGTCGTCCGGGAGTCCGCACTGCCCCCGGAACGCGTCCTGGTCGACCACCTCAACGAGACCACCGTCAAGGAGGTGAAGGACAGCGGCTGCTGGCTGGGCTTCTCCGTCTATCCGGACACCAAGATGGACGAGGAGCGGATGATCGCGATCCTGCGCGCCTACGGCACCGAGCAGGTCCTGGTCAACTCCGCCGCCGACTGGGGGAAGAGCGACCCCCTCAAGACCCGTAAGGTCGGCGACCTGATGCTGGCCGAGGGCTTCGGCGAGGACGACGTCGACCAGGTGCTGTGGCGCAACCCCGTCGCCTTCTACGGGCTCAGCGGCCGCCTGAACCTCGACGTCACCGGCACGGAGGCCACCCACGAGGGCAACTCCATCCTCCGCGGCGTCCCGAAGGACCCGCACCGGCCGGACCTCGGCCCGGGAGACGGCGACGAGCCGGCCCGCGTCCCCGCCGCGGGGGCGTGAACCATGCGCTTCCGCCACCCCGACGGCTCCACCGTCCACCTCTCCTACTGCACCAACGTCCACCCCGCCGAAACCCTCGACGGCGTCCTCGCGCAGCTCCGCGACCACTGCGAACCCGTCCGCCGCCGCCTGGGTCGCGACCGGCTCGGCATCGGGCTGTGGCTCGCCAAGGACGCCGCCCACGCCCTCGACACCGACCCGTCCGCACTGCGCGGCCTGCGCGCCGAGCTCGACCGACGCGGCCTCGAGGTCGTCACCCTCAACGGCTTCCCGTACGAGGGCTTCGGCGCCGAAGAGGTCAAATACCGCGTCTACAAGCCGGACTGGGCCGACCCGGAACGCCTCGACCACACCACCGCCCTGGCCCGCGTCCTCGCCGGACTCCTCCCCGACGACATCGGCGACGGCACCATCTCCACCCTGCCCCTCGCCTGGCGCACCGCGTACGACGACGACCGCGCGCAGACCGCCCGCACCGCCCTGCGCACCCTCGCCGAACGCCTCGACGCCATCGAGGAGCTGACCGGCCGCTCCATCCGCGTCGGGCTGGAACCGGAACCCGGCTGCGTCGTCGAGACCACCCGCGACGCCATCGCCCCGCTCACCGCGATCGCCCACGACCGCATCGGCATCTGTGTCGACACCTGCCACCTCGCCACCTCCTTCGAAGACCCGCACACCGCCCTGGACGCCCTCACCGAGGCCCGCGTCCCCGTCGTCAAATCCCAGCTCTCCGCCGCCCTGCACGCCGAACACCCCCATCTGCCCGAGGTCCGCGAGGCCCTCGCCGCTTTCGCCGAACCCCGCTTCCTGCACCAGACCCGTACGGCCACCGCCGCCGGCCTGCGCGCCACCGACGACCTCGACGAGGCCATCGCGGGCCACGCCCTGCCCGACGGCGCACCCTGGCGCGCCCACTTCCACGTCCCCCTGCACGCGGCCCCCGTCGCACCCCTCACCTCCACACTCCCGGTCCTGAAGACGGCGCTCACCCGGCTCGTCGGCGGTCAGGCCCCGCTCACCCGCCACCTGGAGGTCGAGACCTACACCTGGCAGGCCCTCCCGCCCGAGCTGCGCCCCCGCGGCCGCAGCCAGCTCGCCGAGGGCATCGCCGCCGAACTCGCCCTCGCCCGCGACCTGTTGACGGATCTCGGGCTGAAGGAGCTGCCGTGAGCACCCACCCGTCCGCCCCGGGCGCACACCCGGCCCCGACAGGCCCCACCCCCCTCCTCGTCCTCGACGTCGTCGGCCTCACCCCCCGTCTTCTCGACCACATGCCCCATCTCAAGGCGCTCTGCCGGTCCGGCTCCCGCGCCCCCCTGGGCACCGTGCTGCCCGCCGTCACCTGCGCCGCCCAGTCCACGTTCCTCACCGGCGCCATGCCCTCCGAGCACGGCATCGTCGGCAACGGCTGGTACTTCCGCGAACTCGGTGACGTCCTCCTGTGGCGCCAGCACAACGGCCTCGTCGCCGGTGACAAACTCTGGGACGCCGCCCGCCGCGCCCACCCCGGCTACACCGTCGCCAACATCTGCTGGTGGTACGCCATGGGCGCCGACACCGACATCACCGTCACCCCCCGTCCGGTCTACTACGCCGACGGCCGCAAGGAAGCCGACTGCTACACCCGGCCGGCCGCACTGCACGACGAACTCACGGAAAAACTCGGCACGTTCCCCCTCTTCCACTTCTGGGGTCCCGGAGCGGACCTCGTCTCCAGCCGGTGGATCATCGACGCGACCCGCCACATCATCCGCACCCGGCACCCGGATCTGACGCTCTGCTACCTCCCTCATCTCGACTACGACCTGCAGCGCTTCGGCCCCGACGACCCGCGCTCCCTGAAGGCGGCCGCCGACCTGGACGCCGCCATGGCACCGCTCCTGGACGACGCCCGCGCCGAGGGCCGCATTGTCGTCGCGCTGTCCGAGTACGGCATCACCCGCGTGAACCGGCCCGTCGACATCAACCGCGCCCTGCGCCGCGCCGGCCTGCTGGAGGTGCACACCCAGGACGGCATGGAGTACCTCGACCCGATGGCCTCCCGTGCCTTCGCGGTCGCCGACCACCAGATCGCCCACGTCTACGTGCGCCGCCCCGAGGACCTCGACGCCACCCGGGCCGCCCTCGACGGCCTGCCCGGCATCGGGCAACTCCTCGACGACGAGGGCAAGAAGGCCCACCACCTCGACCATCCGCGCGCGGGCGAACTCGTCGCCGTGGCGGAACCCGACGCCTGGTTCACGTACTACTACTGGCTCGACGACGCCCGCGCGCCCGACTTCGCGCAGCTCGTCGAGATCCACCGCAAACCCGGCTACGACCCGGTCGAGCTCTTCATGGATCCTCTCGACCCCTACGTCAAGGTCAAGGCGGCCACCGCGCTGGCGCGCAAGAAACTCGGCATGCGCTACCGCATGGCGGTCGTGCCCCTGGACCCCTCACCTATTCGCGGCAGCCACGGCCGCCTTCCGGTGAGCGACGACGACGGTCCGCTCCTCATCTGCTCCACCCCCCGCGCTGTCGGCGACCGCGTCGCGGCCACCGATGTGAAGTCACTGCTGCTCCGACTCGCCGGTCTCACCTGAGGACGGACCCTCAGTCCCGACTGGTCACAAGTGAAGCACTCACCACTGACAACGCCCCGCGATCACGAGGAGTTCCACGCATGAGCCGCTTCTCCCAGCCCGACCCCGAGCTCACCCACCGCCTCAGCAGACGAGGCATGCTCGGCGTCGCCGCGGGCGCCACCGCCGCCGCCCTGCTCGGTGCCGCCGCCCCCGCGACCGCCGCCACCGGCAACGCGGCCGCCACCACCGGCACGGCCTCCGGCGCCAAGGGCCGCGGCCGCCCCGTCCTGCCGCCCGGTCGCCTCGGCATCCAGCTCTACAGCCTCCGCGACAAGGTCTCCACCCTCGGCTTCGGCCCCGTCTTCGCCGAACTGGAGAAGTACGGCTACGACGAGGTCGAGTTCGCCGGCTACACCCAGGGCTCGGCCGGTCCCATCACGCTCGCCCAGCTCAAGCGGCTGGCCCGGAACCACGGCCTGAACCCCATCGGCAGCCACGTCGGCTACTACTCCAGCGACCCGAACGCCTACACCTTCGCCCAGAACCTCACCAAGGTCCTCGACGACGCCCAGGCCCTCGGCCTCAAGCACATCGGCACGGCCGCCGGCCCGTTCCGCTACGGCTCGACCGTCGACGCCTGGAAGCGCGCCGCCGAGGACTTCAACACCTACGGCGCCGCGGCGAAGGCCCGGGGCATGAAGTTCTACCAGCACAACCACTCCGAGGAGTTCTCCTTCGCCACCGACAATCCCAAGGTCCGCCTCTACGACGTCCTGCTCAAGGAGACCGACCCGGACCTCGTGTACCTGGAGATGGACATCTACTGGGCGTACGTCGGCCAGTTCCGCTTCTCCAAGCGGCCCGACGGCACGCCCGCGCCGTTCGAACCGCTCAACTACGTTCTCAGGCAGCCCGACCGCTACCCGCTGTTCCACGTCAAGGACGGCGAGAGCGACCCGTCGAACCCGTACGGCTACCGCATGACCGACGTCGGCGACGGCGACATCGACTACCAGCGGTTCATCTCCGCCGTGACCCGGCTGCGCGGCCACCGCATGGCCCACCACTGGCAGGCCGAGCACGACAACCCGGCCGAGTCCTTCACCTTCGCGCGCCGCTCCAGCGCGCACCTGCACTCCCTGAGGGAGAAGTGCTGACGGCCGTACGAGCATGAGGAGGCCCCTCCCCGGCCGGGGAGGGGCCTCCTCACATGTGGGACGGTCTGCCCACGGGCCGTGCCCGGGCCAGAATGTCCCCGCGGTCTCGCCGAGTCGGTGGACGGGGCCGTGGGAGTCGGTCGTTTCGCGGTGGGGACGTTATGCGGCGTCGGACGGTGTGTGCGGGTTGCTTGCCGCGGACGGCTCCGCAGTCATGTCAGGTCGTGTCCTCGCCGAGCGGTTGCGGATTGGGAGCGATGCGGCGCGTTTCCTTGTCGCGTCCCGGCGGGCTGAGGAACAGGGCCACGCAGCCGGCGAACAGCGAGATGGAGCCCGCCAGGATGAAGGCACCTGAGTGTCCCCAGGCACCGACGACCACGGCACCCATGCCCGCGCCCAGACCGGAGACGAGCTTGGCGCTGTAGACCATGCCGTAGTTGGACGCGTTGTTGTTCTCACCGAAGTAGTCGGCGGTGAGGGCCGCGAACATCGGGAAGATGGCGCCGCCGCCGAAGCCGGAGATCGAGGAGAAGATCAGGAACAGCGGCAGGTTCTTGGCCTCCGCCGACCAGAGAATGCCGTACTGGGAGAGGCCCAGGATGACGCACACGACGAGCAGGCACCGCTTGCGGCCGTACAGGTCGGAGAGCCAGCCGATGACACCGCGGCCGGTACCGTTGACGATCGCCTTCAGGGACATGGCCGTGGCGACGATCCCGCCCGCGAATCCGGCCTCCTCGCCGATCTCCACCTGGAAGGCGATACCGAAGATGTTCACGCCGGACGTACACGCCAGGCAGAACCACATCAGGGCCACCCGGCCGGTCTTCCACGCCTCCTTGGGGGAGTACTGGCGCACCGCCGGCGGGTTCATGCGCAGGGAGCGGGCCGCGCGCGGGTCCTCGGGCGGGTTGAGCGGGTCGATCGAGGCGGGCCACCAGTTCTTCGGCGGGTCCTTGAAGAAGTAACCGGAGCACGCCACCACTCCGGCCAGGAACACGCCCACCGAGACCAGAACCCAGCGGAAGTTGGTCAGGTCCATGTAGCCGTTGAAGAGGAAGACGAAGGGCACCGAGCCGTAGGCGAAGCCGCCGTTGACGAAGCCGGTCTTGCCGCCCTTGCGCTCCGGATACCACTTGCCGACCATGTTGACGCAGGTCGCGTACACCATGCCCGCGCCCATGCCGCTGAACATGCTGAAGCCGATGTAGGCGAAGACGACGTGCGGTGCGAAGGCCAGTGACAGGTAGCCCAGCAGCGTGCCCGCCGCGCCGCACATCATCGCCCAGCGGGCCGGAAGCTTTCCGCTCTCACGCAGCTTGCCCGCGGGGAAGGCCACCGCGGCCTGGAAGAAGACCCACACGGTCATCATCCAGAAGATGTGCATGCTGTCCCACGCGTGTGCCGTGTGCAGGGTCTCCTCGGCGGACGCGAACGCGTACTCGGCGGAGGAGATGCCCATCATGCCGATCCAGGGCAGGATCACCATCCACTTGCGCTTGCGCCCCATGATGTCGATGTCGGTCTCACCGAGGCGGTAGACGCGTCCGTTGGCGTCTGTGACCTCCCGGTAGGGAACCTTGGTGGGCAGATCGGTCGTTGTCATGTCGTGTCGCACCCCTTGCGTCGAAAGATCTGGCCAGCGCCCCCTGTCCCATGCCTTTCGTGCGCGTGCGGGTCCCGGGGCCGGCCGACGCGCACCGTCGGCCGGCCCCCCCGCCCCCTCACCTCATGTACCGCCCCCCAGCAGCCCGGCCTCCCGCGCCCAGCGGTACTTCGCGCCGAGCACGGCCACCGGCTTCTCGGTCGTGTACGGGTACGCGACGACCCCTCGCTCGAAGAGGTACTGGCAGGCCTCCTCGACCTCCACGTCGCCCGCGAGTGACGCCACGACCGGCTTCTCGATCCCGCGCTCCCGGAACTCGGCCACCACGCGCGCGGTGAGCTCCGCGAAGACCATGGGAGGGGTGACGATGGTGTGCCAGTAGCCGAGGACGAGCGCGTGGATGCGCGGATCCTCAAGCCCCAGCCGGATCGTCGCCTCGTACGTCGACGGCGGCTCGCCCCCGGTGATGTCCACCGGGTTGCCCGCGGCCCCGAAGGGCGGGATGAACTTCCGGAACGCCTCGTCGAGGTCGGGCGGGATCTCCATCAGCGACAGGCCGTTGTCCGTCACCGCGTCCGAGAGCAGCACACCGCTGCCGCCGGCGCCCGTGATGATCACGACGTTGTCGCCCTTGGGCGCGGGAAGCACCGGCAACGCGCGCGCGTACTCCAGCATGTCGTTCAGCCCCGGCGCCCGGATCACCCCGGCCTGCCGCAGGATGTCGTCGTACACGGCGTCGTCGCCCGCCAGGGCGCCGGTGTGCGAGCCGGCCGCCTTCGCGCCCGCCGCCGTACGCCCCGCCTTCAGCACGACCACGGGCTTCTTCGGCACGGTCGCCCGCGCGGCCTCCACGAAGGCGCGCCCGTCCTTGAGGTCCTCCAGGTGCATCGCGATGCACTCGGTGTGCGGGTCCTCCCCGAACCAGGTCAGCAGATCGTCCTCGTCCAGGTCCGACTTGTTGCCGAGCCCGACGATCGCCGACACACCCGTCTTGGTGGTGCGCGCGAAGCCCAGGATGGCCATCCCGATGCCGCCCGACTGCGAGGTCAGCGCCACTCCGCCCTTGACGTCGTACGGCGTGCAGAACGTGGCGCACAGGTCGTGCCAGGTCGAGTAGTAGCCGTAGATGTTCGGCCCCAGCAGCCGGACGCCGTACCGTTCGGCGATCGCCACGATCTCCGCCTGGAGTTCGTGTTCGCCGGTCTCCGCGAACCCGGAGGGGATCAGCACGGCGTTCGGGATCTTCTTGCGTCCCACCTCCTCCAGGGCCGAGGCCACGAACTTGGCGGGGATCGCGAAGACCGCCACATCCACCTCACCGGGAACGTCCGTGACACTCTTGTACGCCTTGCGGCCCAGAATGTCATCGGCCTTGGGATTCACCGGGTGGATGTCGCCCGCGAAACCTCCGTCGACGAGGTTGCGCATCACCGAATTGCCGATCTTGCCCTGCTCGTTGGAGGCACCGATCACGGCGACCGAACTCGGCTGCATCAGCCGGCGCATCGACGTGAGGATCTCGTCCCTCGAGTACTTCCGGCGCGGCACGGGCTGCGACTCGGCGAGGATGACCCGGATGTCGGCCGCCACCGCCCCCTCCGCCGTGGCGATCACCGGGTTGAGGTCGACCTCCGCGATCTCCGGGAAGTCCGCGACGAGTTCCGACACCCGGCGGATCTGCTCGGCGACGGCCCACCGGTCCACGCCCGCCTGACCGCGCACCCCGCGCAGGATCTCCGCCGACCGGATCGAGTCCAGCATCGACAGCGCCTCGTCCGCGTCCACGGGAGCGAGCCGGAAGGTGACGTCCTTCAGCACCTCGACCAGCACCCCGCCGAGCCCGAACGCGACCACCTTCCCGAACGTCGGGTCCGTGACCGCGCCGACGATGACCTCCTGCCCCTTCGGCAACAGCTCCTGCACCTGCACACCCGAGATGCGGGCCTTCGGGTCGTAGGCACGCGCGTTGTCGACGATGGTGTGGAACGCGGTCCGTACGTCCGTCGCGCCCTCGACCCCGACGATCACCCCGCCGGCCTCGGTCTTGTGCAGGATGTCCGGCGAGACGATCTTCATCACGACGGGCCCGCCGAAGCGCGCCGCGAACGCCACGGCCTCGTCGACGTCGGTCGCCAGTTCCTCGCCGGGTACGGCGATCCCGTACGCGTCGGCTATCACCTTGCCCTCAGGCGCGGTCAGCGCGGTCCGCCCCTCGGCCCGCACGGAGTCGAGGAGGCCGCGCACCCGCAGGACCCGGTCTTCGGCCATCACGTCAGATCACTCCGTTCGACTTGAGCAGGCGCACTTCCTCGTCGCCGAGACCGAGTTCGCCGACGTAGACCTCTTCGTTGTGCTCGCCGAGGAGAGGTGAACTGGTCACCTCGACGGGGGAGTCGGACAGCTTGAGCGGGCTGCCGACGGTGACGAACTCGCCGCGCTCGGGGTGCGGGACGGTGACGACCATCTCGTTGGCGACCAGCGACCGGTCCTCGATGATCTCCCTGGTGGACAGGATCGGCCCGCACGGGATGTTGTGCGCGTTGAGCCGCTCCAGCACCTCCCACTTGGGCAGCGTCGAGGACCACTCCTCGATCAGCTGGAACATCTTGTTGAGCTTGGGAAGCCGCGCCTCGGGCGTCGCCCACTCGGGGTCGTCGGCCAGCTCGGGCCGGCCGATGAGCTCGCTGATCGGCCGCCAGCCGACGGGCTGCACGATGACGTACACGTAGTCGTTCGGGCCGCCCGGCGCGCACTTGACCGCCCAGCCGGGCTGGCCGCCGCCGGACGCGTTTCCGGACCTGGGAACCTCCTCGCCGAAGTCCTCGTTGGGATATTCAGCGAGCGGCCCGTGTGCCAGGCGCTGCTGGTCCCGCAGCTTCACCCGGCACAGGTTCAGTACAGCGTGCTGCATGGCCACGTTGACCCGCTGCCCGCGCCCGGTGCGCTCCCGTTGGTAGAGCGCGGCGAGGATGCCCGCCACGGCGTGCACGCCCGTCCCCGAGTCCCCGATCTGGGCCCCCGTCGCCAGCGGCGGCCCGTCCTCGAAACCGGTGGTCGACATCGACCCGCCCATGGCCTGCGCGACGACCTCGTACGCCTTGAAGTTGGTGTACGGGCCCTCGCCGAACCCCTTGATGGAGGCGTAGACGATACGTGGATTGATCTCCTGGATGCGGTCCCAGGTGAAGCCCATCCGGTCGACCGCGCCAGGCCCGAAGTTCTCGACCATGACGTCGGAGCGCCGGATCAGCTCGGTCAGGATCTCCTTGCCGCGCTCGGTCTTGGTGTTGAGGGTGATGCTCCGCTTGTTGCAGTTGAGCATCGTGAAGTAGAGGGAGTCGACGTCCGGCAGGTCACGCAACTGCTTGCGCGTGATGTCGCCGGTCGGCGCCTCCAGCTTGACGACGTCCGCGCCGAGCCAGGCGAGCAGCTGGGTCGCGGAGGGCCCGGACTGGACGTGGGTCATGTCCAGGACGCGGATGCCTTCGAGGGCCTTGGTGGACGGAGCTGTCATCGGGGGCACCTCACTTGTACATGGTCTGGTTCATGGTTCCGGGGGCGTACGCGTCGGGATCGACCCAGACGTTGATCAGGGACGGCTTGCCGGACTCGCGGGCGCGCCGCAGGGCCGGGCCGATGTCGGCGGGGTCGCGGACCTCCTCGCCGTAACCGCCCAGCATCTGGGCGAACTTGTCGTAGTGGACGTCACCGAGGGTGTTGCCGATGCGCTCGCGGTCCTTGCCGTACTTGGCGGCCTGGCCGTAGCGGATCTGGTTCATGGAGGAGTTGTTGCCGACGATGCCGACGAAGGGGAGGTCGTAGCGGACGAGCGTCTCGAAGTCCCAGCCGGTCAGGGAGAACGCGCCGTCGCCGAAGAGCGCGACGACCTCCTTGTCGGGCCGCGCCTGCTTGGCTGCGAGCACGAAGGGGACGCCGACGCCGAGCGTGCCGAGGGGGCCCGGGTCCATCCAGTGCCCGGGTGACTTGGGCTGCACGACCTGCCCGGAGAAGGTGACGATGTCGCCGCCGTCGCCGATGTAGATCGAGTCCTCGGTGAGGAAGTCGTTGATCTCGCTGACCAGCCGGTACGGGTGGATGGGCGAGGCGTCCGACTTCAGGTTCGGCAGCCGCTTCTCCAGAGCGGTCTGCTCGGCCGCGCGCAGCTCGTCCAGCCACTCCTTGCGCTTCGACGCACCGCCGTTGACGCGTCCGGAGGCCGCTTCGGTCACCGACTTCAGCACCAGTCCCGCGTCGCCCACGATGCCGAGGTCGATGTCGCGGTTCTTGCCGACCGTGCGGTAGTCGAGGTCGATCTGTACGACGGTCGCATCCGGGGACAGCCGCTTGCCGTAGCCCATGCGGAAGTCGAAGGGCGTACCGACGATGACGATGACGTCCGCGTTGGAGAAGGCGTACCGGCGCGACAGCTGGAAGTGGTGCGGGTCGCCGGGCGGGAGGGTGCCGCGGCCGGCGCCGTTCATGTACGCCGGGATGTTCAGCGTGCGCACCAGCTCGATGGCCGACTCCGTGCCCCGGGTCGTCCACACCTGGCTGCCGAGCAGGATGGCCGGCTTCTCGGCGTGCACCAGCAGGTCGGCGAGCTTCTCGATCGCCTCGGGGTCGCCGGCCGAGCGGGTCGAGGCCCGGTAGGCCCCGGCCTGCGGCACGCGTGCCTTGGCGGCCGGCACCTTGGCGTCCAGAACGTCGCGCGGGATCTCCAGGAAGGAGGGGCCGGGCGCACCGTGGAAGCACTCGCGGAACGCCATGGAGACCATGTCGGCCGCGCGCGCCGTGTCCGGCACGGTCGCCGCGAACTTGGTGATGGGGTTCATCATGTCGACGTGCGGCAGGTCCTGTAGGGACCCCATCTTGTGCTGGGTGAGAGCTCCCT
This sequence comes from Streptomyces coeruleorubidus, assembly GCF_028885415.1. Classification (GTDB taxonomy): domain Bacteria; phylum Actinomycetota; class Actinomycetes; order Streptomycetales; family Streptomycetaceae; genus Streptomyces; species Streptomyces coeruleorubidus_A. Next base: position 8,208,573 of record NZ_CP118527.1, read on the forward strand.
GACCGCCGATCAGCAGCATCGGGGACTCCGCCCGGAAGGCGTTGGCGACGCCGGTGACGGCGTCGGTCGTCCCCGGGCCCGCGGTGACCACGGCGCAGCCGGGCTTGCCGGTGATGCGCGCGTAACCGTCGGCGGCGTGGGCGGCGACCTGTTCGTGGCGGACGTCGACGACTTCGATGCCCTCGTCGACGCAGCCGTCGTAGATGTCGATGATGTGGCCGCCGCACAGGGTGTAGATGCGCTCGACCCCCTCGGCCTTGAGCGCCTTGGCTACGAGATGACCACCGGAGATGACGTCCTGGGTGTCGTCGGGCATGGCGAAGTCCTGTCCCTTCGTCGGGGGTTGGAACGACTCGCGGTACATTGCATACAGTCGACGGATACTGTATGAAGCTTGTTATCCCGCATCCGGTGGGTGGTGTCCAGGGGGCGTGCGGCACTTTCAGACAGGAGCCGAAATGGACCTGTACGAACACCAGGCAAGGGAACTCTTCGAAGAACACGGCATCTTGGTGCCGCGGGCCGAGGTGACCGACTCACCCAAGGAGGCCCGTGAGATCGCACGCCGGCTCGGCGGCCGTGTCGTGGTGAAGGCCCAGGTGAAGACCGGTGGCCGCGGCAAGGCAGGCGGGGTGAAGCTCGCCGCCGACCCGGCCGCCGCCGAGCTCACCGCCCGTCAGATCCTCGGCATGGACATCAAGGGCCACCGGGTCGGCAAGGTGATGCTGGCCCAGCCCGTGGACATCGAGACCGAGTTCTACGTGTCCTACGTCCTCGACCGCGCGGCGGGCCGCTTCCTCGCGATCGCCTCGGCCGAGGGCGGCATGGAGATCGAGGAGGTCGCCACCACCCGTCCCGATGCAGTGGCCCGCGTCCCCGTCGACCCCGCCGAGGGCGTCACCTCCGCGAAGGCGGGCGAGATCGCCGCGGCGGCCGGACTGCCGCCGCAGACCGTCGACGTCCTCGTACGGCTCTGGGAGGTCCTGGTCCGCGAGGACGCCCTCCTCGTCGAGGTGAATCCGCTCGTCCGCACCGGGCAGGGACAGATCCTCGCCCTCGACGGCAAGGTCACCCTCGACGACAACGCCCGCTTCAGGCAGGCACGGTGGGGCGCGGACGACACCGAACACGACGACCCGTTGGAGGCGGCGGCTGCCGCCAAGGGCCTCAACTACGTCAAGCTCGACGGCGAGGTCGGCATCATCGGCAACGGCGCCGGCCTCGTCATGTCCACACTGGACGTGGTCGCGGGCTGCGGCGCGCGTCCCGCCAACTTCCTCGACATCGGTGGCGGAGCGAGCGCCCGGATCATGGCGGACGGACTGTCGGTCATCCTCTCCGACCCGGCCGTGAAGTCCGTCTTCGTCAACGTCTTCGGCGGGATCACCGCCTGCGACGCGGTCGCCGACGGAATCGTCCAGGCCCTGGACGCCGTCCGCCTCACCAAGCCGCTCGTCGTGCGCCTCGACGGCAACAACGCGCCCCGGGGCCGCGCCATCCTCGACGAGCACGCGCATCCGCTGGTCCAGCAGGTCACCACCATGGACGGCGCCGCCCGCCGTGCCGCCGAACTCGCCACCACAGCCTGAGGGGACGTCATGGCCATCTACCTCACCAAGGAGAGCAAGGTCCTCGTCCAGGGCATGACCGGAAGCGAGGGCATGAAGCACACCCGGCGCATGCTCGCGGCCGGCACCAACGTCGTCGGCGGCGTCAACCCGCGCAAGGCGGGCCGCACCGTGGACTTCGACGACCGGGCGGTCCCCGTCTTCGGCTCGGTCGCCGACGGGATCCGCGCGACCGGGGCGGACGTCACCGTCGTCTTCGTGCCGCCCGCCTTCGCCAAGGCGGCCGTCGTCGAAGCCGCCGATGCCGGCATCGGCCTCGCGGTCGTCATCACCGAGGGCATCCCCGTCCACGACTCCGTCGCCTTCACCACGTACGCCAGTAAGAAGGGCACCCGGGTCGTCGGCCCCAACTGCCCGGGCCTGATCACCCCCGGTCAGTCCAACGCCGGCATCATCCCGGCCGACATCACCAAACCGGGCCGCATCGGCCTGGTCTCCAAGTCGGGCACGCTGACGTACCAGCTCATGTACGAGCTCCGCGAGATCGGCTTCTCGACGTGCGTCGGCATCGGCGGCGACCCGGTCGTCGGCACCACGCACATCGACTGCCTCGCCGCCTTCCAGGGCGACCCCGACACCGAACTCATCGTCCTCATCGGCGAGATCGGCGGCGACGCGGAGGAACGGGCGGCGGCCTACGTCCGCGAGCACGTCACCAAGCCGGTCGTCGGCTACATCGCCGGATTCACCGCACCCGAGGGCAAGACCATGGGGCACGCGGGCGCCATCGTGTCCGGCTCGTCCGGCACGGCACAGGCGAAGAAGGAGGCGCTGGAGGCCGCCGGGGTGAGCGTGGGCAGCACACCGACCGAGACCGCGAACCTCGTGCTGGCGCGTCTCGAAGCGTGTCCCGGAGAACAACGGCAGTGAGCCAGGTCCCGCCCCCGACCGTGCACCGAGAGCGGAGCAACCCCATGGCCCCCACCCTCACCCCCAAATCCGGCACGACCTGGTCCGACGCCTGGCAGCGCTGCCTCGCCGTGGCGCCCGAGGCCTTCCACGACGACCGGGTCCTCAACCTCTGGAACGCCGCCTGGCAGGCGGACGGCCGGGTCCTGCCCGCCGTCAGCCCCGTCGACGGCAGCCCGATCACCGGCCCGCCGCGCCTGGACGAGGCCACCGCCCGCCAGGCCGTGCGCGCCGCCCTCGATCAGCACCGCGCCTGGCGTCACCTCCCCCTGCCGGAGCGCCGGGCTCGCGTCGCCGCCACCCTCGACGCCCTCGCCGAACACCGCCGGCTGCTCGCCCTCCTGCTGGTCTGGGAGATCGGCAAGCCCTGGCGGCTCGCCCTGGCGGACGTCGACCGCGCCATCGACGGGGTCCGCTGGTACGTCGACGGCATCGAGGAGATGGTCGCCGGCCGGGCCCCGCTGGAGGGCCCGGTGTCCAACATCGCCAGCTGGAACTACCCGATGAGCGTGCTCGTTCACGCATTGCTGGTACAGGCACTGGCGGGCAACGCGGTCATCGCCAAGACCCCGACCGACGGTGGTGTCGCCTGCCTCACCCTGGCCTGTGCCCTCGCCGCTCGTGAGGGGATCCCCGTGACCCTCGTCAGCGGCAGCGGAGGCGAGCTTTCCCAGGCGCTGGTGCGGGCGCCCGAGATCGGTTGCGTCTCCTTCGTCGGCGGCCGCGACACCGGCGCCGCGGTGGCCACGGCCGTCGCCGACCTCGGCAAACGACACGTACTCGAACAGGAGGGACTCAACACCTGGGGCATCTGGAACTACTCGGACTGGGACGCGCTCACCGCGGTGATCCCGCGGCTCTTCGACTACGGCAAGCAGCGCTGCACGGCGTACCCGCGCTTCGTCGTCCAGCGGCACCTGTTCGACGCGTTCCTGGCGGCGTACCTCCCGGCGGTCCGCACGCTCAGGGTCGGCCACCCGCTCGCCGTGGAGCAGCCGGACGACCCGTACCCGGAGCTGGACTTCGGGCCGGTCATCAACGCGGCCAAGGCGAAGGAACTCCAGGACCAGGTCGCCGAGGCGATCGAGCGCGGCGCCGTACCGCTGCACCGCGGCAGTCCGTCCGACGCCCGTTTCCTGCCCGGCCAGGACACCTCGGCCTACGTCCAGCCGGTCACGCTCCTCAACCCGCCCCCGTCCTCTCCGCTGCACCACGCGGAGCCGTTCGGCCCGGTCGACACGATCGTCCTGGTCGACACGGAGGCGGAGCTGCTGGCCGCGATGAACGCCTCCAACGGCGCGCTGGTGGCCACGCTGTCCACGGACGACCGGGCGACCTACGAGCGACTCGCACCGCAGATCCGCGCGTTCAAGACCGGCCACGGCCGGCCCCGTTCCCGTGGCGATCGCGACGAGCTGTTCGGCGGGCTCGGCGCGTCCTGGCACGGCGCGTTCGTCGGCGGCGAGCTGCTGGTGCGCGCGGTGACACGAGGACCGGCGGGGGAGCGGCTGCCGGGCAACTTCCCGGAGTACCAGTCGCTGCCCTGAGGGGGGCGTCCGACGCCGGTTGGTTGCCCCGTGGTCCGCCAGGGGCCCCGGCGTCGGACGTCACAATGGCACCGGTCAGCCGATGCCCTGCCGGTCCGGGTGCAGGGCGAACGCGCGGTCCGAGGGGGCCGGCCCGGACCGGTCGACCGCCTGCCGGAGCAGCCCGCGATGGCGGAGCAGCGGCTCCCGCCGTTCCGGCGGCACGAGCAGGAGCAGGTCGTCCAGTCCGGCCAGCATGCGCCGCGTAACCTGCGGACTCCCGACGGCGCACCCCCGTACCTCGGTGAACCCGAGATCCACCAGCTCGGTCCACCCCGGCACGGGTTGCACCAGCCGCACCGCCCCGCCCCGGTCCCGGTGCAGGACGGCGTCGAGCGGTCGCCGGCCGAGCGCGGCCAGGAACTGGACGACACGGTCCAGCGCCTGGACGGCCGTCGTCGGATCGTTGATCGCGGACGACAGGGCGCGCAGCGCGATGTCGGACAACTGCCGCAGCCCGAAGCCGAGATCCTGGTGGTAGGTCCGCTCCACCCCCACCGAGATCGCGTAACGCAGCGCCCTGCGCGGCGGGACCGCTCCGCCGTGAACCGCCAGCACGGGCATCCCGGGCACCACGAAGTCGCCGATGCGCGGAATCAGCCGCAGCACGACCCCGTGTCTGCGCGCCACTCGTACCAACCGCGCGAAGTGCACGTCCCGCAGCACCCCCGCCCGGCCCTCGTGCGGTACCCACGCGGTCGCGGGACCGAGGCGGGCGGCGTCCTGTCCGCCCGTCGGCACGGGCATCGAGGCGGCCACCCGGAACGACTCCGTGGCGATCCGCGCGATCACATGGCTGATCCGCATCAGCCGCAGGGTGGTGTTCACGTACAGCACGAAGAGCAGCAGGCTCAGCGCGACCATGCAGAGGGTGAGGACCGACTGCACCAGAGGCACCGTGGTCACGGCACGCGGGTCGTCGACGCTGTCGAAGGAGGCCAGAACCAGCAGGGTCAGTACGAAGGTCGCCAGGAAGACAGCGAAGGTCGCCTTGGTGATCCGGCTCCGGACGAAGAGCCGCACCACGCGCGGGGTGAACTGTCCGCTCGCCATCTGCACGGCCACCAGCGAGATGCTGAAGACCACGCCGATGAAGGTCATCATCGCTGAGCCGACCGCGCTCACCACCGCCTTCGCGTCCTGAGCGAACCGCAGCAGCTCGTCGAGCGTGTCGTAGTCGCCCTGTTCCTGGAGCGCTTCGACGATGGCCGTGTCCAGTGCCTGGGCCCCCAGCCAGACCACGAAGACGCTCACCATCGCCGCGGTGGGGGCGAACCAGAACGTGTCCCGCAGATGCTCCCTGAGCGGTGACAGCGCGCGCGGGCGCTGCCCCGCTGTAGAGCCCCGCGTAACCATCCAGTCACTCATGGTGTGACCCTAGGCGCATCGGAGCCCGAGGTCCCGGACCCCCGCCCTGGGGAAGGAAACGCAGGTGAAAGGCACTGCGAAACCTTGGTATGGTTGTCCATGTCGCCGCGGGGCAGAGCCCTGGCAAGGCGGCAGACACCTGGTCCGGGTGGCGGAATGGCAGACGCGCTAGCTTGAGGTGCTAGTGCCCTTTATCGGGCGTGGGGGTTCAAGTCCCCCCTCGGACACTTGCTTCAGCTGCACGTGAGGTGCCGGCCGGTTCTGGTCGGCACCTTTTCCGTGTTCTCCGCCCGGCTCGTCACGCTGAGTGATTCCTCGCAAGCCGGGCTGCGATGACCATGACGACGGTGGACATCAGGGCGATGCCGGCGCCGACGTAGAGCGGTGAGGCGTAGCCGAAGCCCGCGGTGATGGCCAGGCCTCCGAGCCAGGCGCCGAGGGCGTTGCCGACGTTGGACGCGGACACGTTGGCGCTGGCGGCCAGTGCCGCCCCGTGCGCGAAGTCGGTGACCCGCGTGATCATCCCGGGCACGCCGGCGAACCCGGTCACGCCCATCACGAACACCAGGACGACCGAGGCGGTCGCGCTGCCGGCCAGCAGCCCGAACAGGGCCAGGGTGAGGGTGAGTCCGAGCAGGGCCATGACCAGGGCACGGTCGCGGTCGCGATCGGCCGCGCGCCCCCCGACCAGGTTCCCGACGACCAGGCCGACGCCGTACACCATCAGCAGCCAGGCGACATCCGCCGAGGCGAAGCCGCTGACCTCGGTGAACGTGTAGGCGATGTAGCTGAAGGCGCCGAACATCCCGCCGTAGCCGAGCGCGGTGGCCGTCAGCGTCAGCCAGACCTGCCAGGACCGGAACGCCCGCACCTGTTCCCGCAGGCCGCCGGGCGGCACCGGGTCCGGCTCGGCTTCACCCGTCCCTGCCGCCGGCTTGGGCGGTGCCGGGTCCGCCCCTGCGGCCGGCCGTACGCGGCCCGCCCACGCGGGCACCAGCGCGGCGATTCCCGCCAGCGCGAGCACGCCGATCGCGGTCACCGCCCAGAACGCCGCCCTCCAGCCCCAGCGCTCACCGACAAGGGCGCCGAACGGCACGCCCAGTACGTTCGCGACCGTCAGTCCGGCGAACATGATCGCCACGGCCTGGGACTTCTTCTCCGGCGCGACCAGACTGCGCGCGACCAGCGAGCCGATGCCGAAGAACGAACCGTGGCACAACGCCGCGACGATCCGCCCGATCATCATCACCGTGTAGTTCGGCGCGATGGCGGAGAGCAGGTTGCCGACGACGAACAACGCCACCAGGCCGACCAGGACCTGCTTGCGGGGCAGCCGTGCCGTCGCCGCGGTCAGCGCGATCGCCCCCGCCGCGACACTCAGCGCGTATCCGGAGATCAGCCGGCCCGCGGCCGCCTCGGACACGGTGAAACTCGACGCGACCTGCGGTAGCAGCCCGGCGATGAGGAACTCGGTCAGACCGATACCGAAACCACCGAGTGCCAGCGCGACGAGTCCACTCGGCATCCGCCGCCGTGTGATGTCGTGCTCCTGTAAGACCGGTATGGAGCTGTCGTCGCCCATATGGCTGGCGTGGCCTCTCGTGTGGGTTTCTGGTGGATTAGGTGTGATCGCGGGTGGTGAGCACGGGATTTCGGGCTGGCACGGTCCGATTTCGCGCATGATCTCACTTCCTTGTGTCGTGGAGTGCGGCGTACCGGCCCCTCCGTGCCGTGAGTTCGGCGTGCCCGCCCTTCTCGACCACGCGTCCGTCCTCCATGACGAGGATGGTGTCCGCGTTCCTGACCGTGGACAGCCGATGGGCGATCACGATGCTGGTCCGTCCGCGCAGCAGGCGGGCGGAGGCTTCGCGGATCAGTACTTCGGTGCGGGCGTCCACCGCGCTCGTCGCCTCGTCCAGCACCAGCACGTCGGGGTCGGAGAGGAAGACCCTGGCAAGGGCGATCAGTTGCATCTGACCGGTGCTGAGGCCGCCGCCGTCCTCGCCCACCACGGTGGCGTAACCGTGCGGGAGTGCCCGGACGAAGTGGTCGGCGCAGGCCGCCCGGGCCGCCCGCCGGATGTCGTCCTCGCTCGCGTGGTCGACTCCGTAGGCGATGTTCTCGGCGATGGTTCCGGTGAACAGCCAGGGGTCCTGGAGCACGGCGCGCACCTGTCGGTGCAGGACGTCACGGGGCAGCTCGGCGATGTCCGTGCCGTCGAGCAGGACGCGTCCGGACCACGGCGCGTAGAACCCCAGGAGCAGGTTGACGACCGTGCTCTTGCCTGCGCCGGTGGGGCCGACGATCGCCACCGTCTCCCCGGGCCGCGCATCGAACGACAGGCCGTCGAAGAGCACGCGGCCGGGCCCGTATCCGAAGGTGACGTCGTCGAACCGGATCCGCCCGGAGACCCTGTCCGCAGGTGCGGTGGTCCTGGCGGGCGCGTGCGTCTCCGGCGCATCGAGGAGCGTCCGGACACGCCGGGCCGAGCTCAGGCCCGACTGGAGCACACCGACGACGGATGCGACGGCCGACGCCGGGCCGCCGAGCTGGAGTGTGTACGTGACGAACGCCTGGACGTCACCGACGGACAACTCGCCGCTCGCCGCACGCAGTCCGCCCAGGACCGCGACGAGCACGTAGCCGAGGTGGCCGATGAACTTCGTCGCGGGGCTCATGACTCCGGCGAGGAACTGGGCCCGCAGACCGGCCCGGTGGAGCCGCCGGTTCCGCTCGGCGAACGCCTGCTCGGCCCTGTCCGTCCGTCCCTGGGCCACGAGTTCGGTATGTCCGGTGACGGCTTCCTCGACGAAGGCGTTCACCTCGCCGACGGCGTCCCACTGCCGCGCGTACTGCGGACGCGAGTGCCGGGCGAGTGCTCTCGTGACGAGTGCGGACGCGACCAGCATGCCCACCGCCACCACCGTGAGCGCCGGGGACAGCCACAGCATGGCGGCGAGCAGTCCGACGACAGCGAGCAGTGCCGCGGTGATCTGGGTGAGGGCCTGCTGGAGGGTCATCGACGTGTTCTCGATGTCGTTCGTCATCCTCGACAGGACGTCACCGCGCGGCCTCGCGTCGAGGTACGCCATCGGCAGCCGGGACAGTTTGGCCGAGACCGCCTCCCGCAGCCGGTAGGCGGTGTGCTGCGCCACGGTCTGGGCCAGCCGGCCACGCCCCCAGGCGGCGGCCGCCGAGGCGAGGACGAGCACCGCGGCCAGGACCAGGAGCCCGCCGACCGCCGGGAGGTCGACGCCCTCGGCACCGCGCAGACCGGCCACGACGAGGTCGGTGACCGCTCCCAGCAGCCGGGGGACGACCAGGGACAGGGCGACGCTGAGGGCGCTGAGCAGGAGGCAGGCGACCAGCCCGGTGCGTTCGTGCGCGGCGGCGGCCATCAGACGCAGCGCCGGCCCGGCGGACGTCGCCTTCTCCTCGGCCTTGTTCTTCTCGTGCCCGTCCTTCCCATGCCTGTCCTTCTCGCGCCCGTTCTCCTCAGGCCTGTTCTCCTCAGGTCCGTTCTCCGCGGGCCCGTTCTCCTCAGGCCTGTTCTCCGCGCACCCGTTCTCCTCAGGCCCGTTCACCTCGTCCTCGACCGACTCGTGCTCGTCGGCGCGGCCTTCCCCGAGAGTCACGACGTCTCCACTCGGCCGCCGCGCGCGAGGACGATCTCCCGGTAGACGGTGTTGTCCGCCAGGAGGTCGGCGTGCGGGCCCTGTCCGACCACGCGTCCCCGGTCCAGTACGACCACGCGGTCCGCCGTCCGCAGCGTGGCCAGGTGCTGGGAGACGACGAGGCACGCGGCCCCGCGTGTCTCGGCCTGGAGGACGGCGTGCAGCCGTGCGGCGGTGCCGGTGTCCAGGGCGGAGAAGGGCTCGTCGAGGAGGTATACCGACGGCCGTTTGAGCAGCAGTTGGGCGACGGCCAGACGCTGGCGCTGTCCGCCGGACAGGTTCACGCCGCCCGCGCTCACCGGGGCGTCCAGTCCGTGACCGGCCGCCTCGACGAAGTCCCGGGCCTGTGCCAGCTCCAGCGCTCGCCACAGCGCCGCGTCGTCGGCCCCGGGGGCTCCTCGGCGCAGGTGTTCGGCAACGGTGCCCGAAAAGAGGTACGGCCGCTGCGTGACGAGGCCGACCGCCTCGGCCAGCGTCTCGCGGTCCAGTTCGCGCACGTCCCGCCCGCCCACGATGACCCTGCCGCCGTCGGGGTCGCCCAGCCTGGCCACCAGGTGCAGCAGGGTCGTCTTGCCGCTGCCGACCGCCCCGGTCAGCACGACCGTCTCACCGGGAGTCACGGCCAGCGAGACCGAGTGCAGCGCGGCGTCCCGCGCGCCCGGGTAGCGGAAGTCCACGGATTCGATCACCACCCCGGGCGGGTGGACGGGCCTGCCCGCGCCCTGCCGTGGCAGGGCGACGGTGGCCCTGGTCCGGAGCACCTCCCGTACCCGCCCGACACTGGCCCCTGCGCGCGAGGCCTGGAGGAAGACGCCCATGGCCATCATGACCGCCTGAAGCATCAGGGACAGGTAGTGCAGGAAGGCGACGACCGTGCCCATCTCGACGTCGCCCGCGGCCACGCGCACACCGCCGAACCACAGCACGGCGATCGAGGACAGTTCGATGACGACGGTGAACGTCGGCATGATCAGGGCCTGGGCCCGGCCGAGGGCGAGACCGGTGCGCATCATCGCCCGGTCGGCGCCCCGGAAGCGGGCCTCCTCATGGCTGTCGCGGTCGAACGACCGGGTGGTGCGGATGCCGGCCAGGCGTTCCCGTGTGATCCGGTTGATGTGGTCCAGGCGCTGCTGCACGGCGGCGGACAGCGGCAGCGTCCGGCGCAGGACGAGCCAGAGTGCCACGGTGAGCGTCGGCAGGACCACCGTCAGCACGAGTCCCAGCGGGGCGTCCTGACGCAGGGCCAGTAGGGCGCTGCCCACCGCGGTGAGCGGGGCGACGACCATTACCGTCAGGGCGTTGAGGGCGAGTTGCTGGATCTGCTGCACGTCCTGGGTGGAACGCGTGATGAGACCGGCACGCCCGATACGGCTCACCTCGTGGGCGGAGAGCGCCAGGACCCGGGAGAACACGGCCTGGCGCAGCTCCCGTCCCCAGGCCAGCGCGACCGTGGCGCTCAGGTATGCCGCACAACCCGCGCAGAGCGCCTGAGCGCAGGTCACGGTCAGCATCGCCGCGCCGACTTCGAGGACCTGGCGACTGTCGCCTCTGAGCACGCCGTCGTCGATGACGTCCGCGTTCAGCGCGGGAAGCCGGAGCATCGCCAGCATCTGCCCGGTCTGGAGCAGGGCCACCAGGCCGAGCCGACGCCGCATGGGGCGACTGACGGCGTGTAAGAGCAAGAGGTCCTCCCGAGGACGGCGACCCACGCGGGGCGGGGCCGGTGGTCCCACCGTGACCCTCTCGCTCCCAGATGGCAAGCCATTGCTTCTTACATTCGTGGATCGATTCGTGTCATCAGTCGGTATACCGAAAGAACGCCAAGTGTTAGCTTGGTAAGTGTGAAAGCTGAAGACAACCTCGGCACGGCCGAGACGCTACGGCTCGGCGTGTCACGTCTGGCCACGCGCCTGCGCGCCCAGCACCCCGGACGCGGCCAGGCGCTCACCCGCATGTCCGCTTCGGTGCTGGCCAACCTGCGCCATGACGGTCCGCTGACCCCCACCGCGCTGGCCGCCATCGAAGGGCTCCAGCCGCAGTCCCTGACCCGCGTCCTGAACGAGCTGGAGGAACGCGGCCGCATCGTCCGGTCGACCAATCGCAAGGACCGCCGCAGCCAGGACATCGCCATCACGGACCTCGGCATCCAGGCGCTCGACGGGCACGTGCAGGAGGGGAACCGCTGGCTCGCCTCGGCACTTGTGACCCTGACCCCGACCGAGCGCGGTGTGCTCGAACTGGCCGCCGGCCTGATGGTGCGACTGGCCGAGACCGCCCCTGATCAGCCTCGGTAGCCCCGCAGCTTGCGGTACAGCGTCGCCCGGCCGATGCCCAGCGCGGCCGCCGCGCGCGCCTTGTTGCCGCCGTGGCGGCGCAGCGCATCCAGTATCGCGGCGCGCTCGGCGTGCTCCATCGGGCTGAGGGGCCGCGCGGCCGGACCCTCCCGCACGGCGTCCGGCAGCTCCGCCCGGCGCACCGGCCCCGACATCCGGCGGTGCTCCGCGAGGGCCCGGACGACATGGGCCAGCTCGGTGACGTTCCCGGGCCACGGGTACCGCTCGAGTGCGCGCAGGGCGTCCAGGGTCCAGGTCAGCGGCGGTTGCCCGGGGGCCGGCCGTGGCGCCAGGGCCGGCAGCAGCTCCCGTATGTCCTCGGTGCGTTCCCGCAGTGGAGGCAGGGTCACCGAGCGGGCGGACAGTTTGTCCAGCAGGCGCTGGAGGCAGGGGCCGACCGGCGTGCCGGGCGTGTAGGTGACCAGCAGCCGGATGTCCGGGTGCGTGTCGAGCAGGGAGTTGAGCGCGGCCACGCCGGGCTGCGCGAGGCGTTCGGCGTGCCGGAGCAGAAGCGGAAGACCGGCCGGCCAGGTGGGCAGGGCCCTTTCGAGCCCGACATCCAGCGCCGCGTCGGCGACCTCGACGGCCTGGGTCCCGAGCAGGTCCAGAGCCAGCGCGGACTTGCCGGTTCCGCGCTCACCGGTCAGCAGCAACGGCTCCGGCGAGCCGGCCAGTTCGACGGCACGCCCGACGGCGTGGCCCCAGGGGACCGACGAGCCGGTGAGCGAGCAGGGCGGGCGCGGCACGGCCGGCGACGCCACGGGACGGGCGAGCGGCTCCAGGACGGCGACGATCCCGATGACCACGCCGTCCAGACGCACCGGATCGACCCGCGCGACGCATCCAGCGCCCTCCGGCAGCTCCGGCAGCTCCGGCAGCTCGGCCAGGCCCGTGTCCTCGGGCTGCCCCGCGTCACTCACGGCATTCGCATGCCGCGCGCTCACCGCCGTACGCTCCAGCGCCCCGAGCACCTCGGGCGTCAGCAACTGCTGCGCGGAGTCGCTGATCAGGCGGTTACGACCGTCCAAGGCGGCCACGGCCCGGTATGATCCGCCGGCCGCCCGGTCTGATCCGTCCGCGGCCCGGTCGGGTCCGCGCGCCGCCCGGTCTGATCCGTCCGCGGCCCGGTCGGGTCCGCGCGCCGCCCGGTCTGATCCGTCCGCGGCCCGGTCGGGTCCGCGCGCCGCCCGGTCTGATCCGTCCGCGGCCCGGTCGGGTCCGCGCGCCGCCCGGTCTGATCCGTCCGCGGCCCGGTCGGGTCCGCGCGCCGCCCGGTCTGATCCGTCCGCGGCCCGGTCGGGTCCGCGCGCCGCCCGGTCTGATCCGTCCGCGGCCCGGTCGGGTCCGCGCGCCGCCCGGTCTGATCCGTCCGCGGCCCCGCCCGGTCCGTCCGCCGCCCGCTCCGATCCATCCACCACCCGCTCCGGCCCGCCGGCCGCCCGCAGATAGGCGTCCAGCAGCACCCGCTCCGCCCGCCCCGCCCGCGCACGCAGCTCCGTCTCGACCGCCGCGGCGGCGGCCTCGGCGAGTGCCGCCTGCGGATGCGGCGAACGCGCGCCGCCCAGCCGCGACGCGAGCGACGCGACCGTCAGCGTGCCGGCGACCCGGCCGCCCTCCGGTGCGAACACCGGGACGCTCACGGCGGACACGTCCTGCCACCGGTCGAGGAAGTGCTCGGGTCCGTGCACCTCGGCCCGGCGCCGGATGCGCAGGGCGAGAGCCGCGCTGTTGTTGCCGACCTCCTGCTCCGACAGGACGGGGCACGGATCGAGCCCGGGTACGCTCCCCGCCGTCCACAGCACGCGCAGCCGCTCGTCGGTCAGGACGAGGAGCGACCGGTCCGCGCCCAGGGCCGGGACGAGCCGGTCGAGCACCGGCCGGGCGGCACCGAGCAGCGCCGACTCCACGGGGCGCGCGGGAGCGGCGACCGGCTCCTTCAAGTCGTGCGGCACACCGAAGAACCGCGCCCGCCGCCACGCCGCGACGACCTCCTCCGGAACGCCGCCGGGCAGCGGACGCCCCGACAGGAACCGCTCGCGGGCGAGACGCAGCGAGGGCCGGGCGGTGGCTGCGGGGGAGGGCTCGGTCGTGGTCACAGCACACCCACCGTAGCGGGTTCGATTGAACGGGCAACCACTGCCGTGGGCGACGCTCCTCTTCGCGAACGGGTGTCTCGTAATGAGACACCCGCGACCGGCCGAGCCACTCCATGATCATGGCGCTCGATGTCCGCCCCGTACCCCCCCGTATCTCCCCGTAACCCCCGCAGGAGCGCCCGTGTCCACCGTCGTCGAGACCGACGTCCTGATCGTGGGCAGCGGCCCCGCCGGTGCCTCGGCCGCGCTCGCCCTGAGCACCTACGGCGTGCCCAACATCGTGGTGACCCGCTACGCGAGCCTCGCCGACACGCCCCGCGCGCACATCACCAACCAGCGCACCATGGAGGTACTGCGCGACCTCGGCGTCGAGCAGGAGGTCGTCGCGCAGGCCACGCCGCAGCACCTGATGGGCAACACGACGTTCTGCACCAGCCTCGCGGGCGAGGAACTGGGCCGGGTGCGCTCCTGGGGCAACGACCCCCTCGTACAGGCGGAACACGAACTCGCCAGCCCCACCCGCATGTGCGACATGCCGCAGCACCTCATGGAGCCGGTCCTGGTGAACGCGGCCGTCGCCCGCGGCACCCAGCTCCGCTTCCAGACCGAGTACCTCTCCCACACCCAGGACGCCGACGGCGTCACGGCCACCGTCCACGACCGGCTGCGCGGGGACACGTACGAGATCCGCGCCAAGTACCTGATCGGCGCCGACGGCGGACGCTCCAAGGTCGCCGCGGACGCCGGGCTGCCGATGGGCGGCCAGATGGGCGTGGCCGGCAGCATCAACATCGTCTTCGAGGCGGATCTGGCGAAGTACACCGCCCACCGCCCGGCCACCCTGTACTGGGTCCTCGCGCCCGGCGCGACGGTCGGCGGCATCGGCGCGGGCCTGGTGCGCTGCGTCCGCCCCTGGACCGAGTGGCTGATCGTGTGGGGCTACGACGTCACCGCGGGCGCCCCGGACCTGACCACCGAGTACGCCGAATCCGTCGTGCGGGGGCTCGTCGGAGACGACGACATCCCCGTGACCGTCAAGTCGTCCTCCGCGTGGACCGTCAACGAGATGTACGCGGAGAGCTACGCGAACGGCCGCGTCTTCTGCGCCGGCGACGCCGTGCACCGGCATCCCCCGTCCAACGGCCTCGGCTCCAACACCTCCATCCAGGACGCCTACAACCTGGCCTGGAAGCTCAAACTCGTCCTCGACGGCACCGCCCACCCCAGGCTGCTCGACAGCTACACCGCCGAGCGCGCGCCCATCGGCCGGCAGATCGTCACCCGCGCCAACCGGTCGATCCGCGAGACCGCCCCGATCTTCGAGGCCCTCGACGGGCTCTCCCCGCAGACCCCCGAGCAGCTGTGGGCCAACATCGCCGCCCGCAAGGAGGCCACCGAGGCCGCCGAGAAGCAGCGCGCGGAGCTGCGCGAGGCGATCGCCTTCAAGGCGTACGAGTTCAACGCGCACGGCGTCGACCTCAACCAGCGCTACACCTCCGGCGCGATCGTCCCGGACGGCACGGCCGACCCCGGCTTCGCCCGCGACCCCGAGCTGCACCACCAGCCCTCCTCCCGCCCCGGCGCCCGGCTCCCGCACGCCTGGATCACCTCGGGCTCCCGCACGCTCTCCACCCTCGACACGGTCGGCCGGGGCCGCTTCACCCTGCTGACCGGCATCGGGGGAGAGGACTGGGTGCGGGCGGCCGGGGCCCAGGAGGTGGAGATCGCCACCGTGGTGATCGGGCCGGGGCAGGAGTACGAGGACCCGTACGGCGACTGGGCGCGCCTGAGCGAGATCTCCGACGCGGGCGCCCTGCTCGTGCGCCCCGACGGTTTCGTCGCCTTCCGGCACGCGTCCGCCGCGCCGGACGCCGGCGAACTGCTCACGGACGCGTTGCGGACCATCCTCGGACACGCCTGAGCGCGGAATCGGACGCCTCTGAGTGCGGGATCGGACGCGCCTGAGCGCGCAATCATGGAAGTAACGGACGTCGATGACGAGGAGCCGGGATGACCACCGACACGACCGGGGCCGGCGTCACCGAGCAGGCCCTCGCCAGCCTCCGGGGGACCACCGACCCGCGGCTGCGCGAGCTGCTCACCGGCCTCGTCCGCCATCTGCACGACTTCGCGCGCGAGACCCGGCTGACCCAGCAGGAGTGGGAGCGGGCGATCGGCTTTCTGACGGCGACCGGGCGGGCCTGCACCGACACCCGGCAGGAGTTCATCCTGCTGTCGGACGTGCTCGGGCTGTCCATGCTCGTGGAGACCGTCAACGGCCACCGCGCGCCCGGCGCCACCGAGTCCACCGTGCTCGGCCCCTTCCACATGACCGAGTCGCCGGTCCGCGCCCTCGGCGACGACATCGACCTGGTGGGCGGCGGCGAACCGTGCGTGGTCGGCGGCCGGGTGCTGTCCGCGGACGGCACAGCGCTGCCCGGCGCCGTCGTCGACGTCTGGCAGGCCGACGACAAGGGCTTCTACGACGTCCAGCAGCCCGGCGTCCAGCCCGCGGGCAACGGACGCGGACTGTTCACCGCCGACCCCGAGGGCCGCTTCTGGTTCCGCACCTGTGCCCCGGCGCCGTACCCGATCCCCACCGACGGCCCCGTCGGCGGGCTGCTGCGCGCGACCGGGCGGCACCCCTACCGCCCCGCGCACATCCACTTCATCGCCACGGCCGAGGGACACACGCCCCTCACCACGCACATCTTCGTGGCCGGCGGCGACTACCTCGACTCCGACGCGGTGTTCGCCGTGAAGGAGAGCCTCGTCCAGGACTTCGCGCAGACCGACGACCCGGCCCTGGCGCGAGAGTTCGGCGTGGCGAACCCCTTCCGGCACGCCCGCTTCGACCTCGTACTGGAGCGTGCCGCATGACGTTCCCGAGTGACTTCTCGTACGAGACCCGGCCCGTCCGGGTCGTGTTCCGGCCCGGCGCGGCCGTCACCGCGACCCCGGGCGAGGCCGCACGCCTGGGCCTGCGGCGGCTGCTCGTGGTCTGCGGCAGCCGGGGCGAAGCAGTCGCCCGGGCGGTCGCGGACGCGCTCGGCGACGCCTGCGTGGGAGTGCACGCCGAGGCCCGGATGCACGTCCCCGTCGAGGACGCCGACCGGGCCGTCGCGGCGGTACGGGCGGCCGGGGCGGACGGCTGCGTCGCGGTCGGCGGGGGCTCCGCCATCGGACTCGGCAAGGCGATCGCGCTGCGCACCGGGCTGCCGCTGATCGCCGTGCCCTCGACCTACTCGGGTTCCGAGATGACCCCCGTGTGGGGCCTGACCGAGCACGGCACCAAGCGCACCGGCCGCGACCCGGTCGTCCAGCCCCGCAGCGTCGTCTACGACCCCCGTCTCACCCTCTCCCTGCCCGTGCCGCTGACCGTGACCAGCGGCGTCAACGCGCTCGCGCACGCCGTCGAGGCGCTGTACGCCCCGGACACCTCGCCGCTGGTCTCGGTCATGGCCGAGGAGGGCGTGCGGGCGATGACCGAGGCACTGCCGCGACTGGCCGCCGACCCGGAGGACCTCGACGCGCGCAGCCGGGCGCTGTACGCGGCCTGGCTGTGCGGCACGTGCCTCGGCTCGACCACGATGGGCCTGCACCACAAGGTGTGCCACGTGCTGGGCGGCACCTTCGGACTGCCGCACGCCGAGACGCACACCGTCGTGCTGCCGTACGTCCTCGCCTACAACACCCCCGCCGCCCCGCACGCGCTGACCGTACTGCGACGGGCCCTCGGCGCCGACGACCCGCCCCGCGCCCTGTGGGAGCTGGCCGGGCGCCTCGGAGCACCGCGTTCCCTCGCCGGACTCGGCCTCGCGGAAGGCGATGTGACACCGGCGGCGGACCGGGTCGCGGGCGAGCCGTACGCCAACCCGCGCCCGGTGACGGCGGACGAGGCCCGGGCCGTGCTGCGAGCGGCGTACGAGGGCGGCCCGCCGGAGCCGGCCGGGGAAACCACCCTTTAGCGGATGCACAGCGGAGACAGACTTGCGGACAGAAAGTGACCGCAAGGCTTCCTATGGTCGTGCCATGACGCAGACGCAGAAGATTCTTGTCACCGGCGCCACCGGAACCGTCGGCCGCCAGGTCGTAGCCGAACTGCTCGCCCGGGGGCACGAGGTCCGCGCCCTCACCCGGGACGCCGCGAAGGCCGCTTTCCCGGCCGGTGTGGAGGTCGTCGAGGGCGACCTGACCCAACCGGACGGCCTGGCCCCGGCGCTGGAGGGGGTCACCGGCCTCCATCTGATCACCTTCGGCGGCGCCGCCTTCACCCCGCTGGAGACCGGCCCGCGCATCCTTGAGCTGGCCCGCTCGGCCGGCGTCCGCCGAATCACCGTGCTGCACGGCGGCGGGCCCACCCCGCTGGAGGACGCGGTGCGTGCCGACGACGGTGTGCACTGGACCGTGCTCATGCCGGTCGAGTTCATGGCCAACGCCCTGGAGTGGGCGGACGGGATCGTGGCCTCGGGCGAGGTGCGGGAGCCGTTCGTCGCACGGCTGAGTGCCATGGTCCACGAGGGCGACATCGGCGCCGTCGCCGCGGTCGCGCTCACGGAGGAGGGCCACGGAGGCCAGGAGTACGTGATCACCGGCCCCGAACTGCTCACCGTCGGCGACAAGGTGGCGACGATCGCCGCCGCCGTCGGCCGTCAGGTCACGCTGGTCGAGCTGACCGAGGAACAGGCCGTCGAGCAGTGGCGGGCGACGGGCCTCCCGGAGGACGTGATCGGCTTCCTGCTGGAGGCGTACGGCAACACCCCCGAGGTGGGCCGCACGGTCGTCGGCACCGTCGAGAAGGTCACCGGCCGCCCGGCCCGCACCTTCGCCCACTGGGCGGCGGAACACGCGGACGCGTTCAAGGCGTAGGCGCCGAGCGGACGTCTCCGGCCGTCTCCCACTGTCAGGGCGTCTCCGGGTGTCTCGTAATGAGACACCCGTCCCGGAGACCGGTCCCGCAAGATCGACAAGGGGGTGTGACCGCAGCATGGTGCGGCCGTAGGCGTGCGCTGACCTCGCCGCCCGTACGGCCGTGCCGCCCCGATGAAAGGTGAACCACATGGCCCTCGCACTGCTCAGGCGCCGACGACTCAGGGGCGCCTCCGCCGCAGCGGCGGGCCTCGCCCTCCCCCTGCCCTCCGGCGCGGGTGCCGTGGCCCGCGAGGTCGTCGACCCCATGGGCACGCCCCTGGCGGCCGCGGACGTCACCGTCACCGCGCTGGACACCCACCGGGTGGCAGCCCGCGGGACGACCGACCCGTACGGCTACTTCCTCGCCGCGCTGCCGCCCGGCCGGTACAGCTTGATGATCGCGGCGGAGGGCCTTCAGCCGCACCGCGAGACCATCGAGATCGCGATGGGCGCGTCGGCGCCCACCGAGCGGGTCTGGCTGCGTCCGGCCGAGGCCCTCCAGCTGCCGACGCCCGGAACCTGGCTCTTCGACCCGCCGCACACCGCGATCCGGTTCATCGCCAAGCACGTCGGCATGGCCCATGTCCACGGCCGCTTCGAACGCTTCGAGGGCGGGATCCGGATCGCCCAGGACATGACCGACTCCCGGGTGCACGTCCGCATCGACGCCTCCAGCATCAACACCGGCAACACCACCCGCGACAACCACCTGCGGTCCGCCGACTTCCTGGACGTCGAACGCTTCCCGTACATCGACTTCACGAGCGCCCGCTTCGCCTACCGGGGCGGCAGCAAGTGGACGCTGCTGGGCTCCCTCACGATGCACGGCGTCAGCCGCTCGGTCTCGCTGGACACCACCTACCTCGGCACGGTGAACGGCGGCTACGGGCAGGAACTGCGCTGCGCGGCCCTGGCGACGGCGGAGCTGCACCGCGAGGACTTCACGCTCAACTGGCGTTCGATGCTGGCCCGGGGCATCGCGGTGGTCGGTCCGACCGTGCAGCTGGAGCTGGACGTCCAGGCGATGTACCGGACCCACGACACCCCGACCCCGCCGGAATAATCCCTGGCCCGGTTCCCTCCGCCCTCCCTACACTCACCGAGTACCCGGCGCCGCCCACGACTTGAGCGGCGGCGCACCGTCGTGACGAACGAAGGGAGACGGCCATGCGTGACCGCACCGCTGCCACCGTCTCCCTGCCGCGCTACGAGGTGATCCTCGTGTCCTCGTCGCGCCGGTGCCCGCTGCGCGGCGGACACCGGATGACCGGGACGAACGTCTGAACAGCATGTGCCGCAGCTTGCTGACGTGACGTCAGCAAGCTGCGTCTGCATGGCCCCGCGCCATGCCCGCCTCGCCCGGTAATCGCGCTGCCCCTTTCCTGAACGCTTCGAAAGGCCCTGGGCCGTGCGCATCAACCACAACCCGCTCGCCGTCGTCCGCAACCTCGGCATCCTCGCCCACGTCGACGCCGGCAAGACCACCGTCACCGAACGGATCCTGTTCGCCACCGGAACCACGCACAAGCGCGGCGAGGTCCACGACGGCACGACCGTCACCGACTTCGACCCGCAGGAGCGGGACCGGGGCATCACCATCTTCGCCGCGGCGGTGAGCTGCGCCTGGGACGGTCACCGGATCAACCTGATCGACACCCCCGGGCACGTCGACTTCGCCGACGAGGTGGAGCGTGCGCTGCGGGTCCTCGACGGCGCGGTGGCCGTGTTCGACGCGGTGGCCGGGGTGGAGCCGCAGAGCGAGTCGGTGTGGCGGCAGGCCGACCGGCACGGCATACCGAGGATCGCCTTCGTCAACAAGATGGACCGCGCCGGTGCCGACCTCGACGCGGCCGTCGCGTCGATCCGGCAGCGGCTGCACCCGGCCCCGCTGGTCGTGCAGCTGCCGATCGGCTCGGAGGACACGTTCACCGGCATCGTCGACCTGGTACGCATGCGTGCCCTGCGGTGGGCCGACGGCGACACCTTCGAGGACACGCCGCTGCCGGACGACCTCCGGGACGAGGCCCTCGCACGCCGCCGGGCGCTGGAGGAGGCCGTGGCGGAACTCCACCCGGGCGCCCTGGAGGAGTTCTGCGACACGGGCACGCTCGGCGAGCGGACCCTCTCCTCGGCACTGCGGGACGTGACCCGCGACGGCGACGGCGTGGTGGTGCTGTGCGGGTCCGCGTACCGCAACCGCGGTGTGGAGCCGCTGCTCGACGCGGTCGTGGCCTATCTGCCGTCGCCGCTGGACGTGCCGCCGGTCAGGGGCACACACGACGGCGAAGAGCAGGAGCGGCCCGCCGACCCGGTGGCGCCACCTGCCGCCCTCGCCTTCAAGGTGCACGCCACCCCGACAGGACGGCTGACCTACCTGCGGATCTACTCCGGGACGATCGAGAAGGGAGACACCCTGTGGGACGCGAACGCGCGACGCACCGAGCGCGTCGGCCGCATCCTGCGCGTCCAGGCCGACCGGCACGCACCGTTGGACCGGGCGGTCGCCGGGGACATCGTCGCCGTCGTCGGGCTCAAGTCGGCCCGCGCCGGCTCGACCCTGTGCGCGCCGGGCGCCCCGCTCGTCCTGGAACCGCCGGGCGTGCCGGAGCCGGTGGTCTCGGTCGCGGTCGAGTCCCGCAGGGCCGGCGACACCGACCGTCTGGCGTCCGGACTGGCCCGGCTGACCGAGGAGGATCCCTCGCTGGTCGTGCGGACCGACCCGGAGACCGGGCAGACCGTGCTGTCGGGCATGGGTGAACTGCACCTGGAGGTGGCGGTGGAAAAGCTCCGGCGCGAGCTGGGGCTGGAGGTCAACGTCGGCCGCCCCCGGGTCAGTTACCGCGAGACCGTCGCCCGGGGCGTGTCCGGGCTGGTCTACCGGCACGTCAAACAGGACGGCGGGGCGGGGCAGTTCGCCCATGTCGTCCTCGACGTGGAACCGTACGAGGAGGGTGGGTTCGCGTTCCGCTCGTCCGTCGTCGGCGGGCGCGTGCCGCAGGAGTACGTCCGGGCGGTCGAGGCGGGCTGCCGCGACGCCCTCGCCGAGGGGCCGCTCGGCGGGCACCCGGTGACCGGGCTGCGCGTCACCCTCACCGACGGGGCGACCCATGTGAAGGACTCCTCGGACACGGCGTTCCGCACGGCCGGCCGCCTGGGGCTGCGCGAGGCCCTGCGGGCCTGCGCGATGGTCCTGCTGGAGCCGGTCGTCGAGGTCACGGTCACCGTGCCCGAGGACGCGGTGGGCGGCGTGCTCGGCGACCTCGCCGCCCGGCGCGGCCGGGTGACCGGGTCGGTCACCCGCGCGGGCGCGGCGGTCGTCACCGCCACCGTGCCGCTGGCCGAACTCTTCGGCTACGCGACCCGGTTGCGCAGCCGCACCCAGGGCCGCGGCACCTTCACGACCCGGCCCACCGGCTACGCGCCGGCGCCGGCCGCGACACCGGTGCGGTAGCAGGACGGCGGTCGGCCCCTGCCCGGAAGGGCGGGGGCCGACCGCGCACGGCCAGGACACCACCGTCGACGGCACGGTGGACGGCTGACATTCGGCGGATATCCGGTTGCCCCAGCTTCCGCCTCCTGCCACCCTCGCGCCCATGCCCACCTTCACCGCCCCCGACGGCACCACCCTCGCCTACCACCTGTCGGGGGACGGCCCGCCCCTGGTCTGTCTCCCCGGTGGCCCGATGCAGGACTCGGTCTACCTGGGGGACCTGGGCGGCCTGACTGCCCACCGCACCCTGATCCGCCTGGACCTCAGGGGCAGCGGCAGTTCGGCCGTGCCGCAGGACACGGCGTCATACCGCTGTGATCGACAGGTCGCCGATGTCGAGGCGCTGCGTGAGGAGCTGGGTCTGGAGCGGCTGGACCTGCTCGCGCACTGCGCCGGTGCCAATCTGGCCGCGCTGTACACGGCCCGCCATCCGGACCGCGTGGGCCGGCTCGCCCTGATCACGCCCAGCGTCTTCGCCGTCGGCCTCGGCATCACCGCCGAGGACCGGCTGGAGACGGCACGCCTGCGCCGGGACGAACCATGGTTCGCCCCGGCGTACGCGTCCCTGGAGGCCATCACGGCCGGCCGGGCGACGGCCGGCGACTGGGACGCCGTCGCCCCCTTCTGGTTCGGCCGCTGGGACGACGAGGCCCAGGCCTTTCGCGCGGCGGAGCAGCGACAGCGCAACGACGAAGCCGCCGCTCGCTACGCCTCCGACGGTGCCTTCGACCCCGATGGCACCCGGAGCGCCCTTGCCGCGGTTGCCTCACGGGTGCTCGTCCTCGCCGGGGAGTACGACGTGGCGGGGCCAGCGCGCGTGATGAAGGAGTACGCGGGGTTGTTCCCGAGTGCCGAGCTGGTCGTGCAGAGCGGGGCGGCGCACGTTCCGTGGCTGGACGATCGGGGGCGGTTCGTGACCGCCGTGGTGGCTTTCCTGGGCGATGGCGGCGCTGTCAGCAGTCCCTGAACTCCGGCGACTGATTCAGGACCTGGGACCGTACGGACGTGAAGCGCGCATACGTCTCCCCGTCCCGCGCCTCCGGGCGGAACGCCGCCACGCGGTGGCAGTTCTGGAAGGCCAGGGTGATGCCGAAGTGGCGTTCCAGGCTCGTGCGGATCGCGTCGCTGGCGAGGGCGCGCAGGAGTTGGCCGCGCTCCTGTTCGGAGCGGGGAGGGGTCTGGTTGTCGGTGAAGTCGGACTGGCCGTCGTGGAGTTCGGTGGCGAGGGAGGCGATCAGGTCGTAGGCGTAGGGGAGGGACGTGCGGACCGTGTCCACGAAGTCCTCCTCGCGGATGTCACCCTGCTCGGCTTCGGTGAGGAGCTTCGGGGAGACGTCGAGAGACATGGGGGAGTGGCGTCCTGTCTGGTTGGCGGTAGGGCGTTAGGGGGCGGGAGGTGGTCAGGTGTTCGGCGGGGTGCCGCCGGGGACGTAGTCCGGGTCGACCTGGGTCGCCAGGTCCTCGCCCGTGCGGGCGTCCGCCCACGCTCGGGCGTTGCGCAGGTGGAACTCGACGGCGTGGCGGTGGAGCCGGTCCCAGTCGCGGGGGTGGGCGTCGACTGCCTCGCGGAGGAGCGTGAGTGCGTGGCGGTTGTGCGGCTCCAGGGAGTCCAGCGCGTCCAGGCCGCCCTCGGTGCGGCCCTGTTCGGCCGCGCGGACCCAGGGGGACTGGACCAGGTAGGTCAGGAGGTCGTCCCCTACCTGTTCCTTGAGGTAGAGGAGGTCGTCCTCGCAGGTCACCTTGTTGCCGATGACGGCGATGCGGATGCCGAACTGTTCCGCGTGGTCGCGGTACTGGCGGTAGACCGAGACGCCCTTGCGGGTGGGTTCCGCAACCAGGAAGGTGATGTCGAAGCGGGTGAACAGGCCGGAGGCGAAGGCGTCCGCGCCCGCCGTCATGTCGACCACGACGTACTCGCCGGCGCCGTCCGCCAGGTGGCCGAGGTACAGCTCGACCGCGCCCAGCTTGGAGTGGTAGCAGGCCACGCCCAGGTCGGACTCGTCGAACTCGCCCGTGACCATCAGCGGGACGCCGCCCGCCCGGCCGACGTGCCGCGCGTGCAGTTCGTCGTCGCCCAGTGGGCGCAGGAGGCGGGAGCCGCGTCCCGGGGGAGTCGTTTTGATCATCGCCTCGCGGGAGGTGATGCGTGGGTTCGTGCCGCGCAGGAAGTCCTTGATCTCGGCCAGGTGCTCGCCCAGGGGAGGGGCGGACTTCTCCTCCTCGCCGAGCGCCTCGGCCAGGTGCTGGTTGATGTCGCCGTCGATGGCGAGGACCGGGGCGCCCGAGCGCGCCAGGTGGCGGGAGAAGAGCGCCGACAGCGTGGTCTTGCCGCTGCCGCCCTTGCCGACGAACGCGACCCTCACGACCACACCGCCTTTTTGAAAATGGATGTCATGTGGCTAGGTTTAGGGAGTGATCGTCATCGCTGTCAAATCGCCTGCGCCGTATGGGTTTTGCGGTGGCGTCCGAGGGGCGGTCCCCCGGCCGAGCAGTGCCTCGTCCTTGATGCATATGCTGTGCAAGTGCGTGATCTGAGCATCAAGAGTCCCTTCCGGTTCCTCGCCGTCCTCGTCCTCGTCCCAGGTCTGGCGGGCTGCTTCGCCTCCCCCGGCGGGGAGTCGTCGTCGGACGGCGGGCCGTCAGGCTCGCGGCTGCGTGTCGCCCTCGCCTTCCCGCCTGCCGAGAACTTCTCGCCGTACGGAGCCGACGCCACGCTCCTGAGCCGGCTCGGCGTCACCGAGGGGCTGACCGCCCTGGACGCCAACGGCGCCGCGGCCCCGGCGCTCGCCGAGTCCTGGCGGCGCGAGAGCGACCGCACCTGGCGGTTCACCCTGCGCGAGGCCACCTTCCAGGACGGCACGGACGTCACCCCGGCCGCCGTGGCCGACGCGCTCACCCGCGCCACGAAGGCGAAGCCCCTGCCCGCCGCCCTCGCCGGTGTCACCCTCGACGCCGAGGCCGACGGCAGCCGCGGCATACGTATCACCACCGCCGCGGCCGACCCCGTCCTGCCCATGCGCCTGTCCAGCCCGAGCCTGGCGATCCTCTCCCCGAAGGCGTACGAGAAGAAGGGCGCGCCCACGCCCGTCGGCACCGCCACCGGGCCCTTCGAGATCACCAAGGCCAACAGCGGCGGCTCCGCGACCCTCGACCGCTTCGACGACTACTGGGGCGGGCGCGCCCATGCCTCCGGTATCGACGCGCGCTTCGTCAAGGACGGCACCGCGCGCGCCAACGCGGTGCGCACCGGCGACGTGGACATCGCCGAGGCGATCCCCGTCGCCCAGGCCGCCACCCTCGACGAGGCGACCCTCAAGGAAGCCGGCACCACCCGGACGACCAGCCTTCACCTCAACACCAGGACCGGCCCCTTCAAGGACCCGAAGCTGCGCGCCGCCGCGCGCACGGCGGTCGACTCCTCCGTCATCGTCAAGGGCGTCTTCGAGGGGTACGCCGACCCGGGCGCCGGCATCTACGGTCCCGCCGTCACCTGGGCCGAGAGCAAGCGGGTGAAGCCGACGGGGCGCGCGGCCGCCGCCCGGCCCGACGGCACGCGGATCACCCTCGCCACCTACGACAACCGGCCCGAACTCCCCGAGGTCGCCCAGGTCGTGCAACAGCAGCTCGAAAAGGCCGGCTTCACGGTGCAGCTGGAAGTGCGCGAGTACTCACGGCTGGAGAGCGACGCGCTGGCCGGGAAGTTCGACGCGTTCATCGGCGCCCGCAACAGCCTGCTGGACACCGGCGACCCCGTCGGCATCCTCGCCAGTGACTACACCTGCGACGGCGGCTACAACCTGGCCCTGCTGTGCGACGAGAACGTCGACCGGGCCGTCGAGAAGGCCGACCGGACCGACGGCACGGGCGAGCGGCAGGACGCTGCCATGGCCGCCGAGGCCGCGGTCCTCGGCACGGACGCGGTCGTGCCGCTGGCCCACCAGCAGATCATCGCCGGCGTCTCCACCGAAGGCAGGGGAGTCGTCCTCGACCCGTACGAGAGGGCCCTGGTGGGCACGGGGACCCGTCGCTGATCGTCTCCCGCCAAGATCTACGATCGTCTCCGACCAGGGTCCGCCGCCCGGTTCACGCCGGCAGCTTCGTGTCGATCACGCAGCTGATCTCCACCGCCTGTCCGGGGAAGGTGAGTTCGGTGACGCCCAGGGCCGTGCTGACCGGGCGGTGGGCGCCGAAGTAGGCCCGGTTGCCCTCCGCCACCAAGTCGGCGTTCTTCACCAGGTCCACCACGTACAGCGTCTGGGAGACGATCTGGTTGCGCGTGACGCCGTAGTGGGCCAGTACCTTGTCGAGGTTGGCGTAGGTCCCCTCCAGTTGAGTGGCGACGTCGTCCTCCGGGCGGAAGCCGCCCGCCTCGTCGAACGAGAGCTGTCCGGAGACGTGGATCAGATCGCCGGACCTGATCGCCTGCGCGTAGCCGAAGTGGCTCTCCGCCGGTATGGCGTGGTCGTAGACATCGATCGTGCTCATGGTTCCCGTCCTTCCGTCGAGCGCGGACCCGCGCTCTCTCGCTCTCTTGCGGTTACTCGGAAACCGTAGGAGAGTCTGCGTTGACCTGGAAGAACGCACTTTTCAGTGACGGGGGAACCAGATGGTGACCAAGCAGTTGAGGGACCTGCCGGAGAACGCGGACCTGCGGCGGGCGGACTCCCTGGCGCGGGAGATCTTCTCGGACGTCGCCAACAAGTGGGCGCTGCTCATCATCGAGGCCCTCGGCGAACGCACCCTGCGCTTCAGCGAGTTGCGGGACGAGGTCGAGGGCGTCAGCCACAAGATGCTCACGCAGAACCTGCGGATGCTGGAGCGCAACGGCCTGGTCGACCGGAAGGTGCACCCCACCGTGCCGCCGAAGGTCGAGTACACCCTCACCGAACCGGGCCGGGCCCTGCGCGCCACGGTCGACCTGATCTGCGGCTGGACCCATGAGTACCTCGGGCACATCGAGTCGGCGCGCGGCCGGTTCGACGCCTGACCGGTCGGGGCGTCAGCTCGCGACCAGTTCCCGCACCTGGCGCCGGGCCGGGGGCTCCTCGACCCGCGAGGTGCGGTACAGCCACAGCACATCACGCCCGAACGACCACACCAGCAGGCCCAGGGCCAGGGCCGCGACCCCGAAGTTGGCCGCGTACGGCAGCAGATCGGCGCCCGCCAGCAGCAGAAGCACGCCCTGGAGTGCCGCGACCGTCTTGCGGGCGGTGCTCGGCGGGAGGGCGGCGGTCAGCCAGGGCCAGATGCGGGCCGCGCCGACGAAGACGTACCGCATACCGCCGATCAGCAGCACCCACGGGCCCAGTTGCATCGACACGTACACGCTCAGCACCAGGATCAGGAACGCGTCGACCTCCATGTCGAAGCGCGCGCCCAGCGGGGTGGAGGTGCCGGTGCGGCGGGCGACCTTGCCGTCGACGCCGTCGAGGATCAGGGCCACCGCCGTCAGGCCGACGAACAACGACACGGGCGGCGAGCTCTGGAAGGAGTCCGCGACCAGCGCGGTGACGCCGCCGACGAGGGTGGCCCGGCCGAGGGTGACCCGGTTCGCCGCGCCGAACGAGCGCAGCCGGGAGCGGTGCAGGGCCCGGGAGAGCACCGCCCAGGTGGCGATCGCGAACGCGAGGCCGGTCAGCCAGCCCGCCGGGCCCATCCCGATCGCCGTGCCGATCAGGGCCAGCAGCAGGATCTGCACGCCCGCCCCCAGGGCGGTCTCCTGCTGTACGAGCCTCGCGTCGTAAGTGTTGTTCAGGGCCACCGAACACCCTCCGGCCGTGTGACAGAGTCGATCAACGCCGCTACCTTGTGCGCGGCCTGTGCACCCCTCGGTACGCAAGCAGCTTCCCGATCGTTCAGGAGGACTTCGATGAAGCACACCGGACGTGCGTTCTGGATCGACTCGCCTGGGCGAGGCGGTATCCGGGACGTCGCCCTGCCGGAGCCCGGCGAGGGCGAGGTGCTGGTCCGCACGCTGTACTCCGGCGTCAGCCGCGGCACGGAGACGCTCGTCTTCCGCGGCGGCGTGCCCGTCAGCCAGCACTCGGCCATGCGGGCGCCGTTCCAGGAGGGCGACTTCCCGGGGCCGGTGAAGTACGGCTACCTCAACGTCGGTGTGGTGGAGGAGGGCCCCGAGGCGCTCGCCGGCCGTACGGTGTTCTGCCTCTACCCGCACCAGACCCGGTACGTCGTCCCGGCGAGCGCCGTCACGCCCGTACCGGACGCCGTGCCGGCCGAGCGGGCCGTGCTCGCGGGGACCGTGGAGACCGCCGTCAACGCCCTGTGGGACGCCGCGCCCCTGGTCGGCGACCGGATCGCCGTGGTCGGCGGGGGCATGGTCGGCTCCTCCATGGCCGCGCTGCTCGCCCGGTTCCCCGGCGTCCGCGTCCAGTTGGTCGACGCCGACCCGGGCCGGGCCGGGATCGCAAAAGCGCTGGGCGTGGGCTTCGCCTCTCCCGAGGACGCCCTCGGCGAGTGCGATCTGGTCGTCCACGCCAGCGCCACCGAGCAGGGCCTCGCCCGGTCCCTGGAACTCCTCACCGCCGAAGGGACCGTGCTCGAACTGAGCTGGTACGGCGACCGGCGGGTGAGCGTGCCGCTCGGCGAGGCCTTCCACTCCCGGCGGCTCGTCATCCGCTCCAGCCAGGTCGGCACCGTCTCCCCGGCCCGGCCGAACCGCACCTACGCCGACCGGCTCGCCCTCGCCCTCGACCTGCTCGCCGACCCGGCCCTCGACGCCCTGGTCACCGGCGAGTCCGCCTTCGAGGACCTGCCGGACGTGCTGCCGAGGCTCGCCTCGGGCGAGATCCCGGCGCTGTGCCACCGCGTCCGCTACGGCGAGAGCGCCTGACCTGAGAAAAGACGTACCGGAGGCTGAACAGGGGAAGGCAAGGAGCCGTACTACTCGGCATCCCCGGCACCATGGCGGGGGAGCAGACGCGCCGCACCTGGAGGGTCGTCCGTTGTTCAGCATCACCGTCCGCGATCACATCATGATCGCCCACAGCTTCCGCGGCGAGGTCTTCGGACCGGCGCAGCGCCTGCACGGGGCCACCTTCCTCGTGGACGCCACGTTCCGGCGCGAACAGCTGGACGAGGACAACATCGTCGTCGACATCGGGCTGGCGACCCAGGAACTCGGGGCGGTGGTCGGCGAGCTGAACTACCGCAACCTCGACAACGAGCCCGACTTCGCCGGTGTCAACACCTCCACGGAGTTCCTCGCCAAGGTCATCGCCGACCGGCTCGCCGAGCGCATCCACAAGGGCGCGCTGGGCGAGGGCGCCAAGGGCATCGCGGGCCTGACCGTCACCCTGCACGAGTCGCACATCGCGTGGGCGAGTTACGAGCGTGCGCTGTGACCGACACGACGATCGAACGGCCCGGGCAGAGCGGACCGGCACCGGCGCGGCTGAATTATGTACCCGTGCAGCACGCCGCCCTGAAGAACGCCGAGATCATCCCCATGTCCCTGCGCACCGTGCACTTCGTGCTGCCGGGCGGCATCGACGACCCGGCCACGCCCAGCGGCGGCAACGCCTACGACCGGCGCGTGTGCCTGGACCTGCCCGGCTTCGGCTGGCAGGTGACCAAGCACGCCGTGGCCGGTGACTGGCCCCGGCCTGGGGCGGCGGCCCGTACGGAACTCGCCCGCGCCCTGAGCGGCTTGCCCGACGGTGCCGTCGTCCTGCTCGACGGGCTGGTCGCCTGCGGCGTCCCGGAGATCGTCGTGCCCGAGGCGGAACGTTTGCGCATGGCCGTCCTCGTCCACCTTCCGCTCGGCGACGAGACGGGCCTCGACCCGGCCGTGGCCGCCGAACTCGACGCCAAGGAGCGGGCGGTGCTGCGGGCGGTGCCGGCGGTGATCGCCACCAGCGACTGGGCGGTCCGCCGTCTGGTCGCCCACCACGGCCTTCCCCCGGAGCGGGTGCACGTCGCGGCCCCCGGCGCCGACATCGCGCCGCTCGCGCCCGGCACCGACGGTGTCTCACGGCTGCTGTGCGTGGCCGCCGTGACCCCGCGCAAGGGACAGCACCGGCTGGTGGAGGCGCTGGCCACGGTGACCGACCTGCCGTGGAGCTGCGTGTGCGTCGGCAGTCTCACTCAGGACCCGGAGTATGTCGCCCATCTGCGGTCCCTCATCGCCGAGCACGGCCTGGAGGACCGGTTGGAGCTGGCGGGGCCGCAGTCCGGCGCCGCACTGGACGCCCGTTACGCCACCGCCGACCTGATGGTGCTCACCTCGTACGCCGAGACGTACGGCATGGCCGTGACCGAGGCACTGGCGCGTGGCATCCCGGTCATGGCCACGGACGTCGGCGGGCTCCCCGAGGCGGTCGGCCGCGCCCCCGACGGCGGTGTGCCCGGCATCCTCGTCCCGCCGGAGAACTCCGCCGCCATCGCCGCGGAGCTGCGCTGCTGGTTCGGCGAGGCGGACGTACGCCGTCGCCTCAAGGCCGCCGCCCGCAGCCGCCGCGTCGCCCTCGGCGGCTGGGCGGCGACCGCACAGAGCCTGGCGGCGGTACTGCGCCGGCTCCCGACCGACCCCCGGAGGGCCGCATGACGAACCCGGCGACGACCCACACGATTCCGGCCCAACTTGGGCCGAGGGAGGCTGCCGAGTCGATGGACCGCGTGATTCCGGGCGCGGGACCGAGCGGCAATCCCGGGCCGGGGGAGGGTGCCCCGTCGGCGGGTGCCACGATCCCGGGCGGGGGTGCCGGCGGGCAGGCCGCCGGGGTGATGGGTGCTGTGCTTCCGGGCTCGGGTCCTGGCGGGCAGGCGGCCCCGTCGACGGACGCCGTGATCCCGGGCGGGGGTCCCGGCGGGCAGGCCGCCGGGTCGGCGGACGCCGTGATCCCTGGCTCGGCCTTCAGCGGGCAGTCCGGGCCGGCGCAGGCCGCGGACGCCGTCATCCCGGGCGCCGGCCCCAGCGGATACCCCGGCGCACGGCCCACTGTGAAGCTGCGTGAGGCCGACCCCGACGATCCGCCCCGTTACGCGCCCGAGTGGCTGGAGTTGCGGGAGTCGGCCGACGCCGCCGCGCGGGCGCACGATCTGCTCGACCCGTTGCGCATCCGGCTCGCCAACCTGCCGGGCAAGTCCGGCGGTGTCGTCATCCACGACCTCGGGTGCGGTACCGGCTCGATGGGCCGCTGGCTCGCCCCCTGCCTGGACGGCGCGCAGCACTGGATCCTGCACGACCGCGACCCCTACCTGCTGCACTTCGCCGCCGTCACCTCCCCGCGCTCCGCCGCCGACGGCAGCCGGGTCACGGCGGAGACGCGGCGCGGTGACGTCGCCCGCCTCACCGCGGACGCCCTGCGCGGCGCGTCCCTGGTGACGGCGTCCGCGCTGCTGGACGTCCTCACCCGCGAGGAGGTCGACGCCCTCGCCGCCGCCTGCGCCGGAGCCGGCTGCCCGGCCCTGCTGACGCTGTCCGTCGCCGGCCGTGTGGAACTGACGCCGTCACACCCGCTGGACTCGGAGATCGCCCAGGCGTTCAACGACCACCAGCGCCGCGACGGTCTGCTCGGTCCCGACGCGGTGACGGCGGCGACCGAGGCGTTCTCCGAGCACGGCGCGACGGTACGGCTGCATCCGAGCCCGTGGCGGCTCGGCCCCGAGCAGGCCGCGCTCACCGAGCAGTGGCTGCGCGGCTGGGTCGGCGCCGCCGTCGAGGAGCGTCCCGACCTGCGCGCCGCCGCCGACGCCTATCTGGCCGAACGCCTGGCCGCCTGCGCCGCCGGCCAGTTGCGCGTCACCGTCCACCACACCGACCTACTGGCCCTGTGCCGCCCGGCGGGCGGAGCGTCATGAGCCCGCGGGCGGGAGTGGACGTCGCGCCACGGGGCGCGGTGGCGGGGACGCGTGTGCGGCTGAAACCCGCTGACACCGCCCGGTTGCCGGAGACCGCCGACGGCGCGGGCCGGCTCGGTGAAACCGGTGCTCCGGCGCCGTCGTCGGCCGCCGCCGAGCCGTCGCGCCGGCTCGCCGCCACGGTCCCGGACGGGCCGTCGGCGACCGTCGGCGGCCGTCCTTCGCCCGCCGGGGCCGGGACGAGCACCGCGATCGCGCCCCTGGCCGATCCGGACGTGCCGTGCCCGGTCGCCGACGGCACGGGCGTGCGCCTACTCGGCGAGCCGGCCCTCTCCCCACGCGCCGTGGTCGACGCCGAGACCCCGACGCCCACGACCCGCCCGGAGGCCTCCCGTCCCGGCCCCGTCCGTACCGCCCTCGCCCGGCTCGGCTCCCCCAAGGCCCGTACGCACCTCGGCACCTTCGCCGGAGTCGTCATCCTCGGCGTGCTGCTGTGGCGGCTGGGCACCGGGGTCTTCCTGGACGGGCTGCGCCGCATCGACGGAACATCCCTGGTGCTGGCCCTCGGAATCGGGCTCGTCACCACCGTGTTCAGCGCCTGGCGATGGGCGCTCGTGGCCCGGAGCCTGAGGATCCGGCTGCCGTTCGGGCCGGCCGTCGCCGACTACTACCGGGCGCTGTTCCTGAACGCGGCGCTGCCCGGCGGTGTGCTCGGCGACGTGCACCGGGCGGTGCGGCACGGGCAGAGCGAGGGGGACGTGCGGCGGGGCGTGAAGGCCGTCGTCCTCGAACGGGCCGCCGGGCAGATCGCGTTGTTCGCCGTCGGGGCCGTGGTCCTGCTGACCATGCCCTCGCCGGTGCTGGCCGAGGCCCGGCACATCGCCCCGCTCGCGGTCCTGGCCGCACTCGGCGCACTCGCCGTCGCCCTCGCCCTGCGCATGAACCGCGCGGCGCCCTCCCGACGGGGCCGGGCGCTGCGCGCCACGCTCGCCGAGGCGCGCGAGGGGCTGCTGTCCCGCCGCAACGGGCCCGGAGTCATCGTCTCCTCCGTGGTCGTCCTGGCAGGCTACGTCGCCATGTTCGTACTCGCCGCCCGTGTCGCCGGAGCCGCCGCCTCCGTGGCCGTACTGGTGCCGCTCGCCGTACTGGCGCTGCTGGCCATGGGCCTGCCGCTGAACGTCGGCGGCTGGGGACCGAGGGAAGGCGTCACCGCCTGGGCGTTCGGCGCCGCGGGCCTGGGCGCCGGGCGGGGACTCGCCGTCGCGGTCGTCTACGGGGTGCTCAGCCTCGTGGCGAGCCTGCCCGGCCTGGTCGTGCTCGTCGCCCGCTGGTACGCGGGCCTGCGCGCCGGGTCCCGGCCCGCCTCACCGGCACCCGGCCCCGGCCCCGCGACCGTGGCCGACTACTCGTCGGAGGTCAGCAGCGAGAAATACGCCCCGAAGGAATCCGCCAGGCTCGCCAGGAGTTCCTTCCCCTTTTCCGCCGAACCCAGCGAAGGACGGCCGATGACACCGGAATCGGTATAACCGGACATGCCGAGGGTGAGCAGATGACGCCGGTCGTCAGCGACGAAATCGGAAGTCTCATAACCGGGTCGGAGCATTTCGGGATGAGCGTGCAGAAGGATGGAGGTCTCTATTTCCCCCGCGTGCATGTCGGTGAGCAGCGAGGTGAGCACACCCGCCCGCTCCCGCGCCGCCTCCCAGTCCTCCGGGGCCGGGAACAGCGCCATCCGCTCGCCGCGGGCGGAGGATTCCTGAACGACGTTGCCCAGCACGTAGTTTCCGCCGTGCCCGTTGACCACCACCAGGGCGTCGACGCCCGACCGGCGCAGCGAAGCCGCTATGTCCCGTACCACCGCATGAAGGGTCACCGAGGAGATGCTCACGGTCCCCGGCCAGGCCGCGTGCTCGTGCGAGCAGGAGATCGTCACCGGAGGAAGGAGGTGCACCGGGTACGCGCCGGCTATCTCCCGCGCGACGGCACAGGCGACGAGCGTGTCGGTCGCCAGCGGAAGATACGGACCGTGCTGCTCGAAGCTGCCCACGGGAAGCACCGCGACCTGCCGTGAGACACCGGCGCCCCGCGTCCGTACGTCTTCCGTGGTGTCCGCCGGCACCAGATCACTCATAACGACACGGCCTTTCGTCTCTGCTTAGGAACTCGAGAATCATGACAGAAAAAATTGGCGTACTCGGCAAGAAGTCCCCGCAGCGGACCGGCGTGGAACGCGTCGTGAATGCGCCCTTGCCCACCGTGTACGGGAAATTCCAGGCGGTCGGCTACCTGGACCACGACCGCGGTGACGAACAAGTGGCGCTGGTCTACGGCGACCTCGGCACCGACGACGTGCTCATCCGGCTGCACTCGGAATGCCTGACCGGCGACGCCTTCGGCTCCCAGCACTGCGAGTGCGGCGACCAGCTCGACGCCGCCCTGCGCGCGGTCGTCGCCGAGGGCGCCGGTGTCGTCGTCTACCTCAGAGGGCATGAGGGCCGCGGTATCGGCCTGCTCGCCAAGCTGCGCGCGATGGCCCTCCAGGCGGAGGGTCTGGACACCGTCGAGGCCAACCTCGCCCTCGGCCTGCCGGTGGACGCCCGCGACTACGGCGTGGCGGCCCGGATCCTCGACGACCTGGGCGTCAAGTCCGTGCGCCTGATGTCCAACAACCCGCGCAAGCGCGAGGCGCTGGTGAACCACGGCATCGAGGTCGCCGAGCAGGTGCCGCTGCTGATCCCGCCGTGCGAGAACAACATCACCTATCTGCGGACCAAGCGGGAGCGCCTCGACCACCACCTGCCCCACCTCGACGCGGTGGTCAGCTCCTCCTGAGACGCCGGGGCAGGTTCCGGTGCCCCTCGACGTGACCTGGGCGCATGGGCGCGCGACCCCCGGGCGGGCCGCGTACGCTTCGTGGACGTCAGCCCCTTGAGCGCCGGCCCTTTGCGGCCGGCGCCTCACGTCCGGAGGCCCACCTGGTATGACCGAGCTCCATCTGTGGCTGCGCCACGAGGCCCGAACGACCGAGCGACGCACACCGGTCGTGCCCGACGACGCCCGGCGGCTCGTCGAGCACGGAGTGGCACTGACCGTCGAGGACTCCCCGCAGCGGGTCTTCCCGACCGAGGAGTACGAGGCGGCCGGCTGCCGCGTCGCCCCCGCGGGCTCCTGGGTGTCGGCCCCGCGGGACACCGTCGTGCTCGGCCTGAAGGAACTGCCCGACGACCCGGCCGAACTGACGCACCGGCACGTCTTCTTCGGCCACGCCTACAAGGGCCAGCCGGGAGCGGCCGGCCTGCTGCGCCGGTTCGCCGCCGGGGGCGGGGCGCTGTTCGACCTGGAGTACCTGGTGGACGACAGCGGGCGACGCCTCGCCGCCTTCGGGTTCTGGGCCGGCTACCTGGGCGCGGCCCTCGCCGTGCTCCAGCACCGCGGCCGGCTGCGGGCGCCGCTGACGCCCACGACGAAGGAGGCCCTGGACGAGACGCTGAAGCCCGCCGCGGACGACGCCGAGTTCACCGGCCTGGTCATCGGCGCCCTGGGACGCAGCGGCCGCGGTGCCCGCACGGCCTTCGCCACCGCGGGTGTGGACCCGACCTGCTGGGACCTCGCCGAGACCCGCGACCTGGACCGCCGCGCCCTGCTGGAGCACGACGTGATGGTGAACGCGGTGCTCGCCACCGGCCCCGTCCCGCCCTTCCTCCGCGAGCAGGACCTCGACGCCCAGGGCCGCCGCCTGCGCACCCTGTGCGACGTCACGTGCGACGTCGGCTCCCCGCTCAACGTCCTTCCGGTGTACGACGAGACCACCGACTGGGACGAGCCCGTCCGCCGGTTGCGCGAGGAACCCCCGCTCGACCTGATCGCCATCGACAACCTGCCCTCCCTGCTGCCGCTGGAGTCCAGCGCCGACTTCTCGGCCGCCCTCCTGCCCCACCTGCTCGATTTCGGCGTCACCGGGCCCTGGGGACGCTGTCTGGACCGGTTCCGTCAGGCATGCCGTGAACACGGCCTCGACAAGGGGGAGATCCATGAGCACTGACCCGGTACCCGCGAGCGGCACCGTCCACTGGATCGGCGCCGGCCTGTCCACGGGCAGCGGTCTGGCCACGCTGTGCGACACCGCCGAGCGCGTACGGCTCTGGCACCGCACCGAGAGCCGCGCGGCCGACGCCCTCGACCGGCTGGGCCTCGCCGGACGGGCCGAGCCCCGCGCCTACACGCTGCCCGCCCTCGCCGCCGAACTGGCGCCCGGCGACGTCGTGGTGTCGATGCTGCCCGCGCCGGAGCACGCGCCGCTGCTCGCGGAGTGTGTCCGGCTCGGGGCGCACTTCGCCTGCTCCAGCTATGTGTCCGAGGCGGTCCTCGATCAGGTGCCCGCCGCCGAGAAGGCCGGGGTCGTCGTCCTCACCGAGGCCGGGCTGGACCCGGGCATCGACCACCTCTTCGCCCACGCCCTCGTCGCCCGCGCCCGGGAGGCCATCGGCGATCGGACGCCGGCCTCGTACACCCTCACGTCGTACTGCGGCGGCGTCCCGGCCGTCCCGAACGACTTCACGTACCGCTTCAGCTGGGCACCGGCGGGGGTCCTCAACGCCCTGCGCTCCCCGGCCCGTTACATCGAGGGCGGCGCCGAGACGGTCGCCGACCGCCCGTGGGAGGCGACCCGGCGGCACGTCGTCGACCGGGAGACCTTCGAGGTCTACCCCAACCGTGACAGCGTCCCCTTCGTCGCGCAGTACGGACTGCCGGCCGCCTGGACACCGCGCACGTTCGTCCGCGGCACCCTGCGTCTTCAGGGCTGGCTGCGCGCCTGGGACGGCGTCTTCGAGGAGCTGAAGAGGGGCGACGACGCCCGGATCACCGCCCTGGCCCAGGAACTGGCTGCCGCCTACCCCACCACGGACGACGACCGGGACCGGGTCGTCCTCGCCGTGTCGCTGGACGTCCGGGCCGCGACCGGGCGGACCTGGGCGGGCGGCTACCTCCTGGACCTGGTGGGCGACACCCAGGAGAGCGCGATGGCCCGCTGCGTCTCGCGCACCCTCGCCCTGGGCGTCCGCCACGTCCTGGACGGCTCCCTGCCGCCGGGCCTGAACCGCGCCGCCGAGACGGCGGCCCGGTCCGAACAGTGGCTGAGTGAACTGGCCGGGGACGGCCTCGAGTTCACGCTCCGCGTCGACCAGTAGCGAAGGTCAGCCCGAGACGGCCTCGTGGACGAACTTCTTGAGGTCGCGGAAGACCGTGTGGGAGGACCTGGGTCGCACCTGCGTCATGAACTGCACCGTCAGGTCGCGGCCCGGGTCCACCCAGAACGTCGTCGTGGCCACCCCGCTCCAGCTGTAGGAGCCGAGCCCGGACGGCGCCTGGGTGCGGGACGGGTCGATCACCACGGAGACGTTGAGCCCGAAGCCGAGCCCCTCGTTGCCGGGCTCGTCGTGGGCCGGGCGGCTGCCGAAGGCCCGCAGATCGGCGTTGCCGGGCAGGTGGTTGCGGGTCATCAGGTCCACCGTCTCCGGGGCGAGCAGCCGGACGCCGTCCAGCTCGCCCCGGCGGCGCAGGAACTCCATGAAGCGGTGGTAGTCGTGGGCGGACGCCACCATGCCGCCACTGCCGGACAGGAACCGCGGCCGGCCGCCGCGCAGCGGCAGACCGGGGATCCGCTCGATGCCGCCGCCCTCCTTCTCCCCGTACATCTCGGACAGCCGGGGCGCCTGCTCGTCCGTGACGTGGAACCCCGCGTCCGTCATGCCGAGCGGCCCGAAGATCCGCTCGGCACAGAACACGTCGAGCGGCTGCCCCGACACGACCTCGACGACCCGGCCCAGGACATTGCTCGCCACCGAGTAGTTCCACTGCGTGCCCGGCTCGAACTGCAACGGCAGACTCGCGTACACCTCGATCGTCTCGGCCAGGTCCGCGCCCGGCCGCACCGACGACTCCAGACCGGCCTCGCGGTACAGGGCGTCCACCGGGTGGGTGTGGTAGAAGCCGAAGGTCAGACCCGAGGTGTGGGTCATCAGGTGCCGGACGAGTATCGGGCCGGTGGCCGGACGGGTCCGGACGTCGGGCCCGGAGCCGCCGACGTAGACCCTCGGGTCGGCGAAGGCCGGCAGGTGGTCGGCGACCGGGTCGTCCAGCGACAGCCGCCCCTCCTCCACCAGCAGCAGCGCGGCGACCGCGGTGACCGGTTTCGTCATGGAGTAGACCCGCCACAGCGTGTCCGGCTCGACGGGCTGCCCGGCCGCGATGTCGCGCAGACCGTGCGTCGTGAGGTGGGCGACGCGTCCGGCGCGGGCCACGGACACGAGGAAGCCCGGAAGCCGGCCCTCGTCGACGAGCCGGGCGAAGTGCCGGTCCAGACGGCCCAGCGCCCGCGGATCCAGCCCGGCCTCACCCGGGTCGACCTCTTGTCGCAGCTGTGCCATCGCTCATCCTCCGTCGCACTCGTCGAGGTGAGATCCGGCATACCCCGACCGGACCGCCTCAGACCTCATCCTCGTGCAGGAACCATTCGTGATCACGCAAGAGCCGATGAACGGGCCGTCCGCGTCGTGGTGACCATGGCGGACGAGCTCCGATGACTGCCCATCAGGCCGCCCCGCACCGGCTAGGGTTGATGCACTGCAACGACCACGTGGGGGGAGTGCGGCCGCATGCTGGACCCGATCTCGCTGGGCGCGATCGGCGCGGTACTCGGAGCCGTCGGAGCGGGCATGGCCAACGAGGCCGGCAGATGGGCCTGGGAATCGGCCGGCGGACTGGTCCGCCGGATCACCGGACGCGAGGTGCCCGCACCCACCACGCACGGCCAGGTCGACGACGTGGCCCGCCTGGTCCACGAACGGGTCCGCGACGACCCCGAACTGGCTCGCACCTGGGCGGACTTCGCGCGCGGCGTACGCGGCACACCCGGATTCCCCACCGCTGCCCACCGCCCCTCCCTGCCCGCCGCCCCGCGCTCCTTCACCAACCGTGAGCAGGCGCTGAAACTCCTCGACAAGGAGGCGACCCGCCCCTTCGAGGGCCGCCCCCGGCTGGCCCTGCTGCACGGCCCCGAAGGCATCGGCACCAGCACCCTCGCCGTCCACTGGGGCTGGCGGCAGTCGGCCCGCTTCCCCGACGGCCAGCTCCACGCCGACCTGCGCACCCTCGCCCCGGAGGCCGTCGCAGGCACCCTGCTGCGCCAAATGGGCCTGCCCGAAGCGGAGATGCCCCCCTCCGCGGAGGACCGCACCGCCCTCTTCCGCCGCTGCCTGACGGATCGCCGGCTGTTTCTCGTGCTCGACCACGCCCGCTCCGCCGCCCAGGTCAAGCCGCTGCTGGTCGCGGCGCCCGACGTCGTCACGATCGTCGTCGCACGACAACCGCTCATCGACCTCGGCGCCCTCCGGATCCCCGTGGGCCCGCTGGCCCGGCGGGACGCCGTGCGGCTGCTCACCACGCTGGCAGGCAAACCGGCCGTCGCCGCGGCCCGGGCCACCCTGCCGGCCGTACTCGACCGCTGCGCCGGCTCGCCCTACGCCCTGTGCGCCGCCGCACCCCGACTGACCGACCCGCCCACCCCGTCCACGGAAGCCGCCGTGCCCCAGAGCGACCCCGTCCTCGCCGCCGCCGAGGACTCCTACCGCCGGCTCACGCCCGGCGCCGCCCGTCTCTATCGCCTCGCCGGACTCCACGACTGGCCCGGCCTGGACGCCGCCGCGGCCGCCCGCGCCGCCGACGTCGACGAGGCCGAGGCCGCGCGGCACCTGGAGGAACTCGCCGGCGCGCTGCTCGTCGAACAGTCCGGCACCGGCCGCTTCCGGTACCGGCCCGCCGTGCGAGCCCATGCCGAGCGCACGGCCGCCGCCGTCGACGGCATCGCCGCCTGCTCGGCGTCCGTCACCCGCGTCGTCGCCCACTACCGCGACCTCGCGGTCGGCGCCGCGCGGGCGGCCCTGCCGCAGAGCTGGCGGGTGCCCGCCGCGCCCTCGCCGGTGTCCTACCCGGACCCGGGCGCGGCCGTCGCCGCCCTCGCCGCCGAGGCACGCAACCTCGTGACGGCGGTCCGCGCGGCCGAGGACTTCGGGGACCGGGACACCGTCACCCTGTTGTGCCAGGCGCTGTGGCCGCTCCAGCTCAAGGCCGGACACCACGACGTCCTGCTGCCCGCGCTGCAAACCGGCGCGCGGATCGCCGACGACCACGTCCCCGGCAGCCGGACCGCCGGGGCACTGCACGCCCAACTCGCCCACACCCTGACCGAGTTGCGGCGCTGGGACGAGGCCGAGTCGGAGGCCGGGGCGGCCGCGCGCGACGAACGAGCCGCCGGCCATGTCCGCGGCCACGCCTCCGCGGTGGAGTTCCTGGGACTGCTGCGGCTGCGGCAGTGGCGCTTCGACGAGGCGTACGCCTGCTTCGAGGAGGCCGGCCGCATCCTCGACGGCATCGGCCCCGGCGACGAGGGCGCCGCCGACCTGCCACGCGCCCGTGCCCTGCTGGAGCGCCACCGGGGGCGTGCGCTGCGCGGCCTCGGGCGCCGGGAGGAGGCGGTGAAACACCTGGAGCGGGCGCTCGGCTTCTTCCGCTCCGGTGGGTCCGGTGGATCCGGGAGTTCCGGCGGTGAGGCCTACAACACAGCGCGCGCCCTCACCGACCTCGCCGAGACCCACCTCGACGGCGGTGCGCCCGGGGCCGCGCTGCCGCTGGTCGACGAGGCGCTCGCCGTGCTCGCGCGGGAGAACGCCACGTACCACGTCGCCCATCTGCGGGCGCTGCGGGAGCGGTGCGTCACACCCGAGTGACGGTCACGGGGTGCGCGGTCCGGCCCGTACGGACCGTCAGCCCCCGCACGTACAGCTCGTCCGGTGGCCTGCCCGCGGCGATCCAGGCGTGCAGGGCGGAGGCGTACACGGCAGGGTCGGCGTCCGCCCCGGGCCCGGAGTCCAGGCGGAGCAGAGTGCCGGCGCGGGTGCGGACGACGCACGTCCCGGGGCCGGTGACGTACGCGGCGAGCGCGCAGTGCGGATGCCGGTCGAGGACCTCCGCCGTCCATGCGGCCGGGGAGCCGAAGCGCGGGTCGTCGGCGTCGCCGTACCGGAACACGACGTCGGCGAGGGCGAGTTGGTCGCTCTCGCGGGTGTCCTCATGGAGCGCGGTGTGGGCGCTGCCGTGGCCGTCGGGCGGTGATTGCGGGCCCGCGTACCTCGTGACGGCGACCTCGGCGCAGGCCGGCAGCCGGGTGAGCACGGTCAGCGGCGCCGTGAGCCGCGCGGGCTCGTAGGGCGGCAGCGGGAGCGGGTCGAGCCGTGCGGGGCCGTCGGGTTCGGGGATGCCGAGGGCGTCGTAGAAGAGGCGTCGCAGCCGGGCCGCCGACTCGCCGGGTACGGAGCTGACGAACTCGGCCGCGTCCCGGGGTGGCTGATGCCGCTGGATGAGAGTGTCCACCTGGTCGCGCAGGGGGCGTACGGGATCCAGGCGGGGAGCGGCGCGGACGAACGCGTGGACGGGGGCGTCGGGGTCGAGGCCGGACAGGGGAGCGGCGCCCAGGAGTACGGGTGTGCCGAGGGCGGCGGCGTAGTAGGTGACCGAGCCGTGGTCGCCGATCACGGCGTCGGCGGCGAGCAGCGCCTGGCGCCAGCCGGCCAGGGGGTCGACGAGCGTCAGGCCGGACCGGCGGGCGCGGTCCAGCCAGGCGCGGATCTGGCCGGGGCCGTGCCCGTGCCAGACGTTGGGGTGCAGCACGGCCGCGAGACGGTACTCGTCGGCCGGGAACTCCGAGGTCAGCCGGGGCAGCAGGGACGGCAGCAGGTCATCGCCGCCGTCGCCGAACAGCGACTCGGGGTTCCAGGTGGAGCTGAGGACGATCAGGCGCCGGCCCCGGCCCACACCGAGGGCGCGGCGGAAACGCTCGCGGTAGGGACGGGCCGCCAGTATGCGGTCCCAGCAGGGGTCTCCGGCGATGACGGCCGTGGGCGCGGCCTCGGGGCAGACGGCACGCAGCCGTTCGTACTGCTCGGGGTGCGACAGCACGAGCACGTCCGCGATCGGCGACCCGTCCTCGCCGAGCAGCCACTCGGGCGACATCCCGAAGACGGGCGCAGGCTCCCGGCTCCCGGCACCCGGCACCCGGCACCCGGCACCCGGCACCCGGCACCC
The DNA here is from genome assembly GCF_028885415.1 of Streptomyces coeruleorubidus. Classification (GTDB taxonomy): domain Bacteria; phylum Actinomycetota; class Actinomycetes; order Streptomycetales; family Streptomycetaceae; genus Streptomyces; species Streptomyces coeruleorubidus_A. The sequence continues at coordinate 8,250,527 of NZ_CP118527.1, forward strand.
GGCACCCGGCACCCGGCACCCGGCACCCGGCACCCGGCACCCGGCACCGCCAGTCTCTTAGGGGTCCTTTCAGAATGCTGGGTGCTTGCGGGCGAGGGTCATGCAGTGGGCGAGCTGCAGGAAGGCGTCGTGCATGTCGTCTCGGGCGTCCCAGCGGGTGCGTAAGCGGCGAGGGCCGTGGAGCCAGGCGATGGCGGACTCGGCAACCCACCGCACACGGCCCAAGCCGGAGCCATGCGCCTGACCGCGCCGGGCGATCTTCGGGACGATGCCACGCTCACGTAGCCGACGGCGGTAGATGTCGTGGTCGTAGCCACGGTCGGCATACAAGGTGCGGGGCTTGCGCCGGGGCCGGCCCCGCTTGCCCCGCACCGGCGGCAGGCCGTCGACCAGCGGAAGGAGCTGGGTGACGTCGTTTCGGTGCCCGCCCGTCAACGACACCCGCAGCGGGGTGCCGTGCGCGTCGGTCAACACGTGGTGCTTCGAGCCCGGCCGTGCACGGTCAACCGGGCTCGGGCCGACTTTTGGGCTGCTTCGCCCCCGCTTGGCCTGCACGTGCGAGGCGTCAACGGTGACGCGGGAGAAGTCCAGGCGGTCTGCCGCCCGCAGCCGGTCCAGCAGCACCCGCTGGAGTTCCTCCCACACCCCGGCCTCCTGCCATTCGGCCAGCCGCCGCCAGCAGGTAGGACCGGAACCGAACCCCAACTCCTGCGGCAGGTACTCCCATTGGATTCCGGTGTAGAGGACGAACAGCACACCCTGCAGCGTTTTGCGGTCATCGATCCGCTTGCGCCCCGGGTGCCGGAACCGCCGTTCATGCTTCGGCAGCAGCGGCTCGATCACCGCCCACAGCTCGTCACTGACCTCCCACGGCTTGCGCCGCACCAGGGTCACCCCCAAGGAGCACGCACGGGATCACATACTTCTCCACCGTGCCACAAGAAGATCATTCTGCAAGGAGCCCTTAGTGTATCCAACGCCATGGGACAGTACGGTCAACTTCCCTTGTACTGAACGGAGTTGACCGCCAAAGCTGCTCGAAAGCGCGAGTGGGACCGGAGTCCTGACCGCCTGCTCCCACGGCACGACGGGAACGCCCGTGTCGGCCAGCAGCTCGGCGACACCGGCGCCGAACGCGGACGAGCCCGGGCAAGTCGCCAGCAACTGCACGCGCAGGTCGTCGTGGAAGAGGGGCAGGACGTCGCGGAGGCGGGTCGCGGCGGTGACGTTGTGGACGACGAGGAGCACCTTGCGACTGTGGCCCCGCGTGGCCCACCGCGCCGCGTCGTCCCCGACCGGCACCCGTATCCACCCGGCCCCCGACACCCGCTCGCCCACCTCTCGCGCTCCCTCTTCGCCCGTGACGGTGCACACGATATGCAACGGGCACCGGTCCGACGCCGGAGCCCGGCCTTGATAGGCAAGTCATTACTTGCCTATCGTGGGGGCATGGCGGAGGATGTCTTCAAGGCGCTGGCCGACCCCACCCGTCGGCGCATCCTGGACGAGCTGGCCGAACGGGACGGCCAGAGCCTGTTCGAGATCTGCACGCGGCTGGTGACCAAGTACGGTCTGGGACTGTCGCGCCAGGCGGTCAGTCAGCATCTGGCCGTACTGGAATCGGCGGGTCTGGTCGTTTCACGGCGCGAGGGCCGCTACAAGTTCCACGACCTGAACACCGAACCCCTTGAGCGCGTCATGACCCGATGGCTCAAGCCCGACGCAGCGGAGGACATCTCATGAGGATTCACATCACCAGCGTCTTCGTCGACGACCAGGACAAGGCCATGCGCTTCTACACCGAGGTACTGGGCTTCGTGAAGAAGCACGACGTCCCCGTGGGCGCGGACCGGTGGCTGACCGTGGTCTCGCCGGAGGATCCCGACGGGACGGAGCTCCTGCTCGAGCCGTCCGGCCATCCCGCGGTGCAGCCGTACAAGACGGCGCTGGTCGAGGACGGCATCCCGGCCGCCTCCTTCGCCGTGGACGACGTCCAGGCGGAGTTCGAGCGGCTGCGGGGTCTGGGTGTGCGGTTCACCCAGGAGCCACTGGAGATGGGCAGCATCACCTCGGCGGTGCTGGACGACACCTGCGGCAACCTGATCCAGCTCGTCCACACCAAGGCCTAGGCTCCGGGGCCCAGGACCGAAGGCCGATGTCACGGGGCGGCCGGTTTCCTAGGCTGCGAGGCGGATCGCCGTCGCAGACCAGGACGCCACGAGAAGAGGTCGCCATGCCCGTGAACGGTCGTAGCCACATCCGGATCGCCCGCCCGTCCAGGGACCTCGCGGCGGCCGAGCGGTTCTGGCGCGAGGGGCTCGGGCTCAGTGTCGTGTGGCGGTCCGAGGGCGGAGCCGAACCGGGTCACCATGACCTGCTGATGCTCGGCTGGCCCGACGCCGACTGGCATCTGGAGCTCGTGCATGAGTCGGCCCGGCCGGTTGAGCCCCGCCCCACCGAGGAGGATCTGCTGGTCGTGTACGCCGACGACCCGGTGCCGGACGATCTGATCGCCCGCCTGGAGCGGCACGGCGGCAAGCGGGTCGCATCCCCCAACCCTTACTGGAACGAATGGGGCGTCACCGTCGAGGATCCCGACGGCTATCGCCTGGTGCTGTGCCGCCGGGCGTGGTCCAACAGCTGAACGACCAGCTACCCCGCACCCGGCCGACCACCCGCCACCGGGCCCGGGAGGACCCGGCAGGGAGTGGTCCGGGCTCAGGCCGTCACCTTCTCCGGCTGGCTCGTCGCCCGGGCCGGGCGTTCCCCCAGCGCCTGAGTCGGAACCCGGTGCGTCTCTCGAGCCGTCAGCGCGGCGATGACCGGCGGCACGCACAGGGCCGCCGTGAACAGGGCCACCGCCGACCAGTCGTCGCCGCCCGGCCCCGCGATCCGCGCGGCGAACGTCACCGCGAAGCCGGCCGCCGCGAAGCCGATCTGCGTGCCGATGGCCACGCCGGACAGCCGGACCCGGGTCGTGAACATCTCGCCGTAGAAGGCGGGCCACACACCGTTCGCGGCGCTGTAGACCACTCCGAAGCAGAGGATGCCCAGCAGGAACGTCAGCAGGTACGAGCCTGTGGAGACGGCCCACAGGTACAGGAACATCGTCGCCGCGCTGCCCACCGCACCGATCAGGTACACCGGGCGGCGGCCGATCCGGTCGGACAGCGTGGCCCACAGCGGGATCGCGGCGAGCGCGACGAGGTTGGCCAGGGCGCCCACCCACAGCATGGCGGTGCGCGACATACCGACCGCGTCGCTCGTGGCGTACGCCAGTGCCCACACCGTGAAGATGGTGCTCACCGAGGCGATGAGCGCGCCCGCGATCACCCGCAGCACATCCGTCCAGTGCTCGCGCAGCAGCACGACCAGCGGCAGTTTGACGACGCCCTCCTCGGCGGCCTGCTGGGCGAAGGCCGGGGTCTCGTCCAGCTTGCGCCGGATGACGTAGCCGGCGACGGCGACGCCGACGCTCAGCCAGAACGGCACCCGCCAGCCCCACGACAGCAACTGCTCCTCGGGCATCGCGGCGACCGGGATGAAGACCAGCGTGGCCAGCAACTGCCCGCCCTGCGTGCCGCTGAGGGTGAAGCTGGTGAAGAAGCCACGCCGGCCCGGCGGCGCGTGTTCCAGCGTCATGGAGTTGGCGCTGGCCTGTTCGCCCGCCGCCGAGATGCCCTGGAGCACCCGGCACAGCACGAGCAGGACCGGGGCGAGCGTGCCGACCTGGTCCCGGGTCGGCAGACAGCCGATCAAGAACGTCGACAGGCCCATCAGCATCAGCGTGAAGACCATGATCTTCTTGCGGCCGAGCTTGTCGCCGAAGTGGCCGAGGACCAGCGCGCCGACCGGGCGGGCGGCGTACGCGACGCCGAACGTGGCCAGTGACAGCAGGGTCGCGGTGGCCGGGTCGGACTCGTCGAAGAACACCTCGGGGAAGATCAGCGCGGCGGCGCTGCCGTAGATGAAGAAGTCGTAGTACTCCAGCGCGCTGCCGATCCAGGCGGCGGTCGCGGCTTTCCTGGGCTGACCGGGCGGGGCTGCGGCCCCTTGGGGCGTGGCGGGGACGGACACGGCGGCTCCTTGGCGGGCTCCACCATAGGCGGAGTGAACAGAAGGACGAGCGAAGGGGGAAGTGCCGGATCGCGGCTAATTAACCCACTGGATAGTTAGTAGGGGTTGGCTAGGGATGCTGCGCCCGAGTGCCGCCGGTGTCAAGGGGTCGCGCGCCGGACCTTCGGCGTCGGACGTTCAGCCCGCCGCGCGCTCCGCCGTCAGATACGCGATCACCATGTCGCCCAGCATGGTGCGGTAGTGCGCGCGCTGCGCCGGGTCGACCAGGTCGCGGCCGAACAGCGCGCCGAAGGTGTGCCGGTTGGAGACCCGGAAGAAGCAGAAGGAGGAGATCATCGCGTGCAGGTCCACGGCGTCGACATCCGCGGTGAACAACCCTGACCTGCGGCCTTCCTCAAGGATGCGGCGGATGACGTCCAGCGCGGGGGAGCCGATCTTCCCGAGTTTCTCGGAGGCGGCGATGTGCCGCGCCCCGTGGATGTTCTCGATGCTGACCAGGCGGATGAAGTCCGGGTGCTGCTCGTGGTGGTCGAAGGTCAGCTCGGCGAGGCGCCGGATGGCCGCCACCGGGTCGAGGTGGTCGACGTCGAGCTGCTGCTCGGCCTCCCGGATCACGCCGTAGGCCCGCTCCAGCACGGCTGTGAACAGCTGTTGCTTGCCGCCGAAGTAGTAGTAGATCATCCGCTTCGTGGTGCGGGTGCGGGCGGCGATCTCGTCCACCCGGGCCCCGTCGTAGCCGGCCCGGGCGAACTCTTGCGTGGCCACGTCGAGGATCTCGGCCTGGGTGCGGGCGGCGTCACGGATGCGCTCGCGCTCGCCAGGACGTGCCGGTTCTTCGACGCTGGTCATCAGGTTCCTTCGGGCGGAGGGGCCGGTGCCGGTGATTCTAGAAGCAGGGGCCGGATCCCACCGGGGCCTTCCCGCGGTCACGCTCGGCTGATATAGCTAACGTACTAGTTCGTACATTAGTGTCGCTCGGGAGGCCCGTGTGCCCAAGGACTCGTACCTCGCCGGACTGATCGGTTCCGGCATCGGCCCGTCGCTCAGCCCGGCGCTGCACGAGCGGGAGGGCGAGAGGCAGGGCCTGCGCCTGCTGTACCGGCTGATCGACATCGATCGGCTCGGGGTGCCGCCCGAGGCGGTGGGCGATCTGCTGCGGGCCGCCCGTGACCTCGGGTTCGACGGGCTCAACATCACGCATCCCTGCAAGCAGCTCGTCATCGAGCACCTGGACGCGCTCGCCCCGCAGGCCGAGGCGCTGGGCGCGGTCAACACCGTCGTCTTCGAGGACGGCCGCGCGGTCGGCCACAACACGGACGTCACCGGTTTCGCCGCGTCCTTCGCGCGCGGGCTGCCCGACGCGCCGCTGGAGCGGGTCGTGCAGCTCGGCGCCGGCGGCGCGGGCGCGGCCGTCGCGCACGCCATGCTCACCCTCGGCGCAGAACGGGTCACCGTCGTGGACGCCCTGCCCGAACGGGCCGCCGCCCTGGCCGACTCCCTGAACCGCGCCTTCGGCCAGGGCCGTGCCGCCGCCGCGGCCCCCGACCGGCAAGCGCGGCTCCTCGCGCACGCCGACGGCATCGTCCACGCCACGCCCACCGGCATGGCGGCCCACCCCGGACTGCCGCTGCCCGCCGAGCTGCTCCACCCCCGGCTGTGGGTCGCCGAGGTCGTCTACCGCCCGCTGGAGACCGAACTGCTGCGCACCGCCCGGGCGCTGGGCTGCGCCACCCTCGACGGCGGCGGCATGGCCGCCTTCCAGGCCGCCGACGCGTTCCGCCTGTTCACCGGGCGGGAACCCGACGCCGCGCGGATGCTGGCGGACCTGACCGAACTGGCCGGAGCCGTAGGGGCATCGAACTGAAGAGAGGTACCGACGTGCGTACGTCCATCGCCACCGTCTCCCTCAGCGGATCCCTCACCGAGAAGCTCACGGCCGCCGCCCGGGCCGGTTTCGACGGGGTGGAGATCTTCGAGAACGACCTGCTGGCCAGCCCCCTCACCCCCGAGGAGATCCGCGCCCGCTGCGCCGACCTCGGCCTCACCGTCGACCTGTACCAGCCGATGCGGGACATCGAGGCCGTCCCCGAGGACCAATTCGCCCGGAACCTGCGGCGGGCCCGCCACAAGTTCGAGCTGATGCGCAGGCTCGGCGCCGACACGGTCCTCGTCTGCTCCAGCGTCTCCCCGCAGGCGGTGGACGACGACGCCCTCGCCGCCGAGCAGCTGAGCCGGCTCGCCGACCTCGCCCGGGACTCCGGGATCCGGGTGGCCTACGAGGCGCTCGCCTGGGGGCGGCACGTCAGCACGTACGACCACGCCTGGCGCATCGTCGAGTCGGCCGGCCACCCCGCCCTCGGCACCTGCCTGGACAGCTTCCACATCCTCTCGCGCGGCTCTGAACCCAAGGACCTCGAAGGCATTGCGGCCATCCCCGGCGAGAAGATCTTCTTCCTCCAGCTCGCCGACGCCCCGCTGCTCGCCATGGACGTCCTCCAGTGGAGCCGCCACTACCGCTGCTTCCCCGGCCAGGGCGGCTTCGACGTCGCCGGCCTGGTACGCCACGTGCTGCGCACCGGCTACGAAGGACCGGTCTCCCTGGAGGTCTTCAACGACGTCTTCCGGCAGGCCGAGGCCGGTCCGACCGCCGTCGACGCCCGGCGTTCCCTGCTGGTCCTCGAGGAGACGGTGGGCCGGGCCGCCCTGCCGGAGCCCGTCGTCCCCACCGGTGTCGCCTTCGCCGAGCTGGTCACGCCCGATGCCGAACTTCTCACCGCCCTGCTCGGCGCCCTCGGCTTCACCCGCACCGCCCGCCATCGCGGCAAGCCCGTCGCCCTGTGGGAGCAGGGGGACGCCCGGATCCTGGTCAACACCGGGCCGGCCGTCCGCCGCGACGGCACCCAGCTCGCCGCGATCGGGCTGGAGTCACCGGACCCGGGCGCGGCGGCCCGGCGTGCCGAGGCGCTGCTGGCCCCCGTCCTGCCGCGCCGCCGCGCACCCGAGGACGCCCCGCTCGACGCGGTCGCCGCCCCCGACGGCACGGAGCTCTTCTTCTGCGCCACCGGCCGCCCGGGCCTGCCCGACTGGCGGGCCGACTTCGAGGACACCGACCCGGCGCCCGCGCCCGCGACGGTCCGCCGCATCGACCATCTCGCCCTCACCCAGCCCTGGCACCACTTCGACGAGGCGGCCCTCTTCCACCGGGGCGTGCTCGGCCTGCGGGCCCAGGAGAGCGTGGACGTCGCCGACCCCTACGGTCTGCTGCGCAGCCGTGCCGTGACCAACACCGACGGCAGCGTCCGGATCGCCCTCACCGTCGGCCCCGCGCCCACGGACGACACCGTCCACGCCCAGCACATCGCCCTGGCCACCGACGACGTGGTCGCCTCGGCCCGTCGCTTCCGGGCGGCCGGCGGCAGTCTGCTGCCGGTCCCGGCGAACTACTACGACGATCTCGCCGCCCGCTTCGAGTTCGCCGACGGCGAGCTGGAGACCTACCGCGACCTCGGCATCCTCTACGACCGCGACGCCCACGGCGTCTTCCGCCACTGCTACACCCGCACCGTCGGCCGCGTCTTCTTCGAACTGGTGCAGCGCGACGGCGGCTACCGGGGTTACGGCGCCGCGAACGCCCCGGTGCGGCTGGCGGCGCAGCACGCGGTGCGGGCGCTCACTGGCGGCTGACGGTCCGGGTGATGCCGGTGACGACGGTCGTGGCGAGGATCCAGCCGGTGAGGACGAGGGTGTAGGAGAGCCACTGGTACCCGTCGGTGGGTGCGAACGCGCCCTCCTGCCCGAAGGAGATCACCGGCAGCAGCAGGTCGAGGGTGTAGAAGACCGGGTTGAACTGCGGGGCCTCGTCCGCCTTCAGCGGCTGGGGGTGGTGCAGCGCGTAGGCCAGGGAGCCGATCACCAGCAGCGACACCAGCCAGCCCGCGGCGCGCAGGGGGCGGAAGCCATAGCCGACGGTGGCGTCCTGGACGTAGCCCCACAGCCGGCCGTACCACGGCAGGGTGCCGCGGCGGCGGCGCTGCTTGGCGAGCTGGACGACGCGGGCGGCGTCGTCGTCGCCGATCCGGCGGTAGGCCGCGGTCAACTGCTCGTAGGCGTGCGGGACGTAGCCCTCGCGGTCGCGCTCCAGCATCGCCAGGCGCCGCTCGGCGGGTTCGTGCGGGGTGAGGGAGGTGTAGACGAGGCTGTTGAGCAGGACCTCCCCGGGGACCACGTCCGGTTCGAGGAACAGGACGTCCAGCTGGGCGCGGCGCAGGTTGAGGGCGCCTTTCATGGGCGGGCTCCTGCGCAGCCAGAGTTCCCCGACGGTGCAGCTGCTGGCGCGCAGTGCCGTGTCACCGGGGTTCGCCAGCCGCGCGTGGGAGAGGTCGAGGCGGCCCGCGATCCGGGCGCCGCGCAGGCCGATCCAGCCGAGGACGTCCACGTCGCGCAGCAGGACGTCGCCCTCCACCGTGAGCGTCTCGGCGTCGAGGGCGGCCTCACCGGTGCCGGCCTCCAGCCGCGCCCCGTTGAGGTCGATCGTCCCGGCGACCGAGGCACCCGTCAGGCGTACCTCGCCGCGGGTGCGCAGGTCCTGCGCCGACAGGCCGTCGCCGATGGTCACGTGGTTGAGCTGGAGCGCGGGCTGATCGGGGGGCCGTTCATCGATCTCGGCCCTGTCCATGAAGAGCGCCCCGGAGATCTGCGCCCCGCCGAGCCGCACGGGCCCGTCGAACAGGCAGTCCGACATGCGCAGCACGCCGTCCACGCGCAGGGTGGCGGCGTCCAGTCCGGGCAGGACGGAGTCGCGCAGGTTCAGCTGGCGCAGCCGCGCCCCGTACAGGACGGGGACGTCCTCGAAGTAGCAGTCGCTGAGGCGCACGGCGTGGTCGACCTCTGCGTACTTGAGGTCCAGCACGCCCGTGATCCGCGCGCCCGCCAGCCGGAGGGCGGCCGTCTCCCCGTCCTCCTGCGGGGCGCTCAGCAGCAGGGCCCGCAACACGGCCGCCCGTACGGTCCGTTCGGGTCCCCAGTGAGCGCCCCGCGCCGGGTCCTCGTCCGCCGGCCCCCGGAAGTCCACGTCGTCCCCGCGCGGAAAGGCCCGCCACACCCGCTCCTCGGCGGGTGTCATGTCGTCGATCTGCATCGACCCGGACTCTGACGCGCCCGGCCGGAGGCTGTCAACTCACCTCCGGCCGGGGCCGGTCAGGGCCCGTTGCGAAAGTGGCGTCGTCGCCCCAAGGGCGGCCGCGCGGCGTCCGGTGCGTGCTCTCGGCGTGCCGGCCGGAAGCCCTCGTACTGGGCGTACTTGGGCTTTCGGCCGGTGCGGCGAGAGTGCGTGCCGGACGCCGTGCGGCAGGCGGCACTTTCGCAACAGGCCCTATGCCCTGGTGTTCCACTCCGCGATCACAGGCCGCCCGTGCTCGGTCGACAGCCGGCAGACCGTGCCCGTCTCCAGCCGGAACAGCCGCCCCTCCGACGGCGGCAGGCCCAGCCGGCGGGCGGTCAGGACGCGGAGGAAGTGGCCGTGCGCCACCAGCAGCACATCGCCCCCGGGCAGCGCGTCGGCCACCCGGGACAGCACCCGGTCGGCCCGCTCGCCGACCTCCTCGGGGGACTCGCCCGGCTTGCCGTCGGGGCCGGGCGGGCCCCCGTCGGTCCACAGGTCCCAGTCGGGACGGGTGCGGTGTATCTCCTCGGAGGTGACGCCCTCGTAGGCGCCGTAGTACCACTCGTGCAGGTCCGCGTCCCGCACGGCCCCCGTCAGGCCCGCGAGTTCGGCGGTGCGCACCGCGCGGCCGAGCGGGCTGGTGAGGACCAGCGCGAAGGGACGGCCCGCCAGGAGCGGAGCCAGCGACTTGGCCTGCTCCTCGCCGTTCGGGGTGAGGGGCAGGTCGGTGAAGCTGGTGTGCTGTCCGCTCCGGCTCCACTCCGTCTCACCGTGGCGGACCAGCAGCAGATCGCCCACGTCCTACGCCTTCTTCGCGGACTCGACGGCGTGCCCGCCGAACTGGTTGCGCAGCGCCGCGATCATCTTCATCTGCGGCGAGTCGTCCTGCCGGGAGGCGAACCGGGAGTAGAGGGAGGCGGTGATCGCGGGCAGCGGCACGGAGTTGTCGATCGCGGCCTCCACGGTCCAGCGTCCCTCGCCGGAGTCCTGGGCGTAGCCCCGCAGGCCCTCCAGGTGCTCGTCCTCGTCGAGCGCGTTGACCGCGAGGTCGAGCAGCCAGGAGCGGATGACGGTGCCGTCCTGCCAGGAGCGGAACACCTCGCGGACGTTGTCCACCGAGTCCACGGCCTCCAGCAGCTCCCAGCCCTCGGCGTAGGCCTGCATCATCGCGTACTCGATGCCGTTGTGGACCATCTTCGCGAAGTGCCCGGCACCCACCCGGCCGGCGTGCACGAAGCCGTACGGGCCCTCCGGCTTGAGCGCCTCGAAGATCGGCCGGAGCCGGTCGACGTACTCCTTCTCGCCGCCGACCATCAGGGCGTAGCCGTTCTCCAGGCCCCACACGCCGCCGGAGACGCCCGCGTCGACGAAGCCGATGCCGCGCCTGCTCAGCTCCTCGGCGTGCTTCTCGTCGTCCGTCCAGCGGGAGTTGCCGCCGTCGACCACCGTGTCGTACGGCTTGAGGAGGTCCGCCAGACGGTCGATGACGTGCTGGGTGGGGTCGCCGGCCGGGACCATGACCCAGACCGTGCGCGGCGCCTGAAGCTGGTCGACGAGGTCGGCCAGACTGGCCACGTCGGACTTCTCCGGGTTGGTGTCGTAGCCGACGACGGTGTGGCCGGCGTTGCGCAGGCGCTCGCGCATGTTGCCGCCCATCTTGCCGAGACCCACAAGACCGATCTGCATGTCAGTTCACTTCCCGAGTTTGCGGTAGGCGGCCACCAGCGCGGCCGTGGACGAATCGAGACCGGGGACGTCTGCGCCCTCGGTCAGGGCGGGCTCGACGCGCTTGGCGAGGACCTTGCCGAGCTCGACGCCCCACTGGTCGAAGGAGTCGATGTTCCAGACCGTGCCCTGCACGAACACCTTGTGCTCGTAGAGGGCGACCAGCTGGCCGAGGACCGACGGGGTCAGTTCGGTGGCCAGGATCGTCGTGGTGGGGCGGTTGCCCTGGAACGTGCGGTGCGGCACCTGCTCCTCGGGCACGCCCTCGGCCCGCACCTCCTCGGCGGTCTTGCCGAAGGCGAGGGCCTGCCCCTGCGCGAACAGGTTGGCCATCAACAGGTCGTGCTGTGCCTTCAGTTCGTCGCTCAGCTCGGCGACGGGCCGTGCGAAGCCGATCAGGTCGGCCGGGATCAGCTTGGTGCCCTGGTGGATCAACTGGTAGTAGGCGTGCTGTCCGTTGGTGCCGGGCGTGCCCCACACGACCGGACCCGTCTGCCACTGGACGGGACGGCCGTCGCGGTCCACCGACTTGCCGTTGGACTCCATGTCGAGCTGCTGGAGGTAGGCGGTGAACTTCGACAGATAGTGGCTGTAGGGCAGGACGGCGTGCGACTGGGCGCCGTGGAAGTTGCCGTACCAGATGCCGAGCAGGCCCATGATGAGCGGGGCGTTGGCCTGGGCGGGCGCGTTGCGGAAGTGCTCGTCGACGATGCGGAAGCCGTCGAGCATCTCCAGGAAGCGGTCCGGGCCGATCGCGATCATCAAGGACAGGCCGATCGCGGAGTCGTACGAGTAGCGGCCGCCGACCCAGTCCCAGAACTCGAACATGTTGTCGACGTCGATGCCGAAGTCCGCGACCTTCTCGGCGTTCGTGGACAGCGCCACGAAGTGCTTGGCGACCGCCTTCTCTCCCCCACTCTCGGCTTCGCTCGAGCGGGAGGTGCCCCCATCCCCGAGCCCTTCCAGCAGCCAGGAGCGCGCCGAGGTCGCGTTCGTGATGGTCTCGATCGTGGTGAAGGTCTTGGACGCGACGATGAACAGCGTCTGTGCCGGGTCCAGGTCGCGGACCGCCTCGTGCAGGTCGGAGCCGTCCACGTTCGACACGAAGCGGAACGTCAGCTCCCGGGCGGTGAACGGCCGCAGCGCGTCGTACGCCATCGCCGGGCCGAGATCCGAGCCGCCGATGCCGATGCTGACGACGTTCCGGATGCGCTTGCCGGTGTGCCCGGTCCACTCCCCGGAGCGCACCCGGTTCGCGAAGCCGGACATCTTCTCGAGCACGGCGTGCACACCCGGGACTACGTTCTCGCCGTCGACCTCGATCACCGCGTCCCGCGGGGCGCGCAGCGCGGTGTGCAGCACGGCCCGGTTCTCGGTGACGTTGATCTTCTCGCCGCGGAACATGGCGTCGCGCTGCCCGAACACGTCGGTGGCGGTGGCCAGCTCCTGGAGCAGCGCCAGCGTCTCGTCGGTGACCAGGTGCTTGGAGTAGTCGATGCGCAGGTCGCCCACGTGCACGACGTAGCGCTCGGCGCGCCCCGGGTCCGCCGCGAACAGCTCACGCAGGTCCGGCTGCGGCAGGGCGTCCGTGCGGTGGTCCTCCAGGGCGGTCCACTCGGGTCGCCGCGTGAGCGTGGGGGAGCCGGAGGGGGAGTCAGACATGAGCGGGGGTCTCCTCGGTTGCCTCGCCGTTCAGGGCGATGGCGTACATCTCGTCCGCGTCGAGGCGCCTCAGCTCCTCGGCGATGAGTTCGGAGGTGGCACGGACCTTCAGCGCGAGGGTGCGGGAGGGCTGGCCCGGCAGGGTGAGCGTGGCCAGCGGTCCCTCGGGGCGGTCGATGAGGATCTCGCCGTTCTCGGTGCCCAGGCGTACGGCCGTGACGACCGGCCCGGCGGTGACGACGCGGTCGACCTGGACGTGCAGCCGCGCCTCCAGCCAGCGGGCCAGCAGCTCGGCGGCCGGGTTCTCGGCCTCGGCCTCCACGGCCGCCGAGACGACCCGGGCCCGGGCCTGGTCCAGCGCCGCCGCCAGCATCGAACGCCAGGGCGTCAGCCGGGTCCAGGCGAGGTCGGTGTCGCCGGGCGCGTAGGAGCGGACCCGGGCCTCGAGCATCGTCAGGGGGTCCTCGACGGCGTACAGGTCGGTGATCCGCCGCTGGGCCAGCGCCCCGAGCGGGTCCTTCGAGGGCACCTCCGGGGCGTCCACCGGCCACCACACCACCACCGGGGCGTCCGGCAGCAGCAGCGGCAGCACCACCGAGTCGGCGTGGTCGGACACCTCGCCGTAGGTCCGCAGCACCACGGTCTCGCCGGTGCCCGCGTCGGCGCCGACCCGGACCTCGGCGTCGAGCCGGGACTGGGTGCGGTCGCGCGGGGTGCGGGCGTGCCGCTTGATGACGACCAGGGTGCGCGAGGGGTGCTCGTGCGAGGCCTCCTCGGCCGCCTTGATCGCGTCGTAGGCGTTCTCCTCGTCCGTGACGATCACCATCGTCAGGACCATGCCCACGGCGGGCGTGCCGATGGCGCGGCGGCCCTGCACCAGCGCCTTGTTGATCTTGCTTGCCGTGGTGTCGGTCAGGTCGATCTTCATGGCCTGCGCCAGCTCCGTCCGTCTCGTGCGAGCATCTCGTCGGCTTCCGCGGGTCCCCAGCTGCCCGAGGAGTACTGCGCGGGCCGGCCGTGCGTGGCCCAGTACTGCTCGATCGGGTCGAGGATCTTCCAGGACTCTTCCACTTCCTGGTGACGGGGGAACAGATTGGCGTCGCCCAGGAGGACGTCCAGGATCAGCCGTTCGTACGCCTCCGGGCTCGATTCGGTGAACGACTCGCCGTAGGCGAAGTCCATCGTCACGTCCCGGATCTCCATCGACGTGCCCGGCACCTTGGAGCCGAACCGCACCGTCATGCCCTCGTCCGGCTGGACGCGGATGACGATCGCGTTCTGGCCCAGCTCCTCGGTCGCGGTGGAGTCGAAGGGGGAGTGCGGAGCCCGCTGGAAGACCACTGCGATCTCCGTCACCCGGCGGCCCAGCCGCTTGCCGGTGCGCAGGTAGAACGGCACACCCGCCCAGCGGCGGTTGTCCACCTGGAGCTTGATCGCGGCGTAGGTGTCGGTCGAGGAGGCCTGGTCGATGCCCTCCTCCTCCAGATAGCCGCGGACCTTCGTGCCGCCCTGCCAGGCCGCCGCGTACTGCCCACGCACGGTGTGCCTGCCCAGGTCCTCCGGCAGCCGCACGGCCCGCAGCACCTTCAGCTTCTCGGTGAGCAGCGACGCCGCGTCGAAGGCGGCGGGCTCCTCCATCGCGGTGAGCGCCATCAGCTGCAGGAGATGGTTCTGGATGACGTCACGGGCGGCGCCGATGCCGTCGTAGTACCCCGCGCGGCCGCCGATGCCGATGTCCTCGGCCATGGTGATCTGCACATGGTCGACGTACGACCGGTTCCAGATCGGTTCGAACATCTGGTTGGCGAAGCGCAGCGCCAGGATGTTCTGGACGGTCTCCTTGCCGAGGTAGTGGTCGATACGGAAGACCTGCTCCGGGTCGAACACGTCGTGCACGATCGCGTTCAGCTCGCAAGCGCTGTCGAGGTCATGTCCGAACGGCTTTTCGATGACCGCGCGGCGCCAGGAGCCCTCCTGGGCGTCAGCCAGCTTGTGCTTCTTCAGCTGCTGGACGACCTTCGGGAAGAACTTCGGCGGCACCGAGAGGTAGAAGGCGTAGTTGCCGCTGGTGCCCCGGGAGGCGTCCAGCTCCTCGACGGCCGAGCGCAGCTGCTTGAACGCCGTGTCGTCGTCGAAGTCGCCCGGGATGAACCGCATGCCCTCGGCGAGCTGCTGCCAGACCTCCTCGCGGAACGGGGTGCGGGCGTGCTCACGGACCGCGTCGTGCACCACCTGCGCGAAGTCCTGGTCCTCCCAGTCCCGGCGGGCGAAACCCACCAGCGAGAAGCCCGGCGGCAGCAGGCCGCGGTTGGCCAGGTCGTACACGGCCGGCATCAGCTTCTTGCGGGACAGATCGCCGGTCACCCCGAAGATGACGAGCCCGGAGGGGCCGGCGATCCTGGGCAGACGGCGGTCGCGCGCGTCACGGAGCGGATTGGTGAAGTCGGGGTCGGTGTGCTCCGTGTGCGGGGCGGCCCGGCCGCTCACCCCGGTCTGCTCGACCCCGGCGGCCTCCTGCGCCGCCCGGGCCTCCTTGTCCTCCTTGGTTCCGATGGTCTCCTGCTCGGCCGTCTGGGGGATGCCCTCAGTCATTCCGCGTCAACTCCCTTGCTGTTCAAGGACTTGGTGACCGCGTCCAGCAGGTCCTGCCAGGCCACCTCGAACTTGGCGACGCCTTCGTCCTCCAGTTGCCGCACCACCTCGTCGTACGAAATGCCGAGCCGCTCAACGGCCGCCAGGTCGGCGCGCGCCTGGGCGTAACCGCCGGTGACGGTGTCGCCCTGGACGTCACCGTGGTCGGCGACGGCGTTCAGCGTGGCCTCCGGCATGGTGTTGACCGTGCCGGGGGCGACCAGTTCGTCCACGTACAGGGTGTCCTTGTAAGCGGGGTCCTTCACACCGGTGGAGGCCCAAAGGGGGCGCTGCCGGTTCGCACGGGCACCGCCCAGGGTCTGCCAGCGCGGCCCGGCGAAGACCTCTTCGTACGCCTCGTAGGCGAGCCGCGCGTTGGCCAGGGCCGCCCTGCCCTTCAGGGCGAGGGCCTCGTCCGTGCCCAGCAGCGTCAGCCGCTTGTCGATCTCGGAGTCGACACGGGAGACGAAGAAGGACGCGACCGAGTGGACGGCCGACAGGTCGAGACCGGCCGCCTGCGCCTTCTCCAGGCCGGCGATATAGGCGTCCATCACCTCGCGGTAGCGCTCCAGGGAGAAGATCAGCGTCACGTTCACGCTGATGCCCGCGCCGATCACCTCGGTGATCGCCGGCAGGCCGGCCTTCGTCGCCGGGATCTTGATCATCACGTTGGGGCGGTCCACCAGCCAGGCCAGCTGCCGGGCCTCGGCGACGGTCGCCGCGGTGTTGTGGGCCAGCCGCGGGTCGACCTCGATGGACACCCGGCCGTCCCGGCCGCCGGTGGCGTCGTACACCGGCAGCAGGACGTCGGCGGCGGCCCGGACGTCGGCCGTCGTCGTCATCCGGACGGCCTCGTCGACGGTGACGCCCCGCACCGCCAGGTCGGCGAGCTGCTCCTCGTAGCCCTCGCCGGAACCGATGGCGGCCTGGAAGATGGACGGGTTGGTGGTGACGCCGACGACGTTCCCCGTCGCCACGAGCCCGGCCAGGTCGCCGGACTCGATCCGCCGGCGGGACAGGTCGTCCAGCCAGATCGACACGCCCTCGTCGGACAGGCGCTTGAGTGCTCCCGCGCTCGCGGTCGCTTCGGTCACAGTGATCATCTTCTTTCGGGCGGTCGGATCAGCCACGGGCGGCGGCGAGGGATTCCCGAGCCGCGGCCACCACGTTCTGGGGGGTGAATCCGTACTCGGCGAACAGGGTCTTGGCGTCGGCGGAGGCGCCGAAGTGCTCCAGGGAGACGATGCGTCCCGCGTCCCCCACGAACCGGTGCCAGGTCAGGCCGATACCGGCCTCGACCGCGACCCGGGCCTTCACGGACGGCGGCAGGACACGCTCGCGGTACTCGCGGGGCTGCTCCTCGAACCACTCCACGGACGGCATGGACACCACCCGCGTGGGCACGCCCGTCGCCTGGAGCTGCTCACGCGCCTCGACGGCGACGTGCACCTCGGAACCGGTGGCGATCAGGATCACCTGCGGCTCGCCGCCTTCCGCCTCGGCCAGCACATAACCGCCGCGTGCCACATCCGGGTTCGCCTCGTACGTGGGCACGCCCTGGCGGGTGAGCGCGAGACCGTGCGGGGCCGGGTCGGTGGTGTGCCGCCTGAGGATCTCGGCCCAGGCGAGCGCGGTCTCGCCCGCGTCGGCCGGGCGTACGACGTTCAGGCCCGGGATGGCCCGCAGCGACGCCAGGTGCTCGACCGGCTGGTGGGTCGGGCCGTCCTCGCCCAGGCCGATGGAGTCGTGCGTCCACACGTACGTCACGGGCAGCTGCATCAGGGCCGACATCCGCACGGCGTTGCGCATGTAGTCGGAGAACACCAGGAAGGTGCCGCCGTAGATGCGCGTGTTGCCGTGCAGCGCGATGCCGTTCATCTCCGCGGCCATGGAGAACTCGCGGATGCCGAAGTGGATCGTCCGGCCGTACGGGTCGGCCTCCGGCAGCGGGTTGCCCTCCGGCAGGAAGGACGACGCCTTGTCGATCGTGGTGTTGTTCGAACCGGCCAGGTCGGCCGAGCCGCCCCACAGCTCGGGGACGACGGCGCCGAGGGCCTGGAGCACCTTGCCGGACGCGGCACGGGTGGCGACCGCCTTGCCCGGCTCGAACACCGGCAGGGCGTCCTCCCAGCCCGCGGGCAGCTCGCCCTTGCTGACCCGGTCGAACGTCGCGGCGCGCTCCGCGTTCTCGCCGCGCCAGGCGGCGATCCGCTTGTCCCAGGCGGCGTGCGCCTCGGCGCCCCGGTCCAGGGCCCTGCGGGTGTGCGCCAGCACCTCGTCGGCGACCTCGAAGGTCTTCTCCGGGTCGAAGCCGAGGAGGCGCTTGGTGGCGGCGACCTCGTCCTCCCCGAGCGCCGAGCCGTGGGAGGCCTCGGTGTTCCGCGCGTTCGGGGCGGGCCAGGCGATGATGGTGCGCATCGCGATGATCGAGGGGCGTCCGGTCTCGGCCTGAGCCTCCTTCAGCGCCGCGTACAGCGCGTGCACGTCGACGTCGCCGTCCTCCCGCGGCGCGATCCGCTGCACGTGCCAGCCGTAGGCCTCGTACCGCTTCAGCACGTCCTCGGAGAACGCGGTCGCGGTGTCGCCCTCGATGGAGATGTGGTTGTCGTCGTAGAGGAAGACCAGGTTGCCGAGCCTCTGGTGGCCGGCCAGCGAGGAGGCCTCGGCGGAGACGCCCTCCTGGAGGTCGCCGTCGGAGACGACGGCCCAGACGGTGTGGTCGAAGGGGGATTCGCCCTCGGGGGCGTCGGGGTCGAACAGGCCGCGCTCGTAGCGGGCGGCCATCGCCATGCCGACCGCGTTCGCGACGCCCTGGCCGAGCGGGCCGGTGGTGGTCTCCACGCCCGCGGTGTGCCCGTACTCGGGGTGGCCGGGCGTCTTGGAGCCGTGCGTGCGGAACGCCTTCAGGTCGTCCAGCTCCAGCTCGTAGCCCGCGAGGTACAGCTGCGTGTAGAGGGTCAGCGACGTGTGGCCGGGGGACAGGACGAAGCGGTCACGTCCGGTCCACTCCGGATCGGCCGGGTCGTGCCGCATCACCTTCTGAAAGATCGTGTAGGCGGCCGGGGCCAGGCTCATCGCGGTGCCGGGGTGGCCGTTTCCGACCCGCTGGACGGCATCGGCCGCCAGCAGACGGGCGGTGTCGACGGCACGCCGGTCGAGTTCGGTCCATTCGAAGCTGTCCGCTGGCTGCGTGCTCATCTTCAAGAAGTCCTCAATAGGAGCGAAGTGGCTGTCTGACGTGTTCAAAACTAAAAGTCTGACTTTTTAGGCGGAAGGTCGCCGTGTGCCAGCCTGTGGTGAAAGTGGGACACCCATTGGCGGCGCGGCAGGCGAGCGGGGCGGTACGAGGCGGACATGGCGGATATGGCAGGCAGAAGCGTCCAAGGCGGCGACGGGATCAGAACGTTCCCCTTCCCGGTCGAGCTGAGTGTCGGCGGCGTCGGCATGCAGGTCGGCCCGATGGGCACCGGCCGCACCTGGCACGCCGACGCGCCCCTGGAGCGCGTGCACCGCATCGACTTCCACGTCGTGCTGCTGTTCGGCGAGGGCCCGGTCCGGCACATGGTCGACTTCACCGAGTACGAGGCCACGGCCGGGGACCTGCTGTGGATCCGCCCGGGGCAGGTCCACCGCTTCTCCCGCACGAGCGAGTACCGCGGAACGGTGCTGACCATGCAGCCGGGCTTCCTGCCCCGCGCGACCGTGGAGGCCACCGGCCTGTACCGCTACGACCTGCCGCCGCTGCTGCGCCCCGACGCGGCCCAACTCGCCGGTCTGCGCAACGCGCTCGGCCAGCTACGGCGCGAGTACGAGGACACGGACACGCTGCCGCTGAGCCTGCACACCGCCGTCCTGCGCCACTCGCTGACGGCGTTCCTGCTGCGGCTCGCCCATCTCGCCGCCAGTTCGGCGGAGTCGGTACGACAGCCGTCCGACTCCCCCTTCACCCTCTTCCGGGACGCCGTGGAGAAGGACTTCGCCACCAACCACAGCGTCAGCGCCTACGCCGACGCGCTCGGCTACTCCCGCCGCACCCTGGTCCGCGCGGTCCGCGCCGCGACCGGCGACACCCCCAAGGCCTTCATCGACAAGCGCGTGGTCCTGGAGGCCAAACGGCTCCTCGCCCACACCGACCTGCCGATCGGCCGGGTCGGCGCGGCGGTCGGCTTCCCCGACGCCGCGAACTTCTCCAAGTTCTTCCACCAGCACACGGACCTGACGCCGGCGGCGTTCCGGGCGGAACTGCGCTGAGGTTACGGAGGCCGGGCAGCGAAAAGGGGCCCCACGCGCGCGTGGAGCCCCCTGCCGGGGACCGTCAGTGCCCGAAGGTGAACCAGTTGACGTTCACGAAGTCCGCCGGCTGTCCGCTGGTGAAGGTCAGATACACGTCGTGCGTGCCCGTCACGGAACTGATGTTCGCCGGGATCGTCCGCCACGACTGCCAGCCGCCGGTGCTGCCCACCGCGAAGCTCCCGATGGGCGCGTTGCTCCGGCTGCCCAGCCGCACCTCGACCAGTCCGCTGACGCCGCCCGCCGCACCGCTCGCGACCCGGGCGCTGAACTGCCGGGCGGCCGTGGAGCCGAAGTTGACGCCCTTGAAGTGCAGCCAGTCGCCGTTCGCCAGCGAGCCGACGTTCTGGCCGCCGCCGGAGTCGGACGTCGTCTCGGTCATCACACCGGACTGGCCGTCGTAGGACTCGGCCTGGATGGTGGAGTAGGCGTCGTGGTTGCCGGTCGGGGGAGGCGTCGTGCCGCCGCCGGAGGACAGCACCTGGACGTAGTCGACGACCATCGGGTGGCCGGGCTGCGTCCCGGCGTCGGGGCCGCCGCCGAACGCGTCGGGGAAGCCGCCGCCCATCGCGACGTTCAGGATGATGAAGAAGCCGTGGTCCGTGGCGTTGCGCCAGGTCGTCGCGTCGACCTGGTTGGCGCGCACGGTATGGAAGTTGACGCCGTCGAGGTAGAAGCGGATCTCCTCGATACTCGTCGAGCGGTCCCACTCCATCCGGTAGGTGTGGAAGCCGGCCTGGCAGGTGGTGCCCTGGCAGGTGGTCGAACTGCCGATGCCGCTCGTCTCGTTGCAGGGGCCGCCCGGCGAGGTGCCGCAGTGCATCGTCGCGAACACCGTGTTCTGGCCCTGGGTGTTCTCCATGATGTCCAGCTCGCCGACGCCCGGCCAGTTCCAGTAGTTGCCGCGGTAGGGGGCGCCCAGCATCCAGAACGCCGGCCAGTAGCCCTTGGCCGCGGCCCCGGTGACGTTCGGCACCTGGATGCGCGACTCCACGCGGAGCTTGCCGCCGGCCGGGGGCTGGAAGTCGGTGCGATTGGTCTCGATGCGGCCGGAGGTCCAGTTGCCGGCGCCGTCACGCCGCGGGGTGATGCGCAGATTGCCGTTGCCGTCGAGCGAGACGTTGTCCGTGCTGCTCGTCATCGTCTCGATCTCGCCGGTGCCCCAGTTGGCGGGGCCGCCCGGGTAACCCTTGCCGGTCGCGTATTGCCAGTGGGACGTGTTGACGCCGCTGCCGGCCGGGCCGTTGAAGTCGTCGAGGAAGACCTGGCTCCAGCCCGACGGGGGCGGCGGCGCGGAGGCGCTCGCGGACGGAGTCGCGGCGGTGGCGGCGACCGCGGCGAGGCCGAGTGTGCTGACGACGGCGACGAACGCCCGCCGCAAGGGGCGCCGTGCGCGGGGTCTGCCGGAGGTGTCACTCATGTGGGGATGCCTCTCGGATACGAGTGCGGGAGGGTGAGGACGCCCCTGTGAGAGCGCTCTCAAAGTGTCGTCAATGTGCTCCACGCCACCCGGGTCGTCAAGAGGTGAAACCGGGAAAAGTACGCGGCGGTTGATGAGTGCAGGTCCTGAACGGGCTGTGTCGGCCTGGGTGTTGGGGGCCTGACGGAGAACGCGAGGACGAGCAGGAGAAGCAGCCGCAGTGCATGCTGCCACCCGGTGTGGCGTGCCGGCCACCTTGCCCACCGCTGAGGTCTTCCCGACCGCACCATCGCCGATTCCCCCGTCTCAGGCGTCGGGGAGCTCTGCGGGGTTCGACTTACGGCGGGCCGCGACGGTTGTCCCCAGGGGCCGTTGTCACACCCTCCTGCGATGATCACGGCATGGACGTCACCTTGCAGCTGACCATCGACTGCGCCGACCCGGCCAAGCTCGTGACCTTCTGGACCGAGGCCCTCGGATACGTGCCCGAACCGGCCCCCGGCGGGCACCCCACCTGGCGGGCCTACTGGGAGGACATGGGGGTGCCCGCGGAGGAACTGACCGAGGGAGTGGGGGAGACCCCCGAGTCGATCGTCGATCCGGAGGGACGGGGGCCCCGCATCTGGTTCCAGCGGGTGCCGGAGGGCAAGACCGTCAAGAACCGCGTGCATATCGACCTCAAGGTCGGCGGCGGCCGGGGCGTTCCCCTGCCGGAGCGCACCCGGAGAGTCAGGGCGAAGGTGGACCGGCTGACCTCGGCCGGCGCGACGGTGCTGCGGGTCATGGACGAGCCGGACATGGACTACTACGGCGTCGTGCTGCGGGACCCGGAGGACAACGAGTTCTGCGTGGCCTGAGTGCCACCGACCGCTCTGCCGAACCCGCCGCTTCAGGTCCGTTCCGGCTGCCACCCCAGGGCCCGTGAGATCCCGCGCGCCGCCACTCGTACCGCCGGGACCAGCACCGGCACCTGGGCGTCGGCGTGCGGCACCACGATGGACACGGCGGCGGCCACCGAGCCGTCCGCCGTGCGCACCGGCGCGGCCACCGACAGGGCGTCCTCCGTGACCTGACGGTCGCTCACCGCGACGCCGGCCCGGCGCACTTCGGCGAGTGCCCGCCGCAGCCGCGCCGGGTCGGTGATCGTGTACGGCGTGAAGGACGCGAGTCCGCCCGCGCAGTACTCCTCCTGGAACTCCGGGTCCCCATGGGCCAGCAGGGCGAGCCCGACGCCGGTGGCGTGCAGCGGCCAGCGGGCGCCGACGCGGATGTGCACGCCGACCGCCGAGCGCCCCGACAGCCACTCGATGTAGACGACGTCCGAGCCGTCCCGCACCGCCAGCTGCACGTTCTCGTGCGTCGCCTCGTACAGGTCCTCCAGGTACGGCAGCGCGATCTGCCGCAGGGCGAGGCCGCGCGGCGCCAGTGCGGCGATCTCCCACAGCCGGAGCCCGACGTGGTAGACGCCGGACTCGTCCCGTTCCAGGGCACCCCATTCGGTGAGCGCGCCCACCAGCCGGTGGGCGGTGGTCAGGCTCAGCCCGGCCCGCCGGCTGATGTCGGTCAGGCACAGGGCCGGGTGCTCGTGGTCGAAGGCCGCGAGGACGGACAGCAGCCGGTCGGTCGCCGTGGGCGCGCCCCCTGTGCCGGAGGAGCCGAGAACTCGGGGCAGAGCGGTCATGGCCGGGTGTCTCCCGGGTGGGCGAGGTCGTAGGGGCGGGGGTAGGAGGTCGGCCGGTACGGGACGTAACGGGGCTCGGCCGTCGGATCCGCCGCCGTCGCACGGGAGTTGAGGGCGCCGGGCGAGGCGTCCCAGCGGCCGGTGTCGAGGCGGTGTTCCAGGGTGTGCAGGGCGGCCAGGGTCTCGCCGGGGGTGAACGTGCAGTGGCCGGGGGCGTCGACGTAGGCCTGGCGGAACAGCGGCCCGGAGCCGGCCGCCGTGGCCGCCCGCCGGTAGGCGCTCTCCGCCTGCACCGGTATCAGCGCGTCACCGGTCGTGTGGATGTTCAGCTGGGGGTCGGCGAGCCGGCCGGAGAGCACGCTGGTGTTCCGCATCCACCGCACGGCCGGGGCATCGGCGAAGACGCGGGGTGCCCGGCCCAGGGCCGAGAGGTCGGTACGCAAGGACAGTCCCGCCTCCTTGTAGAGCTCCGTCACCTCTTTGTACAGCGGTGACCTGGCGAGCATCACCCCGTAGTCGACGCCCGTGTTCCACGACGGGTTGCCGCCCGCCCGGCTCTCGGCCTCCTGCCGCCAGCTGAACGCGGGCATCTGGATCAGGCCCCGCACGGCGGTGTACTGGTTGGCCTGCTGCGTCTGCCAGTCCGTGGGGCCCGGCTCGGTCTGCGAGGCGTCGTTGTAGCCGGGGATGTCGTGCAGGGCGGCGGCCAGGGCGATCCGCGCCCGGCCCTCGGGGGTCCGCTGCGCGGCGTCGACCTTCGTGGTGAGCGCCTTCCCGGCGGCGACCGCCTCCGCCTGGCCGGCGAAGCCGGTGAGCCGGATCCCGGAGTCCGGCGCGAGGAGCGTGCGCAGCGCGAACACCGGGTCCAGGGTGCTGTTCCAGTTGGCGACGCCGCCCTGCACCAGCCCGCACATCGACAGGGAACCGTCGAACCGGCCGGCGTGCCGCTCGGCGAGCATCGTCGTGACGAAGCCGCCGTACGAGGTGCCCCAGGCGAGCGTCCGCCGGGCCGCCCCGAACTTCTCGGTGAACAGGTCCAGCGTGGCGAGCTGGTCGGGCACCGCCTCGGTGACGGCCCAGCCGTTCGTCGCGTACGAGGAGCCGATCAGGGCGTAGCCCTCGGCCAGCAGCTTGTCCCGGGCGGCCGCACCCGGGGTGTTCTGGGCCGGGTTGGGGGCTCCGGCCGGGGTGTAGCCGTGGCTGTACAGCAGCACCGTGCCGTTCCAGGACGCGGGTACGTCCATCACGTAGGCGGCGCCGGAGGGGAGCCGGCCCTCCAGATGGGTGTCCCTGGCGGCGGCTTGCGCGGGCAGTGCGGTCGCCAGGGACAGGCAGGCGGTCAGTAAAGCGAGGCGGATCCTCAACGCGGGGTCCCTTCCAGGGTGGGGGTGGTCGCGGCGGGGGAGTCCAGGGCATCGGTGTGCGTCTCGCGCAGCCGCCACACGGTGACGGCGGTGATCGCCGCGCCCGCGCACAGCAGCAGCGAGACGGGCGTGCTGCCGCCCCCGTACGAGGCGAGGAGGCTGCCGGCGATCAGCGGGGAGAACCCGGCGCCGACCAGGGTGGCCGCCTGGTAGCCGAGGGAGGCGCCGGTGTAGCGGACGCGGGTGCCGAACATCTCGGTGAGCAGGGCGCCGAGCGGCCCGTACATCGTGGACTGGGCGACACCGTGACCGAGGGCGAGGGCGAGGATCAGCAGTCCGGGTGAGCCGGAGTCGACCAGCGCCAGGACGGGGAAGGCGAGCGCGGCGGAGGCGACCGCTCCGGCGAGCACGACGGGCCGGCGGCCGACCCGGTCCGACAGCGCGGACGCGGCGGGCAGCACGGCGAGGGCCACGCAGGAGGCGACGGTCACCGCGGTCAGCACCTGCGGGCGGGTGTACCCCTGGTCGACGGCGTAGGAGATCATGAAGCTGGTCAGCAGCGACTGCGTGGTGAACGCGCCGATGCCGACGCACGCGGCCAGCAGCACGGGCTTCGGGCGGCGCAGCACCTCAAGGATCGGCGGCTTGTCCATCGGTTCCCGCTTGACCTGGGCGAACAGCGGGCTCTCGGCGACCTTGAGGCGCACGAACAGCCCGACGGCCAGCAGCACGATGCTCAGCAGGAACGGCACCCGCCAGCCCCAGGAGCGGAACTCGTCGTCGGGCAGGCCGGCGACGATGGTGACCACACCGGCCGACAGCACGGAACCGAGCGGGGCGCCGAGCTGGGTGAAGCTGGACCACAGGCCGCGCCGGGAACCCTGCGTGTGCTCGGCGTGCTCGACGACCATCAGCATCGCGCCGCCCCACTCGCCGCCGATCGCGATGCCCTGCACCACACGCAGGGCGACCAGCAGGACCGGTGCCCAGATGCCGATCGCGTCGTACGTCGGCAGCAGGCCGATGAGGAAGCTGCCGCAGCCCATCAGGACCATGGTCAGCAGCATCATCGACTTGCGGCCGATCCGGTCGCCGAAGTGGCCGAAGACGATGCCGCCGAGCGGGCGGGCGAGATAGCCCGCGGCGAAGGTGCCGAACGCCGCGATGGTGCCGACCGCCGGGTCGGCCTGGGGGAAGAACAGCTCGCCGAAGACGAGCGCGGCGACCGTGCCGTAGACGAGGAAGTCGTAGAACTCGACGGCCGTACCGAGCAGGCCGGAGACGGCCACGCGGCGCAACTGGCGGGAATCGGGGGCGGGTTGAGCGGCGGAGGAGGGGGATGGCTGCACGGGAGCTCCCTGGGGACGGGTCTCGGTTAGCCGGTGAAGTTATGCATCCCTCGTGCAGCCGTCAATCATTTGCACAACATCAGTTCAGTCCGTCCTCGGCGATCCGCAGCAGCAGCGCGTGCAGCGCCTCGCGCTCGGCGGGGTCCAGCGGGCCCAGGAGCTCGTTCGTCACCCGCTGGCCGGCCTCGTCGGTGTCGCGCAGGAACGCGCGGCCGCTCTCGGTCAGCACGACGATCCGGCTGCGGCGGTCGTCGGGGGAGGGGCGGCGCTCGGCGAAGCCCTGCTTCTCCAGGTCGTCGACGAGGCCGACGATCGCGCTCGGGTCGTAGCCGAGCCGGGTGCTCAGCTCGCGCTGGAGGGTGCCCTCGGAGGTGGCGAGGAAGCGCAGCACCGCGTAGTGGCGCAGGCGCAGGCCCGACTCCTGGAGGCAGGCGTTGAACAGCTGCCCCGAGCGCAGGCCCAGGCGGTACAGCAGGTAGCCCGTGTCGGCGTGCAGAGCGCGCATCCACGGCTCGTGCGCGTCGATGGGGGCTGGGTTCTTGACGTGCTGGCGGCTGATGGCGGGCTCCCTGGTCGTGCGGCGGTCTGGCGGTGCTGGGCACAGTCTTGCGCACCCCAGGGTCGGCAACAACTATTGACGTCAACAATTATTGCTCTTAGCTTCGATCTCGAAGCCGCGCCGCATCTCCTGGATGCGCACCACCCGCATCACCATGTGAAGGGACCCGCCCGTGCCCAGCATCGATCTCACCGGCAAGGCCGCCGTCGTCACCGGAAGCGGCCGGGGCCTCGGCCTCGCCTATGCCCACGCCCTGGCCGCCCACGGCGCGTCCGTGGTCGTCAACGACGTCGACGAGGCGGTGGCCGAGGCGGCCGTGAAGTCCATCACCGAGGCGGGCGGCAAGGCCGTGGCGGAGGTGGTCCCGGTCGGTACGACCGAGGCGGCGGACCGGCTGGTCGCCCGCGCGGTCGAGGAGTTCGGCCGGCTGGACGTCCTCGTCACCAACGCGGGCATCCTCCGCGACAAGGTGCTGTGGAAGATGACCGACGAGGACTTCGACGCGGTGATCACCACGCACCTCAAGGGCACCTTCACCTGCGCCCGCGCCGCCGCCGTCCGGATGCGCGAACAGGGCGAGGGCGGCTCGCTGATCCTGGTCGGCTCCCCGGCCGGCCAGCGCGGCAACTTCGGCCAGACGAACTACGCCGCCGCCAAGGCCGGCATCGCGGCGATGGCCCGCACCTGGTCCATGGAGCTGGGCCGCGCGAACATCACCGTCAACGCGATCGTGCCGGTCGCCGCGACCGCGATGACCGAGACGATCCCGGCCTTCGCCCCGTACATCGAGGCCATGCGCGGCGGCGAGCCGCTGCCGGACTTCCTGCGCAAGGGCGAGGGCTTCGGCACCCCCGAGGACTGCGCCGCCCTGGTCCCGTTCCTGGCCTCCGAGGCCGCGCGCGGCGTGACCGGTCAGTGCATCGGCATCGGCGGCGACAAGGTGGCACTCTGGTCGCATCCGCAGGAGATCAGGGCGGCGTACGCCGACGGCGGCTGGACCCCCGGCACCCTGGCGGACGCCTGGCCCACCTCGGTCGGTGCCGAGCTCCAGTCGGTCGGCATCCCGGCGCCGAAGTTCCCGGAGGCGTGATGGACCTGAACGACCTCGTCGCGATCGACGTCCACACCCACGCGGAGGTCTCCTCCAAGGGCCACTCCTCCCTGGACGACGACCTGCACGACGCCTCCTCGGCCTACTTCAAGGTCGAGGGCAAGCGGAAGCCGACCCTGGAGGAGACCGCCGCCTACTACCGCGAGCGGAAGATGGCCGCCGTGATCTTCACGGTGGACGCCGAGTCCGCCACCGGCACGGCGCCCGTCCCCAACGAGGAGGTCGCCGAGGCCGCCGCCGCCAACGCCGACGTCCTCATCCCCTTCGCCTCCATCGACCCCTTCCGCGGGAAGGCCGGCGTGAAGCAGGCCCGGCGCCTGGTGGAGGAGTACGGGGTGAAGGGCTTCAAGTTCCACCCCAGCATCCAGGGCTTCTTCCCCAACGACCGGTCGGTGGCGTACGACCTGTACGAGGTGATCGAGGAGACCGGCACGATCGCCCTGTTCCACACCGGCCAGACCGGCATCGGCGCCGGCGTGCCCGGCGGGGGCGGCATCAGGCTCAAGTACTCCAACCCGCTGCACGTGGACGACGTCGCCGCCGACTTCCCGCACCTGAAGATCATCCTGGCCCACCCGTCGTTCCCCTGGCAGGACGAGGCCCTGGCCGTCGCCACGCACAAGCCGGGCGTGCACATCGACCTGTCCGGCTGGTCGCCGAAGTACTTCCCGCCGCAGCTCGTGCAGTACGCGAACACACTGCTGAAGGACAAGGTCCTCTTCGGCTCCGACTTCCCCGTCCTCACCCCCGACCGCTGGCTCGCCGACTTCGACAAGCTGACGATCAAGGAAGAGGTCCGGCCGAAGATCCTCAAGGAGAACGCCGCCCGCCTGCTCGGGCTGACGAAACCGTAAGGGGCGTGACATGCGCAACGAGGGACTGGGGTCGTGGCCCGCACGCCGGGCCCGCAAGACCCCGCACCGCACCGCCCTGATCCACGGCGACACCACCCGCACCTACGCCGGCCTGTACGACCGCACCACCCGCCTCGCCCACGCCCTGCGCGAGCGGGGCGTCCGCCGCGGCGACCGCGTCGCCTACCTCGGCCCGAACCACCCCTCCTACCTGGAGACGATGTTCGCGGCCGGCACGCTCGGCGCGGTCTTCGTCCCCCTCAACATCCGGCTGGCCGGCCCGGAGATCGCCTACCAGCTCGCCGACTCCGGCGCCAAGGCCCTCGTCTACGGCCCCTCGCACGCCGGTCTGGTCGCGGGACTGCCGGGCAGCACGGACGTCCGTACGTACGTCGAGGTGGGCGCCGAGTACGAGGAGGCGCTGGCCTCGGCCTCCCAGGAGCCCATCGACACGCCGGTCGCCCCGGACGACACCTGCATCATCATGTACACCTCGGGGACGACCGGCCGCCCCAAGGGCGCGATGCTCACCCACGGCAACCTCACCTGGAACGCGATCAACGTCCTCGTCGACCACGACCTGCTCGCCGACGAACGCGCCCTGGTCTCCGCCCCGCTGTTCCACACCGCAGGCCTGAACATGCTGACGCTCCCGGTCCTGCTGAAGGGCGGCACCTGCGTCCTGGTCGAGGCCTTCGACCCGAACGCCACCTTCGACCTGATCGAACGGCACCGGATCACCTTCATGTTCGGCGTGCCCACCATGTTCGACCAGGTGGCCCGGCACCCGCGCTGGCCGGACGCCGACCTGTCGTCGCTGCGCATCCTGACCTGCGGCGGCTCCCCGGTGCCCACCCCGCTGATCGCGGCGTACCAGAGGCGCGGCCTGACCTTCCTCCAGGGCTACGGCATGACCGAGGCGGCCCCAGGCACGTTGTTCCTGGACGCCGAGCACGCCGTCAGCAAGGCGGGGTCGGCGGGCGTGCCGCACTTCTTCAGCGACGTACGCGTCGTACGGCCCGACCTCGCGCCGGTCGAGGTCGGCGAGGTGGGCGAGGTCGTGGTGCGCGGGCCGCACGTCATGCCCGGCTACTGGGGGCTGCCCGAGGAGACGGCCGCGTCCTTCGCGGACGGCTGGTTCCGCAGCGGCGACGCCGCCCAGGTCGACGAGGACGGCTACGTCTACATCGTCGACCGCCTCAAGGACATGATCATCTCCGGCGGCGAGAACATCTACCCCGCCGAGATCGAGGACCAGATCCTCGCCCACCCGGACATCGTCGAGTGCGCGGTGATCGGGGTGCCGGACGACAAGTGGGGCGAGGTGCCCCGCGCGGTCGTCGTGCCCCGCGAGGGCGCCGCACTCGACCCCGACGAGGTGCTGGCGTCGCTCGCCGGCCGCCTCGCCAAGTACAAGATCCCGAAGTCGGTCGTGGTGGCGGACGAGCTGCCTCGCACCGCCTCCGGGAAGCTCCTCAAATCCCGTGTGCGCAAGCGCTACGGCACCGACTCCCAGTGAAGGACGGCTCCATGAGCATCACCGTCAACGGCCTCGACGAACTGAAGAAGCTCGCGGGCAGCGACCTCGGCACCAGCGAGTGGATCGAGGTCACGCAGGAGCGGATCGACACCTTCGCCGACGCGACCGGGGACCACCAGTGGATCCACGTGGATCCCGAGAAGGCCAAGGAGGGTCCCTTCGGTGCCCCCATCGCGCACGGCTACCTCACGCTCTCCCTCTTCATCCCGCTGTTCACCGAGCTGCTGGACGTCCAGGGCGTGACGACGAAGGTCAACTACGGCCTCAACAAGGTGCGTTTCCCCTCCCCGGTGAAGGTGGGCTCCCGCATCCGGCTGACGGCGAAGCTCGCCGAGGTCGAGGAGGTGCCGGGCGGTGTACAGATCACGGTCGACGGCGCCATCGAGATCGAGGGCGGCGCCAAGCCGGCCGCGGTGCTCCAGAGCCTGTCGCGGTTCTACGCCTGAGGCCGCGCGGGCATCAGGTCGAGCAGGCGTTCGAAGGCATCACGCGCGAGCGGTGAGAGCCGCTCGTGCACGGCCCGGAACGTCTTCTCGGCCTGTTCCGCCGGCCAGTCGTCCGGCAGGTGCTTGACGGGCAGGCGCGGATCGCGCCGGACGATCCGCAGCCACTCGGTCTGGAGCCGCAGCCGCAGCACGAGAGCGTCGTCGGCGTCCGGCAGTTCGTCCTCCCACGGCTGCCAGCTCCGTACGAACGCCTCGTAGCGGCCGGCCAGGTCGGACAGCTCCCAGGTCTCCTCGATCATCTGGCCGATGTCCATCCCGGCGTCGGCATGCGCGCGGAAGACCTTCACATGGGCGGACAGGCCGAGCTCGGCGACCAGCGCCGACACGTCGACCTCGCCCGGCGCGATCCACAGGCCGTTGAACAGCGGGCCGAAGCCGCTCCAGGTCAGCTGGGAGCGCAGGTCGTGGCGCTGGCGCTGCCAGGACTCGGGCAGGGAGAAGCCGAGCAGGGTCCAGGTGCCGTCCCAGTGCCGGTTGACGGCGCCGGTCTGCCAGATGCGCCGCTCGCCGTCGCGCAGCACGGCTTCCGAGCGCTCGGTCAGCCCGAAGTACATCCGGCGGCCCTCGCGCTGGCGGCGCAGCAGGTCACGGTTGACCATGCGGGTCAGCGTGGAGCGGGTCGCCTGCTCGCCGATCCCGGCGCGGGCGAACACGTCGATGACGCTGCCCGAGTAGACGCACACATCGCGTCCGAGAACCTGGTCGCCCAGGAACGTCAGCATGAGGGACTGGGGCCGCAGCGACTCTTCACCGGTCACGCGGCCCACCGTACCTCCGCTCGATCAGTCCGTGACCTGCTGGTACGTGTGGACGGCCGTCGTCACGGCGCACACGCCCGGCGGGATCATCTGCGCCCGCAGGGTGCCGCTGTTCGTGTCGTAGTCGACGCCCTCCGTCTCGAAGGCGCCCGTGCACACGCTGCGCTGCGGCAGCGCGAAGAGACTCGTCACCGTGCCGGTGACCGGCTGCCCGTCCGGCTTGCGGGGCAGGTCGACCTGGAGCAGCGGCCGGATCTCCGGGAAGAGAGTGCCCGAGGCGTCGTTCGAGGCGCACAGCAGGCGGGTACCGGTGACGAAGTCGCAGCCCTGGATGTCGCGCACGGGCTTGTCCAGGGTGATCTGCCCGGCCTCCCCCAGCTCGCCACCGGTGGGCGGCGTGGAGGGGTTGAGCAGCGGCGCCGGGAAGACCTGGAGCCGGTTCTGCACGCCCCACTCGCCCGACACCAGCCACTGGCCGTCGGGCGAGACGGTGGCGAAGGAGTTGTTCAGTTTCTCGCCCGGGTTCAGCGGGTGGACGTACTCGTAGCGCTTTCCGGCCGGGGTGGTGACCGCGAACATCTTGGAGGTGGCCGTGTCCGGGCCCTGGTAGGCGTCGAAGACATGGCCGCGCGCGATGTCCGGGTCGCCTATGTGGTTCCAGCCCTTGACCCGCAGGTCCAGCGGGATGGAGGCAAGACCGCGGTACAGCAGGGAGCCGTCCGCGCGGCTGGCCAGGCCCTGCCCGCCGCCGAGGGTGTCGGTGTACGCCGTGCCGGTCTGAGCCCACCGCGGGGCACCGGCGGCCGAGGCCGTTCCGGCGCCCAGCGTGAACACACCCAATAACGCGGTGGCGGCGAGCAGTTGACGTCTCATCAGATCAGACACCTTCCACGTCGACGAATACCGGGTTCGAATAGAACCACGTATCCGCCCACGGGTCACCGTCCCCGGGCGCGTGCGGAACCGGCCCGTGCGGGTCGACCGAGGCGCCGAGGTAGCCGGTGCCGTGCCGGTTGCCGTCGCTGCCGCGCAGCCGCACGTAGAAGGACTCCTCGCCCGCGGTCAGCGGGATGCGCAGGGTGTAGGTGCCCGTGCGGCCGGAGACGTCCTGCGAGCGGACGACGCGGGTGTCGGGGGCCTTCCAGGTGTCGCGGTCGGCGACCGGGCCGCGCACCGCGCCCCGGATGACGTCCACGTGTGCCAACTCGGGCAGGATGCCCCGCGGGTTGGGCCGCGAGGCGGTCGTCACGGTGACGTCCAGGGTGAGCCTCTCGCCCTTGCGGACCCGCAGCCGGCCGCCGAGCGTCACGCCCCGGCCCCGGTCGCGGTCCCGCTTCAGACGGACGTCGAGCCCGTCGAGCAGATGCCCGTGGTCGAGCCAGACCCGGCCCGCGCGCAGGCCCGCCATGACCGCGCGGTAGCCGTACCGAGTCACGCCCACATGAGTACGGCTGAACTGGCCGGGCCAGAAGTCGCTGCCCGGCTGCGGGGTGTCCGTGTTCACCGGGTCGGGCAGCTTCCCGGTGCTGTCGAAGGTCTGGCCGGGCTGCCAGTCGCCGTTCTTCCAAGTGTCGAAGACGATCCGGTGGGCGTCGGAGTTGGTGGTGATCGTAAGCAGCCGCCCCTCGGCGAGCATCGAGTCCCACAGACCGCCGACGGTGGCGGTCGCCCAGTCGAATCCGCCGTAAGTCAGGTAGGCGTTCGCCGGGTAGCCCGGCCAGGACTGCGCGGACGGCTTGTTCTCGTACTCGCCGCGGATCGACGTGGCGCCCCGCCAACCGGGGATGGCGGCGCCCTGGGCGCCCGGCGCGCCCTCCATGCCGATCATGATCCCGGGCGCCGCGTCCCGCCAGTTGCGCATCTCGTGCGGGGAGTCGATGCCCAGGCGCATCGGGTGGTTGGCGAGGACCAGCACGTCGTCGACGTATCCCGAACGGCGCTGCCCGGCCAGCCACTTGAGGGCCTTGACGGCGTGCGCCTCGTTGCGGGCGGTGTCCGCGTCGGCGGGGCCGCCCTTGTCGTAGCCGAGGAGTTTGCCGTCGTAGGCGCGCTCGAACCGGGTGAGCAGGTCGACCTCGTGCGGGCCGGGCGCGGTGAACACCGTGCAGTGCTCGGCCGCCGGGATGTACCACTCCAGGCCCTGGAAGATCAGCTGACGCGGGTTCTCGGCACGCGCCTTCAGGATCTCCCGGTGCTCCAGCGCGGCCCCGAAGTCGGCGTGCCCGAAGTTGGAGTGCTCGGTGAACACCATCCAGTCCAGGCCGTACTTCGCGCCCGCGGCGGCCAGTTGGGAGAACGTGTACTTGGCGTCGTGGCTGTAGACGGTGTGGATGTGGTGGTCGCCGACGAGGTAGGCGAGGCGAGGGTCCTCGCCGCCCAGCCGGCTGCTGCCGCCGTCGGCGGCCAGGGCCGGGGCCGCCGCCGGGCCCAGGGCGAACGCGGCGCCGAACAGGCCCGCGCGGCGCAGGAGCCCGCGGCGGGAGACGCCCTGAGGATCGAGGGTGGCGGGGGAGACGGACGGGTCGGCCCAGGCGGGCAGCCGCTGCTCGGTCATGAAGGTTCCCTGGGAGGTCAGTGGTTCATGAAGGAGGTGACGGGCAGCGCCCGGGCGACGATCCGGACGTCGCCGAGCCGGCCGCGGAAGATCTGGTCGATCTTTCCGCCGTACTCGTAGCCGCCGAGCAGCCACGGCAGGCCGACGGAGGTGATGCCGACGGAGGACGCCTTGGGGTTGCGCAGGACCGGGCAGCCCTCGACGTACATCGTGGTGTGCCTGCCGTCGTTGACGACCGCGAGGTGCCACCAGGTCTCCAGCGGTGTCTCCTGGCCCCAGTTGGTGGCGATGCCCTGCTGGTTGAGGGGGCGCATCGCCCACTGCGGTTCACGGTCGTTGGACAGGGACAGCGTCGCCAGCGGCTCGTCGGGGTCGTCGGCGGTCTTCCCGGCGGCGCCGCCCGTGCCCGTGCGCCCGACCAGACCCGACCAGGCGTTGTGGTCCGGATCCCAGTCGCCGGGCAGCCGGTAGAACGCCTCGATGGTGTAGCCGTCCTTGAACGTCGCCGAGTTGAGCGGAGCGCCGTCGACCGTGCGCAGGTAGGCGCCCTTCAGCGGGGACTTGAAGCCCTGGAACTCCAGGCTGCCGTGGCCCGGCTGGTCGGGGTGGTGGTCCGCCGACCAGCCCAGCGCGCCGCCGCCCACCGCGACGAGCGAGAGGTCGTTGCCGCGCCCGGACAGGTCCCGGACCGTTCCAGCCGTGCCGTCGACGGGCTTCTCGAATCGCCAGTACGCCACCGTGCCCGGGACCAGCATCTTCGCGGCGGGCCGCGCCGGACGGGCGGGCACGGGCGCGAAGCCGGAGAAGCGCTCCTCGAAGTCGATCTCGACGGAGAACCGGTCGGCGTCGCCGCTCAGCTCCATCTCCTGCCGCTCCAGCTCGTTGAGCCCCTTCCTCGCCCGGCCCAGGATCCACGGGGAGACCGTCTCCACGTCGATGACGTTGCGGTCCAGGTCGAACCGGTAGAGGCGGATCATCGCCGCGCCGCCGAAGTAGCGGTTCTGGTAGTTCGTCAGATGCAGGTGGACGTCGTGCCCGGCCGCGTTCTTCCGCGTCGCGCGGGCGGCGGGCCAGTAGTGCCCGTTGAGGGTGAGGAAGATCTGGTCGTGGTCCTCGATCAGCCGGTCCCACAGCTGCTGCCCGTACGCCGACAGGGAGTCCTCCTCGGCGACCAGCTCATGGGTGGTGAGGATGACGGGCGTCTTCGGATGCCGTGCCATCACATCCTTCGCCCACGCGTAGCCCTGCGGCGACAGCCGCCAGTCCAGCGCGAGCACCATCCACTCCCGGCCGCCCGCGGTGAACAGGTGGAAGGTGTTGTAGCCGTCCGGGGAGGCACCGCCGAACGCCGGCTTCCCCTTGAACCGCTGCGGCCCGAAGGCGTCCAGATACGGGGTCGCGCCGCGCTGGTCGGTCGTCGACGACTTCACGTCGTGGTTGCCGGCCAGGACGCTGTAGCCGACGCCCCGCCGGTCCAGCAGCGAGAACGCCTCGCTGATCGCCGCGAACTCCTCCTTCGCGCCGTTCTGCGTGAGGTCCCCGAGGTGGGACAGGAAGACGATGTTCTCCTGACTGCCGTGCTCCAGCAGATAGCGCAGCGACGCCTCGACCGGTGCCTTGTCGATGCTCGGCCCGTCGAAGAGGTACTGCGTGTCCGGCATCACGGCGAGGGTGAAGCGGCGGCTGCGCGGGTCGGGGCGCGGGCTCGCCGGTGCCGCCGCGGCGGTGACGGCCGGCAGCGCGGCCACCGCCGTGGCGGTCGCGCCGAGCAGCGCGGTCGCGCGCAGGAAACCGCGTCTTCCGGCACCGGCCTGGGGGGCCTCGCCCGGGTCGTGGTCATGCGAAGTGCACACAGGTGCTCCATGAGGTGACAGAGGAGGTGACAGAGCGGGAGAACTCAGAGAAGGCGCAGCGTCCAGCTCCAGCGATGGACGCCGGCCGCGACGAGGTAGGTGGCGAAGGTGTCGGGCCCGCAGGAGGCCGTGCCCAGCCCGCGGTGCGCCGCGTCGATGTGCACCACGCACCCGGCCCGCGGCACCAGTTCGTCGTGATGCGCGGCCGAGGCGAGGTCGGTCGCGCGATGGCGGGTCACGCAGACCTGGCGGGGCCGGTCCAGCCGCACCGCGAGTCCGGTGGCGTCCGGCGCGGACAGCGTGAACCGCCGTACGCCGTGCCGCCCGCCGCTTTCCTGCGGCCGCAGATACGGGGTGAACAACTCGTCCACCGGCAGCGCGTGGTGGCCGACGGGCGCGCCCGCGCCCCGGTCCGGATACGACTCCCAGGGGCCCCGTCCGAACCACTCCAGCAGGTTCAGCCCGGCGGCCGTCTCGAAGACCGACCCCACCCGGGCCACGTCGTCCAGCGCCTCGGGCAGCTCGGCGCACTCCTCCACCAGCAGCCCGCCCTCGACGGCCGTGAACACCTGCTCGTGCCGGACGGTCCCGCCCGGGCAGAGGTAGTCGCAGACCACTGTCACCCGGCCCCGGTCACGCCGTACGGCGACGACCTTACGGGTGGGCGCGTCGAGCCCCCAGTCCCGCCAGCGGGCCGCCATGCCGCCCAGTTCGTCGTTGTCGGTGGGCGCCCGCCACAGCGACAGCGTCGGCCCGGCCGTCAGCAGCGGATGGACCAGCAGCCCGTCCTCGTCGACCGCCACGGGGCGGTGCGTGACGGGGGCGTGCCGCACCGGGGCCGCGCGGCGCAGCCGTACCTGCGGCAGGCACACGACCGTGCCGCGCGGCGCCCACGGCTCGTCCCCGGCCGTCGTGACCCGCAGCGTCAGCCACGCCTCGCCGCCGTCGTCCGGCAGCTCGAACGGCAGCGGCACGGCGGCCGTCTCGCCCGGCCGCAGACCGGGCAGCTCGGCGGGGGCGGTCAGGGTGCCGCCGTCGGCGAGGGCCAGCTCCCACTCGCCGGACAGCCAGTCCAGGCCGCGGAAGTGCTGGTGGTTGCTCAGCACGACGCCCTCGTGCCGGAAGCGCTCGATGCGCACCGGCGCGGCGATCTCCCGGTGCTCGAACATCACGGGCTTGGGGGTGCGGTCGGGGAAGACGACACCGTCGGCGATGAAGGCGCCGTCGTGGACCGTCTCCCCGAAGTCGCCGCCGTACGCCCAGCGATGGCCGGGCGCGGCGACACCGCTGTCGTAGAGCCCGGCGCCCCCACGCCCGGCCGGTCTGCCGTCGTTCACACGCTGGAGGATGCCGTGGTCCCAGAACTCCCAGATGAACCCGCCCTGAAGACCCGGGGTGGCCTCGATGGCCGCCCAATGGTCCGCGAGCGTGCCGTTGCTGTTGCCCATGGCGTGCGAGTACTCGCACTGGATGAGCGGCTTGGTCTGCCGCCCGGACATGGCGTGCGCGAGGCACTCCTGCAGCGGCGCGTACATCGGGCAGGCGATGTCGGAGGCCAGGTCCGGATCGGCCCAGCCGCGTTTGGCCGCGCCCTCGTACTGCACCGGCCGGGTCGGGTCGTGCCGGCGTACCCAGCCCGCCCCCGCGTCGTGATTGGCGCCGTAGTCGGACTCGTTGCCCAGCGACCAGATGATGACGGACGGGTGGTTCTTGTCCCGCAGCACCGTCCGCGCGACCCGGTCGACGAAGGCGCCCAGATAGCGCGGGTCGTCGGCGATCTCGTGCGCGTGGTCGTGGGACTCGATGTCGGCCTCGTCGACGACGTAGAAGCCGAGCTCGTCGGCCAGGTCGTACAGGGCCGGGTCGTTCGGGTAGTGCGCGGTGCGGATCGCGTTGAAGCCGAACCGCTTCAGCAGGACGAGGTCCGCGCGCATGTCGTCGTACGACACGGTCCGCCCCGTCAGCGGATGGAAGTCGTGCCGGTTGACGCCCCGGATGAACACGCGCTCGCCGTTGACCAGCAGGTCCCGGCCGGTGATCTCGACGTCACGGAAGCCGATCCGGTGGCGCGAGGTGTCGGCGACGGTGCCGTCGGCGCGGTGGAGGCGGACGGTCAGGCCGTACAGCTCGGGCGTCTCGGCGGTCCAGGTGCGCACGTCCGGCACGGCGGTGCGCAGCCGGGCCTCGCCGAGGAAGCCGGAGACGCGCTCGTCCTCGGCGCACGCCCGGTCGAACTCCGTGTCCTGCGTGAGCAGTTGCCCGTCCAGCTCCCCGCTGACGTACCAGCCCTCGGGCAGGGCCCCGCCCGAGTCCCGTACGAGGCAGTCCACGCGCAGGTCACCGTCCCGCCGGGCCCGCACGGTCACGTCCGCGAGATACAGCGGGTCCCTCGCGTACAGCAGCACCGAGCGGGTGATCCCGCCGTGCCACCACTGGTCCTGGTCCTCGATGTGCGAGGCGTCCGACCACTTCACGACGGTCAGGCGCAGGGTGGCCCGCTCCCCGGGGCGCACCACGCCCGTCAGATCGAACTCGGCGGCCAGGTGGGAGTCCTTGGAGAGCCCGACCGGCCGCCCGTCCACGTGCACCAGCAGCACGCTCTCCGCCGCCCCGACCTGGAGCACGATCCGCCGCCCGGCCCACTCGGCCGGCACGTCCACCGCGCGCTCGTACACGCCCGTCGGATTGGCGGCGGGCACGTCCGGCGGGAACTCGTCGAACGGCATGCGGACGTTGAGGTACCGCGGGAGATCATCCGTGCCCTGCATGGTCCACACGCCGGGCACGTACGACGACGACCAGACCTCCCCGAGCGGGGCGTCCGGGGCGGGCAGCAGCTGGAAACGCCAGTCGCCGTCCAGACAGACGGCCCCGGCCCGCCGGTCGACGGCGTTCATCGGCAGCCGCCCCCAGGAGGTCACCTCGGGTGCCTCCCAGGGGCGCAGGGCGATCAGGGGATCGGGGTGTGCGTCGGTCATGACCATTCCGAAGTGGGTGCGGTGGGCCGGGGCAGGACGCGCCCTTGCAAGCCCCAGACGGGGTCGACGGGGATGCCGAGACGGTCGAGGGCGGTAGGGGCGATGTCGATGAGACGGGGCGTGTCGAGCCTGGTGCCCGCGGACCCGCCGGGCCTGCCGGGCTCGGCGAGGATGACGAAGACCTCCCGTTCGGCACGCGTGTCGCCGCCGTGGCCGCCGGTGTCGAGGTGTCCGTGGTCCGTGGTGACCAGCACGGTCCAGTGCTCGTGGGCGCGCCGCGCGTCGATCACCTCCAGGAGCCGCCCGAGGTGGGCGTCCTGGGCGAGCAGGGCCCGGTCGTAGGCGGTGGAGAGGGGGCCGGTGGCGTGGCCGGCCTCGTCGGTGGCGCCGAAGTACACGAACAGGGCGTCCGGGTCGTCCTCGGCGAGCCGGCGCGCGGCGGTGTCGGCGACGAGGCGGTCGGCGGTTTCGTAGCCGTCGGACTCGCCGTCGTAGCGCACCCGCCGACCGATGGCGGCGCCGAGGACGCCCCGGTCGACCAGCTCCGGCCAGGACACCACCGCCGCCGTGCGCAGACCGGGCCGGGCGGTGGCGGCGCGGCTGAGGAAGTCGGGGTAGCGGGCGTAGTCGGCGCCGAGGAAGTCGTTGCCGGTCACCCCGTGCCGGTCGGGCCACACCCCGGTCAGCACGCTCGACCAGCCGGGTCCGGAGTCGGTGTAGGCCGTGCCGGCCGACGGCCCGTCCTCGGCCCGGCCGTAGGGCAGCATGCTGGTGCCGTGGGCGCCCGCGGCCATCAGGCCGTGCAGCACTGGTGCGGTGGCGGGCGACAGGATCAGCCGGTCGAAGCGCAGCCCGTCCATGCCCACGACGAGCACCTTGGCGCGTGCGCTGCTGTCGGCGTCGATGTCCGTCACTGTTTGCCTCCCTCGTCGCTCGTGTGTGCTGCACTGGCCCGGTCAACCACGAGCTCGGGGCGGCTTGTCCGTTGTCGACTGCCGGGACGCTGTGGCTGATCGCGCAGTTCCCCGCGCCCCTTGGGGGCGCCCCCCCCAAGGGGCGCGCGTCAGCTTCCCTGCACCGCTCCCTCGGTGGCGCCCGCGATGAACCCGCGGGCGAAGATGGTGAAGACCACGACCAGCGGGATCGCCGCCATGAGCACGCCGGCCATGACCATGCTGTAGTCGGTGGTGTGGCCGACATGGAGCTGGGCGAGCGCCACCTGGAGGGTGAGGTGGCCGGGGTCGGTGAGCACGACGAGCGGCCAGATGTAGTCGTTCCAGGCACCGACGAAGGCGTAGATGGCGAGGAACGACAGCGCGGGTTTGATCATCGGCAGCACGATGTTCCAGTACTGGCGGAAGAACCCCGCACCGTCGATGCGCGCCGCGTCGAGGAGTTCGTCCGGCACGCCGTTCTGTATGTACTGACGCAGCCAGAAGATACCGAAGGCGTTGGCGAGGGCGGGCAGGACCAGTGCCTTGAGCGTGCCGACCCAGCCGATGTCGGACATGAGGATGAACTGGGGCAGGACGGCCAGCTGGAGCGGCAGCATCATGAACCCCACCAGCATGGCGAACAGCACCTTGCGCCCGGGGAAGTCGAACTTGGCGAAGGCGAAGGCCGCCAGGGAGTCGACGAACAGGACCAGGACGGTGGTGACGGTCGCGACGACGAGCGTGTTCAGCATCGACCCGAAGAAGTCGATGGTGTCGAGCACGTGCCGGATGTTCTCCAGCAGCTGGGAACCGAAGGTCAGCTTCGGCGGGCTCTTGTAGATGTCCTGGGTGGTGTTCGTCGCCATGACGATCGTCCACAGGAACGGGAAGACCGAGATCAGGACGGCCAGGACGAGGACGATGTGCGCGGTCAGGCCCTTGGGGCGCCGGGACCGCCTCGTGACCGCTGCGGTCATGACTTCCTCCCGCGCTGGACGAGGCGCCAGTTGACGACGACCAGCACCATGATCAGTACGAAGAAGGCCCACACGATGGCCGCGCCGTAGCCGTAGTCGTTGTTGACGAAGGCCGACTGGTAGAAGTACAGCAGCGTGGTCAGGCCCGCCTGGCCGGGGCCGCCGAGGTTCGGGTTGGCGGCGTTGCTGCCGAACAGGACCTGGGGTTCGCTGAAGCTCTGCAGGCCGTTGATGGTCGAGATGATGACGGTGAACAGGATGATGGGCCGCATGATCGGCATGGTGATCTGGAAGAACGTGCGGACGGGTCCGGCGCCGTCCAGCTTGGCGGCCTCGTAGATCTGCGTGGGGATGGCCTGGAGGCCCGCCAGGTAGATGATCATGTTGTAGCCGGTCCACATCCAGGTCATCAGCAGCGCGATGACCAGTTTGATCAGCCACGGATTGCTCAGCCACGGAACGGGTGAGATGCCGACCATGCCCAGGATCGCGTTGACCAGGCCGAAGTT
The DNA here is from genome assembly GCF_028885415.1 of Streptomyces coeruleorubidus. Lineage (GTDB taxonomy): Bacteria > Actinomycetota > Actinomycetes > Streptomycetales > Streptomycetaceae > Streptomyces > Streptomyces coeruleorubidus_A. Next base: position 8,291,021 of record NZ_CP118527.1, read on the forward strand.
GTTGCTGAACACCGCGCCGAAGAAGATCGACACGGCGACGATCGAGGTGACGTTCGGTATGTAGAGGGCGATGCGGTAGAAGCTCTTGAAGCGGCGCACCGAATGCAGCAGCGTCGCCAGCACCAGGGCGCCGAACAGCGTGGGGACGGTGGACAGGACCCAGATCACCAGGGTGTTGCGGATCGACATCCAGAAGACCGGGTCCGACCACAGGAACCGGAACTGGTCCAGACCCACGAACTGCATGGTGCCCATGCCGTCCCAGCGCTGGAAGGCGAGGTACAGCGAGTAGAAGACCGGGAAGAACGAGAAGACGCCGAAGATCACGAAGAAGGGCGAGATCGCCAGGTACTGCCGCCAGTGCGTCAGCACCCCGCGACGGCTTGGCCGCACGGTGCCCGCGGGCGGCGTGCGCCGCGGGCGGAAGCGGGCCGGGCCCGGCCCGCCGCGGTGCCGGGGCACTGCGGCGGGACCGGTGACCGGAGGTGACGTCACCTCACTTCACCCCCTGCCGCCGGGCGATCTGCTTGGCCTGGCTGACCGCGTCCTTCCAGGCGTCCTCGGGCTTCTTGCCCTTGGCCTCGACGCTGGTCAGCTCGGTGAAGTAGGGAGCCATGACGGCGGCGTCCGCGGGTGCCTCGTAGCTGGCCGGGATGGCCTTGGCGGCCGGGCCGAACACCTCGATCACCTTCTGCCCGCCGAAGAAGGGGTCGCCGCCCGTCATGGCCGGCATGGTGTACGCCGCAGGCGCGGCCGGGAAGATGGCGGCGTCGGCGAAGCCGCGGGCGTCGTTCTCCGGGCTGAGGATCCAGCTGATGATCTTGAATGCCTCTTCGGGGTTCCGGCACTGCTTGGGCAGGGCCAGGTAGGAGCCGCCCTGGTTGGCCGGTCCGCCGGGCGTCGCGCAGACCCGCCACTTGCCCTTGGTGCCCGGGGCAGCCTGCTCGATGTCCAGCGCGTGCCAGGCCGCGCCGAGTTCGGTGGTCAGGCTCTTGCCGATGGCGGCGTTCCAGGTGTTGTCGTTGATCTTGGCGTCGATGCCGAGGGTGTAGGGGCGGATCGCCGTGTTCCACGCGGTGCGGATGTGGTCCTGGTCGCCGATGAAGCGGTTGTTCTTGTCGATGAAGCGCTCGGTGCCCTGGCCGACCGCGATGGTGAACACCGAGCTGATGTTGTTGACCAGGTAGGTGCCGGGCAGCTTCTTCCGCAGCTCGGTGCCGAGCGCGAAGTACTCCTCCCAGGTCCCGGCCTGGGCGGCGACCTTGTCGGGGTCGGTGGGCAGCCCGGCCTTGTCGAACAGGTCCGCGCGGTAGAAGAGCGCGGTGGGACCGATGTCGATCGGGAAACCGATCTGCTTGCCGTCCTCGGTCTGGGCGAGCTTGGTCTTCCAGTCCAGGTACTTGGACGAGATCTCCTTGAAGCCCAGGTCGTTCAGGTCGAGGAAGCGGCCCGCGTTGGGCAGGAAGGACGCCATGTCCTCGCCCTTGATGCCGGTGATGTCGGGCACGGAGCTGCCCGCCGCGAGCGTGGTGGTGAGCTTCTGCTTGAAGTCGCCGCCGATGGAGGCGGCGGTCAGCTTGACCTGGCCGCTGAAGTGCGTCTTGGCCTCGGCGACCACCTTGTCGCTGAGCGCACCTCCCCAGTACCACAAGGTGAGGTTCTTGCCGTTCTTGCTGCCGGCCGATCCTGAGCCGTTGCCGCATGCGACGGTCAGACCGGAGGCGGCCGCGGTGAGCGCGGCGGCCTGGAGGAAGCCTCTACGAGAAAGGTCCACGGGTCACTCCTGTTGTTCCTGTTCGACGTGCCAAGGGGTGGGAGAGTCAGTGCCGCCGTTCCAAGGCCCGTGGGCCGACGGGCGTGTGAGGGGCCGGCGGGGTGGCCGGGGCGTATTGCACGGGCGGTCCCGGGTTCGCCGGGAGCCGGTCCGCCAGGAAGCCGTAGGCCCGCTTCAGTTCGGGGTCGGTCAGGGAGCGCCACCAGCGGTCCACGCCGTACCAGCCGGGTGCGGCCAGCGCCCCGCCGTGGTGGCCGACGGACAGCCCGGCGGCGAGCACCGCGAACCGCAGCCGCTCCGTGAGCGGCCAGCCGCCGAGCGAGGCGGTGACGAACGCGGCGCCGAAGACGTCCCCGGCACCCGTCGCGTCCAGCACCTCGACGTCGAGGGCGGGCACCTCGGCGTACTCGCCGGTCGTCTGGTCGACGGCCACCGCGCCGTCCCCGCCCCGGGTGACCACCGCGACCGGCACCAGCTCGGAGAGCGTGCCGAGCGCGGCCACCGCGCTGTCGGTGCGGGTGTAGGCCATGGCCTCCGTCTCGTTCGGCAGGAAGGCGTGGCACAGGGCGAGCTGGTCCAGGAGGGCCGTCGACCACTCCTGGGCGGGGTCCCAGCCGACGTCGGCGTAGACCTGGGTGCCGCCCGCGGCGGCCTTGGCGAGCCACTCGCGCGGCTCGGCCTCGATGTGCACCAGGGCGGTACGTGCCTCGGGCGGATCGCCCATCAGTACGTCCTGCGAGAACGGCGGCTCCTGGCCGTGGGTGAGCAGGGCCCGGTCGTGGCCGTAGGCGACGGAGACGGTGACCGGGTTCGGCCAGTCGTCCGCCGTACGGGAGAGCGAGAGGTCGACGCCCTCCTGGTCGCACAGGACGTCCCGGCAGTACTCGCCGTAGAAGTCGTCGCCGAACACCGTGGCCAGGGACGTCCTGAGGCCGAAGCGGGCGGCGGCCACCGCCAGGTTGGCGATGCCGCCCGGGCCGCAGCCCATGCCCGTCGTCCAGATCTCCTCGCCCGGGGTCGGGGGCTTCCCGAGCCCTGTGAGGACGAGGTCGTAGAAGAGCAGCCCGGTCAGCAGCACATCGGGCCGGTCGTCGTCCACGGAGGCGTCCTCTCGCTCGAAGCTTCGACGGAGATCGTCAAAACTCTGCATTTCCGTGAGCGGAATCGTGCGCTGATCGGAGAGATTGGTCAATACCCGCGCAGAAATGAGCATGGCGATGATTGGAGATGACGAGTAATGTGCACGGCGTGCTGGCAGAACGACGACACCAACTCATCCTGCGGGCCCTGCGCGCCGGTGGCCCCGCGGCTGTGACCGACCTCTCCGAGCAGCTGGGCGTGAGCCCCGCCACAATCAGGCGTGACCTGGTCAAACTGGAAGAAGACGGGCTGCTTACGCGCGTCCACGGCGGCGCCGTGGTCGAGGAGGGCGACCAGCCCTTCGCCGAGGTCGCCGAGGTGCGCGTGGCCGAGAAGGACGCCATAGCCGAGCGCGCGGCGGCGATGGTCAGGGACGGCCAGTCGGTGCTGCTCGACATCGGTACGACGGCCTACCGCCTGGCCCGGCAGCTGCACGGCCGCCGGCTCACCGTGATCACCAGCAACCTGGTGGTCTACGAGGAACTCGCCGACGACGAGGGCATCGAGCTGGTCCTGCTCGGCGGCATGGTCCGCCGCGAGTACCGCTCCCTGGTCGGCTTCCTCACCGAGGACAACCTGCGCCAGCTGCACGCCGACTGGCTCTTCCTCGGCACCAGCGGCGTGCGGCCCGGCGGAGAGGTCATGGACACGACGGTCGTGGAGGTGCCGGTCAAGCGCGCCATGATCAAGGCCGGCGAGAAGGTCGTGCTGCTCGCCGACGCGGCGAAGTTCCCAGGGCACGGGATGGCGAAGGTCTGCGGTCCCGAGGACCTGGACGCGGTGGTGACGAACGAGCCGGTCGACACGGTGACGCGGGCCTCCTTGCAGGAGGCGGGCGTCGAGGTCGTCGTGGCGGGAAAGGTGCAGGCGTGAAGCTGACGATTCTGGGCGGCGGAGGATTCCGCGTGCCACTGGTGTACGGGGCGCTCCTGCAGGACCACGCCGAGGGCCGGGTGACGCACGTCGTCCTGCACGATCTGGACTCCGCGAGACTGTCCGCGGTGACGCGCGTGCTCGCCGAGCAGGCGGCCGGTGTCCCCGACGCGCCCGAGGTGACCGCCACCACCGATCTGGACGAGGCCCTGCGCGGCGCCGACTTCGTGTTCTCCGCGATCCGCGTCGGCGGTCTGGAGGGCCGGGCGAACGACGAGCGCGTGGCCCTGGCCGAGGGCGTCCTCGGCCAGGAGACGGTCGGCGCAGGCGGCATCGCCTACGGCCTGCGCACCGTCCCGGTCGCCGTCGACATCGCCCGGCGGGTCGCCCGCCTGGCGCCGGACGCCTGGGTCATCAACTTCACCAACCCGGCCGGCCTGGTCACCGAGGCCATGTCCCGCCACCTCGGCGACCGCGTCATCGGCATCTGCGACTCCCCGGTCGGCCTCGGCCGCCGCATCGCCCGGGTGCTCGGCGCGAACCCCAACGAGGCCTGGATCGACTACGTCGGCCTCAACCACCTCGGCTGGGTGCGCGGCCTGCGCGTCGCCGGCCGCGACGAGCTGCCGCGCCTTCTCGCCGACCCAGACCTGCTCGGCTCCTTCGAGGAGGGCAAGCTCTTCGGCGTCGACTGGCTCCGGTCCCTGGGCGCGATCCCGAACGAGTATCTGCACTACTACTACTTCAACCGGGAAGCCGTACGCGCCTACCAGCAGGCCGAGAAGACGCGTGGTGCCTTCCTGCACGAGCAGCAGGCCCGTTTCTACGCGGAGATGAGCAACCCGGACGCCCCCGCGTGGAAGGTCTGGGACCAGACCCGCGCCGAGCGTGAGGCCACCTACATGGCCGAGAACCGCGAGAGCGCCGGTGCCGGCGAACGCGACGAGGACGACCTGTCCGGCGGCTACGAGAAGGTGGCCCTCGCACTGATGCGGGCCATCGCCCGGGACGAGCGCACGACCCTGATCCTCAACGTCCGCAACCAGCGCACCCTGTCGGTCCTGGACACGGACGCCGTCATCGAGGTCCCCTGCCTCGTCGACGCCAACGGCGCCCACCCCGTCACCGTCGACCCGCTGCCCGGCCACGCCACCGGACTGGTCTGCGCGGTCAAGGCGGTCGAGCGGGAGGTGCTGGCCGCCGCCGACTCCGGCTCCCGCACGACCGCTGTGAAAGCCTTTGCCCTGCACCCGCTCGTCGACTCGGTCAACGTGGCCCGGCGCCTCGTCGACGGGTACACCGCCGTCCACCCCGGCCTCGCCTACCTCAAGTAGAGCCTCAGGAGACCTGTCCCATGCATGACGAAAGCCGCCGGATCGAAGAGCGCGTGCAGCGCCTCCACGACCAGCGCATCAAGACCGCGATCTACGCGGCCACCGTCCCCTTCGAGGTGGAGGCGTGGCAGGCTCCAGGGGAGCCGGTGCCCTTCGAGGAGGCGGCCGCCGCGTCCTACGGGCCGTTCGCGATGGGCACCCCGTGGGGCCCACCCTGGGGCACCACCTGGTTCCGTATGCGCGGACAGGTGCCCAAGGAGTGGGCGGGCCGCCGCGTCGAGGCCGTCATCGACCTCGGCTTCGTGGGCGACTGGCCCGGCAACCAGGCCGAGGCCCTCGTCCACCTGACGGACGGCACCCCGCTCAAGGCCGTGAACCCGCTCAACCAATACGTCCCGATCGCCAACCCGGCGACCGGCGGGGAGACGATCGACTACCTGGTCGAGGCCGCCTCCAACCCGGACATCCTCGCGGACAACTTCTCCAAGGTCACGCCCCTCGGCGACAAGCTGACCGCGGGCGACAAACCGCTCTACACCTTCCGCAGCGCGGACATCGCCATCCTCGACGAGGAGGTCTGGCACCTCGACCTCGACGTCCAGGTGCTGCGCGAGCTGATGCTGGAGCTCGGCGAGCACGACCCGCGCCGGCACGAGATCGCGCACGCGCTCGACCGGGCGATGGACCTTCTGGACCTGGACGACGTCTCCGGTTCCGCCGCCGCCGTGCGCGAAGCGCTGCAGCCGGTGCTGTCCAAGCCCGCGCACGCCAGCGCGCACACGATCTCCGGCGTCGGCCACGCCCACATCGACTCGGCCTGGCTCTGGCCGATCCGCGAGACCAAGCGCAAGACGTCCCGCACGTTCTCGAACGTCACGTCCCTGGCCGACGAGTACGACGACTTCATCTTCGCCTGCTCCCAGGCCCAGCAGTACGAGTGGGTGCGCGACAACTACCCCAAGGTGTGGGCCCGCATCCAGGAGTCGGTCAAGAAGGGCCAGTGGGCGCCGGTCGGCGGCATGTGGGTCGAGGCCGACGGCAACCTGCCCGGCGGCGAGGCCGTCGCCCGCCAGTTCATCCACGGCAAGCGGTTCTTCATCGAGAACTTCGGCATCGAGACCAAGGGCGTGTGGCTGCCGGACTCCTTCGGCTACAACGCGGCCTACCCGCAGCTCGCCAAGCTCGCCGGCAACGAGTGGTTCCTCACCCAGAAGATCTCCTGGAACCAGACCAACAGGTTCCCCCACCACACCTTCTGGTGGGAGGGCATCGACGGCACCCGCATCTTCACCCACTTCCCGCCGGTCGACACCTACAACGCCCGCTTCAGCGGCGAGGAGATGTCCCGCGCGGTCCGCAACTACCAGGAGAAGGGCGGCGCCAGCCGCTCCCTGGCCCCCTTCGGCTGGGGCGACGGCGGCGGCGGCCCCACCCGCGAGATCATGGAACGCGCCCGCCGGCTGGCGGACCTGGAGGGCTCCGCGAAGGTCGTCGTCGAACACCCCGACGAGTTCTTCGCCAAGGCCCGCGAGGAGTACCCGGACGCGCCCGTCTGGGTCGGCGAGCTCTACCTGGAGCTGCACCGCGCCACCTACACCTCCCAGGCCCGCACCAAGCAGGGCAACCGCCGCTCCGAGCACCGCCTGCGCGAGGCCGAGCTGTGGGCGACCACGGCCGCGCTGCACGCGCCGGGCTACGCCTACCCGCACGAGAAGCTGGACCGGCTCTGGAAGACGGTACTGCTGCACCAGTTCCACGACATCCTGCCTGGCTCGTCGATCGCCTGGGTGCACCGGGAGGCCGAGGCCGAGTACGCCCGCGTCGCCCGCGAGCTCCAGGCGCTGACCGCCGAGGCGGTGGCCGCGCTCGGCGCCGGCGGGACGCGCGTCTTCAACACCAGCCCCTACGACCGCGCCGAGGTGGTCCGCACCGCCGACGGCGCACCGATGTACGTGGAGGTGCCCGCGAGCGGCTCCGCGCCCCTCACCGACACCGAGCCGCCGCAGCCGGTGACGGTGAGCGGCCGGGTGCTCGACAACGGGCTGGTCCGGGTGGAGGTGGCCGAGGACGGCACCCTGTCGTCGGTCCGCGACCTGCGCGCGGACCGCGAGGTCCTGGCCGACCAGGGCAACCTGCTCCGCCTGCACACCGACCTGCCCAACTACTGGGACGCCTGGGACATCGACAAGCACTACAAGAACCGCTACACGGACCTCCTCGACGCCTCGTCCGTCACGGTCGTCGAGCAGGACCCGCTGGTCGGCGCGATCCGCGTCGAGCGGGCCTTCGGCAAGGGCTCGACGATCACCCAGACGATCACCGTCCGCGCCGGCAGCCCCCGTATCGACATCGAGACGGACATCGACTGGCACGAGACCGAGAAGATCCTCAAGGCGGCCTTCCCGGTCGACATCCGCGCCCCGCACTCCTCCGCCGAGATCCAGTTCGGCCACATCCAGCGGCCCACCCACACCAACACCAGCTGGGAGGCGGCCCGCTTCGAGGTCTCCGGCCACCGCTGGGTGCACATCGGCGAACCCGGCTACGGCGTCGCGGTCATCAACGACTCGACGTACGGCCACGACGTCTCCCGCACGGTGCGCGAGGACGGCGGCACCACGACCACCGTCCGCCTCAGCCTGGTCCGCGCCCCGCGCATCCCGGACCCCGAGGCCGACCAGGGCCGCCACCGCTTCACCTACGCGCTGCTGCCCGGCGCGAGCATCGAGGACGCCGTCGCCGAGGGCTACGCCCTCAACCTCCCGCTCCGGGTGGCCGACGCGGCAGGCGCCCCCGCACCGGTCGTCTCCACCGAGGGCGAGGGCGTCACCGTGGAGGCGGTCAAGCTCGCCGACGACGCCTCAGGCGATGTCGTCGTACGGCTCTACGAGTCCCGCGGCGGCCGGGCCCACGGCGTCCTGCGCACCGGCTTCCCGCTCGCCGGCGCCCAGATCACCGACCTGCTGGAGCGACCACTTCATCAGGCGCGTGTGGACGGCGACGGCGGAGTCCCCGTCGCACTGCGGCCCTTCCAGATCCTGACACTGCGTCTGCGCAGGGGCTGACCCATGGCCATGCAACCCTGGTTCAACGACGCCAAGCTGGGGATCTTCATCCACTGGGGCATCTACGCCGTCGACGGCGTCCAGGAGTCCTGGTCGTTCTACGACGGCATCGTCCCCTACGACCAGTACATGTCCCAGCTCGACCGCTTCACGGCCTCCCGCTACGACCCGTGCGACTGGGCGAAGCTCTTCGCGCGGGCCGGCGCGAAGTACGCCGTGCTGACCAGCCGCCACCACGACGGCGTCGCCCTGTGGGACACGGCGTACGGCGACCTGAACGTGGGCCGCGACCTGATCGGCGGCTACGCCGACGCCCTGCGCGAGCAGGGCCTCAAGGTCGGGCTCTACTACTCGCACTCGGACTGGAGCCACCCCGACTACGCCTCCACCCGCAAGCCGGGCCGCCCGCCGGAACTGGAGGACAACCGCTACTCGGAGGCCGCCGCCGAGGACGAGGACCTTCAGGCCTGGGAGAGGTTCCTCGCCTACCGGGACGGCCAGATCCGCGAACTGACCTCCCGCTACAAGCCGGACCTGCTGTGGTTCGACGGCGAGTGGGACCGCAGCGAGGAGCAGTGGCGCATCCCCGAACTCGCCGCCCTCATCCGCTCCGAGGTACCGGACGTCGTCTTCAACGCCCGCATGCTCGGCGAGGGCGACTACGCGACGCCGGAACAGGGCGCCCCGGTCGTCCCGCCCGAGGGCCCCTGGGAGCTGTGCCTGACGATCAACGACTCCTGGGGCCACCAGCACCACGACCACAACCACAAGTCGGTCGACCAGCTGATCCGCTACTTCACCGAGACCATCGGCGGCGGAGGCAACCTGCTGCTCAGCGTCGGCCCGCGGGAGGACGGCACGATCCCGGCCGAGCAGGCGGAGCGGCTGGAAGGGCTCGGCGACTGGATCGCCAAGCACGCGGAGGCGGTGTACGGCACCGGACGAGGGCTGCCGCCGGGCCACCACTACGGCCCGAGCACCCTCTCCAAGGACCGCCGCACCCTCTACCTGATCCTCTTCGACGCCCCACGCGCCGAGATCAACGTGCGCGGCCTCCTCGGAAACGTCCGCAGGGTCTCGGTGCTCGGCAGCGGCACGGAACTGGCCCACCGGGTCACCGGCGGCCTCCACGAAACACCGGGCGTCCTGTGGATCGAGCCTCCCGCCGCGCCGGACCTCGACCCGCACGCCACGGTGCTGGCCGTCGAACTGGAAGCGGAACTGGAGCTGTACCGCGGAGCCGGCCGATTCTGACGAAAGTTTAAGAAACCGGTAAGCGGCCTGCTCACGGGTGGTATGTGGACGCCCGTGAGCACGCCGGTTCGCCTTCCGGACATCTGAAGTTCGCCCGTTCCCCCTGGGATGCGGAATGTACAACGCGAACGAAAGGTGTCACCGTGCGAGACCCGCGTATGGCTGCGATCGGCAAGGGCCTGAAGCGTCGCGGAAGGCTGGTGATGCAGGCGGTGAGTCCACCCCGCCGGAACCTCGACGCCATCCCCGCCCCGCGCCCGGCCGCCGACACCTACATCGCCCCGCCCGCCCCCCGGCTGGTGGACTCGCCGGTCTTCGTGCTGTCGTCGGTGCGCTCCGGTTCGACCCTGCTGCGCGTCCTGCTCAACAGCCACAGCCGTATCCGCGCCCCGCACGAGATGCATCTGCGCACGGTGCACGTCAACCTGTCCCGCGACTTCACCGCGGACGCCATGCGGGCGCTCCACCTCGACAAGGACGAGCTGGAACACGTGCTGTGGGACCGGGTGCTGCACCTGGAGCTCACCCGCAGCGGCAAGGACGTCATCGTCGACAAGACCCCGCCGAACACCCTCATCTGGCCCCGCCTGCGCCGATGCTGGCCGAACGCCCGCTACATCCTGCTGCTGCGCCACCCCGGCGCGGTCGTCACCTCCCTCACCGCCCGGCGCGCCGACCCCGATCACGAAGCCGTCCGTGCCGAGGTCCTCGACTACAGCGAGAAGCTGGAGGAAGCCCGTCAGAACCTCGACCCCCACGTGATCACCTACGAGGAGCTCACCGCCGAGCCGGAGAAGGTCACCCGGGGCATCTGCGACCACCTCGGCGTCCGCTGGGAGCCCGGCATGCTCGACTACGGCAGCAAGGACCACGGCACCTTCCGTCCCCAGCTCGGCGACTGGTCCAGCACCATCAAGTCCGGCCGCATCCAGTCGGCCCGCTGCGCCGACCCGGGCGTCGCACTTCCCCCACGCCTGAGGGAACTGGCCCAGGCGTGGGGGTACAGGGACTGAAGGAGTACAAGCGGAGGGAGAGGTACAGCGGCTAGAGACGCAGGGCCCCGACCGTGGCCTGCGGGGCCGCCGCCTCGACGGAGCCGGCCGGCACCGCGGGCAGCGGCTGCTGCTCCGTGGCCTCCGCCCACTGCTGCGGCAGCTGCGCCGGCCGCAGCGGACGCGGCCCCGACACCACCGTGTAGTCCTGACCCAGGAACGGCGGGACCACCTCGCCCGGGTCCTCGCCGAGCGCCAGCTGGACGGCCGCCCAAGGTGCGTTGACACCGCACAGCGACAGCTGGTGCAGGCCGCCGGCCGGGCGGGTGTTGACGTCCATCAGGACCGGCCGGTCGCCGAACATCCGGAACTGGATGTTGGACAGGTAGTGCAGGCCGAAACCCTCAGCGATCCGCCGTGCCGGGTCCAGCCACTGCTCGTGCAGCGTGAAGCCCCGGCGGCGGCCGTTCTTGGTGCGGCCGATGGCCAGCCGGACCCGGTTGTCCGGACCGGTCAGGCAGTCCACCGACACCTCCGGCTGCTCCAGGCGCGGCATCACCAGCCAGTCGACCGGCTCCTCGGCCCGCCGCAGTGCCTCCAGCACCAGGTCGAGGGGCACGTACGGGCTCGGGAACCCGCTCAGGTGCATCAGCGAGAAGGACGAACGCGTGATCACGCGGAAGCCCACCCCGCCCGCCCCGGACGCCGGCTTGAAGCACGCCTTGTGCCCCGCGGCCTCCAACTCCTCGACGGCGGCGACGAGTTCGTCACTCGACCGGACCCGCCACCACGGCGGCACCGGCACGCCGATCGCCTGGACCGCCTCGTAGGCGATCACTTTGTCATGGAAGACGGCCACAGCCTCGGGCGGCGGTGCCAGCACCGCGGTACCGGCCGCCTCGAACTCGGCGCGGTGCGCCACGATCGCCGACTGGTGCAGCCGGGGCACGAACACGTCGATACCGCGCCGCGTGCACTGGTCCAGCGCGTACTCGACGTACCCGGCGGGGGAGAGGTTCTCGGGCTCCAGCTCGGCGGTGTCGGCGGCGGCCAGCACGGGGGAGTCGGGGTCGCCGTGCGTGGCATGGATCTCGACGGCCCGGTCGCTGGGATTTCTCCGCAGCTGATCCATGAAGAACACGTTCTCCGCGTACGTGCGGTTGAGCCAGACGCGTACGCGAGAGACCATGCAGGCCGCCTTTCACGGTTCGCGGGCAGGGCTCAGCAGCCCGTGCCCGGGCAAGATGAATGGAGGGTCACCAAACCGCCCCTGTGAAAGGGAAGTTCTTAGCGGTGGTGTTGGGGCAGATCATACGGCTTCGCCGGGCCGTGTCGTGCAACACGCGGGTTACGGATTTGTGATCACGGTCGTCCGGCCGCCCTTGTCCCCGGCCCCGGTGATGTGATCTCGTGGTGGCGTTCGCGTTCGGGCGCGCGGAGGGGGGCAGGGGTGACGTCGACGGCCGGTGGCGCCGCACAACTACTGGCCATCAGTGATCTGCACATCGGATACCCGGACAACCGCGCCCTGGTCGAACGGATGCGGCCCGGGACGGACGAGGACTGGCTGCTCGTGGCCGGGGACGTCGCCGAGACCGTGGCCGACGTCCGCTGGACGCTCAAGACGCTCGCCGGCCGCTTCCGCAAGGTCGTCTGGGTGCCCGGCAACCACGAGCTGTGGACCCATCCGAGCGACCCCGTCACCCTGCGCGGCGTCGCCCGGTACGACTACCTGGTCGAGCTGTGCCGGGACCTCGGCGTGACGACACCGGAGGACCCCTATCCCGTCTGGGACGGCCCCGGGGGCCCCGTGGCCGTCGTCCCGCTGTTCCTGCTGTACGACTACTCGTTCCTGCCGGCCGGGTGCGCGACCAAGGAGCAGGGCCTGGAGTACGCCCGGGGCACGGGCATCGTGTGCGCCGACGAGCATCTGCTGCACCCCGACCCGTACCCGAGCCGGGAGGCCTGGTGCCGGGCCCGGGTCGCCGAGACCGAACGCAGACTCGCCGAGCTGCCCGAAGACCTGCCCGTGATCCCCGTCAACCACTACCCGCTGCACCGGCATCCGACGGACGTGCTGTGGTACCCCGAGTTCGCCATGTGGTGCGGCACCGGCCTGACCGCCGACTGGCACCACAGGTTCCGCGTCCACACGATGGTCTACGGCCATCTGCACATCCCCCGCACCACCTGGCACGAGGGCGTGCGCTTCGAGGAGGTGTCGGTGGGCTACCCCCGCGAGTGGCGCAAGCGGGCCGGGGAGCCGGGGCGGCTGCGGCGCATCCTGCCGGGGGAGGCCGAGGAGCGGTGATCGGGGAACTGCTGCCACAGACCGTCGTCACCGTGGAGGCCTACGGCCACGAGGGCGCGGACGCTCCGCTGTACCCCGAGGAGGCGGCGCTCATGACGCGGGCGGTCGCCAAACGGCGCCGGGAGTTCGCCGTCGTCCGCTCCTGTGCCCGCCGTGCCATGGAGAAGCTCGGCGTACCGCCGCAGCCGATCCTGCCCGGGGAACGTGGCGCCCCGTGCTGGCCGGCCGGGCTGGTCGGCAGCATGACCCACTGCGACGACTACGGCGCCGCCGCCCTGGTCCGTGCCACCGACCTGGCCTCTCTCGGCATCGACGCCGAGGTCCACGGGCCGCTGCCCGAGGGCGTCCTGTCCGCCGTGGCCCTGCCGACCGAAGCCGAGCGCCTGCGGCGGCTGGCCGCACAGCGCCCCGACGTCCACTGGGACCGGCTGCTGTTCAGCGCGAAGGAGTCCGTCTACAAGGCGTGGTTCCCCCTCACCGGCAAGTGGCTGGGCTTCGAGGACGCCGACATCGAGCTCTCCGCCGGCGGCCCGGCCGAACGGCCCCGCGGCACCTTCCGCGCCACGCTCCTCGTCCCCGGCCCACAGGTCGGCGACCGCCGCCTCGGCCATTTCGACGGCCACTGGACCGCCGACCGCGGCCTGATCGCGACGGCGGTCGCCGTACCACACGACTGAGACCGCCACACGGGGGCGGGCCTGCGGACCTCGACTCAGGGCTTCCCTGCCCGACGTCGCCATCGCCAGCGGCTGTCGGTTCGAGGCCGCCACTGGCCGCCGGCTCAGGCCCCGCCACTGGCCGTCGGTTCGGTTCCCTGCCGTCGGCTGTCGGTTGGTTACCCGCGCCGGCTGTCGGTTCGAGCCTCCGCCGCCGACAGCCGGTTCGGATCCCCGCACCGGCTGTCGGCTCGGGCCGGCCACTAGCTGTCGGTGCGGGCCTCCGCCGTCGGCTGTCGGCTCGGGGCCCGCCACTGGCTGTCGGTTCGGTTCCCTGCCGCCGGCCGTGGGTTCGGGCCTCCGCCTCCAGTCGCGAGCTCAGGGCTCGGCGGCCGACTGTCGGTTCGGATCCCCCGCACCGGCTGTCGGCTCGGGGCCCGTCACCCTCCCTCGGTTCGGGTCTCCGCCCCCCCGGCCATGACGATCCCCCGCACCGGCTGTCGGCTCGGGGCCCGTCACCCTCCCTCGGTTCGGGTCTCCGCCCCCCGGCCATGAGCTCAGGGTCCTGCGATCGGCTGTCGGTTCGGGCCTCCGCTGCTGGCCGTCGGCTCGGTTCCCCGCTACCGGCTGTCGGTTCGGGGCCGTCACCCGCCATCGCCTCGGGCCTCGCCCTCCGGCGTGAGCTCAGGGCCCTGCGATCGGCTGGCGGTTCGGATCCCCGCCACCGGCTGTCGGTTCGGGGCCCGTCACCCGCCATCGGCTCGGGTCTCTCTCCCCCCGGGCCGCGAGTTCAGGGCTCCACGATCGGCTGTCGGTTCGGGCCTCCGTCGCCGGCCGCCGGCTCTGGGCCCGCCACTGGCCGCCGGTTCGGTTCCCTGCCACTGGCCGTCGGCTCGGTCCCCCGCGACCGGCCGCTGGCTGAGGGTCCCCGCCCACCCCGGCCGTCGGCTGAAGTCCCCTCGGCCGCCCGCTCAGGGTCCCGTCAAGGCCCCGGCTCCGGGCACCAGCTCTGGAGCAGGCGGAAGAACGTCTCCTCGTTGCCGGTCAGGCCGGCTCGTTCGAGGGCCTCTTCCGCCTCGGCGAGGACGCTGGGCGGGACGATCGCGGGCCGGTGGGCGCCGGGCGGGGCCGTTTCCAGGTCGAAGGCGGCCCGGACGGTGTGGAGCAGCCGCAGATAGGCCTGGACGGCGGTGCGTTCGCGGTCGGTCAGTACGGCGGTGGGCATCGGTCGGCTCTCCCCGTGTCGGAGTCGTCGGTCACGCCCCGCACACAAGGGGCGCACCTCCAGCTTGCCGCCCACCACTGACAATCCGGCCCCGCCGCCCGTCGGTTCGCCCGCTCGGCGGAGGGAAACCCCACCTCGGCCCCGGGGCACCGGCTTGTCAGCCCTGCGGCCCCGGATACCCCAGCGACGCCTCTATCCGCCCTGCCAGATGGTCCCGCTGCACCGGACCTCGCGACGACGAACCCGCAAGCCACGCCCGACACTTGCTGGCCAGCAGCAGGCCGAAGCTCTCGGCCTCCTTCTCGTCGTCGAGGTCGAAGCGGGTGCGCGCGGCGACCTTCAGCACCGTCGCCTGGAGGTCGGCGTCGTCGTGGAGCAGCCGGGCCGCGACGGAGGCGCCCTCGACGTGGTGGGAGCAGTGCCCCGCCTTCATGTGCCACAGCTCGTGCCCCAGGATCACCAACTGGTGGTCGGGAGCCGTGCGTTCCTCGATCACGACGAGGTCCTGCTCGGCCATGTCGAGCCACAGCCCGCTCGCGGTCCCCGGCGGGAAGGCGGCCGTACGGAAGTGGACGGGGCGGCCCCGGCGTCTGCTCATGGCGTCGCACAGCGCGGCGTACAGCTCCTCGGGCCGCGCCGGCGCGGGGAGGGTCAGCTCCGCCACCAGTTCGCCGCACAGGCGGCGCATTTCCTTACCGATGCCCACAGTTCTCCCCACGGTCACGACTCGGGTCGCTTGACGCTCTCCAGGAGCATGTCCAGCCACTCCGCCACCTTGTCGCGGTGCTGGTCGGTGGGCAGCTGCGCGGCCCGCCAGGCGATGCCGCGCACGCCATGGTCCTGCAACAGCCGCTCCAGCGGGTCGTCGGCCGCCGCGGCCGCCTCCCGTTCGCGGTCGGCGAGCTTCTGGAGCAGTTCCTGCTCGGTGTGCTGGAGGGCGCTCACCAGCGCCTCGGGGTCCTCGGCCGTGAGGAAACCGGCATGCACCCGGAAGAACCGCTGCAGGGCGTCGCAGTGCTCCATGGTCGGCCGCCGGTCGCCGTTGATGAGGGCGCCGGCCTGCTGCCGGGACATGCCCGCGCCGTCGGCGATCTCCTGCTGGGTGTACTTGCGGCCGTTGGGCTTGAGCCGGGTCCGGCGCAGCAGGTCCAGGCGCTGCAGGAACCGGGCCTGCACATCGGGCTCGCCCGCCGGCCGGCCGCTCAGCAGGGCCTTGACCACGGGCTCCGGGACCCCGGAGGCGACGGACAGCCGGCCGATGTCGAAGACCTCGGCGTGCGGCACGCCGAGCCGGTCGGCGAGCGCGGTGACACGGGAGACGACGGCCGCCGGCACGGCCGTCGGCGTGGCGCCCGGACCTTCGACGAAGCCACCCGTCACCGACAGATCTCCTACGTCTCTCACAGGCTTCTCACACGTGGATGCCGTGACCTACCCCGGCGTGAACTTCCCGGAGCGTAGCCGGTGGTTCGAACTCACATCCAGGTCTCGCCACAACTGTGGCCAATTTCAGCCGTCAACAGGCACAGAATGCCACGATAGTTGACACGCCTCAGTTCGGGGCAGCAGGATCGGGGCGCCGCGTCAAGGCCGCACAGGCAAGAGGGGTGACCTCCCGATGGCATATCAGGCAGGAGGGCAGCGGCCGGCACCGCGGCCCGTCCCCGAGACTCCCGATGTCCAGGCCTACCTGGAGGACTACGCCGGGCTTCTGGAGGCCGTCTCCTTCCCCTCGCTCGTCGTCGACCACTGCTGGGACGTCGTGCTGACCAACAGCGCGTTCCGGTCACTTTTCGGTGGTGTCGGTCCGCACCCGACGGCCATGCCGGGCGACAACTTCCTCAGGTTCGTGCTGTTCCACCCCGACGCTCCCACGGTGCTCGGCGAGCACGAGTCCAGCTGGTGCCTGCCGATGCTCGCGCACTTCGCGCGGACCGTGGAGAGCCACGGCCCCGACCACGGGCTCCAGGCCATCCGCCGCGACATCGCCCAGGACCCGATCATGGAGGCCGCCTACCGGCACGGCCTGCCGCACTGGATCCGCTCGGTCGGCGAGGGCGCCGTCGAGCAGGACGGTGCCGTACGGCCGCTGCTGCACCCGGATCCGCGCTGGGGCGCCACCGACTGCCGGATCGTCGTCGAGACCTCCAGGACGCTCCGGGAACTGGGCTGCACCCGGCTCACGTTCGTCCTGCGCGAGATCCGCCGCACCCCGTCCCGGGACCGCCGGACGCGCCGTACGGCTTCCCACCTGAGGGTCGTCCCGGCGGTCGACTGAGCCCGGCCGGTTCCCCGCACCACCGGCGAGCCTCGCGGGCTCCCCGCATGACCCGCTTCCGCCCCGTTCCCAGACAATGTGGCGTGTGACATAGTACTGGCGTGAGCGAGCCGCTGACCTGCGATGTCGTGGTGGTCGGAGCCGGGGTGGTGGGCGCCGCCTGCGCCTTGTACGCGGCCCGCGCGGGCCTGGACACGATCGTGGTGGACCGGGGCCCGGTGGCCGGCGGTACGACCGGCGCGGGGGAGGGCAACCTCCTCGTCTCCGACAAGGAACCCGGACCCGAGCTCGACCTGGCCCTGCTGTCCGCGCGGCTGTGGGCCGAGCTGGCCCGGGAGGGGCTGGGGAAGGCGGTCGAGTACGAGGCCAAGGGCGGGATCGTCGTCGCCGGCACCGACCAAGCGCTGGCCGGGCTGGAGAGACTCGCCGCCGGGCAGCGCGCGGCCGGGGTCGAGGCGGTTCCGGTGCCCCCCGACCGGCTCCCCGACCTGGAGCCGTATCTGGCCCCCGGCCTCGCGGGCGGCGTGCACTACCCGCAGGACGCCCAGGTGATGCCCGCCCTGGCGGCGGCGCACCTGCTGCGCGCCTCGGACGCACGGCTGCTCACCGGCCGCGAGATGACGGGGGTGCTGCGCGGCCCCGGCGGTGCGGTGCGCGGGGTGCGTACGGACCGGGGCGACATCCACGCCCCGGCGGTCGTCAACGCGTCCGGCACCTGGGGCGGCGAGGTGGCCGCCCGCGCCGGGGTGTCGCTGCCGGTGCTGCCACGGCGCGGTTTCGTCCTGGTCACCGAGCCGCTGCCGCCCCGCGTCCGGCACAAGGTGTACGCCGCCGACTACGTGGCCGACGTCGCCAGCGACTCGGCGGCCCTGCAGACCTCCCCGGTCGTCGAGGGCACACCCGCCGGGCCGGTCCTCATCGGCGCCAGCCGCGAACGGGTCGGCTTCGACCGGTCGTTGTCGCTCCCGGCGCTGCGGGCGCTGGCGGCGGGCGCGACGCGGCTCTTCCCGTTCCTCGCCGGAGTCCGGGCTGTGCGGACGTACGCGGGCTTCCGGCCGTATCTGCCGGACCATCTGCCCGCGATCGGTCCCGACCCCCGGGCGCCCGGACTCCTGCACGCCTGCGGGCACGAGGGCGCGGGCATCGGTCTCGCCACCGGCACCGGGCAGCTGATCGCCCAGGTGCTGACCGGGCGGACGCCCGACCTGGATCTCGCCCCGTTCCGGCCCGACCGCTTTCCCGAGGAGGCCGAGTGAATCCACTGGAGCCGGCGGGGGCCAGGCCCGGCCCCGCCTTCACGGTGACGTTCGACGGGCGGCCGGTCCGGGCGCTGCCCGGGCAGACTGTCGCCGCCGTGCTGTGGGCGGCGGGCGTCACCTCCTGGCGCGCCACCCGGGGCGAAGGCCGTCCGCGCGGGGTGTTCTGCGGGATCGGCGTCTGCTTCGACTGCCTCGTGACCGTCAACGGCCGCCCCAACCAGCGCGCCTGTCTGGTGCCGGTGCGGCCCGGTGACGTGATCGGCACGCAGGAGGGGACGGGCCATGAAGGGGCGGACCACGACGGGGCGGACGACGGGGGAGACGGTCATGCGGGCTGAACTCATCGTGATCGGCGCCGGACCGGCCGGACTGGCCGCGTCGCTGGCGGCGAGCGCGCGCGGCACGCGGGTCGCGCTCGTCGACGCGGCGACGGAGACCGGCGGGCAGTTCTATCGGCAGCCCGCCACCGGGCTCGGGGCCGGGCGGCCCGAGGCGCTGCACCACCGGTGGCGGACCTGGGAGCGGCTGCGGGACGGCCTCGCCGCCAGCTCCGTACGCGTGCTGACGGATCATCATGTGTGGTGCGTCGAACGGAAGTCCGGCGGCTTCACCGTGCACGCGCTGCTCGGCCCGGAGCAGCAGGAGCCGGCCGAGGTGCACGCCCGTGCCGTGCTCCTGGCCACCGGCGGATACGAACACGTGCTGCCCTTCCCCGGCTGGACGCTCCCGGGTGTCGTCACCGCCGGGGGAGCCCAGGCCATGCTCAAGGGCCAACTCGTGGTGCCGGGGCGCAGAGCCGTGGTGGCCGGGACCGGGCCGCTGCTGCTGCCCGTGGCGACCGGGCTCGCGGCAGCCGGCGTCGAGGTCGCCGCGCTCGTCGAGTCCACCGGCCCCGGGCGCCTGGCCCGCCACGGCCGGGCCCTGGCCGGCAAGCTCCCCGAGGGCGCCGGATACGCCGCCCGGCTGCTGCGCCACCGCGTGCCGGTCCTGGCCCGCCACGCCGTCGTCCGCGCCCACGGCGACGACCGGCTGACCGGCGTCACCGTCGCAGCCCTCGACACGGCCGGTCGCGTCCGGCCCGGCACCGAGCGGCGGTTGCCCTGCGACACCCTGGCCGTCGGCCACGGCATGCTCCCGCACACCGACCTGGCCTCGGGCCTCGGCTGCCGCCTGGACGGGCTCGCCGTGGCCGTCGATGCCGAGCAGCGCACGGACGTCCCCGGCGTGTGGGCGGCCGGGGAGTCCACCGGCATCGGCGGCGCGGCCCTCGCCCTCGCCGAGGGGCACATCGCGGGGTGCTCCGCCGCCGCCCACCTGCGCGGCACCGCCCCCACCCCGGCCCCCGCCGCCCTCAAGGCCCGTACGGGGCTCAGGAGTTCCGCGGCCGCCCTCGACGCCGCGTACGCGCCGCCCGCGCACTGGCCCGAGCAGGTCACCGACGACACCGTGGTCTGCCGCTGCGAGGAGGTCACCGCCGGTGCCGTGCGGGACGCCCTGGACCTCGGAGCCAGCGACGAGCGCACCGTGAAGCTGCTGACCCGGGCCGGAATGGGCTGGTGCCAGGGCCGGATGTGCCAGACCGCGGTCGCGGGTCTCGCCGGCTGTCCGCCCGCCCCCTCCAGAAGGCCCTTCGCCCGCCCCGTACCGCTCGGCGTCCTCGCACGGCAACACACCCAGGAGGAACTGTCATGACCGACCACCGCCCCTGGCGCGGCGTCCTCGTCGCCACCGCGCTCCCGCTGGACGACGACCTCTCCGTGAACTACGACAAGTACGCCGAGCACTGCGCCTGGCTGGTCGAGAACGGCTGCGACGGCGTCGTGCCGAACGGCTCCCTCGGCGAGTACCAGGTGCTCACCCCCGAGGAGCGCGCCCGGGTCGTCGAGACGGCCGTCGCCGCGATCGGCGGGCAGCGCGTCATGCCAGGCGTCGCCGCGTACGGGTCCGCCGAGTCCCGGCGCTGGGCCGAGCAGGCGGGCGAGGCGGGCTGCCAGTCGGTGATGCTGCTGCCGCCGAACGCCTACCGCGCCGACGAGCGCTCCGTCCTCGCCCACTACGCCGAGGTCGCGCAGGCGGGCCTGCCGGTCGTCGCGTACAACAACCCGATCGACACCAAGGTCGACCTCGTGCCGGAGCTGCTCGCCCGGCTGCACGGCGAGGGGTACGTCCGGGCGGTGAAGGAGTTCTCCGGAGACGTCCGCCGGGCCTACCGCATCGCCGAACTCGCCCCCGAACTCGACCTGCTGATCGGCGCGGACGACGTCCTGCTGGAGCTGGCCGTCGCGGGCGCCAAGGGCTGGGTGGCGGGCTATCCGAACGCGCTGCCGCAGGCGTCGGTCGAGCTGTACCACGCGGCCGTCGACGGCGACCTCGACACCGCGCGGGCCCTGTACCGGCAGCTGCATCCGCTGCTGCGGTGGGACTCGCGGGTGGAGTTCGTCCAGGCCATCAAACTGTCCATGGACCTCGTCGGCCGCCACGGCGGACCCTGCCGCCCGCCGCGCATGCCGCTGCCGCCCGAGCAGGAGGCCGCCGTCCGAGCCGCCACCGAGAAGGCCGTAGCGGCCGGATTGTCGTAGGGATCATGCGCAGCAGACTCGTCCTGCACGCCGTCGACTCGCACACCGAGGGCATGCCGACCCGCGTGATCACCGGCGGCATCGGCACCATCCCCGGCGCCACCATGAACGAGCGGCGGCTGTACTTCCGCGAACACCGCGACGACATCAAGCAGTTGCTGATGAACGAGCCACGCGGTCACTCCGCCATGAGCGGCGCGATCCTCCAGCCGCCGACCCGGCCGGACTGCGACTGGGGCGTCGTCTACATCGAGGTCTCCGGCTATCTGCCGATGTGCGGGCACGGCACGATCGGCGTGGCGACCGTGCTCGTCGAGACCGGCATGGTCGAGGTCGTCGAGCCGGTCACCACCATCCGGCTCGACACCCCGGCGGGCCCGGTCGTCGCCGAGGTGGCGGTGGCGGACGGTGCCGCCAAGTCGGTCACCCTCCGGAACGTGCCCTCCTTCGCCGTCGACCTCGACCGCAAGGCGACCCTCGCCGACGGCCGGACGGTGACGTA
Source organism: Streptomyces coeruleorubidus (assembly GCF_028885415.1). Lineage (GTDB taxonomy): Bacteria > Actinomycetota > Actinomycetes > Streptomycetales > Streptomycetaceae > Streptomyces > Streptomyces coeruleorubidus_A. Next base: position 8,312,263 of record NZ_CP118527.1, read on the forward strand.
CGACCTCGCCTTCGGCGGCAACTTCTACGCCATCCTGCCGCTGGAGCGGTTCGGCCTGCCCTTCGAGCGGTCCCGCAAGGACGACGTTCTCCGGGCCGGCCTGTCCCTCATGGCCGCCGTCAACGCCGAGGACCCGCCTGTCCACCCGGAGGACCCGTCCATCCACGGCCTCCACCACGTCTACCTGGCCGCCCCCGGCTCGACCGCCCGCCACTCCCGGCACGCCATGGCCATCCACCCCGGCTGGTTCGACCGCTCGCCCTGCGGCACGGGCACCAGCGCCCGCATGGCACAGTTGCACGCACGCGGCGAACTCCCGCTGCACACCGAGTTCGTGAACGAGTCCTTCATCGGCACCCGGTTCACCGGCAGACTGCTCGGCACCACCGAGGTGGCCGGCCGCCCGGCCGTACTGCCCAGCTTCACCGGACGTGCCTGGATCACCGGCACCGCCCAGTACCTGCTGGACCCCGAGGACCCGTTCCCGGCGGGGTTCGTCCTGTAAGCCGAACCCGGCCCGAGCACAAGAGAGGAACCCCGACCGTCATGGCCCCGCAGCACACCCCCGCCCTGCCCGTGCTGGGCAGCAGGAAACCCAGCCACCGGGAGCGGGTCGCGGACGCGCTGCGGGCCGCCCTGATCGCCGGCGAGCTGCTCCCCGGCGAGGTCTACTCGGCCCCCGGCCTCGCCGCCCGCTTCGGTGTCTCCGCCACCCCCGTGCGCGAGGCCATGCTCGACCTCGCCAAGGAAGGCCTCGTCGACACCGTGCCCAACAAGGGCTTCCGGGTCACGGCCGTCTCCGAGAAGCAACTGGACGAGTACACCCACATCCGCGCGCTGATCGAGATCCCGACCACGGCGGGCCTCACGGCCACGGCCGACCCGGTGGCGCTGGAGGCGCTCCGGCCGGTCGCACAGGAGATAGTCACCTCCGCCGCGGCCGGCGACCTCATCGCCTACGTCGAGGCCGACCTGCGCTTCCACCTCGGCCTGCTGGCCCTCGCCGGCAACGACCACCTCGTCGACGTCGTACGGGACCTCAGACGCCGCTCCCGGCTGTACGGACTGACCGCGCTCGCCGAACAGGGGCGGCTGGAGGCGTCGGCGGAGGAACACCTGGAGATCCTGGACGCGCTGCTCGCCCGGGACGAGGATGCGGTACGGGCGGTGATGACCCGGCACCTGAGCCATGTCAGGGGCCTGTGGGCGAGTGCCCCCTAGGGGCGCGGGGCTGTGAACAGCATGCGGTTCCGCCGTCTCCGAGCGATGAGCGGGCCGAGGCGTACGGGACGTTCGCCCGTCACCGGTGCCGCGCCTTGCCCAGCGCGTCGGTGAACCGGGCGAGGGCCTCCTCGGCCGTGGGGGCGGGGCCGAACAGCTGCTCCTGCCGACGGGGTCGGCGACGTAGCGGCCCGTGTCGAACCAGCCGAACATCGCGGCCATGTCCTTGACCAGGGGGATGAAGCGGCCGGCGACGGCTCCTGCGGCGCGGGCGACGGCGGAAGGGACGGCCCACACCTTGATGTTCTTGCCGGCCCGGCTGCCCATCAGGTCGGCCATCTCGCGCATGCTGACCGGACGGTCCCAGCCGATGTCGATGCGCTCACCGTCGTCGGCCTCGGCGTCGACCGCGGCCGCCAGGTACGCCGCGAGATCGGAGGTGTGGACGAAGGTCAGCGGGACGGTGGTCCTGCCCACCCATATCAGGCGGCCCTTGTCGATCGGGTCGCCCGCCATGTTCGCGATCTGGTCGACGAACGCTCCCGGGCGCAGGGCGACGAACGGGACGCCGAGCTGTTCGAGCTTGTCCTCGGCGACCTTCTTGTGCCAGAAGTGCGGGACATGGGGCGTCTGGTCGCTGGTGAGGATGCTGGTCAGGACGAACCGCCGGATGCCGGCGCGGTGGGCCGCCTCGGCGAGGTTGGCGTTGCCGACGGTGTCGATGTCGTGCGCGTTCTTGCCGCCGCGGGTGTAGCCGGCAGCGGTGGTGATGACGGCATCGGCGCCGTTCATGGCGGCGACGAGCGAGTCGACGTCGAGCATGTCGCCGCGGGCGATCTCGACACCCCGGCTTTCGAGCCCGCTCGCGTCGGTGGCCGGCCGGACCAGGGCACGGACTCTCTTACCGCGCCCCAGCAGTTCGTCGACGACCTTGCCCCCGAGGGAGCCGGTCGCCCCGACGACGAGGACCGGGAGGGTGGTGGGACGGGTGGTGCTCATGGGGGTCTCACTATCCATCAGGTCAGTGGTGGGGGCTTGGGCGGGCGCGGACGTGGGCGCCCTCGGCCCGGGTCGCTGAGCGGGCGGGCCTCTGATGGGCGGTTCCGCGGCTCGCGCTTGCCCGCCTCACGTGGACTCTTCCTGCGGAAGAGCGCTGCCGCTGATCGCGTCGGCGATGGCGTAGGCGGTGCGGACGAAGGACTCTGCCTGCTGCGCCGACAGGTTCCGCGCGGAGGTCTCCTCCAGGGCCTGCCACATGGCCGCGAGGGGCTCGCGCATGGCACGGCCCTTGTCGGTGAGGTGGACGACCATGACGCGCCGGTCGTGTTCGGCCGGCTCACGGACGAGCAGGCCGGCCTCCTGCATGCGGCGTAGGGACTTGGAGACGGTGGAGTGGTCCAGGCCGACGCTTTCGAGCAGCTCGGACTGGCTCTGACCGTCCCGGTCCAGGAGCTGCATCAGCAGCAGTTCCTGTCCGGGATGCAGGTCCATCTCGCGGAGCATCGCGGCGGCGCGGGCGCGGTGAGCGCGGGCCAATTGGAAGATCGCGTAGCTCACCTGCCCCCCGCTGGCCGTGGTGGGGATGTGGGGTGTGGGGGCAGGCATGGTTCGGTTCCTCAGACTGTGTAGGTGGGGTAGTCGGTGTAGCCGGCCGCTCCGCCGCCGTAGAAGGTCGCCGGGTCGGGGGTGTTCAGCGGCGCGTCAGAGCGTAGCCGCTCGACCAGGTCCGGGTTGGCGAGCGCGAGGGCGCCGACGGAGACGAGGTCGGCCGTGCCGTGCTCGATGTCCTTGGCACGGGTGGGCAGGTCGGTGCCGCCCCGGTTGAGGATCACCGTGGTCGGCCACAGCGCGCGCAGGGTGCCCAACAGTTCGTCGTCGCCCGCGTGCATCACGTGGAGGTAGGCGAGGCCGAGCGGGCTGAGGGCGCGCAGGAGCGCCGGATACAGCTCGGCGGTGTCGGACTCGGCGATGTCGTTGAAGGGGTTGCCGGGGGAGATGCGCAGGCCGGTGCGGTCGGCGCCGATCTCGTCGGCCACGGCAGCGGAGACCTCGACGGCGAAGCGGATGCGGCCCTCGAGGGAACCGCCGTAGCGGTCGGTGCGCTGGTTGGTGTTGTCGGACAGGAACTGGTGCACGAGGTAGCCGTTGGCGGCGTGGATCTCCACGCCGTCGGCACCCGCCGCGACGGCAGCCGCTGCGGCGCGGCGGAAGTCGTCGACGGTCGCCGCGACCTCCTGCGTCGACAGAGCACGGGGTGTCGGCATCTCCTGGGGCCCGGACGCGGTGAACATCGTGCCCTGCGGCCGGATCGCCGAAGGGGCGACCGGCCGGCGCCCGTGGGGGGTGTTGTCAGGGTGGGAGATGCGTCCGGTGTGCATCAGCTGGATGACGATCCGGCCGTCGGCCGCGTGCACGGCTTCGGTGACCTTGCGCCACCCGGCGATCTGCTCGTCATTGTGGATGCCGGGGGTGAGGAGGTAGCCCTGTCCGTCGGCGGAGGGCTGGGTCCCCTCGGTGATGATGAGCGCGTGCGAGGCCCGCTGGGCGTAGTACTCGGCGTTCAGCTCGGTCGGTACGCCTTCAGGTGTGGAGCGGTCACGGGTCATGGGGGCCATGACCAGACGGTGCGGGAGGGAGATGTCACCGACGGTGATCGGTGTCCACAGGGAGTTCAGCATGAGTGATCCTTCGGTTCGGTGATGAAAGGTGGTGATCGGGAAAGCGGGTGCGTGGCGGAAGGAGATGCGGGCGTGATCAGTCGAGGGTGAGGACGAGCTTGCCCCGGACATGTCCGGTGTCGCTGACCTGCTGGGCCGTGGCGGCCCGGGCGAGCGGGTAGGCGGTGACCGTGGTGACGACCTTGCCGGTCGCGGCATCCTGCGCCAGAGCGGCCAGAGGGGCAGCCGAGTGTTCCTGGGGGCCGGTTGCGAAGGTGATGCCGAGCTGGTGCGCGCGGAAGTCGGCGATGGTGACGATGCGCTCGGTGCCGCCCCGCAGGGTGATGGAGTCCTCAAGGGCTCCCTTCCCGGCCAGGTCGAACACCGCGTCCACGCCATCGGGGGCGAGCGCCCGGACCCGCTCGACCAGGCCCTCGCCGTAAACGGTCGCGGTGGCGCCGAGCGAGGCGAGGTATTCCTGGTTGGCGGGGCCGGCGGTGCCGATGACTCGCGCTCCGCGGGCCGTGGCGAGCTGGACCGCCAGGGTTCCGACCGCTCCCGCCGCGCCGTGCATCAGCACGGTCTCCCCGGCGGTGACACCCAGCACGTTCAGGACCCGCTCGGCCGTCTCGCCCGCCACCGGCAGCGCGACCGCGTGCTGCCAGTCGAGGCCGACGGGCTTGGGGGCCACGGTGGTGGCCAGCGCGTACTCGGCGTACGAGCCGGTGTCCGACCAGCCCAGCACCTCGTCACCCACCTGCACGTCCCGCACGCCCTCACCCAGGGCGTCCACCACGCCGGCGAGCTCGCGACCGGGGACGGAGGGGAGCGGCGTGGGGAACACGGCATCCAGTGCCCCGGAGCGGATCTTGCCGTCCAGCGCGTTCAGCCCGGCCGCCCTGACGCGGACGCGGATCTGCCCGGGGCCGGGTTGCGGGACCTCGATGTCCGCCTCGTGCAGCACTTCCGTGCCGCCGAAACGGTCGAACAGGATGGCTTTCATGACGTCTCCTCTCGCGCCACCAGCTATTTGGTGGCCAGCCACATAAACGTATCAGTGAATCTGTGGCTAGCCAAGTAATTCGGCTGTCCGGTCCACGGACTGCGTCGGCCGAGCCGGGCTGGATCACGCCGGCGGGGGCGTCGGCCCTTGCCCCGGTCAGGGCCGGCACCCGGGGACCGAACGAGCCCAGCCGGATAACCGGGCCCGGGCCCGGCGCGGAGCCGGGGCGGATGCCGCTGAGTCGGCGTGCGCGCCGCGGCATCGGGCGCACGCCGGGCACGCCGAGCCTGAGGCGTACCCCGAGGCCGTCGAACAGGCCCACGCCGACTCCGCCCCGAGGCCGTGTCAGGACACGGCGGTTCCCTTCTTGGCGGCCTGGATCTGCTCGTACACATGCGTACGCAGCTCGGCGAAGCGCGGATCCACCCTCGTGTGCAACTGATCGCGCTCGTCCGGCAGATCGACCTTCAGCTGCTCCCGGACCACGGTGGGGGAGGCGGACAGCACGATCACCCGCTCCCCGAGATAGACGGCCTCGTCGATGTCATGGGTGACGAACAGGATCGTGATGCCGCGCTCCCGCCACAGCCCCCGGACCAGGTCCTCCAGATCGGCCCGGGTCTGCGCGTCCACCGCCGCGAACGGCTCGTCCATCAGCAGCACACGGGGCTCGTACGCCAGTGCGCGGGCGATGGCGACCCGCTGCTGCATACCGCCGGACAACTGCCAGGGATACGCCCCCACGGCGTCCGCCAGCCCCACCGACTCCAGCGCGTCACGGACCAGTTCCCGGCGTCGGGTTTTACTCAAGTCCTTCTTCTTGAGCGGGAGTTCGACGTTCTCGCCGACCCGCATCCAGGGGAAGAGGCTGCGCCCGTACTCCTGGAAGACGAACGCCATACCGGGCGGCGGACCGCTCACCTTCCGCCCCTCCAGGAGCACTTCACCGCCGGTCGGCGCGAGCAGCCCTCCCACGCACTTCAGCAGCGTGGTCTTGCCACAGCCCGACGGCCCGACGAGACAGACGAGTTCTCCGGCGTCGACGGTGAAGGTGAGGTCGCGGACCGCCTCCACACGCCGCCCCGACCCCTCGTAGACCTTCTTCAGACCCCGTACGTCGAGCATGGACCGCCCTTTCAAGAGGTTCACGGCGACCGCCGGGCCGAGGCGCGCAGACCGTGGTACCAGCCGAGCGCCCGCCGCTCGACCGACCGGAAGACGACCGACAGCAGGAAGCCGAGCAGACCGAGCACGAGGATGCCGGTCCACATGTCCGGGATCGCGAAGCCGCGCTGGAACTGGACGATGGTGAAGCCGAGTCCGTTGCTCGCGGCGAACATCTCGCTGATCACCATGAGGATGATGCCGATGGACAGGGCCTGGCGCAGGCCCGCGAAGATCTGCGGGCTCGCCGACCGCAGCACCAGGTTCCTGAGCCGCGCCACACCCGTGATGCCGTACGAGCGCGCCGTCTCGGCCATCACCGGGTCCACCGCCCGCACGCCCTCGACCGTGTTGAGCAGGACGGGCCACACGCAGCCGGCCGCGATCACCATGACCTTCATCGTGTCGCCGATCCCCGCGAACAGCATGATGACCGGCACCAGCACCGGCGGCGGCACCGCCCGCAGGAACTCCAGGACCGGCTCGCACACCGCCCGCACCCGCGGGTAGGACCCGATGACCGTACCGAGCGCCACCCCCAGGGCCGCCGCCAGCGCGTAACCGCCCGCCAGCCGCAGCACGCTCGGCAGGACGTCGCTCCGCAGGCGCTGCGCCGTCCACACGTCCGGGAAGGCCGCCAGGATCGTCCGCAGGGGCGGCCAGTACACGTCCGTGCTGCCCGCGGACGCCACCCACCAGACCGTGACCAGCAGGGCCGGGAGGGCGACGGCGAACACCAGCCGCAGCAGCAGGCCCCTCACACCGCCACCTCCCCGCGCACCGACTGGTGCCAGGCCAGCGCCCGCCGCTCCACCGTGCGCGCGCCGACGTTGATCAGCAGCCCGAGCAGCCCGGTCACCACGATCAGCGCGTACATCTCGGGCACGGCCTGCGAGGTCTGGGCCACCCCGATGCGCTTGCCCAGCCCCGGTGCTCCGATGACGAGTTCGGACGTGATGGCGAGGATCAGCGCGACCGCCGCCGCCAGCCGGACGCCGGTCATGACGTACGGCAGCGCGGTCGGCCACAGCACATGCCGGATCCGCGCCCAGGTGCCGAGGCCGTACGACCGCGCCGTCTCGTCGGCGACGGGGTCGACGTCCTGGACGCCGTACAGAACCTGGATCAGGACCTGCCAGAACGACGCGTAGACGACGAGGAGGAGCACCGAGCGCAGTTCGGTGCCGTACAGCAGTACCGCCAGCGGGATCAGCGCGACCGACGGGATCGGACGCAGGAACTCGATCGTCGAGGCCGTCGCCGCACGCAGATACGGCACGACCGAGATCAGCACGCCCACCACGATCCCCGCACAGGAGGCGATCGCCAGGCCCAGCGCCCAGCCGGTGAGCGTGTCGCCGAGCGCCGTCCAGAAGGCCGAGTCGCCCGTCTCGTCCGCGAGCGCTTCGGCGATCCGGCTGGTGGGTGGGAAGTAGGTCTCCTCGACCAGGCCGAGCCGCGGCACCGCCTCTCCCAGGGCGAGGAAGGCGGCGAGCCCGGCCGCACCGAGTGCGGCGTTCACGCCCCTCATGCGTCTGTGTCCCTCACGGCAGCAGCTTGTCCAGGTCCGGCGTCGACTTGAACAGGCCGTCGTCCTCGCCGAGCTTCATCAGCGCTTCGATGGAGGCGCGGTTCGGCTCCGCCGGCCACTTGGGCAGGGTCACCTTCTCCAGCACCGCGGCCGGGATCTTCGTGTACGTGGTGACGATCCGGCGGGCCTCGTCCGGGTGGGCGTCGGCGTAGGCGAGGGACTCGGCGGTGGCCTTCCGGAACTTCTCGACCACCTCCGGGTTCTGTTGGGCGTACCGGGTCGAGGTGAAGTACAGCGCGACGGTGAGGTCGGGTGCCACGTCCACCAAGGGCGAGGCGATGATGCGTCCGCCCTGGCTCCTGACGGTGGCGAGCGCGGGCTCGACCACCTGGGCGGCGTCGATCTGCCCGCTGTCGAGGGCGGCCGGCATCTGGTCGAAGGCGAGCTCGACGAACTCGACCTTGTCCGGGTCGCCGCCCGCCTTGCGCACCGACGCGCGCACGGACGTCTCGTTGATGTTCTTCAGCGTGTTGATGGCGACCCGCTTGCCCTCCAGGTCCTTCGGCGACCTGATCGGACTGTCCTTGCCCACGGTGATCGCGCTGAAGTCCTTGCCCTCGACACCGGTCGAGGCGATCGCGTTCGCGACGGCCTTGATCGGCACGTTGTTGGACTGGGCGATCATCAGCGACGTCACGTTGGAGAACCCGAACTGGAACTGGCCGCTGGCCACCCCCGGCACGATCGCCGCGCCGCCCTGCGCGGTGGTGAACCGGAGCTTCAGGCCCTGCTTCTCGAAGAAGCCCTTCTCCTGGCCCAGATAGAGCGGTGCCACATCGACGATGGGAATGAGCCCGACCTCGACGGTGGTCACCCCGCCGGACGAGGCGCCCGCGTCCGAGGTGCCACCGCCGTCGGACGAGCCACAGGCCGCCGCGGTGAGCAGGACGGACACGGCCGCGAGACGGGTGAAGAGACGACGACGCAAGACTCCTCCTGTGGGACCGGCTGTGGTTCTCCGACAGGTTGTGCGCAGACAGCACGCTTGTGCTCAGCGAGAACGTAAAGCCGGGGTCGATTCATGGTCAATGCCCTTGTCGACACCGCTCGTTGACATCACGAGATCCGCACTCCTAGCGTGCGCACTGCGCACGGTCGTACGTCACGCCGGAGGCCCAGGATGTCCGCTGAAGCCCGCGCACCGCATTTCGTCCGGTCCTTCGAGCGTGGCCTCGCCGTGATCCGCGCCTTCGACGCCGAGCATCCGGCGCTGACCCTGAGCGAGGTCGCGCGCGCCTGCGAGCTGACGCGCGCGGCGGCCCGCCGTTTCCTGCTCACCCTCGCCGACCTCGGCTACGTCCACACCGACGGCCGCCGCTTCCGCCTCACCCCGCGGGTGCTGGAACTCGGCTACTCCTACCTCGCCGGCTACACGCTGCCCCAGCTCGCCGAGCCCCACTTGGAGCAACTCGTCGCGCGGGTACGGGAATCGTCCTCGCTCTGCGTCCTCGACGGCGACGACATCGTGTACGTCGCCCGGGTCCCCACCCGCCGCATCATGACCGCGTCCATCACGGTCGGCACCCGCTTCCCGGCGTATGTGACGTCGGTGGGCCGGGTGATCCTCGCCCATCTGCCGGACGAGCACGTCGAAGCCAGGCTCGCCCGGACGGAGTTGAAGCCCCTCACCACACGCACGATCGCCACGCCGGGGGCCCTGCGGGCGGAGCTGCGCCGAGTCCGCCGTCAGGGCTACGCCGTCGTCGACCAGGAGCTGGAGGAGGGGCTGAGATCGGTCGCCGCCCCGGTGCGGGACCGGGACGGCGACGTGGTCGCGGCCGTCAACATCGCCGTGCACGCCGGCCGCAACTCCGTCGATTCCGTACGCCGCGACCTGTTGCCGCATCTGCTGGCGACCGTCGCCGGGATCGAGGCCGACCTGCGGATCACAAGTCCAGCACCAGCCGCCGCCCTCGGCACCGGGACACGCAGATCATCATCGTCTCGCCGCTCTCCCGCTCATCCGGGGTGAGCACGGAGTCCCGGTGTTCCGGGGTGCCGTCGAGGACGTCGGTCTCACAGGTCCCGCAGGTGCCCTCGGTGCAGGAGTAAAGGACCTCGACCCCCGCGGCGCGCACGGTGTCCAGGACGGACACGTCCGGCGCGACGGTGAGCGTCCTGCCGCTCCGCGCCAGCTCCACCTCGAACTCGATGTCGCCGCCGGTCTCCTGTTCCTTCGGCCGGAACCGCTCGACACGCAGCACTCCCGACGGGCAGCGCTCCTCGACCGCGTCCAGCAGCGGCCCGGGGCCGCAGCAGTAGACGAGCGTGTCCTCGGGTACGTCGTCCAGCACCGAGGGCAGGTCCAGCAACCCCGTCTCGTCCTCGGGCGCCATCGTCACCCGGTCCCCGTACCGGGCCAGGTCCTCGCCGAACGCCATCGACTCGCGGGTGCGCCCGCCGTACAGCAGCGTCCACTCGGCGCCCGCCGCCTCGGCCGCCGCCAGCATCGGCAGGATCGGGGTGATGCCGATGCCGCCCGCGACGAAGCGGTAGCGGGGGGCGGGCTCCAGGCCGAAGTTGTTCCGGGGCCCGCGCACGCGGACCTTGTCGCCCTGCCCGACCTGCTCGTGCACATGGGCCGAGCCACCCCGGCCGTCCGGCTCGCGCAGCACCGCGATCCGCCAGGCCGACCGGTTCGCCGGATCGCCGCACAGCGAGTACTGCCGCTCCAGCCCGGGGCCGAGCACGACGTCGATGTGGGCGCCCGGCTGCCACTTGGGGAGCGGCTCGCCCAACGGGTGGCGCAGCGTGAGGGCGAGCACGCCGTCGGCGGCGAACTCACGCCGCTCGACGATGAGTTCGTCTTCGTACACGCTCATGAACTGTTCCCTCGCGGCTCGTCGACGTCATGTCCCTGCGGGTGGGCGAGCATCCACTCCCACATCTCCACCGGATCCTGCGCGGTGTGCTCGCGGCCGCAGTGGCAGGTGCCGTGCAGGATGTCGGTGCCGGGCAGCCAGTCGATGCGGTAGATCTCGCCGGTCGGACTCGTCACTGGACCTTCTCCACGGGCTTCTCGCCCTCCTCGACCAGCCGGGCGAGGATACGGCGGGCGGCCAGGCCGCCGGTGTCGATGTTGATGCTCAGCTCCTGGTAGCCGGTGCGCTCGGTGCCGAGGGTCTTCTGGAGCAGGTTGAGGGCGGTGACGTCCTGCATCACGACCGTGTGGTTGTTGCCGCGCAGGAATTCGGTGACCTCGGCGTCGTCGGTCGCCCAGTCGCGCGAGACGGCCCAGAAGTCGTACACCTTGCCGTCGCCGGACGGTGTGATCGCGTACGTGATCTCGGTGTGGAAGCCGTTCGGGTCGCTGCCGTCCGGCTCGGGCAGCACGCCGACCGGGGCGATGCGGCTGTGCAGCAGATAGAGGCAGGGCGCGTGGTACTCGATGTCCTGCCAGCGGGTGATCCGGCCCTCGATGCCGGTGGACTTGGCGTAGAACGGCGGGCACTCGGCGTCGTCCATGTGCCGGCTCACCCGGACGATCCCGGCGCCCTCGTCGACCTCCGTCGTGATCGGCGTCTCGGCGACCTCGGGGGTGCCGATGTACCCGCCGTGCAGATACGTCTCGTGGGACAGGTCCAGGAGGTTGTCGACGAGGAGTCCGTAGTCGCAGTCGATGGGCTCCATGCCGCGCACGGTGACCCAGCCGGGGGAGTCGAGGTGCCTGGCCCGCGGGATGCTCTGCGGATCGGCGAGCGCGGGGTCACCGATCCACACCCAGATCAGCGAGTCCTGCTCGACGACCGGGTAGGAGGCGACCCGGGCCGTGCGCGGCACCCGTTTCTGCCCCGGCACGTACACGCACGTACCGGTCGTGTCGTACGTGAACCCGTGGTACCCGCACACGATCCGGTCGCCGTCGAGGCGCGTCGGGGCCTCGGACAGCGGATACCGGCGGTGCACACACCGGTCGTGCAGCACGACCGGCGTGCCCTCCTCCTCGGTCCGGTAGAGCACGAGCGTCTCACCGAGAATCGTCCGTCCGAGCAACTCCCGCCCGACCTCGTGACTGTAGGCGGCGACGTACCACTGGTTCCTGGCGAAGGCGGTGGTGTGAGGCATGGGGTTCCCGTCCCTGTCGGCGGGGCGCCGTCGCCCCGCGTGCCGTGGTTGGAATCAGGGTCGTGACCCTTGTGGCAGCTCCGCAAGGCGGCTTCCGTGAGGCGGAAGGCCTCTCGTAAAAGGGCTGGTGAGACTCACGCTGTGCTCCCACACGACTCTTCCGAAGGCAGGGAATGTACGGACAGGAAGAGGCCGACGGCCGTTTCGTCAAGGCGGAGGGGCTGCTGCAGGGGCTCACCATGGCCCTGATGCGGCTTGGCGTGGAACTCGACTCGGAGACGCCCTGCTCCCGGCCTCCGCCACGAGAACGGACCGCCTTGGTCGGCCGTGGCTGGGCCAGGGCGCGGCGGACGAGGTGTGACTGACGCGTCATGAGGCGTGGGCTGCCAGGAAGTCTGGTCGGTGCAGAGAGGGTTTGTGTGCCCGTGTGGATGCGTTCACCGGGAAGGCTGCCGCCGTGGAGGTGACATCCAGAGCCCGTTCGGAGTCACCAGGTGCGGCCCGCCTCGAGGATGAGGTCGCGGACCCGGGTGACGTCGGGGTTGTCGGGCCTGCCGGGGCGCTGGACGAGGTAGCCGGTGTTGATGGGCGGGTCGTCTGGTTCGTGCAGGGGCACCAGGGCGCCGGAGGCGAGTTCGTCCTGGCACACCGCGGCGAGTACGCCGCGCAGGTCGGGCACGGTGACGGCAGCGGGGCAGGACAGCCGGGTGCCGAAGACGTGCGGCCAGTAGCGGCAGGCGATGGGCAGATCCTCGGCGTAGGTGACTGCGGTGGAGGTGGAGCCGACGCTGACGGTGGCCACTGGCAGGCCGGCCGCCCGCAGCCGCTCGGCGGAGGTGACGGCGGTGTCGCGTTGGTTCTTCGCCGCCAGGCGTTGTTCCTCGGCGGTGCAGGAGAAGCAGACTCGCCCGCGTGGGTCAGGCAAGACCGAGAGGGCGCCACGGGGCCGCAATGCCCCTTCCGTCTCGAGGAAGGGCTTCGGTGAAACTCCCGTTCAGGCTCGTCCGGCGGGCGCGCCCGGCGGGCGGCTCGTAGGTTGGAGATGATGCGGTCGCGCTTGTAGAGATCGGCAGGTCACCCGCGTGACGACAGCGGAGATCGATTTCGAGGAGTTGTTCGACGCCGCGCCGAACCCGTACCTGGTGCTGGACGCCGACCTGGTGGTTCGCCATGCCAACCGGGCCTATCTCCGGGCCACCGGCAGGACCCGCGCGGAACTGGCCGGGCGGTACATCCTGGAGGCGTTCCCCGACACACCTGGTGAGCCGGATGCGGCGCGTGAATTCGGCGCATCGCTCCAGCGCGTGCTGGACTCCCGCGAGCCCGACATGGTGGCACCGCGGCGATTCGACATTCCCGTCGCCGGCCGGCCGGGGGAGGCGGAGGAGCGCTGGTGGTGCGGGATGTCCAGCCCCGTTCTGGGGCCGGACGGCGCCGTGAAATGGATCATCGCGCGCGCCGACGACGTCACCGAGCTGATGCGTTCCCCCGTCATCCGTGAGCTCACCCCACCGCTGAGCAACCAGGCGACAGGGATCGCGGCCCAGGTGTATGCCCGGTCGCACGATCTGGAACGGCTGAACGAGCAGCTGCGCCAGGCGCATGCCCGCGAACGTGAAATCGCCGTCACCCTCCAGGAGGTCATGCTCCGCTCGCCCGACCTGGACAGACACCGGGACATCGCCGTGCGCTACCTGCCGGCCAGCGGATCGCTCAACGTGTGCGGCGACTGGTACGACGTGGTCGATCTGCCGCCCGACCGCTACTCCATCGCCATCGGGGACGTCGTCGGCCACGGCATCGAGGCCGCCGCCGTCATGGGCATGCTGCGCAGCGCCCTGAGCGCAGCCATCCGGGCTGTGCCCAGCCCCGCACAGGCCCTTGAGGTACTGGGCCTGTACGCCCGGGCGGTCGACGGCGCGCTCGCCACCACCGTGGCCAAGGTGCTCATCGACCCGCGCAGCCGACTGATCATCTACAGCAACGCCGGCCACCCACCGCCGGTGCTCCTCAGTCCGGACGGCAGCTGCCGACTGCTGGACCAGGCCACGGACCCGCCGCTCGGCGCCCGACCGGAACATGTCCCCCGCCCCCAGGCCGGCCTGCCCTACACCCGAGGGGACACCCTCGCGCTCTACACCGACGGCCTCATCGAACGCCGCGGCGAGGACATCGACATCGGCCTGGCCCGGCTGATCGACGCCCTGGCCCGGTCCGGCACGCTCCCGGTGGAAGAACTCGCCGACGGACTGCTGGCCGAGATGGGCGTCCCCGGAGGTGGTCAGGACGACGACATCGCCCTGGTCGTCGTCCGCCTGTGAGCAGATTTCCACGGAAGCCGTTTCCGCATCAAAAAGTGAAATCGAAACGGAATTCTCGACTTTCCCGTGGCGGGGAATTCATTTACTGTGGGTGTATGGAAAGAATAGTAGAGTTCTACACAGTGAAACGTGGTGACACGCTCGGTGAGATCGCGGTTATGCACCGCGTGACGCTGCAGCAGATTCTGGAGTGGAACCCTCAGATCACGAATCCGGACATCATTCGCCCCGGACAGCGGATCCGTGTGGCTCCAGAAAGGCACGGTGCATTCGAGCCCTTTCCGGGCGTCGACTTCTTCCAGTCCTCCGTGACCAGCCCGATCATCGAGGCTATGGGCTTCCGCCTCATCGAGGAGGGTTGCTCGGAGTACGCCGACGGGCCCGACTCGCAGTGGAGCGAGGCGGACCGGAAGTCGTACGCGCATTGGCAGGAAAAACTCGGATTCAGTGGCCAGGACGCTGACGGCATACCGGGCCGGAAGTCGTGGGAGAGGCTGCACGTGCCCGCCGTCTTCGAGTGACCGGCACTGTTCCGGGCCGGTCGCCGCGGACTGCTTGGCGCGCCCGGGCCAAAACCCGGATCGCCTATCTCGAAGCACAGCTGGATCGCGAGAGTGTCAGGCCCTGTCCGGAAGACCGCAGGGCGCTCGTCGAGGGAATGCGGGCCCATCTGGAAAAGGCCCGCTCGGCCGCCGACGAGGATTTCGGATGGCGGCGCCTGTGGTCGGGGTCGGCCGCCCGTGAGGGCGTCTGGTCGAATGTGCGCAGCGCGGAGGTGATGCTCCTTCAACTGGTCTCCGACGAGGAAGCCGCCGGCCGTGCCAGCGAGGTCATGGCGCTGGTCAAGGACCATCTGGACAAGGACGACCCGCGACGGGTCCGCCTCGCCCGGCGGCTCCGTTCCATCATCTCCGGCGAGATGTCACCGAGCGACCGGGACCTCATGGTCCGGGCGCTCGACGCCGCCTACAACGCGCTGGACGACGAACTCGCCCGGGTGCGCAGCCTGCGCAACATCCTGTGGACCGCGACGTTCCTCGTCCTGCTCGGTGTGGCGGGCCTCGCCGTCTACGGCTGGTTCTTTCCCCGGTCGCTGAGCATGTGCTTCGCGCCCAAGGTCAGCCCCGGGGACATGAGCGGGATCGATGTCGTGTGCCCCACCGCGGAGCGTCACGACGTCCCGGTGGGCACCCCCGCCAGCAGCCTGGCCCAGCCGAGGGACATCCTCACCGTCGAGATCGCCGGGCTCGCCGGCGCGGCACTCACCGTCATCGCCTCACTGCGGCACATCCGGGGCACCGACGCTCCCTACATGCTGCCGCTGGCATCGGCGGTGCTGAAGTTCCCCACCGGCGCCCTGTCCGCCTTCCTCGGACTGCTGCTGATCCGGGGCGCCTTCGTTCCCGGGCTCAGCGACCTCGACAGCAGGGCGCAGGTCCTCGGCTGGGCCGCGGCCTTCGGCGCCGCCCAGCACCTCGTGACCCGACTGGTCGACGACCGCGCCCAGATGACGCTGTCGGAGGTGGGCAGGACGACCGACGCCGTGGTCGACCCCGAGAGAGCCGCCGTCCGGGAGCACAACGTGCTGGGAGAGACCGGCGCGCCCGGACCGCCGACCGTTTTCCACGACGGCGCGGGACCGCACGAAGGGCCACAGGAGGGGGCGCGCGAGGGAACGCGCGCGGACGAAGGGGCGGAGGGGCCCCGCCCGCGAGCCGGGCCCTGACCGGCCGCCCCCGCTCACCGCCGGAGAGGTGTGTGAGCCGTTTCCGGCAGCCGCAGGTACACCAGCGACGACAGCAGGCAGAGCACCGCGACGTACCAGGGGAAGAGCCCGGCGTGGCCCACCTCCTTGAACAGCGTGCCCACGTACGGAGCCGTGCCGCCGAAGAGGGCGACCGTCAGCGAGTAGGGGAAGCCGATGCCGGCCGCGCGGACCCGGGGCGGGAAGATCTCCGCGTTCACGGCCGCGCTGATCGAGGTGAACCCGGTCAGCAGCACCATGCCGGCGCAACTCACGAGCAGCAGCACGGCGAAGGAGTCGCGCAGGGCGTGCAGCAGGGGCACCGTGAGCAGGGCGAAGCCCAGGCCGAAGAAGAGGAGCAGGGGGCGGCGGCCGAAGCGGTCCGACAGCAGGCCGCCGAGCGGTTGCAGCAGCGCGAAGAAGGCCAGTGAGATCGTGCTCACGAGCAGCGTGTCCGACTTCTCCAGCCCCGCGTTGAGTTCGGCGTACGTCGGCAGGTACGACGTCCACGTGTAGTAGGCGATGGTGCCGCCCGCCGTGATGCCGCCGATGAGGAGCGACTCGCGCGGGTGCCGGCGCAGCGCCTCGAACAGACCGGGGCGCGGGGCCTTCTGCTGCTCGGCGCTGCGGGTCTCCTGCGCGCCCTGCCGGATCCAGAAGCCGACCAGGCTCAGCACGGCCCCGAGCATGAACGGGACCCGCCAGCCCCAGCCGTTCATCTGCCCGTCGCTCAGGGTGTCCACGAGCAGCGCGGCGATGCCGGAGGCGACGAGCTGCCCCACGGTCGTCGACACGTACTGGAAGCTGGAGAACAGACCGCGCCTGCCGGGGCCCGCCGACTCGACCAGGAAGGTCGTCGAGGCCGCGAACTCGCCGCCCACGGACAGGCCTTGCAGCAGCCGCGCCAGGACGAGGATCACCGGCGCCAGCACGCCCACCGCCGCGTACGTCGGGGTCAGCCCGACGAGCAGGCTGCTGCCGCCCATCAGCAGGATGGTGACCGTCAGCGCGGCCCGCCGACCGTGCCGGTCCGCGACCGCGCCCATCAGCAGCCCGCCGACCGGCCGCATGAAGAAGCCCACCGCGAAGACCGCGAACGTGGACAGCAGCGGCACCAGCGAGTTGTCCGCGCTCTTCGGGAAGACCTGGGCGGCGATGTAGGTGGCCAGAAACGTGTAGGCGTACCAGTCGTACCACTCCACCGCGTTGCCCACCGAGGCGGCGAGGAGCTGGCGAACGGGCCGTTTCGTCGGCGGGGAAACCGTCTGCGTCTCTGTCACGTCCATGACCCTCCCCGGGCAGCGCCCCGGCACACCTCACGTACCGGCGACTTTCACACGAGTGTCACCGGCCCCTTCCTTGACGTTTGGTGTCCCTGAAACACTCCTTCCGCGCAGATTCCGTCATGTTCCGGCCATCCCGTACCTCAGGATGAGAGGTCTGTCCTTCATGTCCGAAGTCAACCGGCGCCGCTTTCTCCAACTCGCGGGTGCCACCACGGCCTTCAGCGCACTGTCCGCCAGCATCCAGCGCGCCGCCGCGCTCCCGGCCAACCACCGCACCGGGTCGATCGAGGACGTCGAGCACATCGTCGTCCTGATGCAGGAGAACCGCTCCTTCGACCACTACTTCGGCACGCTGAGAGGCGTCCGCGGCTTCGGCGACCCGCGTCCGGTCACCCTCGACAACGGCAAGCCGATATGGCACCAGGAGAAGGACGGCAAGGAGCTCCTGCCGTTCCACCCGGACGCCGACGACCTCGGCATGCAGTTCCTGGAAGGCCTACCGCACTCCTGGCCCGACGGCCAGCAGGCCTACAACGGCGGCAAGTACGACAAGTGGCTGCCCGCCAAGGGCACCACGACCATGGCGTACCTGACCCGCGAGGACATCCCCTTCCACTACGCCCTCGCCGACGCCTTCACCGTCTGCGACGCCTACCACTGCTCGTTCATCGGCTCCACCGACCCGAACCGCTACTACATGTGGTCCGGCTACACGGGCAACGACGGCACCGGCGGCGGCCCGGTCCTCGGCAACGACGAACTCGGCTACGGCTGGACGACCTACCCCGAGCGCCTGGAGCAGGCCGGCATCTCCTGGAAGATCTACCAGGACATCGGCGACGGCCTCGACGCGAAGGGCTCCTGGGGCTGGATCGAGGACGCCTACCGCGGCAACTACGGCGACAACTCCCTGCTGTACTTCGACAAGTACCGGGACGCCAATCCCGGCGACCCGTGGTACGACAAGGCCCGCACGGGCACGAACGTCAAGGCCGGCGACGGCTACTTCGACCTGCTGAAGGCCGACGTCAAGGCGGACAGGCTGCCGCAGATCTCCTGGATCGCCGCCCCCGAGGCGTTCTCCGAGCACTCCAACTGGCCGTCGAACTACGGCGCCTGGTACATCGCCCAGGTCCTGGACGCCCTCACCGCCAACCCGGAGGTATGGGCGAAGACGGCCCTGTTCATCACCTACGACGAGAACGACGGCTTCTTCGACCACGTCGTACCGCCCCTGCCGCCGAAGGACGCGTCCCGCGGCAAGTCCACCGTCGACGTCTCCCTCGACCTCTTCCCCGGCGACGGCAAGAACACGGCCGGCCCCTACGGCCTCGGGCCGCGGGTGCCGATGCTGGTCGTCTCGCCGTGGAGCAAGGGCGGCTTCGTCTGCTCGGAGACCCTCGACCACACCTCCATCCTGCGGTTCATGGAGCGCCGCTTCGGCGTGCGCGAGCCCAACATCTCACCGTGGCGCCGGGCGATCTGCGGTGACCTGACCTCCGCGTTCGACTTCTCCCGCAAGGACACGCGGCCCGCCCCGCTGCCCGGCACCGACGAGTACGAGCCGCAGGACCGCGAACGCCACCCCGACTACAAGCCCACCCCGCCCGCCGACCCGCGCATGCCCCGGCAGGAACGCGGCCTGCGCCGCGCCCGGCCGCTGAAGTACGCACCGTACGTGGACGCCTCGGTCGACGCGGCGGCCGGGAAGCTCACCCTCGCCTTCGCCTCCGGGCCGAAGGCCGGCGCCGCCTTCCACGTCACCTCCGGCAACCGCACCGACGGCCCCTGGATGTACACCACCGAGGCCGGCAAGACGCTCTCCGACACCTGGAACTCGGACTGGTCGGCGGGCTCGTACGACCTGACCGTGCACGGACCGAACGGCTTCGTGCGGGTCTTCAAGGGGTCGAACAGGACGGCCGGCTGCGAGGTCACCGCGCGCCACACCGGTGACGACATCGAGCTGACCTTCGCCAACAAGGGCTCCGGCACGGCACGGCTGAAGGTCTCCGACGGTTACGGCGGCCGGCCCTCGACCGTCACCGTCCGCCCGGGCGCGAAGGTGCGGCGGACCGTCGAGCTCGCCGCCAGCCGCCGCTGGTACGACCTGACCGTCACGGCCGAGGGCGACGCGGCGTTCCTGCGGCGGTTCGCGGGACACGTCGACAACGGTCGGCCGGGCGTGAGCGACCCGGCGCTCATCACCGCGTAGCCGTGGTGAGGTGACCCGGATCGTGCGGCCGGGGCACCAACACCGGTTCGGCCGCGGCCGAACCGGGTTCCAGGGCCAGGACGGCGGCCACCGGATGGTCGTCGTCCGCCGGGGCGGGCCCGGGCGTCGCCCGGCTGAGCAGCACCACGCCCCAGGACGCCAGACCGCCCCCGGCGAGCGCCAGCAGCACGCCCGCCGGGCCGCCATGGAGGCGCTCGCCCAGCAGCGACAGGCCGATCACCGCGGCGGCCAGCGGGTTGGCCAGGGTCACCACCGCGAGCGGGCCGCCGAGACCGCCCCGGTAGGCCGTCTGCGACAGCAGCAGCCCACCGGCCGCGAAGGCCCCCACGAGCAGCGCCACCCCGACCACCTGGACGCTCAGCAGCGGACCGGACCGGTCCATCGCGGCCACCGTCACGGTCTGCGTGAGGGCCGAGGCGACCCCGGAGGCCACGCCGGACGCGCTCGCGTGCCGCAGCCCCGGGCGGGCGCCCGGCCGGGACAGCACCCCGATGAGGACCGCCGTGGCGCCCGCGACCGCCAGCGCCTCCGGAACGCTCAGCACGTCGTCGGGCGCCGGACCGGACGCCGTGACCAGGATCGCGCCCAGGCCGAGCAGCGTCAGCGCGATGCCCCTCCACTCGACGGCGCTCACCCGCCGCCCCGCGAGCCGCGCGCCCATCGGCACCGCCGCGACCAGGGTGAGCGCGCCGAGCGGCTGGACCACGGTCAGCGGACCGTACTTCAGCGCCACGACGTGCAGCAGCGCGGCAGCCGCGTTCAGCCCGACCGACCACCACCAGGCGCCACTGCCGAGCAGCCGCAGCGTGCCCGCGCCGGGCGAGCGGGAGGCGAGCCGCTCCTGGGCGACCGCGGCGGCCGCGTAGGCGACGGCGGAGACGAGGGACAGGACCACGGCGACGAGGACGGCGCTCATCGGCCGGCCCCCGCGAGCACTTGCTCCTCGGTTTGGACCTGGGCCCGGGCCGGTACGAGCCTGCCCTGCGCGCGGCCCGCCGTCGTCGCCGTGCGGTGCGGCGAGCGAAGCGAGATGGGGGTCCCTCCGGACGAAGCCTGGGGGAGGATCACCGCGAGCGCGACACCCAGCAGGCCCGTCGCCACGATCGCGTCGAGCCAGTAGTGGTTCGCGGTGCCGACGATCACCAGCAGCGTCAGCAGGGGATGCAGCAGCCACAACCAGCGCCACCGCGAGCGGGTCGCCACGACCAGGCCGACCGCCACCATCAGAGCCCAGCCGAAGTGCAGCGACGGCATCGCAGCGAACTGGTTCGACAGGGAGTCGGTCGCGGGACTGCCGTACACCGACGGACCGTAGACCCGCGCCGTGTCCACCAGGCCGGTCGCGGTCAGCATGCGCGGCGGGGCGAGCGGGAACAGCAGGTGCAGCACCAGGGCGGCGGCGGTGACGGCGGCCAGTACCCGGCGGGCCCACACGTAGTGGGCCGGGCGGCGCAGGTAGAGCCAGATCAGGAAGGCGGCGGTGGCCGGAAAGTGGACGGCCGCGTAGTAGGTGTTCGCGATGTGCACCAGGCCGTCGCCGTGCAGCAGCAGGGACTGCACCGTCCCCTCGCCGGGCAGATGGACCGCTCGTTCGAAGTCCCACACGCGGTAGGCGTTGTGGAAGGCCTCGCCGGTGTGGCCCGTGGCCAGCTGCCGGCCGAACTTGTAGACGAGGAAGAGCCCCGCGACGAGCAGGAACTCCCGGACGAGCGGCGGTCGCGCTATCGCGTCGGACCCCGCCGGCGCAGGCTCGGTGCGGGCATTCATCCCCCGGCCCCTTCGGTGACGGTGGTGCTGTTATCGGTACGAGTGCGTACCGATACGGCAGTGTACCGATACGGCCGCGTACCGGTACACTGGCGTATCGATAGACGAAGGACACACCGCCGGCCGGGAATTTTCCGGCCGCCCGAGGAAGGGCAGGAGCACAGCCCATGACGTCGCAGGCTGCGGACCGACCCGAGCCGGTCGGTTCCTCGCGCCGCTCCAAGATCACGCCCGAGCGTGAGCAGGAGTTCTACGACGCCGTGCTGGAGCAACTCCGCGAGTGCGGCTACGACTCCGTCACCATGGAGGGGATCGCGGCCAGCACCCGGTGCAGCAAGTCCACGCTCTACCGTCAGTGGAAGACCAAGCCTCAGTTCGTGGCGGCGGCGCTGCGCTCCCACCGGCGGACGCGCTGCATCGACACCGGCTCGCTCGCGGACGACCTGCGCGAGGCCGCCCGGGCGGCGGGCGAGCTGTCGGGCCGGGACACCAAGCTCCTCCAGGCGCTCGCCCATGCCGCGCCCCAGGACGCCGAGCTGCAGCGCGCGTTGCGCGAGGCACTGGTCGAACCGGAGATCGCCGCGCTGAAGGAGATCATCCGGCGCGGGGTCGAAAGGGGGGAGGTGCCCGCCGATCATCCGGCGCTGGAGTACATCCCGGCGCAGATGTTCGGCGTCCTGCGCATCCGGCCCGTCCTGGAGGGCGAGGACGCGGACCCCGACTATCTGGTCCGCTTCGTGGAGGCGGCCGTGCTGCCGGCACTCGGCCTCACCTGAGACCCGGGCCGCCGTCCCCGGATGACCGGACGGCGACCCGACCGCGCCGACCCGGGGGGACGGGGGCGGCGCGCACCCCCCGGCCGGGTGGGGTTCCCCTGTGAGCGGCGGGGGCGCCCCACCCGGCCGACGGTGTCCGGGGGGGCGCGGGCCGTCTGGCCCCCACACGTCGCCGTCCGGGCCGATCAGACGTCCTGGCCGTTGCCGCCGCCCGTCGACACCTTGATGCCCCTGGTGATCTCGTCCAGGACGGACTCCTTCTGGTCGGCGTCGATGCCGAAGCGCACGACGACCATCTGCCTCGCGTTCGCGGGGGAGGGGAACGCGAGCGACTCCACGATGCCGTCGGCGCCCTTGCTCGTGACGGCCTTCCAACGGACCAGATAGCCCTTCTGCCCGGCCACGGTCACGGACTTGGCGGCCAGCACGTCGTGGGAGGTGATCCCGCCGTAGGACTTGCCGCCGTAGGACTCCTCGGCGTTCGCCGCGATGTCCGCCTTCGCGACCTCCTCGGCGGTGCCGCCCTTGGTGCCGAGGGCCAGGGCCGGTGCCGAGTAGGCTCCGCCCTTCGTGCAGGTCGAGGTGGTGTCGCCGGGGCACTTGTAGGAGTCGTCGGATGTTATCTGGGCGCCGGCCATGATCTCCTGGCCGTACCAGCCCTCCGGGATCGGCAGGCTGATGCCGCTGACCGCGTCGGTCACCGACCCGCTCCTGATCTTCGGCGGCTCGGACTGCTCGGGCGCCGGGCTGGGCCCGCCGGAGCCACCGGAGCCACCTGATCCGCCGTCACCGCCGGAACCCCCGGATCCGCCGCCCGGCCCGCCGAACGGACCGCCCTGACCCCCGGGTCCGCCCGGGCCGCCCGGCGCCTGCGAGGTGGCGGAACCGCCGCCCGGGCCGCCGTTGTCGGTCAGCGCGTACACGCCGACACCGATGCTGGCGAGCACAACGACGGCTGCCGCCACGGCTATCCCGATCCGCAAGCCTCGCCCTCGGCCGGCGGCCGGAGGCGCGGCGGGGTAGGCGGGATACCCGGGAGCGGCCGGATGCCCAGCGCCGGGCGGATATCCGGCGGCTCCTGGATACCCGGCGGCTCCTGGTTGTCCGGCATGGCCCGAATGCCCGGAGGCTCCAGAGGCTGCGGCGCCGGTCGGATGCCCGGCGCCGGCCGGACTCCCGGCGGCTCCTGGTTGTCCGGCATGGCCCGGATACCCCGGGGCTCCTGGCGCGCCGGCACCACCCGGACTCCCAGCAGCACCCGGACTCCCAGCAGCACCCGGTGCCCCGGCATCAGCCGGCTGTCCCGCTTCCGGCTGTCCAACGCCGGTCGGCTGTCCGGCACCACCCGGCTGCCCGGGGGCTCCCGGTGCGCCCGCATCACCCGGCCGCCCAGCGGCCCCCGGCTCCCCCGCGGACGACGTGCCCCCTGAGGACGACGTATCCCCTGAGGACGACGTATCCGCTGAGGGCGCCGGACCCGACAACGGCGCATCACCAGGCGCCGGATCCGTCGGGGAGGCCCCCGCCGCCTGCCGCTGCGTAGGGGGACCCCAGGCCGCGGTCGGCTCCGCCGGACGGATGCGGTCCGTCCAGGCCCTGCCGTCCCACCAGCGCTCGGTGGCGGGCCCGTCACTTTTCTGTCCGGGGTCGGGGTACCACCCGGGAGGAGTCTCCTGCGTCATGCCCCCACCGTATGAGGCGTGGGTGAAAGTGGCATGAGAGGAGCCGAACGGATCGCGTCAGCCCAGCGGCAGGCGCGTCGGCCTCCGGCCGGCCGGCGGGTGAAGGCGCAGCCCGTCCAGGCCCAGGGTCACCGACCCGAGCACGCTCGGATGCCGGGCCCGGTGCTCGCGGGCCCGGGGCCGGGCAGGGCCGTGCAGGGTCAGGGACCCCAGGGTCGCGAAGGCGTAGGCCCACCGTCCGGGCCGCGAGCATGGTCAAGGTGGCGACGACGTCCTCGGCGGGCAGTGTCCCGAACCCGGCCGGAGTGTCCCGCAGATGGCCGACCTGGTCGCCGAGGCGGCCGAAAAGCGCCGCCCCGACGGGCCGGAAGAAGAACGCGAGCGCGAAGGAGGCGTACGTCTTCACCAGAGCCTCGGCCTCGCTGCCGCCTCCGGCGTGAAGAACCGCGCGGCGATGATCGTCGAGAAGTAGCCGTAGACGCCGAACTGGTACCACTCGATGAGATTGCCCACCGCCCCCGCGACCAGCGCCCGGCGGCCGCGCCGCGTGTCCCGTTCCCGGTGAATGAACGTCATCTACCGTGCCACCGCGCGCCGTTGACCCCGAATGCGCCTGGTGACGGGCCGACCGCGTCGTCCGGCCGTACCAGTGTCACCCGTCACGGCAACAGGTGCCCGGTCCGCCCTGCACTCAGGCAATCGGAGGACTACGCTCGATGTCTGTACGTCATTCGGCGACTTGGGGAGGTAGCGGTATGACGGAGGTACGGCCCACGGCCGGCGCCTCGGCTTCCCTGTGGGAGCGCGACGAGGAAGTCGCCGCCGTCGCGCGGGCGGTCGACCGCCTGTGCGCGGACCGCTCCTCGTCCGGCGGGCTGCTGGTCTTCCGCGGCGAGGCCGGACTCGGCAAGACCGCGCTGCTGGCCGAAACTCGCCGCATCGCCGAGGCACGCAACTGCGCGGTCTGGTCGGCACGCGGCGGCGAGACCCTCAGGTCGGTCCCCTTCAACGTCGTACGGCAGTTGCTGCAACCGGCGCTGGTGTCGATGCTGCCGGAGGAGGCACGCGAGTACCTCGGCGACTGGTACGACATCGCCGGGCCCGCTCTCGGCATTGCGGACCCCGGCGACCGGCAGGCCGACCCGCAGGGCGTGTGCGACGGCCTGGTCGCCGCCGTGCGCCGGCTCTCCCGCCGGGAGTGGCCGCTGGTGCTGCTGATCGACGACGCCCACTGGGCCGATCAGGAGACCCTGCACTGGCTCGCGGGGCTCGCCGAGCGCCTCGACGAGATGTCCCTCCTGGTCGTGGTCACCCGCCGCCCGGGCGCGGTCTCCGGCGCGAGTGCCCGGCACCTCGACACCGTCGCCGCCGCCGCGGACGGCCCCGTCACGACCCTCAGCGCCCTCACCCCGGACGCCACGGCCGGACTCACCCGCGCCACCCTGGGCGAGCAGGCCGACGCCGCGTTCTGCCGCGAGGTGTGGGCCGTCACCGCCGGCAACCCCTACGAGACCGTCGAACTCCTCGCCAAGGTGCGGGACAGCGAACTCGAACCGGTCGAAGCCAGGGCCGGGGAACTGCGCGAGCTGAACCGCTCGGCCCGCGGCGGCGGCCTCGTCGCCCGCCTGGAGGAACTCGGCATCGACGCCACCAGGTTCGCCTGGGCCGCCGCCATCCTCGGCACCGGCATCTCCATCGACCTGGTCGCCAAGCTCGCCACCCTGAAGCCCGACAACGCCCGGCGCTGCGCCGAACTGCTGCGCACCGCCCGGATCCTCACCGCCCCCGACCCGACGACCGGCCGCACCGGCGAAGGCGACCTGGAGTTCGTCCACCCGCTGATCGCCACCGACGTCTACAACTCCATCCCGGACGCCCTGCGCACCGCCATGCACGGCATCGCCGCCCGCATCGTCACCGACGAGGGACACGGAGCCGCGGCCGCCGCCCGCCACCTCCTCGAAGTCCACCCGGACGACGACGAGGAACTCGTCGAGCAACTGCGCGAGGCCGCCCGCGAGCACCTCGCCGTCGGCGCCCCCCGACGCGGCCCGCCGCTGCCTGGAACGCGCGCTGGAGGAACCACCCCGGCCCGAGGTCCACGCACACGTCCTGTACGAACTGGGCTGCGCCACCCTCCTGACCGTGCCCGCCAGGACGATCGGCCACCTGCGGACCGCGCTCGGCATGCCCGGCCTCGACGGTGACGACCGGGTGGACGCCGTCGTCCGCCTGTCCCAGGCACTCGTCCACAACGACCAGTTGGAGGAGGCCGTCCGCATGGTCGAGTCGGAGGCGGCCCGGCTGGAACCCGGACCCACCCGGATGCGGCTGGAGGCCGTGCGCATCATGTGGGAGGGGATCCACGCCGGTGAGGTGGCCTCACCGGGCCGCTCCGAGCGCCTGGCCGAGCTCGCGCGGACCTGCACCGGCCGGGACAACTCCGAACGTGCGCTGCTCATCCTGCGCGGCTTCGACGCCCTGATGCACGGCGAGAACGCCGAGGAGGTCGTCGAGCTGTGCGACCGCGCCCTCGTCAACGGCCGCCTGGCCCCCGGACTCGGGTGGACCGGCAGCGAGTGGGGCATCGAACTGCTGCTGATGCTGGCCAACGCGTACGCCTTCACCGACCGCATCGACCGCGCCGAAAGCCTCTTCAACGAGGCCGTGCGCACCTACGAGATCGCCGGCTGGACCGGCGGACACCTCGCCCTGGCGCACGCCTACGTCGGCGTCGCGCACCGCAGGCGCGGCCGTCTGGAGGACGCGGAACAGTCCCTGCGCGAGGCGCTGCCCCTCGCCGAGCGGGTCGGTCGCGGACTGCCCCTGTACTGGACCGTGACCTGCAATCTCGTCGACACGCTGCTCGCCCGCGGTCATGTGGACGAGGCCTGGGACGTCGCCGACCGGTATGGCTTCGCCCCGCCCTACCCGTCGACCATAGTGCTTCCGGATCCGCGGGCGGTGCGCGGCCGCCTGCTGCTCGCCGTCGGCCGCACCAAGGACGGCATCAACGAACTGGAGGCCGCCGAGAAGGCGGCGGCCGCGCGCGGCCACCACAACCCCGTGCTCGTCCCCTGGGCGGCCGACCTCGCCCGGGCCCTGGCCACCGAGGACCCGGCGCGCGCAGCCCGGCTCGCCGTCGATGTCCGTCGGCAGGCGGAGCGCTTCGGCACGGACACCGCCATAGGAGAGGCCCTGCGCTGCGCCGCGGCGCTGGAGACCGGCCAGCGCGCGGTCCGCCTCGCCGCCCAGGCCCTGACCTACCTGGAGTCCTCGCCCTGCCAGTACGAGCACGCGGCGGCCCGCATCGAGTACGGTATCGCCGCCCGCTCGGCGGCCGACCTCCACCGCGGCCTGGACCTGGCCGTCTCCTGCGGCGCGGACGGACTGGCGGACAGGGCACGGGCGGCACTGGAGACGGGTGCCGGACCCGGGTAGCTCAGGCGCCGAGCAACTGGTCGGTCACCGCGGCGAGTCGCTTGCGCACCCCGGGGTCGTACGCCGCCTCATGGGCCCGTGCCGGGCTCGTCCCGTCGTAGTACCGGCCGCTGCCCAGGTCGCGCGTGGCCAGGGCCAGCACACCGGCCGCCCCGTCGGCGACCGTGTTCCACGGCGTGACGTCCGCCTCGCGGACCATCGCCGTGTCCATGTAGGTCGCCGGGTGCAGTACGTTCACCGAGACGCCGGTGCCGTCCAGTTCCTCGGCGAGCGCGAAGGTGTGCGCGGCGACCGCGAACTTGCTGCGGCAGTACGCCGACACGCCGTCGTAGCCGCGGGTGAACTCGGGGTCCTCGACGTCGAGGGGTTCTTGACCGGCCGAGCCGACGTTGACGATCCGCGCCGGCGCGTTCGCCCGCAGCACCGGCAGCAGGGCCCGGGTCAGCACGACCGGAGTCAGATAGTTCACCGCCAGTCGCAACTCGTGCCCGTCGGCGCTCAGCTCACGGCCCGCACCGGGCCTCCCGGACCCCACGCCCGCGTTGTTGACCAGCACGTCGAGCTCGGGATGCGCGTCGGCGACGTGCGCGGCCAGCTCGCGCACCTGCGCCAGCGAGGCCAGGTCGGCGACGAACGCCTCGGCGTCCCCCACGGCGCGCAGTTCCCCGGCCAGCCGCTCGGTGCGGCCCGCGTCCCGGCCGTGGACGAGGACGACATGCCCGGAGCGGACGAGTTCGAAGGCGACGTACCGGCCGAGCCCCGAGGTGGCGCCGGTGATCAGGATGGTGGACATGCCCCCACCGTAGGCACGCCGTGCGGGACCGAGCGAGATTACGCCGGGACTACGACCAGCGGGGTCACCCTGCGGCCCCGTCCTCTTCGGCCAGCACCCGCTGCGCCGTCGCGAACGCCGAGTTCGCCGCCGGCACCCCGCAGTACACCGCCGTCTGGAGCAGCACCGCGCCGATCTCCTCCGGCGTGAGCCCGTTGCGGCGCGCCGCCCGGACGTGCATGGCCAGTTCGTCGTAGTGGCCGTGCGCGACGAGCGCGGTCAGGGTGATCATGCTGCGCTCGCGGCGCGACAGCGTCGGTTCGGTCCAGATCTCGCCCCAGGCGTAGCGCGAGATGAAGTCCTGGAAGCGCGCCGTGAACGGAGTCTGCCGGGCCTGCGCCCGGTCGACGTGTACGTCGCCGAGCACCTCGCGCCGCACCTCCATACCGCGCCCGGCAGGCCCGTCGAAGTGCGCGCGCAGCGCGGTCAGCACCGCCTGAGGGCACTGCGCGGGCGCCAGGTGCGAGGCGCCCGGGATCTCCACGAGCGCCGCACCCGGCACCGCGTCCGCGATCTGACGCAGATGCGCGGGCGGTGTCGCCGGATCGTCCCGTCCGGCCACCAGCAGGGTCGGCACGGCGATCTCGGGCAGCCGGTCCCGCAGATCGAAAGCGGCGAGCGCGTCACAGCAGGCGGCGTACGCGTCCGGGTCGGCGCGACGATGGTCGTCCACCAGCTCCGGCACGGTGAAACCGGACGTGAACCAGCGCGCGTCCGCACTCTCCGCCAGCCCGGCCAGCCCTTCCCGCCGCACCAGCGCGGCCCGTTCCTCCCAGGGCTTCGCCCCGTTGAAGTGCGCGGAGGAGCAGATCACGGCGAGGGACGACAGCCGCTGCGGACGGTGTACCGCGAGATGCAGCCCCACGGCCCCGCCCAGCGACACCCCCGCGTACGCGAACCGCTCGATGCCGAGCGAGTCGGCGAGCGCCAGCACCAGGTCGGCGAGGTCACCGACCGTCGCGCCCGCACGGATGAGATCGGCCGCCGAGCCGCCGTGCCCCGGCAGATCCCAGCGGACCACCCGATGGGTGATCGACAGCTCGGGGGCCACCTTGTCCCACAGGGCGTTCGACGTGCCGAGCGAGGGCCCGAGCAGCAGCGGGGGTGCGGAAGCGGGCCCTTCGGCACGGTGGGCGAGGAGTGTCAACGTCGCTCCAGAGCACGGTCGGTGAGGGCTCCGGCGGAGCCGGTGTAATGGGTGGGATCGAGGTCGGCGTCCGCCAGCTCCGGTGCCCGATCCAGCGGGCGCCCCTCGGAGGCCAGCCGGGTCAGGAGTTCCTTGGCGCGGGCGCGGCCCAGCACCGGGGCCAGCTCGGCGGACAGCCGCTCGGAGACGATCAACCCGTGGGTGAGATCCAGGTGTTCGCGCATGACCTCGGGCCTGACCCGCAGTCCCTCCGCCAGCTCGACGGCGTCCCGGGCGGCCCCGCCGGCCAGCCGCAGCAGGTCCCGCAGCGGCTCCCACTCCGCGTGCCAGGCCCCGGCCGGCCGCTCGTCCTCGGCCGCCAGCGACCCGTACAGCGTGGCCGCGAGCTGCGGTGCCCGCCGCGCGGCGGAGGCGATGAGGGTGGACCGTACGGGATTGGACTTGTGCGGCATGGCGGAGGAACCCCCGCCGCTGCTCTCCGCGACCTCGGCGATCTCGGTGCGCGACAGGGTGAGGACGTCCACGGCGACCTTGCCGAGCGCGCCGGCCGTGAACGCCAGGCACCCCGCGAGATCGGCAATGGGCGTCCGCAGGGTGTGCCAGGGCAGGCCGGGTGCCCGGAGCCCGAGTTCGCGGGCGTACGCCACCGGCAGCGCCGTCGGATCGTTCGCGCCGTACGCCCCGAAGGCCGCCAACGTTCCCGCCGCGCCGCCGAGTTGGACGGGCAGAGACTCTCGTACGGCCTTCACCCGATCCCGCGCGTCGAGGACCAGCGACCGCCACCCGGCCGCCTTCAGCCCGAACGTGGTCGGTACGGCGTGCTGGGTGAGCGTCCGCCCCGGCATCGCGGTGTCACGGTGCTCGGCGGCCAGGCGGGACAGGGCCTTAGCGGTGCAGCCGAGGTCGGCGAGGACCAGGTCCAGGGTGCGCACGGCGACCAGCACCGTCGCGGTGTCCATGATGTCCTGGCTGGTCGCGCCCCGGTGGACGTAGGAGCCGTACTCCTCGCCGACGGCCTTCGTCAGCTCCGCGACCAGGGGAATGACCGGGTTGCCGCCCGCGCGGGCCCGCTCGGCGAGGGACCGGACGTCGAAGGCGCCGGCGTCGGCCGCCTCGGTCACCGCCGTCGCCGCCTCGGCGGGGGCCAGCCCGAGCGCCGTCTGGGCCCGGGTCAGCGCGGCTTCCGCGTCGAGCAGCGCCCGCAGATAGGCGTGGTCGCTCGTGGCGGACGCGGCCGCCGAGTCGGCCCACCCGGGGGCGAGCAGGCCGGTGTCACCAGGGGCAGCTGTCACTGGAACTCCAGGAAGACCGTCTCGCCTTCGCCCTGAAGGCGGATGTCGAAACGGTACGTGCCGCCCGCCTCCGCCACGGCGATCAGCGTGTCGCGGCGCCCGTCCTCCAGCCGGGACAGCAGCGGATCGGCGGCGAGCACCGCCTCGTCACCCGGCAGGTAGATGCGGGTGTACAGGTGCAGGAGAAGCCCGCGCGCGAAGACGCACACACTGATGTACGGGGCGCTCCGCCCGCGCGCGCCGGGCCGCAGGGTGCGCGCGTACCAGTGACCGTTCGCATCGGTCTGGATACGTCCCCAGCCCGTGAACTCCACGCCGTTGCGCCCCAGGAAGCCGCCCGAGGCCGGGTCGCGGCGCATCGAACCGTCGGCCGTCGGCACGTTGCCGTCCGGGTCCGCGCCCCACAGCTCGATCAGGGCGTCGGGCAGCGGGTTGCCCGCGCCGTCGGTGACGTACCCGTGCACGGTGACCGTGTCCGGATGCCCGAGGGGCGCGATGTCCTCGCCGCCGCGGAACGGCAGGGCGTGGCCGTAGAACGGGCCGACGGTGTGCGACGGGGTGGGCAGCACGCTCTCCGGCCTGCTGGTGTCGATCTTCGTCATGGCAGGTCAGCGCCCTTCTTCGATCCAGGTGGCGTTCGGGCCGTCCAGCACGATGTCCCAGTGGTAGCCCATCGAGAACTCCGGCACCGACAGGCCGTGGTCGTACGTCGCGATCAGCCGCTGCCGGGCCGCGTCGTCGGTCACCGACTGGATGATCGGGTCGTAGGGGAACAGCGGGTCGCTCGGGAAGTACATCTGCGTCACGAGCCGCTGGGTGAACGCCGTGCCGAAGACCGAGAAGTGGATGTGCGCGGGCCGCCAGGCGTTGAGGTGCTGGCGCCACGGGTATGGGCCCGGCTGGACGGTGGTGAAGTGGTAGCGGCCCTCGTCGTCGGTGAGCGTGCGGCCCACGCCGGTGAAGTTGGGGTCCAGCGGGGCGTCGTGCTGCTCGCGCTGGTGGGCGTAGCGGCCCGCCGAGTTGGCCTGCCAGATCTCCACCAGCTGGCCGCGCACCGGGCGGCCGTCGCGGTCCAGCAGCCGGCCGGAGACGGTGATGCGCTCACCGATCGGCTCGCCGTCGTGCTGCCGGGTGAGGTCGTTGTCGATCTCGGTGATGTCCCGCTCCCCGAAGGCCGGGGAGGCCAGCTCCACCAGCTCCGGGTCCTTGCTGACGTCGATCGTGACCGGCGGCTGCTTGGGATGGCGGAGCACCGAGGAGCGGTACGGGGCGTAGTCGCGACGCGGCTGGTGCTCGACGGGCCCGCCGTCGGCGAGCCGCTTCTCGTACGCGGCGCGCTCGGCCGCGATCTCCTGGTCGATGTCGTGCTGGGTGAGAGTCATGGGGTCCCCTGAAAGGTTCTTCCGGATCGCGCCCCAAGGGGCGCGGGGCTGTTGTCGATGTGCGGCTCCGCCGCGCGGGCGCGACCAGCCACAGACGGGCTGTAGTCGCGCGGATCGCCTAGCGTTCGAGTACGAGGGCGAGTCCTTGGCCCACCCCGATACACAGCGTGGCGACACCGACACCGCCGCCACGCCGGGCCAGCTGATGGGCAACCGTGCCGGCGAGCCGAGCCCCGGACGCACCCAGCGGATGGCCAAGAGCGATCGCACCACCCTGCGGATTCAGAATCGCGGGATCGAACTCGGGCCACTCGGCCACACACCCCAGCACCTGCGCGGCGAACGCCTCGTTCAGCTCCAGCACGGACAGGTCGTCGAAGCCCTTGCCGGCCTTGGCCAGGGCCCGGTTGACGGCCTCGACGGGCGCCAGCCCGAAGTACTGCGGGTCGGTCGCGGAGACGCCGGTAGCGGAGACCCGGGCCAGCGGCTCGCGCCCCGTGGCCTTCAGCCCCTCCTCGTCGACGAGCAGCAGCGCCGCCGCACCGTCGTTCAGCGGCGACGCGTTGCCCGCCGTCACCGTGCCGCCCTCCTTACGGAACGACGGCTTCAGCTTGGCCATCGCCGCCAGGGAGGCATCCGCACGGACGCTCTCGTCGGCGGCGAAGACCACCGCGTCACCCTTGCGCTGCGGAATCGTCACCGGCGCCAACTCGCCCTCGAACAGGCCCTGTCGCTGTGCCGCCGCAGCCTTCTCGTGACTGCGCAGTGCGAACTCGTCCTGCTGCTCCCGGCCGATCTTGTGCTTGTCGGCGATGAGTTCCGCGCTCTCGCCCAGCGGGATCGTCCACTGCGGCTCCATGCGCGGGTTGACCATGCGCCAGCCGAGGGTCGTGGAGTACAGCTCGGTGTGCCCGGCCGGGAAGGGCTTGTCGCTCTTCGGCAGCACGTACGGCGCCCGGGTCATCGACTCGACCCCGCCGGCCAGTGCGATCGAGGCGTCGCCGAGCGCGATGGCACGGGCCGCCTGGATCACGGCCTCCAGTCCGGACGCGCACAGCCGGTTGACGGTCACACCCGGCACGGAGGTGGGCAGGCCCGCGAGCAGGGCGGCCATCCGGCCGACGTTGCGGTTCTCCTCACCGGCGCCGTTGGCGTTGCCGAAGTACACGTCCTCGATGCGCCCCGGGTCCAACTGCGGGGTACGGGCCAGGAGCTCGCGGATGGCGTGCGCGGCCAGGTCGTCCGGGCGCACGCCGGCCAGTGCGCCGTTGTAGCGGCCGATCGGCGTGCGGACCGCGTCGACGATGTAGACGTCCTTCACTTCACGCCCTCCGGCACGGTCAGTTCGGCGTCGGTCCTGGCGACGATCTCGGCGGCGGTCACGCCCGGCGCGGTCTCGACCAGGACGAGCCCGTCGTCGGTGACGTCGAGGACGCCGAGGTCGGTGATGATCCGGTTCACGCACGCCTTGCCGGTCAGCGGCAGGGCGCACTCGGTGAGGATCTTCGGGGAGCCGTCCTTGGCGGTGTGCGTCATGACGACGATGACGGTGCGGGCGCCGTGCACCAGGTCCATCGCCCCGCCGATCCCGGTGATCAGCTTGCCGGGGATCGCCCAGTTGGCCAGGTCGCCCCGCTCGGACACCTGCATGGCGCCGAGCACGGCCACGTCGATGTGCCCGCCCCGGATCATCGAGAACGACAGCGCCGAGTCGAAGAACGACGCGCCCGGCAGGACCGTCACCGTCTCCTTGCCGGCGTTGATCAGGTCCGGATCGACCTGGTCCTCGGTGGGGTAGGGGCCGGTGCCCAGGATGCCGTTCTCCGATTCGAGGACGACCTCCACGCCCTCGGGCAGGTAGTTCGGGATGAGCGTGGGCAGGCCGATGCCGAGATTGACGTACTGGCCGTCCCTCAGCTCCCGCGCCGCCCGGGCGGCCATCTCCTCGCGACTCCAGGCCATCAGGACCTCACCGTCCGCTGCTCGATCTTCTTGTCCGCCGCCTGCTCAGGGGTGAGCGCGAGCACCCGCTGTACGAAGATCCCCGGCAGGTGCACCGCGTCCGGGTCGATCTCGCCGGGCTCCACCAGCTCCTCCACCTCGGCGATCGTGATCCGCCCGGCCATCGCGGCCAGGGGGTTGAAGTTCCGGGCGGACTTGCTGAAGAGCAGGTTGCCGTGCCGGTCGCCCTTCGCGGCCCGGACCAGGGCGAAGTCGGTGCGGATGCCCCGCTCCAGCACGTACTCCGTGCCGTCGAACTCCCGGACCTCCTTCGCCGGCGAGGCCACCGCGACACCCCCGGAGCCGTCGTAGCGCCACGGCAGCCCGCCCTCGGCGACCTGCGTGCCCACCCCGGCCGGGGTGTAGAAGGCGGGGATCCCGGCGCCGCCGGCCCGCAGCCGCTCGGCCAGCGTGCCCTGCGGGATCAGCTCGACCTCCAGCTCACCGGCCAGGTACTGGCGGGCGAACTCCTTGTTGGCGCCGATGTAGGAGCCCGTCACCCGGGCGATCCGGCCGGCGGCCAGCAGGACCGCCAGGCCCGACTCCATCGCCCCGCAGTTGTTGGAGACCACCGACAGCCCGGCCACCCCGCGCTCGTACAGCGCCCCGATCAGCACGTTCGGCACACCGCTCAGCCCGAAACCGC
This sequence comes from Streptomyces coeruleorubidus, assembly GCF_028885415.1. GTDB lineage: Bacteria > Actinomycetota > Actinomycetes > Streptomycetales > Streptomycetaceae > Streptomyces > Streptomyces coeruleorubidus_A. Next base: position 8,346,517 of record NZ_CP118527.1, read on the forward strand.
CCACCGCGAGCGACGCGCCGTCCGGGACGTCGGCCACCGCCTCCAGGGCTGTGGCGACCACCTTGTCCATCCGAGAAGCCCCATCTCTTCCGAGCGTCCCGACCCAGATTTAGTCAGGGCACTGAGTATTTCCGCGAAGCTTGTCTCACGCTGCCACCGGGACGGCAGGGCGTCAAGACCTCGGTGTTTCCGTCTCTGATCCCCTGTGCGGACGGCAGACAGTCGAGGAGTAGCCGAGTATTGTTCAGTGCACCGACGAAAACGAGCAAGGGGTGCACATGGCGGCGGCGGACCTCACCACCCACCCCGGGCACCTGGCCCGGCGGCTCCAGCAGGCGCACTACCTGCTGTGGAACACGATGGTCTCCGAGGAGATCACCTCGCCCCAGTACGCGGTCCTCAACACACTCGTCGCCGAGCCCGGCCTGGACCAGCGCACGGTGGGGGAGCGGGTAGGGCTGGACCGGTCGACCATCGCCGAGGTGATCAGCCGGCTCAGCCGGCGCGGACTCCTCGACAAGGTCCGCGACCCGGAGGACGGCCGCCGTTTCCTGCTGCGTCTCACGGAGGAGGGCGTGCGCACCCACCGCAAGCTGACCGTGCGCACCGCCCGGATGAACCAGGTGTTCCTCGCCCCGCTGACCGCCGAGGAGCGGACGGTGTTCTTCGACCTCATCCGGCGGGTCGCGGACGCGGCCGAGGGTCTGCGCAACCCGGGGGAGTCCCTGGTGGCGCCCCGCTGACGGACGCGGCCCGCAGGTCAGGACGCCTTGGCGTACACCACCCACACCTGGCCCTTCGCAAAGTTCACCGGGGTGCCGTCGCCGGTGGTGAACGCCGTGCCGTCCGCGGCGTCCGCGCGCTTCCAGTTCACGTCGTAGGCCCGCCCGTCGCGCAGCACCCTGGCCTTCCCGGAGCCCACCGTCTCGGTGTACGGCGTGTTGTTGCCGAGGAAGTCGCGGAATTCGGACGCGCGCACCTTCACGTACTGCACGACGACCGTCGCTGCCGCCATCCGCTTCCCGTCGGCCGTCGTGGCGGGCGCGTCGTCCATGCCGACCAGCCAGCGATCCTGGGCGTCCGACCAGGTGAAGGTGAAACTGGCCGCCGGGTAGCGCACCGTCTGCGAGGTCGTCGCCGTGCCGCCGGCCGGGGCGGAGCCGTAGCGGAAGCCGGTGGTGAGGGCGGCCTGTCCGGGTGCTTCGGGCAGGAGCCGCTCGGGCCGCAGATAGAGGTTGTGCGGGGCGGGCTTGCCGGAGCCGCGGAAGTAGGCGTCGGAGGCGCTGCCCGGCGTCTCCGGCCGCAGCGGTGCCCTGTCGATCAGCGGCAGGAGCTTCTTCTGCGCGCCGGAGAAGGCGAGGATGGGCCGGTCGAACTGGCGCAGCAGCTCCAGATCCGACTCGCGTGCGCTGCGCACCGGGCCGACCGTCTTCGGCAACTGCGTCGCGTACACGGCCATCAGCCGGCTCAGCCCGCCCTCGACCTGCTCCGCGTACACCACGTCCGCGGCGTCGACGCCCGTGTGCGGCCGGGCCGCGGCGGCGTTGTCGAGCTTGACGGCGAGCACGGAGGCACCGGTCGCCGAGGGCGATGTCCCCTGCTCCACCTCCCTGGGGGATCCCCGTCCGTCGTCGCCGGGACCGCCCCCGCCGGTGCAGCCCGCCGTCAGGGCGGCCGTCACCGTGGCGGCCAGCAGCGCCGCTGTCGTCGCGGCGCGCCGTCCGCGCGCCCCTCGTTCCCTGCCCACCGTCGCCACCGGCCTCATGTCATCGATTTGTCTTGATTGTGCACTTGCATGTCCACCGATGGCCATACTCGATCGATTATGACGGAACGTCTTCGCTTCGTCCGCCGATCGGCTCAAGGTCAAGGTTCAGCGCGGGACGCCCGGGTACCCGGGCCTCGCCGGCTGACCGACGCGCACGCTGACGGAGGGAGCGCGAGGCGATGAGGGCAGTGACCTGGCAGGGCAAGCGGGACGTCCGGGTGGAGAACGTGCCCGATCCGGAGATCCAGGAACCGACGGACGCGGTCATCCGCATCACCTCCACCGGGCTGTGCGGCTCCGACCTGCACCTGTACGAGGTGCTCACGCCGTTCATGACCCCCGGGGACATCCTCGGCCACGAACCCATCGGCATCGTCGAGGAGGTCGGCGCCGGTGTCCCGGACCTCCAGGCCGGGGACCGGGTCGTGGTGCCGTTCCAGATCGCCTGCGGCAACTGCTGGATGTGCCTCACCGGCCTGCCCACCCAGTGCGAGACCACCCAGGTGCACGGCGAGGGCATGGGCGCCGCCCTGTTCGGCTACACCCGCCTGTACGGCGCGGTGCCGGGCGCCCAGGCCGAGTACCTGCGCGTCCCGCAGGCGCAGTACGGCCCGATCAAGGTGCCACAAGGCCCGCCCGACGACCGTTTCGTCTACCTCTCCGACGTCCTGCCCACCGCCTGGCAGGCGGTCGTCTACGCCGACGTCCCGCAGGGCGGCAGCATCGCCGTGCTCGGCCTCGGACCCATCGGCGACATGGCCTGCCGCGTCGCCCAGGTGCGGGGCGCCGGGCGGGTGTTCGGCGTGGACCTGGTCACGGAGCGGCTGCGCCGGGCGCGCTCGCGCGGTGTGGAGACGTACGACCTCAGGTCCTTCGACAACGAGAAGGAACTCGTCGCGGCGATCCGCGACGAGACCGACGGCCGCGGCCCCGACGCTGTGATCGACGCGGTCGGCACCGAGGCCCACGGCAGCGCGGCGGCGCGCATGATGCAGAACGCCTCGGCGATGCTGCCCCGCAAACTGAGCGGCCCGCTCGCCGAACGCTTCAGCGTCGACCGCCTCGCCGCCCTCTACACCGCAATCGACCTGGTGCGCCGCGGCGGCACCATCTCGCTGTCCGGTGTCTACGGCGGCACGGCCGACCCCATGCCGCTGCTCACCCTCTTCGACAAGCAGATCCAGATCCGGATGGGCCAGGCCAACGTCCGCCGCTGGAGCGACGACATCATCCCGTACCTCACCGACGAGGACCCGCTCGGCGTCGAGGACTTCGCCACCCACCGGGTGCCGCTGTCGGATGCCCCGCACGCCTACGAGATGTTCCAGCGCAAGCAGGACGGCGCGGTCAAGGTACTGATGCAGCCCTGAGCCCCTGAGTCCTCAGGCCCCGAAGATCTCCGCCAGGTCGTAGCGGACCGGCTCCTGAAGCTGCGCGTACGTGCAGCTCTGCGGGGTCCGGTCCGGGCGCCAGCGGCGGAAACGGGCGGTGTGCCGGAAACGCTGCCCGTTCTCCATGTGGTCGTACGCCACCTCCGCCACCCGCTCCGGCCTCAGCGGCACCCACGACAGGTCCTTGCGGCCCGACCAGCGGCTCGGCGCCCCGGGCAGCCGGGCCTTCTCGTGCGCCGCCTCGTCGGACCAGGCCGCCCACGGATGCCCCTCGACCTCGTCCATGCGCAGCGGCTCCAGCTCCTCCACCAGCTCGGCGCGCCGCTTCATCGGGAACGCGGCGGACACGCCCACGTGCTGGAGGGTGCCCCGGTCGTCGTACAGGCCGAGCAGCAGCGAGCCCACCACGGGGCCGCTCTTGTGCAGGCGGTACCCGGCGACGACCACGTCCGCCGTCCGCTCGTGCTTGATCTTGAACATGGCGCGCTCGTCCGGGCGGTAGCGCACGGTCAGCGGCTTGGCGATGACCCCGTCCAGGCCCGCCCCCTCGTACTGCTCGAACCAACTGCGCGCCACCTCGATGTCGGTGGTCGCCGGAGCCAGGTGCACCGGCGCCGTCACGCCCGACAGCTCCCTGGTCAGCAGTTCCCGCCGGTCGGTCAGCGGGACGTCCATCACCGACTCGTCCCCCAGCGCCAGCAGGTCGAAGGCGACGAACGAGGCCGGTGTCCGCTCGGCCAGCATCCGCACCCGCGAGTCCGCCGGGTGGATCCGCTCCGTCAGCGCGTCGAAGTCCAGTCGCCCCTCCCTGGCGATCACGATCTCCCCGTCCACCACCGAGCGCTCCGGCAACCGCTCCCGCACGGCCGTCACCAGCTCGGGAAAATACCTGGTCAAAGGCTTACCGGTACGGCTGCCGAGCTCGACCTCGTCCCCGTCGCGGAAGACGATCGCCCGGAACCCGTCCCACTTCGCCTCGTACTGCATGCCCGCCGGGATCGCCGCCACGGACTTGGCGAGCATCGGCAGCACAGGGGGCATCACCGGCAGATCCATGGTCTGATTCTGCGCCCATATGTTCAGGTGCGCCCGACGTGCGAGGTGCGCGGGGCACGCCTACCGTGGCTCGCATGGGTGAAGCGGTGGAACTGGAGGTCGGCGGCCGGACCGTACGGCTGTCCAGCCCGGACAAGGTCTTCTTCCCCGAGCGCGGCTTCACCAAGCTGGACCTCGCCCGCTACTACCTGGCCGTCGGCCCCGGCATCCTGCGCGCCCTGCGCGACCGGCCCACCACCCTGGAGCGCTACCCCGAGGGCGTCACCGGCGAGAACTTCTTCCAGAAGCGGGCCCCGAAGAACATGCCCGACTGGATCCCGACCGCGCACATCACCTTCCCCAGCGGCCGCAGCGCCGACGAGATGTGCCCCACCGAGGTGGGTGCCGTGGTGTGGGCCGCCCAGTTCGGCACCCTCACCTTCCACCCCTGGCCGGTACGCCGCGACGACGTCGACCGCCCGGACGAACTGCGCATCGACCTCGACCCGCAGCCCGGCACCGACTACGAGGACGCCGTCCGCGCCGCCCACGAACTCCGTGCCGTGCTCGACGAGTTCGGCGGCCTGCGCGGCTTCCCCAAGACCTCCGGCGGCCGGGGCCTGCACGTCTTCGTGCCCATCGAACCGCGCTGGACCTTCACCCAGGTCCGGCGCGCCGCCATCGCCGTCGGCCGGGAGATGGAGCGGCGGATGCCGGAGCAGGTGACCATCAAGTGGTGGAAGGAGGAGCGGGGCAAGCGCATCTTCCTGGACTACAACCAGACGGCACGCGACCGCACGATCGCCTCCGCCTACTCCGTACGGCCCCGCCCGCACGCCCCCGTCTCCGCGCCCCTGCGCTGGGACGAGGTGGGAGTCGCGCACCCCCGCGACTTCGACCTCGCGACCATGCCCGGGCGCTTCGCCGAACTCGGCGACGTGCACGCGGACATGGACGACCACCGCTTCTCCCTGGAGGCCCTGCTCGACCTCGCCCGCCGCGACGAACACGACCACGGGCTGGGAGACCTGCCGTACCCGCCCGAGTATCCGAAGATGCCGGGGGAACCGAGGCGGGTACAGCCGAGCAGGGCCAGGAAGACGCCCGAAGGGCCTACAGCTCCTTGATCCGGATGTCGCGGTACGAGACCACGTCCGTCGTGCCGTGCACCTGGAGCCCGATGTAGCCGGAGGCGAACCGCCGCCCGTCCGTGCCCGGGTCGTCCGAGCGGGGCGGGGTGAACTCCTGACCGCCGGTGTTGTCGAACTCGTTGATCAGCACGCCGTTGCGGAACACCGAGTAGTGCTGGCCCTCCACACGGATCTCGTAGTCGTTCCAGGTGCCCTTCTGCGTCACGCCCGCGCCGGCCAGCCCCACGCGGTCGAAGCCGTAGACCGACCCCGTCTTGTACATGTCGCCGTCGGGCCGGTCGAGCACCTGCACCTCGTGCCCGTACTTGATGGCGACCCACTCCGGGCGGGACTCCTCCGGGTGGTCGTGGACCCACGGGAAGCGCACGAAGACGCCCGAGTTGGCGTTGCCGGTGCCGGGAGCGTCGTCACGCCACTGGAGCCGCAGCGAGAAGTCGCCGTACTTGCGCTGCGGGAACCACAGCATGCCCAGGCCGGGCTTCGTGGTGCCTGAGGTGATCGTCCCGTCCGAGGTCAGCCCGAACGAACCGCCGCCCACCTGCTGCCACTTGCCGAAGGACTCCGCGCTGCCGTCGAAGATCGCGCGATAGCCCTCGGTTTGCCCGGGCTTGCCGATGCCGGACTGGCGGGCGGCCTTGCGGATCGCGTTGTACTCCCGCTGGTCGATGACCCCTTCCTTCAGCAGACGGTCGAGGACGGACGTCACGTGCTTGAGGAACAGGGCGTGGGACGTCCACTCCTTCTCGTCCTCGATCAGCTCACCGATCCGGCAGCGGTTGTCGGTGACCCGGTTGCGCACTCCGGAGTCGACCGTGCCGACGATCACTGTCAACCGCTCGTCGTACTCGGGGCAGTCCGGCGCCGGGACCTGGCCGGAGACGACCGTGAAGGCCACCGTCAGGGCCGCCGAGGTGTTGCCCGCCTTGTCCGTCGCCCGGTACGCCACGGTGTGCGCGCCCGCCCGGTCGACCACGACCGGAGCCGTGTACGCCAGGTACGGCCCGCCGTCCAGCGAGTACTCGATCCTCTCGACGCCCGAGCCGTGCGCGTCGGTCGCCGTCACGGTCACCCGGGCGCTGTTGACGTACGCCCCGTCGGAGTTCCTCGTGCCGTCCACGGTCACGCCCGTCACCGGCGGGGTTGTGTCCTGCGGCGGAGCCGCCACGACCGTGAACCGCACGCTCTTCTCGGCCGCCACGTTGCCCGCCTTGTCGGTGGCGCGGTAGCGGACGGTGTGCTCGCCCACCTGGTGCACCATCACGGGCGCGGTGTACGGCTGCCACGCGCCGGAGCCGACCGCGTACTCGATCGTGTTCACCCCGGAGCCCGTGTCGGACGCGGAGACGGTGACCGTCGCCATGTCGATGTACGCCCCGTCGGCGTCGCGCTCGCCGCTCACCGTCGCCGAGGTCTCCGGCGCGGTCGTGTCGTCCGACTGCGGCGCCACCACCGTGAACTGCACGCTCTTCTCGGCGGAGACGTTCCCCGCCTTGTCGAAGGCGCGATAGCGCACCTTGTGGGCGCCGACCTGGTCGACGACGACCGGCGCGGTGTACGGCTGCCAGGCACCCGCGTCGCCGATCGCGTACTCGATCCTCTCGACGCCGGAGCCGCCCTCGTCGGTGGCGTGGACCGCCACGCTCGCCGAACCGACGTACTCGCCCTGCATGTTCTGCGTCCCGCTCACGTGCGCCGACGCCTCGGGCGCCGTGGTGTCCTCGCCGGTGCCCTCGGTCACCTCGAGGATGCCCTGCATCTGGCCGTGGCCGGGAATCGTGCAGTGGTAGAAGTACCGGCCGGGCGTGAGCGTGACCTGGGCGGTGTGCTTGCCGCCCTGGGCGTCGTTCGGATTGGCCAGGATGTTGAGCTGTACATCGTTGTTGAACTCGGGATCGCTGGTCACGAACGTCAGCGTGTGCGGCATGCCCGTGGTGTTGCCGGCGGCCACGCTGTTGTCGAACACGATCGTCGCGGTGCCGGCGACCGCCGTCTTCGGGGCCGAGAGGTACTTGTCGATGTCGTTGCCGGCCGTCCAGGTGAGGACCTGTTCGGCGGCCGGCGCCTGCGTCTGCCCGGCGGCGGGCATCGCCTGCACGCCGAGCATCACGAGCAGGGCGGCCAGCAGGGCGGCCCAGATTCTTCGTTGCCGGATCACTCGGTTCCCCTCGCCAACTGGCCGACGGCCGGGGTCGGCCCGCCGCCCTTGTAGGTGACCCGCCACAGGGCCGACTTGGAGTCCGAGGTGAAGAAGCCGCGGCCGTAGTCGAGGACGTACAGCGCACCGTCCGGACCGAACTTCCAGTCCATGAGGTTCCTGATGCCGTCGTTGCCGACCGGCACGATCTTCTTCAGCGACTCCGAGTGCACCGGCAGACCGCCGCCGCCTTGCGTCTTCGGGTCCATGAGCACCGCGTTGCGCGGCTGGTCGGCGTCGTAGAAGTCACCGACGAACCACTTGCCGTCCCAGTACGCCGGCCACTTGACGGCACTGTCCGCCGCGACCGTGTCGTACCGGTAGACCGGCCCGTTCATCGCGGCCTGCCCGCCGCCCTTGAGCCAGGGCAGCCGGTACGTCGCCTCCTCCGGTTTGTACGACGGGACGCCGTTCGCGTCCCGCGGGTAGTCCGGCGCGCCGCCCTGCGGCGAGTACCAGATGTTGTTGCCGGTGACCGGCGGCAGGTTGACCAGCCCGTCGTTGTTCGGCGACTCGTTCTTAGGACGGTCGCAGTCGTACCAGCCGAGCGGCTGGGACGGGTCCGGCAGATTGCGGTCCCGGTAGGGCTGCTTGTTGCCCATGCAGTACGGCCAGCCCCGGTTGCCCGCCTCGGTGATGGCGGCGAACGTGTCGTACTTGGCCGGACCCCAGGTCGTCGAGGGCGCGCTCGCGTCCGGGCCGACCCAGCCCGCGTAGAGGACGTCGGTCGACTTGTCGACGAAGATACGGGCGGGGTTCCTGACCCCCATCACATAGATCTCGCCGCGGGTCTTGCCGCCGCCCTCGTCGGTCTCCTTCCCGGTGAAGAGGTTGCCCTCGGGGAGCGTGTACGTCCCGTCCGGCTCCGGGTGGATGCGCAGGATCTTGCCGTTGAGGTTGTTGGTGTTGCCGGCCGTGCGGCGCGCGTCCGCGAAGGAGACGCCCTTGTAGTTCGGCTGCGGGTTGTTGCCCGAGTAACCGCCGCTGAACCCGCTGGAGTTGTTGTCCCCGGTGGCGATGTACAGGTTGCCCTTGGAGTCCCAGGCCATCCCGCCGCCCGAATGGCAGCAACTGTGGATCTGCACCGGCCACTTCAGCAGCACCTTCTCGCTGCTCAGGTCCAGTTTGTTCGTGGCCTGGTCGAGCGTGAAGCGGGAGACGCGCCGCTCGGCCATCCGCGTGTCGCGGTTGATCTGGCTGTGGGGCGTGTAGTGCAGATACACCCAGCCGTTCTGCTCGAACTCCGGGTCCAGCTCGATCCCGAGCAGCCCCTCCTCGACCTTGACCAGCTCGTCGCCGCCGCCCTTGTTGCCGAAGACGGTCAGCGCACCGGCCAGGGTCACCTGCTTGGTCTTCGGGTCGTAGACGTGGATCTCGCCCTTGCCCTTGCCGATGTCGGGGTTGTTCCAGTCGGTGACCACGGGCTGCGAGGAGTCGGCGCCGCCCCGGCCGATGTAGAACACCCGGCCGTCGGGCGCGGTGACCAGCCCGTGCGGCTCGCCGATCTGGTCGTTCTGCCCAGGCTGGTTGGGCTTGGTCAGCCGCTCCGCCGCGTAGTTGGCGTTGATGGTCGCCTTGCAGTCGGCCTGCTCCAGCCGGGTCGTCCACATCAGCGCACCGCGCAGATGGGCACGGAAGTCGGTCTCGTCGTACGACGACACCGTGCCGCCCATGCCGGTGTAGAAGGAGCGGCCGCCGTCGTAGTCACGGCACCAACTGACCGGATGATCCCAGCCGTTGGCGCCCGTCCCCGGCTGGTAGGTCGACTCCCGGACCCGGGCCACCGTATGGACGTCACCCGAGGGGTTCTTCACCCAGTTCAGCCACTTGTCGGGGCGCTTCCACTGCACCGGCACGTCCTTGGTGGCCGGGTGCCGGCGGTCCCCCACCTCGACGGTCGCACGCTGCCCGGCCGCGGGGCTCGACGCGGCCGGGCGGGCGCCCACCAGTCCGGTGAACCAGTCCGAGTACGGCTCCGCGCGCGCCGCGTCATGGATGCCGACGAACCCGCCGCCGGCCTCCATGTACGCCTCCAGGCCCGCCTCCTGCTCCGCGTCGAGGACGTCGCCCCCGCCGGTCAGGAACACGATCGCGTTGAAGCGGCCGAGTTTCGTCTCGTCGGTGAACACCGTGGCGTCGTCGGTGGCTTGGACCTTGAAGCGGCGGTTCGCCGGTCCCGACAGCCCGATGTCCTCGATGGCCTCGATCCCGGCGTTCACCACCGGTGACTCCTCCCCGGCCGCGGAACCGTGGAAGATCAGCACTCGTACGTTCGCGCCGCCCGGGGGCGACTTGATCGACATCGTTGTCAGCGATGGCTCCGGATGCGGGCGCGCGCTCGCCGCTGGCCCGGACAGGAGTCCGGCGGTCACGGCTGCGGCGGCCATCGAGGCCGCCCAGACACGTCTTCCCTTGCTCAACCCTCGTAAGTGCATGGGCACCTCCTCGGTCACAGCAACACCGCCAAGGAAGCTAAACCCCTTTGCATGTCTCGCCAATACCTATGACCGGGACGGGCCCAACTTTGTCTTGAGTGTGGATAAACAGGAGAGTGGCCGGTACCGTCTCACGGGTTCATCACAGGTACGTCTCCGTAAAAGCCTTACCAGGGTGGGGAGTTCCGCATGGACAGACGCAGCTTCAACCGGCGCGTACTGCTGGGCGGCGCAGCCGTCGCGACATCGTTGTCCATGGCGCCGGAGGCCATCAGCGCGGACGGACCGGCGAAGACGGCACCGGCCGGGGGCGAGGTGAGACGCATCAAGCTGTACGCGGAGAAGCTCGCCGACGGACAGATGGGCTACGGCCTGGAGAAGGGCAAGGCGACCGTCCCCGGCCCGCTCATCGAGCTCAACGAGGGCGACACGCTGCACGTCGAGTTCGAGAACACCATGGACGTGGCGGTGAGCCTGCACGTCCACGGCCTGGACTACGAGATCACCAGCGACGGCACGAAGCTGAACCGGAGCCACGTCGAGCCGGGCGGCACCCGCACCTACACCTGGCGCACCCACGCCCCCGGCCGCCGGCGGGACGGCACCTGGCGGGCGGGCAGCGCGGGTTACTGGCACTACCACGACCACGTCGTCGGCACGGACCACGGCACGCAGGGGCTCCAGAAGGGCCTCTACGGCCCGGTCATCGTCCGCCGCAAGGGCGACGTCCTGCCGGACCGCACGCACACGGTCGTCTTCAACGACATGCTCATCAACAACAGGCCGCCGCATTCCGGGCCGAACTTCGAGGCCACCGTGGGGGATCGCGTCGAGTTCATCGTGATCACGCACGGCGAGTTCTACCACACGTTCCATATGCACGGTCACCGCTGGGCGGACAACCGCACCGGCATGCTGACCGGCCCCGACGACCCCAGCCAGGTCATCGACAACAAGATCACGGGCCCGGCCGACTCGTTCGGATTCCAGGTGATCGCGGGGGAGGGGGTCGGCGCCGGCGCCTGGATGTACCACTGCCATGTGCAGAGCCACTCCGACATGGGGATGGTGGGACTGTTCCTGGTGAAGAAGCCGGACGGGACGATTCCGGGCTACGACCCGCACGAGCACGGCCAGGAGCCGCCGGGGGGCGGCCACGAACACTGACGGGCGCGTGCGCATGGGCGCTCTCCGGCAAGCGGGAGAGCGCTCTCACCACAGTCCGCCACCGGGGCTATCCTGATCCGCAACCGCAGGTGAGGAGCCCCCGAAGTGACCGACACAGCGCCGCGTCCCACCCTGGAGGCCGTGGCCGCCCGGGCCGGTGTCTCGCGGGCCACCGTCTCGCGCGTGGTCAACGGCGGCGACGGGGTGAGGGACATCCTCGCCGAGAGGGTCCGCAAGGCGGTGGAGGAGCTCGGGTACGTGCCCAACCAGGCGGCCCGCAGCCTGGTGACCCGGCGGCACGACGCCATCGCGGTCGTCGTCGCCGAACCGGAGACCCGCGTGTTCGCCGACCCGTTCTTCGCGCTCCAGCTGCGCGGGATCAGCAAGGAACTCACGGCCCACGACAACCAGCTCGTGCTGCTGCTCACGGAGGGCCGGGACGACCACGCCCGGGTCGGCCGGTACCTCGCCGGCGGGCATGTCGACGGGGCCCTCGTCTTCTCCCTGCACCTCGACGACCCGCTGCCGGAGCTGATCCAGCGGGCCGGCGTCCCCACCGTCTTCGGCGGGCGGCCCGGCTGGAGCGGAGACCGGGGCGGCGTGGTGTACGTCGACAGCGACAACCGCGGCGGCGCCCGCGACGCCGTCCGCCACCTGGCCGGCCTCGGCCGCAGCCGGATCGCGCACATCACCGGCGCCCTCGACCAGACGTCCGCCGTCGACCGGCTCGACGGCTACCGGGACGTCATGGTGGACGCCGACCCACGACTGATCGCCGAGGCCGACTTCACCCCGGCCGGCGGCGAGCGGGCGATGCGCGAGCTCCTCGACCGCTGCCCGGACGTGGACGCGGTGTTCGCCGCCAACGACCTCACCGCCGCGGGGGCGCTGCGCGTACTGCGCGAGGCCGGACGGCGTGTCCCCGACGACGTCGCCGTGATCGGCTTCGACGACATGCTGCCCGTCGCGGAACAAACCGACCCGCCTCTCACGACGGTCCGCCAGGACATCGAGGAGATGGGCCGCCTGATGGCCCGCCTGCTGCTGCGGAGGCTCGACCGCGGCACTCCGCGGGAGGGCGTGGACGGCACGCCCTCCAGTGTGGTCCTGCCGACGACGCTGGTGCGGCGGGCGTCCGCTTAGGACGTCTGATGGATCTCCGTGGAGGAAGGACCGGTGTTCGGTGCGTGCTCTCGGCGTGCCGGGCGTCGCGACGCCGCGGAGATCCATCAGACGCTCGCTGGTCCGGCCCACGTGCCTCAGCCCGGCTGCGGCTCGCTGCGGATCACCGCGAAACGCGCCCCGTACGGGTCCGTGAACTTGGCGACGCGGCCGACGTCCGGCAGGTCCGTGGCGGGCATGCGGACCGTGCCGCCCAGTTCCCGGGCCTTGGCGACGGTGGCGTCCGTGTCGGTGACCTCGAAGTACGGCAGCCAGTGCGCCTCCTCCTCGGCCGGATCCTCGGCCAGCGGGACGATGCCGCCGAACATGGCGTCCTCGCCCTCTCCGGCCGGGGCGATGGTGGTGTAGGTGCCGCCGGGGAAGTCGACGCCGTAGGTCTCCAGGCCGAGCACGGAGTGGTAGAAGGCGGCAGCGGCCGGGACGTCCGCCGTGTACAGCTCCAGCCAGCACAGCGAGCCGGGCTCCTGGACGACGTCCAGCCCCTCGTTGCGGCCCGGCTGCCACAGACCGAAGGGCACCCCCGCCTGGTCGGCGAGGATCGCCATGCGGCCGAGGTCCTGCACGTCCATGGGCTGCATCCGCACCGAGCCGTGCGCCTGCCCGGCCGCCCGCGCCGTGGTGTCCGCGTCCGGGGCCTGGAAGTACACCGTCCAGGAGGGCGGGCCCTGCTCCGGGGTGGTCTGCATGCCGCCGGCGGCGGTCCTGCCGCCCAGCTGGAAGAAGCCGTAGCCCCCGACCTCGGGCCCGCCGGGCCGGAACTCCCAGCCGAACAGGCCGCCGTAGAAGGAGGCGGCGCCGTCGATGTCGGGGGTGCCGAGATCGATCCAGTTCGGAGCGCCGGTGACATAACGGGTGGTGAGCATGATCGCCCTCCTCGCGCAGGGGCCCGTCCGTCTGCTCTGCCGAGTCTCGCACCGCCCACTGACAACCGCCGCCGGAGCGCCGCGGGGGTGTGGTTTTCGAGGTTTCCGATGTTTCCGCGCGCCGCCGTGCGTCGGCTCGTCCGGCGGGCGACCATCGAGGCGGCCGGTGGCCTGTGAACGCGGTGTTGATCCCGCGTTGATCGAACGTTTTGCGCCGACCGCGACGCTCGGGCCATGCACATCGACACGATCACCTCGCCCGAACTCGCCTGGCAGCAGGAGGCGCTGTGCGCGCAGACCGGTGCGGACTTCTTCTTTCCCGAGCCGGGCAGCTCGGTCCGCGAGGCGAAGCGGATCTGCGGTATGTGTCCCATCCGCACGGCCTGCCTCGAGTACGCGATCGACAACGACGAGCGCTTCGGCGTCTGGGGCGGCCTGTCGGAGAAGGAGCGGCTGGAGCTGCGGCGTACGTCGCGGTAGCCGCAGGGTGCCGGCCTCCCGGCGGGAGCGGGGACGGTCTCCCGCCCGCCGGGCGCCTGGGTGGGTGAGGTCTCGCCGAGGTGACCGTCCGGCACCCACCGCCGAGCGAACCGGTGTTGTCGAGACCCCCGTTGAGCCGGCCGCTCGGGTCGACGGCGCCCGCGGGGAAAACAGTCGTCCGCGTCGTAGCCGAACTCCGGCTGGAACGTCTCCTGCTCAGGGCCACCGTCGCCCATGCAGGGCAGATGCTGCAGCAGGGCGGCGTGGGCGCTGCACCTGTTTTCCCCCGGTCGGCGCGGAAATGTTCCCGCGGGCGTCATGATCCGCATCTTCGGCGTTGCCGGTCGTTCACGCGTGAGGCCCCGACCGCTCGCGGCGGTCGGGGCCTCACGGGGGTATGTGCCGGGTCGGCCGTCAGGCGCCGGCCCGGGCCGCCATGCGGGCCTTGCGCGCGGCCAGCTTCTCGTCGAACTTCGTCGCCTCGCTGTCCAGGCCGCCCAGGTACAGGCCGAGTTCCTCCTGCGCCTTGCGTCCCTCGGCGCCCAGCCCGTCGATCTCCATGACCTTCAGGAAGCGCAGCACGGGCTGGAGCACGTCGTCGTGGTGGATGCGCAGGTTGTAGACCTCGCCGATCGCCATCTGCGCGGCGGCGCGCTCGAAGCCGGGGATGCCGTGGCCGGGCATCCGGAAGTTCACGACCACGTCCCGCACAGCCTGCATGGTCAGGTCGGGGGCGAGTTCGAACGCCGACTTGAGGAGGTTGCGGTAGAAGACCATGTGCAGGTTCTCGTCGGTCGCGATGCGGGCCAGCATACGGTCGCAGACCGGGTCGCCGGACTGGTGGCCGGTGTTGCGGTGCGAGATGCGGGTGGCCAGCTCCTGGAAGGCGACGTAGGCGATCGAGTGCAGCATCGAGTGCCGGTTGTCCGACTCGAAGCCCTCGCTCATGTGCGACATGCGGAACTGTTCCAGCTTGTCCGGGTCGACCGCGCGCGAGGTGAGCAGGTAGTCCCGCATCACGATGCCGTGCCGGCCCTCCTCGGCCGTCCAGCGGTGCACCCAGGTGCCCCAGGCGCCGTCGCGGCCGAAGAGCGAGGCGATCTCGTGGTGGTAGCTGGGCAGGTTGTCCTCGGTCAGCAGGTTCACGACGAGCGCGATGCGGCCGATCTCGGTGACCTTCGACTGCTCCTTGTCCCAGGCCTCGCCGTCCTCGAACAGACCGGGGAAGTTGCGCCCGTCGCTCCAGGGCACGTACTCGTGCGGCATCCAGTCCTTGGCGACCTGCAGATGCCGGTTGAGCTCCTTCTCGACCACTTCCTCCAGTGCGTACAGCAGCTGAGCGTCGGTCCAGGCGCCGGCGGGGCTGCCGAGGTGGGGAGTGGTGATCGTCATGGACTCTCCAGGGGGACATGCGTACGAGCGATGAGCGGTAACCTACGGCATCGTAGGCTACGTATCCGTAGGTTACGATGCCGTAGGTTAAGAGCGCTGTAAAGGCCGCTGATCAGCGGTGTCGCCCGTACGCGCGCCACCGCCCCCGGATCCGCAGGTCGAGGGGCCGCACAGGTACCGTGCCCGGCCTGTCAGGCGTACAGCCCCCGCAGCCGCACCGAGAGGCACGTCACACAGCCCTCGAGCTTCTCGAACTCGCTGATGTCCACGACGACCGGTTCGTACCCCAGGTCCGCGAAGAGCTCCGCGGTCTTCGGCGCGCTCGCCGCCATCAGCAGTTTGTCACCGCCGAGCAGCACCACGTGCGAACCGGCCTCCTCCGGCACCGGCAGGAAGCGCGCGAACAGCGACGGCACGTCCATCTTCGGGATGTGCCCGATGACCGTCCCGTCCGGCAGCGCCGTGACCGCCGACTTCAGGTGCAGCACCTTGCTCACCGGCACGGCGACGACCCGCGCGCCCAGCGGCTCGAACGCGGCCCGCAGTTGCTGGACGCCGGCGGCGTTGGTGCGCCCGCCCCGGCCCACGTACACGGTGTCGCCGATCTTCAGTACGTCGCCGCCCTCCAGCGTGCCCGGCTCCCAGATCCAGTTCACCGAGCAGCCCAGACCGGCCACGGCCTCCTCGACCCCGGCGGTCTCCTCACGCCGGGACTCGGCGCCCGGGCGGGCGATCAGCGCCACGTTCTTGTACATCACGACCGTGTCCTCGACGAACACCGAGTCCGGGCAGTCGTCGGCCGGGTCCACCTCGACGGTTTCCCAACCGTGCGTGTGCAGGGCCTTCACGTACGCCCCCCACTGCTCGAGCGCGAGGTCGGCGTCGACCCTCTCCCGCTCGATGTGTGTCACCAGCCCTTCGGCAAGACGCGGGCTGGGGCGGCGGACGAGGGCCTTCTTGCTGGGCACGAGCGTGACTCCGTATCGGATGGGACGTGTCTGGACGGCGCCGACGGAGCCTCCGGGATCGGGCGGCCGGACCCATCGGGCGTCAGCCGACCATCATGCAGGGCGATGCCGGGACACGACACCCCCGGGGGAGGGGAGGAGGGAGCGGGGCGGCACCTGACCTGGGCGGGCAGCGGGGTGAGCACCGGCCTCCGCCCCGGCCGCCCGCCAGTCCGGCCTGCACCCGGCCCGGAGCGTCAGCGGGGTATTCGGGCGGCTGTAGATCCTGGCCGGATCTGGATTGGACCCGGGCGGTTCTTGGCCGGGTGTCGCAGTGGGGGGATTCGGGCGGGTGCTGCTTCGGGGCTGGTCTGTTGTCGGCCCGGGTGACATGTGGCCTGGGCGGTTTTTGGGCTGGCGTTTCAGTGGGGATTCTGGCGGTGCTGCTCCGGGCCCCTGTGCTGTTGGCCCCGGTTGCATCTGGCCTGGGCGGTTCTGGGGCCCGGCGCCTCAGTGGGCATTCGGGCGAGTGCCGATGCGGGGCCGGTCCGCCGCTGACCGTGGCGGCACCTGGTCCCGTCGGCTCCCGACCGGGGTCTCAGCGGAGCATCCGGGTGGGTGCCGGTTCCAGGCGCGGTCCGCTGCCGACACGGCCGGGCTCCGGGCCCGGGCCTGCATCCGGCCGGTCTGCACCCCGCAGGTCCCGTCCTCCGGGCGGACGACGGGACTCTGCGGACACCCTCCAGGCGCGCTGCCGCAGGCCGGCAGGGCCAAGTCCCGGTCACGCCTCGGGACCCGGCCGGGCGTCCGGGCCAAGCCGTCGCTGCCCCGGACTCAGCCCACCGGCTCGGCGCCCTCCGGGGCGCTTCGCTGTGCCGGTGTCGTCGTGGTGTCGGCACGCTCGGGTGTGTCGGGGCGGAGGCACTCGATCAGGTAGTCGCCGGTGTCGGGGTCGCGGACCACTCCGTGGGTCTCGCTGCCGAAGCCGGGGAAGCGGCGGTCGAAGGACTCCAGCGCGGTCAGGTACCGCAGCAGCGGGCCGTCCGCGGCGCCGGCGCTCTCGCCGGGCATCAGGACGGGGATGCCGGGCGGTGTGACGGTGACCATGGCGGCGGCGACCCGGCCGGGCGCGTCGGTCAGGCGGATCCGTTCCGTGCCGCCGCGGATCAGGCGCTGGTAGCACAGCTGGGGCGGGACGACGGGCTCCGGCAGCTGCCGGAAGGCGGTGTCGAGGAGCTCGACCAGGCGGAGCTCGCGCAGATGGTCGTGCATGTCCTGGCACAGCTCGCGCAGGGTCAGCCCGGCGTAGCGCCGCGGGTGCTCGGCGACCCGCGCGGGCAGCACCCGGTCGAGGGGGGCGTCACCGTCGTAGAGGTCCTTGAAGTCCATCAGGGCGTCCAGCAGTGTGCCCCACTTGCCCTTGGTGATGCCCATGGAGAACAGCACCAGCGTGGTGTAGCTGTCGGTCTTCTCCACGACGATGCCCCGCGTCCCCAGATACGCGGTGAGCACCCGCGCGGGGATGCCCCAGTCGGACACCTCACCCGTGGCGCCGATCCCCGGGCAGGTCAGGGTGACCTTGATCGGGTCGAGCATGCAGTAGCCGTCGGTCAGCCCGGGGAAGCCGTGCCAGTCCGCGCCGGGCTCCAGGTGCCAGCAGGACGGCTCGGTCCGCAGCAGGTCCGCCGGAGCCTCGTCGAAGGGCAGGCGCGCCCCGCTCTCCGGGTCGGTCACCTCACCCGGCTGCCACACGCCGAAGAACCAGGGCGGCCGGTCCCCGGCGGCCTCGATCCGCCGCCCGATGCGCACCATTTCCTGCCGGAACCGCACCGCCTCGGTCATGGCCTCGTCGAGCAGCCAGTGCCCCTGCGGACCGTCCATCATCGCCGTGGCCACGTCGAGCGAGGCGATCATCGGGTACAGCGGCGACGTGGTGCCGTGCATCATCAGCGCCTCGTTGAACCGCTCGTGCTCCACCGGCGCCCGGGGCGCGGGCCTCACGTGCACCATGGCGCTCTGCGACAGCGCCGCCAGCAGCTTGTGCGTGGACTGGGTCGCGAAGACCGTCGGTCGGTCGGGCCCGGGGAAGCTCTCCTCGTCCACCGACATGCCGTAGCGCCCGGCGTACAGCGGGTGGAAGCGGGCGTAGGCGAACCACGCCTCGTCGAAGTGCACCCGGGGAGTACCGGTGGCGAGGGCCCGGGCCGCCGCGACCGCGTCGTAACACAGCCCGTCGTACGTGGAGTTGGTGAACACCGCGTACTGCGCGCGCGATGACACGGCGTCCCTCGTCAGCGGGCTCGCGGCGATCCGCGCCGCCACCGAGTCCGCCGCGATCTCGGCCGGCGGCAGCGGTCCCGCGAGGCCGTAGCCGTTGCGGGTGGGGACCAGGTACACCGGCAGGGCGCCGGAGACGACCAGGCCGTGCAGGACCGACTTGTGGCAGTTGCGGTCCACCAGGGCGATCTCGTCGCGGGTCACGCTGAAGTGGCCGACCACCCGGTTGCAGGTGGAGTCGCCGTGCAGCACGAAGTACGTGTGGTCGGAGCCGAAGACCCGTGCGGCGTTGCGCTCGGCCTCGCCGATCGGCCCGGTGTGCTCGAACAGCGAGCCGAGCTCCTCGACCGAGATCGACAGGTCGCTGCGCAGCAGCCGCTCCCCGAAGTAGTCGTGGAACGCCCGGCCCACGGGCGACTTCAGGAAGGCGACACCGCCCGAGTGCGCGGGCGTGTGCCACGAGTACTCGTGCGCGTCGTCGAAGCGGCGCAGCGCCTTGAAGAACGGCGGCAGCAGGGCGTCCTGGTAGCCGAGCGCGGCGGTGGTGATCCGCCCCGCGATGAACGCCGGAGTGTCCTCCAGCGGCCACACGTAGCCCACCACCGACTGCGACACCCACAACGGCAGGTCGCGCAGCCCCTCGTCCGCCATGACCAGGAACACCGGAAGGTTCTGGAAGCGGCGCCCGATCCGCCGCAGCACCGCCGCACCGCCCGGTTCGCCGTCGGCCCCCGGCCCGGGCGGAAGATCCCAGGCGACCACCGCGGCGGCGAGACCGGCCTCGGTCCTGAGCACCGCCTCGGCGTCGGCGACGCTCAGCACCCATCGGACCTGTAAGCCGCGCCCGCGGATCGCCTCGGCGATCCTCGCCAGCTGCCCGGCGGCCGCGCCCCCGCCCTCCGGACCCTCCGCCACCGCCACCAGAACCGTGCTGTCGGCCATGTGGCCCCCCTCCCGTTGGCCCCGCGCCACCCCCACACCCCAGTCTTCGCGAGCCCGCACGTGTGATCGGTGGGCGGGAGCGCCAAACCACCCCATCGGTCCACGGCACGGATCGCATGTTGACGTGTCAACGCCCGCGCACCCGGCATCCCGTCGGAGTACCTGATCAACCGTCTTGCAGATGATTCACCTGGTCGCGGCCCATGCCGATCTTCCGAGGCGTCGTTAGGCGAAGTGATCCCGGCCGGACCGGCCGGGACCGATCCAGTGGAAGGAACCGACAGAGATGTACGGCACGCGACGTATCGCGGTAGTGGCCTCGATCGTGGGGATGCTGATGGCTGTTCCCGCCGGCATGGCCACGGCCCAGGCCGGGGACGGCGACGCGGGGGCGGGCGGTGTGCTGTCCAACCTCTCCGGCAGGAACTCCTCCGGCCACGCCAACCTCTGCGGCACCGGCAAGGTGGCGCTGTTCAAGGACCGCACCTGTGTGACCGAGGACGACGGCAAGGGCGGCGGCGACCAGGCGGGCCCGAGCGGCGGTGTCCTGTCCAACCTGCTCTTCGCCCGGAACGCCTCGGGCCACAGCAACAACTGCGGCAACGAGACGGTGGCGGTGTTCAGCGAGACCACCTGCGTGACCAAGGACCGTTCCGGCCACTGACGGCCGCACCGATTCAGTGAGGAGAGGGGCCTCGATGCCGTCAAGTTCCTTGTGTGTGGGCGTCGTAGCACCACTGACGGGTCGACTGGCCCCTCTCGGGTCACCGTTGTCCTATGTGCTGCGCAGGCTCGCGCCCCTGCTCGCGCACGTCCGCAACGGCGGCCGCCGCCACGACGTGACCGTCGCCGTACGCGACAGCCGCTCGGATCCCGACGCGGCCCGGCAGGCCGTACGGGACCTGGCCGACGCCGACGGGGCGAACCTCGTGCTCACCATGGCCGGGACCCGGGTGCTGCCCGCCGTCACCGACGCCTGCGAAGAGGCCCGGGTCCCCTGTGTGTCGACCACGTTCCCGTGGCAGGCGTACGTCGACGCGCGCGGTGCCGAGCCCGGGCACCGCTTCCGGTGGACGTACCACTTCGCTTGGGGACTGGACGACATCGCCGCCGTCTTCGCCGACCTGTGGGAGCGCGTCGACGACGCAGGCGCCGTCGGCTGCCTGTGGAACGACGACCTGCAGGGCCGGCTGCTGCGCCACGACCGGTACGGCTTCGCCCCGGTGACGTCCGCGCGCGGGCACACCCTGGTCGACCTCGGCGCCTACCGGGAACCGGCCGACGGCTTCCGCACACAGGTCGGGCGGCTGCGGGAGCACGGTGCCGGCCTCGTCACCAGCGCCGCCACCGCCACCGACCTGGCCCTCTTCCACCGCCAGGCCCGCCAGGCGGGGCTGCGTCCGCGGCTGATCACCTGCTCGCGCTGGCTGACCTACCCGCACACCCACACCACCCCCGCCCCCGACGTCCACGGCGAGCTCGCCGACGCGCGCGTGGCCACCCTCGTCTACTGGAGCCCCGGCCACCCCTACCGCTCCAGCCTGGACGGCACCACCTGCGCCGAACTCGCCCACGCCTACCGGCAGGACACCGGCGCCGCCTGGCTCCAGCCCCTCGGCCTCGCCCACGCCCTCGTGGAGACCGCCCACCACGCCCTCGCCGTCGCGGCCGATCCCACCGACCGGGCGTCCGTCGCGCAGGCCCTCGCCGGCACGACCCTCGACACCATCGCCGGCACCCTCGACTGGACCGGGGGACCGACCCCCAACATCGCCCTGCTGCCCCTGGTCGGCGGGCAGTGGCAGCACGGCCCGGGCGGTCCGCGCCTCGCCGTCGTCAGCAACTCGGCGCTCCCGGGCGTCGCGCTCACCGGGGAGCTCACCCCGGCACGGTGACGGCCGACGCCGCCACCGCCCGCCGCAGGTGCTCCTCGGTGCATGCGCTGCCGCTCGCCGCCGGAGAGCGTGGAGAGGGGCTGGCCGAGCGTCAGATACGTCAGTCCGACGTCCCGCAGGGCGCGCAGCCGGCGCCGTACGCCCGTGTCGTCGAAGAAGCCGAGCGCCTGTTCGGCCGTCATCTGAAGGACGTCGGCGATGGAGCTGCCCCGCACGGTCAGCCGCAGCACCTCCTCCATGAAGCGCCGCCCCTCGCAGTCGTGGCAGGTCGTCGTCACCGGGTCCATGAAGGCGAGGTCGGTGTAGATGGTGCCCCGGCCCTCGCAGGTGCCGCAGGCGCCGCTGGAGTTGAAGCTGAACAAGCCCGCCTCGGCCCCCGTCTCGCGGGCGAAGATCTTCCGGGTCGTCTCATTTACAGACACCCCCGGATGGCGGACTTAGTCGTCGGAAGGAGCATCGTCCGCAACTATCAGGTCAGTTTCTTTGATCTGTCGTATTTCATGCGAGATAACTGAACATCGGCGATCAACTGCACGTGAACATGAGCATGGAACCCCCCAGAGCCACCTCCACCCCTCCTGCACTGGAACGATTACCCTCCGCGCCGTCACGATTACCCGTATCCGTCGCGCCGGTCGGCCCGTCGCGGTTGGGCTGGCTGGACGCGTTGCGCGGTATCGCGGCACTCGTCGTGGTGTTCGACCACTCGTCATACGCCTTCATGGCGGAGTTCCGTCGGGAGTTGATGCCGCAGTTCAACACCAGCCGGTACGGCATCATGGTGTTCTTCCTGGTCAGCGGCTACATCATTCCCGCGTCCCTCGAACGCCGGGGCTGTGTTCGGACTTTCTGGATCGGGCGATTATTCCGTGTGTACCCGCTGTGGGCGGCTGTCGTCACCGCGGTCCTCGTCCTCAACCTGGCAGGCATCGCGGAGATTCGTGACTTCGATGGTCAGAGCGCTGCCACGGTCGCCGTAGCCCATGTCACCCTGCTCCAGGAGTTGCTGGGGACACCCAACCTCCTTCTTGTCCTGTGGACGCTCTCCTATGAGATGGCCTTCTATCTGCTGGTCGTTGCTCTCTTCACGGTCCGCCTTCACCAGCGGTCGGCAGCGACGGCAGTCACCCTGGCCGTGCTCGCCGCCGTGAGCGTGATGGCAGGGAGCGTGCTGCCGGCCTCTGCCCTCTCCGGCACGGTCGGCGCCGGCCCGCTGGTCGCGCTTGCTTCGATCGTCATGGTGGTCGCCATCTGTTGTGCGAGCGCCGGGTCACCCGCGCTTCGCGTGTTCGGCGGCGTGCTGGGCGGGGTACTGGCACTCGTCGTGGTCCCGTTCAACGGCACCGTCCCCCTGTGGGAGGGGCTGGTGATCCTCGCCGTGATGTTCCTCGGCACCGCCGTCTACCGGGCCGAACACGGTCAGGGCGCCCGGCGGTACGCGGCGTGCGCCGCCGCCGTGGTGGTCGCCTGCGCCATGGGGAGCGCGTACTGGTACGGCGACGGATCGCATTTCACGCGACGCGGTTGGATCGTGGCATTCCTGCTGGCCGTGCTCACCTTCGGTGCCGGACTGGCGTTCCGCCGCCGACGGATACCGCGCTGGGTGACCGGGCTGGGAACGATCAGTTACTCGGTCTACCTGGTTCATCCGGTGCTGCTGGCGGTAACCGACGGCACGATCGGCCGGTGGCGGCGCGACAATCTCGTGCTGCAAGTGGCTTTCTGTGCCGTGCTGTTGCCGCTGTGCTTGCTGACCCACCGTTACATCGAAGCGCCGGGCCAGACATGGGGCCGGAAGCTGGCACGCCGCTCCCGGCCTTGACATCGGCAGGGCCGGGGGACGACTCCGCACAAACCGGCCGGGCGGAACCGGCGCCCTTGCGCCTGATCTCGTCCCCCCGTCCCCCGCGCTCCTGCCCTGCCAGCCCGAATCGCCATCGCTGTCCTCGGTTCAGAACCGGTACTCAGTTGCGCTGGTTCAGAGTCCGGGTCAAGTTCCGGTCAGCGGTCCGGGCGGCATCGAGATCGGCCTGAATTTCTTCCAGTTGCGTCTTCGGCTCGACGTTCTGTTGTTCCACCCCGGTGATTTTTCGCCGGACCTCATCGACGTCGGTTGGGGCGCCGAGCCCCGACTCCTGCCAGACTCAAGAGCAGCGCCATGCCCCGGATCATGTTCTGCAGGCCGGACGCGACGGACTTGCCCCGTCGCCGCGGAAGCTCGAGAACCGCAGCCACTCATCAGCGACCGGCACCACCTGAAGGTTGTCGTCGATGACCGTCCAGTACCGAACTCCAGACGGCAAATCCACAGGAGGTTGTTCTCGCGGGCTCCGGTCAGGGTGATGACATCGTGCGTGACGGCATCGCGCCTGACGACATCGTGCTGGAAGCCGGTCATGCCGGCGACGCTAGGCGGAAAACCCGACAGCCTCTGGCGTGATTTCCTTCAGTTCTCCGTCCTCCAGCAGCAGCCAGCGCGTGATGCCGATCGACTCCAGGAACGGCAGGTCGTGACTGGCCACGATCAGCGCCCCCTCGTACGACTCCAGCGCCGTGGTCAGCTGCCGCACGCTCGCCATGTCGAGGTTGTTGGTCGGCTCGTCCAGCATGAGCAGTTGCGGCGCGGGCTCGGCCAGCATCAGCGCGGCCAGCGCCGCCCGGAAGCGTTCGCCGCCGGACAGCGTCGCCGCCTTCTGGTCGGCCCGGGCGCCCCGGAACAGGAAGCGGGCCAGCCGCGCCCGGACCCGGTTCTTGGTGGCGGCCGGCGCGAACCGGGCGACGTTCTCGGCGACCGTCAGTTCCCCGTCGAGGACGTCGAGCCGCTGCGGCAGGAACCGCAGCGGGACGTGCGCCTGCACCTCGCCCGACTCGGGAGCCAGCTCCCCGGTGATCGTGCGCAGCAGCGTGGTCTTGCCCGCGCCGTTGCGTCCGACCAGCGCGACCCGCTCGGGACCGCGCAGGTCGAGACCGCCCTTCACCCGGGCGCCGTACCGGAGCCCGAGATCCTGGAGGGTGAGGACCGTACGCCCCGGCGGCACCGCCGTGTACGGCAGGTCGACGCGGATCTCGTCGTCGTCCCGCACGGCCTCCACCGCCTCGTCCAGCCGCTCCCTGGCCTCGGCGAGCTTCTCCTCGTGCATGATCCGGTGCTTGCCCGCGGATACCTGGGCCGCGCGGCTCTTCAGCTTCATGACGGCCCGGGGTTCGCGCTTGGTGTCGTACATCTTCTGGGCGTACCGCTTGCGACGCGCCAACTTCACCTGGGCGTCCGTCAGTTCCCGCTTCTGCCTGCGGAAGTCGGACTCGGCGACGCGCACCATGCGCTCTGCCGCCTCCTGTTCGATCGCGAGGGCCTCCTCGTAGTCGGAGTAGTTGCCGCCGTACCAGGTCACCTCGCCGGAGCGCAGGTCCGCGATCTGGTCGACCAGGTCCAGCAGTTCCCGGTCGTGGCTGACGACTACCATCACGCCCGGCCAGGACTCGACGGCCGCGTACAGCCGCCTGCGCGCGTACAGGTCGAGGTTGTTGGTCGGCTCGTCCAGCACCAGCACGTCGGGCCGGCGCAGCAGCAGCGCGGCCAGCCGCAGCAGTACCGACTCGCCGCCCGACACCTCGCCGATCGTGCGGTCCAACTCGACGTGCCCGAGGCCGAGTTCTCCGAGTGTGGCCAGGGCGCGCTCCTCTACGTCCCAGTCGTCGCCGACGGTCTCGAAGTGCGCCTCGGCCACGTCACCCGCCTCGATGGCGTGCAGCGCGGCCCGCCGCTCTGCGATGCCGAGCGCCTCGTCGACGCGCAGGGTGGTGTCGAGGGTGACGTTCTGCGGTAGGTACCCGATCTCGCCGAGCACGCGGACGGTGCCGTCGGCCGGGGCGAGTTCACCGGCGATCAGCTTCAACAGGGTTGATTTCCCCGACCCGTTGACGCCGACCAGGCCGGTCCGGCCCGGGCCGAAGGAGACGTCGAGGTCCTCGAAGACGGGGGTGCCGTCGGGCCAGGTGAAGGCGAGGGAGGTGACGGTGATGGAAGTAGGCATGCGGGCCTCTTTCGCGGTTGCTTGATGCGGTCAGGGGCAAACGCGTATCGAGACACCTGCGACCAGGACGGAGGGCTCCAGGGGCATGAGAAAATCCCCGTACCGCTCAGGACGGCTCGAACGCCGAGGTCGCACGCAGCGCACCCACCTGATGTGGGTGACGCGGTGTCTCAGGACCTCAGACGAGCAACGTCCTTCTCCAATCGGCGGCAACAGGACGCTGTACAACGTACGAGGGGGCGTCGGGCCTGTCAACGAATTAACGTGGAACCCGATCTCCCGGCCCCGAGGAGGCCCCGTGCCCAACGGCCCGCTCTCGCTGCCGGCCAGGCTCTGCCTGCTGGCCTGGGACCCCGCGCGGGCGGCGGGCACCGGCGCCGCGCATCCGCCCGGCCCGGTACGGGCCGGTGCCCTCACCGAGCTGGCCCGGCGCGGACTGCTCGTCGACGAGGACGGCATCGCCACGCCGGTCGACCTGGACTCCCGCACGGGTGACGCGGTCCTCGACGGGCTGCTGGAACTCGTCCGCGAGTCGTGCCCGCACCCCTGGCGGACCTGGGTGACGCTGCGGTCTCGGGTGACCCTCGACGCGGTGCGGGAGCAACTGGTGGCCGAGGGGTATCTGCGGGCGGAGAAGAAGCGGGTCCTCGGGGTGTTCCCGTCCGTGGAGTACGCGCTGGAGCGCGCCGCCGTCGTGGAGGCGCTGCGGGAGGAGACGCGTCAGGCCCTCCAGGGGCCGGTGCCGGTCGCCGAGGTCTGCGAGCGGGACGCGGCGGTCGTGACGCTGGCCGCCTCGGCGGAACTGCTCCCCGCAGCAGACGTCCGCGCCCACGAGCCGCGCCTGCGGGAGCTGGCGGAGCGTGCCGTGGCGTCGGCGCCCGGGCTCGGCGAGATCGTCCGCGAGATCCGTACGGCGCTCGCCGCGACGGCGACGGCGACCGCTCCACCCTGACTCGCGTCCACGTCGGATTCCTGCCAGCCACGGGCCATCAGCCGCTGGTTGAGTTGCCCGCATGACGAACCAGACCGATCGAGCCCTGGCCTTCGGCGCCCTGCACG
This sequence comes from Streptomyces coeruleorubidus, assembly GCF_028885415.1. GTDB lineage: Bacteria > Actinomycetota > Actinomycetes > Streptomycetales > Streptomycetaceae > Streptomyces > Streptomyces coeruleorubidus_A. The sequence continues at coordinate 8,372,729 of NZ_CP118527.1, forward strand.
TCCCCGGGACCCCGCTGGTCCTGCCCAACGCCTGGGACGCGGTGAGCGCCCGGCTCGTCGAGGACGCCGGTGCGGCGGCGGTGGCGACGACCGGCGCCGGGCTCGTCTGGGCGCTCGGCGCGCCGGACGGCGAGCGGGTGGACCGTGCCACGGCCCTCGCCGCCGTCGCCCGGATCGCCGAGGCCGTGACCGTCCCCGTGACGGCGGACATCGAGAGCGGCTACGCCGAGGACACCGAGGGCGTCGCCGATACCGTCCGCGCGGTCCTCGCCGCGGGAGCGGTGGGGGTGAACATCGAGGACGCGCTGTACGGCGCCGGAGCGGGCGGTCCGCTGCGGGACGTCGGAGAGCAGGCCGAACGGATCGCCGCCGTCCGCGAGGCATCCGACGCCGCAGGCGTGCCGCTGTTCGTCAACGCCCGGACCGACACCTTCCTGAGCGGCGCCGGGGGAGTGGACCTCACCCTGGAACGGGCCGCCGCCTTCCGCTCCGCCGGCGCCGACGGCATCTTCGTCCCCGGGGCCGTCGACCCGGGAATCGTCAAGGAACTGGTGAACGGCGTCGACGGGCCGCTGAACGTCATGGCAGGACCCGGCGCCCCGACGGTCGCCGAACTGGCCGCCCTGGGCGTCGCCCGGGTCAGCGTGGGCTCGGGCGTCGCCCAGGCCGCCCACGCCCTGGTCCGCCGGGCCGCGCGGGAGCTGCTGGACACGGGGACGTACCGGTCACTGGCGGACGGACTCGACTACGGCGAGATCAACGCCCTGCTGGAGCGGGGACGTTAGCTCGGCACGCGCGGCTCAGCACGCGTCGCGCATCAGCTCCGCCAGGCCGTGGTCCAGATCCAGCTGGAGGTGCTCCAGGCCGACCGGCACCAGCTCGCTCGTGGCCTGAAGGAACCGGCGCACCTCGCTGGAGCGGACGTGTACGACGGCGGTGCCCTCGGGGGCGTGGAACTCCAGCACCGTACGGTCGTACCCGTACGGCCGCACCCGCACGTCGCCGTGGCCCTCGGCGTTCTTGAGGCCCGCGGCGAGCAGCTCGCGGGAGAAGGTCCAGCAGACCTCGACGCCCTCCAGCGTGGCCGGGGCGGGGAAGGTCATGCGGACGGCGAACGGATCACGTCGGTCGTAGTGGAGCGTCGCGGGAATGTTCGGCATACGCGGCGCGGCGGCGACGAGGCGGGCCTCCACGGGCTGCTCGATGACGAAGGACAACGCCTTGCTCCCTTGTGACGGCTGGACGGACTTCCGGGCGTATGAGACCGGGGCACTGGAAGAGACGACGGAATCAGCCGATCCGTGCACACGAATGGCGAGTGACCTCTGTCACCGCGTTCATGCACCGGAGTGACGTGGCTCTCCTCGTGTGCCCCGCAGGGCATTTGTGGCGCGCGCCGGAACACCCGGAGCGTCCGCGAGGCCATCTGGACGGCGCCGGGGCGGTGGGCTAGCTTCGCCGGCCATGAGGCGCTTGGGGAGCACGCGACCGACGGGACGGACACGGAGCAGGGCGACCGGAGTGGCGGCGGGCGTGGCGGCACTGGTCGCACTCGCGGCCCTGACAGCCGTACCGGCGCAGGCGCACGAGCCGGAGCGCCGGGTGCCGCACTGGGAACTCAAGGACACCGGCGCCCCCGGCGTACGGTTCCGCGGCCTGTCCGCCGTCAGCCGGGACACCGCCTGGCTCGCCGGGACCTCCGGCACCGTCCTGCGCACCACCGACGGCGGCGCCACCTGGCGGAACGTCTCGCCCCCGGGTGCGGCGGAGTTGCAGTTCCGGGACGTCGAGGCGTTCGATGCGCGCCGGGCCGTGGTCCTGGCCATCGGCGAGGGCGAGGCGTCCCGCGTGTACCGCACCGACGACGGCGGAGCGACCTGGACGGAGTCCTTCCGCAACCCCGACCCGAAGGCCTTCTACGACTGCCTCACCTTCTTCGACCACCGCCACGGCCTCGCGATGAGCGACCCGGTGGACGGGAGGTTCCGCATCCTGTCGACCCGCGACGGCGGCCGCACCTGGAAGGTGCTGCCGGACGAGGGCATGCCGGCCGCGCAGGAGGGCGAGGCCGGATTCGCCGCGAGCGGCCAGTGCCTGGTCGCCTCCGGGCCGAAGGACGTCTGGCTCGCCACCGGAGGGGCCGCGCACGCGCGCGTGCTGCACTCCGCCGACCGGGGCCACACCTGGACGGCCACCGACACGCCCCTCCCGGCGGGCGACCCGGCCCGCGGCGTCTTCGCACTGGCCTTCCGCGACCGCACCCACGGTCTCGCCGTCGGCGGCGACTTCACCGCCGACCGGCCCTCACCGAACGCCGCCGCGCGCACCGGCGACGGGGGCCGCACCTGGCGCACCGCCGCCGCGCCCCCGCCTGCCTACCGCTCCGGCGTCGCCTGGCTCCCGCACAGCCGCACCGCCGCCCTCGCCGTCGGCCCCACCGGCACCGACCTCACCACGGACGCCGGCCGCACCTGGCGCACGGTCGACACGGGCTCCTACGACACCGTCGACTGCACCCCGGACCAAGGGTGCTGGGCCGCCGGCGAAAAGGGGCGGGTTGCCCGCCTGGAGCATTGAGCATGCGGTATGTCCTGATTGTTGGCAGTGTGGGTACTCGTTCACTGAAGCTGAAAGGAAGTGAGCGGTCATGCCACGCGGTTCGAGCTCCAAGCGGGAGCGCCAGTACGAGCACATCAAGAAGAGTGCGCAGGACCGGGGCGAGAGCACCGGCCGCGCCAAGGAGATCGCCGGGCGGACGGTGAACAAGGAACGCGCCCGCTCCGGCGAGTCGAAGACGGCCAGCCGTACCTCCACCAAGGACATGTCGTCCGGCAAGCGCGGCGGCCAGCGGTCCGGCCAGGGCTCCCAGGGCCCCACCTACGACCAGCTGTACCAGGAGGCCAAGCGCCGCGGCGTCGAGGGCCGTTCCAACATGAACAAGAGCCAGCTCCAGCGCGCGCTGGGCAAGTGAGTCGCAAGCCCCCGAGGCCGGCGGGACTCCTGAGCCCCGCCGGCCTTCGTGCGACCCCTGGGCGCAGCGGCCCGTAGGCTCAGCAGCCCGACGTCCTGACCGGCCTGATCGGCGTCGCCAAGAACCCCTTCACCTTCGCCTACGACGACCCGGAGACCCCGCGCGGCAGCACCACCGCGCTGCTCGCCGGCTCCGAGGAGGTCGGCCGCGCTCTGCGCACCCGCGACGGCGTCAAGCCGGTCTTCGTCTCCGTCGGCCACCGTGTGACCCTGACGAACGCCTGCGCCCACACCCTCGCGCTGGCCCCCGAGTACCGCCTCCCCGAGACCACGCGCAGGGCGGACGCGCTCTGCCGGAAGGCGCTGCGGGAGACCTATTCCGCCTGATCGGCCACGCGCCAGCGGCCCACCTCGCGGTACTCCGAGTCGTAGATGACCGACCCGTCCCCGGGCCGGAGCGCGTAGTGGCGCAGATTGCCGCCCCAGTACCTGAGGATCCGGCCCAGCTCGCCCGCGGGGTCCTCGGTCAACGCCGCGTCGTCCATGGTGACTTCGAGAAGGAACTTCATGCCTTCAATGGTTTCATTGAACTCCTTCTTGGCACTTTTCGAGCTGTCGCCAGGAGTGGAAGGCGGAAAGTCTCAAACCGGGGGGAGGGGTCTACCCAGGGCGGGGCGGCAGATCTGAGTACCGGCTCTGAGTACCTGTACGGATGCCTGGCCCCCACCCCCGTCGGCAGGCTGGGGCGCATGACAACGCACCGCGCCCCCAAGCCTGTTGCCGGCCCGACCCAGACCGTCGAGCGGGCCGTCACCATAGGGCTGATCCTCGCCGTGCTGGCGGGGCTCGGCTGGATCGCCGGCATGATCTACACCATCGCCGAGTGGCCGCTGTAGGACCTTTGGCCGCTGTAGGACCTTTGGTCGCTGTAGGACCTTCAGTGGGTCGACGCGACGCGGAAGCGGATGCCCGCCGCGCGCAGCCGGCCGAGCAGCGCGTCGCCCATCGCCACCGCCGTGGTGACCTGACCCGCCGTCTCCGGAAGGTCGTCGAAGGCCAGGCACAGCGCCGACTCGGCGAGCATCTTCGCCGTCTCGTCGTAGCCGGGATCGCCGCCCGAGACCTCCGTGTACACCCGCCGGCCGCCGCCCTCGCCCACGAAGCGCAGGGAGAACCAGCTCTTCGCCCGCTTCTCGGGGCTCGGCCCGTCCCCGGGCCTGAGCCGGCCGGACAACCAGCGCCGCGCCGGCGGCACCTGGGCCGCCGCCACCAGGGCGCCGACGGTCGCCACACCGCCCACCGCGACGGGCAGGTGCCGGACGGCCGCGTACTGCCGGTAGCGGAAGTCGGGACCGTACCGGTCGAGGGCCGAGGCCGACCGCCGCACGATCTGCGGGTCGATCGTCGGCATCGGCAGCGCCCACGCGCCCACCTCCTTGGCGAACCGCGGCGCACCCGCGGGTGCCGACGCCCGCCGGCCCACCAGCCGCGGCTCGTGCCGCCGCCGGTCCCGCGCGGCCGCTGCCATCTCCCGCTGCCGCGCGAACTGGTTGAGCGCGGAGGCGAAGGTCCCGCCCGAGAACGCGGCGTCGGCGGTCACGAAACCCTCCACGGTCAGCGGCACGTCCTCGGGCAGCTGCCGCACGGTGAAGTACACGCCCAGGTCGTGCGGGATCGAGTCGAAGCCGGCGGCGTGCACCAGCCGTGCCCCGGTCTCACGCGCGCGTGCGTCGTGCCGGACGTACATCAGGTCCACGAACTCGGGCTCGCCGCACAGGTCGAGGTAGTCGGTCCCGGTGTCCGCGCAAGCGGCGACGAGTTCCTCGCCGTACGTGATGTACGGGCCGACCGTCGTGGCCACCACGCGCGCGTGCTCGGCGAGGGCGCGCACCGAGGCGGGGTCGGAGACGTCCGCCCGCAACACCCCGACCTCCGCGCCGCCGGGCAGCCGCTCCCGCAGCCGCTCCAGCTTCTCGGCGCTGCGGCCCGCGATCGCCCACCGCAGCCCCTCGGGCGCGTGGGCCGCGAGGTACTCCGCGGTGAGCGTTCCGGCGAAACTCGTGGCTCCGAAGAGCACGATGTCGTACGGACGGTCGGTCCTGTTCAGCCTGCTCATGACACCCCTCGGTCGTGCAGCCCGTGCCGCTGTCGGTGGCCGAGGCTAGCGTGAGGAGTGCGGAGCCCGACGACGAGCCCGGAGGACGACGATGGCCGTGCCCAGGAATGCCCTGAAGAAGTGGGAGAAAGTGCGCGCGTTCGCGCTGGGGCTGCCGGGTGCCGTCGAGGAGTTCCCCTGGGGTGAGTCCGTCGCGAAGGTCAACAAGAAGGTGTTCGTCTTCCTCGGCGTCGAGGACGGCAGCTACCCCCTGGGTATGACGGTGAAGCTCAAGGACGAGACGGCCCACGCGCACGCGCTGGCCTGCCCCGGCGCCGAGCCCGCCGGATACGGCCTGGGCAGGGCGGGCTGGGTGAGCATCCCCCTGGAGCGGCAGGACGCCCCGGCCGCGGAGGTGCTCTGCGACTGGGTGGAGGAGAGCTACCGGGTGATCGCTCCCAAGCGGCTGATAGCGGAACTGGACGGGAACTGACGCGTCGGGCAGATTGCTAAGCGCTTGCTCGTTCAGGTCTTGTGTCGAGTGGAACGTGTTCTTAGCATCACTGGTGTTACATCAGATGTGTCACAGCACTGGGGGCTGGATGGCCACGGCAAGGACGCCAGGACACGGCCCGCTGACCGGCGTGCGCGTCGTCGAGCTGGCCGGTATCGGGCCCGGCCCGTTCGCCGCCATGCTCCTGGCCGACCTCGGCGCCGACGTCGTGCGCGTGGACCGCCCCGGCGGCCCCGGCCTCGGGATCGACCCGGCGTGCGACGTCACCAACCGCAACAAGCGCTCGGTGGTCGTCGACCTGAAGTCCCCGGACGGCCCCGCCCGTGTGCTCGACCTCGCCGCGCGGGCCGACGTCCTGGTCGAGGGCTACCGCCCCGGCGTCGCCGAGCGCCTCGGCGTGGGACCCGAGCCCTGCCACGCCCGCAACCCGGCGCTCGTCTACGGTCGGATGACCGGCTGGGGCCAGGACGGCCCGCTCGCCGACCGCGCCGGGCACGACATCGCGTACATCGCCCCCACCGGCACGCTCGGCATGATCGGCCGGCCGGACGAGCCGCCGGCGGTCCCGGCCAACCTGCTCGGCGACTACGCGGGCGGCTCCCTCTACCTCGTCGTCGGCGTCCTCGCCGCCCTGCACCACGCCCGCGCGACCGGCACCGGGCAGGTCGTCGACGCCGCCATCGTCGACGGCGTCTCCCATCTCGCCACGATGATCCACGGCATGCTCGCCGCCGGCGGCTGGCAGGACCGCCGCGGCGCCAACCTCCTGGACGGCGGCTGCCCGTACTACGGCACGTACGACACTGCCGACGGCCGGCACATGGCCGTCGGCGCCCTGGAGCCGCGGTTCTACGAGGAGTTCCTCGCCCGCCTCGGCGTCGAGGGCCAGTCCGCCGCCCGCAAGGACGTCACCCGGTGGGGTGAGCTGCGCGAACAGATCGCCGCCCGCTTCAAGACCCGGACCAGGGACGAGTGGACGGCCGTCTTCGAGGGCACCGACGCGTGCGTGGCGCCCGTCCTGTCGCTGCGCGAGGCACCGCACCACCCGCACCTGGCCGCCCGCGGCACCTTCACCGACCACGGCGGCATCACCCAGCCCGCCCCGGCCCCCCGCTTCTGCGCGACCCCGACCTCCGTCCGCACCGGCCCGGCCCGGCCGGGCGCCGACACGGCGGACGTCGCCCGGGACTGGGACGTTCCCGGGCTGCTCCCAGCGTCCCGAAACCCTCAGCGAAAGGCCTCCTCGTGAGCACCGAAGCGTATGTCTACGACGCGATCCGCACCCCGCGCGGGCGCGGCAAGGCAGGCGGCGCCCTGCACGGCACCAAGCCCATCGACCTGGTCGTCGGACTCATCCACGAGATCCGCGCCCGCTTCCCGGACCTGGACCCGGCTGCCGTCGACGACATCGTGCTCGGCGTCGTCGGCCCGGTCGGCGACCAGGGCTCCGACATCGCCCGGATCGCCGCCATCGCCGCGGGGCTGCCCGACACGGTGGCCGGCGTGCAGGAGAACCGCTTCTGCGCCTCGGGCCTGGAGGCCGTCAACCTGGCCGCCGCCAAGGTCCGTTCGGGCTGGGAGGACCTGGTGCTCGCGGGTGGTGTCGAGTCGATGTCCCGGGTGCCGATGGCCTCCGACGGCGGCGCCTGGTTCAACGACCCGATGACCAACCTCCAGGTCAACTTCGTGCCGCAGGGCATCGGCGCCGACCTGATCGCCACCATCGAGGGCTTCTCCCGGCGCGACGTCGACGAGTACGCGGCCCTCTCCCAGGAGCGGGCGGCCACCGCCTGGAAGGAAGGCCGCTTCGAGAAGTCCGTCGTAGCGGTGAAGGACCGCAGCGGTCTCGTCGTCCTCGACCACGACGAGCACATGCGCCCCGGCACCACCGCCGACTCGCTCGCCAAGCTGAAGCCGTCCTTCGCGGACATCGGCGAACTCGGCGGCTTCGACGCGGTCGCGCTCCAGCAGTACCACTGGGTGGAGAAGATCGACCACGTCCACCACGCGGGCAACTCCTCCGGCATCGTCGACGGCGCCTCGCTCGTCGCGATCGGCTCCAAGGAGGTCGGCGAGCGCTACGGCCTCACGCCCCGCGCGCGGATCGTCTCCGCCGCCGTCTCCGGCTCCGAGCCCACCATCATGCTCACCGGCCCCGCCCCCGCCACCCGCAAGGCCCTCGCCAAGGCCGGACTGACCATCGACGACATCGACCTCGTCGAGATCAACGAGGCGTTCGCGGCGGTCGTGCTGCGCTTCGTGCGGGACATGGGCCTGTCCCTGGACAAGGTCAACGTCAACGGCGGCGCGATCGCGCTCGGCCACCCCCTCGGCGCGACCGGCGCCATGATCCTCGGCACGCTCGTCGACGAACTCGAGCGCCAGGACAAGCGCTACGGCCTCGCCACGCTGTGCGTGGGCGGCGGCATGGGCGTCGCGACCATCGTCGAGCGCATCTGACCACCTCCCGACGGATCACACGGAGCACTCCACATGAGCACTGAGTCCACCACCATCCGCTGGGAACAGGACCGCACCGGCCTCGTCACCCTCGTCATCGACGACCCGAACCAGTCCGCGAACACCATGAACCAGGCGTTCCGCGACTCGCTCGCGGCCGTCACCGACCGCCTGGAGGCAGAGAAGGACACCATCCGGGGCGTCATCATCACCTCGGCGAAGAAGACCTTCTTCGCCGGCGGCGACCTGCGCGACCTGATCCGGGTCACGCCCGAGACGGCCCAGGAGCTGTTCGACGGCGGCATGGCCATCAAGCGGAACCTGCGCCGCATCGAGACCCTCGGCAAGCCGGTCGTCGCCGCGCTCAACGGCGCCGCCCTGGGCGGGGGTTACGAGATCGCCCTGGCCTGCCACCACCGCGTCGCCCTCGACGCGCCCGGCTCCAAGATCGGCTGTCCCGAGGTCACCCTCGGCCTGCTGCCCGGAGGCGGCGGCGTCGTGCGCACCGTCCGCCTGCTCGGCATCGCCGACGCCCTGCTGAAGGTCCTCCTCCAGGGCACCCAGTACAGCCCGCGCCGCGCCCTGGAGAACGGCCTCGTCGACGAGGTGGCGCAAACCCAGGAGGAACTCCTCGAAAAGGCCCGCGCCTTCATCGACGCCAACCCCGAGTCGCAGCAGCCCTGGGACAAGCCGGGGTACAAGATCCCGGGCGGCACCCCCGCGAACCCCAAGTTCGCGGCGAACCTGCCCGCCTTCCCGGCCACCCTGCGCAAGCAGACGAACGGCGCCCCCTACCCGGCCCCGCGGGGCATCCTCGCCGCAGCCGTCGAGGGCTCCCAGGTCGACTTCGAGACGGCCCAGGTCATCGAGGCCCGCTACTTCGTGGAGCTCGCGGCCGGGCAGACGTCGAAGAACATGATCCAGGCCTTCTTCTTCGACCTCCAGGCCGTCAACTCCGGCGCCAACCGCCCCAAGGACGTCGAGCCCCGCCAGGTCCGCAAGGTCGCCGTCCTCGGCGCCGGGATGATGGGCGCGGGCATCGCCTACTCCTGTGCCCGCGCCGGCATCGACGTCGTCCTCAAGGACGTCTCCCTGGAGGCGGCCGTCAAGGGCAAGGGCTACTCCGAGAAGCTCTGCGCCAAGGCCGTCGCCAAGGGCCGTACGACGCAGGAGAAGGCCGACGCGCTGCTCGCCCGCATCATCCCCACCGCCGAGGTGCGGGACCTGGCGGGCTGCGACGCCGTCATCGAGGCCGTCTTCGAGGACACGTCCCTCAAGCACAAGGTGTTCCAGGAGATCCAGCACGTCGTGGCGCCCGACGCGCTGCTGTGCTCCAACACCTCCACCCTGCCCATCACCGCGCTCGCCGAGGGCGTCGAACGCCAGGCCGACTTCATCGGACTGCACTTCTTCTCGCCGGTCGACAAGATGCCGCTCGTCGAGATCATCAAGGGCGAGCGCACGGGGCAGGAGGCCCTGGCCCGCGCCTTCGACCTGGTCCGGCAGATCAACAAGACCCCGATCGTCGTGAACGACTCGCGCGGCTTCTTCACCTCCCGCGTCATCGGCCACTTCATCAACGAGGGTGTCGCCATGGTCGGCGAGGGCATCGAGCCCGCGTCGGTCGAACAGGCCGCCGCCCAGGCGGGCTACCCGGCCAAGGTGCTGTCCCTGATGGACGAGCTGACGCTGACCCTGCCCCGAAAGATCCGCGCCGAGACGAAGCGGGCGGTCGAGGAGACGGGCGGCACCTGGACGGCCCACCCCGCCGAGGCCGTCATCGACCGCATGGTCGACGAGTTCGGCCGCACGGGACGCAGCGGCGGCGCCGGCTTCTACGACTACGGGGAGGACGGCAAGCGCACCGGACTCTGGCCGGGCCTGCGCGAGCACTTCACCAAGCCCGGGTACCGGATCCCGTTCGAGGACATGCAGGAGCGCATGCTCTTCTCCGAGGCGCTGGACACCGTCCGGCTGCTGGAGGAGGGCGTGCTCACCTCCGTCGCCGACGCCAACATCGGCTCGATCTTCGGCATCGGCTTCCCGGGCTGGACGGGCGGCGTGCTCCAGTACATCAACGGCTACGACGGCGGCGCCGGGGCAGGGGTCGGCCTGCCCGGATTCGTGGCACGCGCGCGTGAACTCGCCGAGCGGTACGGCGACCGCTTCAACCCGCCCGCGCTGCTGGTGGAGAAGGCGGAGAAGGGGGAGCGGTTCAGCGACTCAGTCCGAGCCTGACGTGCCTGAAGGCTTGGTCAGCCATTCGCCCAGCTCTTCCTTCAGCGACCGCTGAAAGGCGGTGAGGAGCGCCTGCACCACCAGGGGGTGTATGTGAGCGGACAGGGACCGCACGTCCCGCGCGTCGCGCTCCGCCACCTCGCCGCGGAAGAGCCGGGAGAGTTCACGGGCCGCGGCGCGCGAGTGTTCCAGGAGAACCTTGCGCGCCGCGAAGATCGCCTCCTGGGAGAGCGGCACGTCCAGCAGCCCGACGCCCAGCCGCAGCAGACCGAGGTCGGCCTCGTACCCGTCGTCCCCTGGCCGGAGCACGTCCATCGCGACCAGCCGCTCGACGTCCTCGTCGCCGAGCGGCCGCCCGGCCCGCCGCTCCAGTTCCTCCCGCGTGACCGTCTCGACGGCGTCCGGCGCCCAGGAGGCGACCACCGCCCGGTGCACGGCGAGGTCGCGCGCGGTCAGGTCCGGCGGCAACTGGCGCAGATGCCGATCGATGCCCGCCAGCGTCATGCCCTGGTGCTGCAACTCCTCGATCAGCGCCAGCCGGGCCAGATGCTCCCGCCCGTAGTGCCCCACGCGCCGGGGGCCGAGCACCGGCGGCGGCAGCAGCCCCTTCGTGCCGTAGAAACGGACCGTGCGCACCGTGACACCGGCCCGGGCCGCCAGTTCGTCGATCGTGAGGGTCGGTTCCTCGGTGTCGGTCGTCATGTGCAGCAGTATCGCTGTCTCACCAGTGCTGTGAAACCTCGTCCGCATCCCTTCATGACCATGAAGTGAATGCCGAGGGGCGGCTGTGCCTCTCCCTGGTGGATCTTGTAAGAAGTGACGCTCTGTGATGCTCGTCACCGTGTGCGAGCGACTCGGTGTGGGAAGGTGCTGCCTCGGTCTGTGCCGCGTCACAAGGGTGGTACGGGCCACTGCACTGTACGGACCCCGGGCCCACGACGTCCGGGGCGATCCAGAGAGTGGAACCACCCGTGAGCAAGGACGCCGTGAACACGGCTGCGGCCACGCCGCGTACCGATGCGGCCCAGGTGCCCGCGGACGCGGGCGACGCCGGGTACAGCAAGGACCTCAAGGCCCGCCACGTCAACATGATCGCCATCGGCGGGGCCATCGGCACCGGCCTCTTCCTCGGAGCCGGCGGTCGCCTCCACAACGCGGGCCCGGCACTGGCGATCGCCTACCTGGTCTGCGGCATCTTCGCCTTCTTCGTGGTCAGGGCCCTCGGCGAGCTCGTGCTCTACCGCCCCTCCTCGGGCTCCTTCGTGTCGTACGCGCGCGAGTTCCTCGGCGAGAAGGGCGCCTACGTCGCCGGCTGGATGTACTTCCTGAACTGGTCGACCACCGGCATCGCCGACATCACCGCGATCGCGCTGTACACGCACTACTGGAGCATGTTCACCGACATCCCGCAGTGGGTGCTCGCGCTGGCCGCCCTCGCGGTCGTGCTGGCCGTGAACCTGATCTCGGTGAAGATCTTCGGCGAGATGGAGTTCTGGTTCGCGATCATCAAGGTCGCGACGCTGGTCGGCTTCATGTTCATCGGCATCTTCCTGTTGGCCACCCAGCACGAGGTGGGCGGCCAGACGCCGGGCCTGAGTGTCATCACCGACAACGGCGGCGTCTTCCCGCACGGCATGATGCCCGTCGTCCTCGTCATGCAGGGCGTGATCTTCGCGTACGCCGCGCTGGAGCTGGTCGGTGTCGCCGCGGGCGAGACCGCCGAGCCGGAGAAGGTCGTCCCGCGCGCGGTGAACTCGATCATGTGGCGGGTCGGCCTCTTCTACGTCGGCTCGGTCGTCCTGCTGGCCCTCCTGCTCCCCGGCTCGCTCTACTCGGCCGACCAGAGCCCCTTCGTCACGGTGCTGTCGAAGATCGGCGTCCCGGCGGCGGGCGACGTGATGAACCTGGTCGTGCTGACCGCCGCGATGTCCTCGCTGAACTCGGGCCTGTACTCCACGGGCCGCATCCTGCGCTCCATGGCGATGGCCGGCTCCGCACCGAAGTTCACCGCCCGCATGAACCGCAGCCAGGTCCCCTACGGCGGCATCCTGCTGACCTGCGCGGTGTGCGTGCTCGGCGTCGGCCTGAACTTCCTCGTGCCGGCCCAGGCCTTCGAGATCGTGCTGAACGTCGCCTCGCTCGGCATCATCAGCACCTGGGTGATCATCATGATCTGCCACCTGGTCTTCGTCCGCCGCGCCAAGGCGGGCCTGGTCACCCGCCCCTCCTTCCGCCTCCCCGGCAGCCCCGTCACGGAGATCACCACGATCGCCTTCCTGCTGGCCTGCCTCGGCATGATGTGGAACGACCCGGAGGTCGGCCGCAAGACGCTGCTGCTCATCCCGCTGATCGCGGTCGCGCTGGTCGCGGGCTGGTTCGGCATCCGCCGCCGGGTGTCGCAGACGGCCGACCAGGAGCTGTCGCAGTTCACGAAGTAGCGGGCAGGAAGCAGCAGGCCAGGGCCACTGTCAGTGGGAGCGCCTACGGTGGCGTCATGTCGGGGATCAGGTATGTCCGGGGTGACGCCACCGTTCCGTCGGTGAAGGGCGTCAAGGTCATCGCCCATGTCTGCAACGACATCGGGGGCTGGGGCAAGGGCTTCGTCCTGGCGATATCGCGCCGCTGGCCCGAGCCGGAGGCGGCGTACCGGGCGTGGCACCGCGGCCGCGCGGCGAACGACTTCGGGCTGGGCGCGGTGCAGCTCGTCCAGGTCGAGCGGTACGTGTGGGTGGCCAACATGATCGGCCAGCGCGGCACCAGGACCGGCAGCAAGGGCGTCCCCGTCCGCTACGAGGCGATCGACTCGGCGCTGGAGGCCCTGGCCGAACGGGCCGGCGACCTGGGCGCGACCGTCCATATGCCCCGCATCGGCTGCGGTCTCGCCGGCGGCAGGTGGTCCCGGGTCGAGCCGTTGATCGAGGAGCGGCTGATACGGCGGGGGATACAGGTGACGGTGTACGACCACGGGGACTGACCGGCCTCGGCTCAGCCCTGGCCGTCCCTGTCGAACGCCCGGACCAGACAGTCGCCGAGGCGCTGCGCGATCGCCGCGCCGGGGTCCAGCCGGGGGTTGAAGATCGCCACGTCGAGGCCGACGGCACCGCCGCCGGACAGGGCCGTGCGCAGGACGGTCTCCAGCTCCTGCCAGGTCAGCCCGTCCGGGAGCCGGTAGTCGACGGCGGGCATGACCGCGTCGTCCAGTACGTCGACGTCGAGGTGGATCCAGTACCCGGCGCCCGCGCCGTCGCCGGTCAGCAGCCCGACCGCGCGCCGGGCCGCCTCGCCCGCCCCCAGGGCGCGCACGGTGTCCAGCTCCAGCGCGTGCAGCGCGGACGGCAGCGGCTGCATCCCGTACGCCGCGGACTCCTCCGCGTCCCGGAACCCCAGCGCGACGACGTCCTCGTCCCGTACCAGCGGACCCCGGCCCTCCAGGTCGGCCAGCACGCGCGGACCGCGCCCGGTGGCGAGGGCGAGCTCCATGGAGGCCACCTCACCGGCCGGTTCCGCCGAGGGCTGGTAGAAGTCGGTGTGCCCGTCGAGGAACAGCAGACCGTGCCGGCCCCGGCGGCGCAGCGCGAGCAGGTTGCCGAGCAGCACGCTGCAGTCGCCGCCCAGCACGACGGGGAACCGGCCGTCGTCGAGGACACCGGCTACGGTGTCGGCCAGTGCGGTGGAGTATGCGGCGATGCCGCCGGGGTTCAGGACACCGGTGTCCACATCCCGCTTCGGGTCGTACGCGGGCGGCTCGACTCGCCCCGCCGGTACCGCTCCGAGGGCCTCGGCCAGCCCGGTTTCGAGCAATGCCGTCGGGAGATCCTCGACGCCGGTCGGGCGCAGCCCGAGTACGGACGGGGCCTCGATGATCGCCAGGTTCCGCACCTCAGGCTCCTTCGTCAGCAGCCTTGTTCACGCCGCCGGGCCCATACGGCCAGTGCGTATGGGCCCACCGTAGGCCGAGGGGCGGCGTTCAGCACGCCAGGTGCGTGCGCGACTGGGAGGGCGTTGCGCAGCTCGGCGCGACGAGGTGCCGCTGCGCCCATCCTCCCCCAAGCTCTCGGCTTCGCTCGAGCAGGGGGGACCCCCATCGCCCCAGCGGCACGATTGCCCGCAGCCAGGGCGGAACAAAGCACCTCAGTGCCCGTGCCCCTCGTGTTCCCCGTGGTCCGCATGGTCCGCACCCGCGTGCTCGTGCACACCGTTCGTCGCCGCGATCTTCTTCCACGACTTCGGCTGCGCCACCGTCCCGTCGGCCTTCGCGACCGCCGCGGCCCGAGCCGCCGGCGCCCCCGGCTTCGACGGCTGGTACAGCCACGTGTCGAACAGAGCGGCCAGGGGCTTGCCGGACACCTCCTCGGCGTACCGCTGGAAGTCGGCGACCGACGCGTTGCCGTGGGCGTACTTCCGCGGCCAGCCCTTGAGGATCGCGAAGGACGCCTCGTCGCCGATCTCGTTGCGCAGCGCCTGGACGGCCAGTGCGCCCCGGTCGTACACCGCGATGTCGAACTGGTTCTCCGGCCCAGGGTCGCCGGGCTTCACCGTCCAGAACGGGTCGTCAGCCGGATGCGAGGCGTACACGTAGTCGGCGAGTTCCTGTGCCGTGCCCTCGCCCTCGTGCTCGGACCACAGCCACTGCGCGTACCGTGCGAAGCCCTCGTTGATCCAGATGTCCTTCCAGTGCTTGAGCGACACGTCGTCGCCGTACCACTGGTGGGCCAGCTCATGGACGACGAGGGTGACGTTCGACCCGTTCGCGAACTGCCGCGGGCTGTAGTACGGCCGGGTCTGGGTCTCCAGCGCGTACCCGGTGGTGGTGTTCGGCACGTATCCGCCGAGCGCGTTGTAGGGGTACGGCCCGAAGTAGCCGGTCAGCCAGTCGGCGATCTCCCCGGTCCGTTCGATGCTCGCCCGCGCCGCGCCGGCGTGGCCGCCCAGGTCCTTGCTGTAGGCGTTGAGGACCGGAATGCCGCTCTCGGTGGTGCCGGTCGTGATGTCGAACTTGCCGACCGCGAGCGTGGCGAGGTAGGTGGCCTGCGGTTTGTCGGAGCGCCAGTTCCAGCGGGTCCAGCCGAGGCGTGAACTCGTCGACTGGAGCGTGCCGTTGGAGATGGCCTGTGTGTCGTCGGGGACCAGCACCGACACGTCGTAGGTGGCCTTGTCGAGCGGGTGGTCGTTGCTCGGGAACCACCACGCCGCCGCCTCGGGCTCGTTCGCCGCGACGCCCCCGTCCGGGGTGCGGTGCCAGCTGGTGAAGCCGTACGCCTTCTTCGACGACGGCACGCCGCGGTAGCGCACGACGACCGTGACGGGCGTGCCCTTGGCCAGCGGAGTCTTCGGGGTGATCTCCAGCTCGTGCTCGCCCGACGTCCTGAACGACGCCTTCGCGCCGTTGACACGCACCTCGCCGACGTCCAGCAGGAAGTCCAGGTTGAAGCCGGACAGGTCCTGCGTGGTGCGGGCCACGAGGGTCGCCGTGCCCTCGAGTTCGTCCGTGGCCGGCTGGTACTTCAGCCTGAGGTCGTAGTGGGAGACGTCGTAACCGCCGTTGCCGTAGGCCGGGTAGTAGGGGTCACCGATCCCCGGTGCGCCGGGGGAGCGGGGCGCGGCCGATGCCGGGATCGCCAGCAGGAGAACGGCCGCGGCCAGGGCTCCCGGCGCGATGATTCTGCGGTGCACGCAAAACTCCAAGTCGTAGGGTCCCGAAGTCTGTCCGGAGCTTATTGGCTCCCTGTGTCCCTGATCATGTCCATGGCCCCTGCTGTCACACGATCGCCATTCGGCCGACATGAGACACCGGGCCCTTGGGGCCATCCCGGACACGCCGGTCCGTCAGCTGCCCTCTTCTGAACAGGAGTTGACCGATGTAGCGTCCGCCGCATGCCGAAACGCACGCGCTTCACGACCTGGAGACCGCTCGCGACGGCGGCCTCGGCCGCCCTGTTGGCCACGCTGCTCACCCCGGCCGCGGCGGACGCCGCCCCGCGCGAGAGCCGTCCCGTCCACTCGTACGACGACGCCATCCGCGAGGCCGTCTGGGTGGACACCGGACTCGACGGCGACCGCGACGGAAAGGCCGACCGGGTCGCCGTGGACATCGTCCGCCCCCGCGAACCCGCCCGACAGGGCCGCAAGGTCCCCGTCATCATGGACGCCAGCCCGTACTACTCCTGCTGCGGGCGCGGCAACGAGAGCCAGAAGAAGACGTACGACGCGAACGGCGACGTCGCGCGGATGCCGCTGTACTACGACAACTACTTCGTGCCCCGCGGCTACGCCTTCGTCGGCGTCGACCTGGCCGGAACCAATCGCTCCGACGGTTGTGTCGACGTCGGCGGCCGCTCCGACATCCAGTCCGCGAAGGCCGTCGTCGACTGGCTCAACGGCCGTGCCAGGGCCTACACGACCCGTACCGGCACCACCCGCGCCAAGGCCGCCTGGACCAACGGCAGGACGGGCATGATCGGCAAGAGCTGGGACGGCACCATCGCCAATGGCGTTGCCGCGACCGGCGTCGAGGGACTGAAGACCATCGTCCCGATCAGCGCCATCTCCTCCTGGTACGACTACTACTTCCAGCAGGGCGCCCCGCTCTACGACTCCGGCCCCGAACGGCTCTCCGACTACGTCAACAGCCCCGACGCCCGCGCCAAGTGCGCCGCCGTGCAGCAAAAGCTCGTCGACGGGGCCCCGCGCACCGGCGACTGGACCCCGCTGTGGACCGAGCGGGACTACGTCAGGGCCGCGCGGAAGGTCAAGGCCAGCGTCTTCCTCGTGCACGGCATGCAGGACCTCAACGTGCGGATGAAGCACGTCGGGCAGTGGTGGGACGCCCTCGGCGAGAACGGCGTCGAGCGCAAGATCTGGCTCTCCCAGACCGGCCACGTCGACCCCTTCGACTTCCGGCGCGGCGCATGGGTCGACACCCTCCACCGCTGGTTCGACCACGAACTCATGGGCTACGACAACGGGATCGACCGCGAGCCCATGGCCGACATCGAACGCCGGCCCGACCAGTGGACCACCTCGAAGACCTGGCCGCCGAACGGCACCCGGGCCGCCACCCTGCGCCCCGACCGGGGCGCCCAGGCCGGCGTCGGCACCCTCGGTCTGCACCGCGGCCGCGGCACCGAGACCTTCACCGACGACCCGAAGCTGAGCGAGACCGACTGGGCCGCGCAGATCGGCAAGCCGACACCGGAGAAGGCCGGTTTCGTCACCGGTCCGCTCACCCGTGACCTGCGCCTGTCCGGCTCCTCCGAGGTCACCGTCACCGCGACGCCCTCCACCCCGACGGCCCATCTGTCCGCCGTCCTCGTGGACATCGGCCCCGCCACCATCCGCGACTACGCCGACGCGGGCGAGGGCATCACCACCCTCACCGACCGCACCTGCTGGGGCGCGAGCACCGCCGACGACAGCTCCTGCTTCAAGGAGACGAAGGCGAAGAAGGCCGACGTCGACTACACGATCGTCAGCCGCGGCTGGGCCGACCTCGGCAACCACGCCTCCGACCTGACGGGTGCCCCGCTCACCCCGGGCAAGCGCTACACGATCACCCTCGACCTGGCGGCCACCGACCACGTCGTCCCCGAGGGCCACCGCCTGGCGCTGATCGTCGCGGGCACCGACAAGGACCTCATCGACCCTCCCGCGGACACCCCCAGGCTCACCGTCGACCTGTCCCGCACCTCGGCGCGCGTCCCGTTCGTCGGCGGAGCCACCGCCTTCGCCCGCGCCACCACGGGTGCCGCGTCCGCCACGCCCGACGCCACCCTCCTGGACGGCGTGCGGGATCCGCTGACCACTCACCGCATCCCGGAAGGAAGCCAGTGACCCGCGACACCGCAGGCAGGACCATGCCCGGCGCCACCGCGCCCGGGCCCGCGGCCCGCAAGGCGGCAGGCAGGACCACGACCCGCGTCCGCGCCCTGACCCTGACCGCCGCGGCCGTCGCCGCGTCCCTGGTCGCCACCCCGGCCCAGGCCACCACCGACTCCCCGCCCCGCACCGGCTTCGAGCAGACGAACGGTGCCCGCTGGACCACCCAGCCCGAGGAACAGGACTTCCTCACAGCCGTCGACCGGTCGAGCAGCCGCGTCTCCATGACCCGCTTCGGCACGACGAAGCAGGGCCGCCCGCTCCAGCTGGTACGGATCGGCACCCACCCGACGCCCAACAAGGTGCTGCTCGTGTGCACCCAGCACGGCGACGAACCCGCCGGCCGCGAAGCCTGTCTGACCACCGTCCGCGACCTCGCGTACGCCCGTGACAGCCGCACCCGGCGCTTCCTGGACCGCACCACGGTCCTCGTCGTGCCCACCGCCAACCCCGACGGCCGCGCCGCCGACACCCGGGGCAACAGCGACGGCGTCGACATCAACCGCGACCACCTCGCGCTCCGGACCGCCGAAGGCCGGGCGCTGGCGAAGCTCGTCCGCGACCAGCGTCCCGACCTCGTCTACGACCTGCACGAGTACGGTGCCACACCCCCGTACTACGACAAGGACCTCTTCGACCTGTGGCCGCGCAACCTCAACACCCACGAGGCGGTCCACGACGAGGCGAAGACCCTCTCCGAGGCGTACGTCCGCCCCGCGGCGCAGCGGGCCGGCCACTCGACCGGCACCTACGGGATCTGGACCGACCCCGAGACCGGCGAGCCGGTCAAGCAGGTCGCCGGAGACGGTCAGGAGCGTATTTTGCGCAATATGTCCGGTATTAAGCATGGAATCGGACTGCTCATCGAGAGCCGCGTCGACCCGCTCACCGATGCCGAGAAGGCGGACGAGGCGCTGAACAACCGCCGCCGGGTCACCTCTCAACTGGACGCGCTGGACGGCCTGTTCGGTTACGCCGACCAGCGCCGCGGCGCGGTCGAGGCGGCGACGGGCAGGGCCCGGCTCGCGGGATACGCCTCCACCGGCCCCGTCTACGTCGGCGGCGCCGACAACGACGCGCCCGAACCGGCCGAGGTGATCCAGAACCCGCCCTGCGGCTACCGGCTCACGGCCGCGCAGTACGCGGAGGTGGGAGATGAGCTCGCGCTGCACGGGGTGCGCGTACGCCGGGACGCCGAGGGAGTGCTCGTGCCCCTGCGCCAGTCCCTGCGGGCGCTCGTGCCGTTGCTGCTCGACGAGCGCGGACCGTACCACCTGACGGCAGGGAAACCGGAAACGCCATGTTGAGGAGGGTGAAATTGCGCCACACGTGGTAGGGGCGTTACGGAGGACTTACGGTCCTCCTACGTCCCAATGAAAGGTGCCGCCTGTGACGCACGACCGACCAAGTGAAAGCGACCACCAAGCGGGGGCCGCGCTTCCGGGTTCGGAAGCGGGCCTCCCTGGTCAGGAACGTCCCAAAACCGACCGAATTGTCTTCGGGGTTACGGCCGTGCTCACCCTCGCCTTCGTGGTCTGGGGAGCCGCGGCGACCGACTCGCTCGAAGACGTCTCCACCAGCATGCTCAGCGGGCTGATGCACAACGGCGGCTGGGCGTTCATGCTCGCCGCCTCCGCCTTCGTCGTGTTCGCCCTCTGGCTCGCGGCCAGCCGCTACGGCCGTATCCACCTCGGGGCCGAGGGCGAGGAGCCCGAGTTCCGCACGGTGTCCTGGGTCGCGATGATGTTCAGCGCGGGCATGGGCATCGGCCTGATGTTCTACGGCGTGAGCGAGCCGCTGTCGCACTACTCGACGGCCCCGCCGGGCAGCGACCCGGCCGACTCCGGTGAGCGCATGGAAACGGCCATGGCCACCACCTTGTTCCACTGGACGCTCCACCCCTGGGCGATCTACGCCGTGGTGGGCCTCGCCATCGCCTACAGCACCTTCCGCAGGCGCCGCCGCCAGACCATCAGCGCCGTGTTCACGCCGCTGATCGGCAAGAAGCACGCGAACGGCGCCGTCGGCCGCGTCATCGACATCCTCGCGATCGTCGCGACCGTCTTCGGTTCCGCCGCGTCCCTGGGGCTCGGCGCGCTTCAGATCGGCTCCGGTGTGCAGGAGCTGGACTGGATGGACAAGGTGAGCACCGGGCTGCTCGTCACGATCATCGCGGTGCTGACCCTGGCCTTCGTCGCGTCCGCGGTCTCGGGCGTGGAGCGCGGCATCCAGTGGCTGTCCAACACGAACATGGTGCTGGCGCTGGTGCTCGCCCTGTTCGTGTTCGTGGCGGGTCCGACCATCATCGTCCTCGACCTGCTGCCCACGTCCGTCTTCGCCTACCTCGGCGACCTGCCCCAGCTGGCCGGCCGTACGGAGGCCAGCGGCGGGGAGGGTGTCGCGGACTGGCTGAGCAGCTGGACCGTCTTCTACTGGGCGTGGTGGATCTCCTGGACGCCGTTCGTGGGCATGTTCATCGCCCGCATCAGCCGGGGCCGCACGATCCGGCAGTTCGTCGGCGGTGTCATCCTCGTGCCCAGCACGGTCAGCCTGATCTGGTTCGCGGTGTTCGGCGGCTCGGCGATGAAGATGCAGGAACAGGGCAGGCTCGGCAAGGAGGCGACCCCGGAGGGCCAGCTCTTCGACGTGCTCCAGCAGTTCCCCATCGCCACCGCCACGAGCCTGCTCGTCATGGTCCTCGTCGGCATCTTCTTCGTGTCGGGCGCCGACGCGGCGTCGATCGTCATGGGCACCCTGTCACAGAAGGGCGCGCTCGAACCGGGCCGTATGGTCGTGGTGTTCTGGGGCGTGGTCACCGGTGCGGTGGCCGCGATCATGCTCATGGTCGGCAGCGGCCAGGGCGACGCATTGACAGGCCTGCAGAACCTCACGATCCTCGCGGCGGCCCCGTTCGTCGTCGTGATGGTCGGCATGTGCGTGGCCCTCATGCGCGACCTGCGCCGCGACCCGGTGATGGTGCGCGAGCAGATGGGCTCCGAGGCGGTGGAACTGGCCGTCATCGAAGGCCACAAGAAGTACGACGGCGACTTCGAGTTCCGCGTCGGCCCGGGCCGCGGCCCGGACGTCGAGGGCGACCCGATCGGCAAACACTGACCCACCCGACCCGGCTGCCCCGGCCGGCCCCTTGACCTTGACGCCCCCGGCCGACATCGGCCGGGGGCGTCGGGGTTGGACGGCCCGGGCCTGGCGACACGGACACCCCCTAGCCGACCAGTCGAGCCGCCTCCTCCGCACAACCCCAGGCCACCGTCACGCCCGCGCCGCCGTGGCCGTAGTTGTGGATCAGGAGCCGGCCGTCCGGCAGGGCGTCGCGCTCCAGGCGTACCGCGGGGCGGGTGGGGCGCAGCCCGACCCGGTGTTCCAGGACGCGCGCCCCGGCGATCTCCGGCCGCAGCGCCGCGCAGCGGCGGATGATCGCCTCGGCCGTCGCGGGGTCGGGTACCGGCGACCACGCGTCCTCCTCCGCCGTACCGCCGAGGACGAGCCCGCCCGGCTGCGGGAACATGTACGCGTACTCCCCGGCCGCGTCGGTGGAGACCAGCCAGGTGTCGATCCCCGGGTTCTCCACGACGACCAGTTGGCCGCGCACAGGCCGCACGGACGGATCCGGCACCAGCTCCCGAGCGGCGAGCCCCGTGCAGTTGATCACGACCGGCGCGTCGGCCTCCGCGAACCCGGACACCGTACGGGCCTCGACCACACCGCCCGCCGCGGCGAACCGCTCCCGCAGCCACGCCAGATGAGCCGGCATGTCGATGAGCGGCAACCGCGCCCGGACGCCGTACCCCGTGTACTCCCCGGCCGTGGCCGCGCGCAGCTCCGGCACCCGGTCCGCCAGCCACCCGTCGACCTCGTCGAGACGCGTCTCGCCCAGCACCCCTTCGACCATGCGTACGCCGCTCGACCCGGCCCCCGCGGCCAGCTCCTCGTACACCTCCAGCGACCGCAGCGCCCACACCCGCGCCAGCGCGACCGGCTCGATCCGGTACGGCCACCACAGCGCACCCGCGACCGCCGATGTGGTCGCCTCGACGGGGTCCCGCGTCCACACCCGTACCCGCCGCCCCCGCTCGGCGAGAACCACCGCGGTCGTCAGCCCGACCACCCCGCCACCGACCACCACGATCTCGTCCATGCGCTCACCAGCCATGCCGGGACCGTAGCGGAATGCGTCATGCCGTGCTCATATCACGCGCAGTGTGGGGATACTCACAGCATGTGTGCCGAGTACACGACCTTCGGCCTGGCACCCGCGATGCGGGCCGGCGGAGTCCTCACAGACGGTGGTTACCAGGTCCACCGGGACTTCGTGGACTTCATCGTCGACGGACGCCCGCTGCTGTTCCAGCTCGCCGACCTGGACGCGGTCTCCCCGCTGGCCTCCGACGTACCCCCCTCGATCTTCACCGCGCAGGTCCGCAGCCTGCTCCTGGAAAGCCCCGCACCGCTGCCCGGCGGCCGGTACGTCGTCTACGGCTGCCCCGAGTGCGAGGACCTGGCCTGCGGCGCCGTCACCGCGGTCATCCGGCGGGACGGCGAGGACTTCATCTGGCGGGACTTCGCCTGGCAGACCGACGAACACGCCGACCTCGAGCTCAACGGCTACCACGGCATCGGCCCGTTCCGCTTCCGCGGCGCCGAGTACCGCGCGGCGCTGAGCGCCCTGCTGAACGGCTCCGCCCCGGACACCCGCCGCCGCGTCCTGCTGATCGGCGCCCGCGTCGCCGTCCTGGCCAAGCTCGCCGCGGCGCTGCGCACCATCGGCGTCGGCGCCGATATCGCCCACGACGCCGACCACGTGCCCGCCGAGGAACTGCGCGGCTACGGCGCCGTCGCCTTCGGCCGCGGGACCGGCGAGCCGGAACGCGCCGCCGTCCGCCGCGCCTTCGAACGCGCCGAGGTCCACGTCGCCTACGTCGACGGCCTCGCCCCGATCGTCCCCCTCCTCGTCGCCCAGATCGAACACGCCCTGGACCGCAGCCCACTGGAGCGGCGCCGCCTCACCGGCCTGACCGCCACCGACGCCGAGGCCGACGTCGAGGTCACCTCCGCCTGCCGGGTCACCCTCACCGCGTACCGCCTCGACCGGCTCTCCCGCACCCACACCCACGAGATCTTCGACGGCGTCCTGGAACCGGGCCGCCACCGCATCGCCCTCGACGCCAAGGCGGTGAAGGAGCAGTCCTTCCTGGTGGCGCGCACCGCCACCAGTGTGCTGGTGACGGCCGTGACCCCCTGAAAACCCATCGGCGGACCGCCCGGGACGGCCGTTAGGATCGCGGTCTGATGACTGCCACCCTCGTCGCCAAGAACCTCGCCGCCGGCCACGGCGACCGCTCCCTGTTCACCGGACTCGACCTCGTCGTCGCGCCCGGCGACGTGATCGGCCTGGTCGGAGCCAACGGCGCCGGCAAGTCCACCCTGCTCAGGATGCTCGCCGGACTCACGGCCCCCGAGCAGGGCGAGCTGCGCCTGTCCCCGCCGACCGCCACCGTCGGCCACCTGCCGCAGGAGCCGGACCGCCGCCCCGGCGAGACCGTACGGGCGTTCCTGGCCCGCCGCACCGGCGTCGCCGAGGCCCAGCGGATCATGGACGAGGCGACCCAGGCCCTGGTCGACGGGGCACCCGGCGCCGACGACGCCTACGCCACGAGCCTGGAGCGCTGGCTCGGACTCGGCGGCGCCGACCTCGACGAACGCGCCGAGGAGGTCGCCGACTCCCTGGGCCTCGCGGTCGGTCTCGACCAGCTGATGACGTCGCTGTCCGGCGGCCAGGCCGCCCGCGCCGGCCTCGCCTCCCTGCTGCTGTCCCGCTACGACGTCTTCCTCCTGGACGAGCCCACCAACGACCTCGACCTGGACGGCCTGGAACGCCTCGAACGCTTCGTGAGCGGCCTGCGCGCCGGGACGGTGGTCGTCAGCCACGACCGCGAGTTCCTCACCCGCACCGTCACCAAGGTCCTCGAACTCGACCTCGCCCAGCGGCAGATCAACCTCTACGGCGGTGGCTACGAGGCCTACCTGGAGGAGCGGGAGGTCGCCCGCAGGCACGCCCGCGACGAGTTCGAGGAGTACGCCGACAAGAGGTCGGCGCTCCAAGACCGGGCCCAGATGCAGCGCTCCTGGATGGACAAAGGCGTGAAGAACGCGCGCCGCAAGGCGGGCAACGACAACGACAAGATCGGCCGCAAGTTCCGCAGCGAGGCCAGCGAGAAACAGGCGGCGAAGGCCCGGCAGACGCAGCGCATGCTCGAGCGGCTGGATGCCGTCGAGGAGCCCCGCAAGGAGTGGGAGCTGCGCATGGAGATCGCGTCGGCCCCGCGCTCGGGCGCCGTCGTGGCGACCCTGCGGGACGCCGAGGTGCGTCGCGGCGGCTTCGTCCTCGGCCCGGTGTCCCTCCAGATCGACTGGGCGGACCGGGTGGCGGTGACGGGCGCGAACGGCGCCGGCAAGTCCACCCTGCTCGCCGCCCTGCTCGGCCGCGTCCCGCTCGACGCCGGGCACGCGGCCCTCGGCTCGGGCGTCCTGCTCGGCGAGGTCGACCAGGCCCGCAAGCTGTTCCACGGCCAGGAGCCCCTGATGGACGCCTTCCGCGCGGCCGTCCCGGACACCGAACCCGCCGAGGTCCGCACCCTCCTGGCCAAGTTCGGCCTCAAGTCGGACCACGTCCTGCGCCCCGCGGCGACCCTCTCCCCGGGCGAGCGCACCAGAGCGGCCCTGGCACTGCTCCAGGGCCGTGGCGTCAACCTCCTGGTCCTCGACGAGCCGACCAACCACCTCGACCTGCCCGCCATCGAGCAGTTGGAGTCCGCCCTCGACTCCTACGAGGGCACCCTCCTGCTGGTCACCCACGACCGCCGCATGCTCGACGCCGTACGCGTCACGCGCCGCATCGAGGTGGCGGACGGCAAGGTGACCGAGCGCTAACGGGTCGTCAGACGGGTGGCGAGGGAGGGGTACTCCACGACGTACCCTTCCTCGTCGAATTCCAGGTCGCTGCGGAAGTCGCCGGAGGCGTACCGGACCCGCCCGGGGCCGAGATGCGTGTACGTCTGCCGGGACGGCCGCACCGTCAGATCCGGCACCGACACCCAGGCCATCAGGAACTCCATCTCGCCCGGCGCCTGATGGAGCCCGTGCCGGAGCACCGGCATGGTGTTGGTGAGCGGGCACAGCCCGAGATCGCAGTCGAGGGCGCCGTCGACATCCGGAAGCCGCTCGCCGTCGGCGGTCCACGCGCCTCCGCCGTCGTGCCGCAGATCGAGCGTGCGGCTGCCGTCGGCCGACTCGGCCGTCACCCGCAGCCGACGGGTCACGAACCCGTCGGCCGTGTCGAGGTCGTACGTGATCCAGTAGGGCTCCGGATCGGTCCCGACGGCTCGCCCGCGCGCCCGCAGCACGCCGTCCCGGAGCTGGACCCAGGCGGTCTCGAACCCCCGGCTCGCGAAGACTTCCCAGGTGATGACACGCGCAGCAGACATATAGCCCACTCTAGATCTGGAAGGGGGCGAAGCTCCCCTTCCGGATCAGGGGCGCGGGGAACTGCGCGACCAGCCACAACGGACCCGCAGCTCCCCACAGCCGAACCATCAACGCTTGCCGTTCTTGGGGTCGACCAAGCCCGCGCGGCGCAGCGCATCCGCCATCGCGCTGTTGGCAGGCGCAGGCGCAGCCGCCTGGCGCGAACCGGCGCCGCCACGGCGCGCGCCACCGCCACCCTGCCGCTGCTGCGGCGGACGCCCGCCGCGCTGCCGGCGCTCGCCGGAGCCGCCCTGCCCCTGCGGGGCCGCCTCGTCGTCCAGACGCAGCGTCAGCGAGATCCGCTTGCGCGGGATGTCGATGTCGAGGACCTTCACCTTGACGATGTCCCCGGGCTTCACCACGTCCCGCGGGTCCTTGACGAACGTCTTCGACATCGCGGAGACGTGCACCAGACCGTCCTGGTGGACACCGACGTCCACGAAAGCGCCGAACGCGGCGACGTTCGTCACGACGCCCTCCAGGACCATCCCGGCCGACAGGTCGGAGATCTTCTCCACACCGTCCTTGAAGGCGGCCATCTTGAAGGCCGGACGCGGGTCGCGGCCGGGCTTCTCCAGTTCCTTGAGGATGTCGGTGACCGTCGGCAGACCGAACGTCTCGTCCACGAAGTCCTGCGGCTTCAGCGAACGCAGCACCGCGGTGTTGCCGACGAGACCCGCGACCTCCTGCCCGGAGGTCTTCACCATGCGCCGGACCACCGGGTACGCCTCCGGGTGCACGCTGGACGCGTCCAGCGGGTCGTCACCGCCGCGGATCCGCAGGAAGCCCGCGCACTGCTCGTACGCCTTCGGGCCCAGCCGCGCCACCTTCTTCAGCTCGCCGCGGGACTTGAACGGCCCGTTGGCGTCCCGGTGCGCCACGATGTTCTCGGCGAGCCCGGAGGTGATGCCGGAGACCCGGGCGAGCAGCGGGGCCGACGCCGTGTTGACGTCCACGCCCACGCCGTTCACACAGTCCTCCACCACCGCGTCCAGCGAACGCGACAGCTTCACCTCGGACAGGTCGTGCTGGTACTGGCCGACACCGATCGACTTCGGGTCGATCTTCACCAGCTCGGCCAGCGGGTCCTGGAGCCGCCGGGCGATCGACACCGCGCCGCGCAGCGACACGTCCATGTCGGGCAGCTCCTGCGAGGCGAAGGCGGACGCCGAGTACACGGACGCGCCGGCCTCGGACACCATCACCTTCGTGAGCTTCAGCTCCGGGTGCTTGGCGATCAGTTCCCCGGCGAGCTTGTCGGTCTCGCGGGAGGCCGTGCCGTTGCCGATGGCGATCAGCTCGACCGCGTGCTCCTTCGCCAGCCGGGCCAGCTTGGCGATGGCCTCGTCCCACCGGTTGGCCGGGACGTGGGGGTGGATGACGTCCGTGGCGACGACCTTGCCGGTCGCGTCGACGACGGCCACCTTCACACCCGTACGGAAACCGGGGTCGAGGCCGAGCGTCGAGCGCGTGCCCGCGGGGGCCGCGAGCAGCAGGTCGCGCAGGTTCGCCGCGAAGACCCGCACCGCCTCGTCCTCGGCGGCCGTGCGCAGCCGCAGCCGCAGGTCGATGCCGAGGTGGACGAGAACGCGGGTGCGCCAGGCCCAACGGACCGTGTCCAGCAGCCACTTGTCGCCGGGGCGGCCCCGGTCGGCGATCCCGAACCGGTTCGCGACCATGCCCTCGTACGACGACGGGCCGTCCGTCGGTTCCTCGGGCTCCAGGACGAGGTCGAGGACCTCTTCCTTCTCGCCGCGCAGCATCGCCAGGATGCGGTGCGAGGGCAGCTCGGTGAACGGCTCGGCGAAGTCGAAGTAGTCGGCGAACTTCGCGCCCGCCTCCTCCTTGCCGTCCCGCACCTTGGCGGCCAGCCGCCCGCGCACCCACATGCGCTCGCGCAGCTCGCCGATCAGGTCGGCGTCCTCCGAGAACCGCTCGGTGAGGATCGCCCGGGCGCCGTCGAGGGCCGCCTGTGGATCGGCCACGCCCTTGTCGGCGTCGACGAACGCGGCGGCCGCGGCGAGGGGCTCGACGGACGGATCGCCGAGCAGCCCCTCCGCCAGCGGCTCGAGACCGGCCTCACGCGCGATCTGCGCCTTGGTGCGCCGCTTGGGCTTGTACGGGAGGTAGATGTCCTCCAGGCGCGCCTTGGTCTGCGCGCCCCGGATCCGCCCCTCCAGTTCCTCGGTGAGCTTGCCCTGCTCGCGCACCGACTCCAGGATCGCCGTCCGCCGCTCCTCCAGCTCCCGCAGATAGCGCAGCCGCTCCTCGATCGTGCGCAGCTGCGCATCGTCGAGCATCTCGGTCGCTTCCTTGCGGTAGCGGGCGATGAAGGGCACCGTAGAACCGCTGTCGAGCAGCTCCACGGCAGCCCTGACCTGCCGCTCCCGTACGCCGAGCTCCTCGGCGATCCTGCCTTCGATGGACCCTACTTCGAGGGACCCGGGTGTCGTCACGATCCCGTACCGCCTTATCCACTGAGGTTGCGCGGCAATTGTGGCAGGTGACACCGACACTCGGGGGTCAGGGCGGCACCCGGCAGGTCGGGACGGTCGTTATCAGACCCTGCGGCTGCGGGTGGCGGACGAAGCGCCGCCGAAGAGCCGGGCCAGGGCCCGGAAGGGCAGCGTCACGACGGTCGCGATGGCACCGCCGATCTGGCGCAGCACATCTGCAATGGCACGGAACACGTAATTCCCCTTTCTCCTCTCCCGACCGCAGCGGCCGGGAGAGACCGGGTACCTCACCAAGGCCTCACCATGCGTCACGGCCGAACACAAGCCCCGACCAGGGCTTGTGCCCCCAGCCCGGATCAACGCTTGCCGAGCAGGTCCGCCGGAAAGGCCCCGGCCGTGAGCGCCGCCTGCGCGAACGCCGCCCCCAGCTCGGTCAGCCGGGCCACCCCCTCCGCGCCCAGGTGCTCGTACGGCGCCCGGTCCAGACGGTCCGTCTCCTGCTCGATCTCCTCGCGCAGGGCGAGGCCGCGCTCGGTGAGCTCGCCGGTCGCGTCCAGCAGCCCGCGCTCACGCAGCCGGCCCGCCGCCGCGTCCCAGTCCTCCTGGTTCCAGCCCCGGCTGCTGAAGACCCACTTCGGTGCCATGCCCTTACCCGTCGCCGTGTGGGTCACCATGGCCTCCAGCCCGTCCAGCTCCGCGGACATCAGCACGGCCAGATGCCCGTCGCCCCGGTGCTCGCGCAGCAGGGTCGCCGCGTGCCAGTAGGCGAGGTGCGGCTCCTCGGGGACGGGCAGGTCGGCATGGGCGGCGTACAGCGGCCGCGCCCCGCGCGAGCAGGCCTCGGCGGCACGCAGCGAGAGCCGCGCGGCCTCGGCCATCTCCGCCGACGCCAGGGCCTCTTCGCCCAGCAGGCGGCGCAGCGTCGCGTCGACCGCACGCGCGCGTGCCGCCAGCACCTGGCCGGGCGTCGCGGTCTCCCACACGGCGGGCACGTGCCGGGCCACGAGCTCGTACTTGTAGTTGTAGAAGGTCGCCGCCACCGTCCCAGCCCCGACCGGTCCGAGGGCGGCGGCCCGCACGGCGAAGTTCACGGCGTGGGGGTGGGTGACCCCCGCAGCACCCAGTTCCCGCCCCAGATCCGGCGAGAAGTAGTGCGTCGAGTGCAGGGCGTTGAGCACGTTCTGGCAGCGTCGGCCGGCGAGCGGCCGGAGGGCGGTGGTCGTCATGCCGGGCAGGTTACCAACCGCTTGGTATGTGCTCTACGGTCGGCCACTCATGGCAGGAAAGGTGGGGAACTCGTCATTGCGGCCACACTCCGGGCCCGCGAAGAATCGACGGCATGGCCCAGCGCACCGTTCTCGCCGTCCTCTTCGAAGGCGTGCAGAGCCTCGAC
Organism: Streptomyces coeruleorubidus; assembly: GCF_028885415.1. GTDB lineage: Bacteria > Actinomycetota > Actinomycetes > Streptomycetales > Streptomycetaceae > Streptomyces > Streptomyces coeruleorubidus_A. The sequence goes on from NZ_CP118527.1 coordinate 8,402,272, forward strand.
GTCACCGGGCCCGTGGAGGTCTTCGCGGGCGCGGAGCTGCTCTCCCCGGGGACGTACCGGATCCGCACGGCCTCCCTGGACGGTGCGCCGGTGCGGACCACCAGCGGTCTGACCCTCGTACCCGACGTGTCCCTGGCCACCGCGCCCGACCCGGACATCCTTCTCGTCCCCGGCGGAACGGGCAGCCTGTGCCCCGACCCGCGCCTGGTCGACTGGGTGCGCGATCACGGGCCGCGCGCCGCCAGGCTGGTCTCCGTGTGCACCGGCGCGGCCGTGCTCGCCGAAGCCGGCCTGTTGGACGGCCGCCGGGCCACGACCCACTGGGCGTACTGCGACTGGCTCGCCCGCGACCACCCGGCCGTCGAGATCGACCCCGACCCCGTCTACGTACGCGACGGACACATCGCCACGTCGGCCGGTGTCACCGCCGGCATCGACCTCGCCCTCGCCCTGGTGGAGGAGGACCTGGGCCGGGACGCCGCCCTCACCATCGCCCGCCACCTGGTCGTGTTCCTGCGCCGGCCCGGGAACCAGGCCCAGTTCAGTGCCCAGCTCGCGGCCCAGACCGCACACCGCGAACCCCTGCGCGACGTCCAGCGGTTCATCGCCGAACGCCCCGACGCCGACCTGTCCGTCGAGGCCCTCGCCGCCCGCGCCCGCCTGTCGCCCCGCCACTTCGCCCGCGCCTTCCGGTCCGAGACCGGTATGACGCCGGGCCGGTACGTGGACCGGGTCCGCCTCGAACACGCCCGCCGCCTGCTGGAGGACACCGCCGACGGCATCGAGGAGATCTCCCGCACCAGCGGCTACGGCACCCCCGAGGCCATGCGCCGGGCCTTCGTCAAGGCTCTGGGCACGCCCCCGGCCGAGTACCGCCGCCGCTTCCGCCCCGCGACAACGTCCTGAACACCGCCGAACCGACGGAAGGGTCCCATGCAGATCGCCATCGCCCTCTACGACCGCTTCACCGCCCTCGACGCCGTAGGCCCCTACGAGACCCTGGGCCGGCTCCCGGACGCGGAGACCGTCTTCGTCGCCGAGGAGACCGGCCCCGTACGGAACGACTCCGGGAACCTCGCGTTCATCGCCGACCGGACCCTGGCCGACGTACCGAACCCCGACATCATCGTTGTCCCCGGCGGCCCCGGCCCGCTCCCGTTAGCTGCGGACGGACCCTTCCTCACCTGGCTGCGCACAGCCGACGCCACCAGCACCTGGACGACGTCCGTGTGCACCGGCTCCCTGCTGCTCGCCGCCGCCGGACTCCTCCGGGGCCGCCGCGCGACCTCCCACTGGCTGGCCCTGGAGGAGCTGAAGCGCCACGGCGCCGAGCCGACGGGGGAGCGGGTCGTCACCGACGGCAAGTACGTCACCGCGGCCGGCGTCTCCTCCGGTATCGACATGGGACTGACCCTGCTCGGCCGCATCGCGGGCGACGACCACGCACAGATCGTCCAGCTCGCCACCGAGTACGACCCGCAGCCGCCCTACGACGCCGGATCACCCGAGAAGGCGCCCACGCACATCGTCGAACTGCTCCGGTCGCACGCCGACCTCACCCTGACGTAGACACACTCCAGCCGAACCGCGGCTGCCTGCGCTCCAGGAACGCGGCGACACCCTCCGCGGTGTCGCCGCTCTCGCGTGCCAGCTCGGCCCAGTGGGCATCGCGGTCCGTGCGCCCGTTCGCGAACTCCTTGGCCGCGGCCTGCGTCAGCTGCGAACGGGACACCAGGACCCGGGTGAACTCGGCGAGACGCTTGCCCAGTTCACCCTCGGGCAGCACCTCGTCGGCCAGCCCGGTGCGCAGCGCCCGCTCCGCGTCGATCAGTTCGCCGGAGAACAGCAGGTACTTTGCGGTGGCCGGCCCCACCAGGGACACCAGCCGTCTGGTCGAGGACGCCGGATAGACGATGCCGAGCTTCGCGGGCGTCACACCGAACAGCGCCCCCTGCTCGGCGAACCGCAGATCACAGGCCGCCGCCAGCTGTGCCCCGCCGCCCACACAGTGCCCGCGCACCGCCGCCAGCGTCGGCTTCGGGAACGCGGCGAGCGCCTCCTCCGCCGCCACAGCCAGCCTCTGCGCCTCCTTAGGTGAGCCCCGCAGCGTCGAGATGTCGGCCCCGGCGCAGAACGTCCCGCCCTCGCCGGTGAGCACCAGCGCCCGCACGGCCGGATCGCCCGCGAGCTCCTCCAGCAGCGGCGGCAGGGAGCGCCACATGGCGGCCGTCATGGCGTTGCGCTTGACGGGATGGCGGATGACGACCGTCGCGACCGAGTCGGTCACGCTGTACTGCAGCTGCGGCTCCATGCGCCGGATGCTATCCGGATGCCAAACCCGTACAACCCGAATAGTTCGCCGAGACGGCACAAGAGGGACAGGACCAGTCCCACAACTGACCGTGTCATACGCCAACGGTCAGAAGTGTTCGATACTTGCTGACTTCTGGTCAGCTCTGAAGTAGGGAGCGCATCGTTGCCAACACTCGGGGTGTGGAGACAATCGAGCGCGAGGGTGGCGACCGGACGATGGACAACGACGGGCGTGGGTTCGGCTCACGCCCAGAGGGCGGCGCGGCGCCCCTCGGCCCCGGGCCCGCGGATCCGCTGCCGTACGAAGGGGTCTGGCGGTTCATCGCACCGGCGGTCGACGCCTCGGTGCCGCAGGCGCGGCACGCCGTACGGGATCTGCTGCTGCGTCAGGGGGTGCCCGTCTCGGACGACCTGACCCAGGGGCTGCTGCTGATCGTCTCGGAGCTGGTGACGAACGCCGTGAAGCACGCGGCGGTGCTCTCGCCGACCATCGCCGTCGAGCTGGCCGTCGGTGCCGAGTGGCTGCGCGTGTCCGTGGAGGACAGCCACCCGTACCGGCCGACCGCGCTGGAGACCGACCACGGCCGGACCGGCGGTCGCGGACTGCTGCTGGTGCGCGAGATCACCCGGGAGGCGGGCGGGGTGTGCGAGGTCGACCACACCCCGAGCGGCGGCAAGGTGATCTGGGCCACCCTGCCGCTCAAACCCACGCGCTTCACCTAGGGGTTGTCCGCCCGGGCCCCGTCGTCAGGGCCGTCGTCACCAGCCGGCCGACGTGCCGGTCAGCTCCCTGATCGCCGGCCGGGCCGCGTCCAGGACGGTCATGAACCAGGACGAGAAGGGGTCCTTGGCGTGCCGCTCCGCGAGTTCGGGCGGAGTCACGAACGCCGTCGACGCCACCTCCTGGGGATCCGGCCGCAGCACGGCCTGCAGCATCCCGACGAAGAGGTGGTTGTACTCCTGCTCCACCAGACCGGACTCCGGGTCCGGGTGGTTGTAGCGGACCGTGCCCGCCTCGGCCAGCAGGGACGGGGAGGCGCCGAGCTCCTCGAAGGTCCGCCGCGCCGCCGCCGCGAAGGGCGCCTCACCGGGGTAGGGGTGGCCGCAGCAGGTGTTCGACCACACGCCGGGGGAGTGGTACTTGCCCAGCGCCCGCTGCTGGAGCAGCAGCCGTCCGTACTCGTCGAAGAGGAACACGGAGAACGCGCGATGCAGCTGCCCGGGCGGCTGGTGGGCGGCGAGCTTCTCCGCGGTGCCGATCGTCACGCCGTCCTCGTCGACCAGTTCCAGCAAAATCGCGTCTGCGGTCCCGTTCGACGGGCTGTGCGTCGCGGTGGCAGGTGTGATCGGCATACCCATCCTTCACATCGGTCTTCGCGCCCCAAGTCTGCCGTACGAATCCGGCACTCCCGGCACTTCGCGACGCGCCCGCATGTCCCGCGCGGCGGCGCGGAGCGCGGACGGTGCCGCTCGGGCCCGGAAGAGGGACCCAGTAGGTGATCGTGCCCGCCACGGCGGGCCGAAATCGTCCCTGCCGGTGCGGTGGGAGCCAGGACGCGGGCGCGCGCCGGAGGGCTGGCTTCCCCGGCGCACTCCCAGCGAAACGCGCCCCACCAGCGCCATCAGTCCCAAGCGCCTCAGCAGTGGGCGCGTCAGTGACAGAGGTGCGCCTCGTGCTCCCGGTGTCCGACCGGCTCCAGCTGGAAGGTGCAGTGCTCCACGTCGAAGTGGCCGCCGAGACAGTCCTGGAGCTCGTGGAGCATCTTCTCGTGGCCCATCGCGCTGAGCACCTCCGAGCTGACGACCACGTGCGCCGACAGCACCGGCATGCCGGAGGTGATCGTCCAGGCGTGCAGGTCGTGGACGTCCTCCACTCCGTCGGTCGCCAGGATGTGGGCCCGCACCTCCGCCATGTCGACGCCCTTGGGCGCCGCCTCCAGCAGGACGTTCAGGGTCTCGCGCAGCAGCTTCACCGTGCGCGGCACGATCATCAGCGCGATGACGAGCGAGGCGATCGGGTCGGCGGCCTGCCAGCCGGTGAGCATGATCACCAGGGCGGAGACGATCACCGTGACCGAGCCCAGGGCGTCCGCAGCCACCTCAAGGAACGCGCCGCGCACGTTCAGGCTCTCCTTCTGGCCGCGCATCAGCAGCGCCAGCGACACCATGTTCGCGACGAGGCCGATGGCACCGAACACGACAGCGAGGTGGCCCTCGGTGTCCGCCGGGGTGACGAAGCGCTGGACCGACTCGTACACGACGTACCCGCCGACCCCGAGCAGCAGCAGACAGTTGGCCAGCGCGGCGAGGATCTCGGCGCGGGCGTACCCGAAGGTGGCCTGGTCGCTGGGCGGGCGGAGCGCGAAGCGGATCGCCAGCAGCGCCATGCCCAGGCCCACCGCGTCGGTCGCCATGTGCGCCGAGTCCGCGACGAGCGCGAGCGAGTCGGCGAGCACCCCGCCGACGATCTGGACGACCACGATGCCGAGCGTGATCGCCAGTGCGACCCGCAGCCTGCCGCGGTACGCCGAGGTCGCCGTACCGCCGGCCGGCGCGCCGTGCGCGTGCCCGTGATCGTGCCCAGCCCCCATGAAAGCCGCCCTCCTGCTGTCCGTCCGAGTACCGGTCCGATCGTGCTCGGGGCCCCAGTGAACTACGGGGAGGGGGTATGTGCAACGCGGTACTGAACACCGTTGTCATGTGCCCTGACCTGCGGAAACGATGCGCAGGTCAGGGCACCCTCAGTGGCTCGGGAGTGGTGTGGCTCAGGAGCCGTGGTGCAGGAGCCAGCCCCGCCACGCCGACTCGGCCATCTCGCGCACCCCGCGCCGCGCGGTCCAGCCCAGTTCCCCGGCCGCCCGGGACGCCGAGGCGACCGCCCGCGGCGCGTCCCCGGGGCGGCGGCCCTCGACGAGCGGCGGCCGGCGGTCGCCGGTGACCTCGCCGATGACCGTGATGAGTTCGCGCACCGAGACGCCCTCGCCGCGGCCGATGTTGACCGTCAGATCGCCCATGACGCCCCCGTCGGTGAGCCGCCGGGCCGCCGCGAGATGTGCCTCGGCCAGGTCGGCGACGTGAATGTAGTCACGGATACAGGTGCCGTCCGGGGTCGGGTAGTCGGCACCGAAGATCCTGGGCGCCTCGTCGCGTGTCAGCCGGTCGAAGACCATCGGGACGATGTTGAAGACGCCCGTGTCCGCCAGTTCCGGCGCCGCCGCGCCCGCCACGTTGAAATAGCGCAGGCATACGGTGGAGATCCCGTGCGCCCGGCCCGCCGCCCGCACCAGCCACTCCCCGGCGAGCTTGGTCTCGCCGTACGGGTTGACCGGCGCACAGGGCGTGTCCTCCGTGATGAGGTCCACACCCGGGTCGCCGTACACCGCCGCCGACGACGAGAACACGAAGCGCTCGATCCCGGCCCCGGCGACCGCGTCCAGGAGGGTCACCAGACCGCCGACGTTCTCCCGGTAGTACCGCGCCGGCTGCGCGACGGACTCGGCGACCTGCTTGCGCGCCGCGAGGTGCACCACACCCGTCACGCCGTGCTCGGCGAACACCCGCTTCAGCAGGTCACCGTCGAGCGACGAGCCCTCGACGAGCGGTACGCCCGCCGGGAGCCGCGCGGGCACCCCGGCCGAGAGGTCGTCCAGGGCGAGGACGCGCTCCCCGGCCTCGTTCATGGCCCTGGCCACGTGGGCCCCGATGTAGCCGGCCCCGCCGGTGATCAGCCAAGTCATGGTCGCCCACCCTATGCGGCTATGGGCCGGACCCCGTGCGATGTCCTCGATGTCCGGTCTGGGGAGCGCGGTTTGTGGGGCGGGCCCCGGATCCACGATGATGATCGCGGCAAGGGCTTATGCGAACCACGTAGATCGATCTGCCGAACAGGCGGTGAACGTGGCCTTCCCGGCATCCGATAGCCTCTGCCGACATGCCGCCCGGGAGCCACCGGCGCGGGCGCCCCCACCACGTACAGCACTGGCGCGGACGCGTCGGTATCCAGGGAGTGAATTCGGTTGTCGACCGCCATCCTCACCGGTCAGCCGGTCCCCGGATCGTCGATCGAGGGCGATCTGCGGTCCCTCGGCTTCGACGTGCGGGTCGCGGCCGACGCCGCCGAGGCCGAGACCCTGCTCGCCGGGGTGCCGGGCGAGGAGCGGGTGGCCCTGGTCGACGCCCGGTTCGTGGGCCATGTGCACGCGCTGCGCCTGGGTCTCACCGACCCCCGCTTCCCGCTCGCCGCCATCCCGGGCGCCGTCACCGCACAGCCGGCCGGCCGCCAGGCCCTGACCCGGGCGATGGCCCGCGAGAACTCCGCGGGCGGCGGCACCACCCTCGTCGACAGCCTCGCCGACCGCATCCTCACCGCGCTGGACGCCGACGGCGCCGACGTGCACCGCCCCGAACTGGGCAGCCTCGTCGCCACCGTCCCCGCCGACCCGCAGGCCCGCAACGAGGCACGGCAGGCGGTGACGACCGTCGACGACGAGGCCGTACGCCTGAAGTCGGCCATGAAGTCCCGTGACGGCTTCTTCACCACCTACTGCATCAGCCCGTACTCCCGTTACATCGCCCGCTGGTGCGCCCGCCGCGGCCTGACCCCGAACCAGGTCACCACCGCCTCGCTGATCACCGCCCTCATAGCGGCGGGCTGCGCGGCCACCGGTACCCGCGGCGGCTTCATCGCGGCCGGCGTCCTGCTGATCGCGTCCTTCGTGCTGGACTGCACCGACGGCCAGCTCGCCCGCTACTCCCTGCAGTACTCCACGCTCGGCGCCTGGCTCGACGCCACCTTCGACCGGGCCAAGGAGTACGCCTACTACGCCGGTCTCGCCCTGGGCGCCGCGCGCGGCGGAGACGACGTCTGGGCCCTCGCCCTGGGCGCCATGGTCCTGCAGACCTGCCGGCACGTCGTGGACTTCTCCTTCAACGAGGCCAACCACGACGCCACCGCCAACACCAGCCCCACCGCCGCCCTCTCCGGCAAGCTCGACAGCGTCGGCTGGACGGTCTGGGTGCGCCGCATGATCGTCCTGCCGATCGGCGAGCGCTGGGCGATGATCGCCGTCCTCACGGCGGTGACGACTCCCCGTATCACCTTCTACGCGCTGCTCATCGGGTGCGCCTTCGCGGCGACGTACACCACGGCGGGCCGCGTGCTGCGCTCCCTGACCCGCAAGGCCAGGCGGACCGACCGGGCGGCCGGGGCGCTCGCCGACCTCGCGGACAGCGGCCCGCTCGCACAGGGCTTCGCGGAGGCGTTCAAGAACCCCGCCCGCAGGCTGCCGGGCTTCGCGACCCCCGCCGTCGCCCTCCTCGGCGGTGCCGCCGTCGTCGCCGTGGCCGCGCTCACCGGCTTCGGCGGGCCCTGGCCGATCGTCGCCGCCCTCGCGTACGCCCTGACCTCCGGCCTGGCCGTCGCCCGCCCCCTCAAGGGCGCCCTCGACTGGCTGGTCCCGCCGTTCCTCCGCGCCGCCGAATACGGCACGGTCCTCATCCTGGCGGCCGAAGCGGACGTGAACGGAGCCCTTCCTGCGGCTTTCGGGCTGGTGTCCGCGGTCGCCTACCATCACTACGACACGGTGTACCGCATCCGCGGCAACGCCGGAGCGTCCCCGGCCTGGCTGGTGCGTTCCATAGGGGGGCACGAAGGACGGACGCTGCTCGTCACGGTCCTCGCAGCGCTGCTCACCGCCTCGCAGTTCAAGGTCGCGCTCACGGCTCTCGCCGTGGCCCTGGCCCTGGTGGTGCTCGTCGAGAGCATCCGCTTCTGGGTGTCCGCAGGGGCGCCCGCCGTACACGATGAAGGAGAACCCGCATGATCGGCCTCGTGCTGGCGGCCGGCGCCGGACGGCGTCTGCGCCCCTACACCGACAGCCTTCCCAAGGCTCTGGTGCCGGTGGGCCCCGCGGGCATAGAAGGCGAACCAACGGTTCTCGACCTGACCCTCGCCAACTTCGCCGAGGTCGGCCTCACCGAGACCGCGATCATCGTCGGCTACCGCAAGGAGGCCGTGTACGCGCGCAAGGAAGCGCTGGAGAAGAAGTACGGCCTCAAGCTCACCCTCATCGACAACGACAAGGCCGAGGAGTGGAACAACGCCTACTCCCTGTGGTGCGGCCGTGACGCCCTCAAGGACGGCGTGATCCTCGCCAACGGCGACACCGTCCACCCGGTCTCCGTCGAGAAGACGCTGCTCGCCGCCCGCGGCGACGGCAAGAAGATCGTCCTCGCCCTGGACACGGTGAAGGACCTGGCCGACGAGGAGATGAAGGTCGTCGTCGACCCCGCCAAGGGCATGACGAAGATCACCAAGCTGATGGACCCCGCCGAGGCCACCGGCGAGTACATCGGCGTCACCCTCATCGAGGGCGACGCGGCCCCCGAACTGGCCGACGCGCTCAAGACCGTCTGGGAGACCGACCCGCAGCAGTTCTACGAGCACGGCTACCAGGAGCTCGTGAACCGCGGTTTCCGTATCGACGTGGCGCCGATCGGCGACGTCAAGTGGGTGGAGATCGACAACCACGACGATCTCGCCCGGGGACGGGAGATCGCATGCCAGTACTGACCCGGCTCATCCCCTCCCCTCTCGTCGTGGACATCCGCCCGGGTGCCCTCGACGACCTGGCGTGCGTCCTCGCCGACGAGCGCATCTCGCACTCCGGCCGCCTCGCCGTCGCGGTCAGCGGCGGCTCCGGCGCCAAGCTGCGCGAGCGCATCTCGCCGAGCATGCCCGGCGCCACCTGGTACGAGGTCGGCGGCGGCACCCTCGACGACGCGGTCCGGCTGGCGAGCGACATAAAGGCCGGCCACTACGACGCGGTCGTCGGCCTCGGCGGCGGCAAGATCATCGACTGCGCCAAGTTCGCCGCGGCCCGGGTCGGCCTTCCCCTGGTCGCCGTGCCCACGAACCTCGCGCACGACGGCCTGTGCTCGCCGGTCGCCACCCTCGACAACGACGCGGGCCGCGGCTCGTACGGCGTGCCGAACCCGATCGCGGTCGTCATCGACCTGGACGTCATCCGTGAGGCCCCGGTCCGCTTCGTCCGCGCCGGCATCGGCGACGCCGTCTCCAACATCTCGGCGATCGCCGACTGGGAGCTGGCCAATCGCGTCAAGGGCGAGCGGATCGACGGACTCGCCGCGGCCATGGCCCGCCAGGCCGGCGAGGCCGTACTGCGGCACCCGGGCGGCATCGGGGACAACAACTTCCTCCAGGTGCTCGCCGAGGCGCTGGTCCTCAGCGGCATCGCCATGTCGGTCTCCGGCGACTCGCGGCCGTCCTCCGGGGCGTGCCACGAGATCAACCACGCCTTCGACCTGCTGTTCCCCAAGCGGGCCGCCGCCCACGGCGAGCAGTGCGGTCTCGGCGCGGCCTTCGCGATGTGGCTGCGCGGGGCGCACGAGGAGTCGGCGTACATGGCCGAGGTACTGCGCCGGCACGGGCTGCCCGTGCTGCCGGACGAGATCGGCTTCACGACGGACGAGTTCGTCAAGGCCGTCGAGTTCGCCCCGGAGACCCGGCCCGGCCGCTACACCATCCTCGAACACCTCGACCTGAACACCGAACAGATCAAGGACACCTACGCCGACTATGTCAAGGCCATCGGTAGCTGAACTACGTCCCGTCGTTCACCCCGCAGGGGTGAAGGACCGGCGCAGCGGTGAGCACTGGATGGGACGCCTCTACATGCGTGAGGTGTCCCTGCGGGTCGACCGCTACCTGGTGAACACCAGGGTCACGCCCAACCAGCTCACATACCTGATGACCGTCTTCGGTGTGCTCGCGGCCCCGGCACTTCTCGTGCCGGGGATCCCGGGCGCCGTGCTCGGCGTCGTCATGGTCCAGATGTACCTCCTGCTGGACTGCGTCGACGGCGAGATCGCGCGCTGGAAGAAGCAGTACTCCCTCAACGGCGTCTACCTGGACCGCGTCGGCGCCTATCTCACCGACGCCGCGGTGCTCGTCGGCTTCGGCCTGCGCGCCGCCGACCTGTGGGGCAGCGGCCGTATCGACTGGCTGTGGGCCTTCCTCGGCACCCTGGCCGCCCTCGGCGCCATCCTGATCAAGGCCGAGACCGACCTCGTCGGCGTCGCCCGTCACCAGGCCGGAAAGCCGCCGGTCAAGGAGGCCGCCGCCGAGATGCGCTCCTCCGGCATGGCGCTGGCCCGCAAGGCCGCCGCCGCGCTCAAGTTCCACCGCCTGATCCTCGGCATCGAGGCGTCCCTGCTGATCCTGGCCCTGGCGATCGTCGACCAGGTCCGCGGCGACCTGTTCTTCTCCCGGCTCGGCGTGGCGGTGCTGGCCGGCATCGCGCTGGTGCAGACCCTGCTGCACCTCGTGTCGATCCTCGCTTCGAGCAGGCTGAAGTGAGCGGCATGAAGGTCGGCGCCGTCATCATCACCATGGGCAACCGCCCCGACGAGCTGCGCGCCCTGCTCGACTCGGTCGCCAAGCAGGACGGCGACCGAGTCGAGGTGGTCGTCGTCGGAAACGGCTCGCCCGTCCCGGACGTCCCCGAGGGTGTCCGCACGATCGAGCTGCCCGAGAACCTCGGCATCCCCGGCGGCCGCAACGTGGGCATCGAGGCCTTCGGCCCCGCCGGCCGGGACGTCGACATCCTGCTGTTCCTCGACGACGACGGCCTGCTGGCCGGCCACGACACCGCCGAGCTGTGCCGCAAGGCCTTCGAGGCCGACCCGAAGCTCGGCATCATCAGCTTCCGCATAGCCGACCCGGACACCGGCGTCACCCAGCGCCGGCACGTACCCCGGCTGCGGGCCTCCGACCCGATGCGCTCCTCCCGCGTCACCACCTTCCTCGGCGGCGCCAACGCCGTCCGCACCCGGGTCCTCGCCGACGTCGGCGGACTTCCGGACGAGTTCTTCTACGCCCACGAGGAAACCGACCTGGCATGGCGGGCCCTCGACGCGGGCTGGATGATCGACTACCGGTCCGACATGGTGCTGTACCACCCGACGACCGCTCCCTCGCGGCACGCGGTCTACCACCGCATGGTCGCCCGCAACCGCGTCTGGCTGGCCCGCCGCAACCTCCCCGCGCTCCTCGTCCCCGTCTACCTCGGCGTGTGGCTGCTGCTCACCCTGGTACGCCGTCCCTCCCGCTCCGCCCTGCGGGCCTGGTTCGGTGGATTCCGCGAGGGCTGGACCACCCCGTGCGGGCCCCGCCGGCCCATGAAGTGGCGTACGGTGTGGCGGCTGACCCGACTGGGCCGGCCCCCCGTCATCTGACAAGCTCGTATCCGGGAATATCCGGGAGCTCTCGGGCCGTACCCTGGCCCCCGGCTCATACAGGCCGGACAGGCCGCGCATCTCGAAGACGAAAGTTTCCACTAGTGAGTGAGACAACGCACGACGCCACGGTCGCGGTGACCGCGCCCGTGGCGCCCGACGAGGGACTCACGGCGAGGGAGCTCGCCGCCAAGTACGGGCTGAGCGTGAGCGGCGCCCGGCCGTCCCTCATCGAGTACGTCCGTCAGCTCTGGGGACGGCGGCACTTCATCATCGCCTTCTCCCAGGCGAAGCTGACCGCCCAGTACAGCCAGGCCAAGCTCGGCCAGCTGTGGCAGGTGGCCACACCGCTGCTGAACGCGGCGGTGTACTTCTTCATCTTCGGCCTGCTCCTGGAGGCCGACCGGGGCATGTCCCGCGAGGTGTACATCCCGTTCCTGGTCACGGGCGTCTTCGTGTTCACCTTCACGCAGAGCTCGGTGATGGCGGGTGTACGCGCGATCTCCGGCAACCTCGGCCTGGTCCGCGCCCTGCACTTCCCGCGCGCCTCGCTGCCGATCTCCTTCGCGCTGCAGCAGCTCCAGCAGCTGCTGTTCTCGATGATCGTGCTGTTCGCCATCGCGGTCGGCTTCGGCCACTACCCGGACCTGTCCTGGCTGCTGATCGTGCCGGTGCTCGCCCTCCAGTTCTGCTTCAACACCGGCCTCGCGCTGATCATGGCCCGGGCGGGCGCCAAGACCCCCGACCTCGCGCAGCTGATGCCGTTCGTGATGCGCACGTGGATGTACGCGTCCGGGGTGATGTTCTCCATTCCGATCTTCCTCAAGGACAAGCCGGACTGGATCTCGAACGTTCTCCAGTGGAACCCGGCTGCGGTCTACATGGACCTGATGCGCTTCGCCCTCATCGACGACTACGACTCGAAGAAGTACCTGCCCGACCACATCTGGGCGGCCGCCGGCGGCTGGGCCGTGCTCTTCGCCCTGGGTGGCTTCGTGTACTTCTGGAAGGCGGAGGAGAGGTACGGCCGTGGCTGAGCAGAAGCAGGACGCACGGGTCCCCACCGTCGTCGCGGACGACCTGCACATCGTCTACCGCGTCAACGGTGCCAAGACCGGCAAGGGCAGCGCCACCGCCGCGCTCAGCCGCATCCTGAAGCGGGGCTCCGACGACGAGGCACGGGGCGTGCGCAAGGTGCACGCCGTACGAGGCGTCTCCTTCGTGGCGTACCGCGGCGAGGCCATCGGCCTGATCGGCTCCAACGGCTCCGGCAAGTCGACCCTGCTGCGCGCCATCGCCGGTCTGCTGCCCGCCGAGCAGGGCAAGGTCTACACCGACGGCCAGCCCTCGCTGCTCGGCGTCAACGCGGCCCTGATGAACGACCTCACCGGCGAACGGAACGTCATACTGGGCGGGCTCGCCATGGGCATGTCCCGGGAGGAGATCAAGGAGCGCTACCAGGACATCGTCGACTTCTCCGGTATCAACGAGAAGGGCGACTTCATCACCCTGCCCATGCGCACCTACTCCTCCGGCATGGCGGCCCGTCTCCGCTTCTCCATCGCCGCGGCCAAGGACCACGACGTCCTCATGATCGACGAGGCCCTGGCCACCGGTGACCGCAAGTTCCAGAAGCGCTCCGAGGACCGCATCCGGGAGCTGCGCAAGGAAGCCGGCACGGTGTTTCTGGTCAGCCACAACAACAAGTCCATCCGCGACACCTGCGACCGCGTCCTGTGGCTGGAACGCGGTGAGCTGCGGATGGACGGCCCGACCGACGAGGTGCTGAAGGAATACGAGAAGTTCACCGGCAAGTAGCCCGGCTCGGCCAGGGCCCCGCCGGAACTGTTCCGGCGGGGCCCTGCGTCTGCAAAAGAAGCGTCAACTCCGGCCCTACTTAGGAATCTTGGGGCCAATCGGTGTGTTCTCGTGATGCGCGGGACACCCTGGCGAACCTCGATGCGTTGTACAACGTAAGCTGTACCGGTCCCGAAACACGGCAATCAGGGCGATAATGCGCGACATCGCTCGTCGCACCACCGTGCGGACGGCTGGGCGGCGTGTCCGAAATAGTGTGTATTGGGTCGGCAGTGTAGAACGGGAGATGTGACGGCAATGGCTACGGAAACTCCCCAGCTCCACGCAGCACGTGCCGTCCTCGCGCCGGGCAGTCGGCGGTGACGCGAGCCGGCACGGCGCGCGCCCTCGATCCGGAGCGCGGCACGCTCGACAAGGCCGCGGGCGAGAACTTCCCGGTGGCCCCCTTCTTCCTGCCCCGGGCCTGGCGCGCCGACCTCATGGCCGTCTACGGCTTCGCCCGTCTCGTCGACGACATCGGCGACGGCGACCTGGCCCCCGGCGGCGCCGACGCCCGCCTGCTCGGCGTGTCCCCGCAGGAGGCCGAGGACCGGCTGGTCCTGCTGGACGCCTTCGAGGCCGACCTGCGCAGGGTCTTCGACTCGACCCCCCGTCATCCCCTGCTGCGCCGCCTCCAGCCGACCGTCCGCCGCCGCTCCCTGACCCCCGAGCCGTTCCTCGGCCTGATCGCGGCCAACCGCCAGGACCAGCTGGTCGGCCGGTACGAGACCTACGACGACCTCCTCGCCTACTGCGAGCTCTCCGCCAACCCCGTCGGCCGTCTCGTCCTCGCCGTCACCGGCACCTCGACGCCCGAGCGGATCCGCCGCTCCGACATGATCTGCACGGCCCTCCAGATCGTCGAGCACCTCCAGGACGTGGCCGAGGACCTCGGCCGCGACCGCGTTTACCTGCCCGCCGCCGACATGAAACGCTTTCACGTCCAGGAGGCGGACCTCGCCACGAAATCCGCCGGAGCGTCGGTCCGTGCTCTGATTGCGTACGAAGCGCAAAGGGCCCTGGATCTCCTGAATGAAGGCGCCCCCCTGGTGGGTAGCGTCCACGGCAGGTTGAAGCTGCTGCTCGCAGGGTTCGTGGCGGGGGGAAGGGCGGCCGTCCGCGCGATCGCCGCCGCCCATTACGACGTACTTCCCGGCCCGCCCAAGCCCGGCAAGGTCCAGTTGCTGCGTGAGGTGGGCGTGACTCTGCGAGGAGAGGGGTGATCCGGACCGTGGAGTCGGAACCACACGCATCCCCACCGGTACTCGCCGCCTACAGCTACTGCGAGGCCGTCACCGGGCGGCAGGCCCGTAACTTCGCCTACGGCATCCGGCTGCTGCCGACGCCCCAGCGCCGTGCGATGTCGGCGCTGTACGCGTTCGCGCGGCGGGTCGACGACATCGGTGACGGCGCGCTCGCCCATGACGTCAAGGTGGCCAGGCTGGAGGAGACCCGGACGCTGCTCACCCGGATCCGCGGGGGCGAGGTGGAGGAGGACGACACCGACCCGGTCGCCGTCGCCCTCACGCACGCCGCCGGGCACTTCCCGATCCCGCTCGGCGGCCTGGACGAGCTCATCGACGGCGTCCTGATGGACGTACGCGGTGAGACCTATGAGACCTGGGACGACCTGAAGATTTACTGCCGCTGTGTGGCGGGCGCCATCGGGCGGCTCTCGCTCGGCGTCTTCGGCACGGAACCTGGGGCGCGCGGCGTGGACCGCGCGCCGGAGTATGCCGACACGCTCGGGCTCGCGCTCCAGCTCACCAACATCCTCAGGGACGTCCGCGAGGACGCCGTGGGCGGGCGCACCTATCTGCCCGCCGACGACCTCGCCAAGTTCGGCTGCTCGGCCGGCTTCAGCGGGCCGCAGCCACCGGAGGGCTCCGACTTCGCGGGCCTGGTGCACTTCGAAGTGCGACGGGCCCGCGCTCTTTTCGCCGAGGGCTACCGGCTGCTCCCCATGCTCGACCGGCGCAGCGGTGCCTGCGTCGCCGCCATGGCCGGCATCTACCGCCGCCTCCTCGACCGCATCGAGCGCGACCCCGAGGCCGTGCTGCGCGGCCGCGTCTCCCTGCCCGGCCGGGAGAAGGCCTATGTCGCCGTGCGCGGCCTGTCCGGCCTCGACGCCCGCCATGTGACCCGACGGGCCGTCAGGAGGCGCGCGTGACGAACGAACGGGTCCAGGCTGACGCCACCGGCGACCGGGCTCACGCCCGCCGCGCAGGTGCAGTCCTGCGCTGCCGGACAGCGTCGGAAACCGCGGTGCCGCGCGCTTCGCGGGTCTGCCGTGAGGCGGAGCCGGTGTTTTCCCCGGCTCGTCGGCGGGGGCGTTTCGCGGTTGTCGGCGTCGGGTCGGGTGGTTCCGCCCGTGTGACGTCGGCGGGCGGGCGCGGGCACGATGCCCCGCGGGCCTGCCGTGAGGCCGAGTCAGTGCTCTTCCTGGCACGTCGGCGGGGGTGCGGCGCGGTCGTCGGTGCCGGACCGGGCGGTGCCGCCCGCGTGGCCCCGGCGGGCGGGCGCGGGTGCGACGCCCCTCTCGGTCAGACCGTCGGAGACAAGCGGCGGGCAACCCTCCGGCGCGGGACGGCGTCCCTGACGGAGACGGTCGGTCGCGCGCCGTTCGAGCAGTACGGCCGCCGCGCAGGGGAGGGTGCACGATGACCCACGGCACGGGATCCCGGGGACCGGTCGCAGACGGGCGGCACACCGTCGTGGTGGGCGGCGGGCTCGCCGGTGTCACCACCGCGCTCGCGCTCGCCGACGCCGGAGTGCGCGTCACCCTGCTGGAGGGCAGGCCGAGACTCGGCGGCCTGGCCTTCTCCTTCCAGCGCGGCGAGCTGACCGTCGACAACGGACAGCACGTGTACCTGCGCTGCTGCACCGCCTACCGCTGGTTCCTCGACCGCGTCGAGGGCGCGGCGCTGGCTCCGCTCCAGGACCGGCTCGACGTGCCCGTCCTGGACGTCACGCGGCCCGCGGGGCGGCGGCTCGGCAGGCTGCGGCGCGACGCGCTGCCCGTGCCCCTGCACCTGGGCCGCAGCCTCGCCACCTACCCGCACCTGTCACTCGCCGACCGCGCCAAGGTGGGCCGGGCCGCGCTCGCGCTCAAGGGACTCGACCTCGCCGATCCGGCCCTGGACACGCAGGACTTCGGCAGCTGGCTGGCCGCGCACGGCCAGTCGAAGCGCGCCGTCGAGGCACTGTGGGACCTGGTCGGGGTCGCCACCCTCAACGCGGTCGCGGGCGACGCCTCCCTGGGGCTCGCCGCGATGGTGTTCAAGACCGGTCTGCTGTCCGACCCGGGCGCGGCCGACATCGGCTGGGCGAAGGTCCCGCTCGGCGACCTGCACGACCGGCTGGCCCGCAAGGCGCTCGACTCCGCGGGCGTCCGTACCGAGGTCCGTACACGCGTCACCTCCGTCTCCCACAACGGGAACGGCGGGTGGAGCGTCCAGGTTCCCGGCGAGACACTCGAGGCGGACGCGGTGGTGCTCGCCGTACCACAGCGCGAGGCGCACGACCTGCTGCCCGCGGGTGCCCTCGACGCGCCCGAGCGGCTCCTGGAGATCGGCACCGCGCCCATCCTCAACGTGCATGTGGTGTACGACCGGAAGGTGCTCGGCCGGCCTTTCTTCACGGCCCTCGGCACCCCGGTGCAGTGGGTCTTCGACCGGACCGAGGCGTCCGGGCTGCGCGCGGGGCAGTACCTCGCCGTGTCCCAGTCGGCGGCCCAGGACGAGATCGACGAGCCCGTGGCCGTGCTGCGCGAGCGGTACCTGCCCGAACTGGAGCGGCTGCTGCCCCTGACCCGCGGCGCCGAAGTGAAGGACTTCTTCGTCACCCGGGAGCGCACCGCGACGTTCGCTCCCACCCCTGGCGTCGGGCGCCTCAGGCCCGGCGCCCGCACCAAGGCATCCGGCCTGTACCTGGCCGGAGCGTGGACCGCCACCGGGTGGCCCGCGACCATGGAGAGTGCGGTCCGCAGTGGCGTCGGTGCGGCGGACGCCGTGCTGGGCGCCCTGGGCCGGCCCCGCCCCCGCCACCTCTTCGAGTTCGAGGAGGCGGCGTGATGCTCGACCGACGCAACGCGGCAGGCGACCCCCGCACCCCCGGTACCGCAACAAGAGGAGAGACTGTGCCCACTGTGCCCCCGGCCTCCAAGGCCGCTCGAGAGACCGCGGTGGACGTGACCGCGCTCCTGGAGCGCGGCCGGACCCTGGCCACTCCGGTACTGCGGGCGGTCATCGACCGCCTGGCACCTCCCATGGACACTGTTGCCGCCTACCACTTCGGATGGATCGACGCCCAGGGCCGGCCCGCGGCGGGGGACGGCGGCAAGGCCGTGCGCCCCGCCCTCGCGGTGCTGTCCGCCGAGGTCATGTCGGCCGCCCCCGAGACCGGCATCCCCGGCGCCGTCGCCGTGGAACTCGTCCACAACTTCTCCCTCCTCCACGACGACCTGATGGACGGCGACGAACAGCGCCGCCACCGCGACACGGTCTGGAAGGTGCACGGCCCCGCCCAGGCCATCCTGGTCGGTGACGCGCTGTTCGCCCTCGCCAACGAGGTGCTCCTCGAACTCGGCACCGTCGAGGCCGGTCGCGCCACCCGCCGTCTGACCACCGCCACCCGTGCCCTGATCGACGGTCAGGCCCAGGACATCTCCTACGAGCACCGCGACCGCGTCACCGTCGAGGAGTGCCTGGACATGGAGGGCAACAAGACTGGCGCCCTGCTCGCCTGCGCCAGCTCCATCGGTGCCGTCCTCGGCGGCGCCGACGACCGCACCGCCGACACGCTGGAGAAGTACGGCTACCACCTGGGCCTCGCCTTCCAGGCCGTCGACGACCTCCTCGGTATCTGGGGCGACCCGGTCTCCACCGGCAAGCAGACCTGGAGCGACCTGCGCCAGCGCAAGAAGTCGCTGCCGGTCGTGGCCGCGCTCGCGGCGGGCGGTTCCGCCTCCGAGCGGCTCGGCGAGATCCTCGCCGCCGACGCCAAGAGCAGCGACTTCGAGAACTTCTCCGAGGAGGAGTTCGCGGCCCGCGCCGCCCTCATCGAGGAGGCGGGCGGCCGCGAGTGGACCGCCGACGAGGCACGCCGTCAGCACACCATCGCCATCGAAGCCCTCGACGCCGTCGACATGCCCGACCGGGTGCGGGAGCAGTTCACGGCGCTCGCGGACTTCGTCGTCGTACGAAAGAGATGATCATTATCGGTCGAATAGCCCTCGCGTAGTCGCCGGCCGGTGCCGCGAGACACCACGGAGCACCGGCCGACGGCGGACCCACAGCAGCTGCACACCTTGCACCACTGCACGAAGGGGAAGCCATGACAGCGACGACCGACGGAAGCACCGGGGCCCTGCCACCCCGCGCCGCCGCGGCCAGCGAAACCGACACCGACACCCCCGCGGCGGCCGGGGTACCAGAAGCCGCCGCCCGCGCCGTACAGCGCGCCACGGACTTCCTGCTCTCGCGCCAGGACGCCCAGGGCTGGTGGAAGGGCGACCTCGAGACCAACGTCACGATGGACGCCGAGGACCTGCTGCTCCGTCAGTTCCTGGGCATCCGCGACGAGAAGACCACCCAGGCCGCCGCGCTCTTCATCCGCGGCGAGCAGCGCGAGGACGGCACGTGGGGCACCTTCTACGGCGGCCCCGGCGAACTCTCCGCCACCATCGAGGCCTATGTCGCGCTCCGACTGGCCGGCGACGAGCCCGGCGCACCGCACATGGCCAAGGCCTCCGCCTGGATCCGCGAGCAGGGCGGCATCGCCGCCGCCCGGGTCTTCACCCGCATCTGGCTGGCCCTGTTCGGCTGGTGGAAGTGGGAGGACCTGCCCGAACTGCCCCCGGAGCTCATCTACTTCCCGAAGTGGATGCCGCTCAACATCTACGACTTCGGCTGCTGGGCCCGGCAGACCATCGTCCCGCTGACGATCGTCTCCGCGAAGCGGCCGGTACGCCCCGCGCCCTTCCCGCTGGACGAGCTGCACACCGACCCGGCCCACCCGAACCCCGCCAAGCCCCTTGCCCCGGCGTTCAGTTGGGACGGCGCCTTCCAGCGGATGGACAAGGGCCTGCACGCCCTGCGGAAGGTCGCGCCGCGCCGGCTGCGCAGAGCCGCGATGAACAGCGCCGCCCGCTGGATCATCGAGCGGCAGGAGAACGACGGCTGCTGGGGCGGCATCCAGCCCCCGGCCGTGTACTCGATCATCGCCCTGCACCTGCTCGGCTACGACCTCCAGCACCCCGTGATGCGCGAGGGACTCGCGTCGCTGGACCGGTTCGCCGTGTGGCGCCAGGACGGGGCCCGGATGATCGAGGCCTGCCAGTCGCCGGTGTGGGACACCTGCCTGGCCGCGATCGCGCTCGTCGACGCCGGACTGCCCGCCGACCACCCGCAGTTGGTGAAGGCCGCGGACTGGATGCTGGGCGAGGAGATCGTCCGGCCCGGTGACTGGTCGGTGCAGCGGCCCGGACTGCCGCCCGGGGGCTGGGCGTTCGAGTTCCACAACGACAACTACCCCGACATCGACGACACCGCCGAGGTGATCCTCGCGCTGCGCCGGATCACCCACCACGCCCCGGAGCGGGTGGACAAGGCCGTCGGGCGCGGCGTGCGCTGGACCCTCGGCATGCAGTCGAGGAACGGCGCGTGGGCCGCCTTCGACGTCGACAACACCAGCCCGTTCCCGAACCGGCTGCCGTTCTGCGACTTCGGCGAGGTCATCGACCCGCCCTCCGCCGACGTCACCGCCCACGTCGTCGAGATGCTCGCGGTGGAGGGCCTCGCCCACGACCCGCGCACCCGGCGCGGCATCGAGTGGCTGCTGGCCGAACAGGAGCCCGACGGCTCGTGGTTCGGGCGCTGGGGCGTCAACTACGTCTACGGCACAGGGTCGGTCGTACCCGCCCTGGTGGCCGCAGGCATCCCCGCCGCGCACCCGGCGATCCGCCGGGCCGTGACCTGGCTGGAGTCGGTCCAGAACGACGACGGCGGCTGGGGCGAGGACCTGCGCTCCTACAAGTACGTCAGGGAGTGGAGCGGCAGGGGCGCCTCGACCGCCTCCCAGACGGCGTGGGCCCTGATGGCCCTGCTCGCGGCGGGGGAGCGGGACTCCAAGGCCGTCGAACGCGGCATCGAGTGGCTCGCCGCCACCCAGCGGGAGGACGGTTCCTGGGACGAGCCGTACTTCACGGGGACGGGCTTCCCGTGGGACTTCTCGATCAACTACCACCTCTACCGGCAGGTGTTCCCGCTCACCGCGCTCGGCCGGTACCTGCACGGGGAGCCCTTCGCCGACCGGCACAAGGGGAGTGGGGCGGCCGGGAAGCCGCTAGCCGAGGCCAAGGGGAGTTGATGAGCACCCAGCCCGCCCCGGCCCCGCTGCTGATCGCCTGCGCGCTCGGCATCGAGCAGCTCGCCCTGCGCGCGGGGGACCGTGGCGGCGCCGGCGGGCCGGTCACCGTGCTGCGCACCGGCATGGGACCGTCGGCGGCCGAGCGGTCCGTCACCCGGATGCTCGCCGACCCGGCCCTGCGCGATGCCGCCGTCCTGGCCACCGGCTTCTGCGCGGGGCTCGCGCCGGGCATGCACCCAGGTGACCTGGTCGTCGCCGAGGAGACCCGCGACCCGCGCGGTACGACCGCCTGCGTCGGGACGGACCTGCTGGTCAAGGAGCTGGGCCGCGCGGTGCCCGGGCGGACGGTGCACACCGGGCCGCTCACCGGCTCAGACCACGTCGTGCGCGGTCATGAACGGTCCGATCTGCGCGCGACCGGCGCGATCGCGGTCGACATGGAGTCGGCTGCCACGCTCCTGAGTGCCGTGCGCGCGGGCGTGCGCCCGGTTGCGGCCGTCCGGGTGGTCGTGGACGCTCCAGAACATGAACTCGTCCGGATCGGCACGGTGCGCGGTGGAATATCGGCTTTCCGTGTCCTTCGTTCCGTTCTTCCCGCTTTCTTCGAATGGCACCGTTCCTTGCTGCTCCCCAGGAGGTGAGCCAGATGGCCATGCCGCTCCGACAGTCCATCAAGGTCGCTACGTACTTGGCTGAACAGAAGCTCCGCCGGCGGGACAAGTTCCCGCTCATCGTCGAGCTGGAGCCGCTGTACGCCTGCAACCTCAAGTGCGAGGGGTGCGGCAAGATCCAGCACCCGGCCGGGGTGCTCAAGCAGCGGATGCCGGTCGCCCAGGCCGTGGGGGCAGTGCTGGAGTCCGGCGCCCCCATGGTGTCCATCGCCGGTGGCGAGCCGCTGATGCACCCGCAGATCGACGAGATCGTGCGTCAGCTGGTGGCCAAGCGGAAGTACGTTTTCCTGTGCACCAACGCCCTGCTCCTGCGTAAGAAGATGGACAAGTTCAAGCCCTCCCCGTACTTCGCCTTCGCGGTGCACATCGACGGGCTGCGCGAGCGGCACGACGAGTCGGTGGCGAAGGAGGGCGTGTTCGACGAGGCCGTGGAGGCGATCAAGGAGGCCAAGCGGCGCGGCTTCCGGGTGACCACCAACTCGACCTTCTTCAACACCGACACCCCGCAGACCATCATCGAGGTGCTGAACTTCCTCAACGACGACCTCAAGGTCGACGAGATGATGATCTCGCCCGCCTACGCCTACGAGAAGGCTCCCGACCAGGAGCACTTCCTCGGCGTGGAGCAGACCCGCGAGCTGTTCAAGAAGGCCTTCGCGGGCGGCAACCGGCGCCGCTGGCGGCTCAACCACTCCCCGCTCTTCCTGGACTTCCTGGAGGGCAAGGTCGACTTCCCGTGCACCGCCTGGGCGATCCCGAACTACTCGCTGTTCGGCTGGCAGCGCCCCTGCTACCTGATGAGCGACGGCTATGTGCCGACGTACCGGGAACTGGTCGAGGACACCGACTGGGACAAGTACGGCCGCGGCAAGGACCCGCGCTGCGCCAACTGCATGGCGCACTGCGGCTACGAGCCCACCGCCGTCCTCGCCACCATGGGATCGCTGAAGGAGTCCCTGCGCGCCATGCGCGAGACGGTCTCCGGAAACCGGGAGTGACGCCATGACCGCCATCCCGCTGGGCGTTCCCGAGGTACCGGTCCGGCCGATCGCGCAGCGGCGCGCCTCGCGCCGGATCCAGGTCGGTCCGGTGGCGGTCGGGGGCGGGGCCCCGGTGTCGGTGCAGTCGATGACGACGACGCGTACGTCGGACATCGGCGCCACCTTGCAGCAGATCGCCGAACTCACCGCGTCCGGCTGCCAGATCGTCCGGGTCGCCTGCCCCACGCAGGACGACGCGGACGCGCTCGCGACCATCGCGCGCAAGTCGCAGATCCCGGTGATCGCGGACATCCACTTCCAGCCGAAGTACGTGTTCGCGGCCATCGAGGCGGGCTGTGCCGCCGTACGCGTCAACCCCGGCAACATCAAGCAGTTCGACGACCGGGTCAAGGAGATCGCGCAGGCCGCCGATGGCCACGGCACCCCGATCCGGATCGGGGTCAACGCCGGGTCGCTGGACCGGCGGCTGCTGCAGAAGTACGGCAAGGCGACCCCCGAGGCGCTCGTGGAGAGCGCGCTGTGGGAGGCGTCCCTGTTCGAGGAGCACGACTTCCGGGACATCAAGATCTCCGTCAAGCACAACGACCCGGTCGTGATGATCGAGGCGTACCGGCAGCTCGCCGAGCAGTGCGACTACCCGCTGCACCTGGGGGTGACGGAGGCGGGTCCGGCGTTCCAGGGCACGATCAAGTCGGCGGTGGCCTTCGGCGCGCTGCTCTCGCAGGGCATCGGCGACACCATCCGGGTGTCGCTGAGCGCGCCCCCGGCCGAGGAGGTCAAGGTCGGCATCCAGATCCTTCAGTCGCTGGGGCTGCGGCAGCGCCAGCTGGAGATCGTCTCCTGCCCCTCCTGCGGCCGAGCCCAGGTCGATGTCTACAAGCTCGCCGACGAAGTCACTGCCGGCCTCGAGGGCATGGAAGTGCCGTTGCGGGTCGCCGTCATGGGATGTGTGGTCAACGGACCCGGCGAGGCAAGGGAGGCCGATCTGGGGGTGGCCTCCGGCAACGGCAAGGGGCAGATCTTCGTCAAGGGCGAGGTCATCAAGACCGTCCCCGAGTCGAAGATCGTCGAGACGCTGATCGAAGAGGCGATGAAGCTCGCCGAGCAGATGGAGCAGGACGGCGTGGGGTCGGGGGAGCCGGCCGTCACCGTGAGCTGAAGAGCACGGAACCGAAGGGGGCCCGAGCGTGACGATTCTGGAGACCATCCGGGGACCACGTGACCTGAAGGCGCTGTCCGAGGCGGAACTCGGCGAACTGTCCGACGAGATCAGGGAGTTCCTGGTGCACGCGGTCGCCAGGACCGGAGGTCATCTGGGGCCCAACCTGGGGGTGGTGGAGCTCACCGTCGCCCTGCACCGGGTCTTCGAGTCGCCGGTCGACCGCATCCTGTGGGACACCGGCCACCAGAGCTACGTCCACAAACTGCTGACCGGGCGCCAGGACTTCTCCAAGCTGCGCGGCAAGGGCGGCCTGTCCGGCTACCCCTCGCGCGAGGAGTCCGAGCACGACGTCATCGAGAACAGCCACGCCTCCACGGCGCTCGGCTGGGCCGACGGGCTGGCCAAAGCCCGCCAGGTGCAGGGGGAGAAGGGCCATGTCGTCGCGGTGATCGGCGACGGCGCCCTGACCGGCGGCATGGCCTGGGAGGCGCTGAACAACATCGCGGCCGCCAAGAACCGGCCGCTGATCATCGTCGTCAACGACAACGAACGCTCCTACGCCCCGACCATCGGCGGCCTCGCGGGCCACCTCGCGACCCTGCGCACGACCGACGGCTACGAGCGGGTCCTGGCCTGGGGCAAGGACGTGCTCCAGGCCACGCCCCTGGTCGGCAACACCCTCTACGAGGCCCTGCACGGCGCGAAGAAGGGTTTCAAGGACGCGTTCGCCCCGCAGGGCCTGTTCGAGGACCTGGGCCTGAAGTACGTGGGCCCGATCGACGGGCATGACATCGGGGCCGTGGATTCCGCGCTGCGGCGCGCGAAACGCTTCCACGGTCCGGTCCTCGTCCACTGCCTCACGGAGAAGGGCCGCGGCTACGAACCCGCCCTCGCCCACGAGGAGGACCACTTCCACACCGTCGGCGTCATGGACCCGCTGACCTGCGCGCCGCTCTCGCCGGCGGGGGGCCCGTCCTGGACCTCCGTGTTCGGCGACGAGATCGTACGGATCGGGGAGGAGCGGGAGGACGTGGTCGCGATAACCGCGGCCATGCTCCATCCGGTCGGCCTGGGCAGGTTCGCCGAACGCTTCCCGGACCGGGTGTGGGACGTCGGCATCGCCGAGCAGCACGCGGCCGTGTCCGCGGCGGGCCTGGCGACGGGTGGCCTGCACCCGGTCGTCGCCGTTTACGCCACCTTCCTCAACCGTGCCTTCGACCAGCTTCTGATGGACGTGGCCCTGCACCGCTGCGGGGTGACCTTCGTGCTGGACCGGGCCGGTGTCACCGGCGTCGACGGGCCCTCCCACAACGGCATGTGGGACATGTCCGTCCTCCAAGTCGTCCCCGGCCTCAGGATCGCGGCGCCGCGCGACGCCGACCAGTTGCGCGCCCAGTTGCGGGAGGCGGTCGCCGTCGACGACGCGCCGACGCTGCTGCGTTTCCCGAAGGAGTCCGTCGGCCCGTCGATCCCGGCGGTGGACCGGGTGGGCGGACTGGACGTGTTGCACCGCGCCGACCGAGCGGAGGTGCTTCTGGTCGCCGTCGGCGTCATGGCGCCGGTGTGCCTCCAGGCCGCCGAGCTGCTCGAAGCCCGAGGCATCGGATGCACCGTCGTCGACCCCCGCTGGGTCAAACCGGTCGACCCGGCGCTCCCGGGCCTCGCCTGCGAACACCGCCTGGTCGCCGTCGTCGAGGACAACAGCCGGGCGGCCGGGGTCGGCTCGGCCGTGGCGCTGGCCCTGGGCGACGCCGAAGTCGACGTCCCGGTACGGCGCTTCGGGATCCCGGAGCAGTTCCTCGCGCACGCCAAGCGCGGCGAGGTGCTCGCCGACATCGGCCTGACACCCGTCGAGGTCGCCGGACGGATCAGCGCGAGCCTGACCGTGAAGGAAGAGCTGTCCAAGGAGCCACAGGAATGACAACCGCCGAGTCCGCGTCGGAGTCGTCGCAGGCCGGGGCGTTCGACCTCGGCGCGCTGCTGGCCGAACGCGGAGCCGAGCGCTACGAGCTGCACACCCGGTACCTCAACCACCAGCTCCCGCGCATGCTGCACACCATCGGCTTCGACAAGGTCTACGAGCGCGCCGAGGGCGCCTACTTCTACGACGCGGACGGCAACGACTACCTGGACATGCTCGCCGGGTTCGGGGTGATGGGGCTCGGCCGCCACCACCCCGTGGTGCGCAAGGCGCTGCACGACGTCCTGGACGCCGGCCTCGCCGACCTCACGCGCTTCGACTGCCAGCCGCTCCCGGGCCTGCTTGCGGAGAAGCTGCTCGCGCACAGCCCGCACCTGGACCGGGTGTTCTTCGGCAACAGCGGCACGGAAGCCGTCGAGGGCGCGCTGAAGTTCGCCCGGTTCGTCACCGGCAGGCCCAGGATCCTGTACTGCGCGCATGCCTTCCACGGCCTGACCACCGGCGCCCTCTCGGTGAACGGCGAGTCCGGTTTCCGCGACGGCTTCGCCCCGCTGCTGCCCGACACGGCCGTACCGCTCGGCGACCTCGACGCGCTGGAAAGGGAGTTGAGGAAGGGCGACGTCGCCGCCCTGATCGTCGAGCCGATCCAGGGCAAGGGCGTGCTGGAGGCCCCGCCCGGCTATCTGCGGGCCGCCCAGGAACTGCTGCGCGGGCACAAGGCGCTGCTCATCGCCGACGAGGTGCAGACGGGCCTCGGCCGCACCGGCGACTTCTACGGCTACCAGCACGAGGACGGCGTGGAGCCCGACCTGGTGTGCGTGGCCAAGGCGCTCTCCGGTGGCTATGTGCCGGTGGGTGCCACGCTCGGCAAGGACTGGATCTTCAAGAAGGTCTACTCGTCGATGGACCGGGTGCTGGTCCACTCGGCGAGCTTCGGGTCCAACGCGCAGGCCATGGCGGCGGGCCTGGCGGTGCTGTCGGTGATGGAGAACGAGCAGATCATCGCCGGCGTCCGCGCCACCGGGGAACGGCTCAGATCCCGGCTCGCGGCGCTGACGGACAAGTACGAGATGCTCGCCGACGTCCGCGGCCGGGGCCTGATGATCGGCATCGAGTTCGGCCGGCCGAAGTCGCTGAAGCTGCGCAGCCGCTGGGCCATGCTCCAGGCAGCGCGCAAGGGACTGTTCGCGCAGATGGTCGTCGTACCGCTGCTCCAGAAGCACCGGATCCTCACCCAGGTCTCCGGCGACCACATGGAGGTGATCAAGCTGATCCCGCCGCTGATCATCGGCGAGCGGGAGGTGGACCGGTTCGTCGACGCCTTCGCGGCCGTGATGGACGACGCGCACGACGGCGGGCTGGTCTGGGACTTCGGGAAGACGCTGGTCAAGCAGGCGGTGGCCAACCGGTAGGGCTTTCGCCGAGGGTTTTTGCCTGAGAGGCAAGAAATTTGCCGCTGGGGCAAGGCTCCGGCTGAATGGAGGCATGAGCTCCTCCGAGACCGAGCGGTCCTCCGGGGCCGCCCCGTCGGCTGACCAGGCGGCCGCTGCGCTGCCCGCCGTCGCGCCGCAGCTGCGTGCACTGCGGCGCCGGACCTCCCTGACCCTGGAGGCCGCGGCCCGTGCCGCCGGGCTGTCGCCCGCCCACCTCTCCCGCCTGGAGACCGGGCAGCGCCAGCCCTCCCTGCCGATGCTCCTCGCGCTGGCCCGCATCTACGGTACGACGGTCTCCGAGCTGCTCGGCGAGACGGTCGCCGGCCGGGACGCCGTCGTCCGCGCCGCCGACATGGAACCGACCGCCGCGGGCGGCTGGACGTACTGGCAGGCCGGCGCTCCCGGGCGCGGGATGCAAGCCCTGCGGGTCCATGTGCCGTACGGATCCCAGGGCGACATCGTGCGCGTCCACCCCGGCGAGGAGTGGCTCCACGTGCTCCGGGGGCGGCTGCGGCTGAGCCTCGGCGACACCACGCACCAGCTCGCGCCCGGCGACAGCGCCCACTTCGACTCGCTCACCCCGCACCGCATCGCCGCCCAGGACCCGGACGGCGTCGAACTGCTCTTCGTGCACACCCTCTTGCAGAGTCCCACGGCCGCCCTGTGCCTGGGCCCCACCCCTGGAGACGTGTCATGAAGGACATGGAGGAGAAGTTCCCCCGAGCCCTGTGGGTGCGGCTGTTCATCTACCTCGTGGTGGGGCACATCTTCGCGGCTTTCGTGTACTTCCTGTTCGAGGCAGGGGCTCGCTAGCCGCGTTCCTCAGTCGAGCAGTCGCTCGCGCAGCCGCTCCCGGATCTCCGGAGTGAGCCCGATGCCCTTCTCCAGATAGGCGTCGACGCCGCCCCAGGTCTCCTCGATGGTGTCGAAGGCCGCCGCCAGGTACTCGGCGCGCGCGTCGAACAGGGGGCTGAGCAGCTCCATGACCTCGGGGGAGTAGGCCGAGGCGGCGGAGCTGCTGCGGTGCACCTTGTAGCGGCGGTGCTTGGCGTTGGACTTCAGGTAGTCGTCGACGATCGCCTCGCGCTCGACGCCCAGGGCGAGCAGCGTCACCGCGATGGACAGACCCGCGCGGTCCTTGCCCGCCGCGCAGTGCATCAGGGCGGGGACGCTGTCCTCGGCGAGTGCGTGCAGTACCCGGGAGTGCTCGGCCGTGCGGCTCCGGATGATCGTGCGGTACGAGGCGATCATCCGGTCCGCGCCCTTGCCGTCCGAGAGGATCGCGCGCAGCTGGTCCAGGTCGCCGTCGCGGACCATCCGCCAGAACTCGGCGCCGTCGGCCGGGTCGCTCAGCGGCAGGTTCACATTGCGCACGCCCGGCAGCTCGACGTCCGGCCCTTCGAGCTTCTGGTCCGCCGCGTTGCGGAAGTCGAAGATCGTGTGCAGGCCCAGGGTGGCCAGGAAGGCGGCGTCCTCCCCGGTCGCATGCGCGAGGTGGCCGCTGCGGAACAGCACTCCCTGCCGCACCCGCCGTCCGTCCACGGTCGGCAGTCCGCCCACATCACGGAAGTTGCGCACTCCGGCCAGCTCCGGTTCGGTCGACGGGACCTGCTGCGTCACGGGGGCTCCTCCCAGTCGGCGCCGCCGACGCGGCTCGTCGACGGGCACCACCCGACGATACGACATGCCTGCCTGGGGCAATGAGTTGTCCACAGGCGTTGCAGGGAGACCCCGAAGCCCTTGATGATGTTGCGGCCTGGTCGCACCTGGTCGGGCTTGTTCGAATCTGTGAGGGCCTGATGCTGGAGATCTCCGAAGACGGTCGTACGTGGGTGCTGTCGGGACCGGCCAGCAGCTACGCCGTCCATGTCACCGACCGGGACGAGCTGCTGCACCTGCACTGGGGTCCCCGGATCGGCGTCGCCGACGCCGAGGCCCTCGCCGTCCGGCCGCTGCCGGACTACTGGCCCTTCGAGTCCCCGCTCGACGGGCGCGAGGAGTATCCGGTCGAGGGCGGCCCTCGTTTCGTCCGGCCCGCCCTGTCCGTGCGCACGCCGCAGCGGCGCGGCACCGAGTGGGCCTACGAGGGGCATGACGCCGAGGACGGCGAGCTGCGGCTGCGCTTTTGCGACGGTGACCTGACCATCACGCTGCACTACCGGATGCGCTCCTCGACGGACGTCGTCGAGCGCTGGGTGACCCTCGACAACCACGGACCCGCCGTCGAGGTGCTGCGCGCCGACTCCGCCACCTGGACCCTGCCCGACCGCGACACCTGGCGGCTGTCCCAGCTGCACGGCCGCTGGGGCGCCGAGTCCCGGCTGGAGCGCTCCGTCCTCACCCACGGCGAGAAGGTCATCGGCAGCCGTCGTGGCCACACCGGTCACCAGCACCTGCCGTGGGTCGCGCTCGACACCGACGCGACCGAGGAGCGCGGCGAGGTCTACGGATGCGCCCTGGGCTGGTCCGGCTCCTGGCGGATCGCCGTGGCCCAACTCCCGGACGCGCGCGTGCAGATCACCGGCGGGGCCGGGTACGACGAATCGGGGCTGCTGATGCTGGGCACGGGGGAGTCGTACATCACCCCCGTCTTCGCCGGGCTCTGGAGCGACGGCGGCTTCGGCGGGGCGAGCCGCGCCTGGCACGCCTACCAGCGGGCGTACGTGATCCCGGACGCTGGCCGGGACCGGCCGGTGCTGTTCAACTCCTGGGAGGCCACCGAGTTCGACATCTCCGAGGAGCAGCAGCGGGCGCTCGCCGAGCGGGCCGCCGCCATGGGGGTCGAGCTGTTCGTGGTCGACGACGGCTGGTTCGGGGCGCGTACGAGTGACCGGGCCGGGCTCGGCGACTGGACTCCCAACCCGGACCGTTTCCCGGGCGGCCTGAAGCCGCTCGCCGAGCACGTGCACGGCCTCGGTATGCAGTTCGGGATCTGGGTCGAGCCGGAGATGGTGAACCCGGACAGCGACCTGTACCGCGCGCACCCGGACTGGGTGCAGTACCAACCGGAACGAAAGCGGACGGAGTTCCGCAATCAGCTCGTACTGAACCTCGCCCGCGAGGACGTCCAGGAGTACCTCTGGCAGCAGCTCGACGGACTCCTCTCCAGCGCCCCGATCGACTACGTCAAGTGGGACTTCAACCGCTGCTTCACCGACGCCGGCTGGCCGGACGACCCCTACCCGCAGCGACTGTGGGTCGACCACGTCCATGCCCTGTACGCCCTGCTGGACCGGCTGCGGGCCGCCCATCCCCAGGTGGCCTTCGAGTCCTGCTCGGGCGGCGGCGGCCGGATCGACCTCGGCGTGCTCGGCCGCACGGACCAGGTGTGGACCTCGGACAACACCGACCCGCTCGACCGGCTCGCCATCCAGCACGGCTTCAGCCAGATCCATCCGGCCCGGGTCATGGCCGCCTGGGTCACCGACAGCCCGAACGCCATGCTCAACCAGCGGGCCAGTTCCCTGCGGTTCCGGTTCGTCAGCGCCATGGCCGGTGTGCTCGGGGTCGGCGGCGACCTCACCAAGTGGACGGAGGAGGAGCTCGCCGAGGCGCGGGACTGGGTGGGGCTCTACAAGGAGATCCGGCCCGTGGTGCAGCGCGGCGACCTCTACCGGCTGCGCCCGCCGGAGGGCGGCCCGAGCGCCGTGCAGTACGTCCTCGGCGACGAGACCGTCGTCCTCGCCTGGCTCCAGGCGCAGCGTTACGGCGAGCCCGTTCCGGCGCTCCGGCTGCGGGGTCTCGACCCCGCAGAATCGTACGAATGCCTCGAAACGGGCGAAGTTCACCGGGGTGCCGTGCTGCTCCATCACGGGCTGCGGGTCGGTCTGCGCGGGGACCTGGACGCCACCGTCGTCCGGCTTAAGCGTAAGTAGCCGTTCTGTCCGAATAGGGAGTTCTTCGGTTATTCGGTTGTTTCGGCATAACGTGCCCCGATTGTAAAGGAGATGAGGTCGGGGCGCGTGAGCATCGTCATATTCGTGACGATGTGTTGTTGCCATGTGCACGTAATTCTGGCGTTATTCAGGGCCATTGAGGAAAGCGGGAGATCCGTAATCCACGCTCCGTGACGGAAAATGTGCCGATGCGTCAAGAAAAACGCCGTCACAAGCAACCGCAAGCTTGTCCCTGTGCGTCTTGGTCGCTTACGTTCCACACCAATCCGGACGGACGCCTAATCCTGCCGCCGCCCGGAGCCCGCACACACTGACCCGACGTACGGCAGGAGCGGGGGACCCACAGGTAAGACGCCTGTTCCGGTTCCCGGAACGGCTTGGGGTTAAGTCGCGCCTCGGCGCGGCCGGGCATCTCCAGCCCGAACCCGACAGCTCACCTCGTAGGCGCCGGAGAGGAATTCGCCATGCCCGCGAAGGGTAAGCACCGCCGCCCGAAGACTCAGCGTTTCACCCGTTCCATCGCCGTCGCCGGAACCGGCGGGGCCGCTCTCGCCCTTCCGCTCATGGGGGCCGTCGGCGCCCACGCCGCCACCCCGCAGTCGGCTCCGGAAAAGACCGTCCAGTCCGCTCCGGCCGCCGAGAAGAAGGCCGCCGAAAAGGCCACGGGTGCCCGCACGTACACCGTGCGGCCCGGTGACTATCTCGCGAAGATCGCCGATGAGCAGAACGTCGACGGGGGCTGGAAGAAGCTCTACACGGACAACCGTGACGCCGTCGGCGACGACCCGTCGCTGATCCACCCGGGCCTGAAGCTGTCGATCGGCAAGAAGGCGGCGGCGAGCGAGTCCAAGTCCTCGTCCCCGTCCTCGTCGAAGTCCTCGGCCTCCAAGTCCACGAAGCCCTCGAAGTCCTCGGCTTCGGAGGCTTCGAAGGCTTCGAAGTCCTCGGCTTCCAAGTCGTCCGCCTCCGAGTCGTCCTCGAAGCCGGCTGCCGCCAAGCCGGCCGCCGCTGCCTCCAGCGGCTACAGTGCCCCGGTGGACGGTGCCACCGTCGGCACGCCGTACCGGATGTCCGGCAGCATGTGGTCCAGCGGCTACCACACCGGTGTCGACTTCGTCGTCCCGACGGGCACCTCGCTCAAGGCCGTCGGCGCGGGCACGGTCGTCTCCGCCGGCTGGGGCGGCGCGTACGGCAACCAGGTCGTCATCAAGCTGAACGACGGCAACTACGCGCAGTACGCCCACCTGTCCTCGCTCTCCGTCTCGGCCGGCCAGACCGTGAGCGGCGGACAGCAGATCGGCCTGTCCGGTGCCACCGGCAACGTGACCGGACCGCACCTGCACTTCGAGATCCGCACCACGCCGGACTACGGCTCGGACGTGGACCCGGTCGCCTACCTGCGCTCGCACGGCGTCTCCGTCGGCTGACCGACCGCACGACCACCTGCCTGACACGCAACCGAAGGCCGGACCCCGATCCCCGGGTCCGGCCTTCGGTGTGTGTGGGGGGGCTTGTGGCGATCGGCCGGCCCAAGGGATCGACAGCGGGCGGCAGTTGGGACACAGTGATCCCGTCCGGAGCGCAAGCGCTTTCTAGAGCCGTCCAGGCGGATCCACCGAGGAGATGTGTCCCGTGCCCACCACTCGTAGAGCGTTCGCAGCCCTGGCCGCCGGAGCCGCGGCGGCGGTCCTCGTCCCGACGGGCGCCGCGCACGCCGCGCCCCGGCACCGTCGCCTCATCGCCCACGACGACTTCCGCCACGGCCTCGCCCAGTGGGCGACCGAACTCCAGGACGGCGGGACCGTCACCGCCTCTCGCGGTGTTCTGGAGATCGACGTGCCGAGCGGGGCGACCGTGTGGTTCAGGCGGCGGCTCGAAGGCCCGTACGTCCTGGAGTACACCGCCACGCCGGTCTCCGAGGGCGGGGTCAACGACCGCGTCTCGGACCTCAACAACTTCTGGAACGCGACCGACGTGCGCTCCCCGGGCGATCTCTTCGCCGTGCCGCGTGGTGGGGCGCTGGAGGAGTACGACCACCTGACGACGTACTACGCCGGTTACGGCGCCAACTACAACACCACGACCCGGCTGCGGCGGTATGTCGGGGAGCCCGGTGTCCGGCCCTTGATCTACGACTACACCGAGCCGCTGCTGGTGCCGGGTGAGCCCAACCGGGTCCGGATCGTCTCCGACGGTTCGACGGTCAGGTGGTGGAACAACGGGCGCCTCGTCTTCGACTACCCGGACCCGCAGCCGTACACCGGCGGGCACTTCGCCTTCCGGACCGTGTGGAGTCACTTCCGGATCACGGGCTTCCGGGTGTGGCGACTGCCCGCCCAACACCGCTGACGGGTGACCTATTCCGGAGTTGGCGAACACTTTGAGAGTGGCCTATCTCACCGTCCGTCAACCCTTGCCTACGGTCGCGTAGGTCACATTAGAGGGTGAATCATGAGCGGCTGTGGCAGACGATTCGAAGAGTGACAGCAGAGCAGTGATCGGGTCGTACGTTGCGGTGGGGGACAGCTTCACCGAGGGCGTCGGTGATCCCGGCCCCGACGGGGCGTTCGTCGGCTGGGCCGACCGGTTCGCCGTCCTGCTCGCCGACCGCCGGCCCGAAGGCGACTTCCAGTACACCAACCTCGCCGTGCGCGGGAAACTCCTCGACCAGATCGTGGCGGACCAGGTTCCGCGGGCCGTCGAAATGGCCCCGGACCTCGTCTCGTTCTGCGCCGGGGGCAACGACATCCTCCGGCCCGGTACCGACCCGGACGAGGTGGCCGAGCGCTTCGAGTGCGCCCTCGTGCGGCTCACCGCCGTGGCCGGCACGGTGATGGTGACGACCGGGTTCGACACCCGTGGGATGCCCGTGCTCAAGCACCTGCGCGGCAAGATCGCGACGTACAACGGGCATGTCCGGGCCATCGCCGACCGGTACGGCTGCCCGGTGCTCGACCTGTGGTCCCTGCGCAGTGTCCAGGACCGCAGGGCCTGGGACGCCGACCGGCTGCACCTGTCGCCCGAGGGGCACACGCGGGTGGCGCTCCGCGCGGGGCAGGTGCTCGGGCTGGAGGTTCCGGCCGACCCGGAGCAGCCGTGGCCGCCGCTGCCGGCGCGGGGGCCGCTCGAGGTGCGGCGGGACGATGTGCACTGGGCGCGGGAGTTTCTGGTGCCGTGGATCGGGCGGCGGCTGCGTGGGGAGTCGTCGGGGGACCATGTGACGGCGAAGGGGGCTCTGTCGCCGGAGGACATCAGGATGCGGATCGCTGCGGTGGCGTGATGGCCGGGTGCCTGCGGCGGCCTGTGCGGGTTCGGGGTGCGCGTAGCGCCTTCTCGCCGGTGGTGGGTCGGGGCCGCGCCGGGAGGTGTCCGTCCTCGGAACGGCGCGATGGGCTCGGACACCGACCGCTGTGGGCGGTCTCCGAGGAGGCGGTGGCGTTGCCCACCCGGCTGTCAAAGAGCCCACCGTCTACTGGTGACGCGCCGCAGCCTCTTCGCCCGGAGCTGCACAGCTCGTCCCTCGCCCGACTGGAAGTACCCCAGGCCATCGCTGACGCGCTCACGCCGAGCTCTCCGAGCTCGGCGTGAGCGCGTTCGTTCCCTACCGGTCCGTGGTGCTCGGCACCGTTTACTGAGCTGGCTCGGCCTTGTCGGCCACCTTGGCCTGCCCGCCGCAGAACACTTCCTTGACGAGCCTTTGCTGCGCCTTGTGGAACGCCTCGGCCGTGGCGGCGAAGTCGAGCTCGGCGTCGCCGGTGGTCAGGGAGGCGGTCAGGGTCTTACTGCCGTCGGGCGTGCTGTACATCAGCGCCCCCCAGCCAAAAAAGCCGCCGTTGTGGTTGAAGACGGTGCCGCCGCCGTCCGTCTCCTCCACGAACAACCCCAGGCCGTAGCCGGCCTTGGGATGCGGCGTGCGCATCTCGGCGAGCAGCGAGTCCGGCAGGAGCTTGCCGCTCATCAACGCGGAGAAGAACGTGTGGAGATCTTCGGTGGTCGAGATCATGTCACCGGCGGCGGAGATCCAGGAGACGTTGAAACGGGTGACATCGACCACCTTCCACTGGCCGGCGTGCTCGTATCGGTAGTAGCCGTGAGCGTGCGGCTCGGGGATCTCCGGCGAGGCGCCCGGCACCACGGTGCCCGACATTCCCAGCGGCTGCAGGATCAGCCGCTGCAGCTCCTCGGCCAACGAGCGGTCGGTGACCTCCTCGATCAGCAACTTGGCCAGCACGTAGTTGGTGTTGGAGTAGCTCCAGTCCGTCCCCGGCTCGAACCGCGTCGGCTTGGACAACGCCAGCCGTACCAGCTCCTCAGGCTGATAGGTGTGGAACTGGTTGTCCACGTACTCCTGGCCCTGCCAGGGGATCCCCGGCGCGACCGTCCCGTCGTCGTAGTACTCGCCGGTGTAGTTGAACAGCCCGCTGGTGTGCTGTAGCAGCATCCGCACCGTGATCCGCCGGTCCAGCCCGAACCGGGGCAGGTAGTCATCCGCCGGGCTGTCCAGCCCGATCTTGCCCTCGGCCACCAGCTGGAGCACCACGGTCGCGGTGAAGGTCTTGGTGGTGCTGCCGATCCGGAACCGCCCGTTGGTCGGCGGCTTGGCGCTCTCGCCCAGCTTGCGCACCCCGGCGCTGCCGACCCACTCGCCCAGCTCGTCGTGCACGCGCAGCTGCACACCGCTGAAACCGGAATCCACGATCTCCTGAATGGCCTTCTGCAACTCCGGGCGGTCCTGCCGGGCAATGGTGAGGGACATGACTGTGTGCTCCTTATGGGTTGGGTGGTTGCTGCGGTGACGGGGCTGCCCGGGGCAGCGACGAGGTTGTGCCGGCCACCAAGGGCCGTGCTGCTCAGAGGTTGCGGGCGGTGATGTCGCCGTAGGCAGTGGTCGCGTGGGGGTTCAGGCCGGCGGCGCCGTCGGTGTTCCGAAGCGTGTTGTGGATCCGGCCGTACGTGGTGCCGGCGTCCAGAGAGAGGCGGAGACCCCGCGGGCCACGGCGACCGAGATCTCGCCAGGGGTGTGGAACTTCTGCATCGTGCTCTCCTCCGCCGTGTTGTTTCTAACTATGGAAAAGCTACGTTGCGTTTGTCAGTTAGGCAATGCAAGAGTTGCGTGTAATTGATATAGCTGCAGGTGAAGGGTGAATAATCGTTGCAATGGGGTTGAAGTCAATGCAACGGTCGACGCCTGGCTCGTTGCAATGGATGGCAAGTGAACGCTATGGTGCAGGCACCAAGAGCACGAAGGAGATCGCGATGCCGGGAGGCAGGCTCACCCAGCAGGAACGCCAGCAGATCGCGCAGGGGCTGGCCGACGGCCTCGCCTACGCGGAGATCGCCAGACGTCTGGATCGTCCGACCTCGACGATCACGCGTGAGGTGATGCGGAACGGCGGGCCGACCGCCTACCGCGCCGACCTGGCCCAGCGTTCCACCGAGCGCCGCACCCGTCGGCGCAGGCAGACCGCGACCCGGGGAGCGGAGGCGCCCGCGCCGGCCCACGGGCGCGATGCCGAGGCCGTGCGCGAGTACGAGGAGGCGTTCACCACCCTCCTCATGCAACAGGGCCTGCCCAAGATGATGTCCCGGGTGCTGACCTGCCTCTACACCACCGACGCGGGCAGCCTCACGGCGTCCGAACTCGTCCGGCACCTCCAGGTCAGCCCGGCGTCCGTCTCCAAAGCGGTCGCGTTCCTCGAAAGCCAGGGCCTCATCCGCCGGGAACGCGACGAAGGCCGCCGCGAGCGCTACGCCGTCGACGACGACGTCTTCTACCAGGGAATGATGGCCAGCGCCCGATCCAGTGCCCAGCTCGCCGAGACCGCACGTCAGGGCGTCGGAGTCCTCGGGCCCGACACCCCGGCCGCCACCCGCCTCGAGAACATCGCCCGCTTCGTCGACTTCGTCGCCGAGAGTCTCATTCGCGCCGCGGAGCAGGCCCGTGAGGTCCTCCACGCCAAACCCGAAACGGCCTCAGGCGGCACGGTCGATCGCGGATAGACAGCCGTCCCGGGGTGCCGGTCCGGTCAGGGCCTGGTCAACGCCGCGGGCTCCAGGCCCAGTTCGCGAGCCAGTGCCTCCTCGGCCCACTCCTGCGCCCGTGCCCGCGGCACCGCGCCCGCGTAGGACGTCAGCTGGACGGCGAGGCCGTCGAGGAGGGCGGTGAGGCGCAGAGCCGTGCCGTGCGGGTCGGGGCAGTGGAACTCGCCGGCCGCCATGCCCTCCGCGATGACCTCGGCGAGGGCCGCCTTCCACTGCCTGTCGAGGTCCTGGGTGACCTCCCGCAGCGCCGGCTCGCGCAGCGCCGCCGCCCAGCCCTCGATCCACAGCCGCCAGCCCTTGGCCTGGCCTGTCGGGGCGTACCACCGTACGGCCGACCGCAGTCGGCGCAGTGCCGGCGTACGGCGGCCGAGGAGCCTGCGCAGATGGGTCAGGTCGGCCTCGGCCGCGTGCCGGAACGCGGCGGCGACCAGCTTCTCCTTCGTCGAGAAGTGGTAGAGCACCAGGGCGTTGCTCACACCGAGCGCCGAGGCCACGTCGGCGATCCTGACCGCCACCACACCCCGGGCCTCGATCTGCTCGACGGCGGCCCGCAGCAGTTCCTCGCGCCGTTCCGCCACGCTCAACCGGACTCTCGTCACGCCGTCACCCTACACACGCGCCTGCACCCTCTTGACGTGTGTATTCGGCCCGTCCGGCAAGGGGCCCGCGGCTGCCTCGCCGTCCGTCAGCGGTACCAGCCGAACCGTTCCGCCATGACCGGCAGCCGGTCCGCCACGAGCGCGTGGGCGGCGGCCCGCGGTGTCGTGCCGTCGGCCAGTGCGCGGGCCAGCATCCGCTCGACCAGGGACCGCATCGAGCGGCGTGTGTGCGCGAACGCCTCCTCGGCGCCGGCGCCGAGGTCCCCGAACAGCGTCCACCACCACCAGGCATTCGTCCCGGAGTTGACCACGACGTCCGGCAGCACGGTCACGCCGCGCGCGGCCAGCAGCAGCTCCGCCTCCGGCCGTACGGGCATGTTGGCCGCCTCGACGACCCAGCGGGCGGTGATCCGCTCCTGGTTCCCGGCGTCGATCGCGTACGAGACGGCTGCGGGCACCAGGACGTCCGTGTCGGCCGACAGCCAGGCGTCGCCCGGCAGTTCGCGGTCGCCGGAGCGCAGCGCGGAGCGGTCCACGGTGCCGTGGGCGTCCCGCGCGGCGAGCAGCGCCTCGATGTCGAGACCCGTGGGATTGGCCATCGTGCCCTTGATGTCGGCGACGGCGACGACCGTGAGTCCCGCGCGTGTGAGGAAGCGCGCGGTGGCCCCGCCCATGGTGCCCAGCCCCTGGAGGGCGACCCTCGTCCCCGTGTGGGGTACCCCGGCACGGTCCAGCGCCGTGAGGGCCGCCTCGGCGACGCCGCAGCCGCCGACCAGCTCGTCCAGCCCGATGCCGTCCACCTCGACCGCGAACGCGTCCCCGAGCCGCCGCCGGGCCTCTGTCTCGTCGTCCAGCAGCGGGTACACGGCCTGGACGGAGGAGACCAGTCCGGCCTCGGCCGCTGCCCGGTCCACCAGGTCCTGGGTGAGCCCCAGGTCCTCGCCGGTCGTCCAGCAGCTCTCTATGTACGGCCGCATGGCGCGCAGATACCGCACCAGCAGCGGGTAGGCCTCCGGATCGCGCGGATCGCAGTCGATGCCGCCCTTGGCGCCGCCGAGTGGGACGTAGCGGCTGTCGGGGTCGTAGTGGAGTGCCTCCTTCATGGTCATGCCGCGGGCCAGGCCGGTGACTTCGTCCAGCGTGCAGCCCGGGCGCATCCGCAGACCGCCGCTGGCGACACCGCGCACCAGCCGGTCGACGACCAGGAAGCCCTGCCGGCCGGTGAGGTGGTCGGTCCAGGTGAGGGACAGCAGGGGACTGGACATACGGGCTCCTTCGCCGTGGTTACTGAATCCGCGTTCAGTATCACCGTCGTGGAGCCCCTGCGCGCCGGTGTTGTCGGAGGGGCCGACCATAATGGAAAGCCTGACCGACTCCACCTGGAGGTACCGTGGCCGGTTTCCGTTCCCTGAGCTCCGGGCTCCGCTCGCTCCAGCCCGGGGCGTTCGGCGCGGACCCGAGCGGTGAGCGCATGGCGCGCATCCGCAGATCGCCCCACTTCAAGGACGGGGTCTTCCAGAACCCCGGAGGTCCCGCGCGGACCCGGCCCTCGGGCTCCACCCTGGACTTCGCCAAGGTCTTCTTCGACAAGGAGACCCGGCCCCGCCGCGCCCCGAAGGGCACGGTGCCGGTGCACGCCACCACCCTCGCCGACATCGCCCGGCCCCCGGCCACGGGGCTGCGGCTGACCTGGATGGGGCACTCCAGCGTGCTCGCGGAGATCGACGGCCGGCGCGTGCTGTTCGACCCGGTGTGGGGCGAGCGCTGCTCCCCGTTCCCGTTCGCCGGCCCGAAGCGGCTGCACCCGGTGCCCCTGCCGCTGGCCGCGCTCGGCCCGGTCGACGTCGTGGTCATCTCGCACGACCACTACGACCACCTGGACATGCCCACGATCAAGGCCCTGGCGGGCACGGACACGCTGTTCGCCGTGCCGCTCGGTGTCGGGGCGCATCTGGAGCACTGGGGCGTGTCCGCCGGCCGGCTGCGCGAACTGGACTGGCACGAGACCACGAAGGTCGGCGGCCTCACCCTGACCGCCACTCCGGCCCGGCACTTCTGCGGCCGAGGACTGCGCAACACCCAGCACACCCTGTGGGCCTCCTGGGTTATCGCCGGCGAGGAGCACCGGATCTACCACAGCGGCGACACCGGCTACTTCGACGGTTTCAAGGAGATCGGCGCCGAGCACGGGCCGTTCGACGCCACGATGATCCAGATCGGCGCGTACTCCGACTTCTGGCCCGACATCCACATGACCCCCGACGAGGGCATGCGCGCCCACCTCGACCTCCAGGGCGGACCGGACCACGGCCCGATGCTGCCGATCCACTGGGCCACCTTCAACCTGGCGACCCATCCGTGGGCCGAGCCCGGCGAGGGCACGCTCGCGGCCGCCCGTGCCGTGGGTGCCCGTATCGCCCTGCCCCGCCCCGGTGAACCCTTCGAGCCCACGGCCGGGGCCGTCCCGTCCGAGCCGTGGTGGCGTGGGGTGGCGCTCGCCCCGACGGGTGGCTTTCCGGCCGGCGAAGCCCTCGCCGACGCCACGATCAGGACCGCGTCGAACGCGGCAGCCGTGGCCCAGGCCGATACGTTGAGTGACGACAAGGGCAAGGCGGCCAAGGGCTCGGAGGACCCCGAAACGCTTCCGGCGGGCTGAGCCGGAGTGGACGGCGGGCAGACCGCGGGCAGACGACGAGGGCCGGGGAGCGCAAGGCTCCCCGGCCCTCGCCGTGTCCGTGTGACCGCTTCTGACCAGCTCGGATCGAACTGTTTTCGTTCGCGGCCGGAAGTGTGACGGGGTTATCGGTCTGTCGTACGAGACCTCATACCAGAGCGGGACGCTCACCGTATGAGTTTGTCAACTGCCCACCGCACATGATGCGCTGACGACTACTGTCAGTGTCCGTCGGGAAACAGACGGATCAGGGAGCGGGGACCGGCACGTGCAGGCGCAAGGCGGACGAGGGAGTCGACGCGAGGGGGATCCCCGCTACCCGCGCACGACCGACGCCGGTACGGGTGCCGCCGTGGTGGCTCCCTCCGGCCCCGGGCAGCACGCAAACTCCGGACGCGGCGGTGCCGAACGGGAGCCGACCGAGGCCGGGCGGGCGGCTCGGGGCGCGCAGAAGCGGCCGCGTG
The DNA here is from genome assembly GCF_028885415.1 of Streptomyces coeruleorubidus. Classification (GTDB taxonomy): domain Bacteria; phylum Actinomycetota; class Actinomycetes; order Streptomycetales; family Streptomycetaceae; genus Streptomyces; species Streptomyces coeruleorubidus_A. The sequence goes on from NZ_CP118527.1 coordinate 8,442,928, forward strand.
AGCCCGGTCGCACCACCGCAAGCCCCCCTGGCACCCAGGCCCGACGGACCAGTACGAGGACACCGATGTCTCACATCCGCCCCCCGGCCGCACGCGCAGACCGCCGTGAGGGCGGGCGGCACGGGCGGCCGGCCGCCCGCACCGCACCCGCGCTGCCCGAGACCCATATACGGCCCCAGCTGCTGCGTCTCGCCGTGCTGCCGCCCGTCGCCGTCGCCCTCAGCGGCTGTGCCGCCGTCCTCTTCACCGTCCGGTCCACCGGAGCCCGGCCGGGGCCGACGCTGTGGGCCGTGCTCGCCGGGGCGGTCTCGGTGACCCTCGTCGGCATCGTCGTCGCCGCGGTGGCCGCCAACCGGGCCGCCCGGTCCGTGCACGACCGCATCGGCCTCCTGCGCCGCACCACCGCACGGCGCGAGGCCGACCTGCGCGGCCTGGTCGAGTCGCTGCGCCGCGGCGACGGACCGCCGCAGCTCGGTCCACAGCCCGGTCAGCGCGGTGGTCCCGCCGAGGGCGCCGACGACTTCGAGCTCCTCGCCGCCGACCTGACCCGTGCGCACGACGCCTCCGTCACCGCCGTCGTCCAGGCCTCGCAGCTCTCCAGCCAGGCGGGCAGCGAACAGAAGCTCGAGGTGTTCGTCAACCTCGCCCGGCGCCTGCAGTCGCTGGTGCACCGCGAGATCTCCATCCTCGACGAGCTGGAGAACGAGATGGAGGACCCCGACGTGCTCAAGGGGCTCTTCCACGTCGACCACCTCGCCACCCGCATCCGCCGCCACGCCGAGAACCTCGCCGTGCTCGGCGGGGCCGTGTCCCGCCGTCAGTGGAGCAACCCGGTCTCCATGACCGAGGTGCTGCGCTCGGCCATCGCCGAGGTCGAGCAGTACTCGCGGGTCAAGCTCGTGCCGCCGATCGACGGCACCCTGCGCGGACACGCCGTGGCCGACGTCATCCACCTGCTGGCCGAACTCGTCGAGAACGCGACGGTGTTCTCCGCCCCGCAGACCCAGGTGCTGCTGCGCGCCAACCTCGTCACCTCCGGGCTCGCCGTCGAGGTCGAGGACCGTGGGCTGGGCATGCCCCTGGAGGAGCAGACGCGGATGAACGCCCTGCTCGCCGACCCGGACCAGGTGAACGTCGCCCGGCTCCTCGCGGACGGCCGCATCGGGTTGTTCGTCGTCTCGCAGCTGGCCAGGCGGCACGGCATCACCGTCCGCCTGCAGAGCAACATCTACGGCGGAGTGCAGGCGGTGCTCGTGGTGCCGCAGGCCCTGCTCGGCGCGGAGGCGGGCGCGCCCGGAGGTGCTGGGCAGCCGCAGAGCGAGGCGGGCGGCACGGATCGTCCGGCCGTACCGCTGCGGGAGGCCCGGCAGCACGGGCAGTCCGCGGTCGGGGGAGGAGACGGAGCCGGGCCCGTGTCAGGGGCCTCGGCGGTGTACGGATTCCCGTCCGGGGCTGATACCGCGTCCCAAGCACCGCCGTCGGCCGCGCCCGCCGCATCCCGGGCGCACCGGCAGGAGGCCGAACCGGCCTCGGGCGCAAGCCCGCGGAGCGGCCGGCCCGCGCCCCTGCCCGTGCGCGGGACCCATCGGGAGCGGCCCAACCCGGCCGACGCGAGGCCCGGTATCAGCCCCGGCGACCGGCGCATCCTCGCCGAGAACGTGACCACGCCGCCCACCCCGCGCAACGGCGCTGTGCGCGGCACCATGGGCAAGCCCCAACTGCCCCGCCGCCGCGCCCAGGAGCACATCGCACCCCAGCTGCGCGACGGTCCGACGCCGCGCCAGGACTCCGACCACCTCGTCGGCCACGACCCCGGCCTGATGGCGGCCTTCCAGCGTGGCATCAGCCTCGCCGAGGCCCAACAGCACATGGAGGCCGGGAACATGGAGTGGGGCGACATGGAGCAGTCGACGCGCATGGAGTCGTCGACGCACATCGAGCCCGGCCACATGGAGCCGACGCACACGGAGTCGACGCACATGGAGTCGACACACGTGGGGTCCGCACATGTGAAGCCGCCCCGCAGGGAGCCCGCACGCAGGGATCCCGCACACAGGGACCCGATCCCCATGGAGCCGGTGCACACCGAGTCCCTCCCCACTGTGGACGCAGCCCGTATAACCGAGGCGCGCGGCGTCCGGGACGGTGTGACCGCGTCCCGCCCCGACCACACCACCACCCGGCACGACGGGAGCGCACCCGCCGGATGACCACCCCTGTTTCCACCCCCACTCCCAGCGCTCCCGCAGACCTTCGTACCCCAAGGAGTCGATCCATCATGGCGAGCGATGCGCCGACCGCCCATGTTTCCGATCTCGACTGGCTGATGAGCGGCCTCGTGCAGCGCGTACCGCACACGTCGGCCGCGGTGCTCCTGTCCTGCGACGGGCTCGTGAAGTCCGTGCACGGCCTCGACCCGGACAGCGCCGACCACATGGCCGCCCTGGCCTCGGGCCTGTACTCCCTCGGTCGCAGCGCCGGCGTGCGCTTCGGCGACGGCGGCGACGTCCGGCAGGTCGTGGTCGAACTCGCCTCGACCCTGCTGTTCGTCACTACCGCCGGCTCCGGCACCTGTCTCGCCGTGCTCGCCGGTCGCGAGGCCGACGCGGCCGTCCTCGGCTACGAGATGGCGATGCTGGTCAAGAGCGTCCGCCCGTACCTGGTCACCGCTCCCCGCCAGCAGTCCGTCGAATCCCCGGCGATGAGGTCTTGAGCGTGGCGGCGGCCGGTGACGGGCCCTGGCTCGACGACGCGGCCGGGCGGCTGGTGCGCCCGTTCACGGTCAGCAACGGCCGCACCCGTCCCACCGTCGCGCTCGACCTGATGTCGCAGGTGATGGCCACCGGGGCGACCCCCCTCGGCTACCTCGGCCCCGAGCACGCGCAGGCACTCGAGCGGTGCAGTGTGCCCGTCGCCGTCGCGGAGGTCGCCGCCCATCTGAAGCTGCCGGTGGCCGTCACCAAGGTGCTGCTGGCGGACCTCGTCGACTGCGCGGCGCTCACCACCAAGCCCCCCGCGTTCCACCACAACCCGACGGACCGGGCCCTTCTGGAGGCAGTGCTCGATGGACTACGACGACAGCTCTGACTACGCCGACGGTTCCGGCCACGGCGGCGACCCGTTCCCCACCGCCCTCAAGATCCTCGTGGCGGGCGGGTTCGGCGTGGGCAAGACGACCTTCGTCGGCGCGGTCAGTGAGATCGCGCCGCTCAGCACGGAGGAGCTGCTCACCACCGTCAGCGCCGCGACCGACAACCTCGACGGCATCGAGAACAAGGTCGAGACGACCGTGGCCATGGACTTCGGCCGCATCACGCTCGACCCGAAACACGTGCTGTACCTGTTCGGCACCCCCGGCCAGGAACGGTTCTGGTTCATGTGGGACGAGTTGTGCGAGGGCGCGCTCGGGGGGGTCATCCTCGCCGACACCCGCCGCCTCCAGGAGTGTTTCGCGGCCGTCGACTTCTTCGAACAGCGCGGCCTCGGCTTCATCATCGCCGTCAACGAGTTCGACGGCGCCTACCGTTACGACCCGGAGGAAGTGCGCGTGGCCCTCGACCTCTCCGAGGAGATCCCCGTCGTGTGCTGCGACGCCCGGATCTCCAGCTCCGGGGTCCAGACCCTGCTGACCCTCGTGCGCCACCTCATCGCCCATACGTCGGCCCCCACCACGGGGTATGGCGCCCACATGTGATCGCCCAACACCCGTCAGGGAGCCCGTATATGACACATGCCCACAGTCCGGGAGGACGCCCATGAGCTACGACCCGCCGCGCCCGGCCGGTCGTCTGCTGCTCACACCCGAGGACAAGGAGGCCCCCGCCAGAGCCGGCCGACTGCGCCTGCTGGGTCTGGGGGAGCGCCCCGAACCCGCACTCGACGCCTTCGCGCACGGCCTCGCCGAGCTCACCGGGGCGCCGTACGCCATGGTCAACTTCCCGGACGAGCGGGGCCAGTTCTACGCAGGTCTGTGTGTTCCGACCGTCGCGCCGGTGGTGCGGAGCGACGGCACCAGCCACACGGTGGGCCGTACTCTGCCCCGCGACCATGGTTTCTGCCCCCATGTGGTGGCGCGACGCAAGGCCCTGGTCCTGGATGACGTCCACGACTATCCGCGGTTCGCGGGCAATCCGGTGGTCGACGAGTTCGGTATCCGCTCCTATCTGGGAGCACCGCTCATCGACGGTACGGGCCTGGTACTGGGCACGGTCAGCGTCGCCGACGTCGGGCCCCGGCCGTGGGGGAAGCCGGGCCTGACCGCCATCAAGGAACACGCCGCGCAGCTCGTCGTACAGCTGGAGGGCTGGGACGGCCGGCTGCCCTACTGATACGCCCGCCCCGGATCTCCGCAGCGCACCCAGGGGGCGTGAAGGAAAGCTGAGGCGGCGCTTAAGAAAACCTCGATGGACCGGTGTGGCGGGCGTACGGCAGATTGCTGTGCGATCCCACTCCTCACCCGGCCCCAGGGGCTCCTTCGGCGTACCCGGAGCCGGGACTCACCCTCAGGAGCCGTAGCGGTGAAGGCGCTGGTCAAACAGAAGGCGGAGCCCGGCCTGTGGCTCGCGGACGTCCCGGAGCCAGCCGTCGGGCCCGGTGACGTACTGATCAAGGTGCTGCGCACCGGTATCTGCGGCACCGACCTGCACATCAGGTCCTGGGACGGCTGGGCGCAGCAGGCGATCCGCACCCCGCTCGTGGTCGGGCACGAGTTCGTCGGCGAGGTCGTGGAGACCGGACGGGACGTCACCGACATCGGCATCGGTGACCGGGTGAGCGGCGAGGGCCACCTGGTGTGCGGCAAGTGCCGCAACTGCCTGGCCGGCCGCCGTCACCTGTGCCGCGCCACCATAGGTCTGGGGGTGGGCCGGGACGGGGCGTTCGCCGAGTACGTCGTCCTGCCCGCCGCCAACGTCTGGGTGCACCGGGTGCCCGTCGACCTCGACGTCGCCGCGATCTTCGACCCGTTCGGCAACGCCGTGCACACCGCGCTGTCGTTCCCGCTCGTCGGCGAGGACGTGCTGATCACCGGCGCGGGCCCGATCGGCCTGATGGCCGCCGCCGTGGCCCGGCACGCCGGAGCCCGCAACGTCATGATCACCGACGTCAGCGAGGAGCGGCTGGAACTGGCCCGCAAGATCGGTGTCAGCCTCGCGCTCAATGTCGCGGGTGCCAACGTCGCCGACGGGCAGCGCACGCTCGGCCTGCGCGAGGGCTTCGACATCGGACTGGAGATGTCCGGCCGCCCCGAGGCGATGCGGGACATGATCGCCAACATGACGCACGGCGGCCGGATCGCGATGCTCGGCCTGCCCGCGCAGGAGTTCCCCGTCGACTGGGCCCGGATCGTCACCTCGATGATCACCGTCAAGGGCATCTACGGCCGCGAGATGTTCGAGACCTGGTACGCGATGTCCGTGCTGCTGGAAGGCGGCCTCGACCTCGCGCCCGTGATCACCGGCCGGTACGGCTTCCGCGACTTCGAGGCGGCGTTCGCCGATGCGGCGAGCGGCCGCGGCGGCAAGGTCATCCTCGACTGGACCGCGTAACTCCCCCTCACCGCAAAGCACTTCAGGAGCCCCTCATGTTCGATTCCGTGCGCGACGACCTACGCGCCACCCTCGACGAGATCCGCGCCGCCGGCCTGCACAAGCCCGAGCGCGTGATCGGCACCCCGCAGTCCGCCACCGTGAGCGTCACCGCGGGCGGCCGCCCCGGCGAGGTCCTCAACTTCTGCGCCAACAACTACCTCGGCCTCGCCGACCACCCCGAGGTCGTCGCCGCCGCCCACGAGGCCCTGGACCGCTGGGGCTACGGCATGGCCTCCGTCCGCTTCATCTGCGGCACCCAGGAGGTGCACAAGGAACTGGAGGCACGGCTGTCGGCGTTCCTCGGCCAGGAGGACACGATCCTGTACTCCTCCTGCTTCGACGCCAACGGCGGCGTGTTCGAGACGCTGCTCGGACCTCAGGACGCGGTGATCTCCGACGCGCTGAACCACGCGTCGATCATCGACGGCATCCGGCTGTCCAAGGCCCGCCGCCTGCGGTACGCCAACCGCGATCTGGCCGAGCTGGAGGCCCGGCTGAAGGAGGCCTCCGACGCGCGTCGCCGGCTGATCGTCACCGACGGCGTCTTCTCCATGGACGGCTACGTCGCCCCGCTGCGCGAGATCTGCGACCTCGCCGACCGCTACGACGCGATGGTCATGGTCGACGACTCGCACGCCGTCGGCTTCGTCGGCCCCGGCGGCCGCGGCACGCCCGAGCTGCACGGCGTCATGGACCGGGTCGACATCATCACCGGCACCCTCGGCAAGGCGCTCGGCGGAGCCTCGGGCGGTTACGTCGCGGCCCGCGCCGAGATCGTCGCCCTGCTGCGCCAGCGCTCCCGGCCCTACCTCTTCTCGAACACGCTCGCCCCGGTGATCGCGGCGGCCTCCCTGAAGGTGCTCGACCTGCTGGAGTCGGCGGACGACCTGCGCGTCCGGCTCGCCGAGAACACGGCCCTGTTCCGCAGCCGGATGACCGAGGAGGGCTTCGACGTCCTGCCCGGTGACCACCCCATCGCCCCGGTGATGATCGGGGACGCGGCGGTCGCCGGGCGCATGGCGGAGCTGCTGCTGGAGCGCGGCGTGTACGTGATCGGCTTCTCGTACCCGGTCGTGCCGCAGGACCAGGCCCGGATCCGCGTCCAGCTGTCGGCCGCGCACTCGACGCAGGACGTCAACCGCGCGGTCGACGCCTTCGTGGCGGCACGGGCGGAGCTGGCCGGCTGAGAAACACCGGCGACCTGAGAGAATCGATCGCATGATCGAGGCGCGGCGGCTCCACATCCTCCGTGCGGTGGCAGACCACCGCACGGTGACGGCGGCTGCCGCCGCGCTGTACCTGACCCCGTCGGCCGTGTCCCAGCAACTCGCCGCGCTGGAGCAGGAGACCGGGCACCGGCTCGTCGAGCGCGGCGCCAAGGGCGTACGCCTCACCCCGGCCGGCGAGATCCTGCTCAGCCACACCAACGCGGTCCTCGCCCAACTGGAGCGGGCCGAGGCCGAGCTGGCCGCCTACGGCTCGGGAGCGGCCGGCACCGTCACGGTCGCCTCCTTCGCGACCGGCATCGCCCTGGTCGTGGCGCCCGCGGTGGCCCGCCTCGCCGAGTCGGCGCCCGGGATCCGCATCCGAGTCCAGGACGCCGAGGGCGACGCCAGCCTGCCGATGGTGCTGGACCGGCAGGTCGATGTCGCCGTCGCCGTCGAGTACCGGGGCGCCCCGCCCGCCGACGACCCGCGACTGACCCACGTGCCGCTGTACGCCGAGCCCTTCGACGCGGTCGTGCCGGTCACGCACCGTCTGGCCGGCGCGGCGGAGGTCCCGCTCGCCGAACTGGCCAAGGACGCGTGGATCGGCCCGTACCCCGGCAACCCCTGTCACGACGTGGTGGTCCTGGCCTGCGAGAACGCCGGCTTCCAGCCTCGCATGGAGCACTCCTCGGACGACTTCCGCGCGGTCGTCGCCCTGTCCTCCGCCGACGCGGGCGTCGCCCTCGTGCCGCGCTCGGCGCTGCGCGGCATGGACCTCGCCGGGGTGGTCGTCCGCCCCGTCGACGGCACGGCGCCCACCCGGCGGGTCTTCGCCGCCGTACGCCGGGGAGCCGAGGAGCATCCCCTGATCCGTCCGGTGCTGGACGCGCTCGGAGCGGCGGCCCAGGTGTGAGGATTCGTTAACGCGGTCGTCTCGTATCCGGGATAGCTTCCCATATATGAGAAGTGACGACACGGACGCGGTCGACGTCCGGCTGGGCGCCCGCCTGGCCGAGCTGCGGACCGAACACGGCTATTCGCTGGGCGAGTTGGCCGACCGCAGCGGAGTGAGCCGCTCCACCCTGTCCCGGGCCGAGCGGGCGGAGATCAGCCCCACGGCCTCCCTCCTGAACCGCCTGTGTGCCGTCTACGGGCGCACCATGTCCCAACTGCTCAGCGAGGTCGAGGCCGAGCCGGCGCCGGTGCTGCGGGCCGCCGACCAGCCCGTCTGGCAGGACCAGGCCTCCGGCTTCGTACGGCGATCCGTGTCACCGCCGCACGCCGCCCTGCGCGGCGAACTCGTCGAGGGACGCCTCGCGCCCGGCGCCGACATCGCCTACGACCGTCCGCCCGTCACCGGCCTTGAGCAGCACATCTGGGTCCTGGAAGGGGCCCTCGACGTGACCGCGCAGGACACCGAACACCACCTCGGCGCCGGCGACTGCCTGCGCATGCGCGTGTGGGGCCCGACCCGGTTCCGCTGCGCCGCTCCCGAGGGCGTGCGGTATCTGCTGGCGGTGGTGCGGCCGTGATCCGTCTGGACGACACTCAACTGCTCCGGAGCGCCGCGGCGTTGGCGGATCTGTTGACCGACACCGTGAACGGCGGTGCCTCGGTCGGCTTCCTCGCCCCGCTCGACCGCGCGGAGGCGCTCGCCTGGTGGGAGGAACGGGCCGTCGATGTGGCCGCGGGACGGCTCGCCGTGTGGGCGGCGCACGACGGGGAGCGGGTGCTGGGCACCGTGAGCCTGGCCTTCCCCGGCAAGCCGAACAGCCGTCACCGCGCCGAACTCGTCAAGCTCATGGTGCACCGGGACGCCCGCGGCCGTGGCCTCGGACGCAGGCTCCTGGCCACGGCGGAGGGCGCTGCCACCGAGGCCGGCGTCACCCTGTTGCACCTGGACACCGAGACCGGCAGCCCCGCCGAGCAGCTGTACCGGTCCGCCGGCTGGACCGCGATCGGCGCGATCCCCGACTACGCGGCGAGCCCCGGCGGAGAGCTGCGACCGACGACGATCTACTACAAGCACGTACCGGCAACCACTCTCACCAGGTGATTGTCAGTGGCAGCGGATACCGTGCCTGCCATGCCGGATGCCGAACACGTACGACGTATCGCTCTGTCCCTGCCGGACACGACGGAGAAGATCGCCTGGAGCATGCCCACGTTCCGGGTCGCGGGAAAGATGTTCGCCACGCTGCCGGAGGACGAGACATCCATCGCCGTGCGCTGCCCCAAGGAGGAGCGGGACGAACTGGTGCTCGCCGAGCCGGGGAAGTTCTGGATCGCCGACCACGAGGCGCAGTTCGCCTGGGTGCGGGCCCGGCTCGACGCGCTGGAGGACGAGGGCGAGCTGCGGGACATCCTGGCCGACTCCTGGCGCCAGGCCGCCCCGACCCGGCTCCTGGAGGCACACCCCCGGCTGGGCCTCGCGGCGGGGGCGTGACCTCCTGCGGGTCTCACGCGGGAGCCGCCGCCCCGACGAAGCTCCCGATGCGCTCCCGCAACGACCGGGCGTCCAGGCCGTGGGCGGCGACATGCTCCGCCACCTGCCCGTACCGCCGCAGCTCGCGACGGCCCACGCCCAGCCCCAGCACCCGGTGCGGCACCTCGGACAGCGCGTCGTTCGCGGCGGCCGCCGAGGTGCCCGCCAGGTAGGGCTCGACGAGGACGACGTCCGTCCCGGCCGCCCGGGTGGCCCGGCGCAGGGCGGCCCCGTCGAAGGGGCGGACGGTGGTCGCGTACAGGACCGTGACGTCGAGGCCCTCCGTGGCGGCGAGCACCGTGTCGAGCGTCGGCCCGACGGCGACCACGACACCGGAGCGCCCCTCCCGGACCGTGCGGAAACGCTCCCCGTCGACGGGCAGCGCCTGCCCGTTGGACTGCACGGACAGCCGCACGTACACCTTGTCGTCGCCCGCGGCGACCGCGTGCCGCAGCAGCGTCTCGGCCTCGTCCGGGTGGCCCGGCACATGGACGGTCCAGCCGTCCAGGGTGTCGAGCAGCGCCACGTCGCCCGGCGCCATGTGGGTGTAGCCGCCCGCCGGCCAGTCGAAGGACGCGGCGGCACTCACCAGCACCGCGCCCAGGTCCTGGTGCCCGAGATCCAGTTTGACCTGCTCGAAGGGCCGCTCGACGAGAAAGCTGGCGAAGGTGTGCACGACGGGCCGCAGCCCGGTCAGCGCCAGCCCCGCCGCCGCCCCGACCATGAGCTGCTCGCGGATGCCGACGTTGACGACCCGGTCGGGGTGGTGACGGGCGGCCTCGGCGAAGCCGTCCCTGCCGATCTCGGCGAGGACCACGGCGACGCGGGGATCCTCGTCGAGCAGCCGGGAGACGACAGGGGCGAAACGGTCACGCATGGTGTCCATGGAGTTCTGGTTCCTTTCCGGCAGGGAGGTCAGGCGGACTTCGGCTCGACCCGGGCCACGACCACGTGCGGGCGGCCCGGGTGCGGTGCGGTGAAGGCGGCGTACAACGCCTCGTGGTCACGGCCGTCGACGGTCAGCGCGGACCAGCCCGCCGCCTCGAAGCGGGCGGCGATCCCGCCGGGCCGCGCGTACGTCGCGGAGGAGTTGTCGACGACGACGGTGTGCAGCCGGTCGAGCCCGGCGGGCCCGGCGAAGGCGATCGCCTCGTGGTTGCTGCCCTCGTCCAGCTCGGCGTCCCCGATCAGCGCCCACACCCGCGGCTCGTCGAGCCCCTGGGCGCGCAGCCCCAGTGCCGTACCGACGGCGATCGGCAGCCCGTGCCCGAGCGATCCGCTGCCGATCTCGGCCCCCGGCACGAGCGTGCGGTCGGGGTGATGGCCGAGCGGGGAGTCGTACGAGCCGAAGCCGGGCAGCCACTCCACCGGCACAAAGCCCTTGGCGGCCAGCACGGCGTAGTACGCCATCGGCCCGTGCCCCTTCGACAGCAGGAACCGGTCCCGCTCCGGATCGGCCATCCGCCCCGGGCTCACCCGCAGCACCCGGTCGTACAGCACCCACAGCACGTCCAGCGTCGACGTCGCGGCCGGGCCGTGCTTCTCGTCGCCGGTCATCAGGCCCATGAGTCCCGGCAGGTCGGCGTACGTGTGTGTCATGTCCGTCGCGTTCGTCATGTGCACGAGCGTGCAACCTCAACCAATGTTGAGGTCAAGCGACGGACGCCCGGAAACGGATGCGCGATCACCGGCGCGAGTGCGGTATTGTTTCCCTGCGCGTTCGGCCAGGGGAATTCCCAGGTCAGACGGGCAGCGGGACGTGGCGCAGCTTGGTAGCGCACTTGACTGGGGGTCAAGGGGTCGCAGGTTCAAATCCTGTCGTCCCGACTGGAGAAAGTCGCAGGCAAGGGCCGGTTTCGGAGTCATCCGAAACCGGCCCTTGATCATTCTTGGGTACCAGTTGGGGACCGGACCGTCGTCCTTGACCGAGGTCAGCGGGTCACGACGATCGGGCTCGGCAGCGAGCGCGGTGTGACCAGGTCATTCGGGTGTGCTGGAGGTCATGGTCACTGGCGCATGATTGATGCTTAAAGCAAGCCCTCGCGGCGGAATGGGCTCAGAACATGGTGTTTTCGTTGAGGGCGGTCTCCGGCACGTCCTGGACGGAGTCCCAGTGCTCGAGGATCTTGCCGTGCTTGCCGACGCGGAAGATGTCCACCACGGCCTGGCCGCGGTCCTCGGGGCTGAGGCGGTAGTGGGCGTGGATGGCCACGAGGTCGCCTTCGGCGATGACGCGCTTGCGTTCCACGATCAGGTTCGGGAACTGCTGGAAGAAGTTGGTGAACTGCTCGCGCAGGCCGGCCGAGCCGTTGGGGATGGTGGGGTTGTGCTGGTAGTACTCCGGCGTCAGGTACCTGACCGCGTCGGGGTTCTTGTCGACGAGGAGTGTGTCGAAGTAGGCGGTCGCCACCTTCTGGCTGAAGGGGGTCATCCAGCGGGGGCCGGGCTGGTTCGTGCGTGGCTGACTGACTGTGCCGAACATGTCGTTGCCGTTGACGGTGGTCTCCGGTACCTCCTGGACCACGTCCCAGTGCTCGGCGATCATGCCCTTCTTGTCGAAGCGGAAGATGTCGACCACGGACGAACCGCGGGTGCCGGGCTGGAAGACCGGGTTGGAGTGCACCATGACCAGGTCGCCCTGGGCGAGGACACGCTTGACGTTGTACACGTGGTCCGGGAACTGCGCGGTCCAGTCGCGGATGAAGTTCTTGATCGCCTCCCGGCCGTCGGGGGCCATCGGGTTGTGCTGGATGTAGTCCGCGCGGATGTACTGGTCGGCGACCTTGAGGTTGCCTTCCTCGAAGAGCTGCCTGAGCACGTGGACGGCGACGCGCTTGTTGCGCTCCTCGGTGTAGGGGTTCCCCTGCCGGGAGTCCGTGACGGTCAGGGAGGAGGAGGGCGCGGACGCCGTGGCGGCGGGCGCGAACCCGGCCATGGATCCGACGGTTGCCGCGGCCAGCAGAGCGGCGACGGTCCTCTTGGACAAGTGGGTGTTGCTCATGACGGTGTTCTCCAATGCGGTACTGCGATGGGAAAGGTGGATTACGCGGGGGTGAAGGCGAGGAGGAACTCGACGGTCCCTTCGTCCTCGACGGTGATCCCGCCGAAGTTCGGTGCGTCGATGCCGTAGTCGGCGAAGGTGATGGGGATCGAGCCGTTCGCGCGGAAGCCGCCGGCTGTGCGCTGCGCGTTGAGGTCGAAGGTGACGGGGTTCGTCTCGCCGTGGACGGTCAGATTCCCCGTTGCCTCGCCGGTGACTTGTTCGTTCACGTCCGGCACCGAGCCGAAGTCAACGGGCTCGGTGAGCTCGAAGGTGGCGCTGGGGTACCGCTCGGTGTTCATGACCCGGCCGCGGAACTGGCTGTCGCGCTGGTCGGAGTCGCTCCGCACCGAGGCCAGGTCGACGGTGAAGGTCCCGCTGACAGCCCGGGTGCCCTCGATCTCCAGCTCTCCGGTGACCTGGTCGGTGCGGCCCACGGCCGTGGTGTTCTGGCCGAAGAGCACCTCGTCGACGCGGTAGCCGGCCTGCGAACCGTTCCCGACCCGCCAGCTGCCCTCGACGCTCTGGCCCGCCTGATCGCCGGAGCCGGAGGTGCTCTCCGGTGCGGCCGGTGGACTCTCGAGTGACAGCGCGGCTGCTGGGCCGTCCTGGATGTAGTTGATGTAGACGTACGGGCCTCCGGCGCCCACGAGGGCGGCGGCTGCGCCGACGATCAGCCAGCGCTTCCAGCGTCTGGGTGTGGTGCGTGCCATTGGTTCCTCCGAGAGCTGGATAATCGAGTAGATAATCTTGAAGTTTCAAGCAATGGGCCAGAAGTCGCCCGGCCCATGAATGCCATGGGGTCAGCGGTGGGCGGCGAGGGAGACGTGCTCCCGGTCGGCCCAGGCCGCCAGCTTGCGCGCGCAGTGGTCCTGGACCAGCTCGATCGGCGGTCTGCCGAAGGACACCCGCAGCGGCGGGTTCTCGGCGTCCACGATGGTCAGCAGCGCGGGTCCGACGGCCTTCGGGTCGCCCATGTCGGACAGGTCCAGGCCCTCGGCCAGGGCTTGGCGGACGCCGTCGTAGAGGGGGTTGGGCTCGGAGTTCCCCGCAGGGGCACCGGGCCAGTCGGTGGGGTAGGGGCCGGGCCCGACCAGGGTGACCTTGTCGACGAACGAGCGGCCGAAGCCGTGGGACGAGCCGGTGACGACGGCGCGGCGGCCGGTGAGATCCGTGCCCGCGATGACCTCGGCGGCCGTGGATCCGGTGTGGCAGGGCGTGGTGATGTGTGTGCTCGTGGTCATGTCGGCACGTACTCCCGGCTTGCTACGATCAAAAATCGGAGGCTCCTCCGCTTTGCTTGAACTTTAAACGGAGCCGCCTCCGATTGTCCAGAGGAAGGAATGCTGTGACCGGCAACACACGCGGACTGCGTGCCGACGCGCGGCGTAACCGGCAACGCCTGCTCGACGTCGCCGTACGCGCCTTCTCCGAGCAGGGCACGGACGCTTCGCTGGAGGCCATCGCCAGAGAGGCAGGTGTGGGCATCGGCACGCTGTACCGGCACTTCCCCACCCGGGAGGCACTGCTCGAGGCCGCCTACCGCAACGAGGTCGCGAGGGTCTGCGACAGCGCCGAGGTACTGCTGGCGCAGTACCCGCCCGACATGGCGATGCGGGTGTGGATGGACCGGTTCATCGACTATCTGGCCACCAAGCAGGGCATGGCGGACGCGTTGAAAGCCGTCATCGCCTCCGGCGACTCGGACCCGTTCGCCGAGAGCCTGGACCGGATCAGCTCGGCCATCAGCACGCTGCTGAAGGCCGGGGCCGAGGCGGGCGTCCTACGCTCCGACGTCGACCCTCTCGACGTCGGCTTCAGCCTCGGCGGCATCCTGCTGATCACCACCGACAAGGGGCTGCGCGACCGCGCGAGCCGCATGCTCGATCTGCTCCTCGACGGACTCCGCTACCGCGCCGGCTGAACTGGAGACCTCATACGACTGGGCGTACACATCACCCGCTTCGGCCACCCCGGCGGTCCGGCCGCCCGCGGGTCCGAGCCGGCCGCGGCGGGCGGGGCCGCGGAGGAGGCCGGCGTCAGCCGGCTCTCCGTCATGGACCACTACTTCCACCTGGAGGCGTACGGGCTCACCGCGGGCGAGCCCATGCTGGAGGGCTACACCACCCTCGGCCATCTCGCGGCCCACACCTCGACGACCCGGCTCGGCCTGTACGACACCACGCCGGGCATCCTCGCCGACGCTGTTCCGGCGGTCCCCGTCGGCGACCCCTTCCCGGTCACCGTCGTCGGGCCGATGGCCGGCGAGCGGCATGCGGAGAACGTCGAGCGCTTCGTGAAAGCGGCCGTCGAGGACGGCGGCCGCATCGTCGTCGGCGGTGAGCGCGTGGAACTCAACGTCGGTTACTACTACAAGCCCACCGTCATCGCCGGCCTGGACAGCGACGCCCGCAGCGCAGACCGTGGTCGGTGCTCAGGTCCGAAGAGGGAATGGGCGGTGAGGTCGGCGCGGGACCGAGACGGTGGACTGCGGCGGTGGACCGCCCTCGACGGCCCCGGCTCCTGCTTGAGCGGCGTCACTTTGCAGGAAGGCGAGCCCGCAGCTATCGTCATGCTCAACAATGCGACTAGGTGCCTAGTTGTTTATGGCAGTGTGCCACTTCCATCAGCAGCGTTGACGAGAGGCGGTCGGCCCCGTGTCGAGCAGTGGGTATCTGCGCTATGTCGCCCTGGGTGACAGTCATACCGAGGGGGTCGGGGACGGCGACGACGTCCGTGGTCTTCGGGGCTGGGCGGACCGGCTCGCCGAGCAGGTCGCCCGCCACAGCCCCGGCCTGCTCTACGCCAACCTCGCGGTGCGCGGCCGTAAGGCCGGTCAGGTGCGCGCCGAGCAGCTCGCTCCGGCTCTCGCGATGCGGCCCGACCTCGCCACCGTGGTGGCTGGGGTCAACGACGTGTTGCGCCCGAGCTGCGACCTCGATGAGGTGGCCGGCCATGTTGAGGCGATGTTCGCCGCCCTCACCGCCCAGGGCGCCACCGTCGCGACCCTCATGTTTCCCGACGTCGGGCGCATCACGCCGTTGTCCCGCCCCATCGGTCACCGTGTTCTCGCACTCAACGCGCGCATCCGGGAGGCCGCCGACCGCCACGGCGTGGTGGTGGCGGAGACGGCCGCGCACGCGGCGGCGACCGATCCGCGGTTGTGGAGTGCTGACCGGCTGCACGCCGGCCCGCTGGGACACGCGCGCATCGCGGCTGCCGTGGCCCAGGCGCTCGGTCTGCCGGGCAGCGACGACAAGTGGACCCTTCCCCTTCCGGCCGCGGGGACGGACATCTCTGTCTGGAGGACCGTGGGTGCCGAACTGCGCTGGGCCGGCACCTTCCTCGGCCCTTGGGTCGGCCGCCGCCTGCGTGGCCGCTCCTCCGGCGACGGCCGCCAGGCCAAGCGGCCGGCGCTGCTTCCGGTGGCCGCGTCCGCCGGGGACACCTCCCCAGCAGTGTGATGCTCTGGCTTGCGACGACGCCGGCGGCTCCTCGTGCTGAACTGCTCTTCACCGGCCGGGAGCTGGAAATGAGTGACATCCGTCCCTTCGCGTCCTGCGCGCGAAGCGTCTACGGATCGTCAACGACGTGGTCCCAGGCGTCGTGGCACTGCTGTTCACCGTGTTCTACGTCGGTGCCGACATCGCCCCCGCCAGTCACCTCCACGGGACTGCATCGCAATCCCGCCGACAAGGAACCGCAGCCGGTCCTCGCTCGGACATCTGCCGAAGACCCCTGAGAGGCCGGGTTGCTCACGACCGTCCAGATACTCACTTTGTTGACTGACTGTGTGGGTGGGACCGCCGCAGTCAGCCGTCGGCCCGGAGCGCGGCCGTGCGCTGTTCGAGCCTGCGCAGCGCCATGTCCCCCCACTGGAGGTTCTCCCGCTCGAACGACATTCCGCGCAGCAGGGTGAGATACGGGCCGATGCGCTCGGCCTCGGCGAAGTACGCCTCCTCCGAGCGCCCGTCGAGCAGACGCTGCCGGAGTCTCTCGTAGCGGGCCAGCTTGGCGGTGGCCCACTCCATGCGCTCGGCGATGGCAGTTCGGACCGCTTCCATGTCGCCCGCGTCCAGGCACTGCACCTTGACAAGCAACTCGTCCCGGATCACCGCCGGTTTACCCAAGGGCTCGGCGGTGTAGGCGTGGACGGCCTTCCGTCCGGCCTCCGTCAAGGAGAACAGTCGCTTGTTAGGGCGGCGCTCCTGCTCGACGACGCGGGCCGTGACGAGTCCTTCGGCCTCCATGCGATCCAGCTCCCGGTAGAGCTGCTGAGGCGTCGACATCCAGAAGTTGGCGACCGTCGCGTCGAACGCTTTCGCGAGGTCGTACCCGGACGCCTCGCCCTCCAACAGCGCGGCCATCACCGCGTTCCGCAAAGCCATGGATGCACGCTAGCACCGCTGTGATTAGTCAACAAGGTGACTAATAGTCGCCCTTTCCCTATAGATACGCCATGCCGGGCCCTCTAATCTCCACCGCATATATTCGGATTGTTGCATATCCGAGGGTAGGCTCATGCATCCCTTCCGCAAGGCCGTCGAGAGCGACGACCTGGAGGCCGTGGCCGCTCTGCTGGCCGATGACGTCCTTGACCAGCCCCGTCACCTTCAAGCCGTACCCGGCCAAGGCCATCACCGCCGCGATCCTGCGCTGCGTGTCCGGGTCTTCGAGGACTTCACCCACATCCGTGAGATCGCCAACCTCGACGGCCGCGATCACGCCTTCGTCTTCACCGCCACCGTCGTCGGCAAGCAGCTCCAGGGATGCGACTTCTGCACTTCGACGATGACGGGAAGAGCGACGATTTCAAACGAGGCCGCTTCGAGTTCGAGACGGCGCTGCACCAGCTGTCCGGAGTCGGCCTGGATGGCCAGCCGTACACGCTGCGCGGGCTGTTCGAGAAGCTGGGCTGCCCGCCGACTGGGCCGCCGTGGACGCCCTGGAGGGCGCCTTCCCCAGCAACCGCGCCCGCGTCGAGCGCTTCTTCACACTCGCCGAGGACGTGACGGAGCCGTCACGGCACACGACCTC
Organism: Streptomyces coeruleorubidus; assembly: GCF_028885415.1. Taxonomy (GTDB): domain Bacteria; phylum Actinomycetota; class Actinomycetes; order Streptomycetales; family Streptomycetaceae; genus Streptomyces; species Streptomyces coeruleorubidus_A. Next base: position 8,460,286 of record NZ_CP118527.1, read on the forward strand.
GACGCCCGGATGCTCGCGCAGCCAAGCTTCCAGCGTGTCGGCGGTGCGGTCGGGCAGCACGTCGATCCGCTCATATGTCTCGGCGTCGATCACCACGGTGGCGCAGCGGTGCCGCCGGCGCAGAGCGAAGTCGTCGACGCCGATCACGCGGGGCGTCCGCCCGGTGGGCAACGGGATGCGCAGCAGGGCGCGCAAGGCCGTGTGCGAGACAGGACCGCCGCGAGTATCGCCGGCAAACGAGCTCCCGCCCGGCCCGCCAACTCCTTGACCATAGCCTTGACTTGCCTGGTCAGACGGGCCGTGCGTCGCTGGTGACGCTCAAACACTCCGGGCATCTGCTCGCGGAAGGTCATCCGGGCGGTGGAGGCGTCTCCGCCGCGGTACCAGTGGTCGCCCCGGAGGCTGGCCTGGTCGCCTTGACGGAGGCGGCCGTGCCCTCGAAAGCGGTCGTGTCTCCTAGTCGTGGCGTCGACACGTTTCAGGCAAATACCCTTGGTCCCTACCCCTGGGGGTCTAGGGGTCTAGGGGTCGCAGGTAATCCTGTCGTTTCCGGGTCAGCCGCCACCGTCCAGGTCACTGCGCCGGCGCAGCACCTCCAGTTCGTGAGCGCGCAGCTCCATCTCGTACAGCTTCCCGTGGGCGTTCTCGAAGGGCCGGTGGAGGATCATCATCAGGCGGCCGTCGAAGGTGTGGAACAGCATGCCGTGGCCGCTGTCGTCGCGGACCAGCGGCCGGTGCTGCTGCCACCGGCCCCGGATGTCCCCGGATCTCGATACGGCGTACGTCTGCACGTAGCCGCCGCTGACGGTGCCGTCCTGGCCGGCCGTGTGCTTCTCGTAGGTCGACCACAGCATGAGCAGGGACCCGTCAGGGGTGCGGTACAGCTGGGGGCCGTCGGTGATGTAGGGCGGCAGCTGGTGCGGCACTCCCGCGGGGATCTGCTCGGCGGTCCAGGGTGCGTCGGAGGCCTTGAAGAGGTAGACGGGGTCGCCGACCGCCCGGGACAGGTCGGGGGCCAGCCGGATCGCCTCCATCGTTCCGTCGACCGTCTGGAGCCACTCGTGCGCGTACACCATCCAGGGCTGCCCGTGCGGGTCGACGTACAGCGTGCCGTCGAGGGTCATGAGGTGCTCGGGCGGGACGGGGCGCGCCGGGTCCAGCACGGTGAACGGGCCGAGCAGCGAGTCGGAGACGGCCGTGACCGTGCCGCGCATATGGGTCGGGGTCCGGAACGGGACACCCCACTGGTTGGGTGGTGGGACCGAGAGCGGCCGGTCCTCGTTGTGCAGCGTGGTGAAGAGGTAGTACCTGCCGTTCCAGGCGTGCACCTCCGGCGCCCACGCGCCGTCCGTCGCCCAGATGCCCTCCTGCTCTGCGGTCAGGAACACTACGACGGGGCGCGTCCAGTCGCGCAGGTCGTGGCTGCGGTAGACCATCGTGCCGGTGCCGTCCACGCCCGATACGGAGGGGTCGTTCGACGTGTAGAGGTGGTAGGTACGGGTCTCGCCGTCGGCGACGACGAACGGATCGTGCAGCGGCATGTCGGGAAGCCGCATCAGCTCACCCCTCGGTGATGGCCCGCACCCGTCAGATCACGCAGCCCGCATGGGCCAGCGCCTGCTTGAGCAGCACGCCGTGGCCGCCCGGCATCTCGCTCTGCACCGCCTCCGAGACGGCCTCCAGCGGGCTGAACCACACCAGGTCCAGCGCGTCCTGCCGGGGCCGGCAGTCGCCCGTCACCGGCACGATGTAGGCGAGGGACACCGCGTGCTGACGGGGGTCGTGGTACGGCGTGATGCCCTGCGTCGGGAAGTACTCCGCGACCGTGAACGGCTGGAGCGACGCCGGGACGCGGGGCAGCGCGACCGGGCCGAGGTCCTTCTCCAGGTGGCGCAGGAGGGCGTCGCGGACGCGTTCGTGGTGCAGCACGCGGCCGGAGACCAGCGTCCGGCTGACCGTACCGTCGGGTCCGATGCGCAGCAGCAGGCCGACGCTGGTGACTTCGCCGCTGTCGTCGACGCGTACCGGGACGGCCTCGACGTACAGGATCGGCATGCGGGCACGCGCCATCTCCAGGTCGTCGGGAGACAGCCAGCCGGGCGTGGTTTCGGTCATGTCAGACATTGCTTGATCATACTTTCAGCCGTTCGGACTTCCTGGGTAGCCGCTCGGAAGGAACTGTGACCGGCCACACGCCGCTCAACCGCCTCCCGGGGAGTCGTCCGGGAGCCGGTAGACCCGCCGGGCGTTGTCCCGGCCCGCCCACCGGGCGATCCGCAGCGCGTCCGGCAGGGACAGCTCGTCGGCGTCCACCCGCTCCTGGAGCAGTTCCGCCAGCCCCTGCCGGAAGGCGAGCGCCCCGAGGTGGAAGAACTCCGGCACACCGTAGGCGTCGGAGCTGTACAGCAGTTTGCGGAACGGTGTGATCTCCAGGGCCTCCGCCAGGACCGCGCCGGCCCGGGCGGGGCCGACGTGGTGGAGGGTGAGGCCGACGTCGAGATACACCTGCTCGAAGACCGCCGCGAGGTACGCGGCCTGCCGCTGGTAGGGCCAGCAGTGCAGCAGCAGGACCGGGATCGTCCCTGCGGTCCGGTGCAGCCAGTCCGTGAGGCGGGCCGGGTCGGCCCGGTGCAGCCGGATGTCGTTGTCGCCGAACCCGGTGTGCAGCTGGAGCGGCAGGCCGAGGTCGACGGCGGTCCACAGCAGGTGCCGTACCAGGACCGGGTCGTCCAGGCGGCCGCCGCGGGCCGCCCAGTGCCGGGCGGCGCCGGTGACCTCCGCGTCCGAGGGGCGGCCCGGGTCCAGGTCGAAGCCGGTGCGGTAGGCCGCCACCGACTTCACGCCCACCACGCCGGGCCGCCGCACGGCGTCCAGCGCCGCCGCGCGGAAGGCGTCGGCGTAGGCGTCCGGCTCGACCCCCGCCGCCCGCACCGACTCGGCGACGCTCTCCAGCCGCACCACCTCGTACGCGGATCCGCCCGCGGCCTCGGCGATCTCGCCCGGGGTGGTGAGCCGGTCGGGGGTGTGACCGGTGTCGACGCAGAAGACGTCCGTGCCCGAGGAGATCAGGAAGCGCCGCTGCACCTCGCGCCAGCCGAGCTCCGAGCGCCGGGCGAGGTACTGCTCGACGGGGGCGTGGCGCGGCAGGTCCAGCACGGGAGCGCAGTGGCGGCGCACGGCCACGCCCACGGGGCTGTCGAAAGGCGAGACGCCCGGCCACGCGTCGCCCTCCGTCAGGAGCGGTTCGAAGGACTCCCGGCCGAGATCGGCGGCCACCGTGCCGTGGCAGTGGTGGTCGACCAGGCTCAGCGCGTCGAGCGCCTCGCGGACCGCGCCCACGTCAGTACTTCCACCGGTACGCCGACGCCACCTGGTCGTCGTCGAGACCGGCGACGGACGCCAGCTCGCCCCGCCGTACGGCGATCACCGCGTCCGCCAGAACCGGGCCGAGGGCGGCCCGCAGCGGCTCGTCCGCGCGGAATTCCTCGACGGCCTGCTCCAGCGAGACCGGCAGCCGCCGTACGCCCCGGGCCGCCGCCTGAGCCTCGCCCAGCCGTGCCGGGTCCCCGGTGGTCTCCTCGGGCAGGGCGGCGGACGAGGTCAGGCCGTCCAGCCCGGCGGCGATCAGGGAGCCGATCGCGAGGTAGGGGTTGGCGGCCAGGTCGACGGGTTTGACCTCGACGTTCGCCGCCTGGTCGCGCAGGCCCGCGGTGCCGGTGACGACGCGCAGGGCGGTTTCGCGGGTCTCGCGGCCCCAGGCGGTGAACACCCCGGCCCACTGGGAGGGCCTGAGCCGCAGATAGCTGGCGGGGCTCGGCGCGGTCACGGCCGTGAGAGCCGGCAGGTGGGCGAGGAGGCCGGCCGTGAACGACTCCGCCTCGGCCGTCATGCCGTACCGGCCCTCGCCGCCGGAGTGCAGATTGACCCCGCCGCGCCAGGCGGAGAGATGGACGTGCCCGCCGTTGCCGACGCCCTGCCCCACGACGGCCGGGGCGAACGAGACGCGCAGCCCGTGCCGCCTGGCCACCGCGCGGACCGTCTGCCGCACCAGCACGCTGCGGTCGGCCGCCGCCACCGGGTCGACGGCACCCACCGAGATCTCGAACTGCCCGGCCGCGTACTCGGGATGGACCTGTTCCACGTCGAGGCCCTGGGCCGCGCACGCCGCCAGCAGGTCGGCGGTGCAGTCACCGAGCTCGACCTGCCGCGCGGCCCCGTACGCCGGACCGGTCGTCGCGGGCACGAACGCGTCGCCCGGCGCGTCCCCGCGGGCCACGGTCCACTCGACCTCCACGGCGGCCTTGAACGTCAGGCCGTGCCGGTCGGCCGCCTCGGTGACGACGCGGCGCAGGAACGTGCGCGCGCAGCCGGGATGCCGCTCCCCGTCCTGCGTGACCCGGTCCACCGGCGCCCACGCCCAGCCGGGCTGCCCGGCCAGTACCACGAGCTGGTCGAGATCCGGGTAGAGACGCAGATCGCCGTCGGGGGAGCCGAGGACGTCGGTGGTGACGATGGAGTCGTTCGCCAGGAAGGTGTCGAACACCGGGGACATGCCGACGCCCCAGGCCGCGGCGGAGGCGAGGCGGGCCGTCGGGACGGTCTTCACCCTGCCGATGCCCGCGGTGTCGACGTAGGACAGCACGACGCCGTGCACACCCCGCCCGGACAGCTCGCCGCTCAGCGCGGTGGCCCGCTCGACATCGCCGGGACGCCCGCCGGGCACGGGATCGGCCAGGGTCGTCATGCGTCCTCCTCGACGAAGATGGGCGCCCGGCGTCAGGGCTTCACGGCCACCGCGCCGTACTGCGGTACCAGCACGGCCGAGTCGGCGTCGGCACGCCACTGCCCGCACGACACCATGCCCGGCTCGAGCAGCTCGAGGCCTTCGAAGAACGCGGCGATGTCCGCGCCGCTGCGGGCGGTGATCGGGGGAGTGGCGTTCTCGTTCCAGAACTTCATGGCCGGGATCTGGCCCGCGCCGCCGAGCTCGTCGTCGAACGTCGGGTGCGTGAGGACCAGGAAGCTGCCGGAGGGGACCGCGGCCATCACGCGGCGCGCGATGTCTCGGGCCTTGTCCGTGTCCAGGACGAAGTTGAGGATGCCCAGCATCATGACCGCGACGGGGCGGGTGAGGTCGAGGGTGTGCCCGGCCCGTTCGAGGATGGCGTCCGGGTCGTGCACGTCGGCGTCGATGTAGGCGGTGACGCCCTCGTGGGTGCCGGTCAGCAGGGTGCGGGCGTGCACCAGCACGATCGGGTCGTTGTCGACGTAGACGATCCGTGAGTCGGGTGCGAGCCGCTGGGCGATCTCGTGGGTGTTGTCCGCCGTCGGCAGCCCCGTGCCGATGTCGAGGAACTGCCGCACTCCGCGCTCGCCGGCCAGGAACGACACGGCCCGGCCCAGGAAGTCCCGGTCCGCCCGGGCGATGTCCCGGATGATCGGGAACATGCCGGCCACGTGCTCGCCGACCCGCTGGTCGACCTCGTAGTTGTCCTTGCCGCCGATCCAGTAGTTCCACACGCGCGCGTTGTGCGCCACACCGGTGTTCAGCCTCGCCGAGCCGCTCGTCGGGGTGTGGCTCTCACTCACGTCTCTTCCTCTCCTCGCACGAGCGACCGGTACCGGCCGTCGCCGCCATTGTGCCGCTGCGATGATCACGCTGTCCCGGGAATCGGCAGAGCCGGCGGGGCCGTCGGCGCGCGGCGGGGGAGAGCTGCGGACCGTGCTACTCGACCTCGCCGGGGTTCGGGGAGGGCGTCTTGCCGGCCAGTACGTCTTTCAGGCGCTGGGTGCCGAGCCGCGCCGCCTGCTCGACGGAGTCGTTCTCGCCCCCGTCGAGCCCGCCCGCGGTGACGGTGATCGCGTCGTCGCCGACGCGTACGTCGGCGACGCCCAGGGTCAGCGTGGCCTCCATGCCCCCGGTCGTGCCCCGCACCGTCACGCGCAGGCCCGCACGGGCGTCGCCCACGCCCGGCAGCGCGGTCTCGACGACCTGGACGGTGCGCTGTTCGCCGTCGTCGGTGACGGTGAACTGGTCACACTTCTCCGGCAGGTTCGCCATCCGGTTCAAGGAGTCCTGCGGGTCGGTCCGTTCGTAGGAGGCGACCTGGTACAGCATGCGCGAGTCGCCCTGCTCGAAGCCGCGCAGCTCGGACGCCCCGGACGGCCTGCCCAGCAGATCGTCGTCGAAGAGGGAGTCGAGGAGGCGCTGGCAGTCGGCGGCCTGGGCCTTGGCGGTGAGGAAGTCGGAGACGTCGACCGTGCCGATGAGCAGGCTGTCGTGCCAGTTCTCGGCCTCCGTGTCCTCGACCTGGGTCCAGTCGTCCTCGATGTCCGCCTCGGTGATCAGCGCGGTGCGGGCGCGGTCCGTGGTGAGGGTGGCGGTGGGAGAGGGGGTCTGCCGCTTCCCGGCGGCCTGTGACGCGGTGACGCCCGACACGCGCGAACCGTCTTCGCCGCCGTCGTCCGAGCAGGCGGCGGTGGTCAGCAGCGTGCCTGCCGCCAGGGCGCAGGCGAGAACGCGGACGTGCCGGTACGGACGACGGGTCATCGGGAGTGCCTCCTGGGAACGTGACGCGTGTCCTCAGGGCACCACCGGCACCGACGGCCCACCACCGGCACCGGACTGATCGGGTGAGCATCGCCCGCTGCTCGGACACCTCACTCTCCGGCCCGGGCGTGCCCGTTCTGCCAGGCCCAGGCCGCGATCTCGACCCTGTTCCGGGCGGCCAGCTTGAGCTGGACGCTGGACAGGTGCGTCTTGACCGTGGAGAGGGAGACGTACAGTTCGGCCGCGATCTCGGCGTTGGTCCGGCCGAGGGCGACCAGGCGGACCACGTCCAGCTCGCGCTCGGTCAGCGGTTCCTGGAGCGGAGCCGAGGGGGCCGGGGGCGCCGGCCGTGGCGCGGTGTCGGCGGCAGCCGGCGCCGTGACGTGCTTGAGCAGCCGGACCGTGACCGACGGGGAGACCAGCGAGTCGCCCGCGGCGGCGGCCCGGACGGCCTCGGCGAGGAGCGTCGGCCCGGAGTCCTTGAGCAGGAAGCCGCAGGCGCCGCCGCGCAGCGCGCCGTACACGTACTCGTCGAGGTCGAAGGTGGTGACCACGACCACCCGCATCGGGTCGGCGACGTCCGGTCCGGCCAGCTGCCGGGTCGCCTCCAGCCCGTCCAGCTTCGGCATCCGGATGTCCAGCAGGCACACGTCCGGCCGCTCGCGGCGGGCCAGCGCCACGGCCTCCTCGCCGTCGCGGGCCTCGGCGACCACGGTGATGTCCGGCTGGGCGTCGAGGAAGAACCGGAACCCGGTGCGGATCATGTCCTGGTCGTCCGCGATGAGCACCCGGATGGGAGCGCCGCGGCGGGCGGCGGCGCCGGGCTCGCCGGCCGGGCCGGGTGGGACGGGGGTCGTCATGGGTCGATCATGCCTCAGGGCTGGGACGGGTCAGGGGCGTCAGGGTACGTGACGGATGCGGCTCCAGCCTCGCCCGCGGACCCGGGCGCGCGCCTCCGCCGAACGGCCAGGTCCGGGCGCCGGCCCCTCGGCCGTTCGGCCGATTCCGGCGCTCAGTGCCTCGCCTACCGTGAGCCGCATGAGATCCATCTCTCCCCGGGGCTGCGCCCGGGGCTTCGGCGTCGGCTTCCTGCTGGCGGCCTCGGTCTACGACCTGCTCATCGCGAACGACTTCCACCACACCCTCTGGCCGTCGGTGACGGTGCTGCTCGTCGGGTTCGCCGCCGTGCTGTGGCCGGTGGGCCACAGGCCGCGGTGGCTCACCCCGCAGCTGCGCACCGCCGTGCCCGCCGTGGTCTCCGGGCTCTTCACGGCGGGCGTGCTGCTGGCGGGCCGCGCGGAGGTGCCGTTCGGGCCGGGCGAGGTGGCGGTCCTGCTGAGCCTGCTGTTCATCGCCGTACGCCACTGCCCGTGGCCGTGGGCCCTGGTGTGCGGAGTGCTCGACGCGGTCGCCCTGCTCCTGCTGCCGGTGCGGTACTTCCGGTCGTTGCGGGAGGAGGTGCTGGTGTTCGTCCTGTTGGGCCTGGTCCTGGTCGGGCTCACCGCCGGGCTCGCCGCGTACCTGCGCTCCCTGGACTACCGGCGCACCGTCGCCGTCAGTGAGACACGCCGAGCCGAACGCGTCGCCATCGCCGCCGATCTCCATGACTTCGTCGCGCACCACGTCACCGGGATCCTCGTGCAGACCCAGATGGCCCGCATGATGGCGGCCCGGCAGCCGCAGGACCTGGATCCCGTCCTGGCCGGCATCGAGCGCGCCGCGACCGAGGCGCTGGCCTCCATGCGGCGCACGGTGGGCGTGCTGCGCGACACCGGCCCGGAGGCCGCCGACCGCCGTCCCGTCGGCGACCTGGCCGCCGTCACGGACCTGGTCGAAGGCTTCGCGACCCCGGTGCAGAGGACCGTCCTGCACCGGGACCCGGCCGTGTCCGACGACCTGCCGCACGAGGTGCAGGCCGCCGCCTTCCGGGTCGTGCAGGAGGCGCTGACCAACGTACGGCGCCACGCGGGCGACGCCACGGAGGTCACCGTCCGGCTGGCCCGTCCCGGCGACCGGCTGGAGGTCACGGTGACGGACGACGGCCACGGCGGCACCCAGCTCCCGGAGGCCGCCCACGGCGGCGGCTTCGGCCTCGTCGGCCTGACGGAGCGCGTGACGGCGCTGGGCGGCGAACTGCGCGCGGGGCCGAGGGCGGGGGAGGGGTGGCAGGTGACGGCGACGTTCCCGGCGGGGAAGGGCTGAGGCCTTGGCCGACGGCGTGGGGCGCCACTGTCTCTGGCGTGGCACACCGCACCGGCTGTTCAATGTAGCTGCACACACGCCGCTCGTGAGAGGAGCCGCCCGTGTCCCCCGCTGTCGTGCCGCCCGTCGGTGCGCGTATTCGGCAGGCACGTCTGGAGCGCGGGACGAGCCTGCGCGCGCTCGCCCGCGAGGTCGGTGTGTCGGCGAGCCTCGTGTCGCAGATCGAGACCGGCAAGAGCCAGCCCTCCGTCAGCACGCTGTACGCGATCACGACGGCCCTGGGCATCTCCGTCGAGTCCCTCTTCGACGTACGGGAAAGCGCCGGAGTGACTCCGCGGGCGGCCCTCGGCACCGTCCTGCCCGCCCTCGCGGCCTTCGCCGCCGACCCGGGGCGGCGGATCGGCCCGCTGGTCGGCGCGGGTGAGCGCGAGACCCTGGAGCTGGACTCCGGCGTCGTGTGGGAGCGTCTGGGCCGGGTGCCGGGCGCGGATGTCGACTTCCTGCTGGTGACCTACCGGCCCGGCGGCTCCTCCTCCGGCTCCGGAGGACTGATGCGGCACCCCGGCACCGAGTACGGCTTTCTGACGTCCGGCGAGCTGATCCTCACCCTCGGTTTCGACGAGTACACCGTGCGCCCGGGCGACGCCGTCTGCTTCGAGTCGACGACCCCCCACCGCTACCGCAACGATGGAGAGGTACCCGCTGTGGGTGTCTGGTTCGTCTCCGGCGATGTTCAGTGACACTTGACACCCGTAGTACCCGGGCGTTCACTCCGAAGTGGGGGTGGTCGCCATGGCGATCCGCACATACGGCCCCAACGCGGTCGACTGGGAAGAGCGCATCGACCTGGACCGGCTGCGCGGGCAGCGCCTGGCCCGGCTGCACGAGTCCCTGAACCGCTCCGCGCTGGGCGCGGTGCTCAGCTTCGACTTCGCCAACATCCGCTACATGACCGCCACGCACATCGGCACCTGGGCGATGGACAAGCTGATCCGCTTCGCCCTGCTGGTGCAGGGCGGCGAACCGGTCGTCTGGGACTTCGGCTCCGCCGCCCGCCACCACCAGCTGTACAACCCGTGGCTCGACTACAGCGACGGCAAGGGCGGCCCGCCCACCGGCGCCCGCGCCGGCATCTCCACCCTGCGCGGCGCCTTCCACCCGGACGCGGGCATCGCGCAGGACGTGGCCGCCAAGATCGCCGCCGAGCTGCGCGAGCACGGGCTGGCGAACGAACCGCTCGGCGTCGACGTCGCCGAGATGCCCGTCCTCGCCGCCCTGCGCGCCGAGGGCATCGACGTCGTCGACGGACAGCAGGTCTTCCTGGAGGCCCGCCGGATCAAGACCGGTGACGAGATCGCCCTGCTCACCCAGGCCTGCGCCATGGTCGACGCGGCCTACGAGGAGCTGTACGGCCATCTGCGCCCGGGCGTGCGCGAGAACGAGTGCGTCGGCCTCGTGGCCAAGGTCCTGTACGACCTCGGCAGCGAGTACGTCGAGGGTGTCAACGCCATCTCGGGCGAGCGGTGTTCACCGCATCCGCACGTCTACAGCGACCGCCTGATCCGCCCCGGCGACCCGGCCTTCTTCGACATCCTGCACAGCCACCTCGGCTACCGCACCTGCTACTACCGCACGTTCGCCGTGGGCAGCGCCTCCGGTGCGCAACGGGACGCCTATGTGCGCTGCCGTGAGTACATGGACCAGGCGATCGCGCTCGTCCGGCCCGGCGCGACCACCGCCGACATCGTGCGGGTGTGGCCGCGCGCGGAGGAGTTCGGCTTCGCCGACGAGACCGCCGCCTTCGCCCTCCAGTACGGCCATGGCGTCGGCCTGTCGATCTGGGAGAAGCCGATCTTCAGCCGCCTGGTCTCCCTCGACCATCCCGAAGTCCTTCAAGAGGGCATGGTGTTCGCCCTGGAGACCTACTGGCCGGCCGCCGACGGCTGGTCCGCCGCCCGGATCGAGGAGGAGCTCGTCGTCACCGCCGACGGCTGCGAGGTCATCACCAAGTTCCCCGCCGAGGAGCTGCTGGTGGCCGGGCGCAAGTACTGGACGGTGGGCGGTGAGCTGAACACCCGCCGGGAGGCGCAGTCCCATCTCAACACCTCTCGTGGCGACGGGGCGGGCTGATGGACGTCGCCGCACTCCTCACCTGCTACGAGCGGATGGCCGTCATCCGCCGTACGGAGAAGGCCGCCCACGACCTGTTCCTCCAGGGCCTGGTGAAGGGCACCACGCATCTCGCCGCCGGGCAGGAGGCGATCGCCGTGGGCGCGAGCGCGGCCCTGCGCCCGGACGACTATGTGTTCGCCACCTATAGAGGCCACCACCATGCCCTCGCCCGGGGCGCCACCCCCGAGGAGTGCCTCGCCGAGCTGATGAGCCGGGCGACCGGGCTGTGCAAGGCCAAGGGCGGCTCCATGCACCTGACCAAGGCGGCCACCGGCATGCTCGGCTCGTACGCCATCGTCGGCTCCCATCTGCCGATGGCGGTCGGAGCGGCCTGGTCGGCCCGGCTGCGCGGCACGGAGCAGCTCGCGGTCGCCTTCTTCGGGGACGGCGCGACCAACATCGGCGCCTTCCACGAGTCGCTCAACCTGGCCGCCGTGTGGAAACTGCCGGTGCTGTTCGTGTGCGAGAACAACCAGTACATGGAGTACACGCCGATCGCCGATGTCACGGCGGTGGCCCGGCCCGCGGCCGACCGGGCGCCCGCCCACGGCATCCCGGGCGAGGTCGTCGACGGCAACGACGTCGAGGCCGTCGAGGAGGCGGTGGCGCGGCTCGCGCGGCGGGCCCGGGCAGGGGACGGACCCGCCGTACTGGAGGCCGAGACCTACCGGCACTTCGGGCACAGCCGCTCCGACCCGGCTGCCTACCGTCCGGCCGAGGAGGTCGAACGGTGGCTCAAGCACGACCCGCTGGACCTCGCCCGGGGACGGCTCGCCGAGCTCGGGGTCCAGGCGGAGGCGGTCGCGGAGGCCGACGAGCGGGCCCGGGCCGTCGTGGAGCGGGCCGTGGAGGCGGCGAAGGCCGGGCCGCCGCCCGATCCGCGGGAGGCTCTGACCGACGTGTGGGCGGACGGAGGTGCCGCATGGCGGACGTGATCACCTACCGGGAGGCGGTCGCCGAGGGCATCGCGCGCGAGATGCGCCGGGACACCTCGGTCGTGTGCCTCGGGGAGGACATCGCCGCGGCCGAGGGCGTGTTCAAGACCACCGTGGGTCTGCGAGCGGAGTTCGGGGCCGAGCGGGTGTGGGACACGCCCATATCCGAACAGGCCATCGTGGGCGCGGCGATGGGCGCCGCGATGACCGGGATGCGGCCCGTCGCGGAGATCATGTTCTCCGACTTCCTGGCCTGCTGCTGGGACTACCTCGCCAACGAGATCCCCAAGGTCCGCTACATGACCGGCGGCCAGGTGACGGTGCCCCTGGTCGTGCGCACCGCCAACGGCGGCGGGCTCGGCTTCGGCGCGCAGCACTCCCAGGCCACCGAGAACTGGGCACTGACCGTCCCCGGCCTGAAGATCGCGGCACCGGCCACACCCGCCGACGTCATCGGCATGATGGCCGCCGCGATCCGCAGCGACGACCCCGTGGTCTTCTTCGAGCACAAGGCCCTCCTGGCCACCAAGGGGCCACCGCCGCCCCCTGATCATGTCGTCGAACTGGGCCGGGCCGCCGTCGTACGCGAGGGCGCCGACATCACGCTCGTCGCGCTCGCCGCCACAGTGCCCCTGGCGCTGAAGGCCGCCGACATGCTGTCGGGGGAGGGGATCGAGGCGGAGGTGGTCGACCTGCGCTGTCTGGTCCCGCTGGACGCCGCGACGGTCCTCGACTCACTGCGCAGGACCTCGCGGCTCCTCACCGTCGAGGAGAACCCGTACCAGGGCGGCTGGGGCGCCACCGTCGTCTCGATCGTCGCCGACGAGGGCTTCGGCCTGCTGGACGCGCCCGTGCGGCGGGTGGCGGGGGAGTGCGTCCCGCTGCCGTTCGCCGACGCCCTGGAGGAACAGGTCATCCCCACCGTCGACAAGGTCGTCACGGCGGTCCGCGGACTCGCCGCCTATTGAGCTGCCCACCCGTCCACGCACCGAACACCCCATGGGAGGAAGCGCGATGACCACCAGAACACTGCTGCGCTCCGGTCACGTGATCTCGATGGACCCCGCCGTCGGGGATCTGCCCCAGGGGGACGTCCTCGTCGAGGACGGCAGGATCGTGGACGTGCGGCCCGAGATCAGCGCCGACGCCGAGGTGCTCGACATGACCGGCCGCATCGTGATTCCCGGCTTCGTCGACACCCACCGCCACACCTGGGAGGCACCGATCCGGGGCGTCGCGCCCGACGCCACCCTCGACGACTACTTCGTCGACATCCTCGACACCTTCGCGCCCCTGTACACCCCGGAGGACGTCTACGCGGCCAACCTCGCGGGCGCGCTGGAATGCCTCAACGCCGGCATCACCACGCTCGTCGACTGGTCGCACATCAACAACACCCCGGACCACCCGGACGCCGCGATCCAGGGCCTGGCGGAGTCCGGCATCCGGGCGCAGTACGCGTACGGCAGCGCCAACACCTCCCTCGCCGACTACTGGTTCGAGAGCAAGATCGCGATACCGGCCGACGACGTCCGGCGGATCCGCGCCCGGCACTTCGCGTCCGACGACGGCCTGCTGACCATGGCCCTCGCCACGCGCGGACCCGGCTTCTGCGTCAGCGACGTCGTCGCCTCCGAATGGGCCCTCGCCCGCGAACTCGGCATCCCGATCACCGTGCACGTGGCCATGGGGCGGCTGGCCGGCCGCTTCGGCATGGTCAAGCAGCTGCACGGCACGGGGCTCCTCGGCCCGGACACCACCTACGTCCACTGCTGCTACCTCAGCGAGGAGGAGTGGCGGATGGTCGCCGACAGCGGCGGCACGGTGTCCGTCGCGCCGCAGGTGGAGCTCCAGATGGGGCACGGCTGGCCGCCCGTGATGCAGGCGATCGAGCACGGTCTGCGGCCGTCGCTCAGCGTCGACGTCGTCACCACCGTGCCCGGCGACATGTTCACCCAGATCCGCGCGGCCTTCGGCGCCGAACGCGCCCGCGTCAACTCCGACTGCTGGCAGGCCAACATGCCGGTGCCCAGCACCATGCTGACAGCCCGTCAGATGCTGGAGATCGCCACCGTCAACGGCGCCCACGTCGCGGGCCTGGAGGACCGTACCGGCTCCCTGACCCCCGGCAAGCGCGCGGACATCGTCGCGATCGACGCCACCGCGCTGAACGTCGCGCCCCTGCACGACGCGGCGGCCGCGGTGACGCTGTGCGCTGACGTGTCCAACGTGGACACCGTCCTCGTCGACGGCGTGATCCACAAGCGCGACGGCAAGTTGCTCACCGACACCGGGCGTGCCCTGCGGCTCGTCTCCGAGGCCCGGGACCGGCTCCTCGCGGCAAAGGAGATGAAGGCCCCGAAGGGAGAGAAGGCCACGGCATGACCAATCACCTGGTGCGCCGCGCGGCCGCTCTTCCCGAGCCGCCGTACGACGGCCTGGGCTACCGGCGGCGGACGCTGGTCGGAGAGGACGACGGCAGTGTGCACACCGGCTTCGGCGTGTGCGCACTGCGACCGGACGGCCGTGTGCCCGCCCATGTGCACTCGTACGAGGAGAGCTTCCACGTCCTCGACGGGGCCGTGGTCCTCGATGTGCCCGAGGGCTCGTACCTGCTGGAGGAGGGTGACTACGGCCTGCTGCCGATCGGCGTCCCGCACGCCTGGCGCGGCGGCGGGGACACCGGCGGCCGCTGGGCGGACATGCTCGCCCCCGTGCCGCGGGCCCGCTACGGGTACGACACCCAGACGGTGCCCGACCTGCCCGCTCGCGAGCCCGTCCGGGTCGACGTCCGCGACCCGCGCACCCGCTCCTTCGGCCATTTCGAGCCCGGCCAGATGGACCCCGGCAAGCAGTCCCAGGACCTGCTGGCCGTCACGGCGAGCATGCGCACCGCGCTGCTGGTCTACAGCGGCATCACCGTGAAGATGATGGTCGACAGCGACCTGGGCGCGGTCGGCTCGACGATGTTCATGGTGCAGTACGCGTCCGACGGCGTCATCGGCACCCACGACCACCCCTTCGAGGAGACGTATCTGATCCTGGAGGGCGTGGCCGAGACCACCCTCGACGGCGAGCGGTACCGGCTGGAGCCGGGGGACCTCGCGTGGGCGGGCGCCGGCTGTGTGCATGGGTTCGTGAACGCTGGGCAGGGGCCCCTGCGTTGGCTGGAGACGCAGGCGCCGCAGCCACCGGCTCGGCACTCGTACCGGTTCACCAGGGACTGGGACTATCTGCGCCAGGTGCTTGAGGAGGGATCATGAGCAGTGTCCTTGTCGTGGGTGGCACGTCGGGCATCGGCCTCGCGTTCGCCCGGGCCCGCGCCGAGCAGGGGGACGAGGTAATCCTGACCAGCCGCGACGCCCACCGCGCCGACCTGATCGCCAAGGAGTTCGGCGCCCGGGGCATCGCCCTCGACCTGGCGCGACCCCTGGAGATCGCGGCGGCGCTGGCCGACGTGGGACGCGTCGACCATATGGTGCTCGCGGCGGTCTCCCGGGACGACAACAAGGTGAGCGAGTACGACATCGATGCCGCCCTGCGGCTGGTCACCCTCAAGCTCGTCGGCTACACCGAGGTCGTGCACACGCTGCGGACCCGGCTGCACGACGACAGCGCCATCGTGCTATTCGGCGGACAGGCCAAGGAACGCCCCTACCCGGGGGCGACGACGGTGGCGACGGTCAACGCGGGCGTGCGGGGACTGATGAACTCCCTGGCCGTCGAACTCGCTCCCGTCCGGGTCAGCGTCGTGCATCCCGGCGTCGTCGGCGACAGCCCGTACTGGCAGGCCAAACCGGAGAAGGTGCTCGAGGTGCTGCGCACCGAGACGCCCACCGGGCGGCTGGCCACGATGGCGGACGTGGTGGACGCGGTCGACTTCCTGCTGCGCAACCGGTCGGTCAACGCGGTGGAACTGACCGTGGACGGGGGCTGGTTGCTGGGGTGAGGGCCGGGCCCGGGACGGTCACCCGGCAGTGCCGGGCCCGTGATGGTCACCCGGCCCGCCGCAGCGTCTCCTCGACCACGTCCTTGTCCACCGCCGCCCGCACCAGCGCCGCGGCGAGGACGGCCGGGTCGGTCCGCCCGGCCAGTTCGGTGAGACGGTCCGGGTCCTTCGGCAGCTTCAGTCGCTCGGCGCCCTGGAGGGCCTTGGCGTCGAGGTAGGGAGCGGCCTCCGGCCACACACCCTGTGCCTCGCGCAGGAAGATGTCGGCGCCGGCCGGGCCGATCCCGGGGAACTCCTGGAGCAGATGGCGCAGTTCGGACACCTTGCCGTCCGCCTCCCGGCGCAGTCGCCGCAGATCCCCGCCCCACCGCTCGTTCAACAGCTCGGCCGCTTCGCCCAGTTGGGTCGCCGTGCGCTCGTCGTAGCGCCGGTAGCCGCCCCGGCCGAGCGCGTCCACCCGCTCCTGCCAGTCGGTCTGCGCCATGCGGCGCGGGTCGCGCAGCCCCGCCTCGTGCAGGGCACGGGCGGTGGCCAGCGCGATCGAGCCGCGGATGCGGGCGCTGAGCAGATGGGCCAGTACCAGCAGCCGGTACAGCGGCTGCGGGGTGTCCTTCAGCCGGATGCCCGCCTCATCCGCGTACGTCCGGCCGTGCGCGTCGAGGAGTTCGCGTACGACACGCTGCTGCCGGTCCACGGCTCCTACCCCTTGAGCGGATCGTGGCCGACCGTCATCAGCCGGCGCCGGCGGCGCGTGTCCTCGGCCGTCACCTCAGGTAGCGGCTCGTCCTCCAGGTCCACCTGCGAGGTGACCCTGTCCACGACGTTCCGCATCACGCGCAGGTCGTCCTCGGTCAGGTCGGTGCGCCGCTTCTGCAGGATCGCCAGGACGTGCTGCCCGGTCTGCGTACCCGCCTGATCGGGCAGCGGTTCCGCGTCCTCGTCGGCGTCCCGCATCCGCAACCAGGCCGCGAGCTCCTGCGAGGTCATGTTCACCACGCGGTGGAAGTCCGCCCACAGCGCGTCGAGTTCGAGGGCGTCGGTCATCACATGCCCCTTCCTTGCGTACGTGCGCGCCGGTCAGCCCCCGCGGGGGAAGTTCTCGGCGTCGAACATCCACCGCTGCTTCTCCAGCTCGGCGGTGATGCTGATCAGCAGGTCCTGGGTGACCAGGTCGGCCTTCTCGGTCGCGTCGATGCGCTCGCGCAGCCGGCCGATGGCGTCCTGGAGGGACTCCACCATCACCCGCACGGCGTCCGAGTCGCGCACCCAGCCCTCCTTGGGGGCGGGCAGGGTGAAGGCCTTGGCGATGGTCTCGGGCCGGCCGTCCGGCGGGACGCCGAGCGCCGCGGACCGCTCCGCCACCGTGTCGGCGAAGTTCCGCGCGGCCGAGACCACCTCGTCGAGCTGGAGGTGGATCGACCGGAACCGCGGTCCGACGATGTTCCAGTGCGCCTGCTTCCCGATCAGCGAGAGTCCGAGCAGATCCACCAGCGTGTCCTGGAGTGCCTCGCACGAGACCCGGCCGGCCTCGTCGGACAGTGTGCTGCGCACAGCCGTCATAGGGCGCTTCTCCTTCTCGCGTCGTGCGTCGTGTTCCGGAGCAGTGCGTCGCGCTCCTCCTCGCAGGTCCCGCCCCACACGCCCGCGGCCTGGCCACTGCTCAGCGCGAAGCTCAGGCACTGGTCGGTCACCGGGCAGCGCGCGCAGATCCGCTTCGCGGCCGCGACGTCCCGCAGGGCCGGACCTGCCGTGCCCACGGGGAAGAACAACTCGGGGTCCTCGTCCACACAGGCGGCGCTCCGCAACCACTCCATGAACGCGCGGGTGCCCAGGGCACACTGGTGCAAACCGCGACGTGCGACGGACGCGGGCGGTCCCGGAACGGCGACCTGGCCTGCGACAACGCCCTCCTGGACCCGCGGGACCCGCAGAAATCTTCTCAGGCGGTGGCCGAGGGGCTAAGATTCGAAACTAGCGGTGCTAATTAATCTGCGGTGTGTGAGGAGTCCTCCCGTGCGTCCCGTCCACTTCGCGGCCGCCCGCCGCACCCCCATCGGCAAGCTGCGCGGCTCCCTGTCGCCGGTACGGCCCGACGACCTCGCCGCGACCGTCGTCCGCGCCCTGGTCGGCGAGGTACCCGCGCTGGACCCGGCCCGCGTCGACGACGTCTACTGGGGCGCCGCCAACCAGGCCGGCGAGGACAACCGCAACGTCGCCCGCATGGCCGCGCTGCTGGCCGGCCTCCCCGAGTCCGTGCCCGGCGCCACCGTCAACCGGCTCTGCGCCTCGGGCCTGGAGGCCGTGACCACGGCAGCCCGCACTATCGCCGCCGGCGAGGCCGACATCGTGATCGCGGGCGGCTCCGAGTCGATGAGCCGCGCCCCCTTCGTCCTGCCCCGCCCCGACGAGGCCCTGCCGCACCGCATCGAGACCGTGGACACCCGCCTCGGCTGGCGCCTGGTCAACCCCGCGATGCGCGACCTGCACGGCCTGCTCTCCATGGGCGAGACGGCGGAGGAGGTCGCCGCGCGCTACGGCATCCCACGCGAACGCCAGGACGAATTCGCCCTGCGCAGCCACCAACGCGCCGCCCTCGCCCGGAAGAACGGCCACTTCGACGACGAACTCCTGCCCGTGGAACGCCCCGACGGGGTGGTCGTCGACACCGACGAGTGCGTCCGCGAGGACACCTCGTACGAGAAGCTGTCCCGGCTGAAGCCGGTCTTCCGGGAAGGCGGCACGGTCACCGCGGGCAACGCCTCCCCGATGAACGACGGCGCCGCCGGCCTCCTCCTGGTCAGCGAGGACGCCCTGCGCGAGCTGGGCCTGGAGTCCCTGGGCCGCTACGTCGCCGGAGCCTCGGCGGGCGTCCACCCCGACGTCATGGGCATCGGCCCGGTCCCCGCCACCCGCAAGGCACTGACCCGGGCCGGCTGGGACATCGGCGACCTGGAGGAGGCCGAGTTCAACGAGGCCTTCGCGGCCCAGGCCCTGGCCTGCGTGGACCAGCTCGGCATCGACCCCGACCTGGTCAACCCCAGCGGCGGAGCCATCGCCCTCGGCCACCCGCTGGGCTGTTCGGGCGCCCGCATCCTGACGACGCTGCTCCACCGGATGCGGCGAACGGGGGCGGGGCGGGGGCTGGCGACGATGTGTGTGGGTGTCGGGCAGGGGAGTGCCGTACTCGTCGAACGGTAGGTACTCGGGCCCACCAGGCGAGACGCCGCTACCCGCACCGGTTCGTTGCACATAGCATCGGTGTTCGCATGAACACCATGACGCTCTGGCACATCACCGGCTGGGAGTTCGCCGCGCTCGCTTTCGCGGCCCTGCTCGTCGGCTTCTCGAAGACCGCCGTGAGCGGGGCCAACACGGTCAGTCTCGCCATCTTCGCCGCGGTGCTGCCCGCCCGCGCCTCCACCGGTGTGCTGCTGCCGGTCCTGATCGCCGGGGACCTGCTCGCCGTCGCCACCTACCGGCGGCACGCCCACTGGCCCACGCTGTGGCGGCTGTTCCCGGCGGTCGCCGCGGGTGTCGTCGTCGGCACGGTGTTCCTGATGTGGGCGGACGACGCGATCGTACGGACCTCGATCGGCGCGATCCTGCTGCTGATGGCCGCGGTGACGGTCTGGCGCAGGCGCGCGGCGGACGCGGAGCAGGAGCCGGAGTCGGTCACCACCCGAGCGGGCCGTCTCAAGGCCCGCTCCTACGGCGTCCTCGGCGGCTTCACCACCATGGTCGCCAACGCGGGCGGCCCGGTGATGTCGATGTACCTGCTGTCCGCGGGCTTCCGCAAACTCGGCTTCCTCGGCACGTCCGCCTTCTTCTTCCTGATCGTCAACGTCTCCAAGCTGCCCTTCAGCGCCGGCCTCGGCCTGATCGACGGCCGCTCCCTGCTCCTCGACCTGGCACTCGTGGCGTTCGTCGTGCCCGGCGCGCTGTTCGGCAAGTGGGCGGTCAACAAGATCAACCAGCGGCTGTTCGAACAGCTGGTCATCGCGGCGACGGTCGTGGGCGGACTGCAGCTGCTGCTGCGCTGACGCGTCACTGCCGCCGAGCCGACCCGCAACTACCACTGTGCCGAACCCCGCAGCAGCGCCGGAAGGTCCGCGAACGACTCGATCACGTGGTCGGGTGTGCCGTCGGCGGCCCGGAGCGCATCCGGCTGGAACTTGCCGGTCCGGACGAGGACCCCGGTGATCCCGGCCCGCTGCGCCGCGAGCACGTCGGACTCGACGTCGTCGCCCACCATCACGGCCTCGTCCGCGCCGGCGCCCAGCCGGGCGAGCGCCGCCTCGAAGAACGCCCGGGCCGGTTTCCCGGTGATCTCGGCCTCCACCCGGGCGGCCTGCTCCAGCCCGGCCAGGAACGCACCCGAGTCCAGCCGCAGCCCCTCGGCCGTACGCCAGTACAGGTTGCGGTGCATCGCCACCAGCCGGGCCCCGCGCTGCAGATGCCCGAAGGCCCGGTCGAGCGCCGCGTAGCCGAACTCAGGGCCGGCCCCGCCCACCAGCACGACATCCGGCAGGGTGCCGGAGTCCGCCGCGTCGACGACGGTCACACCGTCGAGGTCCTCCGCGATGTCGCCGCTGTTCAGCAGGGCGCACCGGGCGCCGGGACAGTGCTCGGCGAGGTGGGCGGCGGTGGCGGCGGGCGCGGTCAGGATGTCCTCGGCGGACACCGGGAACCCCGCGTCCGCGAGCGTCCCGGCGATCGACGCCCGCGTGCGGGACGTCGTGTTCGTGACCAGCAGCACGGCGAACCCGGCATCCCGGATCTCCCGCAACGCCTCGACGGCCCCCGGCAAGGGCCGCCACGAGACGGTCAGCACCCCGTCGATGTCGACGAGCACGGCACGTACGGACTCCATGCCCGGACGATAACCACGGTGAGCCGAGTCCGCCGGTCGGTGTCCGGGCACGGCAGCAGCCGCCCGTCACACCGTGCTGGCCGCCATGACCTTCGCCGGCCTGCCCGGCAGACCGTGGCTGAGGTCCTCCACCAGCAGCCGCTTGGCGATCGCGTCGACCGCGACGCGCAGATCGCCGTCCGACGGGCGGCTGATGTCCTGCCCCAGCCGCTCCTCCAGCCAGGAGGCCCAGGCCCTGCTGATGACCGCGGCCTCGCGGGCACCGGCCTCCGTGTGGGACAGCAGGGAGCCGTCGCGGGTCAGGAACCCCTCGTCGACCATCCGCTCGAAGACCGGCAGCAGCACCTCGGGCGGCATCCGGCGCCGCGCGGCGATGAGTCCGAGACTGGCATGGCCGACCATCCGCGTGAACAGCTCGACCTGTATCACCGCCCAGGCGCCCGCCACATCGAGCCGGGTGTCCGACTCAAGGATGATCCGTCGCGCCGTGTCCAGGTCCGTACCGCCGATGATCTTCCCGACGGCGGCCTCCAGCACCCGCTGAGAGTCCGCGCCGCTCGGCGAGGCGAAACCCTCACCCATGTCGGTCGACCCCGTCCGCGCGGTGTCGCGCAGCCGGACCTGCTTGAGGAACAGGGCGACGAGGAATCCCAGTGCGGCGACCGGCACCGTCCACAGGAACACCGTCTGGAGGGTGTCGGCGTAGGCGTCGACGATCGGGGCGGCCGTGGCCGGCGGCAGTTCGTGCACGCCGTCCGGGCTGGTCGCCGCCCTGGCGACGATGTCCGGCTCCACGCCACCGGTCTGCGCCGCCCGCGCCACCCCCTCGCGGAGGTTGGGCGCCAGCGCGTTGGTGTAGATCGTGCCGAAGACGGCCGTGCCGAACGCACTGCCCAGTGTACGGAAGAAGGTCACTCCGGAGGTCGCCGTGCCCAGGTCGGCGTAGTCGACGGTGTTCTGCACCGCGATCGTCAGCACCTGCATGCACAGGCCGATGCCGGTGCCCATGACGAACATGTACAGGGACTCCAGCCCCGAGCCGGTGCCCGGCCCCATGAGGGACATCAGGAACAGACCGGCGCCCATCACCAGCGGGCCGACGACAGGGAACACTCCGATACCGCCCGGTCCTGCTGACGACGCTGCCGCTGAAGACCGACGCGATGAGCAGCCCGGCCACCATCGGCAGCGTCCGCACGCCGGACACCGTGGCCGAGTCGCCGTCGACGTCCTGGAGATACGTCGGCAGGTACGTCAGCGCGCCGAGCATCGCGAAGCCGACGATGAAGCTCAGCACCGAGCAGACGGTGAACACCGGGTTGGCGAACAGCCGCATGGGCAGCATCGGTTCGCGCGCCGGGTCTCCACCCGGCAGAACAGGCCGAGCGCGACCACACCGCCCACGAACAGCGCGATGATCACGCCCGAGCCCCACGCGTACTCGTTGCCGCCCCAACTCGTCGCCAGGGTCAGCGCGCCGGCGCCGGCCGCGACGAGCGCGATGCCCAGATAGTCGATGACCGGCCGGGAGACCGACTTCACGACCGGGATGGTGCGGGCGGCCGCCGCGACGACGACGATCGCGATGGGAACGTTGACGTAGAACGCCCACCGCCACGTCAGATGGTCGGTGAACAGCCCGCCGAGCAGCGGCCCGATGACGGTGGACACACCGAACACCGCGCCGATCGCGCCCTGGTACTTGCCACGCTCGCGCAGCGGGATCACATCGGCGATCAGCGCCATCGACGTGACCATCAGCCCGCCCGCACCGATGCCCTGCATGGCCCGCCAGGCGATCAGCAGCGACATGTTGGTGGCCAGACCGCACAGGAACGAGCCCGTGATGAACACGATCGCCGAGACCTGGAAGACCACCTTGCGGCCGAACAGGTCGCCGAACTTGCCGACCAGCACGGTCGCGACGGTCTCCGCGAGCAGGTACGAGGTGACCACCCACGACATGTGGTCCGCCCCGCCCAGGTCCGAGACGATGGTCGGCAGGGCGGTGCCGACGATGGTCTGGTCGAGGGCCGCGAGCAGCATCCCCAGCGTGATCGTCACGAAGACGACGTTGCGGCGACGGGTGTCCAGCACCGGGGGCTGGGAGGCGGGCAGTGCGGTTTCCTCCACGACGGTCACGACGTCACCCTCACACCTGTGGACTACGTGCGCATGCCAGAAAGTCCGCACGGGTGCCCGGTGATGTGCACCCCAGTCGTGTCATTCGCGGGGGCACCGGCGCAGCAGATACGTGTCCATGATCCAGCCCTTGCGCTCGCGGGCCTCGGCACGCAACCGCTCGATGCGGGGCGCGGCCTCGGCGATCGGTCCGGAGACGAGGATCTCGTCCGGGGTGCCGATGTAAGCCCCCCAGTAGATGTCGACATCGTCCTGCACGTACCGCCGGAAGGCCCGCTGGGCGTCCAGCATCACCACCACGTCGTCCACGCCCTCCGGGAAGCCCTCCGCGAGAAGCCGGCCGGTGGTGATCTGCACGGGCCGGGCGACCCGGTTGAGCCCCGTCCGGTGCCGGGCGGCGAGCGCCGAGACGCTGGAGACGCCCGGCACGACGTCGTACTCGAACACCACCGCGCCCCGCTCCAGCACCTCCTCCAGGATCCCCAGCGTGCTGTCGTACAGCGCGGGATCGCCCCACACCAGGAAGGCGCCGGTCTCCTCCGCGCCGAGCTCCTCGCCGATCAGCCGCTCGTAGATGCCGGCGCGGGCGGTGCGCCAGTCCCCGACGGCGGGGGAGTAGGCCGCACCGCCGGCGGTCCGGTCCCGCTCCGGGCCACGGGCCTCGACGACCCGGTACGTCCCGTCCGGTATGTGCGCGTCGAGCATGTCCCGGCGCAGCCGGGTGAGGTCGGCCTTCACCTCTCCCTTGTCCAGGACGAAGAACACGTCCGTGCTCCGCAGCGCCCGGACCGCCTGGAGGGTGAGCTGGTCGGGGTCGCCCGCGCCGATACCGATGACATGAATCTTCCGCACGCCGACGAGTGTGCCGCACACCCCGACAACGTTCCGGCGCGTCCCGGGTCAACGCGGTGCGTCCGCTCCCCGCAGCCGGGGCGCCCGCGCCCCCGCGTCCACGGCCCGGCCGCTGTCCTCCACGTCCTGGGCCAGCTGCCGGGCCCAGGCGGAGACTCCCGCGACATCGATCCCGTACGGCCGTGACCGCCCCGAGCCCGACACCCACGCCCCGGCCGCCCCGGCGCCGCGCCGCAACAGTCGCGCCCCGCCGGCGAGGTTCCCCCGGGCGGCGTGCGTGAGCCCCACGGCCAGCTGGGCGAGTCCGCGCCACAGCTCTCGCTCCTCCTCGGGCCCCGACTTCCAGGCGTCCTCGAAGACCTCGTGCGCGTGGAACGGTTTCCCCTCGTCCAGCAACCGCTGCGCCTCGGCGACGGTCTCCTCCGGGGTGCGGACGACGCCCTCGGGCTGTCGGGGCACACCGTCCTCGCCGTACGGCAGGGGCCGCCCGAGTCCGTCCCGCGGCCGGGCATTCCTCGCCCGCCCCTCACTGTCGCGGTCCCGCTCCCCGAACGGCCGGCCGTCGGACGTGCTGCCCGCGCTTCCTGTACTCCCTGTACTGCCCATACGCCGATTGTCCCGCGCCTCTGCCCGTTTTCGGCACGGCCCGGGGTGTGGGGTAGAGTGCTGTTCGCGCGCTCACGCGGTTTCACCGCGCGCGAGCGCTCCGGGACGTGGCGCAGCTTGGTAGCGCACTTGACTGGGGGTCAAGGGGTCGCAGGTTCAAATCCTGTCGTCCCGACGGTGCGGAAAGCCCTCGCAGGCAGATGTCTGCGGGGGCTTTTTCTGTGGGCCGGTGGCGAAGGTGATCACGGCAACCGGTGTCCGTAGAGCCAGTCCAGCCGGCGGTGGTACCGGCGGGGAGCCAGTTTCCCGAGGAGCCACAGGGGAAGGTAGGCGAAGCTGTTTCCCCGGTGGAACCGCTGCCCGTTCCGGCGTGATCCGGCCTGGACGCGTGCGGTGCGCGGTCGCCGCGTCGCGGAGTAGGAGAGCAGCGCCCGGCGCACGTCGTCGGTGCCCTCGAGCCGGTGGGCGAGAACCCGTGCGTCCTCGATGGCCATGGTGGCGCCCTGGGCCAGGTACGGCAGCATGGGATGGCACGCGTCACCGAGGAGCGCGACGCGTCCGTCGGTCCAGGTCTCGAGGGGCTCGCGGTCGAACAACGCCCAGCGGTAGTGGGCGTCGGCCTCCCGGATGGTGGTGGTGACCGTGGGGTGCCAGCCCTCGAACTCGGCCAGCGCGTCCTGCCGTGTGCCGCGCTCGGTCCAGGACTCTCCCCGCCACTCGTCGCGCTCCACGACCGCCACGAGATTGGCCAGTGCCCCGCCCCGGAGCCGATAGGTGATCGCATGACGCCGGTCGCCCACCCAGAGGCACGCGGTGGGCGGGGGCACGTCACGCCCCAGACGCTCGATCGGGACGGTGACCCGCCAGGCGACATGGCCGGTGAACCGGGGCTCGCCGGCACCCAGCATCTGACTGCGGATCACCGAGTGGATGCCGTCGGCGCCGACGAGCAGGCTGCCGCTGACGCGCCGGCCCGAGTCGAGCAGTGCCGTGACCTCCTCGGGGCTCTGCTCGTAGCTCTTCACCGTCGCCCCGGTGTGGATCGTGATGTCCAGGCCGCTGCCCACCGTCCCGGTGAGGAGGGCGTCGATCAGGTCCGCACGGTGGACGTGCAGATAGGGGGGCGCCCCACCGCCGTACGGCGGTCTCGGCGAGTTCGATGCGGAACACGTGCCGACCGGAACGGCCGAGTCGCATTTCGACGGCCTCGGGACGGAACGTCGTGGGCAGCAGTTCGTCCAGCACTCCGAGGGACCTCAGCACGCTCACCCCGTTGGGGCTGAGCTGGATGCCCGCGCCGATCTCCCCGATGGCCGCCGCCTGCTCCAGCACGGTCACGCGCCACCCGGCACGGCCGAGGGCGAGCGCGGTGGCCAGTCCGCCGATACCGGCGCCGACGACGAGCGCGTGTCCGGTACTCCGGCCGGTTTCCATGGGTCCTCCCCCGTGAGGCGAATCGGAGCGCCGTGCCCCACAGGCCTGCCCGCAGGAGCCCGACACCGGCCTCCCACTGTCTCCCGACTCACCGGGTGACGGGCAGTCGCAGACGCGTCAGACCCCCGTGTCGATCCGGAACGTGCGGCACCGGGCGGACCCGGATGGTAGAAGCGGGCATGACCACTTCCCCCTTCTGCTCCCGCCCGGCCGGTGCCCGATGACCGCCGGTATCGACACCCCCGACCGCAGGGGCCGCACCGGACTCGACCGGACCGGCCGGGACCTGACCGGCAACCCCCGCGTCAAGGTGCGGGACGTGAAGCTCCTGTCCAGCCACTGGTACGTCGAGCGGACCACGACCTTCGACTTCCGGCACGCCGACGGCACCTGGAGCACCCAGGAACGCGAGACGCACGACCGCGGCAACGGGGCCACCATGCTGCTGTACGACACCGAACGCGAAACCGTGCTGCTCACCCGTCAGTTCCGCTTCCCCGTGTACGTCAACGGGCACCCCGACGGCATGCTCGTGGAGACGCCGGGCGGCCTGCTCGACGACGATGACGAGCACCCGGAGATCGCGGTGCGGCGCGAGGTCGTGGAGGAGACCGGCCACACCATCGGCGAGGTCCGGCACGTCTTCGACGTCTACATGAGCCCCGGCTCGGTCACCGAACGCGTCAGCTTCTACGCCGCCGCCTACGGCCCGTCGACCCACACCCATGAAGGTGGGGGTCTGGATGAGGAGGGCGAGGACATCGAGATCCTCGAACTGCCCTTCCGGCGGGCCCTGGAGATGATCCGCACCGGGGAGATCGCCGACGCGAAGACCATCATGCTGCTGCAGTGGGCGGCGCTGGAGGGGCCGTTCGCCAACTGACCCCTCCGGCCCTTGACTTGAAGCGCGCTTCAAGGTGAACACTCCCGTTGGTGCCCCGAACTCCGGGGCGCGCACGGGAGGAGCAGCCATGAAGTACCGCACGATCGGCACGGATCCACACACCCGCCGGGAGGTGAGCGTGCTCGCGCTCGGCGCGATGCTGTTCGGCTCGGTGACGGACGAGAAGACGTCCTTCGCCGCGCTCGACCGCTACGTCGAGGCCGGCGGCACCTTCATCGACACGTCCGACAACTACGCCTTCTGGGCCGACGGGAGTCAGGGCGGGCAGAGCGAGGAGCTGCTCGGCCGCTGGCGGCGCAGCCGGGGCATCGGCGGCGAGATCGTCATCGCGACCAAGCTCGGCGCCCGCCCCCTGGCCCCGGGCACCAGCTACATCGACAACCCCGAGGGCCTGTCCGCGAAGGTGATCCGCGAGTCGGCCGAGCGGAGCCGGGAACGGCTCGGGGTGGAGAAGCTGGACCTGTTGTACGCCCACATCGAGGACCACAAGGTCACCCTCCAGGAGACCGTCGAAGGCTTCGCCGAACTGGTCGCCGAGGGCACGGTCGGTCTTCTCGGCGTCAGCAACCACGCGACCTGGCGGGTCGAGCGGGCCCGCGCCCTCGCCGCCGCGGCGGGACTGCCCGGCTACGAGGTGCTCCAGTACGCCCACAGCCACCTGCGGCCCCGCACCGACGTCCCCGACGACCTGTTCCCCGACGGCAGCCTCGGCCACGCCGGGCCCGATCTGCTGGCCTACCTGCGGGCCGAGCCCGGACTGACCCTGGTCGCCTACTCGCCGCTGCTGAAGGGCGCCTACACGCACTCCGACAGGCTGCCCCGCGACTTCGACCACCCGGGCACCCCGGCGCGTCTGCAGGTCCTGCGGGAGGTCGCCGAGGAGACGGGGGCCACCGTCAACCAGGTCGTCCTGGCCTGGCAGATCGGCGGCGAGCTGCCGGTCATCCCGCTGGTCGGGGCGTCGTCCGTGGCGCAGCTGGAGGAGAACCTGGCCGCCGTCGACCTGGAGCTGACCTCCGAGCAGCGGGCCCGGCTCGACTCCGTCCACTGACCGCACTGGTCGCAGGACCGCGCAGTAGGCTCCGGAGAGGAGCGGAAGGAGAGTGGGCCATGCCTCTGTTCCCCACCGAGCGGTCGGTCCGTACGACCCCCGAAGGTCTTCTGTGGGAGCCCAGCGAGCGCTGGGTGCGGGGCCGCAAGGGTGACGTCACCGTCGTCGACAGCCGGCACCCGGTCCTGGTCTGGGAGCCCGATGTGCCGGTCCCGCTGTACGCGTTCCCGCGCGAGGAGGTCCGCACTGACCTCCTCCGCCCGGCGAAGAACCCGCCCACCGGCAGGCACACCGGATCGCGGATCTTCTACGACCTCGAGTTCGACGGCGATCTGCTGGAGAACGCGGCCTGGACGTTCCCGGCCGACGATCTGGCCGGCCACATCGCCTTCGAGTGGTTCCGGCGCGCCGGCAGGGGCCTCGACCACTGGTACGAGGAGGAGGAAGAGATCTTCATCCACCCCCGTGACCCGCACCAACGCGTCGACGCCCTGCCCAGCAGCCGCCACGTCCGGGTCGAGATCGGCGGCACGGTCGTCGCCGACACCCACCGGCCGGTGCTGCTGTTCGAGACCGGCCTGCCGACCCGGTACTACATCCCCCGCGAGGACGTCCGCCTCGGCCTGTTCGAACCAACCGACCACAGCACCGGATGCCCGTACAAGGGCACGGCCCGGTACTGGTCCCTGCGTGGCGGGGCCGTCGCACCGCCCAACATCGTCTGGAGCTATCCGGACCCGCTGCCCGAGGTGGCCGCGATCAAGGGGCGGCTCGCCTTCTTCAACGAGGCGGTCGACATCACCGTGGACGGCGAGTCACTGGAGCGCCCCGTCACGCCCTTCAGCCGGATGCTGCGTCCGCGGGCCTGACGGTCTGCTCCCTACGCGCGAACCGGTCGAGGAGCGCGTCCAGTCCGGCCGCCAGACCCTCCGGACCGCCCCGGTCGGCGAGCGCGGTGGCGGTCTCCCGGAGTGTGGGCAGTTCCTGCGGTGACAGGCGGTGCAGGCCGAGGCGGAAGGCGGGGTCGGGCTCGTCGGGGTTGTCCACCATGGGCCGCAGTTCCACGGAGACGTAGCCGAGCAGCCAGGCGGTGAAGGCGCGGAACACGGCGGAGGCGAGCGCCTCGTCGAACCCCGCCTCCTTCAGCTGGGCGAGCACGTGCTCATGGTCCCTGAGGACGGCGGCCGGCCGCCGCGCCAGCGGCACCGCGAGCATGCGCGTGGCGAGCAGCGGGACCGCCTCGGGGTGGGCCAGGCAGACGTCGTAGGTCGCCAGCGCGATGCGGTGGAGCCGGGCGCGCCACGCGGGCACCTCGGCCGTGGCGGCGGGATCGGGCTCGGCGGCCAGACGCTCCTCGAGTTCGAGGTAGAGGGCCTCGACCAGTCCGTCCAGGAGTGCGTCCTTGCTCGCCGCGTACCGGTAGAGCGCCATCGCCTCCACGCCGAGCTCGGCGCCCAGCCGGCGCATGCTCAGCGCGCTCAGGCCCTCCCGGTCCACCAGTTCCAGGGCGCTGGCCAATACCCGCTCCCGGCTCAGCCGGCCGTAGCGGCCGCGGTCGCTCGCGCGACGCGCCGGGTCGTCCCCCGGGTCCTTCCGTCGCGCCTCGGCCTGTTCCTTGGCCATGCCTTGCCTCCAGCGGTCGGACCGAGCGGTGTTCGTTCTCCTGTTGACTCTACGCACGGAGGGGCGCAATCTGTACGTATACGTCGTAAATATACGCGATAAGGACTCGAAGGGACAGCGGACGGCGTCATCGTTCCCGACGGAACGTTCCCCACGGAAGCCAGCACAGGGGGAGCACCCCATGACGGTTCACAAGCTGCGGTCCGGGCAGCAAGCGGTCGGGCGCGGTCGGCCCCCCGCCCCCGACGGCGCGTCGCGTGCCGACGTCCTCGCGCCCGAGCCTGCGGACGGGGTCGTGCCCTTCGCCCTCACCTGGATCAGTCCGGAGGCCCGGAGGGCGGCGCAGCGGGTGCTCGCCTCCGGATGGGTGACCACCGGCCCGGAGACGGAACGCTTCGAGCAGGAGTTCGCGGAGTATGTCTCGGCCGCCCACGCGGTGGCGGTGAGTTCCTGCACGGCGGCCCTGGAACTGGCGCTGCGAGCCCTGCGACTGCCGGCCGGCGGTACCGTCCTGGTCCCGGCCGTGACCTTCTGTGGCGCCGCCCAGGCGGTACTGCACGCCGGGCTGCGGCCCGTGCTCGTAGACGTGGACCCACGCACCGGGATGCCGACGCCGGCCATGGTGGCCCGCGCGGCCCGGGCGTGCGGCTGCCCGCAGGCGATGACGGTCCTGCACTACGCCGGGTCGCCGACGCCGGTCGCCGAACTGGCCGAAGCCGCACGCCTGCCGCTGACCCACGTGATCGAGGACGCCGCGCACGCCCTGGGCACGACGGTGGGTGACCGGCCCGTGGGCAGCCTGTCACGGGCCACCTGCTTCAGCTTCTACGCCACCAAGAACCTGCCCATCGGCGAGGGTGGCATGCTCACCACCGACGACCCGGAACTCGCCGATCGAGTCCGCCGCGCGCGGCTGCACGGCATGTCCGCCGACGCCTGGCGGCGCGACCTGCCCGGCGGCAGCTGGCGCTACACCGTCGAGGAGGCCGGTCTCAAGGCCAACATGACCGACGTACAGGCCGCCATCGGGCGGGCTCAGCTCCGGTACTTCGACGACTGGCAGCGGCGTCGGCACGCCCTGGCCGCGCGATACGAGGCGGCGCTTCGGACCGTGCCCGGACTCGCCCCGCTGGAGCCCGCCACCCCGGGGCGGCACGCCCGTCACCTCTACGTGGTGCGGGTGCTCCCCGAGTACGGAACCGGCCGGGACGAACTGATCGAACGGCTGGCGGAGTGCGGTATCGGCACCTCGGTCCACTTCATTCCGCTGCACCACATGCCCCACTTCCAGCGCGCCGCGATCACCCCGCCGGGCGGCCTGCCCGGCGCCGACGCACTGTTCCCGCAGCTGCTGTCCCTGCCCCTGTACCCGCACCTCACCGACCGGGCCGTCGACCGCGTCTGCGCGGAGCTGGCCCGGCTCGGTCCACGGCGTCCCACCCGGCGGACGGCACCGCCCGCCGGGCTGCGCACCCTGGTCGTCGGCGCGGGGGAGGCCGGTCAGGCGCTCGCCCGGGACCTGGCGCGCACCCCGCAGTTCGGGCTCGACCCCGTGGGCTTCCTGGACGACGATCCGGCCAAGCACCGGGTCGGCGACATCGGGGGCCTGCCCGTGCTCGGCCGGCTCGACGACACCGGGGCGACCGTGTCCGCGCACCGGATCGAGGCGGTGGTCGTGGCCATTCCCGGCCTCGACGCGGCCCGCTTCCGGCGGGTGGCGAGCACCGCGGAGGCCGCGGGGGCGCGCGTGCGGTACCTGCCGTCGTTCATCGCCGCGCTCCGCCGCGACGTGGTGGGCTGCGACATGCGGTCGCTGGATGTGCACGCGCTGATCGGTCGCCCCGAGATGCAGGTGGTGAGTTCCGAGGCGGGCTCCACGATCGCCGGCCGGCGCGTCCTGGTGACCGGAGCCGGCGGCTCGATCGGCAGCGAACTGTGCCACCAGGTGCAGGCCTTCGGCCCGAGCCGGCTGTTCCTGGTCGACCACGACGAGTCGAACCTGCACCGGCTCCAACTGGAGCTCCACGGCGATGCCCTGCACGCCGACGACGTGGTGATATCGGACATCAGGGACCGCCCCCGCATCGACCAGATCTTCCGCGAGCTGCGTCCGGAGGTCGTCTTCCACGCGGCCGCCCACAAGCACCTGCCCCTCCTCGAACTGAACCCCGGCGAGGGCGTGAAGTCGAACGTCCGGGGCACCGAGAACCTGGTCCGGGCCGCGATGGCGAACGGAACCTCGCGGTTCGTCCTGATCTCCACCGACAAGGCGGCCGACCCGGTGTCGGTGCTCGGCGCCACCAAGCGGCTGTCCGAGCTCATCGTGCAGAACGCCCAGCAGGACGCCCCGCCCGGCACCGTGTTCTGCGCCGTTCGGTTCGGCAACGTGCTCGGCAGCCGCGGTTCGCTGCTCTCGGTTCTGGCGGAGCAACTCGGCGCGGGCACCCCGGTGACCGTCACGCACCCCGACGTGACCCGGTTCTTCATGACCGTCGAGGAGGCCGCCGGCCTGGTCCTCGAGGCGGCGCGCATGGCTCAGGGCGGCGAGGTGTTCGTTCTCGACATGAGCGCCCCCGTGCGGATCGTGGACCTCGTCCGCGAGTACGCCCGGTCCGTGCACGTGCCCGACGTGGACATCCGCTTCACCGGCCTGCGCCCCGGCGAGAAACTCAACGAGACGCTGTTCTCAGCGCAGGAGCACCACACACGCACCTCCCACCCACGCATTCTCGCCGCGACCTCCGTCAGTCCCCCGGTCGCGCCGGCCGGGCTGCTCCCGGCCCTGTACGGCGCCGCGGAACGCAACGACATCGCCGCGGTCCGCCACGCTCTCGCCGACCTCTTCCCGGGGTTCCCCGCTTCCCCGCCGGCCCACCAGCGGCACGCGGGCCTGGCCGATCCCTACCCGGACGACTTCTGATGTCCCCGCCCTCCCAGTGGCCGCACTGGGCACCGAGGCAGCGGGCCCGGCCACGCCACCGGCTGGCGAAGCGCCTGCTGGCCTGTCTGGTGGTCGTCGTTCTCACCGTGCTCGGGCTGGGCGCCGGCGGCCTGTGGTGGGCCACGGACCACTACGGGGACCGGGTCACCCGGATACCCAAGGCCTTCCCCGACGGTCCCCGGCCCAAGAGCGGCGAGGGAACGACCTTCCTGTTGGCCGGTGTCGACCTCCGCTCCGAGAAGCCGGCCACCGGCAACGAGGCCAAAGACGCGCGGTGGAGGTACGGCGCCCAGCGCAGCGACACACTGATGCTGGTGCACCTCGGTCCCGGCGAACGCACGGCGTACACCGTGTCGATACCGCGGGACAGCTGGGTGCCCGTCCCCGGGCACGGATCCGCGAAGATCAACGCCGCGTTCTCCTGGGGCGGTCCGCCTCTCCTCGTCCGGACGGTCGAACGACTCACCGGAACGAGGGTCGACCACTTCGCCGTCATCGACTGGCATGGTTTCCGGTCCCTCACCGACGCGGTCGGTGGTGTGCCGATCACAGTGCAGGAGACCTCCTACGACTCGGAGCAGGGGCGGCACTTCAAGGCGGGCACCTACACCATGAACGGCGAGGACGCGCTCTCTTATGTCCGCCAGCGCCACGGACTGCCCGGCGGCGAGCTGGACCGGATCAAGCGGCAGCAGCAGTTCCTGCGCGGCCTCGTCGGTGAGATCGGCGGCGACGTCAGCATCACCAGCCCACTGAAGACGAACCGGATACTCGAGGCACTCACCGACGCGGTCAGCGTGGACGACCGGCTGTCCAACGGCGACCTGCGCGACCTCGTGCTCGGCCTGCGCCATCTGGACTCCGAGGACACCCACTTCACGACCGCGCCCATCGTCCGGTCGGACATGATCGACGGCCAGTACGTCCTGATCCTCGACCGGAGCGGGTTGCGCACTCTCTCCCGGCAGATGGCGGCAGGCCATCCGCCCGGCGCCGGAAAGTGAGGCCGGCCCGTGCGTCTCGGCGACCATGTGCTGCGACTCACCGGCCGGATCGCCGCGCCGGACGGAGCAGGACGCGGCGGACCGGACGACACGGACGGCACCACGCCCGCCCCACTGGCGCGGCGTCTCTTCTCGGGCATGGGCTTCAGCGCGCTGGCGCAGGCGGCTCCGTTGCTCACCAACCTGGCGCTGACGCCGTACCTGATCGGCCAACTGGGGCTCGACCGCTTCGGTGTGTGGTCACTGATCCTGGTCTTCCTGGCCACCCTCGCCGTGCTGGACGGCGGCGTCGGCGCCTCACTGGCGCGCTTCCACGCCTACCACGGAGCCCGCGGCGACCGGGAAGGCACCGGCCGGCTGGTCGTCGGGTCGCTGACGGTCTTCGTCGGTCTGGGCGCGCTCGTCACCGGGCTCGGCGCGCTGCTGGCCCCCGTCGTCGTCTCCGCGCTCGACGTACCGCCTCATCTGTCGGGAGAAGCCGAGCAGCTGCTGCTGGCCCTCGGCCCGCTGCTCACCCTGGCCCTGGCCGCCAACTCCGCCATCGCGCTGTTGCAGGCGAACGCCCGCTTCGCCGGTCTCGCAGCCGTCAGTGGCGGATCGTGTCTGGTCTACGCCGTGGCCGTGGTGACGCTGATCGGCAGCGGCCCCGACCTCCCGCTGCTCGCCCTGCTCACCGCGGGGCGGTACCTGCTCACCACGGTCGGCGGCCTCTGGCTCGGGGCACGGCACATCCGTATCCGGCGCCCCCTGATGCCACGGTCGGCCGAGCGCCGCGAGTTCGTCGGCTACGCGTCCCGTATGCAGCTGTCGGGATTCACCGTCTTC
This sequence comes from Streptomyces coeruleorubidus, assembly GCF_028885415.1. GTDB lineage: Bacteria > Actinomycetota > Actinomycetes > Streptomycetales > Streptomycetaceae > Streptomyces > Streptomyces coeruleorubidus_A. The sequence continues at coordinate 8,494,346 of NZ_CP118527.1, forward strand.
CTCAACGGAGAGGTCGACGCCGTGGTCATCGCCGCGCTGCTGCCGGTGCGCTATGTGGGCATCTTCGCCGTCGGCTACCAGGCGGCAACCGCGCTGCGCAGCCTGCCGCTGTACGCCTTCCCGCCGATCCTGACCAGGATGACCCACGTCTACGCCAGGCACCAGCTCCCTGGCGCGGTACGGGAGTTCCACGCGATGCAGTTTCGCTGGCTGCCGGCCGTGCTGACCTATGGTGCGGTGACGACCGCGGCGGTGGGCCTGGCGGTCGAGGTGTGGGTGGGTCCCGAGCTGGCGCTCAGCGGCGCGGTGGCCGCCGTCCTGCTGGCCGGATACGCCGTGCAGGTGGCCTGCACCGGGATGCGTACCTGCTTCGTCCGGGCCATCGGCCGCCCTGGTCTCGAGACGCGCTACTCCTGGTTCTCCACAGCGGTGAATCTCGCGCTCACGGTGCCGCTGACCATCGCGTTCGGAGTCGTCGGCGTCGTCCTGGCCACCTCCGTCGGAATCATGGCGGGCTCCCTGTACTTCGTCGTCCTGTGCCGGCGACTGGCCGACCTGCGCGAACAGCACTTGCCGAAGCGGTGGGTGCCGGCGACCGCGCTGGCGGTGATCACCGCCGTCCTCGGCGACCTGCTGGTGCTGCAACTGGGATGGCACGGCGCGCTGCCGCTGCTGCTGGCCGGCCTCCCGGTGCCCGCCGGCCTCGCCCTCGCATGGCTGTTCATCGGCCGCGAACTCATCCATGGCCCCAGCGCCCGGGCGGAGACCACGCCCGCGTAAGGAAGGACACATCATGACCGGACCGACCTCACCGGGGCGGGGCGACGGGCGGCCTCGGCGCGTGCTGATCCTGGCTCAGCTCGACGGGTACGCCAACAGCGTCAAGCCCCTGGCCATCGAGCGGTTCCTGCGGGAGCACGGTCACGACGTGCACCTGGTGGACACCCAGAGCCTGGCGCGGGCCTCCTCCAGCCGCGGCTCGCTCGGGCGGATGCTCCCCGGGTCCGCGCGCCCCGGCAAGCTCGCGCTGTACGTGAACGACGTCGCGTCCAGGATGCTCACCCGGCGGTGGGGTTTCGGACGGCGCCATCTCTCGTACCACGTGCTGATGACGGACCACCGGCTGCGCCGACGCATCCTCAGCAGCGAACTGGCGCTGGACGACTTCGACCTGGTCATCTGCGAAACGCCCTACGACGCGGGCGTACTGACGGCCCACACGTCCGCCGCCACCCTCTACGACTGCCCCAATCCGTGGGCCGACGAGGTGCTCAACGAAGGCCGGCTCACCCCGCGGCAGCACGGGAAGTTCCGAAACTGGGAGAAGGACTTCTTCGAGGAGATGGAGTACCTGTCGTTCTCCTGGGAGACCTACGGCCGCTACGCGCAGGCGAAGTACGGCATCAGTGGCGACAACTTCCTCCAGCTCAACTGGGGTTGCACACCGTCCGCCGAGCCGGCGCGGTTCGCCCGTCCACCCCGCGTCGCCTACCTCGGTTCGCTGAGCGGGCAGTTCATCAACCTTCCGCTGCTGTCCCGGCTGAGCCGGCTGTATCCGTACATCGACGTCTACGGCGGACCACCGCCGGATCCGTCCCTGGGCCTCAACTACCGCGGCTACGCCTCTGCCGAGGTCCTGCGCGACTACCAGTTCGGGCTGATCACCTGTACCCGGGACGCGATCCGTGAAGAAGGCTTTTCGGCCAAGCACCTGCACTACCTCGCGTACGGGCTGCCCGTCCTCGTCCCGGCCTGGCGGCGTCACCTCGACCTGCTGCGCGGATCGGTGCCCTATACCGAGGAGGACTTCGCCACCCGCATCGGCGACCTGAGCGACGAGGCGCGGTGGCAGTCGGTCAGCGACGAGGCATACGAACAGGCCCGGCGGCTGGACTGGAACCGGACGCTCGAGCCGCTGCGGCTGCTGCTGGACGAACTGCGTCCGTACTCCAGGCCGGAGAGCCCGTCCAACCAGCGATACGCGCCCTCCGGCGGGTCAGGTCGTGTGCCATGAACCTCCTCGTCGATGTCGTGATCGTCAACTGGAATACCGGAGAACATCTCCACAACTGCCTGCGCTCCATCGCCCGGGCCGACCAGTCGGTGCTGCGGGTCGGCGAGGTGGTGGTCGTCGACAACGCCTCGAGCGACGGCTCCGCCCGCGACCTTCCGGCGACCGGACTGCGGCTTCGGACGGTGCACAACCCCGACAACCGCGGCTTCGCTACGGCCTGCAACCAGGGCGCCGCGCTCTGCCGCTCCGACTTCCTGCTCTTCCTGAACCCGGACACAGAGCTGTACTCGGACACCCTGAGGATCACCGGCGAGTTCCTCCGGACACCCGCTGCACAGCGCTTCGGGATCTTCGGCGCACGCATGGTGGACGCGCACGGGCGCCCGCTGATCTCCTGCTCGCGGTTCCCCAGCCCCCGCCTCTGCGTCGGCGGGATGACGGGGCTCGACCGGCTGGCGCCCGCCCTCTTCCCTCCCCATCACCTGCGGCCGGAGGAAGTGGCCCGGTCCGGCCAGGTCGATCAGGTCATCGGCGCGTTCTTCCTGGTGCGCCGCCACCTGTTCACAGAACTGAACGGCTTCGACGAGGGCTATTTCCTGTACATGGAGGAAGTCGACTTCGCCCTGCGGGCGCGAAGGCTGGGCCGGCCCTCGTACCATATCGCGCAGGCACGGGTGTTTCACGCCGAGGCGATCAGCTCCGCCCAACTGGGGCTGGGGCGGCACTACTTGATGTTGTGCAGCCGCACCCGTTACATGCTCCGGCACTGGCCGAAGCGCCAGGCGTGGCTGCTGATCGGCCTGTCGCTGTCGGTGGAACCGGCCGCACGGCTGCTGGGCGCGGCGTTGCGCGGGCAACCCGTGGACGTGCGGAGCACGCTTGCCGTCCAGTGGGCGTTCCTGCGCTGGCTGCGGCACGGGCGACGGCCGGGGCCGCTTGCGCCGTCACTCCTCCCGGCACCGCAGGTCGCCGAGCCGGAAACCGCCCGTCCGGCGTAGCCCCGTCCGGCGTAGCCCCGTCCGGCGTAGCGAGGAAGGGGGCCGGCGTGTGGGGCCGCCGCGGAGGAGACGACTGACGGCTGCGAGACCGTCCGGCCGAGCCGCAGGCACTGTGTCCAGTGGGCGCGCGCCCGGCAGCCTGGGCCTACCGCGCAGTGCCTACCGTGGAGTTGAGAAGTGGCACGGCTCAGACCTCGCTCATCGTCCTTGACTTCGCGGGGCGTCGTTCGGTGGTGTCGGCACCGGCCCGTACCCGTGTCTGGACCGGCAGGAGTGTGGCCACCACGAGCGCGAAGGTCAGCGAATTACTGAGGCCGAAGGACCAGGGACGCTCCAGCACGGAGGCGATGAGCACGGGCAGCAGGACGCAGGCCGCGACCGGAAAGCCCCGGGTGCCGCCCCTGAACAGCAGGTACGCCAGCAGAACCGCGAACAGGAGCAGTCCGACGACTCCGCCCGCGTAAAGGACGTCGATCCACTGGTTGTGCAACGAGGGCGAGGTCGCCGCGGGGATCTCGCCGCCCGGGTACTTGCTGGACCAGGCATCGCCGCCGTAACCGAGAAGCGGAGAGCGGGTCCACTCCTCCCGGGCCAGGTCCCAGATGGCGGCACGCAGTCCGAGATCGCCGAAGCGCCCGGGGCGCAGGGGCACGGCGAAGCCAACGGCAGCCGCCCCGGCGAGGACCGCCCCGGCCAGCAGACGGCGGCCCGGGCCGGCCTCCGCGGTCGGTGCCACGGCCGGCTGGTCGGGAAGCCTCGGCCGTAGCAGCACCAGCAGGGCCACCGCGGCGATCGCCGTCAGGCTCGCCAGGAAACTGCCGGTGGCGACGGCCACGAAGGCGAGGTAGCCCGCCAGCAGGACGCGGACCCCGCCGCGCAGGGCCAGCCAGACGAAGGGGATGCTCGCCACCACCAGCAGGCTGAAGATGTTCTCGTTGCTGAAAACACCCGCGTAGAGGATCCCGAGGTCGCCGCACGGATTGTCGCTGCGGCAGGGGCGGACGACGCTGGACGGCTCGATGAGCGACTCGATGCCACCCAGGACGGTGTACACCATGGCGACGGCGGCACCGCCGAGCAACGCAGAGCGTCCGGGACGTGCGACCGACGCCGCGAGCAGGGCCGCCAGCAGGGTGAGCTCTCTCGGCGTCCACAGAGGCTGTCCGTGCAGGCCGGCGGAGGCGGCCATGGTCAGGACGATCGCTGCCGCGATGAGGGGTGCCGCATTGATACGGGCGCGGGCGAACAGTAGCCGGCTCACCATGAACAGTACGCAGACCAGGAGCATGAGGCCGTTCGCGACGACGCCGATCCGGTTCACCCAGCTCGGGAAACCGATCACCGCGTCGCCGAGGGGGTCCAGGCGCTCTTCCCGTCCGCTGACGATCACGTACGCCGTGGCGGGCAGATTGGCGAGGACTCCGATCAGCAGGACCAGGGTCGAGGTGAGGTCCCAGTCGCGGAAGACGCGGGCCCTGCGAAAGGCGATGGCCCAGGGAATCAGGGACAGCAGTGTCAAGATCCCGATGATCAGTACCGTGGTGGACTGCTGTTGCGTCATCGGGAGCCTCCCGTGTGCCTACCGGCTGCGGCCGGCCGGGGCGCGGACGCCGTCGGCTGCGGGCGCCGTCCGGTCCTCGGGCTCCGGAGCACGGTGCTGCTGTGGCGCTTGGCGCGGGTGCGGGCCGGTGCGCCTGTCGGGCGGCGCGGCGGTGACGACGGCGCCGAGGGTGCGCGCGCCGGCGGAGGCCAGGTTCTCGAGGGCACGGTGCACCTGGTCGTACTTGGTCCTGCCGATGCGGACCACGACGAGCGCCGACTCCGTCTCGCCGGCGAGGATCGCCGCGTCGGCGAAGGGCAGCACCGGCGGGCTGTCCAGCACCACGAGATCCGCCTCCGCCTCGAGGGCGCGCAGCAGTTGTCTCAGGTAGCGGGACGACAGCAGTGCGGCCGGGTCGGGCAGGGGAGTGCCGCTCGGCAGCACGCGCAGCTGTCCGGCCTCCCAGGGCTGGAGGGCATGGGAGAGTTCCGCGCCGCCGGTGACGACGTCGGTCAGCCCGGGGCCCTCGCGCAGGCCGAGCGTTGCGGCCAGACGGGGCCGGCGCAGGTCTCCCTCGACGAGCACGACGCGTCGGCCCGTGCGCGCGACGTTGGCGGCCAGGTCGATGGCGGTGTCGGTCCTGCCCTCACCGTGCACGGCGCTGCTGATGAGCAGTGAGCTCGGCATGCCGTCCCGCGGGACGCGGAGGCGGGTCCGCAGCTGGCTGAGCGCTTCGTTGCGCCGGACGCCGCCGTTCCGGTGTCCGGTGTCCCCCCGGCGCCGGGCGGGCCTGGGAAGGGCGCCCAGCGTCGCGACGTCCAGACGGCGGCGGGCATCGCCCGCCGAGCGGACCGTGGTGTCGAGCGAGTTGCGCAGCACGGCGCCCGTGGCGCCGACGACGATGCCGCCGAGCAGACCGATCGCCGCGTTCAGGGCGGGACGCGGGCTCGCCGGTGCCGTCGGTGCGTCGGGATTGCCCACAACGCTGGCCTTGACCAGTGCCGGCTCGTCCGCCGAGGTCTTCTCGATGCTGCCGATGTACCTCGTGAACTGGGCGGCGGTCTCGTCGGCGATCGCCTGTGCCCGCGTGGCGGACCGGTCCTGGACCTTGATGTCGACCAGGGTCGTGTCGAGCGGGGCCTGGGCGCTGATCTTCTTCGCGAGTTGCTGGGGTGTCGTGTTCAGATCGAGTTTGCCGATGACGCCGCCGAGTACTGCGGGGCTGTTCGCGATCTGTGTGTAGGACTTGACCCGCTGCTGGGTGAACAGGCCGCCCGCGTACGCGTTGGCACTGTCGTTGTCGTTGGTGGCGATGAAGAGCTGCGCCTTCGCCGTGTAGGTGCGTGGCATCAGGGCGGTCGCGGCGGCCGCCGCGACCAGTCCCAGCAGGACGCACACCACGACGAACCGCCACCGTCGGCGCAGCACATCGACGTATTCGCGGAGATCCACGGGAGCTCCTCTGCGATGTGAGGGCGGGCTACTTGACCCTGCCGTACGATGAAGTCATATTCTTGTTTACGTCGTAAATGTACGGTATCAGCTTGCAGTGTGAGATGTGAAGTAATGGACCGACGCCTCAAGCAGTGCGCGATCACCCCCTACGGGCGGAGAGCCGGCAGCTCGCGGGTCCGTGTCTTCGAGTGGCTGGACCGCGTCGACACGGACTTCACCGTCAGCAGTTACGCGTCGTTCGCCGATGCCGCCCCGTCCCGACTGGCCCGGCACCCGGTGGCCGTGGCGCGGGCGGAACTGCGGCTGCACCAGATGGCGGCGGCGCGCCCGCGGCGTCTGCTGCTGCATCGGGAGGCCTCCCCGCTCAGCCGCGGGTGGTGGGAACGCAGGCTGCTCACCTGTGCGGACTTCGCCGTGTACGACTTCGACGACGCCCTGCAGTGGGACTGGGGTGCCGGTGGTGCGCTGCGCAGACTCGCGCCGAAGTCGGCCAAGGCACGGACTGCGGTTCGGTACGCCGACCGCGTCATCGCGGGCAACGAGGTCCTCGGGAACTGGGCCGCCGGGCGCCACCGCGACGTCGTGGTGATCCCCAGTTGCGTGGCGCCTGAGGACTACACGCCGAAAACCTTCTACGCGCTGCACGACCCGCCACGACTCGGCTGGATCGGCTCGCGGCACAACGAGGACTGCCTGCTGCTGGTCGCCGGCGCGCTCGAAGAGATCCACCGGCGCACCGGCGCCCGCCTGACGCTCATCGGCACCACGACACGCTCGCTGGGCCGCATCGAGACCTTCATCGACCGGGTCGCATGGAGCCCGCACCGCCAGCGCACCGCGCTGGCGGACGTGGACATCGGGCTCATGCCGCTGCCGTCGACCCCCTACAGCCTGGGCAAGTGCGGCTACAAGCTGCTCCAGTACGGGGCCGTGGGGCTGCCCGCCGTGGCCACGCCGATCGGGGTGAACGCCGAGATCCTCGACCGGCTCGGGATGCCGGCCGCCCGCGACCAAAGCGAGTGGACCGACGCGATCCAGGGCCTGCTGGAGGCATCGGACGCCGCCCGGGAGCGGCTGGGACGCGAAGCCCGGGCCGTCGTCGGCCGCCGGTACTCGTACGAAGCCTGGCTCCCCCGGTGGACCGCGGCACTGGAGCTCGGGGGCGCATGGTGATGACCGCACGCGCCCGCCACCCCCTGTCCGCCGACGTCCGCGGCCGACCGGCCCTGCCGCCGATGACTCCCGTGGCCCTCCCGTGGACGCGCCGCGCGCTGGACGTCGTCGTCGCCCTCGTCCTGCTCGTCGTGCTGACGCCCCTGATGCTTCTTCTGGCCGTGCTGATCCGCGCCACCAGCGGCAGGCCCGTGCTCTTCCGGCAGCAGCGGATCGGGGAGGGCGCACGCGAGTTCACCCTCTACAAGTTCCGGACCATGCGCACCGGTGCGACCGGTTCCGCACTCACCAACGGCCGCGACTCACGCGTGACCGGCACGGGACGGTTGCTCAGGCGCTTCCACCTGGACGAACTGCCGCAGCTGATCAACGTGCTGCGCGGTGACATGACGCTGGTGGGACCGCGCCCGGAGTCGGTCGACCTGGCTGTGCGTTTCCCTCCCGAATACCAGTGGTTGTTCCGCCACCGGCCGGGGCTCACCGGACCGTGCCAGCTCCGTTCACGCGCGCACGCCGCGCTGCTCGACGACAGGCCGGATCGGGAGGAGTACTACTTCGCGGTCCTGGTTCCGCTGCGTGCCGAGCTGGACGCGGAACTCCTTTCCCGTAACTCCCTGACCACCGTGATGGGTTACATCGTCCGAACGCTGTGGTACGTGCTGTCCGGCCTCTGGGACAGGGGTGGCTCCGGCCCGTGCTCCGACCGGCCGGGCGATGCCGACACACGGCACACCGAGGAAGGCCGATCCTTATGCGCGCGGTCGTGACCGGGGCAGCCGGATTCATCGGTTCCCACCTGTGCGAACACCTGTTGTCGCGTGGCGACGAGGTGGTCGGCGTCGACGCCATGACGGACTTCTACGCCCCGGCGCGCAAGCGGGAGAACCTCGGCCCGCTGCTGGACCGGGACGGATTCGCCTTCCGGCGGGCCGATCTGCTCCGTGTTCCCCTGGAGCCGGTCTTCGCTGATGCCGACGCCGTCTACCACCTCGCGGGCCAGCCCGGCGTCCGCGGATCCTGGGGCCCGGAGTTCGCCGTCTACGTGGAACGCAACGTCCTGGCGACCCAGCGCGTGCTGGAGGCGGCCCGCGCCATCGGCCTGCGCCGCCTCGTCTACGCCTCCAGTTCGTCGGTGTACGGAGACGCCGAGGCGTACCCGACCAGGGAGACCGTGCGCCCTGCCCCCGTCTCCCCGTACGGCGTGACGAAGCTCGCCGCGGAGCACCTGTGCGAGGCCTATCGTGCCGCCTTCGGTGTTCCCGTCGCCTCGTTGCGGCTGTTCAGCGTCTACGGGCCGGGGCAGCGACCCGACATGGCGTTCTCACGGCTGATCGCGACCGCGATCAGTGAGCGTCCGTTCGTGCTCTACGGGGACGGGGAGCAGAGCCGCGACTTCACCTACGTCACCGATGTGGTGACCGCCATGCGCGACGTGGCGCTCTCCTCGTGGAGCGGTGTCGCCAACGTGGGTGGCGGCTGCGAGGTGACGATGAACGAGGCCATCGCCCTGCTCCGCCTGCTCGGCACTCCGGTGCGTGTGGTCCGCGTGCCGCGCCAGCCGGGCGACGCCCGGCGTACCGCGGCCGACATCACCCGCGCACGTGAGGCGTTCGGCTACCGGCCGGCAACGGGCCTGCGGGACGGACTCGCGGCGATGCTGACGGCCGCACGCACCGGCCGCCCCGACATCCCTGTTCAGCTATGAATAGTGTGGATCGTCATTGGTGATGTCCGTTGTCACTCCGATGAACGTGTTACCGGTCGACGTGCCCAGAGCGCCCTTGTAGTTGTATATGGCCCACTGCATGCCGTTGAACGTGTTGTCGTACACATTCGCGCCTATGTAGTGGTTGATGCCGACGCCGAACCTGTTCGCATTCCCAATGTTGTGGATGTTGTTCCGGTAGACGTTCAGGTTCTTCGCGGCGTTGAACGGACCGCCGCTGATGCCGATGATCAGGACACCGTCCGTGAACCTGGTTCCACTGATGTTGTTGTCGTGGATGTGGATGTTGTTGGCTGCCGCGTTCTGGAAGCCGCTGTACACGATGCCCGGCAACGTACCTGTACCGGTCGCGGAACCACCGACGATCGTGTTGTGGTGAACGAATACGTCGGACAACGTCTCGCTGGATGAGTTGGGCTCGAGGTCGATGGGCCCGGGCATTCCGGAACGCGAACAATTGGTAAAGGTGTTGTTATGCACCTCGATGCGCGTACCGGCGATGATGGAAACACCGTTCCGGTTGAAGTGATCAGACGTGAACGTGTTGTTCGGCCCGATAACGCAATTCGTGGCGGAACTGCCAATGTTCACATAGATGCCGTCGCCGATGATATTGTTGAATCGGCAGTTCTTGACAACCACGTTGCTGAAGTTGCCGTGGATCCTCACGCAATGGCGGAACTGAGACCAGGTGGCTCCCTGGTTCGCCGCACGTCCGTCGAGTGTGAGGTTGTCGATCGTGACGCCCGAGCCACTCACCTTCAGGATCTCGTCGCTTTGCCCGGTCGACGCGGTGGAGTTGTCGGGGAAGCGCAGGATCGAACCGTTGCCTTCGACGTAGCAGTTGGCCGGAATCGACAGCGAAGTGACCGTGTACGTCCGCCCTGCCGGGAAGACGAGACGCTTTCCGGCGGCGGCGTTGGCCGCCAACTGGGGCGTGGCGTAGTCCGCGACGAGGACTTTGCCGCCGTCGCTGGAAGGGCGTCGTCCTGCAGTGAGAAGAGGGATTGATATCAGCGCCAATACCGACCTGCGGGAGATGGGGCTGAAATTGGAGGGTGTCTCCGCCTGCGATCTCTGTGCTCGGTGCAAACCAGTGACTCCGTGTGCATGGAACAATTTTAGCGGGTGCGCCCGCTCGAGTGGCGCACTCTACCCCAGACTTGTTCCATTGCCAGACTTGACATCAGGGCCTGCCCGTGAATCGATCTTTGATCTGGGCGCGCAACTGCGGGACCGCTGACTCCTTCGTTCGTCAATTTACGGCGTATGTTTTATGGCGTGTGCACGTCGTAACCGGAGGGGCGCGAAGTGCGTTCTGCGGAGATGCCCCCTCAGGTCTTCGTCTGCGCCCCGCCGTAATAGGCCACGATTTCCGGGGCCGACATATCGCCCTCCCGCCTGCGTCCCAGGAAGTAGTAGGCCGAGGCGTCGTCCATCGCGTAGCGCGCCGGGACGAGGCGGTCGAGGGCCCGCAGCCAGCACAGCAGCAGGCGCGTCACACGGCCCGCGAAGGCGGAGCGGGTCAGGCCCCGTACCAAGTGGTCGACGCTCCAGAGCAGTTGGGTGCCGGGACCCGCGACAGGGCCGGCCGCAAGTTCTTCGAACCCTCGGAAGAGATAACGGTGGCCGCTCGCGGTGAACCGCGTGAAGTCGCAGGGCCCGGCGTGCACCTGCTGCAGGAACGGGGTCTCCGCGTAGACGAGGCCGTCGCTCTTCAGGACCCGGTGGACCTCGGCGACGACCAGGGCCGGATCGAGCACGTGCTCCAGTACGGCCTGCACCAGCACCCCGTCGACGCTCGCCGTGGGCAGCGGGATGTGATGGGCGTCCGCGATGAACTGGGTCACCGGGCTGCCGACGAGGTCGAAGGCGATGACCTGGACACGCGGATCGCGGTAGACCGCCTCCACGCCGTTGCCCACCGTCCCGCCGCCGACGACGAGCAGCGTCGGGGCGGAACCGGGAAGAGCGCGCATCAGTACGTCGATGTTCCGGGCCGCTACCCGGTTTGGCGGCTTCCAGAGGCGGCGCAGCGGGCGGGGCAGCCGGGAGGCGCGGCCGAGGGGATCCTGCCGGGTGTGTCCGGCGCCGTCCGCGAAGTCCTCACGGCGAACCACGCTTCGCTCGAAGTCGACGAGGACCGGCCACCGGCCGATCACCGGGAACCCGGCCGACGTGTGGTGCGGGCACTCGGGCGACGTGCAGGAGAAGACGTCGCGCGCCGCGCTCAGGGGCGAACGGCAGCGCGGACACACCAGCAGCCGCTCGATGCGTTCCAGTCCGACCAGGGCCATCGCGCCTCCTCCGTCCGTTGAGCAGTCGGCTTGACCCGGCTTCACACGAGAGGGAACATGTACGTATACGACGTAAATATACACATTGGGAAGGGAGTGGTGAAATGTCGGCCCCGGCTCTTGCGGCGACCACCTCTCCCGTGGGCGCGGTCCCTGACTGGCCCGCACCGCCGCCGCGCGCGACACCGGCCGACCGGCTGCCGGCGCAGCCGGTGCTGCCGCGCGTCAAGGTGCTCCACGTGATCACCCGCATGCAGGGCGGTGCCGGCGGCAACACCCTGCTGTCGGCCGTGGGGATGGACCCTGAGCGGTACGAGGTGTGGATCGCGGGCGGGCCGGGCGGAGAACTGTGGGACCGGGCCCGGGCCATGGGCGTGCGCACGGTCGAGATCCAGGAGTTCCGCCACGTTCTCACTCCTGCGGACGTCCTCGTGCTCTGGCGGCTGATCCGGCTTGTCCGCCGCGAACGCTTCACCGTCGTGCACACCCACTCCGCGAAGGGCGGCTTCCTCGGCCGGGTGGCGGCACGGCTGTGCCGCACGCCGGTGGTGGTGCATACCTTCCATGGCCTGAGCTTCCACGACCGCATGCCGCCGACCCGGCGCAGGATCTACCACTGGCTGGAACGGGTGACGCGGCGCCTCGCCCACCGCTACCTCGCCGTCGCGCCGCGCGTGGCGCGCGAGGTCGTCGAGGAGCGGCTGGCCCCTCCCGGCAGCGTCCACGTCGTGCCGTCGGCGGTGGAGCTGGCACGCATTCCCGACGGGTTCGAACCGGCCGCACGACGTGCGCTCGGTGTGCCGCCCGAGGTGACGCTCATCGGCACGGTCGGGCGGATCGACGCCCAGAAGGCGCCGCTGGACTTCGTCCGGATGGCCGCCGCTCTCCGGGGAGTGTTCCCCGACACCGCATTCGTCATGATCGGCGACGGGCCGTTGGCCGGGGACGTCCGGCGGCTCGCCGCTGAACTGGGCGTCGACATACGGCTCACCGGTCACCGCCCGGACGCCGCCGCACTCGTTGCCGGGCTGGACGTCTTCGTCATCACCTCTCTGTACGAGGGACTCGGCCGCGCCCTCACGGAGGCGCTCGCGGCGGCCCGGCCGGTCGTCGCGACGGCCGTCAACGCAGTCCCCGACCTGGTGGAGCACGGCGCCACGGGCCTGCTCGTGGAACCTGATGATCGGGAAGATCTTGTCCGCGCGGTCGGCTGGCTGCTCGAACACCCCCGCGAAGCCGCCGAGATGGGGCGGCAGGGACGAGACCGGGTACGGGCCCTCTTCGCACCCGAGGACATGTGCGCCCGCCTCGACGCCTGCTATAGCGAACTACTGGGAGTGCCGAGGACCCGGCCGACCCACACCCCTCCCACCGCCCACCGGCGCCTGCCGCCCGCGAACCCCGCGCGTACTGGCATGGGGCTGACATGGACGCCCCCACCACACCGGAGACCACCATGCGCCTGACAGTCATCGGCACCGGATACGTAGGAGCGGTCCACGCCGCCTGCATGGCGGAGATCGGGCACGAAGTCCTCGGCGTGGACGTCGACGCGGAGCGGATCGCCGCGCTCGCCGCCGGGCGGACCCCGTTCTTCGAGCCGGGACTCGGCGGGATGCTCAGGCGGACCGTGGACAGCGGGCGGCTGCGGTTCACCACGTCGATGGCCGAGGCGGCCCGGTTCTCCGGTACGCACTTCGTGTGTGTCGGCACCCCGCAGCGGCCCGGATCCGGCGCCGCCGACCTGCGGCACGTGGAGAGCGCCGTGGACGGACTGGCGCCCCACCTGGCGGGCAACGGGCACGTCCTCGTGGTCGGCAAGTCCACCGTGCCGGTCGGTACGGCGGACCGGCTCGCCCGGCGGCTGCGCGCGACCGCACCCGACGCCGACGTCGCCTGGAACCCGGAGTTCCTGCGGGAAGGGTGCGCCGTCCAGGACACCCTGCGGCCGGAACGCATCGTCGCGGGAGTCCGCACGGCGCACGCCGAGGGACGGCTCCGGGAGATCTACGCCCCGCTCCTCGCGGGCGGCATGCCGTTCATCGTCACCGACACCGCCACCGCCGAACTGGTCAAGCTGGCGTCGAACTCCTTCCTCGCCACGAAGGTCTCCTTCATCAACGCCATGGCCGAGATCTGCGATGCCACCGGTGCCGACGTCCTCACCCTCGCGGAGGCGATGGGCGCGGACTCCCGCATCGGGTCCCGCTTCCTGGCGCCCGGGCTCGGGTTCGGCGGCAGCTGCCTGCCCAAGGACATCCGGGCCTTCGCCGCCCGTGCGGAGGAACTGGGCCTGGGGGAGTCGGTGGCCTTCCTGCGGGAGGTCGACGCGATCAACACCCGGCAGCGGCGGCGCACCGTCGAGCTGGCGCAGCGGCTGGTCGGAGGGGCCTTCGCCGACCGGAACGTCGCGGTCCTCGGGGCCGCCTTCAAGCCCCGCAGCGACGACGTCCGCGACTCGCCCGCCCTCGCGGTCGCGGAGGAGGTCCGGTGCCGGGGCGCACAGGTCCGCGTCCACGACCCGGAGGCGGTGGACAACGCCCGGGCGGCGTACCCCGCGCTGCAGTTCGCCCTGGACGTGACCAAGGCGTGCGAGCACGCCGACGTGGTGCTGCACCTCACCGAGTGGCCCCAGTACCGGGAGCTCGACCCGGCCGCCCTTGCCATCGCGGTGCGCACTCCGGCGATCGTCGACGCGCGCCACACCCTCGACCCGGAGACCTGGTGCGCGGCGGGCTGGACCCTGTGCGCACCCGGCCGTCCGCGGCTCGGCTGACCGGCAGGAGGATGCCATGCGTGTCGTGGTGGCCGGCGGGAGCGGCTTTCTGGGATCGCATCTGTGCGAGGCGCTGCTCGGCAGGGGTGACGCCGTCTGCTGCCTGGACGACTTCTCCTCGGGCCGGGCGGCCAACATCACCCACCTGCTGCGGATGCCCGGCTTCCACTGCACGCCGTGCGACGTCACCTCCCGCTTCCGGGTCTTCGGGGACGTCGACGCCGTCGTCCACCTGGCGAGCCCCGCCTCGCCTTCCGACTACCAGCGCCACCCCCTGCAGACGCTGGCCGCGGGCAGCCGGGGCACGGAGAACCTGCTGGAGCTGGCGGTCCGCCACGGGGCACGCTTCGTCCTGGCGTCCACCAGCGAGGTCTACGGCGACCCCCAGGTGCATCCGCAGGACGAGGACTACTGGGGGCACGTCAACCCCATCGGCCCGCGCAGCGTCTACGACGAGGCCAAGCGCTACGCCGAGGCCGTCACCACGGCTTACCGGCGCAGCCGCAGCGCCGACACCGGCATCGTGCGGATCTTCAACACGTACGGGCCCCGCATGCGGGGGGACGACGGCCGGGTGGTCTCCACCTTCATCCGGCAGGCCCTCGCCGGGGAGCCCCTGACCATGCACGGCGACGGCAGCCAGACGCGCAGCTTCTGCTACGTCGACGACCTGGTCCGCGGTCTGACAACCATGATCGACTCGTCGCACACGGGCCCGTTCAACCTCGGCAACCCGGCCGAGCGGACGGTGCGGGAGCTCGCGGAGGTGGTACTGCGGATCACCGGGTCGCGCAGCGCCGTGCGCCTGCTTCCGCTGCCCGTCGACGACCCGGTCCGCCGGCGGCCGGTCGTCACCCGGGCCCGGGAAGAGCTCGGCTGGCACCCCGAGGTGCCGCTGGAAGAAGGGCTGCGCCGCACCGTCGAGTGGTTCGCAACGCAGCCCGACACCCTCGTACGGCCCCCGCACCGCTCCACCGTAGGACGGCCCTCATGAAAGCACTCGTCCTGTGCGGCGGCGCCGGCACACGGCTCCGCCCCATCACCCACACCTCGGCCAAGCAACTGGTCCCGGTGGCCAACAAGCCCGTGCTGTTCTACGGGCTGGAGGCCATCGCCGCCGCCGGCATCCGGCAGACCGGCATCATCGTCGGGGACACGGCACCGGAGATCCGGGCGGCCGTCGGCGACGGCTCCCGCTTCGGCCTGGACGTGACCTACCTGCCCCAGGAAGCGCCGCTCGGCCTCGCCCACGCCGTGCTGATCGCCCGGGACTTCCTCGGCGACGACGACTTCGTGATGTACCTCGGTGACAACTTCATCGTGGGCGGCATCTCCGGGGTGGTCGACGACTTCCGCCGCGAACGCCCCGACGCCCGCATCCTGCTGACCCACGTCGGCGAACCCACCGCCTTCGGCATCGCCGAACTGGACGCGGCGGGCCAGGTGGTGGGTCTGGAGGAGAAGCCCCGCCAGCCCCGCAGCGACCTAGCCCTGGTCGGCGTCTACCTATTCACCACGGCCGTGCACGAGGCGGTGCGGGCCATACGGCCCTCCCGGCGCGGCGAGCTGGAGATCACCGACGCGATCCAGTGGCTGATCGACGCCGGCCGGGACGTGCGCGCCACGACCATCTCCGGCTACTGGAAGGACACCGGCAACGTCACCGACATGCTGGAGGTCAACCGGTCGGTCCTGGAGAGCGTCGAGCCGTGGACCGGCGGCAGCGTCGACGCGGCCAGCGAGATCATCGGCCGGGTCCGGATCGAGGACGGGGCCAAGGTGTTCGGCAGCCGTGTCGTCGGTCCGGCCGTCATCGGCGCCGGGACCGTCATCACCGACTCCTACGTGGGGCCGTTCACCTCCATCGCCGAGGACTGCCGCATCGAGGACAGCGAGATCGAGTACTCCATCGTGCTCGGACGGGCGACCGTCAGCGGCACCCGCCGCGTCGAGGTCTCGCTCATCGGCCACGACGTCGAGGTGACCCCCGCCCCGCGCACTCCAGCGGTGCATCGCCTCGTGCTCGGCGACCACAGTCAGGTGCAGATTCCGTCATGACCACGACCCGCATCCTCGTCACCGGCGGAGCCGGCTTCATCGGCTCGGCCTACGTCCGCTCACTGCTCGGTCCGAACGGCCCGCCCGATGTCGCGGTGACCGTGCTGGACAAGCTCACCTACGCGGGCAACCCCGCCAACCTGGACGACGTCCGCTACGCCGACGGCTTCGCGTTCGTCCGGGGCGACATCTGCGACGCGAACCTCGTCGACGAGTTGGTGGCGGCGCACGACCAGATCGTGCATTTCGCGGCCGAGACCCACGTCGACCGTTCCCTCCTCGGCGCCGACGTCTTCGTCCGGACGAACGTCCTGGGCACCCAGACCCTGCTGGACGCGGCCCTGCGGCACGCGCCGAAGATCTTCATCCACATCTCCTCCGACGAGGTGTACGGCTCCATCCGCAACGGCTCCTGGCCGGAGACCGACCCGTTGCGGCCCAACTCGCCCTATTCCGCCTCCAAGGCCGCCTCGGACCTCATGGCGCTGTCCTACCACCGCACCCACGGCCTCGAAGTCCGCGTCACCCGGTGCTCCAACAACTACGGCCCCCACCAGTACCCCGAAAAGGTCGTCCCGCTGTTCATCACCCGACTGCTGGACGGCCAACCGGTGCCGCTGTACGGCGACGGCCACAACGTCCGCGACTGGATCCACGTCGACGACCACGTGCGCGGTATCGAACTCGTCCGCACCCGGGGCCGCCCGGGCGAGATCTACAACATCGGCGCCGGCAACGAACTGTCCAACCGGGACCTGACCGGACTGTTGCTCCACGCCTGCGGCGCCGACTGGGCGGACGTGCGGTTCGTCGAGGACCGCAAGGGCCACGACCGGCGTTACTCGGTCGACTTCACCAAGATCCGCACGGAACTCGGGTTCATACCGCTCAAGGACCTGGCCACGGGGCTCACGCAGACCGTCGCCTGGTACCGGACGCACCGCTCCTGGTGGGAGCCACTGCAGCGGCGGGCGGCCCGGAAGGAGAGGTTCCCTCTTCTGCCCTGAATGTCGAGAAACGCCTTTGAGAGACCAGCCATGAGCCCACCCATCGAGGACTACGCCCTCATCAGCGACCTGGAGACAGCCGCCATGGTCGGCCGGGACGGCTCCGTCGACTGGCTGTGTCTGCCCCGGTTCGACTCGCCGGCCTGCCTCGCGGCCTTGGTGGGCACCGAGGCCAACGGCTTCTGGCGGATCGCGCCCGTCGGCTCCGTCGCCGGTGGCGCCTGCACCCGACGCGCCTACCGGCCCGACACACTGGTCCTGGACACCGTGTGGGAGACCGCGGCCGGCGCGGTACGCGTCACCGACTTCATGCCGCCGCGGGCCGAACTGCCGTGCCTCGTACGTGTGATCGAGGGTCTTGCGGGTGCCGTGCCCGTGCGCAGCGAACTGCGGCTGCGCTTCCACCAGGGCCGGGTCGTGCCGTGGGTGCGGGACGCCGACTGCGGCGCCGTCGCGGTCGCCGGTCCGGACGCCGTCTGGCTCGGCGCCGACGGCCCGGTGCGGGCGCTCGGTGGCACGGACGCGATGGTCTGGGACGTCACCGTCCCGGCCGGTCGGCGGCTGGCGCTGACGCTGGCATGGTCGCCCTCGCACCGGTCCGAGCGGCCCACCTCGCTCGCCGCCCCGGCGCAGACGCTGCTCGATGAGACCGCCGACTACTGGCGGCGCTGGAGCGCCCGGTGCCGCTACCAGGGACCGTGGCGGGAGGCCGTGGTGCGATCCCTGATCACCCTGAAGGCCCTCACCTACGCGCCCACCGGCGGCATCGTCGCCGCACCGACCACCTCGCTGCCCGGCTGCATCGGAGGCGAACGCAACTGGGACCACCGCTACTGCTGGCTGCGCGACTCCACCCTCACCCTGTCCTGCCTGCTGCGCAGCGGCTACCGGGAGGAGGCCACGGCCTGGCTGGACTGGCTCGTGCGGGCCATCGCCGGTGATCCCGCCGATCTTCAGACCGTGTACGGCGTCAAGGGGCAGCGGCTGCTGCCGGAGACCGAGGCGCCATGGCTGCCCGGCTACGAGGGATCCCGGCCGGTGCGGTTCGGGAACTCGGCGGTGGGCCAGTTCCAGCTGGATGTGTACGGCGAGGTCATGGACACGCTCTTTCTGTCGCTGCGGGCGGGGATCTCCATGCCCGCCCACGTCTGGGACCTGGTGGAGGCGCTGATGGGTTACCTGCACCGGCACTGGCGCGAACCGGACCAGGGGCTGTGGCAGGTGCGGGGCCCCAGACGGCAGTTCGTCCACTCCAAGGTGATGGCGTGGGTGGCCGCCGACCGGGCGGTGCGCATGGGCCGGCTGCTCGGCCGGAACGGATCCTCGGGCGAGTGGCAGGCCATGCGCCAGGAGGTGCATCGGGAGGTCTGCCGCGAGGGCTGGAACGCGGACCAGGGCTCGTTCGTGCAGTCGTACGGCTCCTCGGCCCTGGACGCCTCCGCCCTGCTGATCCCCCGGCTCGGCTTCCTGCCGGCTCGCGACGAGCGGGTGCGTGGCACCGTCCGGGCCGTACGACGGCTCGGCCACGGCGGGTTCGTCCGGAGGTACGCGCCGGACGGCCTCGGCACGCACGACGTCGACGGCCTGCACGGCCGGGAGGGCGCGTTCGTGTCGTGCTCCCTGTGGTACGCCGATGCCCTCGCCGCGACCGGCCACCCGCGGCAGGCCCAGGAGACCTTCGAGCGCGTCCTCGCCGTCCGCAACGACCTCGGACTGCTCGCCGAACAGTGGGACCCGGACGCGGGCCGTCAACTGGGCAACGCGCCACAGGCGTACAGCCACATCGCTCTGGTCGAGACGGCGTTCGCCCTCTCATCGACACCAGGCCCGAGCCCCCGGGGTCCGGCAGCGACGGACCGGCTCCGAACCGGGGCGCCTCGAGCTGCCCGGTCACGAATGCGCACCCATGCCTGACGACGTCTTGCGCAGCGTCCTCTATTTTCACGCATGGTGCCGTATATCGCGATGCGACGCAGTATCTCTCCGTGCGCGTGCGGGAAATGGCGAGCCGAGTAAGCTGGATGCAAGACACGTAGATGTCTCGGCGAGAAGGAGCCCGCATACCGCCGCGGATACCGGCGATCGTGTATATCGGCGACCGTGTTCACAGGCGACCAGGACCGAGTCCCGGCCCCGATAATTCTCCTTTGTCAGCCCGATTCCACGGGCTTCTCCGCCGTCGCCCGGTGCCGTTCGCCCAGCTCCGTCCGCCCGATCAGTGGCTCTCCGGAGGTGAATTGGGTGAACGCGCGACTGCGAGGCAGGGCCGCGATAGCCGCGGTCAGCACATGCATCGTCGTGCTGACCGCGTTCTACTACATCTTTCCGGAACAGCGGCTGATCTTCGTCGCCATAGGAGCGACCGGCGTCACCGGTATCGTCCTGGGCGTCCTTCTCAACCACCCCGCGCATCGACTCCCCTGGCTGTTGCTCGCCGCAGGAAACTTCGCCTTCGCCGCGGGACAGGCCGCCCAGATCATCCTCCTTCAGTTCTACGGGGAGAACCCGTTTCCGTCGATCGCCGACGGCTTCTATCTCGCGGCATATCCCCTCTATGCGGCCGGGCTGCAGGGCTTCGTCCGCTGGCGCACGAGTGGGCGGGACCGCGCGAGCCTCGTCGACGCGCTGACGCTGACCGTCGGCCTGGCACTGCTGTCGTGGCTCTTCCTCATCGAGCCGTACGCCCGCATCGAGGATCTCACCTGGGTGCAGAAGGCGTTCTCCATGGCCTATCCGCTCGGCGACATCCTCGTCCTGGCGATCCTGCTGCGCCTGCTCGCCGGCCGTGGCGGCAAGAGTCCCTCGCTCGTGCTGCTCACCGTGGGCACCTCCGGCCTGCTCATCGCCGACGTGGCCTACGGCCTGATACAGCTGAACGGGACCTGGCGCACGGGTACCGCGGTCGATCTCGGCTGGGCCGTGCTGTACGGCGCCTGGGCGGTCGCCGCGCTGCATCCGTCCATGCGGTCGCTGACCCAGCCGGTGGCATGGCGCGCCGAGACCGGCATGGGCCGGCTGACCCTGCTCACCCTGGCGTCGCTGATCGCACCGGCCATCCTCCTGATGACGGCGGTGCGCGGCGTGAGTACCAACGTCGGCGTGGTCGGGGTGTTCTCCGCGGTGCTCTTCGTCCTCGTGCTCTACCGCCTGGCGGGCGTGGCGGCGACCCACCGGCAGGCACTCGGCCGGGAGAAGGCGCTGCGCATCGCCGTGTCGTCGCTGGGCGGAGCGGGTGACCCGCGGGATGTGGCCGCCGCCGTCCACACTGCGGTGACGCAGCTCATACCGTACGGCCCGCCGCATTCCGCGCTGCTCACCGTGCCGGACAACACGCTCTGGGTGAACGGGGATCACGGCGAGGTACGCGGTCCGCTGTCCGCGCGGGGGACCGCAGCCGTCCGCGAACTGATGGCGTCCGGCGAGAGCCGCCTGGTGGCCCTCGACGGTGTGGGGCCCGCTCTTGCCGCCAGCCTCACGGGCCAGGACGAGGAGCCGACCCGCATCCGCCACGCGCTCGTCTGCCCGCTCACCTCGCAGGATCACCCCTCGGGCGATCCGCTGATCGGGGCGCTGATCGTGGCCGGGGACGAGCAGAACCTGCGCGTGCTCCACGACACGCTGGCTACTCTCGCCGCGCAGACGGCACTTGCCGTGGCGCGGATCGCCCTCGCCCAGGAGGTCAACCGGCGCAACAGCGAAGCGTATTTCCGCACCCTGGTGCAGAACGCCTCCGACGTCATCCTCATCCTCGACGACGACAACCGGGTCCGTTACGCCAGCCCGTCCGCCGACCAGATGCTCGGCGTTCCGGACCTGGAGGGCACCCCCCTCATCGATCTGGTGCCGCCGCAGGACAGCCGCGCGGTGGCCGAGACACTCGGCCGGATACGGAGCGGCGAGTACCAGAACAGGCGCGAGCACTGGCGCATGGTCCGCGCCGACCGGACGTCCATCGAAGTCGAGGTGAGGTGGAGCGACCTGCGCGAGGAGGCGACCGTCGGCGGGGTGGTGCTCACCCTGCGGGACGTGACCGAACAGCTCAAGCTCGAACGCGAACTCACCCACCAGGCGTTCCACGACTCGCTCACCGGCCTGGCCAACCGCGTGCTCTTCCAGGACCGGGTCAGCCACGCCCTGGTGCAGGCTCAGCGCGACGGCACGGTGGTCGGCGTGCTCTTCATCGACGTGGACGACTTCAAGGTCGTCAACGACATACACGGCCACAGTGTGGGCGACGAACTCCTGGTCGCCGTGTCACTCCGCCTCCAGACCGCCGTCCGGGCCTCCGACACCGCGGCGCGCATCGGCGGCGACGAGTTCGCACTGCTGGTGGAGGGGTCCGTCTCGCCGACGGGCGTGGAGCGGTTCACCGAGCACGTGATGAGCGTGTTCGCCGAGCCGTTCAGGCTCAGTGTGGGGCCGGTAGGCACGTACGCCAGCATCGGCGTCGCGACGACGGAGGACAGTGTCGACTCGGTCGAACTGCTCACCCACGCCGATCTCGCGCTGTACTCGGCGAAGACGGCGGGCAAGCGCCAGTGGCGCCGCTACCACCCGGACCTTCAGAGCGGCATGGCCGAGCGGGCCAAGTTGCAGGAAGGACTGGACAGTTCGTCGATCGAGACGTCGTTCATGGTGCTTTACCAGCCCATCGTGGAGCTGACCAGCGGCCAGATCACCGGCTTCGAGGCGCTCGTTCGCTGGCCCCACGCCACGCGCGGCATGCTGCTGCCGGAGCAGTTCATCACGCTGGCCGAGGAGAGCGGCCAGATCGTTCCGCTCGGTGCCTGGGTGCTTGATCAGGCCGCGACCGAGGCCGTCCGGTGGCAGGGCTCCCTGCGACGCGACAGGACGGCCGAGCGCAGCGCACCTTACGTCAGCGTGAATGTGTCGCCGCGTCAGTTCCGGGACGAGGAGTTCTACCAGGTGATCCGGCGCGCCCTGGACCTCTCCGGCATCGAACCGTCGTCTCTCGTATTGGAACTGACCGAGAGTGTGCTGATGTACAACGACGAACGTATCCTGGCGGAGATGAGTTCGCTCACCGAACTCGGGATCCGTATCGCGGTCGATGATTTCGGAACAGGCTACTCGTCGCTGAGCTATCTGCGTGAGTTCCCGATCTCGATACTCAAGATCGACAAGTCGTTCATCCACGAGCTCGGGCGCTCACCCGAACAGTACGCCTTGGTCGAGGGCATCACGCATCTCGCGGACACGCTCGGCCTCACGGTGATCGCCGAAGGAGTGGAGGACGTCAGGCAGCAGGAGTTGCTGATCTCCATGGGCTGCCGGCTCGGCCAGGGGTACCTCTTCGCCGAGCCGGTCAGCGCCGACGAGGCGGAGCACCTCGTCCTCGCGCCGCCGCTCGGCCGCCTGGCCGGATTCCCCGGGGCGCCCGCGGCGAGGAAGCGGTGAGGGTGGCGGCCCTCCGCCAAGAGGGGCGCACGTCGTGCTCCGCACCCGCAGGGCGCCGCGCGAGGCAGGAGACCCAAGGTGACGGGACGTGATCACCTGTCGGCCGAGTCGGCCGTGCTGTGCGTCGTGCTGCGCAACGAAGAGGAGCAGTACGCGATCTGGCCCGCCGATCACCGGATTCCGGCCGGGTGGCATCGGATCGGCGGACCGGCGTCCGCCGCGTGGTGCGGGAGCCTGGTCGAGCGCCTGTGGACCGACATGCGGCCCGCGAGTGTCCGCGTCGGGCGGCGTCCCCCGCAACCCGGGCCGGGCACCGTGCCGGAGCTGGTTCGGGAGCGGGCGCGGCGCGCGCCGTCCGCTCCCGCGGTGCTCTCGGACGAGGGCCGGCTCGACTACGCCGAGCTGACCGGCCGCGCCGAGCGGCTCGCCCACGAGCTGCGGGAGTCGGGCGTCGACGCGGAATCCGTCGTCACCGTGTGCCTCGACCGCGCGCCCGAGCTGATCGTCGCGCTGCTGGCGGTGCTGAGCTCCGGCGGCGCGTTCCTGCCCCTCGACCCGGCGACTCCTCGGCAACGGATGGTCGCACTGGTCGCGGAGACCGGTTCACGCCTCATCGTCTCGAGCAGCGAGCACGCCCCCAAGTTCTCCGGGTGCTCAGCGCGGATCGTCCAGGCCGGGGAACCGGCCACGCAGGCGCCGCCGGCGGGCCCGCCGGCGGCGCCGGGCCCGCGGGTGGCACCGGGCCCGCGGCCGGAGGACCTCGCCTACGTCATCTACACCTCCGGATCCACCGGACCCCCCAAGGGTGTGATGATCACTCACGGGTCGCTGGCCCACTCCCTCACCGCGGTGGCCCGGGCGTACGAACTCAGGCCGGGCGACCGGGTGCTGCACGCCGCGGCGCTCGGCTTCGACACCTCACTGGAGCAGATCTTCTCGACGCTGATCAGCGGCGCGACGCTCGTCCTCGCGGGAACGGGGACGTGGGCACCCACCGACCTGCTGCACCGCCTCCCGGAACAGGGGATCACCGTCGCCGACCTGACCCCCGCCGTCTGGCAGCGGATCGTCTCCGTCGCGGACCGCGGCGCGATCCTCGCGTCGCTCAGGCTCGTCATCGTCGGCGGCGAGATCGTCACCGCGAAGGACTGCCGCGCCCTGCTGCGCCGAATCCCCGGCGCGCGGCTCGTCAACGCCTACGGGCTCACCGAAACGACCATCACGTCCACCATCTGCGACCTCGACGAGGAGGTGCTCGCCGCGCCGGACGCCGCCGTCGCCCCGGTCGGCAGGCCCCTGGAGGGCAATCGCGTCCACGTGCTCGACACCGAACTGCGCCCGGTGGCGCCGGGCGAGCGCGGCGAGATCTACATCGGCGGCCCGGGGCTGGCGCGCGGGGTCCGGTGGCAACCCGCCCTGACCGCGCAGCAGTTCCTGCCCGACCCGTACGGCACCGCACCGGGGGACCGGATGTACCGCACCGGGGATCTGGGCCGCCGGCGCTCGGACGGCAACCTGGAAGTCCTGGGCCGGATCGACGACCAGATCAAGATCCGCGGGTTCCGCGTCGACCCGGCCGAGGTCGAGGCGGCGCTCGTCTCCCACCCCGAGGTCGGCCAGGCGATGGTCGTGGCCCGGGCGCGCGACAAAGGCGACCGGGACCTCATCGCGTATTACACGACGACCGCGCCGCCGACCGGTGGCGAGGCGGCGCTGCGGGCACGGCTGCGGTCGGCACTCGCCGAGGTCCTGCCGGCCTACATGGTCCCGGCAGCCTTCCACGCGGTGGAACGGCTGCCCGTCACCCCCGGCGGAAAGCTCGACCGCAAGGCCGTGCCGGAAACCGGGACCCCGGCGAGGACGGCCGACGACGACGACCGTCCGGTGCAGCAGGGGATGGCCCAGTTGTGGGGCCAGATCCTGGATGTGGACTACGTCCGTCCGCAGGACGACTTCTTCGAGCTGGGCGGCAACTCGCTGCTGGCCATGGAGATGCTTGCCCGGACCCGCGTCATATACGGCATCGGCATCACACAGATCCGCGACCTGACCCGTTCACTGCTGCGGCATCCGACGCTCGCCGCGTTCACTGAATCCGTGCGCCAGGCACGTGCCGGCACACTGGCCCACCCGGAGGGCGGGAGTGTCGACTTCGCCGCCGAGACCGATCGGCGCGTTCCGGCGGTAGGCCGTGGCACGCCGGCTCCGCACCCCCGGCACCCAGGCGACGTACTCCTCACCGGAGCGACGGGGTTCTGCGGCGCGCACATGATCGACGAGCTGCTGCGCAGGACGACGGGACGTATCCTCTGCCTGGTCAGGGCCTCCGACGAGCAGCACGGTATGGAGCGGATCCGCGCCAGCCATCAGCGGTACGTCCTCAGCGATCTGTCCAGCGCGCGCGTCCAGCCGGTCGTCGGCGACCTGGGCAAACCCGGACTGGGGCTGCCTCCCGGCCGGTTCGAGGAGCTGGGATCCACCATCGATGCCGTCTACCACTTCGGCGGCCAGGTCAACTTCATCTACCCGTACCACGAGTTGCGCGCGGCCAACGTCGACGGAACATACGAGCTCATCCGCCTCGCCGCCGGCCGGGCCGTCCCCGTCCACTTCACCTCCAGCATGGCGGTGCTCGCCGGATTCGGACCGGCCGGCGTGCGCCAGGTGACGGAGCACACGCCGCTGCGCTTCCCCGAGTATCTGTCGGTGGGATACGTGGAGACCAAATGGGTCGGCGAGGTCTTGCTGAAGAAGGCGTCCGAGGCGGGCCTGCCGGTCGTCGTCTACCGCCTGATGGACATCACGGGGAGCAGCGAAACCGGCGCGATGAACACCAGCAGCGAGATGGCCGCCCTCTTCGGCTTCATCGCGCGGACCGGGCTGTGCCCTGACGTCCGGCTGCCGCTGGACTTCCTGCCGGCCGACCACCTCACCCGCGCGATCGGACACATCTCCACCCGCCTTCCCGCTCGCGGCGAGGTCTACCACCTCACCAACCCCCGTCCCACGCTTCTGGGTTCGCTCGCCGAGCGCCTGCGTCAGCGGGGTTGCCCGGTCCAGGAGATCCCCTACGCCGAGTGGGTCGCCGCTGTGGTGAAGTACGCGGCCGGACACTCCTCCGACCCGTTGACCCCGTTCGTCCCGCTCTTCGTCGACCGGTGCCACCACGCCGATATCACCGTGAGCGAGATGTACTTCCAGGGCGTGTTCCCGGAGTTCACCCGCACCAACGGGGAGCGGGCGATGAGGGACGCCGGGATCGACGTTCCGCCGGTGGACGCGGAGATGATGGACCGCTACATCGACTTCCTCCAGCAGTCCGACTACGTCCGGCCGGAGAAGAGCGGAGGGCAGGGAGCGGCGCGATGGTGAGCTGGTGCCCTGACTGGGAGGCGCTGGACGTACGGGAAGCGGCCCCCGACGGTCCGGTGGCCTTCTGCGCCGACCTCTCTCCCGCCGGCCTCCTGGCGGCGTACCGCGCCGGCGTCTATCCCTTCCCGGCGTCCGACGAGTACGTCCGCGCCCTCAACGAGGTGGTCTTCGCCGATCAGGTCCAGGACGGCCGCATCCGGCTCGTGGGCAAGGACGCAGGGGAGGAAGCGGCCGATCCCTACGCCGTCTCCTGGTGGTCGCCCGACCCCAGGCCGGTGCTGCCCGTCACGGCCGCGCACCTCAGCCGGAGCCTCGCCCGGCGGCTGCGCAACCGGCTGCCGTGGTCGACCAGCATGGACCTGCGGTTCGAGCAGGTCGTCCGCGAATGCCGCGCCGGCCGCACCCCCTTGTGGCTCACCGAAGAGCTGATCGCGAGCCTGGTCCGCCTCCATGATCTGGGTCATGCCCACAGCGTCGAGGTGTGGGAGGAAGGCGAGCTGGTCGGCGGCGTCTTCGGCCTGAAGGTCGGGCCGGTCTTCAGCATGGACTCGATGTTCTTCCATCGCCCCGGCGCATCGAAGGTCGCGGTGGCCGACCTCGCGGTGCGCTTCGCACAGGCCGGGGGTGTGCTGCTCGACGCTCAGCGGGACAGCCCGCACGTCCGCGACCTGGGCGGCATTCTGATACCGCGGGAGCAGTACCTGCGACACCTCCGCCGCACCACGCTCGACAGCCTCCCGATGCCCACCGCCACCCTGCCCGCCCGCCGCCTCACCCCGTCGACGGGGTCGCACTGACCCCGTTCCGCGCGCTGCCGCTCGTCGCCGGACGCGGCACCGGTGACGGCCTGCCGCACCGGCGTCTCGCCGACGGTTCGGGACCATACGTCGGTGCTACTCCTTCATGGTCGGCCGCCGGGCGGAGCCCGTGCAGCCCTGCGGGTTGAGCCGCTGGAAGTGCCAGGCGTCCCGGCACATGTCGGACAGGTCACGCGTGGGACGCCAGCTCCAGGCGCGGGCCACGGCTGACGCGTCGGCGACGAGTTCGGCGACGTCCCCCGGCCGCCTGGGCGCGACCTCGTACGGGATGCTCCGGCCGCACGCCTCGGAGAACGCGGCGACGACCTCCAGCACCGAACTGCCCCTGCCGAGGCCGAGGTTGTACACGTGCATGCCCGGCGCGTCGGCGACATGATCGAGTGCGAGGCGGTGCGCCTCCACGGTGTCCAGGACGTGGAGGTAGTCGCGGATCGCGGTCCCGTCGGGCGTGGGGTAGTCGTCGCCGTAGACGCGCAGCCGTTCCCGGCGGCCGACGGCGACCTGGGCGACGTACGGCATGAGGTTGTCGGGCGTGCCGCGCGGGTCCTCGCCGAGCAGACCGCTGGGATGGGCGCCGGCCGGGTTGAAGTACCGCAGGCACAGCACCGTGTACTCGGGGCGGCGGTTGCAGACGTCGGCGAGGATCTGCTCGCAGAGCCACTTGGAGGCCGCGTACGGGTTGGTGGGGCGGGCCGGGGCGGTCTCGTCGAGCGGGCCGGGGCCCGCGTCGCCGTAGATCGAGCAGGAGGAGGAGAACACCATCCTGTGCACGCCGTGTTCGTGCATCGTGCGCAGCAGTGACGTGGTGCCGCCGACGTTCGTGTCGTAGTACTCGACGGGCATCCTGGTCGACTCGCTCACCGACTTGTGCGCCGCGAAGTGCACGACGGCGTCCACCGGATGCCGGTCGAATACGGCCGACAGCGCGCGCCGGTCCCGGATGTCCAGTTCGTAGACCGCGCCGACGAAACGCCCGGCGAGCCGCTCGACGCGCGCGAAGACCTGTGGCGTGCTGTTGGAGTAGTCGTCGACCACGATCACTTCGTAGCCGTGGTCGAGGAGCTCCACGCAGGCGTGGCTGCCGATGAAACCGGCCCCGCCCGTGACGAGGACGGTCGAGGGTGCCCAGGAGGATCCGGCTCCTCGAGCGGTCGGCGTCTGGTTCCTGCGGGCCATGCCAGGCTCCCGCGTGGGGGCGGTCGGACACCGTATATTTACGGTGTGTATGTACGACTTTGCACCCGGGCTCGAGGTCCGGTCAAGGCCTGACCAGCAATTGGAAGTCGAACGTGTAGCGCGAGGCCCGGTAGATGTGCGTTCCGTACTCGACCGGGCGCCCGGTGTCGTCGTACGCCGTGCGCTGCATGGTGAGCAGCGCCGCGCCCTCCTCCTCGTCCAGTCGCGCGGCCTCCTGAGCGGTGGCCGCGCGGGCACTGACGCGCTGCCGGGCGCTGTGCAGCGTGATGCCCGCCGAGCGCATCATCCGGTACAGGCCCGTCGACTCCAGGCGGGCGTCGTCGAGGTCCACGAGGGACGCCGGAAGGTAGTTGCGCAGCAGGGCCATCGGCTGGCCGTGCGTGCAGCGCAGCCGGTCCAGGACGGTGACCTCGCTGCCCTCCGCGACGCCGAGCGCCGCCGCCACGTCGCAGGAGGCCGCGACGACCTCGTTGCGCACGACCTGCGTGGTGGGCCCCTGCCCGGCCTCCTCCAGGTCGTCGTAGAGGCTGCTCAGCTCCAGCGGGCGCTTGACCTGGCTGTGCACCACCTGCGTGCCCACCCCGCGCCGCCGGACCAGCAGCCCCTTGTCGACGAGGGACTGGATGGCCTGGCGGACGGTGGGGCGGGACAGCCCGAGGCGTACAGAGAGGTCGACCTCGTTGCCCAGGAGGTCCCCCGGGGTGAGGACCCCGTGCTCGATCGCCGCCTCCAGCTGCCGGGCGAGCTGGTAGTACAGCGGCACGGGACTGCCCCGGTCCAGGGCGAAGTCCACCGAGCTGAGCGCAGGGGCGGCCGCGGTGCGGGCCCGGTCACCGGTCCTCGCCATGGATGGTCCCCCCTTCGGGCGTCAGGAGTTGCTCGGGAAGCCGAGGTTGATGCCGCCCGCGTCGGCCGGGTCCGGCCAGCGGGTGGTGATGACCTTGCCCTGGGTGTAGAAGGCGATGCCGTCGTTGCCGTAGACGTGCAGGTCGCCGAAGAGCGAGTCCTTCCAGCCGCCGAAGGAGTGGTAGCCGACCGGGACCGGGATCGGCACGTTGACGCCGACCATGCCCGCCTTGACCTCCAGCTGGAAGCGGCGGGCGGCGCCGCCGTCCCGGGTGAAGATCGCGGTGCCGTTGCCCCAGCGGGAGTCGTTGATCAGCTTGATGGCCTCTTCGTACGTCTCCGCGCGGACCACGCACAGCACCGGGCCGAAGATCTCGTCCCGGTACGCGTCCGCCGTCAGCGGTACCCGGTCCAGGAGGGAGACGCCGAGGAAGAAGCCGTCCGCGCACTCGGGGTGCCCGTCGACCGAGAAGCCGGTGCCGTCGACGACGACCTCGGCGCCCTGCGCGGCGGCCGACGACACGTAGGACGCCACCTTGTCGCGGTGCTCGCGGGTGATCAGCGGCCCCATCTCGGACGCCGGGTCGTTGCCCGGGCCGATCCTCAGGTTTTTCGCCCGCTCGGCGATCTTGCCGACCAGCTCGTCACCGGTGTCGCCGACCGCGACCACGACCGACACGGCCATGCAGCGCTCGCCCGCAGAGCCGTACGCCGCGTTGATCGCCTGGTCGGCGGCGAGGTCCAGGTCGGCGTCGGGCAGGACCAGCATGTGGTTCTTGGCGCCGCCCAGGGCCTGCACCCGCTTGCCGTGCTCGACCGCCTTGAGCTGGATGTACTTGGCGATCGGGGTCGAGCCGACGAAGGAGACCGCCTCGATGTCCGGGTGCTCCAGGATGCGGTCCACGGCCGTCTTGTCGCCCTGCACGATGTTCAGGACACCGTCCGGCAGGCCCGCCTCGGCCGCCAGCTCGGCCAGGCGGAAGGAGGCCGACGGGTCCTTCTCCGACGGCTTCAGCACGAACGTGTTGCCGCACGCGATGGCCAGCGGGAACATCCACATCGGCACCATCGCCGGGAAGTTGAACGGCGTGATGCCCGCGACCACGCCCAGCGGCTGGCGGATCGAGGCGACGTCGACCCGGGTGGAGACCTGAGTGGACAGCTCGCCCTTGAGCTGGACGGCGATCCCGCACGCGAGCTCGACGATCTCCATGCCGCGCGCGACCTCGCCGAGCGCGTCGGAGTGCACCTTGCCGTGCTCGGCGGTGATCAGTTCGGCGATCTCGTCGCGGTGGGCGTCCAGCAGCTCGCGGTACTTGAACAGGATCGCCGTGCGCCTGGCGAGCGAGGAGGTCCCCCAGGACTCGAAGGCGGTCTTGGCGGAGGCGACGGCGACGTCCACCTCGTCGACGGTCGCGAACGCGACCTGCTTCTCCTGGGCGCCGGTGGCCGGGTTGTAGACGGGGCCGAAGCGGCCGGAGGTGCCCTCGACGGGCTTGCCGTCGATCCAGTGGGTGATGGTCTTCATGGTGCGCAAGGGCCTTTCGTGGAGCATGGGTTCAGCGGGAGTTCGCGGGGAGTCCGCGGGAGTTCAGAGGTGGCGACGGCGTCCGGCGACCTGCCGGTCGTAGCGCTCGCGGGCCTCGACCGCCGCCTCGCGGGAAGCGGTCTCGGCCACCGGCACGTCCCACCAGGCCTCGGCCGGGGGAGCGGTCGGGGCGGGGTCGGTCTCTACGTACACGCACGTCGGCCGGTCGGAGGCACGGGCCGTGGCCAGCGCCTCGCGCAGCTCGCGCACCGTCTTGGCGCGCAGTACGTCCATACCGAGGCTCGCCGCGTTGGCGGCCAGGTCGACGGGCAGCGGGGCGCCGGTGAACGTGCCGTCGGCGGCCCGGAAGCGGTAGGCGGTGCCGAACCGCTCGCCGCCGGTCTCCTCCGACAGACCGCCGATGGAGGCGTAGCCGTGGTTCTGGATGAGGACGATGTTGAGCGGCAGGCCCTCCTGGACGGCCGTGACGATCTCCGTCGGCATCATCAGGTAGGTGCCGTCGCCGACCAGCGCCCACACCGGCGTACCGGGAGCGGCCTGCTGGACGCCGATGCCGGCCGGGATCTCGTAGCCCATGCACGAGTAGCCGTACTCCAGGTGGTACTGGCGCGGGCTGCGGGAGCGCCACAGTTTGTGCAGGTCGCCGGGGAGCGAGCCGGCCGCGTTGATCACCACGTCGTCGTCGCCCACGGCCGCGTCCAGCGCGCCGAGCACCTGCGTCTGGGTCGGGACCGCGCTCTCGTCGTCGGCGCGGTAGGCGGCCTCGACGACCTCGTCCCAGCGCTCCTTTCCGGCGCGGTACGCGGCCTCGTACGCCTCGTCCACCCGGTGGCCGGAGAGCGCCTCCAGCAGCTTTTCGAGGCCGGACTTCGCGTCGCACACCAGCGTGCGCGCGGCCAGCTTGTGTGCGTCGAAGCCGGTGATGTTGAGGTTGAGGAACCGCACGTCCGGGTTCTGGAAGAGCGTGCCGGAGGCCGTGGTGAAGTCCGTGTAGCGGGTGCCCACGCCGATGACGAGGTCGGCGGTGCGGGCGAGGTCGTCGCTGACGGCCGTGCCGGTGTGGCCGATGCCGCCGAGGTCGGCGGGGTGGTCGTGGCGGAGTGATCCCTTGCCCGCCTGGGTCGAGGAGACCGGGATGCCGGTGGCGTCCACGAACGCCTTCAGCGCAGCCTCGGCCTCGCTGTGGTGGACACCGCCGCCCGCGACGATCAGGGGCCGCTCGGCCGACCGGATCGCCTCGACGGCCGCCGTCAGCTCCACCGGGTCCGGCGCGGGACGCCGTACGTACCAGACGCGCTCGGCGAAGAACTCCTCCGGCCAGTCGTACGCCTCCGCCTGCACGTCCTGCGGCAGCGCCAGGGTGACGGCGCCGGTCTCGGCCGGGTCGGCCAGCACACGCATCGCCTGGAGCGCCGACGGGATCAGCGCCTCGGGGCGGGTGATCCGGTCGAAGTACCTGGACACCGGGCGCAGCGTGTCGTTCACCGACACGTCGGCCTCGACCGGGTGCTCGAGCTGCTGGAGCAGCGGGTCGGCCGAGTGCGTGGCGAAGTAGTCGCCGGGCAGGAGCAGGACCGGCAGACGGTTGATCGTCGCCAGGGCCGCGCCGGTGACCAGGTTGGTGGCTCCCGGGCCGATCGAGGTCGTCACGGCCTGCGCGGACAGGCGGTTCAGCTGCCGGGCGTAGCCGACCGCCGCGTGCACCATCGACTGCTCGTTGCGGCCCTGGTGGAACGGCATGACGGCGTCTGGCCCGATGCCTGCCTCCATCAGCGCCTGGCCGACACCCGCCACGTTGCCGTGGCCGAAGATGCCCCAGGTCCCGGCGATCAGCCGGCGCCGCACGCCGTCCCGCTCGGTGTACTGGGCGGACAGGAACCGCACCAGGGCCTGGGCGGTCGTCAGTCGGCGGGTGCGGGCGCTCATGCGGAGGTCTCCGGGGCGGTGTAGAGGGGGAGTCGGGGGTCGACCGGCTGGTCCGGCCAGGTGTCGCGGACCCAGGCGTGGTCGGGGTGGTCGCAGATCAGCCAGGCGCGCTCGGCCTCCGGGCCCGCCATGACGTTGAGGTAGTACATGTGGTGGCCGGGCGTGGCCATCGACGGCCCGTGCCAGCCGTCCGGGATCAGGACGACGTCGCCGTCGCGGACCTCCGCGAGCACGTCGGTGTCACGGCCCGGTCCGGACGGGGAGACGCGCTGGTAGCCGAGGCCGGGGATGCCGTCGTGGCCGGCGAACTCGAAGTAGTAGATCTCCTCCAGCACGGACTCCTCACCCGGCCGGTGCTCGTCGTGCTTGTGCGGCGGGAACGACGACCAGTTGCCGCCCGGGGTGATCACCTCGACCGCGATGAGCTTGTCGCACTCGAAGACCCCGGCCGCGCCGAAGTTGTTGACCTGCCGGGAGCAGTTCCCGGTGCCCCGCAGCTCCACGGGCACCTCGGAGGCGGGTCCGTAGCGGGCGGGCAGCCGGCGGGTGCAGCGCGCGCCGGTCAGCGCGAAGCGGCCGCCAGCGGCGGAGGTCACTCTCGCCCGGGCGTCGCGCGGCACGTACGCGAAGTCGCTGACGCCGCTGAAGACGTCCCGGCGGCCCTGGAGCTCGAAGGTCTCCTGGCCGAAGTCGTCCGTCGCGGCGACCGTGCAGCCGCCGCTGAGAGGGACGACGATCCACTCGCTGTCGCCGGTGTCGAAGGAGTGCGTGCCGCCCGGCGGCAGCTCCAGGACCCGCAGGCTGGAGTGGCCCCAGCCGGCCTTCTCGGGCGTGACGTCGACGATGTAGGGGCCGCCGAGGGCCTTACCCGCGGGAAGGTGATACGTCATCGTGTGCCTTTCGGATCACAGCAGGTGCTCGCAGCAGGTGCCTCATGCATCACAGCAGGCCGACGGCGGTGTCCACCGCCTCTTCCACGCTGCCCTCGGCCGGGTAGAGCAGCGAGCGCCCGACGACCATGCCCTGCACGGCGGGCAGGCGCAGGGCCTTGCGCCAGCGTTCGTACGCGCCCTCCTGGTCGCCGCCGACCTCGCCGCCGAGC
Source organism: Streptomyces coeruleorubidus (assembly GCF_028885415.1). Taxonomy (GTDB): domain Bacteria; phylum Actinomycetota; class Actinomycetes; order Streptomycetales; family Streptomycetaceae; genus Streptomyces; species Streptomyces coeruleorubidus_A. The sequence goes on from NZ_CP118527.1 coordinate 8,527,618, forward strand.
AGGACGACGGGGAGCGTGGAGGTCTCCAGGACCTGGGCCATGTCGTCCGGGTCGTCGGTGACGGGCAGCTTCAGCCAGGTGTAGGCGGAGGTGCCGCCCAGCCCCGAGGAGATCGCGATGGACCGGGTGACGGCCTCGGCGGACAGGTCGTTGCGGACCTTGCCGTCGACCCGCCGGGAGATGAACGGCTCGACGAACAGGGGGAGTTGCCGGGCCGCCATGGCGTCGATCGCCCGCGCGGTGGACTCCAGGGTGGTGAGCGAGCCCGGGTCGTCGTAGTCGATGCGGACCAGGAGCTTGCCCGCGTCGAAGCGGAGCCGGGCGATGTCCTCGGCGCGGTGGCCGGTGAAACGGTCGTCCATCTCGAACGTGGCGCCGGCGAGGCCGCCCCGGTTCATCGAGCCCATGACGACCTTGTTCTCCAGCACCCCGAGCAGGAGCAGGTCCTCCAGGATGTCGGCGGTGGCGAGCACCCCGTCGACCCCGGGCCTCGACAGCGCGACGCAGAGCCGTTCCAGCAGTTCGGCGCGGTTGGCCATGGCCAGGCGCCGGTCACCGACCCCGAGGGCGCCGCGCGCCGGGTGGTCGGCGGCCACGATCATCAGCCGGCCGCTGTCGCCGATCAGCGGGCGGCGCACCCGGCGGGCGGCCGCCTCGGCGACGGCCTCGGGGTTCCGGGCCCGGACCGTGGTGAGGTCGGGGATGCCGATGTTCAATTCAGGCTCCGTTCAGTGGCTCGTGCTCGGCGACGACGCCTGAGTGAGGAGGTCCTCGACCTCGGACTCGGCGGGCATCGCGGAGGAGCAGGCGAGGCGTGAGGCGACGAGGGCACCGGCGGCGTTGGCGTGCCGCATGGTCTTCTCCACGTCCCAGCCGGCGAGCAGGCCGTGGCACAGGGAGCCGCCGAAGGCGTCGCCCGCGCCCAGGCCGTTGACCACCTCGACCGGCACCGGCGGCACCTCGGCCCTGGTGCCGTCGCGGTGCACGGCCAGGACGCCCTTGGGACCCTGCTTGACGACGGCCAGTTCCACGCCCGCCTCCAGCAGCGCGTCGGCGCAGGCCTGCGGCTCGCGCACGCCGGTGGCGATCTCGCACTCGTCGAGGTTGCCGACCGCGACGGTGGCGTGGCGCAGCGCCTCGCGGTAGTACGGGCGGGCCTCCTCGGGGTCGGCCCAGAACATCGGCCGCCAGTCGAGGTCGAAGACGGTGATGCCCGCCTTGTCGCGGGCCTTGAGGGCGGCGAGCGTGGCGGAGCGGCTCGGCTCTTCGCTCAGGCCGGTGCCGGTGATCCAGAAGATCCGGGCCCCGCGGATCGCGAAGAAGTCCAGGTCGTCGGTGTGGATCTCCAGGTCGGGGGCCTTGGGGCGGCGGTAGAAGTACAGCGGGAAGTCGTCCGGCGGGAAGATCTCGCAGAAGGTGATCGGCGTCGGGTACGCGTCGACCGGGGTGACCCAGCGGTCGTCGACGCCGAAGGACCTCAGCTCCTCGTGCAGGTAGGCGCCGAAGGGGTCGTTGCCGGTCCGGGTGATGACCGCCGTGCGTCGTCCGAGGCGCGCCGCGGCGACCGCCACATTGGCCGCCGAACCTCCCAGGAATTTCCCGAACGTCTCCACCTGGGGCAGCGGGACGCCGGTCTGGAGGGGATAGAGGTCGACCCCGATGCGGCCCATCGTGATCAAGTCGAAATACTGGGCTGGCTCGGCCATGCGCGACCTCCTCGGGAAGCTGGGGATGCGGGTCCGGGGCCGCCCTGACACCGTGGGCGTGGATGACCTGGGACCTGCAGCTCTCACAGGTGTAGGTGCCGGAGGAGGGCCGTGTCAATAGTTTGTACTTACATTCGGACCTGCTTGTGAAATGATGTCTTAACAAAGTATTGACAGCAGGCGCGGCAAGGACTTGGATCCCGTGGCATCGCAACAGTCTGTTTGCGGCATCATGATCCGGACTCCGTAGGGCTCCGGGACCACGGATCCTCGTGATCCCCTCCCTTTCCCCAGCAGCAGCACAGTGAGGTGCCAGGAAAGATGGACCGCTCTTCTCACCCCCGCTCCCGCAGGATCGCGCCGGTTGTAGCCGTTGCCGCGGCAGCGGCCCTGACCCTCGCCGGCTGCTCCAGCAGTTCCGGGGGCAAGAAGTCCGAGGAAGGCGCCGCGAACGCCTCCGCCGGCAAGGCGACCACGCCGCGCATGACCGTCGCCCTGGTCACCCACCAGGCACCCGGTGACACCTTCTGGGACACCGTGCGCAAGGGCGCCGAGGCCGCCGCCGCCAAGGACAACATCAAGCTCGTCTACTCCGCCGACCCGAACGCGGGCAACCAGGCCAACCTGGTCCAGAACGCGATCGACCAGAAGGTCGACGGCATCGCCGTCACCCTCGCCAAGCCGGACGCCCTCAAGGGTGTCATCGGCAAGGCGGAGAAGGCCGGCATACCCGTCGTCGGCCTCAACTCCGGCCTGAGCGACTGGAAGAAGCTCAACCTGCTGGAGTTCTTCGGCCAGGACGAGTCCGTCGCGGGCGAGGCCTTCGGCAAGAAGCTGAACGAGGTCGGCGCCAAGAAGGTCCTCTGCGTCATGCAGGAGCAGGGCAACGTCGGCCTGACGCAGCGCTGCGACGGCGTGGCGAAGACCTTCGAGGGCAAGGTCGACCCGCAGAACGTCAACGGCACCGACATGCCCTCCGTGAAGTCGACGATCACCGCCAAGCTGAAGCAGGACCCGTCCATCGACTACGTCGTCACCCTCGGCGCCCCCTTCGCGCTGACCGCGGTGCAGTCGGTCTCCGACGCCGGCAGCAAGGCGAAGGTCGCCACCTTCGACCTCAACAAGGACCTCATCAAGGCCATCAAGAACGACTCCATCCAGTTCGCCGTCGACCAGCAGCCCTACCTCCAGGGCTACCTGGCCGTCGACGGCCTGTGGCTCTACAAGAACAACGGCAACTACAGCGGCGGCGGCGAGCAGCCCGTGCTGACCGGCCCTGCCTTCGTCGACAAGTCCAACGTCGACAAGATCGGGGAGTTCGCCGCGAAGGGCACCCGGTGATGAGCATGACCCAACAGGCTGCGCCGGCGGTGGACACACCGCCGGCCCCCGGCCCCAAGCAGTCCGACGGCCGGACACGGCAGCGCCCGATGGCGCTGCGGCTGCTGGCCCGGCCCGAGGTCGGCGTCTTCCTCGGCGCCGTCGCCGTGCTCGTGTTCTTCCTGTTCGCGGCACCGCCGGTGCGCGACGGCAGCTCGATGGCCAACATCCTGTACCAGTCGTCGACCATCGGGATCATGGCGCTGCCCGTGGCCCTGCTGATGATCGGCGGCGAGTTCGACCTGTCGGCCGGTGTCGCCGTGGTCACCTCGGCGCTCACCGCGTCGATGCTCAGCTACCAGCTGACCATGAACGTCTGGGTCGGCGTGATCGTCGCCCTCCTGGTGTCGCTCGCCATCGGGGCGTTCAACGGCTGGCTGCTGGTCAAGACGGGACTGCCCAGCTTCCTGGTCACCCTCGGCACCTTCCTGATCCTTCAGGGCGTGAACCTCGCCGTGACCAAGCTGGTCACCGGCAACGTCGCCACCGACGACATCAGTGACATGGACGGCTTCTCCCAGGCGCAGAAGCTCTTCGCCTCGACGTTCACCGTCGGCGGGGTCAACGTCAAGATCACCGTCGTGTGGTGGCTGGTCTTCGCGGCCCTGGCCACCTGGGTGCTGCTGCGGACCAAGTACGGCAACTGGATCTTCGCGGTCGGAGGCAACAAGCACTCCGCCCGGGCCGTCGGTGTCCCGGTCACCTTCACCAAGATCTCCCTGTTCATGCTGGTCGGCTTCGGCGCCTGGTTCGTCGGCATGCACCAGCTGTTCTCCTTCAACACCGTGCAGTCCGGCGAGGGCGTGGGCCAGGAGCTCATCTACATCGCCGCGGCCGTCATCGGCGGCTGTCTGCTGACCGGCGGCTACGGCTCCGCGATCGGCCCGGTCTTCGGCGCCTTCATGTTCGGCATGGTGCAGCAGGGCATCGTCTACGCCGGCTGGAACCCGGACTGGTTCAAGGCCTTCCTCGGCGTGATGCTCCTCGGCGCCGTCCTCATCAATCTGTGGGTCCAGCGCACGGCGACCCGGAGGTGACCGCAATGACCAGCAACGAAACCGGCACCCACGGGGCCGTCCTGCAGGACACGCCGCCCGAGAAGGACCGACCCCTCGTCGAACTCCGCGGCGCCGGCAAGTCCTACGGCAACATCCGCGCCCTGCACGGCGTCGACCTGAAGGTCTTCCCCAACCAGGTCACCTGCGTCCTCGGCGACAACGGCGCCGGCAAGTCCACCCTCATCAAGATCATCTCGGGTCTGCACCAGCACACCGAGGGCGAGTTCCTCGTCGACGGCGAACCGGTGCGCTTCTCCACCCCGCGCGAGGCCCTCGACAAGGGCATCGCCACGGTCTACCAGGACCTCGCCGTCGTCCCGCTGATGCCGGTGTGGCGCAACTTCTTCCTCGGCTCCGAGATGACCAAGGGCCCCTGGCCCCTGCGCCGTCTCGACATCGAGAAGATGAAGAAGACCGCGGACGAGGAACTGCGCAACATGGGCATCGTCCTCGACGACATGGAGCAGCCCATCGGCACGCTCTCCGGCGGCCAGCGCCAGTGCGTCGCGATCGCCCGCGCCGTCTACTTCGGTGCCCGCGTCCTCATCCTGGACGAGCCGACCGCCGCCCTCGGCGTCAAGCAGTCCGGTGTGGTGCTGAAGTACATCGCCGCCGCCCGCGAGAAGGGCCTCGGCGTCATCTTCATCACCCACAACCCGCACCACGCCTACATGGTCGGCGACCACTTCAGCGTGCTGCGCCTGGGCACCATGGAACTGTCCGCCTCCCGCAGCGAGGTCAGCCTCGAGGAGCTGACCAACCACATGGCCGGTGGCACCGAACTGGCCTCCCTCAAGCACGAGTTGGCGCAGGTCCGCGGCGTCGACGTCGAGGAGCTCCCCGAGGCGGGAGACCTCACCGCCCCCGTAGCCACGTCCTCGGAAGGAAAGTCCTGACATGGCCCTCGCGCTCGACCGCATCCGGGTCGGCTCCGCCCCCGACTCCTGGGGTGTCTGGTTCCCCGACGACCCCCAGCAGGTGCCCTGGGAACGCTTCCTCGACGAGGTCGCCGAGGCCGGCTACTCGTGGATAGAACTCGGCCCCTACGGCTACCTGCCGACCGACCCGGCCCGGCTCACCGACGAGGTGACCAAGCGGAACCTGAAGGTCTCCGCCGGCACGATCTTCTGCGGCCTGCACCGCGGCCCGTCCGAGTGGGACTCCACCTGGGAGCAGGTCAGCCGGGTCGCCGCCCTCACCCAGGCCATGGATGCCAAGCACCTGGTGGTCATCCCGTCCTTCTGGCGGGACGACAAGACCGCCGAGATCCTGGAGCCCCCGGAGCTCACCACCGAGCAGTGGCGCAACCTCACCACGGGCATGGAGCGCCTCGGCCGTGAGGTGAAGGACAAGTACGGCCTGGACATCGTCGTCCACCCGCACGCCGACACCCACATCGACACCGAGGAGCACGTCGAGCAGTTCCTCGACTCCACCGACTCCGACGCGGTCAACCTCTGCCTGGACACCGGGCACTACGCCTACTGCGGCGGCGACAGCGTCAAGCTGATCGAGACGTACGGCGAGCGCATCGGCTATCTGCACCTCAAGCAGGTCGACCCGGACATCCTCGCCGACGTGGTCAAGAACGAGATGCCGTTCGGCCCCGCCGTAGCGCGCGGAGTGATGTGCGAACCGCCCGCCGGTGTCCCCGAGTTGGGTCCGGTGCTCACGGCCGCCCAGAAGCTGGGCGTGGACCTGTTCGCCATCGTCGAGCAGGACATGTACCCCTGCGAGCCGGACAAGCCGCTGCCGATCGCGGTGCGCACCCGCAAGTTCCTGAGGTCCTGCGGCGCCTGACGACCCGAAAGGACGGCCATGGCTGAGCGCGCCACCCTGGGAGTCGCGGTCATCGGTACCGGAAGGATGGGCGCCGACCACGTGCGCCGCATCCAGGAAGTCATCAGCGGAGCACGGGTGGTCGCCGTCGCGGACGTCGACGCGGAACGCGCGAAGGCCGTCGCCGCCCGCGTCGACGGCTGCACCGCCCACACCGACCCGGCCGCCGCGCTGGCGGCGGCCGACGTCGACGCCGTCCTGATCGCCTCCCCGGGCCCGGCCCACGAGGCCACACTGCTCGCGGCCTTCGAGCGCGATCTGCCCGTGTTGTGCGAGAAGCCGCTCACCCCCGACGCGGCCTCCGCCCTGCGCGTCCTCGAAGCCGAACTGCGCCTCGGCCACCGCCGTGTCCAGGTCGGTTTCATGCGCCGCTACGACCCCGAGTACGCGAAGCTGGAGGCCCTGCTGGCAACGGGGCAGCTGGGCCGTCCGCTGATGCTGCACAACCGCCACCGCAACGTGGCCAGCCCGCCCTTCTTCACCAGCTCCATGCTCATCAGCGACTCCGTCGCCCACGAGGCGGACGTGACCCGCTGGCTGCTGGACCACGAGATCACAGCGGTCACGGTGCTGCGCCCGGCCCCGTCCGCCAACGCCCCCGACGGGCTGCGCGATCCGCAGTTCGTCGTCTTCGAGACCGACGGCGGCGCCCTGAGTGACGTGGAGATCTTCGTCAACTGCGGCTTCGGCTATCAGGTCCAGGCCGAGGTGGTCTGCGAACGCGGCACCGCCCGCATCGGCGACGGCCACGCCCTGGTCACCAACATGGCCGGCCGCTGGGGCGGCACCATCGCCCAGGACTTCACCGAACGCTTCGAGACGGCCTACGACCGTCAGATCCAGACCTGGGTCGACGCCACCCGCCGCGGCGAGGTCACCGGCCCGAGCGTCTGGGACGGCTACGCCGCCGCCGCGGTGTGCGAGGCGGGGGTCCGGGCGCTGGAGGACGGCGGCCGGGTCGAGGTCGAACTGGTCGAGAAACCCGCGCTGTACGCGTGAACGGGCCGAGCGGGCCGGGGGTGTGCCCCGGCCCGCTCGGCGTGTTCTCAGATCCTCGTGAGCGGCCGGGGCTCGAACCCGGCCGCGCGGTAGCAGTCGTCGATGAGCGCCATCGTCGTCACCGCGTCGTCCGCGTCCAGCGGCAGCGCCGCACCGTCTCGCACCCCGGCGGCGAACGCCTCCAGCTGGTACGTGTACGACGAGCGCGTGCCCAGCCGCTCCGTGCGCTCGCCCTGCGGGGTGCGCACCACGATCCGGTCGTCCATCTGGGGCAGCACGAAGTTCGGCGCCGTCGCCTCGCCCCGGGACCCGGTGATCCGGATGCTCATGTCCAGCCCGCCGTACGCCATGTGGCAGCGGGCCGAGCCGGTCGCGCCGCCGGGGAACTCCAGGTCGGCGTCCAGCCACTCGTCGACCCCGGGCGCGCCCGCGCGCTCCCCGCCCCGGGCCCCGGCCAGGCGTGGCGCGCCGCCCGCCCAGGGCGCGAGCATCCGCAGGGCGTGCAGGCTGTAGCAGCCCAGGTCCATCAGGGCGCCGCCGGCCAGCGGCAGCGACCAGCGCGGGTCGGTGTCCGGCGGTGCGGCGATGGCGACCATCGCCTCGACGTGCCGCAGTTCGCCGAGTTCACCGGAGTCCAGCAGCTCGTGCAGGCGGCGGGTGACCGGGTGGAAGAGATAGTGGAAGGCCTCCATGAAGACCGTCCCGGACTTCCCGGCGGCCTCCCGCACCTCCGCCGCCTCCTGCGCGTTGCTCGCCGACGGCTTCTCCGACAGCACGTGCTTGCCCGCCGCGAGGGCGGCCAGGTTCCACGGGCCGTGCAGACCGTTGGCGAGCGGGTTGTAGACGACGTCGACCTCGGGATCGGCCACCAGCTCGGCGTACGAACCCGCCACCCGCTCCACGCCGTGCTCGTCGGCGAACGCCTCGGCTCGGGCGCGGTCGCGGGCGGCCACCGCGACGAGGCGGTGGCCGGTCGCCCGGGCCGGGTCGATCAAGGAGCGTTCGGTGATCCGCGCGGCTCCCAGTACGCCTATGCGCAGGGGTTCCCGGCCCTGTTCGCTCATGCCTGCCGTACCTCCTCGATCGTCACGGGACGGTGCTCGTGCAGCGACAGTGTGCACGCCTCGGCGATCCAGCCCGCCTCCAGGGCGTCCTCGATCGTGCAGGGGGAGGGGCGGGTGCCGGCGACGACCTCGGTGAACGCGGTCAGTTCGGCGCGGTAGGCCTCGGTGAAGCGGTCCATGAAGAAGTCGTGCGGGGTGCCCGCCGGGAAGGTCACGCCCGGCTCGACCGAGCGCAGCGGCAGCTTGTCCTCCAGGCCGACGGCGATGGAGTCCGTGAAGCCGTGGATCTCCATACGGACGTCGTAACCGCGGGCGTTGTGGCGGGAGTTGGAGACCACCGCGATGGTGCCGTCGTCCAGGGTGAGGATCGCGCCGGTGGTGTCGGCGTCACCGGCCTCCTTGATGAAGTCGGCACCGCGGTTGCCGCCCACGGCGTACACCTCGGCCACCTCACGGCCGGTCACCCAGCGGATGATGTCGAAGTCGTGCACCGAGCAGTCGCGGAAGATGCCGCCCGAGGCGGCGATGTACGCGGCGGGCGGCGGCGCCGGGTCGAGCGTGGTCGAGCGGACCGTGTGCAGCGTGCCGAGCTCGCCGCCCCGCACGGCGGCGCGGGCGTTGACGAAACCGGTGTCGAAGCGGCGGTTGTAGCCGATCTGGATCGGCACGTCCTTGCCGCGTACGGCCTTCAGTACCTCGACGCCCTCGCTCATGGTCTTGGCGACGGGCTTCTCGCAGAAGACCGGGATGCCGGCCTCGACCCCGGCCAGGATCAGCGCGGGGTGGGCGTCCGTCGCGGCCGCGACGACGATGCCGTCCACGCCGGCGGCCAGCAGGGCCTCGGGCGAGTCCACGACCTCGGCGCCGAACCGCTCGGCGGCGGCCTTGGCGGCGTCCGCGAACGGGTCGGTGACGACGAGGGACTCGACGGCGTCGAGGCCGGACAGGGTCTCGGCGTGAAAGGCGCCGATGCGGCCGAGGCCGAGGATTCCGATGCGCATGGGGGTGTTGCTCCTAGAGAGGGTGAGGGTTTCTTGTGGGGAGTTCTCAGTCGAGTCCACCGAGGACGTTCTGGTCCCAGTCGATCACTGACCCCGTGACCACCCCGGACCGGTCCGACAGCAGGAAGACCACGAAGTCGGCGATCTCATCCGGCTGGCCCAACTTGCCCATCGGCAGCTTCGCCGCAGCTTCCTCGCGCCAGCCGTCCCCGGCCCCGTGGAAGGCCTTCTGTGTGGCGTCCTCGCCTTCCGTCGCCGTCCAGCCGATGTTCAGGCCGTTGATCCGCACCCGGTCCCACCGATGCGCGTGCGCGGCGTTGCGGGTCAGCCCGATCAGGCCGGCCTTCGCGGCGACGTACGGCGCCAGAAAGGGCTGACCTCCGTGCGCCGACGACGTGATGATGTTGACGACCGTGCCGGGCGCCTGCCGCGCGACCATGTCCGCGACCGCCGCCTGCATGGCGAAGAACGGCCCCTTGAGGTTGATCGCGATGTGCTGGTCGAACAGCTCGGGCGTGGTGTCCAGCAGTGTCCCCCGGGAGGTCAGCCCGGCGGAGTTCACGAGGCAGTCGATACGGCCGTACGCCTCCACGACCCGGGCCGCGGAGGCCTTCGCCTGCCCGGCGTCCGACAGGTCGGCCCGCACGTACAGGGCCTTGCCGCCCGCGGCGGTCAGCTCCGCCACCAGGGCCTCGCCGGGTTCGGGGCGCCGCCCGGTGACGGCCACGACCGCCCCCTCGCGGACCGCGGCCCGCGCGATGGCGGCGCCGACACCCTGACTGCCGCCGTTGACCAGGACGACCTTGTCGTCGAGAAGTCCCACGATTTTCCTCAGCTCTCTCGCCGTTCGGTACCGGCCCGCAGCTCCGCACGGAGCGCCTCCGGCGTCCACTCCTCCTGCAGGGCCCGCCGCACGAGATCCGCCTGCGAGGGCGGGGCCAGGCCGTCGACCGGCGGGTCGCTGTCGAGGTTGGTCGGGAAGGGGTAACCCTCGGCGCTCGCCGCGATGACGTTGGCCAGCCACGCGTCGCTCGCGCCCTCGGCCTTACGCTTCAGCAGCACGGGGTACACCGCGTTCGCCACGGCCTCCCGGTCCACCGTCTCCATCGCGCGCCCGAACGCGGACGACACCTGCAACAGGTTGGCCATGCGCCGGATGTCCGCCGAACGGTTGGTGCCGGCGGCGTGGAAGAGGGCCGGGTTGAAGAAGACCGCGTCGCCCTTCGCGAGCGGCAGCTGCACCTGGTGGGCCTCGAAGTACGCCCGGAACTCCGGGCGCCGCCAGGCGAGATAGCCCGGCTCGTACTTCTGCGAGTGCGGCAGGTACATCGTCGGCCCGGACTCCACCGGCATGTCGCAGTGGGCGACCGCGCCCTGGAGGGTCAGCACGGGGGAGAGGCGGTGCACGTGCCCGGGGTAGGCGGCGGCGACCTCGTCGGAGAGGAAGCCCAGGTGGTAGTCGCGGTGCGCGGTCTGGGCGGCGCCGCCCGGGTTGACCACGTTGAGCTGCGAGGTGACCTGGTAGCCGGGGCCCAGCCAGGCCGTCGCCACGAGGGCGAGGACGTCGTTGGCGTAGTAGTCGGCGAACGCCTCCGCGTCGTACAGGGCCGCCTTCTCCAGCGCGTTCCACACCCGGTCGTTGGCGCCCGGCTTCGCGAAGTGGTCACCGGCCGTCGCGCCCGAGGCGCGCTGCTCGGCGATCAGGGCGTCGAACACGGCGGTGGCCCGGTCCACGACGTCCGGGTCGGGAAAGGCACCGCGGAAGACGACGATGCCGGGCCCCTCGGCGAGCGCGCGCACCAGCTCGGCCTGGACCACCCGGTCGCCCTCGAGCAGGCCGGCGTCGTAGACCGGCACGTTCCGCTCCACGGCCGAGGCGTGCGGATAGTCGGCGGGGTCCGTCGCCCGCTCGACCAGCGCGCGGAACGCGTCGAGGTCGCAGTCCTGCTCGGACAGCCAGACGCGGGGGTGTACGGAAGTGAAGGACATCGTCGTCCCTTCGGGGTCATGGAGCGACGGAGCCCTGTCATTCTTGTCAGTACAAAACCCTCGAACAACCAGCAGGCAGCCATCAAAAACCCCTCAAGGAGCCGGCGCATGGGTCACCCCTTCCCGATCCGGGAGATCGCACGTCAGGCGGGCCTGAGCGAGGCGACCGTCGACCGGGTCCTCAACGGCCGGGGCGGGGTCCGGGAGAGCACGGCGCAGGAGGTGCGCCGGGCGATAGCCGACCTGGACCGGCAGCGCACCCAGGTCCGGCTCGTCGGCCGGACGTTCATGGTCGACATCGTGATGCAGGCGCCCGAGCGCTTCACCACCGCCATCCGTGCCGCCCTGGAGGCCGAGCTGCCGTCCCTGCACCCTGCGGTGCTGCGCTCCCGCTTCCACTTCCGCGAGACCGGTCCGGTCGGGGAACTGGTGCGGATCCTGGACCGGATCGCCCGGCGCGGCTCGCAGGGCGTGATCCTCAAGGCCCCGGACGTCCCCGAGATCACCGCCGCCGTCGGCCGCCTCGAAGCCGCCGGAATCCCCGTCGTGACGCTGGTGACCGACCTGCCCGCCAGCGCCCGCCTCGCCTACGTCGGTATCGACGACCGGGCGGCGGGCGCGACGGCCGCGTATCTGATGGGCCAGTGGCTGGGGGAGCGCCCGGGCAACATCCTCACCAGCCTCAGCAGCGGCTTCTTCCGCAACGAGGAGGAGCGCGAGATGGGCTTCCGCAGCGCCATGCGCGCCCGGCACCCCGAGCGCACGCTGGTCGAGATCGCCGAGGGGCAGGGGCTGGACGCCACCCAGTACGACCTCGTGCGGGCCGCGCTGGAACGCGACCCGGACATCCGCGCGGTGTACTCGATCGGCGGCGGCAACATCGCCACGCTGCAGGCCTTCGACGACCTCGGCCGCGAGTGCGCCGTGTTCGTCGCGCACGACCTCGACCACGACAACACCCGGCTGCTGCGCGCGCACCGCCTGTCCGCCGTGCTCCACCACGACCTGCGCCAGGACGTGCGCGAGGCCTGCCACACGGTCATGCGGGCACACGGCGCGCTGCCGCCGGCCGGGCCGTCGCTGCCGTCGGCGATCCAGGTGGTGACGCCGTACAACCTGCCGCCGCAGGCGACGGCCGTGTGAGCCGGGGCGGTGTCGCGGGCGGGACCCCGGCGTGTATCCGGAGCGCAGTGCGTCACGGGCCCCTACCGTCGTCCTCATGTGGACCTCGCGCCCGGACGGCGGGCCGGACCGGTTGCTGACGCTCGCCGACGGCGTGTTCGCCATCGCCATCACGCTGCTGGTCCTGGACCTCTACGTCCCGCGCGGCCTGGACGTAGACGGGTACCACGAAGCCCTGCACCGGCTGCTCCCGGACCTCGGGGCCTACGCGCTCAGCGTCGCGGTGCTCGGCAGTTTCTGGCGCGACCACCGCAGGATCTTCCGTGACGTACGGGAGGTCGACGGACACGTGATCATCCTGTCCCTCACCGGCTTGGGTGTCGCGGCCCTGGTGCCTTTCCCGACCAGGCTGCTCGCGGAGTACGGCGACGTGCCCGTGTCGGTCGCCGTCTACGCGGCGGCGGTCGCCGCGCTCGGCGCCTGCCATCTGGCACTGGCCGCCGTCCTGGCGAAACGCCCGTGGCTCCGCGACGGCACCCCCTCCGATACCGGCAGCACGCCCTACCTCCTCGAGAGCGCCACGCTGGTCGTGGTGTTCGCCGTGTCCGTCCCGCTGGCCCTGGTGGCCGGGACCCCGGCCATGTGGCTGTGGCTCGTCCTCGTCCCGGTGAGGTTCGTCCTGGGCCGCCGCCTCCAGAAGGCCGGCTGAACGTCAGGCACCCACGGTCACGTCCGCCCAGGTGCCGCTCGACGCCGACCGCGCCATCGCGTCCAGCGCGGCCGCACTGTGCACGGCGTCCGCGAGCGTCGCCCCGTGCGCAGTGCCCTCGGCGACCGACCGGAGGAAGCGGTACGCCTCGATGACCTTCAGGTCGTCGTACCCCATGGCGTTCGCCGCGCCCGGCTGGAACGCGGCGAACTCGCCGTGGCCCGGGCCGACGTACACCGTCGTCACGGCCTGGTCCTGGTAGCTCGCGCCGCGGCTGATGCCCAGCTCGTTCATGCGGCGGAAGTCCCAGAACACCGCGCCCTTGGTGCCGTGCACCTCGAAGCCGTAGTTGTTCTGCTCGCCGACCGAGACCCGGCAGGCCTCCAGCACACCGCGCGCCCCGGAGGCGAAGCGCAGCAGGCAGCTGACGTAGTCCTCGTTCTCGACCGGGCCGAGTTCGCCGCCCGAGGCGCGGCTGTGGCCCGCCGTCGCCCCGGTGGGACGGGCCCGCTCCGGCAGGAAGATCGCCGTGTCGGCCGTCAGGGACGTGATGTCGCCCAGCAGGTGACGGGCCAGGTCCGCGCCGTGCGAGGCCAGGTCGCCCAGCACGCCGCTGCCTCCCCGCTCCCGCTCGTACCGCCATGTCAGCGCGCCCTCGGGATGGGCCGCGTAGTCGCTGAACAGCCGGATGCGGACATGCGTGACCGTGCCGATCTCCCCCGAGGCGATCAGCTCGCGGGCGGCCTCGACGGCAGGCGCGTTGCGGTAGTTGAAGCCGACGGTGCCCTGCACCCCCGCCTCGGCCACCGCGTCCGCCACCGCACGGGCGTCCTCGGCGGTCAGACCCACCGGCTTCTCGATCCAGATGTGCTTGCCCGCCTCGGCCATGGCGACGCCGATCTCGCGGTGCAGGAAGTTCGGCGCGGTGATGCTGACGGCCTTCACCCGGGGATCGGCGGCCACGTCACGCCAGTCACGGGTCGTCGAGGCGAATCCGAACCGCGCGGCGGCCTCCTCGGCCCGGCCCGGCACCTCCTCGGCGACCGCGACCAGCTCCGGAACGAGGGGCAGCTGCGGATAGTGGTGCCGCACACGCGCGTACGCCTGGGTGTGCACCCGCCCCATCCAGCCGAAACCGACGACGGCGACGCCGAGCGTGTCCACCATGAGAGCCCCTCTTTGGACCGTTCCAGAACCTGTCCAGCCCACCCTGGGTGCGGTTTCCCAAGGCTGTCAACCCTTTGACAAGGCGTCCACCCCCATGGAACGGTCCATCCCATGAGACCGCCGACGATCCGCGACGTTGCCGAACGGGCCGGCGTCTCCAAGTCGCTGGTCTCCCTGGTGCTGCGCGGCTCCGACCAGGTGCGCCCCGAGAAGCGGGAGGCCGTGCTGCGCGCCGCCCAGGAGCTCGGCTACCGGCCCAACGCCGCCGCGCGCAGTCTCTCCGAGCAGCGCACCCGTACGGTCGGCGTCCTGCTGAACGACCTGCGCAACCCCTGGTTCGTCGACCTCCTCGACGGGCTGAACTCCCTCCTGCACGCAGGCGGCCTGCACATGCTGCTCGCCGACGCCCGCCTCAACCGCCGCACCGGCCAGGACCCGGCCGATCCGCTCCTGGACCTCCGCGTCGACGGCCTGGTCGTGGTCGGGACCCTGCCCGGCCCGGCGGCCCTCGGCGCGGTCGCCGAGCGGATGCCGGTCGTCCTGGCGGGCGCCCGTGAGCCCGTGCCGCCCGGGGTGGACCAGGTCGCCGGCGACGACGAACAGGGCGCCCGGCTGGTCACCGAGCACCTCATCGGCCTCGGCCACCGCCGCATCGCGCACCTCGCGGGCTACGGAGCCGTCGGCGAACTGCGCCGCCGCAGCTTCGAGGCGACGATGCGGGCGCACGGCCTGGCGGACCGGGCCGTCGTCGAAGCCGTCGACATGACAGAGGAGGGCGGCTACCGCGCCACCGTCCGCCTCCTCAGCCGGTCCGACCGCCCCACCGCGGTCTTCGCCGTCAACGACATCACCTGCGTCGGCGCCCTCTCCGCGGCGGAGGAACTGGGCCTGCGCGTCCCGCACGACGTGTCCGTCGTCGGCTACGACAACACGAGCATCTCCCGGCTGCGCCACCTGTGGCTCACCACCGTCGACAACGCCGGCCACGAGGTCGGCCGCCGCGCCGCCCGCTTCCTCCTCGACCGCTTCGAGCGGCCCGGGGGAGAGGGGCGGGTCCATCTGGCGGCGCCGACGCTGGAGATCCGGGGGACGACGGGCCGGCCGTCGTAGAGCCCCGCTGCGCGGCATGCCGACTCACGCCCGTCCGAGCACCGGAGAGAAGGCCGAACAGCACGCGCTCGCGCAGCTGCGGCAGGCGATCGCGCAGGGCGAGACGGCGCCGGCGCAGCGGCTGGTGGAGAACGAGCTCGCCGAGCAGTTCGGTGTGACGAGGGCCGGCATCCGGGCGGCGCTGATCGATCCGGAGGCCCGGGGCCTGGTCGAGCGGATCCGCAACCGCGGTTCGCCGGTGCGGGTGCGGGTGGTGACCGTGGAGGAAGCGGTCGCCATCACCGAGTACCGCATGGTGCTGGAAGGGCTGTGCGCGGCGGAGGCGGCCGTGGCGGCGAGCGACGAGCGGCTGGCCGAACCGACCGCCCTCGGCAGGCCGATGACCAAGGCCGTGGCCGACGCGCGAGGCGGGCGGGCGGCGCCATCGCCCTGGCCGTCTCCCGCGCATCTCGGCGCTCTGGTTCGCGCTGACCTCGGGCGGCGTCTTCCTCAACAGCGCCCAGCCATGATCCGCGCGACCGTCTCCATCGGCCTTGCCGCCGTACGCAGTTCGCGCCGGGTGGGCGCTCCTCGGCGCCCGCTGAGCGGTGGAGCGGACCGGGGTGTCCGTCTCGGCCTCTATGCCCTGGTCGGGTGCAAAGGGGGAGCGACGGGTGGATGAGGCGCGGGACCGGCGCGTCCGGCGAGCCGAAGCGACGGGAGGCGCCGTCACGGGGCTCCTCGCCCTCGCGTCCTGCGCCGGGCACGCGACCAAGGCGGAACTGCCCTGGTGGGCCGCCCTCGCCGTCGCCGTGTCGACGGCCGGCCTCGCCGGCTGGACCGGGGCACATCTCGGCCGCCGGCGCGGGGGACGCGGCGAGGCCGTTCTGGAGCCCGGCGAAAGGCCCCTCGGGGCGTACGCGATCCTCCCGCCGCAGCCACCGGTCACACACCGCTCGACTCCCACGAGGGTCCCGTGTGCGGATGCGGTAGGGTTGACCTGCGCGATCACGCGGGTTCGACCGCGCGAGCCGCATCGGGACGTGGCGCAGCTTGGTAGCGCACTTGACTGGGGGTCAAGGGGTCGCAGGTTCAAATCCTGTCGTCCCGACTCGTAAGAGTCACAGGTCAGAGGTCGTATCGGAGGAATCCGACACGGCCTCTTGACCGTTGGTCGTGCCGACGTAGGTGCTACGACAAGACCGAGCCGTCCACCTTGCTGGGCGCCACGTCGCTGCCGTTCTCATCGGTCGGCAAGGTGATCCCACCGCAGCGCCCTGCATTCCAGAAATCGGCGTAGCGGCCGCCGCGGCGCAGCAACTCGTCGTGGGCGCCCTTCTCCACGATCCGGCCGCCGTCCAGAAAGACGACGTGATCGGCGCGTTGGACGGTTCGCATCCGGTGCGCGACCATCACCACCGTCCGGCCGGCCATCAGGCGCTCGATGCCCTCGTGGACGGCTGCCTCGTTCACCGGGTCCAGTGCGGAGGTCACCTCGTCCAGCAGCACGATGGGCGCGTTCTTCCCAGCGGCCGGCTCCGGCACGCCGGGGAAGCGCAGTGGGTCCACGTCGACCAGGAGCAGGGGCGCGCCGGTGTCCAGCCCGACGAGCTGGTGTGCCGCCCGCCACCGTGGTCGACCACGCATGGCGTGGTCGAGGACGTCACCCACCCCCCGATGAGGTGACGTCCTCGACCGCTCCCCCGGCGCCGGACTGTGGCTCAGATGTCCGCGCGGCGGATCCGTGCCGTCACCAGCACATCACCGCCGTCTCGCCGGAACCCCAGGCGGAGTACAGGCGTACGCGGACGAAGTAGCGGCGGCCCTTGACGAGCCGGGCGCTGATCGTGGCGTTGTGCGGAGCTCCACCGTCGTCCTGCCCGGCGAGGTAGCGGGGTTCCCCGTCCCGCTCCTCGAAGACCACGACGACGGCGTCGCTGTCGCCGAAGGTGCCCAGCGTGTACGTGCGGGTCTGAGGCGGGTCGACGACGAAGTCGGCCTGTTCGCCCGGCCCGAGACCGAGCGGTGCCGAGCGGAACGGCACCAGCGCGGGCGGGCCCCCCGGATGCGCAGGCGGATACCAGCGGAGCGCGAACTCCTTGTCGGCGGCGGACAGGGTGCCGGGCGGGTTGAGACCCGCACGGTACTGCTCCGGCTCCAGGACCAGGCCCGACGAGAACGGATACTCCATGATCGACTGTGGGTCCCAGACGGAGCCGTTGACCTCGTCCGGGTCGAGCTTGCGCAGGATGTTGTAGTGCGTCCGCTCCCGGCTCCAGTGGTTGGGCGGACCCGCCAGTTCGGCGTACACGGCCTCGTCGTCCCAGTGGATGCCGGCGAACGGGCTCTGGTGCTCGTGCAGCATGCCGAGCGCGTGCCCGATCTCGTGCAGGGCCGTCCCGCGCTCCCCGGGCGCGGTCAGGTCCCAGCCGAAGTTCATGGTGCGCTCGTGCCGGCCGGCCAGCAGCGCGTCCCGGCCCACCGCCGACCAGGAGCCGGCGCCGAGCTGGAACCCGATGCGCAGTTCGGCCTCCGAGCGGTCGTCGACCTCGGCGAAGGTGATGCCGATGCCGAGGTCCTGCCATTCTTGGAAGCACTCGCGCACGACGTCCCGCTGCTCCTTGGCACCGGCCCACGACACGCGCCGCGTCATCCCCGTCCCCGGCACGGGGATGACGGACGCGTCGGTGTCACGGTCGAAGAAGCAGTAGTGCAGGACCGTGCCGTTGACCCACCTCCGCCGCCCGCTCGCGAGCGCGCTCAGCCGCTCGGCCGCCAGCCCCGGTGCGAAGGCGGGCGCCGGCGCCTGTGCCAGCGAGCAGTAGCGTGCGGTCATGGCCACAGCCTGCCCCGCGGCCGGTCCCGGGCGCCTGAGTCGGGGGCTACTCAAGTCGCCCTGTATCAGAAGTGAGTAGCCGCGCTCATGCATGTGTGACGACTTACGAACGGGACGCGACGACGCTGGAGCTGCCCTGGCCGTTCGCCGGGCGGGAGGACGAACTGGAGCTGGTCCGCCGGTCCCTGGCCGGCGGACGCCGCGGCATGGTGGTGACGGGCCCGGCGGGCTGCGGCAAGACCCGCCTCGTCACCGAGGCGATCCGCGGCACCGACTGCGCCCGGGCGGCGGGAACGCCCGAGAGCCGGGCCATCCCCTTCGCCGCGTTCGCCCATCTGCTGCCCGAGGCGGTCACCCTGCACCGCGCGGTCCAGCTGCTGTCGGGCGTACGGATGTTGGTCGTGGACGACGCCCAGCTGCTCGACGACGCCTCCGCCGCCCTGGTCCACCAGCTCGCCGTGCACGGCCGCACCCGTCTGCTGGTCGTCGCCACGGACGGCACCGCGATACCCGGCGCGATCTCCCGGTTGTGGACCGGTGAACTGCTGCCGCGTCTCGCCCTGGAACGGCTGCCCGAGGAGGAGACCGCGCAGCTGCTCACCGCCGGGGCCGGCCCCCTCGAACCGCTGACCGTCAACCGGTTGCTGCGCCTGAGCCAGGGCGACCTGCGGCTGCTGCGCGAGCTGCTGGGTGCCGTTCGCGGGCTGCTGACCCCCGTGCCGGGCACCGGCGAACGGGCGTGGCGGGGCCCGGTGCCGCTGACCACGGCCGTCCGCGAACGCACCGCCCGTGTCCTCGGCCGCACCTGCCCGCTCGAACGGGAGACCCTCGACCGCCTCGCCTTCGCCGAACCCCTGTCGCCGACCCTGGACGACCTGGACCTCGGGGCCCTCGAAGTCCTGGAGTCCGACGACCTGATCGAGGTCGACGACCTGGGCGGCGTCCGCCTCGCCCACCCCCTCCACGGCCCGGTGCTCAGGGCAGCGGCGGGCCGGCTGCGCGCGCGCCGGCTGTCCCGGACACCGGACGCGTACGCCGCCGCCCTCGACGCCGAGTCGGCCGCACTGGCCCGCCGGATCGACCAGGACGACGTACGGGCGATGCCCACGCCGGTGGGGGAATGGCTGGTCGACGAAGGCGGCCCGCTGACCGGCCGGTACGCCGCCGCACGCGCCCGTTTCGCCCGGTTGCGGGGCGAGTTGAGGGAGGCGGCGGCCTGGGCGAGGGAGGGCCTGCGGGGCGATCCCGAGGACGCGTCGTGCCGGGAGGAACTCGCCCGCTCCTGCGCACCGGTGGACAGCCGGGGGGACCTGGACCTCGAAGCCCTCGCCGACCCCTACGACGCCGTCCGCCTCGGCGTCCCCGAGAAGGTCATCGACCGGCTGACCGGCGTGTTCGCCCGGCACGCCGACGCGCTCACCCGCGCCGACGGCCCCGCCCTGGACGAGGTGGCCGAGGAACTGGAGAGGCGCGGCTTCACGCTGTTCGCCGCGGAGGCGCACGCCCAGGCCGTGCGCGCCCACCGCGATCCGAGCGCCGCCCGGCACTCCCGCACCCGGGCCGTCGCCCTGGCCCGGCGCTGCCAGGGCGCCCGCACACCCGCCCTGTCCGGGCTGGTCCTCGGCGAACTCACCGCCCGGCAACGGCAGATCGTCACCCTCGCGGCGGCGGGCCTGAGCAACCGGCAGATCGCCGAACGCCTCACCCTGTCGATCCGGACCGTCGGCAACCACTTGTACAGCGCCTACGCCCGCCTCGGCGCGAGCGACCGCGGTGCCCTGCCCTGGCTGACGGAGATCCCGCAAGCCCAGCCGGCCTGAGGCCGCACCCTGACCGGCGGCCTGACCCGAACAGGGGACGGGTCAGGCCGCCCCGAACGCCGAGAACGCCCAGCCCGTGGCCTGGTGCAGCGCGTCGCCCGGCAGGGCGGCCCGGGCGTCGCGCAGCGCCTCCGCCAGGGACAGGCCGGCCCCGAGGCCCTTGTGCAGCGCGAGCATCAGCGGCACCACGGCAGCGTCGTTGACGGGCGCGCTGCACGCCACCACCCCGGCCGTGCCGAGCGGCAGCAGCGCGGTGACCAGGCCGAGCAGTTCGTCGGCGCCGACAGAGGCGAGGAGGGCGGTGTCGCAGCAGGACAGGATGATCCGGTAGGGGCTGCGGTCCAGACGCTCGAAGTCGTGCACGACGATCGGGCCGTCGGCCATCCGCAGCGAGGAGAACAGCGGGCTGTCCGCGCGGAACGTGCCGTGCGCGGCGATGTGCGCCAGCGCGGCACCGTCCAGCTCCTGAAGCACCCGCGGCACCCGCGCCTCGTCGTCCTCCAGGACCGTCGCGCAGGCGTAGCGGCCGGCCAGTTCGGGCACCTCGGCGCCGCCCGTGGCCAGGCCCGGGCCGCGTACCAGCACATGACGGCCGTCCGGCGGCGGCGTGGTCTCCCGGGCCCGCAGCCAACTGCCCGCCGACGGCGACACGCTGAGCACCCGTTCCCGCAGCGACGGCAGCAGCGCCCATGGCACCCGGTGCAGCCGCCCCGGCGGCACGATCACCACCGGGTCGCCGCCCAGGTGCGCCGCGGCCGGTCCGAGCAGCAGCTCCTCCAGCCGCCGCCCCGCGGCCTCCACCACCGCAAGCCGCGCCTCGGCCCCGGGGTGCGCCAGCCGCCGCAGCCCCGCCTGTACGTGCTCGGCCTCGGTCTCCGCGTCGGCCAGCAACCCGGCCTCGAACCTGCGCACCCGCCCCTGCCCGCACAGCAGCACCTGCACCCGCCCGTCGAGCACGGCGAGTTCCACCAGCCGTACCTCGTCGCCCAGTCGCTCCAGCAGCCGGCCGACGTCGAAACGGTCGCCGTCCCCGGGGGCCTCGCCGCGCATGTGCAGCGTCCGGGAGCGGATCTGCCGCTCCAGGCGCCGCTGTTCACGCTCCAGTGCCGGAACCGGCCGGCCCTCCATCCGGGCGGCCTCCGCGCGGGAGGCGATCTCACGGAAGGCCGTCATGCCGCTGAGCAGCTCCGGGTCGGCGGGCGGCCGGGTCGGCGGGGTGGACAGCACGGTGGCACGCCAGCGCTCGCTCCACACCAGCAGCCGCCGCGGGCCGCCGGAGACCAGACTGGCCCGCCCGGCCAACGCGGCCAGCTCCGCGCCCTGTTCGGTCGCGCGGGCCCGCAGCTCCGAGGCGCCCAGCGTCATCCGGTGGTCGTCGAGCACGTCCAGGCCGCGTCGGCACGCCTCCAGGACGCCCCGGGTCGACCCCGCCGCTCGGGCCCGCAGCGCCTGCGCAGCCCAGCCCGTCATCCGCGCCAGCGGCGGGCCGTTCCGCCTGCTGCGGGCGGCGACGGCCAGATGCCGTTCCGCGTCCGCCGTCCAGCCCAGGCCCAGCGCGATCCGGCCCGCGAGCAGCGACGCCTCCGGCGCGGCCGGCGCGCCGAAGGCGGCCAGCTTCTCGGCCACCCGGGCGGCGTCGGCGACCAGCCGCCCCGAGCCGCGCCCGGCCGCGTGCCGCGCCTCGATCAGCACCAGCCGGGCGTGCGTCTCCCACCAAGTGCGCCGCTGCCCGGCGAACAGCCGTACCGCGAGGGCGGCCCGGGCGATCGCCGTGTGCGGGTCCCCGGCCAGCCGTGCGGCCCGCGCGGCGGCCAGCAGCAGCTCCGCCTTGCGCGTGGACTGCCCGCCGATCCCGTCCAGCCTCCCGATCGCCGCGTCCGCCTCGGCCAGCGCCTCGGGAGCCAGCCCGGCCGCCATCAGCACCTCACAGCGCCGGATGTTCAGCATGAACGTCGGCGTGCCCAGCCGGGCGTACCGCTCCTCCGCCTCGTCGAGCAGCCGCAGCGCCGCCGGCACGTCACCGGACCGGAACGCGGCGAGCCCCCGGCTCTCCACCGCGTCGGCCTTGTCGTGCTCCTGGCCCGTGGTGTCCCACAGCGCCTCGGCCGCCGTGAAGTCCGCCTCGGCCCGCTCCACCGCCCCCAGCGCCAGATGCACGGTCGCCCGCAGGGTCAGCGCCCGCGCCGTCCAGATCACGTCCTCCGCCTGGCGCAGCACGGGAATCGCCCGGCGTACGTCCTCCAGCGCCTGGCGATGGTGACCGAGCACCCACCACACGTACGCCCGCCGGTACAGCACCCGCGCCCGCGTGTGCCCGCCGCCCCGCGCGACCCCTCGCTCGAACGCCGCCAGGCCCTCCCGGGTGCGGCCCGCGTGCACCAGCGCCACGCCCAGGGTGGCCAGCACGTCCGCCTCCCGGTCGGCCGAATCCGCCCGCGCCGCGAACTCACGGGCCCGCCGCAGATGGTCCAGCGCGAGCCGCAGATCACCGAAGTCCCGCTGCCAGATGCCGATCACCTGATGCGCGACGGACGCGTGCAGCGAGGACGGGTCGGCGTCGAGCAGCGCCCGGGCCCTCGCGAGAGCCTCGCCCGGGTCGGCGAACACCATCGGCAGCAGTTCCTGCACCGAGTCGCTTCCCGCTGTCACGCCTCGGATGGTAGTGGCCCCGCAACCGCACCACACAGGGTTGGCGCTGTATCAAAAGACCGCCCGGCGGCTCTTGTCGACGAGTACCGACGACCGTTCGCCGCACCGACCGATGCCGTCGCCCAGTGGGAGGACCCGCATGGCACCTCAGCGATTCCACGAGCAGTTCGACCAGATCCAGCGCGCGATGCCGGACGTCCCCCTCGCGATGGGACCGGACGACTCGGCCGAGTTCATGTACGAGAAGGGCGTCGTCCTCGTCCGCGACGGCGAGGAGGCCCGGATCGTAGAGGACGCCGTACGGGCGCACTTCACGGCGGCACCCGACCTCGACCAGGACCAGGTCCGTCGGGCGGGCCCGCAGACCAACCGCAGCGGCGTCACCCGGATCCGGGTCGGCGACCCCGGCGAGGGGAGCCGGGGAGCGGACCGGGCCGTCGCGCAGGCACTGCGGGCCGTGCGCGAGCGCGAGGCCCGGGCTGGGCACCGGATCGTCGCCCGCAACCACGTGGTGCACATCGCGGTCAACGCCTGCCCCGGCGACGAACCCGTACCCGTCCCGGCGAGCGAGCCGCCCAACCCGGCGGCCGCGGACACCGCGTACGACCCGGACACCGCCGTCGGCGTCCTCGTCGTCGACACCGGCCTGACGCACGACTACCGCTCCTGCACGCTCCTCGCCCACACCGACGGCGACGCCCAGGTCCAGGAGTGCGACGAGCAGGGGATCCTCCAGCAGTACGTCGGGCACGGCACGTTCATCGCCGGGCTCGTCGCCGCCGTCGCGCCCAACACCGACATCACCGTGCGCGGCAGCCTCAACGACGCGGGCGCCGTCCTGGAGTCGGAGTTCGGCGAGAAGCTCTTCGAGGCCGTCGACGCCGGCGGCTGGCCCGACGTCCTCAGCCTCTCCGCCGGCACCTCCAACGGCCGCACCGACGGCCTGCTCGGCGTGGAGAACTTCATGCGGGAACTGCGCGAGCAGCGCACCCTGCTGGTCGCCGCCGCCGGCAACAACGCCAGCGCCACCCCCTTCTGGCCCGCCGCCTACGCCGACCTGCCCGGCTGGGAGGACTCCGTGCTGTCGGTCGGCGCGCTGCGCAGCGACGGCGAGTTCGGCGCCTGCTTCACCAACCACGGCCCGTGGGTGAAGGTCTACGCCCCCGGTGAGCGCCTCACCAGCGCCCTCACCGGCTTCGGGACGCCCGTCCCGTACATCTACCAGCACTCCACGTACGACGCCTGCCGCTACGGCTTCAATTACGGCTGCACCTGCCGGCACCCCCGCCACACCGGTGTGCTGAGCGACGAGAACGCCTGCGCCAAGCCGGACCAGGTGATGTTCGAGGGGTACGCGCAGTGGAGCGGCACCTCCTTCGCCACCCCCGTGACCGCGGGCCTGGTCGCCGCCCACATGACGGCGCACAAGGAGACCGACCCGCGCGCGGCCCGGCGGCAACTGCTCGCCGCCGGCACCGGGTTCGCGGAAGTGCGCGGGGCGCACGTACCCGCGCTGCACCCGCCCACCTGGCGCCCCGTCCCGGTCGTCCGTCACGCCCCCGGGCTGTGAGGGCCGGAACCGCCCCCTCCGCGGCGTACGATGACGTGCCGTACTCGAGGGGTGGGGCTGCCGTGGACCGTACTGATGCCGGCGCGCTCGTCCAGGCCGCCGCCGACGGCGACGCGGCGGCCTGGAAGGCGCTCGTGGAAGGGCTGAGCCCCCTGGTGTGGTCCGTGGTGCGGGCCCACCGGCTGTCCGACGCGGACGCCCACGAGGTCTACCAGACCGCCTGGTTCCGCTTCGCCCAGCACCTCGGGCGGATCCGGGAACCCGGCAAGGCGGGCGCCTGGCTGGCGAGCACCGCGCGCCACGAGTGCCTGAAGGTCATCCGGAGCTCGCAACGACTGACCCTGACGGACGATCCGCAGCTCCTGGACCGGGTCAGCGAGGAGGGCACGCCGGAACAGTCGCTGCTCGACTCCGAGGAGGCCGCCGCCCAGAGCGAACGGGTACGGCGGTTGTGGCAGGAGTTCGAGGAACTGGGCGAGCGGTGCCGGCAGTTGCTGCGGGTGCTGATGGCCACGCCGCCGCCCAGTTACCAGGACGTGTCCGCCGCGCTCGGGATCGCGGTGGGCAGCATCGGGCCGCTGCGCCAGCGCTGTCTGCGGCGCCTGCGGGCCCGGCTCGAAGCGCGGGGGGCGATATGAGCGACATGAGCGATGGCATGAACGACGACGTGTTCGACGAGGACGCCTGGGACGACCAGGAGTTCGACGCCGGGCTGCTGGAGGAGGAGCTCCGGCAGGCCGCCGCCGTCCTGGACCCCGTGCCGGCGGAGCTCCAGCAGATCGCCGTCGACGCCTACGCGTTGCACGACCTGGACGCCCGCGTCGCGGAGCTCACCTTCGACTCGCTGGTCGACGCCCTCCCGGTCCGGGGAGCCGGCGACGCGCCCCGGATGCTGACCTTCCGGGCGGGCGAGGTGACCGTCGACGTCGAGG
This sequence comes from Streptomyces coeruleorubidus, assembly GCF_028885415.1. Lineage (GTDB taxonomy): Bacteria > Actinomycetota > Actinomycetes > Streptomycetales > Streptomycetaceae > Streptomyces > Streptomyces coeruleorubidus_A. Next base: position 8,552,548 of record NZ_CP118527.1, read on the forward strand.
TCACCGCACACGGGCTGATGGGCCAGGTGCTGCCGCCGCAGCCGGCCCGGATCGAGGTCCTGGGCGGACCGCGCCCCGGCTCCTCGCTCACGGCCGACGACCTGGGCCGCTTCACCGCCGACGCACCGCCGCCGGGCCCGTTCGCCCTGCGGCTGCGGACCGGCGGGGACGTGGTGGTGACGGAGTGGCTGCGGGCGTAGGCCCCAGGACTCAACAGGCGCAGGGCAGCGTCCTCGGTCCCCGGATCATCCTCTTCCACCGCCAGGCCACCTGGTCGGCGGGGACGGCGAGCCGTAGCCCGGGCAGTCTGTCCAGCAGGGTCTCGACGAGGAGCTCCGTCCGGAGAGGCTGCTTTCGGCCCGGTCGGCGGCCTCGGCCCCGCCCGACGTGGAGATGATCTGCCGGGTCCAGCAGCGCACGCCTACGGTGAAGGAGCCGGCGACGGCCTTGCACAGCCGGTTGTGGTCGGGCTGGCCGGCGAAGGCGAGAGAGCCGGGCGGCGGCTCATGGGCGGGCCATCCGCGTCACTTGACGCCCGGTCACCTCCGCGCGGCTGAACCGCGGATCGTTGGTGCTCGGCTTCACCTCGTCGTGGCGGGTGGCCAGCCACGCCCGTCCCTCACCGTGCGGCAGCCGGATCCGGGTCGGCGGCCCCTCGCGCAGCAGCTCCGCGAGGACCGGGTCGAACCGTGGTCTCCTCCCGTTATGCCCCAGCCGGTGACGGTCAGCCGGACACGGCGTCGACCAGGCGGGCCAGCGCGGCGGCGAGCCGCTCGAGGCCGGGGCCGGCAAGGCCGCCCGGCTCGGTCATGTAGGTGTCCCGGCGGATCTCCACCATGAGCGCCTCGACCCGCGGGTCGGTCCCGTAGAACTCCAGCGGCACGTACGCCCCGCTGAACGGGCTGTCGAGCTCCGTCTCCCCGAACGCCTGCCGCGCGGCGTCCAGCAACCCGGGAGAGGTGTGGAAGGAGTCGGTGCCGAGACACACCGGCGGCCTGGCCCCCTCGCCGTGCAGCTCGTAAGGCAGCCGGGCGCGGGGATAGGAGTGCACGTCGATGATCACGGCCCGCCCGGTGGCCGCCAGCCGGTCCGCCACGGCCTGCGTCATCGCCCGCGCGTACGGCAGGAAGTACCGCTGGACGAGCGGCCCGGCTTCGACGTCGCCGGAGCGCAGCACGGCGCCGTGCGTGGTCCGGGTGTAGACCGCGCCCATTCCGACGGCCCGCATCTCCTCCCGTTCGTCGGGGAAGCGCTCCGGGTCGATGACCAGCCGCGACAGCCGGTTGACGAACCGCCACGGGACGACGCCGGCCGCCCCGGCCGCCGCCTCGGCGATCTCCGCCGTGTGCGCGTCCGTGATGTGGTCCAGCTCCCGCGCGAGCTCGTCGTCGCCCAGCACGATGTCCGCCCGCACCGAGGGCGGTATCTCCCGCGCCGAGTGCGGGACATGCAGGATCACGGGGGAGTGCCCGGCGCCGGGCAGGACGTCGAAGGACCGGGGGTCGTCGGTCACGCGGCGGCTCCACGGGCGTTGTCAGGGACGGTGTCAGGGGGCTTGGCTCGAAAGCCCCGCCTCTTCGAACATAACTCCGCCCCGGCCGGGCGGTGCGCCGGCCGGGGCGGAGCGGAGGGACCGATGGGGCCCGGGGCGTCAGCTCAGGGACGCCAGCGCCTCGTTCCACGTGGCGGACGGGCGCATGACCTCGGCGGCCTTCGCCGGGTCGGGCTGGTAGTAGCCGCCGATGTCGGCCGGCTTGCCCTGGACGGCGTTCAGCTCGTCGACGATCTTCTGCTCGTTGGCGGCCAGCGTCTCGGCGATCGGTCCGAAGGCCTTCGCCAGGTCCGCGTCGTCGGTCTGCCGGGCCAGCTCCTGCGCCCAGTACAGGGACAGGTAGAAGTGGCTGCCGCGGTTGTCGATGCCGCCGACGCGCCGGGTCGGGGACTTGTCCTCGTTGAGGAAGGTCGCCGTGGCGCGGTCGAGGGTGTCGGCCAGGACCTGGGCGCGGGCGTTGCCCGTCACCTTGGCGAACTGCTCGAGGGACGGCACCAGGGCGAAGAACTCACCCAGGGAGTCCCAGCGCAGGTAGTTCTCCTTGACCAGCTGCTGCACGTGCTTCGGCGCCGAGCCGCCCGCACCGGTCTCGAAGAGGCCGCCGCCCGCCATCAGCGGGACGACCGACAGCATCTTGGCGCTGGTGCCCAGCTCCAGGATCGGGAACAGGTCGGTCAGGTAGTCGCGCAGCACGTTGCCGGTGACGGAGATGGTGTTCTCGCCGCGGCGGATGCGCTCCACCGACAGCTTCGTGGCCTCGACCGGGTTCAGGATCCGGATGTCCAGGCCCTCGGTGTCGTGCACCGGCAGGTACTGCTTGACCTTGGCGATCAGGTTGGCGTCGTGCGCGCGGGTCTCGTCCAGCCAGAACACCGCCGGGTCGCCGGTGGCGCGGGCGCGGGTGACGGCCAGCTTCACCCAGTCCTTGATCGGCGCGTCCTTGGTCTGGCAGGCGCGGAAGATGTCACCGGCCGAGACGGTCTGCTCGATGAGCGCGGTGCCGTTTTCGTCGACCAGGCGGACCGTGCCCGTGGTGGCGATCTCGAAGGTCTTGTCGTGGCTGCCGTACTCCTCGGCCTTCTGCGCCATGAGGCCGACGTTCGGCACCGTGCCCATGGTGGACGGGTCGAAGGCGCCGTTGGCCTTGCAGTCCTCGATCACGGCCTGGTAGACGCCCGCGTAGGAGGAGTCCGGGATGACCGCCAGCGCGTCGTGCTCCTGCCCGTCCGGGCCCCACATGTGGCCGGAGCTGCGGATCATCGCCGGCATCGAGGCGTCGATGATGACGTCGGAGGGCACGTGCAGGTTGCTGATGCCCTTGTCGGAGTCGACCATCGCCAGCTCCGGGCCCTCGGCGAGCTCGGCGTCGAAGGAGGCCTTGATCTCGGCGCCCTCGGGCAGGGCGTCCAGGCCCTTGTAGATGCCGCCCAGACCGTCGTTCGGGGTCAGGCCGGCCGCGGCGAGCTTGTCGCCGTACTTCGCGAACGTCTTCGGGAAGAAGGCGCGCACCACGTGGCCGAAGACGATCGGGTCGGAGACCTTCATCATCGTCGCCTTCAGGTGCACCGAGAACAGCACGCCCTCGGCCTTGGCCTTGGCGACCTGCGCGGTCAGGAACTCGCGCAGCGCGGCGACCCGCATCACGGAGGCGTCGACGACCTCGCCCTTGCGGACGGGTACGGACTCGCGCAGCACGGTGGTGGTGCCGTCGTCGCCGACGAGCTCGATGCGCAGCGCGCCGTCCTCGGCGATCACCACGGACTTCTCGGTGGAGCGGAAGTCGTTCTGGCCCATGGTCGCCACGTCCGTCTTGGACTCGGCGGACCAGGCGCCCATGCGGTGCGGGTGGGACTTGGCGTAGTTCTTGACCGACGCGGGGGCGCGGCGGTCCGAGTTGCCCTCACGCAGGACCGGGTTCACGGCGGAGCCCTTGACCTTGTCGTAGCGGGCGCGGATCTCGCGCTCCTCGTCGGTCTTCGGGTCGTCCGGGTAGTCCGGCAGCGCGTAGCCCTGGCCCTGGAGCTCGGCGATCGCGGCCTTGAGCTGGGGGATCGACGCCGAGATGTTCGGCAGCTTGATGATGTTGGCGGCGGGCGTCTTGGCGAGCTCGCCGAGCTCAGCGAGCGCGTCCGGGATGCGCTGGTCCTCGGTCAGGTACTCCGGGAACAGGGCGATGATGCGCCCCGCCAGCGAGATGTCGCGGGTCTCGACGGCGACACCCGCCTGCGAGGCGTACGCCTGGACCACCGGCAGGAAGGAATACGTTGCCAGGGCCGGGGCCTCGTCAGTGTGCGTATAGATGATGGTCGAGTCAGTCACCGGGTGCTCCGCTCCACGTCTGCAACATTGCTCGACATCAAGATATCTCGTGATCGACCTCGTCTCGACAGGGGTCCGCGCCCAGTTTCGGTGACCGGGACCCGGGAGCCGTCCGGGCGAAAGCGGACGAGGGGACATCGCAGTGGAGTGACGGCCCGGGCGGCCGCGCTCACCGGCACGGTCGCGGCTCTGACCGGCCGCGCCGCGGGGCTCCGGAAGACCGGACGCGTCCCCCCGGGGCCCCGAGAGCAGGTGGCCGAGAAGCTGCGGATCACCTCGGCGCGTACGCTCCCCGCGAATGCCCGGGCCACGCGCCCGGCGAACCGCGGGGACTCGCCGGCGGCGGCTCGGCCGCACCGGGCGGCTTGACCGGCGACCGGACCGCGGACACGTACCGCTCACGCTCGCCGCTCTCCGATCGCCACCGAGGTGGTGCAGATCACGGTCGGCGGCTACGGGCACCCGCGGCTGTACGGGACGAGGACGCCGTACAGCCGGTGGGACGGGCACCGCTACGAGAACCGGCCTCAGTCGAGCCGGGCGGAGGTCATGTCGCCCGGCTCGGTCTCGCCGGTCCGCTGCTGGGGGATGACGACCCCGCCCTGCTGGAGCGCCACCGTCCGGGCCGGGGCGGGGATGCGGATGCCCTCCGCGCGGTAGCGCTTGTGCAGCCGCTTGATGAACTCGTGCTTGATCCGGTACTGGTCGCTGAACTCGCCGACGCCCAGGATGACCGTGAAGCCGATGCGGGAGTCGCCGAAGGTGTGGAAGCGGATGATCGGCTCGTGGTCCGGCACGGCGCCCTCGACCTCGGTCATCGTCTCGGCGATGACCTCGTTGGTCACCCGCTCCACGTGCTCCAGGTCGCTGTCGTAGGCCACCCCGACCTGGACCAGGATGGTCAGCTGCTCCTCCGGCCGCATGAAGTTGGTCATGTTGGCCATGGCGAGCTGGCCGTTGGGGATCACGACGAGGTTGTTGGACAGGTTGCGGACCGTCGTCTGCCGCCAGTTGATGTCCTCGACGTAGCCCTCCTCGCCGCTGCTGAGGCGGATGTAGTCGCCGGGCTGGACGGTCTTGGAAGCGAGGATGTGGATGCCCGCGAAGAGGTTGGCGAGGGTGTCCTGAAGCGCCAGCGCGACCGCCAGACCGCCGACGCCCAGCGCGGTGAGCATCGGGGCTATGGAGATGCCCAGCGTCTGGAGCACCACCAGGAAGCCGATCGCCAGGACCAGGATCCGGGTGATGTTGACGAAGATCGTGGCCGAGCCGGCGACACCGGAACGGGATTGGGTGACCGTGCGCACCAGGCCGGCCACCACCCGCGCCGCCGACACCGTCGCCACGAAGATGAGCAGCACCGTCAGCACCTGGTTGGTGTGGTGCTGCACCGTCCGCGTCAGCGGCAGCGCCGCCGCCGCGCCCGCCGCGCCACCCACCACCGCGGCCCACGGCAGCACGGCCCGCAGCGCGTGCACGATGACGTCGTCCCCGCTCCAGCGGGTGCGGTCGGCGTGCCCGCCCAGCCAGCGCAGCAGCATGCGCAGCGCGAAGGCCGCCAGCAGGCCCGACGCCAGGGCGATGCCGGCGAAGACCAGATCGTCCGCGGTGAGCGCCCGGTTCACCTGTCACCTCCGGGAAGCGGAACTGCGGCGAACGCCGTCGCCGGCGGCCGGATGTGAAGTTTCGTCACGTCGTCACCTGTTCGTCCTACGGGATGCTCGATCGTGCGCGACCACCCTGACCTGCGGTCGGCGCAATCGTTCATCCTGCCGCATCCCGCACGGGGTTTCGTACCGGGGAACGGGCCAAGCCGGGGGAGTTCCGCCAGGGCACTGAGCGGCCTGTCGGGCGGTCAGATCACCTTCAGCCGTACCAGCGCGCCCAGCGTCAGCGCGCCGGGCAGCAGCGGCAGCCAGACCGTGATGACCCGGAAGGCCAGCACCACGGCCGTGGCCACCGCGGCCGGGCCGCCCGCCGCCACCAGTGCCACGACCAGCGCCGCCTCCACCGAGCCGATCCCGCCCGGGGTGGGCACCAGCGCGACGGCGACCGTCGCCGCCAGGTAGGCCACCGCCATGTGCGCGGGCGGCACGTCCAGCCCCACCGCCCGGCCCACCAGCACCAGTACGGACGCCTGCAACGCGGGGAAGGCGAAGGCCCCGCCCCACAGGGCCAGGGCCCGGGCCGGGCGGGTGTGCACCGAGCGCGCCTCGCCGAGCGCCGTCCGCAGGAAGGACAGCACGGCCGAGCGCACCCGCCGGACCAGGGTCAGTACGGCCACCGCGATGACGAGCACCACACCGGCACCGGCGAGCAGCGGGCCGAACGCCGTCTGAGGAACCAGCGTGCCGAGCCGCAGCGCGTCGGGGAACGCGACGAGCAGGGCACCCAACAGGGCCACCCGGCCGATGCTCTCCGCCAGCAGATACAGCGCGAGGGCGGCCGAGGAGCGGGCGAGCGGCAGCCCGCACACCGTCATGAACCGCAGGTTGACCGCGCTCGCGCCCAGCCCCGTAGGCAGCAGGTGGTTGGCCGCGCCCGCCGCGAACTGCGTGGCGAGCAGCCGCCGTCGGGGCAGCCGCTCGACGACCGCCCCCTGCCGGGTGCAGGCGGCGGCGACCCAGGTCAGACAGGTCGCGCCCACCGCGGCCAGCAGCCATGGCCACTCGGCGTTGCCCAGATGCGCGAAGCCCTCGGCCAGCACCGACCGGTGCCGCACCGCGACCACGGTGACCAGCAGGAGCGGAAGCAGACACAGGATCTGACGCAGGCGGCGGACCGGGACGCGACGGGGGAGTCGTCCCGGGCGGAGTTCGGGGAGTTGTACCGCTGTCACGTCCGCTGAGGCTTCCCACGCCCCGCCAACGGCGGGTTGCGGATGTGCGGACGGCGTCTTACGTGCGGGGAGCGGCTGGGAGGAGAACGTCATCGGGGCCTTTGCGGGGGGACGGGGAGAGGGGGTTCGGGCCGATTGTGCGGGATGTCTGGGCGATGTGCGAGCGCCTTGACCTCAAGATTGCTTGAGGTTCTACGTTTCCTCCCATGAGTATGGAGACCACAGCGTGGACACAACTGCACAGCGTCATGAACGCCCAGGAGGAACGCCGCCCCTTCGCCCTCGCCACCCTGCGCCGCATCGGCGCGTTCGCCCGCCCGCACCGGCGTCGCATCGCCCTGTTCGTCCTGCTCGGCGTGGGAACCGCCCTGCTCGCCGTGGCGACCCCCGTCCTGGCCGGGAGCGTCGTCGACGCGATCGTCTCGGGCGGCACCGAGGACACCGTCGTACGCCTGTCCCTGCTCATCGCGCTGATCGCGGTGGCGGAGGCGGCACTCGGCATCCTCGGCCGCAGGCTCTCGGCGACCCTCGGCGAGCACCTCATCCTCGATCTGCGGACCGCCGTCTTCGACCATGTACAGCGCATGCCGGTGGCGTTCTTCACACGCACTCGTACGGGCGCCCTCGTCTCCCGGCTCAACAACGACGTCATCGGCGCCCAGCGCGCGTTCAGCAACACCCTGTCCGGAGTGGTCAGCAACCTCGTCACGCTGCTGCTCACGCTCGCCGTGATGCTCACGCTGTCCTGGCAGATCACCCTGCTCGCGTTGGTGCTGCTGCCGGTGTTCGTGATCCCGGCCCGGCGCATGGGCCGCCGTATGGCGCGCATGCAGCGGGAGGCCGCGACGCTGAACGCGGCCATGGGCACCCGCATGACCGAGCGCTTCTCCGCACCCGGCGCCACCCTGGTCAAGCTCTTCGGGCGTCCAGAGGAGGAGTCGGCGGAGTTCGCCGAACGCGCCCGCCGGGTCGCGGACATCGGCGTCCGGACGGCGACCGCCCAGGCCGCGTTCATCACCGCCCTCACCCTGGTCTCCGCCCTCGCCCTGGCCCTGGTCTACGGCCTCGGCGGCGCCCTCGCCCTGCGCGGCACGCTGGAGCCCGGCGCGGTCGTGTCGCTGGCGCTGCTCCTGACCCGGCTGTACGCGCCGCTGACCGCGCTCGCCGGGGCACGGGTCGAGGTGATGAGCGCCCTGGTCAGCTTCGAGCGGGTCTTCGAGGTGCTCGACCTGAAGCCGCTCATCGAGGAGAAGCCGGACGCGCGCAGGGTGCCCGACGGGCCCGTCGCGGTCGAGTTCGACGACGTCCGCTTCGGCTACCCCGCCGCCGACAAGGTCTCCCTGGCCTCCCTGGAGGAGGTCGCCACGCTCGACAAGCGGGGCGGTGACGAGGTCCTGCACGGCATCTCCTTCCGCGCCGAACCGGGCCAGACCGTGGCGCTCGTCGGCTCCTCCGGCGCGGGCAAGTCGACCGTCGCGGGGCTGCTGCCGCGCCTGTACGACGTCGACGGGGGCGCCGTACGCGTCGGCGGCGTCGACGTCCGCGACCTGAGCGCGCGGTCCCTGCGGGAGACCCTCGGCATGGTCACCCAGGACGGGCACCTCTTCCACGACACCGTCCGCGCCAACCTCCTCCTGGCCCGCCCCACGGCCACGGAGAGCGACCTGTGGGACGCCCTGCGCCGGGCCCGCCTCGACGACCTCGTACGGTCCCTGCCCGACGGCCTCGACACGGTGGTCGGCGAACGCGGCTACCGCCTGTCCGGCGGGGAACGCCAGCGCATGACCATCGCCCGGCTGCTGCTGGCCCGGCAGCGCGTCGTCATCCTCGACGAGGCCACCGCCCACCTCGACAACACCTCCGAGGCCGCCGTCCAGGAGGCACTCGCCGAAGCCCTCGAAGGCAGGACGGCGGTCGTCATCGCCCACCGGCTCTCCACGGTCCGGACGGCCGACCAGATCCTGGTCGTCGAAGCCGGCCGGATCGTGGAACGCGGCACGCACGAGGAACTCCTGGCGGCGGGGGAGCGGTACGCGGAGCTGTACCGGAGCCAGTTCGGCGGGACGGAGAGCGCGGTCGTGGACGGGGCGGCCGCGTAACACACCTGACCTGTGTGAACGCCTCCGGGCGCGCATCCGTACCCCTGACGAGTACTCCTGCCTGCCCGCGAGGGCAGGACGGTTCGCACCCGGAGAGGCGACGTGTCCCGGCAGCAACCCCCCGCACGATCCAACCGCCGGTCCCTGTCCCGCGCCCACCGGCTGGGCGCCGCCGCGCCGGCCGCCGCGCTGGTCGTCCTTCCCCTGGTCGCCGCCTGCGGCGGCGGTGACGACGACAAGCCGGCCGCCGGCGGCAGGACGGCGGCGCCGAGCGCGTCCGCCGCTCCCGCCGCCGGCGTCGTCGCGCCGGCGAAGGTGGAGGTGATCGCCGGCCTGACGGGCTGCCAGGTGAAGATCCGCACCGAGGCGGAGGAGCTGCGCGAGGGTGTGTGCCACACGAAGAAGGGTGACTACCTCATCACCACCTTCCCCGAGGAGAAGCTCAAGGAGACCTGGCCGGAGTCGGCCAGCGTGTACGGGGGCAAGTACCTCGTCGGCATGCGCTGGGTCGTCAGCGCCAAGCCGCAGATGCTCGAACCGCTCCGCGCGAAACTCGGCGGCACCGTCCGGGAGCTGCGGGGCGTCGGCCCCGGCGCGGACGCCTCCTGACGTCACTGCGGTCCGAGCCGGCGGACGAGAGCGGCGACCTGCTCGTCCTGCCGGGCCAGGTACGACTCGAAGGCACGGCCGGTGGCGAACACGTCTCTCCAGCCGTGCCGGCGCAGCTCGGCCCGCCACTGGCGGGAGTCGTGCAGCTCGGTCAGCGCCTCGACCCAGCGCCGCCGGTCGGTGTCGCTGATGCCGGGCGGGGCCACGATGCCCCGCCAGTTGTCGAAGACCAGGTCGATCCCCGAGGACTGCAGGGTCGGGACACCCGGCAGGACACCGACCGGCCGCTCGCCGGTGACGGCCAGGACCCGCAGCCGCCCGGCGCGGATCTGGTCGAGGAACTCGCCGAACCCGCTCGTGGCGACGTCGACCCTGCCGTCGAGCAGCGCGGGCAGCAGCTCACCGCCCCCACCGTCGTACGGCACGTACGCGACCTTCCTCGGGTCGATGCCGACCGTCTGCGCCAGCCGCATCGGCAGCAGATGGTCGGGACCGCCGACGGAGGAACCGCCACCCACCCCGAGGCTTCCGGGATCCTTGCGCCAGGCGGCCACCAGCGCGCCGATCGTCCGGTACGGCGAGTCCTGCCGGACGACGATCGCGCCGGCCTCTTCGACGAGGCGTGCGATCGGGGTGGTCTCGGTGACGGTCACCCTCGACCCCGCCGCGTGCGCGGCGCCCACGACTCCGAGGCCCATCTGGAGGGCGAGATCGCCGTTGCCCCTCTCGTCGGCGAGGCGCTGCAGGCCCACCGTGCCCCCGGCGCCGGGCAGATTGAACACCTGCACGTCCGTGGCGATCCCGGCCTCCTCCATCACCCGGGCCGCGGTACGGGCCGTGGTGTCGTAGCCGCCGCCAGGGGTGTTGGGCACCATGAGCCGCAGGTCCCGCGCCGGCCCGTCGCCGGGCCACCCACCGCACGCGCCGGCCGCCAGCAGGGTCAGGGCGGACAAGGCACCGAGTAAGGCGCGTGCGGGGCCTCTCATGACACCTCACTTCCGGTTTTCCCGGGCCGGCGTCATGATTGTGCGACTCGGCACACGAGCCGCCCCACCTGTGTCGGCATTGAAGATTGAGTTCATTGTGGTCGCCACCTTTCGTCGCCATTCGCTCGCGGGCGAGATGCTGGTGCTCCAGCTCGCCATCGTCGTGGTGGTGCTGCTGGCGGTCGCCGCGGTCTCGCTCGCCCAGTCGCAGGCCACCTTCAACCGCGTCGAGGGACGCCGGGTGAGCGCGCTGGCCGAACAGCTGGCCGCCAACCCCCTGGTGCGCAGCCAGCTGGTGCGTCCCGTGCCCGGGGAGACGCTCGCCCCGCTGGTGCACGCCACGCAGGCGCACTCCGGAGTGACCTCGGTGACGGTGGCCGACGCCTCCGGCCGTATCGTCAGCTCCACGAATCCCACGGTGGTCGGCGAGTGGCTGCCCCTGGGGCAGGGCAGCCACCGGGCGCGGGGCTGGGCGGGGCAGCTGACGCTGGACGGCAACCGCGAGCTGGCCGCCCAGGTCCCCGTCCTCGGGGCGACCGAGGAGAACCTCGGCCGGATCCTCGGCACGGTGATGATCGGCGAAGCCGATCCGACCGTCTGGCAGCGGCTCAGCGGCGCCTCCTCGTACCTGCTCGCCTATCTGGGCATCGCCAGCGGGCTCGGCGTGGCCGGCTCCTGGCTGCTCGCGCGGCGCGTGAAGCGGCAGACCCTCGGGCTGGAGCCGGGCGAGATCGCGGGACTCGCCGAGCACCGGGAGGCGATGCTGTACGGCATCGCCGAGGGCGTGATCGCCCTGGACCCGCAGCACCGGCTCACCCTCGTCAACGACATGGGCCGCCGCCTGCTCGACCTGCCCGAGGACTGCGTCGGCCAGAGCCTGGACGGCCTGGGCATCGACGGACGGCTGCGCGACGTGCTGGCCGGGACCACCGCCGCCGACAAGCGGGACGAGGTCGTCGTCCGCCACGGCCGGGTCCTGGTGATGAACCGGATGACCGTCACCAAGGACGGCCGGCTCCTCGGCTCGGTCACCACCCTGCGCGATCGCACCGAACTGGCCCGGCTGGAGCGGGAGATCGGCTCCTTCCGCAGCTCCTCGGAGCTGCTGCGGGCGCAGGCGCACGAGTTCGCCAACCAGCTGCACACCATCTCCGGGCTGATCCAGATCGGCGAGCAGGACGAAGTCGTGCGCTACATCCGCGCGTTGAACCAGCACCGCCAGTCCCTGGACGTCACCCTCAGCCGCCGCGTCCGGGACACGGCGGTGGCCGCGCTGCTGATGGCGAAGGCGTCCCTGGCGGCCGAACGGAAGGTCAGCCTGCGCATCTCGGACGACACCGCGCTGGAGCGGCTGGCCGCGCAGGACGCCGCCGACGTGGCGACCGTGGTGGGCAACCTCGTGGACAACGCCGTCGACGCCGCGGCGCCCGACGGGGAACGGTGGGTCGAGGTGGCGTTGCGGCAGGACGCCTCCAGCGTGGAGATCGTGGTCCGCGACTCGGGGCCGGGCGTGGCTCCCGAACTGGCCCGCGAGGTGTTCTCCCACGGCTTCACCACCAAGGCCGCGCGGGAGGGCGAGCGCGGCATCGGACTGGCCCTGACCAAGCTGGTCTGTGAACGGCACGGGGGAGAGATCTCGGTGGCCAACACCCCCGACGGGGCCGTGTTCACCGCACGCATGACCGTCAGCCACCTCGCCGAAGCGGTGGCGGAAGGAGCGGCCCCATGACCGGAGCGCGCGACATGACCGGAACGCACGACAAGGCGGGCACGATCGACGTCCTCGTGGTCGACGACGACTTCATGGTGGCCCGGGTCCACCGCGCGTTCGTCGAACGCGTCGAGCCGTTCCGGGTCGTCGGCGTCGCCCACACCGGCGGACAGGCGATCGAAGCCGTGGACGAACTGCGCCCCGACCTCGTCCTGCTCGACCTGTATCTCCCCGACCTCTTCGGCCTCGACGTCATCCCGCGGCTGCGCACCGCAGGCCACGACTGCGACGTCATGGTCATCAGCGCCGCGCAGGAGGCCGACGCGGTCCGCGGCGCCGTCCGGCAGGGGGTCGTCGACTACCTCCTGAAACCCTTCGACTTCGAGGACCTGCGCTCCCGGCTGGAGCGCTACGCCGCCCAGCGGGGCCGGCTGCTCACCGCGGTGGTGCGGGGCCAGGCCGACATCGACCGGGTCCTGGCCGGAGCGGGCGTCCCCGCACCGGCCCCCGCGCTGCCCAAGGGCATGAGCGTGGAGACCGCCGAACTCGTCGAGCGGGCCCTGCGCGAGGCGGACGGCACCCTGTCCGCGTCCGAGTGCGCCGCGCTGACCGGCGTGTCCCGGGTGAGCGCCCGCCGTTACCTGGAGTACTTCCACGGCACCGGCAGCGCGGAGGTGTCCCTGCGCTACGGCGTCGCCGGCCGGCCCGAACGACGGTACGCCTGGCGGGCGTGACTCCCCTGCCTACGGCAGGCCGTTGCCCTGCTGAGGGTCGGGCGCCCGCAAGGGGGAAGGCGCGGGCGCCGGGACGGAGACCGTCGAGGCGTCCGGCTTCTGCGTCGTGTCCTGCGCGATCCTCACGGTGTACAGGCCCGGACTCTGGTCACGCCACTGCTCGGATTCCGGTCCGACGGCGGTCGCGGCGGTCAGCGGGAGCACCACGGCCCCGGTGAGCGCCAGTACCCAGCCGAGGACGGGGCTCAGGAATGCGCCGGCAGTCCGGTGGTAGGTGTCGTGGTAGGCCAACTGTCGTCCCGGTGGTTCGACTTGACGTCATGTACTGCCCCCATGGACTCAACTGTCGCAGCTGCCGCCGGCAAAGGGAATCTTGAAACTTAAAGCCCCACGCGCTGCACAGAAGTTTCACAGTCGGCCCTTGGTCAGGGCTGGTCGGTCAGGTAGCCGCCCATGGCGGTGAAGTACTCGGTCGCGGGCAGCTCCCGGCCGTCCTCGGTCCGTACGCGCGTGATGGCCAGGCCGTGGTTGCGGCCGGTACGGGCGTCGGCGCCGGCGACGATCACCACGCCCTCGCCCTCGCGGTAGAAGATGCGTCCGGGCGTGCCGCCGTACCGGCCCTCGGAGACGACGGCGGCGAGGACCTCCAGTCGCTTGCCCTTGTGGAAGGTGAACGCGCTGGGGTACGGCTCGGACTGGGCGCGGACCAGGCGCTCCAGGTCCTCGGCCGGCCAGGTCCAGTCGATGCGGCTGTCCTCGATGGACCGCTTGTGGAAGAAGCTGGCCCGGGAGCGGTCCTGCTTGGTGAACTCCGTCTGTCCGGAGGCGATGAGGTCGAGCGCGCCGATGGTGACCGGGGCGATGAGGTCGACGGTCTTGTGGAACAGGTCGGTCGCCGTGTCCGCCGGCCCGACCGCCACCGCCTCCTGCCGCACGATGTCGCCGGCGTCGAGTTCGTCGTTCATCATGTGCGCGGTGACGCCGACTTCGGGCTCGCCGTTGATCAGCGCCCAGATCAGCGGGGAGAAGCCGGCGTACTTCGGCAGCAGCGAGTCGTGCACGTTCAGTGTGCCGTGGCGCGGCAGGTCGAAGATGCGCGGCGGAATCCACGTACGCCAGTTGTTGGCCACGATGATGTCCGGGTCGGCTTCCTTGAGGCGCTCGAACAGCTCGTCATCGTCAGGGCGGTTGCGGATCACGACCGGTACGCCGTGCTCCTCGGCGAGGTCGGCGACCGAGTCGCTCCAGATCTTCTCGTACGCGTGCTCGCTCTTGGGGTGCGTCACGACCAGGACCACGTCGTGCTCGGAGTCCAGGAGGGCTTGGAGGGTGCGGTGCCCCCAGGTCTGGTAACCGAACATGACGACCCGCATAGGGTTCCTCCTCGAAGCAGGGAATGGCCGTGGCCAGTAAAGCAAGGCTTACCTAAGTGGTCAACGGGGCCGCTCTGCGCGCGTGTTGGGCGTCCATCCCCGCTCGCGTGTCCGTTTTGTCTATGGACAGCCTCGCGGGATGAGCTTAGCCTTACCTAAGTTTTGGGTGGTGCCTCTTCGGCGTGCCCGACTGACGATGGGAGTGACATGGCACAGGCTCGTCCTGGCGACGCCCCTTTGATCCACGACCTCATAGGCATCGGCTTCGGGCCGTCCAACGTGGCCATGGCGATCGCGCTCAGCGAGCACAACGCACGCGCCGGTGGGGAGGAAGCGGTCTCCGCTCACTTCTTCGAGCAGCAGCCGCGCTTCGGCTGGCACCGAGGCATGCTCATCGACGACGCGACCATGCAGGTGTCCTTCCTCAAGGACCTGGTGACGCTGCGGAACCCCGCCAGCGAGTACAGCTTCCTGTGCTACCTCAAGAGCCAGGGACGGCTGATCGACTTCATCAACCACAAGAACCTCTTCCCGCTGCGGGTGGAGTTCCACGACTACTTCGAGTGGGCCGCCGGCCAGGTCGACGACATGGTCTCCTACGGCCACGAGGTCGTCGGCGTCATGCCCGTCGTGCGCGACGGCGTCGTGGAGTACCTGGACGTGACGGTCCGTTCGGGGGAGGGCCTCGAGGTCCACCGGGCCCGCAACCTCGTCCTCGGCACCGGCCTGCGCCCCCTGATGCCGAAGGGCGTGGAGCGCAGCGACCGCGTCTGGCACAACTCCGAACTGCTGGGCCGAGTCGACGCGTTGGAGGGCACCTCGCCCGCCCGGTTCGTCGTCGTGGGGGCCGGGCAGAGCGCCGCCGAGAACGTCGCCTACCTGCACCGCCGTTTCCCCGAGGCCGAGGTCTGCGCGGTCTTCTCGCGCTACGGCTACAGCCCCGCCGACGACAGCGCCTTCGCCAACCGGATCTTCGACCCCGAGGCCGTCGACGAGTTCTTCGCCGCGCCCAAGGACGTCAAACGCCGGCTGATGGACTACCACGGCAACACCAACTACTCCGTGGTGGACATCGACCTGATCGACGACCTGTACCGGCAGATGTACCAGGAGAAGGTTCTCGGCACCGAGCGCCTGCGCTTCCTCAACGTCTCCCGGCTCACCGGTGTCACGGAGACACCGGACAGGGTCAGGGCCACCGTCACGTCCCTCGTCACCGGCGAGGAGACCCTCCTGGACGCCGATGTCGTGGTGTTCGCCACCGGCTACAGCCCCGCCGACCCCGTCGGTCTGCTCGGCGAGGTGGCCGACCGCTGTCTCCGCGACGACGAGGGCCGCGTCCGCGTCGAGCGCGACTACCGCATCGCGACGGAGTCCGACCTGCACTGCGGCATCTACCTTCAGGGCGGCACCGAGCACACGCACGGCATCACCTCGTCCCTGCTGTCCAACACCGCCATCAGGGTCGGCGAGATCCTGGACTCGCTGCTCGACCGGGGCCGCAAGTCCGCTTCCGACGAGGCCCGGACGGTCTCCGACGGAACCGGCAGCCCCGCCCGTTAGCTCCGCTGGTGAGGCCGTATTGCGACTGCGGGCCGAGTGTGGCCGGTCGCGCCCGCGCGGCGGAGCCGCATATCGAGACGGCCCGCGCCCCTTTGGGGCGCTGCCGTACCCGTAGATCAAAGGGATAACGTACGTCGACATGGGCACGATCGCAGTGGAGCGCCCCGCGTCCAAGGTCACAACTCAGGCCCGTCGGCGGCGAGTTGTGGGCCTGGCCGCGCTGGTGCTGATCCTTGTGGCAGCGGGGGCGGTGTCGTTGGCCGTCGGGGCGCGCGCGTTGAGCCCCGGCGAGGTGTGGCACGGGCTGTTCGCGGCACCGGAGTCCGACCAGCGGCTCACCGAGATCAGGCTCATCGTGGAGACCGTGCGGGTGCCCCGGACGGTGCTCGCGATCGTGGCGGGTGTCGCCCTCGGGGTCGGCGGGGCGCTGATCCAGGGGTACACGCGCAACCCGATCGCCGACACCGGCCTGCTGGGCGTGAACTCCGGCGCCTCGTTCGCCGTGGTGACGGTGATCGCCGTGTTCGGGCTCTCCGACCCGTTCCAGTACCTCTGGTTCGCCTTCCTGGGGGCGGCGGTCGCCGGTGTCGTGGTGTTCGGTCTTGCGAGCATCGGCCGGGGCGCCGGGAACCCGTTGACGCTGGCCTTGGCCGGGCAGGGAGTCACGGTGTTCCTCGCGGCGATGACGACGGCGATCGCGCTGTCGGACCAGAAGTCGCTGAACGCGCTGCGGTTCTGGAACGCGGGCTCGGTGGCCGGAGTGGGATTCGGCGTCATCTGGCCGGTGACCGGGTTCATCGCGGCCGGACTCGTGCTGGCACTGATCACGCTGCCGGCCCTCAACCTGCTCAACCTGGGTGACGACGTGGCGCGCGGGCTCGGGGTGAACATCGCACTGAGCCGGACCATCGGCATCACCGCCATCACACTGCTGGCGGGCGCCGCGACGGCCGCGTGCGGGCCCATCGCGTTCCTCGGGCTCATGGTGGCCCACGTGGCCCGGTACCTGACCGGGCCCGACTACCGCTGGCTGGTGCCGTACGCGGGTCTGCTCGGCGCCATCGTCCTGTTGGTCTGCGACATCGTGGGCCGCCTGGTGGTGCGGCCGAGCGAACTCGACGCGGGTGTCGTCGTCGCTCTGCTGGGCGCCCCGTTCTTCGCGGCTCTGGTGTGGCGCGGAAAGTTCAAGAACGCATGAACAGGACAGGCGTGAAGCCGGACGTAAAGCCGTCGGTGGCGCCGGGCGTGCGGCTCGGCCGGGTGTCGTTCGTGTGGCGGCCGTGGATCGTGTGCGTCTCGCTGCTGCTCGGGGCGGCGACGTTCCTGGTGTTCTGCCTGTCCATCGGCGTCGGGGACTTCCCCATCGGGCTGCCCCAGGTGATCGCCACGATCTTCGGCCGGGGTGAGCAGGTCGACGAGTTCGTGATCATGGATCTGCGGATGCCGCGCGCCCTTGCCGGGGTCGTCGTGGGCATCGGGCTCGGGGTGTCCGGGGCGCTCACGCAGTCCATCGCCCGCAATCCGCTGGCCAGTCCGGACGTCCTGGGCATCACGAACGGCGCCAGCGCGGTCGCGGTGTTCCTGGTGACGGTGTCGGGCGGGACGGCCGCGGCGATCGTCAGCTCCGTGGGCCTGTCTGCGGCGGCGCTCATGGGCGGTCTCGGCACGGGCCTGCTGGTGTACTTCCTCGCCTGGCGGCGCGGGATCGACGGCCTCCGGCTCATCCTCATCGGCATATCGGTGAGTGCCGTGATGGAGGCCCTCACGACCTGGCTGCTGGTCTCGGCCGACATCAGGGACGTGGCCCAGGCCCAGGCGTGGCTGGTCGGCTCGCTGGACGACCGGTCGTGGGACGAGGTCCAAGTGGCCGTCTGGGGCACGCTCGTCCTGCTGGTCGTCGTGGCGGGCGCCGCGTTCCAGTTCAAGCCGATGCACCTCGGTGACGACGTCGCCGCGGGCCTCGGCGTCCGGTACTCGGCCGTGCGGGCGGTCCTCCTGCTGTGCGCCGTGCTGCTGGCCGGCGTGGCGGTGAGCGCGGCGGGCCCGGTCCCGTTCGTGGCGCTGGTGGCCCCGCAGGTGGCGATGCGTCTGGCGCGGTGCCCGACGCCGCCCATGGTGGCCTCCGCGCTGGTCGGCGCGCTGCTGCTGACCGGCTCGGACCTGGTCGCCCGTACGGCACTGCCCGTCGGTCTCCCGGTCGGCGTGGTCACCGCGGCGATCGGCGGCCCCTTCCTCGTCTATCTGCTGGTACGGGCGAACCGCAGATAGCTGGTACAAAGTCAGGCGAGCCTAAGTAAGGGGGCCTTGTGGTCACTCAGTCCGTCACCGGGGTCGAGTCCGAGTCCGATCAGGCCTCACGGCTGGCAGCCAGGGGCGTCACGGTCGGATACGGCGCCCGGACCGTCATCGACGATCTCGACGTGGCGATACCCCCCGGGGTGATCACCACCATCATCGGCCCCAACGGCTGCGGAAAATCGACCCTGTTGCGGACCCTGTCCCGGCTGCTCAAACCGTCCAAGGGGACGGTCGTGCTGGACGGTGACGACATTGCCCGGCTCAGGACCAGGGACGTGGCGAGGAAACTCGGCCTGCTGCCGCAGGCGCCGGTCGCGCCCGAGGGGCTGACGGTGGCCGACCTGGTCGCCAGGGGTCGCCATCCGCACCAGAGCTGGCTGCGGCAGTGGTCCTCGGACGACGCCGACGTGGTCGAACGCGCGCTGGCCATGACCGGGGTGTCCGACCTGGCCGACCGCCCTGTCGACGCGCTGTCCGGCGGGCAGCGGCAGCGCGTCTGGATCTCGATGACCCTGGCCCAGGGCACCGATCTGCTGCTGCTGGACGAGCCGACCACCTACCTCGACCTGGCGCACGCGATGGACGTGCTCGATCTGGTCGACGATCTGCACGAGTCGGGATGCACCGTGGTGATGGTGCTGCACGACCTCAATCTGGCCGCGCGCTACAGCGACAACCTCATCGTGATGCGGGCGGGTTCGATACTGGCGCAGGGGCATCCCCGTGACGTGCTGACCGCCGAGCTGCTGCACGAGGCGTTCGGACTGCGCGCCAAGGTCATCGACGACCCGGTGGGCGACCGGCCGCTCATCGTCCCGATCGGTCGCACGCATGTCCAACTCGACTAGTTCGCCATAAAGTTACGTAAGTAAGGCTAGGCTTGCCTTACTGCCTTGCGATACGGTTTGCCTGCCCTTATCCGGGGGCGCAGTGGACAGTGCGAACAGCAAGGGGATTGACGGATGCTCCTCCACAGAACGACGCGCAGGACGCCATGGCGGCGGGCCGCGGCACTCCTCTCCGCCGCGGCGCTCGGCGTCGGCCTCCTCGCGGGGTGCGGTTCCGAAACCGACTCGGCGGACAAGGGCAGCGACAACACCTCGACCGCCGCGGCCGGTGCCTTCCCGGTCACCGTGGAGCACGCGTTCGGCACCACGAAGGTCACCGAGGCCCCGAAGCGGGTCGTCACCGTCGGCTACACCGACGACCAGACCGTCCTGGCGTTCGGCATCAAGCCGGTCGGCATGACCGACCAGTACCCGAACCCGGCGGGCCAGAGCCCCGACATCAACACCCAGTGGCCCTGGGTGAAGGACAAGTGGGGCGACACCAAGCCCGAGGTCATCATGAAGAACGGTGACACCGGCCCCAACTACGAGAAGATCGCCGCTCTGCGCCCGGACCTGATCGTCGCGGTCTACTCCGAGATCGACCAGGCCGGCTACGACAAGCTCTCCAAGATCGCGCCTACGGTGGCCCGCACCAAGGCCGAGAAGGAGCCGTTCAGCGCCCCCTGGCAGGACAACGCCCTGCACATCGCCAAGGCACTCGGCAAGGCCGAGGAGGGCGAGAAGATGGTGCAGGACATCCAGGGCAAGCTCGACGCGGCCAAGAAGGCGAACCCCGAGCTCGCGAAGCAGACCGCCGTCGTACTGTCCTGGTACGAGAACTCGGTGGCGCCCTTCACCTCCACCGACGTGCGCGGCCGGCTCGTGACGGGCATCGGCTTCAAGTACCAGACCGAGATCGACAAGGTCGCGGACGGCAGTTTCTACACCAAGCTCTCGCCCGAGCGCGTCGACCTGGTCGACGTCGACCGCATCTTCGTCATCAACGACAAGGCCGACACGGCGTCGCTGAAGAAGTTCAAGCTGTTCGCCAACCTCGACGCCGTGAAGAAGGGCAACGTGTCCTACCTGCTGGACAGTGAGGGCCCGGCGGTCGGCGCGGCCATCTCGCAGGGCACCCTGCTGTCCATGCCGTACGCCGTCGACGAGCTCGTGAAGTCGGTGGCCGAGTAGCGATGCCGGTCACCATCTCCTGTCCCCTTCCCGCCCGGGTCGCGGTGTGAGCGCGACCGCCACCCGCCCCGCCCCGGCGACCCTGCACACGGCGACCGGACGCGAGGCCTCCCGATGGGTCGCGGCGCACTGCCGCGAGGTGCCCTGGCTGTCGGCGGCCACCGTGCTCACCACGGTGGCCGGCGCGGCGCTCCAGGTGCTCCCGGTCCTGCTGCTCGGCCGGGTGGTCGACGGCGTGGTCGAGGGCGAGTCCCGCTCGGTCCTGGTCACCATCGGGGTGCTGATCGGGGCCGCCGCGCTGCTCGGCGCGGCGGCCACCGCGGTGTCGACCTACCTGATCGGCCGGCTGGGCGCCGATCTGCTCGCACGGCTGCGGGAAGGGGCCGTCCGGGCGGTGCTGGGGATGCCGAGCGCCCGCATCGAACAGGTCGGCCGGGGAGACGTGCTGTCCAGGGTCGGCGACGACGTGGCCGTCATCTCCAAGGGCATCCGTACGGCCATCCCCACGGTGTTCTCGGCCGGAGTGCTGGTCACCATCGCCACGTTCGGCATGTTCGGGCTGGACTGGCGGCTCGGACTGGCGGGCGCCGGCGCGCTGCCCGCGTACGCGCTGGCCCTGCGCTGGTACCTCCCGCGCTCCGCCCCGCTCTACCGCAAGCAGCGGGTGGCCCAGGCCGACCGCGCGCAGGCGTTGATCAGCGGTCTGAACGGGATCGACACGGTCCGGGCGTACCGCCTGGAGGGCGTCTTCCGCGAGAAGGTCACCAGCGAGTCCTGGCGGGTGCGCGATCTCGGTATCGAGGTGTTCCGGTTCTTCGGCCGGTTCGTCGGCCGGGAGAACCGCGCCGAGTTCATCGGGCTGGTCCTGATCCTCCTGGTGGGGTACGCCCTGCTGGAGGCCGACGCCGCCACCCTGGGCGAGGTGTCGGCGGCCCCGCTGCTGTTCCACCGGCTGTTCGGTCCGCTGGGCCTCATCATGTTCACCTTCGACGAGGCGCAGAAGTCGGGCGCGAGCCTGACCCG
Organism: Streptomyces coeruleorubidus; assembly: GCF_028885415.1. Lineage (GTDB taxonomy): Bacteria > Actinomycetota > Actinomycetes > Streptomycetales > Streptomycetaceae > Streptomyces > Streptomyces coeruleorubidus_A. The sequence goes on from NZ_CP118527.1 coordinate 8,573,675, forward strand.
GCTCGTCGGTGTGCTGGGGGAAGCCGGGGAGGGCCGGCTGGTGGGTGACCCGGCCGTCGCGCCGGCGGACGCCGAGCCGTTGCCGGTGACGGTGCGGGGGCTGACGTTCCGTTACCCCGGCGCCGAGGAACCGGTGCTGAGGGACGTCGATCTGACGATCCCGGCCGGGGGTTCGCTCGCGCTGGTGGGTGCGACGGGGGCGGGCAAGACGACCCTGGCCGCGCTGATCGCGGGCATCGGGACTCCCGAGGCCGGGTCGGTCCGCATCGGCGCCACGGACCTGGCGGGTCTGGACGAGGCCGGGGCGCGGGCCCTGGTGAGCATCCTGACGCAGGAGACACACGTGTTCTCCGGCCCGCTCGCCGACGACCTGCGGCTGTCCGCGCCCGGGGCGACCGACGCCGAACTGACGGACGCGCTGCGCACGGTCGGCGCCGACGCATGGGTCCAGGCGCTGCCCGACGGGCTGAACACCACGGTCGGCGAGGGGGGTGAACGCCTGGACGTCACCAAGGTGGCCCAGATCGCCCTGGCCCGGCTGGTGCTGGCCCGCTCGCCCGTGGTGGTGCTCGACGAGTCCACCGCGGAGGCCGGCAGCGAGGGCGCCGCCGAGCTGGAACGCGCGGTCGTGGCCGCGTGCGCGGGCCGGACCACGCTGTTCGTGGCGCACCGGCTGACCCAGGCGATGGCGGCGGACCGGATCGCCGTGCTGGACGCGGGCCGCGTCGTCGAGCAGGGCACGCACGACGAGTTGGTGGCGCTGGGCGGCCGGTACGCGCGGTTGTGGCAGGCCTGGCGCGAGGGTAGTTAGGCAAGCCTAAGTTAGGCTGGGCTTACTTTGGTTTCCTTGAAAGGGTGCTGAGTCTTCGATGATGGAACCGAGCGCTCGTCTCGTACGGCTTTCTCCCGCACTCCTGGCCGACGTACGCCGGCGGACCGGCGACTACTCCGACAGGACCATCACCGAAGCGTGCGCCATCGGGCTGTCGTACTGGACGACGGGCCGGAGCCCCGACGGCATCGACCTCACCCCCGGCACCCTGTTCGCCGACGTCCTCGGATGGGTCGACAACGGCGGGGCCGGGCCCGGTGACTGGGAGGTCGGCGCGGACGGCCGCAGCATCACCGTCCCGGACGGTGTCGCGCCGGCCGACGCGCAGCTCGCGCTGGACGACCTGGCCGACTTCCCGGACCGGCCGCTCGGCACCATCGGCCCGTCCAGCGTGGCCGCGAGACTGGAAGTCCTGGCCAGGTGGAACGACACCGGGGCCGACCGGGTCCGCCCGACCATCGTGGAGATGTTCCGCGAGCAGGCGCGGACCAGACCGGAGGCCGTCGCCATCGTCGACGAGCACCGGTCGCTGACCTACCGTCAGGCGGCCGAGCGGTCCAGCCAGCTGGCCCACCATCTGATCGAACGCGGCCTCGGCCACGAACAGGTCGTCGGCATCTCACTGGGCCGCTCCGCCGACATGGTGATCGGTCTGCTCGCCGTGCTCCAGGCGGGGTGCGCGTTCGTGCCGCTCGATCCGCAGTGGCCCGCCGCGCGCCGGGCCGTCGTCATCGAGGACGCCCGGGTCGTCGTACAGCTCAACGCCTCGGGCGAGCACGAGCCGGCCGAACCGCCGGCCGTGGCCGTCGACCTCGACGACTGGCGCTACGGTTCCCACCCCACCGAGGGGACCGGCGTCACCGTCCACGGCGACGCCCTCGCGTACGTGATCTTCACCTCCGGCTCGACCGGACGGCCCAAGGGCGCCATGATCCGCCACGAGGCGATCAGCGAGCGCCTGCTGTGGCAGGTGAACGAGATCCTGGGCTTCGGCCACGACGACGCCTCGCTGTTCAAGGCGCCGTTGTCCTTCGACATCTCCATCAACGAGATATTCCTGCCGCTGGTGTCCGGCGCCCGGCTCGTGGTGCTGCGGCCCGGCGGCGAACGCGACCCGCACCACCTGCTGAGTGTGATCGCCGAACAGCGCGTCACCTTCACGTATTTGGTGTCGTCCATGCTGGACGTGTTGCTGGAGATCGCCGGCGACTCCGGCCGCCTGGACACCCTGCGGCACGTGTGGTGCGGCGGCGAGGTGCTGACCCCGGAGCTGTACGAACGGTTCCGCACCAAGCTCGACATCCCCATGTACCACGGCTACGGCCCGGCCGAGACGACCATCGGCGTCTCGCACGTCATCTACCGGGGAGAGGCGGAACGCCTGTCGACCTCCATCGGCAAGGCCAACCCCAACACCCAGCTGTACGTCCTGGACGAGGAACTGCGCCCGGTCCCCGTCGGCGTCGGTGGTGAACTGTACGTGGGGGGTTTCCTCCTGGGACGCGGCTACGTCAACGCGCCCGGTCTGACGGCCTCCCGGTTCGTCGCCAACCCCTTCGCGAACGACGGCTCCCGCCTCTACCGCACCGGTGACCTCGCCCGGTTCGCCCCGGACGGATCGCTGGACTTCCTCGGGCGTGCCGACAACCAGATCAAGATCCGCGGCATGCGGCTGGAGATCGAGGACGTCGAGGTCGGCCTCGCCGAGCACCCCGGCGTACGGCACACCTGCGTCGTAGCGCGGAAGAACGCGGCGGGCGGCACCTACCTGGTGGGCTACGTCATCCCGGCGGCAGGCAGCGAGGACCTGCGGGCGGACGAGGTCAAGGCGTGGGCCGCCGAGCACATGGTCGAGTACATGGTGCCCGCCCACATCGTCGTCATGACGGAGTTCCCGCTCACCGCCAACGGCAAGCTCGACCGCAACGCCCTGCCGGAGCCCACCATCGGCACCGGCACGCTCGTGCGGCCCACCACCGACGACGAACGCGCGGTCTGCGCGGCGGTCGCGGCGGTGCTGCGGCTCGAAGAGGTCGGCGTCGACCAGGACTTCTTCCAGCTCGGCGGCGACAGCATCCTGGCGATCTCACTGCTGACCGCGCTGCGCGACGCGGGCCTCTACGTCACGGCACGGCAGATCTTCACCCACAGCACCGTGGGGGCCCTGGCCTCGGTCGCGAGCCGGGAGGACGTCTCCACGGTCGACCACCGCGATGTCGCGACCGGTTCCGTCGTGGGCTCGCCCATCGTGCAGTGGCTCGGCGAGACCACCGAAGCGATCGACGGCTTCGTGCAGTCCGTCGTGCTGAACACCCCGCCGGACCTGACCGCCGACGCCCTCGACGAGATCCTCACCGCCGTGCTCCGCAGGCACGACATGCTGCGCGCCAGGCTGGTGCGCGCGGACCGCTGGAGCTTCGACATCCCGGAGCCGGAGGGGGCCGCCGCCGGGTGGCAGGAGAGCGACCTGCCGCTCGACGCGTGCGTCGCACTCGCCACCGACGCCCTGGACCCCGACAACGGCGTGATGCTGCGAGCCGTCTGGCGCCGCGCGGCAGGGCAGCTGGTCCTGGTCGCCCACCACGTGGTGATCGACGGCGTGTCCTGGCGGATCCTGATGGACGACCTGGCCACGGCCTGGCGGCAGTTCGCCTCGGGCACCCCCGTCGAGCTGCCCCCGGTGGGCACGTCCTTCCGGCGCTGGACGCAACTGCTGGAGCGCGCGGCGTTCGACGCGGACAGCTCCTACTACTGGCGCCCCCTGCCGGGGGAGGACCGACCGGTGGGCAGACGCGCGCTGTCCACAGCCGACACCGTCGCGACGGAGCGACTGCGGACCGTCTCGGCCGGCCCGGAGATCACGTCCGCGCTGCTGGGCGACATCCCCGCGAAGTTCCACGCGGGCGTCAACGACGTTCTGCTGACCGGGCTCGCCGTCGCCCTCGCCCGCTGGCGCCGGGACCTGGGGCAGGACCAGACCTTCGCGCACATCGAGCTGGAGGGCCATGGCCGCGAAGGGCAGTTCGTGGCGGCCTCCGCCGGCTTCGAGCCCGAACTGTCGCGGACCGTCGGCTGGTTCACCACGCTCTTCCCGGTGACCGTCGACCCCGGCACGGCGGCCGACCTCACCGCACCCGACTACCTGACCGCCGCCCTCAAGGCGGTCAAGGAAGACCTCGCCCGGGTGCCCGACAACGGCGTCTCCTACGGTGCCCTGCGCTACCTGACCGACACCGAGTTCGACGCGCCCGCACCGCAGGTGCTCTTCAACTACCTGGGCCGCTTCGCCGCCGGAGAGCCCGGAGACTGGCAACTCGCCCAGACCACCGGCCAGTTGGGCGAGAAGCGCGATCCACGGATGCGGCTGCCGCGCGCCCTGGAGTTCAACGCGATCGCCGAACCGGCCCCGACCGGCGACTACGACCTGGTGACCACCATCTCCTGGCCCGACGGCATGTTCACCGACCAGGACATCACGACCATCGGCGCCTACTTCCGGGACGCCCTCGCCGGACTGGCCGCACTCGACCCGCACGGCGGCCACTCGCCCAGCGACTTCCCCCTCGTGTCGCTGACGCAGGCCGACGTCGACGCCCTGGACGGCCCGGCGCTGCGGGACATCCTGCCGCTGACGCCGTTGCAGGAGGGCCTGTACTTCCACTCCGTCTTCGACGACGACTCGGCCGGCGCCTACGTCGAGCAGCAACTGCTCACCCTGGACGGTGAGGTGGACGCCGACCGGCTCGCGGCGGCGGCCACCCGGCTGCTCACGCTGTACCCGAACCTGGCCGCGCGGTTCGTGGCCCTCGCCGACGGCCGGGTGGTCTCCGTACTGGAGAGCGGAGTCGAGGCGCCCTTCACCACCCTGGACCGCCCCGGCATCACCGACGCCGAGCTGCGTGACCTGGCCGAGCGGGACCGCCGCGCCGGATTCGACCTGGCGACCGGCCCGCTGATGCGGTACACCCTCGTCCGCGGCGGCCCGGGCCGCAACGTCCTCGTACAGACCGTGCACCACATCGTCGCCGACGGCTGGTCGGTGCCGCCGATGCTCCGCGCGCTGGTCGCCGAGTACCACGCGCCCGGGACCGTGTACCCGATCGGCGGCTTCGCCGACTACGTACGCTGGCTCGCCGGACGCGACGCCGAAGAGAGCGACCGGGTGTGGCGCGAGCAGCTCGCGGACCTGCCCGGCCCGTCGCTGGTCGCCGAGGGGCACACCCCGTCCGACCGGTTCGCCGACACCGCCGCGCGGCCGGAGCACGACATCGACGCGGCCGCCCGGTCGGCCGGCGTGCCGCTGAGCGTGGCCGTGCACAGCGCCTGGGCGGTGACGCTGGGCGGCATACTGCACGGCGGGGACGTGGTGTTCGGCTCCACGGTGTCCGGCCGCGACGCGGATGTGCCCGGCATCGAGGACATGGTGGGTCTGTTCATCAACACGATCCCCGTACGCGCCCGTTGGACCGGCATCACCACCGCGCGGGACCTGCTCGCCTCGGTGCGGGAACACCAGGGCGCCGTCCTGCCGCACCAGCACGTCTCCCTGGCCAGGATCGGCCGCCAGGCCGACGCCGGCTCCCTGTTCGACACCCTGGTGGTGTTCGACGTCGCGACCGATGTGGAGGCGCTGCGGCGGCCCGGCGACACGCTGGTCGTCACCGACCTCGTCAACGAGGGCGCACCGCACTACCCGTTGACCCTGGTCGTGGAGCGCGCACTCGACGGCCGTCTCCGCTTCAACCTGATCTACGACGGCGAGCTGCTGCGGGAGAGCACCGCCCAGGCGATCCTGCGCACGTTCACCTCGACGCTCACCGCCCTGCTCACCCGACCGGACACCCTGGTCGACGACGTGATGTCCGAGGGCGACCGGCGCCCCGCGCGCATCACCCCGACGACCCTGGGCGGCCTCTTCGACGCCGCCGCGCGGCGCGACCCGGCCGCCACCGCCGTCACCCAGTGCGGCCTCGACGGCGGGACCAGGTCCCTGACGTACGGCGAACTGGCGGATGCCAAGGACGAGTTGGCCGCCGCCCTGCGCGCGGCCGGTGTCGGCCCCGGCCGACGGGTCGCCGTCGCCGTCCCGCGGTCCGTCGAGCAGGTCGTCGCCCTGGTCGCGATCGTCGGCGCGGGCGGCGCGTACGTACCGCTGGACCTGGCGTACCCGGACGAACGGCTGGAGTACATCCTCGCCGACGCCGCCCCGCAGGTCGTCCTCGTGGACCGCGAGCAGCGCGACCGCTTCACGGAACTCCTGGCCCGTACGGGCGTGCGGGCCCGCGTACTCGTCCAGGGTGACGAGCTGCCCCAGGCCACCACCGAGCAGCCCCGCCCGGAGCCCGGCCGGCACGATCCCGCGTACGTGATCTACACGTCCGGATCGACCGGCCGGCCCAAGGGCGTCGTCGTCCCGCACTCCAGCGTGGTGACCCTGCTCGCCAACACCCAGCCGGACATGGAATTCGGCCCGCACGACGTCTGGGTCCAGTTCCACTCCTTCTCCTTCGACTTCGCGGTCTGGGAGCTGTGGGGCGCGCTGGCGTACGGCGGTGAACTGCTGGTGCCGGAGTACGGGCTGACCCGCTCCCCGGTCGACTTCCACCGGCTGGTCCGCGAGCGCGGGGTGACCGTGCTCAACCAGACGCCGTCCGCCTTCTACCAGTTCATCGAGGCCGACCGGCACGCCGGCGAGCCCCTGCCCGCCCTGCGCCGCGTCATCTTCGGCGGCGAGGCGCTGGACCTCGGGCGGCTGCGCGGCTGGGTCGAGCGGCACGGCACCGGCTCGCCCGAGCTGGTCAACATGTACGGCATCACCGAGACCACCGTCCACGTCACCCACCGCGTGCTCACCGACCAGGACTTCGGCCCCGGAGACGACGTCAGCCCGATCGGCGGTCCGATCCCCGGCCTGGTCACCTACCTCCTCGACGACCGGCTCCGGCCGGTGCCGCCGGGCCGGGTGGGCGGCATCTACGTCGCCGGCGACCAGGTGTCGCTCGGCTACCTGGGCAGGCCCGGCCTCACCGCGAGCCGGTTCGTGGCGAACCCCTTCGCCGGGGACGGTTCCCGCATGTACCACACGGGCGACCTCGCCCGCCGCACCCTCGATGGTGAGCTGGAGTTCGCCGGCCGCGCCGACGACCAGGTCCAGCTCAAGGGCTTCCGCATCGAGCTGGGCGAGGTGGAGTCCGCGATCCGGGAACTCGACGGTGTGATCGACGTCGCCGTGACGGTGGCGGACAGCGGTGATCACCTGGTGGCGCATGTGGTGGGCCGGGTGCCGGGGGACTTCGCCGAGGAACTGTCCAGGAAGCTGCCCGTGCACATGGTGCCGGGGCGGGTGCTGCCGGTTGAAATACTGCCTCTGACAGTGAACGGCAAGCTGGATCGAAAGGCGCTGGTGAAACGCGCCCAAAGGGGCGCGGGGAACTGCGCGACCAGCCACGACGCACCCGCAGACGAAACCACCGCGGTGGCCGCACTCACCAAGATCTTCACAGAGACGCTGCCCGGCTCGGACGTGACCGCCGACACCGACTTCTTCCACGCCGGAGGCGACAGCATCATCGCCATCACGGTCGTGAACCGCGCCCGCACGCTCGGCCTGCCGATCAGCCCCCGGGACGTGTTCCTGCACAAGACCCCCCGCGCACTCGCCGAGCACCTGGCGACGCGTACACCACAGGCCGCCACCCCCACTCACCGCGAGGACGGCCCGCTCCCCCCGACACCGATCATCCTGCGCCAGCGCGAACTGAGCGGCTCCCTCACCCGGTTCGCCCAGGCCAGGACACTCCAGGCCCCGGACGGCACCGGCTTCACGGACGCCCAGCGCGCGGCCAACGCCGTAGTCGCCGCACACCCGACCCTGCGACTGCGCCTCCGCACCGAACACGGCGTATGGACCCTCCGCACCGAACCCGCCCGCGACATCACCGTCGTCCGCCCGGACACCACCGACGCGAAGACCGCCGCGAACGAGGCCGCCGGACGGCTCGACCCCGAGTCGGGAGAGGTCATCGCCTTCTCGTGGCTGGAGGCGACCCGAACCCTGGTCGTCACCGTGCACCACCTCGCCGTCGACTCGGTGTCCTGGATGATCCTGCTGGACGACCTGACCGCCGCCCTGCGCGGGGAAGCCCTGGCCGCACCGACGACGTCGTACGCCGAGTACGCCGAAGCCCTGGCCCTCGGGTCCGCCCATGCGATCGACGACCTCGGGTACTGGCTCACCACGCTCCAGGCGCCCCCGCTGCTCCCCGCCGTCGAGGGACTGCGGGAGACCACGGTCGTACTCCCGCCCGAAGCGAGCGACCGCCTGACACGCACCGCCCCCGCAGCACTCGGCATCGGCCTCACCGAGCTGCTGTGCGGAGCCCTGCGCACCGCTCTGACCCACATCCAGCCCTCGCCCACCGACCTCGCGATCGAGCTGGAGCGGCACGGCCGGGTCCCGGTGCTCGAACAGCACGACTACACCCGTACCGTCGGCTGGTTCACTTCCATCGCGCCCGTACGGCTCACCGCGCACACCGACCCCGTCGCGGCCGCGCGCGAAGTCGCCGAACGCCAGCCGGACGAGCGCGCTCACGTCGCTTACGGACAGCTCAGGTATCTCAACCCGCAGACGGCCCAGCTGCTCGACACCGCCCGCCCGCAGGTGCTGTTCAACTACCTCGGCCGGGGCAGCGAGTCCCAGGCGGTGCACATCACCGGCGGCGACCAGGGCAGCCCCTACGCCGTCGAGGTCAACGCCTGGCTGGACGAGGCCACCGGGAGCCTGCACACGGCCTTCACCCTCGCCGAGGGCGTCCCCGACGAGATCACCGAGCACTGGCAGGGCGCACTCCAGCGCATCGCGGACGCCGTCACGACGGCCGAGCGCACCGCACCGGTCACCCCGCTCCAGCGGGGCCTGTTCTTCCAGGCCCAGATGGCGGGCTCGGCCGGGCACTACGTGGCGCAGAGCTGGTTCACGTTCGACCGGCGCCTGGACACCGGCGCGCTGGCCGAGGCGATGGCGTACGTGATCGCCCGGCACCCGGTCGTGGGCGCGGGCTTCACGACCGACTCCGACGGCAACCCGGTCCAGGTCCTCAAGGCCGGCCGGAGGGTCGACGTCCGCACGATCGAGCTGTCCACGGACGCCGAGGTCGACGCGCTGCGGGCCCGGGACCGCGACACGGGGTTCGACCCGGGAGAGCCACCGCTGATCCGGCTGACGGTGGTGCGCCTGCCCGACGACCGCGACGGCCTCCTGCTCAGCTACCACTTGCTGCTGTGGGACGGCTGGTCCCGCGAGATCATGCTGCGGGACCTGTTCGACGCCTATCAGGCCGCCGTCGCGGGCGAGCCGCTCGACGCGGTCCCGGCCACGCCGAGCTTCGAGGACTACGCCCGGGCGCTCGCCGCCAAGGACGCGGCCGCCTCGGAACGCTTCTGGGCGGAGCACCTGGCCGGCCTCCCCGGCCCCACACTGCTCGCCGGACCGGCGCCGTCCTTCTCGGACGACCTGCCGCGCGCGCTCGTGCACACGCTGTCCGCCGAGCAGTCCGACCTGCTGCGGGAAGCGGCCAGGACGCACGGCGTCACCCTGAACTCCGTGCTGACCGGAGCCTTCGGCCTTCTCCTCGGCGCCCACACGGGCCGCAGCGACGCCGTGTTCGGCGTGACCGTCTCCGGCCGGGAGGGCGAGGGACTGTCCGACATCGTCGGCGTGCTGCTCAACACCGTGCCCATGTGGACGCGGCCGCGGCCGGACGACACGGTCCGCGACTACCTCTCGGCCGTGCAGACGGCCAGGGTCGAGGCGATGGAGCACGAGCACCTGGGGCTCGGCGAGATCCAGCGGGCGAGCGGGCACGACACCCTGTTCGACAACCTGTTCGTGCTCCAGAACTTCCTGGACATGGACGCCTTCGCCGAGATGAACGCCCGGCACGGCATCACCTCGGTGAAGGCCGACGACTCCACCCACTATCCGTTCACCTGGGTCGTCACGCCCGGCGACCGGCTCACCGTCAAGCTGGAGTACCGCGACCAGGACACCGGGAACGCCCGTCGCCTCCTCGACGACTACCTGCGCGTGCTGGAGGACCTGGCCCGCTCGACCGGCCCGGTGGGTGCCCTGCGGGGCCTGGGGGCGGAGCCCTCGCGGGGCGAGCGCACGGACGTCGGCACGGACACCGTCGTCGACCGGTTCGACCGGGCGGCGGACCGCGCACCGGAGCGCGTCGCGCTCGTCGCCCACGGTTCGAGGATGACGTTCGCCGAACTCCGGGACCGCAGCCGCGCGGTGGCAGGCGTGCTCGCCCGGCGGGGCATCGGGCCCGAGACGAACGTGGGTCTCGCGATCCCGCGCTCCCTCGACTCGATCGTGGCGCTGTTCGCCGTGCTGCGCGTCGGCGCCGCGTACGTGCCGCTGGAGCTGGACCACCCTGACGAGCGGATCGCCGCGATCGTCGAGGACGCCCGCCCCGAGGTGATCCTCACCGTGAGCGCCGTGTCGCCCCGGCTGACCGCGCTGAGCGGCGACCTGATCGAGCTGGACCGCCCGCTGCCCGAGTCCGAGCCGTATGTGACGTTCGCACCGGACGACCCGGACCGCCTGCGGCACCCCGCGTACACGATCTACACCTCGGGATCGACCGGCAAGCCCAAGGGCGTGGTGACCGAGTACGCCGGACTCACCAACATGCTGATCAACCATCAGCGCCGGATCTTCGAGCCGGTGCTGGCGGAGCACGGCCACCGGATCTTCCGGATCGCGCACACCGTGTCGTTCGCGTTCGACATGTCCTGGGAGGAGCTGCTCTGGCTCGCCGACGGGCATGAAGTGCACGTCTGCGACGAGGAGTTGCGCCGCGACGCGCCCCGGCTGGTCGAGTACTGCCTGGAGCACGGGATCGACGTCGTCAACGTGACCCCGACCTACGCACAGCAGCTGGTGGCCGAGGGCCTGCTCGACGACCCGGAACGCCGGCCGCCGCTGGTGCTGCTGGGCGGCGAGGCCGTCACGCCGACACTGTGGCAGCGGCTCGCCGAGACCGAGGGAACGGTCGGCTACAACCTCTACGGACCCACCGAGTACACCATCAACACCCTCGGCGTCGGCACATTCGAGTGCCAGGACCCGGTGGTGGGCGTCGCGATCGACAACACCGACGTGTACGTCCTCGACCCCTGGCTGCGCCCCCTGCCGGACGGCGTGCCCGGTGAGCTGTACGTGTCCGGCATCGGCATCGCGCGCGGCTACCTCGGGCAGCCCGCCCAGACCGCGCACCGCTTCGTCGCCTGCCCCTTCGGGGAACCCGGCGAGCGCATGTACCGCACCGGGGACCTGGTGGTCCGCCGGCCCGACGGCAACCTGATGTACCTGGGCCGCACCGACCAGCAGGTCAAGATCCGCGGGCACCGCGTCGAACTCGGCGAGGTGGAGGCCGCGTTCGCGGCGCACCCGGCGGTGCGGTTCGTCGCCGCGGTCGCCCAGCCCGACCCGCAGGTCGACGGCTCGTACCGGCTGGCCGCCTATCTGGTGCTGGACGGGGCGGAGTTGGCCACGGTGGCCGCCGACGTCGGCGCGGGACTGCCGGACTTCCTGCGCCCCACCCACTACGCCCAGGTCGACAGCATCCCGCTGACGGTGAACGGGAAGGCTGACACCAAGGCGCTGCCGGAGGCCAAGCCGCTGGGCGCGCTGACCACGGTGGGGGAGCGGGGGCCCGCGACCGAGACCGAGACCGTGGTGTGCGAGTACTTCGCCGAGGCACTTGACCTGGACGACGACGAGGTGAGCGCGGTGAGCGACTTCGTGTCCCTCGGAGGACACTCCATGCTGGCGGTGCGGCTGATCGGGCTGCTCCGCCGCGAGTACGGTCCCGTGATCACGATCCGTGATCTGTTCACCCTGCGCACCCCGGAAGCGATTGCCCGCCACCTCGATGACAACTCCTGACACGCAGCGGCCCCGCTCGGGGTCCGACATCCTCCGCACCGCACTGCGCCGCAACGTCGGCGCCATGGCCGGCGGCACCCTCCTCATGGGCATGTACCAGGCGGGCGAGACGGCCTTCCCCATCGCGCTCGGCCTGATCGTCGAGCACACGATGCGGGACCGCAGCCTCGGCTCGCTCGGCCTCTCGATCGCCGTACTGGCCGTGATCATCACGACCGTGTCGCTGTCCTGGCGATTCGGGATGCGCATCCTTCAGAAGGCCAACACGACGGAGGCGCACCGCTGGCGCGTGAAGGTCGCGGCCTGCGGCCTGAAGCCGGTGGCCAGGGACGTCGACCTCAAGTCCGGCGAGGTGCTGACCATCGCCACCGAGGACGCCGACCAGACCGCCGACATCATCGAGGTGGTGCCGCTGCTGATCAGCTCGCTCGTGGCGGTGGTGGTCGCGGCGGTCGCGCTGGGCCTGGCCGACATCCGGCTCGGTCTGCTGGTGATCGTGGGAACCGTCGCGATCCTGTCGTGCCTGAGCGTGCTGTCCAAGCGGATCGGCACCAGCACCCAGGAACAGCAGGCCCGGGTGGCGCGGGCGGGTGCGAAGGTAGCCGACCTGATCACCGGCCTGCGCCCGCTGCACGGCTTCGGCGGCAACCACGCGGCGTTCCGGTCTTATCGCGAGGTCAGCACGGAGGCGAAGGTCCAGGCGATCACCGTCGCCAAGGTGAACGGCGCGTACGCGGGCACCGCGCTGGCCCTCAACGCGGTACTCGCCGGCGCCGTGACGCTGACGGCGGGCTGGCTGGCGTTCGACGGCCGGGTCAGCATCGGCGAACTGGTCATGGCCGTGGGCCTGGCGCAGTTCATCATGGAACCGCTCAAACTGTTCTCGGAGATGCCGAAGTACGTGATGATGGCGCGCGCATCGGCCGAGCGCATGGCGCTGGTGCTGACCGCGCCGCCGGTGATGACGCCGGGATCCGAACGCCCTGCGGAGAGCGGGGACGTGGAGATCGACTGCGTCCGGTACGGAACCCTGCGCAAGCTGAAGTTCCAGGTGTCCGCCGGGGAGTTCGTGGCGATCGCCGCCTACCAGCCGCGCGCGGCGGCCGACCTCGCGTCGATCCTGGCCGTGAACGTCCCGCCCGGCATGTACGAGGGAACGGTGCGGGTCGGCGGGCGGGACCTCGCGGACCTGTCGGTCGAGGCGGTCCGTGAGCACGTGCTGGTGAACCCCTACGACGGGGAGATCTTCGCGGGGACGCTCCGCTCGAACATCGACCCGTCGGGCACCAGCCGCATGGTCCCCGAGGCCGTCGAGGCGTCCATGCTGACCGACGTCGTCGCCCTCCACCGCGAAGGCCTCGACTACGGCGTCCGCGACCGCGGCGCGAACCTCTCCGGGGGACAGCGCCAACGGCTCTCCCTGGCCCGCGCCCTGGCCGCCGACAGCGACGTCCTCGTCCTGCACGATCCGACCACGGCCGTCGACGCGGTCACGGAACAGCTCATCGCACGCAACGTCGCGAAACTGCGCCGGGGCCGCACCACCATCGTCCTCACCAGCAGCCCGGCCCTCCTGGACGCCGCCGACCGGGTCCTCGTCCTGGACGACGGCGTCGTCACGGCCGAGGACACCCACCGGAACTTGCTGGCGACGGACGAGAACTACTGCTCGGCGGTGGCGCGGTGAAGCTTTAAGGGGCGCGGGGCTGTTTCGATTTGCGGCTCCGCCGCGCGGGCGCGACCAGCCCCCACCGGCCCGCAGACAACTACGGTGCCCCCAACACCCAGGCGACATCCCTCAGCAGGGCATGACGCCACCCCACCCGATCATGGCCGGAGGCCGACCGCGAAACCCGCACGGTCGCCCCGGCCTGCTCGGCCAAGGCCTCCACCGCCTCGCAATGCGGCAGCATCCGCGTCTCGTGCTCCCCCACATCGAACGCGACCCGCAGCCCCGACAGATCCGCCCCCTCCCGCAGCCGCGCGGCGATCGCCCCACCCACCGGACCCCCCAACGGATCCGCCGAACCCACCGCATCGGACGTCCACCAGAACGACCCCGACTGACAGGCCACACGCGACACCAGCTCCGGAAACTCCAGCGCCGCGTACACCGCGCTCAGCCCGCCGAGGCTCTGCCCGGCGACCACCAACCAGTCAAGGTCGGCGGAGACCCCCGACTCCGCCACCAGCGGCAGCAGTTCGTCCCGGACCGCCTCCCACAACTCGGGCCGGCACGCGAACTCGGTCTCCCTGTCCTTCGCCGGCAGGAAGACGAGGGTGACCGGCGGCATCTCCCCACTGGCGACCGCCGAGTCGAACGCGGTCATGGCCGGGTGCAGATACAGCCAGTCGTCCCCGTCGAGCAGCAGGACCACGGGCCCGCCACCGCCCGCCGGATGCACGCGCACGGTCCGCCGCCCGCCCAGCCGTTCACTGGCCCAGCGGATCCGGGTGCGGGGCAGGGGAAGCACTCCGTCGGCACCGACAGCGGGCCAGTGCGGCTGGGCCGGCGCGTCCGGCGTCGCGGCGATGGACCGGTCACCGCCGGCCCCGGCCGGGTTGAACGGATCGGCGTACGCCTCCTCGCCCACCCGGAACTGGTACGTCACCCGCAGCCGCGCGGGCATGCGCACCTCGGCGTACCAGCAGTCCGTGTCGCCGAACCGGCGCAGCGGCACCGGCTCGGACCAGCTCTCGAAGTCGATGCTCGCCGCATCGGACCCACGCCACAGGAAGAGGGTCACCCAGCCGTCGCCGTCGGGTACCGACGCGGGTGTCCGCGCGGCCACCCAGAACTCGTCGGTGCCGGGTGTGCCGGGCAGTCCGAACGCGGCGAACGTGTCTTCCCCCACCAACCTCATTGAACGTCTCCTTGTGGAGCGGAAAGCGAGAAGGCTAAGCTCAGTTGCGATTAGGCGAGCCTAACCTAATTTTCACAGGAGGCACCGGCACATGAGCACCAACCCCTTCGACGACGCCGACGGCCGTTTCCTCGTCCTCGTGAACGACGAGGGCCAGCACTCGCTCTGGCCGTCCTTCGCGGACGTGCCCGGGGGCTGGACGATCGCCTTCGAGGAGAACACCCGGGAGGCCTGCCTGGAGTACGTCGAGGCCAACTGGACCGATCTGCGCCCCCGTTCCCTCGCCGAGTCCATGGACGCCTGACACCCGATGCTCTGCGCCAGACTGACGAACGCCCGTATCGTCACCATGGATCCGGCCCACCCCGTCGCCCACGACCTGGGCATCTGGAAGGGCCGGATCGTCGGCCTGGACGAGGCCGTGACCTCGCTGCCCGCACAGGAGGTGATCGACCTTCAGGGCGCCACCGTGCTGCCCGGGTTCATCGACGCCCATGTGCACCTGGCCTGGGCCGGCTTCAAGCAGAACACGCCGAGCATCGCGGGCCGTACGCGGATCGACGACGCGCTGGCCGTGGTGGAGGAAGCCGTCCTCCGGAAGGGCGCGCCGGGCGCCTGGGTGAGCATCGCCGGCTACGACCAGCGGGCCCTGGGCCGCCATCTGACCGCCGCCGAACTGGACCGGGTGAGCCACGGGCGCAAGGTGTTCGTGCTGCACGACTCCGGACACGGCTGCGTCGTCAACACCGCCGTTCTGGACCTGCTCCCGGCCGGTGTCCCGCACGAGAACGGCTTCCTCGCCGAGGGCGCCATGGGCGCCGCCCGCGCACTGCGCCTGCCGTACTCCCAGGAGGAACTCGCCGAGGCGATCGGACGCGCCGCCCGGACCTGCGTCGCCGAAGGCGTCACCGCCTGCGCCGAGGCGGGCATTGGCGGCACTCTTTTCGGACACAGCCCGGTCGAACTCGGCGCCTACCAACTAGCCCGCGAGAAGGGCCTGTTGCCGCTGCGGGTGCAGCTCATGGTCGCCGCGGACCGGCTGCGGCACGTCACCGCGCACGAGGCCGACGGCATCCCCAGGGCCCTCGACCTCGGCCTGCGCACGGGCTTCGGCGACGACTGGCTCTCCGTCGGTGCCCTGAAGGTCTACACCGATGGCGGCATGATGGCCCGCACCGCCGCGCTGAGCAGCCCCTACGAAGGGCTGGCCCACACGGGCCAGTTGCAGGACGACCCGGAAACGCTCACCGAGACGATCGTGGCCGGCCACCTCGCCGGCTGGCAGCTCGCCGTCCACGCCATCGGCGACCGCGCGGCCGACGTCGCCCTCGACGCCCTGGAACGGGCCCAGCGCCTGCGCCCGCGCCACGGCGTGCGGCACCGCGTCGAACACGCGGGCCTCATCCGCCCCGACCAGCTCTCGCGCTTCGCGCGGCTCGGCGTGAGCGCCGTCGTCCAGCCCAACTTCCTGCGCTACTTCGGCGACGACTACGCGGCGATCATGGGCGAGGAGCGGGCACCGTGGCTGTACCGGGGCAAGGCGTTCCTGGACCACGGCATCACCCTCGTCGGCAGCTCCGACCGGCCGGTCACCGACGGATCCCCGCTGCGGGCCGTCCAGTTCATGGTCGAGCGCGCCTCCGAGTCCGGCCAGGTGATCGGCCCGGACGAGGGCATCACCGTGGACGAGGCGCTGCGCGCCTACACCGTCGCCGGTGCCTATGCCTGCCACTGGGAGGACAGCGTCGGCAGCCTCTCCCCGGGCAAGCGCGCCGATCTCGTCGTGCTCGGCGACGACCCGCGGCGCGTCGACACCTCCCGCATCGGCGACATCGAGGTGGTGGCGACGTACGTCGACGGTCGCGATCGACGCGACGGCGGATTCGGCAGCGGGGAAGGGAAGCGCTGAACACGGCCACGCCGCGTACCGCACCGCCGTTGCCGCGTGCTCCTCTCACCGCGATCTCCGTCGTACGCCCCGCACGCCCCGAGGACGCCGCCGCACTCGCCGCCCTGTCCCAGCCCTTCGTGCATTCGGGGGCGTTACGCCGACGGCCCGTCCCGCTCTATGCCGCCCACGCGGCCGACTTCCTCGTGGCCGAGGGACCCGACGGCGCCTTGGAGGGCTGCCTGGCCCTGCGCGTACACGCGGCCGACGCGGAGGAGGGGGGCCGTGGTCCCGCGGGCGTTCTCTACAACTTCTGCGTCGCCCGGCACCGGCAGGGCAGCGGACTGGGAGGCCGGCTGCTGCGTGCCGTGCTGGTCAGGGCGCGCGCCCAGTCGGTCGGCTCCCTGTTCACCGCGACGGTCGGCAGCGGCAGCCTCTTCCTGCGGCACGGGTTCGCCCCGGCCGGCGTGCGCCTCGCGCCCGCGGCCTGGGCGACGTCCCTGGACCCACGCCGCAACGCGCGCGTCCTCGCGCGAACCCTGTGACGGCCTCGGATCCTCAGGCGAAGCTCGCCCCGGCGCCCGGGCCCTGCTCCGCGAACACCGTCGTGCCGGGACTGTTCAGGCCCAGCACGCCCCGCAGCAGTGCGTGCGGCACACGGCCGTCGAGCACGTGCGCCCTGCGCACGCCGCCGCGGACGGCCCGCAGACAGCCCTCCATCTTCGGCAGCATCCCGGCCGCCAGCCCCGGCAGCAGCGCGGCCAGTTCGTCGGCTGTCAGCCGCTCGATCACCTCGGTGCTGTGCGGCCAGTCGGCGTACAGTCCCGCCACGTCGGTGAGCACCACCAGGCGGGCGGCGTCGAGGGCCACGGCCAGTGCCGACGCCGCCAGATCGGCGTTCACGTTGTAGACCTGCGCGTCCTCGCCGCGGGCCACCGGGGAGACCACGGGGATGTGCCCCTGCTCCAGGAGCGTGCGCACCGCGCGCGGGTTCACGTCGACGACATCGCCGACCAGGCCGATGTCCACCGCCCGGCCGTCCACCCAGGCCGCCCGCCGTACGGCCGTCATGGTGTGCGCGTCCTCGCCCGTCATCCCCACGGCGAGGGGGCCATGGGCGTTGATGTGGCCGACCAGCTCGCGCTGGACCCGGCCCGTCAGCACCATGCGCACCACGTCCATGGTCTCCGGGGTGGTGACCCTGAGGCCCGCCTCGAAACGGGTCTCCAGGCCGAGGCGGTCGAGCATCGCGCTGATCTGCGGTCCGCCGCCGTGCACGACGACCGGGCGCAGACCCGCGCGCCACAGCTCCACGACGTCGTGGGCGAACGCCTCCTGGAGTCCGGGGTCCACCATGGCGTGGCCGCCGTACTTGACGACGACCGTGCTGCCCCGGAGCTCCTCCGGCGGGCGGAGCTCTTCGGGGGAGCAGGTCGCGACCTGGTCGGCTTGGGTCACGCTCACGGAGCCACTCCATTCATGGGCAGGCCAGGACTTCGGACGGACAAGGGGGGAGCGTCGTCACGCGTTCCGCCGCTCCTTGTGGAGCAGCAGCCCGCGCAGCAGGGAGTCCGTCGTGCAGACCACGCCGCTGCGCGCGGCCCATCGAAGGGCCAGGGAGTGTTCCTCGGCGGAGATGTCGGCCACCGCGTCGGCGACGACGAACGGCTGGATGTCGTTCATGAAGGCGTCCGCCGCCGTCAGCAGGACGCCGAGATGTGCGTGCACCCCGCAGATGATCAGCTGGTCGCGGCCCTTGGAGCGCAGCAGTCTGCCGAGATGGCTGCGCAGGAAGGCGTTGTGCCGCACATTGGCCAGCAGATGCTCGCCAGGACGGGGTGTGAGGGGCGCGATGATCGCGGCGGCATCCGGCTCGTCCGCGATGCCCGGCCCCCACATGTCGGCGACCAGACCCCGCGTGCCCGGCGGCTGCCCGGCCGGCTCCGCGCTGAAGACGACCGGCAGGCCCAGGGCGTCGGCGAGTTCGCGCAGCGCCACGATGTTGTCGACCAGTTCCATCACGGGGGAACGCCCCGCCGGGAACGCCCCGACGAAGTGGTTCTGCATGTCGTGCACCAGTAACGCCGCCCGTGCCGGATCGATCCTCCAGGAGACGTGCGGGCGGGGGAGGCAGGAACGATCCGGCATCGGGTACGAGCCGATGGTCGGCAAGCCCACGGCGGTTCCCTCCCCTGATGACGCACCGCACGGATCCGAACTCCCGAGTTTCTCTTAGCTTAGCCTAACCTAATTAAAAATTCCGGGTGTTGACGCTCCTCGCGCCGCCCGGACAGCACTGAGCACCAGTGAGCACCCGACTGATCTGGGTCCGCCCCGCGAGCCGGCACAGCATCGGCGGCGCCGACGCGATCGACAGTTCGGGAGCCCTCGCCGGGGGCGGCTGTCCGCGCGGCCAGCAGCCTGAAAGGCCGTCATACGTGCTCGCACACCCCAGCCGTACCCACCCGTACGCCGCTCCGGGGCCGTACTCACCCTGCTCACCGCAGCGCAGTTCCTCGTCGTTCTCAACACATCCGTCGTGAACGTGGCGCTGCCCGCCATCGGGAGGGATCTCGACGCCGCGCAGACCGGACTGACCTGGGTCGTGGGCGCCTACGTTCTCGCCTTCGGCGCCCTGCTGCCGGTGGGCGGACGGCTGGCCGACCTTCGGCAACCGCAGGGTCTTCCTCGCCGGGCTCGCCGCACCGCGGAGCGGGCGAAGGTGCTCGGCCTGTCCGACCGGACATGCTGAAGGCGGTCAACGAGGACATCGCGGCCCTGCGGAGCAGCGGCGAACTCGCGAAGATCCTCACCAGGAACGGTCTGGAGGCCAGTGCGGCCGAGGTCGGAGAGCCGCGCCTGACCGGCTGACCAGGGACGTCCCGACGCGTGCCGGGTACGACAGCGGGATCAGTGGCGGGTCAGTGTGAGTCCTCCAACACCCGGAGACGGCTGACCGCACATGCGTATCGATGTAATCTCCGGATGCCGCACTTGACCTGCATGAGCAGGCAGGGAGCAGACAGATCGGGAGTTGTTCCGTGCTTCGTACCATGTTCAAGTCCAAGGTCTAGCGTTTTGCTATCTACCCAGGTCAGACGTGTGGCGGCAGCGATTCGATCAGCAATTGGTCAGCGTCAGTGCTCGCCCGGCCGTTAGACGGCGTGTTCGGATCGCGCCGCGTGCGGCCGGTTTTCCTCGACTTCCTTCGAAGTGTCAGTGATGGTCCGTACGCTCGGCAGCGTGGAGGGGAAAGAAGGAAGAGCACCACAAGGGGAGGAAACCGGCGCGGAGGCGTGGCAGCGGCTGAGCGCGTACGCGTACCTCAGTGCGCCCGAGCGTCTGGAGTACGTGGCGGTGATGCGGGTGTTCTGCGCCACGTTGCTCGCCGACCTGTCCGTACCCGACCTGCTCGCCAAACTGGCCGAGACGGGCGGCCCAGGGGCGGCGCTGGACGCGGAAACGCTCACACGCAGGCTCGAAGAGCTGGTGCGTTGGGGCAATCTGCTGCGCAGCACGCACACCGTCAAGGCGACGAGCATCGCCGAATACCAGCGCTCGCGGTCCCGCTACCAGTTGTCGAAGCTGGGGGAGCGCGTGCAGCGAGACGCGGACGAGGTACTCGCCGGCGCGGATGCGGCACGTGAGGTGAGCAGCGAGCTGCTGGCCCTCGTCGACCGCGGGCTGCGCGAGATAGCGGCCCTGGCCGCGGCGCCGGGTGGTGCCGACCCGCAGCAGGCGCTGGAGCGGATCAGTACGCTCTTCGTGCAGTTCGCCGAATTCGCCGAGTCCGTCCGGGACTTCTACGCCTACCTGGGCCAGGTGCTGGCGCGCTACGACCTCGACTCGGCCGAGTACCAGGGATTCAAGGAACTCCTGCTCGACTACGTGGAGGCCATCACCGAGGACGTCTCCTTCCGCGCCCCGCGCATCGCGGCCCACCTGGACGCCGTCTGGCCGCATCTGCCCGCGTTGCTCAGCCGTATCGACGCGCACGCGGCGGGCATCGGAGCGCTCGCCGACGGGCTTCCCGAGACGCGGGTGCAGCGCAGCCGCGGACGGGATCTGGCGGATTGGGAGGGGCTGCGCGAGTGGTTCATCGTCACCGGAGGACACCCCAGCCAGGTGGATCAGCTCCGGGACGCCACCCTGCGCGCCCTGCAGTCGCTGCTCGCCAACGCCAAGCGGATGCTGCGTTCGGCCTCCGGTGAGATGTCCCGTCGCAAGGACCTGCTGCGGCTCGCGGCCTGGTTCGACGCCGCGGAGCCGGAAGAGGCCCACGACCTCGCTGTCGCCGCCTTCGGGCTCTACGGCGCGCGCCATCTGGGGGTCGCACCCGACCCCGACCGGTCCGTGCCGGCGTACGTGAGCTGGTGGACCGGACCCGTGGTGGACGTACCCGTGGCGCTGCGCGAGCGCGGCAGCAGGGCTCCGCGCGGACGGGCAGCGGCGGTCGAGGACCACTCCGAGCAGAAGCGCCGCCTCATGGAGCAGGCCCGGCAGCAGGCCGAGGCCCGGCGGGCCGCGGCCGACGAACTGCGCAGCACCTCGGGCAGGTTCGAGCAGGTGCGCCTCAGCGCCCCAGCCATGCGACTGCTGCTGGAACTGCTCACGACCGCCCTCGGCAACGCCCAACTGCACAAGGACGCCCGCGACTTCCAGCTCGACGGCGCACTGGCGTACGACGCGGACCTCGGCATCAGGTTGACCGCGTGGCGCACACCGGGCCGGTCCACCGTAATGCGGTCCGTGGACGGTGACCTGACGGTTGACGATCTCACCGTGGCCGTCGAGAGCGCGTCCTCGCCCACGGTGGGGGAGGCGAGCGCCTGATGCCCCTGCCTTCCGCACACGACGTGGCACTCGCGGCCGAGCGCCGCACCGCCGCCAGGCTTCTGCTGGCCCACCCCCTGGTCACCAGCACCGGACCGCACGGCGACACCTTCCCGCTGATCCGGCGGCACGCCGACTGGCTCGCTCAGCGCTTCCAGCAGGTGTTCGGGTACCGCCTGCTGGTGGAGGCCTCGTACGCCCGGCTGTTCAAGGCGGGCCTCGGCCCGGGCTCGGGTCACCGCCTGGAACGACCGTCGACCGGTACACCGTTCAGCCCCCGCACGTACGCCTACCTGGCCCTCGCGCTGTCGGTCCTCGTCACCGCCCCGGAACAGCTCCTGCTCTCCCAGCTCGTCGCCGATCTGCGGGCCGCGGCCGTCGACGCCGGCATCGAGATCTCCGACACCGGGCGGCAGGCCGAGCGGCGAACCCTCGCGGCCGCGCTGCGGCAACTCGTCGACTGGGGCGTACTGGTCGAGACCGAGGGGCACGTCGCGGCCGTCGCCGAGGAACGGGCCGGGGAGGCATTGCTCACCGTGGACCGCGAGATAGCGCGAGTCGTCGTCGCCGGCCCGCTCGCCCAGAGCCGCGACGGCGCGGACCTCGTGCGCCGGGCCGCTGACCCGGGCTTCGGAGGGCCACGTACGTACGTCCGCAGGCGCCTCGTCGAAACCCCCGTCGTCCACCTCGACGACCTCACGGACGCCGAGCGCGAATGGCTGCGTACCCGGCAGCGGCGCGAGGCGCAGGCGTTCTCCGAACTCCTCGGCCTGGAGGCCGAGATCCGCGCCGAGGGCATCGCCCTGATCGACACCGACGACGAACTGACCGACCTGCACCTGCCGGGCACCGGGACGGTGGCCCAAGCCGCCCTGCTCCTTGTGGAGCGGCTGGTCGACCGGCTGCGTCCCGAAGACCCGGGCCATCCGGCGGTCGGCGGACGTCTGGTCATCGGCGTACCCGTCCCGGACGGGCTGCTGCCCGACCTGCTCGACGAACTGATCGAGCAGTACGGCAGGCGCAGCAACTGGCAGCGCGGTCACCTGGAGGACCGGGACGGATTCCTCGCTGCCGTACTCGACCTCCTCGTCCGGATGCGTCTGATGGCTCCCGCCGGACCCGTGCGCGCGGACGGCCACGGCCTGCCCGACGGATATGAGGAGACGGTGGCCGACGGCCGCGCCGTCACCGATGTCTCCCAGGCGCGCGGCCAGGGACCTGCGGTCGGCGGCTGGCTCCTGCTCGCCGCAGCCGCCCGGTATGCCACCACGGTGGCGGTCAAGTCCCGTACCGACCAGTCCTCACCGGACGACGTCTCCAAGGAGCCGCCCCGATGAACCGCCCACCGGCCCCGCACCGCTACCGACTGCACCGCGCGGGCATCCGGAACGTCTGGCAGTACGACGAGCAGGAGTTCACCTTCGGCGAGGGGCGCCTGCTGCTGCGCGGCAAGAACGGCGCCGGCAAGTCCAAGGCCCTGGAGATGCTGCTGCCCTACCTCCTCGACGGCGACGCCCGTGCACTGGACGCCACGGGCACCGGGCGCACCACCCTTTCCTGGTTGATGCTCGACGGCTTCGAGCAGACCAACCGGCTGGGCTACCTGTGGCTGGAGTTCGCGCGGACGGACGAGGAGGGCGACGAGCACCATCTGACCGTCGGCGTGGCCATCCGCGCGTCCCAGTCGACCAAGACGGCGAAGCCGTTCTTCTTCACCACAGGGCTACGGGTCGGCGAGGGGATCGACCTCGCCCCCACCGGGCGGCCACTCCCCGTCGACCAACTGAAGTCGCTCGTCGGCTCGGAGAACGTCACCGACCGTGCTGTCGAGCACCGGGCAAAGGTCGCCCGAGAACTGTTCGGCCTGACCGACCCGGCGCGTTACCGCAACCTGCTCCACCTGCTGCACCGCTTGCGCCGTCCCACCATCGGCGACCGTATCGACTCCGGTGGACTGGTCTCGGTCCTCGCCGAGACCCTGCCCGCCCTCGACGACGAGGTCGTGGAGAAGGTGGCCCGCAGCCTGGACGACCTGGACTCCGTGAGGGCCTACCTGGGGCGCCTGGAACGCACCGACCAGGCCCTGCGCACCTTCCTTGCCGGCTACCGGGGCTATCTGCACGGGGCGCTGCGCCGCCGCACGGACCAGGCGAGCGGTGAGCTCGAGCAGTTGATGGAGTACCGCAAGTCCGCAGGTGACGCGGCCCGCAGGGCGGAGGAGCTCCGCGAGCGCGAGCAGGAACTCAGGGCCCGCATCGAAGCTCTCGAGGGCGAGTCGGGTGCCGCCGAGACGGACCTGGCCGCACTGCACGCCAGCGCCGGATACCGCAGCCTGAAGGAACTCGGGGAGAAACGCGCCACCGTCACCGCCCTGCACAGCGCCGCTGCCACCGCCTTCAAGGCCGTCCGTCAGGCGCACAGCAACCAGGAGGAGGCCGGGCGGCGGCTCACCGCCGAGGCCGGGCGGCTCGGCGAAGAGCTGGTTGAACTCAGCACCGCACACGGCGAGTTGATGCGAGAAGCCGAGCGGTCCGGGATCGATCCCGCCCATCTGGGGGAGCCCGTGGCGACACCCGCCGTGCCGGTCGCGCCCGCCACCACGACCGAACTGACCGCGCCGGAAGGCGACCTCCACGTGGTAGGGCACAGCGAGGTGCTGGCGGTCGATCCGGAGATCTGCACGACCGCGCTGCACGCCTGGGGCGCACGACTTGACGCCGCGCAGCCGGTGATCAGGAACCGCTCCCGATTCGTCAGCGAACTGGGCGCCCTCATCGAGCGGTCGAACGAGGCTCAGAGGCTGGCGGCGGAGGCCGACGCCACCCGTGAGCGCCTCGAGGAGCAGGCGGACCACGCGCGCGCCCAGGCCGAGCAGCGCCGACAGGAAACCGTGCGCGAGGGAGAGGCGTACGCCGTCGCGGTCAAAACCTGGAGCGAGCGGCTGGGGAACTCCACCAGAGTACCCTTGGACGCCGTACTCGCCCTGGTCGCGCATGATCCGGCAGACGGTCCGCTGCCCGCGCGGGCCCCCGACGAGGTGGTCGAAGCGGCCCGCTCGGCCGTCGACCCGTGGTTGGCGGAACTGGGCGCCGAACGCGACGATCTCTCCCTGACCGTCCGCGAACTCGAGGCCGAACACGACCGCCTGCGGCACCGGCGCGAGGAATGGGAACGCCGCACCGACCCCGAGCCTCCACCCCCGTCCCACCGGACGGCTCCCCGCATCCCGGGCACCGGAGCGCCCCTGTACCGGCTGGTGGACTTCGCCCATGACCTGGCGCCGGACGCGCGGGCAGGGCTGGAAGCCGCGCTGGAGGCGAGCGGCCTGCTTGACGCCTGGGTACGCGCCGACGGCACCGTCCTCGACCCGGCCACGCGGGACACGCTCCTGGTTGCAGGAGCACCCGTGGCCGGGGCGACTCTCGCCCGGGTACTGCGGCCGGTGGCCGCGCCGGACACCGGAGTGACGGCGGAGCAGGTGGAGCGCGTGCTGGGGGCGGTGGTCCTGGCCGAGAGCCACCAGCTGACCGGCGACGGTGACCCGCCGGCCGCGGCAGAGACAGGGTCGCACACCGCGATCGGCACCGACGGCTCCTGGCGGCTCGGCATCGCCCGCGGCCGCCACGCCAAGCAGGCCGCCGAGTACGTGGGCGCGGAGGTGCGCGCGGAGACACGCCGCCGGGCGCTGGCGGAACTCGACCGCCGACTCTCCGATCTGGACGGCGAGTTGATGGAACGCCGGCACAATCTGCGGAAGCTCACCGAACACCGCGACCAGATCGGCGACACCCTGCGCCGCCCGCCCTCGCCACGTGGGCTGACGGATGCGTGGGCCCGTACGGCCGAGGCCCAGAGCACCGCGGAATCCCTCGCCTCGCAGGCGTCCACGGCCGCCCGCGAGGCGGAGCAGGCGCGTGCCCGAGCGGTCGCCGCCCGGCGCGAAGCCGAGGCCACGGCGAGTGCCCAGGGCCTCCCGGCGGATCCGGCCGCACTGGAGACGGTCCGTGTGGCCCTGGATCGTCTGGGGCAGGGCACGCTGCGGCTGCGGCGCCGGGTGCACACGGTCCTGTCCGCGGCCGACGGCCACCGCGACGGCCGGGCCGACTACGAGCGTGCCGAGTCGGCCCGCCGGGATGCCGAGTCGGACTACGCCGAGCCGTTCGGCCGCCTGGAGGCGGCCCGCCGTACCGTCCGCGCTCTGGAAGAGGCCCTTGGCGCCACGGAGCAGCAGGTCCTCGCCCGCGAGGCCGAGGCGAAACGCCGCCTGGACGCCGTGGGACGCCAACTCCCTCGCGTCCGAAGGGACCTTGCCGAGGTGCACGACCTGCGCGTACGGGCGGAGGAGGACGAGAGGGTGCGGCGCGAGACACTCGCCGCGCAGGAGGCCGAGGTGCTGGCCTGCGGCAGGAGACTGCGTACGGCGCTTTCGTTGCCGGGGGTGCTGAAGGGGGCGGGCCTCGAAGCCGACGCGGACGAAGGGGCCCTGAAGTCCCCGGACCCCGTCCATCACGACGTGGGGGAGCGCATCACAGTTCTGCGCCTGCTGGTCGACGCCGTGCGCCGCGGTCTGGATGCCGAACGCCGTGACGTCTCCGACACCACCCTCCTCAACCGCCACACCGAACTGCGCGACCAGCTCTCCGGCGGCTACGACGCGACGATGGAGGAACAGGACGGCATAAAACTGTGCCGGCTCGTCGACGACCACGGCCCGCACGACATCGTCGCGGTCGGCGAGCGCATCGCGGCCGAGGCCGCCGAGGCACGTGACCGTCTGACGGAGCGCGAACGCGAGGTCTTCCAGCGCTTCCTGACAGGAGAGCTGGGCGACCACCTGTCCTCGCAGGTGCTGGCCGCCGGAGCCCTGGTCGCCGCCCTCAACACCACGCTCGCCACGGTCCGTACGTCCCACGGCCTGGGCGTCACCCTCGACTGGAAGCTGGCCGAGGGAGTCGAAGCCGACGTCAAGGCGGCCGTCGACCTTCTGCGCAGCCCCTCCGGACTGCGCACCCGTGAGCAGTCCGAGCAACTCCGCGACGTCCTCCAGCGCCGCATCGAGGACGCCCGCCGCGCCGACCCGGCCGCCGGCTACGCGGCCCACCTGCGCACCGCCCTGGACTACCGTGACTGGTTCACCTTCACCCCCTGGGTGGTGAACGACGCGGCACCGGGCAGCCGTCGTAAACTCTCCGGCCGCACGGGACTGAGCCAGGGCGAACAGCGGGTCCTCTCCTACCTGGTCCTCTTCGCCGCGGCGGCAGCGCACTTCACCAGCCTCGCAGACGCAGCCCCTCACGCACCACGCCTGATCCTCCTCGACGACGCGTTCGCCAAGGTGGACGAGCCCACGCATGCCCGCCTCGGCCGCATCCTGGTCGACCTCGACCTCGACTTCGTCCTGACCAGCGAGCGGCTGATCGGCAACTGGCCCGACGTACCATCCCTCCACATTTACGAGTGCCTGCGCGACCCGCATGTGCGGGGCGTGGCCACGCTCCACTACACATGGAACGGGCGGCAGCGGAGGCTGATGCCGGTATGACAGGACGCGAACGAGCCGACGCACACCGTCCGGACGCCGAAGCCCTCGCGTTCCTCACCCGGCCAAGCCTCACTCGCCTCTGGACGGCCGCACGCACCCGCCTGGAACGCAACGGCCTCCAACCGGCCGGAACCATCAGACTCCAGCACCTGGACGCACAAGAACGCGAGGCACTGTCCCTGCTCTTGGCCAGGCCGATCACCGGTGGCACCGCCACGATCCGCCTGCCGGACCTGGACACCCGCCTGCGCGCCAGCGCGGTCGGGCAAGGTCTGGCTTCCACACTGGAGGAAATGGGCCCACCCCTGACGGACCGCCGAGCGGTCCGCGACGCGGCGGCGGCAGAACGGGCCCGCTTGTGGTCGACGGCTCAGACCGAGGTGGACGCCACCTCGCTGTCGGGCCGGCCCTGGACGGCACAGTGGCTGGAGGAGATACGACGCGGCGGAACACTCGCCCGTCAGGATCCGCACACCGCGAACAGTGTGATCACTCAGGCCGTCCACACCCTGGCGACGCTCTTCCCCGGTACCGGACCACACCCCACCCCGGTCTCCTGGGGCCGTGCTGAACTGGCCACCCGAGCCACCGGCTCGGCCCACGGCCTCGACGACGGCACGCTGCTGGCCCGGCTGGTCCTGCGCGGCATCGCACTGGCGTACGGTGTCGAGTCCCCCGCCGACGCGCCCGCGCGCCGCGCCCTGTGGCACCTCGCCTCGGTCACTCCGGACGAGGTCTCCAGCACGGTGCTCGCGTACGGCCTGCGCCCCACCGGCGGCACTTGGCGGGAGGCCGCCCTCCGCGAACGCGCCGACCACCACATGGAAACCCACCTGACCCTGCGCGAACTGCGCACCCTGAGCCTGAAGATGCCGCCCGGTACCCGAGTCCACGTCTGCGAGAACCCACGCGTGGTCGAGGCAGCGGCCGGCACCGGCCGTTCGGCACCCCTGATCTGCACCTCGGGGAGCGCGACGACGGTCGTTCTCACCCTCCTGGACACGTTGGCCGCGTCCGGTTGCCGGTTCGCCTACCACGGTGACTTCGACTGGCCCGGCATCGCGCTGGCCAACCGGATCATGCAGCGGTACGGCGCCGGGCCGTGGCGCATGCGAGCGGCCGACTACGAGTACCTCGCGACACGCACCCAGGCGCACGGCACACCACAGATCGCCCTCATCGGAACGCCGGCCGAGGCCGTGTGGGATGCGGAACTGGCCCCCACCATGGACGCCCTGGGCATCGCCCTGCACGAGGAGGCGGCGCTCGACCTGCTCCTGGAGGATCTCGGGTGAAGGCCTGGCCGGACGGCGAACCGGCGCGGCGGCATCGCTGACGGTGTGCACCGTCGCGTCCCACCTGTCCGGCGATTCCCCATGACGACGTCAGATGTCCAGCCCACCTGCCGCAAGCAGGTCGGCCACGTCGCTCACCAGTCCTCTGCCCGTGCCCTCGGCATTGACGAGTTGCGCTTCGAAGGCCCTGAGGCTGCGAAAGACCTCGGCGTACGCTGCCTGTTCGTCAAGAGGGAGCTGCAGTACCTGGAGGCGCCGGACGTCGACCCGTGACGAACTGGAGGCATGAGTGCCTGCCTGACGTCCGTTGGAGGGTGCGCGCAGACAACCGGCGAGGAAGTGGGCGTCCAGTTTCGCCGGATCCACCCGCAGGGCGTAGAGCTGGGACCCCAGGGCCGTCGGAGGCCCTTCGTGCACCCATGCCTTGAACGCACGCACGACACCGGCGACCACGACGTCGCCCTTCTCGGCGATCGCAGCCGCCGATTCGGTCGCGACGAGCCCGCTAGGAGTGCCGTCCGTCAGCAGGTCGGCAACGGTGAGGAGCGGCACGGATGCTTTGGCGGGCGCCGCTGTGCCCTCCAACGGCTGCTGCCCTGCGCGCAGCGACAGAGCACCGGCCTTGGCGAGGTCTCCCACGCTGGCCGTGGTCTGCTGCCTGTCGGCATCGAACCTCAGTTCAGACAGACGCTGGGCTCGACTGGCCAGGTCGGTCAGCAACGTCTCCGCTTCTTTCCAGGCTGCCGCGAGTTCGAGGCCGGACGGCTCGGTGCTCACCGACGTGTAGCGCCCAGGGGTGACGTCCACCTCGTCGTCCAGGAGCTCGATGAGTGGAACACGGACGGCGCCGTCCGGCAGATCCGCGTCCGAGCGGTCGAGGGCTTCCAGCGCGGAGAGGACAAAGGCCTGGAGCGGGTCCCAGTGGGGGCCGGGTTCACGCGTGCCGGTTCTCGTGAAGCGCGTCGCGTCGACAAGAAGTGCGTCCTGGCCGGGCGGAACCGCACCCGGGCCGTCCGGAGCGGCTCTGAGGATCCATAGTTGGAGTGAGACGCTGTGCGGCTGGGCGCTGCCGGGCGGGAGTGCCACCACGGCTCGGAGCGCGCCGGTCCGCAGCAAGGAGCCTCGGATGCGTCGGCCGGCCTTGCGTGAGGCGACCGCGGGAGGCAGGACGACGACGGCTGCTCCGCCGGGCTTGAGATGGGCGAGCAGGTGTTGCACCCAGGCCAGTTCCGGCTCGGTCCGCGGAGGGAGACCATGGGTCCAGCGCTGGTCGGTGGCGAGTTCCTCGTATCCCCAGTCGCGCTCGTTGAAGGGAGGGTTGCAGAGGGCGATGTCTGCCCGCGCTCCGGTGAACGGGTCCTCGCGCAAGGCGTCCGCCGTGGCGATCTCCGTACGGACGTCGTGGTCGTCCCCGACGAACGACAGTCTGGTGGAGGCCAGCGCGGCGAGGGCAGGGTCTCGCTCGCATGCCAGCACCACCAGGCCCGAACCCTTGCACTCCTGCACGGCAGCGGCCGCCAGGTGCCCCGTGCCGCAGGCCGGGTCGAGGACGGTGAGTTCCTCCTCGGGCTCGCCGATGTGGACGCCGAGCGCGATCCGCGCCATCAGGGCGGCGAGCGGCGGCGGCGTCGTGCTCAGCTGACGTACATGTGTCTCGAGCCACCGCTGGAGCAGGAACTCGAATGTCGCTCGCGCCCCTTCGTTCCGTCCCAGCTTCGCTGTCTCGACCACCAACTTCTCGGTGTCTGCGGTGAGTTCAACCCGTGAAGCGCGTGCGCGAGGGGAGCGCATGCGGCGGCCTGCCTCGGCGATGGCGAGGCCCGACTCGTCCCTGCTGCCCAGGGCTTCGAACCGGGGCCACAGGAGCTCGCGCCCGCCGATGTTGTCGAGCTTGCCGTTGTCCCTCAACCACTGCTCGACCTCCGCCAGTGAGAACTGGGGGCTGACATCCGTGCCGCCGATGCGCGTGGGGAAGGAGTCGTGGCGTCGCCGCCAGTTGCTCACCGCGGCACGCCCCACGCCGGCGATCCGAGCGATCTCGGCAAGGCTGACCGGTACGGAGCCGGTTGTACTCATCGACAGTCTCCGAGGTGCTGGGGGGCGCTTGCGTGCGGTGCCGGCGGTGGACGGGTCTGGCGGAGTGGCTTTGCATGAGAGGCTACTACGCTCATTGACAGTGTTCACAGTGCACATATCCGGAATCGCCGTGTGGGAAGTGTGGAGGACGGGAGAATGCAGAGATTTACGCCGGGAACGGTGCTCCTGGACCGCTACCAGCTCACATCGGTCCTCGGCCGTGGCCTGATGGGCCAGGTGTGGCAGGGGCGTGACCTGCGTCTGGAGCGGCCCGTGGCCGTGAAGACCGTGGCTGCGGACCTGCTCGCCGTCCCCCGGAGCCGGGATGAGGCGTTGCGGCGTTTCCAGCGGGAGGCGAAGGCCGCGGCGCGCCTGGACCACCCGAACACGACCACCGTCTTCGACGCGTCGATCACGGACGGTACATGCTGTCTGGTGATGGAACTGATCGAGGGCACCACCCTTGAGTTCCTCTTCGACCAACAGGACGACGCACGGTTCGACGTCCCCACGGCCGCTGCTGTCGCAGCCCAACTGTGCGCCGGACTGTCCGCCGCCCACGCAGCCGGTCTCGTCCACCGTGACCTCAAGACCCAGAACGTCATGATCCGCAGGGACGGCGTCGTGAAGATCCTGGACTTCGGACTGGTCAAGGTCCTGAGCGACGCCGACCCGCGTCTGACCATGACCGGTGAGAGCATCGGCAATATCGTGTGCGCCTCGCCCGAGCTGCTCTCCGGGCAAAGCCGGCTCGACGGGCGGAGTGACCTCTACGCGGTGGGCTGTCTGCTGCACCACATGCTCACCGGCGAGACCCCCTTCGTCACCGGCCAGCCGGCGCTGCTGGTCACGCATCACCTGACCTCTCCGCCGCCCGTGATGGCGGACTCGGGTCTCGACGCTCCGAGGGGCCTGCAAGAACTGGTCACCGCACTGCTGGCCAAGCGTCCGGACGACCGCCCCTCCTCCGCGGCCGAGGTGTACGCGGCCCTGGCCCCCTACCTGCCCGCTCCCTGCCCCGAGCTGGCCACCCGGCCCGGGCTCCCCGAGGACCCCCGTCGTCCCTTCCTGGTCCCGCAAGGGCCGAGCCTCGTGTGAGCAGTGAGAAAATGACCGTGCCGACCGGGGTGCGGGACCTCGACCGGGTCGCAGGGGAGCGAAGGGCGCCGCGGGCGCCGGGACTGGGGACGGGCGCGATGGGGCGAAGCCTTGGACAGTACGAACTCACGCGAGAGCTGGGCCGGGGCGGCATGGGCGTCGTCTGGGCGGCGTACGACCGGGAGCGTCACCGCGACGTCGCGGTGAAGCTCGTCGCGCCCCGCGCGGGCGGTGCGGAGTTCACGTCACTGGAGCGTCGCTTCCTTCGCGAGGCACGCCTCACCAGCCGCCTGAACCACCCCGGCATCCCCGCCGTCCACGACCACGGCAGCTACGAAGGCGAGCTCTACCTCGTCATGGACCTCATCCCCGGACGCGCCCTCGACGCCGTCCTCAAGAGCGAGGGCCCACTGCGCGTCGAGCACGCGGCGGACGTCGCCGGGCGTACGGCAGAGGTGCTCGCCTACGCCCACGCCCAGAACGTCGTACACCGTGACCTCAAGCCGTCCAACCTGATGATCACCCCGGACGACGACATCAAGGTTCTCGACTTCGGCGTCGCGGCCGCTCTGGATCCGCAACCCGGCGAGACCCGTTTCACCGCGGCGAACGCCACCCCCGGCACCGTGGTGTACATGGCCCCCGAGCAGGCCGTGGGCCAGACCGTGCCCGCCAGCGATCTGTACTCCCTGGGCTGCGTCCTCTATGAACTGCTGACCGGGGACCCGCCCTTCACATCCGGAAGCCCGTTCATGCTCTACCACCAGCACGCGCACGAGCCCGTGCCTGCGCTCGACGAGCGCCGCTCCGGCATCCCGTCCGGACTGCGGGAGCTGGTGGAGGCGCTCCTGGAGAAGAAGCCGGAGAACCGGCCCGCCTCCGCGGCCGAAGTGGCCACACGAGCAGCCGCCTGGGCGCCCGCCCCGGCACGCCCCTCGGTACCGAGAATTCCGCATCCCCGGCTGGCGGAGATCGACCGGCTTCGCCAGTCGGGCCAGCCCGCTCGCGCCCTGCGGGAGTACGGCGATCTCCTGGCCGGTGCCGACCTCGGACGAGCGGACTTACTTGCCGCCCGGGCCGGACACGCCCTGTGCGTGGGCGTCCTCGGCCGTACCCGCGAGGCGCTGGACGAGCTGAAGTCGGTCCTCGCGGAGCAGCGCAGCCTCCTGGGGCCGGACGATGCCGGGGTTCTGGGCACGCGGTACGAGATCGCCGTGCTGCTGGCTCGCGCGGGCGAACGCCACGCGGCCACGGAGCTGCTGAAGCGCCTCGCGGACGACGAGGACCGGATCCTGCCCGACACAGACCCACGGCACGGCCGGGCCCGCGCTCTGCTGGACCGGCTTCGCCGCATCGCGTGACCCAGCCCGAGGCGATGTTTTGTAATCTCTGTTCACAGTCAATGTTGCGGTGTTACGCTGCCACCGCCCCGTCCGGAGGGGAGACAGGACACTGTCTACGGACGGTCGCAGGAGACACCGAGGGGAACAGCGCCCATGACGTCAACAGCTCAGCGCGAGACCGAGCGGACGGGGGCCGAGCAGCTCCCTGAGGAGGGCAACCTCGTCGAGGTGCGCGGGCAGTCCTGGGTGGTCGCCCGCGTCGAGCCGTCTCCGGCCCGTGACGGCGCCGAGGAGCGCAGGCCCGCCACCCTCGTCCACCTCCAGTCCGTCGCCGACGGCCGCTTCGGAGACACCCTCTCCGTCATCTGGGAGGTCGAACCCGGCCGCCGCGTCCTGCCCGCCGGCTCCCTCCCCGACGCCTCCACCGGCGCCTACGACTCCCCGAGCCGCCTCGCCGCCTTCCTCGACGCCGTCCGCTGGTCCGCCGTCGCCTCCGCCGATGCCAAGACCCTCCAGGCCCCGTTCCGCTCCGGCGTCGCCGTGGAGCCGTACCAACTGGAGCCGGTCTCCCGCGCCGTCGGCGCTCCCCGCGTCAACCTCCTCCTCGCCGACGACGTCGGCCTCGGCAAGACCATCGAGGCCGGCCTCGTCGTCCAGGAGTTGCTGCTGCGTGGCCGCGCCCGGCGCACCATGGTGGTCTGTCCGGCCGGCCTCACCCTCAAGTGGCGCGACGAGATGGCGGAGAAGTTCGGCCTGGAGTTCACCATCGTCGACTCCGAGCACTGCGCCCGCCTGCGCCGCACCCACGGCACGGCCGCGAACCCCTTCCGCGTCCACCCCCTCACCATCGTCTCCCTCCCCTGGCTGCGCGGCCAGAAGGCCCAGCGCCTCCTCGACGAGGTCATCGGCGCCCCCGAGGAGAGCCCCGACGGCGAGCACAAGCGCTTCTTCGACCTGCTCGTCCTCGACGAGGCCCATCACGTCGCGCCCGCCGCACCCAAGCAGGTGTACGCGGTCGACTCCCAGCAGACCAAGCTGATCCGTCGCCTCGTCCCGCACTTCGAGCACCGCCTCTTCCTGTCCGCCACCCCGCACAACGGCTATCCCGAGTCGTACACCGCGCTGCTCGAACTCATCGACGACCAGCGTTTCGCACGCGGCGTGGACCCCGACAAGGAAGCGCTTAAGGACACCGTCGTACGCCGCTTGAAGTCGACGGTCACCAACGCCGACGGCACACCCCGCTTCCGCACGCGCAAGACCCTCGAACTCTCCGTCGACTACACGCCGCAGGAGCGCGAGATCCACCAGCTCCTCGGGGAGTTCGCCGAGCTGCGCCGCAAGAAGCTGACGCCCAAGGCCCGAGGCGGCCGCCGCGCAGCCGACCTGGTGACCCTGCTGCTGAAGAAGCGCCTGTTCTCCTCCCCGGCGGCCTTCTTGCACACGGTCCAGGTCTACCTGTCCCACCTGGAGGACACCGGCCCGGCGCGGGGGCGCTCGGCAGCGGCCGAAGTCCCGGAGTGGCTGGAGGAGTTCGCGGACCTGGTCGCCGACCTCGACGACACGGGTCTGGTCGACGCGGAGGACGACGCGCTCACCCGCTCGACCTCGCTCACTCCGGCGGAGGACGGCCAGGAACTCGACCTGTTGCAGCGGATGGAACGCTGGGCGCTCACCCATGAGGCCGCACCCGACTCCAAGGCAGAGGCAATGATCCGCGAGATCAAGGCCATCTGCCGACCGGACGGCAAGAGGTGGACCAACGAACGGGTCGTCGTCTTCACCGAGTATCGCGACACGCAGGAGTGGCTGTACGACCTCCTCCAGCAGGAGGAACTCACCGACGGAGGCCGCGTCGAACGCCTCCACGGCGGCCTGTCCACCGAGGAACGCGAGCGCATCCGCCTCGGCTTCCAGACCGAGCCGACCCGCGAGGAGGGCAAGGTCCGCATCCTGCTCGCCACCGACGCCGCCGGCGAGGGCATCGATCTCCAGAACCACTGCCACCGCCTGATCAACTACGACATCCCCTTCAACCCCAACAAGCTCGAACAGCGCATCGGCCGTATCGACCGCTGGGGCCAGAAGAAGGACCCGGAGATCACCCACTTCATCGGATCCGGCTGGCAGCATGCCCAGGCCGGCTCCTACGAGGCCGACCTCGAGTTCCTCTCCCGCGTCGCCAAGAAGGTCGCGCGCATGGAGCACGATCTCGGCTCCGTCAACGCCGTCCTCGCCGATGCCGTGCAGCGCCGGATGACCGGCGACACGGCGCCCGTCGACATCGAGAACGCCAAGCCGAAGCCGATCAAGGGCCGCCGCACGGGCGGCGAGGTCGCGCCGGAGCAGAACGTCACGGCCCAGACGAAGAAGCTCGCCGACCAGTACGAGGAGACGGTGAGCGTCCTCGGCCTCACCCCGGCCAATGTCAAGCGGGTCGTGGACACCGCCCTGGCCCTCGACCACCAGCCGCCGCTCCTGCCCTCCACGGTCCGCGCCGAGGACTTCGAGCCGGGTGACCTCTTCGAGGTGCAGCCCTTGTCCGGCAGCTGGGAGCGGGCGACCCGGGGCCTTGCCCACAAGCTCCGCGAGGGCGAGCAGCGACCGCTCACGTTCTCCCCGACGGTCGCCGCGCACGGCAGGGACGACGTCGTCCTCGCCCACCTCAAGCATCCGCTGGTGGCCCTCTCCACGCGCCTGCTGACCGCCGCCGTGTGGAACGCCGACCAGATGGACCTGAACCGCGTCACCGCCGTCGTCTCCGACGACCCGGCCGTCACCACGACGCTCGTCTCCGCGTACGCGCGGTATGTCCTCGTCGGCACGGACGGCACTCGCCTGCACGAGGAAGTCCTGTACGCCGGCGGCTGGTTCGGCGACACGGGCCGCTTCCGACGCTGGGAGTCGGTCGGCGAACAGGGCAGGGTCCTGTCCAGGGCACTCACCGAGGGAGCCGAGGCTGCCCCGCACCTGCGCAAGGAACTCACCGAGGCTTGGCCGAAGTTGCGGGACCCTCTCTACCGGTCCCTGGAGGCCCGTGCCGCCGAGCTCGGCCGCCAGCTGGAGAGCAGGCTCGCGGACCGCCGAACGGAGGAGGAGCGCCGCATCACGGCCACCCTCGACCGCTTCGAGGCGACTCTGCGCGCCAAGCTCAAGGAGGAGGGCGACGGCGAGGGCGAACAGCTGGCCCTCCTCTCCACCCACGAGCTGACGGGCCACGAGCGCCGCCAGTTCGAGGACGACCGCCGCCGCTGGCAGGAACGCCTCGAAGGCCTCCCCGCCGAGCGCGACCGCGAACTCGCCGCCATCGCCGCCCGCTACCGCGAGCCCCGCTCCCATCTCTTCCCCGCCGCCGTCGTCTTCGTGATCCCCGCAAAGGAAGCCCGCCGATGAGCCCCCGCCGCCCGATGAGCCGTGGAGTAGCCGCCGCCAAGGCCCAGGCCGCCGACGGCCGCCGGCAGCACCAGGAGTGGCTGGACCTCACCGAGGTCTCCGGCCCCTTCCTGACCATGCCCGTCCTGCTGAGGGCCTGGCCTCAGCTCGACGCCCTGGAGAAGGACGAACGGGCCAGGCTGCGCGCCCGCCACGCCGACTGGCAGACGGACACGACGGCCGGCCGCGACGAGTGGGTGGCGTACGTCCTGGGCCGGCTGCTGGGCTGGGAGGACGCGCTGACGTTCCGCCAGGGCGAGTCCGAGCACCACGGCCTGGACCGCCTGACCCTGCGGGTGGCCGAGCACAACACCGAGGTGCGCCCTGACTTCGCGCTGGTCGAACCCGGTGCGGATCTCGCGGTCGAGCCGGACGTGGAGTCCGCGGCCAAGCGGGTGCGACTGCTCGGCATGACGGTCCCGGCCGGCACGGCTCCGACCGCCCGCGCGGGCGGAGGCGGCGACTGGTCCGCGGCCCCGGCCGACCGCCTGGCCCGCCTCCTGCGCCACCACGGCGTACCGCTCGGCCTCGTCACGGACGGCCGCTGGTGGTGCCTGGTCTGGGCCCCGCTGGGCGGCGTCACGACCACGGCCGTCTTCGACGCGATCGGCTGGAACGAGGCGGCGGAGCGGAACGTCGTCCGCGCGTTCGTGTCCCTGCTGCGCCGCCGCCGCTTCTTCGAGTACGACGACGCCGAGACCTTGGCCGGCTTGCTCAAGGCCAGCCTCGCGGCAGGCGAGGACGTCACCGAGGCGCTGGGCATCCAGGTCCGACAGGCGGTGGAACTCCTCGTCGACGCCATAGGGCGAGCGGACGTGCGCGCGGTCGAGCACGGGACGCCGGGCCTGCACGCGTCGGGCGTGAGCGCGGGGGAGGTCTACCGGGGCGCGGTAGCGGTCATGATGCGCATCGTCTTCCTCCTGTTCGCGGAGGAGCGCGGCCTGCTCCCGGCGGACAACGAGGTGTATGCGCGGTCCTACTCCGCCCGCTTCCTGCGCGACGAGCTGAAGGCGCGAGCGGACGAGGAGGGCGAGACGTCGCTGGAACACACGACGTCGGCGTGGCACCGCCTGATCGCCCTGTTCCACGCGGTGCACGGGGGAGTGGACCACCCGGGCTCCGGCTTCCACCTTCCGGCGTATGACGGATCGATCTTCGATCCGGAGAGGTACCCGTGGCTGGAGCGCACGACGCCGCTCCTCCCCATCGACGACCGCACGGTCCTGCACATGCTCCAGGCGGTGCAGGAGGTCCGCGTCGGCAAGGGCAAGGATCGCGAGGTCCGCACGCTCAGCTTCCGTGCGCTGGACGTCGAGCAGATCGGGTACGTGTACGAGGGCCTGCTGTCGTTCGACGGGCGGCGGGCGACGGAACACATGGTGGGACTGATCGGCCCGGAGGGCCTGGAACACGAGGTCCCGCTGCGGGAGTTGGAGTCGCTGGCGGCGAAGGCCAGCGGTTCGCTGAAGACGCTGGCGAAGTCCATCCACGACAAGTGGAAGGACCCCAAGCCCCCGGCGACGGCGGGCCAGTTGGAGAAGAAGCTCGCCCCGCTCGGGGCGGAGGAGTCGGCCGAGGCGCGCCGCCGCCTGAACGCGGTGACGAAGGACGCGGCGCTCACGGAGAGGCTGCTGCCCTTCGTCGGCATCCTGCGGGAGGACCTGCGGGGCCTGCCGACGGTCATCCCGAACGGCGCCCTGTATGTCACGGAGTCGTCGCTGAGGAAGAACACGGGCACGCATTACACGCCCCGCTTCCTCGCGGAGGAGGTCGTGCTGCACGCGCTGGAACCGCTGGTGTACGAGCCGGGGCCGCTCCAGACGGCGGACACAGGGGAATGGCGCCTGAAGTCCGCTGACCAGATCCTGGACCTGAAGGTCGCGGACATCGCGATGGGTTCGGCGGCGTTCCTGGTGGCGGCGTGCCGTTACTTGGCGGACCGTTTGATCGAGGCGTGGGAGGCCGAGGGCCGCGCGGACGCGATGGCGTACCGGGCGGGTCGCGCGGTGGACGTGGTGACGGCGGCGGACGCGGAGCAGGACCCGGTGGTGGTCGAGGCCCGGCGTCAGATCATCGAGCACTGCCTGTACGGGGCGGACATCAATCCGATGGCCGTGGAGATGGCCAAGCTGTCGCTGTGGCTGGTGTCGATGGACCCGGGGCGGCCGTTCACGTTCCTGGACGACCGGTTGGTCGCCGGGGACTCGCTGCTGGGTGTGCACAGCATGGAGCAGATCCAGTCCGTGCACATGAAGCCGGGGCAGCAGGCCGACATCCTGGCTGAGCAGGCGCGGCAGTTGGTGGATCAGCTGACGCAGGAGCGTCTGGCGATCACCGCCATTAAGGGCGTCGACCTGCCGGCGCTTCAGGAGAAGCGTGAGCGGCTGGAGGAGGTCAACCGGCACTCTCGGCGGCTGCGGCTGGTCGGTGACTTGATTGCGGGGGCTGCGCTGGCGACGTGTGCGTCGGGACGGGTGCCGTGGTACAAGGAGGAGGGCGGGGAGAGGGTTCGAGACCTATTCCCACGGGCTGCGTGGATCGTACGGCAGATCGTGGGGGATGGGGTCGAGGACGACTCTGAGGTGGTTCAGGAGGCTCGGGCGACCGCTGAGGAGTGGCTGGCGGCGGAGCTGCCGGAGGGGGCGCTGGAGCGGCGGCCTGTGCATTGGCCGTTGGTTTTTCCGGAGGTATTTTCCCTTAAAGATGGGTTTGATGCGATCGTGGGGAACCCGCCGTTCCTCGGAGGTAAGAAACTTACGAGTGCGCTGGGTGAAGCTTACCGCGAATTCATGGTCGATTTCTTGGCTAGCGGGAGACGAGGAAGCGCTGATCTGGTTGCCTACTTTGAATTGCGGGCGCATGGGCTACTCAATCGCGCCGGGCAAACTGGTCTAATTGCTACAAACACTCTGGCGCAGGGTGACTCGCGCGAGGTTGGCCTTGATCAACTAGTATCCGCTGGCGTTACCATTCGAAGAGCCATTAAGAGTGCCCCCTGGCCTTCGAGTTCGGCAGTGCTTGAATATTGCGCGGTGTGGACGACGAAGCTGCCACTGCAGGTGGAGTCTG
Organism: Streptomyces coeruleorubidus; assembly: GCF_028885415.1. GTDB lineage: Bacteria > Actinomycetota > Actinomycetes > Streptomycetales > Streptomycetaceae > Streptomyces > Streptomyces coeruleorubidus_A. The sequence goes on from NZ_CP118527.1 coordinate 8,612,904, forward strand.
TGTGCGCTCTCGGTGACGCAATTGTGGTTAATGGAATTTCGACGTCACTTAATCCGGCAACCCGAGAATCTTCTTGGGCGGAACGACTGGCCAGAAACGTCGGTAAATCCTTCCAAGGCTCTTTGGTCCTGGTTATTGATGGGTTTAGCGTATCGGAATCAGAGGCTCGGAGTTGGATTCAGGGGGATGGCCGCTATGCCGAGGTCCTGGCACCCCTTCTTAACGGGCAGGACCTCAATGCGAGTCCGACCTGTCAAGGTGACCGCTGGGTGATTAATTTTCACGAGTGGTCAGAGGAGAAGGCTAGGAGTTACCCCAAGGCATTTGCCAAGCTATTGGAGGATGTGAAGCCAGAGTGTGAAAAGAAGGATCCGAAGTCCTATGCTGGATTGATGGATCATTGGTGGCAGTACTGGCGGCCGCGTGGTGAGATGACGCGTGCTCTGCGCGATCTGTCCCGCTGTATCGTGCTCACGAGGGTGAGTAAATCTGTCATGCCGGTCATGGTGCCAACAGGGCAGGTATTTTCCGACAGGCTGGTTGTGTTCACCTCTGATGATCCGGGGCTACTTGCGGTACTTAGCGGCGCTTCGCATTATTGGTGGGCGCTGGATCGTAGCGCCACGATGAAGGCGGACCTGCTTTACAGTCCAAGCGATGTATTTGATCCCTTGGTCCGCCCAGCTTCCTCAAAAAATCTTCGTGTGATCGGCGCGCGTCTCGACGAGTATCGCCGTGACTTGATGATCGCCCGCAATATGGGTCTTACTGCCACCTACAACTTGGTGCACGACCCCGACTGCAATGACGAAGACATCGTTGAACTGCGGCGCATCCATGAGAGGATCGATAAGGCCACGGTCGAGGCGTACGGCTGGCATGATCTCTTGGACGAATCTGGCCAGACCCCGGCTGCCGATCCGACCCACCAGACGTTCCCGCTCGACCACGGTTTCCACGAGACCGATCAGGGCGTCCGCTATACCATCGGCATGCTCGCTCGCACCGAGATCATCGACCGGCTCCGGCAGTTGAACCACCAGGCGTACGCCGACGAGGTTCACCTCGGCCTGCACAAGGGGGTGACGGAGAAGAAGGCGAGGGAGAAGCACCCCGACCTGCCCCCGCCTTCCCCTGAGGCCGTTCGGAAGCGCAAGGAGCAGTTGGCTGCGCGAGGTGGTTCGGATTTCGGTGAGGGCGTCGAGGGCGCCCTCTTCTGAGCCGTCGGCATGACAACGGGCTCGCTCACGTCAGCCCAAGTGACCTGAGCGAGCCCGTCTCTTTGCGCCCTACCGCGTCGCGAGCGCCACGAACGCGGCCCACCTGTCACGGCTGACCCGCAGTACCGGTCCCACGCTCGGCGCCTTGGAGTCCCGTACGTACACGGCGTCCTGGTCGGCGGCCACCTCTACACAGTCGCCACCGTCTGACCCGCTGTAGCTGCTCTTGAACCAGCGCAGCCCGCCTCCGTTGTCGGTCACCTGCTCCATGCTCATGTCTCTCCCGCCCAGCCGTTCGATGAGCCGCGCAGACTCCTCGACGTTCAGGGCCTGCGATCGCAGCTTGCCATAGCGCAAGGCGAATGCGCTTACGTCGGCAGGATCTTGCACGACACACCCGACGCCTTGTGACTCAAAGTATCCGAGCTGCCGATGCTCCTTCGACTCCGCGACCACGAACGGACCGTTCTTGCCCGGGTGGAACCCCCGCCCGGCAGGCATGACCTGTACCTCGACGTTCCGCAACGTGCTTACCTCCAGCAGTCGTTGCAACTGCCCGCGCATCACCTCAGCGTCGCCCACCGGATCGCGCAACGCCTCCTCCCCGATGATGAACGACAACTCCGCCATAGGTACCCGCGTCAGCAGCTTCTGCCGACTCAGCCGCGCCTCCGTGTGCTGGTCGATGATCTCCTCGCTCAGTGGCGGACAGTGCCCGGCGAACACAGCCCGCGCGTACCCCTCCGTCTGCAACAGTCCCGGCACCAGCAGCGGGTCGTACGAGAACCGGCTCACCACCTCCGCCTCGATGAGCGCGAAGTTGCGGAAGAAGCGCGGCAGTTTCGCCCGGTCCACCTCGTCCTGAAGCACTTCCAGGACGCCCCGCGCCTCCAGCACTCTTTCCGCCGCCGCGGTGAACGCCGCCTTCGCCGGCCGCCGCCCCTGCTCGACCGAGGCGACCTGCTCCAGCGAATAGCCGATCGAGTCCCCGAGCTGCTGCTGATTCAACCCGGCCCGCTTACGCAAATGCTGGAGCAGCACACCGTACGCCGACCACACACCCGGCAGATCGGGCCCCTCCTCCTTCGTCTTCGCCGCGCGACCATTCCGCGTGTCCCGTACGTCCCGTCCCGTCCTCACACCGCCACGCCCTTCCATCCCGCTCCGCACCACGCCGCCGGGGCATGTTCAACGCAGCTCGCAGGAAACGGGACACGCCTCGGGGCCTGTACAACGCCCGTACAAGACCCGTACAACCAAGACCACAGCCAGTCGCCCCCGCCGTACGACGAAGACGACGTACGGCCGCCGTACCTGGTCAGCGGGACAACCACCGCACCACGCTGGCACCGTGACCCACCACCAGATCACCGACGTAGCGAAGCCGCCTCACACGCCCGCCCGCCACCTGACCCTGCGCTTCAGCAGCACCAGACGCGGCGCCCGCCTCGCCCGCCAGCTCGCCGTCCAGCAGTTCGCCGAGTGGACCGAGCTGCCGCACGACTCTGACCCCGCCCGTACCGTCGCCCTCGTCACCGCCGAGCTGGCGTCGAACGCCATCCGCCACGGCAGTCTCCCGGGCCGGGACTTCCGGCTGACGCTGCTCCTCCTGCCCCACGGCTTCCGCGTCGAGGTGACGGACACCCGCCCCGAGCGCTGTCCCCCGCATCCCACGGATCTGAGGCCAGTCGTCGACGCTTCCTCCGGTCGTGGCCTGCTCCTGGTCGAGGCATACGCCTACCGCTGGGGATGCGACGTCCCCGACGGCTGCACCAAGACCGTCTGGGCCGAAGTTCGACACCAACCGCTGAACCCCTCGGCGCACTTCCGACCAGTCCACGCCCGGACCGAGGCCGTCGGCCAGGTGCACGAGACCTAGGGACTTACGACACGGTCGGAGCTAACGGCACGACCGCCGTGTCCAAGAGCAAGCCCTGGCCAACGCGGCTGTGACCTCGCTCGCCCGGTCCGACAAATGAGGGCGGCCCAAGCGTTCGGTGATGCTCTCGCGACCGCCGTGCCGACCTCGGTGGCGTTGAACCCACCGTGAAGCGGTAGGAAGCCGTACCGTTCGGCGTCGGGGATCGGCCACGGAGTGAAGTCCGCAGAAGAGACAATTCTACGACAGGTCGCTCCACGATCATCCGAGATGTGTGCGACCCTGCCGCACCGATCCTCTTTTTGACGCCCGCCCGCGACGAACCGACCGTGGCAGAACCCGTACGAGCCGGACTTCGCTCGCGACGACGACCTCTACGCTCCGGAACCCCGGCGTCGAAGGTGCTGCTGCGCCGCACCACAGCAGCCCTGGCTCCCGCCTTGCGGTCCCGCCACAGCTTTTACAATTCCTCGGAAGACGTAAGACCCAAGCGGGCGTGTGTTTGTCACGAGGTAAAAGGCCGCGCCGTTCCGCTGTGGTGGGCACGGTGGTACGCCAGGTACTGGCGGTCGATTCTGTGTTCCGGTATCTCTCTGAGTCGACATGGCGAAGCTCCAGAAGTGTGATCAGTGACGGTCAAACCATCACCTATGGTCAACATGCCGAAGTCGAAGAGGACATGATGGTTCGGGCACAGGCAGAGTACGTTGGCTGGGATGTCGGGCCCATCGTGAGGGCGCCCCAGGGCTCGGATGTGCGCTGCTTCTGCGTACGCTCCTGTTGACGTTGCAAGTCGAATGCCGCAAACCTGACATCTGTAGTCGTGCACTCGTTTCACGTAGTCGGCAACGGCGGTACTCCTGACTACGCGTTGAGTCGTCTGTTCGGCGCGTGAGGGTGTCTCGTCTCCTTTCGGCGTGTGGGCGGATGACCCGGGAGGATCCTCCGTCCCCGCGCCGGCCTCGACCTCCGTGTCTCTGAGGAGGTGAAACTGGTCCCAGCCGGCTTCAGTCAGTGTCCAGACGCCACGTGACTCCCGGGCCGGGACCAGAAGACCTGATCGCTCCATCTTCTTTCGCTCAAACCTGGTCCTGTTGTGCCATTTGGGCTCATTATCTCGATCCGTTCCTTCATGGTCTTCGGGCGAGAGGAGTGTGCCGTAGCGTTGCTCCATGTGTTTGAGTGCGTGACCGGTTGGTGCGCTGCCGCCCAACTCCACCAGCACGTTCAACAGCCAGGTTCGAAGGGTGGGTTGAGGTGTCAATCCGGATGTCATGGCCAGAGCATAAGGACTTCTGCCGACTTGGTCAGAGGGAGCACCGACTGGCCTGCCGGGACAGCAGTGCCTTTATTGGGAATGGGAGCGTCGACGCAGTGAGCGTCAGCGGCCTGCGTAGTGCTCCGCTAGCGCCTTGAGTTCCCGCGTTCACGGCAGCGCGTCGTCACCCGAGCGCCCGTACGGCGGCCGTCGGGCCAGTTTGAAGAAGCCGCTGGGCGGCCAGCCGCTGTCCTTCAGCACCACGAGCGCCGACAGCAAGGGCAGTGATCCGTCCGGGCTTTCCCGCACCGAGGCGTCCTCCAAGAGGTAAGGCATGGGGCCCTCGTGGGCGGCGACGTGATGACCGAGCCGTGCCAGTTCGCTGCTCAGATCACCCGTACGGAATGGGCACCGCGCCCTGGCGTGCCCGTGAACGCAGGATCTCGATCACGGCGTCCAGAGCCTGCTCGTACTCAAGCGTGCCCTTCTGCATGTGCCCTCCCGACCTCGGATTCCGACGACTGTCGAACCTATGCCACTGGCGGTGCGAGCGCTGTTCGAATGCGCGAAGTGAACATGCGCCCCTTGTGAACTGAGTGCATGGGTCTCATACTGATGGCGATCAACCGTCGCCCGCCCTCTCGGGGGCAGGCGCGCGTGGCCGGGGGGAATGCGTGAACGGGTGGGCGCGGCCAGGCAGCACGTGCGCTTCCAGGCGCGCAGCGATGGCACCGGTTGTCGGGCGCCGCGACGCGGCAGGCCAGGAAGGCATGGTCGGGCCCGAGTTGCTGCCGGCCCAACGACGCGTCGGCTCGAACACGTCCCGAACCATGAGGAACTGGTGTCTGCCCGGACGTCATCTCCACGTCGGCGCAAGGGAAGCGGGCCCTGGCCCTGTCCAGGCCGGCACCTCGCTCTCGCGTCATCGGAAGAGCTCGGCCCTGCCCGGCGATCGCCGCGCGCGCCCCGACCACCCACAACTGCGAGAAGCGACTTCAGGAGCGGGCGATGGACAACGAGATTCAGCTGATCAGTGACGATGATGGACTGATGGTCATCGGGAACGCGGTGGATGTCGACCGCTTCCTCATCTCGGAGGGACTGTCGTCGTCGAAGGATCTCGGACCGCAATGGCTCAAGTCCGTCTTCGGTGCCGGAGCCGCAGTCGCGCAGGCAGGTTCGGAGTTCGCCGCGGACTCCGGTCGCTGGGTGAAGCTGACTCCGAAGTCGGCACAGCTCGTCAAGAAGTACGGGCTGAGGGAAAGTTCGAAGACCGGTTTCAGCACAGGTGTGGTGAAGGGGCAGAAGGGCCAGATCAGGGGATTCGTGGAGTTCGTGAAGGGACCCCGATCGTTTCTGACCAACCCGGCGGCTCTCGCCAATGCCGCGAAGCTCATGTCGCAGGTTGCGATGCAACAGAGCATGGACGAGATCACCGACTATCTCGCGACGATCGACGCGAAGGTCGAGGACGTGTTGCGCGCCCAGAAGGACACTGTGCTGTCCCGCATGATCGGAGTGGGCATCGTCATCGACGAGACCATGACCATCCGCGAGAAGAGGGGCAGGGTCGACGAGATCATGTGGTCGAAGGTGCAGGACGCGCCGACGGCGATCGCGGAGACCCAGGTGTACGCCTTGCGTCAACTCGACGCGATCGCAGAGAAGATGGAGCGGCAGTCCAAGATCGGCGATCTCGCCGCGACGGTCAGGGAAGCCGAGTCCCCGGTTCGGGAGTGGCTCGCCGTTCTGGCTCGCTGCTTCCAACTGCAGGACGCGATCGCCGTGCTCGAACTCGACCGGGTGCTGGACGCGTCCCCGGAGGAGCTGAACGGTCATCGCGTCGGACTGAAGGCTGCCCGGCAGGACCGGCAGGAACTCCTATCGCGGAGCACCGAGCGTCTGGTGGCGCGGATGGATGCGGTTGCCGGCACGGCCAACGCGAAGGTGCTGCTGCACCCGGCCAAGTCCCCGGCTGTGGTCCGGTCGAGCAACCATGTCGCGATCGGCGTCCATGACTTCCACGAGCGGCTCGGGATCGAGTCCGGTCGCCGGTCGTCGGAGGCGAGACGATGGGTGGACGCGGCTGCCGAGGTGAGGGACAAGGCACTTGAGACAGGAGCGAGGGGCGTCGATGCCGCCAGAAGCCGCGGCAAGGTGACCCTCGACCGGGCCGGTTCGGTCAAGGGCAAGCTCTCCAGCGGGATCGTCGAGCGAGTGCGTCGTCGGCGAGGGGACGGGGAGGGAGGCGACGAGGAAGGCTGAGTGAGCGCCGGAATCGCAATGCACCCAGTTGGCCGTCGAGATGGCGACCACCCGCCGCCGGCTGTGAGCCGACCGGACACACCGGCGCGGAAGACGAGGGGCGTTCCCGCGTCAGGAGGCGTCCTCGCTCAAGGGCAATGGATGCCGGAGCGATGGAAGGACTGATGGACAGGCTCGGGAAGGATGCCGAGCCCTGGGCATCCGCCGTGGACTACTCCGACGGAGCGATCGAGGACGGAGCCATGGGCGACTACACCGGCATGGTCAAGCAGATCTCGCTCCAGGCAGCGGACCTGCCCCCGCTGCGCGGAGCCGCTGGTCCACGTGGGCTCCGCCTTCGCCGCACCCCGCCGCCGGGACACAGCGGCCTGGCGGACGCTGTCCGTTCTGCTGCACGCAGGCGTCCGCTTCCACAAGAGCTGCTGGGGCGGGCCCGGTTACCGTCCTCGCACCCTGAGCGAGGTCCGCGAGCGGATGACGTGCGCCCGGCGCAGTGGCGAGCCCTTCGCGAGGTCACTCGTACGGTACGAGGTGCCCTCATCCCCAGCGCGCGGTTGAGACGAGCGGCTGCGGACGAGGACCAATCCGACGCTTACGGCGGCTAGTTCTCCAAGCGGACCGGCATCAGTATCGAGAAGGCTACCTCGTCGTCGGGTCGGCGGATCGCGAGCGGTGCCGTGGGAGCGCCCAGCTCCAGGATCAGCTCGTCCCTGGCCCCGGCGGCGAGCGCGTGCAGCAGGAACTCGCGGTTGACAGCGACGTTGTTCTGGTCGTCGTCACCGTCGTCGCACACGATCACGGTCCCGTTCTCCGCCATCCTGAGCACACTGAGGTAGCAGGGCTCACCGTCCTGTTTGGGCGTTTCGCTCGCACGGACAGGACCGGTCTCCAGCGCCGCCCGGAACGTCGCCCTATCGACGTGGGCCCGGCGGCCGGCCGGGAGGTGGACGAGGCGACGGTAGTCGGGGAACTCGTGGCCGAGACTCTGGCCGGCCGTCTGGCGATCCCCGGTCTCCAGCGTCACGCGGTCACCGTCGACCGTCAGCTGGACGGGTTCCCCACCCGTCAGCAGCGCCCGCATCGCGTCTGCCAGCGGCAGAGGCACGACAACCTGCGTCCGAGGCCCGCCGTGCCCGGTCGTGCGTGCTTGCGCGACAGCCATCCGGTAGCGGTCGGTGGCCACGAGGTGGAGTTCTTCGCCCTCAATGTCGAACAGGACCCCGCCGAGCATCGGCAGCTCCGCGTCGGTACCGGCCGCGAAGCGGACCGCGTCCAGTGCGGCGGCCAGCTCCGGCGCGGGGACGGACAGCCGGGAGGTGGCGGTGCTGAGCGAGGTCATGGGATTCTCCCTGTGGTCGAGTAGAGATCGGAGTGTGGAGAACTCGCTGCGGGCATCGGACAGCCCCAGCTCCAGGCGGCGCAGGTGCGCCTGAAGAAGCCCGCGCACCAGGTCCGTGTCCGCGCCGGCCCAGGCGGCAAGGACGAGCCGGATGTCCGCCAGGGGCATGCCGGCCCGGCGCAGCCGGGCCAGCAACCGGGCCTCTTCAAGCTGCTCGGGCTCGTACCAGCGGTAGCCGCTGACCGGGTCCACCCAGGCGGGGACCAGCACACCGGAACGGTCGTAGAACCGGAGCGCGCTCACGCTCAGTCCGCCGTCCCGGGCCATCTCCCCAATGCTGCGCATGTCGTTCTCCACACCCGGAACTCTGAGCCCTCGACAAGGTCGAGGGTCAACCTCGGTCACGGTCCGGATCCGTCACTCAGGCCGGGCAGTCGGCCTGCGTGGTGGCCGTACCCCAACGGATCATCAGGTAGCCAGACGCACCGATCTCCGCCACGGCGTAGCGAGAATACGGCCATGCGCTTCCCGCGCTCTCCCGTTCGCTCACCAGAGCCCGGCATGCCTCGCCGGCCGCCAGACCCGCCCAGGACTCGACCTGCTTCTCATTCCACTGCAGGTAGTCCGACCAGACGTACATCACCGAGTTGCCGGGGTCGAAGCCCACCTTGATCTGCGCATTGCCGAGCACACGGTCGGTACCGAGCGTCTGACGCATCCCGTTGGTTCCCGCGATGATCTTTCTGGCGGTGCCGTCCGCGACCCGGATCTCCGCGCTGTCTGTACTGGGGATCATCGCCTGCCCCAGGCCGTCCTCGTCCGGCTGCCAGTCCTGCGAACCGTCCGTGTCCTGCCCGGTGCCGTTGTCGGCGGCCGACTGGCAGTCGGTGTTGGCGACGAAGTCGTCCTGCCACGTCACCTGGGGGTTCCGGCCCTGCTCCTCCTTCACCATGACGTACGTGCGGTACGGCAGGTCCGGGTGCAGGCGGAGAACGACGTCCCGCAGGGTCAGACACATCGACCTGGCGATCTCCGTCTCCGCGTACATCGTCCCCTGCTCGTCGGAGGTCAGCCGGTACGAGAGGTACACCTCTCGGCGCGACTCGTGGAACCGCACGGTCCCCGGAGAGAAGTCGACGCCGTCGCTGAGGTACTGCGCCTCCACACCCTGGTCGTGCAGGACCGCGCGCGCCACGTCGTGCTCGCCCGCCCCCTGTGCCGCTCGCGTCTGGTTCCAGCTCGCCGCACTCGCCGAACTGCCGCGCCCGGCCTGCTGCTTCGCCGACTCGTCCTCCTTTGCGGTGCTTGCCGAAGACTGCCCGGGCCCGGCCGAGGCCAGCGGTGATGCCGAGGCCGCGGACGAGGGTGTATGACGGCCGCCCCCGGTATCGCCGGGCAGCAGCGCCGCCACTCCTCCGGCCAGGCCGCCGATGACGCCTGCCGCGAGGACGACGGCACCTGCCAGTCGCTTCCGGGAACGACTCCGGTCCGAGGGCAGTTGCCAGGCGGCGTCCTCCGCGGCCGGCACCTCCCAGACGGCCGTGATGTCCACGGCAGTCGCCGGTACCGCATCGGCACGCGCCACCTGAGTGACCTGAGAGGCCAGCAGCACCGCGCACTCCTGGGCTACTTCGGCGGCTGACGGGCGGTCACCCGGTTCCTGGGCCAGCGCCTGCTCCACGGTCCGGCGCAGTGGTGCGGGGACACCGTCCAGGTCGGCCTCGCCCGACATCACGCGGAAGGCCACCACATCGGGTGCACCGGCCCCGAACGGCAGTCGGCCCGTAGCCGCGTAGGCCACGAGCGCTCCCCACGCGAACATGTCACCCGCCGGACCCGCGGTGCCCTGACGGTACTGCTCGGGGCTGATCCAGCCGGCGGTGCCGGTCATGACCCCGGTCCGGGTGACGCTGGTGCCGTCGGCGGCGTGCGCGATGCCGAAGTCCAGCACACGGGGGCCGGCGGGCGTGAGCAGGACGTTCTGCGGCTTCACGTCGCGGTGAACCACTCCCACGGTGTGAATGGCGGCCAGCGCCTGTGCCGTGGCCGCCGCGAAGGCGTACAGGCTTCCTTCCGTGAGCGGCCCGTGTGCGAGCACGTGCTGGTTCAGTGTCGGTCCGGGAACGTAGGCGGTGGCCAGCCACGGGGTCTGCGCGTCCGGATCGGCGGCGAGCAGCGGGACCAGGTGCGGTCCGGTGACGCGGGAGGACAGTTCCACCTCGCGCCGGAAACGGGCCCTGAACTCCGGTTCCTGGGCCTGTTCGGGATGAATCACCTTGACCGCCACGCGCATACCGTCGGAGGCGACTCCGGCGTGGACGGTGCCCATACCGCCCGCGCCGAGACGGCCGATGATGCGGTAGGGGCCTATGCGGGAGGGGTCGCCGGGACGAGCCGGCTGGACTCTTCCGCCGGAGCCGTTGTCGCTCACGAATACTTCCTTGCACTGAGGGGTGAAGGTGGCCCGAGCAGGCCGGCGTGTGACAGATGGCCAGAGCGCCGGCAGTCCTCGGTTCGTCGGGCGGACCAGACCCTCCAGACGCGCACAGTTGGTCCAAGGTGAGCAGCTGGTGCCGCAAGGCACCGAGCGGTTGGTTGCGCCTCGGCGGTAACCGTCCGCTTCCGGCCGGACATTGGCGGACTCGGCGACGTCATGACCGCCGTGTCGACCGCCGGAACCCAGCAGGTTCGGCACAGGCAGAACCTCGGGCGTGTGGGTTGGAGTCCGGCTTCGAGTGCGCGTACGTCAGAAGGCGTCAACGGTGGGCGTAATGCTTCGCCAGATCCTTGAGCTCGTTGATCCACAGCTCTGTGTCGTCACTAGGGCGTTGATATGGGGCGCGGCGGGACAGTTCGGCGCTCAGTTGGCCGTACTGCAGAAACTCGGCCCCCTGGCGCGCCCGCGCTCGCAGGATCTCGACCATGGCGCCCAACGCCTGTTCGTACTCCACAGTGCCCTTACGCATGTGCGGTCCCCTCCCCTGGACTTCGTGTCCCTTCGAGAGCCTATGCCGTCATGCTGCCAACATGCAGTCAGAGGCCGCTATTTGCGCAAGGTTGTTGTGAACTCAGCGCATGGACACCACGTCCTGAGACTCCTTGCTGGGGGATGGACGGACGAGGGCGCCGGGCGTCTACTGACTGCGCTTCAGGGTCGTCATCACGCAGGCCGGCCCGCGTTTCCCGTCCTCCCACTGCTCACCGACGTTCGGGCTTGGGCGAGTGGCGGCGGTCAGGCGGCACCGTGGTGTCGCCTGCGGGTCAGCGTGGCACAGCAGCCCTGCTCATCGTCAACTAGATGATGGGGGTTGGGTCTTCCGTGAGAGCACCGGCGTGCAGCGCATTCCGCCCACGAGGCCGATCAAATTCCCGAGAAGCCGGGGGCCCAGGTGAGTCGCAGGCCGGCACTTTCCAAGCCGCACGAGTGATGTCCCCCTTTTTTGGCATTCCCGACCGCATTCAGTCCCGCCGCGCCAGATCCAGCGCCGCCACCCCCACGAACCAGTCCAGCACCTCGCAGATCTCGTCACCGTGTTCTGCGAAGACGGTCACCGGGAAGGACGGACGCAACTCCAGCTTCGCCTCGGGCAGGTCGATGCCGGCGATCTTGTTCAGGCGGTTCAGCAGCTCCCGGCGCTGCTCCGTGTCGTCGAAGGGGCTGCGTGACTTGAGGTATTGGAAGACGACCTCGACGGTTCCGCTCACGGGGTAGATCCCGACCGGCCAGAGCAGGTGGGGCCGATGGCTCGTCCCGGCGTCGAGCATCGGGAAGCAGCTGGTCTCCTCGTGTCGGCCGTAGGTGACATGGCCGCCCTGGCGGCGCCAGAAGTCGAGCGCCGCCATGACGCCTGCGTAGGCGGTCGGGCAGTTCTCCTGCAACTGCGTGCGGAATCGCTCGGCCGCCGCGGCGTCCTCCCCGTCAGGGAGCGGGTCGAGCACCGTGGGCTGGTTCACGTCCTTGCCCAGCAAGGTCGCCAGCTCAGCGGCGGACAGACGCTGGGAACGGTGTGCCCGGCCCCATGAGTCGAAGCGCACCCCTTCGCTCGTCAGCAGGTCCTGCGGCGGAGGCCGGTCGTCGCCGTCCGCCCAGCGGAAGGAAGGCGAGATTTTACCGTCAGCGGTGAGCACCCGGTAGGCGCCGATCACCGTGGGGTTGGCACCGAGGTAGGTACCCACGGCCACCGGGTGGCTGCCGATCAGCTCGGCGACATCGCCGTACGTCGTCCACGTGCCGCTCGGCATCGCGACCAGCGCGGCCCGCAGCTCGGCCCATCCCGGCGACTCCTCGCCGGCCGGCTTGACCCCGCCGATCGGGCCGGGCCACAGCTCCACCGCGCGCTCGGCCAGACGGTCGGCTCGCTGAAGGATCTCAGCCTTGCCCCAGCGCTGCGCCGAGGCGATCTCGAGATTCATGCGCAGGGCGCTCGAGTCGAGGATCTGCTGCTTGCGCTCGAAGGGATGATTGGAGAGCTTGGCGTTGTCACCGGTCAGCGTGAGATTGCCGAGTGTGTGCACCAGCCGGTCGTGCAGCTCCTGCGGAGTCTGGTTCGGCTCTGTCTCCTCGGCGAGCAGGTCGAACCATGTGGGAGCCGGGCGCTGTGGCAGGACGTGCTCCACACTGAGGGACGCCTTGGCGAAGTCGACGGGCTCGGAGGCCCGGTAGCTCTCCTCCAGGCGGCGCAGGATGTAGCTGCGCTGCGGAGGACGGCCGCTCCAGTAGAACGGCTTGGTGCGGATCGCCTCGCGCAGCTCCTCATCGCTCGGCCAGCGACGGCGTCGGCCGGACAGGAACCGCCGGACCGCCTCGGCGGCGGGCCGGTCGGTCTCCAGCTCCTTCGGTGCCTCCATGAAGATCCGGTTGAGGCCGGTGGTCGGCGTCTGGCAGATCAGGCGCCGTACCAGATAGGACTCGACGTAACCAAGCGCCTGCGCCGCGTCGTCGGGCGTCGTCCTGCCGGCGGCGAGAAGGTCCAGCAGGTGCAGCGCGAGCGGGAAGTGGGTCTGGCCGCCCCAGGACGCCAGGCGCTCCAGCACCGCGCGCAGGGCGGGTGATTGCTCACGGGCAGGGTCGATGATGCGCAGGAACCTGCCGGCCCGCTCGGCCAGCTGCTCGATCTCGCACTGCAAAGCGTCCTCGTCACCGGCCAGCGGCTGGAGACGTTTCTGCTGCTCGCGGTAGATCTCGCTCTGTTTGGTCTTGTAATGGCCGCGCACGACCAGGTCGAGCCAGACCAGCAGTTCGAGGTTCTTCGGACCGAGGCTCTGCTGCATGGGCAACCACAGTTCCTGGTAGATCCGCTCGCCTCGCTTGGGCAGCAGCATGAACACGTAGTTGCGCAACAGGTCGCTCTGGCTGAGCCCGACACCCGTGTTGTTGATCGACTCGAAGATCCGGTAGACGTTGTCGCCGGGCTCGGCGGTGATCTCCACGATGGAGAGCAGGTCCTTCAGAACCGTCTCGACAGTGGCGGTCCACCGCTCGTCGCCCGCCTCGTGGCCCTCGGCCAGCGCACCGCGGAAGAACCGGTAGGCAGCCCCCACGTTGTCGCCGCCGCCGGCGTCGGCTCGGGACTGGACACATGCGGTGTACGCCTCCCGGTCCGCCTGCGTGGGCAGCAACCGGTAGTGATCCGGCCCCTCGTGGAACTCGTTGACGAGTATCTGGCGGTGCACCCGGTCCACACCGCGCGCGTCACCCGTCTCCTTCAGATGGTCGCGCAGCGCCGCGAAGGCCAGCATCAACGTGGTCAGTCGCTGTTGTCCGTCCACCACCAGCCATCGCTGTACTCCGCCTGCTTGGATCTGGCCGGGTGCCAGTACCACCGACCCGAGGAAGTGAGGCGGCGCCGACTCACCGGCCTGATGCTGGTCGACGAGTTCCCCGATGTCCTCCCACAGCCGCTGGAGCTGCTCCCTGCCCCAGCTGTACGTGCGCTGGTAGAGCGGAACCTGGAACTGCTTGTCCCCTTGGACGAGTTTGAGGAAGGTGATCTCCTGGGCGCGCATGCGCTTCCTTTCCCTACGGCATCCCTGCCGGGTGCACAGGCCAAGCCCGTTCATGTCCGATGTCTTGCGGGCCAGAGGGGCAGGCGTCCGTTGAACCTATGTCTCTTCAGGCGTTGTTGTCCGCCGATGCCAGGGACGAACGGGTGGAGATGCGCGGCATCGTCTCGTTGGGGGAGCGGCGCAGCAGCTTGATGCTGCGGCCCTCCACCCACGCGTTCCACGCCTTGAGGTAGTAGAGCAGGTGCTCGCGTGAGTCGTCGCGGCGTCGGTGGCTCTTGCCCGTGGCGAGGCTGAGCATCGTGTTGCGCAGGGTGAGTCGGGGGTCGCCCGGCTCCAGTCGCGCGCCGGTGACGACTCCCTCCTTCCAGGAGGACTGATCGATGTCGGGTCGTGCCTCCGTGGTGACGTACCAGCCGATGGTCGCCGCTGTGACAGTGATACGGCACGCACGGTTGAGTGCGATTCCGTGTTGGAGGGCGTCACGGATGCCAGGGTGCTTCTCAAGCATGATCAGGAGCTGATCGTTGCTGGTCACGGACGATCCGCCGCTCCACGTCGAGTCGGGTGCGTGCAGGTAGAGATGGAGGCCGCGCAGAGCTGCCGCCAGATGCGTGGCATTGGCCTCGCCGGCGAGTGCGAGCGCGTCCCGGCCGGTGCGCTTGCGTCCGGTGTCCATCACCGTGAAGGAGGTACGCGGGACGCCGTAGGTGACGGTCAAGGGCACCGTGATGCCCGCCTTGGCGATGGCGGCGAGGCGGTGCTGACCGTCGATCAGTACGCCGTCCTCATCGAATGCGATGCCCTGGTGCGTCAACTGCCATTCACCACGCTGGATCTGGCCGGCCAGCTGCTGCACCGCGCCTTTGCTGAGGGGCCGGTTGTTGGTGTTGCGGGTGAGCCACTCTGTTGCCAGCTCGGGACTGACGTGGAGCACTTCCATGTGCATGGCGTGTGGCCTTTCTATGACGGCCAGTTGGGAGCTCGTACGTGTGATGCTCAGGTCATCATGAATCTACAGCGTGAACTCAGTCAATAGACGATAACTCTTGCTCCTGTGCACTGTTGGCGGGTTCATGGTCAGAAAGTTTCGTTGTGCGATGGACCCTGGACTGCTGCTGATACTCTCGGTGCGTGTGCTCAGTTCACACTCGAGTTGGTGCGCCGGGGGGTGCGTCGTGTGTGCTCGGGTTGACCGGGGCGGGATGACGCCAAGTGGCCACCCGTGTGGCCCTGAACAGCAGGTGGGGTGGGGCGTGAGCCAGAATGAGAGTGGCCTCAGTGACGGTGTGCAGCCGGTCGGTTCCGTCTATCAGTACGACGACGGCTTGCACGTCCGCGTCGACGACGTAGTGCCGTACGAACTGGTCGACGCGGAGGACTCGTACGGGTATCGGCAGGGTGACGACCTGGTCCGGTGCACTCTGTACCTGAGCAACGGCACCGTCCAGCCCATCGATGTCGACGGTATCGCCTTGCTGGTACGCAGCGGGCCGTACGGCAAGACGGGGCGCCAGGTACTGGACTACAAGACCGAAGTACTCGACGAGGAACTGACAGGCACTCTGCGCAAGGGCCGCCGAGCGTCCGCCACCTGGGCCTACAGCATTCCCGCCGGTACCGCCGCGGAGCTGGACGTCGAAGTCAGGTTCCCGAGCTCGCACGACCGCGAGAGCATCACCTTTACCACGGTGAGCCCTTCGGCGGCCGAGCCTCGCATGAAGGTTGCGCGCGTGGCGTCGGGGTCGCTCCCGGACCAGGCGGCGCTTTTCGGTGAGCAGCAGCCGTCCTTGTTCACCGCCACGGAGCCGGAATCGGCGGACGACCGTGACGGCCTCGTCGCCGTGAGCGAAGACCAGGTTCCCGGCCGGGCCGTACTCGGAGCAGTACCGGCCCAGCCCACGGGCTCGGACCGCGCGAGCACGCCCGCCGCGGCGCGGCCGACGGGACCGCGGACGGCCACCGCGCCCGGCCGGTCCCAGGAGCTTTCCCCCGACGAGCTCGACTCGACCCGCGTTCGCCAGATCTTCCGGTTCCTCGCCGAGGCGGAGGAGTCCAAGGCACGACCCGTTCGCACGCTCGACGGCGCCGCCGGGACCGTGTGGTTCGAGGAACTGCCGGACGCCCCCGAGGTCGCGGTGATGCTCGACGGGGCCCTCGGCACCGACGAGCCGGCCTGGCTGACCCTCGCCCGCCCCGAACGCGAGGACGCCCCGCACCCCAAGCCCCTGCTCGCGCCGTGGATCGACGAGACCCGTATCCGGGACTTCAAGCAGACCCGCGCCCCGCACCTGCGTCGGCGGATCGAGCCCCAATTCCCCGACTGGTCCCGGGGAATTCCTCTTGAGAAGACGTACCACGAGCTCGACGACCATCCCAAGCGGGAGAAGATCGAGAAGCTCTACGCCGCTTGGGAACAGGAGTGGCACGCCTGGGCGGAGCAGCGTCGCGCCATTGACCCCGTCGTCAAGCTGTACGACCGGCTGCACAAGATGCACGAGGACGCCGCCAACCTCGGTGAGGCCTACGAACTCGTGCTCGGACTCGGCCGGCTCACCTGGCAGACGACCGGCGGCCAGCGCGTGGAACGTCACCTGGTCACCCATCGGGCCACGATCCAGCTCGACCCGGCCACCGGCACCCTCACCGCCGCCCCCGACCCGACCGGTGTGGGCCTGGAACTGGAAGAGGGCATGCTGGAAGGGGCCCAGCACGTCCCGGGCCCTGTGCGGGAGCAGATCGTCGAGGTGCTGGACGGGGCGTCCGACGTGACCGACCCCGTATACCTCGACGCCGTGCACACCGCCCTGCGAAGCTGGGTCAACGCGGCGCACAGCGCCGGGAGTTACTCGCCGACCGTGGAACGCGCCCGGCCGCGGACCCTCGACGTGCCCCAGGTGGGACTCACACCCGCGCTGGTCCTGCGGGAACGCAACCGCCGTTCGACGATGGACGCCCTCAAGACCATCGCCCGCCAGATCGACGCCGGCACACCTCCCACCGAACTGCTCGGTTACATCGCCGGCCGCGACGGGGCCCTGACCGCCGCCGACCTCGCGGCGGCCGAGGACGACGGTACGTCGGCCGGCACCGGCGAGATGTACTTCGCGCTGCCCGCCAACGAGGAGCAGCGCACCATCGCCGAACGCCTGCGCGCCAACCGGCTCGTGGTGGTGCAGGGCCCGCCCGGCACCGGCAAGACACACACCATCGCGAACCTGGTCACGGACCTGCTCGCCCAGGGCAAGCGGGTTCTCATCACCAGCCACACCCCACGGGCCCTGCGCGTCCTGCGGGACAAGCTGCCCGAGACCATCCGTGACCTGTGCGTGAGCCGCACCGAGGACGGTGCGGCAGCCCAGCGGGAGCTCGAGGCGTCCGTACAGAAGATCCTCAGTGAGTACGCCGGTTACGACCCCAAGGCGTCGCAGAAGGACATCCGCACCCTCCAGGCTCGGCTCGCCGCTGCCCGGTCGGCCCAGCAGGCCATGCTGCGCGACCTCGCCGTACTGCGCGAGCAGGAGACCCATCGCTTCGAGGCGGAGATCGGTGACTACACCGGTAGCCTCCAGGAGATCGCCGAGCGTCTCACTTCCGAGGCGAAGGCGTACGACTGGCTTGGCCAGGTGCCTCAAGAGCAGCCCTCCCTGACCGCCGACGACGCGCTGACTCTTCTGCGCACCACGCGGGCCTTCACTCCGCACCACCGCGCCCTGGCGGCGGAGGTGCCCGGTCCCTCCGAGCTGCCCGGCCCTGGTGACTTCGAGGAAGCCGTGCACGTGGTGAGCTCCGCCCATGAGGCACACGAGGCGGTACGCCAGGACCCGCTGAGCCAGCAGTACGACACGGCCGTGCGGGGCCTGAACGAAGCCGAACAGGTGCGGCTGACGACGGCTCTCGACGCGTTCTCCGCCGCCCGAGCCCGCGCCGCGTCGCTCGCGGCCGCCGCCGGAGAGTGGGCCGGGGCGCTCCTGAGGGAGGTGACCGCGGGACAGGACTGGCAGACACGCAGCCGGCACGCCGCCGTCACCGACGCCCTTGCGGCGCTCGACGCCTCGCTCGCCACCCTGGGCACCGCGATGATCAGTGGTCTGGAGCAATACGACCCGGCCACCGCGCTCGGCCAGGTCACCACCCTGCACGACGGGCTCGCCCAGGGGCAGAAGCTGCGTGGACCGCTCGGCACCCGCTCGAAGCTGGCCAAGACAGTCGGTGGGTTCGTGCAGGCCGTACGGGTCGACGGGCGGACTCCCGAAGACGCCGCCACCGCGGCGGTTGTCCTCGCCCGCGTCCAGCTCGAGCTGCGCCTGGCCCAGGTGGAGGCCGAGTGGGGGACTCCCGCCGGCGCGTGGCAGGGGCACGGGCCGCGACTGGCCCGCCTGCGGCAGGACGCCGGCGTACTCGAGGCTCTGCTCGCCGTCGTTGCCGCCCGCACCGATGTGCTCACCGCTGCCGCCACCGCGCCCGAACTCGCCGTCGCGACCTGGCACGACTCATCGGTCGAGAACGCCGTACGCGCCCTGTTGCGCGCGGCGACCACGTTGCGTGCCGCCGAGCAGTCGCGCAAGGTGATCGCGGACACTGAGGAACTGCTGCGGTCCTGGAGCGACCGGCTTGGTGTGTCACCCGTCGTCGCCCGCGCGCTCGACGCCGTGCGCGCCCAGAACGCGCAGGGCTACCGGGAGTTCAGCGACGAGATCGCCGAGGTGCGTGAGGCCGCCCGGCTACGGGCCGAGCAGCACGCCGCGCTCACCCGGGTGCAAGAGGCGTTCCCCTCGCTCGCCGAGCGCATCACCGGTTCCCCGGAGGACACCTCGTGGGACGCCCGACTGCCGTTGCTCACCGAGGCCTGGGCCTGGTCGGCGTGGCGCGACCGGATGGAGCGGCTGACCGACCCGGAGGCCGAGCGCGCGCTGCGCCGACGCCTGACGGAGGCCGACGACGAGGCACGCATCATGCTCGCCCGGCTCGCCGCCGCCCGCGCATGGCACCGCTGCCTCGGGCTGCTCACCGGCGACCAGTCCCGCGCCCTCAGCGCATACCAGCAGGCCGCCCGCCGTATCAAGGGCAAGTACCAGCACCGCTACCGGCGCGACGCACAGGCCGCACTACGCAAGGCGCAGACAGCCGTGCCGGCCTGGATCATGCCGCTGCACCAGGTAGCGGAGACCGTGCCCATGGACCGGCCCGGCATGTTCGACGTCGTCATCGTCGACGAGGCCAGCCAGTCCGGACTGGAGGCCATGCTGCTGAGCTGGCTCGCCGACCGGATGGTGGTCGTCGGCGACAGCAAGCAGGTCAGCCCCTCCAACGTCGGTCTCAAGCAGGACGAGTACTTCCACCTGCGGGACCGGCTGCTCACCGCGCTCGAGCCGGACGTCCGCAGTCTCTTCGGTCCTGATTCCAGTTTCTTCGATCTCGCGGAAGCGCTCTCAGCGGGCCGCGGCACGCTCATGCTCAAGGAGCACTTCCGGTGCATGCCGGAGATCATCTCCTTCTCCAACGGACTCTGCTACAACCGTCAGCTCCAACCGCTGCGGCAGTACGGCGCCGACCGGTTGCTCCCGGTCCGCACCGTGCACGTCAAGGACGGCGAGGCCGTCGGCGGCAATGACCGGCTGGTCAACACCACCGAGGCCGAGGCACTCGTCGACGCGATCGTGCGCTGCTGCGCCGACCCCGCGTACGAGGGCAGGACCATGGGCGTCATCAGCCTCCGCGGTGCCAAGGGCCACGTGACGGAACTGGAGAACCTGCTCGCCGAACGCCTCGACTACGAGCAGCGTGAGGACCGCCGCATCCGGGTCGGCGACGCCGAGGACTTCCAGGGCGACGAGCGGCACATCGTGTTCATCTCCTGCGTCAACTCGGCCACCACCGCGGCCGGGACCGTGCCCGGCGGCTTCAACGGCAAGACGTACGAGCAGCGGCTCAACGTGGCCGCCTCGCGCGCCCAGGACCAGGTGTGGGTGTTCCACAGCGCCCGCCCGGAGCAGTTCCACGAGAACGACCTGCGCCGCCGGTGGCTCGATCACCTCACCCGGCCCACGGAGGAGGAGACCGCCGTTGTCGAGGGCGAAGTGCGGCCCGATGTACGCCACGAGGCCTTCGACAGCCTGTTCCACCAGAAGGTGTATCTGGAACTGACGGCCCGCGGCTACCGCGTGCGGCCCGGCTATCGGGTCGGCCGCCACACCATCGACCTGGTTGTCGAGGGCGGCACCCGCAGACTCGCGGTCGCCTGCGACGGCGACGCCTTCGCCGACGGAGAGGACGCGTTCACCGCCGCCGCCCGCCAGCGGGATCTGGAACGCGTCGACTGGACCTTCGTCCGGGTCCGTGGCAGTCGCTTTCACCTCGACCGTGAGCAGGCTCTCGCCCCGCTCTGGGCGGAGCTGGAACGGCTGGGGATCAAACCGCTCCCTGAAGAGCCGCAGGGCCCCGACTCCCCTGCGGAAGATACTCATTCCCGCGTGTTGTCGACCGATGGTCGCAACGGGGACGACGGGGCGCGGGAGCCGCGGGGAGGTGAGCACCCGCACATCCCGAGCTCAGCGCCCGAGGCGGTGCCGGATGGACCGGCGACCTCCGTCGCCGAGTCCAAGGACCCGCGCGTGACCGAGCCGGCCTCTGCGGGAGAGGCGGCCCCGGAACTCGCGCCCCGCCCGGAGCGCCCCGTCGCACAGAACTCCCTTCCCGTCCAGGAGATTCCCGCCGCCGCGTTCCGTCGGCTGGTGCGCGAGATGCAGGACTTGCAGGCCGCCATCGACGCTCCCGACGAGACTCCCGTGGACTTGGACGCGGCGAACCTGGTCTTCCTCAGGAAGACGAAGGCCGACCAGCGAGAGCGCCGCACGAAGCGACTCGGCTTCCTGAGGACCTTCGCCGATGCCGTGCGGGTCGGCCAGGAGGAGGGAACGCCCAAGGTGGTGTACCCCGGCGCACTGCTCGTCCTCGAGTTCGACGGGCAGGTCGACGACGCGACCTTGTACACCATCGCCGAACTCCCCACCGAAGAAGCGGAGATCATTTCCCCCTCGTCGCCGTTGGGGCACACGTTGATGTGGCAGCCGACAGGTCGGAAGATCTCGTACGACGCTTCCCAGGGCAAGACCCATACGGTCGTCGTCCGGGCGATCCGGGCCTGACGTCGGCAGGGACCGGAGACAAGGGGAGCATCTCCGCAACGACGGCTCGGCGCCTCGGACCCGAAGCAGGGTCCGAGGCGCCGATGCCCGGTCTGCCTCAGCCTGCGACGGGGTCCAGCATGCGGCTCCGATCACCGCTCCACGAGACGGCCAGCGCGTCGCGGGCCCGCGTACACGCCACGAACAGCAGGCAGTGCTCGGCCAGCAGATCCGACTGATGCTGGACGGGATCGACATCGGCCGGCGTCACCTGTGGGGCGAATGGCAGGACGCTGGACGTCACGCCCACAACGGCCACGCACCGGAACTCCAGCCCCTTCATCGCGTGCATGGTGGCCACGCGCACCCCGGACACGTCGGGCCCGGGGCTGTCCTTGACCGCCACCGCCGGGATGCGCTCCCGTCGCAGGCGCGCGATGACCGCGTCGACCAGCGTGTTGAACCGGGCACACACCGCCACCTCGGACGGCTTGACCCCGTCCTGTTCGATCCAGGTGCGGACCTGCTCGACCAACGCCCGCAGTTCCTCGTCCTGACTGCCGTATCCGCGCGCTGCCGGTATGCGGCCGTGCAGCTGGGACCGGTAACCGCGGAGGGAGTCCCGGCCGCCGTCATCGTCGTCCTCGCCGAGCCTGCCCACCGGCTGACCGTCGAGAAGGGACGCGGACCAGCGCAGGATCTCCTCCGTGCTGCGGTAGTTGAGGCGGAGCCGGGAGGTGCGCCCCCGGACGTTGATGTCCAACGAGCGGAGTGAGACACGGGAGTCGTAGATGCGTTGATGCGGGTCGCCGACCAGGAACATGTCGTCGGCCTGAGCGGCGGCGCAGGCGCGCAGCACGCGCCACTGGGCCGGATGCAGGTCCTGCGCCTCGTCCACGACGACATGGCGGTAGCGCGGCG
Source organism: Streptomyces coeruleorubidus (assembly GCF_028885415.1). Taxonomy (GTDB): domain Bacteria; phylum Actinomycetota; class Actinomycetes; order Streptomycetales; family Streptomycetaceae; genus Streptomyces; species Streptomyces coeruleorubidus_A. The sequence continues at coordinate 8,634,916 of NZ_CP118527.1, forward strand.
ATCCCTCGGCGAGGATGCGCGCCGCCTGGTCGCACAGCTGTGTGTACGTCGCCGAGTCGCGCGAGGCCAAGTCCGCAGTGAACCGCTCCATCACCCGCCACAGCCGGGCCCGTTGCACCCGCCCGACCTGGGTGCCGCGTCCCCGCCGTACGCAGCGCAGGTACTCCTCGGGCGTGCGCAGCCCCTGTGCCAGGACGACGTTGCGGAACTCCTGGGACAGGAACTGCTCCGTCCAGGGCAGATCCTCGCGTGCGATGGCACGGGTCCAGGCGCTCTTCTCGGCGGCGGTCGAGAGGGGCTTCAGCGAACTGCCCCTCGCCTCCCGGACGACCCTGGCGGCGAGCGCGTCCACCGTCGTGACGTCGACGCGCTCCAGCAGGTGGGCGTCGGCGTCGCCGAGCAGAAGCGCGAGGCTGTCCCGCAGGGCGGCGGCCATGGCGTTGGTGAAAGTGGTCAGCAGGATTCGCTCACCCTCGCGGCCCGTGAGCAGCAGATGCCGTACGCGGTGCAGGGCGACCACCGTCTTGCCGGTGCCCGGACCGCCGGTGACCTGGGCGGGACCGTTGAAACCGGGGTGGTAGGCGTAGCGGCGCTGGGCGGGGTGGAGGAAGATCCGCCAACGGGTGAAGTCCTCGGTGAGGATGCGCTCCAGCTCGCCGGGACCCGTCACCTCCACGATGCGGTTGGGCGTGTTGAGGATCGCCTCGGTGAGAGTGACCGTCGGCCGGTCCTCCGCCGTGCGCACGGTCTGCCCTCGCGGAGCGATCAGCTGCTCCCAGACGTCCTCGGGGGAGTAGCCGGCCGACAGGAACTCCAGTACCTCGTACTGGTCGGCGGGCATCATGGGCGGTGCCATGACCGTCAGATCGTCGACCGTGACGCAGACCCGGGCCAGCCGCATTACCTGGTCATCGATGCCGAGATCGCGCAGAACGGTGTCGGAGTGCCCTTCGAAGAGGCGGGCGGGCGTGGTGTCCGCCTTCGTCTCGAAGTAGGTCTCCATCTGCTCGAGTGCCTCGACGTTGCGCACTTCCAGGCCGCCGGTGGCGCCGTTGACGGAATAGGCGCGCTTGCAGGCCCAGTTGATCGCGTCGTCGTGCGGCGCGACCCGCAGGAGGGTGAACAGATCGCTTCCGTCGTCGGGGGCCAGGAGCACACCCCGGTAGAACTTGGTGATGCGAATGGTGCGGATCCGGGGATCGCGTGCCCGCTCGAGCTTCTCCAGATGCATGCCCTTGCTCGCGTGGAGCTGGGGGACGGTCATGCTCCGGAACATCTGGATCGCGTCGTTGACTTCCTTCTGGACCGGCCTCTGCAGCGAGATGAGGTCCGCGACGAAGTCGTCGGAGAGAGCGAGTCGGGGCATGGGCGTCCTCGGGTGGCGGTGGGCGGCGGTCGGGACCAGCGTAGAGACTCAGCCCGGATGGAGCGACGGAACATCGCAGACTCGTTGTGTGAACTGAGTCAACGATCTATTCTTCAGGGGCTGCCGCACGTTCGACCTCGCTCGTGCTCCATCGGATCCGTCCGGAAGGACCCACCGCATGCCGGCCCAGCCTGCCCAGGCCGCTGTCCCGCACCCGCTCGACGAAGTGCCCCAGACGTTCCTCGCCGGAGACTCCTACGAGGTGCGGGACGGACTGGTGACCTACATCCGCCGCGATCTGCTGGGACCGTGGGACGGAGAGAACGAGACCTTGCCGAGCGCCTCCTCCGGGCCGCGCGACCGGTACCTGGTGGGCATGCTCGGTCCGCGGCCCCAGGCCGTCACCGCGGACGGGATCGCGCTCGTGGCCGCCCAGAGCGCGGACGGAGAGTCAGGCGACGAGCAGGAGGGTGACGACACCGAGCTTCAGGACCGGTTGACCCCCCAGGCCGCCGGCCACATCTGGGCATCGTCCATGGGATTGTCCTTCACGGTTCCCGCCTCCGTCGGCACGCTCAGCGCCACCGTCCGGTGGGGTCGCTATACGCAGTCGGGGGAAGCCACGGACCGGGGCACCACCCGCAGGGTCTGGTCGCGCGAGCCCGTCGAGCACCCGGTGGACATCGACGTGACGGGCGCGTCGGACAGGATCGTCGAGCTCGAAGGAGGAGCGGTCGTCCTCGACGTGCAGGTGCGCCGGCACACCGGCCGAGCCGGAACCGAGGATCTGCGGATCGTCGAACTGGCCTTGGTGAACCGGCAGCAGGACAGCCGTGAGGCACGCGACGCCCACTGGCTCTTCCAGACCGAAATCGACGTCACCGCCTTCCCCGACGACCAGGCCGCGGTCTTCCTTCCGGTCGACGACCCGCTCGAACCCGCGAACCGGGGTAACGGCCCCGAAGACGCCGAGGAGCGCAGGCTCCGGCTTCTCTACCGGGACAGCCTCAGTCACGCCAAGGGCCGCAACGTCGCTGTGCACGCCCACGTGCGAGACGGCGAACGCAACGCGCACCGCCTCACGACCACGTGGCTCCCGGAGTACGACGTCCGGGCCACCACCGCACCTACCCTCGAGGACCAGGAGCTGCTCCGCGGACTCGAACTCGGCATGGACGAACTCGCGGCTCTCGCGGTGCCCGCCCTCCGGACCGAACTCAGCACCGCCCTGGCCCCGCTCGCCGACGGCTACGGCACCTGGCTCGAACAGCAGCGCACCAAGGCCGGCTCGCTCCCCGACGACCTGCGCGCATCAGCAGAGGTCGCCATCGACCAGGCACTGGACATCTGCGACCGCATAACCCTCGGCATCGACAGACTCGTGGCCGACGACACCGCCCTGGAAGCCTTTCGGTTCGCCAATCGAGCCATGGCGCTCCAGCGTCGCAACACCGCGGTCGCCGCTGCCCGCGCCGGACGCGAGGACGACCGCGCTTCCTATCAGGAGGCGTACGACGAGGTCCAAGCCAAGGGCAAGGAGGCCGCCAGTTGGCGCCCCTTCCAGCTCGCCTTCGTCCTGCTGAACCTCGACTCCCTGAGCCGCCCCGGACACCCCCACCGCGGCACCGGCCGCGAAGCACTCGTCGACCTGCTGTTCTTCCCGACGGGTGGTGGCAAGACCGAGGCCTACCTCGGCCTCGCCGCGTACACCTTCGCGCTGCGACGCCTGCAGGGAACGCTCGGCTCGGGCACCGAAGCACGCAGTGGTGAGGCGGGCGTCGGCGTCCTCATGCGCTACACCCTGCGCCTGCTGACCGCCCAGCAGTTCCAGCGCGCCGCCGCCCTGGTCAGCGCCTGCGAAGTGCTGCGCCGCGAGGAGTTCGCCCGGGACGTCCGCTGGGGGGCCACCCCGTTCCGCATCGGGCTGTGGGTGGGAACCTCCGTCTCGCCCAACTGGTTCGACGAGGCCAAGGAACAGATCGCCGAGGCTCGGGAGAACGCGAGCGACAAGCACGCCCGTGTCCTCCAGGTCCTCACCTGCCCGTGGTGCGGAAGCGGACTGACGGCCCGCTCGCACATGGAGTACGACGAAGCGCGGCGCCGCGTCCTGCTGTACTGCCCGAGGGGAGAGGGCGAGGACCGCTGCCCCTTCTCCCGGCGCGAATCGCCCGGTGAGGGCATCCCGGTGCTGACGGTCGACGAGGAGATCTACCGGCTCGCCCCGTCCCTGCTGATCGCCACCGTGGACAAGTTCGCCCAGCTGCCCTGGAACGGGTACGCCGGCCTGCTGTTCGGCAGGGTCACGGAGCTGTGCCCGCGCCATGGCTACCGTCACGACGATCTCGACGCCAAGACCGGCTGCGGGAGCCGGCACAACGCCAGGGGCGATCTGCCTGGTGTCACCGCTCAGCCGGTGACACGCCTGCGGCCCCCGGACCTGATCATCCAGGACGAGCTGCATCTGATCTCCGGTGCCCTCGGCACCACCGTCGGCCTCTTCGAATCCGCCGTCGACCAGCTGTGCACCTGGGGCGTCACGGACGCTCAGGGGCAACGTCATGAGACGGGACCCAAGATCGTCGCGTCGACGGCGACCACCAAGCGGGCCGCCGACCAGGTGCTGGGCGTCTTCGGGCGCAAGGTCGCCGTCTTCCCGCCGCAGGTCCTCGACGTGGGGGACACGTTCTTCTCCCGGCAGGTCGAGCTGAGCCGCACCAACCCCGGCCGACGCTACCTGGGCGTGTGTGCGCACGGCACCCGTCTCAAGGCCGCCGAGATCCGGGTCGCCGAGATCCTGCTGCTGGCCGGGCAGCAACTCTTCGACGACTACGGCAAGCCGGCGGACCCGTACATGACCCTGGTGGGCTACTTCAACGCCACTCGTGAACTCGCCGGTATGCGGCGGTACATGGACGACGACATCACGACCCGGGTGCGTTCCAACGGCAGCAGAAGGGGACAGGACACGCTGTCCGACCGCATCGTGAGCCGGACCGGCATGCTCGGCATCCAGGAACTGACCTCACGCATCTCCTCCTCCGACGTCGGCGCCGCCCTCAAGCGCCTGGAGATCGAGTTCGACCCCGAACGGGACACCTCGGAGCGGCGACGTGCCTTCCTGCGGGAGTACGCCGTCGCCGTGAAGGAGAAACGGGAACCCCGCGCCGCCATGACACCGATCGCCCGGCAGGCGGTGGACGTCGTCCTCGCCACCTCCATGCTGCAAGTGGGTGTCGACGTCTCCCGGTTCGGTCTGATGCTGGTCGTCGGCCAGCCCAAGAACACCGCCGAGTACATCCAGGCGTCCTCGCGTGTCGGCCGTGACGCCGCACGTCCCGGTCTCGTCGTGACCCTTTACAACTGGTCACGCCCCCGGGACCTCGCTCACTACGAGGACTTCGAGCACTACCACGCCACGTTCTATCGCCAGGTCGAGGCCCTCTCCGTCACGCCGTTCACCCGCCGCGCCCTCGACCGGGGCGTCGCGGCCACCTTTGTGGCGGCGCTGCGTCAGGGGGCCTACGACACTTCCCGCAACCTCGACGCCCACCACGTGGATCTCGACGGCCCCCTGGCCAGGGATGTCGAGCGTCGGCTGCTGGAACGCGCCGAACGGGTGGGGGGCGAGCTGCCCCGGCAGTACCTGAGCGAGCGACTGGACCGGCTGAAGGACGAGTGGCGCCGCAAACGGGACGAGAACAGCTCGGCCCTCGGCTACCGCAAGGAGAAGCACAAGACCACCGTCGTGAACGGGCTGCTCCGGCGGGCCGACGGATCCCGGTGGACGGAGCTGACCGTCGGCATGTCGATGCGCGAGACGGAGAACGAGATCAACCTTCTGCTGCCTGGCGGTGGGGCCTTCCTCGAAGACCCGTCGGGTGGTGGTCCGGACTGGAACTTCGGGACGGTGGACACCGAGACCGAGCGCGACCTGGCGGCCACTGTGGACAGCGACGAGTACGGGCCCACCACTGCGGACACGCCCAGGAGGGCACAGCGATGAACACCAGGAGCAACCGCAGGGTCGGGGCCGTCCGCCCCAGCCACCTCATGTTCACCGCCGGTGTCGGCTCCCTCGTCGACCTGCCGAACTTTTCCGTCCTCGTCAGGGGACTCGATGCCTGGAGCTACACCGGCATCACCGACTACGACATCGACGAACCGCGGCTGCGCGCCGCCGTCAACCGCTCCCTGCAGCGCTACGGTCGCGGGCAGATCGAGCAGTTGCGGGCGGCCCCCTGGCTGGAGGGCGGCGACACGGACCCGAAGGGCTGGGCCGCGCAGGGGGTCGGAGTGCCCGTGGCACCGTTTCCCCAATGGCTGCGCTGCACCGCCTGCAACGTCCTCGCCGCCATCGACTCCGACGAGTTCGCCTTCATCAACGCCAACCCGCGTGCACCGCACGAGGCCAAGTTCGTCCACGACTGCAAGCGGGGCAAGCCGCTCGCCGTGGCCGCCCGCTTCACCCTCGTCTGCACCGCCGGCCATCTCGACGAGTTCCCCTACACCCCGTACGTCCACCACGGGCAGGCCTGCGACAAGATCCCGCGGCCCAAGCTGCGCATGAAGGACCACGGCGGCAACCAGGCCGCCAACGTCACCATCGAATGCGTCGCATGCGGTGCGAAGCGCAACATCCGCGAGGCGATGGGCGAACGCGGGCGCCGCCACCTGCCCCGGTGCCGCGGTCGCCATCCGCACCTGGGCACCTACGAGCCGAACGGCTGCGACCGGGACTCGGTCCTGATGGTCGCGGGTGCCTCCAACCAGTGGTTCCCGCTCACCCTCAGCGCACTCGCGCTGCCCAAGGGGCAGGGAGGCGACATCGACAAACTGCTCGACGACCACTGGCCGGAACTGGAGAAGGTCGAGGACCGGAGCGAGCTCGCCTTCATGGCGCGTCTGCCCCAGTTCGGATTCCTCAAGGAGTTCGACGCGGACGCCGTCTTCGCGGGGGTCGCGGCCCGCAAGAACGGAACCGACGGACCGGCCCCTTCCGCCCCCGACGTCCAGGCCGACCTCTTCCGCCCCGAATGGGACGCCCTCTCCGGTCCGGTCTCCTCGCCCAGTGACGACTTCGCCCTCAGGCCGGTCTCCGTTCCGGCCCCGATGGACGAACTCTTCTCGGACATTCGCCAGGTCGAGCGGCTGCGTGAGGCACGCGCTCTGATCGGCTTCACCCGGCTCGACGCCCCTGATCCCGAGTCCCCGGAGATCGCGACCCGCGTGGACCTGTCCCGGGGCACGCAGAACTGGGTGCCGGCCAGCGAGGTCCGCGGAGAGGGCATCTTCCTGCGCGTGCGGGACGACCTCATGGCGGAGTGGGTGGCGCGCATGGAGAAGTCGCCGCAGATGGAGGCCCACAAGGAGGCCTACGGCCGGTTCCGTACCAACCGCAAGTCGGACCGGAAGACCAGCGACTTCGACCCCTTCCACGGCTGGCCCGGCGCTCGCTACATCGCCCTGCACACCCTTTCGCATCTGCTGATCCGAACCATCGCCCTGGAGTGCGGTTACAGCTCGGCCTCCCTGGCCGAGCGGATCTACGCCGGCGACGAACAGAACCCGAGGACGGGAATTCTGATCTACACCGCCGTTCCCGACTCCGAGGGCACCCTCGGCGGCCTGGTCTCCCTCGCGGAGGAGCGCGAGTTCGGCCGGATCGTGCGCCGGGCGCTGGCCGACGCGGGGCACTGCTCGGCCGATCCGCTCTGCTCCGAGCGTCTGCCCCACGACCCGGGCGACTACCTGCACGGAGCGGCCTGCCATGTCTGTCTCTTCGTCTCCGAGACCACGTGCGAGCGCGCCAATCGGTTCCTCGACCGCCGCTTCATCGTTCCGTTGTCCGGGGACAAGGAGCAGATACTGATACCGGTCGGTCTGCTGCCGTGAGTCGGCGCGAGTTCGAGGCCGCTGCGGGGGCCGCCGTCGCGGCCCTCGGCCTGTCCCGGGGCAAGGACCTCGCCGGTCTGCTGGCACGGCGTGGTAGCAAGGAGCGGGCGCTTACCGAACTGGCCACTCCACGTGCCGACGAAGCGGTCGCGGAGCTGTACGAGGCGATGGAGAGGGACTCGGTCCCGCCCGCCGAGGCAGCCGCCTATGTGCGTGGCTATGTCGCGGCGATGCTGCACGCCCGGGACAGGGTGCTGGTCCGCACCGTGTGGACCGGCCCCTCAACGCCCGCCGTACCGGTGCGGGCGACCGCCCAGGTGCTGATCGACGTGATCGAAGAGGCCCGCGACGAGCTACTGGCCATGACCTACGCGGCTCGCCCGTATCCAGCCCTGACACGGGCTCTCACGGCAGCTGCGGAACGGGGCGTGAAGATCCATGTCGTGGCCGAGACGCTGGCCGGCGCGAGGGGGCTCCTCAAAGGTCGGGAGCCTGCCGAGGCATTCGCGTCCGTTCCCGGCCTGAGTCTGTGGCACTGGGCCCGAGACCCGGTCGACCACCCACACTCGCGTCAGCATGCCAAACTCGCGGTGGCCGACCGCCGCACGCTGTTCCTGGGCAGCGCCAACCTGACCGAGTCCGCGGCCCACCGCAATATCGAGGCGGGAGTGCTGGTGAGCGGCGGCGAAGCGCCCAGACGGGCGGCAGAGCACATTGTCGAGCTGCAGCGTCTGGGCATTCTGAGGCCGTTTCGGCAGTGAGGTCGGCGAATCACTCTGCGGCAGGAGGAAGCCCTGCTGCCGGCGGCGGGATCGGATGAGGTGGCTGATCACCCATCCCAAGGCGGGCCCCGTCATTCCGCCGGCCTCTCAGAAACCGCGGCGCTTGCCGAATCCCCCTCAGCGGCGATCCCGCCGACGCCGACGAGCTTGGCCATACCAGGACTCGTCCTGCCACGGGGAAGCCGCCGACCGCCCAGGGACAGGCCGGTCGGTGCGCCGGTGATGTATGACTCGCCTGAGACGGGGCCGCCCCGTCCTGCTTGCCGCGCCAGGCCGCGGGCTGCGCCGGGAAACGCGACCGGCCCCGGCCGCTCTGCAGCGTGCACACCGCACGCAGCGGAAACCCAGAGTCAGGGGTGATCACCCACAGTCGGCGGCGTGCGGTATGGAGTGCGAGCCGCGTGTATCTGGCTCTAGTGAGAGAACCTCTTGGGTTGCTCAAGGAGAGAATGAAGTCGCCAGGGCGGGGGCATGGTCCGGACAGCGGTGCGCCTGACCCGTGGAGGGGCGGGGAAGTGATCGTGACTGCTTTGGGCGTGGTGGCCGTTGCCATGCTGGCGATGGCTGTGCTGTGTGCCTGGCTCGTGCGTCGGGCTTGGCGGCGTGCCTGGGACGATCTCGGCTGGCCGACGTCCGGGTACGGCCGGGGGAGCGGCCGGGGTACGGGGCGTGGCCGACGAGCAGCGGTACGGGTGCGGCATCAGCGACAGGAGGTGCTGGCACCGCGTCCAGCGGTTCGTCCTGGTACGCCGCGGGTGACGGCTGTGACGGCTCGCCGTCCGATTCTTCCTGCGGTGGTTCCTCCTTCTGCTCCGGCAGCAGCTCGTCGTCCTGCAGTAGCAGCTCGTCATCCTGTGGCAGCTCCTGTGTTGACGGCTGGGGTGCAGACGCTGATTGGGGGCGTGCAATCGCGGTCGGACGACCGACATTGACACCGACGGCGGATACGCCGGAAGTGGACGGCAATGAAGTCGCCCTGCGAGAACCGATGGCCCTGGCGCCGGTGCGCCGGGGCCTGCGTGTGCCTCGTGGCTCAGCGGACCACGCGGCTCACGCGGTGTGGATTTCCAAGGCGGCGCGCACGGCGGACTCCACGGCTCCCTCGATCCACGCCGGCTTAACGGACGTGTGGTCCCCGACGAAGTGCAACGGCCCTTCGCGCACGGGGATGGCGGGCCGCAACTCCGTGTGCTGCCCGGGTAGGAGGACGGACGCCTCTCCGTAGGCGTAGGGGTCGCGCAGCTAGCTCTGCGTGCGGCCCGCGCCGGTGTAGAAGACCTCGATGCGCTGGCCGTAGACCTGCTGGAGGCCGCACAGAGCATGCGGATACCGTGCCTCGTCGTCCAGGGAGCCCCAGCGCAGCGCGTCGTCCGCCCAGGTGCAGGAGGCCAGGACCACACCCTTTGCGCTGCCCGGAACCGGATGAGGGGGGTGAACATGAACCGGTTGGCATCGACCGATACCGAGCCGCCACCCACGACGTCGACCGCCTCCGGCTGGTCGCGCGCGATCGCGCGGTTGGCGGCGTAGTGGGTGCGCTAACCCGCTGTGATGTGTCCGGCGAGCACGGAGGGACGGGCGCCGAGCAGGCTGCCGTCCGCGGCGGCCCGGCCGGTGCGGTAGGCATCGTACAGACCCGGGTCGACGGCCTGCAGCAGGAATGGCCGGACACCACCGACGACGACAGCACGCCACGGTGTCCCTCTGCGCGCCTTCTTGGCGTGGTGGCGTCCGAAGCTGCACGTACGCCACGCTTCGCCCGGGCCCTGGGCAAGGCCCTCACCCTCTCGAACCGCATGCCGCACCGCGTCCGGCCGAACGCCTGAGGCGCAGCAGCAGGCGGGCTCCGGGAGTGATCGAACCATTCGCGGTCTTCGCTGAATCCGGCGAGGCGGGGCTTCGCTCACGCTTGGGCGAGCTCACTCTCGAACAGCTGCGGGACGTCGTCTCCGAGCACGGAATGGACCACGATCGGCTGGCTATGAAGTGGAGGGATCCCCAAAGGGGCATCGATCGCATCGTGGACAGAGTCGTGAAATGACGGCCGCACGAACGCCGCCTCAACCCTCGTTCAAACACGATCACCGCAACGCGTACGCGCGGTCCTTGTTGTCCCGCGCGGCATGGGTGAAGCGGGTGTCGGCCAAGGAGCGCGGCGACTCTGTTGGCGAGGGAGACGAGATGGGAGGCGACGCGCTCCACTCCCGGCGGACGCGGTGTTGAACAAGCTCGAGCCGCTCCTTCCGTTCCCAGGTGAGGGCGGGGACGGGATCGAGGGCCTCGGTCTCGTCCCCGTCGTCGCTGCGAGCCGGTCTACGGTTTCGTCGCCGTACGTGGACGCCGGCGTCGCCCTCGACACCACGCCGGGCGCCGCGGGAAAAACGTGATCCGCATGGAGAGCATCTCGAACCGTCGTCGAAGCCGCACTCGAACACGTGGGAGCGTGCGAGTGCGGCCCGGAGAGCAGCGGCAAAGCCTGCCTACTGACCGTCCGCAACGAGCGTTTCATGAGCTGTTGAGTCGCGGTGAGGCCGTGTCGCTGCTCGATGCCTTGGCAGGCAGAAGCACGAGCTGAATGCTAGGTGGACAATGCCTTGTGACACCCTCTTGCAGGTCGTGACCGGATGCTCCTGTAAACAGGCGATGAAAGGGTACGGACTTCGTGGCGGCGGCGTCGGTGTCCCGCGCCTCACCCCGAGTCGGTGATCGGCGATGAGGGCTTGGAGTAGTCCGGTAGTGGCCTGATCACTCATCAGGAAAATCGACAATGGGTCAGTGTGAGTACGGAAACACCTGGCGACAGCTGACCGAACATGCGAATCGTTGTAGTCTCCGGAATCGCCCTTGACCTGCAATAAGCGGGCAGGGAGCAGACAAACCGGGAGTTTCTCCATGCTTCGAACCATGTTCAAGTCCAAGATCCACCGCGCCTCCGTCACCCAGGCCGACCTGCACTACGTCGGATCGGTGACCATCGACGCCGACCTGCTCGACGCCGCCGACCTGCTGCCCGGCGAGCTCGTGCACATCGTGGACATCACCAACGGCGCCAGGCTGGAGACGTACGTCATCGAGGGCGAGCGCGGGTCCGGCGTCGTCGGGATCAACGGGGCCGCCGCCCATCTCGTCCACCCCGGCGATCTGGTGATCATCATCAGCTACGCACAGGTGACGGACGCCGAGGCGCGGGCACTCACCCCCCAGGTCGTGCACGTGGACCGCGACAACCGGATCGTGGATCTCGGCGCCGACCCGTCCGAGCCGGTACCGGGCTCGGAGCAGCAGCGCAGCCCGCAGGCCGTCCGGGCCTGACCGACGTACAGGGGACAGGAGCGTGCCCATGAGGGACCTGGAGATCCGCGACGACCGGGCGGCGGGCCGCCTGGAGGCGGTGTCCGGAGGTGAAGTCGTCGGCCGTATCGAGTACTTCGTCCTCAAGAGCCCCGAACGCGCGCTCGTGCCCGTGCACACGATCGTCGAACCGGCCCACGAGGGCCAGGGCATCGCGGGTGCGCTGGCGCGAGAGCTCTACGGCATCGCCGGCCGCGAGCACAGCGCCGTCGCCCCGCTGTGCCCCTACGTCGCCAAGTGGTCCGAACGCCACCCCGACGAGGCCCCACCGGCTGACCAGGCCCTGCTGACGGCGGCGAAGGACTGGCTGACCGAACACCCGGGCCGCTTCTGACCGACGGGCCACGCGTGTCCCGCGCGCGGCGCGCGCTCTCCGATTCCTTGAGGGCGCGCATCCCTGCCACCGCGGTCGGCACGCGCTCCGTCGAGTATTGGGCGGGACGAGTGCTCACGGTGCGCCCCGGCCCGGGTCTTTCGTTCGCGGTGGCTGCACGGCTGCACGCGCCCCGTCTCGTTGTGGGCGTGCCGCCTTGTTATGGGCGTGCCGCGGCGTTCTTCGACCCTGCCCGGGGCGCAGGCTCCTCCCCCATGCGTGCCGTCTTGTCCTGGCTGGACACCCGATCTTCGCTCCTGGCAGGGCGCAAATCCCCCCGCGCGGGCGGTCGGCACGCGCGCCCACCAGCCCTGGGCGTGCCGCAGGCTCTTCGCCCCCCGGCCTGGGCCTCCGCGACACCGCCGTTCGCACATGCCCCTCCAGGCCCAACCGGCACACGCGGTGTCCAACCCCGTCCCCCGTACCCCCACCTGGCCCCTCCCCGTCCCGCCCGTGGGTGACTGGGGAAGCGGTCGACGGGTAGGCGGGGGAGTAGTCCAGAGCCGGAGTCGAGCGACTGGCTGGAGGACCTCATGACGAATCCGTATCCCGACCCCGTGCCGCCGGGGCCGACTCCGGGCCCGGAGCCGCACCCCGATCCGGTGCCGAACCCGCAGCCGCCACCGGGCCCGGAGCCGACTCCACCGCCCCCGGCCCCGACACCGCCGCCGCCCCCGGCTCCGACCCCGCCACCGGGCCCGGCTCCGACCCCGCCGCCGGGCCCGGCCCCGACCCCGCCGCCGGGCCCGGCCCCGACCCCACCCCCGGGCCCCGACCCCGTGCCGGGACCCGACCCGTCCCCGATCCCGCCGGGACCGGAACCCGTACCGAACCCCGAGCCGGGCCCGCCGCTGTCCTGAACGGCGGCAAGACAACCAGCAAGACAACCAGCAAGAGAACCGGCAACAGAACGGGGCCGGTGGACAGCCGTTGCAGCTGCCCACCGGCCCCGTTCCGGTCCATCAGCGCGGAGCGCCTACGCGGAGACCTCCGACCGGTCCCCACCCCACAGCGTGTGGAACGACCCGTCCCGGTCCACCCTCCGGTAGGTGTGCGCACCGAAGTAGTCCCGCTGCCCCTGCGTCAGAGCCGCCGGCAGCCGCTCCGCGCGCAGGGCGTCGTAGTAGGCGAGCGCCGCGGCGAAACCGGGTGTCGGCACGCCCTGGCGGGTCGCGGCGACCAGCACCTCGCGCCAGTCGTCCTGGGCGTCCGCGATCTCCTGCGCGAACGTCGCGTCCGACAGCAGGCTCGGCAGATCCGGCCGGGTGTCGTAGGCCGCGCGGATACGGTCCAGGAAGGCCGCCCGGATGATGCAGCCACCACGCCACAGCGCGGACACCGCACCGAGGTCGATGTCCCAGCCGTACTCGCCGCGGGCCGCGTCGATCTCGTGGAAGCCCTGCGTGTACGACACGATCTTCGACGCGTACAGCGCCTGCTCGACCCGGTCGGCGAAGGCCCGGGCCTCCGACTCGCTGAGCGGCTTCGCCTTCGGGCCGGCCAGCCCGCGCGAGGCCTCCCGCAGCTGCGCGTGGCCCGACAGCGAACGGGCGAAGACCGCCTCGGCGATGCCGGACACCGGCACACCCAGGTCGAGCGCGATCTGCACGGTCCAGCGGCCGGTGCCCTTCTGCTCGGCCTGGTCCACCACCACGTCCACGAACGGCTCGCCCGTCTGCGCGTCCACGTGCGACAGCACCTCGGCCGTGATCTCGATCAGGTACGAGTCGAGGCGGCCCTGGTTCCAGGTGCGGAAGATCTCCGCGATCTGCGCGGGGGAGTATCCGGCGACGTCGCGCAGCAGCTGGTACGCCTCGCCGATGAGCTGCATGTCCGCGTACTCGATGCCGTTGTGCACCATCTTCACGAAGTGCCCGGCGCCGTCCGGACCGACGTGCGAGACGCACGGCGAACCGTCGGCGGCCTTCGCCGAGATCTTCTCCAGCATCGGGCCCAGCGACTCGTACGACTCCTTGGGGCCGCCCGGCATGATGCTCGGTCCGTTGAGCGCGCCCTCCTCGCCGCCGGAGACGCCCATGCCGACGAAGTGGATGCCCTGCTCGCGCAGATCGCGCTCCCGGCGCCGGGTGTCCGCGAAGTGCGCGTTGCCGCCGTCGATGATCATGTCGCCGGGCTCCAGCAGCGGGGCGAACTCCTGGATCACCGCGTCCGTCGGCTCACCGGCCTTCACCATCACGACCAGCCGCCGCGGCCGCTCCAGCGCGGCCACGAACTCCTTGGCGCTCTCGCACGCGACGAACTCCCCCTCACCGCCGAACTCCTCGACCAGGGCGCGCGTACGCGCGGGCGTCCGGTTGTGCACCGCCACCGTGTAGCCGTTGCGGGCGAAGTTGCGGGCGAGGTTGCGGCCCATGACCGCGAGACCCGTGACGCCGATCTGCGCTGTACTGCTCATTCGGTTGGCTCCTAAAGACCTCGGTATCGGTGCTGCGGGTGGTGTCCACCAGCGTGTCCACCAGCATGCCCCCGTCGCCCATCCTGACGTGCCGCTCCTTCGTCCGCACGCGCGGGTCGTGCGACGTCGCGCAGGCAGATACGCACAAGAGCCCCCGTCGCACTCACCCGACGTACGCGTCCCCGCGCGCGCCGCACATGCGCACCGGGTGACGTACACGGTGCACCGCCGTGGCGCACGACGCGCAACAGGGGCCTCATCCCGGCCATTTGGGCAACCGGGCGGCCGATAGCCGCCTTGTCCTGGCCGGTTCGCAGCGCTTACTTTTGCCCCTCCTGACGCATGTCTAGGGGGCTCTCGATGGCCGTACGCGGCCGGCATCGCCGGTATCAGCCGAACAGGATCAACCGCGCCTCACTCACCGTCACGGCGGGCGGCGCGGGCATGGCGCTCCCGTTCATGGGCGCCGGCACCGCCCAGGCGGCGGACGTGGACACCTGGAACAAGGTCGCCGCCTGCGAGTCGAGCAACGACTGGAACATCAACACCGGCAACGGCTTCTACGGCGGACTCCAGTTCACCCAGTCCACCTGGGAGGCGTACGGCGGCCGGGCCTACGCGGCACGCGCCGACCTGGCCACCAAGGACCAGCAGATCGCCGTCGCCGAGAAGGTGCTCGACGGGCAGGGCCCGGGCGCCTGGCCGGTGTGCTCCGAACGGGCCGGACTGACCCGGGGCGGAGCCGAGCCCGACATCCGGCCGGCCTCCGAGAGCACGAGGAAGGGCGAGAAGGCAGACCGGAAGCAGAGGCCGAAGACCTCCATCGAGGACGTGCGGCCGCAGTCCACGCCGCAGTCCCGGGCGGGCAGCGCCGAGATGTACACGGTGGTGCGGGGCGACACGCTCTCCGGCATCGCGCAGGAGCGGGAGGTGCGGGGCGGCTGGCGAGGTCTGTACGCCGCCAACCGCTCGACCATAGGGAGCGATCCCGATCTGATCGTGCCCGGCCAGCGGCTCGCGCTGAGCGGCGAGGGCGCCACGAAGACGCGTCCCGCGCCCGAGCGGACCCCGTCGGCCAAGCCGTCGACGAAGAAACCGCCGTCGCAGAAGTCGTCGTCGAAGAAGCCGTCTCCGGACCGCGCCGAGGAGCGCGCCAAGGACCGGTCCAAGGACGAGAGCAAGGAGCGCGCCGCACGGTCCACGGCCACCCGGCAGGGCCTGGTCGCCCCCGTCAACGCCTCCCTGGGGACGCCCTACCGCAAGGCGGGCTCGTCCTGGTCGAAGGGCTACCACACCGGCGTCGACTTCCCCGTGCCCACGGGCACGTCCGTGAAGTCGGTCGCCGCGGGCAGTGTCGTCAGTGCGGGATGGGGCGGCTCGTACGGCTACCAGGTCGTGATCCGGCACGCCGACGGCCGCTACAGCCAGTACGCCCACCTGTCGGCCATCTCCGTGCGGGACGGACAGACGGTGAGCCCGGGCCAGCGCATCGGCCGCTCCGGCTCCACCGGAAACAGCTCGGGCCCGCATCTGCATTTCGAGGTGCGGACGGGGCCCGGGTTCGGCTCGGACGTCGACCCCATCGCGTACCTGAGGGCCGGCGGCGTCAGGATCTGATGCGCGTGCGGTGCCGGTCCACCGTGGGCATCGCCACGTACGGGATGCCGTAGAAGGCCGCGTAGGAGAGCGGGCGTTCCACGGAGGACACCGACGGTTCCCCGCTCTCGTACGTGACATCCGGATCGACCTCGGGTTCGTCGACGACGGCATCGGCAAGGGCAACCGTCGGCACGGGCACCGGCACGTCCCCTGACGGCCCCCGACCGGCTCCGCCGAGGTCGGCAGCCCCGCCGCCCAGCGCCTTGGGCAGCGCAGCCACGGCGACGGGCGGCGCGCCCACGGTCTCGGGCTGACCCTCTACCGTCCCGGGCCGCTCGGCCGCGAGCTCGGGGAGGCTGCCCACGGCTTCGAGCGTCGCGTCCACCGTCCCGGGCAGCTCGCCTCCGGGCAGGCCGCCCACGGTCCCGGCCGAGTCACCCGCGCGCCAGGACTCGGCACCCACGGTCCCGCTCAAGTCGCCCGCGCGCTCGGATCCCGCACCCACCATCTCCGGCAGACCCCGCACGCTCCCGGCCGGTTCCCCGGCCGGCCCCGGCAGCATCCCCGTCGCCCCGAGGCCCGTGTCCGCGGGGACCAGACCCGTCCCGGCGACCTCCAGCCCCGTCCCCTCGCTCTCCGGCCGAGCGTGTGTGAGCCGCTCCGTCGTCAGCAGGATCAGGCCGCCGGCCGCCACGACGCCGCAGCTCAGGGCGAGCGCCGTGCCCGTCGTGCCGTAGCGGAAGGTTTCTCCGAACATCGTGATGCCGACGGCGGCCGCCACCACCGGGTTCACGACCGTCAGCGTGGCCAGCGGGGCAGCGAGGCCGGCGCCCCGGTAGGAGGCCTGCGATAGCAGCATGCCGGCCGTGGCGAGGACGCCGATCACGGCGAGGGACGGCACGTCCGCCGCCGACACACCGCCGGTCCAGTCGACCGCGACGGTCTTGGTGAACACCGAGGACATGCCGAACGCGATACCCGAGGCCGTCGCCAGCAGCATGCTGCGGACCGCCGGGTGCCGGTGCGCCGCCCGGCCGGCGATCATCAGCGCCACGACCACACCCGCGGTGACCAGGGCCACCGCCACCCGCTGCGCCGTGTCCAGCGACCGCGCGTCGGACGCGGCGACCAGGGACAGCAGACCCGCGAGCCCCACCGTCGCCATGATCGCGCCCCGCCACGCCGTGGCACCGGCCTTGCGGCCGACGAACAGCGCCGCCATCGGCAGGGCCACCACGATGGTCAGCGCGCCGAGCGGCTGCACCAGACTGAGGGGGCCGTACGCCAGCGCCACCACGTGCAGCAGACCGCCGAGGCCGTTCAGCGCGACCGCCGCCCACCAGCCCGGCCGCCGCAGCGGCGCGTACTGCTCGCCCGGCGAGGACACCGCGACCCGCTCCTGCACGATCGCCCCGCCCGCGTAGGCGAACGCGGACACGAGCGACAGCAGGACGGACAACGCGAGGGCGCTCATCGGCTGCTCCTCTGCGTCAGGCGGGGGCGCTCGGCCCGGCGCGGCGAAAGGTCGGCTTTCATGACCAACACCCTGCCGTGTCCAGGTCTTCCCGTCGTCGTCCCTGAGCACTCATTGGGTCCTACTGCCGATGGAGTACGCGGGGAACCCCATCATCCCCAGGGTGGGCGGCCCGGTCGGGGGTCACCGGGTCGCATCCCTTAGGGGTCTTGGTACTACTGCTCTTCGTGGACCTCGACCCCGGCCTTGCCGCGCTCCGCCCGCTCGGCGGCTACTTCGTGCTGCGCACGGGAGAAGCGGCGGCGGGGCCTCTCCCCACTCTCGCACAGGCCTACGCCGACACGGCACCGGATGTATACGGAAATCCCCTGATTTTCCGTATCGGCAAAGTCGCGAACGCCCTGCGGGTCCCGGAGCTGCGCGTCGCGGCGTCCGTGGCCCACCTGGGACTCGCGGCCCGCCTCTGGTCCGTGGCACTCGGCTGCGCCGCGCTCTACGGCCGTGTCCCCGACCTCGACCCCCGGCTGCTGCACTGGGACGCCGACGCCGGCGCCCCCGACGATCTGTGGCTGTCGGACGTACGGCCGCTGCCCGGGGACGCCTCCGCCGTCGCGGACGTCGTCCTGCACGGCCACCTCGAACCCCTCTCGGCGGCCTTGCGCGCCCGGTACCGCCTCGCCCCGGGCCTGCTGCGGGGCAACGCCGCCTCCGCGCTGGCGGGCGCCGCCCGGGAACTCGACCGCTGGGCCCGGCGGCACGGCCGTACGGACACCGCCTCCCGGGCCCGTTCCCTGGCCGCGGAACTCCTCGCCCACCCCCTCCTCGCCGGCGCCGGAACCCTCACCGGCACCGCCTTCCGGCGCCGCAGCTGCTGTCTGTACTACCGCGTGCCCGGCGGGGGCCTGTGTGGTGACTGTTGCTTCACACGGCCGCCCCGCTCTTCCCCACAGGCCCCATCTGGGTGACCATGAAAGGGAACGGCCGCTGAGAGCAGGGAGTTGCGGGTGCGAGTGGGACTGCTGACCCGGGAGTACCCGCCGGATGTGTACGGCGGTGCAGGTGTCCATGTGGAGTTCCTCGCCCGGGAGCTCCGACCCCTGGTCGACCTGGACGTGCACTGCTGGGGCGAGGGCCGCGCCGACGGCGTGCTGCGCCACCGGCCCTGGTCCACGCTCGACGGCGCCAACGACGCGTTGCGCACCTTCTCCGTCGACCTGGCCATGGCCGCCGCCCTCGAGGGCCGCGAGCTGGTCCACTCCCACACCTGGTACGCCAACCTCGGCGGCCACCTCGCCAAGCTCCTGTACGGCATCCCGCACGTGATGACCGCGCACTCCCTGGAGCCGCTGCGCCCCTGGAAGGCCGAGCAGCTCGGCGGCGGCTACGAGCTGTCGAGCTGGGCCGAGCGCACCGCGATCGAGGCCGCCGACGCGGTGATCGCCGTCTCCGGCGCCATGCGCGAGGACATCCTCGGTTGCTACCCGGCCCTGGACCCGGAGAAGGTCCACGTCGTGCACAACGGCATCGACACGAGCCTGTACCGGCCCGACCACGGCACGGACGCCCTGGACCGGATCGGCCTCGACCGCTCCCGCCCGTACGTGCTGTTCGTCGGCCGCATCACCCGCCAGAAGGGCGTGCCCCACCTGCTGCGCGCGGTGCGGGACATCGACCCGGCCGCGCAGGTCGTGCTGTGCGCGGGCGCACCGGACACGCCGGAGATCGACCAGGAGTTCCGCGAGCTGTTCGGGGAGCTGAGCCGGGTCCGTGACGGCGTGTTCTGGATCCCGAGGATGCTGCCGCGCCCGGAGGTGATCCAGCTCCTCACGCACGCCTCCCTGTTCGTCTGCCCCTCGGTGTACGAGCCGCTCGGCATCGTGAACCTGGAGGCGATGGCCTGCGGCACGCCCGTGGTGGCCTCGGCGGTCGGCGGCATCCCCGAGGTCGTGGACGACGGCAGGACGGGCCTGCTCGTCCCGGTCGGCGACGGCTTCGAGGCGGGTCTCGCCCGGACCATGGACTCCGTCCTGGGCGACCCGGAGGCCGCCCGGCGGATGGGCGAGGCCGGGCGGGAACGCGCGGTCGGCGAGTTCGGCTGGGACGCGGTGGCCCGCCGCACGGTACGGCTCTACGAGGAGATCCTGAAACAGGCTTAGTACGAGCTGCTCAGGGGCAGGCATCGGGAAATCGGCGTGAGGGGAGCGGCCATGCGTCGTGGTGGTCCTTCGGTACTGGGAATCGTGCTGGCCGGCGGAGAGGGCAAACGTCTGATGCCCCTCACCGCGGACCGCGCGAAACCCGCTGTCACCTTCGGCGGCACCTACCGCCTGGTCGACTTCGTCCTGTCCAACCTCGTGAACGCCGACGTGCTGCGCATCTGCGTCCTGACGCAGTACAAGTCGCACTCGCTGGACCGGCACATCACCACCACCTGGCGGATGTCCAGCCTGCTCGGCAACTACGTCACACCCGTGCCCGCCCAGCAGCGCCTCGGCCCCCGCTGGTACCTGGGCAGCGCCGACGCGATCCTGCAGTCGCTGAACCTGATCTACGACGAGCGCCCCGAGTACGTCGCCGTCTTCGGCGCCGACCACGTCTACCGCATGGACCCCCGCCAGATGCTCGCCCAGCACATCGACAGCGGAGCGGGCGTCACGGTGGCCGGTATCCGGGTGCCGCGCAGCGAGTCCTCGGCGTTCGGCGTGATCACGCCGGGCTCGGACGGCCAGACGGTGGAGCGCTTCCTGGAGAAGCCGGCGGACCCGCCCGGCCTGGCCGACGATCCCGAGATGGTCTTCGCCTCCATGGGCAACTACATCTTCACCACGAAGGCCCTCATCGAGGCGCTCCAGCGGGACTCGGAGGACGAGCACTCCGTGCACGACATGGGCGGCTCGATCCTGCCCCAGCTCACCGACCGGGGCGAGGCCGCGCTGTACGACTTCAGCGCCAACCACGTGCCCGGCGAGACCACCCGCGACCAGGGCTACTGGCGGGACGTCGGCACGCTGGACGCCTACTACGAGGCCCATATGGACCTGATCGCCGAGCGCCCGGCCTTCAACCTGTTCAACCGCAGCTGGCCCATCTACACGCACTCGTACCAGCTCTCGCCGGCCCGCTTCAACGCCGGGGGCATCGCCAGCGAGTCCATCATCAGCGCCGGCTGTCTCATCCGCGGTCAGGTCACGCGGTCCGTGCTGTCGCCGGGTGTGGTGGTCGACCCGGGGGCCGTCGTGCAGGGGTCGGTGCTGCACGACAACGTGCACATCGGCCGGGGCGCGGTGGTGCGCGGCGCCGTCCTCGACAAGAACGTCGAGGTGCCGCCGGGCGCGACGATCGGCGTCAACCCGGAGCGCGACGCCGAGCTGTACACGGTGTCCAAGGGCGGCGTCATCGCCCTCGGGAAGGGACAGCTGGTCACCTGACGAGAGCGGCCGCGATGACGCCTCCCGGGTGACTCCCACGGGGTGCCCGGCGCCGCAACCTGTGCTGAACTGGCCACACATGCACCATAAGTCCCGCCCCTTTCGTCGGGGCGGGACTTAATCTGCTGTTAACTGTACGTAGCCTGATCGTACTTGACCGTAATCGGCTGGGGGCGATTGACTGCTGGCCCACCCGTCGTCGACGCGAGGCAAGCCCTTGACTGCTGACCTGCTCGCTCCTCTCGACCTGGCGTTCTGGAACATCGAGTCCGCGGACCACCCGATGCACCTCGGCGCGCTCGGGATCTTCTCCTCCCACTCGCCCGCCGCGGGCGCCCACGCGGCCGACCTGCTCGCGGCCCGCGCCGCCGGCGTGCCCGGACTGCGGATGCGGATCCGCAACGTGTGGCAGCCGCTGCCCGCCGCGCTGCGCCGGCCCCTCGCCTTCGGCGGCGCGGCCCGCGAATCGGACCCGGACTTCGATGCCCTGAACCACGTGCGGCTGCACGCGCCGACCGCCGACTTCCACACGGTCGCGGGCCGGCTCATGGGACGGCCGCTGGAGCGTGGCCGGCCGCCGTGGGAGGCCCATGTGCTGCCCGGCGAGGACGGGGTCTCCTTCGCGGTGCTGTTCAAGTTCCACCACGCCCTGGCCGACGGGCTGCGGGCGCTGACCCTCGCCGCGGGCGTCATGGACCCGATGGACATGCCCGCGCCCCGGCCCCGCCCCGCCGAGCCCCCGCGCGGTCTGCTGCCGGACGTGCGCGAGCTGCCCGGGATGGTGCGCGGCGCCCTGTCCGACGTGGGCCGGGCCCTGGACATCGGCGCCTCCGTCGCCCGCTCCTCCCTCGACGTGCGCTCCACCCCCGCGCTCACCTGCGAGCCGAGCGGCACCCGCCGCACCGCCGGAGTGCTGCTCGACCTCGACGACGTGCACCGCGTCCGCAAGACCGTCGGCGGCACCGTCAACGACGTCCTGATCGCGGTCGTCGCGGGCGCGCTGCGCCGCTGGCTCGACGAGCGCGGCGACGGCAGCGAGGACGTCGCGCCCCGCGCCCTGATCCCCGTCTCCAAGCGCCGCCCGCGCACCGCGTACCCGCAGGGCAACCGGCTCTCCGGTTACCTGATACGGCTTCCGGTGGACGACCCGGACCCGCTGGCCCGCCTCGCCTGGGTCCGCACCGCCATGGACCGCAACAAGGACGCCGGCCCCAACCGGGGCGCGGGCGCAGTCGCCCTGCTCGCCGACCACGTCCCGGCCCTCGCCCACCGGCTGGGCGGACCGCTGGTCGGCCAGGCGGCCCGGCTCTGGTTCGACATCCTGGTCACCAGCGTGCCCCTGCCCAGCCTCGGCCTGAAGCTCGGCGGCAACCCGCTCACCGCCGTCTTCCCGTTCGCCCCGCTCGCCCCCGGCCACTCCGTGGCGGTGGCGGTCTCGACGTACCGGGGGAGCGTCCACTACGGCCTCGTCGCCGACGGCACGGCCGTGCCGGACCTCGACCGGCTCGCGGCGGCCGTCTCGGAGGAGGTGCGCACTCTGATCACGGCCTGCCGGTCCTGAAGCGCGCGGGTTTGGCGGTCCGGCCCGCCGCTGGCGTAAAATTCGCCCTTCGAAAGCGGGCGCGACCGGCGCGCCACCACGGCAGAGCAGGGAACGACAGCGGCGATGACGGTGACAGAGGACGGCCCGCAGGCCATGGACGAGGCGAGCGGGCTCTCGTACGGACCCGGCATCGACCCGGAGCGGCTGGCCGTCTGCCTCAGCGTGCTCGAGGAACTCGACAAGCTGGAGATCGACCACCCGGACGCCGTCGCCGTGCGCCGGGCCACCGCGGGCGTCTACCGCACGGTCAAGCAGCGCCGCCGCCAGGAGCGCCGGGCCGCCAAGACCGCCCACGACAAGGCGGTCACGGAGGCCACGGCGACCGGCTCCGCCCAGCGCATCGACGACGAGACCGAGGGCCTGCTGCCGTCGTCGGCCACCGAGGAGGGCAGGATCGCGGGGATACTCCAGCGCCCGCGCTCCTGCTACACCTGCAAGACCCGGTACGTGGAAGTCGACTACTTCTACCACCAGCTCTGTCCCGACTGCGCCGCCATGAACCGCGCCAAGCGCGACGTCCGTGCCGACCTCAGCGGCAAGCGCGCCCTGCTCACCGGTGGCCGAGCCAAGATCGGCATGTACATCGCGCTCCGGCTGCTGCGCGACGGTGCGCACACCACGATCACCACGCGCTTCCCGAAGGACGCCATCCGCCGCTTCAAGGCGATGGACGACTCGGCGGACTGGATCCACCGCCTGGAGGTCGTCGGCATCGACCTGCGCGACCCGGCCCAGGCCGTGGCCCTCGCGGAGCAGGTCGCCGAGGCGGGCCCGCTCGACATCCTCGTCAACAACGCGACCCAGACCGTGCGCCGGCTGCCCTCCGCCTACGCCGCGCTGGTCGAGGGCGAGAGCGCCCCGCTGCCCGCCGGTGAGCTCCCCGCCCACCACGTCATCGGCGCCTTCAACTCCGGCGCGGTCGACGGCCTGGCCGCGCTGCCCCTGGGCACCAGTGGCCTCGACGCCCAGCAGGTCGCCGACCTCGCCCTGGTCGCGGGCAACGCCAGCGTCGAGCGGCACCTCGACGGCACGGCGATCGACGCGGGCGGCCTTGTCCCGGACGTCGTGGACAGCAACACCTGGGTGCAGACCATCGAGCAGATCTCACCGGTGGAGCTGCTGGAGACCCAGCTGTGCAACTACACGGCGCCGTTCATCCTGATCAGCCGGCTCCGCCCGGTCATGGCCGAGGCCGCGAGGAAGGCGGCGAGCTCACGCGCGTACGTCGTGAACGTCTCCGCGATGGAGGGCGTCTTCGGCCGCGGCTACAAGGGTGCGGGACATCCGAACACGAACGCCGCCAAGGCCGCCATGAACATGGTGACGCGGACCAGCGCGCAGGAGATGTTCCAGACCGACGGGATTCTGATGACCTCGGTCGACACGGGATGGATCACGGACGAGCGGCCTCACTACGACAAGCTGCGGCTCGCGGAGGCCGGGTTCCATGCGCCGCTGGACCTGGTCGACGGGGCGGCCCGGGTGTACGACCCGATCGTGCGGGGCGAGGCGGGGGAGGACCTCTACGGGGTCTTTCTGAAGGACTACGCGCCGGGGAAGTGGTAGGGGTTCTGGCCGCGGCTTGAGCGCGGCTTGCCGCGCCCGGGCCGTACGACGGCGATGTCGTCGACGGACCGTCTCATCACCGTCCGTCAGTCGACAGCCCCGAGGTGGCGGGAGTTGCGGGCCGCCAGCAGTTCCAGCACCGTGCGCCAGTCCTCCAGGACCCCGGCGTCGAAGCCGGCCGTGCGGCCCTCCTCGGTCGCCTGGCGCAGGGCGAGGAGGTCGTCGTCGGCCGGGGCGTCCGGGCAGGGACAGCGACGCACGAGGTGGGAGACCCGCTCGCCGAGCAGGGCACGCACCGCGTCGGCGGCGTGGTCCGCGCGCCCGGCCGGGTCGCCGGGCCACAGCAGCCCGCCGACGGGCTGCACCAGCCCCGCCACTTGCAGCTCCTTGTCGGCCGGGCGGCCCCGGCGCAGCAGCGCGGCGGTCCGCAGCGCGTGATCGTGCAGGTCGACCGGTGGGCGGTCGCGGTCCGGGGCGACCCCGGTGCCCCGGCAGGCGTACAGCAGATCCATCAGCTCCTCGACGCTGCGCAGCTCCATGCGTCAGTCCTCCTGCGAGACAGCCGTTGCCGTACGGCAGCAGACCATGGCGAGCTTGCGACTCAGCCAACGGCACTTGAACTGCGCAACCGTCTGGAAACCGCCGGTGCGGGCTTACACCGTTCGAGTGATCCATAAAACGCCCTTCCTGTGGCAAATCGGCGCGTAAACCCGAGCTGAACACAGGATGACGCGCGATCGTTACCGCCAGTTTTCAGCCCCATCGAGCGGGGGGCCGCTCATTTGGTTAATCTGGGGCGGACGGACAGCAGGACGGGACCCACACCCACGGTCCGTCATGGGACAAGCCCGTACACCACGGCCTGCGCGCCCGGGAGTTACCGGCGCCACCGCGTCCGAACTGTATTTGGCATCAGACCCGAGCGGGCGGCAGGCGCAGAGCAGGACCGGCGCACACGTCCCGAGGGTGACCGACACATAAGGAGTGCGCGGTGACACCGGAGAAGACGAATCGCGAGCAACGCCCCAAGGAACGCACCGAGCGACAGGGCCACCGGTCCGACGAGCTCGGCAGCCTCGACGTGTGGGCCCGGTCGGCCCCGATCCGCCTCGCGGGCTACGAGGAGGACCTCGCCGAGCCCCACATCCTGCCCAGCGTCGACTGACCGGGCGTCTGCCCCTCAGCGATCGTCGAACGCATGGGCGTGTCAGACTCACGTCCATGCTGATCAGGGAAGCAACGGCTGACGACTGGCCGCGCATCTGGCCGTTCTGGCACCGCATCGTCGCCGCGGGCGAGACCTACGCATGGGACCCGGGCACCTCCGAGGACGAGGCCCGGGTCCTGTGGATGAATCCGGCGAAAACCGTCTACGTCGTCGAGGACGACCGCGGCACTGTCGTCGCCTCCGCCTACCTCACCCCCAACTACGGCGGCCCCGCCGCCCGCATCGCCAACGCCGGCTTCATGGTCGACCCGGACGAGGGCGGCCGGGGCTACGGCCGTGCCCTCGCCGAACACCTCCTGACCGAGGCCAGGGCCGCCGGCTACCGGGGCATGGTGTTCAACGCCGTCGTCGAGACCAACCCGGCCGTGAAGCTGTGGACTTCCCTCGGCTTCACGATCCTCGGCACGGTCCCCGACGCGTTCGAGCACCCCCGGCACGGCGTGGTGGGACTGCACGTCATGTACCGGGGGCTCTAGATCTAATACTGACGGACGTTATTGACAGGTGGGTCTCCCGTCCTTAGGAGACCCGCATGACTGAACGCGAGCTCGCACGCCTCGGCGGCGGAACCGTGGAGGGCTGCCCCGAGGACGCCGAGGGCCGGACGGTCTCCGCGTCGTTCCTGTACACCGGCACGGTGACCCTGTTCGAGAGCCACGGCTTCGAGCGGATCCGGCGCCTCGCCAAGCATCACTGGGTGGTCGGCAGCACCATCCCCCGGGCGGCCGTCAGGGACGGACGTACGGCCGGGTCATGATCTCCATGTTGTGGCCGTCCGGGTCGTCGAAATAGGCGCCGCGTCCGCCGAAGAGGTCGTTGATCCGGCCGGGCTCGGTGTGGCTCGGGTCGGCGAAGTAGGTCACCCCCAGCGCCTCCAGCCGGGCGATCATGGTGTCGAACTGCTCCTCGGGCACGAGGAACGCGTAGTGCTGCGGCTGGATCGGCTCGTCGGTCTTCTCGTAGTAGTCGAGGGTCACGCCGTTGCCCAGGTCGACGGGCAGGAAGGGCCCGAAGGGGGCGCCGACCTTCAGGCCCAGGACCGCCGCCAGGAACTCCGCCGACAGTTGGCGGTGCGAGGCGTAGACGACGGTGTGGTCGAGGCGGGCGACGGTGGCCGGCGGTTCGGGTGCGTGCTGTGCGTGGGACATGAGTCTGAATCGTCTCCGGGTTCCGGGATCCGTGGTGAAGCGCCGCAGTGGCGCGAGGGGATGAGGAAACACGGAGACGGGAGGCGGGGCTCGTGCCCTCTCCGGCTCTCGGGCGGGCCCGGGCGGGGTCACCCCCGCCGCGCTCACTCCGAGGCCGGGCGCCTCACTCGTGTATGGCCTACGGCCGACCCGGCAGTCACCCGGCCGACTCTAGTTCATCGGCGCCGTACGCCGCCACGGATTACGGTCCTCCAACTGCTGGGCCAGTTCCAGGAGTTGGTACTCCGTGCCGGGGCGTCCCACCAGTTGCACCGCACAGGGGGCGCCGGAGGGGAGGGTTCCGCAGGGGACCGACATGGCGGGCCAGCCGGTCAGGTTCCACAGGGGCGTCAGGGGCGAGTAGTTCGTGTTCGCCAGGACGTTGCTCAGCCAGCCCCGCTCATGCCAAGGCGCGGCCTTCGGGGAGCGCCGGGCGAGCGCGGGCGTGAGCAGCACGTCGTACTCGGCGAAGAACGGCTCCAGGCGCCGGCGCAGCCGCTCCCGGGCCGTCCCGGAGCGCACCCTGCCCAGGAAGGGCCGGCCGAGTCTCGCGTGGACCCGGGTGCGCCGGGTCAGCAGACGTGCGTCGAGGTGCCGGGCGTCCGCGGCGGTGCCCGCAGTCCAGTGGGCCAGTGAGGTCGTGGCGAGCGACATCGGGTAGGGCGGGTCGGCGCGCCGGATCTGATGGCCCGCTTTCATCAGCACCCCGGCCGCCTCCCGCGCGGCCGCCGTGTACGGGCGGCTGATGGTGACGCCGGCCAGCGGACTGCGCAGCGACACGGCGACCCTGAGGGGGCCGGGCTCACAGCGGAGGGCCGGTTCGTCGCCCGCGAGCACCGACAGCATCAGACGGGCGTCCTCGACGGTCGTGGCGAGCGGTCCGTTCTCCGACAAGCCGAACCAGTCGCTGTCCCCGACACCCGTCGGGACCACTCCGTGTCCCGGCTTGATGGTGACGAGGCCGCAGTTGGCGGCCGGTATGCGCAGGGAGCCCATGCCGTCGTTGCCGAGTGCGATCGGCACCATCCCGGCGGCGACCGCGGCGGCGCTGCCGCCCGACGAACCGCCCGCCGAGCGCGTCGGGTCCCAGGGGTTGCGGGCGGTGCCCAGCACGCCGTCCGTCGTGCCGAAGACACACAGCTCGGGCACGTTCGTCAGCCCCACGACGACCGCGCCCGCCGCCCGCAGCCGGGCCACCGTCACATGGTCCTGCGCCGCAGGGGTGTCCGGGGTCGCGGCCGAGCCGACGCGGGTGGACTCGCCGCGCACGGCGAGGTTGTCCTTGACGGCCAGGGGCACCCCGGCCAGGGGCAGACGGTCGAAGTCGCCGCGTGCGGCCACCTCGTCGGCCTCGGTCAGCGCCGCCTCGGCGCGCACCGTGCGGAAGGCCCCGACACGGCCGTCGAGCCGCCCGATCCGGTCGAGGTGCTCGGCGACCACCTCGCGCGGGGTGACCCGCTTCTCGCGTACGGCGGCGGATATCTCGGCGGCGGTGCGGCCGGCCCAGGTGGTCACAGATGCTCCTCGGCGTGCGGGGACGGGCTTACTGGCGAGTACGTAGGGAGAACTGTGCACCGGCCGGGGGCGCACGTCGAGGCCCTCGGCAGATCAATGCGCCTTGGTGCGCCCCGTGCGCCCCCGGACATCCGATCAATGGCTCAACTTCGGTGCCTGCATGCCCCATTGACAGGTGTCGACGCCAGCTCAATGATCAGACATCCGATGAATGGGGAGTCGTATGACTGAGCGCAGAGGACGGCGGGTGCGGTGGCCCGGAGTCGTGGCGGCGCTGGCCTTGCTCGTCACGGCGGCCCCGGCTGTCGCACGCGAGGAGCCACGGACACCGGTCACCGTGCCCGCCCTCGCCGACTGGTCTCCGGAACCCGGCAGTTACGCCTACGGCCGGGACACCCGGCTCGTGGCCGGCACCGGAACCGAACGCCGGGTCGCCGGCACCCTCGCCGCCGACCTCCGGGCGGCCGGCCACGGCACGGTCCCCGTCGTCGGAGGCGGCGCCCGGGCCGGTGACATCGTTATCGACATCCGGCCCGGCAGGACCTCGCTGGGCCCGGAGGGCTACGAACTCCACGCCGGGCGGCGGCTGTCGGTGACCGGCGCGACCGAGACCGGCGCCTTCCACGGCACCCGGACCCTCCTCCAGCTCCTCGCGCAGGGCGATCGCGTCCCCGCAGGACGCACCGTCGACGTGCCGCGCTACCGGGAACGGGGCGTCGGCGTCTGCGCCTGCTACATCCACGTCTCGCTGCCCTGGCTGGAGAACCTGGTGCGCGAGATGGCGTACCACAAGCTCAACCAGCTGCTCCTCGAACTGAAGGTGAAGAGCGACGCCCACCCCGAGGCCAACACTTGGGGCTACTACACCAAGGACGAGATCCGCCGGCTGGTCGCCCTCGGCGAGAAGTACCACGTCGAGATCATCCCTGAGATCAACTCGCCCGGTCACATGGACCCGTGGATCGAGAACCGCCCCGACCTGCAGCTCACCGACACGGACGGCACCAGGCAGCCGGCCCGGCTGGACATCACGCGCCCCGAGGCCTTCGCCTACTACACGAGCCTGATGGACGAGTACGCCGAGGTCTTCACCGCGCGCGACTGGCACATGGGGGCCGACGAGTACATGCTCGGCTCCGACTTCGCCAAGTACCCGCAGGTGCTGAGGTACGCGCGGGAGAGATACGGCCCGAACGCCACACCCCAGGACGCGTTCGTCGACTTCGTCAACCGCGTCCACGCCCACGCGGCGGGCAAGGGCAAGCGGCTGCGCATCTGGAACGACGGGCTCACCGGCGCCAACACCGTGCCGGTCGCGGCCGGTACGACGGTCGAGCACTGGCTGAACGTGGCGGTCAAGCCGAGCGAACTCAGCGCCGGGGGCTATCCGTTGATGAACGCGGCGTACGCGCTCTACCTCGTCCGCGGCGGCTTCCACACCGACACCGAGGCGCTCTACGACCAGAGCTGGGACCCGCGCAGCTTCGAGGGCGAGAGGCTCACCTCCGC
This sequence comes from Streptomyces coeruleorubidus, assembly GCF_028885415.1. Classification (GTDB taxonomy): domain Bacteria; phylum Actinomycetota; class Actinomycetes; order Streptomycetales; family Streptomycetaceae; genus Streptomyces; species Streptomyces coeruleorubidus_A. Next base: position 8,664,205 of record NZ_CP118527.1, read on the forward strand.
CGACGGCATCACCGGCGCGAAGATCAGCCTCTGGCCCGACAACGGCCGCGGGGAGACCGAGAACGAGGTCGCCGTCGCCCTGTGGCCCGCCCTGCGGCACATCGCGCAGGCCACCTGGGGCGACCCGCATCCCGACGCCACGTACGCAGAGTTCACCGCGCGCGGGGCCGAGGTGGGGCACGCGCCCGGCCGGTGGGACCCGGCCCGGGTGCCGGTCGCGGACGGGACGTACACGTTGCGGACGCCCGGCCGGTCGTTCACCGCCGCCGTCCGGCGCACCGCCGACGGCTACGCCACCCTGCGGACCCGGGACGGCTGCCTGGAGGTGCGGGGCGGGAAGCTCACGCTCAACGTGCCCCTGCAGCCCGGCGTCGAGGTGACCCCGCAGGCCTGCGATCCCGCCGGCACCCTCCAGCGCTGGGAGCTGGAGCGGGCCCGAGGCGGCGGCTACCGGCTCGTCAACGCGATCACGCAGATGACGGTGAGCGTGACGGACGACGGCCGGCTCGCGCAGTACCCGCCCGACCAGCGCACCCCAGCCGTCTGGCACCTGACCTGAGGAGTCATCGCCATGGCCGTTTCCCGACGCGTCGTCCTCGCCTCCGCCACCGTCCTCGCCGCCTCCGCCGGCATGGCGGCACCAGCACTCGCGGTTTCCGAGGACTCACGTCAGCGCATCCCCGTCAGCCCCGACGACACCCGGGAGGACCTGGTCCGCAAGGCCTCCCGGGTACGCCCCACCGCCCGGCAGCTCGCCTGGCAGCGCCTGGAGCGCACCGCGTTCCTGCACTTCGGTGTGAACACCTTCACCGGTCTGGAATGGGGCACGGGCGACGAGGACCCGGACGTCTTCCAGCCGGCCGGCCTCGACACCGACCAGTGGGCCCGCGCCCTGCGCGACGGCGGTTTCAAGCTCGCCATCCTCACCGTCAAGCACCATGACGGCTTCGTCCTCTACCCCTCCCGCTACACCGGCCACACCGTGGCGTCGAGCAGCTGGCGCGCCGGCCGGGGCGACGTCCTGCGCGACTTCGCCGACTCCATGCGGCGGCACGGCATCAAGGTCGGCGTCTACATCTCACCCGCCGACGAGAACCAGTACCTGCACGGCGTGTACGCCAACGGCAGCGCCCGCTCCCCGCGCACCGTGCCCACGCCCGTCGACGGCGACGACCGCACACCCTCCCGCTCGTACACGCTCCCCGCCACCGACTACGGCGCCCACATGCTCAACCAGCTCTACGAGGTGCTCACCGAGTACGGGCCGGTCGACGAGGTGTGGTTCGACGGGGCGCAGGGGCACATCCCGCCGGACAAGGTCGAGAAGTACGACTGGGACAGCTGGTACGCCCTGGTGCGGTCGCTCGCCCCGGACGCCGTCGTCGCCGTGACCGGGCCGGACGTGCGGTGGGTCGGCAACGAGGCCGGACCGGCCCGCGAGGACGAGTGGAGCGTCGTCCCCGTACAGCAGAAGGACTACGGGCGGACCGACTACGCCCTCTCCTACGACGCCCCCGACATGGGCAGCCGGGACGCGCTGGTCGCGGCCCGGCCGGTGGCCGACCACCTCCAGTGGTGGCCCGCCGAGTGCGACGTGTCGATCCGGGACGGCTGGTTCTACCACGCCGACCAGCAGCCGAAGAGCATCGAGCAGTTGACGGACATCTACTTCCGGTCCGTCGGCCGGAACTCCGTACTGCTGCTCAACGTCCCGCCGGACACCGACGGGTTGTTGCCGGCCGCCGATGTGACGCGGCTGCGGGAGTTCCGCGAGCGGATCGAACGGGAGCTGCCCGAGGACCTGGCGCTCGGGGCGCGGTCCGGCACTTCGCCGACCGGGATGACCGTCGACCTCGGCGTCACGCGTGAGGTGGACCGGGTCCGGCTGGCGGAGGACATCCGGTACGGCCAGCAGGTGGAGAGTTTCGTGGTCGAGGCGTACCGCGACGGCGGCTGGGAGGAGGTGGCCCGGGCGGGGGTGATCGGCGCGAGCCGGATCCTGCTGCTGCCCGACGCCGTACGGGCCCGGCGGTGGCGGGTCCGGGCGACCGGGGCGCGAGGCCCCGTACGGATCGCTGGGTTCGGCCTGTACCGGTCCCGGGTCTGAGCGGCTCAGCGCAGGTGGCGTGCGAAGAAGGCCTCGGTGAGGTCCATCGAGGCCGGCCACCGCGGCCCGAAGGTGTGTTCCTCGCCGGCGTGGGTGCGCAGTTCGACGTCCTTGCCCGCCTTCTCGAACGCGCCGGCGACCTGCCGTGACCAGGTCAGGGGGCAGGTGTCGTCCGCCGTGCCGTGCTGGATCAGCAGGGGTTCGGTGACCCGGTCGACGTACGTCAGGGGCGACACCGCGCGCCAGAAGGCCGGGTTCTCCTCGGGCGTGCCGTGCTTCTCCTCGATCTGGGCCACGACGGGATCGCCGTCGGGCCGCTGGAAGTGGTCGATGTTCTCCTCCGGGCGGGCGCTCACCGGCGCGTACACCACCGCGGCGTCGAACAGGCCGGGCGCCACGACCAGCGTGTTGTACACGACCCCGCCGCCCATCGACCGGCCGAACAGGCCGATCCGGTCGCCGTCGATCTCCGGGCGCCCGGAGTCGCGCAGGGCCAGGGCGGCGCCGATGACGTCTTCGGTGTAGCCGAGGCGCAGGTTCACGTCGTTGTAGGGGTCGTCGTCGGAGCGGGCGTGGTTGCGGTAGTCGGTGTGCAGCACGACGTAGCCGCTGCGGGCCAGGCGGTCCTGTTCCCGGGGCATGCCCTGGCCGCTGACGTAGACGTCCGGGTCGATGTACCCGTGCGCCAGCACGAGCGCCGGGAACGGGCCCTTGCCCTCCGGGATGTTCATGATCCCCGAGATGGTCAGACCGTTCGCCTCGTAGGTGACGGCGTTGCGGGTGTAGGCGGAGGTCCGGTCGAGCACCGCGCCGAGGCGCAGGCCGGAGCCGGTGTGCTTGCGCTGCATCAGGGCCGGGAGGGAGACGGGGTCGGTCGGGGTGGGGGAGGGCGTCGCGCGAGGTCTCTCGCTCGTGGCCCGGGTCGATGCCGGAGAGGTCCCGGTCGCGCTTTCGTCCCCACCGCCGGTACAGCCGATCGCCACGGCCAGCAGCATTCCGGCGGTGACGCAGGCTGTGCCTCGTAGCCGCATACGGCTCATTGTCACCGTTTCGTCCACCTGGAGGAACTCGGCTGGGGCATCGCGACAGCGGGAGACGCAGGTCACATTCCTCGATGTCACATCGGGCCGGGCCCCTGACTCATAAGGGCGTAAGCATCGACAACGACAGAGGAGCCCACCATGAGCGCGCGTCTGGACGTCTTCGCCATCCCGAGCGCCGGCAAGGTCATCAAGCAGTTCATGTCCCTGGGGCGGCTGGTCGTGGACTCACCGCTGCCGGCCGCGACCCGGGAGCTGGTCTCGCTCCGCGTGAGCCAGATCAACGGCTGCGCGGTGTGCATCGACATGCACACCAAGGAGGCCGCGGCGGCCGGTGAGACTTCCGTACGGATCAACCTCGTCGCCGCCTGGCGGGAGGCCACGGTGTACACCGAGGCCGAGCGTGCCGCGCTGGAGCTGGCCGAGCAGGCCACCCGTATCGCGGACGGCGCCGGCGGGGTGCCGGACGAGGTGTGGGAGCGGGCCGCCGAGCACTACGACGAGGAGCAGCTCGTCGCCCTGGTGACCCTGATCGCCTTCATGAACACGGCGAACCGGCTGAACGTCGTCCTTCAGCAGCCGGCGGGCGACTACCAGCCCGGTCAGTTCAAGTAGCGGCGGCACCTCGGGCCCTGGTGGCTGTTCCTAGGGCCCGAGCTGTGCTCGTAGCCACTCCTCCACCTCGCCCACGTGCGCGGCCGCCGCCGCGCGGGCCGCCTCCGGGTCGTGGGCGGCCAGGGCGCGGTGGATCGCGGCGTGTTCGCGGCGGGTGCGGGCGAAGGCGCCCTCCTCCTGGTAGCCGCGCCAGACACGGGCGCGGAACGTCCGCGACGACAGGCCCTCCAGGATCGCCGCCATGGTCTCGTTGCCCGCGGCCACCGCGATCTCCCGGTGGAAGGCCAGGTCGTGGGCGAGGATCTCCTCCGGATCGTCCGTGGCGTTCATCGCCGCCAGGTGCCTCTCGACCTCGGCCAGCTGGTCCGCGGTGATCCGGGCGGCGGCCAGCGCCGTCGCCGTGGACTCCAGGACCCGCCGGATCTCCAGCAGCTCCACCAGACGCGGGCCGCGCGACAGGTCCGCCACGACGCCGAAGGTCTCCAGCAGGTCGCCGGCCTCCAGCTGCGTGACGTAGATGCCCGACCCGTGCCGGGCCTCCAGCACGCCCAGCACCGTCAGCGCGCGGATCGCCTCCCGCATCGAGCTGCGGGAGATGCCGAGCTGGGCGGCCAGGTCACGTTCGGTCGGCAGCCGCTGGCCCGGCTCCAGCCGGCCCTCGCCGATCATCGCCTTGATCCGCTCGATGGCGCGCTGCGTCACGGTGCCCTTCTGCGGGGCTGTCTCGTCGTCCACGCCATTCCTCCGATCACCGGCTGCGGCGCAGTCTAATCGGCGAGGTGGTCGGACCACTATGCGCCAGAAGCGCGGAAAACCGGCGCAGCAGGGTGTTCTGGCGAGGGAGTGGTCTGATAAGTATGCGGGCATCTGCTGGAACACCGGTCGATGGGAGCGCCCTCGGATGCCCGGAAGCACACTGCGCAAGCGGAACAGGTCCCGGATCGTCGGCACGGTGGCGCTGGCCGCCGGCGCCTGTCTCGTGCTCGCCGCCTGCGGCAGCACCAAGGACACCGGCGCCTCCGGTGCCGGCGGCGACGGCAGCGGCAAGGTCGGGGTTGTCCTGCCCCTGCTGACCTCGCCGTTCTGGCAGTCGTACAACGACTACGTGCCCAAGATGGCGAAGTCCGAGGGCGTGGACGCGATGAAGACCGTCAACTCCAACAGCGACCCCTCGCAGCAGATCACCGACATCAACAACCAGCTCAACCAGGGCGTCAAGGGCCTGGTCGTCGCCCCGCTGGACAGCGCCGCCATCGAGGCGGGCCTCGACCAGGCCGAGCGCAAGGGCGTGCCGGTCGTCGCGGTGGACGTCGCGCCCGACAAGGGCAAGGTCGCCATGGTGGTCCGGGCGAACAACGTGGCGTACGGCGAGAAGGCCTGCCAGTACCTCGGCGAGCACATCACCTCGGGCAAGGTCGTGCAGATCATGGGCGACCTCGCTTCGGTCAACGGCCGCGACCGCTCCGAGGCGTTCCGCGCGTGTGTGAAGAAGAACTTCCCGAAGCTGAAGGTCCTGGAGGTCCCCGCCAAGTGGGAGTCCGACACGGCGGCGTCCAAGCTCGACACCCTTCTCAACGCCAACCCCGACATCAAGGGCATCTACATGCAGGCGGGCGGCGTCTACCTCGCGCCCACCCTCCAGACCCTCAAATCCAAGGGAATGCTGAAGAAGGCCGGGCAGCCGGGCCACATCACCATCGTCTCCAACGACGGCATCCCGCAGGAGTTCGACGCGATCCGCAAGGGCGAGATCGACGCGACCGTCTCCCAGCCCGCCGACGCCTACGCCAAGTACGGCATGTACTACATCAAGGCGGCGATGCAGGGGAAGACGTTCGAGCCGGGCCCGACGGACCACGACTCGACCATCGTCAAGCTGCCCAGCGGCATCCTGGAGGACCAACTGCCCGCCCCGCTGGTGACGAAGGACAACGTCGACGACCCCAAGCTCTGGGGCAACACGGTCGAATGAGCACCCCACTGGCTGAAGCGCGGGGCGTCGTCAAGCGGTACGGCCCCACCACCGCCCTCGCCGACGGACAACTGACCGTGCTGCCGGGCGAGTCGCACGCCCTCGTCGGACGCAACGGCGCCGGAAAGTCGACCCTCGTCAGGATCCTCACCGGCCTGGAAGCCCCCGACGAGGGCACCGTCCGCTTCGACGGCGACCCCGCGCCCCCGCTCACCGACCGCGACGCCTGGCGCCGCAAGGTCGCCTGCGTCTACCAGCACCCGACGGTCGTCCCCGAACTGACCGTCGCCGAGAACCTGTTCATCAACCGGCAGCCGCGCAGGCGGGGGTTCATCAGCTGGCGCCGCCTGCAGACCGAGGCGGCCCGGCTCCTCGACACCTGGGACGTGCGCGTCGACCCCGGCGCCCGCACCGCCGACCTCAAGGTCGAGGACCGGCAGATGGTGGAGATCGCCCGGGCCCTCAGCTTCGGCGCCCGCTTCATCATCCTCGACGAACCCACCGCCCAGCTCGACAACCGCGAGATCGAGCGGCTGTTCACGCGCATGCGCGCCCTCCAGGACTCGGGCGTCACCTTCCTGTTCATCTCGCACCACCTCCAGGAGGTCTACGAAATCTGCCAGACCGTCACGGTCCTGCGCGACGCCCGCTGGATCACCACGGCCCCGGTCGCCGACCTGCCCCGCCAGGCCCTGGTGGAGGCCATGGCGGGGGAGACGATCGCCGAACAGGCCGAGCGGCGAAGGACCCTCCCGGACGCCGGGCCCGTCCTCCTCGACGTCCGCGGACTCACCTCGCCGGCGTACGAGAACGTCGACCTCACCGTCCGCCGCGGTGAGGTCGTCGGACTCGCCGGATCCAGCGCCAGCGGCAAGACCGAGCTCGCCGAGTCGGTCACCGGACTGCACACCCCCACCAGCGGGACGGCCCGTATCGACGGTGCTCCGCTGCCGTTCGGTGACGTCCAGGCCGCGCTGAAGGCCGGCGTCGGCTTCGTCCCCCGTGACCGGCACGACGAGGGGCTGGTCTTCGGCATGTCCATCGGCGACAACGCCACCCTCAGCGTCCTGGACCGGCTCGGCCGCTTCGGCTTCGTCGGCACCGACCGCAAGCGCGGTGTCGCCACGGCGCTGATCGAACGCCTCGACATCCACGCTCAGGGCCCCGACCAGCCCGTCTCGGACCTGTCCGGCGGCAACGCGCAGAAGGTCGTCATGGCCCGCGCTCTCGCCTCCGACCCACGGCTCCTCGTCCTCGTCAACCCGACTGCGGGCGTCGACGTGAAGTCCAAGGAGTCCCTGCTCGCCCGGATGGACAGCGCCCGCGAGGACGGCACCGCCGTGCTCGTCGTCTCCGACGAACTCGACGACCTCAGGCGCTGCGACCGGGTCCTCGTCCTCTTCCACGGCCGTGTCGTCGCCGAGCACCCGGCGGGCTGGCGCGACCACGAGCTCATCGCCTCCATCGAAGGAGTGGACCATGGCTGAGACCAAGACGGCCCCGCCGCTCGCGCCCGCGCGCGCCACCGACCCGCGCGCCGCCAAGGCCGTCCTGCTCCGCCGCGCCCGCGAACTCGCCCTCGTGCCCGCGCTGTTGCTGCTCCTGGTGCTAGGCGCGGTGGTGAACGACTCGTTCCTCACCGAGCGCAACATCGTCTCGATCCTCGGCGCCTCCGCCGCCCTCGCGATGGTCGTGCTCGCCGAGTCCCTCGTGCTCATCACGGGCAAGTTCGACCTGTCCCTGGAATCGGTCGTCGGCATCGCCCCCGCCGTGGGAGCCCTGCTGGTCCTGCCCGCCGCCCAGTCCGGCTGGGGCACCGAACTCCCGGCGGCATTCGCCCTGTTGGCGGTCCTCGTCGCGGGCGCGGCCGTCGGCGCCTTCAACGGCGTCCTGGTCGTGAAGTTCAAACTCAACGCGTTCATCGTGACGCTCGCGATGCTGATCGTGCTGCGCGGCCTTCTGGTCGGCGCGACCAAGGGCAAGACCCTGTTCGGGATGCCCGACAGCTTCTACTCGCTGGCGACCACCACCTTCCTCACCGTCCCGCTGTCCGTGTGGCTCGCCGCGATCGCCTTCGCCGTGGCCGGGCAGGTCCTGAAGTACCACCGCGTCGGACGCGCCCTGTACGCCATCGGCGGCAACGCGGACGCGGCCCGGGCGGCGGGCATCCGCGTGGAGCGCGTCATGCTCGGCGTGTTCGTCGTCGCGGGCGTCCTCGCCGCCGTCGGCGGCATCATGCAGACCGGATACGTCGGCGCGATCAGCGCCAACCAGGGCCAGAACATGATCTTCACGGTGTTCGCGGCAGCGGTGATCGGCGGCATCGCCCTCGACGGCGGCAAGGGCACCATGTTCGGCGCCCTGACCGGCGTACTCCTTCTGGGCGTCGTGCAGAACCTGCTCACCCTCGCCCAGGTGCCGTCGTTCTGGATCCAGGCCATCTACGGCGGGATCATCCTGGTCGCCCTCATGATCGCCCGGGTCACCACGGGCCGCGCCCAGGACTGACCCGCCCGCCTCCGCCACCGACCCGAAAGGCCCTCCGTGTCCCCGACGCCCGCCCGCATCATCGCGGTCGACACCCACGACGTCCGCTTCCCCACCTCGCGCGAGCTCGACGGCTCCGACGCGATGAACCCGGACCCCGACTACTCGGCGGCCTACGTCGTCCTGCGCACGGACGCGGCCGACGGGCACGAGGGGCACGGATTCGCCTTCACCATCGGGCGGGGCAACGAGGTGCAGGTCGCCGCGATCGACGCGCTGCGCGGACACCTGACCGGCCGCTCCGTCGACGATCTGTGCGCCGACCCGTCCACCCTGAACCGCGACCTGATCGGCGACAGCCAACTGCGCTGGCTGGGGCCCGAGAAGGGCGTGATGCACATGGCGATCGGCGCGGTCGTCAACGCCGTGTGGGACCTCGCCGCCAAGCGCGCCGGCCTGCCGCTGTGGCGGCTGCTCGCCGAGGCCGAACCCGAATGGCTGGTCCGCCAGGTCGACTTCCGCTACCTCACCGACGCCCTCGCCCCCGAGGAGGCCCTGACCCTCCTGCGCCGGGGCAGACAGGGCGCCGAGGAGCGCACGGCCCGGCTGCTGGAGCGCGGCTACCCCGCCTACACCACCTCACCCGGCTGGCTCGGCTACGACGACGACAAGCTCACCCGGCTCGCGGACCGGGCCGTCGCCGACGGCTTCCGGCAGATCAAGCTCAAGGTCGGCGCCGACCTCGACGACGACATCCGCCGCTGCCGCGTCGCCCGGTCCGTCATCGGCCCGGACATCCGCATGGCCGTCGACGCCAACCAGCGCTGGGACGTCGACGAGGCCGTCCGCTGGACCAAGGCCCTCGCCGAGTTCGACCCGTACTGGATCGAGGAGCCCACCAGCCCCGACGACATCCTCGGCCACGCCGCGATCCGCCGCGCCGTCGCCCCCGTGAAGGTCGCCACCGGCGAGCACGTGCACAACCGGATCGTCTTCAAACAGCTCCTCCAGGCCGGCGCGCTGGACGTCGTCCAGATCGACGCGGCCCGGGTCGGCGGCGTCCCCGAGAACCTCGCGATCCTGCTGCTCGCGGCCAAGTTCGGCGTCCCCGTCTGCCCGCACGCGGGCGGCGTCGGCCTGTGCGAACTCGTCCAGCACCTGTCGATGTTCGACTACGTGGCCCTGACCGGCACCACCGAGGACCGCGTCATCGAATACGTCGACCATCTGCACGACCACTTCCTCGACCCGGTGGTCATCCGCGAAGGTCATTACACGGCACCCACCGCGCCGGGCTTCTCGGCCGCCATGCGGCCCGAGTCGCTGGCGCGCTACACCTACCCGGGCGGCGAGTTCTGGGCCGCCGACCTCGACGAACAGAAGAAGGATCGGGCTGTATGAGCGACTTCGAGGGCCTCAGGGCCCTGGTGACGGGCGGCGCCTCCGGAATCGGCCGGGCCACCGCGGAACTGCTCGCCGAGCGCGGCGCCCAGGTCGCCGTCCTGGACCTGGACCCGGCATCGGTCGACAAGCCGCTGCTCGCCTACCGGGCGGACGTCACCGACGACGCGTCCGTGCGCGAGGCCGTGGCGGCGGCGGTCGCCGACCTCGGCGGGCTGGACGTCCTGGTCAACAACGCGGGCATCGGCGCCCAGGGCACCGTGGAGGACAATTCCGACGACGACTGGCACCGCGTCTACGACGTCAACGTCGTCGGCATGGTCCGCACCGCCCGCGCCTGCCTGCCCCACCTGCGCGCCTCCGCGCACGCGGCGATCGTCAACACCTGCTCCATCGCGGCCACCGCGGGCCTGCCGCAGCGCGCCCTGTACAGCGCCACCAAGGGCGCCGTGTACTCGCTGACCCTCGCCATGGCGGCCGACCACGTCCGCGAGGGCATCCGCGTCAACTGCGTCAACCCAGGCACGGTCGACACACCGTGGGTCGGCCGCCTCCTCGACGCCGCACCCGACCCGGCCGCCGAACGCGCCGCCCTTCAGGCCCGCCAGCCCACCGGCCGCCTGGTCGGCGCCGGCGAGGTCGCGGGCGCCATCGCCTACCTGGCGAGCCCCCTGTCCGGCGCCACCACGGGCACCTCGCTCGCCGTCGACGGCGGCATGCAGGGCCTGCGGCTGCGCCCGGTGGCCCGGTGAACCGGCTCGGCGGCAGCGGCGTCGAGGTCAGCGCCCTGTCCTTCGGCGCGGCCGCGATCGGCAACCTGTACACCGAGGTCGGCGAGGAGCAGGCCCACGAGGCCGTCGAGGCCGCCTGGCAGCGGGGCATCCGCTACTTCGACACCGCCCCGCACTACGGCCTCGGCCTGTCCGAACGCCGCCTCGGCGCCGCCCTGCGCGACCGTCCCCGCGACCGGTACACCGTCTCCACCAAGGTGGGCCGCCGCCTGGAACCCTCGGACGGCACCGGTGACGACCTGGCGGGCGGCTTCGCCGTGCCCGCCACCCACCGCCGCGTCTGGGACTTCAGCGCCGACGGCATCCGCCGCACCCTGGAGGCCAGCCTCGAACGGCTCGGCCTCGACCGGGTCGACATCGTCTACCTCCACGACCCGGACGAGCACGCCGAGTGGGCCTTCCGCGAGGGCTACCCGGCGCTGGAGAAGCTCCGCTCACAGGGCGTGGTCGGGGCGATCGGCGCCGGGATGAACCAGGCGGAGATGCTCACCCGCTTCGTCCGCGACACCGACGTCGACGTGGTGCTGTGCGCCGGCCGCTACACCCTGCTCGACCAGAGCGCCCTCACCGGCCTGCTGCCCGCCGCCCAGGAACGCGGCACGTCCGTCGTCATCGGCGGCGCCTTCAACTCCGGCCTGCTGGCCAACCCGCAGCCGGGCGCGAAGTACAACTACACCGTCGCACCCTCCGACCTGGTCCAGCGGGCGCTGCGCCTGAAGTCCGTCGCCCACCGCCACGGCACCACGCTGCGCGCCGCCGCCCTGGCCTTCTGCGCCGCCCACCCGGCCGTCGCGAGCGTCCTCGTCGGAGCCCGCTCGGCACACGAAGTCCGCGATTGCGCCCACCAGTTCGCAGCCCGCGTGCCCGCCGCGTTCTGGCAGGAGCTGCGCGCCAAGGGCCTGCTGCCCGCCGACGCCCCCGTCCCCGCCGAGGAACCGTCCGAGGCACCGGCCAAGGAGCCGTCATGAGAGTCGCCCTGCACACCAAGGTCCGCGCCGACCGCATCGCCGACTACGAGGCCGCCCACCGCGAGGTGCCCGGGGAACTCACCGACGCCATCCGCGCCGCCGGCGCCACTTCCTGGACGATCTGGCGCAGCGGCACCGACCTGTTCCACGTCCTGGAGTGCGAGGACTACGCCCGTCTCCTCGCCGAACTGGAGAAACTTCCGGTCAACGTCGCCTGGCAGGCGCGCATGGCCGAACTGCTGGACGTGGTGCACGACTACTCCGGCGAGGGCGCGGCCGCCGGCCTGCCCGTCGTCTGGGAGCTGCCGTCATGACCGTGGTCGACGCGCACCACCACGTCTGGGACCTGGCCGTCCGGGACCAGGACTGGATCGCGGAAGGCAGCCCGATCCGGCGCGATTTCACGGTGGAGGATCTCGCATCTCAGGCCCGCGCGGCCGGCGTCGACCGCACCGTCCTCGTCCAGACCGTCACCGTCCCCGAGGAGACCCCGGAGTTCCTCGCCCTGGCCGACGAGCACGAGCTGATCGCCGGGGTCGTCGGCTGGACCGACCTCACCCGACCCGACGTGACCGACGAGCTGGCCCGGCTGCGGGAACTGCCCGGCGGGCCGTATCTCAAGGGCATCCGGCACCAGGTCCAGGGCGAGCCGGATCCCGAGTGGCTGCTGCGTCCGGACGTACGCCGAGGCCTGACCGCCGTGGCCGACGCGGGGCTGGTGTACGACCTGGTCGTGCTGCCCCACCAGCTCCCGGCCTGCACCAAGGCGGCCGTAGGTCTGCCGCAACTCACCTTCGTCCTGGACCACTTGGGCAAGCCGCCCATCGCCTCAGGTGGCCTCGAACCCTGGGCGTCCGACCTGCGCGCCCTCGCCGCCCTGCCCAACACCGTCTGCAAGCTGTCCGGCATGGTCACCGAAGCCGACCTCGCGTCCTGGACGATCGACGACCTGCGCCCGTACGCCGACACGGTGCTGGAGGCCTTCGGCCCGGACCGCCTGATGTTCGGCTCGGACTGGCCGGTGTGCACCCTCGCGGCGACCTACGGCGACGTGCTCGACACCGCACGCCGGCTGACCGGCCCACCCGACCACGCCCGGATCTTCGGGGCCACCGCCACCCGCGTCTACGACCTCTGAACGGTCTCCGCCAGCCGCGTCGGCGGCAGGAACTCCCGTACGTACGTCCGCTCCCAGCACGCGCCCGTCTCCCGCAGCTCCCGCCACGTCGTGTAGCGGTAGCGGAACAGGCGGGCGCGCACGTACCGCGGGGGCTCCTCCGGCGGGAACGGCGAGCGGCGCAGCAGCTTCAGCGTCTCGCGGTCGTTCTCCAGCAACCGCTCCACCAGCGCGCCGAACCACGACCCGGCGTACGCGGGGGAGAGGGCCGCGAACCACATCAGCCAGTCGAGCCGCAGATGGTACGGCGCGAACTGGCGCGGCCAGTGCCGGGGATCACCGGGCTTGCCCTTGAACTCGTACTCCCGCCAGTGCGAGTCCTCACGCGGTACGTCGTCGGCCGTGCCCTCGACGACCACCTCGTAGCGGACCCGGCTGACGCTGCCGAACGCGCCGTAGGTGTTGACCAGATGGAGCGGGTCGAAGGAGCGGTTCATCACCTGGCGGCGGGAGATCATGTTGCGGACCGGGTGGTAGCTGAGCCCCACCAGCAGCGCGGCGACCGCGAGGACCACGACCACGTACCAGAGCGGGGCGCCGGGCACGTCCGGCGGATCGGCCGGGAACCGCACCGCCGACAGGGCCAGCACGATCGTGATCCAGTTCAGCCAGGCGAAGTTGCCCGACAGCACCAGCCACAGCTGGGTGACGATCATCAGCGCGGCGGCGGCCGTCGCGACCGGCTGGGGCGTGAACAGCAGGAACGGCACCACGAGTTGCGTGAAGTGGTTCGCGGCCACCTCGACCCGGTGCAGGGGCCGGGGCAGATGGTGGAAGAACCAGCTCAGCGGGCCCGGCATCGGCTGTGTCTCGTGATGGTGGTCCAGGCACGTCAGCTTCCGCCAGCACTCGTCGCCCCGCATCTTGATCAGCCCCGCGCCGAACTCCACGCGGAACAGGATCCAGCGCAGCAGGAACAGCACGACGACGGGCGGCGCCACTTCGTCGTTGCCGAGGAACACGGCGAGGAAGCCCACCTCCAGCAACAGCGACTCCCAGCCGAACGAGTACCAGGTCTGCCCGACGTTGACGATGGACAGGTACAGCACCCACGCCACCAGCCACAGCAGCATGCCGCCCCACAGGGGCAGAGCCGAGTCGAGCCCGGCCAGCAGCGCCGCCGACACCGCGCAGCCCGCCCACGCGCAGACGGCGAAGAAGCGGTCCGAGTAGTGCAGCTGGAACAGGCTCGGCGCCCGCTTGAAAGGCACCCGCTCGACGAACTTCGGCACCGGCAGCATGCCGCGCTGCCCGATCAGCGCGCGGAACTGCAACGCCGCCGTCAGGAACGCGACGAGGTAGACGGCGGCCAGCGCCCGCTGGAAGACCAGCCGGCTCAGCCAGTAGTCGGATGCGGTGAACCAGTCCACGGCCGTGCGCTCCTCCCAGTGCGTCGCCGGACCCCGAGGTCACGCTCCGTGTGCCACCGCTCCGGTTGCGTGACCCGAGTGAGTGAAGCAAACAATAGTGATCAATTAACTCGTATGTGACGAAATGGGCTGGAGGGCGAGGTGCGGACACCGACCGGGACCTTCGTCACGGCCTGCGCGCTCTCCGCGGCGCTCCTCCTCTCCGGCTGCGGCGCGAACGGCGGCGGCGACGGCGATGGCGACGCCGCGGGCGCCGGCGGGGCACTCTTCCTCCAATCGGCCGCGGCCCAGGGGCCGAACCCCTTCACGGACTCCGCGGCCACCACGACGGCTACCCCGTCCCCTACCCCCCGAACGCCGGAGACGGCCGGCCCGGGCGATGCCGTCCGGGTCTCCGCCTCTCTCAGCGGCCTGCGCTCGCTCTCCGGCGGAACCCCAGGCCTGTACGGCGGCATCGAGAGGACAGGCAGCTGCGACGTCGCCCGGCAGATCGGCCACCTCACCCGCGACCGGGCCAGGACGCGCGCCTTCGCCCGGGTCGCGGGCGTCTCCCCGGCGTCCGTCCCGGACCACCTGCGCGGACTGACCCCGGTCGTGCTGCGCGCCGACACCCGCGTCACCAACCACGGCTTCCGGGCCGACCGGGCCGCCGGCTACCAGGCCGTCCTCCAGGCGGGCACCGCCGTCCTGGTCGACGACCGGGGCGTGCCGCGCGTCCGGTGCGCCTGCGGCAACCCGCTCCGCCCGCCCGTGGCCATGCGCGGCACGCCCCACACCACGGGCACCCCTTGGCCCGGCTACCGGCCCGGCCGGGTCGTCGTCGTGAACCCGGCCCCGCAGGCGATCACCGACTTCACGATCGTCGACGTCACCACCCGCACCTGGATCGAACGGCGCGCCGGCCACGACGTACGCCGCGACCGGGCCCTGCCGCCACCGGTCTGGGCGACGACGCCCCCGGCCCCGGCGCCGGAGCCGTCCGAGCCACCGCCCCCGGTCCCGCGCGAGCCCCTCGTCCCGGGCGAGCCCGGCGTCTCCCCGAACCTGGACTTGGACAGCGCGTCCCCCTGGGACCTGAGCCCTCCGAGTGACCCGAGCCCTCCGGCCACCGTCACGGACCCGTCACCGCCCGACGACACGGGCCCGCTGCCAGGTGAGCCGTCCCCCGAAGACCCCGGCGGCCTCGACGAGGTCGGCCCCGACACCGTGCCGGACAGTCCCGATCCGCTCGACGGAGCCGGGCTGATTCCCGACGATCCGGCCGAAGACCGCATCCTCGGCAGCCCCACGGACGTCTTCGGTAACTGAGGGCCGGTTCGGCGGAGCGGCCCGTAAACTCAGCACATCCGGTCGAAGAATCGGACGAATCCTGGCAAGGTGGGCCCATGGCTGATCGGGGAGCGAGAGCCCTGTCACTCCCGGACGACTGGCCCGCCCATCCGGACGCGATCCTCGCGCTCAACCGGATGGGCAGCTTCGACTGGGATCTGGACACCGGCCTCATGCAGATGGACGCCCAGGCCCACGAGGTCTTCGACGTGCGCCCCGACGAGTACGACGACCACCCCGAGACCCTCTCCCAGCGCGTCCCGCCCGGCGAGGCCCGGCGCCTGGACACCGCGGTCACCCAGGCCCTCAAGGACGGCAGCGAGAACTACGGCGCCTACTTCCGCATCCGTTGCCGCGACGGCTCCCTGCGCTGGACCCACACCCAGGGCTACATCGGGCGCGACGACACCGGACGGCCCCGCCGCATCATCGGCATCGTCCGGGACGCCACCCAGGAACTCGCCGAGAGCGAGGCCCGCAGCGACCAGGCCGCCCAGGACGAGGCCCGCCGGCAGCAGACCAGCGTCGTCGAACTCACCACGGCCGCCCTCGCCCACGCCCGCACCGTCCAGGACGTCATCGACGTCCTCAAGGACACCCACGGCCTCACCCACCTGGGCGCCACCAGCCTCGTCATGGGCCTGGTCGAGGCCGGCCGCATCCGGCTGGTCGCCGAGGGACCCTCGGACAGCTTCGTGCCCGGCACCCGCATCACCCGGATCGACGAGCCCTACCCCATGAGCGAGGCCGTACGGACCCTCGCCCCCTGCTTCATCGAGTCGCCGGAGGAGTTCGCCGAGCGCTACCCGATCCTCTGGCCGCACATCACCGACCTGAACATCACCTCCGCCGCCTATCTGCCGCTCATCGTCCAGGCACAGCCGATCGGCGCGATGGGCCTGCTCTACAGCGACCGGCGCGGCTTCACGCCCGAGGAGCGCAACATCCTCGTCGCCCTCGGCAGCAGCATCGCGCAGAGCCTCCAGCGGGCCATGTTCTACGAGCAGGAGATGGACCTCGCGCAGGGCCTCCAGCAGGCCATGCTGCCCCGGACCATCCCGAGCGTGCCCGGGGCCGACATCGCCGTCCGCTACCGCGCCGCCACCATCGGCGGCTCCCTCGGCCGTGACATCGGCGGGGACTGGTACGACCTGATCCCGCTGCCCGGCGGCCGGGTCGGCGCCGTCATCGGCGACGTCCAGGGCCACGACACGCACGCGGCCGCCGTCATGGGCCAGTTGCGCATCGTGCTGCGCGCCTACGCCGCCGAGGGGCACACCCCGGCCACCGTGATGGCCCGGGCCTCCGTCTTCCTGCACGAACTCGACACCGACCGCTCCGCGACCTGCCTCTACGCGGAGGCCGACCTGGCCACCGGCGTGCTCCAGATGGTCCGGGCCGGCCACATCGATCCGCTCGTGCGGCAGACCGACGGCTCCTGCCGCCGCGTCACCGTCCCGGGCGGCCTGCCGCTCGGCCTGTCCGCCGAGTTCGGCCGCCTCGACTACCCGGTGGGCACCGTGGAGCTGGACCCGGGCGAGACCCTGCTGCTGTGCACCGACGGCCTGGTGGAGCAGCCCGGCGCCGACCTCGACGACGGTATGCGCACCCTCACCGCGCTCGTCGAAACCGGCCCCGACGACGTACGGGACCTCGCCGACCGGCTCATCGACGTGGCCGCCGAACGCGGCGGCGACGACGACGTGGCGCTGCTCCTGCTGCGCCGGCGCGGCCCGGACGGCCCGCAGTCCGGCCGTCGGCTCCAGTGGCTTGTCGCCCCCGGCGATCCGGCGGCCCTGGTCGAGGCCCGGCACATGATCCGCACCGCGGTCGGCGCCTGGGGAGCCCGGGACCGCGCCGACGAGATCGAGCTGGTCGCCGACGAGCTGATCACCAACGCCCTGATGCACACCGAGGGCTCCGCGATCGTCACCCTGCGGGCCCTCACCGGCTCCGAGCGCCGGCTGCGCGTCGAGGTCGAGGACTCCTCCAGCGCCCTGCCGCGCCGCCGCGAGGCGGGCGAGTCGGGCGTCTCCGGGCGGGGCCTGCTGCTGGTCGAGCTGCTCACCGACGTGTGGGGCGTGGAGGCACGCGGCGGCGGCAAGGCCGTGTGGTGCGAGTTCGTGGTGCCCGACCCGGAGTGACCCCACGTGGCACTCTGGACCTATGCCGGAACTCCCCGAGGTCGAGGTGCTCAAGGACTTCCTCACCGAGCACCTCGTCGGCCACGAGATCGTACGGGTGCTGCCCGTCGCGATCAGCGTCCTGAAGACGTATGACCCGCCCCTGTCCGCGCTGGAGGGCCACGAGGTCGCCGGCGTGCGCCGGTACGGCAAGTTCCTCGACATCAGGACCGAGGGCGGCCCGCACTTCGTGACGCACTTGGCCCGCGCCGGCTGGCTGCACTGGAAGGACCGCCTGCCCGACGGCCCGCCCCGCCCCGGCAAGGGCCCCCTCGCGCTGCGCGTGGCCCTGGAGACCGGCGCCGGCTTCGACCTGACCGAGGCCGGCACCCAGAAGCGGCTCGCGGTGTACGTCGTGGCCGACCCGCAGGAGGTCCCGGGCGTCGCCCGGCTGGGCCCGGACCCGCTGGCCGACGACTTCGACGAGCGGCGCTTCACGGAACTGCTGGCCGGTGAACGGCGGCAGATCAAGGGCGCGTTGCGCGACCAGGGCCTGATCGCGGGCGTCGGCAACGCCTACAGCGACGAGATCCTGCACGCGGCGAAGATGTCGCCCTTCAAACTGGCCGCGTCCCTGACCGAGGAGGAGACCGGGCGACTGTACGCGGCCCTGCGCGACACACTCACCGAGGCGGTCGAACGCTCCCGGGGCGTGGCGGCGGGCCGGCTGAAGGCCGAGAAGAAGAGCGGCCTGCGCGTGCACGGCCGCACCGGCGAGCCCTGCCCGGTGTGCGGCGACACCATCCGCGAGGTGTCCTTCAGCGACTCCTCGCTCCAGTACTGCCCGACCTGCCAGACGGGCGGCAAACCGCTGGCGGACCGCAGGATGTCCCGGCTGCTGAAGTGAACCGTGCCGGCCCTCACCGGGGCGGGCCCGACCGCTCGAACATGAGGATGGTCGCGTCGTCCCGCAGCCGGCTGGTGGACGAGTCGAGGATGGAGTGGATGAGGCGCCGCAGCGTCTCGGGCGCCAGCTCGCCCGCGGCCGTCGCCCGGCTTCAGCGCGACCTCGTGCGTCTGCCACTGCCGCCCGGCGAGCAGCGACGGCAGCCCCATCGGCGGATCGGGCTCGCGCCGCTTGGCGTCCACGAGCAGCCGCTGGTCGCGGATGAGCAGCGGGGTGGGATGCCCGCAGTTGCTCCACCGCAGCATCCCGGAGAATAGATCACGAAGTGCTGGAATCCCAGGGCCCGGGTGCAGCGGGCCATCGCGGTGGTCAGGTCCAGCGCCGCGGTCTGCGGATCGGCGAGGAACTCCTCCAGGCGACCGCCGCCGGTCTCTGCCGTCGCCACCTCGTCTCCCCCGTTATCTTCTTCGCGGTCCTGCAAGAGGGCCGCTGGCCTCCGGGCCCGGCATGACTTTTGCCCCCTGTCGAAGGGATGACCTGGGGGGTGGTGTCACCGGGCCCGAGGGGTGCCGTCGGAGACGCTGATCAGAGGTCCGACCACTGCCTGGCCGGGCGAAATGCCCGGCTGCTCGCGGGCGGCAGGTCTGCATAACGTGGCTGCGCGAGAACGGCTCCCGACCTCGGGGCCGGCACACGTCGACACAGGTGGGGGCACGGTGATCAGCATCGACGGGGTGGGCGTCTTCCTGGGCCTGGACGTCGGTAAGCAGACCCATCACGGACACGGACTGACCCCGGCCGGGAAGACGGTCTTCGACAAGCCGCTGCCGAACAGCGAACCGAAGCTGCGGGCGGTCTTCGACAAGCTGAAGGCCAAGTTCGGCACCGTCCTGGTGGTCGTGGACCAGCCTGCCTCCATCGGCGCCCTGCCACTGACCGTCGCCCGGGACGCCGACTGTCAGGTCGCCTACCTGCCAGGCCTGGCGATGCGCAGGATCGCCGACCTCTACCCCGGCGAAGCCAAGACCGACGCGAAGGACGCCGCCGTCATCGCGGACGCCGCCCGCACCATGCCCCACACCCTGCGCACCCTCGACCTGACCGACGAGGTCACCGCGGAGCTGACCATGCTCGTCGGCTTCGACCAGGACCTCGCCGGCGAGGCCAACCGCACCTCCAACCGCATCCGCGGCCTGCTCACCCAGTTCCACCCCAGCCTCGAACGCGTCCTGGGCCCGCGCCTGGACCACGCAGCCATCACCTGGCTCCTCGAGCGCTACGGATCTCCGCAGGCACTCCGCAAGGCAGGCCGCCGCAGGCTCGTCGAGGTCATCCGCCCCAGGGCACCGCGCATGGCCGAGCGGCTGGTCGACGACATCTTCACCGCGCTCGACGAGCAGACCGTCGTCGTCCCCGGCACCGGCACCCTCGACGTGATCGTGCCGTCGCTGGCGAAGTCGCTGGCCGCCGTCCACGAACAACGCCGGGCCCTGGAGGCCAGAATCGAGGCCCTGCTGGAGGCCCACCCTCTTTCCCAGGTCCTGACCTCGATGCCCGGCATCGGCGTCAGGACCGCCGCAGTCCTCCTGTCCACCGTCGGCGACGGCAGCTCCTTTCCCACCGCCGCCCACCTGGCCTCCTACGCCGGCCTCGCCCCGACAACCCGGCAGTCCGGAACCTCGATCCACGGCGAACACGCCCCCAGAGGCGGCAACCGCCAGCTCAAACGGGCGATGTTCCTGTCCGCGTTCGCCGCCCTGCACGATCCCGCCTCCCGCACCTACTACGACCGCTGCCGAACCCGCGGGAAGACCCACACCCAGGCACTTCTCCGCCTCGCCCGCCAGCGGATCAACGTGCTGTTCGCGATGCTCCGCGACGGCACCTTCTACGAACCCAAAACCCCACGCCTCGCTTGACGAAAGACATAGAGGCACCCCCCGCCGGGACCGCGGGCACCCGGGACCTCCCGGGTGCGTTGGTCCAGCAGTCTCACATCGCGGTGTGGGGAGCGCCCGGCGACAGGGGCGGACGGATGGTCAGCGCGGTTGGAGTCGGACCAGGACCTCTCCGGCCGCCGAGCGGATCTCGTAGCGGGCGATCTCCGCCGGATGCATGGACGAGCTGGCCATCATCGTGTTGGGCTGGGCGTCGTGGCCGGGCCCGTGCCAGCTGGCCGCGGTCTCCTGCGTGCCGTCGTGGCCGACGATCACCAGGTGGCAGGCGCGGGGGCCCGCCGCGTCCTTCACCTTCAGCTCGACCTGGCTGCCCGAGGCCTCGTCCTCCGTCGTGACCTGCGCCCACATCCCCGTCCTCCCATCGGTCGCCGCAACCGTCAGGGGCCCCTCGTCGCTGCCCTCCGCCATCATCGCGACCCCGGGCACCGACACGGCGAACACCACCGACGCCGCCAAGGCGAACAGCATGCGTCTGCGTCCGGCCCGGCGCCGCGTCGCCACCTCGGCCAGCAGCCGGTCCAGCATGCGCGGCCCGGGCTGCGCCATCGGGTGCACGAACCGTGGCGTCGCCCGCCGGTACAGCATCAACTGCCGTGTCGTCGGGCCAAATTCCGTCACCTCTGCGGCGCACCGAGGGCACTCCATGAGGTGGTCCTCGAAGCGGAAGGCCTCCGCCTCGTCCAGCACGCCGAGCGCGTAGGCGCCGACGTCGCGATGCCTTTCCAGGGACCTCATGCCGAATCCTCGTGCCGTTGGGTGTGGGTGGGGTTACTCCTTGCTCCCACCGGTACGGACCAGGCAGCGGAATCACTCAAGCCGGTGACACAATCGCAACCAAAGGATTCGGAGCGCTCCGGCCCGCGGATTGGTCCGGGGCCGCAGAAATCTAAAAAAGGTGGATGGCGAGGTGTCCCAGCGGCAGTCCGAGCTGCCAGGCGGGCGTCCAGACCTTCGGCCCCTCGTCCTCCCCGACCACCGGAGCGCCGCCCGGCACCGCGTTCAGGTCGGGCGCGAGCAGCTCCGTCTCCTGGAGCCAGCGCCAGGCCTCCGCCGCCAGGTCCAGGTCCGGCGCGGGCCGGCCCGACTGCGCGGCCCCGGCGACCAGCTCGGCCAGCCGCTCGCGCACCCACTCCTGCCACGGCTGGTCGTACGCCGTCAGTGACAGCCACGTCTCCAGCTGCGTGACGACCCGGATGCCGGACAGCTCCCCCTCGGTGTCGGAGAGAAAGATGGTCAGCGCCAGGGCGTCCCGCCCCGCGCGGAACTCGAAGGACGTCGGCGGCATCAGATCGCCGGTCCGCAGCAGTTCGTCGGCGATGTACTCGGCGTACAACCACGCCATGGGGACGGTCAGTTCGCCGCCGCCGTCCGTGCTCTCGTGACCTCTGTGCAGCATCCCTTCCTGCCTTCCTCCGGTACGTGCGCGTCGCCCGACACCGGGCCCCGGGGCGCTGACGGCCCCATCCGGAACACGGATGGGAACAGCCGATTACTCAACCGGGGTCCTCAGCAAGGCGCTTTACGGAGGTTTGACTCAGCCATGGGTTTCAGCGCAGGTCGGTGGCGTATCCCGGCAGCACCCGGCGCAGGGCGCGCAGCGCGTAGTACGCGCGGGACTTCACGGTACCGGGCGGGATGCCGAGGGTCGCCGCGGCTTCCGCCACACTCGCCCCCTGGAAGTACACGAGCACCAGGACTTCACGGTGTTCCGGAGTGAGTGTCTTCACAGCCTGGCGGACGTCGAGCATCGCCGCGGCCCGCTCGGCGTGGTCGGAGATGACCCGCGCGTTCTCCAGCACCGCGTCGCCGACCTCGGCCGGCCGGGCCTGCCGGGCTCGCCGGGCGTCGATCGCGAGCCGTCGCCCGACGGTCATCAGCCAGGGCCGTACGGACTCGAAGTCGTCGGCGCGCAGCGCCTCGGGGTGTTGCCAGGCACGCACCAGCGTCTCCTGGACCAGGTCCTCCGCGCGCTGCCGGTCACCGTCGCAGAGCCGGAGCAGGAGCGCGAAAAGGGGCCGGCCGTGCTCCCGCTGCAGTGCGGCGAGCTCGTGCTCGGCGGTCGTTCCGTTGGTGAGAGTGGATCCGGCCGTCATGGCCGTATGCCACCGCAGGGCCAAGCCAGGGGACAGGGCACGTATCCGCCTGTGCGACGGACGGTCGATCGCGTCGACGAACGGTTCGACGAACGGTCACGGCCGCCCGCCGGGCGCCCGCCGGACGGGCTAATGAGCGTGTCGGAGCCGTGTGGGGCGCTGTGAGCCTTCTTTCCTGTTTGTGCGTAAATACGACCACAACGCCCACAGTGGGGTGAATGCATGATCGCACGCAGTCGACAGGTGGCCCTGGCCCTGACCGTCGCCCTCGCCGCGGGTGCCGCCTGCCAGGCCCGCAGCCACGAACCGACCGGCCCCGGACGCCCGGCACCGTCCGTGGCCGGATCCCGCGGCTTCACACTGGTCGCCTCCGGCGATGTCCTCCCGCACAGCTCGATCATCGACCGGGCCCGCTTCGACGCCGGCGGCACCGGCTACGACTTCCGGCCGATGCTCGCGGGGATCCGCTCCGTCGTCTCCCGCGCCGACGTGGCCCTGTGCCACATGGAGACCGTCTACGGCGCGGACGGCGACTACACCGGCTATCCCGCCTTCAAGTCCCCGCCCGAGGTGGCCCGGGCCCTCGCCGCCACCGGCTACGACGGCTGCTCCACCGCCTCCAACCACACCCTCGACGACGGCGCCGCCGGCATCCGCCACACCCTCGACGCCCTCGACCGCGCAGGCGTACGGCACGCCGGCTCGGCACGCGCCGAGGAGGAGGCCCGCACGGTGACGGTCCTCCAGGCGGGCCCGGCGAAGATCGCCCACCTCGCCTACACCTACGGCACCAACGGCATCCCGCTCCCGGACGGACAGCCCTGGGCCGTGAACCTCATCGACGAGGCCAGGATCCTCGCGGACGCCCGGGCCGCGCGCCGGGCCGGCGCCGACGTGGTCGTGGTCTCCACGCACTGGGGCACCGAGTGGCAGGACGCCCCCGACGAGCAGCAGCTGACCCTGGCCCGCAGCCTCACCGCCGCCCGCAGTCAGGGGCGCCCCGACATCGACCTCATCCTCGGCACCCACGCGCACGTCCCGCAGGCCTACGAGAAGGTGAACGGCACCTGGGTGATCTACGGCATGGGCGACCAGATCGCCGGCGAGATGACCAACCACCAGGGCACCCGGGACCCGCGCGGCAACCAGTCCACCCTCGGCCGCTTCACCTTCGCCCCACCCGCACGGCCGGGCGGCCGCTGGGAGGTGACGAAGGCCGAGTTCGTCCCGCAGCTGTTCGACGTCGACGCCGGCCGGGTCGTCAACCTCAATCGGGCGATCGCCCAGGGCGCCGGCGTACAGGCCGTCCGCGACCGCATCCGCGACGTCGTGCTCAGCCGGGGCGCGGCCGAGGACGGCCTGGTGATGGGGGAGTAGGACCGCCGGAGCCCGGCCGGTCAGCGCCGGGCCAGCTCCGAGCGCCGGTAGGAGTACGCGAAGTAGACGACGAGCCCCAGCGCGAACCAGACGGCGAACCGCGCCCAGGTCTGCCACTGGAGGAAGGTGATCAGCCAGATCGAGAAGACGATGCCCACCGCCGGCACGACCGGCATCCACGGCGTACGGAACGTGCGCGGCAGGTCCGGCTGCCGGTGGCGCAGCACGATCACCGCCGTGCACACCACCACGAACGCCAGCAGGATGCCGATGTTGGTCAGCTCGGCCGCCTCGCCGATCGGCAGGAACCCGGCGATGGCGGCCGACGCGAACCCCACGATCCAGGTGACGCGTGTGGGCACGTGTCGCGTCGGGTGCGTCTTCGCGAACCACCTGGGCAGCAGCCCGTCACGGGACATGGAGAACCACACCCGGGTCACGCCCAGCATGAAGGTGAACATCACCGTGAGATCCACCACCAGCGCGGCCTCGGGATCGGCCCGCACCCGGTCGAAGAGGCGGGCCCAGGGCCCGGTCAGCACACCTGGGTCCACGGCATGCCGGTAAAGGCCTACGGCACGACCGTCACCGGCCAGCGCCCCGCCTTCACCAGCCGTACCGCCACCGATCCGACGATCCGGTGGCCCGCCTGTTCGGACGCGCCCACGACCACCGCGTCCGCCTTGAGTTCGTCCGCCGCCTTCACCAGGCCGTTGTACGGGTCGCCGCGGAAGGTGTGGAACTCCCAGCGGACCTCGAATATCCCCTTGAGCCGCTCGGCCGCGTCCCGGATGTACGCCACCAGGTCCTCGGCGATCTCGTCGGTCGTCCCGGCCACCGGCGCCCCGAGCGCCGCGCCCGCCGCCAGCACCGGCTGCACGTACACCACGGCGAGCAGTGCGTGCTGGCGGCGGGCCAGGCCGGCGGCGTAGGCCGCGGCGCGCAGGGACGAGTCGGAGCCGTCCACCCCGGCCACGATCACCTTCGGTCCGTCCGTGCCCCGTTCGAAGTGATGGGCGTGCTGTTCCGTCACGCTGCGAGGCTATCGAAGGCCACAGCTCCGGCTCTGAGCCCGCTGCTGTTCTTCTCCAAGTGGTGGCAACTGGAGGCCCTGTACCGGTCCAACGCCAAGCAGGGCTTCGTCTCCGTACCGTCGATGCGCAAGTTGCGGGGAAGCGGGCACTCGAAGGACGGACAGCGGCCCGCCCCACGGAAGGGCCGCCGTCACTGGCGGCGCTCGGCCTCGCCGGAGGGGACGGGACCGAGCCCGCCGACCCCCTCGCCGGCCTGCCGCCGAGGTCAGGCAGGGCCAACAGGGGTGTCCGGACCTCCAGGTAGCGTGCCCTGTCGTTCCTTCTGATGCGCCGCCACTGACCCTTCCGCTTAGGCCGTTCGGGTGAAAAGGTGCCGCCGCACCGGTGTTGCTCAGGTGCGTCGGCCTTCCGCCGGGCGACTGATGAGTCATGAAGAGTGATCAGTTGCTCACCCGGCGCCGGCTGTTGATCGCGGGCACCGGCGCCGTGGGAGCGGCCGCCACGGCCGGTGTGCTCACGGCGGTCATCGGAGAAGGCCCCGCCGGGACCGTCCCGGTCGCGGGGCCCCAGGCCCGCCGCCCGCCCGGCTCCTCCGCGTACCGCCTCCAGCCCCTGACCGGATACGGCCCGCCGCAGGCCGCGCCCCGCCGGACCCTGGTACGCCGCCAACCGCTGCTGCGCCTCTCCGGCCGCGGCCGCACCATGGTGCTGACCTTCGACGACGGCCCCGACCCCCGCTACACCCCGGACATCCTCGACATCCTGGCCGAGTACGACGTGCGCGCCATGTTCTTCGTGTGCGGGGAGAAGGCCGTCGACAACAAGGAGCTGCTGGCCCGGATGGCCGACGAGGGCCATGTCGTCGGGAACCACACCTGGTCCCACCCGCTGCTCACCCGCCTCACCCGCCGGCAGATCCGCTCCCAGATGGAACGCACCAGCGACGTCATCGAGGAGGCCTACGGCGAGCGCCCCGAGTGGTTCCGCGCCCCCTACGGCACCTGGAACCGCGCCGCCTTCCAACTGGGCGCCGAACTCGGCATGGAACCCCTCGCCTGGACGCTCGACACCCTCGACTGGGCGACCCCCGGCGCCCGGACCATCGTCAACCGGGTCGAGAACGGCGCCGCCCCCGGTGTCGTGGTGCTCGCACACGACGCCGGGGGCGACCGCTCGCAGAGCGTGCGGGCCCTGCGGCGCTATCTGCCCGAACTGCTGGACGCCGGCTACCACGTCACCGTGCCCCGGCGGCACTAAGGGGTCCTTTCAGAATGCTGGGTGCTTGCGGGCGAGGGTCATGCAGTGGGCGAGCTGCAGGAAGGCGTCGTGCATGTCGTCTCGGGCGTCCCAGCGGGTGCGTAAGCGGCGAGGGCCGTGGAGCCAGGCGATGGCGGACTCGGCAACCCACCGCACACGGCCCAAGCCGGAGCCATGCGCCTGACCGCGCCGGGCGATCTTCGGGACGATGCCACGCTCACGTAGCCGACGGCGGTAGATGTCGTGGTCGTAGCCACGGTCGGCATACAAGGTGCGGGGCTTGCGCCGGGGCCGGCCCCGCTTGCCCCGCACCGGCGGCAGGCCGTCGACCAGCGGAAGGAGCTGGGTGACGTCGTTTCGGTGCCCGCCCGTCAACGACACCCGCAGCGGGGTGCCGTGCGCGTCGGTCAACACGTGGTGCTTCGAGCCCGGCCGTGCACGGTCAACCGGGCTCGGGCCGACTTTTGGGCTGCTTCGCCCCCGCTTGGCCTGCACGTGCGAGGCGTCAACGGTGACGCGGGAGAAGTCCAGGCGGTCTGCCGCCCGCAGCCGGTCCAGCAGCACCCGCTGGAGTTCCTCCCACACCCCGGCCTCCTGCCATTCGGCCAGCCGCCGCCAGCAGGTAGGACCGGAACCGAACCCCAACTCCTGCGGCAGGTACTCCCATTGGATTCCGGTGTAGAGGACGAACAGCACACCCTGCAGCGTTTTGCGGTCATCGATCCGCTTGCGCCCCGGGTGCCGGAACCGCCGTTCATGCTTCGGCAGCAGCGGCTCGATCACCGCCCACAGCTCGTCACTGACCTCCCACGGCTTGCGCCGCACCAGGGTCACCCCCAAGGAGCACGCACGGGATCACATACTTCTCCACCGTGCCACAAGAAGATCATTCTGCAAGGAGCCCTAAGGGGCTTCTGATGGATCTCCGCGGCGTCGCGACGCCCGGCACGCACTCTCGCCGCACCGGACAAAAGGCCTAGTAGCTCCGCTACGAGGCCTTCCGCCCGGCACGCCGAGAGCACGCACCGAACGCCGCTCCTTCTTCCACGGAGATCCATCAGAAGCCCCCTGCACGTGAGACATGCCGTCGGGCCTTCGCCCGCCCGGCCGGGAACGCTCAGCGCACCTCGACCAGGCGGGCGAAGGCGACGACGTTGCCCTCGTAGCCGTTCTGCTGGGAGAAACCGCCGCCGCAGGTGATGACCCGCAGCTCCGCCGAGCCCTTGGAGGCGTAGACACGGTCGCCGGGGAAGTTGTCCTTCTCGAACACCTCGACGCCGTAGATCTCGAACACGACGGTCTTTCCGTCCTGCCGGGCGACCTCGACGCGGTTTCCCTGCTTCAGGGCCCCGAGCCCGTAGAACACGGCGGGGCCCTGCTGGTTGTCGACATGGCCGACGACGACCGCGGTGCCCTTTTCGCCGGGGGTGACTGCACCGGTGAACCAGCCGGCCAGGTTCGGGTCCTCCGGGGGCGGCGCGCCGACCCAGCCGTCCGCGTCCAGGCCCACGGGAATCATCGGCGCGTCGACCTGGATCGCGGGGATCCTGACCCGGTCCGGGAGGGCGTAGGGGAGGGGCTTGACGACCCCGGCGAAGGTGTCGCCGGGCACGTGGCTGTCCGCCGCGGCCGCGGTCGCCGGCTGCGGCGGGCCCTCGTCGAATTCCCCCGAACCATTCCGGATGAGCGCGAGGCCGGTCAGCAGAACCAGCGCTATCACGCCCCACGGGGCGCGCTTCTTGCGCCGCGCCTCCTCTTCCGCCTCGGCCAGCTCGGACGCAGACATGGGCCATCCCCTCTCGACGCGGCCGTCGCCGTGTCGTTCGCGCATATCAGAACGCTAAGTGCCGCGCGCGAAAGCGGCGACGGGGCAGGAGCGAACGGGTGGACACGGGGCTGTCCGGGGTGGCCCAGGGCTGCCAGGGGTGGCCCCGGGGGCATGAAGTGCGCCATCCGAGTTGCCGCCGCGAGGAATTTTCTGACGGGGCGTGACCTGCGGCGATATCCGATTGCGAGGTTGTCCCGCGGTGCCTGCTCTCACCAGGACGGACCATTCCCGAAATGCGGGTCGGGGCTGGGCAACTGACTGTCTTTCTGGGAGGCGCTTTCTCGCCGATCGACCGGGGACGGGTCCCGGGGCGTCTTCCGCGGAGGTTCACATGCGTAACACTCGTGCCCTGGCGGTCGCCGGCGCCGCGGTCGCCGCCCTCGGCCTCTCCGCCCCCGCGGCCGTCGCGTGGGACACACCCAGCAACATCGTCGCCCTGCCCAGCACGATCGCCCGCGGCGGCCAGCTGACCATCACGGTCGACGGCTGCCCCAAGGGCGGCACGGCGACCTCCAATGCGTTCACGATGCCGGCGAGGCTCTCGCCCGTCTCCAGCCCCAAGGAGACGGCGAGGGGCACCGCCACCATCAGGAACAACGCCAGCCCGGGGCCGTACGACATCACGGTCACCTGCGACGGCAGGAGTCTGACCAAGCCCCAGGCCTTCACCGTCATCGGCGGTGTCCGCGGCGGTATCGGCGGCAGCAGCACCACCGGTGCGACCCCGACCGACATGGCCATCGGCGGTGGGCTCGTGGCCGCCGCGGTCGTCGGCGGCGGGGTGTTCTGGATGCGCCGCCGCGCCGAGCGGCGCGTCTGACGCCTCGTTTCCCGCTCCTTCGACGAGCCGCCTCGCACGTGAACGGTCATCGCCCCGGATCCCTCGACGGATCCGGGGCGCAGACTTCTTGTGCGACGCGCCGGGCGGGTCAGCCGGCGTCCTCGTCGGTGCGGCGGCGTGCGAAGTGGTACGCCGTGCCCAGCGCGCCGGCGATGAGCGCGGCGCCGAGGCCGATCTCCTCGAGGTCGAAACCGGCGAGGGTGCCGCCCTCTCCGGCGTGCACGCCCTTCGACGGGTGGCGGTGGTGGTGTGCGGGGTGATGCGCAGGACGGCCGCCCGCGATGGTCAGGCGCGCGGTGCCGCTCGACTCGTCACAGACGAACTCCACGTCGTACACGGCGCCGGGCTTGGCGTCCCAGTCGACCCTGGCCGTCGCCGACGACGTCTCCGGCGGGATGGCGACCACGTCGAAGACCGGTGAGAAGACCGCGGCCTCCCCCTTGCACGCTTCGTTGCGCTCCACCCGCAGCGTGACCTGGCCGCCCGCCGCGACGGTGGAGGGCTCGACGCTGAAGCCGAAGTCGGTCCGGATGGCCGCGCCGGCCGGTACACAGGAGGTGAGGGCGCCGGCGCCCAGCAGTACGGCCGAGGCCGAAGCTACGCATATCGCGCGCATGGTGAATCCTCCGGGTCCCCGAGGAGCAGCCGCGGACCTGTTCCGCTCACGTCATACATGCACCTCGATGCCCGAAACGCTAAGAACGCACGTACGGCGGCGCGATCGCAGTAGCGCGAATGGGGCACACGTGTGGGCCATCAGAGGGAACCTCGTTGACGCGAACGGGGGACGGCGACGGTGTGTCGCTCGCCCCCCGGCCCGGTTCCGTGGTGCGGGTGCCGTCAGCCCCCGGCACCCGGGAAGAGGTTCAGGAACGGGTCCGCCGACGCGGTCACGCCCCTGCTGTAGGGCGAGTCGAAGTCCCAGATCAGGAACAGCAGGAAGGCGATCAGCGCCGAGAACAGCCCGGCGAGGACCAGTTCACGCGTCGTTCTGCGGATCTGGAGGGCGAAGATCATCCCGATGGTGACGACGGCTCCGGTGATCAGCCCGAACCACACCACGCCCGGCATGGTCTCCCCGGTCGACTCCGCCCGGGCGATCCGGGCCTGGCTGGCCGCGGTCACCTGGTCGATGAGCGGCTGATAGGCCTGGGCCTCGAAGTCCGTCTTCGGCTGGTAGTCGGTGACGTCCTGGCGGACGCGCGCGAAGAGCTCGCCGCCGCGCTCGGTGACCTGGCCCTTGTCGGCCATGGTGTCCCACTCGGTGGTGACGACGTGGCTCACATACGCATGGATGTCGTCCCGGATGCGGTCGCGTACGTCGTCCGGGTAGACCCGGACCCGCTCCGAGATCTCGTGCAGCGCGGTGGCCTCCGCCTGGACGTGGTCCTGGGCGGCGCTGCGCCCCTCCCACACACCGGCGATAGCCAGACCCAGGACGATCGCGTACACCACGCCGATCCACATCGTCATGTACTCGATGACGTCCGGTGTCTCGCTGGGGTCCTCGTCGTCGGACGCCGTGCGGTGGCGTACGAGGGTGATGACGACCACCACGGCACAGGCGGCCAGCATCGCGAGGATGAGAACAAGCCATTCCGGCAAGAGATGCCTCCAGGGCTTCAGGGATTCCAGAGCTTCAGGGATCAGCGCGCGCGCAGCGCGGCGACGGCGACCACCGCGGGCACCGTGACGAGCAGGACGAAGGTGAGCGGCGACATGGCGTTGCCCGCCGGTCGTGGCCGCGGCGCGGCGCGGTAGCGCGGGTAGCGCACGGGTGTCGCGGACGGACGCGGGGTGGGCTTCGCCGACGGCTTCGGTGCCGGGGCGGGGGGCGGGGGAGGCACGGGCCTGGGGGCCGGCCGGGGCGGCGCTGCCGGGCGGGGCGCGGGCGGCGGAGGCGGAGGCGGCGGCTCCGGTCTGGCCGTGGGGGGCGGTTTCGGGGGCGGGGGCGAGGGCGAGGGCGGCGGTGGTGTCGGGTCCGGCGTCGGAGTCGGCGTCGGTGTCGGTGTCGGCTTCGGCGGCGGGGGCGTCGGAGTCGGTGTGGGCGTGGGGGTCGGTGTGGGTGTCGGGCACGGCGGCTTGGTCGTCCAGGTCCTGCTTCCGGCGACCGCCACCGCCTCCGTGCCGTCCGGCCCCGTCGATGCGTACGCGCAGGAGTCGGCCACCGCCACTCCGGCCGGAGCGCCGACGAGCGCCCACGTCAGCGTCGCCACCGCCAAGGCCCTTGCGGCGAGGGCGGATTGAGTCGATACGGGTCCATGCACGACGGAGATCATGATCCTTGTCCTGCCGGAATGTGCCGGAGCGCAAGGGGATTGCCCCGAAAGAGGGATAACGGGGTGCCGCCGGTTTGCTGGACGGTCGCCCGCAGGTTTTCGACGCGTCCCCGTGTGCGGTGACGGGCGCTGGCCGTCACAGGTTCCGGAAAGAAATTTGGCCGGTGGTTGAACACCATCACGCCTCCCATGCGTACTCATGACCGTGCGGCGGCGCAGCAGGGCGCTGCAACACCCTTGCGATTATGGGGAGTTGACGATGAAGACCTCCTGGCGGAGCGCCTCACTCGTGGCGAGCGCCGCGGCGGTCCTGGCGCTGACGACGGCGTGCGGTCAGGACAGCCCACCGGCGGCCAGCCAGAACGTGGGTGCCACGGCGGCGCCCGGGGACTACGGAAGCATCGGCTCGGGCGCCGGGAACGGAGTGGCCGGCAACGCGAGCGGCCAGCCGGCCGCGCCGAGCCCTTCCAGCCCGTCCAACCCCGCGGGCAAGTTGTCCGTCGCCACCGCCGAAGAGGTCGGCAAGGTGGTGACCGACAGTCTGGGACTCACCCTGTACCGGTTCGACCAGGACACCGACCAGCCGCCCAAGTCGAACTGCGACGGCGACTGCGCCAAGACCTGGCCGCCGGTGCCCGCGGACGACGCCGAGGCCGGCGAGGGCATCGACAAGTCGCTGCTCGGTTCGGTCACCCGGGCCGACGGCACCAAGCAGCTGACCGTCGCCGGCTGGCCGGCCTACCGCTACGCCAAGGACGTCAACGCCGGTGACGTCAAGGGCCAGGGCGTGGGCGGCAAGTGGTACGCGCTGGCCCCCGACGGCAAGAAGGCCCAGGGCGGCGGGGCCGGCGGCGAGGGCACCGAGGCGCTGCCCGGGCTGTCCACCCGCAACGACCCCAAGCTGGGCGAGATCGTCATCGACAAGAACGGCATGACGGTCTACCGGTTCATGAAGGACTCCCAGTGGCCGATGAAGACCGCGTGCACGGGGGACTGCCTGGAGAAGTGGCCGGTCGTCGCACCGGTCGACGAGAAGGACACCAAGGGGATCGACCTTCAGGGGTCCACGCCCAACCGGGGTTACGTCGTCTTCGACCGCCCTGACGGCATCAAGCAGCAGACCATCGACTGCATCCCGATCTACACCTTCGCGGGCGACAAGAAGGCCGGAGACACCAACGGCCAGGGCGTCGGCGGTACCTGGTACGCGATCCGCCCCGACGGAAAGCCGGTCGGCGCCTCGGAGAAGTAGAGAGAAACCTCCCCAGGGTTGATCATCTCGTCGACCCGACGGAGCCGACCCGGTCCGCCCCTCCGTGACTCACGGAGGGGCGGACCGTTTTGACGTGCTCGGACACCGTTCGTCATATGTTCGAATAGCATGCGCGCGGGTATCAATTCGGCACGTGCCGCAGGCAGTGACCGGGAACGGATGGTCAATTTCCGTTTCGGGTCGCTCCATTGGCGGGCGATCAGTAGCCTCTGCTCGAACACCGGATCGCCTACGCCTTGGAGAGATAGATGGAGCGTCCCGCCTGGGCCCCACGGAGCATCGACATCTCGGTGCCCAGCGTCTCCCGGATGTACGACTACTACCTGGGCGGATCGCACAACTTCGAGGTCGACCGGGAAGCGGCCTGCAGGGCCATGGAGTTCATGCCGGGACTCCCCAAGATCATGCAGGCGAACCGGGCGTTCATGCGCCGCGCCGTGCGCTATGCCGCCGACCAGGGCATCAGCCAGTTCCTGGACGTCGGCTCCGGCATACCCACCTTCGGCAATGTGCACGAGGTGGCCCAGGCCGCCCGCCCCGGCGCGCGCGTGGTCTACGTCGACCACGACCCGGTGGCCGTGGCGCACAGCCAGGTGGTTCTCGAGGGCAACGACGACGCGGACGTCGTGGCCGCGGACCTCCGCAAGCCCCAGGAGATCCTGCGCAGCCCCGAGGTGGAGCGGCTGATCGACCTGAATCAGCCAGTGGCGTTGCTCCTCGTTGCCATACTGCACTTCGTGGAAGACGAGGACGACCCGTACGGGGCGGTGGCCGAGCTGGGAGAGGCGCTCGCTCCCGGCAGCCTGCTCGTGCTCACCCATGCCTCGTACGAGGGCATCCCGCTGCCGCCGGAGCGGGCCGGGGGCGCGGTGAACGTGTACCAGGACATCCGCAACCCGCTGATCATGCGCTCGCGCGAGGAGATCGCGCGGTTCTTCAAGGGGTACGACATGGTGGAACCCGGACTGGTGGCGATGCCGCGCTGGCGGCCCGACACCGCGCCGGAGGACGAGGATCCGTATGCGTTCTCCGGTTTCGCGGGCGTGGGGCGTACGGCGTGATCGCGCAACCGGACGGGCCGGAGGACAGACTCCGCCGGTTCGCGACGATCTGGAGCCGGGCCGTCTTCCCGGTGACCTCGACGTCGTCGACCCGGCCCGAGTTCGAGGAACAACTGCTGCCGCTGGCCCGGCGGTTGAGCGAGGCTCTGCTGGCCCGGGCCTTCGACGCCGACGAGGGCAGGGCGGTGGGCGCCGCCCTCGTGGACGCGCACTGCACCGACCCGGAGGCGCTCAGCCGCACGCTGGACTGCGTGGACGCCTACCTGGTCCTGTACTGCGGCGGTGACGGCGACCAGGAGGGCCTGCGGGCGCGTTCCGCACGCCTCCAGCACGCGATGGCCGCCGGCTTCGCGCAGGCGCTGCGCGAACGGACCCTGGCCGAACAGGAGGCCATCGCCCAGGCCGCCCTCCGGGCGCAGGGCGTCGTGGCGCAGGCCCTGCACGCCACCGAGGCCCGCTTCCGGGCGGTCTTCGAGGGCGCGGCCATAGGCATCGGCATGGCCGACCTCGACGGCAACATCCTCCAGGTCAACGGCGCGCTGCTGCGCATGTTCGGGGTCTCCGAGCAGACGATGCGCAGCCGCAACGTCAGGGAATGGACCCACCCCGACGACGCGCCGCAGACCTGGCGGCTCTACGACGAACTCGTGCGCGGCGAGCGTGAGCACTACCACCTGGAGAAGGCGTTCTACCGCCCTGACGGAACGGTCCTGTGGACCAACCTGACCGTCTCCCTGCTGCGGGACGCCGACGGCAGTCCGCAGTACCAGCTCGCGCTCATGGAGGACACCACCGAACGGCGGCTGCTCAATCTGAGGCTGCGCTACGAGGCCACGCACGACGCGCTGACCGGACTGCCGAACCGCACCTTCTTCTTCGAGCGCCTTGAGAAGGCACTGGGCGCCGGGGAAGGCCAGCGGTTCGGCCTGTGCTACCTGGACCTGGACGGCTTCAAGACCATCAACGACAGCCTCGGCCACGCGGCCGGCGACCGGCTGCTGGTGGAGGTCGCCGACCGGCTCCAGTCCTGCGCCACCGCTCCCGGCGAGATGGTCGCCCGGCTCGGCGGCGACGAGTTCGTGGCCCTGACCACGGGCCCCGACACCCAGCGCGAGGTCGACGAGCTCGCCACGCGCATCATGAACGCCCTGCTCGCGCCGATCAGCGTCGACGGCCGGGAGCTGACCGTGCGCGGCAGCATCGGCATCGTCGAGGGCCCGGCCGGGGAGCGCAGCCCGGCGGAGGTGCTGCGCAGCGCCGACATCACCATGTACCGGGCCAAGTCGGCGGGCGGCAACCGCTTCGAGCTCGCCGACCCGGAGGCCGACGCGCGCGCCATCACCCGGCACGGGCTGACCACTGCGCTGCCGACGGCCCTGGAACGGGGCGAGTTCTTCATCGAGTACCAGCCGCTGGTCCATCTCGGTGACGGCAGTGTGCGCGGTGCGGAGGCCCTGGTGCGCTGGCTGCACCCGCAGCACGGGGTGCTCGGCCCGGACCGGTTCATCCCGCTCGCCGAGCACACGGGGCTGATCGTGCCGCTGGGCCGGTGGGTCCTGGAGCAGTCGGTACGTCAGGCCCGCGAGTGGCGCGAACTGCACGGTGGTGTGGAGGCCGTGGGCCCGCTGCGGATCAACGTCAACCTCTCGCCCTGCCAGCTGAGCCACCCCGGCCTGGTCCAGGACACCGTCGACATCCTCGAACGCACGGGCATCGAACCGGACGCCCTCTGCCTGGAGGTCACGGAGTCGGCGCTGATCGGCGCGGACGACGACCTGCTGAAGCCGCTGCGCCGCTTGGCGGAAATGGGCGTCGACATCGCCCTGGACGACTTCGGCACGGGCTACTCCAACCTCGCCAACCTGCGCCGCCTGCCGGTCAGCATCCTCAAGCTGGACCGCTCCTTCACCCAGAGCATGCAGCAGTTCCCGGCCGACCCCGTCGACCTCAAGATCGTCGAGGGGATCGTCTCACTGGCCCACAGCCTGAACCTCGCGGTGACGGTCGAGGGCGTCGAGACGGGAGCGCAGGCCGAGCAGTTGCGGATATTGGGGTGTGACACGGCACAAGGCTGGTACTACGCAAGGCCGGGCCCCCCGGAGCGCCTGCACGAACTGGCACTGGTGGACGCCTCGGGCTGAGCCGGCCTTCTGTACACAACGCCTCACCGCTCGAGCAGCATCCGCTGCAACTCCCGAGCAGCCCGAGGCGGAGCCACATCGCTGCGGTGCGCCAGCGCGATCGTGCGGTGGAGGCCGGGTCTGGCCAGCGGAGTCACCCGCAGACCACGACCCGACCTCGCCGCCACCATCCGCGGCACAACGGCAACCCCCAACCCGGCCCGCACAAAACCCAGCACCGCGTCCATCTCCCCGCCCTCCACCGCGAAATCCGGCTCGAACCCCTCGGCGCGACACGCGGCCACGGTCAGTTCCCGCAGGTCGTAGCCGTGCCGGAACATCACCAGGCGCTCGCCCTCCAGGTCGGCGACGCGCACGGTACGCCGCCCCTGACCGGGCTTCGGCGCGTCGGGGGAGGAGACCACGACGAGATCCTCCCGCAGCAGCTCCACCGTGGTCAGCGCCGGGGACGGCGTCGGCAGGGGCAGCACCACCAGGGCGAGATCCAGCGCGCCGCGTGCCAGCTCCCGCACCAGGTCGTGCGAACCGCCCTCCTCGATCAGCAACTGGATGCCGGGGTAGCGGTCGTGGAAGGCGCGCAGCACGTCCGGCAGCAGGCCCGTGCACAGGCTGGGCGTGGCACCGAGCCGCACCCGCCCCCGCCGCAGCTGCACCAGCTCCAGCACCTCGTGCCGGGCCGTGTCCGCGTCGGCCAGGATGCGCCGGGCCAGCGGGAGCAGGGCCTCACCGGCGTCCGTGAGCGAGATGTTGCCCCGGGCCCGCAGGAACAGATCCGCGCCCAGCTCCCGCTCCAGCGCCTTGATCTGCTGCGACAACGACGGCTGCGCGACATGGACCAGATCGGCGGCCCGGGTGAAGTGCCGGGTCTCGGCGACGGCCACGAAGTACTGGAGCTGCTGGAACTGCATACTCGTACGATAGCCCCAGCCTATGGAATCAAGCTGGACCATGTCTTGGACCGATCGGCTGCGCGTCCGTAGCGTGCTGTTCCATGGCTCTGGCAACGCGGACGGACCGACGGCCGTCCATGGCACGCACCGTGTGGGACTCCACCCTCGGCAAGAAGACCGTGATGGCGGTCAGCGGGCTGATCATGCTGCTGTACCTGGTCGTCCACATGATCGGAAACCTGAAGATCTTCTTCGGGGCCGGCGAGTTCGACCACTACGCCCACTGGCTGCGCACCGTCGGCGAGCCGTTCATGCACTACGAGTGGACGCTGTGGCTGGTCCGGATCGTGCTCGTGGTCGCCGTCGTCGCCCACGCCGTGTCCGCGTACCAGCTCAGCCGCCGCGACATCAGGGCCCGGCCGAGCAAGTACGTGCACAAGAAGCCGCGTGCGAGCTACGCGACGCGCACCATGCGGTGGGGCGGGGTCATCCTCGGGCTGTTCATCGTCTGGCACATCCTGGACCTCACGACCGGCACCGTGCACCCCGGCTTCCGGCCCGGCCACCCGTACCAGAACGTCGTGGACACCTTCTCCACCTGGTACGGCAACGTCATCTACATCGTCGCGATGCTCGCGCTCGGCCTGCACGTCCGGCACGGCTTCTGGAGCGCCGCCCAGACCCTCGGCGCCGGCAGCCGCACCCGCGACCGGGCCCTGAAGACCGTCGCAAACGTCCTCGCGCTGCTGCTCACGGCCGGTTTCATCGCCGTCCCCGTGGGCGTCATGAC
This sequence comes from Streptomyces coeruleorubidus, assembly GCF_028885415.1. Lineage (GTDB taxonomy): Bacteria > Actinomycetota > Actinomycetes > Streptomycetales > Streptomycetaceae > Streptomyces > Streptomyces coeruleorubidus_A. Next base: position 8,701,314 of record NZ_CP118527.1, read on the forward strand.
CGGAGTGGTGAGCTGAAGATGACTTCCTACGCCGACTACGCGACCGGTGAGCCGGTCGTCGACACCAAGGCCCCGTCCGGGCCCGTCAACGAGCGCTGGGACAAGCGCCGCTTCGAGGCCAAGCTGGTCAATCCCGCCAACCGGCGCAAGCACACGGTCATCGTCGTGGGCACGGGACTCGCCGGCGGCTCAGCGGGCGCCACCCTCGCCGAACAGGGCTACCACGTCGTCCAGTTCTGCTACCAGGACTCCCCGCGCCGCGCCCACTCCATCGCCGCGCAGGGCGGCATCAACGCCGCGAAGAACTACCGCAACGACGGCGACTCCATCCACCGGCTGTTCTACGACACCGTCAAGGGCGGCGACTTCCGGGCCCGCGAGTCCAACGTCCACCGGCTCGCGCAGATCTCCGTCGAGATCATCGACCAGTGCGTGGCGCAGGGCGTGCCGTTCGCCCGCGAGTACGGCGGTCTGCTGGACACCCGCTCCTTCGGCGGCGTCCAGGTGTCGCGGACCTTCTACGCCCGTGGCCAGACGGGACAGCAACTGCTGCTCGGCGCCTACCAGGCCCTCAGCCGGCAGATCGCCGCCGGGAACATCGAGATGCACCCGCGTACGGAGATGCTCGACCTGATCGTCGTCGACGGGCGGGCGCGCGGGATCGTGGCCCGGGATCTCGTCACCGGCAGGATCGACACCTACTTCGCGGACGCCGTCGTACTCGCCAGCGGCGGCTACGGCAACGTCTTCTACCTGTCGACGAACGCCATGAACTCCAACGCGACCGCCATCTGGCGGGCGCACCGGCGCGGCGCGTACTTCGCCAACCCCTGCTTCACGCAGATCCACCCCACCTGCATCCCGCGCACCGGCGACCACCAGTCCAAGCTGACGCTGATGAGCGAGTCGCTGCGCAACGACGGCCGCATCTGGGTGCCCAAGGCCAAGGGCGACGACCGCCCGCCGAACGAGATCCCCGAGGACGAGCGCGACTACTACCTGGAGCGCATCTACCCGTCCTTCGGCAACCTGGTGCCGCGTGACATCGCCTCCCGCGCCGCGAAGAACGTCTGCGACGAGGGGCGGGGCGTCGGACCCGGCGGGCAGGGCGTCTACCTCGACTTCGCCGACGCCATCGAGCGCATGGGCCGGGGAGCCGTCGAGGCCAAGTACGGCAACCTCTTCGACATGTACCAGCGGATCACCGACGAGGATCCGTACCGGGTACCCATGCGGATCTACCCCGCCGTGCATTACACGATGGGCGGCCTGTGGGTCGACTACGACCTCCAGACCACCATCCCCGGCCTGTTCGCGATCGGCGAGGCCAACTTCTCCGACCACGGGGCCAACCGGCTCGGCGCCTCCGCGCTGATGCAGGGACTGGCCGACGGCTACTTCGTGCTCCCCGCGACCATCAACGACTACCTCGCCCGCAACCCGCACAAGGACCAGGTCGACACCGGCCACCCGGTCGTCCAGGAAGTGCTGGCCGAGACCGAGGACCGGCTCAACCTGCTGCTGTCCGTCGACGGCGACCGCACACCCGACTCCTTCCACCGCGAGGTCGGCGAGCTGATGTGGGAGTTCTGCGGCATGGCCCGCACCGACTCCGGGCTGCGCAAGGCGCTGGAGCGCATCCCGCAGATCCGTGAGGAGTTCTGGCGGCGCGTCAAGGTGCCCGGCACCGGCGAGGAGTTCAACCAGTCGCTGGAGAAGGCCAACCGCGTCGTCGACTACCTGGAGCTGGCCGAGCTGATGTGCCTCGACGCGCTGCACCGCAGCGAGTCCTGCGGCGGCCACTTCCGCGAGGAGTCCCAGACGCCCGACGGTGAGGCCGCCCGCAAGGACGAGGAGTTCGCGTACGCGGCCGCCTGGGAGTTCAACGGCACCGGCGAGGCTCCGACCCTGCACAAGGAAGACCTGGTCTTCGAGTACGTCCACCCCACCCAGCGGAGCTACGCATGAAGCTCACCCTGCGCGTCTGGCGGCAGCAGAACGCCGATGCCGACGGCACGATGTCCACGTACGAGGTGGACGGCATCTCGCCCGACATGTCGTTCCTGGAGATGCTCGACACGCTCAACGAGGAGCTCATCCTGCGGGGTGAGGATCCGGTGGCCTTCGACCACGACTGTCGCGAGGGCATCTGCGGCGCGTGCTCGCTCGTCATCAACGGCGACGCGCACGGGCCCGAGCGCACGACCACCTGTCAGTTGCACATGCGGTCGTTCAAGGACGGCGACACGATCGACGTCGAACCGTGGAGGGCGTCCGCGTTCCCGGTGATCAAGGATCTGGTCGTCGACCGTTCGGCGTTCGACCGGATCATCCAGGCCGGCGGCTACATCACCGCGCCGACCGGTGCGGCTCCGGAAGCACATGCCACGCCGGTGCCGAAGCCGGACGCCGACTTCGCCTTCGAACACGCCGAGTGCATCGGGTGCGGTGCGTGTGTCGCCGCGTGCCCGAACGGTGCGGCGATGCTGTTCACGTCCGCCAAGATCAACCATCTGAACGTGCTGCCCCAAGGGGCGCCCGAGCGCGAGACACGGGTGCTGGACATGGTGGCGCAGATGGACGAGGAGGGCTTCGGCGGGTGCACCCTCACGGGAGAGTGCGCCACGGCCTGCCCCAAGGGCATTCCGCTCATGTCCATCACCGGCATGAACAAGGAGTGGCTGCGGGCCACGCGGAAGGTGAGCAAGCGGTAGGTCCGCGCAGGTAGAACGTTCGCCGTCCGGTGCGGACGGGCGGGGCCGGTTGGTGCTCACCGGCCCCGTCTCGCCTTTCCGGGCGCCAGGCATTCAACATCCCGGCATCCGCGCTCCTGGCACTGGTCACGCGAAGGTCAGGCGGCATGGGCACAACAGTGGGCGGCGGCACCGCTCGCCGCCCCCCGGCCCGTGACCAGGAGAGAGCCATGACCGGCGTACTGACCGTCGACCGCCCCGCGCAGCCCACGGCCCCCACCCGCTACATCGTCGCCCTCGCCCGGAACGAGGAGGACGTGCGTGCCGCGCAGCGGCTGCGGCACGACGTCTTCGCCGGGGAGATGGGCGCCCTGCTGACCGGCTCGCAGCCGGGGCTGGACGTCGACCCGTTCGACGCGTACTGCGACCACCTGCTCGTCCGCGAGGAGACGACCGGCCAGGTCGTCGGCACCTACCGACTGCTGCCGCCGGAGCGCGCGGCGGTCGCCGGGCGGCTGTACTCCGAGAACGAGTTCGACCTGAGCTCCCTCGCCGGGATCCGGCCGGAACTCGTCGAGGTCGGCCGCTCCTGCGTGCACCCCGACCACCGCGACGGCGCGGTCATCAGCCTCATCTGGGCCGGTATCGCCCGCTACATGGTCGACCGGGGCCACGAGTGGCTCGCCGGCTGCTGCTCCGTCCCGCTCGCCGACGGCGGCACCCTGGCCTCGGCCACCTGGGACCGGGTGAGCGCCAAGCACCTGTCGCCGCAGGAGTACCGCGTCCGGCCGCTGCTGCCGTGGGTCCCGGGCCCCGCGCCCGCCGCCCGCGTCGAACTGCCCGCCCTGCTGCGCGGCTACCTGCGCCTCGGCGCCTGGGTGTGCGGCGAACCGGCCCACGACCCGGACTTCGGCGTCGCCGACCTGTACGTGCTGCTGCCGATGAGCCGGGTCAACTCCCGCTACCTGCGGCACTTCCTGTCCCTCGTCCCCGCCTGATGAGTGCCTGGCTGCCCACCGCGCCCTGCACGCCGCAGGCCTGTGTCGAGGCGTCGGCGGGGGTGACGGCGCGGGTCGTGCCGCGTGCCGTGCTGCGGCTCACCGGGGTCGTCCTGCTGCTGCTCGCGGGGATCGTGCTGTCGCCGCTCGGCGCACGGATACCCGCATCCCTGGTCCGGCGGTGGTGCCGGTGGATCGTGCGGGCCGCAGGGGTCCGGGTCCGTATCACCGGCGCCGCCGTCCCCACCGGCGGACTGCTGCTGGTCGCCAACCACATCTCCTGGCTGGACATACCGCTGCTCGCCGCCGTACGCCCCGCCCGGATGCTGGCCAAGAGCGAGGTACGGCGGTGGCCCGTCGCCGGGCCGGTGGCCGCCCGCGGCGCCCTGTTCATCGAACGGGACCGGCTGCGGGCCCTCCCGGACACCGTCGCCCGTATCGCCCGGGCCCTGCGCGAGGGCGCCGCCGTCGCGGCCTTCCCCGAGGGCAGCACCTGGTGCGGCCGGGCCCAAGGCACCTTCCGCCGGGCCGTCTTCCAGGCCGCCCTGGACGCCGGGGTGCCGGTCCAGCCGGTCCGGATCCGCTACCGGCTCACCGGCGGAACCACCACCACCGCCCCGGCGTTCGTCGGCGACGACAACCTGCTCGCCTCCCTGTGGCGGGTCGCGACGACCCGCGACCTGGTCGCCGAGGTCGAGGTCCGCGCCCCCATCCCCCCGGGCACCCACCCCGACCGCCGCTCCCTGGCCCGCTCCGCACAACAACAGGAGACGGCGGCGCCGGCCTGGACGCACACGGTGCTGGTGGCGTAGAGACCCTGGAGGACTTCAGCGAGAGCCGGACAGTGTGCGTGCCAGATACGGCGCCGTCCGGCTCTCCGCCGAGCGTGCCACCTTCGCCGGCGGCCCGGCTGCCACGATCCGGCCGCCCGCGTCGCCGCCGCCCGGGCCGAGGTCGATGACCCAGTCCGCGCCCGCGACGACGGACATGTCGTGCTCGACGACGATCACGGTGTGCCCGGCGTCGACGAGGCCGTGCAACTGGCGCATCAGGACGTCCACGTCGGCCGGGTGGAGGCCGGTCGTGGGCTCGTCGAGGAGGTAGAGCGTGTGGCCGCGCCGACCGCGCTGGAGTTCGCCGGCCAGTTTGATGCGCTGGGCCTCGCCGCCGGAGAGCTCGGTCGCGGGCTGGCCGAGGCGGAGGTAACCCAGGCCCACGTCGAGCAGGGTGCCGAGGCTGCGGGCGACGGCCGGGGTGTCGGAGAAGAACTCCGCCGCGCTCTCCACCGTCAGGTCCAGCACCTGCGCGATGTTCCGCCCCCGGTACGTCACCTCCAGCGTCTGAGGGTTGTACCGGGCCCCGCCGCAGTCCGGGCAGGGCGCGTACGTGCTCGGCAGGAACAGCAGCTCCACACTGACGAACCCCTCGCCCTGGCAGGTCTCGCAGCGTCCGCCCACCACGTTGAAGGAGAACCGGCCGACGCCGAAGCCCCGTTCGCGTGCCCCGTCGGTGGCCGCGAACATCTTGCGCACGACGTCGAAGAGGCCGGTGTACGTCGCGAGGTTCGAGCGCGGAGTGCGTCCGATCGGCTTCTGGTCGACCGAGACCAGCCGGCCCACCCCGGCCCTCTCCTCGGTGATCTCCCCGATGAGCGTGGACTTGCCGGAGCCGGACACCCCCGTGACCGCCGTGAACACGCCGAGCGGGAACTCGGCGGTCACACCGCGCAGGTTGTGCCGGGTGACCGGGCCGGTCTTCAGCCACCCGCTCGGTTCGCGGACCTCGCGCGCCGGGGCGGGGGAGCGGTCGAACAGGTAGCGGGCCGTCGCCGACTCCCCGACGGCCGCCAGCTCGGCGACCGGGCCGCTGTGCAGCACCCGCCCGCCGTGTTCGCCCGCATGCGGACCCACGTCCACCAGCCAGTCGGCACCGCGGACGACATCGAGGTGGTGCTCCACCACGAACACCGAGTTCCCGGCCACCTTCAGCCGCTCCAGCACGACGAGCAGCGCCTCGGTGTCCGCCGGGTGCAGCCCGGCCGACGGCTCGTCGAGGACGTAGACGACACCGAACAGGCCGGAGCGCAGCTGGGTGGCGAGGCGCAGGCGTTGCAGCTCGCCCGCGGAGAGGGTGGGGGTGGACCGGTCGAGGCTGAGGTAGCCGAGGCCGAGTTCGACGACCGGCGCGATGCGGGAGGTGAGGTCGTCGGTGAGGACCCGGGCGGTCTGCGACGTCGCGTCGAGCGCGGCGGCCAGCTCCACCAGCGGCAGCGCCGCCAACTCGGCGATGGTCCGGCCGCCGAACGTCACCGCCAGGGCCTCGGGCCGCAGCCGGCTGCCCCCGCACGCCGGGCAGGGGGCGCTGCTGAGGAACCGCTCGGCCTTCGCCCGCAGGGCCGGGCTCTTGGAGTCCGAGAACGTCTTCATCACATACCGCCGGGCGCTCATGTACGTGCCCTGGTACGGCCGCTGGATCCGGTCCGCGTCCCGCACCGGGTGCACGGTGACCACCGGCTGCTCGTCCGTGAACAGGATCCACTCGCGATCCTCGGCGGGCAGTTCCCGCCACGGCCGGTCCACGTCGTGGCCGAGGGCGTCGAGGACGTCCCGCAGGTTCTTGCCCTGCCAGGCGCCCGGCCACGCGGCGATCGCACCCTCGCGGATCGACAGCGACGGGTCGGGGACCAGCAGCTCCTCGCTCGTACGGTGGACCCGGCCGAGCCCGTGGCACTCCGGGCAGGCCCCGGCCGCCGTGTTGGGCGAGAAGGCGTCGGAGTCGAGGCGCTCGGCGCCGGGCGGGTAGGTGCCGGCCCGGGAGAACAGCATGCGCAGCGAGTTGGAGAGGTTGGTGACGGTGCCGACCGAGGAGCGCGAGGTGGGCGCCGCCCGGCGCTGCTGGAGCGAGACGGCCGGCGGCAGACCGGTGATCTCCCCGACCTTCGGCGCGCCCACTTGGTGGATCAGCCGGCGCGCGTACGGCGCGACCGACTCGAAGTAGCGCCGCTGCGCCTCCGCGTAGATCGTGCCGAACGCCAGCGACGACTTGCCCGAGCCGGAAACGCCGGTGAACACGGTCAGCACGTCCCGGGGAATGTCGACGTCGATGCCCTTGAGGTTGTGCTCGCGGGCGCCGCGGACACGGACGTACGGGTCGTGGGGGCCGTGAGGGTCGTGCATGGGCAACGACTCTAACCGGAGGTGATCGCGGCCAGCCGCCGGTAGGAGTCCAGCAGCGCCTCGCGGTCGAACGTACTGGTGGTGACCAGGACCTCCTGTGCCCCCGTCTCTTTGAGCACCGTCTCCAGCTCGTGCGCGACCTGCTCCTCGGCGCCGGCGATGTGGCCGGTGAGGCCGGTGTCGTAGAAGCCGCGTTCCTTGGCCGTCATCGTCCGGGACTCGATCCGCTCGGCCGGCTCCAGCGGCGGGAAGGTGCCGTGCGTGCGGGAGTACGCCATCGCCCAGGCCTCCGGGACGAGCAGCCGCCGGGCCTCCTCGGGGGTGGCGGCCACCGCGACCGTGCCCGAGACGACCACGTACGGCTCACTAGCCCAGGGCGAGGGGCGGAAGTGCTCGCGGTAGTGGTCGATGCCGCGCCGCATCTTCTCCCGGTTCCTGAAGTCGCCGATGACCATGGGCAGGCCCGCGCGGGCCGCGATGCCGGCGCCCTCGCCCATGGCCAGGACGAACGGCGGCACGGCCAGCCCTTCGGCGGGACGCGCGTGCACTCCGGTCGGGGAGGTGCCCCGGAACCAGCCGAGCAGCTCCCGCAGTTGGGCCTCGAAGTCCTCGGCGTCCTCCTTGTCGCGGCCCAGGGCCTTGCGCACCCCGTCCGTGAAGCCGACGGACCGCCCCAGACCCATGTCGATCCGCCCGGGGAACAGCGACTCCAGCACCCCGAACTGCTCGGCCACGACCAGCGGCCGGTGGTTGGGCAGCATCACCCCGCCGGTGCCGACCCGGATCGTGCGGGTCGCGGCGGCGACGGCGGCGGCCAGCACGGTCGGCGCGGAACCGGCGACCCCGCGAACCCCGTGATGCTCCGAGACCCACAGCCGGTGGTACCCGAGCCCCTCCAGCTCTCCGGCCAGCCGCACGGTGTCGCGCAGCGCCTCGGGATGCGTGTGCCCCTCGCGGGTGCGGGACCGGTCGAGGACGGAGAACCTGGTCGTCGCGATCACGGAGCTCATACGGGGTTCAACACCGGCGGGCCCCCAGGATTCCTCATCTCGTGATCTGCCTCGTCCTCACGGAGAGATGTTGTGGTTGAGGCGGAACAGGTTGCCCGGGTCGTGGCGCCGCTTCAGCTCCGTCAGACGGGCGTGGTTCGCGCGGTAGTTGACCTGCACCCGGTGCTGGTCGTCGCTGTCCTGGAAGTTGACGTAAGCGCCCTGAAGGGAGTGAGGTTCGAGCGCCCTGTGGAAGGCTCGCACCCAGTCCCTCTGCGCCTCGCAGTCCTCACGGGTCGTGAGGGTCGCGCTGAGCGCGATCGAGAAGTCGGCGTCCCTGTAGGAGAAGGCGGTGGCCTGCGGCCCGACCCGGTGACAGGCACCGTCGAGGGGGAAGCCGATCGTCACGCTCTGCAGGGAAGGTGTCGTGGCGCCGTGCTCGACGAACGCGTCGACGGCGCCGTCCGGCAGGCCCTTGAGGAAGGCGCCCTTCCAGTAGTGGAAGAGCCCCGGGGGCACCAGAGCGTCGAACAGGGTGTTGATCAGCGGATAGGGCATGCGCGCCACGTGCCGGCCCAGTACCGGCCCCAGCCCGGCGACACGGGCGCGGACCTGGTCGTCCTCGGTCTCCGGCCCGGTCCAGCAGGTGATCACGCCACACAGGGGCCGGCCGTGCCAGCGTTCGGGCAGGAACGGCACCGGCGGTCCGAGCCCGACGACGAGCAGCGCGCCGAGCCGCTCGTCGCCCTCGGCGACGAGTTCCCGGTACCGGCGTATCACCTCGCCGTCGAGCGGGTAGAACGTCGGCCCGCCGAGGACGTCCGCCACGGGGTGCAGACGGTAGGCGAACGAGGTGACCACGCCGAAGTTCCCGCCGCCCCCGCGCACGGCCCACAGCAGGTCGGCGTCGTGCTCCTCGGTGCAGGTCAGGAAGGACCCGTCGGCCGTCACCAGGTCCACCGCGACCAGGTTGTCGCAGGCCAGACCGCACCGCCGGGCCAGATAGCCCATACCGCCGCCCGTCGTCAGGCCGCCCACTCCCGTGGTGGAGACCATCCCGCCGGTCGTGGCCAGGCCGAAGGAGTGCGTGGCGTGGTCGACGTCCGCCCAGGTGGCGCCGCCCCCGACCCAGGCCGTGCGCGTCCCGGGGGCGACGCGGACGCCGCGCATCCGCCCGAGGTCGAGGACGACACCGTCGTCGCAGGTGCCATAGCCGGGGACGCTGTGGCCGCCCCCGCGCACCGCGAGCGGCAGCCTCTGGTCGCGCGCGAAGTCCACCGTGGCGATGACGTCACCGGCGTCGACGGCCCTGACGACGATCGCCGGGTGTTTGTCGTGCAGGGCGTTGTAGACCCCGCGGGCCTCGTCGTAGTCCGGGTCGCCGGGCCGGACGATGGCACCGCGCACCGCGCCGCGCAGTCGCTCCAGCAGCCGCTCGTCCAGGGCTGGTGTGGAGGTGGTCATGACCGCCACCCGCCTTCCGTTCGCCGCTTCGGGTACAGCACCTGTCTATGCCTGGCGGCCGGGGCGGCTCATCGCCGGAACCGCCCATCTCCGGCGGACCCGGCATGGGCCGAAAAGCCCATCAGGCGGCCAGTCCGTGCCGGTACGCGTACGCCGTCGCCGCTGCCCGCGAGGACACGCCGAGCTTGGCGAAGATGTTGTTGAGGTGCCGGGCGACGGTGTGCTCGCTGATCACCAGTTCGGCGGCGATGGCCCGGTTCGTGCGGCCCGCCGCGACCAGCCGCAGCACCTGGATCTCGCGCTCGGTGAGCCCGCCCGCCTCCCGTCGGCGCGCGCTGGCCAGCAGAGCGGCGGCCCGGCGGGCGTCCGGTACGGCACCCAGCCGCTGGAACGTCTGCCGCGCGGCCCGTAGCTCCATCCGGGCCCCCTCCTCGTCCCCGGCGGTGCGGTCCACGGCGGCCAGGGCCATCCGCACCTGGGCCGCCTCGTAGGGGACGTCGAGCCCGAGCCAGAGCGCGAGGGCGCGGTGCAGCAGGGGCAGCGCACGGTCCGGGTCACGCTCCGCGAACGCCACCGCGCCGCCCGCCGCAGCGGCGCTCGCGTCCAGCGGCGTTGTCACCGAGCCCCGCCGCCGCTGCCACTCCCGGGCCAACGCGTCGAGTTCCCCGGCCGCCGCGCGGGCCTCCTCCAGCCGGCCGAGCGCGAGGGCAATCTCCACCTGGGCCGCCAGCAGTCTGCACCGCCCGAGGCTGCCGGCCCAGGGCGTCCCCTCGTGACCAGCGAGGGCCGGTCGCAGCATCGCCGCCGCGGCCTGTGCCCTGCCCTGGGTCAGCCGCAGCAGGGCGAGGCCGGGCTGCGGATCACGGCCGAGCTCGTGCGCCCGCGCGTATGCCTCCTCGGCCGCCGCGAGCTCACCGCGGTGCCGCTGGATCTCCCCGGTCACGTAGAAGGCCTCGGCGGCGATCCGCCGCTCGTACGGCAGCAGCTCCTCGCAGGTGCGTAGAGCCTCGGCCACCGCCTCCGGCCAGCTGCCGCGCAGTTCCAGTACCTCCACGCGGTGCACCCGGCACAGCCCGCGATAGTTGTTCTCCGCCGGCATGGCCGCGCACCACCGCATGGCCGCGTCGGTCCACTCGGCGGCGCGTTCGAGGTCGGCACAGGCCATGCACTGCTGGAGCCCCAGGCAGTAGACCCACCCGGTGAAGAAGTTGCTGAGCTCGCCCGCCGCGGCCGAGCACATCGCCTCGTCGAGGAGGTCGAGCCCCTCGGCGACCCGGCCCTGGGCCACCAGAACCCCGGCCTGCGCCTGCACTCCCATCGCGGTCAGGTCCGGGCTGCGGCAGCGCCGGGCGAGATCCGTCATCCGCCGGGCGGCGGCCGTCGCCTCGCCGAACGCGCCGCGCTGCCGCGCATCCTCCGCGTCCATCCAGGCGAGGTAGCACTGCTCGACGCACTCCGGCTCGCCGCCGAGGTGCCGGCGGGCCCGGCGCAGCCAGCCGGCGGCCACGGCCGTGTGCCCGGCCAGTTGATGCTCGTAGAAGAGCATCCAGGCGCAGTACCCGGCCCGCCGGGCGTCGCCCTGTGCCGTGTACCCGGAGTAGGCCCGCATCCGTGCGGTGATCGACTCCTCGACCCGGCTCGTCCACCAGGCGGCATCGGCGAGCGCGGCACAGTCGTCCGGGGCGAGACGGCCGGCGTCCAGGCCGCGCAGGAGGCGGTACGCCTCGGCCCATGCCTCCCGGGCCACGGCGTCTCGTGCCTGCCGCAGCGCGGACTCCGTCACGTGCGGCTCCCTTCGCGCTCTTGCCGAGCGTGACCGCCTCTCACCAGCATAGGCAGGCCGGGGCGCCGCGACCCGGGGTCAGTGAAGGGACACCGGCGGCTGTGCGGCGTGCTCGTGTTCGCAGGTGTCCTCGAAGCCGTACGTGTCCCAGGCGGGGAACGGGTCGGCCGCCGGGACGCTCTCGCCGGGCCGCATCAGGCAGCCGGCCAGCGCGGTGTGCAGGGCGTCATGGTCGAGCTGGGTCCCGATGAACACCAGCTCCTGTGCGCAGGGCGCCTCATGGTCACGCGCGGCGGAGGGCTCGAACCGGGCGACGGACCCGGCCTGCGACCACAGCCCGGTGACGTGTGGGCGGCTCGCCAGGGTGAAGAAGCCCTTCGACCGCAGGATCCGCCCATACGTCCCCGCGTCGAGTCCCTCCGTCACGAAGGTCCACAACCGGCCCGGGTGGAAGGGGAGTTCGGAGCGGAAGACGGTGGAGGAGATGCCGTACTCCTCGGTCTCCGGAACATGGTCGCCGTTGAGCTCTTGCACCCAGCCCGGCGCCTGCTGTGCGCGCTCCAGGTCGAACAGCCGGGTGCCGAGCACCTGGCGGAGGTTCACCCGGCCGTGGGTCGCCGTGACAAGTCGGGCGACCGGGTTCAGCCGGGTCAGGGCCGCCCGCAGCCGGGCCGCCGACTCCTCGTCGACCAGGTCGAGCTTGTTGAGCACCAGGACGTCGGCGAACTCGACCTGGTCGATCAGCAGATCGCTGACCGTGCGCTCGTCGTCCTCGTACGGGGCGAGACCCCGCTCGGCGAGGTCGTCGCCGCTGTCCAGTTCGGCGAGGAAGTTGGCCGCGTCCACGACCGTGACCATGGTGTCCAGCAGGGCCACGTCGTCGAGGGTGGCGCCGTCGTCACGGGCGAAGGCGAAGGTGGCCGCGACGGGCATCGGCTCGGAGATCCCGGACGACTCGATGAGGAGATGGTCGAACCGGCCCTCGCGGGCCAGCCGGTCCACCTCGTCCAGCAGGTCGTCGCGGAGCGTGCAGCAGATGCAGCCGTTGGTCATCTCGACCAGGCGTTCCTCGGTCCGCGACAGGGCGGCCTCGCCGCCGCGCACCAGGGCCGCGTCGATGTTGACCTCGCTCATGTCGTTGACGATGACGGCGACGCGCAGCCCCTCGCGGTTGGCCAGGACATGGTTGAGCAGGGTGGTCTTGCCCGCCCCGAGGAATCCGGAGAGCACGGTGACGGGCAGCCGTTCGTGCGGCATCGGCTCAGCCCTCGGGGCGCAGCAGGCCGCGCTCGTAGGCCTTGACCAGGTTCTGCGGTACGAGGTGACGCACGCCGTCGATCGTGACCGGGACCAGCGTCGGCGTGGCGGCCTTCCACTGGGCGCGGCGGTGACGGGTGTTGCTGCGGGACATCTTCCGCTTCGGGACAGCCATGGGACTCCTCCTCGGTGGACAGGCACCGAGGACGCTACATGAAAATGGATCCCATTAACAATTCGCGTCCCCGGTGCCTGGACACCGATGTCCCGTCCCGGACTGGTGCGTCAGTCGTCGGCGCCCACGAGCATCCTCACCTCGAACTCCTCGTGTGCGCTGCTCTCCTCGGCCGGGCCCTTGTCCAGCACCGTGCCGAGCCAGCCCAGCAGGAAGCCCACGGGGATGGAGACGATGCCGGGGTTCTGCAGCGGGAACCAGGCGAAGTCGGCCTCGGGGTAGAACGAGGCCGGGGCGGAGGAGACGACGGGGGAGAACACGGCGAGCAGGACGGAGCAGAGCAGCCCGCCGTAGAGACTGAGCAGCGCTCCCTTCGCCGTGAAGCGCCGCCAGAACAGGGTGTAGATGATCGTCGGCAGGATCGCGGACGCCGCGATGGCGAAGGCGAGGAACGCGAGCGTCGCGGTGTTCGCCCCCCACGCGACCAGGGCCAGCAGGATGCCGAGGATGCCGATGACCGCCCCGGACAGCCGTGCGACGGTCAGCTCCTCCGTCTCGCTCGCCCGGCCCTTGCGGATCACCTCGCTGTACAGGTCGTGCGCGAGCGACGAGGCCGCGGCCAGGGTGAGGCCCACCGCCACGGCGAGCAGGGTCAGATACGCCAGGCACGTCAGCAGCGCGGTGAAGACGCTGCCGCCCAGTTCGTGCGCGAGCAGCAGGACGGAGGCGTTGCCCGTGCGGTCCGTGCTCTCGATGGCGTCCCGGCCGAGGAGCGCGGTGGCGCCCAGGCCGAGGATGCCGGCCCCGAAGCAGACCGCGCCGACCAGGCCGATGGCCCACAGGACGGAGGAGCGCAGAACGCTGCTGCTGCGCGGGGCGAGCAGCCGCATCAGCACGTGCGGAAGGGCGGCGAGGCCGAGGACGATGGCCAGTTCGAGGCTGAGGAAGTCCAGCTTGTTGCTGACGGTGCCGCCGTAGCGAAGCCCGGGTTCGAGGAAGGTCAGACCGGTTCCGCTGCGGTCGGCCGCCCTTTCGAGCAGCGCGTTGGGATTCCAGTCGAAGCGGTGCAGCACCCAGCCCGCGGTGAACAGCACGCCAGCGATCAGCATCACGGCCTTGATGATCTGGATGACCGTCGCTCCGGGCATGCCCCCCAGGGAGGCGTACAGGATCACGAACGTGCCGATCACGGCCACGCACAGGGTGCGGGTGGTGGCGCTCGGAGCGCCGGTGAACTGCGTCAGCAGGGCGACGCTGCCGACGAGTTGGGCCACCAGGTAGAGGGTCGTGATGGCCAGGATGCAGACGGCCAGCGCCACCCGCACCGGCCGCTGCTGCCGGGGCAGGCGCAGCGCCACCGTGTCGCCCAGGGTGAACTTGCCCGTGCGTTGCAGGGGTTCGGCGATGAGCAGCAGCACCATCATCCAGGCGACGGTGGTGCCGCCGAGGTACATCAGTCCGTCGTACCCGGTCAGGGCGACCAGTCCGGTGCTGCCCAGCAGGGTGGCGGCGGACAGGTAGTCGCCGCACATGGCGAGGCCGTTGCGCAACGGCGACATGGCGCGGTTGCCGAGGTAGAACTCGCTGATCTCGTCGCGCTGAGGCGCCGTCAGCAGTGCCGTGAACAGGGTGATCACGACCACGGTCAGGAACAGGACGAACGTCAGCTGGAGGCTGCTGTCGTCGATGGCGGCGATCGTCACCACGTGCGGAACCCCCTCGTACCGTGCTGGAGGGGCTGCCCGGTCCCTTGGGGCGGCACCGCCGAGCGGGCGCGGCGGTTCTCGTTCTCGTGCTGCCGGGACCTCAGGCCGCGGGCGAGCGGATCGACCCGTGCGCGCATGTGCCGGACGTAGCACCACGCGGTCACACCGATGATGACGAACTGCCCGAGGCCGAGGGTGAGTCCGATCGTGAGGTGGCCGAACAGCGGCTGGTTCATCACCGCGGGCACAAAACTCGACAACAGCACATACAGCAGGAATCCGCCGACGGACAGGATCGTCGCCCGGGTGCCGAACCGGCGCTGCGCGCGACGCAGGGAGTGGAATTCGGGATGGTCGGATATCCGAGACGGCGGAGCGTGTTCGATGTGCGGAAGCGGGAATGTGGGAGTGTCATCCCGTCGCGGTGGAAATTCGGGCACAGGCGCACCTTCTTCGCTGCTTCGTGCCCCGCACTCGACCCCTTCGAATCAGTGGTCTCGTCCGGCTTTCCAGCAGGGTGGAGGGATACCGGACGCACTGTGGGGGTGCGGGCTCTGTGGGGGTCTCGTGAAACTGAAAAACTCGCTGTTCGGATTCACGCGGACGGCCTCGGGGTTCTTGTGGAGATCCCCGACCAGCCCCGGCCACGGGTCGTGGTGAGGCTGAATGCGGAGTATGTCAGTGCGACGCTTGAGCCATCAACTGTGAGGATCAATTGACCGCTGTGCGCGGCTCGTTCACGCCGCCCTCGAAGGGTGGGCGATACGGCGGCGGCATGCGGAAAGGGCTGCCTCGCGAATAGTACGGACCATTTCTCCGGCCAGGCCGTCCCAGCACGCATCGCGCCGTCGGACAGCCCGGCCGACCTGGTCAGAAGCGGGCGCCGACGGCGGTGCCGGACCGGGGGACGAGGAACGCCGGCGCCTTCGGCAGCGAACCGTCCGCCGCCCGGGGGCCGGTGAGCGGGGCCGGGTCGGTGCTCTGCACCGAGGCCGCGTTCCAAGTTCCGCCGATGTTCCAGGAGTTGCCGCTGGCGACGGTCCCGGACCCGACGGCCGCCGGCCGCTGGTCCGCGACGGCGAGGTTGCCGGTGAGCCTGGCGGCTCCGCCCGAGACGTCGGCGTCGAAGCCCGTACCGGCGTTGCCGTACGTGGAGTTGCGGCTCAGGGCGAGGGAGCCCGGGTTGCCGTTGTCGGTGAAGCCGTGCTTGGCGTTCTCGAACGATGCGCTGTTGCGGACGGTGTGGGACACCGCCGGGGCCGGGCTGCCCCCGCCGAGCTTGAA
Organism: Streptomyces coeruleorubidus; assembly: GCF_028885415.1. GTDB lineage: Bacteria > Actinomycetota > Actinomycetes > Streptomycetales > Streptomycetaceae > Streptomyces > Streptomyces coeruleorubidus_A. Next base: position 8,716,839 of record NZ_CP118527.1, read on the forward strand.
GCCGTTCCCGTCGCCCGCGAAGTCGGGGAAGTTCCAGCGGTTGAAGCCGTTGCCGTACGCCACGGTGTTCTCGATCGTGACCGGGGAGGCGAACTCCCAGGCGTCGAAGCCGTCGTCGACGTTGTTCCACAGCCGGGCGCCGCGCACCACGTTGCCCGCACCGCTGCCCTCCTTGATGGCCAGGCCGTCGGCGCTCTCGCCGTTCTTGCGGGGGTCGCGGTTGCCGTAACTGTCCAGGTTCAGGATCTGGTTGTCGCTGGAGGCGCCCTGGAGCTGGAAGCCGGACTCGTAGTTGTCGTGCGTGCTCAGGCGCGCGAAGACGTTGCCGTTGCAGCCGTCGCAGTACACGCCGTACGGGCCGTTGACGATCTCCAGACCCGAGATCCGCCAGTGCGACGCCTCCATGTGGATCGCCCCGCGCTCGGCACGCGGGATACTGCCGCCGACCGGGGTGTGGCTGGCGGGCAGCTTCTCCCCGTCGACGACCACACGCTCGCCCGGGTGGGGCGAGAGGGTGATGGGCTGGGACGCGGTCCCCGAAGTGGTGATGGTGATGTTGTCCGTGAGGGCGTACGTCCCGCCGCGCACGCTGATGGTGTCACCGGGCCGCGCCAGGTCCACGGCCCGCTGGATGGTCCTCAGCGGCCGGGCGAGCGTGCCGGGGCCGGAGTCGTCCCCGTTCGGCGCCACGACCAGGGTCGCACCCGCGGCGGCCGCCGACCCCGCCGGCCCGGCCAGCGCCATGGCCAGCGCGGCCCCCGTCATCGCCACCGACCAGATCCCTGCGTTGCGCATATGGCCTCCTGCCTGTGCCTGTGCCTGTGTGGGTGTTGCAGAGCAGTGGCCGCCCGGGGGGTGAAGGTTGCCGGGGTACGGGACGAGGGGCGCGGGCGCGCAGGCCGCGGCAAGGCTGCCGGGCGTCGTCGGCGGGGGTGGGGGTGGGGTGACGGGCCGGCCTGGGCACGGCCCCGCGTTCCTGCGGACCGGGAGCCGGGCAGGGGACTCGCCGCCGGGTGGCGGGCTGGCCGTGGGCGCGGCCCGGTTCTCGGGGCGTGGGCTGGGGACGGGGACGGGGTGGGGCGAGGGACCGGCTTCGGCCATGGCCTCTTGTTGCGGCGGATCGGGAGCTGGGCAGGGGACTGGCGGGCCGGGCGTGGGCCCAGCCGGCCAACTCCTGCGGGCCGGGGCCTGGGGCGGGGCGACGGCTCGGTTCCCGGCGAGGCACCGCGTTGTCGAGGACCGGGAGCTGGGCGGCGGACTGGCCGGTCGGGTGGCGGGTCGGGCATGGGCGGGGCCTCGTTTCCGCGGGGTGGGTGAGGGGCCGCCGGCTTCGGACATGGCCTCGTGTTGCTGCGGATCGGGAGCCGGGCAGTGGGGTCGCCGGTCAGGTGGAGGGCCGGGCATGGGTACGCCCCACGTTCCCGAGGACAGGACCCGCGCAGCGGACTCGCCCCCGCGGCGCCCCCGACACTCATACGGCCGGCACTCATACGGCAGGCGCTCATACGGCCGGGCCTGCCCGGGCCGGCGACGCGAACCGCCGGACGGCCCTAGGGTGGGCCGCGTGAATGACGACCGCAGCAAGGCCCCGCTGGCCGTGTTCGATCTGGACAACACCCTCGCCGACACCGCGCACCGGCAGCGGTTCCTGGAGCGCAGGCCGCGGGACTGGGACGGCTTCTTCTCGGCGGCGCCGCAGGACCCGCCGCTCCCGGAGGGCATCGCGCTGGTCAAGGAGAGCGCGCGGGAGTGCGAGATCGTCTACCTCACCGGGCGGCCCGAGCGCTGCCGGCGCGACACGCTCGACTGGCTCGCCGCGCAGGAGCTGCCCGAGGGACGGGTGTACATGCGGCGCGACGCCGATCGCCGGCCCGCCCGGTTCACCAAGCTGGAGATCCTGCGGCGGCTCGCTCGCACGCGCGAGGTCCGTGTCCTCGTGGACGACGACGAACTGGTCTGCGAGGACGCCCGGCGCGCGGGCTTCACCGTCGTACGGGCCAACTGGGCCGCCCGGTCCGCCGAGCTGAAGGTGGCGCAGGAGCGGGAAGGGCGGACCTGAGAGCACGAGTTGGCGGAGTGTTTACCTCCGCCAGGTATCTCCATGCCAGGAACCAGGACGTACCGGCGCACTCGTGCCCGGACGGCGGACATACGGGGGATGCCATGAAGGGAAGCCGTAAGGGCGCGCTCGCGGCGGCGGCGCTCGTCGGCGCGTTGCTGCTCACCGGCTGCGCGAAGCCCGACCGGAGCGAGATCGTCACCTGGACCGACGAACACGGCCGGGCCTGCACCGGCGTGGCGATCGTCGACTCCGAGGACGGCGACCGGGAGGTGAGCAGCATCGACTGCGACTACCCGCCGGAGGGCGAGCGGCCGGGCCGTTCCACCTCGGCACCCCTGCCGGACTGAGTCGGCCGTTCGGAGGACGCCGGAGGACCCGGACTACTCGGCCTCCTCCAGCCGGAAGCCCACCTTCAGCCCCACCTGCCAGTGCGCGATCCGCCCGTCCTCGAGCTGGCCGCGCACCTGCGTCACCTCGAACCAGTCCAGGTTGCGCAGGGTCACCGATGCCCGGCCGATGCCGTTGCGGATGGCCTGGTCGACGCCGTCGGGGGAGGTGCCGACGATCTCCGTGACCCGGTAGGTGTGGTTCGTCATTCCGCTGCTCCTCTTCAGTGACGGGCGTGTCACACGTCACTCCACCGTGCCCCAAGCGGCGGCGAAGCGCGAGACGTCGCCTCCCGCCCCGCCGCCGTTCAGGGGCTCGGGGGTGTCAGCGCGCCACGCTCAGCGACAGCGCGAACCGGCCCTCCTCGTCCGTCCACCAGTGGGTCAGGTCCAGCCCCGCCGCGAACAGTTCGGCGCGCACACCCTCCTGCCGGAACTTCGCCGACACCTCGGTGCGCAGCTCCTCGCCCGCCGCGAAGTCGACGGCGAGGCCGAGCGCCGGCACCTTCACGGTCTGCGCCGTACGGGAGCGCAGCCGCATCTCGATCCACTCGTGCTCGGCGTCCCACAGGGCCAGGTGGTCGAACGCGGCGGGCTCGAAGTCGGCGCCGAGCTCGCGGTTGATCACGGTGAGCACGTTCTTGTTGAACGCGGCCGTCACCCCGGCCGCGTCGTCGTACGCCCGGACCAGCACCTCCTCGTCCTTGACCAGGTCCGTGCCCAGCAGCAGGGCGTCGCCCGGGGCGAGCAGGGCACGCACGGACGCCAGGAACGCGGCGCGCTCGGCGGGCAGCAGGTTGCCGATCGTGCCGCCGAGGAACGCCACCAGCCGGGGACCCGGCGTGCCGGGCAGCGTCAGTTCCGCGGTGAAGTCGGCGATCAGCGCGTGCACGTCGAGCCCCGGCCGCTCGGCGGCGAGCGCCTGCCCGGCCTGGGTGAGGGCGCTCTCGCTGACGTCGACGGGGACGTAGGTGTGCAGGTCCGTCAGGGCGTCGAGCAGATGCCGCGTCTTCTCGGAGGAGCCGGAGCCGAGTTCGACCAGGGTGCGGGCCCGGGTCGCGGCGGCGATGTCCCCGGAGCGCGCGAGGAGGATCTCCCGTTCGGCGCGCGTCGGGTAGTACTCGGGCAGTTCGGTGATCTTCTCGAACAGGTCGCTGCCGTGCGCGTCGTAGAACCATTTCGGCGGCAGCGTCTTGGGACGGCCGGTCAGACCCCGGTGGACGTCGGCGCGCAGCGCGGCGTCCGTGGCGTCCTCGGGCAGCGTGCGGGTGAGGCGGAACGGGCTCACGTACGGGGCTCCTCGGGGTGTGCGGGCACGAAGGCGTCGGTCGGCTCCTTCAGCGGCGTGAGCAGCACGTCCGTGCGGCTCGCCGCGAGCAGGGTGCGGTCGGGCACCTCCTGCCAGTGCGGATCGTCGTCGTAGGGTTCGGAGGCCACGACGGTGCCGCCGCCGAGCCGGGTGAGGTACCAGAGGGTGTCGCCCCAGGCGGTCGCGGTGACGGTGTCGCCGTCGGTGAGCAGGAGGTTGAGCCGGGAACCGGGGGCCGCGGCGGCCACCTCCAGGACCGTGTCGGCCAGCGCCTGGCCCTGCTCGTCGCCGCTCCTCAGCCTGGCCAGGACCAGGGCCCACACGAGCGCCGAGTCGTTGCGGGCCTCCAGCGACAGCAGGTCCTCCGGCGGCAGGGTGCGGGACACCGGCGCGAGCGAGCCGGGCCAGCCCTTGACCGCCCCGTTGTGGCTGAACAGCCAGGTCCCCGCGGCGAACGGCGCCGCAGCGGCCTCCGCGTCCGCGCCCGACAGCGTCGCGTCCCGCACCGCGGCGAGCAGTGCGGTGGACCGTACGACCCGGGCGAGATCGGCGAACGACAGGTCCGCCCAGATCGGCCCGGCCCGCCGGTAACGGGCCGGCACCGGATCGCCCTCGGCGTACCAGCCCACCCCAAAACCGTCGGCGTTGACCGTCCCGTACCGCTGCCGCCGGGGCGCCCACGACTGCCGGTACAGGCCGTGCGGGGGCTCGACGAGGAGTCGCCCGAGCGGCTCGGCCGGTCCCACGTACGCCACATGACGGCACATCAGACGTCCTCCGAGCGGGCCGTGCGGAACCCGGAGAAGATCTGCCGCCGGATCGGATAGTCCCAGTTGCGGAACGTGCCCCGGCAGGCCACCGCGTCCACGGCGAACGAACCGCCGCGCAGCACCTTGTGGTCGGACCCGAAGAAGACCTCCGAGTACTCCTTGTACGGGAACGCCCTGAACCCCGGGTACGGCAGGAAGTCGCTCGCCGTCCACTCCCACACGTCGCCGATCAACTGCCGTACGCCGAGCGGCGACTCACCGGCCGGGTAGCTTCCGGCGGGCGCCGGACGCAGATGCCGCTGGCCGAGGTTGGCGTGCTCCGGGCCCGGGTCGGCGTCGCCCCACGGGTAGCGCATGGAGCGGTCGCCGGCCGGGTCGTACCGGGCCGCCTTCTCCCACTCGGCCTCCGTGGGCAGCCGGCGTCCCGCCCAGCGGGCGTAGGCGTCCGCCTCGTACCAGCACACGTGCAGCACCGGCTCATCCGGCGGGACGACCTCGGTGACGCCGAAACGCCGCCGCAGGAACTGCCTGCCGTCCCGCCGCCAGAACAGCGGGGCCGAGATGGAGTTCCGGCGGATGTGGGCCCAGCCGTCCGCCCTCCACCAGCGCGGGTCGTCGTAGCCGCCGTCCTCGATGAACGCCTGGTACGCGCCGTTCGTCACCGGGGTGGTGTCGATCCGGAAGGGCGCCACCTCGCGCCGGTGGGCGGGCCGTTCGTTGTCCAGGGCCCACGGCTCGTCGGAGGTGCCCATCGTGAACGGGCCGCCCGGGACGAGGACTTCGGACGGGCCGGTGAACAGCGGCGCCGGCTCCGGGTCGGGCGCGGTCAGGGCCTGCGGGCCGCGGCGGAGCTGATGGGTGATCAGCATGGTCTCGTCGTGCTGCTGTTCGTGCTGGGCGATCATCCCGAAGGCGAACCCGGCCTCCGTCAGCCGCGTCCCGTGGAACGCGGCCTGCTCCAGCACGTCCAGCGCGCGGCCACGCACGTCGGTCGCGTACGTGCGTGCCTCGGCGGGCGACAGCAGGGGCAGCTTCGGCCGCTCGGCCCGCGGGTGCTCGAAGGCGTCGTACAGGCCGTCGATCTCGGGCCGTATCGCCTCGTGCCCGGCGACGGCCCGCAGCAGCCACTGCTCCTCCTGGTTGCCGATGTGCGCCAGGTCCCACACCAGCGGCGACATCAGCGGCGAGTGCTGCGCGGTCAGGTCGGGGTCCTCGACGCAGCTCGTCAGCAGGGTGGTGCGCTCGCGCGCGACGACCAGCGAGGCGACCGCGCGCTCGCGGAGAACCTCGGGGTCGGCGGTATCGCTGTCGACAGCGGGGCTGGTGTCGGTCATGGGCGCAGGTCCTTCCCGTGGGCGCGACCGTCCGTGCCGCGCTGTCGGTCGAGCAGGTCGTCGGCGGGGCAGCGGCCCCGGACGACGTAGTGGTCCAGGTAGGCCGCGACGGCAGCCGTCACCTCGGGCGCGGCGCCGAGCCGGGGCAGGGCGTCCAGCGCGGCCGTGAAGCACGTGACGGCCACCTCGCGCAGTTCGGTGTCGGCCAGCCCGCTGCGGGCCGCGTCGATCCACAGCGGGTTGTGCGGCGCGGGCAGCCCCAGCGTCCGCTCGGCCAGCGGCTTCACGGCCCGGTAGGCGGTCTCGGCGGCCTCCGGGTCGTCGAACAGCGCCGCCGTCACGGCCAGCGGCACGATCCAGCCGTCGTCGCCGGGCTGCGCGTCGATCATGCGCAGTTCGAGATGGCCGCGCGGCCTGACCGGCGGGAACAGCGTCGTGACGTGGTAGTCGAGGTCCTCCCGCGTGGGCGGCCTGGGCAGGCCCGTGCGGGTCCACTCCCGGAAGGTGAGCCCCTCCGGGACGTCCCAGGGCCCGCCGTCGCGCCGTACGCACATCACGGGGGAGTCCAGCACGTGCCGGGCCCAGGCGCCGCGCGGGTCGGCGTCCAGCGGTGGTCCGCCCGCCCGGCCGGCGCCGATCCGGGTCCACATCAGCTGCCGGGTGGACAGCCAGCCGGTCGGCCGGTGACCGGCGAGCGGGGAGTTGGCGAACGCGGCCACCAGGACCGGGCCCAGGTGATGGGCCAGCCACCAGCGTCGCACATGGCCGAGAGGCCCCGGCTCCTCGTGGCCGGCGTCGACGCACACCTGCACGGAGGCCGAGGTGCACATCATGGCGCGGCCGGAGGGGCCGGTGCGGTCGAGGCAGGCCTCCATGGCGTCGTAGCGCGGTTCGCGCAGGAACCGGCGGGGTTCGTGCCAGGGATCGTGGCCGAGGCCGACCAGCGTGAGGCCGTTCCCGCGCAGGACCGCGCGGACGGCGTCGAGGTCGGCGGAGACGGTGGCGATGACTTCCGTCAGCGAGGCGGCGGGGGGCGAGCTCAGCTCCAGCTGGCCGCCGGGCTCCACGGTGAGCGCCGACCTCAGGGACAGGGGCCGCAGTGCGGCGTAGGCCACGTCGAGTCGTTCGGGTGTGACGGGGAGCTGCGGTGCGCGCAGCTCGTGGACGAGCCATTCCACCTCGACACCGAGGCGGCGCGGCGGGCCGGTCTTGAAGCAGATGCCGCGGACGAGAGCCTCGACCTCGGCTTCGGACAATGAGGTGCGTGGCCGGGTACAGCCACCTACCGATTCGGACATGTCGGGATCCTCCTGAGATTCCACCATGCCATCGGTCCGGACTCTTCGGCGGCCCGGGCCGGGTTCACTCGTCCCACCCAAGTCCCTCGTGTCGCTCGGCACAAGGGGGCGAACCGGGGCGTTCCGGGGCGGTCATCCGGGCCGGCCGCGTGTTTCCCGGCGCTTTCCCCGGTGTTCTCCGGTGGCGAAAACTCCGTTGCCCCGCACGGTCGGCATCACCCACGATGCGTGCGTGAGCAAGACAACACAGGCCGGGCGGCACGCGCTCACGGCGCACACGGGGGTGGCGCCGTGAGCGCGCGCCTGCGCGGTATCGCCCGGCAGACCGAGCAGATCGTGGCGACGGGGGCATATCGGGCGCCGGACGGGCGTGAGGTGTCGATCGCGGCGGAGCTCCGGGCGGCGCGCGAGGGCACGCGCATGTACGGTCCGCAACCGGTGCCGGTGCCGGTGCCCTCCACCCGGGTGACGCAGACGCTGGTCGAGGTCACGGGCGAGAGCAGCCTTGAGGCCGCCCGCCGGCTCGGCGCGAACGTGGCCGTACTGAACTTCGCCTCGGCTCGCAATCCCGGCGGTGGCTACCTCAACGGCGCACAGGCCCAGGAAGAGGCCCTGTGCCGGGCCTCGGCGCTGTACACCTGCCTGCTTCAGGCCCGCGCGTTCTACGACCACCACCGCGCCCACCGCGACCCGTTCTACACGGACCGTGTCATCCACTCACCCGCCGTGCCCGTCTTCCGCGACGACCGGGGCCGCCTGCTGGACGAGCCGTACACGGCCGGCTTCCTGACCTCTGCGGCGCCCAACGCGGGCGTGGTGCTCCGCACGGCACCCGAACGAGCCCCGGAACTGCCGCGGGCCCTCGCCGCCCGCGCCGAACGGGTCCTGGAGACGGCCGGCGCCCACGGCTACCGGCGTCTGGTGCTGGGCGCCTGGGGATGCGGCGTCTTCCGCAACGACCCGGCGCAGGTCGCGGGGGCGTTCCGGGCGCTGATCGAACCCGGCGGGCGCTTCGCGGCGGCCTTCGAACACGTGGTGTTCTCAGTGCTGGACCGGACGCCGGACGCCAGGGTACGGGGCGCCTTCGAGGAGGCCTTCAGCTCCAGCCGTAGCGCTCCCGCAGCCGGTGCCTGACGAGGTTGAACCGCATGCGGTCCAGGGCGCAGGCCTCCCGGCGCATGCCGTCCTCGTGCAGGCGCAGGACCCGGTCCACGTCGACCCACGACTCACGGCCCGACCGGTCCCACGGCCCGCTGCCGATCGGCACCCACTCCCGGTCGCCGTCGTGCCGCTTGCTGGACAACTGCACGGCGAGGAACGTCCCCGCCGGCTCGCGGGCGACCACGAGCACCGGGCGGTCCTTGCCGCGCCCGTCGTTCTCCTCGTAGGGCACCCAGGTCCAGACGATCTCGCCGGGGTCGGGGTCGCCGTCGTGCGCGGGCGAGTACTCCGTGCGCACCCGGCCCACCTCGCGCGGATCGGCCTGGACGGTGGCGGAGGGGCCGGAGCGGCCCGGGACGTTCTCATCGGTAAACGCGGTCACGGGGGCACCCTAGGGGGTGTCCGCACGAGCCCGGCCACCGAGGCGTCTCCCTACGGGAGCGCGTACGGCCGGTCAGGCGGCAGCGGAACGCTCGGTGAACGGCGGCGCCGGCCACTTCTCGTGCCAGCGCAGCTCCGCCTCCAACTGCGCGGCCACCCGCACCAGAAGAGGTTCGCTGTTCGCCGGGCCGAGCAACTGGGCCCCGACGGGCAGGCCGTCCGCCGTGAAACCGGCGGGCACGTTGACGCCCGGCCAGCCCAGCACGTTCCAGGGCCAGGCGTACGGGCAGGCGGCGATCATCGCCCGGTCGGTGGCGAAACCGCTGAGTTCCAGCAGGGCGCCGATCCGGGGCGGGGGAGCGGCGGTGGTGGGCGCGAGGACGATGTCGTACGAGGTGAAGAACGCCCCGATACGGCCGTGCAGGACCGCCTCCGCCCGCCGGGCGGCCCGCAGCGGTGCCCCGCCGAGCAGCCGGCCCAGCCGGGCCGCGTCCCGGGTGCGCCGGTCCAGCAGCGCCGGGAAGGGCGCCTCGGCCACCCGCTCGGCGATCCCGGCCGTCGCGCGCGGCACGAAGGTCAGCCCGATCTGCCCGTACGGCGGGTCCGCCTCCTCGACCGTGTGCCCCAACGCCGCGAGCCGGTCGGCGAGTTCGACGACCCGGGTCCGCACCTCCGGCCGGAGCCGGGCGGGCACGGCCGTGAACGGCGGCTTGAGGGCGAGCGCGATGCGCAGCCGCCCGGGGTCGCGGCCGACGGCCGCCGAGGCGTCGACGGCCGGGGGCCGGTGCGGGTCCCGCGCGTGGTTGCCGCTCGCCGCGTCCAGCAGCAGGGCCGCGTCGGCGACCGTACGGGCCAGCGTGCCGTTGACGGTGATGCCCTGGAAGGACTCGCCGCGCGGCCAGGTGGAGACGCGGCCGCGCTGCGGCTTGATGCCGACCAGATGGGTCCACGCGGCCGGGATCCGCACCGACCCGGCGCCGTCCGAGCCGAGCGCGGCGGGCACCAGACCGGCGGCGACCGCGGCGGCCGAGCCGCCCGAGGAACCACCGGGCGTATGGGCCGTACTCCACGGATTGCGGGTCGCGCCGAAGGCCGGCCCCTCGGTGAAGGGCCACTGCCCGAACTCGCAGGTGTTGGTCTTGCCGACGATCACGGCCCCGGCCGCGCGCAGCCGCCGTACCGCCTCGCCGTCCTCGGCGACCGGCGGGAACTGACCGCAGCAGCCGAAGGCGGTCGGCTCGCCGGCCACGTCCATGTCGTCCTTCACCGCGACGGGCACCCCCAGCAGCGGCTTGCGCACGCCCGCAGCCAGCTCCCGGTCGGCGGCATCGGCCTCGGCGAGCGCCGCCTCGGCCCGGACGATCCGGAAGGCGTTGATGCTGCCCTGCGTGGCCTCGATCCGCGCCAGTGCCCCCTCGACCAGCGCCCGGGACGTCACGTCCCCGTCGGCCAGCGCACGGGCGGTCTCCGCCAGGCCTGCGGCACGGTCGAGCGTCATACGGACACCTCCGGAAGCAACTCGTCTACCGAACGGTAACGTCCGACGGCCGGCGGTGGAACGCCGACGACAGGAGTGGAAATTCACCCACCGGCCACATCTTTCTCACTGGGCTCATCGGCTCCTGTTCAAACCATTGACGCTTCCCTGCCCGGCCCTTACTTTCTGAGCCCCCACTTCTGATCGATTTTCCGAACCTTGTTCGGTATATCGACCCTTGTGTCTCAGGGAGAGCCGCCCGTGACCTCACACCCCGTCGCCCCGTCCCGCCGTACGCTGCTGCGCGCCCTGGCGGCCCTGCCCGCCTCGGCGGTCCTGCTGAGCGAGGCGCCCGGACTGCTCGGCAGCGCCCTGGCCGCCGCACCGCCGAACGGCTCCGCCACCCGGTACACGATCGTGCCGTTCCTCAACAGCAACGACGGCACGGTCAACGTCTACCAGTCGGACGACGCCACCGACTTCCGGCTGCTGCGCTCCTCCGCGTACACGCCGCCCGCGGGCCGGATCCGCGACGCGAGCGTCATCAGACACACCGACGGCAACTACTACGCCACCTACACCACGCGCACTTGGCAGGACGTCAGCAGGACCATCGGCTTCGCCCGCAGCTCCGACCGCGTCAACTGGACGTTCCTCTACGACTACACGGTCCCCGTCGCGAACCTCTCCCGCGCCTGGGCGCCCGAGTGGTTCGTCGACAGCGACGGCAGCGTCAGCATCATCGTGTCCTGCTCCACCACGAACAACGAGTGGATCTTCACGCCGTACCTGCTCAGGGCCACGAACTCCGCCCTGACGGCCTGGAGTTCACCGGTGGCGCTCGCGGGCATCGGCGCCAACCACATCGACACGTTCATCGTGAAGATCGGCTCGACGTACCACGCCTTCCCGAAGAACGAGACGACGAAGTACATCGAGTACGCCACCGCCTCGAACCTCACCGGCCCCTACACGATCCGCAGGACGGGCGACTGGGCGGGCTGGGGCAGCTACCGCGAGGGCCCGGCGCTGGTGCAGCTCGACAACGGCGGCTGGCGCATCTTCTTCGACGGCTACGGCGACGGCAACTACTACTACAGCGACAGCTACGACACCTTCGCCACCTGGACGGCACCGGCCGCGCTGCCCGGGATCTCCGGCACGGCACGGCACTTCACGGTCGTCAAGGAAACGGTCTCCGGCGGCCCGAGCCTGCCCCGGAACACCACCCGCTCCTTCCGGTCGGCCAACTACTCGACCCGCTACTGGCAGCAGCAGTCCTCGCTGCTCAACCTGCCCGTGGTCAGCGGCTCCAGCACCACCGCCGAGAAGCGGGCCGCCACCTTCACGGTCGTCGCCGGCCTGGCCGACGCGAGCGGCTACTCCTTCCGCGACGCGGCCGGCAACTACCTGCGCCACTGGGACTTCCGCGCCCGCTTCGACCCGAATGACGGCACGAGCACGTTCGCCAAGGACGCCACGTTCATCCTCCGGACCGGCACGGCATCGGGCTCCGTCCGCTTCGAGTCGTACAACTACCCCGGGCATTACCTGCGCCACTACGCCTACCAACTCCGCGTGGAACGCCCGAACGGAACGGACCTGTTCCGGCAGGACAGTTCGTTCGTGCCGGTGGCTGCCTGGGCTTGACCTGCACCGCTGCTGACCTGGGCAATTGTGCTGGGGGTTGCGGAGTGCTTCCCTCCGCTTCCCTGGTTTTCCCGGGAGTTCCCGGCCGAATGTGCACTGGTTGTGCACTGGGTGCTGCGGGTGTGTGTGGGGGGAGGAGGCCTTCGGGCCTGGTCGGGCATGCCAACGCGTGGTTAATCCCGCCCGCGGGGATGCGGTCCCTGGGTGCTCTGCGGCGCTGCTGAACAAGGCCCTGGAAGAGCCTGTTCCGCTGGAGAACGTCCCCGCGGGGCTGCGCCTGCGGTCCGTCACCCTCACGCGGGACGGGATCGAGGCCGACTTCGCCGGCCGGTCGGTCACCTTCCGGCCGGGCTCCGCGGCCGCCGCGTAGTGGGGTGGGTCAGGCGGGGTCGGGCAGGGGGCGGCGGGCGACCTCGTGGGCGTCGTCCGGTGGCACGCCCAGCATGCGCAGGACCATCTCGGCCAGGTCGACCGCGGCTTCGTCGCCGTCCAGTTCGGGGCGGGCGAACCTCAGCTCCACCAGGGACAGCAGGGTTCCACCCAGTGCGGACAGGGCGACCGTCGGGTCCACGGGGGCGAAGCGGCCGGAGGCCATACCCACCTCCACGTCACGCAGTGCCCGCCGGGCCAGGCCGTTGTCCGAGTGGATGTGGCCCAGGCCCCGGCTGCGCAGAACCTGCATCAGCTCCGGGTGGGAGTCGGCCATGCGGGCGCTGAGCCGGAAGCCCGTCGCGACGAGTTCCGCCGGGTCATCGATCCCGGCCAGGCGCTTGTCGAAGCTCTGGCCGAACTCCTCCAGCGCGTCGACCACCGCCGCCTCGAACAGCTCGGTCTTGGACTGGAAGTGGTTGTAGAAGGACCCGAAACCGACGTCGGCGCGCTCGGCGATCGCCTGGATGCTGGCGCCGGTGTCACCGGTCTCGGCGAGGATCTGCCGGGCGGCGCGAATGAGCGCGCGACGGGTCTCGGCGCGGCGCCGCTCGAACCGGTTGCTGGGCGGGGCTGACGTAGGCATGCGCCGATTCTAACCGCCGGGACGATGGCGATAGCAGCTCTGATGAATCCATCATTTCTTCCCGCGAACGTCTTGACGATGGAACTGTCACAGTTGATGATTCCCTCATCACAGCGATGTCGCTCGGAGAGCACCATGTCTGAACCCCGCGTCCACGGGACCGATGTCAAGACGGCCCACCAGGACCTCCACAGCGAACAGGGCGCCCTGCGCGGCGAGCACCCCGGGCGGTCGCGGAATCCCGTGATCAAGGTGGCGGACCTGGCCTGGCTGGAGTTCGAGAAGCCTGATCTGGACCGGGCCGAGGTCTTCGCCCGGGACTTCGGGTTCCAGGTCGCCGCGCGCACCGAGAGCGAACTGTGGCTGTGCGGCACCTTCGCCGGCTCCCCGTGCATGGTGATCCGCCGTGGCCGTACATCCCGGTTCATCGGCCCGGCGTTCCGCGCGGGCGAGCGGGCCGATCTGGACCGGCTGGCGCGGGCCACCGGCTCCGACGTGCGGGACACGGACGTACCGGGCGGCGGCAAGGCGGTCCATCTGCTCGACCCCTCGGGCTTCCCGGTGCGGGTCGTGCACTGCGGCGAGCGGTTGCCGGCGCTGCCCGGGCAGCGGCCGCTGCTGCTCAACTTCGGCACGGATCACCGGCGTACGAACGCCACGCAGCGACCGCCGCGCGAGCCGTCCCGGATCCAGCGGCTGGGCCATGTCGTTCTGGAGACCCGCGTATTCGCCCGGGCCCTGGACTGGTACCTGGACACGCTGGGGATGATCGTGTCCGACTTCCTGTTCCTGGACGGGCAGCGCGAGCGCGGACCGGTCATGGCGTTCATCCGCTGCGACCTCGGCAGCGTGCCGGCCGACCACCACACGCTGGCCATGCACCTGGGGCCGGGGACGGGCTATGTCCACTCCGCCTACCAGGTCACCGACCTGGACTCGATCGCCGCCGGCGGCGAGTACCTCAAGGAGCGCGGCTACCAGCGAAGTTGGGGCATCGGTCGGCACATCCAGGGCAGCCAGCTCTTCGACTACTGGCGTGACACCGACCGCTTCATGCTGGAGCACTTCGCCGACGGGGACCTGTTCTCCTGCGACGTCGAGCCGGGGTGGGCGCCGATGTCGACGAGCGGCCTGGCCCAGTGGGGTCCGCCCGCCACCCGCGACTTCCTCGGCGCGAGCCCTTCCCCGCAGCGGGTCCGTGACGTCATCCAGGCCCTGCGCGGTGACAACGAGATGGACCCGGCGCGCCTGCTGGGCCTGCTCAAGGCCACCAAATCCTGAACCCCAGCCCCCTCACGAAGGTACTGACATGAGCACCAACGTCCTGCGCACCGCCGACGGCTGGTGGGTCGCCCGCCGCGACCGGGCCGTCCCCGTCGACACCAAGGCCGCCACCACCGCCGAGCTGATCGCCGACCGTGACGCCGTACGAGAGGCGGCCCTGTCGACCGACACGGGCACGCCCGTCGCCGACCTGGTCGCCCTCTCGCCGGTCACCACCCCCTGCCGGGTGGTCGCCCAGATGGTCAACTACCGCAGCCACGCCCGCGATTCGGGCTTCACCGGCGACATCCCGCCCGCCTTCTTCCGCAAGGCGTCCGGCTCGGTCAGCGGACCCGGCGACACCGTCGTCCGGCCCTCCCACGTGGAGTTCCTCGACTACGAGATCGAGCTCGGTCTGGTCATGGGGGTGCCGCTGCCCGTCGGCACCGTCGTCGAGGAGCGGGACCTGCCGTCGTACGTCGCCGGGCTGGTGATCACCAACGACGTCAGCGCCCGCGATGTCCAGCTGACGAAGACGCAGTTCTACGAGAGCAAGTCGTACCCGACCTTCACGCCGACCGGCCCGTACCTCGCCCTGCTGGAGCCGGAGGACTTCGTCCGGCTCCCCGATCTGCGGCTGCAGTTGTCCGTCAACGGCGAGCTGCGCCAGGACCGCACGCTCGCCGACATGATCGTCCGTCCGGCGCAGGCGCTGACGCTGCTGGCCCGGTTCCAGACCCTCGACCCCGGTGACCTGCTGCTGACCGGCACGCCCGGCGGCACGGCCCTGAAGGCTCCGCCGAAGCCGGTCGAGAAGATCGGCGCGCTGCTGCCGCCCGCCCTGAAGTGGAAGGCGTTCTTCAAGTCCCAGGCGCGGAATCCGCACTACCTGCACGCGGGTGACGTGATCACCGCGACGATCTCGACCCCGGGCGGCCGGATCGACCTCGGCGAGCAGCGCACGCCCGTCACGGACGCGAAGTAGGGACCTGAGGTGAGCCGTACCGAACAGCACGTACCGGTGGTCGTCGTCGGCGCCGGACCGGTGGGCGTGACCGCCGCCCTCCTCCTCGCCCGGCGCGGAGTCCGCACCGTCATCCTGGAACGCCACCGGGACCTCTACCCCCTCCCGCGCGCCGTCGCCACCGACGACGAGGTCCGCAGGATCCTCCAGGCCGCGGGCGTGGGGGAGGAGTTCGCCGCGATCGCCCGCCCGGCGGGCGGGCTGCGGCTGCTGGACGCGCGGCACCGGGTGATGGCCGAGTTCCGCCGCACCGAGCACGGCCATCACGGCTACCCGCAGACCAGCATGTTCGACCAGCCCGAGCTGGAGCGGCTGCTGCGCGACGCCCTCTCCCGGCGCCCGGAGTGCGAACTGCGCGGTGGGGTGGAGGTCGTCGGCGTCGAGCAGGACGGCGACGGCCCGGTCCGGGTGACCTACCGCGACGACGAGGGCGAACACCTGCTGCGGGCCGACGCGGTCCTCGGCTGTGACGGTGCCAACAGCCTCACCCGCGACGCCATCGGCGCAGTGTGGGAGGACCTGCGTTTCGAGGAATGCTGGACCGTCGTCGACGTCCGCACGAAGGCCGACGTCCGCTGCTGGGAGGGCGTCGACCAGGTCTGCGACCCGCACCGCCCGGCGACCTTCATGCGCGTCGGCGAGGACCGCTACCGCTGGGAGTTCCGGCGCGGGGACGCCGAGGAACCGGTCCGCGAGCTGGTCGCGCCATGGCTGCCGCCCTCCTACGACGGGGACTTCGAGGTCGTCCGCGAGGCGCGGTACACCTTCCGGGCGCGCGTCGCCGACCGATGGCGCGGCGGACGGGTCTTCCTCCTGGGCGACGCCGCCCACCTCACCCCGCCGTTCATCGGGCAGGGCCTGTGCTCGGGGATGCGCGACGCCCACAACCTCACCTGGAAGCTCGCCCGTGTCCTGGTTCAGGGCGGCGACGAGTGGCTGCTGGACACGTACGAGAGCGAACGCAAGCCGCACGCCCGGCATGTGATCCGGCTCGCGGTCGCCATGGGCTGGGCCATGACCGGCGGCCAGGACGGCGCCGCCGCGGTGCGCCGCAGACTCCTGGCCGCGGCCTGCCGCATACCCGGCCTGACAACGGCGGCCGGCCGCGACCTCAGCCCGCCCCTGACCGCCGGGCCCCTCGTCCGACGCCGCATCCGCAGGGGCCTCGCGGGCACCCACTGCCCGCAGCCGTGGATCACCGGCGACGGACCGCGTACCCGTCTCGACGAGCTGCTCGGCGACTCCTTCACCATCCTGACCACCGCGGAGCCCTGGCCCTCGCTGAGCGTGCTCGCCCACGCGATCGGCGTCCGGGCGATCCCCGTGACCGGCCTCGGCGACGACGGCACGCTCGCGGCCTGGATGCGCGCCGGCCGGGCCGACGCCGTCCTGCTGCGCCCCGACCGCGTCGTCATGGACGTCGTCCCGGCCGGGGGCCGCGACTTCACCGACACCGCCGCCTGGGCGGCCCTTCTGCACACCACGCGCAGCCCCCACCCACCCCGACGGACCGTCGAGGACAGCCCGCTGAGGAGCGCCACAGGATGACCGTGCCCGAGCCTTTCACGACGCCCGATCCGCAGGCCGTCGCGGACAGCCACATCATGGACTTCGCCCGCCATGTCGGGATGGCCGGCTCCGACTACGCCGCCCTGCACCGCTGGTCGGTCACCGACCTGGAGGGCTTCTGGGGCGCGGTGTGGGGGTACTTCGACATCGACGCGGACACCCCGTACGAGCAGGTGCTGGCGCAGGAGCGGATGCCCGGCGCCCGCTGGTTCCCCGGCGCCACCCTCAACTACGCCCACCACGCCCTGCGCAACCTCGCCGACGACGCCGTGGCGATCATCGCGCTCGACGAGACCGGCTCCGGGTACGAGGTGACCGGAGGCCGGCTGCGCTCCCAGGTCGCTTCCGTCGCCGCCACCCTGCGCGACCTGGGCGTCGGCAAGGGGGACCGGGTCGTGGGCTACCTGCCCAACACCCCGCATGCGATCGTCGCGTTCCTCGCCGCCGCGAGCCTGGGCGCCGTGTGGTCGGTCTGCGGGCAGGACTACGCCCCCAAGGCCGCCGCCGACCGCTTCGCCCAGCTCCGACCCACCGTCCTGATCGGCGCCGACGGCTACCTCTTCAACGCCACCACCCACGACCGCCGCGACGCCACCCTCGAACTCGCCGGTGCACTGCCGACGTTGAAGGCCACCGTCCTGGTGGACCACGTGGGCCTGCCGTGGCCGTCGCAGGCGTACCCGTCGCTGGTGGTGCCGTGGGAGGACGCCTCCACCCGCGCCGAGGAACTCACCTGCACCCCCGTGCCGTTCGACCACCCCCTGTGGGTCGTGTACTCCTCCGGCACCACCGGCCTGCCCAAGGGCATCGTCCACGGCCACGGCGGCGTCCTGCTGGAGCACCTGAAGACCCTCGGACTTCACTCCGACCTGGGCCCCGGCGACCGCCTCCTGTGGTACACGACCACCCACTGGATGATGTGGAACCTGGTCGCCTCCACCCTCCTGACGGGCGCCACGACGTGCACATACGACGGCAGCCCGGCGCCCTTCGCCAAGCCCGACGTCCTGTGGGAGCTGGCCGCGCGCCACCGCGTGACCGTCTTCGGCACCAGCCCCCAGTACCTGCTGGGCATGGCCAAGTTCGGCATCGACCCCTCGGCGCACGACCTGTCCTCGATCCGCGTGGTCGGCTGCACCGGCTCCGCTCTGCCGGCCTCCGCCTACCCCTGGGTCCGCCACCACGTCGGCGACCACGTCCTGCTCGCGTCCATCAGCGGCGGCACGGACGTGGTGTCCGGCTTCGCCGGCAGCGCACCCAACACACCGGTCTGGGCAGGGGAGTTGTCGGCGCCCCACCTGGGCGTGGCGCTGGCCGCGTACGACGCCGAGGGCTTCCCGATCGTGGACCAGGTGGGCGAACTGGTCGTCACCCGCCCGATGCCGTCGATGCCGCTGTACTTCTGGAACGACCCCGACGGCACCCGCTACCGCGACGCCTACTTCTCCTCCGACCCCGGGGTATGGCGGCACGGCGACTGGATCACAGTCACGGGACACGGCTCCGTGATCGTCCACGGCCGCTCCGACAGCACCTTGAACCGCAACGGCGTACGCCTGGGCAGCGCCGACATCCACGACGTCGTCGAACGCCTCCCCGAGATCACCGAGGCCCTCGTCATCGGCGTCGAGGAACCCGACGGCGGCTACTGGATGCCGCTGTTCGTGGTCCTCGCCGCCGGCGTGACCCTGGACGACCCGCTCCGCGAGAAGATCAAGGAGGCGATCCGGGCCGGCGCCTCACCCCGCCACGTCCCCGACGAGATCCTCGAAGTCCCCGGCATCCCGCACACCCGCACCGGCAAGAAACTCGAAGTCCCCGTCAAACGCCTCCTCCAGGGAGCCCCGGCCGAGCACGTGGTCAACCCCGCGACGGTGGACGCCCCCGACCTGATCGACCACTACGCCCGGCTGGGCGCCGAACGCCGGGGGTGGTCGGCGTGACGACCGCACAGATCACCCTCGCCGTCGTCCTGGTCCTGGTCTTCCTGCCCCTGGGAGGGGCGAAGATCGCCGCGGTGCCGTTCATGCGTCAGGCGGCAGCGCACCTGGGCATGTCGCCGGGCCTCTACCGCTTCGTCGGCACCCTGGAAGTGGCCGGAGCCGTCGGACTGGTGCTCGGGCTGGCTTCCGCCCCGCTCGGGGTGGCCGCCGCGATCGGGCTGGCGCTGTTGATGACCGTCGCCGCGGTGGTCCACCTGCGGCACGGCGACCCGCCCGTGCGAGCCCTGCCCGCCGCCGTTCTGGCCCTGACGGCGGTGGCGTACGCCGGGGTGGCGGTCGGTACCGGCTGACGGCCCGCAACGTGCGCCGTCCGCGCGGGCGCCCGGCGAGCTGCGCCGCCGTCAGCGGAGTGGCCATGCCGCCCTGGCGGAGCCCATGCTTCCGACGGCATCTGCGTCCGGCCGCGGACGGCAAGACCGGCCACGCAGAGTAGATGAGCACGGAATGCCAGGTCGGGCAATTCTGGTCCCCGGGGGGGGGGCGACGCAGTCGGTGATAGGCGTGTGAGAGCAGCGTGCGACGAGAAGCCCCGCAGGTGCGGCCCGGCGGGGCTTCTGAGTATCGGCGACAGACTCTTACGGCCGATGCACAGCATGCGGGGCGTACGGGGGTCCCGCGCGCGGGCTGTTCATGGCCGGGGTGAGCCTGCCGACATCTTCAAGTCCGGTGTGAAGTTGGGGGGGCCGGAGCGCAGGGCGGGAACGGGAGCGCGTGGGAGGGGGCGGATACACCTGCCTTGGAGCATCACGACTTCACGGTGTGCACCTCCTTATGGCGCGGAGGCTCCGGCGGATGCAGGAGGGGTGTGATCAGCGAGCTGACCTTCGACGAGCAACCGGGCATCGCGGGGCTGGAGCCTCTGTTCGTGTGTGTGGCTGCCTGCGTCAGCGAGGGGCAGGTGCTCTCGGGCACCGGCCGCAGCGTGGGAAGGTCCGGCGCCCGCCTCGAAGCGGCGAAGCATCTGTTGAGCGAGTGGAAGCCGACGACGGTAGGCCGGCCCGCGCCCGCGCTCCCTGTCTGGCGCGGGAAGGAAAACGTGCCGGCCCTCGACGAGATGACCGCTCTCCAAGTGCTGAACCAGCTGAAGCAGAAGGGCCGGATCGCCGAGCTGGTCATCGGCAATCCCCGGATCGAACCGGGGATCGGGTATCTCGCGGCCGTCACCTGCCAGGTCGCAGGGCAACAACTGCGGGCGGAGGCGGCCGGAGCGGCGAAGCGGCCGGCCCAACCACCCGGCCTCCCAGCCTGGTTCCCGCCGCCCCTTCCCGCACCAACTACCGAGCACCTGCACGCCCTCGTCAACGATGCCGCGGTCGAGGCCAGGGACTTCCTCCGCATCGGAGTTCCGCTCGAACGCGCCTGGGATGAGGACACCGTCCGTCTCCGCTCCCGCATCCCGCACACCTGCATCCCGGACATCGCCGACCGGCCTGGCCCTCGCCCTGAACCGGACCGCCACAGGACGCTTCCTCCTGATCCGTCTCTACCTGGTCCTGCGCTGGAGGCTCCCGTGGAACGTGATGGCGTTCCTCGACGACGCCCACCGCCGCCGCGGCGTACTGCGGCAGGTCGGCTCGGTCTACCAGTTCCGGCACATCGACATCCAGCGACGCCTCGCAGCCCCAGACACCACGCCGCCAGACAGCCCGACCCCGAGCGCACCGCCGCCCTCCACCGATCCGCTGTGACGCGCTGTTGTGCACGGACGGGCCGGTGCGGACGCTGGTCGACCCGGCGCTCGCGCCGGAACACCTGGAACCCGGATATGACGCACCCCGCATCGCTCACCTGCTGTGTGACCTGCCCGTCGAGGTCCTCGGCCGGCTCCGCTCTGACCGCCCTACGCCCCGAAGGGCGGCCGACCGCCCAAGCGCGGCGGCGAGTTCGCCTTTGGTGACTCCGCCACCTGGGGCACCGAGCAAGCCGTGACGGTCACCGACACCCGCCTCTATGGAAAGGCGACCGCGCAGGCGCGGGGGAAACCTGCGCACGAAAACCGGCACTACTCCGGCCAGCGCACCGAAACCGTTCCGTCCTGGGCCCGGCAGGCCGCCGGCTCGAAGAACCGTCGCCCAGTCACCCATCATGAAGTGGGCAGAGTCCTCGCAACCGGTGAGGCATACAGCCGCCCCGCCCACCACAAGGCAAGGTGGGCACAAAACCACGCCGCATTGGATAAACGACAAGTCAAGCGTTTGTCATTGAAGTTTGATCACAGCTCGGCTGTGCGGTCGGGCCGGAGCAGGAGTAGGGCCATGTCGTCGGTGTGTTGACTGGCTTGGCGAGTGCGGTGGACGAGGTTGTCCACGAGTTGGTGGAGGGGAAGGCCGCTCCACTCGGCGAGGCTGTCTGCGAGGTCGGTGATGGCCTGGGCGATGTCCGTGCCGGGGGTTTCCACGAGGCCGTCGGTGTAGAGGGCGAGGAGTGCCCCCGGGTCCAGCGGCAGCGTGGTGAGTCGGTAGGAGGGGGTGCCGAGACCGACGCCGAGGGGCGGGCCGGGATGGATGGCAACGGCATGGGTCCGGTTGTCGGGGTACCGAAGGAGCGGGGGCGGGTGTCCTGCGCTGGCGAGGGTTACCTGGTGGCGGGTGAGGTCGATGTGGGCGTAGAGGCAGGAGACGAAGCGGCTGGCGTTCAGGTCGGCGAGGTCGCGGTCGGTGCGGGTGAGGACCTGGTCGGGCGCGGCTCCGGCGGTGGCGTGGGAGTGGACGGCCATGCGTACCAGGCCCATGAGGGCGGCTGCCGACATGTCGTGGCCTTGCACGTCTCCGATGACGGCCGCGACGGTGGTGTCGGTGAGGCGGATCAGGTCGTAGGCCTCCACCAGGCCGAGGGGGGCCGCCGACGCGAGGGTAGCGTCGTGGGTGGGGTTCGCCGAGCGGGGCATCGGTGGCCGGTCCATCTTTCCCTGCCGTGTCAACGCGTCCGGTCGAGGGTGTGGGTGCCAGATGCCGTCAGGGCTGGAACGCGAAGCGCCAGTGATCAGAGTGCACCATGGGGCTGATCGGGTGATAGTGGCTAAAGAGGAAGCTTCGCTCCATGCTCGCTCTGCTCGATCCTTGAGGGAGAGGCCATGGCACAGAACGGCAGCGACAAGTACGCGTACACGGATGCAGAGGATCCGGACGAGCGGACCAGCGTCTTCGCCCCGGACCAGGACCCTCAGGTTCCCGGCGAAGTGCTCGTCAAGATGACACCGGAGGCTGCGGAACAGGTCTCGGTCCCCGTGCCGACCGGTCGCGTGCGAGGGGCGCTCGCCGCAGTTACCCGTCTCGGTGTTGATCCGCTCGACCAGGCATTCCGCGACATCGGGGTCCGGTCTGTGACCCGGTTGCATCCCCCGCCGCTTCCCACCCGCGTGGGGATCACGAGTGTCGCGGAGCAGACCGACCTGAGTGCCTCTTTCCGTGTCCGCTTCGACCCGGCGCAGAGCGTCGCTCAGGCGGTCCAGCGGCTGAGTGGTCTGGGAGAGGTCGCGTTTGCCGAACCCAACCGCTGGCGTGAGCAGACCGCCGTGATTCCCAACGATCCCCTCTTCGCGCAGCAGTGGGGGCTGAAGAGGATCAACTGCCCGCGGGCATGGGAACGGAGCAGGGGCAGTGATGCGATCACGGTCGCCGTCATCGACACCGGAGTGGACCTCGACCATCCCGAACTCGCGCCGCTCCTGCGACAGGGAAAAGACTTCGTCGATCTCGGACCGGACCCGGTGGCAGATGACGGCTGGGTGTTCGAGGGCGACTTCCTGGGTGTGGATGACCTTCCGCAGGACGAGGTGGGGCACGGTACGCATGTCGCCGGGACCATCGCTTGTCGCTCCGACAACCGTGAGGGTGTGAGCGGTGTGACCTGGGAGTGCCGTCTGATGCCTGTGCGGGTGCTCGCCCGCATCCGTCGGCTCGCCGACGGCGTCATCAGCGGCGTCGGCAGCGCGGCGGACATCGCCGCGGGCATCCGGTGGGCGGTCGACCACGGTGCCCGGGTCCTCAATCTCAGTCTCGGCGGCACTGTGGCCACAGAGGTTGAGCGCGACGCCATCGCCCACGCCATCAGCCGCAACGTGGTCGTCGTAGCAGCGATGGGCAATGACTTCGGACCGGTGGTCAACTTCCCGGCCGCGTTCGACGATGTCATCGCTGTGGGTGCCACCGACCTGCTGGACCGTAAGGCGCCCTTCTCGAACACCGGTCCGCACATCGATGTGTCGGCGCCCGGGGTGAACATCCTCAGTACGTTCCTGGACGACACGTTCTCCTCATCGGACGGCACTTCCATGGCCTGCCCGCATGTCGCCGGAGTCGCGGCTCTGATCCTGTCCCGCGATCCCTTCCTGAGCGCCGACGATGTCCGCAACATCCTCCACGCCACCGCAAGGCCGCTGCGCCGACGTCCTGCCGACCCGGTGCCCAACGACCAATTCGGTTTCGGCCTGGTCGACGCCGACGCTGCCCTCGCTGCCCTCGTCTGAACTGCTGTCGTCGGATCTCGCGCGCTGCCCGCCGAGCACTTCCCTCGGCGGGCAGCTCGTCGGCCCGCAAAAGGTCCCGAAATCTTAGTCACGGGTATCTGTCCGGCCTTCAGCGCTCTGCCCAGGAGTGCGTCCTTCACGTACCCGGGCCGCTGGTGTAGCGCATTGCGTCTGGCTCAGCGTCAACCACACCCTCGACGCCGCGAGCAGCGTCCACCGCCGCGGAAACGCCGAGCTCGTCTGAAAACAGCGCCACTGCCCGGTCGGGTAGCGACTCGCGAGGAGCGTGTACCCGTTCCGCTCCCGCCATCTTCAAACCATCGGCGACAGCAGACCAATCCCTGTCCTCGGCCAGCTTCACGATGACACGCACCGACATCGCTATCTCCCTGGTTCTGGTTCGGAATCCTGTTCACTCCACCCTCTCCGATCCTCCTGCCCCGCGCGACGGCCGGCGAGAAACTCCAATCGGAACCCGAAGAGCACAGCACGATGCCAGTGACTTTGCGCATTCCCTCAAGCGGGTGGGGGCGCGTGGCGCGATTGGGTACGTCAGACGCCTACAGGCCGCTGTCGAATTCCGCCTGAGTGATGTGTTGCCAGGTCGTCGGCGGAACGTCGAGCGCACCTCACTGTCGCATCACTAAGCCTTGATTACCTTATGTATCCATGCTGTAGCGAGTCCTGGGGGACCTGTGACACAGATCCGGATTGCCATGTTCAACCTGTAGAAGCGACGCCGTCTTCGACGTGCGCAACCTGGTCATCGCCGTGCAGCGGTGAGCCGCTGGTAGCGGGGCTCGACGACCAGGTCGTTCCTCAGGGGCCGGGGTCTGCGTGCGCTTGGTGCACGTCATCACCGTGCATCTGAAATCCAAGATCCCCAGCGAGATCCCCGCCCAGATGATCGACCCCAAGAAGGACATCTGGCGCACCGCCGACAGCTGGGCCGAAGGCAGGTTCCTGTCGTCAATGAAACGCATGCGTCAGGCCCTGGAAGTAAGGCGCCTGATCGACCACATGCTCGTCACCCGCAACCTCCTCGCCCACTACCGTGGCTCAGAGATCCATAACGAGATCCTCCTTCACTTCGACTGACCGCGAGCGCCGGTCACGTCCAGAGGTCACGCCGGGTCGCTTCCCCGCGGGCAGCGCGGCCCACGCAGAGAGCTGTGTCGTCTCCAGGGCACCAGCTCGTGCTCTACCGGCTGCGGTCGGCGTACAGGTGGAGGGGGCCGGCCGGTCGTGATGGTCCGCTCGATCACCCATCTACGGCGGCCCAATCGCTCGCTGGACCGATGCCCTTGCGGGTGACACACATTCTGATCTGCGTGCGGAGTAACAGCGCGGACCGGCCGAGGTCGCCCAGCGGTCGGCAACAGTGTGGAGGCTCTCTTGACCCGGTACGCGAAGTGCCCCCTTGACCGGCAATCCGACAACAACCAGCGCGCCCTGTACCGCTACTTGCGCTGGCGCAACGCCAACGCCCGCCACCCCGGCGTGCTCACCGCCCCACGCAAGGAACGCGCCCGCGTCCGCAGCGAGAAAGGCATCCGCTGGGGCGGACGCCCCCTCATACCCGCAGCCACCGATGCCGCGAACTATGCGGTCACAGCACCAGGTCATATCTGTTAGGGGCGGCCCAGGGTTTGGATCAGGGTGATCACTGATGGGCAATGGTAGCTGCACGCAGCAGAGTTGACGTTGTCACCCAGGCCCGTCAACGCCTCTCTGAAGGAACCCGGATGCGCATCCGCCCCGCCGTCACCGCCCTGTTCCTGGCCACCGCTCTCGCCGTCGGCGCGGCGCTGCCCGGGACCGCCGCCATGGCTGCTGCCAGTTCCCCAGCTCCCATAACCGCCACCGTCCAAGACGTCCTCGACCACCTGCCCGACAACGTCGTAGCGGGCGCGCTGGTCAGACGGGACGGCGTGGGGGCCGCCGCCGGCCCTGTCACTGCTGACGCGTATTTCCGGATCGGAAGCATCACCAAAGTGTTCACGAATACAGTGGTTCTGCAGCTCGTTGCCGAGCACCGGATCGACATTGACGCACCGGCGCGGCGGTATGTCCCCGGGTTGATGCCCGGCGCGTACGACCGCGTCACCATCCGCCAGCTCCTCGACCACACGAGCGGTCTGCCCAGGCCCGCCGCGCCCCCTGGCCCTGCCGACGGACCGGGATGGTGGCTGAAGGCTTCGACGCCCCAAGACGCCCTGCGCAACTCTTTCGCCTCAGCCACTGACTCGCCGCCCGCCCCCGGCTCCGAGCAGCAGTACAACGGCCTCAACTCCCTCGTCCTCGGACTGATCGTCGAGAGGGTCACCCGTCACCCCCTCGCCCAGGAGCTGGAGCGTCGGATCATCCGGCCGCTGCACCTGCTCCACACCAGCATGCCCGCCGCCGACGACCCGACGATTCCCTCACCCCACGCGCAGGTCTACGTTGACGGCCAGAACGTGACCGAGCAGAGCCCGTACCCGTGGGCCGAGGGCGGCATGATTTCCACCGCCGCTGACCTGGACCGCTTCCTCATGGCGCTGTTCTGGGGCCGCCTGCTCCCGCCCATCCAGCAAAAGCTGGTGTTCGAGGTGCCGAAGGTGAAGGGCGCCGCCACCAACACGAACTGCTTCGGCCCAGCGGCCTGCTACAGCATCGGCGGGCTCATATGCGCTACCAGCTGCCGAACGGCGATTACGCATGGGGCAAGACAGGTTCCCGCCCCGGCTGGGACAACGGGTTCTTCGCAACCCGAGACCTCCGGCACCGCGTGGTGTACTCCCTCAACCCGACGGGGGCGGGCTCCGACCTCGCGCACATCAAGGCAATCGTCACCACCGCGCTCGCCGACTGACATCGTGATCTTTCGTTGTCTGTGAGAGGGGTTGGTATTACGGCAGGTAGGACAGGACGTAAACGCCTGCCCCGCCCACCGTGCGGAGCCCGTCGGGAGAGAAAGCGCATTGGTTGATCCAGTGATTGTGGCCGCTCAGCACTGCTTGTTCGGTGCCGTCGGGGAAGCGCGCCAACTGATGAGAATGCGCAGTCCCAGACCCGATCGGTAAAGCCGGGCAGGGAAGCATGTTCGGGATGGGTACGGTAGAGCTGACTGAGACCTATACCTATCGGAGTTTCCTCAACAGGCCCGAGCTCGTCGAGGACTTCAACAAGCTCCGGTTCGCTGAACTGGAGTTGAGACTCGCTGTTGATCTACGAATACGACGGTCTGACCTGACCTGACGTGTCCGTCCGTGCCAGGCTGCGTGCCGGGCGGTCAGACGTCCTCGTAGACGGCAAAGCGGGCGGGTTCAACAACGCCTGCCTGCTTCAGGTGCTCGACGGTGGTTTCCATGCTGCTGAGACGCGACTGCAGAGCGTCGGCCTCGGCGTTGCCCGGCTGAGCGCGCAGAGCGAGCAGGGCCACAGGGCGATGGTCGTGATCGCCTGCGGGGCCGCTCCACGGTGGGTCGAAACTCCACGGAACTGGTTGCCCTGTCAGCTCGTTGGCAGCCATCCAGTCGTCGATCCGGGCGTCCACCCAGCCGTGGAGCTTCC
Organism: Streptomyces coeruleorubidus; assembly: GCF_028885415.1. GTDB lineage: Bacteria > Actinomycetota > Actinomycetes > Streptomycetales > Streptomycetaceae > Streptomyces > Streptomyces coeruleorubidus_A. The sequence goes on from NZ_CP118527.1 coordinate 8,743,564, forward strand.
AGAAGATTGGGTTCACGTGGGCGGAGTAGGTGTCGGCGAGCCAGTTGTAACTGGCGTCATCCCATTGGGGGTCGACGTTGAATGCGTCCCCGCCTGGCCGGTAGGAGGGCATTGCGGCTGACCAGCGCAGATGCATCCGGTTGTGGATGCCGAACTCGATCCTCGCGCCGAGGCGGCGGAGTGTCATCTGACGGAGCTTCGCCGGGTCGGTGAACTCCGCCTCCCACTGGCGAATCCGGTTGAATGACTCCTGAGTCTTGGCGTTCCGGATGACGTCGGCGGTGTCGCTGTCACCCGGGATGTCAAAGGGGGGCGGGACCGGGTATTCAGTGTCCTCCGGGGGCGGAATTGTCGGCCATCCCTCCACACGAGGATGCTGCGGGTCGCCCAACTCGGCAAGAATCTCGTTGACCATGGCGATCATCTGCCGGTGCATGAACAGGAAGTCCTCGCCCGAGCCGTTGTCGAGTTCGACAGAGGGTATCCCGGTGACAGGGTCAGGCGCGGTCAGGGAAGGGCGCGGCGGCTCCCAGCCGTGGTGGCGGAACACCTCCTGCTCCTCCGGTGTGAGATTCGCCCAGGAGTCACGTGCGGTGTGCCACAGCATGTGGTGCAGACGCATGGCGCGATCGGCCATGGCGTCGATCACGGGCTTGGGAAAGGTGTTCATTTGACTCAACCTTTCTGGAGTGCAGCAAGGTTTGCCAGAGGCGCAATTTCGGCGTCCTCATGGAGTCTTGTATGGCAGACGAGTCAGGAGGCAGTCGGCGAGGTCCGTTCGAGGCCGTGCCGGAGGTGACGTGCGTGCGTGGGTATGCCCAACTCGACAGGCCATAGATGACCGCCAAGGGGCAAGTGTGTCAATGGCATGGAATCCGGTGAAGTTTCGCTTCCGCTCCTGTTCCACTGTGACGCAGAACATCTGCTGATGCATCTGGTGTCCAGCGGCAACCAGCCGCGGCGCCACGACATTGGTTCAGGCCGTGGGAACAGTGTTTGATGACAACGTTCAACCGTCCCCTGCTCGACGAAGCACAGCAGCCGCACCGCGCTGCGGCAGTGCCGAGAAGGACCACGGTGCGACGGCCGTCTCCAAGCGGTGAGCTGCTTAGCCGACCGGCGGACCGGCCGACGGGGCCGAGCCCCCTGCCCGGCCGCCGCAGGCGGAATGCGGCGGCCGGCAGGGGCGGTCAGCGATGTGTGCTCCCATGGAAGGTGGCTCGTTGGTAGGGGGGTTCGGAAGAACGCCACCCAGGACGGGTAAGCCAGCAGGGCCACCGCGTCGCACCCTACTCAGTCCGGCGGCAGCCCCGACTGTCGGCGCGCGGCCCACTCCAGAGCCGTACCGCGGCGCTCGCCGCGGGCCCACGCGGACGTCACTGGCGTGGATCCCCCGCGTGCGGCTGACCGTCAGGACGACAGCCCGCCGGCATCAGCAGTGAGGACGCACCCGCGGATGCAAGTGTCGCCGTCGGCCGCCATGCTCGTCCACGACAGGAAGATCGAGGACGCTGGCCACGGTAGTGGTCTGGAGCACGCCGAGGTCGCTGTTCACCGTGGCGTTGATGTGCGCGGCGACGAACCGTCCGTTGTCGAGGGCCGTCAGCACGCTCCGGCCCAGGCGTCCGAACCCGTGATGTCGGGGCGGATCTCGCCCGTGCGGGGCGTGCTGTCGTAGCCGAAGACGCGGTAGCGGAGCCCGCCGCCGCCCACCGCTTCGCCGTTGGTCCAGGCGACGGCGAAGTCCCCGTTGTTCAGCAGCGTTCACGGCTCCCGACGCCTTGCTCTGGGGCGAGCGCCGCTGACGCTGAGGATTGCGGGCCGCACGCAGCCATCCCGCAAGGACGGCGCCCTCAGCCTCCGTCGCCTTGTCCCATCCCGTGCCCAGCAGCCACGAGAGCCGGAACCAGCGCAGGAGCCCATAGGCGTAGCTCCGGCCGGTCAGTGGGCTGCAGTCGCCCACGGCCAGGTCTCGCAAGTACGCGGTCACCGGCTCGACTTCGCTGCCGAAGCCGTTGACGACGACGTACGGAGGGCAGGGTGATGCATCGGGTGTTCGGCCTATCGGGGTGCGGTGGGTGGTGTCGTGGATGGGAGCCGGCAACGCTCCTGGGCTGTCAGGCTGAGGCAGACGTTCTGGCTGGGCGGTGGTGACGGCAGGCGCAGGCGCCGGGTGTCTGTCTCGTGCGCCCGGGCCGCACTCCCTTGCCCGCCCGCACCGGGTCGCAGTGACTGTGCTGAGCGGGACCGGTCCCGGGCAGCGTCGATAACATCCGCGAGATGTCTTCGGATGAGATGAACAGGCCCCCGGCGCCGGTCGTTGCAGCGGTTGTGATCTACGCGCTGTTCGCCGCCGTCCTTCTGATCTCCGCTGTGGTCATTGCGATCGCAGGCGCGCCGGCGCTCGCACTGCTCGGCCTCGTCGCGCTCCTGCCGGGCTCGGTGGCTCTCGGGCTATGGCAAGGCAACCGCGGTGCCCGGGTTGGCGCGATCATGTTCGGGATCCCGTCCGTTGTGGTCCCGATCGTGATGCTCTTTCTCCTCGCGGCACCTGAGTCGTCCCGGGCCTGGTTCACCCACGACGAGCTGGACGATTTCGACTTCGTCGACGAGGACGGCGACGACGAGGATGACGAACGGGTGGCTGGCCGGGAGTGACGCCGTAGCTGCTTCAGCGGTGCAGCTGATCCGTGGTCAGCCTTCGGCTGTGTGCAGTGCCCGGGCCGCCCTGGTGCTGGCGAGTCGGTGGGACTCGTGCCGGTCTCGATGATGTTCCTGGCGAGGACTGGAAGTACGGCAACTGGCGGGGTGGCACCACCGGCTGCGGATGTGTGCCGCAAAGGCGCGGGGACTGCCCGCGACGGCGGGTGGGGCCAGGTGCGATAGTCCCGATGCGGGATCGGCGGTCGCTTGACCTCCGGGTGAGGCCGTATCTTCCCTGGCCCGCACACAGAATCAGCACGGAGGGCGCCGTGCGTGGTCTGCTCGGCGCCCTCCGCTGTCCGTCGTCCATCTCTGCGCTATGACCAGGGCAGGACCAGGGCGCCCCAGGCGACGACGGGGCCGAGGGCGACGATTCCGCCGGTGTAGCCGATGACCTGGCGGTAGAAGCGGCGGGTGTCCACCCCACGGGCGTTGCTGAGGACGAGTGCTCCGTTGGTAGAGAAGGGAGAGGTGTCGACGATCGTCGTGGAGACGGCGAGCGCGGCGATCAGTCCGGCGGCGCTGAGGTGGCTGGAGAGCAGCAGCGGTACGGCGATGGGGATGATCGCTGTGAGAATCGCGGTGGAGGAGGCGAAGGCGGAGGTGATGGCCACGGTGAAGCACAGCAGCAGGGCGACGACGAGCGGGGCGCCCAGGTCGGCGGCATGTTCGGAGATCTCCTCGATGATGCCGGCCTTCTCCAGCATCGCGATGTACGTCATCATGCCCGCGACCAGAAGCAGGGTGGCCCAGCTGACGCCGTCCACGGCCTTCTCCTGCCGCTTCATGTCCACCAGGGCCAGCAGGGCGCCGGCGCCCAGCGCAAGGAAGCCGATCTCCAGGTGGAAGCCGAGCGCGCCGACGACGAGGGCCACCAGGGAGGCGAGGGTGAGCCACTGCCGCCAATCGGGCCTGCCGGAGACGGCGAGGTCCTCGTCGTCGGCCGCCTCCGCGGCGCCCTCGACCAGCGGGGCGGGACGCTTGGCGAGCAGGGCATAGGTGAGGATCGAGAGCACCAGGTTGATCACGAAGCTGGCGCTGAACAGCGCCACGGCGGAGACCTGCAGATCGGTCTTGTCGACGAGGCCGAGCACCAGCGCACCGGAGACGGCCAGCGGGGAGAACGCGCCCGCGTGCCCGCCGCTGATCACCATCATGCCGACGACCAGCGGGTTGAGCTTGTAGCGGTAGGCGAAGTTCATGCCGATCGGCGCGAGGATCGCGACCGCGGCCGGAGTGAACGTACCGAACGCCGTCAGCAGGGCGGCCACCAGGAACAGCACCCAGGGGATGAGCTCTACCTTGCCGCGTACCAGCCGCACCCCGGCCGCGACGAGCCAGTCGATGGTGCCGTTGCGGCGGGCGACGGAGAACAGGTAGGTGACTCCGACGATGGTGACGAAGAGCTTCGCCGGGAACCCCTCGAAGATCTCGTCCTCGGTGAGGCCGAGCGAGGCGGTGCCGACCGCGAAGGTGGCGACGAAGGCGAGGATGCCCAGGTTGATCGGCAGCACGGTGCCGACCACGAACATCACCAGTAGGGCGCCTATGGAGATCACTTCAGCAGACATCTTTGTCCTTGGTGCGGTGGGGACGGGGTGGCGCGCCCCGAGGGCGCGAGGGTATCCCGGTGTGGACGGCTGGGAGCCGGCCTGACCGAGGTGGTGTTCGTCGTGGCTCAGGCGGCTTGCGGGCTGCCTGCTTCCGGTACGTAGATTCGGGCGTCGGCGAGCAGACGGGCCGCGCGCTGCACGGTGACCCGGTGCGGCAGGCCGTCCCTCACATCGGTGCAGCGGACCGCGACGACGCCGGCGGGCGTGCCGAGGCGCAGCCACTCATCGGTCGGGCCGTCCGTGATCCGGGAGACCACGGACCCCTCCAGCAACCCGGCCGCCGCGACGGCGACGGCAGAGGTCAGGCCGATCGCGGGGTGCGGGGCGTTCATGGTGAGCATGCGCACCGACACGTCGTAGTCCTCGGCACCGATCGGTTCACCGAGGGTGGTGGTGTACGGCACCGACGGGCCGACCAGGCCCACCTTGGGCACCGCGTCGCCCGGTTCCTCGCCCGGCCGGAGCAGCCCCATCAGGGGTGCGGCGGTATGACGGACGGTGCGCAGCCAGGGGACGTCTGCGCTCATCCGCTCCAGTGACTCGGCACCGGTACGTCCGGCACTGGCGGCGTCGACAAGGACGACCGGGGCTCCCGCGGTCACCATGCTCACGCGTACCGGCTCGGCGGCGCCGACCCGCAGGTCCTGGGCGGTCCGGCCCGTGGGGAGCAGTAAGGCAGTGGTACCGGCGGGGTTGCGGAAGGTGAGGCCGACTGCGACCCCGCCGGCACGGGTGCCGGGTACCGTCTGGCGGCCGAAGTGGTGCACCACGCCTCCGGGGGTGTCGACGATCCCTTCGAGGACCGCGCCGGTATTGGTGTTGCGCATCACCACGCGCGTCCGGTCGCCGGTGACCGGAACCATTCCCTTGGTCACCGCGTACAGGGCGACGCCGGTGGCGCAGTTGCCGCAGTTGCTCGTCCACTCCACCGAGCCCGTGCCGATGCCGACTTGAGCGAACAGGTAGTCGACGTCGATGCCAGGCTGGGGTGAGGCGCTGACCACGGCCGCTTTCGAGGTGGTGGGGGTGGCCCCGCCCACGCCGTCCAACTCCACGGGATCGGTGGCGCCGTACGCGGCGACCAGCAGCCTTTCGAGGTCGCCACGGTCGGTCGGGACTTCGACCTGGTTGAACAGCCAGCACTTGCTTGTGCCGCCACGCACCAGGGTCGCGGGAATGTGCACGTCTGAGGCTCTTCCTGGATCAACGGAGGTGGGAGGAAAGGGCCGAGGCAGCGGTTACGGGCGCATTGCGGCCGGTGAACCGCTCGGCGATTGCGGAGACCTTCGCAGAGGCATGACTTCGGAACAATCGCAGTTCGCTTCACCTGGGTTTAGCTCAGCTAAAGTCGACGGCATGCTCAACGTGCGCCGTCTGCTGCTGCTCACCGAGGCCACCGAACGCGGTTCACTCACTGCCGCGGCGGAAGCCCTCGGCATGACCACCTCCGCCGCTTCCCAGCAGATGTCCCTGCTGGAGCAGGAGGCAGGGCAGCCCCTCATCGAGCGGCTGCCACGCGGTATCCGCCCCACCCCACCGGGTGCCGCGCTGGCCGAACGTGGTCAGGCCATCCGCCGGGAGCTCCGTGCAGCCCAGGCCGACCTGGACTCCTTCACCGCCCTCGACCAGGGCACCTTGCGGCTCGGTTCCTTCCCCACGGCGAGCGCGTCCCTGCTTCCGCTGGCGCTCACGCGTTTCCGACGTCGCCACGCCGGTATCCGCATCGAGGTACGCGCCGGAGTCCTCGCGGAGCTCAGGGAGATGCTGCACACCGGCGAGGTGGAGCAGGGACTGCTCTGGGACTACGAATGGAACCGCCTCGACGATCCGGCGCTCTCCCTCACCCACCTGCTGGACGACCCCACGGTGCTGGTCGTCCCCGCCGACTCACCCCTGCGCACACATCCCTCCGTGCGCCTCGGCGACCTCGCCGACCAGGAGTGGATCATCCGCGCCGACAACCACCCCGTCGCCGACGTCCTGCGCCGAAGCTGCCGCCAGGCGGGATTCGAGCCGCGCATCGCCTACTCCTCGCACGACTACCAGGAGGCGCAGGCCATGGTCGCCGCAGGTCTCGGCATCGCGCTCGCACCCCGCCTGGCCCTCACCAGCCGACGCAGCGACGTACGCCTCCTGCCGTTCGCCTCCGACGTCCCGGCCCCCACCCGCCGCATCCTCCTCGCACGCGCCGCGGCACGCCCCGCCACCCCACCCGCCCAGGCGATGGCCCGCGTCCTGCGCGCGGTGGCCCAGCGATTCACCGCCCCAGACCTGCACCGTGCCCAGCTCGGGGCCGTCCGGCGGGGCTGACGCCCCGGCCACGAGCTGCGCCCCGGCCAAGAGGTCATCTAGGGGAGGGCCTGTGCGCACCAGATCGTCTTGCCGCTGGTGGTGTGCCGGGTGCCCCATCCCTGGGTGAGCTGGGCGACGAGCAGCAGGCCCCGGCCGCCCTCGTCGAAGGCGCGGGCCCGGCGTAGGTGCGGGGCGGTGCTGCTGGCGTCGGAGACCTCGCAGATCAGGGAGGTATTGCGAATCAGCCGCAGCCTGATCGGCGGCTCGCCGTATCTGATGGCGTTGGTGACCAGCTCGCTGACGACCAGTTCGGTGACGAATGACGCCTCCTCCAGGCCCCAGGCGTCCACTTGGTCGACGGCGAACTTCCTGGCGTGCGGCACCTGCGCGGGGTCGGGTTCGACGTCCCAGTCGGCGACGTGGTGGGGATCCAGCGCGTGAGTGCGAGCGAGCAGCAGGGCGGCGTCGTCGGTGCGGCGCTCGGGGAGCATGGCGTCCATCACCGTGTCGCACAGGGCCTCCAGTGAGGTGGCCGAGTGGTTCAGGATGCGCCGCAGTTCGGCGATGCTCTGGTCGTCGTCGCGCTTGCGGCTTCGCACCAGTCCGTCGGTGTAGAGGGCGAGCAGGCTGCCCTCGGGCAGTTCGAGCTCGGTGGCCTCGAAAGGCAGCCCACCGATACCGAGCGGCGGTCCCGGCTGTGCGGGTACCGGTGTCCTGGTGCCGTCCGCGGAGATGATCAGGGGCAGGGGATGGCCGGCGCTCGCCAGCGTGCAGCGCCGGGAGACAGGGTCGTAGACGGTGTACAGACAGGTGGCCCCGGACTCGCCGGTCTGCTGGAAGTGTCCGGCGGGCTGGAGGTCGCTGGCGAGGTGGAGGACCAGGTCGTCCAGGTGGGTCAGCAGCTCGTCCGGCGGCAGGTCGACGTCGGCGAGGGTGCGGACCGCCGTGCGCAGGCGGCCCATGCTGGCCGAGGCGTGCAGGCCGTGGCCGACGACATCGCCGACGACCAGGGCGACCCGGGCGCCGGACAGCGGAATGACGTCGAACCAGTCACCGCCCACTTCGACGCCGGTCCCGCCGGGCAGGTAGCGGGATGCCACCTCGACCGCCTCCTGGATCGGCAGCCCCTGTGGCAGCAGGCTGCGTTGCAGGGTCAGCGCGGTCGCGCGCTCGCGCGAGTACCGGCGGGCGTTGTCGATGGCGACGGCTGCCTTGGCGGTCAGCTCTTCGGCGAGGATCAGGTCGTCGGCGGTGAAGGCCTCGGGCCGGTCGCGGCGGGAGAAGGCGACGACGCCGAGCAGCGCGCCGCGCGCCCGGAGCGGCACGGTGATCCGGCCGGTCAGCCCCTCCGCGGCGATGGACCCGTCGATCAACGGGTTGCCCGGTGGCCAGTGGGCCGGGTCGGCGGCGAGCCCGGGCCCGAAGGCCCATTCGCCGCCCTCGCCGGGCTCGGCGGCGAGCTCGACCGTGGACCTGCCGGTGGCCATGCAGCGGGCGGCGACGGAACCGGGAGGGTGGCTGACCGGCATCGGGGGCCCGGGAGCCCGGTCGTTGTCCTCCTTCACGCTGTGCTGGGCGGCACGGCTGAGCGTGATGCTCTCGCCGGGGATGAACCCGGACGCGGAGGGCGGTTCCTCTCCGCGCAGCACCTCGTCGAAGAGATCCACGCTGACGAGGTCGGCGAATCCAGGGACCGGGGTCCTGGCCAGTTCCTGTGCGGTGCCGATCACGTCGAGTGTCCGGCCGATGCCGCCGCTGGCCTCGTTGAGGATGAGCAGGCGCTGGCGAGCCCAGTACTCGGCGCTCATGTCGAATCCCCAGTTGGCAACCGCGCGGACCCTGCCCTCGGCATCTCGGACGGGCCACATGCTGGTGGCCCAGGCGTTGGCGTAGTTGCTGCCGAGCGGGCGGAAGACGGTGATGAGACGCGCGGGCTTGCCCGTCCTCGCCACCTCGGCGAGCTGGTCGGTGTAGGGCTTGTCGTCCCTTTCGGGAAACAGCTCGCGGTCGAATTCGGGAAACAGCTCGCGGTACTTCTTACCGAGCACTTGCTCCTCGGAGTGCGCTATCACCCGGCCCGAGGAGGCGTTGATCCACAAGAACCGCAGCTCAGGGTCGTAGACGCCCAGAGCGAAGGGGCACTGCTCGAAGGCCCGGTCGGCGATCACCGGGCGGCGTCCCCAGCGCTGGATGGTCACCGCGTGACCCAGTGCCCGCCCGTCGGGGCCGAACAGGGGGTGAGCCGCCAGCACGGCGTCCACCGTGGAACCGTCCCGATGGCGCAGGAGGATGAACCCCGTGTGGTCGGGGCCGGCGCCGTAGCCCTCGGGGAAGCCGGCGGGTGGGGGATCGACCAGCAGGTCGGCCACGGGACGCCCGACGGTGTCCTGCGCCGTCCAGCCCAGCAGCAGCCGCCCTCCCTCGCTCCAGCCGCTCACCACGCCGTCCGGGTCCACAACGACTGTGGCAGTGGGGGCGTCCTTTGTGCCGGCCATTTCCACGCGTCACGCCTCCGTCCGGACAGCCGTCGCGCCAGGGCTGGTTTCCAGCGGCTGCTTCCAGCGTAGGTCCGCCTCCGCTCCACGGCGCCCCGGCCTGCCTGGTACGCGACTGGAGCACCCGCCGCCGCTTCCGCGTAGCAGCTGCCCGGGGCCGCGGTCGGCGCTCGGTGCGTTCCTGGCACGCACGTCTGGCGCACCAGGGTGCGTAGAGCGTGAGACCGGCGGGGCCGGGGGCCGTACCCTGCGTGTCCTGTCCCGCGCCGGCGTCCGCACCCACCTCAGCCCGCACCGTGCCCTCGGCTCCGCCGGCCGATTCGTCCTCGCCCTGGTGTGGCCGGAACACGACCGGACCTGCGTGCCGTGCGACCCCTTGCCGTCTCGTCCCTGCCAGGGGACGCGCCCCGCCGATGCGATTCCACCGGCGGGGCGGCGCTTCAGTGGTTTGCTCGACCGCTGCCGGCGACCCTGGGCAGGACGAACCAGCCCAGGGGAGTCCGGGATCAGTAGCCGTAGATCATCTTGTAGGCGACCTCGGGGAGGAACTGCCCGGCCGAGGAGCCGCCTCCGACGCCGCAGTTGCCGTCGGACTCGCCCGGGGTCTTGATCCACAGAAGCATCTCGGCGCCTCCGCCTGTCTGGGTGGGGGTGCCGAGCCGGCGGCCTGAGGGGTTGCACCACTGGCCGTTGGAGCCGTTGCCATTGCGGCTGGTGTCCACGACGAACGGCTTGGTGTAGCCGTAGCGGGCGCTCAGTTCCCTGTTGACGGCGTTGCCGTAGGCCGTGTTCTCGGCGGTGGTGATGTAGTTGGAGACGTTGAGCGAGAAGCCGTGAGCCTGTCGGAGGCCGGCTTCGTGGAGGCGCCGGGCCATGGTCGCCGCGTCGGCCCAGCCCGGGTTGCCGGCGTCGAGGTACACCCAGGTGTTGGGGGCCTGGCGGTTGAACTCGGCGAGGGCGCCGGTGAGCATGCCCTCGCGTTCGTCGATCTGGGGCTGGGTCATGCAGCCGTAGTCCCCGAGGGAGTCCGGTTCGAGGATGACGACGGCCGGGCGGTTGGCGATCCCGCCGGCGAACTGGGCGATCCAGCTCCGGTAGGCGGACGGCGAGGCGGCGCCGCCCGCGGAGTGCCCGCCGCAGTAGTCGCGGTTGTAGATGTTGTAGGCGACGAGGAGGGGTAGCTTGTCGACGCGGTCCGCCGCTCCCACGTACGCTCCCGTGGCGGTGCCGATGGTGCCGCTCCAGGAGCCGAACCAGCGGGCCATCGGGGTGTTGGCGATGGAGGCGTTGATGGCGGCGGCTCGGCCGTCGCCGGGATTGGCGGCCACCCACCTCTTCGCGCTGGAGTCGGGGTCCACGTAGAACCCACTGGTCATGGTCGTCGGGTCGGCCGCGTGCGCGGACGGTGCGACGGCGAACGCCAGCGGCAGAGCGAAGAGCGCTGCGGCCAAGGCGCGGAGTCTGCGGCGCATGACTGAACCTCGATTTCCTGGCAGGGGTGCGTCGCACGCTCTGGTCCCGAGCGTGCGACCTGAGCAAGAGCGGTGGTACGACCTGACTTTGGGAGCGCTCCCACTGGATGCGGTCCCCACGTCCCTCTGACCTGCACGGGCAATATGGGAGTGGGCCCCGCACGAGCGGCGGGGCCCACGCTGGTCAGCAGGTGGAGTTGGTCTGGGTGAGCAGGCCCAGCCGCCAGGGGAGGAGGTTGTAGTCGCCGCCCGCGCTGGGGTTCATGCCTTGGTAGAGGTACTGCAGCCGGCAGGCGGGGATGGTCAGTGTCTGGTCGTAACCGGCACGGATCATCTCACCGTGGCTGATGTCCCTGGTCCAGGCTCCCGAGGGGAATGTGACGTTGTTCGACCTGGCGAAGGGGTTGCTCTCGGATGCGGCCAGTTGCGTCCAGGAGCCGCCGAGGTTGCTCGTCGTCCAGGAGCGGAAGTAGCGCCGACCGTCCGAACCGATGGCCTCGACCAGGAGCAGGTACTGGTTGGAGCCCTGCACCTTGTACACGTTGCTCGCCTCGAACATGGCGAACTTGGAGTCCTGGGCCGCGATGACGGTGTTGCTGAAGCCGTTCGGGAACTGGCCGACGGTCGTCCGCGAGCGGTACAGGTGCCCGTTGTCGTCGGAGGAGAACAGATAGCAGTCGGCGCTGTCGCAGATCACCCACATGTCGACCCAGTGGCCGTTGCCGATGTTCTGCCTGATGATGTCGGGCATCGACGAGTAGAAGTTGCGCGGTGCGCTCCACCCGTTCGGATTGCTGATGTCGGGGTTGGTGGAGTAGGAGGCGTTGCCCGTCTGGTACACGAGGTACCACAGGCGTTGCGGCGCGTAGTAGAAGACCTGCGGCGCGGCCCGGTACCCCTTCCCGATGGCGCTGCGGTCCAGATAGTGGTGCGTGGCCGAGCCGGCCTGCGACCAGTCACTGAAGTTCAGGTACACCAGGTTGTATCCGGACGAGCTCGCGGTACTGGCGAACACGTGGTACTTGCCGTTGTACCGGACGACCGTCGGATCCTTGATCCCGGCGATGTTGTGGGTGGCGTCCGATTTCGGTGAGATCAGCGGGCCGCTGGAGCTCCAGCGGAACGACGAGGGGAGTGCGGCGGCGGAACGGGCCGAGCGGGTGTCGGCCTTCTGCGTCGCGGCCGAGCCGCCCAGCGCGGTGAGCACCGACCGGTAGGCCGGCTTCTTGTTGCCGCCCCGGTCGAACAGCAACGGGTTCTCCCCGCTGCGCCAGGAGTCGCTGTCGCGGATGCCCCACACGGTGATGCCGGTGCAGCGCGCCACGTTCATACAGGCCCGCACCGTGTTGGCGTACGCGGTCGGCGGCGCCTGCGCGATGTCGAGTTCGGTGATCTGGACGTCCACGCCGAGGGCGGCGAAGCTCGACAGCGTCGTCTGGAAGCTGGCGGGCGGGCCGCCGGTGCCGAAGTGGGCCTGGAGGCCGACGCAGTCGATGGGCACGCCGCGCGCCTTGAAGTCGCGCACCATGCGGTAGACGCCCTGGGTCTTCGCGGCGTTCCAGTCCTCGATGTTGTAGTCGTTGTAGCAGAGCTTGGCCGCCGGGTCGGCCGACCGAGCCGTGCGGAACGCCTGCTCGATGAAGCCGTTGCCCAGCACGTCCCGGAAGACCGAGCTGCGCAGCTGGCCGCTGCCGCCGTCGGCGAAGGCCTCGTTGACCACGTCCCAGGAGTGGATGCGGCCCTTGTAGCGGTTCGCCACGGTGGTGATGTGGTTGTTCATCACGCTGCGCAGCGTGTTCGCGTCCCTGATGGAGCTGACCCAGCCGGGCAGTTGGGAGTGCCACACCAGCGTGTGGCCACGCACGCGCTGGCCTCGGGCCGCCGCGCGGTTGACGATCTGGTCGGCGGCGCCGAAGGTGAACTGTCCGCGGGACCGCTCGGTCGCGTCCCACTTCATCTCGTTCTCGGGTGTGACCGAGTTGAACTCGCGGTCCAGGATGCCGGTGTACGTTCCGTCGCCGAGCCGCCCGGCGGCCACGGCGGTTCCGAAGTACCGTCCGGACTGGGCCGCTTGGGCGCCCAGCGTGTCGGCCTGGACGCCGTCGGGTGCGCCGGTCGCGGTCCCGGGCGTCATCATCGCGGCCGCGGCCAGCAGGCCTAAGACGGAGGCTCGGCGACGGCCGAGCCGTTTCAGCGGGTTCATCGTTCTCCTCGGGTTGGGGGGTTGGGGGGTTGGGGGGTTGGGGGGTTGGGTGGTGCGATCCATGCCGTCGTTCAGGGCGTGGACAGTTCGAACCGCGTGACGCGGACCGCGCCGCCGAGTGCCTGCGTGGCGTGGTTGAAGAGGGCGAATCGGTACCCCATGAAGAACCGCCAGTCGTTGCCCATGGAGAAGGCGGGCCCGAGGCGGAAGAAGTTGATGCCGTCGGTGCTGTAGGAAAAGATTCCGGGCCGGGACGCTCCGGGACGGATGTCCGCGCTCGCGCGCAGCCGGATGCGGCCGCCGGAGACCGGGGCGCTCGCGACCTCGGTGCCGGTGCCGGTGGTGTTCCAGTTGCTGTCCATGGTCAGCCCGTTGACCATCACAACCCGCGTCACGCCGCTGTCGCGTTTGACCCCGATCCAGGCCGAGGAGTCACGCAGCAGCGCGAGTCCGGCCCGGTCGCCGTCCCGCATCGCCGAGTAGTCGAGCTCGACCGTGGCCGTCGAGGTGGGACCCTGGATGCGGTGGGTGAGCGTGTTGCGGGCCCAGTACAGGTCGTTGGTGACGGTCGCGGTCCGCAGGGTCAGTCCGTTGTCGACCGACCACTTGGTGCTGTCCGGGTTGTGGTTCCACTCCCACCTCGGTTTGAGGGTCGTACCGTCGAAGGTGTCGACGCCGATCATGGGGGTGACCTGGCGGGGTGGAGTGGGCACGGCCGGGCTGGGATACGAGGTGCCCCACGCGCCGTTGACGAGCTGCACGACGGGCCAGCCGTCCGGGGTCCAGGTGATGGGTGCCAGGGCGGGCATCCGGCCGCCGGGGTACGCGTCGACGAAGGCCATGTAGTACCAGGCGCCGCTCTGCGTCTGCACCAGCCCACCCTGGTGCGGGACGCCACCGCCGGGGATCGGACCGCGCAGGTCGAGGAGCACCTGCCGCATCGTGTACGGACCGAAGGGGCCGCTCGACGACTTCAGGATGTACTGCCCGTTCGCGGGGCGGGTCAGGAAGATGTAGTACTGCCCGTTGATCTTGTAGAAGCGGGCCCCCTCCAACGTGCCGACACTCGGCGGTGTGGTGAACACCTGTTGCGTGCGGACCTGGGTGCGACCGTCGCGCGAGAGCTGGGCCACGCTGATGGTGGTGTTCCCGTAGGCCACGTACAGGGTGTCGTCGCTGTCGACGAGGAGCCCCGCGTCGTAGTACGGCGTGCTGATCGTCGTGAGCCTGCTCCATGATCCCTCGACCGTGGTGGCGGTGTAGACGTACGTCCTGGCGAAGTCGATCTGGCCGAGCCAGTAGAAGGTCCGGTTGCTCGGACGGTAGGCCAGCGTCGAGGCCCAGATGCCCCGGACGTAGCCCCGGCCACCGTTCAGGTCGTACTTGGCGCCGAAGTCGAGGGTCGGCACCGAGTGACCGGCGATCTCCCAGTTCACCAGGTCGTAGGAACGCAGGACGGGTGCGCCCGGCGAGTAGTGCATCGTCGAGGCCGAGGCGTAGTAGGTGCCGCCGACGCGGATGACGTCGATGTCCGCGAAGTCCTGCCAGATCACCGGGTTCGTGTACGCCGGGGCGGCCGCGAGAGGCGACTCCCGGACGGGAGCGGCCGCGGCGGTCCGGGAGGCTCCGGCCAGAGGCAGGAAGGCTCCGGTGACCAGGCCGGTGCCGGCGGCCAGCGCCCGGCGGCGGCTCACATATTGACGAGAGCATGACATATCCATGTGTCGCTCCCTCTGCGGATGATTGGCGCTTCGGAGGGTGGATCCCACGGGTGTTCGAGATCGCGAACGGTAATCGACTGGTGAGCATTCTGGATGGTAGGTGGTTGAGAGCTCCCGTCAATATGCCCCGCATGATTCGTTCGAGATAGCGAAATGTTTCGCTGATCCGTGTGCCCGCATGGACGGGGTCGATGGATTCTGAACGATCGACGGAGTTGACAACCCTGGGAACCTCCCTAATATCCGTGACGTCGACGATCCGAAAGTAGATCGAAATTTCCAACGTCCGTACATGTCATGTACCCGCCATGAGCTGACGGCAGTGCAGCAGTCATCCGCTGTCTTGCCCACCTCGAAAGGAGCCCACGGTGCTCAGACGATCAGGCAGACGACTGCTCCACCTCCTCGCGGCCGCCGCGCTGACGGTCACCGCGTCCGTGACGGCCTCCGCGCACTCCGCCGCCTCGGCCGCGCCCGGCAGCCCGGCGCTCACCCCACCGCTGGGATGGAACAGCTGGAACAGCTTCGGATGCGGGATCACCGAGGCCCAGGTACGCCAGGCCGCCGACGCGATGGTGTCCTCGGGCATGCGGGACGCCGGCTACCGGTACGTGGTGGTCGACGACTGCTGGTTCGACCCGCAGCGCGACGCGGCAGGCAACCTGCGCGCCAATCCGGCCAAGTTCCCCAGCGGGATGAAGGCGCTCGGGGACTACATCCACAGCAAGGGCCTGAAGTTCGGCATCTACCAGGCACCGGGCGAGCGCACCTGCGCGCAGACCGTGGGGACCTACCCGGGGTCCACGGGCAGCAAGGGGCACGAGGCCCAGGACGCCGCCACGTTCGCTTCCTGGGGCGTCGACTACCTCAAGTACGACTGGTGTTCCCCGAGCGGCACCCGTGACGAGCAGGTCGCGCGCTTCACGCTGATGCGCGACGCCCTGCGCGCCACCGGGCGGCCGATCGTCTACAGCATCAACCCCAACAGCTTCCACGCCCCCACCGGCGCCACCTACAACTGGGGCGAGGTCGCCGACCTGTGGCGGACGACCGAGGACCTGCTCGACATCTGGCAGAACGGCAACACCAACAGCTATCCGATGGGCGTCGGCAACGTCCTGGACATCACCGCGCCGCTGGCGGCGCAGGCGGGCCCCGGGCACTGGAACGACCCCGACATGCTGGTCGTCGGCCGTCCCGGCCTGTCACTGACCGAGTCCCGCTCGCACTTCGCCCTGTGGGCGCTGATGGGTGCCCCGCTCATGGCCGGCAACGACATCCGCACCATGTCCGCCGACGTGAGCGCGATCCTGCGCAACCCGCGTCTGCTGGCGGTGAACCAGGACCCGCTGGGAGCGGGCGGGCGCAGGGTGCGCGACGACGGCGGCACCGAGGTGTTCGCCAAGGCCCTGTCCGACGGCTCGGTCGCGGTGGGCCTGTTCAACCGGGGAGGCGGTACAGCGACGGTCAGCACCACGGCCGCGCAAGTCGGCCTGTCCGGCGGGGCGTTCACCCTCACGGACCTGTGGACCGGCAACGCGTCGAGCACGTCCGGACAGATCTCGGCGAGTGTCCCCGCGCACGGCGTGGCCGTGTTCCGGGTGACCGGGGGCAGCCCGCAGACCGCCACCACGTCGCGGCTGCGCGGCAACGCATCCGGCCGCTGCCTGGACGTGGACAACGCCTCCACCGCTGCCGGGGCCACGGTACTGATCTGGGACTGCCACACGGCCGCCAACCAGCTGTGGACCACGTGGGCCGGCGGCGAGATCCGCGTCTTCGGCGACAAGTGCCTGGACGCCTCCAACCAGGGCACCACCAACGGCACCCGTGTCATCACCTGGCCCTGCAACGGCCAGAACAACCAGAAGTGGACCGTCGGCGCCGACGGGTCGGTCCGCAACGTTCATGCCGGGCTGTGCCTCGACGCAGACCGGGCCGGCACCGCCAACGGAACGCCGCTGGTCCTGTGGACCTGTAACGGCCAGGCCAACCAGAAGTGGACCCGCGCGTGACACCCCGCTCCGGCCGGGCAAGGCGATGTTCCAACAGTCTGCCGAGCGTGGAGGCCAAGCCCGTGGTCGTCGTGAGTCCCGACGACCACGGGCGGGCAGCGCCTCGTGCGGCGGGCACGTAGCCGTCGGTTGCCTCCTTGTTTCGCCATAAGTTCCTTATTACCTCGCGTCATCAGGTGCAGCGCTTCGACGGCTGGCAGGACCTGCCGGACTCGGTCACCGTTGCCATGGGCACCGCCCCCGACGGCCGGCGCGTCCACGTCGTCCACAACTGGAACTGGCAGCCGGCCACCGCCCAGGCCCCGGTGGACCTGACCGATGCCCTGGAGGGCGACGTGGTCCCGGCCGGTACGTCCGTGCGGCTCGGTGCCTGGGACGTTCGTGTCCGTGCCGCTGCACCGGGAGCTGCCGCGGAGGAGCGGTGACATCCGCCACCGCGGCAGCGAATGGGGTCGATGCGGACCTCAGACGGCGAAGGCGCCGCGAGCCGCACCGCGCCACGCAGTCCGAGGCGGACGTCATACGGGAAAAGCGTGAGCACTGCCAGTACCGGACCGTCGCCCAGCGACAGTTCCACCGTGCCCTCACCAGCGGCCTCCACCGTGATCCCGGCAGCCCCTTTTCCGAAGTCACAGTCACGGAACACCAGCTCGCCCCTCCGGCCGGCCACAGGCGCGACGGAGTCACCCGACGTCTTCGCGCGGTCCACGATCTCCGTGTCGCTCTGGTCGTCGAAGTCCACCGCGTTCAGGCACGCCCTCGCCCCGGTCGATGAGGGAGAGTTCGGTGTCGGTGGCGTCGGTGCAGGGAATGCGCACGACGGCCGGCGGCATATCGACGGCGATGACGTCGCCCCTCGCGCACGCCCCGGACGAGCGGAAGAATTGCGGCAAGGGACGGCGAACTGGACGGGGGTGCCCGTGCAGTAGCCGCCCGACGAGACCTTGCCGATCAGCCCCGATTCCGCGCCCCGTACGCTCGTCCGTCAACAGGCCGACATAGACGGAGAGGACGCATGGCAACGGACAGGGACATACGCGGGCTCGCGGCAGGAGCCGACGGAGCGGCCCAGCCGGCCGAGAACGCTCCTCCTCGACGCCGTACGGGCCCGATTCACTGGTTTCTGTTCAACAGCGCATGCGTAGCGGCCTCGGTGGCCCTGATGTGGTTCGCGCCGGTGGTGCCCCTTCCGGCCTTCCTGCGCGGCCCGGCCTTCGTCACCTCCGCGCTGGCGATACCCCTGGCGCTCGTCCTGGTGCCGGCCTTCTTGCTCCGCCGCGTCACTCACAAGAAGCCGCCGAAACTGGCCGCCGGGGCGCTCACCGTTGCCGTCATCGCCGCAGTCGTGTTGGCGATCATCACCCGAGAGGCCGGCGAGGAGCGGGGGCTGGAGAAGCGGGGCCGGTGGACCGAGGCCGTCGTGGTCGACGTCGACAACGGCAAGACCGACGAGTGTACGCTCCGCACCCGCGACGGCCGGGAGATCTCACCTCAGATGACGGACGGCTGCGACCCGGAAAGGGTTGAGCCAGGCGACAAACTGCGCGTGCTGTACGACCCCCAGGGCGCAGCTGGTCCGTTGGAGGACGAGGACACGGAAGTGGACCTGGACCCCGGCGCGCACAAAGGGACAATCGGCGGCCTGGCAGCGCTGATCGTCGTGACAGGCACGTGGGGCTGTGTACGGGTGACTCGGGGGGAAAGGTAGACGGGGGCACCCCCTGGACACGGCGGTGGGCGGCAAGGCGGATCGTGCGCGGCTGCATCCACGGGCAGCACACGGCCGTGGACCTTGGCATCCCTGCAACGCGTGGTGATCGATGACCCGCAAAGGTGGACTGCGGCACGGCCCTCAACCAAGATCGAGAACATGTTCAAAGAAGCGCGCGTCAAACGCCCTTCAGAACACGATCAAGTGCCGCCCGGCCTACAGGGCCCCAGTGCGGCTTGCCCCCGGGAAGACCCCGCTCTCCGTTCTGCCCCATGAGCATCAGGAAGAGGCTCTTCATCGCGGCCAGCCCGCAGGCACGCCGGATCGCCGCCCCGTCTGCAAGGGCGTACATGTCGAAGAACCGTGAGGTCGTGCCCGCGGGTAGCAGCACCCATGCGGCGGCGAGGTCCCACGCCGGATCGCCGGCGCACATGGCACCGAAATCGATCACGCCCGAGAGCGTCCCGTCCGAGACGACGACGTTCGCGGGATGAAGGTCACCGTGCACCCAAACCGGCGGACCCTCCCACTCGGGCGCCGCAACGGCATCATCCCAGACGGCCCGAACATCGTCGGCAATGCCGTCGGGGACTACGGCTTGAAAGAAGTGGTCGAAGCCGTCCATGCACTTCTTGGGGTGAACGCCGAAGTCCGAACTGGTCGGCGCCTCAGCGGGCGCCTCCACGTGGAGCGCCCGGAGGAAGCCCGCCAGCGTGTCGGCCGCGTGGTCGCCGCGGCTGATCGAGCCGTGGTCCAGCGGCTCGCCGGGAACCCATGTCATCACGGTCCAGTGCTTGGGGAAGCGCTCGGACGGTTCGCCGAACCGCACCGGAGTCGGCACCGGGAGCGGCAGGCGCGGAGCCAGCACGGGTAGCCACCGCCGCTCCTTGAGCTGGAGTTCCGGGGTGGGGTCCATGCGCTGCATGCGCACGGCCAACTCGTCCCCGAGACGCCACATTTGGTTTCCCCAGCCGCCCGCCACCTCGCGAATGGCCAGCCCTGCAAGGTCTGGATGTTGCTCCTGCAGCAGGTCGCGAACCAGGTCTGCGGTGATCTCGATCTCGGTGT
This sequence comes from Streptomyces coeruleorubidus, assembly GCF_028885415.1. Lineage (GTDB taxonomy): Bacteria > Actinomycetota > Actinomycetes > Streptomycetales > Streptomycetaceae > Streptomyces > Streptomyces coeruleorubidus_A. The sequence continues at coordinate 8,762,857 of NZ_CP118527.1, forward strand.
CGGTCATGCGAAGTCACAGTACTGAGGCGGCAGGCGGAGCGGCTCTCGCTCTCCGGAAGCACGGGCACTAGAGCGAGCTGGACCACAAAGAGTTCTTCGCGAAGGTCTCTTTGCGAAGAACTCTTTGCGGACTACTGTGCGTCGCATGGCTGATGCAGTGGAGAGGCCGGAGGGCCCGGACGTTGAAGACTCGGTTGTCCTGGATGCCAAGGGGCTGCGTGCCCTGGCGCACCCGGTGCGCGTGCAGTTGGTCGGGCTGCTGCGAAAGTACGGCCCGTCGACGGCGACCCGCCTCGCGGAGCGGCTGGGTGTGAATTCCGGTACGGCCAGCTACCACCTCCGGCAGCTCGGCGCGGCCGGTTTCGTCGAGGAGGACACCGAACGCGGCAACGCGCGAGAGCGCTGGTGGCGTTCGGTGCACCGGACGACCTGGTTCAACGATCCGGAGCTGGCCGAGCGGGAGCCGGTAGCCGCACTGGCCTACCAGCAGTCCGTCGCCGCCGTTTACACCCTGCGCACGCAGCAGACCCTGAACGGGCTTCAGACGATGCCCCACGCATGGCGGAACGCCTTCGACATGAGCGACTGGGCCTTGCGGCTCACGCCCGAGGAAGCCGCCGCCCTGTACCGGGAGTTGACGGAAGTCATCACGCGCTACCGGCGAGACGCACCGGAGACGGCGGCAAGTGCCCCCGAGGGAGCCGAACGGGTCGCCTTGATCACGCAGATCCTGCCCGAACTGGATGCGCCTGCCGCGTCGTCGCTCCCTCCCGGTCCTCAGGAAGAGGAAGGAAGCCCGACGTCATGACCGACGACGCCTCGGAGGCCGGCGGCATACCCGACAAGAGGTCCTTACGGCCGCTGGGCGGGGTGCTGGCGGCCATGGCCGTGTCGCTGACCGGCACTCGGATCTCCGTGGTGGCGCTGCCCTGGTTCGTCCTCGTCACAACCGGCAGTGCCACCCAGACCGGACTGGTCGCCTTTTGCGAGATGACTCCCTACGTGGTGGTCAAGGCGTTCACCGGACCGCTGGTGGACCGGATCGGCCCGCGGGCCGTTTCCTGGACCACCGATCTGGCCAGCGCGACCGCCGCCGCCGCGGTTCCCCTGCTCCACACCCTGGACCTACTGTCCTTTCCGCTCCTGCTGGTTCTGGTCGCGCTGATCGGCGCGGCCCGGGGACCCGGCGACCTGGCCAAGGAGGTGATGGTCCCGGAGGCGGCCGACCGCGGCCGGGTGCCGCTGGAGCGGGCCACCGGTCTGTCCGGCGCGATCGAGCGGCTCGCCTCCACCGTTGGCCTGACGGCCGGCGGATCCCTGGTGGCGCTGCTCGGTCCCCTGACAGGGCTCGCCGTCAACGCGGGCTGCTTCGCCCTTGGATCGTTGATCATCAAACTCGCGCTGCCTCGCGGCATGGGGGAGACCCGCGAGGAAGCCCCCTCACAGGCCGGGGAGACAGGACCGGGTTACTGGCGGCGGTTCGGCGAGGGCTTCACCTTCCTGCGCGGCGAGCCGTTGCTGCTCACCGTCATCGTCATGGTCGGCATCACCAACCTGCTGGACGCGGCGTTCAACTCGGTGCTCGTACCCGTCTGGGCCAGGGAGTCCGGCAACGGTCCGACCGCGATCGGCCTGATGGGCGGCGTGATGGGGGCTGCGGCGGTCGGCGGGAGCCTGATCGCCGCGGTGGTCGCGCACCGGCTGCCGCGGCGGATGGTGGTTCTCACTGGGTTCCTTCTGGCCGGGGCACCGAGGTTCCTGATCCTCGCCTTCGATGCCCCGTTGGGGGTGGTACTGGCCGTCTTCGCGGTCGGTGGGTTCGGTGTCGGCTTCGTCAACCCAGTACTGGGGGCCGTGCTCGTCGAGCGGGTGCCGCGCCGGATGCTGGGCCGGGTCAACGCGCTCGTTGACTCGCTGGCCTGGGCCGGTATCCCTCTCGGCGGGCTGATCGCCGGTGCAGCGGTGACCGCTGCCGGACTCGCGCCGGTGCTGCTCGCCGGCGGCGCCGCATACTTCCTCACCACGAACCTGGCTGGACTGCGGCCGGAATGGCGGCAGCCGCCACCCAGCCGGCGCGCTGAGACCCCGGTGCCCTGGTTGCCCGGGGAGGCGGGCAACCAGGGCGAGGGCCGGTCGGTCAGGATTCCTTGACGGCCGTACCGGTGACTGAGTCTCCGGACTTGGTGACCTTGTACTTCACTTTGGCGCCGCTGTGGAAGTGGAAGGTCAGCGACGCCGGTTCGCCGTCGCGCAGCGCTTTCAGGAACTCGGGGGTCAGGATGATGGTGTCGTTCGGGTAGTCCGGCGAGAAGGCCTTGTTGAACTCCTGGTACGGAGTCCAGCCGGTCTGGCCGGCGTTGCTGCCGTCGCCGTACCTGGCCTCCATGGTGGCCAGCACGTCACCCCGGTACTGGGTGGGGATGGTGAACGCGTCGGTCTTGCCCGTTGCGCTCGACAGCACTGGGGTGTCGTAGGTGACCACCTCGATCTGCCAGGGCAGCCCGCGGGAGAACCGGGCCTGGAGCGTGGCGTTCACCCCGTACTCGCGATCGCCCGTCAGCCGGGTCAGTGCGCCGGGTGTGAGGACGAGCCGCGTCTTGTCGAAGAGGGTGTAGTCCCGTCCCTCGACGAGCTGGGTCTTGCCGTGCCACAGGCCCCGGAACTTGGTCCCGTTCAGATTCAGGGTGAGTCCCTTGGCCGTGATCGGTTCCGACTTCGGCACGAAGACCTTGTCGAAGGAGGCCGTTGCCGAACGGGTGGTCCAGCTGGACTTGATCCAGGCGATCAGGGCGGGGTCCGTCCACTGCAGGGTCTCCCGGTTCAGGTAGGCCCAAGTTCCGGGGTCCCACAGCGCGGTGGTGACTCCGGCGAGGCGTGCCGCATGTGCGAGGTGCTCGTAGTACTTCAGCGCCTCGCCCCGCTCGACACGGGACGGATGGTTGTGGTCGGGCCAGCCGAGCAGGCCGTACTCACCGAGGTAGACGGGAATGTTCTTGGCGACAAATGTGTCGCGCATGCGGGCGAAGGCGTCGTTGAGGTCGTTCTGGGCGGCCTCCTCGTAGCGGGTGCCGCCCGCGATGTTCACGCTGAACGGGTACCAGCTGTAGTAGTGCATGGTGGCGACCAGGTTGCTGTCGCGCAGCGCCTTGATCGTGGTGTACAGGTCGTCCATGAGGCCCTGGGAGGGGGTGCCGCCCTGTGTGGTCAGGACGAGCAGGCGGTCCTTGTTCCCGCCCCCCGAAGCGCGGACGATCTTGTGGAACGAGGTGTTCAGCTCGTTCATGAGCTGGGTCTTCTGCGCGGCCGTGGCGTCGCCGAAGCCCGGTTCGTTGACGCTCTCGAAGAGCAGGGTGCGCGGCTCGTTCCGGAACGTCGCGGAGATCTGGGTCCACAGGGCGTTGTAGCGGGCGAGCACGTTGTCGTGGTCCGTCGAGATCTTCTCGATCCACTGCCATGAGTCGTGGTGGACGTTGAGCACGACGTAGAGGTTCTCCGCGAGCGCCCAGTCGACCACCTGCTTGACGCGGCTCATGTACGCGTCGTCGACGGTGTAGGGCGCGGTGGTGGACTGGTGTGCGCTCCAGGTCACCGGGATGCGGACGCTGCGGAAGCCCTGCGCCCGGATGGTCTTGAACAGTTCCCTGGTGGCCTTGGGGTTGCCCCAGGACGTCTCGTCCGGAATCGCGTCCAGGGTGTTGCCCAGGTTCCAGCTGGGCTGCATCGCCGCCACGGCGTCCATGGCGCGGTCCGGAACTCTGACCGCGGGGCCCGCCTGCTGTGCCGTGCCGCCGGGCGTGGCGAGCGCGGTGCTGCCGGACAGTCCCAGGACGACGAGCAGCGCCATCAGCAGGCTGGCCAGGCGTCCGGGGCCGCGGCCGCGGTGGTGCGCGGGTTGCCGTATGTCCTTCATGTGCCATGCCTTTCGGTCGGTCGTACGGGTGATCCGATCCGTGGTCGGGCGGCGACCAGGCGACACCGTTCGGCCGCGCCTGCCGCTGCGGGTGGGGCCTGGCTCAGCCGTCGAGGGGCTCGTAGTCGAACCAGTCGAAGTGCACGGTGCCTGCCGCGGCGTACATGCCGATGACCCGACCGGTGAAGCCGCCGGCGACCTCGGTCGACAGGTAGCGGCCGTCGAGGGTCGCGAGCTCGGTGAACGTGCCGTCGGGCTGCTCCACGCCGAGGGAGACGACGTCGGGTCCGGTGCACGGTCCGTGCGGAGACGGCGGTTCCGTGATCGTGACGGCGAGGACCACCGGCCCGGCGGGCACGGACTCTTCGGCCACGACCGTGCGCAGGGAGCCGACGCGCGCGACCACCCGCACCCGCGTGCCGGACACCTCGATCTCGTAGTGGTGCCGCTCGTCGAGCCGGACGGCGAGGCCACCGCTTCCCTCCGCGGCATCGACCAGAGTGCGCGCACGGCACGACAGATGCTGTTGGCGCCGGCCGGTGAACACCACGTCGGGCTCGTCCAGGGAGCCGCCCCGCGCGCGGAGCGTCAGCCATCCGGGGCGCTCCTTGGTGGTGCAGTGCTCGGCGGGCCGGTCGCGCAGGGAGATCCAGGACGGTCGCAGTTCGGCGGCCTCGAAGTCGTCCCGGTGCTCCTCGACAGGGCAGGGGGAGAGCGGCCACGGGAGCTCGGGCAGCTCCAAGGCGACCTCGCCGACGACCGGCCAGTCGTCCACCCAGGTCACGGGGGCCAGGAAGGTCTCCCGGCCGAGCACGTGCCAGCCCGGCGTGCCGCCGCCCGGTCGGACGCCGAGCAGCACCATCCACCAGGAGCCGTCGGGGCCTTGGACCAGGTCCGCGTGCCCGGTGTTCTGGACGGGGTGGTCGGTGCCGCGATGGGTGAGGATCGGGTTGGCCGGGCACGGCTCGAACGGGCCGGCGGGCGTACGGCCGCGGGCGATCGAGACACCGTGGCAGCGCTCGGTGCCGCCCTCGGCGATGAGCAGGTACCAGTAGTCGCCGATCCGGTACAGGTGCGGCGCCTCCGGGGCCTTGGCACCGGGCCCGCCGGACCAGAGCCTGTGCGGTGTCCCGTACGTCTGCCCCGTGGACGGGTCGAGGCGGACCTGTGAGACCCCGGCGACCGTGCACCAGCAGGTGCCGTCCTCGTCCCAGGTCAGGTCGGGATCGATGCCGGGGACACCCGGCGCCCAGACGGGGTCCGACCACGGTCCGGCGGGGTCGGTGGCCGTGACGATCAGGTTGCCGCCGCCCTCGCTGCAGTTGGTGACGATCAGCCAGAAACGGCCGTCGTGGTGGCGCAGGGTGGGGGCGTAAATTCCGCCGGAGGACGGCATGGAGGCGGGCAGACGCAGTTGGTCCGGCCGGTCCAGGGCGTTGCCGATCTGCGTCCAGTGCACCAGGTCACGGCTGTGGAAGAGCGGCACCCCGGGGAAGTACTCGAAGCTGGAGCAGGCCAGGTAGTAGTCGTCGCCGACGCGGCAGACGCTGGGGTCGGGATGGAAGCCGGGGATCACGGGGTTGGCGAAGCGTCCGTCCGGCCGGCGCAGTGGGGGCACCCGATAGGTCCTCTCGTCGATTCGTGATGCGGGCATGGAGTGGTTCAGGGAGCGCCGGGGGCCGTGGGGGCGACGCGGAGCAGCACGGCGGACGGCGCGGTGGGCAGGGTCAGGCTCAGCTCGGCCGTGTCGGGCCTCCAGGCGGAAACGGCCCGGCTGACCGAGGGGTAGAGCAGATCGACACGGGCGGCGGTGTCCCGCAGGTGCGGCAGGTGAAGCGCCGCCGTGGCGTCGGCTCCTGGGCGGCGCCAGGCGGTGAGGTAGGTGATGGCGGGAGTGCGCAGGGACAGGGCGATCCAGGGGGCGTCCCAGGCAGGAAGGCCCAGGGGCCAGGACGGCACGGCCTGTGGCAGGTCGGCGCGGATGGCCTTGTACGCCGATACCGCCTCGTGGACCAAGGCGCGGGCCTCCGGCCCGAGTTCGGGAATGCGGCCGGAGAGATGGATCCGGCCGAGGAGCGCGCCCGCCATGGTGAAGGCCACCTCGTCGAGGGAGTCCTCCGGCTGGGGGTACGCCCAGACGGCACCCTGTTCGGGGGTGACGGCGGTGGGCGCGGACGCCGCGATGGGCGCGTAGAGGTGGAGGTTCTGCTGATCGCTCGTGGACTGCAGCTGCACCCGGGACAGCAGGGCGTGGTCCCAGCGCATGCCGCCGGAGGAGCAGTTCTCCACCACCAGGTGCGGGTAGCGGTCCAGGATGCCGTCGAGCCAGGCGAGGTGCGCCCGGTTGTGACCGAGCAGGCCGGCGCCCGGGGTCTCGCCGGGGTGGGCGCTGGTGCCGGAGCCGGGGTCGATGTTGTGGTCGAGTTTGAGGTAGCCGACGCCCCACTCGCCGACCAGGCGGTCCAAGACCTGGTCCAGGTGGGCACGGGCGGCCGGGTGGCGCAGGTCCAGGTGGTGTCGGCCGGCCTCCGTGACGCGGGCGCCGTCGCGGCGGAAGAACGCCTCGTCGGGCAGGGACTTGGCCATGGGGCTGCGTACGCCGATCACCTCCGGCTCCAGCCACAGGCCGGGAACCATGCCGCGTTCCCGGATGCGGTCCAGCACCTCGTGGATGCCGCGCGCCCCGGGGAACCGGGAAGCGGCGGGCTCCCAGGCGCCGACGCTGTCCCACCAGCCGCCGTTGTCGCCGTCGTACCAGCCGGCGTCGATCACGAAGTATTCCGCGCCCGCGTCGGCCGCCGCGTCGATGAGCGGCAGCAGTTTCTCGGTCGTGGGGTCGCCCATCAGGCAGTTCATGTAGTCGTTGAAGATGACGGGCAGGCGCTGGTGGTCGGCATGCGGGCGGCGCTGGGCGCGGCGATAGCGGGTCAGCGCGGCGAACGCGTCGTCGGGGCCACCGTCGGCGCTGAAGGACAAGGCGGCGGGTACGGTGCGGAAGGCGGCGCCTGGTTCAAGGGGGTGCCGCCAGCCGTGGTGGGTGTCGGTGGGGCCGAACAGCGCCGCGTAGGCCGCCTTGTCCCGCTCGCCGCACTCCCAGCGCCAGCCCCCGCCGTTGTGCTCGATCTGCCACACCCACGTGCGGCCGGTACGCCGGTCCGTCAGGCCGCCCATGGGGAGGCGTCCGCAACTGGACCAGGTGCCCTGTCCGTTCAGGGCGAAGCCGGCTCTGCCGTGCCCGTAGCTCACGCGTCCGCTGTGGGCCGGTGTGGTCAGGCGCATCGGCTGTCGCTGCCAGCGGCATTCGGCGAGCCAGTCGTTCTCCGCCCACAGCAGGTCCGCTGTGTCCATGGCAGCCGGGGCCTGCGGGGTGAGGCAGCCCACCACGAGCGAGCTGACCGACTCCAGGTGCAGCGTGCTCCGCCCTTCGTTGCGCAGGGTCACCTCGCTGCGGAGGACGGGGATGCCGTCCGGTGATCGGTAGGTCACCTCCGCGACCAGCCCGGTTTCCGGATCGTGGAGGTGCACGGCCAGTGTGTGCCAGTCGCCGTCGCGGGTCGCGTGGTGGGTCCGGTGGCGCAGACGCCCGCCGAGATCGGTGCCCACGAGGTGGTTGCCCGACCAGCCGCGGCCGTGACCCGCGGCCGTCACCTCCACCAGAGGCAGGGACGCACCGGGGCTTCTCTGCGCTTCGCCGGGCAGTCCGAGGTGTGTGAGGCGCGGGCTGCCGTCGTCAGCGAGAACGATCTCGAGGTGAAGGGCCTCGTTCCCCCAGCGGAGGGTCCCTTGTTCCTTGGTCATGTCGGCCCTTTCGAGGTCGGGTCGTGAGCGGGTCCGGCAAGGGCACGGCCTCGGGGTTGTGGTGGAGCAGGACCTGCCGACCAGGGCGGCGTAGGGACTCATGGCTGCGGACTTCCTGCGGCGGTTGTCGAAGCGCTTCACCGCCAGGCGCCAAGTTAACGGACCATTTTCGTGTTAAACAAGGGTCTCTACCGCGACGCTCTTTCTTCCGCTGGTCCGTTGACAGCCCATCGGGGCGAATGGCATCGTCGAAGCGCTTCGACATTCATGCCTGGGTTCGATATTGCCCCGGGACCCCAGCCCGGAAAGGGCGCGGATCCCGAGGCGCGGGTCATCCGGCGGTCAGAGTGGTCCACTTCTGGTTGGAGCCGCCGTTGCAGTCCCACAACTGGAGCTGCGTGCCGTCGGCCGTGGAGGAGCCCGGAACGTCGAGGCAGCGGCCGGAGGCGGGGTTGCGGTAGCCGCCGTTGTGGGGCTGCCAGACCTGGTTGGAGCCGCCGTTGCAGGTCCAGGTCTGCACCTTGGTGCCGTTGGCGGTGCCCCAGCCGGCGGCGTCGAGGCACTTGCCCATGGAGCGCAGGGTGCCGTCGGTGTAGGCGGACCAGAGCTGGTTGGCACCGTCGCCGCAGCTCCAGATCTGGACGGCGGTCCCGTCCGCGGTGCCTGCGCCGTTGACATCCAGGCATTTGCCGGCGATGCCGGACTGCACGCGTGCGGCGGCGGGGGCGGGGTTCTTCAGCCATCCGGCGTTGTCAGCGGCCTGGATGCCGCGGTGGAAGGCGTCGGCCATCTTCTGGTAGCCCGAGTCGTTGGGATGCAGGGTGTCGGCCAGGTCGGCCGTGGTCAGGCCGCTCATGTCCACGTATGCGACGTGCTTGCCCGCGGCCTGGGCGTCCCTCACGATGTGGGGGATGGCCTGGTTGTACGCGGCACGGTACTGCTCCTCCGAGCCGCTGGTGGACACGACCAGGGAGGCCACGAGGACGGTTGCGTCGGGGACGTCGGCGGTGATCCGGTCGACCAGCGACCTCAGCCGGGCTGTGGCGGTGGAGACCTGGTAGCTCTCGTTGAGGTCGTTGGTGCCGATCATCAGCGTCACGACGTTGGGCCGGTAACGGGTCAGCGAGGCGTCGGCGAGTGCGGCGATCTGGTGGATCTTGTATCCGGAGTGACCTTCGTTGTCGGGGTCGGACATCGAACCGCCCCGCAGCGTGCCCACGAAGTCCAGCGGATGGCCGTCCGTCGCGAGCTTGTTCCACAACGGAGCCCGGTAGCCGTTGCCCGTACTGCTTCCCACGCCCCAGGTTATCGAGTCGCCCAACGGCATGAGCCGCAAGGGCGTGTTCGAGGCGGCGGAGGCAGGGGCCACACCAGCCGCCGTTACCCCGAGCGCGGCAGCGACGAGCGTGATCAGGGGTAGAAGCCAAGGCTTTCTCATGCAGGCGTCCTCTTCTGCGAGTGATTGCTCAATCAACGCGGCTGAACGCCGTTCAGTCGGCAGTCCGGCCGTAGCGGAGTGGGTGGGGAGCCTCTTGCGCTGTGAGCGTTGACAACACCGAGCCATCCGGCGTCCCGTCCGGGGCCGGCCTTCCTGTGCCGAGCGGGTTCGGCTCGGACCGGCCCCTCAAGCGCACTCGTACAGATATCACGCAGACCTCAGCCTGGACATCCCATGGATGCGAGAATCTGGGGATCGGTGACGCAGGGGCGAGTCTGCGTCATTCTTCCCGTCGCCGCTGCTCCGACGGTCTGCTCGCCGCCTTCTCCTTCTCTGGCGCCGACCTATCAACATCCCATGTATGACTGCTATGTTCGACCCCGTCCTCGCGGGGGTTCGCGAGGACTTGGAAGAGCGTAAGCGTGCGACGCCGTTGGCGGAGCTGCGTTCTCGGGTAGCGGATGCGGCACCGGCGCTTGACCCTCTGCCTGCTTTCCGTGCGCCTGGGGTGTCCGTCATCGCGGAGGTGAAGCGAAGGAGCCCCAGCAAGGGTGCGTTGGCGGACATTCCTGACCCTGCGTCCCTCGCGGCCCAGTACGCGGCCGGTGGTGCGGCTGCGATCAGTGTGCTCACCGAGAGCAGGCGTTTCGGTGGCTCCCTCGCCGATCTGGTCGAGGTGCGTGCCCGGGTCCAAGTGCCCGTTCTGCGCAAGGATTTCATCGTCGATCCCTATCAGCTGTGGGAAGCTCGCGCGCACGGCGCCGATCTTGCGCTTCTCATGGTCGTGTCGCTGGACGACGGTCGGCTCACGGATTTGATGGGGCTGTGCAGGGAGTTGGGTCTCACGCCGCTCGTGGAGGCGCACACGGCCGAGGAGGTGCGGCGTGCTGTCGCCGCAGGAGCTGAGCTCCTCGGTATCAACGCGCGGGACCTGACAACGCTGGATGTGGATCGCACCGTGTTCGGCGACCTCGTGTCGGGCGTCCCGGAAGGTACGGTCAGGGTCGCGGAATCGGGAGTGGCGGGCCCGAAGGATGTCGCGGAGTACCGCGGCTGGGGAGCTGACGTGGTCCTGGTCGGCGAGGCACTGGTCCGCTCGGGGGACCCGCGCGGCGCCGTGCGTGAGTTCATCGGGGCTGCGGGGGCGTAACGGCGCAGGGCTCGGCCAGGGGCGCGCCTGGCGATGCCGGGCCGAGCCGCTCATCGCCAAACCGGCTGTCAACGCTCGGCGAGACGTATCGGCGGTGCTCGTCGCCATCGTCGCACCAGGCCTGACGGTCACTCAGGCTCAGCGGCGCCCGGCGGGGACGACCCGTTCGGCGTCCGCGTCCTGGACGACCAGGCCCTCCTGCATGAACGGCAGGGGGGCCTGTCGTTTTCGGAGGAAGCGGGACCTGGGGAAGAGGAGCCGGGGGACGGCGGCGAGGAGAACGAGCACATTGCCGCGCGGGCCCAGGAGTACGCCCAGGCCCGCACCGCGCCGGGCGGCATCGTGGCGCCGGGCGCGTTCGGGGCGGCTTTCGGCGAGATGCCGAACCTGCCTGACGCCAGGGGCGGTTGGCGCAACAACCAGCCGACAGCTCAAGGGTGCCTGGAAGCCGGAGTTCGCGCCCGACCCGGACTGCGTACCGGGCGGCCCGCCGGCCCGGACGGGCGCCCGTACGAGGCCACGCACGGGCGCGGGATCTGGTCGATCGAGGTGCGGAACCTCCGGTGACCTTCCGGCGTACGGCGGTCGCGGTGACATGAGCCGGAGCAGCACGACTACCTGACCGAACACGTCGGCTACGACGAAGCAAGACCGGCGATGTGACGGCCGCGCCGCAAGGCAGCGAGTCGCGTGGAGTCGGCCGCCAGGTTCTGGTCGATGCCCACGAGCACGGTCAGTTGGGCGGTCGATCATCAGCCAGGAGACAAGTCTGCACCCGCGTTGCGCATCATGCGCTGCAGTACCTTCAGGGTGATCAGGTATTCCTCGTCCGGTATTCCCGTGTGCACAAGTGTCCGGCTGGCGCGCTGAGTCTCGGCCGCTCGCTGGTGCAGTGCCCTGCCTTCTTCGGTGATCCGGAGTCGGCCGGCCCCGTCCAGAACGAGCAGCTTCCGCTCCATCAGCAGGTCGATGTCAGGAACGATCCCGGCCCCGACGTCCAGGTTGCCCTGCTGGGCACGAATCACCTCGTCCCGGGTGGCACCGTTCTCGCTGTGCAGCACCTGGTGCAGCACCCACCACTGGGGCTGTGTGATTCCGATGGCCGCGAGTCGTCCCCTGACGTACGCCGTAAGCGTCTTGTTCGCGGCCCACGTCCAGTACCCGATCGGCTGGTTCACCAGCTCTGCGTCGTCGTGCGAGTACTCCATCACGCCTCCTTCTCTCTGCCGGTTCGCCCACCTTCGTCATCAGCAGCTGTCGCTGGGAGCCTGCGCCCGTAGGCGAGCAGCAGGAGCTCTTGAGCGGGGCGCGCCACCTGGGTGCCCGTGCCGTACGACCACTCCAGGTCGGTGGCCCGCAGTTCGACATCGCCGAGGTTCGCCCGGAAGAAGCGGAGCGTGCTCGGCTTGACGGTTTCCAGCACGATCCGCAGGCGATCTTTGGGGACTTGTCGCCCGAGCCCGAGCGCGACGGTGATGTCCAATCCGTGGATGACGTCGTGACCGAGTGCCGCTGCCAGGCCTCCCACCGGCGGTCTCCAGGGGTGATGGGCGTTGTCCCGCAGTGCTGTGGCGAGTTCATGTGGGGTGAGGGCAGCGGCGTCGCGGCGCGCGATACGGTCGGTCATCCGGTGCAGATTGCCTCCCGCCCGAGCGAGCTCCAGCGCCGTCCTGCCGAACGAGTACCTGAATCCCATGCTCATGTGTGCGGCGACCTCTCGCACCCGCCACCCGCTGCACAAGGTCGGCGCATCCCACTGTTCATCGGTCAGTCCGTCGAGCACGTCCGCCAGTTCGCGCCGCTCGGCCGCGATCTCGGCACGGACGTCCACCGCTGCACTCTTCATGATCACCAGCGTCTCGGACCCTTGGCCAGAAGTCCAAGAGACAGTAATTCTCGCAACTAGCATCTCCGCTTATGGAGCTCCGCCAGCTGCAGTACTTCCTCACCGTCGTCGAAGAAGCCAACTTCACCCGCGCCGCGGCCCGCCTGCATGTTGCGCAACCGGGGGTGAGTGCCCAGATCCGGCAGCTGGAGCGGGAACTCGGGCAACCCCTGCTGGACCGGTCCGGACGAAGGGTGACCACCACCGAAGCGGGTGAAGCTGTCCTTCCCTACGCGCGGGCAGCACTTGCGGCCATCGAGGGGATGCGGCAGACGGTGGACGAGTTCACCGGTCTGGTCCGAGGACATGTCACCATCGGCGTCGTCTCAGGTGCGGCCACCGACGAGTACGACCTGGCCGCCTTGCTCGCCGACTTCCACGACGAGCACCCGCAGGTGGAGATTTCCCTCACCGAGGACACTTCAGCACGCATGCTCACCGCCCTGCGTCGCGGTGAACTCGACCTCGCCCTCGTCGGCGTCGCCGACGAGGGTCCCCTGCCGGGCCTCAGCCTCCAGGTCGTGATCGACACTCCACTGGTCGCCGCCATGACCCCAAAGGACCCACTGCTCCTCCCCGTCGGGCGTACAACGCTCCCACTGGCCGCGCTCGCTGACCGCCCGCTCATCAGCCTTCCACGGGGCACCGGCATACGCGGCGCACTCGAACGCGCCTGCCGACAGGCCGGTTTCCAGCCACGCATCGCCTTCGAGGTCGCCGCGCCGAGCCTGCTGACACGCTTCGCCGCCCGCGGCCTCGGGGTTGCCGTCCTCCCGGAGATCTCGTCCGAAGACGCAGCCGCTCTCGGCCTCCGCACCCTCCCTCTGACCTCCCCCCGCCTCCGCGGCCGGATTGCCCTCGCATGGCCGACGGACGGACCCGACACTCCGGCGGCGAAGGCCCTCCTCATCCGCATGCAAAAGGCCCTGCCACCGGCCAGACCCGCACAGGACACCAGGAGCCGGATGTCGTAGCCGGATCTGTGGTGTTCCCGGGCGGTCGGTGCGGTCACCAGTTCATCGGCAGACCGGCGACGAACGAGGTGAGCCGCTCGGAGACGACTCGGTCGTCGCGGGCCGAGTAGTGCCATTGGCAGCCGAGGAAGTCCAGGTCCGAACTGTCGAGGAACCAGTAGCGGATCCCGCCGTCGCCGGCGTCGTTGCGCGTCTTGACCACCTGCTGGACGTGGCCGGCGAACTGGCCGGTGCCGACGGCCACGATGGTCGTGGCGGCGCCGTAGCGAGTCCGCAGTTTCTGGAGGAAGTCGCCGTAGGCGCTGCGGTAGGCGGCCGAGAGGCTGTCGGGCGTCCACGGCTCACCGGGGTTGACTGCGGTCGAGAAGTCGTTGGTGCCGAGGTTGACCACTACGAGCTGGGGGCGCCAGGTGCCCGGGTTCTGCCAGACGTCGCCGGACACGTTGAGCAGGGCACGATCGTAGAAGGTCCGGTACGTGACATCCGGTGAGCCTCCGTTGTGGTTGCGCACCATGCCGAGGCCCGAGTAGCCATTGATCTGGTAGTCGGCATTGAGTCGCCGGGCGGTGAGGGTGCCGTAGCTCACGTCGGCGTTGGTGGTCCGCTTGACCTGGTCCGGGGCGCACTCGCGGGACGTCGAGAGGTTGCCGTAGCCCACCGTGAGGGAGTCACCGATGAAACTCGATCTGGCGGTTGCGGGCCGTCGGTTTGCTCAGTACGGCACCGCCGGGCGCGGCCAAGAAGCCCCCGAACGTACTCGTGTCCCCTGGGCTGTCGTTGCGCTTGACGAGCCGGACGGTGTGCTCACGGTTCTGCAGCCCGTTGATCCAGTGCGTGGTGTCGCCGGGCGTGACAAGTGTGGCGACGGTGGTTCCGTCCACCTGGACGTCGTAATCGGCGGCCGAGTCATTGAGCACGATGCCCACGCCGGTGCCGGTGACGCGGCCCTCGAAGTACACGCCAGGCCAGCTGTACTGCACGGTGTTTCCGGCGTCCTTGACCCGCCCCGCGGTGTGCACCTGTGCCGGCACTCCTGTCGCGCGGACCAGTTGCCACTGCTGGTTGGCCCCGCCCCAGTCGGTGAACTGCACGACCTTGCCTCCGTCGGCGGTGGAGGCGTTCTGGACCTCGACGGCCTTGCCGCTGCCCCGGTTGACCAGCACATACCAGCCGTTCGGATCCACAGTGGCCGCCTGCGCCGTCCCGGCGGTGCCCAACCCGGTCAGAAGCGCCGCCAGTAAGGCGGTCACCGCGGTCAGCACGCCCGTACGCCTCCCGCGGCCCGACCACGCGCCATTGAATGTCATATGCATGCCATCTCTCTGCATTCGTGTCCCTTCTTGCGCCGCCTCGTCAGCGGCATCCGCCGGCTACAGCGCGGTGAAGGTCCACAGCAGGTTGGTGCTGCTGCCGTAGGTCCACTGCTTGGTGGTGGAGCCCGAGTCGACGTTGCCGCCGCCGTCGAGGACCAGGCCGGTGGTGCGGTTGGCGATCGAATAGCGGTCGCCGCCCCGGTGGGTGATGGTCCACTGCTGGTTGGGGCCGCCGTTCCAGGCGGCCTGCCGGGCGGCGGAGCCGTCGGCGGTGGCGCCCCAGCCGTCGGCGACCATGCCGTTCGTGCGGTTGACCAGCCTGTAGTAGCCGCCTCCGACAGCCTCCGCCTGCCACTGCAGATTCGAACTGCCGTTCCAGGTCCACTGCTTGAGGTTGGAGCCGGAGGCGACGTTGCCGCCGCTGTCCAGGGCGAGGCCGTTAGTGGTGTTGGTGATCCGGAAGTACGTCGCCGGGTTGAACCGGACCTTCAGTGAGGTGATCTGGTCGTTGTTGCCGGTGACCCTGAGGTCGGGGTTGTCGGCGGTGAAGGTCCAGGAGGTGCCGGTGAAGTCGTCTCCGGAGTAGCCGATCACTTGATAGCCGGGGGCCGGCCGGAGGGAGGAGAGGGTGCGCGGGCCCGGCCCGGCCGCGGACAGGTCGGCCGCGGTGTAGTCGCCGACGGTGAGGACGGCGGCCTTGCCGGTGTAGTTGACGTCCGTGAAGGCGATGGCGCCGGCCAGCGGCCGCAGACCGGGGATCGTGCCGGAGAAGTTGAGTTTCAGGACGTAGGCGCCCGCGCTGTACGGCGCGGAGGACGGCAGGGTGATCGTGAGGCCGGAGGCGTTCTGGGTCGGCGTGGGCAGGTCGATGTAGGTGCCGGCGGTGGTGCCGAGGAGCTTCACCGAGGTCAGCGAGGAGAGGTTGATCCGGTCCGAGCCGAGGGTCTTGATCGTCAGCGAGCTGCCGGGCCAGCCGAGGACGGTGGCGTACAGGACGTCGTCGGCCTTGTTGCGGGTGAATCGGATGTCCTGCGCGGTACCGGCGTGCGGGGTGGTGAACGAACCGCCGCCCATCTTCGTCGGGCCTTCGCCGTACGCGGTCCAGGCGCGGGTCGCGTACACCGCCTCGCCGAAGCGCTTCAGGTGGTCGCCGATACCGAGCAGGATGTCCTTCTGCGCCTGGGGGATGGTGCCGTCGGCCATCGGTGCGATGTTCAGCAGCACATTGCCGTTCTTGCTGACCCGGTCGATGAACGAGTGCAGCATCTGCTGGGTGGTGTAGTAGCCGATGCCCTGGGTGTAGCACCAGCTGCTGCTGGAGATGCTGTCGTCGGTCAGCCAGTACGGGCTGGTGAGATCGGCCGGGCCGCCGCGTTCGTAGTCGAAGACCTCGCCCTTGCCGTTCATGCCGTCCTTGTAGGTGGCGACGACCTCGCGGCCCCAGCTGTTGGCCTGGTTGTAGTAGTACGCCAGGAAGTTCAGGCGCTGTTGCTCGTCGACGGCGTCAAGATTGAAGTCCTGCCACAGGATGTCGGGCTTGGCACGGTCGATGACCTCTTTCAGCTTGTCGAACCAGAGCTGGTTCGCCGTGGTCGAGTCCAGTTGCCCGTAGAGCTTCTTGAGGCTGCTGTCCGTCTGCGCGGGGACGAATTCGTAGAAGCCGGTGAAGTTGTACGCGTGGTGCATGGCCACCAGCAGCTTCAGGCCCTTGGCACGGATGGCCCTGGAGAAGAGCTCCAACAGGTCCAGCCCTGGCCCCTTCTTCACCGAGTTCCACTCGTTGACCTGGCTGTCCCACATGGAGAAGCCGTCGTGGTGCTCGGCGACCGGGCCGGCGAACCTGGCGCCGGCGTCGACGAAGAGCTGCACCCACTCGTCAGGGTCGAACTTCCCGCCGGCCGACTTCAGCTTCGGGGCGAACTTCACGGTGTTGCCCGCCAGGTCCTTCGCTCCGTTGATGAAGTTGTGGTACGGCCACGCTGAGGGCCGGCCGTAGGTCGCGATGTGGTGCTTGTTGGGCGAGCTCCCGGACTGGTACATGCCGCGCGGGTACCACTCGTTGTCGAAGGCGGGGACGCTGAAGGCACCCCAGTGGAAGTAGATCCCGAACTTCGCGTCCTGGAACCACTCCGGAGCCGGCGGGTGCTGGTCGACCGAGTCCCAGTCGGGCGTGTACGTGGTGGGCGTCGCTTCGGCGACACCGGCACTGAACACATCTCCGGCAACGGCCGCCGCGACCACGCAGGTTGCGGAGGCCACGAACTGGCGTCTGTTGATCGAGCTCGACATGGACACATCCCTGATGCGGAAGGGGGCAGGGGGAATGCAGGGCCACGCATGAAGGTCCGTCACGTCGCCATGGGATGTCAACCGGTGTGCAGGGATGAAAGTGGCCATGCCTTTGGGCGAGTTGACTGTTTTGCCTTGGTCTAGTGTGTGTTTGGATCACACAGACATGGCATGTCTTGCGCTGCTTCATGGCTTGGGTGAGCCATCAAGGGGCGACGACTGATGCGATGAATGCCCCCACAGGTCGACTTCCGCTCGCTCAGCGACGCCCTCACCCCCGAGGAGGCCCTGGAGATCCTGCGCCGCGCCGAGCCCGGCCGCCAGGAGCGCATCGCCCGCCTGCTGGAGCGCGGCTGCCTGGCAAGGAGTACGCCTACCCCGACGGCCCCGTCCGGACCGCTCGTGGCTGACGCCCAGACCCTCGTCGACGCCCACCACCACGTGTGGAACCTGGACCTCCGGCCGCAACCCTGGCCGGACGAACCCGGGCACGAGCCGATCCGCCGCGACTTCAGCTCGCACGCCCTGCGATCGGCCGCGACCCGGCCGATCGCCGGACGGCGACTGACGAGCACGGTGGTCGCCCAGTGCATTGCCACCTTGCCCAAGACGCCCGGAGACGTCTCCACGGCCTCGTGGACGTCCTGCCCGCCGCACGGGACCTGGGCAAGAGCGTGGTGGCGGTGGGTGTCTTCGACTCGGGACGGCTCTCCCGCGACCGGCCTGCCGAGGGCATGCGGTCGCCCGCGCTCGGGCGATCGCCGAGGGCTGTGCGAGGCACGGGACCACCGTGCCCGCCGCCGTGATCGCCTGCCCGTACACGCAGCCCAGTATCATCAACGTCACCCTCGGCAAGCGGACCCCGGAACAGGTCGGACGAAACGTGGAACTCCATGATCAGCAAGTCCCGGACGGCCTCTGGGACGATCTCCGCACTCAGGGGCTGATCAGGTCGGACGTGCTCACGGGGCGCGGTGGGGGGAGGGGCGAGCGGTGTCTCTGACGGACAAGGCGATCGAGCAGATCCGTGAGCTGATCCGGACCGGTGCCCTGCCGCCGGGCTCGAAGCTCCCACCGGAGCCGGACCTGGCCGCTCAGCTGGGCCTGTCCCGCAACCTCGCCCGCGAAGCGGTCAAGGCGCTGGCCGTCGCACGGGTCCTGGAGGTCCGGCGGGGCGACGGCACGTATGTGACCAGCCTCCAGCCGAGCCTGCTGCTGGAGGGGCTCGGCGGCGCGGTGGAACTGCTGCAGGGCGACTCGGTCGCCCTGCAGGACCTCATGGAGGTACGGCGGCTCCTCGAACCGATGGCCACTGCCCTTGCGGCCACCCGGATCTCCGACGCCCAACTGGCCGAGGTGAAGCGGCACTTGGACGCCATGCGCGAGGCCCGCGACGACGTCGAACAGCTCAACGCCCACGACGCGGCCTTCCACCGCGCCGTCGTCTCGGCCACGGGCAACGAGACCCTCCTCGCCGTCCTGGAAGGGATCTCCGGCCGTACCCTGCGCGCCCGCATCTGGCGCGGTCTGGTCGACGACAAGGCCGCGGGCCGCACCCTCGCCGAGCACGAGGCTATCTTCAACGCGCTGTGCACCCGTGACGCCGCCCTCAGCCAGGCCGCCGCGCTGCTCCACGTGAGCAACACCGAGCAGTGGCTGAGGGAACACCTGCGCTCCGGCGAACCCCTCTCCTTCGGAACGACAGCGCGGAACTGACGGGCGGACGCCGCGCGCTCGGGATGACGGCTGTCACATCAGCGCACCAGGCGTACCTCGCGCGGCCGGATGGTGGTTGCGGAGCCAACCGCCTCGAACCGGATCTCGACGGTACCGGCACTTCCTCGCCGCCGGGGTCGTCCGAGGGCGTAAGCGTGCGTAGCACGGCATGCGTATCTCAACACCCCTGCGAGGGCTTGTGGTTAAGGCTTTAATCACTCAGCGTACCCAGCGACGGCGGCCGGGGACGGCCGACGGGTGATTCCGTATTCTTGCCGCGACCGGGGCCGTCTCAGGTGAGGACGCCGGGGTCCGCTCGACCTCGCGGGTGCCGGGCGCGAGTGCGTCACATGGACAAGAGGGGAAGCGGTGGAGGCGACGATTTCACGGGTGCGGCAAGGCACCATACCTCCGGTGGTTGCGGCGCGGTGGGCGCTGTGGACGTTTGTCATCACCAACTTGGTGATCGTCGAGACCTTGTTCCTCACCGCCGGGACCGGCAAGAACGGAGTGCTCACGGTCGCCAAGTTCTTCGGCCTGCACGCCGCCGTGCTGATGCTGTTCCAACTGCTGCTGGTGGCCCGGCTGCCGTGGCTCGACCGCCGTATCGGCATGGACCGGTTGACGGTGTGGCACCGGTGGGTCGGCTTCACCCTGCTGTGGACCCTCCTCACCCACGCCGTGCTGGTCGTGCTGGGCTACGCGAGGCTCGATGACGCTTCGATGACGAAGACGTTCTTCGCGCTGGCCGGAGTGCCGGCTTCCCTGCTCGGGATGCTGGCCGCGGCGATCGTCGTCGTGGTCGCCGCGGTCTCCGCCCGACAGGTGAGGCGGCGGCTGCGGTACGAGACCTGGCACGGCGTGCACCTGCTGCTGTACCTGGCGTTGGGGCTGGCGTTCGTCCACCAGTTGCAGGAGACCACGACCTTCAGCTCCTCCGCGCCCGCGATGATCTACTGGTGGGCCCTGTGGCTGTTCGCGTTCGGTGCCCTGGTCACGGGCCGGATCGTCATGCCTGTGTGGCGCAACGCCTATCACCGCTTCGAGGTCACGGCGGTGGTGCCGGAGTCGGACGACGTGGTGTCGGTGCACGTCACCGGACGCCACCTCGACAGGCTGCCGGCCCGGGCCGGCCAGTTCTGCATCTGGCGATTCCCCGGCCACAACCACTGGTGGCTGGCGAATCCGTTCTCGCTGTCGGCGGCACCCGACGGCCGTGCGTTGCGCCTGACCGCCAAGGCGGTCGGCAGCACCAGCGCCGGACTGCGGCACGTCCAGGTCGGGAGCCGCGCGTTCGTCGAGGGGCCGTACGGGGCGTTCACCTCGTTGCATCGCACGCGGCCCGGCGCACTGCTGATCGCCGGAGGGGTGGGGATCACGCCGGTTCGAGCCCTGCTGGAGGAGGAACCGGCCGGCGACGTCGTCGTGCTCTACCGGGTGCGCAGCGAGAACGACGCCGTGCTGGTCGACGAGGTACGAGCCCTGGTCGCGGACCGCGGTGGGCAGTTGCACCTGCTCACCGGCCGCACGGGGGAGGGGAACCCGCCGTTCGAGCCGGACAGTCTCCGTGCCCTGGTTCCCGACATAACCGAGCGCGACGTGTACGTCTGCGGCCCGCCCGCGATGACCTCGGCCGTGCTCAGCGCCCTGCGCAGGCTGAAGGTTCCCCACCGGCAAGTGCACGCCGAGCGGTTCGGCCTGGCCTGAGCCCCGCCTGCGGCGGTATCCGGTTGGTGATGTGCGGCCTCTCTCAAGCCGGGGGAGGTCCGCAGCGGCAGTCGATTCGACAAGGAGGGGACGATGAGCGTTCTTGATGGGATCCTCGCGGGGGTTCGCGAGGACTTGGAAGAGCGTAAGCGTGCGACGCCGTTGGCGGAGCTGCGTTCTCGGGCAGCGGATGCGGCACCGGCGCTTGACCCTCTGCCTGCTTTCCGTGCGCCTGGGGTGTCCGTCATCGCGGAGGTGAAGCGAAGGAGCCCCAGCAAGGGTGCGTTGGCGGACATTCCTGACCCTGCGTCCCTCGCGGCCCAGTATGCGGCCGGTGGTGCGGCTGCGATCAGTGTGCTCACCGAGAGCAGGCGTTTCGGTGGCTCCCTCGCCGATCTGGTCGAGGTGCGTGCCCGGGTCCAAGTGCCCGTTCTGCGCAAGGATTTCATCGTCGATCCCTATCAGCTGTGGGAAGCTCGCGCGCACGGCGCCGATCTTGCGCTTCTCATGGTCGTGTCGCTGGACGACGGTCGGCTCACGGATTTGATGGGGCTGTGCAGGGAGTTGGGTCTCACGCCGCTCGTGGAGGCGCACACGGCCGAGGAGGTGCGGCGTGCTGTCGCCGCAGGAGCTGAGCTCCTCGGTATCAACGCGCGGAACCTGACAACGCTGGATGTGGATCGCACCGTGTTCGGCGACCTCGTGTCGGGCGTCCCGGAAGGTACGGTCAGGGTCGCGGAATCGGGAGTGGCGGGCCCGAAGGACGTCGCGGAGTACCGCGGCTGGGGAGCTGACGTGGTCCTGGTCGGCGAGGCACTGGTCCGCTCGGGGGACCCGCGCGGCGCCGTGCGTGAGTTCATCGGGGCTGCGGGGGCGTAACGGCGCAGGGCTCGGCCAGGGGCGCGCCTGGCGATGCCGGGCCGAGCCGCTGGTCGAAACGATGCGGCTCCGGCTGCGGTGGTGACCGGCGCGTACGGCCCCACACCCCACCCCACCCCACACCACCCCACACCACCCCGCACCTCACCACACCCCTCACCCGAGGAGCCCCTTCATGGCCGCTGTCTTCCATGTCCTGACCACCGGCTACGCCGAGACGCGGGTGGCCGGCACCGTCACCCTGCTCCTCGACGGCGAGACGGTCGCGATCGTCGATCCCGGGATGGTCGCGGACCGCCGGCTCATCCTGGGCCCGCTCGCGCACCACGGGCTGAACCCCGAAGACGTCACCGACGTGGTCTTCAGCCACCACCACCCGGACCACACGCTGAACGCGGCCCTGTTCCCCGAAGCCCGCTTCCACGACCACATGGCGATCTACCAGAACGACAGCTGGGAGGACCGCGATGCCGACGGATACCAGCTGTCGCCGTCGATCACGCTCATGACGACCCCCGGCCACACCGCGGAGGACGTCAGCACCCTGGTCACGGCCGCCGAGGGCCTGGTGGTCCTGACCCATCTGTGGTGGACCGCCGAGGGGCCCGCCGAGGATCCCTTCGCGCCCGATCGCGAGCAACTGCGCGCGGCCAGGGAGAAGGTCCTGGCCCTCGGCCCGGCGCTGATCGTGCCGGGACACGGGGCACCCTTCGAGCCGACGGCGTCGACGCCTGTCTAGCCTGCCTCATCCGGTGAACACGCTTCCCTTCAGAACCCCGTTGACCGGTACGCTGAGTGATTGAATTCTTAACCACAAGCGATCACGCGGCAGTTGGGACGCCCATGGAAAGCTCACGTGTCTGGCGGCGTCCCACACTCGGCGCCGTGGCCGCACGGGCGGGGGTGTCCACGGCCACGGTGTCGAATGCGCTCAACGGCACCGGACGGCTGTCCGAGGCCACCAGGCAGCGCGTGCTGGCCGCGGCACGCGAACTCGGTTACGCCCCGGCCAGTACAGCCCGTGCTCTGGCCTGCGGGGGCACCGGAGTGCTCGGACTGACCATGACGACGTACGGCGACCTTCCCGTCCCGTACACCGTGATCCCGTACTACGCGGACCTGACGCTGGGCGCCATGGCGGCGGCGCACGAGCGTGGCTATCTGCTCCTGGCGATGCCGAGTTCCATGGCACCGTGGATGTGGCTCAACACGCCGATGGACGGCGTCATCCACGGCGGACCGCGCGCCGACGACCCGGTGCGTGCCATCCTGCGGGAGCGTGGCATACCGATGATCAGCGAAGGCAGGCCGCCCGAGCCGCGTCGGTGCGACGCCTGGGTGGACGCGGACCACGAAGCGGGCCTGCGCCTGCTGCTCGACCATCTCGCGCAGTCCGGCGCCCGGCGGATCGGGCTCTCCCTGCCCCTGCACGACGACGCGTACCCGCACCTGATCGCGCACGCCTACCGGTCCTGGTGCGACGAACACCGCGTGCCCGCCCTCGTGGAGGAGTACGCCTCACTGCCTGACTACTTCACGGCCGAACAGGAGGCGGTCAGCCGGCTGCTCCGCCACGAACCGAGACCGGACGCCGTCATCGGCGTCTATTCCGACTCCGGTCACAACATCCTCGCCGCCGCTCGCCACCAGGGCCTTCGGGTGCCGGGGGACCTGCTGGTGGCGTGCGTCAGCGAGGATCCGGACTACGCGACGACCACCCCGCCCGTCACCACCGTCAGCCTCCGCCCGGACAGGGTGGGCGCCGAAGCGGTAGACCTGCTGATCGCTGTCATCAACTCCCGCAGCGGCGTGGACCGGCGTCGGCTCGTGCAACCGGTGCTGCTCCCTCGCCGGTCCACACGGCGCGCGGTGCGAGGGAGCAACGGCGCACCGTGACCGCACGGCCCTAGGGGGTGTCCGCAAAGTACCGCCTGCCCTGCGACGCCCGGCAGAACGCCGTGGCGGGAAACAACCAGGCCGACCGGCAGAGCGACGTACGCGCCCGCTCTCCGAGACCGGCCGCCCGCGAGCGTGGCGCGGCCGGTTGAGGGGGGTGTGCGGTGGCGGGATGCTGGAGGCAGCGCCCGTGACGGGCGACGCAGCGCCGTGCCGAGCGGCCGCAGGAACGGGGTCGGAGTGCCCCATGGACGACGAACCCGACACAATCGCAGGAGCAAGGGGCGCGGGAGATCCGAGGACTTCGCCGTCGTGATCGACGCCCGCGGGGCCGTCATGGCGTGGGGCGCCGGAGCGGGGCGACTGCTCGGGTACCGGTCCGAGGAAGTGATCGGTCGGCCGGCCGCCTACCTGCTCGCCGCGAAGCTGCCCATCGCGTTGCGGCGCCACCTGGCCGCCAGGGAGCCGTGGACGAGCGATGTGGTGCTGCGGAAACGGGACGGAGACCGTGTCAAGGTGCAGCTGCGGGGCACGCCGCTGACGGACGCGGACGGCGGGACCCCATGGTCGTCACCCCGGCGGCGATGACCTACCCCGTCGCGCCGACCCATGCGGGGACGGCGGAGCTGTGGGACCTCACGCGCGTTCCTGTCCGTCGACGGTCGTCGCCCAATCCCCCTTCTCCACCGCTCCTTTCGCACGCCCTGGGAACGCCCGTGTTCGCCCCCCGCACCACCGAGCGCTGCGCCGCCCGGCCGTCGGCCTGGAGGAAACCTGCGACGAGGTCCTGCGCAAAGTACGGCCCGACCCGCCTGCCGACGACATCGTCCTGCTGCTGGCCCGCACCTCCGGTTTCGGTGCGCCCCAGGTGCGCACCTGGCGGCTGCCCATGGATCCCGCGGCCGTCGCCGGGGCCCGCCGGATGGCGAGCGGACAGCTGGCCGGCTGGGGCCTGGCCGAGCTGGAGTTCCCTACCGAGCTGATCGTCAGCGAGCTGGTCACCAACGCCATCCGGTACGGCAACGCCCCCATCGAGCTGCGGCTCATCCGCGCCGACGTGCTCGTCTGCGAAGTCTCCGACGGCAGCAGTGTTTTCGACGAGACGCGGACTGCTGCGAACCTCTGCCTCAGTGAGCGTCCCAGCTCCGTGTACCACTCGCCCTTTGGCCAGACACATGGGATGTATTAGCAGGTGAAGGCGGGGCTGCTGTCCATAGGCAGGACGTAAATCCATAAAATTGCAGGGAGTTGAGGGTCACCTCAGGATCGCCGGGTGCTTGTCATGGGATGTATTTACCCTGGGTAGCTATTGACCAGGGCATGTCGCATCCCTACTGTCCTGCGACGGAACCGAACAGATTCCAACAATCGGAAGCCTGTCCTACGGGCAGCCGCACCCGGCGAAGGAGAGACAGATGAAGGGCATGCTCAGGGCATGCAAGGTCCCGTGGTCGGGCCGCGGGAGGCGTACGGGCGTGCTGACCGCGGTGACCGCCTTACTGGCGGCGCTTCTGACGGGGTTGGGCACCGCCGGGACGGCGCAGGCGGCCACTGTGGATCCGAACGGCTGGTATGTGCTGGTCAACCGGGGCAGCGGGAAGGCGCTCGATGTGTCGGGAGGGAGTACGGCCGACGGGGCGGCCGTCCAGCAGTGGGCGCGTCATGACGGGGCCAATCAGCGCTTCCAGTTCGTGGACTCGGGCGGTGGCTACTACCGGCTGAAGGCGCAGCACTCGGGCAAGGTGCTGGACGTCCTCAATTACTCCACCGCCGACCATGCGGACATCGTGCAGTGGGGCGATGCGGGCAGCGTCAACCAGCAGTTCCGGCTGGCCGATTCCTCGGACGGGTACGTGCGTCTGATCAACCGCAACAGCGGCAAGGCCGTCGAGGTCCAGAACGCCTCCACCGCCGACGGAGGCAAGGTCGTGCAGTTCACCGACTGGGGCGGGGCCAACCAGCAGTGGCAGCTGGTCCGCGTCGACAGCGCCAGCGGCGCGCTGCCGTCGACGTTCCGGTGGTCCTCCAGCGGCGTCCTGGCCGGTCCGAAGCCGGACGCCCAGCACCCGGACGTGGCGGCGATCAAGGACTTCTCCATCGTCCGGTACAACAACCAGTGGCTGACTTACGCGACCACCGCCAGCCCCTCCGGCTGGGGTCTGGTGCAGTTCAACTTCAACGACTGGTCCCAGGCAGCCTCCGCACCGCACACCTACCTCGACACCTCGCCCATGGGTGGCGGCTACCGGGCCGCGCCCCAGGTGTTCTACTTCGCGCCGCAGAACCTGTGGTACATGGTCTACCAGACAGGTCCGCCCACCTATTCCACCAGCACCAACCCCGCCGACCCGCGCTCATGGTCCGCGCCGCGCCTCTTCATGTCCGAGGAGCCGCAGATCGTCAAGGACAATAAGGGCAAGGGCACTTGGATCGACTTCTGGGTCATCTGCGACACCACCGACTGTCACCTGTTCTTCAGTGACGACAACGGCCACATCTACCGCGCCCAGACCGGCCTGACGAACTTCCCGAACGGTTTCGGGAACACGCAGATGGTGATGTCGGACACCCAGAACAACCTGTTCGAGGCGACCAACGTGTACAAGGTCGCCGGCAGCAACCAGTACCTGCTGCTCCAGGAGGCCATCAGCAACACCTCCGGCCGGCGCTACTTCCGCTCTTTCACCTCGACCAGCCTCTCCGGCAGCTGGACCCCCCTGGCCGCTACGGAGAACGAACCCTTCGCCAGCCGCAACAACGTCACCTTCCCGGGCGGCGTCTGGACCGAGGACATCAGTCACGGCGAGATGGTCCGCGCTGGCAACGACCAGACCCTGACCATCAATCCATGCCGATCGCAGTACGTCTACCAGGGCGTGGACCCCAGAGCCGACGGGGCGGACTACATACGCCTGCCCTGGCGGATGGGCCTGCTCACCCAGACCAACTCCCCCTGCTGACACCCGAACCCTCATCGAGCGTCCACGCGCCCCGCCGGGCAACTCACCCGGCGGGGTGCGTGTTGCTCGCCCGGCGCCACGGCTGTCGCTCGCACCCGCCGCCCCCGGCCGGCACGGGGCGGTCTCGGCGAGTTTCCCGCCGGTCGCGGGCGCCCTCAGGCCATGGCCAGGACGACGCTGGCGAACGCCTCCTCGGCCAGGAAGACCGCGGCCGCCGGATCGAGGGGGATCGGGCAGTTCGGCCCGCAGCACGTAGCCGGTTTCCTCCTGCGCCGCCGACCAGACGACCATCGCCCCGGACAGGTTGTGGAAGCGCACGCGCGTCTCGATGGCCTCCCGCGGCGTCTCGGCGGCCATCTGGGCGAACCCCAGCAGGCCCCAGGACGTCAGGTGCTGCGCGGCGCCCACCCGCAGACCCAGGTGAGCGTCACCGGTGAGCTCCAGCGCACGCCGGATGACGGCACTGCCCTGGCGGTAGGAGACCCGCAGCGCCGCCGAGCGCGTCATCACCTCGTCCAGCCCGACCCGGCTCAACTCGGGCCGGAGGCCGACTCCGTACCCGTCGGTGACCGGGGTGAGGCAGCGCAGGATGTTCGGCGGGATGGTCGCCGAGGTGCTGCGGCTGGTTCCCCGGCGGCTGCGCCGGGGCGGGGCTGTCGGGCATGGCGTTCCTCGTGGCCGGGCGTTGCTCGCTGCGGACACAGCAGAAGAGCCGGCGGCGCGGTCGGCTCGGCCCTGTCCGTACGATCGATCAGATCTTAGAATTGACAAAGTCTAATCTGGGGGCCTACTTTTCAGTCTCCTTAAGTCGGTGTGCGCGGCCTGGGTGGGTTTGTTCAGGTTGGTTGGCCGCCATGCCTGGCCCCTACTGAAATCGGAGTTGGACATGAGGTGCTACGACTGCCTCCAGGAGGCGCGCAGCGACACCGCCGGCATCGGCGTCTGCTCGCGCTGCGGCTTGGCCACCTGTGAGAACCACGCCCGCGTACGTCAGGTACACGTCACCCGTCAGATCGGCATGGGCTCCTCGCACGGCCGTATCCCGGCACGCAGGGTGGTGTGCCACACCTGCGACACGGCAGAGACGGCGCATTGACCTCGCATCCTGCGTTATCACTCGGGGCCCGGCCCGCACCCGGCCCGGTCAACCCGCCTCCGGCGGATCACTCCGACGGCAGCCACAACTCCGTCTCCGCACCCCCCTCCGGACGGTTGCGGAAGGTCAGGCGGGCGTCGAGCAGGCGGGCCTGGCCGGTCGCGATGGTCAGGCCGAGGCCGGTGCCGCCGGTCCGGGAGCCGGTGCGGAAGCGCTGAGGGCCGGAGGTGTGCAGCACGGTGAGCAGATCGGACGGGAAACCGGGGCCGTGGTCGCGGACGCGGATGACCGGGCCGTCGACCTCCACCTCCACGGGCGGGGCGCCGTGCCGCAGGGCGTTGGCGGCCAGGTTGGCCAGGATGCGTTCGACACGGCGCGGGTCGGTCGCCACGACCGCGTCCGCCACGACCTCCACCCGCACGTCGTCGAGCCCGGCGACCGCACGCCGGGCCATCGCGCTCACCTCGCGCTCCTCGGTGTCCACCGCCGCCGCATGAGAGTCCAGCCGGGCCACCTCCAGCACGTCCTCCACCAGCCCACGCAACTTCTGCATGCTGCCCGCCACCAGGTCGGACGCCCGGCCGGGCGGCAGCAGGCCGACCGCTGTCGACATGCCCGCGACTGGCGTGCGCAGTTCGTGCGCGATGTCGGCGGTCACCCGGCGCTCCGCTTCCAGGCGGGCACCGAGCGCGTCCGCCATGGCGTTGACGGAGGCGGCGAGCCGGGCGATCTCGTCATGGCCGTGGGGGCGGACCCGGGCGTCGAGGTCGCCGTCGGCGATGCGTTCCGCCGCCCGCGCGGCGGCCGTTGCCCGTCGGCCCATCCGCACGCCCAGCAACAGCCCGGCCAGGGACACCAGGACGGTGACGGCCGCGCCCGTGGCGAGCAGCGTCCGGTCGAGCGCGGCCAGGGACTTCTCCTCGGGGGCGTACGAACGGCGGATCGCGAGCACCTTCCGGTCCGAGACCCGGGTCGCCGCCCACAGCACCGGATCCTCCCCGGTCTCCTGGAGGTAGGTCACGCGGACGTCGTCACGCACGGCCCGCGCCACCGGGCCGGGCAGATCAGGGGGGTCGAGCCTGGCGTCCGACCTGCGTCCGTCGGCGTGGTCGCCGGCAGCACTCACCAACTCCTGGTCCAGGCCGGAGCGGGCGGTGGCCAGTTGGTCGGCGGCGGTGGTCCGGTGCACCAGCACCCCGATCGCCCCCGCCACGCACAGGGCCGCGGCGGCGACGGCCAGCGCGACCTTCGCTCCCACGTTCAAGGCGGGCGGCCTCACGTTCTTCAAAGCGGGCCGTCTCATGGGCGCAGCTTGTAGCCGAAGCCGCGCACCGTCTCGATCCGCTCTCGGCCGATCTTGGAGCGCAGACGCTGCACGTGGACGTCCACCACGCGGGTGTCACCGGACCAGGCGTAGTCCCAGACCCGCTCCAGAAGCAGGTCCCGGGAGAGCACGGTCCCCGGCGAGGCGGCGAACTCGCTCAGCAGTTTCAGCTCGGTCGTGGTCAGCGCGAGCGGCTTTCCGTCCCGGTGCGCGGTCAGGGACACCGGGCAGAACTCCAGGTCCCCGAAGCGCAGGCGCGGGCTCTCAGCCGGCTGCTCGGCGGGTGCCGCTCGGCGCAGCAGCGAGCGGATCCGGGCCACGAGGACCGGACCGTCGAAGGGCTTGGTGACGTAGTCGTCGGCGCCTGCCTCCAGGCCCATCACCACATCCACCGGGTCGTTGCGCGCCGAGATCAGCAGCACGGGCACCCCCGACTCCTCGCGGATACGGCCGGCCAGGCTCACCCCGTTGAGGCCCGGCAGCATGATGTCGAGGACGGCCACGTCCGGACGGCGTTCCCGGAAGAGCGCGAGCCCGGTCAGGCCGTCGGCCGCGGTACGCACCCGGTAGCCGCGCTCCTCCAGCGTGAGCCGCGTGGCCTCCCGGATCAACTCGTCGTCCTCGACCAGCAGGACATCCAGAGCAGCGTGCATCGCGTTCCCTCTCCGACGGTCCTCTCCTGTGCCGTTCTCAGGCATCCGGTACGTCCAGGTCGATGCTGTCGTGGCCTTCCGCCCAGAACGGCGCGGGGGGATGCACGGGGGTAAGGGTCGCCTGGCTGTAGAACGCCACGTCGCCGCGCCTGACCGGATCGCTCAGGACGATCTTGACCTGGTAGTTCGGCGGGTTCTCGTTGCCGTCGGGGCAGCCGGACAGGCAGGTGTCGTCCGTGGCGACTCCGGTGGCCCGCGCCCGGGGCGAGCCCCAGTCCTGCCACCTCAGCTCGCTCAGGGAGAGGCGCAAGGTCGCGGAGACCTCCTCGGGGCGCTGCCAGGCCCGGCCGTACCAGTCCGCCATGTACACCGGCCCCGTCCAGGGGATCGTCGTCGCCGCCGGGCCCTCGGCCCGCACGCCGCCGTCGACGCCGCCGCACCCGGTCAGGCAGGCGGCCAGCACGGCGCACGGCATGAGTCGGCGAAGCCGCATCACCTGCTCCTTCCGCCGGGCTGCCGGGTCATGTGGGGATCGCTCATGCACAAGCCGGAGGCCACGGTACGACCGGCCGGCATCGACCATTCAGCCTGACCTGCGCATGTAACAACCGCCCCGCGATCCGTCATCGACATCGATACGTCGTCGCCGCACACCCGACGAACAGCTGTGCATCCGCGTTCCTACCGTCCCTCCGGTCACTGTCAGTCGGCACTCCAGCACTGGGGGAACTTTGCGCAGAAAAGTGAGAACAGCATGCGTGGCCACGGCCGCGGCGACGGTGGCGGCGGTCCTCGCCACGGGACTGATCGGCACGGCACAGGCCAGGCCCGTGCCCGCCGCCGGTCCCGCGGCGACCGCCGCCAAGGTCACGGAATCCGTCGACACGCACCGCATCACCCTCGTCACCGGTGACCGTGTCATCGTCGACGCCAAGGGCCGTGTCGTCGGCATGGAGCGGGCCAAGGGCCGCGAGCGGGTCCCCGTGCAGATGCGGAAGGTCGACGGCCACACCCTCGTCATACCGACGGACGCCGCCCGGATGATCGCGAGCGGCAAACTCGACCAGCGGCTGTTCGACATCACCGAGCTCAACAAGGCGGCCAACCGCAGGTACCAGCAGGGCGGCCTGAAGGTCATCGTCAGCTACAAGGGCGCGGCACGCACCGCGAGGGCCGACGTCCGAGACGCGGGAATCCTCCGCCGGACCTTCAAGACCCTGAACCTGGAGTCCGTCCAGACGCCTACGAAGAGCGCGCCCAAGTTGTGGGACGCCCTCACCAACGGCGACTCGGTCGCCTCGGGCATCTCCCACATCTGGCTCGACGGCGTCCGCAAGGCCGGCCTCGACAAGTCCGTGCCGCAGATCGGCGCGCCCACGGCCTGGGCGAAGGGCTACGACGGCAGGGGCGTCAAGGTCGCCGTCCTGGACACGGGCGTCGACACGACCCACCCCGACGTCAGGGACCAGGTGATCGGCGCCAAGAACTTCTCCTCGGCCGCCACCACCGGCGACCGGCAGGGCCACGGCACACACGTCGCGTCCACCATCGCGGGAACCGGCGCCAAGTCCGGCGGCAAGTACAAGGGCGTCGCCCCCGGCGCGAAGATCCTCAACGGCAAGGTCCTCAACGACGCCGGCGAGGGTGACGACTCCGGGATCATCGCGGGCATGGAGTGGGCCGTCTCGCAGGGCGCCGACATCGTCAACCTCAGCCTGGGCGGCGGCGACACCCCGGGCGTCGACCCGATGGAAGCCACGGTCAACAAGCTGTCCGAGCAGAAGGGCACCCTCTTCGCCATCGCCGCGGGCAACGAGGGCGAGGACGGCGCCAGGACCGTCGGCTCCCCGGGCAGTGCGGCCAACGCGCTCACCGTCGGCGCCGTCGACGGCAACGACAAGCTCGCGGGCTTCTCCAGCCGCGGCCCGACTGCCGACGGTGCCCTCAAGCCGGACGTGACCGCGCCGGGCGTGGGCATCACCGCGGCCTCGGCCAAGGGCAGTGCGATCGCCAAGGAGGTCGGCGAGAAGCCGGCCGGGTACCTGTCGATCTCGGGCACGTCGATGGCGACCCCGCATGTCGCGGGCGCCGCCGCCCTCCTCAAGCAGCAACACCCCGACTGGAAGTTCAGCGAGCTGAAGTCCGTGCTCGTGGGCTCGGCCAGGGGCGGCGACTACTCATCGTTCGAGCAGGGTTCGGGCCGCATCCGGGTCGACAAGGCGCTCGGCCAGAGCGTGGTCGCCGAGACGAGCTCGGTGAGCTTCCCGGTCCAGCAGTGGCCGCACACCGACGACACCCCGGTCACCAGGAAGCTGACGTACCGCAACCTCGGCACGAAGGCCGTCACGCTGGCCCTGTCGAACGAGGCCCGCGACCCCGAGGGCAAGGCGGCCCCGGTGGGCTTCTTCACCCTCGGCTCGAAGACGGTCACCGTCCCGGCCGGCGGCAAGGCGTCCGTCGACGTCACCGTGAACACCAAGCTCGGCGGCAAGCTCGACGGCGCGTACTCGGCGTACGTGACCGCCACCGGGGGCGGCCAGAGCGTCCGTACGGCGCTGGGCGTCGAGCGGGAGAGCGAGATGTACGACCTCACCCTGAAGTTCATCAACCGCCCCGGTCAGAAGCCGGTTCACCTCACGAGCCTGTTCCAGGGCCGGCGGGGCGGCGCCAGCTACGTCTCCGTCTCCAACGACGACACCGTTACCTTCCGGGTCCCCAAGGGGGGATACTTCCTGGACTCGCTGAGCATGAAGGACCCGGACTCGACCGAGGGCGGTGCCGACTGGCTGGCCCAGCCCGTGCTGAACATCAGCAGGAACACGACGGTCACGCTCGACCTGAACAAGACCAAGTCGGCCGACATCACCGTCCCGGACGACCGGGCCCAGCCGCTGCAGGCCTACGTGTCGTACGAGCACGTGTCCGCGAACGTGGCGTTCGGCGTCGAGATGCCCTCCTTCTCCGACATCCGGCTCGCGCACGTCGGCCCTGCGATGGCCTCCGGCCTGGTGCAGACCTGGTCCGGGCAGTGGACCAAGGGCAACAGCGCCGAGTACGACATCGTCGGCGGCGGCGAGGTGAAGAAGGTCGTGGGCAACCGCGTCCACCACTACAAGGCGAGCGAGCTGGCCACGGTGAAAGCGGGGTTGGGCACGTCGGCCTCCGGCAAGACGGGTGCGCTCGGACTGATCCCCTCCGCGCCCTCCGGCTACGGCCTGCACACCCCGGTGAAGCAGAAGCTGCCCACCACCCGGACGCTGTACCTGTCGACGGGCGAGGGTGCCGAGTGGTACTTCGACGCCCAGCAGTACTCCGGGAAGCTGGATCAGGACGGTCTCCCGCTCAACGATGCCACCTCCAATTCCGACTCCTACCTGAAGTTCGCCGGGGGCAGGACCTACCAGAAGGCGTTCAACACGGCCGTGTTCGCGCCGCGGGTGGTCCCGGAGAAGTCCGGCATCTTCCACAGCCTCGACGGGATCTACGGCCGGCTCCCGCTCTTCGCCGACGGCATGGGGCAGAACGCGGTCTCGGACCTCACCTCGGTGCGGACGACGCTGTACCGCAACGGCAGGAAGGTGGGTTCGAACGCCGACCCGCTCACCGGCGAAAAGGTGTTCAAGGTCCCGGCCGGCGAGGCCGAGTACACGCTGACCACCTCGGCCAGGCGGAGCACCAAGGTTCAGGCCGCCTCCACACGGGTCGACGCGAGCTGGACGTTCCGCTCGAAGAGGCCGTCCTCCGAACTGCCGACCGAGCTGCCCGTCTCCTCTGTCCGCTTCAAGGCGAAGACGGGCCTGGACAGCCGGGTCAAGGCCGGCCGGACGGTCACCTACCCGGTCACCGTCGAGGGCGCGGCAAGGGGCCGGAACCTCAAGTCGCTGACGGTGTACGTGTCGTACGACGACGGCAGGACCTGGAAGAAGACCGACGTCAGGAACGGCAGGATCGCCGTCAAGAACCCGGCGAAGGGCAAGGGCATCTCCCTCCGCGCCAAGATCACCGACAAGAAGGGCAACACGTCCACGATCTCGGTCCACAACGCGTACTACGGCAAGTTGAGGCCCGGGTTCGCTGACGTGGTTCGCTGAGTTGGTTGGTCTGCCGGAAGCCCGGCCTCCGGCAGACCGCACAGCGTGCGGAGCGAGCCGGTCAGAACTGGCAGGTGTCCATCCAGCGGGTGACCAGGGAGGTGTTGTTCTTGTCGGCGTCACGAGCGGGACCGCACAGGAACGGGCTGAAGCGGGTGTCGGCACGCAGCCAGAGGCTGAAGAACGACACCATCCACTTGCCCTGCCTGGCCTTGTCGCCGTGGCCCGTCATCGGGCACAGATGGTCGCCTGGAACTTCGATGTAGAGCTTCTCGGCCCGGGACATGGAGTTGTACCAGGGCACCGCGTAGCTGTTGCCGTGGGCGACGGAGTCGCTTTGGCAGGTCAGGAAGAAGGTGGGTTCGGTGACCCCGGAGAAGTTCCCGTTCGGGTGGTACGGGGCAGTCGGCACGCCCGCCCGGAAGCGCGAGTCGTCCCGGAGGGCCGCCATGACGCCACCGCCGCCCATGGAGTGACCGGCCGCGCCCAAAGTGCCGTTGAGCTTCCCCGACAGCGGGTTGCCGGGGGCGTTGCCGAGCGCGAGCAACTGGGTGCCGGCGGCGGTGATCTGGCGGCCACGCGACTCGGGATCGTCGGTGAGTGTGTTTGTTCCGACGTTGATGACGACGAAGCCCCAGGAAGCGAGGCGGGGTGCGAGCCACTGCAGGTTCCGCTGTGTGCCCTGATAGCCCGGCATCAGCACGATGCCCGGGTACGAGCCACTGGCCGTCGGATACGTGACCCGGCCTGAGCCGTACCCCCTCGGGTTGGGAACGGTGTGGGTGGCGGTGGTCAGCGGCCCGTTGGCGGCCTCCAGGGAAGCGGTCGTCGGGGCCGGGATGCCTGTGGTGGCGTCGGCGGCGGCTGCCGGCGTTCCGGCGGCTGTCAGCAGAGTCAGCGCCAAGCCGATGGTGGTTGCCAGTGCGATCAGTGCCGTCGTGGGACGGGACCGGGTCCGTGACGGCGTGTTGGTTGAACGACTGCGTGGACGCATTGCCTTACCTCCGGAAAGCGATGAGAGCGCGGAAACCCGCGAGCGGCCGGCTACCGGGACTGTGCGAAGAGCCAGTCGATGACCACGTCGTTCTCGTACGTCTGGGCCCATGAAAGATGTGGGTTCACCGGTGTCGTTCCGGCCGTGTAGCTCGTGAACAGTACGTGGCTGCGCGTGGCCCGGGCCTGGCGTAGGAGAGCCCGTGACCGGGCCTCGAACTGTGCCTTCGGCAGGTCGTTGGCCCACTCCCCACGGCTCACCCGTGCACCGGCGGTCTCCAGCGCGTTCATCAGGGTCCAGGTGCCGGGGTTGCCGAACCGGCCCTCCCGGTAGGGGACGACCGGGTCGTCGACCGAGTGGTCGGCCCACATCGGGATGTGCGTGATCCTGTCCATGGTGGCCGCGTCGCCCCAGCCGGCCGTCGGCAGGGCAGCCGCGAACACATCGGGTCGCTTGGCCAGCAGACTGTAGATGCCGCGACCGCCTGAGGACAGGCCGACCAGATAGAGCCGGTCGGTGTCCACGTTGCGCGCGTGCTCGCGCACGAAGGTGTCGATGAGTTCGATCAGCGCGGCCTGGACCTTCGCGTCGGTCCAGTCCGTGCCGTCGGGTCCGTCCATGGGACGGGGGAGGGGGATCTGCGGAGAGAGGACGAACGCGGGGTTGCGGCGCTGTCGTTCCGGTTTGGCGAACGTGACCGCGATCCGGTTGGAAGTGAGCTGGGTCATGTTGTTGTCCGCGACTTCGCCACCGCCATGCAGGGTGACGACGAGCGGGTACCGTGTGCGGCTCTGCGGGTTCCGTAAGAATCCCGCAGGCTGGTACAGCCGGAAGTCCAGTTCAAAACCCGCGGAGTCGGTGAAGGAGCCGGCGGTGAAGTCGTCGACCACGGGAGTGATGACGTCGTCGTTCCGGATCGCGAACGGACCGGCCTTGAGTACCGGTTCACCTTCCGGGGAACGCACGTCCGCCACCTGTCGGACGGAGTAGGCACGGTCGAGCGGCAGGGGATCGGTGCCGGCCGCCCGTGCGTTGGAGTCGTTCGGATCGAGTTCGACGATCAGGTGGTTCCCCGGTCGTCCGGGATGAGAGCGGTCGTCCACTTCGGCGGAGGCGTTGGAGTAGACCCGGGTCACCGTGCGAGCCGCTGTCCGTCCGCCCACGGTGGCCTGCACCTGGAAGGCGGTGGGCGGGACGGTCCCGCCGCGCAGATCGATGCGATGCGCGTACTGGATGGCGACCGCTGCCACGAGCCAGTTGTTCCTCGGCGTCACCTGCGTGAGGAGGTCCGTCCGCAGGGCCGGGTTGAGTCCGGAGGCCGCTTGCCGTCCATCGGACGGGGCTGTCGTGGCGTCGGCGGCCACCGCGGTCGCCGTGCTCACCGTCGGCGCCGCGACCACACCTGCGGTGACGGCGAGCACCGTACGTCTGGGGATCGATCTCATGGGTCCTCGTCTCGCTCGGTGGGGCACCCGGACCGGGTGCGGCGGTGTGTGGATCCGGTCGTCCGGCTCCGAACTCACGGGACCGGGCGGCACATTGGGGCCATGACGGGGCATGTGGGCGGGAGCTGGGCGGGGACAGGCCGAGGTGTTACGCGAGAGTTTCGGAGCACTGCCGGATCCCTGTCCAGCATCAAACCGAGATCTGTCCATGCGATCAGCGCATCAATTGGCAGGACTTCGACGCCTGCGAGCGCTGCCGGCCCGCGATGAGCTCCCGGCTGTACGCAAAGGGCCTGGAGCTTCGCCCCAGGTGGGAACGCACGGTCAGGCGTCGTACGTGTGGAAGCCGCGACCGCTCTTGCGGCCGAGGTGGCCCGCGGCGACCATGCGGCGCAGGAGGGCGGGCGGTGCGTACAGCGGCTCCTTGAACTCCTCGTACATCGACTCGGCCACGGCCTGGGCGGTGTCGAGGCCGATGAGGTCGAGCAGCCGCAACGGCCCCATGGGGTGGGCGCAGCCGAGTTCCATCCCTCGGTCGATGTCCTCCGGCCGCGCGGAGCCCGACTCCACCATCCGTACCGCGCTGAGCAGGTAGGGCACGAGGAGGGCGTTGACGACGAAGCCGGAGCGGTCGGGCGCCTGGATGGCCTGTTTGCCCAACTGCCCGGCGAAGCCGCGGGTGCGCTGCACGGTGTCCGCGCTGGTGATGAGGGTGGGAATGAGCTCCACCAGCTGCTGCACGGGCACGGGGTTGAAGAAATGCATGCCGATGACCTGCGCGGGCCGCTCGGTGACGACGGCGAGATCGACGACGGGGATCGAGGAGGTGTTGGTGGCCAGGACCGCCGCGGGGTCTTCGACCGCCTTGTCCAGGGTGCGCAGGACATCCGTCTTGATGTCGCGGTTCTCGGCGACCGCCTCGACGACGAACTGGCGGTCGGCCATGTCACTGAGGTCGTGGGTGAAGGAAAGCCTGGCGAGGGCCCGGTCCCGCTGCTCCTCGCTGAGCTTGGCACGCCGTACGCCTCGGTCGAGTGAGGCGGTGAGCCGACGGCGGCCTGCCTGGAGGGCCTCAGGCGTGGCCTCGGCGACACGGACGTCGATGCCGCTGCGGGCCGCGACTTCGGCGATGCCGGAGCCCATGAGGCCGCATCCGACCACGCCGAGACGAGTAACGGGATCCATCTGAGGTCCTATGTGGTGAGTCGCTGCGGGGTGGTTTCCGGGCTACCGGGCTGGGTCAGACGTTGCGGCGGTACTGGCCGCCCACCTCGAAGAAGGCCTCGGTGATCTGCTGGAGCGAGCAGACCCGGGTGGCCTCCATGAGGACGGCGAAGACGTTGTCGCCGTTCGTCGCCGCGTTCTTGAGAGCGGCCAGGGCATCGTGGGCCTGGTCGCGGTGGCCGGTGTGGAAGTCCCGCACGCGCTCCAGCTGGGACTGCTTCTCCTCCTCGGTGGCCCGGGCGAGTTCCAGCTCCTGAGGCCGGCTGTCGCCGCCGGGGCGGAGGAAGGTGTTGACGCCGATGATGGGCAGGGTGCCGTCGTGCTTGCGCTGCTCGTACAGCATCGACTCGTCCTGGATGCGGCCCCGCTGGTAGCCGGTCTCCATCGCGCCCAGTACGCCACCGCGCTCGCTGATCCGCTCGAACTCCTGGAGTACGGCCTCCTCCACCAGGTCCGTGAGTTCGTCGATGACGAACGATCCCTGGAGGGGGTTCTCGTTCATCGCCAGGCCCCACTCGCGGTTGATGACGAGCTGGATGGCCAGCGCACGCCGCACCGACTCCTCGGACGGGGTGGTGACGGCCTCGTCGTAGGCGTTGGTGTGCAGCGAGTTGGCGTTGTCGTAGATGGCCGTGAGGGCCTGGAGGGTGGTGCGGATGTCGTTGAAGTCCATCTCCTGGGCGTGCAGGGAGCGTCCGGAGGTCTGGACGTGGTACTTCAGCTTCTGACTGCGTTCGCTCGCCCCGTACTTCTCCTTCATCGCGACGGCCCAGACACGGCGGGCGACCCGGCCGAGGACGGAGTACTCGGGGTCCATGCCGTTGGAGAAGAAGAACGACAGGTTCGGGGCGAAGTCGTCTATGTGCATGCCCCGGGCGAGGTAGGCCTCGACGTAGGTGAAGCCGTTGGCGAGGGTGAAGGCGAGCTGGCTGATGGGGTTCGCGCCGGCTTCGGCGATGTGGTAGCCGGAGATGGACACGGAGTAGAAGTTGCGGACCTTGTGCGCGATGAACCACTCCTGGATGTCGGCCATCATCCGCAGGGAGAACTCGGTGGAGAACAGGCAGGTGTTCTGGCCCTGGTCCTCCTTGAGGATGTCGGCCTGCACGGTGCCGCGCACGTTCGCGAGCGCGTGGGCCCGCAGCTCGGCCGCTTCCTCGGGGGACGGGTCGCGGCCCTCGGCGGCTCGGAACTTCTCCGTCTGCTGGTCGATGGCGGTGTTGAGGAAGAACGCCAGGATCGTCGGCGCGGGGCCGTTGATGGTCATGGAGACCGAGGTCGTGGGCGCGATCAGGTCGAAGCCGTCGTAGAGGGCCTTCATGTCCGCGAGCGTGGCCACCGACACCCCGGACGTGCCGACCTTGCCGTAGATGTCGGGGCGTTCGTCCGGGTCGCGGCCGTAGAGGGTGACCGAGTCGAAGGCGGTGGACAGGCGGGTGGCCGGCTGGCCCTCGGAGAGCAGTTTGAAGCGCCGGTTCGTACGGAAGGGATCGCCCTCACCGGCGAACATCCGCGCCGGGTCCTCGCCTTCGCGCTTGAAGGGGAACACCCCGGCTGTGAAGGGGAAGTAGCCGGGCAGGTTCTCCCCGCGCCAGAACCGCACCAGCTCCCCGTGGTCGGTGAAGCGGGGCAGGGCGACGCGCGGGACCTTGTTGCCGGACAGGGACTCCCGGGTCAGCTTGGTGTGGATCTTCTTGTCCCGGACCGTCACCACCTGCTCGTCTCCGGAGTAGGAGGCGATGACGGCGGGCCAGTTGCCGATCTGCTCCGTGACCTGGTGCGGGAGCTGCTTGCGGGCGTCGTCGAGGAGCGAGCGCACGTTCGCCGCGTCGGAGCCGGCCTCGGCGAGCTCGTCCCTGACCGCCTCCAGGTACTGCACCCGCCTGGCCGCCTCGGCCAGTTGCGCGGTTTCTGCGTGGTAGGCGCGGATCGTGTCGGTGATCTCGGCGAGGTAGCGCACCCGGGCTGCCGGTACCACCTGCCGGATGCCGGAGGAGTGGCGTACTCCGACCGGTGCCAGCGCGCCCTCGGCCAGCGGCAGGCCCTTCTCGGCCAGGCAGGTCTTCAAGTGCTGGTAGAGCGCGGTGACACCGTCGTCGTTGAACGTCGCCGCCGACGTGCCGTACACCGGCATGTCCTCGGGCCGCATGCCGAACGCCTCGCGGTTGCGGACCAGTTGGCGGCCCACGTCGCGCAGTGCGTCCTGCGCGCCGCGCCGCTCGAACTTGTTGATCGCCACGACGTCGGCGAAGTCGAGCATGTCGATCTTCTCCAGCTGCGAGGCGGCACCGAACTCCGGTGTCATCACATACAGGGAGGTGTCGACGAACGGCACGATCGCCGCGTCTCCCTGGCCGATGCCCGGCGTCTCCACGATCACCAGGTCGAACCCGGCGGCCTTCACCACGTCGATGACGTCGGACAGGTGCTCGGGCAGCTCGCGACTGCCACGGGTGGCCAGACTGCGGAAGAAGACCCGGTTGCCGTCCAGGGAGTTCATGCGGATGCGGTCACCGAGCAGTGCCCCGCCGCCGCGGCGGCGGGTCGGGTCGACCGCGATCACGGCGATGCGAAGCTTGTCCTGCTGGTCGAGGCGGAAGCGGCGCACCAGCTCGTCCGTCAGTGACGACTTGCCCGAGCCGCCCGTGCCGGTGATGCCGAGCACCGGCATGACCCGTGCCGCGGCGGCGGCCCGCAGCCGCTCAAGGAGATCCGGGGGCAGCTTGCCCAGTTCCGCGCCGGTGATGGCGCGGGCGATCGCGAACCGGTCGCCTGCCAGCACGGCGGCCGCGTCGGCCGGCTTGCCGTCCCAGAGGTCGAAGTCGCAGTCCTTCACGACCGAGTTGACCATCCCGGCCAGGCCCATCCGCTGCCCGTCCTCGGGGGAGAAGATGGTCACCCCGCTGGCGCGCAGCCGGGCGATCTCCTCGGGCACGATGACGCCGCCTCCGCCGCCCACCACGCGGATGTGGTCGGCTCCCCGCGCGCGCAGCGACTCGACCAGGTACTCGAAGTACTCCACGTGCCCGCCCTGGTAGGACGAGACGGCGACACCGTGGGCGTCCTCCTCCAGAGCGGCGTCGACGACCTCCCGCACCGACCGGTTGTGCCCGAGGTGGATCACCTCGGCGCCTTGGGACTGGAGGATCCGCCGCATGATGTTGATCGACGCGTCATGCCCGTCGAACAGAGCCGAAGCCGTGACCAGGCGGACAGGATGCACGGGTCGGTGCAGAGCGCTCATGGAGGCCTTCCCGGACAGGGCGGGGGTGCTGCTGACGAAAGAGATACTAGGACGTCCTAGTAAATTGCTGGGGGTGATCGCCGTCACAGGTCGAGGACGAGACGAGTCCCGCACGAACGGGAGACACAGATCAGCATGGTGTCGCCGGCGGCCCGCTCGTCCTCGGTCAGCAGCGAGTCGCGGTGGTCGGGCTTGCCGTCGAGCACGTCGGTCTCGCAGGTGCCGCACGTGCCTTCCCGGCAGGAGAAGTCGACCGCGACACCGGCCTCCTCGACGGTTTCCAGGACCGAGCGGTCCGGCGGCACGGTGAGGGTGAGCCCGGACCGGGCGAGCTCCAGCTCGAAGGCCTCGGCCGGGCCGGTCGCGGCCGTCCGTACCGGGGCGAACCGTTCGACGCCCAGCGAGCCGGGAGGCCAGCCCCCGCAGTGTTCCTGCACCGCCTGCAACAGGGGTTCGGGACCGCAGGCGTGCACCAGCGTGCCCTCCTCGGGCACGCCGAGGTGGGCCGCGAGGTCCAGCAGGCCGTACTCGTCCTGCGGACGGATCAGTACCCGGCCCCCGTGCGGGGCGAGGCGGTCCAGGAACGCCATGGAGGTACGGGTGCGCCCGCCGTACAGCAGACGCCAGTCGGCCCCCGCGGCCTCCGCGGCCTCCACCATGGGGAGGATGGGCGTGATACCGACGCCGCCGGCGATGAACAGGTGGCGTGCGGCGGGCCGCAGCGGGAAGTTGTTCCGCGGCCCGCGGACCCGCACGGCGGCGCCTTCGCGCAGGTGGTCGTGGACGTACGCGGAGCCGCCGCGGCCGTGCGGCTCGCGCAGCACGGCGATCTGCCAGGAGTCGTGCGCGGCCGGGTCTCCGCACAGGGAGTACTGACGGATCAGATCGCCGTTTTCGCCGTCGGCGCCGGCCAGGAGTACGTCGATGTGGGCGCCCGGTGTCCAGGCGGGGAGGATCCCGCCGTCGGGGCGGCGCAGGGTGAGGGAGACGACGCCGTCAGCGGCGAGGGTACGGGCCGCCACGACAAGGGTCGTGTCGACCGAGGTCAGTTGGATGGTCATGATGGTTCGGCTCCGGGTTCAGTCCTGGGTCGGCACATGCAGCAACAGCGCGTCGCCCTGGCCGCCGCCCCCGCACAGGGCCGCCGCTCCGCTGCCGCCTCCGCGCCGCCGCAGTTCGGCCGCGAGGGTCAGCACCAGCCGGGCCCCGGTCATGCCGACCGGGTGCCCGAGCGCGATCGCTCCGCCGTTGACGTTCACCTTGTCGAGAGGGATGTCCAGCTCCCGGACGGAAGCCAGGGCCACTCCGGCGAACGCCTCGTTGATCTCGAACAGGTCCAGGTCGGCGGTCTTCAGCCGGCCGTCCCGGGACAGCGCGTCGCGGACGGCGCCGGCCGGCTGGACGAGCAGCGAGGGGTCGGGGCCGGCGACCGTGCCGTAGGCACCGATCTCGGCGAGTGGTGTCAGGCCCTCGAACCGGGCGCGCTCCGCGCTCATCACGACGACGGCTGCGGCGCCGTCGGAGAGCTGTGAGGAGTTGCCCGCGGTGAGGGTGCCGGCGCCGGAGAAGGCCGGCCTCAGGCGCCCCAGGCTCTCGGCGGTGCTTCCCGGCCGTACGCCCTCGTCGGTGTCCACCACCGTCTCGCCCCGCCGTCCCGCCACGGTGACGGGAGCGATCTCCCCGGACAGCGCGCCCGACTCCTGGGCGTGGGCGGCCCGTTGGTGGGACAGCGCGCTGTACTCGTCCTGCTCCTCGCGGGTCAGGGCGAACGGCCGCTGGTAGCGCTCGGTGGCCGCGCCCATGGAGACGCCGTCGAAGGCGCAGACCAGGGCGTCGCGGTCGAGGGCGTCCTCCGCCGCGGCTGAGCCGTACTTCCAGCCGGTGCGAGCCCCGCGCAGCAGGTGCGGGGCGCCCGACATGGACTCCATGCCACCGGCGAGGACCACCTCGTGGCGGCCGGAGGCGATCATGAGGTCGGCCAGGGCGATGGCGTGCAGACCGGACAGGCAGAGCTTGTTGACGGTGCTCGCGGGGACGGAGAACGGAATGCCGGCGCGGACCGCCGCCTGCCGTGCCGGGTTCGGGCCGGCCCCGGCCTGCACGACATGACCCATGACGACGGCTTCCACCGCCGCCGGGTCCAGACGGGCGGCGGCCAGTGCCGCGCCGATGGCGTGGGCGCCGAGGTAGACCGCGGACACGGTGCTCAGGGCACCCGCCAGCCTGCCGATGGGCGTCCTTGCTCCGGCGACGATGACGGATCCGGGCATGCCGGGGACCTCCTGGGGTCTGGGACGGGATCAGGCGACCGCGTCGACGGCACGTTCGGCGACCATGTGGGCCGTCTCGTTCACCGAGTGCAGGACGATCCGGCCGCCGGGCATGCGCCGCACCCGGCTGACGGACGTGTAGTCGGGGTGGAACCAGAACATCGTGGGCAGGCCGAGCACCGTCGCCAGATAGG
The DNA here is from genome assembly GCF_028885415.1 of Streptomyces coeruleorubidus. Lineage (GTDB taxonomy): Bacteria > Actinomycetota > Actinomycetes > Streptomycetales > Streptomycetaceae > Streptomyces > Streptomyces coeruleorubidus_A. Next base: position 8,805,307 of record NZ_CP118527.1, read on the forward strand.
TGTTGGTGATGCCGCCGTGGCACACGACCGCGACCCGCCCTCCGGGATGGGCGTCGAGGACGGTGTCCATGGCCCGCCCGGCACGGGCGCGGAAGGCGTCCCAGTCCAGCTCGGGCACGAAGTCCTCGTAGCGCCCCTCGGTGAGCGCCGCCGCCCGGGGATCGTCCGCGCCGATCTGCTCCGGTGGCATGTAGGGCTGAGTCACGTCGGTGTCCCACTCGCGCAGGTCGTCGAGGACGGTGGCGGTCATGCCGGTGAGGCGTTCCAGGGGTGCCACGGTCTCGCGGGCACGCCGATACGGGCTGGAGTACAGGGCGTCGACGTCCTCGTGCACGAGCCAGGCGGCGAGGCGCTCGGCCTGAGCGGTGCCCTCCGGTGACAGCCCCGGGTCGAACACGCCCGCCAGGGGGAGGCCGTGCCGGATGAGGAGGAGTTCGGTCATGGGTGGTCCTTACTGGGTGGGCCCGGCTCAGCCGGCGATGGTCCGTTCGGAGCGCCAGTACGGGCGGCGCATCGCGCGTTTGTCGAGCTTGCCCATCGCGTTGCGCAGCAGCTCGGGGACGAACTCGTACGACTTCGGGCACTTGTGGGCGGCGAGGTGCTCGCGGCAGAACCGGTCCAGCTCGTCGGCCGGCGGCTCGTCCGCCGCCACCACGACCAGCGCCCGCAGTGACTCGCCGAAGTCCGGGTCGGGCACGCCGATGACCGCGACCTCGGCGACCGCCGGGTGCCGGCGCAGGACCGCCTCGCTCTCGGCCGGGTACAGGTTCACGCCGCCGGAGACCACCACGTCCGCGGCCCGGTCGGTGATGAAGATGTAGCCGTCCGCGTCGACGTAGCCGATGTCGCCGAGCGTGAAGACGCCGGGGGAGAGATAGGCGGACCTGGTCTTGTCCGGGTCCGCGTGATAGCGGACGCCCTGGTCGCCGGGTGCCCGGAAGGCCAGCAGACCGCGTTCGCCGGGCGGCAGTCGCCGGCCGTCGTCATCGGTGACGAGGACCTCGAACGGAGCCCGGACGCGCCCGACCGAGCCCGGGTGCGCCAGCCACTCGGCGCTGCTGATGCGGGCCACGGTCCCCGCTTCGCTGGCGCCGTACGACTCGGTCAGCACCGGACCGAACCACTCGATCATGGCTCGCTTCACGTCCGGCGGGCACGCGGAGCCGGTGTGGGAGACCTGCCGCAGGCTGGAGACGTCGTACCGGGCGCGGACCTCCTCCGGGAGGGCGAGCAGCCGCTGGAAGTGGGTGGGCACCATCACCGTCGAGGAGACCCGCCACCTCTGCACCCGGCTGAGGAACGTCTCCGCGTCGTATCTGCCGAGGACGACCACCGGCTGACCGGCCGCCAGGTGCCGCAGCGAGGTCAGCGGCGCGTTGTGCTGGAGCGGCCCGCACACCAGGTGCGGCCCCGCGGGGAATCCGGGCCGGGCGGACATCGCGGCGAGGTAGGCGGCGCTGTCGGCGACCGGGCCGCTCACCCAGCGCACCTCGGTGCCGCGCGCCCGGCCGGTGGTGCCCGAGGTGTAGACGAGCGGAGGGCGGGCGGACCGGTCCGTCGGGACGGTGCGTCCGGCGGGTGCGGCCGCCAGCCACAGGTCCCAGTCGAAGGCGTGCCCGACGGCCGGCGTTCCGTGCGTCACCAGCGGCAGGCCCAGTTCCCGGGCCGCGTCCAGGGCCGCACCCGCCCCGGCGGGACCGGCGACGATCGCGGTCACGCCCGCGTCGATGATCTGGTCGACGAGTTCGCCCGAGGTGAGGTTCCGGGACGTGGCCACGGTCCCGACCCCGGCCCGCAGGCCGGCCAGATGGGCGACCAGAGTCGGGATCGCGTTGTCACCGAGGACGGCGACCCGGTCGTCGGGGCCGGGCGCGAACTCCAGCAGCCGTGCCGCCGCCCGCGCCACCTGGTCGGCGAGGCCGGACCAGGACAGCACGCCCAGGTCGTCCACCAGGGCGGGGTCCTCGGGTGTCTCCTGGGCGCGACGGTCGAGTGGCAGCAGCGACATGGCTCCTCCGGCGGCTCATCGGCCCTCTCCCGATTCGAGGGGAGAGGTGATGCGGAGACTGTAGCGTTTATCAAGAAAGTGCGGAACACTCTGATCCCAAGCGGAGGTATATCCGCATGCTCAAGGGGTTCCGCCAGTGCTCTTTGCTGTCCCCCTTACTGAATCTTTCGTCTGGTAAGTGTCCGAGGAGGAGTCATGCCCCAGCCCGATCCGGACGCATGGCGTACGCAGGTGCGGCAGTGGCTGGCCGGCGTGCTCGAACCGGCGCGGGCGCCGGAGTCCGCCGGAGAGGCCGCCGATCTCGCCGTGTTCCACAACCTCCCCGAGGACGAGGAACGCCTGCTGCTGGAGCGCTGCCGCGCCTATCAGCGGGCCCGCTTCGACGCCGGCTACCAGGCGCTGACCCTCCCCGTGGACAAGGGCGGTGCGGGGCTGACCGCCGCCCACGTGGCCGTCTTCGCCGAGGAGGAGTCCGCCTTCGAGGTGCCGCCCTCCACCGAGCTGATCAGCGTCACCGTGCGCCTGGTCGCGATGGCCGTCTCCCTCTTCGGGACGGCAGAGCAAGTCCGCGAGCACGCCCGCGCGTTCCTGCGCACCGACCTGCTGGCCTGCCAGCTCTTCAGCGAGCCCGGCGCCGGGTCCGACCTCGCCGCCGTGCGCAGCCGGGCCCGGCAGGCCGACGGGGACGAGTGGGTGATCGATGGCCAGAAGGTGTGGACCTCGGGCGCCCAGTTCGCCGACTACGGTCTGCTGCTCGCCCGGACCGACCCGGACGTCGTCAAACAGGCCGGCATCACCGCCTTCCTGGTCCCGATGGACGCCCCGGGCGTTCAGGTGCGCCCCATCCGGCAGATGAGCGGCGGCGCCTCCTTCAACGAGGTGTTCCTCAGCGGCGTACGCGTCCCGGACCGGCTCCGGATCGGGCGGCCGGGCCAGGGCTGGGAGGTCGCCACCACGACCCTCGCCTTCGAACGGACCGCCTCCGGCAGCGGCAACCGCCGCAAGGGCGGCACGTTCTCGGACGTGCTCGCGCTCGCCCGCTCCCTCGACCGCACCTCGGACCCGCTGGTCCGCCAGCGTCTCGCCGACCTGTACGTACGAGCCGCCCTGCGCGCGGCCACCGTGGACCGCGTCGCCAGGACGAGCGCGGCCGGCGGCCGGCCGGGCCCCGAGGCGTCGTTGACCAAGCTCATGGCCTCCGACCTGCTCACCCGCACGGGACAGGTCGCCGCCGAGTTGATGGGGGCGCGCATCAGCGCCGACACCGGGGAACCGGGCACCTTCGCCTGGACCCAGCACCTGCTCGGCGCCCCCGGCTACCGGCTGGCCGGAGGCACCGACCAGATCCAGCGCAACCTGATCGGCGAACGGGTGCTCAAGCTGCCGCCCGAGCCTCGGACGGACCGGGCGCCGTTCTCGCAGCTTCCCGGCAACTGAGGGACCGCTCAGCTACCGAGCTACCGGGACCGTTCCGGCAATCACAAAGGAGTGACATCGATGGATCTGGGACTGACAGGCGCGAAGGCGCTGGTGACCGGCGCGAGCCGGGGCATCGGCCGCGCGATCGCCGCGACCCTCGCGGCCGAGGGCTGCGCGCTGGCGCTGTGCGCCCGGGGCGAGGAAGGGCTGGCCAAGGCCGCCGCCGAACTGCGCGGCGAGGGGGCCACGGTGTTCGCGGAACCGGTCGACGTCACCGACCCGGCCGCCCTCGCGGGCTTCGTGCAGCGGGCGGCCGGCGAACTCGGCGGCCTGGACCTGCTGGTGTCCAACGTGTCGGCGGGCAACGTGAAGGGACCCGAGTCCTGGGAGGCCAGCCTGCGCGGCGACCTGATCCCGTTCGCGGGGCTCGTCGAGGCGGCCCTGCCGCATCTGGAGGCCTCCGACCGGGCCGCCGTCGTGGCCATCGGCACCACCAACGCCTCCGACACCGCGCGCCCGGCCGGAGCGAACTCCTACTCCGCGCTCAAGGCGGCCGTCGTCCAGCACGCCTCGGCCCTCGCGCACTCCCTCGCGCCGAAGGGCATCCGCGTCAACACCGTCTCGCCCGGCCCGATCGACTTCCCCGGCGGCGCCTGGGAGACCATCCGCACCAGCCGCCCGGAGGTGTACGAGGAGGTCCTCGCCAAGCTGCCGATCGGCCGCTACGGCACCGCGGAGGACGTGGCCGCGGCGGTGGCGTTCCTGCTCGGGCGGACCGGCTCCTTCTGCGTCGGGGTCAACCTCGTGGTGGACGGCGGGCTGCTCACCCGCGTCCAGTACTGAGCCGTGGCGGGCCCGGCCGGCCGCCTGGACGCCGTACTGGTCTGCGGCGGCCGGTGGCACGACTTCGACCACGCTCGGCTGCGGCTGCTGGAACTGCTCGGCGAGCATCCCCGGGTGCGCACCACGGTGTACCAGGACTACGACTGCGTGGCCGCGCTCGACAAGGCCGACCTGCTGGTCACCTACACCTGCGACGTCCGGCCCCGCCCGGCGCAACGGGCCTCGCTGGCCCGGTTCGTCGAGCGGGGCGGGCGCTGGCTCGCCCTGCACGGCACCAACGCGGTGATCGAGCCGTCGACGGGTGGCGGCACGCGGGTGTTCACGACTCCGCGGCTCCTCGGGGAACTGGCGGAGGTGCTCGGCAGTCAGTTCGTCGCCCACCCGCCGATCGAGCCTTACGAGGTGCTGGTGACCCGGCCCGACCATCCGCTGGTCGCCGGGATCGGGCCGTTCACGGTCACCGACGAGCTGTACGTGTGCGAGCTGCACGGTGAGCTGGAGGTGCTGCTGCACGCGGAGTACACGGGGCCGTGCCGCGGTTTCGCCGAGGGCGACACGGCGGCCCTCGACCGCGCGCCCCGGCCGGTGCTGTACCTCAAGCGCCACGGCCTCGGCGAGGTCTGCTACTTCACCCTCGGTCACTGCCGGGGCCGCTACGACGTGCAGGACCTCGGTGTGGACGACACCGGGCGCGTGGACGTGGGGCCCTGGGAAACACCGGAGTTCCTGACGGTGCTCCGGCGCTGTGTGGAGCGGACGGTGGGCGGGCGAAGCCCGGCTCGGTGAAGCGCGGGCCGTGGCGTGAGGGCTGGAGGACGCCCGGGGACTACCCCGGGTCGAGATCCGTCCGACCTGCGGATTGTCATGGACGGGACCTCGCATCAGGCGTACCGTTCCTCCGCGCGCGCTCTTTCGCGGGCCTTTTCGTTCTCCGCCCGTGGGGGGCCACCGCCTCGAACGGCAGACCGCCCCCGAAGCCGACGGCCAGCGTGCCCCCGCCGAGGCCGACGACCGTGACATCGCCCGCCACCGCCACCGACGCGGCGGCCACGGCGGGGGCGTGCCCCACGCGCCGGTACTGAAGTGCCTTCATCATCGGAGCTCCTTGCCGGTGGTCGAGTCCGGCCGGGTTCTCGCCCGGCGGCGCAGCACGGCGGGCAGGGCGATCCGCCCACCGGTGAGGACCAGCGCCACGATGAGGACCGAGCCGGTGAACAGGCTCGCGGCCCACTGCGCGCTGGTGGCGAGCCCGAGTCCGGTGATGCCGGTGCCGAGCAGCAGGACCGCGAGGACCGTGCCCCAGGCGTTGAAGCGGCCCGCGCGCAACTGGGTCGCCCCCACGAAGGCGGCGGCGTAGGCCGACAGCAGATACGGGGTGCCCGCGGTCGGTGATCCGGAGCCGACCGAGGCCGTGAAGACGACGCCCGCGAAACCGGACAGCAGCGCGGAGGCCACCAGGGTCAGAAAGCGCAGCCGGTCGGTGCGCACCCCCTGCAGCCGGGCCGCGTCGGCGTTGAATCCTGTCGCGTACAACCGGCGTCCGGTGGCGGTGTGTTCCAGCAGGAACCAGATGGCGAGGGCGGCGAGCAGCAGATACAGCACCGGCAGGGTGACACCGCCGGCGTCCAGCTGGGCGAGGCTCGCGAACGGCTCGGCGAGCAGCCGCACACCGGTGATGGAGCTGTCGTTGGTGACCATGGTGATCAGGGACTGGATCAGCGCGCCGGTGGCCAGCGTGGCGATGAACGAGTCGACGCGCAGGACCACCACCACGATGCCGTTGACGACCCCGACCAGCAGCGCGGCGGTCATCGCCAGGACGATCGCCGCGCCGGGCCCGAACCCCGTGGAGACCATGAAGTAAGCGGTCAGCACGCTGGTCAGCGACATGGTGAAGGCGATGGAGAGGTCGAAGACGCGTGCGGCCAGCGGTGGTACGACGCTCAGCGCGACCAGACCTGCCACGGCGTTGCCGTTCAGTACCTGCTTGACCGTGATGGTGGTCGGGAACGTGTCCGGCGCCCAGACGGTGAAGAGCACGACGATGACCAGCCACACGTACACGGCGCCGATGTTCCGGAACGACAGGGCGGCCGCCGCCCGTCGGACCGGTGTCCCCGGCACGGACACCGCGGACCTCTCCGGTAGGGACGGCGGAACTTCCGCGGCCCGGGTCGGGGTGGACGTCATGTCACTCGGTTCCTTCCATGGCGTGCACGAGCGCGGACTCGGTGATGTCCCGGCCGCTGATCTCCCGCGCGATCCGGCCGTCCCGCACCACCAGGACGCGGGTGCACAGCGCGAGCAGGTCCTGCGTGTCGGAGGAGGACACGAGGACGCCCATGCCCTCGTCGGCCTGACGCTCTATCAGGTCGTACAGCTGAAGGCGGGTGGCGATGTCCACGCCCGCCGTGGGTTCGCACAGCGCCAGGACCGGCGGCCGCCCGGCCAGGCAGCGGGCCATGACGACCTTCTGCTGGTTGCCGCCGCTCAGCGTGGTGATCCGGACCCCGGGCCCGGCCGTACGCACCCCGACCCGCCGTATCCAGTCCTGCGCCAGGGCGGACTCGCGCCGTCGGCGCAGCCGCCCGGAAGGGGAACGCAGCCGGTCCAGGAGCGGCAGGGTGAGGTTTTCGCCGACCGAGAAGTCTCCGATCACTCCCTCGCCCGCCCGGTCCGCCGGGACCAGGGGAAGGCCCAGACCGCCGGCGTCACGCGCCTCGGTCCACCGCTCGGAGCGTTCCGGCAGCCGCAGCCTGCCGCTCACCCGCCCGGCATGGGCGCCGCACACCGCGTACGGCACGATCTCGTGGCCGGAGCCGACCAGGCCGGTGATGCCCAGGCGCTCGCCCCCGGCCAGGTCGAAGCCGACTCCCCGCAGTGGCCCGGCCCACAGGTCGCGGACCTCCAGCACGGGGTCGGCAGGGCCGGAAGGAGGTGCAGGACGGTGGGTGGTCTCCATGTCCTCGCCCGCCATCAGCTCCGCCAGCAGGCGCGGAGTGAGTTCGGCGACCGGACGGGTAGCGATCCGGCGCCCGCCGCGGATCACGGTGACCCGGTCGGCGAGAGCGAAGATCTCGTCCATCCGGTGCGAGACGTACAGGACACCGGCGCCGGCGTCGCGGACCTCCCGCACGATGTCGAAGAGGCGGGCCACCTCGCCGGGCGGGAGTACGGCGGTGGGCTCGTCGAGCACCAGGACCCCGCGGCGGCCCTCCCAGCCCTGCAGTGCGGCGGCGATGGCCACCACCGTGCGCTGGACGGGGGTCGCCGTCGCCAGGGGCTTGCGTACGTCGATGCCGAGGCCGAACCGTTCGACGAGGGCGCTGGTCCGCCTCTCCATCTCCGGCCAGCGGATGTTGCCGAAGGCCGTGCGGGCGAAGCCGTGGCTGAGCGCGAGGTTGTCGATGGCGCTCAGCTCGCCCACCAGACCCAGCTCCTGGTGGACGAAGCGCAGTCGGTCGTGGCGGGAAGCCGTGACCTGGCCGAGGTCGAAGGGCTCGCTGTCGAGTTCGGCCACCGCACCCGGCTCGGCGTGGTGGTAGCCGGCGAGGATCTTGATGAGGGTGGACTTGCCGGAGCCGTTGGGGCCGATCAGGGCGTGGATCTCGCCGGGCATGACCTCGAGATCGACGTCCTTCAGCGCCTGGGTGCCGCCGAATCTCTTCGACAGGGCGGCCACCCGCAGCACCGGCCCGGTCAACTCAGTCCCCACAGCGCCTTGAACTGCTTCCGGTAGTCCTCGACGATCGGGAAGTCGCCGTCGGCGGAGGGCAGGTTGTCCTTGGTGACGAGCATGTTGGGCAGCGCCGCCTTCTGGTCCACGGCCATGGGCTGGCCGGTGAAGTGCCGGGCGAGTGCGTCGGCCTGGAGCCAGGCCGTCTCGTGCGAGTTCAGCGCCATCGCGCCGTCGGTGAGACCGCTCTGGATGTACTGGTAGTTCTGCGCGTCACCGACGTTGACGACGATGTGCTTGCCGGTGATCCCGGCGGTCTTCAGCGCGGCCGGCACGCCGACGTTGAGCAGGCCCAGGGAGAAGACGACATGGGTCACCTTCGGGTGCGACCGGAGGTACGAAACCACGCGGTCCGGCATGTCCTTGCCCACCGCGGTGATCGGCACGTCGACGTTGTCCAGCGCGCAACCGGCGCACCATTCCTCGTACTTGGCCGCGAAGGAGTCCTTGACGGGCTTGAGGATCGTGTAGGCCGGCAGATCGAAGTAGACGGTGTTCGCCTTGGCGCCGCTGTTCGACACCACCCATGAGGCGAGCATCTGGCCCTGGACGCCGACGTCCTTCGGCCCGTTCTTCAGCAGGGAGATGCCGTCGCCCGTCACGTCGTCGGCGTTCGACTGGATGACGGGGATGCCGGCCGCCTTCAGCTGTGCCAGCTGCTTCGCGTAGACGGCACGGGGGAAACCGGAGGCGACGACGGCGTCCGGCTTGTCGCGTACGGCCTGCTCGTAGGCGGCCTGGACGGACTCCGGAGTGCCCTGGGTGGCGATCTGCTTGACCTGCCAGCCGAGTTCCTTCGCGGCCTCGGTGAAGAAGTCGGCGAGGTCCTTGCAGGACTGGACGCCGCAGAGGATGAAGTCGATCTTCTTGCCCTTGGGGATCGCCTTGCCCACGGGCTCGGTCACGGAGATCGTGGTCGGGCGCTCGGAGTACTTCGCCAGGGCTGCGCGGGCCGCCGTCAGGCCGGGGGAGCCGGGCACACCCGCCTGTGTCGAGTCGGCAGCCGGAGTGGCGCCGGTGCCGCATGCCGCCAGGGCGAGCAGGGCGGTGAGGGGAAGGAACGCGGTCAGGGCGCGGCGGACCGCGCGACGGGGTCTGGAACTCATCGTTGAGCACTCCCGTGGTGTGACGGAGAAACTTATGAGGCACTACAGCCTCAAGTGGGTCGGAGTGTGGCATGCCCCAGCGGGCTTGGGGAGAGGGCTACCGCAAGATATTCCGGAACAACGCTGCGAAAACGCGGTGACCTCGGAAGGTGTGGAGATCGTCCGCTGGCGCGAGTATTGCTCCTGACTGCCAGCGGTAACTACACTCACTCTAAAGTTTCTGCCGGAGGAGAGATGATGGACGAAACGTCGGAGCCGGCCACGGCGCGGTGCCCCGGGCCCAGCGTCCAGGACTACCTCGACCAGGACAGCCGCCCCGTTCCCGCCGCCCTGAGGTACGAGCGCAACGACTACCTCGGCAGCGAGGACATCGACACCGCCCGTTTCACCTCCCGCGAGTGGGCCGAACGCGAGATGCGGCAGGTCTGGCGGCGCGTCTGGCAGTTCGCCTGCCTGGAGAGCGAGATCCCCGAGGTCGGCGACCACGAGGTCTACGAGATCGGCGACGACTCCCTGATCGTCGTCCGCACGGCTCCCGACGAGATCCGCGCCTTCGTCAACGTCTGCCTGCACCGCGGACGCAAACTGCGCACCGGCGGCGGCAACGTCAGCGAGTTCCGCTGCTCGTTCCACGGCTTCGCCTGGAACCTCGACGGCACGATGCAGACCCCGCCCTGCGCCTGGGACTTCCCGCACGTCACCCGGGAGAAGTTCGCCCTCCCCGAGGCCCAGGTGGGCACCTGGCGCGGCTTCGTCTTCATCAACATGGACCCGTACGCCGAGTCCTTCGACAGCTACCGCGGCACCTTCGACGACTACTACGTCTGGCCGCTGGAGAACCGCTACAAGTCCCTGCACATCGGCAAGGTGCTGCCCTGCAACTGGAAGATCGCGCAGGACGCGTTCATCGAGTCCTTCCATGTGATCGCCACACATCCGCAGATGCTGCCGTGGCTCGCCGACGCCAACTCGCAGTACGACGTCATGGCGGACCAGCCGAACTGGAACCGGATGATCAACATCCAGGGTGCGCCCAGCCCGCACGTGGCGGACTCGGTCACGGAGGAGGACGTCCTGGAGTCCTTCTACGACTCGCGCTCGTTCTATGCCGCCGCCCAGGGCCGTGACCTGGTGATGCAGGAGGGTGACGAACTGCCGGCGATCCCGCCCGGCGGCACCGCCCGTCAGGTCCTCGCCGCGCGGATGCGCGAGCAACTGGCGGCCACCTCGCAGCAGGACTTCTCACAGACCCCCGACACCGAACTGCTGGACGCCATCAACTACTTGCTGTTCCCCAATTTCAACCCCTGGGGCGGCGCCAAGTCGAACATCATCTACCGGTTCCGGCCCAACGGCCTCGACCCCGACTCCTGCACCGCCGAGATCATCTTCATGTCGTCCCCGAAGCAGCCCGGAGAGACGCCGCCCCCGGCGAAGATCCGCTGGGTGCCCGAGGACACGCTCTTCGCCGACATCCCCGAACTCGGCGTGCTCGGCCCCGTCTTCGACCAGGACTGCGAGAACCTGCCCTACGTCCAGCAGGGCCTGAAGGCGATGCGCAAGCCGGGCATCACCCTGGCGAACTACCAGGAGAGCCGCATCCGCCACTTCAATCAGACGCTCGACCAGTGGATGAGCAGGTGACCCACCGGGTGGCGGTCAGACCCTCCGGCGTCGAGCTCGAAGTCCTCGACGGCGAGGACCTGTTCACCGCCGCCCGGCGGCTCGGCTACCGCTGGCCCACCGTCTGCGGCGGCAAGGGAACCTGTCGTACCTGCTTCGTCCAGGTCGAGGAGGGCGCCGAGAACTGTTCCCCCGTGGGCCCGCTGGAACGCGAGGGCATCGAGGCCCTGCGCAGACCGGTGGACGGCCTGACCCGGCTCGCCTGCCGGCTCCGGGTCGAGGGCCCGGTGACCGTGACCAAGCGCGGCGTACGCCGCCGAGTGCAGGAGTGAGGCTCTCATGTCCAAGCAAGCGATCCACCCTCTGACCGGGCATGTGTACCGGCTCAGGGAGGACGGACTGGTCGAGGTGACCGATCCCAGGACGGGGGCGCAGGGCGTCTTCGACTTCCAGGCCCGGTGGCAGTCGGGCGAACTGCGCCACGCCGACCTCCAGATGGCCGGCTGGGTAGGCCGCCTCGCCCGTCGGCGCGCCACCCGGCAGCCGGAGGAGTGACCCCCGTGACGCCCCGTACCACCCGGGTGGTCTGTCTGGTGCGCCGACCCGACGGAGAACCGCTCCCCGGTGACTTCGCCGTCGAGGAGCGCCCGCTGCCACCCCTGGGGGAGGGGCAGCTGCTCGTCCGCAACCTCTACATGAGCGTCGACCCGTCCATGCGCGGGCGGCTGTCGACCACCGAGAAGCACTACACGCACAACTTCACCCCCGGATCACCGCTCGACGGCCGGGCGCTGGGTGTCGTGGAGGAGAGCCGCTGCGCCTCGGTGCCGCCGGGCACGTACGTACGCCATCAGCTCGGCTGGCGGGAGCGGGCGGTGCTCGACGCGGCGGTCGTCGACGGCGCCGGTCGCATCGACCCGGAACTCGCGCCGTTGCCCACCTGGCTGGGCTTGCTCGGCCAGACCGGTTTCACCGCGTACGTCGGCCTGACCCGTATCGCGCGACTGCGTCCGGGCGACACCGTCTTCGTGTCGGCGGCGGCCGGCGCCGTCGGCACCGCCGCCGGCCAGTTCGCCCGCCTGCTGGGCGCGGACCGCGTCATCGGGACCGCCGGAGGACCGGACAAGTGCGCCCTGCTGGTGAAGGAGTTCGGCTACGACGCCGCCGCGGACTACCGTGCCGAGCCGGTGCGCGACGCGCTGGCCCGGCTGGCACCCGACGGCATCGACGTGTACTTCGACAACGTCGGCGGTGAGCAGCTCGCCGCGGCTCTGCACGCGCTGCGCACCGGTGGCCGGGTCGCCCTGTGCGGCATGATGTCGCAGTTCGGCGGCGAGGGGCGGACCGCGGACATCAACCAGTTGATCCAGGCGGTCCTCAAGCGGCTGACCTTGTGCGGCTTCATCGTCCGCGACCACGAGGACCTGCGCCCGGAGTTCGAGCAGCGGGTCGCGGGCTGGCTCGCCGAGGGCCGGATCACCGCGCGCGAGACGGTCGTCGACGGCCTGGAGAACGCCGCAGGGGCGCTGCTGTCCCTGCTGGGCGGCGGCAACGTCGGCAAGATGCTGGTGCGGCTGGACGGTTCCCGCTGAAACCGCGCTTCAGCGCAGGGGATGTGACGCGGCGACGGTGTGGACCGTCAGCGAGGCCCCGACCCGGGTCAGCCCCGCGACGGCCGTCCGGAAGTCCTTGATGTGCGCGGTGGCGAAGTGCTCGTCGAGGGCCTGCCGCGAGGTCCAGTGCTCGTACACCCGGATACGCCGCACGTCGGTGGGATCGGCGGTCATCGCGTAGTCCAGACAGCCGGGTTCCTCTTCGCGGGTACGCCGGCCCAGCTCGACCAGGGCCGCCAGCACGGTGTCGCGGTCGCCGGGTTCGTAGTCCATCCAGCCGGTGACGATGATTTCCTCAGCCATCGTGGTCCTTTCGAGGTCGTGCCCACGGGCCCGTCGCTCCGGTGCAGAGGAAGCGACGGGCCCGCGGTGTTCTCAGATGCCGAGCGGGGCGGGAACACTGTCGACGGTGACCGTGCCCTGCTCACCGTCGACCGTGATCACCATGCCGTCCCGCAGCCGTCGCGTCCCGCCCTCGACGGAGATCACGGCCGGGATGCCCAGCTCACGGCAGACCACCACGGCGTGGCTGTTGAGCGCCCCCACGTCCACGACGGCAGCGCCGGCGACCAGGAACAGCGGGGTCCAGGCCGCGTCCGTGATCGGCGCGACCAGCACCTCGCCGGGCTCCAGTGCCTCGCACGAAGCCGGGTCGGTGACCACCCGCACCCTGCCGGTGTACGTGCCGTGGCTGCCGCCGACACCGCCGAGCACATCGCCCTCGACGGCCGCCTCGGTCCGCTCCTCGGCGCGGCGCGGCCAGGTGTCGATCTCGGTCTGCGCGTCGTCGGCGACGAAGAACGGCGGTTCCAGCTCGTGCAGACCCGCGTACTCCTCGAGCCGCCGCGCGATGACCGGGCCGAAGGACTCCGGGGCGGCGACATAGCTGTCGAGTTCGGTGTCCAGCAGCATCATCACGTCCTCGGGCCGGGCGAAGAGCCCCGCCGCGACGCCGCGGCGGCCGAGCTCCCGTACGGCCATGCGGATCTCGTTGACGACGGTGACGCAGTTCGCCTTGGTGCGCTCGCGGGCCGGGATCCACACCCGGGAGGCGTGCATCCCGGCGTCGAACATCGGCTGCGCCTCCTCGGGCAGCACGGCCCGGATCTCCTCCGCCGTCCGCTCGCGCCCCTCTGTGAGCCGTTTGCGCCGGGCGGCCGGGGAGTCGTCGTCGGGGCTGTGCCGGATCCGGTCGACAAGGGCCAGCGCCTGGACGGGCGCCGCCTCCCACGACAGCGCGTGGATGTCCCACTCGTTGGGGCCGCGGTCGCCGGACTCCGCGAGGAACTCCTCGAAGGAGTCACGGAAGGCCTTCACTTCCCCGCTCGCCCCGTCGAGAGCCCGCTCCGCCGCGGCCGGACCCTGGTCGAAGAGCGCGCTCAGTTCGGCCGAGGCCGCCACCTGGCGGGACAGTGTCCACAGCCCGGTCGACGGGGAGGCGGAGTCGACGTCGCCGAGACCGCCGATCAGGTCGAGCATGGCGCCGGGGCGGTCCACGCTCGCGCACAGCGGGCCGAGGATGGCCGGCCCGATGGACGCGGGGAGCGACGACTCGACGTGCCGCTGGAAGGTCGTCTCCACCTCGTCCAGCAACGACCGTGAGTGCGCCACCAGTTCGGCGTCGGACAGCCGCGTCAGATCGGGTCGCGAGCGGCGCAGCGCGCGCAGCCGTTCCCGGTCGGCGTCGGCCTCCGGGAAGCCGGCCTGGCCGAGCATCCGCTGGAGCGTCGCGCCCGCCTTGGCCGTCAGCTCCTCGTCCTGGTCGTCCGGGTGCGCCACGTACACCGGCGTGTCGGAGCGCTGACCGACGAAGGCCGCGTCGATCTGGTCCGCGGTCTGGCCCATACGGATGCCGAACAGCCGCATGTGGGACAGGTTGAGGTAGAAGTGGCCGCCGAACATGCCGACGAACGGCGGCCGGGGGCCGGTCACCTCCTCCTCGCGGTAGATGCCGAACCCGACGAAGCCGTGACGCCAGCCCTGCAGGCCCCGTCCCCAGACCAGGGTCCAGCCCAGCGGGCTGGCGGGTTCCGGCAGGGTCTCGCCCGCGTTGGCCCGGGTGTAGTGCGGCAGCCGCTCACTGCGCTGCCAGTCCGTGATCCAGCTCTTCATGACCGAGGTCTCCCGCTGTCCGTACCCGCGCCTACCACTGCGCTGTTCCGCCGTCGACGCTGATCAGCGTGCCGGTGATACCCGCCCCCGCCTCGCTCGCGAGCAGCGAGGCGACCGCCGCGATCTGCTCCACCGTGGTGATCTTCTTGGTGGCGGCGTGCTCGGCGAAGCGGCCCAGCCAGTCCTCGTAGGAGATGCCCTCGGCCTCCGCGGCGGCGGGACCCGCGGCCCGCATGAGGTCGGTGTCGACGGCGCCGGGGCAGATGGCGTTGCAGGTGATGCCCTGGGTGCCGTACTCGAAGGCGGTCGCCTTGGTCAGGCCGTGGATGGCGTGCTTGTTGGTGATGTAGTGGCTGATCGCGGGCTTGTTGGCCTGCTTGCCCTCCACCGAGGAAATGTTGATGATGCGGCCCCAACCGCCCTCCAGCATCTTCGGCAGGGCCCGGCGGGTGCCGTAGAAGTAGCCGTTGACGTTCAGGTTGAGGGCGTCGTGCCAGGCCTCGTCGCTGAGCTGGTGGATCGGGGCGAAGCCGGAGCTGCCGCCGACGTTGTTGACCCAGATGTCGAGCCTGCCGAAGCGCTCGGCGGCGAAGTCGGCGAGGCCCTCGATGTCCTCCTGACTCTTGGCGTCGCAGGGGTGGAAGACGGCCCGGTCCCCGGCGTCCATCTCCTCCAGGGCCTGCTTGCCCTTGACCTCGCTGCGGCCGCTGACGACGACCGTGGCGCCGTCGGCCAGGAAGGCCTCGGCGATGGCGCGGCCGATGCTGCGCGTGCTGCCCGTGATCACCGCGACACGTCCGTCGAGGCTGCCCGTAGCCACCATGGTGTTCTCCCGCGAGTCTTGTTGGTTGCTCACCTGGCGGCTCTGTGGGGTGCTGTGTCCAGGTGCTGATGGATGGTGCGGTGGAAGTGCTGGAGTCCGGGCTCGTTGCGTCCGAAGACGAAGTCGGTCCCGTCGAGGGCCTTCAGGCCCTGCTGGACTCCGTAGGTGGTCGCGTAGTCCTCGTCGCGGACCACCTCGTGGAACCACGCGCCGAACCGGTCGGCGGCCTGGCGTTCCTCCTCGGTGACCGCCGGGTCCCGCAGCAGGATGATCTGCTGGGTCACCGACTCGGTGGCCGTCCGCGGGAGCACCAGGGAGACGGCGATCTTCTGGCGCCAGCCGCCGGCGATCGCCAGGCCCGGGAAGAGCCAGTAGATGGGCCCGACGCAGTCCCCGGGGTCACGCCGGTCCGGCGGCAGCTCGACCGCCTGCGCGATGGGGCGCAGGGCCGGTGCGATGCGCTGGTGGGGGCCCCAGGTGTCGTGGGCCATCATGTTCGAGAGGTTCGTCTCGAAGACCGTCTTCGGGTGCAGCGAGGCGAAGTGGTACGTCTCCAGGTACCCGTCGAGGGTGACCTTCCAGTTGGGACTGGTCAGCTCGCTGGTGGCGTAGTGATGGCACTCCGCCAGCCGGAGGCCTTCCAGCAGGGGCTGGAGGTCGCCCAGCCAGGCGTCCAGGTCGGGCTCCGCCGCCGGGTCCAGCGAGACGAAGACGATCCCCGCGCGCTCCCCGGCCGGGAGCCTGACGAGGCTGCGGCCCTCGCGCGGCACCTCGCCGAAGGTCTTCTCGGCGTACACGCCCCGCAGCTCTCCGGCGAGGTCGTACGACCACGAGTGGTACGGGCAGGTGAGCCGCTTCGACACCCCGCAGCCGGGTTCGAGGAGCTTGGCTCCCCGGTGCCGGCAGGCGTTGATCATCGCGTGCACGGCGCCCTGACGGTCACGGGTGATCAGCACGGGGATGCCGAGCACGTCGATCGCCTTGTAGGTGTTCGGCCCGGGCAGCTCGCAGGACATGGCGAGCGGCAGGGGCACACTGCGGTGGACGGCGTCCGTCTCGCGCTGCCAGCGGTCGGCGTCGAGGTAGTTGGCGACGGGTTCCGTCCACTGGCCGTCCGCCTCGTGCGTCGTGTTGTCGCGGTAGTGCGTCATCACCCGCTCGACGAGTTCGGCGGCCTCCCGCCGCATCGTCAGGGACGCGGCGTCGGTGGACCGGTCCTGGCTGATCCACGACGAGTATTCGGGGGCCGAGGGGGCCGAGACCGACGGCTTGGGCCCGGTGTCTGTTTCCCGAATCTCCGGCGAACTGGTTTGGACCACGATGTCCTCACATCCTCCCAGCCGCGAGCCGGTGACCGGCTTCGGAACGCGACAGCTGGGCTGTGTCCGAAACGACAACAGGACTTAGTGTGGTCTGTCAATAGAAAGTGGCGAAGTTGCCGCTCGGTGCCCCGTGGGGGTGGGTGTGACGGTCATGACCCTGCCGTTCGAGGTGGGTGCATCCTTCCCCGGTCGGCCCCGGTGTCGGCGCGCGAGGTTGCCTCGCCTGCCGGGCGCCTGGGGCTGTCCTGTCTGACCTTCCGTCTCGACGACATGGACCCTGTGGTGGCGGCGCTGCCGACCGCGGGCGCCACGCCTCTGTCGGACCCGGTCGTCGTCCGGGCTCACGGTCGGCGGATCAGCTTCTGGGCCGATCCGGAGGGCAGTGTCGTGGAGTTGGTGGACGCGCGGGCCGGTGACCCCGGTCCGGGGCATAGTAATTAGAGACACTGTTCAGTAAGGTGCCCCCTGCTGGTTACTGTAGACCAGCACCAGTAAGTCCGATGGCTTGCCAACCTCCCTCGGACGAAGGGGCGGATGATGGCTCAACGAGCGTCAACGGCGTCGAAGAAATCCACGCAGGTCAGCGTGCAGATCATCAAGGATCTGCACGAACGCATGGTGCGTATCCGGCTGTTCGAGACCGAGGCGGGAAAGCTCATGGAGGCCGGCAAACTGCCCGGCTTCCTGCACCTCTATGTCGGCCAGGAAGCCGTCGCCGCCGGCGTGATGGCGGCCCTGCGCGACGACGACCAGATCACCTCCACCCACCGCGGCCACGGGCACGCCGTGGCCAAGGGCGTCGGCTTCCGCGAGATGTACGCCGAGCTGTACGGACGGGTCACCGGTGCCTGCCTCGGCCGCGGCGGGAGCATGCACATCAACGACCTCGCCCGCGGCATGCTCGGCGCCAACGGCATCGTCGGGGCCGGCGTCCCGATCGCCGTGGGCGCCGCCTTCGCCGCCCGGTACAAGGGCGAGGACAGCGTCGCCGTGACCTTCTTCGGCGACGGCGCCACCAATATCGGCGCCTGGCACGAGGGCGCCAACATGGCCGCGATCCTCGGCCTGCCCGTGGTCTTCGTCTGCGAGAACAACGGCTACGCGGAGTTCACCCCGCAGTCCGGGCACATGCTGCTCACCGATGTCGCCGACCGCGCCGCCGCCTACGGCATGCCCAGCGTGATCGTCGACGGCATGGACGCGGTCGCCGTCCACCGGGCCGCCGCCGAAGCCGTCGAACGGGCCCGGGCCGGCGCGGGCCCGATGATGATCGAGGCCAAGACCTACCGCTACTTCGACCACCAGGGCGTCAAGGGCCTGCGTCACCCCTACCGCTCGGACGAGGAGGTCGCCGAGTGGAAGGCGCGTGACCCCATCGACCTGCTGGAGGCCCGCGCGATCGCCGACGGCACCGCGACCCGTGCCGAGCTGGACGACGTATGGCGGCGCACGCGCGACGAGATCGCCGAGGCCATCGCGTACGCCGAGGCGAGCCCGCTGCCCGACCCCGCCGACCTGCTGCTCAACGTCTACTCGGGATGACCGCCATGACCACCACCACCGAAGCACCGGCCGTCACCCCGGTCGCCGCCCCCCGCAAACTGTCCTACGTCAAGGCCTTCAACGAGGGACTGGCCCAGGCCATGCGCGAGGACGAGAACGTCTTCGTCGCCGGAGAGGACGTGGCCGGATACGGCGGCGTCTTCCGCATGTTCGACAACCTGCTCGACGAGTTCGGTCCCCGCCGCATGATCGACACCCCGATCTCCGAAGCCGCCCTGGTCGGCCTCGGCGTGGGAGCCGCCGCCCGGGGCCTGCGACCCGTCGTCGACCTGATGTTCATGGACTTCATCGGCGTCTGCCTCGACCAGATCGTCAACCAGGCGGCCAAGATGAAGTACATGTTCGGCGGCGCGCTGTCCGTGCCGCTCACCATCACCACCGCCTCCGGCGCGGGCCTGGGCGCAGCGGCCCAGCACAGCCAGAGCCTGGAGGCCTGGCTGGCCCACGTGCCCGGCCTCAAGGTGGTGATGCCCTGCGACGCGTACACCGCCAAGGGCCTGACCGTCTCGGCCATCCGGGACGACAACCCGGTCGTCATCATGCTCAACAAGGTCCTGCTCGGCAGTGCCGGCGAGGTGCCCGAGGAGATCTACGGCATTCCGCTGGGCCAGGCGCACACCGCACGGCACGGCTCCGACGTCACGGTGATCGCCCTGGGCCGCATGGTGGGGGAGGCCCTCGCGGCGGCCGACGAACTCGCGGCCGAGGGCGTGGAGATCGAGGTGATCGACCCCCGCACCGTGCAGCCGCTGGACACCGAGACGATGTTCGCCTCCGTCCGCCGCACCAACCGGGTACTCGTGGTGCACGAGGCCGTCACCTTCGGCGGGCTCGGCGCCGAGATCGCCGCCCAGATCCAGGACTCCGTCTTCGACTACCTGGACGCGCCGGTCCTGCGCATCGGAGCTCCCTTCTCCCCGGTGCCCTTCTCCCCGGTCCTGGAGAAGGCGTACGTCCCCGATCGCGCCCGCATCGCCCAGGGCTGCCGGCGCCTCCTCGAAAGGTCGTGACGGACATGGCGGTCGAGGTTCTGCTGCCGAAGATCGGTCTGACCATGCAGGAAGGCACGATCGACGAATGGCTCGTACCGGTCGGCGCGCCCGTCGCGGAGGGCGACGCACTGCTGAGGCTGGCGACCGACAAGGTCGACGTGGACGTCGAGGCGGAGGCCGGGGGACTGTTCCACCCGGTGGTCCCGGCGGGGGCCACCGTCCCCACCGGGGCCCTCATCGGCTGGCTGCTGGCCGAGGGCGAGCAGCCACCGGACCCGGCGGATACGCCGATGCCCGCCGGGTCCGGGACCGGTGGGGAAACGCCGCTGCCCGCAGGGTCCGGGACCGGTGCGGGTGCGCCCGCCGTGCCTGCCCTCGCCGGCGCCGGTGCGGCTCCCGACGCCCGCGCCGCCACCTCGGCGCCCTCCGTCAACGGCACCGCCGGCCGGCTGCTGTCCTCACCGAACGCCCGGCGGGTCGCCGGCGCTGCCGACGTCGACCTCACCGCCGTACGCGGCACGGGACCCGGCGGCCGGATCGTCTCCGAGGACGTGGAGGAGTTCCTCGCGGCCCTCCCCGGCGACCTCGGCACGCCGGTCCCGCCGGGCGGCACCTCCTCCTCGCCGCTCGTCCGCAAGCTGGCGAAGGAGCGGGGCATCGACCTCTCCGACGTGAACGGCACCGGGCCGGGCGGCAGGATCCGCCGGTCCGACCTCGACGTCGTCACCGCGGCCCCTCCTCTCCGGGACGCGGCCCCTCGGCCGGGCGACGTCGTCCCGCTCACCGGGATGCGCGGCACCATCGCCCGCAGGATGCACGCCAGCCTCCAGGAGATGGCACAGCTGACGCACGGCTACGAGGTGCGGATGGACGCCGTGGTGTCCCTGAGGGACCGGCTCAAGGAGGAGTGGGCCGACAGCGATCTGCCGGTGCCCAGCCTCAACGACTTCCTGCTGAGGGCCGCGTCCCTGGCCCTGCGTGAGCACCCGCTGCTCAACGCGACGGTGCGGGAGGACGGCATCCATCTGCTCGACGCCATCCACCTGGGCTTCGCGGTGGCCGTTCCGGGCGGCCTCATGGTCCCCGTGATCGAGGATGCCGTGGCGCTGCCGTTGCCCGAGATGGCCCGTCGGTCGAGGGACCTGGCCCGGGCCGCGCGCGAGGGGCGGATCTCCCCCGCACAGCTGGAAGGGGCCACCTTCACCGTCACCTCGCTCGGCGGATACGGCGTCGACTTCTTCACCCCGGTGATCAACCCCGGCAATGTCGCGATCCTCGGGGTTGGCAGGCTCAGGGACGGCGTCGAGTGGGCGGACGACCGGCCGCTGCGGACACGGGTGCTCACCTTGAGCCTCACCTTCGACCACCGTGCCGTCGACGGGGCACCCGCAGCCGAATATCTGCGCACGGTCGGTGACTTGCTGCGCAAGCCCCTCCGGCTGCTGGTGTGATCCGCTTGCGGTTCCGGCTCGGGTCAGGTCGACGTCCCGGACTGCGTTCCTCAGCCGCCGGAGGTGGAGCAGACGGGCACACCTTCGATCATCTGCCCGCCCCGGATGTACAGGTTGTTGATGGCGCCGGTCTGGTTGCCGATCCTGACGAACGTCCACCAGGAGTTGCCGCCGACGGCGGGGTCGTGGATGTACTCACCGTCCATCTGGCATATCGATTCCAGCCAGGTACGGGACACGGTGGCGATGGGGTCCCAGATCCTGTTCGCGGCCGGGCGGACACGGACGTCGGTGGCCCACACGTAGACGGGTGTGCCCGCGACGGCACGTGCCTCGGCCTGGACCGGGGAACCGCCCGTACCGGTGGACGGTTCGGGAGCGGCCGTGGCCGGTGACATCGATGCCATCGCGGCCATCAACGTCACCGCGAGCGCAGTGACGGAGCTGCGCACCGGAGTCTTCACAAGAGGTCCTTTCGCCTGGCGGGGTCTGGCGACGTCAGCACTCTATGAAGCCAGGCGGATGCCCGGTCCCTGACAGATGTCAGGGACCGGCCGGACGGGGCGGGGTGGCTAGCCGGCCGGGTCGGCGATCCGCTCCGCCAGAGCGCCGACCTCGCGGACGAAGGAGCGGTGCCCCAGCGACCGGTACACGTCGTCGCCCCGGACCTGCGAGATCGCCGCGGTCTCCAGCAGCGCAAGCAGGCCCAGGCCGATCACCGCCGCCTCGGCGTCGGTGACGGACGCGCGGGCCTTGCGGATCAGCCGCACCAGCTCGTCCAGCAATTCCGTACGGCTCTCCTGCCGCAGCGCCTCCGCCTCCTGGCTCATGCCGGCCGACGACACGAAGAACACGGTGGCGGCGGAACGGTGTTCGCCCAGCCAGGACAGCAGCGTGGTGACCGCCGCACCGACGTCCGAGCCGGGTTCGTGCGCCTCGGTGAGCGCCTGCAACTGCTCGCGCAGTGCGGTGGCGAACGCCCGCATCCCCTCTGCGAGGACCTGGTCCTTGGAGGAGAAGTGGTAGTACACCGCTGCCGAGGTCATCTCCGCGCGAGCGGCGATGTCGGCCACCGTCACCTCGTCCGGCGGCTGGGTGGCGAACAGCTCGGTGGCTGCTTCGATCACCCACTGCCTGCGCGACGGACGGTGAGCGGCGCGGGTTCCGGAGGTCGTCATGATGTCAAGTATGCCGGGCGCCGAGTGTCCCGTAAGCCCACGCGCAGCAGGAATTACTCCGCCGGAAGGTTGGAGTTACTGGATAGCATGGTCAGTGCACAGGGCCCACGGACGCGGGGTCACGGCAGTCGGCAGGGAGCATGATGGCCAGCACGAAGAACGGCAAGCAGCCCGCCCACCGACCCTCGCGGAGGCAGCACATCATCACCGCCGCCGTGCGGGTGTTCGGCCGCAACGGGTTCGCGGAGACCAGCATCCAGGACATCGCGGACGAGGCCCAGGTGGTGCCCACGGCCGTCTACTACCACTTCGACGGCAAGGAGGAGCTGCTCGAACTCGCCATGCGTCGCGTCTTCGACCAGCTGAACGCGGTCGTGGAGGCGGCTCGCCCCGAGTCGGAGCCGGGTGACGCGGAGGGGCTGATCCGCGTCATCGACGCCGTGTGGGACTGGGTGGAACAGAACCCGGACGAGGCCCGTCTGTACCAGGTCCAGGTCGCCTCCGCCAACGGCAGCGTCAAGGTGCTGCGGGACGAGTTCGAGCAGCGGCACATCCAGCGTGGCTACGACTATCTGCCCGAGGGCACGACCCGCAGCCCCCGGGCGGCGAAGGTACGGCACGGGGCACAGGCGCTCGCCGTCCGCACGCTGATCAGCACGACCATGCTCGTCACCGCGCTGCGGGCGGAGGGCGGACCGCTGTCCCGGCTGCCCTCCCGCTCCGTGCTGGAGGCGGTCAGGGAGCTGGCGCTGCGCATCGTCGCCACCGAGCAGGGACCGGCCGCCTCACGGACCTGAGGCGGTTCACCAGGCCAGTGGCCTGCGGTCGGCGAACAGTCCGCCGGTCGTCTCGTCGCCCTCGGGGAGGGTCGCCAGCCAGACCGGGGTGTCCGCCCCCTCCCGCGGGCCGCGCGGGGCGGAGGGGCCGCCCATGCCGCTGCGGGTCCAGCCGGGGTCGGCGGCGTTGACCAGGACGCCCGTGCCGGCCAGCTCGGCCGCGAGCATCCGGGTCAGGGCGTTGAGCGCCGTCTTGGAGATCCGGTAGGCGGGACGCCGGCCGGAGTCCATCAGCGCCAGCGAACCGTAGGAGCTGGTGACGTTCACGACCCGTCCGTAGCCGGCTTCCACCATGCCCGGGACGACGGCCTGCGCCACCCGCCAGGCGCCGGTGAAATTGGTGTCCAGCGTGGCGTGCAGGATGTCCTCGTCGACGTACGGGGGCCGCAGTTCGCGGTCGAGGCACACTCCCGCGTTGTTCACCAGCACGTCGATCCCGCCGGTCAGCTCCGTTGCCTCCCGGACCGCTTCGGTGACGCTCCTCGCGGAGGTCACGTCCAGGGCCAGCGGCACCGCCGCCGGGCCGATGGCACGACAGGCCTCCTCGGCGGCCTCCGGGTTGCGCGCCGCGACCAGGACCCGCAGCCCCCGGTCCGTGAGCTGCCGGCCGACCTCCAGACCGATTCCCCGTGCCCCGCCCGTGACGAGTGCGGTTCTGCTGCCGTGCCGCATGGCGGTGCCCGCCCCTTTCACACCGTGAGGACCGAGCAGGCGCTGATCCCGGGCGCCCCGTACACATGGGTGAAGCCCACCCGGGGAGCGCCGGGCACCTGCACACCCGGCGCCCGGCCCTGCAACTGCCGTACGACCTCGTGGAACTGACGCAACCCCGAGGCGCCGACGGGCTCTCCGCCGGCCAGACAGCCGCCGTCGGTGTTGACCGGTATCCGGCCCGCGGGATCGGTGTCCCCCGCCGCCAGCAGCGCCTCCTGCTCGCCGTGGCCGCACAGCCCGGTCTCCGCCAGGTGGATCAGCTCCGAGCCGCTGTCGGTGTCCTGCAACTGGGCTACCTGCACGTCCGCGGGACGCAGCCCCGCCGTGCGGAAGACCGCCTCCGCGGCGTCCACGCTGGGGCTGCGGTGCGGTCCCGGGGGCAGCCAGGGCGAGAACACCTCGAACGAACCGAACCGCCGGGTCCTGAAGGCCAGCGACGCGAGCCTGACCGGTCGTTCGCACAGGTCGAACGCGCGGTCGCCGAGCGCCAGCACCAGCGCGGCCGCGCCCTGTCCGGGCGAACAGAACATGTACTGGGTGAGCGGGGGACTGACCTCGGCGGAGTCCAGGATCTCCTGCTCCGTCAGCGGCTTGCGCCGCCACGCCAGAGGGTGGTGCGAGCCGTTGCGGAAGGCCCGCGCCGCCACCATCGCCAGTGCCCGCTCCGAGATCCCGCGTTCGTACAGGTACCGCCGGGTCTTGAGGGCGAAGAACTGGGTGGTGAGCATCATGCCGGTCTCGGCGTACCAGTCGCCCAGGCCGTAGCGGGCCGCGGAGACGTGGAACGCGCCCCGCTCGTGCTTGTCGAACCCCACGGCCAGCCCCAGGGACGCCTCGCCCGCGCGCAGCGCGTTGGCCACCGTGAGCACGGTGGAGGCGCCGGTCGCGCAGCCGTTCTGCACGTTGACGAACGGCACTCCGGTCAGGCCCAGCCGGCCCACCAGGGTGTCGGGCTTGCCGGACACGTCGGAGCCGCCGGCCGCGTAGCCGATGTCCTCCCAGGCGACACCGGCGTCGGCCAGCGCCTCGCGCATCGCACGCTCGGCCATGTCCATTCCGGTGACGCTCTCGTCGCGGCCGAAGGGATGCATCCCGCAGCCCACGACATAGACGTCGTCGGGCCGCCTCATCGTCCGCCGTCCCGGTCCGGTGCGAACGCGAAGGTCAGCACCTCGGTCCCGTCCTCGTCCTGGTACGCGGGCACGGTGGTGAGCCGGACCGGCAGACCGATCCGGATCTCCGCTCGGGGCACCGCCAGCCGCGCTTCGACCAGCACCTCACCGAGGTCCACATAGCCCACGTGGTACGGCCGGTGGCCGACGGACGGCGCCCGGTACGGCGGCTTCGGCGGGAACGCCTGGAGCGTCCACGACCACACCCGCCCGCTCACCGGCAGCACCCGCGCGGACATCGCCCCGTCCGGACACCTGGGGCACGAGTCCTGCCGTGGGAAGACGACGGTGCCGCACGCCGAGCAGCGGGCGCCCACGAGACGCGGTGGATCCCCGGCGTCGGGCCTCCCGCCGAACTCCCCGTCGAACAGAGACTCGTCGATGAGTCTGGTGGTCATGCCGTGCCGCCTTCCACGTCACCAGCCCAGCAGCCCGGCCAGCCGTTCCCGATGGTGTGCGGCGCCGCCCAGCAGGACCGCGTCCGACTGGGCGCGCCGGAAGTACAGGTGCGCGTCGTGCTCCCAGGTGAAGCCCATTCCGCCGTGGAACTGCACGCACTCGGCGGCGACGGAGACGAACGCCTCGCCGCACCACGCCTGCGCCACCGCCGCCGCTTCGGCCAGCGCCCCCGGTGAGCCGTCCGCCAGGACCGCGCGCACCACGGCCGACCGTGCGGCCTCGACCTGGAGCAGCATGTCGGCGCAGGCGTGCTTGACCGCCTGGAAGCCGCCGATCGCCCTGCCGAACTGGGTGCGGTCGCGCACATGGGCCACCGTCATGTCCAACGCGGCCTGTGCTCCGCCGAGTTGCTCGGCGGCCAGGGCGATCAGGGCCACGTCCAGGGCGCGGGAGACGATGTCCGCTCCCTCGCCGCCGGCGGTCAGCGCCCCGGCCCGGGCCCCGGAGAAGGTGACCACCGCCTGGCCCCGGCTGAGGTCCAGCGTGGGCACCCGGCGCACCGTGACCCCGGGCTCGCGCGGGTCGGCCAGGAAGAGATCCACTCCGTCGGTCCCCGCCGCGGCCACCACCAGCGCGTCGGCGTCGGCGCCGTCGAGGACGAACGGCGCCGTGCCGTCCAGCAGCGGGACACCGCCCTGCCAGGAGACGGCCACCGGCACGGCGTCGGGCCGCCACCTCCCGTCGGGCGCGGCCACCGCCAGGGCATGCACGGTCCCCTCGGCCAGCTCGGCCAGGGCCTTGTCGGCCGTACCGCAGCCGGCCAGCACCTGCCCGGCCAGCACGGTGGAGGACAGCAGCGGTACCGGTACCAGCGTCCGGCCCAGCTCCTCGCAGACGGCGGCGATCTCGGCGAGGCCGCCGATGCCTCCCGCCGACTCGGGCAGCCCGAGGGCCGCGAGGCCGACCTGCCGGCCGAGGGTGTCCCACAACTCGGCGTCGACGCCGGGGGCTTCCTCGGACATCCGGCGGACCGCGGCGGTGCCGCCGGCGTCGGCGCACACCGACCGCACGGTCTCGCGCAGGTCCGCCAGCTCGGTGTTCGACAGGGCTGTGCCCTTGGTCGTGGTGCTCGTCATCGTGTGCTCCCGCCCTCGTCCTGCCGCTGCCGCTGCCGCTGCCGCAGGGCACTGTGCGCGGCGGCCATGCGGGCCACCGGTACGCGGTGCGCGGAACAGGAGACGTAGTCGAGGCCGAGGCCGTCGCAGAAGTCGATCGACTCCGGGTCCCCGCCGTGCTCACCGCACACGCCGAGCTTGATGCCGGGCCGTACGCTCCGTGCCCGTTCGGCCGCCAGGGCGATGAGCGCCCCCACCCCGTGCGGGTCGAGCCGGGCGAACGGGCTGGCGGTCAGGAAGCCGCGTTCCTGGTACGAGGTCAGCACCTGGCGCTCGACGTCGTCCCGGGAGAACCCGTAGGTGAGCTGAGTGAGGTCGTTGGTGCCGAAGGAGAAGAACTCGGCGTGCTCGGCGAGTTCGCCGGCCAGCAGCGCGGCCCGCGGGGTCTCGATCATCGTGCCGAGCCGGTACGGGACCTCGACGCCGGTGCGGGCGGCGACCGCGTCGGCGGCACCGCGCACGTACGCGGCAGCGGCGGCGAGTTCCTCCGGCAGGCTGACGAGCGGGATCATCACCTCCAGCTCCGGCCGCACTCCGGTGGCGGCGACATCGGCCCAGGCGGTGAAGAGCGCCTCGGCCTGCGCCGGATAGAGCCTCTCGTGCAGCAGCGCCAGCCGCACCCCGCGCAGCCCGAGCATCGGGTTCGCCTCGCGCAGCGCGGCGGCCCGCTGCTCCTCGCCCGCGTCCAGGGCCTGCCCGGGGGCGGGCAGGAACTCGTGCAGCGGGGCGTCCAGCAGGCGCACGGTCACCGGGCGGTTCCCGACGGCGGCCAGCAGAGCGCGGAAGTCCTCGTGCTGGGCGCGCTCCAGCGCCGGCAGGGCTTCGTCCCGGGCGGCCGGGTCGGCGGCCAGGAGCACCCGGCGGATCAGCGGCAGCCGCTCGCCGAGGAACTGGTGTTCCGTACGGCACAGTCCGACACCCTCCGCGCCCAGGGCGAGAGCAGTGTCCACTTCGGCGGCGGTGTCGGCGTTGACCCGCACGCCCAGCCGGCGCATGCCGTCCGCCCACTCCAGCAGGGTGGACAGCTCGGGCGGCGGTCCGGCGACGCTGACGCCCAGCGTCCCCGCGTACACGGCGCCGGTACGGCCGTCCAGCGAGACCGGGTCGCCCTCGCGCACCACCCGCTCCCCGAAGCGGACCGTCCCGGCGGCCAGGTCCACGCGCAGCCCCTCGGCGCCGCACACCGCGGGCTTGCCGGCGCCCCGCGCCACCACGGCGGCGTGCGAGGCGATCCCGCCGCTGCCGGTCAGTACGGCAGCGGAGGCCAGCATCCCGGGGACGTCCGCCGGGGTCGTCTCAGCGGCCACGAGCACGACCCGCGTACCGTCAGCGGCCAGTTCGAGGGCACGTTCACTGGACAGCGCGACCGCTCCGGTCGCCGCCCCGGGGGACGCGGGCAGTCCCCTCACCAGGAGGTCCTCCCCGCCGGTCAGCCGCAGCTGGGGGTGCAGCAGTTCCTGCACCTGCGCGGGGGTGATCCGCCGTACGGCCTCCTCGCGGCCGAGCGCCCCGTCCCGGGCCAGGTCCGCGGCCAGACACACCGCCGCCCTGAGCGGCGGGCGGAGTTGCGCCGAGGCGGCGAGCAGGGAGATCTCGTCGTCGCGCACCTCGAAGTCGACCGACACCGGCGTGCGCAGATGACGCTCCAGGGTGAGCAGGGAGTGCTCCAGCAGCGCGGTCCCGCCCGCGAGCCGGTCCAGCGGTTCACCGGTGTGCGGCGGCGGGGCGCTGCGGCGCACTCCCCGGAAGAAGGAGCCCCGGGGGGAGAGCCGCCCGGTCTCGGGATCGCGGCTGACCGCCGTGCCGTAACCCGAGTGGTCCGCCGGGCCGATGCGCAGCGCCTGCACGTGCAGGGCGAGGGTCAGATCGGCGGGGAGTCGCTGGGCCCGGCGGGACCTTCGCGCGCGCGGCGAGTCCCACCGGGCGAGGAGGGCGCGGGCGGCCAGCGCGAGCTGCTGCGCAGGGTCGTCGGGGAAGGGCCGGGAGCCGTGCCGCGCCACCAGGGACAGCAGCGCTTCGATGCGCGCCCGCGGCTCGGGCGTGTCCAGGAGGGCGTCGTCGAGCACCGCACCGGACACGTCGAGGGCGTACTCGGCGATCATCCGTACGGTGGCGGCCCACACCTCGTACAGAGCCTGCGCGCGCCCGATGACGGCGCACAGGTCGTCGGCGTTGCCCGAGGTCACGCCGAGACAGGCCAGGTCGGGCGGCAGTCCCGCGATCTCGGTCGGCGCGCTCGCCGACAGACGCAGCAGCAGCGGCCGGCCCGCGTCGCCGATCCGCCGCCCCGAGAGCTGTTCGACCAGAGCGACGGCGGCCTCGGCGGTGTCGGGTTCGCCCAGCGACGCGGAGGCGCCCGCGGGCACGGTGAGCCCCGGCACGACCGGCAGCCCGAGGGCCACCAGCCCGTCCATCGCCGCGCCGTGCGCGCCCAGCTCGTCGGCGTCGAGGCCCCGGATGCGGCCCTGCCCGTAGGGCACCAGGACCCGGCCGGGGGCCTCGGGGGACGCCAGAGGAGCGCCGGACTGTGCGAGCGGGCCCGCCTCGCGGTCGGCGACGCTCACCCCCGGCTCCTCATGACCAGTTCCTCTTCCCGGGCCTCGTCCTCGGACCGGCTGATCCCCAGCACGAGCAGCAGCTCCTGGTGCAGCCGCATCCACACGGTGTGGTACGAGTCGCACAGCGGTGAGGCCAGCCACGCCGTCGCGCCGTCGTCGAAACGGTCGAGGGCTTCCTCCAGGGCCGGGAGGTAGCGGTCGCTGCCCGCGAGCACCCGCTCCAGCCTGCGCAGCACGGGCTGGATGGCCTCGTGCACGTCCTCCAGCGACTCGCGCACCTCGGCGTCGTAGGCGTCGTCGGAGTGGTCGTTCGCGGTGCCGTCGGGGCGGCACTGCCATGCCGTGCACACGTCGCGGATCTTCCGGTTGACCGGCAGGAACGCCTCGTAGGCGGCGGTGATCCGCTCCTCCTGCTCGGAGCCGGCTCGAACCCGCAGGATCCGCGCGGCGGCGGCCTTGGCCCGCTCGGTCGGCAGCACCACCGGACCCTTCACCATCGCCAGCCCGGCGTCGACCAGCGGACGGTGCTCGGACTCCGGCCGGCCGCGCCACATGCCCCGCAGAACGAGGTCGACGACGGCCTCGGTGAGAGGTTCGTCGGGAGCGTCCGGAAGGCCCACGGCAGCAGATTGCATCGCCACACCTTTTCCCCGGCTCTGTGGTGACCGGTTCCTCGGTTCTGTGTTGCCCGGAGGTTACGCCCCGGCGAGCCTGTTAGTGAAGAGGGACTCAAGAAACACTTTCCGATGCGCCGGCCTCGGTCCGACCGTCGCCCGCCTTCGGGTGGTCCCGCGCGGCGAGGAACGACGCCATGCGGTCCCGCGCCTCCTGGCCGTCCGCCAGAGCGGCGATCAGCCGCGCCTCTTCGGCGAGGTGGCGGCACAGTTCGTCACCGGTGCCGGCGCGCAGCAGGCCCTTCGCGGCGCGCAGTGCGTCACCGGCGCCGGCGGCCAGGCCGGCCGCGGTGCGGTGGGCCGCGTCGTCCAGTTCCTCGTCGGGCACCGAGCGGGAGACCAGGCCCCATCGTTCGGCGTCGTCGCCGGTCAGGACCCGGTTGGTGAGGATCAGGTCCGCCGCCCTGCGAGGGCCCACCAGGCGCGGCAGGAACCACGAGGCCCCGCAGTCCGGCGTGAGTCCTATCGCCGTGTATGCCAGCCGGAACCGCGCGGACCGGGCCGCCAGGACGATGTCGCCCACCAGCGCCAGGCCGATCCCGCCACCCGCGGCCGCGCCGCGCACGGCGGTCACCACCGGCACCGGCAACTCGTACAGGGTTTGTAGCGCCGTGTGCGCGGCGCTCGCCACGGCATGGACATAGGTGCCGGTATCGGTGCCGCGACCGGCGAAGGCGCGCAGGTCACCGCCCACGCAGAAGCTGCCGCCCGCCGCCCGCAGCAGCACGGCGCCGCCCGGGTCCGCGGCCACCTCGCGGGCGGTGTCCCGCAAGGCCTCGGCCGTCCTCAGATCCAGGGCATTGCCCCGTCCGGCGTCGTCGAGTCTCAGCTCGACGACCCGGTCGGGGTGGCGGACGATCCGGACCGGCTCGGTGCTCACGGCAAGGCTCATGGGTGTTTCTCCTGTGGTCTTCCCGTCTCCGGGTGCTCCCCGTCGCCGAGTACTTCCTGTCCTGGGTGCTTCCCGGCAAGATACTGAAGACGCTATACAGTTTCTAGAATGCGACGGGACCCGATGCCCGTACGCCCGTCGGCGGGAGGTCCCGTGCCCATCCAGTTCGATGCAGATCCGACCGTCGCTCAACTCGCCTCACGGACGACGGAGTTCGTTCGCGAGGTGGTCATTCCGGCCGAACGCGAGTGCGGCGGGTCCGTGCACGACGCCCCCGAGGCCCTGCGGGAGGCCCTGCAGAAGGCCGCCCGTGACGCGGGGGTGTTCGCTCCGCACGTGCCGACGCGCTGGGGCGGACACGGGCTCGACCTGCGCGGGCAGGCGATGGTGTTCGAAGCGGCGGGCTACTCCCTGCTCGGACCGCTGGCGCTGAACTGCGCCGCCCCCGATGAGGGCAACATGCACCTGCTGGAGAAGGTGGCCACCGAAGACCAGAAGCAGAGGTACCTGCGTCCGCTCGCCGCCGGCGAATCGCGGTCCTGCTTCGCCATGACCGAACCGGCTCCCGGGGCGGGTGCCGATCCCCGCTCCCTGCGGACCACCGCGACCCGGGTCCCCGGCGGCTGGCGCATCGACGGGCGCAAGTGGTTCATCACCGGTGCCGAGGGAGCCGGCTTCACCATCGTCATGGCCCGCACCTCCGGCAGTCCCGGCGACCCGGGCGGCGCCACCATGTTCCTGGTCGACGCCGGCAATCCCGGCCTGCGTCTCGTCCGGACCATCGAGACGCTGGACGAGTCGCTCTTCGCGGGGCACAGCGAGATCGCCTTCGAGGAGTGCGTCGTGGGGGAGGAGCAGGTGCTCGGCGCGGTGGACCACGGCTTCGACGGCGCCCAGGTCCGGCTCGGCCCCGCCCGCATGACGCACTGCATGCGCTGGCTGGGGGCTGCCCGCCGCGCCCAGGACGTGGCGCTGGAGCGGGCGGGGAGCCGGATGGCGTTCGGCTCCGCGCTGGGAGACCTCGGCATGGTCCAGCAGATGCTGGCCGACTCGGAGATCGACATCGAGGCGAGCCGCGCCCTGATCCTGCGCACCGCCTGGGAGCTGGACACCGGCTCCGCCGCCGCGCAGCTCACCTCGGTGTCCAAGACCTTCGTGGCGGAGGCGGTGAACCGAGTGGTCGACCGCGCGGTGCAGATCTGCGGAGCGCTCGGCATCTCGGCCGCCGACGCCCCGCTGGCCCGCCTGTTCAGGGAGGTGCGGCCGTTCCGCATCTACGACGGCCCGTCGGAGACACACCGTTTCGCCATAGCGCGCCGCGCGGTGCGGCCCTACCGGCAGCCGCGCACGGGTGTCGTCGACGGCTGACGGCGGCGCCGGGCCAATACGCAACCAAATATTGCACGTAGCCGCCTCCTGTCGTACGCTGATACGCAACTAAAGGTTGCGAAAGGGTTCGGGCATGGAGTACGGCAGTATCGAGCGCGAGATCCACGTCGACGCATCACCGGAGGTGGTCTTCGAGGTCGTCAGCCGGCCGGAGCACATGCGGGAGTGGTGGCCGGACGACGCCCGGTTCAAGTCCGTCGCAGGGGCTCCCGGTGAGCTCTTCTGGCGGGACGGGGCGACCGGCGAGACGATGACCGTCGCGCTCACCGTCGTCGAGGTCGACCCGCCGTCGCGGTTCTCGTTCAGGTGGTGCTACACCGACGCCGAACGCGGCGGGGACTCGTTGCTGGTCACCTTCGACCTGGTGCCGACGGACCAGGGGACCCGCGTGCGGATGACCGAGACCGGGTTCCGCGAGATGGGCTGGGAGATCGCCGTACTCGAGGAGCAGTACCGCGATCACGCGAGCGCGTGGGACCACTACATCCCACGGCTGGGCGCGTACATCGCGCGACGGGTGTCGACCTCATGAGCACGCCGGTCGACGACGAGCTGTGGTCGGCGATCGGTGACCCCACCCGGCGCACCCTGATCGACCTGCTCCTCGCGTCCGGAGCCGGAACGGCCACCTCACTCAGCGCGGGCCTGCCCCTCACCCGGCAGGCCGTGTCCAAACACCTCGCCGTCCTCGACCGGGTCGGGCTGGTTCGTGCCGAGCCGGCCGGTCGCGAGCGGCGCTACCGGGTCGACGAGGCGCAACTCGCCCGCGCGGCCGCGCAACTGGCCGCGGTCGGCACGTCCTGGGACGCCCGACTGCGCCGGATCAAGCACATCGCGGAGGCGATCGAACGCAGCCGCAACCACACCGAAGGAGAATGAAGATGCCCGACATCCTGCATCGCGTCGGCGCCGTCGCGCCGCTGGACGACGTCTACCGGGCCATCGCAACGCCCGAGGGCATCGCAGGCTGGTGGACGACCGACACCACCGGCAAGAGCGAGGTCGGCGGTCAACTCGCCTTCCGCTTCGGCGACGTCGGCGGCTTCGACATGGAGATCCTCGAACTCGACCCAGCCGGCCGGGTTCGGTGGCGCGTCACGGACGGCCCCGCGGAGTGGATCGGCACGGAGATCGACTGGAGCCTCAGCCGGCGCGACGAGTACACGATCGTCCTGTTCAAGCACGAGGGCTGGCGTGAGCCGGTCGAGTTCATGCACCACTGCAGCACGAAGTGGGCGACCTTCCTGATGAGCCTCAAGGACTTCGTGGAGACCGGACGCGGCAGGCCGGCGCCCGATGATGTCCGGATCAGCGACTGGCATTAGGCGTATTGATCAGGAGCGTCGTGCGCCGGGCGGCGAAAAGCGGCAGTCGGTCGCTCATCGTGCGTCGCTATCCGCTCCCTTCACCGGGTCGGCCGGGTATCCGGCCGACGCGGCGGGGAAACGAAGGTCACTGGCCCAGCTCCACCGTCGTCGTGACCCGCGTGAGGGTGGGTTTCCGGGGCACCGAACCGAACCCGAAGCGCACGGGAGGTTCGACCGGTGCCATGACACCGAGGTCGAGGCCCTCGAAGACCGCGGACACCATGCCGACCGGCCGCATGTCCCGTACGCCGTACCACTCGCGGCGGTGCCCACCGGTACGGCCGCGGGTGCGTACGTGGGTCGGCAGCAGGTGGGCGGGGCCGTTCGTCAGGGCAGCCCACGCCGGGCGGGTCGCGAGTACGCCGGGTACGGCCCGCAGGAGGACACCCGCCGGCCGTCGCCGGCCGACAGTGAAGCGCAGCCGGAGCGGCCCCGCGGTGACCGCCCAGGTGTCGTCCGCGACGCTCACGTCGACCGGCACGACACGCACCGTGTCGAAGCTGTAGGCGCCACTGACGAAGGCCGCCGTCCGGTGCGAGGGGGCGAGCAGCAGCCGTTCCCCGTCGGCCCGCTCGATCATCACGTCGCTGAACGGCCCGAACGGCGACCGCTGCCAGTGCCCCAGCACGACGCGCGTCCCGGAGGAGGTGCCCACGCCCGCGATCCAGCCGTCGAAGCGCAGCCGCGGGCGCCCGCCGCGGATGCCGCGCGTGCGGCTCACGGTGCTACTCCCCGGACAGGCCTGGCGTCGGGACAGGCCTCGACGCCCCGAGCCGCACGTGCCGCACTCCTTCCGAGAAGTGCACCAGGGGCTCGGCGGTGGGCGCGGGAAGGCCTGCCGCGGTGGTCAGCGTCTCCTCGAGCACGTCGACGGCGGCGTACGCCAGCGGCCAGGGCTCGTGTTCGACCGGCGTCTCCCAGAGCATGCCGAGCCGACGGGTGTACGCCCGCCAGCGCGAGGTCAGCCACACGTCCCGCTCGGTGGGCGTGATCGGGTCGCCGGGCCGGACCACCAGGCGGTAGGAGGCCTCGCCGACCCACCTGGACCCCGCGTACGAAACGGCGTCCCCGTTCACGGAGACGCTCAGCGTGCCCGGGTTGTACGGCGCGCCCACGGTCCTGGCCGCCAGCATCAGCGGGCAGGCCACCTCGATGGACAGGAACCACAGCCCGTCCGCCCCGTTCCGGTGCCGAACGAAGGTCCGCAGGTTGGTCTCCGCGAACGTCGGGAGCCCGGGCACCCGGGCGGGCACCGCGGGAGGGCGCACATCCGCCATCACGAAGGGGGTGAATCCCACCCAGGCCGACCCCTCGTACTCGTCCACCACCAGTTCCTCGGGCAGCAGCGCCTGGACCGCGTCCGGCGGGAAGGCCCAGTGGACGAACGTCTGCCTCAGCCAGCCGGCCCGAAGGGCGGGAACGCGCACGCGCCGCTGCGCTCCATATGCGACCACACACGGCGAGTCCCCCGGCGTGGCCAGCGGAA
Source organism: Streptomyces coeruleorubidus (assembly GCF_028885415.1). Taxonomy (GTDB): domain Bacteria; phylum Actinomycetota; class Actinomycetes; order Streptomycetales; family Streptomycetaceae; genus Streptomyces; species Streptomyces coeruleorubidus_A. The sequence continues at coordinate 8,839,758 of NZ_CP118527.1, forward strand.
ACGCACTCCTGCCGGGCATCCAGGCGAGCCGAACGGCACGACTGCTCCGGCGGGGCCGGTCGTCATGCCCAGGGGTGGCCGAAGCCGGCCCGGTAGGCGATCACGACGAGTTGGGCGCGATCGCGGACGCCGAGCTTGGTCATGGTGCGGTTCACATGGGTCTTGGCGGTCCAGGGCGAGACGTGCAGCTGTTCGGCGATGGCGTCGTTGGAGAGGCCGGCGGCCACGAGGACGAGCACTTGGCGCTCGCGTTCGGTCAGGCTCGTCAGTTCCGGGGCGGGAGTGTTCGTCAGGTCGGGTGTGGTGAGGTACTGGGCGACGAGTGCCTTGGTCGCCCTGGGCGACAGCAGTGCCTCTCCGCGGGCGACCAGCCGGATGGCGTCGAGGAGGTCGGAGAGTTCCACGCCCTTTCCGAGGAACCCGCCGGCCCCGGCACGCAGCGCCTGGAAGACGTACTCGTCGGCTTCGAAGGTCGTCAGGATCAGCACCCAGCACGTACGCGCTGAGCGTCTGCCCCACCGGGTCCACCTGCCGGGCCCATCCCTGGTCAGCGGCGGCCGACGGCGCGCCCGCCGACCTCGAGCACATCGCGCACGGAAGCCCCGAACGCATGCTGCGTTGCGCCGGCCGCCCGACGACGAGCCCACCCCGCCCGAACGACAGCTCACGACCCGCGCTTGGACCGAGGCGGGACGGCGGCGCGAGGCGTCCGGGTGGCGCGTCGGGTCAGTCCGGTCGCGGCAGGTGGCCGAGGGCGTTTCGCAGTTGGGCGCGGCCGGTGATGCCGAGCTTGGGGAAGATCTTGTGCAGGTGGAAGCCGATGGTGCGCGGAGACAGGTAGAGCCGGGCACCGATGTCCCGGTTGGTCAGGCCCTCTGCCGCCAGTTGGGCGATCTGCAGTTCCTGCGGCGTCAGGTCGGCCACGGCTTCCGGCGCCGCGCCGGGTGCCGGTGCCACGCCCGCCGCGCGGAGTTCGGCGGCGGTGCGCTCGACCCAGGGTCGGGCGTCCAGCCGTTCGAAGATCTCCAGGGCGGTGCCGAGTACGGGCCGTGCCTCGACGGACCGTCGACGGCGTCGCAGCCATTCGCCGAAGTCCAGGTGCGCGAGGGCGTGCTCGAACGGCCAGCGGGCGGTGACCGGGTCCGTCGCCGCGCGGAAACGGGACTCCGCCTCGTCGGGATCGCCCAGCAGGGCCGAGGCACGGTGCACCACCGCGTCCAGACGGGCGGAGCGGGATTCGCCCATGGCCCGTTCGGCGGCGTGCAGCACGACGCGGGCGTCGGCCGCCTGCCCGGCGCGGACGGCGGCCGCGGCGAGGTCGGAGAGGCAGTACAGGGAGACGTGGTAGTGCACGGGTTCCGGGTGGAAGTCGCGGGTGAAGGCCCGGCGGAGCTGCTCGTACGCCGACTGGTGATCCCCCTCCGCGAGGAACGCCGTCCCGCGTGCCTGACGGTAACGCACGTACAGGCTGCGCGACTTGCGCAGATCGAGGCCGCGCACCGCGCCGCTCGCCCGTGCGTGCGCCGCCGCATGGTCCCCCTGTGCGGCGCGTAACGTGGCCTGGAGGAGCTGCGATCCCACGGTGACGTTGTCCGCTCCCGCCTCGGTCGCCATCCAGAAGGCGTCCTCGGCGGCGGACTGGGCCGCGGTCCAGGCACCGCTGTCGAACAGGGCGAGGGCGAGCGCCCGAGCGAGGGTCGCGTTGGTTCCGGCGGTCGCCGTTCGGCGCAGATGATCCATGGCGTGGCCGTACAGCCGCACGGCCTGGTCGGTCGCGTCCAGGACCGTGGCGGCGGCACCGAGCACGACGAGGGCGGACAGCGAGCCGTCCGGCAGGGCGTCCACGGCGCGGGCCAGCCTCTTCAGAGCCTGTTCCCGCGCGGCGAAGGGATCACTGACCGCCGCCACCCAGAGGCGGTCGCTGCCGTCCTCGTCCGGTTGCGGCGCGATGAGGGCGTTGATCCGCTGGAGTTCGGCCCGGTAGAAGGGATCGCCGGAGTTGTACGCCGGAGTGGCGGCCGTTCCCAGCGCGTCCAGGGCGAGGGCGGGAGCCTGCGTGGCCATGGCCTCGGCCACGTGCAGCAGGAACGCCAGGGAGTCGTCGTGCCGGAGAGTGACGGCCAGCGACCACCCGGCGCGCAGGGACGCCTCCGCGAGCAGCCGCGCGTCGTCCGTCAGGGTGTCGACCCGGGTCGCGATGTCCCCGACCCACTGCGGGTGCCCCGCGAACATGGCCGACGCGGCGGCGCCGAGCAGGCGCCGGGCCCGCTGCTCCGGCTCCGGGGTGAGTTCCGCGGCGCGCTCCAGAGCGGCGGCCGCAGCCGCGTGACCGCCGCGCTGCCGGGAGCGTTCCGCGCTGTCCGCCAGGGCGGTGGCGACCTGTTCGTCGGGGCCCAGCGCGGCCGCGGCCAGATGCCAGGCCCGGCGATCGGGCTCCTTCGCGAACGTGGCGGCGAGCGCCAGGTGGGCCTCGCGGCGTTCGGCGAAGGAGGCGGCCTGGTAGATCGCGGAGCGGACCAGCGGGTGGCGCAGACGTACCTGGCCGCCCTCGACGCGCACCAGACCGGCCTCCTCGGCGGGCCGCCAGACCTGTACGCCGTCCAGGCCCGGTGCCGCGTGCAGGACGTCCGAAAGCCGCTCGGTACCGGCGGCTGCCGCCAGGAGCAGGACCCGGCGGGTGGACTCCGGCAGGGTGGGCAGATCGGCGGCGAAGAGGCGCTCCAGCCGGGCGGTCACGGGGAGCGTGTCGACCGAGCCGATGTCACGGCCGGCCGGATCCTTGGCGAAGGCCCGCGTCAGCTCGATGAGGGCCAGCGGGTTCCCGGCCGCCTGCCGCAGGATCTGCGACCGGGCCCGGCCCTTCGGCGGATGCGGCTGTGCATCCAGCAGGAGACCGGCCGCGGCCCGGTCCAGCGGACCGGCCGTCAGATGCGGGAAGTCGTGGTCGAAGCGCGCCGGCACCGCCTCGTCGCGGGCGGCGAGCAGCATCGCCGCGGGTTCGCCCTCGAGACGCCGGGCGACGAACGCGAGCGCGTCCAGCGAGCCGACGTCCAGCCACTGGGCGTCGTCGACGACGATCAGCAGCGGGCGCTCCGACGCCGCGTCCGACAGCAGGGTCAACACACCGAGTCTGATGAGCAGTTGGTCGGGTGTCCGCGGCGCGTCCGTCTCGTCCGTCTCGTCCGTACCGAACGCGCGGCGCAGGGCTTCGCGCTGCCGCGGAGGAAGTCCCTCAACCCCGGCGAGGACCGGGCGGAGCAACTGGTGCACGCCCGCGAAAGCCAGGTCCTCCTCGCCTTCGCTGCCGCGCACCCGGAGCACCCGTCGACCGCGGGCAGCGGCCTGCGACGCGGCCCGGTCCACCAGGGTGCTCTTGCCCGCTCCCGGCTCACCGACCAGCACGAGTACCTTCGGGCCGCCGCCGTCCTCGGCGTGGATCAGCTGAGCGATCCGCGCCATCTCCCGGTCCCTGCCGAGGATCTCCGGCGTGTGTGCCTGTCCGGCGCCGACGTCCATGTGCTGCCTCCGTCCGACCATCCCCCCGACGAACCGGCCCCCCTCCGAGGCGCCCGCTCATCGCTCCGATGATCATCCTGCCAGGTCACCCGCGGATGGTCCGGCCGGTTCCCGTCGGCGGGTGCGCATGACTGGTCACATGACATAAGCGCGTCCTCCCGAGGCTCTGACAGCATCCGGATCCGTCAGGCGGCTCCGCAGCCGGTCGGCTCGGAACCCGGTGGGATCCGACGCGCGGCAGCGGTGCCCCTGCGTCGAACGCGACATCACCTCGGAAGGGCGGGAGACCATGACGCCGGTCGCACCGGTACGCGAGGAAGGACCGCTCCAGGGCGGCGCCACGGTGGTCGGCGACCGGCTCGCCGCGCAGGGCCACGACGGCGGGGTACGTGGTCGTGAAGCCGCTGAGCAGAGCGGCCGCCGGGCTCGTCGAGCGCGTTGCCGTGAGGGCCCTGCTGATCCGGGCGTCCGTCGGCCGGCACCTCACCGAGCCCCGTCCGAGCCCGCCCCCCTCGCCCACGTCCGCCACATCTGCGTGCGCTGGTGGCGTCACGCCCACCGACCCGCCTCGCAGGCCTGAGTTTTCCGTGAGGGAAATCCGCAGGACCGAAAGAGTTCAGCGAGCCCGCCCCGGCAGTGCGGCGCTCCAGGCACTCGTCGACGAACTCGCGGAGGAGCTCGGCCGGTCCGACTACCGGCTCCCGGACCTTCCTGCAGAGCGAGGAAAGTTCTCAGCCGGATTCCCACGGCGCGCGGTGGTCGGTGCACGACGGTGCCGTACACCGGCGCTGACAGGGGCGCATTTACCTTTCCATGAAATCCCCCGCCGCCTTCAACGGCGTGGTGGAGAAGTTTCTGGCAGAGCCGGCGGAATTCCTGGCTTCGGCCGCCAGTTGAGCGAAAACGGTTGGAGTTCTTATGACCGAGTTAGTGATGACTCGTGTGTCCGACATCGTTCAGATGCTGTCGGCGATGCCCGACGAGGGGGAGGGCGAATTCCTGTACCTGGGCCTGCACGTCCGGGGGACGGTCGCGCTCACCCGGGCCGGGGAGGGCGGGACCTTCATGGAGCCGGGTGACATGGTGTTCTGCGATCCGGCCCGGCGTGACGTCCTCCGGTTCGGTGAGGACTGCCTGATGACGTACTTCCGAACAACCCGCCGCTACCTGGGCGTTGCGGAGCCGGACCTGGACCGGGTCGTGGGCGTGCCGGTGCGGCACGGCGTCGGTATGGGTGCGCTGGTGTCGGGCTTCCTGTCCGCGCTCGCCGCCCAGGCGGGAGTCCACCGGTCGACGATCGGTGACCGGCTCGCCCGCAGTGCCGTGGACCTCCTCGCCGTCCTCGTCATGGAACTCCTTCAGGCGGAGACGGGAGGGGAGACGTCCGGCGCGTCGAAGGCCGGCGGCGAGATGCTGTCGCGGATCCGGGCCTTCATCGACGAGCATCTGAGGGAGCCGGAGCTGTCACCGGAATCGATCGCACGCGCGCATCACATCTCCGTGCGCTATCTGCACAAGCTCTTCCAGGACGACGGCACCACAGTGGGCCAGTGGGTACGGCAGCGCAGGCTGGCGTCCAGCAGGCAGGAGCTGGGCCGGACGTCGAATCGCAGGACAACCGTGGCCGCCGTGGCGCACCGCTGGGGATTCAGCAGCCCCTCGCACTTCAGCCGCACGTTCCGGGACGCCTACGGTATGTCCCCCCGCGAATGGCAGGCGTTGGCGGCGTCGGACGTCGGCTCGCCGGCCGGCCGATCGCACTCTCCGCAGTAACGGCGGACGGTCCGGGCCCGAACACCAGGGGAGGGACCGGCCAGTGCGCGGACGGGGAGGGATCGGCTCCGTCCGCCCCGTGCAGCGGCCGGCGACGCAGGGTGAACGCACTGACCAGCAGCAACGCGCTCCCGGCGAGAAGCGGGACGGCGAGGCTCAGCCGGTCGGCCAGGGCGCCCCACAGCGGCGCCGCCAGCGCCTGGCCGCAGCGGGGCAGGAACAGGAGACACTTCTCCCTCAGGGATGTGTTTGGTCAAGGTCCAAGGCCAGTAGGTTCGTGCGGTCGAGGGCGGGCCGAGCCGTAGGGGTGTGCATGAGTGATAGCCAGGTCACGATCAAGCTCACGAGTGACGAGGCACTGGTGCTGTCGCACTGGCTGGAGAAGCTCCAGATGACGGACCTCAGCCGCGTTGTCGACGATCCGGCGGTCTGGGCGCCGATCCATCGGATCGCCGGAACGCTGGACAAGGCGCTTCCTGGGCTGTTCGCGCCTGACTATGACCAGCGGCTTGAGGCCGCTCGTCAGCGGCTTCGGCCGGAGGAATGACCCAGCGGTCTGGACTCCTCACCTGGCCGCAGCCGGTTGGGGCTCGTGAGAAGGTTCCGCTCAGGGCCGGGGGCGGACCCAGGGGGCATCACCGGCCGAGAGCCGGTGTGTGATCACGGTGATGACCGCGAGCAGCAGCAGCGTCAGACCCAGCGCGAAGGAGAGGCGGCCGTGCACGATGATCCCGGCGCCGGCGAGGGCGCCGAGGAACATGGCGAGCACGGAGAGGATCCGGCGCCCGGGACGTGGCGCTTCGCCGCCCGCCCGGGTGGAGTCGGCGGCCAGACCCGTCAGGGTCAGGGTCAGGACGGTCGTGGTGAGGTCCGGTACGCCGAGCCGGCGGGCGACCGCGTTCTGCAGGCCCATGGCGAGCCCCAGGCACACGATCAGGATGTACCGGACGCCGGTGGTGATCCGGTCGTCCGCTACGACGGCGACGACCACGGTCACCGCGACCAGGGCTGTTTGCACCGTCGTCGCGGCGCGCAGCAGACGGCCGCGGTGCGCGGCGGACCGCGTGCCGAGCACGCCCCCGGCGAACGCGCCGAGGAGGAACGCGGCCATCGAGACCACGGACGCGAGCGCGGACAGGCCCCCGGCGCCGGCCAGGGCGAACCCGAGGAAGACCACATTGCCGGTCATGTTGGCGACGAAGACATGACCGAGCGCCAGGTAGCTGACGGCGTCGACCATGCCGGTGGCCACCGTCAGGGCCAGCATCAGGGGAGGCAGCGGACCGTGCCGCTCCTCGTGACGCGGCACCAGGGTGCGGGCCGCGTCACTCAGCAGCCTGCGCATGCCGCACCCCTTCCGGTGCGGTGGCCGACCGGTGCAGCACCAGGCGGGTGAGCAAGCCGCTCACCGGTCCCAGCACGAGGGCGGCGACGGCGACCCACTCCGGCCAGGGGGCGATGCCCGACGCGTGGTCCACGGACCACCGTCCGGGCCCGGTGAGGGCCAGCGCGGCGGAGACGACGACAAGAACCAGCGGATACTCGTAGCCGTCGTGCTGCACCCACAAGCCCTTGGGCCGCTTCACGCTGCCCGCGACCGTCATCACGCCCATCGCCGCCAGCGCCGCCAGGGGTGTGAGCAGGCCGGCTGCCAGGAACAGGCCGGAACCGATCTGACCGGCGCCGGCGACGAGTGCGGTGAGCCGGCCGCCGCGGAATCCGTCACGGCGGAACTCCTCGGTCCCGCCCGCCAAGCCGTCTCCTCCGAGCCGGAAGCTCACCTTCTGCACACCGTGCCCGGCGATGAGCAAGCCCACCACCAGCCGGAGGACCAGCAGTCCAGCGTCCATCGTGTTCCCGCCTGTTCCTGTCCGTTCCTGACGTTCCCGTGCCGGTGCGGGGATCAGCCGGCGGCGTGGGCACCGATGACGGCCTGCGCGTAGACGATGCCGAGGCCGTAGGCCCCGGCGTGCTCCTTCACCACGTCCGTCGTCGCGGAGTAGGTGTCGGTCCGGGCCCAGTCGCGCTGCAGCTCCAGGAGCACCTGCACCCAGGTCACCGGGACCGCCCCGGCCTGGATCATGCGCTGGACGGCGTGCTCGTGGGCCTGCGGGCTGACACCGCCGGAGGCGTCGGTGACGACGTACACCTCGTAGCCCTGGGCGAGGGCGGAGAGCGTGGGAAGGACGATGCAGACCTCGGTCCACAGGCCGGCGAGGACGAGTTTCCTGCGGCCGGTGGACTTGACCGCCTCGACGAAGTCCAGGTCCTCCCAGGCGTTCATCGTGGTGCGGTCGATGATCTTCTGCTCGGGGAAGACGTCCGCCAGCTGCGGAAGGAGGGGGCCGGAGAAGGACTCGGCGGCCACGGTGCTCAGCACGACCGGCACGTCGAAGGCCCTGGCGGCCTTGGCCAGCCCCACGGTGGCGTTGATGATCGCGGTGCGGTCGCCGCTGCCGATGCCGAAGAACATCTGCGGCTGGTGGTCCACGAACAGCACCGCACAGTTGTCCGGGGTGAGCAGGTCGGGGCTGGGGGCCGCGGTGACCTCGGCGATGTCGACCATGAGTGGCAGCCTTTCTGGGTGGGCGTGGCGCGGACCGCTGTCCGGGCCATGGGAAGAACCCGTCCGGTTGGACGGAGGGGAGGGGTGTCCCGGGAGGGGCGGCGACAAAGGCCGCTCGCCTTCCGGGAGTTCAGAGGACGAAGCAGGGGTCGAAGGGGGCGCTCGCGGCCTCCGGGGCGAGGCCCCGCGCGACGCGCCACTGGCGGTGCTCCTCCGACTCGGCGATGGCATGGCCGAGCGACTCCGCCTGGCGGGCGCCGGCAACGGCCGCCCGGCCCGACGCCTGATAGCCGCCGAAGTGCGCCACCGGGCTCCAGACCGGGGCGACCGGGGGCAACTCCTCGTCGAGCCCCTCGTACTCGGCGGCGGCGTAGACGATCCGGCCGCCCGTCACCGTCAGCAGCGACTCGATGTGCGCGATGTCCGGCTCGGGCACGTCGAAGTAGTCCCGGGAAAGGACCGCCAGGTCCGCGTAACACCCCGGCCGGAGCACGCCCTTGACCTCGGCCTCGCCGGTCAGTTCGGCGCCGGCGCGCGTGTACATCGCCAGCGCCGTGTGCCGGTCGACGCGGTTCTCCGGTGGACGCAGCGCCAGATCGCCGACGCTGCGGCCGCTGACGAGCCAGTGCAGGGCGACCCAGGGGTTGTACGACGAGACCCGGGTGGCGTCGGTGCCGGCGCCCACGGTCAGGCCGCGGTCCAGCATGGCCCTGATCGGCGGGGCGTCCGCGGCCGCTCCGGGGCCGTAGCGCCGTACGAACGCCTCGCCCTGGAAGGAGAGACGGTTCTGCACGGACATCGCGCCGCCGAGGGCCGCGATGCGGTCGAGGCTGTCCGGCGAGACGGTCTCCGCGTGGTCGAACAGCCACCGGTTCCCGGCCGGGAAGAGACCTTCCGCGGCGAGCTTCTCGAACACCGCGAGGTCACGGCGGATGGTCTCGTCGTACGTGGCGTGCAGCCGGAACCCCCACCCGTTCTCCACCAGCAGGCGCACCGCCTTCTCGAACTCCGCCTCGTAGTCGGAAGCGAGTTCCGGACGCGGCTGGACGAAGTTCTCGAAGTCGGCGGCCGCCCAGGTGAGATTCTCGCCCGCGCCGTTCAGACGCAGCCACTCGTCACCGTCCTCGGGGCGGGCCATTTCGATCCAGCGGGCGAGATCGTCGATCTCCTGACCGGGAGTCTGCGGAAACAGGTGATAGGCGATACGCAACGACAACTGCCCGGCCTTGGCCAGTTCGACGACGGTGGCGTAGTTGTCGGGGAAGTTCTGGAAACCGCCGGCGGCGTCTATCGCCGAGGTGAGTCCGAATCGGTTCAACTCGCGCAGGAAATGCCGGGTGGAGGTTTTCCGGTCCTCCTCGCTCTCCAGTCCGGGGGCCTTCGCCAGGGTCGAGTAGAGGATGAGGGCGCTGGGGGCGGCCAGCAGCATGCCGGTCGGTTCCCCGTCCCGGCCCCGGACGATCCGGCCGCCCCTGGGGTCGGGTGTGTCCCGGGTGAAGCCCGCGGCCTTGAGCGCCGCCCGGTTCAGCACGGCCGACTGGTAAAGGTGCAGGACGAACACCGGAGTGTCCGGGGCGGCGGCGTTCAGCTCGGCGACGGTCGGCAGCCGGCGTTCGGCGAACTGCTCGGCCGACCAGCCCCCCACCACCCGTACCCACTGGCCCTTCGGGGTGCGGGCGGCCTGCTCACGCAGCATCGCCAGGCACTGACGCAGGCTGCGCACACCGTCCCAGCGCAGCTCCAGTACATAGTTGAGGCCCCCGCGGATCACGTGCAGATGAGCGTCGTTGAGGCCGGGGATCACCCGCCGCCCGAGCGCGTCCACCACCTTGGTGCCCGCGCCGACCCGGGGGGCCACGTCCTTGTCGTCACCGACGACCGTGATCACGCCGTCGCGGACGGCCAGTGCCTCCGCGTACGGGTGGTGCGAATCGCCCGTATGGATCTTCGCGTTGCGGACGACCAGGTCCGCGGCGTCGCCGGTGGCCGACGGAACCAGCCCGCCGACCGGCATGGTTGACATCTCTTGAAAACTCCCCTGGAAAAACGACGTCGGTTCGGTGATATGTGAAATCCCGTGGAAACCGCGGTTTGTTCGTCACCACGTTAGACACGACCGAGCGATTCCCTGTCCTGCCAGTGCACCGGGCATGGCTTCACAGCGCACCGACTGAGAATTGGAACCCGCGGCAGCCGCCTGGCCGACGGCGCAGGCGCCGCCGTGGTGTTCCCCGAGTACGACCTGTCTCCCGAGGCTCGCTACCCGGTCGCGTCGAGCAGAACTACGCCGTGGCGCGACCAGTACACGTACCGACGAGGCCGAGCGGGCCGAGATCACCGCCTCCCCGCTGCGCGCCGCCTCCGAGCAACTCGCGGATCTGCCCCTGGCCCTGGTCATCACCGCCGAGGCCGACGTGCCGCGCGACGAGGGCGAGGCGTACGCGGGCAAGCTCCGCCAGGCCGGCGTCCCGGTCGCCGCCGTGCGCGCGGGCTCGCCGCCGACGCCGCCTACGTCCTCGAAGAGGGCGAAAGCCTCGGCCGGTTGCAGGGCCGCTTCCCCGCCAACCTGCTGGTGAGCCACCTGAAGCAGTGGTCGTACCTCGTCGAGGGCGGTGAGCCCGCGGGGAAGGCCACCATCGCCGCCGACGTCGCCCAGGTGCTGGCCGTCTCTCAGCGGCCGCTGGAGAACCTGCCGACCGGGGTATTGACGCCTCTTTCCTCCGGTGCCATTGTTGCCGCCACATAGACATCAGATGTCTGATGTCTGATGACGAGTACGGACTGAAGAGGTTCCCGCCATGTCGCTCTCCGACGACCTCGCCGAGCAGCTGCTCACCGCGATCATCGACGGCCAGTACCCGCCCGACTCCGCCCTTCCCCCCGAGGGTGAGCTTTCGGAGCAGGGCGGGATCAGCCGACTGACCGTGCGCGAGGCGGTCAAGCAGCTGCGCGCCCAGAACGTCGTCAGGGTGGTGCGCGGCCGCGGCACCTACGTCAACCCGCCGGACCGGTGGACCGCCCTGGAGCCGGTCGTGCGGGCGGCCTCGCGCGCATCGAGCGGGGCACTGTCGGAGCGGCTGATCGAGGCGCGCCGGCTCATCGAGAACGGCGCGTGCGAGCTCGCCGCCTCCCGCCGCACAGAGGAGGACCTGGAAGCGCTGCGTCAGCATCTGTCGGCCATGCGTGAGGCCGCCGACGCGGGCGACACCGAGCAGTTCGTGCAGGCCGACATCGACTTCCACGACACGGTGATGCGGGCGACGGGCAATCTGTTCGTCCCGCTGCTCTTCGAGCCGTTCGGCCCACTGCTCGTCGAGGGGCGCCGGCAGACCTCGGCCGTCCCCGAGATCCGTACGAACGCCATCGAGCACCACGAGCGGGTGCTCGCCGCGCTGGAGTCCGGCAGCCCCGAGGCCGCCCGGGCCGCCATGGACGGTCACATGAACCAGACCGCCGACGACCTGCGCACCCACGTGATCAAACGCGACCTCGACTGACGCTCCTTCCCTCAACTCCCCGCCACGCAACAGGAATTCGCCATGCCCCTACCCCTGCATGCCCAGACGCGGCCCGTCCCCGAGGCCGCGGTGCTGGAAGGGCTCCCTCCGGTCCGCGAGGTGAGCGCCGCCGAGGTGGCCGCCCGCGTGTCCGGCGGCCCCCGTCTCGTCGTCCTCGACGACGACCCGACCGGCACCCAGACCGTCGCCGACGTCCCCGTCCTGACCACCTGGACGGTGGACGACCTGTGCTGGGCGCTGCGCCAGGACAGCACCGCCTTCTTCGTCCTCACCAACACCCGCAGCCTGTCGCCGCAGGACGCCGCCACCCGCAACCGCGAGGTGGTCCGCGCCCTGCACACGGCATCGGCGGCCGAGGGCACCGGTTACGTCCTGGCCAGCCGCGGCGACTCGACCCTGCGCGGTCACTTCCCGCTGGAGACCGACGTCCTCGCCCAGGAGCTCACCGAACTGGGCGCCGGCGCTCCGGACGGCGTCGTGCTGGTCCCCGCCTACATCGAGGCGGGCCGGCTGACCGTCGGCTCCCACCACTGGATGCGGACGGCCGACGGGCTGCTGCCGGTCGGCGAGAGCGAGTTCGCCCGCGACGCCACCTTCGGCTACCGGAACTCCTCGCTGCCGGACTGGGTCGAGGAGAAGACGGACGGACGCGTGCCCGCGGACGAGGTCCTGCGCATCACCCTCGACGACCTGCGCGGCGGCGGCCCGGCGCACACGGCGCGGCTGCTGTCCTCGCTGCGCGGCGGACGCACGGCCGTGGTCGACGCGGTGTGCGACGACGACCTACGGGTCCTGGCCCTGGCCCTCGCCCAGGCGGAGGGGAACGGCACACGGCTGCTGTACCGGGTCGGGCCGTCCTTCGTCAGGGCGCGTGCCGGACAGGCCGGGCGGGCACCGCTCACCCCCGCGCAACTGCGCCCGCTGTGCGGTGACGCGCCCCATGGCCTGATCGCCGTGGGGTCCCATGTGTCGCTCACGACACGGCAGTTGGACCGGCTGCGGGAGCGGGGCGGGATCGCCGAGTACGAGCTGGACGTGGTCCTCCTGCTCGACGACAAGCGGCGCGACGCCCACATCGCCGAGGTCGCTGCCGCGGCGGCCGGTGCGCTGCACTCGGCCGACGCCGTGATCCGCACCTCGCGCGCTCTGGTGACGGGCGCCGACGCGGACGACAGCCTGACGATCTCCCGCCGGGTCTCGGCCGCGCTCGTGGAGGCCGTGTGCCGGGTCAACGCCATCCGGCGGCCCGCCTTCGTCGTCGCCAAGGGCGGCATCACCTCCAGCGACACCGCCACCCACGGCCTTCAGATCCGCCGTGCCTGGGCCCGGGGCACGCTGCTGCCGGGCATCGTCTCCCTCTGGGAGCCCGTGGACGGCCCCGCCGCCGGCATCCCCTTCATCGTCTTCGCCGGAAACGTCGGCGGCGCCGACGCCCTCGCCGACGCCCTCGACCTGCTCAGGAGCGCCTGATGCTGCTCCACGGAACCGACGCCCTGAAGGAGGCCGCGGCCGCCGGCCACGCCCTGCCCGCCTTCGTCGCCTACAACCTGGAGACGGTCCAGGGCATCACGGCCGCCGCCGAGGCCGCCGGACTGCCCCTCCTGATCCAGGCGGGTTCCAGCCCCTTCGAGCACGCCGGGCGCGAGCCCCTGATGCGACTGGCACTGGACGCCGCCGCACGCTCCGCCGCCCCGCTCGGTGTGCACCTCGACCACAGCCGTGACCTGGACGAGATCACGGCCTGCCTGGAGGCCGGCTACACCTCCGTCATGGTCGACGGCTCCCACCTGCCCTTCGCCGAGAACATCGCGCTGACGAAGGAGGCGGTCCGGCGGGCCCGCGCCCACGGCGCCTGGGTGGAGGCCGAACTCGGTGCCCTCCCCGGCGACGAGGACGTCTCCACCGACGCCGTCGCGCCGTACGGGGCGATGACCGATCCGGCGCAGGCGGCCGAGTTCGTCGCCGCGACGGGCGTGGACGCGCTCGCCGTGGCCGTCGGCAACGTCCACGGCTTCACCAAGGACCCCGTCCGCCTCGACCTGGACCGGCTGGCCGCGATCCACGAGGCCGTACCGGTACCGCTCGTCCTGCACGGCGCCAGCGGCCTGCCCGTCGAGGAGCTGCACGGCGCCCTCGCGCGTGGCGTCGCCAAGGTCAACGTCAACGCCGAACTGCGCCGCGCTTATCTGGAGGCCGTCCGCGCGACCCTCCCGGCCGCCCTGCCCGGCTCCGACGTCCTCTCCCTGTGGGCGGCGGGCCGCGACGCGGTCCGGGACGCCGCCCTGGACGTCATCGGCCGCCTCACCCCCCGCGCCGAGGAAGCAAACGCGTGACCCCGGCCCAGCTCCGCTGACCACCACCCTCGCAGTACTGCCGTACGGCAATAGACCGGCCTACGGCCGCCCACAGCGTCGCACCACCCACGCGAGCCGCCCCGAGAGCCGCCGGCCCCTGCGCCATCCCCACGCAGCAGCCGCGTCGGACCGTATCCCCTCCCCACCTGCCAGGGCTTTCCCCACCCCCGGCAGCCCACCCGCTCCCCACCTCTCCTTCCCCAGGAGGACAAAGATGTCTCCGCACCCCCGTCCCCACACGGCCGTCATAGGCCTGGGCGCCATGGGACTCCCCATGGCGCACCGCCTGGCCGGCGAACTGCCCGTCTCCGTCTACGACATCGCCGCCGACCGGCGCGCAGCCCTGGCCGCCGAGGGCGCCCGCGACGCGGCGTCTCCGGCCGAGGCCGCCCGTGACGCCGATGTCGTCGTGCTCGCCGTACGCGACCAGGCGCAGGTCGAGGACGCGCTGTTCGGCGAGAACGGCGCCGCCGAAACGCTGCGCCCCGGCGCGGTCGTGATCCTCACCAGCACGGTCGGCCCGGAAGCGGCCCGCACGACCGCCCGGCGGCTCGCCGAGCGCGGTGTGCTCACCGTGGACGCGCCCGTCAGCGGCGGCCCGGTCCGGGCAGGCGAGGGCGACCTGCTGATCGTCGTCGGCGCCGAGGACGTGGCCCTGAAGACGGCCCGGCCGGTCCTCGACCTGCTCGCCTCGACACTCACGGTCGTAGGCCCGCGCAGCGGTGACGGCCAGGCGATGAAGGCCGTCAACCAGCTGCTGGCCGGCGTGCACATCGCGGCCGCGGCCGAGGCCGTCGCGCTCGCCCGCGGGCTCGGACTCGACCCGGCCACGGTCGTCGACAGCCTCAAGCACGGCGCCGCCGGCTCCTTCATGTTCGCCGACCGCGGTCCGCGCATGGTCCAGACGTACGACGACGGACCCGAGCCCGAGGTCAAGTCGCGCCTCGACATCTTCGTCAAGGACATGGGCATCGTCACCGGCATCGCCAAGGACGCCCACGTCCCGGTGCCACTGGCCGCCGCGGCCGAACAGCTCTACCTGCTCGGCGAGCGCGCCGGACTCGGCGCCCGCGACGACTCCTCCGTCGTCACCGTCCTGTCTCCCCAGTCCCCGGAAGGAGAGGGACGATGAGCCACACCGCTCTGCTCGTCATCGCGGTCGCCGGTGTCGCGACCCTGCTCCTGCTCATTCTCAGAGCCAAGGTCCAGCCCTTCGTCGCCCTCGTCGTCGTCAGCATCGGCGTCGCGCTGGCCGCGGGCGTGCCGGCCGCCGACCTGGTGAAGACCATCGAGGACGGCATGGGCTCCACCCTGGGCCACATCGCCACCATCATCGCGCTGGGCGCGATGATCGGCCGGATCGTCGAACTCTCCGGAGGCGCCCACGCGTTCGCGCACCACCTCATCGAGCGGTTCGGCTCCCGGCGCACCCCGCTCGCCCTGACCGTCGCCGGGTTCGTCCTGGGCATCCCGGTCTTCTTCGAGGTCGGCCTGATCATCCTCATGCCGATCGCGTACGGGGTCGCCCGCGCCTCCCGCAAGCCGCTGCTGATCTACGCGCTGCCCATGGGCGCCGCGATGCTCACCGTGCACGCCTTCCTGCCGCCGCACCCCGGCGCGGTCGCGGTCGTCGAGACGATCGGCGCCAGCCAGGGCCTGGTGCTGTTGATGGGCATCCCCGTCACGGCCGTTGTCGTCCTGCTCGGTTACCTCGTCTCACGTCGGCTGTCCCGCTGCGAGTACCCGATGGACCCGGCGGTGTACGCCGAGGTGTACGGGGAGACGAGCGCGGACGCGGGCACGTCCGGCCCGGCGGGGACAGCGGGCGGAACGCCGACCGGCGGAGCGCCGGGCGACGGCGGCGGGCATGCCACAGCGGTGCTGACCAAGCCCGCCGACACGGGCACCGGCCTCCGGACGCCGTCCTTCGGCATGGTCCTGACGCTGATCGTCACCCCGATCCTGCTGATCCTCCTCGGCACCATCGGCCAGAACACGCTCGCCGAGGGCTCCACCCTGCGAGCCGTACTCACCGTCCTGGGCGCCCCGATGGTGGCACTGCTCATCGACGTCGCCCTGTGCGGCTACTTCCTGGGGGCCCGTCGCGGCTGGAACCGCGTACGCATCGCCGAGGTCATGGGCTCCGCGCTGCCGCCCGTCGCGATGGTGATCCTGGTCGCGGGCGCGGGCGGTGTCTTCGGCAAGGTCCTGGTCGCCAGCGGCGTCGGCGACGCGATCGCCGACGTCCTGGAGCGCACCGGCCTTCCCGTGCTGCTGCTGGCCTTCCTCACCTCCCTCGCCATGCGCGCCGCCCAGGGCTCGGCGACCGTCGCCCTCATCACCACCGCCGGCATCCTCACCCCCCTGCTGCACCGCGCCGACCTGTCCACCGGCCACCTGTCGCTGGTGGCCCTGGCGATGGGCGGGGGAGCCCTCGCGCTGTCCCACATCAACGACGCCGGATACTGGATGTTCACCAAGCTCGCCGGTCTCGACGTCGCGGCGGGGCTGCGCACGTGGACGGTGCTGACGACGGTCATGGGATGCGCGGGCTTCGCCCTCACCGCGGTCCTGTGGCCGCTGGTCTGACCGGCACGCGGACGTGGTTGTCAGTCGACGGAGGCCATGAAGTTCAGCATCCTGCGGTTGATCTCCGCCGCGTGGTCGATCTGCGGCCCGTGGCCCGTGTCGGAGATGATCTCGGCTCGGGCCCCGGGGACCAGGCGCGGCACACGCTCCGCCTGCCGCTTCGGGTGCACGAGGAGGCTTCGCTTGCCGAGCACCAGATAGAGCGGGGTCCGGATGGTGGACAGCTCCTCCTCGGACAGGGGAAGCGGCACCGGGCGGCGTATGCGGTGGGCGCGAACGGCCGTTCTGATCATCGTGCGCAGTTCCGGCATGACGAGGACCGGCTGTTCCAGCCAGGCCGCCAGCCGTGGGCGGAGCGCCTTGGGCGCGAAGGTCGCGAAGAAGCCGGCGAAGATCCAGACGAAGAAGCGCAACCCCACCTTCTCCAGGCCGCCGGGGTCGAGCAGGGTGACCGAGGCGAGGCGACCGGGCCTGCGGTGGGCCTGGTTCAGGGCGAGCCATCCGCCGTAGGAGGTGCCGACGAGGTGGACCCGGTCGAGGCCGAGTCCGGCGAGTGTCTCGTCCAGCCACTGGGCGGCGTGTTCGGGGTGGTGGATCGGCTCGCGCTGCACGCTGCGGCCGGGATCGCCCGGGGTGTCGATCGCGTAGACCGGGCGATCCGCACTGAGGGCCGGGGTGTTCGGGTACCACATGGCGGAGCAGGAGCCGGCCCCGTGCACCAGGACGACCGGGGTGCGGGATCGGGCGGCCTCGTCGGCGGGGCCATAGCGGTAGACGTGCGTGGTGGCGAAGGACGTCTCCACGTCCTCCTCCGCGAGCGCGGGCGCTCCGAGGGCGTAGACCGCATCGCATGCCGTGAAGTAGCGCTCCCGCCAGGTATCGCTCACGTAGCGGCCGACATCGGACTGGGTGCGGGCAGCGGTCTCGGGCATGGCCACCTCCGGCGTCTCGGTTTTGTGATACGACCGTACCACGATGTTGGTACGGTCGTATCATCAAAGGGTCCCCACGGAGCCAGAGCAGGAACGACGAGCGGAGAACCGGCCGATGCCCAAGCGCGTGGACCACGCAGAACGGCGCACCCAGATCGCCGAGGCGCTCGTCCGCGTCGCCGGCCGGCGCGGACTGCATGCCGTGGGGATGCGCGATGTGGCAGCGGAGGCGGGCGTATCACTGCGGCTGGTGCAGTACTACTTCCAGACCAAGGAGAAGTTGCTGCTCTTCGGGCTCGAACATCTGGCGGAGAGGTTCGGGGAGCGGGTCTCCGCCCGTGTCCGGGCCGCCGGGGACAGCCCCGGTCCGCGCGCGATGGTCGAGGCGCTGCTGATGGCGGCGCTGCCGACGGACGACGAGAGCCGCACCTTCCACCACCTCTACACGTCCTACGCCGTTCTGTCCGTCAACGACCGGGCGCTGGCAGCCCAGCCCTTCATCAAGAACCCTGACGCCGCCGAAGACGCCCTGACCGAACTCCTCCGGCAGGCGAAAGGGGCAGATCTGCTCGAGCCCGGTGTGGACGCACGGTTGGAGGCGGCCGGCCTGCTCGCCATGTCCGCGGGACTCGGCACCGGCATCCTCGTCGGCCAGCGCAGTCCGCAGTCCGCGACCACGGTCCTGGACCACCATCTCAACCGCATCTTCCGCACAAGTTGACTCGACTGGTTGACGGGCGGCCGTTCAACTCGCGGGAGTGGCGGGGCACTTCGGTTCCTGATCATCGTGTTCCACAGTCCCACTGTGGACGTCCGCACCCTTCATCGGGGTTCGTCGGACTCTCCCGTCAGCGGCGGGTTACTGTACGGACACGCCGCGCTGCCCTCGGTCGGCTCAGGAGGAACACTGTGTCATCGCCCTGCGACCCCCAGCACGCGCCCGCCGGCGATGTGGGCGCAGCACTCATGATGATCGACTCTCGGCTCAAGTCCATCTACGACGGCAGGTCCCAGACCGACGCCGAACAACAAGCGCTGACCGACCAGTTCGCCGTGTCCTTGGGACCCCGCGGCGTCGATGACCTGCTGGACGGCGCGTGCACGCTCATCTACATGTTCATGCAGTGGCTGCGGATGGCCTACGAGGACCACGGCAAGGACGTCATCGAGTACGTGGTGCCCAACCTCGTGGCCACGATGCGCATGATGCCCAAGAGCGTCCGTCCCGAAGCCATCCCCACCATGGCTGGACTGCTCGTCGCTGCAGGCACCGGACTGAGCCCCAGCCTGTGGCGCAGGCAGTACGGAGACTGGACCATGGACGAGATGAATCCCCTGGAAGCCACCGCCTTCCTGCTCGCGGAGCACATCAACCGACTCACCGACGACCGCGACTTCGCCTCCCGCATGATCACCGAGGCCCTGGCCAGGGCGGACGAAGCCTGACGTGCGGCCTTTGGGTACCCAGCGCTGAAACGCTCCGTGCGGACGGCTGGACCTGCGTGGTCGTCACCAACGGCCGCACGGTCCAGCAAGAAGCGAGGATCCGTCACACCGGACTCGCCGAACTCGTCCAGGGCTGGTCGTCTCCGAAGCCGTCGGCCGCAAGAAGCCTGAACCGGAGATCTTCCAGGCGGCAGCCGCCACGGTCAACGCACCCCTGTCCGGCGCGTGGGTCCTCGGCGATTCGCCGCACGCCGACATCGGCGGCGCCGACGCACTCGGAGTTCGCCCGGGAAAAGCAGTGGACAGTGATCATGCGAACGGGACACTGGTTCGATGACTGAATCCGACACGAAGGCGGATCTCCGTCTCTACCTGCAGGATGCCCGTGACGTGCTGCTGTGGAAGCTGGATGGCCTGTCGGAGTACGACATCCGGCGCCCCATGACTCCGACGGGCACCAACCTGCTGGGACTGGTCAAGCACCTGACCGGCGCCGAAGCGGCGTATTTCGGCGAGACCTTCGGCCGGCCGGTGGAGGGGCCGCCGCTCTGGATCGCGGGGGCTGCCGAACCGAACACCGACCTGTGGGCGACCGCCGCAGAGACGCGGGAGCAGATCGTCGACGATTACCGCCGGGTGTGCGCTCACTCGGACGAGACGATCGAGTTGCTTCCCCTCGACGCTGTCGGCCAGGTGCCGTGGGGGCCGCGCCCTGAGCTGCCGCTCCGCCGCATTCTCATCCACATGATCGCCGAGACTCAGCGGCATGCCGGGCATGCCGACATCGTCCGCGAACTCGTCGACGGGGCCACAGGACAGCGGCCCGGGAGTGACAACGTGGCGCCCGGCGACTCGGCCTGGTGGGAGGACCACCGAAGCCGACTGGAGCAGGTGGTCAAGGAGGCAGACTCCGGGGCGTAGATCAAGTGCCCTCCTCCGGCTGCATGGCTCCGGCCAAACGGCAGGCACTTGGTCATCCGCCGAGCGCGGTCGGGCCGAGGCCGGTCGGCAGTCGGCGCACGGCCAGTGCCACGGCCTCGTGCGCTGTGGTGAACAGGCCGAGGTCCGGAGTGATGAAGCCCCTGCCCACTCCGTATGTGCCGTCGCTGCCCGCCGTCAGACACGGCCCGATGACGGTCAGGCGCGGCCGGGTGGTGGTCGAGAAGCGCAGGGACCAGTGGCTCGTGAACGGGTACAGGGCGCGCAGCGCCGGCTCGGCGTACGCTGCCTCGATCAGGGCCTGGTACGTCTCCTGCCAGGCGTACTCCAGTTCGCCCGCCTCCTGGCGCATGCCCTGCCACTCGGATTCCGTCAGGCGCGCGGGATCGTGGTCGGGCACCTCGAACCGGCCGGTCAGGTGCACGAAAGCCGCCGCCCGACGGATGTCTTGCAGGGCCGCTCCGACGTGCCACGCCCGGGCGGCCCTGGCAACCTCCGCAAGGTCGTCCGTCCTGCCGTCGATGAGGGGCATGCCCAAGCGCTGTTCCGCTCCCCGGATCGACCACCGGCGTTCGTGCAGCCATGCGCTGATCTGCAGCGGCTCACGGTGCGGCAGGGTGCTCGCAACCGTCGCGTGGACCAGCGGAGCGGAACCCGGAGACGTGACGGGGACGGTGCCGCAGCAGCCTTCCGCTTCGGCACGGAGCGCTGAGGCGAGGCTGCCGCAGGCTGCGACGTCGGGGTACAGAACGGC
This sequence comes from Streptomyces coeruleorubidus, assembly GCF_028885415.1. Taxonomy (GTDB): domain Bacteria; phylum Actinomycetota; class Actinomycetes; order Streptomycetales; family Streptomycetaceae; genus Streptomyces; species Streptomyces coeruleorubidus_A. Next base: position 8,860,145 of record NZ_CP118527.1, read on the forward strand.
GGGATCAGGAGGGGCGGGCACGGCTCCTGATTGTGCCCTACCCCTGTGAGCGGAGGAGTTCGCCCACGAAGAGGGCGGCGAAAACGAGCATGAGAGTGCCGGAACCCCGGTCGATCCACACCCGGCGCTGAGGCGTCAGCCAGCGTCTCAGCGTCGAAGCGCCGAGAGCCAGGAGGGTGAACCAGAGCCAGGAGGCACTGACCGTCCCCGCCGCGAAGATCGGACGGTGATCCGGAGCCTGGGCCGCGATGGCCACACCGAGGATGCCGACGACGTCCAGCACCGCGTGGGGGTTGAAGACGGTGACCGAGGCGCATTGCGCAACCACACGGCGCCAACGCATCTCGGGCGGTGTGGACTGGTCGAAGTCCTCTGGACGCGACCGGAAGGACTTGACCGCCAGGTACGTCAGGAACACCACGCCGGCGGCCAGGAGGAACGACTTGATGCCGGGTATGCGGTTGAGCACCGCTGATGTCCCGGCACCGCCGAGAGATATGAGGACGGTGTCGCAGACTCCAGCGGCCACGACTGCCACGAACACCCGCGGTACGCCGAAGGTGAAGCCCTGGTTGATGAGGAAGATGTTCTGCGGCCCGATGGGCGTGATCATGGCGAGACCGAGCAACATTCCCGCGAAGTAGGCATCCACGGATCAGTGCGTCGGCGTCCGGGGCATGGTCGTTTCCGTTTCCTGCGCTAGGTCGAAGGCGTGAGCGTGACCAACACGGCATGGGGAGCCACACGGTCCGCGAGCTCCGATTCCGATGGCGCGTCAGCAGCTGAAGATCAAGTCCAGCCCACAGCCTGCCCCGTATGCAACCGGTGGCCTCAAGGATGGCGTGTTCCGTGTGTGGTGTGGCTGAACTGGACCGCCGAGGCGAGCGGACGCCCTGTACAAGACGCCCTGTACAAGGCGATGCTCCGCGCCGGCCAGGCGGGCTCCCGGCTTCCGACGTAAGGATTCCGTCATCAGTTGTGGGGTGTGGGACGGCCGCCCGTTGGCGTTGAATCGGGAGGGCTGGAGGAACTCTCAGGAGGCGAGCGGGGATGGGGCGCGTGCGCAAGGTAATGACCGGGCCGTTGGTCATCGCGGTGCTGGTGGTGGCGGTCGGCGGAGCCGGCTTCGGGCTGTACTGGTTCCAGCCGTGGAAGCTGTGGCAGGACGAGACCGTTCAAGAGACCCTGCCCGGGGTCGCGGAGACCTCCGCTCCTCCCGCCGCGGCGCCCTCCGAGTCGCCTTCCCCGGACACCGGTCCGCAGACACTGGCGAGCGGTGAGCTGATCAGCCACGAGCACGCGACCTCGGGCACGGTGAAGCTCGTGCGGCTGGCCGACGGCTCCCATGTCGTCCGGCTGGAGAACCTGAACACCAGCAACGGACCGGACCTGCGCGTCTGGCTGACCGACGCGCAGGTGAAGCAGGGCAAGGCGGGGTGGCACGTCTTCGACGACGGCAAGTACGTCAGCCTCGGCAAGCTCAAGGGCAACAAGGGAAGCCAGAACTACGCCCTCCCCGGTGACGCGGATCCATCGAGCTTCAGCAGCGTGAGCATCTGGTGCGACCGCTTCGACGTGTCGTTCGGCGCGGCGGAGCTGGCCCGGGTCTGACAGGGGCGCATTCCTGACGGGGCCGGCTCGACAGCGGGGTCATCCCGTGGCGTACAGCGTCGTGAGCAGTTCGACCGCGGCCTGGGTGGTGGGATGCGGTTCGTCCCGCCACCAGGCGAGGTGCACCGCGATCGGCTCGGCGTCGCGCACCGGTCGGTAGACGATGCCGGGACGCGGGTACTGGTGTGCCGTCGACTCGGCCGTCATGCCCACGTAGCGGCCGATGGATATCTCGGTCAGCCAGTCGTCGACGTCGTGTATGTCCTTGGTCGCCGGACGGGAGTCCGGCGGCCACAGCTGTGTCGTGGTGGTGCCCGTCCGCCGGTCGATCAGCAGCGTCCGCCCGGCGATGTCGGCGAGTCTCACGGAGCGGCGCCGCGCCAGGGGGTCGTCGGACGCCATGGCGCACAGTCGCCTTTCCAGCCCCACGACTGCGGAGTCGAAGCGGCGGTCGTCCAGCGGCCTGCGCACCACGGCCAGGTCGCACGCCCCCTCCGCCAGCCCGGCGGTGGCGGAGTTGACGCGGACGAACTGCACCTCCGTCTCGGGCCGGGTCTCGGCCCAGCGGCGCTGAAAGGCCAGCGTGTGGCGGCCTACGGCCGACCAGGCGTAGCCGATCCGCAGGCAGGCATGGCCTGACCTGGCCTCCCGTACCAGATCGTCCACCTCGCCGAGCACACGGCGGGCGTGCTCCAGCACGCGCAGCCCCGTCCCGGTCGGGCTCACCTCGCGGGAGGTCCGCTTCAACAGCCGTACACCGAGGGCGCGTTCGAGGGAGGCCAGGGTGCGGGACACGGCGGCCTGGGAGACACCGAGCGCGATGGCGGCGTCGGTGAAACTGCCCTCGTCGACGATCGCGACGAGGCAGCGCAACTGCCGCAGCTCCACATCCATGACTCAAGCGTATAGATCGAGCTCGTGATGCATTTTGCGCAAGACGGGTGCCGTCCGAAGATCACGGCATGCCCGCAGCCCCCGCACGCTCGTCAGCACCCTCCCATCGGACCGTCACGGCGGCCTCCACCCCCGAGTCCGGCGGTCGGCGCCTGGTCGGTGTGGTCACCATGTTCGGCAGCGGCCTGTCCAATCAGACCGGTGCCGCGATCGGTTCCCTGGCCTTCCCCGTCCTCGGACCTGTCGGTGTCGTCGCCGTACGCCAGTACGTGGCCGCGATCGTCCTGATGACCGTCGGCCGACCCCGACTGCGCACCTTCACCAAGCAGCAGTGGTGGCCGGTCCTGTTGCTGGCGCTGGTGTTCGGAACGATGAACCTGTCCCTGTACAGCGCCATCGACCGCATCGGCCTCGGCCTCGCGGTGACCCTGGAGTTCCTCGGACCGCTCGGCATCGCCCTGGCCGCCTCGCGCCGCCGCGTGGACGCGTGCTGTGCGCTGATCGCCGCGGCGGGCGTCGTCACCCTGATGCGTCCGCAGCCCTCCGCCGACTACCTGGGAATGGGCCTGGGGCTGCTGGCCGCCGTCTGCTGGGCGTCGTACATCCTGCTCAACCGCACCGTCGGCCGGCGCATCCCCGGAGTGCAGGGATCGGCGGCCGCCGCTGGGATCTCCGCGCTGATGTTCCTGCCGGTCGGTATCGTCCTCGTCGTCGAGCGTCCGCCGACCGCCGGGGCCGCCGCGTACGCCCTCGCGGCCGGCGTCCTGTCGTCAGCCGTCCCGTATCTGGCGGACCTCCTCACCCTGCGCCGCGTCGCGGCCCAGACCTTCGGCCTCTTCATGAGCGTCAACCCCGTGCTGGCCGCCGTCGTCGGCCGGCTCGTCCTCGGCCAGAACCTGGGCTGGACCGAACTGGCCGCCATCGCGGCCATCGTGGCCGCCAACACGCTCAGCATCCTCACGTCACGCACCTGAGGAAGTACGCACCCGAAGAAGCCGCGCGCACCTGAGGAAACACGCAGGTGGGTCAGGCCATGAGCCGGAGGACTTCGGCCAGGCCCCGGTCGCCGGTGCGTTGTTCGGCCGGGAGGATGTAGGCGCGCAGACCGCAGGCGGTGGCGGCGCCGTCGCGAACCGGGTTGTCGCCGACCATGAGGGTGGCGCGGGGGTCGGCGCCGAGGTCGGCGCAGGCTTTGAGGAACAGCTGTGGGTCGGGCTTTTCGCGGCCCTGTTCGTAGGAGATGACGCAGACGTCGATCAGGTCCTCCAGCCCGGCGTGGGCCAGGTGGACCCGCAGGTCCCAGGCGAAGTCGCTGACGATGCCGACACGCAGGCCGCGGGCGCGCAGCGCACGGAGTGTGGGCTCGGTGTCGGCGTAGGGCAGCCAGGCGTCGGGGGCGGTGAGTTCCCGGTAGGCCGTTTCCTCGACGCCCCGCAGGAAGTCCACATGCCCCCACCAGCCCCGCATGGCGCGGCGGTGCTGGTGGGAGGAGAGGTCGCGGCCCTCCTGGAGGGCCGCGACGGCGGGCAGTCGGAAGGCGTCCCGCAACTGCCGTGCGATGCCCGGCACGGCGCCGTCCTCCTCCAGCACGGCCGTACGGCCGCAGGCCGCGCCCACCCGGCGCAGCCACGTCTCCAGGTCGATCATCTGGAAGATCGTGTTGCTGAAGTCGAAGAGGACGGCCTCGACCGCCGGGACGGGAGCGGCCATCTCCGCGGCGGTGGGGCGGTAGGCGCTCGGGGTTTCGAACAGGGTGTGTATCACAGCGGGTGGTCTCCGGGGTCGACTCTCTCGACCGGCACACCGAGGCTCTCCAGGGCCGCGATCTCCGTCTCGGGCGTGCCGGTGTCGGTGATGACGGCCTCGTAGTCGGTCACCGTGCCGTACGCATGGGTGGCGGTCTTGCCGAACTTGGAGTGGTCCACGAGGAGCAGCGCCCGCTCGGCGGAGGCGAGCATGGCCAGCTTCACCTCGACGTACTCGCGCAGAGGGTGGAAGAGCTGGCCGGAGAGGACGGCGGTGGCGGACATCAGGGCGAGGTCGGCGCGGATACGGGAGAGGGTGCGGGTGACCTCGGGGCCGGTGCAGGAGTTGAAGTCGCCGTGATACCGCCCGCCGAGCAGGGTGACCTCCACACCGGCGGACCCGAGCCGCTGTGCCAGGCCCACCGAGTTGGTGACGACGGTGATCCGGTCGAGTTCCGCGAGGGCGGGAGCGAGGGGGAAGAGGGTGGTGGAGTCGTCCATGAGGACCGTGCTGCCGGGCCTGACGCGCCCGAGCGCGGCGTGGCAGACAGCGGCCTTCGCCGAGAGCGCGGTGCTCTCCCGGAAGCGGGTCGCGGTTTCCATGGTGACCGCCGGGTAGGGGACGGCCCGGCCGCGTTCCTTGCGGAGCAGGGAACGCTGCGCGAGGTCGTCGAGGTCACGGTGCATCGTCATCAGACTGACGCCGAAGTGATCGGCGAGCTCGTCGATGCGGGTCTCGCCGTGTTCCACGACATGGCGCAGGACGGCCTGGCGTCGCTCCTCCACCGCGGCCTGCGACGACCGAGTCCTGGCGGCCACTACGGCTCTCCCTCTCCTTCGGGTCCTGTGCCCGGCGCGCGGCTGGTGGCGGGCCGTACTGCGACAGCCTCGCGGTGCGTGGCGGCGCCCCGAGGTTTCGACCTCGAAGTCTCGCACACGGGTGGGGAGGAGCAGGTGGGCGTCGCCCGCCGGCGCCACCTGCCCCCGCCCGGTCCGCCCGCCGCTCTCGGCGGTCACCAGGACGCTTCCACGGTGACCAGCACCTTGACGTGTTCCGGGGCGAGCGAGGCGGCGAAGGCCTTGGCCGCCTCCTCCAGGGGGAACGTGGCGGTGACGATCTCGTCGGTGTCGACGGCGCCCGAGGCGATCAGGCTGATGGCGGTGCGGTAGTCGTCGGCCGTGTACATCAGCGTGCCCTCGAGACTGATCTCGCGGTCCTGGATCAGGTCGAGGCGTACGGGGGTGGTTCCGGCGGCGCCGACACCGACGACGATGATCCGGCCGCCCTTGGTGACCAGGTCGGTGGCCTGGGCCATGGACTGCTCGCGGGCCACGCAGTCGAAGACCACGTCGGCCGGTCCGCCGAGGGCCTGACCGACCTGCTCGGTGAGGTCGGCGGCGTCGGCGGGCAGGGCCGCGTCGGCGCCCAGGCGCAGGGCGCGGTCCCGCTTGCCCGGCAGCAGATCGGTGACGGCGATCGCGGCGGCGCCCGCGTGCCGGGCGGCGGCGAGGACGAGCAGACCGATGGGCCCGGCACCGAGGACGACGACCGTACGTCCCGTGAGGTCACCGGCCTTGGCCACGGCGTGCACCGGCGTGGCCAGCGGTTCGACGAGGGCGGCCTCGACGTCGGTCATGCCGTCGGGGACCCGGTGCACGCGGTCGGCGGGGATGGTGAACAGGTCGGTCATGGCGCCGGGTGTCTGGCAGCCGAAGACCTTCAGCTCCTGGCAGATGTTGTAGCGGCCACTACGGCACTGGGGGCACTGCCCGCAGAAGAGGTTCGGCTCGACGATCACCCGGTCGCCCGGGACGAATCCGTCGACGCCCGGGCCCGTGGCCGCGACGACACCGACCGCCTCGTGTCCGGGGTGGTAGGGCAGCGGCATGAACGGATGGTGGCCCAGGGCCGCGTGGGTGTCGGAGCCGCAGACGCCCACCACGGCGGTGCGGACGAGGAGTTCGCCCTCGTCGGCGGTCGGCGCGGGGATGTGCTCGACGGTGATGTCGTCGATCGACCGGACCAGGACACGGCGGATCTGCTGCGGCATGGGGTGGTGCTCCGTTTCGGATGCGGTCGGGAGTGTGCGCGGTGCCCTCGCCGGTCTCACTTCACCGCTCCCAGTGACAGCCCGCGCACCAGCTTGTCCTGCGCGGCGAACCCGGCGATGAGGACCGGCAGCGACACCAGCGTGGCCGCGGCGCACAGCCGGGCCAGGAACAGGCCCTCGTTGGTGATGAAGCCGACCAGGAACACCGGCGCGGTGGAGGCCTGCGTCGCGGTGAGGTTGACGGCGAACATGAACTCGTTCCAGCTGAAGATGAAGCAGATCAGCGAGGTGGCTGCGAGTCCGGGCATGGCGACCGGCGCGACGACCCGCCACAGCACGGTGAGCAGATTGGCCCCGTCGACCTCGGCCGCCTCCAGGATCTCCTTGGGGACCTCGGCGAGGAAGGAGCGCATCATCCAGACCGCGATCGGCAGGTTCATGGCGGTGTAGAGGACGATCAGGGTCCAGACGTTGTCCAGCATCCCGATGTCCTTGACGATCAGGTAGACCGGCAGCAGGGCCGCGATCGCCGGGAGGAACTTCGTGGACAGGAAGAAGAACATCACGTCGGTCCACTTCTCGACCGGCTTGATGGACAGCGCGTAGGCCGTCGGCACCGCGAGGGCGAGCACCAGCAGCGTCGAAATGACGCTGGCCATGGCCGAGTTGAGGAGGAAGGGGGTGATGTCCCGGCTGAACAGTGTTTCGTACTGCGCGAAGGTGAACGGGGCGAAGGGGCTCGGCGGGTTGGTCGCCGCGTCGGCCTCCTGGTGGAAGGAGGTGAGCACCATCCACGCCACCGGCGCGAAGAACGCCAGGGTGGCCAGCCAGGCGACGAAGGTCCACAGCGGAGTGAGCCGTGCGGTCATCGGGACACCTCCTCGCGGAACAGCGACGCGATGGTGCGCAGGGCGAAGGTCGCGATCACGATCGAGCCGAGTACGACGACGACACCGGCGGCGGCCGCCTCGCCGTACTCGTACTTGCGGAACATGGTCAGGTAGATCTCGTAGGGCAGGTTGGTCGTCTGCGAGCCGGGGCCGCCCTGGGTGATGGTGTAGACCGCGTCGAAGGTCTGCACGACGTAGATCGTGCCGAGCAGGATGCCCAGCTCCAGGTACTGGCGAAGATGCGGCAGCGTGATGTGGCGGAAGGTGGCCATGGCCGACGCTCCGTCCACGCGGGCCGCCTCCAGCACGTCACCGGGCTGCGCCTGGAGGCCGGCCAGGATGATCAGCATCATGAACGGGGTCCACTGCCAGACCAGCGAGACCACGACGGCGGGCATGGGGTACGAGGACACCCAGTCGACCGTCGGGCCGTGGTCGGCGCCGAACAACCGGTAGACGCCGTTGAGGGTGCCGTTGAGCAGGCCGTAGTCGGGGTTGTAGATGGCGTGCTTCCACAGCAGCGACGCCGCGACCGGCATGACGAGGAACGGGGCGATGAGCAGGGTGCGCGCCAGTCCGCGGCCGGGGAAGCGGCGGTCGAGCAGCATGGCCAGGCAGAGGCCGAGGAGCACGCTGATCAGCACCACCGAGGCGGTGAGGACGGCGGTGTTCAGCACGGCCGCGCGCAGCCGCTCGTCGGTGAAGACGAACGCGTAGTTGGACAGGCCGGTGAAGTGCCGGTCGCCCGGCCTGAGGATGTTCCACTGGAAGGTGGAGATCACGAGCGTGGCCACGAAGGGGAGCTGCGTGACGACGATGGTGAAGACCAGCGCCGGTAGCAGCGGGATGCGGCGCCGCCACTTGCTGGCGGCAGAGCGCGTTCGAGGACGGATGGGCGGTGGTGCTGTCTCGGGGGGTGCGGTGAGCGTGGTCATGAACTTTCCTCCGCCGGTGACGGCCGGGTAGGGAAGCGACGCCCGGTCGGCGGGAACGCCGCCGGGCATCAAGGTCACTTCTGGTAGTTCTCGGCGACTGCCTCGGCGAGCTTCTGGCCGTCGTTCAGCGCCTTGTCCACGCTGGTCTTGCCGGCGATCGCGGCGGAGATCTCCTGGGTGACCTTGGTGCCCAGGTCCTGGAACTCGGGGATCGCCACGTACTGGATGCCCACCGTGGGCCTGGGCTGGACGCCCGGATCGGACGGGTCGGCCTGCTCGATGGACTTCAGGGTGATGTCGCCGAACGACCCGGCGGCCTTCTGGTACTGCGGGATGTCATATGTGCTGGCCCGCTTGCCGGCGGGGACGCGTGCCCAGCCGAGCTTCTCGCCGACCAGCTTCTCGTACTTCTTGCTGGAGGCCCACAGCATGAACTTCGAGGCGGCGTCGGCGTTCTTGGTGGTCCTGGGCATGGCCCACGCCCAGGACCACAGCCAGCCGCTGCTCTTGGTCTCGACGGTCGGCGCGTAGGCGTAGCCGACGTGCCCGGCGATCTTGCTGGAGCTGGGGTCTTCAAGCGACCCGGCCGCGCTGGTCGCGTCGTACCACATCGCGACCTTCTTCTGGCTCATGGCGTTGAGGCACTCGGTGAACCCGGCCTGCGCCGCGCCCGCCTCACCGTGCTTGCGGACCAGGTCGACGTAGAAGTTGGTGGCCTTCTTGAACGCCGGGCTGTTGACCTGGGCCTTCCAGTCCTTGGTGAACCAGGTGCCGCCGAAGGTGTTGACCACGGAGGTCAGCGGCGCGCCGAGCTCGCCCCAGCCGGCCAGCCCGCGCAGGCAGATGCCGCGCATGCCGGGCTCGGCGCCGTCGACCTTGGCCGCGATCTCGGCGATCTGCTGCCAGGTCGGGTGCTCGGGCACCGTGATGCCCTTCGCCTTCATGACGTGCTTGTTGTACATGAGGAAGGACGACTCGCCGTAGAACGGCAGGGCGTAGAGCTTGCCGTCGGAACCGGACAGCGACTGCACCATGGGCCTCAGCAGGTCGGCCTTGTCGAAGCTCGTGTCCTTGTCGGCGTAGGAGCCGAGCTCGTGCAGCCAGCCGTTCTTCTCCCAGATGGGTACCTCGTAGGCGCCGATCGTGGCGACGTCGTACTGGCCGGCCTGGGTGGCGATGTCCTGGGTGACCTTGTCGCGCAGCTCGTTCTCGGGGAGGACCGTGAAGTTCACCTCGATGCCGGTGTCCTTCGTGAAGGTGTCCTTGGTCAGCTTCGCGATGTCCTCCATCTGCGGGTTGCCGACCATCAGTACGTTGATGCTCTTGCCGCCGCCGGAGCTGTCGCTGCCTCCGGCCCCGGCGCATCCGGTGGCCATCAGGGCTATGGCGGCGGCGCCTGCGATGACGGTGTATCTGGCTGTTGGCATGGCTGAGGTCCTCTCGTCGAGGGAGTGGTGGGTGGTGACGCTGGGCCGGCTCTGCCGGGGGGAGAGGGAGGAGCGCAGGTGCGCCGGTGGAGAGCATTGTTAGCAGAGGTTGTCGGCATTGTTAACACATCTTGCGAGATATTTTTCGGAACTCTATGGTTGAACCGTTCTGACGGGGGCCTAACCCAGGGCGGTCCGTGGGCGTGGAGGGCGGGGCACCAGGTGGCCCGGAGGCCGGCCGCGCGCAGGAAGCAGTACGGCGTGAGCGGGCCGCTGACGCCTGCCAGGGCGGCGTTGTGGATGACGGCGTCGCAGTCGGCGAGCGCGCGGGAGACGGCGGCCGGGTCGGCGAGGTCGCCCAGGTGCTGCCGCACGCCGAGGCTCTCCAGGGTGATGCTCGGGCGGCTGCTGAGGGAGGGGGCTGTGGTGCCGCGGGCGACGAGCCGGCGGCAGATCTCCTGCCCCAGGAAGCCGCTGCCGCCCGTGACCAGGATCCTCATCGGGCGCCTCCCGAACCGTACTTGGCGGCGCAGGCGGCCAGCCGGGCGCGGTAGATCCTGGAGTTGTGGCGGATGGTGGTCGGGAAGCGAGGGTGGAACAGCACCGTGCCGATGCGGCGGCCGTGCCGGTGGTCGCGGAGGGCGGCACGCAACGCGTCCAGGACCGCGTCCTTGCGTGCGCCGGGTTCGCGTTCGCCGCGGAGCACCGCCCGCTGCCGCCCCGCCGGGCCGACGCCGGCGGCCTGCTCTGGCCGGGCACCGACGTGGCGGGCGTCGGCCGCTACCGTTGGAGCCGCGCCCGCCGACTGCTGCCCGCCCTGGCCACCGCCCGTTTCACCGCCCTCGTACCGGCCGCCGCCGGTCCCGGCCCGGAAGGCCGCGTGGACCTGCTGCGCGAACTGGTCGCCATGACACCCGACGAGGCCCGGGCCGCGATCATCAGGACCCTGACCCGGCTGCTCGCCGCCGTGCTGCACAGCGACCCCGAGGAGCTGGACCCGGCGCGGCCCGTGACCGACTTCGGCCTCGACTCGCTGCTGAGCACCGAGTTCATGGTGCGCGCCGGCGAGCACTTCGACGTCCGCCTGGCGGCCACCGAGCTGATGGGCGGCGACCGCACCCTGACCTGGACCTCGCCCGGTACCGGTCCGGCGACGGCGCGGTCTGAGGCCGCCTCCTCATGGGGCGAGGAGACGGCCCTTGCCGCGTTCAGAGCACGTCGGCCCACCCCGCGGTGTCGTCGAGGAAGCCGCCCGACTGGTGCTGCCACAGCTTCGCGTAGGCGCCGTCGAACGCGAGCAACTCCTGGTGCGTGCCCTGCTCGACGATCCGTCCACGGTCGAGGACGACGAGCTGGTCCATGCCGGCGACCGTGCTCAGCCGGTGCGCCACCACCAGTGCGGTCCGCCCGTCCATGAGCCGCCACAGCGCCTCCTGCACGAGGAGTTCGCTCTCCGAGTCCAGGGCGCTGGTCGCCTCGTCGAGCAGCAGGATCGGCGCGTCGCGCAGGATCGCCCGGGCGAGGGCGACGCGCTGGCGCTGACCGCCGGACAGTTTGATGCCGCGCTCGCCCACCATGGTGTCGAAGCCGTCCGGCAGCGCGTCGGCGAACTCCGAGACATGGGCCGCCTCGGCCGCCCGGCGGATCTCGGCCTCGGTGGCGTCCGGCCGGGCGAACGCGATGTTGTCCCGCAGGGTGCGGTGGAACATCGCCGGGTCCTGCGGCACGTAGGCGATCTGGCTGCGCAGGTCGGCCTGGCGCAGCCGGCTGATGTCCTGACCCCCGACGAGGATGCGGCCGCCGTCGATGTCCGTCATCCGTAACAGCAGCCGGGTGAGGGAGGTCTTGCCGCCGCCGGATCGGCCGACCAGGCCGATCCGCGCCCCGCTCGGCACGTACAGGTCCAGACCCTCGAACAGCGGCTTGCCGCCCCGGTGCGCGAAGGTCACCTTCTCGAAGCGGATGTCGGCGGCCCGGGGCCGCAGCGGCTCCGGCGACGGCGGGTCGAGCACGGTAGGAGGTGTCAGGAGCAGCTCGGTGAACTGCGCGGCCTCCGTCATCGAGCTCTCCAGCCGGCGGTAGATCTGGTTGAACTCGAACATGATCCGTGTCGCGTTGCTGTAGTAGGTGAAGGCGACCACGATCGCCTCCACGCCGTGCCCGCCCCCGGCGAGCGTGACCGCGAGCAGCAGGCCCACCGCGTTGGTCAGCACCGACAGCGGCGCGACCAGCGTGTCGATGCGGAGGTTGCCGTAGTCCCACGACCGCAGCGTGAGCCGGCGCGACGTGGCGACCCGGGAGCGGTGCTCGGCGGCCTCGCGCTCCTCCGCGGCGAACGCCCGCACCGTGTCCATGTTCATCAGGCTGTCGGCGACATGGCCCGAAACCCGGGCGATCGCCTCCTCACGCAGGTCGACCAGCGCCTGACGGCGCCGGATGAGAGGCACGACCAACACCCCGGTCAGCGCGATCATCACCAGCAGTCCGACCACGAGCAGGGGTTCGTAGCGCCACAGCACCACCGCCCCGAACGCCAGCGGTACGAAGCTGCCCACGATCTGGAACGCCAGTGTGTCCACGAACTGCTCGAAACGCGAGGCGAAGCTCAGGACGCGCTTGGTCAGCGAACCGGCGAAGTTGTCGTGGAAGAACGCGGCGTCCTTGGCGAACAGCTCGTCCATCCCGATCACGTACAGGTGCTCGATGCCGAGGGCGTCGAGGCGGTTGAGGCAGTGCATTGCGATGCGCCACAGTGCCTCCGCGAGCAGCAGCACGCCTGCGAAGCCGAGGACGTACGGCAGTGTCGAGTCGACCGTGACGTCCTTGTCGTCGGCGATGTCGCCGACGAGCTTGGCGACGATCAGCGGCGCGATGTAGTTGATTCCGATGTTGCCCAGCGCCATGAGCAGCATCGCGGGTGCCGTCAGCCGGCGGAGCCGGGCCAACTCCCGTCCGTAGTAACGAAGTGCGAGAAGTACCGAGCGTTTGCCCGGCTGAGCCCTGCGCGATTCAGGCGTTTCCATCCCACCCCTGTGTCGTTCTGTGGCCGCCCGCCACGCGCTGGTGCGGGCAGGGGCCATCGCCGCAACGGATGTGTGGAGATTCGGGTCGAGTCCGGAAGTGTCCCGCGACGGCGACCGCGGCGTCCAAGCGTTTTCCGGCCGGGCGGTGGTGCGCAGGGAGCGCCAAGGGGCACGGTCGGCGGACTCGGGGCGGGCGGTGCGGTGGTGCGGGGTCGGCCGGGCGGCGCCGGACGTGAGTGCCCAGGGGTGTCGCCAGGACCACCCCCGCATCGGGTGTCCAGGCCCAGGGACGGGTCGTGCCGGGGGCGGCAGCATGTGTGTCGTCGGCAAGGGGGCCGACGACGAACCCGCCACCGGACTTCGGGGGACCCCCATGAACGAGACCTTCGCCAGGCGTCTGACGGGCCTCGCCGGCATCGCCGCGGCGGCCGCCCTGATCGTCGAGGTACCGCTGTACTTCATCTACTCCGGTCCGCCGCCGGACTCGAACGTCCTCACCAGGCTGCTGCTCGCGATCTTCTCGCTGGCGTTCCTGATCGTGTTCGTGACGGCCTTCCGTGAGCTGGTCAAGCGGGTGAACCCGGCCTGTGAATGGGTGGGTTCGATGGCATTCGCCACCGGCCTGGTCTACGCGACGGTCACCCTGGTCTCCAGCGGGCTGGAAGCCGGCGCGGTCATCGCCGCCGACCGTTCGATCGATCCGACCATCACGGTCAGCGGCACCTACATCCTCTACGGGTCGATCGGCCGTGTGCTGCTGACGCTGTTCCTGGTCGCGGTGGGCTTCGGCATCTCCCGTACGAACCTGCTGCCGCCCTGGACCAGCCGCTCCGCCTACGTCCTGGCCGGTGTCAATGTGGCCTTCGTGCCGTCCCTGTTCTTCGGCAACGACCCGGCGAACTTCTACGCGGCGAACGGCTGGGGCACCACCGCTTCGATGGGTGCGATCCTCAGCTACTGGCTCCTCGCACTTGGCATCTCCACGTACCGCAGCGCCACCCGCCGTACGCCGTCGGCCGGTTCACCGGCCCTGCGGCACTGACACCACGGCCCGCCAAGTCCTCCACACCACCGCGATCCCGCCAGGTCCAGGAGCCCCGGGTGCTCCTGGACCTCGTGTGCGAGTGCTGGTTGCCCGCTCAGCCCAGGTAGAGCGGGAGCTTCGAGGCCAGTTCGCCGAGTCCGGCCTGCTCCACGTCGGTCGGCGCCCGCCGCCCCGTGCCCACCAGCAGCGCGTCCTGGTCGGAGAACGACGGAGGGAACGCGCTCCCGGCGATCCGCTCCAGCATCTCGCGGGACCGGGCGAGCCCCTCCGCGGGCGGCTGCGCGGCGTCCTTGAGATGGGCGATCAGGTCGAGATGGTGCAGCGTCCACTCCATGACGTACGTGGAGAGGTAGTCGCCCACGGTGAGAACCTCGTCGCGGGTGCCGACCCTGAGGGACGGGTCGGCGAGCTCCGCGGCACGGCCGGCGGCGGAGCCGACATCGTCCAGGTGGAACTTGAGCAGGTGCGCGTCCTCGTACGCGGCGGCCAGCCGGACGGTCAGCGCGTCGAGCGGGTCGTCCCCGGTCGGCGGCGCGTCGGAGATCTCCCAGTAGGTCAGCGCGTCCCGGGTCGGTTCCCTGTCGGCGGGGGTGGCGAGGGTGATCAGGACGTCCTGCGCGTCGATGACCAGATGGCACACCAGGTCCCGCACCAGCCAGCCGGTACAGCCGGACGGCCGGGTGAAGTCCTCGTCGGACAGGTCGGCGACCGCGGCGCGCAACGCCGTCCAGGAGCGTGCGAAGAGATCCACATCGGCAACGTAGTGCCGTGCCGCGAGGGCGGACAAGCGTTTTATTGACGGCCGTTCACCCGTACGGCCGATGCGAGCGAGCACGACTGTTGACGTGGACAGCGTCGGCGCGCCACGTTGAGTAACCTGGTAAGTGCGGTGCATCACCGAATCCTGCGATCCAAAAGGTGGTGGGGATGGCCATCATGGGGAGGCCCAGGACATCGGCCGTGACCGGCGAGGCCGTGGAGCGCCTCGTCTCGCCGGTCAACTCACACACCGAGTGGGATCCGCTGGAGGAGATCATCGTCGGGCGTCTCGAGGGCGCGACGATCCCCTCGGACCACCCGGTGGTGAGCTGCAACGTGCCGCCCTGGGCCGGGCGGTTGCAGGGCCTCGCCGCCGGCTTGCGGTATCCGCGCATGCTCGTCGAGCAGGCCCGGCAGGAGATCGACGGGTTCGTCGCTCTGCTGGAGTCCCTCGGGGTCACGGTCAGGCGGCCGGACGCGGTCGACCACCGGCGCCGCTTCGGAACCCCGGACTGGTCCTCGCGGGGCTTCTGCAACACCTGTCCGCGGGACAGCATGCTCGTGATCGGCGACGAGATCATCGAAACCCCGATGGCCTGGCCGTGCCGGTACTTCGAGACCCACTCCTACCGCCCGCTCCTCAAGGACTACTTCCGGCGCGGCGCGCGCTGGACGTCGGCACCCAAGCCGCAGCTCACGGACGACCTGTTCGATCCGGACTTCCGGGTCCCGAAGGACGGTGAGCCGATGCGGTACATCCTCACCGAGTTCGAGCCCGTCTTCGACGCGGCGGACTTCGTCCGGGCCGGACGGGACCTGTTCGTCACGCGCAGCAACGTCACCAACCGGATGGGCATCGAGTGGCTGCGCCGCCATCTCGGGCCGGAGTACCGCATCCACGAGATCGAGAGCCGCTGCCGCACACCCATGCACATCGACACGACGTTCGTGCTGCTCGCGCCCGGAAAGGTGCTGGTCAACCCCGAGTACATCGACGTCGACCGGCTGCCCGGCATCCTGAGCTCCTGGGACGTCCTGGTCGCCCCCGAGCCCGACCCGATCGACGAGGCGCTGCTCAAGGTCACGTCGATGTGCGGCAAGTGGCTCAGCATGAACGTCCTCATGGTCGACGAACGGCGGGTGATCGCGGAGCGGCACCACACCGGCATGCTGCGCGCCCTGGAGAAGTGGGGCTTCGAGCCCATCCCGTGCGACCTGCTGCACTACGCGCCGTTCGGCGGCTCGTTCCACTGCGCGACGCTCGACGTCCGGCGCCGCGGCTCGCTCCAGTCCTACTTCGACTGACCGACGTCACCCCGCCGGCTCCCGCTGCGGGCGGTGCCGGCAGGTGTGCGGGCTATCGGAGCGCCGCCGCCACCAGTCCGCGGATCTCCTGCTCCGGCACGGATCCGCCCCCCACCAGGCGGTCGAAGACCAATCCGTCCACACAGGTCAGCAGCGTGACGGTGCGGTCCTCGGCGTCCGCGACGCCCTGCGCGGCCAGGAAGTCGCGTACGGATTGCCGTGCTGCGTTCCGGCGCGGCACGAGGATCTCCCGCAGCTCGGGGTGGTGCACGCTCTCGAGGGCGCACGCGTAGCGCGCGAGGGAGCGTCGCCGTCCGTCCCCGGTGAGCCGCTCCTCGACGAAGGCGGCGATCCCGGCCACCAGTTCCTCGGCATTCCGCGGCACCGGCGTCCGATCCCCGATCTCCTGGAGTTCTGCCTGGTCGAGGGCGACCAGGCGCCGGACCAGTGCGGTGAGCAGGGCCTGGCGGGTGCGGAAGTAGGCGGACGTGGTTCCGGCCGGCAGGTTCGCCGCCCGGTCCACCGCGCGATGGGTCAGTCCCCGGATGCCGGTCTCGGCGAGCACGCCGATCGCCGCGTCGGCGAGGACGGTACGTCGATCTGTGGCCATCCCCCTTTTCTACACCTGTAGAGGGGCGGGGTACTCTCCTTCTACATCTGTAGAAGGATGGCGGGCGGGACGGGCGAGGGAGGGCCGGCATGGGTGGCAGCGCGGTGGTGGTGGGCGGAGGCATCGGCGGGCTGGCCGCCGCGATCGGTCTGCGCCTGATCGGCTGGGAGGTCACGGTGGTCGAACGCGCCCCCGTCCCGGCCGACGCGGGTGCGGGCATCTCCCTGCACGCCAACGGCATCCGTGCCCTGGACGTCCTCGGCGTCGGCGAGGCGGTGCGCGCGGCTGCGCGTCCCCAGTACACCGGGGGCACCCGTGTCCCCGGTGGCGGCCGGCTGGCCAGGATGGACGGGACCGCTCTCGAGCGTGAGCTGGGCACGCCGATCGTCGGTATCCCGCGGGCCGTCCTGCATCACATGCTGCGCGCGGCACTGCCGTCCGAATGCCTGCTGGTCGGGACCGAGGCGCCGTCCGTCGACCGCACCGACGTCGGCCGGGTGCGGATACCGCTCGGGGACACCGTCCTGGAGGCGGATCTGGTCGTGGCCGCCGACGGAGTGGGCAGCCGGCTGCGCGGCCTGCTGTTCCCTCGGCACCCCGGCCCGGCCTACAGCGGGTCGACCGTGTTGCGTGCCATCACCGAGCACCCGGTCGAGCTGGACACCGACTTCGAGCTGACCTGGGGCAGGGGCGCCGAGTTCGGACACATCGCGTTCGCCGACGGCCGGGCCGAGTGGCACGCGGTGTTCAACTCGCCGCCCGGCGTGCGGCATACGGACGCGCTCGCCGAGCTGCGCCGACGGTTCGGCACCTGGCACGATCCGATCCCCGCGCTGCTGGGCGCGACCCGGCCCGACGCCGTCCTGCACCACGACATCCACGAACTGGCGACGCCCCTGCCCGCCTTCACCGCGGGCCGGATCGCGCTGCTCGGTGACGCGGCCCACGCCATGACCCCGAACCTCGGCCAGGGCGCCTGTCAAGCGCTGGAGGACGCGGCCGTGCTGACCGCCGCACTCGCCACCGAGCCCACCGTCGCCTCGGCGCTGGCCCGTTACGACGCCGAGCGCCGCCCGCGCAGCCAGTCCGTCGCACGCGCCGCCCGTCAGGCCGGCCGGATGGGTCAGCAACTGACGCACCCCCTGGCCGTCGCCGTGCGGAACACCACTCTCCGGCTGGCCCCCTCCCGCGTGACCGTCCGCACCATCCTGCGGCATGCCGACTGGACACCGCCGGGCCTGGGCTGACGGCACCGCAGCCGCTCCATGGCCGGTCCGACCCCGGTGACGAAGAGGGGCGGCCTTCACCCGCCGGACGCCCCCAGCCGTCCGGCCACGAGGGCGGCGAGTTCGGCAGGCGTACGCGGCCCCGGCTCCGCGCCGGTCAACAACCCCTGCGCGCGGAGGAGTTCCGCAGCGGCAGCACCCCAGGGCAGTCGCAGGCCCGCCTCCCGGAGAAGATCGGTGCGCGCCAGTGCCTCGGGGGCGGGCCCGGTGCGGACTCCGGACGGGGTGAGGAGCGCCGCGTCGTCGGCCCAGCGCAGGGCGAGGTCGACGTCATGGGTGGCCATCACCACCGTGGTGCCGGCCTCGCGGAGTCCGTCGAGCGTGGTGAGGAGCCGTTCCTGGCCGTCGGGGTCGAGCCCGGCCGTCGGCTCGTCGAGCACGAGGAGACGGGGCCGCATGGCGACCGCGCCCGCGATGGCGGTGCGTTTGCGCTGCCCGTAGGAGAGCAGATGGGTGGGCCGGTCGGCCAGGGCGGTGATGTCCAGGGCGGCGAGCGCCTCCGCCACCCGCGCCCGCACCTGCGTGTCGTCCAGACCGAGGTTCAGCGGCCCGAACGACACGTCCTGCTCGACGGACGCCGCGAAGAGCTGGTCGTCCGGGTCCTGCACCACCAGCTGGACCGTCGTCCGCAGCCGGGTCAGGCCCTTGCGGTCGTACGTCACCGGCTGTCCGTCGACCGTCAACCGGCCCGCGTCCGGCTTCAGTCCGCCGCTGAGCAGCCGCATCAGCGTGGTCTTGCCGCTGCCGTTGCGGCCGAGCAGCGCGAGCGCGCGCCCCTCGCGGATCTCGAAGTCGAGGCCGCTGAGCACGGCCGGGCCGTCCTCGTAGGCGAAGGACGCGCCCCGCAGGGCGACGAGGGCGGGCTCGCTCATGTCAGCGGCCTTTCCAGTACGAAGGTGAGGACGGCCAGTGCCGCGAGGAGCACGCAACTGGCGGCCGTGAAGCGGACGGAGACGCGGGCCTCGGGCACCAGGACGCGCAGGGTGCCGTCGTAGCCGCGCCCGGCGAGACCGGCCTGGAGGCGGACCGCCCGGTCGAAGGCCCGGACGAACGCGGTGGCCGCGAGGCCGCCCAGCGAACGCCAGGTGGCGGCCCTCGTGGTGTGCCCGAGCCGGGCGGCCTGCGCGTCACGGACCCGGCGCACGGAGTCCAGTAGCAGGAAGCTCATGCGGTACGTCACGAGCGCGACGTCGACGACCGCCGCGGGCACCCCGGCCCGGACCAGACGCGGCAGCAGGTCGGACATGGGCGTGGTGAACGCGAACAGCAGCACTCCCAGGGAGGCCGCCGAGGTGCGCAGCAGCAACTCCCCGGCCCGGACCGGCCCGTCACCGGCGAGGGACACGAAACCCTCCGGCCCGCCGACCTGCACGAGCAGCGTCAACGCGCCCGTCACGCAGAAACCCAACGGCACCCGGTAGGCCCGCCACAGCCGGCGCCAGGGCACGCCCGCCGGTCCCAGCAGCACCGCCAGGGCGGTCAGCAGCGCCAGGGCCGCGCCCGGCCAGGGCGGCAGCGAGATCGCCAGCAGGGTCAGCCCCAGCCCGAGCACGGACTTGTCCACGGGATGGCGGCGGCGCCAGCGGCTGCTGTGCGCCGCCGCGTCGATCGGCAGCACGCGGCTCAGGCCCTTTCGGCCGTGGACTCCTCGGCGGCGCCGGCCGCCGGGCTCTCGGAGTCCCGCTCCCGCGCCCGCCGCTCACCCTGCCGCCGGCCCCGGTGCAGGCCGAAGTAGTAGGCGAGGACACCGGCGCCGAGGGCCGCCTGGAGGGAGAACAGCGCCGACTCGATCTCACCGGAGGGCGGTTCGTACAGGGGCGAGAACCAGGGCTCGTAGTCCGGCTCGATCTCGGTGATCGCCGTCTCCGCCTCGCCGTCGGCGCCCGTGAACGGCTCCTCCTTGTGGTCGCCGAGGCCGAGCGCGAGCGGCAGCACGGCGAGCGCGGCCACGACGAGCAGCAGCAGGAGGTTGATCTTCGTGTTCCTGCTCATCGGGCCACCGCCTCGGTCTCGCTCGGGGACTGCTTCTTGGCGACGAGCACACCCAGCCGGGTCAGTTCGCCCTTGCTGGACTGCACCAGCAGCCGCATCACGAGCACCGTCAGCAGTCCCTCGCTCACCGCGAGCGGGATCTGGGTGACGGCGAAGATGGAGCCGAACTTGGCGAGCGCGCCCAGGAACCCGCTGCCCGGGTCGGGGAACGCGAGCGCCAACTGCACGCTGGTGACGCAGTAGGTGGACAGGTCGGCGACGAACGCGGCGAAGAACACGGCGACCATCAGCGGCACGTCGTACCGCCGCAGCAGCCGGTACACCGCGTAGCCGGCCCACGGCCCGACGATCGCCATGGAGAAGACGTTGGCGCCGAGCGTGGTCAGACCGCCGTGCGCGAGCAGCAGTGCCTGGAAGAGCAGGGTGATGGTGCCCAGCACCGCCATGACGGGCGGCCGGAACAGGATGGCTCCCAGGCCCGTGCCGGTGGGGTGGGAGCAACTGCCGGTGACGGACGGCAGTTTCAGGGCGGACAGGACGAACGTGAAGGCGCCGGAGGCGCCGAGGAGCAGGGTGCTCTCGGGGTGCTCGCGCACCTCACGGGTGAGCGACCGGACCCCGTGGACGACGAACGGCGCAGACGCGGCACCCCAGGCGGCCGCGTGCGCCGGAGGCAGGAAACCCTCGGCAATGTGCATGGCTCAGCAGACCCTCTCCAGCACCTCGTGGATGGTTGACGCGCCTTGGCCGGTCTCCTGGCTCACGGGTCCCACCGCCCGTACTCCGCCTTCCCGGGTTCGTGAGAACCCAGTGGCTGCCCGCGAGGGCCGGAGCCGGACTTCCCGATCACAGTGGCGAGGGCCGCACCGGCATCACACCGGATTTCCCGTTCACCAAGGCGTGGTGACAGTAATGCCGAGATAAGGGCCATGACAAGCCAGCCGAGGGGGCGCTCAAGGGGGCGCGTGAAGGGGCGACCGCTCGCACACCGGCGCGGGAAGGCTCAGTCGTCACCCTCGCCGTCATCGTCCTCCCCGTTCTCCCAGGACCGCGGAGGCTGCTCCTGCTTGGGCTTGTCCGCCTTCTCCGGCGGGCCGCTGCTCGCCTCCGGCGTCGGGCTCGCGGGACCGGGCGTCGGTTCGGCGGGGGTAGAGGTGTCGGGTGCCGTGGGGGAGGGAGTGACATCGGCCACTGTGTCGGCGGCCGGAGTCGTGGCGGTCGCCGGGGCGGAGGAGAGGGGGTCGGCGGAGTCGGCGGACGACGTGGCCCCCGGGCTGCTCGCGGACGGGGACGCGTCCGGTTCCGTGCCCTCCGTCGCGGTGTTGTCGGGCGAGAACCACAGCATGCCGGCGAGCATCGCGGCGAGGAACAGTGCCGCGCCGGCCACCGTCGCGGCCGTTCTCCGGTGGTTGCCGAGGCCGCCCCGGGGTGCGGCGCGACGTGACCGCCCGTTCGGGGCGGTGCGGGACCCCGTGGGCAGCGCGTACGTGGCCGTGCTGCCGGTGTCGGCCGCGTACGGCCCCGGCCCGGAGGACGGCACCGGGGACGCCGCCTCCGGCAGCGGCTCCGGCAGCCCCCGCCAGGCGCCGCCGGCGAACCACTCGGCGGCCTGCTGCGCCGTGGGCCGGTCCTCGGGCTGCTTGGCGAGCAGGGCGAGGAGGTAGCTCTCGAAGGCCGGCGGCAGACCGGTGACGCCGAGCTCGCGGGGCGGCACGGGGGCGTTGTCTAGATGCTGGTGCAGGAGCGCGACGGCGGTGTCGGCCTGGAACGGCGGGCGGCCGCTGAGGAGCTGGTAGAGCACGCACCCCAGGGAGTACATGTCGGAGGCGGGACCCGCGGGCCGGCCCAGGGCCCGTTCGGGCGCGAGGTAGAGGCCGGTGCCGACGATCTGGCCGGTGGCGGTCAGCGCGGCGCCCGGGTCGTCGAGGAAGCGCGCGATGCCGAAGTCGCCGATCTTCAGGGTGCCGCCCGCGTCCAGCAGGAGGTTGGCGGGTTTGACGTCCCGGTGCACGATGCCCTGCTGGTGCGCGGCGGCGAGTCCGGCGGCGGCCTGCGCGGCGAGTGCCGCCACCCGCTCGGCCGGGAGCGCGCCGGAGACGGACAGCACACGGGCGAGGCTGTCGCCCTCGACCAGCTCCATCACCAGGTAGAGCCGGTTGTCGTACTCGCCGAAGTCCAGGACCCCGACCACGTTGGGATGGTTCAGACGCCCCGCCGTCTGGGCCTCCAGGCGGAACCGGGAGGCCGCCGTCGCGTCCGTGTCCTGAGGCAGCAGCAGCTTGACGGCCACCGCTCTGGCGAGCGTCTCGTCGTACGCACGCCAGACCTCTCCCATTCCGCCGCGCCCGATCTCAACGTCCAGCCGGTAGCGGCCCGCTAGCAGCACTCGTCCTCGTCCTATGCTCGTGGGAAGGTCCTCGCCGCAGGCCGTAACTCCCCGCATCGGAGCGGAGGTTGGTGGGGGGTGCCGCAGCCGACCCAGGATACTGGCGCCGCGTGACCACCGTTCCCCGTTGCGGTGTCGTGGGAGGGGACGGTTCCGGAAATCGGGAGTGGAGGAGTCGCCCGCCGGGGTGATGGTGCGGCGCGCGTGGTTGCCGGTCAGGCCGCCGCGCCCGCTCCCTGTGCCCGCCCCTCCCGGCGCGGCAGCAGTGTCACCGCCAGGGCGGGTACGGCCGCGAGGACCAGCCAGGGCACGGCGGCCGGGAGGCCCGTGTCGAGCAGGGAGCCGGTGGCCGCGCTGCCGGCGAGGACGATCAGGCCCGAGACGGACGACAGCGCACCCATGTAGAGGCCGATCCGGCCCTCCTCGGCGAGATCGGGCACCCAGGCGCGGGCGGCGGGCACGACCAGCATCTGCCCGACGGTGAGCAGCACGACGAAGCCCGCGGCCGGCAGCAGCCCGGCGGCACCCGTCCAGCCCGCGGGGCGCGCCGCGGCCACCACCGCGAAACCGGACGCGATCAGCAGCAGCCCGGCGGTCATGGAGCGGCGCAGGTCGAGCCGGTCGCCCGCCCAGCGGGTCACCGGCAGCTGGGCGAACACCACCAGCACCGAGGACAGGGCGAACAGCCAGGACAGCGGCGCCTGGGAGCCCGCCGCGCGCTGCACCTCGTCCGGCAGGGCCAGATACAGCTGGTTGTAGGCCAGCAGGTACGTGCCGTACGCGCAGCACAGGGCCAGGAAGCGGCGGTTGCGCAGCAGCAGGCGCGCCCCGCCCCGCTCCCGGACGCGGACCCTGCCGGGGATGTGCTGCGGCATCAGCCACACGTGCCCGGCGAGGACGACCACGAACACCGCTGCACCCGCGAGGCACGCGGTGCGGAAGTCGACGGCGAGCAGCAGCGCGCCGAGCAGCGGTCCGACGAAGGCCCCGGCCTGGCCCGCCACGCTGAACAGGGCCAGCAGACCGGTGCGTGAGCCGTGCCCTTCCTCCTCCCAGACCACCGCCTGGCGGGCCACCTCGGACTCCACGGCGGGGGAGAACAGCGCGGCGGCGAAGCCGATCACCAGTACCGCCCCGATCACGGCCCAGCTCGCCTCCGCGTACCCGAGCCACGCGAACCCGGCGATCCGCAGCACGCAGCCGGCCAGCACGACCGGGCGTACGCCGTAGCGGTCGACGAGCGAGCCGCCGACCACGAACAGGCCCTGCTGGCTGAAGGTGCGCAGGCCGAGGACGAAGCCCACCAGCCAGCCCGCCATGCCGATCGCGGTGCCGAGGTGCTCGGCGAGGAACGGCAGCACGGCGTAGAAGCCGATGTTGAAGGCGAGCTGGGTCAGGATCAGCAGCCGCAGCAGCGGGGACAGCTCCCGCCAGAGCCGCCAGGTGCTCTCGCGAGGGGCCTTGGACGTCCCGTCGTCGGAGGTCTCGCTCGTGGGCGCATGGACGGCCCGGCGGGCCAGGACACGGGATATGAGGCCGGTCATCGTTCTTCCGTCGTGGAGGTGGGCACAGGGGCCAGAAGGGAGTCGGGACGGTCCGGCCGCCGCCGCGGGGCGGGCACGACCCGGTCGCCGGGCGGCTCCGCCGGGCTGTCGGCCCGCCCACCCCGCCGGGGAAGTCGTACGCCGCCGGCGGCCGTCACCGCGAGCGCCCCCAGCAGGGCGAGTACGGCGGCCGGGAAGAGGACGGCCCACGGGGCACGCTCGGCGTACGGCTGGTTCTCGGCGAGCAGCAGGCCCCACTCGGGGGACGGCGGCTGCGCGCCCAGGCCGAGGAAGCCGAGCGCGGCCAGGCTCAGCGCGACGCCGGGCAGCCGGAGCAGGGCGTGCCGGGTCACCGGCACCAGCACGGCGGGCAGTAGTTCGTGCCGGAGCAGGTACCAGCGCCCGGCGCCCAGCGCGCGGGTGGCGGCCAGGTGGCTGGTCGCGCGCTCCTGACGCAGCAGGGAGGACGTGTGGGCGGCCAGCGGGGACCAGGCCACGACACCGACGGCGAGGGCGGGCGCCCAGGGGCCGCTGCCCGTGATGCCGGTGACGAGGAGCCCGGCCAGGACGGGCGGTACGGCACTGACGGTGTCGACCAGCGGCCCGGACAGCCTCGGCAGCAGCCCCAGCAGCAGCCCGGCCACGAGGGCGGCGGCACTCACCGCGAGCGCCGTGCCGAGGGTGTTCAGCGCGCCGTGGGCGACCCGGGCGAGGACATCCCGGCCCAGCGCGTCCGTCCCGAACGGGTGCGCCGGGGAGGGGGCTTGCAGCCGGGCGAGGGTGTCCAGGGCGAGCGCGTCACGCGACAGGCCGAGGCCGATGACCGCGGCGAGCAGCGCCCCGTACAGCAGGGGCAGCGTGCGGGGCGGGGGCGGGGCGGGCCGGTGCAGGGAGTGCAGGGCGCCGTCGCGCAGCGCGGGCCCGATGAGCAGCCGGGCCGTGAGCCGGGCGAGGGCGCCGGCGGTGGCCGCGAGCAGGACGAGGGCGAGTGTGCCGGTCTGCAGAACGGGCAGGTCCTGGGCGAGGGCGGCCTGCAGGGTGAGCCGGCCCAGGCCCGGGATGTCGAAGATCTGCTCGACGGCGACCGATCCGCCGGTCAGACCGACCACGAACAGGCCGAGGTTGGGCAGCAGCCCGGGCACGCAGCGGCGCACCGCCTGCCGCGCCACGGACTTCGGCGGGACACCGCGGGCCGCGGCGGCAAGCGCCCAGGGTTCGGCGAACGCGCCGGGCAGCAGGTCGTCCAGCATCCGCCAGAGGACCGCGCCGGCGGGCAGGCCGAGGGACAGCGAGGGCAGCACCATCCACTGCGGTCCGTACCAGCCCAGGGCGGGCAGCCAGCCCAGCTGCACGCCGATCACCGAGGCGAGCACCGAGGCGACGAGGAACTCGGGCAGCGCGGCCAGCACCGCGGTCGCCGTGCCGTCGGCACCGCGCGTGCCGAGCCGGCCCCACGAGCCGAGCCGGAGCGTACGGGCGCACACGGCCGTCGCCGTGACCGCGGCGACGGCGAGGGCGCCGGACACCAGCAGCAACGACACACCGAGCGCCTGCGCGACGGAGGGCAGCACCTGGGCGCCCGACACCCACGACGTGCCGGCGTCCCCGTGCAGCAGTCCGCCCAGCCAGCGGCCGAGCAGGGCCAACGGCCCGTCGTCCAGGCCGAGTTGGTCGCGGATGGCGCGCAGCGTCCCGGGGGTCGGGTCGCGGTCGGCGGAGCGGGCCTTGAGCACGGTCAGCGCCGGATCGGTGCGCGACAGCCACGGCAGCAGGCCGATCGCGCCCACCAGGCCGGCCGTGAGCACGAGCCGCCACAGCAGTGTCGGGCCGCCGCCGCACGCGAGAACGCGCCCGGCGGCCAGGCCCTTGGTCAGGGGTGACATCGAGGTGTTCAGCGTCGTCCCCGTGCCGCTCAGGCGAAGGGGATCTCGAAGTGCACCGCGCCGGTGCCCCCGCCGGGCACTTCCTCCCGCTCGTCGC
The DNA here is from genome assembly GCF_028885415.1 of Streptomyces coeruleorubidus. GTDB lineage: Bacteria > Actinomycetota > Actinomycetes > Streptomycetales > Streptomycetaceae > Streptomyces > Streptomyces coeruleorubidus_A. The sequence continues at coordinate 8,885,628 of NZ_CP118527.1, forward strand.
ACACCACCTTGCCCAGCGCCCGCCACAGGCCCATCGCACCGGGCGAGTTCGGATACGTGTGCAGATACACGGACCGGTAACCACCGTCGGCCCGCGCGAAGTCCAACAGACCCTCCACCAGCCGTCGGGCCAGCCCCCGCCGCCGGTGCTCGGGACGCACGTACACCCGCCGGAGCTGTGCGGTCTCGCCCGAGGGGAACCGCTCGGCCAGCCAGCGCGGGTTCGGCGGATGAGCCGGGCCGCGCGCGTCCAGCGCCGCCGTGGCCGCCACCGTCCCGTCCCGCTCGTCCACGGCGACCAGGAGCGTGTGCCGCGGCGGCGCGACGTAGAAGGACGCGGGGTCGATGACGTCGGCGTGCCAGCGCGGCACGTATCCCGTCCCGAAGTCGCGGTACACCGCGTCGAGCATCACCACCCGAGCCCCGTCGAGGTCCTCCGCCGTGGCTTCCCTGATGATGTAGTCGCGCATTTGCGCATCATATGCAATTGGGTTTTCCGGCTCAGTCGGGGGCCGCCGGGTTCAGTCGGGGGCCGCCGGGTTCAGTCGGGGGCCGCCGGGGTGATGTGGCTCAGCACGCACAGCCAGCGACCGTCCCGCTTCACGTACACGTCGGTCGTCCACTCGTCGGCGTCGTACCGCTCGCCCCGGAAATGCGCCGTGTTCGTCACGCGCCCGGTGACCAGGGCCGTGTCGCCGTGGACGCGGACCCTGGGGCGGGTCCTGAGGTCCATCGCCGAGTGGGTGAGATCCCCGGACTCGACGAGCGAGAGGAACTTCTCCTTCGGGTCGATCCCCGACTCGGAGACGATCACCCACTCGTCCGCCATGAAGCGCGCGATCCGGGCAGGGTCGTTGGCGACGATCGCGGCGGCCCACTCCTTCGCCAGATCGACGAACTCAAGGACGTCCGCCGAGTCGTCGCCGGGTTCCTGAGCTGCTGCTTCCGGACTGTCGTTCATGTCGCGACCGTAGCGCGTCAAGCCCGTGCGGCGCGGTGTTCAGCAGTCCGGGTGACCTCGCGCGTTCCGGGCGCGGCACACGGAAAGGGATGCGGTCGTCTTTGCCCGGCCGTCCGTCCGTCGACCGAAGGTGATCGCCCGTGTCCCTCGCCGCCCCCGCGCAGTCCGCCGTCGAGACCCCGCTGCTGTCGCAGAGCCCGGTCGACACCCGTCCGCAGGACACCGACGTCTCGGCCCTGCCCCCGCTGCGCCTGCGGCATCCGGCGCGGCTCGCCATGCGCCTGCGCTTCGAGCGCCCGGAGCAGCACCGGCCCGGCTGCGGCCGGGGCGAGGAGGGCACGGTGAAGGCCGAGCCGTCGCCCGGTCAGGAGTGCCTGATGAGCATCGGCGATCGCACCTACCACCTGGAGGACGTCCACTGGCACACACCGTCCGAGCACACGGTCGGGGGCGTGGGGTTCCCCATGGAACAGCACATGAAGTACGCACGGACGGACACGGACACGGACACGGACACGGACACGGACGCGACCGAGGCCGGGGCCGTGCCGGTGCCCGTGCGAAGGAGTACGCCGTACTCGCCGTCTTCGTCCACCCGGGCGAGGCCAACGCCCCCCTGGACCGGCTGCTGGAGTCGGCCCGCCGGTGCGAGGACCCCTGGGGAGTGCCCGACGTGGAGCTCGACACGCTGCTGCCGGACTGCACCGAGTCCTACCGCTACCTCGGCTCCACCACCACCTGCCCCTACACCACCGGGGTCCGCTGGACGGTGCTGACCCATCCCGTGCAGGCCTCCGCCGCCGCGCTGGAGCACTACCGGGAACTCTTCCCCGAGGGCAACGCCCGTGAGGTGCAGCCGCTCGGCGACCGGCGCATCGCCGGTGACCGCCACCGCTGGTGGTGACCGAGCGGCCGGGACGTACGGCAGCGCGAGGGGCCCGGCGCGCACGTCGAGCCCCGGGTGTCCGCACGCATGAACCGCCGGGCAGGCCCGCGCTCAGCTCTCGGCCGGGGTGAGCACCACGAAGTCCGCGTTCGCCGGGTCGACGCAGACCGCCAGCCGGCCGACGCCCTCCGCGTCCTCGGGCCCCATCTGCACGCTGCCGCCGTTCTCCGTGACCTTGGCCACCGCGGCGTCGCAGTCCTCCACGGCGAAGACCGGGTGCCAGTACGGCCGGCCGTTCGCCAGCGAGAGGTTCTCCTTGCCGAGCTCCATCAGGCCGCCGTGCATGCGCTCCTCGGGCAGTCCGGCGGGGGTGATGAGCGTGTACGTGCCCCCGCCGCCCGGCAGCGGCATGTCGCTGAACTGCCATCCGAACAGGCCGCCGTAGAACTCCTTCGCGGCCGCCGCGTCGCTCGTGTACAGCTCGGTCCACGACAGCGAGCCGGGCTGGTCGACCAGGTCGACGCCCTTGTTCGTCCCCGGCTGCCAGACGGCGAACTGGCCGCCCAGCGGGTCGCTGTACTGCGCCATCCGGCCCCAGTCGTCGAGGTCCATCGGGTCCACCCGGACGGTGCCGCCCGACTGCCGCACGGCCTGAGTCGTGGCGTCCGCGTCGGTGACGCAGAAGTAGAGCATCCAGGCCGAGCGCGCGCCCTCCTCCGTGAGCTTGCCGAGACCGGCGACGGTCTTGCCGTCCTTCCGGAACATGCCGCCTTCGAAGTCCTCGCTCTCGCCCATGGACTCGTAGTCCCACCCGAGGACGGCACCGTAGAAGGCCGCGGCGGCCCGGACGTCAGGAGTGCCGAGGTCGAGCCAACAGGGGGAACCGGGGACGAAATCCGTGGTGATCATGGCGATGCTTCCCTTCCGCAGATTCGGTGTGCCCAGCGTGACACCGGGCACTGACAATCGCCCCTCGGACGCTGCCCGGTCGGCGGATCAACGGTCCTGCGCCCCTGGCCGGTTGTCGGGCCGTGGAATCACCGAGGTCATCGCCCGGCCGGGTGATCGTGGAGCCGTGTGCGGTGAGGGTGGTGGTCGGCGTGGTGGTCGGCTGGGAGTGGGACGACACGTTGTTCTCGGGGACCGCCGCCTACTACGAGCGGGGGCGGCCGCCGTACGCCCCCGGGCTCGCGGACGCGCTCGACGAGGCGCTGCGGCCCGACGGGGAGGGGCGCCTCATCGACGTGGGCTGCGGGCCCGGGACCATCGCCCTGAGCCTCGCGCACCTGTTCGGCGAGATCGTCGGCGTGGACCCCGACCGCGGGATGATCGCCGAGGCCGGACGCCGGGCCGCCGACCGGGGAGTGGGGGAGAAGACCCGGTGGGTGCGGGCCCGCGCCGAGGCTCTGCCCGCGGGGCTCGGCACGTTCGCCGTCGCCACCTTCGCGCAGTCCTTCCACTGGATGGACCGCGACCTGGTCGCGGCGACCGTCAGGGACATGCTCCAGCCGGGCGGGGCCCTGGTGCACATCTCGGACCTGAAGACGGAACACCACACCCTCGACGGCCTGCCGCGCCCGGCGGTCCCCTACGCGGCGGTGGACGAGCTGATCAAGCGGTACCTGGGCCCCGTGCGGCGAGCGGGCCGCGGAGTGCTGCCGCAGGGCACACCCGGAGGGGAGGCCGAGGTGTTCGCCAGGGCGGGATTCGCCGGCCCCCGGCGTCTCGTGGTGCCCGGCGGGCAGGCGCTGGAGCGGACCTTCGACGATGTCGTCGCCCGGGTGTTCTCGATGTCGTTCTCGGCGCCGCATCTGTTCGAAGGGCGCCGGGACGACTTCGAGGGGGACCTGCGCCGGCTGCTGCGGGAGGCCTCCCCCGCGGGGAGGTTCTCCGAACGCGGGCCGAGCACGGAGGTCTTCGTATGGCGGAAGGACTCCTCCGGGCACTGACCGGGAGGCGCCGGGGACGGCGTCAGTGCACCGACATACCGCCGTCGACGAAGACCGCCTGCCCGGTGATGTAGGCGGACGCCGGGCTCGCCAGGAAGACCGCCGCTCCCGCGAAGTCCTCGGCCAGTCCGTTCCGCCCGATCAGCGTGCGCTCGGCGAGGGCGGCCACCTTCTGCGGATCCGACGACAGCCGCGCGTTGAGCGGTGTCATGACGAAGCCCGGCACCAGGACGTTGCAGGTGACGCCGCGCGGCGACCACGCCTCGGCCTGGGACCGCGCCAGCGACTCCAGACCGCCCTTGGATGCGCCGTAGGCGCCGCTCTGGACGAACGCCCGGTGCGCCTGCTGCGAGCTGATGTGCAGGATCCGCCCGTAGCCGCGCTCCGCCATGCCCGGGCCGAAGCGCTGGCCCAGCAGGAACGGCGCGTCCAGGTTGACGGCCATCGTGATGTCCCAGACGTCCTCGGTGAGTTCGTCCATCGGCGGACGCACGTTGATCCCGGCGCTGTTGACGAGGATGTCGGGTTCCCCGAACGCCTCGGCGGCCCGCTCGGCGGCCGTCCGCACGCCCTCGCGCGTGCTCAGGTCCGCGCTGACCCAGGCGGCGCGGCAGCCCTCGGCCGTCAGCTCCTCGACCGTCGCGGCCAGTCCGGCCTCGCCGCGGGCCACGACCACCACGCCGGCCCCGGCGCGCGCGAGGGCACCGGTGATGGCGCGGCCGATGCCGGAACTGCCGCCCGTGACCATCGCGACCCGGCCGTGCAGGGAGAACAACTCGGAGAGATAGGTCTGTGTGGCCGCCGTGGCAGGTGTCGTCATGACGAGCACTCTAGAACGGCGGGTTGAAGCACCGGTGGTCGTGGTGCCACCCTGGCGAATATACCCCTAGGGGGTATAAAGTCGGTGTCATGGATCACATGGACCACTCCACTCATGACCACGAAGGGCGCCCCCGCGGAACAGCGACCTGGGGGACCGCCGTGAAGGCGACACTGCACTGTCTGACCGGGTGTGCGATCGGCGAGATCCTCGGCATGGTGATCGGCACCGCGCTGGAGTGGGGCAACCTGCCCACGATGGTCCTGGCGATCGGGCTCGCGTTCCTCTTCGGCTACTCGTTCACCCTGTTCGCGGTCCTGCGGGCCGGCCTGGGCCTCAGGTCGGCGATCCGGATCGCCCTGGCCGCGGACACGGTCTCGATCACGGTGATGGAACTCGTGGACAACGCGATCATCGCCCTGACCCCCGGCGCGATGGACGCCCATCTGACGGACGGGCTCTTCTGGTCCGCGCTCCTGGGCGGCTTCGCGGTCGCCTTCCTGATCACGACCCCGGTCAACAAGTGGATGATCGGCCGGGGCAAGGGGCACGCCGTCGTACACGCCCACCACTGACTGACCGTCACCCCCGTCACGGGCTGTGTTCTGGATCACATGGCGTGGATTGAGTGCCCGGCCCGGGCGATGTCCGTACCCATGGGTGAAGAAGCGGGGCCGGATGCGAGGATGAGGCGCCATGACAGCTGGGTGGTGTGCTCGCACGATACGGGCCGCGGTGTTCGCGGCCGTCTGTGTCGTGCTCGCCGCCCTGGGGCACGTCATGATGTCCGGCGACCATGTGCCCCTCCGGACGCTGCTGGCCGGCTGGGCCGTGACGGGTGTGGCGGGCTGGTGCCTGGCGGGCCGCGAGCGCGGACTCCGGCCGGTCGTCGCCGTCGCCGTGGCCGTCCAGACGGCCCTGCACTCGGCGTTCTCGCTCACGCCGTCGGCGCCGGCGGACGGCGCGTCACATGGCGCAGCGGCCGGCGCGCACTCCCTGCACACGGACCCCATGGACATGGCGGCCGGCGGCATGGGATCCATGGGGCACGGCATGGGATCCACGGAGTCCATGTCCATCTCCGTGTCCGGGCACTTGGGGCACTCGGGACACACCCCCGGCGGTGACTCGTCCCTCGGCATGCTCGCCGCCCACCTGCTCGCCGCCCTGCTGTGCGGCTTGTGGCTGGGGCACGGGGAACGGGCCGTCTTCCGTCTCCTGCGTGCCGTGGGCGGTCGGCTGGCCGCGCCGCTGCGGCTCCTGCTCGCCGCGCTGCCCGCACCGCCGCCCCCGCCCGTGCGCTCACGGCGGTGGTCCTCGGACCGGGCGCCGCGCCTCCTCCTTCTCGTTCACGCGATCACCTCCAGAGGGCCACCCGTGAGGGCCGCTGCCGTCTGACGGCAGCCGGCAAGTCCCGGGGCGGCCCCTGCTTCGCCCCGGTGCCGGTCGTACGCCCGTACGTCCCTTCTGACGCCGTGCCTGTGGGCAGCCGCGCTCGATCAGGTGTCGTACGGGTACGGCCCATCCCTCACTCACCGGACCGCGCGGCCCCGCGCGCACGCCCGGCATCTCATGCGTCCGCGTGCTCGCCCTCCCGTGGTCCCGGAATCCGAGAAGGACATCAGGTGATCACTCCTGCCCTGCCCCTGTCGCACGAGAAAAGAGAGCCCCCGGCGGAGAGGAACGAGCCCCCGGTGTCGGCCGACGAGTCGATAACCGCCTGGGCGCTGGCCGCCCGCGGCGGTGACTCCGCCGCCGTCGACCACTTCGTGCGCGCCCTGCACCGCGACGTGATCCGCTACGTCGCCCACCTGTGCGCCGATCCGCAGGCCGTGGACGACCTGGCGCAGGACACGTTCCTGCGGGCGCTCGGCAGCCTGCACCGGTTCGAGGGCCGCTCCTCGGCGCGTGCCTGGCTGCTGGCGATCGCCCGGCGTGCGGTGGCCGACAGCCTCCGGTACACCGCCGTACGCCCCCGCCGGGCCGACCTGCCCGACTGGGAGCTGGCGGTCGAGCTCGCCCAGCCGCGCGGCCTGCCCGGCTTCGACGACGGTGTGGCGCTGCTGGAGCTGCTGGCCTCACTGCCGGACGAGCGGCGCGAGGCGTTCGTGCTCACGCAGCTGCTCGGGCTGCCGTACGCGGAGGCCGCCGAGCTGAGCGACTGCCCGGTCGGCACCGTCCGCTCCCGCGTGGCCCGCGCCCGGGCGACGCTCATGGCCCTGCTCGCCGAGGCGGAGCAGCCGGCGCCGGCCGCGTCGCCGGCCCTGGCCGCGGCCTGACGCGTCCCGGCCCGCGGCGCCCGCCGGGTCCATCCGGCGGGCGCCGGCCGCGCGGGCGGTTCAAGGGGCCGGGGTGCCGTCGGACAGGAAGTGGAACCCGGGTCGGGGATGCATCAGGAAGTCGTGGTGCGAGATGTTCCACGCGTAGGCACCCGCCAGCGAGAACACCACCCGGTCCCCGGCCCTCAGCTGCGGCAGCGGAACCCGGCTCGCCAGCACGTCCTTCGGCGTGCACAGCTGCCCCGCGAGGGTCACCCGACCGCTCCTTGCCGACGGCCGTGGCCAGGGGTGCGGCCAGGTGTCCACCGGCAGGACGGAGCAGGGCTGGTCGTGTCCCTTCGTCGCCGGGGTGCGCAGATGGTGGGTGCCGCCCCGCAGGACGGCGAACTCCTCGCCGTGGCTGTGCTTCACGTCGAGTACATCCGTGGCGTACCAGCCGCAGTACGCGGTGAGCGCCCGCCCGGGCTCGATCCGCAGCGTCAGCCCCGGGTGGGCCTCGGCGAGCCGGGCCAGGCCTTCGCCGTACGCGGCCCAGTCGAAGCGGCGCTCCGGGTCGGTGTAGTCCACGCTCATGCCGCCCCCGACGTTCACCTCCGCGATCGGCACGCCGAGTCCCGTGGCCCAGCCGACCACGCTCCCCGCGACCGCCAGCAGCTCGGCCGCTTCCGGTCCGCTCGCCAAGTGGGCGTGCACGCCGCGCGGTTCGAGCTGTGGGTACCTCCCGTCGGCGAGGGCCCGGAGCACCGGCTCGGCCCGGGCCGGGTCCATGCCGAAGGGCGTCGGCCGCCCGCCCATCGCCAGCGAGCTCCCCGCCAGTGGGCCGTCGGGCACCGGCAGGTTGACGCGCGGCAGCACCGCCACCCGCCGCCGGGGCACGACGCGGCGTGCCAGCTCGGCCAGCACGCGCAGCTCGTGTTCGCTCTCGACGTGGAACCGCCCGACGCCCAGCTCCAGCGCGGCCGTCACCTCGTCCGGGGTCTTGCCCGGCCCGCCGAAGGCCAGCGGCCGGCCCGGCACCGCCTTGGCGACATGGGCGAGTTCACCGCCCGACGCGACCTCGTAACCGTCGACGCAGGGGTCGAGGGCGGCCAGGATCTCCGGCTCGGGGTTGGCCTTCGCCGCGTAGTACAGCTCGACCCGCCCGGGCAGCGCGGCCCGGACCCCGGCGGCGTGTGCGCGCAGCGCCGCCAGGTCGTAGACGTAGGCCGGCAGTTGCGGCGACGGCAGCGACAGGACACGGTCACGCACCGCGGGCGTCGGGTGGGGCGTGGTCATCGGGAGCTCCTCTTCGCCTCGTGCAGCACGTCCTGGCCCAGCGGCGAGGGCAGCCGGACGTAACCCGCCTCGCGGTCCGCCTTGCGCTCCCAGCGGGTCAGCAGATTGGCCTTGGCGGGCAGCGGCACCCCGGCGAGCAGGGCGGCGAGGCGGGGCGGGCAGCCGTGCCGGTCGGCGTGCGCCCGCAGTGTGTCGCGCACCCGCGCCCACAGCGCCGGCTCCGTCTCCGGATGCAGGTCGGCGAGGGCCGCGAGCAGCTCGGCGACATGGTTGACCAGCAGGCAGTACACGACCCGGTCCCAGCCGCGCCGCGCGTCGTACGTCATCGGCCCGGCCACCTCGGGCGGCAGCGCGGCCAGCGTGTCCGCGTGCTGCTCGGGCAGCAGCTTGGTGCCCTCCAGGTCCCGGAAGAGCACCTGGGCGGGCCGGCCGGCGTCGTCGACGCCGAGCAGTACGTTCTGGAGGTGGGGCTCCAGCACCAGGCCGTGGTCGAAGTAGGCGGCCAGGACGGGCGGCAGGAGCAGGTCCAGGTACGCCGACCACCAGTCGAGCACCGCCGCCGCGTCCGCTCCGGCGAGCAGGCGGGAGACCTGGGCGGCACTGGTCGGGTACTCGTCGGCGACGGCGGCCGCGAGCAGGGGAGTGGTGCCCGGCGCGAGCCGCCGGGACAGGCCCTCGCGGACGATCACGCCGAAACCCTCCAGCAGGTCGCGGTCCGGTGCGCCGCCGCGCCCGGGCAGGGCGAGCGTGCGGTAGGCGGGCTCGCGCAGCACGGCACTGCCGGGGAAGCGCCCGGCGAGACCGGACAGCACCGGGGCCAGCGCCCGCGTCAGGGCGACTGCCCCGGACAGTTCGTAACTGCTGTTCTTCCGCAGGCAGTTGGTGATCCGCACGTTCAGGCTGAACTTCAGGAACGTCTCCCCGTCGTACAGCGTGCGCACGGACGCGGTGGCCGCGAAGGGCCGCCCGCCCGGGCCGAGGTCGAGCACGTCACCACGGTCCAGGGCGGCGCGCAGCAGCGGGTGTTCCCGGAGTGTCTCGTACTGCCAGGGGTGGGCGGGCAGCAGCCGGTAGCCGTCCGGGACGTCCGTGCGCTGCCGGTCCAGGGCGGCGGTGGCCGACGGTTCGGCGCTCTCCTGCGCGATCAGGTGCTCACGCACGGCGAGGTGCCGCAGCGGGAAGCGGGCGCCCGCTTCGGGTGCGTACGCGGCCCAGGAACGCGGGTCGCCGGTACGGGCCTTGGGCGTGGGATGAAAGCGGTGTCCGAAGAGCAGGGACTGCTCGGAGGCGACGTAGGCGGACCGCGGGTCGTCCGGCGTGCACCGGTTCACCGGCCCGGCGGTCAGGGCCGTGTCGACGGCCGCGTGGCTGGAGGCGACCTGTTCCAGGAACTCCTCGTTGCGCACCCCGGTGCGCAGCGACAGCTCGTCGCGCGTGTACTCGGCGAGTCGCCGCCAGTCCACGTCCGCCCAGCCGCCGTCCCGCTCCTCGCGGACCGGGCCGGTGAACCGGTGCGCGCCGAGCAGCGACGTCCGGCGCAGGGCGACCCGCAGCAGCACCCCGCGGCGGGGCAGCCGCAGCAGCAGGTGCCCGTCGGTGACGACGGTCTGGCGCTCGGGCCCGGACACCTCGCGCAGCAGACAGTTCAGCAGGGTGTGCGCCACCACGTCGTCGGCGGTGGGCAGGGAGACCGGGGCGGCGGTGGTGCCGGGCGATTCGGTCAGCGAGGGCATGGCAGGCTCCAGCGGGGTGCGCGGGTTCGATGCGGGGACGGGATGAGTGAGGGGGACGAGGGCGGCGGCACCGGTGCGGCTCCGGCTCCCGGTTCTCATGACGTACTCCGGGAGGGCAGCAGGTAGTTGGGGCCGGTGGTGTAGTGCTTGTTGATGTCGGCGGCGCCCGATCGCTGCTTGCTCAGCAGCGTCCCTGCGGTGACCATCGCCTTCACGGGCAGCTCCGGGGCGTCGAGCAGCCGGGCGCGCAGGACGTCCCCCGCCTCGCCGCCGAGCCGTGCCACGGCCTCGGCCAGCCGTTCACGCACCAGCCGCAGCAGCACCGGCAGCGGGGCGCGCCCGTGCCGGGCGAGCCCGAAGGCGTAGGCGCCCGCGCACAGATGGACGGTGATGGTGGTGAACAGGTCGGCCACCGGCCCGTCGTCCGTGCCGTGGACCCGCGCGTCGTCGAACTCCCACGCGCCGGGCAGCCGGACGCGCAGCCGCCGTGTGTTGACGCGTGGCCCGTCGTTGTCCTTGAACAGCAGCCGGAGGCTGCCCGGCCGCAGGACCAGCGAGATGTTCTGCTGGTGCGACTCCAGCGCGACGCCGTACCCGAACAGTGTGGTGTGCCAGTCGAACAGCAGGGTCAGGCAGGCGTCGAGCAGCGCGAGCGGGTCGCCGTCGTGGAAGCGGTCGGCGAGATGGTCGAGGACCAGCCGCCCGTCCGGTGCCGCGGCGAGGAGCGCCGCCATCGGCACGACGACCGTGTCCGCGAGACCGGCGGGGTAGCGGCGGCACAGCACGGCCAGCAGCTCGTGACCCGCGTGGGCGTACGTCGTCTCGTCGGCGTGCAGGATCGTGTCCCGGAAACGCGGCTCGCGGTCGACGATCCGCTGGACCAGCCGCTGCCCGGCGGCCCCGTCGACGAGCGTGCCGGGCTTGACGGACCGCCTGTTGCGCAGCCCCAACGATGAGGTGGCCAGGGGGAGTTTGAGATGCAGCGCCGGATCGGCCGCCGTCGCCACCGTCCGCATCGACAGGGTCGGTACGACATCGAATCCGCCGTGGCCGCCGCGCTCGGCCAGTACCGCCTGCCCCCGCAGGCCGGTCGCCCGTAACGCCTCGTCGAGCGGAGGGCCGACGGTCAGCGGGTGCACCGGCAGGGCGAGGTGCGTGCGCTCCAGCCGGGGCAGACCGAGCCGCGCGGGCGTGGGCCACGACTCCGGAAGGACGCCCGTCACATGGACCAGGTCCCGGGGCACGGCGAGCCAGCGCAGCGAGAACCGCGGATGGAACTCGGGTGCGTACGACCGTAGTTGCTCCTCCTCCAGTCCCGCCCGGCCGCGCCCGGTCGGGTACACCGGATGGTCCAGACGGGCCGCGAGCGCGTCGAAGGCCAGGCCACCGTCCAGACCCGTCCAGTACGCGGGGTCGGCCCCGTGACGGGAGGCCAGCTCCGCCGCGATGTCGTCGCCCGTGTCGGCGTGCAGCCGCAGTGTGGCCAGCGTCTGCCGGCACTCCTCGGCGAAGGCGTCGAAGCCGGCCCGGTCCTCGGGCTCGGCGAGCGCGCGCAGCGCGCCCAGCACGTCGTCGTACGACGTCAGCTCGGCGCCGTCCGACGCGCGGCGCAGGAGCGGCAGCCGCGCGGCGTACGCGCACTGGAAGCCGTCCTCGGCGACGGGCAGCAGCAGCGCGTCGTGCCCGGCGGCGCGCCGCAGCCAGGGCCCGTCCGGGCGGTGGACGAGGGTGCTCCGGGAGCGCAGTCCGACGACGTCCTCGCGCAGGAGAGCGCTCAGCACCCGGGTGAGCAGCCCGGCCGCGCAGGTGTCCGGCAGGGGCGGCAGTACGGTCACGCCTCGATCTCCCAGCGGCAGGTGGCCAGGAAGCCGGCCGCCACACGGTCCACGGTCTCCTGGTCGGTGCCGGTGGCCCGCAGGACGCCGAGGTAGTCCCGGTTGGTGCGGTACAGCTCGTGCCGCTCGCCCACGGCCCGCAGCGGACGGTACGTCAGTCGCACACCGTCGACGGTCAGGTCGGCGGCGTCCGGGGCGTCGATCAGGGTCCCGGCCCGGTCGGCACACGGGTACTCCACGACGGCGGCGCCGTCGCGGTGAACGTCCAGCTCGGCCGGAAGCGGTTCGCCCAGGTGGGTACGGAGGACGATCTCGAACAGCGGGATGCCGAGGAGCCGGGCGAGCAGCAGGTCGCACTGGTCGCCGATGGCCCGGTAGTTGACCTCGATGATCCGCGCCCGGCCCTCGTGCACCACGAACTCGGTGTGACAGGCGCCGAACCCGACGCCGAGCGCGTCGAGTTGCCCGAGGACCTGTGCGACGACCGGCTCGGGGTGGGCCGGGACGAAAGTGAGGCGTTCCTCGACGAAGTACGGTGGCGGCGACAGCTCGGTGCGGAAGCCGCCCAGGACGTGGCGGACCCGGCCGTCGCCCAGGGTCTCCAGCGTGTACAGCTCGCCGGGGAGGTACTCCTCGACCACCAGGGTGGTGCCGGGACGGCGGTCCAGGATCTCCTTGGCGCGGGTCACCAGGTCCTCGGGACCGCCGACGAGGACGACGTCCTCGCTGGCCACGCCCTCACGGGGCTTGACGACACACGGGTAGGGCGCGTCGAGCGGGGCCGGTTCGGTGAGTTCGGCCGACCAGGCGGTGTCCACTCCGGCGGCGGCCAGCCGGCGGCGCATCTCCGCCTTGTCCTTGCAGCGCAGGGCGGCGCGCCAGTCCTTGCCCGGCAGGCCGAAGTAGGCGGCGGCCAGGGCGGCCTGGGTCTGGAGGTGGTCGCTGTTGGTGAAGACCGCGCCGGGACGCTGACGGTCCGACATCCGTGCCACGACGGCCCGGAAGTCCCGCACGTCACACTCCAGGACCTCGATGTCCGGGCAGGTTCTCCGATGGGCGCCGGGCTGGTCGGTGAGAACGGTGACGTCCAGGCCCAGCCGGGCGGCGGCGGGCAGGAAACCCTCGGTGACGGAGTCGGTCGGGTTGAGGGCGAGAAGGTACAGGCGCATGGCGGTCTTCCAGGAGGGGGCGGGGTCGGCGGCGGCCGCTCGGTCAAGGCGCGGACGGCGTGCCGCGGGACCCCTGTGACAGGGACGGCCCTTGATCGACGGACGTTCATGAGCACGCCGACGATCTTGTACCTTAGGTTAGCCTTACCTATCCAACCACGGGTTGCAACTGCCCGCAGGAGTGATCGATGCGCACTGTCCTGGAGTCACCGCCGGCCCTCGCCTCCGTCCTCGCCGCCGCCTACCGGCGGTTGACCGGCGTCTGTGAGGCACTGGACGTCGAGGTCGCGGACCCCTGGACGACTGCCGGTGAACACACCTTTCCGGCCGACGAACTGACGTCGAATCAGCAGGCCCTCGACGCCTTCGTGGACGCCGAGGCGACCCGCGTCCGCACGCGCTACGGCCACACCCCGCGCCCCCACGTTTCCGCCTCACGAGCCCTGCACGACTACGCCTGGTCGATCGCCCTGCTGATGAGCGGCGTGTGGTACCTGGAGCGCCGGGTGCCCCGCGTCCGGCCCCAGTCGGTGCGCCTGGACCTCGCGGCCGGGACGTACGCGATCACGCCCGAGCCCCGCGTCGCGTGTCTGCCCGGCGACCCCGTCGCCGCGCTGCCCGGGGCGGTGACCGTCGCGGGCGAAGAGGCGCTGCGGGCCGAACTGCGCGCCGCGGTCGCCGACCACATGCGCCCGCTGCTCGCCGCCCTCGGCCCCGCCGTACGCCGCGGACCGCGCGCCCTGTGGGGCATGGTCGGCGACGATCTCGTCTCCGGGATCTGGTACCTCGGCCGCACCCTCGGCCGCGAGGACGACGCCGTACGCGCCGCCACCGCCCTGCTCCCCGAACCCGTCAGCCCCTACCCCGCCGGCGCGGACTTCCGCCTCCTGGCCGGCACCGACGGCCGCCACCACCCGACCCGCACCCGCACGGGCTGCTGCCTCTACTACGCCATCCGCCCCGACGAGGCCTGCGCCACCTGCCCCCGCACCTGCGACGCGGAACGGCTGCGCCGGCTGGAGTCCTGACGGCCGGTCAGTCTTCGGTTGCGCCCGGCGCCACGTCTGTCGAAGGCCGTGAGCCGGTAGCTTCGGGAGCGCACCGGTGGGCCGCCGTGCTCGTGGGCCGGGTCCCCTGCCACCTGCGCGAGTACGACGATCGCCGCATCGCGCATCGCTGAAAGGGAGAAGCCCGTGCCCGACCCCGGCCGCATCCGCCTGTTCAGCACGACGCTCGGCGCCGCCGGCGCCCCAGCCGTGCTGCTGGTGCACGGCTGGGGCGGGGACGGCCGTGAGTGGTCCCCGCACGCCGAGGCCCTGGCCGGACACCACCGGGTGATCGTGCCCGACCTGCGCGGGCACGGCAGGTCGCAGGTGCCGGACGAGGGCAACACACCCGCCGAGATGTCGGACGACCTGGCCGCGCTGCTCGACACCCTCGCCCCCGGGCCGGTGACGGCCGTCGGGCACTCGATGGGCGGCCAGGTCGTCAACCTGCTCGCCGTACGGCACCCGCACCTCGTCCGCTCCGTCGTCGCCCTCGACCCCGCCCACGGCGCCCACGGCACCGAGGTGGAGGAGATCCCCGCCCGGCTCGCGGGCTACCGGGCGAACGGCGCCCGAGCCGCGGCGGCCTTCGTCGCCGCCGCCTTCGGCCCCACCGCCCCGCTCGGGCTGCGCACGGCACACCTGCGCACCATGCTCGGCACCCCCGGCCACGTCATCGCCCAGTCCTACGCCGGCATGTACACCGACCCGGGCGCGGTCGGCGTCCGCCCGCACAGCGAGGCGTACCTGCGCCGCCGCGCCCAGCCCGCGCTCACGGTCCGGACCTCGGCGGAGGCGGCCGCCTGGGAACGGGACAACCTGACCGTGCCCGGCTCCCGCGTCGACCACTGGCCCGACAGCGGGCATTACCTGCACGAGGAGCACGTCGAGCGGACGATCCAGTTGCTGCGCGACTGGGCGGGCCGCGTCAGGCCAACGTGACCTCGACCGGCAGCTTCTTGATGCCGTTGACGAAGTTGGAGCGCACCCGCGGCACCTCGCCCGCCAGGCGGATGCCCGCCAGGCGCGGGATCAGTTCCTCGAACATGATCCGGATCTCGGTGCGCGCGAGCAGGTTGCCCAGGCACAGATGGGGGCTGCCCTTGCCGAAGGTGACGTGGTCGTTGTCCGTACGCGTGACGTCGAAGTCGTACGGGTTGCCGAAGACCTCCTCGTCGCGGTTGCCGGAGGCGAACCACATCACGACCTTGTCGCCCTCCCTGATCCGCTTGCCGCCCAGTTCGACGTCGCGCGTGGCGGTACGGCGGAAGTGGTAGACGGGGGAGGCCCAGCGCAGGAACTCCTCCACCGCGACCGGGATCAGGGAGGGGTCCTCCTGGAGGCGGGCCAGCTGTTCGGGGTGCTGGATGAGGGCCAGCATGGAGTGCGAGATGGTGTGGCGGGTCGTCTCGTTGCCGGCGACGACCAGGAGCAGGAAGTAGTTGTCGAAGTCCTGCGGGGAGAGCGGGACTCCGTCGCGGGGTGTGGTGTTGACCAGGCGGGAGATCAGGTCGGTGCCGTCGCCGCCGCGTCGCTGCCGCGCCAGTTCCCGCCCGTACTCGAAGACCTCCAGCGAGGCGGGGGAGCGGAAGGGCAGGTCGCGGTACCGCTCGCTGTCCTCGCTGTGCAGCAGGACGTCCGCGTAGTCGGGATCGGTGTGGCCGATGATGCGGTTGCCCCAGTCGATGAGCTTCTGGTTGTCCTCCGGGGGCACATCCAGCAGCCGGGCGAGGACATTGATCGGGAAGTCCGCCGAGACGTCCGCCACGAAGTCGAAACGGCCCTTGGCGAGGGCGGCGTCGAGGGTCCGCGCGGTCAGGCCGCGCAGGAAGTCGGTGTAGCCGCTGATCACGTTCGCGCCGAACTGCCGCTGGATGAGGCTGCGCAGCGCCCGGTGCCGGACCCCGTCCAGTTCGAGGATGGAGGCGCGTTTCTTGATCTGGTCGTCGTCGACCTCTTCCAGGTTGACGAATTTCGTGGACGTGAAGGTCTCGGAGTCGCGGTCGACCCGGACGATGTCCCGGTGCCGGGTCACCGCCCAGAAACCGGAGTTGGGCGCCTCCTCGGGCTGCCAGTGCACCGGGTCCTCGTGGCGCAGGGTGTGGAACATCCGCCAGGGTGTAGCGCCGTCCGTGAAGCGGTCCAGGTCGGCGAGGTTCACGTCGGCCAGGGGCAGCGGCTCGCGCGCGGCGTCGGGCAGGGACTCGGTCGTCATCGGCAGGCTCCTCGGCGTCACGGGTGGCGTCACAGGTGGTAGGCGTACTCGGTGAACTCCCAGTCGGTGACGTGCCGGTGGAAGCGTTCGACCTCGTCGCGCTTGTAGGAGAGGAAGGACGTGGTGAAGCCCTTGCCGAGCAGGTCGGTCAGGGCGGTGTCCGCCTCCAGCGCGTCCAGCGCGGCGGACAGGGTCTGCGGCAGGACGGCGGACCGGGCGGTGTCGTAGCCGTAGCCCTCCAGCGGCGCGGGCGGCTCCTCGCCGGCCAGGACGCCCAGCAGGGCGGCGGCCGTCGTCCCGGCGATCGCCAGATAGGGGTTGGCGCTCGCGTCGCCCAGCCGCAGTTCGAGCCGGGCACCGGAGCCCCGCTCGGGCGGTATGCGCACCATGGCGCTGCGGTTGTCCAGCCCCCAGTCGATCAGCCAGGGCGCCAGGGTGTCCGGGCCGAAGCGTTTGTACGAGTTGATCGTGGGGTTGAGCAGCGCGGCGAGGGCGGGCGCGTGGGCGAGGATGCCGGCGACGGCGTGCCGGGCGGTCGCGGACAGGCCGTACGGGCCCGACGGGTCGTCGAAGGTGTTGCGGCCCTCGGCGTCGTCGCAGGACAGGTGGAGGTGGAAGCCGGAGCCGCCCGCGTCGTTGAAGGGCTTGGCCATGAAGGTGGCCAGGCGGCCCTCCTTGCGGGCCAGTTCCTTGATCGCGGCCTTGAAGCGGAAGGAGCGGTCGGCGGCGGACACGGCGTCGGAGTGCGCCAGGTTGATCTCGATCTGACCGCCGTCGAACTCGTGGTTGCCGCTGATCGCCCCGACCCTCAGATCGCGCACGTTGCGCAGGGTGCGCAGCAGGTGGTTGTCCGGGTCGGCCCGCAGGCCGGCGGTGTAGACGACCCCGGGGTCGGGTGCGTAGCGGCGCCAGCCGCCCGACGGGTCCGGGTCGCACAGGAAGTACTCCAGCTCGGGTCCGACCACCGGCCGCAGCCCGCGCTCGGCACACCGGGCGAGGACCGATCGCAGCAGGTCGCGGGGCGACTCGGGGGCCGGCGCGCCGGTCGCCGGGTCGACGACCTCCCCCAGACAGGCGGCCACCCCCGGCTCCCAGGGCAGCGGCACCAGCGTGTCGAGGTCCGGGCGGACACAGATGTCCGGCAGGCCCGCGTCCAGCCCGCCGCTGACCGGGACCACGTCGCCCTGCGGGCTGGTGTGGTAGACGGCCCTGCAGAACGCCAGCCCGTGCTCACAGGCCCGGGGCAGCTCCTCCAGCAGCACGTCACGCGCCCGGTCGGTGCCGATGAGGTCGGGATAGGTCACCCGGACCACGTCGATGCCGTCGGCGGCGAGCCGCTCCATGTGGCGGCGGACTTCTTCAAGGTCGTGAGCGCTCACCGTTGTCTCCTCGGGCGGACGTCGGGACACCTCCGGGACCAGGGTCCGGGGAGGCGGGTGGCGTGGGGAACGAGCGGCCGGGCGCGGCGGAGCCAGGACCGCCCGGAGCTTTGTTTGATGCCAAACGGTATGAGTGGGCGAGAGTTGCCGCAAGGGGGCGGGGGTCAAGAATTTATCCATCCGGATAGCTATTGACCAGACCCCTGCCCCTGCCTACCTTGTTTGAAGCCAAACGAGTTCGGGGTGCGGTCCACCGCACCCCGTTGGCCGGGGCCCGGCCCTTCCGGCCGGGCCCCTTTCACCCCGCTTCGACGCCCTCACATTCAGGAGGACCGGCCATGAAGGTCGTCGTCGACATGAACAAGTGCCAGGACCACGGCCAGTGCGTCTTCGCGGCCCCCGATGTCTTCCGGATGGACGACGACGGCCGCCTGGCCTACGTCCCCGACCCCGACGACGCCCTGCGCGACGAGGTCGAGGAGGCCGCGGACGTCTGCCCGCTCCAGGCCATCCGGATCGAGGACTGACATGAGCGGGCGCATCGTCGTCGCCGGCGCCTCCCTCGGCGGACTCCGCGCTGCCGAGCAGCTGCGCGCCGCGGGCTGGACCGGCGGCATCACGGTGATCGGCGACGAGCCGCACCGGCCGTACAACCGGCCCCCGCTGTCCAAGGAGGTCCTCGCGGGCAAGGCGTCCTTCGCGTCGCTCGCCTTCACGCCGAAGGCGTCGGCGGCCGACGTGGAGTGGCGGCTGGGCACGAGGGTCACCGCGGCCCGGCTCGCCGAGCGGGCCGTCGAGCTCCACGACGGCTCGGTGCTCTCCTACGACGGGCTCGTCGTCGCCACCGGGATGCGGCCCCGGCGGCTGCGCTGCCCCGGGCCGGTCGAGGGCCGTCACACGGTCCGGACGATCGACGACGCCCGGGTCCTGCGGGACGAGCTGACCCGGCCCGGGGTACGGGTCGTCGTGGTCGGCGCCGGGTTCATCGGCTGCGAGGTCGCCGCGACGGCCGTCGGGCTCGGCGCGGCCGAGGTGACCGTCGTCGATCCGCTGCCGTTGCCGATGGTCGGGCCGCTCGGGGAGATGCTCGCGCGTGTGCTGCTCGCGCGGCACGAGGAGCGCGGGGTCTCCTTCGTGCTGGGTTCGGGTGTGACCGGGTTCGAAGGGGACGACCGTGTCACCGGTGTCGTGCTGAGCGACGGGTCCGTGCTTCCCGCCGATGTGGTGGTGGAGTCCGTGGGCTCGGTCGCCAACACCGAGTGGCTGGACGGCAACGGGCTGGATCTGAGCGACGGGGTCCTCACCGATCGGCACCTGCGGGTCGGAGGCCGGCCGGAGGTCGTCGCGGTCGGCGATGTCGCCCGCTTCCCGAACGCCCGCTACGACGGTGTGCCGCGGCGGGTCGAGCACTGGTCCGTGCCGGCCGACTCGGCCAAGCACGCCGCGAAGGTGTTGGTCGGTGGGGACGCCGGCCTGGCGCCCTTCGCGCCGCTGCCCACCTTCTGGAGCGACCAGCACGACTTCCGGTTGCAGTCCTTCGGTGCGCCGGCCCTGGGGCTCGGTGACGTCCGGGTCCTCGACGGTGACACCTCGGGGGACGTGCTGGTCGGTTATCGCCGCGACGCACGGCTGGTCGGTGTCGTCGCGCTCGGGGGGCAGGCAGCCGCCCGTGCCGCCGCCCGTTACCGCGCCGACCTGCTGAAGCAGCCCGCCCTCACCGCGTAAGGAGCCCTCGCGTGACCAGTCTTCGTGGTTACTTCCATCCCAAGACGGCGACCGGTGCGTCGTCGCTGATTCCCTCTCCGCCCTGGCGGTACTCCGGTGACCTGTTGACGGTCGAGTACCGGACGGATCCCGAGCGAGTGCGTGAACTGCTCCCCGAGCCGCTGGAGTTGGCCGACGAGGATCCCGGTGCGGTTGCTCTGATCTGGGCGGACTGGCAGTCCTGCTCGGGGTCGGGGGAGGAGCTGCTGGATCCGGTGCGGGCGCAGTACAAGGAGGCGTTCGCGGTCGTCCGGTGCCGGTACCGGGGGCGGACGTACTCGCGGTGCGTCTACATCTGGGTGGACAAGGACTTCGCCATCGCGCGGGGGTTGCACCAGGGGTATCCGAAGAAGCTCGGCTCCATCCATCAGACGCGGCCGCATCCGTACGGGCCCGCTCCGCGGATCGAGGCGGGGGCGCGGTTCGGGGCGACGTTGGCGGCTGCGGACCGGCGTATCGCGCAGGCTGTGGTGACGCTGCGCGAGCCTTCTGAGAGTGGCGGGTTCGTCAATGCGCATCCCATGGCGCATCACCGGTGGCTGCCGTCGATCGAGGGCAAGGGGCTGGCACTCGACGAGTTGATCGAATCCGGGGCGGCGTCCTTCGAAGGCGGTCAACCGTGGGTTGGGGACGCGGAGTTGGAGCTGTTCGAGGCGCCGACCGAGGAGTTGGCCCGGCTGGAGATCAGGGAGCCGATCGCCGCGTATTACCGCCAGGTCGGGGTGGTTTGGGATGGAGGGCAGGTGCTGGAGGTCGGTACGTCCGGAGCGTCTGCCGAGTGATGCCGGTGGGCGGGTGCGGGTTCGTCGTGGTTGTTCGCGCAGTTCCCCGCGCCCCTAGGTGAGTGCGATTCCCCTCGTTCGAATGGAACTCTTCTAATGCCTGACAAGATCATCGTCGCTGGTGTCTCCATCGACACCCGCCACTGGATCGGCGGCCGACGCGTCGCCTCCGCCGATACCTTCACCGACCACTCTCCGATCGACGGCGGCGTCCTCGGCGAGATCGCCCGGGGCGGCCCCGCCGAGGCCGAAGCCGCCGTCGCCGCCGCCCGGGACGCGTTCCCCGCCTGGGCCGCCACCTCGCGCACCGAGCGCGCCCGCCTCCTGCACGCCATCGCCGACGGCGTCGAGAAGCGGATCGAGGAGCTGGCGATCGTCGAGACCACCGACAACGGTGCGCTGCTGCGGTCGCATCGGCGGGGCGTCATGCCCCGCGTCGCCCACAACTTCCGGTTCTTCGCCGACTGGTTGCTCCGGCTCGACCACGAGGACTTCGAGACGCGGGGGCACACCAACCACGTCAGCTGGGACCCGGCCGGGCCCTGCGTGCTGATCACGCCGTGGAACGCGCCCCTGATGCTGGCCACCTGGAAGGTCGCCCCCGCCCTCGCCGCCGGCAACACCGTCGTCCTCAAGCCCGCCGAGTGGTCCCCGCTGACCGCCTCGCTGCTGGCCGACATCGCGGCCGAGGCCGGGCTGCCGGCCGGTGTCCTCAACGTCGTCCAGGGATACGGCTCCGAGATCGGTGACGCCCTCACCTCCCACCCCGACGTGCGCCGCATCAGCTTCACCGGGTCGGTGCCGACCGCGCGGCGGATCGCTGCCTCGGCCGCCGGTAACCTCACGCCCCTGAGCCTCGAACTCGGCGGCAAATCCCCCTTGTTGGTCTTCGCCGACGCCGATCTCGACCTGGCCGTCGACCTCGCCGTGGAGCAGTACGACAACGCCGGGCAGGTGTGCCTCGCGGGCACCCGGCTGCTCGTCGAGGAGCCGGTCGCCGAGGAGTTCACCCGCCGGTTCGTGGAGAAGGCGTCCGCCCTCACCCAAGGCGATCCCCGCGACGAGGCCACCGACATCGGGCCCACCATCCATCCCCGCCAGCTGGAGAAGATCGACGGTTTTGTCCAGCGGGCCGTCGCGGCCGGGGCGCGGGCGGTCGTCGGGGGGCACCGCAAGGACGGGCAGTACTACGCGCCGACCCTGCTCACCGATGTCGCCCAGGACTCCGAGATCGTGCAGGAGGAGGTCTTCGGGCCGGTTCTGACCCTCCAGACCTTCGCCGGCGAGGACGAGGCCGTCCGGCTCGCCAACGACACCCGTTTCGGGCTGGCCGCCACCGTCGCCAGCGGCGACCGCGAACGCGCCGAGCGGGTCAGCGCGCGGCTCGTCGCGGGCACGGTCTGGGTCAACTGCTTCTTCGTCCGCGACCTCCAGGCCCCGTTCGGCGGCTCCCGGCAGTCCGGCGTCGGACGCGAGGGCGGCACTTGGAGCTTCGACTTCTACTGCGACCTGAAGAACACCGTCACCGCCCCGAAGGGATGGGACCAGGACCATGGGTGAGATCACCGGGGCCGGGCTGCTCGCCCACGTCCCCACCATCGTGCTGCCCGAGCAGGAGCGGCTGGAGCTGAACGAGGGCAAGGAGATCACCCTCGTCACCGGGCTCCGGGAGCTCCGCAGGGACGTCTTCGAGCGTGACGACTACGACACCGTGGTCGTGCTCGACTCCCACTGGGCGACCACCGTCGAGTTCGTCGTGACCGCGCAGGAGCGGCGCGCGGGGCTGTTCACCTCCGAGGAGCTGCCGCGCGGCATGTGCCGGATGCCGTACGACTACCCGGGCGACCCCGAACTCGCCCACAACATGGCCAAGTTCGCGGACAAGCACGGCACGTGGATCACTCCGATCGACGACGCGTACCTGCCCGTCTACTACGCCACCATCAACCTCTGGAAGTACCTGGGCGAGGGCCTGCCCGACAAGCGGTGGGTCACCATCGGGGTCTGCCAGACCGGCGACATGGAGGACCACCTCCGGCTCGGCCGGGCGCTCGCCGACGGTATCGCCGCCACCCCGGGACGCCGGGTCCTGCTCATCGCCTCCGGCGCGCTGTCCCACACCTTCTGGCCGCTGCGCGAACTGCGCGACCACGAGGCCAGCGACCCCGTTCACATCCGTACGCCCGAGGCCCGCGAGGCCGACCTGGAACGCATCGCCTGGTTCAAGGAGGGCCGCCACGACAAGGTCCTCGACACCATGGACGAGTTCTGGAAGGTCAAGCCCGAGGCGAAGTTCTTCCACTACCTGATGATGGCCGGTGCCCTCGGCGAGCAGGGCTGCGTCGCCCGGGCCCGGCAGTACGGCGAGTACGAGAACTCCGTCGGCACCGGCCAGGTCCACCTCTGGTTCGACCGCCCGGCCGACGGCTGGACCGCAGACCACACCCCCGCGCAGGAGTCCGCCCATGCCTGAGTACCGCCGTGTCCTCCTCGACGGCGCCGCCGTCCAGGTCACCGTCGACGGTGACGAACTCGTCGCCGGGGACGGCCGCCGCGTCAAGACCGAGGACGCGCAGCATCTGCCGCCGGTCGTGCCGTCCAAGGTCATCGCCGTTCACCTCAACCACCGCAGCCGGGTGGACGAGTTCCGGATCGGGCTTCCTGACACGCCGACCTACTTCCACAAGCCGGTCTCCGCCCTCAACGCCCACCGGGGCGCGATCGTCCGCCCCGAGGGCTGCAAGTGGCTCAACTACGAGGGTGAGGTCGCCATCGTCATCGGGCGGACCGCCCGGAACATCGCCCCGGCCGAGGCCGGGGAGTACATCGCCGGCTACACCGTCGCCAACGACTACGGGCTGCACGACTTCCGCGACACCGACGCCGGCTCCATGCTCCGCGTCAAGGGCTCCGACACCCTCTGCCCGCTCGGCCCCGGGCTGGTCACCGACTGGGACTTCCACGGCAAACGCCTGCGGACCTACGTCAACGGACAGGTGGTGCAGGACGGTTCGACCGACGAGATGACGTGGGACATGCACTACCTCGTCGCCGACATCGCCCGCACCATCACGCTGTACCCGGGAGACGTACTGCTGTCCGGCACGCCCGCCAACTCGCGTCCCGTCCAGCCGGGGGACGTCGTGGAGGTGGAGGTCGAGGGGCTCGGGCGGCTCACCAACCACATCGTGACCGGCCCGGCCGCCATCCGCACGGACGTGGGCGCACAGCCCACCGAGTCGGAGGAGGTGCTGTCGACCGCGCTCGGCGGCGACTGGGAGTTCCGTGGCATCCGGCCGCCGCGGCGCTGACGCGGGCTCCGGCCGCCGCGTCGCCGAGCGGGGCGCCCCGGGTAGGGTCACGGGCATGACCGAGCCCGCCGGGCGCCGCCCCCGCAAGCGCGTGAACTACGGCACGGGCCGCGAGGCCCTGCTGGAGGCCGCCGTGCGCGTCGTGGCCCGGGGCGGGCTGCGCAGGCTCACCTACCGGGCGGTCGCGGAGGAGGCCGGCGTCACCCACGGCTTGGTCGTACACCACTTCGGCTCCCGTGACGCCCTGATCGAAGAGGCCCTCACCCACGCCATCCGGTCCTCCCTGAGCAGCAGCGCCCTGGAACCGGGCACGGGCAGGGCCGCCGACTTCTCGGTGGGTCTGACGGACATGGTGGAGTCCGGTCCCGACCTCCAGGCGTTCCAGTACGAACTCCTGCTGGAGTCCCGGCGCCGCCCCGAGCTCCTGGCCCACCTGCGGTCGCTGTACGACGAGTACTTCGACGCGACCCGGCGCGAGCTCACCCAGATGCTGCCCGGCCCGGTGGACGAGGGCCTGTCCCGGATGGTCTTCGCCACGCTGGAGGGACTCGTCCTGCACCAGCTGGTCTTCGGCGAGCGCGAGGTCATCGAGGACGCCCTCGACGAACTGCGCTCGGTGCTGCGGCTGCTCGCCGAGAAAAGGGACGGCGAGGCCTGACTCCGTCGGCCACGCTGCCCCGTAATTCGTAGTCCCTCACCCCTTGCCAAACGGATAGTTCCGTCCCACGATGAGGCAACTCGTTTGGCCTGAAACGATCCTTCCTCCCCCTGGCAGGTGATCCGAGTGGACAGTCAGACGGTCTCCCGGCACACGGCGACACCGGACGCGCCCACCGCAGGCACGCTCAAGCCCAACGCCCTCGGCGTGCTGGGCATCCTCTTCTTCGTCCTGTCCGCCCAGGCCCCGCTGACCGGTATCGCCGGCGCGGCCCCCATCGCCGTGGCGCTCGGCAACGGGCCCGGCGTACCCGCCGCCTATCTGGTGGCGGGGCTGGTGATCCTGCTGTTCTCGGTGGGCTTCGTCGCCATGGGCCGCCACGTCGTGGACGCGGGCGCCTTCTACACCTACATCGGCAAGGGTCTCGGCCGGACCACCGGCACCGGCAGCGCGGGCCTCGCCCTCTTCGCGTACTGCACCATCCAGGCCGCCATGTACGGGCTCTACGGATCCATCGTGAGCGGACTGGTCGCGAGCCACACCGGCCTCGACCTGCCGTGGTGGGTCTGGACACTGGCCACCATGGCCGTGGTGCAGGCGCTCGGTGCGGCCGGCGTCGAGATGGGCGCCAAGGTGCTGGCCGTCCTCGTCCTGGCGGAGTTCAGCATCCTGTCGGTCTTCGCCCTGGTCACCCTCGTCAAGGGCGGCGGACCCGAGGGGCTCGGCCTCGCCGACAGCTTCTCCCCGGCCGCCGCCCTGGACGGCGCGCCGGGCGTGGCCGTGATGTTCGCCGTGGCGTCCATGTTCGGCTTCGAGGCCACCGCCATCTACGGCGAGGAGGCCCGCGAGCCCAGGAAGACCGTGCCGAGGGCCACGTACCTCGCGGTCGTCGTGGTCACCGGCTTCTTCGCCCTGACCTCCTGGATGCTCATCTCCTCCTACGGCGCCTCCCGGGCCACCGCGGCCGCGGGCAAGGCCCTGGAGGGCGGTGACGGAGCCGGGTTCGTCTTCGCGCCCATCGCGGCGCAGTTCGGGGGCTGGGTCGGCGACGTGCTGCCGGTCCTGCTCGCCACGTCCCTCTTCGCCGGCATCCTCACCTTCCACAACTCGGCCAACCGCTACCTGTTCTCCCTCGGCCGCGACCGCCTGCTGCCGCTGCGGCTGTGCCGGCTCAATCGCCGTCACGCCCCCTGGACGGCCGGGTGCGTCCAGACGGTCCTGGCCGTGCTGCTGGTGGTGCCCTTCGCGCTGGCGGGCAAGGACCCGGTGCTGACCCTGTTCTCCTGGTTCAGCGGGGTCGCCGTCCTGGCGATGATGCTGCTGTACCTGCTGACCTCGGTGTCCGTCGTCGTCTTCTTCCGCCGCGAGCGCCTCGACGCCCATCCCTGGAACACGCTGATCGCTCCCGTCCTGGGCGCGCTCGGCATCGCGGGGGCGATCTGGCTCATCCTGGCCAACTTCACCACCCTCATCGGCGGCGAACGCACCACCGCCCTGTGGCTCACGCTGTCCGTCCCGGTGGTCATGGCGCTGGGCATCGTCGCCGCACGGGTGCGGGGGAGGGCTGTCGCAGCCGCCGACGGGTGACCGCGCGCGCCGCGTCCGCGGACAGCCGTACCCATATCGTTTGAGATCAAAGGAGGTCCTCCATGCCGGCCGTCACCCACGACGAGTGGCTGCGGCGCGCCAAGGCGTTCCAGCTCTCCGGCGCCCACCACATCGCCGGCGCCGACGAGCCCGGGAACGGGGCGACGTTCCCGGTCGTGTCACCGCGTGACGGCCGGGTCCTCGCCGAGGTCCCGGACGCGGGCACCGCCGAGGTGGACGCGGCCGTCGCCGCCGCCCGGCGGGCCTTCGACACCGGCCCGTGGCCGCGCCTGGCACCGGCCGAGCGCGGCCGGGCCCTGCTCCGGATCGCCGACCTGCTCGAAGAGCGGCGCGAGGAACTGGCGTTGACCGTGAGCCTGGAGATGGGCAAACCGATCACGGACGCCTACGGCATCGAACTGCGCGCCGTCATCAGCACCTTCCGCTGGTACGGGCAACTCGCGGACAAACTCGCCGACTCCGCCCCGCACACCGCCCCGGACGCCCTCGCCCTGGTCACCCGGGAACCCGCCGGAGTGGTCGGGGCGGTCGTCCCCTGGAACTTCCCGCTGACATTGGCCGGCTGGAAGATCGCCCCGGCACTGGCCGCAGGCTGCACGGTCGTCCTGAAGCCCTCGGAGAACTCCCCGCTGTCCGCCCTGCTCCTGGGCCGCCTCGCCACCGAGGCCGGAATCCCGCCCGGCGTGATCAACGTCGTCACCGGCGACGGCCCGACCGCGGGCCGGGCCCTCGGCCTCCACCCCGACGTCGACGTCCTGGCGTTCACCGGCTCCACCGCCGTCGGCCGCCACTTCCTGCGCTACGCCGCCGACTCCAACCTCAAGCGCGTCTGGCTCGAACTCGGCGGCAAGTCGCCCAACATCGTCCTGCCCGACGCCCCCGACCTCGACCAGGCCGCCGCCACGGCCGCCTGGGGCATCTTCTTCAACCAGGGCGAGATGTGCACGGCGCCTTCTCGGCTGCTCGTGCACTCCTCGATCGCCGAGCGGGTCACCGAGGCCGTGGTCCGGCGGGCCCGCGAGCTGAAGGTGGGCGACCCGCTCGACCCGGAGACGGAGATGGGCGCGCTGGCCGGCCGGGCACACCTGGAGCGCGTACGCGACCACGTCCGTCATGGCGTCGAGGAGGGCGCCCGGCTGCGCACCGGCGGCGAACGCCTGCTCGCCGAGACGGGCGGGACGTATCTGGAGCCGACCGTCTTCGACCGTGTGGAGCCCGGCTCGCGACTGGCCCGGGAGGAGATCTTCGGTCCCGTCCTGTCCGTGCTCGCCTTCGACGACCTCGACGAGGCGGTCCGCCTCGCCAACGCCACCGAGTACGGCCTCGCCGCCGGCCTGTGGACCTCCGATCTGTCCACCGCCCACCGGGTCTCGCGCGCGCTCAAGGCCGGGACCGTCTGGGTCAACTGCTACGAGGAGGGCGATCTGACCGTGCCCTTCGGCGGCATGAAGCAGTCGGGCAACGGACGTGACAAGTCCGTCCACGCGCTGGAGAAGTACACCGAGCTCAAGACCACCTGGATCCAGCTGTGAGGCCCCTGATCGCGATCCCCGCCCGGTTCTCCGCACGGACCTCCGCTCTCCGGTACGCCGCCGAGGTCAACGCCCGTGCCCTGATCGAGGCGGTCTGGCGGGCCGGCGGCGAACCGGCGAGCATCCACCCGGCGGGCAGCGGCACCGCGGCCCGGCTCGCCCGCTTCGACGGCGTCCTGCTCCCCGGCGGCGGCGACCTCGCCCCCTCCCGCTACGGCGCCGCCGACACCCACGACACCGTCTACGACGTCGACACCCTCCAGGACACCTTCGACCTCGACGTCGCCCGCCACGCCCTGGAGTCGGGCCTGCCCCTGCTCGCGGTCTGCCGCGGCCTCCAGGCCGTCAACGTGGCCCTCGGCGGCACCCTGGAGCAGGACATGGGCGGCCCGGAACGCGAACACCGGCACCTCGTGCACCCCGTCATCCTGGAACCCGGCTCGGTCGTCGCCCGGTCCGCCGGCGTCGAGAAGACCGACGCGTCCTGCTATCACCACCAGCGCGTCGACCGCCTGGGCACGGACCTCCGCGTCACGGCCCGGGCGGCGGACGGCACCATCGAGGCCCTCGAACTCCCGGGCGCCAGGGGCTGGTTCACCGCCGTCCAGTGGCACCCGGAGGACACCGCCCACGAGGACCCCGCCCAGCAGGGCCTGTTCGACGCACTCGTCCGGGCCGCGGCCCGGTGAGGCCGCCGCGGGAGTCAGGCCCGGGGCCGCCGTCCGCTGCGCCGCGGCGCGGGCTCGGCGCCGCCCAGCAGGGACTGCCGCCGCTCCTCGCCCTGCTCCTCGACCTGGAGCACGACACTGCGCAGCCCTTCGGCGAGGCTGCGGCACTCCGCGTCGCTGAGCCGGGCCGTCACGAACGCCTCCTCCTCGTTGAACGCCGGAAAGACCCGCCGCATGAACGCGTCGCCCTCCTCGGTGAGGCTCAGCAGCACCAGCCGCCCGTCGCTCGGATGGTCCGCCCGCCGCAACAGCCCCCGCGACTCCAGCGTGCGCGCCACACCCGTCAGCGTGCCCTTGGAGATCCCCGCCTCCTCCGCCACGTGCCGGGTCTCCGACTCGCCCCACACCCAGACCACCCACAGCACCACGAAGGCCGTCCAGGTCAGGTCCGAACCGCGCAGCACCGAGTTCTCCAGGTGCTGCCGCACGGCGGACGCGGCCCGGTAGATGTTCGCCACCGCCGCCATCTGCTCCCGGCGGATCGGAACACCGCCGAGCTTCGCCGCTGCGAGCTTCTCGGCTTCGGTGATGGATCGGTGGCCCGGCACGGGCGGCTCCTTCGTCTGGTCGCGACGCGTCTCGCCCGGGCGGCGATGCGCGGGCGGTCGCGCTGAGTGCGCCGCCATACTCGCCGTCCGGTCGTTCGGACTCAAATTGTACGGAGATGAAAGGGAAACCCGACATGCTCACCCCTCCCCGCATGCTCCTCGTCCTCAGTGAGAACTGGACGCTGACCGGCGGCCGGGCCGATCTGCCCGCCGCCGTCCGCTGGGCCCGCGAGGCCGAGGACGCCGGCTTCGACGCGGTCATGGTCAGCGAGCACATCGTCCTCGGCCCCGACGCGGCGGCCGCCGGCATCATGGGAAACCCCCGCGACTACGCCCTCCCGGGCAACCAGGACCCGCACACCCCCTGGCCCAACTCCCTGCTGCTGCTCGCCGCCATCGCCTCCGTCACCTCCCGGCTGCGCCTGGCCGCCGCGGCCGTCCTCGCCCCGCTGCGGCACCCGCTGCTGCTCGCCCGCGAGCTCGGCACCCTCGACCTGATCAGCGAGGGGCGCCTCGTCGTACAGCCCACGGTCAGCTGGAGCAAGGACGAGTACGACGCCCTCGGCGTGCCCTTCGCCCGGCGCGGGCGACTCCTCGACGAGCACCTGGAGATCTGGGCGAAGGCCTGGGGCCCGTCCCCGATCTCCCACGACGGACCGCACTACCCCTTCCAGGACGTCTACTTCGAGCCCAAGGCCCACCGCCCGGACGGCCCCCGGCTCTGGTTCGGCGGACAGCGGCTGCACGGCCCCGTCCTGCGCCGCCTCGTGCGGTACGGCCACGGCTTCCACCCGCTCGGCCGTCCCACACCCGAGGACCTCCAGGCGCTCAAGGAGGCGATGGCCGCGGCAGGGCGGGACAGCGCGGACCTGGAGATGATCGGCGGCACCCGGGCCGTCTTCCCCGACGACCGCTCGCCGGCCGACCTCGGCGCGGCGCTCGCCGTCATCCCCGAGCAACTGGAGCAGGGCTTCACGACCTTCTGCGTCAAGCCGAACCAGTTCATCGACGACCCCGCCGGGGTGGGGGAGTTCTGCCGGGACGTCATGCGGCGCGTCGAGGGCCTGACCTCCTGACCGCCGCGGCCCGGATCACCGCTCGACGAACCGTGCCAGGTGATCCGGGTCCGGCCGCAGCAGCCCGTCCCGGACCGCGAGCGCCGTGGCCTGCGCGCGGGAGGCGCAGCCGGTCTTGCGCAGCAGATGCTCGACATGGCTGTGCACGGTCCGCGGGGACAGAAACAGCGCCTGCGCGATGGCCTGGTTGGTCTGCCCCGTGGCCGCCCGGGTGAGGACTTCCAGCTCCCGGGGGCTCAGCCCGTACGGCAGCTCCGTGGGCGTCTCGTGCACCAGCACCGCCTCGGACGCGAGGCCGGGTCCCGCCGGGTGCCGGTGCAGCACGACCCGCTGCCAGCCGCCGCCGGCCGGCCACAGCAGCCGCAGCCGCCGCCCGCCCGTGCCGGTGAAGGCGTCGAGCAGCGCGCGGAAGCCGCCTTCCTCCCGCAGCACCCGTGGCCGGTCACGGCCCGGCAGGTCGATCACCCCGCCGTCGCCGGTGACCAGGCTCGCCGCGTCCTCCTCCGCCAGGCCGTGCAGGTCACCGGCGTGGGCCAGCGGGTCGGCGAGCGCGGCCAGGGCGGGCATCACGGAGGCGAGGAGCCGGCGGGCGTCGGTGTCGTAGGCGTCCGCGCTCTCGGTGGAGAGGTGGACCAGGCCCACCAGTCGGCCCCGGTGCCGCAGCGCTCCCGTGACGCCGTCCCGGAAACCGGCCGGGCGGACCCGCTCGGCGTAGAACCAGCCGTGCCGGAAACGCGGCCCGGCGTCCTCGGTGTCCTCCGCGTCCTCGGAGATGGACGGTGGCAGCTCCCGCCGTACGACGTTGCGGTACCACGGCGTCGCGACGAACTCCCCGGCCAGGGCCTGCGAGGCCGCGGCGGTGTAGCCGATGCTCGCGACCTGGACGTGGGAGCCGGTCAGCGGGTCGATCGTGAGCAGGGTCGCCGCGTCCAGCGGCAGGGCGCGGGCGAGTTCGCGCAGGGCCTGCGCGGAGGCCGACGTGGTGTCGCGCTCGCGGGTGAGCATGCCGATGCGCGCTGCTGCCGCGATCTGGTGGTGGCTGGGCATGGCGAGCCTCCGGGCGGCTCCGACGTGATGTCGTTTGGGGCCTAACGATAGGGGGTCGGTCCGGGTCCGACAAGGTGTTCACCGAGTTGTCGAGTCAGGGGCCCGTGATCCGCCGGCTGTCGTTCGCAGTCGGTATTTGTACGGATGGTGCGGCGGGCCCGGCGGGACTTTCCTGTTCGGCACACCCGGACGCCCGCTCCAGCCGGGCCCGCCCCTCGGAGAGCCCCCGCCATGACCCCACCCCCGTCCACGGCCTCACGCCGACACTTCCTCGCCCTCTCCGCCGCCACCGCCCTGGCGGCCGCCGGATGCTCCGCACCGCAGAACACGGCCGCCTCGACCAGACCGTCGTCCTCCGGTGGCACCCGCCTGACGAAGATCGGACTCGACTACCCCTTCACCCAACTCCCGCTCTACTCCACCCTGGTGAAGCTATCCACCGCCCAGGCCAAGAAGCACGGCATCTCGCTGCTCACCACCAGCGACAACGCCAGCGCCGACACACAGGCGAGCAACCTCAACACCTGGGTCGCCCGCAAGGTCCCGGCGATCGTGTCCTTCCCCATGGTCTTCGAGGCGGCCGAGCCCATCGCCAAGGCGGCCCTGGACGCGGGACTGATCTGGGTCACCTACGGCGGCTCCCTGCAGCACCAGAGCGCCGACATCCAGTTCAGCTTCCGCAAGGGCGGCACCCTGCTCGGCGAGGCGGCGGCGAAGTGGGCCGAGGAACACCTCGGCGGCAAGGGCAAGATCGCCTTCCTCACCGACAGCACCATCGAGCTGGGCCGTGAACGCACCAAGGGCATGATCGACGCCTTCACCAGGCTGGCACCCGGCGTCGAGGTGGTGGCGCGGGAACAGGCCATCGACCCGGACACGGGCCTGTCGAAGACGAAGGCCATCCTCGCCAAGCACCCCGACCTCAACCTCGTCCTCGGCGTCACGGACGCCGCCGCGTACGGCGGATTCAAGGCCCTCCAGCAGGCGGGCCGCGCCGCCGACGACGCCAAGACCTTCGTCGGCGGCCAGGACGGCTCCGCACCCTCCCTCCTCGCCGTCAAGCAGGGCACCTTCTACCGGGCCTCCGCCGCGCTCGCGCCGAAGGACATCGCCGCCGCCATCGTCGACGTGCCGCGCGCCGTCGCCGCGGGCAAGGCGAACCCAAGCGCCCAGGTGCCGATCGCGCTCGTCCAGCGCGCCGACACCGCCGAGATCGACGCCCTGCTCGCGCAGAACGCCTAGGCCCGGCCGCCATGACGACCACGAACCTCCGTATCAGCGGCCTGGCCAAGTCCTTCGGTGGCGTCAGAGCCCTCGACGGCGTGGACCTCACCGTGCCCGCCGGGCAGGTGCACGCCCTCCTCGGCCACAACGGCGCCGGCAAGTCCACCCTCATCAAGTGCCTGGGCGGCGCCTACCCGCCCGACGCCGGCACGATCGAGGTGGGCGGCGCGTCGTACTCCCGCCTCACCCCGCGCGAGTCGATCGCGGCCGGCGTGGCGATCATCTTCCAGACACTGAGCGTGGTCGACGCTCTGACCGTGGCGGAGAACATCTTCCTCGGCCAGGAGTGGACCCGGTACGGCCGCATCGACCGGCGCGCCCAGGAGGAGGTCGCCGCCGGGCTGCTTCAGCGGGTCGCGGCCAGGTGTTCCCCGCGCGACCGGGTGGGCGATCTGCCCATGGGCCAGCGGCAGCTGGTCGAGATCGCCAAGGCCCTCAGCCGCAGCGCCTCCGTCCTGGTCCTCGACGAGCCGACCGCGGCCCTGTCCGGGGCCGAGACCGGCGCCCTGGCCGAACGCGTCGAGGACCTCCGCGCTCAGGGCCTCGCCATCGTCTACGTCACCCACCTGCTGTCGGAGGTGGAACGGCTCGCGGACGCGGTGACGGTACTGCGCGACGGCCGGGTGACCCACCAGGCCACGGTGGCGGGACAGACACGGCGTGACCTGGTGGAGGCGATCGCGGGCAGGCCGACGGAGGCCGTGCACGGGCCTGGGCGCGCTACGGACGCGGAAGCGCCAGAGGCGCGGCGCGGGACCAGCCCGGACACCGGAAGGCCGCAGCACGCGCCCGGACCGGGCGGGCACGACGCCCGTCGCATGTCGAGCCCGGACTCCCAGGATCCGAGGCGCACTCCCGGCCGAGACGAGCGCGACCCCGCGGCCACGCCAGGCCCTGACACGCCAGAGCCGCAGCGCACTCCGCCCCCGCCCCGGCTGGTCGTCGAAGCCCTGCGCGGCCCCGGCTTCGGGCCCGTCGGTCTCACCGTCGCCGAAGGCGAACGCGTCGGCCTGTTCGGGCTCATCGGCTCCGGCCGCACCCGCATCCTGGAGACGCTCTACGGCAGGCGCCGAGCCACCGCCGGAACCATCCGGGTCGGCGAACGCACCGTCAGCCCCGCCTGCCCGGCCGACGCGCTCGGCGCCGGAATCGCCCTCGTACCGGCGGACCGGCGCGCACAGGGCGTGTTCCCGTCGCTGTCCGCGCAGGACAACACGCTGCTGCCGGCCGTCCGGACCCTGGCCCGGTACAACGTACGGGCGTTGCGCACCGAACGGCGGGTGTTCGACGCGCTGGCCACGGCGGTCGGGCTGCGCCCGGCCCGGCCCGGGTTGCCCGCGGGCGCGTTCTCCGGGGGCAACCAGCAGAAGCTCGTGCTGGGCCGGTGGATCAACGAGGCGCGGCACGTGGACGTGCTGCTGCTGGACGAGCCGACCCAGGGCGTCGACGTGGGGGCCCGTCAGGAGATCTACCGGGTGGTGTCCGGGCTCGCCGCCGAGCGCGGCACCGCCGTGCTGTTCGCGTCCAGCGACCCCGAGGAGATCGTGGCGCTCGCCGACCGCTGCCTGATCGTCGCCCGGGGACGGATCGTCGGCGAACTCTCCGGCGCCGGACTCACCGAACAGGCCCTGCTCTCGGCGGTCCACGACGCCGACCCCGACCCCCTGCCCGCCGAAGGAGCAGCATGACCACCGCCGACCGCGTCCTCACGCGCCCGCGCCTGATCGCCACGGGCGGACTGACCACCGTACGCCGCAACCCGCTCCTCGTCGTGCTCGTCGCGATGGTGCTGGTCTTCCAGCTGACCACGGGCAGCTTCCTCGACCCCGCCAACCTCGGCGGCATCGCCACCGACGCCGCCACCCTCGCGATCGTCGCCGTCCCGCTGGCCCTGCTCGTCATCAGCGGGTACCTCGACCTGTCGGTCGGCTCCACGCTCGCCCTCGGCGGTCTTGTCGCGGGCTGGCTGGCCGGGCAGCACCACCAGTCGCCCGCCGTCGCCCTGCTCGGGGCGCTCGCCGCCGGCGCGGTGGTCGGCGCGGTGAACGGCGTCCTGTGCTGCTACTTCGGCCTGTCCGCGTTCATCGTCACGCTCGGCATGCTGACCGCCGTACGAGGTCTGGCACAGCAGTTGTTCCCGTTGCCGCTGAGCGGATTCGGCTCCGGGTTCGCCTGGATCGGCGGGGCGCGGATCGCCGGGATCGCGGCGCCGGTCGTCATCGCGGCCCTGGTGCTGGCGGCGGGTGCGCTGTTCCTCGCGTTCACCCCGGCCGGACGGCACGTCTTCGCCATCGGCGTCAACCGGGAGGCCGCCCACCTCTCCGGCATCCAGATCCGCCGCACTCCGTTCGCGCTGTTCGTCGTCACCGGCGTGGCCGCCGCCCTGGCCGGTGCCGTCAAGGCGTCGGTACTGGACAGCGTGGTGGCCGGAACCTCGGGATCCGGTTTTGAGCTGGCCGTGCTCACCGCCGTGCTGGTCGGCGGAGTGGCCCTCACCGGCGGCTCCGGCTCGATCCTCGGCGTCCTGCTCGGCGTGCTCTTCCTCGGCGGCCTGCAGAACGGCCTGACCCTGCTGAACGTGCCGACGTTCTGGCAGCAGATGGCCCAGGGCGTCGCGCTGGTGGCCGGCGCGGCCCTGGCCTACTTCGCACCCCGCAAGGGGCGCTGACCCAACCTCCCCCTGAAAAGAGGTCACCGTGAGCGACACCGCACCCGTGAGTGAGACCGCACCCGTGAGCGACACCGCCCCCACCCTCGTCCTGACCGGAGGGCAGGTCCTCACCGTCGACGCCGGCTTCACCGTCGCCGAAGGCGTCGCCGTACGCGGCCGGGACATCCTGGCCGTCGGCAGCGACGCGGAGATGCGCGCCCTGGCCGGGCCCGGCACCCGGATCGTCGAACTGGGCGGCCGGACCGTGCTGCCGGGCATCAACGACTCGCATCTGCACGGAGCCGCCTACGGGATGACGAAGCCGCCGTTCGCCATCGACGTCGGCCATCCGGCGGTGGGTTCCCTTGCCGACATCGCCGCGGCCGTGGCCCGGGCGGCACGGGACGTCCCGGACGGAGAGTGGATCGTCGGCCTGGGCTGGGACCCCGGTTACCTCGCCGAGTGCCTGGCCGACCCGGGCCGTTTCCCGCACCGCCGGGACCTGGACGCGGTGGCGCCGGGCCACCCGGTCTGCCTGACGGACTTCTCCTCGCACATGGTGTGGGCCAACTCCGAGGCGCTGCGCCGCTGCGGCATCGACGCGGACACCGCGCCCCCGCCCGGCGGCGTCATCGACCACGACCCCGACGGCCGGCCGACCGGCATCCTGCGCGAGGCCGCAGGGCGGCTCGTCCAGGCCGCCCTGCCCGCCCCCACGCTCGCCCAGCGCCGTCAGGCGATCCAGGGCGTGATCCGCGAGCTGCACTCCCGCGGCATCACCAGCTACACCGAGCCCGGCCTCGGCCCAGGCGGCGCCGGCACCCTCTTCGGCGGCCTGAGCACCGACAACTGGACCGCGTACGCAGACCTCGCGGCGAGCGGCGAACTCCGGGCGCGCGTCAGCGTCCTGCTGCTGCCCGCCCCCATGGGCGGCTCCGCCGACGACGTCCGCAAGGGCCTGGCCGAACTGCGCCGCCCCGAGTCCGCCGACCCCCGGCTGCTGCGGGCCATCGGTGTCAAGATCTTCGGCGACGGAGTACCGCCCAACCGCACGGCCTGGATGAACGAGCCCTACCCGGAGGGCGGCCACGGCGCCCTGTGCGTCCACGGCGACACCCCCGGTCTTCAGGCCGACGAACTGCGCGAGATGATCCGGGTCGCCCACGAGGCCGGTTTCCAGCTCGGCGTGCACGTCACCGGCGACCGTGCCATCGACACGGTGGTGGACGCCTTCGTCGCCGCCGACCGGGCCGCGCCCCGCCCCGACGCCCGCCACTACGTCATCCACGGCGACTTCATCAGCCCCGGCAGCCTGGCCGAGCTCGCCGCACACGGCTACGGCGTCAACATGAACCCCGCCATCAAGTGGACCATCTCCGACCTGATGGACGAGGTCGTGGGCCCCGAACGCTCCGCCTACCAGTGGCCGGTGCGTTCCGCGCTCGATGCCGGAGTACGGGTCTGCGCCAGCTCCGACGCGCCGATCACCGAACCCGACTGGCGACAGGGCGTGGCCTCGATGATGCTCCGCGAGTCCAAGGCCAGCGGACGCCCCAGCGGCCCCGAACAGTGCGTGCCGCTCGCCGACGCCCTGCGCGCCTACACCGCCACCCCGGCCTGGCAGGACTTCGCCGACGACTGGAAGGGCACCGTCGAACCGGGCAGGGCCGCCGACCTGTGCGTCCTGGACCGACCGCTGCTGGGCCTCGACCCGCACGACATCACCGAAGTCCAGGTGGATCTCACGGTGTTCGACGGACGGGTGGTCTTCGAGCGCTGAGCTTGCACCTCCGAGCGCTGAGCTTGCACCTCACAGCGGGCCGCCGACCGGCGGCCCGCTGTGCGTGGCGCCGCCATGGCGTCACAACGGCACCGCTGGAAGCCACCCCGCTGTCAATGTGGCGCCACGATACAGCAGATCAAGCAGAAAATGCCAGGTCAGATACCTTAGCGCCACGGAAGTGCCAATCTGGCTCGCCATGATGCCATTGATGTGCCATCATGGCGCCATGGACCTCACGCCCTACGTCGACAACCTCCGGCACGAGCTCGCCGTCGCCGCGGACGCCGGCGGTGACGACGCTCGTGCCCTCGCCGAGCGGCTCACCGCCCCCCTGGAGTCCGCCGCCCGCCTGACCCTCCTCAACGCACTGTCGGCCGCCATGGGCGAGGTCACCCGGGAGCTCGCGCCGGGCTCGGTCGATGTGCGGCTGCGCGGACTCGACCCCGAGTTCGTGGTGACGCCGCCGCCCGCACCCGAGCCGTTCCGGGAGGTGCGGGAGCCGGTCGCGGCCGCCGCCCCCGCGTCGCCCCCGCCGCCCGCGGACGCCGACGACGGCGCCATGGCGCGGATCAACTTCCGCCTCCCCGCCCACCTCAAGGCCCGCGCCGAGGACGCCGCGGCGGCGGAGGGCCTGTCGGTCAACGCCTGGCTGGTACGGGCCGTGTCCACCGCCCTCGACGGCGGGGCGCGCACGAGCCCGCGGGGCCGCGGCAAGGACTCGGGCAGCCGGGGCTTCACCGGCTGGGTCCGCTAGGGCCGCAGGTCCACCTCCCTCCCACCGGCGGATCGCCGACCCCGCCGACGTGACTCATCACCCGCCCCACCGGCGGGATCACTCACCCATGCCAAGAGGACGGGACAGTCATGCCTGCTTTCGACACCCCCGAACCGATCTCCGCCATCCTCGAGTTGGACGCCGGGACCGCCCGCATCACCGCGGGCAAGCGCACCGACACGGTCGTGGAAGTGCTGCCGCGCAACGGCTCCGACGACAACGACGTACGCGCCGTGCAGCAGACCCAGGTCACCTTCTCGGGCGGCCGCCTCACGGTCAGGACGCCCAGGAAGCGGCCCCTGTTCGGCAAGCCGGGCGCCGTCGAGGTGAGCGTCGAACTGCCCGCGGGGTCCGATGTCCGGGCCACGGCGGCCCTGGGCGGTTTCTTCTGCGAGGGCCGATTCGGGGACGTCACGCTCAAGACCTCGCTCGGCGACATCCAGGCCGACGAGGTGGCCGGCGCGAACCTCAGGACCGACCTCGGCGACATCCGTCTGGTCCGCTCGACCGGGGACGTCGAGGTCATCGGCTCGGGCCGGATCGAGATCGGCACCGTCGCCGGCGCGGCGACCGTCAAGAACGCCAACGGCGCGACCGAGATCGGTGAGGTGACCGGAGGCCTGAAGACCAACGCGGCCAACGGCGAGATCTCCGTCGGCATCGCACACAGCAGCGTCGACGCCAAGTCCGCCAACGGCCGGATCGAGATCGGCGTCGCCCGCGCCGGGGTCGAAGCGATGTGCTCCAACGGCCGCATCCGCGTCGGCGACGTCACCCGCGGCCGGATCGACCTTCGCACCTCCGTCGGCGACCTCGAAGTGGGCATCCACGAGGGCACCGCGGCCTGGCTCGACCTGAACACCAAGTACGGCACGGTACGCAACACGCTCGGCTCCGCCACCGGCCCCGCGGACTCCGACGAGACCGTCGAGGTGTACGGCCGGACCTCGACCGGCGACATCATCATCCGCCGCGCCTGACCGGGCGTACCCCCAACTCCCCACCCCCGAAAGGGAAGCGGCATGACCGCCACTCAGACATCCGCGCCGATCGGCGCGAACACGACGGCACCGGCGATCACCGCCACCGGACTGCGCAAGTCCTACGGCGACAAGCTCGTGCTGGACGGCATCGACCTGAACATCGCCGAAGGCACCGTCTTCGCCCTGCTCGGGCCCAACGGCGCCGGCAAGACCACCACGGTGGAGATCCTCTCCACGCTCATCGACGCCGACGCGGGCGAGGCCTGGGTCGCGGGCCGCCATCTGACCCGGGCCGCCGACGCGGTGCGCTCCGCGATCGGCGTCACCGGCCAGTTCTCGGCCGTCGACAATCTGCTGACCGCCGAGGAGAACCTGCTCCTCATGGCGGATCTGCACCACCTCGACCGGCGGGAAGGCAAACGGCGGGCCGAGGACCTGCTGCGCCGCTTCGACCTGTCCGACGTCGTGGGCAGGACCGCCGCCACCTTCTCCGGCGGCATGCGGCGCAAGCTGGACCTGGCGATGACCCTGGTCGGCGATCCGCGGATCATCTTCCTCGACGAACCCACCACCGGACTCGACCCGCGCAGCCGGCGCACCATGTGGGAGATCATCCGCGGACTCGTCACCGACGAGGGCGTGACCGTCTTCCTGACCACCCAGTACCTCGAAGAGGCGGACCAACTCGCCGACTGCATCGCGGTGCTGGACCACGGCAGGCTGATCGCCGAGGGCACCGCCGACGAACTGAAGCAGCGCATTCCCGGCGGCCACATCCGGGTGCGATTCGCCGACGCCCAGAGCCTGGACACCGCCGCGGGCGTCTTCGGCATCGCCACACGCGACGCGGACTCCCTCACCCTCCAGATCCCCGGCGACGGCTCCCTCCCCACCCTGCGGGCCGTCCTCGACACCCTGGAGTCCACCGCCGTCCAGGCCGAGTGGCTCACCGTGCACACCCCCGATCTCGACGACGTCTTCCTGACCCTCACCGGCCGGCCCCGCCCCGCCGACACCGTCGCAGCGCCCAAGGAGAACGCCTGATGGCCACCCTGTCCTACGCCGCCAAAGACTCCAGGACGATGGTGCGGCGCAACCTCAAGAAGGCCCTGCGCTACCCGTCCCTGACGCTCACCGTCGTCATCATGCCCATCATGATGCTGCTGCTGTTCAACTACGCCTTCGGCACCGCCCTGGGCAGCGGCATCGGATCGTCGGCCGCCGGCGGCGGCGAGTACATCGACTACCTCGCGCCCGGCATCATCCTGATGGCCGCCACGTCCGGCGCCCTGACCACCGCGATCAGCGTCTGCGTCGACAAGACCGAAGGCATCGTCAACCGCTTCCGCACGATGCCGATCTCCCGCGCCTCGTTCCTGACCGGGCATGTCGTCGGCGGCGTGATCCAGACGATGACCAGCGTCGCCCTCGTCATCGCCGTCGCGCTCCTCGTGGGTTTCCGCCCCGACGCCACGCCCGTCGAATGGTTCGCCGCGATCGGCCTGCTCGCCCTGCTCACCCTGGCGCTGACCTGGCTCTCCGCCGCTATCGGCCTGATCGCCAAGAACGTCGAGACCGCCAGCAACATCCCGATGCCGCTGACGTTCCTGCCGTTCATCGGCAGCGCCATCGTGCCGCCCGATTCGATGCCCGCCGGCCTGCGCTGGTTCGCCGAGTACCAGCCGTTCACCCCGATCATCGAGACCCTGCGCGGCCTGTGGCTCGGCACCGGGGTCGGCTCCAGCGCGGCCATCGGCCTCGCCTGGTGCGTGGCGCTCACCGTGGTCGGCTACCTGTGGGCGCGCCGCACCTTCAAGGCCGGCGCAAAGCGGTAACCACCTGTCTCCTCAGGCCACTTCGCACCCATCCACATCGCCGCCCGACGATCCCAGGAGGACCCCATGTCGTACGACCCGACGGCCGCCGACACCACCGCCGCCACTGCCGAAGAGCCGCCCACCCTGCCCACCGACCGGCACACCGGCTGCCCCTTCGACCCGCCCGCCGAACTCACCGCGCTGAGCGACCAGCCGCTGCGCCGCATGCGCTACGCCGACGGACACCTCGGCTGGCTGGCCACCGGACACGCCGCGGCCCGCGCGATCCTGGCCGACCCGCGCTTCAGCTCACGCTACGAACTCATGCACCTGCCGGTACCGATCGCAGGGATGTCACAGGAACTGCCGCCGGCGCCGGTCGGCGACCTCACCGGCCTCGATGCCCCCGAACACACCCGCTACCGGCGCCTGCTCACCGGCAAGTTCACCGTCCGACGCATGCGTCAACTCACCGAGCGCGTCGAGGGGTTAACCACCGAGTGCCTGGACGCCATGGAGCAGGCCGGGCCCACGGCCGACCTGGTCGAGGCGTTCGCACAGCCCGTGCCCGCGCTCATGATCTGCGAGCTGCTCGGCGTGCCGTACGCCGACCGTGAGCGCTTCCAGAGCCAGGTGGCGACCGTCTTCGACCAGACGGCGGAGGCGGAGGCGAAGGGCGAGGCCTATACGGCGCTGCTCCAGTACCTGAACGAACTGGTCCTCGCCAAGCGCGCCGAGCCCACCGACGACCTGCTCAGCGATCTGACCACCTCCGACCTCACCGACGAGGAACTGGCCGGAATCGGCGGACTGCTGCTCGCCGCCGGGCTCGACACCACCGCGAACATGCTCGGCCTCGGCACCTTCGCCCTGCTGAGCAACCCCGACCAGCTTCAGACTCTGCGCGCTGACCCGGGCCTCGCCGAGCAGACCGTGGAGGAACTGCTGCGCTACCTCAGCGTGGCCGACCCGATTCCGCGGGCAGCGCTCGAGGACGTCGAGGTGGCGGGCCAACTCGTCAGGGCGGGCGAGACGGTGACCGTTTCCGTGCAGGCCGCCAACCGCGACCCGCACCGGTTCCCCGACCCCGACCGGCTCGACATCCACCGAAAGGCCACCGGACACCTGGCCTTCGGCCACGGCGCCCACCAGTGCCTGGGCCAGCAGCTCGCCCGCGTCGAGATGACCGTCGCGTTCCCGGCGCTCTTCGCCCGCTTCCCCACCCTGCGCCTCGCGGTGCCGCCGCAGGAGGTGCCGCTGCGCGAGCGCTCCAACATCTACGGTGTGATCAGCCTGCCCGTCACCTGGGACGAGGAGTAGCCGCATGAGCGACCCACGACAGCCGCTGCGTCTCAGCGCCGACCGTGACCGCTGCGCGGGCGCCGGCATGTGCGCCCTGACGGCTCCCGAGGTCTTCGACCAGGACGACGAGGAAGGCCTGGTGGTGCTCCTGCACCCCGTGCCGGCACCCGAGCACCAGGCCGCCGCCCGGATGGCCGTCGGCCTCTGCCCCGCCGGAGCCATCGCCCTGGACTCCCCGGATTCCACGGCCCCGTAGCGACCGTGGCCGATCAGCGAGTCACGCCGCCCGCACCGCCGCCCGCCGCGATCCCCACCGCCGGGTCCGGTACCTCCCGGTCACCCGGCACACCGCGTAGATGCCGAACGAGATCGTCGTGACGTAGGGGCTGATGGGAATGCTGCTGCCCAGCGCGAGCAGGATGCCGCCCTCGATCGAGGCCACGGCGAACAGCACGCTCAGCACGGGCAGCAGCACCGGCGACGCGGTGACGCGGGCGGCGGCCGCGGCCGGGGTGACGACCAGCGTGAGCACCAGCAGCGCGCCGACGACCTGCACCGACAGCGCGACCGCCAGGCCGAGGACCAGCATGAACGCGAAGGACAGCGCACGCACCGGCACCCCGCGTGCCTGCGCCACGTCCGGGTCCGTGCTGGCGAAGGCGAGCGGACGCCACATGACCGCCAGGGCGATCAGGACCAGTACGGACGTGCCGAGCAGCCACGACATCTGCGGGGTGTCCACGGCGACGATCTGACCGGTGAGCAGCCCGAACTTGTTGGCCGCCCGGCCCTTGTAGAGGGCGAGGAAGAGCACGCCGAGACCCAGCCCGAACGGCATGATGATGCCGATCACCGAGTTGCGGTCCCGGGCCCGGGTCCCCAGCACCCCGATGGCGCCGGCCGCGAGGAGCGAACCGGCGATCGAACCCGCCACGATGTTCGCGTCCAGCAGCAGGGCGGCCGACGCGCCCGCGAAGGACAGTTCGCTGATGCCGTGCACCGCGAACGGCAGGTCCCGCATCAGGACGAAGACCCCGGCCAGCCCGCCCACGAGACCGAGGGCCACGCCGGCGATGAGGGAGTTGCGGACCAGGGTCAACAGCTCGCCGTAGTCGGTGAAGTCGAAGATCTGCTGCCAGATCCCGTCGGCGAGCGTCATGCGCGCACTCCGTCCGTCTCGTGAACCTGCCCGGGATGGTGCGGCGGCCCGGCCGGCTCGTCGGGGGCCCCGGCGACGACGACCCGGCCCCGTACGCGCACCACGTCGACCTGCGTGCCGTAGAGCCGGGACAGCGACTCGGAGGTCAGCACCTCGTCCGGGGTGCCGACGCGGTGGCCGCCGGGGGCCAGGTAGAGCACCCGGTCGACCAGCCCCAGCACCGGGTTGATCTCGTGGGTCACGAAGACCACGGCCGTGCCGTGGGAGCGGCGCCGGGCGTCGATCAGCTCGGTGACGGCCCGCTGGTGGTTCAGGTCGAGGGACAGCAGCGGCTCGTCGCACAGCAGGATGCGCGGGTCGGTCGCCAGGGCCTGCCCGATGCGCACGCGCTGCCGTTCGCCGCCGGACAGCATGCCGAGCGGGACGTCGGCGTAGGCCGCGGCCCCGACCGACTCGAGGATCTCGTCCACCCGGCGGTGGACCGCGCCGCTGCGCAGGCGCGGCCCGAAGCGGTGCCCGTCGATGCCGAACCGCACGAGGTCCCGGGCGCGCAGCAGGGCCTGCGCGGACAGTGCCGCCTGCTGCGGGACGTAGCCGATGTGCCGGGCGGCCTCTCGAGCGGACCGGCCGAGGACGGTCAGCGTCCCGGCGGACAGCGGCCGACGGCCCAGCAGCGCCCGTACGAAACTGGTCTTGCCCGCTCCGTTCGGCCCCAGCACGGCCAGGAACTCCCCGGCCCGTACGTCGAGGTCGAGGCCGCTCCACACCGTGCGGTCGCCGTAGGACAGGGCCGCGCCGCGCAGACTGACGACAGGAGCGC
Source organism: Streptomyces coeruleorubidus (assembly GCF_028885415.1). Taxonomy (GTDB): domain Bacteria; phylum Actinomycetota; class Actinomycetes; order Streptomycetales; family Streptomycetaceae; genus Streptomyces; species Streptomyces coeruleorubidus_A. The sequence continues at coordinate 8,928,801 of NZ_CP118527.1, forward strand.
CGTCCTGCCGGACCGCCGGGGTCACTGGGCCAGCGCGCTCGCGAGCGCGTCGACGTTGGCGGTCATCCAGCCGAGGTAGTCCTTGCCCTTCGGCAGGGTCTCGGTGACGGGCACGACGGGGATGCCGGCCGTCTTGGCCGCCGCCTCGGTCTTCTCGGTCTGCGGGCCGGAGGTCTGCTCGTTGTAGACGAGTGCCTTGACCTTCCTGCCGCTGAACAGGGCCAGATTCTGCTGCAGGATCCGGGGCGAGACGTCGTCGCCCTCCTCGATCGCCTCGCTGAACGCCGCGGGCGTCTTGTTCACCAGGCCGCTCGCCTCGGTCATGTACAGCGGCACGGGCTCGGTGATCGCCACCGCCTCACCGCCGTGCTCCTTCTTGATCCGTGCCTCCTTCGCCTCCAGGGGCGCGAGCCGGGCCTTGAAGGCGGTGGCGTTCTTCCCGAAGGCTGCCGCGTCGGCCGGGTCGGCCTTGGCGAGGGCCGCGGATATGCGGTCGGCGACGCGGGCGACGGTGGGGAAGTCGTACCAGACGTGCTCGTTCAGCTCGCCGCCCTTCGGCGCGGTTCTGCCGGACACCCGCACCGCGTTGATCACCTGGGCGGAGTCGTTGTGGCCGCTCTTCAGCATGCGGTCGACGAAGTCGTCGTAGCCGCCGCCGTTCTCGACGACGACCTTCGCCTTGGACAGGGCCAGCTGGTTCTGGGTGTCGGCCTCGTAGGAGTGCGGGTCCTGGTCGGGGTCGCTGATGACCGAGGTGACGTCGACCTTGTCGGCGCCGATGCTGCGCACGATGTCGCCGTAGACGTTCGTGGAGGCGACCACGGGCACCTTGGCCGAGGCGCTCTTGGCGTCGGCGGAGTCCGACGAGCTGCCGCAGCCCGCGAGAAGGGCCAGTGACGCGCTGGTCAGCAGCGCCAGGCGGCGGGACGTGGACAGGGGCATGGCTCCTCCATGACGGATGTGCAGAGGGGGTGTCCGGCATGCGCCACGCTAGATGGCAATGAATGTCAAGAGCGGGTTCTGGCCGAAGTCATGTGAAAACCATTGCCTGTTGTTGACGGAGGGATTGGACTGTCAGTCCAGAGCATGGACGTGTAGTCTAATGGCATGCGAGACACTCTGGCCGCGGAACGAGAGGCGATCCTCGCCGCGCTGACGCCGGTCGTCGAAGGGATCGCCGCGACCTTCGGGCCGGTCTGCGAAGTCGTGCTGCACGACTACCGGAACCCGGAGAAGTCGGTCGTCGCCGTGGCCGGATCGGTGACCGGGCGGACGGTGGGCGGCGCGATGAGCGAGATCGGCATGCGCGTCCTCGCCCACGGCGACGAGGCGACCGACGAACTGAACTACGTCACGCGCACCCGGAACGGGGCGCTGGTCAAGTCCTCCACGATGGTGCTGCGGGACTCCACGGGAGCCGTGTTCGGCGCGCTCTGCGTCAACGTGGACGTCAGCGCCGTCAGCCAGGTCCACGGCCTGCTCGGCGCGCTCGCCGGACTCGGCGCGGCCCCCGCGGAGCTGCCGACCACCACTTTCGGCAACGACATCGACTCCGTGGTCGACGCCCTCGTCGACGCCCACCAGTCGAAACAGCGCGGCAGTTGGGCGGAGCTCGACCGCGCGGAGCGCCTGGAGCTGTTCGGCGGGCTGGACACCCGCGGTGTCTTCGCCGTGCGCGGCGCGGTCGAGCAGGTCGCCGCCCGGCTCGGCATCTCCCGCGCCTCCGCCTACAACTACCTCTCCCAGGCCCGGGCCGCCCACGGCACGACTTCCGACCCTTCCGCTGGAGGACAAGCGTGACGACCACCACCCCACCGGTCACCCTCGACGACGTCCGGGACGCCGCCGCCCGGCTCCAGGGCGTCGCCCACCGCACGCCCGTCCTGCGCTCCTGCACCCTGGACGCGCTCGCCGGTGCCGAGATCCACCTCAAGTGCGAGAACTTCCAGCGTGTCGGCGCCTTCAAGTTCCGCGGCGCCTACAACGCCGCCTCCCGCCTCACCCCCGACCAGCTGTCCCGGGGCATCGCCGCCTACTCCTCCGGCAACCACGCCCAGGCCGTCGCCCTGGCCGCCCGCGAGCTCGGCACCACCGCCGTGATCGTCATGCCGGAGGACGCCCCGCCGTCCAAGCGGGCGGCCACCGCCGGCTACGGCGCCGAGATCGTCACCTACGACCGCTACACCGGCGACCGCGTCGCCATCGCCGAGGCCCTGGCCGCCGAGCGGGGTCTCGCCGTCATCCCGCCCTACGAGCATCCGCACATCATGGCCGGGCAGGGCACCGCCGCACTCGAACTCCTCGAAGAAGCGGGGGAGCTGGGGGCGTTGCTGACACCGGTCGGCGGCGGCGGGCTCATGGCCGGCAGTGCCACGGTGGCCAAGGGCCTGCACCCGGACATCCGGATGATCGGCGTCGAACCGGAGGCCGGGGACGACACCAAGCGCTCGCTTGAGGCAGGCCGGCGCATCAGCATCCCGGTGCCGCACACCATCGCCGACGGACAGGCCCTGCACACACCCGGCGAACTCACCTTCTCCGTCAACCGGCGGCTCGTCGACGACATCGTCCTGGTCACCGACGACGAGATCCGGGACGCGATGCGGTTCGCCTTCGAACGCCTGAAGATCGTCGTCGAGCCGAGCGGCGCCACCCCGCTGGCCGCCCTGCTCACCGGCCGCGCGGGCCCTCTCCCACGCCGCGTCGGCGTCATCGTCTCCGGCGGCAACATCGACGCCGAGCGCTTCGCCGACCTCTGCGGACGTCAGGCCTGAGCGGGCGGTCCCCCGGTTGGCGGCCCCGGATGGACGGGCGGACGATTGAGGAGTAGGGGGCCGACCGCCGACAGCGGTGTCCAGGGCCGCGGGGAGACCGGCCCCGGCCGCGGCACACCGCGGCCTGAAGGGAGCGAGTCATGTTGGAAGTGAAGACGCTCGACAAGCCGGACGAGCGGCGTGATTTCCCCCGCGGTCACATGGAAGCCGTCCACATGACGGACCTCGACTTCGCCGTGGCGACGTTCGAGCCCGGCTGGCGCTGGTCCGAGTCCGTGGCCCCGATCGCGGGCACCGAGAGCTGCCAGATGCACCACAACGGCTATGTCCTCCAAGGCCGCATGCGCATCCGCATGGACGACGGCGGCGAGGTCGAGGTCGGTCCCGGCGACGTCTACGTCGTCTCGCCCGGACACGACGCCTGGGTCGTGGGCGACGAGCAGACCGTGGTCTACGACTTCCAGGGGCAGACGGCGAGGGAGTTCGCGAAGAAGACCAAGTAGCGCCGGTCGGCCCGCGCCGACCCGTCACATGGTGAGCCCGCCGCGCCTGATCACACCGGCAGCAGCCGCCCCACCAGCGCGCTCAGCTGCCGGGCGGTCCGGCACTCGTGCATCTCGACCAGCTCGGCGTACGCGGGTGCGGCGGAATCGCCGGTGCCCCAGCGGGAACGCTGCTCGGGGTTCAGCCAGTAGACGCGGCGGGCCTGTTCGGCGATCTGCCGGACGGCCGGCAGGTTCGGGTCGCTCATGTTCGTGCGGGCGTCACCGAGGACGAAGACGGTCGTGCGCGGCCCGACCGCGTCACCGTAGCGCTCCGCGAACTCGCCCAGCGCCATGCCGTAGTCGCTGCTGCCGTGCCAGCCCGTGAGCGTGGCCTCCGCCTCGATACGGGCACCGAGCCCTTCCGGGTCCGCGGTGCCGTGCCGCAGGAGTCCGGTCACCTCGTCGATCCGGTTGACGAAGGCGAACACCCGCACCTTGCTGAACTGGTCGTGCAGCGCCTGCACCAGCAGCATCGTGAAGTCCGAGAAACCGGACACCGACCCCGACACATCGCACAGCAGCACCAGTTCGGGGCGGGCGGGACGCCGTCTGCGCAGGACCGGCTTCATCGGCACCCCGCCCGTCGACAGCGAACCGCGCAGGGTCCGCCGCAGGTCGATCGTGCCCCGGGAGGCGCGGCGGCGCCGGGCCGCGAGCCGGGTGGCGAGCTTGCGGGCGAGCGGCTGAACCGTCCTGCGCAGCTCGGCCAGCCGGGCCTGTCCCGCGAACAGGAAGTCGACCTGGTCGGCGGTCGGGGCCACCGCCCGCCGGGCGATCTCGCGCCGGCCGCGCCGCTCGGCGACCCGGCGCCGCGCCTCCGCGGCCACCAGCGCGCGGAAGCTCTCGATCCGCCGCCGGATCTCGTCCTCCAGCAGCCGGTCCGCGAACCCCGGACTCCCGCCCCGACCGCGCATGTCGTCGCGGACCCGGGCGAGCAGGGTCTGCGGGCGCAGCCGTTCGAGCGTCTGGTACGACGACCAGCCGTCCGACTCCGGCGCGCAGCCGTAGCCGCCGAAACCGTCGACCGCCTCGACGGCCAGTCGGCCCAGCAGCGCCTGGTCGTCGGCGGCGAGTGCGGCCGCCAGCCGGTCGCGCAGCTCGTCCCGTCCCGCGGCCTTCTGCTCCGGGTCGCCGACGCCGCGCGGGAAGTACAGGTCGAAGACCGGGTCGAACACCTGCCGCCCACCGGTGCCGTGCAGCAGAGTCGCCGCGAGCCCCTCCCGCAGCAGCTCCCGGTCCGCCAGTCCGAGCGCCTCGACCGCCCGCGCCGCGTCGACCGTCTCGCCGGTGCCGATCCGGATGCCGTGCGCCCGCAGCGCCCCGACCAGGGACGTCAGCCGCTCCGCGACGCCCGCCGGCGTGGTCACAGGGCCTCCAGGTCGAGCTTGGCGGTCGCCTTGAGCACGTCGTCCTGGTGCTTGAGGAGCACGCCGAGGGTGGACCGCACGACCGTCTCGTCCAGCGTGCCCGCGCCGAGGGCGAGCAGTGTGCGCGCCCAGTCGATGGTCTCGGCGACCGACGGCACCTTGCGCAGGTCCATCGCCCGCAGCGCGCCCACGACCCGGACGACCGAGCGGGCCAGCGCCTCGTCGAGCCCCGGCACCTTCAGCCGTACGATCCGGCGCTCCAACTCCTCCTCGGGGAAGCCGATGTGCAGGAAGAGACAGCGGCGGCGCAGCGCCTCGGACAGCTCCCGGCTCGCGTTGGAGGTGAGGACGACGAAGGGCCGGCGCGTCGCGGTGATGGTGCCCAGCTCGGGCACGGTCACCTGGAAGTCGCTGAGCACCTCCAGGAGCAGGCCCTCCACCTCGACGTCCGCCTTGTCGGTCTCGTCGATCAGCAGCACCTTCGCCTCGTCGCCCCGGATGGCGGTCAGCAGCGGCCGCGTGAGCAGGAACTCCTCGCTGAAGATGTCCGTGCGCGCCTCGTCCCACGTCTCGTCGCGGCCCGCGCTGATGCGCAGAAGCTGCTTGGCGTGGTTCCACTCGTACAGCGCCCGGGACTCGTCGACGCCCTCGTAGCACTGGAGGCGTACGAGTCGGGCCCCTGCGACCTCGGCGACGGCCTTGGCGAGCTCCGTCTTGCCGACGCCGGCCGGGCCCTCCACCAGCAGCGGCTTGCCCAACCGGTCGGCGAGGAAGACGGTCGTGGCTACGGCGGGCGAGGCGAGATAGCCGGTCTCGGCCAGGCGTGCGGAGACGTCGTCGACGGATGTGAACAACGGGGCCTCCAGGCATGGGGCAGGGCAGGTGTCCAAGCGCTTGCTCAGCGATGATGCCACGAGGGTTCCGCACACCGGAAGGGAGCGCCCTCGGTCAGGCGACCGTCGCCACCGCCCGCACCGCGGGAGCGCGCAGCACCCGCCGGGCCGTGGCCAGGGCCGTCCCCAGCGTCACCGCCGCCGCGACCGCCACGACGGCGAGCCACACGCCGAACGCCTGCTCCGGCAGCACCGCGTCGGTGCGGACCACGGTGAACGGGACGATCCCCGCCAGCGCCGCCAGCGTGCCGAAGCACACGCCGGTGACCGTCAGGACCAGCCCCTCGGCCCCCACCACGCCCAGCACCTGCCCGGGGGTGGCCCCGGCGAGCCGCTGCTGCCCGAACTCCCGCTCCCGGTAAGTGGTCGCCGCGTACAGGGAGTTGACCAGCATCACGCAGACGAAGACCACGATGATGCCGACGACCGTGAAGTTGAGCGTCTCCAGGTTCTTCGCGTCGACCGACTTCACCGCCCCCGAGGCCGCGACGGCGTCGCTCTCCACCGCCTGCATGGTCAGCGTCGCCGTGGCGACGGCGGTGAACAGGATCAGCGACATCAGGATCCCGGCGAGCTCCCCGGCCCGCTCACGCAGATTGCGCACCGCCAGCCAGCCGCACGCACCGCCGAGCGGCAGCCGGTCCAGCACCCCTGCCAGCAGCCGCGGCGCCATCAACGCGCAACCGACCGACACCAGGATCGCCCCGTACGCCGGTGGCGCCATCAGCGCCCCGTCCGTCGCCGAGAACACGAACGTCGAGGTCACCGACACCGCACCGGCCACCAGAGCCGCGTAGGCGAGGACCGTCCGTGCCCGGCCCCGCCGCCGGCTCCCGCCCGTCGCCCGCCGCACGGCGAGGAACGCGGCACCCGCGGCGGCGAGCAGCGTGATGCCGGCACCGGACTGCAACGCCATCGGGCCGAAGGAGTGGTCGACGGAGCGGGCGACCTGACCGCTGTCCTGGAACACGTCCAGCAGCGCCCGGCCGCCGAGCATCGCCGGCCCGATCGCCAGGGCCGCGCCCGCCAGGGCCACGGCCACCGCCTCACCGACCACCATCCGCTTGAGCTGCGCCGGAGTCGCCCCCGAACAGCGCAACAGCTCCATCTCGGCGGCCCGTTGACGCACGTTCACCGTCAGCGTCGAGGCGATCGCGAAGAACACCAGCAGAGTGCCGTAGCCGCCGACCACGCCCGCCGCCGTGGACAAGGTCTGTGAGCTCACCGAGTCCACGCGCGGTTGCCCGGCCGTGTCGTGCATCGAGTTGAACGTCATGATGATCGCCGCGCCCAGGAACGCGGACAGCAGGGTCGCGAGGAACCGCCCGGGCCGCTGCCGTATCGACCGCATCGCGAGTACGAACACGGCTCACACCCCCGTCGGCACGTCGTCGCCCAGGTGCGCCAGCCGCTCGGCGACCGCGTCCGCCGTAGGGTCGTCCAACCGGCCCGCCAGCCGGCCGTCCGCGAGGAACAGCACACTGTCGGCGTACGAGGCGGCGACCGGGTCGTGCGTCACCATGACCACCGTCCGGCCGTGCGCCCGCACCGCCTCCCGGAGCAGCCGCAGCACGTCCCGCGCACTGCGCGTGTCCAGCGCGCCCGTCGGCTCGTCCGCGAAGATCACCCGTGGCTCGGTGACCAGCGCCCGGGCGATGGCGACGCGCTGACGCTGACCGCCCGACAACTGCTCCGGTCGGTGCCCGAGCCGGTCGCCCAGCCCCACGGCCGTCAGCACCTGACGGACCCGCTGCCGGTCCACGCGTCGCCCGGCCAGCTTCAGCGGCAGCACCGTGTTCTGCGCGACGGTCAGCGTCTGAAGCAGGTTGTACTGCTGGAAAACGAACCCGATCCGGCCGCGCCGGAACCTCGTCAGCTCGGCCTCGCCGCCGCCCGTCAGCTCGGTGCCGTCGACCCGCACGATCCCGCTGTCGGGCCGGTCGAGACCCGCCGCGCACTGGAGCAGAGTCGACTTGCCGGAACCGGACGGCCCCATCACCGCCGTGAACGTGCCACGCCCCAGACCGAGCGTCACACCGTCCAGGGCGGTCACGGCACTGTCGGCGCTCCCGTACGTCTTGGTGACCTTGACCAGCCGCAGCGCCTCGGCTGCGGGTCGCGGATCCTGGTCCTGTCGTGGGCCGGTGCGCAACATCGTCGTCCCCCTTCGTCCGGCACGCCTTGTGCCTCGCCGACGACGCTACGGAGAAGGCGACTTACCCACACTGGCCGCAGAACCCGTATCGCGGGGTGTACTCAGCGACACCCCGCGACTCGGGATCACACCAGCGGTCCGGACCGTCAGGCGTCCCCGACCAGGATCACCTCCAGCGTGCGCGGACCGTGCACCCCCTCGACCCGGTCCAGCTCGATGTCACTGGTCGCCGACGGCCCGGAGATCCACGTCAACGGACGTGCCGGGTCGAGGCGTTCGAGACCCTGCGGCACCGACGACACGACCTGGCCGGGGACACGCACGACGCAGACGTGATGGTCCGGAACGAGGGTGATCCGGCGCCGCCCCTGGTCGGGCGACCCGTCCAGCACGATCGTCCCGGTCTCCGCGATCGCGACCGCACAGGCCGTCACCACGCTGTCCACGCGGTCGAGTTCCTGCGGCGTGCTCTCCGCCCGGTCCGTCACCCGTGTCACCCCGGTCGACGCGAGCCAGCCCTCGTCCAGCCCGGGCGGCACGAGCACCGAAGCCGACCCTCGCTTCTCCAGCAGCCCCGCGATCAGCCCCGCCAGCCCCTCGGCGTCCGTACGGTGCACGATCGCCCGGTAGTCCGCCAGATTCTCGGCGAGCAGATCCACCGTCTCCGGGACGCTCCGGTCCCCGTGCTCACGCGCATAGTCGCGCGCAACCGCCTGCTCGTACGGAGTGTCGTCCCGTGACACGTCCGCCAGCGCGCGCCGCACCCGCCCGAGAATCCGCTCCCTGCTGTTCACCTGGCACCGTCCTTCCCACCGCGCGTCCGCTGCCACCAGTCCCGGAACGGCTCGGCGGGCACCGGCGGCAGATCCCGCGTCCCGCTCCACGCCTTGCCCGGGCCCGGCAGCGTACGGGGATGGAAGCGCCGGGTCCGGGAGGCGGCGCGCTGGCCGGTGCGCAGCGCGCCCGGGTGCGTGAACGCCCACCGTGCCGCACGCATCGCCGCCCGCTCGGCGGCATGCCCCTTCGCGGGCCGCAGCACCACCTTGTTGCCCTCCCGGGTGACCTCCCCGCCCTGCACCACCCGCTCCCGCAGATGCACCAGCACCTCGGGGATGTCGATGGCGACCGGGCACACCTCGTAGCACGCGCCGCACAGCGAGGACGCGTACGGCAGCGAGGCGTCGATCTCACTGCCCGTGCCCCGCAGTTGGGGGCTGAGGATGGCGCCGATCGGCCCCGGGTACACCGAGCCGTAGGCGTGACCGCCGGCCCGCTCGTACACCGGGCACACATTGAGACAGGCCGAGCAGCGGATGCAGCGCAGCGCCTGCCGGCCGACCTCGTCGGCCAGGGTGTCGGTGCGGCCGTTGTCCAGCAGCACCAGATGGAAGGTGCTCGGCCCGTCCCCGTCGGTCGTGCCGGTCCACGTCGAGGTGTACGGGTTCATGCGCTCCGCCGTCGAGGAGCGGGGAAGGGTCTGGAGGAACACCTCCAGGTCCCGCCACGTCGGCACGATCTTCTCGATGCCGACGACCGAGATCAGCGTCTCGGGCAGCGTCAGGCACATCCGGCCGTTGCCCTCCGACTCCACGACCACCAGCGTGCCCGTCTCGGCGACCATGAAGTTGGCCCCGGAGATGCCGACCTTGGCGCGCAGGAACTTCTCCCGCAGGTGCAGCCGGGCCGCCTCGGCGAGTTCGGCGGGCGTGTCGGTGAGGCCCTCGGGGGCCGGTCGGCCCCACTCGCTCATCTCACGGGAGAAGATGTCACGGATCTCGCCGCGGTTGCGGTGGATGGCCGGGACGAGGATGTGCGAGGGGCGGTCCTTGCCCAACTGCACGATCAGCTCGGCGAGATCCGTCTCGTAGGCGCGGATGCCCTCGGCCTCCAGCGCCTCGTTGAGCCTGATCTCCTGTGTGGCCATCGACTTGACCTTGACGACCTCCGACTCGCCGGTCATCTTCACGAGCTGGCTGACGATCTCGTTGGCCTCGGTCGCGTCGGCGGCCCAGTGCACCACGCCGCCCGCGGCCGTGACCGACTCCTCCAACTGTACGAGATAGCGGTCCAGATGACGCAGCGTGTGGTCCTTGATCCGCTTGCCCGCCTCGCGCAGCTCGGCCCAGTCGGACACCTCCGTCACGGCCTTGGCCCGCTTGGCGCGGATGGTGTGCGTGGCGTGGCGCAGGTTGCCGCGCAGGGTCTTGTTGGCCACGGCTTCCCGCGCGGCCTCCGGAAACGCCGGCATCCCGACGAACGTCCCGCTCATACGGCCGGTTCCTCCTCCGTGCTCGCCAGGATCTCCGCGATGTGCACCGGCCGCATGCCGGTGCGCAGCCGGGTCATCGTCCCGCCGATGTGCATCAGGCAGGAGTTGTCGGCCGCGCACAGCACCTCGGCGCCCGTCGACTCGGCGTTGCGCACCTTGTCGGTGCCCATCGCCGCCGACACGTCGGCGTTCTTCAGCGCGAAGGTGCCGCCGAACCCGCAGCACTCGTCGGCCCCCGGCAACTCGACCAGCTCCAGCCCCTTCACGGCTTGGAGCAGCCGCCTCGGCCGGTCGCCGAGGCCCAGCCCGCGCAGGCCGTGACAGGTCGGGTGGTACGTCACCTTGTGCGGGTAGTACGCCCCGACGTCCGTCACGCCCAGCACGTCGACCAGGAACTCCGTGAGTTCGTACGTCTTCGGCACCACCGGCGCCAGCGTGGCCGCGAGGGTGTCCCCGCGCCCCTCGGCCCGGGCCCGCTCGCCCATCCGCGGATACAGCTCCCGCACCATCGCCCCGCACGAGCCGGACGGCGTCACGATCGCCTCGTACTCGCCGAAGACATCGGAGAAATGCCGGGCGAGCGGTTCGGCCTCGTGACGGTATCCGGTGTTGTAGTGCGCCTGGCCGCAGCAGGTCTGCGCCATCGGGAAGTCGACGTCGACGCCCAGTCTCGTCAGCAGTTTCACCACGGCGCGCCCGGTGTCCGGATACAGCGTGTCGTTGACGCAGGTCAGGAACAGGGCGACACGCATCGCGGCTCCTTGTGGTCGATCATCGGATGAGTCAGCGTAGTCCGGGGACGGGACCCGGGGGAGACCCCCGTCAGTCCCCGGCGAGCCGGTCCTGCGCGGCGCGCCACCGCTCGGTCCCGCCGCGCGGCTCGTACCGCGTCAGCGGCTGCGTACGGACGAGCAGCCGCCGCATCCCCGTCAGGTCACCGGCCAGACCGTGGGCCCGCGCCTGCACGAGCACGTTCCCCAGGGCCGCCGCCTCCGTCGGCCCCGCCACCACCGGCAGCCCGCAGGCGTCGGCGGTCAGCTGGCACAGCAGCGCGTTGCGCGTACCGCCGCCCACCACGTGCACCACGTCGACCGGATGCCCGGCGAGCCGCTGTGCGTCCTGGACTGCCTTGCGGTGGGCGAGGGCGAGGGAGTCGAGGATGCAGCGCGTCACCTCGGCCGGGGACTCCGGCACGGGCTGCCCCGAGGCCCGGCACGCCTCGGCGATCCGCTCCGGCATCCGCCCCGGCGCGAGAAACGCCGCGTCACCCGCGTCCACGACCGACCGCAGCGCCTCCACCTTGGACGCCTCCAGCAGCAGCGCGCCCAGGTCCGGGGCGCCCCAGGCCCGCACGCACTCCTGGAGCAGCCACAGCCCCATGATGTTGCGCAGATACCGGACCGTGCCGTCCAGCCCCAGCTCATTGGTGAAGTTGGCCGCCCGGCTCTCCTCGGTCAGCACCGGCGCGTCCAGCTCCAGACCGGCCAGGGACCACGTGCCGGTGCAGATGTACGCGAACCGCTCCCGCCCGGCGGGTACGGCGGCCACCGCCGACGCGGTGTCGTGCGACCCGACCGCCGTCACGGGCACGGGACCGGTCAGCCCGGTCTCCTCCAGCACCGCGTCCCGCAGCACCCCCGCCGGATCACCGGGCTGCCGCAGCGGCGCGAACAGACTCAGGTCGATCCCCAGCCGCGAGGCGATGTCGTACGCCCAGTCGCGCGTCCGGGGGTCGATCAGCTGGGTCGTCGAGGCGTTGGTGAGCTCGGTGCCCTGCTCGCCGGTGAGCCAGTACGTCAGGAGGTCGGGGATGAGCAACAGCCGCTCGGCCTGGGCGAGTTGCGGTGTCGGTCGCGCCGCCGTCAGCTGGTACAGGGTGTTGAAGGGCGCGTACTGCAACCCGGTCGCCGCGTACAGTTCCTCCGCCGGGACGGTCGCCCACACCTTCTCCGCGACCCCCTCCGTCCGGGAGTCCCGGTAGTGCACGGGATTGCCGAGCAGCGCCCCGTCCGCGTCGAGCAGCCCGTAGTCCACGGCCCAGCTGTCGATACCGACGGAATCGACCTGCCCGGCCGCCTTCAGCCCGTCCAGCACCCCCGCATACAGGCTCAGGACGTCCCAGCGCAGCCCCTCGGGCACCCGCACGGGCCGGTTCGGGAAGCGGTGCGCCTCGGTCAGCTCCAGGCTGTCGGGGCCGACGCGGCCGACCATGACGCGCCCGCTGGACGCGCCGAGGTCGACCGCGGCGTACGACTTCACGGCCGCGCTCACCGCAGGAAGGCGGCCGCGACGCCGGCGTCGACCGGGATGTGCAGTCCGGTGGTGTGGGTCAGGTCGCCGCCGGTGAGGGCGAAGACCGCGTTCGCGACGTGCTCGGGGAGCACCTCACGCTTGAGGATGGTCCGCTGGGCGTAGAACTCACCGAGCTTCTCTTCCTCGACCCCGTACACGGCGGCCCGCTTGGCCCCCCACCCGCCGGCGAAGATCCCCGACCCACGCACGACACCGTCCGGGTTGATCCCGTTGACACGGATGCCGTGCTCGCCCAGCTCGGCGGCGAGCAGCCGCACCTGGTGGGCCTGGTCGGCCTTGGTGGCCGAGTAGGCGATGTTGTTGGGCCCGGCGAACACGGCGTTCTTCGAGGCGATGTAGACGATGTCGCCGCCCAGCCCCTGAGCGATCATCACCCGCGCCGCCTCCCGCGACACCAGGAAGGATCCGCGCGCCATGATGTCGTGCTGGAGGTCCCAGTCCTTCGCCGAGGTCTCCAGCAGCGGCTTGGAGATCGAGATACCGGCGTTGTTGACGACGAGATCGACACCGCCGAAGGCCAGCACCGCGGCCCGGAACGCCTCGGCGATCTGCTCCTCGGACGTCACGTCCACGGTCACGGCGACGGCCTTGTCCGGACCGCCCAGCTCCTCGGCGACCGCGGCCGCGTTCTCGCCGTTCAGATCGGCCACGACGACACAGGCGCCCTCGGCGGCCAGCCGACGCGCGATGGCCTTCCCGATCCCGCTGCCGGCACCGGTCACCAGCGCGACCCGCGTCGCGAGCGCCTTGGGCTTCGGCATCCGCTGGAGCTTGGCCTCCTCAAGGGCCCAGTACTCGATGCGGAACTTCTCGGACTCCTCGATGGGCGCGTACGTGGACACGGCCTCCGCCCCGCGCATCACATTGATGGCGTTGACGTAGAACTCGCCGGCCACCCGGGCGGTCTGCTTGTCCTTGCCGAAGCTGAACATGCCCACGCCCGGGACCAGCACGATCGCCGGGTCGGCACCGCGCATGGCGGGGGAGTCGGGCAGGGCGTGCCGCTGGTAGTAGGCCGCGTACTCCTCGCGGTACTCGGCGTGCAGCTCCTTCAGCCGGGCGATGGCCTCGTCGAGCGGAGCGGTCGGCGGCAGGTCGAGGACCAGCGGCCGCACCTTGGTCCGCAGGAAGTGGTCCGGGCAGGAGGTGCCCAGCGCGGCCAGCCGCGGATGCTCGGCACTCGCGAGGAAGTCGAGAACCACTTCGGAGTCGTTGAAGTGCCCGACCTGAGGCCGGTCCTGGGACGCGAGGGCACGGACGTACGGCCCGAGCGCGGCGGCCCGCTCCCGGCGCTCCCCGGCACTCAGCGCGGCGTACCCGTCGATCACCGGCCCGCAGGGCTCCTCCTTGCCGCGCTCGGCGAGGAACTTCTCCGCGGTCCGGATGATGTGCAGCGAGTTCCGCTCGCACTCCTCGGACGTGTCACCCCAGGCCGTGATCCCGTGCCCGCCCAGAATGCACCCGATGGCCTGCGGATTGGCCTCCTTCACGGCCGCGATGTCCAGCCCCAGCTGGAACCCGGGCCGCCGCCACGGCACCCACACGACACTGTCCCCGAAACACTCGGCGGTCAGCTTCTCCCCGTCGGCGGCGCAGGCGAGCGCGATACCCGAGTCCGGGTGGAGGTGATCGACGTGGGCGGCCTCGACCAGGCCGTGCATCGCGGTGTCGATGGAGGGAGCCGCGCCGCCCTTGCCGTGCAGGCAGTAGTCGAACGCGGCGACCATCTCGTCCTCGCGCTCCACGCCCGGATACACGTCGACGAGAGCCCGCATCCGGTCCAGCCGGAGCACGGCGAGTCCCGCCTCCGTGAGCGTGCCGAGATCACCGCCGGACCCCTTGACCCACATCAACTCGACATCGCCACCGGTGACGGGGTCGGTCTCGGTGCCCTTCGCGGAGGCGTTACCGCCGGCGTAGTTGGTGTTACGCGGATCGGCCCCGAGCCGGTGCGACCGGGCCAGCAGAGCGGCAGCTTCGGGATGGGTAGCCATGACAGTTCCTTTGCAACGGAGGGTGTGTAGTTCAGGGGCGCGGGGAACTGCGCGACCAGCCACAACCGGCCCGCAGCCCGAAATCAAACAGGACCCGGCAGACGCTCACGCCCCCCAGCCGGCCTGCTGCCCACCAACCCGCTCGGCCACGATCTGCTCGGCCCACCCGGACCGCCGGTACGCGGCGATGGGGTCGGGGTCCAGCCCCATCTCCTCCCGCACCTCCCGCAGCAACGGCCGCACATCCGTGTTGTACGCGTCCATCAGCACGGCATTGGCCTCCAGCACATCACCGCTGCGCTGCGCCGCACCCAACGCCTCACCGTCGACCAGCAACGCCTTCGCCGTGGCCTCCTGCACATTCATCACGGAACGGATGATCGCCGGGATCTTCGCCTCGATGTTGTGGCACTGGTCGAGCATGAACGCGACCTCGGGCGAGAACCCGCCGCCCCGCACGACCTCGTACATGATCCGGAACAGCTGGAACGGATCCGCGGCCCCGACCATCAGGTCGTCATCCGCGTAGAACCGCGAGTTGAAGTCGAACCCCCCGAGCTTCCCCTCCCGGAGCAGCGTCGCCACGATGAACTCGATGTTGGTCCCCGGCGCGTGATGCCCCGTGTCGACCACGACCTGCGCCTTCGGCCCCAGCTTCAGGCAGTGGGCGTACGCCGTGCCCCAGTCCGGCACATCGGTCGTGTAGAAGGCCGGCTCGAAGAACTTGTACTCCAGCAGCATCCGCTGCCCGTCGCCCAGCCGCTCGTAGACCTCCGCGAGCCCCTCGGCGAGCCGGTCCTGCCGGGCCCGGATGTCGTCCTGCCCGGGATAGTTCGTCCCGTCGGCGAACCACAGCTTCAGATCACTGGACCCGGTCGCATCCATGATGTCGACACACTCCAGCAGATGGTCGACGGCCTTCCGGCGCACAGAAGCCTCCGGATGACAGATGCTCCCGAGCTTGTAGTCGTCGTCCTGGAACGTGTTGGAGTTGATCGCGCCGAGCTTCACCCCGCGCTGCTCGGCATGCTTCGCCAGCGCCGCGTAGTCGTCGACCTTGTCCCACGGAATGTGCAGGGCGACCGTCGGGGCGACCCCCGTGAACTCGTGCACATTCGCCGCGTCGTCCAGCTTCTCGTACGGATTGCGCGGCACACCCGCTTGCGCGAACACCTTGAAGCGCGTGCCCGAGTTCCCGTACGCCCACGACGGCGTCTCGACTGCCTGGGTCTTGAGAGCGGCCTTCACCGCGGCGAGCTCGGTCACGTCAGGGCTCCTGAGGCATCGGGTCGTGACGACCACTGAATGAAACGATTCAGGACGCGAAGTTATGGGCCCCCCGAAGGGGTGTCAACCCCTCCGGCTCACACGGTTACTCGTGACCAGGGCGTGACCTTCTATACTCGAAACTTTTTCGACCGGAACCCATTGACGTGACATGCGCGACCCGCCTAACGTCCCGGCAACCCAGTTGAAACCTTTCACGACGCCGAGAGGGCCGTCCCGCCGGCGTCGTCGAGGAGCCCCCATGACCCACCCGTCCACCACGGGTCCGGCCCCGGTTCTGGCACTGAAGGACGTCTCCAAGTCCTTCGGTGCGGTCCGCGCACTGCGGGACGTCTCCCTGGAGCTGTTCGCCGGGGAGGTGCACGCGCTCGCCGGTGAGAACGGTGCCGGCAAGTCCACCCTCATCAAGGCACTCGCCGGAGTGCACCGGCCGGACGCCGGCCAGGTGCTGCTCGACGGTGCGCCCGTCGCCTTCCACGGCCCCGGCGACGCCCGCGACGCCGGCATCGCCGTGATCTACCAGGAGCCCACGCTCTTCCCCGACCTGTCGATCGCCGAGAACATCTACATGGGCCGCCGGCCCCGGCGCGCCCTCGGCCGGATCGACCACAAGGCCACGCACAACGCGACCGCCGCCCTCATGGAGCGCCTCGGAGTCGAGCTCGACCCCGACCGGCCCGCCCGCGGCCTGTCCATCGCCGACCAGCAGATCGTCGAGATCGCCAAGGCCCTCTCCTTCGACGCCCGCGTCCTGATCATGGACGAGCCGACCGCCGCGCTCACCGGCAGCGAGGTCGCCCGCCTCTTCGGCGTCGTACGCACCCTGCGCGAACAGGGCGCCGCCGTGCTGTTCATCTCCCACCGGCTGGAGGAGATCTTCGAGATCTGCCAGCGGGTCACCACGCTGCGCGACGGCGCCTGGGTCGGCAGCGAACCGCTTGAGGGCATGACCGAGGACGACCTCGTGCGCCGCATGGTCGGCCGCGACCTCGACGAGCTGTACCCCAAGCAGGACGTGCAGCCGGGTGAAGTCGCCCTGAGCGTGCGCCGCCTGACCCGCGAGGGTGTGTTCACCGACGTCTCCTTCGACGTGCGGCGCGGTGAGATCGTCGGGCTCGCCGGACTTGTCGGAGCCGGGCGTACGGAGGTCGCCCGGGCCGTGTTCGGTATCGACCGCTGGGACGCCGGCGAGGTCACCGTGGACGGCAAGCCCCTGGTCAACGGCGCCCCCTCCACCGCGATGTCCGCCGGACTGGCCCTGGTCCCCGAGGACCGACGCGCCCAGGGCCTGGTGATGGACATGTCCATCGAGCGGAACATCGGACTCACCGGGCTGCGCACGACGGTCAAGGCGGGCCTGATGGACCGCGGCGCCGAGCGCAGCCGCTCCCTCGACTGGGCCGTCAAGCTCCAGGTCAAGTACGCCCGGATCGCCGACACCGTCAACACCCTCTCCGGCGGCAACCAGCAGAAGGTCGTGCTCGCCAAGTGGCTCGCCACCGGCCCCAAGGTGCTGATCGTCGACGAGCCGACCCGCGGCATCGACGTCGGCACCAAGGCCGAGGTGCACCGGCTGCTGTCGCAACTGGCCGCCGACGGCGTGGCCGTCCTGATGATCTCCTCCGACCTGCCCGAGATCCTCGGCATGGCCGACCGCGTGCTGGTCATGCACGAGGGACGGCTCACCGCCGAGATCCCACGCTCCGACGCCACCGAGGAATCCGTGATGGCCGCAGCCACCGGGAGGGCCGCCGCATGACGGTCGTCACCCCACAACAGGCCCCCGTGGCCGACGTGCCCAAGTCGAGCGGCACCCGCCTCGTCGACCGCGTCTTCAAGATGCGCGAGCTCGCCATCCTCGTCGTCTTCCTGGTGATGATCGCCGTCACCCAGGCCGGCAACAGCCAGTTCCTGTCCGAACAGGGCATCAAGGACCTGCTGCTGAACGCGACGATCCTCGTACTGGTCGCCACCGGCCAGTCCCTCGTCGTCATCACCCGCAACGTCGACCTGTCCGTCGGATCCACGCTGGGCATCAGCGCCTTCGCCGCCGGCACGTATCTCCAGGGCGGCGGCAACCCGGTCGTGGCCATCGCGCTGGCCGTGCTGCTCGGCATCGGTTTCGGACTGCTCAACGGCCTGCTCGTCAGCCTCGGTCAGGTGCCCGCCCTCGTCGTCACCCTCGGCACGCTCTACATCATCCGCGGCATCGACTCCATCTGGGTCGGCTCCAGCCAGATCACGGCGGCCGATCTGCCCGGCGGTTTCGTCGACTTCGGCTCCGGCGGCGTCTCGGCGGTGCCGTACCTGGCACTGATCGCGCTGGCGGTCCTCATGGTCACCGCCTACTACCTCAAGCACTTCGCCAGTGGCCGCGAGTTGTACGCGCTGGGCTCCAACCCCGAGGCCGCCCGCCTCGCCGGCATCCCCGTGCGCAAGCGGATCCTCGCCGCGTACACCTTCTGCGGCGCCCTCGCCGGACTCGCCGGCGCGTTGTACCTCGCCCGGTTCGGCAACGTCGACTCCGGCACCGGCAACGGCTACGAACTCACCGTCGTCAGCGCGGTCGTGGTCGGCGGCGTCGTCTTCACCGGCGGCTCCGGCAGCGTCTACGGCGCGGCCCTCGGCGCGCTGCTGCTGACCTCGATCAACAGTGTGCTGCCCGCCCTCGGCGTCAGCTCCGTCTGGGTGCTCGCCATCAACGGCATCCTGCTCATCCTCGCCATCGCGGTCGACCGGATCGTCGCGCTGCGCGTGGCCTCCGCCCTGAAGAAGAGGAACGCCCGCCATGGCTGACATCTCCCTGAGCCGAGCGGTCCGCTGGTCCGCCTTGAAAAGGTGGGATTCCGCCGTCGGCGCACTCCTCATCGTCGTCCTGCTGTTCTCCTTCGGCTTCGTCGACGGGTTCAGCAACGCGCTCAACCTGTCGTTCCTCATCGGCAACACGCTGCCGATCGCGCTGATCGCCCTGCCGATGACCCTGCTGGTGGTGTCCGGCGAGATCGACCTGTCGGTGGCCTCCACGGCGGGCCTGTCCGGTGCCGTGATGGGCACCCTGTGGAACCAGGGCATGGCCATCGAGACGATCATCCCGATCTGCCTGCTGCTGGGCGTCGTGTGCGGGCTGATCAACGGCCTGTTGGTGACCAGGCTGGGGCTGCCGTCCCTCGCCGTCACCATCGGCACGCTCGCCGCCTACCGGGGCATCGCGCAGATCGTGCTCGGCTCCGACGCGGTGACCGACTTCCCCACCCAGTACCTGGAATTCGCGTCCGGGCGCATCGGCGACACGTTCATCCCGAACGCCTTGCTGCCGTTCCTCGTCCTGCTCGCCATCGCGGTGGTCGCGCTGCACGCCACGCCGTTCGGGCGGTCGCTGTTCGCGATCGGGGCGAGTGAGGAGGCGGCGCGGTTCGCCGGCATCCGGGTCAAGCGGCAGAAGCTGCTGCTGTTCACGGTGACGGGCCTGATGGCCTCTCTCACCGGCATCTTCTGGGCGCTGCACTTCGCGAGTGCGCGGTACGACAACGCGATGGGGCTCGAACTGTCGGTTGTGGCCGCGGTGTTGCTCGGTGGTATCGACTTCGACGGTGGCAAGGGCACGCTCGGCGGCGCCATCGCCGGGGTGTTTCTGCTGGGGGCGTTGCAGAACGTGATGAGCCTCCAGGACGTTTCCGCGCAGTCGCAGATCGTCGTCACCGGCGTTCTGCTCGTCCTCTCCGTGCTCGGCCCCAGGGTCGCACGGCAGATCTCCGTAGCGAGGGCGGGCCGCAGAGCCGCCTCGACTCCGACCTCGTAACTCAGCCCTTCCTCGTAAAGGACATCGTCATGCGTAAGTCAACCCTCCGCCGCAGCTGCGCGGCGCTCGCCACCGCCACCTCGCTCGCCCTGGCGCTCACCGCCTGCGGTGGCACCACCAAGAAGGACGTCGCGAGCGAAGGCGGGTCCGCCGCCACCGCCGGCAAGGCCGATCCGAACGCCGAGCTGAAGAAGGGGCTGACCGTCGGGTTCCTGCCCAAGCAGGTCAACAACCCGTACTTCACCACCGCCGACAAGGGCGGCGAGAAGGCGCTGAAGGAGCTCGGCTCCAGCTACAAGGAGGTCGGTCCGTCCAGCGCGACCGACACCTCCGGCCAGGTCTCCTACGTCAACACGCTCACCCAGCAGCAGGTCGACGCGATGGCCGTCTCCGCGCAGGACCCGGGCGCCCTGTGCACCGCGCTGAAGCAGGCCATGAAGAACGGCATCAAGGTCGTCACGTACGACTCCGACACCACCCCCGACTGCCGCAACGCCTTCGTCTCCCAGGCGTCCGCCGAGGACCTGGGCCGCACCGAGGTGCAGCTGCTCGCCAAGCAGATCGGCTACAAGGGCGAGATCGCGATCCTGTCCGCCGCGCAGACCGCGACGAACCAGAACACCTGGATCGACTTCATGAAGGACGAGCTGAAGAAGCCCGAGTACAAGAACATGAAGCTGGTGAAGACCGCGTACGGCAACGACGACGCCCAGCAGTCCTTCCAGCAGACCCAGGGCCTGCTCCAGGAGTACCCGAACCTGAAGGGGATCATCTCCCCGACCACCGTCGGCATCAAGGCCGCCGCCCAGTACCTGTCGGGCTCCAAGTACAAGGGCAAGGTCAAGCTGACCGGCCTCGGCACCCCCAACGACATGCGCAAGTACGTCAAGAACGGCACCGTCGAGGCGTTCGAGCTGTGGGACCCGGCCAAGCTCGGCGAGCTGGCCGCCCGCACCGCCGTCGCGCTGTCCTCCGGGCAGATCACCGGCAAGGAGGGCGAGACCTTCAAGGCCGGCTCCATGGGTGAGTACACCATCGGCAAGGACGGCGTGATCAGCCTCGGCAAGCCGACCGTGTTCGACGCCAAGAACATCGACCAGTTCAACTTCTGATCACCGCGTTTTTCGATCACTGAAAGGGCTGTTGATGCAGCGCGTGTGCTTCCTGCTGAAGGTCCGGGCGGACCGCCTCGACGAGTACCGCGAGCGGCACGCCGCCGTCTGGCCCGAGATGCTCCAGGCACTCTCGGACACCGGCTGGCACAACTACTCGCTCTTCCTGCGCGAGGACGGACTGCTCGTCGGCTACCTGGAGACCGAGAACTTCGCGGCCGCCCGGGCCGGAATGGAAGCCACCGACGTCAACGCCCGCTGGCAGGCGGAGATGGCGCCGTTCTTCGAGTCGCTGGACGGCGCCCGGCCCGACGAGGCCATGAAACCGCTCACGGAAGTCTTCCACCTCGCATGACGAAGGAGTCCACGAGATGCACAGACGTACGCTGCTGGCCGCCGCCCTCGCCGGAGCTGTGGTGACCCCCGCCCTCGCCTCCGGCACCGCGCGGGCCGCCGACCCCGGCCCCTCCGTCACCCGGACCGGCACCACCACCCTCGACAACCAGGCCATCTTCTTCGTGTCGTACGACGGCCTGGTCAACAACAACGCGTTCCAGAAGAACGGCCTGCTGACCTACAAGGGCTACCAGTACGCCGTCTGGTACACCGCCGACCGCAACGCCGTCGTCGGCCGCCGCGCCCTCGGCGCCAGTACCTGGTCCACCGTGAAGGTGGGCCACACCCTGCGGTACAACGACTCCCACAACGTCATCTCCATGGGCGTCTCCAAGGTCGACGGCCGCCTCCACCTCAACATGGACTCCCACAGCGACGGCTTCACCTACGTCAAGTCGGTCGCCGGGCTGATGGACAACCCCGGCGGGCTGAGCTGGACCGCGAGCCGCTTCGGCGCGCCCCGGTCCACCCTGGACGGCCTGGCGCTGACCTCGCAGTTCACCTACCCGC
This sequence comes from Streptomyces coeruleorubidus, assembly GCF_028885415.1. Lineage (GTDB taxonomy): Bacteria > Actinomycetota > Actinomycetes > Streptomycetales > Streptomycetaceae > Streptomyces > Streptomyces coeruleorubidus_A. The sequence goes on from NZ_CP118527.1 coordinate 8,950,215, forward strand.
AGTTCATCTCCACGCCGGAGGGCAGGCTCCAGCTCAGCTACCGCGTCGCCGTCTCCGGCAACGGCCGCAACGCGCTCGCCGAGTACGACGGCACCAAGTGGACCAACCTCGGCGAATGGTCCAGCTCCACCGGCACGTACCGCAGCGAGCACGGCTCCTCGACCGCCCGCAACATGTACCTGCACGGCATCGACTACGACCGGGGCGGGCGGCTGCACTCCTTCTTCACCTGGCGCGAGCAGAACAGCGCCGTGATGTGCAACCGCGGCGGCATCGCCAACCACGACACCGGCTACGTCTACTCCGACGACCGCGGCCGCACCTGGCGCAACAACGCGGGCACCGTCGTCGGCGTCACCGGCGGCTCCGACAAGGTGTCCGTGAACGACGCCGGGCTGGTCGTCGACCCGCTCAACCCGGACCACTCCCTGATGAACCAGGAGAGCCAGTTCACCGACTCCGCGGGCCGGCCCCACGCGATCATCTCCTACGTCCCCGGCCGCTTCGGGCAGTGCACCACCAACTACGTCACCGACCGGACGCGCAACGGCCGTGCCTTCCACGTCCGCAGGAACGCCTCCGGGACCTGGCAGAAGACCGAGATCCCGGTCCCGCTGAACTCCAGCCAGCGCACCAAGCTGATCCTGGACAAGTACGACAACGCGTACGCGATCTTCCCCTTCGGGCGGATCGCCGGCGCCTCGGCGGCCTCCGGATACACCGACTGGAGGATCCTGTTCGACGGCAGCGGCCTCAACGCCTTCGGGGAGGTCGTCATCGACGAGATGCGCGTCGCGCAGGACGGGGTGCTGTCCTTCATGTACCAGGAGAAGTCCAGCGGTACGACGCCCTCGGCGCTGCGCGTGATCGACTTCCGCCTGCCCGCCTGACCGAAGCCGGTCGCCGGGGCGGCATGCCGGTAATGTGAAGCCGCTCCGGCCGCCGCCCCCCTCATCTCACCAGGAGGTCCCTGCCCGATGGCCCAGTCGGTGGGTATCAAGGACGTCGCCCGCGCCGCCGGAGTCTCCGTCGGCACGGTCTCCAACGTGATCAACCGCCCGGACACGGTTGCCACCGAGACCCGGGCCCGCGTGCTGTCCGCGATAGACCGGCTCGGCTACGTCCGCAGCGAGTCCGCGCGCCAGCTGCGCGCGGGCCGCAGCCGGATCATGGGGCTGCTCGTCCTCGATATGGGCAACCCCTTCTTCGTCGACGTGGCCCGCGGCGCCGAACGCGCCGCCCGCCGGGCCGGACTCGGCGTGATGGTGTGCAACAGCGCCCAGAACGCGGGCGAGGAGGCCGAGTACCTGTCGCTCTTCGCCGAGCAGCGCGTGCGCGGCGTGCTGCTCACCCCGGCCGACGCCACGGGCCGCAACATCGAGGCGTTCCGCCGGCACGGCATCCCGTTCGTCCTGGTCGACCGGGTCGCCGAGGGCACCACCGAGTGCTCGGTCTCCGTCGACGACGTCGCGGGCGGCGCCCTGGCCGTACGCCATCTCGTCGACGCCGGGCACCGCTCCATCGCCTACGTCAGCGGCCCGCCCGGCCTCAACCAGGTCCGCGACCGGCGCACGGGCGCCCTCGAAGCGCTCGCCGAGGCCGGGCTCGGCCCCGACGCGCTGCGCGAGCTGCCCACCGAACGGCTGGACGTCGCCGCGGGCCGCGACGCAGGCGCCCGCCTGCTCGGCCTCGCCGACCGGCCGACCGCCGTGTTCTGCGCCAACGACCTGCTGGCGCTCGGTGTCCTGCAGGCCATGTACGCGGCCGGTGTCGGTGTCCCGGACGACCTCGCCATCGTCGGCTACGACGACATCGAGTTCGCGGCGGCCGCGGCCGTCCCGCTCACCTCGGTACGGCAGCCCGCCGTCACCATGGGCGCCATGGCGGCCGACCTGCTCCTGGAGGAGACGGAGGAGGACGGCCCGGCCCGGCCGCACGAGCACCGGCGGGTCGTGCTCCAGCCCGAGCTGGTGGTCCGCCGCTCCAGTCTGTCCGCCCGCTGACCCGCACGCTGAGCCTGAACCGCCGTTCAGGAAGATTTCATGATCCGAAGGGGCCACGCGCGGACGGACCCTGTGATGAACTGGGACGCGGTCCGAAAATCCGTCCGTCCCGGGAGCCCTGTTGACCCTCAGCTACCGCCAGCCCGGAGTCGTCCTCACCGACCGCCGCTTCACCGTCCCCCTCGACCACGACCACCCCGGGGGCGAGACGATCGAGCTGTACGCCCGCGAGGTCGTCGCGAGCGACAAGGCGGACCAGGACCTGCCGTGGCTGCTCTACCTCCAGGGCGGACCCGGCTTCGGCGCGGACCGCTCCGTCGGCAGGCCCGGCTGGCTCGGCCGCGCGCTGAAGGAGTACCGCGTCCTCCTCCTCGACCAGCGCGGCACCGGCCACAGCACGCCCGCCAACCGGCAGACGCTCCCGCTGCGCGGCGGCCCCGCCGAACAGGCCGACTACCTCACCCGGTTCCGCGCCGACTCGATCGTCCGCGACTGCGAGGTGATCCGCGCGCAGGTCACCGGCGGCGCCCCCTGGACCGTCCTCGGCCAGAGCTTCGGCGGCTTCTGCCTGACCACCTACCTGTCCCTCGCGCCCGAGGGCCTGGCCACCGCCGTGATCACCGGCGGACTGCCCTCCCTGGACGCCCACGCCGACGAGGTCTACCGGGCCGCCTTCCCGCGCATCGAACGCAAGGTCGCCGCGCACTACGCCCGCTACCCGCAGGACGCCGAGCGCGCCCGTCGCATCGCCGACCACGTCCTGAACCACGACGTGGTCCTGCCGAACGGCTACCGGCTCACCGTCGAGGCCTTCCAGTCCCTCGGCATCGTCCTCGGCACCGGCGACGGCACCCACCGCCTCCACTACCTCCTCGAGAACGCCTTCGTCCGCAGCTCACAGGGCCTCACCCTCTCCGACGCGTTCCAGGAGCAGGCGCAGGGCATGCTGTCCTACGCCCGCCACCCGCTGTACGCCCTCGTCCACGAGGCCATCTACGGCCAGGACGCCCGGCCCACCGCCTGGTCGGCCGAGCGGGTCCGCGCCGAGTTCCCGCAGTTCGACGCCGCGAAGGCCCTCGCGGGCGACGAACCGCTGCTGTTCACCGGCGAGTCGATCCACCCCTGGATGTTCGACTGCGACCCGGCGCTGCGCCCCCTGCGAGAGACGGCCGAACTGCTCGCCGCCCGCACCGACTGGACTCCTTTGTACGACCCGGCCCGCCTCGCCGCGAACGACGTACCGGTCGTCGCCGCCGTCTTCCACGACGACATGTACGTCGACACGGCCCACTCCCTGCGGACCGCCCGCGCGATCCGCGGCCTGCGCACCTGGGTCACGGACGAGTTCGAGCACGACGGCGTACGCACCGGCGGCGGGCGGGTCCTCGACCGGCTGCTGGCGCTGGCGCGCAACGAGGCGTGAAGTCGCGCCGGGCGCGTGGTGATGTCGGTGGCGCCGATTAGTCTGCCGACATGACGACCACTCAACTCCCGCCCATGCCCGACGACTGGCGGCGTGCCCTCGCGGTCGTGGCCCACCCCGACGACCTCGAGTACGGCTGCTCGGCGGCGATCGCGGCCTGGACCGACGAGGGCCGCGAGGTCGCCTATGTGCTGGCGACCCGGGGCGAGGCGGGCATCGACACACTGGAGCCGGAGCGGTGCGGGCCGCTGCGGGAGCGGGAGCAGCGGGCGAGCGCGGCGGTGGTCGGCGTGTCGGCCGTGGAGTTCCTCGACCACAGGGACGGCGTCATCGAGTACGGCACCGCCCTGCGCCGCGACATCGCCGCCGCGATCCGCCGGCACCGGCCCGAGCTGGTCATCACGCTCAACCACCGGGACACCTGGGGCGGCGTCGCCTGGAACACCCCGGACCACGTGGCCGTCGGCCGCGCCACGCTCGACGCGGCCGGTGACGCCGGCAACCGGTGGATCTTCCCGGAGCTCACCGAGCAGGGCCTCGAACCCTGGGACGGCGTGCGCTGGGTCGCCGTCGCCGGGTCCAGCACCCCCACGCACGCGGTCGACGCGACGCCCGGCATGGAACGCGCGGTGCGCTCACTGCTCGAACACCGCACGTACATCGAGGCGTTGACCGACGAGGACCCGGAGACATACGTCCGCGGCTTCCTCACCCAGCACGCCGAGGCCACCGGCGAGCGGTTCGGGGGCAGGCCGGCCGTGGCGTTCGAACTGTTCGGCAGATGACACGGATGATGGGGGAGATGGGGGAGACCATGGCAAGCAGTGAGGATCTGGCCGACCGGTTCGAGGAGCACCGGGGGCGGCTGAAGGCCGTCGCCTACCGCATGCTCGGATCGCTCGCCGAGGCGGAGGACGCCGTCCAGGAGGCCTGGCTGCGGCTGAGCCGCTCGGACGCGGACGACATCGGCAACCTGGGCGGCTGGCTGACGACCGTGACCGGCCGCATCTGCCTGGACCTGCTGCGCTCGCGCACCGCGCGCCGCGAGGAGCCGATGGACGACGCCTTCGTGCCGGACCCGGTGCTCAGGCCCCTGTCGCCCATCGACCCGGAGCAGGAGGTGCTGCACGCCGACGCGGTGGGCCTGGCCCTGCTCGTCGTCCTGGAGAACCTGGAGCCCGCCGAGCGGCTCGCGTTCGTGCTGCACGACATGTTCGCCGTGCCGTTCGACGACATCGCGCCGATCGTGGAGCGCAGCCCGGCCGCGACCCGGCAGCTGGCGAGCCGCGCCCGGCGCCGGGTGCGGGGAGCCACCCCGGCGGCCGAGCCGGACCTCGGCCGGCAGAAGGAGGTCCTCGACGCCTTCCTGGCCGCCTCCCGCGGCGGGGACTTCGAGGCCCTGCTCGCGCTCCTGCACCCGGACGTGGTGCTGCGGGCCGACTCGGGTGCCCTGGTGCGCGGCGCGGCCGTGTCCAAGGTCGTCCAGGGGGCGAAGGCGGTGGCGGAACAGGCGCTCATGTTCGCCCGGTTCGCGCAGTCCGCGGAGCTGGTGCTGGTCAACGGCTCGGTCGGGGTCGTCAACGCGCCAGGGGGACGCGTGCAGTCGGTCATGGGGGTCACGATCGCCGACGGCCGGATCACCGCCATGTACATCCTGGCCGACCCCGAGCGGCTGGAGCGCCTGGAGACGCCCGGCCTCGCGGGGTGACACCGGCGACCACGACCAGGTGAGTTCTCATTTCGTATGCTGAACGGCATGCGAGATCACAAGTCCGCGCAGGCGGAACTGCACGGCGACTGCGAGCGGTGCTTCGGGCTGTGCTGCGTCGCCCTGCCCTTCGCGGCCTCGGCCGACTTCGCGGTCGACAAGGACGCCGGCACACCCTGCCGCAATCTGCAGAGCGACCACCGCTGCGGCATCCACGCCAGGCTGCGGCAGAAGGGGTTCACCGGCTGCACGGTCTACGACTGCTTCGGCGCCGGGCAGCAGGTCTCGCAGATCACCTTCGGCGGCCGGGACTGGAGGTCCGGGCCGCCGGAGCACGCCCGCCGCATGTTCGACGTCTTCCCGGTCGTCCGGCAGCTGCACGAGCTGCTGTGGTACCTGACCGAGGCGCTCGCGCTGCCCGCGGCCCGTCCTGTCCACGCCGATCTGCGGGGGGCCCTGGAGAGGACCGAGGAGCTGGCCGGGCTGACCCCCGAGGAGCTCGCCGGGCTGGACGTGGGGGCGCACCGCCAGGAGGTCAACGTCCTGCTGCTGAGGACGAGCGAGCTGGCCAGGGCCGGCACCAAGGGCCGTAAGAAGAACCGCCGGGGCGCGGACCTCATGGGCGCCCGCCTCAAGGGCGCCGACCTGCGCGGCGCCAACCTCCGTGGCGCCTACCTCATCGCAGCCGACCTCACGGGCGCGGATCTGCGGGGCGCGGACCTGATCGGTGCCGACCTGCGCGACGCGGACCTCACGGACGCCGACCTGACCGGGGCGTTCTTCCTCACCCAGCCGCAGCTGAACGCGGCCCGGGGCAGTGCCGGGACCCGGCTCCCGGAGTCAGTCACCCGCCCCGGGCACTGGACAGCGCAGGTCTGAGGCCGGTTCCCGCACCGGGGTCCGGCGCTCCGGGTGCAGCCGCAGCCCCTCCGGCATCAGCGTCAGCCGTTCCGCCACCCGCAGCCGGTACGTGGGGTCGGGCCGCAGCTCGTAGCGGCGCAGCAGGAGGCCGAGCACCAACGTCGCCTCGTGCAGGGCGAACTGGCGCCCGATGCAGGCCCGCGCGCCGGTCCCGAACGGCTTGAACGTGTGCGGGGCCCGGGACCGTACGGCCCGCGCGTCGAAGCGGTCCGGATCGAACCGCTCGGCGTCCGCGCCCCACACCTCTGGGTCCCGGTGCAGCATCGGCGTCAGCACCAGCGCCCACGCCCCGCGCCGCATGGGGTGCTCCCCGGCCAGCACCGTGTCCTGGCGCGCCTCCCGGGCGAAGGCGGGCGCGGTGGGCCACAGCCGCAGCGACTCGTCCAGCACCCGGCGGACGTAGCGCAGCCTGGCCACCTGCTCGTAGGCCGGTTCCGCCGCGTCGCCCCAGACGCGGTCCACCTCGGCGCGCGCCCGGGCCGCGACCTCGGGGTGGCGGGAGAGGTAGTGCAGCGCGAAGGAGAGCGCGCCGGACGTCGTCTCGTGGCCGGCGACGAGGAAGGTGATGACCTGACGGCGGACGTTGCGCGGCTCCAGCCGCTCCCCGGTGTCGGGGTGGGCCGTCTCCAGCATCCGGTCGAGCAGGTCTCCGTCCCCGCTGCCGGTGGCTTGCCGGGCCCGGATCAGCTCGTCGACCGTGTGGTTGAGGTGGGCGATGTCGGCGGCGTTGCGGCGGCTCGCGCTGCGGAGCAGCAGCGGAGCCAGCGGGAAGGGCACCGTGTTGAGCCGTTGCGCATACGTCAGCGTGCCGACCATCGCGGTGACGAAGGGGTGCGGCCGGGAGCGTTCGAACGACCCGAAGTCATGGCCGAAGCCGGTGCGCGCGATCGTCTCCAGCGTCAGCTTGGTCATGTCGCCCGGCACGTCCACCGCCCGGCCCGTCGCCGCCGCCCGGTCCCAGTGCTCCGTCAACTGACGCGCGACGGCCAGCATCATCGGGTGGTAACCGGCCATCGCCTCGCGGCTGAACCCCGGCGCGAGCACGTCGTGCGCGAGCTGCCAGTTGGGCTCGTGGTTGTACGCCGTGAACAGGCCGTCCCCCGCGACCGGCCGGAGGTTCGCTATACCCAGCCCCACGTGCTTGGCGAACCGCGACTCGTCCGCGAGGTCGGCCGCGTACCGGGCGCCCCACACGAACACGAACTCCTTGCCGAAGGCCTTCCGGCGGAAGACCGGACCCAGTTGGCGGGCGTACCGCAGCGAGTCCTGGAGGGGAGTGCGCCGGTTCACGCCCACCACGTCACCGAGCAGCGGGATCCTGTGCGGCGGATGCGGAATGCGGTTCAGCTCCGGCCAGCCCAGCTCGGCACTGCGGAAACCCTTGGGCAGACCGTCCCGTGTCGGCGCCTCCGTCATGACGCGATCTCCCTTGATACAGCGGCGGGTTGGCACGTGTTGTACGTGGGTTCAATAGCGCGCTTCAGTCTGGTCCGGTTGTTGAACCGGCGTCAAGTAAAGTGCGGGCATGGCCGCGAACCAGAGCGGGCGCACCCGCCGCCGGCTCAGCACCGAGGAGCGCCGGGAGCAGCTTCTGGCCGTCGGCGCGCGGCTGTTCTCGGAGAGTCCGTACGACGACGTGTGGATCGAGCAGGTCGCCGAGATCGCCGGGGTGTCGCGCGGGCTGCTGTACCACTACTTCCCGACCAAGCGGGACTTCTTCGCGGCGGTCGTCGAGCGCGAGAGCGAGCGGATGCTGCGCATGACGGCGGCGGTGCCCGGCGTCCCGGTGCGCGAGCAGCTCGCGGGTGGCCTCGACACGTTCCTGGAGTACGTCCAGGCCCACGCCCACGGTTACCGCGCCTTCCACCGCGCCGACGCGGCCGGGGACCAGGCGGTGCGGCGGGTCTACCAGCGGGCCCTGGCGGCGCAGGAACGGCAGATCCTCGCGGCGCTCGCCGAGGATCCCGAGTTCGGGCCGGCCTGTGAGAGGCGGCCGGAGGCGCGGCTCGCCGTGCGCGGGTGGCTGGCGTTCACCACGTCCGTCTGTCTGGAGTGGCTGCGCGGCACGGAGTTGAGCCGGGATCAGGTGCGCGAGCTGTGCGCTCGCGCCCTGCTGGGCGTCCTCACTCCCTGAAAGCCCTCGTAAAGATCACGTGACGTGGTTGGCTCACGCCCCGATCTTCGGTAGGTTAGGCAAGGCTTACCTAAGGAGGTCTGGGATGGGTGACGGCAGCCACAGCTGGACGGCGGCCCCTGCCGCGGCGGAGCGGGCGCGCTCGGTGCTCGCCGCCGCGTGGTCCTGCTCGGTGACCGCGGAGGGCATGCGGGAGGAGCTGGTCGGCGCGCACACGGTGACCGAGGACGGCCGCGTGCTGGTGGACGTGCCCGGGGGCAGCGCCCTGCTCGCGGCCGCGATCTGCGCGCCCCGCGGCGAGCCGTCCGCGGTGCTGGAGTTCGCCGACGTGGCCCCCGTCCCCGTGCGCGACCGGATCCGCGCCCGGCTGTGGCTCGCGGGCTGGTTCGCCGTCGTGAAGGACCGGCTGGCCTTCCGGCCCACGCGCGTGGTGCTGCGGCAGCCGTCCGGGGCCGTGGTCGTCGACCTCGACGACTTCGCCGCCGCGACGCCCGACCCGCTCACCACGGCCGAGGCCCGGCTGCTGACGCACCTCGCCGACTGCCACGCGGACGCGGTCGAGCGGCTCACCCGGCTCGTCGACTCCGGCAGCCTGCACGGCGCGGTCCGCGTCCAGCCCCTCTCCGTCGACCGGCACGGACTGACGCTGCGCATCGAACGCGCCCGCGCCCACGGCGACGTACGGCTGGCGTTCCACACACCCGCCGACGACGTCGCGCAGCTCACCGAGCGCATGCACGTCCTGCTCAGCCAGGCGACGGCCGCGTCCTGCCCGCGGGCCCTACAGTGGCAGCGCACAGACGGCGACCGGTGACGGAAACGGTTCACCGGTGCGCCGCAGCGCGCCGCTCGTCTCGTCGACGCGGAAGACGGTGACCGTGCCGGACTTCTGGTTCGCCGCGAACAGCAGCGTGCCCTCCGGCGAGAAGGCGATCTGGCGCGGGAAGTCCCCGCCCACCGGCACGGTGTCCAGCAGCCTGAGCCGGGCACCGTCCGCCTCGACGGCGTAGCGCGTGAGGCTGTTGTGGCCGCGGTTGGCGAGAAAGGCGTACCGGCCGTTCGCGGTCACCAGGATCTGCGCCGGGTAGTTGGTGCCCGAACCGGTGCCCGTGGACTGCGCCTCGCCGACCGTGACGCGGCCGGAGGCGGGGTCGTACGCGCAGACCGCCACCGTGTTGTCGACCTCGTTGGCGAGGTAGGCGTACCGGCCGCCGGGGTGGAACGTCAGGTGGCGCGGCCCCGCGCCAGGCCGGGTCTGCGCCTGCGCGACCTCGCTGAGCGTGCCGGACTTCTCGTCGAGCCGGTAGGTGTAGACGGTGTCAGTACCCAGGTCCACGGCGAGGACGTGCCCGCCGTCCGGGCTGGTGAAGATCTGGTGGGCGTGCGGACCCTCCTGACCCGGCCCGGGCGCCGGACGGGAGTGCCGGACGAGATCGGTCCGTTCCCCGAGGGCGCCCGCGGCGTCGATCGGATGCACCGCCACGCTGCCCGAGCCGTAGTCCGCGCTGAGCAGCCAGCGCCCTCCCGGATGCACGGACAGATGGCAGGGGCCCGCACCGCCGGTGCTCCGGCTGCCCAGGACCTTCCGGTCGGACAGCCGGACGGCCGTCACGGCGCCGTCGTCGCGCTCGTTCACCGCGTACAGCGTGCGGCGGTCCGGGTGGATCGCGAGGTACGACGGGTTGCCGACGCCGGTGAGCGTGCCGGTGCCGGTGATCCGGCCCGTCTCCGCGTCGTACGTGGCCAGGCCGATTCCCTTGCCGCCGCCCTCGACGGAGGTGTAGGTGCCGACGTAGAGCGGGCGCGGGCCGGACGGGCGCCGGGCCTCGCGGGACGGGCTCACGCTCGACTCGGGGGCCGCCGGACTCGTCGGGGTCGCCGGCGCGGGCGCGTCGTCACAGGCGGGCAGCGCCGCCGCGGCGGCTCCTGACGCCAGTGCGCCGACCAACCGGCGCCTGCTCCAGCCACCACTGCCCATGTCGCCCCTCAGGTCGTCACTCATCACCGTCGCGACAGCCACCTTGGCGTGGATCACCCACCGGGTGCAACAACAGCACCGAGCGTTGCGCGCGGCGCAACCGACTCCAGGCGGTCGCTCAGCGATAACGCCCGCCGACCCCGGTACGGTTCCGCCACATCTGCTCCTGAACGCCCAGGCGCTCACGCAGCCGCGTCAGGCGCGGCATCCGCACGCGCTGCTCCCGGGACACACGGTCCAGTTCCTCGAACAGGCGCCGGGTGCGGTGCTCGGTGTCGAGCTCGTCGAGGATCCGGTTGACCTCCGTGAGGACCGCGCCGAGCAACTGCCAGTGCCGCGTCTCGCGCTCGGACTCCTCGCGCAGCAGCAGGGCCAGCTTGTCGCGGGTGCCCGCCGCGGTGCGCAGCTCCGCGGCGAGACGTTCCTCCGCCGACTCGGCGCTCGCACTGAGATGGGTGGTCACCAGCACCGCGAAACTCACCACCGCGTCGGCGATCTCCGACAGCAGCTGCTCCAGCGCGGCGCCCGTCTCGGCCTCGAACAGCGGCTCCGGCTCGCGCTCCTTCGCGAGGTCGGTGAGGGAGCGCGCGAGCACGCGCAGCACGACCGTGCAGATCTCCAGCGTGTCCAGGCCGGTGCGCAGCACCACCCGGTGCAGCAGGCCCTCCCGCACGCGCGGGTTGAGCCGCAGGCTGTCCTCCGCCTGCCGGAGCGCCGCGTCCACCTCGACGATGTCGTGGTCCAGGCGCCGCGCCTCGTGCAGCCGCTCCGCCGCGAGATCCGCGGGCGTACGGCCGGCGGCCTCCTCGCCCATGCGTAGCATCAGCTGCCGCAGCCGGCGCGCCAGACCCTCGATCGACGCGCCCGCCTCCTCCACCCACACCGGCGGAGCCAGCAGCAGATTGCAGCCGAGCCCGACGACCGCGCCGATCAGCGTCTCCACCACCCGGGCCCAGGCGGTGTCCCCGACGGTGGTGACCCCGAGCACCAGCATCGCGCTGATCGCGACCTCGGGTACGTACTCCTCCACCCGGACCAGCCGTCCCACGACCAGCGAGGCCACCAGGAGCAGCGCCAGGCTCCACCAGGTCAGGCCCACCAGAAGGCTGAACGCGATGGCGACGAGAACGCCGGTCACCACGGCGTTCACCCGCCGGAACCCGTTGGTGAGCGTGGCGTACAGGGTCACCTGGACGACCAGCAGTGCCGTCAGGGGAGCGGTGAGCGGTGCCGCCTCGGGGCTCAGCCGCAGCGCGATGACGTAGGCGATCGTCGCCGCGAACGCGGACCGCACCGTCTGGACGACCACGGGGTCCCGGCGCTTGTGCACGATCCGTCTGGCGTACGCCGTCCACTCACGTACCTCTCGCATCCTCGGGCTGTTCCCCTTCCCCTGGCGTATCGAACGCATCCATGAAGGACGTTAACGCCGGGGGAAGCCACGGGCGACCGAGGGCCGTCAGGCGGACACCTTGTCGAGGAAGGCGGTCAGATGGCCCATGGTCCGCTCGATCTGCTGCTCCAGGGTGAGGCTCTCCTCGAAGCGGGCCCCGCTCTCCGGCACCTTCTTCCCGCGCAGGTACAGCGAGCAGGCGAGGTCGGTGCACATGTACGCCCCGACGGAGTTCCCCTCACGTCCGGCCGCTCCCGTCTTCCGCGCGGTCATCAGCGCCACACCGCCCCGTGGGTGGGTCGTCAGGCACAGCGAACACATGCTGCGATGCAGAAAGCCCCGCTGCGCCGCCTGGAACCGCATCGCCACCCCGACGAGCCGCCCCTCGCGCTCGGCGACCAGATAACTCCGATCGGGCGCCCCCGGATCCCGCCACCCGAGAAAGTCGAGATCGTCCCAGGGGCGCTCGGCGAGGTCCCGGGGGACGGACAGACGCTTGGCCTCTCCCTTGGAGCAGTTGATAAACGAGTTGCGGATGTCCTGTTCGGTGAGTGATCTCATGGGAGGGCTCCTGGTCGTCGTCGGCGAAACCTAGGGGTCCTAGGTTTCTGGGTCAGGTTAGAAGCACCGACGACGGGGGAGCCAGTGGATTTTCCTGAGGTCGCGACCGCGCGGGTACGGGCGGCGCTGCGCCATGTGGCGGGCGGCTCGTCGGGGCCCGCCGTCGATCCGGAGGTGCGCATCACGCTGAACTTCCACCCGGACCGACCGGCGGGCGAGGTGCCCGTCCTCGTGGCGCTCGCCCGGGACGGCGCCTACCACTCGCAGTTCGTCACCGGCACCAGCAACGGCGGCCTCACGGCCCGCCCCGGCGGCGACCGATGGCGCTGGGAGAGCCGGATCTTCGGCGGGGCGTACGACGAAGCGACCGCACACGAGCGGCCCGTGTACGGCGCCTTGAACTTCCGCCGGCAGGTGGTCGGCGCGGCGCCGCGCTTCGGCTCCTCGCACTTCCGGCTGCGCGCCGGTGTCCTGCCCCGGGCCACGTTCTGCTACCCCGACAGCGCCGCCGAGCCGGCCGACTTCGGCGTGGCGGCCGGGATGTCGCTCATCGCGCTGGCCGAGGCGGACGAACAGGACGCCCTCGACGACTACATCGAGGCGCACGTGCACGGCGGCGTCGCTCTCGCCCGGGACGTGGAGGCGCTGGTGCTGGACGCCTGCTACCGCGGCACACCGGTGGAGGTCGCGGCCCGGCACCTGCCCTGCCCGGTCGAGTGGCACCCCGGCTACCGGCTCACCGTGGCCGGATTACGGCGCCACGCGGACTACCGCGGCCGGGAGTACGTGGAACTGGGCGCGCGGATCGCCCGGGACGGCCTCGTCGACCCCCGTGCCATCGGTGACGCCGCCCGGACGGGGCGGTACGAACTGCAGGACCTGAAGATGGTGTGGCACACCCTCGCCCGCTTCGGAGCCCCGGAGGGAGCGGGCACGGCCTACTCGGCGGCCGGGGCCTCAGGCGGCCAGACCCCCGGAGTGAGCACGCCCAGCGCGTAGGCGCGGGCCACCAGTTGGGTGCGGTTGGTGGCGTGCCAGCGGGAGGACAGGCGGCGCAGGTGGTAGGTGACGCCGTCGGTGGTGAGGCCGGTCTCGCGGGCTGCCCGGGCCGTCGTGGCACCGGCGGCCAGCAGGGCCAGGATGCGGGCCTCGATGGGGGTGACCCGGGCCTGTTCGGCGGGTGGGGCGGGGGAGGGGGCGCGTTCGCCGTCCACGCGCAGCATCACCAGCAGCGCCGGCGTGTCCTCGACCGTGTCGCTCACCGGGTCCGCCGTCAGCTCCCCGTACCGCTCCGCGCCGCCGGGGGCCCGCCAGCGCACCGAGACCTGGTAGCGCGAGCGGTGCCGCAGCCGCAGGGCCTGGGCGATGCGCTCCACCTGCGTGGCCTCCCGCGGGCTGAACAGGTCCAGCACGTCACGGCCGCGCAGCCGCCCCGGCGTCGTACCGCACTCCGCGGCCATCGCCGGATTGGCGAGCAGCACCGCGCCGTACACGTCGCACACCGCGACCGGCATCGCCACCCGGTCGAAGAGGAGCAGGGCGCGATTGCGCCATGTCACGGCCTCCTGCCGAGCCTGGTCCACGAGCATCTCCTGCCACGCCGGGTCGCCCGCGCGCAAGGGCGACGCGTCTGCATGTACTACACAATCATGTAGGGCCGCGGCGCGGCCCGCCCGGTCCCGTGGATCACGCTGGAACGCAGTACTTCCGTACCGCGAAAGGCAGTTGTCGCGTCATGCGCCCCACCGCACAGACCCCCCGGCTCGCAGAGGTCCTCCCCGTCGCCGACATCTCCGGCACCGGACCCGGCGACGCGCCCGTCCAGCAGGCCATGGACCTGATGCGCGAGCACGGGCCGGTGTTCGTGCGGCGGCTGTACGGACGCGACACCCTGTTCGTGGGCGACCTGGACCTCGTGGCCGAGCTCGCGGACGAGCAGCGGTTCGCCAAGCACATCGGGCCCGGTCTGGAGAACGTCCGCGAGTTCGCCGCCGACGGCCTGTTCACCGCGTACAACGACGAGCCCAACTGGGCCAAGGCACACGACATCCTCATGCCCGCCTTCGCGCTGGGCTCCATGCGGACCTACCACCCCGTGATGCTGAGGGTGGCCCGCAGGCTCATCGCCTCCTGGGACCGCGACGCCCGCGCCGGGCGGCCCGTCGACGTGCCCGGCGACATGACCCGCATGACGCTCGACACCATCGGACTCGCCGGGTTCGGCTACGACTTCGGCTCCTTCGAGCGGGCCGAGCCGCACCCCTTCGTCGAGTCGATGGTCCGCTGCCTGGAGTGGAGCATGACCCGCCTCGCGCGCGTCCCGGGCCGGGACTACTCGGCGCAGGACGCGGCCTTCCGGGACGACTCCGCCTACCTCGCCCGGGTCGTCGACGAGGTCATCGCCGCCCGCACCGGCACCGACCAGAGCCAGGCCGACGACCTGCTCGGCCTCATGCTCACCGCCGAGCACCCCGCCGACGGCGGCACGCTCGACGCCGCCAACATCCGCAACCAGGTCATCACCTTCCTCATCGCCGGCCACGAGACCACCTCCGGCGCCATGTCCTTCGCCCTGTACTACCTCGCCAAGCACCCGACCGCGCTGCAACTGGTGCAGCGCGAGGTCGACGAGCTGTGGGGCGACCAGGCCGACCCGGAGCCGGCGTACGACGAGATCGGCCGGCTCACCTACACCCGCCAGGTCCTCAACGAGGCGCTCCGGCTGTGGCCCACGGCCGCCGTCTTCGCCCGGGAGGCCCGCGAGGACACCCTGCTCGGCGGCCGCATCCCGCTGCGCGCCGGGCAGTCCGCCCTGGTGCTCACGCCGATGCTGCACCGGCAGCCCGTCTGGGGCGACAACCCCGAGCTGTTCGACCCCTCCCGCTTCACGGCCGAGGCGGAGACGGAGCGCCCGGTGCACGCCTTCAAGCCGTTCGGCACCGGTGAGCGCGCCTGCATCGGACGGCAGTTCGCCCTGCACGAGGCGACCATGCTGCTGGCCATGCTCGTCCACCGCTACCGGCTCCGCGACCACGCCGACTACCGGCTCACGGTCAAGGAGACCCTCACCCTCAAGCCCGAGGGCTTCACCCTCACGCTCACCCCGCGCACGTCCGCCGACCGGGTCCACACGCCGCTGCCCGGTGCCGCCCCGGTCCAGGATTCCCGGTCGGCCGAACCGCAGGGCCTGCCCGCCCGCGTCCGCCCCGGCACCGCCGCCCTGTTCCTGCACGGCAGCAACTACGGCACGTGCCGCGACTTCGCCGCCCAACTCGCCGACGAGGCCGCCGCCGTCGGCTGCGACACCGAAGTGGCATCCCTGGACGCCTACGCCGGCGGCCTCCCTACCGACCGGCCCGTGATCATCACGGCCGCCTCCTACAACGGCCGCCCCACCGACGACGCCACCGCCTTCGCCACCTGGCTGGAGGAGACCCACGACCTGTCCGGCGTGACGTACGCCGTCCTCGGCGTCGGCGACCGCAACTGGTCCGCCACCTACCAGCACGTCCCCACCCGGATCGACGAACGGCTCGCGGAGTCCGGCGCCACCCGGCTCCTCGCCCGCGCCGCGGCCGACGCCTCCGGCGACCTCACCGGCACGGTCCGGGAGTTCACGACGGCCCTCCGTGTCGCCCTGCTGGAGCGGTACGGCGACCCGGACGCCACGACCTCCGACCCCGAGCCCACGACCGCCTACGAGGTCCGCGCCCTGACCGGCGGCCCGCTGGACGCCCTCGCCGATCGGCACGAGCTCGTCCCCATGCGGGTCACCGAGGCGTACGACCTCACCGCGCCCGGCTACGCGCGCCGCAAGCGGTTCGTCCGCGTCGCGCTGCCGGACGGCGTCACCTACCGCACGGCCGACCACCTCACCGTGCTGCCCGCCAACCACCCGGACCTCGTCACCCGCGCCGCCGCCGCGCTCGGCGTCGAACTCGACACCGTCCTGGACATCCGCCCCACCCGTCCGCGCCGCGACTCGATCGCCGTCGACCGCCCCGTGACAGTACGGCAACTCCTCACCCACCACGTGGAGTTGCAGGAGCGCCCGAGCACCGGGCAGCTGGCCGCGCTCGCCGCCGCCAACCCCTGCCCGCCGGAGCGCCTGGCCCTGGCCGCCCTCACCGACGACCCCCGCACCCTCGTGGAGATCATCGAGGACCACCCGGCCCTGCGCGGCGCCCTGGACTGGCCGCAGCTCCTCGACCTCCTCACCCCGCTGCGCCCTCGCCACTACTCCATCTCCTCGTCGCCCGCCGTCGACCCCGGTCACGTGGACCTGATGGTGTCGCTGCTGGAGGCACCGGCCCGCTCGGGCCGGGGCGTCTACCGAGGGACCGGATCCGGCTACCTGGCGACCGTCGAGCCCGGAGACACGGTGTACGCGCGCGTGCAGCCGTGCCGGGAGGCCTTCCGTATCGACGCCACCGGCGGATCCGCACCGGTCGTGATGATCGCGGCGGGCACCGGCCTCGCCCCGTTCCGCGGCGCCGTCGCCGACCGTACGACGGCCCTCACGGCAGGAGCCGAACTCGCCCCGGCCGTCTGCTACTTCGGCTGCGACGCGCCAGACTCCGACTTCCTGCACGCCGAGGAACTGCGCGCCGCCGAGACCGCCGGAGCCGTCTCCCTCCGGCCCGCCTTCAGTGAAGCTCCCGAGGGCGAGGTGCGGTTCGTGCAGCACCGCATCGCCGCCGAGGCCGAGGAGGTCTGGGACCTGCTGGACGCCGGAGCGCGGGTGTACGTCTGCGGTGACGGTTCCCGGATGGCGCCCGGGGTGCGGGAGGCGTTCCGTACCCTGTACCGGAAGCACACGCCGGGCGCCGACGAGACGGCCGCCGAGCAGTGGCTCGACGGGCTGGTCGCGCAGGGGCGTTACGTCGAGGACGTGTACGCGGCCGGCTGACCGCAGGCGAAGGGGAGGGGTGGGCGCACGGTGGTGGACTCCTGGGAACGGGCCCGGCACATCCTGGAGGAGGCGGGCCTGGACCCCGGCCGCTTGGCCCACCTCGCCCCGCTGACCGGCGGCACGTACAACACCGTGGAGGAACTCCGCCTCACCGACGGCACCCGCTACGTGCTGAAGATCCCGCCCGCGGCGGCCACCCCCGGCCTCCGGCACGAGCACCGGCTCCTCGTCTCCGAGGCCGAGTTCTACCGCTCGGCCGCCCGCGCCGGGGTCCCCGCACCGGGGCTGGTGTCCATGGGCGACGACTTCCTGCTGATGACGGCCTGCCCGGGCGACTCCTGGGACGGCTCGCTCACCGACCCGGAACAGACCGCACTGCGCACGGAGCTGGGACGCCTGACGGCCCGGCTGCACCGCGTGACGGGCCACGCCTTCGGCTATCCCTCCGGCGCCCTCGGCCCGCTCGCCCCCGACTGGCGGACCGCGTTCACCACGATGTTCGACGCCGTCCTCGACGACGCCCGGCGCTACGGGGCGCGGCTGCCCCGCCCCGTCGACTCGGTGGCCCGTACCGCCCGGTCCGCATACGGCTCCCTCGACGAGGTCACCGTCCCGTGCCTCGTGCACTTCGACCTGTGGCCGGGCAACATCCTGGTCGACCGCTCGGCCGGCGACGCCCGCATCGGCGGCCTCATCGACGGGGAGCGCATGTTCTGGGGCGACCCCCTGGCCGACTTCGTCTCCCTGGCGCTGCTGGGCGACATCAAGCAGGACGAGGCGTTCCTGGCGGGCTACCGGGAGACCGGCGGCCGGGCCCGCTTCGACGCCCCGGCCCGCCTCCGACTGGCCCTCTACCGCGCCTACCTGTACCTGATCATGCTCACCGAGACGATTCCGCGCGCGGTCGGAGAGGAGCAGGAGCGCTGGGTGCAGGACAGGGTCGCTCCGGAACTTGTCGCGGCCCTGGACGAGATCGAGGAAACTCTTCGGGTGGCGCCGCGCTGAGGTTTCTCAGGTCGCGGCGGAGGTACTCGCGTGGCGCCCGGACCAGCGAAGGGAGCACGCCGTGACCGACCATCGCCTCGAAGGACCCGGCGAGAACGGTGAGCCCGTGCCGCGGGACATGCCGGACCAGCAGGCCGACGCCGGCGAGGACCCGTGGGAGGTCGCCCCGCGCTTCACGGGCACCGGCAAGGACGGCAAGGACCGGACGAAGGACGAGGAAGACGAGGCCGAGGGCCACGAGCCCGCCCGCGACGTCCCCGACACGGACGAAGCGGGGACGGGACGGCAGGGAGTACCGCGCTCGGGAACCGTCCACCCCGAGCATCCGGACCCGGACGAGTCCTCCGCCTGAGCGCCGTTCAGCGCTCCGGCGGCGTGAGCGCCGATGGCCGCAGCCGACCGTGGGGGCCGGCTGCGGCCATCGGTCGTCTTGGCAGGGGCGTGCGGGTCGAGCGGTCAGCCGACCTTGCGCCCCCGCATCGGTTCCGTCCGTGCGCCCCCGCCCTGCTGAAGGCCCTCGAAGAACTCCTGCAGCACCTCCATCGCCGTACGCTCCGGCCGCCAGCCGAGTTCCGCACGCGCACGCGTGCAGTCCATCAGCGGCAGCCGCAGCACCGCGTCGAACAGGTGCGGGGAGGCGGGCAGCAGGTGCAGGCCCCAGGCGGCGGCGATCGCCGAACGGGCCGCGGTGCGCGGCAGCCGTACCGGGCGCGCCCCGAGCATCTCGCCCAGCACCTGCGCGTCGACCGGCTGCTCGGCCGCCAGGTTGAAGGCGCCCCGGACGTCGGAGTGCACGGCCAGCCGGTACGCGTTCGCCGCGTCGTCCGTGTGCAGCGCCTGCACCCGCAGCCCCGGGATGTCGGGCAGGAAGGGCAGCAGCTCCGGGCGGGCCAGCGGGCCGGGCAGGAACCGCCCGCCGAAGATCCGGCGCTGCTCGCTCGCGGACTCCCACTTGAAGAGGAAGGCGGGCCGCATCCGCACCACCCGCGTCTCGGGGTGGTCGCGCTCGAACGTGTCCAGCGCGCGCTCCAGATAGGCCTTCTCACGGCAGTAGGCGGCGTCCGGCCAGCCGTGCGTCGGCCACGACTCGTCCACCGCCCGGTCCTTCGGGCCCGGCGAGTACGCGCCGACCGACGAGGCGTGCACCAGCGCCGGCACCCCCGCGGCGGCCACCGCCTCGAACACCCGCATGCTGCCGAGCACATTGGTGCGCCAGGTCGCCGCCGGGTCGTGCGTCGGCTGGAACGCCCAGGCCAGATGGACGACCGCGTCGGCGCCCCGGAAGTGCTCGGCCACATCGGACTGCTCGGAGGCCAGGTCGACCGCCGACCAGTCCGTCTTCGGTGGCGACCAGTCGGGGATCCGCCGGGCCAGGCCCAGCACGGAGGCGACCTCCGGATCCTCCGAGAGGAGGCGCACCACGCTGGTGCCCACGTTGCCGGTGGCGCCCGTGACGACGATCCTCATGCCTGTTCCGCTGCTCACCATCGGCTCCTCTCGGCCGCGACCGTCCTCGGAGAAAGACCGAGTACCCGGGTCGCGCGGATTGCACGTGGGCAGAGGACAGCCCCGGCCGGACGGCGGAGTCCCACGGCCGGGGCGGCTCAAGAGGTGGACACGGATGGCGGTCGCCTCTCGGCGAAAGGCTCCACAGGGCTTCAGCCGAACGATCGTCCCCGTGGGCGATCTGTGTCACCGCTCCCCGTGCTCCGGAAGGATCTCGGCCCACAGGTTCTCGGCCTGGAGCAGCAGCGTGCCGAGCACCGCCGTGTGCTCGGCACCCAGCCCGGCGTGCTCCCGCAGCCTTTCCTGCAAGTACCCGTGCAGCTCCCGCATCCTCCCCTCCCTCTCGTCGCACCGGCGCGGGTCCACGCCGCCGTTGAGCAGACGGTCGGCCTCCGTGTCGCAGGCGTCCCCGATCAGGTCCAGCAGATCCGCGTACGAGCGCAGGGCCCGCCCCTCGGGCGGTGCCGGCGTGCGGCTGTCGTCCACGGTCACCGCCAGCGCCCGGGTCAGGGCCGTGACGTGCCCGGTGACGCGGCCGAGGCGTTCGTCCTCGTCCGGCGGCGGCAGGGGCATGTGCGGTACGCGGTGCAGGGCGCGCAGTGGGCCGTAGGTCAGGCGCAGGCTCTCCTGGCTCCAGTGGCGCGCCGAGCGCAACGCGTCCAGACGGTGGTCCAGCCGAGCCGAGGCGTTGAGCCAGCCGGCGGCGGTCTGCGCGTCCCAGTCGCCCTCGTGCAGGTCCGCGGCGACGGCGCGCAGAACGTCGCCCGATTCCCGGGCGAGGGTCGCCAGGTTCTCCCGGACGTCCCGCAGATGGATCGGCGGGAAGACGAGGGCGTTGACGGCGACGCCGATGACGGCGCCGAGCGCCGCCTGCCCCACCCGGTGCCCCACGCCGGACATGCTCACCGTGCCCGAGGTGAGGGTGAACAGGGCCGTGGTCGCCGCGTAGATGCCCTGGTCGCCGAAGCGAGGCCAGTTCGAGAGCAGCATCAGCACCGGGACGGACAGGGCGAGCGCGCCCGTCGTGTCGCCGGTGAGGGCCAGAGCCGCCGAGGCCAGCACGGTGCCGACGCAGACCGCCCCGAACTGCCGCGCGCCCTGCACCAGCGAGCTGTAGACGGTGGCCTGCACCAGCACCAGCGCCACCCACGGCGCCATCAGCGCCAGCGGGTCGCCCATCCAGACGCCGCCCACCAGCCAGGCGATCACCGCCGCCGCGGCAGCCTTCAACGACTGGACGACCAGGTCCCGCTCCCGCCCGGGCCCCCGCCAGGCGGCCCGCACGGCCTCCACGGCCCCCCGCGCCTCCCGCCGCACGGCGTCAATCGGCCGCGTGCCACGGACCCCCTGCCCGAGACCACCCATACGCTCACGCAGCGCATCGGCGGCCGCCCGGCTGTCCATCACGTTGCGGCCCCGGTCCGACGGGCGGTCGGTCGCCCTGCCGTGCCCCGTCTCCCGGGCTGCCCGGCTGGCGCTCGCCGTGTCGGGTTCTGTCATCCGGGCTGCCCGGTCGTCCGTCGCCTTCTGGGGCCGTGTACCTGGGGCCGAGGGGCTGTCCGTCGCCATGCCGGGCCGTGTCTCCCGGGCTGTCCGGCTGTCTGCTGCCATGTGGGGCCGTGCCTCTGGGGCCGACGGGCCGTCCGTCGCCCTGTCGGGTCCTGTCGTGCAGGCAGTCCGGCGGTCGGTCTCCTCGTCGGCTGCCGTCTCTCGGGCTGCCCGGTCGTCAGGCGTCTCGTCGGGTGCCCTCTCCGGGGCCGTCCGGCTGTCCGTCGTGTTGCCGTGCTCCGTCTCTTGGGCCGTCCGGCTGTCGGTCTCCTCGTGGGGTTGTATCTCCCGGGCCGGCTGCCCGGTCGGGCGGGTGTCGTTCGCCGCCGCGGCTTCGTCCTTCCGGCGGCCGAAGGTGCGAGCTGCCCGTCGAACCACACTCGTCACACGCGTCATGCGCTGCGAGTATCCGCGTGACCGGGGGTTTCACGCCGCTTCATGCGAGCGGACTGTCCCGCAGGGACGACAGAAGGTGCGCGGGGTCGGCGTAGACCGCGTCCGCGCCGGACTTCTCCAGGTCGGGACGCGGGATGCCACCGCACAGGACGCCCACACAGCGCACCCCGGCGCGGCTGCCCGCCCGCATGTCCCACACGGTGTCCCCGACGAAGACCGCCCGCTCCGCCGGCACCCCGGCCAGGTCCAGGGCGTGCTCGACGGGCTCGGGCGCGGGCTTGCCCGCCTCCACGTCGTCGGCACTGGCCGTGGCGGTGATGGCGTCGTCCGCGTCGATCGCCCGGCGCAACGCGCTCAGCTCCGCACCGCCCGCCGAGGTGGCCAGCACCACGGCCCAGCCGTCCCGGTGCAGCCGCCGCAGCAGCGCCCCGGCCTCCGGCAGCGCGGGCAGCCGGTCGAAGTACTGCCCGTACAGCGCCTTGTGGGCGGCGCTTATCGCCGCGTCCTGGCCCGTGTCCCGGTCCTCGCCGAGCAGATGCGCGACGAGGTCGGTGGAGGCCAGGCCCACGGCCCGGTGGACGGCGTGCATCGGCACGTCGTGGCCCGCCTGCCGGAAGGCCTCCCACCACGTCACGACGTGCAGGTGGTTGGTGTCGACCAGCGTGCCGTCGACGTCGAACACGGCCGCCCGTTCCGCCTTCGCCATACGTGCGATCCCTTCCTCTCCGGCCTGCTCTCAGGCCGGACCGGGTACCACCTCAGCCGCCCGCCACGCCGGACGGCACCCGACGCTCACGGGTCCAGGCCAGCAACTCGTCCAGGGACCACGTCGTCACCACCCGCTCGGGCGGCACCCCGCACTCCTCCGCCCGCGCGCACCCGTTGATCTGCCAGTCCAGCTGCCCCGGCGCGTGCGCGTCGGTGTCGACGGAGAACAGCACACCCGCGTCCACGGCCCGACGCAGCAGCCGCCGCGGCGGGTCGAGCCGCTCCGGCCGGCTGTTGATCTCCAGGGCCGTGCCCGTCTCCACGAGCGCCGCGAACACCTCGTCCGCGTCGAACTCCGACTCGGGCCGCCCCCGCCCGGTCAGCAGCCGCCCCGTGCAGTGCCCGAGCACGTCCGAGTGCGGATCACGAACGGCGGCCACCATCCGCCGGGTCATCGACCGGGCGTCCATGCGCAGCTTGGAGTGGACCGACACCACCACGACGTCGAGCCGGTCCAGCAGCTCCGGCTCCTGGTCGAGCGAGCCGTCCTCGAGGATGTCGCACTCGATGCCGGTCAGCAGCCGGAACGGCGCCCAGGTCTCGTTCAGCTCCGCCACCACGTCCAGTTGCTCCCGCAGCCGCTCGGCCGACAGCCCGCGTGCCACCGTCAGGCGCGGCGAGTGGTCGGTCAGCGCCGCCCACTCGTGCCCCAGCGCCGCCGCGGCCCGGCCCATCTCCTCGATCGGGCTGCCGCCGTCCGACCAGTCGGAGTGCAGATGGCAGTCGCCGCGCAGCAGCGCCCGCAGCCGTTCGCCGCCCCGCACGGCCCGTGGCTCCTTCGCCTCCCCCTCCAGTTTCCGCAGATAGCCCGGCACCTCACCGGCCAGCGCCTCCCGCACCACCTGCGCGGTCTTCGGACCGACCCCCTTGAGCGACTCCAGCGACCCGGCGTCCGCCCGCCGGCGCACCTCGTCCTCGCCCAGCTCCTTCAGCACCCGGGACGCCGTACGGAAGGCGCGCACGCGGTACGTCGGCGCCAGGGACCGCTCCAGCAGGAAGGCGATCCGGTCCAGTGCCTCGACGGGATCCATCGCCACCTCCACCCCACAAGGGTTCCCCAGCGCCCGGCGGGCCGCACGACGGGCGGGCGGTTTGCCCGGTACACACCCGGGTACTGCGATGCCTCGTCCCGAATCCTCGACGAGGAGGCCTGTCATGTCCGCCCCCACCGCGCCCCGCAGCAAGGTCGCCGTGATCACCGGATCCGACTCCGGCATCGGCAGGGCCACCGCCGTACGGCTGGCCCGGGCGGGCATGGACGTCGGCATCACCTGGCACAGCGACCACAAGGGAGCGGAGGAGACGGCCGAGGAGGTCCGGGCGCACGGGCAGCGGGCCGAGGTCGCCCGGATGGACCTCACCCGGCTGCCCGAGGCCGCCGATACCGTCGACGAGCTGTGCGAGCGCCTCGGCCGCATCGACGTGCTGGTCAACAACGCGGGCACCGGCACCATGACGCCCTTCCTCGACCTGGAGCTGTCCGACGTGCGCGAGGTCCTCGACGTCGATCTCGTCGGGCCGTTCCTGTGCGGGCAGAAGGCGGCCCGGCACATGATCCGGCAGGGCGACGGCGGGCGGATCGTCAACGTCACGTCCGTCCACGAGCACCAGCCGCGCGTGGGCGCCGCCCCGTACTGCGCCGCCAAGGGCGGCCTCGGCCTGCTCACCCAGGTCATGGCGCTCGAACTCGCGGAGTACCGCATCACCGTCAACGCCGTCGCACCCGGCGAGATCTCCACGCCCATGACCGGGCAGGAGGACACCGACCCGCACACCGAGAGCCGCCCCGGCGTGCCGCTGGGACGGCCCGGCGACGCCCGCGAGGTCGCCGCCGTCATCGCCTTCCTCGCCGGCCCGGACGCCTCCTACGTCACCGGCGCCTCCTGGAGCGTCGACGGCGGCATGCTCCGCATGGGCCCGCAGGCCGGCTCGCACCTGACGAGCGACGACTGGCGCCGCCCCTGAGCGCACCGGCCGGCCGGTCCGGCCGGTGCCTGGACTCCGCACTACCGCCGGATGCGCTCTACGCTCGATGCATGACCGAAAGCGCGAGCCCGTACATATCCCACCCGCGGATCATGGTGCTCGGGGTGCAGCCGGGCACACCGCCGTTCCGGATCGTGGAGATCGACGGCCAGGTGGTCGGGGAGGCCAAGGCCGTCACCGACGTCCTGGCGGCCGCCGCCGCGTTCGGTATCACGGTCCACGATCTGGACGATCCGGACGTGGTCCGCTGGGTCGGCGGCGACAAGTTCACCTGGACCGTGCACTAAGGACCTCACCGAGCACTGAGGACCTGACCGTGCCCTAGGACTTCCCCGACGCCGGCTTCTTCCCCGCCCGGCCGCCGCGGGGCCTGCGCGCATGGACCGCGCGGCTCAGCCGCCGGCCCAGGAGCAGGTAACCGACCAGCGCGCCCGCGGTGTTCAGGATGACGTCGTCGATGTCGAAGGCGCGGCCGGTGACCAGCGCGCCCTGGGCGAACTCCACCAGCAGCATCACCACGGCGGTCAGCAGCAGCAGGCGCAGGATGCCGCGGGTGCGCGGCGCGACGACGGGCACGAGGACGCCGAAGGGGACGCCCAGCAGGATGTTGCCGCCGATCTGCCGGACGGCGTCCCGCAGTTCCGGCTGGTCGAGATAGGCCTTCAGCGAGCGGCCCGGATGCAGATTGGTGTGGGTCAGCGCCTCCGACGCGGGCGAGGGCTGGAGGGTCAGCCTGGCCAGCACCACGGCGAAGGCCACCATGAACGCGAAGGCGCACAGCATCGCCAGCAGCCGGACGAGCAGTGGCAGCGGGCGTCGCTCGCGGCCGGAGTCGGCCGTACGGAGACGTGAGGCTGCACCGGCCATTCTATCCTCCAGACTTCAACTTCTTTGAGTGATAAGTCGGTTACCCACGGGCGCGCCGGCGATGCCGCCACGGGCCGTTCCCGGCCACGGCCTCCCCGCGCTCCGTCGCGTCCCTCAGTTCCCGTACGAGACGCGTACCTCCTTGAAGCCCAGTGAACGCAGCAGGCCTTGCAGCATGCCGGTGGTGTTGGTCTCGGCGCGGGCGGTCAGCTCGCTCTCCTTCGCCGCGTCGCCGATGTGCCGTACCGCGAGTTTCTGCACGGCTTGTTCGCCGTTGGGGTTGTCCGAGAAGAAGTCGCCGAGGCGGTCGAAGAGGCCGCGCTGCTTGGAGACGGCGTAGGAACGGTCGGGGTCGAGGGCCGGCTTCCCCAGTTGCGCGTGGGGCAGTCGGAGCGTGGCGGACGTGCGGTCGCCGTTGACCTGCACGTCGTTGTCGCCGACCTTGCCCAGGTCGACGTAGGCGTCGACGGTGCCCGCACCGACGTACAGGGTGCGGGTGCCGCGGATCGCGTCGGGGAGGAACTTGGCGTCCTTCTCCAGGTCCACGACGACCTGGAAGTTGCCGGAAGCGGCGTCGTAACGGCTGAGGTCCTGGATGGACTTCAGCAGCGCGGGACCGGACCGGTCCTGGGTTTCGGTGCCGAACAGGTCCTTCAGGCCCGGGATCACGCTGAGCCGGATCCCGGCGAAGAACACGACGAGCACCAGCACCAGCGCGCCCACCACCTTCGCCCAGCCGGGCACGCGCCTGGGGAGACGCTTGACGGGAGTCGTCATGCGACGGCCCTCCTTCCTACTGTCCGGATGCCCGCCCCGGGCCATGCCAGACCGGCCGGTTGAGGATGGGGGACGTCAGCGGAAGCACTGCAGGGCGCACTCGGGCATCACATCGAGCCGGACGCCGCCTCCGGCTGCTCCAGGGCCGCGTCCAGCGTCGGCTGCGGGGGCAGCACCCGGGACAGGCCGGTGATCCGCAGGATGCGCAGCGTCAGCGGGTGGGCGCAGACGAGAAGCAGATGCCCGTCCCGGTCGAGCACCCGGCTCCTGGCCCGGTACAGCAGCCGCAGGCCCGAGCAGTCGAAGAACTCGATCCGGCTGAGGTCGATCACGACCCGGGCGGCGCGGCGGTTCGTCTCCCGGTCCAGGTGCGGGGCGATCGCCGTGGCCGCGGCGAGGTCGATCTCGCCACGGAACTCCAGCACCGTGTGCCCCCGTTCCTGGCGGACGCGCAGATGCCGGGTGAGCGGTGCAGGTTCCTGCCGCACGACGAGATCGCCTCCAGCCTGCTCCGTGCGTGGGGAGGGGCCGCGGTTCTCAAAACCGTTCCCCGCCCTGCAAGTTACCCTCCAATGAGTGAATTTGAGCATGTTCGATTGACATATGTCTTTGAATTGCGGCCGAGTTGGCCGAGGTTCGCGCGGGGGTGTGCGCGGGCGTGAGTGGGGGCGTGATCCCCGGCGTGCGCCTCGGGTTACGACAGGGCGTGCCAGGCCTTGGTGAGGGCCTGGCGGAACTGCTCGGTCTGGTGTGCCGTGAGGTCGCGCACCATCCGCTCCTCCAGCTCCCGGACGGGCCCGGCATGCCGTGCGAGCAGCTCCCGGCCGGCGTCGGTGAGCAGGATCAGCAACTCGCGGCGGTTGCGGGGATTGCGCTCCCGGCGCACCAGCCCGCGGCCCTCCAGGGAGCGGACGAGGTCGGCGATGGACTGCGCGGTGACGAAGGAGTCGCGCGCCAGCTGGGCCGCCGACAGTCCGTCGTGTCGCTCGAGGACGGTCAGCGCGGTGTACTGGAGAGCGGTGATCCCGGAGGGTCTGACCAGCTCGTCCAGATGGGAGCGCACGACGAGCTCCACCTGCTTGACCATGTAGAGCAGGGAAGGGGGCGCCTTGGTCACCTGTGCGTCGAGCATGGATGCAGGCTAGAGCATTGACAGGAAACCTGTCTGTAAAGAGACTGCGAACCAACAGGAATCCTGTTTGTTGAAATCTTGGCGACGACGCTGAGGAGCGGCGATGACCACCTTCGAGAGGGAACCCGGACAGCTGTTCATCGGGGGACAGTGGCGCGAGGCCGCCGACGGGGCGCGTACCGAGGTGGTCGACCCGTCCCGGGGCACGGTCGTCACCACCGTCGCGGAGGCGGGCCCGGCCGACGTCGACGCGGCCGTACGGGCCGCCCGCGAGGCCTACGACGACGGCGCCTGGTCCGGTCTGAGCGGCCGCGAGCGGGGCCGGGTGCTGCACCGCGTCGCCCAGCTGATCCGCGAGAACGCCGACGAGATCGCCGCGCTGGAGAGTCTCGACGTCGGCAAGCCGATCACGCTGTGCGGCGCGGTCGACGTGACGAACGCGGCCAACGACTACGAGTACTTCGCGAACCTCGCGCAGAGCCAGGACGGCGCCCTGCGCGACACCCCCATGAACGCCCTCGCCTACACCAAGCGCGAGCCGCTCGGCGTGGTCGCCGCGATCACCCCGTTCAACTTCCCGCTGATCCTCGCCGGCACCAAGCTCGGCCCCGCGCTGGCGGCCGGCAACACCGTCGTCCACAAGCCCGCCGACGAGACCCCGCTGAGCGCCCTGTACATGGCCCGGCTGTTCCAGCAGGCGGGTGTGCCCGACGGCGTGGTCAACGTCGTGACCGGCAGCGGACCGGTGGCCGGCGAGGCGCTGCTGCGCCACCGCGGTGTCGACAAGGTCGCCTTCACCGGCTCCACCGCGATAGGCCGGCATGTCGCGAGCGTCGCCGGCGAGGCCCTCAAGCCCGTCACCATGGAGCTCGGCGGCAACGCGGCCCACCTCGTCTTCGAGGACGCCGACCTGGAGAAGGCGGTGGGCGCGGTCATCAAGGGCTTCGTCTTCAACACCGGCCAGTTCTGCATGGGCGGACCGCGCCTGCTGGTGGCCCGCTCGGTGTACCCGACGCTGCTCGGCATCCTCGCCGAGGCCGTACCCGGGGTGCCGATCGGCGACCCGCGCGACCCGGCCACGGTCGTCGGCCCGATGGCGGCCGAGAAGCACCTGAAGAAGGTCGAGGAGTACGTCGCCCTGGCCCGCAAGGAGGGCGCCCGGATCGTCTGCGGCGGCGAGCGGCTCGACCTGGACGGCGGCTACTACTACCGGCCGACCGTCATCGCCGACCTGTCGAACGACTCCCGCGTGATCCAGGAGGAGATCTTCGGCCCGGTCCTCACCGTGCAGCCCTTCGACGACGAGGACGAGGCCGTCGCCCTCGCCAACTCCACCCCCTACGGCCTGGCCTCGGGCGTCCAGACCACCAACCTCGCCCGCGCGCACCGGGTCGCCGACCGGCTTCAGGCCGGCATCGTCTGGGTCAACGACTGGGCGATGCTCGACTCCGCCATGCCCTTCGGCGGCGTGAAGGACTCCGGCTACGGCCGCGAGTACGGGCCCGAGGCGCTCGCCGGTTACACCAAGGTCAAGTCCGTCCTCGTCTCGCTCGACTGAGACACCGTCAAGGAGCTCCTGCGATGCCCACCACCACCCGTGCCGCGGTCGTCGAGTCCGGCGGCGCGCCCTTCACCCTCTCCGACGTCGTCCTCGACGAACCCGGCCCGCACGAGGCGCTGGTCCGCATGGTCGCCACCGGCCTGTGCCACACCGACCTCGGTGTGGCGAGCGGCGGACTGCCCTTCCCGCTGCCCGGGGTCCTCGGCCACGAGGGCGCGGGCGTCGTCGAGGCCGTCGGCTCCGCCGTCACCGGCGTCACGCCCGGCGACCACGTCCTGCTCTCCTTCACCTCCTGCGGTGACTGCCGCAACTGCCGCGGCGGGCACCCCGCGTACTGCGCGACCTGGCTGCCGCTGAACCTGCTCGGCGGCGGCCGGGCCGACGGCACGAACACCATCAGCCGTGGGGGAGAGGCCCTGGGCGGGCACTTCTTCGGCCAGTCCTCCTTCGCCGAGCGGGCGCTGGCCGACGAGCGCAGCCTCGTCAAGGTCGACCCGGACGTGCCGCTGGAGTCCATCGCCCCGCTGGGCTGCGGCGTACAGACCGGTGTGGGTGCGGTCTGGAACGTCCTGAAGCCGGACACCGGCAGCACGGTCGTCGTCCTGGGCGCCGGAGCGGTCGGCCTATCGGCCGTGATGGCGGCGGCCCTCACCCCGGCCACGCGGATCGTCGCCGTCGACCGGGTCGCCGAACGCCTTTCGCTGGCGACGGAGCTGGGCGCCACGCACACCGTCGACACGAGCGGGACGGACCTCGGCCCGGCCCTCGCCGAGATCACCGGCGGCCAGGGCGCGGACGGTGTCGTGGAGACCACGGGCAACGTCGGCGTCCTGCGCCAGGGCGTCGACGCGCTCGCCGCCCGCGGCACGCTGGTCGTGGTCGGCGCCCCGCCCTTCGGCACGGAGGTCGCCCTGGACGTCAACGGCCTGCTGGGCGGCAAGCGGATCGTCGGCCTCACCCTCGGCGACAGCGAGACCCAGACCATGATCCCCGCCCTGGTCCGCCTGGTGAAGGACGGCCGGCTCCCGCTGCACCGCCTGATCAGCACGTATCCCTTCGGGGACATCGACCGGGCGGTCCAGGACATGAGGTCGGGCAAGACGATCAAGCCGGTCCTGACGTTCTGACGCGGCCGGCCGTCATGGCCGGTTCGCCTGAGAGCTCGGGGGCGCGGTGGACCGGCGTGTGCGGCTTTGCCGTGGCTTGTCGCGCAGTTCCCCGCGCCCCTTTGGGGCACTGCCGTCCGGGTCAGTCGTTCACCAAAACCAGCTTCCCCGTCGTCCGGCCCGTGTCGCCCGAGGCGTGCGCCTGCGCGGCCGCGGCCAGCGGGAAGGTCCCGGCGATCGTGGCGCGGAGCCTGCCCGTTTCGGCCAGTTCCGCGATCGTCTCCATGCCGGTGCGGTCGGCGTCGACCAGCATTCGGACCGCTCGCACACCGAGCTGCTCGGCCTCCCGGTAGAAGTCGTCCGAGCCCGCCGGCAGGATCGACACCACGACCCCGCCCGGGCGCAGCACGCGCAGCGAGCGCAGGGCGTTGTCGCCGCCGATCGTGTCCAGGACGACGTCGACGTCCTTCACGGCCTCGGTGAAGTCCGTCTCCCGGTAGTCCACCGCCTCGTCCACGCCGATCTCCCGCAGGAACTCGTGCTTGCCGGCGCTCGCGGTGCCGATCACATAGGCGCCGCGCGCCTTGGCGATCTGCACCGCCACGTGACCGACCCCGCCCGCCGCGGCGTGGATCAGCACCCGCTGCCCGGGCCCGAGGTCCGCGTGCTCGACCAGTGCCTGCCACGCGGTCAGCGAGACCAACGGCAGCGCGCCGGCCTGGACATGGTCGATTCCGGCCGGCTTGCGGGCGAGGGCGCGGACCGGAGCGATCACGTACTCGGCGTGCGAGCCGTGCCCGAACGGATACGGCAGCATGCCGAAGACCTCGTCACCGGGCGCGAACGCCGCGACGCCGATGCCGACCGCCTCCACCACCCCGGAGACGTCCCAGCCGAGGACGAAGGGCGGCTCGCCCAGGAAGCCCCCGGTCGCCCGGTGCTTCCAGTCGGTCGGGTTGACCCCGGCGGCCCGCACCCGGACCAGCACCTCGTTCGGCCGGGGTTCCGGGCGCTCGACTTCCACTTCCTTCAGGACCTCGGGGCCGCCGAGGACGTCCTGGCTGATGGCTCGCATCGTGTTCTGTGTGCTCATGGTGTCCCAGCGTGCCGGTCCGCCCACCGTCCGCCAATGGCAGAATTGCCAACCTTCGATAGGATCGTGCCATGCGGCGTGAACGAGTGGTGGTCCTGGCCCTGGACGGCGTGTACCCGTTCGAACTGGGCATCCCCAGCCGGATCCTCGGCGCGGCCGACGGCCGGTACGAGGTCCTGACCTGTTCGGTCGACGGCGGCCCGGTGCGCACCAACGCGGACTTCGGCGTCACCGTCGAACACGGCCCGGAAGCCCTCGCCACGGCCGACACCGTGGTGATCGCGCCCGTCGAGCCGGCCCGTCTCAGCGACGACGTGCCCGACAAGGTCCTGGCCGCGCTCGCCCTCATCCGCCCCGGGACGCGCATCGTCTCCATCTGCACCGGCGCCTTCGTCCTGGCCGCCGCCGGGCTCCTCGACGGGCGCAGGGCGACCACCCACTGGCAGGTCGCCGACCGGTTCCGGCGCATGTTCCCGCACGTCGACCTCGATCCGGACGTGCTGTTCGTCGACGATCACCCGTTCCTCACCTCCGCCGGAGCCGCCTCGGGCGTGGACATCTGCCTGCACCTGGTCCGCAAGGACCACGGCAGCCGGCTGGCCAACACCGTCGCCCGCCGCTGCGTGGTCCCGCCGTTCCGGGACGGCGGCCAGGCCCAGTACATCGAACAGCCCGTCCCCGAACAGGGCGCCGCGAGCACCGCGGCCACCCGCTCCTGGGCCCTGGAACGCCTCGGCGAACCGCTCACCCTTGCCGATCTCGCCGGCCACGCCCGGATGAGCCTGCGCACCTTCGCCCGCCGCTTCCACGACGAGGTGGGCCTCAGCCCCGGCCGCTGGCTGATCCAGCAGCGGGTGGCCCGGGCCCAGCATCTGCTGGAGTCCAGCGACCTCACCGTGGACCAGATCGCGGGCCGGGTCGGCTTCGCGACCGGCGCCTCCCTGCGCCAGCACCTGAACGCGGCCATCGGGGTCACGCCGCAGGCCTACCGCCGCACGTTCCAGACCGCTCGCTGACCCGGGCGCGACCCCGTGCCGCCCAACTGGGCAGACAGCAAAGCAATTTGCCGACGTGTTTCTTTCTGTCGGAGGGTGACCTGAACCCTCGCGTCGGGCGGGGGATGAGGTTGATCCTTGCGGGTCCAAACCCGATAAGGTTCCCATCAGCGCTGCGAGTTGAGGCGATCGCGTCCAGTCGACTCGCAGTGCGTACTCATGAGTGCGGTCCACCCCCCCCCGTTCGATCGTGTTGCTTCTAAGGATGCAGATGGAACTCGCCACTCCGCCACCGGCGGCGCGGGCCCCTGTCGCCTGGTACAGCTGGTGGTTGATGCCGCTGGGCTTGGGAGGCGGGACGGTTGCCGCCACGTTCATGAGCTCAGAGCGAATTACCGCGGCCGTCGCCGGTGTCGCGGCGACTGCGGCCGGTGCCGTATGCGTACGCCTGCTGCTGCGCGCACGGGCCCAACTGCACCGGGCGGAGGGCTCCTTCCGCACCACGCAGGCCGAGCACAACCAGCAGTGGCAGCAGCACGTGGCGGGCCTGGAACGGAAGTTCTCCGCCGAGCGCGCCACGCTGGAGTCCCAGCTCACCGAGCAGAACGCGGCCTACGAGCGGCGCCTCGCCGACCAGAGCGCCACGTACGAGTCGCAGCTCGCCGACCAGTCCCGGGCGTACGAGGAACGGCTGACCGAGCAGGCAAGGTCCTACGAGGCCCAGCTCGCCGACCAGGCCGAGGTCTGGCAGGAGCAGCTGTCCCACCAACTCGCCGCGGTCGCCCGGCTCGCCGACGAGCAGCTGCCCGACGCGATGGAGAAGCTGCGTTCCGGCGAGGCCATCGACGACGTCCTGCCGACCGTCAACCAGTGCGCGAAGGTCAGCGCCGACCTCCAGGCGGAGCTGCGCAAGCTGCTGCGCACCGCCCTGATAGGCCTCGAGGCGGAGTTCGACCGCTCCACCTCCGCCGAGCAGGCCGTGATCAGCATCGGCAACCGCATCCACGTGCTGACCAGCAAGCTCCGCGGCCGGCTGCACGAGATGCAGGGCGAGCACGGCAGGCTCCCGGCCGTCGCCCGCGGTCTGATGGAGCTCGACCAGGAACTCGGCCCGGCCGACTCGCTCGCCGCGAGCATCGGTGTGCTCGGCGGCTCGGACCGGCCCGGTCGGCAGTGGCAGGAGCCGCAGCGGCTGCTGAGCGTGGTCCGCGGCGGCATCGGCCGGATCAAGGACTTCCACCGCGTCCAGGTGCGCCATCTGCCCGAACTCGGCGTCGACGGCGGCCTGGTGGACCACCTGACGCTGATCTTCGCCCACCTCCTGGACAACGCGGCCCGCTACTCGCCGCCCACCGAGCCGGTGCTCATCTCCGGCAAGGAGGTCCCCAACGGAGTCGGCATCGAGATCCAGGACTCCGGCAAGGGCCTGAGCGAGGAGAAGAAGCGCGAGGCCGAGCACGCCCTCGCGGGTACGGCGCCCGGCGCCGGACTCGGCGGCATCACCGAGGACGCGAGCATCGGCCTGCGCGTCGTCGGCGCCCTCGCCCGCCGCTACGGCATCCGTGTCACCTTCGCGGACTCGCCGTGGCTCGGCACCTCCGTGGTGGTCGTGGTTCCGCACAAGTACTTCAGCCCGCTGCCCGCGGCCGCGACCACCCAGGCCGCGCCCGCCCCGGAGGCCCGCCCCGTCGCGGCCCCGGCCCGAGAGACGGTCACCGCACCGGAACCGGCCGCGGAGTCCGGGGCCGTGGAGACCACCCCCGGCGGACTGCCCCGGCGCCGCAGCAAGCGGAATGAGGCGGACGGGCCCAGGCAGGTCGAGCGGACCGACCGGAGCACCGTCTCCGCCGTTCCGCCGGATGCCTCCTTCTCCGGTCTGGCCGCCTTCGCCACCGCCGGACGCGACGCCCAAGAGACTGCCCAGGCGGCCGACGACCGCGGCACCCCCGCCGGACGCGAGTCCACAGAGCACCGCATCGAAGAGAGCGACTAGTCCTCATGACGCAGCAAGGAACAGATGTGAGCTGGGCGCTCCGCGATCTCGTCGAGAGCATCCAGGAGATCCGCTTCGCCCTGGTGGCCTCCAGCGACGGCAAGGCCATCACCTCCTACGGCGCCGAAGACCCCGACGACGTCGACCGCTTCGCCGCCGTGGTGGCCGGCCTCCAGGCACTGGCCCAGCCGGTCGCCGAGCAGTTCCCCAAGTACGCCGGGCAGCTGCGCCTCGCGATGATCGAGGTCGACGGCGGCCACCTCTTCGTCGTCCGCGCCGGTGTGGAGACCTACCTCGGTGTCCTTGCCAGGGAGGGCCTCGACCAGGGCCTGCTCGGGCACCAGATGAGGGACCTGGCCCGCAGGATGGGCGAGCTCCTCGGCACCACTCCGCGCCTGGAGGAGCACTCTGGATGAGTGCTCCCCGCAGGCCGTCCGACCCGTCCGGTCTCGAGCGCTACTACGTCCTCACCGGAGGGCGCAGCGGACCGGGCGGTTCGGCGTCGAGCCTCGACGTGGCGACTCTCGTCGTCGCCCGCGCCGCCCCGTTACCGGGCATGCAGCACGAGCACGAGGAGATCCTCCGCCGCTGCCGCGATCCGCTGTCGGTCGCCGAACTCGGCGCCCACCTCGGGCTGCCCTTCAACATTCTCGCCGTGCTGCTGTCGGACCTGCTGGACGCAGGTCGCGTCGAAGCCCGTAATCCCATCCCGGCACACGACGCCGGTCGCGGGCCCGACCTCGCGCTCCTTGAGGAGGTACTCAGTGGACTTGAAAGGCTTTGACCAACCCGGAGGGCGGGCGGCCGGGGACACCCGCTCGGTGAAGGTGATGATCGCCGGCGGGTTCGGCACCGGGAAGACCACCATGGTCCGGTCGGTCAGCGACATCAAGCCGCTCACCACCGAGGAGACCCTCACCCAGGCCAGCGTCGGCGTCGACGATCTCATCGGCGTCGCCGACAAGACGCAGACCACCGTCAGCCTGGACTTCGGCAAGATCAGCATCAACGAGAGCCTGGTGCTCTACCTGTTCGGCACGCCGGGCCAGGAGCGGTTCTGGTTCCTGTGGAACGGGCTGTTCAAGGGGGCGCTCGGCGCGATCGTCCTGGTGGACACGCGCCGCCTGGACTCCAGTTTCCGGGCGATCGAGGAGATGGAGCGGCAGGAGGTGCCGTTCGTCGTCGCGCTGAACGTCTTCCCCGACTCCAGGAACTACCCGGTCGAGGAGATCCGGGACGCCCTGGACATCCCCGAGCACACCCCCGTCGTGGCCTTCGACGCCCGCGACCGGGCCTCCAGCCGTGACGTCCTCGTCGCCCTGATCCACCACCTGAAGGAACGCTCGGCCGTGGCCTTGGAGCCCCGATGAACGATTCGACCGACCACACCCTCCAGGCCAGTCGGGGCTGCCCCGTCGCCCACCACGGGGCCGAGCTGACCCGGCTGTACGGACCGGAGGCGGCGACCGACCCGTCGGGCATCTACGAGCGGCTGCGCAAGGAGCACGGCTCCGTCGCGCCGGTCCTGCTGGAGGGCGACGTACCCGCCTGGTTGGTGCTGGGCTACCGCGACAACCGGCGGGTGCTCGACAACCCCCGCCAGTTCAGCCGCGACGCGCGGATCTGGCGGGACTGGCGGGAGGGCCGGATCGAGGAGACCTCGCCGATCATGCCGATGGTCGGCTGGCGCCCCGACTGCGTGTCCCAGGACGGCGAACCGCACCGCAGGTTGCGCGGCGCCGTCACCGACGGGCTGCAGGCGGCGGCCGTCCGGGGCATCCGGCGGCACGTCACGCACTTCGCGAACAAGCAGATCGACGCGTTCGCCGACGCCGGGCGCGCCGACCTCGTGGCCGACTACGCCGAGCAACTGCCGATGCTCGTGCTCACCAGGATGCTGGGCCTTCCCGCGGCGGACGGGCTACGCCTGATCGAGTCGTGCGCCCAGGTCTTCAAGGGCGGTGAGGGCGCCCTCGAGCACAACGACCAGATCATGCAGATCCTCGCGGAACTCGCCGAGCGCAAGCGGGCCGAGCCGGGCTCCGACTTCGCCACGGCCCTGCTGGAGCACCCGGCCGGCCTCGACCACGACGAGGTCGTCAGCCATCTGCGCCTGGTGCTGATCGCCGCGCACACCACCACCAGTAACCTGCTGGCCCGGGTCCTGCAACGGGTCCTCACCGACGCCGCCCGGCTGTCCGGTCTGGTCAGCGGGGAGCTGAACATCTCGTCGGTGGTGGAAGAGGTCATGTGGGACACCCCGCCGCTGTCCGTGCTGCCGGGCCGGTTCGCAACCGCCGACCTGGAGCTCGGAGGCCATCACGTCCAGGAGGGAGAACTGCTCATCCTGGGCCTGGCCGCCGGCAACCTCGACCCGGAGGTACGGCCCGACGCGGCCGTCGCCGTGCAGGGCAACCAGTCGCACCTGGCGTTCAGCGCCGGACCGCACGAGTGCCCGGGGCAGAACATCGGCCAGTCCATCATCGAGATCGGCGTGGACGTCCTGCTGCACCGGCTGCCGGACCTGCGCCTGGCCGTACCGCCGGAAGAACTCAGCTCGACCGCCTCCACGTGGGAGTCCCGGCTGGACAGCCTGCCGGTCGAGTTCGCCGTCTAGGCCACGCCGGCAGACCGTTGCCCGGCCGGTTTCCGGCCGGGCAACGCCGTGCGTGGGTGCAGGCGGTGGCTCACACGCCCAGCAGGTCGTCAACCGAGCTGCGTCCGGGGAGTTCGGCCGTGGCCACGGGGCACTCCTCGGTGGCGGCGTAGCGGCCGATGGTCCGCTCGACCTCGGCCTGGACGGCGTGGTGGAGGCCGTCGCCGCGCTGCGGGCGGCCACGCCGGTCTTGCGGTGCCGCGGCGCTGTCCTCTTCATCGCCCTTCAGCAGGGGCTGTTCGTGGCGTTTGCGGTGGGGGACGATCAGGCCGGTGTCGAGGTAAGCGCCGTCGCCGGGTACGGCCATGCCCTGGCAGTGCTTTCGCGTCCGCGGTGGGGCCGGGCACAGGCTGGGCCCTTACCACCACCAGGCGGGTGCGAGCAGGGCCCGAGCCTTCAGGATCGAGGCGTCAGCCGTCGAGCCAGTCTCCTGCGACGCCCGTGGGACGGTATCCCGTGGCGTTCCAGAGGAAATGCGGGTGGGCACAGCCGAACATGTAGGCGAGCAGTGCGGTGTCTTCCCTCCCGGTCTGAGGGGCGTGCAGGGTGTGGAACCTCTCGGATCCGACTACGCCGGCGTCTTGTTGGACATGACGGGCGCGGTCCGGCGACGGTGCGGCGCTGGATGCCTCCACGGCGGCGATGTAGGTGCGGCGCAAGATCTCCCATGTGCTGTCCGTGTTGCCGTACCACGGGCCGTGCAGTGCTTCGAAGGCATGGAGCTCGGCGTCGAAGAGGGGCCATGTCCGGGGGTATTGGGCTCGACAGCGTGCGGACAGCTCGGCGGTCCGGGTGCTCAGTGCTGGTGTGGTGGGCCGCGGGGCGATGGTGAGGGTGGTGCCGTGGGTGAGGATGCCGGTGCATGGGTTGGGCTGCAGGTCGCACAGCGGGCACTCCTCGGCCGGGGGGAGGCCCTGGGTGATGCCGTCGAACCACAGGGCGTGGCGGCCCGTGAGCCCCATCCAGACGATGGTGGTGGTCATCAGCCAGGTGTTCCACATCGGGCTGTGGGCCTCGGGCATGCAGCCGTACTTGACGAGGGCTATCGCGCAGGCAGCGTAGAGCGCCTTGGTGTGGGTGGGCATGTCGGCGAGCCAGAAGTTGCTGATCTCGCCGGTGAGGGCGTCGGCTCGTACATCGGCCATGTCGTCGATGACGCGGCACAGCAGCAGGGAGGCGAGGTTTTCTTCCTGCCAGAGTTCGGTGTCGGGGGCGACGTGCCAGAACAGGCAGTCCAGCATCTGCAGGGCTGAGTAGGTGCTCTGGTTGAGCGGGTTGGTCTGAGGGAGCATGACGCTGCCCGCGTCGTGCTGTTGGAGCCAGTACTCGTCGACGGATCGCTTGTGGGCTGCGAAGAGTCCGGAGACCAGAGCCCGTGCGCTGTTGGTACTGAAATTCTCGGCCAGGCGGCCTTCGACGTGTTGGGTGAGGCGCGTTGTGTCGATGGTGTCGATCACGCGTTTGTATTCGTGGAAGACGAGGATGTCGTCCTCGAAGCGGTGGCGGTGGCCGAGGTCTCGTTCGAGGTCGTTCATCTGGCGGGTCCAGGACCATCCACCGGTCAGGACGCTGTCGAGTTCCCGGCGGTATGGCCAGGTCTTGACGGTGAGGGGACGACCGGCGCTCTGCCGCCAACGGTAGTCGTCCAGCGTGCGTGCGGGGGGCGTGGGCAGCCGACGGCACAGAGGGCAGGCGCAGACGGTTGTCTGCTCCTCCTCGCGCGGCGGGGTGAGTGCCCGGCTCCTCCAGGCCCCTTCCAGCATCGTGCAGGTCAGTCTGCAGACCTCGATGTCGGTGCTGACTTGGGGGAAGGCTGCTTCGATCATGCGCAGGCTGGTGTCGAGGTGCCTCAACCTGGCGTAGCCCTCCTCGTCGGGAGGGAGGAACGCGGGCCGCGCCAGATGGAGGGCTCCCTCCACATGCAGCGTGGTGCTGGAGTGGGGGGAGCCGAATGCGTTCAGCCGCTGCTGAGCGGCGTTCTGGGACCTTCGGTACTGCTCCGTGCTCCCATCGATGTGTTTCACCAAGAGGGGGGCCAGGGTGTTCCCCGCCTCCGTGGGGTGGAGCTGGGCGCTTGGCTGCGCCGGGAGCAAGCTGTCGGCGGACGCCTTCGGAACAGCACCTGCGACTCGAGATTTCACACCGGTCTCCCAATGAGCTGTGGTCCTGGCAACGGAATCGATCGACCGTGGTCGTTGACCGGCCGTGTCCGGGAATCTTCTGTACTTTCCGCGACGGCCACGCCGGACAGCCGGACTCACGCGACCGGCTTTGGCTCCTGCTACGAACGACCGCGAGGGGCACGACTGCTGCGTTGACGGCACTCCTGCCGCAACGCGAGCACCTGCATCGCCGCCTCAGCTGTGTTGATCAGGAAGCACTCGCGGCCCGTCAGGTGTGGCGCGACCACTGGATCCGAGATGTGCTACTTCGCCCGAGGCGTGTGGGTAGCTGACAGGGGGGTCGAAGGGCAGGTCGAACCGGACGTCCTGAGGCATGTGCTTCCTTTCGGGAGACGGACCGCAGAGTCCTCCCACCCCTGCGAACGGACGGTGCCGTGACCGCCCGCACACTCGAACTGGGCTTCGCAGTCCGAAAGTTGAACCGAGAAGCGGTACGAGGCTGCCCACGACGTGAATGATCATTCCGTGACCCTGCCGTGATCTCCGTTACTGCCCGAAGCGCATGAGCTGCGTATACTCCCTCGTCCCTCACCCGGTACCGGCTTGTCCGCCGAGCCTCCGGAGGCCCGGAACGTCACACTGGTCGGAGTCCGTTCGACGACTCTCCGGGAGGCGCACCGACGATGATGTCCGCACCCGCACGCAGCGCTGAGCAGCGCACGAAGGACACCCTGCACCGTCTCGAACACGACGTGGACGCCTGGGTCGCCACGGCCGACGGCACGTCGGGGACGCCGTACCTCGTCCCGCTGTCGTTCCCTGGAACGGCTCGTACCTGCTGTTCGCCACCCCCGCGTCGAGCCCCACCGGACGGAACCTCGCCGCGACCGGCCGGGCCCGGGTGGGCATCGGGCCGACCCGCGACGTCGTCATGGTGGAAGGCGTGGTGGAGACCGTCCAGCCCGCCGAGCTGACCGAGCAGGACGCCGAACTCTTCGCCGCCAAGACCGGGTTCGACCCCCGCCGGCTGGCCACGCCGTACCTCTACTTCCGTGTCGTGCCGCAGCGGGTACAGGCCTGGCGGGAGGCCGACGAACTGGATGGCCGCGAACTCATGCGCGAGGGGCGGTGGTTGACGGCCGACTGAATCGGCCGGACCGGGATAACCGCAAGGTA
Organism: Streptomyces coeruleorubidus; assembly: GCF_028885415.1. Lineage (GTDB taxonomy): Bacteria > Actinomycetota > Actinomycetes > Streptomycetales > Streptomycetaceae > Streptomyces > Streptomyces coeruleorubidus_A. Next base: position 8,989,936 of record NZ_CP118527.1, read on the forward strand.
GGGCCGCGGGGCACGACCGCCCCGCGGCCGGAATCCTGCGGAGGAGACATGGCACTGGTGAAAGCGGGTGTCCTGGTGCTCGACTGTGCCGAGCCCGAGAAGCTCGCCGTGTTCTACAAGGAGCTGCTGGACGGGGAGGAGGCGGACGCGACCGCCAACCGGGTGGAGATCAAGGGCGCCGACGGCTTCCGCATCGCCCTGCGACGGGACGTCAACGCGACCCCGCCCAGCTGGCCCCGCCCCGAGAACTCCCTCCAGGCGCACCTGGAGTTCGTGGTGGACGACCTCGACGCGGTGGAACGCCGGGTCGTCGCCCTCGGAGGCCGGCCCCTGGAGGCCAAGGAGGCCTCGGGCCCCCTGGAGGAGCGCGGCTACGCCGACCCGGCAGGCCACTCCTTCATTCTGCGGCGCACCCCGCCGACCGCACCCAAGCAGGGCTGACCCGGCCGGGGGTCGGCGGTCCCCGGCTCGGCGGGCGGCCACGGCGATGGACGCCGGCGGCGCGGCGGGGTCGTGCCCGGCGGCGCGCCGCAGCCAGGGCCCGGCTGAGGACACAGGCCGGCCTCGCCCGGCCGGGGCCGGGCGAGGCCGGGGCGCGCTGTCAGTCGCGGCCGCCCTTCTCCCCGGCCGGCCACGTGCCGGTGGAACGCTCGATGGCCTTGGCGCCCGCGCGGTCCACCGCGCTGCGCACCACGGCGAAGATGGCGCCCTGGACGGCGGCGGCCAGCAGGATCTCCCCCCAGCCGCGGTCCTTGTCCAGCGCGTCGGGCGCGTCCTCCTCGTTCCGGATCGCCATCCATGTCTTGCGGAAGGCCAGCCCGGCCAGCCAGCCGCTCGACCAGCCCAGCACGAACCCGAGGGGCTGGTAGGCGAAGGGAAGCTTCTTCTTCTTGGCCACGTGAATCTCCTTGCTCGGTGAGGGTGGGTGGAAGTGGTGGTCAGGGTGTGCCCGCGGCCGGGACCCGCTCCTCGGCGCGGACCGGCCCGGGCGGCGTGCCGTCACCGAACGGCCGGCCGCCCAGTTCCTCGCGGTGGTGCGGGGTCAGCCAGCCGGACAGGTCCGGGCCCAGCGGCACGACGCGGGTCGGGTTGATGCCCGTGTGCACCTGGTAGTAGTGGCGCTTGATGTGGTCGAAGTCGACGGTGTCGCCGAAGCCGGGCGTCTGGTAGAGGTCCCGGACGTAGCCCCACAGCACCCGGTTCTCCGTCAGCTTCCAGCGGTTGCACTTGAAGTGGCCGTGGTAGACCGCGTCGAAGCGGACCAGCGTGGTGAACAGCCGGATGTCCGCCTCGGTGATGGTGTCGCCGACGAGGTACCGCTGCCGCTCCAGCCGCCCGGCGAGCAGCTCCAGCCGCCGGAACACGCCCGCGCAGGCGGTCTCGTACTCCTGCTGCTCGGTGGCGAAACCCGCCCGGTACACGCCGTTGTTGACGTCCTCGTAGACGTCCGCCATCACCTCGTCGATCTCGTCGCGCAGCTTCTGCGGGTACAGGTCGGGCGCGCCCTCCCGATGCAGGGCCGTCCATTCGGTCGCGAGGTCGAGCGTCAGCTGCTGGTAGTCGTTGGTGACCAGCTTCCCGCTGGGCACGTCCACGACGGCCGGCACGCTGACACCGCCGGGGTAGTCGGTCTCCCGCCGGTCGTAGGCCTCACTCAGACAGCGGATGCCGAGGACCGGGTCGCGGTCGTCCTCGTCCAGCGTGAAGCGCCAGCTGCGGTCGTCCTGGATCGGGTCGGCGACGGCCAGGGACAGCGCGTCCTCCAGGCCGAGCAGCCGCCGGGAGACCAGCGACCGGCTCGCCCACGGGCAGGCTCGGCTGACGACCAGACGGTAGCGGCCGGCCTCCACCGGCCAGCCGTCCCGGCCGTCGGCGGTGATCCGGTCCGTGAAATGCGCCTTGGACCGCTTGAACGCCCTCCTCCCGTAGGCGCTGTTGCCGTCGTCGCCGTCGTCGCGGCTCATGGGGATGACCTCCTTCGGCGTACGTGTGGCCTGCTTGTCGTGCGTGTGCCCTGGTGAACGCGTTCCCCTTTTTCCGCCGACGGCACGGTGTGAGCACCGCCGACCGGGGCAATCGGCGTGGGTGAGTGAAGAAGGATCTGATCGGAGGACACGCGTCACCGTGCTGGTGGCGCTCGCTGCCAATCTCGTGATCGCGGCGGCCAAGGCGGTCGGCGGCCTGGCCGCGGGATCACCGGCGCTGCTGTCGGAGGCGGCCCACTCGGTGGCCGACAGCCTGAACGAGGTGTTCTTACTGGCGGCGCTGCGCCGCAGCCGCCGCCCCGCCGACCGGCGTCACCCCTTCGGCTACGGCAAGGAGCGGTTCTTCTGGTCGCTCCTCGCGGCCGTCGGGATCTTCGTCATGGGCGGGTGCTTCTCCTTCTTCCAGGGCTTCGAGGCCCTGGCGAGCGGAGGGGAGGAGAAACTCGGCGGCTATGTCGCCGGCCTGATCGTGCTCGGTATCGCCCTCCTCGCGGAGGGCGCCTCTCTGCTGCGCGCGCTGTACCAGGTGCGCCGGCAGGGCGGCACGGGCGCCGGGCTGCGCGACCCCGCCCTGCGCACGGTCGTCGCCGAGGACGGCACCGCGGTGCTCGGCGTCACGCTGGCCATCGCCGGTATGGCGCTGCACATGGTCACGGGCCAGGTGGTGTGGGAGGCGTCCGCCTCCCTGTCGATCGGCGCGCTGCTGGTCTACGTCGCCTACCGGCTGGGCCGTGACGCCCGCGACCAGCTGATCGGCGAGGCGGCCGACCGGGAGGCGAGCGGGCGGATCCGGGAGCTGCTGTGGGCACAGCCCGAGATCGACAGCGTGGAGGCGCTCTTCACCATGAAGACGGGCCTCGACTCGGCCCTCGTGGCCGCCCGCGTGGATCTCGTGCCCGGCCTGGACAGCGAGCGCGTCGAGGACGTCGCCGTCCGCATCAAGCGCTCCATCGCCCGAACGGTCCCCGAGGCCGACCAGATCTTCCTCGACGTCACCGACCGTCGTGCGCAGGAGGCAGCAGAAAGCCCCGCCGCGACGGGGGAACGCGGCGGGGCCTGACCCACGCGTGCCCCGTCGCCGACGCTTCATGCAGCGCCCCGGAGAAATTTTTCGCCGACCATCCCGGACAGGGGGTCGGCTTGGCTTCTCCGGCCCGCCCCGGGAGGTCGTCGTTCCGGGGCGGGTCCAGGTGATCGTCGTTTCCGGCGGGCCCATGCGGTCGTCGTTCCGGGCGGGCCCGGGTGGTCGTCGTTCCGGACGGGTCCCGAGGGAGGGACGAGGGGGCGCGCCCGACGTCCCGGGCGTCGGCGGACGGGTGGTGGCCGCTTCACTCCTGCGGCCGGAGGCATGGCACCTGGGCGGCGGACCGCTGCCGGCCCGCCCGAAGGGCTTACCCGCACCCGGCCGGAATCAGCCCGAGGCGCGCCCGAAGCCCCGGGGACTCACCCGCCGTCAGCCGGCTCCAGCACGAACACCGGTATCTCCCGGTCCGTATTCCTCTGGTAGTCGGCGTACGCCGGATACGCCGCGACGGCGCGTTCCCACCACTCGGCCTTCTCCTGGCCCGTGACCTCACGGGCGATCATGTCCTGCTTCACCGGACCGTCCTGGAGCTCCACGTGCGGATCGGCCTTGATGTTGAAGTACCAGACCGGGTGCTTGGGTGAGCCACCGAGGGAGGCGACCGCGGCGTAACGCCCCTCGTGCTCCACCCGCATCACCGGTGTCTTGCGCAGCTTGCCGCTCCTGGCACCGCGTGAGGTCAGGACGACCACCGGCATCTTCGAGCCCTGGAGGGTCGTCCCCTCCGTGCCGCCGGAGCTCTCGTACAGTTCCACCTGCTTGCGCACCCACTGCGTCGGGCTGGGCTCGTACTCGCCCTCGAGAGGCATGGCATCCGTCCCATCGTCGCGTCTCGGCTGACCGGTTCCCGACTTCAACACCGGTACGCCCGCGAATCATCCGCACCACGACACATCCCGGCCGGGTCGCGCACCTCACCCCGGTGCCACCGCCATCCGCACGGCCAGGACCGTCATGACCCCGCTCGCCACCAGCGCCGTCGCCAGCCGGCCCCGGTGGCCGGTCAGCGCCCGCCCCAGCAGGGCTCCGCTCCCGGCGAGCAGCACCTGCCAGCTCGCGGAGGCCGCGAAGGCGGCGAGCACGAAGACGCCCTGCTCCAGTGGGCCGGCCGGGCCCGTCGCCTGCGAGCCCAGCACGAGCGCCGCGAAGTAGATCACGGTGGTGGGGTTGAGCAGGGTGATACCGAGCAGCCCCAGGTAGGCCCGGGCGGGCCCCGGGGGAGCGGGGGCCGTCCGCGTGGTGAGCCGGTGGCCGCGGTACTCGCGCACGGCGGTGACCGCGCCCCACGCCGCCAGCGCGAACAGCACCAGGACACACACCCACCGCAGCGGCCCGAGCACCGGCCGCAGCGCGCCGGCCAGGGCCGTGCCCCCGAGCGTGGCCGCGAGGGCGTACAGCCCGTCGGCGGTGGCGACGCCGAGCGCGGCGCAGACACCGGTGCGCAGGGACGTGCGGGCGGTGAGCGAGACGAGGTACGTCCCGACCGCGCCGACGGGGATCGCGATGCCGTACCCGGCGAGCAGCCCCGCGACGAGCGCGGCCGTCATGACCGCGGCGGCGTCGGCCCTCCACAGCGGCCGGACCGCCGCTGTCGGCGCGCGGCAGGAGCGACGGCGGACAGCGGCGGAAGGACGGCGAACGTAGGCATGGCTGGATCCTGGGCCATGTCCCCTCCCACCGACAACCGGTTTTCGAACCAGCGTCGGCGCACCTCCGCTTCCGCGCCCAGCTCTCCCAACCCGGCCTCCGACGCCCGGCGTTCGAACAGGAAGACGGCATTCCTCGGCCAAGTTGCCGCCGCCACCGATCTGGCCGAACTTCGCGTCGCCTCATAGATGCCCGAGGCATCTAATGAAGATCGGCACGACGCACACTTCGTCTGCGAGGTCTCCATGACGGAAACGACCGCACCCGTCGCCTACCCCCAGAGCCGGACCTGCCCCTATCAGCCGCCCGCCGCCTACGACCCGCTGCGGGGCGAGCGCCCCCTGACCCGTATCACCCTCTTCGACGGCCGTGAGGCGTGGCTGGTCAGCGGGCACGCGACCGCACGCGCGCTGCTTGCCGACCCGCGCCTGTCGTCCGACCGCAGCCGTCCCGGCTTCCCCTTCCCGACGCGGCGATTCGCCGGGATCAAGAACCGCAGGACGGCCCTCCTCGGCGTCGACGACCCCGAGCACCGCACCCAGCGGCGGATGGTGGTCGGCGACTTCACCCTCAAGCGGGCCGTCGAACTCCGGCCACGGATCCAGCAGATCGTGGACGAACGGCTCGACGCGATGATCGCCCAGGGCCCGACCGCGGACCTGGTGAGCGCCTTCGCGCTGCCCGTGCCGTCCATGGTGATCTGCGCCCTGCTCGGCGTCCCGTACGCCGACCACGACTTCTTCGAGTCCCAGTCACGACGGCTGCTGCGCGGCCCGGAGACCGCCGACGTGGAGGACGCGCGCGACCGGCTGGAGTCGTACTTCGGCGAGTTGATCGACCGCAAGCAGCACGACCCCGGCACCGGCCTGCTGGACGACCTGGTCCACCGGCAGTTGCGCGACGGCGCGCTCGACCGCGAGGGTCTGATCGCCCTGGCGCTCATCCTGCTGGTCGCCGGCCACGAGACGACCGCCAACATGATCTCGCTCGGCACCTACACCCTGCTCCAGCACCCCGAGCGGCTCGCCGAGTTGCGCGCCGACCCGGGGCTGCTGCCGGCCGCGGTCGAGGAACTGATGCGGATGCTGTCGATCGCCGACGGCCTGCTGCGCCTGGCCGTCGAGGACATCGAGGTGGCCGGGACGACGATCCGCAAGGGTGACGGCGTGGTCTTCGCGACCTCCGTCATCAACCGCGACGAGACGGTCTACCCCGACCCGGACACGCTCGACTGGAGCCGCCCCGCCCGGCACCACGTCGCCTTCGGCTTCGGCATCCACCAGTGCCTCGGCCAGAACCTCGCCCGCGCCGAACTGGAGATCGCCCTGCACACCCTCTTCGACCGGCTGCCCACCCTGCGCCTGGCCGCTCCCGCCGAGGAGATCCCCTTCAAACCGGGCGACACGATCCAGGGGATGCTGGAACTCCCCGTGACCTGGTAAGAAGCTTCCGTCATGCACATCGACATCGACAAGGACGTCTGCATCGGTGCGGGCCAGTGCGCCCTGACCGCCCCGGACGTGTTCACCCAGGACGACGACGGCTACAGCGCCCTGCTGCCCGGTCAGGAGGACGGCGGCGGCAGCCCGCTGGTGAGGGAGGCGGCCCGGGCCTGCCCGGTGAGCGCCATCACCGTCTCCGAGACGGTGGGCTGACACCGGATCACGCGATCTCCAGGAGCAGCCGGGCCGCCTCGCGCGCCTCGGCCGCGGGCTCGGCGCTCCTGGTGACACCTGCCGTGACCATGGCACCCTCGGCGAGCAGGAACAGCTGCCCGGCCAGCGCGCCGGGCAGCCCCGCCGCGTCGACGAGTGAGCCGAGGTAGTCCCGGAAGGCCTGCTTGTGCGCGCGCACCTGGCCGGCCACGCGCGCGGACGTCGCGCCCAGTTCCCCGTACGCGTTGATCCACGCACAGCCCCGGAACCCCGGCTCGCCGAACCACCGGCCCAGCCAGTCGAACACGGCCAGGATCCGCTCCCGCGGCTCCCCGTACTGCTCGACGTACTCGGCCAGTCGCCCCCGCCAGCGCGCGTCACGCCGCTCCAGGTACGCCTCCACCAGCTGCTCCTTCGCCGGGAACAGCTGATAGAGCCGCTTGAGCGAGACCCCGGACGTGCCGCGGACGTCGTCCATGCCGACGGACTGCACGCCCCGCCCGTAGAACAGCTCCTCGGCGGCGTCCAGCGCCCGCTCCCGGGCCACTGCGCTGTCCATGTACGACCACTCCTTGACGCGAGAACGAGCGTTCTCCTACGGTAGCAGCCGCTGCGGAGAACGCTCGTTCTCCACTGTCGATCAGGGAGGACCCATGACCGACCGCCCGCCGCTGCCGCCCTTCACCCGGGACACCGCCGCACAGAAGGTCCAGGCCGCCGAGGACGCCTGGAACACCCGCGAGCCGCACAAGGTCGCCCTCGCCTACTCGGAGGACTCCGTCTGGCGCAACCGCGACACCTTCGTCACCGGCCGCGCCGAGATCGCCGAGTTCCTGACCCGGAAGTGGGAGCGCGAGCAGGAGTACGCGCTGCGCAAGGACCTGTGGGCCTTCGACGGCAACCGCATCGCCGTCCGCTTCCAGTACGAGTGCCGGGACACCGAAGGCCGGTGGTGGCGTTCCTACGGCAACGAGCTGTGGGAGTTCGACGAGCACGGCCTGATGACCCGCCGCGAGGCGAGCATCAACGACGTACCGATCGAGGACCGGGAGCGCCGCATCTTCGGCCCTCGGCCGGACTCGGAGTGGGGAGCCACGTTCCCCGTCCGGTGAACCCCGCGGAGTCACTAGGGTTTCCGGGATGACGGAACAGTCCGCCCGGAAGCCCTTCCTCTACGTCGTCGTCTGCGCCGCCGGCATCGCCGCGGACGTCAGCAAACTGATCACCGCCGCGCAGGAGCGCGACTGGGAGGTCGGTGTCATCGCGACGCCCGTCGCCATGAACGGCTTCTTCGACACCGCGGCCGTCGAGGCACAGACGGGCCGCCCGATCCGGTCCGCCTGGCGCACCCCGGGCGAGCCGCGCCCGTTCCCGGCGCCCGACGCCGTCGTCGTCGCGCCCGCCACCTTCAACACCGTCAACAAGTGGGCGGCCGGCATCGCCGACACCCTCGCCCTGGGCACCCTGTGCGAGGTCGCCGGGCTCGATGTGCCGATCGCCGTCCTGCCGTGCGTGGCCGACGCGCTGGCCTCCCACCCCGCCTACCGGGACAGTCTCCAACGGCTGCGGGGGATGGGCGTACGGTTCGGGCAGCCGTACACCGGAGAACCGGACCAGGACGGTGGGAGGCCGGAGTTCGGCTGGGAACGGGCGCTGGACCTGGTCGAACGCGGCTGACGGTCAGGAGCAGCCGACCGTGGGCCCCTCCACCATGCCGCCGGTGCACGAACCGCGCACTGCCGTCGCCCTGTTCGCTGTCGCGGTACACCCGGTACGTCAGCGTCGTCGTGGTGCCGGGCGTAGGGTGCGCCGGTCGCTGACGGCGGCCCGCTGACCTTCCGTGCCGCGCAGGACCCCCGCCGGTGCGCACAGCGTCAGGATCCTGAGTGTCCTGCGTCGTGCCGCCACGGCGTCCTCCCGTTCGCACCGACCGGCCGGGCACCGGTCACCCGCGCCGAGGACGCGTCGGCGGTCCCGCCGGCCGGCCGCTCCCACGCCGGTCGGTCACCTGGGGCAGCAACGATGACGGTCCGTCAGCCGGTGCCGCTCGGCTCGCCTTCGAGTGCACACGAGCACGTACGCTCCGTCTGGAACACTCCCGAAGGCAGGAGCAGCAACGATGCAGTACGTGAAGCTCGGTTCGACGGGCCTGGACGTCTCCCGGATCTGTCTGGGGTGCATGACCTACGGCCTGCCGGACCGCGGCAGTCACGAGTGGACCCTCGACGAGGATGCCTCGCGCCCGCTGATCCGGCAGGCCGTCGAGGCGGGGATCAACTTCTTCGACACGGCGAACGTCTACTCCGACGGCACCAGCGAGGAGATCGTCGGCCGGGCCCTGCGCGACTTCGCCCGCCGCGACGAGATCGTGCTGGCGACGAAGGTGCACGGCAGGATGCGGCCCGGGCCCAACGGCGGCGGACTGTCCCGCAAGGCGATCATCAGCGAGCTCGACCAGAGCCTCACCCGCCTCGGCACCGACTACGTCGACCTCTACCAGATCCACCGCTTCGACCCGCACACCCCGGTCGAGGAGACGATGGAGGCCCTGCACGACGTCGTCAAGGCGGGCAAGGTCCGCTACATCGGGGCGAGTTCGATGTACGCCTGGCAGTTCTCCAAGGCCCAGTACACCGCCCGGCTGAACGGCTGGACCCGCTTCGTCTCCATGCAGAACCACTACAACCTCCTCTACCGCGAGGAGGAGCGCGAGATGCTGCCCCTCTGCGCGGACCAGGGCGTCGGCGTGCTGCCCTGGAGCCCGCTCGCCCGCGGCCGCCTCACCCGCGACTGGGACTCCACGAGTGAGCGCGGCGCCACCGACCCCTTCAGCAGCAACCTCTACCCGGAGGGCGACCGCACCATCGTCGAGGCGGTCACCCGCATCGCCGGGGAGCGGGACGCGCCCCGCGCCCAGGTCGCCCTCGCCTGGCTGCTCCACCAGGACACGGTGACGGCCCCGATCGTCGGAGCGTCGAAGCCGCAGCACTTGGCGGACGCCGTGGCAGCGGTGGAGCTGGAGCTCAGCGACAAGGAACTCGAGGAACTGGAGCGGCCCTACACGCCGCATCCGATCGCCGGTCACTGAAAGCAGGGGTGCCTTTCCCGCGGAGCGCTCAGTGGGGCCCCTGCGGCGCGAACTCCGTCCCGCAGGGGCCCGCCCCCTCACTCTCCGGCAACTCCACCCTCGCCCCGTTCATCGTCAGCGTCCGGTAGAACCCCCCGATCCGCTCCGCCGACCGGCCCACGTAGTGCCCGATGAACGACCGCCGGAACCGGTCAGACGTATGGTTCGGCTGGGACCCGTGCACCAGACTGCCGTTGAAGAACAGAACATCCCCCGGCTCCATGTCCACCGGCACGGCGGCCAGGCCGGGCGGCGGCGGAACGTACTCCCGGGCGAACGACACCCCCGCATCCGCCTCCTCCGGACAGAACAAGTCCATCCTGTGCGTGCCCGGCACGACCTCCAGCCCGCCGTTCTCCCGGTCGATCACGTCGCAGGCCAGCCACGCCGCCACACACGTGCCCGGCTCCACCCGCAGGTAGAAGTTGTCCTGGTGCAGTGCCTGACCCCGGGCGCCCGGCGGCTTGAAGTAGAACATGCTCTGCGCGGCCAGGACCTCCTCCCCGAGGAGCTCCTCCAGCACCGCCCGCAGCCGGGAGTCCAGCAGGACGTCGCGAGCGAGGTCGTTGATCTCGTGCGGGTGCATCACCCGCGGCCAGACGTGCAGCGGATCGGCGCCCGGCCCGGACGCGCGCGGCTCGAAGTGCCCGGGAACCGGGCCGGCCGCACGCAGCGCCGAGAACTCCCCGCACAGCCGCTCGGTCTCGTCGGCCCCGAAGAGCCCGCGCACGACCGTGAAACCGTCCTCCTCGAACCCCTCCCGGTGCCGCCGGAGCCCGGCAGGGTCCAGGATGGAAGCGCCGGCGGCGCCATTGCCCGTGACTGTCATGAACGCACTCCTCGGTCAGTGGTCCCAGGCACGACACGCTAGGCCACCGAGCCACCGAGGAGGATGCCCGTGCGTGCTGACGGATTGCCCGGCACTGCTGAGCACGGCCACGACGGGGACCCCGCGCCGCCGCCCGGCCTGGTCGTGCTCGGCCACTTCGACCAGCTGCCCGGATACGGCGTCAACCGGCCGCGCGGCTCCGCGAGTTGGCTCTTCACCTGGACCACGGGAGGCCGGGGGCGACTCTGGCAGGGCGGGGTGCAGACCTCGGCCGGCGCGGGCCACCTGGTCGTGCTCGCCCCGGGTGCCCCGCACGGCTACGCGGTCGAGCCCGGCGCCCGGCGCTGGCGGTTCTGGTGGGCGCACTGCCAGGCCCGCCCGTCGTGGGCCGCTTGGCTGCGGCCGTACGACGCCGGCGACGGGGTGTACGTGGTCACCTCCGCCCCGGCCGGAGTGCACGGCCGTGTCGAAGCGGCGTTCCGGCGGATGCACGCCGACGCCCGCCGGCCCGGCGCCGGGGCACCGCCCGACGCGGCGGCCCCGGACGGGCAGATCGCCGTCGCGCACGGCAGTGCCGCCCGCGAACTGGCGCTGTGCGCACTGGAGGAGATCGTCCTCCTCACCACCGCAGGTGCCCGGCCGGCGACCGCCCGTGTCGGCCTCGACCCACGGATCCACCGGGCCCAGGAGCTGATCGACGCCGACCCGGGCGCCCCGCACACGGTCCGCTCGCTGGCCGGGCAGGTCTCCCTGTCGCCGTCCCGCTTCGCTCATCTGTTCAGCCGTCAGCTCGGCCAGTCTCCCATGCGCGCCCTGCGCGAGGCGCGGCTGCGTCACGCCGCCCGGCTGCTGGAGGCGACCGGCCTGCCCGTGGAACGCGTCGCCACGGCCTCGGGTTTCGCCAGCCCGTTCCACTTCAACCGCGTCTTCCGCGAGCGGTACGGGACACCTCCCGGGACGTACCGGAACGCGGTTCACGGCGGCCCGCGGGACTGAGCAGCGGTGGGGTCATTGGTTCCGGAGGAGTCCTCGAAAGAGTCATGCCGGGAAGGTCCGAGGGTGTGAGCTGCTGTGCAGGCGGCAGTTCAATGGTTTCCGGGCGACGCCCGTAGCCGGGCGGAAAGGCGTCGCAAAAAACAGAACGGACAGCACGGAAATCCCTTTTGCGCTGCACCTTGACACTTTGTCAAAGGTCCTGGCCGCGTACGCAATGCACGAAACGGCGAGATCCCTTGTTCCCTGTCGCTGACCTGTGTAAAGGTGTGGCTTGTCGGCGTTCGGACAAGACGCCATTCTTCGTATGCGCGAGGCCACCGGGCCGGCATACCCCTTGGTATGGACTTTCTTCCGCATGTCCTTGAGAGGAATGCAGCCGTGAACGACGCAGGCCCGTCGAATTCTCCGGGTCCGGCCCGCAGGATCGGCGCGACGGACGAGCAACTGAGCGCCGAGCTCAGGAAGTGGACAGGGGCGACCCCCGCGCTTCACCCCGTCGGCGAACTGCTGGACCGGCACTGGGAGGCGGCCTCCGCCTACGCCCGGCTGTGCACCGACGGTCCGCGTTCCGCCGGAATACTCACCACCGCCGCATTCACCCGGATCTTCGGCGAAACCCTGCGCCAGAACGGCCCCACCTCCGCGTGGCGGCCCCACCTGCTCGTCACCGTGCGGCGTATCGCGGCCGAGTGGGCCACCGATCACAGACGCGACATGCTCCACCCGGAACTGCTGTCCGGGGCCGGCGAGGGGGAGCGGGTGGCCGCCCGGCTGCTGCCGCAGCAGCACCGGCGCCTGCTGTCCGGCGCCTTCCAGCGGCTGCCCCAGTCCGCGCGCTGCCTGCTGTGGCACGTCGAGGTCGAGGCCGAACCGCTCACCGTCCCCGCCGGGTTGCTCGGCCTGGACGAGGAGGGCGCCCGCGTCGAACTGGGCCGGGCCCGTGACCGGCTGCGCGAGGAGAGCCTCCAGCTGCACCGCGAACTCGCGCCCGACGAGGAGTGCCGGCGCTACCTGCGCCTGCTCGACGTCACGTACCGGCGTGGCGCCCACGACATCGACCCCGATCTACGCGCGCATATCCAGGGCTGCGGGCACTGCGCCGCTACCGCGGACCAGCTCGACCAGTTCAACCACGGGCTCGGTCTCGCCCTGGCGGAGGGCGTGCTGGGCTGGGGCGGGCGGGAGTACGCTCAGAGCAGACCGAGCGCCGCCGCGGAGAGCGACGCGACCGACGCCCCGGTGCCCGGCGCGGAGCCGGCCGCCGCGGAGACCGGGCTCCCCGGGGGTGTGGCCGGTGAGGCCTTCCCCGACCCCGTGGTCCTCGCGGGCATGGTCGGGGAGTCGTTCACCGACCCGGTCGGCACGCCGGCCGCGCCACCCGCCCCCGACACAGGGGAAGCAGCGCAGGCTCTGGCCCACGACGGCTTCCCCGCCCCGCCCGACGCCCCGCCGGCCAGTGGAACCACCCCTGGCCCGCGTGCCGAAGGCCCCCGCGCAGCGGCCCGCAGGTCCGCGCACAAGGCGGCCCGCCGTGCCGCCCGCCGCCGCAACCTCACCGCGGGCATCCTGACCGTCAGCGGCCTGGTCGTCCTCCCGCTCGTCGTGTGGTCCCTGGGCAACTCGGGCGAGGGCACTCCGCAGGCCGGTGCGGGCCGGCCCTCAAAGACGCCCGGCTCAGGTGCGGGCGAGTCGACGAGCGACTCCTCCTGGGCCGGGGCGGGCGACGCCGAGAAGGGCGCCCTGCGGGGCCGGCTGCGCAACGTCGCCTCCGGACTGTGCGTCGGCATCGAGGGCGACAAGGCCGTCGAGGGCGCGGAGGCAGAGCTGACCACCTGCTCCTCGGCCGCCGTCCAGCAGTGGACGTACGAGACCGACGGCCTGCTGCGCAACGGCGCCGGCCCCGACCTGTGCCTGGACTCGCACCTCGGCTACTCGGTCCGGCTGGCCCCCTGCACGGAAGCGTCCCGGCCGGAGACCAAGAACATCCGCTACGACTTCACCCTCCAGGGTGCCCTGGTGCCCCGCTGGGACCAGGACCTCGCCCTGGCTCCGGCCGCGACCGACGGCTCGGGAGCCCTCGTCCTCAAGGCCCGGGCGGACGAGGAGGGTCAGCGCTGGGCGATCGACACCTCCAAGGCGGATCTCCAGTTGGAGGTCGTCAACTGGAGATCCGCCGCCCCGGCGCCGCGCCCCACGCCCACATCCACGCCCTCGAAGACGCCCACGGCGACACCGACACCGACCCGGTCCGCCACCACGTCGACGGCACCGCAGTCGACGCCGACCAGTGCGCCCCCCTCCGAATCGCAGTGCTACGGCTACCACTGCGACGGGGACGGCCAGTACGGCTACCCCGGTTATGGCTACGGGTACGGCGGCTACGGTGACGGCGGAGGCGGCCACCGCTGACCGGACGCGGGCTCAGACCCCGACGACGCGCAGCGACAGCCACAGCGCCACCACGGCCGGCACCAGCGCGGCCGGCACCGCGAGCAGCCCGAGCCGGGTGAACTCCCCGAGCCCGACCCGGTCTCCGTGCTGCTGCACGATCCGCCGCCACAGCAGGGTCGCCAGCGATCCGGCGTAGGTCAGGTTGGGACCGATGTTGACGCCGAGCAGCACCGCAAGCACGGCACCGGGACCGGACCCGGCGGTCAGCGGCAGCAGCACCAGAACCGCGGGCAGGTTGTTGACGAGGTTCGCCAGGACGGCGGCCAGCGCCGCCACGCCCAGCAGCGTGAGCAGGCCCGAGCCGTCGGGCAGCACCCGGTGGAGCGCGTCGGCGAGCCCGTGGTCGACGACCGCCCGCACGACGACGCCGAGGGCGAGCACGAACGCCAGGAAGGCAGGAGCGGCGGACCGCACCACCGTCAGCGGGGTGGCCTTCCGCCGCAGCAGCGCCCGCCCTGCCATGACCAGCGCCCCGGCCAGGGCAGCCCACGCCGGCGCGATCCCGACGGCCGAGGCCACGACGAACCCGGCGAGCGTACAGCCGACCGTGACGAGAGCGAACAGCGGCAGCGGCTCGGGAGGTCCTGCGGGGCCGGGGGAGGGCGCAGGGGCGGCCAGTTCGCCGTCGAAGAAGCGCCGGAACACCAGGTACTCGGCACCGATCGCCACCAGCCAGGGCAGCGCCATCAGGGCCGCGAACCGGGTGAAGCTCAGCCCGCTCGCCGTGAAGGCCAGCAGGTTGGTCAGGTTGGAGACCGGCAGCAGCAGCGAGGCGGTGTTCGACAGATGGGCGCACGCGTAGAGGTGCGGCCGGGCCTGGACGCCCATCCGAGCGGCGGTGGCGAGCACCACCGGTGTCAGCAGGACGACGGTGGCGTCCAGACTCAGCACGGCCGTGATGACGGAGGCCAGCGCGAACACCGAGGTCAGCAGCCGCGCGGGACGCCCCGCCGCCCATCGGGCCATCCACGCCCCGCACGCCGTGAACAGCCCCTCTACGTCGCAGAAGTGCGCGAGCACCAGCACGGCCGCGAGGAAGCCGACCACGGGCCCCAGCCGCTGGATCTCCTCCCACGCGTGGTCCGGGGAGATCACTCCGACGGCGACCGCGAGCCCGGCGGCCGGAACCGCCGGCACGGCCTCGGGCAGCCCCCGCGGACGGAGCACGGCCCAGACCAGCACGGCGGCCAGCAGCACCACGGACAGGACTTCGGCGAGCGGGGTGTTCAGGGCGGCGTCCTCCGCGACGTGATCAGGTCGTGCCCGCCCATGAAACCAGGGGCTCGTAAGAGAGCTGCGACGCCCCTGTCGGACTCACGGCCCGCTGCCCGCCTCGAACGCCGTCAGGAACACCGAGGACGCGTTCCCGCCGACCGGCACCTCACCGGCCTTCCACCGCACCTCCAGCGGTTTCCGCTCGTCCGGCGGAGTCACCAGCAGCGCCGCCGGAGTCGCGGCGTGGGCCCCGCTGACCTCCGGGCTGGCGTACCGCAGCCCCGCCCAGGCGCTCTTGCCCGGCGCCAGCTTCACGGTCGCGGGCTCGCCGGGCGTGCGCTTAGGGTCTGGGCCCAGCTGCCTGCCGGACGCGTCGACGAACGCGGCGCCCGGATAGCCGTGCAGGGTGCAGGTGCGTGAGGAGACGTTGGTCAGGACGACCGGGAAGTTGCGCTGCCCGGCCCCCGGATCCATCCGGCCGACGGAGGCGCGCAGCTCAAAGGTGTGACAGCGGGTACCGGTGCCGGCGGCGGGCACCTGCTGTGCGGCGGTCTTGGCGCGGTGCTCGGTGCCGCAGGCGGTCAGCGAACCGAGGACGGTGACCGCGCATGCGAGTAAGGCCGCCCGGCGTACGGACTGAGACGTTGTGGCCATGCCCTTCCGGGTGTCCGACGCGGCAATGGAGAAACGGCGGCAATGGAGAAACGGCGGCTGCGGAGAAACCGCGTCCGCTCACATCCCGTCGAGCAGTTCCAGCTCCGCCCAGATCGTCTTGCCCTCGGCGGTGTGCCTGCTGCCCCAGCGCTGCGTGAGCTGGGCGACCAGCAGCAGACCGCGGCCCCCCTCGTCCCAGGTCTTGGCGCGGCGCAGGTGCGGCGCCGTGTGGTTGGTGTCGGACACCTCGCAGATCAGCGTGGACGCGTCGTGGATCAGCCGCAGCCGGATGGGCGGGGCGCCGTAGCGGATGGCGTTGGTGACCAGCTCGCTCACCACAAGCTCCGCGGTGAACGTGGCCTCGATCAGCCCCCAGCGGTCGAGCTGGTCGACGACCTGCTTGCGGATGGGGGCCACCAGCGCCGGGTCGGCGGGGATGTCCCAGGTCGCCACCTGGGAGGACGGCAGGCCGCGGGTGCGGGCCAGCAGCAGGGCCACGTCGTCGGCGGAGCCGCCCGGCGGGAGCAGGGCGTGCAGCACGCGGTCGCAGGTCTCGTCCAGGGAGTCGGAGGGAGCCGACAGGGCCTCGCGGAGCATCCGGTGGCTCGCGTCGACGTCCCGCTCGCGGCTCGCGAGCAGCCCGTCCGTGTGGAACGACAGGACGCTGCCCTCCCGCAGCTCCACCTCGGCGGACTCGAACGGCAGCCCCCCGACACCGAGCGGGGGACCGGAGGGCAGGTCGAGCTGCCGGGCCGGGCCGTCCGGCGGGACCAGCAGGGGCTGCGGGTGCCCGGCCCGGGCCAGGGTGCAGCGTCGCGACACGGGGTCGTACACCGCGTACAGGCAGGTCGCGCCGACCTCCCCGGTGGCGGCGTCGCCGCCGGACTCCTGGGACAGCCGGACGACCAGGTCGTCGAGGTGGGTGAGCAGCTCGTCGGGGGCCAGGTCGATGTCGGCGAGGGTGCGGACGGCGGTGCGCAGCCGGCCCATGGTGGCCGAGGCCTGGATGCCGTGCCCGACGACGTCGCCGACGACCATCGCGACGCGCATCCCGGACAGCGGGATCACGTCGAACCAGTCGCCGCCCACGCCGGAGCGGGTGGCGGGAAGGTAGCGGGAGGCCGCCTCCACCGCCGCGGTGCGCGGCAGTGTGCGGGGCAGCAGGCTGCGTTGCAGGGTGAGCGTCGTCTCGCGCTCGCGGGAGTAGCGGCGGGCGTTGTCGATGCAGACGGCGGCCCGGGCCGTGACCTCCTCGGCCAGCAGCACGTCGTCGGCGGTGAAGGGCTCGGGGCGCCGGAAGCGGGTGAAGACCGCGACCCCGAGGGTCGAGCCCCTGGCCTGGAGCGGCACGGACATCGTGGAGTGGATGCCGTACTCGCGTACCCGCCGGAACCGGACCGGGTCCCAGGCCAGCCACTTCTCGAGGTCGCCGCCGTCCGCTCCGGAGGCCACGACCGCGTGACCGGCGATGAGCGAGGCGGCCTGCGGGGAGTCCTCCGGATAGACGTCCACCTGGCCCGGCTTGGCCACGGCCTCGGGGCTGCCCGGGTTGACCGACTGGTGGGCGGCCCGGCGCAGGCTCACCGGAGGGGTCGGCGGGCCGGCGGACTCGCCGCCGTGCTCCCGTGCGTCGAGCAGGTCGACGCTGACGAAGTCGGCGAGCGCCGGGACGCACACGTCCACCAGCTCCTGGGCCGTACGGGTGACGTCGAGGGTGGTGCCGATGCGCACGCTCGCCTCGTTGACCAGCTGGAGCCGCTCCCGTGACCGGTACTGGTCGCTGAAGTCGTGGGCGGTCACGCACACGCCGCGCACCCGCCCCGAGCCGTCGGTGAGCGGTGCGAGCCGGGCCAGCCAGGCGTGCGCGGCCCGGCTCTCGCCGCTGGCCTTCATGTACGTCTGCATGTCCTGCCGCCGGCCGGTACTCAGCACGCGGCGCAGGTACTCCTCGAGCTCCGCGTTCTGCGACCGGCTGCCGATGTCGGTGGGCCGCAGGCCCCGCAGCCGTTCGGCCGGCAGCCCGACGAGGTCCGCCATGGCGTCGTTGACGCCGCGCAGCCGCAGCCGCTCGTCGAAGATCATCGTGGCGCAGGGCGACTGCGTCAGGGCCGCCCGCACCAGGGGGTCGTCCGGCAGCTCCGGACGGGGAGCCTCGGGCGGGGACACGGCGAGCCACTCGGCCGTCTCCGGGCCGTCCGGCGGTCTGCGGTGGGCGAGCACCCACGCGGAGACCGTGTGCCCGTCGCGGTGACGCAGCGTGAGCGTCCCGCTCCAGCGGGCGTCGGCGGGCACGGGCGGCGGTTCCGCTCCGTCGGCCAGCAGCTCGGCGGCCGGGCGGCCCAGGACCTCGGCGGCCGTGTGGCCCAGCAGACGGTGTGCGCCTTCGCTCCACTCGGTGAGCGTGCCGTCGGCGGCGATGACGGCACGGGCGGCCACGCCATCGTCGAACGGCTCGTCCGGGCTCATCGTCGCCACTCCATACGGACACTCACAGTGATCAGGGAGGTCGCTTGAGTTCCAGCCTAGTCCGTGGGCGCCCGACGTGGACCGGTAACCCCTGTGCCGCCCGGCCGAGCACGGTCAAGGCGCAATTCCGGCCGATGTGACGCCCGGGACAGAACGACGCCGCCGCACCCTTGACGGCCCTGTGTGACACCTCGACAGAATCTGTTTGTTCACGATGAGTTGTGAGTACTTCTGGGCCCTGATGAGGGAGAGCCGCCATGTCGGTCACGCGTAGATCGGTCCTGCTCGCCTCCGCCGCCGCGCCCGCGGCCGGAACACTGCTGGGCGCCCCGGAGGCGTGGGCCGCGGAGGTGGCGCGCGGCGCGTCCGGCCGCCGCACCGTCCCCCTGCGCGACGGCTGGCGCTTCGCGCTGGTCAACCCGGGCGGGCTCACCGACCCGACCGGCGCCTATGCCGACGCCCACCTTCCCGGACACGACGACTCCGGATGGCGCGAGATCGCCGTCCCGCACGACTGGAGCATCGAGCAGACCCCCACCACCGAGCACGGCACCACCAGCGGCACCGGCTTCCTCCCCGGCGGCCTCGGCTGGTACCGCCTCGCCTTCACCCTGCCGTCCGCCCTCGCCGGCAAGCGGATCTCGGTGGAGTTCGACGGCGTCTACATGGACTCCTCCGTCTTCTGCAACGGCAAGGAGGCCGGCCGCCACCCCTACGGCTACACCGGCTTCGCGCTCGACCTCACCGACCTGGTGCACACCGACGGCACCACCGAGAACGTGCTCGCGGTCAAGGTCCAGAACCGGCTCCCCAGCAGCCGCTGGTACTCGGGCAGCGGCATCTACCGCGAGGCCCGCCTGGTGATCACCGAGCCGGTGCACGTGGCCCGCTGGGGCACCCGCGTCACCACACCCCAGATCTCCGCCGAGCGGGCCGTCGTACGGGTCGACACCTCGGTCGTCAACGCGTCGGGCGCGGGCGCCGGCGTCGAGGTCGTCTCCCGGATCGTCGATCCGAAGGGCCGGACGGTCGCCCGTACCTCCTCCACGGCCGCCGTCACCGGCGAGAGGACCGAGACCCACGAACTCACCGTCCGGCGCCCCGAGCTGTGGGACATCGCGGCCCCCCACCGCTACATGCTGCACACCGAACTGCGCGTCGGCGGCAGGATCACCGACACCTACCGCACGCCCTTCGGCTTCCGCACCTTCCGCTTCGACCCGGACGAGGGCTTCTTCCTCAACGGCACCCACCACAAGCTCAAGGGCGTCGACCTCCACCACGACCTGGGCGCGCTCGGCGCCGCCGTCAGCGTCGACGCGGTCCGCCGCCAGATGGAGATCATGCGGTCCATGGGCGTCAACGCCCTGCGCACCTCCCACAACCCGCCCGCGCCAGAGGTGATCCAGGTCTGCGAGGAGATGGGCGTCGTCATGCTGGTGGAGGCGTTCGACTGCTGGCGCACCGGGAAGAACCGGTACGACTACGGCCGGTTCTTCGACGAGTGGTGCGAGAAGGACACCACCGAGATGGTGCTGGCGGCCCGCAACTCGCCCGCCGTGCTGATGTGGTCCATCGGCAACGAGGTCCCCGACTCCACCTCCACCGCCGGCCTCGCCATGGCCGACCGGATCATCACCGCGATCAAGGCCGCCGACGACACCCGCCCGCTGGTCATCGGCTCCGACAAGTACCGCCGCCTCCCCGCCAAGGGCTCCGCGGCCGACCTGATGCTGGCCAAGCTGGACGGCCTCGGCCTCAACTACAACACCGCCAAGTCGGTGGACCAGCTGCACGCCGCCTACCCGCACCTCTTCCTCTTCGAGTCCGAATCCTCGTCCGAGACCTCGACCCGGGGCGAGTACCAGGAGCCCGAACACCTCAACACCGGCGAGAACTACACGCCGGGAAGGCGCGGCACCTCCTCCTACGACAACAACCTCGCCTCCTGGACCATGAGCGGCGAGTACGGCCACAAGAAGGACCGGGACCGCAAGTGGTTCACCGGGCAGTTCCTGTGGTCGGGCATCGACTACATCGGCGAGCCCACGCCGTACGACGTCTTCCCGGTCAAGGCGTCCTTCTTCGGCGCGGTCGACACCGCGGGCTTCCCCAAGGACATGTACTACCTGTTCCAGAGCCAGTGGACCGACAAGCCGATGGTCCACCTGCTGCCGATGACCTGGAACCACGCCGAGGGCGACACGGTCGAGGTCTGGGCGTACGCCAACGTCGACACCGTCGAGCTGTTCCTCAACGGAAAGTCCCTGGGCGTACGGCGGTTCGACACCAAGAAGACCGTCGACGGCCGCACGTACCTGGAGACGACCGAGGCGACCGGCGACGACAAGAACTTCACCGACGGCCCCTATCCCGGCAGCTACACCAGCCCCAACGGCAGCGCCGGCAAGCTCCACCTGACCTGGAAGGTGCCCTACCGGCCGGGCGAGCTGAAGGCCGTCGCGCGGCGGGACGGCAAGGTGGTGGCCACCGACGTGCTGCGCACCGCCGGCGCCCCGCACGCGATACGTCTGACTGCGGACCGCAAGTCCCTGGCCGCGGACGGGCGTTCGCTGGTCTTCGTGACCGCCGAGGTGGTCGACCGGCGCGGTGTGGTGGTGCCCGACGCGGAGCACCTGCTCTCCTTCGAGGTGGCGGGCGGCTCCCTCGCCGGGCTCGACAACGGCCGCCAGGAGAGCGCCGAGCGCTACCAGGCGAGCACCCGCACCGCCTTCCACGGCAAGGCCCTCGCCATCGTCCGCTCCGGCACGAAGGCGGGGACGGTGAAGGTGACCGCCCGCGCCGACGGCCTGCGCGCCGGCACGGCGACCGTCCGCGCCACCCGGGCGGGGGACCGGGCCGAGACCGCCCCGCCCGCTTTCCGGCCGGAGCACCCCGCGCCCCTCGACTACCCGCATGCGGACGCCAGTTACTCCGGCCGCCCGGACACCCTGCCCGCCGCCATGCTCGACGGCGATCCGGCCACCGGCTGGTCCAACGGTTTCTACAAGCAGGCCACGGCCCTGCTGCCCGCCTTCGACGGGGCCCGTACCGAGGACTGGGTCACGGTCGACCACGGACGCACCCGCGGCTTCGACCGGGTGGACGTCTCCTTCACCGTGGACGCCACGCACAGCCTGCCCGCGGCGATCGAGGTGGCGGTGTGGGACGGCCGGGCGTGGCGGGCCGTGGAGGACACGGCGATCGACTGGGCCACCGCCTCCGACACCCCGACGGTGATCACCTTCAAGGCCGTGCGCGGCTCCCGGATCCGGCTCACGATGACGAGCCGCCACCCCGACGAGGCCCGGGGTGCCCTGCGCATCAGCCGGCTGGAGACCCCGGCCGCCTGAGCCCCCGGGCACGACGGTCCGGGCGGGCGGCGAACAGGCAGTCCCGTCCGGACCGTTGACGTGGCGTCACATCAGCCACAACCATGGCGTGCATCCGCATCTGGGAGCGCTCCCACGCCGAGCGCCACCCGCACCTCCCCAGAGGAGCCCAGACGTGAAACGACGCAGAACCGTCCTGTTGTCCCTGACGGCCCTCCTGGCGACCGCGCTCACCGCGCTGCCCTCCGCACCGGCCGGGGCCGAAGAGACCGAGCAGGTCAGGAACGGCACCTTCGACACGACCATGGACCCGTGGTGGGCGACCAGCAACGTCACCGCGGGTCTGTCCGACGGCCGGCTCTGCGCCGACGTCCCCGGCGGCACCACCAACCGCTGGGACGCCGCAGTCGGGCAGAACGACATCACCCTGGTCAAGGGCGAGTCGTACCGCTTCTCCTTCAGCGCGGCCGGCACGCCCGCGGGACACGTCGTGCGGGCGATCGTGGGCCTGTCGGTGTCGCCCTACGACACCTACCACGAGGTGACACCGCAGCTCAGCGTCTCCGGCGACACCTACTCCTACACCTTCACCTCGCCCGTGGACACCGCCCAGGGCCAGGTCGCCTTCCAGCTCGGCGGCAGCGCGGACCCGTGGCGCTTGTGCATGGACGACGTCTCGCTGCTCGGCGGGGTGGCGCCCGAGCCGTACGAGCCCGACACCGGGCCCCGGGTCCGCGTCAACCAGGTCGCCTATCTGCCCGCCGGGCCGAAGAACGCCACCCTGGTCACCGACGCCACGGCGAAACTGCCCTGGCAGCTGAAGACCTCCGACGGAACGGTGGTCGCCCGGGGCACGACCGTGCCGCGCGGCGTCGACGCCTCCTCCGGGCAGAACGTCCACACGATCGACTTCGGCGCGTACCGCAAGAAGAACACGGGTCTCACACTCGTCGCCGACGGCGAGACCAGCCGACCCTTCGACATCGACGCGAGCGCCTACGAGCGGCTCCGGGTGGACTCGGCGAAGTACTACTACACCCAGCGCAGCGGCATCGCGATACGCGAGGACCTGCGCCCCGGCTACGGCCGCCCGGCCGGGCACGTGGGCGTGGCACCCAACAAGGGCGACACCGCCGTGCCGTGCCAGCCCGGCGTCTGCGACTACACCCTGGACGTCAGCGGCGGCTGGTACGACGCCGGCGACCACGGCAAGTACGTCGTCAACGGCGGCATCTCCACCTGGGAGGTGCTGAGCACCCACGAACGCGCGCTGCACGCCCGCACCGGCGACGCCGGCAAGCTCGGCGACGGCACGCTCGCCGTCCCCGAGAGCGGCAACAAGGTTCCCGACATCCTCGACGAGGCCCGCTGGGAGCTGGAGTTCCTGCTCAGGATGCAGGTGCCCGACGACAAGCCGCTGGCCGGCATGGCCCACCACAAGATGCACGACGAGCAGTGGACCGGGCTGCCGCTGCTGCCCAGTGACGACCCGCAGAAGCGCGAACTGCACCCGCCGTCCACCGCGGCCACCCTGAACCTCGCGGCCACGGCCGCACAGGCGGCCCGCCTCTACCGGCCCTACGACAAGGCGTTCGCCGACAGGGCGCTGGCAGCCGCCCGCAAGGCCTGGTCGGCGGCGCTCGCCCACCCCGACCGCCACGCCTCCGAGAGCGACGGCATCGGCGGCGGCGCCTACCCCGACAGCGACGTCACCGACGACTTCTACTGGGCGGCGGCCGAGCTGTACCTCAGCACGGGGGAGAAGCGGTTCGCGGAGTACGTCCTGAAGTCGCCGGTCCACAATGCCGACATCTTCGGCCCGCTCGGCTTCGACTGGGCACGCACGGCCGCGGCGGGACGGCTCGACCTCGCCACGGTGCCGAACAAGCTGCCCGGCCGGGACAAGGTCCGCCGGTCCGTCGTCCAGGGCGCCGACCGCTACCTGGCCACGCTGAAGGCACACCCCTACGGCATGCCGTACGCGCCGGACGGCAACAAGTACGACTGGGGCTCCACCCACCAGATCCTCAACAACGCCGTCGTCCTCGCCACCGCGTACGACATCACCGGCGCCACGAAGTACCGGGACGGCGCGCTCCAGAGCATGGACTACATCCTGGGCCGCAACGCGCTGAACATCTCCTACGTCACCGGCTACGGCGAGGTCAGCGCCCAGAACCAGCACAGCCGCTGGTACGCCCGCCAGCTCGACCCGAACCTGCCGAACCCGCCGAAGGGCACCCTCGCGGGCGGACCGAACTCGAGCATCCAGGACCCCTACGCACAGAGCAAACTCCAGGGCTGTGTCGGCCAGTTCTGCTACATCGACGACATCCAGTCCTGGTCGACCAACGAGCACACGATCAACTGGAACGCCGCCCTGACCCGCATGGCCGCCTTCGTGGCGGACCAGGGGTAGCGAGGGGATGAGCCCGCCGCGTGCCGGGGGAGTCCACCGACAGGACGCCCCCGGCACGCGCGCGTAGCCTGGTGTCATGCCAGCGGTGCGGGTCGACGGCATCGAGGTCGCCTACGACCGGGTGGGCCAGGGCCCGCCCCTCGTGCTCGCGCACGGCGCCACGACGGACGCCCGCCTGTTCCGTCCGCAGGCCGAGGACCTGGCCGACGAGTTCACCGTCGTCGCCTGGGACGAACCGGGTGCGGGCCGCTCCTCCGACGTACCGCCGTCCTTCACGCTGGCCGACTACGCCCGCTGTCTGGCGGCCGTCATCGAGGACGTGGATCTAGGCCCGGCGCATGTCCTCGGCCTGTCCTGGGGCGGGACTGTCGTACTGGAGCTCTACCGGCACCACCCCGAGCTCGTCCGGACGCTGCTCCTCGTGGACACCTACGCGGGCTGGAAAGGCTCGCTGCCTCCGGCGGAGGTGCGGTCGCGGGTCGAGGGGGCGGAGCGGATGCTCGCGGTCCCGGACGAGGAGTTCGCACCGACCATGCCCGGCCTGTTCGCCGGGCGGCCACCGGCCGAAGTCGTCCGCCTGCTGTCCGTGATGTCCGCCGACACCCGGCCCCGGAGCATGCGGACGGAACTCACCATCATGGCCGAGGCCGACCAGCGCGACCTGCTGCCCAGGATCACGGTGCCGACCCTGCTGCTGTGGGGCGAGCTCGACACCCGCTCGCCGGTGGACCTCGTCGCCCGTCCGCTCCTGGAGGCGATCCCGGAGGCCACCCTGGTCGTGCTGCCCGGCACCGGGCACCTCAGCAACATCGAGGCTCCGGAGCCGTTCAACCGGACTGTCCGGGAGTTCTGTCGGGCCCACTCCTGAGCACGAGTTCCGCAGGCCGCTCATGGGCGGTCAGGGTGTGCAACCGGGCCTGGTCGAGCGGCTCGTGCACCTCGACGTACTCGCCGTGCGGCAGCCGCTTGATCACGCCGGTGGCCCGGCCGTGCAACACCAGCTCCCGGTCGCGTAGCTGCAGCCCCAGGCAGATCCGCCGGGTGACGACGAAGACGACCGCCGGGACGACGAACATCGCGATCCGCACCGCCCAGGTCACCGTGTTGATCGACAGATGGAAGCGGGTCGCCACGATGTCGTTGCCGCCGCCCGCCAGCAGCACCAGGTAGAGGCTGATCCAGGCCGCCCCGATCGCCGTGCGGACCGGGCGGTTGCGCGGCCGGTCCAGCAGATGGTGCTCGTGCCTGTCCCCGGTGAACCTGGCCTCCAGGAACGGGTACACGCCGATGAACAGCAGCAGCAGCGGGAACACCACGATCGGGATGAACACGCCCAGCACCAGCGTGTGGCCCCACAGTGTGATCTCCCAGCCGGGCATGATCCGCACCAGTCCCTCGGCGAAACCGAGGTACCAGTCGGGCTGGGCGCCCGTGGACACCTGGTCGGCGCGGTAGGGGCCGTACGACCATACCGGGTTGATCGTCGCCACCGCCGCCATCAGCGTGAGCACTCCGAACACCAGGAAGAAGAAGCCGCCCGCCTTCGCCAGGTACACCGGCATGAAGGGCGCGCCCACGACGTTGCGTTCGGTGCGCCCGGGGCCCGCGAACTGGGTGTGCTTGTGGTACACGACCAGCAGCACGTGGACGACGATCAGCGCCGCCATGACCCCGGGGATCAGCAGGACGTGCAGCGAGTAGAAGCGGGCCACGATGTCGTCGCCGGGGAACTCGCCGCCGAACAGGAACATCGCCAGGTACGTCCCCACGATCGGCACCGACAGCAGCGCGCCGTGCACGAACCTCAGGCCCGTGCCCGACAGCAGGTCGTCCGGCAGCGAGTAGCCGAACAGGCCCTCGAACAGGCCGAGGAAGAGCAGCAGCCAGCCGAACAGCCAGTTGACCTCCCGCGGCTTGCGGAACGAGCCCGTGAAGAAGTGCCGCATCATGTGCGTCAGCATCCCGGCGACGAAGACCAGCGCCGCCCAGTGGTGCATCTGCCGGATCAGCAGCCCGCCGCGCACGTCGAAGCTGATGTCCAGCGTGGAGGCGTACGCCTCGGACATGCGCACGCCGTTCAGCGGCGTGTAACTCCCCTGGTACGTCACCTCGTTCATCGACGGATGGAAGAACAGCGTCAGATACACGCCGGTGAGGACCAGCACCACGAAGCTGTACAGGCAGATCTCGCCGAGCAGGAAGGACCAGTGGTCGGGGAACACCTTGCGCAGGTACTTCCGGCCGAGCGTGTGGGTGCCGAGCCGGCCGTCGAACCAGTCCGCGAGCCGCTCGCCGCGTCCGGGGCTCACGCCGCCTCCCTGGGCAGGTGGGCGAGCTTGTCCGGGTTGGCGACGACGTAGATGCCGCACACCCGGTCGCCCTCCGGGGTGAGGTCCAGGACCAGGACGGCGTAGGGCGCGTCGCCGTCGAACAGGACCGCCGCGTCGTCGCCGTTCACGCGCCGGTAGCGGAACACCGGGTTGCTCGGGCCGCCCCGTCCGGAGGTGAGCAGCCGGGCCACCTTGTCCCGGCCGTGCACCGGGCGCAGGCTCGCCGGCCTGCGCTTGCCGCCGGCGTCCGTCCACGCCGTGACGTCCGGCGCGAGCACCTCCATCAGCTCGGCGATGTCCCCGCCGAGCGCCGCCCGCACGAACCGCTCGGTCGCCTCCCTACGCACCCGCGGATGCGCCTCGTACCGGGGCCGCCGCGCGTGCACATGCTCCCGGGCCCGGTGCGCCAACTGCCGTACGGCGGCGGGGGAGCGGTCGATGATCTCGGCTATCTCGGCGTGCGGGTAGCCGAACACCTCGCCCAGGACGAACACGGCCCGCTCCAGCGGGGTCAGCGCCTCCAGGACCACCAGCATCGCCAGCGACACCGACTCGGAGCGCAGGGCCGGGCCGTCGGCGGTGTCGGCTCCCTCGTCGGCGACCAGGGGTTCGGGCAGCCAGGAGCCCACGTACGTCTCCTGCCTGCGGCTGATCACGGCGCGGCGCCGCAGCGCGTGGTTGACCGCCACCCGGACCAGGTAGGCCCGGGGATTGTCGACGCCGGCCAGGGGAGCGCCCCCGCCGCGGGCCGTCCAGGACAGCCATGTCTCCTGCAGGACGTCCTCGGTGTCGGCGACGCTGCCGAGCATGTTGTAGACGACGCCGAACAGCAGCTCGCGATGGTCGACGAACACCCCGGTCGCCTCGTCGAGCGGGGTTGCGGTGCCGGGTACGGGGATCTCGGTCATGCGTGGTCCTCCCAGAGACGCGCTCACCACTGCGAGCCGCGCGGGGCCCCGGAATGTGACATCGGGCCGTGCGATGTGATGCAGATCTCAGCGGATGGCCGACGGCGCACTTCCTTCGGTACCGCCGGACCTACCCCCTGACCTGGGGGTATTTACGAGTCAGTACCCGAGCGGTACCGTGAAGGCATGCCAGCTCTCAACGTGGAGTTCAGCGACCGCGAACTTGAGGACCTGCGGCAGATCGCCAAGGAGCGCGGTACGTCCATGAAGGCACTCGTGCGGGAGGCGGCCGCGGCCGACATAGCCCGCCACCGGGCCCTCCAGGAGGGCGCGGAGGCCTTCCGCAGGTTCTTCGCGACCCACGCCGACGAGTTCGCCGCCGCCTTCCCCGACGACGAACCGCCCAGCAAGGGCGAAGGGCGGGCCGCCTGACCGATGGCACCCGTCATCCATATCGACGTGCCGTGGCTGCTCCAGCGCCACGAGGAGGTCCTGCCGGACCAGCCCACCGTCAACGACTTCTCCGCGCTCGTCGCCGCCGTCGCCCGGCACCGCGTCGACCCGCCGCGCCTCGGGGTGAACTCCGACGCGGCCTGGCGGGCCGCCGCGCTGCTGCACACCATCACCGTGCTCCGGCCGCTGCCCTCGGCCAACGCCCGCTTCGCATGTGCGACGGCCGTGGCGTACATGTTCGTCAGCGGTGTCGGCATCGACCCGCCCTACGGCGCCCTCGTCGACCTCGCCCGCGACCTGATGTCCGGCACGACCGACGTCTACGGCGCGGCGGACCGGCTGCGGTCCTGGCAGATCTGAAAATGTCGAAAACCGGTGCGACCGGCGCGTATCCGTTCCCGTTTCTGACTTTCTGTCAATGGCCTTGATGTTGCACGGGCGCCTTGTTGGTCGTGTGGGGGTTGTGCAAGAGTGAAACGCACGTGCGGGGGGAATGGCCGAGTGTCGCACGCGTTTTGCAGACCGGGTCCGATTCGCCGTCGGTGAATTCGCACCCCCCGCGCCGCGCCAAAAAAGGTACGCACCAACCGGGCTCCTTTTTCGGCGGCAGGACTTCTGTGTGTCGCATGCGCGTGGGAAGGAACCATCTCAGTGCCCACCCCCCACCCCCCTCGTCCCCCCTATCCCCCGCCCGGCGGGGATCACGGGGAATCCGATGAATCTCTCGCCGCCCCGCTGAGAGGCAGCCCGGAGGGCGAGGTCGCCGCCCATTCCGTCGCGCTGCTGATGGCGCGGCACTGGCAGCCGGTGCACGAGTACGCGGTCATCTGTCTCGCCTCGTCGGCGCAGGTCGCCGAGATGGTCACGGGAATCGCCTTCCACCGGACGCTGAACCGCCTCGCCTTCGGCGAGTCGGCCGTCGCGCTGCGCCCGGCGCTTCTGGTGACCGTGCGCGACACGGTCCGGGAGTGGTCCGGCGACGATCGAATATCCGCCGTACTGCCGGCGTTGCAGAAACCGGCCGGAGGGCGCGGGCTGCGCGCGGCGACGTCCATGACGCCCGAAAATCGTGTCCTCGCGGAGCGGGCATTTCAGGCACTTCCCGCAGTCGCGCGCTGTTTGCTCTGGCACGTCGAGGTCGAGGCCGATCCTTTAAGCGTCCCGGCTGGTCTGCTGGGTATGGATACCGACATCGCGTCGGCCGCACTCGAACAAGCGCGTGATAAATTCCGCGAGGGTTGTGTACATGCCCATCGTGAACTCGCGCCGACCCAGGACTGCCGCTTCTACAATCGCCTCCTCGACGTCCCGATCCGCCGGGGCGGCGCACTGCTGCCCGACGTCCAGGAGCATCTGGCGGAGTGCCGCCACTGCCGGAACGCGGCCGAACAGCTGAGCCATTTCGAGGGCGGGCTGGGCACGTTGATCGCCGAAGCGGTGCTCGGCTGGGGCGTCCGCCGTTACCTCGACTCGCGCCCGGGCCGGTCCTCGCACGGCACGCGGGGCGGGCGCGCGGGCCGGCGCGGCGCAGGGCGGGGCGACGGGCGGCCCATGGGCGGACGCCACCGCCTGCTGTCCCGGTTCCCCATGCAGGTCCGCCGGGTTCCGGGCGTGCGCATCCCGGGAGCGCTGCGCTCCTCACGGGCGCTGCTCTCGGGCGTCGGCGCGGTGTCGGCCGGGGTACTGGCGACCGTGCTCATCATCAGCGCGTCGTCCTATGACGGCGGCCAGGCCGACCCGGCCGGCTCCAGCAGCGCCGCCGGCGGCAACGGCGCCGAGTCCCTGACGCCGCCCGGCACGGCCGGGCTTCCCACGGCACCGGGCGTGACGCGGCTGCGCAACGCCGGCGCCGGCCTGTGCCTCGACGTCCGGGACCTGCCCAAGGAGGGCTCGGGGACGCAGCTGGCGGGGTGCTCGACGGCTTGGACCCAGCAGTGGACGTACGAGAACGACGGGCTGTTGCGCAGCGTCGCCGATCCCGGCCTGTGCCTGGACTCGCACAAGGACGCCGGCGTCGTCGTCCTCGGCACCTGCGCCGAGGTCGACGCCGAGCGGGGCGACGACGTGCGCTACGACCTCACCGTGCAGGGGGAGTTGCTGCCCCGCTGGGACGAGCAGCTCGCCCTCGCCGCCACCAACGACGACCCCGGTGCCGACGTCGTCGTCAAGGTCCGCGACCGCTCCGACGCACAGCGCTGGCAGGCCGAGCCCGTCCCGACGACGGCGGGTTCCCTGTCGATCGAGGAGCAGGAGGGGCCGACGGCCCGGCAGGTGACCCTGCCCCACGGCCGTACGGTGTGAGCCCCGGGGCCTGAGCGGGGCTGCGCGGCGCACGCGTCGCGCAGCCCATCTGCTCAGGCCGGGGCCTCGATGAGGTCGCCCGGACCGATCGTGCCCGGCGTGGCGTGGCCCGACAGGGCCAGAGTGAGGTCGAGTTCGGCCAGCAGGCAGCGGATGACGTGTTCGACGCCCGGCCGGCCGTCGAGACCGAGGCCGTAGACGTACGGGCGGCCGACGAGGACGGCGCGGGCGCCGAGGGCGAGTGCCTTGAAGATGTCGTCGCCGGTGCGGATGCCGCTGTCGAAGAGGACGGTGAGCCGGTCGCCCACGGCCTGAGCCACGCGGGGCAGCGCGTCGGCCGCCGCGACGGACCCGGCCACCTGGCGCCCGCCGTGGTTGGAGACGACGACACCGTCCATGCCCGCCTGTGCGGCCTGCCGGGCGTCGTCCGGGTGCAGCACGCCCTTGAGGACGATCGGGCCGTCCCAGTTCTCCCGCAGGAACGCCAGGTCCGGCCAGCTCTTCGCCGGGTCGGCGAACATCTCGACGAAGTGCATCACGGCCGCGTTCGGATCCTCGTGCACCGGCTTGGCCAGACCCGCCTGGAACGCCGGGTCCGAGAAGTAGTTGGCCGTGCCGACGCCGCGCAGGAACGGCAGATACGCCTGGTCGAGATCGCGCGGCCGCCACGCCAGCAGCGGCGTGTCCAGGGTGACCACGAGCACGCTGAACCCGGCCGCCCTCGCTCGGCTCAGGAAACTGCGGGCCACCTCGGGGTCCCTGGGCCAGTACAGTTGGAACCACCGCTCGGCGTCGCCCATCGCCTCGGCGACCTGCTCCATGGGCGTGCTCGACGCGGACGACAGGACGAAGGGCACGCCCTGCGCGGCGGCGGCCCGGGCCGCGGCGGACTCGGCGTCCGGGGTGCATGATCGACAGC
The DNA here is from genome assembly GCF_028885415.1 of Streptomyces coeruleorubidus. Lineage (GTDB taxonomy): Bacteria > Actinomycetota > Actinomycetes > Streptomycetales > Streptomycetaceae > Streptomyces > Streptomyces coeruleorubidus_A. The sequence continues at coordinate 9,020,707 of NZ_CP118527.1, forward strand.
ACGCCGACCGGAGCCAGCGCCAGCGGGGCCGGCAGGGCGCGGCCCAGCACCTCGACCGACAGGTCCCTCTCGTGCACGTCCCGCAGCATGCGCGGCACGATCCGACGACGCTCCAGGGCCGCCCGGTTGGCGCGGGCCGTGCTGCCGTTGCCCGCCACATAGCCGACCGGGCCGGGCCCGAGCCGCTGCTCGGTCAGCTCCTCCAGCCGGGTCAGATCGGTGGGCAGCCGCGGTACGGCACCCGTCATCCCGTTCAGATAGATCTCGTACTGGAAGTCCGCCCAGTGCTTGCCCACCGTACGCAACCGCCTCTCGCCGTCTCCTCGTCGAGACCGTGCCTGGGGCCGACGATACCGAGCGGTATGCGCGACGGCGGATCAGGGGCGGCTCCCCGCCGCGTCCAGGAGGCGGGCGAGTGCGTGCGGCTGCGAGAACATCGGCCAGTGGCCGGTGTCCAGCTCCACGAGCTCCCAGCTGTCGCTCTTGAGGAGCTCGGCCACCGCCGGCATCGGCTCGTCCCCGTCGAGGAGGCACTTCACATACGTCGCCGGGAGCTCACCCAACGGACCGGCGAGCACGGCCGGTTCGGTGAGTGTGGCACCCGGATGCGGTGAACCGCCGACGATCCGGGCGATCTGCTCGTCCGTCAGTCCCTGCCCCGCGTAGTCCGGCGCGCCGAGCGGCGGCCAGAACCCGTCGTGCTCGGCGATCGCCTGCCGCACGGGGTCGCTCGGCCAGCCCGACAGGAACGACTCCCCGTCCACCGGCACGTTCGCGTCGACGAACACCACGCGCCGCAGCCGCTCCCCGATCCGCTGGGCGGCCTGCCCGACCGGTATGCCCGCGTAGCTGTGCCCCACGAGGACGACGTCGCTCAGGCCGCGGCGCTCCACCTCGTCGACGACGTCCCGCACGTGCGTCTGCTGCCCGGCCGGTACCCCCTGCTTCTCGGCGAGGCCCGAGAGCGTCAGCGGATGGACGTCATGCCCGGCGCCGCGCAGCTCCGCGGCCACCTCGTCCCACGCCCACGCCCCGAGCCACGTCCCTGCCACCAGTACGAAGTTGGTCATGCCGGCAACTTAGCCGAGGGGTCTGACAACGCCCCCTCGGCGCCGGGCCCGGTGATCGGCGGCACCGGCACGTCGGCCGTCCGGGCCAGCCGCGCGCCCTCGGGCCCGTACACCGCCCGGGGTTCGGGGAACAGCCGTAGCAGCGTCAGGAACAGCACCGCCGCCGCCACCAGTGACACGGGCAGACCGATGTCGACGCCGTTCGCGAGGTCGCCGAGCGGCCCGACGAACTGCCCGGGCATGTTGGTGAAGAGGACACCGATCAGCGCCGACACCCACCAGGCGGTCATGCCCCGCCAGTTCCAGCCGTGCGCGAACCAGTAACGTCCGCCGCGCTGACGGCGGTTGAAGACCTGGAGCGCCTCCGGGTCGTACCAGCCGCGCCGCGTCCAGTAGCCCAGCATCATCACGACCATCCACGGCGTGGTGCAGGTGACGATCATCGTGGCGAAGGTCGAGATGGACCGCACGAGGTCGAGTCCGAACCGGCCCGCGAAGATGAACCCGATCGACAACGCGCCGACCAGCAGCGTCGCCCGGACCCGGGACAGCCTCGGGAACACCGACGAGAAGTCGAGCCCGGTCCCGTAGAGCGCCGTCGTGCCCGTCGCCATGCCGCCGATCAGCGCGAGCAGGCACACCGGCAGGAAGAACCAGCCCGGCGAGATCGCGAGCAGCCCGCCCACGAAGTCGGGGGCCGCCGGATCGACGTACTGCGGAGCCTTGTTCGCGATGATGCTCGCGGTCGTCAGGCCGAACAGGAACGGCAGCAGTGTCGCGAGCTGCGACAGGAACGCGGCCCCGATCACCTTCCGGCGCGGGGTGCTGGCCGGGATGTAACGCGACCAGTCGCCGAGGAACGCCCCGAACGACACCGGGTTCGACAGCACGATCAGCGCCGCCCCGATGAACGACGGCCAGAACAGGGCCGTCGTCGCCGCGTCCGCCGAGTCGGTGAAGACGCCCGCGTACGAGGGGTCGAAGTCATCCGCGAACGCCACGGCGCCGAGCAGGAACAGCGCGCTCGCCGACGTCACAGCGATCTTGTTGACGAACAGCATGAACCGGAAGCCGTAGACGCACACCGCGAGGACCAGTACCGCGAACAGCGCGTACGCGACGGCGTAGGACAGGTCGTCCCGGGCGAGACCGAAGAGCCGGTGGGCGCCGCCGACCAGGGCGTCGCCGGAGCTCCACACCGAGATGGAGAAGAACGCCACGGCCGTCAGCAGGGACAGGAACGAGCCGACCACGCGGCCGTGCACACCCAGGTGCGCGGAGGACGACACGGCGTTGTTGGTGCCGTTGACCGGGCCGAACACCGCCATCGGGGCCAGGATCAGCGCGCCCGCGACGACCCCGAGGAGGGTGGCCGCGAGGCCCTGCCGGAAGGAGAGGCCGAACAGGATCGGGAAGGCGCCGAGGACGCAGGTGGAGAAGGTGTTGGCGCCGCCGAAGGCGAGCCGGAAAAGGTCCAGCGGGGTGGCGGTGCGCTCGGTGTCGGGGATGCGGTCCACACCGTGGGTCTCGACCTCCGTCAGGGACGGGGGAGACGCGTCGGGGGAGGGGAGGTCGGTGCCCGGGGGACGTTCGGCCGGCGAGGACAAGAGGGCTCCAGCGGGGACGGGGCGGTGGAGCGCGGGGTGGCGCGGCGGCGTGGCGGACGGCCGCTCGCCGGCGCCTGGGTGTGCGGCGGCGTGCGGATCCCGTCCTCTGGGGTGCTGCCGACGGTAGGGCGCCGCGGGCGAACGACACCAGAGGACGGTTCATCCAGTCTCGGCGTTGTCAGTGGACGAATCCTCCACTGAGACGGTCACTCCTCGTCATCCGTGTGCTCGGCGTGATCCGCTTGGTCGGGCTCGGCGTCCGGCCCCTGGGCCCGGACCCGCTGCACGTGTTCGAGGGAGTCGCGCAACTCCGTGAGCCAGTCGTCGGTGTGACGCTGGACCAGGCGTACGCACCAGGCCAGCGCGTCGCTGCGGCTGCGGGCGACGCCGCCGGCGATCAGGGTGTCGAGGACCTGGCGCTCCGGCTGGCGCAGCCGCGTCATCACGGGCGCGGCCACGTGCGTGAAGAGCGTCCGCCGCCCGCCGCACTCCACACCCCAGGACACCTTCCGGCGGAACCGGTGCTCGGCCTCCCGGGCCACGGCCATCCGGTCCTCACGCGTGCGTTCCCGGAACTCCTGCGCCCGGCTCCCCAGGGCCGCCTCCCGCTCGGCGGCCGGGGCGTCCTCGGCCAGCCGGGGTGCGGGGATGCGGCCGATCACGGTGATCTCCTCGCGGTCGACCGTGATCTCGGTCAGTTCCTCGAAGAGGTCGTCGGGAAGACGGCCGGCGAACCAGCCGCGCAGTTTCTCTCGCTGCTCTGTCGTAATCATGTAATGACGATTACTCGGCCTGGGCACGAACACAAGGGGTTGCGAAGCAGTCGGCCGAGAGCGGAATCGGAATGTTTCAGGCCTATTAACGAACACGCGGAAATCGGCCATCTGGCCGCTTCGTGATCCCGGAGCCCGCGCGGTTACGGGCTTTACGCGAGTGCGTTCCGTAACTTCACGCCACTGATTCAACACGCAATGTTACTGAAACCGGTGGGGTCGATGTGTGCTTCGGCGACGGACTCGGCAGACTCGCGTTCGCCGTCCCGGGCACCGACCGAGCACGGGCCGGCACACCCTGTAATCGAGCGGAAGGATGCACACAATGCGGAACACCGCGCGCTGGGCCATGACTCTCGGCTTGACGGCCACCGCCGTCTGCGGACCCCTCACCGGGTCCGCGCTCGCCACTCCGGATCAGGCCCCCACCGCGCTCTACGCCCCGTCGGCCCTCGTTCTCACGGTGGGCCACGGTGAGAGCGCGGCCGCAGCGACTCCGGAACGCGCGGTCACCCTGACCTGTGCCCCGAGGCCCTCCGGCACGCACCCGGTCGCCGCCTCGGCCTGCGCGGAACTGCGTGGTGTCGGCGGCGACATCCACGCCCTGACCGCCACGGACGGCGTGATGTGCACCAAGCAGTACGACCCGGTGGTCGTCACCGTCGACGGTGTCTGGCAGGGCAAGAGGGTCTCGTACGAGCGCACGTTCTCCAACGAGTGCGTGAAGAACGCCTACGGTTCCGGCGTCTTCGCGTTCTGAAAGACCGGGATCGCGCCGTTCCCGTGAGGCACAGGGGCTCGAGGCTGGGGAGCCGGGCCGCTGTCGCGGGGACCTGCGATCTCGTACAAGGGGGCCGGCGGGCGGTGTGGGGTCGCCCGCCGGCCCCTGGACTCACCGGCCACCGCGCACCGGGCTCAGACCCGGTCGCGGTGGCTCGTGTCGCACCACGGATAGCGGCGGCTGCGGCCGCAGGTGCACAGGGCCACGCGGAAGCGGTCCGAGGTGACGACGGAACCGTCCTCCAGCTCCACCTCCACCGGACCCTCCACCAGCAGCGGGCCCTTGCGCTGGACCGTGATGCGGCGCGGCGCCGCGGACCGGTCAGACGGGGAGTTCGGCACGGACGACCACCAGCTCTTCCTTGTCCTCGGTGGCGGGCAGCAGCCCCCGCTCCCGCAGCCAGCGTTCCCGGCCGCGCAGCACCGGGCCGAACGCGATCCGCCGCCGGCGCGTCACCGCGGCCTTCAGGCCGGACGAGCGCAGCTGCCCGACGCTCAGGTCCGGGCCGCTCAGCGCGGACTGCACCACCAGCAGCACCCCGCCCGGACGCAGCAGGCCGGGCGCCTCCCGGCAGATCCGGTCCACGACCAGCCGTCCGTCGTCGCCCGCGTCCCAGGCGCGGGCCGCGCCCCTCGCCCGTCCGGCACCGCCCGGCGCCGGCACGTACGGCGGGTTGGCCAGGATCAGGTCGAACGACTCCCCGCGCACCGGGTCGAAGAGATTCCCGTGCCGGATACGGACCGGGAGCCCGGCCCGCGCAGCGTTCAGCCGCGCGGCCCACACCGCCCTCCACGACACGTCCACGGCGGTCGCACGAAAGCCCCGGCGCGCGGCCTCCAGGGCCAGGGCACCGGTGCCGGTGCCGACGTCCAGGACCTCCGCGCCCGGCGGCAACGGCTCGTCGGACAGGGCGCCGACCAGCAGCTCCGTGTCCTCCTGCGGGGCGTAGACGCCCGGGGGTACCAGTGGGTTCACGGCGTTCGGGTACCCGGGCATTCAGGGAATATGGGCTGCTTCGCGGGTAAGTGGGGCATGCAGTGACGAACGTGACGCACGCCAGTCGGCGAGCAGCCGGGCGCCGAAGCGGTCCTCGACGAACCCGGTGGCGTCGATCCCGAACGCGACGTCCGGCGCCAGATACGGCTCGGCCTCCAGCAGACCGCCGATGACGTCGTGGCGCACCACCTGCTCGTGGACCGCGTCGGCCTCGACGTGCTCGTCGTAGAAGTGCTCGGCCGCGGGCCCGGCACCGGTGCGGCGCATCGCCTCGGCGAGTCGCCGCGACCCCGGTGACGAGGTGATCTCGACCGTCGCGAAGTGGCCGACCAGGGCGCCCCTGAGGGCCCGGTGCAGGCCGAAGAGGGACATGAGGTTCACCGTGACCAGGGCCTCGGCGCACGCCGCGTCGAGGTAGCGGCCGTACGTGGTGTCCAGGCCCAGGTCCGTCATCAGGTCGGCGAACAGCCGGGCGTGCACACGGTCGGCGCGGCCGCCGCCCCACTCGTCGAACTCCACCGCCGCCATCGCCGCCTTCGCCCGGCCCCACAGTCGCGGCAGCACCCAGGCGTGCGGGTCCGCCTCCTTGAGGTGGTAGAGGGAGCGCTGGGCCGCGTACTCGCGCAGGTGCCACAGCTCGCCCTCGTCGCGCAGGAAGTGGGTGACGCCCGTGCCGTCGACGGGCTCGACCAGGAGGTCCGCCAGTGCCTCGTCCACGCCGTCGTGGACCCGGGCGTCGGTGCGCAGGGCGGACAGGAAGCGGTGCTCGAGTGCCGCCCGGGTGCGCAACAGGTCGGGGTCCCACTCGCGGTCGGGGGACACACCCGCGAACCCGCGGTAGTGCAGCTCGTAGCACAGGTACAGGGCGAGCTGGAGATCCTCGCCGTACACCGCGGCACGGACGACCTCCTCGAGACCGGGCAGTCGGCCCGCGCCCCGCAGGTATGCCGCGACGGCCCTGCTCAGCGGGCCGCGCGGGGCGGGGAGTCCTGGCTCATCACGGTGGTGCTCCATGGGCGCCGGGTACCCGGTCGGCGTGTGGGGTCACCCACTCGCGCAGTACCGGCGCGGCGGGGTACTCCGGCACCCCCGGGGGTGACCAGCGGGCCGGTGCACGAGGGCGACGCCTGGCCGGGTGTGCACGAGCGGCTGCTGGAGCGGATGGACGCGATGATGTCCGAGACCGACGACGAGGGCCGACCGTCGCCTGCAACCGGGTTGCGGGCGTGGTCGCACCGGCAACGAGGACGGGGCGCATCACGTGATCAACGAGATCACGGGCGCCCTGGAGGACATCGGCTACACGATCCCCGGCCAGGCGTGGACCTACTGGAACCAGGGGCCGGGCCCTGGCGCAGCGGCCGCTCGGCCCGCCGCCGCAGTGGCCCGGGCCCGCCCGGCCCCTCCTTATCGGTCCCCCTCGGACTGCTCCTGGGCGCGCGTGTTCGGGGTGATGGCCTCTGCGGCCTCGCCCCGGTGGCGTCGCTGCTCGACGGAGTCCTGGGTGCGGTTCTCGGCGTCCTCGATCTCGCGCAGGACCTCCTCCAGCGCCGTCTCGGGCTTCTTGTCGGAGCCGTCGTGGTTCTTGTCCGGGGACACGGGGGTCTCCTTTCTGCGTTCGGTGCGTCCGTTGTCGTCTGCCGGCTGTCGTCCGCCGGCGCTCAGCTGGAGGCGATGCGCAGCGGCACCGGGTCGGGCGGGGCCGCCTCCTCGTTGCGGCGGGTGACCTCCGCCCACCAGGCGGGGCCGTCCTCGATGTGCCGCAGCAGCACGCCCTCGCGGATCGCCCAGGGGCAGACCGTGACGGATCTGATGCCGGTCAGTTTCATCGCGGTGTGCCCGACCACCGCTCCGGCCAGGCTCTGCGCGGCCCGCGGCGCTGAGATGCCGGGCAGCTGCGCGCGTTCGGCGGCGGGCAGGGCGGCCAGCCGCGGGATCGCCTCGCGCAGCGCCGCGCGGTGCAACTGCCGGTCAACGAACGGGCCGTGGCGTCCGGGCGGCGTACCGCACAGCCGTCCCAGTTGCTGGAAGGTGCGGGAGGTGGCGACCGCGGTGCGCGGGCCCTCCCAGCGGATCCGCGCCGCGACGTCCCGCAGCTGGTGGCGGACCTTGCGGCGCAGCGCCCGCACCCGCTCCGGTGACGGCGGGTCCTCGTCCTTGAAGAACTCGTGGGTGAGCCGCCCCGCGCCCAGCGGCAGCGACGCCACGAAGTCGGGCAACCGGCCGCGCCCGAAGGCGACTTCGAGTGAGCCGCCGCCGATGTCGAGCAGCGCGAGCGGCCCCGACCGCCAGCCCATCCAGCGCCGGGCCCCGAGAAACGTCAGTTCCGCCTCGACCTCGCCCGGCAGCGTACACAGGTCCACGCCCGTACGGGCCCGGACGGTGTGCAGCACCTCGTGCCGGTTCGGCGCGCTGCGCACCACGGCGGTCGCGAACGCCAGCGGGCAGGCCGCACCCCACCGGGTGGCGGTCCGGCTCGCCTCGGCGACCGCGTGCACCAGTTGTTCCACGGCCGGCTCCGGGATGGGGCCCCCCGGTGTGACCTGCTCGGACAGCCTGAGCCGCCACTTGGCGGTGTGCACCGGAAGCGGTATACCACCGTCCGCGTCCGCGACGACCAGTCTGACCGTGTTCGATCCCACGTCCACCACGCTCATTCGCATGGGCCGTGGGTACCCACTTCTGGGAGAGCCCAACGGTCGGGGCCGCGGTGTACGGCGAAGATCCGCCACCGGGCAGGCCGCGGATCGTCACGCCATCTGGCGCCGCACCAGCTCGTGCAGCCGGCCGCTCGTGTCGGCGAGCAGCTGGGCGGGCGGGCCCTGCTGGACGACCTTGCCGTCCTCCATCACCACGACCCGGTCGGCGTCCAGCACGGTCGACAGCCGGTGGGCGATGACGATCCGGGTGGCGTTGAGGGCCTTGGTGCTCTCGATGACCGTGCGCTGGGTCTCGTTGTCGAGGGCGCTGGTCGCCTCGTCGAAGAAGAGGATGCGCGGCCGGCGGATCAGCGCCTGGGCGATCATCAGCCGCTGGCGCTGGCCGCCGGAGACGGCGCCGCTGCCCGAGACGATGGTGTGCAGGCCCATCGGCATCCGCTTGATGTCCTCGGCGAGACCGGCCATCTCGGCCGCCGCCATCGCCTCCTCCGGCGTGTACGGCTCCGTGCCGCAGATGACGTCCAGGATCGAACCGGTGAACGGCTGCGCGTGCTGGAGCACCACACCGCACTGGCGGCGCACCGCCGACTGGTCGAGCGCGGCCAGGTCCTGACCGTCGTAGAGGACGCTGCCCGACACCGGACGGTCGAAGCCGATCAGCAGGCGCAGCAGCGTCGACTTGCCGCAGCCGCTCGGGCCGACGATCGCGACGAACTCGCCCGGCCGCACCTCGAACGACACGTCGTCCAGGACCAGCGGGCCGTCGTCCGAGTAGCGGAAGGACAGCCGCCGCGCCTCGATCGCCCCGGACAGCGGACCCGGACGCGTGCTCGCCGTGCGCACCTCCGGTGTCGCGTCCAGCACCGGCTTGATCTCCTCGTACATCGGCAGCGCGGCCACGGCCGAGACGAAGGCGTTCGTCAGCTGGGTCACCGAGGTCAGCACCATCGTCACCGAGGTGTTGAAGGTGAGGAACGCGGCCGCCGACATCGAGCCCCGGGCCGGACCCGCCAGCAGCATGAACATCAGCAGCGTGCACAGCGGCAGGTACACCGCGCCCAGCACCGATGTGAGGTTCTTGATGCGGCCGACCTTCTGCTGGAGCTCCCGGCTGCGCGCGAACTGGGACGCCCACGCGGCGTACGCGTAGTTCTCGGCGGCGGCCACCCGCAGCTTGGGCAGACCGCGCAGCGTCTGGAAGGCCTGGTTGTTCAGCTTGTTGGAGAGCACGACCAGCCGCCGCTGCCAGCGCACCTGCCACAGCCCGAGCCCCAGGAACACGGCCGCGACGACCACGAGCATGCCGATCGCGGCCATCGCCATCGGCACGCTGAACCACAGCAGCAGCCCCAGGTTCATCGCCCCGACCGTCACCGACTGGGCGACCGTCGGCCCGACTCCCGCCAGCAGTCTGCGGATCGCGCTGATGCCCATGGCCGCGCTGGCCAGTTCGCCGGTGGAGCGCTCGGTGAAGAACCTCGTCGGCAGCCTGAGCAGCCGGTCCCACACGGCCGGCTGGAGCGTGGCCTCGATGCGGCCCTCCAGCCGCAGGATGGTCAGGTTCTGCATCAGCATGAAGGCCGCCGCCACCACGCTGCTCAGCATCACCGCCAGACACACCTGCACGATCAGGTCCGTCTGCGCCTTCGGCACGAACTCGCCGAGCACCTTGCCGGTCGCGATGGGCACGAGGGCGCCGATCGCCACCGTGACCAGTCCGCTGAGCAGCAGACCGGTCAGGTCGCGGCGCGTGCCCCGCATGCAGAACCGCAGCAGCCTGAGCGGGCTGAGCCGCCGCTCGGGCAGCGGGCGGTAGAACATCACCGCGCGCGGCTCGAACTCGTCGGCGTTGGCCTTCTCGATCGGCGTCTCACGTCCGGTCGACGGATGGACGGCGACATATCCGCCGCGCCGCCACAGCAGCGCCACCGGCGCGCCGGACAGGGCCCGGTGGCCGACCAGCGGCCCGACGTCGTCCCGCCACCAGCGGCCGTCCAGGCGAACGGACCGGGTACGGACCCGGGAGGCCAGGGCCACCTGCTCGACCGGGTCGAGGCGGTCGCCGCCGGTGCCCTTCTGGGTGGGCTCGGTGAGGCTGATCCCGGCCGCCTGCGCGACGAGTTTGCACGCCGCGTAGGTGGCGTCGGCGTCGGCCGCGGTGGTCCGCTTCGACGACCGCTTGCCGATGGAGGCCAGCAGCGTCCGGTCGGCCTGGGCGCGAACCGCCTCACCGGCCTTGATGCCCTCGGCCGTGCGCGACTCGTGGGTGCGCTCCAGCTGCTCGATCCAGCGGTCCAGCGTGGTCAGCAGCCGGTACTGCTGGTCGACCATGGTCTGCCACAGCCCCGGGTCGATCAGCAGGTCGGCCGCGGCCTCCGCGCCGTACAGCGAGCCGTACTGGACGCTGCCGGGCGGCACCTGCATCCAGAACACGTCGTCGTCCGTGGGCGCGGCGGCCCGTTCGGTCGCCATCGGGGCCTGGAAGAGGATGGACAGGCTTCGGCCGACCCCCAGGGCGAGGGCGTACTCCAGCGGGCTCGTCGTCGGCGGCACGTACTGCGGGTTGCCGTACTCGTCGTACGACCAGGTCGCGGTGCTGGCGGGCTGGTACAGCTCGCGCAGGCCGATGCGGTGCACCACGCAGTCCCGCAGCGGGCGGGCCACCAGGGTGTGCTGGGGCCCAGCCACCGGTCCGAGCACCAGCGAGCCCGCCTCCAGCCGGCCCAGGTGGTGCCAGTGGCCCTGCTGGCCGGCGTCCACCGCGAACAGGTCGACGGCCCCCGACGCGATCAGCCACAGCACCTGTGGGCCCTCCAGGTCGAGGCGGTTGAACCCGGCGCAGTCGATGCGCGAGCCCATCTGCCCGAACGCGTTGAGGACGAGGTCACCCTCGTGTCCCTGAACGGCCGTCATCTCACCGCTCCCTGACCAGTGCCGCGTACGCTCCGCCGCGCGCCACCAGGTCCTCGTGCCGTCCCCGCTCCACGACCGTGCCGTGCTGCAGGACGACGATCTCGTCGCTGTCGCGGACCGTGCTGAGCCGGTGCGCGATCACCACACAGGCACAGCCGCGCCTGCGCAGGTTGTCCATCACGACCAGCTCGGTTTCCGCGTCCAGCGCGCTCGTCACCTCGTCGAGGACCAGGATGCTCGGCCGGCGCACCAGCGCCCGCGCGATCTCCAGGCGCTGGCGCTGCCCGCCGGAGAAGTTGCGCCCGTCCTGCTCGACCTTGCTGTGGATGCCGCCCGGACGCCGCGTGATCACGTCGAGCAGGGCGGCGTCCCGCAGCGCGTCCTCCACCGCCTCGTCCGGGATGGACGGGTCCCACAGCGCCACGTTGTCGCGGACCGTGCCCTCGAAGAGGAACACGTCCTGGTCGACGAAGGAGACGGAGGCGGCCAGCGCCCCGCGCGGGATGTCCTCGATGCGCTGTCCGTCGATGCGGATCACGCCCTCCCACGGCGCGTACAGGCCGGAGATCAGCCTGGACACCGTGGACTTGCCGCTTCCGGACCCGCCGACCAGCGCGACCTGCTGCCCGGGACCGACCGTCAGGTCGAAGCCGGTGAGCAGGGGCTTGTCGAGCGGGCTGTAGCCGAAGGTGATGTTCTCCAGCTCGACGTGGCCCTGGAGGCGGCGCGTCGACTCGCCGGACTCGGGGCGGCCGTAGAGCGGATCGGCCTTGAAGTTCTCCACGTCCTTCAGCCGCGCCACGTCGGCCGCGAAGTCCTGGATGCGGCCCGCGACGCCGTTGAGCCGGGTCAGCGGGGCCGTGAACCGGGTGACCAGGGCCTGGAAGGCGACCAGCAGACCGACCGAGATGTGACCCTCGACCGCCCGCATACCGCCGATCCACAGGATCAGCGCGCTGTTGAGGGTGGCCAGCGTCGGCGCGACCACGCCCAGCCAGGCGCTCGGCACGCCGAGCCGCTGCTGCTCCTCCAGCGTGGTGGCGTGCTGTCCGGCCCACTTACGGAAGTAGCCGTCCTCACCGCCGGTCGCCTTCATCGTCTCGATGAGCTGAAGACCGGTGTAGGCGGTGTTGGTCAGCCGGGCCGTGTCGGCGCGCAGCTTCGCCGTGCGCGTGGCCCGCAGCCGGATGACGACCCGCATGGCCACGACGTTCAGCAGCGCCACGCCGATGCCGACGAACGTCAGCTGCGGGTCGTAGGTGTACAGCAGCACCGCGTACAGGACGACGACGACCGCGTCCACGCCCGCCGCCGCGAGGTCGCGGGACAGCGTCTCGGCGACCGCGTCGTTGGACTGGAGCCGCTGCACCAGGTCGGCCGGGCTGCGCTGGGAGAAGAACGTCACCGGCAGCCGCAGCAGATGGCGCAGGAAGCGGGCGCTGGAGAGGGTCGAGGAGATGATGCGGCCGTGCAGCAGGTTGGCCTGCTGGAGCCAGGTGAGGACGAGGGTGAGCAGTACGCACGCCGCCATGGCTGTGAACAGCGTCGGCAGCAGCGAGGTCTGGTTCCCGATCAGGAACTCGTCGATGTAGGTGCGGCTGAGCGCGGGCACCGCCGCGCCGACCGCCACCAGCAGCAGGCTCGCCAGGACGGCGGCGGGCATCGTGCCCGCGGTGCCGCGCAGCCGGGCGGGCATCGCGCCCAGGATGCCGGGCTTGCGGCCGCCCCGGGTGAAGTCCTCGCCGGGCTCCATGACCAGCACGACACCGGTGAAGCTGCCGTCGAAGTCCTCCATGGGGACGAAGCGGCGGCCCTTGCCGGGGTCGTTGATGTAGACGCCACGGCGGCCGAAGCGGCGGCCCATGCCGTCGTAGACGACGTAGTGGTTGAACTCCCAGAACAGGATGGCCGGCGACTTCACCTCGGCGAGGGCGGCCAGGTCCATCTGCATGCCCTTGGCCGTCAGGCCGTAACTACGGGCCGCCTTGAGGAGGTTGCTGGCGCGCGAGCCGTCGCGCGAGACGCCGCAGGCGATGCGCAGCTCCTCCAGCGGGACGTGCTTGCCGTAGTGGCCGAGCACCATCGCCAGGGAGGCGGCGCCGCACTCCACGGCCTCCATCTGGAGCACGGTGGGCGTGCGGACGGTCTTCGCCCCGGCCTTGGGCACCTTGCGCTTGGGCGGGGCGGCGCGGCGTCGGCCCCGGGTGTCCGGTGCGGTCGTGGTCACGGCAGCAGCCAGTCGACGGGATGCTGGTCGGCCAGCCGGATCGACCCCGAGGCCAGCGTCATGGAGGTCAGCTTGAACGGCGGCCCGTCCGCGGAGGACCATTTGTAACCGCTCTTCGTGTCGGACGACTTGTCCAGCCGGACCGTCACGGCCACCGGCCTGCCCTTCTTCGTGAACTGCTCGCCCAGCTGGCTGTCCCCGAGGAACGCGGCGATCGCTTGCGGAGACTGGGCCGCGCGGTCCACCGACTTCACATGGCCGCGCAGTACGCCGTACTCCTGGGTCGGCACCGACTGCACGGTCAGGTCGACGGCGGCGTCGTCGGGGATCGAGGCGGCGTTCTCGGCGGGGACGTAGACCGTCGCGTACAACGCGTCCTTGGTGTGGGCGACCTTCTCGACGGCGGCGACGTTCGCGCCGGTCTGGATGATCTGCCCGACGGTCGCGGCGAGCGCGGAGACACGGCCCGCGTCGAGCGTGCGGACGACGGTTTCGCCCTTGGGCGTACGGACCTTGAGCACGGGGGAGTCGGCCGGCAACCGCTCGCCCTGCTTCGCGAGCACCGCGGTGACCTGGCCCGCGACCGGGCTCTGGAGGAGATAGCTGCCCTGCCCGTGCGTGAGGATGGCGGGTGCGCTGACGGTGGAGGTCACCGAGCCGGTCACCGCCCATACCGAGGCGGCCGCCATCGCGACCACCGTCACCGAGAGCACCAGCCAGCCCTGCGGGCGGGCGAACCGCACCGGAAGGTCGAGTTCCTCCGGTGACTGGAGCTTGGCGAGGGCCTGTTGGCGGAACTGCAAGGAACTTCCCTCACCCGTAGAAGAGGTACCTACAGCCGTAGCAGACGTTGTTACGGCACCCGAAGATCCCGGAACCGCCGGCTGCGGCTCCGGGAGTCAACGGCAATGGGGCCAGATCAGAGACCGGCGACCAGGTTGGTGACCGGGGCCGTGTTCAGGCCGGTGGCGCCCTCGACGGTGCCGACGGCCGTGTTGACCAGGCCGGAAACCGGGGCGATGCCGTCGACCGTGTCGGTGACGGTGTTCACGGCGTTCACGGACAGGCCGCCGGAGACGGCGTCGAGCTCGGCGTCGGCGATCTCGACGGTCTCAACCTGGGGGGTGGAGTTCATGATGGAACTTCCTTCCGTATGGATATCTCACAAGGGGGGAGCGGCCCCCTCTGGGGACAGATGACGGCCGCGACCGCGAGTGCCGGACTCTCGTTTCCGAGTGCCCTGTGCGGCCCCCGCGGTGCGATGGATCAAAGCACGCTGCGGGCGCGCGCTTCCAATCAACCAGCTGTCCCACCAGGCAACTTGCGCCCCAGCCGCACCGAAGCGTGCAGGTGTGTGCACGCCTTGGTGGCGACTTCTTCACACGCGCCACGGCATCGGCTCATCGGGCCCCTTGTCCCGTGGGGCGGCGAATCCGGCACTCCCGCCCCAAAGGCGTGGCCGACGCGGCCGACGCGCGGATAACCCTCGACTCGGTGACCGGGTTGAGCATTCGATGTGCAGATTCGCTGAAGGCGAGATTCCACTCTGCGATCGCAACAGATCGTTCCAGGTCGGCTACGGATCGTGTTCGTTCGGTATGTCGTCACGAGGCCCGTGGCTGAAACGCCGTCATCCGGCCAGTTGGCTGATTTCACGGTGCGAACGGATCACTTGCAAACGGAATTGAACGCCCCGGGCGGCCCGTGCGTACCAACAGCCATCCAGGCGCCCCCAGAAGCTGCCGGACGGCGGCACCTACTCCGTTCCCCAGGAGGAGAGAAGTTTGAGTCACAAGCGAATTCCGAAGCGCAAGGCCGCGATAGCGGCGGGCAGCGTGGTGGCGCTCGGCGCGGCCGCGATCCTGCTCCCCAACGCCAACGCCTCGCAGGACGGTTCGACCGACGACGCGGCGGCCGCGCCGAAGACCCTGAAGGCGGGCGACGCCTCGGATCTCGCCTCGCAGCTCTCCGGGCTCCTCGGTGAGGCGTTCGGCGGCTCCTACTACGACAGCGACAGCCAGCAGCTCGTCGTCAACGTCGTACCGGGCGACAACAACAACGTGATCGTGCAGGCGAAGGCGGCGGGCGCGAAGGTCCGCGAGGTCGACAACAGCTGGTCGGAGCTGAAGAGCGGGGCGCAGACCCTGAAGTCGGACGCGACCATCGCGGGCACCTCGTGGTCGATCGACCCGCGCACGAACAAGCTCCTGGTGACGGCCGACAGCACCGTCACCGGTGCCAAGTGGGACAGACTGGAGTCCACCGTGCAGAGCCTCGGCTCCGGCATGGCGACCATCAAGAAGTCCGCGGGCACCTTCAAGCCGTTCGTCTCGGGCGGTGACGCCATCTTCGCGGGCGGCTCGCGCTGTTCCCTCGGCTTCAACGTCACCGCGGGCGACGGCTCGCCGGCCTTCCTGACGGCCGGTCACTGCACCCTCGGCGGCAACGAGTGGTCGGACACGCAGGGCGGCCAGCCGATCGCCACCGTCGACCAGTCCACCTTCCCCGGCGACGGCGACTTCGCGCTCGTGAAGTACGACGACCCGGCGACCGAGGCGCCCAGCGAGGTCAACACCGGCGAGCAGACCGTCCAGATCACCGAGGCCGCGGAGGCGACCGTCGGCCAGGAGGTCTTCCGGATGGGCAGCACCACCGGGCTCGCCGACGGTCAGGTCCTCGGACTCGACGCCACGGTGAACTACCCGGAGGGCACCGTCACCGGCCTCATCCAGACCAACGTCTGTGCCGAGCCGGGCGACAGCGGCGGCTCGCTGTTCACCCAGGACGGTCTCGCGATCGGCCTGACCTCGGGCGGCAGCGGCGACTGCACGGTCGGCGGCGAGACGTTCTTCCAGCCGGTGACCACCGCCCTGGAGGCGGTCGGCGCGACCCTCGGCGCGGGCGGCGCGGCCGGTGGCGCGGGTGAAGAGGCCGGTGCCGGCGAGGAGGCCGGTGCGGGCGAGGACGCCGGCGCCGGTGCTGGTGCCGGTGAGGAGGCCGGAGCCGGTGGCGAGGCCGGTGCCGGTGCGGGCGAGGAAGCCGGTGCCGGTGAAGAGGCCGGTGCTGGTGCCGGTGCCGGCGAGCAGGCCGGAGGCGAGGACGCGGGCGCCGGTGCCGGCGAGGGCGCGGGTGCCGGTCAGGACACGGGCCAGGGTGTCGAGGACAACTCCGGTCTGACCGAGTCCCGCTGACCCGAAACCGTCGGCAGCCGGTCCGACGCTGCCGGCCCGGTTCCGCCCCCTTCCTGGCGGAACCGGGCCGGCCCACCGGTGTTCCCGGCCACCGGCCGGCCTGAGCCGTGGTTCCGGCCGGCGGTGGACCGGGCCGGTCCTCCGGCGGGAGGACCGGCCCGTCCTCGTGCACGGCGCCGACCTGCCCTACCCGACCGCCCTGAGCAGCAACAGGGCGATGTCGTCGAGTCGTTCCTCGCCCTCCGTGCGGTGGGGCTCCTGGCGGACGAGGCTGTCGGCCAGTTCGTCCAGCGGCTGGTCCCCGGCGTCGGCCAGACGACGGCCCAGGCCGGCGAGGGCCTCTTCGAAGTCGGTGCCGGGGGACTCGACCAGCCCGTCGGTGTAGAGGACGAGCAGGGAGCCGGGGGCGAGGGCGACCTCCGTCGTCGGGTACACCGCGCAGGCGTCGATGCCCAGCAGCGGGCCACCGGCCAGGTCGAGTACGCGCACCCGTCCGTCCGGGCGTCTCAGCAGCGGCGGCGGATGACCCGCCCGGGACATCACGGCCCGGCCGTGCGCCGGGTCGAGGCGCAGGTACAGACAGCTGGCGAACAGGTCGGCCCCCAGGTCGAGCAGCAGCCGGTTGGTGCTGCGCATGACCTCCTCGGGCGCCTGGCCCACGGCCGTGTACGCGCGCACCGCGGTGCGGACCTGCCCCATGAGCCCGGCCGCCGTGACGTTGTGCCCCTGCACGTCCCCGATCACCGCCGCCGCCATCCCCTGGATGCGCACCAGGTCGTAGAAGTCGCCGCCGATGTCCATGCCCTGGGTGGCCGGCACATAGCGGGCGGCCGCCTCGATGCCGGGCAGCGACGGCAGGGAGTGCGGCAGCAGCGCCTCCTGGAGGCCGTGCGCGAGCCGGTGCTTGGCGTCGTAGAGCAGTGCCCGCTCCAGCGCTTGGGCGATCAGTCCGGCCAGGCTGGTCATCACCGCCCGCTCCTCCGTCGGGAAGTGGTGCGGTTCGGCGTAGGAGAGCACGCACGTTCCCACCGGCCGGCCCTGGGCGATCAGTGGCAGATACGCCCAGGCCGCGAAGCCGTCGGGCGTGGCGACCCGCGCCGGGTAGAGGCGCTCCAGCTGTTCCTGCGACTCGAAGAAGGCGGGCACGCCCGTCCGCAGCACCTGCGTGCCGGGGGTCGGCTCGGTCAGCGGCATCCCGTCGAACCGCTCCACGACGTGCGCGTCCGGATACCCGCGATGCCCGAGCAGCCGCAGCCGGTTCGCCCGCGAGCCCAGCACGACCAGGGCCTGGCTGCCCACGGCCGGGGCGATCTCGTCCGCGACCAGCTGCACCACGTCCTGCACCCCCACCGCCTCGGTGAGCGCGCTGGCCAGGTCCAGCACCTGCGACATGGTGACCAGCCGCGTCGGCGTCCCGTCGGACGGCGGTGCGGCCCGGTTCATCTCCGACACGGCCCGCGACCTGGTGATCCGGACGCTGAGGCCCGTCGTACTCGGATACAGCCGGAACGACAGCCATTCGCCGGGCGGGCGCAGCGCCACGAACGAGGCGGTGTGCTGGCTCATCAGCGCGGCCCGGTACCGGTCCTCGTACACCGGGTCGTTGAGCCACGGTACCGACGCCCACAGCTGTGTGCCGAGCAGCCGGCTGACCGGGACGTTCAGCAGCTCGGCCGCCGCCGCGTTGACGAAGCCGATCCGCCCGTGCAGATCCAGCGAGACCAGCCCGTACGGCAGCCGGCTCACCATCCGGGCCGCCTCGACCGTGCCGAGCGTGCCGGCCATCCCGCCCACCAGGGGCGAGGCCACCAGATCGGTCTCGGGGTGCGGCGGGATGCTGTGCTCGGCGGCCCGCTCCAGCCGGACCGCCAGCCGGCCGCAGGCCGCGGTCAGATGCTCGCGCTCCCGGTCGGACAGCTCCGGCGGATGCCCGCCCGGCCAGGTCACGAACACCGCGCCGTACACGGTGGACTCGGTGGCCACCGGCACCGCGGCCAGGGCGAACGGATACGGCAGGACCACGGCGATCCGCGGATAGCGACGGGCCATCTCCTCCTCGCCGCGGACCCACACCAGCTTGCGCTCGCGCGCCGCGTCGGCGACCGGGATCGGCGCGCTCAGCCCCACCCGCTCCCAGGGCGCCGCGAAGGCCCGGGGCAGCCCCGCCATCACCGCCATCTCCAGCACCGGCTGGTCCTGCGCCAGCAGGTACACGGCGCCGGAGTGGGCGTGCACCTCGTCCATCATCGAGGCCAGCGCCAAGGACAGCAGGGGACGGCCGACCGGCGTCCTGGCGACTGCCGGAGCCTGCGCGAACGACTGTCCGTCGGACACGCCGACCACCTCCTCGCACGGCCGCGCGACCGGGCTCAGGAACAAATCTCCTCCCTGGCGGCCCGTCGCGCACGACGAGCGGCATGGGGGACGGACCTGGTTACCGTCGGTCACAGACGCATTGCCCCGTCGAAGGCGCCCGACCGCCGCGACCCATGCCGCCGAATCGAAGCGCGGCCGGTGTGAGGGCGCCGCGCGTGCGCCCCCGCGCAGCCTGATGTCCGGTTCTCCGCGCTCACGCAGGGTCATGGTCGCGAACAAGCGGGCACGCGCTCGACACGACGACGGGACGTACGGCGAGCGGAGGAGATGGCACTGACGCAGTAGTTCCACACGATCCCGGCGATCTGTTCCGCGTTCGCCCCGGTCGCCGAGGCGTGGATCTTCCAGCCCCTGTGCCGGCCCCGTCGGCGGCTCGCCGTCCGGGCCGAGCGGCGTCATCGTCAGCCGGTCGCCGGTCCGCGCCGCCTCCCAGCCCCCGTGCACCGGCCGGCGGGCCGTCTCGTAGAGGTGCCGGGCCGCCCCCTGCGCGGCCTCCTGCACGCCCGGCGCCAACCGGTCCGGCGTCTCGTGGAAATGCCGGGCGGCGAGCGCGTACACCGCGTAGCGCTCGTCCATGCGTCCCCCTGTCGCGACGGGCGCCGAGCCTTCCAGTCACGCGACGGGCCCGGACGGTCACGCCTGTCACGAGAACACCGTGCGGAACGCACGGGCAAAGACATGTTCGGTGGCTTCCGAGCGCCGGCGCCGGCTCGGCTCCACGGAACGGTCACAGGGGCTGCGCAGGTGTCTCATAAGCGCTGTAATGGCCAACGTGGTCAGTGAGGGCGCCCAAGAGCGCGGAACGCGAACGCTGCGTGCCGAAGGTGCCCTCAAAGCGATCGCGGCCGATCAGGAGTCGCCCGAACGCGTGCACCGCGCTCTCGAACAGGCGCTCGTCTTCGCCGGTGCCGCGTTCGTCGCCGTGTACGCGCCCGGTCAGGACGGCGAACTGCTCTGCCTCGTCGAGTCGGCCGGGGTGCCCAGGACGCTGTACGGGCTGCGCGACAGCTACCCACGCGCCGGGCGGTCCCCGGTCGCCGAGGCCCACCACGGTGGACGGCCGGTCTCGCTGGGCCCGGCCGAACTCGCCGAGCACGCCGAGGCCCGGCGCGTGCCGTCCCGGGACTTCCACCTGGTCGCCCTGCCCGTGCCCGGGAACGGCGGCGGCTGCCTGCTCGCCGTGAGCGAGCGCCCCGCCGGGTTCGACACCGACGACCGCAAGTGCCTGGAGCTCATCTCCGAGGCGGTCGCCTTCACCGCCCCGGCCGTGCTTGCCGAGGGCGGTGAACTGCCGCCGGGCACCTTCAGCCTCGCCATGGACACCGGCCGCGTCCGGGTCGGCGACGAGCTGCTGGACCTGTTCGGCCTGGACCCCGTGGAGTTCGACGGCCGGGTCGAGACCCTGCTCGGCCTCACCGTGCCGGAGGACCTGCCCTCGCTGATGTCCGTCGTGGAGGCGGACCACATGTCCATCGGCGACCGGGAGCTGGAGTTCCGCGTGCTCCAGCCCACCGGGCCGCCGAAGTGGCTCCGGCTGAGCGGGCGGCTCCTGCCCGGCGGCGAGGGGCACCCGGCGCGGCTCGTGGGCACCGTCGCCGACGCCTCCACGCTGCGCTCCGACGTCACCGACGTGGCCCGCGTCCAGCGCCTGGCCACCGCGCTGGCCACCGCCGTCACCGTCCGCGACGTCGGCGACGCCGTGGTCGCCGCCCTGCGCCGGCCGCTGAGGGCGGACCGGATCGCCCTCGCCGAGCTGGAGAGCGACCGGCTCGTCGTCACCGTCCTCGACCCGCCCGAACCCGAGGCCTGGCCCGAGCTGTGGCGCACGGAGTGGCGCGGGGAGTGGCCCGACGCGCCCGTGCGCGCCATGCCCACCCTCGCCGCCGCGCTGCGCGAGGGCCGGGCCCGGATCTGGCCCGCCGGCAGCCCCCTGGAACGCGCCCTGGCCGAGGTCGGCCCCGGCGGCCTCGCCGTCCTGCCGCTGCCCGCCGGGAACCGCATGGCCGGAGCCTGCCTGATCGGCTGGGACACCCCGCACGACTTCGGCACCGACGAACGCGCCCTGCTCACCGCCTGCGCCGGCCTCGCCGGACAGGCCCTGGTGAGGGCCCGGGCCTTCGACGCCGAACACGAACTCGTCGGCATGCTCCAGCGCCAGCTGCTGCCGCGCCGCCTGCCCCGGCTGCCGGGCGCGGTGGCCGTCGCCCGCTACCTGCCCAGCACGGCCGGACTCGAACTCGGCGGCGACTGGTACGACGTCATCCCGCTGCCCGACCACCACGTGGCCCTGATCATCGGCGACGTCCAGGGGCACAGCGCGGGCGCCGCCACCCTCATGGGCCAGATGCGCACCGCCCTGCGCGCCTACGCCGTCGAAGGGCACCCGCCGGATGTCGTGGTCGCGCACGCCAACCGGCTGCTCATGGACATGGAGAGCGACCTCTTCGCCACCTGCGCCTACGTCGACATCGACCTGGAGGAGGGCTCCGCCTGGTGCGTGCGCGCCGGGCACCTGCCGCCGGTACTGCGGTACCCGGACGGCCGGACCGAGATCGCGGAGGCCGAGGGCGGCCCGCCCCTCGGGGTGGTCACCCAGGCCGACTTTCCCATGAGCCCGCTCCGGCTGCCGCCCGGCACCGTGATCGCGCTGGTCACGGACGGCCTCGTCGAGACCCCCGGCACCGACATCGACGAGGGCATGGACCGCCTCGCCGGCCGGCTGGCCGCAGCCGCCCCCGCCGACCTGGGGCTCGTCGCCGACGCCCTCCTCGGCAACGCCCCGCGCAGCGACGACGTCGCCCTGCTCCTCCTGCGCTACGACGGCATGGACCTGCGCCCGCTGCGGGAGAGCTGGACGGTGTGGCGCGTCCCGCAGGCGGTCGGGCACGCCCGCCGCTTCGCCCGGCGCACCCTGCGCTCCTGGGGCGTCACCGAGGACTTCGACACCGTCCTCCTCGTCGCCTCCGAACTCGTCACCAACGCCCTCGTCCACACCGACGGCCGGGTCCGTATGGACCTCACGCTCATCAACAACCGCCTGCGCGTCGCCGTCGCCGACGCCTCCCCGCGCAGCCCGGTCCGGCCGACCAGCATCGGCTGGGAGGCCACGGGCGGCCGGGGCATCCTCCTCGTCGAGGCCGTGTCGGCGACGTGGGGGACTCTGCCGGTCAGCGGCGGGAAGCAGGTGTGGGCGGAGCTGGTGCTGGGGCGGTGAACCGTTCCACGATCACCTGGTGACCGGGCCGGTCGGCCGGGTACCCGGGCGGCGCAAGACGGAGAACCCGCAAGGAGCCGAAGGAAGAGGAACGTCATGGCTCAGCATGTCCGCGACATCATGACCAGCGATCCGGCCACGGTCGAGCCGCAGACCTCCGTCGCCGAGGTGGCCCGCATCATGCGCGACGAGGACGTCGGCGTCGTCCTGGTGACGGACGGCGACGATCTGCGCGGTGTGGTCACCGACCGTGATCTGGTGGTCCGGTCGATCAGCCAGGGCGGTGACCCGGAGCAGACCACCGTGGCCGGCGCGTGCAGTGACGACCTGGTCACCGTCAGCCCCGACGAGGACCTGGGGCAGGCGGTGGAGCTGATGCGCGAGCACTCCGTGCGCCGCATCCCGGTCGTCGACCACGGCCGCCCCGTGGGCATCGTGTCCCTGGGCGACATGGCCATGGAGCGCGACCCGGACTCGGCGCTGGGTGACATCAGCGCCGCGCGTCCCAACACGTGACGACAGTACCCGGCCGGCCGGTCCCGCGCACACGCGGTGCGCGGGACCGGCGTACGTGCGGGGAACAGCCTTGAGGTGAGGGGGAGTTCAGCACCCGGCCGAGACGTCACGGCCCGTGTTTGTTCGGTTTGTTCATGGGGACTCGAACGGCAGCGGATGCAGAAGGAAGATGATGAGTCGTGACCTCCATGGACACCAGTGACAAGCCCGTCGTCCGTCGGCCCGAAACCGGCTGGTCGAAGGCACGCCGCCTGCGCGAGAAGGCCGCGCTGCGGACCTGCCTCCCCGCCGTGGAGCACCGGGCCACCACCCGAACCGCGCGCTCCGAGCCGGACTGGAACATCGTCAGGGGCGAGGACTGACCGCTCCCCAGGAGGCCGCGCGGTGACGATCCGGGTAACTGCGCGCATCGACAACCCAAAGAAGTGATGTTCACATCCGCCGGATCACGACTATGGTGAACCGAATGAAGGCTCTCGTGCTGTCCGGCGGCGCAGGAACAAGACTGAGGCCGATCACACACACGTCGGCCAAACAACTGGTGCCAGTGGCCAACAAGGCCGTGCTTTTCTATGGGTTGGAGTCGATCGCCGAGGCCGGCATCACCGACGTGGGAATGATCGTCGGGGACACGGCCGCGGAGATCGAGGAAGCGGTGGGCGACGGGTCGCAGTTCGGCCTGAAGGTCACCTACATCCCCCAGGAACGGCCCCTGGGGCTGGCCCACGCGGTACTGATCGCCCGGGACTACCTGGGCGACGACGACTTCGTGATGTACCTCGGCGACAACTTCATCGTCGGCGGCATCAGCGGACTCGTCGACGAGTTCCGCGGCAACCGGCCCGACGCCCAGATCCTGCTCACGCGCGTGGCCGACCCACGCGCCTTCGGCGTCGCCGAACTCGACCCCTCCGGCCAGGTCATCGGCCTGGAGGAGAAACCCGACCAGCCCAAGAGCGATCTGGCCCTGGTCGGCGTCTACCTGTTCACACCCCTGATCCACGAAGCGGTACGCGCCATCGAACCCTCCTGGCGCGGCGAACTGGAGATCACCCACGCCATCCAGCACCTGATCGACTCCCGCGCCGACGTGCGCTCCACGGTCATCACGGGCTACTGGAAGGACACCGGCAACGTCGGCGACATGCTCGAGGTGAACCGCATGGTTCTCGAGGGCATGGACCGCCGGATCGACGGCGACGTGGACACCGCGTCGGAGACCATCGGTCGCGTGGTGGTGGAGGAGGGCGCGCGGATCGTCAACTCCCGCATCGTCGGCCCCGCCGTCATCGGTTCCGGAACCGTCATCAGCAACTCCTACGTGGGTCCCTTCACCTCCATCGCGGAGAACTGCCGGATCACCGACAGTGAACTGGAGTTCTCCATCGTGCTGCGGGACTCCTCGATCCAGGGCGTCGGCCGGATCGAGGCCTCGCTGATAGGCCGGCACGTCGAGGTGACGCCGGCCCCCAGCGTCCCCAGCGCCCACCGCTTCGTCCTCGGAGACCACAGCAAGGTGCAGATCACTTCATGAACCTCCTCGTCACCGGCGCAGCCGGGTTCATCGGCTCCCGCTACGTCCGCGCAACTCTCGCCTCGGACGCGCCCGACGCGCCGCGCATCACCGTGCTGGACAAGCTCACCTACGCCGGCACCCTCGACAACCTCGAACTCGGCCATCCCAGACTGGAGTTCGTGCAGGGCGACATCTGCGACGCCGAACTGGTCGACAAGCTCATGGCCGACGCGGACCAGGTCGTGCACTTCGCGGCCGAGTCCCATGTGGACCGCTCGATCACCGGCGCGGCCGACTTCGTCCGCACCAACGTGCTGGGCACCCAGACCCTGCTGGACGCCGCCCTGCGACACGGCGTGGGCCCCTTCGTGCACGTCTCCACCGACGAGGTCTACGGCTCCATCGAGACCGGCTCGTGGCCGGAGGACCACCCGCTGCAGCCGAACTCCCCGTACTCGGCCTCCAAGGCCTCCTCCGACCTGCTCGCCCTGGCCTACCACCGCACCCACGGCCTGGACGTGCGCGTCACCCGGTGCTCCAACAACTACGGCCCGCACCAGTTCCCCGAGAAGGTCATCCCGCTGTTCGTCACCAACCTCCTCGACGGCCACAAGGTGCCGCTGTACGGCGAGGGCCGCAACGTCCGCGACTGGCTGCACGTGGACGACCACTGCCAGGGGATCGACCTCGTCCGCACCAAGGGCAGGCCCGGCGAGGTCTACAACATCGGCGGCGGCACCGAGCTCACCAACAAGGAACTCACCGGCCTGCTCCTTCAGGCCTGCGGCGCGGACTGGGACCGGGTGGAGTACGTCGAGGACCGCAAGGGCCACGACCTGCGCTACTCCGTCGACTGGTCCAAGGCCCGCGACGAACTCGGCTACCGCCCCCGCCACGACTTCGCCACCGGCCTCGCCGAGACCGTCGCCTGGTACCGCGACAACCGTGCCTGGTGGGAGCCCCTGAAGCAGCGCGTCGCCCAGGACCGCGCATGAGGTGGCTGGTCACCGGGGCGGGCGGAATGCTCGGCCATGACGTGGCCGAGGAGCTCACCCGGCGTGGCGAGGACGTGGTGGGCCTGGACCGGGCGGCCCTGGACATCACCCGGCCCGCGGCCGTCGACACCGCTGTGCGCGAGCACCGGCCCGACCTGGTCGTCAACTGCGCCGCGTACACGGCCGTGGACGACGCCGAGAGCGACGAGGCCCGCGCCCTGGAGATCAACGGGGACGGGCCGCGCCTGCTCGCCCGGGCCTGCGCCGCGCACGACGCCCGCCTGATCCACGTCTCCACGGACTACGTCTTCTCCGGCGAGGCCCGCGAGACCCCCTACCCGGAGGATCACCCGACGGGCCCGCGCACCGCCTACGGCCGCACCAAGCTGGCCGGGGAGCGGGCCGTGCTGGAGGAACTGCCCGGGGCGAGCGCGATCGTGCGCGCGGCTTGGCTCTACGGGGTCCACGGCACTAACTTCGTGCGGACCATGATCGGTCTCGAAGCCCGCCGCGACACCCTCGACGTCGTCGACGACCAGCGCGGGCAGCCCACCTGGAGCGCGGACGTCGCCGAACGGATCGCCGACCTCGGCGTACGGCTCGGCCCCGACGCGCACGGCGTCTTCCACGCCACCAACTCGGGCGAGGCCACCTGGTACGAGCTGGCCCGCGAGGTGTTCTCCCTCATCGGCGCCGACCCGGACCGGGTGCGCCCCACCAGCAGCGCGGCCTTCCCCCGGCCCGCGCCCCGCCCGGCGTACAGCGCCCTCGCACACCGCCGGTGGCAGGAGATCGGCCTGCCCCTGCCGCGCGACTGGCGCTCCGCCCTGCACGAAGCACTGCCCCGTATCCGCAAGGAAGGTCCCCCTTCGTGAAACGCCATGAGTTCCTCCGGGAACTGCACAAGGTCAGCGCCAATCGCAACTACCTGGAGATCGGCGTCAACGACGGCCGCAGCCTGACGTTGTCCCGCGTCCCCAGCATCGCGATCGACCCCGCCTTCAAGGTGGTCTCGGAGCTGAAGTGCGACGTCCACCTGGTGAAGGCCACCAGCGACGACTTCTTCGCCCGTGACAACCCCCTCCAGCACCTCAAGGGCGGCCGTCACCCGCTGCGCAACCTGCGCCGCGGCCGCAGCCCGATCGGCTACTGGCGCAAAACGACGCTGGACCTGTCGTTCATCGACGGCATGCACCTGTTCGAGTTCGCACTGCGCGACTTCATGAACGTCGAGAAGTACTCGGACTGGTCCAGCGTGATCGTCCTCGACGACATGCTGCCGCGCAGCATCGACGAGGCGGCCCGGGACCGGCACACCAACGCCTGGACCGGCGACGTCTTCAAGATCACCGAGGTGCTGGCGCGTTACCGCCCCGACCTGGTCACGGTCCAGGTGGACACCGCGCCCACCGGCCAGCTCGTCGTCTTCGGCGCCGACCCGAACAACCGGGTCCTGCACGACAAGTACGACGAGATCATGGCCGAGTACAAGATTCCCGACCCGCAGAAGGTCCCCGAGGCGATCCTGGAACGGGCCGGTGCGGTGCGCCCCGAGGCCCTCGTGGAAGCAGGCTTCTGGCGCCCCCTCGTCCAGGCCCGCAACCGCGGCCTGCCCCGCTCCATCGGCTGGGAGCCCCTGCGCAAGGCCTTGGAACAGGTGGGCGTCAGCCGCTGACCCCTCCGGAGCCGTCGGCCTTCCCGACGTCTTGCGGATCCGGGCCCGGGCGCTGCGCGCGCCCGGGCCTTCGGCGCCTCTGGAGGGCCGGAGTGAGCCCTGCCGAACCAGCCTCGTCCGACCGGCTGCCGGCCCCGGGCCCCGAGCCCAGCCGTGCCCGCGCAGCCTCCGGCGTGCGGCGTGCGTCGCGCGGACTGGCCCTTGGGGCGTGTCCGAGCATTGGGCGGGCCGGTCCTACGGCGTGATGTGGGTGCCGCGCGGACTGGCCCGGCGGCGTGTCGCGTGCGCTGCGCGGCCCGGCCGCACGGCGTGTCGGGGCGCCGCGCCGACCGGCCCCACGGTGTGTCGGCGAAATGAGCCTCTCCGTGCTGCGGCGGGCGCCAGTCTCAAGAACGGCCCGCCGCCCGGCCCCGCACACACCGCGGACGGTCCGGCTCAGCCTCGGGCACTGCGCGCTGCACGAGGGCGAGGCCGTCCTGGTCCTCTGCCGGGGGGTCCGCAGGGCCGGGGCGGGTTCCAGCGCGTGCCGGGAACCTGGCACGCGCCCGGTCCGGCCCGGCCGGGTCCACCCTCCGGCGTCTCGCCTCTCGTCCGGCCCGTCCCGGGACACCCTCGGGGCGTCGCGCCCGGTCCGGGTCGCGACGCCCCGAGGCGTGTGCCGTAGACGTGGACGTCAGCCGTCCCTCTGCCGTCCCCGCAGCTCCTCGTAATACGCCAGGCAAGCCTCATACGATGGCAGCAAGCCCTCGCGTTCCGCCTCGGCCAGGGTCGGGGCCTGTGCGTCCTTGGGGGAGAGGAGCGGCTCGATTCCGGCGGGCCACTCGATGCCCAGGGCCGGATCGAGCGGGTGGATGCCGTGTTCGCGTTCGGGGGCGTAGCCCGCCGAGCACAGGTACACCACCGTCGCATCGTCGGTCAGGGCCATGAAGGCGTGGCCCAGCCCTTCCGCGAGGAACACCGCGTGCCGGGTGTCCTCGTCGAGCCGTACCGCCTCCCACTGCCCGTAGGTGGGGGAGCCGACGCGGATGTCGATCACCACGTCCAGGACGGCACCCCGCACGCACGTGACGTACTTGGCCTGGCTGGGCGGCACATCCGCGAAGTGCACGCCCCGCAGCACACCCCGCCGGGAGATCGAGCAGTTTGCCTGGGCCAGGGACAGGTCGTAGCCCGTGGCCTCACGGAACTCCGCGCCCCGGTACCACTCGTGGAAGCTTCCCCGTTCGTCCGGGAAGACCTTGGGCTCCAGAACCCAGGCGCCCTCTATCCCCAGTGGTCGCATGCCGTCACTGTCCTCCGATCCTGATACGGGAAACCTTCCGACGCACGGTACCGACCACGCGTCGCGCACGCCGAGCCACCCGTAGGGCCAGGCCGGGCTGCGGCACCGGCGCCACCTGCACACGCCCGCCCGCCGCACGCAGCGCGAACGGCAGCCCGGTGTACTGCGGCCGGTCGGTGTCCGGGGCCAGGCACAGGGCCACCCGCCAGACGCCGCCCGAGAGGCTCTCCGCGGGCAGGGCAGCCGCCAGCACCGCCCCCGTCCCGTCCGCGGCGGGGAAGAGCGTGCCGGGCGCCTCCAAGATCTGCTGGGCGGAGACGAACCGCAGCCGCACCTCGGTGTCGCCGGGGACGTACAGCGCAAGCAGCGCACGGACACGGTCGCCGGAGACGGTGACGTCGGACTGCCGCACACGGCCAAGCCCGAGCCGCTTGCCCCGCACGCCGAGCTCCAGGGAGAGGTTGCCGTGCGGCTCCGTCCAGTACGGCAGCGCCGGACGGCCTCCGACCATCCCCACGCCCGGCGTGGGCCGGCTCTCCCGCGGGGCCGGGCCCAGCCGGCATTCCTTGGTCCAGCCGCCCAGCTTGACCCGGACGAGCGCGTCCCAGACGCCGTCCTTCGGCAGGTCGGCCGGATCGACGGTGGCGGTCGCCCGCAGCACCAGCCGGACCTCCCCGCCGTCCCCGACCGGCACCGTCTCGCGGGTGAACCGCACGGGCTGGAAGTACTGCGCGGCACTGGACCGCTCCCGCAGCAGCAGGTCCGCGGTGGCCTGGCCGAAGCGCGCGGCGGTCTGCGAGGCCACCCACTCCACCGCTTCCGTGACGTCCTTGGGCGCGTCGTTCAGCGGCGTCGCCTCGGCGTCGGCCGGGAAGGTCATCGGCTCGCCGCCGGACGTGTACTCGGCCGTGAAGCCGACGCTGAGGCAGCCGTCCCGCCACTCCACGCGGCCGGGGGCGGCCTTGGGTGCGACACCGGCCTCCCAGCGGGCGAAGGACACGACGTCGTCGTACCGGTCGGCCGTGGTCAGCGCCGCGACGACCTGCTGCGTCGGCTGGAGCCCGGCCGCGACGCCGGGACCGAACCGCTCGACGACGACCTCGTGGATCTCGGCGAACAGCTCCCTGCGGTAGTCGTCGGGCAGCTTCAGCAGGCGCCGGGCCCGCAGCCGCTCGACCATCTCCACGCGCAGCCAGCGCCGGAAGAGCTTGTCGCGTACCGGTCCGGGCTCGGTGTACCGCTCGACGACGTCGAGGGCCTCACGCAGGTTCTTGAAGTAGCCGACCGGATCGAAGCGCTCGAAGCCGGCGTTGGAGCTGTCGTCCCGCCGGAGGTGGTAGTAGCAGACGTAGTCGCTGAGCACGGAGACGTTCTCCGCGCGCAGATACGCCTCGGCGATGAAGACGTGGTCCTCCAGGCGCCGTCTGCCCTCGGGGAAGCGCAGGCCGATGCGGTCCAGGAAGGCGCGGCGGAACATCTTGTGCGGGGTGAGGCTGTCGATGAGCGGGGCGTTCTCGACGGTGGCGCGCGGGTGGTTGCGGCGGAACAGCTCCACCGGCACCCCGCGGCCCTTGCCGGCCATCTTGCCCACGACGACATCGGCGCCGTTGGCCACGCCGTAGTCGTACATCCGCTCCAGGGCCTCGTCGCCCAGGTAGTCGTCGTTGTCGACGAACATGACGAACTCGCCGCTGGAGGCCTCGATGCCGACGTTGCGGGGCTTGCCCGACCAGCCGGAGTTCTCCTGGTGGATGACCTTCATCCGGGGGTCCTCGGCGGCGAGCGCGTCGAGCCGGGCCGGTGTCTCGTCGGTCGAGCCGTCGTCGACGAAGATCACCTCGTACTCGTCGGGAGGCAGCGACTGCCTCTGGAGCGAGGCGATGCAGTCCTCGATGTAGATCCCCGGGTTGTAGACGGGGATGATGACGCTGACCTTGACCGGCATCGGGTTTCCGGGCCCCTTCGGGTCGCTTGCCGTAGACGTCCTGTTGTACTGCGCGTTGCCCGATGCTAACCCGGTCGGCGATGTCGCCCCACCTTTCGAGACCGGCCCGTGATCATCTCCGGCCACGGGGCAACTGAGCTGCGCGGTCTGTCTGTTTGAAGACCGATCGGGTTCCCGGGCGGGGCGACCGGAAGCCTCTAGGGTGAGAAGGTGCGCCTGCTTTTCATGTCCGATACTCACCTGCCCAAGCGGGCCAAGGTCCTGCCGGCCCCCCTGCTGGCCGAACTCCCGCACGCCGACGTCGTGTTCCACGCCGGGGACTGGGTCGACACGGCCACCCTCGACCTGCTGGAGGGCCGCTGCCGCAGGCTCGTCGCCGTGTACGGCAACAACGACGGACCGGACCTGCGCGCCCGGCTGCCCGAGGTGGCGTCCGTGGAACTGGGCGGGCTGCGCTTCGGCGTGATCCACGAGACGGGCCCCGCCCAGGGCCGCGAGAAGCGCTGCGCCGCCCGCTTCCCCGACCTCGATGTGCTGGTCTTCGGTCACAGCCACATCCCCTGGGACACCACGGCCTCCACCGGCTTGCGCCTGCTCAACCCGGGTTCCCCGACGGACCGCCGCCGCCGGCCCCACTGCACGTACATGACCGCCACCGTCGCCGACGGCCGTCTCACCGACGTGGAACTGCACCGGCTGCCGCCCCGCACACCCAGCTAGGACCTGTCCAGCCGCTGCAGAAACCGCCATGACATGATCGGCGCATGGCGCGGGACGAGGGATACCTCCTGGACAACCGGCAGGTCGAGGCCGGTACGCGCTTCGACGCGCTGGCCGCCCTCTTCGACGACTCGACGTTCCGGCACTTCGAGACGGTCGGTGTCGCCGAGGCGTGGCGGTGCTGGGAGGTCGGGGCCGGCGGGCCGAGCGTCGCCGCGTGGCTCCGCGAGCGCGTCGGGCCGCGCGGGCGCGTGCTCGCCACCGACATCGACGTCTCCTGGACCGAGGCGGCCGCCACCGACGGAGTCGAGGTGCTCCGCCACGACGTCGGCCGCGACGAGCCCCCGGCCGGGCCCTTCGACCTGGTCCACGCCCGCCTCGTCCTGGTCCACGTGGCCGAGCGCGACGCCGCGCTGCGCACCATGGTCCAGGCGTTGCGCCCCGGCGGCTGGTTGCTCGTCGAGGACGCCGATCCCGCGCTCCAGCCGCTGATCTGCCCCGACGAGTACGGCCCCGAGCAGGAGCTGGCCAACCGGCTCCGCACCGGCTTCCGCCGGCTGCTGCGGCAGCGGGGTGCCGACCTGGCCTACGGACGCAGGCTGCCGCGGCTGCTGCGCGAGGCCGGCCTCGCCGACGTCGAGGCCGACGCCTACTTCCCGGTCACCTCGCCCGCGTGCGACGTCCTGGAGGCGGCCACCGTCCGGCAGGTGCGGGACCAGCTCGTGGCCGAGGGTCTCGCCACGGACGAGGAGATCGAGCGGCACCTCGCCAACGTGGAGGCGGGGCGCCTGGACCTCGCCACCTCACCGATGATCTCGGCCTGGGGCCGTCGGCCCGGCGCCTGACTCACCGTCGACGGGGCGGATGCACCGCTCCCTCGGTCAGGGTCAGCGGTGCGCCGGTACCGCCCCACCGCAGCGCCACGATCTCGGCCGCGACCGACACCGCCACCTCCTCGGGCGTACGAGCCCCGAGGTCGAGACCGACCGGTGAGCGCAGCCGGGACAGCTCCCGCTCGGTGAGCCCGGCCTCGGCCAGCCGCTTCGCCCGGTCGGCGTGGGTACTGCGGCTGCCCATCGCCCCGATGTAGGCGGCGGGCCGGCGCAGTGCCTCCTGGAGCAGCGGCACGTCGAACTTGGGGTCGTGCGTGAGGACGCAGACGACCGTCCGCTCGTCGGTGTCCGTCTCCCGCAGGTAGCGGTGCGGCCACTCGGCGACCACCTCGACGCCCGCGGGGAAGCGCCGGGGCGTGGCGAAGACGGGGCGGGCGTCACAGACCGTGACCCGGTAGCCGAGGAAGTCCCCGATGCGGGCGACGGCCGCCGCGTAGTCGATCGCGCCGAAGACCAGCATCCGCGGCGGCGGTGCGAAGGACTGCAGGAACACGCTGACGGAGTCCTCGCGGCGCTGCCCCTCGGGCCCGTAGTGCCGCAGGCCGGTGGCACCGAGAGCGAGCTCGCCGCGCGCGTCGGCGGTGACGGCCGCGTCCAGGCCGCTCGCGCCCAGCGTGCCCGACACCCGGTCCGGCCGGACCACGAGCGTCGCCCCGCGCGGCGCCGGGCCGTCGGTCACCGTCGCCACGGTCACCGGCTCTCCGGATGCGACGCAGTCCACGACCTCGCCGAAGGCCGGATCCAGCTCGGGCGTGACGGGACGCACGAGCAGCGTGATCTCACCGCCGCAGGTCAGGCCGACGGCGAAGGAGTCCTCGTCGCTGTAGCCGAAGGTCTCCAGCCGGGCCTCGCCGCTCGCCACGACCTCCTGCGCGAGCTCGAACACCGCACCCTCGACACAGCCCCCGGACACACTGCCCACGACCTCCTCGTCCGGCCCCACCGCCATCGCCGCGCCCGGGTCGCGCGGCGCGCTGCGGCTGACCTCGACGACCGTCGCGAGGCCGAACGGGAGCCGGGCCGCGTACCAGCGGCCGAGCACCGGGAGGATGTCACGCACGACCGGCTCCTTCCACACAGCCCACCGGGTACCCAACCGGCGGTTAATTCCGTTGTGGCCCACCGGGCCGGTCTGCTGCACTGCACGGGTCGACGACGTCACCGAGTCCCGAGGAGTCCCAGATGCGCCCTGCGTCCATGTCCCCCCAGACAGGAACGGCTCTCTCTTCGAAGGACATGACGCTTCGTGCAGTTGCTCAACCTTGGAATTCTCGCCCATGTCGACGCAGGTAAGACCAGCCTGACGGAGCGGCTGCTCCATTCGGCCGGGGTGATCGACGAGATCGGCCGCGTCGACGACGGGAACACCCGTACCGACACCCTCGCGCTGGAGCGGCGGCGTGGCATCACCATCAAGTCCGCCGTCGTCTCGTTCCCGCTCGACGGTGTGACGGTCAACCTCATCGACACACCCGGTCACCCGGACTTCATCGCCGAGGTGGAGCGCGTGCTCGGCGTGCTGGACGGCGCCGTCCTCGTGATCTCCGCCGTCGAAGGGGTGCAGGCGCAGACGCGGGTGCTGATGCGGACCCTCCAGCGGCTGCGCATCCCGACCCTGCTGTTCGTCAACAAGATCGACCGGCGCGGGGCGCGGGACGAGGAGGTGCTGCGGGCGGTCGCGGCCCGCCTGACACCCGCGATCGTGCCGATGGGAACCGCCACCGGCCTCGGCACGCGCGCGGCCCGCTTCGTCCCGGGGCCCGGCCCGGCCGCCGCTCTCGACGTCCTGGCCGACCACGACGACACCCTGCTGTCCGCCTACGTCGAGGGCACCGTCACGGACGCCCTCCTGCGCAGGTCCCTCGTCGCGCAGACCCGGGAGGCCCTGGCCCACCCGGTCTACTTCGGCTCCGCCGCCACGGGCGCGGGCGTGGACGCGCTCCTGTCCGGCATCGAGGAACTGCTGCCGGCCGCCGACGGGGACGCGGACGGGCCGGTCTCCGGCACCGTGTTCAAGGTCGAGCGGGGCCCGGCGGGGGAGAAGGTCGCCTACGCCCGGATGTACTCCGGCACCCTGCGCACCCGCGACAGGATCCCCTTCGGAGCGGACGGCGCCGAAGGCCGGATCACCGGAATCAGCGTCTTCGGCCACGGCACGGCCACTCGTGCGGACGCCGTCGCCGCCGGGGAGATCGCCCGGCTGTGGGGGCTTGCCGACATCAGGATCGGCGACGCGATCGGCGAACCCCGCAAGGCGTACGAGCACTTCTTCGCCCCGCCCACCCTGGAGACGGTCGTCGTCCCGGGGCCCGGTGTGAACCGAGGCGCACTGCACCTCGCGCTCACCCAGCTCGCCGAACAGGACCCGCTGATCGGCCTGCGCCACGACGAACGCCGGCAGGAGACCTCCGTCTCCCTCTACGGCGAGGTGCAGAAGGAGGTCGTCCAGGCCACCCTCGCCGACGAGTACGGTCTCCACGTCACCTTCCGCGAGACCACCCCGCTGTGCGTCGAACGGCTCGTCGGCACCGGCCATGCCGTGGAGTTCAACAAGAAGGACGCGAACCCCTTCCTCGCGACGGTCGGCCTGCGCGTCGATCCCGCACCTGTCGGCTCGGGCGTCGGCTTCCGCCTGGAGGTGGAGCTCGGCTCCATGCCGTACGCCTTCTTCAAGGCCGTCGAGGACACCGTGCGCGAGACCCTCGACCAAGGGCTGTACGGCTGGCAGGTCACCGACTGCACGGTCACCATGACCCACAGCGGCTACTCACCCCGGCAGAGCCACGCCCACCAGGGCTTCGACAAGAGCATGTCGAGCACCGGAGCCGACTTCCGCGGCGTCACCCCGCTGGTGCTCGTCGAGGCGCTGCGGCGGGCCGGGACACGGGTCCACGAGCCGATGCACCGCTTCCGCATCGAGGCCCCGGCCGACACCCTCGGCGCGCTGCTGCCGGTCCTTGCCGGGCTCGCGGCCGTACCGGAGACGACGCGGAACCGGGGCGACCGCTGGGTCCTCGAAGGCACCGTGCCGGCGGCCCGGGTGCACGGCCTCGGACAACTGCTGCCGGGGCTGACACGCGGTGAGGGAGAACTGGAGAGCGCCTTCGACCACTATGCGCCAGTCATGCACGGCACGATTCCCGAGCGTCCGCGCACCGACCACAACCCGCTGAACAGGAAGGAGTACTTGTTGAACGTGACACGAAGGGTGGGCGGTTGAGGTGTGCGCGCTGGCCGAGAGGGAACTTACTCCAGAGTCAGGGGTGTTGACGGTGTCCTGAAATCACCGGACTGTAGTGGACATGCCGACTATCCGAGTACGTCTGCTGGTTGTCCTGGCTGTCCTCTTCGGCTCCCAGTCGGTGGCGGGCGTCCCGCCCGCCACCGCCGCGCCCCCTCCCGGCTCCCTCTGGTTCGACGACCCGACCGTCACCGTGAAGAACGGCCGCTTCACCGACGCCTCCGGCCGCGAGGTCGTCCTGCGCGGCTACAACGTCTCCGGTGAGACCAAGCTCGCGGAGAACAAGGGCCTGCCCTTCGCCTCCGTCGCAGACGCCCGCAAGTCGGCGACCGCGCTGCGCGCCCTCGGTGGCGGCAACACCGTCCGCTTCCTGCTCTCCTGGGCCTACGCCGAGCCCGAGCGCGGCAAGGTGGACACCGCCTATCTGACCGCCGCCACCGACCAGATGAAGGCCTTCCTCGACGCCGGCATCCGCGTCTACCCCGACTTCCACCAGGACCTCTACTCACGGCACCTCTTCGACGCCGACAGCTGGTACACGGGCGACGGCGCGCCCAAGTGGGCGGTGGACGCCGGGAACTACCCGGACGAGTCCTGCGGGATCTGCCTCTTCTGGGGGCAGAACATCACCCAGAACGAGGCCGTGAAGCGCGCCACGTACGACTTCTGGCACAACGCGCACGGCGTGCAGGACGCCTTCCTCGCCACCGCCGAGAAGACCATGGCGTACGTCCAACAGCACTTGAGCGCCGACCAGTTCGAGGGCGTCGTCGGCTTCGACCCCTACAACGAGCCGCATGCCGGCGTCTACGACTCCGGGCAGACCAGCCGCGCCTGGGAGAAGGACGTGCTGTGGCCGTTCTTCGAGAAGTTCCGGGCCCGCATGGACGCGGCCGGCTGGCGGGACAAGCCCGCCTTCGTGGAACCGAACCTCTTCTGGAACGCCAACCTCGACTTCCAGAAGCAGGAGGGCGGCCTGCTGGATGCCGGAAAGCTCGGACCGCGCTATGTGTTCAACACCCACTTCTACGACCAGAAGGCCATCTCCGGCGTCTTCATGTGGGGCAAGGCGGCCGACGGCCAGTACGCGAACGACTTCCGCACGGTCCGCGACCGGGCGGCCGCCGCGCAGACCGCCGCCGTGGTCAGCGAGTTCGGGCACCCCCTGGCGGGCAACGTCTCCGACAAGGCGCCGACCGTCCTCAAGGCGATGTACCAGGCCCTCGACTCCCGTCTGAAGGGCGCCGACTGGTGGTCCGACCCGGCGGCCTCGGGGCCGGTGCTCTCCGGCTCGCAGTGGCAGTGGGACATCTACAACGGCCGCCACCGCGAGCTGATGAACGGCAACCCCGACAAGGTGCTCACCGCCGGTGACGCCTGGAACGACGAGGACCTGTCCGCCGTACGCCTCGACGACTCGGGCAAGCCGGTGCTGCGCCAGGACGCCAGGCTCCTGGACCGCCTCTACCCGAGCGCCACGGCCGGTACGACCGTCGGCTTCACCTACGAGGACCGCTCCCGGGACGGCTCGACGACCCTGACCTGGAACCCGGTGCCCAACTCCTTGCCGAAGGTACGGCAGTTGGTCGGCTCCGGACAGTACGGGCTGTTGCTGTGGCGCTCGGACGGCGGCCGGGCGCCCACCGAACTGCACCTGCCGGCGAGCTTCCCGACCGCGTCCACCACGGTCGTCTCCGACCTGGGCACGGCCCACGCCCCGCCCGCGTACACCTCGACCACCCCGATCGGCGTGGCCCAGGAGCCCGGCGGCACGGGAAGCCGCCGCCTGCTGCTCACCGCGCCGGACTCGGGCGTCCTGCACTACGCGCTGGTGACCAACGGGGCGACGGCTCCCTCGGCGGATCTGCTGAACGCGGCCCGCTCCGAGCTGGCGGCGTGGGCGGCGAAGGAGGTCAACTAGCGGACGGGCTCGTCCAGCCGGCCTCCACATGGCCGAGCCGGACGCGCTGCGGGTGGTCTCCGACCGGCACGGACGCGACCTTCTTCCCGGTGGCGAAGTCGATGGCCGTGACCTGGTCGGTGCCGCTCTCGGAGACGACGCAACTCCTGCCGTCACCGCTGACCGTGGCCCAGTAGGGCTTGGCGGCGGTGACGAGCGGGCCCTCCTGGAGGGTGGTGCGCTCGACGATTGTGGCGTAGTCGTCCATGGTCCCCGCGACGCACAGCTTCTTGCCGTCCGGGCTCATCGAGAGGCCGTGGTGGCGTGAGTCGTTGACGAAGGTGGTGCGGTCGTCACTGGTCGCCGGGTTCTTCGGCAGGGTCTTCGTGCGGGTGATCTTGTCGGTGGCCAGGTCGTACTCGAAGAACCCGTTGAAGAACGACACCTGGAAGTACAGCTTCGACTCGTCCGGCGAGAACACCGCCGGCCGGACCGCGTCGGAGAAGTCCTTCAGGCCGATCGCGTCCAGGCGCGGACGCATGTCGATGACCTTGACCTGCTCGTACGTGGTCGCGTCGATGACGGTGATGCGGCGGTCGCCCTTCGTCCAGTCCAGCCAGGGCGCGTCGGTCTGCGTGTTCACCTCGCCGATCGACATGTTGTAGATGTACTTGCCGTCCTTGGTGAAGATGTTCTCGTGCGGCTTGTCGCCGGTAGCGGCCTTGCCGAGCTGCTTGCCGGTCTCGATGTCCAGGACGTGCACGGTGTTGCCGGTGGACGCCGACACCGCGACCCGTTTGCCGTCGGGGGAGACGGCCATGTGGTCGGAGCGGAAACCGGACACCGGGAAGCGCCAGTTGATCCGCCCGGAGGCGAGGTCGATGGAGACGACGTCGGCGAAGCTGGGCCGGGAGACGACCACCGACTTCCCGTCCGGCGTGGAGTACATGTCGTCGACGAACTGGTCGTGTCCCTCGCCGACGCTGTTGCGGATCGTCATGAAGGCGATCCATCTGATCGGATCGGCGTTGATCTCCGCCATCCGCTCGTCCTTGTCGGGGATGACGTTGATCCGGCCGATCTTCGCCAAGTCGCCGGTGGACTTGATGACATCGGCGGTGCCCTCCCAGTTGTTGCCCACGAACAGCACCTGGCGCAGCGCGGCGGAGGCGTCAGGGGCGTCCGCGTGTGCGGCGGTCGCGGGAAGGGTTGCGGTCAGGGCGAGGGCGGCGGTCAGGGAGCACAGGTGCCGTCGTCGGAAGACGGGCATGGCTGATCCCTCCTCTGCGGGTGGGGTGAGGAATCTGAACACACGTACTTTCAGAGTCAACTTACTGCAAAGTAAGGAAGGAGCGGCCTTCTTCACAAGACCGCGTCCACGACAAAATCGCGTTCGAGGGAAGATGGGTGTTCGAGCGGATGAAGGGAGAGCCGGTGCCGGGCAGACTCAGAGCGCCGACCGGCCGCTATGGCGGCAAGACCGCCGAGGAGCGGCAGGCCGAGCGGCGCCGGCGGTTCCTGGACGCCGCGCTCCAGCTGTTCGGTGACACCCCCGGCTTCCGCGCCACCACCGTCGCGGCGCTCAGCGAGGCGGCCGGGCTGTCAACCCGTCAGTTCTACGAGGAGTTCCGCACCCTGGAGGACGTGCTCGCGGCGCTGCACCTCCAGGTCAACGACTGGGCCGAGGCGGCGGTGCTGGAGGCGGCGGCCGGCGCGGCGGACCTGCCGCTCGTCGAACGCGCGACCGCGATCTTCCGCGCCTACGCCGGGAACGTCGCCGCCGACCCGCGCCGGATCCGCATCACCTTCGTCGAGATCATCGGCGTCAGCACGCGCCTGGAGGAGCAGCGGCTCGCCCGCCGGGCCGGCTGGATCGATCTCATCTGCGCCGAGGCCCGGGGTGCCGCCGCGCGCGGGGAGGCGGCACCCCGCGACTACCGCCTCGCGGCGACGGGTTTCATCGGGAGCGTCAACGGCCTGCTGCACGACTGGAGCGCCGGCTGGGTCGACGCGACGCTGGACGAGGTCGTCGACGAACTGGTCCGGCAGCTGCTGGGGATCCTGCGGCCGCCGGGGTGGAGCCCGCGGGGCTGACTCAGACCCGCGTGCGGTCACGTCCGGTCGCCCGGGCTCCGGGAAAGGCGCGCCGGTAGTCGCCGGGCGAGACCCCGAGGTGCCTGAGGAAGTGGTGGCGGAGATTGTTGGCCGTGCCGAGGCCGCTCAGCTCCCCGACCTTCTCGATCGGCAGGTCCGTCGACTCCAGCAGTGACCGGGCGCGTCCGAGCCGCTGGTCGAGAAGCCACTGCAGAGGCGTCGTCCCGGTGGCGGCATGAAGCCGCCGGTAGAACGTACGCGGGCTCATCGCTGCCCGCCTCGCCAGGTCGGCCACGGTCAGCGGCCGGTCCAGGTTGGCCCGAGCCCACTCGAGGACGGGCGCCAGCCCCGCGTCGTCACTGGCCGGCACGGACAGCTCGATGAACTGCGCCTGCCCGCCAGGCCGGTGGGCGGGCACCACCATGCGGCGCGCCAGCTGGTTCGCGACGTGCGCGCCGAGATCGCGCCGCACCAGGTGCAGACACAGGTCGAGTCCGGCGGTCAGTCCCGCGCTGGTGAGCACGTCGCCGTCGTCCACGTACAGCACCGACGCGTCGACCTGCACCTTCGGGTAGCGCTCGGCCAGTTGTGCGGTGTGCATCCAGTGGGCGGTGGCACGCCGTCCGTCGAGCAGCCCCGCCTCGGCGAGCGCGAAGGCACCGGTGCACAGGGAGACCATGCGGGCGCCCGCGTCATGAGCCCGGCGCAGTGCCTCGATCAGCTCCCGCGGCAGCGGCCTGCCCTCCTCGACGCACGGGTCGGGCACCGAGGGCACGATGACCGTGTCGGCACCGACCAGGTCGTCCAGCCCGTACCGGGTGCGCAGGCTCAGGCCATGACCGTCCGCCGCACCGTGCCCCTCAGACCCGGCCCCGGTCCCGCACAGCCGCAGGTCGTACCAGGGATCGGCCAGATCGGGCTGCGGCTTGCCGAACACGGTGCACGGGATGCTCAGTTCGTACAGATCCCACGAGGGGACCCCGATCTCCTCGGTCACGACCACGGCGACAGAACCGGCACTCATGCTCCGCAGCCTATGGCAGGAATTTGGTGGAGGCCGTCACCGCTGTCACTTTTCCCGATCTCCGTGCCCTGCGAACGTTGACCGTACGTGATCACACGTCACTTTCCAATGGAGCACGAGGAGTTGGGCATGAACGCAGAACACCGGCCGGTCACCGTCGTCGGACTGGGCTCGATGGGCTCGGCACTGGCCGCCACGCTGCTGGAGCGGGGCCACCCGACCACCGTCTGGAACCGTTCCCCGGACAAGGCCCGCCCCTTGGTCGACAGGGGTGCCCGCCTGGCCGCCACCCCCCAGGAGGCGATCGCCGCCTCCCCGCTGACCATCGCCTGTGTGCTGGACTACGAGGCGCTGTACACCGTCCTCGACCCGGCCACCGGCGAACTGGCGGGCAGAACCCTGGTCAACCTCTCCTCCGGCTCTCCCGAGCAGGCCCAGGAGGCCGTCAAGTGGACCCATTCCCACGGGGCCGGCTACCTCGACGGCGCCATCATGACCACCCCGCCCGGCGTCGGCGACCCCGCCATGATGTTCCTCTACAGCGGCTCCCGGGAGGTCTTCGACGCCCACCGCCCCACCCTGGCGACCCTCGGCGACCCCCTCCACCTGGGCACCGACCCCGGCCTCGCCTCCCTCTACGACGCCGCCCTGCTCGGCCTGATGTGGTCCACCATGACCGGCTGGCTGCACGGCACCGCGCTGGTCGGCGCCGAGCGGACATCGGCCACCGACTTCACCCCGGTCGCGATCCGCTGGCTGAGCACGGTGGCGGGCTTCCTCACCACGTACGCGCCCCAGGTGGACGCCGGCCGCTACCCGGGCGACGACGCCACCGTCGACGTGCAGATCGCGACCATCGACCACCTCATCCACGCGGCGGCGGTACGCGGCATCGACAACGCCCTGCCCGAGCTCCTGAAGGCCGCCATGGAGAAGGCCGCCGCCGCCGGCCACGGACAGGACAGTTACGCGAGCCTCATCGAGGTCCTGAGGAACCCCGCCGACAGCGAGGCCTGACACCGGCTGGACCGACACCAGCACCACGAGATTCGCCGCCACCAGCAGCGCGCATCCCAGCAGCAGACCGGCCAGCAGCCGTGCGCGGAGCCTGCGGTACACCGCCTCGTACTCGGCCCGCAGCTCCTGCCCGCGCCGCGCCGTGCGCTGCCACGAGTCCCGGGCGAGGGCGAGGTGCTCGGCCGCGAACAGCCGCTCCACCTCCTCCCGTTCGGCCTTGGGCAGCCGGTCGAGCCGGGCGGCGAAGCGCGCGGCGGCCGCGCGGGCCTCCTCGTGCGCGGCGGCGGCGAGCAGATGACCCTCGACCTGGTTGTGGAACGCTCGCAGGTCCACGGGCAGACCCTCC
Source organism: Streptomyces coeruleorubidus (assembly GCF_028885415.1). Taxonomy (GTDB): domain Bacteria; phylum Actinomycetota; class Actinomycetes; order Streptomycetales; family Streptomycetaceae; genus Streptomyces; species Streptomyces coeruleorubidus_A. The sequence goes on from NZ_CP118527.1 coordinate 9,061,679, forward strand.
ATGGCGGTCATCGCAGCGTCAGCTCCCGCTCCGCCGCGACGTCCGCGTGGTGCAGGTCGAACGCCGGGGACTCGCTGCGGATCCGGGGGAGGGCGACGAAGTTGTGGCGGGGCGGCGGGCAGGAGGTGGCCCACTCCAGGGAACGGCCGTAGCCCCACGGGTCGTCGGCCGTGACCCGCTCGCCGTACTTGGCCGTCCTCCAGACGTTGTAGAAGAACGGCAGCATCGACATGCCGAGCAGGAACGAGCTGATCGTCGACACCGTGTTGAGCGTCGTCAGCCCCTCCACCGCCAGATAATCGGGGATCCGCCGCTGCATACCCTCCGCGCCGAGCCAGTGCTGGACCAGGAACGTGCCGTGGAAGCCGGTGAACAGCGTCCAGAAGGTGATCTTGCCGAGGCGCTCGTCGAGCATCTTGCCGGTGAACTTCGGCCACCAGAAGTGGAAGCCGGAGAACATCGCGAACACGACCGTCCCGAAGATGACGTAGTGGAAGTGGGCCACCACGAAGTACGAGTCGGAGACGTGGAAGTCGATCGGCGGCGAGGCCAGCAGCACGCCCGTGAGCCCGCCGAACACGAATGTGATGAGGAAGCCGGTCGCCCACAGCATGGGCGTCTCGAACGAGAGACTTCCGCGCCACATGGTGCCGATCCAGTTGAAGAACTTCACACCGGTCGGGACCGCGATCAGGAAGGTCATGAAGGAGAAGAACGGCAGCAGCACACCGCCGGTGACGTACATGTGGTGCGCCCACACCGTCACGGACAGACCCGCGATCGCGATGGTCGCGCCGATCAGACCCGTGTAACCGAACATCGGCTTGCGGGAGAAGACCGGAATGACCTCGGAGATGATCCCGAAGAACGGCAGCGCGATGATGTACACCTCTGGATGGCCGAAGAACCAGAAGAGGTGCTGCCACAGCAACGCGCCGCCGTTGGCGGAGTCGAAGATGTGGGCACCGAACTTGCGGTCCGCCTCCAGGGCGAACAGCGCCGCGGCCAGGACCGGGAAGGCCAGCAGGACCAGGACACCGGTCAGCAGCACGTTCCAGGTGAAGATCGGCATGCGGAACATCGTCATGCCCGGGGCGCGCATGCAGATGATCGTGGTGATGAAGTTGACCGAGCCGAGGATGGTGCCGAAGCCGGAGAAGGCCAGACCCATGATCCACATGTCGGCGCCGATGCCCGGGGAGCGGACCGCGTCCGACAGCGGGCTGTAGGCGAACCAGCCGAAGTCGGCCGCGCCCTGCGGCGTCAGGAAGCCCCCGACGGCGATGAGCGAGCCGAACAGGTACAGCCAGTAGGCGAACATGTTCAGCCGGGGGAACGCCACGTCCGGCGCGCCGATCTGCAGCGGCATGATCCAGTTCGCGAAGCCGGCGAACAGCGGCGTCGCGAACATCAGCAGCATGATCGTGCCGTGCATCGTGAACGCCTGGTTGAACTGCTCGTTCGACATGATCTGCAGACCAGGCCGGGCGAGCTCGGCGCGCATGAACAGCGCCATCACGCCACCGATGACGAAGAACGCGAACGACGTGGCCAGGTACAGCGTGCCGATCGTCTTGTGATCCGTGGTCGTCAGCCACTTCAGGTGCCTCATGCCCCGCCTGTGTCCGCGCCCCGTCCTGACGTCACACTTCCCCGACGCGACGAGAATCACGGAAACGGGTGTGACGATCGGCAAGGTGCCGGACACGAACGGGACATGAGCAACGACGAGATCTTCGCCGCTGCCTATCGCGAGCACTACTGGGCGGTCAGCCGCTATGTCGCGCGGCGACTGGACGGGCGGGCCGGCGAGGTGGAGGAAGTGGTGGCGGAGGTGTTCACGGTCGCCTGGCGGCGCCGGGCCGACCTGCCCTCCTCCCCGCTGCCCTGGCTGTACGGCGTGGCACGCAACTGCCTGGCCAACGCGGTGCGCGGCCACGGACGCCGCCGCCGGCTCGTCGACCGGCTCGGCAACGACGACACCGCGCACGGACGGCACATCGCGGCGGGCCCCGATGCCGACACCCCCGGCGCCTGGGTGCACGAGGCACTCGCCCGGCTCTCCGCGGCCGACCAGGAGGTGCTGCGCCTGACCGCCTGGGAGGAACTCGGCATCGACGAGGTCGCGGTCGCCCTCGGCTGCGGCAGCCGGGCCGCCGCCATGCGGCTGCACCGGGCCCGGCGCCGCCTCAGAGCCGAGATCGACCGTATGCGTCCCGCGGTGGTGGCGGACACCGGGCACTCACCGCGCGAGGGGGCCGGTGATGACTGACGTGGTCTCCGGGCCCGGGGTCGCGGTCGAGGGCGGTCCTTCGACGGCGTTCCACGTCGGCGCAGCCGACCCCCTTGCTCCGTCCTGGGCCGTGATCGATTGTGACGCACGTGCTGTGTCCTGTGCCGTGATCGGTTGTGACGCACGTGCTGTGTCCTGGGCCGCGATCGGTTGTGACGCACATGCTCTGTCCGGGGCCGCGATCGTTTGCGACGCGCGCTGCTTGCCCGGGACCGCGATCGGTCACGGCGCAGGCGCTCTGTCCGGGGCTGTGCCTCACTGCGGCGCACGCCTCCTGTCCGGGGCCGCGCCCCGCCGCGGCACGTGCCGCTGGTCCCGGACCGCGACCGGTCGTGCCGCAGGCGCTCTGTCCTGGGCCGTGTCCCGCCGCGGGGTGTGTCGCTGGTCCGGGATCGCGATTGGTCGCGTCGCACGCGCGTTGTCCGGGACCGCGCCCCGGCGCCACGCACGCCCCCTGCCCCCGCCCCCGACCGGCGGCCACGCCCCTGTCCCGCGCCTCCTGCCCGCCACCCACGTGACCGCCCTTAAGGAACACGGCCATGGCTGACGAACTCGAACTGCTGCGCGGTGCCAACCCGGCGCCGTCCGACGGCCCTCACTTCGGCGACGGCCCCCTGGACCACGGTGCCGAGCGCCGGCTGGAGCGGCTGCTGCGTGAGCGGCCCTCCGGCCGACTACGGGACCGGCTGCTGCCGGGCGCCGGCCGGCCCCGGCTGGCCTGGGGACTCGTCGCCACGGCCGTGGTCGCCGCCCTGTCGCTGACCCTCGCACTGAGCGGCCCGAACACCACACCGGCGGTCGCCGCCCCCCGTCCGCTGGTGGTGCAGACCGGCTCCACACCCCTGCCCCTGGACCGGCTGGCCGAGCGTGCCGAACAGGCCGCCGCCGACGGCTCGCCCCGACTGCGCAAGGGCACGCACGTGCAGTCCTGGAGCATGGGCATGTCGGACGACAAGCCCCCGATCACGCTCCCCGAGGAGCGCATCGTGCGCTGGTATGCCGACGGCAGTCACACCGAGCTCGTCGTGGCGACCGACCCGAGGCATCCGGGCCGCCCGGTCCTCTCCGGCGCGGGCGGCGAACCGCACCTCGTCGACGACGGGCACGTCCTCAGCGACCAGACCTATCCGCCGAGCTGGAGCGACGCCCCGCCCCAGTCCCCGCCGCCGCACGACCCCGCCCGGCTGCGCACCTACCTGACGGAGGCTCAGTACTCCGCCACTCCGCTGACCACGCCCCAACTGCTGGACGCCGTCGAGGTGCTGCTCGACCACTGGACCCTCGGCGCCCGGGAGACCGCGGCGCTCGCCCGCCTCCTGGCCGGCACCGAGGGGCTGCGGCCCGTCGGCCAGGTGACCGACCGATTCGGGCGGCGCGGTCAGGCGTACGTGTACGACGGCCCCGGCGGCCGTCGCATGCTGATCATGGACCCGGTCACCGGTGCCGTCCTCGGCCTGGAGAGCACCTTCACCACCGCCGAGCCCGAGTACGGCGTCAAGAAGGGCGACGTGATGTCGTACAGCGCGTGGATGCGCTGATCACACCCCCTGCCCGCACCGAGCTGCCGGGCGGTGGCGTCCACGGTCTGCTCCAGCGGCGTGGCGATGGTCATCGGGCCGACGCCGCCCGCCACCAGTGTGATCAGCGAGGTCCGCTCCACGGCGGAGCCGAAGTCGACGGCGCCGACGTTGCCGGGGTTGTACCCGGCGTCGATCACGACGGCGCCGGGCTTGCCGTCCTGGCCGCGGATCAGCCGGGGCCGTCCCACGGCGGGTGACCGTCGCGTCCCGGGCGAGCAGCAGCGTGCCGTCCTCCCCTACTCGTCCCAGGCCTGGACCAGAGTCTGCTCGGCGATCTTGCCGTCCCGCAGCGAAAGCATGGACTCGGACAGGACACGCACCCCGTCCGTGTACTCGCAGCTCTCGCTGTAGGCGGCCTCGTCGCCCTGGATGACGCACCGCTCCAGCTTGTGCGACATGTCGCGGCTGTAGACGTCCTCCAGCATCCGGCTGATCTCGTCCCGGCCGTGCAGGACCTTGGGGTGGCTGGGCTGGCTCGTGCGGTCGACGATGCGGAACTCCGCGTCGTCCGCGTAGAGCGAGAGGAGGATGTCCGGGCTCTGTCCTTCCACGGCCCGGCGCAGTGTCTCGCGGTCGAAGGCGGGGTCTGCAGCGGTTCCCATGATGACCTCCTTCGAAGGGCCGCGACCCGGTCGGGACCGGGCCGCGAGGGGCCTCTCCTGTCGAGCCTCCTCCCGTCCGGCGGGCTCGGCAAACGCAGCCGGACCACTGGGCCTGACGCGTGAGCGCCACCGCCCGCCCGTGTCCGCCGGGGACCCGCTCGCGCTGCGACAGGCATGATCTCAACACGACGTGTCGTCGCCGCCGTTGGTCTCGCCGCGGGTGTCACCGGCCTCGCCGCGCCGATGGCGCACGCGGCCGACGCGGAGTCCCGGAGCCCGCTCAGCCCGGTCGCCACGCTCGACTCGCTGACCGTGAGCGACATCCCCGCCGAGCACGAGGACGAGATCCCGCGGCCCTCCTCCCAGCCGACCGGGCTCAACCGCCGGCTCAGTCCGCCGCGGCCAGGAACTGGGTCGCCGCCAGCTCCGCGTAGAGCGGGTCGGCGGTGACCAGCTCGCGATGCGTGCCGACCGCCCGGACACGACCCGCGTCCATCACCACGATCCGGTCGGCCATCGTCACCGTGGACAGCCGGTGCGCCACGACCAGGACCGTCGTCGTACGGGCCACGTCCGCGACGGTGTCGCGCAGCGCCGCCTCGTTGACCGCGTCCAGCTGCGAGGTCGCCTCGTCGAGCAGCAGCAGCCGGGGGCGGCGCAACAGAGCCCGGGCGATGGCGACCCGCTGCCGCTCACCGCCGGACAGCTTGGTGCCACGATGCCCGACGAGCGTGTCGAGACCGCCGGGCAGCCGGGCGACCAGACCGTCGAGACGGGTCGTCTTCAGCACCCGCGCGAGGGCGTCGTCGTCCGCCTCCGGATTGCCCAGCAGCAGGTTGTCCCGCAGAGAGCCCGACAGGACCGGCGCGTCCTGCTCCACGTAGCCGATGGCGGCGCGCAGTTGCGTCAGCTCCCAGTCGGCGAGGTCGCGCCCGTCGAACGTGATCACCCCGGAGTCCGGCTCGTAGAACCGCTCGATCAGCGAGAAGACGGTGGTCTTGCCGGCGCCGGACGGGCCCACGAACGCCGTCATGCCCTGCGCGGGCACGGCGAACGTCACCCCGTGGTGGACGTACGGCAGGTCGTCGGCGTAGCGGAAGCGGACGTCGTGGAAGGCGAGGGTCGCGGGCTGCGCGCCGGGGGAGGGGAGCGGGGCGACCGCGGCCGCCGGCTCGGCGGGCAGACGCAGCGCCTCCTGGATGCGGGTGAGGGCCGCGGCGCCCGTCTGGTACTGCGTGACGGCGCCGACGACCGACTGTATCGGGGACATCAGGTAGAAGACGAACAGCAGGAACGCGACCAGCGTGCCCACGTCGATCGCGCCGGTCGCCACGCGCGCGCCACCCACCGCGAGCACCGTGATGAAGGCGATCTGCATGGCGAGCCCCGCCGTGTTGCCCGCGGCGGCCGACCACTTGGCGGCCCGCACACTCTGCCGCCACGACTCCTGCGCCGCCTCGTGCAGCGTGCGTTCCTCCCGGTGCTCGGCACCGGACGCCTTCACCGTGCGCAGGGCGCCGAGGATCCGCTCCAGCGAGGCACCCATGACACCCACCGCGTCCTGCGCCTGCCGGCTCGCCTTGTTGATACGCGGCACGATCACGCCGAGGATCACGCCGGCGCCCAGGATCACGGCCAGGGTGACGCCCAGCAGCACGGCGTCCACCAGGCCCATCATCACCACCGTCGCGACGAGCGTGAGACCGCCCGTGCCCAGGCCGACCAGCGAGTCGGTGGTGACCGCGCGCAGCAGGGTGGTGTCCGAGGTGATGCGGGCCATCAGATCCCCGGGTTCGCTGCGGTCCACGGCCGTGATCCGCAGCCGCAGCAGATACGACGACAGGGCGCGCCGCGCGCCGAGCACCACCGACTCGGCGGTGCGCTGCAACACGTACGAACCCAGCGCGCCGACCGCCGCGTTGGCCACGATCAGGGCCGACATCACCAGCAGCGCCCCGGTGATGGCCCGGTCGTGCGCCAGATCGTCGATCAGGTCCTGCGCCACCAGCGGCAGCATCAGCCCGGTCGCCCCGGTGACCAGCGAGAGCACCGCACCGGCGAACAGGGACCGGCGGTGCGGCCGTACGTATCCGAGCAGCAGCCGCCAGGCGGGCGTACCGGTATCGGTCTCTGCGATGCTCACATCGCTCCTTCGGCGTCGGGCGGAACGTTCAGATTACGGGGGCCGCAGGGTGCGGTGCCCGGCGTTTTCGAACAGTGTGTGAGCTGGTGATACAGCGCCGCGGGTGGCCGATCAGCATCCCTTGCCGATCAGTCGCGCGTAGGGTCGGGAAGGAAGGCATCCCGGCCGACGAAGCCGACGAAGGAGTCAGCATGGCGCAGGAAGTACGCGGTGTGATCGCACCGGGCAAGGACGAGCCGGTACGGATCGAGACCATCGTCGTGCCCGATCCCGGCCCGGGGGAGGCGGTCGTGCGCGTCCAGGCCTGCGGGGTGTGCCACACCGATCTGCACTACAAGCAGGGTGGCATCAGCGACGACTTCCCCTTCCTGCTCGGCCACGAGGCCGCGGGCGTGGTCGAGGCGGTCGGCGGCGGCGTCACCGACGTGGAACCCGGTGACTTCGTGATCCTCAACTGGCGTGCGGTGTGCGGGAAGTGCCGGGCCTGTCTGCGCGGGCGGCCCTGGTACTGCTTCGACACGCACAACGCCGAGCAGAAGATGACCCTCGCCTCGACCGGTCAGGAGCTCTCCCCGGCCCTCGGCATCGGCGCCTTCGCCGAGAAGACGCTGGTCGCGGCCGGGCAGTGCACCAAGGTCGACCCGGCCGTCGCCCCGCAGGTGGCGGGGCTGCTCGGCTGCGGCGTCATGGCCGGCATCGGCGCCGCGATCAACACCGGGAACGTCGGCCGGGGCGACACGGTCGCCGTCATCGGCTGCGGCGGCGTCGGCGACGCCGCCATCGCCGGCTCCCACCTCGCGGGAGCGGCGAAGATCATCGCCGTCGACATCGACGACCGCAAGCTCGCCACCGCACGGACCATGGGCGCCACCCACACCGTCAACTCGCGCGAGACCGACCCGGTCGAGGCGATCCGCGAACTCACCGGCGGCTTCGGCGCCGACGTCGTCATCGAGGCCGTCGGCCGCCCCGAGACGTACAAGCAGGCCTTCTACGCCCGCGATCTCGCCGGTACGGTCGTCCTGGTCGGCGTGCCCACCCCCGAGATGAAACTCGAACTGCCGCTGCTGGACGTGTTCGGGCGGGGCGGGGCGCTGAAGTCGTCGTGGTACGGCGACTGCCTGCCCTCCCGCGACTTCCCCATGCTGATCGACCTGCACCTGCAAGGCCGCCTGGACCTCGGGGCGTTCGTCACCGAGACCATCCAACTCGACGAGGTGGAGAAGGCGTTCGAGCGGATGCACCACGGCGACGTGCTGCGCTCGGTGGTGGTGCTGTGATGACCCCGCGCGTCGAACACCTCCTCACCTCCGGGCAGTTCAGCCTCGACGGCGGCACCTGGGACGTCGACAACAACGTCTGGATCGTCGGCGACGACCACGAGGCGATCGTCATCGACGCCGCCCACGACGCCGACGCCATCGCCGAGACCGTCGGAGACCGCCGGCTCACGGCCATCGTGTGCACCCACGCCCACAACGACCACATCGACGCCGCCCCCGCCCTCGCCCTCGCCGAGCGCACCGGGGCCACCATCTGGCTGCACCACGACGACCTGCCGCTGTGGAAGCAGACCCACCCGGACCGCGAGCCCGACGCCTGGCTGGTCGGCGGCCAGGTGATCGAGGCCGGCGGCGCCGAGCTGCGGGTCCTGCACACCCCGGGGCACGCGCCCGGCGCGGTGTGCCTGTACGCCCCCGGGCTCGCCACCGTCTTCACCGGGGACACCCTCTTCCAGGGCGGCCCCGGCGCCACCGGCCGGTCCTTCTCGCACTTCCCGACGATCATCGACTCGATCCGCGACCGCCTCCTCACACTGCCGCCCGAGACGAAGGTCCTCACCGGCCACGGAGACTCCACGAGCATCGGCGCGGAGACCCCGCACCTTCAGGAGTGGATCGCCCGCGGCCACTGACGGCGTGTCGTCAGGAAAAGACGACAGAAGATGTCCGGCTTCCCCGTCACCCTGGAGGCGACAAGCAGCCACGGTCACGGGAGGTCGGACATGTCAGCTCCGCTGAAGGGCAAGGTCGCACTGGTCGCCGGTGCGACCCGGGGCGCCGGACGGGGCATCGCGGTGGAGCTCGGCGCGGCCGGCGCCACCGTCTACGTCACCGGACGCACCACACGCGCCCGCCGCTCGGAGTACGACCGGCCCGAGACCATCGAGGACACCGCAGACCTGGTCACCGAGGCCGGCGGGCAGGGCATCGCCGTACCCACCGACCACCTCGACGCGGCGCAGGTCCGCGCCCTGGTGGACCGGATCGCGGACGAGCAGGGCCGCCTCGACGTCCTCGTCAACGACATCTGGGGCGGCGAGAAGCTCTTCGAGTGGGACACCCCGCTGTGGGAGCACGACCTCGACAACGGCCTGCGCCTGCTCCGGCTCGCGGTCGAGACCCACGCGATCACCGGCCACCACGCCCTGCCCCTGCTGCTGCGCAACCCCGGCGGCCTGGTCGTCGAGGTCACCGACGGCACCGCCGACTACAACGCCGACCACTACCGCGTGAACTTCTTCTACGACCTCGCCAAGGCCTCCGTCCTGCGCATGGCCTTCGCCCTCGCCCACGAACTCGGCCCGCGCGGCGCCACCGCCGTCGCCCTCACCCCCGGCTGGCTGCGCTCGGAACTCATGCTGGACGCCTACGGGGTCCGCGAGGACAACTGGCGCGACGCCCTGGAGCGCGTCCCCCACTTCGCCATCTCGGAGACTCCGCGCTACGTGGGCCGGGCCGTGGCCGCGCTCGCCGCCGACCCCGACGTGGCGCGCTGGAACGGCCGCTCCCTCTCCAGCGGCGGCCTCGCCCAGGAGTACGGCTTCACCGACCTCGACGGCAGCCGCCCGGACGCCTGGCGCTACCTCGTCGAGGTGCAGGACGCGGGCAAGCCGGCCGACACGACGGGCTACCGCTGAGTGACTGTTTCCGAACCTGAGTGCTCAGGGCGTGGCGTCCCGGCGCACTCCGTCCCTGCGTAGAAGTGCACCGAGTGGTGGGCACCCGTTGGGTCCTCGGCAAACGCCACTTCATGACCAAAGGCGACGCCAACCCCACCACCGATCCAGATCTGAGACCGGCCGGGGCCGTTTTCGGGCGAGCCGAATACCGCGTCCCCCACCTCGGCAAGCAGCTCCACAACCTCTCCCTACGGCCCGCCAAATGGGTACTCATCTCCATCGCCGGCCTGACCGTTATCGAACAAGCAGTCGTACTGCTCCGAATCAAGCGACGCAAAAGTGGCGTCGTCGTTCCCGTCCGGGTGCCGTGCGCGTTTTCGCGCCGTCGCCCACGCGCGTGAGTCCGCGACTGGACGGTGAGGCGGCAGGGCAGACGGGCATGGGAAGCGCTGAACCGGCGGTGAACAGTCCATCGCGGCTCTGCCGTCCGCGAACGGTTGCTTCCGGCGCCTCCAGGCCCCTCACCACACATCGCCGTGAGCAGTACACGGCGCCCGAGCGGCGGTCGACACCAGCCACCCACCGGGCCCCGCACTCCGGCACTCGACTGACCCGGCCTCGCCCCGGACGGCCGCCAGACGCTTGCGCAGCCGCCGTTCCTTCCGCCACCGCCTGGACCGACACACCGATGAACAGAACACCTCCGGGGCAGTACGGTCGGCCCATGACGGGCACCAGGCGCTTCGAGGGGTACGGGGTTCTCATCACCGGCGGGGCGCGCGGCATCGGCGCCGCCACCGCCCGCCGGTTCGCCCGGGAGGGAGCGCGGGTCCTGGTCGCCGACCAGGACCCGGCCCAGGCCGAGCGGACCGCGCGGGCGCTGCGGGACGAGGGCCTGACCGCCGAGGGGCGCGGGTGCGACGTGGCCGACCGGGGAGCGGTCGAGGCGGCCGTCGCTCACGCCGTCGACACCTTCGGTTCGCTCGACGTGCTGGTCAACAGCGCGGCCCACTGCTCGCCCGACGCGCCCCGCTTCGAGGAGGAGCCGGACGAGTCGTGGGCCCGTGACCTCGACGTCACCCTGACCGGCGCGTACCGCTGCTGCCGTGCCGCCCTGCCGCACCTGGCGGCCTCCGGCCGCGGCGCCGTCGTCTCCATCGGCTCGGTCAACGGCCTCCAGGACTTCGGCAACCACGCCTACAGCGCCGCCAAGGCCGGCCTGGTCTCCCTGACCCGCACCCTCGCCGGGCACGGCGCGGCACGCGGCGTCCGCGTCAACCTCGTGGTACCGGGCACCGTGCGCACCACCGCATGGGAGGGCCGCGACGAGGACCTCGAAGCGGTACGGCGGCTCTACCCCCTGGGCCGGGTCGGCGAACCGGAGGACATCGCCGCGGCCGTCGCCTTCCTCGCCTCGCCCGACGCCGCCTGGATCACCGGCACCGCGCTGGTCGTCGACGGCGGCCTCACGGCGGTCAACACGGGCTTCCACCACGCGCTGCGGCCATAGCCGGGGCTGCCGGGCGGCGCCTCGACAAGGGACCTCCTGCTCGTCGCCTTCGGCTGGCGTCTGCCGCCCGGCCGGCTGAGTGATGAGGTATGTCACCGTTTCGTCGCAGGCTGAAAGCCCGCACAACCCAAGCCCCCGGGCGCCCGTCTAGCTGGCAGGGATCGCAGACCATGTGACCACTTCCGCGAAAGGGCAGGACCAACCATGGGGGACGTACGCAGACGGGGCGCCGTCGTACTCGGGATCACCGGACTGGTGGCACCGCTCACGCTCGCGCTCGGCGCCACGCCGGCCGCGGCCGCGAGCTGCACCGCGAAGACCGGCCCGTACCAGAAGCAGGTGGAGAAGTTCCTGGGCCGTCCGGTCGACGGCAAGCAGTCCGCCGCCGACTGCAAGGCGATCCGCGCCTTCCAGACCAAGCACGGCATCTCCCCGAACGCCGGCTACGCCGGGCCCGTCACCTGGGGGGTGATGGACCTGATGCAGAAGCAGAAGGCCGTAGGGAAGAACCCGAACAAGGACGGCAAGTGCCCGGTGAACAAGGGCCGGATCGCCTGCGTGAACCTGAGCCTCCAGCTGAGCTGGATCCAGGACGGCAAGAAGCTCGTCTACGGCCCCGTCCCGGTCCGCACGGGCCGCGACGGCTACGAGACCCGCACCGGCCTGAAGAAGATCTACTGGCGCAACATCGACCACGTCTCGTCCATCTACGACGTGCCGATGCCCTACGCCCAGTTCTTCGACGGCGGCCAGGCCTTCCACTCGGTCGGCGTCAGCATGTGGAACCCGCCGGGCTCGCACGGCTGCGTCAACATGACCAAGACCGACGCCAAGAAGTACTGGTCGCTGCTGAAGAAGAACGACGACGTCTTCGTGTACGGCCGCAAGCCGGGCACCTGATCCCAGGCACCCGGCTCGCACGACGCCGCTACAGCGGCGCGTCCCCGAAGTCCGGGATCTCCAGCCGTACCCCACCCTGCCGCGCGGACTCGTGCGCGATGATGCCCGGCAGGGTGTAACGGGCGGCCACCCACGCGTTCACCGACGGCAGGGTGCGCGTGTTGACGGCGGTCACGAAGTCGTCCACCAGGAAGTGGTGGCTGCCCTCGTGGCCGTTGTGGAGGTTGTCGAACTCCCTCGGCAGCCGCGCGCGGTCGTGCACGGGAGCCGACCCGGAGGTGAACGCGGCCCGCAGCTCCGGCGCGATGTGCTGGAGCGACGGGTCGTCGGGCGACATGGTGGGCTTGGGTTCCAGCAGTTCGCTGATGTCCTTCACCCCCTGCTTGTCCTGCCACAGGGCGACCGTGGCGAGCTGCTCCATGCTGGCCTCGGTGCCGAAGAAGCGGAAACGCGACTCCCGTATGTGCGAGGGGTAGCCGACCCGCCGGAACTCGTTGGTACGGAACGAGCCGCCGCCCGCCACCTCGAACAGCGCGGTGGCGTTGGAGAAGTCGTTGCCGAACTGGCTGACCTCCTTGTCGAAGACACCGTCGCCCCGGTCGTCGACGACACCGATCGCCGACACGCTGACCGCGTGCGTCTTCCAGGCGCCCAGCACCCCGCCGACCGCGTGCGTCGGGTACAGCAGCGGGGGATAGCTGGCGGTTGCCTTCCAGTTCTCGCCGCCGCTGTACTGGTAGGCCTCGTAGAACCCCAGGTCCATGTCGTGGACGTAGTCGCCCTCGGCGTAGAACAGCCGACCGAAGGCGCCCTCGGCGATCTGGTTGCGGGCGTGGACCGTCGCCGGGTTGTACTCGCTGGTCTCGCCCATCATGTACGTCAGCCCGGTGGCCTTGACCGCGTCGATGATCGCCGCGATCTCCTCCGTGCTGATCGCCATGGGGACCGCGGAGTACACGTGCTTGCCGGCATTGAGACCCTGGAGCACCAGCGGCCCGTGCGTCCACCGCTGCGTGAAGATCGCGACGGCGTCGACGTCCTCCGATTCCAGCATGGCCTGGTACGACGGGAAGGTGCCCGCCAGCCCCTGGGCGGCGGCGAGTTGCTCGGCCCTCTCGGGCAGCAGATCGGTGACGTAGACGGCGCTGACGCCGGGGTGGGCCTGGAACAGTGTGGCGAACTGGCCCGAGAACTGTCCGGCGCCGACGATGCCGATGGAGAACGTCATGTAAGGCATGCCCTTCACTGGTCGGGGGATCACTGCGAAAGGATGAGGTTGATCTGTTCGTTGGTCTCGTCGAGGCTGCTGACCGGCTTGCCGTTGCCGTAGATGTCCTCCATCGCCGGCGACATCAGCGCCGTCATGTCCGCCGAGTAGCTGGCGATCGGGTAGGAGAAGGTCCGGAAGTTCTTCTTGTCGGCCACGGGCTTCGTGAACGACGAGACGTCGATGCCCTTCTTCCGGTACGCGGCGACGGCGGCCTCGGTCCCGGCCTTCGTCGCGGGGAAGACGACGCCGTAACTACCGACGACCTTCTGGCACTCGTCCGAGGCCAGATACGCCACCCACTTCTTGGCGCCCTCCTTGTTCTTGGAGGCCTTGGTGACGGAGTCGGCGAGGCCGTTCATCATGGTGGCGCGCTTGCCGGTCGGGCCGACCGGCGTCAGGGCGGTCTTGATGTCCCGGCCCTTGAAGCCCGCGTACGAGGAGATCATCCAGGCCCCGTCGAACGCGGTGGCGGCCTTGCCCGCCGCGACCTGGGTGTTCGCCTGGTTGGACTGGACGTTGTAGTCGGACAGGGGCGGCATGTAGCCCTTCTTCGCCAGGCCGAAGTACCACTTGATGACCGACTGGAAGGTTTTGCTGTCGTACTGGTACTTCGTGCCCCAGCGCGGCTTGTCCAGGTAACTCCAACCGGCGGAGGCGGCGAAGTTGCTCCACTGGGTCTGGCCGTCGCCGAAGCCGCCGCCGTTGCTGGCGATGCCGTACACCTTGACGTTGTTCTTGTCGAAGCCCGGCTCATCGCCCCGCTTGCCGTTCCTGTCGATCGTGAGGTGGGCGATGGCCTTCTCGAAGGTGCCGCCGTCCTCGGGGTTCCAGGCGAGGCTGTTGAGCTGCTCGGCGGTGAGGCCGGCGTCCTTCGTCATCTTCGAGTTGTAGAACAGCGCGACGGTGTCCCAGTCCTTGGGAGCGCCGTAGCGGTGGCCGTCCTTCCCGATCCAGTTGGCGGCGAGGCCCGGCTGGTAGTCGGAGTCCTTGATGCCGAGGTCGTCGAGCGGTTCGAGGACCTTCAGGTCGGCGTACTGGCCGAAGTTCTGGATGTGGTCGGTGAACACGTCCGGCTGGGTGCCGGCGATGAACCCGGCGGTGAGCTTGGTCCAGTAGTCGCTCCAGCCCAACTGGGTGATCTTGACCTTCAGCCCGGGGTTCTCCTTCTCGAACCCCTTGGCGCAGGCCTGGTAGGCGGGCAGTTGGTTGGCGTCCCACAGCCAGTACGTGACCGTGTTCGCGGAGGATCCGGCGGCGCCCTGCTGCGCGCATCCGCTGACCAGGGACAGCGCCAGTGCTCCGGTCACCGCGACGAGCGTACGCAGACGAATTCGCATCACAGTCCCCTTACTTGATCCCGGTGAAGCCGATGGAGCTGACGATGCGGCGCGCGAAGCAGGCGAACAGCACCAGCATCGGCAGCGCGGCGATCAGCGTCGCCGCCATGAGCCCGGACCAGTCGACGCCGGTCGCCGGGGTCTGCGCCCGGAAGATCGCCAGCGCCACGGTCAGCACGCGCGAGCTGTCGCTGTAGGAGACCATCAGCGGCCAGAAGTAGTCGTTCCAGGAGGTGATGTACGTCAGCACGCCCAGCGTGACGATCGGCGTGGACGCCATCGGCAGCACCACCCGGAAGAAGATCTTGACCTTCCCGGCGCCGTCCAGCAGCGCGGCCTCCTCGACCTCACGCGGGATGTTCATGAAGAACTGCCGCAGGAAGAACACCGCGAACGGCGCCATGAACATGGTGGGCAGCGCGATGCCGAGGAGCGTGTCCACCAGGTGCAGTTGCTTGATGAGCACGAAGTTCGGCAGCAGCGTGAAGATGGTCGGCACCATCATCCCGGCCAGGAACAGCCCGAACACCGCGTCCCGGCCGCGCCAGCGCAACCGCGAGAAGGCGTACGCGGCCATCGCGGAGAAGAAGAGCTGACAGCCGGTGATCAGGGTCGAGACCAGCACCGAGTTGAGCAGATAGCGCCAGAAGTCGAGCCCGCCGCCCGCACCGCCCTGCGCGACGGCCTCCTCGGCCGACTGCATGCCCAGGGCGCGTTCGAAGCCGCTGGTGGTGAGGTCGACGGGCAGGGGGTTGGTCGGATCGGCGTTCAGTCCCGCGTTGGTGGACAGGGCGGTGCGCAGGATCCAGTAGAACGGCAGCAGGGTGATGAGGACGATCAGCCCCATCACGGTCCAGGCGGCGGCCCGCCCGAAGGGGAACCTGCGCCGCCGGACCGGTCGCAGGGTCGTCGACGTCGTTGTCGTCACGGCAGCCATGCCGGTGTCTCCCTTCGTCAACCGAGGTCGGTCCGGCCGGCCCGGGTGAGCCGGTACTGGAGGATGGTGATGGCGCTCAGCACGATGAGCAGGGCGACGGACATGGCCGAGGCGTAGCCGAACTGGAAGCGCCCGAAGGCGGAGCCGTAGATGTAGTACTGGAGCACGTTGGTCGCGTTCGCCGGACCGCCCGCGGTGGTCACGGCCACGGTGTCGAACACCTGGAACGACCCGATCACCGTCATGATGAGCACGACCGCGAGCACCGGCCGCAGCAGCGGCATGGTGATCCGCCAGAACATCCGCCACTCGCTCGCGCCGTCCACCCGGGCCGCCTCGTACATGTCGTTCGGGATCGCCTGGAGACCGGCGAACAGCAGCAGCGCGGTGTATCCGACGTGCCGCCACACGTTGATGAGCGCGATCGTCGGTATCGCCCAGGTCTCGTCGGCGAGGAACGGGATGCGGTCGGCGCCGAGGGCGCTGATGATCTCGTTGCCGATGCCGAGCTGGGTGTCGAGGATCCAGAGCCAGACCAGACCGGCGACGACGTTCGACATCAGGTACGGCGTGAGCACGATGCCGCGCAGCATCGCCGATTGCGTCAGCCGCTGGAGGAGGACGGCGATGGCGAGCGCCGCGACCGTCTGGACGCCGATGTTGATGACGACGTACTCGACGGTGACCGTCAACGAGTCCCAGAAGATGGGGTCGTTGACCATGCGGACGTAGTTGTCCAGGCCCACCCACTCCGCCGGTGTCAGCAGGTTGAAGCGGGTGAAGCTCAGGTAGATGCCCCGCAGCGTCGGCCAGAGCAGGAAGACGAGGAAGCCGAGCAGCGCCGGCGCGATGAAGACCGCGGCCAGCCGTCCGTCACCCCGCCTCTCACCCCCCTCCGTCCGTCGTGTCCTGGGCTTGCTGCGGGCCTCCGCTGCGCCGCCCGCGGGCAGACGCGACGGAGGGCTGCTGGAGGCGATGGTCATCGGGAGACTCCCTCGCTGCGGCGGCTCGTCCTCTGGCGGGACTTACTTTTGGTGCGAAACAATTGCGGCGTCAAGAGGGGTGCAAACATCTTTTCGCAGGAACCACCATCGCCTTAGAGTGGTCATGTTGGTTTCAGCGCGAAAAAAAGGCGAGGGGAGTCGGACCGACATGACCGCAGGCGTCGCCGGCTGGCCGCCGCTGAGCCCGGGGGAGCGCTCGGTGGCGATCGAGGTGCTCGTGCACGGCCCGCTCTCGCGCACCGAGCTCGCCCGCAGGCTGGGACTGTCGGCCGGCAGCCTCACCCGGCTGACCAAGCCGCTGATCGAATCGGGCCTGCTGGTCGAGGTGGCCGAGGCGGGAGCGCCGGCGGAGGCCCGCCAGGGCCGCCCTTCGACACCGCTGGACGTCGTCGCCCACTCCTGGTCCTTTCTCGGCTTCAAGATCACCGAGGACATGGTCTACGGCGTCGTCACCACGCTCAGAAGCGACATCGTCGCCCGCCACGACCGTCCGCTCACCACCCACGACCCCGCCGAAGTCGCCGATGTGCTCGGGGAGATGACCGCCGAGCTGACCCGCGACCACCCCCGGCTCGCCGGGATCGGCATCGGGGTCGGCGGTTTCGTCCAGGACCGCGCCGTCGTCGGCGAGTCCCCCTTCCTGCTGTGGCGGGACGTTCCGCTGGCCGAACTCGTCGAGGAGCGCGCCGGGCTGCCCGTGGTCGTCGAGAACGACGTCGCCGCCCTGGTCGAGGCCGAGACCTGGTTCGGCGCCGGACGCGGCCTGGACCGCTTCGTCGTCCTCACCATCGGGGCCGGCATCGGCTACGGACTCGTCCTGGGCGGCAAGCGGGTGCCCTGCGCCGAGGAGGACCGCGGCTTCGGCCGCCACTGGATCGTGGACCCCACCGGCCCGCTCACCCCGGACGGCCGGCGCGGCAGTGCCGTCTCGCTGCTGACCATCCCCAACATCCGCTACCAGGTCCAGGCCGCCACCGGCCGCGACCGGACGTACGAGGAGATCCTCGCGGCGGCCGCCGCCGGGGACCCGATGCCCGCCCGGGTCGTCGACGAGGCCGCACGCGCCCTGGGCACGCTCGTCGCGCAGATCTCCAACTTCGTGATGCCGCAGAAGATCCTGCTCGCGGGGGAGGGGGTCGGGCTGATGGACGTGGCGGGCGAGACGGTCGAGGAGACCGTCCGTGACAACCGGCACCCCCTGGCAACCCCGGTCGAACTGGAGACGAAAGTGTCCGACTTTCACGACTGGGCACGCGGCGCGGCCGTCCTGGCCATCAAGGTGCTGGTGCTGGGATCGGCCGAAGCGTGAACAGGCTCACGTTTACTGGGAGATGGACGTGATCAGCAACACTGTCCGGAATGACCGTTTAGCTCACGATTACTCACATCGTCTTCACCTGCGGCGACGTATGCTTCACAGCATGTCCACCACTGTTGAATCCTCTTCCCAGCGAACGGCTGACGAGGTCAACGAGGAGATCCGGGCCCTGTGGCGCCGGTCGGGCGGGACACTGAGCGTCGAGCAGCGCGAGGAGTACCAGCGGCTCGTCCTGGAGTGGGCCGCCGCGGTCCCGCAGTCCGCGCCCGCGGCCTGAGCGTCAGCCAGGGCCGCTGACGCATCGGACCCTCGTCCCGGGGCACCCCTGATCCAATGGGTGCCCTTCTCGCACTTTCGTCAGCCGTCGTCTACGGCATCGTCGACTTCGCCGGCGGCCTGCTGTCCCGGCACACCCACCACGCCGCCGTCACCTTCCTCGGACAGCTCGGCGGGCTGCTGCCAGCCTGCGCCGCCGCGATCCTCCTGCCCGCCGACGCCGTCCACACCGCCGACCTGCTGTGGGGCGCGCTGTCGGGCGTCGGCAGCGGCGTCGCCATGCGGTTCCTCAACCGCGGGCTGAGCCGGGGAGCGATGAGCGTCGTCGTGCCCGTGAGCGCCGTCACGGGCGTCGCGCTGTCGGTGCTGTGCGGGGTGCTCGTCCTCGGCGACCGCCCGGGGACTCTGGCCTGGATGGGCATCGCCGTGACCGTCCCCGCCCTGTGGTTCGTCTCCGGAGGCGGGGGCGGCGCGGGCAAGGGGACGGCGGACGGGCTGCTCGCCAGCGCGGGCGTGGCCGTGCAGTACCTCGCCCTCGGCCAGGCCGACCCCGCGAGCGGGCTGTGGCCCGTCGCCGCGGGCCGTGTAGCCGCGGTCCTCGTCCTCCTGCCGGACGCCGCCCGCCACGCCCGCCGGCTGAAGCTGGCGCCGGGCCGCAGCGTCCAGGCCCTGCTCATCGGGGCCGGTGCGGCGCTCGGCCTCGTGCTGTATCTGCTCGCCGCACAGCGCCAGTTGCTGGCCGTCGCCGTCGTCCTCGCCTCCCTCTACCCGGCCCTGCCCGTCGTCCTCGGTCTCGCCCTCCTGCACGAGCGGATCAGCCGACGCCAGGCGCTGGGGCTGCTGGGGGCGGGGGTGGCGACGGTACTGCTCACACTGGGCTGACCAGGACACGAGCAGCACTCCCGGTACCGACTCAGCCCCAAGTGGCCGAGTAGTACTGCCGATACGCCTTGCGGTCCTGCTCCGCGCGGATCCAGCGGGTCGCCACCAGGGCGACGATGCTGCCCGCGATGACCAGCAGGCCGGGGCCCACGTTGCGCGGGTCGGTGAGGC
Organism: Streptomyces coeruleorubidus; assembly: GCF_028885415.1. Taxonomy (GTDB): domain Bacteria; phylum Actinomycetota; class Actinomycetes; order Streptomycetales; family Streptomycetaceae; genus Streptomyces; species Streptomyces coeruleorubidus_A. Next base: position 9,080,804 of record NZ_CP118527.1, read on the forward strand.
GGGTCAGCAGGCCCGACACGTCCTCGCCCGTGACCGGCGCCGACGAGCCCGGCGAGGCGGCGCCCTGTGAGGCCGACGGCGCGGGGGCGGCGCCGGTGCCGCCACCGGCCTGCTTGGCCACGATCAGCTTGACCCCCAGCTCGGTCAGCGCCTTCGTCACCGGCTGGAAGAACGTCGTACCGCCCGCCGCGCAGTCCCCGCTGCCGCCCGACGTCACACCGAGCGCGATGCCGTCGGCGAACATCGGGCCGCCGCTGTCACCCGGTTCGGCGCACACGTTCGTCTCGATGAGTCCGGTGACCGTGCCCTCGGGGTAGTTGACCGTCGCGTTCAGCGCGGTCACCTCCCCCTCGCGCAGCCCGCTCGTGCTGCCGCTGCGGAAGATCTTCTGCCCGACCTCCGGATCGGCCACGCCCGTGATCCGCACGCCCTTGCCGTCACCGACCGCCACGACGTCCGCACCCTCGCCCGCGCGACCGCTGTCGTACTTCACCAGGGAGTAGTCGTCGCCGGGGAAGCTCCCCCGGAGCGACGTGCCGACCTGTTCCCGGCCCCGGTCGTCGGCGAACCAGACGGAACCGTCGGGACCGCAGTGCCCGGCCGTGAGGATGAAGTCGGTCTTCCCGTCGGTCACGTTGAAGCCCGCCGAACAGCGCCCGGCGGTCGACAGGATGGGCTGCGCGCCGTTGACCCGCGTCGTGAACGTGCCCTCGGTGCGCTCCATGCGCACGAAGCCGCCGATGCCCTCCGCGACGTCGGTCAGCCGGGACCAGTCGGAGGCGGAGACGGTGCTGTCGCCCCGTACCACGACCTCGTTGCTCTTGTAGTCCAGGGCCCAGGCGGTGCCGGGCACGCGGGGCGCCGAACGCAGCGTCGCCGTGGCGGACTTGAGGTCGCTCATGCTGTGGCGCACCATCTTCGCCTGCGCGCCGGCGCGCTCCACCTCGTCGGCCGCCTGCTCGTCCGTGACCGCGACGACCGGCCGGCCGGCGGAGTCGACCCAGCTGCCCGCCGTACGGGAGGTGCCGAGCCGGGACACGAGGTCGGTGCCCATGCTCGTGGCCGGCTGCGCCGAGTACGGGACCCCGATCGTTGGGTCCGGGGGCTCGCTCGCCACGGCGCGTGTGACCATCGCTCCTCCGAGGAGGAGTCCGCCGACGGCCGCCAGCCGTGTCACTCGCCGGACGACCCGTCGTCGTGCGTGCCTCATGCATGGCTCCCGAACCCGAACATCACAGTGTGAACACCGCAGGGCACTCCTTGAGTTGAGTGCCCTCCTCCCATACGGGGCGCAGCCGCGCCGTGTTCAGCGCACGCGTGATCTCTTCACCGCCGGCCGGCGGCGGGAACGGTCGGACCGAGGTCCGCCGGGGCGGCGAGCAGGGCCCGGCTGCGCGCGTCACCCCACACCGAGGCCGGATCGACGTAGGGCCGCAGCAGGGCGGTGAGCGCCGGGTCCCCGCGTCCGTTCAGCTCGTCGGAGGCGATCTTGCGGGCGATCCCGGCGAGGAAGTCCGCCACCTGCACCCGCGCGTCCTCACGCGCGACGACCAGCCGCACCCCGGCCAGGCCGACCCCCGCCCGCCGGGCCGTCGCCTCGATCCAGGCGATGCGGTCCGGCGTCAGCATGTTCTGCCGGTCGTGCACCAGACGGACCGGCAGTCCGTCACCGCTCCACAGCGCGGCCGTCCGGACGATCGCCGGAAGCAGCGGGTTGAGCACCGGGATCAGGGGCGGTCCGTCCAGGAACGCCGCCCGATAGGACACCGCGCGGGGCCGGGTCGCGGCCAGCCGCTCCAGGATCGCCGTCGCGTCGGTATCAGGATGGGCGTGCCGCAGGGCGTCGACCGTGCCGTAGAAGACGTCCACGGGGGCGCCCGGCTCCCCGCTGTTGCGGACTCGCAGCAGCTGGTTGGCCGCCTCCAGGAACGCCCGCCAGCCGTCCTCGCCGAAGGCCCGGCGGCCCTCGCGGAACAGGGCGACGGCCTGGCCCGGGTCGCCCAGCAGCAGACCGACGGCCCGGTCCACCACGAAGAAGGACTTCTCCATGAGATGCACCCGCGCCCGCCCGTGGATCGGCCCGTCCGGCGCGAGCAGCCATTCCAGCACCGCGCGGTGCTTCTCCCGCAGCAGGTGGTTCGCCTTGTACTCCTCGGCCGGTGAGCGGATCCGGTCCCGGATCTCCCGTACGGCCGCCGCAGCCGTCGCCACGGACAGCGACATACTGGCGTGCGCGAACACGTCCGTGTTCCCGCCGGTGAGGTTCTCGCCGTCCGACCCGGACTCGTCGCAGGCGATCTCCAGGAACGGGCCGTCGGTCCCTGCCCGCTCCCCGTCCTCACGATTCCCGCTCACTGCACAGCCCCCTATCGTGTGCCCATGACCAGGATCCCGCACGAGACGTCCGGTGAACCGAATCCGCTGCAGGTCCTCACTCTCGACCGTCTCCGCCGCCGTACGAGCATGAAGTGGCGCACCTACCCCGAGGACGTGCTGCCCCTGTGGGTGGCCGAGATGGACGTGCCGCTCGCCGAGCCCGTCGTGCGCGCCGTCACCGGCGCGCTCGACCTCGGCGACACCGGCTACCCCGCCGGCACGGCCTATGCGGAGGCGCTGGCCGCCTTCGCCGAGAAGCGGTGGAACTGGGGCGGGCTCGCCGTGGAGCGCACCGCGATCGTGCCCGACGTCATGCTGGGCGTCGTCGAGATGCTCAAGCTGGTCACCGGATACGGGGACGCGGTGGTCGTGAACCCGCCGGTGTACCCGCCGTTCTACCAATTCGTCGAGCACATGGACCGGCGCGTGGTGGAGGCCCCGCTCGGGGCGGACGGGCGCATCGACCTCGGCGTCCTGGAGGAGACCTTCCGGCAGGCGACGGCGGGCGGAGGACGGGCCGCCTATCTGCTGTGCAGCCCCCACAACCCGACCGGCACCGTGCACACGGGCGAGGAGCTGTCCGCGGTCGCCGCGCTCGCCGAGCGGTACGGCGTCCGTGTCGTCGCCGACGAGATCCACGCGCCGCTCGTGGTCGGCGGCACGGACTTCGTGCCGTATCTGAGCGTGCCGGGCGCCGAGCGCGGACTGTCGCTGATGTCGGCCTCGAAGGCGTGGAACCTGGCCGGGCTCAAGGCCGCCCTCGCGATCGCCGGGCCCGGGGCCGGAGCCGACCTGGCCCGGATGCCCGAGGAGGTCGGGCACGGCCCGAGCCACGTCGGCGTCATCGCCCACACCGCCGCCCTGCGCGACGGCGTCGCCTGGCTGGACGCCCTGCTGTCCGGCCTCGACGCGAACCGGCGGCTGCTCGCGGACCTGCTGGCCGAGCACCTGCCCGAGATCCGCTACCGCCCGGGCGACGCCACCTTCCTCGCCTGGCTCGACTGCCGCGCGCTCGGCCTCGGCGACGACCCGGCGGACACCTTCCTGCACCGCGGCCGCGTGGCCCTCAACTCCGGCCTGCCCTTCGGCACCGGCGGCGCCGGACACCTCCGCTTCAACCTGGCGACCTCGCCCGAGGTGATCGAGGAGGCGGTACGGAGAATGGCCGCCGCCCTGCGCTGAAACCCGGGGGCCACGCCGCGCAGGCCGTGCTCGTACACTGCCCGCCATGGACGACAGTGCGCTGGACGAACTGGGCGCGGGCAAGTACCTGCTGATCACCAGCTACCGCAGGAACGGCACGCCGGTCGCCACCCCCGTCTGGGTGGTGCGCGACGGCAACGCGCTCGGCGCCTGGACGCCGGCCGACTCCTGGAAGGTCAAGCGGATCCGCAACCGCGCCGACGTCCTGGCCGGCCCCTGCGACCTGCGCGGCAACCCCACCGGCGAGCAGGTGCCCGCGACTGCGGAGATCTGCGACGCGGCCACCACCGCCCGCTACCGGCAGCTGATCGCCCGCAAGTACGGCATCGCCGGCCGGCTCACCCTGCTCGGCAGCCGGCTGCGCCGGGGCCTGGACGGCACCGTGGGCATCCGCGTCACCCTCACGCGCTGACCTCGCCGTCAGCAAGCGCTTTCGCGCCGGGGGAGTGGACGGCCCGTCCCCGGGACAGACCACCTGACATGAGCCGAACTCCCGTCCTGCGCGCAGCCATCGTCGGCACGGGCCACCGGGCCCAGCTGTTCACCCGGGGCCTCGCCGAACGCCCCGGCCACCTCGTGGCCGCGCTGTGCGACCCCAGCCCGACCCGGATGGCCTTCCACAACCGGCTGCTGGCCGAGACCGGCGCGCCGGCCGCCACCCCGTGGGAGCCCGACCGCTTCACCGATCTGCTCGCCAAGGAGGACATCGACGAGGTCGTCGTCACCACCGTCGACGCCGAGCACGACCGCTACATCGTCCCGGCCCTGAAGGCGGGCTGCCGGGTCGTCACCGAGAAACCGATGACCGTCGACGCCGAGCGGTGCGCCCGCATCCTCGACACCGTCCGCGAGACCGGCAACTCCCTGACCGTCGCCTTCAACTACCGCTTCAACCCCGTGCACGAGAAGGTCCGCGCCCTGCTCGCCGAGGGCGCGATCGGCGAGGTGCTGTCGGTCCACTTCGAGTGGCTGCTCGACGTACGCCACGGCGCCGACTACTTCCGCCGCTGGCACCGCGAGAAGCACAACAGCGGCGGCCTGATGGTGCACAAGTCCTCGCACCACTTCGACCTGGTGAACTGGTGGCTCGCCGACGAGCCCCGGGAGGCCTTCGGCTACGGGCGGCTCGGCTTCTACGGCCGCGAGGCGGGGGAGCGCCACGGACTGCGCCGGGACTACGACCGCGCCCACGGCGCCGACCGGGCCGCCGACGACCCCTTCGCCCTGGACCTCGCCGCCCACGACACTCTGCGCGCCCTCTACCTGGACGCCGAACGTGACGACGGCTACCTGCGCGACCGGAACGTCTTCGACGGGCCGATCACCATCGAGGACGACATGTCCGTCCTCGTGCGCTACGCGCGCGGCGCGACGATGACGTACCACCTGACCGCCTACTCCCCGTGGGAGGGCTACCGGGTGATGTTCAACGGCAGCGCGGGCCGGCTGGAACTGGAGGTCGAGGAGAGCCGCTGGCAGCCGCCCCTGACCCGGGTCACCTCGGCCGCGGGAGCCCTGCACGGGGACACGGCGGCGGAGCACGCGGGCGGCGCCCGCCTCACCCTGCGCCCGCTGTGGCGGCCCCCGGTCGACGTGCCGCTCGCGGTCGCCCACGAGGCCCACGGCGGCGGCGACCCGCGCATGCTCGACGCGCTGTTCGGCCCCGCCGGCCCCACCCGCCCGGCGGACACCGCGGCGGCGGCCCACCCGACGGCCACCGAACGCGACGGGGCACTGGCCCTGGCGGTCGGTCTCGCGGCCAACCGGAGCTTCGAGACGGGACGGCCCGTGCGCACCGGCGAACTGCTCCCCGGGATCCGGTGACCGGACCGTCCGTCAGGTCCAGGCCCGGTACGGCTCGTCGACCAGCTGGAAGACCGGCTCACCCCGTACCGGGTCCTGGGCGGTCGACAGCCGCACCCGGTCCCCGCTGTGGATGCCGATGGGCGGGCCCATGACCCGGCCGCGCACGACGAACCCCTCGGACATCTCGATCAGGGACACATTGCGCGCCGCGGGCGTGTTGCGGTGCACCACCGTCGAGTGGCGCACCGTGCCCGTGCCCTCGCTGCGCTCCGTCCGCAGGTCGCTGCCCCGGCAGACCGGACACAGCACCCGGTGGTACATGGCGGTGCCGCACCAGGTGCAGCGCTGGAAGAGGATGGCCTCCGTGGCCGGGCCCCTCGGGTCGAGCAGACCCGTCGGGGAGCCGGCTGCCTGCTGAGCGACGCTTCCTGAGTGGTGGTACACGCTGGTCAACTCCCTGCACTCGGCCGGAATCCCGTGTGCACGGTCACCCGCGCACAGGTGTGCCCGGTTCGCCGTGCCACCGCGCACGCAGCACAGAGTATGGCACTGAGTGCCACTCGTAAAGGCACTCCGTTCCCTCGATGTGCGGACCCTCAGCCCCGCCCCAGCGTCGACTCGATCTCCTGCACGACCCGCCACAACGGCGCATCGCGCCGGGACACGACGACCACCACGTCCTCGGGCTGCTCCCCGGCCGGGGGCACCGGCGTGCCGCCGAACGCGGACTGCACGTACGCCAGCGCGTGGTCCACCGTGGCGCTCGCGTCGTCCTGCCCGTCCGAACGCAGCCAGGAGCGCAGCGCGTTGTTGTGCGCCGCGACCACCGCCGCCGCGATCACATCGGCCTGGAGGGTGCCGTCCCGGCGGGCCGCGAAACGCCGGCGCAGATACTCGGCGAGGGCACGCTCGTAGCGCCACACCACCGACAGCTCGTAGGCGCGCAGGCCCGGGACCTTCTTGGTGAGGCGGTAGCGCTGCACGGAGAACGTCGGGTTCTCGGCGTACATCCGCAGCACCAGCCGGGCCGCGTCGCAGACCCGCCGCACGGGTTCCTCGTCGTCGGTGCCCGCCGCCAGGAAGGCCGTCATATCGGCCAGGCACCGCTCGTGGTCCGGGAAGACCACGTCCTCCTTGGACGGGAAGTAGCGGAAGAACGAGCGCCGTCCGACCCCGGCCAGCGCCACGATGTCGTCGATGGTGGTCTGCTCGTAACCCCGCTCGAGGAACAGCTGGAAGGCCGCCGCCACCAGGGCGTCCCGCATGGGCGGCTTTCCGGTCCCGGGGTCGGCTTTCTCGGAGCTCATGAGCGGGAACGTAGCACCCGGAAGGGTACGCATGGCACTCAGTGCACTCCTCGGGAGGAACCGAGTTCCCTCTGAACCCCTCGCGCGGCAGCCGCGTATCTAGCGGCAGGACGATCCCCGAAGACGGGCGCCCCCGAGCCCGGACGGAAGGAGAGCAGCGTGTCGACACCGTCCGAGCCCCGGCAGCCGCACGACGGCCCGGCCCTCGAACCCATCCGCGTCCTGCGGCCCCGCCGCACCGACGCACTCGCGGAACTGATGCGGGAGTACCGAGAGGAGATCGGCTCCGCACCGGCCGGCAACGAGCCCGGCGGCTACGGGCCCCGCGGCTACGAATCCGTCGCACTGCCCTGGCCGACCGGCTCCGAGGACCTGACGCAGGAACTCCCGCCCCTCACCCGCGAGAACGGCGACGGCCGTGCCGGACCCGGATCGGCACTGCGCCGCACCGCCGTCGCGGTGGCCGTCGTCGCGGCCGCGGCGCTCGGCTTCGGCGGTGCCGCCCTCGTGCTCCCCGGCGGGAACACCGCCGACAAGGCGGTCCCCGCGCCCCGCCCCACGACGTCCGCCGCCGCCCCCGCCCCCACGCCGCCCGCCGCCGACCCCGACGGCCCCGGCACCCTCCGCGAGGGAGCCACCGGCCCCGAGGTGACCGAACTCCAGGAGCGCCTCCTGCGCATCCCGGACGTCTACCGGGACGGCTCCACCAGCGGCCGCTACGACCCCACACTGACCGCGGCGGTCGCCCGCTTCCAGCTCTGGTACGGCATCCGCGGCGACGAAACCGGCGTCTACGGCAACGACACCCGCCTCGCCCTGGAATCCCGCACGACACCGGGCACCGACTGACCCGCCCCGCCCGTCGGCGGCATCGCCCGCGAGGGGGCAATCCCGCGGCCGGCCGGGGCGCCGGACGGCACGCACGTCGGCCGGCACTGGCGCCGCCTTGGTCGTCGGCCGACCCGGGTGCTGCAGGGTACGGGCGTCGGACGGCACGGGCGTCGGACGGCACGGACGTCGGCACGGCACTGGGGTCGGCCTGGTCGTCGGTTGGCCCGGTCGTCGGCCGGCACGTGCGTCGGACCGCCCGGTCGTGGGGCTGGCCGCGAGCCGGGCGGCACCGTCCGCCGGTAGGTCCCCGCCGACCCGACGGCGTCGCCCCACAGCCGACAACGACCCCGGGGCATCGCCCCCTCGGTATGGCACCCACACAACCGGCATGGTGAGGTGATGCCGAGGCGACAGCGGCTGCGAGGGTGCGGGAGTGGTGTGAGCATGGCGGGCATGGACGCATTCATCGGGCGGCTGGATCCCGACATGTGCGTGGTCACGGCCGTCGCGGGCGGTGAACGGGCGGGGTGCCTGGTCGGATTCGCCTCGCAGTGCTCGATTCGGCCCGTGCGGTTCGTGGTGTGGCTGTCCGAGCTGAACCACACCTTCCGGGTGGCCCGGGACGCCGACGTGCTTGCCGTGCACCTGCTCGCCCGTGAACAGCACGGCCTCGCCGAGCTGTTCGGCGGTCGGACCGGCGACCGGACTGACAAGTTCGAGGGCCTCCGACTGCGAGAGTCGTACGGCAGGGCCGTCGTGCTGGAGGACGCGCCGGCCTGGTTCGTCGGCCGGATCGTCACGCGCGCGGGCGGCGGCGACCACATCGGCTTCGTCCTCGACCCGGTGGAGTGGGGCGGAGACGAGGCGTACGACGGGCCGCTGCTGCGCCTCTCCGGCGCCCACACCATCGACCCCGGTCACCCGGTCGACTGAGCGAGCCGGCCTTCGCCCGGACCGGAACGGCGAACGGGCCGGCCTCTACGCCTCTCGCACCCTCGGAACCCGGACGTCCACGACGCACACGTCGTCCCGCCGCTCGTCCGGCAGCATCTGCGCGAGCAGCCGCCCCAGTGACCCCGGCCCGTCGGCGTGCGGAGTCGCCACGGCCTCGGCGAGACGTTCCAGGCCCCGGTCGATGCTCTGCGGAGGGTGCTCGACCAGACCGTCGGTGAACAGGATGAGCCGGTCGCCCGGTTCGAGACGGCACTCCGCCTCCTCGAAGACCGTCGTCGTGGTCGCGCCGAGCAGCATGCCTGTGGGGCGGCTCAGATACCGCACCTTGCCGTCCCGCAGCAGCAGGGGCGGGAGATGCCCGGCCTGGGCCCAGACCAGACGGCGCTGCCGGGGGTCGTAGCGGGCCAGCACCATCGTGGCCGTCGCGTGGGAATCACGGGAGTGCAGCAGCAGCGTGTTCAGCCGGGCCAGCGCGCCGGTCAGCGACGAGCCCGTGATGACCATGCCCTTCGCGGTGAAGCGGAGCTGGGCCATCGTGGCGACGGCGTCGACACCGTGCCCGGCGACGTCGCCGACCACCAGCAGCGCGTCCCCCTCGGGCAGTTCCACGGCGCTGAACCAGTCACCGCCGACGTGCACCCCCGACTGGGCGGGCAGATAGGCGACCTCGACGCGCAGTCCCGCCAGGTGCACCGGCCGGTTGGCCAGCGGCAGCAGCGCGTGCTGGAGCCGGGACGCCAGGGTCCGCTCGGCCTGGAGGACGTCGTGCTGCGTGAGGATCGCCTGCTCGCTCTCGACCAGGGCCAGCTCCGCCCGCCGCCGGGCCGTCATGTCCTGGACGACACCGTGCACCTCGACGGGCGTGCCGTGCGTGTCGGCCACGGCCTCCGCCACGAGACGCAGATGCCGGATGCCGCCGCTCGTCCTGACCCGGAACGGCAGGTCGAAGGCCCTCCCCTCCTGGACGAGAGCGCGGACGGCACGGGTCAGCGCGGGCGCGTCCTCGGGCAGTGCGAGTTCCGGCAACTCGGTGAGCCGCACCGGGCCCTGCGCGGGGTCCCGGCTGAAGATGGCGAACACCTGGGTCGACCAGGAGGCCTCCTGCGTGGCCAGGTTCCAGTTCGCCCAGCCGAGATTGCCCAGCCGCTGGAGATCCGCCAGCCGCTGCTCCTGCCGGTCGGAGGAGCCGTGCCGGATCCAGGTGACGACCAGCGCGTCGTCCAGCTGCGCCACCCGCGCCGAGTACGTGGACAGCGCCGCGATGCCCGCCACGACCTCCTCGTGCGCGAACGGTTCACTCTCGTACGGCTCCCCGGTGGTCAGCGTCATCAGGCAGCCCTGCCACAGCGGCTCCTCCGTCAGGGCCGGCCGGAACTCCAGCAGCCGCCGCCCGGCCAGTTCCTCACCGGGGCGGCCCAGCAGGTCACCCGCCCGCGCGGTCGCGGCCTCCACCCGGAAGTCCTCGGTCTCGCCCGACGCGGTCCTCAGCGGGGTGAGCAGCATCGCCGCGATCGGCAGCGCGTCGAACAGCGCCTGCACGGCGTCCGCGGCGGCGTCGTCGGGCCGCTCGGACGGTGCGTCGAAGGCGCGCAGCCGCCCCGCGCACAGCCCCGTGACGCCCCGCAGATGAGCTCGGTCGCGGGGCGTGAACGACCCGGCGCGGCCGCGCAGCACGCCGATGCAGACCTCGGCCGAGCCCGCGGCGGGCACGGGCAGCCAGGCGCGCGACCGCCACCGCTCGGGCGGGTCCCCGATCAGCAGGTCCCGCCGCTCGTCCGAGGCGAGGCCCTCCAGCCAGCCCGGTTCGCCCGTCCGCAGCGCGTCCAGCGCCGCGAGCCCGCTCAGCGGCGGCACCTGGCTCCACTGGGCGGCCAGCTGGTCGTCGACGCCGGCGTGCCCGATCAGTTCGAGGCCGCCGTCGTGCCTGGGGGCGTAGATCATGATCGCGTCAGCCGCCATGTCGGGCGCGAGATGCTCCAGCAGACACCGGGCGAGGTCGTGCGGTGTCATCACCCGGACGAGGGCCTGCCCGAGACGGGCCAAGGCGGTGGCGACATCGTCCGGCGCGGTTGTCACCGGCAGGACATCGGAGCCGAAGCCGGGGGTGTCGGTGCCGGCGGGCTCGGTCGCCTCGCCCGGGCCGGGTGCCGTGTGCGCCAGGGATCCCAGCGTGATCCAGCACTCCTCCAGCAGGGTGTGACGGGCCGCCTTGGCCCCCTGGAGCAACCGCTCGTCCGCCGCGTCCGCGGAACACCCGGTCAGCGCCATCACCGCGCCCTTGGCCCGCTCCACGACAGCCGACGTCGCCGCCTGGTCGCGCAACCGGTCCAGCTCGGCGCGCTGCCGGGCGACGATCTTGGCCAGTTCGACCAGGTCCGGTGCGGCACCGGGCTCCGCCGGTGTCACGGGCTCGCTCGTCACGCGTTGAGCATCGCACACCCGCGCTGATTCCAGGACGGCCTTGTGCGCACGGGCCGCTCCCGTATCCGGCGGGCCACGCTGGTCACATCAGCCTCCCGAGCCGTCAGTGGCCCCCGCGCGGATACAGCCACAGCCGCAGCAGCCGGCTGAGCCTCGGCATGACCAGATACGTCAGCACCGGCAGCAGCACCAGCGGGAACACGGCGGCCCGCAGCGGCAGCGGCCAGCCGGTGGTGTGCGGCGTCACCAGCCACTGGATGAGCAGGGTGAACGGGTAGGCCCCGAGGAACGTCGTGAGGACCATCTTCCACCGGGGCGGGGCCTGCACGGTGGTGCCGGGCAGGCTGAACCAGGTCTCCATCCCGGTCGTCGACTGGCGTTCGCTGCTGACCTCGGTGGCGATGTCCTCGATCCGACGGTGCCAGTGCGCGCGCTCCTCGGACTCCAGCCAGGCGGCCAGCCGGTGCTGGTCGGACCAGCGCAGCACGGCGTGGTAGCGGTGGCCGTCCTCGGGCGTGAGCCAGGAGACGCCCTCGTTGCCCGGGAACTGTCTGGCGCAGCGGGTGATGCCGTGCGTCCACTCCTCGAACTGCCGCTCCCGGCCGGGACGCACCTGCCAGGTCAGGACCGTGGTCACCGGCTCGCGGCGCCGGACTTCGGTGGTGCTCATCCCCTCACGTGTGCCACGCACGACGCGGGTCATGCCCTGAGGTTCACGGCTGGCGGTTGGCCTCCACCAGAGCCTGGGTGACCGCCCGGACGCTGCGCGCGATGTGCTGCAGCTGCATGACCTCGGCCGCGTACAGCTTGATCGTGTGCTCGATGACGCCCTCGTGCAGACCGAGTCCTGGCAGGTCGGCGCGGGCGGTCTGGAGGGCGGTGCGGGCCACCCTGATCTCCTGCTGGACCTGGATCTGGGCGTGCCGGGCGAGCAGGACGGGGTGGCGGACGAACACGGGGTAGCCGGCGTAGCGCGCGGGCACCAGCTCGCGCAGCCACTTGGCCGCCGAGCGCTCCCAGTCGTAGCTCCCGGGGGTCTTGACCTGGCAGGGCCAGTCCGGGCTGATGCGCGTGGACGTCAGGGGCATGATCATCGCTTCCGGGTGTGCGGCGTCGTGAGGGTGGACGACGGGTCGGGGCGGCCCCGGCCTAGGGGATGACCGGGGCCGCCACGGACACCCGGGACGCCGAAGCGGGTAGGAGCCGGCCTCCTCGGGTGGCGGAACGGATCCGGAAACGACCGGGTCGCGATCCGTGAGCAGTATTTATATATGCCATCCGGTTTTCAAGGCGCATGAAAACATTCATGCGCGCTTTGTTGTGGATGGTCCCCATGTGTGAGCTGGTGCGTGCGGTCAGTCCCGGAGGAAGAACTGGTGCTGGTCGGCGACCTGTTCGTACTCCTCGAGCCGGGCCTGTGTCCGTTCCGGATCCGCGTCCGTCATGGCCTGGAGCAGCGCCGAGCACATCACGCCCGGGGCGGCGTAGGAGTCGAAGACCAGGCGTGATCCGGTCCCGAGGGAGAAGACGACGTCGGCCTCGTCCGCGAGCGGCCCGAGCGCCAGGTCGGTGATCAGGGCGACCTTGAGCCCGGCGCCCCGCGCGACCCGGACGGCCGTCAGGGTCTCCTGGGCGTGCCGGGGCATGGAGAACGCCAGCACCCAGGTGCCGCCCGCCTCGCGCGACTGGAGCAGGGCGTCGTAGGCGACGCTGCCGCCCCGCGTCACGAGCCGTACGTCCGGGTGGACCCGGCGGGCGGCGTAGGCGAAGTACTCGGCCAGCGAGACGGAAATGCGCAGGCCGAGGACCGTCAGCGGGGCCGAGGACGCCAGCTTGCGGCCGATGTCGATCACCAGGTTCGGGTCGGCGAAGTCCCGCCGCAGGTTCTCCAGGTTCTCGATCTCGGCGTCGACCGCCGCCTGCAGCTCGTTGCCCCGGTTCTCCTCGGCCGGACCGCCGCCCGCGAGGGTGCCGAGCGCGATCGACTGGAGCTTCTCCCGCAGCGCCGGGTAACCGCTGAAGCCGACCGCCGAGGCGAACCGCGTCACCGAGGGCTGGCTCACGCCGACCCGGTCCGCGAGATCCGTGATGGACAGGAACGCCGCCTCGGTGATGTTCTCGATCAGGTACTGGGCGATGCGCCGCTGGCCCGGGGACAGCCGGGGCCGGTCGAAGAGCGCCCTGAGCTGGGCGGACGGGGAGACCTCCACTTCCGGGGCGGCCTTCCCCGAGGTGATCGCGGATGCCTGTGCGCGTGCCTGCTGCGGCGATGGCACCGGTGCGCCTCCTTCGTCTCCCACGGACGTTCAACATAGCTCACGCACCGTGGTGACCAGGGCTTCTTCACACAGCACATGAGGTGCCCGGCAAGTGGATACCCGGACGCCGGGCGGGAACCCGCCGCGGCAGAAGAGCCCGACACGACGGACGAGGAGCCATCGTCATGACCGTCCCCGAGGAGAACCGGCCGAAGACGGAGACCACGGACGAGGTCCTGGAACGCCAGGACGAGAACCAGTCCCGGCCGCCGGGCGCGACCGGCCGCACGATGCGCGAGGCCCTGGAGGAGGCCGAGGTACGGCCCGACGACTACGACGAGCATTAGCACACCCCCGGCCACCGCAACCGATCCGACGACGCTTCCGGCAGGTGAGACCGCATGGGCGCACTGAGTGCGCTGGAGGAGACACTGGAAAACCGATGGGAGGCCCTGTGGGCGCGGGTCCTCGACAAGGAGCCGGTCGAGGTCCTCGACGCCCTGCGGCACGAGTGCGACGACAACGCCGTGGTGTGCCGGGCGGGCCGGGTCATGGTCCCCAACGCCTACGACGTGGAACTCGCCGACGAGGTGCACGACCAACTGACGCGCCACGGCACCAGCGTGGGCCAGGCCCTCACCGACAGCCTGTCCCGCCACGCGGAACGCAAGGGCTACGAGTTCGCGGGCCCGCTCGCGGTACACGTCGCGAAGTGCCCCGACGTGCCCAACGGACGCTATCGCGTGGCCAGTCGCGTCATGCAGCACGTGAGCACGGACGGCTTCTTCCACGCGACTCATTGACCCGCACACGGCACACTGGACGACGCTCAACGGCGATAGATCGTGATCGAATGCCCGACGTCGTCGACCGGGCGGCTGCCGCCGATCAACTCGGCCAGCCGCCCGGTCGCTTTCGCAGCCGCGGAGTCCGACACCACCAGCACACCCCGCACGTCACCGACCGGCACCCGACGCGGATCACGGGCCCGGATGCCATAGAAGGACGGCACCCCACTGCCCTTGTAGACCAACCACACCCGTTCACCCGGATACCGCTCCCGCAGCCGCTCCGCCAGCCGCCCCAGATCCTGTCCCCAGTCCACGTTGGAGTCGTGCAGGAACTCCCGCGTCCTGCCCGGCCCGCCGAACGCCTCGTTGGAGTACGGCAGGTAGTAGGGGTACGCACGCAGCGAACCGACCGCGACGAACGCCACCAGCGAACCCACCACGACGGAGACCCACCACCGCCGCACCACGAGTACGCAACCGGCCGCCACCGCGAGAAACAGCGGCAGGAAGACGGCGTACCGAGTGCCCAGGTCCCGCGCCCCCTGCATGGCCGCCGCCAGCAGCACCACGGGCGCGGCCAACACATGGGGCGCGGCCGGCCGCAGGCGGCGTACCGCCACCACGACGACGGTCCCGGCGACCCACAGCGCGAGCATCCCGAGCGGTGTCTTCACCAGCAGCGCGGCCGGCAGGTAGTACCAGAGCGAGCCCGAGTACAACCGGCCGAGCAGAAACCCCTGCCACGGCCGGTGCTCCAGCCCGAACTGGATCCGCATCCCGTCCCGGTACGCCTCCGGGAAGGGCAGCGCCTCGACCAGCAGCCCCCGCAGCCCCCGCACGGTCGGCACATGCTGCTCCGGGGACCAGCGCAGCCGCGGATCGACCATCAGATACGTCACCCACACGACCGCGACAGCGGCCAGCGCCACAACACCCGCGCCCGCGACCGCCCGCACCAGAACCTGCCCCGCATCGCGCCCCCGGCCACCTGCCGACGCGTGCCACACCGACACGGCGGCCACAGCCATGAGCACCGGTACGGCGGGAAGCGTGCTCATCTTCGTGGCCAGGGCCGCCCCCAGCGCCACCCCGGCGAGCGGCACGTACAGCCGGGGCCCGCGGCGGGCCCGCCACAGCAGCCACGCCGACGTCAGCACGAACCCGGCGGTCGGCACGTCGAGCGTGGCGAGCGAGCCGTGGGCGATGACGTCGGGGCAGAAGCAGTACAGGACGAGCGCGGCCAACGCCCCAGCCTTCCCGGCCAGTTCACGGGCGAAGGCGAAGACGACCAGCCCGAACAGCAGCGTCAGCGCGATCACGGGGAGGCGGGCCCACAGCATCAGCCGCCAAGGGTCGTTGCCCGTCTCGTACAGCAGATGCCGCCCCACCGCGCCCTGATCGCCGGTGAAGGAGGAGTCGACACGCGGATCCGCGAGGGCCACCCCGGCGCCGATGACGAGCTTGCCGAGCGGCGGGTGCTCGGGGTTGTGGCGCAGCCGGTGCTCGTGCGTGTACTCGGCGGCCGCGCCCACGTACACCGGTTCGTCGATCGTCGGGGTCTGCCGCACGGCGGTGGTGACCATGGCGAAGGCCATCTGTGCGAGCAGCACGGCCACGAGGAGCGGCAGCGGCCACCGTCTGCCGGACTGCCGCGTGGCCGCCGGTGTCGGGGGCGGGAGAGACAGCGGCCGCGGGACGGCGGGAGCGATCCAGAGGTCCCTCATGGACCCACTCTGCATCAGCCCCCGCCGCCCGGGGCGTCACCGCTTCACGAGTCGCACCGACAGACCGTCAGCCGTGTGAACGGGCACGGCCCGCAGCGTCGTCGAGTCCAGCTCGACACGGTCGAACCGGCCGCGCAGCCCCGGAGCCGACAGGACCGGGACGGTCGTCCCCGCGAGGGGCGGCCGCTCGGCGTCGAGCCGCAGCGACAGCACGCTGCCCTCGCCCAGCAGCACGCGCCGACTCACCGTGAGGGCCGGGCCGTGGTCCTTGCGCAGCAGCAGCTCCAGCGTCGACTCGCCCTCCTGGACGTACGAGCCGCGCACCCGCAGGACCTTGTCCGCGCGCAGCGTGCCGCCCGTGACCCGGACGTCGCCCTGCCCCAGGGCGCCCGGCGAGGCGGCGACCAGCGTGCCGTCCTCGACGACGGTCCGGCCGTGGTACCGGTTGTGGCCGGTCAGCGTGAGCGTGCCCGAGCCGCGCTTGGTCAGCCCGCCGTCGCCCTCGATGTCGTTGCGCCAGCTGTCGGCCGCGTGGAAGCCCCCGGCCGCCGCGTCCAGCGTCACCGTGACGTCGGTGTCGAAGGCGCCGTACCCGTCCGCCGCCGCGAACAGGTTCAGCCGGCCCCACTGTTCGAAGCCGTCCAGCAGGACGTAGCCGGAGGGCAGCGCGGTCGTGCGCAGTACCTCGCGGCGCTGGTCCGCGCTCAGGTACGGCAGCCGCGTTTCCAGCAGGACCTCCGCGCCCTTCGGCACGGTGAGCGGGTCCTTGCGGCCGCGGCGGGGCAGGACGTACGTCAACCAGGGCCCGACCGCCCGGGCGCCCGCCTCGCGGTCGGCGTAGGCGTCATCGGCGTCCGAGTGGGCGTAGTCGTACAGCGTGTCCGCCGTCGTGCCGGTTTTCCGGGTGAAGTAGGCGAGGGCCTGGGCGCGTGCCGCCGCCTTGAGCTCCGCGTTCGCCGGGTCGGACAGCGCCGCCGCGGTCAGGGCGGTCGCCATGATCCGGCCGCCGATGACATCGACGGTGGAGTGCATGCCCGCCATGATCCGGGTGTGGCTGAGTTCGAACGCCCGCGTCACCAGCTCCTGGAAACGCTCGGGCACCGCGTACGCGAAGGCCAGTCCGGCCAGATGGAAGGCGTTGGTGTGGCCGCTGGGGAAACCGCCGTCCTCCTCCGGGTTCTCGGAGCGCTGCCGCAGCAACTGCGGGGCCACGACCACGTCCGAGTCGTACACCGGGTAGCCGAGGGCGTCCTTCCTGCCGGTGTCGACGACCTCGCTGTCCTCGTTCATCCGCCACGGACGCGGGTACTGGAAGGCGAACTTGGCCGGGTTGCCCGAGGCGAACGGCCCGCGCACGGTGTCGACCAGCTTGGCCACCTTGCCGAGCTCCGAGTCGTGGGAGCCCGCGCCGAGCGCGGACCCGGCCGGGGCGTCGGCGGGCAGGGTGTCGCTGATCTTCCCCGGGGGCGTGCCCTCCGGGGCGGCGGTGATCGACGTGACCGCCTTGGCGCCCGACTTGTACAGCCCGGCGAGCGGACCCAGGCCGCCGATCATGGCGTAGCTCTGGTGCTGGCGGTCGTAGAGGAAGGCCTCCTTGGCCTGCGCCTCGGTGCGGGATGCCGTGACCCGGGCGCAGTAGCGCATGTTGGCGCGCAGCACCTCGCGGTCCAGGACCCGGCCGGTGTCCCACGCGCCGCCGGTCTTCCACACCCGGGACATGCCGCCCAGGATCCGGATGACCGCGTTGGTCTCGGGGGTCTTGTTCGTCAGGACGTTCGACTTGTAGTCGTCGACGAACGCGGCGGGGCCCGTGGCGGCCTTCGCGTCGGCGGCGGCGAGCCACGTGGCGAAGGTGGGCGCGGCCAGCAGACCGGCCGAGGCGCCCAGGGACGTCCTGAGGAAGCCCCGCCGGTCGACGGACGCGGTGGCGATGGGCCCGGCTGGTGACGGCATGCGTGTGCCTCTCTTGAGTTCTGCGACGGGTTCTTCCAGCCGTGCGGCCGGGGAAGGTCGTGCGATCGTGTGCGACTCTTGGCGCCTTTGACGGCTTGTGGGGCACCTGTTGAGTGACGAGCGAAGATCTACGGCCGTGTCGTGACCCTTCGGAGAGGGTCCGGTCACGATCCGGTGTCCGGAACGTGAACGGCGCCCGCCCGGCTCACAGAAGCGAACGGGCCAGCGCCACCGCGCCCTCGACCGGCGGCACGCGCAGGGGCTGCGGCCGGGCCGCGGGCAGGGACTCGGCGAGCGCGGAGGTGAACGCCGCGTACAGTGCGGGCTGGGCGAGCACCGTGCCGCCCGCCACCACCACGTCGTCCACCGCGACCCCGCGCCCGGCGAGCCGTGCGACGAGCGCGGCGAGCGCCCGGCCGCCCTCGGCGATCACGGCCCGGGCGAGCGGTGAGCCCGCCTCGGCGGCGGCGAACACCACGGGGGAGTGGCGGCCCCATTGAGCGGAGACGTCCGTGGCGGCCTCCAGCGCGGCGCCGAGCGCCGGCACCTCGGCCACGCCGAACGCGGCGACCAGCCCCGCGGCCAGCGCGTCGGGCTCCTCGCCGCGGTCGTGCGCCGCCCAGACGGCCCGCGCGGCCTCGCGGACGAGTCCGGCGGCGCCGCCCTCGTCGCCGAGCACCGCGCCCCAGCCGCCGACCTGGACCGGACCGCCGTCGGGCAGCCGCCCCACCGCGACCGAACCGGTACCGGCGACCAGACCGACACCCTTGTCCAACCCGGCGGCGGGGACGAGCAGTTCGGCGTCGCCCACGACCAGCGCGGGCACCCCGAGCCGCTCCTGAAGCGCGGCCCGGATGGCTTGGCACTGGCGCGGCGTCTCGCAGGCGTGAGCGCCCACGGCGACGGCGGACGGGCGTGCGTGGGCCGGCAGGGCGTCGCGGACCAGCGCGGCCAGCCGGCCGGCCGCGGCATCGGGCTCGTGCGGCCGCCAGCCCGCACTGCTGCGGACACGGTCGACGACGCCTTCGTCGCCCGCGAGGGCACGCAGATGCGTCTTGGTGCCGCCCACGTCGATACCGACCACGTAAGGAGTGGAGTCCTGCACGGGTCCTCTTTCGTCGTTGCGCGGTCACGGCGGACGGCAGGCGAACCGTGCGTCGGACCACGCCAGTTGAAGAGGTAGGGAAGCCCCGGGACGGGCTTCTGCGGGCCACGGCAGGCGAGTACCGTGAAGTTCGTTAGGAAGTTAACTAACGAAGTAGGGTGCGCGTCAAGAGGCACGGAATCCCGATGCCGCGCGACCTTTGCCGCCGCTCTGCACGGCCGCAGCACGACCTGGGGAGACCATGCACCTGAGTGAGAGTGCCCGTGTGGTGTTCGACGTACTGGCCGGGGCGGGCACGGCCACCCGCCCCCAGCTGGCGGCCGGCGCGGGCCTTTCCAAGCCGACCGTCTCCTCCGCCGTGGCCGAACTCGAAACCGTCGAGCTCGCCGCCCACTCCGGCAGGGCCTCCGGCGGCACCGGCCGCAGCGCCGCCATCTACCGTCTCGGACCGGCCGCCGGCGCCGTGCTCGCGGTCGACCTGGGACCCGCCGTGACCCGGGTGCGCGGCTGCGCCCTGGACGGCACCCTGCTCGCCGAGGGCACCGGATCCCGCCCGGACGCGGCCGGCACCGTCCGCAAGGTCCTCGACGCGCTGCCCGCCGGAGCCCCGCTGCGGACCGTCGTCGTCGCCGTCGGCGACGTCACCACACGGGACCGGGAAGGCACCGGGGAACGCCCCGCGACCGCCAAGGCCGGCCCCGCCTTCGACGCGATGGCCGTCGCGCTGCCCGAAGGCGTCCCCGTCCACCTGGAGAACAACGTCAACTGCGCCGCCCTCGCCGAACTCCACGAGGGCGCCGCCGTCGGCCGGGACACCTTCGGCTACCTGCGCATCGGCGTCGGCATCGGTCTCGCCGTCGTCATCGGCGGCCGGGTGCTGCGCGGCGCGAACGGCGCGGCCGGTGAGGTGGCCCGGCTGCCCTACCCGTGGGACGACGACCGCGCCCCGCGCCACGAAGGACTGGAGCAGCGCATGGGCTCGCGCACCCTGCTGCGCCGGGCGGCCGAGGCCTGGCAGAACGGCGACGGGCCCCGCCCGCGCACCGCCGAGCGGCTCCTCGCGCTGGCCGGGCAGGGGCATGCCACGGCCGGTGCCGTGGTCGCCTCGCACGCCGCCGACGTCGGCCGGCTCGCCGCCGCCGTCGCCGCCGTACTGGACCCCGGGCTGATCGTGCTGGGCGGGGACACCGGCGCGGACCCGCAGCTCCTGCCCGGTGTGCGGGCGGAACTGGCCCGGCTGAGCTGGCCGACCGAGGTGGTCAGCAGCGTCGTGGGCGACACCGGCACGGTGGCGGGCGCCAGCAGGCTCGCGGTCGCCCATGGAATTCAAACCGTGACCGGAGCTGTGCGGGCGAAGCATTGACGGCTGCGCCATCGGTCTGCCAATGTCCGGACAAGCGCTTTCTAGTCGGCCGGGACGCCGACTCCGGGTAAGCCTCCCGCTCGTACGCGAAGTACGGCAGCCGCACGAGGGCGTGCTTGTGCGACGCCGGCCGTCATGGCCGGGGACCCCACCCGTGAAGGCGACGTGGCCGGGCGAGGCCGCGCCCCCGGAGAGCGAATCTCGAGATTTCCTGCAAAATGCACCCGTGCCGCCTCGGCTGGCGCCGTGCTTCTTCCGCTACGAGAAAAGGGATCGAAGATGATCAGTGTGGGTGTGCGGCGCTCCCGCCGGCTCGGCCGCGGCGGCATACGCCGCGTGGTTCCCCTCGCTGCCGTGGCCACGGCAGGTGCCCTTCTGCTCTCCGCCTGCGGGTCGGAATCCGGCTCGGGCGGGACCTCCAAGTCGCTGACGTTCTGGATCTCCACGGTTCCGGGACAGGACGCGGGCTGGAAGAAGATGGTGACGCAGTACAAGAAGGAAACCGGCGTCAAGGTCAACCTCGTCAACATCCCCTACGACGGCTACGACGCGAAGCTGCGCAACGCCGCGCAGGCGAACTCCCTGCCCGACGTGGCGGCAGTGCCGAAGCTGGACCCGATCTGGGCGAACAAGCTGATCGACCTCGGCTCCATCGCCAACAACAAGAGCAACAAGATCAACGGCAACTTCGTCGCCAAGGACTCGTCCGGGAAGGTGCTGTCCATCCCCTCGGACATCACCGCGTCCGGCCTGTTCATCAACGAGACGCTGTTCAAGAAGGCCGGCGTCTCCGTCCCGACCTCGCCCCAGAAGACCTGGACCTGGACCGAATTCATCAAGGCGGCGGACAAGGTCCGGGAGAAGACCGGCGCCAAGTACTCCCTCACCTTCGACCAGTCGCCCTCCCGGCTCCGCGCCATGGTGTACGAGCTCGGCGGGAAGTACGTCCACGCGGACTCCTCCGGCAAGTTCTCGGTGGACGCCGCGACCAAGAAGGCCGTGAAGCGCTTCGTCGAGATGAACGACGACAAGACCATGCCGAAGTCGGTGTGGACCAGCGGCGCCGACCCGTCCGCCATGTTCCAGAGCGGTGACGTGGTCGCCTACTGGTCCGGCGTGTGGCAGGTGCCCGCCTTCGCGGAGAGCATCAAGAAGTTCGACTGGGCGAGCGTCCCGACTCCCGCCGAGCCGGTGCAGGCCAGCGACGTCAACAGCGGCGGCATGACGGTGGGCTTCAACAACAACGGCGACGCGGCCGCCGCCGCGAAGAAGTTCCTGTCCTGGCTGTACGAGCCGGCCCACTACCAGGCGCTGTGCGAGGCGTCCGGCTTCCTGCCCGTCGAGACCGGCCTGAACCCGAAGTACCCCTTCAAGTCCGAGGCGGCGCAGGCGGCGTTCAAGCTGTACAACGAGTCGATCCCGCTGTACGCCCCGATCTCCGGCTACTTCAACACCGCGCAGACGAACTGGGTGCTGAAGGGCAAGAGCCTCACCGAGGACCCGACCAAGACGGAGCTCGGCAAGGCGATCAACGGCCAGCAGTCGGTCGACAAGGCGCTGGACAACATCGTGGCCGGCTACAACCAGCAGGTCGGCGGCTGAGCGCAGGCCGACAGGCCCGGGCGGCGGGGTCGAGACACCGCCGCCCGGTCTCGGGCCCCCACGCGATGCCGGGCTCATGGCCTGAGCCCACCGGAACCCATTCCACCAGCACGGAGTCAGGAAGATGACCAAACGCGCCCCGGACGTGTCCGCGAGCCCGCCCAGGAGACGCAGTAAGTACACCCTTGCGCCGCTCGTCCTCATCGCGGCCAACGCCGTGCTCTTCGCGCTGTTCTTCCTCTGGCCGGCGGTGATCGGACTCGTCTACTCCTTCACGAACTACACGGGCGTGGGGGCGTTCCAGTTCGTCGGACTGGACAACTACCAGCACCTGTTCGGGGACTCCACCTTCTTCGACGCGCTGAGCCGGACGCTGCTGTACACGGTGCTCTTCGTCCCGCTGAACTTCGTGTTCTCGCTGCTCGTCGCCAACGTGCTGGTGAGCAAGCACGCCAAGGGCGTGTCGGTCGCCCGCGTCTTCTTCTTCATCCCCTGGCTTCTGTCGCCCATCGTCGTGGGTGTCCTGTGGCGGTGGCTGTTCGGTGAGAACTTCGGACTGGTCAACTACCTCATCGAGAAGGTCGGCGGAAGCGCCGTGCCGTGGCAGTCGAACGCGGACCTGTCACTGATCGTGGTCGTGGTGGCGGCATCCTGGGCCTGGACGGGCTTCTCGATGCTGCTGTTCATCGCGGCGATCAAGAACGTACCGACGTCGTACTACGAGGCGGCCGCGCTCGACGGCGCCGGTCCGTGGCGCCAGTTCTTCAGCATCACCCTGCCGAGCATCGCGCCGACGTCCTTCATCGTCATCCTGCTCAACACGATCCACGGGATGAAGGAATACCCGCTGTTCGCCTCCCTCAACAACGGCGGCCCCGGCACGTCGAACAACCTGCTTGTCCAGTACATCTACCAGACCGGCTTCAAAGCGGGCCAGATCGGCTACGCGAGCGCCGCGTCGTTCGTGCTCATGCTCATCCTGATGGCCGTCGCGATCATCCAGCTGATGGTCAACCGGCGGGTGGAGAACCGATGACAACCACAGACATGCCGCGCAAGGCCGACGCCGATTCCGCACGGGCCGTCTCCAGGAAGCGGCCCCGCGGCGCGGTCGGCGGCGGGCTTCGGCGCGCGGTGCCCCCGACGACACTGCTGTGGGTCCTGGCGGCCCTCTACGGGCTGCCGGTGCTGTGGTTCGTCCTCAGCTCCTTCAAGCCGGCGGGAGACCTGTTCTCCCTTCCGCTGACGCTGTTTCCGGAAGACCCCACCGTGTCGGGTTACAAGGCGGCGTGGGACAGTGCCAACTTCTCCCAGTACTTCATCAACACGACCATCGTGTGTGTGATCGCGACGATCCTCACGGTGGGAGTCAGCTGTTGCACGGGGTACGCGCTGGCCAAGTACGACAACAAGTGGCTCAAGGTCTTCTTCGTCGGCATCCTGGCCACCACGATGCTGCCGGGCGAGGTCATGCTCGCCCCGCAGTTCCTGGTGGTCCGCGACCTCGGCCTCTACAACTCGCTCGCCGGCATCATCCTCCCGGCCGTGCTCACCGCGACCGGATGCTTCATGTTCCGCCAGTTCTTCCTGACGGTCCCCGACGAGCTCATCGAGGCCGCCCGCATCGACGGGGCGCGTGAGCTGTCGATCTTCCTGCGGATCATGGTGCCGATCTCCCGGCCCATCATGCTGACGCTCGCCATCCTGTCGTTCCAGTGGCGGTGGAACGACTACATCTGGCCGCTGCTGATGCTCAACGACCCCGAGAAGTTCACCGTGCAGATCGGCATCCAGAGCCTCGTCGGGGCGCAGAACATCAACTGGTCGGTGGTGCTCGGCGGATCGGTCATCTCCATGATCCCTTTGATCGTCGTCTTCCTGGTGTTCCAGCGTTATGTCATGAACGCCAACATCAATGCCGGACTGAAGGACTGACCTTGCCCACCCCGCTCGACCACGAGTTCGTCCGCGCGGTGGCCGGCGCCGCCGACCGGTCGGCCGCCCCGCTGGCGGCCCGCCCCGGCGAAGAACCCGCCGGTGTGCCCCACCGCGCTCTGGCGCGCCGGGTGAAGACTCTGGTCGCGGCGTACCGTTCCCCGGACTCGGCGCTGCACGGCAGCAGTCAGGCCGTCGCCGCCGCGACGACCCACCTCGCCGCCCTCCGGGCCGCGCAGACCACCACCGGTCTCTTCGCCGGCGGCGACAACGTGCAGTCACCGCCGGACTCCGCGTTCACCGTCAACGACGTGTGCGACGCGCACGTCCTCGCCGCGGGCGCGGGGCCGGAACTGCGTGACGTCACGGCCGCGCTCGCCGAGATCGCCGGCGCCGCCTGCGAAAGTCTCCTGACCGGTGGGGTGCACACCCCGAACCACCGCTGGGAGCTGTGCGCGGCGCTGGCCCGCTTGCACCGGTCGTTCCCCGACGACCGGCTGCTCGACCGTGTCGAGGAGTGGCTCGCCGAGGGCGTCGACATCGACGCGGAGGGCCTGTACTCGGAACGGAGCGCCAACTACGCGGCCCACGTGTCCAACCCTTCGCTGCTGCTGCTCGCCGACGTGCTCGGCCGCGCCGACCTGCCGGACGCAGTCGAACGCAATCTCGCCACGACCCTGGACCTCGTCAGGCCGGACGGCACGGTGGAGACCGTCCACTCGCGACGGCAGGACCAGCACCACCCGTTCCCGCTCGCGCCCTACCTGCCGCACTATCGGCTGCTCGCGATCCGCACCGGCCGGGGCGACTTCAGCCGGGCCGCGCGGCAGGCGGCCGCCGGCGGCATCGACGACCCCGGCCTGCTCGCCGAGACCCTCCTCACCCCGGACCTGTGCCGCGTCCTGCCGACACCGGCCGCACAGGCGCTTCCGCGCGAGAGGTACATCACCACCGCGGGCCTCGCCGCACGCGCCTCGGCCACCGCGCACACGGTGGTGTACGGCGGCTCCGACGTGCCCGAGCACCGGCGCATCCGCTCGGGCCTCGCCTGCAATCCCACCTTCCTGCGCCTGTTCGCCGGCGACGCGGTCCTCGACGCGGTCCGCCTCTCACGGGGATTCTTCGACCTGGGCCCGTTCCGTGCCGCCGACATGCAAGGGCTCGCCGACAGCCGCTACCGGCTCACCGAAACCCTCTCGGCCGCCTACTACCAGCCGCTCCCACCGGGCCGGCGACGGGACGACGGCGCCTATCGGATGGCGGACGAGGGACGCTTCTCGGCCGCGATGGCCTTCCCGGACCGGCCTGGGGACGAGATCTCCCACACGACCCGCGTCGAGGTGGACCTGAGGGAGGACGGTGCCGACCTGCGGATCGACATGAGCGGACCACGGGTGCCCTGGGCCCTCGAACTGACCTTCCGGCCGGGAGGCGTGCCGGAGGGCGCCGTACCGATCGGCGACGGGCGCTGGTGCCTGACCACCGGGCCGATGACCTACCGGGTCGGTGACGACGAGATCCGGATCGAGGCCGGCGTTGAGGCAGGCGAACCACTGGCCGGGCCGGACCGGAGCGACGTCCTGCGGTACGACCCGGGTCAGGACTACACCGTGGTGGGCGGCACCGATGCCACGACCGGGAACCGCGTCTACGTCGGTGGACATGGCCCGCACACGCTGACCGTCGCACTGCGCGCCCGCCGGCCCGCACCTGTCGTGTGACCCCGACGATCCATATCATGGCCACCTCAGGCATGAAGGGCTGATCCACCCGTGCACCTCCCTCACCAGCGCGGCCCGTTGCACGACCTCCCCGACACCCCTCAGGCGTACGACGCCGTCCTCGCCGACGTCACCGAGCAGGCCCTGGCCCGCATGACGCCGGAGGGCAACCTCGAACACCCCGACTGCGTCGACGACATCGGCGACACCTCCCTCGGCGTCACCTCCCTGCTCGCCCTCGCCTGGCAGCGCACCAAGGACCCCCGCCTGCCGGAGGCGGTGCGCCGCAGTCTCGCCTTCCACCTCGACGAGCGCGTCTACACCGAGGACAACCCCGGCTACCCCAACCTGAAGGCGCGCGACTCGGGCCTGCCGTACGCCCGTTACACCCTGGCGGCCGGCGCCCACCCCATCGGCGACTGGCCGAGCACGGTGTGGGCCCTGCTCCAGGCGGTGAACGTGCTGGACGCGGCGAATGGCCTGGTCGAGGACGGACAGCGCGCCCGGCTCGTCGAGGTGGCGCACGGCTACTGGCGCTGGCTGACGGAGGTGACGTTCTTCAACCCGCAGGAGGCCGGCAACCAGGCGATCGGCTGCGTGGTCGGCGGCCTGATGCTGGCCCGGCACCTGCCGCCCTCGGACAGCGAGTCGGTGCGACGGCGCGCCATGCGGCTGTACGAGGACGAGATCCGCGCCCACCGGGTCCGCGACCGCGGCGCGCTCCTGCCGCCCGAGCACGGCGGCGCCTATGACAACAACTACGGCCCGATCTCCCTGTCCTTCCTCGCCCAGGCCCACCGGGTCAGCGGCGAGGAGATCTTCGCCGAGGACGGCGACGCGCTCGCCCGCTACATCGACGCCCGCCTGACGAGCGGCGGCTTCGACAACGGCGGCCCGCGCTACAGCGAGCAGCACTCCGCCTTCGAGTCGGTGCTGGGCCTGCGCTACTTCAGCGCCCGCATCGGCTCCGACCTGGGCCGCTACCGGGGCGACAGCCGCTGGGCCCGGCACGCGTGCAAGGCGGACGGCGGGGTCGACGGGCACTTCGCGTGGATGCTGGTCTGGCAGATCCAGGACACCACGCGCTGGCACCGCGCCCCGGCCACGGTCGCCGCCCGGCACCAACTGCGCGCCGGCTCGGTGTCGGTGGCCTTCGACGACCGCATGACGCCCTCGCTGGTCGAGGCCGCGGGCACCTACTACCTGCCGGCCGCCGTCAACCGCCAGCACGGCTTCGGCCCCGTGACCGACGGCTTCCTGCTGTCCCGCCCGATGGGCGAGGTCCGCGTCCGGGACGTGACCGCCGACGGACTGACGGCCAAGCTGGTCACCAAGCCGGTCGTGGGCCGCGACCACGTCCTGCGCCACGTCCGGTCCCTGTACGTCACCGACGGCACGAGCCTGTGGACGACGGTCGCCGTGGAACGGCTCCCGGGCACGCCGTACCTGCTCGCCGGCCTGCCCTACGCCGCCGACGACGGCGACCGGGTACGCCGGACATCGGAGCCCCGGGCGACGTCGGCGGGCCCACTGCGGCTGACGCATCCGAGCCCGGACGACCCGCACCACTTCGACGCCCGCACGGACACCACCCAGGAGCAGGCCGCCTTCGCCCTGGCCGCCGACCCGCGCGGCTACGGCAACCCCGACGAGGGCTGGCGCCACCTGGTCGCCTCGACCGCCTTGGAAGCCGGACCGGCCCCCGGCGCACCCGAGGACCTGCACGTCTTCGCCGTGCGCTACGGCCGGGACGACAGCGCGTTCACGCCCAGGTTCGAGCGCGACGGAACGGCCCTGACGGTCC
Source organism: Streptomyces coeruleorubidus (assembly GCF_028885415.1). GTDB lineage: Bacteria > Actinomycetota > Actinomycetes > Streptomycetales > Streptomycetaceae > Streptomyces > Streptomyces coeruleorubidus_A. The sequence goes on from NZ_CP118527.1 coordinate 9,107,958, forward strand.
GTACCGAGGCGTTCACGGCCGTGATCGGCGACGCGGCGGGCGGCGCGGACGCGGAACCGGAGCTCACGCTCGGGCGCTGACCCCGCCGGCCGGTCACCCCTGCGCGTCCACACACGGCAGCGCGGACTGAGGCACGACGAGGTCGGCCCGGTCCCGGGTCGTGGCGACCAGTTCGGCGTTGCGCTGGTCCGAGCGCATCACCCACGCCACGGCCTCCTCGTGGCTCTTGCCGAACTCCTCGTGCCGGGCGACCAGTCGCCGCAGCCGCTCCGGCTCGGGGAGTTCGCAGAACCACACCTCGTCGAGCCAGCGGTGGACCCGGGCCCAGGCGCCGGTCTCCAGCAGGAGGTAGTTTCCCTCGGTCACGACGAGCCGGGCCGTCGGCGGCACCGGGATCGCCCCCGCGATCGGCTGCTCCAGGACGCGTTCGAAGCCGGGCGCGTACACGACGTCGTCATGCGTTTCCTCGCGCAGCCGCCGCAGCAGCGCCGCGTACCCGGCCGCGTCGAACGTGTCGGGCGCGCCCTTGCGGTCCCGGCGGCCGAGCCGCTCCAGTTCGGCGTCGGCGAGATGGAAGCCGTCCATGGGGACGTGCGCCACCCACGGGTCGCCGGATCCGTTCAGTTCCCGCACCAGCCGTTCGGCGAGCGTCGACTTGCCCGCGCCGGGGCTGCCGGTGATACCGAGGATCGCGCGCCGGCCGGCCTGAGGCAGGACCCGGGCACGGCGGACGAGGTCGTCGAAGGTGATTGGCACGCAGGAGAGTGTGTCACCGGCGTCCGGGCTCGGGCGTCGAGAGTCCCGCACTCCTCGTGCCCCAACAGTGTGGTGTGCGCCACTCACTGGACACCGCGGGCCGGGGAACCGGACCTGTATGACGCAGCTCGGACTCCCCGAAGACATCCACGCCTGCCTCTTCGACCTCGACGGTGTCGTCACCAAGACGGCCGTCGTGCACGCGGCCGCCTGGAAGGAGATGTTCGACGCCTTCCTGCGCGAGCGCGACGGCGCGGACTTCCGGCCGTTCGACGCGTCCGACTACGACGAGTACGTCGACGGCCTGCCACGGGCCGACGGCGTGCGCACCTTCCTCGCGTCCCGCGGCATCGACCTGCCCGACGGCGACCCCGACGACCCACCCGGAGCACAGACCGTGCACGGACTCGGCAACCGCAAGAACGAGCTGGTCCTCGACAAGATCCGCACCGAGGGCGTCGAGGCCTACGACGGCACCCTGCGCTATCTGGAGGCCGTCCGCGCCCTCGGCCTGAGCACCGCCATCGTCTCCTCCAGCGCCAACTGCCGGGACGTGCTGCGCTCGATCGGCGCCGAGCACTTCTTCGACGTACGGATCGACGGTGTGGTCGCCGCCGAGCGCAAGCTGCCCGGCAAACCGCGCCCCGACACGTTCCTGGCCGCCGCCGAGGACCTCGGCGTCGAACCGACCGAGGCAGCCGTCTTCGAGGACGCCCTGGCCGGCATGGACGCGGGCCGCGCGGGCCGTTTCGGGTACGTCGTCGGCGTCGACCGCGTGGGACAGACCGACGCGCTGTACACACACGGCGCCGACGTCGTGGTGAAGGACCTCGCCGAACTGGGGGACACGGAGTGATCACACAGCGGGCGTTCGACGTCGAACCCTGGACGGTGCGCGAGACGGAGCTCAACCTCGACCTCCTGGCACAGAGCGAGTCCGTGTTCGCCCTGTCCAACGGCCACGTCGGCTGGCGCGGCAACCTCGACGAGGGCGAACCGCACGGCCTGCCCGGCTCCTACCTCAACGGCGTCCACGAACTGCACCCGCTGCCGTACGCCGAGGCCGGATACGGCTATCCCGAGTCCGGCCAGACCTCCATCGACGTTACCAACGGCAAGGTGCTGCGGCTGCTGGTCGACGACGAGCCGTTCGACCTGCGCTACGGACGCCTCGTCACCCATGAACGGACCTTGGACCTGCGGCGCGGCGTGCTGGAACGGGTCTGCGAGTGGACCTCCCCGGCCGGCTCGACGGTCCGGGTGCGCTCCACGCGGCTGGTGTCCCTGACCCAGCGGGCGATCGCCGCCGTGGCGTACGAGGTGGAGCCCGTCGACAGCCGTACCCGCGTGGTCGTCCAGTCGGAGCTCGTCGCCAACGAGAGCCTGCCCGGGCCGGACGGCGACCCGCGCGCCGCACGGGCGCTGAAGTCGCCGCTGGAACCGGAGGAGGACCTCGCCTCGGGCAGCCGGCTGCGCCTGGTCCACCGCACCCGGCGCAGCGGCCTCAGGGTCGCCGTGGCCGCCGACCACCTCGTCACCGGCCCGGAACGGACCACGACCAGCAGCGAGAGCAACGTGGACGTGGCCCGGCTGACCGTCACCTCCGTCCTGGAGCCGGGGGAGCGGCTACGGGTGGAGAAGCTCGTCGCGCACGGCTGGTCCGGCGCCCGCTCCCGGCCCGCGATGAGCGACCAGGTCGAGGCTGCCCTGGCGGCGGCCGCGCACAGCGGCTGGTGGGGGCTCCTGAAGGACCAGCGGGCCTACCTCGACGACTTCTGGGCGCGCGCCGACGTCGAGATCGACGGCGACGAGGAGATCCAGCAGGCCGTCCGCTTCGCCCTCTTCCACGTCCTCCAGGCCGGCGCCCGCGCCGAACAGCGCGCCATCCCCGCCAAGGGACTCACCGGCTCCGGCTACGACGGCCACGCCTTCTGGGACACCGAGGCGTTCGTGTTGCCGGTGCTGACCTACACCGCGCCGGCCGCGGCCGCCGAGGCCCTGCGCTGGCGCCTCGACACCCTGCCCGCCGCCCGCGAGCGCGCGGCCCAGCTCGGCCTGCGCGGCGCCGCGTTCCCCTGGCGCACCATCGAGGGCTCGGAAGGCTCCGCGTACTGGCCGGCCGGCACGGCCGCCTTCCACGTCGGCGCCGACATCGCGGACGCCGTGGTGCGGTACGTGGCGGCCACCGGAGACGAGGAGTTCGAGCGCGAGGTGGGCGTGGAGCTGCTGGTGGAGACCGCCCGCCTGTGGCGCTCCCTCGGCCACCACGACGACCGGGGCGTCTTCCACATCGACGGCGTCACCGGACCGGACGAGTACAGCGCGATCGCCGACGACAACACGTACACCAACCTCATGGCCCGGGCGAACCTGCTGGCCGCCGCCGACGCCTGCAAACGCCACCCCGACGAGGCGGCCCGGCTCGGCGCCGACGAGGAGGAGACGGCCGCCTGGCGGGACGCCGCCGAAGCCGTGCACGTCCCCTACAACGAGGAGCTCGGCGTGCACGAACAGCACGCCGGCTTCACCCGCTACCAGCGCTGGGACTTCGACCGCACCGGCCCGGACCAGTACCCGCTGATGCTCCACTTCCCGTACTTCGACCTGTACCGCAAGCAGGTGATCAAGCAGGCGGACCTGGTGCTGGCGATGTACACCTGCGGCAGCTTCTTCGAGGAGTACTTCGACGAGGAGCAGATCGCCCGCAACTTCGCCTACTACGAGCCGCTGACCGTACGGGACTCCTCCCTGTCGGCCTGTGTCCAGGCCGTCATGGCCGCCCGGACCGGCCACCTGGACCTGGCCTGCGCCTACACGGCCGAGGCCGCCCTGATGGACCTCGGGGACCTGGAGCACAACACCCGCGACGGGCTGCACATCGCCTCGCTGGCCGGTACCTGGATGGCGCTGGTCGCCGGGTTCGGCGGTATGCGGTGCGTCGACGGCGGCCTGCGGTTCGCGCCCCGCCTGCCCGAGAGGTACAGCCGGCTGGCCTTCACGGTGGGGTTCCTCGGCCGGTGCCTGCGGGTGGAGCTGACGGCCGGGCAGGCCACCTACACCCTGCGCTCGGGCCCGCCCTTGACGATCCGTCACCACGGCACCGAGGTGACGGTGCGTGAGGACGCCCCCGTCACCCGCCCCGTTCCCCCGTTGACCCAGCGTTCGGCCCCGAGCCAGCCACCGCACCGCGCCCCGAACGCCCGCTGACTCCCCGGACCGCGTCAGCCACTTGGCCGTAATCCGCTCTGCACGTCCCCACCCCGCGGGTTAGCTTGGCCGTGTTTTCCGATTATCGGACCTCCGCGTCCGGCCCGCGGGCCGCGGAGGCCCTGGCGGCCCTACGACGCGTAGGGGGTAAGGGGTGGACGATGTCCGACGGCGCGAACGCCATCCTCGTTCGTATGCGAAGACGCGAACAGGCGGCCGCCTCGGGCGCCACTCGCGGGACACGCGTCGACGGACCGCTCGCCGCGGTGGCCGCCGTCTTCACCGTCGCCCAGCTCGTCCTCGTCCGGCCCATCCTCGGCCTCGGCTGGGACGAGATCGTCTACGTCAGCCAGGTCACCTCCCACACTCCGGCGGCCTTCTTCAGCGCACCGCGCTCCCGGGGCGTCTCGCTGCTCGTGGCGCCCGTCGCGTCCTGGTCGTCGTCGATCCCGCTGCTGCGCGTCTACCTCGCCCTGCTCTCCGGCCTCGCCCTCTTCCTGGCCCTGCGCGCCTGGCGGGGCCTGTTCCCGACCCGGGTCCTGGTCGTCGGCGGCGCCCTTTTCGCCTCCCTGTGGGTGACCCTCTTCTACGGTCCGCAGGCCATGCCCAACTACTGGGTCGCGATCGGCGCCCTGATCAGTGTGGGCTGCTTCCTGCGGGCCCGGGCGCAGCGTTCCGCTCGAGCGGCGCTGTGGGGCATCGCGGCGGGCGCCGCCCTCATGGCGTGGATGCGGCCCACCGACGCGGTCTGGGTGACCGTGCCGCTGCTCGCCATCACCCTGGTGCGCCGCCACTGGCGGCTCCTGCTCGTGCTCGTGGCAGGCCTCGCGGCGGGCGCCGTCCCGTGGGTGATCGAGGCCTACGTCGGGCACGGCGGCCTCGGGCAGCGGCTGTCCGACGCCTCCCGTATCCAGGGCGGACTGGGCTGGCAGATCGCCGTCGACGACCAGCTGCGCAGCCTGGGCGGACGGGCCCTGTGCCGGCCGTGCACCGGCTCGATGCCCCATCCCCTGGTCACCGTCTGGTGGTTCGTCCTGCCGGTGCTGGCCGGCCTCGGTCTCGTGGTCGCGGCCCGGGCCCGGCGCCTGGGACGGACGCTCGTCCCGCTGGTCTGCGCCGCCACGGCAGCCCTCCCGTACCTGTTCATGATCGGCTACGCGGCGCCCCGCTTCCTCCAGCCGACCTACGCGCTGCTCGCGATCCCGGTCGCCGACGCCCTGTGGCACCTGGTCAGGGCCCCGGGCGGGAAGTGGCGCCCGGTGGCCGCCGCCCTGGTCGCGCTCGGCCTGGCCGGGCATCTGGCGGTGCAGGTCGCCGTCCTGGAACGCACCGTGGCCCGCAACACCGACAGCCGCCGCGACTGGGACCGCACCGCCGGCGCGCTCCACCGCCTCGGCGTCCGCCCGCCCTGCCTGCTCACCGGCCACAACGCCCTCCCGATCGGCTACTACGCCGGCTGCTCCTCGGGCGCGACCGCCGGCCACAACGAGAACACCACCCCGGCGGCCGTCCTGCGCACCGCGCAGCGCCTCCCGGTCGCCCACCTCACCCCGGCCGGCGGCACACCGCCGGGCTACGCCCGCACCTGGCCCGTCCACCGGATCTCGAACCTGGACGTCCGCGTCGCACCGCCCGCACGGCGGACCGGCCCCTGACGCCGCACGGCGCTCCCGCCCCAACTCGCGTTTCCCGCCCACCCTGTTCAGGTAGGAGTCGGTTGACGGTCACGGACGAGGGGGGAACGCCATGACGGGGAACGACCACGAGGGCCGGCTGGGGGAGGAGTTCTTCACACCCGGCTCCTCGTCCTTCACCGAGTTCCTGGCGGCCCACCGCCCCGAACTGCTGAGCACCCGCAGGATCCTCCCGGACGGCGTCCGCGCCGAGGGCGCCCCGCACGGCACCACCGTGCTGGCCCTCACCTACGGCGACGGCGTGCTGATCGCGGGCGACCGGCGGGCGACGATGGGGAATCTCATCGCCCAGCGGGACCTGGAGAAGGTACACCCCGCCGACGACCACACCGCGGTGGCCTTCGCCGGTTCCGTCGGGCTCGCGCTGGACCTGGTGAAGCTCTATCAGGTCGAGCTGACGCACTTCGAGAAGGTCGAGGGCATCCCCATGACCCTCGCCGCGAAGGCGACCCGGCTGGCCACGATGATCCGGGACAACCTGGGCCAGGCCATGCAGGGCCTCGCCGTCGTCCCGCTGCTCGCCGGCTACGACCCCGCGGCTGACGAGGGCGGGCGCGGCCGCATCTTCGGCTTCGACGTCGCCGGCGGCCGCTACGAGAAGTTCGGCTTCCACGCCGAGGGCTCCGGCTCGCCGTACGCCCGGGGCGCGTTGAAGAAACTGTTCCGCCCGGGCATGTCCCGGCGCGAGGCGGCCCTGGCCGCGCTCCAGGCGCTGTACGACGCGGCCGACGACGACTCCGCGACCGGCGGCCCGGACATCACCCGCCGTATCTACCCCGTCGTGTCCGTCATCACCGAGGACGGATTCGAGCGGCTGCCGGAGGCGGAGACGGAGGAGCTCAGTCGCGAGATGGTCGAGCAGCGCCGCAGCCGGCCGGACGGACCGAACGCCGCGGTGTGACATACCGCCGCGGGGGCGTGTGACACCCCACCGTGGGGCGCCCGGTCCCGCGGAGTTTTCGGTTCCCCCGCGGAGTTTTCGGTTCCATGGACAAGACCTGTCGCGGGCTTTACTGCACATGTGTTGCAGGTGCCGGAGGATGGCGCGAGGCTGTTTCCCGCAGCCGTCCGTCCGACAGAAGGACCTTCCCCCCGATGACGGCCGCCCCTGAGTCCACTCCGCCCCTCCCCGCCACGGCTTCCGCCCAGCGCACGGCCCGGCACCGCGTCCGCACCTCCATGACGCGGCAGGAGTGGACCAGGGTCGGGGGGATGGCCGCGGTCATCGTGGCCCTGCACGTGATCGGCTGGTTCACCCTCGTCGCGATCGTCGCCCCCGAGCACCGCACCATCGGCACACAGACCTTCGGCGTCGGCATCGGCGTCACCGCGTACACGCTCGGCATGCGGCACGCCTTCGACGCCGACCACATCGCCGCCATCGACAACACCACCCGCAAGCTGATGGGCGAGGGGCAGCGCCCGCTGTCGGTCGGCTTCTGGTTCTCCCTCGGCCACTCCAGCGTCGTCTTCGTCCTGGCCTTCCTGCTCACCCTCGGCGTGAAGACCCTGGCCGGACCGGTGCGCGACGACGGCTCCGCGCTGCACGACGTCACCGGCCTGATCGGTACGACCGTCTCCGGGACGTTCCTCTACCTCATCGCGGCCGTCAACCTCGTCGTCCTCGCCGGCATCTGGAAGGTGTTCCGCAGCATGCGCTCGGGCCACTACGACGAGGCCGCCCTGGAGGAGCAGCTGAACAACCGCGGCTTCATGAACCGCCTCCTGGGCCGTGTCATGAAGTCGGTCTCCAAACCCGGGCAGGTGTACCCGCTGGGCGTCCTCTTCGGCCTCGGCTTCGACACCGCCACCGAGATCGCCCTGCTCGTCCTGGCCGGCTCCGGCGCCGCCTCCGGCCTGCCCTGGTACGCGATCCTGTGCCTGCCCGTCCTGTTCGCCGCCGGGATGTGCCTCCTCGACACCATCGACGGCACGTTCATGAACTTCGCCTATGGCTGGGCCTTCTCCAAGCCGGTCCGCAAGGTCTACTACAACCTCACGATCACCGGCCTGTCCGTCGCCGTGGCCCTGCTCATCGGGACCGTCGAACTCCTCGGCCTGCTCGTGGAGCGGCTCGGCCTGCACGGTCCCTTCTGGGACTGGATCGCCGGCCTCGACCTCAACGTCCTCGGTTACGTCGTCGTAGGGCTCTTCGTCGCCACCTGGGTGGTGGCGCTGCTGGTGTGGAGGTTCGCGCGCATCGAGGAGAAGTGGACAGGGGACCTGGCCCGGCCGGGAGGCGGTGTCACTCCATGACGGCGACGGCGTACCCGAACGCGAGGGCCACCGCCAGGAGGACGACGGCCACCGCGCAGCCGAGCACCCCCGTCACCGCGGCGATCGCGATCCAGCCGGCCCGCGCCACGCGCTCGGACCGCCGGACCACGTCGTCGTCCTCGTACAGGCCCTCATCAGTCATGACGCCCTCCCGGACGGCGAACCTACCGCAGGGTGATGCGTCCGCCGAGGTTAGAGCCCGCGTAACGGGAAACGCGGAACGGGCACGTGAGACGAACGAGTCGACGCAGCGCGACAGGGAGGCAGAAGTGATGGGCACGGAACCGATGCGCCCCGAACCGATGGCGGACGACGCGTACCAGCCCACCGGGAGCAACGAGGAGCAGGAGGACGCCGCGCCGCTGGACCTCCAGGACGCCGTCGACGAACGGACCTACGACGACACCCTCGACGAGGGCTACTCCCCGCCGGAGAAGCCGCTCGGCGTCACCAAGCGCGGCACCACCGCCGCCGAGCAGCACGACGGCGAGACCCTCGACGAACGCCTCTCCCAGGAGGTCCCCGACGTGTCCGCCGAGCCCGCCGGGGACGGCGTGGGCGACAGCCTCGACAGCGACGGCGAACCGGTCGACCCGGAAGCGGGCACCGAACGTGCGGGCCGCCTGGTCGCCCCGGACGAGGGCGCCCACCCCGACACGACGAAGGAGACCGTCGCGACGGACGTCGGCATCGACGGGGGCGCGGCCGGTGCGGAGGAGGCGGCGGTACACGTGGTGGAGGACGACAGCGACCTGCCGGAGGACGACGACAGGGCGTGACCCGCAGGGCGTCGCGCGTCATGGAGAGCCGTGTGACGCGCGACGCCCTGCGGGGAAGGGCTACGGCAGCAGCTTCTCCAGCGCGGCCGGGCCCTCCGCTGCCAGCTTGCGCTTGGCCCATTCCAGGTTGCGCGGGGTGAGGTCCTTGCCTGAGGCGAGGACGAGGTCCTCCGGTGACACGTCGGTGCCGGTGCGGGCGTGGAGCAGGCGGTCCGGGGTGGTGCTGTCCTCGGGCGGCCGGGACGCGTGGGGCTGTGACGTCGACATGTTCTCTGCTCCTAGGGTCCGGATCGCTGGTGCGGCCCCGGTGCGGAAAATCGGGTCCGATATCACCATTCAACGCGGGAGCCCAGCGTGCATCCGGAGAGCCCCGGCCGCTGCGCCGGCCCCCCACCAGCTCGCGGGAAACCCGCCGAGGGATCCCGTCGGAATCCAGCCGGCCCTCGGCCGAGCGTCCCACCGGCGGCCGACCGGAACTCCCTCCGGGAGCTGGCTGGAAGTCCCCAGAAGCCGGCCGGGAGCCGGCCCGGTGGCGGCCGGAAGGCGGGCGTGATTTCCGCGCGGGGGTCCCGGTCTCCCCACCGGAACCTTCACCGGCAGCTCGCCAGATGCCCTGCCGAGACCCTCACCGGAGGAGCGCCCGAAGCCTGCAGGAAGCCAGCCGGGAGGCGCTCGGAAGACCCCGCCGATGCCGGCCACGAGTCGGCTGGAAGTCCGCCGGGGCCGGCCGGGAGCTGACAGGAAGCCCTGCCGAGCCCTCCAACCGGAAGCCCACCTCAAGCCCGCCGGGAGCCCGCAGGGAGTCGGCCGGACGGACAGAAGCTTTTCCCATGCGCACACACGTGTGCGTACGACCGTGCGACTCCGCCGCCGTCAGCGCAGCCCGCTCCGCGGACGGGGCGCGAGCACGAGCATCGTGACGTCGTCCCGGATGTCCGGGCAGTACCGGACCAGGTCGGTCCACACCCGCTCGGCCAGCGCGGCCGGGTCCTCGTCGGCGAGGCCCGGCAGCCGCTCGGCCAGGGGATAGAAGGCCCCGCCGGCGTCCCTGGCCTCGGTGACACCGTCGGACGCGAGGAACAGCCGGTCACCGGCCCGCAGCCGCACCGAGACGACCCTCGGCGGAGTGACCTCGGCGAGGCCCAGCCCCAGCGGCGTGCACGGCTCGACGTCCAGCTCGACGGCCAGCCCGTCCCGCAGCAACAGCGGCCCGGCCTGCCCGCACGCCACGATCCGCACCACACGCGCGTCGGCGGAGAAGTCCAGCAGCACCGCCGTCGCGAACAACTCGGCATGCGGCTCGCCCGCGGAGTCCACCGCCAGCCTCCGGTCGAGCCGGGCCGCCACCGCCTCCGGATCCGGCTGGTCCAGCACCGCCTCCCGGAACGCCCCCAGCAGCGACGCGACCGTGGCGACCGCCGACAGCCCGTGCCCCTGCACATCGCCCATGACCGCCCGTACGCCGTAGGGGCCCGCGCGTACGTCGAAGAAGTCGCCCCCGACCAGCGTCCCGCTCTGCGCGGCCCGGTACAGCCCCGCACACCGCACCGGCCCGACCCGCTCCGGCAGCGGCGGCACCACGGCCCGCTGCGCGACCTCGGCGACGGACCGCTCGGTGACCAGCTGCGCGTCACGCCTGCTGCGCACGAACGACAGCAGCACGCTCAGCGCCGCCACGAAGCAGACGGTCAGCAGATCGGTGCTGCCGGGGTTGTCCAGACGGAAGACGGGCACCGTCAGCACGACCACCGCCAGCGCGCCGAGCACCGCCGTCACGACCGGCCCGTGCGCCAGCACGGCCAGCGGCGGGATCGCACCCAGCAGGAAGCCGATGTCCAGCGGCTCCGGACTGATCAGCTCCGCCGTGCACACGCCCGCCAGCAGCACGGACGGCAGCATCCGCGCCCAGACCGGCGGCGGTGCGCCGCGCAGCCAGCCCCGCCGGTCCAGATCCCGGTCCCGGTCCCTGCCCCGGCGCGGCAGCCGGGCGCGCGCACTGCTCACACCACCACGCTGCTACGCCCCACCCGGCGCCGCACTCCGGGCCCGCGCCGCCGCGGACGGCCGCAGGCGGCGGCCGCAAGGGGCGCGGGCCCGCTAGAACGGAGTGAGGGGCAGCCGCAGCCCCGTCGGCGCCGGCCAGGGCGACCGCGTAGTCGGTGAAGCCGTCGGGCCCGTTGTCCGACAGGGCCACCGGGGCCAGGGTGTCCGTTTTTGAGAACGCCCTCGCGGATCCGTGTCACGGGGCCTAGGACGGGCAGCGCCCCCGCCAACCCCCGTCTGCCACGCAAGAAACCTTTGCTTGAGGCGCCACTTGGGACATCGGCGGTCGCTCAACCGCCTCTTGAGGGCCACTTGAGCCGCGTCAGAAAAGCGATGGACGGTCCGTCTGCGATCCCGTAGCGTGTCGGCGTCACGCCCCGAGACCCGTGGAAGGAGGGCAGAGCCGTGCGGTTCACACACCTTCAGCGCTCCCTGCCCCTCATCCCGGCGTGCCTCGACTGACCTCACCGGGAGCGCTCTCCGCAGCATGCATCCCGGAGGAATTCCGTGACCGATGTGGTCATCCGCGCGCTCGACGCGAGCGACGCCGATCTCTTCGACACCCTGCCCGATCCGCTGGGCGCCCGTGAGGGCCACCGGCTGACCCGGCACCGCCCCGACTGGAAGCGCGTGGCCCTGCGCGACGGCAGGGTCGTGGCCCGCGGCGCCTGGTGGGGCGGCCCCGACGACACCAAGCCCGTCAACCTCAACTGGTTCGACGTGGCGGACGGCGAGGAGGAAGCGGGCGCCGCACTCCTGCGCTCCGCCCCCTGGCAGGTGGAACTGGAACTGAACCTGCCCGAGGACTGGCGCGACGACCCCGCCCTGCGCACCGCGGCCGAGACCCGCTTCACCGCCGCACGGAAGGCCGGCTACGACCTCCTGGTGGAACGCCTGTTGTACCGGTGGACCCCGGACCACGGTCTGCCCGAGCGGCCCGGGCGCCTGGTGTTCCGCGCCGAACCGGACGACGCCGTGTTCTTCGACGCGCTGCGCCGCATCCACTCCGTCACGCTGGACGCCCACGCGCTGAAGGCCATCGAGCAGGGCGGACTCGACCAGGCGGCCCAGGAGGAACTCGACTTCTTCCACTGGTGCCCCTCGCCCCGCGAGTGGTGGCAGGTCGCGTACACACCGCAGGGCGAACCGGTCGGCATCCACATCCCGGCCCACAATCCGACGGGCCCGTGCATCGGCTTCATCGGGGTCCTGCCCGACCAGCGCGGCCACGGCTACGCCTACGACCTCCTGGCCGAGTGCACGCACTTCCTGGCCGGTCAGGGCGCGGACTTCATCGCCGCCGCCACGGACCAGGGCAACTTCCCCATGGCCGCGAACTTCACGAAGGCCGGTTTCCCGGTGGTGAAGGAACGGCTCAACTTCGACCCGCCGCAGGACGGCCGTACGGCCTGACGCGACCGGCCGCTGTCAGTGCCGGGTGGCAAGCCAGCGGCCACAGTGATCCATCCGGGGCGACGGAGGCGGGCGTGGGTTTCAAGGGCCAGGTGTGGCAGGTGCACAGTGCCGGGCGGGAAGCGGACGGAGCGGTCGGGGAGATCCTGATCGAGGAGGCCGACTTCCCCTGGCTCTCGGGCCGCTTCACCCCCGGCCCGGCCTTCGACTCCGTCCGCGACCTGTTCGCACAGGAACTCGCCCTGGCCAGACAGGACCACGACCGGCTCTGGGAGGAATGGGAGCGCGTCTACGCCGAGATCACCAGACGCGTCTCCCTCTCTTCCCCGGACGGCCCGGTCCCCGCGTTCCTGCTGCATATCGAGGGCGGCGAGGCCTGGTTCCGCTGGAGTGACGAGCCCGACGAGGACCTTGCGGACACCCCCTAGCGCGCGCCGCCGTTCAGCAGGTCCTGGGCCGCTGTGAGGATCTCGGTGACCCGGAGGCCGAACGCCGCGTCGCACGCGTGCGGGCGGCCGGTCCGGGCGGCGGCGAGCAGGGCGTCCGCGGCCCGCTTGAGGGCGGGGACCGCTCCGTCGGAGCTGTCCGGCAGCACCGCGACCCCGGCCTCCCCCCGGAGCTCGACGGCGGCACCCGACGCGGCGGGCGGTGCCGTCAGGCTCAGGGTGAGGGTGCTCGACGCACCGCCGGTGTGGTCGAGGACGACATGGGCCGTGTCCCCGGGGCCGTACGCGGCCGCCGTCACGCGTCGCACGTCGCCGAGCACCGGCAGCAGCACGGACAGGGCGTGCGGGCCGACGTCCCACAGGGCGCCCTTCTCCCGCCGCCATGGCGTCGCGAAGGGGCTCTCGCTGGTGAACACCGCCCCGAGCCACTGCGCACGCCCCGTGAACCAGCCCGGCACCGCCGCCTGCTCGGTGATCCACGCCTGCGGCCCGGGCTGGAAGCGGGTCGTGAAGAACACGACCGAGGCGACCCCGGCCTCCTCGGCGGCCTCGACCACGGCCCGTCCCTGCTCCACCGTCGGCGCCAGGGGCTTGTCGAGCAGCAGATGACACCCGGCCCGCGCCGCCCGCACGGCGAGCCCGGCCTGCACGTCCGGAGGCAGTGCCACGGCGACCGCGTCCACGTCGGCGAACAGCTCGTCGACGTCGTCGTACGACCGGACACCGTGCCGCTCGGCCAGCTCCTTCGCTGCCTCCGGGCGGCGTCCCCACACACCGGCGAAATCGAGCTCGTCGTGCCCGCTCAGTGCGGGTGCGTGGGCTATCCGCGCCCACGGGCCGGTGCCGAGCAGTCCTATGCGCATGCCGTCGCCTCTCCACGGTGCCCTGAACAGCCGACGGCCGTTCCTCGGCCGCCCGCTCGCCGAAGAGCGTGTCATACGGAACCGGCCGCGGGGAGTCCAGGCAGGGGACTCGGGCGGTTCCGCTGCCGGGAGGCGGGAAAAGGCCTTCGTTGCGGGGTCAACCGGACCGGGGCCGACTTTGGGCTGCTGCGCCGTCGCATCGGCAGTCGGCACGAAGCCGGCCTTACCGCCGCCGCTTGCGGTCGCGGTGCGCGGAGACGTGGACCCGTGTGGCGCACAGGCGGGAGCAGTATGCGCGGCGGCCGTTGCGGGACACGTCGACGAAGACGGCACGGCAGCCCGGTGCCGAGCACTGCCCGAGACGGCAGGGGTCCGTCTCGGTGAGTACCAGGGCGAGCCCGGCCGCGGTGGCGGCCCGCACGCGCGTGACGACGTCGGCGTTCTCGTCGGCGTAGTGCAGGTGCGGCGGCTGGCCGTCGTGTGTGGACACGTACGGGCGGGCCGCCGCATCGGTCAGCAACCGGTTGACGGCACCGACCTGTTCCGGCCTGGTGGGGGCCGCGAACGCCTCCCACAGGCGCAGGCGCCAGGCCAGCAGCAGCTGGAGCTGCGGGCCGGTCAGCCGGGGACGCGCCACCCGGTGCTCGGCCAGCAACGTCTCGACCGTGTGGGTGTCGCACCCGTCGTCGAGGTTGGCCAGGGCCGCCGCCAGCAGGGCCGCGTTGCCGCCGTAAGCGTTGAAATGCATTTACTCATTGCATCACGCTCTCGGCATGACCGCATGCCTCTTCCTCACCTTGTCGAAGCACTCGACCTCCCTGGGCTGGGTGCGCTACCAGCGCTGCGCCTGCGGCCGCCTGCGGGTGCTGCTGGCCGGGGACGTCCTCAAGGACGGAGCTGCGCCGCCACGCGGGCCGTCACCTGAAGAGCCGGTGACGGCGGCCGGACGGGCAGCCGGTGGCGGTGAGCCGGCGTGCTAGGGCTCAGCTGGGCCCAGTTGGGCTCCTTCGTCGCGCTGTGCCTGGTCCTCGCGGCAACCCCGGGCGCCAATCTCACGGTCGTGCTCGGCTGCGCGCGACAGGGCGGTCAGCGTGCCGCGGTCGCCGCCACGGTCGGTTTGACGCTCGGCAAGGTCTTCTGGGCGGCAGGCTCCGTACTCGGGCTCGCCACGCTGCTGGCGACTTCGCGCGTGGCGTACGACACGCTCCGCCTGGCGGGCGCGGCGTACCTGATCTGGCTGGGCGTACAGGCCCTGCGCTCGGCCCGGCGCCGGCCTGCGGTCCCGCGGCCCGACGGTCTCGCGCCCGGGCTGTCCGCGTACGGCGGGTTCCGCCGCGGTCTGATCGGCGACCTGCTCAACCCCAAAGTGGGGATCTTCTACACCACCGTGTTCCCCCAGTTCATCGAGCCGGACGATGCGGTCGTCCCGGCGGCCGCCGCGCTGCTCGCCGCTCACACCGCGGTGCTCATGACGTGGTATCCGGGGATGAGTCATCTGCTCACCCGGGTGGGCCGCCGGCTCGCGAGACCCGGACTCTCGGCAGTGCTCGACGGGGTCATGGGCTCCGCACTCATCGGACTCGGCATCCGACTGGCCGTCGTTCCACTCTGAACTGCTCGGAGGGAGCGCACCCGGACCGAGGCTGGACAGCGGGCCACAACAAGAAAGGCAAGGAGTCCTCTCCTTGCCACTCTCAAGCTATAACACGCAGGGGGCCTTGCGGCAAGGCCCCCTGCGTGCCGCAGACTGTCCGGCCTGAGCCCAGGACCTGCGGAAACGGGAGCATGACGTGACCCCCCTGACCACCAGCGCGTTCGATCTTCCCGACCGCCTCTCGCACAAGGCCGACCCGGCGTTGATCGCCGGAGACGAGCGGCACTTCGCTGCCGTCGCCGCGTGTCTCGAACAGTCGATCGCCGAGCTGTCCGACCGCCTCGACGTCGAGCGCAGGGCGCCCGGCGGGAAGGGGCGGCAGGCGATGGACCGGGACGCCGAGATCCACCGGCTGACCGCCCGCCTGCGGGCACTGCGGCGCTTCGGCCTGGACCTGTGCCTCGGGCACATGGTCGGCGCGGACGACCCCGAGCCCGTGTACGTGGGACGACTCGGACTCACCGACAGCGAGGGGCGCCGGCTGCTGGTCGACTGGCGTTCCCCCGCGGCCGAGCCGTTCTTCGGAGCCACCCACGCCAACCCGATGGGCCTGGCCAGCCGCCGCCGCTACCGCTGGACCGGCGGCCGGATCAGCGACTACTGGGACGAGGTGTTCACCGCGGACGGAGTCGTCGGGCACGCCGCGCTCGACGACCAGTCCGCCTTCATCGCCAGCCTGGGCAGCAACCGCTCACCCCGGATGCGGGACGTGCTCGGCACCATCCAGGCCGACCAGGACGCCATCATCCGCGCGGGTTCCCGGGGCGCCCTCGTCGTCGATGGCGGCCCGGGCACGGGCAAGACGGTCGTCGCCCTGCACCGCTCCGCCTACCTCCTGTACTCCGACCCCCGGCTCGGCCACCGCCGGGGCGGCGTGCTGGTCGTCGGCCCGCACCGGCCCTACCTCTCCTACGTCGCCGACGTCCTGCCCAGCCTCGGCGAGGAGGGCGTGCAGACCTGCATACTGCGGGACCTCGTCCCCGAGGGAGCCGAAGCGGCGGTCGAGAGCGACCCGGACGTCGCCCGCCTGAAGTCGTCCGCGGACATGGTGAAGGCCATCGAGAAGGCCGTCACCTTCTACGAGGAGCCGCCCACCGAGGGAATGACGGTCACCACCCACTGGTCCGACATCCGCCTCAGCGCCGGCGACTGGGCCGTGGCGTTCGAAGCGGCGGAACCCGGCACCCCGCACAACGACGCGCGCGGCCAGGTCTGGGAGGAACTGCTGACGATCCTGCAGGACAAGCACGAGGGCGACACGCCGGCCGCCCTGCTCCGCAGGTCGCTTTCGCAGAACAGGGAACTGCTCACGGCCTTCAACCGCGCCTGGCCGCTGCTCGAGGCGCCCGACCTCGTCGGAGATCTGTGGTCGGTACCGGCCTACCTGCGGATGTGCGCTCCCTGGCTCAGCCGCGAAGAGGTACGCAAGCTGCAGCGCGAGGATCCCCACGCCTGGACGGTGTCCGACCTGCCGCTGCTGGACGCGGCCCGGCAGCGGCTCGGCGACCCGGCGGCGGCGCAGCGACGGCGCCGGCACGCCGCCGCCGTCGCCTCCGAACGCGAACGCATGGGCAGGGTCGTCGACGAGCTGCTGGCGGCCCACAGCCATGACGACGGCGAAGGCGTGCTGGTCATGCTGCACGGACAGGACATGCGGAACTCCCTGGTCGACGAGAGCGCCCTGCCCACCGCCGACCCGGACCGGCTCGCCGGCCCGTTCGCGCACATCGTCGTGGACGAGGCCCAGGAACTGACCGACGCGGAGTGGCAGATGCTGCTGCTGCGCTGCCCGTCCCGCAGCTTCACCATCGTCGGGGACCGCGCCCAGGCCCGGCACGGGTTCACGGAGTCGTGGCGGGAACGGCTGGAGCGCGTCGGACTCGGCCGGATCGACCTGGCCTCGCTGAGCGTCAACTACCGGACACCTGAGGAGATCATGGCGGAGGCCGAGCCGGTCATCCGGGCCGCCCTGCCGGACGCCAACGTGCCGACCTCCATCCGCAGCGGCGGCGTCCCCGTCGTGCACGGGTCAACTGCGGAGCTGCACTCGGTCCTCGGCACCTGGCTCGGCGCCCATCCGGACGGGATCGCCTGTGTGATCGGCGATCCCGCGTTCCGGCCGGCTTCGCCCCGGGTCCGTTCGCTGACCCCGGAGCTGTCGAAGGGACTCGAGTTCGATCTCGTCGTCCTCGTCGACCCGGAGGACTTCGGCACGGGCATCGAAGGAGCGGTCGACCACTATGTCGCGATGACCCGGGCGACCCAGCAGCTCGTCATCCTCACGAGCTCCTGACGCGACTTTGCCGGGGCCCGCAGCGCGGGCCCCGGGGCAGCAGTCCTACGCGGCGAGCTCCTTGCGGATGCGGTCCAGCATGAACGCCGACGACTCCCTGGCCCGCTCCTCCCAGGCGAAGACACAGGACGTGGCGACACCGTCGAAGCCCAGCTCGCGCAGCGTGCCGAAGAAGGCGTCCCAGTCGACCTCGCCCTGGCCGATGTCGAGATGCTGGTGGATCCGGGCCGGCGTGCCCGGCGGGTTGAGGATGTAGCGCAGGCCGGACGAACCCTTGTGGTTGAAGGAGTCCGCGATGTGCACGTGCTGGAGCTTGTCACCGGCGTAGCGCATCATCGCCGCGATGTCGGCGCCGACCTCCGAGGCCCCGGAGAGGTGGAAGGAGTGCGGGGCGCAGTACAGGTAGTTCACCCACGGCTTGTTGATCGCGCGGACGAGATCGACGGCGGGCGTGTTCTCCTCGCAGAAGTCGTCCGGGTGCGCCTCCAGGTTCAGAGCGATGCCTTCGCGCTCGAACACCGGCAGCAGTTGCTCCAGCGAGCGCCAGAAGGCGGCCTCGCTCTCGGCGGCGCGCTCGGGGCGGCCGTTGAACTCCGAGTTCATCAGCGGGCATTCGAGCTCGACGGTGATCTCGATCATCCGCTTCCAGTAGCGGACGGCGGCCTGCCGCTCGGTCTCGTCCGGCGAGGACCACTTGTACAGCGGCAGCACCGAGGACAGCTGCACACCGTGCCGGCGCAGCGACTGCTTCAGCTCCGCCACCCGCGCGTCGTCGGCACGCGGGTGCAGGAAGAACGGCATGAAGTCCGCGCGCGGCGACAACTCGATGTACTCGTAGCCGAGTTCGGCGACCGTGCGCACCATGTCGTCGATCGGCAGGGCGCGGAACATGTAGGGGTCGAGGGCGATCTTCACGCGGTCCCTCCGTAGAACGCGGGGCGGGGCTTCATGTCGACGGTGACGCTCTCGCCGCCGGTCTCCAGGGACCGGACGGCGGCGTCGGTGATGACGGTGGCGGCGTAACCGTCCCAGGCGGACGGCCCGGTGGGCTCGGTGCCGGCGGCCACGCCTGCGACCCACTCGCGGAACTCGGTGTCGAAGGCCTGCGCGAACCGGTCCTTCCAGTCCTGGAGCACACCCGTGCCGTGCCGGGCGGCGGTGCGGATGCCGACGGCCGCCGGGTCGGGCAGCCGGACCAGGCCGTCCTCGCCGACGACCTCGCACTGGATGTCGTAGCCGTACTGGCAGTTGACGAAGACCTCCAGGTCGATCCGGACGCCCTCGGAGGTCTCGAAGATCATGATCTGAGGGTCCTTGAGATGCGCGAAGCGCTTGCTCGTGGCGCGCGGGGTGACCACCTGCGCGGAGACGATCTCGTCGTCGAGCAGCCAGCGCAGCACGTCGATCTCGTGCACGGCCGTGTCCTGGGCGGCCATGGCGGAGTGGTACGACTCCGGCACCGTCGGGTTGCGGTGGGCGCAGTGCACGATGAGCGGGGCCCCGAGCGAGCCGGTCGACAGGACCTCCTTCATCTGGCGGTAGCCGGCGTCGAAGCGGCGCATGAAGCCGACCTGCACCAGACGGCGGCCGTGCGCCCGCTCGGCCTCGACGATCCGCAGACAGTCCTCGGCGGTTGTGGCCAGGGGCTTCTCGCAGAACACCGGCTTGCCGGCCGCGATCGCGCCCAGGACGTGCTCGGCGTGGGTGGGCCCCCAGGAGGTGACGAGGACGGCGTCCACGTCCGGGGAGGCGATCAGATCCGCGCCGGTGGGCTGCGCGGTGGCGCCGGCCCGGGCCGCCACCTCGGCGGCGCGGTCGGTGTCGATGTCGGTCACGGCCGTGACGGCGGCCCCGGTGACGACCTCGGTGAGCCGCCGGATGTGGTCCTGGCCGATCATTCCGGCGCCGATGACGCCTACACGTACGGTCATGGTGAACTCCTTGGAGAAGAACAGGAGAAGCTCAGGGGGGAGGTCAGGAGAAACGCGTCCGGAGCTCGGCTTCGAGGGATTCGAGGGTGCGGCCCTTGGTCTCGGGGACGTAGAGCTTGACGAACGTGAGGGACAGCACGCCCGCCACCACGAACAGGAAGAAAGTGTTGGAGATCCCGATCCCGGAGACCAGGGACGGGAAGACCAGCCCGATCACGAAGTTGGTCAGCCACAGCACCACGGCCGCGATCCCCATGCCGAAGCCGCGCATCCGCATCGGGAAGATCTCCGACAGCATCAGCCAGGTCACCGGCGAGATCGCGCCCTGCTGGAAGGCGAGGAACGTGACCGTCATGGCGAGCACCGCGAAGGCCCGCGCGTCACCCGAGGGCAGCACCAGGGAGAAGACGCCGATCAGCAACAGGGCGACGGTCGTACCGGCCTGACCGGTCATCAGCATCGGGCGGCGCGGTACCCGGCCCAGCAGCCAGATGCCGACGAAGGTGGCCAGCACCGAGATCACACCGTTGGCGATGTTCGCCGTCAGCGCGCTGTCGGCGGCGAAACCGGCGTCGGTGAGGATCTGTGTGCCGTAGTACATGATCGTGTTGACGCCGGTGATCTGCTGCACGATCGCGATGCCGAACCCGACGAACATCAGCTTGCGCACCCACGGCGTGCTCTTCATGTCCTGCCAGCCGCCGAGCTTGGCCTGCTCGTCCTTGACGGCGAGCGCGGACACCTCCTTCAGCTCGGCCTCGGCCCGAGTCTGCGAGCGCACCTGCTTGAGGACTTCGAGGGCCTCCCCGAAGCGGCTCTGGGAGGCCAGCCAGCGCGGGCTCTCCGGCATCACCAGCATGCCGAACCAGAGCACCACCGCCGGCAGCGTGGCGATGACCAGCATCCAGCGCCACACGCCACCGGACTCGCCGCCGACCTGGGCGATGATGGCGTTGGACGTGAAGGCCAGCAGCTGACCGCTGACGATCATCAGCTCGTTACGGGTGACGAGAGCGCCGCGCCGCTCGGCGGGCGAGACCTCCGCGAGATACACCGGCACGGTCACCGACGCGCCGCCGACCGCGAGACCGAGCACGAACCGCGCCACGATCATCACCTCGGTCGTGGGGGCGAGCGTGCAGCCGAGCGCGCCGACGAAGAACAGCACGGCCAGCAGCAGGATGTTGCGTCGCCTGCCGCGCGCGTCCGACAACCGGCCGCCGGTCACCGCGCCCAAGGCGGCACCGAGCAGCAGCGAGCTGGTGACCATGCCCTCGGTGACCGGGGTCAGGCCGAGGTCGTCGGTCATGTAGGGCAGGGCGCCGTTGATGACGCCGGTGTCGTAGCCGAAGAGCAGACCACCGAACGTGGCGATGATCGTGATCAGCCGAAGCCGCCGCCTGACCGCCGCAGGGGCGTCGTCCGCGACGGCGGTGGCGGGGGGTGGGATGGGGGCCGGTGTCGTGTCGTCCGTGACGTCCATGGCCGCTCCTTACCTGTCGATGTTCGGGCGCCGGGTACCCGACAGTCCGCAGCCGGCCAGGTGTTCACGGGTGCTGACCGCGATCGGCAGCGGCACCTCGGGAGCACACGGGTACAGGTCCTGCTCGACGATCACGAACAACTCCGCGTCGAGCTTGGCGAGTTCGCCCACCACATCGGCCGGATCCGGCACGCCGGCCGGCGGCGACACGCACACCCCGCGCTTCACGGCCTCACCGAAGGACAGGTCCTCGGCCGCGACCTGCGCCAGGATCTCCGGGTCCATCTGCTTGATGTGCACGTAGCCGACCCGCTCACCGAAGCGTCGGATCAGATCGAGGTTGTCCCCACCGCCGTACGCGACATGCCCGGTGTCCAGGCAGAGGTTCGTGTAACGGCTGTCCGACTCGTTCAGCAGCCGCTCGATCTCTCCTTGCGTCTGGATGTGGCTGTCGGCGTGCGGATGGACGACCAGCCGTACGTCGTACTCCTCCAGCAGCAGCCTGCCCAGCCGGTCGGCGGCCCGGCCGAACCCGGCCCACTGCTCGGCGGTCAGCTCGGGCGACTCGGTGAAGGCACCCGTCTTCTCGTCCCGGTACATCGGCGGGATGAAGACGAGATGGTGCGCTCCCGCGGCGGCGGTCAGCGCGGCGACCTGCCGGACATGGGCCAGCATCTCGTCCCACGCCCCGGGCCGGTGCAGCGCGCCGAACGCGGTGCCGCCGGAGACCTTGAGCCCCCGGGCGTCCAGTTCGGCCTTCAGCCGCTGCGGGTCGGTGGGGAGATACCCGTACGGGCCGAGTTCCAGCCACTGGTATCCGGCCCGGACGAGCTCGTCGAGGAAACGGGTGTACGACACCTGGTGCTCGTCCTCGGGGAACCAGACGCCCCAGGAGTCGGGGGCGGAGCCGAGGCACAGGTTGCCGACGGTCGTACGCAGCGGGGCTGGCGCCGTTGCCATGGTGAGTGTCCTTCGGGGAGAGGAAGGGGGTGGGCGTGAAGACTGATGCGCTCTACTAGCGCGCTCTAGTTCGAGTACGATGACTCCTGTCCAAATGTCATGTCAATAGGTTGTTGCCGGTAGATTGCGGGGTCCGTGTACAGGCCCCGTGCGGGACGCCCCGTAAGGTGGTCGGCGTCGGAGGGTGGGTTCACACGTGGATGCATCGGGCAGGCAGCGGCCCACGATGGCGGACGTCGCCGAGAAGGCGGGCGTGTCCCGCGCGCTCGTCTCGATCATCTTCCGCAACCAGGCGGGGGCAAGCCGGGAGACGCGGGAGCGGGTCCTGCGCGTGGCCGACGAGATCGGTTACCGGCCCGACAGCGCGGCCCGGCTGCTGGCCCGTGGCCGCAGCCGCACGCTCGGCGTGATGTTCACCGTGCACCAGACCTTCCACACGGACCTCATCACCGGCATCTACCCCGAGGCCGAACGGCTCGGTTACGACGTCCTGCTCTCCGGGGCCACCCACGGCCGCAGCGAGGCCAAGGCGGTCGAGGCGCTGCTCAGCCACCGCTGCGAGGCGGTGATCCTGCTCGGCCCGGACGCCGAACCCGCCTACCTCGCCG
Organism: Streptomyces coeruleorubidus; assembly: GCF_028885415.1. Lineage (GTDB taxonomy): Bacteria > Actinomycetota > Actinomycetes > Streptomycetales > Streptomycetaceae > Streptomyces > Streptomyces coeruleorubidus_A. The sequence continues at coordinate 9,130,365 of NZ_CP118527.1, forward strand.
AGCTCGGGCAGCGCACGGTCACCGTCTCGATCAGCCGCCGGGTGCCCCAGGCCCATGTCGACTTCGTGCACTCCGCCGAGGGCAAGGGCGTCCGGCAGGCCATGGACCACCTGGTGGAGCTGGGGCACCGCCGGATCGTGCACATCGACGGCGGACGCGGTCCCGGTTCGGCGGAGCGGCGGCGTGCCTACCGTGCCGCGATGCGCCGCCACGGGCTTCAGGCGCACGCACGGGTGATCCCCGGCGAGCACACCGAGGAGTCCGGTGTCGAGACCGGCCGGCTGCTGCTGGCCGAACGCGACGGCGGACAGCCGCTGCCGACGGCGGTCCTCGCCGGCAACGACCGCTGCGCGATGGGGCTGCTGATGGCCCTGACCAGGGCGGGCGTCGAGGTCCCGCGCGACCTGTCCGTCGTCGGCTACGACGACAGTCACCTCTCCCACCTGATGCCGCTCGGCCTGACCACCGTCCGCCAGGACGCGTTCCTCATGGCCGAGCACGCGGTCCGCTTCGTCGTCGAACGGCTGGAGAACGGGGAACTGCCGCCGAGGGAGGCCGTGCTGGACCCCAAACTGGTGGTGCGGGGAACGAGCGGGCCCGCCCCGGCGGAGGGCACCCCCTAGCGCGTCCCCTTCTTCGCGAATTCGGCGACACTGTCGACGTTGTCCTTCGTGACGAAGGCCGGCCCGGTGAGCACGGGAGCGGTGCCGCCGCCGCTGAAGTTGCCGTTCGTCTTGTAGAGCCACAGCGCGTCGACGGAGAGGTAGCCCTGGAGGTAGGGCTGCTGGTCGACGGCGAACTGGATGTCGCCGCCTTGGATGGCGCCGACGAGGTCCTTGTTGAGGTCGAAGGTGGCGACCTTGGCCTTGCTGCCCGCGTCCTTGACCGACTGCACGGCGGTCATGGCGATCGGCGCGCCCAGCGTGACCACCTGGTCGATGCCGGCTTCCTTCTGGAGCTTGGCCGTCAGCGTCGACTTCACGGAGGGCATGTCGGTGCCGTTGACGTACAGATTCTCCGTCGTGCCCTTGAAGCCCTTCTTCAGACCGGCGCAGCGCGCCTCCAGCGCCACCTGGCCCTGCTCCTGGATCACGCAGACGGCGTGCTTGGCGCCCTGCTGGTTGAGGCGCTCGCCGAAGGCCTGGCCGGCGATGTTCTCGTCCTGGCCGAAGTACTCGAGCATGCCGAGTTCCTGCCAGTTGTCCAGGCCGGAGTTGAAGCCGACGACGGGGATGCCGGCCGCCTTGGCCTTGGCCACGACCGCCTTCATCGCGTCCGGCTTGGCGGCGGTCAGCGCGATGCCGTCGACCTTCTGGTCGATGGCGTTCTGCACCAGGTTGGCCTGGTTTCCGGCGACGGGGTCGCTGGAGTAGACGAGCTTGATGTTGTCCTTCGCGGCGGCGGCCTGGGCGCCCTTGCGGATCAGGTCCCAGAAGGTGTCGCCGGGTGCCGCGTGCGTGACCATGGCGACGGTCATCCGCGGGGTGGTGGCCTTGCCCGCGGCGGCGTCGGTGCCGCCGGTCTCGGACTGCTTCCCGCCGGAGCCGCTGGAACAGCTGGCGGCGAGCAGCGCGCCCACGAGGACGGCGGTGGTCAGGGCGGCGGATCTGTGGTGTCTGCGCATGTCGGGTGCACCTCGGTGTGCTGGGGGGAACGGGTCGTGCCCGGTCCGGGGAGGCAGCTGGAGCGCGTCACTAGCGCGCTCTAGTGGCAGGTACTATGCGGGCGCCTTCGGGTGATGTCAACAGCTTTGTCAGGACGTTCCAACAAACAGGACGTTCCAACAAAACAGGGCCGCCCGCACACACCGGCAGTGCACGGCGTGTGCGGGCGGCCCCGCGGGGCGGACGGTCGCTGACCGTCCGGTCGGTCCCGCTCAGCTCTCCGGTCTGCTGATGTTGACCATCCACGGGACACCGAAACGGTCCGTGCACATGCCGAACACGTCGCCCCACATCTGCTTCTCCAGCGGTACCGACACCGAGCCGCCCTCGGACAGCTTCTCCCAGTAGCCCGTCAGCTCGGCGTCGTCGTCACCGCTCAGGCTCACCGAGAAGGGCTGGCCGGGCGCGGACTCCATACCCGGCGGGTTGTCGGCGCCCATCAGGGTGAAGCCGCTGGGGGTCTCCAGCATGCCGTGCATGATCTTGTCGGCGTTCGGGGCTTCCGCCTGGCCGAAGTCGCCGTAGGTGTTGAGGGTCAGGGTGCCGCCGAAGACCTCCTTGTAGAACTCCATCGCCTGCCGGGCGTCGCCGTTGAAGGACAGGTACGGGTTGAGACGCGCGACCATGAGAACCTCCGTGAAGGGGCCGAGGGCCAGGTGCGCGCAGCGTAACGCCGGGCACGGAGAACGGCTCGCCGGGCGGCGCCGTGCCGCAGCGCCCCGCTGCGACGGCGGCGCCGCCAACCGCGCTGTTAGCGTGGCCCCTTGAACAGAGGGGGAGGACAGCGTTCATGACAACGACCACCTTCCGCATCGGCGGGGACCTGGACGTACGCCGGCTCGGTTTCGGAGCCATGCATCTGCCGACCGAGCCCGGCCCCGCGCGCGAGAACGCCCTCGCGGTCGCCCGGCGGGCGGTGGAGCTGGGCGTCACATTGATCGACACGGCCCACATGTACGGCTGGGGAGCGAACGAGGAACTCCTCGCCGACGCCTTGCACCCCTATCCGGAGGGGCTGCTGATCACGACCAAGGTCGGTGTCGCGCGCATCGAGGGCGAGTGGAGGCTCGACGGGCGGCCCGACACCCTGCGTGACCAGGTCGAGCAGGCCCTGCGCCGGCTGCGCGTCGAGCGCATCGAGCTGCTCCAGCTGCACCGCATCGACCCCGAGACTCCGCTCGCCGACCAGCTCGGCACGCTGCGGGAGCTCCAGGCCGAGGGCCTGGTCGGCAGGATCGGGCTGTCGGAGGTCACCGTCGCCGAGCTGGCGCAGGCCCGGCAGATCGTCGACATCGTCAGCGTGCAGAACCGCTACAGCCTGCTCGACCGTGAGCACGAGCCGGTGCTCGACGCCTGTGCGGCGGCCGGAATCGCCTTCCTGCCGTGGCGGCCCGTCGCCTGGGGGAAGGCGGGGGCCGAGTCGGAGATCGCGGCCGTGGCGGCCGACCTCGGTGCCACGCCCACACAGGTGGCGCTCGCCTGGCTCCTCCACCGCTCGCCGGTCGTCCTGCCGATTCCCGGCACGGCCCGCGTCGAGCACCTGGAGGAGAACCTCGCCGCGGCGGACCTCGACCTGACGCCTGCCCACCGCGACCGCCTCGACCGGCTGGCCGGGGAGTGGGGGCCGCATCGGGAGCGGAGTGAGACGGGGCCTCGCACGTGAGAGGGCCCCGCGGGAGGGAGCCCGCTGGAGGGGGACCCACGGAAGGGGACCCCGCGAAAGGGGACCCCGCGAAAGGGGCCCCGAGAAAGGGGCCCCACGGAAGGGGCCCCACGAAGGCTCAGGCCTCGTCGGACGACCCGCTGTTCCAGTCGTACGGGCCACCGCCGCGCCACTCGATCAGCTCGGTGTCGTCGACGGCCGTGTCGGTGGTGGGCAGGCCCTCGCGGTGCAGCAGGTCCAGCACGTCGAAGAGGCTGTAGGCGACGCCCATGCGCTCGCCGTGGATGGTCACCAGCCGTCCGCCGTCCGACGCGGGCGGCTGCACGACCACAGGGGGTTGACCGTCCATAGCCCCACCATGCTCCCGAAACCGCCGGTTCGCAGCTCGGCCGGGCCCATAAGGGGTCCTTGAGCGGGACTGGGACGAGCCGGTCCGGCCCTCGGCCCGAGCCCCCCGGCGCCGGGGGGCTCTGTGCGCCGGTGACAAGGCAAGCTCCGGAAACTGAGTTCTCATCAGCACCCCCTGAGCGCACTCCTGCCCCAGCTCTAGCGTCCGTGGCATGGACATGAACCGTAGGACCAGAGGGAAGTGGCGCGGTGCCGCACTGGCGGTGCTGCTGACCGCCGGGACGCTCACGACCGCCGCTCCGGGCGCCCGGGCCGACGGGGCGCGGACTGAGACGCCGGTCGCGTCGACGTCGCCGGTGACCGGGGTGACGGAGTCGGTGGTGCGGGTGAGGGCGCCGCTGCCGGAGTCGGCCGGGCCGCGTCCGGCCGCCTGCGACTGGCTGTCGTACCTGCGCTACCGCTCCGCCGACGGGCCGGCCGCCTCGGCCGACGCGGACCGGATCCTCGTCGCCCAGCCCGGCATCCTGGAAGGAGCCGGGGCGTTCGACAGCGTGGCCCGCAACACCGTGGCGCGAGCCGCCGAGCAGGGACTGCACATCGAGTTCTGGGCGCTGGACCGGCGCTCCAACTGCCTGGAGGACCGTACCGGCATCGCCTCCGGCGACCAGCACACCGCCGTCGACTACTACTACCGCGGCAAGCAGGTCGACGGCCGGACCTTCGGCGGCTTCGCCGGCAACGAGAAGCTGGGCTGGATGGCGAAGCTCGGCATCGAGCAGACCGTACGGGACCAGTACGACCTGCTCACCGCCGAGTTGCCGGACCAGACGCAGCGCAAGCGGAAGGTGCTGTGCGGCGGGCACTCGCTGGGCGGTGTGATCACCGGGTACTTCGCCGCCGCCGACTTCGACGGCGACCGGGCCACCACGGCCGACGCCGGCTACAACCAGTGCGCCGGCTACTTCGCCCTCGACACGACCGTCTCCACCTCGCTGGCCGACCTCAGCGGCAGCCTGCCGGACGACACCAACCTGCCCGACATCGGCCTCGGTTACGGCGTGGTGCAGGCCGGGCTCGACAGCGGGGTGCTGCCGCGCACGCTGTCCGCGCCGGTGCTGCTCAATCCCGAGACCATGACGCTGCTCGGCATTGCGGGGATGGGCGCCCTCAAGGCCCCGGACGCCGAAGCGAGCCTGCCGGGCTACCTGCCCTCCAACCTCAACATCGAGGCCACCCACCGCGTCCTGTTCTCCAAGGACACCGCAGCCTTCCTCGCCGGCAAGCCCGCCGTGAAGGACTTCCGGCTCACCAACGGGGCGGTGCTCGGGGCGCTGCTGGACGACAACTCCGTACCGCTGGCGTTCCTCCAGACCAGCGTCGGCTTCTTCGACGGCGGGCCGATCGCCGACAAGCGCTTCCCCGTGGCCAACGGCGGGGCGCAGCAGCCCGGGCTGTACGGCACCGCGTACAAGGCCATCCCGGACCGGCCGCAGGGACCGCTCTACACCTGGCGCAACTACGACCGCGTCGGCGACCCCGACGACCCCGGCTACCGCTCGGCCGACGGCACGCCGTTCACCGGCCCCGGCGAGGAGGTCACCGACATCCGGCAACTGGCCCGCAGCCTGGCCGAGCAGCCGCTGGACTTCACCGAGCAGTACTTCCCGACCAAGCTGGTGACGGACATCCAGATGGCCGGCTCGCCACAGGTCAAGAAGCTCGTCGTGCATCCCGACGGGCTCAAGGCCAACCCGGTCCTCACCGTCCTCGCCGGCGAGGGCCTGCTGGCCGGCCGGGTCCCACCCGAGCTCCGCCCCGTCATCGCCGACGGCTACCAGCACCTCGACGTACTGACCGCCGCGCCGACTCAGAACAACGGCCGACCCGAGCCGGTCTCCACCAGCCTCGCCGGGTTCGCGCGGTCGCCGCGCTGACCCTCCGCGTACGCACACAAGGGGCCCGGGAGGAGATCCTCCCGGGCCCTTCGGTGTGCTGCCGGGCTCAGAGCCTGCCCGCGGCGAACGTCGCCGCTGCGTCCGCGTCGTCGCGGTAGCCCAGGTGTGCTCCGACATCGCCGCCGCCGCTCTCGCAGACGGGGTCGCCCTTGGCGCAGATGTCCAGGGTGCGGCTCTGGTACGTGCCGGTGACGCTCTTGCCGATGGCTCGGATCGGGTTGCCGAACAGCAGCACCGCGGCGACCTTCGGCTCGACCGCCGTGGGCAGCGTGGCCACGATCGGGCTGCCGACCACCGCGCCCGCGCTGCTGATGCCGATCGAGTTGTCGACGACGTTCGCGCCCTGCGAATAGCCGACGAGAACGAACCGCTGATTCGGGCAGGCGGCGGCCTGGCTCTTCACATGGTTCACCAGGTCCGCGTTGCCCTGTGCGGCAGACGTCGGGGAAAGGTTTGCGGGATAGTTCACCGCGTAGCTGGAGAGGCTCTTGCCCGCCGCTTTCTTCTGCAGTGCGGAATACACCGGGTCGCCGACGATGAAACCGAGCGTGCCCGGCTCGAAGGTGCCGCGCGCCGCGACGACTTCGACGTCCGAGCAGGCCGCGGCCGCAGCCGGTGGAGCCGAGAGGGTGGCAAGTCCGGCCCCGCCGGCCAGCGAGAGCGCGGCGAGAGACAAGCGGATACGCATGGGGAATCCTCCGCGGGTGAGGCGCATCGAGCGCCTGCGAAAAAGGACGGCCCGAACGTATTCGCTTTCCCTGACCAGGTGTTATGGACTGGATTATGGAATCGCCGCTGTTTTTTGTCGCCGATTGAGTACTGGGATTCAGTTCTGTGGTGTGCTCAGTGACTCCGCGCGCAGCGCGAGAATCAGGTCGAGGCGGGTTTCCGGATCGTGCAGGGCGTCGCCGAACAGCTTCTCCAGCTGCCGCAGGCGGTAGCGGACCGTCTGCGGGTGGATGTGCAGCCGCACCGCGACGTCCGGCACGTTGCTGCCGCTGAGCAGCCACGCCAGCAGTGTCTCGGCGAGCCGGTCGCGCTGCCCGGCCGAGACCGTGTCGAGGGGCGCGAGGACCCGCTCCTGGAGCCGTTCGAGCAGCGGCTCGTCGCCGTACAGCAGCAGGGTCGACAGATGGTCGGCGCACCGCACCACACCCTGGCGGGGGAGGACCCCGCGTCCCATCAGCCCGAGCGCCCGGGTGGCGATGCGCAGTGACTGCGCGGCGTCGGTGACCGCGACCGTCGGGCCGATCGCGGCGGGCCGGCCGCGCAGCGCGAGCGTGAACGCCCGGCCGAAGCGACCGGAGCCGTCCGGGTCGGGCACCAGCATGCGCGGCGGCCGGGACTGAATGTCCACCAGCGCGCCCGCCGCTGCCAGCGGCCGGTCCTCCTCCCGCCGGTCCGGCGCCGCCGCGAGCGCCACGACGGCGACCGTCCGGGGCACCGGCCAGCGCGCGCTGTGCGCCAGGTCCTGCACGGCCTCCAGCGCCACCGGCCCGTCCTCCAGCAGCAGGTCCAGCAGCCGCCTGCGGCGCCGCTCCAGCTCGTCCGAGCTGCGCAGCTGCGCCTCCGCGTAGCCGGCCGCGGCCGCCTGCGCGACCTCGTGCACGGTCCGGAAGGCGAGCTCGCCGAGCGCCGCCACGACCGTGGAGTCCAGGCCGAGTTCCTCCGCCGTTTGACCCATCAGCCGCCAGGCGTGCAGCCCCCCGACCCGCAGTGCGGACTGCAACGCGTCCAGGCTGCGGCCCTCCAGGGCCTCGCCGCGCCCGAGTTCGTAGTACGTCGCCGCGAGCGCGCCTCCGTCGTCGCGCGGTTCGGCGATGTGGTCGACGAACAGGGTCAGCGCCTGCACCACACCGGCCCGCAGGTTCCTGCCGTACGCCCCGTCGGCGGGCCGCGCGTACTCGGGAACCTGACGGCGTACCTCCTCCTCCACCTGGTCGGCGACGGCCGCGAGCTGGGCGCGCAGCAGCTCCGCCAGCTCGGGCGGCATCGGTGGCATACCGGGGCGGTCCGGCACGCCGTGCTGGGCGGGCACAGCCATCACGGGCACTCCTTTCGGCCGGAAGCGGCTCACCCGCGGACTGTAACCGCTGGGACGAGGGGGAAGTCCTGTGTTGGACGGACGACCCCTGCGCTCCGTTCCGTGCCCCGACGGCACCCCCGTCACTCCGGCACGCCCAGCGCACGGGCGAGGACTGGCCACGAAGCTGTGAACTCAGGCTTCCAGTGGGCCCAGTCGTGTCCCCCTCCCCGATAGAAGTGCGTGGTCGCCTGGATACCCATGAGGGACAGCGTGCGGGCGAAGCCCTGGGCCGAGGGCCACAGGGCGCTTTCCAGAACCCCGGGCAGCGGATCGCCGCCGCTGCCGCCGCCCACTCCGCTGCCCTGCGAGACGTACAGGGCGGTGCCGCGCAACCCCGTTGCGCGGGCCCGCGGGTTGAAGTCCCGCCAGGTCAGCAGGTTCAGCAGCGGATGACCCCACAGGGACGCGGCCGGCAGGTTCTCGCGGGCCACGATGGCGTCCATGATGGCGGGAACGCCGGGCGCGGTGGTGTCGAGGATGCCGCTGTAGGAGGCCGCGGCCTTGAACGCCCCGGGGTGGCGGGCCGCGTGCGCCATCGCGCCGTAACCGCCGGTGGAGACCCCGGCGACCGCCCGTACGCCGGAGGCCCGGTAGTCCCGGGCGAGCAGCGCCGGCACCTCCCGCACCTGGAACGTCTCGTAGTCGGGCCCGCCGCGCCAGACGCTGGGGATGCCGGTGGGGCCCGCGTCCGGCATCGCCACGATCAGGTCGCGGCCCTCGGTGAAGGCCTCGATGTCGGTCTCCCGGGTCCAGGACGTGTAGTCGTCGTGGGCGCCGTGCAGCAGATACAGCACGGGATACGTCCGCTCCGGCCGCGTAGCGAAGTCCGACGGCAGGATCAGCCGGACCGGCGCGCTGCGGCCGAGCGCGGCGGAGGGCACGGACACGTCCAGCGTGCGCGGCCCGAGCCGGGTGGCGGCCCCGGCACGGGCCGTGCCGCTCGCGGCCCCGAACAGGACGGCGAGGCCGGCGGCGGCCGTCGCTCTGGCGACGGTGCGCCGGGACACTCCGGCAGCGGGCTTCGGCGGCAGATCGGGCATGGCGGCTCCTCGGGTTGCGGTTCAGGGGGCCCGTTCGGCGAGCACCCGGCTCAGGTGGGCGGCGATCTCGTCGACGTGCGGCGGATCGAGCAGCGACAGATGGTGACCGGGCACCGGCACGATCTCCAGGCGCGGGCACACCTCGTCCCAGCCCAGCGCCACGTCGTCCCGTTCGTACGCCGGGTCGCGCACGGTGTGGGGCGCGGGCTCGGTGGCCCGGTACAGGACGACCGGCCCGTCGTAGCCGCCGGGCCGGTGCGACTCCCCGATGCCCATGTCCAGGTAGGAGGCGCGCTGGTGCTCCAGCGCGGCGGGCGGCACCTCGGCGGCATCGCGCAGCGCCCGCAGCACCATGTCGATGCGGTCCCGGTCGTCGTCCATGGCCACGAGCTCGTCGTACGGCAACTCCAGCCGCACCCCGTAGGCGTCGGCGACGTGGCCGGCGAAGCCCTCGAAGTGTGCCCGGATCCGGTCGGCGCGTGTGAGGCCGGGCCGGGGGAGGGGGCGTACGGAGTCGATGAGCACGACCAGCGGCACCTGCCGTCCGGCGGCGGTCAGCTGCCGCGCGGTCTCCTGGGCGACGAAGCCGCCGAAGGACCAGCCGCCCAGCAGGCAGGGCCCCTCGGGATGGGCGGCGTCGATCGCCTCGGCGTAACGGCGTGCTTTCTCCGGCACGGTCCGGGCCTCCTCGATCCGCTCCAGCCCGTACACCGGCCGGTCCTCGCCGAGCCGTTCGGCGAGCGTCCGGTAGACGGTGACCGGGCCGCCGGCGGCGTGGGCGAGGAACAGCGGGGGCCGGGAACCGGTGGCGCGCAGCGGGCGCAGCGGGGTGTCCTCGCGAGGGAGGGCGTGCTGGATCCGGGCGGCGGCGTCCTCGACGGTGGCGGCGGCGAACAGCTCGCGCAGCGGGAGTTCGATGCCGAACTCGCGCTCCACGGCCGTGCGGACACGGACGGCCATCAGCGAGTCGAGACCCAGATCGGCCAGGGCGGTGCCCGGGGTGACACGGGTGGGCGGGTGGCCGGTGACGGCGGCGATGTGGTGGATCAGCCGGGCCAGGACCGACGGCGGTTCTGCCACGTCGGCGGGAGGTTCCTCCGGCTCCGGCTCCGGCACCGGCTCGGTGCGGGCCCGCCCGTCCGTCCACCAGTGCCGTACGTGCCGCCACCGGGGCACCGGCAGGTCGACGACCCGGCCGGGCGGCACGGGCAGCCGCTGGCCCGCCACGTACAGGGCGCCCAGCTGCCCGGCGAACGCCTCGGCCCCGTCGGCGTCCCGGCGCAGGGTGGCCAGGGCGAGGGCGTCGGGCACGGTGTCGGCGACGGCTCCGGTCAGCACCGGGTGGGGCGAGATCTCGACGAACGCCGTGTGGCCGTCGGCCGCGGCCGACGCGAGCGCCCGGTCCAGGCGGACGGGCCGCCTGAGGTTGGCCGCCCAGTGGGCCGCGTCGAACACGCAGTCGCCGCGCGGGTCGTCGAGGACGGTGGAGTACACCGGGACACGCGGCCGCCCGCCCCGGATGCCGGACAGCGCGTCGGCGAGCTCCGGCAGCAGCGGGTCCACCTGGGGCGAATGCCCGGCGCCGACGACCCGCATGGCCCGGGCCGCCCGGCCCTGCCCCTCCAGCCGGCGCACGAGCCCGGCCACCGCCGCCTCCTCGCCCGTGACGACCTTCTGCCGGGGAGAGGAATGCACGGCGACATGCACACCCGGGAAGTCCCGCTCCAGGGACTCCAGTTCGGCGTCGTCCAGGTCCACCACGGCCATCGCGCCGCCGCTCAGCCCGCTCAGCAGCCGGGCCCGTACGGCGATGACACGCGCCCCGTCCGCCACGTCCAGCGCGCCCGCGCACACCGCCGCAGCGACCTCGCCCATGGAGTGGCCGATCACGGCGGCGGGCTCGGCCCCGTACGAACGCCACAGCTCGGCGAGTGCCAGCTGAAGGCCGAACAGCACGGGCTGGGCGACGTCCAGGCGGTCGAGGCCGGCCCCGGAGGACAGGTGGTCGTACAGGGACAGACCGCACTCCGGGGCGAGTTGCGGGTCGAGTTTCTCGACCGCGGCGGCGAACGCGGGTTCCTCGGCCAGCAGCCTGCGCCCCATGCCCGGCCACTGGCTGCCGTAACCGGAGAAGACCCACACCGCGCCGCGCCCCACCCGGTCGCGGTCACCGGTCGCCACCCGCGCGTCCGGGCGTCCCGCCGCCAACGCGCCGAGGGCATCGCGGAGTTCGGCGCGGTCCCGGGCCACCACGGCGGCGCGTACGGGACCGCGGCCGGTGCGCCCGGCCAGGGTCCGGGCCACGTCGGCGGGGTGCGCGGTGCTCTCGCGCAGCCAGTCGGCGAGCCTGCCCGCAGTGTCGCGGACGCGCCCGGCGTCGAGGTCGGACAGCACATACAGACGGGCGACGGGCTCCTCGGCCTGCCGTACGGGGACCAGGCCGGGCGGTCCCTCCTCCAGCACCACATGCGCGTTGGTGCCGCCGAAGCCGAACCCGGAGACGCCCGCGAGGGCGGTGCCGCCGTAGCGGGGCCAGGGCTCCGGCTCGGTCACCAGCCGCAGCCGCTCATCGGCGAGGGACGTCCCCTCCGCGCAGTGCAGGGACGGCGGAATGCTGTCGTGGTGCAGGGCCAGGACGGTCTTGACCAGGCCCGCGATGCCCGCGGCGGACTCCAGGTGCCCCAGGTTGCCCTTGACGGAACCCAGCAGCAGCGGCTGGTCCGGGTCGCGGCCCGCGCCGAGCACCGCGCCCAGCGCGCCCGCCTCGATCGGGTCGCCCAGCGGGGTGCCGGTGCCGTGCGCCTCCACGTAGTCGACCTGCGCCGCGGCGAGCCCCGCCCGCCCGTACGCGCTCTCCAGCAGCGCTTGCTGGGCGGCCGGGTTGGGCGCCATCAGGCCGTTCGAGCGGCCGTCGGAGTTGACGGCGGTCGCCCGGATGACGGCCAGCACGCGGTCGCCGTCCCGCTCGGCGTCGGACAGCCGCTTCAGGATCACGGCCGCGCAGCCCTCGCCGCGCCCGATGCCGTCGGCCGCCGCCGAGAACGGCTTGCACCGCCCGTCCGGTGCGAGCGCGCCCGCTCTGCGGAAGGCGACGGTGACGGCCGGCGACAGCAGCAGGTTGACCCCGGCGGCGATCGCCGTGTCGCTCTCGCCCGAGCGCAGGCTGACGCAGGCGTGGTGCACGGCGACCAGCGAGGACGAGCAGGCCGTGTCGACGGCGAGGCTCGGCCCCCGGGTGTCCAGGACGTAGGCGAGCCGTCCGGCGGTCACGCTCAGGGCGCCCCCGGCCGGAGCCCAGGGATCGACGGCGGCCGGATCGGCGCCGGTGAGCTGCCCGTAGTCGGGGGCCGACACCCCGACGAACACCCCGGTGGCGGTGCCCGCCAGGGACCCGGCCGGGACGGCGGCGTGGTCGAGCGCCTCGTGGACGACCTCCAGCAGGATCCGCTGCTGGGGATCCATCACCGCCGCCTCGCGCGGGGTGATGCGGAAGAAGTCCGCGTCGAACCCGGCGATGTCGTCGAGATAGCCGCCGTACGGATGCGCGTCGGCCGGCGGGAAGTCGGTGAAGTCGCGCCAGCGGTCCTCCGGGACACGCCGGATCGCGTCGACGCCCTCGCTCAGCAGCCGCCAGTAGCCGTCCGGGCCGTGCACCCCGCCGGGCAGCCGGCAGCCGACCCCGACGACGGCGAGCGGCTCGGTCGTCCCGAGCGGCAGTCCGGCTCGCTGCGGCACCGGCGCTGCTGCCTCGGCTCCGGAGGCGACCGGGCCTCCCGAGGCGACCGAGCTGTCCGAGAGACCCGTGCCGCACAACCGCGCCACCAGCGCCTGACCGGTGGGCGTCTCCCACAGCAGCGTCGTCGGCAGCTCGCGGCCGGTGGCCCGGGACAGTTCACCGGCCAGGGCGACCGCGTCCCGCGAGGACATGCCGAGGTCGGCGAGCGGCCGGTCCATCGGGACGTCCTCGGGAGAGGAGCCGTACCAGACGGCCACCCGCTCGGCGATCAGCCGGCGCAGCGCGCCCTCGTCCAGGGGCCTCATCCCGCGGCACCCGCCGTCGCCGCACCGGCCTGCCCGCCGTACGCGCCCTCCAGATACCGGGCCCGGGTCAGCGCCCGCGACACCTTTCCGCTGGAGGTACGCGGCACCGTGCCCGGCGGCACCAGGACGACGTCGGCCAGCCGCAGCCCGTGCCGGGCGGAGACGGCACCGCGCACGGCCCGCACCACGGCCGGCACGTCGAGCCCGTCGAGGCGCGCGGTCCGCGCGTGTTCCGCCACGATCACCACCCGCTCACCGCCGTCGCCCGGCACGGCGAACGCCGCGAGCCGGTCCCGGCGCACCACCGGGTCCGCGTCCTGGGCCGTCGCCTCGACGTCCTGCGGATAGTGGTTGCGGCCGTCGACGATGATCAGGTCCTTCAACCGCCCCGTGACGACCAGCTGCCCCTCCAGCACCGTCCCCAGATCGCCCGTCCGCAGCCAGCCGCCCGGAGCGGCCGCGGCGTCCGCGAACTCGGCGCCGAAGACGTCCTGCGCTCCCCGGTTCCAGTAGCCCCGGCCGACATTCGGCCCCTGCACCCAGATCTCGCCGACCTCGCCCTCCGACAACAGGGCCCGCGTCACCGGGTCGGCGATACGGACCCGCTGGCCGGCCGGGGTGCCACATCCCGCCAGCAGCACAGCCCGGGGATCGTCCGGCCGCGCCGGCAGGGCCTTCCCGGCGGCCAGGGCGTCACGGTCGAGCGCGAACCGGCTGAGCGGCTCACCCGGGCGGGCCGCGCAGACGAACACGGTGGCCTCGGCCAGCCCGTACGACGGGCAGTGCGTCCGCGGTGCCAGCCCCTGCCCGGCGAACGCGGCGTGGAAACGGTCGGCCGTGCCCGGGCGGACCGGCTCACTGCCGTTGATCAGCGCGGTCACCCGGTCCAGCCGCAGGCCCGCCTTCTGGTCCTCGGAGACGCTCGCGGCGCAGTAGTCGTAGGCGAAGTTGGGCGCGGCGCTCACGGCGTTCGGATGCGCGGCGAGCAGCCGCAGCCAGCGCACCGGCTCGTGCAGGAAGGCGGCCGGGTCCATCAGCACCGACAGCACCCCTCGTGCCACCGGGGCCGCGACGCTGAGCACCAGCCCCATGTCGTGGTAGAGCGGCAGCCAGCCCACGCAGGTCACCGGGCGGGCGTCGGCACCGTAGGCGGTGAGCGCCTGGCGGGCGTTGGCGACGACGTTGCCGTGGCTGATCTCCACACCCGCCGGGGCACGGGTCGAACCGGAGGTGTACTGGAGATAGGCGGTCGCCTCGGCGTCCGGCGGGACGGGCCGCCAGTCGCGGGCGGCGTCGTCGGTCACCTGGTCCGCCACCACGATCCTCGGTCCGTCGGGGCCGACGAAGTCACGCACCTCGTCCCGGCAGCGGCTCGTGGTCACGACGACCGAGGGACGCGCGTCGGCCAGGACACCCGCGAGCCGGTCCGCGTGCCCGGGCAGGCCCGGCGGATACAGCGGCACGGCGACCAGGCCGGCGGTCAGGGCCGCGAGGAAGGCGGTCACGTACTCCGTGCCCTGCGGACACAGCAGCGCGACCCGGTCCCCCGGCCCGGCCTGGTCGGCCAGGCGCGCGGTCAGTGCCCGCACCCGCACGTCCAGGCGGCGCCAGGTCAGGGTGCGGTGGACGCCGCGCGAGTGCGGTGCCGGGTGCTCGACGAAGGTGAACGCCCGGCGGTCGGGGGTGTTTTGGGCCCAGTGCCGGACGTACTCCGGCAGCGTGGGGCACACGGGCGCGAGCGGGGGGCGGCGGCTGTCCATCAGGCGGGGCTCCTCACGGCGCGGATCGGCGTACGTCTCTGATCGCGTACGTCCCGGATCGGCTCAAGGGTCACGAACGGGGAGGTCAGAGCGGGATGTTGCCGTGCCGGCGTTCCGGCATCGGCGCGCGTTTGCCGCGCAGGGCGCGCAGCGCGCGGCAGACCTGCTCCCGGGTCTCGCGCGGCGCGATGACGGCGTCGACATAGCCGCGCTCGGCGGCGAGGTAGGGCGTGCCGTGGGTGCGCTCGTACGCGCTGAGCAGGCGGGCACGCAGCGCCTCGGGGTCGTCGGCCGCGGCGAGTTCACGCCGGTGCAGCACGCCGACGGCCCCCTCGGCGCCCATGACGGCGATACGGGCGGTGGGCCAGGCGAGGTTCACGTCGGCGCCCAGGTGCTTGGAGCCCATCACCGCGTATCCGCCGCCGTACGCCTTGCGCACCACGACCGTGACCTTGGGGACGGTCGCCTCGGCGTAGGCGTACAGCAGTTTCGCTCCGCGCCGGATGATGCCGGCCTGCTCCTGCCGAACCCCGGACAGATAACCGGGCACGTCGGCGAAGGTCAGCAGCGGGATGCCGAACGCGTCGCAGAACCGCACGAACCGCGCCGCCTTCTCCGAGGCGTCGATGTCGAGGACCCCGGCGGCGTGCAGGGGCTGGTTGGCGACGACTCCCACCGAGCGGCCCTCGATCCGGGCCAGGGCGCAGATGATGTTCGTCGCGAACAGCTCCTGCACCTGCAGCAGTTCACCGTCGTCGACGACCGCGTGCAGGATCGCCCGCATGTCGTACGCCTCGCCCAGCCGGTCCGGGACCACCGCGTCGAGGTCGGCGCCGGGCGGCGGGTGCCCGGGCGCGTACTCCGGTGGCCGTTCGAGGTTGTTGGCCGGGAGGTACGACAGCAGGTCGCGCACGGTGTCGAGGGCGTCCTCCTCGTCGGTGGCCAGGAAGTGGGCGTTGCCGTTGACGGTGTTGCTGGTGCGGGCGCCGCCCAGTTCCTCGGCCGTGGTGCGTTCGCCGGTGACCGTCTCGATGACGTCCGGACCGGTGACGAACATGTGCGAGGCGCCGTCCACCATCACCGTGAAGTCCGTGATCGCCGGCGAGTACGCGGCACCGCCCGCGCACGGACCCAGGACGACCGAGATCTGCGGGATCACCCCGGACGCCTTGACGTTGCGGCGCACCAGCTCGGCGTAGAGGGCGAGCGAGGCGACACCTTCCTGGATGCGGGCCCCGCCGGAGTCGTTCAGGCCGATCACCGGGCAGCCCGTCTTCAGGGCCAGGTCCATCAGCGCGACGGTCTTCTCGCCGAAGGCCTCGCCCATGCTGCCGCCGAACACCGTGGAGTCCTGGGCGAACACGCACACCGGGCGGCCGTCGACCGTGCCGTACCCGGTGACCACGCCGTCGCCGTAGGGGCGGCGGGCGCCCTCCCCGGCAAGCCGGGCCCGGACGAACAGGCCGGTCTCCGTGAAGGAGTCCTTGTCCACGAGCCGTTCGATCCGCTCCCGGGCCGAGAACTCCCCGCGTCTGCGCGACCCGCCCGGGGCCACCGCCTGGTCCCGGCGGCGCTCCAGGCCCGCGACGCGCTCCGCGGTACTCCCGGGCGTGTGCGCCGCCGTTTCCCCCGGACCGGATGCTGTCACCTCTGTGCTCACAACCACCTCCGCAGCGGTTCTCGAATATGGCAGCGCGACAGGGGAGGGCCGGGCGGATCACCGTTCTGTGTGGGTGAGTTGAGTCCAACGGCGCCGGGTTTCATCCCCGCGTGACAAGGGACCGCCGGGTCCGGCCGCCCCGGAACGGGCGCGATTCAGCTGCCGGAGTGCTGAATGCGTTCTCCTTCTTCTATTGGACCTTGGGCCTTCCCGGCGTCCACGCTGGAGTGCACCATCGCCCGACAGCCTCAGCGACAGCCGGAAGAGGTCACGAGCACATGCACACCCGCCGCATCGGTGATGTCGACGTCAGCGCGATCGGCCTGGGCGCGATGCCCATGTCCATCGAGGGACGACCCGACGAGGAACGCTCCCTCGCCACCATCCACGCCGCGCTCGACGCCGGGGTGACCCTGATCGACACCGCGGACGCCTACCACCGCGACGCCGACGAGGTCGGTCACAACGAGACCCTGATAGCCAAGGCCCTCGCCTCCCACGACCGCGGCGGCGACGTCCTGGTCGCCACCAAGGGCGGCCATCTGCGCCCCGGCGACGGCAGCTGGACGCTCGACGGCAGCCCCCGCCACCTAAAGGAGGCCTGCGAGGCGTCCCTGCGCCGGCTCGGCGTCGAGGCCATCGGGCTCTACCAGTTCCACCGCCCCGACCCGCGCGTCCCCTACGCCGAGTCCGTCGGCGCGATCCGGGACCTGCTGGACGAGGGCAAGATCCGCATGGCCGGCATCTCGAACGCGAACCCCGAGCAGATCCGGCAGGCGGGCGAGATCCTCGGCGGCCGGCTGGCCTCCGTGCAGAACCAGTTCTCCCCGGCCTTCCGCTCCAGCGAGCCGGAGCTGGACCTGTGCGACGAACTCGGCATCGCGTTCCTGCCCTGGAGCCCTCTCGGTGGCATCTCGAAGGCCGGCGAACTCGGCTCGGGCCACGCCCCCTTCGCCCGCATCGCCGAGGCGCACGGCGTGAGCCCGCAGCGCGTGTGCCTGGCGTGGATGCTCGCCAAGTCGCCCGTGGTCGTCCCGATCCCGGGCGCCAGCCGCCCCGAGACCATCCGCGACTCGCTCGCCGCCACCGAACTCACGCTGACACCGCAGGAACTGGCGGAGCTGGACGCCGCCTGAGCAGACCACGAGACCCGGGGCCGGCCACGCGCCGCCCCGGGTCTCGTGCTGCGGACACCCCGCGAAGTCACCGCCCCCACCCGTTGGTGTACTCCGGGCCCGCAAGGGGCGAGGGCAAGGCGGAGCTCACCGCCCTGCGCGGAGCCGTCACCTTCGAGCACGTCGACCACGCCTACGAGACCGACGGGCGCACCGCCGTACGGGACTTCACCCTGGACGTCGCACCGGGCGAGACCATCGCCCTCGTGGGCGCGTCCGGCGCCGGCAAGCCCACCGTGCTCAACCTCGTCATCGGCTTCATCCGCCCCACCTCGGGCCGCCTCCTGCTCGACGGCACCGAGATGAACACCCTCGACCTGCGCACCTACCGCTGCTTCCTGTCGGTCGTGCCGCAGGAGTCGATCCTCCCGGCTCCTGCACGGACGGACCACGTTCGTCGCACCGGCCAGCTCATCTGATGGTCAGTCAGATACGGTCAGTTTTCGTCAAATCCGCCCCTGGTGAGAAAAACGTGTGAATGTTTCCGCGTGGTTCGGGCATACGCAGCGAAAACAGAGAGAGGGGCGCTACGTGCTCGTACCGGACCGGAAGGTCGTCAGGGAGTTGCTGACGCGGTATGCGTCGCTGAGGATCGCTCAGGCGGAGAGGCACGTGCCGACGGCGGCACGCGAGCTTGAGGACGTCAGCTATACGCTGTGCGTGATGATGGGAACGTCCGACATCACCGACGCCATCGCCCAGGCCGACGCCCTGCTGCTCACCAAGAAGCGGTCCGAGGAAGCGGACGCGGACGGGGAGAACGGTCTGACGCTGGTCGGCTGACTTCTCGCAGGACCCGGTCATGAACCGGGTGGCGCCCCGGCGGCCCGTGAACGGGCCGCCGGGGCGTTCGCCTTCCCGTGGAACGCCGTGCGATACGCGTACGGCGTCGTCCCCACTACCTTGCGGAACCGCTCCCGGAAGGCCGTCGGTGAGCCGAACCCCGCCTGCCGCGCGATCCGTTCCACGCAGTGGTCGGTGTTCTCCAGCAGGTACTGGGCGCGCCGCACCCGCGCCCGCAGCAGCCACTGCAACGGCGTGGTGCCGGTCTGCTCGCGGAAGCGGCGGCTGAAGGTCCGCTCGCTCATCCCCGCACGCTCCGCCAGCGCGCCCAGCGTCACCTCGTGCGCGAGGTTGTCCTCGATCCACTCCAGCACCGGCTCCAGCGCCGACCCCCGCGGCACCGGCGGGTGCTCGTGCACGATGAACTGGGCCTGTCCGCCCTCCCGTTCCAGCGGCATGACCGACATCCGGGCGATGTTCGCCGCGACGGCCGACCCCAGATCCCGGCGGATCATGTGCAGGCACAGGTCCAGCGCGGCGGCCGCACCGGCCGAGGTGAGGATCTGCCCGTTGTCGACGTACAGCACGTCCGGCTCCACCTCGACCTGCGGGAAGCGGCGGGCCAGCTCACCCGCTGCCACCCAGTGCGTGGTGGCGCGCAGCCCGTCCAGCAGCCCGGCCTGCGCCAGCACGAACGCCCCCACGCACACGGACGCGATCCGCGTACCGGCCGCGGCCGCCTGCCGCAGGGCCGCCAGCACCAGCTCGGACGGCGGCGCGGCCTCGGGGGAGCAGCCCGGCACGATGATCGTGTCGGCCTCCGCCAGTGCCTCCAGCCCCCGGTCGACGAGCAGGGTGAAACCACCGTCCGCGCGCACCTGCGGCGTCTCGGCACACAACCGGACCCGGTAGGCCGGACGCCCGTCCGGCATGTGGGTCCAGGCGAACGTCTGCTGGGGCGCCGCCATGTCGAACGGCACCACTTGGTCGAGAACCAGGATCGCCACGGAGTGCATGACCGCCACCCTAGGCGCGTTCCCGCCAGGCGCACGAGGCGCCGATGTGCCGGCCCGCGGCACGAGAGAGCAGGTCACAGGAGTTGGCGGGAATCCGTTGGAAGCTGTCGATTCAGCCCATGGGTGATCGCGCCCGGACTCCCTAACGTGGGCCCGGCACCGTCGACCGCATCATGGAAAGAGTTCCGGTGACCAAGATCCTGCTGTCCCTGCACGTGCTGGCCGCCATCGTCGCCATCGGTCCCGTGACCGTCGCGGCCAGCATGTTCCCGCCCGCGGCACGCCGCGCCGTCCCCGCGGGCGGCGACGCCCCCGATCCCTCGGCGGTGAGCACGGTCGCGCTGCTGCACCGCATCTGCCGCGTCTACGCCGGTATCGGGCTGACCGTCCCGCTCTTCGGGTTCGCCACCGGTGCCGCGATGGGCGTCCTGGGCAGCGGATGGCTCGTGACGTCCATCGCACTGACCGCCGCTGCCGCCGGCATCCTGGTCGCCTTCGTCCTGCCCCGCCAGGAGGAGCTCCTCGGCCAACTGAACGGCGAACGGGCCGTCGAACACCGCAATACCGTTCAACTCGCCATGTTCACCGGCATTTTCAACCTCCTGTGGGCGACGGTCACCGTTTTGATGATCGTCCGGCCGGGCTCCACGACAGGAGCCTGAGCCCCGGCTGCCCGCATGTCACGGATGTCCGGTCTGCGTCAAGTCCACCCGGGTAATTCACACTCCGGGACACCTGTCCGCCTAGACTCGTCCCTCTCGCCCCCGCACGGGGCCGACGAGCAGAAAGGCGCGTTGACGGGTGTTCCAGGATTCCCCCATCTACGACCGACTCATCGCGGAGTGCGGCGATGTGCCCGCACAGGTCCGCCGCGAGGCCGAACGCGTGAGCAGGGAACTGGAGTTGGTCATGCGGCCCGCACAGTCCCCCGGCTACGACCGGCCGCACTCCCCGGGCACCGGGTGGCAGCGTACGGCCATGCTGCCCGGGCCGCGGCCGCAGTGAAACAGGACCGGTGGACGGCCGGTCCCGGTACTCAACAGGCCCTCGTGTTGGCGCCGTTGACGTGCGACGGCGCCTCGGGAACGGGGCGCGCCAGCCACTCGGCGATGGTGCGGGCGATCGGCTGCCCCGTCTCCACCTCGACGAACCCGAACTGCCCCGACTGATTGCACTCAAGGAACCACCAGGTCCCGTCGGCGTCCTCGACGAAGTCGAAGGCCCCGTAAGCCAGTTCTGCCTCCCGCAGATAGGCCCGGACGCCCGGCGCGATGCACGACGGCACGTCGGTGGGCCGCCACGGTGCGCCGGGCGCGGCGAACCGCACGTCGACCTCGTCGGGGTCCGCGTCCGCGGCGGTCGCCTTGCGGGCCGCCAGCATCCGCTCACCCACCACGGTGAGACGGATGTCGGCCCGCTTGGAGATCCGCCGCTGAAGCAGCGTCGGCCCGAACGCGACCGCGGAGAAGTCCGTGTCCGGTGGGACACGGCTGGTCGGCACGGCCCGGGGCGGGTCCTGCGGATGCGCGCCCGACACCGGCTTGACCACCAGGTCCGGGTAGCGCTCCGAGAACTCGCGCGCGGCGCGCGGGAAGGTCGTGATCAGCGTCGCCGGCACGGGCAGGCCGCACCGCTGGGCGAGGCGCAGCTGCCAGGGCTTGTGCCGGGCCCGGCGGGCCGCGTCGGGGTGGTTCATCCAGCGCGCGTCCGAACCCCGCAGCATGCCGTAGAGCGCCTGGGCGGCCTCCTCGGTCAGCCACGCGGACGGCTGGGCCGCCCGCCCGGCCGGGGTGCCCGGCCGGCGTACCCACACCGACCGCAGCCCCCCGATGCCCACCAGCCGCCCCCCGGCGGACAGATGGCCGCGGAAACGGCCGTGGACGTACTCCCCGGACAGCGCGACACCACCGGTCAGATCGGCCGGGTCGACGCGGACCACCGGAACCCCCGTCGCGTTCAGGTGCACGACCACCATGTCCGCGGTCACATCCTCCTCGCAGGTGAGGATCAGTACCGTCATCTTCGGCGGCCCGCGGTCAGTCGTCGAAGTGCGTCTTGGAGCCGGCGGTGGACGTCGTGGTGCCGACCTCTCTCAACAGGGCGAAGTCGCAGGCGGCCACCCGGCCGTCGTGGAGCACGTTCAACTGCAGTCCGGCGTCGTACACGTACGGAGTGGCAGCTTCCAACTCCACTGCCGGGCGCGCGTAGTTGAGCGCGAACGGTTGCATCGTCTCTCCCTCGTCGGTGCTGCGCCGATCAAGCCGGATCCAGGGGCACGGCCACCCGGTCCGCCGACTCGTTTCGGCTCCCAGAGACTTATACGAATCGAACGGGTGGTTGGTTTCCTTACTTTCCGTAGTCATCGGGCCGGTTGGCGGTCCGGCCGGCGGTCCGGTCGGCGTGTCGTGCTGCGCTCCCGTTCGCCGAGGGAGCCGCGGACAGTGCGCA
Source organism: Streptomyces coeruleorubidus (assembly GCF_028885415.1). GTDB lineage: Bacteria > Actinomycetota > Actinomycetes > Streptomycetales > Streptomycetaceae > Streptomyces > Streptomyces coeruleorubidus_A. The sequence continues at coordinate 9,152,004 of NZ_CP118527.1, forward strand.
GAGCGAGCAGCAGGACGCCGATGTCGTCCAGGTACACAGGATCGGGCAGCACGTCGGCAGGCAGCACGAAATAGACAACCGCGCCCCAGAAGACCCAGCGCGGGCCCGTGGGCAGTCCCGCGCGCCGCAGTTCGCGCCGGGTTCTGACCAGCCGCACCAGGATGCCGACGGCGAAGACGAGGACGATGGCCGCGAGAACCGCGGCCAGGGTGATCACCGTAGTGGTCGTATCCACGGGCTGCCCTCCTCCTGGCGTGCCGCGACACGGGGTGTCCCTTCCTGGATTCCCGTTTCCGGCGGCTGTATTGCGACCGAGGCCCGACATGTCGCCGTGTCGGCGGATTTGGGGCGCCAAGTCATGGTCAGCGTAACGTCGCTCGTGACACGACGGGGGGCGCAGGAGCGGCCGCACTCTTCCCCATCGAGGCGAGTATGACCACCTGGGCTTCATGGCCGGGCATCGAGCCCGACGCCCTCGGTTCTCACCCGGTGGCGGGTGCGGGCGCCCAGCCCGCCGCCCCGGGACCGGGCCGCACGAGCCAGGCCGCCGCACGCCCCGCCGCCCCGGTCCCGGACGAGGCGGACAGCAGCTTCGCCAGTCCCGCCGTGACCGGATCGGACCACTCGGATCAGGCGGATGCGCGGGCTGCTACTCCTGGCTTGGGCCAGTCGGACGAGGAGCGTGCGGGCCGCCGCCCCTGACTTCGGCCAGCCGGGCGAGGCGCATGCGCGTGCGGCTGCCCCGGGCTCGGACCGGGCGGACCCGGCGACCCGGCCCGCCGCCCCCCGCTCGCACACGGCGACCGAGCGGTCCACCACCCCCGCCCAAGGCGACGCGAGCACGCAGTCCGCTCCCTCCGGCCCGTACCCGGCGACCGAGCGGTCCGCCGCGCCGGGCCAGGACTGCACGGACCCCGCGCAGGCGCGCCCCGCCCGCACAGGAATGGCTGGACCCGGCTGAAGCACGGCCTGGCACCCCCGCCACGGACCGTACGGACCAGGCGCTAGCCGAGCCCGTCCGGCCCGCCGCGCCCGGCCCGGCCCGGACGAGGTCGCGCAGTCTCCCGGGCCCGACCCTGGCGGCCCCGCTCAGCCCGCCGAGCCCGGCCCCTACGTGCCCCGTACCGGACCGGATCCGCCCGCAGCGGGTCCGGCCCGGGCGCCGTTCGCCGTACGGCGGTCGAGCAACCCGGCCAGCACCCGGTCTGGCGTCAGCGGGAGTTCACGGAAGCGGACACCGGTGGCGTGGTGGAGCGCGTTGCCGATCGCGGCGGCCGTCCCGACGATGCCGATCTCCCCGATCCCCTTGCTGCCCATGGGGTTGAGACGGGGATCGTCCTCGTCCAGCCAGTGCGCCTCGATCTCGGCCACGTCGGCGTGCACCGGAACGTGGTACGACGCGAGGTCAGACTCCGTGAAGTCACCGAACGCGGCGTCCATCGTGCTGCCCTCGGTCAGCGCCATGCCCAGGCCCATCGTCATGCCGCCGACGAACTGGGAACGTGCGGTACGGGCGTTGAGGATGCGCCCCGCGGCGTACACCCCGAGCAGCCGGCCGACCCGGACCTCGCCGGTGACCGTGTCCACGGCGACCTCGGCGAAGTGCGCCCCGAAGGCGTGCCGCGCCCAGTCGCTCTCGGCGTCCGCCGAGCCCGTCGTGTCCGCGCGGGCGTCGAGACCCTGCTCGGGCAGCGGCCCCGGGTGCTCGGCCAGCCGCCGCGCCAGCCGGGCACCCGCCTCGTGGACCGCCCAGCCCCAGGAAGCGGTGCCGGACGAACCGCCGGCCAGCGGCGCCGGCGGGAGTTCGGTGCTGCCGACCTCGATCCGCACCCGCTCCAGCGGTACCCCGAGGGCGTCGGCGCCGACCTGTGCGAGCACGGTCCGGGCCCCCGTACCGATGTCCGTGGCGTTGATCCGCACCAGGAACGTCCCGTCGGGCAGCGCGCGGGCCGACGCCGTGGCGGGCGACACCATGACGGGATACGTCGCCGCCGCCACGCCCGTCCCCAGCAGCAGGGGACCTTCCCGGCGGGAGCCCGGCCGGGGATCGCGCCCGGCCCACCCGAAGCGGCGGGCGCCCTCGCGCAGACACTCCACCAGGTGCCTGCTGCTGAACGGCTTGCCGCTGTCGGGTTCGACGTCCGGTTCGTTGCGGACGCGCAGCTCGACCGGGTCCATGCCCAGCTCGGCGGCGAGTTCGTCCATGGCCGACTCCAGCGCGTACATGCCCGGTGCCTCGCCCGGCGCCCGCATCCACGACGGCGAGGGCACGTCCAGCGCCACGACCCGGTGCTCCGTACGACTGTGGGGCGACGCGTACATCACCCGCGCCGGCACCGCCGCCTGCTCCACGAACTCCTTGATCCGGGAGGTGTGCGTCGTGACCTCGTGCACGAGGGAGGTGAGGCGTCCGTCCGCGTCGGCGCCGAGCCGCAGCCGGTGCAGCGTGGGCGCACGATGCCCGACGACGGCGGGCAGGTACCGGCGGGGCAGCGCCACGGTGACCGCCCGACCGGTCTGCCGCGCCGCCATCGCGGCGAGCACCACGTCGGGCCGTGGCGTGCCCTTGGAGCCGAAGCCGCCGCCGACGTGCTCGGCGGTGACGACGATCCGCTCCTCGGGAATGCCGAACAGCCCGGCGAGCACGGCCTGTACCGCACCGGCGCCCTGGCTGGAGGTGTGCACGGTGAGCCGGCCGTCGTCCCAGCGGGCGGTGCTGGCGTGCGGCTCCATGGGGTGGTTGTGCAACGGCGGCACCCGGTAGGCGACATCGACCCGGGCGGCCGAGGAACCGAACGCCCCGTCGGGGTCGCCCCGTTCGCGGACGGCCGGATACTCGGCGCCTGCGTCCTCGGGGACGTACACACCCGGGTGCGATGCGGTGAGGGTCACATCGTGTTCCTCGGCGGCGTAGTCGACGCGGACCGCGGCGGCACCGGCCCGCGCCGCCTCCAGGGTCTCGGCCACCACCAGGGCCACGAACCAGCCGCGGTGCGGAACCCGGGGGTCCTGGAGCACGGCGAGCGTGGCATCGTCCGGCTCGGCGAGCCGCGGCGCGTTCTCGTGGGTGAGGACGGCGATCACACCGCGCACGGCCAGGGCCGCCGCCGTGTCGACGCCGGTCACCCGGCCCCGGGCGACAGCCGCCGGCACGGGCCAGGCCTGGGCCCGGCCGGGGAAGTGGTACTCGGCGGAGTAGCGGGCGGTGCCGCTGACCTTCTCCCGTCCCTCCCGGCGCTCGGCAGGGACGCCCACGCTGCCGGTCATGAAGTCCTCCTCGTCAGCGTCGCCTGCGCCAGCCGGGACAGCACGTCCACGGCGATCCCCCGGGCCAGCGGCACCTTGTAGGCGTTGTCGCGCAGCGGCTGCGCGGCGGACAGTTCCAGGTCGACGGCGTGCTCGAACGCGGCGGTGGTCGCAGCCGCGCCCAGCAGCGCCTCCTCCGCCCGCCGGGCCCGCCACGGCCGGTGCGCCAGCGCCCCGAACGCGAGCCCCACGTCGCCGACCACACCGTCCGACACCCGCAGCACGGCTGCGACGGACGCGAGCGCGAAGGCGTACGAAGCCCGGTCGCGGGCCTTGCGGTACGCCGACGGCAGCCCTGCCGTGGCGGCCGGCAGCACCACGCCGGTGACCAGCTCGCCGGGCCGGATCACCGTGTCCTGCTGCGGCCGGTCCCCGGGCAGCCGGTGGAAGTCCGCCGCCGCGACACTCCGGGCGCCCTCGGGGCCGTACAGCTCGACACGCCCGTCGAGAGCGGCCAGCGCCACCGCCATGTCCGACGGATGGGTGGCGATGCAGTGCGCGGAGTGCCCGAGCACCGCGTGATCACGGTGGACGCCGTCCCGCGCGCCGCAGCCGCTGCCCGGTTCGCGCTTGTTGCACGGCTTCGACAGGTCCTGGAAGTACGGGCAGCGGGTGCGCTGGAGCAGGTTGCCGCCGGTCGTCGCCGCGTTGCGCAACTGCCCCGACGCCCCCGCGAGCACCGCCTGCGACAGCGCCGGGTACCGGTCGCGCACGAGGGGGTGGGCCGCGAGGTCGCTGTTGCGCGCCATCGCCCCGATCCGCAGCGCACCGTCCGGCAGCTCCTGCACCGCGTCCAGCGGCAGCCGGGTGACGTCGATGAGGGCGGCGGGCCGCTCGACGCCGAGCTTCATCAGATCGACGAGGTTGGTGCCGCCGCCGAGATAGCGGGCGCCGGCGTGGGAGGCGTACGCGGAGGTCGCCTCCTCGACGCTCCCGGCGCGGACGTAGGCGAACTCCTTCACGGGATCACGTCCTCCACGGCCTCGGCGATCCGCGGATACGCACCGCACCGGCACAGGTTGCCGCTCAGCCGCTCCCGGATCTCCGCCCGGTCCAGCGGCACCGGCCCGGCCGAGGGCGTCGCCGGGTCGGTGACGTGCGAGGGGTGACCGGCCGCCGCCTCGGCGAGCATGCCGGCCGCGGAGCAGATCTGGCCCGGGGTGCAGTAGCCGCACTGGAAGGCGTCGCGCTCCAGGAAGGCCCGCTGCAGCGGGTGCGGGCCCTCCCCGTCGCCGGAGAGCCCCTCGACGGTCGTGACCTCACAGCCGTCCAGGGCGACCGCGAACAGCAGACAGCTGTTGACGCGCCGCCCGTCCACCAGGACCGTGCAGGCACCGCACTGGCCGTGGTCGCAGCCCTTCTTGGCACCCGTGAGATCCAGGTCCTCCCGCAGGAGGTCCAGCAGGACCCGCCGGTGGTCGACGGAGAGCGTGTGGGGTTTGCCGTTGACGCGGAGCGTGGTCTCCGAGTGGTACTGGTCGTTGCCCATGGCGTGGAGGACCTTCCCGGCGGGCCGTACTGCAGTACGGACCACGTATCCACCAGACCACGACTGACACGTGCGCCCCGTCAGGAAGAGGACCTGCCCTTGAAGCGTTCGAACGTACGTGTGAGCTGTTGCAGTGGAGAGGCTACGGGAGTGTCGGAGGACTGCTGCCGCACGGGAGCGGCCGCGGCGGACTCCTGGTAGGCGGCCAGGGCCTCGTGGGCGCGTTCGGCGGCCTCCCGGTACAGGTCGCGTGACCTGGTCATGGCCTCCAGTGCCTCGGCGTACATGGCCACGAGCCCGCGCTGACGCTCCAGCTCCTCCTGGAGCGTCAGCAGGTGCCAGTCCTCCCGCAGCGCGGTGAGGGCGTCCTCGGCGCCGTCGGGCAGCGGCCTCGGCAGCGCGGCGTACCGCGTCACCGCGTCGACGAGGTCGGTCGGCTCCGAGCCGTCGAGGAAGACCGCGCGGACGGAGAAGTCCTCGGCCGCGTAACCGTCCGGCGCCGGGGTGCCGGGCAGCACCACGGCACCGCCGCGCGGTACCTGGACTTTCAGATCGCGCAGGGCCCAGTTGAGGCCCCGGTGCTGCTGGGGCGCGGCGCGGTGCTCCACCACACGGTGCCGCAGCCCCGGCGGGAGCCACCGCGCCACCGGCGCCCGGCCGCGGTCGTCGGTGGTCATCGCCTCGTGGACCACCACGTGGATGTGCCACCCGCCGCGCACCGCGTTCCTGAACAGGCGCCGCGTCTCCTTGTCGTCCTGGGGGAGCGGATTGATCTCCCGCAGGGACAGCTCCGCGACGCCGTCCCGGTCCCAGGCGACGTCCGGCTCCTTTGGCCAGAACAGCCCGGCGGGCGACGGCCAGTGGTCGTTCCACGGCTGCTCGGCCTCCGCGACCAGAATCCACTCCTGCCCGCCGTCCGGCCCGGGCGTCACGCCGATCCGGGCCCGCACGGTCACCGTCTCGTCCACCCGCCAGCGGGCCTCGAAGACCCGCTCCGCCGGGGCGGCTTCGGTCCCGGTCTCGGTCCCGGCCTCGGGCAACTCCAGAAAGTCGTCGATGGCCCGACTTCGCTTGCGCTCCTCCAGCGAGCGCCGGAGAACGTCTTCCGCGGCGCCTTCGGCATGGCGGCCTCGGGCCAGCCAGACCGTGGCGGGAGTCATGGGGCGGACGGTGGAGGAGGTCGGCATGGGTCCAACTGTGAACGGGGGCAGGTGCGCCTGCCAGTATCGTCGCCGCAGGCCGACCGGGATAAGCCGGGGTCACACTCGGCGCGGCGCCATGCGGCACCCGGCGGCGCCAGGGAACAGCGCCGGGCGCGCGGCGCGCACGGGGTGTGCGCGCCGCGCGCACATCGGCGGATCACACTCGTGGCCCCACCGGCACCCGGTCCCGACAATGGTCCCCACGAGCAGGGCCCGCCCACCATCCGCATCGGGGCGGGTCCTGCTCGCTTCGCCCGACGCGGTTCACTCCCCGCGCGAGAGGACGGTCCTGGGGTTCGTCGAGCATGCACATCATCCAGGCTCAGTGCCTGATCACCGACTTGCAGCGCATCAGGAACTCGGCGAGGTAGCCGTCGTGCGGCAGACCGGACTCCATCCGGAAGGTCGGGACATCCCCCACGTACGGATTGCTGATCGAGGGTTCCTCCATCAACTCGGTCACCAGACGGTCGTCGTGTGTGATCGCGGTCAGCACCAGACTGTTCCGTAGCGGTCCGACACCCGCCTCGCGCGTCCAGGGGGCCACCCACGCACAGGGGAAGGGGAGTTCGGCGGCGGCTGCGGCGCATCGGGCAGGCAGGAAGAACGACCTGCTGACGTGATGGACGAGGACGCGGCCGCGCTAAGCGGGAGTCGGGGGCCAGTTGGGTACCGCCCCAGCGGATCGCCCGTACCTTCTCGTCGACCAGCTCGGCGAGGTCGTCGCGCCGGGCCAGGCGTTCGAGCAGCGGGGGAGTGATGGTCAGGACGCCGATGTCCTGGGTGCGCAGGACGAACGCGGCCTGGTCGACGAGGTCTTCGGCATAGGTGTCGGCGTCGGCTCCGCGTCCGGCGGCGACGAGTTTCCTCCCCCAGCGCGGGTCGAGGTCGAGGGTGAAGCCCTGCCGTCCGAGCGGCCCCGAGGGCACGGCCGGTTGGATCCTGCACTTCGGTGTCGAGGACATCGACGGCGCGGTGGGCGCGGCGAAGTCACTGGGCGGAACCGTCGTCTCCGGGCCCGCCGAAGTGGCCGGTGTCGGACGGGTCGCCCTCCTGAAGGACCCGGCAGACGTGACCTTCGCCCTGGTCCAGTTCGTCTGACGGCGTCCGAACGCCCTGGTGGGTGGGCCGGCCGGGGCGGCCCGGCCGCCACCCGGACGGACCAAGCGGCTGTGTTCGTCCGCGTCCACGGCGTGTGCTGCCCAGCGGGGCGATATCGCTGAAGGATCCGGCTGCGTCCCACAGGCGATCTTGGCGTGCGTCCCACAGGATGGTGCCGGTTGCCCGGCCATGGGCCGATGAGGGCAGCCGCTTTCCGTGTGCGGCGGACTGCCGCCCAGCTTTCGTCAGGGAGTACCGCATGGCTGTGACGACGGAGGAACTCCTACCGGTGCTGGAGGATGCGCGCCAGGCGCATGTCGCGGTCCTGGACCGGTTCCGGGCGGATACGAGTGTCACGCCGCCGGGCCCGTACCGGCAGATGCTCGAACGCCAGACCATCGAGATCCACAACAGTGTGCAGCGCATCGAGCGCCAGGAACGCACTCTTCGTCCGCGGGGCCTGCTGGGCACCGCTGCCGGTGTGACGCGCTCCGTCTCACAGGGGGCCGTGCGGACGACGATGCTGCCGCTGACGATCGCGTCGAGGATGGTCAGGGGGATGCTGCCCGGCGGGGGTCCGGCCGATCCGCGGCGGTTGATGCGGAACGCGGAGGACGAATACGCGGCTGCGGCGCGTGCACTGGCGGCCTGCCAGGCCGGGGAGGTCCTCGCCGAACAGGTGGACGCCCAGTCCACCGCCGACCTGCTGGGCTCGCTACGCCGGCAGGACGAGAACCTCCTGCGGGAGCTGGAGGACAGCCTGGCCGAACAGGCCCGCACCGTGGCGGCGTCCACGAACGGCTTCGTCCCCCGCGAAGGCGGGAACGGCGGTCTGACCGACGCAGTGGCCCAGACGATGCGCACCGCCTTCGAACGGGCACGGGACGCCGCCGAGCGCGGCATCCGCCTGGCTCAGAGCGCGGCCGAGGGCGCGGGGCGGGAGACGCCAGAGCCCGGCCCCATGGCCGAGGAAGTTCTGGGAGCGGTCAGGCGCGAGGAGGACCTGCCCATTCCCGGGTTCAGCCAGCTCAGCACAGAACAGATCAAGAAGCGGCTGCACACGCTGTCCCAGCTGGATCTGACGGTGATCGAGGGCTACGAGCGCGCCCACGCCCACCGCAAGAGGGTCCTGGACGCCATCGAGCAGCTACGGGAATCCGAGCCGTGGACCGGCTACGACGCCATGGACACGGCTGAGATCACCGCGAGCCTGGAGGACGCCCCCGACGACGTGACCCGCCGGGTACTGCAGTACGAACAACGCCACCGGCGACGCCAGGAGATCATGTCCTCCGCCCGGGCACGAGTGTCGGGCTGAACAGACCTGTCACGGCCGCCGAAGGTATGCGTGTCGGGCGTCCATCCGGACTCCCCGGCGCGCCCCGGCCGGGGCAGTGGTGATTCCCCTCGATGGCAGGGCTGACCCCTGGCGGGGCGGTGAAGCCCGCTATCCTTCCCGGCGTGGAACGTTCCCAAAACACCTCACCGACCATGGTCGTCTGGGATCTGGGCGGCGTCCTGGCGCCGTCGGGCAGTGCGCCGGCCGCCCTCGCCGAGGCCCTCGATGTGCCCGAGTCCCAACTGGCCGCCCCGTACTGGACCCACCGGGACGCCTACGACCTGGGCGCCTCCCCGGAGACGTACTGGCGCCTGGTCGCCGACGCGCTCGGGCGCCCGCTCGACGGGGCGTGGGTCGATCGCCTCGACCGGATCGACACCGGATACTGGGCGACCCTCGCCTCCGACGCCGCGGCACTGCTGGCCAGGCTGACGGAGCGGGGAACGCCGCTGGGGATCCTCTCCAACGCCCCGGGCTCGCTGGCGCGGGCGGTCCGGCGGGCGCCGTGGAGCACTCGCTTCGAAGCCCTGGTCTTCTCGTCGGATCTCGGCCTGATGAAACCGGACCCGCTCGTCTACCGGGCCGCCGACGAACGGCTGGGCCGCGCACCGTCGGAGGTGGTCTTCTTCGACGACCGGCCGGAGAACGTCGCGGCGGCCGGCGCCCACGGCTGGCGCGCGCACGTGTGGACCGGGGCCGAGGCCGCCGCGGCGGTTCTCGCGCGGGAGGGCGTGCTCGATGACTGACCGGCCGCGCAACCCGACGATCATAGATGTGGCACGGCAGGCCGGCGTGTCCAAGTCGGTGGTGTCCCGCGTCGTCTCGGGGCGTGGCAGCGTGGGGGAGGAGACCCGGCAGCGGGTCCTCGAAGCCGCGCAGGAGCTGGGCTACGTCGTCAACGCGTCCGCGCGGGCCATGGTGGCCCACCGTACGTACACCGTCGGGGCGTTCGTGCGCGATGCCGCGACCCCCTTCTACGGCCACCTGCTCACGGCGATGCAGGAGCGCGCCGCGTTCCACGGCTACCGGGTGGTCACCGCGACCGGGTCGGGCCGCTTCGAGGCCGACGACGAGTACCGGGCCCTGGAGACCCTCGCGATGCTGCGCGTCGAGGCACTGGCCGTGTGCAGCGGGCTGCTGCCGAGCGAGCGGATCCTGCCGTTCGCCGAGCGGTTGCCGACCGTGGTGGCGGGACGTCCTGAGACCCATCCCAGCATCACCAGCGTCTACTGCGACGAGGACGAGGGCGGCGCCGCGCTGGCGGACCACCTCGTCGAGCTGGGGCACCGCGAGGTCGCGGTGATCATGGTGCCGACGAGCAGTTCCGTGTCGATGGGACCACGGACGCAGGCCATGGCCCGCCGCCTGCGGGAGCGCGGTGCGCGTGTGCTGGAGATCCCGGGGCTGCACCGGGAGACGGCCGGCGCGTGGGTGAGCGAGGTGCTGCGGCATCCCGGGATCACCGCGGTGATGGCCCCCAGCGACCGCCTCGGGGTCGCCCTGCTGGAACAGCTCCGGCTCCGGGGCGTGTCCGTGCCCGGGAAACTGTCCGTCACCGGCTACGACGGGATCGGCGACCTGGCGACGCCCCTGATCGGGCTGACGCACTGGCGCCAGCCTGTGGACCTGATCGGCAGTCAAGCCGTGGACGCGCTGGTGCAGCTGCTCGACGGGGAGCAGCCGCCCGACCATCACCGGGCGCTGCCCGGCTCGCTGGTCGTGGGGCGGACGACAGCGCCACCGACGCGCTGACAGGACCTTTACGAAGTGTTCACGCATCGGGGCCTTGGGAGGCCGGATTCCGAGTGGGAACGTTCCACTCATGAATGGGAACGTTCCACTCGGTCGCGGCGAACCGCCCGGACCACTGCGTGGACGGCGCATACGGCGTCGGTCGCACGCACCGGCCGCCCCGGCCGGACCTCGCCCCGCTATGGCCGCCTGGCTGATGGCCCTGCCCTGCGTCGGGCTGCTGCTCGTCTTCGCCTACTGGCCCGTCGTCCGAGGCGTCGTACTGAGCCTGTACGGCACCGACCTGCTGGGTAACCCCTCGAGGTTCGTCGGCGTCGCCCACTACGTCGACATGGTCACCGACCCGGACATGCGGCGGGCGCTGCTCACCACCGGGGTGATCGCCGGGCTCAGCGTGCTGCTCTCCGTGGGCGGCGCGCTCGCCGCGGTTCTCCCGCTGCGCCGGGCCGCCCGCAGGCCGCGGGCCGTGGTGTCGGTCCTGCTGTCCCTGCCGTTCGCCTATTCGGCGGCGGCGTCGGCGGCCGTGTTCGCGGGGCTGCTCGCGCCCGCGGTCGGCACGCTCAACCAGGTGCTGGCCCACGTGGGCGTCACCGGCCCGCAGTGGCTGCAGTCCCCTGCGTGGGCCGTCGTCAGCGTCTCGCTCGCCACCGCCTGGTACGAGTTCGGTTTCGCCTTCCTCGTGCTGCTGGCCGCGCTGAACCAGCTCGACCAGTCGGTCGTCGAGGCGGCGGCGCTCGACGGCGCGTCCGGGCTGCGGCTCGCCCGGTCGGTGATCATCCCCATGCTCCGGCCGAGCCTGGTGTTCCTCCTGGTCACCCAGACCATCAGCGGACTGCAGGTGTTCACCCAGGTCCAGGTGCTCACCCGGGGCGGTCCGGCAGGGGCGACGTCGACCCTGGTGTACGACCTGTACCAGCGCGCGTTCGGCGAGGCGCTGCCCCAGGTCGGCACCGCCTCGGCCCTGGCCGTGGTCCTGCTGGCCCTCGTCCTGGTGATCACCGCGCTCCAGTTCCGGGTACTGCGGAGGTGGGCATGACGCCGCCGACACGCCTTCAGGCCGGCTCCGTACTGCGCTGGTTGTGGCTCGCCGCCGTCGTGGTGGCCGTCACGTTCCCCGTCTATGTCACCGTCGTCACCGCGCTGCTCCCGCCGGGCGACGTCGCGGGCGGCCGTCTCGTGCCGGTGCCGGACCGGCTGACGCTGGCCAACGTGCGCACCGCGCTGGACTCCGCGCCGCTGTCCCGGCAGTACCTGGTGAGTGTGGCCGTCACCGTCCTGCAGTCGGCCGCACAGCTGACCACGGCCGCGCTGGCCGCGTACGCGCTCGTCTTCCCCCGCTGGCGCGGCCGAGGCACCGCCTTCGCCCTGGTGCTGGCCACCCTCGCCTTCCCCGGAGAGAGCCTGGTCATCCCCAACTTCGAACTCGCCACCGCGCTCGGGCTGCGCGACACCCTGCTCGGGATCGTCATCCCGTACCTGGCGGCCGGCTACGCGGTCTTCCTGCTCCGCCAGGCGTTCCTCGCGCTGCCGCGGGAGGCCTGGGAGGCCGCCCGGCTGGACGGCTGCGGTGACCTGCGTGCGCTCGTGCACGTCGTACTGCCCATGGCGCGGCCGCAGTTGGTCACGGCGGCGATGTGGTGCGCCCTGTCGGCGTGGAACGGCTACTTCTGGCCGTTGCTGATCACCGACTCCCCTCAGCGCCGCACCATCCAGGTCGGCCTCGCCCAACTCGTCGTGGACCAGGCGACCTCCCCTGCGGTGATCTACGCCGGGACGTTGCTCGTTCTGCTGCCGACCTTGGTGCTCGTGCTGTTCGGGCAGCGGTTCCTCGTCCGAGGGCTGGCGTCGCGGGTCGGCACGTAAGCACTTCGCTGCGTGGCCGACTGCGGGGCGTCCGCGGCTGGTCGCGCGGTTCCCCGCGCCCCTGTCGGGGCGCTTCACGTACCAGGAAAGGAAACAGTCCCGCATGTCCTCACGACCCAGAAGCCCGTACCTCGCGACCGCCTGCCTGTTGACCGCCGGCGCCCTGACTCTCACCGCCTGCGAAGGCTCCAGCTCCGGCGACGAAGCCACCGACGCCGCGCCGGGCCCCTCCGCGCTGGCCGCCGCGAAGGGGCCGGTGACCGTGACCCTGTGGCACGGGTTCGGCGGCCCGGCCGGTGAGGCGTTCCAGAAGGAGATCGACGCCTTCAACAAGGCCAACAGCGGCAAGATCGTGGTCAAGTCCTCGTTCCAGGGCAACTACACCGACGTCATCGCCAAGTACACCTCCGCGATCCGCGACGGCGGCACGCCGAGCATCCTGGTCTCCAACGACACCACCACCGGCTATCTGCGCGACGTCAAGCAGACGGTCTCCGCCGAGGCGATGGCAGCCGCGAACCCGAAGGACCTGGACCTCGACCGGATCCGCCCGGCCGCGCGCAACTACTACACGGCCGACGGCGAGTTGCTCGCCGTACCGCTGAACACGTCCATGCCGCTGCTGTACGTCAATGACAAGCTGCTGGACCGGGCGGGCGTCGACCGTTCCACCCTCGGCACGCTGGATGGCGTGGCCGCGGCCGCCCGCAAGATCCACGCCGAGGTGCCCGGAGTCAAGGGCATCGACCAGCCCTTCGACGGCTGGTGGTTCGAGCAGCTCACGGCCGCGGCCGGGGCCCCCTACTGCACGCCCGACAACGGCCGCGAGGGCGACGGGGCCACGGCACTGTCGCTGACCAGTGGGCCCCAGCGCAAGGCGATCGGCACCATGGCGAAGCTCTACACCGACGGCGTCGCGCTCGACACCGGCGCCGAAGGCAACAACGCCCTGTCCGCCTTCGCCGCGGGCAAGACCGCCATGATGTTCAACTCCAGCGGCGCCATCGGCACCCTCAAGGAAACGGGCATGACCGGGTTCACCGCCGTGCCGTACCCCCTGTCGGGTTCGCGGTCCGCCGCGGGGGCCGTGATCGGCGGTGCCGCGATGTGGGTGGACCAGGCCGGGCACAGCAAGGCCGAACAGGTGGCGAGCTGGAAGGTGATCAGCCACCTGGCGTCCGCCGAGGCGCAGGAGCGATTCGCCATGGCATCCGGCTACGCCCCGGTCAACACCGGTGTGGACAACTCGCCCACCTGGAAGCGGTTCCTCGCGAAGAACGAGCCCTACGCCGTACTCGGCAAACAGTTCGCCGACACCCCGGCCACGACGGCGACCTCGGGCTGTCTGACCGGCGCGATGTCCGGCGTACGCGCCGTGGTCGTACCGGAGTTGCAGCAGGCCTTCAACGGCAAGACCTCCCTCGACACCGCGCTGAAGGCGGCGGAGAAGGCGGGAACGGCCAAGATCGAGGACTACCGAGAGCAGGCCGGCCAGTGACCGTGACCTCGAACCACACGGCGGTTTCGCCGGCCGTGGAGGCGACCTCGACCGAACCGACCGGACGCTTCGCGCAGGCCCCCGGCGACCCGTACCGTTACGGCGTCTACCTGCGCCCGGACCCCGCGACCTGCGCCGCCGTCACCGCCGTGACCTCCCAACTCCGGGCACAGTACGGGGTCGTCTCGGCCGGCGCGTTCCCGCCCCACGCGACCCTGGCCGGCAGCCGGCACATCACGGCTCCGATCGAGGAGATCATCGCCGCGGTCACCCGAGGACTGGCCGAAGCCTCGGCCTTCACCGTCCACAACGCCGGGATCCGACGCCAGGGAGCGGGCCTGGTCTACGACGTCCACCACCTTGCCGACGGCATCACTCCGAACACGTCGTTCACGGACCTGGCCGCCCTGGTCGACGAGGCCGTCGTGCCGCTGGAGACTCCGGCGCCGAACCCCGCGGAAGACCGTTTCGCCGCGGACACCTTCCGAGCCCATCTGTCGCTGGTGTCGCACGACATGGACGTGCGCCCCGACCTTTCCGAAGAGCTGGAGGAGTACGTGCGGGCACTGCCGGTGTCGTTCCCGCAGAGCTTCCCCGCAGACGCCGTCGCCCTCTACCGCACCCGCAGCGACGACTGGTCGGGTCGCTGGTGGCAGACCCTCACCTGGGAGCACCTCCACACCTGGCGCCTGCCGCGCTGAGCGGCTGTACTGCTCCTGGGGCGGCGCGGCTGCCCGGCCGGGGAGGGGTCCCGGTCGGGACGGGGTTCCATGGTGACCATGATGCGTAGAACGTCATCCACCGCCGTCGTCGCCGTTGTTGTCGCTGTCGTGTTGGCCGCACTCACGTCGTGTTCCTCGGATGCTTCGGACGGGTCCGGCTCCGGGTCACCGGCGTCCGACCCCACGCCGACCCCCACGGAGACGACCACGCCGTCGCCCTCGCCGACCGGGCCGTGCGCTGATGGGAAGTGCGAGATCGAGGTCGCCGTGGGGGACGTCGTGACAGTGCCGGAAAAGTACGGCCTCGGGCCGATCGAGGTGAGGGCGATCACCGGCGGCGCGGTCGAGATGGTCGCGCCGCTGACGGGGTCGGGCTACAGCGTTTCGGGCTGTTCCGGTGGCGGTGGTGTGTCGTCGGACGGCGGCGGCGTCGGACTGAACTGCGGCGAGGGAACCGTCGCGACCATCAACGACGCCATGAGCCTGGAGGTCGTCGAGATCCTCGACACCGCCGCCGTCCTCCGTATCGAACCCGCCGGGTGACGTATGCGTCACAGAGGTGTGATCGTCGGTGGAGGTCTGGGCCACGGTGTCGGCTTCCAGGGGGTCGATGAGGCCGGGGCCGAGGATGCGGCGGCAGTCGTAGCAGCCATCAACGAGTGGCTGTGACCAGCACGTTCGGTATACGCCTAGGGCGCCGAGTCTTCAGCGCTCGGGCCGCGGGTGAGCAGGTTGGCGACCCGAGCGATCATCTGGCTCTCCTCGCCGTTGCGGGCGGTCGTCGGGTGGTACGCGAGCACGAAGCGGCGCCGCTGGTCACGGGTGGAGAATGCGGCGTTCTTGTAGCCGTACGTCTCGCCGGTCTTGCCCCAGAGGGTCACGCCGTTGACGGTGGCCTGCTGCAGGCCGGTGCTGTAGCGGGCCGGGGAGCCGTCCAGCATGCGCACGTCGTTCGGGGGCAGGGTGAACATCAGCTGGAGCAGCTCAGGCGGGAGCAACTCGCCGGAGAACAGCGCGGCGAGCATCCGGTCGAGGTCGCTCGTGGTGGAGATCATGTCGCCCTCGCCGCGGGAGGACGACTGGTCGTAGGTGGTGATGTCCCGCAGGCTGCCGTCGGCCATCCGCAGGTAGCCGTGCACGTGCCGGTCGTGGATGCGCGGGTCGTTGCCGGGCACGACGGTGCGTGCCAGGCCCAGCGGACGCAGGATGCGGGCCGTGACGGCTTCCCCGTACGGGCGGCCGGTCACCTTGTCGATGATCAGTGCGGCCAGTACGTAGTTGATGCCGCGGTACTCCTGCCGGGTGCCCGGGGCGAACTTCAGCGGCCCGTGCGTCGCCGTCGCCACCCACTCCTGCGGCGTCCAGTGGTCGAAGCGGTGGCGGAACACCTCCTCCGCGGTCTCCGGCTCCGGGATGCCGACGTGGTCGGGCAGTCCGCTGGTGTGGTTCAACAGGTGCGCCACGGTGACCGCCGCGAAGCGGGCAGGCAGCAGTCCCGGCAGGACGCGCCGCACCGGCGCGTCCAGGTCGACCCGGTCTTCCGCTACCAGCTGCAGCACCACCGTGGCGACGAAGACCTTGGTGATGCTGCCGATCCGGACCTTGTCATGTGCCGTCACCGGCCGCCGCGTGCTGATGTCGGCCACGCCCGAGGTGCCGCACCAGTGGCCGGCCGTGCCGCCGACGCGCAGCTGGGCCGCGGTCGACGGTGGATGCTCCAGGTCGTCGATCGCCGCCCGCAGGGCACGGGGATCCAGCGGCGGGAGCAGTGCGGACGAGGCGCTGGCGCGGAGCGCGGGCAGCGCCGCGGTGGCGGCCAGCGCGGCCGTCCCTAACAGGGTGGCGCCCGCAAAGGCCCTTCGTGACATGCGTGTTGAGTTCATGCCCCTCACACTGTCAGCGGGCACGCACCCGAGCATCGGGGTTCGTCCCGGAGCGATCCCCGATCACACCCTGACCCGTCCCGCACACGGATGACCTTCCTGACATCAGCACATTCGATACCCGCCCGAGCGGTGTTCCTGATCGGGTTCGCGGCCACCGCTGCACAGTTGTCGGCAACGCACAAGCACCACGACGTTCTCGACACAGGTGGCACCGGCGAGGTTACGCAGAGCGCCGAGTCCCTCGTGTTCGGCATCGGCCGGGTTTCGCCCACCGGGACCTCGGCGGTCGAAGCACACTGAAAGACACCGACCTGGCCCGCGTGTGGTACCGCTGAAGTCGCGTATCCCATGAGGAAGTTGAACGTAGAGCGAACATTTGCGTCAGAGCTGTGACGCGCTGTTCGGACAGACATACGGTGACCCCACCATCTGAGCTCTGAGAGTGGCGGGGGACCACCAGTGGAGTGGCTGAGCATCGAGAACGTCATCGCCATCGGCACATCCGCCCTCGGTCTCCTCGTGCCCATCGCGATGTTCCTGTACGACCGCCGGGTGCCGCGCCGCAAGCTGATCGGCTACCGCGTACAGATGGACAGCCCCATAGGCGACGGGTCGTCCAACCCCCGTCTGGGCGATTTCGACGTACCGAACATGGCCGACGCGTCGCTCGTCCTGCTGCGCATCGAGAACGACGGATCGCAGAGCGTCGCCGACAACGACTACACCTCGTCCGAGGTCCACGGTCTGACCGCCGAGTTCACGGGCCGCACGGTCCAGGCCGTCGCGGTCACCCAGCCGTCCGGCATCGAGCATCTGAACAGTCACTTCACGAGCGCCAACGGGTTCGAACACGTCGGCAGCACGGTGACCATTCCGCGCGTCCCGCTCAATCCGGGCGACCACTTCAAGCTGTTGGTGCTGCTCTCCGGTGGTCCGGCCGAAGGGGAGGTCAAGCTGATCGGCGGCCTCCGGGACGGCCGGGTCCATCGCAACAGCGCTCCGAAGCCGGACGAGAAGCTGCGTACGTTCAGTCTCCCGGCCCGGCTGCTCAGCGGCGCGCTGGCCCTCGCCGTGCTCGCGCTCGCCGGCATCATCGTGCTGCGTGTCGGCAATCCGATCGAGTGCGAGCAGGGCGAGTTGACCCTGACGGGCTCGACCGCCTTCGAGCCCGTCGTCCAGACGCTCGCCAAGCAGTACGAGAACAAGTGCCAGGGCGCCGACATCTCCGTCGAGGCGCGAGGCAGCGAGGACGGCGTGTCCGCACTCGCGGAGCTGGGTGAGCGGTCGCCGAGCGCCGCGCAGTCAGTGATCGCCTTCTCGGACGGGCCGATGGGGGAGCGCTGGGACCTGACGGGGAAGGAGGTCGCGCTGTCCTTCTTCACCCTCGTCGTCCACAAAGGCATCGATCTCGGCCCGCACGGACTGTCGCCCCAGGAGGTGCGGGACATCTATGCGGGCAAGTACCAGCGCTGGGGCCAGGTTGTTCCCGGCCAGGAGGAGATCGCCGACCTGCCGATCGTCCTGGTCAGCCGGGGCGACGAGTCGGGTACGCGGCAGATCTTCCAGGACCGGGTGCTCAAGGGGTGGGAGCAGGCGCCGAGCACGTCACTGGACTGCAGGCCGCCCGAGCGGGCCGGTGACACCGTCACGCGCTGCGAACTCGGCTCGACCAGAGCTGTGCTGAACAAGGTCGAGGAACAGCCCGGCGCCATCGGCTACAGCGAAGTCGGCCTCGCCAAAGACCGGGGCGACAAGGTGACGATGGTTCCCCTGGCCGGCGACTGGCCCGGCGACCGGCAGATCGACCTGGGCGCCGGCCACTACCCGTACAAGGACATCGAGTACGCCTACACCTACGCCCCCCCTCGTGCCGGCTCCCTCGCCGCCAGCTTCCTGGCCTACCTCGACGAGACCACCAGCCAGAACGTGATCCGAGGCAAGGGGCACCTGCCGTGCCTGCGGGAGCCGGAGCAGTGCCGGTGAGGCTCCCGCCCCACCTGCCGGAGCTTGACGTGATTGCGGCATGCCTGATGTGCCCCCTGGGGACAGCGGGTGCCATGTCCCCCCCCAACGGCTGGGCCTGCGGCGAACAGTTGCCCAGGCCCCCGCTTGCCCGCCGGCCCCTCCGGCAAGCTTCTGTCGCGGATGAGCCATACAGGCGGTGACCGACCCAGCCGGGCGTACTGCTACGGATCCCGCCCGCGCTGCCCGGCCGAGCCCGCGGTCTCACCGCGACCCGGCCCACCGGATCATCCGGACCTGTGAACACCAGGGCTCCCCGGTCCTCGCCGACCGCGCCCGCAGTGTCGGAGTTCCCGCCGGGGCAGCACCGCCAAGCGTCCCGCGGCCGCCGCCAGCCGCTGACGCCGGACCGGGACCTGCTCTGCGGGTCTTGTACGTGCTGCACACAGTTCGTCCGACAGCACCACCTGATCACCGACCGGCACGGCACCCCGCTCGCGGTCCCGCTGACCGGAGGCAACCGCAATGGCGTCACTCATCTGTTGCCGCTGCTCGGCCGTACGCGCCGCAAGCCGGACTCGCTGTTCGCCGACCGAGGCTACGACATCTGTGCCAGCCGTTGTAAAAGAGGCGTTCGAGCGCGACCCGGTACTGCTTCGTGACGCGGTCGAGGTCCTCCCGGCCGGCGTGCAGAGTCTCGATCAGCACCTTGTACGCACCCACGGCATCGCGGCCCAGCAGGTCGACCTCGGCAGCCACGGCAAGGCCACGGTAGCGGTCGATCACCGAGGCATCGCCCGGGCGGCGCTGGTGCTGGTAGGTGGCCAACAGCCTGGCGAGTCCCACAGTGAGTTGTACGGGAACCCGATTCGCTGTGCCTGCGTGACGGCTTGGGCCAGTCGGTGATCGGTACGTTCAGGCTTTGCTCGCCAGGGCTGCTGACTGCCGAGAATCGCCCGCAGCACCAGGGATGAGGTCTGCTGCGTGACGTCGGCAGATTGTGGCCGTGGAACCTTGAGGACATAGGTTGACGGCATGGTGGAGGGGGCGGACTCCGCGGCGCAGACCATGCCGCAGGAGCAGCAGACAAGGGGGCGGCATGCCGCCCGGCGGAAGAAGGACGAGGGCGGGCTGGCTCGTTCGTCCTTACTGATGGCTGTCGGCACGGTGGTGTCACGAGCGACGGGGCTAATCCGTCAGGTGCTGCAGGCCGCAGCGCTGGGCACAGGCTTGCTGGCCAGTACGTACAACACGGCGAACACCGTGCCGACGAGCCTGTACACGCTGCTGATCGGTGGCGCGCTCAATGCCGTGCTGGTGCCGCAGCTGGTCCGAGCCAGGGCAACGCAGCCCGATGGCGGACGCGCTCACGAGCAGCGTCTGGTCACGCTCGTGGTGTGCGTACTGGGTGTGGGGACGGCGCTGGCGGTGTGGGCGGCGCCGCAGATCGTGGGCCTGTACATGCGGGACACCCCCAGACAGTCACGAGGCGTTCGAGCTGACGGTGACGTTCGCGCGGTTCCTGTTGCCGCAGATCTTCTTCTACGGGCTCTTCAGCATCTATGGGCAAGTGTTGAACGCCCGCGAGAAGTTCGGCGCGATGATGTGGACCCCGGTGCTGAACAACGTCGTGCTGATCGGCATGTTCGCGGCCTACCTGGGGCTGATGACGGTTCCCGACCGGGTGGAGGACATCACCGCCGACCAGGTGCAGTTGCTGGGGATCGGGACGACGGCAGGCATCGCCGTGCAGGCCTTGGCGCTGATCCCGTTCGCGCGGGCGGCCGGTTTCCGGTTCCGGCCACGGTTCGACTGGCGGGGCACCGGCCTGGGCAAGAGCGTCCACGCGGCGAAGTGGACACTGCTGTTCGTCCTGGCCAACCAGGTCGCCCTGACGGTGGTCACGAACTACGCCAACGCCGCCGACCAGAAACTGCCCCAGGCCGGCGCGGGCTACGCGGCCTACACCTACGCGCAGACCATCTGGATGCTGCCGCAGTCGATCGTGACGGTGTCCCTGGTGACGGCGCTGCTGCCGCGCATGAGCCGGGCCGTCGCTGAGGGGCGCATCCCGGATCTACGCGTGGACCTGTCCCGGGTGCTGCGGATCAGCGGCGTGGTCATCGTGCCCGCCGCGTTCCTCTTCCTCGCTCTGGGGCCGCAGATCTCATCGCTGCTGTTCGCCCATGGAGCGGCGGACGCCGCCTCGGCCCGCCCGCCGGGGTACATGCTGCAGGCGTTCGGACTCGGGCTCATCCCTTTCTCCGCCCAGTACCTCTTGCTGCGCGGCTTCTACGCCTTCGAGGACACCCGCACTCCCTTCTTCATGGCCGCCTGGATCGCGGGGGTGAACATCGCCCTGGCCACCGCGTGTCACTTGCTGCTGCCTGCCCGCTGGGCCGTGGTCGGCATGGCCGGGGCCTACACCCTCTCCTACGTGGCCGGTCTCGCACTCACCGCGCATCTGCTGCGCAGGAGACTTGGGGGCCGCATCGACGACGGCGATCTGCGCCGCACCTACGTAAAACTGTTCTGCGCCGCGGGCCCGGCTGCAGGACTGGGCTGGGTTGCAGCGCGTGCGTGCGCGGACCTGGGAAGTGGAACGTGGCCTACGGCCATCGCACTGGTTGCCGGGGCGCTCGCAACAGCCATGGGGTATCTCCTCCTCGCTCGGCTGATGAAGGCCAACGAGTTGCGTCGCCTGCCCGGAATGCGTTGAGTCCAGGTGGACGAGGCTGTGGACGGTCCTGCGTGCGGTCGGCGATGTAGTCCGTCCAGTCGCGCTTGGCCAGGGTGGCCCACCGGGTCGCCTTGCTCACACAGTTCGTGGCGGTGTGCCCACTGCAGGAACAGGCGAATGTCCCCGCGTTGGCGCTTGTCTTGGGAAGCCAGCGGTCAAGAGCCGGCTGGTTGAGGTCGGCCAGGGCGATGCCGTCGTCGTCCAGCCAGTCCAGCGGTTCCAGCGGCCGCTGGATGAGGGAGCGCGTCCGCGCCACTGACATACCAGTGCGCGAAGGGGCTGACGATCAGCCTGCTGATCAGCGGTGACGCGGTCGATGCCCTCGCGGCGACATTCGGCGCCGTCGTTTACCTGTCAATTTGGGCACAAAAGGGCTGCTCCGGCGTGAGTATGTTCGAGTGTGGGTCGGCGGCCGGTGGCCATCGCCGCGTCCGCAGGAGCGAGGCCCGCCGTCGGGTGTGTGTCGCGCGGGGGATGGCGTGTGCCGTGGGCGGCCGCCCATTACATTGGCCCGCGGCCCACCCGCGACGGTCCGTTGCGCTGGTGACACTTGGTCGGTCACCGGCACGTTTTCATCGCTTGCCAGAGGCCGCTCCCCGTATCGGGGACGCCCTTCGTACGGAGGTCACTGCCATGACGCAGGATGCGAAGTCCCCGAAGAAGATGCAGCGTAACCGCTCCACACTCACCCACAAGCTCGGCTACGCCCTGACCCACCCCGGCCGTGTCGCCCCGTATCTGCGTCGGGCCTCCCGCGACACCTGGCTGCGCCTCAAGCATCGTGATCACGTCGGCTATTACCGCGCGGTCATGGCCTCGGACACCCGGCGCAACCCGGAGGCGGCTGTCGGCAGCCAGACCCACGAACGCTGGTTGGCACTCGGGCAGATGCAGTTCGACTACCTGGTCGAGCACGGGCTGCGCCCGGAGCACAGGATGCTCGACATCGGCTGTGGCAACCTGCGCGGCGGCTGGCGCTTCATCGACTACCTCGACACCGGCAACTACTACGGCATCGACATCTCGCCGGACATCCTGATCGCCGCCAAGAAGACCCTCGTCGAGCGCGGGCTCCAGGACAAACTGCCGCACCTGACCATCACCGGCGACCTCACCCTGGACTTCCTGCCCGACGACCACTTCGACGTCGTACACGCGCACAGCGTCTTCTCCCACTCGCCGCCGGCACTGATCGAGGAGTGCCTCGCCCATGTCGGTCGCATTCTGACCGACAAGGGGTTCTTCGACTTCACCTTCGACCGTACGGAGGGCACCGAACACCAGGTGCTGCGCGAGGACTTCTACTACCGCACCGAGACCCTCTTGGCCATGGCTCGCAAGCACGGCCTTCACGGCAGTTTCATGGACGACTGGGAGAAGCGGCCCCACGGCCAGTCGAAAATCCGGGTGAGCCGCTCCCCGCTGCCGGCTCTCGACCAGCACGACGGCTGACCCGGCGCCGGCTGCCGGTTGCGGCTTCGTCGTTGTGGGCGATGCCGGTCAGATGCCTGTCAGTTGCCGGGCCGCGGGGAGGGATGGGCTTTGAGGGCGTGACCGGGCCGCCGCTGAGAGCGCACTGGGCGACCGAGACCATGCACGTTCGCGGTCGGTCCCGGGCCGAGCAGCCCGAAGCCCCCACCAGCCCTCCGGCCCGCCCGGCCTCGTAACAGGCAGCCGCCGCAGTGACCGCCTGGGAGACACGGCTCTGATCAGTGAGTAGAGCCGCCAGCCGCATTGGTCGCGCAGGGTGACGGTGTCGGCGCGGGCGGCGACGGCGCGGATCGCGGGCGCGGCGCGCGAGACGTCATCGGAGCTGTCAGGACTACGACGAGCGCTCTCATCGCGGCCTCCGGGCGGTTTCGCAGACGGTCGCGAGTGGGGCTTTTCGTCGTGGGAAGGAGAACGACCAGCCCCCGGCCATGGACGGCCGCGCCGGGCTGGAGCGAGGAGCCGACCAACGGGGACGATCCACGGCCGTGCCGTTAGCGACTGCCGACCGCGCGGTGTAGCGTCGTTATGTAGCAGTCGTGGTTCCGAAGTCTCGTTCGCCCGTGATCACGATCATGGGCGTTCTTGCTGTTCAGCGCCGCTCCGGACCAGGGCGATCACCTCCCGGGCCTGCAGGGTGCGAGCTCGGGTTTCCTCGAAGGAGCAGGCCATGGCCAAGGGCACCGTGAAGTGGTTCAACAGCGAAAAGGGATTCGGCTTCATCGAGCAGGAGGGCGGCGGACCTGACGTCTTCGCCCACTACTCCAACATTGCCGCTCAGGGCTTCCGTGAGCTGCAGGAGGGGCAGAAAGTCGAGTTCGACGTCACGCAGGGCCAGAAGGGACCCCAGGCGGAGAACATCCGGCCGGCGTGACCACAGCGCCGCGCAAGGACGGACCGGCGCTGGGGGTGTGACACTCGTGGTCACCGGTGTGCTGTCACCGGTGAGCCGTGAATGCGGCTCCGCAAGGCCCGCGTCCCCCCGTTGTGCGGGTCGTTGCCCTCGGGGCGGGCAGGTGTTCCCCCGGCGCCTGCCCGCCCCGCCCCTCAAGGCCCACGGCCCGCGAGCAGGCCGCTGCGGCGTGCTGCCGGTGGGACACGACACGACGGCCGTCACCGTCTTGCCCGCCGCGTGGATCTTCACCTGCACGTCCGCCGAGAGTTCCTGCACTGCATTCCAGCCGATTCCGCCCGGCACCCGGGGACCCAGCGGGGGGCGACGGAAGCCGTGCAGCCAGAAGACGCTGCATTCGACGACCTGGCGGAAGATGCCCAGGCCAGTGCCGTGTGGCAACGGGCATCGCGCCGTCGGCCGGCGGCGCGATGCCCGGCTGGGGATCGGAAGGTCAGCCGCCGTGCACGGCGCTGACGAGGTCGGGCAGGAGCTTCGCCGCGTTCGGCGTCCCCAGTCCGGTGACGGGGTCCCATCCTGTGCCGGCCGAATAGCCCGGGACCGACGTCTCGGCGGTGTTGTTGCCCACGGTGACGTCGTTGAAGTCGGCCGCGTAGGTGGCCGGGTTGGACGCGAGCTTGTACAGCGCCGGGTTGATCCGTCCGAGTCCACCGTGGTTGATCTGGGCGGCGATGGAGACCAGGCCCGCCCACTGAGGACACGCCAGTGACGTGCCGCCGATGTCGTACCAGCCCGTGCTGCACGGTGTGCTGCCGCACTTCAGCCCGCTCTGGCCGTCGGGCGGGAGGGACAGGTACACCAGTGCTCCCGTCGACGGACTCGCCTGCAGGGAGATGTCCGGAACGCCGCGCATGGCGCCGATGGCTGTGCTGCCGGCCGGCAGCACGCCCGACTGATAGTCCGGCTTGGCGAAGACGCTGCTGTAGCCGCCGCCGGAACCGGTCCAGCCGGTCTCCGATTGGCCGGGGGCGTTCTGGCAAGCCCCCGGCGGGGAGGCGCTGTCGACGACCCTGCCGCTGGTGGCACCCGGGTCGGTGCACAGGTTCGTGCCGCCCACTCCGGTGACCAGCGGGTCGGACGCCGGCCACTCGACAGCGGGACCGGAGAGCGTCGACCCGCCCTGGCCCACCGGTGTCTTGGCCGAGCCGGCGCTTCCGTCGTCACCCGACGAGCCGAGAACGGTGACGCCGTTCTGTGCCGCCGACTTGAAGGCGTAGCGCAGGTTCTGAAGCGATCGGGCGCTGCCGAAGGCGCCCTCCGCCGAGGCGAACGACTGGGAGATGACGGTTGCGAGGTGATGCTCGACGACGTACTGCTCGGCGGCCATCATCTGAGGGAAGCCCTGTACCCCGAGGGTCTCTGCGGTGGGGGTGGTCACCAGCAGGATGTTGGCGCCGGGTGCCATGGCATGGGCGGTCTCGACGTCAAGAGCCACCTCCAGCGCCCACGCGCTCTTGTCCTCCTGCCCGGGGCTGTTGCTCGTGGACGGCGGCGCTTCGGTGGCGGGCGAGCCCTGCAGATGAAGCTCGCTGAAGGTCGGCATGCCGGACGCACAACTGACGCCCTCTTCCCCGCACATGGGCGCAATGCCGAATGCACGGTCGAAGACATGCAGGTCGTGGGCCATGGTGTCGCTGCCGTAGGAGTCGACGATGGCGATCGTCTGACCGCGTCCGTCGTCCCCGGCTGAGTGCAGCGGGCCCACGTTGTAGGCGGCCTGGATGGACTGTGGGGTGAAGCAGCGGCGTCCTGCTGACGCACACTGCGACTGGGTGGGTGGGGTCTGGCTGGTGGTCACCTGCGTGTAGTCGGCCACGGTAGGCCGTACTCGCGGATAGGCGGCCTGGTAGGCCGCGCTCGTCGCGGGGACGGCGCCCGCCGCCGCGAGGCTGAGGGTTCCCACCCCCGCGAGTAGCCACCGTCTGATGGTGCGTGCCATCAGAGTCCTTCCTTGAGTTCGAAAGGGGACTTACGCGTCCGCCACCTCAGGTGGGGGGTGGGTACAGGGGGTGCGGACGTGGCGAGGCTAGCCCTCGCGGCTGCCGGGCCAACACATTCGTCCTGTCAACAGTGATCAAAGAATGGCCCTTGCCGAACCGGTCGAGCGGGCGGCCCACACCGATGTGATGCTCCCCACGAGCCCGGAATGAAAGGCGACGATCGGGCAAGGCTCACGCGCATGCCGCACATGCACAACACTCGGCAGGTGACGTGATGGCGGCGGCGGCCGGGGCGACCCGGACGCCGCCCGCCACAGCGACCGCAGTCGAGACCGCTGCCACAACTCCGGTGCCTTCACTGCCGTCGCTCACGGGACTGCGATGGATGGCGGCGGTGCTGGTCTTCGGGCTGCATGTGCGCAACTTCGGATACTTCGGGGGTACCGGCGGGCGTATCGCGACGTGGGGGTTCGGGGCCGGGGCTACCGGGGTGTCGTTCTTCTTCATCCTCTCCGGCTTCGTCCTGATGTGGTCCGCACGGCCGGGCGACCGAGCACCGGCGTTCTGGTGGCGGCGTATCGCCCGGATCTATCCGGTCCACCTCGTCACCGCCGCGATCGCGCTGCTCATGGGCCTCACCCTGGCCCATCAGGTGAAGCCCA
This sequence comes from Streptomyces coeruleorubidus, assembly GCF_028885415.1. Classification (GTDB taxonomy): domain Bacteria; phylum Actinomycetota; class Actinomycetes; order Streptomycetales; family Streptomycetaceae; genus Streptomyces; species Streptomyces coeruleorubidus_A. Next base: position 9,177,867 of record NZ_CP118527.1, read on the forward strand.
CCCTGTATCAGGCCCTGGCCAACGTGCTGCTGTTGCATGCCTGGTGGCGCCCCTGGTGGCAGACGCTGGATCCCGTCAGCTGGTCGCTTGCCTGCGAGGCATTCTTCTACGCCGTCTTTCCGCTGCTGGCTCTCTGGCTGCGCCGCCTGGGAGCCCGGGGATCGGCCGTCCTGGCCGGTCTGTCGGTGCTGTCGGTGCTGGTGCTGGCCTGGTCGGACGCGCACCACTGGCTGGGCCAGCCGCTCTACTCCTTCCCTGCGGCCCGCCTCCCCGAGTTCGTCCTCGGTGCCGCTGTCGCCCGGATGGTCAGTCTCGGGCAATGGCGCGGGCCCAGCCTGGAGGCCTCACTCGCCCTGGCGATCATCGGCTACTTCCTCGTCCCCCAAGTACCCGCCGGATACCCGGCCACCACCTGCACCCTCATCGGCTTCACTCTGCTCATCCCGGCGGCGGCCGTCGCCGACCTGCGCGGCCTCCCCTCGCTGTGGCGGCACCGCAGGCTGGTGCGGCTGGGTGAACTCTCCTTCGTCTTCTACATGATCCATCTACTTGTGCTGCGGGTCGGTACCAACCTGCTCGGCAACTCTCCGCACTTCGGCGTGCTGTCCGCGCTGACCGCCACCGTCGTCGCGTTCTCCGTGGCGCTGGGGTTGTCCTGGGCCTTGTACGAGGGCCTGGAACGCCCGGCCAGACGACTGCTGCTGCGCCGCATCCGTTTCCAGGACCGTGTCCCGTGAACACCGCGCCGGTCAGCCGGCCGTCGGGCGGCAGTCATAGAGGGTGAAACTCCCGTCCGTCCGACGCTCTTCATATGCGCGTGGGGACACGCGTGAGCAGTGGCCCTTGACCCAGGTGGTCGCCGGGGTGCTCGGACGCTGGGTCGTCAGCATGGCGTAGCGGACCTGGTGTTCGCCCACCAGCGTGCTCAGCTGCGCCGCGGTCGGGAAGGGTGTCAGCCCGGTGAAACCGCCCATGACCAGCAGCGGATCGGAGGCGGCCCGCAGCAGTGGCTCGGCGGTGTACGCGGCCTGGGTGGCCAGCAGGTACTTCTCGCCGCTCCGATGGGCCGTCAGGTAGGCGAGCAGGGCCTTGTCACGGGCGCTCGGCGTGGACAGCCCGGTGCTGAACGTGGGCTCGCGGCCGTGCAGGTCGGCGTAGTTGCCACCGACCGGGCCGGCCAGTGGGGAGGTGGCGGCCCCTGCGTAGAGCGGGTCGATGCTGGACACCGCCCAGGCCGTGGGGAGGACGAGCACGGCGGCGACGCCGGCGGCCAGTGCCCAGGCTCGCTGCCGGGAACCCGTGCGCGGCCCGCGCTGCCCCAGCGCGGCGACGCTGCACAGGGCGAGCATCACGACCACGGGCAGCAGCCAGGCGGCGAAGCGGGTGTGTGCGTCCAGCAGTAGGGCCCAGCCCGAGGTCAGCGCGATCGCCGCGGGCAGTACCGCGCGATGCCAGGCGGCCTGAGGTGCCCGGTACTCCCGCCAGAAGGTGGTCAGGCCGCCGCCGCTCAGCGCGGCGAGCGCGGGGGCGATGACGGCGGTGTAGTAAGCGTGGTTTCCGTTGGAGGTGCTGAAGACGGCCACGTGCAGGGCCAGCCAGCCGCCCCAGAGCAGGAAGCCGGCCCGCGCCAGGTCGCCGCGCGGCTGCCCGGCCCGCCACAGCACCCCCAGCAGCGCCGCCAGCACGGCCAGCGGCAGGAGCCAGGCGATCTGAGGGCCGACGATGTGGTTGACCAGCATCCCCCACCCGGTGTTGCCAGTGGTGCGGCTGGCGGACGTGCCCGGTACTGCTCCCAGCGCGCCGGCGTCACCGCCGAAGCGGCTGATGCCGTTGTAGCCGAAGACCAGAGTGAAGGGGTTGTTGTTGGTGGTGCCGTCCAGGTAGGGGCGGTCGGCCGGGCGTGTCGCCAGCACCAGCAGCAGCCACGAAGAGGAGACCGCCAGCGCGGTGGCGCCCAGCAGGAGCGCCCGCCCCACGCGACGCAACGCCCCGCCCGGGGCCGCCAGCAGGTAGACCGCCACGAAGACCGGCAGCAGCAGCCAGGCCTGCAGCATCTTCGCCTGGAAGGCCAGGCCGACCCACATGCCGCAGGCCAGCAGCGGCAGCAAGCGTCCGCTGCGCGCCGCCGTCAGGAGCGCCTCGGCGGCCAGCACCAGCAGCAGGGTGAGCAGCTCGTCCGGGATGGTGGCCCGGTCGAGCGCCGCCGTCACGGGAGTGGCGGTGAGCGCCAGTGCCGCGATCAGGGCGGCCGGCGGCCCGGCCCAGGCGCGCACCGTCCGGTGCAGCACGTAGACGGTGAGCACGCCCTCCAGCACGTGCGGCAGCGCCACCGCCCAGGTGTGCGGGCCGAAGAGCCACACCGAGGCCGCGTCGGGCCAGAAGCCGCCGGGTGTCTTGTCGATGCTGATCGTGCCGCTGGGGTCGAGGCCGCCGAAGAGGAACGCCCGCCGGCTGGTGGCCATGGAGCGGATGGCCGCGCCGTAGTAGGGGTGCACGGCGGCGTGGTTCAGGCCCCAGCCGTAGAGCAGAGCCGCGGCGGCGAGCACGCCGAGCAGGCTCGCGCGCTCCCAGCGCGCGGGGCTGTCCCACCCCGCGTCGAGGGCGTCGCTGCGGCGGGAGCGGTCGGCCCTGCGGCGGTGCGCGCCGGTTTCCCGGGCGCGGGGAGCGGTGGCCATGAGACGGGGTCGTCCTTCGCGGGGTGCTGGTTGGGCTCGGGGTGGTAGGTACCGCTACAGGCGGCGGGCGGCGCGGAAACCGCGGGCGTAGAAGTCGGTGCCGTCGAGCAGGGCGTGGCCGGCGAGGTCACCCATGGTGGGGCCGTTGGCGGCGGAGCGGCTCGAGTAGAAGCGGGGGCGGCCCGCGTTGTCGAGGCCCAGGTACATCCCGCAGTGGTCGATGACGTTCGGCTCGTTCTTGATGATGGCGAAGAAGACCAGATCGCCGGGTTGCAGCACGCCGAGGTCGGTGGGCTGCCGGCCCTTGTCGGGGATGAGCAGTTTCCCGGGGCCGTAGGCGGCGATGGCGTAGGCGCGGCGGGGCAGGCCGACGCCCGCGGTGTTGGTGTCGTGCATGGGTATGCCGATCCGGTAGCCCCACACCAGGCGCTGGAAGCCGGAGCAGTCGACGTCGCTGTAGCGGGCCTTCTCCGGCTCGACGCGGCTGCCGTCCGGGAAGGTCCACGGAATGCCGAGGTAGTCGTAGAAGTCGGACCGCTCGTCGTGGTAGCCGAAGTCCAGGGACGAACCGACACCTGGATTGCGCGGCCCGAAGTGGGCCGTGCCGGCGTAGCGCACCCCGGCGGAGTCGTGCTTGTCCGGCGCCCCGGCGCTGCTGTACTGGAACGCGACCGCGAAGACGTCCGGGCTGGTGTCGCGCAGCGCCTCGGGGAACCACCGCTTGAACCAGGAGCTCTCCTCCCTGCCCTGCCGCCACTCGCTGGGCAGGACGCGCACCCAGGCGTCCGTGGTGACGGTGGCTGTGGTGGTGCGGGGTTCGCTGAAGGTGCGGGACGGGCCGGTGAGCACGGCCGTGCGGGCCCCGTCGGTGAAGGTCGCCACGACGCTGCCGTCGGCGTCCCGTACCACGGTGCGGGCCGGGTTGCCGAGCCGCTCGAACCGGTGGCCGCCCACGGGCCTTGCCTGGGGCACGGAGCCGTCCACCGTGGGGATGTTCGCGCCGGGGCGGTGTTCGAGGCGCTGCCAGGCGTAGGCGCCGCCCGCGCCCGCCGCAGCGAGGCCGGCGAGGGAGGCAAGGACCTGACGGCGGGTCAGGCCGCCGTCCCTGCCGTGACCGGACCTGGAGTCGGGATACATCTCGTCCTCCTGAGGCGTGCGAGGCGGTGCGTCAGGTGGTGGGCACAGCGCCGAGCAGCAGCCCGGCGGCGATGATCACGTAGGTGGCCAGGGTGACGGCCGTGGTGGAGAGCACGGTCGCCCCGAACGGCTGGCGGACGAGCTGGTACGCGATGAGGCCGGGCACGATGAAGCCCAGCGTCTGCGAGGTGTACAGCAACGGGAACTGATCGTTGAGCGCAAGCATCACGGTGGTCTGCATCACCACTGCGCACACGACCACCGCGGCGAACAGCCGCTTGCCATAGAGGATCACGTTGCGCTGCAGCAGCCGGGTCGCGCCGTAGGTGAGCGCGGCCACGCCGACCATCATCGCCGCCAGCTGCACATGGGTGACAAGTGTCAGCGCCACCCAGCGGGGTGATCATCCCGCCGGGTGAGAGGTTGGTGGTCAGGTAGCACACGAGGGAAAAGACCAGGCCCAGCGCGATTCCCAGCGCGGCGACCTGCGGTGTGAGGTTGGCGGATATCACGGTTGGCATTGTGCGGCGGGCGGCGGCGTACACGCCGGACGCGCTGGTGATCGAGTGCATGGCCGTGCTGCCCGCGCTGGCCGGGCGAAGTAGAGGATGCGGGCGCCGGATACGGCGGTCACGAGCCGCGGCGGGACGGTGGTGCGCTCCGCGTCTGCGGCCAGGCCCTCCACGCCGATCCCGGCGAGCGGCACGGTCCCGCCGCTCGCGGCCAGCAGGTGACCGGTGGCCGGATCGACCAGGGCGGCGCCGTGTCCGATCGGCGGCCGGCGACGATCGCCTTGAGGGCCGTCGCGGGCGCGGTCGTACTGGTCGGGGTGTATGCCTCGGCAGCTCGGCGCAGCGTATTCGCCTCCGCGCTGATGGAGCCCCGGACCGACACGGCAGCGTCCGCGGCGATCTGTCGCTCGGTGTCCCGCACCGCAAGCGGCAGTTGCTCGCTGGGGATGGAGCCGAGGGCGTAGACGGTGAATCCGGCGACCGAGAGCAGAAGCACCATCAGGATGGCGACCGGCGGGCGGACGCCGCCTATGAGCGGCATGTCGGCGCGGCGGCGAATGCGGTGTCGTCGCGGCGCTCGTGCGTACGTGGACAGGGCGGGGTCCTCTCACAGCGCCGACAAGCACCTGCAAAAGCCGACAACGGTCGCTGAACGCACACAGGTTATTACGGTTTGGTCATGGTTCCTTCACTTCTGGGCGTGAAAGCGGTAAGGATCAGGATCCGCCGCCTGCGCACCTCATCGTGAGACGTTCTGGAGGGGCCGGCGCCGGAGCCCCAGGTCATCGGTGTGGTGATGGTCCGCCACCGTTCCCCTGCTTGCCGCCTCCCGGGCCGAAGAGACCTCCGGTCAGGCCGGGACTGGTCGGCGAGGGGGAGGGTGTGGGAGCGGTGGGGGAGGCGCACCCGCCCGGGATGTCGCTGCACGGCGTGATGGACGGGGACGGTGCCGGTGTGGTGGGTGAGGGGGTGCTCGAGGGCGACTCGGTCGGGGATGCCGAGGGGGTGGCGGACGGAGCGCCGTTCTCGTTGGCTCCCTGTCCGAGTGGCGGTGCCGGAGGGAAGGACTTCACGGGCTGGCCCTGGAGGGCGGCGGACATGTAGCCGAGCCACACCTGGGTGGGCATGTCCGCGCCGAAGACCTTGCTGTACCCGCCGACTCCGGACATGGACCGCAGGCCCGAGTTGCCGGAGCCCTCCTTGAACATGGTGACCGCCGTGGACAGCTGCGGGGTGTAGCCGATGAACCAGGCGGACTTGTAGTCGTCCGTGGTGCCGGTCTTGCCTGCGGCGGGCCGTCCGAGGGCCAAGGCGTTGGTGCCGGTGCCGTGCTCGACCACGTCCCGCAGCACGTTTGTGACGGTTTCGGCGGTCGAGGCGGGCATGGCCCGGGTGCCGGCGGGCGGGGTGAAACCCGGGAGTTGCCGCCCGCCGTCGAGGACCTTGGTGACCGAGTAGGGCTCGTGGTGGACCCCGTCCGCGGCGAAGGTGCCGTAGGCGTCGGCCATGCGGATGGCCGACGGGGTGGAGGTGCCGATGTAGAAGCCGGCGGTGTCGTACTGGAGGCTGCTGCGCAGCAGGCCGGCCGCCAGCGCCTCGTTCTCCACGGTGTCGTACCCGACGTACTCGCCCAGCTGGACGTACGGGGTGTTGACCGACTGCTCCATTGCCTTGCGCAGGGTGATGTAACCCCACTTGGTGGAGACGTCGTTCTGCTGATGGAGCAGCCCGGTGGGGTCGCTGCCGTCCGGGAGGTACTGTCCCTGCTGGTTCTTGATCTCGATGCCGTTGTCGCCGTCGAACCTGCTCTCCGGCGTGATCGGCGACGGCGGCCGGCCGGGGGAGAGGACCGCGCCGTGGTCCAGGGCGGCGGCGAGATCGAAGGGCTTGAAGGTGGAACCGACCGGCACGCCGGAACTGTTGGCGTTGTCCGTGTAGTGGCCCTTGTTCCAGCCGTCGCCGCCGTACAGGGCCACGATCGCTCCGGTGGCCGGGTCGACGGAGGCGGCACCGACCTGCACGTTCCGGTCCGCCGGCCGGTGCCGCGGGTCCAGGTGCTGCCCCCGCATCCTGGCCACCGAGGCGCTCAGTTCGGCGACCTGGTGCCTGTCGAACGTGGTGTAGATCTGGTAGCCGCCCTGGTTCAGCTGCTGGTCGCTGATGGACGAGTGCTGCTCGACGTACTGCTCGGCGATCTGGACCAGGTAGCCGACCTGCCCGCTCATCGAGCCGGAGCGGGACATCGGTTTTGGCACCGGGAAGCCCGCCCGCAGATACCGCTGTTCCTGTGTGGGGCTCAACTTCCCGATGGCGGCCATCCGGTTCAGCACGTACTTCCAGCGGGCGGTGGCCTGGGGGCGGGCCTGCGGGTCGTCGGCGTTCATCATCACGCTCGGCTCGTTCACCGTGGCCGCCAGGAACGCTCCCTGGCTGACGTTCAGCCTCTCCACGGGAAGGTGGTAGTACGCCTGGGCGGCGGCCTCGATGCCGTAGGCCCCGCGGCCGTAGTAGTTGCTGTTCAGATAGCCCTGAAGAATCTGCTGCTTGCTGAGCTTCGCTCCGATCTTCAAAGAGATCATGATCTCCTTGAACTTGCGCGACAGGGTCTGGTCCTGGCTGAGGTAGGTGTTCTTCACGAACTGCTGCGTGATGGTCGACCCGGACTGCACCTGGCCGCCCTCCGCCATGTGGTACAGCGCCCGGAGGATGCCCTGGGGGTCGACGCCCGGGTCGGTGTAGAAGGACGCGTTCTCCGCCGCGAGGAAGTCCCACTGCACATCGGACGGAACTTGCGACAGGCTCACGTTCTGCCGGTTCACCTGGCCCACGCTGGCCATCTGCGAGCCGTCCGACCAGTAGAACACGTTGTTCTGCAGCTGGGTGTTCGGATTGACGCTCGGAACGGACACCGTCGCGTAGGCGAAGCCAACCGCGCCGACCGTGGCGCCGACGAGCAGCATGAGGACGGTCGACACCTGCTTCCAGGACGGCAGCCAGCGCCGCAGACCGCGTCTGCCGGCCCGCGGATAGTCGATCAGCCGCTTCCTCCCGGACGTCCCGCGCCGGGAGGAAGCGGCCGGACGCACACCCGGGCCGTGTCTCTCCGTCGTCCTGCGCGGCCAGCGCCGGTTCGCCGTCTGGGCGGCCCTGCGCATCTCCGCTCGGGTCATCCTGGGCTGTCCGCCCGCAGGCCCCTTTTGCGAAGGAGTCCCGCTACGGTAATCGCTCATCCTTGTTGCCTTCAGTGAGATACGCATGCCGGAGCCGGTCGTAAGAGGCGTGACCGTGCGTGCGGGTGAGAAGGCCCTGTGCGGGTGAACGGCCCACCGCTTTTGCTGCTGTGTCGGTTCGAGGGACCGGCGCCAAGCTGAGCCTAAGCAGACCATGCCGGGCAGAGGCGACTGCTTGGCGCCCTGTTGACCGCTCCATCGGTACGAAATGGCCTCCGGCTGACCGACTCGATACTTCGATCAGGCCCTCGACCGATTCGAAGACGTGTCCTCTGGCTCAGCCGTTCGACCCGGCCGGGGTCGTGGTGGTCTTGAAGCCCTCGGTCTTGTTGGCCTGGATGGCGAAGTCATTGGTGAACGTCTTGCTGAGGTCCACCGACGACTTCACGTTGCCGACCAGTTGCTCCGTGGCCAGAACGGTCTTCGGGCCGCCGGCCGGCATCAGGCCGTCGGGGAGGAACTGGCCCTTGTCCTCGGTCAGGGCCGCGATGTAGTCGGCCTTGGTCACCAGCTGGTTCGACACGTACGACGCGGGCAGCTTGTTCGCGATGTCGGCCGCGCTGTGGGTGTTGATCCAGTGCATGGTGGCCACCAGCGCGTCGACGACCTTCTGCACCGTGGCCTTGTGCGAGTTCACCCAGTCGGTGCGGGCGAGCACACTGGCCGCTGGATAGGCACCGCCCATCGCCGCCGTCGCGCCGGAGGTGGTGGCCAGGTCGATCGCGGAGGTACCGACGCCCTTCTTCTGGATCGCGGCCACCGTCGGCTGCGTCGTCATCACGCAGTCGACCTTGCCGTTCTGCAGCGCGGCGATGGCGGTGGAGCCCGCCCCGACCCCGATCCGGTGGAACTGGCCGGCCTTGACGCCCTTCTTGGCGGCCAGGAACTGGGTGAGGGTGTCGGTACCGGAACCCAGGTCGGTGACGCCGAGGGTCTTTCCCTTGAAGTCGGCGCCCGAGCGGACGCCCGACTTCGTGGTGCACATCTCGCGCTCGCCCGGCGCGCCGGAGAGCTGGACGACGTCCTCGACCGCCTTGCCCTTCGCCTGGAACTCGATCGTGTGGTTGTACCAGGCACCCGCGTGCTTGGCGTTCGCCAGGTCGGAGAGCCGGGCCGGGAGCTTGATCGACACTTCGCCCTCGGGCGTGATGCGAATCGTCTCGTTGCCGAACCTTTTCCCCGACTCGCCGTCCGCATGGAGAAACCAGCGCCCGGCTTCCCACCGCTCACGCCACTCGGCCTCGGTGAGCTGCGCCTTGTGGAGGTTGTTACGGGTGCCCAGCAGACGCTTACCGCCCCGCACGACGTGCACCCGGCCCGCGTCCCGGTCGGCCCGAACCCTGTCGAGCCGGTCCTCCAACACATGCAGGCGGCGCGCTTTGTTAAACCACTCGTGTGCTGAGCGGTAGCCGCCCGGAGTCCGCTTGGTGCCCTTCTGGCCGACCGGCAGCGACAGCCGGTGCCGGATCGTCGTGATACCGGCTTCGAGGGACTGGACGTGCGCGGCCTGGCCGCGCCGGGCGAGCGCCCACTGGTCATGCGTGGCCTTCGTGATCGACCCGGCCCACCTGGACGACGACTCGGCCGTCAGGTCCCGCTTACGGGCCGCCCATGACTCGGTGGAGTGCTCCAGGCCGTCGGCGCAACGCGCTTTAAGGTCCTTCGAGGCGAGCGAGCCCAGGTGCGCACCCACCAAGCGCAGAACCTTCTCATCCGCGGGCGTGAGGTCTCCCAGCCGGGTACGTACCGCCACACCGGACGGGCCGAGAGCGACGAACGGCGCGGCGATCGGGCGGAGGTCAGCCATGTTCGGCCGCTTCCAGTGCCTTGCGGGCGCGGTTCTTCGCCGACCTGCGCCCGTACAGACGGGCGCAGAACGACGTCAGTACCTCCACCATGTCCCGCACCAGGTCGTCTTCGACCTCGCCGTCGTCCACCACCAGCAGGCGACGGCCCGTCGCGGACAAGGCGGCCTCGACAAGTTCGACGTTCATCCGGCCGAGCCGGTCCTTATGCTCCACCACCACGCAGGTCACGTTCGGGTCGGCCAGCAGACGTTGAGCCTTGGAACGGCAGCCGTTCATCCCGGAAGCGATCTCCGCCTCAACACGAATGACTCGGTGACCGGCCTTCACTGCCCACGCCGACAGCCGAGCGACCTGGCGTTCCAGATCGGTCTTCTGATCGTGCGAGGACACGCGGGCGTACAGGCCCAGACCACCGATGGCCTCGGGCGTGGTGTTCGCGTCGATGTTCACCAGGATCGTGCGCGGCCCGACGCGCTGAGCCGGTACCGGCAACGTCCCCTCACGGAACCAGCGATACGCGGTCTGCGGATGCACGCCCTGCGTCTTCGCCCATTCCGTCAGATTCACACCCCGACAACGACACTCACTCACACATGGTTACGCTCACTTACCCGACATCGCGGACCAGCAGGTGAAGACCCCATCATGGCCACCGTGACGTTTGAGACGGTGCCGGAGGAACTGCGCAGCCGCGTGCTGAGCGCGACAACGGCCTCGGTGCAGATGGTCACTCCGCTGGGCGGACTGGCCGCGGGCTCCCTCGTGGATTCGGTCGGCTTGTCCTCCACGCTGCTGGCGGTTGGCGGTGTGTATCTGCTCGCCACGCTGTGCCCGGTGATCTTCCCGGCCTGGAGGCAGATGGACCGTATCGGTTCTCCCCGCGCCAGGGCGGAGGGCTCGCTGCCGCAGCGTTCGGGGGCGAAACGGGTGTAGTCACGGAGACGGCCGTCTCGGCGCTGCTCACGAACACCTGACGTCGGTGCTCCCCGTCGCGGTACTCAAGCGGGGGGCCGGCCTTCTTAGTCCGGAAAAGGTCCCCGATGTGGATCTGCAGTTCGTCGGGGCCTGACCGCACCGCGGCCAGGCCGAGGAGGGACTACTGCGGCACCGCGCCGAGGATCATGCGGTGCCCGCGGGCGGTGTCCATGTATTCGCGCACCCGGTGGATCAGCTCGTCCCGGAGCTCGAAAACGAAGCAGTAGTCGTTGGCGTAGTGGTTGCCGTTGGCCAGAGTCGCCGTCATGGTCTCCTCCACGACCACCCGCTCGCCGTGGGCGTGGAACTCGTGGAAGGTGACCGCGACGTCACGCACGAACAAGCGGGGGAAGTCCTCAGCGAGGAAGCGCACGATCGCCTGCTTGCCGACCATGTGGCTGGGGGCATCCAGGGCGATGGCAGTAGCGTTGCCTGGCGGCGCGAGCCACTCGGCGTCCTCGGTGAAGACCGCGGCGATTCGGTCAGCGTCGTGGCTGGCGAATGCCTTCCAAGCGTTCTGGACGATGCTGCGGCTCTGCTGTGACATGCCCGCGACCCTAGGCGACCGCAGGCGAAAGGGCTGGCGACGTTCCGACAACACCCCCTGGGATCTCAGGGCTGACGCCTCCGCCTTGCGTAGTACGCACCGCTCGGTACAGGCGCGCGGTTGTCGCCTACCTCTGGAGCACCATCTGCATTGGCCGTTGTCGCCAACCCGGCGAACCTATGCGGTCACGGCACTAGCGATATTTGATCGTCGCGATGCCCCTCCCCGTCACACCCGAAGTAATCGAACCGGGGGTATGGGATCAGCCGCTCAACACACTGAAGAGACGCGCTTCAGCCCGGATGAAGACGCTGGCTATGGGAGCAAGTAGGTCGTACAGGCCGGCCCCTGCTGTGTGCGAGTTTCACACTCGTCCTCGGTCCCGTCACCAGCGTTGAGGGCGATGATGTGGATGGCCCCCGCCTGTGGCGGGGGCGAGAGGGGAATGTTGATCCGCTGCTCGACCACGCCCTTGTCGTTCGGCCGGAGGGAGCTTGAGTAGAGGTCGACGCCCTCGTCGACCGGCTCGCCGTCAGCCGTCTCGGCGGCTACGTAGACTCCGATACTCGACCACGTTTCGACACCGTCGGCGCGAATTTCGAAGCTCAGTCGCAACGAAGATCGAGAACCGTCGACCCTGACATCCGTGATGCTCGGCCGACCGTTGCCCCCGGCGGCCTTGGCCGCGCCGATGACCGCCACGCTCAGCGCCACCATGTAGAAGACCACACCGAGAACAAGCACAGCGGTCTCCCACAGATTGCCCCGCCGTGTGGGGTGAATGAGCAGAGCCACGATGCTGCACACGATGGCGACGATGGCGCAGAGCGAGGCCACATAGATCGGCCACGACTCGTTGTTGAGAGCAACGAAGACAAACTCGCTGCGGAGCCCGAGTGCGGTCATGACTCCCGTGACGGCGACGAGGGCGCCGGCGAGGATTTTGGCAACGTCATCCAAACGCTTTCCGATGCTGGCCTGGATCATGTCGGATGTCGGGTCAGGGGCGGGGGCCCTGCTCAGCTTCTGCACCCCACTCATGCCACACTCCTCGCCGTCGGCTCCAGGCAGTCAACGGAACGCTCGCCGGGCGCACGAGCGTACAACGCCGCATTCGTGCAGGAATGCCGACGAGGCGCGGGCCAGAGCATGTCTCTTTGATGTGGTGAGCGGTTGATCCGATGCACCAGGTTCGGTTATCGAGCCTGAACGCGCGATGCTGGGTGTGGTTGTCGGGGTTTGATGGTGAGACCGGTTTCGGTGAGGCATCCGCCGATGAGGTCGCTGCGGCACTGGATGGTGCGTAAGCCGCGCTTGACCACGCGGATGAGGTGGTCAGGGGTGGTGAGGCGGTGTTGGACAGGGATCGGATCCGCGCCGTGCCCAGGTGCGGGCGGTCGGCGGCGTCTCGACACTCCGACCTCGTCCTCGAAGACGATCCAGGCGCCGAGCGCCGCCGCGCGTCTTTACGGAGGTCGGCGCGCGCTGCTGCGCAGGCCTGTCGGCATCGTCGTCACCCGTGTCCGAGGGGGCGGCGAGAGCCACAGGGTTCGATCTGATGACGTGTCAGTAAAGCCAGCAAGTATGCGACTCGCGGTGGAGCGTGGATTGCAGGGCCCGGCTCGCTAAAGCGCAGGTCAGGCTATAGATCGGAAGCCCTGGAGCGTGACGGGACAGGTTCCGCTCGCTTTGGATCGATCTCATTCGTACCTCTGCCCGCTCCACTGCACATTCCTTTGGAAAATGCCAAAGCCCTCACCTGGGCCGAGTACTTTCCGTAGTGTCGTGCTCACGTTCACGGGAACAGCCGTGCAGGGGAGGGGATTCGGCGTGCCCGGAATCGACGAGAGTCTGCTGGAGGCCATGCGGCTGCCCGGTGCGCGAGGGGCCGCGGTGGTCGACTGGATCAGTGGTCTCGCCCTGGGCGCGGTGGGTGACGCACCGGGCGGCGACCTGGAGGCGACGGCCGCGGAGACCGCCGAACTCGCCCGCCTCGCCACGGAGAGCGGCGCGCTCGCCCCGGCCGGCGGCGACGCGGGCGGAGCGTCCGGCAAGGAACCACCCGTGCAGGACCTGATCATCACGAACACCGACTCGTACCACCTGCTCAGGTTCGTCACCACGACCTTCGACAGCACCGTGTTCCTGCACTTATGGCTCGACCGCCGCGAGGGCAACCTCGCACTGGCCCGCATCCGGCTGGCCGAGATGGCGGACCGACTGGTGCTCGGATGATCACACCGACCCGGACCGCACGCACGGACGAACCGGCCTCGGCCCTGCTCGGCACCCTCGCCGCACAGGGCGCGAGCGGCGCCCTCTCCACCGAGGCGGGGATCGTCTACCTCGCCGCCGGACACGTCGTCCATGTCGAGTCCGCCCTCACCCCCGACATCGGCGACCTGCTCACGCACAGCGGCGCGCTCGCCCCGGCCGGCTGGTGGGAGGCGATCGACCAGGCCGGCCGCCGTTGCCGCGTCGGCCGTCAGCTGGTGGACAGCGGCCACCTCGCCGCCGGCGCGCTGGAGCTGTGCCATCTGGGCGCCCTCTTCGACGCGGCGTACTTCGTCCTCGCCCACGACGGACCGGCGCTCCGCTTCCGCCCCGGAGTCTCGCACTGGCTCGGCGCGGTCCGTGCCGTGCCGGTGGACACGGTCCTGCGCGAGTCGAGACGCCGCCGCGAACTGCTGCACCGCATATGGCCCGAACCCGCCATCGACCTCGCCCCGCTCGCCCGCGTGCCCGGCCCCGACCCGGCGGATCTGCCGGTCCGCCGCAGCCGCACCCTCACCCAGGTCGACGGCGTCCGCACCGCCGCACAGATCGCCACCGCCCTCGCCTGCCGCACCTTCCACACCCTCGTCGAACTCCGCCGCCTGGCCGCCGCCGGGCTGGTCGTCCCCAAAGCCCCCGCCCCCGCCCCTTCCCTTGCCCCCGCCCCTGCCACCGCCACCGCCCCCGTGTTCGCCGAGCCGGGCCCCGCCCCTCGTCCCACGGCACCGGACGAGCCCGACACCGCACTGCTGCGACGGCTCCTGCACGCCTTGGAGGCACTGTGATCCGCGCGCGACGACAGCGTGCCGAAAGGAGACTGCTCATGGCCGTCGAGACCGACGTCCTCGACGAACTGCGTCGGCTCCGCACCCGCATACCCTGGCTGACCGGTTCGCTCGCGGCCACCGTCGACGGACTCGTCCTCGCCCACGACGTCCCGGACACCGAACCGGAGGGACTCGCTGCGCTCACCGCCGCCGCCCTCGGCGTCGCCCACCGCATGACCGACGCCGCAGCTCGCGGCGACTTCCGCGAGCTGCTGGTGCGCGGCTCCGGTGGCTACGTCGCCACCTACGCGGCAGGGGCGACCGCCGTCCTCACCCTCCTCGCCGGGGACCGCGTCAACGTCGGCCGCCTCCACCTGGAGGGCCGGCGCAGCGGCGCCCGGATCGCGGACCTGGTGGCCACGCACGTCGGGCCGGGCACCGGCCGCCACGCCGACCGGCCCGAGCCCGCCGAACACCTCGCGACGGCGCCCCCTGCCACGGCCCGTCCCATCGGCACCCTCCCGGTACGCACCCCGCAGCGGCCCACCCACCAGCCGCGCCCGCAGACCGGCATCTGAACCTCCCGAACCTCCCGACCTCGCGAACCTTCCGACCGACCGAAGAAGCGAAGCACCGAACGAAAGGAACCGTCCGCATGGCCAACACGGAGACCGCGCTGAAGGAATGCCTGAGCTCCATCGACGGAGCGACGGCCGTGGCACTCGTCGACTACACCAGCGGCATGGCGCTCGGCACGCTCGGCGGCAGCAAGGACTTCAACCTGGAAGTCGCCGCCGCCGGCAACACCGATGTCGTACGGGCCAAGCTGCGCACCATGGAACTCCTGGGCCTGCAGGAGGAGATAGAGGACATCCTGATCACTCTGAACTCCCAGTACCACCTGATCCGCCTGCTCAAGGGACGCGGCGGCAGCGGACTGTTCCTGTACCTGGTGCTCGACGCGAGCCGCGCGAACCTGGCGATGGCCCGCCACCAGCTCCGCCGGATCGAGAACGACCTGGAGGTCTGAGCCGGCACCACCGGACCGGAGCCCTCCGTCATCGGCATGTCGCGGAGGGCCCCGGCACACCGGATCGCCGCACCTACGGTTGGGGAAGGCCGGCGAGCCAGTCGGTCAGGAGCCGGTTGGTCTCCGCCGGGCGTTCCTGCTGGAGGAAGTGTCCGCAGCCGTCGAGGATGTGAGAGGCCGTCAGTCCGGGCAGGGTGGCCGGGTACGCCTCGATCGCGTCGGCCAGCCAGGTCGTGGACGCGTCCAGGCCACCGCCGATGAACAGCGACGGCTGTGTGACGGGGGCGCCGGCGAAGTCCGCCAGGTCCTGCCAGTCCCGGTCCATGTTCCGGTAGCGGTTCAGGGCGCCGGTCATTCCCGTGCGTTCGAACTCCCCGGCGAAGACGTCCAGGTCGGCCTCGCTCAGCCAGTTCGGCTGGCAGCCGACGGGGAACCGGTCGCGCAGCGTCCCTCCGCGGGCGACGAAATGCGGACTGGCTTCGGGCATCGTGCCGGCGGACAGGGCGGCGTAGAAACCCGCGAGCCAGCCGCGCACGTCGGGCTCGATCTCCGCCTCGGCCCGGCCGGGCCGCTGGAAGTAGGAGACGTAGAACTCCTCCTCGCCGCCCATCCGCGCGAACACCTCACTGGGCCTGGGGCCGCCGGGCGGCGTGTACGGCACGCTCAGCAGCCCCACCGCGCGGAACACCTCGGGCCGGATCAGCGCGGACGTCGCGGCGATCGTCGCACCCCAGTCGTGCCCGACGACCACCGCGGACCGCTCACCCAGCGCCTCCACCACGGCGACGTTGTCCTCCACCAGTTCGGCCATCCGGTACGCGTCCACCGCCGCCGGCCGGGACGAACGCCCGTAGCCGCGGACGTCGACGGCCACCGCGCGATAGCCCGCGGCGGCCAGGGCCGGCAGCTGATGACGCCACGCGTACCAGGATTCGGGGAATCCGTGCAGCAGCAGTACCAGCGGCCCGTCCCCCTGCTCGACGAGGTGGACGCGGCCGGCCGGTGAAGGGACGAGGCGGTGCGTGCGGTCGCCGGCGGACGTCTGCGACATGGATCCTCCTGCGGTCCGGAGAGTGGCGCTCGGTCCACCGATCATCCGGCGCCCGCCGCGACGCACGCCAAGCCTGTTGCCGGTTCGGCAAAAGGCTCAGCCGTGGTACGTGATGTACCCGTTGCCGTCCTTGTCGGATCCGCTCTTGGTGTACGAGTGCACGTCGGCAGGGCTGCCGGACGGCTTGTACACGTAGATCGTGTCCTTGTCGTTGTTCCACATGAAGTTGCAGTTGTCGCGGTAGACGACGTTCTTGGCGTCGGAGTCGGTTCCGTTGCCGCCGCGCAGCTTCACGTAGTCACCCGGCTGAAGGGTGTGGCTCGCGGTGAAGGTGAACTTGTTCCCCGCGGCGTCCTTGACGACGTACCCCTTGAGGTTCACGGTCGTCGACCGCGAGTAGTTCTTGATCGTCAGGTACTCCTCGTCGGTGTTCCCCGTCGAGCAGTTGTTGGAGTCCCTTCCGGGAGCGTCGTACTGGATCCCGCGGATCTTCAGCGCGGAGTTGTACTCGGCGGCCTGGGCCGGAACCGCCGTCAGGGCGGCCAGGGCTCCGGCAGCGGCGGCCGTGGTGGCGACAAGGCGTATACGCATGGATGTTCGTCCCCCTTGCGTGACCCTCTGATGAAGGTCATGTGATGGTTTGGTGAAGCACCCGGATCGTACACGGCTCAAGAACGCATAAGGGCGGGTCCGGTGACATTGCCACCGGACCCGCCCGCAGGGTGTATTGGGACGTCAGGCGCCGCTCGCCCGCAGCATGTCCTCGCGCTCGACGATCTTCACGCGCTCGCGCCCCTCGGGCTCGCCCAGCGCCTTCTCCGCGGCGTCCAGCTTGTACCAGCCGTCCCAGGTGGTGAAGCGGATGTTCCGCTCGGCGAGGAACGCGTCCACGGCCTCGGGGGCGGGGGTGGCGGGCGTGTGCAGCCGGTCGTTCGCGTAGTCGTCCAGCAGGTTGGCCACCGTCTCGTTCGCGTCGCCCTTGGTGTGACCGATGAGGCCCACCGGGCCGCGCCGGATCCAGCCGGTGACGTACGTGGACTGGAGGTGCTCGCCGGTCTCCTGCATGACTCGTCCGCCCTCGTCGGGGACGGTGCCGGAGTCGATGTCCCAGGGCAGCTTGGGGAGTTTGTCGGACAGGTAGCCCACCGCACGGTAGACCGCGTCGACGTCCCAGGTCTTGAACGTGCCGGCGCCCTTGACGTTGCCCGTGCCGTCGAGTTCCGTGCGCTCGGTGCGCAGCCCGACGACCTTGCCGTCCTCGCCGAGGATCTCGACCGGCGACTCGAAGAAGTGCAGGAAGAGCTTGTGGGGCCGGTCGCCGATGTCGCGGATCGCCCAGTTCTCCAGGGTCTTGGCGACCATGTCGGCCTGCTTGTTGCCGCGCCGGGTCGCGATCGAGCCCTCGTCGTAGTCGATGTCCTCGGGGTCGACGATGACCTCGATGTTGGGGGAGTGGTCCAGCTCCCGCAGCTCCATCGGGCTGAACTTCGCCTGTGCCGGGCCACGGCGGCCGAACACGTGGATCTCCTTGGCCCGGTTGGCCTTCAGGCCCTCGTAGACGTTCGCCGGGATCTCCGTCGGCAGCAGCTCGTCCGCCGTCTTGGCCAGGACGCGCGCGATGTCGAGCGCGACGTTGCCGACGCCGAGCACGGCGACCTTCTCCGCCTCCAGCGGCCAGGTGCGCGGCACGTCCGGGTGACCGTCGTACCAGGACACGAAGTCCGCGGCACCGTACGAGCCGTCGAGGTCGATGCCCGGGAGGGGCAGCGCCCGGTCGGCCATCGCGCCGGTGGCGAAGATCACGCCGTCGTAGAACGCGCGCAGGTCGTCCAGGCCGATGTCGGTGCCGTAGTCCACGTTGCCGAAGAGCCGGATCTGCGGCTTGTCGAGGACCTGGTGCAGGGCGGTGATGATGCCCTTGATCCGCGGGTGGTCGGGGGCGACGCCGTAACGGATCAGGCCGAACGGCGCCGGCATGCGCTCGAAGATGTCGATGGACACGCCGGGTTCGGCGGCCACCTCGGACTTGAGCAGGGCGTCGGCGGCGTAGATCCCGGCGGGGCCGGATCCGACGATGGCTACCCGCAGGGGGCGGGGCATGGTCAGGTTCCCTTCGAGCGGCGACAAGCGATCTCGCCGTGAAGCCTAAACTGAGGCATGCCTAAGTTGGTACGCGGGTCCGGTCTATGAGCTCATAAGGCGACTTTATGACCTGTCGTAGGGGGCCTTATGTTGGGGCCTGGGGTCTGGTGGCCGACTGTCCGGCCTGACGCACCCTCTCACGCGCCCCGGGAACCCGAACGCGGGCATCGGCGAACAGGAGACGACCCTGCCCGTGACGTCGAAGGAAGCCCCATGAACCCGAGAGGCGACCGGTGACCGCACTCCCGAGCGTCGGAGCCCGCCACGCCCCAGGCCTGCGCGAGGAGTCCGACGCGTCGGTGATCGGGCGGTCCCGGGAGGATCCGGACGCGTTCGCGGCCCTCTTCGACCGCTACGCCGACGACATCCAGACGACATCCACCGCTACATCGCCCGGCGGCTCGGCACCGAGGCGGCCGACGACCTGATGGCCGAGACCTTCGTGATCGCCTTCCAACGGCGCCACAACTACGACCCGGCGCGGCCGCTGGCACGCCCCTGGCTGTACGGCATCGCCACCAACCTCGTCGGGCAGCACCGTCGCGCCGAGGCCCGCGGCCTGCGGGCACTGTCCCGCGCCGCCTCGGAAGCATCCGGCGAACGCAGCGGCGACGCCGAGCCGTTGGCGGACCGGGTGGCCGCCCGGGTCAGCGCCGAGAGCTTCCGCGCCGCACTGGCGGGCGCCCTCGCCGAGCTGCCCGCCCGTCACCGCGACGTGCTGCTGGTGATCGCCTGGGGCGACCTCGACTACGCGGAGGCCGCCCAGGCCCTGGACATCGGTGGGCACCGTGCGCTCACGCCTGCACCGGGCCCGGAAGAAACTGCGCGAAGCACTGGGAGGGTCGGACCCCACCGCCCCGGACGACGGGACGGACGAGCAGGAGAAGAACACCGAGACGGAGGAGAGCGCTCGTGGATGACCTGACCCTGGTGCGCGAACTGGAGGCCGACGTTCCCCCGCTGACGGACCGGGCCCGCACCGAGGCCCGTACCCGCCTGCTGCACGCCATCGACCGCGAGACCCGCCCGGGCCGCCCCGGCTCCTTCCCCCGGCGACTCGTCATCAGGACCGCGATCGCCGCGACGGCCACCGCGGCCGCGGCCACCGGTGCGGTCGTCCTGACGACGGGCGGCGAGGAACGGAAGTCCGGCACACCGCAGTTGGCGTCGGCCGGGGCGGTCCGGCTGCTGCACCGGGCCGCGGACAGGTCACGCCTCGACAGCGCGAACCTGCCGGTCCCGCGCAACGACCAGTACCTCTACACCAAGGAGATCACCACTCGTACGTTCCTCAGGAGCGGGAAGACCCAGCGGTTCACGGACGAGAGCTGGCTGTCGGTCGACGGCTCCAAGCCCTCCCGGTACAGCTACTTCGGCAGGATCCTCGACGAACCACCCCTGGGCGAGCACCGGGTGCGCTGGCCGCCCACCGAGTACGCGAAGCTCAGGAAGTGGCCCACGGACCCGGACAAGCTCCTGGCCTATCTCAGGCTCGGCGCGAGCGGCAGTCCCGAAGCCGACCAGGATGCCTACCTCAACGCCTGCCTGCTGATGCGCGGCCCGCGTGTGATGCCGCCGGGCCTTCAGGCCGCCGCCTTCGAGGCCGTCGCCCAACTGCCCGGCATCGAGCTGGACCACGACGCGGTGGACGCACTCGGGCGCCGCGGCATCGCCGTGTCGCACCCCGGCCTGTACTTCGCCTTCGTCTTCGACCCGAGGACATACGCCTACCTCAGCCTGCGCCAGGAAGGCTCCAAGGGCGGGAAATGGGTGGACGGGGAGCTGCGGGGCGGCCAGAAGTACACCGACGTCAAAGGACTGGTGGCGGTGGGAGTGGTGGACCGGATCGGCCGGCGCCCCCGAGCCGGCACGAGCCGATGACCGCTCACGGCAACGGCTGCTCCGCCCAGATCACCTTCCCGGCGGGCAGATAGCGCGTCCCCCAGCGCTCGGCGAGCTGCGCGACCAGGAACAGCCCCCGCCCGCCCTCGTCCGTCATCGTCGCGTACCGCAGATGCGGCGATGTACTGCTGCTGTCGAACACCTCGCAGATCAGGTTGCGGTCGCGCAGCACCCGGACGTGGATGGGGCCGCCGCCGTACCGGAGCGCGTTGGTGACCAGCTCGCTCAGGATGAGCTCCGTGGTGAACGTCAGCTCGTCCAGCCCCCACTCGGCCAGCTGCCGGGTCACCGCCGCCCGCACCTTGCCCACCGCCGCCGGGTCGGCCGGCACCGGCCACTCGGCGACCTGGTCGGCGGCGAGTGCCCGGGTGCGCGCGACGATCAGGGCGATGTCGTCGCTGGAGCGGGCCGTGACTCGTGAGTCGAGGACGGTCCGGCAGGTGGCCTCGGGGGACTGGCCGGACCGGCTCAGCGCCTCGCGCAGCATGTCCAGCCCGACGTCGATGTCCCGCTCCCGGTCCTCGACCAGCCCGTCGGTGTAAAGGACGAGCCGGCTGCCCTCCGCCAGCTCGAGCTCCGCCGTCTCGAACGGCAGACCGCCGAGCCCGAGCGGGGGACCGGCGGGCACGTCCGGGAACTCGACACTGCCGTCGGGATGGACCAGCGCCGGCGGGGGATGCCCGGCCCGTGCGACGGTGCAGCGCCGGGAGACCGGGTCGTACACGGCGTACAGACAGGTCGCACCGGTGACCGGGGCGCTGCCCTCCTCCTCCGTCTCGTCCTGGTCGATACGGCCGACCAGCTCGTCCAGGAGGGTTATGAGTTCGTCGGGCGGGAGGTCGAGGGCGGAGAAGTTGTGCACAGCGGTGCGCAGCCGCCCCATGGTGGCCGCGGCGTGCAGCCCGTGGCCGACGACGTCCCCGACCACGAGCGCCACCCGCGCCCCCGACAGCGGCAGCACGTCGAACCAGTCGCCGCCCACCCCGGCCTGCGCGGGCAGATAGCGGTAGGCGATGTCCAGTGCGTCCTGCTCGGGCAGGTTCCGGGGGAGCAGGCTGCGCTGGAGCGTCACGGCCATGCTGTGCTCGCGGGTGTAGCGGCGCGCGTTGTCGATGGAGACGGCGGCCCGCGCGACCAGCTCCTCCGCCAGGGCCAGCTCGTCCGTGTCGAAGGGCTCCGGCTTCTCGTAGCGCCAGAAGCTGACCACGCCCAGCACCAGGGAGCCGGCCCGCAGCGGCACGGTGATCAGGGAGTGGATGCCGTACTCCACGATCTGCGCGGAACGCTCGAGGTCCTGCGCCTGCCAGCCGGGGGCCCCGCTCAGCCGGGGTTCCAGGACGGGGCGGCCGGTGTCGAGGCTGCGGCCCTGCGGAGAGGACTGGACGAACCTGATCCGCTCGCCGACGGGGTAGAGCGGAGCGTCCTTGCGGACCCCGCTCAGCGCCGTACGGCTGAGGGTGGCCGCCGCGTCCGGCTGCCCGCCGCTCAGCACCGCGTCGAACAGGTCCACGGTGGCGAAGTCGGCGAACCGGGGCACCGCCAGCTCGGTCAGCTCCTCGGCCGTACGGGTCACGTCCAGGCTCGTGCCGATGCCCACCCCGGCGTCGTACAGCATGTTGAGCCGTTCCCGCGCGGTCTCGGCCCGGCCGGACAGGGCACGCAGCTCGGTGGAGTCGCGCAGCGTGGCGACACTGCCGGGCGGGACGCCCGCACGGTCCGTGGTGCGCTGGTTCACGGCGAGGAGCCGGTCCCCGACGAGGTGCACCTCGTCCGTGGCGACGCGCCCGGAGGCCAGCAGTTCGGCGGTGCCGGGGTCGAGCCCCAGGCTGAGCACGTGCCGGCCCTCGGCGTCGGCGGGCAGTCCGAGCAGCCGGTGCGCCTCGTCGTTGGCGAGCAGCAGGGTGCCCCCGTCGTCGACGATGAGCACGCCCTCGCGCACGGCGTGCAGCACGGCGTCGTGGTGTTCGTACATCCGGGTCATCTCGTGCGGCCCGAGCCCGTGGGTCTGGCGCAGCAGCCGCCTGCTCACCAGCGCGGCGCCCGCCGTCGCCAGGACGAGCGCCGCCGCGGCGGCGGACAGTACGAGCGGCAGCTGACGGTCGGCGGTGCCACCGACGTTGGCGGTGGTGATCCCGGCCGACACCAGGCCGACGACCTGGCCGTCCGGAGCTTTCACCGGCACCACGGCCTGCACGAGGGGGCCGATCGTGCCGGTGATCTGCTCGGTCACCGGCCTCCCGGCCAGCGCGGGCTCGAGGGTCCCGACGAACTTCTTCCCGATGCGGTCCGGCTTGGGGTGGGTGTAGCGGATGCCGTCGGTGTTCATGACGACGATGAAGTCGACCTTCGACTGCTCACGGGCGGCCTCGGCACGCGGTTGGAGCACCGCCGTGGGGTCGGGGCTCTCCAGCGCCTCGATCATGCCCGGCGCGTTGGCGAAGGTCTCCGCGACGGCGAGCGAACGGTTGCGGGCCTCCTGGGTCGTGTCGTGCCGCACTTGCAGGACCAGCGCCACCACGGCCGCCACCACCAGCAGCAGCACGATCACCACGACGAGCAGGAACACCTGTGCGGCGACGCTGCGTCCGCCCAGCACCGACCGCAGCCCCGCCACCGGATGCCACCGCGACGGGCCCGCCTCCCGCCGCTGCCGTTTCGACGGCGCAGCGCCGGGCCGCAGGGGCGATCGAGTCCCGGATCGACCCAAGAGTCGGACCATGTGCCATGTCTACACTGCCCGGCCGCGCGAGGCGAGGGGCATCACCCATGGTGACAGGGGGCCCTCACCGTTTCGTCACGTCTCCCGGCGCCCGGGACACCCGCGCACCGTGTCCGGCCCGGGGTCGCGCACGGACCGGGGACCCCCCCGGAAGTCCCGCGGCCTCAGGTGGCCAGGGAGCGGGCGAGCTCGGTCGTGGCCCGGGCGATCTCCGTGTCCTCGTCCGCCATCAGCCGGCCGAGCTCGTCGCGCCGGGCCCGCACCGCCTGGCGCGCCGCACGCTCCCACACCACCGGGTTCTCCCGGCGGTTCAGCAGCTTCGGATAGACGGCGGCGGTGCTCTCCCACTGCCGGGCGTCGGCGATGTTCTTGAGCAACTGGATGATCTGGGCGCGACAGGTCACCTGCGGCAGCTTCGCCAGCTCCCACAGGAAGGGAACCGTGGCCGCCGTCGCCTGCTCCACGACGAAGCCGAACTGGCAGATCCGTTTGCGCAGGTCGTCGAGTGCGGAGCGGGCGGTGTCGGCGTCACCCCAGGCGATGCCGTTGAGCAGGAGGGGAATGGCCGCCGCCGAACCGGTGGAGTCCTGGATGTCGCCCCAGGGCACGCGGTCCAGGGCCGTGAGCGGCGTGTTCCCGGCCACCCCGGACGGGGCGTCGGGGCGCTGTGGGCGCTCGCTGCTCGGGTGTTCCGTCGAAGCGCTGCGCATGGCGTGGGGCCTTTCCGCGGCAGTCGTGTCAGATGGGTGGACGGGTCGACAACCTGGCCCAGACCGTCTTGCCCGCCGGAGGGCAGGGGGTCCAGCCCCACTCCTCGGACAGGGCGTCGACGATGCACAGGCCCCTGCCGTGCTCCTGCAGGGCGGACCCGGCGGGGGCGTACACGGGCGGGTGGTCGTCGGGGTCGGAGACGGTGACCAGCAGGTGGGTGGGGTCCAGGAGGAATCCGAGCCGGATCTCCGGCGCACCCGTCGTACCCGGCGCGCCCGTCGTCCCCGGCGCCGCGTGCGTCGCGGCGTTGGCCGTGAGTTCGGTGATGACGAGGGTCGTGTCGTCGCAGCGGTGGTCGAGCGACCAGACATGCAATGTGTCGCGGGTGAAGGACCGGGCGCGCGCGAACCCCTCCCTGCTGCACTCGACGCGCAGGGCGGCCGAGGCGGAAAGGGCACCGGAGGGCTGCGGCATCGTCTCCGGCATCGGGGGCGGGGTCCCGTACGGCGTCGTCTCGTACGACGTCACCGTGTGCGGGCCGGTCGGGAATCCGGTGCTCGTGCCGGGTGCGCCCGCGTGCGCCGCGGCCCCGTTCGGCGGCCGGAGCACGTGCTGCGCAGCTGATGACACGGCATCTCCCCGATGCGAGGTCAGGACGCGGCGTCAGCACAGGGGTTGACGCCGCAGCTATTATCCACGCTGACGGCCCTCCCGTGCAATTGCACGAGAAATTGCGTGAAAATCAAGCCGCGTTGGGTATGCGAGCCGGGACACGAACGAGAACAGCAAGGAGACCGCGGTGCCACCAGTGCAGAACGGAGTGCAGGCAAGCTCGTTGGACGCCTGCTGGATCAAGAGCCGGCACAGCAATGCCGAGGGCAACTGCGTCGAAGTCGCCCCTCTCGTCGACGGCGGGATCGCGATGCGCAACTCCCGTGACCCCGACGGGCCCGCGCTCGTCTACACGGCGGCGGAGGTGGCGGCGTTCCTGGCCGGGGCGAAGGACGGCGAGTTCGACCACCTGCTGTGAAGCCCCCAAGCTGTGAAGCCCGCATGGTGATGTGGAGCTCAACTCCTCACTTCCCTGGGGCTTTTTCGAGGGATGCGGGGACGCCCGGTGAAGTGCGATAGTGTAAGTCGCCCTTGTGCCGGTCTGCTGGGAGTCAGGATGTCCGCCGCGTCGCATCGCATCTCCCGTCTGGAACCCTACCTGGACAGGCCCGAGCCGGCGCCGACTCTGCTGAAGATGCTGGTCGGTGTGCAGCTGGCAGGCTTCCGGGAGGACGCCGGGCTCGCCCAGGACCAGGCGGCGCGCGCTGTCGGTTTCAGCGCCGCGAAGCTGTCCCGCATCGAGTCCGGCAAGGGCCGCCGCCCGCCGACGGAGAACGACGTCCGCGCGCTGCTCCGGCTGTACGGCACCGACGACTACGAGGCCTCGGTGCTGCTCAAGCTGTTGCAGCGCGCCGGCGAGCCGGGCTGGTGGCAGCGGTACGACAAGCGGCTGATGCCCGAGTGGTTCGACCGTCTGGTCGGACTCCAGGAGGCCGCCGCCACCATCCGTACCTTCGAGATCCAGTACGTGCCCGGCCTGTTGCAGACACCCGCCTACACCCGGGCCGTGGTGGAGCGGGGGCTGCCGAACGCGCCGGCCGGTGAGGTGGAGCGGCGCGTCGAACTGCGCCGGCGCCGGGCGCAGTTGCTGTTCCGGCCGGACGCCCCGCAGCTGTGGGCGGTCATGGACGAGTCCGTGCTGCTGCGCGTCCTGGGCAGCACGCAGGTCATGCGGGAGCAGCTCGCGCACCTCGTGGAGATGGCCGAACGCCCCAACGTGACGTTGCAGATCGTCCCGCTGAACGTCACGAACGCCTCGGCGCCGGCCATCCCGGTCACCTATCTGCGCTTCGGTGGTCTCGATCTCCCCGACGTGGTCTACCTGGAGCACATCAAGAGCGCGAACTTCCTAGAGGACCTCGACGAGACGGAGGAGTACCGGATCGCGCTGGACCGCCTCGCGGACGAGGCGCTCAAGCCTCGTGACTCCCTGGAACTGCTGCGCACGACGATGGAGCAGCGCTACCCGTGACGCTCGAATGCCTCGCGCGGGACGACCGGCGTCCCGCGCGAGGCACTTCTCGCACCTGAGTCAGTTCTCCAGGGGAACCCGGCCCACGCCGCCGAACTCGATCCACTCGTGGGTGAGCTGACGGGGCGCCACCTCGGTGTCCGGACGCCATGTGGACACCTCCACCAGCCCCGGCTCCAGGATCTGAAGACCCTCGAAGTACGTGGCGACGTCCTTCTCCTCGCGCACGCGGCCCCAGTGCCCCTGGGTCGCCTGGTCCATGAAGTTCGTGACGAAGTCACGGACCTCGGGGTCCTCGCTGACCAGCTGGCACATCACCATGAAACTGCCGGGCGCGAGCCGCTCCCGCACCCGGCGGGCCACCGCGAGCGGCCCGTCGGTGTCGCTGTCCGGGATGCAGTGGAACACCGAGTTGAAGAGCACGCACACCGGCTGGGAGAAGTCGATCAGCCGCTTGGTGTCGGGGTGGTCGAAGATCAGGTCGGTCTCGCGCATGTCCGCGTGGATGACGCTCGTGCGCTCGTCCTGCTCCAGCAGCGCACGGCCGTGGACCAGCACCATCGGGTCGTTGTCGACGTACACCACGTGGGTCGTCGGGTCGATGCGCTGGGCGACCTGGTGCACGTTGTCCTGCGTCGGCAGGCCTGATCCGTGGTCGAGGTACTGCCGGATGCCGTACTCCTCGGAGAGGGTCCGCACGACCCGCTGGAGGAAGCGCCGGTTGTTCAGCGCGAGGCGGCGCGTGCTGGGCACGACCTTGTCGAGTTCCTCGCACGCGGCTCGGTCGGCCGCGTAGTTGTCCTTGCCGCCCAGGTAGTAGTCGTACATGCGCGCTGCCGTCGGCACGTTCGCGTCGATCTCGGTGGACAACTGCTTCTCGGAGTGCATCGTTCCCCCTGCGTGGTGCCGCGCCAACGGACTGGCTGGACAGGAAGTACATCCTAGGGAGCGGGAGTTGGGCGCTGCCAGCCCAGTGGCGAAGGTGCCCACGATCGAACGACCGGATGATGGTCTCCCGCGACGCAGTGTGCGCCCTGTGGCACCCGTGTGTACGCAGCGTCACCGGAGGCTTCGGTGGTCACCGCGGGGTACGTACGACTCCGGCACGCCCTGGCCGTCCCGGACGGACACGCATCTGGGGACCGGAACAGCCGAGCAGGACGTGGAGCGGTGGGTGCAGTCCGCCTCGCTGCTGCACTCCAACGGCGACGCGATGGACATCGCGGTCCGCGAGGGCCGCATCGTGGGAGTGCGCGGCCGGGCCGCGGACCGGGTGAACCGCGGGCGCCTGGGCCCCAAGGACCTCTACGGCTGGCAGGCCAACGCCTCCGCGGACCGGCTCACCAGGCCCCTGGTCCGTGAGCAGGGCCGACTGGTGGAGTCCGACTGGGACACCGCCATGGACCGGATCACCGCCCGGACCCGGCACCTCCTGGACGACAAGGGCCCGGGCTCGATCGGCTTCTACACCACCGGACAGCTGTTCCTGGAGGAGTACTGCACGCTGGCCGTCCTGGCCCGCGCCGGCCTCGGCACCAACCATCTGGACGGCAACACCCGGCTGTGCACGGCGACCGCCGCCGAGGCGCTCAAGGAGACCTTCGGCTGCGACGGGCAGCCCGGCTCGTACGAGGACATCGACCACGCCGACACCGTCGCCCTGTTCGGGCACAACATGGCCGAGACGCAGACGGTCCTGTGGATGCGGCTCCTGGACCGCCTGGAGGGAGGCGACCCGCCCCGGCTGGTGTGCGTGGATCCGCGGTACACGCATGTCGCCCGGCGCGCCGACGTCCACCTGGCCCCGCGCGCGGGCACCAACGTCGCGCTGCTCAACGCGCTGTTGCACGAGATCATCCGCACCGGCCGCGTCGACCGGGCCTACGTCGACGCGCACACCGTCGGCTTCGAGGAGCTCGCGGCCGCGGTCGAGGAGTGCACGCCCCGGTGGGCGGCCGGGATCTGCGACGTGCCCGCCGCGCAGATCGAGCGGGCGGCGGAGATCCTCGGCACCGCCGAGCGGCTGCTGTCCACGGTCCTCCAGGGCGTCTACCAGTCCCACCAGGCCACCGCTGCCGCCGTCCAGGTCGACAACCTGCACCTGATCCGCGGCATGCTGGGCCGTCCCGGCCGCGGACTGCTCCAGATGAACGGGCAGCCCAGCGCCCAGAACACCCGCGAGTGCGGCGCGGACGGCGACCTGCCGGGCTTCCGCAACTGGCAGAACGACCGGCATGTGGCCGACTGGGACCCGGTCTCCAAACAGCCCCTGTTCAAGACCGGCGCGGCGCGGGTCACCCTCATCGCGCGGCGCGCGAGCGAGCCCGGTGCCCGGACCGGGACGGCGGGGAGCAGCACATGACCGGCATCGGCACCACCCTCCGTCTCCTGCACGACGGCGAACGCGACCTGGAGCAGGATCTGCTGGCCGCCGCCGCACGGCACCACACCGACCACGAGTTCCACCATGTCGCCCTCGACGTCGCCCGCTGGTCACGCGAGCACGCCGCCCGCCTCGCGGCAGCGGGCCGTGACCACGGCCTCGACCTGTCCGGCCCGCGCGGCAACCCGTCGCCCGGCGCGCTCGCCGCGCTCCGGGAGAAGGCGTCGGAAGCCCTCGGCCGACGCCCCGGGACCGGCCCGCTCCTCCTGCACGACCTGCGCGATCTGCACCTGACGGCCGCGCGGAACTCCCTCCACTGGGAGATGCTCGCCCAGGCGGCGCAGGCCACCCGGGACGAGCGGCTCCTGGCGCTGGTCACCGACTGCCACCCGCAGACGCTCCGGCAGCTCCGCTGGACCAACACCATGATCAAGATCCTGGCACCGCAGCTCCTGACCAGCGTCTGACCCGGGCCGTCACCGCCGCTGCGCGGCGATCACCGACCGGTACCAGTGGTAGCTGTCCTTCGGCGTCCGCTGCTGCGTGGCGTAGTCGACGCGGACGATCCCGAAGCGCTTGTCGTAGCCGAAGGCCCACTCGAAGTTGTCGAGGAGGGACCACACGTAGTAGCCCCGCACGTCCACGCCGGCGTCCATCGCGGCCCGCAGCGCGGTGAGATGGTCGCGCAGATAGGCGACCCGGTCGCTGTCGTGCACGGCCCCGTCGGGGCTCACCTCGTCGTCCTCCGCCGAGCCGTTCTCCGTGATGTGGAGGGGCGGCAGGGCGTCGCCGTACCGCTCCTCGAGCCCCACGAGCAGATCGGTGAAGGTGTGGGGCGCCACGGCCCAGCCCATGGCGGTGCGCCGCACGCCGGGCATGGGCACCTCCGCGTAACGGTTGTCGGTCGCCACCCGCTGCGCCGGGTCGCTCTCGCGGTACGGGGCGTCTGCCACGACGATCGGCCGGTAGTAGTTGATGCCGAGGAAGTCCAGCGGCTGGGAGATCAGCTCCAGGTCGCCGCCCTGCCGGAAGTCCTGACCGGTGATCAGCTCGCCCCAGGTGTCCTCCTCGGTGGCCGGGTAGCGGCCCGCCAGGATCGGCTCGGTCCACACCAGGTTGTGCTGCGTGTCGGCGCGGGTGACGGCCGCCCGGTCGGCGGGGGAGTCGGTGGCGGGGAGGTTGTGATCGAGGTTGAGGGTGACGCCTACTTCGCGTACGCCGGCCGCCCGCAACGCGCGTACGGCCAGGCCGTGCCCGACCAGCAGGTGATGAGCGGCGGCCACCGCGCCCCGGCCCTCGCGGGCGCCCGGGGCGTGCCGGCCGACGGAGTAGCCGAGGAAGGCGCTGCACCACGGCTCGTTGAGGGTGATCCAGCGCGGCACCCGGTCGCCCAGGTGTCCGGCGACGACGGCCGCGTACTCGCCGAACCGCTCGGCGGTCTCCCGCACCCGCCAGCCGCCACCGTCCTCCAGGGCCTGCGGCAGATCCCAGTGGTAGAGCGTGGCAGCGGGCTCGATGCCGGCCGCCAGGAGTTCGTCGACCAGTCGTGAGTAGAAGTCCAGGCCCTTGGGGTTCACCGGGCCGGACCCGTCCGGGACGATGCGTGGCCAGGCGATCGAGAACCGGTAGGAGTCCACGCCCAGCTCCCGCAGCAGTGCCACGTCCTGCGGATAGCGGTGGTAGTGGTCGCAGGCGACGTCACCGGTGTCGCCGTTCGCCACCAGGCCGGGGGTGTGGCTGTAGGTGTCCCAGATGGACGGTCCGCGTCCGTCCTCCTGCACCGCCCCCTCGATCTGATACGAGGCGGTCGCGGCCCCGAACACGAAGCCGGGCGGAAAGCTCGGGAAGTCAGTCATGTTCTCAAAGATGCCCGCCCCGGCTCCTCGAACCAGGGGAAACCACCGGGATCGGCGGCGGCGCGCGCTTCGAGCACGTAGAACCTCGGCCAGATTCCGTCGGTGGCGGCGAAGACCGCGTGACGACTGCTGAATTCGAGGGTGTCGGCGGGCTGCCGCGATTCGAACTGCCGGATGCCCGGATCGCCTGCCCAGCAGCCGGCCGAAGCACGCGGCCGCATCGGCGCACCCTGCCGAAATCCGAACCGAGAATATGGAAATACGAGAACTCGCCGGTGATCGAGGGCATGTCCGCAACCGCTATTCTCACGGCTTCGGCCGCTTTCCCAGGAGAAACCCATGGGCGACTATTACGACCTCGGCACGCACAGCCGTCCCGTCACCACGTCCTCAGCCGAGGCCCAACTCTGGTTCGACCGGGGCCTGGTGTGGACGTACGCCTTCCACCACGAGGAAGCCGTCGCCTGCTTCGAAAAGGCCGCCGAGGCGGACCCGGAGTGTGCGATGGCGTACTGGGGTATCGCCTACGCGCTCGGCCCGAACTACAACAAACCCTGGGAGTTCTTCGACGACGAAGAGCTGGTGCGGACCGTCGAACGCACGCACAACGCGGTAGAACGGGCCCACGACAAAGCCGTTCACTCCACACCGGTGGAACAGGCCCTCGTCGGCGCGCTGCGGGCCCGCTACCCGCAACCGGAGGCCGTCGAGGACTGCTCGGTGTGGAACGAGCCCTACGCGGACGCGATGCGCGCGGTCTACGAACTGGCGCCCGATGACCCGGACATCGCCACCCTGCACGCCGACGCGCTGATGAACCTCACCCCCTGGCAGCTGTGGGACCTGGCGACCGGTCAGCCGGCCGAGGGCGCACGGACCTCGGAGGCCAAGGCCGTACTGGAACGTGCGCTCGGGACCGACGCCGGTGCGCGGCACCCCGGGGTGCTGCACCTGTACATCCACCTGATGGAGATGTCCCCGACACCGGAGCAGGCCCTCACTGTCGCCGACCGGCTGCGCGGCCTCGTGCCCGACGCCGGGCACCTGCACCACATGCCCTCGCACCTCGACGTCCTGTGCGGCGACTACCGCCGCGTCGTCGCGGCCAACAGTGACGCGATCGCCGCCGACGAGAAGTTCCGCCGGCGTGCCGGCGCGATGAACTTCTACACCCTCTACCGGGTGCACAACTACCACTTCAAGATCTACGGGGCCATGTTCCTCGCCCAGGCACAGGTCGCCCTCGACACCGCCGCCCAGCTGGAAGCCGCCATCCCCGAAGAGCTGCTCCGCGTGCAGAGCCCCCCGATGGCCGACTGGCTCGAAGGCTTCCTCGCCATGCGCGTCCACGTACTGATCCGCTTCGGCCGCTGGGCCGACATCCTCGCCCTGCCCGCCCCCGCCGACCAGGAGCTGTACGCGGTGACCACCGCCATGCGGCACTACGCCCGGGGCGTCGCCCTCTCGGCCACCGGCGAGGTCGGCCGGGCGGAGGCCGAGCGCGAACTCTTCGGCGCGGCGGTGAACCGGGTGCCCGAGACGCGGATGCTGTTCAACAACACTTGCCGCGACATCCTCGCCGTCGCGGCGGCCATGCTGGACGGAGAGCTCGAATACCGCAGGGGCAACCACGACCTCGCCTTCGCCGCCCTGGAGCGGTCGATCGAGCTGGACGACGGCCTCCCCTACGACGAGCCCTGGGGCTGGATGCAGCCCACCCGCCACGCCTACGGCGCGCTGCTGCTGGAGCAGGGCCGGGTGGCGGAGGCCGAGGCGGTCTACCGCGCGGACCTCGGCCTCGACGCGACCCTGCCCCGACCCCTCCAGCACCCCGGCAACGTCTGGTCCCTGCACGGCTTCCACGAGTGCCTGCTCCGGACGGGCAAGACCGCCGAGGCGGCCCCCGTGGCCCAGCAGCTCAAGATGGCGACCGCGCTGGCCGACGTCCCGATCCAGGCGTCCTGCTTCTGCCGCCTGGACACCGCGCCCGGCCCCCAGTCGGCCGACGGGTGCTGCCACTGACCCGTCAGCCCGACAGGCCTACGGCCACTGCGGGCAGCGTCAGTCGCCAGATGCAACAGCAGCCTGTGCGGAGCGGGCGACGAGGTGTCCGAAAGGCAAGTGACAGGACGGGGATTGGCAGAATCCCGGATTGTCCCCGGCCAGGGGCGGGACGAGGATGGCCGGACATGGGGAGACAGCGTCCGTTACCGCAGGAGGCGCGCAGCGCCGCCGAGTTCGTGGCGTGCATGCGACGACTCAAGGAACAGAACAGCCTGACCTACCGTCAGTTGGAGGCGAACGCGGAGCGGCGCGGAGACGTGCTCGCGCGCAGCACCGTGGCCGACGCGCTGCGCCGGGACTCGCTGCCGCGTGCGGAGGTGGTCGCCGCGTTCGTGCGCGCGTGCGGGAGCGGCGAGGACGTCGACACGTGGCTGGAGGCCAGAGACCGGCTGGCCGCCGCCGAGCCGTCGCA
The DNA here is from genome assembly GCF_028885415.1 of Streptomyces coeruleorubidus. Lineage (GTDB taxonomy): Bacteria > Actinomycetota > Actinomycetes > Streptomycetales > Streptomycetaceae > Streptomyces > Streptomyces coeruleorubidus_A. Next base: position 9,210,145 of record NZ_CP118527.1, read on the forward strand.
CGCGGAGGACGGATCGGCGCACGGGGACGACAGGGCGATGCGCGGGGACGGTGGTGCGTCGCACGCGGACGAAGGGCCCTCGACCGCCGACGAAGAGCCGACGCCCGACAGGACACCGGAACACTCCGCCCGGTCAACGGCCGTGAACCCGGTCATGGCCACCACCGTGAACCCGGCCGTCGCCCACGCCCCGTTCGCCGGCCGAGTCAGAAACCGGCGAGCTCTCGCCGCCACCGCCGGTGCCGCGCTGCTGCTCGCCGCTGTGGGGGCCTGGGCGCTGCTGCCCGGCGAGGACGGCGGCAGGGACGCGGCGGCGCGGGCGGCCGGTGCCGCACCACGCCTCGCCTCCACCTCGACCACCGACGTCGACGGCCCGGCACCAGGACGATCCAGGATCCGGCCCGCCCTGGCTCCCGAGCTCTGCGTCACCGAGGGCCACGACCGCAAGGGGCGCTACCGAAGCCAGGTTGCCGTCCAGCGCCCCTGTGCCGACGCCACACCACCGGACCTCTCACTGGTGTCGGTCGGCAACACGGGCTCGTACTACATCCAGTGGCGCCACCCGGTGCACGGCGACGGCTGTCTCACCGCACTCGGCAGCGGTCATGTCGTCGAGGGACTGCTCGAACCCTGGCCCTGGGAGAGCTGTTCGGCGGACCGCACCAGCCAGCACTTCTTCTTCGAACCTGTCGACGGGTCCAACGGGTCCGAGGGGAACGACTACCGGATACACGTGGTGCACAACGGGATGTGCCTCGGCGTCCACGGCACCGACGACCGTTCGGCGGGTGCCGAGATCGCCCAGCAGCGTTGCACCGGGGCACGGGACCAGGAGTTCCTGGTGGATGCCGTCGACTGACTCCGCCCGTCGAGTTGAATGACACAGCCCGTCAAACAGTCACCGGCGGTGTCTCCTCCAGAGGGAAATGGCATGCCGCGCCGTGGACTGGCCCCCGCGGCGGAGGCGCGGGCACCGCCTCGGCGCACAGGTCCCGCACCTGCCGGCACCGCGTCCGGAACCGGCATCCGGACGGCGGGTCGGCCGGTGAGGGGGTCTCACCCGTGAGCAGGATGCGCTGCCGTGTGCGTCCGCCGCCGGCCACGGGGGAGGGGGCCGCCGACAGCAGCGCCTCCGTGTACGGGTGGCGCGGTCGCTCGTAGACCTCCTCCGTCGGGCCCGTCTCCACGATCTTGCCCAGGTACATCACGGCGACCCGGTCGGCGAGGTGCCGCACCACGGACAGGTCGTGCGAGATGAACACGTAGGACAGTGCCAGCTCGTCCCGCAGGTCGCACAGGAGGTTGAGCACCTGTGCCTGCACCGACAGATCCAGCGCGGAGACGGGTTCGTCGCAGACGATCACCTCCGGCTCCAGCGCCAGGGCGCGGGCGATGCCGATCCGCTGCCGCTGTCCTCCGGAGAACTCGTGCGGGTGACGGCTCGCGTCCGACGCGCGCAGGCCGACCATCTCCAGCAGCTCGGCCACGCGGGCCGCCCGCTTGGAAGCGGGTACGAGGCCGCGGTGGGTCAGCCAGGGCTCGCCGATCAGATCCGCCGCGCACAGACGGGGGTTGAGCGAACCGAACGGGTCCTGGAACACCATCTGCACCTTCCGGCGCCAGGCGAGCAGCTCCGCACCCGACAACGTGAAGGGGTCGACTCCCTCGTACCGCACGGTGCCCGCATCGGGCCGCTCCAGCCGCAGGAGGACCCTGGCCAGCGTGGACTTGCCGCACCCGGATTCGCCGACCAGGCCCAGGGCCTCCCCGCGCGCCAGCGTCAGGTCCACTCCGTCCAGTGCCCGCAGCCGGGTGCCGCCTCGCACGGTCTTGCGGACCGTGAAGCTCTTGGCCAGGCCGGTGGCCTCCAGCAGTGCCCCGTGCTCAGGCATCGGCCAGTTCCTTCCCGAAGTGGCAGGCGGCGGCCCGGCCGGTCCCGGTGCCGGTCAGCGCCGGACGGTGGGTGGCACAACGCTCCCGGGCCATGGGACAGCGTGTACGGAAGGCACAGCCGGCCGGCACCGCACCCGGGTCCGGTGGGCTCCCCGGGATGGAGCTCAGGCGGGAGCCCCGGTGCCGCTCGGCCGGTACCGACGCCAACAGGCCTCGGGTGTAGGGGTGATGGGGCTTGCCGAACACCTCGGCGACCGGCCCGGTCTCCACCACCGTCCCCGCGTACATGACGGCGACCCGGTCCGCGTGCTCGGCGGCGAGCCCGAGGTCGTGCGTGATGAGGACGAGCGCCGTTTGCTGTTCGCCGCGCAACTCGCCGAGGAGGTCCATGATCTGTGCCTGCACGGTGACGTCCAGTGCCGTCGTGGGCTCGTCGGCGATCAGGACCCTCGGCCGCAGGGCGACCGCCGTCGCGATCAGGAGGCGCTGGCGCATCCCTCCCGAGAACTGGTGCGGGTAGGCGTCCGCCCGGGAGCGGGCCTCCGAAATGCCCACGCGTTCCATCAGCTCCACCGCCCTGGCCTTCGCCGCGCGCCGGGACAGGCCCTCGTGGATGCGGAACGGTTCGGCGAGCTGGGTGCCGACCGTGAGGACGGGGTTGAGCGCGCTGAGCGCGTCCTGGAAGACCATGGCCACACCCGGGCCGGTCAGCCGGCGTCTGGCCCGTGCTCCGAGCCCGAGCAGGTCCTCGCCGTCGAGGCGCACCTGCCCGCCCATCACCTCCGCGACCGGGTCGAGCAGGCCGGCGACGGCGTGTGCGGTCATGCTCTTGCCGCAACCCGACTCGCCCAGCAGCGCCAGCGTCTCGCCCGACCGCACGGAGAAGCCGACCCGGCGGACGACGTGGACGGGTCCGGCCGGGGTGTGGACGTCGACGGACAGGCCGTCCACGACCAGGACGTCGGCCGCCGTGGCCCGTTCGGTGCCGGTGGGACGGCTGCCGCCGGGAGCGGCGGCCGGGTCCGGATCGGAGACGGCACCGCCACGAGGTGCCGGGCCCGCGCCCGCCCCGCGCGACCACCGGGAACGCCGGCCACTGCGCCGGACCCCCTCCCGCCACCGCTGCCCCGGGTCGGTCGTCATCCGGGCCCAGGACGCGAGAACGGTCGCCGAGACGGTCGTGAGGACGATCGCGAGCCCCGGGAAGAGCGCGATCCACCACGCGCTCTGCAACTCCTGCCGCCCCTGGGCCACCATCAACCCCCAGCTGACGTCCGGCGGTTGGATGCCGATGCCCAGGAAGCTCAGCGACGACTCGGCCAGCATCACGAAGCAGAAGTCGAGCGCGGCGACGGTGAGCAGCGTCGGCAGCACACTCGGCGCGACATGCCGCCGGATGGCCGCCCAGCTGCCCGTGCCGAACGTACGGGCCGCGTCCACGAACAGCCGGCTGCGCAACTCCGCCGCCTCGGCCCGGGCCGTGCGCAGATACACCGGGATCCGGGCGACGGCCAGCACCAGCACGATGCTCGCCGCACTCGGCGAGAAGACGTACAGCACCACCACGGCCAGCAGCAGGGAGGGGAAGCTGAGGATCACGTCGGCCACCCGCAGCGACACGTTCTCGCGCCAACCGCCGTGATACCCCGCCCACATGCCCCACACCGAGCCGACGACCAGCGAGCACAGCACGGCCGGCACGGCCACGGCCAGTGTCGTCCCGGCCGCGGTCAGCAGCCGCGCGGCGACGGGCCGGCCGAGGGAGTCGCTGCCGAGGACGAAGGCCCAGCCGTGGTCGAGACCGAAGGGAGGCCGGCCCGGGGCGCGCAGGTTCTGACGGGTCGCCAGATCCCCGGCCAGCAGCGGCCCCAGGACGGCGCACAGCGCGACCAGTACCAGGACGAGGGCCGCCGCGCAGGCGAACCGGTCCCGGAGCAGCAGGGCGAACCACCGGCGCCGGACGGTCGTACCGCCCGCCTCGGATGTGGCTTTCTGAAGCATGTCCCGTCCTTGGCTCATACCGCCGCCCGCTGCCGTACCCGCGGGTCGAGAAGCGCGTGGCTGAGGTCCACCAGGATGTTGAGGGCGAAGATCGCCAGAGCGGTCAGGAGCACCGCCGCCTGAAGAACCGCGAAGTCGCGCTGGAGCACCGAGTCGATCATGAGCTTGCCGATGCCGGGCCAGCCGAAGATCGTCTCGACGACGACGGCGCCGTTGACCAGCCCCACGGCCAGATCGCCCGCGACGGTCAGCGCCGGTGCCGCCGCGTTGCGCAGGGCGTGCCCGAAGACCACCCGGGGCTCGGAGGCCCCCTTGGCGCGGGCCACCTTCACGTACGGGGCGGACAGCGCGGAGCCCATGGCGCCCCGCACCACCTGCACCAGCACGCCGAACGGGCGGATCAGCAGCGTGGCCACGGGCAGCACCCACGCCGCCGCGCCGCTCGTGCCGGAGGTGGGCAGCCAGCCCAGCGTGACCGCGAAGACCAGCACGCCCATGATGGCGATCCAGAAGTCGGGGACGCTGGCCGCCGTGGAGGACAGGAAGCTCGCGATCCGGTCGGTCGCCGAGTTCGGTCGGTAGGCCGCGAGGCTGCCGATGACCACGGCGCCCACGACGGCGAGCAGCATCGTCCAGCCGGCGAGTTGGAGGGTGGCGGGGAAGGCCCGCAGGACGGCCTCGGCGGCCGGCTGGGCGGTGCGCAGCGACTCGCCGAAGTCGAGGTGGGCGACCTGGGCGAGATAGTCGCCGAACTGGCTGATCAGCGGGTCGTCCAGGCCGTTGCGGGCGGCGAACTCGGCCCGCATCTCGGGCGTCGCGCTCAGCGGCAGATACAGGTTGGCGGGGTCGCCGGTGAGGCGGGCCAGGAAGAACACGCCGAGGACCACCACGAGCAGCGGGACGACGCTGGAGACCGCGCGGCGGCGCAGCAGGGTCAGCACGTGACGTCCTCCCTCAGTCCGCGCGCCGCATGTCGGCGAGCCGCATCTCGTCGTTGGTGGCCGGGTCGGGCTCGTAGCGGACCTTGGGGGAGAGGGCCAGCAGGCCGGTCATGTTGGCCATGACGGCGTCCCGTACGACCTTGTCGTTCTGGTGGGCGAACGCGTCCGCGAACGCCTGCTGCCGTTTCCCGCCCGAGGCGAGCTCGGCCCGTTCGATGAGCGTGTCGAGCGCGTCGGTGCCGTAGCTGCTCTGGGCGCCCTCGCTGCCGTAGATCTGCCCCATCGTGAACGCGGCGTCCCCCGCCTGGTTGCCGTGCTGCGCCTGGAGCAGGGTGGGGCCGGTGTCGGCGGGGAAGGGGCGCAGCAGGTACTCCAGCCAGGCGTTGACGTCGAGCATCTTGATCCTGACCTTCAGCCCGGCCTTGATCAGGCCGTCCTGGACGACCTCCATCGCCTCGGCGGCCTTCGGGTAGATGCCGTTGCGGCCGATGATGGTGAGCGTGGTGTCGGTCCGTACTCCGTCGGCGCGGGCCTCGGCGACGAGTTCCCGGGCGCGGTCCGGGTCGTAGGGCCACGGCCGGAGGCGCGGGTTGTGGCCGGTGACGCCCTTGGCCACGAGTTGGCCGGTGGGCCGGCCGGCGAAGACCGCCGTGACCAGACCCTCCCGGTCGATGGCGTAGTTGACGGCCTGCCGGATCCGGATGTCGTCCAGGGGCGGCTTGGTGGCGTCCATCCGCAGGTACGAGACCTCATTGGTGGTGAACTCGACGGCCCGGTCGCCCGCCCCGTCCTCCGGCGCGAGCCCGATCGCGACATCCGCCTCGTTGTTCGTCACCATCGCCGCGCGCACACTGCCCTCGGCGCGCCAGACATAGGTGGCGGCGGCGAAGTCGGGGGTCTGGCCCCAGTAGCCGGGGAAGCGCTTGAGCCGCAGGTACCGGCCCTGGTTCCAGTCGTCGATCCGGTAGGGCCCCGTGCCGACCGGCTCGCGCACGCGGGAGTCGGGGTCGGTGCTCGTCGGCACGATCTCGACGAAGGACAGGCGCAGCGGCAGGATCGGGTCGGGCTTCGCCGTGGTGATGCGGAGCGTGGTGTCGTCGACGGGCGTGGCGGTGAACTCGCTGTCCGCGAAGATGTAGCCGTCGACGTTGCAGTCGATCCCCGAGTCCGTGGCGCGCTTGACGGAGAACGCGGCCGCGGCCGCCGTGAACGGCGAACCGTCGTGGAAGGTGACACCCCTGCGGAGGGTGAAGGTCCACGAAGTGGCCGAATCGCGGGTCCACTTGGTGGCGAGGGCGGGTTCCAGGCGTCCGGTGGACGGTTCGCGCTCGGTGAGCGCCTCCGTGATGTTGGCGCGTGTCACCCGGCCCGTCGCGGTCAGCGAGGCGTCACAGGGTTCGAGCGTCGGCGGTTCCTCGGGCAGGACGACGCGCAGGGCGTCCGGGCCGCCGCCGATGGGGTCGGCACCGGCCACCGAGCAGCCGGAGGCGGCGAGCAGGACGGCGAGGGACGCGACGATCGGACGACTGCGGGATAAGCCTGAACCGGTCACTGCGCCTCCGCGTTCACTCGCGTACACAACAGAGAACGTCGTTTAGATATGTGGACGATCGTGGGCGATCATTATTGGACCGGCGAGGTGGAGCGCGTCAAGGGGTGTGCGCCGGTTCCCAACTCGTCGCACCTCTTGACGTGTTGATTGCCGTCCTAAAACATTCGGGAAGCTCGATTGGTTCTGCGCGGTTCTGTTCGCTCTCGAAGGGAATTCATGTCCAGCAGACATCGCCTCGCCCGGGCACTGGCGGCCGGCGTCCCCCTGGTTCTCGGCGCGGGACTCGTGACCGCACCCCCTGCCGCTGCCGCCGAACCGCCCGGCAGCGCGGTCACGGTACGGATCGACCCGTCCTACCGGCAGCAGGAGTTCGAGGGGTGGGGGACGAGCCTCGTCTGGTTCGCCAACATCACCGGCCGCTACCCGGAACCCATCCGGCAGAAGCTCGCAGACATGCTGTTCGGCGAGGACGGCCTCCGCCTCAACATCGCGCGCTACAACATCGGCGGCGGCAACGCCCCGGACGTCCGCAAGGACTACATGAAGACCGGCGCGACGATGGACGGCTTCTGGAAGGCCCCCGAGGGCACCACCAGGGAGGACACCGACTGGTGGAACCCCGACAACCCCGACCACTGGGACTGGTCCGCCGACCCGGGCCAGCGCTGGTGGATGGACCGCGTCAAGAAGAAGGTGACCCGCTGGGAGGCGTTCAGCAACTCCCCGCCCTGGTTCCAGACCGTCAGCGGCTACGTCTCGGGCGGCTTCGACGCCAACACCGACCAGATACGTGCCGACCGCGTCGACGACTTCGCCACCTACCTGGTCAAGGTGACCGAGCAGCTGGAGAAGAAGCACCGCATCAAGTTCGACACCATCGCCCCGCTCAACGAGCCCAACACCAACTACTGGGGCACCCAGATCGGCCCCGACGGACAGCCCACCGGCGGCCGCCAGGAGGGCGCGCACGCCGGCCCGGAGCTCCAGCAGAAGGTCGTCCTGGCCCTGCACCGCGCACTGGAGAAGGCGAGAACCCGCGCGACGATCTCCGCGATGGACGAGACGAACCCGAGCACCTTCGTGCGCAACTGGAACGCCTACGACGGCTCCGCCCGCGCCGCCGTCGACCAGCTCAACGTGCACACGTACGGCACCGGCATGCGCACCAGCGCCCGGGACAGCGCCAAGGCCGCGGACAAGCCGTTCTGGATGAGCGAGGTCGAGGGCACCTGGGGGACCGGCACCGACTTCACCGGCATGGAACCGGGGCTCGGCATCGCCACCCGGGTCGTCGAGGACATCCGTGAACTGGAGCCGTCCGCCTGGGTGTTGTGGCAGCCCGTCGAGGACTCCATCCCCCAGGCGGCGGCCGGCAAGAACTGGGGCAGCATCCACATCCCGTTCAACTGCACCGCGAAGGACACCCTGGAGACCTGCCCGATCAAGGCCAACACCAAGTTCCACACCCTGCGCAACTTCACCCACCACATCCGGCCCGGCGACCACTTCGTCAAGGCCGACGACCCCTCCAGCGTCGCCGCCGTACGCAAGTCCGGCCGCGGGGCCACCGTCGTGCACGTCAACAGCGGCACGACCCCACGCGCCGTCACCCTGGACCTCTCGCGGTTCAAGCGTGTCGCCCCCGGCGCCACCGTCACACCCGTGGTGACCAGCACCGGCGGAGCGCTCGTCCGCGGCACCGCGGTGAAGGTGAAGGACGACTCCGCCACGGTGACCGTCCCGGCGAAGTCGGTCACCACCCTCCTCGTCGACGGCGTGTCCGGCACCGCCGAGGACGCCGCGCTCGTCCAGCCCGGCCACGTCTACCGACTCCAGGGAGCGCAGAGCGGCAAGTCCCTCGCCCCGTCCACCGACGGCGACGGCGTCGTGGTCCGTACGGCGAACCCGGCTGCCAAGTCCCAGCTGTGGTCCGTGAAACAGCTGACCCGTGGCGAAGGCAACCGTGAGCGCTACGCCCTCGTGAACGCCGAGACGGGCAGGCGCCTCGCCGTACGCGACAACGAGGCCGTTCTGGAAGACGCCGACACCTCGGCCGGGCAGTGGATCATGTCGACCACCGGGGACGGCACCTGGACCTTCGTCAACGCCGCCACGGGTCGGCTGCTCGACGTCGTCGGACAGTCGACGGCGGACGGCGCCCGCGTGTCGGCCCTCCTCCCGACCTCCAACGCGAGCCAGCGCTGGGCCGTGACCGACGAGACGGTGCTGCGCACCCAGCCGGCCAAGGCGTTCACCGTCCCCGGCCGCGTACCCGAATTGCCCGGCACCGTGACACCCGTCTTCCGGGACGGCGCACGGGGCGCCCTCCCCGTGCGGTGGACGCTGCCCTCCGAGGCACGCTGGAGCAAGCCCGGAACGGTACGGGTGAAGGGCAGGGCGACCGACGCCCTCGGACGGACCGTCCGCGCCGAGGCGGTCGTCACCGTGGACACCATCGCCTCCACCCTCCCGGCCCGCGCCAAGACCTACACCGCCGGACGGCCCGGCCTGCCCGCCACCGTCACCGGCGTCGGACGGCACGGCGGAACCGCCGAGCTCCCCGTCACCTGGGACCCCGCACCCGGCGGCGCGTTCGACGACGCCGGAGTGGTGACCCTGCGCGGCACCGCCCACGTCCCCGGCGGCGCCGAGGCGGCGGCGACCGTACGCGTCCAGGTCACCGCACCCCGGGAGCAGAACGCCGCGCCCGACGAGGGCGTGACGGTCGGCGCGACCTACACCGAGAGCGGGTACTCCGCCGAGGGCCTGCGCAACGGAAACACGTCCGAGAAGGCCTGGTCGAACTGGAGGTCCGGCACCAAGAACCCGTCCGACACCATCACCTTCACCCTGCCCGAGGCACGCGATCTGACCCGGGTCGTGACCCACTTCCACCGCGACGGCACCAACGTCAGCTTCGCGGAGTCCCTCAAGGTGCAGGTGCGCGGGTCCGACGGCACCTGGACCGACGCGAGCGAAACCGTGCCCGTCGGCACCGAGGGCACGCCCGTCGCCGACGTCCCGGTGCGCACCTCCGGCCCGGTGACCGGGGTACGCGTGGTCATGACGGCCCGCCCGGGCGGCTACATCACCCTCGGTGAGATCGAGCTCTTCGCCCGGACACCCGGCGCATCCTCGGACGCCGCCGCCGCGTCGATCGAGGTGGACGGCGTGGCGATCGGCGGCTTCGACCCGGACCGGACCGGCTACCGGGTGACCACCGACCGCCCGGACCGGGCGAAGGTCACCGCCACACCGCGCGACCCGTACGCGCGCGTGACCGTCCGCGAGGAGACATCACGCGTGGCCGTCGTGACCGTGAGCAGCGAGGACGGCTCGAAGACACGGCAGTACAGGATCGAGCTGACCCGCTCCTGACGCATGGGAACGCGGGGCGTGGCAGCCGGACACGCCCCGCGTCGTCCCCAGGGCTCAGACCGCCGGAGCCGGGTACGTCGGGTACTCCACCCCGGACACGTGCTGCACGACACGGATGACCTGGCAGGAGTAGCCGAACTCGTTGTCGTACCAGAGGTAGAGGATGGCGTTGTCGCCCTCGACCTTGGTGGCGCCGGCGTCGACGATCGAGGCGTGGCGCGAGCCGATGAAGTCGCTGGAGACCGCGTCGGGGGCGCTGATGAAGTCGATCTGGCGCTTCAGCGGCGAGGTCAGGGACACCTCGCGCAGGTAGTCGAGGACCTCCTGACGGGTGGTCTCCCGCGCGAGCTGCAGGTTGAGGATCGCGATGGACACGTCCGGCACCGGGACCCGGATGGAGCTGCCGGTGATCTTCGCCTTGAGGTCGGGCAGCGCCTTGGCGACGGCGGAGGCGGCACCCGTCTCGGTGATGACCATGTTGAGCGGCGCACTGCGGCCCCGGCGCTCGGACTTGTGGTAGTTGTCCAGCAGGTTCTGGTCGTTGGTGAACGAGTGGACGGTCTCCACGTGGCCGCGCTGGACCCCGAACTCGTCGTCCATCGCCTTCAGCGGCGGCACTATGGCGTTAGTGGTGCAGGACGCGCAGGACAGGATCTGCTCGTCCGGCTTGATCGTGTCGTGGTTGACGCCGTGCACGATGTTCGGGACGTCGCCCTTGCCGGGCGCGGTCAGCACGACCTTGTCGATGCCCGGGCGCAGGTGCGTGGACAGGCCCTCGCGGTCGCGCCACTTGCCGGTGTTGTCGATGAGGATGGCGTCCTTGATGCCGTACGCCGTGTAGTCCACCTCGGACGGGTCGTTCGCGTAGATGACCTTGATCGCGTTGCCGTTGGCGACGATCGTGCTGTTCGCCTCGTCGACGGTGATCGTGCCCTGGAACTGGCCGTGGATGGAGTCGCGGCGCAGCAGCGAGGCGCGCTTGACGATATCCTCGGCGGCCCGCTCGCCTCCGCCCCGCACGACGATGGCCCGCAGCCGCAGACCGTTGCCCGAACCGGCCTTCTCGATCAGCAGCCGGGCCACGAGCCGGCCGATGCGGCCGAAGCCGTACAGGACGACGTCACGCCCCTCGCGGCGCTCGATCTTGTTGGCTCCGGTGGCACCGGCGACGGCCTCGGCGGTGAACTCGGCGACCGACAGACCGCGGTCGTCCTCGCGGTACGTCGCGGCGAGCATGCCGATGTCGATCTGGGACGGCCCGAGGTCCAGCTCGGCCAGGGTCTTCAGGAACGGCAGCGTCTCGGTGACCGAGAGCTCCGCGCCGGCGATCTGCCGGGCGAACCGGTGGGTCTTCAGGATGCTGACCACCGACTTGTTCACCAGGGAGCGGCTGTGCAGCAGGACGGTCACGTCCCGCTCCCGGTGCAGCTTCCCGATGATCGGGATCATCGACTCCGCGATCTCCTCGCGGTTCTTCCAGTTGGTGAACGAGTCGTCGTTGACAGTCACAGATCCATCTTTCGAGCTAGGCGGCGCTCATATGTTAAACCGTCGATTTCTGGATCATGAACGGGGTGCCCCTGGAGCGTTCTGCCGCCGCCGAACAGCCCAGCTCCAGGAGCCCCTCACAGCGTCGCCTGGGAGGATCGGAAGCAGAGCTCCACGCGACTCGGAACAGAGCCCCCACGCGAAAGGGACGCTCATGGACTTCGACGCTGTGGCCGACGAGTTGTACGCCCTGCGGCCGGAGGAGTTCACCGCCGCCCGCTCCTCGGCCGTGGCCGCCGCCCGCACCGCCGGCGACCGGGAACTCGCCGAGCGGATCGGCGCGTTGCGCAAACCCAGCCTCGCCGCCTGGGCCAGCAACCTCCTGGTCCGCAGCCGGCCCGGCGATGTCGAGCCCCTGCTGCGTCTGGGCGAAGGCCTACGGCACGCCCACCGCGCCCTGGACCGCACACAACTGCGCGAACTGAGCCGGCAGCAGCACGCGCTCATCCGCGCCCTGTCCGCTCAGGTCCGGCAGCTCGCCGCCGAGGCCGGCCATCCGATCGGCGAAGGCGCGCAGCGCGAGGTCGAGACGACCCTGCACGCCGTCCTGGCCGACCCTGAGGCCGCCGAGGCATGGGCGAGCGGCCGGCTGACCAAGCCGCTCAGTGCCGCCGTCGGCTTCCCGGCCGTCGCGCAGAGCGCCGTCACGGAGAGCGCCGGGACGCAGCGCCGCCCATCCGCCGCGACGGTCCCCTCCCGCCCGTACCGCAAGGCCGACGAGCAACAGCGGCGGCGGCTGGCCCAGGCACGGCGGGAGGCCGAGGCCGCCGCCCGTGAGCTGCGGGCGCTGAGGGACGAGGCGGCGGCCGCCGGCCGGGCCGCGGAGGAGGCGACACGGCAGGTGGACCGCCTCCAGCGGCGCGTCGGCGAGCTCAGCGAAGAACTCGCCCGCACCAGGGAGGAGCACGAGCAGGCTCGCTTCGCCGAGCGGTCGGCCCGGGAACGGGCGCGCACGACCGATCGCCGCGTCCGCGAAGCCGATCGCAAAGCCGCGACGGCCGCCGCCCAGGTCGAACGCCTGACCTCGTCGGACGATCGATAGGCGGGTTCGTCGGACGACCGATGGGCGAACTCGTCGGACGATCGATGGGCGGGTTCGTCGGACGACCGATGGGCGGGCCGGTTCTCGTGGGGCGGGCGGGTTGTCAGTCGGGCACCTGGACCGCTCCGGACCGCACGCGGATGCGGTCCCCGGGCGCGGGCGACAGCGGGACGGGCGGCACGTTGGCCCGGGTGAGAGCGGGCGCGTGGCCGGGCTCGCCCCCGCGCGGCACGGTCCGTACGACCTGGCTGGGCGGCAGCGGACGGCCCTCGGTGAGCCGGGCCCACATCAGGTCGAGTGCCTGCTGGAAGTAGAAGCCGAGCGGGACGTAGCGGTTGTCGTAGCCGGGCGCGGTGCTGTCGCTGTGGTGGGCGTGCCTGATCTCCAGGTAGGACAGCGCGCTTGTGCCGTGCTCTGCGCGGGAGTTGAGCCCGAGGTAGGGCCGGGAAGCGTGGTTGACCGGGACCCGTGTGTCGTCGCGGCCGTGCACGATCAGGGCGGGTTTGCCGTGCAGGTCGCCGTCGCGCCGGGTCGCGTCGAGGCCCCGGCCCACCCGACGTGCCCACGCCCGTTCCTCAAGGGTCGCGGCCTCGCCGGGGAACGCGAGCCGGTAGGCGCACAGCTCACCGTCGAGGTTGTAGTCGGGTGTGCCGTCCGGTCCGACGGACTGCCGGTCGGCGACCGGCCCGCCGAGCGAGTCGTCGTCGACGAGGGTGCCGGGGGAGGGGGCCCGCCCGCCGCTGGTGGCGTAGGCGGCGGCGAGCTGGGCCCGGGTGTAGGGCGCGGGGCGGCCGGAGGCGCCGGTCGCCGCCCAGCTGTAGCCGCACAGCGCGTCGGTGACCGAGGCGCGGGCGAGGCTCATCTCGTACGACACGGGCGTCTGCGGGTCGTAGTGCGAGGCCTGCAAGTACGCGGACCGCGCCTGGAACCCGGCCCGGACCAGCGCCTGCTGCGCCAGAGTCGGCAGCCCGCGCACTCCGGCGCGCTCGGCGTCACGCCGCAGGATCAGCCGGGGGTCGTCGCCCACCAGGTCAGAGCAGCGCCGCCGTGCCGTTCGCGGATCGAAGGACGAGTAGCCCGGCGCCGAGGGCTCGGTGAGCACCGCGCACGGCTGGAGGAGCGAGGCCAGCGACGCGTACCGGACGAGCGGCAGCCCGGCGTTCGGCACCCGCTGCCCGCCCTGCTCGACGGTGACGCCGCGCAGCGGGGCGAGGTTCAGCTGCGGCTCCGAAGCCACGACCGCGTCGATCAGGCCGTGCCGGTCCTCCTCGCCGGCGGCGACGGCGGCCCACCGCCGTTGGAGACGCCCGCCGCCATCACCGTCGTGGTCGCGGGCGTGTACCCGGCGGCGGGTGCGCCCTCCCGCCAGTCGCGGTTGAGCAGGGCGAGGGCGAGTTCCACCGAGCGCAGTACGTCGCGTCCCCAGCCGGCTTGGGGGTTCTGCCGGGAGTGCGCCTGCCTGAAGGCGACCCGGTAGGGCCGGCGCGCGTCGTACCGGCGGCGTGCGCTGTCGTCGAGCCCGCTGTCGAAGGCCGCCCGGGAACGGGTCCGCGTGCGGAGGCCGGTCGTGCCGTCGGTGGCCATGACGGTGTCGGAGTGCAGGTCGTGGAAGGCCGGGCCCATGCCCTTGTCGGTGAGGGCGACCGCGAAGCGGTGGTGCAGTCCCCAGGCTCCCGCGCCGCCGACGCCGTTGTACACGTTCGCCAGACCGGTCGCCGACGCGGCCACGACACAGGGCCGTGCGCGGTCGAAATCCGCGGGAACCTGGACGACGAAACCGACGCTCCGCGCGCCCGTGGCGACGGTGGCGGTGTACTCCGTGCCCGCGACCTTCCCGGCACCGGGAACCGGTCTGCCGTCGGTGCCGATGTTCGGCCCGTACAGCCGTCCCAGCCCGCCCGCGTCGCTCCCGGAGAGCCCCGCCGCGGCCCACACGGCCCACCGCCGCAGCTCGGCCGGCGTGCGACGGGCGGGGTCGGCCACGGCCGGGGGAGTGGCACGGCGCAGCCCCGGGAAACCGAGCCCGGCGGTGAGCAGGTCGTCGTCGCGGCCGTCGTACGTGCGCGAGGTGACGGAACCGACGAAGGACGGCAGACCGCTGCCCCGGTCCGCACGGGCGGTGGACCCGGGCAGGGCGGAGGTCGCGAGCGACACGGCGAGCAGCAGCGGGACGAACCGCGGGGGGCGGGCGGGCATGCCGATCCTCCGTCACAGGGAGAGGGCGCCGGTCAGGACGGCACCGGCGGTCATCACGAGCGTGGTGGCGAAGGCCCAGCGGAAGATGAAGCGCTGGTGCTCGCCGAGCTGGACGCCGCTCATGCCGACCAGGATGAACGTGGCGGCGGTGAGCGGGCTGAGCGGGAAACCCGTCGTCATCTGGCCGAGGACGGCGGCCCGGGCGACCTCGGCCGGGTCGGTGCCGAAGCCGTGGGCCGTCTGGGCGAGGACGGGCAGGACACCGAAGTAGTAGGCGTCCGGGGTGAAGACCAGACTCAGCGGCATGCCCGTGACGGCCACGAGGACCGGCAGATGGCCGCCGAGGGAGTCCGGTATCACGGACACGAGCGCCCCGGCCATGTCGTCGATCATCCCGGTCCCGGTGAGGACCCCGGTGAACACACCGGCCGCGAAGATCATCGTGGTCACGAGGACGACGTTCTTCGCGTGCCGGTCGAGCAGCGCCTGCTGCTGTTCCCACGTGGGGTGGTTGACCAGGAGGGCCACCGCGAACCCGAGGACGAACAGCACCGGCAGCGGCATGACCTCCAGGATCAGAGCCACGAGGAGCACGACGGTCAGCAGCAGGTTGAAGACCGTCAGCCAGAGCGGCACGGACGCCGCGACCCGGACGGCACCCGGCCCGTCACCGGGCGCCGGGGCCGTTGCGGGAACCGGCTCGCCGGCGGCGGCTTCCTCACCCGGCCCGGTGAGCGCGCCCAGACGCCGCCGCTCCCTGCGGCCGATCAGCCAGGACGCCACCAGAACCCACGCGATCCCGAGCCCCATCGCGGGCAGCACGGGCGTGAAGACGTCCGAACTCTCCAGCTTCAGCGCCGCCATGGCACGCACCGTCGGCCCGCCCCAGGGAATCATGTTCATCACGCCCGCCCCCAGGCAGACGACCCCGGACAGCACCAGCGGACTCATGCCCAGCTTGCGGTAGACGGGCAGCAGCGCGGAGACGGTGATGAGGAACGTGGAGGCCCCGTCGCCGTCCAGGGCCACGCACAGGGTGAGGACGGCGGTGGCGACCGTGACGCGCAGTGGATCGCCCTTGGCCAGCCGCAGCAGACCGCGGATCAGCGGATCGAACAGACCCGCGTCCACCATGAGGCTGAAGTACAGAACGGCGAAGGCGATCATGATGCCGGTCGGCGCCACCTTCGACAGCCCGTCGAGCACCATCCCGCCCAGCTCGCCCGCGAACCCGCCCGCCAGTGCCGCGAGCACCGGAAGCACCACCAGCGCGACCAGCACCGAGACGCGTCTGGTCATGGTGAGCAACAGGAACAGGGCGATCGTGGCGAAGCCCAGGGCTGCCGGCATGGTGGCGCTCGCTTTCTCGGGTCGCTCTCCCCGGCGCGTCGGGGAGAGCGGGGCGTAGCGGGGCGTACGGGGATAGCCGAGAGTGTCCGAGCGCCGGATGATCCATGTCCAGCATCAAACCGGCATCTGTCCATGCGATCCACGCATCAATCGGCTCGCTCTGACGTACGCTTCCCGGCCATGGATGCCACCCTGCGTCAACTGACGGCGTACGCGGCCGTCGCCCGGGCGACGAGTTTCACCGCGGCGGCCGCCCAGTTGGGCGTCTCGCAGTCCTCCCTCAGCCGGGCGGTCGCCGAACTGGAGCGGCAGGTCGGCGCCCAACTGCTCGAACGCGACACGCGCAACGTGCAGTTGACCGCCGCCGGCAGGGAAGCGCTGCGGATCGCCGAACAGATACTCGGCGCCCACCGGGCCGGGATGAAGGAACTGGACCGCTTCCTGCTCGGCGAGTCCGGCACGGTCGCCGTCGCGACCCTGCCCTCCGTCGCCGCGGTGCTGCTTCCGCAGGTCATCTCCGGCTTCCGCGGGGACCGGCCGCGCGTGGCCGTACGCCTGCTGGACGGCCTCGAACGGGCCGTGCTGAACCGGGTTCTGTCCGGCGACGCGGACTTCGCGATCACGACGGTCGGTGTGCCGCCCGAGCGGCTGGAGCACCGGCCGCTGGTGCGCGACCGTTTCGTCGCGGTCCTGCGCGAGGACCATCCGCTCGCCGCCCGCGACGAAATCGGCTGGGCGGACCTGGCCCGTGAGCCGTTCCTCGCCGTCGGACGCGACTCGAGCGTGCGGCGGCTGACGGACGCCGCGTTCGGCCAGGTCGACGCGCAGGCCGTGCCGGCGGCTGAGGCCGGCAGTGTCGCCACGGTGGGCGGACTGGTCGCCGCCGGCCTCGGCGTGAGCGCCTTGCCCGCTCTGGTGCTGCCCCTGCTGGGCACCGGGCCCTTCGTGTTCCGGCCGCTCGTCGACCCCGTGGTCGACCGGCGCCTCGACATCGCCCTGCGCGCACGCCGCAGCCTCCCGCGCGTCACCGAGCACTTTCTGGAGACGCTCGAGGACTTCCGCGCCCAGGGCAGGGACCTGCCGCCGGGAGTCTCCTGGGCCTGAACCGTCGTCGAGAACCCCCATTCATGCACTGGGCGCATGGATTGATGGTGTTCTTTTGCTGGACAGGCATTTCTGCGCCTCGGCAGTCTGAAGAACCGGACCAGCTGAGCCGAGGGGACGCATCCGTGCGGGACAAGGACATGCCGAACGCCACCGGGCAGGGGCAGTTGTGCGGGCTGAAAGTGGTCGAGTTCGCTCATGTGGTGGCCGGCCCGCTCGCGGGTTCGATGCTCGCCGACCAGGGCGCGGACGTGGTCCACGTCGAACCCCCGGGCGCCGGTGACGCCGCCCGCGCGATGGGGCCCCGGCGCAACGGTGTTCCCCTGTGGTTCAAGGTGGCCGCCCGCAACAAGCGCTCCGTCACGCTCGACCTGCATCACGAGGCGGGCCGTGCGGTCGCCCACCGCCTCGTCGCCTGGGCGGACGTCGTCATCGTCACCCTGCGCGCCGGGCGCCTGCGCCGCTGGGGCCTCGACTGGGAGTCCGTGCACCGGATCAATCCCAAGGCCGTCCTGCTCCAGATCTCCGGCTTCGGTGCCACCTCCAGCCAGGCCGACGCCCCCGGCTTCGGCAAGATGGGCGAGGCCCGCAGCGGCGTCGTCCACCTGACCGGTTCCCCCGACGGGCCGCCCGTCCACACCGGCTTCTCCCACGGTGACGCCGTGACCGGCCTGATGGGCGCCTACGCCGTCCTCGCCGCCCTCCACCGGCGCGACCACGACCCGGGCTTCGACGGCGAGTGGATCGACCTCGCCCTGTTCGAGCCCCTGTTCCGGCTCGTGGAGTGGCAGGTCATCGTCCACGACCAGCTGGGAACCGTGCCGCAGCGCTCCGGCAACCAACTGGCGGTCGCGCCCGCCGCCGTGATCAACACCTACCGCTCCCGCGACGAGCAGTGGATCACGGTGACCTCCGCGACCCTGCGCTCGGTGCGCAACGTGGCCCGGCTGCTGGGCCTGCCGGAGGAGGAGTTCGCCACGTCCGAGCAACAGCACGCCCGGCGCGGGGAGTTGGACGACGGCCTGCGGGCGTGGGTGGCCGACCGCACCGCCGCCGAGTGCCTGGAGGCCTTCGCCCGCGCCGAGGTGGTGGCCTCCCGGGTGTTCGACGCGGCCGACATCGCCGCCGACCCGGTCTACGCCGAGCGCGGCGACATCGTCACCGTGGACGACCCCGACCTGGGCGACGTCCGCATGCAGGCGGTCATCCCGCACTTCCGGCAACGCCCCGGCCGCATCTGGCGCACGGGCCCCGCGCTGGGGCAGGACAACGACCTCGTGTACCGGAACTGGCTCGGGCTGAGCGATCAGGAACTGGCCGAGTTGGAGAAGAACGATGTCGTCTGAATCCCGCCTCCGCACTACCGACGCCGCCCACGCGCCTGGCGCTGGTGAGGTGCGTGCGGCTGCGACCGGCGAGGCCCGCACGCCTGCGATCGGGGGTGCCCGCACTCCTGCCGCCGGTGAGGCGCGCCCGGCTGCGGCTGACGGTGCGTGGGCGCCTGGCGCTGGCGAGGGGCGCGCGGCTGCCGCCGGCGAGGCCTGCGCGCCTGCTGCCGGCCAGGCGCGCCCGGTTGCCATCGACTCCGCCTGCGCACCTGCCGCTGGTGAGGGGCGTCCGGTTGTGACCGGCGCCGCCCGTGCGCCTGCCGCTGGCGAGGCCTGCGCGGCTGCTGGCGGTGAGACGGGCCCGGTTGCCGGCGACGTCTCGCGCGCGCCTGGCATTGGCGAGCCACGTCCGGTTGCGACCGGCGGCGCCCGCGCGCCTGGCCCTTGTGAGGGACACCCGCCGAGCATCGGCACCGCCCACGCGCCTGGCACTGACGAGGCGCGCCCGGCTGCGCTCGGCATGGCCCGCGTGCCTGGCAGTGGCGAGGCCTGTGCGCCTGCCGTCGCCGAGACGCGTCCGGTTGCGACCGGCGAGGCCTGTGCGCCTGCTATCGGCGAGGCAGGCCTGGCTGCCAGTGACGTCTCCCGCCCGTCCGGCACTGACGACGCGTGTCCGGTTGCGCTCGGCATGGCCCGCGTGCCTGGCAGTGGCGAGGCCTGTGCGCCTGCCGTCGCCGAGACGCGTCCGGTTGCGACCGGCGAGGCCTGTGCGCCTGCTATCGGCGAGGCAGGCCTGGCTGCCAGTGACGTCTCCCGCCCGTCCGGCACTGACGACGCGTGTCCGGTTGCGCTCGGCATGGCCCGCGTGCCTGGCAGTGGCGAGGCCTGTGCGCCTGCCGTCGCCGAGACGCGTCCGGTTGCGACCGGCGAGGCCTGTGCGCCTGCTATCGGCGAGGCAGGCCTGGCTGCCAGTGACGTCTCCCGCCCGTCCGGCACTGACGACGCGTGTCCGGTTGCGCTCGGCATGGCCCGCGTGCCTGGCAGTGGCGAGGCCTGTGCGCCTGCCGTCGCCGAGACGCGTCCGGTTGCGACCGGCGGCGCCCGCGCGCCTGCCACCGGCGATGCACGCCCGCCGACCACCGACCCTGCCCGCCGGTCTGGCACCGGCGACGCGCGCCAGGCTGCCTCCGACGCCACCCGCACGCCGACCACCGGCAAGGCGCGCCCGCCGACCAGCGGCACCGCCCGCAAACCTGCCACCGACAAGGCGCGCCCGCCGACCACCGGCACCGCCCGCACACCCACCACCCACGAGCCCCGCCTCACCACCCACGAGCCCCACCCCACAACCCCGCCCCGGTCCCCACTCCGCTCCCTCCTCTTCGTCCCCGGCCACCGCACCGACTGGCTGCCCAAGGCGCGCGCGGCCGGGGCCGATGCCGCCGTGCTCGATCTGGAGGACGCGGTTCCCGGCCCCGACAAGCCGCTCGCCCGCGCCCGGGTGGCCGAGGCCCTGGCGGAGGCCGCCGCGGAACCGGCCGGCGGCATGGCCCTGTTCGTCCGCGTCAACCCGCTCGACGACTGGACCGCCGCCGAGGAACTGCGTGCCGTCGCACGACCCGGACTGGCCGGGGTGGTCCTGCCCAAGGTGCACACCGCCGCCGACGTACGGCTCGCGGACCGTCTGATCGGCTGGTGCGAGCAGGAACACGGCCTGCCCGTCGGCACGACGATCCTCGTCCCGCTGCTGGAGTCGGCCCGCGCCCTGCACGACGCCTACGACATCGCCGCCGCGGCCCCCCGTGTCGCACACGCCGGTGCCCTTACCGCACCCGGCGGCGACGTGGAACGCGCCGTGGGCTACCGCTGGAGCCCGCAGGGCACCGAGACCCTGGCCCTCCGTTCCCGCGTCCTGCTCGACGTCCGGGCCGCCGGAGCGCCGTGCCCGGTGACCGGACTGTGGACGGACATCACCGACCTGACGGGCCTGCGCGCCTTCGCCGAGCAGAACCGCGCCCTCGGCTACGAGGGGATGATGGCCATCCACCCGAGCCACGTCCCCGTGATCAACGAGGTCTTCGCCCCCACCCCCGAAGAGCTCGACCGCTGCGCACGCCTCGTCGCAGCCGTGGAGTCGGCCCAGCGCGACGGCGTCGGCGCCCTCACCTTCGAGGGCCGGATGGTCGACGAGGCCATGGCCGAAACGGCACGTGCGGTGCTGGCGCGACACGGCCACGGCTGACACCATCCCGCCACCGCACCGAAGCGCGATCATGGTGCTGTGACGGAGCTCACAGTGTGTCAACAAGGGTGCCACATCAAGCCGCACCCGCGTCACGCCAGGCCGCACCCGCGCGACACCAAAATTGAACCGTTAGTTTTCTTGAACCGCTCGTGTTTGTGCGGATAGGTTGTCCGCCATGACCGCATCCCGGAACCCGACCACCGCCGAGGAGCTGCGCGGTGCCGGCCTGAGAGTGACGGCCGCCCGCGTCGCACTGCTCGAGGCCGTGCGGGACGGTGATCACCTCGGCGCCGAGGCGATCACCTCCGAGGTACGCGGCCGCGTCGGCCACATCTCCGTCCAAGCCGTGTACGAGGGGCTCCACGCACTCACCGCGGCCGGACTCGTACGCCGCCTCGAACCACCCGGCAGCCCGGCCCTCTACGAGGGACGGGTCGGCGACAACCACCACCACCTCGTGTGCCGGTCCTGCGGGACCGTCGCCGACGTCGACTGCGCGGTCGGCCACGCCCCCTGCCTGACCGCGTCCGACGACCGCGGCTTCGCCGTCGACGAGGCCGAGGTCATCTACTGGGGCCTGTGCCCCGCCTGTTCCACCGCCCGCAGTTCCTGAGCGATGTGATCCACCCGAGCACCGTGATCCACCCCGTCCGGAAGGATTTCCATGACTGAGAACCACGACGCGATCGTCACCGACCCGAAGCAGGAGGAGACGAGCGGCGGCTGTCCGGTGGCGCACGGTCGCGCCCTGCACCCGACCCAGGGCGGCGGCAACCGTCAGTGGTGGCCGGAGCGCCTCAACCTGAAGATCCTTGCCAAGAACCCCGAGGTGGCCAACCCCCTCGGTGAGGGGTTCGACTACGCCGAGGCGTTCCAGGCCCTCGACCTTGAGGCCGTGAAACGGGACATCGCCGAGGTGCTGACCACCTCGCAGGACTGGTGGCCGGCCGACTTCGGCCACTACGGCCCCCTGATGATCCGGATGGCCTGGCACAGCGCGGGCACCTACCGCATCAGCGACGGCCGCGGCGGCGCCGGCGCCGGCCAGCAGCGCTTCGCCCCGCTCAACAGCTGGCCGGACAACGGCAACCTCGACAAGGCCCGCCGTCTGCTGTGGCCGGTCAAGAAGAAGTACGGCCAGAGCATCTCCTGGGCCGACCTCATGATCCTCACCGGCAACGTCGCCCTGGAGCAGATGGGCTTCGAGACCTTCGGCTTCGCCGGCGGCCGCGAGGACGTCTGGGAGCCCGAGGAGGACGTCTACTGGGGCCCCGAGACCACCTGGCTCGACGACAAGCGCTACACCGGCGACCGCGAGCTGGAGAACCCGCTCGGCGCGGTCCAGATGGGTCTCATCTACGTCAACCCGGAGGGCCCGAACGGCAACCCGGACCCGATCGCCGCGGCCCGCGACATCCGTGAGACGTTCCGCCGCATGGCGATGAACGACGAGGAGACCGTCGCCCTGATCGCCGGTGGCCACACCTTCGGCAAGACCCACGGCGCGGGCCCGGCCGACCACGTGGGCGACGACCCCGAGGCCGCCTCCATGGAGGAGCAGGGCCTGGGCTGGCGGAGCACGTACGGCACGGGCAAGGGCGGGGACGCCATCACCTCCGGTCTGGAGGTCACCTGGACCTCGACGCCGACCCAGTGGAGCAACGGGTTCTTCAAGAACCTCTTCGAGTTCGAGTACGAGCTGGAGCAGAGCCCGGCCGGCGCCAACCAGTGGGTGGCGAAGGACGCCCCGGAGATCGTCCCGGACGCCCACGACTCCTCGAAGAAGCACCGCCCGAAGATGCTCACCACCGACCTGGCGCTGCGCTTCGACCCGATCTACGAGCCGATCTCCCGCCGGTTCTACGAGAACCCGCAGGAGTTCGCGGACGCCTTCGCCCGCGCCTGGTTCAAGCTGACCCACCGTGACATGGGCCCGAAGTCGCTGTACCTCGGCCCGGAGGTCCCGGAGGAGACCCTGCTGTGGCAGGACCCGCTGCCGGAGGCCGAGGGCGAGGCCATCGACGCCGGGGACATCGCGACCCTGAAGACCAAGCTCCTCGAGTCGGGTCTGTCCGTCTCGCAGCTGGTGTCCACCGCCTGGGCCTCGGCGTCCACGTTCCGCGGCAGCGACAAGCGCGGCGGTGCCAACGGCGCCCGCATCCGCCTGGAGCCGCAGCGCGGCTGGGAGGTCAACGAGCCCGACGAGCTGGCCCAGGTCCTGCGGGTCCTGGAAGGCATCCAGCAGGAGTTCAACTCCGGCTCCGGTGCCAAGAAGGTCTCCCTGGCCGACCTGATCGTCCTCGGTGGCTCCGCCGCCGTCGAGAAGGCCGCCAAGGAAGCCGGCTTCCAGGTGGAGGTTCCCTTCGCCGCGGGCCGTGTGGACGCGACGGAGGAGCACACCGACGTCGAGTCCTTCGAGGCGCTCGAGCCGACCGCCGACGGGTTCCGCAACTACCACGGCAAGGGCAACCGCCTGCCGGCCGAGTACCTGCTGCTCGACAGGGCGAACCTGCTCACCCTGAGCGCCCCCGAGATGACCGTCCTGGTCGGCGGCCTGCGCGTCCTCGGCGCCAACTACCAGCAGTCCCAGCTCGGCGCGCTCACGAAGACGCCCGGTTCGCTGACCAACGACTTCTTCGTCAACCTGCTCGACCTGGGCACGACGTGGAAGGCGACCTCGGAGGACCAGACCACGTTCGAGGGCCGCGACGCCGCCACGGGCGAGGTGAAGTGGGCCGGCAGCCGCGCCGACCTGGTCTTCGGCTCGAACTCCGAGCTGCGGGCGCTCGCCGAGGTCTACGCGAGCGATGACGCGAAGGAGAAGTTCGTGAACGACTTCGTCGCGGCGTGGGTCAAGGTCATGAACCTGGACCGGTTCGACCTGGTCTGATCACACCCGCCTGACAGGACGCCCCGGGCCGGCCGGCCCGGGGCGTCCCGCGCTTTCTCTGAGAGATCGTCAAGGGCTGTTCAAGGTAAGAGCATCACTTACCCAACTCTCACCATGAAACGGCAAGAACCGCGGCCGGGCCCGGATCCGGGCATACGTTCTGGTCGTGAACTCACCTGCCACCGCTCACAGAGGCGTCGGCCCTGAACCGCACCCCTTCGCCGGTCCACGGCCGACCACAGGCGGCACCGTCCGCCGCACGCTCCTGCGCACCGCGCTGACCGGGGCCGCAGCCCTCGGCCTCACAGCCGCTCGCCCGGCCACCGCCGCCGAGAAAGCCCCCGCCGCCGGGCCGCGGCCCAGCACCCCGCAGGAAGCCCTCGCGGAACTGGCCGCGGGCAACCGCCGCTGGCGCGCCTTCCGCGAACGCCACCCGCACGAAACCCCCGCGACCCGGCAGACGTTGACCACCGCGCAGCACCCCTTCGCGGTCGTGCTCGGCTGCATCGACTCACGTGTGCCCCCGGAGCTGGTCTTCGACCAGGGTCTGGGCGACCTGATGACCGTACGCACCGCCGGCGAGGTCCTGGACGAGGCCGTACTCGGCAGCATTGCCTACGGCGTCCTGGAACTGGGCATACCGCTGGTCGTGGTGCTCGGGCACCAGTCGTGCGGCGCGGTGCGTGCCGCGGTCGAGGCGGAGCGGTCCGGCGGGCGCCTGCCCGCCCACATCCAGTACCTGGCCGACCAGATAAGCCCGGCCATCGACCACACCGTGGACGGGGACGCGCGGATCGACGCCACCGTCGACGCCAACGTCCGCCTCGTCCGCTCCCGGCTGGCCGCGGAGCCCGACCTCGCCGCCAGGATCAGCGCCGGCGCGCTGGCGATCGTCGGCGCCCGCTACGAACTGACCAACCAGGCGGTCCACCGCGTCGGTTGAGGCTCGACCCCGGCCCGCTGTATGCCACAGCGGGCCGGGCCTACCCGTCACGCCCGCAGCGGATTGAAGCGCGCCGCCGCCATCAGGTACCAGGCCGTCGCGCCCGTGTGCCGGTACGGGTAGTAGCCGAAGCCGAACCCGGTGTCCAGCGGACTGCTCGCGGACACCACCCCGGCCCGCTCGGGCAGCGCCTTCCCGCCGACGGTCTGACCGCCGCCCAGCAGCTCCTGGGCCTGCTCGATCGACGCGATCAGCCGCCGGGCGCGCGCCTCGTCACCACGCTTCCCACGGTCCCGCACAGCGAGCGCGAGATGAGCCGTCCCCTCGAACCACACACCGTAGCGGTCGGGTTTGGGCTGCCCCTCCGCGATCGGCGCGTCCTCGTTCGCCACGAGGCTCGCGGAACTGAAGGTGACGCCCTCGTACGACTGCCCGGGGGGCACCGTGCTGTTCGTGCGGCCCGCGTGGTCCCGGACGGCAAGCTCCGCCGCGGCCCAGTCCAGCGCACGGGCGTACCCACCCGTGCGGGAGCCGAGCGCGAGATGGGTCCAGGTCTGGGTGTCCTCGGGAATCGGGGACTTGTTGACGGTCACCCCGTCATTGGTGCCGGTGTAGAAGAAACCTCCGGCCGGCTCCCACATCCGCTTCACGAACGCCTCGGCCCGCCCGCGTCGCTCCAGCCACACCCGGTCACCGGTGAGCCGGGCGAGCCGGCCGAAGAGACACACCAGGTCGGTGTTGTGCTCGGTCGAGGTGAACGGCAGTCTCTGGTTCGCCCCGTCGACCCCGAACTTGTAGCCGCCGAGCGGCTCGTCGGTACGGCCGGTCCGCTCGATCCACTCGCCGATCCGCACGGCACCGGCCAGGAAACGACGCGCCCCGGTACGGCGGGAGAGGGCGCTCAGCGCGATGCCCGCCCAGGCCATGTCGCCCACCGCCGTGCCCGTGAAGCCGAACTGCGTACCGACGTTGGCGGTGCCGTCGGCCCGTACGAAGCCGTCGGGCTGCACAGAGCCGTCGTAGAAGGTGTACGGCCCTACGTTGTAGGCCTGCCGGAGCCTGCCGTCGTCGTACGCCGGGTCGTGCGTCTGGGCGTAGAGCAGGGCGTCGCCCAAGGCCGTCGCCCTGGTCAGGCTCTGCGGCCTCCGCGCCGCGAGGTGGGCCAGGATCGCCAGGGCGTTGTCGTACGTGAACGCGGTGCTGAACAGGCCCGCCTGGTCGGTGTAGCTCTGGGCCAGGCGGATGCTGCCGTGGCCGGGATAGGCATCCATGGCGGCGGCGAGAAAGGCATGTCCCCGGGCCGGGGCCGACAGCGGGCCGGCACCGTCCGAACCGGCGGCGTCCGAACCGGCCGCCAGGGCCTGCCCGGAGCCTGCCGCGGCGATCCCCGCGGCGCTGATGCCGAGGCCGGCACCGATGAGCGAACGCCGGCTCAGCGCCGGGCCTTGTCTGCCAGTCATGAAACTCCTTTGAGAGCGCTCTCAGCACTGGCCGCTCATTGTGCTGGCGCCCTCGGGGCGGGTCAACGCCCCGGCGGGAAAGGAGACTTCCAGGGGAAGGCGAACGGCGGGTGGATCACTCGCAGACGATCTCGTCGCGCGGCGTGTAGTGCGTGCGGAACGGCTCCCGCTTCACTTCCCGGCCGTCGTTGTAGAAGACCCGCTCCACGGTGACGTCGAACCCTTCGAGCGGCGTCTGCGGCACGCACTCCTTGTCGTCGCTCACCTTCTTCTCGGGCTTCTTCACCTCGGTGCGCGGGCCCTTGACCGACTTGATCTCGTCGTACTTCCTGGTGCCGAGGAAGGAGACCGTCACGGACGTGTCCGTGGACTCGGCCTGGATGTAGATCGCCTTGCCGGAGTCGTTGGTGAACCGCAGATCCAGGCTGCCCCAGGCCACCGTCGCCTCGCGGCCCTCCGGGTAGCGCTCGATGTAGAAGGAGTGCGCGCCGTGCTCCACGGGCTTGACCCCGGCGAAGAACAGCGCGTTGTACACGGTCGTCGCCACGGCCGAGACGCCACCGCCCGACGCCTTCGTGAACTGGTCGTTGAGGATGATGATGCCCTCGACGAAGCCGTTGGCCTCGGTGCGCTCGCCGACGGTCCGGTTGAAGCTCCACGTCTCGTCCGGCCTGACGAGGGAGCCGTCGACGAGTTCCACGGCCCGGCCGACGTTCTTGGTGCGGTACTCCGCCGGTTCGAAGTGGACGGTGAAGGAGGACATCGTCTCCGTCAGTCCCAGCTCCGCGGCGTTCTCGCGGGTGATCTCGGGCTGGATCCGGTGCACGGCCACCTCGCCGCTGCGCTCCGCGCCCGACTTGGTGAGCAGCGGCAGCACCGCCTTGCCCAGCGCCGTGTCGGTGACCTCCTGGCCCAACCTGGCGTCCTCGGTGACCACGGCCTTGTCGCCGTCCGGCCGCAGCCTGGCGTTCTCGGCGGTGGTGGTGACGTCCTCCAGGGGACCGGCCACGGCGGGATCGTCGCGCAGCGCCTTGGCGTCCAGCTCCGGTCTCAGTCTTCCGCTGTCGTCCGGCCGCATCGCCAGGTGCTCGCCCAGCACCGCCTGCCCGACCGTGAACCGCTTGCCGCCCGCGGTGAGCGTGACGGGCGCCGACATGGCCGGCCCGGCGAACGCGCGCACGGCCCGCCGTACCTCGTCGGCCGTGACCTTCGGCCGGGTCTCGCGGGCGGGCAGCGGCGTGACCGAGCGGGTGTCGCCGCGCAGGAAGGAGGAGCGCAGCGGGCCGACCGCGCCGTTCACGTCCAGCGCGTACCCCGTGCGGGGTGCGACCTGCTCGACCCGCCCGTCGTCGAAGGCGACGGCACCGTCGCGGACCTTCTGGTCGAGCCCCTTCGCCAGCCGGCCGAGGGCGGCCCTGGCCTTGTCCTCGTCGAGGCGTACGACCGGCTCGATGTCACCGCCCGAGCGGAAGAACCCGCCGATCACGCTGACCGGGTCGGCGCCGGTGCCTGCCGCCCGGTCGACGGTCTCCCGGACGTCGAAGGAGAGCCCGGCGCGCCGTGGATCGACCGTGCCCGTGCGGTCACCGACCTTCACGGACAGTTCCCGCGCCGCGGCCGCCCCCAGATGCCGCTCCAGCTTCCGCACCGCCTCCGCACGGCTGAGGCCGCCGATCTCCACCCCGCGCACCGTCGTGCCGGAGTCGATCTCCCCGCCCGTCAGCATCAGCCCGGCGAGATACAGCCCGCCGACACCCACGGCCAGCGCGCCGCCGGCCAGGGCCAGGGGCGGAAGGGACGTGAGGCGCGGAACGGAGGTTATTCGGGGGCGCATGGGTCTCCCGGAGATCGATGACGACGGTGCACCCGATGACGCGACGCTGCGGGCAAACACATCAAGCTATCCACATCCGGGCGGCAAAGCGGTATGGCCCAGACCACTTATGTCCGAGATCACGCCGGAACCGGCTGGTCCGTGACCACCCTCCTGCAGGGCCACAGAGTGATAACGGCGAACAACTGTCCGGTGGTTGAGGTGGTCTACGCCACCTTGAAGATCTCTGGGACCTCCGGGTGCGGCTGCGCGCGCTGGTGGACCTGCCCAAGGAGGCGGACCATCCGCTGCACCAGAGACCGGCGAAGGTGTTCCCGTCCGCCGAGTACCGCCACCGCCAGTACAGCGAGCTGACCGACCAGCGGATCGGCGAGTGCCTTGAGGCGCTCGACACCGACGTCGTCATCGGCACCCGCCCCGGCCTCAACGTGCACGTCGCGCGGCAGGCCCCGCAGCGCGTCCTGCGCGTCGGCCTGCACGGCGCCGAGCTCCGCGAGGACGCCACCGTACGGCTGCGCCTGCGGGGCAGCGACACCGTACGCGACCTCAGCCCCCGGATCGACGGCGACGGCAGAGGCTTCTCCTTCACGACCGGCCCCGAGGACCTGACGGGCGGCGCAGCGGGCCCGGGCCGGATCTGGGACGCCTTCGTCCGGCCCGCCGCCGATGCGCCGCCGATCAGGATCGGCCGGCTGCTCGACGACGTGGCGGACCGCAAACACGTCTTCGTCTACCCGGCGCTCACGGCGGGCGGATTGTCCTCGCGTCCCTACTACACCGTCGACAACGATCTCGCGATCGAGGTCGCACCGGCCGAATCGCCGATATGCCCGAAATAAAAAACCCTGGACCCCCGGATGGTTATTTCGTCGGTACATCGCGACAGGCATGTGTGGATTCTGTGCAAAGCGGCGGTAAAAAGGTCAGACGCTCGTCCGCAACAGCCGTAAAAGCGAAGGGGACTTGCGGCAATAACGAAACTCAAGTACCTAGATGAATCATGAACCTGTTCAACCGCGTCGTGTCGTCCCGCCGGCAGGCGCCGCCAGCCCCCCCACAGCGTCCCGCAGGCGCACCGGCTTCCCCCACCGCCGTCCTGCCCGACCCCGACCTGGTGAACCTCACCGGCGAATGGGTCGTCGACCCCGCTCACAGCAGGATCGGCTTCTCCGTCCGGCATGCCATGGTGACCACCGTGCGCGGTTGTTTCCTGGAGTACGAAAGCCGTCTCTACTTCGACGCGCGCAACCCCGCCCGGTCACGGGCCGACCTCACACTGTTCACCTCCAGCGTCGACACCGGGGTGGAACAACGCGACGCCCACCTGGTCGGCCGTGACTTCCTCGATGCCGCGACCTATCCGCGTATGCGCTTCACCAGCACCGCGGTGGAACAGGCGGGCGCCGACCTCTATCGCATGTCGGGCGACCTCACCATCAAAGGTATATCGCGGCCGGTCGTACTGGAGATGACCTACATCGGACACGTCACCGACCCCTTCGGATACGAAAGGGTCGGATTCGACGGCACCACCACCATCAACCGCTCCGACTGGGGCCTGACGTACAACAGCAGGCTGGCCGAGGGAGGCGCGATGGTCAGCGAGAAGGTGCGTCTGCAACTCGACATCGCCGCCATCCGCACGGCCCCGGCGGCCGGCTGAGCACACGCCGGGTGCAGGGGTACGCCTCATGGCCCGGCGTCGTCGGGCCCGGCCACGACGCGGAACCTCGCCGGGCCCAGCGTGATCACCCCGTCGCTCAGCGGCGTGCACCGCGCACCGCCCGGCCCGCGCAGGGCGCGCTGGGCGCCGGGGCCGATGGTCACGTCCATCCAGGCACAGGGCCGGGCCGGCCGGTGCACGGCGAACACCACCGGCCCGGTGCCGCAGTCGAGGGCGATCGTCGATCCGACGCAGGAGTCGATGTCGGCACCTTTGAGCAGGACGTTGCGGCGGGTGTGCCGGAGGTCGGCGCCGGCCGGGAGGTTCTCCGCGGCCATGAGGGTCACCGCCGCGTTCCGGTGGACGGGCCGGGGGAGGGGCCGTCCACCGTCCGCCCGGCCAGCCGGTGCGCGGGCGACACCAGCAGTTGCGGCACCTCCACCTCGGTCATGGCGTCAACCGTAGGCCTCGGCCATCACCGCCCGGCGGGCCCGTTCGTGGCGTACGGTCACTCGTCCTGCCGCCCGAGCCCGCCGTCCTCCAGAGGGGCCCGGCCGTCCGCCGACTCGCCCGCGGTGAGGTGCTCCAGGACCTCGACCAGTTCCTGGCACGCGCGCTCCACCGAACGCCGGGTGTTGATCTGCTCGGTGATCACGGCCGACAGGATCAGGGCCGTCAGGGCCATCGCCCCGTTGAACGCCTGGAGCTTGATCATCACCTCCACCCGGGTCAGCTGCTCGAACGGCCCGGCCCCGTCGGTCGCCGCCACCGTGGCCATGATCGACGCGAAGAGGGCGCACAGCATGCTGCCGGCCAGCTGGAAGCGCAGAGCCGCCCAGATCAGCAGGGGATAGGTGAGGAAGAGCAGATTGGCCGGGGCGTACGCGGCCAGCGGAACGACACAGGAGATGATCAGCGCCAGACCCGAGGCCTCCTTCCAGCGCGACAGTCGCAGCGGCGGGCGGACACGGGACAGCAGGAGCAGCACCGGGGTGACGATCAGCACGCCCATCGCGTCGCCCACCCACCAGGCCAGCCACACGGCCCAGAAGCTCGCCCAGTCGGGCTTGCCCGTGACGAGCAGGAGACCGGCGCCCACGGTCGAGCTGATCAGCATGGCGGTGAACGCGCCCAGGAACACCAGGGCGAGCCCGTCCCGCAAGCGCGCCAGATCGGTACGGAAACCGGCCCGGCGCAGCAGTAGGTACCCCACGACGGGTGCGACCGTGTTGCCCGCCAGGACGCCGAACGCCGAGGGGCTCAGGGAGGTGAGGGACAGGATGACGAGGAAGGCGCCCAGGGCGATCCCCGGCCAGCAGCGCAGCCCGAAGATCAGCAGGAAGGCGACCGAGACGCCGGTGGGAGGCCAGATGGGGGTGACGACCGAGCCGTCGACGACCAGTTCCCGCAGCAGGCCCAGCTGCCCCGAGACGTAGTAGCAGGCGGCGACGGCCAGCGTCTGCAGAGCGACGACGACCGGCGTACGCAGATCCCGGCTACCCACCACAGCAGCCATGAGACACCGAGGCCGCCGCGACGGCGAGGTGAGAGCGCGGGCCCTGC
Source organism: Streptomyces coeruleorubidus (assembly GCF_028885415.1). Taxonomy (GTDB): domain Bacteria; phylum Actinomycetota; class Actinomycetes; order Streptomycetales; family Streptomycetaceae; genus Streptomyces; species Streptomyces coeruleorubidus_A. The sequence continues at coordinate 9,241,076 of NZ_CP118527.1, forward strand.
GGCCCTATGGCTGAGCCCCCGGCCCGTCGAGGCCGACCACCAGCACGGCGGCGTCGTCGTCGTGCCCCACTCGCTCGGCACCCTTGATCAGGGCTGCCGCGAGCGCGTCCACGTCCATGCCCGCCACGGCCGCGATGCCCGCGAGCCGCATCACCTGGTCGAGGCCCTCCTCGAGCGGCAACGAGGGCCCCTCCACGACACCGTCCGTGAGCAGCACGAACACGCCACCCGTGGTCAGCTCGTACCGCGTCACCGGATACGACGTCCCCGCCTGGATCCCCAGGGGCGGCCCGCCCTCGTCCGCGGTGACACCGGACTTCCCGTCGGCCGTGGCCCAGACGCAGGGCAGGTGCCCGGCCCGCGCGCTCTCCAGCACGCCGGCACACGGGTCGAGTCGCATGAAGGTGCAGGTGGCGAACAGGTCGGAGCCCAGGGACAGCAGCAGATCGTTGGTCCGGGCCAGGACCTCGCCCGGATCGCTGGTGACCGAGGCCACGGCCCGCAGCCCGGCCCGCACCTGCCCCATGAAGGCGGCCGCCTCGATGTTGTGGCCCTGGACGTCACCGATGGACAGACCGATCCGGCCGTCGCCCAGCGTGAAGGCGTCGTACCAGTCGCCGCCCACGTTGAGCCCCTGGTACGCGGGCGCGTACCGCACGGCGAGATGCAGCCGGTCGGCGACGGGCAGGTCGCGCGGGAGCATGCCGCGCTGCAGCGCGATGGCCAGCTCGACCCGCGAGCGCTGCATCTCGGCCTGCGCACGCGCCTGGGCCGTCAGGGTTCCGAGCCTGGTCAGCAGCTCGTCGCCGTCGTCCGTCGTGCCGGTGCGGGACATTGATCACTCCGGCGAGGATGGCCACGGTCGGTGACGACCCTCGAAGGCAAATCACCCAATTTATTTCCATAGGATGATACGTGGCACAAGGCTCGGCGACGACTCGCACTCTCCGTGCCCCGTCACCGCACCGGTCGCTGCCCCTCACGGTCCGAGCGCCGCCCGACCGCCGCCAGGACGAAGGTGACGCTGATCAGCAACGCCCAGGCACCGAACTTCTCCACGCCCACCGGCTCCCAGCCGTGCTCCTGGTACGGGTAGCGCCAGGCACCGACGAAGGTGGCGAGATTCTCCGCCACCCACAGGAAGAACCCGATCAGGACGAACGACAGCGCGAGCGGCATCCGCCGGCGCACACCCCGCACCGTGAAACACACCGTCGTCCCCGCGGTGACGGCCAGCAGCAGTCCCGCCAGCACCCAGCGCGCGTCGGGCAGCCAGTGATGACTGAAGAAGTTGACGTAGACGGCCGCGGCCACCACCGCCGTCGCCCGCGGGCGGTAGCGCACGAGCGCGAGATCGAAAAGGCTCCAGGCCCGGCACACGTAGCTGCCGACAGCCGCGTACAGAAACCCGCCGTACAGCGGAACACCGGCGAACTTCAGCACGCCCGGCTCCGGATAGCTCCATGAGCCCAACGACACCTTCACCAGCTCGAAGGCCAGCCCGATGACGTGACAGACCGCGATGACGGCGACGTCCCGCCCGTTCTCCCAACCGCGCAGCCAGAACACCAGCGTGAGCAGCACGCCGTAGACCACCAGCAGGTCGTAGCGCGCCACGGGGAGGTCGGGCAGCAGGGCGGACACGGCCACGCCGGACAGCAGCGCGATGGCGAAGGCGCACGCCCGGGTCTGCGTCCAGGCGAAGTCGAGCAACTGCCGAACCGGCGCGGCCCAGGGGCCGGGGAAGCTTGTAGGGATCATGGTGCCCTGTAGGACGGGCCGGCGCGCCTACCGGTTGCAGCGACCTTCCACAGTCGGTACCCGCCCGCCCCGGGCTACGCCGCCCCGGGCTTCGGCCACGGCCTTCCGCAGCAGCAGGGCAAGACGCCGATCCGTGTCGGGCGCGGCGCACACCACCCGGAGGGCGTGTTCGAGGCGCCGCCGCCCCGGGCCACGCCACCACAGCAGATCGGCGATACGCCCCGGCAGGCCGCCCGCACGGACGTGAGTCAGCCGCTCGCCCCGCCGACGGCACGCGCGGCCGTGCCGCGCCAGACGCCGGGAAGCGGGACGCAGCACGCGCGCCGCGTCCACGACCGTGCCGACGAGCAGCGGCGCATACGCCCGGTCTGCGGGACGGGCGTCGGCGAGCTCGGCGGCCAGCGGCCACAGGGCCTGCCGGGTGGCGTCACCGACGCTGTCGTTGACCACGCGGGCCAGAGCCGCGAGCGCCGGATGCGTACCGGCCGGACTGTCGGTGAACCGGCCACCGGCCAGCAGGGCGGCGGCCTCCATCAGACAGGCACCGTCGTCGGGGTGCAGATGCGCGAAACGCCCAGGTACCGGAAGGCCGTCCGGAGGTCCGGCAGGGGACTGCCGGTTCGGCGGGTTCGGCGGAAAGGCGATCATGTGAGGCCTCCGGACTGGGATCACAGACCGGTGACGGCGTGCAGGACGAGGTAGATCGCGGCGGCGGGAATCCCGGCGCCGAAGAACGTGAGCACCCAGGCGGTGACGATCGAGCGGGCCACCTGCCAGCGTACGGCCGAGGCGCGCCGGGTGGCACCGGCACCCAGGATGGCCGCGGTGATCGTCTGCGTGGTGGAGATCGGCGCCTTCAGCAGGAACGCGGTGGTGTAGAGGACGGCCGCGGCAGCGGTCTCGGCGGCGAACCCGCGCGGCGGATCGAGGTGCACGATGCGCCTGCCGAGGGTGGTGATGATGCGACGCCCGCCGCTGTAGGTGCCGGCGGCCATGGCCGCCGCCACGGCGGCGATCACCCACAGCGGAACCGAGAAGTCGTCCTGCCAGCCCGCCGTGACCAGCGCGAGCACGATGACCCCCATGGTCTTCTGCGCGTCCTGCAACCCGTGCCCCAGCCCCATCGCGGCGGCGGAGACGGTCTGTGCCATACGGAACCGGCGCGTGGTCCGCCGGGGCGTCGAACGGCGGAACAGCCACAGGATGGCCACGTGCAGCACATAGCCGAGAGCCACGCCGACCAGCGGGGAGAGCAGCATCGGCAGGACGACCTTGTCCACGATCCCGGACCAGTGCACGGTGGCCGAGGCGGCGAGCGCGGCACCGACCAGCCCGCCGATCAGCGCGTGCGAGGACGAGGTCGGCAGCCCGCGCCACCAGGTGAACACGTTCCACCCGATGGCCCCGAGGAGCGCGCACATGACCAGCAGCAGACCCGAGTCGTCCTCGGGCGCGGCGATGATGCCGCTGCCGACGGTCTGGGCGACCTCGGTCCCGAGGAAGGCGCCGAAGAAGTTCATCACCGCGGCCATGGTCAGCGCCGCGCGCGGCGTCAGGGCCCTGGTGGAGATCGAGGTGGCGATCGCGTTCGCGGCGTCGTGGAAGCCGTTGGTGAAGTCGAACGTCAGCCCCACGATGATGATCAGCACCACCAGAGTGAGCTCCATGACCGATCACCTTTCCGCGGGCAGAGCGCCGGACCGCCACAGGCGCCGTCGGCGCACGGGTCCATCGTGCCGCGAAACCCTCGGACGGACCCGCCCGAAGCGGCGGTAGTGGGACGAGAGGAGCGGGTAGGCCGTTTTACGGTGTCCTGGTGCGATCTGTTCCGAAATGGGTCCTGCTGTCGTCGGCGTGCGCCCCTGCCGTGTTGATCATCGGCTGGATGGTGGCGGCGGCACTGCGAGGCCCCGTCTACGACCCCGCCGCTCAGACCATCAGCGTCCTGGCGGCCCCCGGAGGCTCCGGCTACTGGGTGATGACGGGCGCGTTCATCGCCCTGGGCGCCTGTCACCTGCTCACCGCCTGGGGGCTGCGCCCTGCCGCGCCCCCCGGCCGGGTGGCACTGGCGGCCGGGGGAGTGTCCGCCCTGGTGGTGGCCCTGGTCCCGGCGCCGAGCAGCGGCGGCTCCCTGAGCCACGGCTCGGTCGCCGTCGTCGGGTTCACCGTCCTGGCGGCATGGCCCGTCCTGGCCATCCGAACCGGCGACAGCGTCCCATGGGCCCTGCGGCCCTTACCCTCCCTGGGAGCCACCGTGGTGATGGCGGTGGGCGCGGCATGGTTCCTGCTCGAGCTGCATCTTCACGGCGTCGCCGGTGTGGCCGAACGCGCGGTCACGACACTCCAGTCGGTCTGGCCCTTCGTGGTAGCTCTCTCCTGCCTGCGCCACGCCGCACGCGAGGCGCCCACGAGGTGACGGCCCGGGACACCTGCGGAGCGATCGAGTCCGTCACCGTGACCTGCCCTCGGCGCTGCCGACGGTCATACGGAAGCCGCGCACGGAAGCCGCCAGCAGTGCTCTCCGGCCGTGCAGACAGTCGAGCGGGCCGCCGGGCTCGGCCACCAGCCGGGCTCGCCCCAGACGGAGGCGGCCCGACAGTGTCAACGGCACCTCGCACACACCGTGCACGGGATGTGACTGCACCAGCCGGCTGCGTACCGGAAGACGTCCCGGCAAGGGCAGCAGATCCTGGTGGAGGCCCATCACCGACGGGCCCGCGTCCCCGACAGGCTCGCGCTGCCCCACGGACATGCGTGCACGCATCGTGCCCGGGCCCGGCCCGCGCCTGCCCGCTCGCGATGTCGGTGTCGTGTCGCCGAAGACGAAGTCCCCACGCTGCTTGGGAATGCCCCACAACGTCCGGCCACCGACGAGCGAGCGCTCGTCGTCCACCCACACCTCCACAGCGCATGCCGCCGGCCCCCGCCCGTCACGCACCGCCAACGCCACCAGCAGCTCCCGGTAGGCCAGCGTGCCGCCGGGCCGGTAGTCCACCCAGAACGTCACCAAGGCGCACCGCCGTCCCACCCTGACCGGTCGCACCCCGGCGGGAAGCGGCCAACCGGGCAGCTCCTGCCGCGGCACGAGCCACAGTCCGACGAACATGTCGCCCCGCAGCTGCCACGGCTCCGGGGGAAAGGGTTCGGTCACGGGTTGCCTTCCACCTTGCGCTGCCGACCACGAGAACACGGTAGCCCTGGGTCCTTCGGCGGAAATGCGGAACGACGATGTCACCGACCGTCGGTACGGTGACCGCCGTGAAGGTGGGCAGCGAAGAAACCCGGCTGGTCGTCCTGCGCGGCAACAGCGCCTCGGGCAAGTCGTCCGTCGCAGCCGGTCTGCGCGAGAAGTTCGGCCGTGGCCTGGCCCTGGTCGCCCAGGACAACCTCCGCCGCGTCGTACTGCGCGAACACGACGTGCCCGGTGCCGCGAACATCGGTCTCATCGACACCGTGGCGCGCTACGCCCTGGACGCCGGGTTCCATGTCGTCGTCGAAGGCATCCTCTACGCCGACCGCTACGGCGACATGCTCGGCCGGCTGCGCGCCGACCACCGCGGCCCGACCCACCACTACTACCTGGACGTACCGTTCGACGAAACCCTGGCCCGGCATGCCACCAAGCCGATCGCCGACGAAGTGGACGAGACACAACTGCGCGACTGGTACCGGCCGCTCGATCTGCTGCCCGACGGAGTAGAGACGGTCATCGGCGCCGACAGCACTCGCAGCGGCCATCGACCGCATCACGCACGACACGGGCCTGTGCCGTCAGGCGCGGCAGCGCAGCATCTCCAGTGGGGGATCGGCGCGGAAGTCCGCCCAGCAGTCCGCATCGAACTCGCTGCGCAGACAATCCTCGTAGACCTCGATACTGCGCAAGACGGCCACAAGCACGCTGTACGTACGCGCTTGGTACGCGAAACCTACGCTTCACGCTAGGCTCGCGGATCAGGAGGTGCCCCATGTCCGAGCTGTTCGACGCGGTCGACGCCCTGGTCGCGTCCCGCTCCCCGCTGCCGCCCCCGGCGGAACGCAAGCGGCTGCGCCAGGCCCACGGCCTGACGCTGGACGAGGTGGCCGCCGCTCTGCAAGTGCGGCGCGCGACGGTCAGCGGCTGGGAGGCCGGCAAGACCGAACCGCGCCCGCCGGAGCGCGACGCGTACGCCCGCCTGCTGAAGCAGCTCGCCCAGCTCTACCCCGCCACCAACGCCGCGGCCCCTCCGAAGGACACGTCGGTTCCCGAGACACCTGCCACCCCTGCCCCTGCCGCGCCGGCGTCATCGGCAGCTGAACCGCCCAAAGTCCGCACACGACCCACAGGCCCGGCCCCGGAGGCTGCTCCCGGGAACGCCGCACCGCGCCCCACCGGCCCTGCCGCCGTGCCGCGTCCGGCGGCCGCGACGACCAGGCCGACGTCGACGACGCGCCGCCCCGGCACGAAGAAGGCAGCCCCTGCGAACACCCCGACGACCGAAGCCGACCCGCGGTTCGCGAACGGGCCGCTGCTCGTCATCGACGCCGACGACGACTCCCAGGTGACCGGCTACGGCATCGGCGGCCTGGTCCTCGACGTGCCCGCCAAGTCGCTTCCCGCGCTGGTGGAGTGGACGCTGAAGGAGGCGCAGCTCGGGGCGGGGCGGCTGCACGGCTCCGGCAAGGACGCCGACCCGCTGCTCGTGCTCACCGAGGCCGCGTGCGAGCGATACGGACTCCCGCTGGAGCTGTCGGACGCCGAGCGGCTCGCCGGACGCCTCCCCGACGGCCACAAGATCCTCAGGCAGCTCGACCGGGCCGACTGGCAGCTGACCAGGCGAGGTTTCGGGCCGTGGGCGCGGATCTACCGCCCCGCCCAGGGCCGTCAGCGCCAGTGCGTGCAGTTGTGCATCCCGTCGTGGAACGCGCTCGACGCCCGCACCTGGGGCCACGCCGCGCGGCTCGAGCCGGCGGAACTCGCCCGCGTGCTGGGTACCTACGCGGCCCGGGTGATGACGCCGCGCGGCTCGACGGCCGTCACCGGCCTGGAGCTGATGACCGCCCTCAACCCGCCGACCCGGGCGAGCGAGGCGGACGAGACGGGGAAACGGCACAAGGAACACCGGCCCGGCTCGCTGGGCGAGCACCCGATCGACTGCGCACCGTGCGAGGCTCCGGACGGGCACCCACTGCTCGCCGGCCTGCCCCGCTTCCACCAGCGGGGCCCGGCCGAGATGCTGTTCGAGGAGGCGTACGACTGGGCGCGCGAGCTCACCGATGCCGAATGCATGCGGCGGTACCTGGTCGGCATCGACGTCAACCTCGCCTTCGGCGCTGCCGCCAACGGTGCCGTCGTCGGCCTGGCGACGCCGCCCGTGCACGTCACCAACCCCGTCTTCGACCCGACGCTGCCCGGGGCATGGCTCGTCGACCTCTCCCACGTCGACCTCTCCAACGTCCTGGTCGGCAAGGAGTGGCGCCGGCTGGAGAGCGCGTTGCTGCCCAGCCCGTTCACGCCCACCGGCGAGCGCCCGCAGGGCCCGGCCTGGTACGCGACTCCGACGGTGGCGTACGCGGTGGAGCTCGGCTACGACATCGCCCCGACCGAGGCCTGGGTGAGGCAGGACAAGGGCAGGTTCCTGGACGGCTGGTACAAGCGGCTGCGTGACGCCTACGTCGACACCATGGCGGACCTCGGGGTGGGCGAGAAGCTGCGCACCCCGGAGTTCCTGAAGGCGATGGACGGCTACAAGCAGCGCGACCCGGAGATGGCGATCGTCCTGGACGCGATCAAGTCCACGGTCAAGGGCGGCATCGGCAAACTGCGCGAACGGGCACATGGCGGCGGCTGGAAGCCCGGACAACCCTGGCCCGCCCTCGCCCGCCCGACGTGGCGGCCCGACATCCGCGCCGCCGTCATCTCCCGGGCCCGGATCAACATGCACCGCAAGATGCTCAATCTGGCCGCGGCAACCGGCCGATATCCGGTGGCGGTCCTGTCGGACTGCGCCGTCTACGCCGCCGACGGCCCCAGCCCGCTCCACGTCCTGCCGTACGACGCCGACGGCAAGACGGTGCCCGGCAGCTTCCGGCTCGGGGTGTCGCCGGGCATGGTCAAGCACGAGGGCACCCAGACCACCTTGTGGGCCGAAGCAGTGCGTGAGCAACACGGCCAGGTCCTCAACCTCGCCCGCTACATCAAGACCGGTGAGGTCACAGCCAAGGACGACGGAGAATAGGGGAGCGAGCCGATGGACACGGTCGGGGACGGTCTCGACGCCGCGCTGCGGAAGGCGTTCACGCGCCCGATCCCCAAGAGCGCGGGCGCGCAGATGCGCTACCTGGTCAGGCAGCTCAAGGGCACCAGGCCGGTGGCCGAGTTGCTCGGCGTCACCCAGCGCACCGTCGAACGGTATGTGAAGGACCAGATCAAAAAGCCCCGTGCCGACCTCGCGCAGCGCATGGAGCGCGAGGTCACAGCGCGGTGGCAGCCCCAGATCCGGGCCAGGGCCAGACAAACGGCGGCCACCACCGACGGCATCGTCATCGACACCCGCGCCCGGTTCGGTTACACCGCCGCCCCCGGCACCACCGACGACGCCCGGCTGCGCCATCTCACCGTCGCTCTGCCTCCGCAGTACGCCGCCCGCCTCTTCGAGACCAAGGAATCAGGCGGCACGGAACAGCAACTGCGCGACATCGCGGCCGAGGCGCTGGGCGAGGTGTACTTCCGCGACAACGGCCGCCGCGCCCACGGCCTGGAAGTCGAGTTCACCGACGTGGAGCACCTCGAGTTCGACCTCTGACCGTCGACGCCCTTCGCGCTCACGGAGACCTTTAATCCGGTGCTCGACACGCTGTGTGCCCTCTACAGTGAAGCCCGATGACACTCCTACATGTCCATGACTATGGGGGCGACGGCCCTCAACTGGTTCTGCTGCACGGCTTCTCACGGTCGCTCACCGACTGGGACGCCGCCGCCACCCTCCTCACCGCCGGGCATCGCGTCCTGTCCGTCGACCTCCCCGGCCACGGTCGCTCTCCCGACATCTCCCCCTGGACCATGCCCACCGTGGTGCGGCACATCGCGGACACGCTCGACGCGCATGGCGTGCCCGAGGCCGTCGTCGTGGGCCATTCCCTCGGCGGAATGGTCGCGGTGGAGTACGCCCGGGCGAACCCGAACCACGCCCGCGCCAGTGCCGCCGTGAATCTCGACGGCTTCTGGTGGGGACGCGAGTACCCCGGCGCCGACCGGGTGAGTGAGGCGCTGCTGGCGTCGGCCGGGGCCATCGCGCCGCCCGAGTACGTCGAGGAGAAGGTCCTCCACGCCGCCCGGCTCGGCATTCCCGCCGACCGTGCGGAGGCCGCTGCCCGCGCGGCCGCACGCCCCTTGCCCGACGGCAAGTGGCAGACGCTGCCGGAACGGGCGACGGCACTGGAGATCCGGGACGAACTCCAAAAGCTCGGCGCGCTCGGTGTCACCGCATGGCTGGACGGGGCCGACTGCCCGCTGCTGCTGGTACAGGCCGGGCGACGGGTGCCGCCGACGCCCGGCATGGAGTGGTTCGACGATTTCAGCACCCGGTTCGCACAAGAGGTCTCCGGCGAACTGGCCGCGCTCTCCCGCACCCGGCCGACGATCACCGTCACCAGGATCGACGCCACCCACCCCATGAACCTGGAGGCTCCGGAAGCGGTGGCGACGCTGGTCGCCGACTTCGTTCGAGGACTGCCTCAACCGTCGTAACAGCAGCCGTTGAACATCTCTAGCGGATCCCTCGGCCCACTTCCTGGCCGATGTCGATCACGAGTTGCCGATGTGTGCGGGCCATGTCGGTCAGATCGTTGCGCAGTTCGGACAGCCAATCCGGTTCCTGCCGGGCGGGTTCGCCCAGCGCGCGGGTGATGCGCACCAGAGAAGCCGCGGCATGCAGACCGGCGAACAGCTGCAGGCGCCCCAAGTCCTCATCGTCGAACGGGCGCACGCTGCGGTAGCCGTCGAGGAAGGCGTCGAACCGCGCCCGGTGCCCGGTAGCGGGCCGGCCGGTGTGGTCGGTCAGGTCGCGCACGGCATAGGCGATGTCGGCGGCATACCAGGAGAGGGCGGCCTCGTCGAAGTCATAGGCGATCGGGCCGCCCTCCTCCCAGGCCATGTTGTCCAACTCGAAGTCACCGTGCACCACACCCCAGCGGTCCTGACACCGCGGCAGTTCGCTCATCACGTCGGCGAGCCGCGCCGTCGCCTCGACCAACTCGGCGTCATCGGCGAACCGTTCACCGATATCCGCAAGTTCGCCGAAGGATTCGGGAAGCCCCGCATCGAGCCCGGCGGCATCGCGGTGCAGACGTGCCAGTGCCTCCCCCCACTGCCAGGCCCGCGATTCCGTGAGGTCACTGACGTCGACTTCCGCGCCGGGCGCCGGTTCGACCACCATGGCGTGCATGGCACCGAGACCGGTCGCCACGGTCATGGTCAGTGCCCCGGACTCGGCGGCGACCGGCCGCACCACCGTCGAGCCGCCGTCGCTGAGCCGTGTCATCAACTCAGCCACCACAGCGACGAACTTCGGTCCGCGATACGAGCCGGGCACGAACCGCAAATAACGACGTCGGCCCCTGTCCGGGAGCACGAACACATGCGAGGCACTGGAGCGCCACCACTTGGCAGTGCCGGCCGGGTAACCCCACCGGGCGGCGACCTGGTCGGCGATCGGGCTGTCCCATGCTTCGGACACGGTCTGCTTCAGTCGATCGATCTCAGTCAACGGCATCATCGCGAGCCAGCCTTGATCACGCAGCCGACAGCCACAAGCCGTTTTTCCGAAGGCCCGTCGCTGTACCGCGGCCCTCTACCGACAGCTTGGTATGGTGCGCGGGTTGTGGCAGCGCTCAAGGGAGAGGGGCCCGGCGACTATGCAGGCGGCAGAGGTCTCGCGTGCGGTGGCCGCGGCCAGGTCGACCGCCTCATCACTCGACCTGAGAGCCGACGACGCGATCGTTCTTCATGACTCGAACAAGCTCACTCTGCGTCTGCTGCCCTGTGACGTCCTGGCCCGGGTGGCACCCGTAGCGGATCAGGTCGCACAGTTCGAAGTCGAGCTCGCTCAGCGGCTCGCCGAATCCGGGTGCCCTGTGGCTGCTCTCGAGCCCCGAGTGGAGCCACGCGTCCATGAGCGTGAGGGCTTCGTGGTCACGCTATGGACCTACTACGAACCCGTGACACCCCGAGAGGTCCCACCAGCCGACTACGCCCATGCGCTCGAGCGGCTGCATGCCGGCATGCGCAAGCTCGATGTCCCGACGCCCCACTTCACGGACCGAGTCGAGCAGGCTCAGCAACTCGTGGCGGACCGCGACCGCACTCCGGCGCTCGCCGAGGCGGACCGGGAGCTGCTCCGCGACACGTTGCGAAGCCTGAGACGAGTGATCGGCGAGCGCGGCGGCGCCGAACAGCTGCTGCACGGCGAGCCGCACCCGGGCAACGTGCTCACCACGAACAACGGGCTGCTGTTCATCGACCTTGAGACGTGTTGCCGTGGGCCCGTCGAATTCGACCTCGCCCATGCGCCCGAAGAAGTCGGCGAGCACTACCCGGGTGTCGATCAGGACTTGCTGCGCGAGTGCCGGATCCTCGTGCTGGCGATGATCACAGCGTGGCGCTGGGATCGAGACGACCAGCTCCCGGACGGGCGCCGGCTGGGCACGGAGTGGCTCAGCCAGATCCGAGCAGCACTCGATCGCGACGGTTCGGATTAGGCTCTCGGCGCCATCCGAAATGTACGCCGCAGGCGAACATCTGGGCATGTGCCCGAATAGGAACCGTATTCAGGCTGCCGCAGATCGAGGTGTAACACGGCGGTGCTCGCGCGGCGCAGAAGTAGGCAGAAACGGGCCAGTGAGGCTGAATCTCGCTGCCCGGGCGAACCCTGCAAACATCGCACGCGCGAGATTGGAATTTTCTGTGAACAACACCGACCCGGTTTCCGGATATCAGGCCTACGACCAGCCCCCGGGGCCTGCCCGCCCTGACCGTAACCAGGCCGCCGCACGACGGGTAGCTCTTGCCACCTGCACGATCGCCGACGTAGCGGCCGGACTGCTGGGTCTGTGGATCGTGCTCTACCTGCTCGACGCCAATCAGGCGAATCCGTTCGTCGAGTTCGTCCACGGAATGGCGGACTGGCTGTCCGGATGGGCACAGGACATTTTCACGATGGACACCGAGGGTCTACGCGTTGTCCTCAATTATGGTCTCCCGGCGGTCATCTATTTGCTGATCGGCCACGGAATCGCTGCCCGGCTCAACCGGGCCTGATGGCATTACCGGCCGGTTCAGTCCGCGGCGTGGGTGTGGGAAAGGCGGCACCCACCGGTGCCGAGGCGACAGCCCGCCCCGGCACCGGGGACGCCGTGTCACTCCTCGTCGCGCAGCCGGGCCGCCAAGGACGTCAGCGACTCCGTCTCGTCGGTGTGGCCCAGAGCGGTGAGGCGGGAGACCGCCGCGTCGAGGCGGGTGAGGGCGGGGGCGGGGCGCTCCAGGTAGATGCCCTCCACGGCACCCGCGAGACGGACGCACTCGGCCCACTCCCCGGCGTGCTCCTGCTCCGCTCCCGGCTCGCCGAGCAGGGCGAGGGCCTTCTCCAGGGCGGCCAGGGCGTCCCCGTACGCACCGGCGTAGGCGTTGACCCGCCCGTATTCATAGGCCAGGGCCGAGTCGAGAGAGCGGCCGCGGGTCTCGTACCCGGCAGCGCGGGCCTCGTCGGCGATGCGGCCGGCGTCGGCGAGGAAGGCGAGGGCGTCGGCCAGACCGTCGGGGCCCTGCTGCTGGCTCTGGAGACGGGCGAGTTCGCGCAGGCAGCTGCTGAGCTGCTCGTAGCGCGGGTCCCGGGCGTGGGCGGCGAGTGCCTGGTCCGCGGCCTCACGGGCCGGGCCGAACTCGCCGGACTCGCCGAGAAGTACGGCAGTCTCCGCGGCGATCATGGCGTGGCTTCCCGGGTCGTCGTCCCAGCCGGCCGACTCGGCCGCGAGGGCGACGAACTCCGCAGTGGCGGCCTTGAGGTCGTCCCCCGCGTGCAGCGCGCGGGCGCGGGTCAGGCGCAGTTGAGCGACGAGCCGGTCGTCCAGTTCTCCGGAGACGACGTCCGGTTCGGCCAGCAGGGAGTCGAGCAGTGCGATGCAGTCCTCGACGCGGCCGAGGTCGAGGCTCAGCTGGGCCGCGTTGCTGAAGGTGCAGAACGCGTCGGTCCGGCTGCCGTGGCGAAGGTCCAGCTCCGCGGAGCGCGTCAGGTGCCACAACGCCTCGTCGGGGCGCCCCAGGTACATGCAGGCCTGGGCCAGATCACCGTGGAGGCGGGCGGTGTCGACCGCGTCGGCCGGCCAGTCGGCGGCCAGCCGCAGGCTTTCGGTCAGGTCCGCGTGCGCGGCCTGCGCGTCCTGGAGGCCGAGCTGGAGCCGGCCCCGCAGTCCGAGCGTGCGGGGCAGGTGCCAGGCGGGGCCGTGCGCCTTCAGCCGGTCGAGGAGGGCGTCGATCTCGGTGACCGCGGCGGGCAGATCGCCGGAGAGGGCATACGTACTGGCCCGCAGCAGCATGGCGCCGGAGACCTGCCCGGCGACATCGTGCCGGGTGGCGAATGCGTGCAGCAGGTCCACCTCGGCGAGGACCGGCGCGACGTGCCCCTCGCTCCCCGACGTCTGCAGGCGCAGGCCCAGCGCGGTCGCCCGCAGCCGCAGCAGGCGGGCCTCCTGGTAGGGGGCGAGGCCGGGCGCGTCCTCGTGCAGGCGGACCATGGACGCGTGGGCGGCGGTCAGCGCGGCGGCCTTCGCCTCGGTCGCGTCGGCGGCTCCCTGCGCGGGGACCTCGGCGGCGGCGAGCAGGGCACTGGCACGAGCGAGCGCCGCCTGACCCGGCAGTCCGGCGCCGTCGTACAGGCCCGCGGCCTCCTCGTAGAGGTCGGCGGCGACGGCGAACTCGTCCTTGTCGCCCGCCCGGCTCGCCTCGTCGGCCAGCAGGTCCGCGCGCAGCCGTACGAGCGGGCCCACGGCCGGGTCGTCGGGGTGGGTGTAGTCGCGGGCGGCGACGAGCGTGCGCAGCCGCGCCCAGCAGGCCGGTGCGTCCGGGTGGCCCTGCTCGTCCAACGCCCGTGCCCGGGCCATCAGTTCGGGCAGCGACTCCGGGACGGCCGTGGCCGTCCGGGCGGCGGGTGCGGCAACCGGGGCGGCCGGGGTCACGTCGTCGAGACTGCGGGGGCGCAGGGTCAGTTCCAGCGCGTCCAGGAGCGGGGCACGGTCGAGGCGGGCCCTGCGGCGGTCGGTGTGGGCCGTGGTGCCGTTGCGGGCGTCGAAGCGGGCGGCGAGGTCGTCGGCCCGGCCGCGCACCTCGGCGCGCAGTCCGGCCACCGTCCAGGTGCGGCCCGCGTATCCGGCGGTCGGCAGTTCGCCGTGGCCCAGGAGCTCGACACGCTGGAGGAGGACCTCCACGCCGGTGAGGAAGCCGAGCAGGTCCAGTGGCGAGTCGACCTCGTCGAACAGGCTCCGGTTCTCGGCGAGCAGTTCCAGGCCGCGTGCCTCGTTGCCGGTCAGCGCGCAGAACTCCAGGTGCCGGCCGACCTCCTGGGACATCGATGGGTTACGGCGGCAGCCGCGGTAGCCGACGAGGTGCAGTTCGCGGGCCCGGTCGGTGCGGCCGGTGCGCAGCAGGGGCAACAGCGCGTACGAGACGGAGCGGGCCGGCTCCTCCTGGCAGGACTCCTTCCCGGCCAGGACGGGCTCCCAGGTGCGCAGCGCCCGCTCGTCGTCGCCCGCCACGAGGTGGTACAGGGCGCGCTCGCAGCTCTCGCAGGCCTCGCAGTCGCTGAGCCGGGTGCGGGTGCGGCCCGCCCACAGCTCGTAGGCGGGGGTGGTGTCCTCGCCGATGTGGGCGGCGAGCTGGTACGCCTGGCCGTAGTAGGGCTGCAGGCCGAGGCCGGCCTGCTCGTACCGGTGGCGCATCTCGGTGAGCCACTGGCGCAGGCTGGCCAGCGGTATCTCGGGCAGCTGGCGCAGGGCGTGGGCCACCCACTTGAACCGCCAGAACAGCATGTGACGCAGGCGCTCGTCGAAGACGTCGGGCTGCTCGTCGAAGAGGGTGAGCAGGCGGGCGAAGACGACGGGCGACTTGCGGGGTTCGGAGCCGTAGGTGTACGCCTCCTGGAGTTCGAGCAGCGCGTGGACGAGCGGTGCCGGCTCCGCGAACTGCTCGGCGGCGTCGACCAGTTCCTCGGCGGTGACGGTGCGGGTGCGGCCGTAGGGGCGACGGTCGTTCTCCTTCAGCGCCTGGTACAGCTCGTGGGTGGTCTGGGGTGCGGTCGGCATCGTCAGCTGTCCTTGCGGAGGGCGTGGGCGAGAAGGTCGAGGAAGGAGCGGTTGATGAGGCTCGATTCGGCGGGCCTGAGCGGGCGCCGGGACAGCATCGCGGCCTGCCCGTAGAGGGCTTCGGCGCTGGTGCGGGCCAGCTCGGGCTCGTCGATGGCGACGGCGGCGCGGACCAGCGGGTTGAGCTGGTTGAGGATCAGCTGGGCCCGCGGGGCCTCCTGGCGCAGGGCGCCGAGGATGTCGCCCCACAGGCCGCCCTCCTGCTCACGGGCGAGCTGGGAGCGGGTGCGCTCGTGGCGGGCCTCGCGGCTGTCGACGAGGAGGGCGGGGGCGTTGGCGGGCTGGAAGGTGCGCAGCGCGACGTCGCAGTCGAAGACGGCGAGGGCGTCGCGGGCCAGGGCGAGGTAGGCCGCGGCGGCCAGTTCGGTCTCCCGGTCGACGGGGTCGAGGTGGGCGGTGAGGGTCGCCGGGTCCAGGTCGGCGACACTCGCCTCGGGCCTGATCTCGGGCAGCCGGTGGACCAGCTCACGATCGTAGGTGTAGCCGCCGTTGACGACGCCGAGCCCGGCGGCCGAGGCGATCGCCGCGACCTGCCGGAACTCCTCCACGCTCGACGTCACGAGCACGGTGCGGTGGGTGCGCGCGAACTCGTCGAGGGTGGTGTGCCCGTCGGTGGTCTCGAACGGCAGCCAGGGCAGCAGCATCCGGAGGATCTCGTCGTCGTGCACCGCGAGCGACTTCACGGCCAGGTGGTGGGCCTGGAGGAAACGGGCGAGCAGGTCCGGGTCGCTGGCGGCGGCCCGGGCGATCCACGCGCGCAGCCGCTCGGCGAGGGCGTCGCGGACGGCGGCGAGCGTGTCGTCCTCGTACAGGGACTCGCGGGACGCCGTCGGGCGCAGGCTCTCGGCGTCGACCACGCAGCGGACGAAGAACGCCCACTCGGGCAGGATCTCCTCGGCCTGCTCGGACAGCAGCATGCCCTTGACGTGCACGCGGTGGCCGTGGCGGCGCCCGGCCGGCACCGCCTCGGGCAGCACGCACGCGATGCCCCTCAGGCCCACGGCCGGCAGGTCCAGCTCGATGGTGTCCAGCGGCGTGAAGCCGAAGACCTCCTCGCCGTACGCGGCCAGCGCGCGGGAACGGGCGCCCGGCGTGGGGTACGTACGCGCCCAGGGCGCGGGCTCGGGGTTGACGGACGCCCCCGGGCCGCCCGGACCACCCGAGCCGCCTGTGCCGTCGTCGAAGGTCACCGGGTGGCGCAGCAGGGAGCCGAAGTGCCGGGCCAGCGCGTGCACCTGTGCCGGCCGGGTCCACTCACCCGCGTCGGCGCGCGGCGTCAGCGTGACGGTGGTGCCGGGCCGGGGGCGGGCGGAGGCGGGCAGGGTGCGGACGGTGTAACTGCCGTCGCCGCGCCCCCGCCACTCCACGGCGGGGGCGTCGGGGACGCGGGCGGAGCGGCTCAGGACGTGGATCTCGTCCGCGACCAGGAAGCAGGAGAGCAGGCCGATGCCGAACTGGCCGATGAAGTCCCCGCGCTGCTCGGCGAGCCGCTCGGCACGCTTGCTGCTGCGGCCGATCGTCGCGAGGAAGGTGTGCACGTCGGCCTCGGTGAGACCGACGCCGTCGTCCTCGACGCGTACCACCGAACCGTCGGCGTACAGGCGGATGCCGGGGGACTCGGCGGGTGCGGCCGGTTCGAGGCCGTGCCGGGCGGTCAGCGCGTCCACCGCGTTCTGCATCAGTTCGCGCAGGTAGACCTTGGGACTGGAGTAGAGGTGATGGGAGAGGAGATCGACGAGGCCGCGCAGATCCACCTGGAAGGTGCGGTCGGCGCCGGCCGGGTTCGCTGCGGTGTCGGGCAGAGTCATCGGGCAGTCCGGAGTGGGAGAGGGGACGGGCGGGAACGGAGCCGGCGTGCGCTCAGGCGCGGCGGTGGTGGCGGGCGAACTGCTTCTCGGGCTCCGCGAAGTAGGTCCAGGGCCAGCTGGTGTAGGCGCCGTCGAGCGTCTGGAAGACGCGCCGGACCGTGTGGCGCTCACCGGCCAGCGACAAGGCCATGGCGAACATGTTGAAGTCGTGCTGCCAGCCCGGGCGGTACACGTAGGCGGGGTGGAGGATGCTGTGGTCCGCCGCTTCCCGCAACTGCGCCTGGATCTCGGAGGTTTCGAGATGGTCCCCGCGCTCCGCCTCGACCCACTCCTCGATGTACGCCATGGCGATCACGCAGCCGAGTCGGTGCCCCTGCGGGGCGCGGGCGAACGCCTTCTGGGCGAACGCCAGGGCCTGGCCCGGCTTGCCGCCCCAGCGGGGCTGCAACTGCGACACCCACTCCAGGTGGGTCTCCAGATCCAGCGGGTCGCGGCGCAGGGCGGCGTCGAGCCGCGTCTCGTTGACGGCGGTGCCCAGCGACATGCCGCGACCGGAGGTCAGGAGGCGGCGCCACGGCGTGACCCATTCCGGCCGCAGCTCGGCGGCCTCGAACAGCTGCTCCTCGGCGATGTGGAGCCGCTCGTGGAAGACCCGCCACTGCTCCTGCGTGACGTTCACGGCACGCTCGGCGGTGCGCGCCTCCCAGCCCCAGCTGATGTGGCGCGTCCCGGATATCAGCAGGGCCGTCGCCCGGTGCTCCTTGTCCTCTTCGACGGCCGGGCCGATCCAGTCCTGCACACCGTCCAAGTCGGCCAGCTCACCGAGGACTTGATGGTCGCGGCCGAGGTCGAAGGGAACCAGCGCCGCCTTCACCGCCTCCCAGTCACCCGCGTCGGCCGCCTCCACCAGCGCGAGCACCCGCACGTCCCCGAGCGCACGCAGCGTGTACATCCCGTTCTTCTGCCTGCGCGGGACGGGCAGGGCATGCGGATCCGAAACCGGTCTCTCCGCACCCCTGCCGAACAACTTGCCGAACATGCCGCGCCCTCCCCTGATCCCACGTGATCGTCCGGTGGATCATATGCGGCCCCGCTGACACCACTTCCGCAGGGTTTTCACCGATGCTTCACGAGTCTGATGCGGGATCCGGCCGGGGTCCTCCTGGCGGGGGCGGTCACGCGGCTGAAGTCGGTGGCCAGTACGGAAAAGCCCTCGCGGGCGCCGACGGTCCGAAAACCGCGGCAGCGTGGACGGAGGACCATCGACGAGTACGTGCGGGCGCGCAGCCGGCCGGCGTACGCCGCGCTCGGGCCCGCGCCGGCCGGCTGGGCGAGTCAGCCGGCGAGATCGGCCTTGCCGAACAGGACGGCGTAGCCGGAGGGGAGCTGGCTGAGGATCTGGTTCAGCTCGCCGCCGCTGACCGCGTCGGCCAGGGCGGTCAGCACGGCGCTGGCGTCCCACTCGGCGGTGCGCGGCCGGGCTCCGATGCGCTCGGCGACCCTGCGGTAGAACTCGTCGATCCCGAAGCTCTCGGCCTGCTGCGGCTTGGCGGCGGTCAGCGTCTGCCCGAGCGGTCCGGGCAGCTGGGAGGCGAGATCATCCACCTCACCGGGGCTGATCCTCCGGGCCAGCACGCTCAAGACGGCCTCGGTGACCTTCGTGGCCTCTTCCTGGCTGTTGTATTCGCCGAGCTCGCGTACGCGGGCGAGGTACTCGTGGTACTGCATCGTTCGTCACCTCCGCTTGCTGGCGTCGACGGCATCTGTGCGATGTCCCTTTCCCGGTACCCAGGTAGTCGACCTGTGCGACGGTCACCGTTGATGCGCACGATGCGAAGCCGGCCGACCTCGCCCTGCAAGCCCCCGGCCCCTGGCACGACGACGGTGGACCGGGGCGACGCCCGCGACGTCCACCCGCACACACGCCCGGCAGCCGGGCGGCACGCGGACGCCCTGAGCCCGGTCAGCTTCGCGCGATGGGGAAGGGCGGCGCACCGCCGGCGATGGAAGGGCGTACGCCTCGGTCGTCCCCGTGCGCGTTCCTCGCGGGCGGAGCCGGCCCGGCGACCTCCACGTGGGCCGGGCGCAGCAGGTGGTCGCCGAGGCGGTAGCCGGGCCGGAGGACCGCCGAGCAGACCAGGCGGTCCCGGTCGGGGGAGGGGTGGTGCGCCAGGGCGTCGTGGCAGGCGGGGTCGAACGTATCGCCCACCTCGCCGAACGACGTGACGCCCAGCGAGCCGAGCTGCTCGGTCAGGCTGTCGGCGATGTCCTTCAGACCAGGCGTGAGCGGCTCGTGCGCGCGCGCCCGGTCCACCGCGTCCAGCACGGGCAGCAGCGCCCGGAGTACGTTGGCCACCGCAATCTCGCGTACGGCCAGGCGATCCCGCCGGACCCGTTTGCGGTAGTTGTCGTACTCGGCCTTCACCCGCTGAAGGTCGGCGGTCCGTTCCTCCACCAGGCTCCGCAGCTCCGCCAGCTCGGTGTACTGCGGCCCGCTCCCGGTCATCGTCAGCCAGCCTCCGGCTTGTCGTCGTCGACGATCTCGGCGTCCACCACATCATCCTCGGACGAGCCGCCGGCCCTACCGCCGCCCGCGGTCGCCCCGGCCTCACCCGGCGGCTGCTCGGCCCGCGACTTCTCGTACAGCGCCGTGCCGATCCTCTGCGCGGCCTGCGCCGTACGGTCGATCGCCTGCCGAATCGCCACGGTGTCCTCTCCCTTCAGCTTCTCCTTCAGCTCTGCCAGCGCCGTCTCCGTCTCGCTCCTCGCATCCGCCGGGATCTTGTCCGCGTTGTCCTTGATGAGCTTCTCGGTGGAGTACACGAGCTGCTCGCCCTGGTTGCGGGTCTCCGCCGCCGCGCGCCGCCGACGGTCCTCCTCGGCGTGCTGTTCGGCCTCGCGGACCATGCGGTCGATGTCGTCCTTGGGCAGGGCCGAGCCGCCGGTGACGGTCATCTTCTGCTCGCGGCCGGTCGCCAGGTCCTTGGCGGAGACGTGCATGATGCCGTTGGCGTCGATGTCGAAGGCCACCTCGATCTGCGGCACACCGCGCGGCGCCGGAGCGATACCGGTCAGCTCGAACATGCCGAGCTTCTTGTTGTACGCGGCGATGTCCCGCTCGCCCTGGTAGACCTGCACCGTCACCGACGGCTGGTTGTCCTCGGCCGTGGTGAAGATCTCCGAACGCCGGGTCGGGATCGTGTCGCCGCGCAGGACGCCCGCCTGGAGCGCGGCGCCCACCGCCACGACCTCGTCGGGGTTGACGCCCTTGTGCGGCTCCTTGCCCGTCAGCTCCTTCACCAGCTCGGTCACGGCCGGCATACGCGTCGAACCGCCCACCAGCACCACGTGGTCGATGTCGGACACCTTGATCCCGGCGTCCTTGATCGCGTTGTGGAACGGGGCCTTGCACCGCTCCAGCAGGTCCGCCGTCAGCTGCTCGAACTGCGCGCGGGTCAGCTTCTCGTCCAGATGCATCGGGCCCTCGGCGGAGGCGGTGACGTAGGGCAGATTGATCGTCGTCTCCGACGAGCTGGACAGCTCGATCTTCGCCTTCTCCGCGGCCTCCCGCAGCCGCTGCACGGCCATCTTGTCCTTCGACAGGTCGACGCCGTAGTGGTTCTTGAACTGCTTCACGAGGTGGTCGACGACGCGCTGGTCCCAGTCGTCGCCGCCGAGGTGGGTGTCGCCGTTGGTGGCCTTCACCTCGATGACGCCCTCGCCCATCTCCAGCAGCGACACGTCGAAGGTGCCGCCGCCCAGGTCGAAGACCAGCACCGTCTGGTCGTTCTCCTTGTCCAGCCCGTACGCCAGCGCCGCCGCCGTCGGCTCGTTGATGATCCGCAGCACCTTCAGGCCCGCGATCTCCCCGGCCTCCTTGGTGGCCTGCCGCTGGGCGTCGTCGAAGTACGCGGGCACGGTGATCACCGCGTCGGTGACGTCCTCCCCGAGATACGCCTCCGCGTCCCGCTTCAGTTTCTGCAGCACGCGCGCGGAGATCTCCTGCGCGGTGTACCGCTTGCCGTCGCTGTCACCGTGGCCCGGGAACCGCCAGGAGTGGTCGCCCATGTGCCGCTTGACCGAGCGCGCGGTGCGGTCCACGTTCGTCACGGCCTGCCGCTTGGCGACCTCGCCCACCAGGACCTCGCCGTTCTTGGCGAAGGCCACGACCGACGGGGTCGTGCGCGCGCCTTCCGTGTTGGTGATGACGGTGGGCTCGCCGCCTTCGAGGACCGAGACCACCGAGTTCGTCGTACCAAGGTCGATACCAACCGACCGTGCCATCTGGTTCTCCCTCCTCGCCTCGCTGTGTTCCACGCGCTGTCCGGAGGCTCGGGGCCTCACCACGACATCCGCTCCCACCGGACGGGACCGGCGCGCAGCGGAGGCTCGGGGCGTACGGTGCCGAGCACCACGACGTAGCGCCGCGCAGGCCGTACGGGCGGAGCCGGGGCCCGCTCGCGGTCGTACGCCCGCTCGCGGGTCTGGTCGTACGCCGCGCGCAGGACCGGGTCGCGCAGGGTCTCGTAGGCCTCCCGCACTTCGCCGAACCTGCATCCCGAACACCTCCTGGCCCCTGCGAGCTGCGTTTTCACTCCTACTTGCTCATAGTCATGAAATAAAACTTGAGTCTTTCCTTGTCAAGATAGCGAGGATTCACATACAGCGGCGAGGGCTGGCTTGCGACGTCGACAAATGCTGTGATCTACGACATTGCCAGCGAAACCGGCAATCCTCCACTCTGAGTCACACAAAGGACGTCAAGGAAAGCAGCTCCTCATGGGCGATCATGTGCACGTGCGACTCAGCCAGGGGATGAGCGTGTCCCGAGAAGGGGAACTGATCGAGCACTCCCGCTGCCGCTGCGGAGCCACCTGGACCAAGGTGTTCGACGCCGACGGCGGAAAGCCGGAAGAGCCGTCCCGCTAGCCGCGCACCCGCCCGAGGGAACCCATTGACGCCCGGGGCTTGGCCCGCTCGGCTACCGGGATCTTCAGCTTCAGCACGCCCGCCTCGTAGGAGGCTTCGATCTCCTCGGTGTCGAGGGTGTCGCCGAGGAACAGCTGCCGGCTGAACGTCCCCGCGGGCCGCTCGGTGATCACCGTGCCGGTGTCCTCGCCGTACGTCGGCGTCCTCGACTTGACAGCACCATCGGCCTCAACCTGCTGGCTCGCCATCCCGAACGGCTGGCCGGCCTGATCGTGGGCCGGAGCCCACGCCGATCGCGTCGTCGCTGCCGCCCCGCATGCGCCGGCAGGACTGACAGTCGCCCTCGCCGGCCGCGACGGCGTCCTGGACACGCTCGCTCAGACACCGGCGCCAGTACTTCTACCTGCGGGTGACCGTGACTCCCAGCTCAAGGCGATCCAGGACACCGCTGATCAAACCTCGGGCGCCACCTGCGTGTGGGCTGCGAGGCGGCGGGCTTCGGCCGTGACCTCGGCATCCACCTGGCCCACAGTTCTGTCGGGGTATTCGATGACGTCGTACTCGTCATCGAGCTCGGCGAGCCGCTCAGTCAGGGGCAGCTCATGTCCGTACCGCTGGTGGATCCGGGAGGTGAATGCCCGAGGTGTCAGCTCACCCGCGAGCATGCGGCGTGCGAGCGCCCGGGCGGCGGCTGCCTGGCCGGCTTCGCTGGCGATCGGATAGAAGGTGAGGCCGAGCTCGCCGAGTGCTTCGGGAAGCAATTCGTGCACGTCGTAGTTCGCCTCGGCGCGTGTGCAGGCGGCCAGGATTCGCAGGGCGGGGCTGTCCAGTCCGGCGACGAGCGCATCACAGGCGGCGCTGACGACGTCGCTCGCACGGATTTCTCCCGCGCTCCAGAGGGCGGCATGGTCCTGCAGATCAATTGCTGCTGATTCGGCCGAGGTCATCCGTTCATGATCCGGGGGCAGAGCCTCCTGGTCGAGTAGCTTTCACGGAAGTTGCTGTCCAGCTGCCTGCTTCAGCAAGGCTCGCGCGGAGTTCCGGGGCCGCTGGCTGCCCGCGCATGGCGGCACTGATCCAGTGGTTGCTGGCCCTGCCGGTCGTGTTGGCGGTCTTATGCTGTGGCGGGGCTACGAGCGGAGCACCTGGCGCACGTCTAGGTGGCAGCGCAGCCGTACGCCGGGCTCGCCAGGTTCCCGAGTTGCCCCCTCACAGTGGGCCGTGTTCGTGCGATAACGCGACCTTGCGCCTCGGCCGAAAGGTCTAGAAGCCGATCGGGCGGGTCTTGTCGGCGAGGGGGACGGCGGCCCCTTTTTGGGGCGTTTTGTAGAGGATTTCGCCTCCGGGGTTGACCGGAACGGCATACCTGGGGCTGACGAGACCGCCTCTCCCGTCAGCCCCAGGTCGTCGGAATTTCGGCTGATCCGCAGGACTGGTACGAACCGGACGATGGAGAAGTTCCCGGCCAGGCCGGCCGGGAACGGCGCCCGCAGTTCACCGCGATCATGGGCCCGTCGGGCTCCGGCAAATCCACGCTGATGCACTGCGTCGCCGGGCTCGACAGCTTCTCCTCCGGATCGGTCCGCGTCGGCGACACCGAACTCGGCTCCCTGAGGGACAAGCAGCTCACCAAGCTGCGCCTGGACAAGATCGGCTTCATCTTCCAGGCGTTCAACCTCCTGCCGACCCTCACCGCCCTGGAGAACATCACCCTCCCCATGGACATCGCGGGCCGCACGCCGGACAAGCAGTGGCTCGACACCGTCATCGAGATGGTCGGCCCCTCCGATCGCCTTACCCACCGCCCCGCCCAGCTCTCCGGGGGCCAGCAGCAGCGCGTCGCCGTCGCTCGTGCTCTCGCCTCCAAGCCGGACATCGTCTTCGCTGACGAGCCCACCGGCAACCTGGACTCCCGCTCGGGCGCCGAGGTGCTCGGCTTCCTGCGCCACTCCGTACGGGAGTTGGGCCAGACCGTCGTCATGGTCACCCACGATCCCGTGGCCGCCTCCTACGCGGACCGCATCCTCTTCTTCGGCGACGGACGGATCGTCGACGAGATGTACCAGCCTACCGCCGAAGGTGTCCTGGACCGCATCAAGGCCTTCGACACCAAGTTCCGTACGAGCTGAGTCACGAGCTGAGTGACGAGCAGAGTCACGAACCGAGTCGTACGAACCAACCCGCGTACCTCACCATCAGCCGCCCTCCACCCCCACCCCACCCCCAGCCCTCAGCCTCGCCCTCACCCACCAGGACCAACCACCATGCTCCGAACAGCCCTGCGCAACATCCTCACCCACAAAGCCAGACTCCTGATGACCCTCCTCGCCGTCATGCTCGGCGTCGCCTTCGTCTCCGGCAGCCTGGTCTTCACCGACACCCTCGCCAACGCCTACCGCAACCAGGCGGCCAAGGGCTACGCCCACGTGGACGTTGAGGTCCGGGCATACGCGTCCGGCTCCGGTGAGAACCCCGGACTCAGCCGGAAGGCCCTCGACGAGATCGCCGGACTCGACGGGGTCGCCGAGGCCGCCGGGCGGGTCTACGGGGACGCCTCCGTCGCCGACAAGGACGGCAGGCTCCTCGGCAGCGCCCTGTCCAACGCGGGCGCCAACTTCGCGCCGGGGAAGGACGGCAAGGACGGGCTGTACGTGTTCCCCGACGGCAGCGGTCCCACCGAGGCCGGGCAGGTCGCCCTCGACAAGGCCTCGGCCGCCCAGGGCGGGTACCACGTCGGCGACACCGTGCGCGTCGCCACCAAGGGTCCGGCGAAGACGTACACGCTCTCCGGCATCTTCACCACCGAGGACAGCGCGGTGGCCGACGGCGGCAGCCTGGTGCTGTTCGACACCCCGGTTGCCCAGCGGCTCTATCTCAAGCCGGGCCGGTACCAGACCGTCACCGTCACCGCCGCTCCCGGTGCCTCGAACACCGAGCTCGCCGCCACCATCGGGAAGCTGCTTCCGGACTACGCGGAGGCCCAGACGGGTCGGCAACTCGCCAACCGGGAAGCCGATCTGGCCGAGGCAGACGCGTCGAATCTCAACTCGATGCTGCTCGCCTTCGCCGCCGTCGCACTCGTCGTCAGCGTCTTCCTGATCGCCAACACTTTCACCATGCTGGCCGCCCAGCGCACCAGGGAACTCGCCCTGTTGCGCGCCGTCGGTGCCTCCCGCAAGCAGGTCACCCGTTCCGTCCTGGCCGAGGCGATGGTGCTCGGGGCCCTCGCCTCCGTCGCCGGTCTTGCCCTCGGGGCGGGCGCGACCGTCGTACTGCGGTCCACCATCGGCGGTTTGGGCGGGGAATTGCCGGACGGTCCGGTGACCGTCACGTCCACGACCGTCATCGTCGCGTTCGCCGTCGGTGTCCTGGTCACCATGCTGGCCGCCTGGCTGCCCGCCCGCCGTGCCGCGAAGATCCCGCCGGTCGCGGCGATGAGCAGCGTGCATCTGCCGGCCACCACCAAGTCCCTGGTCCTACGGAACTCCCTGGGCGGCCTCCTCACGCTGCTCGGCGTGGCCGTGAGCGTCCAAGGCGGGAGGGCCGGCGGCTCCGGGGGCGGGGCGCTCGTCGGGCTCGGAGCCATCCTGGCGCTGGCCGGGGTGATGCTGCTGATCCCGCTGCTGTCCCGGCCGGCCGTCGCCGCGGTACGGCCGCTGCTGCGCGCCGTCGGGATCGAGGGCACGCTCGCCGGCCAGAACGCCGTACGCAACCCGCGCCGCACCGGCGCCACCGCCTCCGCGCTGACCATCGGCCTGACGCTGGTCACCGCGCTGACCATGCTCGGGGTCACCCTCGGTCAGGCCGTGGACAAGATGACCACGGACATCGTCAAGGCCGACTACATGGTCACCGCGGTCGGCGGCTCGGGCCTGGACGCCTCGGCGGTCGCCGCCCTGCGCAAGGCCGAGGGCGTCAACGCGGTCTCCCAGGAGCAGCCCGCGTCCATGCGACTCGGCGGCAGTCTGCAGCCGGTCTCCGGCGTCACCCCCGCGGACTTCCAGAGGGCCATCCACCTCACCACGGTCTCCGGCTCGCTGGGCACTTTCGCCCGGGGACAGATCGCCGTCGCCGACGACATCGCGCGGTCCAACGGCTGGAAGACCGGCGACAGCGTGCCGGTGACGTACGACGACGCCAAGAGCGGCAAGCTGACGGTCGGGGCCGTCTTCGAGCGCAACACCGTCGTCTCGCCGGTCGTCGTCTCGACGGACGTACTCGAGCCGCACGAGGCCGAGTCGGTCATCTCGCGGATCTACGTCAAGACGGACGGCGGCGAGAGCGCCGCGAACAAGCGGGCCGTCGTCGACGCCCTCGCCGGCAACCCGGCGATCGAGATCGGCGACCGTCAGGACATCCGGGCCGAGTTCGGCGGGTTCATCAGCACCGCGCTGAACGTCATGTACGGGCTGCTCGCGATGTCGTTGGTCATCGCGGTGCTCGGCATCGTGAACACCCTCGCGATGTCGGTCTTCGAGCGGCAGCGGGAGATCGGCATGCTGCGGGCGACCGGCCTGGACCGGCGGCGTGTGAAGCGGATGATCCGCCTGGAGGCCGTGGTCATCTCGGTCTTCGGCGCGGCGATCGGGCTCGGCCTCGGCGCCTTCCTGGGCTGGGCCGTCGGCGAGACCGTGGCGTCGAGCGTCCCGGGTTACGCGCTGGTTCTGCCCTGGGGCCGCTTCGCGCTCTCCCTGCTGCTGGCAGCACTGGTCGGCACGCTGGCGGCCATGTGGCCGGCCCGTAGTGCCGCCCGGCTGAACATGCTCACCGCCATCAAGAGCGAGTAGCGCATCGCCGTACGCACAGAGCGAATCGGCCGTACGCACAGTACGCGCACCTTTCCCGGTGCGCGGGCCTGCGCGTTTCGCTGATGTACTTCGACGTCGAGTGGGAGCACGTCTTCCTGCGACTCCGCCATCCCGAGGGCCACTACCGGCGGTTGGCGGCGGAGGGCCTCGACGAGGACCGGCTCGCGCTCTATACGCTCACTCAGCGGCTGTCACTGACGGCGGGTCCGCTCCGGTTGCTCGAGGGAGACTTCCCCGACCGGGAGTTCATGCAGGGAATCGCCGAGCACCACTTGAACGAGGCGCTGGCGCTGGTCGCCGTGGTTTAGGGCGTGGAGTTCCCCTCCTGCCACCAGTACGCCGACATCGGTTGCGACGCCCGTCAGGCTGCGAGTACCCGCCCTGCGCGCGACTGCTGTGGCACGCGGATCTCTCCGTCTGCTCCAGCGTGCTGCCAAGGCATAGGCGGACGGAGTCCACGGGTGGTCCGTGAATCGGACCGCATGGCGGTGTCACTGCTGCGGCCGTGATCCAGCAGCCGGCCCAGAGCCTGCCGGATGAGGCTCGCCGGTTCGTCGATGCAGATACGTTCCTCCGCGTAGGCATGGGTAAGGGGGTGGAGCCGGAAGCGGCTCGGCGCGCTTCGCTCGAGCAGGTGTGCTGCCGCCAAGGTGGCGAGGTGATACTCGGCTACGGCGCGTGGCTCGCCCAGGAGTGCCGCGGCCGTGCCGCCATCGATCTCCTGCAGAGGATGGAGCGCCAGCATGCGCAGTAACCGTTGCGCACCCTGCGGCAGCTGTGCGTCGGAAGCGGACAACGCGGTCCGTACGCCGTCTTCCAGGGCCAGGGAGATCACAGGCTCGCGGTAGTAGTCGTCGAGCGTCCAGGCGGGGTGGCCTTGCATGTGGCGGCCGATGGTGGACAGTGCCAGCGGCAGGTGGCCCAGGAGGTCCGCGATCTGCCGGGCGGCCG
Organism: Streptomyces coeruleorubidus; assembly: GCF_028885415.1. GTDB lineage: Bacteria > Actinomycetota > Actinomycetes > Streptomycetales > Streptomycetaceae > Streptomyces > Streptomyces coeruleorubidus_A. The sequence continues at coordinate 9,268,722 of NZ_CP118527.1, forward strand.
GGACGTCGGGGGTGATGCGTTCGGCTCCCGCCGTTGCCCGCAGCAGTTCAAGGGATTCGTCCGGGTCGAACAGTGGTACCGGCAGGCGGGTCGCTTCATCGAGGCCGGTCAGCGCGCGTCGGCTGGTGATCAGGGTGCGGGATCCCGCAGTCCCGGGCAGCAGCGACCGCAACTGCGCCGCGTCTGCCGCGTCGTCCAGGACGATCAGCACATCGGTTCCTGCCAACTGCCGCCGGTAGAGAGCTGCTCGTGCGTCGAGGTCGTACGGGATGCGGTCGCCGGTGGTGCCGAGCAGTCGTAGAAAGGTCTCCAGCACGGTGGCAGGGTCGGCGGGCGGGCCCTGGGGGACAGATCCTCGCAGGTTCGCGAACAGGACAGGCGTGTCGTTGCGCTTGCCGGCGAGCAACCCGTGGGCGAGGTGCAGGGCCAGTGACGTCTTGCCGATGCCTGCCATGCCTTCCAGAGCCACAGTCGTTGCGCCCCTGCCCGGGCTCAGTAACGTCTCCGCCCGGGCCACCAGGCCCTGTCTGCCGACGAACGCGGAAAGCCCCGTGGGCAGCCGGTCGTATGCGCTGACCCGCGCGGCGGCCTCGGCCTCGCCGAGCACGGTGCGAAGCGACTGCCGCCACAGGGAGACGATGGCTTCGTCGGCGCCGACGAGCGCCTGTACGACGGCCATCAGCAGGTCGGAGTTGGGCCTGCGGCGGCCGACCTGGAAGCAGTTGCCCACCGTCGAACGGGCCGGCCATTCGCCGCGCGGACGCCCGGCTTGCTGCCAGTCCCGGTGAACGCGCCGCGTGATCTCGGTGATCGACGGGTTGCCCGCCCACGCCTTCAGCAGTCTCAGTTCCGCGATGAACTCGTCCATCGTGCGGGCTTTTCCCGGGTCCAGTACCTGCGGCACGAACATCCTCCCCCATGGGACATCTGGGCCATGACCAACTTGGAACGCTCGTTTCAAGTTAGAGGAGGCGGTGCTGTACCTGTCAACCGGTTTCCATCTGTTGATACCCGGCCACTGAGCGCATCCAGGATCGTCCACGATCCGTCCGGAGGCTCTTACTCAGTCCTGATGCTGAGGCCCGTTCCCGTACAGCGGCACCCCTCGGACGTTCCGGTCGAGCCCGCGTGCCCCCTTCCCAGGACAGGAGTCCGTGTACAGCCATGTCTGAAACAGGTGCACCTTCCTGGGGGCCCCGCGCGCCGAGGACCCGCAGGCCGACGCATCCGAGGCCAGCTTCCGGGTCGACGGAATTCCGTGACGCCGTGGCGGTCCGCTTCACCCACGAGTGGCGCTGACTCTTCCCCCACCGAAGGAGACAAAGACCGTGGAAATGCAGCACAACACGATGCAGGACAGCCTCATCCAGGACCGCGGCATGGCGGACATGGTGATGCGCGAGGCCGGCACACAGCTCGGCACCATGGGCAGTGCGGCTCCCGGCACGCGGCGCATCACGATCGTCGGCGCGGGGTTCTCCGGCACGCTCACCGCCGTCCGGCTGCTCCACTTCGCCGAAGCACCCCTGGAGATATGCCTGATCGAGCGCGAGGAGGGCTATCGCTACGGCGGCATCGCCTTCGGCCGGGCGTCCACCAACTGGGAGCACATGCTCAACATCCAGGCCGGCCGCATCACCCTGCGCCGCGAGCGGCCGGAGGACTTCCTGGAGTGGGCCAACGACGAGGCGGACCGCTCCGACTGGCCGCAGAAGTGGCAGTACCACACCTTCGGCGTCGCCTGCGTCGTACCACGGCGGATCTTCCGCCAGTACCTGGCCGAGCGGCTGCGCCACGCGGCCGCCGACGCCCACGCCGACGTGACGCTGCGGGAGCTGACCGGCGAGGTCATCGACGTGCGCGGCCAGGGCGGCGGCTACGTCGTCAAGTACGCCGGAACTCAGGGCGGCGTGCACGACCTCCCCTCGGACCAGGTCATACTCGCCACCGGTCACCTCTCGCCGGTGCAGGCGCCCTTCTACCACCGCATCAAGGACTCAGACCGCTTCATCGCCGACCCGTACGCCCCAGGCGCCCAGCAACGTTTCCAGGAGGTCGGCACGGAAGACACCGTGCTCGTCACTGGCTCCGCGCTGTCGGCCTTCGACACGGTGATCTCCCTCGTGCACGCCGGCCACCGGGGCCAGATCCTGATCTGCTCCCGGGGCGGCCACACGCACGGCACCTACCCCGTCGACCACGAACACGACATCTGGCAGGCCGGCCGCCCGTCCTTCCTCGACGCCGAGAAGCTCACCCCCGAGGTGGTGGTCGAGGGCGTCAAGGCGGAGTATGCGCGTCTGCGCACCGAGCACGGTGTCGAGCCGGGCAGCGCACTCGACGCCGTCTTCCCCGAGCGTGTCATGAAGGCATGGGAGCCGTACGTCATCGAGCTGGTCTCCCGCATGGATCCGCGTGACGTGCGGATGCTGCTCGACCGGTACAAGAGCCTCATCGTCACCAACCGCACCAGCACCGTGCGGGAGATCGGCTCAGTCGTGCGCAGCCGGATGCGCGGATTCAACGGCGCTCCCAAGACCGTCGAGGTCATGTCCGCCGCCATCCAGGACATGCGCCCCGTCGAGGGCGGCACGAAGATCAGAGTGGTCTTCGCCGACCAGCCGGACCTCGTCGTCGACCGTGTCGTCAACTGCCTGGGCAACAACACCGACTACGAGCGCTCCGACCACCCCCTGTGGAACGGCCTGGTCAACGGACACGGGTACGCCCAACCGCAGACCAAGACCCACCGGGGCATCGAGGTCGGCCCGCACGGACAGCTCATCGCCGCCGACGGCAACGTGGCACCGGGCCTGTTCGGTGTCGGCCCGATGCGCCAAGGCGACGAGACCACCCGCCGTGGCCGGCTCGGCGCCTTCGTGTTCAGCATCGGCACCCTGCGCAACCAGTGCTTCGACACGGCGATGGAGGTGCTGCGCCGGCTGCGGCCCGCGAGCGACGAGGAGCAGATGGACATCCCCGACGGCATCCACCACTGCCTGATCCGCAGCAGCGACTGGATCGCCGCCGACCTCGCCACCGAGGAACCCCAGAGCACACGCCTGCGGGAACGCCTGCAGAACTACGCGCGTGAGAGCGCCTACCCCAACGCCGTCAACTACCTGCAGGCCCAGGACCGCACCGAGCGCCGCAAGTACCGCGGCATCCTCGACGACGACCTGGCCGACTTCGGTGCCCGTCTCGCCCGCGAGTTCGACCTCACGGCGCAACAGGCCCAGCGCACCGTCTCCCTGCTGACCACCCTGGTGGAGAAGCACGCCGTCCACAACCTGTGCGACATCACCAAGCTGGCGGGCTGGGACTCCCAGTACGGCAACCAGGTCCAGCACGCGCCGAAGAAGGACGCGTGATGACAGACCACGACGAGCAGGAGCTCCTCAGCCGCCTGTTCATGGTCCGGCACGGCGAATCGACCTGCAATTCCGTGCACCGTATCGCCGGCCAGCGCGACGCCCCCCTGACCTTCCTCGGCCGCATCCAGGCCGAGAAGGTCGCCAAGGGCCACCGCGGCCGGCACTTCGACCGCGTCTACGTCTCCCCGCTCAGCCGCGCCTACGAGACCGCCGACATCATCTTCGGCATCGAGGCTCCCGACGCGGGCGCCCCCGACGTCGTGGTCGACGAGCGCCTGATGGAACGCGACTTCGGCAGCTACACCCTGCAGAGCAAGTCCGTCCTCCAGCGCCGCCACGGCATCGCCGAGTACGAACGGGCCATGAACGCCGACAGCCCGACCATGCACGGCGGCGAGACGTTCCAGCAGTTCAAGGACCGTGTGCGCGCCTTCTACGAGGAGGAGCTGCTGCCCGCGCTGCGCCGCGGCGAAGTGGTCTGCGTGGTCTCGCACAAGTACGTCGTCGAGCTGATCTGCCGGTTCATCCTGGCCCGCCCGGCCGACGAATCGTACGACCTGCGCCTGCCCAACTCCCAGATGCTGCAGGGCGATCGGATCCACAGCTATGTCAAGAACGAGAACAAGACCATGAACATGGTCTACGACTGGATCGTCGTCAACCACCCCGTGGTCTTCTGTACCGGGCTGGCCGCCGGCCTTCTCACCAACGTGGCCGGGCTGCGCGTCTCCACCTCGCCGTACCTGCTGCTCCTGCTGCTGGTGCTGGCCAGCGTCATCACCATGTGCCGCATCGAGCTGGAGAACGCGCGAGCGTTCGTCACCGACCGCGGCACGCTCAGGTCCGTCGCCATACGCTACTTCGCCCTGCCGATCGCCTTCGCCGCCCTGGTGCGCTGGTGGGACGCGGGCAGTACCAGTACGGCGGCGATCGCCGCGGTGTTCCTCGCCACCCCGAGCTCGGTGGTGGCGATGACGGTCAGCCGCTGCCTCGGCGGCCTGATCATGCCGACGTTCGCGCAGGTCCTGCTCTCCTCGCTGGTCGCGACCGTGTCGTTCTCGACCGTCCTCGCCCTGACCCTGCGCGAGGACGTCGCCCCGGCCGTCGCCATCAGCGCCGCCACCTCGACCGGCGTCGTCACCGCGGCCTACGTGCTGGTCAAGCGGCTGCGGGAGCGCTCTCCCGTCCGTACGGCCAAGTACGGCGAGCGCAACGGATATGTGGCGGTGCTGCTGCTCACCGCGTTCATCGTGCTGGTCTGCCTCAAGCTCGACCTGGACGGCTTCACCACCTACGCGCCGATCGCCGCGGGCATCGCCGTCGGCCTGCGACTCGTCGCCGCACTCCTCAAGCGCCGCCGGCACGTCCAGACCCTCGACGACTACACCGCCATGACCTACCCGAACGTGTTCGTGGTGGTCGTCATCGCCGCGCTCACCGGCAACGGACCGCTGGAACAGGTGGCCATCTGGACCCTGCTGCCGATGTTCGTCCTGTCGTTCTTCGACAGCTTCTACGCCCGCTACCTCGTCGTCGCGCCCGACGACGCGCGCTGGCCGACGGTCCTCAAGCTTCCCGCGCACCGCCCCGCACACGGCCGCCCGGCCACCTCGGATCCGCACGAGCCCTCCGTCCCCGCCCATTCCTGATGACCACGGGAGTAGTTGTGCACTCCACGCACGCCACGGCCCATCTGGCCGCAACCACCGACAAGAACCTGGAACTCGTCCTCCACGTCCTGCCCGCGATCGTGGTCATCCTGGCCGCCTCCGCCCTCTGCGGGCGCCTCGCCCTGATGGTGAAGCAGCCGCGGGTGCTGGGGGAGATGGTGGCCGGCGTCCTCCTCGGCCCCACTCTGTTCGGAGCGCTGTTCCCCTCGATACAGAAGGCGATCTTCACCCCTGAGGTGAAGCCCATCCTCTACGTCCTGAGCACCATCGGCCTGACCGTCTTCATGTTCCTGGTCGGCGCCGGCCTCGACCACGGCGGCGGTGCCGGCAAGAAGGACACGAAGAACGCCGCCGTCCTCGCCGTCTCCGGCATCGTCCCCTCCCTCCTGCTCGGCGCCGCCTATCTCCTCTACGACAAACTGTCCCGCCCCGACGTCAGCTCCTTCCAGTTCGCGCTCTTCATCGGCGGCGCCCTGTCGATCACAGCGTTCCCGATGCTGGCCCGCATCCTCTACGAGCGCCGACTGGAGAACTCCCGGCTCGGCCGGATGACCCTCCTGGGCGCCTCCATCGACGACGCCGCGGCCTGGTGCTTCCTCGCCGTCCTGTCGGCCATGCACACCGGGGCCGGGGCCATGCACGTCCTGCGCATGATCGGCTTCACCGCCCTGTTCGCCCTGGTCATGCTGACCGTCGTGGCCCGGCTGCTGCGCCCGCTGGGTGCCAAGGTCGAGCGCACGGGCCACTTCGGCTTCGACCAGATGTACATCATCGTGGGCATCGTCCTGGTGGCCGGACTGTTCACCGACTACATCGGCATCTACTCCGTCTTCGGCGGCTTCATCGCCGGACTCGCCATGCCCCGCAACCCTGCCTTCCGTGCCGCGCTGCACAGCCGCATGATGGACATCGTCTGCGTCCTGCTGCTGCCGATCTTCTTCGCCTTCTCCGGACTCAACACCGAGCTCGGCGGAATCGCCGGCTGGGGCATGATCGGCCCGCTCCTGCTGATCCTGGCGGCGGGCTTCGTCGGCAAGTACGCGGGCTGCGCCCTCGCCATGCGCGGCGTCGGCTTCTCCTGGCGCGAATCCTGGGCGGTCGGCGGCCTGATGAACGCCCGCGGCCTGATGATCCTCATCTTCATCAACATCGGCCTCGCCCAGGGAATGATCACCAAGGAGGTCTTCTCCATGCTGGTCCTGGTCGCGGTCATCACGACCGCCGGCGCCATGCCGCTGTACCGCTGGGCCATGCCCGAGCGGCTCGAGCAGCGGATGTCCCCTCCGACGCCGGAGCCCAAGGCCGCCTCCGGATCGACCGCTCCCGAGCCGGAGCCCGTTCACGCCTGACCCAGTGGCCGGCCGGGCGCGCGAGCGCCCGGCCGGCCCTTACGCCATCACCCGCTTCGAAGCCCTTCGTCCCCGCACGGGAGCAGCCATGCCCAACGGCGTGAACGGCGTCGCCCTCGCCGTCTTTCTCTTCTTCTTCCTGGCCGTCACGGTCATGGGCTTCCTCGCCTCGCGCTGGCGCAGAGCCGAGAACGAGCACAGCCTCGACGAATGGGGCCTGGGCGGCCGGTCGTTCGGCACGTGGATCACCTGGTTCCTGCTCGGCGGCGACGTCTACACGGCCTATACGTTCGTGGCGGTCCCGGCCGCGATCTACGCGGCGGGCGCGGCCGGCTTCTTCGCGGTGCCGTACACGATCCTCGTCTACCCCCTGATCTTCACCTTCCTGCCCAGGCTGTGGTCCGTGTGCCACCGGCACGGATACGTCACCACGGCGGACTTCGTCCGCGGCCGCTTCGGCTCGAAGGGCCTGTCACTGGCCGTGGCCTTCACGGGCATCCTGGCGACCATGCCGTACATCGCGCTCCAACTGGTCGGCATCCAGGCCGTGCTGGACGTGATGGGCGTCGGCGGCGGTGAGAACACGAACTGGTTCATCAAGGACCTGCCACTGCTGATCGCCTTCGGCGTGCTGGCCGCGTACACCTACTCCTCGGGCCTGCGCGCCCCCGCCATGATCGCCTTCGTGAAGGACACGCTGATCTACGTGGTCATCGTCGTCGCCATCATCTACATCCCGATCAAGCTGGGCGGGTTCGACGACATCTTCGCCGAGGCCGGCGAGGCGTACAGCCAGACCGACCCCGAGACCGGCAAGCCACGCGGCGCCCTGGTCAGCGCCCCCGAGGCGCAATGGACCTACGCCACCCTGGCGCTGGGTTCGGCGATGGCCATGTTCATGTACCCGCACTCGATCACTGCGACGCTGTCCTCCCGCAGCCGTGACGTGATCAGGCGCAGTACGACGGTGATGCCCCTCTACACCCTGATGCTGGGCCTGCTGGCGCTGCTGGGCTTCATGGCGATCGCGGCCGGGATCAAGGTGCAGAACGGGCAGCTGGCGATCCCGCAGCTGTTCGAGACCATGTTCCCGGACTGGTTCGCGGGCGTGGCCTTCGCGGCGATCGGCATCGGGGCCCTGGTCCCGGCCGCCATCATGTCCATCGCGGCCGCGAACCTCTTCACCCGCAACATCTACAGGGACTTCATCAAGCCCGACGCCACGCCGGCGCAGGAGACCAAGGTCTCCAAGCTCGTCTCGCTGCTGGTGAAGGTGGGCGCCCTGGCCTTCGTCCTCACCATGGACAAGACGGTCGCCATCAACTTCCAGCTGCTGGGCGGCATCTGGATCCTGCAGACCTTCCCGGCCCTGGTCGGCGGCCTGTTCACCCGCTGGTTCCACCGCTGGGCCCTGCTCGCCGGCTGGGCGGTCGGCATGATCTACGGCACGGTCGCCGCGTACGGCGTCGCCTCGCCGACCCAGAAGCACTTCGGCGGCTCCTCGAAGGAGATCCCCGGCATCGGCGAGATCGGCTACATCGGCCTCACGGCATTCGTGCTCAACGTGGCCGTGACGGTGGGGCTCACCTTCGTCCTGAAGGCGGCCAACGCCCCTGAGGGCATCGACGTCACGTCCCCCGCGGACTACACGGCGGATGCGGTGGAAGCGGGCGAGAGGACGGGCGCGGCGCGGACGGCGACGCCCGCCGCTCCCACCCTCCGCCCGGGCAACGACCCCGGCTGAGAGGCGGGCCCGCCAACGTCTATGCCGCCGCCCGGTCTGCGATCGAGTCCAGGGCGGCGGCCACTGTCCGTCGGAGCGTCGCGGCGTCGGCACCCGCACGTGAGCGCAGGTTGACGCCGTAGGCGAGCAACGCCAGCAGGTCCGCGGACGCGGCGGGATCGGCGCCGGGGGCGAGCTGCCCCCGGGCCTGTGCGGTGACGAGGGCCGCGTACATCGCGTCACGCAACTCTTGGTGGTGCCGGTCCAGGAGGGCGCGTACCTCGGGGTCGCTGTTCTCGGTCCCGGCATGCGCGTTGGAGACCATGCAGCCCCAGCGGGCGTACTCGCCCGAGCAACGCGCCTTGATCAGACCGGCGAAGAACTCGACCACGGCGGGCAGCCCGCGCTCGTCCTCCGCCAGGCGCCGAAACATCGGCTCGGATCGCTGCTCCAGATAGCGGCGCAGCGCGGCGAGGTAGAGCTCCTGCTTGCCGCCGAACGTGGCGTACAGGCTGGAACGGTTGAGCCCGGTCGCGGTCACCACGTCCTGGATCCCGGTCGATGCCACGCCCTGCCGCCAGAACAGCCGCACCACGGTCTCCAGGGTGGCGTCCGGGTCGAAGTGCTTGATATCCGGCATGTTTCACCCGCCATCTTGAAATAGTAATTCCAAGATACTCGCTGTTCAACGCGCCGCAAAGGCGCTGACAGACACAAGGCCGACAAGCTACCGCCCCCGTGCGCGAAGGCGTCCAGCTTCGTCCACGATCCGCGCGAGCGGCGCCGCGCGCCGTGACCATGCCCCCATGAATCGCATACCAGCTCTCTGGACGGCCGCATACGGGTCGCAGACCCCTCGCCTCCGCCGCTTCCTCGCACGCCGCGTGGTCCATCTCGGCGCCTTCATCCGGGCACTCGCCCTGGCCGACCACCGTCCCTTCACCAGCCTCTGACGCATCGGCAGCTCCGGACGACTGGCGCGGGGCCACGCATGCCTCTATCTTGGAACGAACATTTCAAGATTGGGTCCCGCTCCAGTCGCCAACCAGGAGGAACCAGCACCATGACGACCCTCAACGCCGAACTGCGTACCTTCTACGAAGCGCGTCAGCAGCAGATCCCAGCCGAGATCCGGGAGATCATGCAGCGGGCCGGCCAGGAACTCGCCGACTCCGGCCAGGCCGACCGCGCCCTGACCGTCGGCGCGCAGGCCCCGCGCTTCAGCCATCCCTCCGCGACCGGGCAGACCCTGGCCCTGGACGAGCTGCTGGCCGACGGCCCGGTCGTCCTGACCTTCTACCGCGGAGCCTGGTGCCCCTACTGCAACATCGCACTGCGCTCCCTCCAGCAGCACCACGACGCCATCACCGCGCGCGGCGCCCGCCTGGTCGCCGTCTCCCCGCAGATCCCCGACGAGTCCCTCACCCTCACCGAGAAGCACGACCTCGCCTTCGACGTCCTCAGCGACGTCGGATCCGACACCGCCAAGCAGTACGGGCTCGCCTTCGACCTCCCCGACGACCTCGCCGCCGTCTACGACAAGCTCGGCTTCGACCTCCAGCGCGTCAACGGCGGCCACCCCCGCACCCTCCCGCTGCCCGCCACCTACGTCATCGACCGCGACGGCGTCATCCGCTGGGCCTTCGTCGACACCGACTACACCGCCCGTGCCGAACCGGCCGACATCATCGCCGCCCTCGATGCCTTGAACTGAGCAAGCATCGAGCAGCGGAGGCAGGCGTGTTCATGCGCGCAGGAGGTGCCGAACACCGCTGTTCAGCCCCGACCGGTGCCTCCGGCCGGGGCTGCTGTGTTGTGGCGCCCGGCCCGGAACACCCCCTCAGGTTGCGCGGGATGATGAGGTGGCACCGTGACCAACCACGATGAGGCGGCGGCCGTCCGACCGTTGACACTGGCTTGGGTGAGTCGGCACTTGGACATCGGCGAACGGATCGTCAGAACCGAGGCGCTGCAGGGCGGCATCACTGCCGAAATGCGGAGGCTGACCATCGGCACGCGGGACGGAGGCACCCGTGACCTGGTGCTGCGGAGCTTCGTCGACCCGTTCTACGTGAGGCACGCCGAGGACTGGCTGCACAGGGAGGCCGGCGCCCTGACCCTGCTCACGGGGACCGGCGTGCCGGCTCCTGGACTGGTCGCGGTTGATCCAACCGCCGAGCATTGCGAGTATCCGTCGCTCCTGATGACACATCTGGCGGGCCGGACGGTCCTCGGCGATGAGGGATTGGAGACGCGCGTTCCTCTGCTGGCCCGTCAACTCGTGGCCATCCACGCGATATGACCCGCCGTGCGGCCCCGGGAGTATGTGGCGTTGACGACCGCCGACACCGTCGTCACTCCGAAGGGCGCCGACGCGGCGGTATGGTCTACCGAACACCGTGCAGCTCTACTGGACGGACTCCGGTGAGCGATTCAACCGGCGCGACCCCTGCAACACACGGGGCGAGATGCGCCGTTGAGGACGTAGGGGGAGACCTCACGGCGACGGAAGGGCCCGGCCGCCCAACGGGATGCTGTTGGTTGATGCGGGCCTGGTTGCTTCGCCCCGTCGCTATGCGGCGGGGCGAAGTCCTGTCAGGGGGCTGGTTGCTGGGATGGTCATGAGCCGGGGCCGCGGCGAGCTTGATCGGGCACTGGTTACCGTCGCCGAGCTGGCCGGAGACGAGTGAGGCGACTCCGGACGTGAGGGTGTTCAGTTCCGGGCTCTGCAGGGACACGATGAAGAAGATCCGGAAGGTGCTCGCGCCGTCGATCCGGGCCGCTTCCTCGACGCTGACGGGGATCGACTCGAAGAACTGCTTCATGATGAACACTCCCGCGGCGTCGGCGAGAAGCGGAACGATCATGCCTGAGCAGGAGTACATCCCGGGCGCGGGCGCGGGTGAGACCGGGGCGAGGGCTGGCTGCCGGTCGTCGCGGTCATGAACGCGACGGAACGGACCCGGCCGCAGCCGGCCGGCGTGCCCGGCCGCGGCCCGCTCGGTACGGCCCGATCCGGCCGGCACCGGCCCGCCGCGCGCCTGCTGGACCGTGTGCGTCACCTCATGGGCGATCAGCCGCCGCCCGGCGGCATCGTGCGGACGGTACTCGCCGGCTCCGAAGACGACGTCCAGGCCGACCGTGTAGGCCCGCGCCCCCACCGCGTTCGCCGACCGGGTGGCGTCGTCGGACAGGTGCAGCCGTAGGCGTTCACAGCCTTCTCGGCCCTTTCAGCTCTGTCCGCCATGACGCCGGATCCCCTCAGGGCCAGACCCCGGAGAAGTCGATCTCGCGGGCCCACTCCGGATGGTCTATCAGCGGATTGCGGTTGCCCTGGATCTCCGCGATGGCGGCGTTGCGGTGCCGCTCGTACTCGGTGACCGGCTCGGTCTCGTGCCACTGAAGCAGGACGGGCAGCCGGTCCTCGGGGAACTCGCGTGCGGTGTCGCCGACTTGGGCCGGATAACGGAGCAGGAAGTACAGGGTGGCCCGGGAGACCGCTCCCTTGCCGTTCACCGGCTCGAATCCCACGCTCTCGCGCATCCCGCATTCGTCCCGGACCGCTTCCTCGAAGTCAGGGAAGTCGAAGTACGGGAAGTTGCCGCGGAAACTGTTGCAGCCGACCTCGCACGCGAACAGGTGGTGCAGGTCGCCCCGCATCGGCTCCTGCTTGGCGAACCACGACTGCGGCACCACGTGCTCGCAGTTGAACGGCATCGACGCCTCCAGCGCGTCGAATTCCGCCTCGAACTCGGCCGGACCCGCCGTGCTCTCCTGGAGCAGTAGTTCCTGCACCCTGGCCAGCCGCGCCTCGGCGACGGCCGCGTCCGCCCGTATCAGCTCCTCGGGGGAGAAGTCCTTGCCCGAGTAGATGCTGCGCAGCCGGCCGTTCTTGTGCAGGTCGACCCAGGGGTAGACCAGCCGCATCGGCTTGTAGCGGGGCTGCGGGGTGTGGGTCTCCTCCAGCAGCGCGGTGAGCGCACGGCGTAGCGCGTCGCCGTCGCCGGTGTCCACGCTCGCGTAGTACGCCTCGCGTGCCGCCGCGTCGGCGGTCCGGTCGTAGTACGGACGCTCCTGTGCGAGCCGGTGGTTGATCAGCGCGGCGTCGACGTCCTTCTCGACCGCCGACACGACGTCCGTCCGCCCGGCCGAGGACTGCGGCGCTGCCGTCGGCGTCGGCGCGAGGGTGGGCACGGAGGCGAGGAGGCCCGCTGACGAGACCGACGCGGCTGACGAGACCGACGGGGTGCCGAAGCCGACGGTGATCCGCAGCGGGATGGTGAGCTGCGCGGCCCCGTCGGCCACCGGCGACGGCAGGCCCTGTGCCTGCGCCTGTTCCTGTGCCTTCGTGTGCGCCTGGGCCCGTGACCCGTCGGCACCCATCAGGGAGGAGCCGCCGTCCGCCGTGGGCATGGGCATGGGCGGGGCGCTCTCCACGGGCGACGGCGTGAGCCCGGTGGTGAAGACCTCGTCCCTCAGCCGCGCCGCCTCACCGGTCAGACTGACCTCGTGCAGCGCGCTCAGCACCCGGCTGATCCGCACGCCCTCGTTGGCCCGCCACGCCAGTTGCTGGTCGCCCATGTCCGGGCGCCACACCGAGCCGTCGACGCTCAGCGGTCGGCCCTGGTCGTCGGTCTTCGGGACGGCCGAGTGGTGCAGGGCGACGACCTCCCACTGGTCGTTGAAGACGGGCGAACCCGACGAGCCCTCACGGGTGTCGGACTCGTAGTGCAGGAACCGCTCCAGCACGTCGACGATCTGGTTCTCGCGCAGCGCGATCTGCTTCGGCTCGCCCCGCGGGTGCTGGATGATGTTGACGAACTCCCCGATGATGACTTTCCCCTGCGCCTCGCTAAGGACCAGTCGGCCGAACGACGACAGCGCCTCCCCCTGCGTGCCGCGCGGGGCCACCGCGACGAGGCTGTAGTCCAGCGCCCGGTCGGTGACGAAGAACCGCTGCGGCTCCAGCGCGAAGACGGCCGGCACCAGCGGGCCACCGTCGACGCCGTCCTGGAACGCGAAGGCGACCCTGCTGCGGTTCGCGTCCTCGGGGCTGCGCAGCACATGGTTGTTGGTGAGCAGCAGGGACGGGGACACCATGAAGCCGGTGCCGTGTCCGCCGCCCGGTCCGGTGATGGTGACCCGGCCGACCGAGCGGGCGACCTGGAAGCCCTCCTCCAGGAACGCCACCGGGGCGAGGTTGTTGCGCCCGATGATGCGCTCCAGGCCCAGCACCTCACTGGTGAAGGCCTCCGGGGGCAGTTGCAGGGTGCTTCCCGCGCTGCTGGCGGGCTCCGTCGGCGTCCGCTCGATCGCCCGCGCCATCGCCCAGTCGGCGCCGAGCCGCGCCAGCCGCTTCTCGACCCGCTCGGGGGCGTCGGCGTACAGCACGCCGCGCGTCTCGAGAACGGTCTGGTTTCTCTCCCGCTGTGCGGTCCGGTTCTCGTAGCGTGCCGCGGCCATCGTCAGTTGCGACAGATAGTCCGACTCTCGTTCGGAAGCGAGTTCCGCCGTGGCCATGATCCACCTCCTGGCCTGATCAAAATTGTGGCGGTCGTGTCCGAGACACGGTGTGTGGCAGGCGGGGCGGCGTCGGATGAAGGCGTCGGCTCTGCCGGGATGCGGGCGCGCGGTATCCCGCGGGCCGCTTTTCGCACAGGTTTTCCTGCTACCGATGCTTACAGACATGGGAAACATGCGCAAAAGAGCCCAGCGACCGGGTAGTTGAAGGTTCACCGGGCCACGGTGCCGTGCGGAACGCACTGCTCTGCGGCCTGAGCGCCGCCCCGACCGGAACAACGTGGTCCCCGGCCCCGTCTAGTCGGCGCCGAGCCCGAACCACGCGTACCGCTGGCCGAAGATCAGCCCTGCGAGCATCTTCGTGGCCGCCAAGACCGCGGCCTGCTCCTCGTCCGTCGGGTAGCGGGTGCCCTGCGAGAAGTCGATGAGCGCGAACTCCGTCAGCGAGATCGGCTTTCGGTAACGCTCGTACACGGCGTTCAGACAGCGGAAGTCGCCGCCCTACCAGTGCGGGGCGATCAACTCGACGCGGACCCCCGCTGTGGGGTCCCGCTCATGAAGCGGTCCAGCCAACGGCCGGGCCGGTCACCGCCGCGCCGACCCGCGCTCGGCCGTTCTCAGGACGACTTCGCAGACACCTGCCGGCCATCCGTCGATTGACGCGGGCCTGTGCCGATCTGCAGGAGCTGCGAACCCGAGCGGGGCATCCCGACATAGGGGCAGCCGACGGATGCCCAGTTCCCCTCGGACCAGCCTCGCAGCCAGGGGCCGAGGCGGGCGTTGTCCACGTGGAGCGTGCCGTCCGGAGCGAGTCGGCCGATGGTGTTCGATGGATCGGACAATGCCACTGTGCATTTCGCGATACTGCCGTTCGCGCGGATCACCAGGGAGTTGGGGCGGGCGGCATAGCAGACTGCCGGTCCGGCAGGAGTCACGGAGGCCGTTGGGCCGGGATTGAGGATCCCGTCCAGCTGCCTGAGCGCTTCGGCCCTTGCCTGCCGGGAGAGGGTCTCCATGGTTGCGTCGTTGGGCCCACCCATCCGTTCCACGGGCTTGAGACTGACGGAGAATCGGCTGTCGTTCAGGAAGGTGTCACGCACCTGGCGCACGAAGTCCGGCATTGCGGGCAGGTTCTCCGGCGTGAGGTGCACGCGCAACAGGATCCGGACCGGCAGCCCGCTGTCCCGGATCGCCAGCAGGTTTTGCCAGATGCGCTGGAATGAAGCCCCGCCATTCCTCCGAACACGTGTGGTGTCGTGTACGGCTTCTGGGCCGTCGAGGGAGATCTGATAGCTGGTGACGCCCAGCCCCGCGAGCTTCTCCGCCGTTGGAACATCGAGCAGATAGCCGTTGGTGGTCATGTCCGCCCGGTACAGCAGATCCGGACTGTCGGCGACAGACGCCACCACGTGGGCCGAGATCTCCTCGATGACGGCCCGGGCCAGCAGGGGCTCGCCCCCGAACCACGCGATGTCCAGCCCCTGTAGTCCGTCGAATCGCCGGTCCAGCAGCAGCTTGACCGCGTTGATCGTCTCCCGCTCCATCCGGCCGATCGCGAAGTCCTCGTAGCAATACGTACAGCGAAAGTTGCACTGCTCCGTGGGCAGGAGGATCAAGTGCAGAGTTCGGTCGGTCAGCGCTGCCGAGAGCTCATCTTGAAAAGCGGCATCCTCGCGGAGGGACGTGCCGGTGATGTCGCTCATGCGTACCTTTCCGAAAGCGCGTCTGCGTGCTTGAGGAACTTCCGTGCGTGGCGTGGGCCCAGTGCAGTCAGACCGGTCGTTCTCCGCAGCCGGCCACGGCATTTACGATGGGGCAGACGCCGTTGGTCGGCCTGAACCCAGCCGTTCTGAGGTCGGCGCTCTTCAGTGCCGAGGCGAGTTCTGGCGCGTTGATGATGATGCGGCCCTGCTCGTCCAGTTGGATGTCGGCGTTGGACTGGGGGCTGGATCCCGGGGAACTCATAGCGCTCTCCTGCCGTAGAAGCGATGGCTGACGCCCGTGTACTCCACTCTCATCTGCGCACCTTGTGCCTGCGAGCGGAATGCGCCGACCGGGGGAGGGGCGGAATGGCGCGTGCCGCCTGTGATGCCTACGGTGGTATCAGAGGCAATGCGGCACGAATGGTCGCCGACACGGGAAGAATGTCGGCGCACCGATTTCGTACGGATCGGGGGGCCGCTCACCGGATCAGGTGGGAAAGATGCGCGCTCACAAGCTTGGCTCCGCCGCACGGCGTGCGCTGTCGGATCCCGGTGAGGCAGTCGGTCCCACTTCCTTCCAGGTGCTCATCCGGGTGAAGGGGGAACCCAGTGAAGAACAGCGTCGGCAGATTGCCGATGCCGGCGCGCGGGTGGGTATGGCTGCGGGCGATGTCCTGACCGCGACAGTCGCCCCCGGCGATCTCGGACGCTTGACGGAAGTCGACTGTGTCGACTACGTGGAGCTGTCTGAACCCCTCCACCCCGAGACGGGCACCCGGCCACAGAAATAGTGATCGCCAGAGAGAAGACCGCTCATGCTCGACTCACGGCTGAAGTTCCTGCAGTCCCGGGCCGACGAAGGCCCGGCGGCGCTGGCGGGCCTGGAGTCCACCGGCCGTTTCGCGCTCACGACCGAGGGGGTGAGGACACCTCGTGTGCGTGTACTGCTGCGAATGGCGGAGGGGTACGGCGCCGACGACCTGGGAGAGCTGTCCCGGCACATGGGGCTGACGGTTCTCATCCGGGCCGGGGACGTGGTCGGCGGCGAGATCGGAATCGACCGTCTTACCGAGCTCGAGGAGTTGGAAGCCGTCAGCTACGTCGAGGCGTCCCGCCCCACCCTCTCGGAACTGGACGCCGCCGTGCCCGAGACCAAGGCCGACAAGGTGCACACCGGACCCCCCGGACTCCGCGGCGCCGGTGTGATCGTGGGTGTGGTCGACAGCGGCATCGACTGGCGCCACGGCTGCTTCCGGGACCCGACCGGGAAAACCCGCGTCCTGCGCATCTGGGACCAGAACCTCACCCCGGAAGCCGGGGAATCCTCACCGGCGCCGTTCGGTCACGGAGTGGAATACCAACGTTCCGCAATCGACGACGCATTGCGCTCTCCGAACCCCATGAGCACTGTGCGGCACATGGACGACAGCATCGGCCATGGCACCCACGTGGCCGGCATCGCCGCCGGTGACGGGTCATCGGCCGGCAATGGCAAACCGGAGTTCACCTTTGTCGGCGTCGCGCCCGAGGCGGATCTGGTCGTCGTGGCCAACCGGGTGACGACGGAAGCCCTGGGTGATTCCACGGGCACGCTCGAGGCCGTCGGTTACGTCTTCAAGGTCGCCGAGACCCTGGGCCGGCCTGCGGTCGTCAACATCAGTCAGGGCGACAATCTGGGACCGCACGACGGTTCCAGCCTGCTGGAACGCGGAATCGACAACCTGCTCAACGCCCCGGGGCGCGCGCTGGTGAAGTCCGCGGGCAACGCGGCGAACGCCGGTGTGCACGCGACGGGCCAGGTAACGGAGGGAGACAGCGACGTCGTCCAATTCCTGGTACCCGTCGACGACAACACGCCGGATACGCTGGACATCTGGTACTCCGGCGCCGACCGTCTCTCCCTGCGGATCACTCCCCCCAATGGCACGGCGAGCGTCGAAATCGACCCCGGCACCACCATCACGGACCTGGATCTCCCCGGGGGCAACAGGGCCTTCGTCGACTCTGTCGTGCACCACGCCCAGAACGGCGACAACCGGATCTACATTCAGCTGAGCCCGGGAAGCCAGACAGCGATCCGGCCCGGCACCTGGAGCCTCACCCTCATCGGCCAGACCGTCGCAGACAGCGGCCGCTGGCACGCCTGGATGGAGAGAGGCCGGACGGTTCCCCAGTTCATCGGCCCACACCGAAATGACGAGATAACCATCTCCGTACCCGGAACCAGTCGGAAGGTCGTCACCGCCGCCTCCTACATCACCAAAGGCGCGGGACAGGGAAACCTTTCCACCTTCTCCAGCCGGGGCCCCACCCGCGACGGCCGCAACGCACCGACGCTCTCCGCCCCGGGCCAGGCCATCACCTCGGCACTGGTAGGAGCTGCGGGACCGAGCCAATACCAGCCCATGTCCGGCACGAGCATGGCCGCACCGCATCTCACCGGGGTGTGTGCCCTCATGCTGCAGTCGAGTCCCACGCTGACCCAGGACGACCTCGTCCTGCTCCTGACCAGTTCGGCCCGGCTGGACCCCTTCACTGGCGGGGCGCCCAGCAACGACTGGGGTGCGGGCAAGGTGGACGCGGCAGCGGCGGTCGACTCCGTACCCTGACCAGCCGCGCGGGCGTCGCCCCTCGATACCCTGGACATCACGCGGATCGGGCCGGGACTTGCGGCGGGCACGCTCGTGGAGGTCTTGACGCTCTGCGCGTCAATCACGTAGGCCGACGGGCTGGCCCTGCGGCCTTCCTTCTGCCGCACCAACTCCCGCGGCAGCCCGTTGAGCTGGGCGAACACTCCATCCTTCCCAGCGCCCCACTGACGTCGGTCATAACCGATGTTTTCTTGAGGGGCAGAGGGCGCGTATGGACATCCGGCAGCTGGAGTACTTCCTTGCGATTGTTGATCGTGGGGGGTTCAACCGTGCGGCCTCGGCTCTGTACGTGTCGCAGCCGTCGCTGTCGCAGGCCGTGCGGGCACTGGAGCGTGATCTCGGCTCCGAGCTGTTCCATCGCATCGGGCGCAGGGCAGTCCTGACGGAGGCCGGAAGGGCCCTGATCGAGCCTGCCCGGGAGGCCGTGCGGAGTCTGGAGACGGCGCGGGCGAGTGTCGCGGCGGTGCATGAGCTGCGTGAGGGGCGCCTGGATGTGGCGTCGATGCCGTCGCAGGCGGTGGAGCCGCTGACGACCTTGGTGAGTGCCTTCAGCCACCGGTATCCCGGCGTCTCCGTGGCCATCAATGCGGCGTTCACGTCGCGTGATGTGATCGACATGGTGCGCACGGGTGCCGTGGAGTTGGGGCTCTTGGCATCCGCCGGTCAGGTCTCCGACAAGGAGGTCGTCTCACATGCGCTGGGGCGGCAGCGTTTTGTGCTGGTGGTGCCGGCCGACGGCCCGTTCGTTGATCGGACGGCGGTGCAGTGCCGGGAGCTCGCGGGACAGCGGCTGATCGTCGGGCAGCCGGGTACCGGGATGCGCGCCTACGTCGACGCGCTGCGGGAACAGGGCATCGAGTTCACCGTCGCCGCCGAGACCGAGCACCGCGTGTCGCTCATGCCCCTGGTACTGGCCGGGGTCGGGCTCGCGGTGGTCACGGATTCCTGGCGGGACGTCGCCCGGCGACTGGGCGCCCGCGTCCTGGACATCGAGCCGGAGACGACCTTGGACATCGCCCTCGTCAGCCGCCGCGGCAGCCTGTCGCCCGCAGCCGCCGCGTTCGTCACGAGCGCGACCTCGGCCGCCGTCGGCTGATAGGCACCGCTTATAAGGGACATCCGATTTGCGTCTTGGACGCCCCACGGTCCGCCTTGCTGCAATTGCCGGCATGACGACGAACCACCGCATTGCCCTGATCCCCGGCGACGGCATCGGCGCCGAGGTACTGCCCCCCGCACGGCAGGTGCTCGATGTTCTCGGCCGCCGCCACGGCTTCAGCCTGTCCTACACGTCGTACGACGACTGGTCGTGCGAGCGATATCTGCGAGAGGGCGCCATGATGCCCGCCGACGGGATCGACCAGCTGCGCGACAAGGACGCGATCCTGCTGGGCGCGGTGGGATACCCGGGGGTGCCCGACCATGTCTCGCTGTGGGGGCTGCTGATCCCGATCCGGCGCAGCTTCCGCCAGTACGTCAACCTCCGGCCCATCCGTGTCTTCGAAGGCATCGACAGTCCGGTGCGCGGCGCACGGCCGGGCGAGGTCGATTTCGTCGTCGTGCGCGAGAACATGGAAGGCGAGTACAGCGAGGTCGGCGGCCGACTCAACCGCGGCTTCCCGGACGAGATCGCCGTGCAGGAGGCCGTGTTCACCCGGGCCGGCGTCACACGCGTGCTGGACTACGCCTTCACGCTCGCCTCCCAGCGCGGCGGCCGCCTGACCTCCGCGACCAAGTCGAACGGCATCGTGCACACCATGCCGTTCTGGGACCAGCTCGTCACCGAGCGGGCCGCCTCGTTCCCGCAGGTCGCCTGGGACCAGGAACACATCGACGCGCTCGCGGCCAAGTTCGTCCTCGAACCAGCCCGCTTCGACGTCGTCGTCGCCTCCAACCTCTTCGGCGACATCCTCAGCGACCTCGCGGCCGCGGTCGCCGGATCCATCGGCATCGCCCCGGCGGCCAACCTCAACCCAGAGCGGGACTTCCCCTCGATGTTCGAGCCGGTGCACGGCTCCGCGCCCGACATCGCGGGCCAGGGCATCGCCAACCCGCTGGGCGCGATCTGGTCCGCGGCCATGATGCTCGACCACCTCGGCCATCCCGCCGCGGCCAGGGACATCACGGACGCGATCGCCTCGGTCCTTGCCAAGACCGATATCCGCACCCGTGACCTGGGCGGAACCGCGACCACCGCCGAGTTCACCGACAAGCTGATCGAGCTCCTCTGAGCCATCTCCTCCTCGGCGGGCGGCAGGGACACGCCAAGCGCCCTGGTACAAGCAGCTCTCCTTCTGGGGCGTGACCGCCATCGTCGCCGGCAGGTTGTGCAGCCCGGCAGTCCGCAGTGACAGGCCGTCTCGAGAAGGCCCCGAGGTGGCAGCACAGTATGGGTTGACCTGCAGGTTCCCCGGGCCGAAAGTGAACGCCACCCCCAGCGGGACCCGAACCGGAAGGGTCCGCACCGTGTCCACACCGTGCTGGGGCCCGACTACCACCCAGACCACACCATCGAAAGGAGCGACCTCATGCGCATACCGAAGCGGGTCGCCGTGATCGGTGCCGGCAGCATGGGCAGCCAGGTCATGTGGCGACTTGCCGCCCGCGGAGCCGAGGTCATCGGCTACGACCGGTACGCGCCGGGTCACGACCGTGGCGCCGCCGGCGGCGAGAGCCGCATCTTCCGAGCCGTCCACCTCAGCGAACCCGGGTACATTCCGCTGCTGCGGCTCGCGGACGGGCTGTGGGAGCAGCTCCAGGCGGAGACGGGCCGGACGCTGCGACGCCGCAGCGGCTCCCTCGTGATGGGAGAGACCGCATCATCGGCCATGCGCCAGCTCCTCTCCGCCAGCTCCACCCATCGTCTGGACCACGAGGTACTGGACCGGGAGGAACTCGCCCGCCGCTACCCCCAGCACCGCCTCCCGGACGGGCACACGGCCGTCCTCGACCGGATGGGCGCCATCATCCGGCCCGAGGCGTCGGTCCAGGCCGCCGCCGCCCACGCCGAACAGCTGGGCGCCCGGCTGCACCGCTACACCCCGGTGCGGGAGGTCCTCCCCGCGGCGGGAGGCGGCGTGCACATCGTCACCGACCACGGCACGGACCACGTCGACACCGCGGTGGTGACCGTGGGCCCCTGGATCAACACCCTGCTCCCGGACCTTCCTCGGAGCGTCGACGTCCGCCGGGTGGTCTGCTCCTGGCACCTGCCCACCCGCCACGACTGGTTCGCGGGCGGGGCTCCCCCCTTCGTGCGCGCCACACCCCACGACTGCTTCGGGCTCCCGTCGCCCGACGGCATCTCCGTCAAGCTCGGTCTCTCCTTCGCACGCCATCTGCCGGTGCCCGAGCCCGAACGGCTCGACCGTACGGTCCGGCCCGAAGAACTCGACATCTTCCGCGAGCTCATCGGCGAGCTGATGCCCGATCTGAACCCCGACCCCATCAGGCTGTCGGTCTACATGGAGGGCTACACGGAGTCCGGAAACCCGCTCGTGGGTCACCTCCCCGGCGAGGACGACATCGTCGTCATGGCCGGATTCTCCGGCAGCGGCTTCAAACTCTCGCCCGCGATGGGCGAGATCGCCGCCGACCTGGCACTCGATGGCAGCACTGACCACCCCATCGACTTCCTCGCCCCGGCAGGAGTCGGCGCCGCCTGATCCCCGGCGATGCCGACGGCATCGCTCCCCGCCCTGACATCCCTGTCATGGGCATGCCCGAAAAGACACGCACCGGCCGTAACCAGTCCCCTAAGCAAAGACAGGAGCATCCTCATGCCCATTCCCTCGCTTCAGTTCCGCCCGAAGTACGTCTCGTTCGACTGCTACGGCACGTTGATCGAGTGGCCGATGACCCCCATCACGCGTGAACTCGTCGGCGACCAGATCCCCGCCGAGCACTGGGACCAGTTCGTGCGGGAGTTCCGCGGCTACCGCTACGACCAGGTCCGCGGCGAGTACTACCCCTACGAGCAGGTGCTGCAGGACTCCTTCGAGCGGGTCTGCCGCAAGTGGGGTGTGAAGGCCGCCCCGGACGCGGGCAAGCGGTTCGCCGACGGGGTGCGCAGCTGGGGCCCGCACGCCGACGTGCCCGAACCGCTGAAGAAGATGGGCGAGAACTACAAGCTGGTGATCCTGTCCAACGCCGACGACGCCTTCCTGGAGGAGAGCGTGCCCCGGCTCGGGGCGGACTTCCACGCGGTCTTCACCGCGGAGCAGGCCGGCTACTACAAGCCCCGGTACGCCGCGTTCGAGTACATGCTCGACCAGCTCGACGCCTCCCCGGAGGACTTCGTGCACGTCTCCTCGCACACCCGCTACGACCTGATGCCGATGCACGACATGGGCTTCCGCAATCTGGTCCTGCTGGACCGTGGCTGCGACCCGGTGACCCACGGCTACGACTACGTGAAGGTGAAGTCCCTGGACGACCTCAACACCATGCTCGGCATCTGACGCGCGTAGCGTTTTCCGTTCCCTCGAATCCATGGATGACAGCGGCGCCGTCGGCCGTGGAGCGTCCCGAGACGTCCAGGCACCGGCCACTGTGCTGGGCGACGGCGACCGTGGAGATGGTGGTGTTGGACGGCGGGAGCAGGGTGACGGTGTAGCCGTCCCTGGAGTCCGTCCACGGGACGGTGAGGGACGCGGAGTTGTTGCCGACGGTCAGGGTCTGGTCGGAGACGGTGACCGGGCCGTAACGTGCTTGCCGTCCGGGTACACCAGTTCTCCGCGGGCACGTACCTGGAGGACCAGGACACCTGGCGCCTGTCGGGCATCTTCCGGAACGTTTCCCTGTGCAGGTGCCGGGGAACACGGCCGGCTGCCGCTGCCCCCGCTCGAGCCGTCGGCGCGGGACGAGGACGGCGAGCTCTGGCTGACCGTCCAGGCGGAGCTGGCCAAGCTCGCCTCGCAGCGACTGAAGGTACCTCGTGAGCCCTGCCTTGGAGGCGCAGTACGGCGCCCCGCCTGGCAGGCCCGCCCCGGCCACGACGGAGCTGAAGCCCACCACCTGCCCGCCGCCTTTGCTGCGGAAGTGTGCGACGGCCGCGTCGATGGTCGCCATCGCACCCAGCAGATTGACGTCGACCACCGCACGGTGCGCCTCGAAGTGGCCCTCTCCGATGTTGCCCCCTGCGTCGACCCCCGCGTAGGCGATGACCATTCCGAGTCCGCCGAATTGCCGGGCCGCGTCGTCGATCGTCCGCACCACGGCCTCGTGCTCGGTCACGTCGAGGGCGGCCACGGTCACCGAACGCTGCGGGAACGCGGCGGTGAGCTGTGCCCGCAGTTCTTCCAGGAGCTCGATTCTGCGCGCGGTGAGGTACACGTCGTAGCCGCGGGCGCACAGCTCGGCTGCCAGCGCCTTGCCGATGCCCGAGCTGGCACCGGTCAGGAACGCGGCTCTCGCGGGCAGCGGGGGCCGGCCCGGGTCGACGAAGGGCAGCTTCCCGAGCAGGCGGCGTGCGGTGGGGATGGCTGTCATGCGCTGTCCTCGTGGAGTGTCGGAGAGGGGTTCAACGACCCGGTCGCCATCATGACCACTCATCCCAAGCGCGTCAACACTGGTGACATCGATGCTGACACCGCAGTTATCACCACCGTTGACACCGGTGGATCGGAAAGGCAGAGTGGGGGCGCCGAAGCTCGGTATGTCCATGCGATGAAGGGGCTCAGTAATGCGCATTGAAGCGGGTGGGTGGCTGCTGGGAGCCGCCGCGGCGGGCGCCGGGGCGGGCGCTGGGGCGGTGTGGCTGTGGCGCCACCAGGACGAGGTGATGAGCAGCCGCCCGCTCAATGAGTGGACGTTCACTCACATGAATCTCCTCATGCCCACCGAAGACGTCCGCCGCGGCGGGGATGTGTTCCCCCTGCCCCGGCGACCGCGCCCCCTGGAAGTGACCTACGGCTTCGAGGGGCGGGAGCGGAGCCTTGCCGAACTGCACGCTCGAACGAACACCACCTCCTTCGTCGTGCTGCATGGCGGCGAGATCGTCCACGAGTCGTATCCGGGGTACTTCGCCGGGAACGACGTACGGTCCCAGATGTTCTCGATGACCAAATCGGTGACGTCGATGCTGATCGGGATCGCCCTCGACGAGGGGGCGATCAAGGATGTGACCGAGCCGGTGACGGTGTACTGCAAGGGGCTGGTGGACTCCGCCTTCGAGGGGGTGACCATCGAGCATCTGCTCGACATGAGCAGCGGGGTGGGTGACCTGGTGGAGGACCACACCGTTCGGGACGGTCTGATCAACCGGTTCGCCAAGGCCGTTACGATGGGCGGCTCGCTGCACGAGGTCGTGTCCTCAGCCGAGCGTTCGACCGAGGCCGGCACACAGTTCAGCTACTCGACGATCGACACCCAGGTCCTGGGATGGGTACTGGAGTCCGCCACCGGCCACTCCCTCGCGCAGTACGCCACGGAGCGCCTCTGGAGCCGCATCGGCGCTGAGCACGACGCGTACTACTGGCTCACCCGCAAGCATCCGCGCACCGCGATCGGCGGCGGCTCGCTCAATGCCACCGCCCGCGACATCGCCCGGCTGGGGTTGCTGATGTCCCGTGGCGGGGAACTGCACGGGCGGCGCATCGTGCCCGAGGAATGGGTGACGCGCAGCCGGGGTCGCGGGGTGCCGCACCTGGAGGTCGGCGCGCTGGGCCCCAGCGGCTACCCGCATTACGGGTACAGCAACAAGTGGTGGACACTCGGCGGCGAGCGACGTCCGTTCACCGCGGTGGGGATCCACGGCCAGTACCTGTATGTGGACCCGGACGCCGACGTCGTGATCGTCAAGACCAGCGCGTGGCCGACGGCGGACGACCCCTCGCGTGACGCGGAGTCCATCACGGCACTGCGGGCGGTGGCCGACCACCTGCTCGGGGACCACCGTTGACAACGCCGTCGATAAGATGACGGTCATGACACGCGCGAAGACCAACTCGGCAGAAGCCACTCCCGCGCGGCGGAAGCGGCGTCCGGCATCCTTCCTCACCCCGGATCTGATCCTGGACACCGCGATGGCCGTGATCGAGAGGGACGGTCCGGAGGCGCTCACCTTCCGTCGGCTGGGCACTGATCTGGGCGCCGACCACACAGCCGTCCTGCGGTACTTCCGCGGCAAGGACGACCTGCTGCTCGGCCTGGCCGCCCGGCTGGTCAACGATGCCCTGCACGACTTCGCACCGTCGGAAAGCTGGCGCGAGACCCTCGCGTCGCTCGCCCGACGGATCCGTGCCGCATGCCTGCGGCACCCGGGTGTGGCCGTCCTGGTCGCGGCCCGCACCTCGCGGCGCGAGCCGGAGTTCCAGGGCGCCGACGTGGTCATCGGCGCCCTGCTCGAGGCCGGCTTCCATGGACGCGAAGCGGCCTCGTACTACCGGGCCCTGGCCGATATGGCACTCGCCACCAGCGCCTTCGAGGCTTCCTTCAACGTGCTGGACAAGGGCGCTCAGGAAGGCGACCGGCTGGCCTGGCGCCGTGAGTACCTGATGGCCTCGCCACAGCGGTACCCGAACCTGGCGCAAGTCGCCCCCTATCTCGCGGAAATCGACGAAGAGGACCAGTTCGAGACCGCGCTCGGCCTGTTCCTCGACGCCGTGGAGCTCCGCGCGCAGCGCGCCCGCGGGGAAGGAAGCGAACACCCGGAGAACTGACGCCTCGTCGGGCAACAGGGCAACAGGGCAACCGGCGAGACCGCGCAGGCGCTGGTGGAGTCCCTGCTGCCTTGGGAGACGCGGCCGCCATCGACCTCGACTTCGCCGTGTGCACGCGCGAGGGGGTCACCGGGAAGCCGCAGGGGCGCATCCGGCTGCCGGACCCGGCCACAACCCCGCAGGAAGCTCCGGCCCAGGCAACGAGCAGGCCGCCGGCCGACAGGTTGACCGCGACGGGCCAACATGCGGCACCTCGGCGGCGGGGCCGCTGCCAGGCGGGCGGGCAGGGCGACCAGGAGCACGGCCAGGCTCATCGCCTTGTTCAGGATGACGGCCGAGAGTGCGGCGAACCCGAAGAGGCCGATCGGCAGCGGCAGGCGGAACTCTGCGCCGCCCAGCCCGATCATGATGGGATGTGCAGCTGGAAGAAGCCGGGAGTGTCGCCGAGTTCGGGGGGTGGCCTCCATCGGGTCGGTGGAAAGGGTGGAGGCGACCACAGGTGCTGCGGTGCGGGCAGCGGCCCGTGCAGTGGCCGGGCCACCGTGCCCTTCCTGGGCGCACAACCCGATGAACATTCTCGGGATGGGCCCCCAGCGGTCGAAGGCCGTGACGCTGGCCTGCTGGGTTCGCCACTTCGAGTGTCTGGCGACGCAAGCCGCACGGACGTGGCGCTTTGCACACGGCGCCGGATGAGCGTGTCGTCCGGTTGGTGAAGGGCGACTCCGATCTGCCTGTTGCGCGAAGAAGAGAGAGCGTCCATTATCAGGAATCCTGTTATTTTAAAGTTGTAGCGAAGGGGGTCGAGGGATGCCATTGAGTCCCAGGATCCAAGCCAGAGGGATCCAACTGCTGCTCGGTCGGATGATGTCGCGCGTCCACAAGGACCTGCGCTTCGCGGACATCCCGAAGCGCACCGAAGCCCTCCTGGTGGAGACCGGAGCCGGCCCGGTGCCCTGCACGGTCTACCGCCCGCCGGCCGACACCGGAACTCCTGCCCCCGTGTACGTCAACTTCCACGGCGGCGGTTTCGTGGTCGGCCGCCCGGAGCAGGACGACCACATCTGCCGTTACATAGCCGCCACGGCCGGCTGTGTCGTGATCAACGTGGACTATGCCGTCGCCCCGCAGCGGCAGTTTCCGGTGCCCGTCACCCAGGCGTACGACGTCACCGCGTGGGTCGCCGAGAACGGTCCCGCGGGCGGCTGGGACGGCTCGCGCCTTGCCGTGGGCGGACACAGCGCCGGGGCCAACCTGACGGCCGCGGTCTGCCGCATGGCCCGGGACCGCGGAACCTTCTCGCCCCGGCTCCAGATCATCGACTCCGCACCGCTCGATCAGCTCGCCGACCCGGCCACCAAGCAGTCCCTCATCGCCAAGCCGCTGCTCAGCCCTCAGCTCATGCGGGTCTTCACGGCCGCCTACGTCCCCGACCCCGCCGACCGTGCCGATCCCCTTGTCTCACCCGCACTGGCCGATGATCTCGTCGGGCTCCCTCCCGCCCTGGTCATCACCGCGGAGAACGACCGCCTGCGCGAGGAGGGCGACGCCTACGCCAAGGCTCTGGAGGCCGCCGGTGTTCCGGTCATCCACCGTGTCTTCGAGGGAGTCGATCACTACTTCACCCACACCGGTCCGGTACCGGCGGGGAAGGCCGCCATCGACGTGATGGCAGCCACCTTGCGCACTGCACTCAGCGTCTGATGCCAGCCGGTCGAGGCAGGCGCATCCGGTTGCGGTGGGACGGGGCCACGGAGCAGGCGGGTGTCCGGGCGGCCGGCCTGCTCCGGCCCACCGACCACCTGCTCTGGTCCGCCGCAGGCTACGCACAACTCGTCGTCGACAACCGCGGCCAGGGCCACGACATCCCCGACCGCGGGGAGGGCCACGGAACGCAGTTGGTCGAAGGCTTCATGACCCGCGGCATCGACTCGCCCCAGCACTACTACTACCGGCGGCTGATGAACGACTGCGTCCGAGCGGTGGACGCGGTGGCCGAGCTGCCCGGCCTCGACCCCGAGCGCGCGCTCCGGGTGGCGACAATGAACTCCAGCGACAAGGAATCTCCGGACGAGCTGACGGGACAGCTGGTCAGCGAGGGCGTCGCCGGTCTGATCATCGCCGCCCCGCATCGGTGGACGGCGCTGGCACTCAAGCGTGTGCCGCCGCAGATGCCGACCGTCGCCATCGACGTCGAGCGCCCGCAGCGGCTCGCACCGGTCGTCGGGCTGGCGCAGGCTCCGGGCGCCAGGACAGCGACCGAACACCTGCTCGCTCTCGGTCACGAAAGGGTCTGGCACCTTGCCAGGCCGGCCGACTGGGATTCCTCACACCTGCGCGAGCGAGGCTGGCGGGAAGCCCACACCGACGCCGGGCGCACGCCGCCGCGGGTGATGAGGGGCGACTGGACTGCTCGCTCCGGCTACGAACTCGGCCGACGGCTCGCAGCGCGACCGGAGGTGACCGCCGTCTTCGCCGCCAACGACCAGATGGCCATCGGCGCCCTGCGCGCCCTGCGCGAAGCGGGCCGCGACGTGCCCGGTGACGTCAGCCTCGTCGGGTACGACGACATACCCGAAGCCGCCTACCTCTGGCCGCCGCTGACCACGGTACGCCAGGACTTCGGCGCAGCGGGCCGCCGATCCCTCGACCTGCTGGTATCCCAGATGCGAGGAGCACCGCGCGACCCGGAAGTCACCCTCATCGGCACTGAACTCGTCGTCCGGGAAAGCTCCGCACCACCGCCAAGCACCGGCTGAGTGGCGGTACAGCGGGCGCAACACAGCGGCCAGAGCGGTGAGTTCACCATCGCGCTGGGTGCGAACAGCTCGGTACCGCCTCGGCGTTTGCCCGGTTTCTGCAGAAGGCAGCATGACCTGCTGGCGCCGCCCGGCGGCGGGGAACGAAGCAGGTGTGTGGGACCGGCTGCACGTGGTGCTGCTGGAGAAGCCGCGGTCGGCGGACAAACTCGACTGTTCCCGGGCGGTGATTGACTCCTCCCATGTCAGGGCTGCTCGGCGGGACCGAAAGCGGGCCCAGCCTGGCCGACCGCGCACCTCCGGGCAGCAAGCACCACGTCCTCGTCGACGGACAAGGCGTCCCGCTCGCGGTGTCGCTGACCGGCGGGAACCGCAACGACGTCACCCAGTTGCCGCCCCTGCTCGACAAGGTCCCCGCCGTTGCCGGTCGGGAGTGCCGACCACGCCGCCGGCCGGACGCCCTGCAGGCAGACCGTGGCTACGACCACGACAAGTACCGGCGCCTGCTCTGGAAACGAGGCATCCGCCCGGTCATCGCCGAACGCGGCCAACCGAACGGCTCCGGCCAGGGTATCTTCCGCTGGGTGGTCGAAAGGACGATCGCCCGGCTGTACAGCTTCCGCCGACGTCGTATCCGATGAGAACGACGCGACGACATCCATGAAACGTTCCTCGGCCTCGCCCCATGCCTGATCACCTACCGGCATGCACCACACCTTTGTCAGAACCTCTTATGCCACGGGCGATCATCGGTTCCAATAGCAACCATGACCAGAGGCATACCGCGTGCGGGGGCACGCAGCAGGCAGCTTCGGCAGATCGCAGAGCGCCGGGTGCGGGCGACAGGACAACGAAGTGGACAACGTGCCAGAGCGCCGCTGGGAGCACGTCGCGCCGGATACCGTCGTAGGGCACCGGAGCGAAGCGGCATCGGCGTCGTACCAACGACGGTCGGTCCGCCTGCGGGGACGGGAGAATGGGGCCATCGGATGGGTCTCGTCGCGGCGATGCTCCCCGGGCTGGCAGCAGTCGCCGCGCTGGTTTTCACCTGGGTGTCCGTGACCCAAGTGTCCAACGAGTTGGCCATTTCGGAGCGGGGACAAATCGCGGATCGACACGACAAGGCGTGGCGAGGGCTCAGCGACAGTTCCGCGAGCGTTCGCAGAGGCGCAATCTTTGCCCTGCGAAGCATCGCGCAGGACTCTCCACGGGAACAGGCGGCGGTGATCGATGAGTTGTCGGCGTACATCCGCGTCCGTGCCACCAAGAAACTGTCGACAACCGAGAAGGCCCCCGACATCAAGGCAGCACTGTCGGTGCTCCGTGAGCGCGACCCCTCACACGACGGTAACGGCACCATAGATCTCAGAGGCGCCAAGCTGATAGACGCCGATCTCCACGGAGCCGACCTGACCGGGGCGAACCTCGTCGGAACGGTCCTCTCCAACTGCAACTTGGAAGGCGCAAACCTCTCCGGTGCGAACCTCAGCCGCGCCTCGCTGAGACAAGGGACGCTGAGGGGTGCCAATCTGACAGACGCGGTCCTGACCGGAGCAGATCTCGCGGGAGCCGATCTCACCACAGCGAACCTGGAAGCCGCACGTCTGGAAGGCGCGAAGAATCTGACAAGCGTTCAGCGCCCGGAAGCGGATCTACCGACGTCAGGACCGACCCCCACTTCGTCGCAGCCGGCCGAACAGCGGGACGCGCAACGAGAATCGGCACTCGACTCGATTCGATGACAAACCGACGGGCGGCGCGGACGCAGTCGGGGACCGGCGCCCGCTCGCCAGTGTTGCGCGTCGGCGCCGCCGCCGCGCCGGCCGGGCCGCCGACGGTGCGGTTGCCGGGTCAGGGGTCGCTGGAGGAGGCGCCGGTGATGTGGTCGACGCCACGGAGCATCGGGGTCAGCTCCTGCGCGCAGCCGCACAGGACGCACAGCCGGGTGCCCGGGGGCTCCGCCGCGTTCAGGGCCCGCGCTCCAGATCCAGCAGCTGCGCCCCCTGCGGCGCGCCCTTGCAGCCCGCCGTGTGCAGGACGCCTCCAGCCGGGCCGCGCTCACCGCGCAGCTTCTGCAGCACCCGTCCTGACGGCCTGTGCTCCCTAAGGATCTCCCGGACCATCGACTGCGGTGTCTTCTCTGGCAGTTCGGTGACGACCTGGTCGTAGTCGACGTTGTCGACCGGTCGCACGTGCTCCGGGGCGCGCATCCACACCCGGCACTCCGCCGCTTCCACGTCGCCGTCCTAATGGTGAAGAGGCAGTGTTCTGGTCTTGCACTATTCACGCGACCGCTTGCCGGTCGAGGGCAAGTTCTAGCTGTGCAACCAGCTGCCGTAAGGTGCGGCGGCCACGAGTTGGCACAGCCCGAGAGCGGCAGCTCCGAGGACAAGCAGAAACAGCCCGGAGCGCAGGAACAGCGGACCCACGACGGTCACTGAGGCGGCCTGTCCCGTGATGGTGCGCCAGTCCCGCACGCGTCGGATGTCCCCCGCACTGGCCCACCAAAAGCCAGCGCCGACCACAAGCAGGATCGCACCGAAGAGGCCGACAACACCACCGACGACGGCCAGGAACTCTCGTCGGTCGCTATGGTCCGTGATACTCAAAGCCACCACCACGAGCGGCACCACGCCCAGCAGGCCGAAGGTCACGCCTCGCCGCGCAACGTCCGCCGACCGCAGCCGCGGCAGCATCACGCCGTCTTGATCCAAAGCCATGGCCAGCACCCTAGCCCGCTCGGCCCGAGCAGCCGCAACGCCCCTGGCCGCCACCACGCCGACAGCCCGCCGGACCCTACGAGCCCTGACAATGCGACATCCTGGTCCGAGATTCAGCGCCACCTGTAGTTCGGCGATCGAGGTGATCGAGCGGCAGGGGCTGGACAGGCAGCGGCAGCGAGGATGGCCTACTCGGTGGTCGGCTTGAACTCACGCCGGAGGAGGGGCGACCGTGATCGTTGTCACACACGAAGTGTGACGGTTCCACAGCAGACTGACCCTCATGTGGACGCAGATTGCCGCGGCGGCCGGAGTGCTCGCCCTGTTGACCGTGGTGCCGGGGCCGGACATGGCCGTGGTCACCAAGCGCGCGATCGCCTCCGGCAGGTCGGAGGGCCTGCGCACCGCCGCCGGTATCACCACCGGGCTACTGGTGTGGGGCGTGTTCACCGTCGTCGGGCTCGCGGCGGTCCTTGAGACCTCGGCGGAGGCGTACTTTATTCTCAAGATTTTGGGTGCCGCGTACTTGGCTTTCCTCGGTCTACAGGCCCTGTGGCAAAGCCGCCGCTCCGCGCCGAGGACTGCCGAGCCGACGGCCACTGGCTCCGGGCGCGCGTACCTGACGGGCCTGACCACCAATGTCCTGAACCCGAAGATCGCCGTGTTCTACACCGGTCTACTTCCGACCCTGGCCCCGGACGGACTGCCCACGGCGGTCGGCATGGGGGTGCTGGTGCTGTTGCACGCGGCACTGACCCTGACCTGGCTCGGCAGCTACGTCTACCTCGTCTCCAGGGCGCGCTCGGTCTTCGAACGGCCCCGCGTCCGGCGCCTGCTGGACCGAGTGACGGGCGTGGTGCTCATCGGCTTCGGGGTGCGGGTGGCTTCGGAAGCCAACTGAGGAGCAACTCATCATGGGAGGGATGGACGCATGGGCAGGGTGCTCGGCACGATAGAGCGGATCTGGCGGTACCCGATCAAATCCACCGGTGGTGAGCCGTTGGACGAGGTCGCCGTCGATGCCCGAGGCCTCGTCGGCGACCGGCTCTACGCGGTGCGGGATGCCGAGGGCAAGTTCGGCTCGGGCAAGAACACGCGTCGCTTCCGGCGGATGCCGGGACTGTTACAGCTGCGGTCCCGGTACCCCGGGGGAGCAGTTACAAGGGTTCCTGAGCTGCTGGACCCGGACGGCGTGCCGGTATTGGATCCCACCACCTACGTGCGGCGTTATCTGGACCGGAACGACGTCGAAGTGGCTCGCGAGGGCACGGTCTCGCATTTCGACCAGCTCCCACTCAGCCTCCTGACCACCGCCACCCTTGACTGGGTCCGCGCGGCCGTTCCAGGCGTGCCCGTCGACGAGCGCCGCTTCCGGCCGAACCTGCTGGTGCGGACACCGCCGGGCACACCTGCGTTCGTGGAGGACGAGTGGTTCGGCAGCGCTGCCCGCATCGGTGGCACTCTGCGCATACGGTTCGAACGTTCCAGCGAACGGTGCGTGATGACCAACGAGGCCCAGCAGGACCTGCCGCACTCCCCGCTGATCCTGCGAGCCATCGCGCAGGCACATGACATGCGGCTGGACGCACTGGCCACGGTTGCACAGCCGGGGCGTGTGCGACTCGGGGACACTGTCGAACTCACCTGATCCACTCCGGTACTTCCGAGAAAGGGGGGCGTCGAAGGCGAAGTCGGCCAACGCCGCCGCCACCACCTGGTGCCCGTCCCCGACGGCACCGTCGCCGAGTACTTCGCCATCGAGAAACTCTTGTGAGACGCCATCACCCTGATCTGAAACGCACCCGGGGCGGTGTGGCAGCGCCCATGATTGATCCATGGGAATTGTGACGGCGTTACGCCGGTATCCGGTGAAGTCCATGGTCGGCGAGGCTCTGACAAGCGTGGCGGTCACCGAACGCGGGCTGTGCGGAGACCGGGTGTCCGCCGTTCTCGACGATGCGGGCACCGTCGGCAGCGCCAAACACCCCCGCAAGTGGGGCCCGTTGCTCCGCTGCCGCAGCAGGTTGACCAGCACCGACACGGTCGTGGTCGAGCTGCCGGACGGAATCGTTCTGTCGGTCGGAGACCCTGACCTGGACGCGCGGCTGTCCAAGCTGCTGGGCCGCCCCGTTTCCTTGTCGGCCAACCCACAGGAGCACGGCGGCGCGCTCGAGCGGGCAGTGCCCGAATACGAGGGCGGTGTCCCAGACACCGTGCGGAGCACAGCAACCACCGACGCTACTGGAGCGGCCATCACCTCCGGCCAGGTCGCACCGGGGACCTTCTTCGACTACGGCACAGTCCACCTCGTCACCACAACCGCCCTCGCGCGCCTGCGGGCCACGTACCCCACCGGAGACTTCGACCCGCGCCGCTTCCGGCCCAACCTGGTTGTCGACACGCCCGACGGGCCAGGTTTCCCCGAGGACGCCTGGATACATTCCCGTTTACGCATCGGCGAGGCTCTCTTCCGGGCCGTGGTGCCCACACCCCGGTGCGTGATCCCCACGCTCGCTCAGGAGGAGTTGCCACCCGACCCCGGCATCATGCGTGCGGTCGCCCGCGAGCACCGCATACCAGTCTTCGACCTGGGCCGGCTGTCGTGCGTCGGGGTATACCTGGAGGTCCTGGAACCCGGCACGGTCCGGATCGGCGACTCGGTCACCAGACTGGGCAACTTGTGACCAGCGCCCATTGACTCGTTCACGACGGGCCTCGAAGAGCGTCGACGCTCCGAACAGCAGATCAGGCCGCCTTCCCGCAGGAGAAATCTCTGCGGGCTTCGACTCCCGCCATCGTGGGCCGGCTCACGGCTCACCTTCGGCGGCAACATCATCGAGACGGGCACCGAGTCCTGCCGGCTCGCCAGCACCAAGGCCCGAGCGGCGCAGGACACTGCCACCAGCTGACGGTGCTTGCCCCATGACGGGGTTTCGCCTCTCACCCGCGCGTGCGGCGCCGGTAGTAGTGCACAGTCACCACACCCAGCAGCGGGCCCCAGGCGGCCACAGGCAGATAGCAGGCGGTCAGGAGCCAGCTGCCCCACTGAGTGATGTCCATCTGAGCGTGCAAGGTCGTCCAGACAAGCAATACTCCGTAGATGCCGCAGGCGAGTGCGCCGAACGCCGCCGGGATGACCGCGGCACGTACCGGGACCGGACGGCCTCCGAGATGCGGCAGCCAACGCGGCCACACTTCTCCCCACGGCCGCACCAACCCGAATGTCAGCCAGGCCAGACCTTCTTGGGCCAGCGACAGCACAGGCAGGACCAGCAGGCCCCAGCCGGGCAGGAGCATCGCATCGTACTCGGACTGTCCGAGTCCAAGCGGAACACCCAGCACGGCGGCGAGGCGCCACAAAGCCGACGGCAGAGACACCCAGACGACCGCTGCCGCCGCACGTCGTGCCCAGGCCGGGACGCCCGGGGCCGTCCGATCCGATGCGCGGTCGGATAAGTGCTTTCCTTCGGTCGGCACGTTGCCGGAGAAGGGAAGAGTGGTGGGCATGCGGCACGCTCCTCGATCAGCGATGTCGTCCGATGCCCTTGATGCTTTCGCAGGCCCCGCCGCCCGGCCTCCGGCCATGGCATGAACACCATCCGCCACACGGGGTAACCGCATGGCCGCCCTATCAACCCCGTGGATCACTGAGCGGACCAGAGAGCGATTCCTGCGTTGTGGAGTGCCGCCATACGGCATCGCGGCGGCCGGTGCGCAGCAACCTGTCGGCATAAGAACTCCTAACGAAAAGCCTTTTCGGCGTCTTCTGGTTCCTCATGTCTCGGCCCGGCGGCATAGGCCAGCGGGGGTGCGATTGCTTGAGCATCGGCTCCCTCGCCGACCCATAGCCCGATGAAGAGCGCGGCGGTCGCTTCCAGGAGTCCCGCTCGTTCGAGACCGCCGCCCGCCACGGGCTCGCAGCCGGCGTGCCGCACCAACTGGTGTACGAGCGCGAGGGCCGTTTCGTCGTCTCCGCAGACCGGAATGGCCAGTGGCCGCCCGTCGAAGATGGGCGGCGACATGCGCCACACATCCTCGTGGCAGAGATTAAACGCCTTGATCACATGAGTTCCCGGTGCCGCCGCGGCCAGTTGCTGTGCGGCTGAGAGACCGCCCTGTGTCAGCAGCCGGAAGCCCGGACCAATCGGATTGGAACAGTCGATCAGCACCTTGCCGTCCAGGACCGCCCGCAGTTCCCTCGCCACGCGCGCCCCCGCGCCGAAGGGCAGCGCGGCCAGCACCACCTGACCGAACTCGGCCGCCTCGCGGAGACTGGCAGGCTTCGCGCTGCCCCCGAGGTGCGTCGCGAGCCGCTCCGTCTTGTGCACGTCCCGCCCTCCGATGGCCACGTCGTGCCCGGCCCGGACCCAGTGGGTGGCAAGCGCTTCCGCCATGTTGCCCGTGCCCAGTACGCCGATTCTCATCACGCATTCCTCCCAGGACCTGCTCGGACCGTTCGCAACGACGCTAGAGGGCCCCTCGGGCACCATTTGGTACGTGACGACCGACGCCTTCCTCGCCGACTGCCGTGCCCGCCTCGCCTTCGACCTCCTCTCCAACACCTGGAACCCCGTCGTGCTCTGGGCACTGCGGGTCGGTCCCAGACGCCCGGTCGAATTACGCGAGCAGATCGGGGGAATCAGCTCCAAGGTCCTCACCGAGACGCTGCGGCGCCTGCAGTCCAAGGGACTGGTGGACCGGCAGGCCCACCCCGGAGCGCCACCGCGAGTTGAGTACCAACTCACCACCCTGGGGCGGACTTTGCTGGCACCCATCGACGCTGTTGGAGCATGGGCCTTCGAGCACGGCGATGAAGTCATGGCTGCCCAGGAAGCCGAATGCACCACCACCAAGTCCCCCTCAGAGTGAGCGCAGACGTCTCCAGCAGATGTGTGCGCACCCGAGGGTGAGGAAGGCTTCGTGGATGTCGTCGCGGATCTCCCAACGAATCCGTAAGCGGCGGAACCAGTGCAGATGGGCAAAGGCGCGCTCGACGACCCAGCGTTGGGTGCCGAGCCCGGAGCCGTGCTCGGTGCCCCGGCGCGCGATCAGAGGCTTCACGCCGAGATCCCAGACCAAGCGCCGGTACTTGTCGTGGTCGTAGCCGCGGTCGGCGAGCACCATGTCCGGGCGGCGCCGGGGCCGTCCGCGCTTGCCGCGCACGGGCGGCACGGCCTGGAGGAGTGGGATCAGCTGGGTGACGTCGTTGCGGTTGCCGCCGGTCAGGGTGGCGGCGAGGGGGATGCCGGTGGCGTCGGTGATCAGATGATGCTTGCTGCCCGTCCTGCCCCGGTCGACGGGGCTTCGTCCGGTCTTGGCTCCCCTTTTAACGCCCGGATGTGGGAGCCGTCGACGGCCGCCCCGGAGAAGTCCAGGGCGTTCGCGCTGCGCAGCTCGGCCAGCAGGACCTCGTGGAGCCGGGGCCACACCCCGGCCTCGGTCCAGTCGGCCAGGCGCCGCCAGCAGGTCATCCCCGATCCGAAGCCGAGTTCCTGCGGCAGATGCTCCCAGGAGATCCCGGTGTGCAGGACGAACAGGATGCCCTGGAACACCAGCCTGTCCGGATGCCGTTTGCGTCCCGGATGTCGGATCCGGCGCTCCACCTTGGGCAGCAGAGGCTCGATCACCGCCCACAGGTCGTCGCCAACTTCCCACGGCTTCGGCCGCGCCACTCCGCACCCCCAGATCATCAGTCCCGAAGTGATCCAACCACCTCGTAGATCATTTCGTTAGGAGTTCTAAGGGGGAGTCCGGGTCGGCTGGGCAGGCCGGAGAGCGGGTCGCGGCGGGCGGCGAGACCCAGGTTTGCGCAGTCCGCCCGCTTTACCGGGCGGCACCTGCCGTCATTCTTCGGTCGCACCGCCCGTCGGCCTTCAGGCGGAGCTGAGTTCAGCCCGCGGAGCGATCCTCGGTGGCACCCCTGGCTGGGATCTTCACTACTGAACGGGCTGGGCACCAGTCCACCGAAACCGAGGAGTGCATATGCAGTCGCTCCCGCACGTCGAAGAACTCATTGCCGCCCGTCCCGGACGACTCCGCGCCGCGTGGCGGGCGGCCCACCAGCCCGTTGCCGGAGTGTCTCGGCGGATGCAACTCGTGGCCTACGCCGTGCCGTTAACCGTCCTGCCCTCGAGTATCTGGCGGCTCCCGGTCGCGTTCGACGACGGGATCGGGGTCGGTGAGCGGGCGTACGTCGTTCTCCTGTCGATAATCTCCGAGATTTTCGCGTTCACCGCGATCGGCCTGATCGCCCGCTGGGGCGAGGTGTTCCCGCGCTGGGTCCCGTTCCTGCGCGGCCGCAGGGTCCCTACGAAGGCAGCGGTCATCCCGGCCGCCGTCGGGGCCACGATCCTCACCCTCCTGTTCACCGTCCTGTTCATTGCCTCTGAGATCAGGGGCACGACCATCCGAGGCGACGACCTGCCGGCCGGCTACCCGAGTCAGGCCACCGGCTGGGAGGCTGCCTGGTTCTATTTCTGCTACGCGCCGCTGATCCTTTGGGGGCCGCTGCTGGCCGTGCTGACCGTCGCGTACTGGAAGCGCCGTCGTGCGGCCGAGAAGATGACCGCGGCGGCATGAGTACCGGGAAACGGTCGTCTACCGACGCCTGCCTCGGTGATAACGAACGTGGCGCTCCGCGGCCTCTTCCGTCGGCGGACTGACCGGGCAAGCCGAAAGGGCCCCTGGGCAAGCCTCACCCGAACGGGGGCTTGCCCTGGTCGTCCCGTCGGCGCTGGGCTGGACCCCGCGGGCCGAACAGCCCGGTCGCGGCGAAGGGGGAACGGATGCGCAGCTTCGAGTCGGGACAGACGGTGGTACGGCGCGACGTGAACCGCTCCGGCCGCGTGTGGAGCGAGCACACGCTGCGCGTCGTCGGCGACACGAGCGAGGCCCTGGTGGCGGCCTGTCCGCCGGGAGCCCGAGACCCGCTGGCCCGCCCTGTACGTCAAGGCCCGTGTGGACGGCGACCGTGCGGTGCGCAAGGAGGCGTTCGACGCGCTGGCGTGTGGCATGTGGGAGTTGGCGGCCGCGGTGTGGCAGGAGACCGAGTTGCTGCTATGGAAGCCGCCGGCGGCGTGGTTCAGCGTCAACGCCTTCTACACCGTGGGCGGGTTGCGGAACTGGTACGTGAACTTCGAGCGCCCCACCGCTCGGACCGGCAATGGGCTCGACACCTTCGACCTCACATTGGACTTGGTCGCCGCCCCCGACCTGACCAGCTGGCAGTGGAAGGACGAAGACGAGTACGCGCACGTGCGGCGGCTCGGCATCGTCAATGACACCGAGCACCAGGCCGTGGACGCTGCCCGTGACCAGGCCCTCGCGATGCTCGAGGAACGCTCTGGCCCGTTCGCCGACGCCGACTCGTGGTCGGCCTGGCGGTGGAACCCGGCCTGGCCCATCCCGAGCCTTCCGCGCCCTGCGGCGGCCGGACACGGGGTTGCATCGACAGGCGACTGAACCGTTGCACGGTTGCCTCCAGTGGGGGACCGAAGGTGGGAGCCCGGAGCCCCCCCAACCGGTCACCCTCCATTCCGGCAGGTCAGCCCCGGTGGGCAAGCCGTTCGGACACGATGACACCTCTTCCCCACGCGGCAGCCGAAGGGAAGAGGTGTCATCGGTCGGGGCGGAACCGGTGCAGCGATTTGGAAACCCACGCCTGGCAGCCCGATGAGTACGAGCACGACCTGGCGACAGAGATGCGCGCGGAAGGCGGAGCCAGCGCCCACGCCGTACGCGTCGGGCTGCGCGCGGCCGGCCTCGAGGTCTCCCCACGGGCGGCTCTCACCCGTCGCAGCGCGGTGCGCCGCGATCCTGGCTGGACCACTGAGATGCTGCCGGCATTTCCGGAGATCGAGGCCGGGGCCGCGCAGCTGCCGGACGCGACCGCCCTGGATGGCGAGCTGATCATATGGGACACCGCGGGCCGCCTCGCCGTCGAGCGGCTGCAGAACCGGCTTCAGCGGCGTGGCGCCGGGGCGGCCCGTGCGGCGGGCGAGTGCCGGCCCACTTCGTCGCGGTCGATCTGCTGCGGCTGTCCGGGACCGACACGACCAGCTGGCCGTATCGGCGGCGCAGGACCGCGCTCGAGTCCGTGTTCGCCGCCTGCCGG
Organism: Streptomyces coeruleorubidus; assembly: GCF_028885415.1. Lineage (GTDB taxonomy): Bacteria > Actinomycetota > Actinomycetes > Streptomycetales > Streptomycetaceae > Streptomyces > Streptomyces coeruleorubidus_A. The sequence goes on from NZ_CP118527.1 coordinate 9,307,962, forward strand.
CTGTCCGCCTCATGGGTGCTGTGCCCGTCGACCACCGACCCGGACACCGTGAGCGAGTGGCTGACGTGGGCGTACCTCGGCGATGAGGCTCGGCTGGACGGTGACGTACCGGAGCTTGTTCCCAGGGCTCCATCCGGCGCTGATCTGTATTCCCGTCCACGGATGCTCGGGCCCGCCGAGGCGTCAGCGCGGCCCCCGGCTCGCGCCGGCGCCGCGCGGCGGCGGGGCCCGGACGGGTGCGGCGAGGGCGAGCGGCACGGGGAGCTCCACCCGCCAAGGGTGACCCGGCACCGTGAATTAATGGGGGAGGCGCAATGCTCAAGCGCGCACGCTGCGAATCGTCGAGGAAGCATGGAAAAGCGGGGACGGCACGCTGCGGCTGGTCGTCTCTGGGAGCGGCCACCTGCGCCGCACTCAGCCTCGGTGGTGGCGCCTGGCTCGCGGGTCTGCTGTAGCGGTGCTGAGGCGCGATCCAGATTTTTTGGAGTTCGGCGGTCTGAGGGTGTCGAGAACGTGCCACCGGCTCCGTCCCAGGGACATCAGCGGCCAACACCGGCCGCACGAGGAAGAAGGAGAAACCAGCATGGCGATTCAGCGGATGGACAACGTCGGCATCGTCGTCGAGGACATGGATGCCGCCATCGCGTTCTTCGTGGAACTCGGTATGGAGCTGGAGGGCAGGGCGGAGGTCGAGGGCCTCGTCGCCGACCAGTGCACCGGACTCGACGGCGTCCGCTGTGACATCGCGATGGTCCGGACCCCGGACGGTCACAGCCGGCTCGAGCTGGCGAAGTACCGCAGTCCCGCGGTGATCAGTGCCGGGCCGCGCAACCGGCCGCACAACATTCTGGGCACGCACCGCGTCATGTTCGCCGTGGACGACATCGAGGACACCGTTGCCCGCCTGCGCCCTCACGGCGCCGAACTCGTCGGCGAGATCGCCCGGTTCGAGGACAGCTATCTGCTCTGCTACGTCCGTGGGCCGGAGGGCATCATCGTCGGACTGGCCGAGCAACTGCGCTGAGAAGGAGGAACCGAACCATGCAGCCGAGCGAGATCATCGAGGTTCTGAACCGCCCGGTCAGCCAGGAGCTGCTGGCCCGTGACGTCACCCGCCTGGTCTACGTCGCCAAGGACGGAGCTTCGCGCAATGTACCGATCGCCTTCACCTGGAACGGGCTGCACATCGTCATGTGTACGGTGAAGCACGCGCCCGAACTCCCGTGGCCACCCTCGCGCACAGGCTCCTGAAACGACGGCAACCAGTAGGTGAGACACATCTGGGATTGATGCGTTGCGTAGGTGTCCGCTCGTCCGACCCGAGGTCATGGCCCTGTCCTCCCGAAGCTGCCGCGAAGTGACAAGTAGCTCTTTGTAATCAGAGTGACGCTAGGTCAGGGTGAGCGAGGTGGGGTCCGGGAACTTCGCCAGCCGGAGGGCGGCGAAGTCGGCGTGTGCCGCCTCGACGGCCCCGGGGTACGTCTCTCGTTTGGCGCGCTCAGCGAGCGCCCGGTAGACACTGGCCACCGAGGGATTCTGGCCCTTGCGCTTGCCGGTGGGGATGATCAGGCCGGGCTGGACCGGCTCGATGGACTCGCCGTTGGCCCGACGGCGGAGCACGGTGTGCAGCATCTCGTCGGTGATGACCGGCGGCCGGCCGTCGTGCTTGCCCTTGCGGACGGCGGTGTCGAGCCCTTCCAGCGTCGACTCGCGAATGTTCTCCCGCTCGGTCTCTGCCATCGCCGAACAGCAGCTTCCCCGGCCCGGTGGGGTCGTAGATGCCGGGCAACGGACCGGCGAGCATCTCCAGGACCAGGCTGTGGCCGGTGTCGAGTTGGGAGTCGAGTTCCTGGCTCAGACGTCGTCTCATTTGGCGAGTCGGCGGTAGCAGATCAGGCTGCAGGCGATAGCGGTGAAGGCCAGGAAGTGCTCGGCCTTGCGTTCGTAGCGGCGGTGTAGGCGGCGGCAGCCGCCCAGCCAGGACATCGGCGCTCGACGGTCCAACGGTGCCGGCCAAGCCGTGTGGATGACTCGATGCCTTTTCGGGCGATGCGGTGGCGGACACCCCTCTTGCGCAACCGTCGCCGCAGGTGGTGGTAGTCGTATCCCTTGTCCGCGTGGCGCTTGGCCAGCCGTCGCCTGCGTGGGCCGCGGCGGGAACGGATCGGTGGGATGCCCCGCACCAGCGGCTGAAGTGGCTGGCTGTCGTGGAGGTTCGCGCCGGAGATGCCAATGGAGAAGGGTAAACCGGTCCGCTCGGTGATCAAGTGGGTCTTCGAGCCCTTCTTGCCCTGGTCGACAGGATTCGGACCTGTCAGCTCCCCCCTTTCAGGGCCCGCATGTACACCGAGTCGATCGCACACCGTGACCAGTCCAGGTTTCCGCGCGAGCCGAGTTCGTCGAGGATGAGGCGGTGCAGCTTCGCCCAGGCCCGGGCGGTACACCACTCGGTGAACCGGCGGTGCGCGGTCGGCCCCGACGGGCCGAAGACCGGCGGCAACTGCCGCCAGTGCAACCCGTCGTAGCCACAAAGATGATCGCCGCGAGGACCTCGCGGTCACCGTACCGCCGCCAGCCGCCGACCGCCGCCCTGCGGCCGTGTTGGAGCAGGTGGGACCACCCGCTGAAACCCCTCCCGCAATCCGTCCGGCACCATGCGCTCGACCATCACTCTCGGACCGGACGTCGAAGCGGGATGGCCGCTGGCGGGACCATCGTGAGGTGATCGACGCGATCGCCTTCAAGTTCCAGACCGGTACCCAGTGGGTGCACCCTGCCGGAGAAGTACGGCAACTGGCGGGGCGTCTACAACCGGCTGCGGATGTGGGCCGTCGACGGCACGTGGGAGTGGGTGTTCACCGCCCTGGTGGCTCAGGCCGACGCAGACGAGGACGTCAGCTGGGCCGTGTCGGTGCACTCCACGATCGTGCGGGCTCACCCGCATGCGCCGGGGCCCGCAAAAAGGGGGCCCCGGCCGACGCACCGGACGACCACGCCATCGGCCGGTCCCGCGGCGGACTGACCAGGAAGCCCATCTCGGAGCGCCCACCCGTCACGCAGTGACAGACCTGATGGCATGTCAATACCCGTTGTGACTGGGCACGTCCGGGCGTACATTCTGCAATCCGCAGGAGTAAAGCGAGCAGTCGGCAACGGGGGCCTTCCGCATGACGTCGTTTCGCGGTGAATCCAACGAGCTCTTCCCCGACCCGGTCAACGCCCGGGCGGAGATCTTCGTCAGTGACTATCCGACCGCCATCACACCGGCCGACCCGGCTCGCCTGGACACCCGGCCGCCCCTGTTCGTCTTCCGCATCGCCACGGGTGGCCCGGCGGGCGAGGAGGGCACGAGGCGCGTCCTGCGGGCGCTGCGCAGGCCGCTGGACGACCGCGGTCCGCTCGTCCCGTACGCGCTCGTGCCCGCCGCCGAGGAGCCGGTGATGCTCACCGAGCAGGCGGGACAGTTGCTGGAGAACGGCACACCGCGGCACATGACACCCGACCGGTATCCGCACTTCGACGTCGTGCGGTCGCTCGTCACCTACATCCGTGACCGTCCCCAGCAGTCGGTCGGCGGGTACGCCGAGGAACTGCGCCGGCACGCCTGCGACCGGCAGCAGGCGGAGCGGCGGGGTCTGCTCGGGCGCCTACCGAGGGCGGCCTCGACCGATGTGTCGCCCGACGGCGGCGACGTCAAGGGCTGGCTGCTGAAAGTCTTCTGGCTGTCGTTCACCTGCCATCTGCCACGCTGGGTCTGGTCCCGCCGGATCTCCCGGAAGGTGATGCGGCGCTGGCTCGGCGGGATGCGGGAGGCAGGCGGGCGTCGCGACCTGTACCAGGTGATGGCCCACGTCGCCGCCACCCAGGCGCCGCGGTTGCGCACGGCGTCGGACGAGCGGCGCCAGGAGCAGGCCCTGCAGACGCTGGAAAAGCTCCTGCTGAGGGCTCTGCTGGAGGATCTGGCCACGCCGAGGACCGGCCGGTACCTGCCCAAACGGCGACGGCGCACGGCCCGGCCCGTGCTCCTCGTCGAGGTGCCGCCACCCGGTGCCGACGGCTCCCGCCGCGCCGAGCGGTTCCTGCGTGTCCTGCACGAGTTGCGTGACACCGCCCCTCGGCCCGGACCGCTCGTCGTCGCCGTCGGCAGACCGGACGACACGCTCATGGCCGAGCTCGGTGCCCGCGAGTCGAGCCTCTCCCACGCCGCCACCGCGCTCGGGTCGCAGGACGGCACCCCGGTGGCCTTCACCTTCGACGAGGCGTCCCTCACCGGGCCGGGGCTGCCCATCGCCCGGGTGGAGCCGCACCGTCGCTTCCGCACCAGCTGGCGCACCACCACCACGCTCCTCGCCGGTACGGCCGTACTCGCCCTGATGGCGGGCGGCGTCGCCGTCGACCGGGTCCGCGACGGCGGCGACTGCGTCGGCGGTACCGCCTCCGTCGCCGCCCAGGCCCGCTCCCGCCCTGTTCCGCTGAACGCCGAAGGCTGGTACACGGGTGCGCTCAAGGCCATCGCCGATCAGAACCGGCGCGCCGAGGCCTACGCCGCGAAGGGCCGGGACGTGCGCACCGTCGTCGCCTTCGTCTCCAGCCCGCCGCGCAGCGAGGACGACATGCGCTTCGACGGGACGATCCCGGAACTGCGCGGCATCGCGATGTGGCAGCAGCAGCTGAACCAGGACGCAGGCTCCGACGAGAACACGGTCCCGTTACGCGTGGACGTGCGGAACACCGGTGAGGCGTACCGCGACGCCGTGGCGGAGGCCCGGAAGCTGGTCGCCGAGGTGCGCGACGAGAAGAACGCCGAGGACCACCAGAAGATCGTCGGCGTCCTGGCGTACGCACAGAGCCGCGCCGAGACGCGCGCGGCCCTCCAGGTGCTCGGCCAGGAGGGCATCCCCACCGTCGGCACGACGGCCACCGCCAACGAGATGCTGGCCGGGAACGCGACCAGGAGCTACTGGCCCTTCACCCCGGACAACGAGCGCGAGGCCCGTATCGAGGCGAACTTCGCCAGTAGCGCCAACATCGTGGCCCGGCGCGACGACAGCGACAGCTGTTCCCCCGCCCGGCGCGCCATCGTCATCCGGAGTTCCGCCGACCTCTACAGCCGCAGCCTCGCCGGCCGCTTCGTGTCGGCGTTCCCCGGCACCACGCGCGTCTTCGACTTCAACCAGGACGGCGACTTCGGCCCGCAGCCGCCGGACGGCGCCCCCACCCTGGCCAGCGCGAGCGTGCTAGCCGAGCAGTTGTGCAAGGCCCTCGCCGAAGAGCCGCAATCCGTCGTGTACTGGTCGGCCCGGGCCAAGGACTTCACCGCCTTCATCAGCGCGATGGACAACCGCGGCACCTGCGTCGACCGCCCGGTCACCGTCCTCGGCGGCAACGAACTCACGAACGTGGCCCAGACCGGCGCCTACGCCGAGCAGAACTGGCTGCGCCTGTACTACTCGGCGCACCGGCTGCCGGACGGGTACGCGTCCCTGAGCGCCGAGACCCGGCAGTTCCTGTCACGGTACGACGCGTTCGTGCGGACCTACGGGGCCGGGGCCGACCCCTGGCGGCAGGACGGCCATTCGGCGGTGTCGTACGACGCCCTCCATGTGCTGTCGGACGCGGTGAACCAGGCCCGGTCGCGCGACGAACGGATCGAGCGCCGCTCGGTGCTGATCACACTTGCCGGCGGCATCACCCCCTTCAACGGGGCCACCGGCTACATCGCCTACGCGCCGGACGTCAACGCGCCCCCCGTGGACAAGACGCTGGTCATCCTGCGCCAGCTGGGTACCCATCCGCAGGCGGTACTGGTGTGTGGGGCGTTCGACATGGGCGAGTCGAGCCGGAAGCAGGGTCCGCCGTGCGTGTCATGACCGGGGTGCTCGCGTGGCTCCGACACCGTTCGGCCTAGGTGCGCGGCCCGCGAGCGGTAGGCGGAGTCACAGGGGGCGCGGCCCTCGCCCCGCTGGCTGACGTCTCCGAGACCGACGAGGCCTACGAGATCGAGGTCGATGTTCCCGGAGTCAAGCGCGACGACATCAACATCGAGATGGCCGAACGGGAGCTGGTCATCAGCGGCGAGTTCAAGGAGCGCGAGCGTACCGGCGTCCTGCGCCGTGGCACCCGGCGCACCGGCCGGTTCGAGTACCGCACCGTCCTGCCCGGCGAGATCAATACCGAAGGTGTCGAGGCGACGCTGAGCGTCAAGGTGCCCAAGGCCGAAGCGGCCAAGCCCCGCCGCATCGAAATCACAGCCGGAGTGCGACCCTCGGCTGGCGAGAGCGGTCCTGGAGCCTGAGGAGAGTCAGGCTCCAGGACCTGCTCATCATGCCCGCGGAGCCTGGGTGAGGGTCACGCTCCAGCTGCCTGCTCAGGATGCCCCCGTGCGCGGCCCGGCCTGCCGGGCGAGGGCTGCCTGCATTCACCCGCCGACCGCAGCACGCTCACCCGCTTGGTTCACTGGGCGGCGCGTGCTTCAGCGGCGGAGATGACCTCCTGGCGCTGGCGGTGGCGCCGCTCGTACTCCAGGACCTGGCGGGCGACGCCGGAGGGGACGTTCTGCAGCTGGGCGGTGATCTTGTCAGGGTTCATGGTGTCGTAACCTTCCCAGGGTTCGCTGCCGCGCAGCTGCTCGATGGCGTCCAGGACTCCGGGCCGGTTGGCGTGGGTGCGTTCGTATCCTTCGATGACCGTCAGGTCCGACTGGGACAGTGAGCGCAGCTGCCGCTTGACGTCGTCGACGCTGAGCTGGCTGAAGCGGGGGATCGGCAGTTCCTGTTCCCGGGTCACCGCTCCCTGGACCTCTTCGGCCATGCGGGTGGCGTCGGGCATCTCCCGCACGGCGCCCTCGGCCGCGCCCCTGGCTCGCCGGCCGCTGCTCTGGGCGACGTCTTGCACTCGGTCGGCCGCGGTCCGCACGGCGCGCGCGGCCGCGTCGGCCAGGCCGCCGCCGTTCTCCACGCGAAAGCCGTTGGCTGCGGCGGCCACGGCCCGTGCGCGATCGGCGACGCTGGCCTCAAGTCTTTCGAGCAGTTCCTGGTCCTGGCGGCGCAGCGCGGCGAGCAGGTCGGCGGTCGCCTGGTCACGGGCCTCTTCGGCGATGCTCTGGCCGGCCCGGCAGGCCGCCAGGGCTCGGGCGGTGACCGCGTACTCGTCTTCGGCATTCCTCAGCAGCCGCCGCTCGTCGTTCGGCCACCGGCCGCGCAGCATCTCCGTCGCGAGCGTGGATCCGATGGCCAGCGGCAGCATGGCGGTGCGCACGGCGCTGCGTGAGATGGACCGCGCGATTTCCAGCGTGTCCCCGACAAGGCCGCTGCGGGGGCGCAGCTCGCGCACCTGATGCTCGATGCGCTGAATGCTGTTCTGGACGTCGTCCACCTGGCGCTCGAGCATCTGCCGGTAGGGGCCGGGCGGCGTGATCGTCACATCCGCCCTGAACCGGTCGATGACCGCCTCATGTGCCTCGCGGGCATCCTCCAACGCCGGTACGAGGGCGTCCGTCATCACTGTCATGGGTGTGCTCCTGGGGGTCAGGCGGCCGGTCCGGCCCGCCGCGCATCTGGAAACGGCTGTCCGCCGACCATTCCCGCGGCCGGGCAACCGGGGTCCATCCTGTGGGACCTTGAGCAAGATTGCGCGGAGGCTGGGCCCGTTCGCGTCCGTACGTCTATGACCGGCTGGACGCCCCCCCCGGGACGCCTGTTGCCCTGTTGGGCCCAAGGCAACGGGCGGGGAAGAGAATATGTTTCCCCTTTTTGAAGCGGCCCTGATCTCGTACGCGGACCGGGGGGCGTCGGTGTGTGTGGGCAGCGTGTGGGCTGAACGGGTGATGACGGCGGTTGTGCTGTGTCGAAATAGCCTCATCACGCGTTGTTCCGGGCGTGAATCCTCGCGTTGATGATGCTGTGCCCTGTGCGGCACCGCTCGGACTTACTGGTTCCCGGCCCGAGCGGGATGATCTGGGCGTCGGCGTCGGCGTCGGCGTCGGCGTCGGGCGTGACGGCGGGTGGAGCCGGGCCGTGATGGTCGCTTACTCAGCGGTGCTTGTTGTGGCTGCTGTGGTGCTTGCCGTTGCGGGCCGACTCGCTTGAGAGATTCAGAGATGCCTGGTCGGGGCAGGCTGGATGGTTGGCGGGGAGCTGGGTTCGAGGCGGGTGTGTGCCTGCGTGATCAGCTGGCCGAGGTGATTGCCTCCCTTCGCCTGCGGACAGCGGTGATGCTGTCGCTGGCCCCCGGCTGTGTGAGTGGAGCCGGTGCCGCCAGGCCGGAGGGCGAGTCATCACCTGGCTCGCAGCCTGGCGGATGAGATGACGCCTTGGCGCGCACGGGCTTGGTGCGAGCGGGGACGCGGCGTGATCGGCAGGCGGGTCAGGCTCGTCCGGGAAGGCCCGCCAGGCCGTATGAGCGCCCCTTCTCCTGCGGTCGCGTCCCCGACGTCCTGAGAGGCTCCCCGGGCCCGCGCGCCACACACCGCTCGGCGCCCCGGGTCCTATCGCGTCATGACATTCCCGGGGGCCGTCGGTCACCGGCCGGTACAACCGCACCAGGGGTGCGGCCCGAGCCGCGGCACGCCGGGGAGGCAGGCGTCGGACCGCCGACACGCTGCACGACGTGTCAGCAGTCCAACGGGGCAAAGCCCGGGCAACGCCACGGCCGCGTCAACATTCCACCCCGCAGGTCATCGGAGCTCCGGGAATTTCCGCCGGCCACCGCAGCCGACAGCCGGCGTGCCCCGCCAAGCCACGGTCTCCAGATGCGGCAGACGCCGACGGCTGCCACCGTATGGGTGAAGGGGCTGGTCCACCCGAGCCACACCGGAAGGAAGCCAGCCATGATCACGGCGCACCCTTCGCTCCTGCTAGAGCTGGTCGAACGATGCGAAACACTCAGGCACCGCCTGGCCGCCGACAACAGCACCGAGACCGCCCGCCAGCTTGAGGACGCGACCTACACACTGTGTGTGATCACCGGTACCCGCCAGCTGGACACAGCACTGTTTGTCGCCCGTCGACAACTGGCCGAGGCCATGAGACGAGAGCAGCCCCTCCGCCACTGACATACCGCACTGGCTGCGCCCCGAGGATGCGCGGCACGGTCCGGACAGCGGCGCCACAATCTCGTGGCAGGCGCCTCAGCCCGCCCCGTCAGTCGGCCTGTCGACCGGTTGCCGCGCGGGCCACGAGTGCCATCACCGGGAAGCATTCGTTGATGGCCACGACCAGCACGGTCGCCTCATAGCGGACGGCGAGCTTGTCGTACCTCGTCGCCACCGCGCGGTGGCGTTTGAGGCGATTGATGCCGCATTCAACCGCGTGGCGTTCTTTGTAGTCGGCCGCGTCGAACTTCGGTGGCCGGCCACCGCGGGAGCCGCGCTTCTTGCGGTTGGCGATCTGGTCGCGCTTCTCTGGGATCGTGCAGCGGATACCACGCTTGCGTAGGTAGGCGCGGTTCGCGCGGGAGCCGTACGCCTTGTCGGCGCGAACCTTGTCCGGCCGGGTACGCGGACGCCCCTGCCCGAGCCTGGGCACCCTGATGCGCCCCAGGACCACCTGGAACTGCGGGGAGTCACCGCGCTGTCCGGCCGTAATCACCAGCGACATCGGCTTCTGGGCCTGCTCGACCGCCAGGTGCAGCTTGGTGGTCAGGCCGCCCCGGGAGCGTCCGAGCCCGTGGTCGTAGGGCTCGGTGAAGACACCACCTGGCGGCTCGACCTGCAGATCCCCTTTTTGCGGGCACCCGCCGCATGCTGGTGGGCGCGGGCGATGGTGGAGTCCACCGAGACGCCCCAGGTGATCAGCCCCTCGGCATCGGCCCGGGCCTGCAGTTGCTCGAAGATGTGATGCCAGGTGCCGTCCCGCTGCCAAAGCCGGAACAGTTCGTACACCGTCTCCCATGGGCCGTACCGCTCGGGCACGTCCCGCCACGGTGCACCGGCGCGGGTGCGCCAGCGTATGCCGTCTATCAGCTGCCGCTTGGTGTGTACCGGTGGTCGTCCGGACTTCTTCCCAACGGGGAGCAGCGGCTCCAGCTTCGCCCACTGCGCATTCGTCAGATCGCGCCTCCCCATGAAGTGGATCTTGACACATCAAGACCCACTTCTAAAGCACGCCCTAGGTGCGTGACGTTGGCCGCGCCCCGAAGGGGCGCGGGGCTGTATAGATATGCGGCTCCACCGCGTGGGCGCGACCAGCCACGACGGCGCCGCAGCGGAGCGCCTACGGCTTCCGGCACACCGCCCGTTCGACCATCCCGTACGTCGCCTTCTCCTGCTCCGCAGAACGCTGCTGGTCCCCGAAACGGGTGGTGAAGACGGCTGCGGCGGCGGAGATGTCACCGTCCGGGGTGACGGCGGCCTCGGAGACGGTACCGAAGGAGGTACCGCCGTGGTACCAGACACCGCTGTCGCAGCCATCGACGGGACGCCAGGCGATGCCGAGCCCGTAGCGGGCCTTGTCGCCGCCGGAGAAGTCGGGCGCCGGCACGGTGGTGCGCATCTGCTCCAGCTGCTCGGCGGGCAGCAACGTGCCGTCCATCAGGGCGCGGAGGAAGGTGTTCATGTCGGTGGTGGTGCTGACAATGCCGCCGTCCGCGCGGCCGTCGACCTGGAGCGTGGTGTCGGTGAGGTCGTCCCGGCCGGGGAACTGGAGGTAGGCGGTGGCGGTGGGCTGGGGGACGTAGGCGGAGGTGCCCAGTGTCAGGGTGTGGCGCAGGCCGAGCGGCTCGATGATCCGTTCGTGGATCTCCTGCTCCCAGGGATGTCCGGTGGCCCGCTCGACGATCATGCCGATCAGGACGTAGTTGGTGTTGGAGTAGGCCCACCGGGTCTCGGCGCCGGGATCCTCCGCGTCCGGCAGCCAGCCCGGAGCACGTGACATGGCCAACGCGACCTGCTGTTCGGGGGTGCGCACCGTGAACCGTTTCGCGCGATAGTTCTCGGGCGTCAGTTCCTCGGGGTCGCTGAACAGGATGTCCGTGTAGTTGGGTAGCCCGCTGGTGTGCTGGAGCAGATTACGGACGGTGACACGGCTTCCGTCGTTGCCGTTGCCGTTCACCACCCCGGGCAGCCACTCCTCGACGGTGTCACCGAGACCCAACTTGCCCTCGGCGACCAGCTGGAGCGCGGCCACGGCCACAAAGGTCTTGGTGTCACTGCCGATCCGGTAATACGTGTCGAAGGGGACCCGCCCACCCCGCGCCAGATCCCGGACACCGGCCCTGGCCTCGCGGTTGCGCCCCCCGGCATCTCGCGCCTGCACGACCAGCCCGGAGGCCCCCGTGCCCACCACCGCGTCCGCGTCCCGCTGCAACCGAGTACCGCCCACCGCCCTGTCGCCGCCACCCTGCGCCCAGGCCCCCGACCCGAGCACGACGGCACCCACGACGGCCGCACCGACCCCGGCCACGACCAGCACGCCCTTCGGTTGGCCCCACTGCTTCCGCATCGTCGTCAACACAGCTCAGACGCTACGGACTGACACCGCACTCGCCCATCCGGCGACCCCGAACCCTGAACCTGGGGGTAACCCCACCCTTGCCGGTGCCAGGCCTCCTACGCTGCCGGATCACGAGCCGGGCCGCACCGACTCTCTAAGTCGCAGAAGCAACGCCCCGACGGCGTAGCACAGTTGGGCGCTACGCGGGTGGGCACCTCGTGCCAGTTCGTCGAGGTCCGACCAGAACCGCCTGCGGCGCTGCGACGGTGCCCCGGCGGCCGGCCGTACGGCCAACTCGACCAGGCGACGCGAGACGGCGGTCACCCGGGACACACCCTGCGCACGAGCAGCGGCCGCCTCGCGTGCCAGGTCGCGGGTGATGCTGCGTATGATCCCGCGGATATGGGAACAGGCGACCGAATAGAGGTCATGCTCCCTTTCGGTGTAGATGCTGATGTACGCCGCTCCATCGCTATAGCCGCCCGAGCCCCTGCGGGCACGCGAGTAGGCCTTGCCCCGCTGCTTCCGCCCCCGTCGAGAATCGGAGCGCAGGCTCCGGGCTGTGTCGCGCACTTCGGCGAGGGCAAGGAAACGGGCATCGCCGGAGGCCACCCCGTAGGCCCGCGCGAGGTCGCGCGCCAGACCACGGACACGCGAACTGAGCTGCTGGGGCCCTGCCGCGTCCAAGTACCGGACGAACGCGTCAACCAGTGCCCGGGAACGCGCACCCTCGTCCATGATCAGCTCCTCGACCTCCGGATGCTCATTGCAGCACAGCGGGCCGGGAGGAGTCTCGCGTAGAACCGGTGGGCCAGGAACACGCCGCCACGGCCGGGACCGCGTTCTGCAACTGATTGTCCCGGGCGCGGAGCCGGGCGTTAGCCTGCCGGGCGGCTCGAGTCGCAGAGACCGCAGAGAACCAGAGAATGGAGCCCCGCCGTGCCCCGAGTCGCTCTCGTCACCTACGACCCCCGGCCGGAGCCCAGTAAGGATGCCGATCTGCCGTTGCTGTTGCGGGCGCTGCGTGAGACGGGGACGGGCGAGGCGGATGCAGTGTATTGGGATGACCCCGATGCGGACTGGGGCGCGTACGACCTTGCGGTGATTCGGTCGACCTGGGACTACATCTGGCGGGCGGCCGAGTTTCTGGCGTGGGCGCAGAAGTGTGCGGCGGCGAGCGGCTGGAGAGCGCCACGCGGTTGAGTGCGGCATCAATCGCCTCAAGCGCCACCGCCCGGTGGCGACGAGGTACGACAAGCTCGCCGTCCGCTATGAGGCGACCGTGCTGGTCGCGGCCATCAACGAATGGCTGTGATCAGCACTTTCGAAACACGCCCTAGGACCCCCTTGACCGCGGCCGGGATGAAGAGGCTGAGCAGGTGGTCTCGGATCCTGTCCTCGTCCTCCAGGTCTGGGCGCAGCAGATCGGACGGGTCGCGGGTGTAGCCGTGGCGGTCGCGCTCCTGGTAAGCCTTCACAGCCAGACTCAGTCGCCAAAGCGTGGCAAGGCTGCGGGCCAGCGCCCCATCCGGATGGAAGTCGATCGCGTCAAGGACATGTTGCCAGCGTGCTGTGCCCTGGCTGCCCACCCGTGATTCCACGAACGTCAGCGCCTAGAGCGGATCGGTCAACTGCCACCGGAACGCCTGCAACGACAGGTTCCCGCTCCAGAGGGCGAGCGCCAGCGCGAGTAACGCGAGGGCGGAGCTCAGGGGGTCGACTTGGCCCACGGACGTGACCGGGATTCCTCGCCACGCCAGCCCGATCGCCAGCAGGAGCAAGACCACACAGCCGAACCCAAATGCCCACCCCCGGCGGTCTGTTCCCATGACCGTATGGTGGCAGATCGCTGTGCCCAGCCGATCTCGCGGACGTCGTCACCCCAAGTAGCCCGGCTCCGGGGCCGTCACACAGCTCCGGCCCCTGTTCGCCAACTGCCGCCGGACAGTTCAGAAAGGGACGATGAGCATGTGGGGCCGTCCCCGGCCCCACATGCTCATATCGGCCGGTCTCGCATGCCCTTCGGTACCTATGCCGCCACCGGGCTGACCGCCTCGTCCGCATCCGGCTTCGCCGTGGCTCCGCGCCCTCGCTCGATCACACCCAGCGCCACCCCGACGATGATGATGGCGCCACCCGCTGCCTGAGCCGGCCGGATCGACTCCCCGTTGATCACGACGGCTCCGATGACGCCGAAGACCGGGACGGTTGAGGATGTTCACGGCGACGCTCGACGCCATCCTGCGCAGTCCGTAGTTGTAGAGCAGGAAGCCGCCGACCGAGCACGCCACGGCCAGATAGACGAGCAGCGACGAGGCGGTAGCGTCCGGCGTCCGCCAGTCGCCGGCCTCCAGCAGGGACGCGAGCAGGAAGCCGGCCGCGCCCGCCAGGGTCTGGTAGTAGGTGACGCCCACGGCGTCCTGGCCGGTGCTCGCGCGCTTGCCGAGCACGTTGTAGCCGGCCCAGGCCAACCCGCCGAGCAGCAGCAGGATGTCGCCCAGCCAGCGCGAACCGCCGCCGACCTGGGCTCCGTTGCGTACGACGAGGAAGGCGCCGACAGTGGCCAGGAGTACCCCCGCCACACGTGGCAGCGGCATCCGGGTGCGGAAGACGACCAGTTCCAGCAGCATCGTCATCAGCGGGTACGTGGCCACGATCAGCGACGCGTCGGAGGCCGTGGACAGATCGACGCCGACGTTCTCCAGGACGAAGTAGACGGTGATGCCGAGGAATCCGCTCAGGTAGAGCTGCCGCCGCTGTCGCGTGTCCGGACGGGCCGGCCGGTGGTGCCGGTTCGTCCTCACCAGCACGTACAGGAGTAAGGCGGCGAGGGTGAACCTGATGGCGCCGATGCTGAGCGGGCCGACATCCTCCAGCACCCGTTTGGTCACCGCGTAGGAACTGCTCCAGAACAGCGCGGCCGCCACAACCGCGCACACCGCCCGTGTGCTTGGTCCTCGTTGCATCCGAAGTCGCCCCTCTCCACTGACCCACCGAACGCACCACGACCGAACAAACGTCAGTCGTTCAAGGGGGACGTTAACAAGATCGTCGAAGGTAGCGGATAGACTCCGAATTACCTTCGGAATCCGGCAGAGTGAGGCAAGCGTGGACGAACTTGATTCGGCGTTGGTACGGATGCTCCAGGAGGATGGTCGGCGCACCAACCGGGAGATGGCCCAGGTGCTCGGTATCGCCCCTTCCACCTGTCTGGAGCGGATCCGATCGCTGCGCCAGCGCGGCATCCTGACGGGATTTCACGCGGAAGCCGACCTCACGGCCATCGGCCGCGGACTGCAGGCCATGATCGCCGTTCGGGTCCGCCCGCCGACGCGTGCGGTGATCGAGGCGTTCCAGGCCTTCCTCGAGCGGATGCCCGAGGTGATCTCGGTCTTCGTCCTCACGGGGAACGACGATTTCCTGGTGCACGTCGCCGTCCGCGACACCGACCATCTGCACGCCGTGGTCCTGGACAAGCTGACGAAGCGTCCGGAACTCGCCGATGTACGGACGTCCGTGGTCTACAGCCACATACACAAGAAGGTGATCGGGCCTGTATGACGCCACCGCGGACCGTGGGCCTCTGGCAGCAGCCCTGGTGATCTGGCCCGCACATGATCGCCCCTACACTCGGTGACGTGGTTGATGAACACGTGGCGCACTGGGACGGGGTCACTCGCCGGTCATCGCTCAAGGACAAGTACGCGGCACTGCGCGACAGGCTTGCCGACGCCGCCCGGGACGGGGACTGGCGAACCGTTTTCGAGGTCCTCGACGAGAATCCCGACTGGACCAACTCGGCGCGTCTGGAGGGCAGGAGTGGCTACGCCCCGCTGCACCAGGCCGCGTGGCACGGTGCCTCCGCCGAGACGGTCGAGCGTCTGTTGAGGCAAGGCGCCTGGCGCACGCTGAGGGCGGCTGACGGGACTCGCGCTGTGGACATCGCCGAGCGGCGCGGTCACCGGCACCTCACGGGGCTGCTGCGTCCGGAAACCAGGCACTTCGTGCCGCCGGACGTACTCGCCCGCCTGCAGCAGCACCTGCACCGCCTGATCCAGCACCGAGCGGGCCTCGAGGACGGCTCGGATCTGGCCACTCAGCAGGGCATGCGCCTGCCGGAGGTCGAGGTGCTGACCGAACTCGACCACCCTGCTTGCTGGTTCCCCGTCCCGGGCATGTACGGGGGCTTCAAGATCGTGATGCGTGAGCGTGAGCTGACCGTGGACAGCTGGATTCGCGTCGTCGGTGGCTCCGAGCGGACGGATCGGATCGCGGCCGACGGGGTGCACCTGCAGGAGGGCTGGCTGCTGTGACGGCGCGGCCTCGCCCGACGTGAGCGGGGCGTGGCGCGACACGGCCGGCGTCAGGCGTCGATCAGCTCCTGGACCGCGCTGGTCCACAGCTTCAATTCCTCGCGGGTCTGGTCGGCGAGGACGGCGCTGCGCTCCAACGCCGCCGCGGTTGCCTCCGCGCGACGGTCACCGGTGCGGTACAGGTCGCGGATCGTGCTCGCCCCCGCCCGGTAGTCGGCGCGGCCGACGCCCGGTCATGGAAGTCGCCGGCGTCCCGCACGAGCTATCCGCTGGACATCCCGCCGCAGCGCGCAGATCGCCGCCTGCCTCACCGCCCTGGAGCGCGAGTACGTCACCGCCACCGACGACGACGGCAACCTCAAGTTCGCACCCGAGGTCTCCGAGCGCGCACGGGCGCGACTGAACTGGATAGCCGCCCGCAAGACCCGCCCCGACGAGCCGCGGCCGCGCTCCCTGGCGCAGCTGCGCGGGGACTGGCAGGCGAGTGCGCGCGCGTTCCTCGCCGACGCCGCCGACCTCATCGACTCCCTCCTCGAGCGCGCCCGCGGCGCAGCCCGCGCGGTCCGGGCCCGACTCGCCGCCGTGGTCGACGTCGGTCTGGCGGCCGTTGCCGTCACCGCCACGGTGTTCGTGATGAACACCGGCGGCTGCTTCCACCGCCGCCACCTGCTCGCCGAAGCCAGACGCCACCTCGCCCTCGTCCGGCGGGGCCGCCGCCGCGAGCCCGGCCTGGACAACCGGGTCGTGAACGAAGCGCTCGCCGCGCACTGCACCGACATCACCGAGGCCCGCACCGAGCGCGGCGAGGAACCCGGCTACCGCCTCTACACCGCCCGCTGGGCACCCACCGCCCCGCCGCCATACCGGACACCGGCCGCCGCGCCACGGCAGGACCGGAAGCCGGCCGCCGGTCCGGCCGCGCCCTTCCTGCCGCTTCAGCCGGGGGAGTGGGACATCCCGCGCGTGCCGCTGCTCCACGACCGCGCCGTCATCGCCGCCCGCGTCCTCACCGCCCGGCTGCGCACCGCACGCCGCACCGACCGCCCCCTGTACGGCCCGGCCGCGCACCCGTCGACCGCGCCGCACAAGCAGTTGCTCCTCTTCGTCCAGGAGCAGCCGCCCACGGCGGCCCGCCCGGCGGTCGACCTCGCGGCCCTGCGCACCGACCTGGAGGCCCTGGAGCTGACCGCCGACCAGATCCGCCGGACAGGCACGGCGTTCGCCACCGTCGGAGACGAGGCGCGCCGACGGGTGCGCAAGCCTGCGCACCCGAACCCGGAGCCTGCGCACCAGGGCCCGGACGGTGCGCCGCGTGCACACCAGCGAGACGAGCAGAGTGCGCACCGCCCGTACCAGCCGCGCACCGGCCAGGGCCCCGGCGCGCCCGGATGATGCGCACCGTTCAGCGCGCACTGACCGCGCCGGGCGGAGCCGCGATTGCGCACCAGGTACGCACCGGTCCCGGGAAACGCCGCGAGCGTCCGTTCCAGGTGCTCGGTGCGCATCGTCTTCAGGGCGTCGACGGTGTCCTCGCCTTCCTGCTGAAGGACGTCTTCGGTGAGCCGGATCACTTGCCACAACCAGGACCGCCGCCAGTATCAGGCCCATACTCTGACCGGCATGAGTGACGGCATCGCGTGGATAGGCGCACACCACCACACCCCTCCATCGGCCGTGCCCGGCATGCTCGGCGGCATCTCGCTGACCCTGGCCCGAGGCGTGGAAACGGCCGAGTTCCTCATCAACCTGGGTGCCGACCTCGACGAGCTGGCCGCGCGCACCTTGTGCAGGGAGCTGCGCGCACCGGCCGGGCAGCCGGGCCAGCCCTCCCCTCAGCTCAATCGCGCCATGTACGGCACGTGCGGTGAGTGGACGTGCTGGAGGACTGGGGCATGACAACCTGGGCGACCGGCTACCACGGCAAGGTCGAGTCGATGCTTCCCTGCGAGGGCGAGGAGATCCTCTGCCTGACCGTCAACCGTTTCAGCCCCCCGGCCGTGATCATCCATGCGCCCGATGCCTGCGCGTACCGGGCTGACTTCGGCACCGACACCGGGCAGGGCTCGGCCCTGGATGCCGCCCTCAGCGCCGCGGGCGCGGTGTTCCCGTCAATGCCTGAGGCCAGTGAGGCCGAAGTCGTCGCGTACTTCGAGGAGTATGGCGAGCGCCTGCCCGAGCTGATGTTCACCGCCGTGGGCGCCTACACGGGCGTGGCCATCGACCAGGACGCCGTGAAGGCCGGTGACCTTCCCGGCGTCCTCATCGCCCCGGCCTGACCGTCTGCCGCGCACATGAGACCGGCCCCCACCTTGATCGCAGGGTGGGAGCCACTGCCGTTGAGTCCAGGGGTGTTACGCCTTCTACTGGCCACACCGCTGCCTGGCCGCGAAGGCCCAGGTCATGGTTGCTCTCAGGGCATCAGATGGCATACACGCTGCAACCGCTTCCTCCGTGGAGCAGGAACCCTCCACGGCGTGTGGTGGTGGGCCGTCTCGCAGGGACAGTGGCTTCAGGCGATGGACGCCGAAATGATGGCGGAAACAGCGAGGTTGCAGGACGCCGTCACCCAGACCGCAGGATGAGGCTCTGCCTCGACCAGTGTCGCACCCAGGCGCCCTGGCGTGATCAGGTCCACCACCAGGAACGCCACGGCCATCATCACCAGCCCGAGCAGCCCGAACGCCGCGGTCGAGACCAGTCCCTTGCCGAAGTCCTCGTACGTCGTCCAGATGGACGTGAACACGATGCCACCGATACCGAGCAGTGCGGAGCTGAGCACCATGGCGGCGTTGCGATTGCGCTGTTCCCAGATCTGCCGGCCGAGCTTTCCAGGCGTCAGCACGTCGACCAGGACGATGCCGAGGACCAGCAGGACCAGTCCCAGGCCGCCGTATGCGGTGGCTCGCCCGAGTCCGTTGACGATGTCGCTCATGAGGTTGCCGACTCCGTAGTGTGAGAGATCGTGAGTGATCGCGGTCAAGGAGAGGCAAAAGGTAGCGCACAGGTTCCGCCTACTGATCGGCGCCCGGGTCTCTGGTTGCGTAAGCGGGAGCGAGCAACGTTTGCCGATGGTTCTGGGTAGCACTTAGCGATCAGACGACTCCGAAACGTCGATGAGAACCGGCAACGCTGGGCAACCGCTGGTGAGCTTGGCGTGCCAACTGCGGTAGCTGCCGGTGCGCGTGCGATCCGGGGTCAGGCGCCGGAGAAAAGATCGCCCATTGGCGATGACTTTGCTCCGGAGCAAGAGTCTCCTTCGGAAACGCCCCTGCCGGACGTTCACTGTTCGGGCCGGGGGCGACGCAGATCACGATCCTTGACAGGAGTCCAGCCCATATGACTGATCCGGCACTGACAGCAGACGCGCTCGCGAGACCGGGGTCAGGTCCTTGATCCGCACCGAGCGAGCGGCGCTGACGGCTGATCTCGCAGATCTGACGGACGAGCAGTGGGCAACGCCGTCGCTCTGCGCTGGTTTGACGGTGCGTGAGGTGCTGGCGCACCTGACCGCGGGCGCGAGCCTCAACGCCATCAGCTGGCTGGCGGGTGTGATCCGCTGCCGGTTCGACTTCGACAAGCAGGTGGCCATGCGGCTGGCCGAGCAACTCGGCCAGACCCCGGGCGAGACCCTTGAACGTTTCCGGCGCATGACGATCGTGCACGGAGAAGACATTCGGCGCCCGCTGGGCATCCGCCGCGACTACCCGATCGAGGTCGTCACGCAGGCGGCCGAGTACTACCAGGGATCAGACCTCGTGGTCGTAGCCAAAGGACGCATCGGTGGCCTGAGACTTGTAGCGGATGACGGTCCGTTCACGACCGGTTCCGGGTCTCTCGTGTCCGGCCGCACCTTGACCCTGGTAATGGCCATGACTGGGCGCGCGACGTACTGCGACGATCTCGAAGGTGACGGTGTGGAACTCCTCCGCAGTCGCTGCGGGACAGCGTGACACGATGTCGTTGGCATCCAGGCTGGCCCCGGACCAGTGTCGGCGTGGTCCGGGGCTGACCCGACGTGAATGGTCATCGTCGGGTGACGATGGGAATTTGGCAGGTCAGCCCGCGGTAGTCTCCTGTGCTGGGGCTGCCCTGGTGCTGGCGAACCGGTAGGACTCCGTGCCGGTGTCGATGATGTTCCCACCGAAGGCGAGACGGTCGACGATGGCTGCGCAGAGCTGCGGATCTGTGAACGTTTTCGTCCACCCGCCGAACGACTCGTTGGAGGCAATGGCGACGCTGTTCTTCTCTTCGCGTTCCGTCAGCACCTGGAACAGCAGCTCAGCGCCCCTGCGGTCCAGCTCCATATAGCCGAGTTCATCAATGCAGAGCAGATCGACACGCCCGTAGCGGGCGATGGTCTTGGTCAGGATCTTCTCGTCCGCGGCCTCAACCAGCTTGTTGACCAGTTTGGTGGCGAGTGTGTAGCGGACCCGGAAGCCGGCCATGGCGGCCTCGGTCCCGAGTGCGATCAGCAGGTGCGACTTGCCGGTGCCGGAGTCGCCGATCAGGCAGAGCCGCAGGCCCTTCTTGACCCATTCGCAGGACGCCAAGGTGTGGTCCAGCGGGGGCTGATGCCCAGGTCGTGGCAGGTCTGGCGCCAGGTGTTCTTGGTGTAGGCCCAGGCGTTGTCCGTTAGCACCCGTTCGACGGTGATGCCCTGTTCGGCGAACCAGGTGGTGGCGCGGGTGAGGAAGCCTGCGCAGGTCGGGGCGGTCTCGTCGGGCAGGTCTTCCGTATAGGCCAGGCGGGAGTGGTCGTCCAGGGCGGTGTGCAGGTAGGCGTTTCCGGCGCCGTTGCGGCGGTCCTTGTTCGGGCTGCCGACGGCGCGGCCCAGCACCTTGTGGCCGCCGCCGTCAGGGATACGGCCGAGTTTCTTGACTTCGATGTGGATCAGTTCGCCGGGCCGGGTGCGTTCGTAGCGGCGGACGGGTTCGCTGATGGCCCGGTCGGTGGCTGCCAGGGCGGGCAGGTGGTGACGGCGCAGTATGCGGTGGGCGGTGGAAGCGGCGATGCCGCATCGGGCGGCCAGCCGGACAGGGCCGATGCGGTGCTCGCAGCGCAGGCGGACGACCTGCTGTTCGACCGTGGCCGGGGTGCGCAAGGGCTGGTGGTGCGGGCGGCTGGAGCGGTCCTGCATGCCCGCTGTGCCGTGCAGCCGGTAGCGGCCTGCCCAGCGGGCCGCGGTGGTGTGGCTGACCTGGAAGCGTTCCGCCGCTCGTCGTAGCGGCCAGCCGTCCTCGACGACACACCGGGCCAGACGCAGCCTGCCGGTCGCAGTCAGCGGAGCATTACGGTGGAACAACGAGGGCCTCCTGGATGCCGGTTGTAGATGTCGCAATCCACACCGAACCCAGAGGCCCTCGCCCCGTTCAAGGACCGCTCAAGGCGTGTCGCCCGTCACCAACGTCCCCGGACAGCACACCTAGGGCCTGTTGCGAAAGTGGCGGTAGTTGCTCGTGTGAGTGCTGATACGGTCGACTGCTACCTTCCGGGCCATGACCGACAGCGTGTATGTGGGCAATGCGGGCAGGGACGCGGCACTGGACCGGGGGTGGCTGCTGGGGCATTTCAAGGACGCCTCCGATCCTCGACATAGCAAGGCCGTGGAGATCAAATGGGGCGTCCACCCGCAGGGCGATGAGCGGGCTCAGTGGGTGACCGGCGAAGAGCGCACCGCCCTGCTGGTCCTCATCAGCGGACGCTTCCGGGTGGAACTGCCCGGCCGCAGTGTTGTCCTGGCCCAGCAGGGGGATTACGTCGTGTGGGGCCGAGGCGTCGATCACTCCTGGTTCGCGGAGGAGGAGTCCGTGGTACTGACGGTGCGCTGGCCCTCGGTCCCCGGCTACAAGGTGATCGAGGACGATTCCGTAGCTGGTCATAGCCATTCGTTCAGGACCGCGACCAGCACCGTTGCCTCGTAGCGGACGGCCAATTTGTCGTAGCGTGTGGCCACCGCGCGGTGGCGCTGGAGGCGATTGATCCCGTGTTCGACCGCGTGGCGTTCGCGGTAGTCGGTTTCGTCGAACTTCGGCGGCCGACCGCCGCGAGAGCCGAGCTTCTTGCGATTGCGGATCCGGTCGCCGGGACGGGGATCGTTGCCTTGATTCCGAGTCGACGAGGTAGGCGCGGTTCTTGCGGGAGTCGTACGCTTTGTCGGCCCGCACCCGGTTCGGGCGCTTGCGCGGCCGTCCCAGACAGAGCCGGGGTACCCGGATTGCTTCCAGGACCGGCTCGAACTGCGGGGAATCTCCGCGTTGTCCGGCCGCGATCACGATGGACAATGGCTCCTGGCCCTGCTCGACAGCGAGGTGGATCTTGCTGGTCAACCCACCTCGGGAGCGTCCGAGCTCGTGGTCGGCCGGCTCGGTGGTGACGCCACCGGGCGGCTCCTTCTGAAGGTCCCCCTTTTGCGCCGCCCCGGCGGCGTGCTGGTGGGCGCGGCAGACAGTGGAGTCGACGTTCATTGCTCGGCGGCCGGCGGCACCCCGGCCCAGCCAGCTGGACACCTACAAGCCCTATTTGGAGACGCGCTGGGTTGAGGGCCACACCAATGCCGTTCACCTGCACGCAGAGCTGAAAGAGCTTGGCTACCGCGGCAACTACCAGACCATCAGCGACTACCTGCGGCCAGGGCGCCGGCGCCGCATCCGCGTCGTCGGGTCTGCGCCACCCGGATTCCGGCAAGCCACTGGGTGGATCATGCGCCATCCCGACCGCCTCTCGGAGAGCGAGAGCAAACAGCTGACCGATACCCTCGCCCGTTGCCCGGAACTCGCGGCGGCCGACCGTCTCGTTCGCAACTTCGGCGAGATCCTCTCCACCCGCACAGGCCAGCACCTGAAGGACTGGGTCATCAGCGCGCGAGCCGAGAATCTTCCCGGCCTCCACTCCTTCCGCACAGGCCAGCACCTGAAGGACTGGGTCATCAGCGCGCGAGCCGAGAATCTTCCCGGCCTCCACTCCTTCGCCTCCGGCCTGGGGAAGGACTGGGACGTCGTCGTCCAGGGCCTGACCACCCCCTGGAACTCCGGTCCCGTCGAAGGCCGGGTCAACCACATCAAAATGGTCAAGCGCCAGATGTTCGGCCGCGCCAAACTCCCGCTCCTCCGCAAACGGGTACTACTCACGGCCGTCCGATGACTGTGCTGCTCAGACTGTGACTGAGTGGGGAAAGACAACGAGCGCGAAGTATCTCGGCACCCGAGGAGGCGGCGGCAGGACTACGTGGTCGACTGGCCCGCTCGGCCGGCTTCTGCTCGCAACGTGCGAGCTCGCTCGGCAGGGTCGTACTTCGGCCCGACGCCCTCGATCAGCAGCAGGTCGCCCTTGATGTGATCGGTACGCAAACTCAGGATGGCCCGGTAGGCGGGAGAGTCGTACCAGGCACGGGCTTCGGCAAGGCTGGGGAACTCGATCAGCACCATGCTGCCGGGCCACGTACCCTCTACGACTTCGGCCGGCGGGCCGTGGATGACGAAGCGGCCTGCGAAGGGGTCGAGGGTCGCCTGGATGCGCTCCAGGTACTCGATGATGTCGGAGTGATTCCGGCGGCTGCGGAGATGAGCGAAGCCGTAAGCGGACACCACGCGGCTCCTTCGTTTCGGGGGTGTTGGCGATGACCAGAACGTAGCTGAGGATGGTTGAGCGGTGCGATTACCCCTGGGGTAATCGCACCGCCATATCGAAGGCACGTGCCAAGGCCACCGCCCCACCGTTCGCCTCACGGAATGTGTGCCAGATCCCCGTTCTCGCGTGCACAGCCACGAGGGCGACCAGAGCCGGTGGGACTGGTCCGGCGACAGCCCTTGATCACCCGCACTCGGTCGGGTGAAGATACCGCCGCGGCGGAACCCTCCCGAGGCGCACGTCAGCAGGCCGGACCTGGTCGTCGTCGACGTCGCCTTCTCTGAACTACGAAGTGATCAGCAAGCGGGCTGATCGTCCAAGCGTCGCCGACCCGATGCCATCCTGGCCGACGGCGCCTACGACTCCGCCGCCTTCCGCGAGTGGCTGCACTCCAAACGGATCGAGCCGATCACCCCGCAGCGCGGACGCAAGAAGTTGGCGGCGCCTTGCCCAGCGTTCCCCACTTACGCCTTGAGCCAAGTGGCCCAGGTCGGCATGGCCTTAAGCATCATGGCCATCGCCTTCACCGACTCCCTGAGTGTCTGAGCGAAGCCAGCCTGGTACTCCGGACTCCCGCCCCGGTGGCCGCAGGCCATCCACAGCTGCCAAGCCGCCGCTCCCACGCGTCCGGCGAACATACCGGTGAACGCTGACTCATCGACCGCCCCGACTGCCCCTCCCGCAGCGACATACCCGGAGAGGCACGCTTCGACGACACGGCGCTCGGGCACATCCAACCCGCGGCCGAAGCCGGCGAGACCGAAAGCGGTGAAGACCAGCTCCCACCACGGGTCCTGCGCCCCAGCGGCATCAAAGTCCAACAGCACCGGTCCACCGGAGCCGGTCAGAACGTTCTGGTGCCGGATGTCGCGATGCATGACCAACTTGGATCGCCACAACTCCTGCTGATCTTCGACCATGGCCTCGGCCTGCTCCACCGACAGCTTGAAGATGCGGACATGCTCGGCACTGAGGACCTCGAGGCGTTCGGCCTGAGCAAACCACTCCCCCCACTCTCCCTGGGAGTACGACCGATAGTCGCCATCGACGGTCGGGTCGGCTGGAATCGCACACCGCGCAAGGTCAGCGACGAGCCCGCCAGCCCATGCCGCCAACGGTTCGGACGCCGGCGCGGTCGGATGCGCGCCCTCGACGAAGCGCACCGCACGGGCGTAGACACCGTCCCCGATCGGTCGCCACAGACCCGCTTCGCCCAGAGTCGTCGACTGCGGCTCGGGCATCGCGACACCGATCTCCCACGCGGCGGCTTCAAGCGCCCCTGCCTGAGCAGCCATGGGCAGCCAGAAGTCACCCCAGGGCTGGGCGATCTTCACCACCCATGAGCCGGAGTCAGTAACGACCTTCCACACCGGGTTCTGCTCGTCATCCTTGAGCAGCAGCGGGGCACCCAGCAACTGCCCCAACCCGAGCCGCTCGGCCGCCTGTGCCAGGTTCATAGCCAGTCATTCAACCCGCCCGTCACCCCAGCGGCAACCGATTTAGGTGCCCTGCCCAACAATTCCAGAACTCCACAACTTGAAACCATTTCTCAGGGTTCAATAACGTTACTGGCGCGAGCGGCAATCTATGGGTATCTGATAGGTCGCTGTGGTGTTTGGCGCGTCAGTCCGTACGTGATCTGTCGAGCTGAGAGGGCTGAAGTACCAGGCTCCTCACGGGGGGCCTGGGTGATCGTCGACAGTGACTTCCGGCTTCATCGCGAGGCGACCGCGTTCTTGGAGCAGGTACGTGGTCTGGGCCGGTCAGTGACACTGAGCGGATCTACGCAAGCCGGGTGGATCTGTATCTGACCTGGTGTGATGAGAGTGGGCTGCGGTGGTCGCCTCCGGGCTTCGAGAACCTGCTGAGGTTTCGGGACTGGCTGGTGAGCGTTCCTCTGCCACCGCGGGGCCGCAGGCGAGGGCGGTGGCGCCAGGGTCGTCACGGAGTGGACCTTGAAGTTCGCCACGGCCGACCCGGGGATCGAGTCGATAGACTCCGCGTTTATCGAGTCTTACGTGCTCGTTCGAATATATCCAAGCCTCTTGGCGATGAAGTACCCAAGACCGAAGGTGCCGCCGGATGCGATCACAGCGGCCATTGCCGTCGTCTTGAGGCTCGCACCGACGATGGCGAGCACCAGCTCAGACATTAGTGTCACGCATGCCGACGTGAAAAGGATGACCCCGATGGCAGACCTGCTGATTTCGACGTCTTCCGATTCCTCTTGAAAAGTTTTACTTGCTGGAGGCGTCTGACCGGTTCCAATTTCAGGTGGCGTCTGATTTTTCACTCAATTTACTCTCTGGTTGCGGGTGGCGCGCTGCTCGCCACCTTCGTTGCGACGACGCCCCCGTCGCCGACGACGGGGTCTTTTCCTCCTCGGGTGCCTCCGGCCTGCGGAAGTAGCGGCCGACGGGACAGCCATGGCGTCCAGGTCGCTCGTCGGGCGCAACATCGCCCCGTGGCCCCTAGTCGCCGATGGCGGACATCGGCCGGTTCGGCTGTACGAACGTCGGGTCGGCCAGGCCGGCTGGTCAGCGAGGTCGCCCCTGTGCTTACGGTCGGTAAGGATCCGCATGCTGCGCAGGTGCTCGGAGCGCTGGTAGCCGAGGATGTCGGCGGCGTTGCGGTGGGTCCGCAGCGCGTATAGAGCGTCGACTGCAGGTACGGCTCGGACTTCTCCCGCTTAGCCAGCCACCGCTCCATGTCGGTGATCCCGGCTTCCGAAATGGCGTACCGCTTGCGCTCAGGACCGCTGCCGGCCTCGATCCCGTCGACTTCGACGAGGCCGTTCTTCAGCAGCCGGGGACATCGTCGAGCAGACCTGGCCGTAGTGCAGTGGCCGGTCGTGACCGAACTTTTCGGCGAAGGCCCGCTTGAGGTCGTAGCCGTGGTTGGGGCCCGGACTCCAGGAGCCCTAGGAGTGTGTGACTGATGGACATGCGCAGCACTCTACATGAGATGTATACTTTGCGTGTATACATCGAGTGCTGAGTTCGCGCGGGAGCATGGCCGCGCAGGTGGAGGCCGGTTTCCACGGCTTGCTGCCGCGTCTACTGCTGGGTACCGGGTCCGGGCCGACAGGTGTCTGCGCCGGTGCCGGTAGGTTGCCTCGCCGAAGGCGCCTGGCTCGCCGACTGGAACGAACACGCCAAGCCCTTCGCCTGGACCAAGACCGCCGACGAGACCCTCGACAAAGTCGCCGCCTACTGCCGACGAATCTCCGACTCAGGTCACTAGCTGTTGGTGCCTGGATCGGCCTTCTTGTCCAGCTCGGTAGTGAGATCGTTCAGGATGGAGAGGACATCGGCCGGCAGTCCCTCGGCGCCCATCGCGCGGACCCGGCCCTGCCGGATCTTCCACAAGGCTCGGCGCAGCCCGAACCGAATGTCGTCAATCGCAGCCGCCATACTCACCCTGGAGCGGCACCGCTGAAAGAGCTCTTTGAAACGGCCGAAACCCTCACAGGCACGTCCGCTTGAGACATCAGCGAGGTCGGACGATGAGCGACAAGCTGAAGGCAGACCGCTCCCGGCTGACCGCCTGCGTTGACGAGACTGACCGTACGTCCCTTAGCCAGTCGCATTCATCTGACCTGGGCAGATAGGCGCGGGATCTAGATAAGCACGGTGACCAGCCCGAACGACACCACACCGGTCCAGGTCATGCGCGCCATGACCGCCCACTCCCATCCCTGCTCTGCCATCGCACCGGGGCACCACGAGCCGCGTGCCAGACTCACGGCCGGTGCCCTACCGCTGTCCCTTTCATGAGACACCGCAGGTCAACGCCCCGCACCTCGTACACCAGCGGCGAGGCAGTACGCGTTGGACCGGCCCTGGCCCGGTATGAGGGCTGCCCCCGTCCAAAGACGATCTCTCCGTGTGACACTGCTCGCCGGTCCCTTCCGAGCGGAACGGTCGTTGAGTGGTCATGGAGTTGTCGGCGCAGGCCTGGCCAGGAGTGGAGAAGGCAGCCGAACAGGCCGTCGAGATCGCGTGCCATCTCGCGGACCTCGCGGACCCGAACGGCTGGAGCACGGCGGCAGCCGAGGACGTCCTCGACGCGATCGACACCCTCACTGACACGCATGTCAGCGCCGGGCCGGAACTCGCGCAGGCCCTCGCCGCGGTGGCAGCCGCCACCACCGAGGCCCGCCGGCGTCTGGGCATCACTGTGGACGGCCAGGCGCCCGGCCGGGACAACGCGGCGTCGGTGCCCGTATCACGCGGCCCGGGACGAAGGCCGCCCAGGCGCCGCGGGCTCGGTCCGGGCTCCCGGGGCATCCGCACGGACCACTGAGTTTCGGTCTCCGGCCTTGATGCTCATGACGCCTTGCCGCGTACTGGCTTCGTGTGGGCTGGCGGCGGCGTGATCGACGGGAAGGGTCAGGCTTGCCGGAAGGCCCGTCGGCGGTGTGCGCTGGCTGCTCGTTTGGTCATCCTTGACTCAAATCTGACTGCAATAGCACATATATCGGGCGTTCGGGCTGGCAGTGTGGGAGTGCGCCCGTCGCTCGCCACCTCTGGTGGGAGGTTCCACCTCATGGCTCACATCCCCCGTCCTCACTCTGGGATCCCGGCCTCCCGTCCGGACGTCGCGTCTGCCCGGGGCTGCGAGAGATGCAATGGCTGGGGCACTGTCGTCACCCCCAAGGGCTGTCACGAACTGTGCCCGGCCTGCCAGCAACCCACCAGCGCCCCTGCCCCTGCTATCACCGCCCGGAACTCCTAATTGCGGTGGTGTGCTCGCCCCGTGGGGCTGGGCAAGGCATCGTGTGCTGCGGGACGCGAGGGGTGTGGTGAGGGTGCGGCCGCGGCGGGCCCGCTGCGCGGGCTGTGGGGGCTCGCCGTGCTCTTCCCAGTGTTCGTGCTGGTCAGGGCGTCCGGATCAGCTGTTACTTCGTCGACGAGGCGCCGCCGCCCGCGCGTCCGTGAGCGAGGTGGTCGGCGACTGACCTGAACGGATCCTCTGAGGGGAACCGTAGATCACGGTGAGCACGTCACCTGATCATGACGACTTCTCAGACGTTCTTGCGAACTGCGCACTCTGACGACGTGGACAGGATCACTGACCTGCACACTCTGGCCCGCACGGCCTACTACCAGGGAGGCGGAGTGTCAGATCAGTCCGGCGACCGGACTGTGTTGTGCGCGGAACGAGAGGGCGAGTTGGTGGGCATTTTAGCGATGGGCCCTCCCTGCGAAGCCGACGTCGAGGTCACAACTGTGGGTCAGCTCTACCAGATTCACGTCCGCCCCGGCATGTGGGGACAAGGCATCGGCAGCTACCTGCACGCAGCATTCGTCCAGTTCCTTCGCGATACGTCGCTGGCCGCGGGTGTACTGGAAGCGTGGGAGCGCAACAGCCGAGCTCAAGCCTTCTATGCCCGGCACGGATGGAAGCCCGACGGGCACCACCGGCCCGGTCCAGGTAACGCGAACTACGTTCGCATGCGCCTCAGCCTGGATCCCGAAGTCCAACCAGGTCGAGGTGGTCAGCTCGCTTCAGAACCGGGGGCCAGAGGCAGGTGCTGAACCACCGGCACCTTGCCGACGAAAGCGACACCTCGCCGACGACCGCCCCGCCGGAATACCCACCGGTGGGGCGTCGCCGTCAGGAGCGTGTGTTGATGTATCGCACGCCCGGGCCCGACTTCTCCATGGCCGGCGCCATGCACCACTGACACAGAGGGCAGCCGCCGCGACCGTACTTGTGGGTCTTGCGCTGGCAGGTGGCGCACGGCCCGACCTGGTCGCCCGGGCAGGTCATGGCGGAGGGGTCTGGCTCGGTGACCGGCGGCGGGGGGAGTCGTCATCGTGGAGCGTCCTGTTCTGGGCGACCGACACCGGTCGCCTCTACCGCCGGATACGACCTGAATGACACGGCTGTTCGACCCTGCGGCGGCGGCCGGGGTCAGGAGTCGTTGCTCGAGGAGTCGGCGCCATGGTCGAAGCCGCGCAGGATGGGCGTGAGTTCCTGGGTGCATCCGCACAGCGTGCACAACCGCGTCGCCGGGCTCTCCGCGACCTCCAGGGCGTGTTTCCAGATCGAGCAGCGGCCCGCCCTGCGGTGCCTCTTCGCAGTCCGGTGCGTGCAGCACCGCGCCGGACGGGCCGCGAATGTCGCCCAGCTTCCGCAGCGCCCATCCCGAAGGCCGGCGCTCCCCGAGCACCTCGTGGACGACCGACTGCTGCTGCGGCGGCTTCAGGTGCTCGGTGACGGCCTGGTCGTAGTCGACGCCGTCGACTGGCCGCACATGCTCCGGGGCCCGCACCCACACCCGGTATTCCGGCGCCTCCACACCCCCGTCCTCGCGATCCCGGTATGACGGCAGCCCCACAAGGTAGAGCCAGCCCGTCTCCGTCTGCCGCCGCGCCTCCACAACCTCCCGCCCGAGAACGTCTCGTCCCCCCTGGGCATCCTCCTGGCCGCCGTCCGCTCCGACGAGCGCCACGCCACCCGCTTCCTGGAAAGCCTCCTGTGCCCACCGCCCCCGACCGACGAAGGGAACACCCCGTGACCGGCATTGAAGAACTTCTTTCCAAGCCCTGCTCGTCCGCGAGCGCACCATGCCCCGCGGCATCGTCCCCCCCCACGGACCCAGGCGCCGGCACCCGAGGACGCTGCCGAAGCCGCCCAGAACGCTCCGGGCGGCAGCCGCCATGCGGCGGCCGAGGACCTGCGCGCCCTGTGCCAAGCCCTCGTCCGGCACACCCCGCCGCGCACGATGGCCAGGTTCGTCACCCACCAGGTCCCCGAACCCAGAGCCGCCCTGGTCCTCGCCTGCGTGTTGCAACTGACCGACACCAACGAGGGCGCCCGTGGTGGCAGTACGCCGCCGGTGCCGGACAAGCCGCCGCCTACTGCCTTTACCTGCACCACCTGGCACTGGGGGAGCGGGACACCGCCGACTTCTGGCACCGGCAGACCGACGACGTCCAGCCCCCGCCCCGGCGCCCCGACTTCGACGACGGCGGCACCTGGCACCCCGCAGACCACCGCATCACCAGCACGCCCCCAGACCACACACCGAACCTCCTGCAAGCCTGCGCCCCAGGCGGTGACTCATTCCGGGCGATCCGCGCCATGAGTGCGCTGGCGCCGGACCTGCCGTCGACCGAGTTGTTCCGCCACCCGACGGTCGGCGCGCTCGCCGCCCGGCTGCGCGCGGTGAGGCACCCATGACGGACGTCCACGGGGGAACCCGACGCGCTCACGGGGACGGGTGCGGGCCCTGGACGCGTTCGTGGAAAGGAGGGCCCCGTTGGGCACGGAGGTGACCGCACGACCGGCGCGATACCGGCAGGTGATGTCGGTGCCCGGGTGGCGGCCCTGGGCGCTGACCACACTGCTGAGCCGGATCCCCGACGCGATGGCGCCGCTGGCGCTGGTGCTGCTGGGCCATCAGACTGGTTCGTTCACCGTCGGCGGACTGGCCTCCGGCGCCCACGCCATCACCGAGGCCGCGCTGGCGCCGTGGCTCGGCGTGCTCGCCGACCGGTGGCGCGGCCACCGCTACGTGCGGGTGGCGCTGGTCGTCCGCGCCGCCGCATACACCCTGCTGGCCGCCACCGCCACTGTGCTGCCCGCCGCGGCCCTGGTGATCCTGGCGGGCGTGGCGGGCGGCATCGGGGCCGGAGTGCCCGGACAGCTCAGAGCGCTGCTCGCCCGCACCATGGACCCGCCGCTGCTGCACCCGGCGATGAGTCTGGACACCACGCTGCTGGAGCTGGCCTGGACCGTGGCCCCGGTCGGCGTGTCCGTGCTGGTCGCCGTCGGCGACCCCCGGCTGGCGGTGGCCACCATGGCCGTGCTGGCCGCCGCCGCGGCACTGGCCTCGCTGCGCCTGCCGGCGGCACCGTCCGACGGCGACGGGGCCGACGGCGCCCGGCGTTCGGGACTGGCGCTGGGCCCGGTCCTGCTGCGCGCGGCCCTGCCCTCCCTCGCACTGGCCCTGGTCGGCGGCTTCGCCGGCGGCGTCCTGGATACCGCGGTGCCACCCGTGCTGGACGCCTCCGGTTCCCCCGCCTCGCTCGCCGGGGTCCTGTTCACCGGCTACTCCATCACCAGCGTCGTGGGCGGGCTGATCTACGGGCTGCGGCACTTGCCGGGCAGGATCCACCGTCAGGCGGCGGCGCTGCTGGCGGCCCTGTGCCTGGTCCTGCTGCCGGCGGCGCTGGTGCCCAGCCTGCCGGTCATCGCGGTGAGCATCGTGGCGGCGGGGCTGTTCGCCGCGCCGCAGCTCACCGCCCGCTCTCTGACCCTGCAGCGGGACCTGCCGGAGTCGGCGTGGAGCGCCGGGTTCTCCTCCCTGTACGCCGCCAACGGCGCCGGGTACGGCCTGGCCGGTTTCGCCGTCGCCGCACTGCTCCCCCTGGGCGCGCACTTCGCCTTCGCCGTCCCCTTGGCGGTCTGCATCGCAGCCGCCGTCGTCGCCTTCCTCCCTTCAGGAACCGCCCGTTGCTGAGTCCAGCCGAGTACCGGACCTGCGCAGCGCGCACCGAGCGGCCTCGATCAGAGGTAGACGACGAGCTTCAGTACCGGCGACGGGGCACTGGCACACAGCATCACGGGCTCTGAATGCCTGGTCGGGGTGCTGGTTGAAGGCGTTCACGATGGTCTGGTAGGCGGTGGGTGGATCGGGCTCGGTCCCGGGTGGGACGCGTTGAGCGATGACCTTCCGGGTGGTGGCCAGGTCCGCGAGTCGCGCTTCGGTCTCGGCGAGGGCGGCGGTCAAGTGCTCGATCTGGTCGCGTAGTTCGCCGGCCAGGGCTGCGGTCTCGTCGTGCTGGGCCTGGAGGTCTGCCAGGAGCTCGATGACGTTCACGCGGCCAGTCCGAGGGTGTCGCGCCAGGTGGGGGCGGGTGTGGTGAGGCGTCGAGTCATGTTCGCGATGGAGGCCCAGTAGACGCGCAAGGCGGAGGTGTCGGGGCGGTGGTCGTACTCGCGGGCCAGGCGGCGATGCAACATCAATGTGCCGTTGACCTGCTCGACCCCACACCGCTTGGCCTGCGGGACGAACCCTTTGCCCTGGTCTTCGAGGTTGCGGCGGACGACCTAGACGTCGATGTCCATCAGCGCCCCGTGGATGATGACCTCGTCCTTGAAGCCCTGGTCCACCAGGGCATTCTCCAGACGCATCCCACACCGCTCGGCCGCCTGGTCAAGCAGGGTGGTACCGGCGGCATTGTCGTGGACGGAGGCAGCCGGCACCACGACACCGATGATCAACCCCAGCACGTCGACGGCCAGTCCTCGCTTGCGGCCTGACACTTTCTTGTTGGCGTCCAGTCCCGTCGTGGTCCTCGGGACACCGGCGGCCGCGCGCACGGACTGGGTGTCGATGATCACCAGGGACGAGTCCTCCAATCGGCCGGCTCTCTCCCGCACCTCGCAGCGCAGGAGTTCCTGGATCCGCTGGTCGAGCCCGTCGAACACACTGGCACGATCGGCGGGCCGACGTCGGCGAGCACGTCCAAGAGGACCTGGCGGCGCTCTACGCACGGACGCGGGCGCAGGTCAGGATGGCCTGCCGCAGGATGTGCGCGCCTTCTCGGGGCCGTTGAGGTGGACCCGGCCCGGCAGCGCCGCCGTCAGCTGCTGATGGAGATCGTCGCGCAGGGCCGCGATCCGGTCCTGGGCACCGTCGGCGAGGTCAGCGGCCGCGGTCCGGGCAGCCGTGCCGAGGGCGACGTTCTCCGTTCCGGCCCGCAGGCCTTGCTCCTGCCCGCCGCCGTAGACCGCCGGCTCCAGCCGGACGCCGTCGCGTACGTACAGTGCGGCCGCGCCCTTCAGGGCGTACATCTTGTGCCCCGCGACGGTGAGCAGGTCCACGCCCAGGTCGCGGATGTCGAGGGGATCTTCCCCGCCGCCTGGGCGGCGTCGCAGTTGAACAGCGCCCCGTGCTGGTGGGCGAGTTCGGTCAGCTCCCGGATCGGCTGGAGGGCGCCGGTCTCGTTGTGGGCGGCCATCACCGACACCAGCACCGTCTCCTCGGTGAGCGCCGCAGCCAGCGCCGCCGGGTCGGCCAGTCCGTCGCCGCCGACCGGCAGCACCGTCACCCGCACGCGTGCAGGTGCTCCAGCGCGTGGCCGGTCTCCAGGATCGCCGGGTGCTCGGTGGCCTGCGTGATCACATGCGGGCGCGGGCGGCCGGCGGCGAGAACCGCACCGCGCAGTGCCAGCAGGTCGGCCTCGGAGCCGGAGGCGGTGAACGCGATCTCCTCGGCACGGGCCCCGATCAGGGCGGCGATCTGTGCGCGAGCCGCGGCCGGCGCCTGCCGAGGCTCGGCGCCGTACGGGTGACTGCTGGAGGGGGCGCCGAAGAAGTCCGTCAGGTGCGGCAGCATCGCCTCGGCCACCCGAGGGTCCACTGGGGTTGTGGCGTTGTAGTCCAGGTGGACCGGCCCGCCGGCGGGCCCCGGATGCGCGGGCACGCCGCTGCCGGTCATGCCAGGTCCCCGGCGTCGACGGGCAAGTCGGCCAGGCGCCACTCCAGCATCCCGTCGTGCAGGCGGATCGCCCGCCGTCCACGGTCGGTCAGCAGCCGCACCGCGTCGTAGGCGAGCACGCAATACTCACCCCGGCAGTACACGACGATCTCCGTCTCCCCAGGCAACTCGTCGATCCGGTCGGCCAGTTCCTCGACCGGGATCGACACCGCGCCCGGGATGTGCCCAGCCCGGTACTCCTCCACTGGCCGTACGTCCAGCACCACCACGTCCCCGGCCGCCACGCGTGCGCGCAGCTCCTCGTGGGCGACCTCCGCCGCGCCGTCCTCACCGAGGTAGGCCTCCCGCGCCGCGGGTACGGCCGCCTGGTGGCGCTCGGCGACCTTGCGCAGCAGCGCGAACAGCTGGGCGACGTCGTCGCCCGCGAGCCGGTAGTGGATGCGCACGCCCTCGCGGCGGGTGGCGACGAACCCGGCCTGCTTGAGCGTCTGCAGATGCGCCGAGGCCGTCGTCAGGTTCAGCCCCGCCGCCTTGGCCAGGGCGTCCACCGTCCGCTCGCCCTGGGCCAGCAGGTCGAGCAGTTCCAGGCGCTTTCCGCTGGCCAGTGCCTTTCCGCTGGCCGCGAACGCGTCGTACAGCTGCGCTTTGGTACCGGCCGTCGTGTTTCCCGCCAAGAGATCCTCCATAAATCCATGGAATAGTGTAGATGATTGGGATGGGCGTGACCACACGCCCTCTCGCATCCAAACCTTGGAGGACCCGATGGGCTTCGCCGACGACCACCTGATACCGCTGGTCGACGCCGGGCTGGGCAACAGCGCCTACCTCGTCGACCTCGGCGACGGCCGCGCGCTGGCGGTGGACGCGAGCCGCGACCTGCGCGCTTTGCGGGAGGCTGCCGAACGACGCGGGCTGACCGTCGCCTTCGCCGCCGACACCCACCTGCACGCCGACTTCCTCACCGGCGCCCTCCAGCTCGCCGCCGACGACGGCGCCACCGTGCTCGCCTCGACAGCCGGACATCGTGCCTTCCCGCACTCCGCGCTCGCCGACGGCGACGAGACCGACCTGGGCGGGCTGACCCTGCGCGCGCTGGCCACGCCCGGCCACACCGACGAGCACTTGTCCTTCCTCCTCCTGGACGGCGCGCGGGAGCTGGGAGTCTTCACCGGTG
The DNA here is from genome assembly GCF_028885415.1 of Streptomyces coeruleorubidus. Taxonomy (GTDB): domain Bacteria; phylum Actinomycetota; class Actinomycetes; order Streptomycetales; family Streptomycetaceae; genus Streptomyces; species Streptomyces coeruleorubidus_A. The sequence continues at coordinate 9,342,960 of NZ_CP118527.1, forward strand.
GGTCGCTGATCGTCGGCTCCGCTGCCCGCACCGACCTCCTCGGCGCTGCGCGTGCCGAGGAACTGGCCCGTGCCCAGTACCGCTCACTGCGGCGGCTGGCCGAACTCCCGGATGCGACCGCGGTGTGGCCCACGCACGGCGCCGGCTCCTTCTGCTCCGCTCCGCCAGGCGCCGAGCGCACCACGACCATCGGCGCCCAGAAACAGACCAACGCCCTGCTCGCCGCACCGGACGAGGACACGTTCGTCCGCGACCTGCTCAACAGCCTCGGCTCCTACCCCGCCTACTTCGACCACCTAGCCGAGACCAACCGGCGCGGCCCCGCGATTCTCGACGCCGCACCCTCGCTCCCCACGCTGTCCGCAGCCGCCGTACGGGAACTGATCGGCCAAGGCGCGCAGATCGTCGACGTACGACCGTTTCCGGACTTCGCCGCCGGCCACATCCCCGGCGCCGTCTCCATACCGCTGCGCGACCAGTTCGCCACCTGGCTCGGCTGGCTCCTGCCCGACGACACCCCCATCGTCTTCGTCACCGCACCCAGCCAGGACCTCGCCGAACTCACCTGGCAGGCCCTGAAGATCGGATACGAGCGACTGACCGGCCACCTGACCATGGACGCCTGGACGATTGACGACGGGGAGCAGGAGACCATTGAACTGCTCACCGCCGACCGCATCGGCGACCGCCCCGTCCTCGACGTCCGCCAGCAGGCCGAGCGCGCCGCCGGGCACATCCCCGACTCGATCGGCATCGAACTCGGCGAACTGGCCGCCCATGCCGACCAAGCCCCGTCGGGTGCCGTGGTGCACTGCGGGCACGGCGAGCGCGCGATGACCGCCGCCAGCCTCCTGCGACGCGCAGGCCGCCACCGCCTCGCCGTCCTCACCGGCGGACCGGACGACTGGGCCAAGGCCACCGGCCACGCGCTGAAGGCGGGCGCGTGACGACGACGACCGCCCACGGCGGCATCCGCCTCGGACTGCGCGCCAACCTCGCTCAGTTCAGCATGCTCGTCCTCGTCAACGCCCTGGTCGGCGGCATGCTCGGCCAGGAACGCACCGTCCTGCCCCTGCTCGCCGACGAGGTCTTCCACCTCTCCGCCTACACGGCCGCCCTCACCTACATCCTGGCCTTCGGCGCCACCAAGGCGATCACCAACTTCTTCGCGGGCACCTGGTCGGACCGCTACGGCCGCAAACCTGTCCTCATCGCCGGATGGCTGATCGCCCTGCCCGTGCCCGCGATGCTCGCCTGGGGCCCGTCCTGGGGCTGGATCATCGCCGCCAACGTCCTACTCGGCGTCAACCAGGGCCTGACCTGGTCCACCACCGTCATCATGAAGATCGACCTGGTCGGCCCCCAGCGCCGTGGACTGGCCATGGGCTTCAACGAAGCAGCCGGCTACGGCGCGCTCGCGGTCACCGCGATGGCCACCGGCGCCATCGCCGAACACGCCGGACTACGCCCCGAGCCCTTCCTGCTCGGCGCCGCCTACCTCGTCCTCGCCCTGGCCCTGTCGACCCTCGCCGTCCGAGAGACCCGCGACCACGCCCGCGCCGAAGCCGCCCTCCACCCCGCACAGACCACCACGGACATGTCCACGGCGCAGATCGCCCGCCACACCAGCCTCACCGACAAGGCACTGTCCGCCGCCAGCCAGGCCGGCATGGTCAACAACCTCAACGACGCCCTCGCCTGGGGCATCTTCCCGCTGCTCTTCGCCGCGCACGGCCTGTCCGTCGCCCAGATCGGCGTCCTCGCCGCCCTCTACCCGGCCGTCTGGGGTGCGGGCCAGATGCTCACCGGCTGGTGGTCCGACCACATCGGCCGCAAGCACCTCATCACCGCGGGCCTGCTGCTCCAGGCCGCCGCCATTGGCCTCGTCGCCGCCGCGACCACGTTCCCCGCCTGGGCGCTCGCCCAGGCCCTGCTCGGCATCGGCACCGCACTGGTCTACCCGACGTTGCTCGCCGTCATCGGCGACGTCGCCCATCCCGCCTGGCGCGCCCGCGCCGTCGGCGTCTACCGCCTGTGGCGCGACGGCGGCTTCGCCGTCGGCGCCCTGCTGGCCGGCATCCTCGCCGACGCCTACGGCATCACCACCGCGATCTGGGCTGTCGCCGCCCTCACCGCCGTCTCCGGCCTGATCGTCGCGGTCCGCATGTACGAAACTCACGCACGCTCATGACGAGCTGATCTCGTACGCCCACGGTCCCGTCGGCAGCTGCGTCACAGCGAGGGCCGCCGTGGACGCCGGTGGTTTCGGCGGGCGGCACTCATGGGCGTGGCAGTCGGTCAGTGGCTGCCGGTCAGTTCGCCGCTGAGCTTTTGGTGGATCCGGGCGCTCGCCTTGTTCAGGCCGATGATCTCGACGCTCTTGCCGCGCTGGGCGTACTTGGTCTCGATCGCATCCAGGGCGGCGACGGAGGAGGCGTCCCAGATGTGGGCGGCGCTCAGATCGATGACGACCTTGTCGGGGTCGGTGGCGTAGTTGAACTGGCCGACGAGGTCGTTGGAGGAGGCGAAAAACAGTTCGCCGGTCACGGAGTAGACCACACTGCTGCCGTCGGGATCGGTGACTGCCGTGACATTCGCGAGGTGGGCGACGCGCTTGGCGAAGATGACCATGGCGGTGACGGAGCCGACGACGACGCCGATGGCGAGGTTGTCGGTGGCGACCACGCAGGCGACGGTGATGACCATGACGGCGATCTCCCCGGCGGGCATCCGCCTGAGGGTCTTCGGGGCGATGGAATGCCAGTCGAAGGTCGCGAACGACACCATGACCATCACCGCGACCAGGGCCGCCATGGGGATGTCGGAGACGACCGGACCGAAGAGGATGCACAGCACCATCAGGAAAGAGCCCGCCAGGAACGTGGACAGGCGGGTACGGGCGCCGGACACCTTCACATTGATCATCGTCTGGCCGATCATCGCGCAGCCACCCATGCCGCCGAAGAAGCCGGTGACGATGTTGGCGATGCCCTGCCCGATCGACTCTCGCGTCTTGGAGGAGTGGGTGTCGGTGATGTCGTCGACCAGCTTGGCCGTCATCAGAGACTCCATCAGACCAACCAGCGCCATCGCGAGCGCGTAGGGAGCGATGGTGGTCAGGGTGTTCATCGTGAACGGCACATCCGGCAGGCCCGGTACCGGCAGGGAGGACGGCAGGTCGCCCTTGTCGCCCACGGTCGGCACCGCGATGCCGGCGGCGACCGTGATCACGGTGAGGATGACGATGGACACGAGCGGAGCCGGGATCACTGTGGTGACCTTCGGGAAGAACACCATGAGCGCCAGCCCGGCGGCAATGAGCGGGTAGACGGGCCAGGGCACGTCGTGCATCTCTGGGACTTGGGCCATGAAGATCAGGATGGCGAGGGCATTGACGAAGCCGACCATCACGCTGCGGGGCACGAACCGCATCAGCTTGGCGACGCCGAGCGCGCCGAGGACGATCTGGAAGACGCCGGCCAGGATGACGGCGGCGACCAGGTATCCGAAGCCGTGCTCGCGGTTGAGCGGAGCGATGACCAGGGCGACGGCGCCGGTCGCAGCCGAGATCATCGCGCGGCGTCCGCCGACGATCGAGATGGTCACGGCCATGGTGAAGGACGCGAACAGGCCGATCGCCGGGTCGACCCCGGCGATGATGGAGAACGAGATCGCCTCGGGGATCAGCGCGAGGGCGACCACCAGGCCGGCCAGGACCTCGGTGCGCCAGACCTTCGGGTCGGACAGCCAGTCGGGGCGCAGGCCGCGCAGCCGCGCGGCCGGGGACAGTGCGGAGGTAGACAAGAAAAGTACCTGTCGTGCTCGGGCACGCCCGGCATCACTCGGGGCGTGCGGGAAGGCGCAGGAAGGCCGGGACGGCCATCCGCGAAACCCACGTACGGCGGGCTGAAGTCAGAAGGAAGCAGCGGCCGAGAGCTGGGATCCGCGGGGCTGCTCAGGGGCGAAGGATCACGGCGGGCAGGCGGCGGCGCTGGGCGTCATGGGCATGCGCACGCTCTCTCCTGCAGGCATCGGTCTTCGCCGGGGGCATCGTCGGCCCCGACACGGCTGACGGTCACGGGAACGATCCATCCCGCACCATGGGAGCGGGGACGGCGTGGAATCGACCCCGACGATCACTTACTCTACCCTAACGTTACAGTAGAGATCGAGGTCGGCCGTCTGTGGCCTTGGCGACAGATGAGGAAGGGCGCCCGCGTGAGCAGCGAGCACATGCAGATCGGCGAGGTCGCCGCACGGACCGAGCTGTCGCTGCGCACCATCCGGCACTACGAGGAGACCGGCCTGGTCATCCCCTCCGCCCGCTCCCAGGGCGGCTTCCGCCTCTACGCCGAGGCCGACGTGGCCCGCCTGATGGTCATCCGCCGCATGAAGCCGCTCCGCTTCACCCTGGACGAGATACGCGATCTGCTGGAGGCCACCGACCGCCTCGACTCCGACGAAGAGCTGACGGCGGACGAGCGGGAGACCCTGCTGGATCGCGTCCGCGGATACGAACAGGGCGCCGCCGAGCAGGTGGAGAAGCTCCGCACCCAACTGGCGCGGGCCGAGGAATTCGCCGCCACGCTGCGCGAGCGCCTGGCACGGGACCAGGCCTCCGTACCTTAGTACTCCAGTTGCACTTCGCTATCTCTGCTGGTCAGAGGCATGTTCTCGAGTCTATTCGGCTGCCGTGGCGTCAGGTGCCGGAAGTTCGTAACCTCCACCGCGGCGGTCCGTTGTGATTGTCATGCAGGATGTGCGGCCCGACGTCTGGTCGGCGGAACTGGAAGAGGTACTTGTTCGGGTGGGTCACCGGTTCGGGCGGGTGGACCTAAGGCGGCAGATGCGGGCCTATGTGAACGGTCTGCTTGGCCCGGTGGGCCGGAAGAACAGCTGGCAGCTGGCTGAGTACGCAGGCCACCGCACCCCTGCGGGCCTGCAGAATCTGCTGAACCGTGCACGCTGGAGTCATGACGAGGTGCGTGACGACCTGCAGGAGTACGTCGCCGAGAGACTCGGGGAGCCGGGCGGTGTTCTGATCATCGATGACACCGGCTTTCTGAAGAAGGGCACGGTCTCAGCCGGCGTCCAGCGGCAGTACTCGGGGACTGCCGGCCGCACGGAGAACTGCCAGATCGGGGTCTTCGCCGCCTACGCTTCCCGGCGCGGACGGGCGCTGGTGGACCGGGAGTTGTATCTGCCGAAGTCCTGGACGGCGGACCGGGACCGCTGCGAGGCGGCGAAGATACCCGACGACCTCGAGTTCGCGACCAAGGGCGACCTCGCCAAAGCTATGATCCAGCGAGCCCTGGCCTCGCCACTGCCCATCGCCTGGGTGACTGCAGACTCGGCCTATGGCCAGGAATGGCGGCTGCGGCGGATGCTGGAGGAAGCCGGCGTCGGCTACGTCCTGGCCGTCCCGAAGTCCCAGCCCGTCCCCGCGCTGGGCCGGATCGATTTCGTCATCGCCCAAGCGCCGGATGAAGCCTGGGAACGCCATTCCTGCGGTGACGGAGCGAAGGGGCCTCGCGTCTACGACTGGGCCGCGGCGAAACTGCCGGCCATCCACGACTTCGACGGCGATCAGCCCACGCACGACCGGTGGGTCCTGGCCCGCCGCAGCCTCGCCCGCCCGGAAGAGGTCGCCTACTACCTCGCCTACGCACCCGCCGGCACAGAGGTTCCCGAGCTGGCCCGGATAGCCGGCAGCCGGTGGGCGATCGAGGAGTGCTTCCAGAGCGCGAAGAACGAATGCGGCCTGGACCAGTACGAGGTCCGACGCTATCCGGGCTGGTACCGGCACATCACCCTCGCCATGCTGGCCCACGCCTTCCTCGCGGCCATGTCCGCCACCGCAACGACGGCAAGGGGGGTCGCAGAAACGGTTCCGGTGCCCTTGCACCCCTCACCGTGGCAGAAGTCCGGCGGCTCCTGGCAGTTCACCGTCCCCCACCGACACACCGGCGGAAAACCGATCACGCGCTGAGCTGGTCCTGGTGGCGGCGCCGCCACCAGGCAACCGCACGACGCTGCCACTACCGTCGCCGTCACGATGGAGGTTACGAACTTCCGGCACCTGACGCCACGGCAGCCGAATAGACTCGAGAACATGCCTCTGACCAGCAGAGATAGCGAAGTGCAACTGGAGTATTAGTACTGCAACGGTGCTTGTGCTGATTGCTGACCAGTTTCAGGGACTGTGTCCGCGCCGTTTGTAGTGACTGAGGCGGGCCTGACGTTGCCGTCTGCGTCGCCATGTCGACCAGTGCAGGATGTGGTCGATGGGTGCGGGCCGGCGGTCGGTGAGGCGGGCGATCAGGCGTCGGATCTCGGCGAGGCTGTAGTGGATGAGCTGGGAGGATCCGTTTCTGCTTTCTCCGCATCCAGCTGGCGGGCTCGCAGGACGGTCAGGCAGGCGTGGGCGGCCATGGCCAGGGTCATGTGGCGGTGCCAGCCGGGATAGCGGCGGACCTGGTAGTCGTCCAGGCCGCATTCCTGCTTCGCGCTCTGGAAGCATTCCTCCACGGCCCAGCGGCTGCCCGCGACGTGGATCAGCTCGTCCAGGGTCGTGTCGGCCGGACAGCAGGCGATGTAGTAGGAGATCTCGTCCGGGCGGCTGACGCTGCGGCGGGCGAGGACCCAGTGGCGCGGTCAGGCCGGTGCCACGGCCTCACCTCGACCCGCGCCCAGTCATAGATTCGCCGGCCGTGGACGCCGTCGCCGCAGGACCGGCGTTTCCACTTCTGCCGGGGCAGGCCGGGAAAGAGGTCGTGGACGGGGTGATCGAGTGCCCATCGGGTGACGACGGTGTCGTGGCGGGTGGTGGCCATGACGTGGAAGACGTCCGCCTGCTCGAGCTCGTAGCGCCAGCCTGCGATGAGAACCGCAAACTCGTCCTGCAGTGCAAGAAGTACGCGCCCCTGGTTCTGTCGGTAGTTGGTGACGTCAGTTGTTCGTGAAAGCTGACGGCACCAGGTGATGGCCCAGAAAGATGTTCGCGAATTCTGACGTCACCATCGGGGTTGCGGTGTCAAGCTGGATGTGCTCAGTAAAGGAGCACCCCCGATGCCGCCTGGCCAGTCGAAGGTCGAGTTGTACGCCGCGCTGCGGCGCGACTCCCGCGATGGCATGTCGAACCGGGCGTTGCAGTGCAAGTACGGCGTCACCTGGAGCACGGTCACACAGGCCCTGACCTCGGCTTGGCCGCAGCAACGCACCGACAACCGCTTCGGCGCGGCCGTCGAAGCTGGATCCGTTCACGCTGCTGATCGACGAGATCCTGCTCATTGATCTGGACGCGACCAGGAAACAGCGCCACACCGTCACCCCGGATCTACCGCCGTCTGATCGACGAGCACTCCTCGTCCGAGGCGTTGCGTTGACCACTTGAACCCGCACCCCGCAAGCGTCCTGCGAGCAACCGCGCGGTCCGGCCAGGGACTGAGAGTCCGGTGTTTATACCTTGCTCGCGACCACCATGTAATTCTCGGCCTCAAGATCGAACGTGCTCAGTTCCGTTTGGAGTCCGACCCGGTGCAGCTCGACTTCGAGTTCCTCGTACCGGTAGGGCCAGCAGGACAGCAGTTCCGAGCGGACAAGAACCAACCCGGTCGCATCAACTTGCGCGATCGCAATCTCGATGTGGTGCTCCTCCTCCCAATGCGGCGCAATCTCCCAGCGGTAGACCACGACGGCATCGCGACCGTTCCGGCGGACGAGTCGGTCACTGATCTCCAGCCGGGAACCTCTGGCCCTCACGAGTTCCCAAGTGCGGGATGTGAGTACCAAGCGCCCGCCGGGGCGCAGAAGCCGTGACATCGACTCCAGAGCAGCACCCCTGCCTGTCGCGCCCGCGGCATGGTGAAGCGAGTTGCCAACGCAGAACACAATGTCGAACGTGTTGTCATGGAAATGGTCGGGCAACTCTTCCCAGTTCGCCCGTACGGCCCGGACGGATGCCCCGAACTCCTCAGACAACTCTGCGGTTCGACGAACCATCGCCTCGCTTGCGTCAGTTGCGACAACCTGCATGCCACGACCGGCGAGGCCAACCGCCAACTGTCCGGTTCCGCACGAACAGTCGAGGACGTGAGCGTTCGACGGCAGGAGATTGAGGACGTCGTCGAACGACGCAGCGAACTCGGCTGGAGGCAACTTTGCATCCGAGATGAGCCATTCGTACACCTCGGCAAGCACGTCATAGCCTGTCACAACCACTACCTCCGTCACGCGGCAGACTCACGGTAGGACGTCAGTCCATCAGCGGAGCAAGCCGGGCACCAATGGTTTTCGCAAGGATGGCTCTGACGGTGTTTGTGGGTTGTCAGTTGTCCGTCTGAGTGGATGTCACCGGCTGGTTAGCTGGGAAGTTGTTCGTGAGAAGTAGTGTCACTCGCGGGGTTGCGGTGGCAAGGTGAATGTGCTCAGTGAAGGAGCACCGCCGATGCCGCCTGGTCAGTCGAAGGTTGTATGCCTCGCTGCGGCGTGACGCTCGCGAGGGCATGTCGAACCGGGCGCTGGAGCGCAAGTACCGGGTGGGCTGGCGGACTGTTCAGAAGGCGCTGAGTTCGGCGTGGCCGCAACCTCGGGAACCGTACGCGCCTCGCCGTTCCAAGCTGGATCCGTTCAAGCCGGTGATCGACCAGATGCTGCTGGCTGATCTGGATGCGCCGGAGGAAGCAGCGTCACACGGTGGTCCGGATCTATCGCCGGTTGATCAACGAGCACGCGATGGACGACGTGTCCTACCAGGTCGTGCGCGCCTACGTCGCCAAGCGGAAGCCGGAGATTCGGGTCGAGGCCGGCCGTGGCCCGGCGCAGGTGTTCATCGAGCAGTCGCACCTGGCCGGCGCCGAAGCCGAGGTCGACTTCGGCGAGGTCGCGGTCCGTTTGCGGGGCGAGCTGGTGAAGTGCCATTTGTTCTGCCTGCGGTTGTCGTTCTCCGGGAAGGCGGTGCACCGGGTGTTCGCCTCCGGCGGTCAGGAGGCGTTCTTCGAGGGCCACGAGCACGCTTTCAGAGTGCTGGGCGGCGTGCCGTTCGGCAAGATCCGGTATGACAACCTGAAGGCCGCGGTCGCGTCGGTGCTCGGCTTCACGCGGCGCCGGGTCGAGACCGACCGGTGGACTGCATTTCGGTCCCACTACGGCATCGAGCCGTTCTACTGCACGCCGGGAATCGAGGGCGCCCACGAGAAAGGCGGCGTCGAGGGCCAGATCGGCTGGTTTTCGCCGCAACCACTTCGTTCCCGTCCCCGAGATCGACTCGCTGGCGCACTTGAACATGCTGATCGACGAGTGGGATCTGGCCGACGAGGCCCGGCGGATCGGGACCCGTCCCCGCACGGTCGGCGAGCTGTTCGCCGTCGAACGGCCGTCGTTGAAGCCGTTGCCCGTCGAGACGTTCGAGACCGGCCGCTGGTTCACCCCACGGGTCGACCGGTTCTCCCAGATCACCGTCCGCACCAACCGTTACTCGGTCCCGACCCGGTTCATCGGCCGCCAGGTCCGGGTCTTGCTGCACGCCGCGAGCTCGTGGTGTTCGACGGCCGCACCGAGATCGCCCAGCACGAACGGCTGCTGACCAAGAGCGGATCACGGCTCGAGCTCGATCACTATCTCGAAGCGCTGCTGCGCAAACCGGGCGCGCTGCCCGGCGCCACGGTCCTCGAACAGGCCCGGGCCGCGGGCCAGTTCACCCCGATCCACGAAGCCTGGTGGACAGCCGCCTGCAACGCACCGCCGGCACCCGCGCTCTGATCGAGGTTCTGCTGCTGCACCGGCACATGCAGCACGACCACGTCGTCGGCCTGGCCGCCGCGCTCCAGGTCGGAGCGCTCACCGCGGACGCGGCCGCGCTGGAAGCCCGCCGCATCGCCGACAACGACGAACCGACCTCGGCCAAGCCACGACGCCGAGCCACTACCGAGGCAGACCGGGCCGTCGCAGCGACCGTCACCTCGCTGACCCAGCGGCGCCTGGCGCAACTACCCAAAGACACCCGCCCCATGCCTGACGTGTCGATCTACGACCAGCTGCTTCCCAGCCGGCGAGCCGCCGTGGCCGCCGCTGGGCGCGCGCCGGCCCCGAGACCTACCCAGAAGCCGAGCAGGAAGAAGCCGCCGCCATGAGCCCTCGCCGCCGGATGAGTGAACAAGCCGCCGAAGCCGCCGTCGACCAGGCATGCCGGGTCCTGCGACTGCCCACGATCCGCAACCAGTTTCCCGACCTGGCGGCCAAGGCCGGCAACGACCAGATGTCCTACCTGGTGTTCCTGGCCGAACTGCTGCTGGCCGAGTGCGAGGACCGTGCCAGGCGCCGCTCCGAACGCCGGATCAAGGCCGCCCAGTTCCCCCGGGAGAAATCGCTGCGCGAGTTCGACTTCGATGCCAATCCGAACATCGACTCCGCCGTCGTCGGCTCGCTGGCCACCTGCGAGTGGGTGAAGAAGGGCCTGCCGCTCTGCCTGATCGGTGACTCCGGCACCGGCAAGTCTCACCTGCTCATCGCGCTCGGCACCGAAGCCGCGATGGCAGGTTTCCGGGTGAAATACACCCTGGCCTCGAAGCTGGCCAACGAGCTGGTCGAGGCCGCCGACGAGAAGATCCTGACCAAGACCATCGCCCGCTACGGCCGCGTCGACCTGCTCTGCATCGACGAACTCGGCTACATGCAACTCGACCGCCGCGGCGCCGAACTCCTCTTCCAGGTCCTCACCGAACGCGAGGAGAAGAACTCCGTCGCCATCGCCTCCAACGACTCCTTCGCCGGCTGGGGCAAGACCTTCACCGACCCCAGACTCTGCGCCGCCATCGTCGACCGGCTCACCTTCGGCGGCAACATCCTCGAGACCGGCACCGAGTCCTACCGCCTCGCTCACAGCCGCGAACTCGCCCGCTAAGCCATCCCCACACCATCCGGACTGCCGTCAGAATTCACCAACATCCAGCCGGCCCGAGGCCACGAACCGCCGTCAACTTTCACGGCCAAACGACGTCAGCATTCACAGTCAAAGCCACGCCCCGTCGGGTCAAAGGAGGTCCAGACGTTCAACGGGACCGCCCGCCCAGAACACGGCGCCGACCTGGCTCTGATCATCGGTCTCAACGGCTCCACGCAGCCAGCCATCGACTTCGCCCAGCGCCACAACCTCACCCTCATCGCCGCCTCAAGGTGGGCATCAACATCGTGAGCCTGTCCGCCTTCCGGCTGCGGACGTTCGGCCCGGCGGTACACGGATTCCTGGACACGATCCGGGATGGACACCCGGACACCCCGCTGCTGTTGATCTCTCCGGTGAGCTGTCCGGCCCTGGAGGAGGCCCCCGGTCCGACCGCGACCGGCCCGGACGGCAGGCTCGCTGCCCTGGGCGACCCGGCCGATGTGGCCGGCGGGGCTTTGTCGCTGGCGGTGGTCCGTGCCGAGCTGGCCCGGATCGCTGCGGCACGACAGGCGTCCGATCCTCACCTGCACTATCTCGACGGACGCGAGCTGCTCGGCCCGGACGAGGCAGATGACCTGGCCGACGGCCTTCACCCCACCGCCGCCGCATACCGCCGCATGGGCGAGCGCTTTGCAGCCCACGCCTTCGCGGCCGATGGTCCCTTCCGCTGAGTGAGCTGGGCTCCACACCCTGCTGCGATCTCTCGGTGTGGTGTCGGTGGTGATGAGAGTCGGTGGGTAACGCTCTGGGCGGGTGATCAGGCGCTGTTCGTCTGGGGTGGCGGTGCCGGTGTGGGCGCGGCGCATGAGCTGGTCGAGAGCGTCGGCGAGGTCGGCTTCGTGGGTGTTGTGGTCGCCGTGGTGGGCGGTGATGGTTTTGATGTGCTGCCAGGTGGCGGTGTTGACGGGCTGGTGGGTGTGGTCGCGGTGGGTCCACGGGATCTCTGTCAGGTGTCCGTCGGGCAGGCGTACCCAGCCTGGTGGGCGTCGTGGGGGTTGGTGTGGGCCTCCCATTTCCCGCTGCGTGCCGTGACGGAGGAGGTCTGGCCGCGGTAGGGGGCACGGACGTCCGCGTCGTAGGTGTGGTGGTCGATGCGGATGCCGCGTGCGTGATGGCCTGCCAGCGCACTGGCAGCAGCTCGGGGTAGTCGTTGCCGTTCAGGGGGAGGGGCACGTAGCCGGCCGCCGGGCGACCATGGTGGCCCACATCTGGTTCGGGGTGAGTGTCTTCTTGGGCAGGGAGGGGCGGCGCAGGCCTTCGTGGGGGCGGTGGTGGTAGTGGATCAGCCATTGATTGAGCAGGTCGGGCAGCTGGGTGACGCTGAAGCAGGCCTCGGTTTCGGCGGCCAGCGCGCGCCGGGTGACGTCGGAGCCGGTGTAGCCGGGCAGATGCTGGCAGAAGAGTGCGTTGAAGAGTGCGTTGATGGTGCCGAAGGTGCGCTCGACGTTGCCTTTGGCGGCGGGGGTGTGGGGCGGGGTGGGCTGGACGCTGATGCCGAGGGTCTCGCAGGCGGCGGTGAACGCTGTGGACAGGTAGACCTTGTCCCGGTCGACGACGATCGTCTCGGGCACCACTACCGGCCAGGCGGCCGTGCCCTCAAGGTGTTCGTCCAGGCCCATCAGCCTTTTCAGCTGAGGGAGTGGGGCGTGGGCAAGGCGCAGGGCGTCGGGCCAGGAGGGGCGGGTTGGATGGGGGACGGCCACCTCGGCCAGCAGCAGTGCCGCATCGACGGCCTTGGTGGCGGCCGGGGGCAGGACGGCGGCGAGGATGGCGCGGGTAGCGACGTCGACGGCGATCGTGAGTTCGGGTCGGCCGGTGGTGCCGTCGTCGAAGACGGCCAGGACGTCCAGGCGGGTGGTGCCGACCTGCACCTGCTCGCCCGGCCGCAGCGCCACGGCCGGGGTGAACCCCTGCCTGCCGGCTGGGGTGTTGAGGGCGCGGGCGGGACGGTCGGAGTGCTCGGCGGGGGTGCCGTGAGCGGCGTGCCGGTGAGCACGAGCGACTTCCCGCTTTTGATCCCTCATCCGAGTTCCGATTTCTGAAACTTGGGCAGGTCGGGTGGGGTAACAGTCACAGCGAACCGTTACCCCGGCCTGGGGGAGGGGCGGCTACTCGCCGGGGCTTGCTTGGTCATCTCCCGGCGCCTGAGGTTCTCGCCATGCCACACGGGCAGCGTCCATGGCGCGGCGGCCGCGAACCAAAGTCCGACACATGGGTCTACGGAGAGCGGCTAGCACCGCAAGGGTGATGGCGGCTCCCAGAGATCCGATGAATTCCGGTAAATCGGAACGCAGCAACTCGTACACGGGCATAGCGGCACGCCAAAAGGGGTCGACTGTGCGCCTGCTCCTTCGTGTACACCGCTGGTCATTGTTGGCACGGTGCACCCCCGACGCTCGGGCGAATCCCCCAACCCAGCGTGAGGAGGGCGCGTGGCGCATCGCGGCACCCCGGCGTGTGCATGGCGTCGGTCGGCGGCGGGCAGTGCTGAACTATGGCTACGGATGGTGGCGTTGCGCCCGGGGTCCAGGTCTGCTCTCTCAAGGTTGATACGCCGCAGCTGATCGCGTACAAGATCGTCCGTTTCCCCTTCGGGGCGGCGGAGCCGACGGACCGATTCGCGATGCACCAGGCCGTCCAGCCGGACGGCTATGTGGTGAGTGACTGGGCGACAGACGACCGTAGCGGCCTGATCTGGCCGTCCAAGGCCGGCTGGGGCCACCTGCACGCGATGATCCAGTGGGAGGCCGCCAGCGGCACGGGCGGCTACACCGAGCTGCGCGACCAGTACGTACGTGACCCGCTGGGCCTGACGCCCAACCCCAACGACACCACGGCGACCGAGCACCGCACGCCGACACCCGGCGGCCAGTACTACGTCAAGAACCACGGCCTCTTCGTCGACCCGGGCACCCCGCTTGCGCTCCGTGTCACGCACAACGACGCCAACTCGCGTCTTTTGACCCTCGCCGAGTTCAAGCTCGTCATCCACCATGCCGCCTGACGAGCTCGTGCAGTGATCGCCAGCCGCCGGCGGATCACGGGCCTGGCGGCCGATGTTCGGGGGTAAATTCTTGGCCCTGGCTCGCACTGATGGCTCCGCGATGAGGACGGCCCTGTAGACGCTTGACCGAGAGCTGAACCGCTGAGGTGTCCCACGCAAAAACACCGGCGTGCATACGGCCAGGCGGGCCCGGGGCGAACCGGTTCAGGTCCGCCCCGGGGTTGTGGGTGGTCAGCCACAGTCGTTGCGGTTGATTTTCAGGGAGCGTGTCTGGTCGTTGAGGTTGTAGCCGCGCAGGTCGTGGATGGAGCCGCCGCTGCGGGTGAGGCAGACCCACCGGCCGCTGTGGTTGCGCTTTTCATACACGCGGGCGGTGTGGTCGGAGTCGTTGCGGATGGAGTTGCTGCGGTCACGGATCGCGGAGGGGAGGTCCTTCACGCTGTCGTCCACCGCCCGCCTCACCCACGGTTGCCCGCCGAAGTTGATTTCGGGGTAGATACACAGGTTGCCGGACGGGCAGTCGATCGCGGCCCGCGCCGCGCTGGCCTCGCTGGACGCGGCAGCCGGAGCGGCCATGGGCAGGAGGGCCAGAGCGGTGACGGCCCCGGCACGCATCACATTTTTGGTCACGGAACTCGCAGACATACTGGCTGCCGGACGCCCTCCGGGCCGGATTGCCTGCGGGTTCGCTCCAAGGCAGCCGCCCCTGCCCGGTGACGGGTTCGCGCAGCACTTCAGCAGGCTGCAGGCAACTGGCCAAGCTGCCTCTGAGGCCAGGTGGATCTCGGTGCTCAGCCCGCCGCGGGAGCGTCCGAGTGCGTGGTCGGCCGGCTCGTTTCGGCCGGCAGCACCCCCCCTTTTGAGTGCTCCGGCGGCGTGCTGATGGGCCCGGACGACGGTGGAATCGGCCGACACGGTCCAGCCGGTGTCGTCGACGGCATCCGCTGCCGTGAGGACGGCGGCGGGAATGTTCTCTGTCGTCGGAAAGGCCCCCGCCAGGTCGAGTTGGTGCGGTACGTTCACGCGGTGGCCTCGAGCGTGCGGCGGTGGTCGGCCCACCGCGAAGCCTCAGAATGGCCTGCAGCAGCTGGAGAACATCACCAGCGAAGCGGACATCCGCGCTCTGACCGCGCCCTGGTCCCAATCTGCGTCGCCACGGACGTCGGCAAGCCGATCCCCGGCGACAGCGCTGGGGATCGGCTGTGCCAGTACACCGACGAAGTCGAGTCCGTCCGCGTACGGTCCTTCGTCACCGCGCTGCGCACCGTCGTGGGCGTCGCGCGAGGCCATGGCACCGGCGGTCCTTACGCGAACCGCCGCCCCCCGTTATGTTCTTCGCGGTCCTGCAAGAGGGCCACTGGCCTCCGGGCCCGGTATGGCTGGTCCCCCCTGTCGAACGGATGACCTGGGGGGGTGGTGCCACCGGGCCCGAGAGGCGCCGTGGGAGACGCTGATGAGAGGTCCGACTACCGCCCGGCCGGGCGCAATGCCCGGCCCTTCGCAGGCGGCAGGTCTGCATAACGTGGATGCGCGCACGACGCCAACGCCCGGGCCAGTACCGCACCAACCCGTTCGGGAGGACGGCTTGAACGACAGCGACGAGATAGGCGTCTTCCTCGGCCTGGACGTCGGCAAGAGCGCCCACCACGGGCACGGCCTCACCCCGACCGGCAAGAAGGTCTTCGACAAGCAGCTGCCCAATACCGAACCGAAGTTGCGGGACGTCTTCACCAAGCTGAAGACCAAGTTCGGCACCGTCCTGGTGATCGTGGACCAGCCCGCCTCGATCGGCGCCCTGCCCCTGACGGTCGCCCGCGACGCGGGCTGCAAGGTCGCCTACCTGCCCGGACTCGCCATGCGCCGGATAGCCGATCTCTACCCCGGCGAGGCGAAGACCGACGCGAAGGACGCCGCGGTCATCGCCGACGCGGCCCGCACGATGCCACACACCCTGCGCTCGCTGGAGGTCAGCGACGAGATCACCGCCGAGCTGACAGTTCTGGTCGGCTTCGACCAGGACCTCGCGGCTGAGGCCACCCGCACCAGCAACCGCATCCGCGGCCTGCTCACCCAGTTCCACCCCAGCCTGGAGCGCGTCCTCGGCCCCCGGCTCGACCATCAGGCCGTCACCTGGCTGCTGGAACGCTACGGATCTCCGGCCGCGCTGCGAAAAGCCGGCCGCCGCAGGCTCGTTGAGGTGATCCGGCCCAAGGCTCCCCGGATGGCGAAGCGGCTGATCGACGACATCTTCGAGGCCCTCGACGAGCAGACCGTCGTCGTTCCGGGCACCGGCACGCTCGACATCGTGATCCCGTCGCTGGCCCGCTCGCTCAGCGCCGTCCATGAACAGCGACGGGCGACGGAAGCCCAGATCGCAGCCCTGCTGGAGGACCACCCTCTTTCAAAGGTCCTGACGTCGCTGCCCGGCGTCGGCGTCAGGACCGCCGCCACGCTGCTGGTCACCGTCGGCGACGGCACCAGCTTTCCCACCGCCGCGCACCTGGCCTCCTACGCCGGCCTCGCCCCGACCACGAAGTCGTCGGGCACCTCGATCCACGGCGAGCACGCCCCACGGGGCGGCAACCGGCAGCTCAAACGGGCGATGTTCCTGTCCGCGTTCGCCGCCCTGCACGATCCCGCCTCCCGCACCTACTACGACAAGTGCCGGACCAGAGGAAAGACCCACACACAGGCCCTCCTCCGGCTCGCCCGGCAACGGATCAACGTGCTGTTCGCGATGCTCCGCGACGGCACCTTCTACGAACCCAGAACCCCACGCCTCGCTTGACGAAGGACATAGAGGCACCCCCCCCGACAACTGATCAAAGTCCTGCAGACCAAGACCACCAAGCGCTGGCCCACCATCCAAGCCGACCTCGGCGACAACGCCTGGCAGACCGTGGTCGACCTCATCCGCTGCGGCGCCGTCATTCTGCGCTGCGACGTCATCAACGCCACCGGCTACAGCCCGCGTTCATGGACCCTGACCCAGTCGTGGGCCGAACTCGCCGAGGATAAACTCGCCGAACTCCAAGGCCGTCAGCACCCCGAGAACTTGTACCGCGACCTCCTCGACATCATGTCCCGTATCCCTCAACTCGCCCATGAATACGCGCTGCTGGCCATGACGCCACCCGGGCGTGTCCTGAAGATCCCCGAAAGCACCGCCACACGAGCCGAGGACTGGCGTGTCTACGAGGTCGCTATCCGGGCCGCTGGCATCTGGTGGCCCGCCCAGGACACCCCTCGCAAGATCACAGCCAAGGAGCTCGCCGGACGCAGCCTGCGCAACACCAAGAGCGCCTGGACCCCAGCCCGGCAGCAGGCCTTCTCCAACCTGATCGGCATCCCCTTCGACCAGGCCGTCGACAAAGCCGACACTGAACTGCGCATCCGCGGCCCCCTGCAGTGGCGAGTCGGTACAGTCATCGCCGATGCGGCAGCGTGCAACCCCTGGCTCGCCTTGCCCGTCCGCGGTGTCCGCGCCCTCGGCATGATCTCTTGCGATGCCCAGGGCATCTTCCTGATCGAGAACGAGGACACCTTCGAACAGGTCTGCAAGATCCCGGAGATCGCCGACACCTGGCTGTGCATCTGGGGCAAGGGCTACGCAACCGACGGCCTGGCTGAGTTCCTCCGCGGCCTCGACGGTCTGCCTGTCGCGGCATGGGGCGACCTCGACGCCCACGGAATCCGGATCATCAGTAACCTCGCCGACCGCATCGGGCGGCCTATCACACCCGTCGCGATGACCGTCGACCTCTACCGTGCCAGCACCAAATACCACCAGGAGCCCGCGAAACTGGAAGAGAACCGCAAGCTCGCCGCCCGGCTTGCGCACCAGGGCATCGAGGCCCTGCGTGATCTGGCCGACGAGATCGCTCGAACCGGCGGGCACGGCTGCGAACAGGAGACTCTCTACGACGACGTCCTCCCCACACTCCCGGGCCTGCTGAAAGCCGTGCAGATGCCCGGCCATTCCTGACCTTGCGTCAGGCGGGCAGAACGGGGCATCTAGGTTGTCTTCCACCACTCCTGGCCCTCCGGCCGTGGGCGGCGGTGCCTGACGCGAACGGTGGCCTTAGCTGTGCCGTGTCTGTGGCGCGCAGCGGGCGGCACCCCAACTCAAGGGACCAGGGCGCCGGCGGGCAGGGACAGGTCAAGCCGGGGCAGACGTCCGGCATGCGCGCGCAGATACCGGGCTTCGGCGAGCATGACGGGGGCGAACACGCCGTCCGCGGGCGGGTGGGCCGTCAGACGGTGGTGGGCGCGGGCGCCGGCCAGCAGGGGGCGTGCCCAGGCAGGGATGGCGTGCAAAGGACAGTGCCGATGGCCGACCCCGTGGAGCTTGATGGCGGAGACGTCGCCGGTGATGTCGAGGTCGCGGGTGATGCGTAGGCTGCCCAGGCCGGCCAGAGTGAAGGCCATCACGCTCAGCGCTGCGGCGATGAGCGGGTCCGCGAGAGCGGCCAGAGCGGCGGCCTCCTCGGACGCGATCTCGATGGCAGGGGCGGCCTGGACCAGCTGCGCCGTTGCCAACGCACCGGCACAAGAGTGAGCCCGCCGTCCGGGCCTCATCGACGCCGCCCCGGTCCCGCCCGGCTGCGGGGCGGGTGACTGCCTCGCAGCCACCGCCGGTCCCTTGATCGCCGGGAGAGTGGGAGGGAAGGACGGGCGCGCGGGTCTCGGTCCCGGCTCGGCGAGGAGCGCCTCGAACTGGTCCCGGCCGCTGATGCGGCGCTCTACGCGGGCCAGCGTCGGCGGCAGTCCGCGCGGCGGCTTCTGCCACAGTAGGGTCAGCTGAGCTCCCGGTCTCGCGCCAGGCGAGCAGTTGGTCGATCCGGCGGATGGTCAGCAGATGGGCCCGGGGGACCACGACGTGCCGCGCCCCGGTCGCGACACCCCAGGCAGCCGCGGCGAGCCAGGCCGCGTTCACCGAGTCCAGCCACACATCGGGGGAGTGGGGCCCGGGGGCAAGCCGCTTGCCCAGCGCATACAGCATGTCGTGCGCCAGCGCGGCCGGGCTGCCGCTGGCCGGCGTCGGCTGCACGGTGATGCGGCCTTCTGCGGGCCGGTGGGCCTGGAGCGCCGCCCGTGTGTAGAACAGGTCGTCCCGCTCGTCCACTACGAGCGACACGTCGCCGTAGACCACTGCCACCGCCTCCCTTCCGGCCGCGCACCGCACACACCGGCCCCGGGTGCGAGACGCCAGGGCCGGTCTACGCGGCGCGCAAGGTTGTCGGCGGGGGCCCGGGCTCACCGGGCCGCCGCGCATGTGCGGCCGTTGCTACATGCCGCCCAGCTTGCTGTACACCCAGTTGACCTGCAGATGGAACCCTGAAGTCCGAGTGTTGCGGCTTTCGACCGCGGCCGACCGCATCAAGGTTAAGCGCCTGCGGAGCGAGCCGCGCCCTGCATGTGAAGGGTGGGGACGTGTGGTCGTTCGCCGTCGCCGCGGGCGAGGCCGAGGGTTCCGAGGTGACGACGGTTCCTGGCGGCGCGGTCGACCACTGCCCAGGCAGAACGGCGTTAGGGGCCAAGACCGGTTGACAGCAACGAGTTACCAGGCCCAGAAGTTGCGCGGTAGGCAAGGAGTGGGTGAGGAAACCGCACGTTGGAGTGATCTCTGATCGGATTGTCGCACGATCGGCGTCGGTGAGGCCATGATCTGCGGGTCGAGGCCGTCGGCGGACACGCTGCAGCGAGCACCGTAGCGCCGACGGCTCCATGTCTTTGTGGGGGTTTCTCAGTTGCACAGGAATGTCTTCAGCATGCCCGTATGCCCAGCCGCTCTCCTGAGCGTTTCGGCTCTGGCGATCGGCGGCGCACTGGCCGCCGGCCCGGCCTACGCGGTACCCGCGGATGAACGCTCCGGCTCCACCGGCAAGGCGACCGCCGTCGCGGCGCGCGCCGACCTCAAGGTCTCCGTGGAGGGTGTCGGCGACGTTCCGGTGAAGAAGTCGCTCAACGATCTGAGCGCGCCCGGGGACGCGCAGCAAACACTGCTCACCGCCCAGGTGAACGGTGTGAACAAGGGGCAGCCCACAACGCTGGTCAAGGCCAAGGTTGCGCATTCCAGCGTCGAAGCGGACGCGCACCGGTCGGTGGGCCACGCCAAGCTCGTCGGCGTACAGGCCTACGCACCCGGCCTGCCCGATACCCCGCTGCTGGCCGCCGACCTTCTGAAGGCCACGGCCTCCTGCGAGACGGGCACGAAACCGACCGCGAAGGCCGCGATGGCGGACAACGTGACCGTCCTCGGCAAGCCGGTCCCTGTGAACGGGCCCGGCGACCAGCACGTCGAGGTGCCGGGCGTCGGCACCGTCGACCTCGTCCTGGAGAACGCGACCACGACGGACAGCACGGGGGCTGCCACCGCGCTTCGGCTGAAGTACACAGTGACTCCAGCCAAGCTGGGCGTGGTGAAGGCATCCGGAGAGATCGTGCTCGCCGAGGCCACCTGCGCAATGCCGGGCGCCTCCGGCGCCGACCATGACGGTTCGGACAGTGACAGTTCGCACGGTGACGGTGCGAGCGGTGACGGATCCGGCAGTGGCAGGGCCGAGGGCGGCTCGTCCGACGGCCAGTCCTCCGCCGAGTCCGCCGGCTCGAAGAGTGTCAAGGGCGCCGAGAGCTCTGTCGCCGCGGGCAATCAGCCCAACACCCAGACCGGCAACGACGGCTTGAACCTGGCTGAGACCGGCGGCAACTCCGCCACACCCGTCATCGCCGGCGCGGGCGGGGCGCTCATCCTCGGTGGCGCCGCGGCCGTGTACCTGATGCGTCGCCGCCGCACCACTCAGAACAACTGACGCCGGACCGGTCGCGGGCAGCGTTCCCGCTCGGGGCCGGGGCCGGACCTCGTTGAAGCCCATCGAGGCCCGGACCCCCGGCGGCGATGGGCTGCGGCCTGCGGGGGCACCCGGGCCTCGATCGTTCATGAGTCCTCGTTGGTTCGCTGACGGGGACTTCAAGCGAGCTAGGAGCGTGTCTCAGTAACGGGCAACTGACCGGGTGGTCCTGATCGTGGGATCGCTCGGCGGTCGCCCGGCCGGTGTCCCGCGGCGGCGGTGGTGGTTCTTCCGGTTCGGGGATCGAGCGGACAGGGGCTGACGGCCGGGCCGGTCAGGCGATCGCCGCGGTGAGACCGGCCGATCCGTGTGTCGGAAGATCTTGCGGAAATTGTGGCAGGCGGCGAGCAGCTGCCACTCGCTGCGGGCACTTTCCCGCCGTGTGGTCGAGTTCCATGTGTCCGGTCTTGTCACGGCGGAGGTCACCGACGCGGACGTAGCGGGCGGTCGGGCGGACTCCCCGTGTTGCGAGCCGGCGGCCGGAGCATTTCCTCCGGTACCCCCCGGCAGCCAGAGGCTGAGCCGCCCACCTTCTTTTCGCGGGTTAGAGTCGCACCCGGGCCTGTTTCACGGCAGGTGGCGCTGTGGCGTGTCGCGAAACGGGGGGTTTCCGCTTCCGTTGATTCTCAGCTCGCTCGAGCCGAGCCCGCCGCCGCCGGTTACGGTAAAATGGCCTCCCCAGTCCTCCTCCGTTCGGAGGATCAGGTCGTCCGAACGGCGAATGGTCCATGCATCGGCCGTGGTCCTGGTGCGGAGGGTACCGATCCACCTGGTATGGCCGGAGTGGACGTGTTCCTGGCCGCCGACGGAGTCGGAGACCAGCGCCTTGTACTCCGTGAAGGACACCAGCTGAGCGCTCACCTCGTATGGGACTCTGTCGGCGATCACGCGCGCCGGTCCGTTGTATTTGCCCATGACGGACACGGTTACAGCAGGGCGGCGTGCGCGGGCACGGACACGCCCCGCGGCCAAGACGGCTGCCCCCTCACCGTCACCCGCATGGCCGAGCATTCAATGGACAGTCATTTCGGTTTCGGCGGAATAGGCTAACGCCGCGCTCAACCCCGGGGTGCCCTGTCACTGGTGGGCGACCTGGCCGTTTTATGCGTGCAGGGCAGACCTGTCACGGGGGGAACTGGTCTGCACCTGCACGTTGGAGCCCGCTGCCCCCTCCACAGAGGGCGGGCTCCTCGACCCTCATGATCGGGTCATTGTCTACAGCGCGTTGCGGCGCCGATGTGTCACACGGGCACTGTGCGGTGCCCGGCAGGCAGTCCTGCGCTTGAAGGCATGCGGTCACCGCGTGGAGGCCTTCGTGGGCTTGGTCTTGATCTCGGCTGTCTTCTGGCCAGGCGCAGCAGGCGCCGTGCTGTTGTGGGTGACGGTTGGCGTCGGTGCCAGATCGGACGTTGCGGTGTCCGTCGGTGGGATGCCGATGTGCGATGTGCACTATTCGGAGGGTGCGTGTTCGGCGGGTGGGTTGAAGGAGCGGACGTATGCGCTTTGGTGGTGTAGCCGTCGTCGAGCTCGTGGGGCTTGTCCTGCCGTGTAGTGATCGGCGCCTGCCGGGCGCGCGGGTGTGGTTGTTCCACGGATGGGGGATAGCCGGCTGGCTGGTGTGGGGCGGGGCTTGGAGGATGAGGTGCGGGGCGCTGCCCTTGGCTTCGGTCCGGCTTGGGATGATTGTGGAGGGGTTGGCGTGCTGTGTGCGGCTGGCAGGGCGGTATCGGCGTGTGCCTGTTCCTGGTTCGGTCGGGGTCTGTGCCGTGGGTGATGCCCCGGCGCAGGCCGGTGCCCGAACACCGGCTGCGCCAGATGGGCGTGGCAGGCAGCTGTCCCCGGGTGTACGGCCTGTCAGGGTCGATGCGGACGGCGTCACGCTGTCCGGTTTGATGAGTGAGCCTGCGGATGGTGCTGCGCGTGCGGTGATCGTTGCGCTGCACGGCGGGGGGATGAATGCCGGCTATTTCGATGGCCAGGCGCATCCGGATGTGTCCTTGCTGGCGTTGGGGGCGCGCTTGGGTTATACGGTGCTGGCTTTGGACCGTCCCGGCTACGGTGCGTCAGCCGCCCGTCTTCCCTGGGGGCAGAGACTGACCGCGCAGGCCGCGACCGTGCGGGCCGCAATAGCCGCGTTCACCGCCCGCCACGCATCCGGTGTCGGCACTTTGCTGCTCGGTCATTCCTTCGGGGCCAAGGTCGCCTTTGCCGCCGCCGCTGACTGGAGCATAAGGGAGTTGCTGGGTGTGGATGTCTCGGGGTGCGGTCGCAGGCTCGCGGTGAATCCCAGGCTGGTCGGCTGTGAGGCGGGTTTGGGTCTGCGGCGGTTGAACTGGGGGCCGTTGGGCTCGTATCCACTGGAGACATTCCAGGTGAGCCAGCCGGTGGTGGCGCCGATGCCTGCCCATGAAATCGGCACGGTGGCGGGCTGGACGCGGCTGTCGGCTGTGATCTTGCCGCGCGTCCGCGTCCCGGTCCGGCTGACCTTCGCCGAGCATGAGGCCTGGTGGCGTCACGACGATGAGGCGATCGCGGATCTGACCGTGCGGCTGTCCGCAGCCCCGCGCATCGTTGTTGATCGCCTGCCTCGTACGGGTCACAACATCAGTCTCGGCTGGACCGCCCGTGCCTATCACCTCAAAGCCCTGGCGTTCGCGGAAGAATGCGTGGCCCACGCACGCCTGACGTCACCCCGGGAATTCTGACTTCGGCACCCGAAGCACGACACCGGCCAGGGCCGGATGTGCCGGCCGACGGGCGGCATGCTCAGTCATGAGACGCTCCAGACCCGGGCGACAGTGCCGTAGCAGGGGGTTTCACGCGACCCGCGCAGCGGATCCTTCTTGATGGGCGGGCAAGGTCGCAGGACCGGCACCAGGCGCTGATCTGCTGGCCTGGGGAGCTGCAAGTGGTCGTCCAACAGGATGACAGCAGGGTGGCAGGCGGCGCGGGCTCTCGCCGAGGGGGGTGAGGCAGGGCAGGCTGCTGGCGTGTCCTGTGTGCTGCTCGGCTGGGGGAAGAAGAGGGGTCTGATGCAGGTTCGGGTGACAGGTGCAGTCACGCGGCCTGGAGGGCCGGCGTGGTCATGACGGTCTCGAATTCGATGGGGGTCAGCCGGCCGAGCGACGTTTGTCGGCGGCGTCGGTGGTAGGTCCGCTCGATCCAGGTGACGATCGCGATCCGCAGTTCTTCACGGGTAGCCCAGACCCGGCGGTCGAGGACGTTTTTCTGCAGCAGGCTGAAGAAGGACTCCATCGCCGCGTTGTCACCGGCAGCTCCAACCCTCCCTATCGATCCGGCCATCCGGTGACGGTCGAGCGCCCGGACGAACTTCCGGGAGCGGAACTGCGATTCGCGATCGCTGTGCAGAATGCACCCGTCGACGTCTCCACGCCGGGCCACGGCATTGTCCAGGGCGGCCACGGCCAGGCGGGACTTCATCCGCGCATCGATGGAGTAGCCCACGATCCTGTTGCTGAAGGCGTCCTTGATCGCGCAGAGGTAGAGCTTGCCTTCGCCGGTGGCGTGCTCGGTGATGTCGGCAAGCCACAGCCGGTTCGCACAGGTCGCGGTGAAGTCACGGCGGACCAGGTCGTCGTGCACTGGCGGGCCGGTCTTCTTGCCCTTGCCGCGCTTCTTGCCGAACACGCTCCACCAGCGGTTGTCCCGGCAGATCCGCCATGCAGTCCGGTCCGCCATCACGGCCCCCGCGCCGCGCGCTTCGTCGGCGAGGAAGCGGTAGCCGAACTCCGGGTCGTCACGGTGCGCGTCGAACAGCGCGTTCGCGCGATACGCCTCCTCCAGCACGGCATCGGTCACCGGCTGGTCCAGCCAGCGGTAGTAGGGCTGTCTGGCGAGCTTCAGCACCCGGCACGCAACCGTGACGGGCACCCCGTCCCTGGCCAGCTCCTTCACGAGCGGGTAGATCCTTTTCCCGGAAGATGTGCCTGCGACAGGTATGCCGCGGCCCGGCGCAGGACCTCGTTCTCCTGCTCCAGCAGCTTGATCCGCCGACGCGCTTCCCGAAGCTCGGCGCTCTCCTGGCTGGTCGTTCCGGGCTTGCTCCCATCGTCGATGTCCGCGCGGCGCATCCACTTCCACAACGTCATCGGATGGACTCCGAAGTCGGTGGCCACCTGCTCGACCGTCACACCCGGTCCGCGGTTCCTTGCGACCCGCACGACGTCCTGGCGGAACTCTTCCGGATAAGGCTTGGGCACAGCGACATCCTTCCCACCCGCCCCACAGGGCAAGCCAGTTCAGATGTCACCCGATCGTGCATCAGACCCGAGATTGAGATCGAGGCTTGGCTCGGGGCGTTCGCTTGGGCTGGAGGGCTGCGACGGGGTGGTGTCGGGCGAGGTGCCCTCGCGGCTGGCTGCTGCCCTGCACCACGGCGACGACGTGCGGATCCGCCTCCTTCCTGGGGGCAGGAGCGGCAGATCCCTGCCGCTCAGATGCCCGTTGAGGACCGGGAGTGCGTCGAGGTGCTCTTCCTGGGTGAGGGAATGGATCCGTCGCGTGAATAGGGGCCGGGCCGTTTTCGGAGCGAGGTTGGCCACATGTCCCGTTGCGGAGGCCAGACAGGGTCGGATGCGGGATGCTGCCTGGCGTCCAAGCCTGCCACCGAACCTCAGACGGAGGGAGGCGTGAACACGCGTTGCTCGTGATGGTGGTGTGCGCTGTCCTCGCCGGCGCTGCTGCGAGCGTCCAAGGGGCGCTGGGGTCCGGCCGGGCGACGGCGCCGTGGCTGCAGCCAGCGTCGGCATGCCCGGCGCCCGCATCGTTCACGCCGAACCTCGGCCGCACCTGGCAGCAGGCGTATGAGGCGGTGTGCAGGGCGGCACAAACGGGCACAGTGGGCAAAAAGGCGGCTCGGGCACACGGCAGCTGCCGGAATGAGCCTGGCGGCAATGGGCAGACACAAGTCCCGCGGAAACTGATGGCTACTGGCGAGTAGGCGGTCAGGCGGGTGGTGATGTGTGTCGGCCGTTGTGGCGGTGGGGCGTGTCCGTGCCTTTGCACGACGCCTTGCTGTCACCGTGTTGGTCATGGGGAGCTACGCCGGGCCGGCGCGCGTGATCGCCGATGGAGTCCCTTACGAAGTGAGCGCGCAGCTGGTGTCTTTCACGGAGTACAAGGTGCTGGTCGCTGACCCCTTCGGCGGTCAGGAGCACTTGTATGGCACCGAGCCGAGGTGGATCGGCATCATCCACGCCAGGACTGCGGCCGACGCATGGGCCATGAGCCAGGCCGATGAGTTGGTCATCAAGACGGAGGAGGGACGGGAGGGCTGCTTTGCCGTGACGCGCGGTGGTGACCTCTGCTCGAGTGGGCTGCAGATCGCCGGCAGTGGGAGCGCCCCGTTCGATGACGAGGCAGGCGCTGATCTCATGTGAAGCAGGACCAGCTGCGAGGGAGACGGACCGCGCTGCTGCGCCCGGTCGCGTTCAACTGGTGAAGAGGCGGTAATTGAGGCGCGCTCCTCAGGTCCCTTGTTCTGCCTTGGCCTATTGGGTGACAAGCCGTGTTCGTTGATGTGCTCGGTGAGTGGATCCGTCCCGGTCCTTCGGTTGCGGGCGAAGGGGGTGACTATCGGGCGTCTGCCCTGGCTGCGGCGGGGTTTATGGCGGTGAGCAGCAGCAGCCAAGGGGGCGAAGGCGCTTGGGGGTACCCGGGACGGTATCTGTGGTCATGGGTGTGGGCTGGTGGGTGTGAGGATTGCTTGGGTGGTGAGGTAGGCCTCCAGTGCTTTGGGGGCCAGGGGTGGGGAGTAGTAGAAGCCCTGGCCGTGGGGGCAGCCGAGTGAGTGCAGCCGCTGTGCTTGGTGGGGGGTTTCGATGCCCTCTGCGATCACGTCCAGGTCGAGAGCGTGTCCGACCTGGAGGATGGCCTGGATGAGGCTCGTGTCGACGTCGCCACCGTCTCGCAGGACGAAGCTCTGGTCGATC
The DNA here is from genome assembly GCF_028885415.1 of Streptomyces coeruleorubidus. Lineage (GTDB taxonomy): Bacteria > Actinomycetota > Actinomycetes > Streptomycetales > Streptomycetaceae > Streptomyces > Streptomyces coeruleorubidus_A. Next base: position 9,369,708 of record NZ_CP118527.1, read on the forward strand.
TTGACGATGTCGGCCGGCAGGTCGCGCAGGTAGGCCAGGGAGGAGTAGCCGGTGCCGAAGTCGTCGATGGAGATACGTACACCGAGGTCGCGCAGTGCCCGGATGTGGAGGGATGTGGTCTCGGCGTCGGTGACGAGGGTGCTCTCGGTGATCTCCAGGACCAGGGAGGCCGGGTGGAACCCGGTCTCGCGCAGAACCTGGCGCACGGTGTCGGCGAAGTGGTGGTCCTTGAGCTGTTGGCCGGAGACGTTGACGGCCACGCTCAGGGCCTGGGCTTTCGGGACGGTGTCGTGCCAGTGCCGGCCGTGGCGGCAGGCTTCGCGCAGCACCCAGGCGCCGATGGGGCGAATCATGCCTGTCTCCTCGGCGATGGGCACGAATACCTCGGGCGGGGTGGGGGATCGCCCGCCCGGCTCCCAGCGCAGCAGGGCCTCCACGCCGGTGACCTGTCCGGTGGGCAGGTGGATGACCGGCTGGTAGTGCACGGTGAGTTCGTTGCGGGGCAGGGCGTAGCGAAGGTTCTGGGCGATACGGGCCCGGCTCTGTCGTCCCAGGCTCATGGCGGGCTCGAAGAGTTCCGCGCGGTCGCGGCCGCGTTCTTTGGCCGCGTACAGGGCGATGTCGGCGTTGCGGACTGCGTCGTGGAACGTGGTCGGTTCGGTGATGGCGACGACGCCGATGCTGGCGGTGATGAAGACGCTGCGATGGCCGGAGATTGCGAAGGGCTCCTTGAAGCGGTCCAGGAACCGCTGGGCGTACGACTCGGCGGGGGTCTCCTTGAGGTCTTCGGCGAGGACGGCGAACTCGTCCCCGCCCATGCGGGCGACAGTGTCGCTGCGGCGGGCCGCGCCCAGGAGCCGGTGGCCGACGGTGATGAGCAGCTCGTCGCCGACCGGATGGCCGAGGCTGTCGTTGATGTCCTTGAAACCGTCGAGGTCGATCAGCAGCAGGACAGTGTTCCGGTGCGCCGCGGGGTGGCTGAGGGCGTGTTCCAGCCGCTCGAAGAACAGTGCCCGGTTGGCCAGGCCGGTCAGTGCGTCGTGGAAGGCCTGGTGGGTGAGCTGTTCCTGCAGCGAGGTCTGCCGGCGCAGGGCGTCCTCGGCCATGCGGGCCCGGGCTTGGGCCTGGTCGGCCTGGGCTTCGGCGAACCGTGCCAGGAGCATGATGCGCACGACCAGCAACACGGTCAAAGTGGCCACAATGCTCGCGATGGCCATGATGTGTGCCGCCTGCCCGCGCACGCCGCCGACGTCTGCGATCAGCACGACGGGACCGAGGAGAGCGGGCAGGGTGAGCACGGTCATCCGGGCGCGGGACAGCCGCTCCCGGTGGCGTGGCACCAGCTGGGTGGTCCTGGCCATGGACGGGTGCAGGGCGCCCGCGCCGAGCAGCGGATAGGAGGCCATCCACAGGACATAGGAGACGTCGGCGGCGATCGGGGCGCCGGTCGCGGCCAGCGTGGAGTAGTACAGCGCGTCAGCGGCCAGCGTGGCTCCCACCCACACAGTGAACAGCGCGAGGGCCGGCAGGCGGACTCCCGCGACGAGCACCAGCCTGGCGGCAATGCCCAGCAGCAGCAGATCGGCCAGCGGATAGGCCAGGGAGACCGTCAGCGGCAGCGCCGACATGTGACCGCGCAGGTAGGGCATGACGATGAACGCCCACGCCAGGGTGGACATCCCCAGGGTGATGATCCCCGCATCCAGCACGGCCCCCCAACGCCCGCCCCTGCCCCACGCCGCCATCAGGCTGACCAGGCCGGCGGCGAAGCACGGATAGGCCGCCAGATACAGCACGTCGGCCGGTGAGGGGAACGGCACCAGCGTGCCCGCGACCAGGAAGGCGCCGAAGATGACGTCCGCCACCGTGAACAGCCCCATGCCCGCAGCGAACAGATACCAGGACCGGCTCGGGCGCGGCCGGTGCCACCGAACGCCGACGACAATCGCCACCGTGGAGCAGGCCGCGAGCACCGGGGAGAACAGGTGACGTACGGGCGCGGTGACCACGACGTAAACGATGATCACCGCGGCGCCGACGGCCAGAAACCACCACCAGGCGTTCCTGCGCCAGCGCAGCGCCTTGCTCTGCGCCTCCTGCATGACACCTCCGCGGACGTAACCCGTGGTCCTGGCCGGGCCGGGATCGGATGGCCCACAGGGGCTGCCTGTACGTTCCACCCAAAGACAGCCCGGGAAAGATCGCAACCGCGCCTCTCAGCATCGGCACCGGCCGTCCGGTTCCCGTCGCGACGGCCGGAGCCGTCCAACTGCTGACGGGGAAGTTGGTCGAGGGCGGCACGGTCACCGTGCCGCCGGGCCAGGTGGCGGTCGTGCGAGAGTCGAGTTGACCGCACCGTGCTGGTTGGTCTCCTGGCGCGGTTGACGAGCTCGTTAGCCAGCGTCGCCAGTGATGGGCAGTCCTGTCTGCCGTTCGGCCGGGCGTCGATGGGTGGGCAGCCGAACGGCAGCAGGTGGGGCTGCCTCGGCTTCGCGGCGGGGGCGGGCTAGGCGGCGGGTCATGAGGGTGATGAAGGCCCCCTGGATATGGGCTTCGGCGTGGGACACCAGACGTAGAGACCGAGACCAGCAGGCACACGGCTGGTCCCGCGCCGCACGAGCGTCTGGGTGGTCCGCGAGCGTGATCGCGGCCATGCTCCGCTTGCCGACCGGCTCCCGGTGCACCTCGAAGCTCTGACTCGCGGCCCTGACAATCTCCAGTCCTTGCTGGGCGATCAGGCTCGCATCAGGGGTTTCGGGTACCGGCAGTACGGGGTCACTGTCCCAGGCCGTGCGCAGCCGGTTCGTCTGACGCCTGGAGGGGAGTGGCCGTCTGGCGGGCCTCGGGTGACGGGCTGTGGCCGGTTCGGCGGGACTGGGGGATGTGCATGCGGATGCGGCCTTTGCCTGCTCTCTTCGCCTCGTACATGGCTTCATCGGCTTGGCGGAGGAGTTCGTCTGGTGTGACGCCCGGGAGGGCGAGTGTCATGCCGATGGAGGCTGAGACGTGTGCCTCTTTGCCTGCGATCTGGTACGGCTGTGTCAGGGCAGACAGGATTCGCTCGGCGACGTCATTGGCACGTGAGGGGTGTGTCCCGGCCTCTCCCTCCAGGAGGGCGGCGAACTCGTCACCGCCGAGGCGGGCCACGGTGTCTTCAGCCCGTACGGATGCCTGGAGCCGACGAGCGGCGTGGATCAGGAGAGCGTCGCCCACCGCGTGTCCAGCCGAGTCGTTGACAGCCTTGAAGCCGTCCAGGTCCACGAAGAGCACTGCGGGTGGGGCTACGCGAGTGGTTCGCTTCCGCAGGGCATGCGCGACTCGGTCGGCGAACAGGGCCCGGTTGGGCAGTCCGGTGAGCGCGTCGTGGAAGGCCAGGTGCTCGAGTTGTTCCCTCTGGATGACCCGGTCGGTCACATCGCGACTGCTGAAGATCATTCCCTCGGTGTGGTGGCTGACCGTCGACTCGACGTGGCGCCAACGTCCGTCGGCGTGGCGGACCCGGCAGGACACGCGGCGGCCCGGACCGCGGATGCCTGACGCGGCTTCCTGCCGCAGCGTCTCGACTGCTTGCATCAGCGGCGTCAGGTCGTCGGGGTGGCAGTACAGGGGCAGACGGGCACCCAGCAGGTCCTCAGGCCGGTAACCGAAGACGTGATGAGCGGCAGGACTGACGTAGAGCACACGGCCGTCCAGGCTGACGATGGTGATCACGTCGCGGGTGCCGTCGACCAAGGCGCGGTAAAGCGCCTCCCGGGTGGTGGCTTCGCGAGTGATACGCAGGTGATCGGCGTGGATGATGCCCTGGCGGATGCCGAGCGAGATAGGCAGCAAACCCGCCAGGACCAGCAGAACCATGTCGGTGCGGCCTCCGACCATGGTGTGAGCTGTCAAGGCCAGGACGCAGACGGCCACGGGCACGAAAGCGGCCACGACCCCGACAACGGGCATGATGCGCTGGTCGACGTCCACGACGCTGGTGCCTCCGGCCAGCCATGGGGCAACGGCGATGAGGAGCAGGCCAGTGATCGAGCAGGCCGCCGAGCAAGGAATGCCGTACCAGGTACCGGGGGCCGGCATGAGGATGCGCAGCATGTCGCTTGCGGACAACGCGACGAGGGCCAGGACACCCACCGTTGTCGCAGTGCGCTCAGGACGCTTAAGGGAGTAGCGCAGTGCCACCAGAAGTCCAAAGACCAGGATGTCCGTCACCACGCGTGCCAGATCCTGCAAGGACCCGAAGGCATCGCCGCTTTGGTCGGCACGATGCAGCAGCAGCACCCAGCCCAGTGTGAGCAGGGAGCCGGCGATCATCCATCCGTCCAGGACTCGCCGCAGCCAGATCAGCGCCGCCCCCCGGTCCGTAACCGCGATCACCAGTCCGGCGATCGCGACCACCAGACACAGGGCGATTCCGGTGAGCGCCAGCAGCTGGAGGGCGACGTGGAGCCCCCCAGCGGGCCCTCCTCGAGAGGAAGGGAGCTGACTGATGACGAGGTGGTGAAGGCCACCCGCTGCCAAAGAACCCGCGAAGAGTGCGAGGCGAAGACGCACCCTTCCGGCGGCCGTCCTGGCACGCCCAAGCAGCGACAGGGCGGCCAGACCATGCGCAGCCGGCACTCCGACGCCGACTGGGAGGAACAGCACCACCGTCGAACTCGCGCTCACCGCGGCGGCAAGCACGCATCCCAGCCCCAGAGTCTTGCCCCACCCACATGCCGCCGATGACCAGCCGATGCGAACGGCGTGCAACGAGCCCCACCAACCGGACTGTCCCGGCCTCATGCGAACCCCCGACGGTCATCGAGCCCAAAGAGGGCAGGCACACCGTGCTTGTACTGCTCGTGTCGGATAAGAGCGTAGGAGGATGTCTAGCGCCTATCCTCATGAAAGCGGTAAGTTCACCTGAAAAACGGACGAGCTCCCAGAGGCTGACACCCTGCCAGTTGGAGGTCAGCTGCAGAAGCTGTCTGATCACTCCGCCCTCTTGGCCGGTGCTCTCGCGAGCCACCAAAAAAAGAGATCTCACCCACCAGCCGAAGTTCGACAAGCAGGTGGAGGAGTCCGCCGAATCCCTCATGTTCGGCATCGGCCGTCCTGGCCGGCCGGGACCTGGACGGCGTGAAGCGCACCGACGCCACCTTCTGACGCTCGGGCACCCGCGTCCTGCCGAAGGTGGAAGGCCGCGTACGCCGCCGCTCCTACAAGCCGGGATGGCGGCGCCTGTCCTTCCGCGTCGCGCTGGGGTCCGGTGTCGCGGAGAGCGGCTACCTGGCCACCCGGGACCTGGACGCCACTGCGCAGACCGTCCAGCAGGTGTGGGACAACCGTGAGCAGGCCCTGGCGACTCTGGAGAGCGGCGGGATCGGCGGGGCCTGCGTCCTGACCGTGGGCAGCGCGGCGTGCATGGTGCTGACCCGTGAGTGCCGGGAGTTGATGCGCGAGTGGGTCGGTCCGCTACACGAAGCGCTCCACCGGCCGCTCGGGTTGGCAGAGCAGACCGACCCGCGCCGCTATCTCCACATCCCGAAGAATGGCGTGGCATGGGAGGCGTATGCGTTGCCGGAGGAGACATAGCCCCAGCGCCCGGACTGGCCGCCCAGTGCGTTGAGCGCCTCACGAACGAAGTCCGGTTGCCATGACACCTCGATGACCGCATCCCATTCGCGGTCGAGCAGTTTGCGTACGCCGAAGGATCACGTCGGTCGGCGGCCACCAGTACCGCTCCGTCCGCGACTTCTCCGCTTTCGCCGCGGGCGAGGCACGTCACCCGATGACCGCGCTCAATCGCCTGCCGCGACAGCTCCCGGCCCACCCATGCCATTCCGCCCAGAACAGGATCTCCATCCCGACAACCAAGCACTGCGAACGCCGAGCACCCAGGCGGGTTCGCCGGCAACGGACCCGATGCCGTCAACTGACCGCTGCAGCCCGCAGGCAGCGCATCGGGCAGACGCCAAGCAGCCACAGCCGGTCGTCCCTGCGCTCGCGTCCCCGGAGTGCCGTCATTTCCGATGAACATCGGCATGCGCTCGGATCTCCCAGCGCCTTCCGACTGGTGGCCAAATGCTGCTGTTAGCAGTGCACCAAGCCACACAGACGGGTCGTCAGGACAAGACGGCGCCCCGGGCTTGACTGAGGCGGCAGCCGGGTCAGATAGGGGTGTGTGCCTGCGTGACCAGCTGGCCGAGGCCATCGGCCAGAAGGTGAGCCGTCCGCTGCTTCGCAGCCCAGGGGATCAAACCCGGGGACTGACCCACTCACGGGGCTGGAGCGGGCGGTTCGCGGTCCTCGGTTCATGCCGGGCATGGGCCGACTGCCCCAGATCCACCTCGGTGTGCGTCTCGGACAGTGCCGCGCATCTTCAGGCCGCGGCCAGCGCGGGTTCAGTGGCGGAGGGGCTGCTCTCGTCTCATGGCCTCGGCCATCTGCTGGCGGGCGACAAACAGTGCCGTGTCCAGCTGGCGGGTGCCGGGGCGTCGCCCGGGCCGGGCGGAGGGCAGGTCAGCCGGCCAGAACCGCGTCACTCATGGGGGCGGAGCCGGAAGTGGCGTTCCTGGCGGCGTCCGCCTCGTTCACCCATCGCTCCAGCAGGGCCACGAACTCGGCCGCCCTGACCTGCCAGTTCAGACCGGACAAGGCAACCTCGCGACCCCGCCGGGCCGCGCCCACTCGCAGCGCCTGGTCGGCGCGCAGACGCCGTACGGCGTTCGCCGCGGCCGCCGGATCCGCGTACGGTACGACCAGTCCGCAGCCGTGCCGCTCGACCAGCTCCGACGCGAGCGGGGTGGGCGTGGTGACGACCGGCACACCGTGGGCCATGTACTCGACGACCTTGGTCGGGCGCGAGTGGCGGTAGTTGGGCTGGTCGTGCAGGAGGGAGAGGCCGGCCAGAGCGCCCGAAAGCCTGGCGAGCGCACGGTCGTTGGGCAGGAAGCCGTACCAGCGCAGCACTCCTTCCCGGTCGGCCTGCGTGAGTACCTCTCGTACGTCCGGGTTCGCCTCGCCGATCACCTCGACCCGCACGGCAGGTCCCAGCAGCCGTGCCGTTTCGATCATGTCCAGTACGCCGCGCGCCCGCGACAGGCGCCCCAGATAGACGACGCGGTCGTCGCGGGGCTGCTCGGGTGGGAGAGGCGGTACGGTCGCGAAGTTCGGCACGACGGGGTGAACATGGCGGAAGCGGGCCTGGTACGCGTCCTCGGCCAGCAGGAGCCGCAGATTCCGCTCCGCCAGCCGTTCAGCGGCCCGCACTCCCAGCCGCAACGCTGGCCGCAGCACTCCCGGCACCCAGCGCTTCATGACGAGCGCCGCTGCCGTGTCCTCGTGCACGTCCCACACCGTCACCGGAGCCCGCCCGCCATGCCGCCAGCGGCGCATCGCGCCGGGCAGAGCCAGCAGCAGTTCGGGGTCGTGCAGCAGCACCACGTCCGCCTCCGGCCCTCGCGCGGCCAGCAGATTGCCGGCCGCGCGCAGCGCCGCGCGGCGGTCGCGGCCGGCGGCCCGGGGGAGCTCCACGCCCTCGACGCCCGGCCGCGGCGTCACCCCGCATGCCGCGAACGGCGCGGCGTACATAATCTGGTGCCCGCGCTCCCGCAGGGCGGCGATCTGCCGGTGCAGGATCCGTGCATCCTCGGGGTGATGCACGATGGTGGCGACGAGTACACGCATCAAAGAACCTCATAACTAGCCGCAAGGTAGGGCCGTTGGGCCGTGTGGGAGGGGTGGCGGTCTACAGAACTTCGACCCCGGGCTGGAAGATCCGGCCTCGGGTGTCGAACAGCAGGCGGGCCTCGTCGGCGAGCAAAGGCAGGTTGTAGGCCGAGTGGTCCTGCAGCAGGATCGTCAGGTCGTGATCGCGTACTGCCGCCATGAGGTCGCCGACGCGTGGGACGGTCACCCCGTCGACGGTCCACCCCGGCACATGCGGGTCGTGGAAGGACACCTCGGCCTTCCGCCCTCGCAACAGCCGAACCACCGGCAGGGCCGGGGTCTCGCGCTGGTCCGCGACGTCGGGCTTGTAGGTGACGCCGAGCAGCAGCACCCGGGAGCCGCGCAGCGGCCGGCCGGCGGTGTTGAGGAGGTCCTGGGCGCGACGTACGACGTACTCGGGCATCCGCCGGTTGATGTCCTGGGCGAGCTCGACGAAGCGGAAGTCGTAGCCGAGCGAGGAACGCACCTTGTACGACAGGTAGTTGGGGTCGATGGGGATGCAGTGCCCGCCCACTCCGGCGCTCGGCCGGAAGGCCTGGAAGCCGAACGGTTTTGTGTCCGCGCAGCGGATGGCGTCCCAGACGTCGACATTCAACTCGCGGCTGATGATGGCCAGTTCGTTGACGAGCGCGATGTTCACGTGCCGGTAGGTGTTCTCCAGCAGTTTGGCCATCTCGGCCTCGCGGGTGCCCTTGGCCTGGACGACCGTGTCGACGAGCTTTCCGTAGAAGGCGACCGCCTGGGCGGCGCACGACGGGGTGAAGCCGCCGACCACCTTGGGTGTCTCGCGCAGCCCGTGCGTGGTGCTGCCGGGGTCGATGCGCTCCGGTGAGAAGGCGAGCGCGAAGTCTTCGCCCGCCCGCAGCCCGCACTCCTCCAGTAGCGGCCGTACGACTTCCTCGGTGGTGCCCGGGTAGGTGGTCGACTCCAGCACGATGAGCTGTCCGGGCTGCAGCCTGCTCGTCACCGCGCGGGTGGCGGAGGTCACCGCCCTCAGGTCGGGTCCGCCGTCCTCGCTGAGCGGGGTCGGCACGCAGATCACCACGGTCTGCGCCCGGGCGAGACAGGCGTCGTCCGTGTACGCCCTGAATCCCGCCTCCCGAATCCGGCGGACGTCCTCGTCCGACACGTCGTCGACATGGGAGCGGCCGGCGTTGAGCCCCGCGACGACCCGGGGGTCACGGTCGAGACCCACGACTCTCAGGCCGACGGAGGCCGCCTCGCGCACGAGCGGCAGTCCTACGTAACCGAGCCCGATCACCGCGAGCTCGACGCGGTCGTGCCGTTCTTCCTCCGATAGTTTTGCGCTCAATTCCCCGAACGGTTCGGCCGGTGAGAGCTGCATAGCGATTCACTCCGCCTCAAGGCAAGCCCTGCCGGACGGCAGGACATGATGGACCGAAGGTGCAGGACGCTGGCTGGTGCCGCTGGGGGATCTGGAACTCAGACGCATCCGAGACTGCGATACGCCTCACGGGTCGTGGCCGCGACCCTTTTCCAGGTGCGTTCGCGCGCGACCAGCTCGCGGGCGGCTGCTCCCCATTCATTTCGTCGCGTTTTACGGTAAAGAAGTTCTTCTAGAGAATCTGCCCAGACACGGGATGATTTATGATGAATTAGCAGGCCGCTCACTCCCGGCTCGACCAGTTCCCGCATGGCTGTGAGATCGCTGCTGACGACGGGAAGACCGCTCGCCATCGCCTCGACCGGCTTGAGGGGGGTCACCAGATGGCACACGCGCTCGTCGGTGCGTGGCAGTGCGAAGACGTCCAACGCAGCGTAGTAGTCGTGCACTTGGGAGTGCGGCACCCGACCGGTGAACAGAGCGATGCCGTCGTCGAGGCCCAGTCGGGCGGCCAGGCGTTGCAGTGCCGGGCGTTCCGGACCGTCGCCCACGATCAGCAGTCGCAGAGGGACTCCCCGGCGCCGCAACTCGGCACCCGCACGGAGCAAAGTGCCGATGCCCTCGTGTGGCGTAAGGCTGCTGACAGTGCCGACGACCAGGTCGTCCGGGGCGATGCCGAGCCGGGCACGCAGCGGCGCGCCGTCCGGTAGCGGAGCCAGGAACGTTTCGTCCACCGCGTTCGGCGAGATGAGGACCCGCTCCTCGGGCACCCCCCGCGCTACGATCTCGGCCTTCATCGCCGCGCCCAGCGTCAGCACCAGATCGGCCTCACGCATGCAGTACGTCTCCAGCTCGCGCCGGGCGCGGTAGGTCTCGTCGTCCCGTGACCGTCCCGGGGCCTGGGTCAGCCAGGTCTCCTCCAGAAAGCCCCGTACCTCGTAGACCACGGGCAGCCCGTAGGTCTCGCGCAGGGCCAGCGCCACACGCCCGTTGCCGTGGTCGGTTGCCGCGTGCAGGACGCTGGGCCGCAGCCGCTCCACCAGACGGCCGGCCAGCTCGGCGTTGCGGGCCAGCACCGCGCTCTGCCCGTACGGCAGCATCAGCGGCAGCAGCCGGTGCTGGGGCACGTCGCCCACGATCTGCAGCGGGCGGGCGTCCAGCACCCCCTGCGCCACCGGGAACCCGATGCGTGTCACGACGTGTGGATCGAGCCCGGCCGCCCGCTGCGCCTCAACCAGCGCCTGGGTGCGCACGGTGTAGCCGGCGTGCTTGAACGGAAGCCCGTTGGTGACGAGATGGAGTACGCGGTCCGGCACGGGCCGGACGGTTCGTCTGGCGGGTGTGGGCATCCGCGCCGCGGACGGCGCCGCGGACGGCGCCGCGGACGGCCCGGCTGTCCGGGCGCGGACGGTGAGCCGCCGCTCCAGGCCCCGTAGCCGGTGCCGGACAGGCGCCGGCGACATCCGAACGCCGAGCAGTATCGCCCGAATGGGGTCGTGGCGCAGCTCGGACCAAGCTACCGATACCGCAAGGATAAGGGCATGTGGGATACGACGGCACATGTCGCTACGGTAGGTCGACGGAGCGGAGACCAACGGAAATGAACGGCCCTGTACTCCATGTCGTCGGCGCCCGACCGAACTTCGTCAAGGCCGCACCGGTCATCACCGCCCTGCGCACGGCCGGCTGCGGCCAGGTGCTCGTCCACACCGGGCAGCACTACGACGAACGCATGTCGGACATCTTCTTCCGCCAGCTCGGCCTGCCCGAACCGGACACCGACCTCGGTGTCGGCTCCGGCAGCCACGCGCGGCAGACGGCCGACCTGCTGGTGGCGCTGGAAGCCGAGCTGACCGCCCGCGCGCCGGCCGTCGTCGTGGTGTACGGGGACGTCAACTCCACGCTGGCCGCCGCCCTCGTCGCCGCCAAGCTGCCGATCCCCATCGCCCATGTGGAGGCGGGCCTACGCAGCTTCGACACGACGATGCCGGAGGAGATCAACCGGCGTCTGGTCGACCAGCTCGCCGAGTTGCTGTTCGCCACCAGCCCCGAGGCCGTGGGCCACCTTTCCCGGGAGGGCGTCGACCTGGCCCGTGTCCACTTCGTCGGCAATCCGATGATCGACACCCTGCTCGGTCACCTGGATCGCTTCGACCCGGCCGCAGCCCGTGCCGCGCACGGACTGCCCGAACGCTACGGCGTGGTGACGCTGCACCGGCCCTCCAACGTCGACGACCCCCGGGCGGCCGCCGCCGCCGCCCGCGCCCTGGCCGAGGCCGCTGTCCACCTCGACCTCGCCGTACCGCTGCATCCGCGCGGTGGGGCGGCGCTGCGCGCGGCGGGTCTCGCGGACGCGCCCGGCGTCCACCTCCTCGAACCGCTCGGCTACGTGGAGTTCATGAGCCTGGTCCGCGGGGCAGCCGCCGTGATCACCGACTCGGGCGGAGTCCAGGAGGAGACCACCGTGCTGGGCGTACCCTGCCTGACCCTGCGCGGCACCACCGAGCGCCCGGTGACCGTCACCCACGGCACCAACCGGCTGGTGCGGCACGACGAGTTGGCGCCAGCGCTGCACAAAGTGCTGGTCGGCGCGGTGACGCAGCCTTCCGAGGGCCCGCCGCTGTGGGACGGAAAGGCCGGCCCCCGCATCGCCCGGGTGCTCACCCACTGGCTGGAGCGTCATGGCTGACCCCACCACGACGGACGGTCTCGCCGCGATGGGCGCCCCCGCTGATGGCCGCACCCGCGCCTACTGGGACACCCGCCACCGCGAACGCGACGACCTCGCCTCCGGCGGACACATCGGCCTGGACCGCCCCGGCAACGAGATCTTCTACGCGCTGCGGCTCGGTGCCCTGCTCACCCTGATCGGCGACCTGTCGAACCCCCCGTCCCCGCTGTTCGTGCTCGACGCGGGCTGCGGCAAAGGTCACTTCGCCCGGGCACTCGCGCGCTTCGGCCACCGCGTCGACGCCTTCGACACCAGCCCCGAGGCCATCGCGCACGCCCGCGCCGAGGGCGGCGGCCCGCGCTACGCCGAAGCCTCGCTCACCGACTGGCGCAGCCCCTGGCTGTACGACGTCGTGCTGTGCGTGGACGTCCTCTTCCACGTCATGGACGACGCGCAGTGGTCAGCCGGCCTGCGCAACATCGCGTCCCTTGTGCGGACGACCGGTCGGCTGATCGTCGCCGACGAGGACGGGCAGGAACGCTCTCCGCTCGGCGACTACATCGTGCACCGGCCGACAGCCGCCTACCGCCGGGAACTCGAACCGCTCGGCCTGCGCCACACCCTGTTCAAGCCCTACGGGTTCCGCGAGAACCTGGTCGGCTTCCACGTCTTCACGAGGATCCGCTGATGCGCATCATCGATCTGCTCCATCCCCATCTGGACGGCGTCGCCACCGTCGTGGACGCCACGGCGGGCCGCGGTCTGCGCCTGGACCGCTATCTCCATCTTCCGCCGGGCGTCGAGTTGAGCCACCACGAACAGCCCGTCGGCCCCGGCCAGTTGGTGCTGCTGACCTACGGTCCCGATCCCCGGCTGCACGGTGACGAGGCGGCCTGCCTGGCCGTACTGGAACGAATGCGCCCCGGAGGCAGAGGCCTGATTCTGTTCGGCCACCGTGGCTCCGACCTGCCCTACCACCGGCTGCTTGACCACCTGGTGACCCACCGCTGCCAGGTGTTGCGGGCCTCCGCACTCGGTTACACCCACCTGCACGCGGGCGCGGCCATCGCCTGCACCGAGGAACTCCTGCCGCTCCACGACTGGTTCGGCCGTGCCGTCCCGCCGGACGGTTTCGCCACGGCGCTGCGGATGGCCGACGAGTACGTCCTCGCCGACTTCGTCTCCCGTTCCCTGCGTGACCGTACGCTCGACCTGGAGCGTACGGTCGAGGAGACCACCCGCGCCCTGGACGCCGCCCGTGACGACGGCACGGCCGAACGTCTGACCGACGTCACACGGGAGAAGGCGCAGCTGGATTCCGCACTGCGAGGCGCCCGGGACCGGGTCGCAGTACTGGAAGCGCGGGTGGCCATGCTGGAGGGTTCGACCACGCTGCGGGTCGGGCGGGCGCTGGTCGCGGCGGCCCGGTCACCCGGACGCGGCATGGTGCGGCTGCCGGGGGAGTTGTACGGTCTGTGGAGCGGACGTGGCCGCGGACGCGGAACGACGGCCCGTCCGATGCCACCGGCCCGGGAACCCGATGCCGCAGTGCCCGACGGTCGGCTCTACCTCGCCCACCGGGCCGTCTTGTCCACGCCCCGAGACCGACTGGTGATCGCGGGTGTGCTCAGCGACAGCACCGCCGAGGACTTCGCGACGGAAGCCGTCGTCAACCGGCTGCTGCCGCACGACGGGCGGCTGCTCCTGGAGCGCACCGACCCGGACGCGCTCGTCGTGCAGCTCAGCGCCTGTTGCGATGTCGCCGGCCCGTGGTCGCTCGTGGGCACCGGACTGGCCCCCGACCTCGACCGCTGTCTGGCCGAGCTCATCCGCCAGACAAAAGCCTTGGGGCGCAAGGCGGTGCTGTGGCGGGACGCCCCGGCGACAGGCGCACCGGGGCTCGCCCACCTCGACTGGGACGCCGTCGTCGATGGTGATACCGGTGTACGGCTGTCCCGTCTGGACCCCGTCGCCGATGGCAGAGCACGGCTGTGGGAGGCGTTCCAACAGGACAGCACCCGTGTACGGCTGGCGCGGCTCGCCCGGCTGACCGGAGCCCCCGACCGGCTGGACGGGCGCCGTGTCGCCGTCCTGGCCGCGCCCCGGAACGAGACCGAAGTCGCCCGCCTCACCGACCAGGTACTCGGCCAGGTGCACCGGCCGGCCGAGGTGGTCGTGCCCATCCAGGGGGTACCGGCGCTGGACGAACTCACCGCCGCAGGCGTCGCCGTCCACGCCGATGAACCCACCGCTCCGTGGGTCGCCGACTGGACCGACCTGTCCGAGGACCGCCCGGACACCCTGCTGCTCGACCTGATGTGCGCCCAGGAGTACTCGGGCGCGGACGCGGTGGGCCACACGCCGGCCGACGACGACTACGCCTTCGTACCGGAAATGCGGCCGGTCCTCGTCCGCCGGTCCCTGCTCCTGGCCGGCACGCCTGCGGACACCTGGTCACGCGACGGGTACCGGCTGTTCGCCGTACGCGGGAAGGAGAACGCGTGACCCGCACGCTCAAGGCGCTCGTCTACGGCGACGTCAACCTCAACGTCATCGATGGCTCCGCCGTGTGGGCCCAGTCGACGGTGCAGGCGCTGTCGCTGGCGGGCTGCCACACCCGGCTCCTGCTCAAGTCCCCCGTCCGCACCGAGCGCCTGATCGAACCGCTGGCGGGGCTGCCCGGCGTCACCGTGGTGCGCCCCTACGAGGAGCGGCTGCTGCCCACGCAGGGGTCGCGTTCCTCACTCTCGCCCGGGCAGGCCTCTCAACTGCTGGCCCGGCTGGACCGTGACGAGCCCTGCGACCTGCTGGTGCTGCGCGGCCTGAGAGTGGTCACTCGTGTGGTCGCCGACGGCGCCTTCGACGGGCGGATCTGGGCCTATCTGACCGACGTCCCCCAGTCGGCCGCAGAGATGACCGAGGCGGCCCGCACGGACCTTGCTCGCGCCGCCGCGGCCTGCCGCCGAATCCTCTGCCAGACCGAGGAGCTGCGCTGCTTCCTGGAAGCCTGGGTGCCGGAGGCCTGCGGCAAGAGCGTGCTCAGCCCGCCCGCCGTGCCTGTCCCCGGCTTCCCCCTGCCGGAGCGCGACAGGCCGCACGATCCGGTGCGGCTCGTCTACACGGGCAAGTTCGCGCCGGATTGGAACACGTTGCCCATGACGCGCCTGCCGTCGGTCCTCAGTGAACTGAACATCCGTGCCGAACTCCACACGGTTGGCGACAAGATCCACGACGACCGAGCCCACCCGGAGTTCAAGGCCGAGATGGCCCAGGCGCTGCGCTCCGCACCCGGCGTCCACCACCACGGCGGCCAGCCCCGCGAGGAGGCCATGCGCATCGCCGCTGACTGCGACCTCGGCCTCGGCTGGCGGGATCCGAACCTCGATGCCAGCCTCGAACTCTCCACCAAGGTACTGGAGTTCGGGGTACTCGGTCTGCCCGTCGTCCTCAACCGCACGCCCGCGCACGAGACGCTGCTCGGCGGCGACTACCCGCTGTACGTGCCCAGGGGCGCCGCGCTCGACGCCGCCGCCGAAGCCGTCGCGCTCGCTGTGCGCGAGCCCGAGGCCCGGCTGCTGGCGGCCGAACGCTGCCGGAAGGCCGCTGGGCGGTACACCCTTCAGGCCGCGGCGGACCGGTGGCGGGCGGACCTCGACCGCGTCTTTCCGTCCTTCCCCAAGCTCTCGGCTTCTCCCCTACTCCCGGCTTCGCTCAAGCGGGGGAACCCTCCTGGGCAGGGGGGACCTGCATCACCTGCCGTGGTCGCACGGCAACGGCCGTTGCGGCTCGGTGTCGCCGGCCACGACCTGAAGTTCCTCACCCGGCTGCTCGACCACCTTCGCGCACTGCCCGGCCTCGACGTACGCGTCGACGCGTGGCCTGCGCTCGCCCGCCACGATCCGGCCGCGAGCAGGGAACTCGCCGACTGGGCCGACGTGGTGTTCGTTGAGTGGTGTGGACCGGCCGCCGTCTGGTACAGCCGCCACAAGCGGCGCGGCAGCCGCCTCGTAGTACGCCTGCATCGCTTCGAGTTGACCGGCCCGTGGACGCGGCAGGTCGACATCGACGCAGTCGACCGGGTGGTGTGCGTCAGCCCGTGCTACGCCCGCCGCACCCGCGAGCACACCGGCTGGCCGGAGTCGAAGATCATGGTCATCCCGAACTGGGTCGACACCGCCCAGCTCGACCGCCCCAAGGTGCCCGGCGCCCACTTCCGCCTCGGCATGATCGGCATTGTGCCCAGCCTCAAACGCCTCGACCTCGGCCTCGACGTCCTGGAGAAGCTGCGCGCCCGTGACCGGCGCTGGCACCTGTCGGTCAAGTCCAAGCCACCGTGGGAGTACTGGTGGATCTGGAACAAGCCCGAGGAGCGTGCGCACTACGACGCCGTGCTGCGCCGTATCCAGACCTCGCCGCTGATCGAGGGGGCCGTCGTCTTCGACGCCTTCGGGCCGGACGTACCGGGCTGGCTGCGCCGCATCGGGCATGTGCTGTCCACCAGCGACCTAGAGAGCTTCCACCTCGCCACGGCGGAAGGCATGGCCTCCCGTGCGGTACCGGCCCTGCTGCCATGGGAGGGTGCGGACGAGATCTACGACCGGCGGTGGATCCATGAGACCCCGGAGGCGATGGCGGACGCCATCGCCGATCTGGGGCCGGACGAATGGCGGTCGGCCGGGGAGCTGGCTCGCACTCAGGTGCACGAGTCCTTCTCCCTGGAGCGGGTGGCCGGGGACTGGACGGAACTGCTCCTGTCCGGATGATGAGCGAGTCCCCGGAGCTGTGTGGCGCCTACTCCGCCGTCGGGTAGCCGGTTGGCGACCCGACGGCGGAGTAGGCGCTGGTCGTGGTGGGCAGGTCGACGGCGTCCGCATGGGCTGTGCCGGCTGTGCCCTCGGTGATCCGCGCGGTGAGACGGCCGATGTTTCCAGCAGTACGCGCAGAAACTGACCATGGCGATCTTCGACTGCCGGCAGACTTCACCGGCTTGCCGAGTGGGCCTTCACCGCATCGTCCAGCTGTCGTGGGTGGACTGAATCCGCTTCCCGCAGCCGGGAACGCAGCAGGTCAACCGCGAGAGGCGTGCCCAACAGCGCCGGCATCCACATCAGGAGCCACAGGCGGTCCCCCTGACTGACGGTTGGGTGCGCCGCCGCGGTGGCGAGTCCCACCATGCCGGCGGCCAGAGAGAGCACGCCGAGCACCGGGGAACATCGCAACAAGCCCCAGCAGCCCAGTCCGAGCAAAAGCACGAACAACGGCTCAGCGGCTTGGTCACACGCCCACTGGACCCAGTAGCTGACATTCAACCGCAGGAGTTGCGACAAGGGGTCGTCAACGGGCGGAGTACGGAAGTGGTGGGTGAAGATCTCCTGCAGGGTTTCCGAGGCACCAGGAAGGCGCAGCGCTTTCATCGCTGCGATGATTCCTATGGCGGCCGCTGCGCTCAGACCACCGAGCAGGGCGGCGCGGCCGCGGGATGTTCCGTCCCCTGTGTTCCTTCGGATGAGGCACAGGCAGGCGGCTGCGGCAACCAGAGATCCCGCGAGGACGAGTGCGGTGGAGTACTTGACCAGGGCGGTGGTGCCAAGAGCAGCGCACAGGAGGACAACGCCCGGTCGGCTGCGTCCTTGCAGCAGCCACCACGCTCCCAGAAGGGCGGCCAGCACCCCGGCCGTGATCGCTCCCTCGGCCAGCGGCCGCATGGACCACCAGGCCGGACGACTGCAGAGAAAGAGTACCTGTCCGGTGAGGGCGGCGAACAGAGAAGCTCTGGCCTGGCGAAGCAGCACTAGCACCAGGAGAGATGTGCCTGCAGTGATCACCAGACTGGTCAGCCACATGCCGCGGGTGATGCCGAACAAGCCGATAGCCGGTGCTGCGAGCAGAGGGTATCCGGGTCGAGTGTCGAAGATGCGTTCGTATCGGGGGTTCCTTGGACCAAGGCCATTTGCATTGTCACGCAGGCAGGACCGCGTTTGTGCGGCTCGGCGGTCAGGGCTTGGCATCCCGCCGGGACGAAGATGCCGCAGGTGCTCGCGCTGGTCGGCCTCGACAGAGCAATACGCCTTTGTCGCCTGCCGCTGAGCTACGTCGCGAGGCTCGCCGAGGATCTGCATGCTGTGCCGGGCGTAGCGGTAAGAGTCGTTGGACAGCCCCCAATTGTGGTGGGCGAGCACTTGGAGGCAGGCGAAGACAACGATGACGACGGCCGAGAGAGCGTTGGCCGTGCGACGGCCCATCAGACGTTGCTGGGCAGCACCTCGACCGTGCGAAAGCGCCCCTGCCTGGCGGGCCGCTCGGGGCAGCCGGGCTTCAGCGGAGTCAGGGATTTGGGATGTGGCATGGGACATGTACACGCCGACCATGTTGTGGAGCAGGCATGCGGGCCTCCACGCCGACTCTCCGCCTTCCCCGCAGAACCACACGTTCGGCAGTGGCGGCCAGAGTCGCGGGAGGACAGCCATCACAGGGTCCACATACAAACCCACTGCGCGCACCCTCCGTCTGAGCGTGACTCTGTCGGGGGTCTTGGGATGATCTCAGCTGCCGAGGGTTCGCCAGGACTTTGACCCGGGGTCTCGTTCCGGTCCAGAAAGGTCTGGCAGGCGGTCGGCGGTCTCGGCGAAGAGGGTTCCTCGGTCGCTGACTGGCCGCTGAGTCGTTCGATGTTCACGGCAATGGCCGTGAGTACGGTTGCAGGTGGGCTTTCGGCTGTCCTCGGTAGCGGTAGCGGCGCGTTCCGTGTCCGTGGGCGAACTCGTTGATGGTGCCCTCGACTCCGGAGAGGACCGCGTAGAGGGTCTTCCAGTACGCGGACGCTACTGCGCTTCGGCCCATGTCCTGCAGGTGGTACTGGTGGAAGCAGATGCTGGTCCTCCGCCAGCGACAAATGTCCGCCTGGAGGAAGCCAAGGCGTGCGTGCTCGTGCTCGTCGGGGTGCGCGCGGACGGCAGCAGGGAGTTGGTCGCGCTCAAGGACGGCTACCGCGAATCCGGCGAGTCGTGGGCGGACCTGCTGCGCGACCTGGTCCGGCGCGGGATGCACGCTCCTGTGCTCGCAGTCGGCGACGGCGCCCTCGGGTTCTGGAAGGCTCTCGCGGAGGTGTTCCCCGACACCCGCGAGCAGCGGTGCTGGGTTCACAAAACGGCCAATGTGCTCGATGCCATGTCGAAGTCAGCGCAGCCGGGCGCGAAGAAGGCCGTCCAGGACATCTACAACGCCGAGGACAAACAGCACGCCCAGGTGGCGATCAGGACGTTCGAGAAGCTCTACGGGGCGAAGTTCCCCAAGGCCGTCAATAAGATCGTCGACGACGAGGCCGAGTTGCTGGCGTTCTTCGACTTCCCCGCCGAGCACTGGATCCATCTGCGGACCACGAACCCGATCGAGTCCACGTTCGCCACCGTTCGGCTGCGGACCCGCGTCACCCGCGGCGCCGGCTCCCGCACCGCTGCCCTGACCATGGTCTTCAAACTCGTCGAGTCCGCTCAGGCCCGCTGGCGGGCCGTGAACGCACCCCACCTCGTCGCCCTTGTCCGCGCAGGAGCCCGCTTCGAACGCGGCCACCTCTTCGAACGCCCCGAGGTGATCGCGGCATGAGCAACATCGCGGCCCAGGCCGTCAGGACTGCACGACTAGACCTCCTGCCGCTTCTCGTCGAGCACGCCGAGGAGATGGCCCAGGTGCTGTCCGATCCGGCTCTGCACACTTTCATCGGCGGCACTCCGGACACCCCGCAGGCCCTGCGCTCGCGCTACCGGCGCATGACCGCAGGCTCTCCCGACCCGGCCGTCTCCTGGCCGAACTGGGTGATCCGGCTCCGTGACGAAGTCTGCCTGACGGGCACGGTCCAAGCGACGATTACCCCCTCCAGCCACGGACCCGTCGCCGAGATCGCCTGGGTGGTGGGTACTGCGTGGCAGGGAAGAGGCATTGCCACCGAAGCGGCCCGAGGACTCGTCGACTGGCTCAGCCAGCAGCCGGTCCAGGCCGTCATCGCCCACATCCACCCAGAACACCAAGCATCCGCTGCCGTCGCAACCGCCGCCGGGCTCACGCCCACCGACGAATGGCACGAAGGCGCGATCCGATGGCACCGGAGCATCAGGCAAACATCGCCGATCCACAGGTCTTGACGATTACTCTGCTCGGGGCACTGTCTGACGTGTCCTGGCGCATGCCAGTAAGGGGTCCTTTCAGAATGCTGGGTGCTTGCGGGCGAGGGTCATGCAGTGGGCGAGCTGCAGGAAGGCGTCGTGCATGTCGTCTCGGGCGTCCCAGCGGGTGCGTAAGCGGCGAGGGCCGTGGAGCCAGGCGATGGCGGACTCGGCAACCCACCGCACACGGCCCAAGCCGGAGCCATGCGCCTGACCGCGCCGGGCGATCTTCGGGACGATGCCACGCTCACGTAGCCGACGGCGGTAGATGTCGTGGTCGTAGCCACGGTCGGCATACAAGGTGCGGGGCTTGCGCCGGGGCCGGCCCCGCTTGCCCCGCACCGGCGGCAGGCCGTCGACCAGCGGAAGGAGCTGGGTGACGTCGTTTCGGTGCCCGCCCGTCAACGACACCCGCAGCGGGGTGCCGTGCGCGTCGGTCAACACGTGGTGCTTCGAGCCCGGCCGTGCACGGTCAACCGGGCTCGGGCCGACTTTTGGGCTGCTTCGCCCCCGCTTGGCCTGCACGTGCGAGGCGTCAACGGTGACGCGGGAGAAGTCCAGGCGGTCTGCCGCCCGCAGCCGGTCCAGCAGCACCCGCTGGAGTTCCTCCCACACCCCGGCCTCCTGCCATTCGGCCAGCCGCCGCCAGCAGGTAGGACCGGAACCGAACCCCAACTCCTGCGGCAGGTACTCCCATTGGATTCCGGTGTAGAGGACGAACAGCACACCCTGCAGCGTTTTGCGGTCATCGATCCGCTTGCGCCCCGGGTGCCGGAACCGCCGTTCATGCTTCGGCAGCAGCGGCTCGATCACCGCCCACAGCTCGTCACTGACCTCCCACGGCTTGCGCCGCACCAGGGTCACCCCCAAGGAGCACGCACGGGATCACATACTTCTCCACCGTGCCACAAGAAGATCATTCTGCAAGGAGCCCTAAGGCCTGGGGGGGGCTGCAGATCCGCGTTCCCGAGGTTTGTCGTCGCTGAACTCGCACGGCGCTGGTCCGAGGGCTCTCGAGCGGACGTCCACGGAGCATGCTCTCCCGGTCGCCCCGGGTGGCGGGGGCTGCCGTGACGGCGTCGCGGCTGTTTCGTTTGATGCTCGTAAGCTCGTCACACTCGTCGAGGGGGCAGGGGATGCTGGGAGAGGCGCTGACGGCGTTGGCGGCGGCGGGTGGAACCGCCGTGGTGCAGGCCGCCGGGACCGATGGGTGGGCTGTGTTCCGAACACGGGTGGCCATGCTGTTCGGTGGGGGAGACGGGCAGCGTGAGCGCGCCGAGGCGGAACGCCTCGACCGCACGGCCGCCGCCTTGGAGACGGCCGGCCCGGGAGAGGCCGAGCGGGTGCGGGTGCAGCAGGGGGCGTCCTGGCAGACCCGTATCGAGACGCTGCTCGAGGGACTGCCCGAGGAAGACCGCACACACGTCGCAGCGGAGTTGCGCGCCTTGGTGGAGGAGCAGGCCGGACGTGCTGGGCAGGGCGCAGGTCCGGTCTCCGGGAACACCTTCCACGGCCCCACCGCCGTTCAGGTCGGCAGCGGAAACCGGCAGAACAACCACTTCGGGTCAGGGCCGGGAGCATGACGACATCTCACGAACGCAACGGTGGGGTGTCCGACAACACCTTCCACGCCGCCGCGGCGGCACAGAGCGGCGACCAGGGTATCCAGATCAACCAGTTCGCGAGGACACCACGGGGCCCTCGCAGCAGAGTGCGGTTCTTGCTGGCGACGATCGCGGTGCTGCTGGTCTTCGGCGGTGCGGGCGTGGCCCTTATCAAGATCGCGGATCGAGATACGGCCTCCGACCGGCAGGGGCAGTCGGCGCTCGCCCCGGCCGACGCGGTCTCCCGGTCGCCGTCGCCGTCCCCGCCGTCACCGTCACCTACGCCGGGCACCTCCCAGGCACCGGCTGCCCCTACGGCGTCCGCACCCCGTGCGAGCGGGCCGACAC
The DNA here is from genome assembly GCF_028885415.1 of Streptomyces coeruleorubidus. Classification (GTDB taxonomy): domain Bacteria; phylum Actinomycetota; class Actinomycetes; order Streptomycetales; family Streptomycetaceae; genus Streptomyces; species Streptomyces coeruleorubidus_A. Next base: position 9,391,545 of record NZ_CP118527.1, read on the forward strand.
GGGCGCCCCATGCCGAGGAAGCCGCTCCGCCGCGCGACGCGGTGTCCACGCCCCCCGCCCCCGACGAGAAGCAACCCCGGGCGGACCGACGGGATGCGGCACCACGGAGGTTCCAGAACCAAACGAGCGGGCTGTGCCTCGCCATCCCCGAGGCCTCCACGCGCGACACGACCGCGGCGGTCCAATGGCGCTGCTCCACCAGTGCCAGCCAGCTCTGGGCGCTCCAACCCGTGCCGGGCGGCTACCGGTTGCGCAACATGGGGAGCGACAAGTGCCTGGTGGCCGACGGGAAGTACGGCGGCGCCGTCAGCCAGCGGATGTGCGCCACTGCCGCCGACCAGGTCTGGGTACGAGACGACCTCGAACGGCTCAGGAATCCGCAGAGCGGCTGGTGCCTGGCCATCCCGTACGGCAGCACGAAGGAGCTCGAAAAGCCCATTCAATGGACGTGCACTGAGAACCTCGACCAACGATGGACCTGAGGAACGGGCGCGCCAGTCGATGGGCGGCGAGCTGGTCTTCGCTCAGGAACACGTGCTGACGGCGTCGACTCGGGGGGCCGGCGGTGCGATGCGGGACGTCCTCTTCGAACCTCGTGACGACGGAACGGTCCGGCTGTCACTGACGGAGCCGCGTGAAGACGGGTTGGCTGTGTCAGTTTCCGGGGGAGTGGTTTCGACGTGACTTCGGGAGTCGTTTCGCGGGGACCAGCTTGATCAATGTCAGTGACTTTGTTGTCGCTCGTGTGCTGGCGGCAGGGCTCATTTGCCGCTGGATCGGCTGAGGCCAAGTAGCGGGGACGTCAGGAAGAACAGGGCAGCGGCGAGGGCCGCGACGGCGGTCATGGCCCCGCGCAGTCCGGTCGCGTCGGCCCATAGGCCGACGTAGACGGGGCCGAGGAGGAAACCCAGGTAGGACACAGTGGTGATGACGGAAGTCGCGCGGCCTCGGTGGGACTCTTCGACGTCGCGCGAGACGATGCCCAGGAGAGCCGGGAAGAGCACGGCGGTTCCGGCACCGGCCACCACAAGCCCCAGCGCGGCAATGAGCAGCGTGGGTGCGGCAGCGATGATGAGCGTGCCACCGGCCGCGGCCAGCGATCCGGCCAGGATGACGGACTGTTCGTGGGTGGCCTTCAGCCCCGCGACGGCGAACCGTGTGATCGCCACCGTTCCCGCGAAAACGGCGGGTGCCACCGCAGTGAGGCCCTTCCCGGCGTGCAGTTCGTCCTGGGCGAAGACCGCGCTCCAGCTCTGGTGGGCATTCTCGCTCGCGAAAGCCAGCGCCCCCAGCGCCCCGATGGGCAGCAGCGCCCCCATGTTCGAGTGGCTTGGTGCTGAGGACGCCGTTACCACGGTGTCGCCACTGCAGGTGATTTCCCAGGGAGGCAGCGTTTTGAGCAGGGCGGCGCCGGCTGTCAGGGAGAGTACGGCGACCCCGATGAACGGCACCGCGAGCGGCCAGGCAGCGGCGGCGGCAACGCCCGTGCTGAGGCTGGTAAGGACCACGAACGTGGAGAACGTGCCGTGCGCGCGGGCAATGACCGGCTGTCCGGTGTCTCTCTCGGCGCGTCCGGCCACGGCATTCATCGTCACGTCGGCCGCGCCGCTGGCAGCGCCGCCGATGGTGAGCGCGGTGCACAGGCTCGGAAGGCTCACCGCCGTCAGCGCCAAGGCGACTCCGATGATGCCCAGCCCTCCGATAGCTCCCGCGGCGACTCTCAGCCCCCAGCGATCGAGTGCTCTGCCTGCCAGCAGCATCGCGGGAAGAGCGCCGGCGCCCACGAACAGCAGGGCGAACCCGAGCTCACCGTCGCTGATGCGGGCTTGATCCTGCACCCGGGGGAGAGATGCGCCCCACACTCCCCAGAACGAGCCAAAAGCTGCGAAGGCGACGAACGCTGAAGCTGCTGAGCCGCAGTGTGCAGTGATGACGGCTCCCTCAGATGCAGTGCCCCAGAGGCTATCGACAGAGGCACACCTCATAGTCCGACCGCAAGTCCTCAAGTGGCGTCAAAACAAGCTGACATCGCAACCTCGGTCAGATGGTGACTTCCCAAGTCGCATTGAAACGACTCCCGCAGTCACGGACAATGAACCGCTCCGGGATCGGTGGAGGCTCTATGCGTTGGCTCCAGCCGCCGGTTGGGGCTGGTGTTGAGCGTAGTAGTTGGTCTCGTGCTCGTGGGGCGGGATGTCTCCGATCGCTGTGTGGAGACGCTGATTGTTGAACCAGTCGACCCATTCCGCGGTGGCGAGCTCGATGTCGGCGAGGCCGTGCCAGGGCTTGCGGGGCTTGATCAGCTCCGTTTTGTAGAGGCCGATCTGGGACTCCATGAGCGCGTTGTCCAGGGCGTCGCCGACGGTGCCGATCGAGGCGTCGATGCCGGCGTCGACGAGGTGCGCGGTGAACGCGAAAGACGTGTACTGACTGCCCGCGTCCGCATGATGAACCAGCCCCAGCCCAGCGGGAGTTCCGGCCCGGTCGCGTCGCCACAAGGCCATGTCGAGGGCATCGAGGACGAGCTTGGCCCGCTTGCTGGTGGCAGCGGACCAGCCCACGAATGCCCGTGAGAACACGTCCACGACGAACGCGACGTAGACGATCCCCGGCCAGGTGGCGACATAGGTGAAGTCAGCCACCCACCGCTCGTTGGGACGTGACGCGGTGAAGTCGCGCCCGAGCAGGTCACCAGCCCTGTCCTGGTCGTCGTCGTCCCGGATTGTGGTGCGGATCTTCTTCCCGCGTCGGGCGCCCTCCAGGCCCAGGTCGCGCATCAGCCGGGCGACGGTGCAGCGGGCCACTGGTATGCCCTCGCGGTGCAACTGCCGCCAGATTTTGCGGACCCCGTAGACGCTGAAGTTGTCCGTGTGGACGCGGCTGATCTGCGTCTTCAGCTCCGCGTCGCGGACCGACCGCGCGCTGGGGGCGCGGTTCTTGGCGGCGTAGTAGGTGCTCGTCGCGATCTTCAGCCCGTGGCCGGTCAGGACACGGCAGATCGGCTCGACCCCGAACACCTGCCGATGCTCGTCGATGAACGCTATGAGCGCTTCGACGGCCGGTCGAGCTCGGCCGCGAAGAAAGCCGACGCCGCCTTCAAGATCTCATTGGCTCGCCGCAGTTCGGCGTTCTCGGCCTTGAGCCGCTTGATCTCCGCAGCCTCCTCCGACGAGGTGCCGGGACGCTGACCGGCGTCCACCTCCGCCTTGCGGACCCAGGTCCGCACCGTTTCCGCCGCGCCGATTCCCAGCTTGGCCGCGACCGCCTTCATCGCGGCCCACTCGGTCGGATAGTTCGGGCGGATCTCCGCGACCATGCGCACCGCACGCTCGCGAAGCTCGGGAGGGTAGGGGGACGGACGTGCCATGACTCGATCCTCTCAGGGAATCGAGCCTCCATCAGACTCGGAGCGGTTCATTGCGGTAGGTGTTGCGCGATCCCTCCATCTTGGAGTTGGTGCAGGTCGCCACGGGCGCATGAGAGTGGCCGGGGTGCTGACATCCCCGTTGCGGCTGGCTTCGCCCATGTCCCTGCTGGAGTTGAGGGATGAAGGGGGGAATGGGCGCGTGGGCGCGGTCGGGACCGGGGCGCTCGCCAGGGGGTGCGCGTCCGGCCGGGGTCGCCGCCGCTGCGCCGCCGTCACAGCGACGGCGTTGTCACAAGCGGGACGTCGGTGGGGGCGGGGAGCTGGTATCGGTCACGTGCGCTTTGCGGCCTGCCACGGCCGTGCGGTTGAGGTCTCGCAGAACCGTGCGTAGTAGGTGTGCTGCTCATCGGTCAGGCGCTGGATGACCGCACCCCCGCAGAAGGAACAACCGCGGAAGCCGGGAGTGCGGTAGAGGAAGGCGGCAAGGGTGATGCAGTCCGCTCCCCTTCGGTGGCCGGTTGGCACTCGCATGCAGTCCCGTTCGACGCGTCCACTCGCGCAGTGGACAGGGCTGTGGGATTTCAGGCCCCAACCCCCGTAGCCGTAGCCCCAGCCTGCGTACTCTCCGTGGAGGTCGGTGCCGTACACCCGCGCGTCAGCGAGCGGCCCAAGATCCTCCGGCCGATCGAAGTGGTGTAGCTCTATCCGCCGGAGGGGGAAGGTCGCGGCCTCGAAGAACGCCATCCTCAGCCCGAAGTGCGTCTTATCGGGCAGTTCGATGGTTCGCAGATCGGTGCCGCTCGTCACGGTGGTCTGCAAGATCTCTGCGACCGCGGCGGCTTCCCGACGATTCCAGCCGGAGTGCCTGATTTCGTCTGCGAGGTGTGTTCTCGATGCGGACGCCTTCAATCGGTCCTCGACACTCTCCACGGATGCATCTTACGGACCCCTGCAGGCCGGAGGCTGTCGGATAGATCCATTGCCGGATCCGCCGGTCCGCCTGCAGTCCGCCTCGTCTGGCGACTCCTGCGCGCCGGTCGTGCAGGCGTGGTGATCCGAAGAGGGGCCGCAGGAGGAGACAACGCAGCCGCAGTATCTATCGTCAGGCGGTGTCCGCAGGCGGATAATGGCGCTGCTGTCGAGGTAACGACGGCTGTCCGGCTGGCCTGGCCCGGGGGCTCAGGTGAGGACACCGGAGCGGGCGGCGAGTCCCCGGAGTTCTGGTGTGGTGCGACCGGAGACGAGTAAGCCGCTAAGCATGGCTTTGACGGCGGGGCGGGCGTGGGTCTCTTCGGGGGCCAGGCGCTCGGCTTCCAGCAGGGCGCTGATGCACTCCTCGCGGCGTTCCCAGCGGGCGTAGGCGGTTGCCCGGTCCATGTAGTACAGGGCCTGGCGCTCGACGGTTGGCAGCAGCTTGGGGTCGAGGGCGTCGGCGGCGGCGATGGCGGCGGATGGGTCGCCGGCCTTGTACTCGGCGCTGATCAGGTGCAGTTGGACGGTGGCGGTGCTGAACCCGCCTGCGGTGTCCCGGAGGTGTGTGGTGTGGCCGAGGCTCTTGGCGATTGCGGCGGCCTCGGCGGTGAGCTCCCGCATGCCTTCTTGGTCGCCTTGATGGGCGACGGTGTAGGCGGCGCATTGGATGAGCAGGCCTCGCTGTGCGGCGCCAGCCTTCCCTGCCTCGCCGAGAGCGGGGTCTTCGGCGGCGTTCAGGGCGAGGGTGAGGGCCTGGTCACGCCATCCGGCCTGGCGGGCGAGCACTGCCTGCTGGCGGGCAGCTTCAGCGACGGCGAGCGGTGCGCCTGCGGCGTGGGCGAGCTGGCGGGCGCGGTCGGCGGCCATCCATCCGAGGTCGGAGGCGTTGAGCTTGATGAGGACGCGGGTGGCCAGGAGGTAGCTATGCGCGAGCACGGGGTAGTGCTCGGTGCCGGCGGCTTGGTGGCCTGCGCGCAGAAGGCGGGGCAGTCGTGTGGCGAGGCTGGCGTAGTTGGCGGCGTTGAAGTGGGCGGCAGCACGCGCCAGTTCGGTGGGCAGCTCATCCGGGTTCGGGTCGCAGGGGCTGGCGCCGAGGCCGAGCATCGCGTCCCGCAGGCCGGCGACGAGGATGTCTCCGAGGCGGGCTTCGTCCGCCTTGGCGGTGCCGGTGATGGGGGCGCCGACTGCGGCTGCGGCGGTCACCGCCAGGTTCGCGAGCAGTTTCCTTCGATTCACCGCGTCCTCACCGTTCTCACGCCCCGAACTTCCCAGACTAGGGGCGGGAAGCCGCGGGTAGGGGCCGGTCGAAACACTGTGTCGGGATGACGGCGTGGCCTGCGCGGGGGCGAGGCCGAGGTCTTGGGGCGGGATGTCGAGGGCACGGGCGAATCTCAGCAGCACATCAATATGGGTCATGGGTGATTCGCCCCGTTCCAGGCGAGAGACCTGCGCCGCCGAGTAGCCGGTGCGGGCGCCCAGTTGAGCGAGCGTCATGCCCTGGGCGAGGCGTGTTCTGCGTACGCGCTCGCCCGGCGGCATGGCTCCAGCGGGCTTCACCAGTGGGTTCTCAACCGCGTCCATAACCCCGTCCCAGTGGTAGCCGAGGTCGTGCTGCGCTCAGGCTAGGGGCCCAGCCAGACGTGGGTGCAGGTGCGGTGCTCTGGAAGCGCGGCGGCCCGGCATCCGCAGGGCCGACCTCCTTCGGGCACCTGGGAGGCATCTGGTGCAGCTCTCCAATCCCACCCTGTCCGCGGCGGCTGATCCGGCCGTGGACGTCCGTCTGACCCCGGGCTACTACTTCGAAGCGGCCGGGCTCGGGACCTTCGTCGAGGAACTGCTGGCCACCTGCCGGACGGTCTTCGACATCAAGGCCGCCATGACGCTGGTCCTGGACGCACCTGACACGGCCGGCCTGATCACTGCGGAGCGCGGCGTTGTCGAGGACCGCGCGGAGGTGGACGGCACGGTGATCGTCCAGGCCGGCGCCCGCATCGAGGCGGGGGCGCGGGTGAGCGGGCCGGTGCTGGTGTGCTCCGGCGCCGTCGTCTCCCGTGGTGCTCTGGTGCGTGACCACAGCGTGATCGGCCCCGGCTGCCACATCGGTGCCGGCGCGGAGATCACTCGCAGCCTGCTCGCTGGCGGCTGCTTCATGAAACACCAGAGCTTCGTGGGTGACTCGGTGCTCGGGAGAGGCGTCAACATTGGCGCGTTCTGCTCCACAACGGGGCTGCGCTGCACCGGCCCAGTCATAGAGCCGGCTATGGAGGAGATCACCGTCCTTATCGACGGCAAGCGCATCCGCACCGGGCAGACCAAGCTCGGCGCGATCATCGGGGACCGGGTGGCGCTCCCGGCCGGCACGGTCCTGGCCCCAGGGACCCTGATCGGGCCCGGCACGGTGATCTATCCGCGCAACCAGGTCGGCGGCGTGCTGCCCGCCGGCTCCCGGGTGCGGTGAGCGCCGTGGCCGACAGCGCAACTCTCACCGCCATAGACGACGTGGCCGTACAGGTCACCGGTGGGCGCCCGCTCGTGGGGCGGATCGAGGTGCAGGGCAGCAAGAACGTGGCCTTGCATCTGTACGCCGCGGCGATCCTGGCGGACGCCCCGGTCGTGCTGCACGCGGCGCCGGCGATCCTGGACACGGACGTGTGCGCGCAGATACTGGCGCACACCGGTGCTAGGTCGCCGTCGTGCGGGACAAGTTCATGGTGGCCCCTGCCGCCACGGTGCGGCCGGAGATCCACCTGGAGCTGGGGCGCCGAGTGCGCACGACGTGTGTCCTGGCGGCCGCAGTACTCGCACGCTGCGGGCGGGTGACCTTCCCCCGGCCGGGCGGGGACGCGTTCTGTGCCCGGTTGATAGACCGGCATCTGGCGGCGATGGAGGCCGCTGGTGCCGCAGTCACCGACGACGGCACTGGCCTGTGGGCGCAGTGCGGGGCGCAGGGTGTGCGGCCGTTCACGGTTGACGTCGATACTCCGTACGGGCCGAGTCTCGGCGCGACGGTGACGGCACTTGTGCTGGCGGCCCGGGCACCGGGCACAAGTCTGATCACGAGCCCGTCCATCGAGCCGGAGGTGATCGAGACCGCCCGGTTCCTCACCGATCGCGGCGTCTTGGTGGGCTGGGACGAGGCCGGGCTGCACGTCACGGGCCGGGAGCACCTCGGCGGCGGTGAGTTCACCGTGGCCGGGGACCGGATCGAGGCCGCCACCATGATCATGACCGCTGCGGCGACCGGCGGCAGCATCACCTTGGGCGGGATCACCACCGCAGGCCTGCCGGAAGGACTCACCACCGCCCTTGCCGGTGCGGGCGTCAACCTGGTCGACGGGACCGGCGGTGCAGTACACATGGCACTGGCAGGGCCGCTGCACGCCGTGGAGACGGCGACCGGCCCGCACCCGGGGCTTCCCACGGACACCGCGCCGCAGCTGGCGGCGATGCTCACCCAGGCGCACGGCACTTCGCAGATCGCCGAACGTGTGTACCCGCGGCGGGACACCCACCTTGAGGGCCTGGCCGCCTTCGGCGCGTCGGTGTCCTCGAAGGGACCGGTGGTCCTGGTGCGCGGCGCGTCGCAGCTGAAGGCAGCGCACGTGGGGGCGGAGGACATCCGTGCTGTCACAGCTCTGCTACTTGCCGCGCTCGCGGCCGAGGGCACTTCTACGATCCGCGGCATGTACCACCTCCGGCGCGGCTACGGACACTTGCTGTCGAACCTGGCCACGCTGGGAGCCGACATCACCACCATCCCGGAGGCCCGCCCATGCCCGTGATCCCGTTCACCGACGACGACGTCGCCCGCCTGCGCGACCTACTCAGCGAGGTCGTGGCCGACGGCGCCGCGCCGGGCGGCGTCATCGTGTGCGGCACCGCCGACGGGCAGCGAGAAGTGCTGGCCGCCGGGCTGGTCGCCCCGGAACTGGGTGATGCCGCTCCGACCGACAGCACGGTCTACGACGTCGCCTCGCTGACGAAGGTCCTCGCCACCTGGCCGCTGGTCGGGCAAGCCGTGCAGGCCGGGCTCCTCGACCTGGACCAGCCGGTAAGGGACTTCCTGCCCGCGACGAGCGGTGAGGCACCGAGCGGGCAGGCCACGGTGCGGCAGCTCATCGCGCACACCTCGGGGCTGCGGGCCTCGACCCGGCTCGACACGTACAGGGGCGCCGAGGCGCCGTTGCACGAACTGCTGTGCCGGGAGCCGCTGGAGGACACTCCCGGCCAACACCGGTACATCAACCGGGGCTACATCCTGCTCGGCCTGGCCCTGGCACATGTGCACGGCCGGCCACTCGACGTGCTCGCCGCCAAGCTGTGGCGAGACCTCGGGCTGACCGCCACGGTGTACGGCCCGGTCGGCCGCAGCCTTCAGGTGGCCCCGACCGAGCAGCGCATCCCCGGCGCACCACGGATCTGGGGCGCCCCGCACGACGACAACGCCGGGCTCCTGGGCGGCGTGGCCGGGCACGCCGGGGTGCTCTCCACGCCCCGGGACCTGGGGCGGTACGCGCAGGCCCTGCTCACCGCCTACCGGGAGAAGGACGCCAGCCCTCTCGGGGGTTGGCTGCGAGCGAGCCTCGTCCCCCAGGTCTCCATCGAGCCGGGCTTGGAGCGTGGCCTGTCGTGGATCCTCGCGGGCCAGGTGGCCTATCACCATGGCTTCACCGGGACCAGCCTGTACCTGGCGCCCGAGTCCGGCCGGTACCTGGCGATCGCCACGAACGCCGTGTACCACGGGCCCGCCCGGACGCGGATCGCTCCGCTGCGGGGGCTTGCGCTGAAAACGATCTCTGCCGTCTGAGGAGGGCGCTCATGGGTGAGCTACTGGCCGACCACACCACCCTCCGCCTCGGCGGCCCCGCCGACTACTGGCTCACCCACACCGACCCCGCCTCCTGGCCGGAGGTCGTCCAGGCTGTGGCCGGGCGCCGGCCGTTCATTCTGGGCGGCGGCAGCAACACCCTGGCAGGCGACGGAGGTTACCCGAGGCCGGTGGTCCGCATGGCCACCCGCGGCATCACCGCCCGCACCGTCGGCGACAGCAAGGTAGAGGTCACCGTGCACGCCGGCGAGCCACTGGCCTGCACGGTGGCATACGCCGCCGCGGAGGGGCTCTCCGGCATCGAATACCTCGGTGGCATCCCCGGCACCATCGGGGCGGCGCCCGTGCAGAACGCCGGGGCGTACGGGCAGCAGATCGCGGACTGCCTCACATCGGTGACCGCGTGGGACTGGGACCGTGGCCACACGGTCCGGCTCGAGGCCACAGCGTGCCAGTTCCGGTACCGCTCATCCGTGTTCAGGGCCCAACCGAGCCGCTGGGTGATCCTGGCCGTCACACTGCACCTGTCCCGCAGCCAACGGGCGGCGCCGGTGACGTACAAGCACCTGGCGCAGGCGCTCGACGTGCCGCTCGGCTCCCGGCCTCCGCTCGCCGAGGCCGCGGCCGGAGTCATCGCCGACCGGCAGGTACGCGGCCTGACCCTGCCAGACAGTGGCCCGGACATGCGGCAGGCCGGGAGCGTGTTCCTCAATCCGCCCGTTACCGAAAGCCAGGCCAACGAAGTGCGCGCGGCGGGTGGCCGGACGTACCGCGACCGGGACGGGGTGCTCCGGGCCAGCGCGGGCTGGCTTCTGGAGCAGTGCGGCTACGGCCCAGGCCGGCACGTCGCCCCCGGCGTGTACTGCTCCACACGCCGCACACTGACCGTGACCGCTCGGGATGGGGCGACTGCCACCTCCTTCAGGGAGGGCCTGCGAAGCATGGCTCGGACGGTGTGTGAGGCCTCGGGGATCGAACTACGCCCAGAACCTGTCGCACCTCTGGTGCAGACGCGGATCTGACGCACGGCCGTCAGGCAAGAACGCGGCGTGGCTCTTCCTATGCACACGGAAAGGGAAGGGCCACGCCGCGTTCTGGGCCCAGCACAGGTGCAGGCGAGCGGCCACAAGCGAGCAACATGGATCCACGCTGGCCCTGGCGCGCCCCCAGAGCTGCCGCCCCGTTCATGCCAACCGTGCCGCGCCCTGCCCTGCGGTCCGCCGTCAGGAGGTGTTGTCCCCGGCTCTGGCCTCTTTACGGTGCTGGCCACGACTGCGGCTGGAACGCCGCCTAGCGGTATTGGTCGCAGGGCATCTACGCCGTTCCGAGGCCGGGCAGCCGGACCGTGGGGTGGAGATCGTCACCCGCGGGTCTCACCAGATGACCTATCCCGGACACCCCGGCGACGCGCTCGGACTGCTCAAGTTCGCCGCGGCGAAGGCCGGCCTGCCCCGACAAGCGGTGCTGGTCGCGGCCCAGACCAGGCGGGTGCACGCGGCCCTCGGCGACGAGCGCCAGGCGGAGAGGCACCCGGTCGGCCCCGGGCCGCGAGCCACCGCCGTCACGGCGGCGCAGTCAGGAAGAACGTCGAGCGTCGGTGGGGGAGAGGTCGGCGCGGGTGCGGTGCAGGCGTGCAGGTGGCGCCATCGGCCGACGGCGAAGACGGCGACCGCCGGCTCGGGCCGAACCAGCGCGACGGCCAGGGCAGCGCGGTGACCAGGCCGCAGACGTCATCGGTCGGCATCCCCACCACGGGCTCGTGCAGGCCAGGCACACTCGCATGGGCAGCAAGGCCGGCTCATCCGTGATGCACCAGGTCAACGGCACTGCCGGGCCCGTCCACGGCGCCGATCACGCGGTCGTCGTCAACAACGGAGCTACCCGGCGCGGGCTGGCGCTGACCCACGGTCGGCGAGCGCAGAGGCGCACCCGCTCACTCCAGCACGGTTCGCCGCGGCGCCCCCGCATCTCCCGCCGGAAGCGGGCGGACGTGTCCTCACCCCTTTCGGTGAGTCGGCCTGCGCAGTCGGTTCCCTTCGTCGGCCCTCCCGTTGTCCCGGTGTCAGCAGTTGCGGAAGGAAGCCGAATGTCCCGGGACCTGTTCATCGAACGCGTAGTGATCCATTCCACCGGCGGAGCACGCGAAGTCGACTTCGCCCACCCTGTGGTGTGCATCTACGGCCCGATCGATACCGGCAAGACCACGCTGGTCGATTGCATCAAGTACCCCCTGGGCCTGCCGGTGGAGTGGCGGCAAGTGCCATCCGAGCGGCTGACGTCCGTCACGGTGTACCTGCGCATCGAAGGCATGCGCATCGCATTGCGGCGCTCCACGGTCGCGGACACCGGGACCGTGGAGCTGATCAGCCCCCATGACGGAAAGGTCGAAGAGCTCCTCGACGTCACCCCACAGCCGGACGGCGACCGCCGTGTTGTGGGCGAGGTGCTGCTGAACCTGCTGGGCCTGTCCGAGCTGTTCTCCCCGCCCACCGCCGTGGCACTCCTCGGCAACGGCGCCCGTCTCACCTTCGCCCAGCTCTACGCACTGAACTACCTCTCCCAGGACATGGTCGACGGCACGGAGGCGGTCCGTGGACAGGCCAACACCGCGCAGTCCTACAAGACGGTCGTCGAGCTGGTGCTCGGACTCATCGACGCCGAGATGCGGGTACTGACCGCCCGCCGCGACGACTTGAGCCAGACCGTGACCCAGCTCAAACGCCGCACCGAGACGATCAGCGACTTCCTGACCGGAAGCGCGACGGAACTGGAGGAGGAGCTGACTCGCTCCAGGAGCGAAGAGCGGGAAACGCTGACCGCCCTGGAGGAACTCAAGGGACGTATGCGGGCCGTCACCACCTTCGCCGATCCGCTGCGCCAGCGCGTCGCCGAGCTGGAGGGAACGCACTCCAGGGCCCGGGAAGATGAGAAAGCGGCCCAGGCCGCCGTCTCCTCGGCTCAGCGGGCCATCACACGTGCTCAGCAGCCGGGCACGAACCCGGAACTCGCGCACTGTCCCTCCTGCACCCAGCCGCTGACCGGCCGGGTCGTCCCCGAAGGGGCCTGCCCTCTGTGCCTGTGCGACCTGGACACCGGCGCGCGGGACAGGGCCGTGCAGGCAGCCGAAACCGCCCTGGCCACGGCGCAGCAACGGGCCCTCGAGGCAGCCAAGGCAGCCGGTGAGGCCCAGGACGCTCTCGCTCAGGCGCGGGCGGAGCTGGAGGAGCGGACCCGCCTGGAGACCGGGCCTCTGGCCGGACAGATCGAGCAGCTCTCGGCTGCCCATGCCGGTGCCCGCACCCGCACCGGCATGCTGGAGCGTCAGCTCGACCCCCACCGACGGCTGCTCGAACTGCACCGGGCGCTGCGTGCGGCCGAAGAAGAACTGCGGGGGGTGCGCGAGGACATCAAGACGCGCAAGAACCTCCTGTCCGGACGTCAGGCCACCCTGGCCGAGATCGAGGAGCAGTTCGAGGCCATCATCGGCGCTCTGTCGCTGCCCGGTGAGCCCGGCGCGCGGATCGATCACAACTCGCTCCTGCCGAAGGTCAGGGCGGGCAAACTCACCAAGGTGGGCCACGGCGTCCGCACCGCGATCAACGTGGCCTACCGGATGACGTTCCTCAGCTACGCCCTGGTTACCGGCATCACCGATCTGCCGTCCCTGCTGATCATCGACTCGCCCCGCAAGAACGTCGGATACGGCAGCGAGGACCAGCAGCTGATCGCCCGCCTGTACGCGCACTTCCTCGACCACATTGCAGGAGCCCGCAGCGGCACGCCGCACGGACGCCCGCACCAGGTCATCATCGTCGACAACGACCTGCCCTCCCTGCCCGCGCAGCTGCGCCGCCAGATGCACACCATCGAGCTCACGCGGGACGATCCGCTGGTGCCATGACCTTCACGAGGTGCGAGGGAGCCCGCGGGCGCGGCGGGAAGCCGCCGGATGGAGCCAGCGGGCTGCAACACCGGGCACAACCCCGTCAGGGTCCGATTGCCGTTGCCCGTGGGTGAAGATGAGGTGATGCAGGAGAAGCGAGCAGAAGAGTCGGCCGGTGTGCCACGGTTTTGGACGTCGACTTCCAGGTCCCCGGTGCTGCCGCGATTTTCGATCAGGCGTTGACGAACGGGCTGGCGGCCATCGTCGCTACACCTGGCCGGGGGAGGAGACCGAGAAACGCAGGAACGGCGATCATCGGCTGAAAGCGGCATCGCAGCTGTTGAAGGTCATCGCAGAGAAATGTGATGAAGCCCAGGAAGGCATACGCCTCGTCCCCGACTCAGCCGACGAGCCGAAGGTCGCAGTGGACGTGGCGGCTCTGAGCGACGCGCTGGAGCAGACGCAGCGCGTGCGGCACGCACGCGGCGTGGGCGAGATCGAGCAGCGGCACGTTGCAGCGCTGCTCGAACTCGACGGCCACTCGTGCCTGCGCCAAGTCAGCGAGGAACGGCGGGAATCCGACTGTGTCAAGCACCAGATCCAGGACCGTTACGAGCGGCTGCGGGCCCAGGACTACCTGGAACTGATCGGTGAGGACGAAGCCGACCGGCGCATCGCACTGGCAGCCGACCACCGCCCCTCGCACCCCGACGACCTGATCGACGGCATGGACGTGACGGATTGCCCAGTCTGCGGACGGGAAGCCCTCGCAGTAACCGGCATCGACGATTTCGGCGCCGGCTACGGCCCGGGCACCTGCCTGGTGTGCTCCTACGTCCGCAGCCCCGCCGCCGCCCACGACTTGGCGCTGAACCACATGCTCGCCCGCCACCAGGACGACTGAGGAGAAAACGGCCCGCCTTCCGGCTGGCCCGGTGAGAGCGCAACCGGGGCCGCTGCACGTGGAGGCCGCATCCAGGCGAAGTTGTCACCGCCGCCGTAGACGCTGGTGAGGCCCTGCGGGGAAAGAAGCCATGCCTTGGTCAGCACACCGGGCCAGTCCTGGGCAATCTCGTTGAGTAGAGCGCCCAGAGCCAACGCAGGAAGGTCGAACACCGGTTCCGGCTTTCCCTTCCCGCCCTGCATGGGTCTGCTGTCGAGGAGGAGCCCGATCGGCTTGTCGGGCTCGACCGCCCGGACGCGAGCCAGCTGCTTCTTCAACTTCCCCTCCACCGCGCGGCCGATGCGGGGCCGCAACTCGCCGACGGTGCACGTCCACCGTCCGTCGGCCGTCATCCGGCCCGACCACCCGACGACCTGGTCGTTGAAGCCGATCGTGACACGATGGTCCGCATCGGGCGGGACGCAGAAGCCGATCGCCGGCAGAGGAAACGCTCCTCGGGGCAGGTCTCGCAGATCCACGAACGGCTTGCCCCGCGCAACCGCCTTGCGGGCCATCGCGACGACACGACCGTAGAGGCGCTCGCGTTCCTTCTTCCGGGCGCCGAGCCAGGGCCCCGCGCTGATCGACAGCCACAGGCCGCCGCCCGGCGCCTGGGCAGCCAACTCCTGAAGTCGGCCGATGAGTTCATGAGCGACCGTGTCCTGCGTTGCTACACGCCGGGAATCTTCCTGTGGCGCAGGCACCACCGTGTGATCAACGAATCCGGCGACACTCTCGATCTCCGCATCCACCGGAATCGGCGGCGTGTACGGGTACAGCCTCTCCTGCCGTTCAGGGCTTCCCCGCAGCTCAGCCCGGAGTCCCTGGGCCCGCAAGCCAGCGACCAAGGACTTAAAAGCCGTCTGCTCGCGCGGTTTGTCGCTCATGAGCCCCAGGACGGACTCCGTCGTGCCGCTCTCCGTCATCCCCGCCCTCACCGTGGTCCCTCCGCGTCGAGAGCAACCCTGGTCTCGCCGACAGGCGTACGGCAAGTGCCTCCGTGGTCTCTTCCGGCATCTGCGCGTCCTGGCCTTGGCCCGGGCTCTTGCCCGACGACACCCGTTGACGATGCCGGAAAACGCCGTCCCTGCCCTGCCCGTAGCCGTTCTCCGCCCCGTCCCGGGGTCGGCGTGCGGGCCGGTTGTCAGTGGCGGGTGGTACACCTGGACGTCACGGTGAAGTCATGTGCTTTACCGGCTCGTTGATCACAATGGCGTGAAGAGGTAGGACATGGCCGAGACGGAACTGCCCGAGCGGGGCGTGGTGTTCTGGCCGGTCGGCACCGGGGACTCCACCACCGTCGTGCTGGGCGACGGCCTGGTCATGCAGGTCGACCTGCGCGACATGAAGGCCGCAGACGAAGACGACGCGGTCGTGGCCGCGGTCATCGACCGCCTGGCGGACACCCTGCCGCAGCTCGACGACGGGACGCCCTACCTGGCGCTGTTCGCGCTCACCCACGCGGACCTGGACCACTGCTGCGGCTTCGGAGACCTGCTGGAGAGCTCCATCAAGATCGGCGAGATCTGGGCGACTCCGCGACTGTGGCGGGAGCTCGATGAGGACACCCCGATGTGCGAGGACGCCCAGCTCTTCCATGACGAAGTCGAACGCCGCGTGAAGGCCACCATCAAGGCCATCAAGGCCGGCAAGGAACCCGAGAGCGGCGACCGGGTTCGCATCATCGGCTACGACGACGACCGCGACCAGCACTCCTACGCCGAACTGCCCGACGCCTACTTCACCACCCCCGGCAAGGCGATCAGCACCATCGACGGCACCGACGTCTCCGACCGGTTCGAGGCCTTCGTCCACGCCCCGTTCCGCGACGACTGCGCCGGCGAGCGCAACGAGACCTCGCTCGCCCTGCAGCTGAAACTGACCGCCGCAGACGGCACGGCGGGCCGCATCCTGCTCCTGGGCGACCTCGCCTACCCGACCATCAAGAAAATCCTCGACTACAGCGAATCCCACGACCGCACCGAGCGTGTCGAGTGGGACGTCCTGCTCTCCCCGCACCACTGCTCCAAGAAGGTCATGTATGCGCCTGGCGAGGACGGAACTGAGGAACTCAAGCAGGACATCCTCGACCAGTTGCAAGCCCATGCCGGCCCCGACGCCCGCGTGATAGCCAGCTCCCGGCCCTTCCGTACCAGCGACAAGAGCGGCGACAACCCGCCCCACCGGCTCGCCCGCGACGCCTACGAGACGATCACAGAACTGCCCGTCCTGTGCACCGGTGAACACCCCACTCCAAAAGACCCCCGCCCGGTGGTCTTCGTCCTCGAGCCCGGCCTGGGCCTGGACCTGGTCACCACCGGCGAACTCGAAGAGAAGTCCGCCGCCCTGGCAGGCCGCTCGGGCACGCTGCTCACCGCACTGGGTCTGACCCACAGCGTCCCCCTCGCACAGGCCGCCGCGCCAGTTCCGCAGCCGCGCGGTATCGAGGCCGGCCGGGAAGCGGTGCGGCAGGCCCGCGGCGACGAGGCCGTCCCCGCCACCTCCGTCGGATTCGGTGACGCGTGAGCGACCTCCTCCTGCAGGCAGCAACCCCCGGACAGCAGCTGGCCATCACCCAGCTTGAGCGGATCGCCGCCGCCAACAACGCCCTCGAGCTGGGCCGCATCACCCCCGCCGACCCCGCCGACGGATTTCCCGGCTGGATTGAGGCTCGCCTCGGCGTGGACTGCTCCACCCTGTCCCGCACACCCGCCGGCCTGCACTTCAAGCGGCGCGAAGCGATCACCCTGCTGATCCCGCCCACGTTCCCCTTAGCCGTCCCCCAGGTACGCACCGCCCACACCCGCTTCGCGGGCGCCCCCGCACGTCAACTGGGCCCGCCATCTGTGCATGTACCGTTCACCGGCCACAGAATGGGACCCGGCCGACGGCATGTACGGTTTCATCACCCGCGTCTGGGACTGGTTCCAGGCCGCCGCCGCGGGGGAACTCGACACGCCCGGCGAGCCCCTCCACCCGCCCAACGCCCTGACCCACCAGTCCGCCCGGCCTGCTGGTCGTCCGCCACGATGCCCCCACCGCACAGGGCGCACCCTGGATCGGCGCGGCCCTTATACACCGGGTCCGCGACGACCGCCAGGACGTGGTCGGCTGGCTGCCCCTGGGCTCCTGGCCCACCAGCGCTGAACAAGCCCGCCAGACAGCCGGGCTGCCGCCAGGGTCGGAGGTCTTCCTCGCCCCGGCAGTGATCGCCACCCGGCACCTGACGTTCGAATACCCCAACACCGCCCGCGAGCTGATCGGGACCCTGGCCGGCGAAGGGATCACCCCGGCCGTCATCCTCGGCCTGATCGGCGTGGCCGCCGACCGCAACCGCACCGTCCTGCTGCCCGTCGCCGCCCCGGACGACGACACCCCCGTCGCCCCGCTCTACCTCCTGCTCGGCACCCCCTCCCGCGGCATCGCCGGCAGCGACCACCTGCTGCCCCACATGGTCGCCTGGAACCTTCCCGACCTGGCCGACCTGATGGGGCGCCTGTCCGCAGCCGCCTTCGACGGTTACCCGCCCCTGGCCGAACTCGGCCAGAACTTCCTCGAGCAGACCAGCGAGAAATGGCTGGGCAGCCTGCCCACCCGGTGGGCCCGCATCCAGGAAGCCCGCCCGGAAGTCACCGTGCGCCGGGACGCCGCCACCCCGGCTGCATGGCTCAACGGCAAGCAGATCCTCGTCCTGGGCTCCGGCGCCCTGGGCGCCCCCATGGCAGAGATGTGCGTGCGCGCCGGAGCCGCCCGCGTCACCGTCGCCGACCAGTCCCTCATCCACCCCGGCATCCTGACCCGCCAGCCCTACACGGACGCCGACATCGGCCTCTCCAAGTGCCGCACGCTCGCCGACCGGCTCTTCGCCATCACCCCGCACACCACCCGCGTCGAACCGCTGCCCGGCGACATCACCACCACCCTCGACGGCGCCGACGTGCACTCCTTCGACCTGATCATCGACGCCACCGCCAACCGCATCGTTCGTGCCCACCTCGAAGCCGTCCGCGCCACCGACCCCACCACCTGGCCGCCTCTGGCCACCGTGATGATCGGCCATCAGGCGACCCGCGGCATCGCCGCCTTCTCGCCCACCCGTGCCACCGGTGCCGGCAGCGACATCCTGCGCCGCACCGGGCTCGCCGCCCGCACCACTACCAGCGGCGCCCACACCGACATCCTCGACGACTTCTTCCCCGCCCAACCGCGCACTGATCTCTTCCAGCCCGAACCCGGCTGCTCGGACGCCACCTTCACCGGCTCCGCCGCCGACGTCACCGGCCTGGCCGGCCAACTCATGACCGGCATCCTCCACGCCCTGGCCACCCCCGAGCCCCAGCAGACCATGGCCGCCCTCACCGTCCGTTCACCCACCGGCCCCAGCGACCCCGCCCCACCAGCGGCCCGCTGGTGGACCTGGCCCAACGACAACGTCCTGACCGAGGAAGGCGGCTACCAGGTCCGCATCAGCACGGCCGCCCTCGCCGAAATGCGCGCCGAAGCCCGCCGCGGTGCCCGCGTCCGCGGCCCCCGGGTCGAAACCGGCGGCATGCTCCTGGGCACCATCGACGACGCCACCCGCATCCTGTGGATCGACGAAGCAACTGGTCCGCCTCCAGACTCCCTGCTCAGCGAGCACCACTTCGAGCACGGCACCACCGGCATCCGAGAACACCTCGCAGCCCGCCGCACGGCTACGCAAGCCACCACCCGCTTCCTCGGCATGTGGCACACCCACCCCCACGGCCCGGCCCGCCCCAGTCCAACCGACCTCGCCGCCATGGGCACCCTCACCCTGCCCCTCGACGACACCCCGCCCCGCGCCCTGGTCCTCATCGCCGGCGGCCCCACCCACGTATGGAAGGCCTGGCTCGAGGACGACAAGCCACCCCACTTCTACGCCCGCCTCGCCGACCGCACCGATACCCCAGCGCCCACCCCGGCCCAGCCCCGCGTAACCGCGGGGCAGCCGGACATCACCTGGTGGCCCGGCGGCTACGCCACCCAGCCCCACCGACTGCCCACCCCGCGCCGATCGGACGATGCCCGCCCATGACCCGCCACATCGGCCTCGCCCTTTCCGGCGGAGGCTCACGCGCAGCCGCCTTCCACCTCGGCTGCCTGCGCGCTCTGAACGACTGCGACCTCCTCAGCCAGATCCGCGTCGTCTCCGGCATCTCCGGCGGCTCTCTCCTGGCCGCCCTGTGGGCCTACGGACCCACCGATTTCGCGGACTTCGACGCCCACACCACCGAACTGCTGCGCGCCGGCCTGCAAAAAGACATCATCCGCAAGGCATTCACCCCTGCCGCCGCCACCCGCAACCTCACCGCCGCAAGCCGGGCCGCAGCCCGGGGCCTGTTCTCCCGCACTGTCACCGTCGCCCGCCCCGTCAACCGCACCGACGCCCTGGCCACTCTCCTCACCGAGCGGGCCTTCGGCACCAAGACCATGGACCAGGTCACCCATCCCGGCCTCGACACCGTCCTCACCGCCACCGACCTGGCCACCACCAACGCCGTCCGCTTCGGCAGCACCCTCAGCAGCTGCTCCCG